>NZ_CP133763.1:32500-5703772 GCF_031345095.1 Peribacillus sp. R9-11 | reverse complement strand
AGTTCGGTGAGCTGTATAAGGGAGTGTTCTGTAATGTGATGTCCCTATTACTATATCTTGCGCTGTACAACCTTTGTACAGACTACATCTTGTAAGGTGATGTAGGTTTGGATGATTATTCATCAACAGGTATTTTGAGAAATATATAATAAAGAAGAAAAAAGGGTTTTCGACAATATCCACCGTTTGTGGACAGATTAATATACACAGGTCGAATAAGCTATCCACATGTTATGCACAGTCTGTGGATAAACCTTACCTGTTGATAAAGTTATTCAGAGTGAAAACACAAATATAATATCAGAAATTCAGGCGTCTTGCAATGGGTTAGAAAACTTTATCCACAACTTACCGAGCCTGTGGGAAAAACTTTTCCACAGGCTATTGTTATGTGCAAAAGTCTATAAAACAGGTTGTGGATAGGAAAAATCATGTCGAATTTTATCCACAGACTGAAGTTTTGGCACGAATTATATAAATTTATTTCTCTGCTTCTTTAAAACGAATAGGACAGAAAAACATGTTGTTATAGCTGTCAAAAACGGTAAATATTAAAACCTATTCCTGGCAAACCCAATGGTTCATTTAAAAATAACCAGGCCTTCCCTTAATATTTGCTGATTCCTTTTCAGAGTGGAGCGTGTAAACTAAGAGATCCGCTTAAATGTGTTTAAGGGAAAAATTCACGGAAATTTCCCTCTCACCAAAAATTTCTATATCAGTTCGAGGCAAAATCATTTACAATAGGCTAGGTAGTAAAAAAAGACCTACTGGACATTGAGCATAAAAAGAAATATATTTTTTTGGATGAGGTTGACAAGTAGAAACCATCATCTATATAATTGTAAAGACTGTCTTTAACTGTTATTCCTCAGGGAGGTGTCATATAATGAAAAGAACTTATCAACCGAATAATCGTAAGCATAGTAAAGTTCACGGTTTCCGTGCACGTATGAGCACGAAAAACGGACGTAGAGTAATTGCTGCACGTCGCCGTAAGGGCAGAAAAGTATTATCTGCATAGACCACTGAAAAGTCTCAGTGGTCTTTTTTCGCAAAATAAGGGATTTACTGAGACTCAATTCATTTAATGAAGGTGTAAAGATGAAAAAAAAGTTAAGGATTAAGAAAGAGGACGAGTTTCAGCTTGTGTTTAAAAAGGGCGAATCCTCTGCTAATCGGCAATTCGTTGTCTATGTCCTTGAAAAGCCCGAACAGGATTATTTCCGGATAGGCCTTTCTGTCAGTAAAAAAATCGGGAATGCCGTTGTTCGGAATCAGATTAAAAGATACATACGGCAAGCGTTTTTGGAATTGAAAGATGATATAGAAGATGGTAAGGATTATATTGTGATTGCTCGAAAGCCAGCGGCGGAAATGGACTTTTCCCAAGTGAAAAGCAGCTTGATCCATGTCCTAAAACGTTCTAAATCACTAAACTTTATAATGAAAAAACAATAAAGTTCTCCTTTATATCGAAAACTAAGTACTCCTCAGATAATGTCGTAAACATTGAGAAAAATAACATAGAAAATTCCTTATTGGACTGTACAAAAAGTGGATTACTTTTCCTTGAAGTCTGCTTGTAAACAGTTCAAAATTGTTTCAAAAAAGATTGATTGCAGTTAGGAGGAAATTACGGTTGAAAAAACGAATATTACTCATTATTGGACTAGCTTCTATAATGATGTTGTTAGCAGGGTGTACGGAAATTAAAGAACCTATAACTGCAGAAAGTGAAGGGTTCTGGAATCAATACATTGTCTATCCATTATCAGCTCTGATTATTTGGCTCTCTGAAGCATTCGGGGAAAACTATGGTCTCGGGATTATTGGTGTTACCTTAATCATTCGCTTAGCATTACTTCCACTTATGATCAAACAGGTGAAAAGCTCGAAAGCAATGCAGGCCATTCAGCCTGAGATGAAAGAACTTCAAGCAAAATACAGCTCAAAAGATGCTGCCACACAACAAAAACTACAGCAAGAAACGATGGCTTTATTTTCAAAATATAATGTGAATCCATTGGCGGGATGTTTACCAATATTGGTGCAAATGCCGATTTTGATCGGTTTTTACCATGCTATCAGCCGTACGGAAGAAATTGCTCTTCATAGCTTTCTTTGGTTTGATTTAGGTTCCCCGGATCCGTATTATATTTTACCGGTTGTTGCAGGTATTACGACTTTTATTCAGCAAAAATTATCCATGGTTGGAATGAACTCTAATCCACAAATGGCAGCACAAATGACAATGATGCTTTACATCATGCCAATTATGATTGTTGTTTTTGCAATTAAATTTCCCGCTGCTCTTTCACTTTACTGGGTAGTAGGTAACATTTTCGGTATCGTTCAAACGTATTTCATTAAAGGTCCAGATCTTAGAAAAGCAGCTGCGGAAAACGCGGGAGGAGCAAAGAAAAAGTGAAAAAAGTAACTGCTGCAGGACAATCTGTCGAAGAAGCAGTAAATTTAGCTTTAGCTCAACTGAACAGCACTAGGGATCGCGTGGAGATTGAAATTGAAGATGAAGGCAAAAAAGGTTTTCTTGGTTTATTTGGTGCAAGGAAGGCAATCGTCCATGTGACTTTGCCAGCCGACCCTATTGAAGAGTCACTGAAATTTTTGAAGAATGTCAGTGAAAACATGGGAATTAATGCAGAAATTGATGTCCGTCGTCAAGGTAAGAATGTAACGTTTCATTTATCAGGTGAAAAGATTGCTTTATTAATTGGAAAACGGGGGCAAACATTAAATTCCCTTCAGTATTTAACGCAGCTGGTTGCAAATCGCTATTCGAAGCAGTTTTTGAATGTAACTGTAGATGCAGAAGATTATCGAAATCGCCGCAATGATACTTTAATCCAATTGGCTGAAAGAATGGCAAATAAAGCAATAAAAACTGGTAAATCTGTTTCGCTGGAGCCAATGCCATCCTTTGAACGGAAGGTCATTCATAATGCTCTACTGCATTACCCAAAAATCAAAACAAATTCCAATGGTACAGAGCCATATCGCCATTTGGTCATTACTCCAATCAGATGAACCTTCTGCTATTAAGCGGAGGTTCTTTTTTTGGTTGTCTGTTGAATTCTCTAGAAATAAAAGAAAAATTCAACAATATTCGACATGTTTCTGTTTTGACCATTCGTAATTTGGTAAAGAGTTAAGAAAAGAGCAAGAAGGAAAGCGGGCAATATTTGTTATTCACATGTGGATAAGTTAAAATAAGTGATACAGAATATGGGTTTTAATGCATGTGGATAACTCTTGAAAGGAAGGAGTATCTACTTTTTTTCATGAATATACTGTGGTATTGTAGTTATTTAGGGAATTCGACGATTTTATTATGGGAAAAATATAGAAACATCAATATATAAGAGGTGAAAGCATGGAATTCGATACAATCACCGCTATCTCTACTCCCTTAGGGGAAGGGGCAATTGCCATCGTAAGAATCAGCGGTGATGAGGCCATAGAAATAGCCGATAGAATCTTTAAAGGACCAGGCGGGAAAAGTTTGCTCGAAGTGAAATCACATACGATTCATTACGGACACTTAACTCAACCGAAAACAGGTGAAATCATAGAAGAAGTTATGGTTTCTGTTATGAAAGGCCCAAAGACATTTACAAGAGAAGATGTAGTCGAAATAAATTGTCATGGCGGGATCGTTTCGGTCAATCGGGTATTACAGCTTATCCTCTCACAGGGAGCTCGTTTAGCAGAACCTGGTGAATTTACGAAACGAGCTTTTTTGAATGGAAGGATTGATCTTTCCCAAGCAGAAGCTGTTATGGATTTAATTCGGGCAAAAACAGATAAAGCGATGAATGTAGCCTTAGGGCAAATGGAAGGGCGGCTTTCGAAATTAATTCAAAAGTTACGTCAGGAAATTTTACAGACCCTCGCACAAGTCGAGGTAAACATAGATTACCCGGAATATGATGATGTCGAAGAAATGACACATCGTTTATTTTTGGAAAAAGGCAGCTATGTGAAGACGGAGATAGAGAAACTCCTGCATACTGCACAGCAAGGGAAAATTCTGCGAGATGGGCTGGCGACGGTTATCATCGGACGCCCAAATGTCGGAAAATCTTCTTTGCTTAACAGCTTAGTTCATGAAAATAAGGCCATTGTTACTGATATTCCCGGCACAACACGTGATGTAATTGAGGAATATGTCAATGTTCGCGGAGTACCGCTTAAACTTGTCGATACAGCAGGAATTCGGGAAACAGAGGACATTGTTGAACGAATTGGTGTTGAACGCTCTCGTGCGGTATTAAAAGAGGCAGATTTAATATTACTTGTCTTAAACTATTCCGATGACTTTACACCTGAAGATGAAAAACTATTCCAGGCCGTTAAAGGAATGGATGTTATCGTTATTATCAATAAAACTGATCTTCCGCAAAAAATCAATTTGGATCAGGTTAAGGAAAAGGCAGCATCGCATAAAATTGTTTCTACGTCTTTACTTGAGGATCAAGGAGTCAATGAGTTGGAAGATGCGATTGCTTCTTTATTCTTTGAGGGTTCTTTAGAATCAGGAGACTTAACCTATGTTTCGAATGCTCGTCATATAGCCTTACTTGGTCAAGCATTACAGTCAATTGAGGATGCAATTGAAGCGATTGACATGGGGACGCCGATTGACTTAGTTCAAATTGATTTCACAAAGGCTTGGGAGCTTCTCGGCGAAATAATTGGTGAAAGTGTTCAGGATAATTTGATCAACCAATTGTTCTCGCAATTTTGTTTAGGAAAATAACAGTAAAAGGAGGAGAAAACATGCAATACGAAGCAGGAAGCTATGATGTTATTGTTATTGGAGCTGGACATGCTGGTAGTGAAGCAGGCCTTGCAGCTGCAAGAGTTGGAGCTAAAACTTTGATGGTTACCATTAATTTAGATATGGTCGCCTTTATGCCATGCAATCCGTCTATTGGCGGACCAGCAAAAGGGATAGTTGTCCGAGAAATTGACGCTTTAGGCGGTGAAATGGGGAAAAATATTGATAAAACCCATATTCAAATGAGGATGTTGAATACAGCTAAAGGTCCGGCAGTCCGTGCGTTGAGGGCACAGGCTGATAAATATCTCTATCAGCAAGAAATGAAAAAGACGATAGAAGATCAAGAAAATTTGACATTAATTCAAGGAATGGTTGAGGAATTAATTGTTGAAAATGATGTTTGTACGGGTGTCATTACTAAAACAGGTGCAGTGTATCGTGCGAAAACTGTAGTAATCACGACAGGAACATATTTACGTGGAGAAATTATTTTAGGGGAACTAAAATATTCAAGCGGTCCTAACAATCAGCAGCCTTCCATCAGACTTTCTGAACATTTGGAGCAATTAGGATTTGATTTAGTTCGTTTTAAAACTGGAACGCCTCCTCGCGTCAATAGTTCATCTATTGATTACAGCAAAACAGAAATACAGCCTGGTGATGAAGTCCCACGTGCTTTTTCTTATGAAACAACGAAATTCATCACTGACCAATTGCCATGCTGGTTAACATACACGAATGAGGGAACACACCAGCTCATCGATGAGAATTTACACCGTTCACCGATGTACTCTGGGATGATTAAGGGAACTGGACCACGCTATTGCCCATCAATAGAAGATAAGGTCGTACGTTTTAATGATAAACCGCGCCATCAAATTTTCCTTGAACCTGAAGGGCGCAATACAAAGGAAGTCTATGTGCAAGGGCTGTCAACAAGTCTACCTGAAGATGTACAAGTAAAAATCCTTCAAACGGTTCCAGGGCTCGAGAAGGCGGAAATGATGCGTGCGGGATATGCAATTGAATATGATGCAATCGTTCCTACACAGCTTTGGCCTACACTAGAAACGAAAAAAGTTAAAAACTTGTATACAGCAGGCCAAATTAACGGAACGTCCGGCTACGAAGAAGCGGCGGGCCAAGGGTTGATGGCTGGTATTAATGCAGGATTGAATGCGATAGGAAAAGAAGAACTGATCTTAAGCCGTTCGGATGCCTATATTGGAGTTTTAATTGATGATCTTGTTACGAAAGGTACGAATGAACCATACCGCTTGCTGACTTCACGTGCAGAATATCGTTTACTGTTGCGTCATGACAATGCGGATTTACGTTTAACGGAAATTGGTTTCAATATTGGAATGATCAAAGAAGACCGCTACAAACGTTTTCTTTTGAAAAAGGAAGCAGTTGAAGTAGAAAAAGAACGACTGAAATCAACCTTCATTAAACCAACGCAAGAAGTGCAAGACGTTATTATCACAAGTGGTGGCAGTGAGTTGAAGGATGGAATTCGTGCGTCTGATTTATTGAAACGTCCTGAAATGGATTATTCTCATATTCAGAAGCTGGCTCCAAGTGATGTCGAACTAAGCGACGAAGTGACGGAACAAGTCGAAATCCAGATTAAATATGAGGGATATATTGAAAAATCTCTGCAACAGGTCGATCGTCTGAAAAAAATGGAGAATAAAAAAATTCCAGAGAACATCGACTATGATGCCATCTCCGGTCTTGCAACGGAAGCACGTCAAAAATTAAAACAGGTCCACCCGCTATCAGTAGCTCAGGCTTCACGAATTTCCGGTGTAAATCCTGCTGATGTCTCCATTTTGCTTGTTTATTTGGAGCAAGGTAAGATTGCCAGAGTTTCTCAGTAACGGAAATACCCGAAAAGGATTGAAGAATTCATGAACATTGAACAATTTCAACAAGCGCTACAGGAGAAGGGTATCGAGCTTTCTCCTCGTCAGCTTGAACAGTTTGACACCTATTATCGATTATTGGTGGAATGGAACGAAAAGATGAATCTAACCGCCATCACGAATAAAGAAGAAGTTTATTTAAAGCATTTTTATGATTCAATCAGTGCAGCATTCTATTTCGATTTTAACAAGCCTTATCAGATTTGCGATGTTGGAGCTGGAGCTGGATTTCCGAGCATTCCTTTGAAAATTTGTTTCCCAAATATCCACGTATCTATCGTGGATTCTTTGAATAAGCGGATCTCCTTTTTAAATCATCTTGCTGATGAGTTACAATTAAAGGGCGTTTCCTTTTACCATGACCGGGCGGAAACCTTCGCTCAAAAACCAGAGCATCGTGAATCCTATGATATTGTTATGGCAAGAGCGGTAGCGAGGATGTCTGTCTTAAGTGAGCTTTGTTTGCCGCTTGTCAAACCGGATGGGACGTTCATTGCCATGAAAGCGGCAAGTGCACAAGATGAAATGGATACAGGTAAGAAGGCGATTTTTACATTAGGCGGAAAAATTGAAGAAATTTATCCCTTCACATTGCCCGAAGAAAATAGTGAAAGAAACATCATTACGGTAAAAAAAGTAAAGAAGACTCCTAAAAAATACCCTAGAAAACCTGGTACACCAAATAAACAGCCCATTGAATAATCCTTTTACTATGGCTATTCATTGTGGCTGATAGATAGATTTTGGCTAGCACTTGTTCTAATTTTCTTTTACTATAAATGTAGGATTTTTTTATCCATTTAAAAATGTATAAGTAAACCTGAAGGATAATATCCGACAAAGTGTTCTTTACAACCATATGCCTCGTTTTCCTACAGAGCGAGAAAGTCGGAGTTTTATCTTTTTGAAAAATTAGGGAAATAATCTCGGGCAAGCCGGCAGATATCTATAATATCTGGGCGTCTATGCCTCATTATTGCTTTAATGACGACAGTCGACATGTTTTTTACAACGATGGACCATATGTATAACCATGTCGGGAAATGTATGCAGGACTTGTCCTTTCAATAGAGAATATGTTATTTGGGAGTTTTAAAAGGTGGTGTAGGAAGATGAAGCATCCTTTTTCGCGGTTCTTTGGGTTTGGCGAAAAAGAAGAACAGCAACTAGAGATGGAGACACCTAGCAATAATAACGAAGAAATAAGAAAAATTTCCATTTCTGATATTGTGCCTAATCGATTTCAACCAAGGACCGTTTTTAATGACGATAAAATTGCAGAATTGGCTCAAACGATTCATACACACGGAATCATTCAACCGATTGTAGTAAGGGCGTATGGTCAGGGGAAATACGAAATCATTGCAGGCGAGCGTCGTTTTCGTGCTATGCAAAAGCTTGGTTGGGAATTGGCACCGGCTATTGTTAAGGATTTTACGGATACTGAAACGGCTTCAGTTGCGCTGATAGAAAACCTTCAGCGTGAAGAGCTGACACCGATTGAAGAAGCATTAGCTTATGGGAAACTATTAGAGCTTCATAGTTTAACTCAAGAGGCTCTGGCACAAAGACTCGGAATTGGCCAATCTACCGTGGCGAATAAGCTTCGGCTGCTTAAGCTGCCGAAGGAGGTCCAAGATGCACTTCTTCAAAAGCAAATTACGGAACGTCATGCCCGCTCGTTAATTCCTTTAAAAAGTCCGGAAAAGCAGATCAAACTACTTTTGGAAATCATCGAAAAAGGCTATAACGTTAAGCAGACAGAAGAGCGGGTCGTCAAGCTCCTCACCGGAACGGTACTTAAGCCGAAGCCAAAACGAAAGGCGTTTAGTAAAGACATGAGGATTGCGGTAAATACCATCCGTCAATCGTTGAATATGGTAACAGACAATGGAATAAATTTGGATGCAGAGGAAGAGGAATTCGAGGAATATTATCAATTTACGATTAAAATTCCTAAGAAGAAAACTTGATCCCCTTTTCCTTAGCCCCCGCTTGGTAGTCTTCGATTACCAAGCTTTTTTTATTCTCTCTTTTCAACAGTATCTTTTGGTCATTTTTAGGGAAATTCCAAATTTTAAGAGGAATTTCAGAAAACGATTTCTTCCAGGATTATTCATGATAAAATAGAAAGAAAGAAAATTACGGTAAATGCATTTAGATATAGAGTATAAAGATAGTTGAAAGCAGGTGAATTCGTGGGTAAGATTCTCGCCATTGCCAATCAAAAAGGCGGTGTTGGAAAAACGACAACTTCTGTCAGCCTTAGTGCTTGTCTTGCATACATAGGACAGAAAGTCTTATTGGTCGATATCGATCCGCAGGGAAATGCGACAAGCGGTGCAGGTATTGATAAAGCAGATGTAGAACAATGTATTTATGATGTATTGGTTGATGATGTCGAAGCCAGTACCGTTATCTTGGAAACAAAGGTTGAAAACTTATATGTCATACCTGCGACAATTCAACTTGCGGGTGCTGAAATAGAACTTGTTCCAACCATCTCTAGGGAAGTCCGTTTAAAAAGGGCGTTAGAAGAGGTGCAGAGTCAGTATGATTACATTGTAATCGATTGTCCACCATCATTAGGACTGCTTACCCTAAATGCATTAACAGCTGCTGATGCTGTTTTAATTCCTGTACAATGCGAATATTATGCATTGGAGGGCTTAAGTCAGCTCTTAAATACGGTCCGTCTCGTGCAAAAGCATTTAAACCATGATTTGAAAATCGAAGGTGTGCTATTGACGATGTTGGATGCTAGAACAAATTTGGGTCTTCAAGTTATTGAGGAAGTCAAAAAATACTTTCAGGATAAAGTTTATCAAACCATCATTCCACGTAATGTCCGATTGAGTGAAGCGCCGAGCCATGGAGAACCGATAATTATTTATGATCCAAAGTCACGAGGAGCGGAGGTCTATCTAGAACTGGCAAAGGAAGTGGTGTCAAATGGCTAAGGGACTTGGCAAAGGACTAAACGCACTATTCAACAATGGGGAAATCAGTAAAGATGAAATCGTGCGGGAAATTAAATTGAGGGAATTAAGGCCAAATCCTTATCAGCCCCGGAAAAGTTTTCGACCTGAAGCGATAGAAGAACTTAAGCAATCAATCATAGAGCACGGGATATTACAGCCGATTATTGCCCGGAAAAGTATTAAAGGCTATGAAATTGTGGCTGGGGAGAGACGTTATCGTGCCGCAAAAGAAGCTGGTTTAAAGACAGTACCGGTTGTTGTGAGAGAACTGAATGAACAACAGATGATGGAACTGGCCATTTTGGAAAACCTTCAACGGGAAGATTTAAACCCAATCGAGGAAGCGGCTGCTTATCAAACCCTGCTTGAAAAATTAGAAATTACTCAAGAACAGTTGGCTATTCGCTTGGGGAAAAGTCGGCCGCATATTGCTAACTATGTTCGATTACTATCTTTGCCTGAAAAGATAAGGAGTTATATCTCTGAAGGTGAAATTTCTATGGGGCATGGTCGTGCATTACTAGGATTAAAGAAAAAAGAGTTGCTTCAGCCAGTTATAGACAAAATTCTCAAAGAAGGAATGAATGTCCGAAAGCTAGAGCAATATATTCATCAATTAAATGATACGGTTTCACGTGAAACTAAACCTGCGAAACAAGTGAAAAAAGATATTTTTATAAAGCAGCGGGAGTCAAGTCTACGTGAAAGACTAGGAACAAGCGTGACTATTAAACAAAGCAAGAAAAAAGGGAAAATAGAAATCGAATTCTTTTCAAAAGAAGATTTAGAGAGAATATTAGACTTGATTGATCAAGAAAACCTTTCCTCTTAGTCCCTTCTTTGAGAGACGATTTTTGAATGCAGATATGCAACAAGGGGATCTTACTGTAGAGAATTAGGTGAATAAGATGGTTTTATTGGGGACTTTTGTGAATGGGGCTTGTATTTTAATCGGGTCGATTTTGGGAATGTTTTTACAGCATATACCTGAGAAGATAAAAGAAACGGTTATGAGTGGTATCGGTTTGACCGTTATTGTCTTAGGATTGCAGATGGGTTTTAAGAGTGAAAATTTTATCATGGTCATTATAAGTATTGTGGGAGGCGCTGTGCTTGGAGAATGGATGAATCTTGAAGCCAGGCTTAATTCTTTAGGCAATTGGATTGAACGTCGGATGAAAGCGAAAAAAGGAACTTCGATATCACAGGGATTCGTAACAGCCACGCTCATATTTTGCATTGGAGCGATGGCCATTATCGGTGCCTTGGATAGTGGGATCCGTAATGATCATGATGTTTTAATAACAAAATCGATTATTGATGGGTTTACAGCGCTAGTTCTGTCCAGTACTCTTGGCATTGGTGTACTTTTTTCAGCATTCCCTATCATTCTTTATGAAGGATTCATTGCCATTTTTTCAAGGCAAATTAATACTTTGATCCCAACTGAGTTAATGGATTCCTTCATTCTTGAAATGACAGCAACTGGAGGAGTCATGATTTTAGCGATTGGCTTGAATATTATCGGTGTCACCAAAATCAGGGTGGCTAACCTGCTTCCAGGAATAATGATTACAGCAATTCTAGTTACAATCATGTATTATGTATAAAAATAAAGGAAGGGGTGAACCCCTTCCTTTATTTTTATACTCGGCCAAACTTTTCAGGAACATTAGAATCAAAGGGTTTTTTCCTGCTTGAATGACCAGGAGAATGGAGTGAAAGTTGGTTTAACTGGATAATGATTTTGTGCTTCATAAATACCCTCTGCAATGGTTTTGGCCATTTTTAAGACTAGATTAAGACGAGTATTTTGTAGGACCATAAACTCCATGAATCCACTGACATTCACGATTCCAGTAATATGGGCATTGCCAACAGAAGGTAGATCTTTATTGACTCCAGCGCCAGGTTTCACCGGACCTTGGCCAATTTGAACAATGCCGACGCTTTTCAATTTTCCTAAGCAAGCATCGATTCCGACGATAAAGGGATCGGTATGGATTTTGTTAATTTCACTTAATTTTTCCTGTAAATTCATAGCATGTATAGGATTATCGAGAGTTCCATAAACATGGAAGGAAGAGGCACCGTCTTCTGTTTTTTCATTAAGCAGAGTGCCGACAAGTGGACCGAGGGAATCGCCAGTAGAACGGTCTGTGCCAATACAGACAATTACGATAGGTTGAAGCTTTCCAGTTGGAAGAAGGTTGATTAATTCTTGGGAAATTTGTTTAGATGCATCCGTATCTTCATGTAGGATGCGGCTCAATCTATTTTTATTATTATTAAATAGACTAGAATTCAGATTCATCGGCTCAACTCCTTTACTTCGTTTGGTATTACAGTATACGGATAAAAAAGGAAAAATATACGGTATTTAATGTAAAATTGGTGGGGGATTTATTTGATAAGAACACGCAAACGGGGGAAGGGGAAATCGTAAGATGCTTCTTCCTCTACCAATTTTCGTTATATATACTCTCTAGCAAAAAATCATTCATGGAAATAGAAAAAACTTCTAATTACCTTACCTATTACCCATATTTTTTTTGTACAGAAACCCATATTTATTGATAAAATAGAGAAAACTTTTCTTATTTAGGGTTATCTTTCGGCTTGAGGGGTAGATGGAATACGTCCAAATAGGAAGGTCATAGGGAATCTAAAAGTTTTGCAGGTTTTTGCAATAGGCAGGAGGAAGAGATGGATAGCATTTATAATAACGTTACAAAAGAATTATTGGATGAAAAAGTATGGCTACTGATGGGGGAGGGAATTATTAAAATCTTCCTTGTTCTGTTGTTATCGCGTATTATTATTAGAATAGGAAAGACCATTATAAATAAATTCTTCAAAGCTCGATTAAGAAGTCCTATTCGGGTTTCGGAGCGTAGGGAAACGACACTCATTAAGTTACTGGAAAATATCATCACTTACGTTATCAATTTCATTGCCTTGATAATGATTCTTGAAATTTTCTCATTCGATGTAAAAGCTTTACTGGCTGGAGCTGGGATTCTTGGTTTGGCAGTTGGGTTTGGTGCCCAAAGTTTGGTCAAAGATATTATCACAGGATTCTTTGTGATTTTTGAAGATCACTTCTCGGTTGGGGACTATATTAAGATTAATACATTTGAGGGTGAAGTTCTCGAAATTGGGCTTCGTACAACAAAAATTAAAAGTAGCTCAGGAGAATTGCACCTCATACCTAATGGTAGTATTGTTCAAGTTACAAATTACTCCATATTAAACAGTAAAGCAGTGGTGGATGTAGCTATACCTAATGATGGATCAGTAGAACTTGCTGAGAGGGTACTTATTCAAACTTTGAATAATATGGAAGGTAAATATGACTTCTTAGTCAAAGCACCTGAATTTTTAGGAATTGAAATGATAAGTCCTGATGAAGTTGTCTTTCGGGTCACAGCTGAAACAAAACCGATGCGTCATGTCGAAATGAGCAGAATAATAAGAAAAGAATTAAGTGCTGCTCTTGATTTAAGTGGAATTACATCTACATACAAAGGCAGCGAGTCGTAGGAACTAGGGGGGCTCATGGTTATGGATGAAAAGGAATTTGCACTTAAAGATATTGTCGAAATGAAAAAACCACATCCATGTGGAGTGAATAAGTGGAGAATTATCCGGCTGGGCATGGATATCCGGATAAAATGTGAAGGGTGCGGTCATAGCGTGATGTTGCCCCGACGTGAGTTTGCGAAGAAAATGAAAAAGGTTCTACAAAAGCATGAGGAATGATCATGCTTTTTTCATGGAAAGAAAGCGGTCCTACTATCTCAATGATTTACTTGTCTTTTTAGGAAGCGAAATCTATAATTGGGAAAGGTTTAGGTAATTGGATGGTCTTTATAGAAGATCAGTCTTTTTCCTATATGTACGAATTATCTTAAAGGAGTGAAATATAAATGGCTTTAACAGCTGGTATAGTTGGTTTGCCTAACGTAGGTAAATCCACTTTATTTAATGCAATAACTCAGGCAGGTGCGGAATCTGCCAACTATCCTTTTTGTACAATTGATCCAAACGTTGGGATTGTAGAAGTGCCTGATCATCGTTTACAAAAATTGACTGAATTGGTGCAGCCGAAAAAGACAGTTCCGACAGCATTTGAATTCACGGATATTGCCGGGATTGTAAAAGGAGCTAGTAAAGGGGAAGGTCTTGGAAATAAATTCCTTTCTCATATTCGTCAAGTTGATGCAATTTGTCAAGTCGTTCGTTGCTTCTCTGACGATAACATTACTCACGTTTCTGGAAAAGTAAATCCAATAGATGATATTGAAGTCATCAATCTTGAATTGATTCTTGCTGATTTGGAATCTGTTGATAAACGAATCGACCGCGTTGGAAAAATGGCCAAGCAGAAAGATAAAGGCGCAGTGGCTGAGCATGAAATCCTTGTCGCTTTGAAAGAAGCATTGGAAGAAGAAAAACCAGCTCGTTCAGTTGAATTTACTGAAGAACAGCAAAAAATCGTGAAGGGCATGCACTTGCTTACAGCGAAGCCGACTCTTTATGTAGCGAATGTAAGTGAGGACGAAGTGGCTAATGCTGCTGATAATGAATATGTTCAACAAGTTCGTGAATATGCTGCGAAAGAAAACGCAGAAGTTATCGTAATTTGTGCAAAAATTGAAGAAGAAATTGCGGAGCTTGAAGGTGAAGAAAAGGAAATGTTCCTATCTGAACTCGGCATCGAGGAATCCGGTCTTGATCAATTGATCCGTGCTTCATACAACCTGCTCGGGTTGGCAACATACTTTACAGCTGGAGTTCAGGAGGTACGTGCTTGGACGTTCCGTAAAGGTATGAAAGCGCCTCAATGTGCAGGTGTCATTCACACAGACTTCGAACGCGGTTTCATCCGTGCCGAAATAGTTTCGTATAATGACCTACTTGAAGCAGGAAGCCATAGCGCTGCAAAGGACGCGGGTAAAGTACGATTAGAAGGTAAAGAATATATCGTTAACGACGGCGACGTAATCCATTTCCGTTTTAACGTATAAGGCATAGAGAGACTCTACAGACCCAATCTGTAGAGTCTTTTTTCTCGGTATAGTTTAAGTCTATAACATTTGATTTCAATAAATTGTAATATGTCTAACCGTTCGTTGCAAAGCCCCTTTAACTATGCTATAATTTCTTCTTGTGAGTAATTATAAATAATTGCTCCTTGCCCAATTGGGCCGCTTAGACCAAAAGGAGGTGACAGTGATGAGAAAATACGAAATTATGTATATCATCCGTCCAAACATTGAGGAAGAAGCTAAAAAAGCTTTAGTTGAACGTTTCAACACAATCCTTTCTGATAATGGTGCGGAAGTAGAAGCAAAAGAATGGGGTAAACGCCGTCTTGCATACGAAATCAATGATTTCCGTGATGGTTACTACATGCTTCTTAAAGTTAACGCTGAAAGTGCTGCGATTCTAGAATTCGATCGTCTTGCTAAAATCAGTGAAGACATTATTCGCCACATGGCTACTAGAGAAGAAGTATAATCCGATATTTAATATAAATTCTAATCTTGTTTCACGTGAAACAAGTTTGAAACCTAGGGGTTGATTCTGATGATGAATCGCGTAGTTTTGGTAGGACGCTTAACTAAAGATCCTGAATTACGATATACACCTAATGGAGTTCCTGTGGCTACCTTTACTTTGGCTGTGAACCGTAGTTTTACGAATCAGTCGGGTGAACGTGAAGCAGATTTCATTAACTGTGTAGTTTGGCGTAAACCGGCAGAAAATGTAGCTAACTTCTTGAAAAAAGGCAGTTTAGCTGGCGTGGATGGACGTGTCCAAACACGTAATTATGAAGGACAAGACGGCAAACGAGTATATGTGACGGAGATTCTGGCTGAGAGCGTTCAATTCCTTGAACCACGAAGCAGTTCAGCGGGTGAAAGAAATGAAGGCGGTTCTTACGGTGGAGGTCAAAAAAGTTATAGCAACAATAATAACGGAAATGACAACAATTCGTATGGACAAAATCCTAATCAGAATCAACGGAGCAACAACAACTACACTCGTGTAGATGATGATCCATTTGCAAATGACGGTAAAACAATCGACATTTCAGATGATGATCTTCCGTTTTAAACAGCCGTTTAAAATGAAAATTCAACAAGCAGGGAGGGAAATTTATTATGGCAATGGGTGGACGTAAAGGACGCGGTAAGCGTAAAAAGGTTTGTTATTTCACATCTAACGGAATCACTAAAATTGATTACAAAGATACAGATCTTCTTAAAAAATTCGTCTCAGAACGCGGTAAAATTTTACCACGTCGTGTAACTGGCACAAGCGCTAAATATCAACGTAAATTAACGATTGCTATTAAACGCTCACGTACTATGGCATTACTACCATACGTATCTGGTGAATAATTAATAGGCACATTGAGGAGCAGTCCTTAATGTGCTTTTTTTTATGCAATAGGAGTGACGTATAAAAATAGCCCTTTTATTAAAAATCCGCTAAAATGCGGTTTTTTTTGTTTTTTGAAGGGATTTTTATAAACGAAAATAGTCTCTTTCCAAAGAAAAAATTCTATATCATGAAAAAAGATTGTGATGTTTGAAATATCCTATGCTTAACGGATACAATATAAAGATGGAGACTGGAGACATTATTTTTAGTTTTATAAAAACGGGGGTGAAAATAAATGAATAGCGGGAGACGAATTGCTGAGGGCGGGGCCCTTTTGGCACTATATTGCATTTTATTGTTCATCACAGTTCATATCCCAATAGTGGGTACCTTCACTCTTTTCTTTTTACCCATTCCTTTTATTCTGGTGACAACCAAACAAAAGATATCATGGGCTCTGGGGTATTTATTTGTTGCTTCATTATTGTCGATACTTATCTCAACAATATTATCCGTTCCGATGACCTTACTTATGGGGGCAACGGGTATTACCATTGGTTATTTTTTGAAAAAGGATAAACCGATGGCACCTATGTTTATTAGCACTGTCCTTGTTTTCCTAGGGGGTACATTATTAATATATGCGGCAACGGTATTGGTATTAGATGTAAACTACATAGAAAAATCGATGGTCATGCTTGAGGAGTCCATTGATTCTTCTGTTGGGATCATGGAATCGTTTGATCAGGCACCGACAGAGCGAATCGAAAAGAGAATGCATGAATCAATAGATTTGCTGAACACGCTTATGCCAAGTTTGTTCGTTGTCACTTCTGTCATCATGGTTTTACTGATTTTCTTTGCGGCCCATCCTATTTTGAAGAGGTTCAGCGATAAAACTTTAAAGTGGCCACATTTTCGAGATCTGCGACTCCCGAAAAGCCTTTTATGGTATTATTTAATTACGATGCTTCTGGCTCTTTTTGTGAATACGGACAAGAATAGTTTTGTATATATGGCCATAACAAACCTATTTTTTATCCTGCAGTTTTTCATTTTGATACAAGGATATTCGCTGGTATTTTATATCAGTCATGTGAAGTCTTGGACTAAAGCTATACTTATTTTAATCGTGGTTGCTTCGCTTTTACATCCGATTTTCATAACCATCATTCGATTTTTAGGTATAATAGATTTAGGATTTCCTTTTAGGGAGACAATCAAGAAAAAGGAATAGTCCTTGTAAAACAGATGCTTTTAGGAGCTGAAACTATGCCATCTTATTTGAAAGAGTACTCGATTAAGTCCCCGTTATATGGGGTGCTGGCTGCAGGCTTGTTACTTTTGGGCGTACTGGCTTATTATAATTGGGTTGTTGCACTTGTTGGATTATTGATTCTTGCCGGTTTATTTTATTTAACATTAAAAGTGGAAGAAAAAAAACAGCGTAAGACAGAAGAATATATAACAACGTTATCCTACCGTCTAAAGAAGGTGGGTGAAGAAGCGTTACTGGAAATGCCAATTGGGATTATGCTCTTTAATGACGATTTTTACATTGAATGGACCAATCCATTTCTGGCTTCATGTTTTAGTGAAGATTCATTGGCAGGAAGATCTCTCTACGATGTCGCTGATTCGATTGTACCGTTAATTAAGCAAGAGATTGAGACAGAGACGCTTACACTCCATGACCGGAAATTTAAAGTGGTCCATAAGCGTGAGGAACGACTTCTTTACTTTTTTGATGTAACAGAGCAAGTTGAAATTGAAAAATTATATGAAGATGAGCGGACAGCAATCGCCATTATTCTGCTTGATAATTATGATGATTTGACGCAGGGAATGGATGATCAGCGTAAAAGTAGTATAAACAGTTTGGTTACCTCACTTCTTGATAAATGGGCAAGGGATAATGGCGTTTTCTTTAAACGGGTTTCCTCGGAACGGTTTATCGCTGTGTTTAATGAACATATCCTTCATCAACTTGAAAAGGGTAAATTCACTATTTTAGATGAAATTAGGGAAACGACAGCCAAGCAAAATGTACCACTTACCTTGAGCATTGGGGTTGGCTCGGCTGTATCTTCCTTACCGGAATTGGGATCACTTGCCCAGTCTAGCTTAGATCTAGCTTTGGGACGGGGCGGAGATCAAGTTGCTATTAAGCAGGCAAACGGAAAAGTGAAATTTTATGGTGGTAAAACCAATCCAATGGAAAAACGCACGAGGGTCCGCGCACGCGTCATTTCGCATGCATTAAAGGATATAGTCTTGGATAGCGATAAAGTCATTGTCATGGGCCATAAAAATCCGGATATGGATGCAATAGGTTCAGCCATCGGTATTTTAAAAGTGGCTCAAATGAATGAACGTGACGGATATATTGTCATAAACACACAGCAACTTGATAGCAGTGTTCTTCGTTTAATGGAAGAAATTAAAAATAAAGAGGATTTGTATGCACGGTTTATAACTCCCGAAGAAGCATTTGAAATGATTACGGATGAAACGTTGCTCGTTGTAGTTGATACGCATAAACCTTCAATGGTGATTGAAGAGCGATTATTAAATAGGATTGATAAGGTAGTTGTCATTGACCACCATCGCCGAGGTGAGGAGTTTATCAAAAACTCATTGCTCGTTTATATGGAGCCATATGCATCCTCAACAGCTGAACTTGTAACTGAATTGCTTGAATATCAGCCAAAACGCAGCAAAATTGATATGCTTGAGTCTACGGCACTGCTTGCCGGGATTATTGTCGATACGAAAAGTTTTACTTTAAGAACTGGTTCACGAACATTCGATGCAGCCTCTTATTTAAGGGCTCATGGAGCAGATACGGTACTTGTTCAGAAATTCTTAAAGGAAGACGTAGACACCTATATTAAACGGTCGAAGTTGATTGAAGAGGTTGTCTTCTATAAAAAGGGTATTGCAATTGCTTCGGCAAAAACTGATCAGGTCCATAATCAGGTGCTCATTGCTCAGGCAGCCGACACGCTTTTGACCATGGACGGCGTTGTCGCTTCCTTTGTAATGGCTAAGAGATCTGATGATACAGTTGGCATAAGTGCACGTTCTCTCGGTGATATCAATGTCCAGGTGATAATGGAAATGTTGAATGGAGGCGGACATTTAACAAATGCCGCTACTCAACAGGCATGTTCCATTGAAGAAGCCGAAAGTCGATTAAAAGCAGCAATTGATGATTATTTAGAAGGGGGACAAAAAGAATGAGAGTTATATTTCTAAAAGATGTTAAAGGTAAAGGAAAAAAAGGGGAAGTCAAAAATGTTGCAGATGGTTATGCACATAATTTCCTGATTAAACAAGGATTGGCTGTAGAAGCAAATAATACAAATGTGAAAACTTTGGAAGCGCAGAAGAATAAAGAAGAATCGCTTGCTGCCGAAGAACTTCAACATGCAGAAGAACTGAAAGTACAATTGGAGAAGTTAACTGTTGAATTATCCGCTAAAGCTGGGGAAGGCGGGCGTTTATTCGGTTCTATCACGACGAAACAAATTGCCTCAGAGCTTCAGAAAAAACATGGCATTAAGATTGATAAACGTAAAATGGAGCTTGCTGACGGAATTCGTTCTTTAGGACATACGAAGCTCCCTGTAAAGCTGCATCCTGAGGTTACAGCAACACTCACAGTGCAAGTGAAAGAAATTAACTAATTTTAGTGGTTTCATATCTGTGAAAAATTGATAAAATAGAGATAGACGAAAAAAATGTGATTGGGCATGTTGTCCTTTCACTTTTTTCTTTTTAACTAGAAACATATAAATAAGCAAAAAGTATCCTCTTAGAATGGGAGGTTTTAAGATTTGATAGAACAATTTCAAGATAGAGTTCCCCCTCAAAATATAGAAGCAGAACAAGCTGTGCTAGGGGCCATTTTTCTAGAGCCTTCTTCACTAACTGTTACATCGGAAGTTTTGATTCCAGAGGATTTCTACAGAAGCTCGCATCAAAAAATCTTTAATGTGATGATTAAGTTGAATGACGAAGGAAAAGCTGTCGATTTGATTACGGTGACTGAAGAACTAGCCGCTGCAAAGAACCTTGAAGAAGTGGGTGGCGTTTCATATTTAAGTGAATTGGCCGGGTCGGTACCTACCGCAGCTAATATTGAATATTATGCCCGCATCGTAGAAGAGAAGTCGTTACTACGTCGATTGATCAGGACAGCAACGAATATTGCTCAGGAAGGATACAGCCGCGAGGATGAGGTCGAGGAGCTGCTCGGGGAAGCAGAAAAAACGATCATGGAAGTAGCCCAGCGGAAAAATTCCGGGTCCTTTCAAAATATTAAGGATGTATTAGTACGGACTTACGATAATATCGAGGTATTGACCACCCGTAAAGGTGATGTCACAGGAATTCCGACCGGATTTGCTGAACTGGACCGAATGACAGCTGGTTTTCAACGTAATGACCTTATTATCGTGGGTGCTCGTCCCTCTGTTGGTAAGACCGCTTTTGCTTTGAACATCGCTCAAAATGTTGCAACGAAAACAGAAGAGAACGTTGCGATTTTTAGTCTTGAGATGGGTGCCGAGCAGCTTGTTATGCGTATGCTTTGCGCGGAAGGAAACATTAACGCTCAAAATTTGCGGACAGGATCCTTAACAGATGAGGACTGGCGCAAGCTAACAATGGCGATGGGAAGCTTGTCGAATGCCGGTATTTATATTGATGATACGCCAGGAGTCCGGATTGGTGAAATTCGTTCAAAATGCCGTCGTTTGAAGCAGGAACATGGACTTGGCATGATATTGATTGATTACCTTCAATTGATTCAAGGAGATGGCCGTTCAGGCGACAATCGTCAGCAAGAAGTATCGGAAATTTCTCGTTCACTCAAAGCGCTTGCTCGTGAACTAGAAGTACCTGTTATCGCCCTTTCCCAGCTCTCCCGTGGAGTGGAGCAGCGCCAAGACAAGCGCCCCATGATGTCAGATATCCGGGAATCAGGGAGTATTGAGCAAGATGCTGATATCGTGGCATTCTTATATCGTGATGATTATTATGATAAAGAATCTGAGAATAAAAATATTATCGAAATCATTATTGCTAAACAGCGTAATGGCCCTGTTGGGACGGTTTCGCTTGCATTCGTTAAAGAATACAATAAATTCGTTAACCTGGAACGGCGCTTCGATGATGACTCGATGTCTCCCGGGGCTTAAATAGATTTAATGTTATTCACAGAAAACGGCCCGCCACTTTTGAAGTGGCGGGCTGTTTTTATGGAGAAAATGATAAAAAAGAAAAGCCACCGTAAATAATAAAGGATTTCCATGGGTAAAATAAATGATATTGAAATATTGAAGAGAATAATCTAAATCGAAATGAGAAAAAGAAAGCCGCTATAAATACCTTTAAAACGCTATTTTCATCTTAGTTGCTTCATTCCCTATCAGCAAAAAGGTGAGAATATAATCCAATTATTACCAAGTGATAATCTTTTTATTTTTCAGAATTATCAGTATGAAAAACGCTACAGAAGGTTAATACCTTATATTTACACAGTAGGAAAGTAGGTAAAATGCATATTTACGAACGAATTATTTATTAATTTATATAATGTTCGGATTTTGTATTGACTTCCTCTTTGAATTATTGATAAAATAGGTTTGTTTGATAAGAACCGGTTAATAACCGGTATTACGTGATCCTTTGGAGGTGCTTTATTCAGATGTCATCAGTTGTAGTAGTCGGTACACAATGGGGAGACGAAGGTAAAGGTAAAATAACAGATTTTCTATCCCAGAATGCGGAAGCCATTGCTCGTTATCAAGGTGGGAATAATGCAGGGCATACGATTAAATTTAACGGTGTTACTTATAAACTGCATTTAATTCCGTCAGGGATTTTTTATAGTGATAAAATTTGTGTTATTGGAAATGGAATGGTAGTTGATCCAAAAGCGCTTGTAGAAGAGCTTGCATATTTACATAGTCACGGAGTGAGCACGGATAATCTTCGTATCTCTAACCGTGCACATGTCATTCTTCCTTACCATATTAAATTGGATGAAGTTGAAGAAGATCGTAAAGGTGCTAATAAAATTGGTACGACGAAAAAAGGAATCGGCCCTGCTTATATGGACAAAGCTGCTCGTAACGGCATCCGTATGGCAGATCTTTTGGACCGTGAAATTTTTGAAGAAAAATTGTCCCAAAATCTTGTCGAAAAAAACCGCATGTTTGAACGTTTTTATGAAACAGAAGGTTTTAAAATCGAAGATATCTTAGAAGAATACTATGAGTACGGACAACAAGTGCAGAAATATGTTTGCGATACATCCGTTGTATTGAATGACGCACTTGATGAAGGAAAACGCGTATTATTTGAAGGGGCTCAAGGGGTTATGCTTGATATCGATCAAGGAACATACCCATTTGTTACTTCATCTAACCCAGTTGCAGGCGGCGTAACGATTGGTTCAGGTGTTGGACCTACGAAAATTAACCATGTGGTTGGAGTATGTAAAGCATATACAAGCCGTGTGGGTGATGGTCCTTTCCCTACAGAATTACATGATGAAATCGGTCATCAAATCCGTGAAGTAGGCCGTGAATATGGTACTACTACAGGCAGACCGCGCCGTGTCGGCTGGTTTGACGCTGTTGTTGTTCGCCATGCACGCCGTGTTAGCGGGATTACCGATTTATCTTTAAACTCAATTGACGTGTTATCAGGTCTTGATACGGTCAAAATTTGTGTGGCTTATGAATACAAAGGCGAAATCATTCATGAGGTTCCAGCGACTTTGAAAGCGATTGGCGAATGTACACCAGTCTATGAAGAGCTGCCAGGCTGGCCAGAAGACATCACGGGATGCAAATCATTGGATGAACTACCAGAGAACGCTCGTCACTATGTAGAGCGCGTATCTCAATTAGTAGGCATTCCTTTGACTACTTTCTCTGTCGGTCCTGACCGTAACCAAACAAACATCGTAAGAAGCCCTTGGCGTCTAGCGTAATTCATGAAAAAAGGAGCTGGCTTTTTTGCCAGCTCCTTTTTTATTTAAAACTACTCCTTGGTGGTGTAAGGTTTACAAGTGGCTAGTATGTCAGTTTGTACAATTATGATTAAACAATATGTACTGAGATACTAACAAGGAAATGATGTTTTTAAAGGGTAAATTTTAATTAAAACAGTAGTGAAAAGGAAAAAATATAAAATAAAATAAATTTTATTTTAAAAAACTATTGCATAAACAATAAAAACTATGATATTATCAAAAGCGTCGTCACAATAGAACAAGCCAATAACACGGTAGAGCAACAAGCAAAGCTTCCACGAGTAGCGCGAGTAGCGGAGTTTACATCTTGCAGAAGGTAAACGGAAAATCCGGAAATTATGTGGCGAAAATTTATTAGAACGAGCCATTAGCTCAGTTGGTAGAGCATCTGACTTTTAATCAGAGGGTCGAAGGTTCGAATCCTTCATGGCTCACCATTTTTCCGGCCCATTGGTCAAGCGGTTAAGACACCGCCCTTTCACGGCGGTAACACGGGTTCGAATCCCGTATGGGTCATTTCTTTATATAATTTATATGCTGGTCCCGTGGTGTAGCGGTTAACATGCCTGCCTGTCACGCAGGAGATCGCGGGTTCGATTCCCGTCGGGACCGCCATTTTATTTTTTACATGATTTTTTCATTTGAAATAGAATATTTGGCTCAGTAGCTCAGTCGGTAGAGCAAAGGACTGAAAATCCTTGTGTCGGCGGTTCGATTCCGTCCTGAGCCATCCTTTTGAAAAGCGCCTTTCGGGCGCTTTTTTTGTTATATATTAATTTACAAACGGGTTAAATCCTGTTAATAGATTGTTATTGATTTGTAACAATCCAATTTTAACCATTTATATAAATGGTTCGCTATTCCTTATCAGGCTTACGTCTACCTCCTTTTTTATTTCGAAAGATACCTTTTCTAAAAACATATTTATTGGTACTTGTTGTCACCATTTATACAGTTCTATTACATTATGAAGTCTATTTCTTGATTTTTTTATTATTATGATAGAGTTATGAGTGGAAAAATGGTTATAGAAATTAGTCATGTACGCGTAAATATTGAAATATTGAAATTGAACTAATATATCTCATATAAATTTGATTAGTTTCTTAATTGGTGACTGGGCCGTTTAAGGAGGACAATATATGTTTATCTCAAAAAATAAAGGAATCTTTCTGTTCGTGATATCCGTAATGCTATTGCTTGCAGGAAATCGAGCAACAGCAGCAGGTGTATCGGAAATTAAAACCATTCAGCATGTTTATCTCAACAATGAATTCGTGGGAAGTGTAACGGATGAAGCGGAAATAGAAAAGATTGTAGCGGATAAAATTGCAGAAGCAGAGGCGGATTATCCTGACTATACATTTGATAGTGAGACGCAGTTAGCATTTGTGGGCGAGGAAGTATTTAGTGAAGAAGTAAAAGAGGACCAAGTCTTAAAGGAGATTGACGATCAGTTGGATGTAAAGGCAGACGCGTATGAGATTAACATTGATAATCAGGTGGTCGCTTATGTTCCTTCTAAGGAAGATGCTGAGGAAGTTGTGAGAAACATCACCTTATTATATGTAGATGAGGAAGAATACGCTGAATATGAATCCAGCAAGAGAGAAAGTGAATCGGATACGGTTGAAACGTTAAAAAAACCAGGAAGCAGAATTCTAAATATCGAATTTTCGCATCCAATTACGTTTAATGAAACCGCGGTTGATCCTGAAAAGATTATGACGGTTAACAAGACCCTTTCCATGATAGAAGAAGGAAAAGAAGAAAAGGCTATCTATGAGGTAAAGGAAGATGAGGAACTTGAAGAGGTTGCTAATAAGCATGATATGGACCTAATTCAGCTGTTGGAGCTAAACCCGGACCTTAATAAGGGTAATGGGCTTAAAGCAGGTGAGAGCGTCTATGTATCCCAAGCTACACCCTATGTGAACGTAATGGTAGAAAGAGAAGTTTTGAAAGAAGAGGGGATTCCTTTTGAAAAGAAAGTAAAAAAGGATGATGATCTTCTGAAGGACGAGCTCGTTATTGAACAAGAGGGTAACGATGGCGTTCAGGCATTCACCTATACAGTTGAAGAAACAAATGGTAAAAAAATCAGTGAAACTATCGTAAAAAAAGAAGTTACGGAAAAAGCGATCACAGAGATCACTAGAAAAGGAACAAAGGTCATTCCTTCAAACGGAAGCGGCACCTATTCGTGGCCTGCAGACGGGGGCTATATTTCCAGTAAGCAGGGCCAGCGCTGGGGGAAACTACATAAAGGAATAGATATTGCCCGACCAACAACAAGGACCATCACGGCAGCCGATCATGGAATAGTCGAATTCGCAGGAGATTCCGGAGGTTATGGTAATAAAATAATAATCAATCATAATAATGGATTTAAAACGTTGTATGCCCATTTAGATTCAATAGATGTAAAAGCAGGACAAAAGGTTGGAAAAGGAATGAAAATTGGGATGATGGGCTCAACAGGCCATTCCACCGGTGTCCACCTTCATTTTGAAGTATATAAAAACGGGTCTCTTGCAAATCCGCTAAATTATATAAGTCAGTAATTGAGAGAAGTCTTCGAAAAATATTCGAAGACTTCTTCTTCTGCTACATACATAGATGAGAATAATAGGAAAAAGGTGATTTAATGCCTGTAAAATGATAAAGTATAATAGATACAATTTGCTTACATTTAGGTGTTTAGACCTTTTAATAGGGTATATATAGTGAACTTTGTTGGACTAAGATGATAGGTCGGTGTAATCAGTAGGAAAATATGAAAAAAGGTCCCGGATAAGGACAAGGTTTTTAATAGATTTAGTTTAGTTATTAAAAAGGAGATAAGTACATGGATAAGAAAATTTTGGTAGTCGATGATGAAAAGCCAATCGCGGATATTTTACAATTCAATTTGAAAAAAGAGGGTTATGAGGTTTTTTGTGCTTATGATGGCAACGAAGCTCTTAAAATGGTAGAAGAACGGCAGCCTGATTTGATTTTGCTTGATATCATGCTACCACAGCGTGATGGGATGGAAGTTTGTAGAGAAGTAAGAAAGAAATATGAAACGCCAATCATCATGTTAACGGCTAAGGATTCTGAGATAGATAAAGTATTAGGGTTAGAGCTTGGTGCAGATGACTATGTGACAAAGCCATTTAGTACCCGGGAAATAATCGCCCGTGTTAAGGCGAACTTAAGACGCCAGCAAGCTGTCCCGGTTCCGGATCAAGAAAATGAACCGAAGGAAATTACAATAGGCACTCTTACTATCCATCCTGATGCCTATGTCGTTTCTAAGCGTGGCGATACGATTGAATTAACTCATCGCGAATTCGAATTGCTCCATTATTTAGCAAAGCATATCGGCCAGGTTATGACAAGGGAGCACTTATTACAAACCGTTTGGGGATATGATTACTTTGGAGATGTACGGACAGTCGATGTAACGGTAAGACGTCTTCGTGAGAAGATTGAAGATAATCCAAGCCATCCTGGTTGGATTGTAACTAGAAGAGGGGTCGGTTATTACCTGCGTAACCCTGAACAGGAGTAGTTCTTATGAAAAAGGTTGGTTTTTTTCGCTCAATTCATTTTAAATTTGTTCTGATTTATGTGTTGCTTATCTTCGTAGCGATGCAAATAATCGGGGTATATTTTGTTGGGGAATTGGAAGAAAATCTTGTCGGGAACTTCACGAAATCGATAAAAGGCCACGTTAACCTGCTTACCTACAGTATTGGCGAAGAAATGGAAAAAGAGAGGGGAGAGGAAGACCCAACCCTCGAAGAAGCGATTAATACGATACTGAAGGATCGCGATAATTCATCGAACGATATTTCGGAAGTACGTGTTATCGACACACGCAGCAGACGGGTAATTGGAACCTCCGCCCCGGGTAACCAGGAAATCGTAGGGAAGAAAACGACACAGGTCCTTATAAAGAATACGTTGATTTATGGGAAAGAAGATAGTGAAGTGTACCGGGATCCGAAAACAGGCAGACGGGTCTGGGTTCTTTCGACACCCATTGAAGCAAAAGGTGAGGTCATTGGAGCTGTCTATGTCATAGCTGAGATGGAGAACGTCTTTGAACAGATGGATGAAATCAATAGTATCTTTATGACGGGTACGGCTATTGCCCTGGTCATTACGGCTATCTTAGGAATTCTGCTGGCACGGACTATCACTCGGCCCATGTCGGATATGAGAAAACAGGCATTGGTGATGGCGAAAGGGAATTTCTCTAGAAAAGTTAGAGTATATGGCGATGACGAAATAGGTCAGCTTGCTGTCACTTTCAATAATTTGACTAAAAAGCTTCAAGAGTCGCAATCTAGCACAGAGGGAGAACGACGTAAACTTTCATCTGTCCTCACCAATATGACAGACGGTGTTATTTCAACTGATAGACGCGGTAGAGTGAACTTGATTAATGAACCGGCTGCACGATTACTGAATGTCTCACATGAAACCGTCATGAACCAACCTATCATTGAGGTTTTGGGCCTTGAAGAAGAATATAAATTTGAGGATTTACTGGAAGAACGAGAGTCCGTAATCCTTGATTACAGCAAAAAGGATCGGCCGTTCATTTTGAGGGGTAACTTTTCAGTTATTCAAAAGGAAACGGGATTCGTTAATGGATTGATCACTGTTTTGCATGATATCACAGAGCAAGAGAAAATTGAGGGTGAGCGTAGGGAATTTGTTGCCAACGTGTCGCATGAGCTAAGAACACCGCTTACAACGATGAGGAGCTACCTGGAGGCATTGGCGGATGGGGCTTGGAAGGAAGAGGAGATCGCTCCTGCCTTTTTAAGTGTCACGCAAAATGAAACAGAGCGAATGATCAGGCTTGTAAATGACCTGTTACAGCTTTCAAAAATGGACAGTAAAGACTATCGGCTTAAAACGGGCTGGGTGAATTTCAATAAATTCTATGACCATATTATCGATCGATTTGAAATGACGAAAAATGATGATATCACATTTAAGCGTGATCTGCCTAAGGATGCTTATTTTGTGGATATTGATGAAGATAAAATCACCCAGGTTCTCTATAATGTAATATCCAACTCATTAAAGTACTCTCCTGAAGGTGGTCAAGTGACCTTCCGTGTCAGGGCAGCTGAAAGCTTTATCGTTGTCAGTATTACTGATCAAGGAGTGGGAATTCCGAAAAATGTCATTGATAAAATATTTGACCGATTTTACCGTGTGGATAAAGCAAGGTCACGAAACCTTGGTGGGACTGGACTTGGTTTAGCGATTGCGAAAGAAATGGTCGTGGCGCATGGCGGGAAAATTTGGGCGGAAAGTGTGGATGGAAAAGGAACTACGGTGTTCTTTACACTTCCTTACGAACAGGAAGAAGAGGATGATTGGTCATGAATTTTGAACGTGCGAAAAGTATAATACTGATTATTTTAGTTGGGACTAGTATTTTTTTGACTTGGAGTATTTGGACGTACGAGCCTGAATATGATCAGTTTGACCAATCAGATGATCTTATAAGGATTAAAAGTGATGTGCAGATTGTCAGTGATGTCATTAAACCGGTTAGTATCCTTTTTCACAGCAATGGTCAACATTTTCAAACCTCCGATCCTGTAGAAATAGATAAAATGGAGAAAGAATTTTCTCAATGGAGTTTTACCGGCGTAAAAGAGTTATCCATGAAAAGGCTTCAAAGGAAATTTGATGATTTTGTTCATGAAGAGGGATCGATGGAAATCGAATTTTCCGATGATGTTCCAATCTCTCTCTATAAAACGGTATTGGATATTTCGGATAAGGAATTGCCTAGTTTTTCTTTTGATCGCATCATCATTAAACAAAAAGATATCAGTGGTAATGAATCTGCGGTTTATTTTGTCTCTTATGAACAAGAGAAAATCTATCAAAGCATGGTCAGCTCTAAAAGACTTAAAGATTTCATGGATGATTTTTATAATGATTCACACAAAAAATATCCTGAATACACAGCCCAAACCATAAACAGTAAAAGGACACTGTTTGTTCCGGAAAATTCTATAAAGATTAACAGATTTCAATATTATATTGACTACTTTGATATTGGAAATCTGAAAGATGCGTTATTTAATTATCCCAAGTATGTACGACAGGAATCAGTTTCAGTCGGTGAGGAATACACGGATGGTACAAGACTGATGACGATCAATAAAGAGAATTATATAATTTCCTATATTAATCCGGCACAAAAGGACAAGTTATTTGGCAGTTCCAGTGACCTTTTGGGAAAAAGCATTGATTTTATTAATGATCATGCCGGCTGGGAAGATAGCAATTACCGCTTTGCTTATATGTCGGAGAAGGAGCAACGTGTGGTATTCCGCCTATTCGTAAATGGATATCCGGCCTTCAATGAATATGGAATGACCGAAATCGAACAAATTTGGGGGAAAGAAGAAATTTATAGCTATGAGCGTCCCTACTTTTCACTTGCTTCTGTACTTCCTTCAGAAGGATCGGTAGCCACTTTACAAAGTGGCAGGGAAGTACTGAATCAGTTGAAATCTAAGGAAAGTATTGATTTCAAGAGTGTGGAGGACATCTCGGTTGGTTATAAGCTGCATAAGTCGTTAGATTCCAAGCTTGTCACTCTTGTTACACTTGAACCCACTTGGTATTATCGTATCGGCGATAAATGGTTTATTGTGCCTTTTGATGAAGACTCGGGAGGCGATCAAAGTGGATTGGAATAATACAAAGTCAATTTTCATTATGGTTTTCTTCATTTTGAACATTTTTTTGCTTTATCAATTTTTGGAGAAAATAAATGACTACACATACGAAAATATCACAGAGTCCACAACGGAAGAACTTTTAAAAGAAGATGAGATTACAATAGCCGTTCCACTTCCAAAACAAAAGGTGAAGGATCAATTCTTGATTGCTAATAGTAAAAATTTCGAGAAGAAAGATTTACAGTACCTGAAAAATCAAAAAGCGAAAATTATAGACGATAAGAACCTTGTCGGTACATTTAAAACGCCGGTAAGTATGAATGATAAAATTCAGGCTGCCGATGTTGAGATATTCTTGAAGGAGTATATCTTGAATGGTAATGATTATCGTTTTTGGAGCTATGACGAGATCAACCAGACCATTATCTGCTATCAAGTAGCAGACAAAAAGATGTTTTATAATAATAGTAAGGGAAAGGTCACTTTATATCTGAACAAGAAGGGGGAAGTTGTCTCCTATGAACAGATGTATTTAGAGGGAATAGAGAAGTTCAACAAACCAAAAGAGTTGGAATCTGCCCTAAATGCTATTGGAGCTTTATATAATCATGGTGATATTGATCCTAAAAGCAAAGTGACTAATGTACAACTAGGTTTTTATAATTCCCTGCAGACGACATCTGTGTCACATTTACTTGTGCCAACATGGTGGGTGGTCTTGGATGACGAAACGGATCTATTTGTGAATGCTTTTGATGGAGAGGTCATTGAATTAAATACAGAAGAAAAAATACTGGAGTGAGTATAGATGACTATGCATTTTAGTGTTCTCGCAAGCGGGAGTACAGGAAATGCCTTTTTCGTGGAAACGGAGGATCAATCTTTTCTTGTCGATGCCGGTTTAAGCGGTAAAGCCTTAGAAGCGTTGTTTCAGGATATAGGCCGTGATATGTCGAAGCTATCCGGAATCCTTGTTACCCATGAACACAGTGACCATATTAAAGGTCTTGGCGTGGTTGCTAGAAAACATAAACTCCCGATATATGCGAATGCAAAGACATGGAGTGCCATGGAGCGTTCAATCGGTGAAATTTCTGTCGAACAAAAATTCACATTTGAAATGGAACAAGTCAAAACGTTCGGCAGTCTTAATATAGAATCCTTTGGTGTATCGCATGATGCTGCAGAACCAATGTTTTACGTGTTTCATCATGAAGATAAGAAGCTTGTGGTTATTACTGATACAGGATACGTAAGTGATCGGATGAAAGGTATTATCTCGAATGCTGATGCTTATGTATTTGAAAGTAATCATGATGTATCTATGTTGAGGATGGGAAAATATCCGTGGAGCATTAAGCGCAGAATTTTAAGTGATGTTGGACATGTTTGTAATGAAGACGCTGCTCTTGCCATGAGTGAAGTGGCCGGAGATAAGACAAAGCGGATTTACCTGGCCCACTTGAGCCTTGATAACAATATGAAGGACCTAGCAAGAATGTCGGTAGAACAAACTTTAAAGACAAAAGGAATCATCGTCGGTGAACAATTTTCTCTGTATGATACGGATCCGAAAAAACCGACAGAGCTTGTAACGTTATAAATAAAGGGAATGGATGAGGGAAACCTTGTTCATTCCTTTTTATTTATAAAATATATAAGTTACTAACCGGATTAAAAGGGGTATCGTTTGGTTAGAACTGTATAGGAAAATAGAAAAGTTGCTACATATTATTCAATTTTAAGTTTACCCTTAAATAAGGGCGTACATTTTTTTAGAAAAATTCGGTTAAATGAGTATAATTAAGGGAGGATACCAAACAATAGTAGTTGCTATAATTCATTCCTAAAATGAGAGGATGGAGCTGTCTTGGGTTATTATGATCAGAATGATGAGAACCAAAACAAAAAGAGAAAGGGGAGCCATACGAGCTATTTTCTTTCAGGCTTGGGAGGCGCCATCATTGGGGCATTACTTATTTTATTAGCTTTTCCGGGAAGTGGACTGTTGGTTAACGAAAGCAGCGAAAATACAACAGAGAAATCAACTGATAGTGAATCGATGAAGCAGACACAGCAAAGCCTGTCTGTAGATGTGACAAGTGCCGTCACTGATGCTGTTGATAAGGCCAGCGACGCGGTAGTCGGCATCACAAATATTCAGGAAACAACCTTCTGGGGCCAGCAGGGAAGAAACGAGAGCAGTTCTGCTGAAGCGGGTACTGGTTCTGGTGTCGTTTATAAGAAAGATGGCGGTAAAGCCTATATTGTTACAAACAATCACGTCATTGAAGGCGCAAATGAATTGGAAGTCACGTTAAGTGATGGAACTAAATTACCAGCTGAACTACAAGGTAGCGACCCATGGACAGACCTTGCCGTCATTGTAGTAGATGGAGATAAAATTAAGACCATTGCCGAGTTCGGGAAATCTGGAAAATTGAAACCTGGAGAGCCTGTCATTGCCATTGGTAATCCGCTAGGTCTTCAATTCTCTGGATCCATTACACAAGGGATCATTTCCGGTTTGGAACGTACAATTGAAGTGGATATCAATGAAGACGGACAGGTGGATTGGAATGCAGAGGTTATTCAAACAGATGCGGCGATTAACCCAGGAAACAGTGGAGGGGCACTTGTTAATATGTCCGGGCAGGTCATCGGAATCAATTCGATGAAGATAGCAGAAAATGCAGTGGAAGGAATCGGACTTTCCATTCCGATTGATTCGGTTATTCCAATTATTAATGATATCGAGGAATTTGGTGAAGTTAAACGTGCTTTCTTAGGTGTGAATTTAGCATCTGTAGAAGAAATTTCGCAATATCATCAACAAAATACATTGAAATTGCCTAAGAAGGTTACTGCAGGTGTGGCAATAACAGGTGTTCAAAGTAACTCTCCAGCAGATAAAGCAGGTCTAGCAGAATTTGACGTCATCGTTGGAATGGATAATGAAGAAATCCATGACGTAGTAGAATTAAGAAAGTATCTTTACAATGATAAGAAAATCGGTGATAAGGTTAAAATTATCTATTACCGTGATGGAAAGAAAGAAACCACGGAAGTCACGCTTTCAAACAGCGAAATCTAAAGAAAAAAAGGACAGGGAGCGACTACTTCCTGTCTTTTATTTTGCTTGCGATTTTCTTGTTTTTTGATACGATTACTTGTGGACATTTGCTAAAAGATAAAGATACCAATCAAAGTGTGGATAAATAGGTACATCATTATTAGTAAAACTGAATAAAGAAGAGGAGGATGTATGATGGAATTATATTGCTGTCAGGAACACGTAGATATGGCGTTGGATGAAGTGGTATATGAGTGTGAAACCTACCCTGTTTTAACATTCATTTCTGAAGAAAAACAGTTATCAACAACCTGTGAATATTGTCGAAACGTGGCAATATATCTAGTAGGGAACTAATATTCTCATACAAGATGTGGATAGAAAATGTGGATATGTGGATAACTTTTGTGGATAACATGTTTGTAACCTGTTCTTAACATTTTATAAAGTAGAAACTAGAGCATGGAATTGCCGTATATTTAAGCCGTTGGTGCTTTATATGAGATAAAGGTCATTAGAACAAAAAAAAGAGTATTAAGGCTGCAAAATAAAGTTAGGGTAGCGAATTCTTATTAAAGTAATCAGCTCTGCCTATCTAGGCAACCTTAGTTTTATACAAAATTTGTCGATAAAATTCATATCAAGATTTAATGGGATTATATTATGAAGGAATTTCATAGTTTATCAGGGACAAAATTATATAAAGCATCAATAATAGTCATTATTGGAATAATGATGACTGGATTACTGTTATATTAAGGCATTCTAGTTCAATAGGTTTGGTTTTTTATTTTCATTTTTTGTTGGTTCTACTTTTGGTTACATTACTCTTGAGTTATTCTAGAAAAGAAACAAATGTACATTATTCACTTATGAATGAAGGAAGCCGTTGCCACTTTTTTAAGGAGGAAGCGGCTTTTTAATATAAAGATGATAGTTGAATCATTATTTATAGTGGTTATAAATGTAATGGACTTATCCAAAACTGGAAAGGATATGCTTGTTTTGCTTATAGGTCCCTCTAAGGTATGATAATAGGTAGGCAAATCCAACAAATGATACTAAAACATAATGAAAGTTAGAGGATATATATGAAAATAACGATTATTACTGTTGGCAAGCTAAAAGAAAAATACTTAAAGCAAGGAATTGCTGAATATACAAAACGTTTAAGTGCCTATGCTAATATAGAACTTATTGAAGTACCAGATGAAAAAGCCCCGGAGAACCTTAGTGCAGCGGATATGGACATTGTAAAACAAAAGGAAGGTGAGCGAATCTTAGCTAAAATCAGCCAAGACACCTACGTTATTACACTTGAAATCAATGGAAAACAGCTCACCTCTGAGCAGCTAGCATCTCATATTGACCAGCTAGCTACTTATGGAAAAAGCAAAATTGCTTTTATTATTGGTGGTTCTCTGGGGCTTAGCTCAGAGGTGATTTCAAGAAGTGATTATGCACTTTCCTTTTCTAAAATGACCTTTCCGCATCAGCTAATGAAGTTGGTTCTGTTGGAGCAAATATATCGAGCGTTTAGAATAAATAGAAATGAACCGTATCATAAATAAATTTGCCAATTCAGAGGAATTGCTTATAAGGTTTTTGGAGTTGTAGAATTAAATTTTAATGTTATGAAAAGAGGGTAACGTATGAATAAAGAGTCCATTTATGGTTTAACATTCGATCAATTGACAGCGTGGCTTTTGGAACATGGTCATAAAAAGTTTAGAGCTTCACAAGTCTGGGAGTGGCTTTATAGGAAGCGCGTAACAGATTTCTCTGAAATGACAGATGTAAATAAAGAGTGCATTCAATTACTGAAAGATAACTTTTTCATCCAAACTTTAACTGAGCATGTTAAGCAAGAGTCAGCGGATGGAACGATTAAGTTCTTGTTTAAATTACAGGATGGGAACCTCATCGAAACGGTTATGATGAGGCATAAATACGGGATTTCGGTTTGTGTCACCACACAGGTAGGATGTAATATTGGTTGCAGTTTCTGTGCAAGTGGTCTATTAGCCAAAAGTCGTGATTTATCTAGTGGGGAAATTGTAGAACAGATTATGAACGTTCAACTGCATCTAGATAAATTGGAACAAGAAGACATTGTTAGTCATGTAGTTGTAATGGGAATTGGCGAGCCGTTTGACAACTTTGAAAATATGATAGACTTTTTAAAGGTAATTATGGACCATAAAGGGCTTGCTATCGCTGCAAGGCGTATCACTGTATCGACTAGTGGACTTGCCAACAAGATTTATGAATTCACAGATACTCAATTACAGGTAAACCTGGCAATATCATTGCATGCACCGAATAATGAACTTAGAACCCGGATAATGAAAATAAACCGAGGTATTCCAATAGAAAAATTAATGAAATCGCTTGATTATTATTTAGAAAAAACAAACAGAAGAATTACTATTGAGTATATCCTATTGAAAGATGTAAATGATCATCAAGAAGAAGCCGAGCAACTTGCCAATCTTCTTGATGACAAAAAACATCGGCTTTATGTTAACTTAATTCCATATAATCCTGTAGATGAACATAGTCAATATCAAAGAAGTGAGAAAGAGTCAGTTCTCTCGTTTTATGATACGTTGAAAAAGAGAGGCGTAAATTGTAAAATCCGCCAAGAACATGGAACGGATATTGATGCGGCCTGCGGACAGTTAAGAAGTAAACAAATTAAAAAGGCTGAAGTTCAATAAGAATTTGATGAATAAAAGCCAAAATCCAACAGAAAAAACAGTATGTTATTGAACACATACTGTTTTTTCTGATTTATTAAATGATGGAAGGTCGATTTAATTGTGTCGACGGACGAATAATCTCTTTGAAGGTCGAATTATTCCTGGCCACGGTCGAAATAATACCTCCAACGGACGAATTTCGTATAAAACTCTTTTTGAAGTTTCCTATTTAGCTATTTCTTTTACTGAGGCAACTTCATAAGTAGTAAGTTCACTGCCTAGAATAGGTGATTCTTTTTTTGCTTCATCGGAACTAGGTTCAGGTCGTTTATGTGTAGCTTTAAACGCATCACTATTTCTCCAAGCAGTAAAGTTATCAAGGTTTTCCCAGTACATATTTACGTTTAGTTCATCATGATCTGTTAAGTTTTGTGTTAATAATACTTCTACTTTTACGAAGCCTTCTGTTGTATCAAGTGGGCCTGGTGCAGTAAATCCTGGGGCCATAACTGCACCCATCCCTTTTTTAACTCTAATTCTATTCGTTACGATTATCATAAATCAACGCTCCTTTTAGATAGAATTTAATGGTTTTTACCTTTTTTTAACTCTCTTGTATCATACATATTTTAGCATATAAGCAGGATATTTTGATTAATCAAAGCAAGGTTAAAGAAGTTTGAAAGAAATAAATTTTTCGGAAGGCAACCTTTCACTAAAAAATAGGTAAAGGAGCTTCATTTTATTATTTTTTAAAAGACATGTCTTTTAAAAATAGAAGAATAGATCACATGAAAAAAGCATCTAGTAGTTTGGTTATTACGAGGTTTATCACTTCATATCGCGTATAATAGAAATCAGTATAAGGAAATAACGATTGTGGAAACAATAAAGTAAGATAATAAACAACAAAAGAGGCTATTATATGACTGAATTAAGTTTTACTGATTATACATTAAGTGATGAAATTGTAAGGGCATTGGAGAGTCTGGGTTATCAGCAACCAACGGAAGTTCAACGTGAAGTGATTCCTGTTGCATTGAAAAGAAAGGATCTTGTCGTGAAGTCGCAAACAGGGAGTGGTAAGACAGCAGCATTTGGCATTCCGATCTGCGATATGGTTGATTGGCAGGAGAATAAGCCGCAGGCACTTATTTTAACACCTACGCGAGAGCTTGCTGTACAGGTGAAAGAGGATATTACGAATATAGGTAGATTTAAACGAATTAAAGCAACAGCGGTTTATGGAAAATCTCCATTTGCTCTACAAAAAGCAGAACTTAAACAAAAAAGTCATGTAGTTGTAGGAACGCCAGGACGAGTACTCGATCATATTGAAAAAGGTACGTTTGTTTTGGAGCGCTTAACACATTTGGTTATTGATGAGGCGGATGAAATGTTAAATATGGGGTTCATCGAACAAGTGGAAGCCATTATTAAAGAGCTTCCAAAAAACCGAGTTACCATGTTGTTTTCTGCTACTTTACCAGAGAGTATAAAGAAACTTTGTCAAAAATATATGAACGATCCTTTAGATATTGAGATTAAGGCAACGGGCATAACGACTGAAAAGATTGAACATGCCCTAATCGAAGTGAAGGAAGATGATAAGTTTTCCTTGCTTAAAGACGTTACAATCACTGAGAATCCTGATAGCTGCATCATTTTTTGTCGGACGAAAGATCGGGTGGACGAAGTCTGTGAAAAGTTAATGGATTTAGATTATCCTTGCGATATGATTCATGGAGGTATGCTTCAAGAAGATCGTCTTGCTGTGATGAACGAGTACAGAAGAGGTGAATTCCGCTATTTAGTTGCTACAGATGTAGCTGCAAGGGGAATTGACATTGATAATATTACTCATGTTATTAATTATGATCTTCCACTAGAAAAAGAAAGCTATGTACATCGAACTGGAAGAACAGGTCGAGCTGGTAAAAAAGGGAAAGCTATTACTTTCGTGACACCGTACGAAGATAAGTTCCTTAAAGAGATTCAAAGCTATATCGGATTTGACATCCCTAAAATCTCTCCTCCATCAGAAGAAGATGTCTCGAATAAGATGAATGATTTTGAAGCGGAACTAGAGGCTCGTCCCAAAATAAAAAAAGATAAAAGTGAACAATTGAATAAACAAATCATGAAGCTATATTTTAATGGCGGTAAGAAAAAGAAAATCAGAGCCGTTGATTTCGTGGGTACAATTGCGAAAATTGATGGTGTTAAAGCCGAAGATATTGGAATTATCACCATTCAGGACAATGTTTCCTATGTGGAAATATTGAATGAAAAGGGACCTCTTGTTTTGAAAGTGATGAAAAATACGAAAGTCAAAGGCAAGCTTTTAAAGGTTTCAGAGGCCTTTAAGAACTAAAAGGGAATGATAAATAAAGAAGCGGTAAAGATGAATGATTGGTCTTTGCCGCTTCTTTATTTTTGTTATTGATTATTTATGAGAAATTTTTACTCCGTTATATAGCGGTAGATAGGGCAATCACATGCTAGAAAAGTAACTTCATTTAAGGGATGTCTAACATCTTTCATTATACAAAGGCTCATAGCGACAGGAGTGTAAAGGAAGCTACATAGAAATATTCCTTTAAGTTGAATTTTAAGGAACAGCATATGAAAGAGAAAGTATAGATGCATTTTTGACATGGACAGGATGAGCATGTCCTGATAGTATATAAATGATAATGATTATCATTTTCACAAAAGGACGGTCTTGAGGGGGAAAACACACATGAATACACTGGAGAAAATGGAGACGTTTATCGTACTTGCCGAGTGTCGCTCTTTCACAGAGGCTGCCCGCCGACTTTATTGCTCACAACCTACTATTAGTCATCATATCAATCACTTAGAACAAGACTTTGATTCAAGACTTTTTCATCGTACTGGTAGGAAAGTAGAGTTAACGAAGCAAGGGGAAGTTCTCTTGACTTATGCAAAACAGATTCTGAGTCTTGTGGATGAGGCTTCAGTAACGATGAAAAAAGTAGACTACTTTGAACAGACACTCTCGGTGTTCGTCAGCAATTATATTGCGGATTACTTCTTTGCGGATCTTCTCCATCAATACAAGGAGATTTCACGAAAGAAGTGCATTGAAATCAATAGTTTTTGTTACGATGATTTAAAGAAAAGCCTTCAAGATAACTTGACCAATTTTGCAATCATGCCAATCTATCCTGAAGACTACTATTTAATGGACCACTATGACACGTCAGTTTTATTCGAGGATGAACTATCCCTGATTTTCCCAAACGATTATTTATGGGATACAAGAAAAACACTTTACTGCCGTGATTTACATAACCAAACCGTCCTCTTGCCAAAGAGTCATTACTTACAGCAATATATCAAGAGTCATTTACGTAGTCGACAAGTTAAGGTGAGGTATTTACAAATGAGCAACTTTGAATTAATCAAAAAGGCTGTAAAAGCTGGACATGGGATTGCCTTTCTACCTAGCTTTGCTGTTGCGGAGGAATTAAGTAAAGGAGAGTTAGTTTCAAGGCCGGTATCAGGGCTATCAATTAAGCGGAAAAACGGATTAGTAATCCGTAAGAATACTCAGCTTACAGATTATGAACAGGATTTTTGTAATAAGTTAAAGCAACATTTCCTTCAATTCGTTTAAGATCCTCATCGAGAGGATTTTTTTTATTTGTATAACTAACCTTTGTATTAAGAAAATGAATAGTGCCATTCATAAATATCACAAAAGGAATATGGCGGCAATGAAACTAAGGATTATCATTAAAAAAGCAGAATAATCGATATTGATAATCATTATCAATTTTGGTAGTTTGAGATTACACAAAGGTGATTCTGATAATTAAGGATGTAGAAGGAAGCTATGAAGATATCGCCAACATCTGTTTTATGCAAAGTTTGATAGATGCATTGTTGAGGAGGAAAAAAATGAATGAGAAAAAAAACGACTTTCTGATGCTTGATACAGGAAGCTATTTTGGAAAAGCAAGGGTGAACGACCCTAAGTATCAGGAGGATTTTACATTTATTGATACTTACGAACTACCAGATATTGATTTAAAACCTTTTAAATGCCTGGTCATCCAGGGTTTAATAGATCAGAAATTTTTATATAAACATAAAGAGTTAATTCATGAATTTTTAAATGATAAAAAAGTCATCGTTTTTTGTGGCAACATATTTATGGATTGGCTACCAGGGGGATCGAACTTTATCCCTAAAACGATACACAGTTTTCAAGACTATGTTGTATCAGTCCACCAACCCCACCCGATTTTTGAAGGGGTGGAAGAGGATGATATGACCTATAATAAAGGGGTTTCAGGCTTTTTTGCAAGAGGTCATCATCCAATTCCTGATAAAGCTGAGGTTTTGTTGACGTTGCCTGGTGGAGAACCAATCACATATATTGATAGGCACAGCACAAAAGGAACAATTCTTGTTCATTCAGGAAACGATTTATTTGGTTCGATGAATGTGAAAAAAACAACAGTCCGTATTAGCTTCCAACTCATGCAGTGGGTACGGAATGAATACCAAATACTTCAAGAGAAGAGTGAAGTGAAATGAGGAAAATTGCAGTAATTGACGGTGGTAGTTCACAACACCATCGGACATATACCGAGCCGAAATATCGTAAATATATTGATACACTAATTTATCTTCCTGATCTAGTTGAAACGTCAATTGATGAATTTGATGTCCTGCTCCTTCCTTCCCAACTACATATGGGCCTTCTCATGAAGTCCATGGATAAAATATATGAATTCGCTAATAGGGGTGGGATCATTGTGTCCTTTGGTCCACAGCTGAATGAATGGATTCCAGGCCATAATTGGGAGTTCAGGGAAACGAATTTTTGGTGGTGGCTTGAAAAGGATCCTAAAAGTGGTTTAGTCCTCCAAAAGCCTGACCATGATTTATTCAGCCGCTATCTAACACTTGCTGATTCGACTTGGCATCAGCATGGCGTATATTGGCCGCCTAAAGGTTCAGATACCCTTGTTTCTACTGAGGATGGTGGAGCTGTTCTTTATATTGATAAAGTCAGTACAAAAGGTACTTGGGTAGTTATGACTCTTGACCCTGATTACCATTATGGCTCTTATTTTATGCCAGCAACGGAAAGGTTTCTGAATGGATTCTTCCCTTGGCTTGCTGAAGGCGATGTATAATGATGTAATTTGAAAATCTTCCAAAAGGTAACGGAGATCAACATGTCCTCCCTTACCTTTTCTTATTTAGGATAGTTCGATGGCTTCCTGTTCAGGAAAGAGCATGTTGCTATAGTTTTATGGATTTACAAGAATGATTAAATGGACTCTACTCCGATTGTATAGCAAGTACTGCGTTTGCTACAGTAAAGTTCCCCCACACCATTTTGTTCCAATAATTTATAGTAATCATCCAGTGAATCTACTTGGGTATTTTTTGTTATTAAAGAAGGAAGAAATCCATTTTTGTCTGGCTAGTTGAAAAATAAAACCAAATATTCTTTTTCGGGATCTGTTTAATTGTCAAAATCGGGTGGTATATGAGGAAAGATAGTAACTTATTTGAAATATAAAAGAAGTGAAAAGCTTGATAAAGAAAATACATACACCATGAATTTGCCTGAAATTTAAAGACATGGAGGGGAATGACAAGGATGACGAATGAAAACGAACACGGAAAAGTAAATGAACAAAGCAAAAATCAACAGTTGGATCAATATCGAGTGGACGATAACGGGAAAAAGATGACTACTAACCAAGGTTTGCGTGTTTCGGAGGATGAGCATTCCTTGAAGGCGGGTGACCGGGGTCCAACATTGATGGAGGACTTTCATTTTCGTGAAAAAATGACCCATTTTGACCATGAGCGTATTCCCGAGCGGATTGTACATGCGCGCGGGTTCGGGGCACATGGATATTTTCAGGTACATGAGCCGATGGCTGAATATACAAAGGCAAAGTTTCTTCAAAACCCATCAGTTAAGACACCGGTATTTGTTCGATACTCAACCGTAGCAGGTTCCCGAGGATCAGCAGATTCGGTCCGTGATGTTAGGGGATTTTCTACTAAGTTCTATACTGAGGAAGGGAACTATGACTTGGTCGGAAATAATATCCCAGTATTTTTTATCCAAGATGCCATTAAATTTCCTGATTTAATTCATGCGGTTAAGCCGGAACCTCATAATGAAATACCTCAAGCGGCGTCTGCACATGATACATTTTGGGATTTTGTTGCCAATAATGAAGAAACTGCCCATATGATTATGTGGCATCTGTCGGACAGAGCCATACCAAGAAGTTTCAGGATGATGGAAGGGTTTGGTGTCCACACATTCCGTTTTGTTAATGATGAAGGTGTTGCCCATTTCGTTAAATTCCATTGGAAGCCGGTACTTGGTGTTAAATCCCTTGTCTGGGATGAAGCACAGAAAATTGCTGGGAAAAACCCCGATTTTCACCGTCAAGATCTATGGGAAGCCATTGAAACAGGGAATTATCCGGAATTTGAATTTGGCGTGCAATTGATTAAGGAGGAAGACGAATTCAAATTTGACTTTGATATCCTCGATCCTACTAAACTATGGCCAGAGGAACAGATCCCAGTGAAAATTATCGGGAAAATGGTTTTGAATCAAAATACGGATAACTTTTTTGCAGAGACGGAACAGATAGCTTTCCATCCGGGGCATGTCGTACCGGGTATTGATTTTTCCAATGATCCGTTGCTACAGGGACGATTATTCTCATACACAGATACCCAGCTATCCAGATTAGGTGGTCCTAACTTCCATGAGCTTCCGATTAACCGAACGGTTGCACCCGTGAACAATAATCAACGGGATGGCATGCACCGTATGGCAATAAACCCTGGTCCTGTAAGCTACTATAAGAATTCACTAGCCGATAACTCTCCAGAACCTGCCTCAAATGCAGAAGGCGGCTATGCTCATTATCAGGAAAAAGTGGATGGCAGGAAGGTGCGTCAACGCAGTGAAAGCTTCAATGATCATTACAGTCAGGCAAAATTATTCTGGAATAGTATGACAGATGTGGAGAAAGAGCATATTATTCAGGCTTTCCACTTTGAAGTGGGAAAAGTGAAAAGTAAGGACGTTCAGCAGCAGATCGTAGAGATGTTCAGCAATGTAGATGTGGAGCTGGCTAAAATAATTGCAATTGGAGTCGGAGTGGATCCTCCTACAAATACGCGTGAGGTCAAAATGGATCTGTCTTCTTCAGCATTAAGCCAAGAGAAAATGAAAGCCAACACTGCGGCGACAAGAAAAGTGGCTGTGTTGGCTGCAGATGGATTTAACGGATCTGAAGTTTATCAAGTCCTGGAATCTCTTAAATCGGCTAGTATTATCGCAGAAATCATCAGTAATAATCGTGGTTGGATTACAAGTGCTGAAGGCCAGCAACTCGAGGTCGATCAAACATTCCTGACAGCTGACTCGGTTTTATTCGATGCTGTGTATGTGGCAGGAGGACAGCAGAGTGTCGATTCATTAAAGACTTTGAAGGATCCGATTTACTTTGTCGAAGAAGCTTACAACCATTTCAAAGCGATTGGAACAGGAAAAGAAGGAGCCGAAATTCTAACGAAGGTAGGCATAACTTCACTTGATCCAAACGGAGGCATTATAGCCGTTTCGGATACAAATAGTGAATCTACTGCTGCCTTTATCGATGCGATTGCTCAGCACCGTCATTGGGCACGTTCTTAATTCTTGAATGTAAAAACCCAGACTTTAAGGAGTCTGGGTTTTTAGTGTGATTTAGAAATTATTATTGTAATAACTCTCCACATCTTTAATATGCTTTTTCCTCAAAGAGAGAGACAATTCCAACAATCACGTTGGTGGCCTTCATCATATTATCGACGGAAATGAATTCGTATTTGCCATGAAAGTTCTCGCCGCCTGTAAAAATATTTGGTGTTGGTAGGCCCATATACGATAGTTGAGAACCGTCCGTACCACCGCGGATTGGTGAGATTTTTGGTTTGATTCCGAGTTTCTCCATCGCTTCATAGGCAATGTCGACGATTTCTTTGACCGGCTTGATTTTTTCCTTCATGTTGTAGTATTGATCATTCAATTCAAGAAGGATTTGATTTTGACCATATTTTTCTCTTAATTCTTCGGTGACTTTCGCTATATAGTTCTTACGGTTGTTAAATTGTTGGCGGTCAAAATCTCGAATAATGTAGGAAAGCTTGGTTTCCTCAACATCTCCGTGAAATGAAAGGAGATGATAAAATCCTTCGTAACCTTCTGTATATTCCGGTGCTTCTTCTCGAGGGAGTTTGCTGTGGAGCTCCATGGCAATCTTAGCTGAGTTGATCATCTTCCCTTTGGCAGTACCAGGGTGTATATTCGTCCCTTTGATAGTGATCTTGGCTGATGCCGCATTAAAGCTTTCATATTCAAGTTCACCAAGTGGACCGCCATCTACTGTATAGGCAAATTGAGCATCGAAAGCAGCTACATCAAACTTATGTGGTCCTCTGCCGATTTCTTCATCTGGAGTAAAGGCCACGCGGACTTTTCCATGTTTGATTTCTGGATGATGAATTAAATAATCCATAGCTGTCATAATTTCGGCAATGCCAGCCTTATTATCTGCGCCGAGTAGGGTTGTTCCATCCGTTGTGATTAAGGTATGCCCTTTATAGTCGTTAAGCGAAGGAAAATCATTAGGTGATAGGATGACATTCAATTCTTCATGTAAAGTAAGATCACTACCATCATAACTTTCAACAATTTGCGGTTTTACATCTTTCCCAGTAAAATCCGTCGCCGTATCAATATGAGCCAAAAATCCGATAGTCGGTACTTTCTTTTCTGAATTGGCAGGCAAAGTCGCCATAACATAGCCATTTTTATCAATTGTCACTTCTGTCATCCCGATTGCTTGTAATTCCTCTACTAATGTATTTGCCAAAGTTAACTGTCCGGTTGTAGAAGGACATGTGGGATTTTCCTCATTGGATTGCGTATCCACCTTTACATAGGAAGTAAATCTTTTAATAATTTCATTTTTCATTTTTCCCTCAGCTCCTTTTTCCCTTATCTTACCATGTTTGATTAGGATGAAAAAATCAACTTTGTTCTAGTGGATGAATGATTCGTCCTTCTATCGTTTTTAGGGTGTGAACTTTAAAATATGATTTTGTATAAAACAGCAAAGAAGAGCATGTTATTACCCCACATGCTCTTCTTTGCTGTTGTTTTTTGAAGGTATGGTCTAAGGGCATGTACTTTTACATATTCAACGCCCAAACAGATACACTTTTACCATGAACAGGAAAGGTTGCGAAACCATCTTCTTCAATGGTGATATGATCATCTCTATGAAAGGTCAGGTCAATCCAGATTTCACCAGCACGATGTTCACCGACGAACATCCTTTTTTCACTGTTGTGGTCTCCATTGGAAACAATGACAGCACATCCAGACCCTTCTAGTTCTTCGACTCCAAGTCGGACCCAGCCTATCGTGTTTGGATCATCGAAATAGTCTTCTTGTTTTCCATAGGCTTTTTCATATCGAGCAAATAAGAGGCGGTCTAAAATATCTTTTTTTCCAGGAACTGGAGAAGGTCCGCCGATTCCGTAATAGTCTCCGTAAAAGACACAGGGGTAACCGCAAAGTCTCAGCAAGATAAGGGCATATGCTGATGGTTTAAACCAGTCCTTTACCCAAGATTCTAGTGATTCATGTGGCTGGGAGTCATGGTTGTCGACAAAAGTAACGGCCTGTGCCGGATTGGTTTTAACGAGGGTATGATCAAAGATGGTTGAGAGGTCGAACTTAGAGCCTGCTTTTGAGGCTTCATGAAATTTATAATGCAGAGAAACATCGAACAAGCTGAGGTCATGATTTGTTTGTTCTAAGTAAGTTTGGCAAGCCTTCACATCGGCCTTCCAAAATTCTCCGACCATGAAGAAATGTTCCTTTGTATAAGGGAGGAGTTCCTTTAAAAAATCATTAATAAAATCATAATCAATATGTTTTACAGCGTCCAATCGAAAACCATCGCATTTTAACGTGTCGACCATCCATTTTCCCCAGCTAATCATCTCCTGGCGAACTTTTGGCTGACTGTAATCGATGTTCGCAAACATTAAGTAATCGTAATTACCAAATTCATCAATAACATGCTTATTCCAATGTTTATTTTCCCCTGTTATCCGGTACACACCCATTTTGTCGTTTCCGGCATCATAGTCCGTTCCATTAAAATGAGTATGATTCCATTTAAAATCAGAGTATTGATTATTACGGCCTGGAAAATCGAATGTTGTCCAACCTTCAATTTCAAACGGTTCTGAAATGTCTTCCATCCGGTTGTCCGGGTTGACTTCAATGACTTCAAATTTTTCAGTTCCATCAGCTCCAGCCTTATGGTTCATAACTAGATCGATATACACGCAAAGCCCGTAGTTATGACATGTAGCTATTGCTTGAAGCAATTCCTCTTTTGTTCCGTATTTGGTTCGAACGGATCCTTTTTGGTCGAATTCACCCAAATCGTATCCGTCATAAATTCCATAGCCGTTATCCCCTACGGATTGCCCTTTTGTAACTGGCGGAAGCCAAACACAGTCAATTCCTATATCTTTCAACTTGGAAGCCTCATACTTTAATCTGTCCCAATGAGAGCCATCTGCTTCAAGATGCCACTCGAAAAATTGCATCATTGTATGATTTCTTTTCATTCGTTCCCCCCCTGACACCGACACGTTTTGACAAGATTGATAATGGACAATCGGAAAATTAATGATGGAAATCTTTACCCCGTATATAAAAATAATAAACAAGTAACCAGTCTCTCTGAATAGAGGTTCAGTCCTCTCCTTATTTTACTATTTTATACCAAATAAGGGTAATTATAAGTTTGAAAATAATCGATGAGAGCAGTTTGTTAAGTCAGGAAGAGGGAGGAATAAGCTCAAGAAAGTGTTATGAAAAGGCGCTTGGAGCGTGGTTAATCATATTAGTAGGAAATCAAGGTATTTATTTTTTTTAGATTTTTTTTTGGCGTCTGTCCAAGTTGATTTTTGGTTTTTTTCGTGAACTTTTATAGAAATAAAGAATAATAGGGAAAGAAATTATTTTTGTACGTAGAGTCATTTGGTTGGGAAATAGATAGAGGGTATTAAGCTAATGAAATAAAAAAAGGTATCCCAAAATTTAGTTTGGGATACCTTGATTGTAACGAAATTAATAGGCAGTTAGCCTCTTTTTCCTCTTCGTTTAAAGAAGTGAGCGAATGCCATTGCGCCAAATAGTAATAAAAGGAGAACAGAAGATAGAATTATCGTTTCTTTGGAGTAACCGCTGTTAGCCACTCCTTGCGAACCTATATTCTCGTTCATACCAGGGGGCTTTATAGCTGCACCATTTTCACCATCACCCATGTTAGGGGGCTGCATGGCTGCACCGTTCTCACCGCCGCCCATGTTAGGAGGCTGAGCTGCACCATTCTCACCGTCACCCATATTAGGAGGCTGAGGTGTGCCATCTTCTCCATCGTCTATATTAGGAGCTGCACCGCCCATACTGCTTTCTGTTTCAGCTTCAACAACTAGATCTCCAGAAAGTTGTGCCAAGATAGAATCAGCACGTTTGGTAGCGAAATCAACCAGGGTTTCTTTGCCTGACGTTGCTTCTGTATACTCGTCCAATGTATAGAATTTTGTCGGATCTTTTTCCACATATGGTGAGATTAATGTGGAAATCTCAGTTGTCATTGCTGTCATATTTTCTTCAGAGAAAAAATCTGTGGCAATGTCGTCTAGATAATCATAATATTTTTCGCGGTACTCTTCGTTGGAAAGCAGGGCATTTAATAAAGGCCGATTCTCAAGTGTCGTACCTGACACAGGCTCTGTAATGCTGAAGTTAATAATGCTTTCATTCATGAAATTGGAGCTCATGTCCATCATGGCACCACCGTTCATATTCGGTGAACCACCAGGGAATTCTGCATTGTCATCATCATTAGCATTAGCAGCAGTTGTATCACCATTAACCGTTGCAGCATCTTTTTGATCAGCTGCCTTTTCATCCTCTGCGGCTTGTCCCTTTCTGCCCCCGCCCCCTGAATAACCACCAAATGACATATTATAGTCCCATGGCAGGATGGAAAAGACGCCGTTCTCTTCATATAAATAGTAATTATGCTTTTTATCGCCTTGATAGTGATCGAGGTTGACAAGAGCTGTATTAGCTGCAAAGTAGCGCAGCATTTCGTCAACATTTAATACTTCTTCTAAATTCCCGCCATTATTGATAACATCAAGCATTTTGATCATAGCAGATTGATCGGAATTATCGTTTGTTTTTAAGTTTATTCCTGTGTAGTCATCAATATCATCGCTAATCCATTTTAAATCACTTCCGGTGCCATCAGGATAATAAAGGTCCCCGGTGCCATCAGCAAAGTTAGTATCTAAAAATGTTTCTTCAATAGCTTCTACACCTAAATACAAACCCCATTCTTTGCCGTTAATGGTCACGTACATATAGGAATGACCGGGAGTTGCTATGCCCATTTTTTCCATTAGCTCATATGAAAGATACTCTCTCATATAGGTTGGGTCACTGTAATTGTTATTTAAAGCCAATTTTTTCAAGCCGTGTAAATCTTGATCTTCCTGATAATAATCAAAGTCTATCTTCCAGCTGTAACGATCAGAATCTTCCATTTGGACAACAGAATTTAAGGAAAGGTTTCCCTTGGTTCGAAAGCCTACATTTTTAACCGTTTCTCCATCAATCGTTACATCGGCATTAACAATTTCCTTTTCAGTGGGATTCTCCAAGATGGAGACTAAATCATCATCATCCATTTTTATATCAACGTTTGTCACCTTACTTTGGTCAAATACAGATTCTGTATAAGTTTTCCCTTTCGAAGCTTTTCCAACTTGAAGATTGGGAAGGAGAAACATCACTGCTATAAAAATTACTATCAGTAAACCAATCGACGCTAAAACATATCTTGTTTTTAACATGCCAAGGCTCCTTCCTCCTGTATTCTTAAATAGAGGAGCGGACATAGATTTTTATGTCCGCCTTCTATCTTAGGCAGTGAAGTTGCCGTCATAACTTAACATGATTGCAGAATGAACGCTGTCCATGTCCTTGACTTGATTAATGAATTCAGTATTATTATCCTTTAATCGAATTTCATATGTCACTTCGAGGTTATTGCCAGGCATTACGGATTTCGATTTGATAGAGTGTTTTTTCACTTTACTAGAAATCCTTTCTTCTAACGTTTTTTCTATTGAAGCATCTGTGTATTTCACGATAAATAAATAAGGATTTTCTACAGTCAAACGGTTTGCAAATACAAGCATGACAATACCGATTAAAATAGCACCGATGATGACGAGTGGAATTAGACCAGCCCCGCACAAAATTCCAGAAGCAGCTGCCCAGAATAGGAAAACCAAATCCATAGGGTCTTTAATAGGCGTTCTGAACCGTACAATAGAGAGAGCACCAACCATACCAAGAGAGATAACGATATTAGTTGAAATACCCATGATAATTAGGGCAGTAGCCATTGTCATAATGATGAGAGAGATGTTGAAATTGTGTGAGTACATCACACCGGAAAAGGTCTTCTTATAAATAACGTAAATGAACAAACCAATGGCAAATGCTAACAGTAACCCTATTAAAGAGTCAATAATTGAAAAGCTTTCGGTCTTGTCCAAAAAGCTAGATTTGAAAATATCATTAAAAGTACTTGTGGTTGTTGAAGTTGCGGTCGTATCCATGTTTTATTCCTCCAAAAATATTGGTAGCTGAAAATCAGCCGTATCTTCTGCTTAGTTGATATTTTGAAAAAGATGATTTTCTAGTATCGATGATGGAAAGCAATTGTTTGATGATACCTGGAAGAAATTCATCAAATTTGACCTCCAGAATGACCCAATCGGGATCTAATGCATCGACTACGATTAATTCAGGATTCAGGAAATCTGTGTCCCGATAACTGGTTTTCACGTTACTATCAAACGTCACCCGAACATTTCCATATTCATAGATAAAGACTTCTCTTTCATAGTCCACGACGGTTGTCGGTTTGATCTGAAAAAGGGTCATTTGAATATATAAATCTCGAAGTAAATCCCTTGAATCCCCAGACATCCATTCTATATCCCCTAAACGAATTCGTTCATATTCCTCAGCAGAGAGCCTACATTTCTGTTTATAGGTTAAATTATCCCGCTTACTCTTTTTTTCTAGGTTAATAAAGTCGGAATCATAATCATAAAGTCTAGCTCTAAATTTATCTCTATGATAGAAGCCCTCTGTTTTTTGCCTTAGTATTTTATTGTCAAAGTTATCGAAATAGACACTGCGAATTAAATACTTTCCATCATGCCCATGGGGATCAAGCTTCATAAAGTTCTGTAGGTTATTTCTTAATAGATAACAATCTGCTTTGGTAATTGCATGTTTGAGTTCACGCCTGCCTTTCAAACCATTCATTTTTGTTCCACCTTTTCTGTGTTTTTATCTAGGTCAAGCTTATTAATATAATCTTAATTAAACCTTAAGGAAAATTTCCAGGTCATAAAATGAACAGAATATCCTAGTTACAACCATTTAAATACCATTTTTAACCTTTGTTTAATTTTATTGGAATTTATTAGAAGAAAAATGAGCGTATTTACTCATTGAGAATAATTATCATTATCATTAGAATGAATTGTGTGATAATGATAATTATTCTCAATTAATTAATATACAGGGAGGCTCATTATGGGAACAACCACACTTACCAAAAATGATCAATTACTGGAACAACAAAACACAAGGGAATCAAATGCTCGATCTTATCCTAGAAGATTACCTATGGCCATCGATCAAGCGGAGGGAATATACCTAACAGACATGGATGGAAAAAAATATATTGATTTTCTTGCCGGTGCTGGAACATTAGCGCTCGGACACAATCACCCGGCTGTGCTAGAAGAAATGGAAAATGTTCTAAAAGCTAAACGACCTTTACATACATTGGACTTTACTACGCCAATCAAAGAGCAGTTCGTTGATGAAATTTTTGAATGTCTGCCTGAAGAATTCAGAAAAAATGCAAAGATTCAATTCTGTGGTCCTACAGGCGGAGATGCTATTGAGGCGGCACTTAAATTAGTTAAAACAGCTACAGGCAACCGAAGCATTTTATCTTTCCAAGGTGCTTATCACGGAGCAACACATGCGACAATGTCAATTAGCGGTAATACAAAACCAAAGGAAAAAGTTCAAGGGTTAATGCCAGACGTGCATTTCCTACCATATCCATACCAGTATCGCTGCCCATTTGGAATTGGCGGAGAGGAAAGTCACAAAATTAGTAGCCAGTATATCGAAAACCTGTTGAACGATCCTGAGTCTGGATTATTAGCACCTGCAGGAATGATTTTAGAGGCAGTACAGGGTGAGGGAGGTTCCATTCCAGCACCAATTCCGTGGCTTAAGGAGATCAGGAGAATTACAAAAGAGAGAGGCATTCCATTAATTATCGACGAAGTTCAATCGGGTATCGGCCGAACAGGTAAAATGTTTGCCTTCGAACATGCAGGAATCATTCCAGATGTTCTTGTACTATCAAAAGCAATAGGTGGCAGCCTTCCATTATCCGTCGTGATTTATAACAAAGATCTGGATCTATGGTCTCCGGGTGCTCATATTGGTACGTTCCGCGGAAATCAATTGGCAATGGCAGCAGGAACAGCAACTTTAAAGTTCATGAAAGAAACAAATCTTGTGGAGCATGCAGCTAAAATGGGAGAAATCTTAAAGAATATTCTTAAAGATTTGCAAAAAGATATCCAACAAATTGGGGATGTTAGAGGCCGGGGATTGATGGTCGGTGTTGAACTGGTTAACCATTTAGAACCGCAAAACTCGAATGGAAGCTATCCGGCTAATTCTGAACTTGCCAGCACCATTCAACAGGAATGTTTCCAAAGAGGATTAATCTTAGAAGTCGGTGGCAGACATGGTAGCGTCGTGAGGTTTTTGCCTCCATTAATCGTAACGGAATCCCAGCTTCGAGAAGCTACTGCAATTTTTGAAGAAGCTGTTCGTGCAGCTGTTGCAAGAGGGTGAATAATAAATGATTGAAATGATTAATAAAACTAATTTTGCTTATTCTCCATTTTTCTTGAATAACGAGGCCGGTTTCAATAATTACACCGATTCTTTAACAATCATCGAAAAAAGACTTACCGACTTTTTAAAAGAGAATAATCAGCCGTATTCTGGGAAAAAACCACATGAAATAGAAGCGAGATTAAATGAGCTATCCCTTGGTTCTATAAAAGGGGAGACATTGGAAGGTGTCGCAGCTGAACTAGCTGAGTTTGTTATTAATGACAGCATCAATGTACACAGTCCTACTTGTATCGGACATTTGCATTGCCCGACACTCGTACCTGCAGTGGCTGCCGAAATGATTATCAGTACTCTAAATCAATCAATGGATTCCTGGGATCAAAGCTCGACCGCAACCTTTATTGAAGAGCGTTTAATAGATTGGTTGTGCACTCAGGTAGGGTTTTCTGATAAAGCGGACGGGATTTTCACAAGCGGTGGAACCCAATCTAATTATATGGGACTGTTATTGGCGAGAGACGCCTATTGTAAGCGTGTCTGGGATATAGATGTACAGCAACATGGTCTGCCAACCGAAGCAAAAAAACTGCGGATTTTATGCTCGGAGGCTGCCCACTTTACGGTTCGTAAATCCGCGGCGCAGCTAGGGCTTGGTGAACAGGCGGTAATAACGGTTAAAACGGATTCTAATCACCGTCTTTCTATAGATGAACTGAATCGTCAGCTTATGATTTTAGAGGAGCAGGATTTACTTCCATTTGCGATTGTTGCCACATGTGGAACAACGGATTTTGGTTCTATAGATCCATTACATGAATTGTCTGCAGCTGCAATGGAAAAAGGGTTATGGCTGCATGTGGATGCCGCTTATGGCGGAGCGATGATTTTAAGTCGGGATTTCAAAGAATTAATCAATGGAATTGAACTGGCTGACTCGATTACGGTTGATTTTCACAAATTATTCTATCAACCAATCAGTTGCGGTGCCTTTCTTGTCTCCGACCGCAATTCGTTTCAATATATCCAGCATCACGCCGATTACTTGAATCCACAGGAAGATGAAGAGGAGGGTATGGTCCACTTAGTCAATAAATCGATTCAAACGACGAGAAGATTCGACGCGCTGAAACTTTGGATGTCATTAAAGGTTGTTGGACTCGATACATTTGCTGAAATGATTGACTATACTTGTCATCTTGCACGCGAAGTGGCTGCGAAGATCAATAAAGCAGAAGGGTTCAGCGTATTAAATAAAAATCCCGAATTGAATGCAGTTGTATTTCGTTATAATCCCGAAGGAAAAAGTGATCAATTAGTAAATCTTCTAAATAAACAGATTCAGCAAGAATTACTAAAGAGCGGACGTGCATTTTTGGCAAAAACTCGTTTTGATGGACAGGTTTATTTAAAGATGACTCTATTGAATCCAATGACAAAGCTTGAACACATAGAGGAAATCATTGATGAGATTCGGGTATTAGGTGAAATGTTCAAGATGATGGAGGAATGATGATGAATAGTAAGCAAATAGCTGAACGGGCGACGATGCAAAGCTTTCTGAATTGTTATTTCCGAGAAACTGGGAATTGCAGTCTAGAAGAAACAAAGAACTGGCCTGAGCTGGAGGGTACTGTACCGACTTCTTTATTAGTCAGTAATCTTGCATCCCAAGATATTGCATTGCTTGTTCCACTAAAGTATTGGTCGGAAACGGGGCGTCATATTATATCCTTCCCGGTTTACTACCAAACGGCGTCCAAACAAGTGCGTGAATTAGACTACGTGACAATGGTTTCAGCCGTGTCTAAAGAATTATTAAATGAACAGGGCCGAACAGATAGTGAAGATGAATTGATGTTGCGTGTCATCCTAAGTAGCCAAAATATTCAACGCTATGTGGAAGCACGGAGAGTAGACTTTGATACACTTCAAAGTCCTGACTTTACATACATCGAAGCAGAACAGTCCCTTCTATTTGGTCACTTGTTCCATCCAACACCGAAAAGTAAGCAGGGAATATCAGATAGGGATGAATGGAACTATTCACCAGAATTAAAAGGGGAGTTCCAGCTTCATTACTTCCTAGCAGATTCATCGATTGTCATCCAAGACTCTAGTGAAGTCATATCTGCAAGTGAGATCATTAAACAGGAATTAGCCGGCGATTTGGAGATTTCCAGTGGATTCCGTGAATCGTATTGCAAAAAAGAAAGCCCATATATCATTATTCCAGGGCACCCGCTTCAGGCAAAAGAACTAGTCGAAAAAGAAGAAGTCAAGAAGTTAATTGAGCTAGGACTACTAATCTATGCAGGCCCGCTTGGGAAAAAATTCACGGCCACTTCTTCATTCAGAACAGTCTATAGTGCTACATCGAAATATATGTATAAGTTTTCCGTTCCGGTTAAAATCACAAACTCGTTACGTGCAAATCTGCAAAAAGAACTCGATCGTGGTGTTGAAATCGCGAAATTAATAGATTCCAAAGTGGGCGATGATTTAAGAAAGCAGCACCCGTCCTTCCGCGTCATAAAGGACCCTGCTTATCTAACAATCAAAACAACTGAACAAGATTCAGGTTTTGATGTTGATATTCGGGAAAATCCTTTCTATGAAAACAATAAACAAGCAAGCCTGATTGCAGGTCTATGTCAGGACAATGCCTATGGTGCACCATCAAGGCTTGGAGCGATCATCCGAAAATTAGCAGAAGAAGAAAACCGTAGTACTGAAGAAGTAAGTAAGGATTGGTTTAATACGTATCTTTCAATGACACTAAAACCGATGCTTTGGCTGTTTGAAGAGTATGGAATTGTTCTAGAAGCCCATCAACAAAATTCAATTATCCAGCTTCAAAATGGGTACCCATCCACTTTTTATTATCGAGATAATCAAGGGTATTACTATTGTGAATCAAAAGTAGACCGGCTGATGAGCATCCTGCCTGAACTAAGTGAAAAAAGCTTCACAATTTGTTCTGATGAAGTTGCTGAAGAAAGACTTCAATACTATTTCTTCTTTAATCACTTATTAGGCATAATCAACAATTTTGGTACGGAAGGATTAGCATCAGAGCAGACACTATTACAGCTCGTTCAGGAACAATTAGAATCTAGTGGTAAGGAAAGCAAAGATGAAGGATTGAACCGGGTTGTCTCGAGGTTGCTTTATGAACAAGAACTACCTTGTAAAGCCAATTTACTGACGCGTTTTCATGATATGGACGAGCTTGTTGGCTCACTTGAGACACAGTCTGTTTATACGACCATTGAAAATCCGTTCGCGCAGGGGGTTTTGGCCACCCATGAAAAATAGTTATGAAGAAAAGCTGAAAGACCGTAATCAGCAGCTTTCTTTTGTCAAAGTGGAATTTGAGCGGGATATTGATACTCTGCATAGTTGGATGCACGAAGATCATGTGATACCCTACTGGAACTTGAATTTTACAAAAGAAAAATTTGCTGTTCATTTGCAGAAAGCGTTGGCTGATACACACCAAACACTATACTTGGGTTGCCTGGACGAGATCCCAATGAGCTATTGGGAGTCGTATTGGGTAAAAGGCGATATCATTGAAAAATATTATGAGGCTGAGGAGGGTGACCAGGGTATTCATTTACTCATTGGTGATCCCGAGTATCTTGGAAAAGGACTAGCTTTGCCATTTTTGCGTGCAATGGTGAAATTCCAACTACTGACTTCTACCACAAACAAAGTGATGGCAGAACCGGATATCCGGAATGCAAAGATGATTCATTTATTTGAAAAATGCGGCTTTACCCCAATTAAAGAGATTGAACTCCCTGACAAAACAGGATTACTTATGTCATGTACGCGGGAGAATTTCGAGAGGAAGTGGAAGTATGGAGAAGCAACAATCTATCTATGATGTGGTTGGAATCGGGATAGGTCCCTTTAACCTTGGACTTGCGGCCCTTTTAGAGAAAACCCCGGAGCTAAATGCCGTCTTTTTTGAGAAAAAGCAGGAATTTAATTGGCATGAAGGGATGCTGCTTGAAGGGACGACACTGCAGGTACCATTCTTTGCTGATCTAGTTAGCATGGCAGATGTGACAAGCCCATATAGTTACTTGAATTATTTACAGCAACATGACCGGCTTTATCATTTCTACTTCCTTGAAAAATTCTTGATTCCGCGAAAAGAATATAACGAATATTGCCGCTGGACTGCGAATCAACTTGATAGCTGCTGTTTTGGAAAAGCGGTGGAGGCGCTGGAGTATATTAAGGATCAAGAGGAACCTTTCTATCAGATCAGTGTGAGAGATGAAAAAACTCAACAGATTGAAGTCTATTATAGCCGTCATATAGTCATGGGAATTGGCAGTGCTCCAGCTGTACCGTCTGCATTTAGTCCATATATGGGAGAGAGCATCCTGCATTCGGCCGATTATTTACGGAATAAAGGAAATGTCTTAAAGAAAAAATCCATAACAGTTGTCGGATCCGGACAGAGTGCGGCCGAAGTATTTGAAGACCTACTTAATGAGCAGGAGAAGCATGGTTACCAGCTAAACTGGTATACAAGATCCAAAGGTTTTTTTCCTATGGAATATTCAAAACTTGGGTTGGAATACTTCACTCCAGATTACCTAGATTTCTTTTACCGGCTGCCTCAGGAAAAGAAAGATGAAATTCTGCCAAAACAGGATCTGTTGTATAAAGGAATCAGCGCGAAGACAATTGCTGCGATCTTCGACAAAATGTATGAAAAGTCTATTGGAAATGCAGAACTTGCCATTGAACTTAGGGCAATGACAGAAGTTGCAGCCGTAAAGCCAACTGAAAGTGGCTGGACATTGAAATGTCGACAGTGGGTGGAAGAAAGCGAATTTGATGTGAACACAGAGGCGGTCGTTTTTGGTACTGGCTACAAATCAACCGTGCCGGCATTCCTTGACAGTATGGAAGACCTTATAGTCCGCGATGAGTTTGGCAGACTTGAAATTACGAAAGACTATCGAGTTGGTACGACCGTATCTACACCAAATCATCTTTTTATTCAGAATGGCGAGATACATACGCACGGCGTGGGCGCACCTGATTTAGGATTAGGGGCATTCCGGAACTCCATTATTATTAATCAATTAGCGGGAAAAGAGATTTATCCATCTGAACCAAAAGGAGCTTTTCAATCATTCCGTGTAAAAGCACCAGTCATGGCCTATTAATAGAAAGAAAGGGAGTCAATGTATGCAGTTCATAAATGAAGTGGAAAAGGCGGTTACAGAAAAAAATTGGTCGATAGTAAACCAAAACCTACTCGCTAAAATGATTTCCGAGTATATGTATGAAGATATAATCCATCCAGCTGTCTTGAACGAAAATGCAGCAGGAAACTTATATGAGTTAAAGATAAATGAGGAAAAATCTTATCAATTTTTAGCCTTGCCTCGTCTTTTTGACAGTTATGATGTACAGGCTGAATCGATTAAAGTATTTGAAGCAGAACAAACCAGACAAGCAAATGATGCCATTCAATTCATTTTGGACCTTCAGCCGTTAATCGGGATGACTGCAGAAACAACGGGCCATTTAATCAAAGAGTTCCATCATACGTTGCTTGCAGATCTGCAATTACTATCTAAACCGGAACAAAACGCGGATGATTTAGTCGAACTGGACTATGCGCTACTTGAAGGAGAGATGAGCGGTCACCCTTGGATTGCCTATAACAAGGGAAGAATTGGATTCGGTTATGATGATTACCTGAAATTCGCTCCAGAAAATCAGGAGAAAATTCAGCTATCATGGATTGCCGTTCATAAAACAAGGGGTGCGTTCAATTCCATCCAAACGTTATCCTATAAACAATTGATGGAAAATGAACTAGATGATGAAACCCGAAAAGTATTTGGAAACAGATTGGCAGAGAAAGGGTTAAAGGAAGAAGACTATTTTTACCTGCCAATCCATGAATGGCAATGGAAGAATGTAATCATTCAGAATTTTACCGATGATTTAGCTAAAGGTCTGATTGTAGCTTTAGGAAACGGCCCTGATGAGTATCTTCCACAGCAATCGATTCGGACGTTTGTTAATGTTTCGAATAAGAACAAACATCACGTCAAGCTACCAATGAGCATTTTAAATACGTTGGTCTACCGTGGATTACCAGCAGAGCGTACTGTCATTGCACCAAAAATCACAGAGTATATTAAGAACATTTACAATAATGATTCGTTCTTAAAGGAAGAATGTAAAGTAGTACTTCCTGGTGAGGTGGCCAGTTTAAATGTGGATCACCCATATTTTTCTAAGCTAAAGAATGTACCATATCAATATTTAGAGATGCTAGGCGGTATTTGGAGAGAAAGCATATACAGTTATATGGAAGAAGGCGAGAAGCCTATTACACTTGCATCCCTTTTGCATGTGGACCACGAAGGAAAGCCGTATGTGGAAAGCCTGATTGAAAAATCTGGATTAACTACGGAGGCCTGGACAGCCCAATTATTCGACGTCATTCTTTCACCATTGTTACATTTTATCTATCAGTATGGGGTTGTCTTCTCACCGCATGGCCAAAATACAATTTTAGTATTGAAGGATTATAAACCGCACCGGTTGGCAATCAAGGATTTTGTAGATGATGTAAATATCAGTGATCAACCGCTTCCTGAATTAAGTATGCTTCCTGATAATCTAAAAAAGGTACTAAGAAGCGAAGCTCCGGAGGGCCTGGTTCAATTCATTTTCACGGGACTATTTATCTGTCATTTCCGTTACTTGTCCACACTTCTTATGAGAAGGAACCTATTGGATGAGAATGTCTTTTGGGAAGGTGTTGCTCGGGCAATCCTTACACATCAGCAAAAATTCCCACAATTGCAGGATCGTTTCGAGACATTCAATTTCTTTGCACCTAAATTAACCAAACTCTGTCTGAACAGAAACCGTATGCTTCAATACGGATATAGTGATGGCGAAGATCGTCCGCATGCATCTGAGTTTGGGTATATAAATAATGCTCTTTACGAAAAGTTACCTGCAAACACACTTTAAATGTAAAGTTGGCTCAGATATTTGAGCCAGCTTTTTCAAATTTTTTGTTTTCATAACTAGAGATGTAAAAGGAACCTTTGTGTTCATTATTCATCAAATGTATATCTAAGAAAGGATTGTGTTATGCTTTTTGGTTCAAATTACCTAATAAATATCTGTGGAATAGGACTTGCCGTCCATATGAATTGGTGATAAGCTAAATATGTAAACGGTTACACATAATATATTGAGGTGGATATATTGGCAACTATTCGGGATGTTGCAAAGGAAGCGGGAGTTTCCGTAGCAACGGTTTCAAGAGTGATGAATGGCAGCGGATATGCACATGAAGACACAAAGAAAGTGGTCATGGCAGCTGTTGAAAAGTTAAATTATAAACCGAATGAAGTGGCAAGATCCCTCTATAAACGTAAATCTAAATTGATTGGCTTGATTTTACCTGACATTACTAATCCCTTCTTTCCAGAAATGGCAAGGGGCGTTGAGGACTATCTGCAGAAATTTGGATATCGATTAATATTTGGGAATAGCGATGAAAAGCGAGATAAGGAAATAGAATATATTGACACCTTTCTACAGAATAATGTAGTGGGCATGATTGCATCAACAAGTGAAGAGACAAATGAGAATTTTGATAATCTAGAAATTCCTGTTGTTCTTCTTGATCGTACAGCAGAGGAGTTACCAGCCGTCTATTCGGATCAAAAAACAGGCGGTAAATTGGCAGCTCGTGTATTGCTCGATCGAGGTAGCACAAACATCGTCCTTATCAGGGGACCAGTCGAAATAAAACCTGTATATGAACGGTACATTGCAGCATTGGAAGAATTGGAGCAAGCGGAAGTGAATGTTCATGTCATGGATTCATCTCTTACCCTTCAAGGTGGACAAATTTGTGCGAGACAGTTGTTTGAACAGTATCCGGAGACAGATGGAATCATTGCCTGTAATGATATTGTTGCAGCAGCCGCCCTACAAGAAATCTTGAAAAGGGGAATAAGAATCCCTGAAGATATTCAATTGATTGGTTATGATGATATCGCATTCACAGCGTTATTACATCCTCCGCTATCGACAATTCGCCAGCCCGCCTATGAGATGGGGGCACAAGCAGCAAAACTGTTAATTAAAAAAATCAATCAGGAAAAGATAGAAGAAACGCACAAAAAGCTTCCAGTTTCTTTTGTGGAAAGACAAACAACGAGAAGGAAGGCGGAGAAGCCATGATAAAAATTGCAGTAGTAGGAAGTTCTTCAATGGACTTAGTGGTAACATCAGCTAAGCGTCCTATAGCAGGGGAAACAGTTCTAGGAGATTCGTTTATAACAGTTCCAGGAGGAAAAGGGGCCAATCAGGCCGTGGCCGCAGCTCGTCTTGGTGCGGAAGTAACAATGATTGGATGTGTAGGAGATGATTTTTATGGAGAGGTCATCTTAGAAAACCTGAAAAAAAATCATGTAAACACGAAGTATGTGGAACCGGTTACAGGTGCTATGTCAGGTACAGCCCACATTACCCTTTCAGAAGGTGATAACAGTATTATTGTCGTTAAAGGAGCAAATGATTCCATCACTCCTGAATATGTACAAAAAGCGAAAAAAATCATCGAGGAATCAGATATCGTCATGGTTCAGCAGGAGATACCAGAGGAAACTGTTTTATACCTTGCTGAATTATGTGAAAAACTCCAAAAGAGATTACTTTTAAACCCAGCACCTGCACGTAAGATAAGCGAGGCTGTTATTCAACAGTCATCATTCATTACACCGAATGAACATGAATTCGAAATACTATTCGATGGAAGAGACCGGACGGAAGTTTTAACAGAGTATCCAAATAAATTATTTATTACAGAAGGTAAAAATGGCGTCCGTTATTTTGACGGGCATGAAGAGAAGGTGGTCCCAAGCTTTGTGGTTGAAGCAGTCGATACAACAGGTGCAGGAGATACATTTAATGCTGCACTCGCGGTTGCTGTTGCAGAAGGAAAAAGTTTTGACGACTGTCTGTTATTCGCAAACCGGGCTGCCTCTATTTCTGTTACGAAGTTAGGAGCTCAAGGAGGTATGCCGACAAGGGAAGAAGTCGAAAGGAGCTTTGAAGAATGAAGCGTCATGGAATCATCAATAGTTCAATAGCCAAAGTTCTTGTTGACCTTGGGCATACGGATTATATTGTCATAGGTGATTGCGGCCTCCCGGTACCTTCAGGAGTACTTAAAATAGATTTAGCCTTAATACCTGGAACGCCTTCATTTCAAGATGTTGTTCGTGCCGTTCATGAAGATATGGTAGTCGAGAAAGTGATCGCCGCCACTGAGGTGAAGGAGAAGAATTCAAAGCAGCATCAATATATGGAACAGCAATTCGGAAATGCGATTGAATATGTTTCCCATGAGGATTTTAAAAGGCTGACAAGTAAAGCAAAGGCAGTAATCCGTACAGGAGAAACGACGCCGTATTCAAACTGCATTTTGCAGTCTGGAGTATTTTTTTAAATAAAAGAGGTGAAGAGCATGCAAATTGAAATGAAAAATATTTATAAAGCATTTGGTCAAAACAAGGTATTGGAAGGCGTTCAGTTTTCTTTAGAGGCTGGAGAAGTCCACGCGCTTATGGGAGAAAATGGAGCCGGAAAATCGACCTTGATGAACATTTTGACCGGGCTGCATAAGCATGATCAAGGGACTATTGAAATTAATGGTAAAGAAACCTCATTTAAGGATTCAAAGGAAGCAGAAGAAGCGGGAATGGCCTTTATCCGTCAGGAATTGAATATTTGGCCAGAAATGACGGTGTTAGAGAATTTATTTATCGGCAAGGAAATGGTAAATGCCTTCGGTGTCCTAAGAAATAAACAAATGAAAGCGCGTGCAAAAGAGATCTTTAAAACGCTTAATATTTCCCTTCCTTTTGATAAGGAAGCAGGGCTTTGTTCCGTTGGGGAACAGCAGATGATTGAAATTGCTAAAGCGCTTATGACGGATGCCGAAGTCATCATCATGGACGAACCAACCGCGGCCTTAACTGATAGAGAAATCGAGAAGCTCTTTGAAGTGATGAAGGGCCTTACCGAAAAAGGCGTGTCTCTTGTTTATATCTCTCACCGAATGGAAGAAATCTTTGCCATTTGCGACAGAATCACCGTGATGCGTGATGGAAAAACTGTCGATACGAAAAGAATTAAAGATACAAATTTCGATGAAGTTGTTCAAAAGATGGTTGGCCGGGAGCTAGAGGATCGTTTTCCTCATCGTGAAGCCCATCTAGGTGAAGTAGTCCTTGATGTAAAAGGACTAACTAAAAAGGGGCTTTTTGAAGATATCCATTTCGCTGTCCGAAAAGGTGAGATTGTGGGCGTGGCCGGATTAATGGGAGCGGGTAGAACAGAAATAATGCGTGCCCTTTTCGGGGTTGATCAAATAGACAGCGGTGAGATTACTGTTGAAGGTAAGAAAGTTTCCATACGAAAACCAACGGATGCAGTTCGCTACGGTTTAGCTTTCATCACGGAAAACCGTAAAGAAGAGGGCTTGATCCTGGACTTTTCAGTACGGGAAAATATCGGCCTGCCGAATTTAAAAAGCTTCGCTCCTAGTGGACTCGTAAAAACGGAAGATGAGAAAAAATTTGCAGAGATGATGATCAAGCGACTTCACGTGAAAACATCCTCTACAGAAACGATCATCGGTAATTTATCCGGTGGGAATCAACAAAAGGTGGTTATTGCCAAATGGATTGGCACTTCGCCTAAAGTATTGATTATGGATGAGCCAACCAGGGGAATTGATGTTGGAGCTAAACGTGAAATTTATGAATTGATGAATGAATTAACAGAGCGCGGTATCGCCATTATTATGGTTTCCTCAGAGCTCCCTGAAATCGTTGGGATGAGTGATCGAATCCTTGTTGTTCATGAAGGTAAAATTGCCGGGGAACTGAAAAAGCAGGAAGTAACACAAGAAAAAATTATGGCATTGGCGACAGGAGGGAACTAGGATGAAACTTGAGGCTACAGGGAAAAGCGGGATTTGGCAGAAATTTGGTCCGTTACTCGCCTTGATTTTATTATTTATCGTAATAACTGTTTTAAATCCATCATTCATGGAACCAAATAATATTTTGAATTTATTGCGTCAAACCTCTATTAATGCGCTTATAGCATTTGGGATGACCTTTATCATTTTAACAGGTGGAATAGATTTGTCCGTTGGTTCCATACTGGCTCTATCCAGCGCACTTATGGCTGGAATGATGGTCTCAGGATTAGATCCAATTTTAGCAATATTAGTAGGAGTTCTACTGGGTACACTAATGGGTGTAATTAATGGAATTCTTGTTTCAAAAGGGAAAATGGCACCTTTCATTGTGACGCTGGCTACGATGACAATTTTCCGGGGATTAACGCTCGTCTATACAGATGGAAAGCCAATTACAGGAATTGGTGATTCAGAACTGTTCCAAATGCTTGGGAGAGGATACTTCCTTGGGCTGCCGGTTCCAGCGGTTGTGATGATTATTGCTTTCTTTATTTTATGGTTCCTACTTCATAAAACATCATTTGGCCGTAAAACGTATGCAATTGGTGGAAATGAAAAGGCTTCCCGAATATCTGGGATTAAAGTAGATCGAGTAAAAGTAGCCATTTACGGGCTGGCAGGTACTATGGCAGCGATTGCTGGTGCCATTTTAACATCCCGTTTGAATTCGGCACAACCAACAGCTGGTCAATCCTATGAGATGGATGCCATTGCTGCGGTAGTGCTTGGCGGAACAAGCCTTTCAGGCGGTAAAGGCAGGTTGTTCGGTACACTAGTCGGTGTTCTGATTATCGGTACTTTGAATAATGGTATGAATTTACTAGGTGTATCTTCTTTTTACCAACAAGTGGTAAAAGGTGCAGTTATATTAGTTGCGGTTTTACTTGACCGTAAAAAATCATAAGTTGAGGTGTAATCAATGAAAAAAATAGTATCGTTGTTCATGATTCTTTCTTTAATGGTGTTAGCTGCCTGTTCAATGGATTCGGGTCAAAAAGATGATAAAAAAGAAACCAAAGACTCTATGGAAGACGTGAAAGTCGGAGTCAGTATTTCAACGTTAAACAATCCATTCTTCGTTTCTTTAAAAGATGGTATTGAAAAAGAAGCAAAAGAAAAGGGCATGAAAGTTACAGTTGTTGATGCACAGGACGATACAGCTAAACAAATTAGTGGGATTGAAGATTTAATTCTTCAAAAAGTAGATATCCTTCTTGTTAATCCAACAGACTCAAGCGCAATTTCTTCAGCTGTTCAATCAGCAAACGAAGCGGGTATTCCTGTTATTACAATTGATCGTTCTTCTGAAGAAGGGGATATCGAAACATTCATCGCTTCCGATAACGTGGCTGGTGGAGAATTAGCTGCAGAATACCTAGTTAAAGAGCTTGGCGAAAACGCAAAAGTAGTGGAGCTAGAAGGGGTTTCAGGTGCATCTGCAACTCGGGAACGTGGGAAAGGGTTCCACAATATTGCTGACAAGCAATTAGAAGTGCTAACAAGTCAAACGGCAGAATTTGACCGCACAAAAGGTCTTAACGTTATGGAAAATATCCTACAAGGTAAAAAGGACATTCAAGGGGTATTCGCTCATAATGACGAAATGGCTCTAGGAGCTATTGAAGCAATCAAAGCAGCTGGTAAAGACATCATTGTTGTTGGTTTTGATGGGAACGATGATGCTTTAAAGGCTGTTGAAAACGGTGAGCTAAAAGCAACGATCGCTCAGCAACCGGCTCTTATCGGTAAAGAAGCGGTTAATGCCTCAGAAAAAGTCTTAAAAGGTGAAAAGGTAGACGAAACAATCTCTGTACCATTGAAATTGGTTACTAAAGAATAATAGTTTTAGTGAGAGTGTCGGAATTTTTCCGACACTCTTTTTGTAGATCAATGATTCAATCTTTTACAATCAAGTTAGTTTGATGCAAATGTGGCGGCTAACTATACAAAGATCATATTAATCAGTTGAATAGCAGAATACAATCTAACCTCTTAAATCATGCTACAGGTGAATATATTGAACGGTTATAATTTAGCGTTCACTACTATTAGGATGTGAACTTTTTACGTTTAGGGACTTAAGTAGTGGTAAAGAGGATTTTAAGGTTATTCAGCACGGATTGAAATGAACGATTACCTGCAAGAAGATGTAATTACTCTTGTACAAAAAATAAGGCGGCCCATGTTGGGACCGCCTCCTGAAATTTAACTTATTATTAGAGTATGCCTTGAGTCAGCATAGCATCGGCTACTTTTAGGAATCCAGCAATGTTGGCTCCGACAACTAAGTTGCCAGGTTCACCGTATGCTTCGGCTGCTTCTACACTGTTTTTATAAATGTTTTTCATGATACCGTGTAGTTTTGTATCGACTTCTTCAAATGTCCAAGGCATTCTAGCACTGTTTTGGGCCATTTCAAGTGCAGAAACGGCAACACCACCTGCGTTAGCGGCTTTGGCTGGTCCGAAAAGGACGCCATTATTAAGGAATACGTCAATAGCCTCAAGAGTTGATGGCATGTTAGCACCTTCGCCGATTGCTTTCACGTTGTTTTTAACAAGCAATTTTGCTGCTTCTTCATCAATTTCATTTTGTGTTGCACAAGGAAGGGCGATATCGCATGGTACAGACCAAATTCCGTAGCTTCCTTCATTGTATTCAGCTTCGGGATGAGCATCGACATACTCACTCAAACGTTTTCTTTCTACTTCTTTTAAACGTTTAACTGTATCTAGGTTCAGACCATTTTTGTCATATATATACCCATTAGAGTCGCTGCATGCTACAACTTTAGCGCCCAGCTGTGTAGCTTTTTCAATGGCATAAATGGATACATTACCTGATCCTGAAATAACAACTGTGCTACCATGGAACTGTAATCCTTTGTCTTTTAGCATTTCTTCGACAAAGTAAACCGTCCCGTATCCAGTCGCTTCTGTACGGGCTAAGCTTCCGCCGTAACTTATGCCTTTACCAGTTAAAACACCCGCATGGTAGCTTCCTTGGATCTTTTTATACTGACCGAATAGATAACCGATTTCTCTAGCCCCTACTCCGATATCCCCAGCCGGTACGTCTGTATCCGGACCGATATAGCGAGCCAGTTCTGACATGAAGCTTTGGCAAAAACGCATGATTTCAGCGTCTGATTTTCCTTTTGGATCGAAGTCAGATCCGCCTTTTCCTCCGCCAATTGGCTGTCCTGTAAGAGAATTTTTAAAGATTTGCTCGAAACCAAGGAACTTGATAATACTTGAGTTTACTGTCGGGTGAAAGCGTAGACCGCCTTTAAATGGCCCAATAGCACTGTTGAATTGCACGCGGAAACCACGGTTGACTTGTACATTTCCTAGGTCATCAACCCAAGAGACACGGAAGGTAATCATTCTTTCTGGCTCAACGAGTCTTTCTAAAATCCCACTATTCATATAAATAGGGTGTTTTGAAAATACTGGTACTAATGAAAGAAATATTTCTTTTACGGCTTGATGGAATTCACTTTCGTGAGGATTACGCTCCTTTACCTGTGCGTATACTTGACTTACAAACTCTTTGGCAACTTGTAATTCCTCTTGCTCAACTTCATGTGTCGTTGTCATTAATATTTCTCCCCTTTTTTGGTAATAAAGTCATGAAAATATATTTGAATATATATATAGGTTTTTATGTGATACTTTCATGATATAATTTAAATTTGAAAGAAACAATCTGAATATTAGATAAATAACATGCTGTTTTGATATGAAAGAAGGAGCTTACATTGGAATTAAGACAAATCGAATATTTCATTGAAGTGGCAAAGCGTGAACATATGACGGAAGCAGCAGTGGCTTTGCATGTTGCCCAGTCTGCAGTCAGTCGTCAAATTTATAATTTAGAAGAAGAATTAGGTGTGCCTTTATTTATCCGCGAAGGCCGGAAGATTAAGCTGACGCCTATAGGACATACATTTCTAGCGAATATGGAACAAGCTATGGATATCATTGATCGTTCAAAGCGTGAGCTGGCTGAGAGCTTAAATCCGGAAAAAGGGACAATTCGTATTGGCTTTCCAAGTAGTTTAGCTTCCTATATATTGCCAAAGGTTATTTCTGATTTCAGAGAGATTTACCCGGAAGCGAAGTTCACCTTGAAACAAGGTTCATATCGCTACCTGATCGATTCTGTTATAAAAGGAAATATTAATATGGCCTTAATTGGACCTCTACCGATGAACGAAAAGAAAATTCACGGAGAAACTCTATTTATTGAGAACTTAGTTGCTCTTTTGTCAGAAAGCCATCCTTTGGCCTTGAAGAAGTCATTAAACTTAAATGAACTTCAAGGAAATCCGTTCATCGTATATCCTAAGGGGTATGTTTTACGTGATATTGTCATGAAGGCATGTAAACTGCACGGTTTCGAGCCAGAAGTTGCATTTGAAGGAAAAGATACTGATGCTATAAAAGGTCTAGTGGCAGCAGGGCTTGGCGTAACCTTAATACCAGAAATCTCTCTGATTGACAGCTTGCCTCGTTTTACAGTTAGACTGCCGTTGGATGAACCATCCGTAACTAGGGCTGTAGGTGTTATTATTCCAACTGAAAGGGAGTTAATGCCCACGGAGAAACTATTTTATCAATTCCTGAGAGACACCTTTGCAACTTTGGAAGGTTTTCAATAGAAGAAAAGTTAAAAGCTAGGCGTAAGGGAATTTTAAATAGCTTTATGAAAGATCCACATTTAAACCATAGTCTGGAAGAGAATCCAATTTAATTGGGTTCTCTTTCTTTATTAAAAGAGATGTAAATACTGGAAACCTATATCGAAATAATGTACTGACTATTCAGGTTGAAAAGCAGATACTTTAGAGTTTTTAATAATAAAAAGATTAATTTATTTTAAAATAATACATTATTAGATTTAATTGTACATAAAAGTAATATATACTCCATTTTTGTAAGCGTTTTTATTTTACTAGAATAAAAATACTGCTTACATTATCAGAAAATTCATGTTATTATACGAACAGACATTATCGGAGGCGGGGAATTAGATGAGTAGTAATTCAAATGAATTACTTCATATTATTATTCTCTTATTATGTTAGTGGGATTGATTATGTGGAATTGTTTGAGCCTTGCTTGTGAACTTTATAACAAGACGCTCAAGTAAAAACAAGTGGTGTACCCTCCAAATAACAGGGGTTTTTTTTTTTTTTATTTATCAAATTGAATATTCTGATAATTGATAAGGAGTGGAAATTAAGTGAGCAGGAAAGAATACATCAACGATCGAATGTACAAGGCATCAACAGGGATAGCTAATGCAGTTTTGGTTACGCTAGGGATCGGGTTATTGTTTGAATCCATAGGGGGATATTTAGATTGGGAGGTCCTCCTGGCAATAGGTGGGGCCGCAAAGGTCTTACTAGCCCCAGCTTTAGGAGCAGGTATCGCCTATCAGCTAGGAGGAAATTCATTAATTATTTTTAGTGCCATGGCTTCAAGTGCAGTAGGTGGCGCTGCCATTAACAGAACTGCTGAGGGAGTCTTTACGATTGTTACGGGTCAGCCACTAAGTGCAGTTTTGGCAGCATTAATCGCAACATATGTAGGTAAGCGTCTAATTGGTAAAACGAAATTGGATATTATGGCCATTCCATTGGCTGCAGTACTTGTCGGTGGGGTTTCTGGATATGGTCTAGCGCTTGTTACGACACCGTTCCTGACATGGTTAAGCAGTCAAATTACAGCTCAGGTCGAAGGTTCTCCATTAATTGGTTCCATGGTCATTGCATTAGTATGGAGCATATTATTGATGACACCAGCTTCTTCCGCTGCTCTAGCGATAGCCCTACAGTTAGATCCTGTTTCTAGTGCGGCAGCTTTAATCGGATGTACCGTTCAATTTGTTGGGTTCACTGTCATGTCTTATAAAGATAATGATATGGGTGGGTTCCTTGCTCAGATGGTTGTTACGCCGAAAGTTCAATTTCCTAACTTAATCAAAAAACCATTATATGTCGTCCCGCCTTTTGTAGCGGCAATCATTTGTGCTCCAATCGCTACGTTGGCATTCGATTTCCAAGTACCGTATGAGCTTGGAGGAATGGGCTTAAGTTCATTGATTGCCCCGATTGCTATCATTACAGGGCAAGGGTTGTACACGTTCCTGGTTTATGTGGCGGTGGGTATGGTCTTGCCAGCTGTAATCACCCTCGCCTTACATCGAGTATTGAAGATGATGGGTAAAGTAAAACCAGGAGATCTTCATTTAGAAGTATCATAATCAAAGATTTTTAGGAAACCAGCCTGGTGAAGGAACCAGGCTGGTTTTTATTTATAAAGGGATTAGGGTAAAATGGGGAGGAAAGCAATTGCATAGATAGGATGATATATATGGGAAAAGAAATAGATATAAAAGTGAAAGCTAAGTTTGTAAATAAAATCGCCAAAGGCTTTCCTTTGATTGCGAAAGAGTCGATTGGCAATCTCAATGACCTTCAAGATGAGGGATCTTTAGTGCGTTTGGTTGACGAGAACAATCGGTTTTTAGCAAAGGGGTATTATGGGAAACAGAATAAAGGCTATGGCTGGGTATTGACTCAAAAGGAGAATGATAAAATTGATCAATCATTTTTCAATGAAAAAATCAGAACAGCGTATGATTACCGAAAGCCATTTTTTGAAGATACAGAAACTACTGCTTTCCGTTTGTTCAATGGAGAAGGAGATGGGATTGGCGGGTTAATTATTGATCATTACGATGGTCACTACGTCATTAGTTGGTACAGCAAAGGGATATATTCGTTTAAAGACTATATCATTAAGGCCCTGCAGAATACGGTCGAGGTCAAGTCCATTTATCAGAAGAAACGCTTTGATACAAAGGGTCAATATGTAGATGAAGACGATTTTGTTATGGGGGAGCAGCCGGAATTTCCGCTTCTTGTCAAGGAGAATGGGGTCCGTTTCGCTGTATATTTGAATGATGGGGCCATGGTCGGTGTCTTCCTTGATCAGCGTGAGGTTAGAAGGACGATTCGAGATAAATATGCAAAAGGAAAGACCGTGCTGAATATGTTCTCTTACACAGGAGCATTTTCTGTATTTGCTGCTTTAGGCGGTTCCGTTAAAACGACTAGTGTGGACCTGGCGAATCGCAGTTTACCGAAAACGATTGAACAGTTCAGTGTGAATGAGATAGATCCTGAAACGCAGAATATCGTCGTGATGGACGTATTTAAATATTTTAAATATGCAGTTAAGAAGGCTCTGAAATTTGATATGGTCATTCTTGATCCACCCAGCTTTGCCAAGTCAAAGAAATTCACCTTCAGTGCCGGAAAAGACTATACGAATCTATTGAAGGATGCTATTTCCATAACAGAAGACAATGGGGTCATTATAGCGTCAACCAACTGCAGTACGTTTGACATGAAGAAATTTAAAAGCTTTATTGAGGCAGCCTTTAGAGAAATGAATGGTAAATATGAACTCATGGAAGAGTTTTCATTGCCGGCAGATTTTAAAACAAGTTCGGATTATAAGGAAGGTAACTATTTAAAAGTAGTTTTCATTAAGAAAATTAATGGATGAAAAAAGGCATTCACAGTTTAATTAGAACTGTGAATGCCTTTTATTCGTGGGGAATTGTTTCATGTGGAACGGCTTAGCTCAGAATTTGCTGGCGATAGCTCGCCCATTTTTCCGGTTGCTCGATGAAAGGAAAGCAGGTTTCGAGCTGATGCTGTTAGCGATGAAAAACTGAGCTGTATAGTAGGTTAACATAATCAGTGGGCCAGAAAAGGTAATATCATCAACAAATTTGTTCCAGGATAAAATGGAGTCAGAAATCACGAACAGCAACCCCCCCATAATGGCGGCTACATTTCCGGTCATAAATGCCGCCCATCCCATGAGAGATATTACCGTAACATAGCAAATGACAGGAATGATTAGGCTGTTTTCACCTTTTTCAATCAAAGAAAGTACAATTTCACAGCCTATCCAAGTGGAATAGCCAGCAATGGGAAGAATGGTTGCAAATCGGATCCATGAAAAGCTCCATGTGTTGAGGAATGCGGCAATATAGAAAAGATGACCGATTAAGAAGGCGGAAAGACCAATGACAAACCAGATCAACAAGCCATCTCCAAGCATGCAAAAGAGTAAACCGAGAAGAATTAAGAATTGATATCGAGTCCGTTTTCCCTCATTTTTCGTGTAGGCATAAAGCAAAATCAATAACATAGGAATAATCTTGAAAAGAATTTTTATTACTAAAGGCTCTTCAGGTATAAAGAAAATATATAGCAGTCCCATGAAAAGGATTACAGCAGGCAACCATTTTAACATTAAATCCCTCCTCATTCTTTAATTCTATGTAAGGATACAGAACTCCTTGCCGATAAAAAAACTACTAGAAAGACAATTGTTAAAAATAGTAAAAAAACTGACTCCAGATTGTCTTGGAGTCAGTTCGATATCAGATAATCACACCACAGAATCTTCCTTAACAAACGCCTGTTTTAACCAGTTTTTCCCCTCGACTAGTCGTGTGACAAGCATGGTGCAAACGGTGTTTCCTGTTGAGTTAAGTAGTGTAGCAGGTGCATCGATAATCGTGGAGATAACAGCAATAATCGGCAGAACTTCAACAGGAAAGCCGAATACACTTAGAATCAACATTTCTCCTATCATACCACCTCCAGGAATGGCCCCCATAACAGCGCCGACCAAAAAGGCAACAGCCAGTATACTTAAAATGCTGGAGATGCTTGTCATATCTTTGCCAAATAAGCTGAATAGGAAAACAATTTTCAACACCCCGCCAAATACAGAACCATCTTTGTGAGTGTTGGCTCCAAGCGGGATGACCGTCTCTGCGATGTCCTTTGGCACACCCATTTTTCTGACGGCTTCCAAATTGACCGGAATGCACGCGGCACTTGAACAGGTAGCAATGGCTGTAATAGATGGTGTGAAGGCATTTTTCCAAAATAGTTTAACTCCCTCTTTCCCACCGGCGATAAAGGCATATAGGGTGAAAAAGCCGAAGTAATAAATTAAAGCTAAAACTAGATAAAGAATGAAGGCACGTGCATAGCCTTCTAAAATCTGCGGTCCTAGCTGGCCGATAATAGCCGCAAAATAAGCGCCAAGTCCTATTGGTGCATAGTACATAACAATTTTTACGATTTTCATCATAACAGCTGTACCCGCTGTTAAAAACTCAGTAATCGGTTTCGCTTTCTCGCCGACCAGTGCGGTGGATAATCCAATTAATACAGAGAAAACGATAAGTTGAAGCATATTGCTTCTAGAAAACAGTTCTGGAAAATCGGACACGGTTACAGTATTAACCAGTTGACTAAGGAAAGAAACTTCTTCAATGGTTTCTTCAGAGGAACTGCTTTCCATCAGTTCTTTAATAGCTGTCGTATCAGTGCCTTCCAAAGGATTAATAATAGTTGTCCCAATAAAACCAATTACGGCAGCTAAAGCGGCTGTAGTCAGGAAAACGACAACAATACTGCCCATGATTTTCCCGAGACGCTTCATCCCGCTCATATTAGCAATAGCAGAAGAAATGCTGAAAAATACCAATGGAACGATGATTGTGAACATTAGATTTAGAAATAAGTCCCCTAGAGGCTGTATGACTGAGGTTTTCTCACCGAAAACGACGCCCGCTATCCCACCAATAATAATTGCAGAGAGTAATACTAAAGAGGATCGATAGTTTTTAAAAAAGCTCTTCATGAAAAATTCCGTCCTTTCAGGATGAAGGTGTCAATAAATATTAAACTTCATTATCAGCTCTAGAATGAAGTTTGACAATATTTTTTTATAGGAAGGAATGTTAAAAGATGAAACGCAATAAATAATAAGAAGGAATTATTTGTAAAAATGTTGTGGAGGAGGGTTACGATGGCATTTATTGAGGTTGAAAAGGACGTCCAGTTATATTATGAAGAAAAGGGTCAAGGGAGGCCGATTATTTTTATCCACGGAGTGTGGATGAGTAGTCGGTTCTTTACAAGACAGCTTCCGTACTTTTCAGAGAAGTACAGAACTATCTTACTTGATTTAAGAAGCCATGGTCAGTCAACCCACGTTCATAACGGAAATACGGTCTCTGTTTATGCAAAAGATCTTCATGCGTTCATTGATAAACAAGGATTAAAGGATGTCATACTAGTAGGCTGGTCTATGGGGGCTTTCGTCGTATGGGATTATCTCAAGCAATTCGGCGAGGATAATGTCCATTCAACTGTAATTGTGGATGAATTGGCATCAGATTTTAAATGGCCCGATTTTGATATTGGGGCTTTTGATATCGACACATTGATTGCCTTCATGACTGAGATTCAAACGAATCGTTCCCACTTTTTACAAGGCTTTCTTACATCTATGTTTAAAGATGAATTATCCGCAGGGGATGCAAACTGGATGCTTGAGGAAGTAACGAAAATGCCGGCATCCATTGCCAGTGCCATCCTATTTGATCAATCAATTGTTGACTATCGTGATTTCTTGCCTGAAATTACCGTTCCTACACTTCTCTGCTTTGGAAGGCATGAAAAGGTCATTCCTGTTGCGGCAGGAGTACATTTGGAGAAGAACATTCCGAATTCTGAACTTGTTATTTTTGAAGATAGTTGTCATTGCCCTTTTATAGAAGAAAGTGGTTTGTTTAATAAAACAGTAGATGCGTTTATTCAAAAAGTAATATAGAGGTAGATGCTGGGGTCTTAAATTTCAGTGCAACGCACCAATTTTGTAGTGCAGGGCACTGGTACATTCAAACTCGGTGAAATTAACAATATAAAAGAGTCAGCAATAACTAACAATAAAGAGGGATGCAGGTTTTGTGCCGCATTCCTTTTTTATTGTAGAAAAAAGTGTTGCCGAACTATTCCTCTCCTATTGGACAATAGAGAACTACCGAATCATTCAATTATCTAAGCGGTTTTAGCATTGAATAAAGGGAATACTGGAACTAAGACAGTCAGAACGACATTGGTGGAAATAATTAATTAAATGAGGAAATATTTTTATATCCTTTTCATGAAAATTGGGCTATTATGAGATGGATTTAAACTGGTAAGTTTGTTACCCGATATAAGCTCGTACGTTAAAAGTGATGGAGAGGATATAATGAATGATCAGTTACATTACAATGAAATTATAGATGTATGTTTGCTTGCGGGGAAAATAATGCTTCAAAACGGAGGAGAAACCTCTCGGGTAGAAGATACGATGGTCAGAATTGCGGCTGCATTTGGATGCGAGGATTCACACAGCTTTTCAACGCCGACAGGGATTATTTTTTCTCTGGATGGTATGCACCCAGCCTCAAAATTAATTCGAGTTTCCCAACGGTCCACGGATTTACACAAGGTAACGCTTGTTAACAGTATATCTCGAAGCATTTCTAGTAAGGAAATGACGCCACAGGAAGCTTTTTCCCGATTAAAACAAATTGAAAAGGCAGGTATGGGATATCCCTTGTGGGTTCAGGTTTTCGCTGCCTTTATTGCGAGCGGTTGTTTTTTAATCATGTTTCAAGGGCAATGGAGTGATTTTATCTGGTCTTGTATAGCCGGAGGACTTGGATTTTCTTGTCTGCTTTACTTGCATTGGTTATTGGAGGTTCGCTTTTTTGCTGAATTTATAGCCTCACTAGTAGTGGGATTAGTAGCAATGTTGTTTGTCCAAATCGGTGTGGGTAGTAACTTGGATACTATAATTATTGGAGCGGTGATGCCGCTGGTGCCAGGACTGTTAATTACGAATGCGGTCAGGGATTTAATTGCAGGGCATTTAGTTTCCAGTCTGTCCAAGGGGGCAGATGCAGGTTTAACTGCTTTAGCCATTGGAACAGGAATATCGGTTGCATTTGTTCTTTTATGATTTTAGGGGAGGAAAAAGGATGTTTGCACAGCTTATTACAAGTTTCATTGCCTCAGCCGCCTTTGGAGTCATTTTTAATGTACCGAAAAATTCATTGATTCAATGCGGTTGTGTAGGGATGCTAGGGTGGGCTTTATACTTTTTTTTGGTCGAAAATGAGATAAATAGCATAATTGCAACGCTTGCTGCTGCATTTATGGTAGCAGTAATCAGTCAGTATTTTGCTAAAAGGTATAAAACACCAATCACGGTTTTTAATGTCTCAGGAATCATCCCGCTCGTACCAGGGGGTTTGTCTTATGACGCAATGAAGCATTTTGTAGAAAATGATTTTAATATAGCTGTTCAGTTGGCTACCAAGGCATTCATGCTGGCAGGGGCGATTGCGTTGGGACTGATCTTTGCAGAAGTTATAAATCAGTTGATAACTAAATATAATAGAAGGAAATTGAGAATGAGAAACTAGAGGGAATGAAGAGATATATCTTTATCCCTCTTTTTTATTGCTTTAAGAATTAATCCTGAGGGTTTTCAATCTTCGAGAAACAGGTAGAGAACAAAATTATAATTGAGATGCAGAAAAAGGAGAGGCAGTTAGGAATAGCTGCCTCTCCTTTTATATTGGTTGGGAAGATAAAAGGATTATACTTCTCATAATTACACTATAAAATTTTAATAGGTCAAAAAACTTTAAATAGAATCTTTTATTCCCGTGTTAGCTGTTACGACGATTTCGTCATATTTTTTGGCATCAGCTTTTTTGCTGGATAACAGTGTTCCGGCGATTGCAGCGATAAAACCAATTGGGATGGAGACGATGCCAGGGTTAGCTAGTGGGAATAGTGGTTCCCCAACAAATATAGCCTCGTTCTCTACTGGAGACCAGACATTAGGGCTTAGAAACACAAGTAATAAAGAACTAATCAGACCTACGAGCATACCTGTGACAGCTCCAGTTGTGTTAAAACGTTTCCAGAATACCGTGAAGATAATAATTGGTAGATTGGCGCTGGCAGCGACGGCAAAGGCAAGTGACACAAGGAAGGCTACATTCATGTTTTGAGCAAATAAAGCAAGGATGATGGAGAGAATGGATACTCCGATCGATGCCCAACGAGCAGCAACCACTTGTTCTTTATCAGTGGCTTGACCTTTACGAATAATATGGCCATAAAAGTCATGGGCAAATGCAGAGGCTGCGGATAGAACGAGACCTGCGACAACCGCTAAAATGGTAGCGAAAGCAACAGCTGACACAAATGCGAATAAGAAGTCACCGCCAATAGCTTCGGCAAGCAAAGGAGCGGCCATATTTCCAGCCGCATTCGAGGCAATGATTTTGTCATATCCAACGAAAGCTGCTGCTCCAAAGCCAAGGAAAATGGTCATGATATAAAATATTCCAATGATCCAAGTTGCATATACAACGGACTTTCTAGCGGTGATAGCGTCTTTTACCGTAAAGAAACGAATCAGGATATGAGGTAATCCAGCTGTACCGAGTACAAGTGCTAAATTGAGTGATAAGGTATCCAATGGATCCTTAAATTTGTTACCTGGATTGAGGAAATCCCCGGCTAGAGGGGTTGCTGTTTTCATCTGCCTGAACATTTCCATAACGCTAAAGTCGAATTTCGCCAGTACAATAACCGAGATAATGAATGTTCCAGCCATCAATAAAACAGCTTTTACGATTTGTACCCAACTGGTAGCAGTCATACCTCCAAAGACGACGTAGACGGTCATTAAAATACCTACAATGATAACGGAGTATAGATAATCGATTCCAAGCAATAGCTTTATAAGGGCACCTGCACCGACAAGCTGTGCAATCATATAAAAGGTTGAAATGGAAATGGTATTCAGGGCAGCGACACCGCGCACCTTCTTTTCATTAAAACGTGCAGCAATCATGTCTGCAAGTGTGTACTTACCAAGGTTACGAAGAGGCTCGGCCACGATATAAAGAACGACCAGGTAAGCGACTAGGAAACCGATGCTGTAGAAAAAACCATCAAATCCAGCGAGCGCGACCATTCCAGCGATTCCTAAAAATGAAGCGGCGGACATATAATCACCGGCAATAGCCCAGCCATTTTGCCATCCAGTAAGGCTGCTGTCTGCCGTATAAAAGTCAGCCGTTGTTTTAGTGCGACGTGAAGCAAAGTAGGTAATGACTAATGTTAAACCAACAATGATTAAAAATAAAATAAAAGCAAGTGTATTCATTGTATATTCACCTTTACCCTTTCGCTTCTTTCACGATTTTTTCAACTAATTGGTCAAAAGTCGCAGCCTTCTTGGAGTAGAGAATGCATAGGGTCCATGTCATGATAAATTGCGCGAAGGCAAAAATCCAAGCCCAGCTGATTGCTCCAAAGGCATAAGAGTTAAGAACTTTAGAATAGGAAGTTAAGATAGGTAAGGTGAAATAAAAGACCATAAAAAAAATGGAAAGTGGGACGATGAAATTGCGTTTTTTTCTTAGGAGTTCTTGAAATGATGGTGATTGGACAATCTGGGTGTAATCCGTGGAGGCGCTTACTTGAGATTCTTTTGCTCCTGAATCGTTCAATGCCAATGTGGTTCCCCCTTTGAATATGAATTTGGTTTTCATCACTCAATGTATCTGATAACAGTTATAGTATATATTTATTAGAATATATTGTAAATTTAAAATTTTGAAATAAATGTTTTTTCGTCCGACGTAGTGTTAATTATTAAAAAGGTAATGAAAAGGGAAGCGTTTGCTTAACACAGTCTTCCATGAAAATTAAAAACAATCCTTAAGGAAAAATTAAGCTTCTTTCACGATACTGATTTCAATCAAGGAAATCTGAAAGGAGCAAAATGATGAAAAAGTGGATAACGATAGGGGCAGTTTTAGTGGTAGCTATAGGGGGATGCATTTGGTTCTTTATGAAGGACAATGGTCAGCCCGTTATTGCTAAGGCGATGACAACTACAGTTGAAAAGGGAGACCTTGAAGTTCAAATCAGTGGTTCCGGTTCGGTTGCTGCGATAAATAGCGAGGACATCACATCTTCCGTAACGGATGAAGTCGATGAAGTCCTTGTAGAGAAAAATGAAATAGTTGAAAAAGGTGATGAACTTATTACCTTCACGGATGGAAGCGACCCAATAACTGCCCCATTTGATGGAACAGTAACTACGTTGGATGTAGAAGAAGGGGATCGTGTTTCAAGTAGTGAAGTGGTTGCCCATGTGACGGATTATAAAAAATTAAAAACAACGATCAGTGTTGATGAATTAGATGTTTCAAGTGTTAAGAAAGGACAAACAGTTGAAATTACAGCTAGTGCTTTTGAAGATGAAACATTCACAGGGAAAGTAACAAGTGTAGCAAAGGAAGGTACATATGAGAATGGTGTTTCTTCTTTCGATGTAACGATTAAAATTGACAAACCAGGAGATATAAAAATTGGGATGTCGACAGAAGTGAGTATTGTGACGAATAGTGTAAAAGATGTTCTTTATGTTCCAATTGAAGCAGTCCAAATCGATGGAGAAGAGAAGTATGTGAATATCCAACAATCCGCTTCAACAGAAGATGCAACAACTAATACTACAAAGACAGTGGTTAAGACGGGTATTAGTAATGATAAGTATATCGAAATAACATCTGGACTTGAAGAAGGTCAGTATGTTTCCTTGCCTATTACCATTTCCAATGAAAGCTCTACAGGTGGCGGTGGAATGGGAGGAGGCCAAGGCGGTGGTGGAATTGGAATGCCGAGCGGTGGCGGAATGCCGGGTGGCAATGAAATGCCAAGCAGTGGTGGAATGCCAAGCGGCGGCAGGGGAGGTCAGTAACATGACGACACCCATCATTGAAATTAAAAACATGTCCAAATCGTATGAATTGGGCGGTGAAACCGTCAAGGCGCTGCAAGAAGTATGTCTTACAATAAATAAAGGGGATTTCGTTTCTATCATTGGACCCTCTGGTTCAGGGAAATCTACGTTTATGAATATGATTGGCTGTCTCGACAAGCCCGACACAGGTGAATATCTTTTGGATGGAAAAGAAGTAGAAAAGATGAAAGATAATGAGCTAGCCGCCATTCGAAACATAAAAATTGGCTTTATCTTTCAAAACTTTAACCTGTTAGCGAAATTGACGGCGCTGGAAAATGTCGAACTTCCCCTTGTTTACCGAGGTGTAAGTGTAAAGGAAAGAAAAGAAGTTGCCAATGCCTGTCTAGATAAGGTCGGCCTCAATGACCGGATGAACCATTTACCAACCCAACTTTCAGGTGGACAGCAGCAAAGGGTTGCGATTGCCCGTGCCCTTGCAGGTAACCCTCCTGTTTTATTGGCAGATGAGCCGACGGGAGCTCTTGATAGTAAAACAAGTAAGGAAGTACTGCAAATGCTGAAGAATCTTAATGAAAAGGGACAAACAATCATTTTGATTACCCATGACTTGGAAGTTGCAAAAGAGGCAACACGGGTCGTTCGGATACATGATGGTCAGTTATTTGAAAACGGAGGTGATTGGATTGAGTCTGAGCGAATCAATGAAGATGGCTATACGCAGTATCAAAACCAATAAAGTCCGTGCTTTTTTAACTATGCTTGGAATTATTATTGGAGTGGCCTCCGTGATTGTTCTTGTTTCGATTGGGCAGGGATCTTCACAGTCCGTTCAGGAGGAGATCAATAGCTTGGGGACTAACCTGTTAACGGTCAGTGTCTCAGATACAGATTCTGTAGAGCTGACGGATGACACAATTGAACAGTTTAAAGACCTGAGCGGGATATCAGAAGTTGCACCTGTGGTCACAGGCCGTGTTTATGCTAAAAACGGTGAAAATTCTACACAGGTTTCAATGACCGGTACGACGTCCTCCTATATTTCAGTGAGGGATTTAGAGCTTAGCCAAGGCCGTTTTTTAACGGATATGGAAACAGAATTACGCTCTAAGGTGGTTGTCTTAGGGTCTGATACGGCTGACACGCTTTTTGAAAATCAAAAAAAAGCGGTGGATCAAAACGTTCTTATTGGCGGTGTTTCCTATCGAGTAATCGGCGTGTTGAAATCAGTAGGTACCTCGATGGGATCAAGCGGTGATGATGTAATCATTGCACCAATCACAACTGCAAAGCGTGCTACGAGTAGCACGACCATCGGAACAGTGTATTTAAAAGCAGAGAACGAGAATATTGTAGAGCGTGCGATGTATCAAGTACAAGGTACAATGACGACATTATTCCCAGGCCAGAGTGATAACTATTCCGTGTCCAATCAAGAGGATTTAATGGATACAATGAGCTCGGTGTCAGATACGTTTACGCTCATGCTTGGTGGTATCGCAAGTATTTCATTACTTGTAGGTGGAATTGGAATTATGAATATAATGCTGGTATCCGTTTCAGAACGGACGAAAGAGATTGGAATCAGAAAGGCTATTGGGGCGAACCGGAAATCCATTCTACTTCAATTTTTAATTGAAGCGGTTGTCTTGAGCTGCTTAGGTGGGTTATTAGGAGTAGGAATTGGGCTTGGAATCGCTAAATTGGTTTCAGTTGTTTCAAGCTTAACAATCAGTTATTCGTGGTCGGTGACCATAATGGCCTTCCTATTCTCCATATTTATCGGTGTTGTCTTTGGGGTATTTCCTGCGAATAAGGCATCCAAGCTAAATCCAATCCAAGCACTGCGTCACGAATGAACATACAATTTGAGAGAAAGCAGGCGATTAAAAGCCCGCTTTCTTTTGCATATGAAAAAGGATAAAATCAACATATATCACAATTGAAGCGGTTGGGAGGTACCCTGTATGAAGGTTTTGGTGGTAGAAGATAATGTTTCATTATTAGAATCGATCCGACAAATTTTGACGGATGAATATGAAGTCGATACAGCAGATAATGGGGAAGATGGTCTATTCATGGCCAAGCAAAGTATATACGATATCATCATTTTGGATGTAATGCTTCCGGGAATCGATGGATTTGAAATCGTACGGAAAATCAGGGATGCAAAAATAGATACAAGTGTCTTGTTTTTGACGGCAAAAGATGCGCTTGAGGATCGTGTCAGAGGATTGGAAATGGGTGGCGATGATTATTTAGTCAAGCCGTTTCAGGCACCGGAACTTAAGGCCAGGATTCGTGCCCTGCTTCGAAGGAGTGGCATTATATCGCTTGAGCAGCATGTGAAATACCGTAATATTGAACTGTTGGAAAAGGAAAAGGATATTTTGGTTGATGGAAAGGTCATTAAAATGACCTTGAAACAGTTTGAATTATTGGAGTACCTAATTCAAAATAATGGGAAAATATTGACCCGTGAGCAGATTTTCGACCGCATTTGGGGGTTTGATTCAGATACGACGATTGCCATTGTGGAAGTGTTCATCCATCACCTTAGAAAAAAATTGGAACCTTTCAATTATCATAAAGATATTCAAACTGTTCGGGGTATTGGTTATATGCTAAAACAACCATAAGGGGATCATTATGTTCCAAAAAACGCGGCTTCAACTAACATTATTGAATTCTGTCGTCTTTATTGTCTTAATAGCCATATTAAGCAGAACGATTTATTTCTATACTGAAAATCAGATCTATAAGGATGTCAATGATTCACTTAAAAAGGATTACAGGGATTTCAATAATGGAGGAATGCCAGGCGGACGTCCGCAAGGTGAGTTTCTCTTAGGACCGGGACCGAGTGTCATCGTTTGGGGACCGGATGAAACGATCATTGAGCCAAGACTGAGTGAGGATCATTTTTTTAAGGTCAATGAACAACAATTTTTCCCTGAAATTTTTGATGAGATTGAAGAAATATCGGTGAATGGATACACGTATCGGGCTCTTTCCACCAAGGTCGATACGGAGTATGGAGAGATGGCCGTACAATTCATCAGGAATGTGGATACAGAAAAGGAAATGCTCGATCGCTTGTTGCTCATATTGTTTGTTGGTGGAGGAATTGGAAGCCTAGTGGCGGTAGGTGCAGGCTATCTTCTGGCAGGGCGGGCCCTGATCCCGGTCAAGAAATCTTGGGATCAGCAGCAGCAGTTTGTCTCGGATGCCTCACATGAAATTCGAACGCCGCTTGCCGTCATTCAATCGCGAGCTGATTTGCTATTTCAATCACCGAACGCGACAATCGAGGAAAAAGCGGTTGATATATCGATTATATCTAAAGAAGTCAGGAGGTTGAATAAGCTGGTAAATGGTCTTTTAACCTTGACTCGGACGGATTCGAATCAAATGGAGGTCAAAAAGGCAAACTTTTTCCTGGATGACTTACTTTTGGAAATTGTGGAACAGTATACGGATATAGCTTCTTTCGAAGAAAAAACAATTACTAGTTATGCTCCTAATCAGGTTGTTTTCCTTGGCGATAAAGAAAGAATACACCAGTTACTGGTAATATTAGTGGATAATGCCATGAAATTCACGGATGAGGGTGGTGTAATTTCCATTTCCTGCGTTAAAAATTCATCTTCGATTATTCTTTCTGTAGAGGATAATGGAAAAGGCATCCCCCAGGAAGAGATTCCAAAGATTTTTAATCGATTTTATCAAATTGAGCAGTCTCGCTCCGCAAATGAAGGTTCAGGATTAGGCCTGTCTATTGCTAAATGGATTGTCAACACCCACCAAGGGACTATCAAAGTGACTAGTGAACCGAATACAAGCACTCGTTTTGAAATAACTTTTCCTAGAAACCAAAAAAATAAATAATGGTTTTAAAAAGACCTATAACAGAAATAGATTTAAAATACTTTTTATTAAAATATAGAAATAAAAAAGACTCTTATTTTTCCCAGTCACTTAAGGAAAAATTAAGGGTCTTTTTAGATAATCTCCTTATAAGAAATAATACATTTTGTTACGAAGGAGAATTATATATGGTGAAATTTAGTAAGTTACACTTTTTGATTGGGATAGTTGCTTCAGTCCTTTTAGTTGTTCAAGCAGTTTTCGGCATCATGATGTATGTGAATGGCGGTGACACACAGGAGGAGATGGCAGGACAAAGGATGATGGGCCAGCCTACTAACAACAACACTACTGACTCGGCTACAACTGATGACTCGATAACAGAAGATTCAACGGATAGCGATACGGCAGCGACCGATGATTCAACTACCGCTACGACCCCTAATGGTGGACAGGGTAATATGGGGACACCTCCTCAGGGGGGGCCTAACGGATCTGGAACTCCAGGTGAGATGCCGAGCGGTGGGGGCTTTCAAGGCGGAGACTCTTTAGCAGGTAAAGTTATCAACTTTTATCAAGGGGTGGGTGGTTTGGCCACATCTATTATCATCCTTGTCATAGGAGGAGCTGGATTAGTCACGTCGGTGATGTCCAGAAAATCTGCAGCTTAAAAGAAATTATTATATATACATATAGATTACGGTAAACTACATGTTTTATGAATAGATGATAAGTGAACACTGTTGCCTAATTGTTTATAGCAAGTAGAGGTTTTTATAAGAACATTTCTGCAAAAAACTATACGTCTTTAGTGTTTGTGATAGGAATCAAAGCATGTAAAGAGAGGGTTCCTTATATAAAGGAGCCTTTTCTTTATGTTTGGAGAGTTAGCATTCCCGTAAATTCCCATTTTGAAAAAGAGAGAAAATAATTGCACTTGAAAAAATATTAGTATAATATATAAATTTGAAGATGTACGTACAAGTAATGTAATATGGATTAAATAGAAAACGTTTGCATAAAATTTTTGAGGGTATCCTACTATTAATGCACGATCATTAAAATTCACCTTAGTGGAGGCAGAATACATGAAATTTCTGATAGCAATTTTAGGGTTGCTTATTGTTTTTGGACTAGCCTTGTTGGCAAGCAGTGACCGAAAGAAAGTCAAAGTTAAACCGATTATCCTCATGGTGATCATGCAGCTTATTTTAACTTATCTATTATTAAATACGAAGTTTGGTTTAGTGATAATCAATTCGATTGCCGATGGTTTTGGAAAACTATTAGAATGGGCAAATGAAGGGATTACATTTGTATTTGGTGGGATTGTAAACGAAGGAGCATCGCCGTTCTTTTTAAATGTCCTTCTTCCTATCGTATTCATCTCGGCATTAATAGGGATTTTACAGCACTTCAAAATCCTTCCGTTCGTCATGAAGTGGATCGGCTACCTGCTTAGTAAGGTGAATGGAATGGGGAAATTGGAATCTTACAATGCGGTAGCATCAGCAATTGTCGGCCAATCCGAGGTTTTCATAACCTTGAAGAAGCAACTCGGTTCCATTCCGCCATCACGTATGTATACGCTTTGTGCGTCAGCCATGTCAACCGTATCGATGTCGATTGTCGGAGCTTATATGACTATGATTGAACCAAAGTATGTTGTGACGGCTATTGTTATTAACATGTTTGGTGGATTTATCATTGCATCCATTATTAACCCTTATACGGTAACGGATGAAGATGATATTCTCCCTGTTGAAGAAGGGGCAGAGAAGCAGTCGTTCTTCGAAATGCTTGGGGAATATATCATGGATGGATTTAAGGTTGCTATCACTGTAGCCGCGATGTTAATTGGTTTCGTTGCACTAATTGCAGGAATTAACAGCTTATTCGATATGATTATCGGCATCAGTTTCCAAGACATCTTGGGGTATATTTTTGCACCGTTTGCTTTTATCATGGGGATACCGATTTCAGAAACCGTGACTGCAGGCGGAATCATGGCGACAAAACTAGTAACTAATGAATTTGTTGCCATGCTGAGCTTAGGGGATGCATCAGCAGCCTTGAGCGATAGGACGATAGGAATCGTTTCGGTTTTCTTGGTTTCATTCGCGAATTTTTCATCTATCGGAATCATTGCAGGTGCTGTTAAAGGCCTACATGAAAAACAAGGTAATGTTGTGGCTCGTTTCGGCTTGAAGTTGCTATACGGTGCGACTCTTGTCAGCATTCTATCAGCAATCATCGTCAGTGTGATTCTTTAAATCACGGGATTAGACAGCTCATCAATATACTGACTAACATTCAAGGCACTTGGGTATATCCCAAGTGCCTTTTATTATTCGGCGGATTGGGAAACTCCTATTTCTTGATGGGAATTGAAGGGGATTAGCATGCTGGTATATAATACATAAACAGCATAACTAGCCATGAAAAGGGAGTGGAGATGACAATGAATAAGAGTGAAACGGCTATCTTTGCAGGAGGTTGTTTTTGGTGCATGGTTGCTCCCTTTGATGATATGGATGGGATTATTAAAGTAACATCGGGTTATACAGGTGGTAATGTAGTCAATCCCAGTTACAAACAAGTGATTTCAGGTACGACTGATCATGTAGAAGCTGTTCAAGTGGTATTTGATCCATCAATCATTGCCTATAAAGAACTATTAGAGATATTTTGGCAGCAAATTGATCCGACAGATGATGGTGGACAGTTCTCGGATAGAGGTAAGCAATACAGGGCAATAATTTACTTTCTAAATGATCAGCAAAAAATGGAAGCGGAGCAATCAAAGGAAAATTTAATGATGAGCGGGCGGTTTAAAAAGCCTATTATTACGGGTATTTTACCCTCAGGGGAATTTTATGAGGCCGAGGAATACCATCAGGAATTCTATCGGAAAAATCAATTTCGTTATGCATTGTATCGTAAAAGCTCAGGACGCGATGCTTTTATAAAAGAAAATTGGCCTAATGATAAAGCTCATCTCAGAGAAACTTTAACCGAGAGTCAGTTTCATGTCACCCAAGAAAATGGGACAGAGCCACCTTTCGATAATGTATATTGGAATCACTTTGAAGAAGGCATTTATGTGGATGTCGTTTCAGGGGAGCCCCTTTTCAGTTCACGGAATAAGTATGATAGCGGATGTGGGTGGCCAAGCTTTACAAAGCCGATCATGTCGGCAAGCGTCAATGAAAAAATGGATCTAAGCCATCGGATGACCCGGACGGAGGTACGCAGCAGGGAAGCTGACTCACATCTTGGTCACGTTTTTCCGGATGGTCCTGGTCCTAAGGGCACGCGCTATTGCATCAATTCTGCCGCCCTTCGATTCATTCCTAGAAATGAAATGGAGCGGGAAGGCTATGGAGATTTATTGTTGCTTTTTTCAATGAAATAATTAGTTGAGATAGGGGAACACAAATGGATATAAAAGATGAATTGTTATATCGATACATCCTTGATCACTCTTCCACAATTACGGAAAACTGGCTGGCTTTACGAGAGAAACAAGATGGATCCATCTATTCAGTTGATACCCATGAAGAAGTTGAGGAGATTCTTAGGAAGCAGAATACGTTGACTATCAAGACAGTGACAAGTGTCTTACTAGAGGATAAAACTGTTTTTGTAGAAACTATGGAGCAGTGGGCAACATTGGTAGCGAAAAGTAGGGTTGAGTCGGATACGCCCATATACGAAGTGTTAGAAGCGCTTAATAAAGTACGGAGAGCATACTGGGATTTTATCGCTGGCTATATGCTCCAGGTTGATGCGGGGATTTCAAAGGGGACAATTATCCGATGGAGTCGGCTTATTAATAGCGCATTTGATCAATTGAACCATGAGTTCACTGAGCAGTATTATCTTTTGACAAAAGAACGTTTACTAGCGCAACAGGAACTGATTAATGAATTAGGTGCTCCAGTTATTCCTATTGTTGATGCTATTGCGGTATTGCCATTAATCGGGGAAATTGATACCTTTCGGGCAAAGGGGATTTTGAATACTACTCCAGGCAAATGTATTAGTAAAAATGTTTCTCACTTATTTATCGACTTATCGGGTGTGACCCTTTTAGATACGATGGTTGCTCATCAAATCTATCAATTGATAAGTACCCTTAATTTATTAGGCATTCAATCTACAATTTCCGGAATTCGTCCTGAAGTAGCACAGATGTCCATTCAGCTAGGATTGGATTTTAGTCACGTTTCGACTCACAGTACTCTTAAGCAGGCACTTTCCAAGCAAGGAATCAAACTATATGAAAGAAAATGACTCAAGGGTGTATAGAGTGAAAAAGAACCAGATTCCAATAAGGGATCTGGTTCTTTTTAGTGATTTTATAACTTGAATGAACTCTTCAATCCAACAATTTGGTTGAAGACCAAGTGATCAGCTGCAGTGAGTTTTGAATCAACATTGTAATAGCCGTGTCTAAAGAATTGGAATTTATCCTGAGGCTTAACATTTTTCATGTTGGGCTCAACAAACCCTTGTAAAATTTCTATGGATTCAGGGTTTACCCGCTCCAAGAATGATTTTTCTTCTTCTTCTTCACTTTCCTTATCCAAAATTAAAGGTTGGTAGTTACGGAATTCTGCTGAAACAGCTTGTGTAGCCTCGACCCAGTGCAGTGTTCCTTTCACCTTACGACCAGTGAAACCAGAGCCGCTTTTTGTTTCAATATCGTAAGTGCAGCGAAGTTCAATGACGTTTCCAGCTTCGTCTTTTATCACTTCTTCACATTTAATGAAATAAGCATGTTTTAAACGGACTTCATTGCCCGGGAAAAGACGGAAATACTTTTTCGGGGGATTTTCCATGAAATCGTCCTGTTCGATATATATTTCACGTGAGAATGGAATTTGTCGCGTACCCATCTCCGGAACTTCTGGGTTGACCTCAGCATCCAGCCATTCAACTTCATTTTCTGGATAGTTGGTGATAACTACTTTAAGAGGCTTTAGAATAGCCATGGTCCGTGGCGCCTTCAGTTTTAGATCTTCTCGAACGAAATGATCGAGCATTTGAGAGTCTACGACACCGCTAGTTTTCGCAACGCCTATTTCAAGGCAGAATGCACGAATAGCTTCGGGTGTATAACCGCGTCTTCGTAATCCGGATACGGTAGGCATACGTGGGTCGTCCCAGCCGTCCACAAAGGCTTCATCGACAAGTTGCTTCAGTTTCCGCTTGCTCATTACGGTATTTGTCAGGTTTAGACGGCCAAATTCGTATTGCTGTGGCTTACTTTCCATTTCGCAGTTTTCAACAATCCAATCATAAAGCGGGCGTTGATCTTCAAATTCAAGCGTACAAATGGAGTGTGTGACTCCTTCAATTGCATCTTCAATAGGGTGGGCAAAGGCGTACATTGGGTAGATGCACCATTTGTCGCCGGTATTATGGTGTTCTGTATGGGAGATTCGGTAAATAACGGGATCGCGCAGATTGATGTTAGGTGAGCTCATATCGATTTTTGCTCGCAGTACTTTTGTACCGTTCTCGAATTCGCCGCTACGCATCTTTTCAAATAACTCAAGGTTTTCCTCGACTGTTCTGTTGCGGTACGGGCTATCTTTTCCCGGCTCTGTTAACGTTCCACGATATTCGCGGATTTGGTCGGCATTCAGGTCATCGACGTATGCCAGTCCTTTATTGATGAGCAGTACAGCTCTTTTGTACATTTCGTCAAAATAATCGGACGCGAAAAAAAGGTTATCCCAATCGTAACCGAGCCATTTCACATCTTCCTTGATAGAATTGACATACTCAATATCTTCTTTCAATGGATTGGTATCATCAAATCGAAGGTTGGTTTTACCATTAAATTCATCAGCCACTCCAAAATTCAAAATAATTGATTTGGCGTGCCCAATATGTAAATATCCGTTTGGCTCAGGAGGGAAGCGGGTGATAATATGATCATGTTTTCCGGACTCTAGATCATCTTTTATAATATTTTTAATAAAATTCGAAGAGTTATTTTCCAACTGAATTCGACCTCTTTCATTTATATACTTCTTTTAATTTTACCTGTATATATACCATAAATACAGATATTTTTCCATGTTCGAGCCGGAATCAGGGTTTTAGAATACGTTCTTAAACAATTCATCTAGTATTTAGTTTGCACAATCAGATCGGAAATATCCCTGAAACTTTAATCATTTATGTGAGGAAACTATCTAACTAGTATTTAATAAACAAAAAACGAAACCTATTGATGGGTTTTATCGAATCACTTTTATAAAAAATAAGCAATACAGGAATCAAGCCTGCATTGCTTAATAAAGGATTATAGTTAAAATACCGTTGTTTGTAAAAATTCCTTCGTTCGCTCTTCTTTTGGATTGGAGAAAAATTCTTTTGGTGGGCCACTTTCTACAACCCGTCCATTATGCATGAAGACAATCCAATCCCCAACTTCACGGGCAAAGCTCATTTCATGGGTAACGACTACCATTGTCATCCCTTCTAAGGCAAGTTCCTTCATCGTAGCTAGTACCTCACCGACAAGTTCAGGATCGAGAGCAGAGGTGGGCTCATCAAAGAGTAGGATATCGGGCTTCATGGCGAGAGCTCGAGCGATCGCAACCCGCTGTTTTTGGCCACCGGAGAGCTTGCTTGGATAGACATCTGCTTTATCTGATAACCCAACTTTAGCCAGTAGCGCTTTTGCTTCCTCGATGGCTTGGGCCTTTGGGATTTTTTTGACGTGAGTCGGTGCTTCAATAACATTTTCGAGTACGGTCATGTGCGGGAAGAGATAGAAATGCTGAAAAACCATTCCAACTTTCTCACGAATTTTATTAATATCGTGGGTACCCGGCTCTACTTCAGTTCCTTCGATAAGGATTTGTCCGCTGTCTTTCTTCTCCAAGTAGTTCAAGCAACGGAGCAGGGTGCTTTTTCCGGAACCGCTAGGCCCGATCAGACAGACAACGTCACTATCTAATACCTTCATATCAATATCTTTTAGCACGTGAAGGTTTCCATAAGATTTATTTAAATTCCTAATGCGAATCATTTCTTTTTGTTCCATTTCAATTCCCCCTATCGATCACTAATGGACAGTTTCTTTTCAAATGTATTGACGATAATGGTCAGGAATGCCACAAGAATTAAATAGTAGACCGCTACAATCAATAAATATGTCATTTCATCAAAATTATTTGAACCTAACGTAGTGGCTACGTTAAACAACTCATTCATGGATATGAAGGCGGCTAGTGATGAATCCTTCAGTCCGATGATGAATTGGTTGCCTAGTGGCGGCAATGCGCGTCGGAAGGCTTGTGGTAGGATGATTCTTCTTAATGCGAGTGCATTGCTCATTCCAAGGGAACGTCCAGCTTCCATTTGGCCTTTGTCAATGGATTGAATTGTACCGCGTAAAATTTCAGAGATATAAGCTCCGTTATGAAAGGCTAGGGCAAGTGACGCTGCCCAGAAGTCTGGTAGGAGGAAGAGATTGCTGATACCAAAATAGAGAATAAATATCTGTACGATAAGCGGTGTTCCTCGTACCAGGAATACGTATGTATCTGAAATCCAAGCAAGAATTTTTATATTAGAAATTTTTAAAAGTGCGAAGAGTAACCCGATGATAATTCCTACTAATATGGAAACTACCGTAAGCTCCAATGTGAGGAGCATGGCTCGGATAAACACATCCGATGAGCTAAATAATGTATCAAAAAAATGAGAAAAGCTTGGCAATGTAAAAACTCCCTTTCTATCAATCTTTATTCAGGTTTAGTAGTGATATCTTCCCCAAAGTACTTTTTGCTAATTGCTGCAAGTGTTCCATCTTCTCGGAGGTTTTCAAGTGCTTCATTAATGCGTATCAGCAGCTGGGGGTTATCATTCGGTAGAACTATGGCCTGCTCACTGCGTTCTATCAATTGACGCCCTTTGATGTCGAATCCTTCTTTGGTCGCTTCTTTACCGGTTACAAAGTCGGTAATAACGGCATCATGACGACCTCCGCTTAATGCTTTAAGAGCGGTGATATCACTGTCGTAGGTTTTTACATTGGTTGTATACTTTTCTGCTGTGGTTGCGTATGTGGATCCTTTAGAAGCGGCAACTTCCTTTCCCTTTAAATCTTCGACTGTTTTGATATCACTATCGGATCGGACGAAAATTTGTGGACCTGAGTAGTAATACGGGGTGGAAAAAGCAACATGTTTACTTCGTTGTTCATTAATTGTATGACTGGCAACCGCGGCATCTGCCCGACCGGTTTTGACACCCTCGACGATTCCCTTAAATTTAATCCGCTTTGGGACCGGTTCTAGACCAAGTTCATTCGCGATTGCTTCTCCGACTTCAATATCAAATCCTGTTATGGTCATGTCATCATTAACGTAACTAAATGGCTTGAATTCACCTGAGGCAGCGAATACAAACTGGTCCTTATTGATCAGCTTACTACCATCCTCTAGCTGATCTTTTTCAGCACAGCCGGACAGAAGACCAAGAATAATCAGTAATACTAGAATGAATTTAACTGATAATTTCATGATTATTTCATTTCCCCCTTTGAAAAAAACTAATAGAATGGTCTATACCCTAATGAGATCGTGAATAACCTTATTTTACAGGAAAAATAAACCAAATCAATAAAAAGTCGACCCTGAATAGGCCGACTTTTCAATGATTAATTCCTTTTTAATATGCAAATTAATGAGGATAATATTGATTTGTACTTCATTTGATTTAACGATAATTAAAGATTACAAAGATGGAGAAATCACACCATATGTAAACCTTTAATATGGATTGAAGGAATTGGATTAATTTTAATTATTGGTTAATTTCTTTGGGATAGTTATCTAACTCATGCAGTAAAAATGGCTTCTTTTTAGGTATTTCTCTAAAACGTAAAAAACGGTAATTCAGTCCTTTTTAACTGAATTACCGTCATATCTTCTAACTGCTGCACGTCTTTTGATTGAGTCATCTTTCATCGACCTTTCTTTAACTATAAATCCTTTTCAACCAGCGGTTTGAATGTACGATTTTTCTTCTATTTTGAGTATAAAGAGAATAAACGTGAGGTCAATGAAATCAAAGATTTGAATGTATGATATTTACACTTAACATACATTCATTAAAAGAGACAAAATTCTAAGAATAATGTATTGCCTAAATGCAAAAACATAATAGACCTAAGACCTGCTTATACAATTATATATAGTTAATGGAAAGTATTTGTTGTAAGTATTCGATATTTATAAATTAATACTATTTGTTCTGAATATTTCAATTTAATGATAAAGTAATAAAAGGTAAAATATCAAATATATTACATTTTAAAATTCTATTTTGGAGGCAAATATGAAAAAAGCACTTTTTATTTTATTGATTGTTTATCTAGTTATTTTAACTGGGTGCAATCAAGAAAGCACAGACTCAGGTAGTTCTGCTGTAATTGTTATAGTTAATAATAAAGAATATAACGGAACTGAAGATAAACTAGACAAGAGTAAAGAGCTTGGAGAAGAGATTGGTACAGTAGAAAAGAAAACAAAACCAGATGAAATGCCAAAAGAAAATCAATCAAATTATTTTGAAGTTGGATCGAAAATCTATTCTGTTAAGGGAACAGAAGATTACATTATTGTGGTAGATAACAACAACGAAAAAGAGCTTTTAAAAAAGGTAACAAAAGAAGGATAATGAGCCTTCTTTTGTTACCTTTTTTTATAAAAAAACACAATTATTCTAAAAGTTAAGGGGCAAGTTAGCTTCAGGCAGGGTTTTTCTGAATAGACTGACTTTAACTTTGCCTATGTGTTGAAGTATAATATAGCAAAATAGCAGAAGGGCAGTTGGGAAAATAGTGAGCAACTTTGTGCAAGAACAGTTACAGGAATTTCGTGTGAAAAATCAAGATAGAGGTCGTTTAATTATAAAATGTCCGGACCAACCAGGAATTGTTGCGACGGTTACGGCATTCCTTAAAGAACATGGAGCTAATATTGTTGAATTGAGCCAGTATTCCATGAACCCAGAGGGCGGCACCTTTTTTACCAGGATAGAATTTGATTGCCCGGGCTTAAAGGAAAAGGCTTTGGATATGGAAGTAGCCTTTCAGGAAATTTCGACAAAATTTTCGATGCAATGGACATTTAACTATGTGAGTGATTTAAAGAGGACGGCAATCTTCGTTTCTAAGGAGCCACATTGCCTTCTGGAATTGCTATGGGAGTGGCAAAGCGGGGATCTATTGGCTGATATTGCGCTTGTCATCAGTAATCATGAAGATACGAGGCAAATTGTCGAATCCATGAACATTCCTTTTTATTATATTCCTGCTAATAAGGACATACGTAAGGAAGTGGAAGCACAACAGCTTAAACTTCTGGAAGAATTTAATGTCGACCTAATTGTACTAGCAAGATATATGCAGATATTGACGCCTGATTTTGTGGCTGCACATCCGAATAAAATCATCAATATCCACCATTCGTTTTTACCTGCGTTCATCGGGGCCCGACCTTATGAAAGAGCTTATAATCGAGGTGTTAAGCTGATTGGGGCAACTTCGCATTATGTAACAAACGATTTGGATGAGGGTCCAATTATCGAGCAGGATATTGAACGTGTCGATCACCGTGATTCTGCAGAAGATATGAAGAAAGTCGGTCGTTCAGCTGAACGCAGGGTACTTGCCCGTGCTGTTAAATGGCATTTGGAGGACCGTGTACTTGTTCATGAAAATAAAACAGTAGTCTTTTAATAAGAGCCCCCCATTTGGCATTGAAATTTGCTGAAGGGGGGTTTTTGTATTGAATAAGTAATGATTAATACGTATATTCTACCCTTACTGAGGCCGTGATGTTTAATTCTCCAGGCTGAATAGGGGTAGAGGCCATTTTTGTATAGGAACTGGTTTGGAAAAGGGCGGGTGGCGAAGTTTCTGAGAGTTCCTCAACCTGATTAGGGACTGGATTCAATGAGATTCCTAACGTTCGAGCCATGGAAAGGGCCTTTTCGTATGCATTTTTTAAAGCAAGCGAAAGTGCCTGGTTATAGTAAGCTTCTGGATTGGATAAGGAAAAGCGAATGCTTGTAATGGAATTGGCACCACTTCTGACTGCTGTGTCGATTATGCTGCCTATTTTTTCAATGTCAGTCGTTTTGGCCTGGATAATGTGCTGGACTTTATAGTTTTTAAACAATTCTTTTCCTTCGATATAATCATATTGTGGATCAATTCTGTAATCACTTGTTTTTAATTGCTCTTCTGGAATGCCAATGGATCTAAGAGATGCAATGACTTTCGCTATTGCCTGAGAATTGGCCTGCTGAGCTACCTGAGGGTCCACATCCTCGGATATAACTCCAAGGGTGATTACGGCTTGGTCAGGAGCAGCCTGGAGCGTTTCTGAACCGGAAACTTTCAAAGTATGATTCCTGCTATGTTGATAATCCCGGTCAGGAACAATAAATTCTTGATTCATTTTGACACCAACCTTTTTAAAGAGATAATCTCAACCCTATTGTACGAAGTATTAGGGGGAAACATGATTGAAATATGAAATATCCCGGCTGCTATTAATTCTTTCGGCACATTTAAAGAAAAAAGGGATGTCTAACAGAATGTTTTTTAATCTGTTTTAGCTTAAAAAAAGATACAAAAAAACACTCGGCCTAAAACCGAGTGCGTTTTATTTATGAATGACTTGAACCCTGCCAACCTGGCCATCTGTCAATCTTACTTTAATTCCATGCGGGTGGCTGCTGGAGTTGGTTAAAATATCTTTTACTGTTCCACGTGTTAGCTTTCCGCTGCGTTGATCTGCTTTAAGAACAATGTCCACAGAGGTACCTGGAGTAATATCTTTTCGATTTTGACCGTTCATGTTTAATTCAGTCCTTTTTAGAGTTATTTGCAACCTTTGATAGTGCAGTAACTTCAGTATAAGGAAAACAGCAGACCTAGTCGACTTTTAGATAACAATCTCGCAAAGCTCTATTGAATCTTTTTAAGCGGCTCGACAGCAGGGCCATTTAATACTTCACCAGTGATAGAGTAACGAGAAGCATGACATGGACAGTCCCAGGTGCGATCGCCGCTATTCCACGCCACCTCACAACCCATATGAGTGCATGTGGAATCTACAATATGAAGCTGGCCTTCATGATCTCGGTAACACCCGGCTTTATCTCCATTTACCTTGACGATGGCACCTTCATCTATCCCTAAATCTTCTGGCGTTTTATGAATAACTGCCAATTTACTTTTAATCAAATGCTTCGCTACATCAGCGTTGTCTTCGACTATATTTTTCATTCCTTTTATACGGGCTGGATTATATAGATCTGCATATCGGTTGTCCTTTTGCAGAATATGATCAGTTAAGATTTTTGCAGCAATTGATCCATTCGTCATACCCCATTTCGCATAGCCGGTTGCAATGAGAACGTTTGGATGATTAGATGTTACTGGGCCGACGAATGGCAGATTATCTGGTGTCACAATATCTTGTGCTGACCAGCGATAAGGAATATCTTTTACATTGAAATATTGGGAACTAAAGTCCTGTAAGGCTTCATAATGTTCAATTGTCGAGATACCCTGACCGGTTTTATGGCCTTCCCCGCCTACAAGTATAAGTTTTTCCCCATTGTCCTCTGTATAACGAAGGGAACGGGTAGGGTTGTCAGCGCTGTAATACATACCACCGGGGTATTCCTGTTCGGTCTTAATTCCAAGAACATAGGATCTTTTTATATGAGTACGAGCAAAGTATAATCCCATTTCATCATTAAATGGGAAGTGAGAGGCAACTATTATATGGTTGCTTTTGATTGTATGCCCCGTTTCAGTTATAACGGTTGGTGGCTTGCCGTCTTCAATTTTCATAGCCGTTGTACGTTCATAGATATTCCCTCCAGCTTCCAGAATAGGGGGGATGAGGGCTGTTAAATATTTTAATGGATGAAACTGGGCTTGATCCTTCATAATCACAGCAGCTTTACATGGAATAGAGAAAGGGATCTTTTCTGCATAATCCCCTCGAATGCCAAGTTTTTGATAGGCCTTTAGTTCCTCTTGGATTTTACTTTTATATTCATCGGTATTTGCGTATACATAAGCATCTTGAACATTCAAATTGCATTCAATAGAATGTTCTTCTATCAATCCTTTGATAAGCTCCATTCCTTCAGTGTTGGCCTGATAGTAAAGTCTGGCCTTCTCCTCACCGTGATCAGTAATCAACTGGTTGTAAATCAAGCCGTGCTGGGCCGTGATTTTTGCGGTTGTATGGCCAGTTGTTCCATTAAGTATCTCGCTTGCCTCAATGAGTGTGACTTTCACACCTTGCTTGGCTAATAGATAAGCTGAAGTGATACCCGTAATTCCTCCACCAACAATTAAGACATCAGTTGTTATATCTGTTTCTAGCTTAGAAAACGAAGGAAAGGATAAAGTACTGCGCCAGTATGGCTCCGGATATTGAGGAAGTTCTGTATTTTTTTCAGTCATTTGAATACCTCCATACGTTTCATTAGTGGTTTGTCCATTTATTACCATGCCCAAATTCTCTTTTTTTACGCTTATTTTTATAAGAAGAAGACTATTAAAAGTTAGTTTTTGTGCTTGTTTACAATATTGTATACACGTAAACAAAAGTAGATGGTTTGTACACAAATAAGTAAACATGTTTACAAATGAGTACACATGGCTATATATATGGTGTGTACATATTTGTTCCTGATGTATACGAAAATGTATACAATTCGACAAATAAGGCTACAATTTATGAAGGATTGACTAGTATAGAAACACCTTTTCTATGCTTAATAGAGTGCTCCACCTAAATTTTTTATGAAAAAGAAGATGTTTTTAGATGAGTTCTAGAATCGCAGCAGCAGACGTAGGAAATGATGCAATTAAAGCTATTTTTGGAAAGCTAGAGTCTGTGAACTATATATACCAAATGTCATTGCAAAAAACATTGGAAGGGATACATATTAGAGTCCATTCACAGCACTAAAAGACAATAATGCCATTTATCGTGTGGGAATTTAGCGACAAAAAGTGATAACCCAACAGAACTAGATTTGGGGAGCAGTAAATCAGAGGGAGACCAAACATTAGTATTTGCGTAAACTAAACATCTTGTACATTCAATAGAATGTTCTTCTATCAATCCTTTGATAAGCCCCATTCCTTCAGTGTTGGCTTCATAGTCTAGCCTTTTCCTCACCGTGGTCAGTAATCAACTGGTCGTAAATCAAGCCATGATGGGCCGTGATTTTTGCGATTGTCTGGCCAGTTGTTCTATTAAGTATTTCGCCTGCCTCAATGAGTGTGGCTTTCACACCTTGCTTGGCTAATAGATAGGCTGAGGTGATACCAGAAATTCCTTCAGCAACAATTAAGACATCAGCTGTTATATCCATTTCTAGCTTAGAAAACGAAGGAAAGATAAAGTACTGCGCCAATATGGCTCCGGATATTGGGGGAGTTCTGTATTTTTTTCGGTCATTTTTAATATCTCCATTTATTACCGCTCCCAAAATTTCCTTTTATATATACGCTTGCTTTTATAAGAAGAAGATTTATAAAAGTTAGTTATTTTATTTGTTTACAATTATGTATGCAAGTAAACAAAAGTAGATGGTTTGTACACGAAAAAGTAAACAGGTTTACAAATGAGTACACATGTTTATATATAACGTGTGTACATATTTGTTCCTAATGTACACAAAAATGAATACAATTCGACAAATAAAGCTACAACTTATGATGGATTGACTATTATAGAAACCTTTTCTATGCTTAATAGAGTGCTCCACCTAAATTTTTTTATAAAAGGGGATGTTTTTAGATGAGTTCTAGAATCGCAGCAGTAGACGTAGGAAATGATGCAATTAAAGCTATTTTTGGAAAGCTAGAGTCTGAATTATATATACCAAATGTCATTGCAAAAGACATTGAAGATCGGCCGGTCATAGGAATCGAAGAACTCGATGAAAAAAACCCATTAGAAGGGATACATATTAGAGTCCATTCACCTGCCCTGCAAGACAATAATGCCATTTATCGTGTGGGAAATTTAGCGACAAAAAGTGATAACCCAGCAGAACTAGATTTGGGGAGCAGTAAATCAGAGGAAGACCAAACATTAGTAATGCTTTTTGCGGCTCTTGCATTGGATGCTGCCAAGCAAGGGAATAATGATAAGTTCAAAAAAGTAAATAACGTTGTCGAAGCGAATTATACGCTGGGCACAGGTCTACCTCTTCGGGAAGTTAAGGAAGGGAAAGATGTTGGATACCGTTCGAAGTTACTGGGTTCCGTTCACCAAGTAGAATTTTTAATTACACCCAAATACCAAGGTATGAAGGTTAATATCAAATTTGATGAAGTGAAAGTCTATCCAGAGGGCTTCGCCGCATACATTAATTTAGTCATGGACAATGATTTGAATATCATTAACCGTGAATTAATAGACAGAAGAATTCTCATTCAAGATATTGGCGGACTATCGACAGATATCGCGGTCATTAAAAACCGTAAAGTTGACGATGATAAGGCGCAAGGATTCAATCTTGGAGTAGCTGAGGCTCTTGAATCTATTCGTGAAGAAATCAGAAAAAAACACGGTGTCGAGTTGGATAGCAGACGCGATGTCGTTGAAATCATCACGAAGAAAAACGACCGTAATCATATTATGGTTCGCGGAAGCCGGACAAGCGTCCATGATATCATCGACCGGATTTTAGGAGAACTTGCGAAAAAGCAATACCGTCACCTACGTAACGTATGGCAGAAAAACTCGCAAACGGAAATCTGCTATTTTGTCGGCGGAGGATCGATTGTCTTGAAAGATTATCTGAAAACGCTAAATCAAAATTTTGATGGCTACAATATAGACTTTTTTGAAGATGAACGGGAAAGCGTTTGGATGATGGCCAACGCCTATTATAAATTGATTTCGGATTTTAATCGCCGGAATTCAAAGGAACAACATCAATCCCAGCAAAAGAAGAAAGAACATAGATCAGGTGCTGTTAAATAGGTGAGAGAATGAAAAAAACAGCTTCTTCTGAAATCAAAAGAGGACAAGCCATCACTTTTCGTATCCCTTCAGATGTATCAGATTATACGTTAAGACAGCTGCAGAAATTGAAGGAAACAGAAAGAAGGAATTTTTCCAGTAAAATTGCCGAGTATGTTCTCGATGGAATCGGACAATCCACCCATCAGGAACGGGAAATGATTGCTCTACCCATGCCGAACAAGCTTAGCAAATCTCAGCGTGACTGGCTCAAGCATTCCCACTCAGAAGCTATGCTTGGAACGATTATGTACCATCTTTTATCCGATCCTTTACGCGCGACTGCCTTGCTAGCCTCATTGAACAGTAATGTAATTAATGAGGAGATTTATTTGCAGGATGGGCCCGAAGAACAGGAACAGGATACTGAAGTGGTGCAGAAGGAAATATCTAAGAAAGATTTGGATGACTTTGATTGGAGTTTGGATGAAACCACACAACAAGTGGAGGAACCAGAACCTGAAGAGGAAAACCTTGATGATCTTCTTGGTGATTTTCTTGATCAAATGAATCAATAAGTATGTAGAAGGGTATCTGACAACATGTTGGATATCCTTCTTTTTTATTAACGGGGACTTTCAAAAAAAGAAGGACCTCAGGGCCCCCTCTTGAATGAATTAAGCTAGGAAAATTAATTGATAGAGGAAAAGAATTGCAAACATGTACACTAACGGATGCACTTCTCGGAACTTTCCTCTAGCCATTTTTAAAATAGGATAAGTGATGAATCCAAGTGCTATCCCATTGGCGATACTTGATGTTAACGGCATTGCGACAATGACCAAAAAGGCTGGGAAAGATTCATCAAAATGCGTCCAGTCAATCTCGTTAATGCTTTTAATCATCATACTTCCTACAATAATCAGGCTTGGTGCGGTGATTGCCGCTACATTTGAGACAGCTCCGATAAGGGGGCTGAAGAAGGCGGTTATTAAGAAAAGAATAGCTACGACAAGAGCTGTTAATCCTGTTTTACCGCCTGCACCTACGCCAGCAGAAGACTCAACTGAGGCAGCAGTAGGGCTTGTACCGAACATGGCACCAACAGTTGTACCAATGGAGTCTGCAAAGAAGGCACTCCCAGATTTCTCAAGCTTCCCATTTTTCAACAATCCAGCTTGACGTACAATTCCAAGTAACGCTCCGGTTGTATCAAATAGCATGACAAGTAAGATTGAGAAGACAACTCCATATAGCCCGTAGTTAATGACATCTGCAATAGATGTGATTGGATTAGCGACGATTATTCCCTCAGGTAATGACGGTGTCGAAACAAAGCCATCAATTTTTAACTGTCCAGTAAAGAAGGCGATAATGGCTGTGACGATCATTCCAATGAATATTGCTCCCTGCACATTACGTACAATTAACACAATCGTTATAACCAAACCAATTAACGTAAGTGCCACACTAGGGTCTCTAAAACTTCCAAGGGTAACTAGATTGGATTCATGACTTGTAACAACGCCTGACAAACGAAGTCCAATAAAGGTGATGAAAAGTCCAATTCCAGCACTGATTGCGTGCTTCAAATTATTGGGGATGGCTTCAATCAATCTTGATCGGAAAGAGGTAAGTGATAAAAAGATAAAAATAATCCCTGTAACAAAGACTGCCGAAAAGGCAACTGTATATGAGATATTATGAGTGCCTAGCACTGAGTACGCAAAATAGGCATTCAATCCCATCGCAGGTGCTATGACAATTGGATAATTGGCTAAAAGAGCCATGCAAAGAGTACCTACTATGATTGCGATGATGGTTGCTGTGAAGGCCTGGTCAAAGGGGACCCCGGCATCAGAAAGAATCATTGGGTTTACAACTATGATATAAGCTAATGTTAAAAAGGTTGTAAGCCCCGCAAGTACTTCCGTCTTAATATTTGAATTCCGTTCTTTTAATTTAAACATGCGGTTACTCCTCTTTTTATATACAAAAAATCCTTGTACTAATCATTACAAGGAGGAGGTGCTTACCCTTTTTTCAAGTAAGTAGCTCGGTAGTATAATTTATTTGATAATAAAATCTTATAAATTATATTAGAAAAACAACTAAAGTACAATAGCATGTAAAATTTACAGTGACAGGTTTTCTCGAAATTAGATAATGATATACTAACAAATAGCTTAGATTAAGGAAGTTTCCCTTAGAGTGTAACTCCGCAACGTTCCTTAAGACGATTTACAAGTTTTTTAATGGGAAAAACAAGGGAATGACAAATTTAGAGAGTAGGTTTATATATGACAAATTTCATCGACTTGGGCGTTAGCCCGGCGATTAACGCGATATTAAAACAAATAGGAATTTCTAACCCGACACCTATCCAGGAGAAATCCATACCAGATATTCTTGCGGGAAGGGACGTCATCGCGAAGGCACAGACAGGGACTGGGAAGACCTTGGCGTTTTTGTTGCCTATTTTAGAAAAAGTAGATCCGACAGCATCCCACATCCAATCGTTAATTGTTACACCAACTAGGGAATTAGCTTTGCAAATCACAGCGGAACTGAAAAAGTTTGCTAATGAAATTGAGGAGCTGCAGGTGCTTGCTGTATATGGTGGACAGGATGTCGAACAGCAAATGAAAAAGTTGACACGAAATATTTCTGTCGTGGTTGCCACGCCAGGGCGGCTTTTAGATCATTTACGAAGAGGCACCATTGATTTATCGCAAACACAGACACTCGTTCTGGATGAAGCTGACCAAATGCTTCATATTGGCTTTTTACCGGAAGTAGAAGAGATTATGGGGCAGCTTCCAGAAGAACGGCAGACATTGCTCTTTTCTGCCACAATGCCTGAACAAGTTCATCAGCTAGCTAAACGCTACATGAATAAACCATTAACTGCGGCAGTAAAGGCTGATCAAGTTACAGTCGAGCAAATCCGTCAACTTGTTATCGAGACGACAGATCGTGCCAAACAGTCTTCATTAATTACCATAATAAAAGAAGAACAGCCTTACCTAGCCATTATTTTTTGCCGCACTAAACGCCGTGTTTCAGTCTTGAATGATGCTCTAAAATCCGCTGGTTTTAATTCTGAGGAACTTCATGGGGACCTTTCACAGGCTAAACGAGAACGTGTTATGAAAAACTTCAGAGATGCAAAGCTCCAATATTTAGTGGCAACGGACGTTGCGGCGCGGGGGCTGGATGTAGAAGGAGTGACCCATGTATTTAACTATGATGTCCCTGAGGATGCGGAAAGTTATATCCACCGAATTGGTCGTACAGGACGAGCGGGTGAGAATGGTCTAGCCGTAACCTTTATTGCCACTAAGGATTTGCAGCTGTTAAGTGATATCGAAAAAGGAATTTCAATGAAAATTGAACGAAGAACAATTGAAGGCGTCAAAATGTTCCAACCTGATGAGACGGGTCATAAAAAGAAGCGTTATGAAGAATCTTCAGAAGAGGGAACTCGTCGCCCACGTACAGGAGGAGGTCGCCGCCACAGAGAGCGTATAGATACAAGAGGGCCTAATCGAGGAAGTCACCGTTCTGCTAATCAAGCAGACAACCGTGAATTAGAGCTAGAGAAACCACGCGGAGGTCGTACGGAAAATAGTCGTGGACCGAAACGTGAGAAACCAAGTGGAGGTCGTACGGAAAACAGTCGCGGGCCGAAACGTGAGAATTCAAGGGGAGGACGCCCAGAAGACAGCCGGGGAGCAAAAGGGGGAAATACCCAAGGGCCAAGTAATAGGAGAGGCGGGTCTGGGGGCTTTTCAAATAGAGGAAGAAACCGGTAAAAGGAGGCGATGGAAGTGGAAAAGCCTTGGTTGGCGGAATATCCAGTTTCCTTAGAGCTAGCAGAGAAATTAATCAGGCTGCAGTTTCCAGAAATTGAGTTGAAAGAGATAAACCAACTTGGGGAGGGGTTTGATAACACGGTCATTCAAATTAATGAGCAATATGTATTCCGTTTCCCTCGACGCCCTATTGCAGTTACGTTAATCCAAGTGGAAAATCAACTTCTGCCCTCGATAGCAGGTAACTTTCCACTTGCTATACCTGAGCCGATTTTTTTTGGAAAACCAAGTAGCATTTATCCATATCCCTTTACAGGTTATAAAATGGTAAAGGGATACTTGCCTGTGGAAGAATCAGTTGAAAATAAGATTATATCGGCAAAAAGATTTGCCCATTTTTTAAAAGAACTTCATAGTTTTCCTGTTGAAAAAGCGAAGCGATTAGGTGTAAAGCCTGATGGAATGATGAGGCTCGATATATCCTTTCGCCAGAAAATGCTAATGGAAAATGTCTCAACTCTATTAAAACTAGGTTACTCTGAGCAGGCGTATGCCGTTAAGGATTTTTTTGAAAAACTCAAACCATTGAATGTTCATCATCCAATCTCACTCGTTCATGGAGACATTCATATCCGGAACGTTTTACTCGATAAAAAAGGTGTTCTCGCTGGAATTATTGATTGGGGAGATGTTCATATCGGAAACCCAGCTATTGATTTTTCCTTTTTATACAGCTATTTTCCAAAAGAAGCACGCCAAGTATTTTTTGGGATTTATGGTGACATCGATAAAGAGATGGAGTGCTTGGCCCGGTTCAGAGCAATATATATGCTTGTTACTTTACTCGTTTATGGCATTGATCGTCAGGATGAACAGCTGATTGCTATAACGAGCACTGGTTTGAAATTTGCTATAGAAGAATAATTGTTACTTTCTTTTAATGATTGGGAGGTTAATATGAAAGCAAGTTATTTTCATACAATTACGTTAATTGGGAAAATGTTGGATAAATCTAACGTTCCTTATCAATATACAGGTCAATCTGCTCTGTTTGTGCAAGGAGTGGAGGTTGATGAGTATAAGAACATCACCATTGATGTGCAATGGGATGTCTTTAATGAGGTTTTTGAGCTGTTTTCCAAATTCGCCCCTACGCAGCCTGAAAAAAATCCTGAGAGTTCTTCTTTTCTATTGGGGATTGATGGGGTTACAGTCACAGTTCGCTGTTTGTTTAACATGACTATTAAAACAGATCCTTATCGATTGTCTATAAAGATTGGAGAAATGGAGATTTGGTGCCGGTCATTGTACAGTTATTTATACGACGAGGAAATGAAGAAGTACAGTGCTGAAATTCATGCCTACTTATCTGCCGAGCAGCAGGGCTTCACAGCTGAAAATGAACAGGCATGGAACCAGAATAATTATTTAGCGCTTGTCAATCGTTACGGAAAACCCAAAGAACTGGCATCTAAAATCAGACAAAATCCCAAATGGAGACTGCATCCATTTTATAAATATATGGGAGATGTAACAGGCAAAAAAATCACTCATTTAATGGGGTCAAATGGCGTTAAAGCGGTTGCCATGGCCATCATAGGGGCCAATGTCAAGGTAGTTGATTTTTCTCAGGAAAACGCGACTTTTGCAAATGAATTGGCAAAAGAGGCCGATGTTACGATTGAGTATATCATCTCTGATGTGCTGTCATTATCATCAGAACATGTATCTGAGAAACAGGATTTGGTTTTAATGGAGCTGGGTGTGCTTCACTACCTAATTGATCTTCAACCATTATTCGAAAAAATTAAAATGATTTTAAAGCCAGGTGGACGATTCATTTTACATGAATTCCACCCGATTTCAACAAAACTCATTACCTCTAATGGTAAAAAGCATAAGGTGGCAGGCAACTATTTTGCTCCAGCAATTGAAAACAACGAGGTCGCTTTTTCCAAGCATATGCCGGATGAAGAAAAAGAGAGCCTTTCAAAAGTGGTTCAGCGTAAATGGACAATAGGAGAACTTATAACGGCAGTAGGTCAATCAGGGCTTGCGATCAAGGTGCTTGAGGAAGAACCAAACCATAAGATCCACGATATCGGTCTTCCGAAAACATATACCTTGGTAGCGGAACGAGTGTAAGGATGCAGTCAAAAGTGTTATGCATATAAAAAGGATGTTTGTATTAATGTCTCTATGCCCTCAGATAAAAAAATTAAATTTTAAACAATCAGGAGGAACCTTTTATGAGTAAAATTTATATCATTCATGAAAATGAGGAATGGACTGCCCATTTAACCAAAAGAATGAATGAGTTAGAACTTCCCTATGAAGAATGGCATCAAATCATGGTGTGGTGGATTTAACAGAGGAACCGCCAGAGGGCGTTTTTTATAGCCGTATGAGTGCAAGCTCACATACTCGTGGGCACCGATTTGCTCCTGAAATGACAGAATCTGTGCTAGCGTGGCTTGAACAGCATAATCGTACAGTCTTCAATGGGACACGAGCGCTTCGTTTGGAGGTCAGCAAAGTCAATCAATATACGGCACTGACAAAGGCTGGAATTAAGACTCCGCAAACGATCGCAGCTGTAGGCAAGGAAAATATCATGAAAGCAGCAGAGAAATTAAATGCCGCTTCGTTTATCACGAAACATAACCGTGCAGGTAAGGGACTCGGTGTTCAATTATTTCATTCAGTAGAAGCATTGAAACATTATGTGGAAGGTCCAGAATTCGATGAGCCAGTTGATGGGATTACATTAATTCAGGAATACATAAAAGCACCGGAGCCATTCATCACCCGTTGTGAATTCGTGGGTGGCAAGTTTATGTATGCGGTAGAGGTTGATACATCCGAAGGTTTCGAGCTTTGTCCGGCAGATGCCTGCCAAATTGGTGACTTGTTCTGCCCGATCGGTGAAGAGGTAGTAGAAAAACCAAAATTTCAAATTGTGCAAGATTTTCATGATCCGATTATTGAAAAATATGAAGCGTTTTTACAAGCAAATGAAATTTCGATTGCAGGAATTGAATTCATTCGTAACAGCGATGGTGAAATCTATACTTATGACATCAATACCAATACGAATTATAACAATGACGCTGAGGAAGCAGCAGGCCAATATGGCATGCTTGAATTAGCGAAGTTTCTAGGATCCGAATTGGCGAAACAAAACATGAACAAAAATAAATAATAAAAAGTGATGCTGACTGAAAGGGGATTTTATAACCATTTCAGTCTTTTTTTTGACATACAAAGAAGGTGCCCCTTCTCAAGCGGGCACCCTCTAAAAAAAATTAATTTTGGTTCGACCATTCTTCTACATCCCATACTTTGGTAATCCAATCTTCATAGAAATCAGGTTCATGACAGACAAGGATAATCGTTCCCTTATACTCTTTTAATGCACGTTTTAGTTCTTCTTTCGCGACAACATCCAAATGGTTCGTCGGTTCATCAAAAAGCAGCCAGTTACTTTCTGTAAGCATGAGCTTACACAAGCGGACCTTCGATTGTTCACCACCACTTAAGTGACTCATTGGACGTGTAATGTGCTCGTTTTTCAAACCAACTCGAGCAAGGATGGCGCGTACCTGTGGTTGATCGAGATGTGGGAATGCATTCCATACTTCATCGATCGGTGTCGTGTTGCCTGCTTTCACTTCTTGCTCAAAATAAGAAGAGAAAAGGAAATCGCCAAGGGATCTTTTTCCGCTTAGAGGATCAATTTTACCAAGAATCGTTTTTAACAGCGTAGATTTTCCTACTCCGTTACAGCCGACTACGGCAATTTTTTCCCCTCGTTCGATGGTCATCGATAGCTTTGGAAGCAATGGACGGTCGTAGCCAATTTCCAAATCCTCCCCTTCAAATACATAACGGCTGCTCGCACGTGATTCTTTGAAGTCAAAAGTCGGTTTCATTGCAGTCTCCGGACGATCGATGCGTTCCATGCGGTTCAATTGCTTCTGACGACTCTTTGCCCGACCGGTCGTTGAGTAGCGGGCTTTATTTTTAGCAATGAAATCTTCCTGCTTTTTAATGAATTCACGCTGTTTTTCATATGCATTGATGTGTTGATTTTTATTCAATTCGGCAAGCTCCAGGAATTTTTCATAAGTTGCCGTGTAACGGGTCAATTTTGAAAATTCAAGATGGAAAATGACGTCGACGACCCCGTTCATGAACTCGGTATCATGCGAAATTAATAAGAATGCATTAGGATATTCCTTTAAGTAGCTGCTCAACCAGCGGATATGCTCCACATCCAAGTAGTTAGTCGGTTCGTCAAGGAGCAGTACTTCAGGCTGTTCTAAAAGTAACTTGGCAAGTAAAACTTTTGTCCGTTGTCCACCGCTTAGGGCAGAAACGTCACGGTCCAATCCGATTGCATCTAATCCCAAACCGCGTGCTGCCTCTTCAATTTTAATATCTAGATTGTAAAAACCACCGGCTTCAAGCTTGTCCTGGATTTCACCCATTTGTTCTAAAAGTTCTTCAAGTTCTTCAGGAGTAGCTGTCCCCATTTTCTCTGTTACTTCATTCAATGCTTTTTCTTGCTCGAATAACGGTAAGTACGCATCCCTTAATACGTCGCGAATCGATTTACCTTTTGAAAGAATCGTATGTTGATCAAGATAGCCGTATTCGACACCAGGTGTCCACTCAACCCGTCCTTCATCGTGAATCAGTTGTCCTGTAATGATATTCATCATTGTTGACTTCCCAACACCATTTGCCCCGACTAGACCTACATGCTCGCCAGCCATTAGACGGAAGGAAACATCCTTGAATAAGGTACGATCGCCAAAGCTGTGTGCTAATTTATCTATAGAAAGTAAGCTCATTTATATTGAACCTCCCAATTAATTTGAAAAAATCTCTACGTTTCATCATACTAAAATCTGTACTAGATTGCTATCTAATCTTATTTACATATGAGCCCTCTATTAAACGGAGTGAGTGAAAGGATCATGTTCGAAAACTTATATAGATTGGCTTATAACTACTGACTCTTGACCAATCGAAAAACGGGTTACGAATCTTCAGGCAAACAGTGGCTGAGGAATAATTGTTTCTTAATAATGAACATGAAACAGTATTGGGAATCATGTTTTTTGCGTGTTATGTCTTTGTACTTTATCGCTCCTGCATAAATTATATGAGATAATGAGGGAAGCAGTTTAAAAGGGAAAGGATGTTATTATGAGTAAAACAGTCGTACTGGCCGAGAAACCATCGGTCGGAAGAGATATAGCAAAAGTGCTGAATTGCGGAAGAAAGGGTAATGGCTTTTTTGAAGGCGATCAGTATATCGTTACTTGGGCACTCGGTCATTTGGTGACCCATGCCGACCCGGAAACTTATGATGAAAAATATAAAACGTGGCGTCTTGAGGACCTGCCTATGCTGCCTCCTTCCTTAAAATTAGTCGTGATCAAACAATCAGGCAAGCAATTTCAATCGGTTAAAACGCAATTGAACCGTAATGATGTCAAGGATGTCATCATTGCGACTGATGCAGGTCGTGAAGGAGAACTTGTTGCACGCTGGATTCTCGAGAAAGCGAATGTGAAGAAGCCCATCAAGCGGCTTTGGATCTCCTCTGTAACGGATAAAGCTATTAAAGATGGCTTTAAAAAGCTCAAAGAGGGAAAAGAGTATGAAAACCTATTCGCCTCTGCGGTAGCTAGAGCGGAAGCAGATTGGATCGTAGGTATGAATGCAACACGGGCGCTCACAACCAAGCATAATGCCCAGCTATCCTGCGGTCGGGTTCAAACGCCAACGCTTGCGATGATTGCCAAAAGAGAAGAGGAAATCAAACAATTCCAGCCTAAGAAATATTATGGTGTTTCGGCAACAGCAGAGTCTAAGTTGCGACTCGTTTGGCAGGATGCTCAATCAAAAGATGTCCGCACATTTGATAAAGCGAAGGCAGAAAAGGTTCTTACAGCTGTTAAAGGGAAACAGGCGGAAGTGGTGGAAGTGAACAAATCCCATAAGAAAAGCTTTGCGCCTTCTTTATATGATTTAACGGAGCTTCAACGGGAAGCCAATAAGAAATTCGGCTATTCGGCGAAAGAAACGTTATCGATCATGCAGCGCTTATATGAGAGCCATAAGGTCTTGACTTATCCAAGGACGGATTCACGCTTTTTATCAACGGATTTGGTTGATACGCTAAAAGAACGATTGCAGGCGGTCAGCATCAAGCCGTATGCCCAGTATGCTTCGAGAATTCTGCGCAGCCCGATCAAGGCCAATAAATCGTTTGTGGATGATAGCAAGGTTTCCGATCACCACGCAATCATCCCGACTGAGCAAACGCCGCTTCCGGGGAAACTGAGTGACAAAGAATCGAAGATCTATGACTTGGTTGTCAAAAGATTCCTGGCTGTATTAATGCCTCCGTTTGAATATGAACAAACGACTATCACCGCTAAGATAGGTCAAGAAACGTTCATTGCTAAAGGGAAGGTCGTCTTGAAATCAGGTTGGAAGGAAGTCTATGATCATCACTTCGATGAAGAAGAGGCTAAGGATGGCCTTGTTGAGCAACTGCTTCCTGCCGTTCAAAAAGGTGACAATTTAGTTATCTTAACTGTGAAACAAACAGATGGGGAAACAAAACCACCGGAACCATTCAATGAAGGATCATTGCTATCAGCAATGGAAAACCCTGCTCGCTTCATGGCAGGGGAAAGCAAGGAACTCATCAGGACTTTGGGAGAAACAGGCGGGATTGGTACCGTTGCGACCCGGGCTGACGTTATTGAAAAATTGTTCAATAGCTTCCTGATTGAAAAGAGAGGGAAGGGTCTTCATGTTACGTCGAAAGGGAAGCAGCTCCTCGAGTTGGCTCCTGAAGACTTACGTTCTCCGGCATTAACAGCACAATGGGAACAAAAGCTAACGGCCATCGCAAAAGGAAAGCTGCCAAAACAAGCTTTCATCGGCGATATGCGTACCTATGCCAAAAATATCGTTCATGAAATCAAAAATAGTGATCAAAAATTCAAGCATGATAATGTTTCAGGAACGAAATGCCCGGATTGCGGCAAGCTTATGCTTGAAGTGAATAGTAAAAAGGGGAAAATGCTTGTCTGTCAGGATCGTGAATGTGGACACAAAAAAGGTGTTTCACGTGTAACAAATGCCAGATGCCCGCAATGTCACAAAAAGATGGAAATGCGCGGTCAAGGAGAAGCACAAACATTCACATGTAAATGCGGTTTTCACGAAAAACTTTCTTCGTACAATAAACGGAGAGGGCAAAATAAAAACCAGCGGGTATCGAAAAATGAAGTCTCCAATTATATGAAAAAGCAAAATAAAGAAGAACCGATCAACACAGCCCTGGCGGATGCCCTGGCTAAACTGAAATTCGATAAATAAAAGAAAAAGGATGGAGCAATCGCTCCATCCTTTTTCTTTATATTACTGCTTCGACTAAATTTCATTCAGTACGGTGCCATGTAATTCATATTCAAGTGTGTTGTCCATTTTTTGTGTGTGTTTACCCGAATCTACTCGTATGAGCGTACTGAATGGCTGCTGATCACCTGGACTGAAAATCGCTTCATCATTCTCTGGATTCCATAGGCTGTAAATACTCATAATCTGTATCCTCCTTTGGGTGAGAAGACTAGTAATTCCCTTCTTGATTATCATCTAACTTTTCAATTAACTCTAACGCTGATCACCGGGACTAAACACCGCTGCGTCATTCTCTTTGTTCCATTGGCTTCTGATTGTACTCATCGTGCACATCATCTCCTTTGGTGAGAATGTCTTACAGTATTTGTATACCCGGCTAGGACAGGTTAAAACATTTATTTTCAAAAAAAGGTGTAATTATATATTCGATGTAAGGTATATCCATTAATTTTCAGCAGATATATATTCAAAAAGGTAAAGATGAATTAAATGGTCAATTTCATAATGTATTGTTCGCCAATCATTCCGACCCTTCTCATACCGGTATCTTGAAATCCAACCTTTATATATAGTTTTTGTGCGGGGATGTTCTTATGATTAACAGCTAATACAATTTCATCACAATTAGGAAATTCTGATTTAACAAACTCGGCCAGTAGGAGCATGCCTTGTTTTGCATAGCCCTTTCCCTGCTTAGCATGATCAACTGATAATGCAGTTAGCAACATGGCATTCGGATTAGTCGAATATTCAATTACGCGATCTGTTGAATGCAGTAAAAAGAAACCTACAGGTTCATCATCACTTAAAATGACGATACGATGCTGTCCTTTTGTTACTTCAGTAAAATTGTTGGGCAAGGTAGTAAATAGTCCTTGTTCTTCAGGGAGTTCAAAATGATTTAGTTTTTCGGAATATTCATCTGAAAAATGCTTTAACTCAATGAAATTTACCATTTCCATAAAATGATTCCCCTAACCTTTTTGCTTTACATTACCATAAAATAGTCGATTTTTTGCATATCTTTGATAATTTCAAAAAGAAAAATCACTTGAAATGTAAAACCATGAGAGGCTGCACGATCGATAACTAAAATTTGGATAGAGCCATACCAAAAGAAAAAACCCTGTTACGACGCAGAAGAACCGCATTGTAACAGGGTTTTAAAATTAGCGTCCCAGATAGGAATCGAACCTACGACCTACAGCTTAGGAGGCTGTCTAAATAAACAGTTCTCCTTAGCATTTAGTCGGAAAGCTAGTATATATTGATATATAGGGCATTTCACAGTATTAACTGAATACCCTACGTAATTACATAATAAAAGTTTCTGACATTCAGGAAACAATAGTACCAACTTTTATTATATATGGATGAAATGCTAATAATCAACAGATTTTGCTTAACTATTTTTTAGGAACAAGTTTTACTGTATCATCAAACTCGATAGCCAATTCAATCATCCTTTGTTTTAATAAATCCAACCTATTTTCTTCTTTGGAAAAACAATAATCATAAATTAAGTCCTGTGCAGGTTCATCATTAGTTTCGAATTCACAATAACTTAATAACTTCTCTGAAAACATTTCTATGCTATTTATCCCCAAATCTTCCAAGTGGTTTAAATAATCTATTTCAGCCGAATCGCCAAACCTATCATAAAGAGTAGTCAATGTTTCATAGATTTTCAGCAAAGTTAAAGGCAAAATTTCTGAATCAATTTTACTTATTCGTTCTATTCTATTTATAGTTTTTATTTCCATCACCCTAATCACCTCAATAATATGATAACAGACATAATTGGGAAATAAATGGTAAGCAATTTTGCTTAATCAAACTTTTTTTAAAAGTAGAGTTCTTATGCAAATTGTAATGCCATAATTTATTGAATATTAATAGTCAAACAGGGGACAAAACAGACCTGTTACAAATTCCTTTATGTAGGAAGGGAAGAGAGTTAGAACTAGCCTGTTGCCACTCTTTAACAACTATCTCTGTATATTCTGACCATTTATAAGGTGTTTTCGTGCTAATATCTTTAAAAGGAGAGTGGGATATATTGACTAAATTGGAATACGGTAAAGGCTATGATCTTGAAATGTGGAGAAAACGAAGCAAGGAACGTACTGATATAACTGGACACCTTACACATTTAACTAGGATACCAAGAGATAATTCTGAACCGCTGAATGTAGTTATCAAAAGAGGTGTAGACATTCTTATAAAGATATTAAAAGAACGAAAAATAATAGGTAGTAATCCAAGCCAGGGATTTATTGTCGGGAACAATCCGGCTGTGTGTTTTCAAGAAGCACCTTTATACGGTGTCTGTCAGAATATTTATCATGAACAAGAGAATAGGCAAGCATTGGGCGGAAAAAATAGATATGATGCTTTAGGATTGTCTTTTGCAAAAAGATATGTTTTTGAAAAAGGTGGGCGACCTGTTTTATATGAAGATAAGGATATTGCAAAAAAAATTCTCCCTATGGAAGAATGGTGGAGAATAGTAAGCTTTAATTTAGCTGATGAAGGAAAAATTATTGATTGGACACATGAACGTGAATGGCGAGTTAAAGAAGATTTTAAATTTGAACTTTCTGAAACATATGTATTGTTACTCAATCAAGCAACATATCGATATTTTATTGAAGAAATTGATAAAGATACACTAAAAGAATTAAAGGGAATAGTTGTTTTACAACCTATTTTAGAATGAAAATGAAAGCTGAAGAATTAAATGAATACTTACAAAACAGATATAAAAATCATAAATGATGGTGCAGCCGTCAGAATTAAACAAAAAAAAGACACCTTCCCACTGTTTCAGTCCGGTTAAAAACTGATTCAATGAAAAGGTGTCTTTTTTATATTTTTCCGTAATAAGCTTTTTTAATGTTTTCATCTGTGATGGTAGCATCAAGTGAAGACCATACCCCAAGAAAATTATCTAGGCTTCCACCAGCAAGATGATGCGTTGTGCGGTCAATTCCAATACTTCTTTCTAATTCAGCAATTCCAACATAAGGCAGGTTGGATTCTTTATAATTCTTTGAAGCATCTAGTACAACTTGTAGATACATTGTTTTTGCTTCAGCGATTTGTTTCTGTAACAATTCCTGAAATTCCCTTCGTTCTTTACTGAATTCCGGACCAACTTCTCTAATTTCTTCACGGACTTTTTTCAAGTCTTCGATTTCGTACTGGTCAACTAGGGAAATCTTTGCTTCTGCATCACGCACTTTTTCAGTAATGACTTCAAGATTCTTTTTCTCAACATTATAAGAATCACTGGTAAGCTTATTAAGGATATAAAGTTTGTGGGTTGCTTTTGTGTGTTCCTGCTGTTCGGCATGTTCTTCTTTCAAGGCTTCCAGTTCTTCCTGTGCCTTTACTTTTCCTTCAGCATAATCTTCCTTTATTTGTTCAGCCTTTTGAAGCAATTCTTTAACTTTGTCACTTGGTTTTTTAGCCATGATTTAATTCCCCTTTTCTCTTTGCCTTCGTTATGATCTTGATTTGATGCTTGGATATTTTCCACGTTTGATGCTTGGATAACTTCACCTTGTTCAACCTTCAGAACACCATTAAAAAAAGGCTTTAAGGATGAACTTAAAACCGGTGCTGTATTCAATCCAAGTTTCTGAAATAGGCCAACTTGACCGGCTTCTGCTGCTTGAATTCTTCTATATTCAGTATTGCTTTTTGAAAGTGCGATTAGATAACGATTCTTTGCAGCAATGACTTCCTTTTCAAGCTGTTCTGCTGCTGTAAGCAATTCGTCTTTAAACTGGTCATGAACTGCTGAAATATCACCAGCAACTTCAAGTAAGTCTTCACGTAAATAACTTTCTACTATTCTTAGTTCAGAACCCAAAGAACGAACAGCATCTTCTTTTTGGTGTGCTGCTGTTTCCAGTTCAGATAATACTGATTCAGGTTTCTTGAAACGTCTTGCGTCCATGAACTCCTTATAGGCTGCTTGATATTCTTTATCTGCTGCCTGATACTTGGCAAGTAATTCTTTACTAGTCTTTTCATAACCGGCAACAGTTTTTTCAGTTTGTTCATTAAGTCCTTCAACCGTTTTTACAAAGTTTTTCATGGACGCTTTTCACCTTCCTTTGTCAGTATGATCTTAGAATATTCGGGTGCCACCAGTGGCCGATTTTTTAAATTGGAACTGTCGATTCGCTGCTGCAACTCGTTCAGCTTCATACTCTTCCATTGTTTGTACTTTTTCTTCAACCACCGTTTCCATGCTATCTCGGTATGCATCCACCATAGCCTGTTTGAATGCTTGCTGTTCTGCAATACCCTGTTCAATCATCTTTCTTGTTTCACTGTATTCTGATTCTGTTCGTTCCCCAAAAAATGGTCCACTGTAATTTGTCATTATTCATTCATCCCTTCAAATTATGATTGTAGTCTTGCTAATAATGATTGTTTGCGGTCTTCTACATCGGATTCAGTTGATGCTGCTGGTTTATCTTGCTTTCTTAATTGACGTTCAGCATCGGCCTTCAGTACATAATCAAATACACGTGTAAATGTATTGATTTCATTAAGTGACATGGAATCTTTATCAGCAAGGCGTAGAACATGCTTTTTCACCTTATCCCATGCAGCAAATTCACTTTCTGGTATGCTGGCATCTATGAGTGCAGACACGTAAGAATTCCATATTGGATTATCAAAGAATTCAGAAGTGTAAAGTGTCTTTGATGAAATGGCTTCTTGCTTACAAAGGTTTTCAATAGAAATACCTTTAACTTTTGAATTTGCATATGCCCGTGCAATTTTAATTTGTCTTTCTGTTAATTCCTTTGGTGCTTCGATTTCTTTGTTTTCCATAATGAACATTCTCCTTTTCTAGTAAACTGTTAATAGCAGCACATCAGGATTTAATTGCCCTATGTTTGGTTTGAAACTGCTGATAGATTTTAGAACTCTATTTTGGTAAAGGTTTGCATCCAGTAAAGTATTAATAATTCCTAGAATCCTTTTTTCATCAGGTACTTTCCGACCTAGTAGAAACTGAAGTTCCTGCAAGTCACACAAGGCTTTGAACTTTGCCTGTTTCAACATCTTCTTGAAAGTAGATATGTGGGATTGGTCTTCCAGCTTTTTAAAGGGAACTTCATATTCCTTTTTACCGGTCCGAACTTCTTGAATTGCTTCAGCAACTAAAACCAATAGCATCGGCTGATCTTTGAAAATGGAACCTTCTTCAGTTGCCTTTTTAATCTGATTTAACGCTGTATATATTGCTTGCACTTGCTTCACCTTCTTTCCTTAATTGTGTTAATGCATTATGTAATACCGTTATATCCTTTTCAGAGATTCCAGCTTCCTTGAAAGCTTGTTTTATTCTTTGTGCTGTATCTGGTTGCATCTGATTAATACCGGCTTCAATCTTACTTATTGATGCTTGATTAACACCGACTATTGCAGCCAGTTCAATTTGCGTGTAATTAGCCACTTGTCGAATGTGCTTTAATAATTGACCGTCCATCTTATCACCTCAATCAATCATCCTTTCGGTGGGCATAAAATATGCTTAATGGGTAAAAAAGAAACAGCACCACCGATTAAAGTAGTGCTGGAACATTCTTTTTGCCATGGGGTTGTAAGCTGTTCAATAGAAAACGAAAAGAAAAAAGGGTAATCAAACGAAAGTCACTCAGTTTCTACAATTACATTTTGCTAGGTTCAAAACTCAATCCGTTTATCGTTTCAGGATTCTATTATCTTGTACCTTTCTATATATAGGGTTTAGTTCGGACACCTAAAGTAAGACAGAAAATTTTCTATATAATTTCATACCGGTTTTTCAGTTTTAGCTGCGGGTGAAACCCAGGGTACCCCCACCAATAAAGGAGTGTTGAACATGGAAGACAAAATACATAAAGACAAAATTTATAATCTGGTTGTTGCTATGTCTGAAGATATGAAGGAACTGAAGGAACAGGTGAAAAGGATTGAAGATAATCAGAAGGGAATTGTGGAAACCTTGAAAGGGAAGTGATTGCTGTTCAAGTAGGTGTTCAAAGGTGAAGGCAGTGTGAAATCAGGGTAGCTGTTTAAATAAGGCCAACCACACATAAAACTAGGGGGTGGCCAACCCGTTACCCCGTACCTTTGAATTCTTGAATATTAATAATCAATTATCACTGAATACAAACCTAAAAGAATCAGTTGCTTCAAACATATATACAAATTGTTTTTAACTATTTAAGAAACATGATCTTGAATTAACAAAGCATTTAATAAAGCAATTAATAATCATTTCATTAACCAATTCAATTAGTCTTTATGTTGTTGTTCATTCAATGCTTAATACTTTATTGTTTATTATCAATGGAGATGCTGAAGAACTGAAGAAGATAAGAAGCTAATTGTCTTTGTCTTTGCTGTACAACATCAGCACATAAGCAGCAACCAGCACACGCTGCACACACTTTAATAGATACATGAAGCCTTTACTATTCAGCTACATCTGATAAGCAGCACGGCATGAATAAGCTGATATACCCCAACCAATAAACAGCAGCACCCCCCATTTAAAATAAGGGTATTCCCTAAAAGTATAAAAAGGGGGAATGAATAAAAACCCTTGATTTTACTAGGTTCAAACGTTCCCTATTTTCATTCCCTAAATGTGATGGTATAATCAAGATACAAATTACATAAAAGGGTTGGTTAATAATGATTTACGGATATGCAAGGGTTTCAACTAAAGAACAAAACTTAGATACTCAACTAGAAAAACTAAACAGCCATAAATGCGATATTATCATCCAAGAAAAGTTTACCGGTGCTACTTTAAAACGTCCTGAACTAGAAAAGCTACTGAAGGAAATGAAAGCCGGTGACAAGCTTATAATTACCCGCGTGGACCGTCTAGGAAGAAATACAAGGGAATTGCTTGCACTGGTGGAAGAATTGCAGGAAAGGGACATAACGCTGTTTATAATGGAACTTGGAATGGAAGCAACACATCGGAACGGTAAAATGTTTCTTACAATACTTTCAGCACTAGCAGAAAATGAACGGGAACTACTTGCTGAAAAACGTACTGCTGGAATTAAGAACGCAAAAGAAAAAGGTGTGAAGCTTGGAAGGAAAGGTAAATCAAAAGGACAAGTGGAACAAGCTATTGAACTATGGAAACGGAATGATAAAACAATAAAGCAAATTGAAGAAGCAACTGGTGTAAGCAAGTCCATCCTTTACAGAGAAATACAGAAAAGAGAATTGAAACGTGAAGTAGTATGAACTGGTGAAAGCCGGTTCTTTTTTTTGGACTAATAAGAAGAAGCAGCACCTTATCAGCAGCAAACAAGCCAGCTAAGAAGTTATAGGAAGTTATAGATGTATTTACACCTGAAGAAGTTAAAGCAGCGTACAAAGGGAAACTGAAGCACTGATTAATTGCGTAGGAAAAGCAAGCGAAGGGTGCATTTCTTTCCTTGCACAAGGTTCATTCCATGCTGTTTTTCACCGTCCAAAACCGTCCCCAATCACCCTGTTCCTTTACATTCCTGTAATATTTGAACCAATTACTGTAAGTATCTAATTACATACCGATAAGCATCTAATTACCCCATAGGTAGCAACCTGTTCCAGACCTATCCCCTACGGTTAAACACTAGTACCATTTCCTTGAACCTGTCTATCTGGTAGCGAATTATTCCCTACGGTTAAACACTGATAAAAGGAAAGCAAGAAGTATGATCTTGAATTTAGGTACCGGTCTTTATGCTTCGCACTTGTTCGAATCTCCGATTCTCCAAGAACTAATTCAAAAGATAATAGTCTAATCTGTTTGGTAGCTGCTAAAGGTCTGGTCTATTTATCAGCGTATAAAGAAAAGTGTTTAGTTCTTTGAAATAACTGAAGGATTGGACAAGGTGCTTTTTCCTTGTTCAAGGCTTTTGCCGGTAGGCAATGTGTTTAAGGTCTTCTTCTTATCGAATAGATAAGAGGTACGAAACTGCCTTAAAAGTGCCTTCGCCCTTACTCCACCAAGGGTTTCAGCGTATTTTTTCAGGGTATGTTTTGGTGCAATTCTTGTAGTTTCAGGGTATGTTTTGGTGCAATTTTTGCACACCATGGACCACCCCTTTATAAAATACTTGGTTGGCTTGGTCGTACTTTACCCCTTGCTGGTGTACCTAAAGATACACAAAACAACAATTAAAAAGTCTGTAACCTCTATGAAGTTGTTTAAGAGTTACTTGGTGTTGTTTTCTGAATCAAAAATATTAAGGGGAAAAGGGAAATGATTAAATCTAAAACAGATATTGAAATTATAAGAGAAGTGGACGAAAATGGAGAATTTGAAGATTTTGCTGTTGTCAGGAACCTATCTAATAAAACCATTATAGATAAGTCTGATTTACAGAAGATGAAAAAATACCAAGCAGAAAAAAGAACTTATGATAATTTCGTAGACATTGCAGGGGGTTTTTCGTTTATGCTGGTTGACACATTGAAAGCATTACACAAAGATAATCAATTTACAGACATTGAAAAGGCTAGAATCATGTTTCTTGGAACGTTCTGTTCTTATGAGACATCAGGAAGATATCTATTCACCAACAATAATCAGCCCCTACTTAAGAAAGACTTGCAGGAACTACTGGAAATCACCAATAAAAAAGAATTCTATAAGTTTTATAACATGCTGATTGAAACAGGAATCATTGAAGAAGAAGTACTTGGCAGGTTTGAGGTGCGGTTAAAATGGAACAGCAAATACCATTTCAAGGGGAAGGCAGCAAAAGCCGGCACCAAAAGTACTGAAACGGTTAAAGCCTATGATAGACAAATTCAAACACTGTACAAAGAAAAGAATGCAAAAGGGAAAAGCATAAACACCCCTAAAAATCTATATGTCTTGTTCATGGTGCTGCCATTCATCAATAAAGAATCCGGTGTACTTTGTAACCAACAGCACAACCCCATTGAAGAAGATTGTGAACCACTGGAATTAAAAGACTTGGCCGAGATGTTCGGATATGCAAGAATGACAACACTAAAAACAAAACTGATGAACTGCAAACTTTATGGAACTAACGTTTTCTTCATCGGTGAAGGCATGAAGGATAGAAAGAAATACACCCGTATTTATGTAAATCCATTTGTATCTTGCAGAAGTCCGAAAGCACCGAATGCATCACTTCTTGCAATGTTTCCGGATACAGAAAAGGCAATAGTAAAACAGCTTCAAGCAAAACGAAAAAAGAAATAATCCACACCCTGAACAGTTGGTTTAATGCCTTCCGTTTGGGGTGCTTTTTTTATGGCCACTTTTAAAGTGTTGCAGTATGATCTTGAAAATTACTATTCAAAATTCACTTGGTTCCAAACAGTTCTTCATGCAATTTATCCACTAAATATTTAAATGCTTCGTCGTCCGTCTTAAAGCCATTGTGCTGCACGAGTTCAGTAAACTTTCTGTATGTATCGTGATAAGTAAACATCTTTATGTATCGTCCATTTTAAGCCATTACGGAAGTTTTTCGGCTTCCTACTAACCACCCCTGAAACATACGGTGTTGCTTTTGAAATAAAACCATAGCTTCTTTGGCAGTGGAGATTCGTAATCTTGCTAAGTGACCGCCAAGTTTTTCTGCAATAACCGGTGAAAACTTCACATCCGTTTTCAACATTACATATTCAATAAGCACATTAATTACCGGTGTTGGCAGCCTGTTATCTTTTTCTAGGCTTGTTAGTGCCTTTAATTGTGCATCAGTGGGTGCTACACCGTTTGATAATTGGGTTAACCGTTGTACGGGTGTAATAGTTGAAAGAAGATGTATTAATTCTTCTTCTTTACTAGCAAAAGTAGATTTTTCAGTCATGTTTACCACACCCCACATTTTATTTGGTCGGCAATGTTTCTTTCAATTTGTTCAACTGACAATACACCAGTTCTTTTTGCTGCTGGAACTTTACTTAAATCAGTAAGCAAAGAACAGCAGCATTGCTTTTAATTTCGGTATGATATGTATGATCTTGAATATTCATATAAAGCAGTTCCTTAATAAACTGTTATTTTTATCCTTGGTTGTATGTTAATAACACTCATTATTATACAATAGGGTCATATGATAAAAGGGCGGGATGAAGAATGAAAGTATACCAAAGAGATTATAGAACGTTAATGGAAGACGAACAACTAGAATGGGACAGATTAAAAAAAGAAGAGATAATCAAAAGTGTAGGAAATTTAGAAATAAAACGAAGCCTGTTTCATAAATATCCTAAAGCAGCAAGACACTTTAGAAGCCTGTTTCCAAATAATTATTTAGACCCTATTGAATTAAAGGATGAAGCAAAAATAAATAACATGCTAAGTAACTTTCTAAAAGTTATAGAAGACCAAAAGTCTAATGAATTAAGCATACTAAACTTTATTAATAATAATGAAGCTTATCCATTAATTGCTTCTATACTGAAAAAGTATAGTTTCGGGCATCATGATGCCTATATTTTCCCGGAATTTCAACTAGGTAATTCATATCGTGTTGACTACTTACTAGTCGGAAAAAGTTCCGGTGGATACGAATTCTTATTTGTTGAATTAGAACACCCGAATGAAAAGATATTTTTAAAGGATGGATATTACGGTGAAGCTTTTAGAAAGGGATTAAAGCAAGTTAAAGATTGGAGAAGGTGGCTTGATAGTAACTTTGTATCTTTACAGGAAACTTTTAGAAAATCAAAAAATCTAGATAAAGCACTTCATGAAGAATTTTTAGTTTCTGATAGTACACGATGGCACTTTGCGGTAGTAGCAGGGAGACGTTATGATTTTGAAAAAAATAAGGAATATACCTATAAACTTCGAAGAGAAGAAGTGGTGAATAAAATTGATATATTACACTACGATAACCTTTACGATATGGCTAAAAATATAATTGGAGAAGCTACTTATTAAAAAATATTCAACCCTGTTAACTTAAAAAATTGACCGTAACAGGGTTGATCTTCTAATTTTAATTTGATGCAACTGATTCGAGACAAAAGTTAGATATTGTTGATAACCAATGTTCTACCTCTTTATCTATATCTACTTCGCATAATTGTTCATATGTCATTGCTTGAACAACTTCATTATTTAGTCTTTTCTTAATTTTACTTTCCTTTTGTTTAACTTTTTCAGGCTTTAACTCATCCCAAGGACTGGAATAGACATCATCTTCATGAATTTTTTTAGCAAGTAAATTAGGTACGTTGCATTGACTTGTGAATGCAATATCTATATCTAATACTGATTTAATTGCTTTGTGACTAATGTAATTCTCCATTTCCCTTTTATTCGTACTAAATGCTTTTGAACCATCTCCACGTGCATTAACCATATTACAAGATTCTTGATATTTAGGGGGCGACATATTGTCACCATCATAAATATGAACTTCAGGTAAACCTAAAGATTTAAGGTAATGCTTTTCAACCCATCCTTTAAGAGTGCTACCACCTAAAGGTAAGACCACAACCCTTTTGGTTTCTCTTAAATTAATAATACCTTCATTTACTTGACTAATTATTTCACTAAAAGTTTTTAGCGTCTCTACATCATGAATACCTTCAACAAAAACTAGTAATTTTACATTATCTTCTATAGGAGACCGTAATACTCCCAATGCATTTGCAACGTCTTTTATGACATTCATATCATTACTAGCATTATGAATCATTTTTCCCAAATCTGTCTTTTCTATATACCGTAAAGAATCTATTGGTAATAAACCAGCGAATCCTGGCACATGTGTGGTTAAGATTACTTGTGTATTTTCAGTTTCAGATAATGTTTTTAATGCTTCTGCCAATAGCATTTGATTATTTGGGTGTTGTGCTGTTTCAGGTTCTTCAATCGCATAAATTACACCTCGACCATTAGACTTAGACATCTTTCTTTCGGCTTCAGCCCTAAAAAAGTTTAATAGAATTAATCTTCTAACGCCACTACCTCTTTTATTAATAGGTATATTTTCATCACCATCTAAAGAAAGTTTAAATATCTTGTCCCACTTAGGTTCTTCAGTAAACTTAGGTGTTAGCTGTTTAGCCAGAGTTTCGTCCATTTCTTTCAATTTTTCAACTGTATGTCCTGCTACTTCTAAGACTTTTTTCTCTATATTTTCTTTTATCAAGTCAAGTTGTTCCTGCACTGTTTCTAATGCTTCTTTTACAGCTAATTTCATGGGGTCCTGAACTTCTGAATCCCCATCTAGACTTGGCCTATCTGATTGAAAAAGAGAATACAAAGGTAGCTGCCCCTTTATTTTTTCCCATAATGGTTTACCTTCCCCTTTAGCTAGTGAAATTTCTTTTAAAGAAAACTCAGGATTAACTAGTGATCTATATATAGCTTGTCTAATACTTACATTTGAACTCATAACTATTTGCTTTTCATCCAAAGCTGATTCTTTCACTAGCTTTTTTAATTGAGTATTATTTAATTGAATTAGGTCAGTTGAAAGTTCTGTAGAAGGGTAGTTGGCAATAATAAATACTTCTGGATTAATAGTTTTTTTACTGCAATCATAAATTTTATGTATTTCAAGTTGATTATCGATATTTAGTAAATATTCTTGTTCCAACGTTGTTATAGCACTAGAATCTATAATAATATCTTTAGGTAAATCTGAAAAAACACAACCAATCCTAACAAAATTATTATTACTATGAACACATAAATCTTCTTGTTCAATTTTAACCACTGTATTATTAAAGAAAATTTCTAAAGCTTCTAGGATTGTTGACTTGCCAATATCATTTTTCCCTATAAAAGATGTTAAATCGTTTATATCCACCGATATTCTTTCTTTATATGACCTGAAATTTTCTAAAATTACTTTTTCTAATTTCAATTGAATTCCCCCTTAAGCTTAAGTGATTATTATCCTATAATCTTACCATCAAATTCCATTTTATTGATTAAAATATATGAAAATTTAATCATTATTGTATATTTACTCTTTTTTTTGACTTTGTTTTGGTTTTTCGTCTGAATTTTTTGGAAGGGTGGAAAACGGCTGGACAGAAAAATGACTACCTTTAGCTAACAGAAAAACAAATCTGAAAGCTAAAAGCAGCCGTTTATTGATTACTGAATTTCCCGTCAGGGAATTGAATCCGTATGTATCACCTTATTTAAACGCTGTACTTTCATACACAACAGACTTTTTACATGCCAAGCTTGTCCAACATGCCGAATGTTATCGTTTGTCTATTGCTACCTGCACCATAATGCACCAAGCAACCTTACCGAACCGTTAATGGTCGTCCGCACCTAGACTTCCCACAACAGAAATAAGGAACTGTCATACGTGGAAACGCTGAACTTTATGCATTGGCTTCGCTTACCTGTCAAGGTTTGATTTACTTGCTATAGTAGGCATTCCAGCAAGTGAACGTTTACCAGAACCTTATGTAAAAAAGGCAATAATTAAGAAGCCTTGCATCATCAAAATTTTTTCGATAAAATGAAGGTAATTAACAGACTGGTAGCTGTTCAGTTATTCAGTTTTATATGTTGTTTGGGTCACCTACTGCGAATAGGTGGCTTTCTTTTTGTTTAAAATTATCTATTACGCTTCATATACTTTCTGACAGGTGAGAATTTATTGTGCTGATCTTTGATGTGTATATCATCCAACTGCACATATTTTCTTGTTGTTGTAATATTTGAATGGTCAACAATCTTCTGCAAAGTAAATAAGTCCCCACCATTTAGAATGTAATTCCTAATGAAAGTATGCCTGAATCTATGTGGATGCACTTTGGGTATTCCCAACGCAGTTCCTACTTTATTTAACCTTCTTCTGATTGTGTCACCAGTTAATGGTTCACCATAAGCGTTCATGAATAGTGTTTCATGGTCCCCGAAGTATCCGATACACTCATTATGAAGCCTTCCTAGTTCCCGCATTACATCTCGGCTTAATGGGATGTGACGACCTTTTCTGTTCTTATTTATTTCTGGTGGTATAAAGATTGATGATTCTTTAAAATCCATATTAGGAATCTGAATAGAGGTAGCTTCGTTAATTCGCATTCCAGTATCAAGCAAAAGCAGAACTAGCAGTTTATCCCGCCATTCACCATAATTTCGTTCATTAAAATAATTCAAAATCATAGTTACTTCTTCATCTGAAAAACCCTTTACTTCTTCTTCAGCATCCAGTTTAAGGTTTTTAATATTCTTCATAGGATTTTTAGACGTTAAACCTTCTTCAAACCAAAACTTACACATGGTTCTCAATGTGCGTAACCTGATATTGATTGTGTTTACTGATAAAGTGGTATTTTTTTCACGTTGTTCGTCCCCTGCATAAGCCTTTTTGCTTTTTAAATAAGTAATATAGCCTCTAATTAAAGAAGGGGTAAGGTCATCAACATAGTTAAAAGATGGATGATGCACTGTTAAATAGCCAGTTAAATAGCTAATGTGACGATTGTATTCGACTAATGTGCTGTCTCGAAGACCTTCAGCCACTTTTGCCTTGAGGAAAATTTCTAAAGATTCTTGTATCGTATAATCAATCTTTAAATTATCAGTTGAATTACTGCTTTGCTGCCGTTCCTTTATAAGAGTTCCCCGTTGTTTAATTACAGTTTTAGCCACAAAAAAAAGCACCCCCAAACGTTGAAAACATTAAGTGAATTGAATCACTATTGTTTCCTACATTCAGAAATGCTTTTATCCTACATACGTAGTACAGCCATTACGTTTTAATCAATAAATACTTACCCTGCTATAAAACCGGCTTTAACCGGATTATAACAGGGTCTTCCATACATTAGCGTCCCAGATAGGAATCGAACCTACGACCTACAGCTTAGGAGGCTGTCGCTCTATCCTACTGAGCTACTGGGACATATAAAAAGTTCAACGACCTATTCATTATATTTCTTATAGGCAAACTTTTCAAGTTAATAGCTTATACTTATGAAAATATTCATCATAATAGCTTAACAAGTGATGATGTTCAGTGTTAATAGTCGGAGAAAGCTTGGTAATGATGGTGTCTAATATAAGAACCTTGCTTGAGTTCAAGTAGGGGAGGCAAGCTATTTATTAAAGCAGGGAGAGACTATGTTTCCTGAAGATTCATAATATATTCATTGACATTGATAATCATTATCAACTATACTGAACCCATAGTAAATACTCTATTTCAAGAAAATAAAATTAGTAATAGACATTAGAAGAGTGGCGATTTTTCAATTATTACCAAATGAATATATTATATTAATATAAGAAAAGTGAGTGAGTTATGAAACCTATTGCATATATAAGTACGGATATTCAATTTACAAGGCTTCAGGAGATTGACTACAAAAGAGGGTTAGTATTTCTGCAATTATATGATATTCCATACGCTGATTTATCTGCATATGCGGGAATCCTGATCACGAATTTTGTAGAAGAGGCCTTCTTACTTGATCATAAAAACATCCTTGAAGACTATTTAAATGATGGTGGCGTCATTTTTTCACAAGCTGAAAATTTCCTTCCTTGGCTACCTGGTTGTGAGAATTGGAAGCGATCCCCTATTTCCTTACGAGACCGTGAAATCCGTCTTACCGAGCCCGTGCATCCAATGTTCTATGGAATTGATCCTTATGATTTGAATCATAAAAAAGGAGTTCGGGGCTTTTTCTCAAGAGGATACTTAGAGGCTCCTGAACATTCGGAAGTCATTGTGGAGGATCAAGATGGGAAAGCGATCATTTATATCGATCGGAAAACGACGGGTGGCACGATTGTTGCTGGAGCTGGAACAGACCTTTACCGTTTCGGTATTGAAGAAAATAGTTCACGCGTTTTAAGCACTCAGATGCTAAATTGGATTCGTCAAGAATATGAAGCAAACAAGGAGGAACAGAAATGAAAGTAGCAATTTTAGATAACGGTTACAGCTTTCATCATCGCTTCTTTCAAATGGAAGAGTTCGCTTATATGTATGACGATGTGCTCCAAATTCGGCAGCTACATACCTATGACTTAAATCAATATGACACGCTAATTGTTAATGATCGGATGTCGCTACTACTTTTAAAACGTTACCAATCGTATTTCATTAAATTCCTTCAGGAAGGAAAACGATTAGTCGTTTTCGGCGAAGTACTGGACAATTGGCTTCCGGGAGTATATTGGGAGAATTCAGAAGTGGATTTTAGTTGGTGGGTGAAAGAGCACGGAGACCTGCCGTTAACAGCTAATAATATAGATCATCCGTTGTATCAGTATGTAAGTCTGTCAGATATGAAATGGCATTATCATGGAACGTTCAAAGTTCCGGAAGGTGCAAAATCACTAGTGGATACACCGGACGGCCGCTCAATTATTTATACAGATGACGTGTCATATAACGGAGAATTAGTTATTACTACACTAGATCCAATCTTTCATATCGGATTAGGATTCATAGATCAATCCAAACCATTTTTACATGGGATGGCGAAATGGCTTAGAAAAGAAGTACGGGAGAGAACATCATGAAGAAAAAATGGACAATGTTAGCGGCAACAACTGTGGTGGCAGCCTTGATTACAGGCTGCGGCAATACAGCGGAAGAAACAAAAGGAGATACAGCTGAAAAACAAACGACGGCTGAGGAGAAAGTCATTCAAGATCAGCTTGGCCGTGACGTAACTGTACCGGGTAAAGTCGAGCGTATTGCGGTTGGTGGTATTCTTCCATACTTTTCTACATGGTATGTAGCTACAAACTCAACGAAGGAAGTTGTTGGATTACATCCGAATGCTTATAATGCTGCGGAGAATTCCATTCTTGCTGACATGTCGCCGGATATTTTAAAAGCGGATACGTCGTTTATTAAAAATGGTGAAGTGAACGTAGAAGAATTATTGAAAATCAATCCGCAGCTTTATTTTGAAAACTCACAGAATCAAAAATCTATTGATAAATTAGAGGATGCAGGCGTTTCTGTGGTGGCCTTAAGTGCTATTGATGTAGCGGCAGCTGAACCATTAGCGACTTTTAACAGTTGGTTGAAAGTGACGAGTGACATTACTGGAACAACTGAGAGAACGGACATGTTCTTGAAAAAAGGCAAAAAGGTCCAAGCTGAGTTGGATGAAAAATTGGATGGTATCAAAGAGAAAGATAAGCCAAGAGCATTAATACTATACCAACACAGCGATAAAAGCATTATGGTTGGCGGTAAAAACTTCTTTAGTAATCAATGGCTAAACGCAACAGGAGCATACGACGTTACGGCAGAAGAAGTTACCGGAACAAAAGAAGTGAATATGGAGCAAATTTATAAGTGGAATCCCGATATTATTTACATTACAAACTTTTCAACTACACAACCTGAAGACCTAACAAACAATGTATTTGAAGGTCAAGACTGGAGTCAGGTAAAGGCTGTGCAAGCAGGAAATGTTTATAAAATTCCTCTGGGTATTTACAGATGGTTCCCGCCAAGTGGGGATGCGCCGCTTATGTTGGAGTGGATGGCACAGAAAAATCATCCTGAACTATTTGACTATGATATGAAGAAAGAAATCACAGACTATTATTCAGAATTCTATGATTACGATGTAACGGAAGAACAAGTAGAGAATATTCTGCACCCTTCTTCTGATGCTGCAAAACAGTAAAGTAGGGAATGAATATGAAAAAATGGAAAACGCTCCTGTTCTGGATTTTACCAATTGCTATGGTTATTTTGTCTCTAAGCATTGGACGTTACGGAATGGATTTAGGGACTCAAATCAAGATATTACTATCAACTTTTCTTCCAATTGACCATACTTGGACGCAGATGGAAGAAACAGTGGTCCTGCAAATACGCCTGCCGCGTATTTTGCTTGCCTTGTTAATAGGTGCTGGTCTTTCAATCGCAGGTGCCTCATTCCAAGGTATGTTTGGCAACCCGTTGGTTAGTCCGGATATCCTTGGGGTTTCGGCTGGTGCCGGGTTTGGGGCTTCCCTTGGGATTCTATTACTAGGTCATGGCTTCGCTACACAAGTGATGGCACTTGGTTTCGGCCTAGCGGCAATCGTCTTTACCTTCGTGATTAGCGGAAAAAAAGATTCACCTGTTTTCATGCTTGTTCTGGCTGGTGTCGTTACATCGGCATTATTCCAGGCGTTGATTTCCTTGATTAAATTCGTCGCTGACCCGGAAGCAAAACTGCCAGCGATTACTTACTGGCTGATGGGAAGTCTTGGTACGGCAACATATAAGGACTTGTATATCGGGGGACCGATTATCCTTGTGGGCATTCTGATTCTATATTCCCTTCGTTGGAGAATAAATTTATTGACGTTGCCTGAGGATGAAGCTAAATCACTTGGTATTCCAGTAACACGTTTGAAATGGACAGTTATTTTTGGCGCAACACTTATTACTGCTGCCTCAGTTGCGATAGGCGGTATCATTGGCTGGGTTGGGTTAATTATTCCTCACGTTGCAAGAATGCTAGTTGGTAATAACAATCAACTAGTCTTACCAGTATCTCTTTCAATCGGTGGAGCCTATTTATTGTTGATTGATAATCTGGCTCGCTCGGTAACGGCTACAGAAATTCCACTCTCAATCTTGACGGCAATTATAGGTGCACCATTTTTCGCAATATTGCTTAGAAAAACAGGAGGTGGCTGGTCATGAGAATTGAGGTGCAGGGAGGAAATTACTTTTATGCTCGGAAAAAAGAAGAAGTTCCTTACCTTTACCAAACAGACATTAACTTTTCGCTGAATGACGGAGAGATAATGGCGATACTAGGACCAAACGGTGCAGGAAAGACAACGATGTTAAAATGCATCACAGGTCTTCTGGACTGGAAAAAAGGTCAAACGCTCATTGATGGAAAGCCGCTTCCTTCGCTTTCACGCAAAACCGTCTGGAAACGGATTGGTTATGTTCCGCAGGCGCATAAAATGGTATTTGGTTTTACACTCGAAGAATTGGTCATTATGGGAAGAGCCCCATACATCAGTGCGCTTGCCCAGCCTTCCGTGAAGGACCGTGAAGCCGCTCACCTAGCCCTGGAAACTGTAGGGATTGGCCATCTTGCTGGGAAGTCCTGCAATACAGTCAGTGGTGGTGAGTTGCAACTAGCGTTGATTGCACGTACGCTGGTATCAGACCCGGAAGTGCTCATTCTCGATGAACCGGAATCCCATCTTGATGTTCAAAAGCAGGTTGTGATTTTACAGACATTAAAGCGTTTGTCACAAGAAAAGAAAATCTCTTGTATCATAAACACGCATTACCCAAACCATGCGTTTTTCCTTGCTGACCATGTGTTAATGACAGCCAAACAAAAGCCGGTCGTTTACGGAGAAGTCCAGGAAGTCATGACAGAATCCCGGATGAAGGAATACTTCGGAATTGAAATGAAGAAGATTATTTATGAAGAAGATGAGAACTTTTTTATTGAAACGATGGTGCCGAAAGATTTAGGCATTCCGCGTGATCAAAATACTTGTCGATTTACTAGTTAAAAAAAGGCAGCCACCGGGTTGCCTTTTTTTTCGCTAAATGGAATACTTTATTATTTACTAGTTTTCTGGTACTATTATGCTAGAAAAAATTAGGAGAATGATAGTGGGAAAATACAGAGTTTTATTGATGGTAGCATTGCTGGGAATTTTAATTTTGCCTTCATGCTCACAAGGGGTTTTAGAGAATATAGGTACAAAGACGGCTGCACCGATTGCGGAAGATAACATTGAAGTGGTTGCAGCAGCGGAGAATGACGTCGGGCAGAATTCGGAGGACAGATTATATCCTGAACAGATCGATACGAGAAACTGGATAAGAGCCGAGTCCACGGTTCAACTTCCAATATTGATGTATCATAGTATTTCTGAAGGTAATAACCTTCGGGTACCAAGAGAGGAATTTCAATCACAAATGAACTGGCTTCGGGAGAATGATTACTATACATTATCCCCTAGGGAAGCATTTCTTGTTTTAACGGAAAATCGGATGCCAAGTGAAAAGTGTGTCTGGCTTACTTTTGATGATGGCTATACAGATAATTACACGGAGGCTTTTCCTATATTAAAAGAATATAATATGAAAGCTACTGTTTTTATGATCGGGAAATCTATTGAAAAAAGTCATCACCTGACGGAAGAACAAATGGTGGAGATGAGCGAGAATGGGATTTCTATTGAAAGTCATACTATCAACCATCTTGAGCTTAACCGTATGACGGTAGGGCAGCAGGAAGCTGAAATGGTACAGTCAAAGGATTTATTCGATCGTATTCTCCAACAGGACACGACAGTACTTTCATATCCTGTTGGTCGGTATAACGAGGAGAGCCTTAGGTTGTCAGAAGAAGCTGGATACAAGATGGCAGTAACCACCGAAGCTGGTGGAGCTTCAAGGGACCAAGGGATGCATGCACTGCACCGAGTTCGGATTTCACCCGGATTATCAGTCGATGGATTTGCAGCGCTGATTGAAAATGCATCACGTTATTAATTGAAGACAAGGTATTTCGGAATCAGTCTGAAAAATCATATAATAATCATTTCTTACATAGTGTATAATGAAAAGCAGTGAAAATTATATACATATGAACGATTTGGTGTCTTAATGACTTAAAAGGGAAGTTGGTGAAATACCAACGCGGTCCCGCCACTGTAAATGGGAGTTAGCGGCTGTGTACCACTGTATGTGAGATATGGGAAGGTGCCGTTGACGATGACCATTAGCCAGGAGACCTGCCAAGATTCGTACACCTGTAACCTACGCGGATGGGAAGGTGTGTGGCAGACCTTCTGAGTCCGTAATTATATTGTTGCCATACAAGCATCTTCCGTTTGACGGGAGATGCTTTTGTTTTGAAATTCGCTTCTTCACTTCAGGGTGCGTTTTCTTTAGGTGGTCGGAAATTGAATTAAAAGATTGTGGGGGATGTAAAATGAAGAAAATCTATGGTCTGATTCTAGTGATGTTACTAACTGCAGGTATGATGGTTGGTTGCAATGATACATCAAAAGAAGGAACGAAAGAAAAGCAACAAACGAATCATACTGAAAACCAAGCTTTCCCGATTACGATAAAAGATGCAACGGGTGAAAAAGTAACGATAGAAGAACAACCAAAGAAAATTGTTACATTGATACCAAGTAATACAGAAGTGGTCTTTGCACTTGGTTTGGGTAAAAAGGTTGTTGGTGTATCCGACAATGATAATTACCCGGAAGAAACGAAAGAAATTGAAAAAGTTGGCGGAATGGAAATGAACACGGAGTTAATCGTTTCCTTAAAGCCTGATCTTGTTCTTGCTCATGCATCCAGTGCCCATAATTCGAATGAGGGATTGCAGCAGCTTAAGGATGCTGGAATAGATGTCCTTGTAGTCAATGATGCACAAAGCTTTGACGAAGTGTATGAGTCTATTGATATGATTGGACAGGCAACGGGAGAACATGATAAGGCAAAAGAAATCGTTGCGAATATGAAAACGAAACTGAAGAAAATTCAGGAAAAAGCTAAATCCGTTAAGGATGAGGAAAGAAAAACCGTTCTAGTAGAGGTTTCGCCATCACCGGATATTTATACACCTGGAAAAAATACATTCATGAATGAAATGCTTAACATAATTTCAGCGAAAAATGCAGCAGCCGAATTGGACGGGTGGGCGAAAATTGACGAAGAGTCTATGATTGCTGCAAATCCGGATGTCATTATTACAACATATGGTTATTATACAAAAGATCCAATCAGTGAAGTGACGGGCCGAAAAGGATGGGAAGATGTAGCTGCTGTTAAGGATGGTCAAGTCTTTGATGTCCATTCTGACTTAGTGACCCGTTCTGGTCCACGCTTAATAGAGGGAGTAGAGGAACTTGCCAAATCAGTCTATCCGAACCTATTTGACAACTAAGTGGGCGTTTGCTTATTTGATTGCGTTATTGTTTTTGCTTTTCGCAATGACGATTGGCATTTCCTTTGGTTCGGTGTCAGTACCGATTCCCGCGCTTATACAAATTATCGGCAAGGAATTTTTTCATTTACCAATCTCAGTTGAGCCAGATGTGATGCTGACGAATATCGTAATGAACATCCGCCTGCCACGTGTATTACTTGCAGGTTTGGTTGGGGCTTCGCTTGCGATTGCCGGGGCAGCCTTTCAGGGACTGCTCAGGAACCCGCTTGCTGACCCCTACACATTAGGGATTTCATCAGGAGCATCAGTAGGCGCTGTATTGACATTGTTTTTGAATATATCATTGCCGTTGATCGGTTTATATACCCTACCGGCGTTAAGTATTATGTTTTCATTGCTTACGATTTTCTGTGTGCTAACTTTTGCGAGAAAAATGGATCGATCGATGAAAGTAGAAACAATTATTTTAACCGGAATCATTTTCAGCTCGTTTTTAAGTGCCTTCATCTCATTAATGATTGCGTTGACGGGCGAGGAATTAAGACAAATCATCGGATGGCTGATGGGAAGCGTTTCAATGCGCGGCTGGAATTATATCGCGATTATTTTGCCGTTTTTTATCATTGGTTCGTTGATCTTGATTATGAATACCCAAGAATTGAATGCGATGACGTTTGGGGAAGATCGTGCAAAGCATTTGGGTGTGAATGTTCAGCGGAGAAAAATGTGGATTCTGATAGCTGGTTCGATATTAACTGGGGCAGCTGTTGCTGTTTCGGGAACGATTGGCTTTGTAGGATTGGTTATTCCTCATTTGGTTCGTAGGATTTGGGGGCCAGATCATAAGCATTTGTTGCCGTTATCTTTGCTCGTAGGAAGCGGATTTTTAATTTTGGCTGACCTTGTAGCAAGGACGATTATTGCACCTTCGGAACTGCCGATTGGTGTAATTACCTCACTTATCGGGGCCCCGGCATTTGCCCTGATTTTATTAAAGAGACGGAGAGAAGGGTAGAATTCATGCTTGAAGTTAAAGGGTTAACAGGTGGATATGGCAATAAAGCTGTTTTGGACTCTGTCTCTTTTGACGTACATAAAGGGGAATTATTTGGGATTCTCGGTCCAAATGGCAGCGGAAAAACGACGCTATTAAGTATGCTTAGCGGGGTTCTCGATTATAAGGTAGGAAGCATACGAATAAGGGGAAGAGACTTGAAGGAGTATTCGGCCAAACAACTTGCACAAGTTATAGCCGTGTTGCCTCAACATTCCTCATTAGCCTTTTCTTATACGGTAAAAGAGACTGTTTCTCTTGGCCGTTATGCTCACCAAACAGGCTGGTTTCATAGTTGGACTTCTGAGGATGAGGTGATTGTCCAACGTGTGATGAAGCAAACGGGAGTCGCGGATTTTCAGGATCTTCATTTTGAACGATTATCAGGCGGTGAGAGACAGCGGGTCTTATTGGCACAAGCACTTGCCCAAGAACCGGAAATTCTTTTTTTAGATGAACCAACGAACCACTTGGATCTTTCCTATCAAAAGGAGCTTCTTGATTTAATGAGGAAAATGGCCAAGGAGCTGGAGCTAACAGTTATCTCAATCTTCCATGACTTGAATTTGGCCGGCTTGTACTGTGATCGGCTGATGTTGCTTGAAAAAGGACAAATTCAAGTCATTAATGTGCCGAATGAAGTGCTCCAACAGGAACGGATCCAGGAGGTATACCGGACGACGATTGAAAAACATCCGCATCCTGCCCTACCGAAGCCGCAAATGTTCATTGTCCCGGAAAAGCATGTCTGTGATTTCGCACCTTTGGAAATTGATGAAACCTATTTGACGGTGGGCAACGAAATAATTCAATTGAATTCACCAATTCCGCTTAGAACGATGTCTTCTGGTGTGACCGGTTCAGGAACGGGCTGGCATCAACATTTCGTGAATAGGCATGTCCATCGTGATTATAATTACGAGGATCATTTTGCTGAAATGGCTGACTTTTTAAAAACACACGGTTTTGAACCGCAGGAAACGGTCGGAATGATGACAGCTGTCTTTCTCGATACGGTGGCCTTCAAGTTTTTAAGAGATGATGATTTCTCGGTTTTTATCATTGTGACGGCTGGAGTAGGGAATGCCATCGACGCCTCTTTAGCTGACCAACATTCTTGGATTTCCACTCCAGGAACCATAAATACATGGATCTTTGTAAATGGGCACTTGGCAGAAGAGGCCTTTATCCACAGCATTGTCACCGCGACCGAGGCAAAAGTAAAAGCGCTTCATGATTTGCGTGTTTTGGATAAGGTGACAAATACAGTGGCGACAGGAACTTCGACAGACAGTATTTTGATTGCCGCAATCCAAAGAGGGAAGGCACTTCAATATGCAGGCACCATTACTCCGCTAGGGAAGTTGATCAGTCGCGGTGTATATGATTGTACCGTAGAAGCAATAAAGAAAAATCGGAAACGGATTGAGGAACTATGATTTACCATCACCTTTTTGCTGTTACACTGGCTTTTTTCTTTGATCTATTAATAGGTGATCCACCAAATTGGCCACATCCCGTTAAATGGATAGGAACGTTGATAAGCAAGTTGGATCATGCATTCAATAGAGGTACACATAAAAAGCGAAATGGCCTCTTCATGCTGGTAATTGTTTTAACACTGGTGTTATTGGCAACAGGTCTAACTGTCTATTTAGCTTATCTTATCCATCCGCTTGCGGGAATTTTATGGGAAGCTGTTGTTATTTCTACGACGATTGCTCAGAAGGGCTTAAAGCAGGCAGGAATGGATGTGTGTCATCCACTGAATAAACAAGCTTTTCCTGAAGCGAGGCTAAAGCTTTCCTATATTGTCGGTCGTGATACTGCTGATCTTGATGAATCCGAAATAGTCAGAGGCACTGTAGAAACCGTAGCTGAAAATACGAGTGATGGAGTTACGGCTCCACTGTTTTGGGCAGCAATTGGCGGTGCTCCACTCGCGATGATGTACAGGGCAATTAATACCTGCGATTCAATGGTTGGTTACAAAAATGATAAATATGGACAATTTGGCTGGGCTTCAGCTAAGCTCGATGATATCGTGAACTGGATTCCTAGTCGCCTCACTGGTTTCTTGATGCTGCTAAGCTCGAAATCCAGCTATCATAGCTTGGGGGCTAGATGGAAGATTTTGTTCAATGATGCGAAAAAGCACCCAAGCCCGAATAGTGGGTGGTGTGAAGCAGGCGTTGCTGCAATTTTGGGTGTACAGCTTGGCGGCCGGAATATGTACAAAGGAGTAGTTTCTGACCGTGCTAGGATGGGCGTTCCACTTGTTCCATTAGAAGCAATACATATACAAAAAACGATTACCATCATGCATCGGACATCTTTTATATTTTTACTGATGCTTTGGTTAGGGGGACTTACGCTTGGCATTACCTTCTCATGGCTCTAATCCGCATTATCTTTACGAAGCGCTGGAAATTGAAATGCCTGAATCGGTTCTCGATTTTAGTGCTAATATCAACCCATTGGGTCCTCCTTTATGTATAAAGGAACGGTGGTCCGAATTCTTCGAAGGAATCTTAAATTACCCAGATCCGCATGCCGTTGAATTGACAAAATTAATTGCAAAAAAAGAAGCGCTTCTTGAGCAATCCGTTTTGGTAGGTAACGGTGGTGCGGAAATAATAATGTTGGTAGCGAACAGGTTAGCCAATAAAAAGGTCTTAATCATTCAGCCTGCATTTGCGGAATATGCAGAAGCTTGTTTAGCAGCCGAATGCGAGGTAGACTTTCATCAACTTGATGCACCTGAGTGGCAACTAGATCTCGATCGATTGATTCCTCAATTACCTGAATATGACGCGATTTTTTTATGTACGCCTAATAATCCGACAGGGATTTCATTTAAGCAAGAAGCAGTTAGGGAATTAATCAAAGAATGCGGAAAAGCAAATTGTCTGGTTGTTTTGGATGAGGCTTTTTATGATTTTACGGAAAACGCCTTTACTTATGCTTCTTTAATTACGCAATTCCCTCATTTACTGATTCTACGATCAATGACGAAAATTTTTGCAATTCCAGGCTTGAGGTTGGGTTATTTGCTGGCGGCACCAGATATCATAAATCAGGCAAAAACCTATAAATCGCATTGGAGCGTCAATCATGTGGCATTAGAAGTCGGGAAAATCTGCCTTGCTGAAGAAGAATATATAGAAAAAACAAGAGCGTATATTCAATTCCAAAAGCAGAAACTTTTCCGGTTTTATGAAGAGCATGAGTTGATTGTCTCAAATAGCACGGTCAATTTTTATTTAGTGAAAGATGAATCCTTATCCCTTTTGCCTTTTTTATTAAAAAAGGGCATCGTACCACGTCATACGTATAATTTTCCAGGGTTAGATGGAATGTGGCTCCGGTTCGCAGTGAAGAGTGAGCGTGATAATGCCATGCTAATGGAGGGGGTAAGACAGTGGAGAACTCTAGGCTCTGTTTTATAACCGGTGGTGTCCGGAGCGGTAAAAGCCGTTTTGCAGAAAAAAAGGCAATAGAATATGCAATCCAATTGAGTGGGAACTTGCATTACCTCGCTTGTGGCCGAGTCAGTGATGCTGAAATGGAAGAACGCATCCGCCGGCACCAAAGGGATCGCAAAAGTAGTCCAATTGCTTGGAGGACTTGGGAATACTCGACGAATATTACACGGATAGGTGCAGATCTAAATCAAGATTCAATAATCCTACTCGATTGCCTGACAACCCTACTCGATAATGAATTATTCGGTCCCAATATACCGCTTGAAAAGGAGTTTTTACATAGTGTTTTCACAAAAATAATCAGCGGAATTAATGAGATAAGAAAACAAGCCAGCTGTTTGATAATCGTAAGCAACGAAGTGGTACAGGAGCCGATTTTTCAAAATGAGTTCCTCCATATATACGGAAAAATACTTGGCCTGCTTCATCAAGCGGTCGTCGAACAGGCAGATGAGGCTTATCTTGTTGAATCAGGGATTCCGTTATTGATGAAAGGGTGCATGCAGGAATGAACGGATGGATTGGATTCTTGATTAACCTGCAGTTCTTTACCGTGTTCCCAATAAAGAAACAGCTACCGATGGATAAGAAATATATCCACCGTGCGATTCAAACCTTTCCTTTAGTAGGGCTTTTCCTAGGCTTGATATTGGGAGGTGTTTTATACGCGTTAGTAGAATGGACCCCATTGTCATCCCTTTCGATTGCGTTTGTGGTTTGGTTTTTAACGATGGCATTAACAGGCGGTTTGCACCTCGATGGTTGGATTGATGCAAGTGATGCCTTCTTTTCCTATCAGGATAAAGAGAGGCGTCTAGAAATCATGAAGGATTCCAGGACAGGAGCATTCGGTGTCATCTCCGTCATCGTACTTTTGGCCGCCCGGTTTATATTTATTTATGAAATCGTCGATAGAGTCAATGAGTGGACATACTTTTTAATTATTAGTCTTCCACTTTTAAGTAAATGTGTGATGGGCTATTTACTTAGCCGGATGCCCTTGGCAAAAAAAGAGGGACTTGGTGCTTTCTTTCAAAGTGCAGTAAGGAAAAACAGTTTATATATTTATTGGTTGTATTTTATTGTGAGTTTTGCGGTTGCATGGAGCATCGATTTCAAGCTGGTCACTTTATTTTTTATCATGTGTCTGGCTGCTCTACTCTTCCTATTGTATATAAAGCGGAAAATCGTTAGTTGGTTCGGTGGGATAACGGGGGATGTATTGGGAGCATCCGTGGAAGGAGTTGAGCTTTGGTTATGGCTGATTCTGTGGCTATTACACTACTTCGCCATGGGCTGACAGAAGCAAATGAGCGAAGATCCTATTTAGGCTGGACAGATTCTCCATTAAGTCTGAAAGGAGAAAAGGAAATTCTAGACTTAAGGGGCTCTTACCCACAGTATGAAAAGATTCACACGAGTGATTTGCCTCGTTGTATTGAAACCGCAAGACTGTTGTTTCCAGATGTTGTTCCGATAAAACACCCTGCGTTCCGTGAACTGAACTTCGGCAGTTGGGAAGGGCGAACTTATGAAGAGTTGAAGACTGATGGCGATTATCAAAAATGGCTAGAGCATCCTATGGAGGCAATGGTTCCTGGTGGTGAAAGCTATCCGGCATTTTCCAAACGTATTCAAAATGGCTGGAGCCAATTGATTTCCGGTGAGGAAAGCCAATATGTATTAATGACTCATGGGGGTGTAGTACGTGAATTACTTGTCCGCTATGCACCGATGGAAAAGTCTTTTTTTGATTGGGAAATTTCCCACGGTATGGGATATGAGCTGATTTGGGAGGACCGGAACAGCTTAAGGAGGGGTGAACGTTGCACTTTGTTACAGGTGGCGCCTATAATGGGAAAACAAAATGGGTAAAGCACTTTTATGGGTTGGAAAGTGAGACTCTTTGGCTATCCGGTTATCAAAAAGAACAGCCGACTATGACGGATTTTCAAGGTAATACAGTGGTATTGCATGGCTTGGATGCATGGATCCAACAAGATGCAGAAAAGATGGATGCAGAGTCGATTCGAAAACGGTGGAAGGAAATCATGGCTGACTGGCGAATATGGGAGAAGGAAAAGGATGATCACAACTGTATTGTAATCGGATCAGATATTTCCAAAGGAATTGTTCCGATGGAGGCACAAGATCGCAAATGGCGCGATGCCTGCGGCTGGGTCTTTCAAGATGTAGCCTCCTTATCAAACCGTGTGGATGTCATTTGGTACGGTATCAATCAGCAAATTAAATAGAGGAGGAAATAGAGATGAAAATTTATACACGTACTGGGGATAAGGGACAAACTAGCGTAATCGGAGGACGTCTGGACAAGGATGACATCCGTGTAGAATCTTACGGAACAGTGGATGAAGTGAACAGTTATATCGGCCTTGCAGTAACTGAATTGGACTCAGCGATTTTTGCAGACGTACTAACGGACTTGGAAAAAATTCAGCATGAGTTATTTGACTGTGGCGGTGATTTGGCGACAGTTTCTGAGAAAGCCCCGCAGAAGCTAACGGATGAGGCGATTACCTATTTGGAAGAACGAATTGATGCCTTTATCGTCGAAGCACCGGAATTAGAAAAGTTTATCCTTCCAGGAGGCTCAAAAGCGTCTGCAACCATACATATTGCCCGGACGGTTACACGCAGGGCGGAGCGGTTGGTTGTTTCTTTGATTAAGTCGGGTGCGGCAGTTTCACCACTATCTCTTCAATATTTAAATCGTTTGTCTGATTACTTTTTTGCTGTAGCACGTGTGATTAACTTCCGCCTTGGCGTAAAAGATGTGGAGTATATCCGCAGCGCAAATGTATTCCGTGGAGGAAAAAGAAAGGAAAAAGAGTAAACATGAACGTAAGAAAAATTAGTACAATTGCTATTTTTATTGCTTTATCGGCGGTTGGGGCAATGATTAAAGTCCCTTCCCCTATAGGCAGTATGGCTTTAGACAGTTTTCCGGCCCTTTTGGCGGCTGTCATACTTGGCCCGGTGTCCGGAGCTATAGTAGCTGGACTTGGTCATATTATTTCAGCTTTCATCGGTGGCATGACACTAGGCCCTTTCCATTTTTTGATCATGGTAGAAATGGCGGTCCTCGTATGGATGTTTGGCGTTTTATATGTACACGGAAAGAAAATAGGCGCATTTTTCCTCTTTTTTATCGGTAATGCCTTCATCTTAGCTCTACCTTTCATATTTCTGGTTAGCCTTGAATTTTACACGATGCTAGTTCCGGGGTTAACAGGTGCTACAGCAATAAATGTAGTGTTGGCGGCCCTTTTACTTCCACGTCTAGAACCAGTTTTGAAAAAAGTGATTTTAAAAGATGGATTCGTAGAATGAATGATTCATTGATCTTACCGTTTACGGAGTCACAATCATTAGTCGTTTCTTGTGATAATAGTGGCGGAATTGGGTTGAAGGAAAAAGATCTTGTTCGAGTCCCATACGAAGTTGTTGGATATTTTTCGTTCCGGGTTGCCGTTATGGAGTGCCTGGCTGCTGGCGGAAGTCCAATGACCGTTGTCCTTCATAATTTCTGCGGCGATGAAGCCTGGGAGGCCTTGAAAATAGGCGTCATGAAGGGAATGGATGAAATCGGTCTGGATCTCTCTATTACAGGTAGCACCGAAAGTAACATGCCGCTTCTTCAATCCGCACTTGGTATTATGGTGATTGGAAAACGCAGGAATGAACGTGTAATGAAGCCAATTCTTCAACGGAAAATGGCCCTTATTGGCAGGCCACTTGTTGGGGAAGAAGTTATGAAACAACAAGAGTGGATCGCGCCGTTATCTTTATATAAAAGCCTTTGTGAGCTTGAAGAAGTTCAGGTACTTCCTGTTGGCTCAAAAGGGATAGCAAATGAATGGAAGCATCTGGACCCAAATGGGGAAGGTGTTTCTGCACATATAAGGAGTCAAGTCGATATCGAAAAATCGTCAGGACCATCTACTTGCTTTCTTATTGCTTATCCTGAACATCTGGAGGATGAAATCAAGCTCCAATCCGGTTCTTTTTTTATGGGTGAATGATTATTTTCTGAATTAATTAGGCATCGAGTTTAGTTCATAATGCTGGTTAGATGCTTTTTTTTGCAATTTAGGTTTGTACGGGTCACACTTTGTATATCTTTATGCTAAACTTCTTTAGAAACACTGTGAATTGCTATTTCTTAGCGTGGGTCCAGCCAATATTTCGATGAAAACATAAGGTGCCGTCAAAATTTTGTCAAACCCGCGCTAAGGCAACAAATGGAAAAATGAACTGATTTCCCCTATGTAAGGGAATGCAGTTCCTTTTTTATGTGTATAAAACCACCCTTTGTAGATTTTCAGCAAAGTAAATGATTAACTCAGGAAACAGTTTTTCACGGTTTCTTCCTGTAAAGTTTGATTTAGGATTTCTTTCTCTATAGCTGATTTCTTCGCAATCGCTCCAGCAGCCGTCAATCATGATTGAGGATCTTCAAAAGCGCGCTAAATCAGGACTATTTTCCATCAGACTTGCCTTCATTTGACTTACCTTCATTTGACTTGCTTTCATTTGACTTACCTTCATTTGACTTGCCACTAGCTTTTTTCCCTTTCGGCATGCAGACCCCTCCTTTATAAAAGAATAAAATATAATATGCAAAATAGCTCTAACATGTACGTTAGTTAACAAAATCGAGCTAAAATAAAATTAGATTAATATATCTTTTATTTTTCGAAAAGTTTCATTTTCACATGACCAACATTGCGAATGGAAGTCAGCTATGGGAGATTTTTCTGTATGGTTATCAACAAGCGTTTGGAAAACAATCCGACGATGATTTCATTTATGATTTGATCAAAAAAAATCAATATTACCCCATTAATTAATTCCCTAATGAAGCCTAATAGCATATTAATATTGGTAAATACCTACGCTGGCTAGTTGGAACAGTTTGTACAATGAAGAATGACGGGTTTACTCACATCCATTCCCTGTATCCGCAATAGTGAGTTTGTTCGAAATTATTCCTTGGGACAATGATGCTTGGGTAAAGTAAGTCAACGGTGGGAATCATGGAGTACAACACTTGCGTCCCTATATTTATAAAGCACCTAGGGAATTTAGATTAAAAGAGTACCTTAATACTAGACTTTATACTTGAAAAGTTATTAATAATTTCAGAAAGGAGCTACTACTGTGGCACCAATATGTATTAAAAATACTGGAAAGTATGGTAGAGGGGTATATTCTACACGTGATATTAAAAAGGATGAACTCATTGAGGCATCACCTGTTGTAATATCACCTGAAAATGAATGGAAATATCTAGAGAAGACTATACTCTTTAATTACTGCTTCTTTTGGGGGGATCATAATGACATAGCCATTGCATTAGGATATGGAGCACTATTTAATCATTCATACACTCCGAATGCGACGTTTAATAATAATGAAGATCATTTATCAATAGACTTTTATGCAATAACTAATATTAAGGCGGGGGAGGAAATCACCATAAATTATAATGGTGACCCTGAAGATAAATCTCCGTTATGGTTTAATGTGATTGAGTGAATGTTTCTATATTTCAGGTTGTGACGGTGGTAGTGGAGGTTTCGCCTTTATAGTCGTTTTGTTTTTACTCTTAATCATTGTTGGATGTAGTTGTGGCAGCGTTCCGGATAGGGCGCCATCTGATAAAAATAGTATGCAAAAAGCTGACCTTTATTGGTCGGTTTTTTCAAATTTGATTCCTATTTCAAGGGAAGGATTCCATTTGGGGATCCTAGTAGTAAGTTGAATAAGAAAAAATCAACAATGTCCATTAACATAGCAATAATTTAAGTAATGAGCTATTTGTATTAAAAATATAATTATTTACTGTATTGTTATATTTTATATAAAATATTATTTTCAGTTAGTTTATATAAATAGAAAGAATAGAAGGAATTTAAAAGATTTCAGCTGGAAGGGAAGTACCAAACAATCTTCGCAATCGATCCAATCTTTTTTTTTAACTACATAAAGAGATGCAAGATGTCTAGTTTATTTGGACTAAGATATAATAATAGTTTGTTGGTTTATGCGCTAATTTCAATTATTTTCTTAATCGTTATCATAGCTTAAACGAAATGGCACCCATTTATTGCGTTACTTCTTGCTTCCGTTATTTTAGGGATCATCGCATGTATGGATATTCCGGATGTTGCAGATGCTGTTCAGACAGGGGTAGGAAATACACTTGGTTGTCGGTCTGGGTACGATGTTTGGGAAAATGATGGCCGAATCAGGCGGAGCCGATCGGATTGCAAATACGCTTTTAGATAAGTTTGGAGAAAAGTAGGTACATTGGGCCATGATTATTGTTGCTTTTATCGGTGGTATGCCCGTATTCTTCGAAGTTGGCCTCGTCTTATTAATTCCAATCGTTTACACAATTGCTAAAAGAACGGATTTACCCCTTTTAAAAATCGGGATTCCGATGGTAGTTGGATTATCGACAGTACATGGCTTGATGCCTCCACATCCAGCACCAATGATTGTGGTTCAAGAATTTGATGCAAATGTTGCTAAAACCATTTTATATGCTTTGATTATCTGAATTCCAACAGCCATTATAGCTGGTCCAGTTTTCGGTTCCTTCATATTAAAAAGAATTAATGTACAAGCTGCTGAGGAGTTATCGGAACAGTTCTCTAATAAACATAATCGCAAGCTTCTAGGTTTCGGAATTACACTAATCACGATTTTAATGCCATTTATTTTGATGTTAGTGGGAGCTGTCGGTGCCGTTTTTTTCCAACGAGTCGATACTGAATGATTGGATTACATTCCTTGGAAAGCCAATTATCGCTCCATTGGTCTCTGTTGTGGTTTCTTTCTTTACATTAGGCTATGCTAGAGGTTTTAATATAGAAGAACTTAACCAATTTATGTCTGCCTGCCTTGCACCAACTGCATCCATTATCTTGATTATCGGAGCAGGTGGCGCATTTAAAAATGTATTAATCACGAGTGGAGTGGGCGGAATTTATTGCAAGCCGCATCCTTTGAAATTTCACCAATTCCGAATTCTTTAATTTAACAGTGACACAAACGTTTAAATCTGGGACGGTTATGGAAACGATAATTTCAGTCGTTTCTCTTATCCTAATCTTACTATTGAATTCAATTGTTTAAGAGAAAGGAGTACGATGTAAAAATATGAAACATTCAGGTTATATGATGGGGATCGATATTGGTACGACGAGCACGAAAGTTGTTCTTTTTTCAAAGAGGGGCGAGGTCGTCCATTCATGTTCTAAAGGATATCCGCTTCACAGTCCAACTCCGTCTGTTGCGGAACAAGATCCGGAAGAAATCTATAAAGCGGCTATTATTGCAATCGGTGAAGTGATGATTGCAAGCGGAATAGCAAAGGATGAACTAAGTTTTATTTCGTTTAGTTCAGCGATGCATAGTTTGATTGCCATGGATAAAGACGGTAAGCCGCTCACAAATAGTATTACGTGGGCAGATAACCGAAGTGTAGCCTATGCGGAGCAATTGAAGGCATCGGAACAGGGGACGCAATTGTATCACAGAACGGGAACACCAATTCACCCTATGTCCCCAATCACGAAAGTTATGTGGCTTAGAAAAGAGCATCCAGAAATCTTTAACAAAACGGATAAATTTTTAGGGATTAAAGAATATATTATCTATAAATTTTTCAAAGAGTTTGTAATGGATTATTCACTTGCATCTGCAACAGGTATGTTCAACTTGAAAAACTTGGCGTGGGATGAAGAGGCATTGGCCATTGCGGGAATTGGATCGGACAAGCTTCCTATGCTCGTGCCAACGACCCATATCCTTTCTGGATTGAGCCAGGAATTGGCAGAAAAAATGAACATTTGTGCTGGTACTCCATTTGTTATTGGTGCAAGTGATGGGGTGCTTGCCAACTTAGGCCAAAATGCTATCAAGCCTGGTGTGCTTGCGGTAACAATAGGAACAAGCGGTGCAGTGCGAACCGTCAGTGACCGTCCGCTTACTGATCCGAAAGGGCGGACGTTCTGTTATGCCCTCACTGAGAATCATTGGGTAATTGGCGGACCAGTCAATAATGGGGGAATCACTTTCCGATGGGCCCGGGATCAATTTGGTCGGGTAGAAATCGAAAGAGCTAAGGCCTCGGGTCAGGATCCATATGAGATATTGACCGAAATGGCTTCAAATATTGCACCTGGCTCAGACGGGTTAATATTCCACCCGTATATGGCAGGGGAACGGGCGCCATTATGGAGTGCTGATGCAAGAGGTTCCTTCTTTGGACTAGCTCTTCATCATACTCGCGATCATATGGTGCGGGCTGTGCTTGAAGGTGTGATGTACAACTTATACAGTGTCCTCCTTGCTGTAAGGGAACTGACAGGTGCTCCGGAGAAAATCCATGCAAGTGGCGGATTTGTCCGCTCCAAGCTATGGCGGCAAATTATGGCTGATGTATTTAATCAGAATGTGACAATCCCAGAAAGCTTTGAAAGCTCGAGTTTAGGTGCTGCCGTTCTAGGATTATATGCTTTAGGTGAAATTGAAAGCCTGGATGAGGTTGAAAACATGATTGGGCATACAAATGAACTTGTTCCAATCGAGGAGAACGTTAAAGTGTATGAAGAACTAATGTCGATTTATTTATCCGTAAGCCGGCAATTAGAAGGCGACTACAAGCGTATTGCTGATTATCAAAGACGTCATTTAGAATAAATTTGAGTGAAAGCACAGATGCAGAAGCGCTGTGCTTTTCTTTTTGCCTACAAAAAATGGTAAAATGGAGAAAAGGATAAGGGGACTTTTGAGATGGGAGCCAGTAAAACAAATGCAATGCGAATTCTCGATAACAAACATATAAAGTATGACATGATGAGCTATGATGTCCACGACGGCCAAATAGACGGTGTTACCGTGGCGAGTAAAATTGGTAAAGCGCCAGCAACCGTGTTTAAAACACTCGTTACTCACAGCGGACCTCAGCAGCTTTATGTATTTGTTATTCCTGTAGACACCGAGCTGGATTTGAAAAAAGCAGCGAAAGCAGCAGGTGCGAAAAAAATTGAAATGCTCGCTGTTAAAGACTTGCAGAAATACACAGGGTATATTCGAGGGGGCTGCTCACCAATCGGTATGAAAAAGCAGTATCCGACTTTTATTGATGAAAGTGCAACCAATCTGTGTGAAATCATCGTAAGCGGTGGGAAAATTGGGACACAAATTGTCTTGAAACCGTCAGAATTCCTTGTGGCTGCACAAGCGGAGCCTAGAGCTCTTATCAAATAGATAAAGAATACTATTAAACCTAAACCTTAGGCATTCACCTACCTGGGTTTTCCTGCATAAGCTGTCTTGAAGATGCACATCTGTATGGTGAAGGAGAGTGTGAAAGTGGCAGGAAAAGTGATGCATTATTTCGCTGGAGGCAATACGGCTAAAGGTTTTTATAGTTTATATGATTCCAATCTAGCTGGTTTGGAGAAATTATTTATTTTAAAAGGCGGACCTGGTTCAGGTAAATCGACTATTATGAAAAAAATTGGCCAGGAATGGCTGGATAAAGACTATGATATCGAGTTTTTGCATTGTTCGTCGGATAATGATTCCATTGATGGGGTAATTATTCCCGCCTTGAAAATAGGTCTTGTTGATGGGACTGCGCCACATGTGATTGAACCGAAAGCACCGGGAGCCGTTGAAGAATACGTCAACCTAGGGGCTGCCTGGAATTCTCAACAGCTGGCAGCTGAAAGAACGACAATCATAAGATTGACCAATGCTAGAACCAAGAGTTTTGAGAAGGCATATGCTCTTTTCACAGAAGCATTAAAGATACATGATGAATGGGAAGATATTTATAAGGCGAACATTGATTTCGTTAAATTAAATGGATTAACCAATAAATTGATAGAAGGCTTTTATAGAGATATTGTTCTCAACAAAAAAGCAGATGTTCGTCACCGGTTTTTAGGTGCCGCTACGCCAGAGGGAGCAGTTGATTACATCCCGAGTATTACAAAAGGAGTGCAAAAACGCTACTTTTTAAAGGGTCGACCTGGCTCAGGAAAATCGACGATGCTGAAAAAGATTGCAAAGGCTGCGGAGAAAAGAGGATTTGATGTAGAAGTGTATCATTGCGGTTTTGATCCTGAAAGTTTGGATATGGTAATCGTCCGGGAGGCAGGAATCGCTATTTTTGACAGCACCTCTCCGCATGAATATTTCCCGAGTAGAGAGGGTGATGAAATCATTGATATTTATAAAACAGCCATCCACTCTGGAACAGATGAAATTTATGCTGATCAGATCAAGGATGTTTCCTCCAGATACCGGGCGAAAATGAATGAAGCAACTGCATGTCTTGTAAAAGCGAAAGAGCAGCATGACGCACTTGAAGCCATTTATGTAAAAGCAATGGACTTTACTGCAATTGATGACATTCAAAAGGACATTCAAGAACAAATTACTGCACGGTCAAAGACTGTGGATAATCATACGATTTTACATTAAGAAAAAAAACTGTACCTATTCCAAATAGGTGCAGTTTTTTTATATACATAGAAGAGACAACTGAAAGATAATCATTTTTAGTTGGCGTTGAAAAGCTCTCCCGTTTGTTATACGTGTTTATCAACTCTCTTTCGGTTAAAATAAGGGTTATATTGAAAAAAAGGAGCGGGTTGAATTGATTAAGACGATTGCGATTGATATGGACGGAACATTATTAAACAAGATGCAAAAGGTGAGTGATGAAAATAAAGCCGCTATCCAGAGGGCGCAAAGAGAAGGAGTTGAGGTGATCATTGCTACAGGAAGATCGTACGAGGAAGCAAAGTACGCTTTAGATGAAACGGGCATTGTGTGTCCGATTATCTGTGTAAATGGGGCTGCTATTTTCACGCAGGACGGAAAAATTGCTGCTTCCAATCCGATGTCACTTGCTACTGCACAGAGTGTTGCCGAATACCTCGAAGAACAGGAAATTTATTTTGAAATTTATACGAGTCAAGGAATCTATTCTAAAGACTATGAAAACGCAATATCTGCTTTAGTGGATGTTTTTGTTACAGCTAATCCGGACATTGACCCTGTGGGAATCAGAAAATTTGCAGAGGACCGTTTACAGCTTGGACAGGTAAAGTCCGTTTCCAATTACTCAGATTTATTCAGCCACTCTGATAAAGAATATTATAAAATTCTAAGCTTCTCTAAAAATTTAAGTAAATTAGACCAAATTGCTTCACAATTGAAAACTCAGGATGGGGTGACCGTCACCTCTTCAGGACGTGAAAATGTGGAAATCATGAGTGGGCAGGCGCAAAAAGGTACTGCGCTTGAAAAATATGTGACTAAAAAGTCTGCTTCGATGCAGGAAACTATGGCCATCGGAGATAATTACAATGATATATCAATGTTTGAAAGAGTGGGTTTGTCTGTCGCAATGGGAAATGCCCCGCTTGATATTCAAAAGCTTTGTGATGAAGTAACAGGTATTAATGATGATCACGGTGTTGCTACAGCTATTCTAAAGGTACTTACGCAGTCATCAGCATACTAAATATGGAACGAAAGGAGAAGAGCTTTTGAAAAGATGGTGCTTATATTTTCTCATGGCCGCATTAACTTTAACTGGTTGTAACGTTAATAAAGAAGAGAACAGTAAAGCACAGCAGAGCCCTGATAAAGAAGTGTCGGAAACTCTAGGAGAGGGCCCTGAGGTGCTGTTAACGAACTTAATTGCACCTTGGTCGATTCAGAAGAATGGGGATACAATGTATGTGTCAGAGCGGACAGGCACCATCGTTCAATGGGAAAGGGGCGAGATGACGAGGCAAAAGGTTAAGCTTAAAAAGACATTGTCTGTGAAGGCCGAAGCTGGATTACTTGGATTTTTGTTAACTCCTGACTTCTCGAATAACAGGCGTGCAATTGCCTACTACACGTATGAAGAAGGCGGGAATTCTATTAATCGAATCGTTACTTTACAAAAGGATAATGATACGTGGCGGGAGTTGGAAACATTAATCGACGGAATACCAAGCGGTGACTACCATCATGGAGGTCGAATCAAGATTGGCCCGGATGATAAGATATATGCAACAACAGGGGACGCGAGGAATCCAACAATAGCCCAGGATCTTGATTCTTTAGGTGGGAAGGTCCTAAGAATGAACCTTGATGGTACCATTCCGAAAGATAATCCAATCGAAAACTCATACGTCTATTCATACGGACACCGCAACCCACAAGGCTTGGCCTGGGATGAGGCTGGTCAGATGTATGAAAGTGAACATGGTGAGTCTGCTCACGATGAATTAAATAAAATTGCCCCCGGTATGAACTATGGCTGGCCAGAAATAGAGGGCGATGAACAAAAGCCGAATATGGTAAACCCATTGATACATTCCGGTGAAAATACATGGGCCCCTTCTGGAATTGCTTATTTTGACGGAAAGCTATACATTGCAACCTTAAGGGGAGAATCGCTCAAGAGCTATGATGTACAAAGCGAAAAAATGACCGATATTATCACAGATTCCGGGCGGATACGTGATGTGTTTGTGGATGAAGATTCTCTCTATTTTATAAGCAACAATACGGATGGTCGGGGAAATCCTGATGAAAAAGATGATAAGCTGTATCGCTTGCCGCTATCTCATATAAATTGAAAAAGGCCCTAAAAGGGCCTTTCAGACTGTAGACAAACTCGATGAAAATCGAGTTTGTCTACAGTTTTTTTGAGGGGTTGTAAAAATTCGAACGTTGTTTTCCACTCCAGGCACTCGCTTTTCCCGCAGGAGTCTCGCACCTTCCGTTCCAATCAACTTTGTTTTAACAATTAGAAATAAACACTTTTTCCTACAGTCTTTTTTGTTTTAATATAGGAGTATTAAAACTTGAGGTGATGACGATGCTTTCGAAACATAATTCTATTCAGCGAGATCAACTTGAAATGATTACTTTGGATCAACTGGTGCCAGCGAACCATTTGGTTCGTAAAATTGAGGGGGCCATTGACTTCACTTTCATTTATGACTTGGTGAAAGAGATGTATTCAGAGATAGGCCGCCCAAGTATTGATCCAGTTATTTTAGTTAAATTGACATTCATTCAATATACCTTCGGTATTCGTTCGATGCGTAAAACGATTGAAGAAGTTGAAACGAATATGGCTTACCGTTGGTTTTTAGGTTACGGTTTCCATGATAAAGTACCTCACTTCTCAACGTTCGGGAAAAATTATGAGCGTCGCTTTAAAGATACAGACCTGTTTGAACAGATTTTTTATCGTATCTTAATGACAGCCTCAGAAAGAAAGTTAATTAGTGCAGAGCACGTATTCGTTGATTCAACACATGTGAAAGCCAGTGCGAATAAGCGGAAATTCGAAAAGAAAATCGTTCGTAAGGAAACACGAGCATATCAAGGACGCCTTCAAGAAGAAATAAATCAAGATCGTGAAAACAATGGAAAGAAGCCTTTTCCACCGGATAAATTTGATAAAGAAGAAACCAAAGAAATTAAAGAAAGTTCAACTGACCCTGAGAGTGGCTACTATGTAAAAGATGAACGAACAAAACAGTTTGCCTATTCATTTCATGCGGCTGCAGACCGCAACGGTTTTGTGCTGGGGACGATTGTAACACCAGGAAATACGCATGATAGTCATATCTTAGAGCCTCTTGTTGGACAAGTGATTGAGAAAGTTGGAAAACCTGAAGCTGTTGCCGCAGATGCAGCTTACAAAACACCAGCCATTACAAGCTACCTTTTTGGGAAAGAAATCACACCAGCTAATACACGTCCACGAACAAAAGAAGGGTTCTTTCGCAAGCATGACTATGTTTACGATGAACATTTTAATTGTTATCTCTGCCCATCGGGCGAGATTTTAAAGTACTCAACAACAAATAAAGAGGGCTATCGCGAGTACAAATCACCCAAACACACTTGTGCGACATGCTCATTTTTATCACAGTGTACAGTAAGCAAAGACCATCAAAAAGTGGTGACACGCCATATCTGGCAAAATTATATGGAAGAAGCAGATCATCTGCGTCACCACAAGGATGTAAAACCTATATATGCGAAATGCAAAGAAACAATAGAGCGTGTATTCGCAGATGCAAAAGAAAAGCATGGTATGCGTTGGACTACTTTAAGGGGACTTAAAAAATTGTCGATGCAGGCGATGCTTACATTCGCTGCCATGAATTTAAAGAAGATTGCCAATTGGACATGGCAAGGTCCAATAATGGCTTAATAAAGTGGGCTCGTAGAGACCCAATCTCTTAATCTTGATCAAAATTCAAAGGGAATTTCAAAAGGGGTCCAGAATTAAAACATTCTGGACCCCTTTTGTCTACAAACTGAAAGGCCCTAAAAGGGCCTTTTTTTGTGTGTTTTAAGAAGCATCGAACTTAGCGAATAATTAGCTTGAATACTGTTGAAGGTTTAGAGAAAAATATCAGTGCACTATTTAAGTAGTTGGGCATTTTCTACATCTGTAGGGTAGACATTTCTAATAAATCAGTGTATAGTTACCTAGGTAACTATTTAATAGGGGGAATACCTATGTCCTTTCATAATGGTTTTTTTCATCATAATCTGCAATTTTCAAGGTCATTTACTAAAAAGTTAAATGAACAATTGGCCAAGGTTAATCTTTTTCATTCTCAATGGTTGATTATATATTATTTGAATCAGTATGGTTGTTCTACGCTTGTCGAAATTAGTAATTATCTAGATGTGGAGAAACCGACAGTAACTCGGACGGTCAATCGTTTAGAAGAACGTAAGTTGATTGAACAAATACCCGGAAAAGATAAGCGGGAACGGAGAATACAGTTAACTGAATCAGGCGAAATAACCTATCAAGAAGCCAAAAAAGTAGTTGAGGAATTTGAACTTCAATTAATGAGTGGTTTGGCTGAAGAAGATCGTGAGACAACGTTACGAACTTTGCTTTTCTTAAAGGGAAAATTAAAATAATTAGGAAGGAAGAAGGATTGAAATGAATCAGAAACCGAAATTGTGGACGAAAGACTTTTTGATTGTATCGTCTGCGAACTTTTTTCTATTTTTAACATTTTATGTCTTAATGGTGACATTGACCATTTACACGATGGATAACTTTCATGCATCCCAAGCGCAAGCTGGTCTTGCTTCAAGTATTTTCGTCCTAGGGGCTGTACTTGTAAGGCCGATTGCAGGGAAAAAGATTGACCAGATTGGCCGCAGAAGAATGTTGCTTGGATCATTGATCTTATTTCTAATATCATCCATTGGATATTTTCTAGTAGATAGTTTATCACTTTTGTTAATTGATCGATTAATTCACGGTATCTCTTTTGGCCTTGCTACTACAGCAACGGGAACGATTGCAGCAGATATTATTCCGAATGAACGACGTGGTGAAGGAACAGGTTACTTTGCCATGAGCACAAACTTGGCAATGGCATTTGGGCCGTTTATTGGATTATTGATTACACAGCATTTTAGCTATTCCATTATTTTCTATGCTGCATCTTTATTTGCTGCATTCTCTTTAGTTGCTTCATTATTTATGCATGTACCTGAGGGGGAAAAAGAACGAGTATCTCAACAAAAAGGCTTTAAAATTGGCGATTACTTTGAAAAAAGAGCTTTACCTATTTCTATTTTTATTGGATTTGCCGGTTTTACGTATTCGAGCATCTTGTCCTATTTAACATCCTTTGCAAAGGAACTAAATTTAATGGACGCGGCGAGCTTTTTCTTTGTAGTGTTTGCTATATTCCTTTTGGTGTCACGTCCCTTTACAGGGCGTATGTTTGATGTGAAGGGTGAAAATGCAGTTATCTATCCATCGCTCCTACTATTTGCGGTGGGTATGGTCATTCTTAGCCAAGCCCATCATGGAATCACCCTCCTAATAGCTGGCGCATTAATCGGAGTGGGATATGGTACGTTCCAATCAAGCTGTCAGGCGATTTCAATTAAGGAGTCCCCATCAAACCGAATGGGATTAGCAACTTCTACGTACTTTACAATGTATGATTTTGGTATTGGTGTAGGTCCATTCCTACTTGGATTCCTTATTCCTTTTACCGGGTTCCAAGGGTTATTTATAGGCATGTCCATTTTGTCATTTGTTCTCATAGTCATTTACTATTTAGCGCATGGTAAAAAGGCTTCTGCAAGAAAGAAAATGCAATCTGAAGAGCGGTTTTCTGCTTAATTTTCTGCATTTTCTTGTTTAAAAACAAAAAAAATGGGGATGCTTATATTATGATTGATTTTCCAAGTAATCCCCCTTTTCTCCGCCTGTTATATACAGGCGTTTTTTTTATGTTATAACAAAAAAAACCGCCAAATTGGCGGGTTTAAAATTTATAGGTCCATAATCGTTCTTTGCGGATCCAGTCAAGAAAGTCAGCATCTTGGTTTTCGAATTTTTCTTTCCAGTCGACCACCATCGCCTCCGTTTGCGAACGGTGTGCTGTAAATGTATCTACCTTTTTGTTTTCGACGGCAGAAATATCATGGACGATGTCAGGTTGTCCTAAATCGTCGATGCAGTTATTGGAGAAAGCGACACAGTGAAGTTTAGGTCTCTCTTTTTCTTCGATTCTTTCCACAGCTCGGACCACAGCTCGTGCAGTTGCTTCATGATCCGGATGAACGCTGTATCCTGGGTAAAACGTAATGATTAATGAAGGATTAAGTTCATTAATGGCATCTGTAAATAAAGAAGTCAGCTTTTCATCATCTTCAAATTCGATGGTTTTATCACGCAAACCGAGCATGCGTAAATCTTGGATACCAATCGCGTTTGCAGCATCGATTAATTCCTTTTTACGAATTTTAGGAAGCGATTCTCTTGTTGCAAAAGGAGGATTTCCTAAATTCCGTCCCATCTCTCCTAGTGTTAAGCATAGGTAGGTAACGGGGGTGCCTGCTTCTCTATGTAAAGCAAGCGTTCCAGAAACCGAGAAGGCTTCATCATCAGGATGTGGGAAAATAACTAATACATGGCGTTCTTTTTCCAAGGTATATTTCTCCTTCCGTTCTACTTACAGTGAGTATAGTTATCTGCCAATTGGGGCGTGCATGGCGGATTTTTGACACCTGCAGCAAGATTGTAATTATTCAAAGGGAGTAGGACTAATTTGCATGGAAACAGCAAGTTTTCCGGTAAAATCAAGCCCTGCCAGTAGCAATCTCCCATGTTCATCAATTTCGAAGTGGTTTACTCCTTCAGCGTATACCCAGCCAATATTGAGCTTTAAGCCGATACGATAGGGTCCGTCCCCAACTATCTTCCCATGTTCATACTGTATAAAAGCATTACGGATATAAGCGCCTGCCGAAAAAAAAGCTTCATCTACATGAGTGGCATAGGCGCCGTTGGTTGTTTCAAGGTGAAGATATACATCTTGTCCTGCAAAAGAATCGATAGCATTCTGCACCTCTGTACGGTCTATAGGTTTCATTCTACAATTTCCTCCTTAACTGGGCGGCTAGATAAGCATTTCCTTCTTTCTATTTTACTAAATATAAACAAAAAAAGCGAAAAAGGCCGCTCAATGATTTTGAGCGGGCCCTTATTTTTAATTAATTATTTTGTTTTTTCAGCAACCCCGTATTTATGGTATGCACCATGATTGACAGGACCTACATAGTCATTCATCTTCCAAGAATGACGAACAGCTTCTGTTATGAAGTCTTTTGAAACATGAATCGCCTCGCGCGGACTTTTACCTTCAGCCAATTGAGCTGCAATAGCTGCTGAAGATGAACAGCCGGCACCGTGTGTATTGGTTGTTTCAATTTTTTCAGATTCAAGAATCTCAAATTCTTTTCCATCATATAAAAGGTCGATAGCTTTGTCATGATCCAGCTTATTTCCACCTTTGATCAAGACATATTTCGCACCAAGTGCATGAATTTTCTCAGCTGCACTCTTCATATCATCAATCGTCTTGATTGGCGCTGTGCCAGCTAATTGGGCAGCTTCGAAAAGGTTCGGTGTAACTACTGTTGCACGTGGAACAAGTAGGTCACGAAGTGCTACAGCTGTTTCTGGATGCAATACTTCATCTTCACCTTTACAAACCATTACTGGATCAATTACGACTTTGTCCAGTTTCAACTCGTCAATTTTACGGGCAACAAGTTCAATGATTTCGACTGATCCAAGCATTCCTGTTTTCATAGCATCGATACCGATTGATAAAATCGTCTCGATTTGGGCTTCTAAAATCTCAACCGGTGTAGGGAATACATTGTGAGACCAGCCGTTTTTAGGATCCATCGTAACGATAGTCGTTAAAGCGGACATTCCGTAAACACCGAATTCTTGAAATGTCTTTAAATCAGCTTGAAGACCTGCGCCGCCGCTGGAATCAGAACCAGCAACTGTCATAGCTCTTTTCATAGTCATTATGTGACCTCCTCAGGAGAATTGTATCGATATTATCAGCATACCAGGTAATATCCTGTTTTTAGAATATACCAAAATTTCTATTATGTAAAACTTAGTTGTCACCCTAAATGAGTACCTTTTTGAGAGACATGGAGAGGCTTCGAATAAACACGTTTTAATTGAAAAAATATTATCGGAAATTATGAACCAATGAACGAAATTTAAGAGATTAGGAAGTGGGAATTTCTGGGTGTTAGGGTTTGGTTCATATAAAAAATATGCTATATTCTATCTTTTAATTAATAAGCAAAGTTTGTGAAAGTGTCTTTATTTTCGAAGTTGATTTAAAATATGGATACATTGAAAACTTCTTTAAAGGATATATTCCTTATAGCGTTACCATTAGATGCAAGGTTAATCCCGAAATAGGAAGGGGGGAATCAGATGGAATGCACAATGCTGCTTTTGGCAGGCGGGAAATCTAGCCGTATGGGTGTGAATAAAGCTCTGTTGAAGATAGGTGAGGACGTGAACATCTCAAGAGTGGCTTCCGAGTTGAAAAAAGTTTCAGAAAACATTCTAGTCATTACGAATACATCTGAAGATTATCGATTTCTTCACCTTCCGCTAATTCCCGATTTACATAAAGATCGAGGCCCCCTTGGAGGACTACATGCAGGAATGTCCTACTCAAAAACAGAGCTGCAGTTTCTTACGGCCTGTGATATGCCTTTTGTGAGTGCAGAAGCAATAAATGAAATTATTTCCTATTATGAGTCTGATCTAGATGCCATCATCCCTGAAATCAACGGCAGGCTTCAGCCGCTTTTCGCTGTTTACCATAAAAGGTGTCTACCTGTACTAACGGATTGTTTAGTGAAACAGGAATTGAAAATGAGGATCTTTTTAGAAAAGATTACGGTGAAAATTATTAAGGAAACTGACTTTGAGCTATATCATAAGAATCCTAAGCGTTTTCAACGCCTATTTTTCAATATGAATACGAGGGAAGATTATCAAGAGGCAGGGCATATTAATCAAACTGAATTTTATATAAAGGATGGTAGCCATGAACTATGACATTTCTAAAGAACCGATTGTCATCCAGGAAGTGATTGATAAAGTAGTCAATCGTAATGCGGGTGCTGTAACGACCTTTATTGGTACAGTAAGGGAAATGACGAAGGGTAAAAAGACTTTATTCTTAATCTACGAAGCATATAAACCGATGGCAATTAAGAAACTAGAGCAAATCGGCTCCGAAATCAAGGAGCGTTGGCCTGATGCAGAAACGGCGATTACCCATCGCGTAGGTAAATTGGAAATCACGGATATCGCCGTTGTTATCGCCGTTAGTACTCCACATCGAAATGATGCCTATGAGGCAAATCGATATGCGATTGAAAGAATTAAAGAAATTGTCCCAATTTGGAAAAAAGAACATTGGGAGGATGGGGAAACATGGGTTGGTAATCAATTGGAAACTGTTCCTTATCCGAAAGGAAAACCAGAAGAGGTGGATATAGATGATTAATGTACTCTTATTTGCTCAATTAAAAGATGAATTAGGAAAAGAAACTCTTTCTATAGAAGGAAATGGAATTAGTGTGGCTCAGCTAAAAGGGAAAATGAAGATTGAATTTCAATTGGAGGGTCTTGAAACCGTGATGACAGCGGTTAATGAAGAATTTGCCGACGATGAAACGATTTTATCTGATGGAGATACAGTAGCCTTTATTCCACCTGTTAGTGGAGGCTGATTAGATCAGATAGGAGGGAATCATAGTGAACGAGCGATATTCAAGACAGACCTTATTTTCGCCCATTGGTGAAGGGGGACAGGTGAAAATTCAACAGAAGCATGTATTACTTCTCGGGGCCGGAGCACTGGGATCTGCTAACGCTGAAGCCTTGACTCGCGCTGGTGTAGGTAAGCTGACTATTGTGGACAGGGATTATGTCGAGACCAGTAATTTACAACGACAACAGCTGTATACTGAACAGGACGTTGAAGAAAAGCTGCCAAAAGCTGAAGCGGCAAAACGCCATTTGCATGCTATCAATCATGAAGTAGAAGTAAAGGCGGTCATAATGGATGCAACCGCGCAGACTCTGGAACCACTGCTAGGTCATGTTGATTTGATAATGGATGCTACTGACAACTTTGAAACACGGATGATTATCAATGATCTGTCACAAAAGCTTCAAATTCCGTGGATTTATGGGGCCTGTGTAGGCAGTGTTGGAATGACAATGACAATCCTGCCTGGACAGACGCCTTGTTTGCACTGTTTGCTAAAAACTATTCCGATTCAAGGAATGACCTGTGATACAGGTGGGATTATTTCACCGGCTGTAACGATGGTGGTAGCACATCAAATAGCCGAAGCCTTAAAAATTATCGTTGAAGATTGGGAATCAGTTCGTCCTTCGCTCGTTACTTTTGATTTGTGGCGGAATCAATACCAAACTGTTAGATTAACAAAAGTGAAAAAGAAGGATTGTCTTTCTTGCGGAGATCAGCGGACATATCCATTTTTAACATTGGAAAACGCGACGAAAACAGCGGTTCTTTGCGGAAGAGATACAGTACAGGTCAGACCGCCAAAACCATTGAAACTTCAACTAGAGAAGTTGGCCAAAGACTTGAACGGAAGTGGTTATTTGGTAAAAGTTAATCCATTTCTTCTCTCTTGTGAAAAGAATGGTGAACGGATGGTTGTTTTCCAAGATGGTCGGGCATTGGTTCACGGTACGAAGGACATGGTCCATGCAAAGGCCATGTACCAAAGTATTCTGGGATAGCGAATGTAAAAAGCGAGGCTGCCGGTAGAGGCGCCTCGCTTTTTTATAGAATGCTATATAGGGTAATGTATAAAGATTGATTAGAATTAGTGAGTAATACCGTCTTTATTATCTTGTTTGGATGCAACGATGACGACTTTTCCTTCATCAAGTACTTCCTCATAACGTTCTGCTTCCATATCACTAAGGCCAAGATTGCTCATTCGATTACGAAGTTCGTCTCCACGTGATTTAAAGAGATTTCCAACTGTATCGAGGAAGCCTTGTTCTTTCATGCCAACATCTTCTGTATTCGTGTTCTCGGTAAGATGCTTCGAACGAGTTTTGTCATGGGCAAACAAATATACATCATCCTTTGTATACCCGAATGTAACTATTTCATCAATTTTTTCCTTTGCTTGCAATCCGTTTTCTACAACATGTACTTGATACATATAAACTCCTCCTTGAATTTTAGTGTAAGACTTTCTTAAATTAGGTAAATAGTATCTTGCTTATCTTAGTTGTTGATTAGCTATAGTAGTATATAACCTTATTTGGACATGGATAAACATTTTGCAATGGAATAATGATAATAATATTTAGTATGTGGTGAAACGGAACACCTTTTGTAATCGGTAGGTTAAATATTTGAAAACAGGTAATTTATCCTGATATTCGCTATAATCCGCAGTGTATATTCCGTCTTGATTTTTCCAAAGTCTTTGAAAATAGTTATCGACATCCTGGGTGACTTCGGCATCATTCGGAGCGTGGATTTCAACATTGGCTTCGAGGTTATAGTCATCTAGATTGCGTGCAGTGTAATTAGCCGATCCTCCAATAATAATCATTTCATCTGCTTTTTGAATCATCATCAACTTTGTATGAAACTGTTCTTTATCTGTTTTGTACCAACGAATCGAGATGTTTTCATCACCCAGCTTTTCGAATTCAGCAGCAACTGGAAGATTAGGGAGCCCGATTTTCTCACTTCCAAATGCATTTTGATTCGGATCTAATATCATTTGAATTTTCACGTTTCGTTTAGCTGCATCTGTTAAGGCCTCGACAACATGGCGATCGGCAATATAAAACATGGCAAGCTGGATTTGGTCGCCTTTCTCCGTTTCCTTAATTGCTTTAAGAACATGTTTATTGATTTTTCCCTCTGTTAGTAACTGTACAGAAATCGGCCCTTTATCGGCAGAGGCCTCCTTGAATTCTGGAAATGCTTTCGGACCCCCTGAGAATTTCGAAGCAGCTTCTTCTGCTTTAACAAAATCGCTGATGATATTTCCATCCATCTGGAAGGCGATATTGGAGTGGAATCCGCTCGCGTCATGAGGGTTTGCTGATGAAATAATGGCCGTCTTTTCTGTAGCAATCACTTTCCTGTGATTGGCTTTGATATTCATCAATCTAAGATAAGAGCGCACGGTGACTTTTGGAGCGCTTTTGGCCATTGGGTTCACAATCCAACCTTTTCCGCTTTCGCCGAACCATTGGAAAAAGGTCCTGTATACACCTGAATAGAGCGGGTTTGGATCCCGTAGCCGATCTAAATTGGTTACAATAACATCAATGTCATTTTGCTTCAGGGTTTCCAGTGCCTCTAATTGGTAGGCGTTATAGGAAGTATTTACTTCATCAGTAATGAACATAACCTGGAGCTTAGGTTTCTTTTTCTTCTGGGCAACCAGTTTATCTGTTAGAGTCTCAGTTAACTTTGGAAAGTTTATCTTTTCATCATAAAAATTATTAAACAAAAACATATCGATTACGATAAAAGAATTAGCCTCTTCGATAGCTTGATTGATGGTTTGGAAGATTCGCTGCTCATGTTGCAGATTTCCCTGTTTATCGTGATAAGACAGGTCATAAATAAAATCAATATCCTCGACATGATGAATCTTCCCTTCATAAGAAATGCCATCAGGCAAGGGCTTGTAGCTGTTATAGATAATCACGAATGTAATGACAATCAAAATACTAACAAGCAGATAAAATTGTTTTCTTTTGTACCATTTTTTCATAGGGAATCCTCCAACATGGTTAAATTGCTTGCTAACTACCTATTTCCCCAATTTGGGGGTATATAGAAACATAAATCGTAACCTATTTGAAAAAGGGTAAGAAAATGAGTTTGATATAATAGTATAAAAAGAAGAAAGGGGCTATGGCAGATGGCAAAGCAGATATTAACAAATGATTGGTGGCCTCTGTTGGAAGAGGAATTCAAAAAAAATTATTACCAAGAGCTAAGGGAGTTTATAAAACAAGAGTACAGTCAGCATGTCATTCATCCGAATCAGGATGATATTTTCAATGCACTTCAATTTACTTCATATAAAAAGGTAAAGGTTGTCATTCTTGGTCAGGACCCTTATCATGGACCGGACCAAGCACATGGCCTTAGTTTTTCCGTGAAGCCGGAGGTGCGTATTCCGCCTTCTCTAAGAAATATTTTTAAAGAGTTACAAAGTGATCTAGGTTGTGCGGTTCCTGATAATGGTTCCCTTGTTGAATGGGCAGACCAGGGTGTACTTCTGTTGAATACCGTCTTGACTGTGCGTGAGGGAGAAGCCCATTCACACAGAGGAAAGGGATGGGAGATCTTTACGAATCAAGTTATCCGCTTGCTGAATGACCGACAAAAACCGGTTGTTTTTATCTTGTGGGGGAGGCCGGCTCAAACTAAAATCCCTTTGATCGATGAAAGCCGTCATAAGATCATTACGTCCGTCCATCCTAGCCCATTGTCGGCGACCCGAGGTTTCTTTGGTAGCAAGCCGTTTTCTAAAACAAATCAATTGCTGAAGGAAATGGGGGAATCCCCAATTGATTGGAAAATCTCGAATCGTTGATGTGGAGAAGAAAATTGAACGGGTAAATTGTATGGCGTGCAGGCATTTTTATGTAACTTGGGATCCTAATTTTCCAAAAGGCTGCCGTGCTTTTCAATTTAAAACGTTAAACCAACCATCTCTTGATGTTTTTCGTTCTTCCGGACAGCTTTGCATGAAGTTTGAATCCAAGTTGTTAAAAAAGTAGATCAGTATGCAAGGATGTTTTCTTCACCTCCAATTTTTGCTATGCTAGGTATGAAAGTTTTGACATGTATGTAGACGAGGTGGTAAAGGTGGATATTTCATCAAAACGAATGTTAGATAAAATGGAAGAGCTTGTCTTGAAAGCGAAACAGGCAAATTCAGAGGATAAGTTGCAGGGGTATGTAATTGCCATTCAGTCTCTATGTGAAGTAATGGTGGATGAAAAAGCTGGTAACATCAGCATTCCAAAGCCAATCACATTGACCCAGCCTGTTATATCATCTGTATCCAATGTAGAGCCGGTTAAAATGGATGAAGCAAATGGCACATCCTTATTCGATTTTTAAATTAAATAAAGAGGGGCGAAGAAAAAGTGAAACTGTTTATCATTTTAGGAGCATTGAATGGTTTTCTTGCCGTAGCGCTAGGTGCATTCGGAGCGCACGGACTGGAAGGGAAAATTCCTGATAAATATTTAGCAACATGGCAGACGGCTGTCGATTATCAAATGTTTCATGCAGCGGGTTTATTAGTGCTTGGTTTGTTGGCGGGAAAGATCTCAAGCCCGCTAATTAATTGGTCAGGCTGGCTTATGCTGATAGGAATTATCCTGTTTTCCGGAAGCTTATTCGTTCTTAGTGTTACTCAAATCAAAGTGCTGGGAGCCATTACACCAATTGGTGGAGTTTCATTCTTGGTTGCTTGGGTTCTAATGATCATTGCTGCATATAAATACTTATAAAAAAAGCTGACCTTTTTCTAGGTCAGCTTTTTTTGCATCATGGATGAAAAATGAATTATCTAGGTTATTTTCATATAAGAAACAGGCTCAAAATCACAAGAATTTGAGCCTGTTTCTTATAACATTAAAGCTTTCTTCACCTTGGCGAATACGTGGCAAGCCCAGCGCCTCCAAATGGATATTCATACTCAATTTCTTCGTCAAAGGTAATGTAATCTAAGTATACCATCGGGATTAAGTAACGTTTTCCTGTTTGCGGGTCGCTTATGATTAAGTGGTCGCGTCCCGCAGCCTCAATAATTCCTTTGAAGATCTTTGCATTCCACTCCTTGTTGTTTTCAAACGTCGTATAAACGGTCGCCAATTTCCCTTTATTTAGACGTAGGATGTTCTCGATATAAGATGCCTCGACTGGAAGCATGCCAGGTACCTGTGGTCCGGATGTGGGAGCATTCATCGGCATAGGTATTTGTTGAGGCGTGCCTGCTTTAGTGGGCTGCTGTGGCTGGTATGATGGTTGTTGGTAAGCCTGCTGCTGGAAATTTTGTTGCGGGTAAGGAGCCTGTTGTCGCAGGTCAGACTCATTATTTTCATAGGGGTAATATGGGCTTCCTCCGTACGGATAATTACCATAAGGGTTATTTTGTGACATTACATTCCCTCCTAAATTCAAGGTTTATTTGATTTTGTGGAATTTGGACAATCCGAGTGCGTGGGCTGGAAGAAACAGTGCGATTTATAGCGACCGGTATTGTATTGGTTATACCACTGTTCTTGACAATCCCCGGGTGGCTTAAAAAACCACAATGAATTTTAAGCGATACATAACGGTTGCCTTTAATGATTTACGGGTAAAGTCAAATCCTCTTGACGGGCTAGTAAGATAGAAGTAAAGTTCCTTCACCTCGCTGGAGTTAGGCATTGCCTTGGTCAATATTCCTTAAGTTGAATAAACCTGTGAAAAAATAAATTCATCACTATTGAAAATGTATGGGATGTGTCATTGATTTATTCCACAGCCGGGGAAATAAAAGGAGGGCTTCAAAAGAAAAAAGCTTCCGGAAGATCCGGAAGCTCATGTCTTATACGTATAAAAAAGAGGGTACGCTTTCTTCCGGAAGGATATTCCCTACAAAGAAAGAACCGAACGCAGCGTAGCGTGCGCTTACTTCATCAAAACGCATTTCATAGATTAACTTTTTAAATTGAAGGACATCATCTGCAAATAGCGTAACGCCCCACTCATAATCGTCAAAACCGACAGAACCGGAAATGATTTGTTTTACTTTACCGGCATAACTGCGGCCAATCAAACCATGTGAACGCATTAAGCCTTTGCGTTCTTCCATAGAAAGCATGTACCAGTTATCATCACCTTCACGACGCTTGTCCATTGGGTAGAAGCATACATGCTTCGCTTGTGGAAGAATCGGATAAAGTCTTGAACGTACATGAGGGTTTTGGTAAGGATCCTCATCATCTCCACCTGCTAGGTAATTACTTAATTCCACTACAGAAACGTAGGAATAAGCTGGGATTGTATATTCTGCAAGTTTCGTTTTATTGAATTCGTTTTCAATTGCATTCAATTCTTCCATTGTTGGGCGGGCAAACATAAGCATGAAGTCCGCTTTTTGGCCAACGATGGAATAGAGGGCATGACTGCCTTCATTATTGCTTTGAGTCGTATTCCATTTATCCAGTAAACCTTGGAATTCTGAGATAGCTAATTGGCGTTCGTCACTTGATAACGTTTTCCAAGAAGCCCAATCAATCAGACGGAAGTCATGTAAACAATACCAGCCGTCAAGTGTTTGTGCTGCTTCACTCATTGCGATCACTCCTAAGTCTTAGTATATCTTTAATATAACATAGTTTAAGTATAAGGAAATTTATATCAGTCCGCAAACACCGTTACTGTTCTTCGGTGTTCAAACAAATTTCATATTTGCCGATTTCATGATGGTGACCAAAGTGGCTGGAATTTACCTAGCTGCTAGAGTATTCTTAATAGAAGATGAAAATGGAAGTTTTGCTGAATGGTTGATATAGAAATAACAAGAGCAGCGTACATAAAAGGAGGAAGCGGTAGTGAGTGATTTATTTCAAATATTAGAATCGAAAATTACAGGGCATAATTTAAAAATCGTCTTTCCAGAAGGATTGGATGAACGTATTTTGGGAGCTGCGGGCAGGCTTGCCAAAGCTAAACTAGTAACGCCTGTATTGATTGGCGATATCGAGTTGATTCAAGAGAAAGCTAGGGAATTAAAAATTTCTCTTGAATCAATTGAAATATATGACCCGAAGAATTATATCATGATGGATGAAATGGTCGAAGCGTTTGTAAAGGTACGAAATGGTAAGGCGTCTGAAGAACAAGCCCGTGAAACCCTATTGGATGAGAATTATTTTGGAACAATGCTTGTTCATATTAAACAGGCACATGGCATGGTGAGTGGCGCAACTCATTCAACAGCTGATACGGTCCGTCCTGCTCTGCGAATCATTAAAACAAAGCCAGGTATTCAAAAAACATCAGGTGCCTTTATTATGGTCCGTGGCGAGGAAAAGTACGTGTTTGCTGATTGTGCAATTAATATTAACCCTGATTCCCAGGACCTGGCAGAAATCGCCGTAGAAAGTGCGAAGACGGCCCTTATGTTCGATATCGAACCGCGTGTGGCGATGCTGAGTTTTTCGACAAAAGGATCGGCAAAATCTTCGGAGACTCAGAAAGTCGTTGATGCTGTCAAATTGGCAAAAGAAATGGACCCTCAAATTCTTCTTGATGGAGAATTTCAATTTGATGCGGCCTTTGTTCCGTCGGTCGCTAGACAAAAAGCACCGGATTCTCCTATTCAAGGAGATGCTAATGTTTTTATTTTTCCAAGTCTTGAGGCAGGAAACATTAGCTATAAAATGGTACAGCGCCTGGGTGGCTTCGAAGCGGTCGGCCCGATCCTGCAGGGACTTAACCGTCCTGTAAATGATCTTTCAAGGGGATGCAGTGAAGAGGATGTATATAAATTAGCTGTTATCACAGCTGCACAGGGCTTAGTGGCCCAATATCAATAAGTCATGTCATGAAGGATAAAAAGTAGAGGGAGATTTATATGTGTGAAACAGATTCATTGTTAAAGCAGCAAGAGTGGCGGGTTATTGATCAATCATCCGTCGGTCCTCAGTTTCCTGCTCTAGAGTCCTTTGCTATGGATGATACGTTTTGTGCTTCCGTAGGGTCTGGTAAATCAATGGCCGTAGCAAGAGCGTGGGTACACCATCAGACGGTTGTGCTTGGTATTCAGGATACGAAGCTGCCTTTTCTTAAAAAAGGTGTGGATTATTTAAAAGAACACGATTTCCAGGCCATTGTACGGAATTCTGGAGGGCTTGCAGTTGTGCTGGATGAGGGAGTTCTTAATTTATCGCTCATTTTCCCCGAAAATGAGCGGAAAATTGAAATCAACCGTGGATATGATGCGATGTGGGAGCTTGTTCAATTGATGTTTGCTGATTTCCAAGTCGAAATGGAGGCAAGGGAAATCACCGGTTCATATTGCCCTGGAAGCTATGATCTAAGTATAAATGGGAGAAAGTTTGCCGGTATATCTCAGCGTCGGATTCGCAATGGAGTAGCGGTGCAAATTTACTTGTGCGTCAATGGAAGCGGTGCAGAGCGAGCCAGTCTTGTGAAGGGTTTTTACGAAGCCGCTAAAGGAGATGCAGAAACAAAATTTACTTATCCTGATATCATGCCATCTGTAATGGCTTCCCTTTCAGAACTATTAGACGTGCGATTGAGCGTGCAGGACGTAATGCTTAGATTCCTGCATGTATTGAAGGAACATAGCGGTAGGATTTTCTCCGATTCTCTTTCAGTGGAAGAATGGCCGTTATACGAAGCTTACTTAACAAGAGTGGTAGAACGTAATGATAAGGTATTTGATTCATTAAAAGAAGACTGATATGAAAAAGCTGTTTCTGTAAGTTGGAAACAGCTTTTTCATATTTCAATATGATGTTATCATTCACTGAAACTGTTAAAGGAACAGAGATTGGAAACCAAAGTAAAATCAGATAAGCCACGTCTTTAGTCCTTTCAACTATTATCACTTGAAGCCATGAAAAAAAGAGCCTTTTTTAGACTCTCTTTTTCGATCTGAGATAACCTATGGTTGGCCTTTACCATGTGGTTGATCTGTAAGCAGAACCCCACACTATTTTTGTTACTCAGCCATTTTTTCTAAATTTCCATTTCGGTCCATTTTGAACTTTGTTGCTGGCCGTTCCTCTTCCTCTAATAAGACCAGCTTTCTTGCTCGATTCATGATATTCATCAAAGTCTCATAATCTTCCTGCATCAAGCCGCTGTTCTGCTCTAGATGGCTGATCTTATTTTCAAGATCTTCATTTCGTTTTTTCAGACCTTTAATTTCGAGCTTCAATCTTTCATTTTCGGTTTTTAATACTTCAGCCTGAAGCATTCGGCCGTTCATAGATTCTAAATAGGCTATAATCGTATCAAGGTTCATAGTCTTTTCTAGTGTTACTGGTATGTTCTGTTGCTTTGGCATGAAAGCTTCAGCCACAACGAATTCTTCTGCTGTTTCATAATTAGTAGTTTCTACTTCGGATTCTAATTCTAGTTCCTCTTCTTGTAGGTGAGGAACCATAATATCAGTAATCGTTGGAGACGGCGGTGTATAAAGAAGCCGTTTTTTCCCTCCTTGATCTTTTCCAAGAATCCTTTGACGCTGCTTGCGCTGCTTTTTAGCAAGGGAAAGAGCTTTATCGTAATTATGGCGGACGACTGCATTCCAACGGAACCCGCAAGCGGCAGAGGTGCGGTTTAACTTGTCCCCAACCTCCTCAAAAGCATTCAGCTGAGTGCTGCCTTCCCGCACATGGCGCAATACCGTTTCTGCTAAAAGCAAATCATCTTCTTCTGTCCAGGCATCTTGACGAACCTTCATTTCTACATACTCCCTTTCTGGTAACTTTTAAAATAAATAACTATATAAAATATCGTGTGGCAATGATTTATGGGGTGTTCTACTAGCATTTTGGACAAAATCTGGATTTTTTATACAAAAAGGTTGAAAGGATACTAGTTTTTTGTAATTTTAGGGAAAATAAAGGATGCACTGACTCAGAAATCATTAATTACACCATTTCCTTTTGGCTGGACTTCCCTTTTCACATCCATCTAACCCTCTTGATATTAATAGGTAGAAACGGTAAAATACCCTTTAGTTATGTAAATGGGATGAAAAATAGTTTGTCATAGAAAGGATGGTGACCGAAGGATGTCCAATGAATTCAGAGTGTGTGATGACTGCTTGGCGGTAAATATTAAAACGTTAATTCCCCGTCTGGAAAAGCTTGATCCCGATGCGAAAATTGAAATTGGCTGTCAATCCTATTGCGGTCCAGGCAGAAAGAAATCATTTGCCTTTGTCAATAACCGTCCAGTTGCAGCTCCAACGGAAGACGAGTTACTAGATAAAATTAATAAAAAACTAAAGTAGAATTCATGATAGATAATTAGGGTAGATTGACTACTTTTGATAAATGAAACACGCCATTCATCACCCAGATTCAACAAACTGCGGTGATTTTTTATTTCCTTATTTTCGATACGCAAATCGATAAAAACTTCCGTTTTCTTACAAAATGGTCCCTCTTGCTATCAAGGGGTGAGTTAGGGTTTTTTGTCAAAACACGCTATAATGAAAGCAATGAGAATATGAAAAAGAGGGTAGTTCATGGGATATTCCGGCGAAAAATTACAGGAAGAAAAAGTATTCAAAGACCCGGTGCACCGATATATACATGTTCGTGACCGGGTTATATGGGATTTAATTGGGACGAAGGAATTCCAACGTCTTCGTAGAATCAAGCAACTGGGGACGACTTATTTAACTTTTCACGGTGCGGAACATAGTCGACTCAGCCATTCGCTTGGGGTATATGAGATTGTCCGGAGAATCGTTGATGATGTTTTCGAAGGCAGACCGGAATGGAAACCAGAGGAACGGCTACTTTCTCTATGTGCGGCACTTCTGCATGATTTAGGACATGGTCCATTCTCTCATTCTTTTGAAAAGGTGTTTGACCTAGATCACGAGCAATTCACCCAACAGATTATTGTGGGTGATACGGAAGTGAATAAAATCCTGCTCAAAGTAGGTCGTGATTTTCCTAAAAAAGTGGCAGAGGTTATTGCAAAAACGTATAAAGGCAAATTAGTAGTCAGCCTGATTTCGAGTCAGATTGATGCCGATAGAATGGATTATTTGCAACGGGATGCATACTTTACTGGGGTAAGTTATGGACATTTTGATATGGAACGGCTTTTGAGGGTAATGCGGCCTCGTGAAGAGCATGCCGTCATTAAGCAAAGTGGGATGCATGCGGTGGAAGACTATATTATGAGCCGTTACCAAATGTATTGGCAGGTTTATTTCCATCCAGTGACGAGGAGTGCGGAAGTCATTCTTACCAAAATATTACACAGGGCGAAGCATTTATATGAATCCGGCTATGAGTTTGCTCAGGAACCTCATCATTTTTATTCTCTGTTTAAGGGAGAAGTAACGTTAGCAGACTATTTGAAAATGGATGAAGCTGTGATGCTCTATTATTTTGAAGCATGGGAAGAGGAAAATGATGCGATATTAAAGGATTTATGCACTCGCTTCGTTAACCGTAAACTATTTAAATATGTAGAATTTCATCCATCTAATAGTCAGATGAACAGATTAATGGAGTTAAGAACATTATTTAAGAAGGCAGGAATCGATCCGGATTATTATCTCGTCGTCGATTCCTCATCCGATTTGCCGTATGATTTTTACCGGCCAGGTGAGGAAGAGGAGAGACTACCGATTCACTTGTTGAAAAATAATGGGGAAATCCGTGAATTGTCACGTGAATCTGAAATAGTCGATGCAATTTCGGGGAAAAGAAGAACGGATCATAAATTGTATTATCCATCCGATTTATTGCGCGATGAATCAACGAAGAAAAATATTAAAAAACAAATTCGTAAGCTTTTGGAGCTTTCGGATTAAAGTGGTACATTTTTGGTGAGGAGTGACGAGCCTTGTTTAAGGATCATGCAAACATTATCAATGCGATTTCTACTGCTGGTGAAATTTCAGGTCGGAAAAAACTACAAAAAATCGTGTATATCGCGAAGAAGCTGTCCTTTCCGTTTCATGAAAAGTTTCAGTTTCACTTTTACGGACCGTATTCGGAGGAGTTGACCTTACGAATTGAAGAGCTTTGCGATATGGGTTACTTGAATGAAGTAAGAGAAAAAAAAGCAGGTTATTACCAGTACTGTTATTCTATAACGGATGCTGGACAGGATTTCCTATCCATACAGGAAGTGGAGATGCCCGCTCTTGAAGCTTGCTTACTGGATATGAACGAACAAAATGCCCGTTTTTTGGAACTCGTTTCGACGGTGCTTTACTTCGATACTTTGGAAAAAGAAGAGGTTATCGAAAAGATCTTTACATTGAAAAGTAAGCAAAAATATACGCTTGAAGAAATTGATGAAGCATATGTATATATTGATCAATTAAAAACAAAAGCTAAGCCGAATTGATGGCTTAGCTTTTCCTAATTATGTAAATCTATTGATCGCTTTTGCGGACGCCTGCTACTGCTAAATGATTTTTTGTCATTTCTTCAATGAAAATCGTTACAGCTTCAGCTGGTGCTCCAGTCGTTTCCGTAACCGCTGCGGTTACTTTTTCAACTAAAGCCTTTTTTTGCTCGTCCGTACGGCCTTCAAGCATTTTGACTGTTACATATGGCATATTCTTTCCCCCCTTTCCCCTTATGTTGTAGTGTTTCACATTGGAAATGGAATTGCAAGATACTGAAATCAGAGTTTTTTCACTTCTTGGTCTTTTGTTGTATACTAACGGTAATAAATATTGGGGGAGAAGCTATTGGAGCTATTGATGCAATTCTTGAAGCAAATAGAACGGTTTTTGGCATATAGTTTGGAAGAACTTCCATATGTCATTGTGTCACTGTTAATCGCATTTACGGTTCATGAATTTTCCCATGCTTATGTAGCCTATAAGTTCGGTGACCCGACTGCAAAGAATGAAGGAAGAGTCACATTGAATCCGATTCAGCATTTGGATCCGATAGGAACACTGCTGATTTTGATAGCCGGATTTGGTTGGGCAAGACCTGTCCCGGTCAATCGTTTTCATTTTAAGAATCCAAAATTGGCAGGAGTACTCGTCTCTTTTGCCGGTCCGTTCAGTAATTTGCTTGTTGCAATTTTGGGGTTTTTAATTTTTTACGGGTTGCTTGCGTCAGGCGTTGGACCTGATTTACCTTTTTTCGTCGAGACCTTCTTAAGAATTCTAATAAACTTAAATATCCTTTTATTTGTATTTAATCTGATACCGCTACCACCGCTCGATGGTTATAGGATCGTACAAGATCTTGTTTCAGCAGACTTGCGGGCAAAAATGACCCAGTATGAACAATATGGCTCCCTGATTTTTTTGATTCTGATTATCACACCGCTGAGCCGTTATACAATTAGTCCGGTTTTGAATAAAGTTGTGCCATTTGTAGGTGGCACCTTGAGTCAATTTTTTTCACTTTTGTTTTTTTAACTGATAAGGAATGACAAACAATAAAGGGGGATATAAACATGGAAGAACAACCAAAGAAAAAGGTAGGGTTTAATATTATTAAAAACGATCCGATGAAAGGTCATAGCGGATATGGGGCTGGGGTTTTGACGCTCGATAATATTTCTCCGGTCATCATCGATGTTGACGCGGGCGAAGCCGAGGTCGATATTGGGGCGATGCATGCGAGAAGTGCAGTGGAAAAAGGAATCAAATTTTTAAAGACTAAGGAAGAGGTCCCGAATGCCAAACCTTACTGGCTTGTTTGGGTGACTATTGAAGCCACTCAAAATGGTCCGCATTATGCAGGTGTGACAGCATGTGAAATGATGGTCGATCGTTCAATTAGACGCGGGTACAAATCCCTTCCGGAGCATGTTAACCGGATGGATAAATCGCTAAAACGACATATCATCGTCGACGACATGGATGACAAATCAAAGCGGATACTTGCGGACTTCCTGAAAAACCATGACGCAGGCATGTGGGAACGCTCATCAGCCCAGCTCAAGCAGTCATTGACGGTTTGAATGTGATTTAATGTATTAATGTATGAAATTTGAAGTTTAGTGAAAAATGCACTTGTAGGAAACAGATAAAATCAGTAAACTTAAAGACAGCAGTTTAGACACTGTGGAACTAGGACAGAAAAACCCCGAAGCCGCTACCGGCTTCGGGGTTTTTCGTTATCCCCATGGCTTTAATACTTTTTTGTACCATGGAGTCTTTTGTTCTTCTTCCTTCGGAGTACGTTTTGAATTCTTGCCCTTGAAGTGCTCTGCACAGTATTCGACTGGCTCAGTTCCTTTAACATAGTAGGTCAACCTCGAAGCAGGACAGGCCTTCGTTGCCAATTTACCGCTTTCAGGATTCACATAAACTCCGATTACATTTTCCGTTTCCTTAAACGATTTTGCGGGTTGTCCATGTAGGCCTTTTTCCATATAGGAAGCCCAAATCTTCTTCGCATAGCTTTTTTCAGCTGGAACTTCGATTTTCTTTCCTTGATCATAACCCGTCCAAACTCCGGCAACAAGGTGCGGTGTGTAGCCAATCATCCAGCTATCTGTAGAGGTGGAGCCGGACTTTCCAGCGTATGGGCGTGTCAACTGGGAACTGATTGTGCTGCCAGTCACTTTCGTATAGCCATTTAAAGTTTCATCAAAAACCCCTGTAAGCATCTCGGTCATTACAAAGGCTTTATCCGCATCCAGAACCTGTTCCGTTTTCTTAGTATGGTCAAAAATCACTTCGCCTTTTTGATTTTCAACTCTTTTGATAAAGATGGGTTCAACTTTTTTACCGCCGTTAGCCAGAATGCTGTAGGCATTAACCATTTCAATGGCTCGAACACCTGACGTGCCAAGTGCTAGAGATGGAACAGCATCCATTTTCGAAGTGATGCCGAACCTATGCGCCGTATCTACCAAAGATTGTTCACCAAGGAACAAATGCGTTTTTACGGCAAAGATATTGTCCGATAGAGCAACGGCCTGAGCCATTGTGATTTCGCCTTCCGCATATTGATGATTGTAATTGTGCGGCGTGTAAGAAGAGTGACCATCATCAAAAGAAAACGTAGTTGTCTCACTTTTCAAGGTGGTAGATGGTGTAAAACCATTTTCCAGTGCTGAATAGTAGAGCAATGGCTTCATCGTAGAACCAGGCTGGCGAACGGCCTGTGTGGCACGATTAAACGGTGATTCTGTGTAATTTTTACCACCGACTAATGCACGGACTTCCCCTGTGCCCGGATCCATTGCGACTATAGCAGCTTGAATGTCTGAGGACTTGGGTATGGTAGTAGAAAGAACCTCTTCAGCAATGTCCTGTTGTTTTTCATCAAGAGTCGTATAAACCTTAAGCCCGCCCAGTTCAATCGTCCGGTCATCTATATGAAGCTGAGATTTTAAAGCCTGCTTAACAGCATCCTGGAAATAAGGGGCTGTTTTATTGGTTACAGTCCCGTGCTCGCCTTTTAATGTAAGAGCTGTTTGCAAGGCTTTATCCATATTTGCTTCTGAAATGTAGTTTTTGTTTTTCATGGCTCGCAGGACAATTTGTTGCCTTGATTTTGCTTTTTCCAAGTTATCCAATGGAGAGTAGTTGGACGGCCCTTTAGGTATCCCGGCTAGCATGCTCGTTTCTGAAAGAGTTAAATCCTTAGCATCTTTGCCAAAGTAATATTGACTAGCGGCCTGAGCTCCATAGGCGCCATGACCGTAGTAAATCGTATTTAGATAGCCTTCTAGAATTTCCTTTTTGGAATAGTTCATTTCCAGCCGTATCGTATAAAAGGCTTCATTAAACTTTCGCGTCCACGTTTTGTCATGGCCGAGAAACAGATTCCTGGCATACTGCTGGGTAATCGTGCTTGCCCCTTGGACCTTCGACCTTGCACGAATATCGGCAAGGATAGCTCCGCCGATTCGTTTTATATCAAAGCCTTTATGGGTGTAAAATTGTCGATCCTCAACCGCAACAGTAGCCTTGATAAGCTGTGGAGAAATCGATTCCATTCCAGCCCAATAACGTTTCTGGCCATTATCGGTTTCACCAATCACATTTCCGCTATCACTATAATAGAGAGTGGACTGTGGCACAACCAAAGGCGGCGGACCTAATATTTTTGCATACACCAGTAAAGAGAGAAGCAATACAAAGAGTATTGTAAGTCCGATTGTGGCAAGAATAATAAAGGCCCGCACATATTTAGTTGTCCTTTTAAATCGTTCGCTTGGAATTAACTCCAATTGCTTTCACCTCTCTTTTTATAAAAAGAATCTATTACTATTATGGAAAAAAAAGAAATTTTTAAACATAAGAACTGCATTTGTGAAATTTAACTTGCAATTCTGCTAGATTCGTCTATAATTTTTCTAGCTAATGACAATAACGAAAATGGGAAACCTATTAGGTGACTTACTATATGAATTGGAAAAGGAGCGTTAATAAATGAGCATTTGGTTTACTGAGAAACAAACAGAGAATTTTGGTATTACGATGAAAGTGAATCGTACTTTACATACGGAGCAAACTGAGTTTCAAAAGCTAGATATGATTGAAACAGAAGAGTGGGGCAATATGCTATTGCTAGATGACATGGTAATGACTTCACAACGCGATGAATTCGTTTACCACGAAATGGTAGCCCATGTTCCTTTATTTACTCATCCTAATCCAGAGAACGTTTTGGTTGTAGGCGGAGGAGACGGTGGAGTAATCCGTGAAATCCTAAAACACCCAAGCGTAAAAAAAGCTACTTTGGTTGATATCGATGGGAAAGTTATCGAATACTCAAAGAAGTTCTTACCTGAAATTGCAGGTATGCTTGAAGATCCGCGTGTAGACGTACAAGTAGGGGATGGCTTCATGCACATCGCTAAAAGTGAAAATGAATATGACGTGATCATGGTTGACTCTACTGAACCAGTTGGTCCCGCTGTAAATTTATTTACTAAAGGCTTTTATGCTGGGATCTCCAAAGCACTGAAAGAAGACGGGATTTTTGTGGCACAATCTGATAATCCTTGGTTTAAAGCAGACTTAATACGTGATGTGCAACGCGATGTGAAAGAAATATTCCCGATCACTAGCCTTTATTTAGCAAATATCCCGACATATCCAAGTGGTCTTTGGGCATTCACAATCGGCTCTAAAAAGTATAACCCGCTTGAAGTGACAGAAGAGCGTTTCCATGAAATTGAAACAAAATATTATACAAAAGAACTTCATAAAGCAGCTTTCGTTCTGCCTAAATTTGTTCAAGATTTAGTGAAATAAGGGAGGCATGAATATGCGATTTGATGAAGCCTACTCTGGTAATGTATTCATTAAAAGCCACCCGAGTTTTGAGGAATCTGAAGCAGTGCTTTACGGTATGCCTATGGACTGGACAGTAAGTTTCCGTCCAGGTTCCCGCTTTGGTCCTACTCGAATTCGTGAAGTTTCTATCGGTTTGGAAGAATACAGTCCGTATTTAGATCGTGAATTAGAAGAAGTGAAATTCTATGATGCTGGGGATATTCCATTGCCATTTGGGAATCCACAACGCAGTATCGATATGATTGAAAAATTTGTTGACGGCGTACTTGATGCAGGTAAATTCCCATTGGGTATGGGCGGGGAGCACCTCGTCACTTGGCCTGTTATTAAGGCTATGTATAAGAAATATCCAGACATGGCTATTATCCATATGGATGCCCATACAGATTTACGCGAGGACTATGAGGGTGAGCCGCTTTCACATGCGTCCATCATCCGCAAATCAGCGGAGCTTATTGGTCCGAAAAATGTTTACTCTTTCGGCATTCGTTCCGGCTTAAAAGAGGAATTTCAATGGGCAAAAGAAAACGGCATGCATATCTCGAAATTTGAAGTTCTTGAGCCACTGAAAGAAGTATTGCCTCAGCTAGCAGGTCGTCCAGTATATGTGACGATTGACATCGATGTTCTTGACCCTGCGCATGCACCGGGAACAGGCACTGTTGATTGTGGAGGCATTACATCTAAAGAGCTATTAGCCTCGATTCATGAGATAGCGCGTTCTGAAATTAATGTAGTAGGTTGCGATTTAGTTGAAGTGGCACCGATCTATGATCCATCCGAGCAAACAGCGAACACAGCAAGCAAGCTGATTCGCGAAATGCTCCTGGGTTGGGTTCAAAAAGGTTAATGGATGGAAGACTGTTCCTGTTTTTAAGCAGGAATGGTCTTTTTTGTATACTGAGAACAAGAAGACGTGTAGATTTTCTGTATCTGAAAGATACTTTTTAAAAAATTCCACCACACGAAGCAATTATTGCGTTAAAATCAAATGAATTGGCATCACATGTTTTTCAGCAGACTATTCCGCCCAATTTAGATTCAAACTTTATTTTCCGCTCCAAGTTGAAACTTCCCTGAAGAATATTTATACTTATAAAGTTAAGAACGACATGATGAAGGAAGTGTAGCTTTGTCTCTTCATGATATAGATAAACATAATATTAAAGTTACTTTACAGACAAAAATCAAGCATGGCTCGGAAACGGAAACGTATGAGTTGGTTACATTTGGTACAAAAATGTATAAAGGTTCCGATTTGTATTTGCAATATACAGAAGAAAATGAAGCCGGTAAAACGCAGACAACAATCAAGCACAAAACGAATGATACGATTCTGCTTAGAAACGGTGCCATTAAAATGAGGCAGCTTTTCCGCTTGCAGGAAGCGACAAATGGACATTATGAAAGTATATATGGCAGGCTCGGGTTACTGACGACCACGAAGAAAATTCATCATCAATGGGATGAGCAAAAAAAGGAAGGGAAGCTGGTCCTTCACTATACGTTACATATGCAGGGAAGCGAACCCGGGCAATATGAAATGACGATTTCCTACAAGGAGGAAGCATAGAACATGAACATAGTAAAAGAGGTACAGGAAAAACTGAAACAAGAAATTAACGCTGCAGTTATTAAGGCTGGTTTAGCAACGGAAGAGCAAATTCCAAACGTAGTATTGGAACTTCCGAGAGATAAAACACACGGAGATTATTCCACAAATATGGCGATGCAATTAACAAAGATTGCAAAAAAAGCGCCGAGAATGATAGCTGAGGCAATCATTGAAAACTTTGATAACTCAAAAGCATCAATCGAAAAAATCGAAATTGCAGGACCAGGGTTCATTAACTTCTACATGAATAATTCGTATTTGACAGAACTAATTCCGGTCATTTTGAAAGCGAACGATGCGTATGGAGAAAGTGACTTTGGAAAAGGTGAAAAAATCCAGGTTGAATTTGTTTCTGCCAATCCGACTGGTGATCTTCATCTTGGCCATGCTCGTGGTGCTGCAGTAGGTGATACTTTGTGTAATGTATTGTCTAAAGCAGGTTATGATGTTTCACGTGAATACTACATCAATGATGCAGGAAACCAAATTAATAATTTGGCTATTTCAATAGAAGCACGCTATTTCCAAGCGCTAGGCCTCGAAAAAGATATGCCAGAGGGTGGCTATCATGGCGAAGATATTATTGGCATCGGTAAAACACTTGCAAGTGAATATGGCGATAAATATGTAAACGTTGATGAAAAAGAACGTTTTGACTTTTTCCGTGAGTATGGTTTGAAATATGAAATGCAAAAACTGAAAACAGACTTGGAAAACTTCCGTGTCGGTTTTGATGTATGGTACTCTGAAACTTCTCTTTATCAAGACGGTAAAATTGACGAAGCGCTTGAAGTGTTGAAGGGAAGAGGTCATATTTATGAGGAAGATGGTGCGACATGGTTCCGTTCTACAGAACTTGGCGACGATAAAGACCGCGTTCTTATTAAGCAGGATGGGTCTTACACATACTTGACACCGGATATTGCATACCACCGCAATAAATTGGAGCGCGGCTTTGAAACGTTGATTAATATTTGGGGTGCGGACCACCATGGTTATATCCCGCGTATGAAAGCAGCAATCGAAGCGTTAGGTTATAAACGTGAGCAGCTTGAAGTAGAAATCATTCAGCTTGTCCATCTATACAAAGATGGCGAGAAAATGAAAATGAGTAAGCGTACTGGTAAAGCAGTGACGATGCGTGATCTTATTGAAGAAGTGGGTCTGGATGCAACACGTTATTTCTTTGCGATGAGAAGCGCGGACACACATATGGACTTTGATCTGGATCTTGCAGTGTCACAATCCAATGATAACCCAGTTTATTATGCACAGTATGCCCATGCTCGTATTTCAAGTATTTTACGCCAAGGTGTGGAACAAGGAATCAGCTATGAAGGTACCACTGATTTCTCTGCTCTTTCTACTGAAAAGGAAGTAGAATTATTGAAGAAATTGGGAGAGTTCCCTCAGGCAATTGCAGAAGCTGCCGAAAAAAGGATGCCTCACCGCATGACAAATTATATTTTCGACCTGGCTTCTACATTCCACAGCTTCTACAATGCTGATAAAGTATTGGATGTTGAGAAGATGGATAGAAGTAAGGCCCGTCTGGGTCTTGTCAAATCAGTTCAAATTACGTTGAAAAATGCATTAGCACTGATTGGTGTTTCAGCTCCGGAAAAAATGTAATAAAAAAAGCGACTGATTCTTGTGAAACAGTCGCTTTTTATTGTATTGATTAACACTCTACAGCACCGCCGCTAATTCTTTTCACACCACGTACCTTAGCGACATCTTCAATAAGTTTCAACATTGCCCGGTCCTTCATTTTAGCTTCAATCATGAAATCGACGTCTTGTCTGAGTTCCCTTAGTACTTTCAAAAGGGGAATAATGAATTCAAAATCGATATAATCTGCATGCGAGCGAAATTCAACTGCCGACTTTGGAGAAGAAATATGAACCTTAGGTACCGTCCCAGACTGACTCCAGGTGGAGAAAATTTGGATGAGCAGCTCGTTAAGCGGCTCATCGGATAGATTCGCAAGATGGTGGTGGTAATCAAAGACAAGCGGAATGTTTTCCTTTTTACACACGATCAAGGTTTCTGATGCTGTATATGTTTTATCGTCATTCTCCAAGGTCATCCTTGCTTTCACATGCCTGGGGAGCGACTTAAGGTTGTCATGAACCCGTATTATGGCTGATTCTTTATCACCATAAGCTCCACCGACATGGATATTGATAAAAGAGGAGTCGGCAATCCCCATCGCATCAAGCATCTTATAGTGAAACTCCATATCTTTTACGGCATTTTGTGTAATCTCGGGTTTAGGGCTTGTAAACAACGTAAACTGATTAGGGTGAAAGCTAACCCGCATTTTATGTGCAGATATCCAATCGCCGAGCTGTTTCCATTCTTGTTTAAAAGGAGTGACAAAATCCCATTCTACCTCGGGGTGCGTGGCTAAAGGAACAATTGAACTGGACATCCGGTAGATTTCTATTTGGTGAGCTGTATTATATTGAAGGACCCTTAATGTACTTTCAATGTTCTGTTTTGTCACACTAAGAAGCTTTTGCATCCCTTCCTCTTGTCCAAGTGCGCTGTACCGCTTAAAGGTAAGCGTCTTAGCGGGGGAAGCTTCCCAAAGACAGGTGGCATTAGATACATATCCAAATCTAATTTTCATTTAATTCTCTCCCTAAAAACGCGATGTTAAAGAAAAGGAGAAAGGATGGAAGCCAGTGACTCTTTTGCTGTACGGGCTACATTAATGGAGGATAGTGAATCCCTGCTTAATGGCTTAGATTCAGCTATGTCTACCGCCAATTCCTTTTTTACATCTTCTATAAATGCTTGGTCAAATATCAAACAATTGATTTCACTATTTAAAAATAGACTTCGTTTATCAAAATTAGCAGTACCAACATCACAAATTATATCATCAATCAATATCACTTTAGAATGGTAGAACCCTCTTTGAAATTGCAGAATAGTAGCACCTTCCTTTAATAAAATCCGGAAATAGGGGAAGGATGCCTCTTTGACAAGGGCGTGATCCGACATTTCAGGAACAATGACCGTCACAGAAACCTTGCGTGCAAGGGCTGACCTTAATTCCTGAAACAGTGTTTGACTGGGGATGAAGTATGGGGTTCCGATAATGATTTTTTTCTCAGCTTGCTGAATTAAGCGTGTTAAAGTCTGCTCAAGATGGCTTCCGTTCGTGACAATAACCTGATGAGCCTGAGTACCAGGAACCAAGGTAGGAAAATATGCAGGTGTTCCCCGGTAATCTTCGTTTGTATCGTGAACCCAGTCAGAAAGGAAGACTTCCTGCAAATCCTTAACTCCTTCCCCAGTTATTTTTACATGGTAATCTCTCCAAGGATTTAACTTTTCCCCTTGGTTAATATACTCCTTGCCGATATTAAATCCGCCAAGATAGCCGATCCGACCGTCTATTACGGTAATTTTGCGGTGATTTCTTTTTTGTATCGAATAAAAAAGGAAAGGGAGCTTGGGTTTAAAGCTAAATGAAAAATGAACGCCGCTTTTCTTTAATTCCTGAATGCTCTCCCGGGAAATGTTTTTACTGCCAATCCTGTCGACTAACAGTCTTACTTCAACACCCGCTTCAGCTTTAGTTTGAAGTAACTTTAAAAACTCCTTGCTAAATTTATCATTTTTTACTATATAAAAAAGAATATGGATAGAATCCTGAGCTAGCTTGATTTCTTTCATGAAATCATCAAACAGTATTTTCCCTGATGTGAATACAGTCAAGTCACTTTTCCGAGGCGGATATTTAATGTTCGTTACCTGCTTCATATTACGCTTATGCCCTAACTTAAAATCGACCCAACACCAAGTGAAGATCAATAAAAAAATAGAGGCAAGCGTAGTGATTATCTTCAACAAAATCCCCCCTAATTGATTTAATTTAGTTTGGCTCAAGTTACTTGTTCATAACCATCAAAAAAAGAGTGAAGATAAACTACATTTTTTTTCTAAAATAGAAGGTAAATTTACAGAATTGTCGAACTATACAATTAAGATGTTGAAAAACAAACTATATTTATTTAGAAAGAAAAAGTTGACTGAATGCTCATTCATTATATAATGGAATTAATCAAATTTCAGAAAAATGCCATATTTTCAAATTTATTAAAATGAGCAACTAGGCATTTTACTTGAATAAAAAACTTTTTAGAGGGGGAAAGAGTGCATGGAAATGAATGGCCTGCTGTGGATTAACTTAACTGCATTTTTACTTGTAACCGCTTACGCCGCTGGATTATTTGTCTATTTGATAAGGACTCGAATAGCTTATATAAAACTTGGTAAAAAAGTGGAATTCGATAACCGTGTGAAAGATCGTCTCGTGAAAATAGGGGTTTATGTGTTTGGACAGAAGAAGCTCTTTAAAGATAAAAAGAGCGGAATCATCCATGCCATGTTATTTTACGGTTTCATCTTAGTGCAATTTGGTGCACTGGACTTTTTTATAAAAGGCTTAAAGCCTGGGTGGCATCTACCGTTTGGCCCCGTATACCCGGCCTTTACTTTCTTCCAAGAAATCGTGACGCTTACGGTTCTTGTCGCAATCCTTTGGGCAGCTTATCGTCGTTACGTAGAGAAACTTGTTCGTTTGAAAAGAGATTTTAAAGCAGGATTGGTTGTTATCTTCATAACAGGAATCATGATTACAGTGTTACTAGGTAATGGGATGGGAATGATCTGGCACGGACACGAAGCAACTTGGTCAGAGCCAGTTGCCTCTAGTATCGCCTACCTATTTGGCTGGATGGGACCAACAGCAGCGACTGTTGTGTTTTATGTAGCCTGGTGGATGCATTTGCTAATCATATTATCGTTCCTCGTTTATATCCCGCAGTCTAAGCATGCTCACTTAATTGCTGGACCAATAAATGTATTTCTTAACCGTCTGGATAATCCAGGAAAATTAAAGTCGGTAGATTTAGAAGAAGAGGTTTTAGACAAAGAAGGCAATCAATATTATGGTGCCAAATATATCGAGGACTTAACGCAATATCAAATGGTGGACCTCTATGCATGCGTAGAGTGCGGCCGTTGTACGAATATGTGCCCGGCAACTGGTACAGGGAAAATGCTGTCGCCGATGGATATTATCATCAAGATGCGTGACCATTTAACAAATACAGGTGCAGCTGTTACAACAAAGCAGCCATGGGTTCCATCCTTCGTTTTTGGCAATTCAAAGGGAAATAAGATAGCACTAGCCAGTGCCACGCAGGGAGCACAGGAATCAGCTGCAGCAACTGAAGCTTACAGCCCGAGCTTAATTGGAGAAGTCATTACTGAAGAAGAACTTTGGGCATGTACCACTTGCAGGAACTGTGAAGACCAATGTCCGGTAATGAATGAACATGTCGACAAAATTATCGATATGCGCCGATATCTAGTCTTGACTGAAGGTAGGTTGGATCCAGATGCTCAACGTGCGATGACAAACATTGAGAGACAAGGGAACCCTTGGGGATTGAATCGTAAAGAGAGAGAAGACTGGAGAGTCCTGCGTGATGATGTTAACATCCCGACAGTTAAAGAATTGCAAAAAGCAGACGAGGAATTCGAATATTTATTCTGGGTAGGTTCAATGGGATCGTACGATAACCGAAGCCAGAAAATTGCCCTTTCCTTCGCTAAACTAATGAATGAAGCGGGCATCAAATTTGCAATCTTAGGAAATAAGGAGAAAAACTCAGGAGATACTCCTCGCCGGTTAGGTAATGAGTTTGTTTTTCAAGAGCTTGCAATGAAAAATATAGAGGAATTCCAGAAAAATGAAATTAAAAAAATCGTGACAATTGATCCTCATGCCTACAATATTTTTAAGAATGAGTATCCGGATTTTGGTTTGGAGGCTGAGGTATATCACCATACTGAATTACTAGCCAAACTTGTCAGTGAAGACAGATTGGTACCACAGTATCCGGTTAATGAAACGATTACATTCCATGATTCTTGTTATTTGGGAAGATACAATGATGTATACAGTCCGCCACGTGAAATTTTACAATCTATTGAAGGCGTCAAGCTTATTGAGATGGAACGTAACCGTGAAAAAGGCATGTGCTGTGGAGCTGGAGGCGGCTTGATGTGGATGGAAGAAGAAACCGGAAACCGTATAAATGTGGCACGTACTGAACAAGCACTCGCCGTTAACCCAACTGTTATCAGTTCCGGCTGTCCGTACTGTTTGACCATGTTATCTGATGGTACAAAAGCAAAAGAAGTTGAAGAAAATGTAAAAACGTATGATGTAGCCGAATTACTCGAAAAAGCGGTTATTGGTGAAAATAAGTCAATAGCATCTTAATTTTAAAATAAAATTGCCTGCTTCTTTTAAATGAATATATTCAATTGAAGTAGGCAATTTTTAATTAATTTTGAACTAAATATTTTAATTTTTGTAAAAATTATGTAATATAATATTAAGCGCTTACAATAAATATTTTTTTGATCCTATATTGAGCGAGCGTTCAATCAATGTTACTTAAAGGAGGAAAAAATGATGACAAAAACAGTGATTGTTAGTGGTGTGAGAACACCTTTTGGTAAATTCGGCGGAGGTCTTAGCAGTTTGACAGCATCACAACTTGGAGGAATTGCAATCAAGGAGGCGGTTAAGCGGGCAGGGATTGAAAGCAGCCAGATAGACGAGGTCATTATGGGGAATGTGCTACAAGCAGGTCAAGGCCAAATACCTTCTCGCCAGGCAGCACGTCTTGCAGGATTACCTTGGGAAGTGAAAACCGAAACCATTAATAAAGTATGTGCATCAGGACTTCGTAGTGTGACATTGGCTGATCAGATTATTCGCTTGGGGGAGGAAGAAATCATTGTTGCCGGCGGGATGGAATCGATGAGCAATGCACCTTATATTATTCCGAAAGCAAGATGGGGACTTAGGATGGGTGATGCCCCGCTTAAGGACACAATGATTTCTGATGGGCTTAGCTGTAGCTTTACCGGCGTACATATGGGTACATACGGCAATAGTACTGCTGAGGAACTTGAACTTACCCGTGAGGACCAAGATAGCTGGGCCTACGAAAGTCATCAAAAAGCGATAAAAGCAATTGATGGCGGTATCCTTGCTGAAGAAATCATTTCCGTACAGGTTCCGGTACGAAAAGGTGAACCAATTACAATTGAACATGATGAAGGGCCAAGAAAAGATACATCCTCTGAGAAGCTCGCTAAATTAGGTCCGGCTTTTAATAACGAAGGGACTATAACTGCAGGAAATGCGCCCGGCGTCAATGATGGAGCAGGTGCACTCGTGTTAATGAGCGAAGATCGTGCGAGAAAAGAAGGGAAAACGCCTTTTGCTTATATTTTAGGTCATGCCGAAGTGGCTGTTGAAGCAAAGGATTTTCCTAAAACACCGGGCTTAGTCATAAATAAAATCTTAGAAAAGACTGGTAAATCGATAGAAGACATTGATTTATTTGAAGTAAACGAAGCATTTGCTGCGGTGGCACTGGCCAGTGGGAAAATTGCCAACATCGAGCCGGAAAAAGTCAATGTGAACGGTGGAGCCGTAGCATTAGGGCACCCAATCGGAGCCAGTGGAGCTCGAATCATCATTACGCTGATGCATGAATTGAAACGGTGTGGCGGTGGATTAGGTATTGCAGCAATTTGTAGTGGCGGCGGCCAAGGAGATGCCATATTAATCGAAGTACCAAAGCAGGGCTGATAGATTCATAGATAAATAAGGAGGGATATTCATGAGCATTCATAAAGTGATGGTCATTGGCGCGGGGCAGATGGGATCTGGTATTGCACAAGTTTGCGCAATGAGCGGTTATGAAGTTCTTTTACATGATTTAAAAGAAGAATATGTAGAAAAAGGCTTAGGCACAATTATCAAAAATCTTTCCCGTCAAGTTGAAAAAGGGAAAATGGCAGTTGGGGATAAAGAGGCAACCCTTTCACGATTGACTTCATCAACAGATTTAAAAAATGCCGCTGGGGTTGATTTGGTGATTGAAGCGGCGATTGAAAATATGGAAATTAAAACAAAGCTATTCGCCGAGTTGGATGAAATTACTCCGAAACACGTAATTCTTGCATCCAATACTTCTTCTCTACCGATTACCGAAATAGCCGCCGCCACAAGAAGACCGGAAAAGGTAATTGGCATGCATTTTATGAATCCCGTTCCGGTCATGAAGCTGGTTGAGATTATTCGAGGTCTTGCAACAACGGACGAAGTTTATAAAAAAGTTGAGAAAATGGCGGAATCTCTAAGCAAGGTACCAGTTGAAGTAAATGATTTCCCTGGCTTTGTCTCGAACCGGATTTTGATGCCGATGATTAATGAGGCCATTTATACACTATACGAGGGTGTCGCTACTAAAGAGGCAATCGATGACGTGATGAAGCTAGGAATGAATCATCCGATGGGTCCGTTGACACTAGCTGACTTCATTGGGTTGGACACATGTTTATACATAATGGAAACCCTTCACCAAGGGCTAGGAGATGATAAATACCGTCCATGTCCTCTGTTAAGAAAATATGTAAAAGCAGGGTGGTTAGGTAAGAAGTCAGGACGTGGCTTTTACGAATATAACAAATCATAGAGAGTATGCAGCTAGGGAGGAATGAAGGAATGGATTTCAAGTTTACAGAAGAGCAGGAAATGATGCGGAAAATGGTACGTGATTTTGCGGTGAATGAGATTACCCCACATATCGAGGCAATGGAAAGAGGAGAGTTCCCCAAAACAATCCTGCATAAAATGGGTGAGCTTGGGTTAATGGGAATCCCGATTCCAGAACAATATGGGGGAGCGGGTATGGACTTTATGTCTTATATTATCGCCATTAATGAAATTTCCAAAGTTAGCCCGACTCTCGGTGTCATATTGTCTGTTCATACTTCTGTTGGAACAAATCCAATCGTTTATTTTGGAACGGATGAGCAGAAGCAAAAATATGTGCCTAAGCTTGCCGCGGGAAAATTGTTAGGTGCTTTTTGTTTAACAGAACAAAGCTCAGGTTCCGATGCTGCTAGTTTGAAATCAAAAGCGGTCAAGGAAGGCGGTATGTATCGAATAAATGGATCCAAGGTATTTATCACCAACGGTGGCGAAGCAGATGTATATATTATTTTTGCCTCAACCAACCCTGAGAAGGGGAGCAAGGGAATCTCTGCCTTTATCGTAGAAAAAGGAACCCCGGGCTTAATCATTGGAAAAAATGAACGTAAAATGGGTCTTCATGGATCGAGCACCGTACAGGTAACCTTTGAAGATATGAAAATACCTGCAGCTAATATCCTTGGCAACGAAGGAGAGGGCTTTAAGATAGCGATGGCCAACTTGGATTCTGGAAGGATAGGCATTGCTTCTCAAGCACTTGGAATCGCTGAAGGTGCTTTGGAACATGCTGTCCAATATGCAAAAGACAGAGTGCAATTTGGTAAACCAATTGCAACCCAGCAGGGGATTGGTTTCAAGCTGGCTGAAATGGCAACGAACATAGAAGCTTCTAGACTACTGGTCTATCGAGCGGCGTATTTACGCTCCAAAGGGTTGAATTGCGGCAAGGAGGCGTCCATGGCTAAGCTATTCGCTTCGAGGACGGCTGTTGAGGTGACAATAGAAGCCGTTCAAGTTTACGGCGGCTATGGATACACAACGGAATATCCAGTCGAGCGCTATTTCAGGGATGCAAAGGTAACCGAAATATATGAGGGTACCAGTGAAATACAGAGGATGGTCATCAGTAAAAATCTATAAAAAAGAAAAAAGTGGGGGACATAGTCATGCAATTTAAACTAACAGAAGAACATGAAATGATCAGAAAAATGGTACGCGACTTTGCCCAAAATGAAGTGGCTCCGTCAGCCGCTGAAAGGGATGAAGAAGAACGATTTGACCGTGAGATTTTTGATAAAATGGCTGAACTGGGATTGACAGGGATTCCATGGCCAGAAGAATATGGCGGCATTGGAAGCGATTACTTAGCTTATTGTATCGCGATTGAGGAACTTTCCCGTGTTTGCGCTTCTACGGGAGTAACTTTATCCGCTCATACCTCTCTTGCAGGATGGCCAATTTACAAATTTGGATCTGAAGAGCAAAAACAAAAATACCTTCGTCCGATGGCGCAGGGTGAAAAAATAGGTGCGTATGGTCTGACGGAGCCAAGCTCAGGCTCTGACGCTGGTGGTATGAGAACGACTGCAAAGCTTGTAGGTGATGAATATATTATTAATGGTTCAAAAATTTTCATCACGAATGGCGGGATTGCTGATACGTATGTAGTTTTTGCATTGACAGACCCTGAATCCAAACAAAAAGGAACAAGTGCCTTTATCATTGAAAAAGACTTCCCGGGCTTTAGTGTGGGTAAAAAAGAGAAAAAGCTGGGGATTCGTTCATCACCTACCACGGAAATTATTTTTGATGAGTGCCGTGTGCCTAAAGAAAATCTTCTTGGCAAAGAAGGAGAGGGCTTTAAAATTGCGATGATGACGCTTGATGGTGGCCGTAACGGAATTGCGGCCCAGGCAGTCGGCATTGCACAAGGTGCATTGGATGCAGCAGTTGACTATGCAAAAGAGCGTGTCCAATTTGGAAAACCAATTTCCGCACAGCAAGGCATCGGTTTTAAATTAGCGGATATGGCGACAGGAGTGGAGGCTTCAAGGCTATTAACCTATCAGGCAGCTTGGTTAGAGTCAGAAGGTCTTCCTTATGGAAAAGAGTCGGCAATGTCAAAACTATTTGCAGGGGATACAGCAATGAAAGTGACGACAGAGGCCGTGCAAGTTTTCGGTGGTTATGGATATACAAAAGATTATCCAGTTGAACGCTATATGCGTGATGCAAAAATCACCCAGATCTATGAAGGTACGCAGGAAATTCAAAAGCTGGTCATCTCAAGGATGATAACTAAATAGAATTGAAATCAGGTTTTCCGGTGAGGAATCGTTCTTCCCGGAATACCCTTTTCATTTTTCAAAAGACTGTCTTTTGAACATTAAATGATAGGCTTTCCAAAAGGGGTTAGAAAATGGAGAAAAGAGAAGTTCATGCGTCAGTAAAGGATGAGCGGCTGGTTGAAAAAAGGCGCACACAAATGATAAAAGGTGCGGTGACCCTTTTTAAAGAAAAGGGATTTCATCGTACTACGACGAGGGAAATCGCTAAAGCCGCTGGTTTCAGTATAGGTACGTTATATGAGTATATCCGGACAAAGGAAGATGTTTTATATTTGGTCTGTGATTTTATTTACGATGAAGTTCAGGAAAAACTTCAGAAAGAAATTGAACAGAGTGATGGGACACTAGAAAGTCTGAAACTGACAATCGCTTATTTTTATCAAGTAATGGATGAAATGCAGGACGAAGTTCTAGTTATGTATCAAGAAGTGAAAGCTCTGACGAAAGATGCATTACCATACGTGCTAAACAAAGAAATCCAGATGGTAGGTATGTTTGAAAAGGTCATAACAAAATGTGTCGAAAATGGGGAGCTTCTGTTAACGGAAAATCAAATAAGTCTTGTTTCTCATAACATTTTTGTTCAGGGACAGATGTGGAGTTTTAGAAGATGGGCTTTACACAAAAAGTATACGCTTCAAGAGTATGTTGAACTGCAGACACAATTATTGATTCAAAATGTATCGATTCAGAAAAGTACTTTGATATGAATTCGTTTCAATAAGGAGGAGCTAAATGAGTACAGTTGAGGTGTATAAACCAAAGAACCATATCCGATTCGTGACTGCTTCGAGTTTATTTGATGGACATGATGCATCTATTAACATCATGAGGAGAATCCTTCAGGCTAGCGGTGCGGAGGTTATTCACCTAGGCCATAATCGCTCGGTAGAGGAAATAGTTAACGCGGCGATCCAAGAGGATGTTCAAGGTATAGCGATGTCATCTTACCAAGGTGGGCATGTGGAATATTTTAAATACATGTATGATTTGTTGAAGGAAAAGGGAGCTCAGCACATTCGGATTTTTGCCGGCGGAGGAGGAGTCATCATCCCACGGGAAATTAAAGAGCTTCATGAGTATGGAATTGCCCGTATTTTCTCTCCTGATGAGGGACGGGAGTATGGGCTTCAAGGCATGATTAATGTATTGATGGAGGAGTGCGACTTTTCAACCGTCAAACCATCCTTGCAGGAACGCTTTGATGAACTGATCGCAGGGGAAATAAGCGCCATTGCCCAATATATTACCTTCGCTGAAAATAGACTCGATGCTGTAAATGAATCTGCGGCTGCAGTGGAGAGCCTCCTTGAGCAAATCAAGACATCTGAAAAGCAGGTTCCGGTTCTTGGGATAACAGGGACGGGAGGAGCAGGGAAAAGTTCGCTGACTGATGAATTGATTCGTCGATTTATAAACGAAATTCCAGATAAGAAGGTGGCCATCCTTTCTGTCGACCCGACAAAGCAAAAAACAGGTGGTGCCTTGCTTGGTGACCGAATCCGAATGAATGCAATTTTTTCTGAGCGTGTTTACATGCGGAGCCTAGCCACTCGTCGTTCAAAAAGTGAGTTGTCTTTAGCGATTAAAGATGCCATTTCGGTTGTGAAGGCAGCTGGCGTCGATTTAATTATCGTTGAAACGAGCGGAATTGGTCAGGGGGATGCGGAGATTGCTGAGATATGCGATGTGGCTATGTATGTGATGACGAGTGAGTTCGGTGCTCCTTCCCAGCTTGAAAAAATTGATATGATTGATTATGCCGATTTAATAGTGATAAACAAATATGAGCGTAAAGGTTCCGAGGATGCAAAAAACCAAGTTCAAAAACAATATCAACGGAGCCGTACGCTTTTTGATCAAGATCCTTCTGAAATGCCTGTCTATGGCACAATTGCTTCCCAATTCAATGATCCAGGAACGAATGCATTATTCGCTGCACTAATTGAAAAATTAAATGAAAAAGCAGGGACAGAGTGGAGTACTACTTTTTCAAAAGAAGCGGAAGTATACAAACAAAATGTCATAATTCCAACCGACCGCCGCTATTATTTACGTGAAATCAGTGATACGGTCCGATCGTATCATAAGCGGGCTAGTGAACAAGTCCGTTTTGCCCGCAGACTCTTTCAGCTCGAAGGAGCAATTGAAGCAGTTAAGGAAAATGAAAGTAATGAAGACGTTATCAATTCTCTGGAAACACTGAAAAAGGAAACCGCTTCTAAATTATCTTCTGAATCAAAAAAGATCCTTTCTGGATGGATGGACTTAAGAGAAAAATATGCAGGGGAGCAGTTTGTAACAAAAATCCGGGATAAAGAAATCATCACAAAGCTGAAAACTAAAAGCTTATCAGGTCTAATGATTCCGAGAGTATCACTGCCTAAATATGTGGACTATGGAGAAATATTAAGTTGGGTCTTCCGTGAAAACGTACCTGGCTTCTTCCCTTATACAGCCGGAGTCTTTCCATTCAAGCGTGAGGGAGAAGACCCTAAGCGGCAATTTGCTGGTGAAGGTTCACCGGATCGAACCAACCGACGTTTTCATTATTTGTCAAAGGACGATAATGCCAAACGACTCAGTACGGCTTTCGATTCTGTGACGTTATATGGGGAAGATCCTGATTACCGGCCGGATATTTATGGAAAGGTAGGTGAAAGCGGCGTCAGTATCTGTACGTTGGATGACATGAAAAAATTGTATGCCGGCTTCGACCTATGCCACCCATCGACCTCTGTATCCATGACTATCAATGGTCCTGCGCCAATTATTTTGGCCATGTATATGAATACAGCGATTGATCAGCAGGTTCAACTGAAAGAAAAAGAGTTGGGCCGTTCTCTTACAGATGCCGAAACTGAACAAGTGCAGGCTTACACGCTTCAAACGGTACGCGGGACCGTTCAAGCCGATATTCTAAAAGAAGACCAAGGGCAGAATACATGCATCTTTTCCACGGAATTTGCCCTAAGGCTGATGGGGGACATCCAAGCGTATTTCATTGATAATAAAGTCAGAAATTATTATTCGGTATCCATTTCTGGGTATCATATCGCTGAAGCAGGCGCCAATCCTATTTCACAATTGGCTTTTACTTTAGCAAATGGATTTACTTATATAGAGTATTACTTAAGCCGCGGAATGAATATTGATGACTTTGCACCGAATTTGTCTTTCTTCTTCTCGAATGGGCTAGACCCGGAATATACGGTTATCGGAAGGGTTGCAAGACGGATCTGGGCGACAGTCATGCGTGATAAATATGGAGCGAATGACCGTAGTCAGAAGTTGAAATATCATATCCAGACGTCGGGGCGCTCTCTCCATGCGCAGGAAATTGATTTTAACGATATCCGAACGACACTTCAGGCATTAATGGCCCTGCAAGACAACTGCAACTCCCTGCATACGAATGCATACGATGAAGCTATTACTACACCTACGGAAGAGTCTGTACGTCGTGCAATGGCTATTCAAATGATCATTACAAAGGAGCACGGGCTATCAAAAAATGAAAACCCGATGCAGGGTGCTTTTGTAGTAGAAGAGTTGACAGATCTGGTTGAGGAAGCGGTACTACAAGAGTTTGATCGCATCAATGATCGGGGCGGTGTATTGGGTGCTATGGAGACACAATATCAACGCGGGAAAATCCAGGATGAATCCATGCATTACGAAATGAAAAAGCATACGGGAGAATTGCCGATTATTGGGGTTAATACGTACTTGAATCCTAATCCTCCTTCAGAAGAAGCTGTGAACAGCATGGAGATTGCCCGTGCCACGAAAGAAGAAAAGGAAGGGCAGATCATTAACTTGCAGGCATTTCAGGAAAAAAATAAAGCGTTCATAGAAGAAGCCCTAACTAATTTAAAAGCAGCGGCGATGAACGGGGAAAATATTTTTGCTGAACTCATGAATTGTGTGAAAGTGGCTAGTTTGGGCCAGATTACACGTGCATTATATGATGTCGGCGGACAATATCGAAGAAATATGTAAAGTTAAGGGGTACTCCGAAATTGAGGAGGCCCCTTTTTCAAAAAAATTCCGAGTTTTTTTCGCAAAATGTAAATTTTCCCTTATAATTATTTGGTAAAGGGGCAAAAATGATGAATCAGCCCTATTGGAGTTGAGAAAATGAACCTGAAGATGATTGGATTAATCATAGGTTATATTTTTGCTATCATTATTTTATTTGAGTTGTATGAGCATCAATTAGGCGCCGTTTCCTTTTTTATTCTATCTGTAGTATTTTTTACTGCAGCCTATCGTCAGAAATCATTGAAGAGTAAATAAAATCTGTTTAAAGATTTCTGTTTACATAAACGTAAGGGTAAATCTGTGAAAGTATCAGATAGAACTAGCATAAACCCAATTAGATTGTTTATAATGGAGTATATGTCTAGCAGGAATTGTCGTTATTTTATCGAAATACTGTTTTAGATTATTTTTTTATGTGAAAAAACACAGAATTTAGTGTTTGAATAGAGAAGGGAAGTGCGGAATTTGAGTTTAAAACAATACTCAAAAGAGCAGTTATTGGAAATGTCCTTAATAGAGATGGCATATGATTTGTTAGTGGAAAGAAATGAACCGATTCCATTTAAAGATTTAATAAGTGAGTTAGCTACGCTTCATCATTTATCTAAAGCAGAAGTGGCAAAAAGAATTGCTCAATTCTATACAGATTTGAATGTAGATGGCCGATTTACTTCACTTGGAGACAACCGCTGGGGATTGAAAACATGGTACCCAGTTGACCAAATTGAAGAAGAAGTTGTACATGTTGTAAAACCGAAGAAGAAAAAGAAAGCTAAAAAAGCCGCTGTGGTTGTCGACGATTTCGATGAGCTTGAAGATGAAGATCTTGATTTTGAAGAAGATATCGATGATTTAGACGAAGATGAGGATGACGACGACGATGATCTTTTAGGTGCTCCAGTAATCGACGAGGAACTTTTAGAAGATGACGTAGACGATGATGACGATCTAGAAGAAGAAATAATTGAAGACGAAGCATTTGTCATAGAAGACGATGAGGACGAAGATGAAGACGAAGAAGAGCTTGATGAAGATCATGAGAAATAAATAATCGCCCTTGACTTTTTAAGGCGAAATTTGTAGAATCATTTTTGGGCTCCTTAAAAAAGGACACAATGATTAAATTATATCGCTCCCTTACTTTTATTGTAAGCGGAGCGTTTTTGTTTTTAATGATGGAATGAATAAATGACATCATTTTTTTATTTTTTTAAAATGATTTCTCTTATAAGGGTAAAACTATAGAGAACATAATTAAATGTTACTGTCATTTAAGGAAATTTATTCTTATTCGTGTATCCGGCATGACTCTCACTAAAGACCTTTAAGTAATTATTGGTTTGTACTGCTTTGCGGTCTTAAACGAAAAGGACAAGAAGTTAAAACCTGCCTTGTGCTTTTAAACCGCCAGTGTGGCGGCAGAAAATTAATTTATATCATAAAGATGCGGGTTCTGTTTTAAATGTATTTGAAAAAGTAAGAGAACAGCATTGGATGAAAACATTCTATAGGAGGATATGAGATGACAAAATATATTTTTGTAACAGGTGGAGTAGTTTCTTCCTTAGGAAAAGGGATAACAGCTGCTTCTTTAGGTAGACTTTTAAAAAATAGAGGCTTGAATGTAACGATTCAAAAATTTGACCCTTATATTAACTTAGATCCAGGGACAATGAGTCCTTATCAACATGGTGAAGTGTTTGTAACAGATGATGGTGCTGAAACAGATTTGGACCTTGGTCATTACGAGCGTTTTATTGACATTAACCTTGGTAAACACAGCAATGTGACAACAGGTAAAATTTATTCAACCGTCCTAAGAAAAGAGCGCCGTGGCGACTACTTAGGTGGAACAGTTCAAGTTATTCCCCATATCACAAATGAAATTAAAGAACGGGTATTCCGTTCAGGTAATGAAACTAATGCGGATATAGTCATCACTGAAATCGGTGGTACGGTCGGGGATATTGAGTCTCTTCCATTCCTTGAAGCGATTCGTCAAATTAAAAGTGATATCGGAATCAATAATGTTATGTATATCCACTGTACACTTGTTCCTTACATCAAAGCTGCTGGTGAAATGAAAACAAAACCGACACAGCATAGTGTAAAAGAATTACGTAGTCTTGGAATTCAGCCGAATATCATCGTTGCACGTACAGAAAGCCCAATTTCACAAGATATGAAGGATAAAATTGCGTTATTCTGCGATATCGATAAAAATTCAGTTATCGAATGTCTAGATGCAGATACACTTTACTCTATCCCTCTTGCGCTTCAAGCACAAAACATGGACCAAATCGTTTGTGATCACTTGAAATTGGACTGTGGCGAAGCGGATATGGAAGATTGGAAAGAGCTTGTCAAAAAGGTTACTTCTTTATCAAAGAAAACGAAAATCGCTCTTGTCGGAAAATATGTTGAATTGCAAGATGCTTACCTTTCTGTTGTGGAAGCACTTAAGCATGCAGGTTACGCATTTGATGCGGATGTTGAAATCGACTGGGTAAATTCTGAAGATGTTACAAAAGAAAATGTGGCTGAACTTCTTCAAGATGCAGATGGAATCCTTGTTCCTGGAGGATTTGGAGATCGTGGAATCGAAGGGAAAATTGCAGCTACTGAATTTGCCCGCACCACAAAAACACCATTCTTCGGAATCTGTTTAGGTATGCAGTTGGCATCCATTGAATATGCACGCAACGTTCTAGGATTGACAGAAGCGCACTCAGCTGAAATTAATGAGGAAACTCCAGACCCAATTATTGACCTTCTTCCTGAGCAAAAGGATGTAGAAGATTTGGGTGGTACACTGCGTCTTGGTCTATACCCTTGTAAGCTTATCGAAGGAACTAAAGCATACGAAGCGTATAATGATGAGGTTGTTTATGAACGTCACCGTCACCGTTATGAATTCAACAACCATTACCGTCCAGCTATGGAAGAGGCAGGATTTGTCTTTTCTGGTACAAGCCCAGATGGTCGCCTAGTTGAAATCATTGAATTAAAAGATCATCCTTGGTTCGTGGCTTCACAATTCCACCCGGAATTCACGTCACGTCCTAACCGTCCACAGCCACTATTCCGTGACTTCGTTGGCATGTCTTTAAAAAACAATAAAAAACAATAATAAAACAAAAAAACAGCCCATGTGGCTGTTTTTTTTTATTGAAGAATTAATCTTCATTTTCATATTCTTGAATAATTTCTACAAGGGTGAATTTAATTCCATAATAAGCAAAAAGAGCAGCGATGAGGGTTGGATATCCATATCGATTTCCTGTTTCATCGGGGATTAAGCCTCGTTGAATTCGTAAATCTATATGTACATCAGCAAGCTCCAAAAGCGATTCTTCTTCTGATGGAACAGCTGTTGAAACCGCAACAAATGGTATATCCTCCTTCTGAAGCTGTTTAGCCAGCTTTACGGCTTCTGAATCGTCTGAATGACGGCTGAATAAAAGAAACCGATCTTCTCGGGAAATAGCCGCGCCATCTTCGTATCTTTTTGCTTTAGGAAAGGGTTCCGCCCCTTCCAACGCTTCAGCTGCCACTCCTTGCATTTCGCCGAACCCGTGTACAAAAACAGATCCGTCTCCAACCGCAGCCTGAGCTAACAAGCGTCCTGCATCCTCCATTTCGAAGGCTTCCTTTTCCATCATTTTATTAAATAAACCACTTATCTGCGTCGAAAAAATTTTTAACATGCTAGAAACTCCTTTAAAAATAGTACCCCTATTATAAAGGACTTTCCCCTGCATTGACAGGTTTCGGGGCTTAAGGCTGAAAAGACGAATTTACATAATCGATTGAAAAAACAAAAAAATATAAATCCTTTTAGCCATATGGCAGGAATTTTGTTACAATTATCGAATATGAACATAGAAATCAGTGATAAAATAGAAGCATTGACATCTATGTAATTTGACGGCAATCTAACGAACTACCCTTTGGCAGGTAATTTAGTCAGGCAGATACATTTTTTATAATAATAAATTGGGAAGAGGTGAGGTGAAAAAATGTCAGGGAAAATATTAATTGTTGATGATCAATTTGGGATTCGTATTTTATTGAACGAGGTTTTACATAAAGAAGGGTATGATACATTTCAAGCAGCGAATGGCATTCAAGCCTTAGAAGTGTTAAATAATCATTCACCTGATCTTGTATTACTGGATATGAAGATTCCAGGAATGGATGGAATTGAGATTTTGAAGCGGATGAAGGTAGTTGATCCAGACATTCGGGTCATTATTATGACCGCTTATGGTGAACTTGATATGATTCAAGAAGCAAAAGACTTAGGAGCCATGACTCACTTTGCCAAGCCGTTTGACATTGATGATATTAGAAAAGCTGTGCGTGAATACTTGCCAATTCAATCAAGTTAACAGTCTTTATGATTAATATTATTATAAATTAAAGAATGCCACGGCTATCTTTTAAAAGATTGGCCGTGTTTTTTTGGAATAAATTTGAGACTTGATATAGTGAATTTGTTGCTGTTTTTTTCATGTATTGATATGCTAAAAGAGGAGAGATATTCCGATTTATAAGTGTATGTTCCAAAGGTTTTAGGGAATATCTAGATAGAATTAACTTTAAATAATAAACATTCACTAGTAGGAGGAAATCAAATGCCTTTAGTTTCTATGAAAGATATGCTGAATAAAGCTCTTGATGAAAAATATGCAGTAGGTCAATTTAATATTAATAATCTGGAATGGACACAAGCTATTCTAGCTGCTGCAGAAGAAGAAAAATCTCCAGTCATTCTTGGTGTTTCTGAAGGGGCTGCCCGTCATATGGGTGGTTTCAAAACGACAGTTATGATGGTTCAAGGTTTATTGGAAGACATGAAAATCACAGTACCTGTGGCAATTCATCTTGACCATGGTTCAAGCTTTGATAAATGTAAAGAAGCTATCGAGGCAGGATTTACGTCTGTAATGATCGATGCTTCACATCACCCAATTGAAGAAAATATTGAGACGACGAAGAAAGTTGTTGAATATGCTCACGCACGCAATGTTTCCGTTGAGGCAGAAGTGGGCACTGTTGGTGGACAAGAAGACGATATAATCGCTGATGGAGTCGTATATGCAGACCCTCAAGAGTGCGAACAGCTAGTTAAAGAAACGAATGTTGACTGCTTTGCACCAGCATTGGGATCTGTTCATGGTCCATATAAAGGAGAACCTAACCTAGGCTATAAAGAAATGGAAGAGGTACGGGATTTAACACACAAACCTCTAGTACTCCATGGCGGTACAGGTATTCCTACGAAAGATATCCAAAAAGCGATCTCTTTTGGAACATCAAAAATCAATGTGAATACTGAAAATCAGATTGTTTTCACAAAAGCTGTACGTGAGGTTCTAAATAGCAACTCAGAAGTTTACGATCCTCGTAAATTCTTGGGACCTGGCCGTGAAGCGATTAAAGAGACTGTCATCGGAAAGATAAGGGAATTTGGTTCAAACGGTAAAGCGTAATTCTATAGCCATTAGGTTTTATCATTTTTAAATTTAGAATATCCATCGGAGGGGCACTCTTCCCCTTTGATGGTATCTATTTATACGTGCGGCCAAAAATCGCACTTTGTTTTTTGAACAATTAGAATTCAGATGCATATACAGCAAAAAAAAAAGATTACATACGGAGGAAAACTTATGAAATTCTTTATTGATACAGCAAACATGGAAGAAATCAAACAAGCGCACGAACTTGGCGTATTAGCAGGAGTTACGACTAACCCGTCTCTTGTTGCAAGAGAAAAAGGTGTATCTTTCCATGACCGTTTAAAAGAAATTACAAGCCTTGTAAAGGAATCTGTTTCTGCAGAAGTCATTGCGCTTGATTTTGAGGGAATGATGGCTGAAGCTCAAGAACTTATTGCTATTGCCCCTAATATCACCATTAAAGTACCAATGACTCCAGACGGATTGAAGGCTGTTGCGGCTTTAACAAAACAAGGAGTCAAAACAAATGTTACCCTTATTTTTAGTGCCAACCAGGCATTATTAGCTGCTAGGGCAGGAGCAACTTATGTTTCTCCATTTTTAGGACGCTTAGATGATATCGGTCAAAATGGCCTGGATTTAATCTCTGATATTGCTGATATTTTTGCAATTCATGATATCAATGCTGAAATTATCGCAGCTTCAATTCGTCACCCGATGCATATTACAGAAGCTGCTCTTAAAGGAGCCCATATTGCAACGATTCCTTATAAAGTCTTAATGCAATTATTCCATCACCCATTAACAGATAAAGGGATTGAAGCTTTCTTGAAGGATTGGAATTCTCGTACAGAAGCATAATTTACCTTGCCGCTAAGTCGCTATAAATTGCACCGGTAAAATGGAAATAAACAAAATTAGAAATTTTTATCATTTTTTTACATGACTTTTCTATTTTTGTGTAAACTAAGAAACTAGATAGTAAATGTTGTCGGATTATGCAATTTTCTTGTGGTAAAATATTACTTTTTGGAAGTAGCTTCTAAGTGCTTAGCGTGGAAGGGAGTATATTATGGAAAAACTTAAAATTGCCGGTGGCTATCCTCTAAAGGGAAGCATTCGTGTCAGCGGTGCAAAAAATAGTGCGGTCGCCTTGATTCCTGCAACAATTTTAGCGGACTCTCCTGTAACGATAGAAGGCTTGCCTGATATCTCAGATGTTGAGATGCTGAAAGAGTTAATGGAGGAAATTGGCGGCGATGTTGCCTTTAATGATGGAGAAATGACAGTAGACCCCAGCAGGATGATTTCAATGCCTCTGCCTAACGGAAGAGTGAAGAAATTACGTGCCTCTTATTATTTAATGGGCGCGATGCTAGGGAAGTTTAAAAAGGCTGTGATTGGCCTGCCTGGAGGTTGCCATTTAGGTCCTCGACCAATAGATCAGCATATAAAAGGTTTTGAAGCACTTGGCGCACAAGTGACGAATGAACAAGGTGCTATTTACTTAAGGGCAGATGAGCTACGAGGCGCACGTATCTATTTGGATGTCGTGAGCGTCGGGGCAACGATTAATATTATGCTTGCTGCCGTTTTGGCTAAAGGAAGGACAGTTATTGAAAATGCAGCGAAAGAACCGGAGATCATTGATGTTGCCACGTTGTTGACCAATATGGGAGCAAAAATCAAGGGTGCTGGAACGGATATTATCCGTATTGATGGTGTGGACAGTTTGCATGGTTGCAGACATACGATCATACCTGATCGGATAGAAGCTGGAACTTTCATGATTTTAGCCGCAGCAGTCGGCGAAGGCATCTTGATTGATAATGTCATTCCCCAGCATTTAGAGTCGTTAACGGCCAAAATGCGGGAAATGGGCATAAATATTGAGGCTGGTGATGATCAAATCTTTGTTTCTCCAGGTGAGAAATATAAAGCGGTTGATATCAAGACGTTAGTTTACCCTGGGTTTCCAACAGATCTTCAGCAGCCCTTCACGTCTCTTCTAACAAAAGCAAGTGGTTCTAGCATGGTGACCGATACGATTTACGGGGCCCGCTTTAAGCACATAGATGAACTGCGGCGCATGAATGCAAAGATTAAAGTCGAAGGCAGAGCCGCAATTATTAATGGTCCGGTTCAACTTCACGGTGCAAAAGTAAAGGCAAGTGATTTACGTGCCGGAGCAGCTTTAGTAATTGCCGGCTTAATGGCAGAAGGGATTACTGAAGTGACCGGGCTTGAGCATATAGATCGTGGATACAGTCATCTTGTAGAGAAACTTTCAGGTTTGGGAGCAACGATTTGGCGTGAAGAAATGACGGAAGAAGAAGTGGAGCAGCTTAAAAGCTGATCCGTTTCTTGCTGCCTCATTGTGTTACATATATAAAGTAATGTGTTATACTAATATATAAATAAAGCATGCTAGTGCACATTGAGGGGGAACCAAGAATGGAAAGAAGTTTATCGATGGAGCTTGTTCGCGTGACAGAGGCGGCGGCGCTATCTTCTGCACGTTGGATGGGAAGAGGAAAGAAAGACGAAGCAGATGATGCAGCAACAACTGCAATGCGGGATGTTTTCAATACAATTCCTATGCAAGGTACAGTTGTAATCGGTGAAGGGGAAATGGATGAAGCTCCAATGCTTTATATTGGTGAGAAGCTTGGTACTGGGCTTGGGCCATTAGTGGATGTTGCGGTTGATCCTTTAGAAGGAACGAATATCGTTGCATCAGGAGGTTGGAATGCTTTAGCAGTCTTGGCGATTGCAGATAAAGGGAATCTGCTTCATGCTCCGGATATGTATATGGACAAAATAGCAGTTGGTCCTGAGGCAGTTGGACAGATTGATATCAATGCATCAGTACTGGACAACCTGAAAGCGGTAGCCAAAGCAAAAAATAAAGATATTCAAGACGTAGTCGCAACGGTATTAAACCGCGATCGTCATTCGAAGATCATTCATGAACTTCGTGAGGCAGGTGCCCGGATTAAGTTAATCAACGATGGAGATGTTGCTGGTGCCATTAATACGGCATTCGACTTAACTGGTGTTGACATATTATTCGGATCAGGCGGAGCTCCAGAGGGAGTTATTGCAGCTGTGGCTTTGAAATGCCTCGGAGGAGAAATTCAAGGTAAGCTTCTTCCTCAAAGTGAAGAAGAAGTGGCTCGCTGTGGGAAAATGGGTCTTGAGTTAGGGAAAGTCTTGAGAATGGAAGATCTGGTTCGCGGAGATGATGCAATTTTTGCTGCAACAGGTGTGACGGATGGAGAACTTTTACGTGGTGTTCAATTTAAAGGCCATTACGGTGAAACACAATCCGTAGTCATGCGTGCTAAATCAGGTACCGTTCGTTTCATTGATGGAAGACATAGTCTAAAAATTAAACCGAATGGCTTAATTGACTGAGACTATTTTCATAAAAAATTACCGAGAGAAAGCGAGCGGTTTCATCGCTCGCTTTCTCTATAAAAAAATTTAAGTTGAATAATTAAAATAAAAAAAGTAAAATAAAGCTTGGTCTACTAATAATTGATTTGAATATATATAATCTGCCCTTTCACTCCAAACTTCAAGAAGCCTTCAAATAATTTTCTTCTTTACATGTAAAAATGTATCATCCTTTCTAAGAAAACTCTGGTCGGGTACATGGATTGCGGTTTTTCTTCCATTTAACAAACCATTTCTTTTTCAGTATGGGTGAAAACGTTTAATTAATAAAAGTGTGGTGTCATAATGAATTTAACTATTTCCAATTTAGAAAACATGAAACTAAAGGACCTCTATGAGCACGCGCGTGAATATAAAGTTTCCTATTACAGCAAACTGTCAAAAAAGGAACTTATTTTCGCAATCTTAAAGGCACAAGCTGAGCAAGATGGTCTTCTGTTCATGGAAGGCGTTTTAGAGATTATCCCTTCAGAGGGCTTTGGTTTCTTACGTCCAATTAACTATTCTCCAAGCTCGGAGGATATCTATATTTCTGCTTCGCAGATCCGCAGATTTGATTTGCGTAACGGTGATAAGGTTTCCGGTAAGGTTAGGCCGCCAAAAGAAAACGAGCGTTATTATGGATTGCTGCATGTTGAAGCTGTCAATGGAGATAACCCAGAGTCCGCTAAAGAGCGTGTTCATTTCCCAGGCTTAACACCGCTGTATCCAAACAGACAAATTAAACTGGAAACAACACCGAAGAATTTATCAACGAGAATTATGGATGTCTTAGCACCTGTTGGTTTTGGACAGCGTGGTTTGATTGTTGCACCGCCAAAGGCTGGTAAAACGATGTTAATCAAAGAAATTGCTAATGCCATAACCACGAATCATCCGGAATCGGAATTGATTGTATTGCTTATTGATGAACGTCCGGAAGAAGTAACAGACATTGAACGTTCCGTGGCTGGGGACGTGGTTAGTTCGACGTTCGATGAAGTGCCGGAGAACCATATCAAAGTGGCAGAACTAGTGTTAGAACGGGCAATGCGCCTAGTTGAACATAAACGTGATGTTATTATTTTAATGGACAGTATTACTCGTCTGGCACGTGCATACAACCTTGTCATTCCGCCAAGCGGTCGTACACTATCCGGAGGGATTGACCCGGCTGCATTTCACCGGCCAAAACGTTTTTTCGGTGCAGCTAGAAATATCGAAGAGGGTGGTAGCTTGACGATTCTTGCTACAGCTTTGGTAGATACAGGTTCCCGAATGGACGACGTCATTTATGAAGAGTTTAAAGGTACAGGTAATATGGAGCTTCATTTAGATCGGGCCCTTGCAGAAAGACGTATTTTCCCAGCGATTGATATTCGTCGCTCTGGTACTCGTAAAGAAGAACTGTTAATTCCGAAAGATCGTTTGGATAAACTTTGGGCAATTCGGAAAACAATGTCTGATTCACCTGATTTTGCCGAAAAATTCCTTCGCCGTTTAAAACAGACAAAAGGAAATGAAGAATTTTTCAGTAAGTTGGATGAAGAGATGTTAGAAATGAAAAAGGGACCAGCAAACGCAAAACGTTCGTAAACAGGGAAAGAAACAAACTGTTGCACAACTACTCTTAAGTTGCTATAATGAGTTCATGTGTTTTTACAATAAATGTGAGGGTACTTTTCCCACACCTTGAAGTATATAACTCTGTTTCGAATGATTCAGGGCAGAAGGAGCTGAAAAGAATGAAAACTGGAATTCATCCAAATTATAAACTTTCAAAAGTATCTTGCTCTTGCGGAAACACTTTTGAAACTGGTTCAGTTAAAGAAGAGATCAAAGTTGAGACTTGTTCAGAATGCCACCCATTCTATACTGGTCGTCAAAAATTCGCTGAAGCTGGCGGACGTGTTGATCGTTTCAACAAAAAATACGGTATTAAATAAGCCGGACTTTTCAAAAAACAGGCAAGTATTTTTCTTGCCTGTTTTTTCTTTTCTGTAAACAAGTTTGAATTTATATAAAGCCGGGTCTAATTCCATTATGGCCAAGGGATTGACAGGTGGAAGGGAGTAGCTGTTTCCATGTATGTAATGAAACAAACAGGCTGGATCGAGCTTATTTGCGGAAGCATGTTTTCAGGTAAATCTGAGGAATTGATTAAACGAGTCAGCCGTGCTCAATTTGCTAAAGAGCAAATAGCTGTTTTTAAACCTGCTATAGATAATCGCTATGCGGAAGAGGCTGTCGTATCACACAATGGGTCCTCTGTGATGGCAAAACCTATTGCCCATTCAACAGATATTTTTAAGTATTTAGACAAGCCCTTAGATATCATTGCAATAGATGAAGTGCAATTTTTTGATCATGAAATTGTAGGGGTTGCCCAGCATCTTGCGGACAGCGGTTATCGAGTGATTATGGCAGGACTCGATCAAGATTTCAGAGGTGAACCATTCGGTCCTATGCCTGCTTTATTGTCGCTAGCGGAATCAGTAACAAAGCTACAGGCTGTGTGTGAAGTGTGCGGATCACCTGCGAGCAGGACACAACGATTGATTAATGGTGCACCGGCCTCCTATGATGAGCCGATCATCCTTGTAGGCGCATCGGAATCATACGAGCCCCGTTGCCGCCATCACCACGAAGTCCCAGGCAAGCAGACGGCAGGGATTAAAGAACATATTTAAATCATGGTGCCTTAAGGTCCAAAGAGATCTTAGGGCACTTTTATTAATTACAGAAGTTCAGCTAAAAAAGAGCCTAAGGGAAAACTGCTATTACCTTGAGTGTTAGAGTGGCAAAACCTTGTGTTTTATTGATATCAAATTCAAGAGGGTATCCTTTGTTGTTACTTATTTAGCCCTGTGTGTCCCTTTCATGGATCAATCATTAGACCTGTATAAGTCTCTTCATTTTTCTATTCCCCCTCTCGCCTACTCAAAACTATTCAGTCCTATACGTTACCGCATTCAATTGCTTTTAAATTCTTGATTTAGAGTTTTATCAAACTTGATTTTATGCTAATAATAGAGTTGTTTAATTATAGAAAAAATCGTATACTTGACACAAAAGTCGTTTACTATTGTTGTTGTTGTTGTTGTATGGAAAAAATTCTTTTCTAATATCTCTTGCAAAGTGAGTCCTTCAGTAGATAATAAAGCTGTTTATTATCAAATAAACTATTTAGATAAGGGATAGACGAGAATAGACACCAAATCAGCAGGTGCCTATTCTCGTCTTATGCTATTTTATGTAGTTTAGTTTCCACAATTTTTATTCCGCGAAATTGTTTATCTTCATCGTAGTCATGATTTGTAATACCTCCTGTAACAACACCTGCCAGAAAGATGCTATGGACATTTGCCTTATACGTATCTGAATTAATTGAATAATGTATTTTTTGTGTACCAATTAGTTGTTTATTCCTGTAAATCGGGTGAGGTATGCACCCGTGAAATTCACCTAATTTTACAGGCGGGTTAAGTATTTAACCTTTATTAGAAAGATATTAATTTATGGGGTGTGACAAATGAAAAAGAAATTGTTTGGAATTATAGTATTAGCTACATTAGTTTCATCTTTTATGTTAGGGGGTTGTAATCAACAACTCGATCAATCTGGTGATGCAAATGGTGAGGGTATTCAGAAGAAAAAGGACGAACTTGTGATGGCTTTTGGATCTGAGCCTGAAGCAGGTTTTGATCCAACGACTGGATGGGGACGTTATGGTTCACCGCTATTCCAGAGTACTCTACTAAAAAGAGATAACAAGTTAAACATTGTAAATGATATTGCAACCAGTTATAAAGTCAATGAAGATGGCAAGGTTTGGACTGTAATCTTGCGTAAGGATGTGAAATTTTCAGACGGTCAACCATTAACCGCTGATGATGTAGTCTTTACATTTGAAACAGCTACTAAAAATGGGTCAGTTGTTGATCTTAATGGTATGGATAAAGTAGAGGCAATGGATGATTACACAGTAAAATTCACATTAAAAGAACCTCAATCAACATTTGTTAATTCTTTAGTAGGAACGGGAATTGTCCCAAAACATGCATATGGAGCAGACTATGCTGAAAACCCTATAGGTTCAGGGCCTTATCAGCTCGTTCAATGGGACAAGGGGCAACAGCTTATTATAAAGGCTAATCCTGAATACTATGACAAAAAGTCGTATTTTAAAAAGATAACCTTTTTATTCTTAAACGAGGATGCGTCATTTGCTGCTGCACAAGCGGGAAAGGTTGATCTTGCCTATATACCAGCTGCGTTTAGTAACCAGGAAGTACCTGGAATGAGACTGGAATCAGTAAAAACCGTAGATAATCGGGGAATCGTCTTCCCATTTATAAAGTCAGGGGATTTTACTGAAGATGGTTTACCAATTGGTAACGATGTAACAGCCGATCCAGCTATTCGTCATGCGATAAATATTGGAGTAGACCGAAAAGCACTTGTGGATGGAGTCTTAGAAGGACGCGGGACTCCAGCCTATACTTCAGTGGATGGCCTTCCTTGGTGGAACCCAGATACAGTCATTAAAGATGCTGATTTGGACGGTGCGCGAAAACTTTTGAAAGAAGCCGGGTGGAAGGATACAGATGGAGATGGGATTCTTGAGAAAGACTCTTTGAAAGCGGAGTTCACTCTTTATTACTTAGCGAGTGATGCAATAAGACAATCTCTTGCCATTTCTGTGGCCGATATGATCGAGCCACTAGGAATTCATATTAAATTAGAAGGTGGAAGCTGGGATATTATTGAAAAGAAAATGTATTCGAATGCTGTCCTTTTAGGTTGGGGAAGCCATGACCCTCATGAGATGTATAACATTTATAGTAGTGAATTTGCAGGGGTAGACTATTATAATACTGGTTTTTATCAAAACAAAACGGTAGATGATTATTTTGAAAAGGCTCTTCGCGCTACAAGTGAAACAGAAGCAATTGAGTTTTGGAAAAAAGCGCAATGGGATGGAACAACAGGTTTAAGTGCGAATGGCGACGCTCCATGGGCCTGGTTAGTGAATATTGATCATTTATATTTAGTGAAAGATGGACTTGATATCGGAGAACAAAGAATCCATGTTCATGGTCATGGTTGGCCTGCAACAGATAATATAGTTGAATGGAAATGGACTAAGTAACTGTGCGTAAATATATAGGTGGAAAGCTTGGATTATTTTTATTGTTGAAAGGTTTAAGAATGGTCACATTATTATTTGCCATTTGTTTAATTTCTTTTCTATTAATAAAAAACTCTCCGATTGATCCAATTCAAGCCTACATCGGTGCAGATATGTTGAAGGTAGGACCTGAGCAACGGGAGAAGATAGCTGAATATTGGGGAGTTGACCAACCAGTTATGGTGCAGTTCTTGAATTGGGGCTCTGCTTTGCTAACAGGTGATTTAGGAACTTCAATGATATTTCGCCGCCCGGTAATTGACATAATTGGTGAACGATTCTTAAATTCCCTAGCGCTCATGATATCAGCTTGGGTATTATCAGGTATGATTGGATTTGCCATGGGTGTTGTAGCGGCAATGAAAAAGGGGACTTGGGTTGATCGAATAATAAAATGGTACTGTTTCACACTAGCTTCAACTCCTACCTTCTGGATGGGGCTCCTTATTCTTATCGTTTTTGCCGTTTGGCTAAAATGGTTTCCAATTGGAATGGGGGTTCCAGCTGGGGTCCTTGCGGAAAATGTCACAATGGTGGATCGAATCAATCATCTTATTCTGCCAGCGATCACACTTAGTATAGTTGGGGTCGCTAATGTGGCACTACATACGCGCCAGAAGCTGATTGATGTTCTTGCTAGTGATTATGTCTTATTCGCTAGGGCGAGAGGTGAACAAGGTTTTGTCTTGTTTTGGAGACATGGATTACGTAATGTTGCTTTGCCAGCGATTACCTTGCAATTTGCGGCTTTTAGTGAATTGTTTGGTGGAGCAGTGCTGGCTGAGCAAGTTTTTTCATATCCCGGTTTAGGACAGGCTACGGTAGAAGCGGGGCTAAGGGGAGACGTTCCCCTTTTATTGGGATTAGTTATATTTAGTACAATATTTGTTTTTGTAGGAAATTTACTGGCTGATTTGAGCTATCGTTTATTAGATCCGAGAATGAGGGAGGGGAGAAGATATGATTTCAAGCCTCAAATTAAAAAATAAAGATAATCATAAACAACTTCCTTCGAATCGAAAGCAGCGGACGCTTTTTATAATCCTAATTTCAATTATTTTTTTAGTAATTGTTATATTAGGAGGTGTTTTAATTGATGAGGGGAGAATTGTAACAAATCTTAATGATCGAAATGCTCCTCCATCCCTAGACCATCTCTTTGGTACCGATTGGTTAGGTAGAGATATGTTTACAAGAACGGTAATGGGACTTTCTTTAAGTATAGGAGTTGGATTGATTGGAGCAATTGGAAGTGCGTCAATTGCTCTTTTCTTGGGTATGGCAGCAGCAACAATGGGGAAAATGGCAGATCGTCTTATTTCATGGCTCATCGACCTTTTTCTGAGTGTACCACATCTCGTAACTCTTATTCTTATCGCTTTTACATTAGGGGGAGGATTTAAAGGAATTGTAATTGGATTAACTTTAACACATTGGCCAAGTCTTGCTCGAGTCATCAGGGCAGAGGTTATGCAAGTCCGTTCAGCGGAATATGTTCAGGTTTCACAGAAAATGGGGAAATCCCAATGGTGGATTGCTTTGCATCATATTCTTCCACATATAGCTCCACAACTCTTAATTGGTTTTATGTTACTGTTTCCTCATGTTATTTTACATGAGGCGGCAGTTACATTTTTAGGTTTAGGATTGTCGCCTCACGAGCCGGCAATTGGAATTATTCTATCAGAATCGATGAAGTACTTATCTTCAGGTATGTGGTGGCTTGCCTTTTTTCCAGGGCTTTGTTTGCTGATTATCGTTAGAACGTTTGATCAGATTGGAGAGAATATCCGGATGCTCATAGATCCTAATAGGGCTCAAGATTAATCAGATATGCTACGTTCAATATTAAGAGGAGTTAACAAATGCCTATTCTTGAAGTGGAAAATTTATCAGTATCTTTTAAGCAATATACTGGACTTAAACAGAAAACTCATAAAGTTATATCAAGTTTAAATGTTACTCTTGAGGCAGGTGAGATTCTTGCTGTTGTTGGAGCGAGTGGATCGGGAAAAAGTCTGCTCGCACATGCCATTCTAGGAATATTGCCGAGAAATGCAAGTATAAGTGGAGTAATTAAATATGCGGGAGAGGAACTCACCCCTGATCGGCAAACTGTATTAAGAGGTAAGGAAATTGCTCTTGTACCACAATCGGTAAACTTTCTAGACCCACTCATGCGTGTTGGAAGTCAAGTCCGTACTTCTGTAAAAAATGGGGATGCTGTATCGGTTCAACGAGAGGTTTTTGAGCGCTATCACTTAAGGCAAGAGGTTGAGAAAATGTATCCATTTCAACTTTCTGGAGGTATGGCCAGGAGGACGCTTCTATCCACTGCAATGGTAAGCGGAGCAAAGGTGATTATTGCGGATGAGCCTACTCCAGGGCTCGACCCCGATGTAATAAAGGAAGCGCTAAATAATTTTAGAGAGGTTGCCGACAATGGTTGTGCGGTGATGCTGATAACTCATGATATTGAATCGGCCCTTAATATTGCAGATAAAATTGCCGTATTTTATGCAGGAACTACAGTAGAGGTAGCTCCAGTGGAGAACTTTAAAGGTCACGGTGAGGAAATACGGCATCCTTATAGTAAGGCTTTGTGGAGAGCATTACCTCAAAATGATTTTATTCCAATTCCAGGTTCGCAACCTCATCCAAGTTCATTACCAGCGGGATGTTTGTTTGCACCACGTTGCGAAATGGCAACACCTGAATGCCGGCAAGTACAACCTGAAATGCGAAAACTTAGGGGGGGAATGGTGAGGTGTATTCATGCAACTTGAAGCAAAAGACATCGGATTTCGATATGGAAATGGACCATGGCTGTTTCAAGGAGTCAATTTAACGCTAGAGCCAGGAGAAATCGTTGGCATCACTGGTCCAAGTGGATGTGGGAAAACAACTTTTTGCCGGATTTTAGCGGGTTTTGAGACACCAATTGAGGGAACTGTGACCTTTAATAGTGCTCCATTACCAAAGAAAGGATATCATCCTGTTCAATTGATCTTTCAGCATCCAGAAAAAGCGATTAATCCACGATGGAAGATGCACAAGATTCTTAATGAAGGATGGAAACCCAATAAAGAGGTGTTAGAATTACTGGGAATTGATCGGGAGTGGCTAGAACGATGGCCTAACGAACTATCGGGAGGAGAGCTACAACGATTTTGTGTTGCCCGTGCATTAGGACCCAATACTCGATTTCTAATTGCAGACGAAATGACAACAATGCTTGATGCAATCACACAAGCTCAAATCTGGCATGCGGTCATTGAAATTGCTAAAAAGAGAAAGATGGGAATAGTAGTTGTAACTCATGAATCTAAGCTTATGCAAAGACTTTGTCAACGTGTGATTGATTTAAATGATTTTAGTTGAGATAAAGAAATTAATTGAATGACATTCGAAAAGGAGATCTCTTTAACAGAGACCTCCTTTCTTATATTATCTATTTCTAATCATTCTCTTTACTATTATTTTCGTGTTCCGCTACTTTTTCATGGATTTCTGATTCAATTGCCTCAACCAGATCCTCTTCAAGCTTTTGCTTTGGCTGAGGATGGAACCATTGAATTTCTCCTTCATGAACAAAGCCTTTGAATTCCTCTCCCTGCACTTGCAAAGAAAATTGTCTGCGTTCATGTACCCGGTCTTCAAATGCTGGTTTTAATTCAAGGTCTTTAATCTCTTTTGAAATTCCATAGTGTCGCATTAATGAATGTATGGTAGTTTCAATAATGTCCACTTTACTTCCACCAATCATTTGTTTTGGGTGAGGGTGGAGCCAATGAATTTCATCCTCATGAAAATGCCCCTTGAATTCCTCTCCTTGGACCTTAAAAGTGAATGCGTGTCGCTCGTGAACACGGTTCTCAAACACTGTTTCTACCTCAAAATCTTCAAGTTCGGGTTTTGTATTCTTATCTTCAGGCATACTGTATCCCCTCTCACGAAAGTTTCTACTTAAATATTTTTCCTAGATTATCGTAAATATTGAGTTACAAGATCGGTAAAATACCGGAGTAATCTATTAATTGCCTATTATATAGGTCTTTATTTAAGACTGTCATTTAAAGGGCGCAGTTCATGGGAAATCGGTCTTTAATAGCACAGTGTAATGTGAATTTAGGAACTCAAAATAAATACAATATACAATGGCTCATCTGGCTGTGCCTTTTAAAGGAGCAGCCTCCGATGAATGTATTAATATTTCCGTAAAAAGCTTGGTGCACGATTATTCCACTTCTCGCTGAGGATCTTTTGGCACTGATCCAATATTCGTTCAATGACTTGGGTAGAGTTGGCTAGGATTCGTATGCTAAAGCCTGGCACGGCTAGCTTTGAAATTCCAAATTTAAAACTCGATTCTTCTATTTGAATCACTTCATACAACTCATCGAGAAGAGAATTATTGGTATATTCGCTGACCGCAATCATAGAGCCTAGGTGAGTATAGCCTTCCATGAAACCTAGACCCGAAAGTGTTTGTTGTTCTGGCATTAATTTGATATGGTCAAACACACCAAGTTTACCATTCAGATAAACCTCAGTAACTAATTGAATGGTATTATAGCTAAACTTTTTACCCTCCGGGGACCAGCCAGGTGTGAGAATATCTGTGTAAATAAACGTTGCTCCACTTTCCATATGAACTACATTTTTTTGCTTGTAATGAGCATTTTCATAAGCAATTAGCGGATCTGGAAGGTATTCTAAATAACTGCCTTTTTGCAAGTGAATTTGGGTTTCCTGATAGGCATAGCCTTTCGGCGTTTTATATACTTTTGTCGCAGATTGGGTAGTTAAAGTAACTTTAGAGCCTTCATCGGCTGATATCTCCATCTTGTATCGATCGCCGTCTAAATAGCCGCCGCCGGGATTTAGAAGGTAATAGCAGACCTGACCTGAATCATCAAAGTAAATCGGTCGCATAACTTTGAGTGCACCTTGAAAATACACCCTTTTTGCGACGGTTTTCCCTTTCCGTTCTTCTAGGTCCAGAGATAAAGTGCCAGTCCAATCTGTCATATTAATCTAAACCTTTTAATAAAGCATGCTGCTTAATCCAGTCGATTACTTCAGGAAGGCCATCATCATTTTTTAAATTGGTAAAAACGAATGGTTTGTCACCACGGAATACTTTAGTGTCCTTTGCCATTACTTCAAGGCTGGCACCGACATATGGAGCAAGGTCCGTTTTATTAATGATGAACAAATCAGATTTAATCATACCTTGTCCGCCTTTGCGGGGGATTTTTTCCCCTTGGGCAACATCAATAATATAAATAGAAAAGTCAACTAGTTCGGGGCTGAAAGTAGCTGCAAGATTGTCTCCGCCACTTTCAACAAAAATAAGTTCAACGTCCGGGTGACGCTCGATTAACTCATCGATAGCAGCGAAGTTCATGGAAGCATCTTCGCGAATGGCGGTGTGAGGACAGCCGCCCGTTTCTACACCAATGATCCGATCCTCTGGAAGAACACCATTTTGTATTAAAAATTTAGCGTCTTCTTTTGTGTAAATATCGTTTGTGACAACTGCCATTTTTATTTCATTTTCGAGATGGCGTGTCAATTTTTCTACAAGCATTGTTTTACCTGCTCCAACAGGTCCTCCAACACCGATTCTTATTGGTTCCATTAAAACACTCCCTTTACTGATTCTTTCAAAAAAATTAAGACATAAATATTCGAATGTTAACGCGTTCATGTTTCATTTGAGACAGTTCAATACCAGGAGAAACGATGCCAAAATCATCTTTCGTTAGTTGCAGAATTCTTTCCACAGCCTGTGTTAATTCTGGTATAAAATTGTGAGTAATTGTTTGGCCTGCTGTTTGTCCAAGAGGAATGGCCCGTACCGCATTTTGAACTTGGCTGGAAATAGCAGAATACAAATAGTAGAGGATGGTGTCTGGTTTTGTTACCCCAAGCCCATGTGCTACCATCGAAAATACAATAGCGGGATGGCCGAATGAACTCTTTCTCTTAATTTCCGCTCTATATTGTGAGAGGATTGGCATACCGTATAGCGATTCTGTGAGTTTTAGCATTCGATCCCCAATCATTTGTGTTCCTTCCCGCGTTTCCCTCGGCAAGTTTTGGACAGTTAATAGGCGATCCAGGTTCCATATTTCTTGAATATCCTCATCCATAAGAGCTTCGTAAACGAGACGAGAGGCAAGCCCATCTGAGTAGATGAGCTGCTCATGTAAATACACTTTAAGCCACTGGAAAAATGTCTCCTGGTCCTTAACTTGATCTTCTTGTATATAACTCTCCAGGCCGAAAGAATGGCTGAAAGCGCCGGTAGGTAAATTAGAGTCGCATAGCTGAAACAAAGAGAGAATATTGTTATTCATGACTGTGGCCTATATGACGGAACGCTTGTTTCACTTTTCGTTCTTCCCGTTTAAAAGGAATTCCGAGTTCTTGAAGTAATTCCTCAACCAAATAGTCATATTGGACCAACATATCATCTTCTTCAAATTGAGCAGGGAGGTGACGGTTGCCAAGTTGATGGGCGATTGTCCCCATTTCTTTTATGCTTCGAGGGGAGATAACAAGTAAATCATCTGATAGCACATCTATGACGATCATATTTTTATCATCCATGTATAATACATCTCCAGCTAAAAGGTCTCGATGCTCTTTTAAGCGAATACCAAGCTCATTGCCGTGATCCGTTTTGACCCGTTGAATTCGCTTCATTAAATGTGCGCTTTCCAAGTACACTTTTTCTATATGACGCTTTTTAATTTCGTTTGTATCCATTTTTTCTAAGTTAGTGACAACTTTTTCTATAATCAATACTTTTCACCTCAGAATAGGAAATATCGCTGACCCATTGGCACCGTATCAACCGGCTCGCATGTCAGGAGTTCTCCATTTACTTTTACTTCATATGTTTGCGGATCAACTGTAATATCAGGTGTTTCAGCATTTAATTTCATATCTTTCTTAGTTAGAGTCCGAATTCCGCCAACAGGTAGAATCATTTTATGTAGTCCAAGTTTTTCATGAACACCATCATCGTAGGCTGCTTGAGAAATGAAAGTAACCGAACTTTTTGCTAAGGCCTTTCCAAACTGAGCGTACATTGGACGATAAATATACGGCTGTGGTGTCGGGATAGATGCATTGGCATCACCCATTAACCCAGTAACCGCAAGGCCGTTTTTAAGCACCATTTCTGGCTTCACGCCAAAAAACTTTGGAGACCAGAGGACTAAATCTGCCAATTTTCCAACTTCAATAGAACCAACATGCTCTGAAATCCCATGTGTAATGGCTGGATTAATAGTATATTTGGCGATATAGCGCTTAGCCCGGTTGTTGTCGGCATATTTGCTATCTCCAAACAGGATGCCTCTTTGTTTTTTCATTTTGTCTGCTACTTGCCATGTGCGTAGAACGACTTCTCCTACCCGGCCCATTGCTTGGGCATCAGAGCTTACCATGCTAAATACGCCCATGTCGTGAAGGATATCTTCTGCTGCAATTGTTTCCCTTCTTATTCTAGAATCTGCAAAAGCGATGTCTTCTGGAACAGAAGGATTTAAATGATGGCAAACCATGACCATATCAAGGTGTTCGTCGATAGTATTAACGGTATAAGGGAGGGTGGGATTCGTTGATGAAGGCAGAATGTTATGGTAACCTGCTGATTTGATTAAATCAGGTGCATGGCCACCGCCTGCGCCTTCAGTATGGTACATGTGAAGAACTCGGTCTTTTACTGCGGCCATGGTATTTTCCATAAATCCGCTTTCATTTAATGTATCTGCGTGCAGGGCAACTTGAATGTCATATTCGTCTGCTACCTGTAGTGCGTAGTCAAGGGATGAACCAGTAGCTCCCCAGTCTTCATGAACTTTTAATCCGATAACTCCAGCTCTAACTTGCTCGGTTAAGGGTTCAATGGAAGCAGCATGTCCTTTACCTGTAAATCCAATATTTATTGGGAGGCCTTCAGCAGCTTCAAGCATGCGGTGAATATTCCATTCACCCGGAGTAACCGTAGTTGCCTTAGATCCAGCTGCAGGACCTGTACCGCCCCCGATTAATGTTGTTGTTCCAGATGTTAGTGCTACCTGTACTTGTTCCGGATTAATAAAATGAACGTGGGTATCGATGGCACCAGCTGTCACAATCAAACCTTCACCGGCGATTATTTCTGTAGATGCGCCAATAATAATATCCACATTGTCCATAACGAGTGGATTTCCGCTTTTACCAATTCCAGAAATTTTACCATCTCGAATGGCTAGGTCTGCTTTACAAATTCCTGTATAATCTAAAATTACTACGTTCGTTATAACGGTATCTGCCACACCGTCTTTACGAGTTGCAAGGGGGTGCTGGCCCATGCCGTCCCGAATGACTTTTCCGCCGCCAAAGACAACTTCTTCTCCGTATGAAGTGTAATCTTTTTCAATTTGAATAAACAAATCTGTGTCAGCAAGGCGGATAGAGTCACCAGTAGTTGGTCCGTACATTTCAGCATATTGTTTTCGGGACATTTTAAAACTCATGATTCATCCTCACTCTCTAATTTGCCGTCTACTTTATTATTGAACCCGTATATACGCCGTTCTCCTGCAAAATTTATAAGCTGTATTTCTTTTTCATCCCCGGGTTCAAAACGAACAGCCGCTCCAGCAGGGACATTTAATCGCTTTCCGTAAGCTTTCTTCCTATTAAATTGGAGTGCTTCATTTACTTCGTAGAAATGAAAATGTGATCCGACCTGAATAGGGCGGTCGCCGGCGTTAGTAACAGAAATGGTGAATACTTCTCTTCCTTCATTACAAATAATCTCTTCTTCTTTTAAAATATATTCTCCTGGCAACATATAGCTATCCCTCCTATTTATCGTATCGGGCTGTGGACAGTCACCAATTTCGTTCCATCTGGAAAAGTTGCTTCAACCTGAATATCATCTATCATTTCAGGTATTCCTTCCATGACATCTTCTTGTGTCAAAATGGAAGCCCCATACTCCATAAGTTGGGCTACAGTTTTCCCGTCTCTTGCCCCTTCCATTACCTCATAAGTGATGAGGGCGACAGCCTCCGGATGGTTTAACTTTAATCCTCTGTCTTTTCGGCGCTTAGCAAGATCCGCTGCCACCACTATCATAAGCTTGTCGATTTCCCGCGGCAATAAATGCATAGTTGAATCCTCCTGTTGTAATTACAAACAATAAAAAAACTCCCTATTTGGAAGAAAGGGGAGCTAATTATTACCCTTTATTCATTTTCTCCTAAATCCATGTAGATAATCCTTTCAAAAGGATTTTAACATACAAAGATTTTAAGATGAAGTTTAACGCAATGCGGTTTGAACTAAAAATAAAAATTATTCAAAATGTTGACATTTGCAATAAACTTTAATCATTAAGATTAAGTCGAGCATTTTGTAAAAAAGAGGGAAGAGAAATAAAAGATACATTTTGCTTCATTTTGGGAAAGCTGAAGAGGAAACGCTCTTTATAAACATAACCAAAATGGAGGGAAAAAATATGAAATCAATACTGATTTTTATGACTGCTTTTCTTCTTGCTGCACTAACAGCATGCAGTCAAAATGACAATGCAATAAATAATGATTCGGAATATGGGGATCAATCCCGGGATGGCAAAGATTTTGTTGGCAAAAGTTTAAAACGTGTATCTAATAATGATTGGGACAATGAAGCGGAACGGCCATCGGATCAAGTCCTCAACACTCCGCATCAAACATCCAATAATTCTCCATCCATGGGGCAGGAAATAGATAAAATCCGATCAATCGTTAAATCGGAAACTAATTATGATGCAGGCTCCGTATGGTTTAATGGCAATACCATACATGTTACGGTCCATGATAAAGGTGAAATCAAGACGGATGAAGAAAGAAAGGAGGAAAAGCAGCGAATTCAGGACATGATAACCAGGGTTGTTCCCCAATATAATATAGATGTAAAATTAAAGAAATAACCACAATTTTGAATCCTCTTTGACGTTGATTATTCACCTATACTATAATTAAGCTAGAAGTGAACTCGGTTGGGGCACTTATTTATAGTTAAAAAGGATGGATTACTTCCAACTCGTTTCATGTAGATGTTTTGGAAAATTTATGAGGTGAATAATTTGTTTGATCGACTGCAGGCTGTAGAAGATAGATATGAAAGATTGAATGAACTATTGAGTGACCCTGAAATCATTAATGATTCAAAGAAGCTAAGGGAATATTCTAAGGAGCAATCCAGTATTCAGGAGACGGCTTCAGCGTATAAAGAGTATAAAGCAGTTCGTGAGCAACTCCAGGAAGCCAAGGCGATGCTTGAAGACAAACTTGATGCGGATATGCGTGAAATGGTTAAAGAAGAGATTAATGAACTTGAAGAGACCATACAAGGTCTTGAAGATAAGCTGAAAATATTGCTTATTCCAAAAGACCCTAACGATGATAAAAACGTAATCATGGAGATCCGCGGAGCGGCAGGCGGAGATGAAGCGGCCTTATTTGCAGGTAGTCTATACCGTATGTACAGCCGTTTTGCTGAGGTGCAAGGCTGGAGGACTGAAGTTATTGAATCAAGTCCTACAGGGCTTGGTGGTTATAAGGAAATCATTTTCATGATTAATGGTAACGGTGCATATTCAAAGTTGAAATTCGAAAATGGAGCCCATCGCGTGCAGCGTGTACCTGAAACTGAATCAGGCGGACGGATTCATACGTCCACGGCTACGGTTGCCGTTTTACCGGAAGCTGAGGAAGTGGAAGTTGAAATCCATGATAAGGATGTTCGTGTAGATACCTTTGCGTCGAGTGGCCCAGGAGGACAGAGTGTTAACACCACAATGTCAGCGGTGCGATTGACGCATATTCCAACAAATACCGTTGTATCTTGTCAGGATGAAAAATCACAAATCAAGAACAAAGAAAAAGCAATGAAAGTTTTGCGTGCCCGTGTGTATGACAAAATTCATCGCGAAGTACAGGCGGAATATGACCAAAACAGGAAGCTTGCCGTTGGAACGGGTGATCGTTCAGAACGGATTCGTACGTATAACTTCCCGCAAAACCGTGTTACCGACCATCGTATCGGCTTAACGATTCAAAAGCTGGATCAAATTATGGAAGGTAAGCTGGATGATGTCGTGGATGCCTTAATCATGGAAGATCAATCTTCAAGACTGGAAAATGCAGATGAATAATTCTGTAATGAAAGTATTCGAAGTCCTTAAATGGGCTTCTTCTTTTTTAAAAGAAAATGATCGGGATGCTAATGCAGGAGAAATTTTGTTGCAGCATTATTTAAAGCAAACTCGCTCCCAGCTATTAGCCAATCTCCATTATGAACTCAGTAAAGAGGAGTTAGAACAATTTAAGTCCGCTGTTGAGCTACATGTTGATGGGACCCCTGTTCAATATATTACAGGCAGTGAAGAATTTTATGGACGGGCCTTCCTTGTTAATGAAGAAGTGTTGATTCCAAGACCTGAAACAGAAGAATTAATTTATTATACACTTCGCAAGCTCCCTAACATTTTTACGAAGGGACAGAAGCTAAGCTTAGCGGATATTGGGACGGGCAGCGGTGCGATTGCAATTACGATGAAGCTTGAAGAAACAGGCTTGCTGGTGACAGCCACGGATATAGCAGATCCATCACTTGAGGTAGCGAGAAAGAATGCCAAGTTACTTGGAGCTGAGGTACAGTTTGTGCAAGGCGATTTGCTGCAGCCATTCATTAAGCAGAACAATCAGGTGGACATCCTTTTATCGAATCCTCCTTATATACCAAATGATGATCAAAAATCCATGTCAGTGGTCGTAACTGATCATGAACCACATCGTGCGTTATTCGCTGGTGTCGATGGTTTAGACTTCTATCGCCGATTTATGGAACAATTGCCACTTGTTATGAAAGTACCGGGACTGATTGGCTTTGAGGTAGGCACTGGACAGGGTCAGGCAGTTGCTGGTCTCTTAAAGCGGACATTTCCTGCGGCAGAAGTGTCCATTGAAAATGACATTAACAAAAAGGATCGAATGGTCTTTGCTGTATTAAAATGATTCGTCTCATATGTGAGACGGATTTTTTTTGTTTGGAATGTAACGTGCTTCACCCAATATACCTTTTAGAATCTATATTTTTAGTTATCCTCTTTTTTACTTTTACTAGTTTAAGATAACGGAAAATTGGCGAGACTAATTTGTGTGAGGGGGCGAGGGCGATGAAAACTAAACATTTAGCCATTATCTATCTATTAATCTTAACAATAGGAACAATTGTAAGTATATATATGCCTAAAGCGGAGGCGGTCAGTGCGGAAGAAACTATGGTGATTCCGGATGAAGCAATTCGTCTGCGAATACTTGCTAATAGTGATACAGAAGAGGATCAAGCTGTTAAGCGCCTGATTAGAGATAAAGTAAATGAAGATATTACGAAGTGGGTTCAGGAGCTTACCTCTTTGGATGAGGCGAGGGAAGTGATTACTTCGCATTTACCAGATATCCAAGCAACAGCGGAGGCAGTAGTGAGGGAAAATGGTTTGGAACAGTCAGTCAACGTCGATTTTGGACAGGCGGAATTCCCGACAAAGCTTTATGGTCAGTATTTATATCCTGCAGGTGATTATGAAGCGGTGATTATCACACTTGGTGAAGGGGAAGGGGCTAATTGGTGGTGTGTGTTATTTCCTCCATTATGTTTCCTGGATTTTTCAAATGGGACAGCTGTAAGCCAAAGTCCAATTGTCGAGGATGAAGATGAAGAATCAGTGACTTCAAAAGGGAAGGCATATGCTGCAACGAATGAAGAGAAAGTTGTGCCAGAGGAAAAGATTAAAGAAGAAGTTATAGAGGAAAGTGTAAAAGAGGAAGCGCCAGAGGAAAAAGTTAAAGAAGAAGTTATAGAGGAAAGTGTAAAAGAGGAAGTGACAGAAGAAAAGGTTAAGGAAGAAGTGACACAGAAAGTTATCGAAGAGAACGTTGAAGATACAAGCGATAATTTGACGGCATCTACTGACCGAGGTCAACAATTATATGAAGGGGAAAAGGAACCCGAGGTGGAAGTGAAGTCCTTATTTGCAGAAATTTTCAATGAGATTTTTTAAAGTGAGGGCATCTGCCCTCGTTTTTTTACGATTAGATAAATGTAATAATACATATCCACAGAGTTATTAACAAAATATCGAAAAAGTCTGTCAATAATCCATAATATCCACAAAGTTATCCACCGTTTCGTTACAATTATCCACAATTTGTGGATAACACTTGAATTATGTGTATACTTCTTTTATACTTTCAAAGTATATTTTAAGAAATAATAGTACGATAAGACTGAAATATCGTTCATATAAAAGCAATTATATAAAATAAGTAATGTTAAAAGGTGAAGGTGTTTACGATGAAAACGAAAATTTGGTTAGTGGATAAAAATGTGGATAATTTACAAAGTTATCCCCAAATTACACAATCAGCTGAATTATTAAAGGCTGATCAAGTGGTTGCTTTTCCAACGGAGACCGTATATGGGCTGGGAGCTAATGCTAAAAGTGACGAGGCTGTCAAAAAAGTGTTTGAAGCGAAGGGGCGTCCGAGTGATAACCCTTTAATTGTTCATATAGCTACTGAAGAACAGTTGAAAGATATTGTTGAAGAGATTCCGGTACAGGCAAGGAAACTTATAGCGGAATTTTGGCCGGGTCCTTTAACATTGATTATGAAACGGAAACCAGGGCAGCTATCAAACCTAGTGACGGCGGGTTTAGACACAGTCGCGGTGAGGATGCCAGATCATCAGGTTGCCCTAGGTCTTATTCAAGCAAGTAATCTGCCTATTGCTGCTCCAAGTGCAAATACCTCTGGGAAACCAAGCCCCACATCAGCTAAACATGTTGTGGATGATTTAATGGGCCGGATTGCGGGCATCGTCGATGGTGGGACCACAGGTGTAGGCGTTGAATCTACCGTGCTTGATTGCACGGAGGAAGTGCCTGTTATTTTAAGACCGGGTGGCGTGACAGTTGAACAACTGGAAGCAGTCATTGGAACAGTTAGACAAGACGCTGCCTTGAAACATAAGGATGCAGCACCAAAAGCTCCGGGTATGAAATATACCCACTATGCACCGAAAGCCCCTCTTTTTTTAGTAAAGGGTAATCAAGCTTTCCTTCAGAAGCTTGTGGATGAAAAAAGAGGTGATGGGTTAAAAGTCGGTGTGATAACACCTACTGAACATCAACGAGAATATAAGGCGGATTATATTGTTGCTCCTGGATCATTAGCGGATTTACATACAGTTGCAGCAGGGCTATATGATGCTTTACGACAATTTGATGTACTTGATGTCGATATCATTTTTAGCGAAATGTTTCCTGAGTCTGGTATAGGGGTTGCGGTTATGAACCGGCTCGAGAAGGCTGCAGGTCATCAAATCATAGAAGAACATGCGTAATAAGAACTGATTTATTCTTCTATTTCTTTTCGGACATGCATAACATGTAGTAGGTACGTCCGAGGGAGGTATGGAATGAATACATTCGCTGGAGAAATCATCACCTTATTGCTAATGGCTTTTGCGTTGGGTATGGATGCCTTTTCTGTCGGCCTTGGAATGGGGATGTTTAAGCTAAGGTTAAGGCAAATCCTTTTTATAGGGCTAACTGTAGGCTTTTTTCATATTTGGATGCCCTTGCTAGGTATGGGGGCAGGTCGTTTCATTTCTGATAAATTCGGAACATTTGCTACATACGCTGGCGGTCTATTGCTGTTAATTTTGGGCATCCAGATGTTTATTCCCGGTAAAAGGGGAGAAGCTGGAAATAGAGATAATAAGATGCTCGCTCCTATCGGAAAAGGTCTGTTTATATTTGCTCTAGGGGTAAGTCTGGATAGTTTTTCGGTAGGGTTAACGCTAGGGATTTATGGAGCTAAAACGATTTTGACCATTCTCTGTTTTGGAATGGCTGCCACTTTTTTAACCTGGGCGGGACTTTTGCTGGGGAGAAAGATGCAGGGGTTACTGGGGGTTTACAGTGAGATCCTTGGTGGTAGTATTCTGTGTGCGTTTGGTCTAAAACTATTATTCTCCTTTTGATGCACCTAATTTCATATCTGTCCTTCCTCAACTGTTCCGAATTACCGGGGCGGTTTTTATTTTTCTCTTTTAAACATTTCACTGCGGAAAAAGGGGAAGAAAGATGGTTTTATCTTATAGGATAAAGGGTTTACGAAATAGACTTAATTTTTTTGTTTGAAGTGAATTTATTATGATATTTTAATAATAAGAGTGCTTTTATTTTGACTATTAAAAATGGGGCAATAGCTTATAATGGATAAAAAAGGAGGACGTTAAAATGATCCGAGTATTATTTGTATGTACCGGTAACACGTGCAGAAGCCCCATGGCAGAAGCAATTTTAAAAAACAAGAATATTATAGGTATCGAAGTGAGATCTGCTGGCGTATATGCTTCAGCTGGCCAAGACGCTTCAATGCATGCTAAAAGTGTATTAGTTGAAAATAACATATCACATAATCATTCCTCAACACCTTTATCTGAGAAGGAAATAGATTGGGCTACTCATATTTTTACCATGACGGAAGGGCATAAAGCGGCCATTATGAGTACATTCCCCCATATTATTGATAAAACTTTTACTTTAAAAGAATTTGTTAATGACGATAAACATGATAGAGACATAATAGATCCGTTTGGTGGCCCGGAAGACCTTTATCGGGAAACGTTCAGGGAGCTTCAAGATTTAATAGAAGAATTAGTAAAAAGTCTGGAAAAGTAAACAAATCTACAGGGGGGGAAAGAATGGCGGAAAGAACTCAATATAAGTTTGGGTTACGAAAAAAATTAGTTATCTTTATCACAGTCCTTGCTTTAATCACTTATTCAACCTCGGCATTTTTTATTTTCGTGGTCCATCCAATGTTTTTTAAAAACATGAGTTCGATAAGTTTTAGTGTCGGGACACTGCTATTAGGCATATTGTGGTCTGGAATTCTTGCGTTTTTTGCAGCCAGTCTTATTACTAAACCCCTGCAAAGATTAGAAAAAGTGGCGTTAAGTACGGCCCAGGGAAGTATTAACGAAGAAGTAGTTTTATCTAAGACGGATGATGAGATTCGATCATTAGGCACAGCTTTTAACCATATGCTTTTTAACCTGCGGGAAATGGTGCAAAGTATTGAAGAAAATTTCCAAGAGACCAATAACAAGGTCATCCATATTTCTCAAGAATCCTCAAAAGCATCTGAACAGGCAGAAAACATTGCTAGAACCATTGAGGAAATATCCAAAGGTGCTGATACCTCGGCTGTTTCCATCATGAATACGGCTGAATCTATTGATGATGTCATCATGATTGCCCAACAGGTTCAAAATAAAGCGAAGGCATCTGTTGTTATATCCAGTGAAATGGCTGCAGAGCTTTCTCAGAGTAAAGAAGTAGTTAATTCCTTAGTTTTCGGCATTAAACAATTGGCTGAAGAAAACCAACAGTCCCTAAAAACAGTCAAGCGTTTAGAGGGAAATGCGAAAAAGGTAGAACAAATCATTGAGCTTGTCGGCGATATTGCAGCACAAACGAACCTGCTTGCATTGAATGCCTCCATTGAAGCTGCACGAGCAGGAGAAAATGGGAAAGGATTTGCTGTTGTGGCGGAAGAAGTCCGTCTGTTAGCTGATGAGAGCGCTAAAGCTGTTCAAGGCATTTCAAGTTTGATTCAAAATATTCAGGTTGAGGTACAGGCTGTTGTTAAACAAATTGGCGAACAGGTCATCTTGGCAAATAAAGAAGCCCAAAAAGGTACTAATACGGATATAGCGATAGAAGGAATGACAAAAACAGTACATAATGTTGTCGCTGCGGTAAAAGATATTACTGAGCTTGTTGATCGTCAAATGGAAAGTGTTGAAGAAACATCAAGGCAGTCTCAAGAAGTGGCTGCTATTGCAGAAGAAACATCTGCTGGAGCGGAAGAAGTAACGGCTACGACTCATGAACAAGCAAAGGTTATGGAAAACGTAAAAAAATTGGCTATGGAGCTTAAAGAGCAAGCAGAAAAATTGAAACAGACCATTACACGCTTTCATACTTAAATTTTTACAGGAAACCAGTGTAGGTTTCCTGTTTCTATATGGGCGGAAACCTATAGCTTCACTTTATCTTTTCACAATTTTGTGACACAATAAAATCAAATAAAAACAGCTAGAGGAGGATTTTGATGAAAGTTGCAATTGCATCGGATCATGGTGGTATTCAAATCCGTGAAGAAATAAAGAATTTAATGAATGAGTTAAATATTCCATTTGAGGATTTTGGCTGTGAATGTAGTACATCCGTGGATTATCCGGATTATGCTTTGCCAGTTGCCGAAAAAGTAGCGCAGGGTGAGTTTGATCGTGGAATACTAATATGCGGTACAGGTATTGGAATGAGCATTGCAGCGAATAAGGTTAAAGGGATACGTTGTGCATTGGTTCATGATGTGTATAGTGCGAAATTGACTCGTCAGCATAATGACAGCAATATGTTGGCGATGGGGGAACGTGTAATTGGTCCTGGGCTTGCCAGGGAAATTGCCCAAACATGGTTGACATCAGAATTTGAAGGCGGCCGTCATGAAAACAGGATTGGTAAGATAGCGGAGTATGAAGGAAAACACTCCTAATTTAAATCACTAGAATGCCCTTCTTAAGCGATAAGATGTGCAGATTTAGAACAAGGACAAGGGGTCTTCTCTTCATCTAAGGTCTAATCATCAGTAAGTTTTCTTTAAATGAAAGGATGCGTATTTCATGACAAATGATACTACATTTTCAGATGAGCTTGAGATATGGAAAAATCAGTTTCGAATACTGTTACATGAGTTTCAAGAAGAGGCAGCTCTAAAAGAAAAACAGCTATTGGTAATTGGCTGCAGTACAAGTGAAGTGATTGGAAAACGAATCGGCACAGACGGAACAATTGATGTTGCGGGAATGATCTTTGCTGTAATGGAGGATTTCCAAAGAAAAACGGGAATTCAGGTTGCTTATCAATGTTGTGAACACTTAAATAGGGCTCTCGTTTTACCGAGAGAGACCGCAGTTCGAAGAGATTATGAAGAAGTGTCAGTTGTCCCTGTAAGAACGGCAGGAGGGTCGATGGCAACCTATGCCTATCAACAATGGAAAGATGCTATCGTCGTTGAGCATATCAAGGCAGAAGCGGGGATAGACATCGGTGATACTTTCATCGGTATGCATTTAAAACATGTAGCTGTCCCTGTTCGAGTCTCCATTAAAGAAATTGGTCATGCACATGTGACTATGGCTAAAACCCGCCCAAAACTAGTTGGCGGAGAGCGGGCTGTATATCAGGATACTACAGTAAACAAGAGTTGTACTTAATAGAAAATTAGGCAGCATTTCTCAGATGAGGGATGCTGTTTTTGTATGGAGACTATTAAATAAAAGAAAAATGTAAAGAACAAGAAGAATCTTTAACGATTTTTTTGTATAGTACCAATAGAATGGTTAGTGAAGAAAAAACGGTATCCCCCCTCATTGGAAAGCTTTTTTACTAATAAAATTCAGGTAGGAAGAGCTATTTACCTTAAATAAGATGTGAAATGCGAACGTTTTTAAATGAAAAAACAATGAACGTTCGATAAAAATAGACTATCACTTCTAAAATAGACATGTTAAAATGGAGTAGAATTTTCAAATAATTATCGATAAGGCTTTTTCATGTCTTTTTGAAGTCATGTTGTAAATAATGTAAAAAGCGAATAACGCACAATTTGAGGAGGAATTACGGAATGAATCGTTTAGCAAAGCAAGATGAGCAAGTGTTTAACGCAATTCAACTGGAATTAGGGCGTCAAAGAAGTAAGATTGAGCTTATTGCTTCTGAGAACTTCGTGAGTGAAGCTGTCATGGAAGCTCAAGGATCGGTTCTAACTAATAAGTATGCAGAAGGATATCCGGGTAAACGTTACTACGGTGGGTGTGAGTATGTCGACATCGTTGAAGATTTAGCACGTGACCGTGCAAAAGAGATTTTCGGTGGCGAGTATGTAAACGTACAACCACACTCCGGAGCTCAAGCTAATATGGCGGTTTACTTTACCGTTCTTCAAACTGGCGACACAGTGTTAGGAATGAACCTGTCCCACGGCGGTCATTTAACACATGGAAGCCCGGTTAACTTCAGTGGTGTTAACTACAACTTTGTTGAATATGGTGTAGACGAAAAAGATCACCGTATCGATTACAACGATGTTTTGGAAAAAGCACGTCAGCACAAGCCTAAACTGATCGTAGCAGGGGCTAGTGCATATCCACGTGAAATTGATTTCAAACGCTTCCGTGAGATTGCAGATGAAGTCGGAGCTTATTTAATGGTTGATATGGCTCATATCGCAGGTTTAGTTGCTGCAGGATTGCATCAAAGTCCAGTTCCTTATGCAGACTTTGTAACGACAACTACTCATAAAACGCTTCGCGGACCACGCGGCGGTATGATTATTTGTAAAGAAGAGTTCGGTAAGAAAATTGATAAATCAATCTTCCCTGGAATTCAAGGTGGGCCATTAATGCATGTAATTTCTGCTAAAGCTGTAGCATTCGGCGAAGCGCTTCAAGATGATTTTAAAGCTTATGCACAACAAATTATCGACAATGCTAAACGTTTGGGCGAAGGTTTGAAAAAAGAAGGCTTTACCCTTGTTTCTGATGGAACAGATAATCACTTAATTCTTCTTGATGTACGTTCTACAGGACTAACAGGAAAAATTGCAGAACATGTACTAGATGAAATCGGTATTACGGTTAACAAAAATGCGATTCCGTATGATCCGGAAAAACCATTCGTTACAAGTGGTATACGTATTGGAACAGCGGCAGTAACATCTCGTGGCTTTGGATTAGAAGACATGGATGAAATCGCTGCAATCATCGGACTTGTTTTGAAAAATAATGAAGATGAAGCTAAACTTGAAGAAGCAAAACAGCGTGTTGAAGCATTAACAAGCAAGTTTGAATTATATCCTTCATTGTAATAACGGAGCTGCTTCCTTTCTAGGGAAGCGGCTTTTGTGTGCTTAAATAGATAGACACAGAGAAGAGTGTGTTTTGAAGAGTCGGAATAGTGAAAATAGGTCTGACATCTAAACCTTTATTGAAGATTGAACCTTTTTTCTGTAAAATAGGTTGAAGTGAATTTTAAAAGATACGAAAATTTTTCTAAACGAATAGGGAAATTATAAAAAGAGCAAAATTAAGCAATAGAATTGGAGAGATGCTAAATGGGAAAAGTTTATGTTTTCGATCACCCGTTAATTCAACACAAATTAGCCTATATACGTGATATAAATACAGGAACAAAAGAATTCCGCGAACTAGTAGATGAAGTTGCGTCATTAATGGCATTTGAAATTACAAGAGACATGCCGCTTGAAGAAGTGGAAATCCAAACACCAGTCAGCAAAGCGAAAGTAAAAATGCTTTCTGGTAAAAAAGTTGGTATCGTTCCAATTTTACGTGCTGGTATTGGAATGGTAGATGGAATTATTAAATTGATTCCTGCTGCAAAGGTAGGTCATGTCGGTCTTTACCGTGATCCAGAAACATTAAAACCGGTTGAATATTATGCGAAAATGCCAAGTGATTTGGCAGAAAGAGAATGCATTGTTGTTGACCCAATGTTAGCGACAGGCGGTTCTGCTATTGAAGCTATCAATTCTATTAAAAAGCGCGGTGCAGTTAACATCAAATTCATGTGCCTAATTGCAGCCCCAGAAGGCGTAGAAGCATTAAAAGAAGCGCATCCTGATGTGGATATTTATATTGCAGGGCTTGACGAAAAACTGAATGAACATGGCTACATCGTTCCAGGTCTAGGAGACGCGGGAGATCGTTTATTCGGCACAAAATAATAGAAAGAAACTGAGGTGTCACGATTGAACCAACCGATTAAGGTCATGACGATTTTTGGAACGAGACCAGAAGCTGTCAAAATGGCGCCCTTAGTACTCGAATTTCAAAAACACCCAGAATATTTCAAACCGATCGTTGCTGTTACGGCTCAGCATCGACAAATGTTAGATCAAGTTCTCGACTTATTTTCCATTCAACCCGATTATGATTTGAATATAATGAAGGAAAGGCAAACGCTTGCTGATATTACAACAAGAGCATTAAGTGGTCTGGATTCTATAATGAAGGAAGCTAAACCTGACATTGTTCTTGTTCATGGTGATACAACTACAACCTTTGTAGCCAGTTTAGCTGCTTTTTATAATCAAATCGTCATTGGACATGTGGAAGCAGGGCTGCGCACATGGAATAAGTATTCCCCCTATCCGGAAGAGATGAATCGACAGCTTACCGGAACTATGACAGACTTACATTTTGCGCCGACCTCAAAAGCGGAAGAGAATTTGCTGAATGAAAACAAGAAAGAAAACATATTCGTGACGGGAAATACGGCAACCGATGCCTTAAAAACGACAGTACGCTCCACGTATTCTCATCCAGTTTTGAATAAATTGGAAGATGACCGGCTCATTTTACTTACAGCTCATCGCAGGGAAAACCTAGGGGAGCCTATGAGGAATATCTTTAGGGCTGTCAAAAAAATCGTTGCAGATCATGACGATGTTCAGGTGGTTTATCCTGTCCATTTAAATCCCGCTGTTCAAGAGCTAGCAAACGAGATTCTCGGTGATAATCCGCGTGTCCATTTAATCGAACCGATGGACGTATTGGATTTTCATAACTTTGCATCAAGAGCCTATTTGATTTTGACTGACTCCGGAGGCATCCAGGAAGAGGCACCATCACTTGGTGTACCTGTTCTTGTTTTACGAGATACGACTGAACGCCCGGAGGGGATTGCAGCAGGCACCTTAAGACTGGCGGGTACGGATGAACAGACCATTTTTAAAATGGCGCATGAATTGCTAACCAATCATGAAGAACACAAAAAAATGGCTAAGGCCTCTAATCCATATGGGGACGGAAATGCTTCAGCCCGAATTGCTGAAGCCGTACGTTACTATTTTAAGCAAGTCAGTGTACCGCCAACAAGATTTGAACCATAAAAAAGGAAAAGCCAATTGGCTTTTCCTTTTTTATTTGCATACTCCAAGGTAGTTGAGAAAAGATAACTGCTAAGGGGATGATTATGTTGAGAAAGATATCTTTTATATTGTCTGTTTTCCTTTTAATATTTTTTTTCTCAAATGAAAAAGTATTAGCCTCTGTCATTCTGCCGCCATTACCAAAGTTATCTGAATCTAAGAAAGTAACGGTTGTTGTCACGATGGAAAACCCGATTTCACAAGAAAAGATTAATAAGCTGCTTGAAAAGTATCCATCCCTTCATTTACGAAATATTTATACGGTTGCCCTTGATGGATTTTCTGTATATGGGAAAAAGAATGAAATTGAACAACTTAAGAAGGAGAGTGCGATTCAAGCTGTTACTGAAGTATCTATGTATCATGCCTTGCTAGATGAAAGTGTCCCTTTCATTGGAGGAGACAGGGTGAGGAGTTTCTTTGATAAAAAGAATCACCGGATAACCGGGAAAGGAGTAAAAGTAGGGATTATCGATACAGGGATTGATTATACACATCCAGATTTACAGCGTAATTATAAAGGAGGAAAAGATTTAGTTGATAGTGATGAAGACCCGATGGAAACGAAGAACATGGGAGGTTTAGATACAATACATGGAACCCATGTTGCGGGTATTATTGCAGCTAATGGAAAAATGATGGGCGTCGCTCCAGAAGCAGAGATTTATGCATATCGGGCATTGGGGCCAGGAGGTGCAGGAGATACTGAGCAAGTCTTGACGGCTATTGAGTCAGCAATGAAAGATAAGGTAGATGTTTTAAACCTTTCTCTTGGGAACAATGTCAATGGCCCGGATTTACCTATTTCGCTAGCTTTAAATAAAGCGGTGGAAAGCGGAATCGTTGCTGTCACATCAAACGGTAATTCTGGGCCGGCTGTTTGGACTGTGGGTTCGCCTGGGACAGCAGAAAAAGCGATTTCGGTAGGAGCGTCAACTCCTCCGTTGAAGGTTCCATATATGGTTTACGGACTTGGGTCAAAAAAGTATCAATCTTATTTGACTCTATTTCAAGACTCTAAGAAGTGGAACTTAACTTTTTCGGAGGAAGTAATTTATGGAAATATCGGAAATGAAAATGAGCTAAAACATGTTAAAGATAAAATCGTGTTACTTGAGCGTGGCACACTTACCTTTCAGGAGAAAGTATCCAATGCTGAAAAGGCAGGAGCGAAAGCGGTAATTATATATAACAATACGAGCGGAACCTTTACCGGAAGCTTAGAAAAAGAGATGAACATACCAGTTGCTTCTATTAATAGAAGAGATGGATTACGACTTAAGAAATTTGTGGATCAAAAAAAACACGAAAAAGTTCATTTTGTATATAAGAAGGAGCAAGATAGACTGGCTGATTTTAGCTCGAGGGGACCGGTAACGGTATCTTGGGGGATTAAGCCAGACGTGTTAGCGCCTGGAGTTGAGATTGAAAGCACCATTCCTAAGGGATATATGTCCTTAGCTGGCACAAGTATGTCTGCCCCGCATGTTGCAGGTGCGTGCGCTTTAATTTTACAAAAGCATCCGGAGTGGACTCCTGATCAAGTAAAGTCAGCCTTGATGAGTACTTCTAAGCCATTAAGTAAAACGGCACATCAACTGTATCACACATATGAACAGGGAGCTGGCCGCATCCAGGTTGCTGAAGCATTAAAAGCAGACACACTGCTGTATCCAAGTTCTTTGTCATTTGGAATGTATACAAAAAAAGAAGGAATTGAAGAGCATCATGAACCGATTGTCCTTGAAAATACAGGAAAGAAGATTAGGAGGTACTCTTTTATTGTCCCATTAAAAGAGAAGGGACTCATTTGGGATTTGCCGAAATCGATTACTTTAAATCCAAGTGAAAAGAAAGCAATCGATGTGGGACTTCAAGTAAACCCGTCCGAACTCAAGAAGGGGGTTTATGATGGGTACCTAATTATAATGGAAGGAAGTAAAAAAATTTCACTCCCTTATTTATACGTTAAAGAAGAACCGGATTATCCAAGAGTAATGGGGTTTGAATTCGGCCAAGGCGACCAGGCCGGCACTTATCGATACGAGATGTATCTACCTCGAGGAGCTGAAGAATTCGGGATTGCTCTTTATGACGCAGACACCTTAAAATTTGCCGGATATATGGATTGGTCGAAACCAGCACCCTCAGGTTTGACCAAAAAAAATATATTTAGAAAAGACTTGCCGCCTAAAGGCGTATATAAAGCAATAATATTTGCAAGAAGGAATGGAAGGGAAGATCGGATAGAAAAGACGTTACTTATTGAGTGAAGAAATGACAATAAGTAAAATAAAACGTATGTCAATAGTATTAAAAAGATAATTTGTGAACAATTCGTTAATAATTACAAACCTGTGACAAATTTCACTAACCACTCATTGACATTGATTCTTGCCTATTGTATGCTAACTAAGGATGTAAAATGAGAGGGTTTTCAGGAGCCCAACATGCAGATTTTTACAGCATGAAATGTTTTCTATCCTCCACCAAATTTCAACCGCGAGGATGCAACTTTCGTCAAATAAATTGCCGTCTATTAATGGCTATGACTTTGATGTCAGCGATTCTTTCTCAAATAGTCGGATCAGTTTTGATCGGTATCTTCTTTTTAGAAAGATGATTTGACAGAACCCTTGATTCGAACCGCTGCTATTAGTAATTGGCCTTCTTTGTGGACTTGCATTAGGTTTACAAGCAATGCTCCATTCAGTTCGAAAATATTTCTCAGGAGATTAAATGAAAAATGCCAGAAATGAAAATCATGTTCAACAGGCAGAGTAAATATATAATTTTTCTTCTGGCGGTTTATGTTGTTGGATGGGGACTTACGAGTTATCAAGCCGTTTTTGCTGGGCTTATACTGGGTACGAGTTTGAGTTTATACAATTTATGGCTGATTAATCAGAAAATGAAAAAATTCAGTCAGGCGCTTGATGAGGGAAAGAAAACTAAATCTCTTGGAACGATGACACGAATGGCATCCGCAGGTCTAGCGGTACTCATTGCATTGGAATTTCCGGAGCATTTTCATCTGATTAGTGTTGTATGGGGATTAATGACAGCTTATATCGTCATTTTTATAGATTTTTTCATCCAATTAATACGTCGATAGCGGGGAAGAGAGGTGAATATAGTTGAATCATGGAGCACCCTTACACGATTTTATGGGTCTAACCTTTAACTTAAGTAATGTCCTAATGATAACAATTGCGAGTCTTGTTGTGTTCTTACTTGCTGTTCTTGGTACACGTAAGCTGGCAATGAAGCCAACTGGTATGCAGAATTTCATGGAATGGATTATGGATTTTGTTAAGGGTATTATTAATAGTAACATGGACTGGAGAACAGGTGGTCAGTTTCAACTGCTTGGTATGACTTTGCTAATGTACATTTTTGTGTCCAATATGCTCGGTCTTCCATTTGCAATTAGTTACGATGGTGTGCTTTGGTGGAAATCACCAACAGCCGACCCAGTTATCACATTGACTCTTGCAGTCATGGTTTTAGGTTTAACGCATTACTATGCTATAAAAATGAAAGGCGCCAAGGGTTACTTTAAAGCTTACAAAAACCCAATGACACTAGTAGAGGAATTTACAAATTCCTTGACACTTGGTCTGCGTCTATATGGTAATATTTATGCTGGTGAAGTTTTGCTAGGCTTATTAGCAGGGACGTTAGCATTTAGTGGACCTGCCGGATTTATTGGTGCAATTGTGCCTACATTAGTATGGCAAGGCTATAGTATTTTCGTCGGTAGTATACAAGCGTTTATCTTTGTTACGTTAACAATGGTTTATCTGTCTCATAAAGTCAGTGACGACCATTAATTATAAGTTCATTTAGAACTAAAAAAATAAAATTTTGATACAATTTAAGGAGGATATTTATAATGACAGGTTCAGTAGGTCTTCTTGCAGCAGCAATTGCAATTGGTTTAGCAGCACTAGGTGCAGGTATTGGTAATGGTCTTATCGTTTCAAGAACAGTAGAAGGTATCGCTCGTCAACCAGAAGCTCGCGGTATGCTTCAAACAACAATGTTCATCGGTGTAGGTTTAGTTGAAGCGATGCCTATCATCGCGGTAGTAATTGCGTTTATGGTATATGGTGGTTAATAGAACCTTTAAAAAGTTCAAAAATGGCGAAGTTCGTTCCATGTGAACCTTCGCCTTTCCTTTATGTCCACAATCCTGTTTTAATACAGTTTAAGAGCATAATTTTCTAAAAGTTCATAAAAATGAACGCTTTAAGAAGTGAAACTCGTGAAGGGAGTGAACCAAGCGTGTTAACAAGCAGCTTTGTACTTGGGTCAACTGTAGACGGCTTTAATGGCGGAGACATGTTATTCCAATTAGTAATGTTTATCATTTTGTTAGCGTTGCTGAAGAAATTTGCATGGGGTCCTCTAATGGGCATCATGACTCAACGTGAAGAACATGTTGCAAATGAAATTCAAGCAGCGGAAGCTAGCAGACAAGAAGCACTTAAATATTTAGAAGAACAACGTGAAATCGTAAAACAATCTCGCACTGAAGCGGGACAACTTATAGAAAACGCAAAACTTCAAGGTGAAGCGCAGCGTGAAGATATCGTGAATCAAGCACGTCTTGAAGCTGAACGTGTTAAAGAATCAGCGAAGCGTGAAATTGTACAGGAAAAAGAAAAAGCTATTACAGCACTACGCGAGCAAGTGGCATCTTTATCCGTACTTATTGCTTCTAAAGTAATTGAAAAAGAACTATCTGAAGCTGATCAAGAGCAATTGATTAATGACTACATTCAAGAGGCAGGAGAAGGGAAATGAGCGATATAACAGTAGCAAAGCGTTATGCCGTTGCCCTTTTCCAAATTGCGAAAGAGCAAAATCTCATTAACCAACTTGAAGAAGAGCTTCGCATAGTGAATGAAGTTTTTACAAATGATAATGAGCTATTAAGCTTCTTAGCTCATCCTAAAATGACTAAAGATGCAAAAAGTGCTTTGATTGCAAATGCATTTGCAAGCCTTTCTTCTTCCGTTCAAAACACAGTAATGTTAATGGTAGAGCGTCATCGTACAGATGAAGTGACTGCTATGGCACAAGAGTTTATTGAACTTGCGAATGAAGAAAACTCAGTTGCGGATGCAACTGTCTATACAGTTCGTCCATTGACTGAATCAGAAATGGAAGCTGTGTCTTCATCTTTTGCTGCAAAAATCGGTAAAAGAAATTTACGCATTACTAATATTACGGATACCAATATTCTTGGCGGCATCAAACTTCAAATCGGTAACCGCATATATGACGGAACGATTAGCGGTAAGCTTGGTCGTCTTAGCAAACAACTATTAGGTTAATATTCACAGATAGGGGTGAAATTCATGAGCATCAAAGCTGAAGAAATCAGTGCGCTGATTAAAAAGCAGATTGAAAACTATCAGTCGGAAATTAAAGTAAGCGATGTAGGTACAGTTATCACTGTTGGTGATGGTATCGCACGCGTTCATGGTTTAGATAATGCAATGTCTGGGGAGCTCTTAGAATTTTCCAATGGTTCAATGGGTTTAGCACAAAACCTTGAGCAAAATAACGTAGGTGTTGTTATTCTTGGACCTTTCAGAGACATTCAAGAAGGCAGTGAAGTACGCCGTACAGGAAGAATCATGGAAGTTCCAGTTGGAGAAGAATTAATCGGACGTGTTGTAAATCCGCTTGGACAGCCATTAGATGGTCTTGGCCCAATCGCTACAACAAAAACTCGTCCAATCGAAAGCCCTGCTACAGGTGTTATGGACCGTAAATCTGTTCATGAACCATTACAAACAGGGATTAAAGCTATCGATGCTCTAGTTCCAATCGGACGTGGACAACGTGAGTTAATCATTGGCGACCGTCAAACTGGTAAAACATCAGTTGCGATCGATACAATCCTTAACCAAGCTGACCAAAACATGATCTGTATTTATGTTGCTATTGGCCAAAAAGAATCAACAGTTCGTGGAACAGTTGAAACACTACGTAAAAATGGTGCATTAGATTACACAATCGTTGTATCTGCATCAGCTTCTCAACCAGCACCACTTTTATACCTAGCTCCATATGCTGGTGTGACTATGGGTGAAGAGTTTATGTTTGCTGGCAAGCACGTTTTAGTGGTTTATGATGATCTTTCTAAACAAGCATCAGCATACCGTGAACTTTCCTTGCTGCTTCGCCGTCCTCCAGGTCGTGAAGCTTTCCCTGGGGATGTATTCTACTTGCACTCCCGCTTACTTGAGCGTGCAGCTAAATTGAATGACACTTTAGGTGCTGGTTCAATCACTGCGCTTCCATTTGTTGAAACACAAGCAGGCGATATCTCTGCTTACATTCCAACAAACGTTATTTCCATCACAGATGGACAAATCTTCTTACAATCTGATTTGTTCTTCTCAGGTGTACGTCCTGCGATTAACGCTGGTCTTTCCGTATCCCGTGTTGGTGGATCTGCACAAATTAAAGCGATGAAAAAAGTTGCTGGTACATTACGTCTAGACTTAGCTTCTTATCGTGAATTGGAAGCATTCTCTCAATTCGGTTCTGATCTTGATGCTGCTACACAAGCAAAACTTAACCGTGGTGCTCGTACAGTTGAAGTTCTTAAGCAAGATCTAAACAAACCAATTAAAGTTGAAAAACAAGTCATGATTTTCTATGCATTAACTAAAGGTCATTTAGATGATATTCCAGTATCGGATATCCTTCGTTTTGAAGAAGAATACTATGTGTTCCTAGATCGTTCTCATCCAGAATTATTAGATCACATTCGCACAACTAAAGGTCTTCCTGAAGACGCTGCTATCGTTGCTGCAATTAACGAGTTCAAAAAGAATTTCGTTATTTCTGAATAATAAGGTCTAACTAATTTATAAAGGGTGGTGAGAATGAATGGCCTCTTTACGCGATATTAAGTCTCGGATTACTTCAACGAAAAAGACGAGTCAAATTACAAAAGCGATGCAGATGGTATCTGCTTCTAAAATGAACCGTGCAGAAGCGAATGCTAAAGCATATGTTCCATATATGGAAAAAATTCAAGAAGTAGTATCAAGTATTGCGAACGGAAGTACGGATGCATCTCATCCAATGCTTGTCTCACGTCCAGTAAAGAAAACCGGTTACCTGGTAATCACATCGGACCGAGGATTGGCAGGAGCCTACAACAGTAGTATCCTACGCCACGTTCATAAAACTATTCTTGAACGCCATAAATCCAATGATGAGTTCGTCATTATCGCAATCGGAAGGGTTGGCCGTGATTTCTTTGTCAGCCGTAATATGCACGTAGAGCTTGAAGTAATTGGTGTTCCTGATCAGCCGTCTTTCGCTGACATTAGCTCCCTTGCTAAATCAACAGTGAATTTGTATCTAAATGAACTGTGTGATGAGCTTTATATGTACTATAACCATTATGTCAGCCCAATCCAGCAGGATGTAACGGAAAAGCAAGTCCTTCCGTTAGCTGACTTTAATACTTCCAATGCAGCATTGACTTCTTATGAATTTGAACCTAATGCAGAAGAAATTCTTGAGGTATTACTACCTCAGTACGCAGAAAGTTTAATTTATGGTGCTTTGTTAGATGGTAAAGCAAGTGAGCACTCTGCACGTATGACTGCAATGAAAAATGCAACCGATAATGCAAAAGAATTGATCGATTCACTTTCATTGCAATATAACCGTGCACGTCAGGCCGCAATTACTCAAGAAATCACGGAAATTGTCGGCGGTGCAGCAGCTTTAGAATAAAATCATTAAAGGGGCGGCCGGCCCGGACGATATGCTGGCCGTTCCATAAATTTGATAGTCGTTATAAGCAACGTTAGGAGGGAAAACGATGAATATAGGACGCGTTACTCAAGTTATGGGTCCGGTTGTTGACGTGAAATTCGAAGACGGACAACTTCCTAAGATCTATAACGCGTTAAGAATCGAAAATACAGCGTCTGGTACAGGACTAACTCTTGAAGTAGCCCTTCAACTAGGTGATAATACAGTTCGTACTGTAGCAATGTCTTCCACGGATGGTTTAACTCGTGGTGCAGAGACTGTTGATACAGGAGCTCCAATTTCCGTTCCTGTAGGTGAAGTAACTCTAGGTCGCGTTTTCAACGTATTAGGGGAAAATATTGACCTATTTGAACCACTTACAGCAGAAGTACGTCGTGATCCAATTCACAGACAAGCACCAACTTTTGAGGACTTATCAACATCAGTTGAAATTCTTGAAACTGGTATTAAAGTAGTAGATTTACTTGCACCTTACATCAAAGGTGGTAAAATCGGTCTCTTCGGTGGTGCCGGTGTTGGTAAAACTGTACTTATCCAAGAACTTATTAATAACATCGCACAAGAGCACGGCGGTATCTCAGTATTCGCTGGTGTAGGTGAGCGTACTCGTGAAGGAAATGACCTTTTCTACGAGATGACTGATTCTGGTGTTATTAAGAAAACAGCTATGGTATTCGGACAAATGAACGAGCCACCAGGTGCACGTATGCGTGTAGCTTTAAGTGGTTTGACAATGGCTGAATATTTCCGTGACGAACAAGGACAAGACGTTCTTTTCTTCATCGATAACATCTTCCGTTTCACTCAAGCAGGTTCAGAGGTTTCTGCCCTTCTAGGCCGTATGCCTTCAGCGGTAGGTTACCAACCAACCCTTGCTACAGAAATGGGTCAATTACAAGAACGTATCACATCAACTAATAAAGGTTCTGTTACATCTATTCAAGCGATCTATGTACCTGCCGATGACTATACGGATCCGGCTCCAGCTACAACTTTCGCTCACTTAGATGCAACAACTAACCTTGAGCGTAAACTTTCTGAAATGGGTATCTACCCAGCAGTTGATCCATTGGCTTCTTCTTCTCGTGCTCTTAGCCCAGAAGTCGTTGGAGCTGAGCACTATAAAGTAGCTCGTCAAGTTCAATCAACTTTACAGAAATATAAAGAACTTCAAGATATTATTGCGATCTTGGGTATGGACGAGTTAAGCGAAGACGAAAAAGTAATCGTTGCTCGTGCCCGTAGAATTCAAAACTTCTTGTCACAAAACTTCCACGTGGCTGAACAATTCACTGGTCAAAAAGGATCTTATGTACCAGTTAAAGAAACAGTCCAAGGATTCAAAGATATCCTAGCTGGAAAATACGACGAACTTCCTGAAGATGCTTTCCGTCTAGTTGGTCGCATCGAAGAAGTTATTGCTAAAGCAAAAGAAATGGCTTAATTAAAGGGACCTAGGAGGGAATGAAATGAAGACCATTAAAGTCAATGTTGTTACTCCCGATGGCCCAGTATATGATGCAGAAGTTGAAATGGTAAGCACTAAAGCTAAAAGTGGTGAGCTGGGAATTATGGCTGGACACGTTCCAACTGTAGCTCCTCTTACCATCGGTGCTGTCCGTCTTAAAAATGGAAGCAACACAGACTATGTAGCTGTAAACGGTGGCTTCTTAGAAGTTCGCCCTGATGTGGTAACCATTTTAGCTCAATCTGCTGAAAGAGCTGAAACTATCGATCTTGCACGCGCTCAAGCAGCAAAAGCACGTGCGGAACAAAGATTGCAGAACAATGATGGATCAAATGATGCCAAAAGAGCTGATTTATCGCTTAAACGTGCTATCAATCGGATTCAAATTGCAGAAATGCGATAATTTTATATAATCAAAACACCAGGACTTTCTAATTGCAGAGAGTCCTGGTGTTTTTTATTTTAGGCATGCAATCTAAACTGCCTTTAAAAGAGCTTATTATCATACAAACTCATAATTTCTGCATTTGAACGTCGAAATATGAAAAAATCTGCTGAAAGTTCATAAAAAATATCGAATTATAGTGTAAAGTATTTTCCATATTAACCCTTACTTCATCGACATACTAATTTCTGGATGATATAATGTATACGCTTACATTTATTACTTCTTGCCCCCTCGTTGTCACGTTACTTCTAAAAAATTGTAGCACTGCATAAATATTTAAAACAAGATTCCAATAAAAAAGAAGACAAGCAAGTTAAAAATACACCTATTAAACATGATTTCTCTATAAAGGGAGATGGACATGGGACAGCTGCATATTTACCAAAATAACTATTTAATTGTATTTGTTTTTCTTAGTCTTGGCATTTTACTACCTTTAGTCGCATTATTTCTTGGAAGACTGCTTAGACCATACAAACCGAATGATATGAAATACACGACTTATGAAAGTGGGATCGAGCCTTTTCAGGATTCAAGAGTTCAGTTCAATGTCAGGTATTATTTATTTGGCTTGATGTTCGTCATTTTTGATGTAGAAACTGTTTTCCTTTACCCATGGGCAGTAGCTTACGACGAGCTGGGGCTGTTTGCGCTAATTGAAATGTTATTTTTTGTCCTTATCCTTTTATTAGGACTAATCTACGCTTGGAAAAAGAAGGTGTTAAAGTGGAATTAAAATTAGACGACCTTACTCCTGCAGAAATGGAAGAATTGCGTCACAGTATTTTTTTATCCACACTTGAACAAGTAAAGGCCTGGGCAAGAAGTAATTCCCTATGGCCAATGACTTTTGGTTTAGCATGCTGTGCGATTGAAATGATGGGAGTGGGTTCCTCTCATTATGATTTGGACCGTTTTGGTTCTTTTTTCCGGACATCACCTAGACAATCGGATGTCATGATTGTTTCTGGCACTGTAACGAAAAAAATGGCTCCGATAATAAGGAGATTGTACGACCAAATGCCAGAGCCGAAATGGGTTATTGCTATGGGGTCTTGTGCAACTGCAGGAGGACCATATGTGCGATCATATTCGGTTGTCAAAGGGGTAGATCAAATAGTACCTGTTGATGTTTATATCCCTGGGTGCCCCCCAAACCCAGCAGCACTTATTTATGGTATTAATAAATTAAAAGAAAAAATCCGTTACGAAGCGAAAACTGGAAAGCGGGTGATATAGATGAGTGAAGAGCAGGATTTAGCGCAACAAAAGAAAGAGGCAGCTGCAAAGGCAAAAGCAGTTGCTTTAGCCCGAAGGCAGTCAAAAGAAAGTGTTACAGGAGAACCGGAAGGAAATATGGATGTAGCGAAACAAAAAGCCGCCGCAGCTGCAAAGGCAAAAGCAGTTGCTTTAGCCCGAAGGCAGTCAAAAGAAAGTGTTACAGGAGAACCGGAAGGAAATATGGATGTAGCGAAACAAAAAGCCGCCGCAGCTGCAAAGGCAAAAGCAGTTGCTTTAGCCCGAAGGCAGTCAAAAGAAAGTGTTACAGGAGAACCGGAAGGAAATATGGATGTAGCGAAACAAAAAGCCGCCGCAGCTGCAAAGGCAAAAGCCGCCGCTCTCGCCCGAAAACAATCAAAAGAAAGTGGAATAGAAGAATCGGAAGGAAATATGGATGTAGCGAAACAAAAAGCCGCCGCAGCTGCAAAGGCAAAAGCCGCCGCTCTCGCCCGAAAACAATCAAAAGAAAGTGGAATAGAAGAATCGGAAAGAAGTATGGATGTAGCGAAACAAAAAGCCGCCGCTGCTGCAAAGGCAAAAGCTGCTGCTCTCGCCAAAAGAAAGGAATTAGTGGGCAAAGAAGAGGATCCAGAAAAAGCAAAGGCTAAGGCCATTGCTGCTGCAAAAGCGAAAGCAGCCGCGGCTGCAAAGACCAGGGCTAGAGTAGAGGAGAGTACAGAAGTTCACACCCCAGATGAACCTTCACCAAACCAATCAATACTCGATCAAATTGTTCAGGCTATTGAAAGGAATTTGGGACAAGGTGCTCTAACAGATTACTATATTAATAACCTATCAAAAGATGTCCCCACATTAGTTGCTAAACCAGATACATATTTTCAAATAGCTAAAATTTTACGATATGATGAACAGTTGAACTTTCACTATTTATCAGAACTGCATGGAACAGATTTTGAAACTCATATGGAAATCTATGTTCACCTATATTCATTTAATACGAATCATTCGGCTGCCTTGAAAGTGAAGCTGGATAGGGATTCTCCAGTTGTTCCTTCATTAGTCCCTTTATGGTCGGGGGCAAATTGGCCTGAATGTGAGGCCTACGATTTACTCGGTATCCTCTTTCAGGGACACCCTGATTTAAAGCGGATTTTACTTGGTGAGGATTGGATTGGGTATCCTCTTCGAAAAGATTATCAGCCTTATGATGTGGAGGTGTAACCCAATGTTACGGACGGAAGAAATGCTTCTCAATGTCGGGCCACAGCATCCGAGTACACATGGTGTTTTTCGGCTTGTCATCAAAATCGATGGTGAAATAATAAAAGAGGCTACACCTGTCATAGGGTATCTACATCGCGGTACGGAAAAATTAGCGGAAGATCTACAATATACTCAGATTATTCCCTATACCGACCGACTGGATTATCTGGCCGCTATGACAAATAATTATGTGCTTTGTCATGCTGTTGAAACAATGATGGGGGTTGAAATCCCCGACAGGGCTGAGTATTTGCGGGTAATCGCAATGGAGTTAGGCAGAGTTGCGAGTCACCTTGTTTGGTGGGGAACGTATTTGCTTGATATTGGAGCGACGAGCCCCTTTTTATATGCTTTTCGTGAACGTGAAATGATCGTTAACTTATTGACTGAATTGTCAGGTGCACGACTTACATTTAATTATATGCGGGTCGGAGGTGTGAAATGGGATGCTCCTGAAGACTGGATTGAAAAGGTGGCAGAGTTTGTTCCTTATATGAGGGAGCAGCTAGCTGGTTACCATGAGCTGGTAACAGGGAATGAAATCTTCGTGAACCGAGTTAAGGGAGTGGGCACCTATTCGAAGGAAGAAGCGCTTCAGTACTCACTAAGCGGTGCAAACTTAAGGTGTACAGGTGTAAAATGGGATTTAAGAAAAAATGAACCATATTCTATTTATAACAGGTTTCAATTTAATATTCCTACCCGAGAAGAAGGCGATGCTTTTTCACGCTATCACTGCAGGATGGAGGAAATTGAAGAATCATTGAAAATCCTTGAGCAGGCGGTTGAGCAGTTTCCAGCCGAAGGACCAATCATTGCTAAGGTCCCGAAAATAATAAAGGTACCAAAAGGCGAGGCCTTTGTCCGAATTGAATCACCAAGAGGGGAAATCGGCTGTTATATCGCAAGCGAGGGAAAAAAGGAGCCGTACCGGTTAAAATTCCGCCGACCTTCATTTTATAATCTGCAAATTCTTCCAAAGTTACTGGAAGGGGAAAATATGGCGAACTTGATAACGATACTAGGTGCCATCGATATTGTATTAGGGGAGGTGGATGGATAAATGATCCAGGATTTGCTTCAATCCACGCCAAGTCTACTGAATTTTGGCATCTTTTTTGGCTTGGCTGTGCTGCTCCTATTTGTTGTTTTAGGGTTTGTCACCTATGGTATTCTTTCTGAACGAAAAATCATGGGGTTCATGCAGTTGCGGGTGGGGCCAAATCAGATTGGTGGTAAATGGGGGCTTTTGCAGACCGTTGCCGATGTTTTGAAGCTTTTAATCAAGGAAGATACAATCCCAAAAAAAGCCGATAAGCCGCTTTATATATTGGCACCGGTAATCGCCTTTGCTCCAGCTTTCATGGTCCTTGCTACATTGCCATTTACCGATGCATTTCAATTTGCCGATATAGGTGTCGGACTATTGTATTATATGGCGGTTTCCGGTATTACGACGATTGGTATCGTCACGGCAGGCTGGGCATCCAACAATAAATACTCTTTGATTGGCGGAATGCGGGCGGCAGCGCAAATGATATCGTATGAAATTCCGCTCGTGATGTCGTTAGTGGGGATAGTCCTGTTGACAGGGAGCTTAAACTTAAATGATATAGTCGCTGCACAGGAGAAGGTTTGGTTCATTTTTCTTCAACCAATTGCGTTTATAGTTTTTTTTATTGCATCGGTAGCTGAGTTGAACAGGGTCCCTTTTGATCTTCCGGAAGCGGAATCTGAACTCGTTTCGGGTTATCATGTTGAATACTCTGGATTTCGCTGGGCGTTCTTTATGTTGTCGGAATATGTGTATATGTTTGCAATGGCTACATTAACCACTGTATTATTTTTAGGGGGATGGAATTCTATACCGTTTCTGGATTTTATTCCGGCAGCTGTCTGGTTTGGACTGAAGTTTAGTGCTGTGTTTTATGTATTGGTTTGGATTCGTGTAACCTTTCCGCGTATAAGGGCCGACCAATTGATGGAGTTCGGCTGGAAAGTACTGCTGCCGATTGCGTTAGCTAATATATTTTTAACTGCACTTTTAAAAGAATTATTTAAACTTTTTTAAAAAACTTTAAGCTAATCAGAAAGCGAGGGGTTAATATGCTTGGCTTAGCAAAAGGTTTAACCTATACGTTGAAGAACTTGACACGGAAAAAAGTGACCTACGACTACCCAAATGAGCCGCTGCCGCTCCCTGATCGATTCCGTGGAATACAAAAATTCTATCCTGAGAAGTGCATTGTATGCAATCAATGTGTGACGATTTGTCCAACAGATTGTATACAATTAACAGGGAAAAAGCATCCGGACCAAACAAAAAAAGGTAAAATCATCGATACGTATGACATCAATTTTGAGATATGTATTTTGTGTGATCTATGTACGGAGGTTTGCCCTACTGAAGCGATAGTGATGACGAATCAATTTGAACTGGCGGAATACAGCCGTGAACAGTTATTTAAAAATCTGGAGTGGCTGGATGAAAATGATGAAAATATCCGGAAGGTGAATAAAGTATGAGTTTGTCCGGTGAATTAATTGCATTTTTGGGTTTGGCATTCGTCGCCATATTAGGCGGTGTGCTGCTAATTACGTTAACAAAAGTGGTACACATGGTAATTGCCCTTGTCTTTACATTTCTAAGCATTGCAGGCATTTATATGCTGCTCTCGGCAGAATTTGTGGCAGTCGTACAAATCTTAATCTATTCTGGGGCAATTACGATCGTGATGTTGTTTGGAATTATGCTGACTAAACATCAAGAACGCGAAGAACCGTCAAAAGGGAGGTGGGGAAAATTCTCTTTGTTGCTAGCGGTTGCTGGATTTGCTGTGGCAGTTTATCTAGGTATTTACAATCTGCATATACCTGTTCAGCCAACGACCTTGCATGAGGAAAATACGAAACAAATTGGCATTGAGCTGTTTTCCAAATATGTGATTCCATTTGAAGTGATGTCTGTTCTCCTGCTTGTTGCTTTAGTAGGTGCCATTGTGTTAGCAAAAAAAGACGATAAGGATGAGGAGGGAGATCAATTATGACAGGAGTTCCCTTGTCGGCTTATCTGGTATTGGCACTAGTTTTATTTTGTATTGGACTGTATGGCGCATTGGTAAAAAGAAATGCGGTCATTGTTTTGATTTCCATTGAGCTGATGCTGAACGCTGCGAATATCAATTTGGTTGCTTTCAGTAAATTTGGAGTAACGCCATCCATTACTGGTCAAGTGTTTTCATTATTTACAATTACAATTGCTGCAGCCGAGGCAGCTGTTGGGCTGGCCATATTAATGGCCCTTTATCGTAATCGTAAGACGGTCAATGTTGATGAAATGGATTCAATGAAGCATTGAAGGTTTATATAAATGAAGAAGGGGATTTGATACGATGATGGAGAATGCTTGGCTCATACCGATCTTCCCACTCGTCACGTTTCTGGTTCTGCTTCTATCAGGCAGGAGATGGCGAGAACAAGGAGCCTATATAGGAATATTATTAACGCTAGCTTCGTTTATTTTATCGCTGCTTGTCTTGATAGAACGGTTTAAAGAACCTACTTATAAAGTAACGATAGATTGGCTTTCCATCGGTGGGACGCAACTTACGGCAGGATTTGAAATCAATCAGCTTAATGCCTTGATGCTCGTGATTGTTTCACTTGTTAGCCTGCTTGTCCAGATTTACTCGAAGGGGTACATGTACGGTGAAGAGCGATTCTCCATTTTCTATGCATACCTTGGTTTCTTCACCTTTGCAATGCTTGGGCTTGTCATGGCACCCAATTTATTGCAACTCTATTTCTTCTGGGAATTGGTCGGGGTTGGATCCTTCCTATTGATTGGGTTTTACTTTTATAAACAAGAAGCAAAGAAGGCAGCGAAGAAGGCCTTTATTATGACCAGAATAGGTGATGTAGGGCTTTTAATTGGCATTATTCTACTATTCTGGGAAACTGGTAGCTTTGAATATGGAGAGATCTTTCAAGCTGTTCAAGCTGGCGAGATTTCAGTTGGAAGGTTGACGTTGATTGGTGTTCTGATTTTTATCGGTGCGGTTGGGAAATCGGGACAGTTTCCTCTTCACACTTGGCTTCCTGATGCAATGGAAGGTCCGACTCCTGTATCTGCACTGATTCACGCAGCAACTATGGTTGCAGCAGGAGTTTACTTGGTAGCCACTATGTTTCCGTTGTTTCTGGCAAGTGTTACAGCAATGCACGTCGTAGCAGTAACGGGTGGATTTACAGCCATCTTTGCCGCAAGCATTGCTCTTGTGCAAAAGGATGTTAAGCGTGTGCTAGCCTATTCGACGATCTCCCAACTTGGCTTTATGATGCTAGCTTTAGGTACGGCTGGATATGTAGCAGGGGTGTTTCATTTAATGACTCATGCTTTTTTTAAAGCATTGCTGTTTTTAGCAGCAGGAAGTGTAATTCATGCTATACATACACAGAACATAGAAAAAATGGGTGGGTTATGGAAAAGGTTGAATTGGACAGGACCGCTTTTCTTGATTGGAACTTTGGCGATATCGGGGTTTCCCTTGCTGTCAGGGTTTTTCAGTAAAGATGAAATTCTCATGTCAGCCTGGGAGCATGGGGATTATCTCCTATTTACACTTGCGGTGATTACATCTTTTTTAACCGCATTTTATATGTTCCGCCTGTTTTTCATGATATTTGCAGGAGAATCACAAAGTCCAGTTAATCAGGTTAAGGAATCACCTTTAATCATGTTACTTCCTATGTTTATTTTGGCGTTGCTTGCTGTGATTAGTGGATATATTCAAACCCCATGGTTCGGAACATTCCTTGGTGATTGGCTAGTCGAAGGAAATGAAACGCTGCTTGGTGCTAGCCATAATGAGGGACCAGTGTGGATTATGTTTATGGCCGTGTTTGTATCGCTTGCTGGCATATTACTTGCTTATATGATGTACGCTAAAAAGAAGATACCCCGGGACTGGCTCTTCAAAGAGAACTCCAAATTATATAAAGTTTTAGATAATAAGTATTTTATTGATGAGATTTACTTTTTTACAGTAGGCTATGCAATTAAGGTCTTTAGTTTATTTCTTTCTTATATTGAAAAGTTCATTGTCAGGGGATTGATCTCAACAGTAACAAGTTCAATAGAGGGGCTAGGGAAAATAGGGTCTAAACTGCAAACAGGACAGGTGCAGCAGTATGGCAGGATCGCCTTTCTTGGGCTCGCGGTACTATTGGTCATCTTTGCGTTAACAGGGGGGTATTTAAGATGAATGTCTATTTGCTCTCACTATTAGTGTTTTCTCCGCTACTTGGCATTGTAATGGTTGCCATTATGCCGAAAAAAGAGGAAAGGACAATCAAGCAATTCGGTTTTTTTGGAACACTGCCTCCCCTTATTCTCTCGTTATTTCTATTTAGTCAATATTATTCGGGTGTGGCACTCTCTTCCTTTGATACCAAGATGAATTGGATCCGATTTGGAAATTTGGCGATGTATGACCCTAAATTGTTTACCGTTAATTTTGAATTGGGTCTGGATGGGTTAAGTCTCATCTTTATATTACTGACAACAATCGTTTCGTCGTTAGCAGCGATGGCTTCTATTTATATAAAACAAGAGTGGAAAGGGTATTACCTTTTATTTTTTATTTTAGAGATTGGTATGCTCGGTGTCTTTACAGCAGAAAACTTAATTCTTTTTTTCATCTTTTTTGAAATGACTTTGATTCCGACTTTCTTTTTAATTGGGAGATGGGGATTTTTAGAGAAGGAGAAAGCAGCTTATAGTTTCCTAATTTATAATGGCATTGGTTCGGCGGTTTTATTGGTGGCTATTTTGATTTTGTTTGCCCGGACAGGAACGACGAATATTGCGGCTTTGTCTCAGATGATGACGATGGGCGGCGTCTCGCTCTTTGCACCAATTTCCGGTTCGATGAAGTATGGATTATGTTTGGCCTTCATCATAGCTTTTGCGATTAAGCTGCCCGTATTTCCCTTCCACAGCTGGATGGTGCGGGTTCATGCCGAGGCACCGCCCTCCATTGTTATGATTCATGCAGGTGTCCTTTTGAAAATAGGGGCATACGGAATCATCCGGTTTGGAATGGGGATTTTCCCGGAACAATATAAAAGCCTGGCCTTTATCGTTGTACTTTTTGGAGTCCTAAGCTTGTTGTATGGTGCATTTTTAGCGTTAGTGCAAACGGATTTCAAGCTCGTTTTAGCATATTCCTCGGTTTCGCATATGGGAATTGTTATGATGGGGCTGGGGGCCTTGAACGAATCGGGTATTCAGGGAGCCATCTTTCAAGTTATCTCACATGGATTAATTGCTGCTTTGTTGTTTTTCTTGGTTGCCGTGTTGTATGAGCGTACGGGTACAACCATGTTTAATAAACTTGGCGGCTTGACAAAGTCGATGCCAATATTTTCTGGACTTTTGTTAGCCGGCGGGATGGCTTCCCTCGGTTTGCCTGGGATGTCTGGCTTCATCAGTGAATTTATGGTATTTCTCGGCTTATTCAAGAGTCAGCCATTGTTTGGGGCAATCGGAGCTCTGGGACTTGTTTTAACGGCTGTCTATATGCTGAGAGCGGTCCTGATGATAACGTTTGGTAAAAGTAATAGCTTGGTAGAGAAAGAGAAACATGACCTTAAGGGGCTGGAGTTTGTGCCAACCGTGGTACTCCTCGGGTTGATTATATCGGTTGGGGTGTACCCAAATCTATTAGGCGGGCCTCTTCAAGAAACGATTGATGCCATGATGCTAGCGCTAGGGGGGCGATGAAGGATGGATTGGAACCCAATGCTTTCTTACAATTGGGGAGCGATGATGCCAGAATTCATCATCCTTGGAACGGCCATGATTCTTTCGATATTGGATTTATTCTGGCCAAAGCATTTTAATCGAAGGAAACTTGCATGGCTCGCGTTAACCGGAATTATTCTGGCATTTTTGTCACTGATTAGCTTATTTTCCTATGAGACTGTAAGCATCTTATCCGATACATTTCGTTTAGATTCATTTGCAAAAGCATTTAAGCTAATCTTATTATTCGGAGCGGGTCTTGTCATCCTCCTTGCTGAAAGCTACGAGCCCCAAGAGGGATTGCAGGAGCATCGCGGGGAATTTTATTATCTGTTCCTGACCGCATTGCTTGGGGCGATGATCATGACCTCAAGCGGTGATATGATAACCTTGTTTGTTGGACTAGAGCTACTTTCACTTTCTTCTTATATATTAGTAGGAATACGTAAACATAATCGAAAGTCTAATGAAGCGTCTATGAAATATGTGATTAACGGCGGTATTTCCACGGCAATCACTTTGTTCGGAATGAGCTATTTATATGGAGTGACCGGTTCGGTAAATCTAGGGGAGATGAGCCGGACGATGGCCGCTATGACGGATGGTCAGCTGCAATACATTATGGGTCTCGCTTTCTTCATGGTTTTTGTTGGTTTATCCTTTAAGATTGCTGCTGCTCCGTTTCATATGTGGGCGCCGGATGTCTATGAGGGAGCACCTACTCCTGTTGTTGCCTTTTTAAGTGTCATCTCGAAAACTGCAGGATTCGTCATTATCCTGCGCATCTTCCTTTCACTGTTTCTAACCGCTCCCGGTGATACATTCGGAGCACTCGACTTTTTGGAAAAAAATAATATCTATATAGCTTTTGTGGCAGGTTTGACAATCATTATTGGAAATGTAATTGCATTAAGACAACAAAACTTAAAACGGTTATTTGCCTTTTCTAGTATCGCCCATGCCGGTTACCTCCTTATAGCGGTAGCGACAATGGGCGGTGGCTACTTCTTGATGGATACAGTCTGGTTTTACTTACTGGCATATTTACTAATGAATATCGGCGTATTTGCGGTCATTCAACTGCTTTCCAGTCAAAGTGGCTCAGAGGACATAAGTATTGTGGCAGGGCTTGGGGGGAGATCTCCTTACCTTGCCATAGCATTTACTGTCTTTATCCTCTCCTTAGCTGGAATTCCTGGAACGACAGGGTTCATCGGCAAACTGAATATTTTTCTTGGAACATTCATTACTGAACCTGGACATTATGTCCTTGCAGGGATCATGATTGCAGGTACAATTGTGTCCTATGTGTATTATTTTGGATTATTGGTTCAAGTCTTTTTCCGCCCCATTCATTCAGACAAGGTAATTAAAATTCGATCCGGTCTGTCCACCGTTATAATTATTTGTCTAGTAGGCACCATCCTTTTCGGGATAGTTCCAAATATAGCCTTGGATTTTCTCCATAATCAATTTGGGGATTTTACAGACTTTATTTCGAGTGAATGATATAATGCCTGTATTAGAGGCTTGTTCCATTGGATCAAGCCTCTATTTACAGTTTCAAAAAGATATTTTGCAATTCTTCCTTTTATATTCCAAATTCGAAGGGGTTTTGTGTTAGAATAGAAGACGGGTGTCTTTTAGGAGGTATGTACATGTTTTCAACAATGGGACAGCAGGCTTTAACAGGAATAATTGCACACTTGTTTTTCATTGCAGTTACCTGGTGGGCTTTACAGGCATTACACTTTGATAAAATTTTAAGATCCAATTCAGTCATCAAGGCCAGGGTTTTATATATTTTATTAACGGTTGCCATTGGTTCAGTTGTTAGTAATTTCTTCCTTGACTACCTTGGATTTGCGAACCAACTCCCATATATGTTTAGTGATGATTAATAAGCTGTAAGGCTCTGCTTATAGCAAAATATGATTCTACTCTTGTATTCGCCATACTTCCCCTGCTATTAATAATATCAGGTAGTGAGGTGTCACCAATTGTCGGAAAACACGAAGTATGAACTCTCTCCTTGTGGAAAGAATGTATAAAAGGGGAGGGATTTAACATGCATAATTGGAACAAAAAAATGTTAACATACATAGTATTTCTTGGTTTGATGGTGATTTTAATTGGGAATAGAACGATTGTGGCAGAAAGTAAAACCGATATAGTCAAGTTGGTGGAACTGCTACAACAGGATAAGGATTTAAACATAGGAGAATGGTCTGTATATGCTAGAGAAATAAATAAAGAGATTGCAACTAAACAAGATTTTGAAAGAGAAGTATCAGTTTTAAAACAAAAATACCCTCAATTTCAATGGTACCGGGAAGATGATGCTTCCGGCTGGAAGGCTGAGGCGTTAATTCACAATGTCGATTCAGGTCTAACCGAGTCTATTAAAATAATGACAACGGAAGAGAAATTTGATAAAGTTACCTATGTTATTTACGAAGTGAAGGGGCAAAAGTGGAGAAAAGCTAATTCAGCCTTCTTTACAACAACGTTCCAGAACAGGGTGAATGACCTATTTATAGGAACTCCTTCAATTTTTTCTTGTATAAAAGGGTCTATCAATGATAATATGGATTCGGTTTTAAACTCTAAAACTGAAGATCTGTTAGATATGTTCCAAGCAAGGGAAATTGAGAGTGTGCATGAAACAAACTTTACATCTATATCTGCACATTCAACATTGTTTAAACAACCTTTGACAAAAGAAAAATTAAATTTGCAGTTTGGGCTACGGACAGAAGGATTGGGTGACAGAACGAACTTTGTAGTTGGCACACCAATCATAACGTTTGAATATTAATATAGAGAAAATGGACGCGGAGGGGAATACTTTTGGAAAAAATCATCGTCCGCGGCGGAAATAGGCTTAGCGGGACAGTTAAAGTAGAAGGTGCTAAAAACGCCGTTTTGCCAGTTATCGCTGCAACATTATTAGCAAGTGATGGGAAAAGTATCATTAAAGATGTTCCTACGCTCTCCGATGTATATACAATCAACGAAGTATTGCGCAACTTAAATGCAGATGTTGCCTTTCATGACAATCAAGTAACTGTAGATGCATCAAGAGAGTTATTAGAAGAAGCACCATTTGAATATGTACGTAAAATGAGAGCTTCCGTTTTAGTGATGGGCTCATTATTAGCAAGGAATGGCCGGGCCCGCGTTGCTCTCCCTGGTGGTTGTGCCATCGGTTCTCGTCCTATCGATCAACATTTAAAGGGCTTTGAAGCGATGGGAGCAAAAGTGAAGGTCGGTAACGGTTTTATTGATGCCGAAGTTGAAGGCAGACTTAAGGGTGCAAGAGTGTACCTTGACTTCCCAAGTGTAGGTGCCACTGAAAATATCATGATGGCAGCAACACTTGCTGAAGGTACGACTATACTTGAAAATGTGGCCAAAGAGCCTGAAATTGTAGATCTTGCGAATTTCCTTAATAAAATGGGTGCCAAAGTTAGAGGCGCTGGTACGGGTACAATGAGAATCGAAGGTGTCGATAAATTATATGGCACTGAACATGCGATTATACCTGACCGCATCGAGGCTGGTACGTTTATGACGGCGGCTGCTCTTACCGGTGGTAACGTTCTTGTTCAAGGAGCTGTGCCTGAACATCTTACTTCCCTTATTGCGAAAATGGAAGAAATGGGCATTACAATCCTTGAGGAAGAAGATGGATTGCGTGTTATCGGTCCAAAAACCTTGAAGGCTATTGATATTAAAACAATGCCACATCCTGGTTTCCCAACTGATATGCAATCACAAATGATGGCATTATTATTGCGTGCTGAAGGAACAAGTATGATTACGGAGACAGTGTTCGAAAACCGTTTTATGCATGTTGAAGAATTCCGCCGCATGAATGCGAATATAAAAATTGAGGGTCGTTCTGTTATTGTGAATGGACCAACTAATATTCAAGGTGCTGAAGTGGCTGCAACTGATTTACGTGCTGCTGCTGCGCTTATCCTGACTGGATTAGTTGCGGATGGCATTACTCGTGTTACAGAATTAAAGCATCTTGACAGAGGATACGTAAACTTCCATGGTAAATTAGCATCTTTAGGTGCTGATGTGGAGCGTATTAACGAAGAAGTACCTTCAGAAACAAAAAAAATTGCCGATTTAAACGCATAAGATATCTTAAAAAACCCATTCACGCTTCAGTCATTGAAGTGTGAATGGGTTTTTTGTTTTGTTCTAGTATTAAAACTTCTAACTCAGTAACTGTCGTTTTTCTATTCATAAAAGCTTGTCCTTCGACATACATATGTTATGTAGAGATACCTGCTGGATGGGAGAATATCAGCAGAGAACAAGTGTAGGGAGGCCCAGGATTTGAAAGCTATCAAACCGATGATCGTACTATTTATAGCAGTAGCATTTGTGATTATTATGATTCCAGCAGTGCTTGTGCTTCCATTTTCAAGTGATAAGACAAGTGGAAAGTTAGACGAACAATTAGAACAGAAAGCAAAGGAAGAGGGTAAAGAAGTGAGTACAAATGAAATGAGTTCCGTTGAAGTTGCTGTTTACCGTACATCTGCTAAAAAGATTCAAAAACTGCCGATTGAATCGTATTTGGCTGGAGTGGTTGCAGCTGAAATGCCGGCGGATTTTGAGGAAGAAGCATTGAAGGCCCAAGCATTGACAGCCAGAACTTACATTGTCGATCAGCTCATAAACGATAATCGAATGGGCTTGCCAGACGGTGCAGATGTGAGCGATACGGTAATGCATCAAGTTTATATGAATAATGATGAGCTAAAAGAGCAGTGGGGCTCTGATTATAAATGGAAGATGAAGAAAATTAACAAAGCTATTAAGGAAACACAAGGCCAAATTCTAACCTATAATGGAAAACCAATTACAGCGACTTTTTTTTCGACCAGCAATGGATATACAGAGAATTCCGAGGACTATTGGGAAGCAGAGTTTCCTTATTTAAAAAGTGTATCCAGTCCATGGGATAAAGAATCACCAAAGTTTTATAATAAAATGGTAGTGGACGCTGCGGATTTTGAAAAGAAGCTAGGCGTAAGTCTATCATCAGCGACAACAATAGGGACTGTCATTGAAAGAACATCAGGTAATCGTGTAGGTGTAGTTGAAATCGGCGGAAAGAAATTGACAGGGAAGCAGATTCGTGAAAAGCTCGGATTGAAGTCATCTGATTTTAACTGGGAGCGCCAAGGCAACCAAATTGTCATCACGACTAAAGGATATGGACACGGAGTTGGAATGAGTCAATACGGTGCTAATGGAATGGCCAGGGAAGGAAAAAACTATGAAGATATTGTAAAGTACTACTATAAAGGGGTAAAAGTACAGTCTTCTAGCAAGTGGATGAATACAATGACGGCGAAAAAATGAGAGATGGGATTCCCCATCTCTCATTTTTTTTCGCCTAATTTTTCTATAATAGTTAAAAAGCCACGTTCGTGCTTGAAATAGTGGTAGTGAACATGAAAATAGACAGCCAATACTCCGATGATATCTTTGATTACATCTATTAAGGTGGCGGAACGATAGGGAATGAAAGATTGATGATATTCATCTACAATACCGTATAAGCCTGCCACAAGGGCTGCCAACAAGCTTAGCGTTGGCTTCAGTTTTTGGTTTACTGCAAGAGCAGATACGAATAATATGTACAAAATTGCAAATTCGACTAAATGAAGTGCCTCTTTGATAAATCGGTCCGTTGATGATGAGGGGATATCAAGAATAACATCATCAGGAAGGCTGGACATTGTCCAAATGGCAATCATATATAAAAAAGGTAATAACGTTAACACGAGTTTAAAGGCTTTTTTCATAAATTAAACATCCTTCAACAATAAGATACAAAACATTTTACCATTCTACGAATAAAATCGGTTTCTTTTCCACAAAATAAATCTAAAAAATTTTTTACCAAAATGTATATAATCTTAGCAAAATGTTCAGAATGATTGCTGAGGTGATTAATATGAGAGAGGAAGAAAAGAAACCAACTTCCAAAATCCGACGTATACTTAAACAACGTTGGGCGTTATCAGCAATCTATATCGCAAGTGCAGCCATAATCTTAGCCGCGGCCTTCTTATTACAAAATAGTTTTGATGATTCAGCTAATGACGGTAAAGAGGACTCAGCTGAAACAGGAAAAAACTACGATCAGCCTTCAGTCGAGGTCAATAGTAATCTTGAGACAATCAAGATGCCTGTAGCCAATGCCGACAAAACGGTAATTAAAAAACAATTCTATGATGTGAATGCAGATGAAAAGGCACAAGAAGAAGCTTTGGTTTTCTACAACAATAGATATGAGCAAAACAAAGGTATAGACATTGCAATGGAAGATGGAAAAGCTTTCGATGTAAAAGCATCGTTAAGTGGAAATGTAACGAAAGTTCAAGACGATGCTTTGCTTGGCAATTTAATTGAAGTTGAGCATGAAGATGGTGTCGTTACTCGTTATCAATCAGTGAAAGATATCAAAGTAGCGGTTGGTGACAAAGTGAAACAAGGGCAAGCTATTGCTACTGCTGGAAAAAGTCAAATCAATGAAGAAGCAGGCGTGCATGTCCACTTCGAAATCAGAAAAGATAACATTGCATTAAATCCAATTGATTTTGTTGATAAACAAGCATCTGCCATTCAATCAGCAACTGAAACAGAAGGCAGCACACTTGACAATTCAACTGAGAAAGAAGAAACACCAGCAGTTGACGAATCTAAAACTGAGAAAGAAGAAACACCAGCAATTGACGAATCAGAAACTGGAACAGATGAAACGCCTGCAGTTGATGAAACTGAAGAGGGCACAGATTTAGAAAGTGGTACTGATAAGGAAGGCTCTACACCAGGTGAAGATTCTACTGAGAAAAGCGATTCCTTGAAAGATTCGTTAAATCAATCTAATTAAGATTAAGATTTTTAATAAAATCAAAACATAAACCTTGAGCGTTTCGAATGACAACAACTGAAAATTTGGTAAAAGGAAGCCGTTCATTTTGAACGGCTTCCTTTTTTTCTTTCGAGGAAATATTGGTTCAAACGCTGAAACCCTCGCTCTTCCGACAAATTTCTCGGGAAATAATTTGTATTTAAGGAAAATAAACAGATAAATCTTAGAAATAAATCTAATTCACCTGTCCCATTAGGCATATATTCTTAACCAAGCTAATAAGATGTTATAAACCATGAAAAGAGAGTGTTTGAGGTGAGGAATCGTTTATTACAAATTATCTAATAGTTGAATAATTCTATCTTTCATTGTTTATAGGGCAGCGGTATTCGATTCGAAAAATACGAATCTCATTTCACACTTCTCACATCCAATTTGGGGAGGTCGAGTGGTGTGCACGATTACATCAAAGAAAGAACTATCAAGATAGGAAAGTATATCGTGGAAACTAGAAAAACAGTTCGCGTCATTGCAAAAGAGTTCGGAGTCTCTAAAAGTACAGTGCATAAAGACTTAACGGAGAGGCTGCCAGAAATTAATCCTGATTTGGCTAACGAAGTGAAGGATATATTGGATTATCATAAATCCATTCGTCACCTTCGAGGTGGAGAAGCGACAAAATTAAAATATAAACGATCTGAAAGAGAAGAAGAAATCGTTAAATAAGTATTTAAATTGATTCCGGTATTTGGAAGTGATTCGAGAAATTAGGGAATAGATAAAGAGGACATGAAAATGTGTCATCTTTATAAAACCTTGATTATGAATCTCCATGCCGGGATTTTTTTATTGGGTAAAAGTATGGGATAGTGATTATGGATATATGTAGGTGCATTGATGATGTTTCATATTGGTTATTTAGGAAAAAATAGTATATGTTTATGTTTATTTATAATTCATACTTACTTGTGTCAATACGATATGGTAAAATAAACAATTAGGACAGAAGTAGGTTATATGTGAGGATATTCAAGGAGGATTTAAGAAATGTTTGCTAGAGATATTGGGATAGATCTTGGAACAGCCAATGTTCTAATACATGTCAAAGGTAAAGGAATTGTGTTAAATGAGCCTTCGGTAGTAGCGATCGATAAGAATACAAACCGTGTTCTTGCTGTCGGGGAAGAAGCTCGTAAAATGGTAGGCCGGACTCCAGGAAACATCATCGCAATTCGTCCTTTAAAAGACGGCGTCATTGCGGACTTTGATGTAACAGAATCGATGCTTAAGCATTTTATAAATACATTAAATGTGAAAGGCTTTCTTTCAAAGCCTAGAATTTTAATTTGCTGCCCAACAAACGTAACAAGTGTTGAACAAAAGGCGATTAAAGAAGCTGCAGAAAAGAGCGGTGGAAAGAAAATATTCCTTGAAGAAGAACCAAAAGTAGCTGCAATCGGTGCTGGCATGGATATTTTTCAACCAAGCGGCAACATGGTCGTAGATATCGGCGGCGGTACAACTGACATTGCGGTTCTTTCGATGGGGGATATCGTTACGTCTTCTTCTATTAAAATGGCCGGTGATAAATTTGATAATGAAATTTTACATTATATCAAACGGAAGTATAAGCTTCTAATCGGTGAACGTACAGCAGAAAACATTAAAATTCAGGTTGCAACAGTCTTCCCTGGTTCACGTAAAGAAGTCATTGATATTCGTGGGCGTGATATGGTATCAGGATTACCTAGAACCATCTCTGTCAACTCTGAAGAAATTGAAGAAGCTCTTCGCGAGCAAGTTTCTATCATTGTACAAGCTGCAAAAAGTGTACTTGAGCGGACACCACCTGAACTTTCTGCCGATATTATTGACAGAGGCGTCATTTTAACAGGCGGAGGCGCATTGCTTCATGGTATTGATCTCCTTCTTGCAGAAGAACTTAAAGTCCCAGTACTTGTTGCAGAAAATCCAATGGATTGTGTTGCAATTGGAACTGGAATTATGCTTGATAATATGGACAAATTGCCACGGCACAAATTCAATTAAAAAGCGGACGTGAAAATCTGCATTATAAGATAGGGGTCTAAGGTTCAGACAAACATGAGGCATAGTGAAAGTGCGTGCAGTTCTAGTACTGATGAGCAATAGGCCCTCTTCTTTTAGTTGAAAATTTAACACCATTCCTTTAAATCTGACCTAGCCTATAATACAGACAAATTCTTCTGCCTAATGCTTTTCTTTTTTCCTTAAGATACTGAAGTTTATGACCGATAAGATAGATATAAGAAATTAAACGGTATAAGTAATGTAGAATAAGGAGTGAAGAAGATGTTAAGAGGTTTTTATACAGCTGCTTCTGGGATGCTTACACAGCAAAGGCGTACAGAAATGCTTACAAACAATATGTCCAATGCAAATACAACAGGGTTTAAAGCTGACCAAACGAGTATAAGATCTTTTCCGGAAATGCTTCTCAGCAACATCGATAGTAAAACGATTCCTACAGAAAACAAATTAAGCATGTCGAAGTTTTCTCAGGTAGGGAGCCTTAGTACCGGTGTTTATGTACAAGAAACCAATCCTTTATTTACACAAGGTACTCTAGAGGAAACCCAGCTTAATACAGATCTTGCCTTGGCTGACGAAAATCTTCCAATCAATGAAGGAACCGGTCGGCAAGGGGCGGTGCTTTTTACTGTTCTGGATGGCGATGGTGGACTCCGTTATACACGTAACGGCAGTTTTACTTTAGATGGGCAAGGGTATTTGACTACCCCTAATGGTTATTATGTACTGGATGAGAATAATGAACGAATTCAGCTTGATAGTGATCAGTTTACCGTTACAGAAAACGGTGTTATTTTAGAAGGAAATGTTCAAAAGGCACGCCTTGGCATCGGTTTTTCAGATAATCCATCTGCACAGCTTATGAAAGATGGAGAAGGTCTTTATAAAGTTGTGAATGATGATGAATTACCTAGTGCATATGCGGGTGCAGAGGTTAGTTTTTCTACGAAACAAGGTTTTCTTGAGGGCTCGAATGTCGATCAATCGAGAACGATGACAGAAATGATGTCGTCATACCGCTCTTTTGAAGCTAGTCAGAAAGTCCTTCAAGCCTATGATAAAAGTTTGGATAAAGCGGTCAATGAGGTTGGCAAGCTTTAAGTAATCGATTTGTAGAAAACTGTCTTTGGGAATTTGAACATTTAGGGGGAATGTCTATGAATCGAACTATGATAACAGCGACGAATACGCTAAACCAACTTCAAAGTAAAATTGATCAAATCAGCAATAATATTGCCAATGTGGATACGACTGCTTACAAAAAGACCCAAACGAGTTTTAATGACTTGTTAACGCAAAGTTTTGATAATCAGCCGAGTAAGTCCAAGGAAATTGGAAGGTTGACAACACCTGGTATTCGACAGGGAACAGGTGCTAAGATAAGTCAATCTCAATTGGTGCTTGCACAGGGGGCTTTAAAGACGACAGACCGTAATCTTGATGTGGCATTCACAAAGGAAGATCTATTCTTTACGGTAAGCGTTCAGGATGACAAAGGGGTCAATACAAGGTTAACACGGGATGGTGCTTTTTATTTATCCCCTAGTGCGAAAAATCCAGAACAAATGCTGCTAGTTACCTCTGCTGGGCATCGAGTCCTTGATGAATATGGGGAGCCGATCCTTATTGAGGGGAGTATTAAAGAAATCACAGTTTCGGAAAAAGGCTTATTGACGGTTGATACGGAGGAATTTGGCGAGAAGAGTTTTAGGCTCGGCGTTGTCTCGGTAAAAAAACCACAATTCCTTGACCAATTAGGTGGTAATTTACTTGGTCTTCCCGATAACATGAGAGGCCTGGGCGTTACGGAAGATGATATAATGACAGCGCTAACAGGAGATTCACGTAGTGAAATAGCTGTCCGTCAAGGCGTCCTAGAGTCCTCGAATGTCGATCTTTCTAAAGAAATGACGGATTTAATCAATGTTCAGCGTCATTATCAGTTTCAATCTCGTGCCGTAACGATGGCTGATCAAATGAGCGGATTAATCAATGGTATCCGTTGAGTAATAGGAATACAGAATAAAGAATACCTCGCTGCGAGTTTATAACAAATCAGTTATAATTAATACTTTAACAAAGGTATTTGTTGGCGCTTTTCATTTCGACATGGCTGCCGATAGTATGAGAAGAGAGAAAATCAGTCGGCGAGTTTTCTTAGAAAAAGGAGCTTTTACATCTTATATGGAGCAAAAAAGTGTAGTGAGACAACAACTTAATGAAGAGGTAATGGAAGTTGAAGCGAAACAGAACCGTAGAATCAGGGTCCGTCTTTTGCCAATTTGGCTTCGTTTACTCATTGTTATGGGATTAATTTTCTTTGCTGTATTATCTGGGGCGCTTTTAGGTTACAGTGTGATCGGTGGAGGACACGCAACGGATGTTTTTCAAAAATCAACGTGGACCCATATTATTGATATTGTAAACAAAGACGCATAGTTCCATATTTTTCGAAGTAGTTGCCGTTGTTATAGAAATATTTATGGCAACTACGCCTCTGCCTTTAGGGTAGAGGCGGGTTTTCGTTATGTGTGAAAAAATTAAAGTCATAGGAGGAACAAATATGTTAGATATTACGCAAATAAAGGAAATCATTCCGCATCGTTATCCATTTTTATTAGTTGATCGGATTATTGAAATAGAAGAAGGAAAAAGAGCTGTAGGACTGAAAAATGTTACAGCTAATGAAGAATTCTTTAATGGGCATTTCCCTGATTATCCTGTTATGCCTGGAGTATTAATTGTAGAGGCATTAGCACAAGTTGGCGCTGTAGCAGTTTTGAAACAAGATGAATATAAAGGACGGCTTGCGTTTTTTGCTGGAATTGATAATTGTCGATTTAAAAAGCAGGTAAAACCAGGTGACCAAATACGCCTTGAAGTTGAAATAGTGCGTATGAGGGGATCATTGGGTAAAGGGAAAGCGGTGGCAACGGTAGATGGCGAGGTTGCATGTGAAACAGAGATTATGTTTGCCTTCGGAGACAAATAAAAATATACTTGTTCAAGATAAAGTTGGATTAATATAACTTTTTTTATAAAAATGGTTTTAAAAAGTCTTTATAGGTGTATATATAAGAAGCAAATGCTTTGAATTCTTTAATTACAATTTCTTTTTATTCTCCCTTTGAATGTCGGACATATATGTCCGGCATTTTTTAATGCGAATCATTCGTTATAAATATGAGTTCAGCGGATCTTCTTTGCTATTTTAAAATAGGACGCAAGTTATTTTCACATTCGGGCAAAATAAGTAATGATTAAAAGATAGAAGGGAGGTTGCCAAAAATGATGATGAAAAGAATTTTTGCACTAATTGCGGGATCTTTATTATCTGTGATGTTCCTTGCTGGGTGTGGAACAAATAATAATGATAACAATCCCGCTCCAGAAGATAATAACATAATTAATGATGATAACAATGGCGTTGATGATAACAATGTGAATGATGATAACAATGTGAATGATAATGATAACGATGCAAATGATCTGGATAAAGATGATGATGGAATGATTGAAAACGACGATAATACCAAAGATAACGACGTCGATGACGATAACAAGTAAAGTAATTAGAAATTGATTAAAAAGACTGACCTAGTTAAGAAGAGGATTATTATCCTTTTTCGTCTAGGTCAGTCTTTTTTTGTGTGTATTTGGTTTGAGGGGAAATAGGAATAAAGGGAAGGGTACCTTATTTATTCGTGGCTAGTTTAGGCTTAGAGCGGATTTTTTGCTTGAATTCATTTATTAATTCATCGCCGACTAGACCTTTTTGGACCAAATCTTCAAGAAGAAGTTCTGCATATTTGCTGCGTGTTTTTTGGATGTGTCCAACAAATAATAGGCTATAATGGTTGCCAACTTTTCTTATGGTACGTAGGACAGTGCTAAATAAAGCTGGTTCATTGTCCTTTTTTGTAATAACGGCTTGGATAAACACCTCTCCGTCTATATTGGGAAGTGAGGATTCAAGCTCTCTGAAGTGGCTTTCTTCTACAAAGGCTTCGAGTAACCAGGTTCTAGCATCATTTTCTTTATTAATTATAAGACCGTCTGTTAATACAATATCAATTAAGTGTAATTCCTCAGTAACAATTTGCAACGAAATTAATTTAAACGATTTCATCTAATTCCTCCGTTTCTTGCCTGTATGAAGAAGGGTGGAAAATACCCCTCTTAAACCTAGATTTCCGATATATGATTGGTTTCGTGAAAGTTTAAACCTGTTAATCCTTTTAAAGGTAATTATATCATACTAAAAAACCGTACCTAAATGAAATGAAAACCCAACAATTGTCTAAATTATGAACGATACAATAAAAATTTGCAAAAAATTTAAATTTGTACTCTTTTTGTTTTTTACTTACTTTCCATTGCAAAAATTGAATTTTAGGTAAATACAAACCAGGTTTTTATGAAGAAAATAGGTGGATACAGATTATTTTCTCGATTTTCCATTCGATGAAAGATTCATTATGATAAAAGCATATTAAAGAGAAAGGAGTGAAAAGATGATCAACCAAATTACCCTTGTAGGGAGACTGACGAAGGACCCCGAATTAAGATACACACCGGATGGCAAGGCAGTTTCCAATATTACGTTAGCGGTTAACCGTAACTTTCGTAATACAGTAGGAGATTATGAGGCGGACTTTGTACAGTGTATCATATGGAAAAAGACAGCTGAAAACACCGCTCAGTATTGCAAAAAAGGGGCCTTAATTGGCATTACCGGCAGAATTCAAACGAGGAGATACGAAAACCAAGAAGGTAAAAAAGTGTATGTCACCGAAGTTGTCGCCGAGAAGGTTCAATTCATAGGATCTAAACAAAATGATGTTAAGCCAAAGGATTTTGAGCATATTGGTTTATAGTCTAACGTGAATTTCTGTTCTTGAACCAGGCGTCTTTTTCATCAACATAAAACAATTTCGTAAAGTATTACTTCATATAAGACTCGTTTACTCCCCTTATTTCCCCAAAGCCGATGTGGCTTTTCCCCCGTAAGTATCTCCGATTACCCCCTAAATTGAATCAAGGTACTTGATTCCCTCCTTTTGAATGACTGCAAAATCGCAGTCATTTTTTTTATGTAATAAATATGTATAACATAGTGGTAAATGTAAAATAAAATTATTATTCTAAAAAATTAGAATTTTAAGAAAATATATTGTAAATTTTCAATTTAGATGCAATAATTAATCAAATAATATTAAATTGGTAAAATAGTTATATATAGGAAGTGATGTAATGAAAGGACCAATTATTGAAGTGAACGGACTACGAACGAGTTTTCGCACAGACGATGGGGAAATTCCAGTCGTAAATTCCATTGATTTTCACATCAATCCAGGTGAGGTGCTGGGGATTGTTGGGGAATCAGGCTGCGGGAAAAGTGTAACTTCTTTGTCCATCATGGGACTAGTTCCCTCTCCGGCTGGTAAGGTAGAAGGAGAGATTCTTTTTAAAGGGGTTAACATCGCCAATGCCTCTGAAGCGAAAATGCGAAAGATTCGTGGAAATGAAATTGCCATGATTTTTCAGGAACCAATGACAAGCTTGAATCCAGTTTTTACAATTGGAGAGCAATTGGTGGAGACTCTTCGGATACATAGAAAATGGAATAAAAAGCAGGCCCGTCAAAGAGCCGTGGAAATGTTAAAGCTGGTTGGACTTGGACGTGCTGAGGAACTTATCAATGAATATCCCCATCAGCTTTCAGGTGGGATGAGACAGAGGGTCATGATTGCAATGGCAATGATCTGTGAGCCGAAACTTCTCATAGCAGATGAACCGACAACCGCTTTGGATGTGACGATTCAAGCACAAATTTTAGAGTTAATGAAGAACTTAAATAAAGAGACAGATACAGCAATCATGATGATTACTCACGACCTTGGCGTTGTGGCGCAAATGTGTGAGCGTGTCATTGTAATGTATGCCGGCAAGGTAATAGAGGAAGGACAAGTGCAAACGATTTTTCGAAATCCGAAACATCCATATACGGTAGGTTTACTACAATCGATTCCCGATATGCGTCTAAAAAAAGAGCGGCTTTACTCGATTCCAGGTAATGTTCCAAGGCCAGGAACAAGCAACCTGGGCTGCCAGTTTGCCCCTCGTTGCTCTCATGCTATGGAGAAATGTCTAAGTGAGACCCCGTCACTTCTGGAATTCGATAATGGCCAGCAAGTACGCTGCTGGATGTATGAAGATGGGAAAGGAGCAGCATTGCATGACTCAACCATTAGTTAAGGTAGAAAACTTGAAGAAGCATTTTCCAATCAAAGGAGGTATTCTCGGGAAGACGGTGGGGGAGGTAAAGGCCGTTGATGGTTTGTCATTCTCCATTTATAAAGGAGAAACCTTAGGTCTTGTTGGTGAAAGCGGTTGCGGAAAGTCAACAACAGGTAGGTTACTGCTTCGATTGCTTGAGCCAAGTGAAGGGAATGTTTATTTTGAGGGAAAAGACCTAACGACTTTAACTTCCCGCGAAATGAGAAAGATGCGTCGAGAAATGCAAATGGTTTTTCAGGACCCATTCGCGTCCCTTAATCCCAGGCATACTGTTGAAAAGATATTGGAAGAGCCCCTTATCGTTCATGGTTTAAAAGATAAAAAGGAACGCCGACACCGGGTGCAGGAGCTCCTAAAGGTTGTTGGTTTAAGCAGTTACCATGCCAAAAGGTACCCGCATCAATTCAGTGGTGGTCAGCGACAACGTATTGGCATTGCTAGGGCACTTGCAGTTAACCCTAAGCTGATTATCGCTGATGAGCCCGTATCTGCACTGGATGTGTCGATTCAAGCTCAGGTGTTGAATCTTTTGCAAGATTTGCAGAAGGATTTTGATCTGACTTACTTATTCATTGCCCACGATCTTGGCGTAGTAAGGCATATCTCTGACCGCGTCGGTGTCATGTACCTTGGTCATATCGTTGAATTGACGGGAAGTGAAGAACTCTACGAAGACCCCCTTCATCCATATACGCAGGCTTTATTATCTGCTGTGCCGATTCCAGATGTGGAATATAAGGGAGATAGAGTAATCCTGCAGGGCGATGTTCCAAGCCCATCTAACCCGCCAAGCGGATGTCCCTTCCATACGAGATGCCCGCAGGCCATGGCGGAGTGCAAATCAGTAAAACCCGTCTTGCATGAGCATAAACCCGGTCACTACGTTGCTTGTCATTTATACAATTGACACGACGTACACATAAATTCTTAAAAAAATAAAGGGGGAAGAATATGAAGAAGACATGGGCTTTATTTTTAACTACTATCCTGGCGCTTTCACTTGCACTTGCAGGATGTTCCTCATCTACAACAAAAGAGAAAGATGAAGAGAAAGGGGGATCAAGTGAAGCAAAAGGAGGCGTATTAATTTATGGTAAAGGCGGCGATGCAGTTTCACTTGATCCCGCTATAGTAACGGATGGTGAATCATTTATCGTCACACAGCAGGTTTTTGAAACCCTTGTAAAATACGGAGAAGATAATACGGAAATAAAGCCAGGTCTTGCAGAATCATGGGATGTTTCCGATGACGCAAAGACATATACATTCAAATTGAAAACCGGCATTAAGTTCCATGATGGCTCGGATTTCAATGCGGAAGCAGTTGTTAAAAACTTTCAGCGCTGGGCACAAAGTAAGGATGAAGCTAAATTTGCATACTATGCCTCTATGTTTGGCGGCTTTGAAGGTGATGAAGGCCATGTTATCAAAGAGGTAAAAGCTATTGATGATAATACAGTGGAATTCACTTTAAATCGTCCGCAGGCACCATTCTTGAAAAATATTGCTATGCCTACATTTGCAATAGCAAGTCCAACTGGATTTGAAAAAGATGCAGACAATTTCGGTAAGAATCCTTCTGGAACAGGTCCATTCAAATTTAAATCATGGAAACCAGGCGATACGATTGAAGTGGTGAAAAATGATGACTATTGGCAAGATGGACTGCCAAAGCTTGATGGAATCACGTTTAAAGTCATTAAAGATAACTCTGCTCGATTAAATGCTGTAATCAAAGGTGAAGTTGATCTAATGGACGGGTTAAACCCAAGTGATATTAGCAAAGTAACAGGGGATGACAAACTACAAATATTCGAAAGGCCATCCATGAATGTCGGCTACTTTGCATTCAATGTTGAAAAAGCACCATTCGACAAAAAGGAAGTACGCCAAGCCATCTCACACCTAATTAACAAAAAAGAAATCATTGATAACTTTTACGAAGGCACAGCTGAGCCTGCTAAGAATCCAATGCCGCCATCTGTTTCTGGATACAATGACAACATTGAAGACTATGACTACGATGTAGAAAAAGCGAAGGAATTACTTAAAAAGGCTGGACTTGAAGATGGGTTCAAAATGGATCTTTGGGCAATGCCGGTACCACGTCCATATATGCCGGATGGTCAAAAAGTAGCTGAAGCCATTCAAGCAAGCTTAAAACAAGTAGGTATCGAAGCAAATATCGTTTCGTATGAATGGGCTGCATATTTAGAGAAAGTGCAGGCAGGAGAAGCTGAATCCTTCATGCTAGGCTGGACAGGCGATAATGGAGATGCAGATAACTTCCTTTACACCTTATTGGATAAAGATAATATCGGATCAAATAACTATGCTCGCTATGCAAACAAAGAGGTTCATGAACTATTGATTGAAGCTCAATCTACTGCAGAAGAAGCTAAACGTAATGAGTTATATGGAAAAGCGCAGGAAATCATTCATGAAGAAGCGCCATGGGTTCCACTTGTACACTCTTTACCACAACTTGCTGGAACTAAGACAATAAAAGGATTTGTTCCGCATCCAACCGGTTCTCAATCTCTAGTTAACGTGTCTATAGAGAATTAACCGTACGAATCGGGGAGTATGGATTTATGCATGCTGCCCGGTTTTGTTATGGAATGCATTTCAAAATAATCGAGGGTGAATGTAAAGGACCCTATTGTAAAAAGGCGGGTGATTGTTTTGTTTTCCTATACCGTACGGCGTTTAGGATCCCTCATTCCAGTATTACTTGGAATGGCGTTTATTGTATTTATGATGATTCGTGCGATTCCAGGAAATCCTGCACAAGTAATTTTAGGACAGCAAGCAACAAAAGAGGCAGTTGCAGCAATGACAAAGGAACTCGGTTTGGATAAACCTTGGTTTATTCAATTTTGGGATTATCTATTAGGTCTGTTCACAGGCGATCTTGGTGTTTCCTTAAAAACAAAGAGTCCGGTATCTGAAGAAATTGGGCCTTATCTAATGGCGACGATTGAGTTAGCCTTGATTGCCATGCTTATAGCTGTAGTCATTGGTGTAAATGCCGGTATTATTTCGGCATGGTTCCAAAACTCATGGTTTGATTATGCAGCAATGGTCATTGCGTTGATTGGTTTGTCTATGCCGATATTCTGGCTTGGTCTAATGGAACAATATATCATTTCGATTCAATGGGATTTACTTCCTACGACAGGACGTGACAATATCAGAGATCCTGTTGAGGCAATAACGGGTCTGTATTTATTAGACACCCTCATTTCTGGAAGAGTTGACCAATTTAGCGAAGTGGTTAAGCATTTAATTTTACCGGGACTCGCGCTTGCTACCATTCCGATGGCGATTATTGCAAGGATGACACGCTCGTCCATGCTAGAGGTAATGAGATCGGATTTCATTCGTACGGCTCGTGCCAAGGGAATGAGAATGTTTTGGGTTGTTTATAAGCACTCCTTGAAGAATGCTTTAATTCCAGTGGTTACGGTTATCGGCCTACAGACAGGGTTGCTTTTAGGAGGGGCTATTTTAACGGAAAATATATTTGGTTGGCCAGGTATCGGTACATACATTTATGATGCAATTCTTTCCCGGGATTATCCGGTCATTCAGTCCGGAATCCTCATCATCGCCTTTTTGTTTGTCATGATTAACCTAGTTGTGGATTTGTTGTATGCAGCGATTGATCCTAGGATTAAGTATAAATAGGGAGGGAAACTCATGCCTGAAATAGCAACGAATACATCGCCAATCCTTCATCCCCAAGAGACAGAGGAAAAAGTCATCTCTCCCTGGAAGGAAGGGTGGAAAAGCTTTAAGAAAAACAAGATAGCCCTTGTCGGTCTTGGCATTGTTTTATTTTTTGTCTTAATCGCTATTTTCGCACCGATTATTGCACCTTATTCATTTGAGGGGCAGAAGCTTAGTGATAAACATCTGTCTCCATCTTCAGAACATTGGTTTGGAACGGATGAATTCGGCCGTGATATTTTGAGTAGGGTTATCTATGGCTCGCGCATATCAATAGGAATTGGTTTTTTATCTGTGGCCGGGTCTGTCGTAGTCGGGTCTTTTCTAGGAATTATCGCCGGGTATTACGGAAAGTGGATAGATACAATCATATCGAGAGTTTTTGACATTATTCTAGCGTTTCCAAGTATATTGCTTGCCATTGCCGTAGTAGCCGTATTGGGGCCTTCACTTCGCAATGCACTTATTGCCATTGCCATCGTCAATGTTCCGATATTCGGCAGGCTTTTACGTTCGAGGGTTTTAACAGTGAAAGAAGAGGAATATGTAACAGCTGCCAAGGCAATAGGAATGGGGGATGGCCGGATTCTACTTCATCACGTACTCCCGAACAGCCTTGCACCGATTATTGTTCAAGGTACTTTGGCGATTGCCACTGCCATTATTGAGTGTGCAGCACTCGGGTTCCTTGGTCTCGGTGCACAACCGCCGGCACCAGAGTGGGGAAAAATGCTTGCCGATTCGAGGTCATTTATCATTCAGGCACCATGGACGGTGCTGTTTCCTGGTCTTGCGATTATGCTAACTGTCCTCGGCTTTAACCTAATGGGTGATGGACTGCGAGATGCATTGGATCCGAGAATGAAAAACTAAATGTTAAAAGATGGTGATTCTTTTACAATCACCATCTTTTTTGTTTCTCTTACAAATCTATTAAAATATGAAAAATAATAACAAAATCCTAGTTAGAAATAGGAAAATAGTGACTATTATCTCTTAAAATCACCCCAAAGGTTGTGATACTTTTATACTTAGTAAGAAAATTCCAAAAATTGATTATTTTAGAGGAGGAAAAGTTCATTGATTAAACGTAGCTTGTCCATTCTAGCAATCTTTCTATTAGTATTTACGGCAACCGTTTCCGCAGCCAAGCTCCCTGATCCTTCGAACGGTTCGAGCGTTGGAAAGAAGAATCAGGAAAGTATTTTAAAGTTAAAGAAAAACGAAACGGAAAAGAAATACAAAAGTAACGAGAAGGTCAGGGTCATCGTAGAGATGAAGGAGGCACCGGCAATAGAAAATGCTTCGAAGGAAGGGAAACTTTTTAAAGAGCTATCTAAAAATAAGAGGCAACAATTAAAGTCCGAAAAGTTGGCCAACCAGAAAAAAGTGAAAAATAAAGTGAAAGAGAAAAAAATAGCATTCAAGGAACTAGAAAGCTTTACGACAGTGGTAAATGGTTTCAGTGCAGAGCTTCAATATGGCGAAATTAAAAAAGTCGAAGCCATGCCTGAAGTTGCTGAAGTACATATAGCGAATGAATATGAACGTCCTGTTGAAAAGCCGGAGATGATTTATAGTAAAGAACTTGTCCAGGCTCAGGAAGCTTGGCGGGAGTATGGTTATAAAGGGGAAGGAATGGTCGTCGGTATTATAGATACTGGAATCGACCCATCTCACCGTGATATGGTTCTAAGCGATGAAAATAAAGCAGAACTGACTGAAAGTGAAATTAGTGGAATAAAGGATTCTAGCCATCTATTAGGTAACTATTATACTGCGAAGGTACCTTATGGATACAATTACATGGACGAAAATGAAGAAATCCTTGATCTTGGTGAAGAGGCTTCGATGCATGGAATGCATGTAGCCGGAACCGCAGGAGCCAATGGGGATGAAGAGAATGGCGGCATTAAAGGGGTCGCTCCTGAAGCCCAGTTGCTTGCTTTAAAGGTATTCGGGAATGATCCTGCTATGCAGACAACATGGGGCGATATTTATATTAAGGCAATTGATGATGCAATTATTCTTGGGGCAGATGTGCTGAACATGAGCCTAGGATCTACTGCAGGTTTTGTATCAGCTGAAGATCCTGAGCAGCAGGCGGTTTCGAGAGCTGTGAATAATGGGATACTCATGTCGATTTCAGCAGGGAACTCGGCTCATTTTGGTAATGGGTTTGCAAACCCAACGGCCTCAAACCCGGATATCGGCGTTTCAGGTTCACCTGGACTTGCTCATGATTCGGTACAAGTAGCATCCGTCGAGAATAACTTCATGGATTTAGATGCGGCTACTTATGATATTAAAGGGCAGGAAGGGAAAGCACCGTTCATGTCGGCTTCAAGCGTACATCCCAATGCTCTAAAGGATAAAACATATGACTTGGTTGTTGCAGGTCTTGGGACGCCAGGGGAGCTTTCGAAAGTGGATGTGAAAGGCAAGTTTGCCCTTATTGAGCGCGGGACGCTTTCTTTTATTGAAAAAGCTCAAAATGCTCAGGCAGCAGGAGCGGCAGGAGTCATTATTTTTAACAATGCTGATGGGTATATTTCTATGGCTACAGATCCAAGCATAACGATTCCGCAGTTGTTTATGTTGAAATCGGATGGAATAAAGTTGAAAACAGCCATAACTGAAGGGGAAAAGGTGAAGGTTACCTTTAATGGTGATAAAACAAAAGCTGTAAATCCCGAAGCAGGGAAAATGAGCTCATTCAGTTCATGGGGTGTCGCACCGAATCTGGATTTCAAACCAGAAATCACAGCTCCAGGTGGACAAATTTACTCGACGTTGAACAATGATGAATATGGCATGATGAGTGGTACCTCGATGGCGGCACCGCATGTATCCGGGGGTTCTGCACTGGTTCTTGAAAGAGTGGATAAAGAATTTAAACTAAATGGATTTGCGCGGGCGAATATGGCTAAGAACCTGATGATGAATACTTCAAAGCCATTAACGGATCAAGGTGTCGTCAATAATGCTCTTGGTTGGAAAAATCCTTACTCGCCTCGGAGGCAAGGAGCAGGAGTCATGCAGCTACAATCTGCTTTGTCCACACCAGCTGTCGTGACGGAGGCATTTACGAAAGAAGCGAAGGTTGCTATGAAGGAAATCGGCAATAAGTTCGCCTTTACTTTGAAGGTTGAAAACTTCAGTAACAAAGCAGTCAAATATGATGTAAAAGGAAATATCCAAACAGACTATGCTATCCAGGGTCAACTGGGTTATTCCGCTAACCAATTAGAGGCACAGGAAATTCAGAACGCTTCGATTAAAATCAATAATAAAAATACAAACAAGATTACCGTACCTGCAAAAAAATCGGTTACATTTGAAGTGAAAGTGGACATATCCAATGCAAAAGTACTTGGCGATGATCTTCAGACTCTTGTCGACATTGACAAGGTCTTCCCAAATGGATATTTTGTTGAAGGGTTCGTGACACTGAAGGATCCAACTGACACTAAACCAGAACTCCATATTCCGTATGTAGGTTTTAAAGGAGAATGGGACAAGGCCCCGATCCTAGATGGAACTAAGTATGATAAAGAGTCGTTCTATGGCATGGCAGGAGGAGTTTCGACAGCAGATAAAGATTTCACATATCTTGGGTACGACCCTGCAGGAAAAACATTTAATAGTAAATATATTGCGATTTCCCCGAATGGTGATGGAGCACAGGATGACTTCGTGCCGATCCTATCATTCTTAAGGAATGCGAAAAAGGTAGAATTCAATATATTGAATGGTGCAAACAAATCAGTTCGGAAACTTCGAACAGAGAATAATGTGCGTAAGGACTATTATGATGGCGGAAAAGGGTCCTATTACTCTCTTGATCCTGCCCGTAAATGGGATGGTAAAATTAATAATGCACTCGCTAAAGATGGAGTCTATTATTTTGAAATCAAAGCGATGATAGATTACGAGGGTGCAAAATGGCAGACGTATAAAATGCCTATCAAAGTAGATACCTTAGAGCCGACAGTTAAGATTTCGAAAATAGGTAAGGTGTTAACCATCCAAGGTAAGGATAATTTAAATGGTTCAGGACTTGCCTATTACGATGTACAAATCGATGGTGAATCTATCCTTAAAGAGCCCCTTGCAGCGAATACGAAAAAATTCACTCTACCTGATGTAAGAGGGGAAAAGGTACAGGTCGTGGCAATAGACTTCGCTGGTAATGAAAAAGCAGCTGAAACCGAATTGGCCACTGATTCAGCTCCAATCGATAATAATGCACCAGCTGTTAAGATCAAAAGTCCTGAAGCCTTAAGCGTGAACAATAAAAATAAAATCAAAATAACAGGTGAAATTGAAGAAGCGTCGGAAATAAAGGAATTTACAATCGACAATAAAAAGGTCCCTGTAACGTATAACAAAACGAAAAATAAGTATGAATTCTCTATTGAAAAGAAATTTGGGGATGGCGTCCAAAGCTTTACTGTTAAAGCAACAGACAAATGGGATAACACGGTTTCCTTTAAGCGGACGATTATGGTTGATACAACAAAACCAGGTTTAAAGGTTAAAGGTGTGCCAGCAACTGTGGGAGTCAAAGGGTCAAATCCAAAAGTGGACGTGACAGTAGAGGATAATTTCGATGAGATCCGCCTTTATTTGAATGGAAGCGAAGTATTCTATAACGAATTCAAGGAACCATACAAAATGCGTTCCTATAAGAAGAAGATAGAGGATTTGGAACTACCGCTTAAACCAGGCAACAATAAGTTTGAATTTAAGGTAACCGATCTTGCCGGAAATGAATCGAAGAAAGTATTTAACATTCAAAAAGCCAAAAAATAAACGTAAGGCAGCCCTCTTATCCTGAACTATACCCCGGATAACGGACACACATAAAAAAGTGTCCCTTATCCGGGTTTTTTTATGTTTCAATAGATGTAATGAGTATGGACGGAGGGTTTCTATGAGTAAGAATATATATACTGAATTTCAGATTAAAGAACTTGAAAAGAATCCAAATATCATTAGTGCTTCCGAGCGATCTATTTCCTATAGTCCTGAATTTAAGACAAAAGCTGTTAAGGAATATAAAAAGGGGAAAGCCCCCTCTCAAATTTTCATTGACCAGGGAATTAATCTCGAAATAATTGGAAAGAAACAACCCAAACGTTGTCTACAGCGCTGGCGTAGTACCTTTGAAAGGTTTGGTGAGGAAGGCTTCCTTACGGAACGCCGTGGAAAAGGAAGTACAGGACGCCCCACTTCCAAGCCACAGTCTGTAGAGGATCAACTTAGGAAGGCCGAGGCGAGAATCAAATTCCTTGAAGCAGAAAATGACTTCCTAAAAAAGCTGGAAGAGCTAGAAAGGCAGGCTCTGAAAAAGAAATGATTCTAACTGCTGCTGAGAAGTTCTATCTGATTGAAAGGACGATCAGAATACACCAATTAAAGAAGGCTGTTTCTTATCTATGCAAATTGGCTGGTGTAAGTCGAAGTGGCTACTATGATTGGTTAAAGGCAGCTCCTTACCGTGAGCTTCGTGAAGAACAGGATGAATTGGACATAAAATTGATCAGAAATATCTTCATCAGTAAAAAGGAAAAAGTAGGCGCCCTCCAAATCAAAATGATTATGGAGAATGACTACTCGGCCGTAATGAATCATAAGAAAATCAGACGGTTGATGACAAAATATAATCTCCTAGCGAAAATCAGAAGGGCCAACCCGTATCGGAAGATGGCCAAGGCAACCAAGGAGCACCTTACTTGTCCAAACCTCCTTAATCGTGAATTCAATCAGGAGGTGCCAGGGAAGGTCCTGCTTACTGACATTACCTATCTTTATTATGGGAAAGGCCAAAAAGCGTATTTATCCTGCGTAAAAGATGCCGCCACAAAAGAAATCGTTACGTACCATTTATCTACTTCATTAGAAATGGATATCGCTTACGAGACTTTAAATAAGCTAAAGCAGGCTGTGTGTCACGAGTTCCACCCGAGTGCAATCCTTCATTCTGACCAGGGGTTCCATTACACCCATCCGCTATTTCAACGCAAAGTGAAGGAACTTGGGATAACCCAATCCATGTCCCGCAAGGGAAACTGTTGGGATAATGCGCCAATGGAAAGTTTCTTTGGCCACTTTAAGGATTTGGCAGAATATAAAACATGTACTAATTTAACGGATGTGAAGGAAGAAATTGATCGAGTTATTGAAGAATATAATGAACATCGTTATCAATGGGGGCTAAAGAAAATGGCCCCGGTACAATACCGGGACCACTTATTAGCCGCTTAGGCACTTTTTTATACTGTCCGTAAAATGGGGCACAGTTCAATCCAAGGGGGCTGTTTTTTCGTATTTCAGACCTATGATAAAAATTTCTGTGGAATTTTCAAAAGGTGAAGTTTGAGCAGCTTTTCTTCCAACTGCCATTTTAGAAATATATGTTTTGCAAAGATGTAGAACATGTATTTTTGTTCGTAATTCATAATAAATCTTCACATATTTCTTCGACAAGCTTTCAGTAGCTTTATGGTATTTTCACCATGCTAATATCGAAATCTATGAGATAAAAAATTTATTTTCGGGTTCTGGCAGGAATATAATAGAAGATAAAGGAATTAGGTATAAAGAACCAATCTAAATAGGAGGGTATCTATGAATTATAAAAGGGGTTTGAACAAAAAGGTATATAGTCGCGGAATTACCATTAAATTTGAAAAAAGAGCAAGTGACCAGTTATCAATTACAAAACCGAGTTTCTTTGATGCACTTCAACATGTTAATTCTCCATTTGAAAAAGTACCCCGCACAGATTTAGCCTATCAAGATTATCCGCTTTGTCAGGAGGTTACCCTTTCGCTATTTGAAAAGGGTATTGCTAAAACATCAATCAAATATGACCCTCATCAAGAAAAAATCACCATTGAGGAAATTTCAGAGGATTATCAGCTGAATAAGGGAGAGGCGCTTACTACAATTCTAGAGCATATAATGATCAATCATGGAAATTACCATTCTTTTTTCATAGTCAGGCCGAAAGAGTGGGCCGCAAAAAGGAAAGCCACTACTCCATGATATCCTCTTCTTTAGCGTTCTTAGTAAGCAGTGAAAGGTTAGTGACTTTCGAAAAGTAATTCGATAAGATTCCTTACCACTGCCTGTTAATTGTTCAGTCAATAAGAATGGGGATGCAGGCAGCTCCCATTTATGTCTCAACATGATGAGTCGGCTTTCTGAATCCTTCAAGAATTTAAATCAACCGCCGAATGATCTTTGAGAGGGTTTGAATACCATAAGCTAATTGTTCCTCCGAGGCGTAAGAATATGAAAGCCGTAGATGTGTATTGTTATTTGGTTCATATATGTACCCCGGATTAAGGAGTATGTTCTCCTTTATCGCTTGCTTGAAAAGGTTTGGATTCACAATTGGTTTACATAATTTTAACCATATATAAAATCCGCCTTGAGGTATTTGCCATTCAGCCAGTTCCTTAAAATATTGATTGAGAAGAGTTAATGTAAAATCTCTACGTACTATCAACTCATGCCTTAGCCACTCTAAATGCTTTGAATATTGATCACTTGCTAACCATTCTGCCACAAGGTGTTGGGAAAGAGCACTGGACCCGTAATCCATTTGCATTTTAATATCTGCTAAACGTTCAATCACAGTTATTGGACCAGCAATCCATCCGATGCGCAATCCGGGGCTTAATGTTTTGGACATACTGCCAATGTGCAATACAAGGCCATCTGTATCAAGGGATTTTATAGGTAGCGGCGGTTCCTTTTCAAACCACAAGTCACTATATACGTCATCTTCAATAATCGGAATCTGCTCTTTTTTACATATGGATAAGAGGTTTAGTCTTTCCTCTTTTGTCCATGTAGTATTGGTTGGATTGTTAAACGTTGGAACAGTATAAAACAGTGACGCTTTCTTCCTTCCATTGATGCGCTTTATTTGTGTGGGAATACTTTCTCGGCCTTGTTTTGATAAGCCTACTAAGTGCATGCCCGCAGATTGAAAAGGATGAACAGAATTTAAATAGGAAGGGGATTCATGTAAAACCATTGATCCCTTTTGAAGTAAACCAACTGAAATCAATTGTAGTGCTTGAAGCCCACCAGAAACGATCATGAGGGAGCTGGGGCTTGCGTTGACCCCTTTTGTTTCTAAATAAACACTTATACATTGGCGAAGCCTTTTATCACCCTTGGGTTCAGAATAACCTAATGAGTGGGCATCAAAAGAAGTGGATTGCAACGTCTTTTCGATTTTTTTTGTAGGCAATAGAGATGGAGAAAGTTCCCCCGTGCCTAACCTGATGATGGCAGTGTCTGTTTCATACTGATTAATGTCCTGAATCGTTTTTAAATTAGGTTCATGAAGGCCATTCCGGACATAGTTTTTCCAGTCGGGCTGTTTGCTGGAGACGAGCACATTCCATGTGTTATTCGAAACAAATGTGCCAGACCCAACCTTAGTTTCTAATAGTCCGTCTGCAATCAACTCATCTATAGCTGTAATGATGGTACTTCGGTTTACGCCAAAAGAATCGGCCAATGAGCGTTGTGATGGAAGCTTGGTAGCAACTGGCCATTCCCCTCGTGTAATTTGTTGTTTCATCCAATCTACTATTTGTTGGTGAAGAGATTGGTTGGACGGCCGGTTTGGTCTCCATTCGATAAACATACGAAAACCACTCCTTTCATGTTCTATATTCATTATAAATTGGTTGGATTGAAAACCAACCAAATGGATGGTCAATCCCTTTGTTTTTTTCATTATACTGAATATGAATGGAGGGAGGTATTCGTATGGGACCATTTTTTCATGGATTGTTATTGGCATTAGGGCTGATACTGCCATTAGGAGTGCAAAATATATTTATTTTTAATCAAGGAGCAACCCAACCTACCTTAAAAAAAGCATTGCCTGCAACGATCACAGCTGCCATTTGTGATACAGTACTTATTCTGTTAGCTATTTTAGGTGTTTCGTTGATTGTCATGCAATATGATTGGTTGCGTCTTACATTAATCATAATCGGAGTTATATTTTTATTGTATATGGGTTTTCAGATTTGGTTTGCCAAAGCGAACTCACGGTCAGATGCTCAAACTATGCAGATGTCCACCAAAAAGCAAATTGTATTTGCTTTATCCGTATCACTACTGAATCCACATGCAATCTTAGATACGATAGGTGTAATCGGTTCGAGTTCACTTGTTTATTCCGGAACGGATAAAACGATTTTCACGGCAACATGCATCGTGGTATCATGGTGCTGGTTCCATGGATTATGTCTTGCGGGACGATTGCTAAAAAAGGTTGATACGTCTGGCAAATTCCTTGGAATATTAAATAAAACATCTGCAATCATCATCTGGATTACGGCTCTCTATATGGTGAAATCGATGTTTTGAAACAGATAAATGGCATCTGAATTCGAACTTAACTAATCTGGAAAAGAAGTAGATTACCCAGTTGGATAATCTATATTTAAGGAGGAAATGCAATTTTCCCTTTCTTATTGCAGTTAAAACTATGCAAATTCATGTATTAGCCTTACAGGATAGTTTTGATCTGTTTTCATTATCTCCCTTTCCATTTCTGGTGATAACTCAAACCCTTTCTTTTTAAATGATATTCTTCTCCACTAGTGCCTCTGTGTTGTGAAAGAGAATTGTAAAAAAACCAATTAGCGTTCAAGCCAATCGAAGTACCAGGATTTATAAAGAGTCATGTCATCTATCATAGATCCAGATGGGTATCTCCCGTGTTGCAATCATTCCTTACGCTATTAGAAGAAAGGTTCTTTGATGAATGAACAGGGTCAAAGCAAGGATTGCTTTAAATAAACTGGATCGGAGAAGGTTATAGACTAGTTTGCTAGCTATGAAAGGTTTTTAAGAGTTAAAAATTGCAGTATTAATCGGCGCTTTTTGAATAAAAAAGGAGAATACATCTCGAATATGTATTCTCCCTTTTTTTATGTCTTAATAAGCTAACACCCTGCCCTCATTCATCTTCGTATCGTGAGAGGTTTTTTTTGAGTGTGAGTACATTATTGAAGTGCAACTAAGTCCTTTATTTCCTCTGTGGAAAGTTCAGTGATCCAGTTGTCACTACTGATAATTTCGTCGTTTAGTGCTTGCTTTTTATCAAGCATCTGGTCGATTTTTTCTTCCAGTGTCCCTGTGCATATTAACTTATGTACATGAACGAACCGCTGTTGTCCAATTCGATAGGCACGGTCTGTAGCTTGATTTTCAACAGCTGGATTCCACCAGCGATCATAGTGAATGACGTGGTTTGCTTCTGTTAAATTAAGTCCTGTGCCACCTGCTTTTAACGATAGAATGAAGATTGGAAAATCTCCATCTTGGAATCGAGTAATCATATCATCACGTTGCTTTTTGTTCGCACTCCCATTCAGGAAGGGAACTTCAAAGCCATACCGTTTTTCTAACAATTCCTTCATCATGTTGCCCATCCCAATATATTGAGTGAAAATGAGGCAGCTTTCATCTTGTTCGCGGACAGCGTCGACAAGCTCAGTCAGTTTCTCAAGTTTGCCAGAGCGGTTAGGTGCCTTCAGGATGTTTTCTTTTTCCGTCTCTTTTAAATAAAGAGCAGGGTGATTGCAAAGTTGCTTTAGTTTATTAAGCATTTGCAGTATGATGCCTTTTCGTTCAAAGGCCGACAGCTGTTCGATATCAGTAAAGGTATCCTTGATTAGCTGTTCATACAGTGATGCTTGCTCGGTGGTAAGCGGAACGAATTCCTTTTGCTCTTGCTTATCCGGAAGATTCAGAGCGACTTCTTTATCACGTTTTGTCCGGCGGAGCAAGAATGGTTGAATCAAGCGCTGTAATTCCTTGATTTTACCCTTCTGTTCTTCACGTTCGATGGTCGCCACATATTTTTCCTGGAATTGACCAAGCGTTCCAAGATAGCCTTTGTTAATAAAGTCAAAGATTGCCCATAATTCGCTTAAACGGTTTTCCATTGGCGTACCGGTTAAGGCGATATGATGACTGCCATTAAGCTTGCGAACCGCCTTGGATTGCTTCGTTTGGGCATTCTTGATATTCTGTGCTTCATCAAGGATGACACTGCTCCAATGGATGGAAGACAGTTCAGCCACATCTTGGTGGGTCAGGCCATATGAAGTTAAAACGATATCATGGCCCGCTGCTTTTTTAGCAAAGGCTTCACCTTTAGCTCGATTAGATCCGTAATGAAGATGAACCTTAAGTGTGGGCGCGAATTTTTCTAATTCTTTTTGCCAGTTGCCAAGAACGGATGTCGGACAGACGATAAGGGCTGATTGAACTGAAACAAGTTCTGGAATGGAGGTAATTATTTCTACCTCATCGCTGCTCTCCGTGTTACTTTCTTCGTCGACAATGATCGGTTCACTCTTTTGTTCGTCCTTCGAGGCAATAGGGAGCTCCTTAAGGGCTCCTTCAGTGTCCTTCACATGAAGTAGGTAGGCAATCATCTGAACGGTTTTCCCGAGCCCCATATCGTCTGCAAGACAAGCTCCAAAACCATGCTCTCTTAAAAAAAGCAGCCAGCTCATGCCGAGTTTTTGATAGGGACGCAAATCGCCTTGAAGTGTCTTAGGAATGGGCAGGATGGAAATGTTTTTTGTTTCCTGCAGTCTTCCCACCATTTTACGAAGCTCCTGATTCAATTCAAATTGAATTCGGAGCATTTCGTCGTTTTCTGAATCATCATCGGCATCCTCTTCTGTGCTGTTCAATAACTCTTGCTGCAGCAAATCCGACAATTGAATTCCTTTTTCATTGGCTGTTTCCATCAGTTCCTGAATTTGCTTAATGAAAGCTGGGTCGAGTTTAACCCATTGGCCGCGAATATAAACGAGTCTGCGTTTTTCATTGACGAGCTCCTCGAACTCCGCCTCAGTGAGCTCTTTACCATTCAGGGAGAACCGCCAATCGAAGTCCATTAAAGCTTTAAGGCCGACGTAAGAGGGGCCCCGATTCGATTGGCTTTTTACTTTCGCTTTCACCTTGAGAGTGGACTCTTTCAGGGCTAGCCACCAGGATGGAAGAAGAATTTCAACACCAAGAAACAGTAATTTTTCGCTAGCATCGGTCAAAAACTCCCATGCGTCGGTTTCCGAAAGCTCTCTTTTTAGACGCCCATTCTCTCCAAGCCAGGGCACGACGAGTTGCCAGCGTTTAGTAGCACGCACCACATCGCTTGCGTACTTATTCCAGCCACGTGGAAGTTTTTTTCCTGTATATGTTTCGATGATATTCTCATCTCTTTTGGAACGAAGGGTGACATCGAGTATCCAAGGTCCATCACCATCCGGGGGCTCAGTTAACCGAAGGCCTATAGTGAATGGTTTAGGATCATGCTGGGCGCCGAGCCACTCCTGCCAGCTGTCTTTGTCGAAAAAGGCCTGCAATTCTTCAGGAGAAAGTCGTGAATCCTTTAATGCTCCGACAGCTTCGCTCCATTTATGCTGCATCGGTGAGTAGTTTTTTAAATACATATTCGCGGCACCATTATACCACTTCTCGATAAAAGTTCGATTGGTTTCCATTTCATGTGTAGGAAGGTCCAAGGAGATTTCTTCTTCCCAAAAGGAAGGAACAAATTCCTCCTCTACTTCTTCCGGCAGCTTCCAGCCGATTGAATCCAACTGTAAATTAGTGAAATCCGGTACGGGAATCCCTGCTTCAATGGATTCATGAAGAACAGGTGCTGCAGACAGGCAAAGGGAGGAAATCTCGGACCATTCCCATTCAATGAAGGAGTTAAAGCTTTCCTTCGCAAAAAAATTGAGCAGACCCCAAGCGTCAAGAATGAAAACTGGATTTCCTTCTATCGTATCGGTCGTCATTTTAGTACCGTAAAAGCTGGCGTCATCCCAATTAAATAACAGTCTGCGAATATAATTCGTGTTGAGAAAGCTATTCTCTTCATTGACGACACCAAGGACGTAGGTTCCGTTTTCGAGAGCCGCTATTTTGATTTTTAATTTTCCTGGATTAAACATCGATTAGCTTACCCCTTTTTAGTTCTTCTTGGAAAGCGCGTAGCCGTTTCGTTGAATCGGCTACATATAGAATATAGCGTTCGAATACGTCTTCTTTTTTACTCTTTTTATAGATAGTGCGCATCTTTTTTAAATAGCGAACAGCTTGCTTATAGGCAGGACGGTTTTTCAAGGACACTTTTTCCTGAACCGCATGGTAATAGAGGGGCAGGATTAGTTCAGGTTCCTTAGAGACCACTTCTTTAATGGATTCACTGCTGATTAAATCAATGCTGATATCTGAGTAAATATGCATCTCCACCCATTTTTTATATTGTCCTTGTTCAAAAAGGAAATTTGCGTAGTTCCAATAGCTGTGTGGAAGGGTAGCTCGGTAAAATTTTTCAAGCAAATCGGTCCGCTTTAACTTATAGCAGCAGCTGCTAATCAAAGTCGTAAAGGTCCGAACGAAATCCACCCGCTGATAATAATCAGACAGATCCTCCAAAAACTCCTGTACATGAGCGATGATGAACTCAATGAAAGGAATGGCCCGTGAACGGTTGTCTGATTCAGACAGGAGAGTCAGCCAATAAAAGATATACGGACAGGCTTCCTTCTTCAATTCATGGAGAAGTTCGATCGCCTGATGATCCTGATTCTCTAGCAGGGATAGGTGAATCGCTGCTAGAGAATAGGAGGTACGCTCAGTCGTACCTAAATACTGTTCTGGAAGTTCTCTCTTGACCCGTTCGAGTTCCTCTTTACGCCATGAGGACGTGGTGAACAAAAAGCTCCAAATCTCCCGATAGAGATCAATCTTTTCATATTCTAGGCCTTCCCCGCCATTCAGTAGCTTCGCTACATCTTCTTTGATGCTGAAAACGAAAGGATCAAAGGCGAAGGGGCGTGCCTGTCGACTAAGCGGCTGTACCGTTTCATGCAGCTCTTCTGCAAGATCGACGGCCAGTGCATAAAAGACACGGATCGTTTGCGTCTGACTTTTATGTAACTGAATCATTCTCAGTGTCAGCTGCATTGTGCAAAATTGTGTAACAAAATGATAAAGTAGCTTCCATTCCCGTTCCATGGGGGCCTTGGAGCTGAGACGTTTAAAGTAGGTCTGTATATGGTTTTCAATCACATAAGTTGGTGCGCCTAAATGAGGCTCTACTTGTTCCGTGAAGGTAACGTTCACGAATTGCTTCCATGATGGATAGCTTTTATCTAAGATAATGGATTTCTCCTCTACTTGTTTAAGTAATTCACTTGCCCGCTTTACTTGCTGTAAAGCTTGGGCGGGTGTGGTATTCTTTGGTGCGTTCCATTCGCTTAGCCAATCGGAAACACTAGCGTATTCCGAATACGCAGAAAAGAAAACTGCCATTTGATGCCGGCAAATAAACCTGGAATCACATGTACAGCTTCCATCCTGAGGGAAGAGAAGATTCAACCTTGCCTTATAGCGAGTGACATCCTGCACCTCAGCAGTAATTGTATCCACCGCTTCCTCTTTAAGATCAACAAGCCCCTGACGGTATAATTGAAGCCCTTGATTTACCACATCCGAATCATCCGAATTCCCGGCATCCAAAAATCCTGCCAGTCGCTCCCCAACAAACAACAACTCCCGCTCCATACTCTCCTCCTTTAGGGGTCAGACCCCATTTCCCGAAATTATATTTTTGTATTATCATTGATCTATCAGTACTTTAACAACACCGGATAGGGGTCAGACCCTATTTCCCGGAATAGGAAAGGATGATGTTTTATGCCTCGAAAACCGAGGATATGGTACCCTGGTGCGATGTACCATATTACAAGCCGTGGCAATCGCCACAGTAACATTTTTTTAGACGACAAGGACCGACTTCGTTATCTGCATCATTTAGAGGAAACGAAAGAAAAATATTTCTTCGAGCTTCATAGCTATTGCCTCATGACCAATCATGTTCATCTTCTCCTCGAAACGATGCAGCACCCCATCAGCGATATTATGCATAAGCTGAACTCCCGCTATGCTATCTCCTTCAATAGGCGTCATGACCACGATGGACACCTTTTCCAAGGCCGTTATCATTCCGTCTTAATCGAATCAATCGAACAATTCACTGCTACAAGCCGTTATATTCATTTAAACCCTGTAAAAGCCAATATCGTCAAAAACCCCGCTGAATATAAGTGGAGCAGCTATAAAGCCTTCCAAATAGGGAAACCAAACATGCACGTCAACCCCACACAAATCCTTCATTACTTTCAAACCCCACAAAATTACGAAGAATACGTAATGAGGGGGTCAGACCCTATTTCCCATCTGTAAAAAAGACCAGAAAACCTTTGAAAGTATAGGGTTTTCGAGCAATCGGATAGGGGTCAGACCCCATTTCCCGAGTGGTTTTTTGAAGCATCTCTTTATTATACTTCATTTTGGCTTGGAATTTGAAATGGAGGAATACAGGTTTTGGAATATGGACATGAGAGCTTGTGTATTTGCTTTGTGAATTCGTAAATGTGAAGAGCCATTCCCGTGTGGGGAATGGCCTTTTAATATAGTTTTAGTTTATTTTCATTTCATTCTTCCAACTATCCAGTCTTTTGTTGATAAACGTAGCAAATGTATGATTCTTTTGTAACGTGAAGAGAAATGCAGACTTTTCTAGATATTCTTTTGCTTCTTTATAGTTACCTACCAGTTCAAGGTTGTAGCCTAAATGGTAGTGTAAATCGGCTAAAGCATATAATTGATCATGTTCCAAGCACCATTTTATCGCATCGCGGCAGCATGTAATAGACTCTTCATATCGGACTAATCGTGTTAACACTCTACCAAAATTATAGGATAAACGTGTCTTTAGCGTCTTATCTGTTAGGATAGGAAGGGCTTTCAAATGATCAAGTGCCTTCTGAAGCAATGCAAACGCATTTTCGTATTGTTCTTCGGCAACGTACATCACTCCGAGACTACTTAAAATTTCGAGCTCCCGTTCCGAATAAATTTTATCCGTAGTATGAGTAATAGCAATGGCTTGTTTAATAAATTCAATAGCTTTATCTAGATCTTTATTTTTTTCGTATTCATAGATGCCTTTGTGCCAAAGAATCAGCTGATGATTCTTTTTGTTCTGAAGAAATAGTGGACTGTTTTCCTCAGTCTTCACAATTTGTTGCATTTCCTCATAATTTCGGGTTCTTCTGGCTATTTTTAGTTGATGGATCACTTCTTCTACGTAATCCAGTCTAGGGGTCATGCCAATATCAAAAAAATAATTCACATCCACTCCTAAGCGTTGAGAAATTAGATAGAGAGTGGACGCGTAGGGATAGACATCACCTTTTTCAATCTTGCTAATCTGTGCTTGTGTACAAATACCGGATGCTAACTCTTCCTGTGAAAGTCCGATTTGTTTGCGTAGTTCTTTTATTTTTTGTCCAACTGCAAAAAAATCCATTTTGATTCTCCTTAAAATATGCCTAGAGTTATATTTTGTTATGAAAAATCGGTAAAAGCTGTATGTACCTGTCCTTAACGGTTTAAATAGATTCTGTAGTCGATATATATGATTTTAAGAAGTGTGGTTAAATATAACTATAGAATTAATTTCTATTTTAACCAATATTTTTTTGTAAAAAAGGAGGATTGACCTATGAAAAAAAGTACTAAAGCATTAGTCGTATCTTTTCTTATCATCGCTGCTTTTGTAATTGTTCCAAACGAATTACCAGGCCTATACGCAGAACTTCCAGGCTTATATAAATAAGAATTGAACTTTAATTTTGCTCTTTCTAGCATCTTCATTCGAAGATGTTTTTTTTTGTTCTTTTGGAGATTATTCTTTTGCGCATATTCCTTTAGTTATAATTATCTACGAATTGGGAATAAAAGGTCCAATTGGTACGGGTAGAAGAAACGTAAGCGTAGTTTGGAACGCCTATTTCCTTTTATTAATTTTGTTATAGTATAAATAACAAAACGGAGAGAGGTGTAAGGTTAATGATTGATATTAATATGAAAGTTCAACCCTCTTTTTACGATGAAGAATGTGCCATTGTGTTTTCTTTTTATTTTGATAAGGCAACCAAAAAGATCGGTGAAGCTGTGGTATACACATGCAAAAAATCAAACGAAAAAGGATACAACCAAGATAATATAGATACAGATATACAGGAAAAAATCGCTTATATTAAAGAATTTTCTATAGTAGATGAATATCAGGCAACATCTATGAAGAAAATTCAACATTTTTTGGACGTAATCGGTATCAAAAAGTGCGTAAGGCACAACCATCTGGGAAATGAAATTGCATTTTAAACAGTAAAAACTCATGGCATTTGTGTGTCATGAGTTTTTACTGTTTAATTGAGATTTTTGAGCTTTCATTTTCACTTTTTTCATGAAGTCACTCATTCGTTTTCTATCACTTGGCTTTGAGGTATTTTTTTCAAATAATTTGAATTGATGTTTGTTGTTATTGGATTTCATGATGCCGCTCCTTTTCTGGGTTTTTACCCTTTTTCATTTCATCTAAAACGTGAATTTAACGGATAAGTAGGACCGTATATAAAAGATAGGGTCGGGAAAACTTAAATATTCCTATAGTTATATTTTTGTCTGAAAATCTCAGTATAATAGAATTTATTACCATCTAATAGGCTGTAATGCTTAAATAAGGTGTATTTTCGTGTTTTATTCTACTGAAAATAAATGCTAAAATGTTCCGAATATCGGATTTTCATTAGAAACATCAGTTTCTAGTACCCTAAAGTGAGGAGAGTTGAAAGACTCTCTTCGATGGCCCCCAGGCTCAGGCTTGGGGGATCTTTTTTTTTGTTGGCGGATACTTTGTCCACTTTATTTTTACAATATGTTTCGTTTTGTTTTTGTATGCCTGGGTAGATATAAGAAACAAGATGATTTAAACCTGGGCCATCCCGGTTTAAGCGGAGGAATAGATGATGGATGTGATAAATAATAAAAATGATCTTACGAAGCGTTCCTTTCAGCAGTTCATCTTTCCATTCACACTTGGGGGAAATAAGATTGAAACTTTTGTGAAAAATTTGCTAGAGGACAATTTCGTATTTTTGAACTTGAAAGATATGAATCAGCAAGGTGGATTTTACGGAGACCACAAAGTTTTACACCGTAAATTAGAAAAATACTTTATGCCGTACATTGAGCCGATTTTGTTTCCAAGCAGTTCAAAGCAGAAGGAAGGATTGCGACGTTTTACAAAAAAACTGGATGTTGGGTGCACCTTCGAATCACCGTATTTAAATACCCCTTTTATTATTAACTCAATTGATATCTTTATATGCCCATTTCATATTGGCATGATGAATCTCCGTGTTACGTTGCCAGAGGGGCTTTCATACAATGATGTGCTCTATTTTGGCGACACGTTCCGAATCCTCGAGCCAATTGCCGATGACGAAGAGAAAACGAAAATCGGCTGTAGTAAAAATGAATATAAACAGGTGAAGGATTTTATCTTTAAAGAGTTACTTCCACCGCTGGAAGAGTATATGGACGAAGAACAAGCCGATCCGTCTTATTTCGGAAGCTTACCTTTTTTTATCGATGAAAGAATGTATGTAATTAGCTATATTGCACTCCCAGAGTATCGTAATATTTCTAAAAATGATTTGTACCGTGCCAGTGATCTGAATGGGTATGATAGTGATGGTGAACCCTATATCGGTGCAACAAATCCAGATTACATCGAACGGTATTATCAGGAAAGGGTGTATGACAGGTGGGCGAAGGAAACCTATTATGTAACAAGCGTGTATCATTTTGCCTGTGTCACGAAAGCGACAGGCAAGATGGAACAGCAACTTGCGAGCGAAATGTACGGTCAGCACTTTTATGCGGTGTTGCTTTACTTCTATTATAAAATAGTCCTTCTGAAATTGGCTCATGAACACTCCCGAATTGATGTGGAAAAAGACCAAACAAGTACAGAACAGCTAATCTTCATGATCACTGAGTTTTCCGCAAAATACTTATTTACCGAAGTCAACAGTACGGCCACTGGGAAAGAGCTATTTAAAATGACGGATGAAACCTTTAGGATTGCCCCGCTTTATAAAGAAGTAAAAGAAACACTTTCCTACCTCTATCAGAATCAGGATAAACTAGCTGGGAAAAGCAGTAATTATCTCTTGCAAATCCTCACGATTTACACCGTTATCTCCGGAATTTTCGGGATGAATCTATATATTGAAGATTGGAAAGGGAAATTAACATGGAAAGAGTATATGAATTACACCATATATGAATGGGTGGCCGTCTTTGTAACGACAACTGGTCTTGTTATTTCCAGTTTATTGGGCTTTTTCTTCCTGAAAAAATGGCTGCAAGAGAAAAGGAGTCGAAAAAAGAAAATGCTTTAATTTGTAGGAGTCCTGTACTTAGGTACAGGACTTTTGCTTTAGCATAAACACGGGAAATTAGTAAAATGAAGAAATTAGTCATACAAATTCCCCCATTTCTCTAATATTTTGATAAACTATATGTATACCATTCTAACTATTCAATAGGAGGAAATCATGAAGAAACTAGCATTAGTTTCCAGCTTTTTGTTGATGAGCGTATTGTTTTTGGCAGGCTGCTCGGATGAGCCTAGTCCAGAAGAGCGCTTTTCGGCTTACACGAAGCTTTGGAATAAACAGGATTATACGAAGATGTATGAGTATCTGTCATCTGATACAAAGGAAAAAGTCAGTGCAGATGAATTTGCGAAGCGCTATGAAAAAATCTATAAGGGCATTGAGGTCGACCAATTAAAAGTGGACTATAAAAAGCCAAAAGAAGAAAAAAATCATAAAGATGCAAAAAAAGTAAATCTTGCCTATACAGTTGATATGGAAACAATGGCGGGAGCGATTAGCTCTGATCATAAGGCAACCCTTGTCAAAGAAGAGGGAGATAAGGAAGAAAATTGGTACGTCAAGTGGGATGAAAGCTATATCTTCCCTGAATTAGAAGCTAATGAAAAAATTTCAGTTGAATCGTACCCTGCAATACGCGGGGAAATTGTTGATCGAAATGAACGTGGTCTTGCAATGAATGGTAACGTTGCAGAAATAGGAATCGTACCAGAGAAAATGGCCAATGAAACTGAGACTGTTAAGAAGGTTGCTGGAATTCTCAACATGTCTACGGATGAAGTGAATCAGAAATTGAACCAATCATGGGTGCAGCCTAGCTATTTTGTGCCTATCAAGAAAATGTCATCCGATAACACCGCAACCTTGGAAAAACTGTTAAGCATTGCTGGGGTCTCGGTCAATAATACAGAGGATCGTATATATCCCTATAAAGATGCTACTGCCCACCTAATCGGATATGTCGGTGAGGCGTCAGCGGAAGACCTGGAAAGATTGAAAGGCAAGGGCTATACCGCAAGTGACGTTATCGGCAAGCGTGGTCTCGAGGAAATTTTAGAAGAACGTCTGAAAGGAAAGCCAGGCGGTAAAATCTATATTAAGACAGAAAATGGCGAAGAAAAAGTCATAGCTGAAAAGCCAGCTGAAGAAGGAGAAACAATTACATTAACCATTGACGCTGAACTTCAAAAGGATATCTTTAAGCAATACGAAAAAGAAGCAGGGTCAGCTACAGCACTTGACCCAAAGACCGGCGAAACACTGGCGCTTGTCTCAAGCCCGTCATTTGATCCAAACAAATATATATTCGGAATAACAAAAGCCGAACAAAAAGCGCTTGAAGAAGATCCGGATAAGCCGCTTCTGAATCGATTCAGTTCAACCTTTGCACCTGGTTCAACTATTAAGGCAATAACTGCGGCGATAGCTTTGAAAAATGGTGTGGATCCGAATGAGTCAATCAATATCCAAGGGAAAACGTGGGCCAAGTCGACTTGGAAAGACCATTCCATCACAAGAGTCGCTGATCCCGGTGTAGCAATCGATATGGAAAAAGCGTTAATTTATTCAGATAATATTTATTTTGCCCAAAAAGCACTTGGCCTAGGTAAGGACAAATTCACAAGTGGACTCAAAGCATTTGGCTTTGATGATGCATTGGACTACGACTACCCGATCAAAGCATCGAGCATTGGTAAAGTCGACAGTGAAGGGCGCCTGGCAGATGCTGGATATGGTCAAGCGCAAGTTCAAATGAGTACGCTTCATTTGGCTATGACGTACTCAGCATTCTTAAATGAAGGAAACATCCTTAAGCCTTCGTTAATAACAGGCAATAAAACTGAAAAGAAAATATGGAAAGAAAAAGTCATATCAGCTGATCAAGCGAATCAGATCACTAAGATGTTGACACAAGTAGTGGAACATCCTAAGGGAAGCGGTCATGGCATAAATGATCTTGGCATCAAAATCGCAGCCAAAACGGGAACCGCTGAAATAAAGGCTTCCAAAAACTCCAACGGAACAGAAAACGGCTGGTTCGTCGCTATGGACACGGAAGATCCAGAACTTCTTATGGCATGGATGATTGAAGATGTAAAAGGACGCGGCGGGAGTCATTTAGCTGTCGATCAAATGAAACCGATCTTGAAGAAATATTTGAAATGAATAAGGAAAGGCACCTACTGGTAGTAGGTGCCTTTTTTATGTATCTATATTCCTATTACAAATTGATAACATATAAAAACAAAACTCTTTTAAATATTAGTTAATGAAATAATAAATCATCACAAATTATAGTTAATTAATAGAGAGATAATTGGAAGTAATAACAAAAACTTTAACTTAAAATTATTATAAAAGAGGTAGAAATTTCAAAATAATTGTATTATTGTAGATTTACAAGGATAAATTGGCAAAAAATATTGTGTTTATATAGTTTTATAGAACTAGTTTTTAACATTGGTACTTAAAATAGGAGTTGAGAAGGGGTTAATTAGTGCTGAATTGTTTGTTTCGTAAGTCGTTGTTATTTTTTACTCTATTAGTACCTAGAGCACTATTTTAGATATTTGAAGGGAGAACACTTTCTATATGAATAAGAAGAAAGCAATTAAACTAGCAACGGCAACTGCAATTGCCGCATCAGCATTCACTGCTGTTGCACCAATACAATCAGAGGCGTCTACTAGCATTGCCACTCAAGTTAAAAATGCAAAAGCAGCAATGAAAAAACCATTTAGCACTTACTTCGACGCTAAAAAATTAGCAAACGTGACAACTGTTGAAAAACAAATTAAATCTGCTAAAAAAGAATACACGAATGTGAAGAATTCAATAAAAAATTCAAGCAATAGCAAAGCTAAGAAAGATGCTTATTACAAAGAACTTAAAGGTTACGAAAAATATATCACACGTGCTGAAGGCTATGTAAAAGGCTACAAAGCAGCTGAAAAAGCTAAAAAAACGCTTAAAAGTGATCTTACTAAACTAAACGCTGCTGCGATTGCTCAAAAGCCAACAGATGTAAAGAATAAATACAATGCTCTTGATGCTTCTGTTAAAAAAACAGACAAAAATATTAAAGACACTGTATACGGTGCGAAAATTGAAAAACTTCTTTACGCTCAATTCACAGCAGCTACTAAAACTGCTTTGCAAGGAGAAATCAAAGCTTACTATTACTATGAAAAAGCAGAGTACTGGCTGAATAAAGGAGATACAAAAACAGCAGCGGATAGAATTAAAACTGCTTCGAAAATTAAAGTAGATACTAAAAAAGACTTAGGCAAAGCAATTAAAGTCTATGCAAAAAAAGTTCAAACTAAATATGATCAAGCAACTGACAAAGAAGCACCAAAATTCACTTACAAAGGTGAAGTTAAATTCGAAGTAGAAATTGGAGAAAATTTCAAGCTTCCTAAAGTAACAGCAGAAGACAAGCTTAATAAAGTGTACGTAACATACAAAATTAAAGGGCCAAAAGGAGCGACTAAAATTGATACTAATGTTGCCGGAGTATACAAAGTAACTTACACAGCAACTGACGCTAAAGGTAACAAAGCAAAAGACTTAGTAATTACAGTTGTAGTTAAAGAAGCTACTGTTAAAGTTGAGAAAGTGAGTGCGATCACCTCTAAAACCTTAGAAGTTAAATTCAACAATGCTGTTGATGATACAAAAGCATTATTTGAGTTGAAAAAGGACGGACGTAAAGTTAACTATTCAAAAGTATCTTTCAGCGAAGACAAGAAAACAGCAACAATCGAACTTACATCTAAAATTACAAAAGGTGAATACGTTGTTAACGTATCTGGTTTAGTTCAAGGCAAAGTAGTTTCTGGTTCGGTTAAAACAGAAGATGAAAAAGTAAAAGGTATCGAAATTCTTTCTGAGAAAGCTCCAATTGTAGGTGGGCAAGTTAGCGTTGGATATAAGGTTGTTAACCAATATGGTGAAGATGTAACAAAGCTTGAGACTGTTGAAGTAAGTGTTAAAGGAGCAAAAGAAGTTTCAAACACTGATGGTCAACTCGTATTAACAAAAGTTGATGGAGCGAATGACCTGAAAGCAGGAGACCAAATAGACGTAACATTAATTCACAAAGCTACTAAAACTTCGGCAACCAAAACAATTACTGTTACTAATGAGAACTTTGAATTAACAGTCATGCATACAAATGATACACATGCACATTTGGATAATATCGCTAGGCGCATTACAGCTATTAAAGAAGTAAGAAAGGAAAACAAAAACTCTTTGCTTTTAGATGCAGGAGATGTCTTTTCTGGAACACTATATTTCAACCAATATACTGGGCAAGCTGATCTTGAGTTCATGAATTTAATTGGATATGATGCAATGACTTTTGGGAACCATGAATTTGATCTTGGTACAGAAAAGTTGGCTGATTTTGTTAAAAATGCAAAATTTCCATTTGTAAGTGCAAATGTTAACTTTTCAAATGATACGTATCTCAAATCTTACTTTAAGGGAGAAAGCACACAAACAGCAAAAAGCGGTGAAATATACAGCAGTATCGTGAAGAGTATTGATGGGGAAAAGGTTGGGATTTTCGGTCTTACAACTGCTGAAACAAAAGATATCTCAAGCCCGGGAGCGGGGGTTGAGTTTGAAGAATATCTTGCAAAATCCCAGCAAACCGTTAATAGCTTAGAAGAACAAGGCGTTAATAAAGTCATTGCACTTACCCATCTTGGCTTTAATGATGGCGGTGGAGATAACGATTTGACTCTAGCAGAAAAAGTAAAAGGAATTGATGTAATTGTCGGCGGACATTCCCATGATAAATTAGAAAAACCAACTGTTGTTAATACAGAAGCAGGAGCAGAGCCTACTGTCATTGTTCAGGCTAATGAATATAGCAATTATCTAGGGCAATTGGATGTAGAGTTCGATAAAGATGGAAAGGTTATTGCTAATGATGGTAAGTTAATAGATTTAAATAAACAAAATGCAGATAAATCCTATGTTATTAAAGATGATGAGGAAGCCTTAAATATCCTTAATACTAAATACAAGCCAGCGGTCGACGATATGCAGAAATTTGTAGTGGGCATTGCTGATGTAGACTTAATTGGTGGAAATCCGGCAGCACGTACAGGGGAAACGAATCTGGGTGACTTTATTGCAGACGGAATGCTTGCAAAAGCACAACAATACAAACCAGGTACAGTTATTGCCCTTCAAAATGGAGGCGGAGTTCGTACAACAATTAAGGCTGGAAACATTACATTAGCAAACATTTTTGAGATTCTTCCTTTTGGTAACTCATTGGGAGTAATGGATTTAAAAGGTTCAGAGATTAAATCTGCCCTTGAATTAAGCGTGAAGGATGCTCCTGCTGCATTTGGCGGTTTTCTGCAGGTTTCCGGACTAAGGGTCACATATGACCACACAAAAGCCACCGGATCTCGAGTGCAAAATGTGGAAGTTTATAAAGATGGAATGTTTGAAGAATTAAAAGATGATGAAAATTATCAGGTTGCTACAAATATTTTCACTGCTAAAGGCGGTGATGGTTACACAATGTTTGCAAAAGCATACAGCGAAGGACGTGTAAGTGAGCTAGGCTTTGTTGATTGGGAAGTATTGCAAGATTATATCAAAGTACAGAAAGACCAAAAAATTGCCCCAGCTCTTGAAGGACGTATCATCGATGAAGCTAAAACAGAAGTGAAAGCAAGTGAGTTCAATGGTACAGCAGAGGACCCTAAAACTCATAAAGGCAGTATAGTAGTCGATATAACAGGAGTATCTAGTCTCGAAAATGCTATAATCACAGGAAATCTTCACTTGAAGGGCACTGACGCTGATAAGGTAGTTCTTAAAAATGTAACTGTTCTTGGTAACACATATTTCATAGACTAATAGTTTTATGGAAGGCCTTCTAGCGGCTTTGCTGGAGGCTTTCCTTTGCTAAATATATTAATTATGGAGAGTGTTCAATGAAAAGAAAGAATTGGAAAATAAAGATAAACCTTATTCTAATTTTCACATTGATATTAAGCTTTTTTGCACCAATGAATTCTATCGTTACGAAAGCTGCAGAGCCAATTACTGTTGCAGAGGCGATTGCTAATAACTCGGGAACTGCTACTGTGCAGGGATATATCGTGGGGTATACAACAGGAACAAACAAATATACTAAAGACCCGGCAAAATTTGCAGGAGATACAAATCTAGCGATTGCCGATTCTCCTGACGAAACAGACCCAAGTAAAATAATACCGGTAGAATTGAAAAATAGCGGTACTTATCGGGCTACTTACGGACTAAAGACAAATCCGGGTAATTTGGGTAAGAAGGTGCTTTTCACCGGAACTCTCACAGCCTATTTCTCAGTACCGGGCCTAAAAGATTTATCTGCGGCGAACTTCATAGAAGAAACTTCTCCTAATAAAGCAGAAGCTGTCAAAGCCAGTGTAGCTGCTGGCGGGGTGATAGCTGGAACAAAAGTATCGCTCTCCTCAGGTACTGAAAATGCAACCATTTATTATACAATTGATGGTTCAACTCCTACGAGTTCAAGCACTCAATATACAGAATCGATAACTATTACAAAAGACATGACAATTAAAGCAATTGCTTTAGCATCAGGTTTGGATAATAGCGATATAGCATCGTTTGAATATAAAATTATATCACTTAAATCAATAGCCGAAGTAAGAAAAATGACCATTGGCAGTTCAGCCCTTACTTCTGGAGTCGTTACGGCAGTTTTTACATCAGGCACGAATAATACAGTCTATATCCAGGATGACACAGCAGGGATTGTTATTTATGGTTCAGACCTAGCTGTTGAGGCAGGAGATAAAATCAGCGCAAAAGGAACGCTAGCTGATTATAATACACTCTTAGAGTTAAATGTTCAAAAAGCAGATGTAACTATTCTTAAAAAAGAAAGTATTCCTGTTGCAGAAAAATTGACTGCTGCTCAATTTGAAGAGAGCAAGGAAGCTAAGCTTGTAACGGTGAAAGATGTAACAGTTGAGTCTGTTTCAAACGGAACCTTTATTGGAAAAGATGGGGAGGGAGAGTCCCTTACATTACGCCCTCAAGATGCAACCCTTCTTTCAGCCGGTACAACATATGATTCAATTACAGGTGTATTGGGATCATATAAAGGCGTATATCAATTAATTCCAAGAAGTACACTTGATATTATCCAAGATGCAAATAAAGTACAAACTGTAGTTGCAACACCTGGTACAGGATTTATTAAAGCAGGTGAAACTGTCACACTGACCTCAGGAACAGCTGATGCAACAATCTATTATACAACAGACGGACAGGAGCCTACGAAAAGCAGCGCTGTCTATACCAAACCAATTACAATCAATGAAGCTACGACATTAAAAACTTTTGCGGTAAAAAGTGGCTTAACGGATGGTAACATTTCGACTTTTACTTACACTATTTCAAAAGGTGATGTCCGAATTCATGATATTCAAGGAGCTGGACATACTTCTCCATATTTAAATCAAAATGTAACAGATATAGAGGGTATTGTCGTATCCACGATTGATAATAATAATTTCTTTATTCAGGATCAAAAGCCTGATAATGATATAGACACTTCAGAGGGAATTCTTGTTTACAAAAGTGCTAATGGCGTTAAGATTGGCGATGTGGTCAAAGTAAGCGGAACGGTAAAAGAGTTTGTGATGGAGGGATATTCCGAAAAAGCAACAACGGATCTTCCTGTAACAGAAATTAGTGCATCCGCTATTACGGTTGAAAAAAATGGACAGGCTTTACCTGACCCAATTGTAATTGGCAAAGACCGTACCCCGCCAACAGGGAAGATTGATAGTGATGGATTGACTGTTTTTAATCCAGCAGTTGACGGGATTGATTTTTACGAAAGTTTAGAGGGAATGCTTGTTCAGCTTGATAGTCCGAAGGTTGTGGCACCACAGGAGTATGGGGAAGTTGTTGTTATTCCTAAGAACATGGAAACTTCTACTTCTGCTGGTGGAGTCAAGTTTACAGAAACAGATACCCACCCAGAAAGAATTCATCTGAAATTTGATAACGATAAATATGTAGCGAAAACGGGTGATAGTTTTAATGGAAGTATTACGGGTGTTGTAAGCTACGGTTATAGTAACTTTAAAGTGTTGACAAGTAAGGATAAGCTACCTGAACTACAAGATGGGGGAACGAAGCGTGAAGTTACTTCTATTGAACCGGATGCGAAGAAGCTGACAGTTGCCTCTTATAATGTGGAGAATTTCTCAACTAAAACTGACAATGAAAAACTAACGAAATTAGCTAAAGCCATTGTACAGAACCTGAAGACGCCAGATATTATCGGTTTAACAGAAATGCAGGATAATGATGGTGAGGCTGATAGTGGTACTACAGATGCGACTGAAAGCTTTAAAAAGCTGGTTGCCAAGATTCAAGCAGAAGGTGGACCAGAGTATCTATTTACTGATATAGCTCCAGAAGATAAGCAAGATGGTGGAGCACCAGGTGGGAATATCCGAGTAGGTTTCTTATATAAAAAAGGTACTGTTTCGCTTACTGAAGGAACAAAGGGAAAAGCTACAGAGTCTGTCGGCTTTAACGATGGCAAGCTTACATTAAACCCAGGCCGAATCGATCCGACAAATGCAGCATTTGCTTCAAGCAGGAAGCCGTTAGCAGCCCAATTTGAATTCAACGGTGAAAGTGTTATTGTGGTTGCCAATCACTTTAATTCGAAGGGTGGAGATCAGCCTCTATTTGGGAAAAATCAGCCGCCAGAATTAAAAAGTGAAGTTCAACGTCTTAAGATTGCAAGTATTGTTAACAGCTTTGTTAAGGATATTAAATCAAAAGATGCTAATGCAAATGTTGTTTTACTAGGAGATTTCAATGACTTTGAATTTTCTAAGACACTAACTGCATTAAAAGGCAGTGAATTAACAAACATGGTGGAGAAGGTTCCTTTTGAAGAAAGATATTCTTATACGTACCAAGGCAATTCTCAAGTTCTGGATCATATTCTTGTTTCTAATAATATTGCAGCAGAAACTAAGGTGAATATCGTCCATATTAATTCATCCTTTACAGAAGCTGATGGCCGCGCGAGTGACCATGATCCAGTCCTGATTCAAACAGAATTAAAACCAACACAAACACCACAGCCACAAAAAGTATATGACTTGGTTGGATTCACAACAAAAAAATTGGTTGTTGAAACACCTAATTCATTGGTCAAACTTGATGCGACTTCGAATATCAAAGAAGGAATCTGGCTGAAGACAGATACGACCCTATCTGGTGAAGGTCTGAAGAAAACGAAAATCATAATCAGTCCAGTAAAAAAGGAAACTGTCATTGATTTCTCAGGTGCCGAAGTCAAGGAAGTGTTGATTGATAACAGTAATGTAAAAGAAATCAGGGGAGCAGAAAATGTTCAAAAATGGATTTTTAAAGAAGGTATAGATGTTTCTGGTATAAAATTCTATAATGCAAAAGGAGAAGCGATCGCTTCTCCTTTTATTCCAAAAGAAAATCGTCCTCCAGTAATAATAAAGACTATCGATAATCTCTCCGTGAAAGTTGGAGAAGATGTAAGTTTAAACTTAAACAATCATTTTTCAGATCCAGATAGCGATGCTCTTTCTTATTCCACAACAATTGGTACGGTCTCAGGGTCCATACTAACAATTCCAACTAGTAAAAAAGGTTCCTATATTGTTGCTGTCACTGCAAGAGACAAGTGGGAATCGAAAACAATTGCTACTTTCTCAGTAAACGTTACTGCCGACGATCAGCTTGAACCCTATTATCAAAAAGCTGAAGGTAAGACCGGGTCTGAATTAAAGACGTCATTGCATACTATTATTAAGTCACAAACGAAATTGACATACGCAAAGGTTTGGGATGCACTCAAAGATACAGACGAAGATCCTAAAAATCCAAACAATGTCATTTTACTTTACTCTGGTAAGTCTGTGGCAAAGTCGAATAATGGTGGAGGCAACGGTCAATGGAATCGTGAGCATGTCTGGGCAAAATCCCATGGTGACTTTGGTACCAGTGTAGGACCAGGAACAGATATTCATCATTTACGCCCCGAGGATGTTACCGTAAATAGTGTTAGGGGACATCTTGATTTTGATAATGGCGGCAAAAAATATAGTGGATGTGAATGTTATTATGATACTGACTCTTGGGAACCACCTAACAGTGTTAAAGGTGATGTTGCGAGAATGATATTCTATATGGCTGTCCGCTATGAAGGAGATAACGGAGAAATTGATTTAGAGCTGTCAGATACAGTTAATACCTATCCCAAAGCATTGCATGGAAAATTTTCCACTCTATTAGAGTGGAATGAATTAGACCCAGTTGATGATTTTGAACGCCGTCGAAACGATGTGATATATGAAAGATGGCAGCATAATCGCAATCCTTTTGTTGACCACCCTGAGTGGGCAAACGAAATCTGGAAAGCTGAGAAAATACAAGATATTAAAAAAGCAAGCTGATATATTTTTGCACAGCTCATCGTCAATACGGTGAGGTTTTTTTATACGTATGAGCTCAGCGATATTAAATTTTTTTCTCGTTAAGTAAAATCAGTTACTCTCTTATGCATCTCGCTATTCTGTATATTAAAAGAAGCTCCAAATTCTTAGAGATAAAAAGTTAATTAAGTACTCCCCACCTGGGGTGATGATGAATTCTATCAGAAAAATACAGTTTGCTATTCAAATAGATTTGCAGAAAATGAAGAAGCATATTTATGATTGCTATTACACTAAATATCGCAATGTACAATGTCGCAAGAGCCATAGTTGATGTCAAAGTAAAATTGTTGTGACTAATAAATGGGTCAATATTAATATAGAAATCTTTTGAATATCAATCTAGAGGTTGGTAAAGAAATGAGGATGAACTAGAATGAGAAGTTTGAAGTATCTTTTTATTGCTTTCTTTATCATTTTTTCTACATTACCTGCACATGAAGCAGAGGCAGCCGAAGAGTATACATCGATGAAAGTGAAACTGGAAAATTTCTTAGGAAACCAAACAAGTGTCACACTAACGGCAACAGGGGACTATCAAACTTCTGATAAAGAGGTATTTATCAAGGCAGGTGAAGAGCTGACTGTGAAAGTAGAGTCAGGAAAACTCGTGGTGTACAAAAACTCCCAGAAGAAAGGGTTATTCTCTTCCATGATGGTAACTCCTGTTAAACAAGATTCTCTACTTTCCATTAATAACCGTCCGTATCCCGGTTCTTTGGAATTTACAGTTGAAGGCAAGTATATTCGACCTATCAATCATGTATATATTGAAGATTATCTAAAGGGCGTGGTTCCAAGGGAAATGCCGGCATTATGGCATATTGAAGCCGTAAAAGCACAGGCAATTGCGGCCCGTACTTATGCACTTCGCTATCAATCTACGGTAATTAATGATACGGTTTCTTACCAGGTATATGGAGGGGCTGAGGGTCACTCCCACTCTAGTTTAGCCGTGGAACAGACAACGGGTATGGTAATCAAGCATGATGGGAAATTAATCGAAGCACTCTTTTCTTCGAGCAATGGCGGGATGACTGAATTAAATTCTAATGTTTGGACAAGTGGAGAGCCTCTTGCTTATTTGTCTATTAAAGAAGATTCATATGACCCGAAATTAAAGTGGATGATAGCCTTGGATAAAAAGCAAATCGATTTAACGAATCTCGATGTATCAAATCCGGAAGATTGGTGGACAAGCGTACAAGAAAAGGACAAAACGATTATTCCTAATCTGAAGACTTGGCTTCAAAGTAATGGATATGCCAAAAAGGAAATAAAAATAACGGAAATTCCTGTTCTAACCTTAACGGATAAAACATCTGGAGGCAGGGTTACAAAAGGCTCGATCCAGCTGAACTTTTATGTGAAGGATCTTACCGATGATAAGGGGAAATTAGTACAGCAAAATGTCACCCTTACGAATGTTGCGGCTTCAAAAATCCGGGCTATGGTGGGACTGGGTAATATGAAGAGTTATCTAGTTGATAATTCAACATCAACGGATCCAGCCAAGATTAAAATTGATGGATCTGGATACGGCCATGGAGTTGGACTAAGTCAGTATGGAGCAAAACACAGAGCAGAAGCGGGTCAAACATATCAGGGGATTTTAGAATTTTATTATCCGAACACAAGTATAGTGAGGGAATATAGTAACGCTGCGACTGGATCTGAAACTGATCCTGTTGTGAATAAAGATAAAACGGCACCAAGAATAACGAGCGTGAAGGCTAAGGAAGATTATCTAAATAGTAAGGTCAACTTCACGTATGCTATTGATGAAGATGCTACCGTATCCCTCACGATTAAAGATAAAAATAGCAAGGTGATAGCCACCCCAATTAGTAGGAAATCTATGAAGAAGGGAAGTCAGGTGGCTGCCTGGAACACGAAAGCCGTAAGTAATGGAAACTACACAGCGGAAATTACCGCAACTGATAGAGACGGAAATAAAGGTACTGTAACACAAGCGTTTAAAGTAAATAAGGATATAACGGCACCGAATATCACGAGTATTGATACATCAGGAAATTACAGTACAGAAAAAGCAAGCATTACGTATACCATAAGCGAAGCAGCTAAAGTTACGGTGCAAGTCAAGAACAGTAAAGATAAAGTGATAGCCACCCCGACCGATACGAAATCGCTAAAGAAAGGTAGTCAATCAGCTACCTGGAACTTTAAAAATGTGTCCAACGGTACGTATACAGTGACGATCACTGCCAAGGATGCAAGTAATAATCAAAGAACGGTTTCAAAGAAAATCTCTATCAAGAAGACAACCGGAAAAGTGACGGCTAGCGTACTTAATATTAGAGAGAAAACAAATACATCTTCTAAAATCGTCGGAAAGCTAAAGAAAAACCAAACTGTGACGATTCTGGCCCAACAAGGAAATTGGTATAAAATAAAGAATGGAAGCCAAATCGGGTATGTTTCAAAAGAATATGTGAAAAAGTAACTACTTAAGACGCCATATTTAAACTATATGGCGTCTTTTTGAATAAGATGGTTTTATAGTAGCGGATTCGAGGGATCTTAGCCAGTAGAGCGACAAATCTGACATTCAAAAAATTTACCTTTCAAAAAGTGGGTCGAAACATTCAATTTAAGGTCTGGAAAAAATCTGGACTAGGTTCTTAACACAATATAAACAGGATCTAACGATTAATGTTGCGATAGGCACAGCAGAAATATTTATCCGCAGAATTTCTCTTGAATTCCGAAAAAATCTATCTTTTGACACAGTAGAATATCTGAAAAGAGGTATGAATAAATTCATTCCTCTTTTGTTTGATGCTGGCCAGGTGTAAATGGTACCCGGGCGGCTTTTGTGATGATTTGCGATATATCTGTATTATCAATGACTCCATCAAAGGCTTCACTGCCTGGGCCCGTTGCAAAAACAGGAATCATATTGGCGGTATGTCCTCCGGTGGAACTGGCTGCCCGTACGCTGCGGTCAGCTACTCCTGCTTTATAATAGTTGGCAATTGTGCTTCCGATTTCCCAATCTATTTGATGTTGTGGATAGACAAGGGTTCTATTCTTTCTTACGTTATCAATGAATTGATGGACCTCTTTATTTGTAAGAGATATATGAGCATACTTTTTGAATACGGAACCGACACTTTCGGGATTGATTTCATTATTTTTATCGAAAGTAAGTTGCTTGGACATATATTCAGAAGAAACGTTGATCCTTTTCAATGCACTGATATCCATTGTTTCAGAAGCAGAGGTCCCCATTGTTTCATGGTCTGCAAGCACTACAATCAGGGTATCATTTCTGTTCTTAGCCCAGTCTACAACCTCTTTTACAGTTTGATCAAATTCGATTGTTTCCTTCCATATCCCAGTGATATCCGCAGCATGCTCCGTATGGTCAATTCGTGCACCTTCAGTCATTAAAAAGAATCCATTATCACCCTTAGACAAAATTTCGATTGCTTTGGTTGTCATTTCGGGTAGTGATGGCTCCTGTGAATGAAATTCTTCTTTATCAAGCTTGAAATTCATATAAGTAGGGTGAAACAGTCCCAGAAGTTTTTCTGATTTTTGAACCGAATCAAGTTCTTGCTTATTAGCCGTAACCCTATAGCCAGCTTCTTTAAATTTAGCGACTAAATCTACACCATTTTGCTTATCCGCTCCGAAATAACTGGCTCCACCGCCAAGAATAACATCGATACGATTATCAAAGAGTTGTCTCGCGATATGTGCGCCACCTGTCCAGCGGTTTGATACACTGGCACCGAAAGCAGCAGGGGTGGCATCGACAACCATATTGGTTGAGATAATTCCGACTTTTTTTCCGCTCATTTGAAAGGCATCCAGTACACTGTCTACTTCAGAACCATTTGAATCTACACCGATTGATTCATTGTTGGTTTTGACACCTGTGGCAATCGCTGAACCCCCAGCAGCCGAGTCAGTGACAAAATTATTAGCGGAATAAGTACGCATCAGAGCGACATGCTCTAACTTTTCCAAATGTAAAATTCCCGTTTTTCCATATTCAAATTGCCTGGCAATGTCTATTGCACCCAACCCCATGCCATCACCAATTAACAAAATGACATTTTTCGGAGTGTTTTGCGATTCTGCCTGAATAGGAGATGTTAAGCCAATAAGGCAGAAGAGAACGAGTAGTCCAAATTGATAAGGTCGTCTAGGTTTATGAATGAATTTTCTAGTTGTCTTATTCATATGTAATCCTCCATTTGGTGTAAGTCTTTATATTATTTGTTGAAATCCATAAAAAAACTCTTCCTTAATATCAGGAAGGGTTTAATCTTATATGTGGATATATCTGCATGATTTACATTTCGTCCAGGTTTGAACCAGATTACAGCCTGGGATAAAGCAGCGGAAATTCCTGTTACGAGGGTCTTACAAAAATTGAAAAAATCCTTTCACACTGCTATTTGCTATGGATAGGTAATCATTGATAAAAGTTCAATATATACCTATATATGATATAATTTAACTAGTTGTACAATTGATATTATAGGAGAGAAAATCCTATGTTAACTAGTATGAAGAAGATATTTAATGAGAGTTCTAAAGACTTAAAAAGAATTTATAAGCTTGTAGATAATGTGAATCAATTAGAGATTAAATATAAAAAATATTCAGATAATGAATTGAGAGGCATGAAGGATACATTTAAAAGTCTCCTTGCTTCTGGTAAAACCTTGATGGATATACAAGTTGATGCCTTTGCTGTGGTGCGGGAAGCAACCAGACGTGTATTGGGACTTCGGCACTATGATGTTCAGCTTATAGGAGGTTTTGTCTTAAATGAGGGAGCCATAGCTCAAATGAACACAGGTGAGGGAAAAACACTTGTTGCAGCCTTACCTAGCTATTTACACTCATTGGAGGGAAAAGGTGTTCATATTATCACGGCGAATGAGTATCTGGCATGCAGAGATAAAGAATTAATGGGCCAGGTTCATGAATTTCTTGGCTTGTCGGTTGGCTTGAATATTTCTAAAATGCAGCCCTCAGCAAAGCGTGAAGCTTATGCAGCAGATATTACATATGGAACGGGAACGGAATTCGGTTTTGATTACCTGCGTGATAATATGGTTTTTCGAAAAGAGGAAAAGGTGCAAAAGGGCCACCAATTTGCGATTGTCGATGAAATTGATAGCATCTTGATTGATGAAGCAAGAACGCCTTTAATCATTGCTGGAAAATCAAGTGATGGGGCAGAGCTTTTTCATATTACATCACAGATCATGAAGACATTAAATGAGGATGAAGATTATGAGATTTCTAACGAATCTAAAGCGACCTTTTTAACAGATCAAGGTGCGGCCAGGATTGAAAAGGCATTTGGGGTCAATAATTTGTATGACTTAGAGCATCAGGAGTTATTGCATAATGTGTCACAGGCACTTAAAGCTCATGCCATTATGAAATTAGATGTGGACTATATCGTCAAGGATGGAGAGATTTCTTTGATCGATAAATTCACAGGCAGGGTGATGGAAGAACGTAGTTTTAGTGAAGGGCTTCAGCAGGCAATTGAAGCAAAAGAAGGCTTGGAAATTTCTGAAGAGAACGAAACACAGGCTACAATTACCATCCAAAATTATTTCCGTTTATATAACTCGCTTTCAGGGATGACTGGAAGTGCTATGCCTTCAAAGTCAGAATTTTGGGAAACATATCAGCTGCCTGTTATTGAAATTCCAACGAATAAGCCTATTCAGCGTTGTGATGAACCGGATTTAATTTTTAAAGATGAAATAAGTAAAATCAATAAAATTGTTTCGGAAGTAAAACGAATTCATGGAGAAGGAAGGCCAATTCTAATAGGTACGACTTCCATTGAAAAATTGGAAGCACTGTCTATTCATTTAGAGAGGGAAAGAATTCAACATCAGATCCTTAATGCAAAAACGGAAGAAGGCGAAGCAGGTATTATCGCCAATGCCGGGAAAAAAAATCAAGTTATGCTTGCTACGAACATGGCTGGAAGAGGAACGGATATTTTACTTGATGAAGAAGTTAAGGAATTAGGTGGTCTTCATATTATCGGGACGGAGCGTCACGAAAGCAATCGGATTGATATGCAGCTTCGTGGACGGTCCGGACGACAAGGGGACCAAGGCTCTACACAATTTATCATTTCCCTGGAAGATGAATTGTTTGATTACTATGATGAAGAAGAAATTGAACGATATATGAAGAAAGTCAAAACGGATGTAAATGGTATGGTGGTAGGTCCCGCTCCGGAAAAATTTACAAAAAAGGTGCAGGAAACGATTCAGCAGATGTATCAATCAAGCCGTAACCACTTATTGAAATTAGAACATGCATTAAATGAGCAAAGTAAAATTATTTATTCGATGAGAGATAGAATCTTGAATCTCAATCCTGACCAAATGTTCACCATTATTTTTGAATATATTGAGAAATACATCCGTCAACTCGTTTTGAAATATTATCCTGAATATACGGAACAACCAAATTCAAAGGCTTTTATTGAAGAGCTCTCCCTTGTATTTTTTGCATTAGATTGGCAGGAAATTGACGTGCAAAATTTAGATGGGTCTGAAGTGAAAGCTAAAGCACTGGCTTCATTTGACGAGATAAAACCCATGATCTTAACATTTCAGGACAATGTTGATTGGGTAAGCCAGCTTCGCGCCTTTATGCTACAACAAATAGATATGAACTGGATAAGCCATTTAGGTGAAATGAATAGAGTGAAGGAAGGCATTGGTTTAAATGCCTACGGTCAACAGGACCCTTATATGTTGTTTGAAAAAGAAACACTTGATCAATTTGAGCAGCTATTAGTCGAAATTGAGTCAGGCATCTGTACAAACTTTATGGAATTTTATAAAAACCAATTGGATGATGAAGAGGAAGAACTTGATGAAAAGGAGGATGAGAAGTAATGGGCCTATTTGGAAGAGGTGAGAAGATAAAAGAAGCAGTGCAGAGTAACACGGTAACAATGGAAGATTCCGTATCAGCTGTTGATGCTGCAATTAATACTTCCTTGGTTTTTCATGAGGAAGCGGATTTTTCCAAACAGGAAAGATATGTACTTCAGTTTCATCATCAACAGTTGTCTTTGTTAAAACCGAATCAAATTTCTATCTCAGAAGTTCGGTTATCAAGGTTTGAAGAAGATGTAATAATTATGGCTTTTATTCGTAATACATTAGATAAGGCTGTAAGCTTTGAATTAGTGGATTTATTGTTGCTGGATGAAAATGGACAAGTTCTGGCGAAGAAGTCCTTCGATTTGACGGAAATGGGAGAAATACCAGCCCTTTCATGTATGCCGTGGAGCTTTATGTTTGAAGAGGAAGATATTCTAGTGGAGTCGATACCAGACAAAGGTTGGAAGATAGCATTTGAACTAAAGAATCAGGAATCTATGGAGCATGCATTGGATTTGGCACCGATCTGGATAGAACAGCTTTCCGAAGCTCAACGAGAGAGTTTACAGCGGCTTGTTGCCGGACTGCCAAAGATTAATCAAGGTGAAGTTAATTTTATGGGACTAGAAGCTACTTTGAAAGAAAATAATCAATTAGCAGTCACCGTTTTGGTTCGTAATGGCAGTGACAAACAGATTAAAATTGAAAAGCTACCATTGATTGTAGAGGATGCAGATGGAGACCAGGTTTGCCAAGGTGGTTTTTCTCTTACAGACTTTGAAGTGAAGGCGAATACAAGCAAGCCATGGACGTTTATTTTTCCGGGTGAACTAGTAACAAAGAAAAATCCCGATTTGACACGTTGGAAAGTATACCCACCAAGTTCTAAATAGTGAAGTTGAAAAGCCCTCATCTGTGATGAGGGCTTTTTGTGTATGAGAAATGAAGTCATTATTATTTTATGAGTTTATTAATAATCGGACTAGGAGTTATTTATTGGAGTCAAGAAAAAACAGGATATTTTTGACTTTGATTTCCGTCAATCTTTACTATAGTACGATAATTAAATGGTAAAGAAGATGGGTTACTTACTTTTCGATAAATTGAAAACCAAGATTTAATTTCATAATATTCTAACTATATCACGTGTGTATTTTCTCATAAATGGTAACGATAAGTAATATCTATAAGTAATCTTATGTAAGCGGACTTCTTAAAGAGCTTGGAAATAATGAAGAGGAAAGTGGCGGTAGCATGAAGCATAACAACCGGCGATTGAAGGAGAGACTATTGGAGGTCTTATCTATATCCATCGTGGCCATACTTTTTATTTATACGAATGAAAAGATGGATAATAATCTTTCTATCGGTATATTTACAATTATTCTCGGTGTCGCTGGATTTTTGGTCTATCTTAAGGAATGGATAACGAAAAGATTCATAAAGGGTACTATTTTTACAGTCTTTCTTCTTACTATAATGGCCTTTTTTCTTGGTGATATATGGTTTTACCGTTACTATTCAACACCTATCACTTCCTATATGTGGATGCAAAAAAGCAATCTAAATGGGCTTGGTGAAAGCATATTCAGTATGGTGGAAGTGAAGGACGCTGTCTTTCTACTGGTGGGCGTTCCAATTGCTGAATCATTTGTAAAGAAAATATACCCGCTCAAAGCTATGGCACTTGTACCGGCTGTATTATTTCTGATGATAGCAGGGCTGAAGCCAGTAAAAAATATTTTTATCGATCAGGTGGATATAACTCGACGTTATGAGGCGAATACCTTTTTGCGAAGTTGGGGTCCAATTGGTCATCATGTATTGGATACGTATGCCTTCTTTGTTGATTCGGGAAAGAATGAAATGTCTTCAGAAGAAAAGAGAGCCGTTTCTAATTACTTCGATAAAAAGAACAAGCAGGATAGTACATATTTTGGCTCATTAGCAGGTAAGAATGTCATCATCATCCAAGTAGAATCATTACAGGCCTTTCCGTTATTCCAAAAGAGTTCAGGACAAGAAGTCACGCCATTTATGAATAAACTAGCAAAAGACGGTTTATTCTTCCCACATGTATATCCACAGACGGTATTTGGAAACTCATCAGACGGTGAGTTGATTGTGAATACTGGGTTATATCCTTTAAAGCAAGGGGCGACCTTTTTCCGATTTCCTTACAACGATTTTCCGAGCCTTGCTAAAGAATTAAAGAAGATAGATTACCAAAGCTATGCTTTCCATGGTGATGAAGAAAACTTTTGGAACCGGCAGCATGCATATCCTGCTCTAGGTTTTGATGACTATATCTCCATTGAGGATATGCAGCAGGATGAGATTATATCGATGGGCTTGAGTGATCGTAGTTTTTTTAAACAAGGCTATGATTATTTAAAAGATAAACAAAATCCCTATTACGCTTTTTTCGTGACATTGACGAGTCATGTACCGTTTTCGCTACCAGCGGATCAGATAACATTGAAACCTGAAGTAGGAAAAGAGGGAAGCTACCTTACGAAATATTATGAAGCGTTACATTATACAGACTCGGCCATAGAGGAATTTGTAAAGAATTTGAAGGAAAATGGAAAATTGAAGGACAGCGTGATTGTTATTTACGGAGATCATGATGGCCTATTTGTAAAAGATAAACATGAAGTTGAAGGGTACTACGGAATTAAAATTAGCGATGAAGAATGGATCGAAAAGTATATGCCCATTCCAGTGATTATTTATCAGGAGGATATTCAAGGGCGTACGATTGATAAGGTGGCCGGGCAAGTCGATATTTTACCAACATTATATGATTTGCTTGGCATTCAAAGCTCTTCTTTCTTTGGAGAGACCATGCTTAATGGTGAAGAGGGAGAAGCTCTGATATTAAAAGGGGATTATGGTGCCCAAATGAAAATAAATGGAAAGGGGAGAGTAGAAGAGTTTTTACCGGAAGACCAAAAAGATGTGGATATGAGTGACCAAGTTATCCGTTCCGATTATTTTAATCAAACGATTGATTAATAAAGTAAACCTTGATTTAAAGCGTTTTTTAATATCAGAAAAAGAGGATGACTAATAATAGCCATCCTCTTTCTTTATAATCCAAGATGTGTTTTTACACGGTTTTGGGCTTCAAGTTTTGTTTTCTCGGAAACAATGTTATACCAAACTCCATCGACTTTTTGATTGTCACCTTCAAGTGTATATTGTTCAATATTTTTAAGTGACGATTTGTAGTTTTTTTGAATACTTAACATTTCATTGAAACTTAAATTGGTTTCAACGTTCTTACCAAGGGCTTCAAATATATCGTCATAATTGGTAAGTGTGGATAGGCTTGCTCCTTTTTTCATGACGGCTTGTATAACTTGACGTTGCCTCATTTGGCGACCATAATCACCGCGGGGATCTTCTTTACGGATTCGGGAATAAATTAAAGCCTCTTTACCATCCAAGTCTATAGTGCCTTTTTTAAAGCTATATCCTTTATAGGCAAGGTCCATATCATTATCTACCGTGACGCCACCCACAGCATTTACAATATCCTGAAAGCCTTCCATATTCATTTTGACGTAATAATCAATCGGAATATCTAAATAGGCTTCCACTGTGTTTATCGACATATTCACGCCACCATATGCATAGGCATGGTTCATTTTATCATTCGTACCTTTACCGATTATTTCTGTACGTGTATCACGGGGCAAACTCAATAATTCGATGGATTCTTGTTTAGGGTTAATGGTCATAACAATCATCGTATCTGAACGGCCTTTGTCATTTTTTCTTTCATCTACTCCAAGTATAAGCAGTGAAAAAGGGTCCTGACTTTTAAATTTGATATCATCTACACGTTTGTCCGTTTTATGCGCCGCACCCTGCATAGTATGAATTGCACCTGCCAAGGATTGATAAACAGAGGCCGCATAAGCGCCACCACCGATGAAAAGGATAAGAAGGGTAAACCCTATTATTTTAAACGTTTTTCGTTTCTTTTTCTTTTTTTTATGTTCGGATCTCATCTTAATTCCTCCCTGAACCATTCCACTAAAATGGAAAAGTATGAAAAAGTACCTAGTTGGTATGTTTAACTATACCTGTTTTTTGTTAAGAATAGAATAGTTTCTTTTTGTACTTACAGTGTATTTTTACCTATTTCCATTCAAAAAATCGAAGGAGTCCTAGTAACAAGATTCCTTCGATTTCCTGTTAGTGGAATATTAGTGGGCGGCTGAGTCGCCCTCTATAGCTTCAGGAGCTGTATCTGAATCTCCTGGTTCTCCTGGTTCTTCAATTGGTGGTTCAGGTTGTTCAGGCTCTTCTGGTTCTAGCTGCAGGATCTCATCTTTAATGGCTTGCAGCATGTTCGATAATTGAATCTCTGTGTTTTTGTAAGAGTAAGTCGAAAATAATTTTTCATAATTTGAAATATTAGCTTTAACTTCATCATATTTTCCATTTTTTAAATCATTTTTCATTTTTAATAATAGCTCATATCTGGCTAAGTCATAGCCTATGTTTTTATTGCTAGTTTTAGCTGGGGTGACATATTTGGCAGTGGCAAGTTTTTGGACATCTTTACTGTACATTTTCTTGATTTTACTTTCAACTATTGTTATCTGACTTATCGAATTATTATAGAGAGTAAGCGCTGTATCGTTTAAAGTTCCTGCAGTTAAATAACCGGTAAGCTTCTTGTTAGCTGAGACGAGATCGTCTCCTGCCTTAATTCCATTCATGTAGGCTAGGGAGTAATCACGATAGGTTTTGGTCGTTTTTAATGCCGCATTTGGTTTTGTCCGATATTTCGCTGGAAGCTTGGCAATTGCTTTCTCTTGTTTTTTTATTTCTTTAACCGTTTTGTCATATAGTGTCTTATGGGTGCTCGTAACCGTCAATTTGTTTTGAGAGTAATAGTTTTTCAACTTAGCCGCTGTATTATTGTACGTTTTAATATTCTTCGTTACTTTATCACTGGCTGCAGTATTGCGAGTATCAAATAGCTTGTAGCCTTCTTGTGCTGTATAAAGACCAATGCTTGCGTTTTGACTCCAAATTTTAGAATAATGTTTAAGAGGTACATTAGTTTCCCCAACAGCTGGAGAAACTTCAATGGTGAAGGCTGGTTTCTTTTCTACTTTGTTAAACCAATCACCAAAACCGCCTCCGGTCGATCTTGGTTTAACAAGGCTGTAGCCGGTTATTTTACTTAATTTACTGGCATACTTATAATCCTGAGTATACCGGCTCCCTGTTTGCTGATACTTCCAGAAAATAATTTGCCCGCTTGAATGGTAGGAAATCGTCATTTCTGGATCGATTTTTTCAACAAATGAAAGTACGGCTTTAGTTTCGGACGCTGTCGCCACTTTAGCGCCCTTGTAATTTTTATATGAGGGTGCTTTAGGACTTTCGAGATTCTTCCAATTTGCATCATATTGTCTGTTTAAATCTACTCCCTTTGCATTTGCTTTCCAACGTTTAAAGTTTTTGCTGCCATTATTCATTTTAATGATTTTTGAATGGTCTTTTGCAGGGAAGTATTTCAGACCAAATTGTTGCAAGGTTACTCCATCCGGATTGACCATTGGTATAAACCAAATGGTTGTATTATTAAGGAGCTTTTTGACATCATAGCCGTTGATTTTGGTGCCGCTTTTATAGGCAGCTGAATATTTGTCTATCATATTCATCGTGAGATTGGTAGTAATCCATTCACGGGCATGGTGAGATCCATTAATGAAAACAGTAGAATCCCCTTTTCCAAGAGAAACAGCATATATATTCCGCCCGTATTCAGATTTTCCAATAACTTCTTTTTTGATGATACCGGGATAAGCTTGTTCGAGCTTCTTAATATCGTTTAGCATCTTAGCGGTAGAGTATGTTTGATTCGGATTTACAATCGATGATTGTGCAAAAGTAGATTCTGTGAAAAGTGATAAAGACCCGCAGAGGATGACGAAAGAAAATAAAAAAATACGAAATTTTAACATGCTATGCCCCATTTCGAGATAATAATAACCATAGATTAATATAGAAAGTACATATTTTTGCATAAAATTACCAGACTCTTAAAATGGAGTCTGGTAAAAAACACTATAAACTTCTATAACCAATGATTCTACTTTTGAAGTAAGAGTTTGAAACGGTATTGATTTCTATTCCCTTACTTGAAGAGGCATGAATGAACTGTCCATCTCCTAGGTAAATACCCATATGACTAACGACTGCTCTATTCGAACCAGTTGCAAAAAAGATAAGATCACCAGACTTCGGTGAAGTAACTTTTTTTCCCATATCATAATAAGTGGAAGAGGAAAGCCTCGAAACTTTATAACCAGCTTTTTTAAACGTATAGTAAATAAATCCGCTGCAGTCGAAACCTGAGGGGGAAGCGCCAGCCCACGAATAAGGGGAACCAATTAATTTTTTTGCTTCAGAAACGAGTGTGTCTACCTTATTACCGGAGTGTGGTGTATCTACTTTTTCATTGTTTTGATCTGTAGAGTCTGTATTGGCTGATTTAACTAGTTTTAGTTTCTGGCCTATTCTGATTAGATCGGACTTTAACGAGTTTATTGATTTAAGTTCAGCCACAGTTAAGTTAGTCTTTTTTGAAATTTTTGAAAGTGTGTCACCTTTTACCACAACGTATGTACCCGATATTTTTGGGGGCGATGTAACATTTGATGGTTTGGAACTGCTAGGTAAATCAATAGTAGTTGAAGTAGTGGAACTAGATACGATAAGTTTAGCACCTGCATAAATTCTATCGGATTTTAGGTTATTTAACTTCTTTAACTCAGCAAGTGTAAGGTTATGTTTGTTTGCTATTCTAGTTAAAGTATCTCCAGAAACAATGGTATAAGTGGTTTTCTTTGTTTTTTCTACGGAAACTGAAGCAGACTTTGCTGTTGTGGTTGTTGTTGTTTTGGAGTTGGGTGTAATTAATTTTTGATTAATCTTCAATAGGTCTGTTTTTAAGTTATTAAGAAGTTTTAAGTCCTTCACCGTAGTATTATGATTTTGAGCGATCTTGCTTAAGGTATCGCCGCTTTTAACTGTATAGGTACTGGCAAGGGCAGGAGAAACAAACGTCGATGATAGAATAGCTAATGTCGAAAATGCGACAACACTCTTTTTCACGGTTTTCCACCTCAAATATGTCTTTTTCCCTATTCTATCAAATTAATTGGTAAAAATTATATTACATTTTTGTTACAAGGGGAAGATAGTAGTATTTTACTGGTTTATACTGGTGGGATTTGAGTATTGTAATCTACAATATTTTCTATTTTATGAGTCTTTTTTCACATTTTGCAGATATTGAAGATTTGTGCGTATATGATGATCTACAATTATAAATAAATAAAAACGAAAAAAGGGTTCCTGGACGGTATCCTTTCTTTCGTTTATTGGAAAAAGCGACATACCAAATGGCGGTTGATCCTGAAATTTGGATCTTATACCAATTGAACAAATTAGCAGAATTATTTTCTTCTATAGAACTTGCTACAACCATAATTTCGTTCCTTTTTTAAATGTTTGTTTATTTGAACTGATTGTCGATGGTTTATTACATAAAAAAACCACTCCGTGTTTTACGGAGTGGTTGCTCTATTTTTATCGAAAATCAGAATTTATCTAATGATTCTCTTATTTTGAATTGTGAAAGAGAAAATCTACTAACTTTTCACTTGAATTTCCAGTGGAGTATTGATTCCACTTTTGCTTAAAGGGCTCAATTTTTTCTATAGAATAATCAGCGTTCCGGATTTTTTTAATGAGCTCTTCATTGGTAGATACGACCGGTCCGGGCATGGAAGAGGAATAATCCTCCCAAAATCCGCGCTCTTTCTCGTACTTTTCCAAGTCATAAGCAAAGAAAATCATTGGTTTTTCTAAATAAGAAAATTCAAATGGAATCGAAGAGTAATCCGTTATTAAAAGATCCGTGCTAATTAGCAGTTGGTTCACATGAAAATCACTATGGACTGGATATACGAATCCGGGAAATTTATGTTGTAAATCATGTTCTGCTTTTACAGCCGGATGCAGTTTCAACAATAACGCGTAATTTTCGCTTTGCAGTTCTTTGTAGAGTAATTCTAAATCGAGTGCAATTTCTCCGGTGTTTAAGCCATCATTTCGAAATGTGGGGGCATATAACATGATTTTTTTATGCTCGAGCTCAGGAAACATGGCTAACAACGCTCTACGTGAAGTTTTTTTAGATTCATCATTAAAGAAGAAATCAGTCCGAGGTATCCCAGTTCTAAGAATATGGGATTTCGGTAATTGAAAACTTTCCTGAAAAATTTCTGCCATTTTCTCGGAACCTATTGTGACATAATCAAATTTTTGATATACCTCCAAAAATCTTTTTCTTGCACCGGCAGAACGACTTTTAATCGAAGGATCCTTCGACCCGAATTGCTTAATGGCACCGGCCGCATGCCATACTTGAACACAAGTCACTGTCTTTTTAAATGTAGTGGTTGAAAGAAAACCAAAGTAATTATCAATGATAATTACTTTGGAAGTAGCCAGGTGATAAATCGACCGAATCATGGCGATTATATTTTTCGTTTCAAACGGAAGGACGATGGTTTTTCCATCGTCCTTCACTTGTATATGACTGCTCGATTTCATTAAAAATACTTTTTGTACAGCAAGGTTCTGCTTGTCCATTTCATCTGCAATGTACTGACAATTGTCCCCGAAGGATGTGACAAAGGTTGTTTTATCAGTTAATGGAAATAGTTTAAAGATAGAGAATATCACTTTGAAGCAAAATAAATAAATCCCTATCGCGAATTCTTTAGCCATTTGTAACTTGTAAAAGGTCATCTTTAATTTGAGAAGTAGAGATGCCGATTGTTCTTGGCAGGTATACAACTTCACAAACTTCAGCCAGTTCATCGAATTGGCCTTTCCAGTCATCTCCCATGACAAAAATATCTACACCTTCACGAACGATATCTTCTCTTTTTTGTGCCCAATTGTCTTCCGGTATAACTTCATCCACGTAGCGAATGGATTCAAGAATCATTTTTCTGTTTTCAAAGCTATGATAAGCTTTTTTATCTTTTAGAGCATTAAATTCATCCGTTGAAATAGCAACGATTAGATAATCTCCTAGGTCCTTAGCGCGTTTTAATAGATTGATATGGCCCCAATGAAGCAAATCAAAGGTACCGTACGTGATTACTTTCTTCATCTTTATTCCTCCTGTACAAGTATATTTATTTATATTTATTAAGAAAAGGTCGAAGTAGGATATTTTAATGAGAAGCATAAAGGCGAACAATTGGACGCATTATATATATGAATATGAAGTGTTTGTGTTTTAATAATGCTTCACTATCTAATTATAACGCAAAATTTTTACAAATAAACCACAAAATTTTTACAATATTAATAAATAATTAGTTTATTAGATAACTATTCATGAGTTTAACAATTTTTAAACCTGTTAGGACAAGGAAAAAGCACAATATTCCAATAAATTACAAAAGGAAGTTAAATTCTTAAATATCTATTATATAGTATCTTTTAGTTATTTTGGTACTCGAAAATGTGTCAGTACATATTCATTAATTTTTTTATTTTGATACTGTTAGGTTTGCGGTTAAATCTATTTTAGAAAGGGGTGATTAAGTTATAGGTACAACCAGTAGGGGAACAATAACATTCTTGTTTCGAGTAATGGCGAGTTGTTAGCAACAAATTTATAAGATGCATTGTAATCTTAAGCGCAACAACTAGAAGCGAATAATTCGTATACTAGGGCATTCTACAAGAGAAGTTGGTGTCATTTTAAATCGCCATTCTTTCTGTATTGCGCGTGAGTAAAAATGAAATTATGGGTTATTTGATAAATAAAGCAGCCAGGAGGCTCAATAGCTGAATATAAGGTCATAAATAGCTTGTATACATAGTGGGAAATATTATTTAGTCCTAGCTTGAACAGACTCACGTAAAATTGCTTTATAAATGGTCTCCTGAACAATATGGGAACTATCGTTTAAAAACAAATTTACAACTGCTTTATCAATGGAAGCTATGTGCCAATTGCATTTCGTCTTGAGACAGAAAGCAAGCTGAGAGATTCAGGGTACCCTTTGTGTCTAGTTGAGTAAAGGCAAGGGTTATAGTACAACCTTTATAGACCCAAAATGCGTATTCACCAAGTTGTCACGTGCAAGATGGACCGCTAAACCTACATCCCGTTTCGTAGGAAGAATAATTCTGTGCAATAGAAAAGATTTGGAAACTCTTGTACATTTTGTTAATATGTAATCCATTTCGCTGTTATATCAAGATTATTGCGCATAATACTTCTATATAATGTATCCCCTAACATTGATCTCATCCTATTGAAACGTGCCATAAGCAATAATTCATCCAACCTTGCTGAGTTATGTAAAGATAGTTTACCTCATTAATTTATTGAGAAAAACGTTAAAAAAGTTTATGATTTTAGAGTGTAAATTTGCAAATGATTTATTTTAAATAATTTGTTATAGGTGGTCTACAATGATAAATAAGCTTCTTAGAAAAAGGAAAGTGAAAAAATCTCCTAAAATTAGGTTGAAACAGAGTCTGACCATTGTCCAAGAAAAAGATATTCTTTTGATTAAAGGAAAGTTTTCAAAAGAATATTATTGCGCAAAAGAACTTTGGCTTCATTCAAGGGAAAATGAAGTTAAAACGATAAAAATCGCTGAAACTTCATCTAATTTTGATTTTAAAATAAATCTAAAAGATTTAAACCAAAACTTACAAGAGTCGGAACCAATGATTTATGACTGTTATATCAAGGTTTCCGTGCCTGTTGAAAAACTGAGCGAAAAAACAATCCTTAAAATTGAAGATAAAGCCGAATATGTGGAGGTAGACGACGAGTTATATATCGAATATTTACTTCGTCTAGGGCGTTTTCAGGAAACCTACATTGATCAATTAAGTTTTTTCACATATGAAGATAAACAAAGTATTTTCTCTATAACTAAAAAAGGTAATCTATCTCTTCACTTCAATAAGGTACCTGGCACTTCAGTAAAATCCCAAATTGAAAAATTGACCTATGAGCCAAGATCAATGCTTATCAATGGGCAAATTTTTACTAAGAATTCAAAGATTCTTTCAGGTGAAGGTATAGTAAAAGGAAGACAAAGTGAAAAAGAATATCAAGCAAATATATCCTTTATTTATAACCAGGAAGTTAATATTAAGAAATATGGGTTGAATCGTTATATATATAATATCAATTTAAATTTAGAACAATTAGTCGATGAAGATTTGGCAGATGATGTATTTGATATTTATATGAAATTGCATTTGCACGATCAGGAAGAGCCGAAAATGGTACGGGTTGGTAGACCAACAACTAGAGCTAAAATATTTACAAAACAGACCAGTGTTAACCGGGATAATACAGTTGCTGTAGTCAAACCATACTATACCTTTAAAGCCTCAAATTTATCCTTAGAAGTGTTTAACTTCCCGATAGATACGTATCAATATTTAAGCAGGGAAATGCGTTGGGGAAGGTTCTCGAGTTTATTTAAAAAGAAAAAAGATGTATGGATTATTGGCGAAAGAACTTATAAAGCGCAGGATACTGGATATCACTTTTTTAAATATATGAGGGAAAATCATCCTGAAAAAGAAGTGTATTATGTGATCGAGGAAAAATCTGTGGAAGCTAAGAACGTAGAGCCTCTAGGTAATGTACTCTATTTCAAGTCAAGGGAACATATTAAAAAGACCTTAGAATCGACACGTGTTATATCATCACATCATCCTGATTATTTGTATCCTTTAAGAACATCTGCTTTTAAAAGGCGGGTTAAGGCTGTTAAAGTTTTTCTTCAACATGGTGTTATGGGTACTAAGAATATGGTAGCTAATTATGGGAAACATGCAACATCAGGCTTTAATACGGATGTTTTTCTAGTAAGTTCAGATTTCGAAAAGAATATGATTGTCACTGATTTTGAGTATAACGAAAATGAAGTGTTTACGACAGGACTCTCGAGGTTTGACTCCTTGTTTAAGAATGATGTTTTATTGAAGCGACAATTGTTGATTATTCCAACTTGGAGAGATTGGATTACATCTGATGAAGCATTTTTGGAAAGTGAGTATTTTGAGCGTTATCAGAAATTAGTGCACCATTCGGCTTTACATGATTTTTCTAAAAATTACGGTTTTGAAATCATTTTTTGCCTGCACCCTAATATGCAAAAATTCACGCCTTATTTTAAAGATGCTCCAGTTAGGGTAATTAGTCAGGGAGAAGTGGATGTTCAAAGGCTAATTAAGGAAAGTGCGATTATGATAACGGATTATTCAAGTGTTGCCTTTGACTTTAGCTTCCTGCATAAGCCAGTGATTTACTATCAATTTGATAGAGACCGTTTCATAGGGAAAAGACCATCACATTTGGATTTAGATAATGATCTTCCAGGTGAAATCGTTAATGAATTGGATGAACTGATCGTTTTTATTGAAAAGTATGCCAAAAATAATTTTATCATGGAGAAAAAATATATAGATAAAGCTAACCGTTTTATTAAATATCGTGATGTTCATTCTAATTCAAGAATTTTCGATGTGATTCAAAATGTTAAAAAAGAAGAAAAGTTAATAGAGAAAATCTATAATCATGTAATGTTTAAATTCTTATTGAATCGTTTCAGGAAGAGTGGAGTTTATTTCCCTGTAATGAAAAAAGTATATAAAATTATGTCTAGGGTACTACCTGTTGACCGAAACCTTATTCTTTTTGAAAGTGGAATTGGAAAACAATTTGCAGATAGTCCCAAGTATATTTATGAAGAACTAGTAAAAAGGGATAATAACTATAAAAAAATTTGGGTTTATAATAGTAATTTGCCGATAAAGGATAAGAATACTAAACGGATAAAACGTTTAAGTCCGGAATATTATTATTATTTAGCTAAAGCAGGCTATTGGATAAATAATCAAAACTTTCCTACGTATATAAATAAAAGAAAAGAGACGACTTATATTCAGACGTGGCATGGTACACCTTTGAAAAAGATGCAATTTGATATAGAGAATATTCAAGGAAGAGACGATGGATATTTAAATCGAGTGCATAGTGCAACAAAGAATTGGGATTATTTAATATCACCAAGTCCATATGCGTCCAAGGCCTTCAAAAGTGCGTTTCGCTATGATGGAGAAATATTAGAAACGGGATATCCTAGGAATGATCTGTTTTATAGGGAAGATGTTTCAGTCATTGCAAACTCTGTAGCGGGTAAATTGAAGTTGCCAAAAGGAAAAAAAGTTATTTTATATGCTCCTACATTTCGAGATAATCAAACATCTAAAAACAATAAATTCATTTTTGAGTTGAATTTAAATTTGGAGAGAATGAAAGAAGTTCTTGGAAATGAATACATCCTATTATTAAGGATGCATGTTGTAATTAGTAATAAATTCCGTATCCCAGAAGGGTACGAAGATTTTGTTATGAATGTGTCCAATTATTCAGATATTCAGGAGCTCTACCTGATTAGTGATATATTGATTACTGATTATTCTTCAGTAATGTTTGATTTTGCTAATACAGGTCGACCTATTTTGTATTACACTTATGATTTGGAAGATTACAGAGATAATATTCGTGGATTCTATATGGATTTTGAAAGAGAAGCACCAGGTCCATTTTTAAAAACCACTGAGGATATTATAGAATCTATTACCAATATTGATGAATTAAACATGCAATACAAAAAAAGGTACAGTTTATTTAGAGAAAAGTATTGTGGAATAGAGGATGGTAAAGCAACAAAGAGAATCGTTGATAAATTCTTTGATAATTGATTTACTATTTCTAGGTAAGATAAAAAGGTCTCTGTAGTTGCTGTAGCATACAATGCCGAGAAGTTCATTAGAAAAACCATTGAATCGGTAATTAATCAATCTATAGAGATCAGATTGAATTATAATCATAGATGATTGATTTATGGAGAATCGCATCGGTGATTTCATAATGCTATTTGAATGGTTAATGCGAGATTCTAATAAAAATGTCGAGTTTTAGACAACAGTGGCAAATAATTTGGGACTAGCATTAAAGCCTTTGGAGTAGCCGTTAAGTGTACACCAAAAATAAGCTCTCCCTAATATGGGCGAGCTTATTTTTAGTCCGGAATATTTTAAAGAAGTATTTTGTTGAGTAGGAGAGATTCTGTATTTTCTGGGTTTAAGCATTCAACCACTACTACTACTTAATAAACAGGGAGATAAGATATGTTAAATAAAAAAATACAAATCCCAAGTAAACCTTCCTTTTTATCAGCGTTTAAAAATATAGTTAAAACCATTTTTTTTAGAGGATATAAATTCATTTTTGGCATAGCAGCGAAAGTGCTTCCAGTCGACAAAAAGCTTGTTATTTTTGAAAGTTTTTTAGGGAAGCAATACAGTTGTAATCCTCGTGCAATATATGAATACTTGCAGTGTCACCATTCTGAATATAAAATGTATTGGAGTGTAGATAATAGGTATACCGCTCAATTTGAAGAGGCAGGTATTCCCTATCTCAAACGTTTTTCACTTAGTTGGCTACTTAAAATGACACGCGCTCGTTACTGGGTAACGAACAGCAGGTTACCGCTTTGGATTCCAAAGCCGAATCACACGGTTTATTTGCAAACGTGGCATGGAACTCCATTGAAGAAACTTGCGTCAGATATGAAGGAAGTTCATATGCCTGGAACGACAACGGAAAGTTATAAAGAAAATTTCCATGCCGAATCAAGTAAATGGGATTATTTAATTTCTCCGAATGCTTATTCAAGTGAGATTTTTGCTCGTGCCTTTCAAGTTGAACCTTCTAAAATACTGGAAACGGGTTATCCGCGTAATGATTTACTGTACAATGGGAATAATCGTGATACAATCGACTCATTGAAACGGAAGTTGGGTATACCATTAGAGAAAAAGGTTATTTTATATGCCCCTACGTGGAGAGACGATGAGTTTTATAGCAAGGGAAAATATAAATTTGAAATAAAACTGGACTTGGATCAAATGAAACAGGAATTAGGGGATGAGTATGTTATTTTGCTCCGTCTTCATTATTTAATTTCTGAGAACTTGGATGTATCGGCGTATCAAGGTTTTGTCTACAATTTATCCAGCTATGAAGATATCAATCATTTGTATCTTATTTCAGATTTATTAATAACTGATTATTCATCAGTTTTCTTTGATTACGCAAATTTAAAGCGACCAATGTTGTTCTATGTATATGATATTGAAAATTACAGGGACAGGCTTCGCGGGTTTTACTTTGATTTTGAAGCGATGGCACCAGGTTCGTTAGTAAAAACGTCTGATGCGGTCATTGATAGCATCAAGGCTATGGAGTTTGGAAATGCTGTAGGATCTAATCAATTTCATGAGAAGTTTTGTGCGCTCGAGGATGGCCAAGCTTCGCGCCGTGTCGTAGAAAAAGTGTTTTTAGGAAGGTCTGTGTAATATATGAGTTCAGCTTTGACCGTTTTAAAAGAACAAATTAACAATTTTTATTTGATAAGGCGTTTGTCTGCTTACGAGATGAAAAGCGCTAACAGCAGTAACTACCTAGGAATCCTGTGGGAAATCATCAATCCGATGATTCAAATTGCGATTTATTGGTTTGTATTCGGGTTTATAATGGTTAATCGTGGCGAGGATTTCCTTCCATGGCTGATGGCAGGGATCGTAGTTTGGTTCTTTGTGAATCCGACAATAACCCAGACGTCTAAATCTGTCTATTCCCGAATGAATATGGTGTCCAAGATGAGTTTTCCAATGAGTGTCATTCCTTCTTATGTTATTTTTGCAAAGTTGTATCAACATCTCATGCTGCTTGGTATCATCATCATACTTTTAGCGTTTACGGGTTATCTCCCGACGTTTTACATCATACAACTGCCTTACTATATTGTTGCGACAGTGGCTCTGTTATTTTCATTTGGATTAATTTCTTCCACCTTATCAACCATTATTCGTGATGTTCACAATATAATACTGTCATTAATGAAAGTCTTGTTTTATTTAACACCAATCCTTTGGGTATTAGATGCTAAAGATCATCCAGTAATCGTTAATATCATGAAGCTAAATCCTCTATATTATATTGTTGAAGGGTATCGAGCTTCGTTATTGGGGGAATCATGGTACCTAATAGTGAATTGGGAATATACGCTTTATTTCTGGGCAGTCGTAATCGTCTTATTTTTGATAGGTTCCTCGCTGCATGTTAGATTTAGAGATCGCTTTGTTGACTTTAAGTAAACTGGAAGTGAGAATAGATGGAAAAATCGGTAGTTGTCAAAAACGTAACGAAAAAATATAAATTATATAATAAAAACTCAGAAAAATTGATGGATCTTCTTTTGCCTAAAAGCTATGGAGAAGAGTATTATGCTCTTAGAAATGTTAACTTTGAAGCGGAAAAGGGAGATGTAATCGGATTTGTCGGGGTCAATGGTTCCGGAAAATCCACATTGTCCAACATTATTGCTGGTATTATCCCGCCCACGGATGGAAATGTTCAAGCTAACGGGAAAACAGCTTTAATCGCTGTTTCATCAGGTCTTAACAACCAATTGACAGGTAGAGAAAATATCGAATTGAAAATGTTGATGCTCGGATTCGATAAAAAGCAGATTCGCGAACTGGAGCCTGAAATCATTGAGTTTTCAGAGCTTGGCAAGTTCATTAACCAACCGGTGAAATCTTATTCAAGTGGGATGAAGTCAAGGCTTGGATTTGCCATTTCCGTTCATATTGATCCAGATATCCTGATTATTGATGAAGCCTTATCAGTTGGGGATAAAAACTTTGCTGAAAAGTGTTTAGAGAAGATGAATGAATTTAAGGAAAGAGGCAAAACGATGTTCTTCGTCAGCCATTCAATCGGTCAGATGAAGAAATTCTGTCAAAAGGCGTTATGGCTTGAATATGGAGAAGTAAAAGCGTACGGCCCCATCAAGGAAGTTATGCCGCAATATGAAGCATTCTTGAAAGAATATAAAGCAATGTCTAAAAAAGAACAGAAAAAATACCGCGAAGATCAAATGAACAAGCGTAGTTCTACAACGGTATAAAAGTGACAGGCAGACTCAAGTATTGGGTCTGCCTGTTTTTGAATTCACCACTTCTTGGTAAGCCTTCTCAAACCGCTCGGCAGCGGCTAGATGGGAATACTCATTTTCAATTTTATATCTTGCCTTTTCGGCTAATTTTGCAGCTCGTACTGGGTCACTAAGCAGAGTAGAGATGGCTTGAGATAGTGCTGTGATGTTTTTCTCCTCCACGAGCAAACCATCTTCTCCATCAGAGAGAATTTCCTTGAGGCCTCCGACTGCACTTGCAATAACAGGTGAACCGGAACTCATCGCTTCTAAAGCAGATATGGAGGTCGCTTCTTCTACCCCGTGTGAATGAACGCTTGGAATGAGTACGATATCTGAAGCACCATACAGGTTTTGCATTTTCTCGAAAGGCACTGAACCTAGGAATAGTACTGAATCTGTTAATTTGAGCCTGGTTATCGTTTTTTCAAGTTGGGCTTGCTGTTCTCCTGTCCCGGCATAGACTAATACAGTGTCATGATGATTTTTCAGTACCTCGGGAAGAGCCATTATCGGATAAATAACGCCGTTTTTTTCTGTCATTCTTCTAGGAACAAAGAGCATCTTTTTATGTAAGGGGATTTGAAAGACTTGTCGAGTTTCATTCCGGTCGGTGGTTTCGGGTTTGAAAGCAGCCACGTCAATGAAATTCTTAATTGTTTCCGCTTCGATATGTGCTAAATGGTTAATATAGTCTTTAATTCGGTGATCGACGGTTACTACTTTTGCAACAGACTGATAGGCTTTTCTTTCAAAATCGCGAATGATTAAATCTTCCATACTGTCAGGAGAAATGGCCCCCCTGCTAACCGCCTCAAATGAATAATACCCATGGACTGTTTCCACAGTTGGGATTCCTGATTCAATGGAGGCAAGCGTTGCGAAAATATCCTGTGCATTAATGACATCATACTTTTTTTTCAAACTTTTAATAGAAGAGGTCAATAACTTCAGACGTTGTCGATCATTGAACAGCTGCCCGCTCCCGTGTTTTACTTTATTTAATAAAAAACCTGGAGCCTGGGCGAGCAACTTTTTCTTAAATGAGGGTAATTGTGAGAAAGACAAAATGTCCACGCTATGACCTCGTGAATTCAATCCCTTTTTTAACGTGGTGATATGACTTGATAGGCCCCCTTCATGAGGGTAGGAAAATATCGTTGTTATTAATATATTCATATCCGCACTCCGTTCTTTTAAATGACTACTTCGATCTAATCTTCCGCAATGCATGTAGACTACTTACTTTAAAAAGCATGGAAAATAGGATATATAACCCGAATACCATAAGGGAAACTATAACTAATTCCACAAAAATGGAGAACTTTAGCGTAAAAGGATGGATCCATAAAGCAAGTCCATAGATGAGAGCTCCGATGATGATTAGCTTGCTACTTTCTTGAAAAACATCAGTAAATACAGCTTTGTCAGTTTTTTTTGTTTTTAGCCACAAGAAGAAGAATAGGTAGAGAGATTGCAGGAGCATCGAAATACCTGAGGCTAAGGCGATTCCGCCGACACCGAGAAAACGTGAAAGTGCCCAGCTGAGCAGGACATTTAGTAAAACAGCAATCAGGCAGGAATACATAGCCACCTTTGTTTTTTTTAAGGCGTAAAAGGCGTTCATCAAATAATCTCTTAGTGCAAAAAAAGGGAGACAAGCTGAATAAAAGAAAAATGCTGCATAAGTTGTTTCTGTTGCGGATGCATCAAAGGCACCGCGTTGAAAAGCCAGAGCGATTAAGCTGTTTCCACTGATCAACATGACAATCATAAAAGGAACAGCTAAGAATAAAAGGGACTTCAATCCTTTTAAGGTTAAACTAAGGAAAGATTGATATCCTTCAATAGCGCGTTCGACAATCGAAGGATATAAAACGGTAATCAGCGGTGTGAGGACAATGCTTAGTGGCAACCACAATAGCCGATTCGCATAGTTCAGGGCCGATACACTTCCAGTCTCGAGCGAGGTGGCAATAATCCGGTCGACGACACTATTTAATTGGATGGCCAAAGCCGCAATGATAATAGGATAAAAGGTGATAAGCGTATTATTAATTTGCTGTTTGTAAGGCCGAAAGGAAAAAATCGGACGAATCTGGTATTTTCTTAATGATGGATATTGAATTATAAATTGGCTGGCGGCACCAAACACAAATCCCCAGGCCAATCCTTTCACCCCAAAGGGAGCAGCGAACAATACGGTAGCTACTATAATGACTGTATTTTGGGCTGTTGAAGTAAAAGCTGGGAGTAGAAAACGCTGATTCGCATTTAATACTCCTGTCGCCATGTAGGCAAGCGTGAAAAAAAGTAAACTCGGCAGCATAATCCTGGTTAGAACCTCTGTTAAAGCAAGTTCGGAACCCGAGAATCCAGGGGCCACCATCATAACGAGCGGCTTTGTGAAAATCAGGCAGGCAATGGTCATTACGACGGCTACTAGCATAAAAAAGGAACCTAATACACTGATGAATTCATCAGCTCTCCTTGGATTTTCCGCTTTTTTCTCCAGGTAAATAGGAATGACACCGGCCTGAAGACCGCTGCCGAGAGCTGTAAAAAGAATGGTAGGAATTAGACTGGCTACGAAAAAGATGTCTGCCGTTGATGATGCTCCGAAATAGGCGGCAATGATTGATTCCCTGCCGAAGCCAAGGACTTTTCCAATGGCTGCAATGATAGTGACGAGCCCGACCGATTTAACAACATGTGAAAGAGTAGGCATATGTTCAATCCTTTAAAAAGATGTCCTTGTGTAAACAAAATCCTAAACAACTATAAAAAATGAGGGTAAACGTTTTATCCTCAAGAATATTGTAAAAAAGTCCAGCTATTAGCCCTGCTATCATCAAGCAGATGGTGAAGACTGCTGAAGTGCCATTGCTTGTTTTAATGATTTTACGAAAGGTTAAAAGAATAAATACGAAAACTGATAAAAAACCGAGCACCCCTGTTTGGACAAGAATCTGAATGTATTGATTATCAGTATACATCCTTTCACCAATCTGGTATTCCTGATAAATCGGTGAGGGGAAGGAAAGGGTGGCTGAATCTCCGAATGTAGCAAGCCCCGTACCAGCTATGGGATGATCCATAAAAATTTCAAGCCCTTTAAAAACGACATATAACCTGCCCCATTCTGTACTTTGATGAAGAGTCTTATCAGAGAACATGTCTGAGAAACGATTGGACAGGGCATGTTCACGTTCGGAAATAGGAGTGCTGCCAATTGTCATATTTTCCATTGGAACCGATGCTGACAGCTCCACTTTGCTTGAAGTGAATAGAACCGGGTAATATATGAGAAGCAGACCGCAAACAAATGACCCTAAAGCAAATTTGAAAAATGTTTTATTTTTAGTCCAGATGGTAAAGACAAGCGTTGCTACTCCGAAAGCGATCATCGTCCCCCGTGAATAGGTGAGCAGTAAAGTTCCGAACATTAAGATGGATGCTAGAAAGACCGAGAACTTATATTTCTTTAACGCTTGAAAGAGGAAGAAGCTAAAAAACAACTGGATGCTTAAAAATAAAGCAAAGACATTAGGATTGGCAGCTGCACCATAAATCCTCATTCGATTTGTTGAGGAAAGAGTCCACATTTCCCAAGCATGAGGCAGTAAGATGGAACGAGAAAAGATTTTCTCCAATAAGCCGTGAAGGCAAAGGACGATTGTAAATAGTAGGGTGACCTTCAAAAAGCGAAAGATATCCTTTCTTTCTAGATTTAATTCACCGATAATATAGAGAAGCAAGAAGGTCACAAGTATAGCTCGGAGTTCAAACAGAATTGGAATGAGACCCACCCCGGTTAAGACCGAGGCAACAACACCAACTAAACAATACAGCCAGAACGGTAAAGTGAAATGATACTTCGCAGTTGACCATTCTTTCTTCTTAAACTTTTCAATAAGTAAAGAAATAAATAGGAAAAGGATAATTAGGTCTCCTGTATAGGTTAAGCCGCTATTCAGTTCCATAAATAAGGGACGGGCTGGGAAATAAATGAATAGAATTAATATCAGGTTTTTTTTATTTATAACGATAAAAATTAGCATCAATGCCGTCGCAGTGTAGCCGACGATAGGGTGAGGTACTGCTAATGAGAAGAGCAGGCACACAATTAGAATGGGTAACGAAAGTTTTTCAAGAAGCTTCAATTGTTCAACCACCTTTGAATCAAAATTACGTTATATGATTTGTATGAAAAAATTTCTTGAATAATACCCGACCCTATAGATGTATAGTACATATGAAAGGCTGAAGAGATATGACTGAGAAATATGTGGAGATATTGTCCATACCATTTATTGATAGCAATATGGATGAATTTATAAATCAGATAATCTACCCAAGATTAATGAATCAAGAAAAAACGTTTGTCGTTACGGCAAATCCTGAAATTGTTGAGTATGCAAATGAACATCAGGATTATAAGGACATCATTACATCGGCTGATTACATTACACCGGATGGCGTTGGTATTATTATGGCCTCAAAATGGCTGAATCAACCATTACAGGAGCGGATTACTGGGTTCGATTTGATGAATGAACTATTCCGGATTGCCGATGAGCAGGCTCTAAAGGTATATCTGCTTGGAGCTGAAGAATCCGTGATTGAAACAGCTGCTTTAAAGGTTCAAGAGAAATATCCGGGTATCGAACTTGTAGGATACAACCATGGATACATTGATATCAAGGACGAGTGCTTGGCAAAGTCCATAGCGGAACTGGAACCCGACATTATTTTGACTGCCTTAGGCTTTCCTAGGCAGGAAAAGTGGGTTTCTATGCACTATCCCTTATTTAAAAAGGGGTTTTTTATGGGAGTTGGAGGGAGCTTTGATGTTCTCGCCGGAAAGGTGAACCGCGCTCCTGTCTTATGGCAGAAGGTGCGTCTTGAATGGTTGTTCCGATTAATCCAACAGCCCTCCCGATGGAAACGGATGCTTGTGCTGCCGAAATTCGTATTAAAGGTTAGACGGAAAAAGAAAAGGTTGCAGCGTTCCTAAACATAAGGAGTGAACTACATGAAGATCATGCACTTAAACGCTGGTAATGAAACTGGCGGCGGTATGTTTCATATTCTGTCCTTACTTAACCAACTAAATAAAGAGGAATGCCTTCTTGGAGTGTTTGAAAAAGGAGCTCTGTACCGGCAGGCTGTGGCATCTGGGATTCAAACTGAAATTTTCAAGCAACATTCTAAATATGATCTTTCGATATTGAAACCTTTACGGGACTTTATCCGTCTAAATAATATAGAGATCATCCACACACATGGTCCGCGTGCGAATATTTACGGAGCTTTTTTAAAACGTCTCGTAAAACGCCCCTGGGTTCTTACTGTGCACAGTTCCCCTCAGCATGATTTTTTAGATATGGGTGTAAAAGGAAAACTGTTTACGAACTTGCATATTAGGTCATTTCAGCATACTGATCATATACTGGCGGTCTCCGATCGATTTAAGCAAGACTTAATTAGTCAAGGGATTCCCTCAACCAAGATCACCAAGATTTTAAATGGTATTAACTTTGAAAAGAAATTAGAGGGACCCTTTCAAAGAGAAGACTTTGGGTTTGTGGCTGATGATTTTGTTATCATTATGCCTGCTAGGCTTGAACCTGTAAAAGGGCATGAATTTGCCTTAGAGGCATTAAGTCAAGTGATATCGGAGTTTCCCCATGTAAAGCTGTTGCTTGTGGGTGAGGGAAGCAGAAGACTGGCTTTAGAAAAGATGGTTTTGGAAAAAAGTTTAACTAATCACGTGTTCTTTTTAGGGTATCGTAAAGATATAGAGAAGCTCTATCCCTTGGCTGATGTCACATTGTTAGCGTCTTTAAGCGAGAGTTTCCCACTTGTTTTACTTGAAGGGGCAAGGGCAGGTTTGCCTGCGATTACAAGTGATGTTGGCGGTGTAAAAGAATTAATTCCGGATGAGAAATTTGGCTGGATAACAGAGATTGGGCATGTAACCCAATTGAAAATGGCTATCTGTAAAGCAGTAGAATTAAAAAAATCCGGAAACCTGACAAGGTTAGGGACAGATTTACAAAAATTTGCAAAAAACAACTTTTCTATAGAGATTTTAGCCGAAAACGTATATAATGTTTATTTGAGGATGAAAAAATAAATAAGTTATTATAAATACGTTTTCTTATTGATTGTTAAGGGTATTAGATTTATGTTGAATAGAGGTGGTTCTTGATGTTAATAGGGGCCTTGTTGGTAGCATTTTTATTGTCCATTTTTTTGACTCCTTTTGTCGGAAAGTTGGCCATTAAATTAGGAGCTACTGATAAACCGAATGAGCGAAAAGTGCATAGCAAAATTATGCCACGCATGGGCGGTTTAGCTATATTTTTGAGTTTTTTCATTACATTCTTAATTTTTACGAATGACTTTTGGGAGCAATTGCCTCTTCTAGTAGGTGCTCTTGTCATCATATTAATTGGGATGGCGGATGATATATATGAATTAAGAGCTGCACCCAAGTTTTTGGGTCAGGTTTTAGCTGCTCTCATTATCGTGTTATGGGGCGGTCTTGAAGTTGAATTTATCAACTTACCATTTTTTACCGACACACTTCAGTTTGGCATTTTTAGTATCCCTATTACCATTTTGTGGATTGTGGCGATTATTAATGCCATTAATTTAATAGATGGCCTAGATGGTCTTGCGGGTGGAGTCTCCACAATTGCATTAGTGACGATTGCTACGATGGCCCTTATTAAAGGGGATTTATTTGTAGCGATGGTTGCATTGACTGTGATTGGAAGTACCCTTGGCTTTTTGAAATATAATTTCCATCCTGCAAAGATTTTTATGGGAGATACAGGAGCATTGTTCCTAGGTTACATCATCGCAGTTCTGTCCCTGCTTGGATTCAAAAACGTTACAATGATTTCCTTAATTGTACCGATTATCATTTTAGGGGTTCCTATTTCGGATACATTTTTTGCGATTATCCGCAGGATTGTCAATAAACAACCGATATCAGCTGCTGACAAATCACATTTACATCACTGCTTGTTAGACCTAGGATTTACTCATAAGCAGACTGTACTTCTTATTTACGCTTTAGCTGCTTGCTTTGGTTTAGCTGCCATAATCTTTTCGTTTGCAACAATGTGGGGAGCTTTGATTCTTGTAACTGGCCTCTTATTGATTATAGAAATTTTTGTAGAAAAAATTGGACTGGTCAGCTCGAATTATCAGCCTTTGCTGAAGATGCTTAATTTTAAAAACAAACCATAATTGCTTTAGTGCATAGAATACTAGATTATTATTCTCTATGCAAAGCTCAATAAATATGTTTAATGCCTCCATCCCGTATTTACTAATACGTATGGAGGTTTTTTTATAGTTTCGTTAAGGGTAACCTTCCCATGAAATAAAAAGTGTGTATCTAGTACGGAAGGATGTTTTATATATTAAATTCCTATTTGTGTGTAATATTTAGTATAAAATATCAAGTCGTAAATTTACCACTCAGATGCTCATTTAATCAAAGTTTTGGACATCGTATTATTATGTTTACGCACTCCTCTCCGGTCATTTTTTTATCAAGTTGTTTTCTTTGCTACTGGCGTTTTAAGGACGATAGAGGAGACCTTCTTAGGGGATAAAAGAGAGAGTCAAAAAAAAAGCCCCCCCACATCATCCTAGGATGAGTGGGGGGGCTTTTATTCTAATTGTTATTGTGATTGAACGGCTTCAGTTTGATTAGAGACTTCTTTAGGTCCCAGATTTAAGTGGGATTGAAGTAGTAGCTTAGTATTTGCTACTGATGTTTCATTCAATTGATAGTAATAGGTTCCGCTAATTGTGGAATCTTGACCTTCAAGTTTAATAGTTTCGAGATCCAGACCGTTGTCAGATGTTACATATTTTATGAAACCTTTAATTTGTGAGAATTGGAGATTCGTTGTCATATTGTCGCCAACAGCTTCCATAACTCCTGTATACTTCGTTAATGCTCCAACAGAGGTTGCCTTGGCCATGATGGCTTTCAGAACTTCCTGTTGTCGCTCACCACGTTGGATATCACTGTCCTTTTTACGAGTCCGTGCAAAGGCTAATGCTTCTTCACCATTAACAGTTTGTAATCCTTCTTCGAGATGAATGGCATTCTTCTTGTCATGTGAATCCATTTCGTTCATTTCATAAGGTACATCAACTTCAATTCCATCTAATGAGTCCACCACGTCGATGAAGGCATTAAAGTTCATCCGGACATAATAATCAACAGGGATATCGAATAATTCTTCCACAGTATCCATTGTTGCTTTTGGTCCACCAGCTGCATGAGCTGAGTTGATTTTCGTCGTTACGCCTTTGGCTGGTACGTACACATAGGAGTCACGTGGAATGCTTAATAGTTTAATAGATTTTTGATCTTTGTTGAATGTAGCCAGCATTAAAGCATCCGAGCGTGAATTTCCTTTATAGTCGCGTTCATCGCTGTCATCAATCCCTATGAAAAGAATTGAGAAATTATCCTTGAGTGGGTCAACCGTTTCACTCCGCTTGGCTGAGGCCTCGACAGGATCGTAAGAATCATTAAATACATTTTGGGCTTTCATATATAGAGTTGCAGCATACGTAGAAGCTCCTAGACCAAGTACCAACAGGGGGACTAGAAATAACCAAAGCCTCTTTCGCCTTTTTTTCTTTGTTTTTTTAATTTTATAAACACGCCTAGTATTAGACATCTTTTTCTTCTCCTTTTAAATAGCAGACATAAATCGCCATTTTTCGAATCCTTCAGTATATATTTCGTCATATATTAATACTAATTTTACAATGATTTAATAATTTCGTAAAATAAATATTTCTTTTCAATTATATTACAGCAAAAAAAAGGAAAAATATGCAGGAGAAAATTAAACGAGAGCCTGTTCTAAATAAATCATTTCGCCCTCAGTGATACGGCCTTGACCGTTTGTCAGCTCTGTCATCCAGTTGGTATATGCCTGTTTTTGGGCTTCCTCTACATATACCAGAAGATTGACTTGTTCAAGGTATTGAATTTCCTTTATTTGATAAATCGATGATCGTAATTCGTTTTCCAATTTTCCGAGCCAGGTATAGTCGACATTTGTTAAAATTACGCGCATTAATTTTCTATTAACTACACCCGTGGTATTAATTCCTTCTGAAGTCGCTTTACTATAAGCACGAATCAGGCCGCCTGCACCAAGTTTGATGCCGCCAAAATATCGTGTAACCACAACAGCCGTATCTTTTAGGTCTTTTTTCTTAAGAACCTCAAGAATAGGGACGCCTGCCGTACCGCTTGGCTCTCCATCATCAAGGGCTTTTTGAATTTGATTTTGTTCTCCAATCATATAGGCTGAACAATTATGAGTAGCATCTTTATGCTTTTTCTTAATTTCTTGAATAAAGGCCTGTGCTGCTTTTTCTGATTCCACTCGGGCGATGTGGGCAATAAATCGAGATTTCTCAATCACGATTTCATGTTCACCACGTCCTTTTACCGTTAAATAATGAGGGAGCATTACTATTCCACCTTCGCTCTCGCTATTAGTTGATTCATTATAAGGCTTTGCGCAAAAAGTGGCAATGAAGATTATTTTTTATTCCGTATAGTGTAAAGAAACTTTAATATAAGAAAAAGTTGTACGTGTTATAATTAATTCTACTGCCAGCTAATGTTTATTAGATGGTTATATATGCTTAAAAGAATATCATTGTAGGAAAAACAATGAGTTTTGTACCATAAACCTGGCTTGTCCATATCGAGTCAGCTCATTTCAAGGATTTTGCCATTTAATAAATGTATCTGTTTCGTATAATAATCAATGGAGTGGAATATTCCATTTGATTGATAAGGATAATTCGGATTAGGATAATAGAAACAACCTTTTAATAGGTGGTCTAACGTGATATCCATAAAAGCTAGGAATATGAAATGTATACTAAATATGTATATTTTGTGAAAATCCTACAATGAAATTGACGTATTTTTCTTCTTTTTTTGGTACAATATGTTCATGAAGGTTACTTCATTGCAAGTTTCCTGATAATTAACCATTCATGAAAAAGGAAAAAGAGCTTTTTTCCATATACATAGTCTATAAGACAACAAATTGTTTAAGTCTGTTGATTTAAGTGGAGGGATCTTAATGTCCATAAAAAAGGTTGATGCTAAAGCATTGGACAAGATCTTAGAAACAATGGTAAGCACTGTTAGTGAAAGTAAGGATGAAGTCTTTGATATTGGAGAGCAATGTCGCAAAGACTTTGAGTCATTAACAAAAGAGCTTGATGATGTGAAAATCAGAGTTGCCATTGTGATAACCGACAGCGATGCACTGGATTCAAAAGCCAGATTTGCTCGAAAAAGGCTTTCCGAAGTCAGTATGCACTTCAACCATTTTTCTGAAGAACAGGTTCGCGATGCTTATGAAAGAGCACATAAGCTGCAAGTCGATTTACAAATAAATCGCCAGTTAGAGAAAGAGCTTCGTAATCGACGGGATGAACTTGAGCTTAGATTAAGGGGATTACAGCAGACGATTGATAAAGCTGTACATCTCGTCTCGCAAATCTCTGTTGTACAAAACTATTTGACACAGGACTTGAAATTTGTGGGAGAAGCTCTACAAGAAGCGAAACGTAAGCAGGACTTCGGCTTGAAAATAATAGAAGCTCAGGAGCAGGAACGTAAAAAACTCTCACGGGAAATCCATGATGGCCCCGCGCAAATGCTTGCTAATGTCATGATGCGTTCGGATTTGATAGAACGTGTACAACGAGAGAGAGGTCCTGATGAAGCTCTTGTGGAAATCCGTAGCTTAAAAGTCATGGTACGGAATGCGTTATATGAAGTGCGTAGAATCATCTATGATCTGCGTCCTATGGCCCTTGACGATCTAGGTCTTGTTCCTACCCTCAGAAAGTATCTGCAAACGACCGAAGACTATAATACTGGTGTGCATTTGAATTTCGTTAACCTCGGCCAGGTCAAAAGGCTTCCCTCTGATATGGAGGTTGCTTTATTTAGGCTGGTCCAAGAGGCTGTACAGAATTCACTGAAACATGCAGAGCCAAAGCAAGTTCAAGTAAAACTTTCCATTTCTAAAGAGATGGTTACGGTTGTCGTCAAAGATGATGGAAAAGGGTTTGATTCTTCCATTCAAAAAGAGGGTTCTTTTGGCTTAGTAGGCATGAGGGAAAGAGTCGAGCTACTTGAAGGTGAAATGACAATTGATTCACAACCAGGGGCAGGCACTTTGGTGTTTATACAAATTCCCTATCATTTATAAATTTTAGAGAATAGGCATTTAAATAGAAATTAGGAGGAAGAAGCCGTTGAAGACTAGTATCATCATTATAGATGACCATCAGCTTTTCCGTGAAGGTGTTAAGCGTATATTAGATTTTGAATCATCCTTTGATGTTGTTGCCGAAGGCGATGACGGAAGCGAGGCTATGGATCTTGTTGAAACACACAAACCAGATGTTGTTATCATGGATATCAACATGCCGAATATGAACGGTGTCGAAGCGACTAAAATGCTTGTAAACCGTTACCCTGAAACGAAAGTCATCATTTTATCGATTCATGATGATGAAAACTACGTACAGCATGCATTGAAAACAGGAGCACAAGGTTACCTGTTGAAAGAAATGGACGCAGATGCGCTAATTGATGCTGTTCGTGTAGTCGCAGAAGGTGGCTCATACCTTCATCCAAAGGTGACACATAATTTAGTCAAAGAATATCGCCGTTTAGCTGCTGAAGAGGGTGCTGATCGTGATTCAGTACATGCTGTAGAGATTAGAAGACCGCTTCACCTATTGACTCGACGCGAGTGTGAAGTTCTTCAACTTTTAGCAGACGGAAAAAGCAATCGTGCCATCGGCGAAACTTTATATATCAGTGAAAAAACAGTAAAAAACCATGTGAGTAACATTCTTCAAAAAATGAATGTAAACGATCGTACCCAAGCTGTTGTTTTAGCTATTAAAAACGGCTGGGTAGAAGTGAAATAATTTCAACTTATGATAAGTCCGGCTCTTCAGTTTTCGCAATGCGTACTGATGCGCCGGACTTTTTTGTCAAATGCCGAACTCGGCATAAATCTATTCACCTACTTAAATTGTACTAATTTATGGTAAAAAAAGATAAGCTATTTAATGCAAGTTAAGGCATTTTCAGATAGAATGGTGTATAAGATATTTAGAGTAATTTTATAAGGATGGTACTCACTATGAAAACCGCAGTCGTAACAGATAGCACTGCATATATACCTAAGGATATGCGTGATCGTTTACATATACATATGATGCCGCTTAATGTCATTTTCTCCAACGAAGCCTACCGGGAAGAAATCGATATTGCTGCAGATGAGTTTTATGAAGAAGTAAAAAGGCAAGCGAAGCTACCGACCACGTCACAACCGCCAATCGGTCAGTTTGTTGAGAAGTTTGAAGAGCTCCAAAAAGAATATGATGATGTTATTTCAATTCATTTATCGAGTGGTATCAGTGGTACGTATCAAGGTGCGGTTTCAGCAGGTGAAATGGTAGAGGGAGTTCAGGTCCACGCCTTTGATTCTGAAATCAGCTGTAGAGTCCAGGGATTTTATGTTCTCGAAGCGGCTCAGATGGCACTTGACGGTAAGGACGCAGAAGAGATTATGGCCAGGCTCGAAGAAATGAAACTTTCCGTCCGGGCATATTTCATGGCGGATGACTTATCCCATCTGCAGCGTGGGGGGCGGCTAAGCAGTGCCCAGGCCTTGATAGGGAGTTTGCTACAAGTAAAGCCTGTTCTCCATTTTGTTGACAAAGTCATTGTCCCGTTCGAAAAAATCCGTACTAGAAAAAAGGCGATGAAACGGATTGCTGATTTACTTGGAGAAGACGCGGCAAACGGTGAAAACTATAAAGCGGTCATTATTCATGCTAAGCGTGAAGCTGAAGCTAAAGACTGGAAAACGGAACTTGAAGCGCGTTTCCCAAATGTCGAGTTTGACATCAGCTACTTCGGTCCTGTGATCGGAACGCATCTGGGCGAAGGCTCGATGGGGATGGGCTGGTATAAAGTATAAACAGAGGAACGTCTTTCCTTGAAAAAGGAGGAGGCGTTTTTTTATGGATATAAGAGGGATTCTAAAGTGAAAAGCGAATTCTATTTACGAGTGTAAAATTCTATTCTAAGAAAGAAAGAAGGTTATAGTTTGGAAAATACGATTAGTTCTCCCCCTTTTTCCCCAGAACTTCAGAATCACCTCACAGGAAGGTTGTTATTGGCCTCCGAAATTCCTTTTTCCCCGGCAATCATTTCCGACCAAATAAAGCACGGCTATGTCTCTGTGACTTCCGGCGTGCAATGTGTGAATGGTCAGTACAATTGTGTACGATGCGGTAACCAAAATTCTGCTTTGTTTTATACGTTTCCGTGTAAAATTTGCAATCAAGATTGTACTTACTGCCGAGCCTGTATCATGATGGGGCGGGTCAGTGAATGTGCAAAATTATACGGCTGGATCGGTCCTGATTTGAAGTTTGCGGTTCCTGACAAAGTAATGAGCTGGGATGGAACTCTAACTTCAGGTCAGCAAACGGCCTCGGACTGTGTCGTTGAGGCTGTAAAAAGAAAAGGTGAATTACTGGTATGGGCCGTATGCGGAGCTGGTAAAACGGAAGTCCTATTTGCTGGCATTGAGGCGGGCTTGCTTGCCGGAAAACGAATCTGTATGGCAACACCTCGGACCGATGTCGTTCTCGAACTGTCACCCCGGTTAAAAAGAGCCTTTCCAGCCATTGAGGTATCCGCTCTGTATGGAGGCAGCGAAGACCGAAGCAAAGCTTCGCCGCTAACCGTTTCCACCACACATCAGCTTTTTCGTTTTTCTGAAGCCTTCGATGTAGTCATCATTGATGAAGTCGATGCGTTTCCCTACTCTATTGATGATTCTCTACATTATGCGGTTAATAAATCCAAAAAGCCCTCTGCTACAACTATCTACTTAACTGCCACTCCTTCTAAACAGATGCAACGATCTTACCGTAGCGGGAAACTGCAAGCCGTGACAATCCCTGCCCGTTACCATCATAAGCCGATCCCTGTTCCTGAAATGAAATGGAGCGGCAATTGGCAAAAACAATATCTCCAAAAAAAGATTCCTCCTGTGATTGCCAGTTGGGTAAGCGAACGTCTTCAGCTGAAGATTCCTCTATTATTATTTTTTCCGAGCATTCAGGTGATGGAACAGGTAATTCCGTTGTTTCAAACACTATCCCCTAAATTGGAGACCGTTCACTCACAGCACCCTGAACGAAAAGAAAGAGTACAGGCATTACGGAATGGCGAGGTCCCTGGATTATTGACCACGACGATTTTAGAACGCGGGGTGACAATTGAGCGACTAGACGTAGCCGTGATTGGTGCTGAACATGAGGTGTTTTCTGAGAGTGCTCTCGTCCAGATTGCCGGCCGCGTCGGCAGAAGCTTTACTTATCCAACGGGTACTATCACTTTTTTTCATTACGGAAAAAGCAAAGCTATGGTCGAGGCGATCTGCCATATACAAATGATGAATAAAGAGGCCTGGAAAAGAGGTCTGCTGGATGGCTAGATGCTTATTTTGTGTTGAAGAAATGAAAGCAGTATTGACGTGGAGAAGTCTATTACTGAAGAAAGAGGCAATGACAATCTGTGAAAGATGTGAAGGGAAACTTAAAAAGTTAGCAGGTGAGGCATGCTCGATTTGCTCTCGAGAGCTTGATAAGAATTACCGCATCGAGGATCTTTGTTTGGATTGTGTGAGATGGGAAAAAGATAAGAAATGGAGCGGGTATTTGTCCATAAACATATCGCTTTTTCATTATAATGAATTCCTGAAAGACATGATTGCGAAATATAAGTACCGAGGAGATTATGCACTGGCTGAGGCCTTCGTTCCCTTTTTAAAAGACAAACTAAAAGACATGGATTTTGACTTGGTAACGTTCATTCCTCTTAGTAATGAACGTCTGATGGAGAGGGGTTTCAATCAGGCGCAGGCTTTGACAGATCTGCTAGGCCTTAACACGGTTGAGCTATTAACGCGCCTTCATACGGAAAAACAATCGAAAAAGTCACGTGAGGAGCGGATATCATTGCCACAAGTTTTTCAGGTCACCAAACCGGATTTATTAAAGCAAAAATCAATCTTGATCGTGGATGACATTTACACAACAGGCTCAACACTCCGGCATGCGGCTAAGGCTTTGAAAACCGCTGGTGCCACAGAAGTTTCATCAATTACTCTGGCTAGGTAAAACCGAATATTTTTTATAAACCTTCTAAAGTATCGGTGTTAATATTCGATATATACAGTACTGAAGAACAATCATTGTGATAGTAAAGGAGGGGTCCTCAATGGATTTGTTCAACTGTCAAAACTGTAATTCGTTATTTGTTAAAACAAAATTTCGTGATGTTTGCGATGCTTGCTATAAAGAAGAAGAAGCTAAATTTGATGAAGTGTATGCCTACATTCGCAAGAAAAGTAATCGAACGGCGTTAATGATGCAAGTGGTTGAGGCCACAGGCGTGGAAGAAGATTTGATTATTAAATTTGTAAAAACAGGAAAACTGAGAATTTCCCAATTTCCTAACCTAGGCATTCCTTGTGAAAAATGCGGGACCAACATTCAAAGTGGGAGATTATGTAGCAAATGCAGCGATTCCCTTCGCTCTGAATTGCAGACTTTTGAAGATGAAGAAAAGTGCCTAACTAAAATACAAGAACGAAATAAAAAAAATACGTATTATATTAAAGATAATCACGAAGGATAATCCTTGGCTTCATGATTGGTATTTTGTTAGAATATTCGGTATTGAGAACAAAATTCGACAATGGTTGTCGAAGGAAAGATTACAGGAAAACATAAAAAAAAATAAGTCCTTGTCGATATTAATGATAGGGAGAATAAACACAGCCAAGAGTCATTCTCATGGTCTGTTAAAGGAATCGAAATATGAAGTTATATATAAGATTAGATAAAGAAAATCGGCCGAAGGAGAGGATCTGGAATATGAAAATCAATAACGTCGGTATGACAGGGATTAACCCGTATAATCTTCAAGCCAATAAAGCGGGGAATGTCAAAGAATCTAAGGTCAATGCCTCAGATAAAGTTGAAATTTCTTCAGCGGCAAAAGAAATGCAGCAATTATCTCCAATTCCTGCTGCAAGACAAGCAAAAGTGGACGAACTGAAAATCCAAGTAGAAAATGGAAATTATAAATTGAATTCACAGGCGACAGCAAAAGGCATTATTGATTTTTATCGAAAATAAATTATTAATAAACGTTTGATTATTGTGAACGGAAACATATTCCGTCCATCATTCATGAGCAGAGGAGGGAGTAAGAATGTCTGCACGAAACATCATCGAGTCGGTTGAAAAATTGATCAAGCTTCATAAAAGCTTCAATCAATTAGCCTTAAGAAAAACAACCATTTTAAAAGCTAGCGACACTGAGGCAATTACCGCCCTGCTGATCGAAGAACAAAAGCATATTAAAGCAATCAGTCAAACGGATAAAGAAAGAGAAGCAGCAGTCGAGGGATTTTTTACAGCAAAAGGAGCAGTGAGACAGACTGCTTCCATCGACACAGTAATGGAATTAACAGAACCAATTGAAACGGCTGCACTAAAACGACTAAAAAAAGAGCTAATCGATGAAGTAGCTAAGCTGAAAGAGCGGAACATTTTAAATCAGCAATTAATCTATCAGTCACTTCAATTCATTAATGTCTCTTTAGATATGCTGAGACCGCAAACCCAGGATATGAACTACGGGAAGTCCGTTAAAAAGCCAACAAAAAGCGGTATAGGCATATTTGATTCGAAAGCATAAGAAACAGAAAAAGATGGGGGTTTGAGCAAATGATTTCAACCTTTATGGGGCTTGAAACAGCTAAACGTGGATTATCGACCTCACAAGGAGCCTTGTATACTACAGGAAATAACGTTGCCAATGCCAATACATTAGGATATTCAAGGCAGCGTGTTAACTTGGTACAGACATCTGGGTTTCCTACCGTCGGATTAAACAGCCCTCGTGTAGCAGGTCAACTCGGGACAGGGGTGGCTGCAGAAACTGTACAGCGAATCCGAGACAGCTTTTTGGACTCGCAATACAGGACTCAAAGTAATAAAATCGGTTTTTACGGGGCGATGAGCGAATCATTGTCTAAAATGGAAGGCATCATGAATGAACCAACCGACAGCGGGTTAGCTGCAATGGTGGGAAAATTCTGGAATTCTCTGCAGGGGTTAACGGCCAACACGGAAAACTCAGGGGCTCGTGAGGTTGTTGCCTCAACAGGCGTTATGGTCGCGGATACCCTTAACTACTACTACAATTCGCTAAAAAGCGTTCAAACGGATATCGGAAATCAAATAAACGTTAAAGCGAACGAAATCAATCTGCTTATTAGCAGTATTGATCAACTTAACCAGCAAATTAGTAAAGTAGAGCCGCATGGGATTATCCCGAATGAACTTTACGATAAACGTGATTTACTTGTAGACAGCCTCTCTCAGCTTGTCAGTATAAACGTAAAAAACGTCATTCCAACTGATTATGGCAAAGCTAGTGATGTAGCAACAGGACTATACAACATTGAATTAATGCAAGAAGACGGTTCTTCTTATGTGCCACCTATCAATCTAGTCAGTGTTAACCAAACTGGGATGCTTGGAACTTCAAAAGTTGAAGTTAGCTATGATAAATCGACAGGTATGGTAGATGGAGTGAAATTTGGTTCGAAAACATTAACGGAGTACAAGTTTTCAGGAGAGCTATCCGGGTTGATTAACAGTTTTGGCTATAAAAAGAGTGATGGTACAATCGGAGGAACCTATCCTGATATGCTGCAGAAGCTGGATAATATGGCAACGGCTTTTGTGAATGAGTTTAATGCTATTCATAAGCAGGGGTATGCGTTAGGAGCTAGTGAAACATCGACATTAAACTTTTTTGAAATTGAACCAGGTAAGAGTGCTGCTGAAAGCATCAAGGTGAATAGTGAGATATTGAAGGACCCTTCATTAATCGCCGCAGGTGGTAATAGTGGAGGAGCTTCTGGGGATAATGAAAATGCTAAACTCTTAGCTGATTTGAAAAAGAAAGCTTTTAGTGATTACTCAACTAAAGACCAAAATTCTAAGGAGTTAACTGGGACCTTTGACACCTATTATTCCGGGATTATTGGGAAATTGGGTGTTGATTCACAAAGTGCTCAAAAGAATCTTTCCAACTCTGTAGTGCTTGCTACATCCGTTAACCAAAATAGAGACTCTGTCAGTTCTGTATCCTTAGATGAAGAGATGACAGATATGATTAGGTTCCAGCAAGCTTACAATGCTTCTGCAAGAATGATGACGATGATGGATGAAATGCTCGATAAAATCATTAACGGAATGGGTACGGTAGGCCGATAATAGGAGTGAGAAAATATGCGAGTGACGCAATCCATGCTAACCAATAATATGTTAAGTAATTTAAGCAGAAGTTACGAAAAAATGGGCAAGTTGCAGGAACAAGTCTCTTCTCAAAAAAAATTCTCTAAACCATCCGATAATCCTGTTGCTGCAATGATGGGAATGGGGTACCGGATCAATCTCAATCAAATCCAGCAGTATACAAGTAACATCTCGGAGGCAACTAACTGGATTGATAGTACAGATGATGCCATTAGTGAAGCAGTTTCCGTTCTGCAAAGGATTCGTGAGTTAACCGTTCAAGGTAGTAATGGAACCTATGATGGAGAACAGTTTGAAAGTGTATCAGAAGAAATTAAGCAATTAAAAGAACATCTCGTAAGTATAGGTGATACCCAGATTGGTGGGAAATATATTTTTAACGGTCAGAATACGAATGTGAAACCATCTTCCGTTAAAGATGGTGATGGGAATATATTGTACGGCACAGGAGCTATTAATCTTGAAGTATTTTCTGGGATTACTATTCAGATTAATACAGACGGATCCAAGCTTTTTGGAGATGCGCTTGCTATTGGCGGCAGCATTGATCAAACGATCGATGCACTTGAAAACGGCGGTGACGTGAGTAGCACACTGGAAGGAATTGACGAAACTATCAATACATTCTTAGCTATGCAAGCTCAGGTTGGTGCCAGGCAGAATCGAATTGAATTGATGACGGACCGCCTAAAGCAGCAGGAAGTTTTTGCTACAGAAATCCTTTCGAAAAATGAGGATGTCGATATCGAAAAGGCGATAATGGATTTAACGACCCAGGAAAGTATTCATAGTGCTGCATTAAGTGTTGGAGCAAGAATCATCCAACCGAGTTTACTAGATTTTCTTCGCTAAGCTATTCCTAAATGGGTAGCTTTTTTTCTATAAGGAGAGGAGCGATAAGGATGCAAATGCCACAAATACAATTGCAGTCTTCCTCAATGAAGATTGGATTGAATATAGACCAACCTGTACAGGAAATTGAACAGAAGGCAGCGGACCAATCAATTGAACAGCCGAGAGCAATCTTAGAAATTCAGATAACCCCAGGGAAGCTAACGATTGATCAAACAAAAGCGAGAGAAGATATGGATTTGAAAAGCCTATCCAAGCGAGTTGAGGAATTTGCACAGCAGGGCTATCAGGATTGGCTGGCAGGTATGGAAAGAAGGTCACAGCAGGGCACGGAGTTGAGACATATTGAAAACGGAGGTAATGCAATCGTGGTTCAGGCGAAGCGAAACAGCAAGGGGCCAGAAAAGCAATTCAATCTCGGCTGGATTCCCTCTCATTTCAGTGTTCAGCTGGACTATCAACCGGCTCAGGTAGAAATAGAAGCAACCCCTCAAAAACCGATCATCGATGTGCAGGTTAATAAGCCAAACCATACATACACGCCAGGTAATGTAGAAGTGGAAGTTTTACAAGAAAATTCGCTGGATATAGATTTCATTAATTTGTTTCCAGATGAGATAGGTGAGTGAAAACATATATGAATAGACAAACAAAATTTCATGGCGAAATAGAGATAGCACAAGAAAACATTTATACATTTGAAAGCGGGATACCAGGGTTTTTAGACGAAAAACAGTTTTGTTTGCTAGCTTTGGAGGAAACACCATTTGTCGTTCTGCAATCTCTAACAACAAAAGAGGTTGCTTTTATTATTTTGAACCCTTTTGATATTTTTCATGATTATGAAGTGAAGCTTTCTGATGAGGTACTATCTACTTTGCAAATAGAAGCAGAAAAGGAGGTTATTACGTTCGTCATTTTAACAATCCACGAACCTTTCAAGAAAACGACCGCTAATCTTCAAGCACCTATCATTTTAAATAGCTCTAAAAAAACAGGAAAGCAGTTTATCATGAATGGAAGTGGCTACATGACTAAGCATCTTCTTATTGAACCTTCAGTAGAACAGGAGGAAAAATAATGCTTGTTCTAACTAGAAAATCTAATGAATCGATCATGATAGGTAATGATATTGAAATTACGGTCTTAGCTATAGAAGGCGAACAGATCAAACTTGGTATCAATGCTCCAAAAAATGTGGAGATTCATCGAAAAGAAATCTATCTATCAATTCAGCAAGAAAATAATGAAGCTACTAAAACAGAAACCAGTATTCTGGAAAATTTATATGAACATTTCAAGAAAAAATCTTAAAATCTCTAAATATGTTTCTACGCACGTCGATATTATACATACAACGATAAGTAGTGAAATAGACGGGAGTCTTATTCACTATTCATCGTAAAAAACCACATGGATGTGGGAACTTAAAACTCAAGGAGGAAACAAAAATGATTATTAATCACAATATCGCAGCTCTAAACACACACCGTCAATTATCAAGTGCAACAAATGCACAATCTAAATCAATGGAGAAACTTGCTTCAGGTCTTCGCATCAACCGTGCAGGTGACGACGCAGCAGGTCTTGCTATTTCTGAAAAAATGCGTGGGCAAATTCGTGGTCTTGACCAAGCTTCTCGTAACGCCCAAGATGGTATCTCTTTAATTCAAACAGCTGAGGGAGGACTTAATGAAGTACATTCTATCCTTCAACGTCAGCGTGAATTAGCAGTTCAAGCATCAAATGACACAAATGTAGATGCAGATCGTAAAGCTTTACAAGATGAATTTGCACAACTTTCTTCAGAAATAGAGCGTATTAAAGACAATACGACTTTCAACACAAAAAAATTGCTGGACGGTTCAGACGCAAACGGTAAAATTCAAGTTGGCGCTGATGCAGGTCAAACAATTGACATCGACCTAACTACTGTAGGTGTTGATTTATCTGCTGCTCACACTGCTGTTGCTGCATTAGATATATCAACTCAAGCAGGTGCTGATGCTGCTGTTACTGCTGTACAGGCTCAAATAGAATCTGTTTCTTCAGGTCGTTCATATCTAGGAGCAGTTCAAAACCGTTTGGAGCATACAATCAATAATCTAAATAATGCTTCAGAAAACTTAACTGCTGCTGAGTCTCGTGTACGTGACGTTGATATGGCAAAAGAAATGATGAACCAAACTAAGAATTCAATTCTTTCTCAAGCAGCTCAAGCAATGTTGGCTCAAGCTAATCAACAACCACAGGGTGTTCTTCAGTTATTACGTTAATTTTTACTCTACAGTTTAGAAAAAAAGGACTCTAGAATTTTTCTAGAGTCTTTTTTCGTTTCTAAGGAAATTAAATTGCTAAAGTATTATTTAATAGTCCATATTAAACTCGCTAAGGTAGAATCCTTTTTCATAGAGAGTTAGTAAAAGAATAATTATCGAAGAATACAGAAAGTCATAGGTATAATCAAAGTTTCCAAGGTTTTAAATAGATGCTTACTAAATAAATCCCGTATATCTTACTTCTTAAGAAATGTTGAAAGCCTAAATATAAAATAGTAATTACCGATATAAAAAATAAAGATAATACATTGGGGGCATTAAGATGCTGGAGAGTTTATCCACGAATATTCTTTCCTCACAACTTAGAACAGCAATTTCAGATGGAATTAGTTCCTACTATCAGAGAGAAATAAATACAGTTACCTATTCAGAACAAAGTGCGGAATCTAATATTGAGCCTTCAAAAGAAAGGGTTCAAGATGTAGTTGATAGTTTAAACACCTTTCTGAATCCAACACATACGGCAGTTCGTTTTGAATATCATGAAAAATTGAATGAGTATTATGTCAAGGTTGTGGATGACGTAACCGATGAAACGATTCGGGAAATCCCACCAAAGAAGCTTTTAGACTTTTATGCAGCGATGACCGAGTTCGTCGGTATTATGGTAGATGAAAAAGTATAGGTAGGTGATGTTACGATGGTAAGAATTAACGGTTTAGCGAGTGGGATGGATATTGACGCGCTTGTTAGCAGTATGATGCAGGCTGCACGTGTTCCTTTGGATACGCTAGAACAAAAGAAACAAAATGCTGAATGGCAGCGAGATGATTATCGTGAGATCAATAAGTTATTGTTGGAACTGGATACCCTTATTAAAGATGGAGTGGGGATGCAAAAATCCTTTATTAAGAAAACAGTGTCAGTTTCTGATCCTAATGCAATCTCAGTAAAGAATATCAATTCAACGGTTGATTTTTCTGGGACTTTGACAGTAGGAAAATTAGCTTCAGCAGCAACTATGCTCAGTAATGGGGCAGTGGGAGTTGAAAAAGCAACAGATATCATTCCTGAAGCGTATATAGGACAGGAAATAAAAATTGAAACGATTAATAAGGACGGTTCTTTAAATACCTTTACAACAAAAATTGAAGATACTGATACGTTAAATAGTTTAATATCAAAAATTAATGCTAATTCAGGTGTTACCGCTTTTTATGATCAGAACACGAAACAGATTTCATTTACGGCGAAAAACACGGGGGCAGTTCCAGATGGATTAACAAGAGAAGATGGAACGAGTGTTACTGCAGAAATTGGTTTGAGTGGTACACTCTTTACGGATCTCCTAAATTTAGATGAAAATAATATAGTTGCTGTTGGAGCGAGTAGAGGAACGGCCGGTCAAAATGCAACCTTAAATTATAACGGTCTGGATATTGAACGTTCCGCCAACACATTCACCATTAACGGTGTTGAAATTACTCTTAAACAGGGGAATACGGGTCCGGTAACCTTTTCGTCTACCTCAGATGTAGACGCAGTTCTAGATACTGTTACCCAATTCGTTGACAAGTACAATGAGATTATCGCTAACATCAAAACGAAGACAGATGAAACAAAGTACCGTGAATACCAACCGTTGACCACGGCACAAAGGAAAGACATGACTGAGGATGAAATTAAACTGTGGGAAACGAAGGCAAAGAGTGGGACACTTCGGGGAGATTCTATGTTGACGGGTCTCCTTACGAAAATGCGGACCTCGCTATATACCTCTGTTGGTGGAAGCAACTCCGTCAACTCATTAAGTGAAATTGGAATAACTACTACAAGTAACTATCTTGAAGGTGGTAAGTTAACCATTAACGAAGAAAAACTGCGTGCTGCTATTTCAGAGGATCCAAACAAAATTTATGATTTGTTTATGAAATCAGGAGAAACAACTGGTGAAATGGGATTGGCCAAAAGGTTGAGGGCTGATATCAAAGCGACGATGACTAATATCCAAGATAAAGCAGGTAAAGCGACTTCTGTTAATAATTCAAGTTTCACGATTGGAAAACTCTTAAATAGCTACAATACGAAAATAGATAGTTGGCAAGACAAGCTTAAGGCTTTAGAAACCCGCTATTATAATCAATTCACAGCCATGGAGAAAGCGATTTCGAAAGCGAATAGTCAAAGCAGCAGCCTATCTCAGTATTTCAGCTAAGCAATTTTAGAAAGGAAGTTTGAATGATGGCAATCAATAATCCCTACCAATCTTATCAACAAAATTCGGTGAATACTGCCTCTCCAGGTGAACTTACGTTAATGCTTTATAATGGATGCCTTAAGTTTATTACATTGGGCAAAAAAGCAATTGCGGAAAAAAACTTTCAAGAAAAAAACACGAATTTAATTAAAGCGCAAAAAATCATTCAGGAGCTAATGGTCACATTAAAAATGGATTTGGCTATATCCAAGGAATTAATGTCCCTTTATGATTATTTGAATCGACGCTTGATTGAAGCCAACATTAAAAGTGATCTGGATATTTTAGAAGAGGTTGAAGGGTTTGTCATGGAATTTCGCGATACATGGAAGGAAGCTATTCAGTTGAACCGCCAGAAGCAATTTGCCAATAGTGGTCAAGCATAATGGGAGCTATTCAACATTTTTATGAGGCAACGAACCAATTACTTTCGACGTTGGAAAATGAGCAGGATCGGGACCGGAAAATTGAAAAGGTTGAGGCCTTGCTTGAGGAGCGGGAGAAGTTGATGGCAGGGATTCAACCGCCTTTTTCTGATTCTGAACAGGATTTAGGGAAGAAGTTAATCGAACTCAACGAAAAAGTTTCACAACTTCTAGAAGAACAAAAAGTAGAAATCCAACGCGATATTAAACAGCTAAGTCTCAAAAAAGAATCTACTAATAAATATGTGAACCCTTATCAATCATTATCCACAGATGGCGTGTTCTACGATAAAAGAAATTAGATATTAATCAGCCGTTTTAATTGCAAACAGTTTTAATGTTAATTGTTTTTAAATTTTCTGTAAATATTAAGGGCTTAATTTTTTCTTTATAGCTTTGTATTTGTTATAATAAAGCTAGGGCAGACATCAACCCTTTCCTAACCTTCCGACAATTGTTTCATAATCTCGACATATTTCATGATGTGTTTCTAAAGGAAACCGGAGGGGTATTGTAGAATCTAACTGTATAGTCTTAATTTAAGGAGGACTCACTTTATGAATTACAACGTACGCGGTGAAAACATTGAGGTAACTCCAGCAATTCGAGAATACGTCGAAAAGAAAATTGGCAAGTTAGAACGATATTTTAACAATACACCAGATGCAAATGTGTTAGTGAATTTGAAAGTTAACAATAATACATCCAAGGTCGAAGTGACGATTCCTATGCAGAATTTGGTTCTTCGCGCTGAAGAGGAAAATGCGGATATGTATGCTGCTATTGACTTGATTAATGACAAGCTTGAACGCCAAATTCGTAAACATAAAACGAAAGTCAATCGTAAATTCCGTAACAACTTATCTACAACTCCTGAGGCGTTCGCCTTTAATACGGAAATTGATGAAGTGGTGGATGAATTTGAAGATGATACTGATATTGAAGTAGTCCGCAATAAGCGCTTTGATTTGAAGCCAATGGATAGTGAAGAAGCGATTCTGCAAATGAATATGCTTGGTCACAGTTTCTTCGTTTACACCAATGCGGATACAAATACAACGAACGTTGTGTACCGTCGTAAAGATGGGCGCTACGGATTAATTGAACCTAGTTAATATGAATCTATAAACAAAAGCACAACCCAGACTATGGGTTGTGCTTTTTAAATTTTACTCCATCTATTGCAATGTTCATTTGGGCTAAGGAGTTCTATAAGCTCTGGAAAAATAACCACCGATTTCAACCATAGAAGTCAATGGTTGTTTATATTTCCTTCCTTTTTCCTTAATGATCTTTCGGCAATTTGATAAGTGTTTTGATAATGTGATAATAAGTAAAATCCATCTGTTGAAAACAAGGTATCAAATAGTATCGATTAATTGGTTGGCTCCTGGGAATTTCATTGTTCTCTAAAAAACACAATGAAGTATGGAATGTATTGTATTTTCTTTAAAAAGAACATTTTCCGTTCTTTAATAAGATAAATAGGTACTTATACCTATTTAAATAACCCCTCCTATTGCACTATACTCAGATTAAAGTTCTTTAAAAAGAACAATAATTTATTTATATAAAATGATTTGATTATGGTGCAGAGGAGTTGGATTTTTGTATCAGAAAAATTGCTATACATGTCATAGAGCGTCTTTTAGCAGTGCAGAATATGGAGGTTGGCTTTGTCCGACCTGCGGTGAGGACTTGTCTGCGCAAAAAGCCTTTGATGCACTTATTATGGAAAGAATTAATATGCCCCATCGTTTGAATAAGAAGGGCAATGTTTATAATTTTATAAAAAAACGAACGTGAATCATTTGAACCATCTTGTTTTGTACATGAAATAGACAAAAAATATCATGGATTTCTTGATTTTGTAATATTTTGTCGATAAAAAGTTGTGCATTGTGGTAATTTAGCGACATAAAGTAGCAATATTTGGAGCAAATATTCGCTATAATAACTTAATAAATATAGTTTTTGTAATAATTTCCCTGACAAAGGCAAGCTCAGCGAAAGATGAGGGCGCAAAGGCACAGGCCTAAGTTTGCTTAATGCTAAGATGGCTGGTCTGCCTGAAATACATACAAGTAGTATTTTAGGAGGATAAAAGAGGTGGTTAACGTGGAAGTGGATCAAGAATGGGTGAAGTTGATTTCAGAAGCTAGGAAATTGGGTTTTAAGAAAGAAGAAATTAGTGCTTTTTTAAAAAAAGAGAATCTAAATGTGCCACTAGAGCAGAACAATGAAAACTAAGAACCAAAAAGGAATGAAAAAAACATCCCTATAAACAGTTGATTTACAACATAGCTGCTTATAGGGATTATTTTATTTTCTGAAATTCTATCAATACTAGTTTGATAGAGCGGTACTATTTATGTTTGTGAAGATAGTTTAGAATTCATCTATTCTTGCTTATCTTTTCTCCATTTATTAAACTCAATGAACTCTCTGAATTGTTGTTTTGAAACGCCAGAATTCATAGCTTCCTCAACAATTTTCATCCAGTCAGTGTCCAAGGATTCCTTATTTGGTGCATCGTAAAGAAGGGCATCTACAGGAATGTTAAGTACAGAAGAGATTTTTTCGAGAAATTGAATAGAAGGATTCGTTTGTAAGTTACGCTCGAGCGAACTTAAGTATGACTTTGCTACTCCGGCTTTATCGGCTAGTTCAGTCATTGACATTTTCTTTTCTTCTCGCAGTTTTTTTACACGTTCACCAATCAACAATACCACCTCGAAACATGTTCTATTTATCTTCGATTTATAAGTTTTAAACCCACATAAAATCACAGGAATAGGAAGCCTGAAAAGCTAGATTGCTTCAACTGACTATCAGTCATAGAGGGACCAAAAATTTCTATTGATAGAAGGTTGTGCTTACTTCGCATTTTCGTTTGTCTTGTTAAGGACTCATGTGAAAAGTGGGGAGTGTGTAATGTACTTTTGCTACTTCCCTCTATTTTAACAGTTTTACCCCTCTTTTATCCAATGTTTTTCGTAAGAACTGAATTCAGGTCCATAGACATAGAGTGACATGAAGTTGTACCTCTAGAATAGAAGTGTTAAAATTAAGCTTGGATTAGTATTAACAGAAGGTGTGTTTCTTCTTACTTATATGAATGTGTTATTGAATGATCATTACCATAATAGAGGAGCGTTATTGAATGCTTAATATATTAAATAAAGTTTTTGATCCGAATAAGCGAGAAATTAAGCGTCTGGAAAAAGTCGCTGATCAGGTCGAAGCGCTGGCTGATGAGACAGCTGCGTTATCGGATGAGCAGTTGCGCGCCAAAACAGAGGAGTTTAAGGAGCGTTATCAAAACGGGGAAACCGTGGATGATTTGCTTGTTGAAGCTTTTGCGGTTGCGCGTGAAGGGGCAAAACGAGCTCTTGGTTTGTATCCTTACCGTGTTCAAATCATGGGTGGGGCATCACTTCATGATGGAAACATCTCTGAGATGAAAACGGGGGAAGGTAAAACATTAACATCAACCATGCCGGTTTATTTAAATGCGCTTACTGGTAAAGGTGTGCATGTCGTGACTGTCAATGAATACTTGGCGCACCGTGATGCAACTGAGATGGGTGTATTGTATGATTTCCTGGGTTTGACTGTTGGGTTGAATTTGAACAGTCATTCTAAAGAAGAAAAACAAGCTGCCTACAATGCTGACATTACTTATAGCACGAATAATGAGCTAGGCTTTGATTACTTGCGTGACAATATGGTTTTGTATAAAGAACAAATGGTACAGCGCCCGTTGCATTTTGCTGTCATCGATGAAGTCGATTCGATTTTGATTGATGAAGCGAGAACGCCATTGATTATTTCTGGTTCAGCGCAAAAATCGGCACAGCTTTACATCCAAGCAAATGCGTTTGTGAGGACGTTACAAAAAGAAACGGACTATACGTATGATGAAAAAACAAAAGGTGTTCAGCTGACCGAAGAAGGTATGAACCGTGCTGAAAGAGCATTTAATATCGATAACTTGTTCGATATCAACCATGTTACCTTAAACCATCATATTAATCAGGCTCTGAAGGCGCATGTTTCCATGCATTTGGATGTGGATTATGTTGTTCAAGATGGCGAGATTGTCATCGTCGATCAATTCACTGGCCGTTTAATGAAGGGCCGTCGTTATAGTGAAGGTCTTCATCAGGCAATTGAAGCAAAAGAGGGCCTTGAAATTCAAAATGAAAGCATGACTCTTGCAACCATCACGTTCCAAAACTATTTCCGGATGTACGAAAAACTTTCTGGTATGACAGGTACAGCTAAGACAGAGGAAGAGGAATTTCGGAATATCTATAATATGAATGTTATTGCGATTCCAACAAACCGGAATATTGTTCGTGATGACCGCGCCGATCTTATTTACGCGTCAACGGATGGGAAATTCCGCGCTGTTGTGGAAGACATCGCTGAGCGTTATACAAAAGGACAGCCAGTGCTTGTTGGTACTGTTGCCATTGAAACGTCTGAAGTCATTTCTGCGTATTTATCCAAAAAAGGTATACCTCATGATGTTTTGAATGCAAAGAATCATGAGCGTGAAGCAGAAATCATTGCGAATGCAGGTAATCAAGGTTCAGTTACAATCGCTACTAACATGGCTGGCCGTGGTACGGATATCAAGCTTGGCGAAGGTGTCAAAGAACTTGGCGGCCTTGCTGTTATCGGTACGGAGCGTCATGAAAGTCGAAGGATAGATAACCAGTTGCGTGGTCGTTCCGGTCGTCAGGGAGATCCTGGGGTTACTCAATTCTATTTATCAATGGAAGATGAACTGATGCGACGCTTCGGTTCGGATAATATGAAAAGTATGATGGCACGTCTTGGTATGGATGATTCACAGCCAATTCAAAGTAAAATGGTGACGAGAGCCGTTGAATCTGCTCAGAAACGAGTGGAAGGGAATAACTTTGATTCGCGTAAACAATTGCTGCAGTATGACGATGTCCTACGTCAACAACGGGAAATCATCTATAAACAGCGTTTTGATGTGATGGAAAGTGAAAACTTACGTGAAATTGTTGAGACGATGATTGAGGCATCCATTCAGCGCAATGTTGCTGCGTTTGCCCCAATGGGTGATGAAGAAGGCTGGAACTTACAAGGTCTTGTCGATTACTTGAATGGTAACCTATTCAATGAAGGTTCAATCACAATAGAAGATTTAGAAGGAAAAAATGAATCGGAATTGGTTGAATTTATTTTAGATAAAGTGAAAGAAGACTATGATCAAAAAGAAGCAGAGCTTTCAGAAGATCAAATGCGAGAGTTTGAAAAGGTTATCGTTCTTCGTGCGGTGGATAGCAAATGGATGGACCATATCGATGCTATGGAACAATTGCGTCAAGGGATTCACCTTCGTGCTTATGGTCAAATTGACCCACTTCGTGAATACCAATCAGAAGGTTTCGCAATGTTTGAAGCCATGATTGCCTCCATGGAAGATGAAGTCGCTAAATACATTATGAAAGCTGAAATTCGCAACAATTTAGAGCGGAAAGAAGTCATAAAAGGACAAGCGGTCAATCCGAAGGAAGAAGATGGAGGAAAAGTGAAGAAGGCTCCAGCTCGTAAAAAGGATGAAGTCGGGCGAAATGCCTTATGTCCATGTGGCAGCGGCAAAAAATATAAGAATTGCCATGGTAATTTAGCCTAAAGTTAGGTGTATAATGATAAGAGAGACGGTGTAAGAACTTGCCGCCTCTTTTCATGTTTAGTTTGCGTATAGTTTGAAGATGTTTATTGGTACTGAAACACATCCCTGTACAGGGGTTTTTTTAACATACTTAATGAGGTGAAGAGAAATGGAATTAGCAGAAATTAGAAATGAACTTGAACGAACCGCACAACGATTAACAGACTTTAGGGGGTCTCTTTGACTTAGATGAAAAAGAGGCACGAATCGCACAACTAGAAAATGAGATGACACACCCTGATTTTTGGAATGATCAGTCAAAAGCACAGACTGTCATCAATGAAACGAATGCATTGAAAGATCAAGTCAATCAATTGTCCGATTTGAATGATGCATATGAAAATCTGGATTTGACGTATGAATTAGTGAAAGAAGAAAGCGATGAAGAACTTCTTGCTGAGTTGGTAGAAGAAATCACGATTCTTTCACAAAAGATGAATGAATTTGAACTTCAACTTTTACTAAGTGAAGAATATGATTCGAAAAATGCAATTCTGGAATTGCATCCTGGTGCAGGTGGAACTGAGTCCCAAGATTGGGGTTCAATGTTGCTTCGTATGTATACAAGATGGGGTGAAAAAAGGGGCTTTAAAGTAGAAACCCTTGATTACCTTCCAGGTGATGAAGCTGGAATCAAGAGTGTCACGCTTCTGTTTAAGGGCCATAACGCATATGGTTATTTGAAAGCAGAAAAAGGTGTTCACCGTCTAGTTCGAATTTCTCCTTTCGATTCATCAGGGCGCCGTCATACTTCATTCGTTTCTTGCGAAGTTATGCCTGAATTCGACGAGACGATTAATATAGAAATTCGTACGGAAGATCTGAAGGTTGATACGTACCGGGCAAGTGGGGCAGGTGGTCAGCATATCAATACAACTGACTCAGCCGTAAGGATTACGCATTTACCTACAAATACTGTGGTAACGTGCCAAAACGAGAGATCGCAAATCAAAAACAAGGCTCAAGCCATGAATATGCTGAAAGCCAAATTATATCAACTTGAAATTGAACAACAGCAAGCCGATTTGGATGAAATTCGCGGAGAGCAAAAGGAAATTGGCTGGGGAAGCCAAATTCGTTCTTACGTCTTCCATCCCTACTCCATGGTAAAAGACCACCGTACTAGTGCGGAGACAGGAAACTTGGGAGCTGTCATGGACGGAGATATCGATATGTTCATTGATGCTTATTTACGTTCAAAATTATAAGAAGTAAAAGTCGGGCCGGATTTTCTGGTTCGGCTTTTTTTATGATTACGTATACATGGAAGTTCAATTTACTACCACTGTAAAAGTCATTTGGCTGACTTTTACAGGATCTTATAGGGGATGCAATACAACGTTCGGCCAATACTAGATAAAAAATGATGGTTTTTTAGGAGACAATATAGAATGAGAAAAAGATACCGGGAGCAGAAGCACCCTTTGATACAAAAGTTAATGGAGTATGGGTTGGTAATTGTCGGTTCGGCTATTATTGCAATTGGTTTTAATGTATTCTTGCTTCCCAACCAAATTGCTTCAGGCGGAGTCAGCGGAATTAGTACGATTCTCGATTCTACGCTCGGTTGGGAGCCAGCCTATGTTCTGTGGGGATGTAATATTCCCTTATTTATTGCTGGACTTATTATACTTGGACGGCATTTTGGTGCCAAGAGTCTGATTGGAACCTTGTTCTTACCGCTTGTTGTTTTCCTTACAAAGGATTGGGAGCCATGGACGAATGATGCTTTGCTTGGTTCAATATGTGGGGGAATTATGGTGGGCCTTGGGTTAGGAATTGTTTTCCGCGGGAAGGGTTCCACAGGGGGAACGGATTTAGCGGCGCAGATTATTCATAAGTATACCCATATGTCATTAGGGACATGTGTAGCTGTGATTGATGGAATCATTGTCTTAAGCGCTGCGATTGTCTTTGATATTGAAAAAGGGCTTTATGCGTTAATAGGTTTATATGTGACAAGCAAGACGATTGATCTCGTTCAGGTTGGGTTGAATCGTTCTAAGATGGCATTAATTATCATGAATAATGAAATGGAAGTAAGGAATGCTATCTTACATGAGCTAGACCGGGGAGTAACACGAATTTCCGGGTATGGCGGCTATACGGATGATACTCGTCCAATATTGATGTGTGTAATAGACCAGTCGGAATTCACTAAATTGAAACAATTGGTTAAACTTGTTGACCCTAAAGCGTTTGTGATCGTAATGGATGCATCGGAAGTACTTGGGGAGGGTTTTAAACTAGATTAAAATTGGTATAATATTTCTGTACTGGTATAAATCAGAGGGGGTAAATTCTATGAAAAAGAAATGGTTAGCCTTATTAATGGGTACGTCTCTCGCCTTGGCTGCATGCGGAGGAAACAATGATAATGCAGATAATGAGCCAGCAAGTGATAAGAACGAAACTACAACCGTAGATGCAGGAGATGCAGCGAAAATTTATGAAAACAAATGCTCAAGCTGTCATGCAGTAAATCTTGAAGGTGGCGTAGGACCGAATTTAACGAAAGTTGGTTCGAGATTATCAAAAGAAGAAATCGAGCAAGTCATTGCAAAGGGTCAAGGAGCAATGCCAAAAGGTATAATTCAGGGAACCGAAGCGAGCAAAGTTGCTGAATGGCTTGCTGAACATAAATAACGACTATAGAAACGTTCTGCATACAGCGGGGCGTTTCATTTATCCTCCTTTTAAATCCACAGAAAACCCACATCTAATCCCTAATCAAGAAAACTAATCCTAGAATTATTACGTAGATGTTGATAATCTTTCTCACTGAAATGAAACTGTAATATTTTTATTCTTAATTTGACAAAATTAGATGTTATAATGTTTCTGTGCTCTAGTAAGAAAGATTCCTGTCAGATTCCAGTGAAAATTGTCGAAAAAGCTTAGTTACATAGATATAAAAACAAGCAAATTAGGTGGTTTTAGAATGATAGAAATGATAGATGTGAAAAAGACCTATCCTAATGGCGTAATTGCCATTAATGGACTCAATGTAAAAATAAAACCAGGCGAATTCGTTTATGTAGTAGGACCCAGCGGTGCCGGTAAATCGACCTTCATCAAAATGATGTATCGGGAAGAAAAGCCGACAAGTGGTAATATCTTGGTAAATGGTGTCAGCCTTCCAAGTATCCGCAATTCGAAAGTTCCTCTATTCCGCCGTAATATCGGTATGGTATTCCAAGATTTCAAACTCCTTCAAACCTTCACAGTTTATGAAAATGTTGCATTTGCGATGGAAGTTATCGAAAAAGAACCAGAAGAAATTAAAATGAGAGTCATGGAAGTTCTTGATCTAGTAGGGATTAAACATAAAGCTAGAATGCTACCTTCTGAACTATCTGGTGGAGAACAGCAGAGGGTTGCGATTGCACGTTCGATCGTCAATGACCCTAAGGTGGTTATCGCCGATGAACCTACAGGGAATCTAGATCCTGAAACATCATGGGAAATTATGAACATATTTGAAGAAATTAATAATCGTGGAACAACACTCGTCATGGCCACACATAATAGGGACATCGTTAACAATATTAAACGACGTGTCATTGCCATTGAAAGTGGAAAAATAGTTCGAGACGAACATCGAGGTGATTACGGATATGAAATTTAGAACATTACTCCGTCACTTCCGTGAAAGTTTTAAAAATATTGGCCGTAATGGTTGGATGACGTTTGCATCAGTCAGTGCAGTAACAGTCACTCTAACATTGGTTGGCGTTTTTTTAGTGCTCATGATGAATTTAAATCATATCGCGGGAAATGTGGAGAAGGATGTCGAAGTTCGTGCACATATTGATAATGCTGCGAATGATGACGATATAAAAGCAATCGGTAAGAAAATTACAGAGATGAGCGGCATCGAAACAGTCATATTCTCTCCAAAAGATGAAGAGCTCACCAATTTAATAGATGATTTAGGCGATAATGGTGATGCCTTCAAACCATTTGAACAGGACAACCCATTAAGGGACGTTTACATTATCAAAACGAAATCTCCGCAAGATGTCATCAAGGTGGCAAAAAAAATTGAAGGTTTTGAATATATCCAGAGTGTTAAATATGGACAAGGCTACGTCGAGAAACTATTCAGTTTCGTGAATATAGCCAGAAATATAGGAATCGTTCTTATTGTAGGTTTGCTTTTTACTGCGATGTTCCTTATTTCGAATACTATTAAAATTACAATTGTAGCTAGAAGAAAAGAAATTGAGATTATGAGATTAGTAGGAGCAACAAATAACTTTATCCGTTGGCCATTTTTCTTAGAGGGACTCTGGTTGGGAATTCTCGGTTCAATCGTGCCAATTGGTCTGATTTCAGTACTCTATTACAATATTTATAAATATGCAGCACCACAGATTACGTTTAAATTCATAGATTTTCTACCTGCAAGCCCGTTTATTTATCAAGTTTCGGCCATTCTTATTGCAATAGGCGCCGTTATCGGGATATGGGGCAGCTTGATGTCCGTTAGGAAGTTCTTAAAAGTATAAAAATGTATCTTCACACCTTCTTTTACACTCGAATGTCAAAAGAAGCCTAGTACAAATAGAGAGACGTTACAAGGCGTTAGATGTGACGGGATTGAAAGGGGAAATGAAACGTTGAAAAAAAATATCATTGCCATGAATGCTTCGATAATGATCGGGTTGGGGAGCATTTTAGTCGCACCTTCGGCTTATGCTGAATCGCTTTCAGATTTGCAACAAAAGAAAGAATCTATTCAGGAGAAACGTTCGGGTGTTGAATCGAATATTTCCGATACTGAGAAAAAAATCGATAACCTGCAGGATAAACAATTGACGGCAGAGGAACAAATTGCAGCCATTGAAGCAAAAATTGCAGAATCGACAAAAAAAATCGATGCTAAGAATGCTGAAATTACACAAACGAAAAAAGAAATTGAAGCATTAAAAGAAGAGATTAAAGTATTAAAAGAACGGATCGCCAAACGTAATGAAGTATTGAAGGAAAGGGCGCGTTCTTTCCAAGAGACTGGTGGGGACGTGAACTACCTAGAAGTGTTATTCGGATCATCCAGTTTCGGTGATTTAATTGACCGCGTCGGAGCTGTAGCGACAATTGCTGAAGCCGATCGGGATATTTTAAAGCAGCATGAGTTGGATAAAAAGGACCTAGAAGAAAAGCAGACAGCTGTTGAAAAGAAGCTTGCTAGTTTAGAAGTAGCCAAAGCCGAACTTTTGGAAATCCAAAAGCAACAAAAACAGCAGAAGCAAGAAAAGGCTGCTTTAGTTAAGAAATTAAAGCAACAAACCAAAAAACATGAAGATGAGAAAATGGGCTTAGAGGAAGAAAAAGCGAACCTTGCTGCTCAAGAAACTGCTATCAAATCGGCTATCAACTTAGAACAAAACCGTCTTGCAGAATTGGAAGCAGCTCGTAAAAAAGCGGCAGCCGAAGCGAAAAAACGTGCAGAGCAAGCAGCGGCACAAGCAGCATCACAAGCGGCATCACAGGCAGCTGAATCAAAAAAACAATCTTCTTCAGGGGCTAGTGCAAAAAGCAACAGTTCATCACCATCACCATCACCATCATCATCATCCCAATCTTCGTCTAATGTAAGTCAAGTGCCAGCTGTTTCATCGGGTACTTTTACTAGACCAAGTGCAGGATATGTATCTTCAACAATGGGTGAACGTTGGAATAAACAGCATGCCGGCATTGATATTGCTGCTAGTGGAACGGTTCCTGTTGTAGCGGCAGCAGACGGAGTTGTAAGCCGTTCTTACTTCTCTAGTACATACGGTAATGTTATCTTTGTTACCCATTCAATCAGTGGTCAGCAATGGACAACGGTGTATGCACATTTAAGCTCTAGACAAGCAAGTACTGGTTCTGTTGTTGCCAAAGGTCAACAAATTGGTATTATGGGGAACACAGGACATTCATACGGTCAGCATTTACACTTTGAGCTACATAAAGGTGCATGGAATTATAGCAAGTCAAATGCAGTAAATCCATTAAACTACATACCTAATTAATACCCAATACATCAATAGAAAAACAGACTAGGATAAAATTCTAGTCTGTTTTTTTGTTGTGTTCACTATTGTCTACAAGCATATTTCCTCCAAGCTGCTCATATATTGAAATACATATCAGGGCAGAAATGGGGATAAATATGGTCAAAAAATGGGTACTTCCTCTAGCAATCATTATGTCATTAGTTATTGGGGCAGGGGGGGGCATATATTGGACAAGCTCCCCAGGTAAGAATGAGACAAAACAGGAAAACCAAATGGTAATAAAAGATAAGGAATGGGCAAAAGTGGAACAAGCTTATGGTTTGATCGTAAATCAGTATGTGGACAAGGTTGACGGTTCTCACCTTGTCGAAGGTGCCATTCAAGGTATGCTGTCAGCTTTGAAAGATCCATATTCCGTATATATGGACAAGGAAACCGCTAAGCAATTTAATGAAACTTTAGATTCCTCGTTTGAAGGGATCGGTACGGAAATCGGGATGGAAGATGGTAAGGTCATTATTGTGTCTCCTTACAAAGACTCCCCTGCTGAAAAAGCGGGGTTAAAGCCGAAGGATCAAATCCTTAAGGTGAATGATGAAAGTGTCGAAGGTTTGGATTTGTATGAAACACGCTTAAAGATCCGTGGTGAAAAAGGGTCAGCCGTTAAAATGGAAATAAAGCGTGCGGGGGTTTCAAATCCAATTGAATTCAATATGGTTCGTGCTGAAATTCCACTTGACACTGTTTTTTCATCGATTAAAGAAGCGGCGGGAGAGCAAATTGGCTATATCGAATTAACCACTTTCTCGGAAAATACCGCATCTGATTTTAAAAAGCAGATGAAGGAGTTAGAAAAGAAAGGGATTAAAGGATTGGTCATAGATGTGCGCGGCAACCCAGGCGGCCTCCTATCGAGTGTGGAAACGATACTTGGAGAGTTTATAACAAAGGATAAACCATATTTACAAATTGCTGAGAGAACGGGTGAAACGCAATCCTTTTTTACAAATCTAAATAAAGAAAAGGATTATCCAATCGCCGTCTTGACGGATAAGGGCAGTGCCTCGGCCTCAGAAATCCTGGCTGGTGCGATGCAGGAGGCGGGGGGCTACCCATTGATAGGTGAGAAGACCTTCGGCAAGGGAACTGTACAGCAGGCTGTACCAATGGGAGATGGCAGCAAGATTAAACTTACGCTATACAAGTGGCTGACGCCATCTGGGAACTGGATTCATAAAAAGGGGATTAAGCCTACAATTGAAGTAAAACAGCCGGATTTCTTTGATGCCCATCAGCTGTCCGTTGAAAAGGTACTTCAGCGTGATATGACTGATGAACAAATTCAATATGCCCAAACTATTTTAAAAGGACTTGGTTTTGAAACGGGACGTGAAGATGGCTATTATGACTGGAGTACAGAGATAGCAGTTAAAGCATTCCAAAAGCAGTATGGTTTGAAAGTGACTGGTAAACTGGACACTAAAACCGCTGCACACCTAGAAACCGCAATTCTGGAAAAAATTCAGGATGAAGACAATGATATTCAGTTGCGCACGGCATTGAATTATGTGGTGAAGTAAAGGAGAAGGCATCGCTCATTTGTGGCGGTGCCTTTTTTGCATGGTTTCAATTTGCAGGGTGGATATTTTAAATACGATGAACGGAGAAAACTTAAGGAAACGCTTTTTTTTCTTCATCTTAATAGGCAGGGAGCTGGCATATTTGATAGAATAGGAGATAACTGACTAGGAGAAATTATACATACATTTGATTACTTGTAAGGATGGTGGGAAGAAATTGACAACAGATTGGTTGAGTGCATGCTTACTAGGATTAGGAAAACTTTTTCTTCATCCATTGCTTTATGTTTCAATTGCATATTGTTTATTCATAGGCTATCTTCGCGTTAAACGAGAACGCCATGACTTTAATACGAAGATTTACAGAAAATCCATGGAGCTGCGTGCTTTGTTTCCGCAAGGAGTGATCTGGGGATTAATTCTTTCGTTCCTCACCTTGGCTTCTGGAATCGTCATTCCGCTGGCGGCGCTAATCATTGTGGCAGCGGTTACGATGATAGCTGTGCTGACCATGAACCGGAGATTTGTTTCACCCGTTTATACAATGGGAGTCACCTTCTTTATCCTTTTCTTTTTATACGATAGAGATATCCAACTGCCGATATTTCAGGATGCGTTTAATCAGTTGAATCAATCTGTCTATCCAACACTCGTTATTTTGATTGGGTTTTTATTGATTGCTGAAGGCTTTCTGATTGTTAGCAATGGAAGTAAAAAGATATCCCCTCAGTTGGAGGTTTCCAAGCGGGGACAGCCAATAGGTGTGTATGTTTCTCAACGAATATGGCTAATTCCGATGTTCGTTATGATTCCAGGGGGTGAACTTCCAGCACCTTTCGAATGGTATCCGGTTTTTTCAATCGGAGAAGTGTATCTGTCACCGATTGTTGTGCCCTTTTTAATTGGGTTTAAGCAAAAAGTTCATGGAACGCTTCCGGAACAGGCCATTAGGGCCCATGGTAAAAAGGTGGGAGCTTTAGGGTTTGTGATTACTGCATTCGCGGTTATTAGTAACTGGTACCCGCTATTGGCCATTATAACAGCTGTTTTAGCTCTTCTAGGACGAGAGTTTCTGCATTATTCCCAAAAGGTTTCGGATGCAAAGCTACCTTTTTATTTTTCGAAAAGCAAGCTTGGTGTCCAGATCTTAGGCGTTATCCCTCAGTCCCCGGCGGATAAAATGGGGTTAGTAAAAGGCGAGATCATTTCGAAAATAAATGGTATAGTCGTCAGGGAAGAAGAGGAGTTATACAGGGCGCTGCAAATAAATCGGGCTCACTGTAAGCTTGAGGTAATCGGTAATAATGAACAAATACGTTTTGTGCAAAGAGCCTTATTTGACGGCGAGCATTACGAATTAGGCATACTGTTTGTTGACGATCAATTGAAAGAAAGTGGACAAGCAGGGTAATTGAGATTTTTCATAATCACTTGGAATAGTGTCGTAATTCCACGTTAATAATTTTTGCGGGACGTATTATTTTTGATGTTAATCTATATAGAGGAAAATAGTTGCCAAGACGACTTCAGCAGATCGGCTAATAATAATTTCAATATATATTGACTGGATCTTTGACCACAGTACTAACTTTTATTTCGATGAAAGAGACAAAACTTCAATTGAAATGATTTGAAAAATAGAAACGGCCTTTCTCGATTTTTAAATCAAGAAAGGCCGTTTCTTTGTATGAGTTTTACTTTTTAAGCATTATTTTTTCTAGATCATCTAGCATTTTGTTAGCTGCAATAACACCGCCAGCCGTATTCCATGTTGCGTCGCTGACCTCATAGGCATTTCCTTTTTTCACTGCATCTAGGTTTTTCCAAAGAGGATCATTTGTCCATTCTTTTGCTGTACTTAGGGCTTGTTTGTCACCTTCAGGTGCGTATGTGAAGTAGAAAAGAATATCTCCATCCATTTTAGGTATGACTTCTTTTCCTATCTCAATTGCAAGGTTACCAAGTTTATTATCTGCAGTAAATAGTTCTTTCTGCTGCTCTGCACGCTTAAATCCTAATTGATCGAAAATTACTCCAGAGAATGAATCTGTGTAATAAATACGAGTTGTTCCAGCCATGAAACGAACAATAGAAACTTCTTGATTTACCTTATCACCAAGTTTAGCTTTTAAATCTTCAGTGTGGGCATCAAATTGAGCAATTACGTCGTTACCTTTTTCTTCAAGATTTAAAGCTTTTGCATATAATTTAAAGTTTTCTTTCCAATCTCCTCTAAGTGTTTCTGAAAAAACAGTAGGAGCAATTGCACTTAATTTATCATATACAGCTTCCTGGCGGATCTTGCTTCCGATAATTAAGTCAGGTTTTAATGCGGCAATTTTCTCTAAATTCACCTCATGCTCAACACCAACAACTTCAACGCCATCCATATCTTCTTTAATATGATCGTACCAAGGGTCTCCAAGCCAAGATTGAACAGCCCCAACTGGTTTAACTCCTAAAGCTAGTAATGCTTCTGTACCTTCATTTGTAAGAACTACCACTCTTTTAGGTTGTTTTTCTAATTTGGTTGTTCCCATGGCATGTTCAATTGTATAGCTTTTCTCTTCTTTTTTGTCATCAGCCTTATTTCCTTCTGCTTGGTCATTTGAACTTCCGCAAGCTGCTAGAAGGAAGACTGCAAATAAAGTAATAATAGTAAAAAGTGATCTAATCTTAAACATCTTATGTATCCCTCCTAATATAGAGCAAATGATAATCATTCGCACTTAACAGCATCATCATAAAATGAATATACTTTTCTGTCAATATATAATTGAAAATGATTCTCAAATTCATTGACATATTCCCTTTACCGCCAGTACAATTAATTATCATAAGTATTTACAAAAGTGATTGGGAAGGTAATTGGATATGTTATTAAAAAATACATGGCAGAAATGGATGGGAATATTTACTACCATTGTTTTGCTGCTTTTTTTACTGTGCTCAAGCATCGTATACGGTTATACGAATACAACTTGGCAAATGGCCATTGACGCATTTACACATTTCAATGGATCAAATGAACATATTGTTATTCAATCTGTAAGGCTTCCCCGCGCTCTTATCGCATCTGCAGTTGGTGCAAGTCTAGCAATCTCAGGTGTATTAATGCAAACTCTAACTAAGAACCCACTCGCTTCTCCTGATATATTTGGGGTCAATGCTGGGGCTGGCTTGGCGGTTGTTACTGGAGTCACCATATTTGGAATAAGCAATCTTCAAGTATTCACTTGGCTGTCTTTTATTGGAGCCGCTATAGCAGCGGTAAGTATATATATGATTGGTAGCATGGGCCGAGGCGGTTTAACACCGATGAAGCTGACATTGGCTGGTGCAGCAATGACAGCCATGGTATCTTCGCTAACACAAGGTCTTCTTGTCTCAAATGAGGCACTTTTAGAGCAAGTTTTATTTTGGCTTGCAGGGTCAGTTTCCGGTAGGAGTTTGGATAATTTAACTGCAGTGTTTCCGTATCTTGCAGTTGGATGGGTCCTAGCCTTATTTACATCTGGAAAAATGAATGTGTTATCTATGGGTGAAGATGTTGCAAAAGGTCTTGGCTTAAATATAGTTTTTCTTAAGATTGTGCTGGGACTGGTAGTTATCCTACTAGCAGGAGGATCAGTAGCGGTTGCTGGTCCAATTGGCTTTATTGGGATTGTTGTTCCCCACCTTACCCGTTTTATAGTAGGTATTGACCATCGCTGGTTAATTCCTTTTGCTGGACTTTTAGGGGCGGTGCTTTTGCTTGCAGCTGATATCATATCTAGGTATATTTTGATGCCACAGGAAGTTCCAGTCGGAGTTATGACAGCTATTATCGGAACCCCATTCTTTATTTATATTGCCAGAAAGGGGTTCAGCGGTCGATGAAGTCATATAAGAACTTTCGTTTATTCAATGAAAGAATATCATTCCTAATGGACAAAAAAGCTATAATTGTTGTTTTTGTATTATTTTTGGTTACTGCTTTAGTGTTTGTGATCAGTACAGGGATAGGTGAAATGAATATTCACCCTTTGAGTGTCTTACAGGTCTTCCTTGGAGGAGGAACTGAGGGTGATCGCCTTGTGATTCAGTCTTTCCGTCTGCCGAGAATTATTGTGGCACTTTTGGTAGGGATGGGTCTTGCAGTAGCAGGGGGGATTCTTCAGGGGATGATTCGAAATCCACTTGCCTCACCTGATATTTTAGGAATAACTGGAGGAGCAACTGTAGCTGTTGTTGGTTTCATGGCTATTTTTAGCGACAAAAATCATTCTTTAACAGTGAGTATTAATTGGATGCCGCTAGCTGCGTTTATTGGTGCCACAGTTGTTGCATTACTTGTTTATTTCTTAGCATGGAAAAATGGAGTTCCCCCAATAAGACTTGTATTGATTGGGATAGGAGTCATGGCTTTAATGAAAGCCCTCACTACTATGATGATGATTCTTGGTCCAATCTATCAAGCAAGCCAGGCAAACCTTTGGATTACAGGATCAGTGTCTAACTCTAGCTGGCAAAATATCGCCGTGCTTGCGCCATGGACCATCCTATTTCTTTTACTAGCCTTTCTTTATGCAAGAAATATTAATTTACAAGAGCTGGGTGATGACTTGGCAACCGGGCTTGGAGGGCAAGTTCAAAAACAGCGATTTACATTATTGATGATAAGCACAGCTTTGATAGGTGGTGCTACTGCTTTTGCAGGAGGTATTGGTTTCGTTGGATTAATGGCTCCTCATATGGCTAGAAGGCTGGTAGGTTCAAGTTTTGGAGTGTTATTGCCCACTTCAGCCTTACTCGGCGGTATCCTAGTTATGATCGCAGATTTGATTGGGCGAACCTTATTTTCACCATTAGAAATACCTGCTGGTGTCTTTACAGCAAGCATTGGGGCGCCATACTTTATTTATTTACTTTATAAAACTAGGAACTCTTGAACTGCCCACCACTTATCGACCTTACGGTCTGATTGAAGTGGGGGATTCCTAAGAACATTAGCCTATCGGCCAATTTTTAATTAGGCTACGCCCGTAGTTCCTACGGTTAGAAGCCTTATGGCTTCATTCATTAGATTGAGTCCTGCGTTAATATCTCGATCGTGGTGAGTAGAACAAAAAGGACAATCCCATTCACGAAGATTCAGATGTTTAACGTCTTTATTTTGATAACCGCAGCTAGAACACAATTGGCTAGAAGCAAACGTTTTAGATACGGTCACGATTTGTTTGCCTAGAAAGAAGTTATAGACAAAACGGGAGCAGCCGATCGTTTTATTGATTAGGACTAGTTGTTCTTTAGTTGGATAGATTCGAAATTTATAAGCTTTGTTTACGACCATTGGTTTCACCCCCTTATAGTTATTATTAATCACAGAACGTATGTTTGTCAAAAGATTACTTTGGCTTATGCCAACCGCCATTCATCTCTCCCTTACCGTTGGGCTCTCGCCCTTCACACGCTTGAAGAGGGAGTCTTCTGGCAGGAAATCATAAATGCTAAACATGATGGATCAGGATATTTATAATACTTGTTTTCGTATGCAAAAACAAAAGAAGCAGCTATCCTAACGGATAGCTGCTTTTAATATTAGGCTTCTTTAGCTGCTTCTATTTCGATGGTAAGTGTGATTTGGTCGCCTATAAGAACGCCGCCTGTTTCTAATGCTGCATTATAGGTTAAACCATAATCGCTGCGTTTAACTTTACCTTTTCCGCTAAACCCTGCTTTTTCATTTCCCCATGGATCTTTTCCTTGACCTTCAAATGTAATAGCGAATGTTTCCTCATTAGTAAATCCATTAAGGGTTACATCACCTGTCACATCGTACTCATCATCACCTGTTTTCACAATTTTCGTTGACTTAAACGTTAAAGTCGGATTTTTTTCTACATCAAAAAAGTCAGCTGAACGCAGGTGATTATCTCGGTCTGCGTTGCGTGTATCGATACTTGCTACATCTACAGTAAAATCTATTTCAGCTGTTGTTAAATCAGATGGATTTGCAGAAATGTTTGCCTCGAATTTATTAAAACTCCCTTTTACTTTTGCGATCATCATATGTTTTACAGAAAATTCAATTGCACTGTGAGTCGGATCAATTGCCCATTTGGTATTTGTCATTGTTTTTTCCTCCTAGTATATTAATCTTGAATTTATATATCTTTAATTTGAGATATTTGAACTTGATGTAATTATAAGAGGTTAGCTTACTAGTGTCAACTGGAATTTTTCCTTAATTTTGAAAAATATACAAAAAACCTGTGCCGATGTTACGAGGCGCAGGTTATTTAATACTTTATTTTCTTAAAAAATAAAACTAACTTTCTTTATTATTGGGCACTTTCTTTTTCTTCATGAATAGCGACTTTACTTGGCCAGAAGGCACGGCGCCCAAGCTGTGCGGTAATCGCTGGAACAAGGAATGGTCGAACGATGAACGTGTCCATTAACACACCGAGTGCGGTAATGAGTCCGAATTGAACCAGTACTTGAATTGGCAGTGTAGCAAGAACAGAAAAAGTGGCTGCTAAGATGATGCCAGCTGAGGTGATGACCCCACTTGTTTCGGCGACTCCTTCTCTGATTGCCTGTTTGATAGGCATTGTTTTTTTCTTGCGCCAAATACTCGAAACCATAAAGATATTGTAATCCTCCCCAAGGGCGACAAGGAATACGAATGAATATAGTGGAATTGTACCTTCAATTGCTTCCACTCCCATGAAATAGTGGAGGATTATCCAACCTAAGCCCATAGCGGCAAAGAAGGAGAGGATGACCGTTCCCATTAAATAAATCATAGCTGTCACAGAGCGCAAGTAAGCTAAAAGGAGCAAGGAAATCAAGACGATAATGATTGGGATAATCATAAATTCATCGGTCTTAACCGTATCTCTTTTATCAAATTGAGTGGCTGTTTGCCCTCCAATCCATACTTTTTCATCAACAGCTGAGATATTGGCGGCTTTCAGTTCTTTTTCAGCTAGGCTGCGAATGTCAGGAATTGAATTTATGGCTTCAATATCGTACGGATTGATATTGAATGTGACTTCATATGACTGCAGATCCTTATTGGATTTACTGTTAATAGGATCTGTGACACTTTCAACCAGATTCATCTTTTTTAGTTCATCTGCCAAGTCGATGTCCTTACCATCAGTATCGACAACCACTGTGGCTGGTGCAAGTTCTCCGGGTGTGTATGAGTCGGAAATGACCTTATATCCTTCACGGGAGTTCATATCTTCAGGGAATGAAGATAGAATATCGTAGGAATATTTTATTTGAGATGAATAGCACGCTAATACACTGAAGATAATCAGGCATGTAAGAATGACAGTCCATGGTTTGGTTGTTACGATATTCCCAATCCAATTGCCGATGCGACCTGCTTCTTTATGTTTCTTAACGGGTTTGCCTTTTTTCTTCGCACGTGATTCTTCCATTTCTGGTGTGCGTGGAACGATAGGGAAGAAAGAGGCCCGACCGAATACGGAAAGTAGTGCAGGTACGAGTGTTAAGGCTGCTAACATCATGATTAAAATGGATAAGCTGAATGGTACTGCGAAACGATGATAGGCTCCATATTTGGCTACAAGTAAAGTTAGTAGAGAGATTACAATCGTAAGTCCACTCATCGCAATGGCACCTGATGAATCCTTAAAGGCTGCAATCATGGCTTCTCGTTTACTTTCATGATGTCTTAATTCACTTCTGTAGTGGGAGATTAAAAATAGACAATAATCCGTTCCTGCACCGAATAATAATACGGTCATAATGGAAATAGCCTGAGAATCAACTGTAATCCAGTCGTGATCTGCCATAAATCCAAGGATTGGACTGGTGACAAGATAGGCGAAGCCGACTCCGATAAGTGGAATAATGGCTAAAAGTGGGGAGCGGTAAATTAGTAATAACACGACAAGTACAAGTATTACTGTCGCAAAAAGTAATTGGAAATCTGCACCTGAAAATAATCCAGTTGCATCGACAGAAATTCCAACCGGGCCTGTTACACGAAGTGATAAATTTTCTGTATTTGTTTGAACTTTCAACGGGTCAAGGCCAACGCGCTCTGTTACTATTCTATTAATAATTTTAAGGTTTTTTTCTAATACAGCGGTCTCAGTTTTCTCCTTAAAGAATAGCGGCTGTACGAAAGTCGTACCATCTTCTGAAACGGATCCCTGCAGCGCAGGCAATGGGATTTCATGAAGAGGAGGTAAAAATGATTGTTGTGTTAATGGATTCTCTGTCAATTCCTTGGAAAGGTATTGAACCTCGGCCAAGTCGGCTTCTGTCAGTCCACCTTCCCGATGCCATGTAAGTAAGGCGGGTATCCCTGAGGAATTCGGGAACTCTTCTTTAATGAGCTTATCAGCCACGACAGAAGCTGAGTCTGCAGGCAGGTCAGCGGTATTATTGGATGTGCGATCCTTAACATCCGGTAACGTTATTGTTAATATTGTAGCTGCAATTATCCAGACAGCGATGACGACCCAGCGGCTGACCTTTCCTGTCATCATTCTGCTTAGTCTTCCTAATAATGTTTCATCCAATGAAGGCACCTCGCTTTTGAATTTTTTTATTCTATCCTTAATTATAATGGAGCTTTGATGACATATACAAAAATGGGTATGCTCGTCTTCTCACAAAAAAGGCCTTGAATAGCTTTCCATTCAAAGCTTTTTCATGATTATAGAAATTTAAATCAAATTTAAGTGTTTTTTTAACCCAATCTCCCCCAGTAGTTACTATCAATTTTTCCTCTAGGTTTGATTGGGGATTGGTGAAAAATCCTAATTCTACTAATTAGCTGCTTGATTAAATAACCTCGAAATTTCACGTTTTGTACCGTGGTCTTTCAAGTTTGTTTGTTTTCTGAATTCAGATTGTATAGTTTTAGCTAACTTTTTTTCATTAACATTGGTTACCAGGTTTAAACCGCAGAACTTGGTCTTACAATATCTTGAATAATGTTGAAGATAGACGAGTAAGATTTGGGAATTAGGGTAAGGTAAAATGTATTATGGTTTTAATTAGCAAAGGAGGAAATGTTTTGTCTGAAAAATCTAAAAGAACAAATGATAACTCAGAAAAAACGTTAACAAACCGGCAAGGGCACCCCATCACGAATAATCAGAGTATCCGAACGGTCGGTAACAGAGGCCCAAGTACACTAGAGAACTACGACTTTCTGGAAAAGATTAGTCACTTTGATAGAGAACGGATTCCAGAGCGGGTCGTGCATGCCCGCGGTGCAGGCGCCCATGGCTATTTTGTTCCGACTGGTAAAGCAGGGGACGAGCCGATTTCAAAATATACGAGAGCTAAGGTATTTCAGGAGGAGGGTAAAAAAACACCGGTATTCGTCAGGTTTTCATCTGTAATTCATGGAGGGACTTCACCAGAAACGTTACGTGACCCTCGTGGATTTGCTGTTAAATTTTATACAGAAGATGGAAACTGGGATCTTGTCGGAAATAACCTGAAAATTTTCTTTATCCGTGATGCCATGAAATTTCCGGATTTGATTCACGCTTTTAAACCTGACCCGGTCACGAATATACAGGACGGGAGAAGAATTTTTGATTTTTGCTCAAGCTCTCCTGAAACATTTCATATGGTTACGTTTTTGTTCTCCCCTTGGGGCATTCCAGCTAACTACCGCATGATGCAGGGATCTGGTGTTAATACCTATAAATGGGTGAATGAAGAGGGGAAAGCAGTCCTTGTTAAGTATCACTGGGAACCTAAACAAGGGATAAAGAACTTGACACAGAAAGAGGCTAATGAAATTCAGTCTACGAATTTCAATCATGCCACACAGGACTTATATGAAGCAATCGAACGTGAGGAATATCCGGAATGGGATCTCAACGTACAGATTATGAGTGATGATGATCACCCTGAATTGGATTTCGACCCGCTAGATGATACAAAGATTTGGCCAAAAGATGAATTCCCGTGGCTGCATGTTGGTACGATGGTATTGAATAAAAACCCGGAGGACTATTTCACTGAAGTGGAGCAGGCTGCATTCGGTACGGGCGTCCTAGTAGATGGACTAGACTTCTCGGATGACAAGATGTTACAAGGGCGTACGTTCTCTTATTCTGATACACAACGTCACCGTGTAGGAGCAAATTATCTTCAATTACCGATTAATTCACCGAAAAAACCAACAGCAACCAATCAAACTGGTGGACAAATGCAATATGAAGTTGGCAGAGGAGATCAAAGTCCTCATATCAACTACGAACCATCAACTGTAGGTGGTTTAAAGGAAGCCAAGCAAACTGGCAAAGAGTATACACCTTTTATAGAAGGAAAACTTGTTCGAGAAACAATAGATCGGCAAAGTAATACGAAACAGGCTGGTGAAACATTCCGTGAATTTGAAGATTGGGAAAGAGATGAATTAATCTCCAATCTTGTGTCAGCATTAGCTCCTGCAGATCCACGCATTCAGGAAAAAATGGTTGCTCTTGCTGAGGAGGCTGATGAAGAATACGGTCGCAGACTGAAAGAAGGTTTAGCTTCAGCTTCTGAACATACAGAGTCTTCAAAACCTATGGGAGGGACAGATAACCCAGAGGAAGGAGCTAGAAAAGGACATGACGCAGATCCGTATTAACAGATGGAAAAGAGGCAAACTTCCTTCTTAGAAGGGGTTTGTCTCTTTGCTTAATAAGAATAAATTTGTAATCGTGGTAGAGCCAACCTTCCGAACAATTATTAAATATAGTAGGAAATAGATTGGCAAAAAACTTCATAATCATTTAAACTGAAACTATTCTATTTTTCTCTTATAAAGGAGATGAAAAAATGATTAAATTTCTTTCTGCCCTTTTCTTTCCTTGTCTACTTGTTATGCTATTTTCAAGGGTCACCTATAATAATATCGTGGGTCTTGTTTTAACAGTTGCGTTGATTACAGCTTCTGCATATAAAGGTTATACGCATACAAATTTATTAATCATCGTTGACGCACTGTCACTGACAGTGGGATTTTGGTTGTCAAAAAGAATGATGAAACGAACATCAAAGAGCGCCTGACATAAAGGTGCTTTTTTTGTACTTCTTCCTGTTATTACTCTCGACATCTAAAGATTATAAAAAACCAAAAATAGAATAGATGTTCGCTTTTGCTGGTTTGTTTTGAGGCTATTGTGGTAGAATGTGTATATATACTTTCTAAAACCGGAATAAATAGAAGGGATATAGTATATCCCGTTTTTTATATAAAAATATTTCAGTAGGAGGCTATGCTTGGTGAAGGATAAGTTTGAGTTAGTCTCAAAATACTCTCCTCAAGGAGATCAACCTGCAGCAATAGAAAAGCTTGTCGATGGTGTAAAAGAAGGAAAGAAAATGCAAACATTGTTGGGGGCAACGGGTACAGGGAAAACATTTACCGTTTCTAATGTCATTCAACAAATAAATAAACCGACGCTTGTCATTGCCCACAATAAAACGCTGGCAGGGCAGCTTTATAGTGAGTTCAAAGAGTTTTTTCCTAATAATGCTGTTGAATACTTTGTTAGCTATTACGATTACTACCAACCAGAAGCCTATGTGCCTTCCACTGATACATTCATTGAAAAAGATGCAAGTATCAATGATGAGATTGATAAACTACGTCACTCGGCGACATCCTCTTTGTTCGAACGAAAAGATGTGATCATCATTGCCAGTGTTTCTTGTATTTATGGATTGGGTTCTCCAGAAGAGTATCGGGAGATGGTGGTATCTCTCCGCACAGGCATGGAAATAGATAGAAATACATTGTTGCACAGACTTGTGGACATTCAATATGAGCGGAATGATATTGCATTTCAACGGGGGACTTTCCGGGTTCGTGGTGACGTGGTCGAAATTTTCCCGGCCTCCCGTGATGAACATTGTGTACGGGTCGAGTTTTTCGGGGATGAGATTGATCGTATTCGTGAAGTCGATGCCCTAACCGGTGAGATTACTGGTGAACGGGAACATATCGCAATTTTTCCAGCTTCCCATTTCGTAACTCGTGAAGAGAAAATGAAGATCGCCGTTCAAAATATCGAAAAAGAGCTGGAAGTACGATTGAAGGAATTGAGGGAGGATGAAAAACTGCTTGAAGCTCAGCGCTTGGAGCAGCGGACCCGTTATGATTTAGAAATGATGCGGGAAATGGGTTTTTGTTCGGGTATCGAGAACTATTCACGCCATTTAACCCTCCGTCCCTCAGGTGCAACACCATACACCTTGATGGATTACTTTCCAGAAGACTTTCTATTAGTTGTGGATGAATCACACGTAACCCTTTCACAAATCAGGGGCATGTTCAATGGAGATCAGGCTCGTAAGCAAGTGCTCGTTGATCATGGCTTCCGCCTGCCTTCTGCAAAAGATAACCGTCCACTCCGATTTGAGGAATTTGAAGAAAAGGTTCATCAATCTATATTCGTCTCGGCAACTCCGGGACCATTTGAACTCGAACACACACCGGAAATGGTTCAGCAGATAATCCGTCCTACTGGCTTGCTAGATCCTACGATTGAAGTACGACCAATTGAAGGCCAGATAGATGACCTAATAGGTGAAATACAGGAGCGGGTTAAAAAGAATGAACGGGTACTAATTACGACCTTAACGAAAAAGATGTCTGAAGATTTAACTGATTATTTAAAGGAAATTGGAATCAAAGTTCAATACCTGCATTCAGAGGTAAAAACATTAGATAGGATAGAAATCATCCGAGAATTACGAATGGGCAAATACGATGTGCTGGTTGGAATCAATCTTTTACGTGAAGGTTTGGATATTCCGGAAGTGTCGTTGGTTACGATTCTCGATGCTGATAAAGAAGGCTTCCTTCGCTCAGAGCGTTCACTCATCCAAACGATGGGCCGCGCTGCTCGTAATGCAAGCGGCCACGTTATTATGTATGCCGACCGTATTACGAATTCAATGGAACTTGCGATTAATGAAACGAAGCGGCGCCGTGAAATTCAGGAAAGATACAATAAAGAGCATCAAATTACACCGCAAACCATTCAAAAGGACATTCGTGACTCCATCCGGGCTACTCATGTAGCCGAAGAAGGTGAAGAATATAAAGAAGACCTTGCTCCAAGCCTCGCGAAGTTGCCTAAAAAAGAGCGCGAAAAAGTGATGGTAAGCATGGAAAAAGAAATGAAGGAAGCAGCAAAAGCACTAGACTTCGAACGTGCTGCCGAGCTGCGTGACTTATTACTAGAGTTAAAAGCGGAAGGGTGACGAAACATGGCAATGGAGAAAATTGTGATAAAAGGCGCCAGAGCCAACAATTTAAAGAATATTGATGTCACGATACCTAGAGATAAACTCGTCGTGATAACAGGATTATCTGGATCTGGAAAGTCTTCCTTGGCTTTTGATACGATTTATGCAGAAGGTCAAAGACGTTATGTAGAATCACTGTCCGCTTATGCCCGTCAATTTTTAGGCCAAGTGGATAAACCGGATGTCGATGCGATTGAAGGATTGTCACCGGCGATTTCTATTGATCAGAAAACGACGAGCCGGAATCCTCGTTCAACTGTGGGGACTGTCACGGAGATTTATGATTATTTAAGATTGCTATATGCTCGAGTCGGCCGGCCAACCTGTCCGATCCATCATATAGAAATTACCTCTCAAACGATTGAGCAAATGGTAGATCGCATCCTTGATTACCCTGAGCGAACTAAGCTTCAAGTATTGGCACCGATTGTTTCAGGTAGAAAAGGAACGCATGTAAAAGTTTTAGAAGAAGTAAAAAAACAAGGGTATGTCCGCGTTCGTGTGGATGGGGAGATGCACGATCTTAGTGAAGAAATCACTCTCGAAAAGAATAAAAAGCATTCTATAGAAGTCATTATAGACCGAATTGTTATTAAAGAGGGAGTCATGGCACGGCTTGCGGATTCATTAGAAAGTGCTTTGAAGCTTGGTGAAGGCAAAGTCATCATTGACGTAATGGGTGAAGAAGAACTACTGTTCAGCGAACACCATGCCTGCCCATACTGCGGCTTTTCCATCGAAGAACTAGAGCCGAGAATGTTTTCCTTCAATAGCCCGTTCGGGGCCTGCCCTGATTGTGATGGCTTGGGAGCGAGACTTGAGGTGGACCGTGATTTGGTCATCCCGAATAAGGAATTAAGTCTGCGTCAACATGCGATTGCCCCATGGGAACCGACGAGTTCTCAATATTATCCTCAGCTTCTTGAAGCGGTAGCCACCCATTATGACATAGATATGGATGTGCCAGTTAAAGATATACCGGATGATAAATTGGAGAAAATTTTATACGGTTCAGGTAAAGATAAAATTTATTTCCGCTATAAAAATGATTTTGGAAGAGTGCAAGAGGGACATATTCTATTTGAAGGCGTCATAAGAAACATCGAGCGGCGTTTTAAGGAGACGAACTCAGATTATATTCGTGAACAAATGCAGAAATATATGTCGGAGCACCACTGTCCAACATGTAAGGGACATCGGCTGAAAAAAGAGAGTCTTTCTGTGCTTGTTCAAGGGGTTCATATAAGTGAGACTACCGCTTTATCGGTAGAAGAAGCTTTAGTATTTTTTGACGAGCTTGATTTGACCGAAAAGGAAGCTGCAATTGCGAGATTGATTTTACGTGAAATCCGGGAGCGGCTCGGTTTCCTAGCCAATGTCGGTTTGGAATATTTAACGTTAAGCCGAGCAGCCGGAACATTATCAGGCGGTGAAGCCCAGCGTATTCGATTGGCAACACAGATTGGTTCCCGTTTGACTGGTGTTCTTTACATTTTAGATGAACCGTCTATAGGATTGCATCAGCGAGATAATGATCGATTAATTGAAACATTAAAGAATATGCGCGAAATTGGAAACACGCTGATTGTTGTTGAGCATGATGAAGATACGATGCTTGCGGCGGATTATTTGATTGATGTCGGACCAGGTGCAGGCGCTCATGGTGGAGAAATCGTGGCTGCTGGAACCCCGGAAGAGGTCATGAATAACCCTAAATCTTTAACCGGCCAATATTTATCAGGGAGGAAATTTATCCCGCTGCCATTGGAACGCCGGAAAAATGACGGCCGTGTTATTGAAATTAAAGGGGCCAAACAAAATAACCTAAAAAACGTTAATGTTAAATTCCCGCTTGGAGTTTTTACAGCTGTCACAGGAGTCTCAGGTTCGGGGAAAAGTACATTAGTGAATGAGATTCTTCATAAGTCATTAGCTCAAAAGCTAAACCGCGCCAAAGCTAGACCAGGGGAGTTTCGTGAAATTAAAGGAATCGAGCATTTAGATAAGGTCATTGATATTGACCAATCACCTATTGGTAGAACGCCACGCTCTAACCCAGCAACCTATACAGGTGTATTTGATGATATTCGTGACGTTTTTGCTTCAACGAATGAAGCGAAAATCCGTGGCTATAAAAAAGGACGATTCAGTTTCAATGTGAAGGGCGGTCGTTGTGAAGCCTGCCGTGGTGACGGAATTATCAAGATTGAAATGCATTTTCTTCCTGATGTCTACGTTCCGTGTGAAATCTGTCATGGTAAACGTTATAACCGGGAAACGCTTGAAGTGAAATATAAAGGTAAAAACATTTCCGACATTCTCGATATGACTGTTGAGGAAGGGGTTAGTTTCTTTGAAAACATCCCGAAAATCAAGCGGAAGCTACAAACGATTTATGATGTTGGTCTGAGCTATATCAAGCTTGGACAGCCGGCAACCACTTTATCGGGCGGTGAAGCGCAAAGGGTGAAACTCGCTTCTGAATTGCATCGCCGTTCAACTGGCCGCTCATTTTATATCTTGGATGAACCAACTACCGGACTTCATGTCCATGATATAGCGAGTTTGCTCGAAGTCTTGCAACGGCTGGTAGACAATGGGGATACTGTTTTAGTAATAGAACATAATCTTGATGTCATCAAAGCTGCGGACCATATTATTGACCTAGGTCCAGAAGGCGGGGATAAGGGCGGAACGATTGTCACTTACGGTACGCCTGAAGAAATATGTGAAGTTTCCGAATCATACACAGGGAAATACTTAAAGCCTGTTCTGACCCGTGACCAAATTAGAATGGAAAAATTGATTGAAGAAAAAGAACAAGAGCATGAACATGCATAAAAAAACAAGCCAGTTGGCTTGTTTTTTTATGTGGAAATATGACAGCGTCAATTTAATTAATCATTTGATTAAAACCCATGAAAGCTAGATATTTCCGGGGAAATTCCACTTTGCTCTTTTCGAAAATTGTCGCAGCACCTTGTCGAGAAATGGGAATTTAGTGTATTTATGAAACTTTTTAGATTTCTAGGCGTATGTATGAATAAAATGATTTAAGAAAGCGAGGAATGTTCATGCAGGAAGAAAGAAAGAAAATTTTAGAGATGATTCAAGATGGAAAGTTGACTGCGGTAGAAGCAATGAGTCTTTTGGAAGACTTAGAAAAAGCTAGTCAGGAAAGTGAAGCGAAAGAGCAGAAACTACAAAATGAATTATCAACCGTAGTCGTGGATAAGAAAAGCGAGGACAATACTCAGGACACGTTCAAGAAGAATATTCAGTCATCAAAGGAAAAGATTATTGATTTTGTTGAAAGTGCTTTTAAGAAGATTAAAGAAACCGATCTTGATTTCAACTTTGGAAAATCAGTTGATGTCAGTCATATTTTCCAGCATGATTATGAGGTTCTGAATGGAGTCGATATAGATATAGCCAATGGGAAAATAAAAATTGCTACTTGGGATCATAAGGATGTACGGGTTGAATGTCAGGCAAAGGTATACAGGGTGGAGGATATCGAAGAAGCGAGAAAAAACTTTTTAGAGGATGTTCACTTCTCGATTGAAGAAGGGAAAATGAGGTTTAAGGTTTTCGAAAAATCCATTAAAGTCGATGCGGTTTTGTACATTCCTCGGAAGGAATATGAGGACATTCAGGTAAGGTTGTTTAACGGTGCTATAACCGCCGAATCATTGGAATCCAATAAACTCAAAGCAAAAACAGCCAATGGTGCGATTCATATTTTACAGGGTAATGGTGAGTCGTGCGAGCTCGAAACAGGTAATGGAACGATCACCATTTCAGATACAAATTATAATGACTTGGAAGCTGAAACCTTAAACGGTGCTATTAATGCGGATGGTTATTTCAAAAAAATAGATGTGCAAACTTTTAATGGTGAAATTGTCTGCAAAAACTCCGAGCTAGATTGCGACTCTATACATGCTAAATCGATTACCGGAAAAGTCCAGCTGATCCTGCCGCCAGGAAAGGCAATCGAGGGAGAGTTGAAATCTAATTTAGGAGGTTTTAACGTAAGCTTGGAAGGGATGACCATCATCGAAGAAAAGAGTGATGTGGTTCAAAAGGTCCTTAAGTTTAAGACTGCTAAAGAGGAAGTTCCTGTGCTTCATGTATTTGCAGAAACCAAGACTGCAGCGATAACAGTTTCCTAGTGAAAATGAAAGCCCACCAGTTCAAATGGGGGGCTTTCATTTATTTTTGTACGCTAATGATTGCTTTGTAACCAACTTTGGCTAACCTTTTGACAAGAGCCTCTGCATTTTTCTTTTCTGTAAAGGCACCTATTTGAACTTTATACATAATGGGGTTTACATCAGCTTGGAGGTTATAGTAGGCGAGGATGCTTTTAGCAATAGATTCTCCGCATTTTTTCCGGTACGCCGTAGTTTTTAAAAGAGATGCTTCTTTTTGATTGGTCATAAACCCGCATTCGACTAAAATGGCCGGACATCTTGTTTCGCGTAAAACCTGGAAATTGGCGGTTTTTACCCCTCTATTTTTTAACTGAGTAGCTTTAACAAGTTCGCTTTGGACCTTTTCAGCTATGGAAAGTGACTCTTTCGGTCTCGAGAGATAAATGAACGTTTCAATTCCATTTGCCTCATGCCAACTTCCAGAACCAAAGGCGTTTGCATGAATGGAGATATATAAGTCAGCTCCGAGTGAAATGGCTCTGTTTATACGTTCCTTAAGTGGAACATCTCGCCCGTCTTCATGAACAAAATGAACGGTGACTGCTTTTGATTTTTCTAAATAGAACTTCGTAAATTCAGCCGTTTCCCTATTGAATTCATATTCCTTCATACCCTCAGGAGATTGTTTGCCGGGAGTATTATACCCATGCCCTGCATCAATAATGATTTTCATGTAATTCTTTCCTTTCCAAAAATACTTTATCCATTATTATAATCAAACGAGTGGAATAAAAAGTAGCATGTTCATCAGAAAAAAAGAATAAATCGATAATGCTTTGTTTGGTTATTAACAGAAAAATGCTAAAATAGAAAAAGTATCGCTAAAAATAGTATCGCTCCAAAAGGAGGAAAGATATATGGCAAAAGTCCGTACAAAAGATATAGTTGAAGCATTCGGTCTAGAACTTATCAGCGGAGAAGAAGGAATTAATCGCCCAATTGTCACTAGTGACTTATCTCGTCCAGGACTTGAAATAGCTGGTTTTTTTGATTATTATCCTGCGGATCGAGTACAGCTCTTAGGTATGACGGAGATGTCGTTTTTTAATCGACTGAATGAGCCGGATCGAATACAGAGAATGGAAGAACTATGTAGGGACTTTACACCAGGCATTATCATTACGCGTGGTCAGGAAGTGCCAATAGAGTTGATTGAAGCATCTGAGCGGGAGTCCGTTCCTGTGATGAGATCTAATATGAAGACTACAAGGTTGTACAGCCGTCTGACCAACTTCCTTGAAAGTAGACTAGCACCAACTACAGCCGTTCATGGTGTATTAGTAGATATCTATGGCTTAGGTGTATTGATTACTGGAAAAAGCGGGGTCGGTAAAAGTGAGACAGCGCTTGAATTAGTGAAACGGGGCCATCGACTTGTTGCAGATGACTGTGTAGAAATCCGTCAGGAAGATCAGGATACGTTAGTCGGGAATGCTCCTGATTTAATTGAACATCTTCTTGAAATCCGAGGGTTAGGAATCATTAATGTAATGACGCTATTTGGGGCTGGTGCTGTCCGGAGCAATAAAAAAATCTCGATAGTCATTAATCTTGAACTATGGGAAAAAAATAAGCAATATGACCGAGTTGGTCTTGATGAAGAAAAAATGAAAATAATTGATACGGAAGTTACGAAAATAACTGTACCTGTCCGCCCCGGACGAAATTTAGCTGTTATTATTGAAGTGGCAGCCATGAACTATCGTCTAAAACGGATGGGAGTAAATGCTGCAGAACAATTTTCAGATCGTTTGAATCATGCAATTGCAGAACCGGATCATGATGAATTTTAATGAATAGGTATATAGGAAAAGAGGGGACGAAATGGAACAAGCTATACAGCCGCTGAATCCGATTGCAATTGATCTCGGGCCAATCCAAATACATTGGTATGGTCTAATTATCGGTTTCGGAGTGTTACTAGGTCTTATTATTGCTTTAAGGGAATCTGAGCGCAGAGGTCTTGATAAAGAAATATTTACAGATATGATATTGTTTGCTGTTCCAATTGCGATTATTAGTGCACGTATTTATTATGTCATCTTCCAGTGGGAGTACTATTCACAAAATCCTGGGGATATCATTAAGATATGGAATGGTGGAATTGCAATCCACGGTGCGTTAATCGGTTCGGTACTGACCGCGATAGTCTTTGCTAAGGTGAAGAAAGTCTCGTTCTGGAAGTTGGCTGATATCGCTGCACCGAGTTTATTGTTAGGTCAAGCAATTGGCCGTTGGGGTAATTTTATGAATCAGGAAGCGCATGGAGGAGAAATAACAAGATCGTTCTTGGAAAATATGCATCTGCCTGAATTCATTATTAACCAAATGTACATAAATGGAACGTATTATCATCCAACCTTTTTGTACGAATCGCTTTGGAATATTATCGGTGTAATTATTCTTCTAAGTTTACGTAAAGTGAACCTGCGTAGGGGCGAGCTATTTTTAACGTATGTATTCTGGTATTCTATTGGCCGTTTTTACATTGAAGGACTACGTACAGATAGCTTGATGCTAACGGAGTCACTACGTATCGCACAAGTGATTTCCATTGTGTTAATCGCTGTTGCTATTGCATTAGTGATCTTTAGAAGGGTCCGTGGATATGCCGAGAAAAGATATTTAGATGCTTAGAGAATATGTGTAAAGGGAGAGGGCATAGTGATAGTAGATTCAGTTAAAAAGGGGCTCCTTTCTGGCTTGAATACAACTTGGTCATTGGGAAAAGTGATTTTTCCAGTTACGTTGATTGTTACCGTGCTTCAATATACACCTGTATTGCTATGGATCATTAACTTGATAGCACCATTGATGAATCTCATCGGCCTTCCTGGTGACGCAGCAATCCCGCTCGTTCTAGGGAATTTTTTGAACTTATATGCAGCGATTGCAGGCATATTAACGCTAGACCTGACTGTGAAAGAGGTATTTATTATCGCAATGATGTTATCTTTTTCACATAATTTATTAATTGAATCAGGTGTGGCGATGAAAACTGGTGTCAAGTTGTGGATCATTTTAACTGTACGGATTGGACTGGCGCTTTTGTCTGCGGTTGTCATCAATCTCGTTTGGCAGGGCGGATCGGAAATGGCACAAGGAATTGCTATCCGGGAGACAGCCGAGATTACAGGGGTTGGTGCCATCCTTTTACATGGGGTTATGCAAGCTCTTTCCGGAATAGCCCAACTGGCGGTTATCGTTATCCCGCTTATGGTCGCCGTTCAAATCATGAAAGATTTAAAATGGCTAGAAGCTTTCTCAAAAGCTCTTGCTCCTTTTATGAGAGTTTTAGGGATGAAGCCAAATGCCTCTATGCCATTTGTAACAGGGTTGACGCTTGGTCTTGCATATGGGGCAGGTGTAATGATTCAAGCAGCGAAAGAAGATAATGTCTCGAAGAAGGATATGACGATTGCATTTATCTTTTTAGTTGCTTGTCATGCTGTTATAGAGGATACACTAATTTTTATTCCACTGGGGATTCCGGTTTTGCCGTTATTACTTATCAGATTAATCACCGCTATTGTGCTTACTATGGTGGTCGCTTATATTTGGAATCGGACTGACAGTGTGCAGAGGAAGGAAGCCGTATATGAACAGTAACATAACTACATTATTATTTGACCTTGATGGAACGTTAATCAATACTATTGAATTGATTATCGACTCTTTTACAAAAACTTTAGATCATTATTGTCCGGGACAGTTCAAGCGGGAGGATATTATTCCATTTATCGGCCCGACTTTGGTTGATACGTTTTCGTCTATAGATCCGGAACGTATAGATGAAATGATCGCTTTCTATCGGGAGCACAATTGGAAGAATCATGATTTACTTGTGACACAGTATGACGGTGTGTTTGAAACAATTCAAACTTTGATGCAGAGTGGCTATAAATTGGCGGTCGTTACGACGAAGAGACGTGATGTCGTCGAAAAAGGTCTGCGTTTAAGCAAACTTGACCAATTCTTTGAAGTCGTGGTCACTCTGGATGATGTGGAAAAAGCCAAGCCGGATCCAGAGCCGCTGGTAAAAGCGTTAAACCAACTCGGTTCGGTTCCTGAAGAGGCAATCATGGTTGGAGACAGTTATCATGATATTCTTGGTGGGAAAAATACTGGTACCAAAACAGCGGGGGTCGCGTGGTCGATTAGAGGACGTGAATTTTTAGAAAGCTATCATCCTGACTATATGCTAGAGCAAATGGCTGACTTACTGAATATCATAGAGATTGAAAAGCATACAGAGGTTAGAAAATGAGACGCACGACCCGCTATCCGGTAGAAGGGGCTAATTCACTTTGGCATGTGTATAAGACCGTACCATTCTGGAAAGTCGTGAAGAACTTTGTGGTGATTCAGTTAGCGCGTTATACACCGTTTTTAGGCATGAAGAATTGGCTTTACAGGACTTTTTTACATATGAAAGTTGGAAAGCATACTTCATTCGCCTTGATGGTCATGCCGGATGTGATGTTTCCAGAAAAAATATCTGTGGGGAAAAATACTGTCATCGGCTATAATACGACGATTCTTGCTCATGAATATTTAATTAATGAATATCGGTTAGGAGAAGTCGTGATTGGAGACGAAGTATTGATTGGAGCCAACTCAACTATTCTCCCAGGACTTACAATTGGAAATGGATCGATTGTCTCTGCTGGTACACTAGTCCATAAAGATGTTCCCGAGGGAGCTTTTGTCGGAGGAAATCCAATGAAAATCATTTATACAAAAGAGGAAATGCTGAATCGGGAACAGCAAACTTCTTTATGAAAATAAGGACTTACCATTCTATGTGGCAAGTCCTTTTTAATGTAATTTGGGGTATAGTGAAGTCAATTCATTCTTTATTTGGCCGATGAATTCGTCAATCGATATATTCTCTTCGTTAGTTGTAGTATCATACGTATTTTTTAATATTTGAAAAAACTTATCCTGAGCTTTTTTATCCATTTTGAATTTGTCCTCCTACCCTTTTTTTATGGAGAGAGGGCTGCAAAAGCATGCAGCCCTCATTTTTAATTGTCTATTTCCGATTTAAGTAAATCAGCGATCAGTACATACCTTTCAGGTGCATTACCAATATATGAGAATGGGTAGCAGGTTGTTACAGTAAGTGTGGATTTAGGCTTGGGAACAATCACCGTACGGTCATCAGCATCAACGATACGGACCTTCCTCACTTTATAGGTAAACGTGCCAGCTTCTGTTTTGGTAATAAGCAAGTCACCTTTTCCAACTTCACCAAGCTTTCTGAAAATGGTATCTCGATGTCCAGATAAAACGGAATTATCCATCTCACCTGGTAGGACCGACTCAGCGAAATGACCGACACCCTTTTCAAGTTCATCTTCATTCGTTCCATGGTAGATCGGAAGTGTTGCCTCAAGCTTTGGAATATAAAGCTCACCTATTAAATCACCTGTTTCCGGTCGTGTATCATATAGTTCATCCTCGTCCGGAGTATCAGCCTTTGTTTCTGGGTGTTTAGCTGTTGCCTCAGTTGTTTCAGACTTATTCCATTTATATATGGCATATCCTTTTAACAGTGTATAAGCGTTCGTCGTTGTAAAATAAAAACCCACGATCAAAAAGCAGGCCGCAGTGGCAATCAACCATCTTTTTTTGTGCTTAGAATGCCTATTTTCACTCATTTTACTTAACGAGTCTCGCTTTTCTAAATAATCCAAATGCAAAGGCTATCATGATTAAACCGATTAATGAACCGAATAGGTAATTGCCAGCTGTTTTAGGCATCACTCCGCCTTTTACAGTTTTATGTGTGGGTTTCTTCTTTATTTTTTTTACATTCACCACTTTAGATTTTACATCCACCACTTTAGATATGACCTCAGTAGACTGTTTTAGGTCATTACCGGTTTCTTTTACTAAATTGGAACCAATCATTTCACCTGTCAATTTAAAATCTAGTAAAAGGTTGCCGCTTAAATCATAGATTGAAACTAGTAAACTAGCATTCGTCAATTCATCAAGCTTGAATAATGCTTCAAGGGATAGGTTTGTGGTGACACCGTCCTGTATTAAGGCAAATTTGAATTGAATTTGTAGCAAGCTTTGCAAATCATTATAAATCGAAAGCAATTCCGCTACTTGTTCCGCAGACAATTCATCAATTGTTTCAAAATATTCGAATTGGTCCATCCTATCGGAAATCGCCATTAGACGATCTTCAAAAGCTGGGTCCTCGACGATGGGTAAAAGGTGATTCATGAATCTTTCAAGCTCTTCGTCTGTAAGACCGATCTCAGTAAAGAGTCCATCCATTAAATCGAGCATCTCTTCCTCATCATATTCCATGTCTTCCTCATCATAATCCATTTCTAAATTAATTAGATCTTCAATGTCATAAATGAAGTGGAAGGTATCGATAATGGATTCTCCTTCTTCAAGTTCGCCGTATTCAATTAATAAGTCCGTAAGTTCTTCTTCGGTCATTTCATATTCATTAAGCAGATTCTGTAAAGTCTCTGGAGTGACAGTCGGTCCCAACGTATCACGCAGCTCTGCTACCGATTCTAACTCATCTAATGTCAAGTCGTAGTATGCTAAATAATCTTCCAGTTCAACTTGTGTCATTCTTATTTCAGTCAGATATGCTTTAAGCTCATCCTGGTTAATCATAGTTGCGGCAAAGCTCTTTGTTCCGCTAAAACCAAGCGAAAAAAGAACGACACATGCAACAAAAAACGAAAAAATTCTCTTCAATCTCATTTCCCCCTAAAATAAAATAATACCAATCTCCTAAAAAGTATAAGACAGCCTGAACAAAAGGTATACATCAATAACAAAGATTGACTGAAGATAGGTATATGGGTCTGGGAAATAGGATCTGACCCTTTACTTTTTATTCCAAAACCTTGCTGCTGTAAGTATCAGTAACCGTTATTTATTTTGGGAAATAAGGTCAGGCACCTTTTTCTTGACGGGAGATAGGGGCAGGAGTAAACTATTAATAACTTCATCTTGTTACCATATTAGCGAACTAAAGTGATTTAATAGATAATTTCGAGTATTTATATGATTATGTTATTTTTTTTGATACTATTTTATATGTTAGCCCAGTGGGTTTTAAGAGTTTTATCTTGGAAAGATAATTGTATATACAAAAATGAGTACTTGTAATGACATTGGTTTTTGCTTAAAGGCGGACCGATTGGAAATATATATAAAGTAACCATTATTCAAAAGGATGTGCAGTCGTGACTAAGCCATTTATGTTTGAGAAACCGTTAGGCATGAGAGATACACTGCCGGTGCTGTATGAAACGAAAGCCTCGGTCCGAAATAAAATGAGTGATGAAATCAAGAAGTGGGGTTATCAATTTATTGAAACGCCTACTTTGGAATATTATGAAACAATTGGTGAAGCTTCAGCTATTTTGGATCAGCAGTTGTTTAAACTGCTTGATTCTCAGGGCCATACGCTTGTACTTCGACCGGATATGACAGCCCCTATTGCACGAGTTGCGGCATCCAAACTGCTAAAACAGCAAATACCGCTTCGCCTTGCCTATTCAGCAAATGTGTACCGCGCTCAGCAGCGTGAAGGCGGCCGACCAGCAGAATTCGAACAGATAGGTATTGAATGTATCGGAAATAAGTCCATCTGTGCCGACGCTGAAATGATTGCGTTACTGGCAGATGTTTTAAAGGCATCCGGACTTCAGGAATTTAAGGTTTCCATTGGTCATATCGGATTTTTACAGGAATTTTTCGTGAGCATTCTAGGTACGGAAGAAAGAGCCTCTGTATTAAGGAAGTTTTTATATGAGAAGAATTATGTAGGTTTTAGGGAGCATGTAAAATCACTGCCGCTTTCATCTATTGATAAACAAAGGCTCATCGAGTTTATTTCATTAAGAGGTAGTGAAGACACGCTGACAAAAGCTTTGGATATAGTTGAAAACAACAAAGGACAAGATTCTTTAGGTGAACTGAAGGAATTATCTGCGCAGTTGAAAGAATTTGGCGTGGCTCAATATGTGAGCTTTGATTTAACATTAGTCAGCCATATGAGCTATTACACAGGAACTTTATTTGAAGTGTATGCAGATCAAGTAGGTTCACCAATCGGTAATGGTGGCCGCTACGATAACCTGCTTGAAAAATTCGGCTGGAATGCTTCTGCTACGGGTTTTGCCATCCGTGTGGATCGTCTTGCTGAAGCACTTGGGGAACCTATGCAGCCTGTTGCGCCGGAATGTATTTTATTCACTCCCGAACGCAGAATGGAAGCACTTGATTTTGCAAAATCAAAAAGATCTGAAGGAAAACGGGTGACGATTCAAGATATCACGGTCGTTCAAAATGTTGATGCGTTTACTAGAACATTTTCGGAAGTGCATTTATTTGTGGGGAATGGAGGGAATGGAAAAGATGAATAATAGCTTTTTAACAATTGCGATGCCTAAAGGGAGAATCTTTGAAGAAGCGGCAGAGCTATTAAGAAAGGCCGGTTTCCGTCTACCTCCTGAGTTTGATGATTCCCGGAAATTAATTCTTGAAGTAGAAGAGGAGAATCTACGTTTCATTTTAGCTAAACCGATGGATGTTGTAACCTATGTGGAACACGGTGTAGCGGACATTGGAATTGCAGGTAAGGATGTTATGTTAGAGGAAGAACGAGATGTATATGAGTTACTTGATTTGAAAATCAGTGCCTGCTACTTAGCTGTTGCTGGTCTTCCTGGTACGAAAATTAGCGATATCGCGCCCAAAATAGCCAGTAAATATCCAAATGTAGCCTCTGGTTATTTCCGTGAACAGGGAGAGCAAGTCGAAATTATTAAATTGAACGGATCTATTGAGTTAGCTCCTTTAATTGGCTTAGCTGAACGAATTGTGGATATCGTTTCAACGGGACAGACGTTGAAGGAAAACGGTCTTGTTGAATATGCGAAAATTGCTGATGTGACTTCAAGGTTGGTGGCAAACCCTGTCAGCTACAGGATAAAAGAAGCAAGGATTACTGAAATTGTGGATCGCTTAGCAGAAATTATAGAATAGTAAAAGAATCGCTAATGAGGTGAGCGTATGAAAATTGAACGGTTAGCAGAAGGAATTTCACTGAAGCGCTCTGTTGATGCAGGTACGGCTGATCAACGAAAAGCGGTTCAGGATATTATTTATGATGTAAGAAAAAGCGGAAACGTCGCTTTACATAATTATACTGAGCGTTTTGATGGTGTAAGTCTTGAGGAATTACTCGTTTCCGAACAGGAAATTGAAGAAGCAACAGCAGCATTAACAGTAGAGCAGCTTGCAATAATCCAAGAAGCGGCAGATAATATTCGATTGTTTCACGAGAAACAAATTCGCAATTCATGGATTACCACTGATGATACGGGAACAATGCTTGGACAAAAATTAACACCTCTTGATGCGGTTGGAGTGTATGTCCCAGGTGGCACAGCAGCATACCCTTCATCTGTACTGATGAACACAATGCCGGCTAAAGCTGCAGGGGTGGAACGAATCGTTATGGTATCTCCTCCAGGAAAAGATGGAAAATTAACGCCAGCGGTTTTAGCTGCAGCGAAAATTGCAGGAGTGACAGAAATCTATAAGGTTGGAGGCGCTCAGGCTATAGCGGCTCTTGCTTATGGGACAGAAACAATTGTGAAAGTTGATAAAATAGTAGGTCCAGGAAATATTTATGTGGCGTTAGCAAAGCGGGAAGTATTCGGGGACGTTGCCATCGATATGATTGCCGGGCCTAGCGAAATAGCCGTGTTAGCTGACGATTCCGCAATTGCTTCAGAAGTGGCAGCGGACTTGCTATCACAGGCAGAGCATGATGCCCGTGCTTGCAGTGTTCTGGTGACGACTTCAATGGAGCTGGCTGAAGAAGTGTCAGCGGAAGTGAACAAGCAGGTAGCGTTACTTCCACGCCGTGATATTGCAGCTGCATCCATTAACGATTATGGACGGATTGTTGTATGCGAAAATATGGTGGAAGCTGTTGGGGCCATCAATGAACTGGCACCAGAGCATTTAGAAATTGTGACCTATAATTCACTCGAAGTAATGGCTAAAATTCGCCATGCAGGGGCCATCTTTATTGGTCGCTTTAGTTCGGAGCCAGTCGGTGATTATTTTGCAGGCCCAAACCATGTGTTGCCTACTAATGGGACGGCCCGCTTTTCCAGCCCGCTGAATGTGGATGATTTCCAAAAGAAGTCCAGCATCATCATGTACAGCGAAACCGCCTTCCGTCAAAATGCGGAGAAAATCGCTGCCTTTGCCCGCATGGAAGGCCTCGAAGCTCATGCCCGCGCAATCGAATCTCGCGGTGCGAATAAACTTGGGAAATAGGGCCTGACCCCTGAAAATAATACGGAAAACATTGATATAAAAGTATTTGTAATGCATTTTTGCATCTGGGAAATGGGGTCTGACCCCAATGAGGAGGAGTTGTAATGGAGCGTTTTGCTAGTGTGGAGCGGAAGACGAATGAGACTGATATTAGCTTGAAGTTTGGTGTGGATGGGGAAGGGAATTCCTCAATTATGACGGGTGTTCCGTTTATGACGCATATGCTTGATTTGTTCACGAAGCACGGGAAGTTTGATTTGACCGTTGATGCGAAGGGTGATACAGAAGTCGATGATCATCATACAACTGAAGATATTGGTATTTGCTTAGGTCAAACATTATTGGAAGCTCTTGGAGACAAGCGTGGTATAAAGCGTTACGGAAATGCTTTCGTACCTATGGATGAAGCACTTGCGCAGGTTGTCATCGATTTAAGTAATCGGCCGCATCTTGAGTTTCGTGCAGAGTTTCCTTCACAAAAGGTTGGTACATTCGATACTGAATTAGTGCACGAGTTCCTTTGGAAGTTCGCGCTTGAAGCCCGGATGAACCTTCATGTTGTCGTTCATTACGGTCACAACACGCATCATATGATTGAGGCGATATTTAAAGCGCTTGGGCGTGCATTGGACGAAGCTACTACCATTGATCCTCGTGTTAAAGGTATTCCTTCAACGAAAGGAATGTTGTAAATGATAGGAATCGTCGATTACGGAATGGGGAATTTATTCTCTGTCAGTAAAGGGCTGGAACGACTTGGAGCTGACTCATTCATTTCCGATGATCCAGAAGAACTTTCTAAAGCGACAGGCATTATTCTTCCCGGTGTCGGTTCTTTCAGAGATGCTATGAGTCTTTTGGAAAAACAAAAGCTTGATGAATTCCTGAAAAAATACGTAGCCGGTGGAGGTTATTTATTAGGCATATGCTTGGGTATGCAGCTTCTCTTTGATGAAAGCGAGGAAAATGGACCAGCAAAAGGATTATCTCTCATCCCAGGTAAAGTCGTTCGTTTTACGGGGATGGATGCCAATGAGATGACTTATAAGGTGCCGCACATGGGCTGGAATCGTCTTGAATTTAAACATGTATCGCCAGTGATCGAAGGCCTTGAAGAGGAACACGTTTATTTCGTCCATTCTTATTACGCTGATACTGATGAGTCATACATTACCGCTTCAGCAACTTATGATGTGGAAGTACCGGCGATTGTTGGCAAAGGAAATGTATTTGGGATGCAGTTTCATCCGGAAAAAAGCGGCCAGATGGGCATGTCACTCTTGAAAAATTATTTGACATTAGTAGAAGGGAAGGGAAAAGCTTGAGCAACTTTACGATTTACCCAGCGATTGATATGCGTGGAGGCAAATGCGTTCGCTTAATCCAGGGAGACTACAATCAGGAAACGGTTTATGGCGATTCCCCCTTTGATATGGCTAAAAGTTTTGCGGACCAAGGAGCGGATTGGATACATATGGTTGATCTGGATGGAGCTAAAGAAGGCGTTCGTATCAACGATTCCTACGTTATTAAAGCAGCCAAAGAGTTAGGTGCCCGCGTCCAAATTGGCGGAGGCATTCGAACGGAGCAGGACATTGCTCATTATCTTGATAATGGTGTAGAGCGTGTAATTCTAGGCAGCTCGGCCGTTTCAGACCCGGAATTTACTAAAGATATGATCAGAAAATATGGAAACCATATCGCGATTGGCATTGATGCGAAGGATGGTAAGGTTGCCACTCATGGCTGGCTTCAAACGTCAGAAACACAGGCCATAGAGCTTGGGAAACTACTAGCTGATGCTGGTGCAGAGACATTTATCGTGACCGATATCGCAACAGACGGCATGCTTTCAGGGCCAAATGTGCACGGGATTGTGGCTATGGCGAAGGCAACTGGCAAAAATGTAATTGCTTCTGGCGGCATTAGTTCGCTCGAAGATCTAATCACCCTCAAGGAGTATGAAGCTCAAGGTGTTGCAGGGGCGATTATTGGCAAGGCGCTTTATACTAATCGCTTTACTGTAAAAGAAGCGGTAGAAAAGGTGCGTGGTTAAATGCTGACCAAACGAATTATTCCTTGTCTGGATGTAAAAGACGGACGTGTGGTTAAGGGGATACAATTTGTTTCCTTAAGGGATGCCGGGGATCCAGTCGAGCTAGCTGCCTTTTACGACCAAGAAGGTGCTGATGAGCTTGTCTTTCTTGATATTTCTGCTTCACACGAAGGTAGGGAAACGATTGTAGACGTCGTTCAAGCGGTTGCAGGCAGTCTAGCAATCCCGTTTACAGTTGGCGGCGGTATTAATTCGCTAGCTGATATGAAGAAGATTCTACGTGCTGGTGCAGATAAAGTATCTTTAAATACAGCAGCTGTTTTACGACCTGACTTAATTAATGAAGGTTCCGATTATTTTGGTGCTCAATGTATCGTAATTGCTATTGATGCGCGATATGATGAAGAGCTTGGTTCATGGCGCGTTTATACCCATGGCGGTCGAAAACCGACTGAATGGGAAGTAATTGATTGGGCGAAGGAAGCGGTCACACGTGGTGCTGGTGAAATTTTATTGACAAGCATGGATTGTGACGGAGAAAAACAGGGCTTTAATATCGCATTAACAAAAGCGGTATCGGAAGCAGTTTCGGTTCCTGTTATTGCTTCTGGCGGTGCAGGTAACGCGGAGCATTTCCAGGAAGCATTTGAAGAAGGAAAAGCGGACGCAGGGTTAGCAGCCTCAATTTTTCATTATAAAGAAACATCTGTTAAAGAAGTCAAAACGTTTCTCAAACAACAAGGAGTGGTTGTACGATGAATCTCGAAACTATTAGATATGACGAAAAAGGTCTGGTTCCGGCGATTGTCCAAGATGCAGGAACTGGCGAAGTGCTGACACTTGCTTATATGAATAAAGAATCCTTGCAATTATCCATAGAAAAAGGAGAAACCGTGTTCTTCAGCCGTTCACGCAATGAGTTATGGCATAAGGGAGAAACGAGTGGAAATACGCAAAAAATCACAGAAATGAAGTATGACTGCGATCAGGATGCAATAGTCGTTCGTGTTGTTCCTGCAGGGCCGGCATGCCATACAGGTGCAACAAGCTGTTTCAGCGAAACGATTTATCAAAATAAAGAAGCGCAACAAGCGGTACAGACAAATGTGACTTTCTTGACGGAATTAGAGAAATTGATTGGAAAAAGAAAAACGGAAATGCCTGAAGGATCTTATACAACCTACCTATTCGATAAGGGCGTTGATAAAATCTTGAAAAAAGTAGGGGAAGAAGCTGCTGAAGTAATCATTGCTGCTAAAAACCGCGATGCTGAAGAGCTTTCTATGGAAAGTGCAGACCTTCTCTATCACTTATTTGTTCTTCTTCAAGAACAAGAATTGCCTTTCCAAGCAGTGCTTGATGTACTGAAGGCCAGACATTCTGATAAAGACGAACCTAAAGAAAATGAATAAATAAATAGTCAAATACCCTCCCAAATCCGGAGGGTATTTTTCCTTATAAGGTTTTTTTCTGTGTGTTTACGACGACAATCATCAACGAATCAAGGTAAAATTTAAAAGTCATGAGCCCGGAAGATTACCGGGTTCATGCCCTCAAGGCTGCCTAATTAAATAAAGTGTCTAACTTTTTGGGTTCACTTCATAATCTTGGCTCTTTTTTACACCTGTGAAGGAAAACATTTATGAGAAAATGATGATTCAAAACCCGTGTATTTTGCCTGATAATTTCTAAATAAAAGTATCATAAATCCGTTTTCCATTTTCTTGAATTATTCGGCAAAAATTCTTCAATATGTTATAATACTATGGTTAATCAACTTGTAGATGGAGGATTACATGAGTAAAGACTCTAAATTTGGCCAACAGGCAAAAATTCTAACCTTTCACCCGACAGGTGAGTATTATTTCACCAAGGGTCTAAAAGCATATCATAGACGAGAACTACCTAAATCAAAAAAATACTTGGAACGTGCGCTGGAACTTGAACCGTCAGAACCGATGATAGCCTGTCAATTGGCAATCACCTGCTCAGAGATCGGAGAATATAATTATTCAAATAACCTCCTGGAAAATATCTTGGATGTGATGGATCCATATATGTCGGAATGCCATTACTTCCTGGCGAATAATTATGCTCATTTAGGCATGTTCAAGGAGGCTTACCGCCACGCGAGTGCATACCTGGATAAAGAAGAAGACGGAGAGTTCAGCGATGATGCAGAGGATCTTCTTGAACTCATTACCTTCGAGTCGGATGAATCCGAAGAAAATCTCTTTAAGCATGATGGACTTATTTCCAAGCAGGAAAAGGCTCGTGAGTATTTAGAATCGGGGAATTTCCCTAAGGCAATTGAAGTACTAAAAGAAACGATTGCCGAATACCAGGATTATTGGTCGGCTTATAATAATCTAGCACTTGCTTATTTTTACCTTGGTCAGGTAGATGAAGCCTTTGAAACGTTGGATGAGGTACTTGAAAAAAGTCCAGGAAACTTACATGCGCTTTGTAATCTGGTGGTTTTCCATCATTATCAACAGGATGAGGATAAGGTGGAAGAGCTCATACAAATGCTCGAAAAAATTCGGCCGATGTTATCTGAACATCGCTTCAAGCTTGGTGCGACTTTCGCGTTAATCGGGAACTATGCATCCGCATATAAATGGCTAAAAATATTGCAGAAACAAGGGTTTGAAGGAGATGGAACCTTCTACTATTGGCTTACTATATCGGCCTTCCACTTAGGACATGAACAGGCAGCTAGAAAAGCTTGGAAAAAGGTTGTAGAAATGAATCCGGAAAAAGAAGGCATGGAGCCTTGGGGAGATATGAATGCAACTTCTGATGGTTTTGAACATCATTTTCCTTCCATTATAAAACGGCTTGAAAGCGAATTTATTGAAGAAAGACTGTTTGCTATTTTCCTTTTGAAACATTCGGTTCATAAGCAAAAGCTATTGAAAAACCAGGTCCTCAACCTGAATCAGAACTTCACTGACTTGGAAAGGGATTATGCAGACCTGGTGCAAGCTCCTGCAAAAAATCGTCAACTGACACCCATTGATTTTGCCGATCGAACGGCTGAATTATTATATCAGCATTTTCAACCGATTCAATTAGATGAAGCTGGGCTCTATTTAATGTGGTTTTCTGTCTTCATCGAAGCGGTTAATTCAGAGCAAAAGCTTAATAATCCAGCAGGCTGGGCATCTGCAGTCGAATACGTGTGGAATCAGCTTAAAAATGAAAAGATGAGCAAGCAGGCAATAGCAGACAAACATTTCATATCGGTGTCGACCTTATCGAAGTATGTAAAATTGGTTCAAACGCTCCTAGAGTGAGCAGATATTTGGACGAAAAATTATTTGTTATATAGGATAATAGGTAGGGAACACTAACCTTAGTGAAGGTTCCATTTGTTATGGAATATGGAGGAGTGAGAACATGTCTGAAAAAATTTATGACGTTGTTATTATCGGAGCTGGTCCTGCTGGGATGACGGCTGCTGTCTATACATCACGTGCGAACCTTTCAACATTGATGTTAGAACGCGGAGTACCAGGCGGCCAAATGGCGAACACAGAGGAAGTTGAAAACTATCCAGGATTCGACACAATCCTCGGACCTGAACTTTCAACAAAAATGTTTGACCATGCCAAGAAATTTGGTGCGGAGTATGCCTATGGTGATGTTAAGGAAATCATCGACGGGGAAGAGTATAAAACAATTGTTGCCGGTTCTAAAGAATTTAAAGCTCGTTCGATCATTATTTCTTCAGGTGCCGAATACAAGAAAATCGGCGTTCCTGGCGAAAAAGAATTAGGCGGACGTGGTGTATCGTATTGTGCTGTTTGTGATGGAGCATTCTTCAAAGAAAAAGAACTGTTCGTTATCGGCGGAGGAGACTCTGCAGTTGAAGAGGGTGTGTACCTAACTCGTTTTGCTTCGAAAGTAACGATCGTTCACAGACGTGAAGAGCTTCGTGCACAGAAAATCCTTCAGGATCGTGCGTTTGCCAATGAAAAAATTAACTTCATCTGGAATCATACTTTGAAGCAAATTAATGAAGAAGGCGGTAAAGTTGGTGGTGTCACTCTTGTTTCCACAGTAAATGGAGAAGAGAAAGTAATGGACGCAGACGGTGTATTCATCTATATCGGAATGTTGCCACTAACTAAGCCATTTGAAAAATTAGGCATCTTGAATTCTACAGGCTACATCGAAACGAATGATCGGATGGAAACACGGGTCCCAGGTATTTTTGCTGCTGGAGATGTTCGTGAAAAAACTTTGCGCCAAATTGTTACAGCAACAGGTGATGGAAGTATTGCTGCTCAATCTGTTCAGCATTATGTGGAAGAACTTCAAGAAAAGTTGCAACCGAAGGCTTAAGTATTATAATTTATATACAAAAATTTACACATCGTAATTCTGTTTTAATTATGTTGTAACACCAGTGAAATAATGATTGGATATAGTAAGAGTAGAAGTTGACCCCCTTTTATTATAAAACGTTGAGGACACAGATTAAGAATCTGTGTCCTTTTTTTCGTTTCCTGCTTTAAGACTATATCTTCCCTACCATTTTCTAGGAAGAATCAATATGTTGTAATAGAAAGTAAGATAGCCATCTGCATTTAGGGAATGAAAGTGGAGAAGAATAGGAGGTAAGCTAGAGAAGAAATTTACTCGGTAATTCCACGAGATGAATATTCCCCCAATGCAGGAAGGTTACTTTATTGTTAGCTTATTTCAAAAATAGTATAATGATAAGATATACTAAACATATATCATTCATAAGGGTAAGATTTAAAATACAGCTTGTTTGAACTATAAGCATTTGTAAATCGCCAAATGGATGTCTAGCGGCGGTTTAAAGATATAAACTGAATCTCTGGAACACAAGAGTGAAGGTTTCTATAGTCGAGCAGAGGCCAATTTGAGGTGAAGAACGTGCAACGTGTCACAAACTGTGTATTGATTAAGGATAATCAAATCTTATTATTAAAAAAACCAAGACGCGGATGGTGGGTAGCTCCTGGTGGCAAGATGGAGCCCGGAGAATCTATACGTGATGCCTGTATAAGAGAATTTCGCGAAGAAACAGGTGTTTATTTAAAAAACCCTACCATCAAAGGCATTTTCACCTTCATTATGAAGGATGGGGATAAGGTGTTGTCAGAATGGATGATGTTTACTTTCTTTGCTACGGACTCTGATGGTGTCAATGTAGATGTATGTGAAGAAGGGGAGCTTTTCTGGCACCCTATAGAAGATGTTAAAAAGCTGAAAATGGCTGAAGGGGATTTTCACATTCTGGACTATATGGTTCATGGAAGTGGAATTATTTACGGAACGTTTACCTATACACCTGAATTTAAGTTGCTTTCTTATCGACTAGATCCAGGTTAATATTTACTTATAAAAAAGATTGCTATACATGGGGGCGGAGAAAAATGAGTACAGGGCAGATGAATGAAACGCAATTGGTCATCATAACTGGAATGTCAGGAGCAGGAAAGACAGTGGCGGTTCAAAGTTTTGAAGACCTCGGCTTTTTTTGCGTCGATAATTTGCCGCCCACTTTATTGCCAAAGTTTTTGGAGTTAATGAAGGACTCTGGGAATAAGATGAATAAAGTAGCACTTGTTATGGATTTACGGGGGAGAGAATTTTTTGATTCCTTATTTCTTGCTTTGGACAAATTAACAGAAACATCATCGGTCTCACCAAGAATTCTTTTTCTTGAAGCTGATGATGATTCCTTGGTCCGTCGATATAAGGAAACGAGAAGGACCCATCCATTAGCTCCATTAGGCCGGCCATTAGAAGGTATTAAAATGGAACGGGAACTCTTGGATGAACTAAAAGGAAGGGCTCAGTTGATTTTTAATACTTCACAGCTGAAGCCACGTGAACTTAGGGAAAAAATTGCTTCAGAATTTTCAACGGATAAAAGTGTAGGATTTACAGTCAATGTCATGTCCTTTGGGTTCAAGCATGGTCTACCTATAGATGCAGACCTTGTGTTTGATGTACGTTTTCTACCCAATCCGTACTATATTGACCACATGAGGCCAAAGACGGGGTTGGAGCAAGAAGTATCTAGCTACGTTTTAAAATGGAGTGAGACACAAAAGTTTTTAGAAAAGGTAACAGATCTGCTTACCTTTATGCTTCCATATTATAAGCGTGAAGGGAAAGCGCAACTTGTTATTGCGATTGGGTGTACAGGAGGTCAGCACCGTTCTGTAGCATTGACTGAGTATATTTCGAACTACTTCCAAAAGGATTACAGGGTTCAGGTGTCTCATCGAGATATCGAAAAAAGTAAGGGGAAAGTAAAAGATGTTAAATAAAAAGAACCGGCCTAAAGTTGTGATCATTGGAGGGGGAACCGGCCTTCCGGTTTTATTAAGAGGATTAAAGAAGCATCCAGTGGATATAACAGCAATCGTTACGGTAGCTGATGATGGTGGAAGTTCAGGGCGCCTTCGTGAGGACATGGATATCCCCGCACCTGGTGATATTCGTAACGTTCTTGCTGCATTGTCAGATGTAGAGCCTCTTGTTGAGCAAATGTTTCAGCATCGCTTTCAGAGTAAAAATGAGTTGTCCGGGCATTCGTTGGGGAATCTGATTCTCGCTGCTATGACCTCATTAACGGGAGATTTCGTCCATGCAATCCAGGAAATGAGTAAATTCTTGAATGTCCGGGGTAAAGTACTGCCAGCTGCCAACCAAAGTGTGGTTCTCCAAGCGGAAATGGATGATGGATCGATTGTTACTGGAGAATCCAAAATCCCCTTTTCAGGAAAGAAAATAAAAAAAGTATTTCTGTCGCCCCAACATATAAAGCCGCTAAGTGAAACTCTCCAAGAAATCAAGCAGGCAGATCTTATCGTCATCGGTCCAGGAAGCTTATACACTAGCATTCTGCCTAATCTACTTGTTCCAGGTCTTGGTGAAGAAGTAGGCCGCTCTAAGGCGAAGAAAGTGTACATTTGCAATTTAATGACACAAGCAGGCGAGACGCTGGATTATAGCGCAAGCGATCATATAAAAGCTATATATGATCATATGGGAAATGCATATATTGACAGGATACTTGTTAATAATGAGGAAATACCGTCTGAAATTCAGGAACGTTATAAAGCTGAATATGCCAAACCGGTTGTGTACGATGTGGAAAGTTTAAAAAGAATGGGTCTTGAAATCATACAAGAACGCATTTTTAGCTATGAAGGTAATGTAATACGCCATGACACAAAAAAAGTGGCAGATTTGCTTTATAATATGCTGGTAAATGAAACGAAAAGTCATATAGTTCCGTAGATATAAGTGGAGACTGCTTTTTGACTAATAAAAAGAGATTACCTGCGTTCGATTGGGGGTGAAATGGATGTCTTTTGCTTCAGAAACAAAAAAAGAGCTTACTACATTGGAAGGAAAGGATTGTTGCGGAAAAGCAGAATTGTGTGCACTTATCCGGATGAATGGATCCCTTTCATTTTCTAATCGGAAGCTTGTTGTGGATATTCAAACCGAAAATGCAGCGATTGCCAGACGGATTTACACGCTGTTGAAAAAAAGTTATGAGGTCCAGGTCGAGCTGCTGGTTCGTAAAAAGATGAAGCTTAAAAAGAATAATGTTTATATTGTCAGGATGTCATCTGGAGGGCAGCGGATTTTAACCGATTTAGAAATTTTAGGCGAGGGCTTTGAAATTCTCCATGCTATATCCGATACTATTGTTGGGAAAAAATGTTGTAAGCGTTCATATCTAAGAGGTGCATTTCTTGCGGGAGGTTCGGTCAATAATCCGGAAACGTCTTCCTATCATCTTGAGATTTTCTCACTTTATAAAGAGCACAATGATGCGCTTTGTGAGCTAATGAATAAGTTTGGTTTAAAGGCTAAGACGCTAGAACGTAAAAAAGGGTATATCATTTATTTAAAAGAAGCCGAAAAAATTGCAGAGTTTTTAAGTATTGTGGGAGCTCATTCAGCTTTATTAAGGTTTGAGGATGTAAGAATTGTCCGTGATATGCGTAATTCCGTAAATCGCCTTGTGAATTGTGAAACAGCTAATTTGAACAAAACGATTGGGGCCTCATTGCGTCAGGTTGAAAATATCCATTACATTGAGGATACGGTAGGATTAAATATTTTACCAGATAAGCTTCGGGAAATTGCGGAGCTAAGGATAGCATTTCAGGATATAACATTAAAGGAACTTGGAGAAATGGTATCAGGAGGAAACATCAGTAAGTCGGGGATTAATCATCGGTTGCGAAAAATTGATGAAATAGCTGATAGACTCCGTGGAGGAGAAGCTATTGCTGCGAAAAAATAAAGCTAACAGGGGAGATCAAGATGGTGGAAAAACAAGTAGAAGTACGACTGAAAACAGGTTTACAAGCACGACCGGCTGCTCTTTTTGTTCAAGAAGCTAACCGTTTTCATTCAGATGTTTTCCTTGAAAAAGAAGGAAAAAAAGTGAATGCAAAAAGTATTATGGGGTTAATGAGTCTTGCCATTAGCTCTGGCGTGTCCGTCAAGCTTATTGTTGAAGGCCGTGATGAAAAAGAAGCAATAGAGGCATTAGAAGAATTCGTACAGCAAGAAGGATAAAATAAGAGGGTGCCGACAAGCATCCTCTTAAAGTTTTCACATAAAAGAAAAAGGACTCAAAAGTCGCTTTATGCTACTTTCGAGTCCTTTAGTTTTATTATTTGTCTTTTTTATCTTCAAGATTGCTACGAGTGATGACTTTGTCAATCAAGCCATATTCAAGAGCTCTTTCAGAGGTCATGAAGTTATCGCGTTCTGTATCTCTTTGAAGGACTTCTATAGGTTGTCCAGTACGTTCTGCTAGGATTTGGTTTAATTTGTCTTTCAAGTGAAGGATACGGCGTGCTGCAATTTCAATTTCCGTTGCTTGACCTTGAGCTCCTCCAAGTGGTTGGTGAATCATGACTTCACTGTTTGGCAGGGCATAACGTTTGCCTTTTTCACCAGCAGCCAATAGGAATGCACCCATAGAAGCAGCCATACCAATACATACAGTTGATACATTTGGTTTAATATATTGCATTGTATCGTAGATAGCCATACCAGATGTGATGCTTCCACCTGGGCTGTTGATATATAAAGTAATATCTTTTTCAGGATTTTCTGCTTCTAAAAATAGTAATTGAGCAACAATAGAATTGGAAACATTGTCATCAATTGCGCTTCCAAGCATAATGATCCGGTCTTTTAATAAACGGGAATAAATATCGTAGGCACGCTCCCCACGACTTGTTTGTTCGATAACTGTAGGAATTAAATTCATGTTCATTTCCTCCTTCGATTAAGAGAATCATTTAAATTCTTTATGTATGTATGATACACTTTTTGGTCAATTTAGGTCAAACAAAACAAACCCTATAATTGATAATTTGTTCGACAATTTTCTAGCTAAGTCTCCTTCCTAATTAAATTTATTTATAATTATGCCGCACAGGGATGAATTTCCACATTACCCATAATACCCAAAAGCCGAAGTTTTAAACCTGATAACCCTTGCAAAGGAAGGCATTCTATCATATAATGAAGTCTGTCGAAAAAATATAGTAAATGATCTTCTATTTCGCCCTCGTAGTGCAACGGATAGAACGCAAGCCTCCGAAGCTTGAAATGCAGGTTCGATTCCTGCCGAGGGCATTACCAATCTCCTGCTTAATTAAGTAGGGGATTTTTTATTTGTTATTTTTAAGTGAAGGCATCCGACGGCTCCAAGCGATTTTTGATGAATTTAATCGATTTCCGTAAATTTTCATAGAATCCTGTAATATCACCCTATTTTGGAAAAAAATAGTCATTACCCTTAGAAAATGTTGATTTCTCAATAAAAGTAGTTGTGAAAATCGCATTCCTGACATATAGTATTTAAAACAAATACACTATTCAGAAAAAAACGTAAGCGTTTTCATGGGTTTTTGTGTAGAATTTTCTCCTGATAATGTAAAATGAAATAGGGGAGGGATGAATCGATGAGTATGAATATGAAAGCAGGACTTTTTCAACAGCAAACATTAAAAATGGCAATGACCCAGGAGCTGATGCAAGCTATTACATTGTTGCAGTACTCCGCACAAGAGCTTTCCGCTTTTTTAGAAAATAAAATGGTGGAAAATCCATTACTGTCCCTAGATCAGCCAACATCTGCTTTGTTTCAGCCAACCCTTGACCGGAAAAAGGGTAAACGAACTCTTAAAAATACGTATGATGCTAATTATTGGATTGAACAAATCAGTGAAGATACCCTTTCACTTGAACAGCATGTCATGTCGCAAGTGAATCACCAGCAACTTTCTGGTGAGCAGCAGAAGGCGATGTTGCTCTTAATTCATAACCTTGATGAAAACGGTTACTTGCGAATCCAGCTGGAAGATATATGTGTTCCGGGGATATCTTCAGTCGTTTTAGATGAGAGCCTACGACTTTTACAGCAACTCGAGCCGCATGGGCTTGCAGCGAGGAATCTTCAAGAATGTCTTTTACTTCAGGTAAAAGCAGAAGGTGTGAATCTGCTAGCAGAATCGATCATAGAAAACCATTTCCTCGATTTTGCTGAAAAGCGGTGGAAAGACTTAAGTAAAAAAATTGGCGCTACAATGAAGGAGATTCAAGAAGTTTTTGATTATGTCCAGACATTGAATCCGCGTCCTGCTTCACTCTTTTTTCAGGAAAAACCATCCTATATTGTGCCGGATGTAGTCGTGGAAGTTCGTGACGGAATCCTGCTTGTCGGGAATTATGATGGTAACACACCTAATCTTAATGTGGATAAAGGGTATTTAAACAGAATGAAGAGTCATAAGGACCAGGGAGTGCAACGTTTTATCCAGGATAAGTGGCAAGAATACCAATGGATCTCAAGAGGGATTCAACAGAGAAAAGAGACTATATTGAAGGTTATTCAGTGTATAGTCGAAAAACAGCCAGCTTGCTTTCATCACGGTTTAAATTATTTAAAGCCGATGACCATGAAAGAAATCGCCGACGAGCTTGGCATACATGAGTCCACAGTAAGCCGGGCTGTTAAAGGGAAATACGTGCAGACACCATTTGGTACGATAGAGATGCGGATATTTTTCACTACTTCTTTACAATCTGTCGGCCTTGATGAAGATATGTCGGGCATGCAAGCAAAAAAAAGCCTCCAGGCAGCGATCAATAGTGAAAATAAACAAAAGCCGCTTTCTGACCAGGACTTGGCTGAACGATTAAAAGAGGAGAATGGAATTATTCTGGCACGTCGAACTGTCGCCAAATACCGGGAACAATTAGGGATTCCTTCTTCATCTAAACGAAAAAGATATGATTGAAAAGGATGAGTAATTTGGAATCAAATGTGTTTGTTTTATACAGCAGGGAAAAATGTCCATTATGTGAAAAGGCCAAACAGATTCTTGAAGAGATTAAATTTGAATCAGGTATAGTATATACGGAAATTGATATCTATTCTGATGATGCTTTACTTGAAAAGTTCGGGCTTATGATTCCTGTTATAGAATGGAAATGTAATATAATTCAATTCGGAAATGTTGATAAATCAGCTTTAAATAGGCTTGTGGAAAAATAATTTTTCAAATCATTTGAAGAAACATTCCGTTCCTGCTAGAATAAAATATGTAGCAGGAATATTTTTTTGTTTTAAGTGGGACATTAAATGACTATGCGGGACATAAAGTGTCCAACTTTAACTTTTAGGAGTTTTAAACATGCGTACATTACTCGAGGTACAAAGAAAATTATTACCTGATTTCCTTATGGTTATGCAAAAAAGATATGATATCCTGCGTTATATCAAAATGATGCAGCCAGTTGGAAGGCGAAGTCTGGCAGTTAGCCTTAATTTGACGGAGCGGACGCTAAGAGGTGAGGTTGATTTTCTGAAAAGTCAGAACCTGATAAATATATTCAGTTCTGGAATGACTCTCACTGATGAAGGGATGGAGATCCTGGATAAGTTAGAAGGAATAATGCGTGAAGTAATGGGTATAGACATAATGGAACGGAAGTTGCAGGACATATTACAAGTTGATGAAGTCATCATAGTCTCTGGTAATTGTGATGAAATTCCATGGGTAAAAAAAGAATTGGGCAAAGCATGTGCAAACCGTATGAAACAAGAGTGGGAATCAAAGAATACCATTGCTGTTACAGGTGGATCAACAATGGCCGAAGTAGCTAATTCTTTGTCACCTGATGCAGCGTCAAGGAAATTGATATTTGTCCCTGCTCGCGGCGGAATTGGTGAAGCTGTACAGAATCAAGCTAATACCATTGTAGAGAAAATGGCACATAAGACGCATGCCTCGTACCGAGTGTTATATGTACCTGATCAATTAAGCGGTGAGGTATATGCTTCCTTTATGAAAGAACCTGCAATTAAAGAAGTTATTTCCCAAATCAAGTCAGCCGATATGATTATCCATGGAATTGGTGATGCTTTGGCAATGGCTAAAAGAAGAAATTCTACACCAGAAATGCTAAAGAAGCTGATTGATGGAAATGCTGTAGGAGAAGCATTCGGTTATTATTACGATGAAAACGGAAAAGTTGTTCATAAAGTTTTGACTGTCGGCATTCAATTAGATGATCTTAGCCCTGAAAAGCGAGTGATTACTGTAGCAGGTGGGAAAACTAAAGCAAAAGCAATCCGTTCATATATGAAAGGCGCACCTTCATCGACGGTTTTAATCACGGATGAAGCGGCAGCACAAGAGTTAATTCAGGGGAATTATACCCCTTAATATATTTGCGAACTTAAAAGGAGGAATTTTTCATGACAGTAAAAGTTGGAATTAATGGTTTTGGACGTATTGGACGTAATGTATTTCGGGCAGCATTGAGTAATCCTGAGGTAGATATTGTAGCTATTAACGACTTAACAGATGCTAATATGTTAGCGCACCTTCTGCAATATGATTCAATTCATGGCTCTCTTAATGAAAAAGTAACAGTGGATGGGGATTACTTAGTTGTTGATGGCCATAAAGTTAAAGTATTGGCTGAACGTGATCCTGCACAGTTAGCATGGGGAGAACTAGGAGTAGAAGTAGTTGTAGAATCTACAGGACGTTTTACAAAACGTTCCGATGCTGCTAAACATTTAGAAGCTGGCGCGAAAAAAGTTATTATTTCAGCTCCTGCATCTGATGAAGATATCACGATCGTTATGGGTGTAAACGAAGACAAATATGATGCAGAAAACCACCACGTTATTTCAAATGCTTCTTGTACGACGAACTGTTTAGCTCCATTTGCTAAAGTGCTTCATGAACAATTCGGAATTAAACGCGGTATGATGACTACAGTTCACTCTTATACAAATGATCAGCAAATCCTTGATTTGCCTCATAAAGATTATCGTCGAGCACGTGCAGCGGCTGAAAATATCATTCCTACAACAACTGGGGCAGCAAAAGCTGTTGCACTTGTACTTCCTGAACTTAAAGGGAAATTGAATGGTATGGCAATGCGTGTACCTACTCCAAACGTATCTGTAGTCGACCTTGTTGCAGAGCTTGAAAAAGATGTAACAGCTGAAGAAGTAAATGCAGCATTTAAAAAGGCATCAGAAGGAGAACTAAAAGGAATTCTTGATTACAGCGAACTTCCTCTAGTATCAGGAGACTATAACGGTAACGCATCATCTTCTACAATTGATGCTCTTTCCACGATGGTAATGGAAGGAAACATGGTAAAAGTATTATCTTGGTATGATAATGAAACAGGATATTCTAGCCGTGTTGTAGATTTAATCGACTATTTGGCTAAAAAAGGATTGTAATTAGAATATTAAAAAAACCTCACCAAGGTGAGGTTTTTTTAATAACACCTCTAAAAAAACTTGGCAGAAGATGATATTATTAGTAAGTCATTAAACAGTCAAGCGTTTACATTTCTTGTTTTTGGATAATTTCCTGGAAACCGACTATAATGAAAAAGAGAAAAGGGGAGTTGGGATATTTACCCTCTCCCTTTTTGACTAAAAGAATCAAAAATATGTTAACAATATCTAAGGGGGTTCTTGGATTATGAATAAAAAGTCGATTAGAGATATTGAATTAAAGGGGAAACGCGTATTTTGCCGTGTTGATTTCAACGTTCCGATGCAGGACGGAAAGATTTCGGATGATACGAGAATCAAAGCTGCACTGCCGACGATTTCCTATCTGACAGAACAAGGTGCTAAAGTTATTTTAGCCAGCCACCTTGGTCGTCCAAAGGGACAAGTTGTTGAAGAATTACGCCTAGCTCCTGTTGCGGAAAGACTAAGTGAACTTAGTGGCAAAGATGTACAAAAGGCTGAAGAAGCTTACGGGGAGTCAGTTCAATCAATCATTGATAACATGGGAAATGGCGAGATTCTATTATTGGAAAACGTTCGTTTCTATCCTGGTGAGGAGAAGAACGATCCTGAATTAGCGAAGTCATTTGCTGCATTGGCTGATGTTTATGTAAATGATGCATTCGGAGCTGCGCACCGTGCACATGCTTCAACGGAAGGGATAGCCCATCATCTTCCTGCTGTTGCTGGATTGTTAATGGAAAAAGAGCTTGCGGTATTAGGAAAAGCTCTATCCAATCCAGAACGTCCTTTTACAGCTATAATTGGGGGAGCAAAGGTAAAGGATAAAATAGGTGTTATCGAGAACCTGTTGGAAAATGTCGATCACTTGATTATTGGTGGTGGATTAGGTTATACATTTATTAAAGCACAAGGTCATGAAATCGGTAATTCTTTATTAGAAGAAGACAAAATCGAGCTGGCTAAATCTTTCATTGAGAGTGCGAAAGAAAAAGGCGTACAACTGCATTTGCCAATTGATGCTGTTGTAGCAGCAGAATTTTCACCTGATGCACAAGCCCAGAATGTCGATATTGATGCTATCCCAAATGATAAAATGGCGCTTGATATTGGACCTAAAACAAGTGAATTATTTGCAGATGTAATCAAGGGCTCTAAGCTAGTAATTTGGAATGGACCAATGGGTGTATTTGAATTCGATAAATTTGCGAATGGAACGAGAACTGTTGCTGAAGCATTGGCGGAAGCAAAAGATACTTACAGCATTGTAGGCGGAGGGGATTCTGCTGCAGCTGCTGAAAAGTTTGGCTTAGCAGAAAAGATGTCCCATATATCAACTGGTGGCGGTGCTTCTCTTGAGTTCATGGAAGGCAAAGAGCTTCCTGGAGTAGTAGCCTTGAACGATAAATAAGAGTGAACCGTTAAAAATATCAACTTTAGAAGGGATGAGAAACCAAATGCGAAAACCGATTATTGCAGGAAACTGGAAAATGAATAAAACACTATCTGAAGCGACTGCCTTTTTAGAAGAAGTGAGCAATTTGATTCCGAAGCAAGATTTAATCGATTCAGTTGTATGTGCTCCAGCTTTATTTTTGGATCAACTTGTTCAAGCAGCAAAAGGAACCGATGTGAAAATCGGGGCGCAAAACATGCACTTTGAAGAGAGTGGTGCCTTCACAGGAGAAATCAGTCCAATTGCTTTGGCTGATCTTGGTGTATCATATGTCATTCTTGGTCATTCTGAACGCCGGGAAATGTTCAATGAAACGGATGAAGCCGTAAATAAAAAAGCTCACGCTGCTTTTGCAAATCAGTTAACGCCTATCATTTGTTGTGGTGAAACACTAGAGCAGAGGGAAGCTGGAGAAACGAATGATTTCGTTGGTAGCCAGATTGAAAAAGGCCTTGCGGGGCTATCTGATGACCAATTGAAACAAGCCGTTATTGCTTATGAGCCGATTTGGGCGATTGGAACAGGGAAATCTTCATCTGCTCAGGATGCAAATGAAGTTTGTGCACATATCCGCTCAGTTGTTGCTGATAAGTTTTCTAACGAAGCAGCGGCAGCCATCCGCATTCAGTACGGCGGCAGTGTGAAGCCTGAGAATATCAAAGAGTACATGGCACAGCCTGATATTGACGGTGCATTGGTAGGCGGGGCAAGCTTGAAAACTGATTCCTTTTTACAATTGCTGGAGGCTGGTCACTATGAGTAAGTCGCCTGTGGCACTTATCATCTTAGACGGTTTTGGCTGCCGCAATGTAGAAGAAGGAAATGCTGTTTTTCATGCAAAAAAACCGAACTTTGATCGTTATTGGGACCAGTATCCGCATTCCCATTTAACTGCAAGCGGGGAAGCTGTCGGCTTGCCTGCTGGTCAAATGGGGAACTCTGAAGTGGGTCACTTGAATATAGGGGCCGGACGGATCGTTTATCAAAGTCTGACCCGGGTGAACCTAGCAATTCGTGAAGGAGAGTTTGCAGAAAACCAAACTTTTCTTGATGCCATGAACCATACCAAGAAAAAAGGTACAGACCTTCATCTTTTTGGTCTCCTTTCAGATGGCGGTGTGCACAGTCATATTGAACATATGTATGCCCTGCTGAAATTGGCGGCTAAAGAAGGAGTTAAAAACGTATATGTTCATGCATTTTTAGATGGACGGGATGTTGGACCGAAAACGGCACAAGGTTATATTAAGGATGCGGAAGCGAAAATGAAGGAAATTGGTGTTGGTCAGTTCGCGACCATATCCGGACGATATTATTCCATGGACCGTGATAAACGCTGGGAGCGTGTGGAAAAATCCTATCGTTCAATGGTGTACGGTGATGGACCTGCTTACCCTTCTGCGATGGAATGTGTAGAAGACTCTTACGAACATGGTATTTTTGATGAGTTCGTGATACCTTCAGTCATTACAGCGGAAGATGGGAAACCGGTAGCGACAATAAAAGATGATGATGCGGTTATTTTTTATAACTTCCGTCCAGACCGGGCAATTCAGATTTCAAATACGTTTACGAATAAGGATTTTCGATCATTTGACCGTGGTCCTGGTCATCCGAATAACCTGCATTTTGTCTGCTTGACACATTTTTCAGAAACAGTTGACGGATATGTTGCTTTTAAGCCAACAAATCTTGATAATACATTAGGGGAAGTACTTTCTCAAAATCAACTAACCCAGCTTCGCATTGCTGAAACTGAAAAGTATCCTCATGTGACATTTTTCATGAGCGGCGGACGTGAAGAGAAGTTTCCTGGAGAAGAGAGAATTTTAATTAATTCTCCGAAAGTTGCTACATATGATTTAAAGCCAGAAATGAGTGCTTATGAAGTGACGGATGCGTTGTTGGAACAAATTGAGGCGGACCGCTTTGATGCTATTCTTTTGAATTTTGCCAACCCGGATATGGTCGGCCATTCAGGGATGCTGGAGCCGACTATTAAAGCGATTGAAACCGTGGATGAGTGCCTAGGTAAAATTGTCGATCTAATCGTCTCAAAAGGCGGAACAGCAATCATAACCGCTGACCATGGGAATGCTGATGAAGTTGTAACGCTTGAAGGCAACCCCATGACAGCCCATACAACAAATCCTGTGCCTGTCATTATCACTAAAAATCAGGTAACATTAAGAACAGGTGGTATCCTAGGTGATTTAGCTCCAACGATGCTTGATTTGCTTGGAGTCGAAAAACCTGTTGAAATGACAGGGAAATCCCTATTATCTAAATAAAATTGTGAATTGGAAAAGGAGAGATTTATAATGCCGTACATCGAACATGTATATGCACGCGAAGTGCTAGATTCTCGTGGTAATCCAACAGTAGAAGTAGAAATCCAAACAGAGTCCGGATACTTCGGACGAGCAATTGTACCATCAGGTGCTTCCACAGGAGAACACGAAGCAGTTGAGCTTCGTGACGGAGATAAATCTCGTTACCTGGGTAAAGGGGTACAAAAAGCAGTTGATAATGTAAATGAGATCATTGCTGAAGCTGTCATCGGTTTGGATGTAACAAACCAAGCAGGCCTTGACCTTACCATGATTGAACTAGATGGTACAGAAAACAAAGGAAACTTGGGAGCAAATGCAATCCTTGGTGTATCAATGGCTGCAGCCCATGCTGCTGCGGAATTTTCCGGTTTACCATTGTATCGTTACCTTGGAGGGTTCAATGCGAAACAACTTCCAACTCCAATGATGAACATCATTAACGGTGGATCACATGCCGATAACAATGTCGACTTCCAGGAATTTATGATTCTTCCTGTCGGTGCTCCTAGCTTCAAAGAAGCAGTTCGTATGGGTGCTGAAGTATTCCATGCCTTAAAATCTGTTCTTTCTGCTAAAGGCCTGAACACGGCTGTTGGTGATGAAGGAGGATTTGCGCCAAACCTTGGTTCAAACCGTGAAGCGTTACAAGTCATTATCGAGGCAATTGAAAAAGCAGGCTACAAAGCTGGCGAAGATATCTACCTTGGTATGGACGTAGCTTCATCTGAATTCTATAACAAAGAAACAGGCAAATACGATCTTGCAGGCGAAGGCCGCAATGGAGTAACATCCGAAGAAATGGTTGCTTTCTATGAAGAGCTAGTGAATGAATTCCCGATTCTTTCTATTGAAGACGGCTTGGATGAAAATGACTGGGATGGACACAAACTTCTAACTGAACGCATAGGTTCAAAAGTTCAATTAGTGGGTGACGATTTATTTGTAACTAACACGAAAAAATTGGCTGAAGGCATCGAAAAAGGCATCGGCAACTCCATCCTGATCAAAGTGAACCAAATTGGTACACTAACTGAAACGTTTGATGCGATCGAAATGGCAAAACGCGCTGGTTACACTGCAGTCGTTTCCCACCGTTCAGGTGAAACAGAAGATGCTACAATCGCTGACATCGCTGTTGCAACAAACGCAGGGCAAATCAAAACCGGATCTATGTCTCGTACAGACCGTATCGCTAAATACAACCAACTTCTTCGCATCGAAGACCAGCTTGGTGACTTGGCTGTATATGGTGGCTTGAAATCTTTCTATAACTTGAAGAAGTAATCATTTTGAAGTCCGCTTCTGACGAGAAGCAGATTTAATTAGTACAGATTAATGCTTTTGACCTTCTATTTAAATGTGGTAATCCACATTTAAATAGGAGGTTTTTTATGTTTATAAAGGATTTTTGAAGGAGTTCATGATAGAAATAAATAACTGGAAAGAATATTATCTAGTGGAAAAAGAATTTGGTGACACATTAATATATGTTTCTATTAAAGATATTAAACCTGATGAAGTTTTTAAATACATTTTGACTTTATTAAATGGAAAAAGAGACGCGTATATAGTTTTTGTATAATGATGATTACTTAATAAAGTAGGAGATGAAAATCTTCTTCTTTTTTATTTCAATTGACCTTAATAGATTTGGCAAAGGGAACTAGGTGGATTTCATGAAATCACATGCAATCGACCAACTTCTTCGCATTGAAGACCAGCTTGGTGATCTTGCGGCTTGAAATCTTTCTATAACTTGAAGAAGTAATCTTCTAAAAAAGGCTGACTCTAAAATTCGTTGAAAGACGATAATACTGAGCCAGCTTTTTAATGAAAACCTTAATAACATTGGGTTCAAGCCTGATAAATAGATTTAATCAAACGTTTGATTAAATCGAATTCATCCAAAAAAAGGTGCCGCATCTGGGCACCTTTTTTTAATTATCCGTTACAGCTTGTACGGGAACTGCATTATAGAATTCTTCTAATGTACTATTAGTTTCAAAAATTTCAGCAGCGGTATCAACACCAACATAGCGGATGTGCCATGGTTCGTATTTATAGCCTGTGATGCTTTCCTTGCCTTTTGGATAGCGGATAATATATCCGTATTCATGGGCGTGTTCGGCCAGCCAGGTAGCTTCATTTGTGTCGCCGAAGCAGTCTTGAGCAGCGCATGCACCATCATGGGTCGTAACATCAATAGCTAGACCTGTTTCATGTTCGCTTGTTCCGGGCAGAGCACTGTAGGTTTTAGCTTTTTCTTCCCCATCTCTTTTCACATAGTTATTAAAGATAGAGATTTGTGTTTGGTGTGAGCGGTAGGCAGAGACGCCAGCTAAATGCATGTTTTCTTTTTCAGCAGCTTGGAACATTTTTTCAAGAGCTTCTCCTGCTTCTTTTCGCATCATTCTTTTTTCAATTTTATCTTGAAAGATGAAATCTACTTTTGGATAGAAAAGATCGTCAGGTTTGTAATCTTCCGGCAGACTGTATTGTTTATTGACAAGGACAGGTATGCTTTCCGGTTCGGCCAATGTCTGAAGCCCTTTCTGTGCGGGTTTAACAGTCGTATCGACTTCTACCTGGCGTTGGGCCGATTCATTTGAATCACTTTTCTCATTAGTTTCTGTCTCCGTATCTTGGGAGATCGGCTGTTCTTCTTTTTGCTCTTTTTTATCATCGTTGGATAGGTCGAATGAACATCCAGCTAATAGAATAAAAGTTGAAAGAGCAGTTGCTGCAAATATAGGTTTTAACATATGAAAGGCCCCTTGCTTTTAAAATAAGATTTCCAAAGATAAAGTTTTTACAATATTACCGGGATAAATAGTCCCTTGTTAATTCACTCTGATATTTATCCAGAAATAATCCAATCCAGACTACCATCAACAAAAAAGGATAATCATTACGGACTGCGGCTTCCACGACTGGTGTAGACCAAAAGTGCGAAAGGAAACCAGATGACATTCTGATTGTCTCAAATGTGACTAGGGCGTGTAGCGATAGCCAGAGAATCGTAAGGGTATTAGTTCCAAACCCAATAACTGCGGCTACGATACTCAGTAAAACAGCTGCTGCCCCAATTAGAAGTACATGAAAGCTTGATTGGAAAAAGTCGACACTGCTATTGGAAAGTCCATTATAAATAATAGCAGTAAAATAAATAGTTGTCGTGATATATGCAGCAAATAATAAGTAACGGTTTCCGTGATACTTGGCAAGCAGCAATAAAAGCGGTGATAGGATGATTAACAGGACACTCATAAGGTTGCTACCGCCTGTCCATAAAGAATAACCGGCAACCGCCGAGAATAGGATGGTCAGGAGATCAAGAATCCGAAGTATGGACTTAAACATGGTGACACCTCTTTCTTCTCTTTATGTAAATTATCTCAAACTTTGATTCAAAAAGAAATCAATGACTATAAATGTTTAGAAGTTCTTACCATAAAATCATAACAAAGATTGTAGATATTTATTGGGTGTGGTAAAGTTAAATTAATTGTATTGGTCCTTCAGGAGGTGTAATTGCATGCATGCAATTCTCATAACGCTTTTAGTGATTGTTAGTATCGCTCTTATTGTGACGGTATTGCTTCAATCAGGAAAAAGTGCAGGTTTATCAGGTGCGATTGCCGGTGGTGCTGAGCAGTTATTCGGAAAACAAAAAGCACGCGGCTTAGACCTAATTTTACATCGGGCAACGATAGTATTAGCTGTTTTATTCTTTGCTTTAACTTTACTTGTTGCATTCTTTGATGTGTAATGGATCAAAAATGAGTCTAGCTAAATAGCTAGGCTTTTTTCTTTGCACTATAGTTGTATGTATAGATATAGTAATTTTAGCACTTAATGATAAAATACAGAAATTTTTTTGGATGCTATTTACAAATAAAGGAGCTTATAATCATGAAAATCAAGCTGCAACAGCCCTTTACTTTTGAAGGCGGAAAAAGAGCTGTCTTACTTTTACACGGATTTACGGGAAATTCTGCAGATGTACGTATGCTTGGCCGATACTTGGAGAAACAGGGATACACCTGTCATGCTCCACACTATAAAGGACATGGTGTGCCACCAGAGGAATTGGTAAAAACGGGTCCTGCTGATTGGTGGAAAGATGTCATGATGGCCTATGATTTTTTAAAAAGCAAAGGCCATGAAGAAATTGCTGTTGCTGGACTCTCATTAGGAGGCGTATTTTCTCTGAAATTAGGTTACACTGTACCTATAAAGGGTATCGTATCAATGTGTGCGCCTATGTATATTAAAAGTGTAGAAATGATGTATAAAGGAGTATTGGAGTACGCCAGAGAATTTAAGAAGTACGAAGGGAAAACACAAGAACAAATAGAGCAGGAAATGGACCGCTTTGCTGACAAACCTATGAATACATTGAAAGTTCTTCAGGAATTGATAACTGATGTACGAGAGCACGTCGATCATATCTACACGCCGACATTTGTCGTGCAGGGTCGGCATGATGATGTAATCAATCCAAAAAGTGCCGATATTATTTATGAAGCTATCGAATCACCTGTTAAACAAATCAAGTGGTATGAAGAATCCGGTCATGTCATAACCCTTGATAAAGAACGTAACCAGTTGCATGAAGATGTATTTGAATTTTTAGAAAGTCTGGATTGGTCCGAATAACAAAATTATCATACCCTGAATAGGAGGGGTTTTATGGAAGATAACATTCAAGAACACATAAATAAGCTTCTGACGTATATGACAGACGAAGCGTATAAGCCGTTAACAGTACAAGAACTTGAAGAGGCTCTAAAAATCGAAGACTCAGCAGACTTCAAGAATTTCGTGAAGGCGCTAGTTAAGATGGAAGAAAAGGGATTGGTAGTCAGAACGAGAAGCAATCGTTACGGTCTGCCGCAAAAAATGAACTTATTTCGCGGTAAATTAACAGGACATGCTAAGGGCTTCGCATTTGTTACACCTGAAGATAATCCAGGAATGGATGATATTTTCATTCCGCCAAATGAAACAGGTACAGCAATGCATGGAGATATCGTCATGGTCCGTGTTTCTTCAGAAACATCCGGCTCAAGACAAGAAGGTACAGTTATTAGAATACTTGAACGCGGAATTACACAAGTAGTCGGTACATACTCCGAGAGTAAAAGTTTTGGTTTTGTCATCCCAGATGATAAAAAAATTGCGAATGATATTTTCATTCCACAGCATGCCTCTCATGGAGCGGTAGAGGGTCATAAGGTTGTAGTTAAGCTGACTTCTTATCCTGAAGGACGTGTAAGTGCAGAAGGAGAAGTCATTGAAATTCTTGGGCATAAGAATGACCCTGGCGTGGATATTCTGTCAGTAATTCATAAATATGGTTTGCCAATGGAGTTCCCTGAAGAAGTCATGGAGCAAGCTAATGCCGTTTCGGATACCATTGAAGAAAGTGAAATTGGCAACCGCAGGGATTTGCGTAATGATGTATTAGTAACGATAGATGGAGCGGATGCGAAGGACTTGGATGATGCTGTTACGGTTTCTAAACTTGAAAATGGCAATTACAAGTTGGGTGTACATATTGCTGACGTAAGCCATTATGTGAAGGAAGGTTCACCGATCGATAAGGAAGCTCTTGAAAGAGGTACGAGCGTTTATTTGGTGGACAGGGTTATTCCTATGATTCCGCATCGCTTATCGAATGGGATTTGTTCTTTGAACCCTCAAGTTGATCGTTTTACACTATCGTGTGAAATGGAAATCACGCCAAATGGCGATGTCGTCAATCATGAAATTTTTGAAAGTGTCATTAAAACGACGGAACGAATGACTTATGGCAATGTGAACAAAATTCTTGTGGACAAAGATGAAGAACAACTCGAACGATATGAAGCGCTGGTACCTATGTTCCAGGACATGGAGAAGTTAGCGGCCATTCTTCGTAAAAAGCGGATGAACCGCGGTGCAATCGACTTTGATTTTAATGAAGCGAGAGTCATTGTGGATGAAGAAGGACATCCGACTGAAGTTGTATTACGTGAAAGATCAGTTGCGGAAAAGCTGATTGAAGAGTTCATGCTTGCAGCTAACGAAGCTGTTGCAGAGCATTTCCATCGTCTCGATGTACCTTTCATTTACCGTATTCACGAGGATCCGAAACCTGAAAAACTGCAGCGCTTCTTTGAATTCATTACGAACTTCGGATATATTGTTCGAGGATCGGCCAATGATGTTCATCCAAAGGCTTTACAGGAAATCATTGAGGCTGTTGCTGGAAAACCGGAAGAAACGGTTATTTCAACGGTAATGCTTCGTTCAATGCAACAGGCTAAATATGATCCGGAGAGTTTGGGCCACTTTGGCTTATCAGCTGAGTTTTATACCCATTTCACATCACCGATACGCCGTTACCCGGATTTAATCGTGCATCGTTTAATTCGGACCTATTTGGTGGAGGGTAAACTAGATCAAGCTACCAAGGAAAAGTGGAATGCCATTTTACCTGAGATTGCCGATCATACGTCGAAGCGCGAACGTCGCTCAGTCGATGCTGAGCGGGAAACCGATGATTTGAAGAAAGCAGAGTACATGCTTGATAAAATTGGTGAAGAATACACCGGTATCATTGGATCTGTTACGAACTTCGGGATGTTTGTTGAGCTGCCGAATACCATTGAGGGGCTTGTTCATGTCAGCTTTATGACGGATGATTATTACCGCTTTGATGAGCGTCAGCTTGCGATGATCGGGGAACGAACAGGTAAGGTATTCCGGATTGGCGATGAGATAGACATACGTGTTTCCAACGTGAATAAAGAGGAACGGGCCATTGATTTTGAAATCATCGGCATGAAAGTTAGCCGTCCTCGTCCTTCTGGGGAGAAGAAAATATTCAAGGCTAATTCAGGTGAGCGTAAACGAGGCCGCGGTGGTAATTCGGGCCGTAACGAAAGCAAAGGCGGAAGCCGTGGAGGCAATCGCAATAGTGATTCGTCTTCTTCAGAAAGAAAACCGAAAAAGAAGAAAAAATTCTTTGAAAATGCGCCAGCTGCTAAGCGCAAAAGAAAACCTAAAAAGAGATAAGATTGAGGAGAGAGGATGATCCAGTCATCCTCTCCCTGATTGGATGATAAAGGGGAGAGTTAGATGCCAAAAGGCTCAGGGAAGCAATTAGCACAAAATAAAAAAGCATTTCATGATTTCTTTATTGAAGATACCTTTGAAGCAGGAATTGTTTTGCAAGGGACAGAAATCAAATCGATTCGGGCCGGAAAAGCCAATTTAAAGGATTCCTTTGCCAAAATTGAAAACGGCGAATTGTATCTACATAATATGCATGTCAGCCCTTATGAGCAAGGAAACCGTTATAATCATGATCCATTACGGACACGAAAACTTCTCCTGCACAAAAAGGAAATTAATAAGCTTATTGGGGAAACGAAAGAAACAGGATACACAATTGTACCCTTGAAAATGTATTTGAAAAATGGCTTTGCCAAGGTTTTAATTGGGCTGGGTAAAGGGAAGAAACAATATGACAAGCGTGAAGACCTGAAGAAGAAGGAAGCGAAACGTGATATTGAGCGTGCTTTCCGCGACAGACAAAAGATGTAGAACTGCCAAGACCTTACAATTGATTTTTTTAATGAATCTGTTATAATTAATCCTGTACCGATGACAACTGAATATCAGCACAACTTGCTGACTATTCTTTTCTCGTACGCTCCATTTTAATCATGGGGACGTTACGGATTCGACAGGGATAGTTCGAGCTTAAGTTGCGAGTCGAGGGGATCGGCCTCGTTAAAACGTCAACGCCTATAACTGGCAAACAAAACAACAACCTAGCTTTCGCTGCGTAACAACAGTCGATAGCTGTTCCTCCCTCCATGGCCCACGTGGTAGGGTAAGGGACTCACTCTAAGTGGGATACGCCGGAATCCACCGTCTGAGGATGAAGGAAGAGACCAATCAGACTAGCTGCTCTGCCGCCTGTCGATAGGCTAATGAGTTCGCGAAATGCGAATATATCGACTACACTCGTAGAAGCTTAAGTGCCGTTATGTCTGGACGTGGGTTCGACTCCCACCGTCTCCACCAATACATATATTGGTGGTTTTTTATTTTTATATAACAGGAAGCGTAACTTTTCATAAAATGCAGGGTTATGCTTCCTTTTTTGTTGTGCAATAATATGCTTCCACAAAGTTAACGTTAACTCACTTATTGTGGTTTTATAAAAAAGATTGATCATTTAAAACAAAGTTAGATTATTTAAAATAAAGATTGATCATTTATAATAAAGCAACACTTATTAGGATAGCGTCAGGAAAATGCGGATTTACAACATTAAGAAAGTTTTAATGGTCTTTAAAGAATCTAGGGTGATCATTTTCTCTGAATTAATTCCGTAAATTAATATGATCCCATCCTAAAGTAGATATATGATGTAAAAAGTCACCATTAAAATTACCTACTCCGAGATGAATTATATGGAATTGTAATATCTAAAAAATAACAAAGCATATCTGAGATTTCTCAGATATGCTTTCATTTTAAATACACTAAATAATAATGTTGACTGTTTTAGTTATGTGATTCACTTTCGTATTTTTGAATGGCTACTTTTTTAGGCATTAAACATGCAAAAATTAATGCTACAAAAGATACGAATAACATAAATACATAGGCGTCACTTGAGCTGAAGATAGAAGATAATTTCGCTAGTTGTATAGCTGAAATGTCTCCATTTTCAATGGATAACTGAGAAGCATGCGAAGTTGCTTGAATTGTATACACTGTGATGATAACTGCTGTTCCTATAGCACCTGCTAATTGGCGAATGGTATTATTTACTGCTGAACCATGTGAACCCAATTCTCTGGGTAAAGCATTCAACCCTGCTGTATTTAAAGGCATCGAAATGAAACTTAATCCAATTCGTAAAATAATGGTACGAACCATTAAATACATATAAGTTGTGGATTCGGTCAAATCAATTGCACCCCACATCGAAATAATGATAAATACTAAACCTGTAATAAAGAGTGGCTTCGCCCCGTATTTATCATACATTTTACCTGTGATAGGTGATAAGAAGGCATTAATCACGGCTCCAGGTAATAGAAGTAGACCTGATTCAAATGCGGTAAAACCTCGTCCATTTTGCAAGTAAATTGGTAAAAGAATTAGATCGGCATACATAATCATCGTAATGAGTATGTTAATGACTGATGTAAGAGTGAAAATTTTATACTTAAATACGGATAAATTTAATAATGGATCGTTAGACTTTATTTGACGTAAACAGAATAGAGTTGTAACGATTATTCCGATGATGATTGTTGTAATAACAACTGGATGTGCCCATCCTTTGCTTCCTGCACTACTAAATCCAAATAAAATACAACCAAAGCCAATCGTTGATAAAATGACACTTACGATATCTAATTTTGCTTTTGTTGTGTCTGCAACATTCATTAAATATTTAAAAGCCAGAATAATGACGATTAATACTATTGGAGCTAATCCAATAAATAGCCATCTCCATGATACATATTCAATGATAAAGCCAGATATTGTTGGAGCGATGGCTGGGGCAAAAATTATGGCAAAGCCGATAGTTCCCATAATACTTCCACGCTTTTCACTAGGGTATAAATACAAAATAACCGTCATCATTAGTGGCATAATAATTCCTGCCCCAATTGCTTGAATCATTCTTCCTGTTAACAGAATGCTAAAGTTCATGGCACAGGCACATAGCACAGTCCCCATGAACAAAAAGAACATCGAGCTAATAAACAGCTGCCTTGTTGTAAAACGTTTCATTAAAAACGCAGTAATCGGCACTAAAATACCGTTTACGAGCATAAAGCCTGTTGATAGCCATTGTACAGTTGCAGCCGTAACATGAAATACCTCCATAAAATTACTCATTGCTACATTTAATAGTGTTTGATTTAATGTTGATAAAAAACAGCCAGCAATCAGGACCATTAATAAGATTTTTTTATTTTTTTCCGCTATTTCCTTCTGCATTCATAAACTACTTTATTCTAGACTTGAATTATCGACACCGTGTCGATAAAATCAATAGTAACAAGATATATATTCTTTGACCATGAACAGTTTTTTTAAAAATGTTCACTACTCGACATAAAACATATATGATGTTGAGAAAGTAAAAGGAAAATCTATAAGGGGGTTAAAAATGTCTACACCTAAAAAAGAAGATCCTCGTACAATTCGTTCAAGAGAAATGTTTAAAAATGCCGTCTTTTCTCTTTTATGTGAGGACCCCGCCATTTCAAACTTAACGGTTCAGAAAGTCGCAGCCAAAGCAGAATTAAATCGGACAACATTTTACTTACATTATCAAGATATTCAAGATTTACTAACGCAAATCACCAACGAGATTTCAAATGAGCTTTCTAATAAAATTGTTGATTTAATACATGCAAAAGATTTATCAGAAAAACAAAAGCTAACACAATTTCTTGATTATTTATATATCCATCGAAATTATTTACTTATTATATTTAAAATGAATCAATTTGAGGAGCAATTGTTTTTATTTTTAAAGCAACTAGTAGAAACAAGAAGAAAGAATACCAAAAAGGATTTACCTGCTGACTATGTCGCGGTTGATATTAAAACAGCTTCATTGGTAGGCATCATCATGTGGTGGATAACGAAGGGGCTTCATTTTAGTTCAGATTATATTGCAAATCAAATTTATTTAATGTACAAAGTGCAATGATTCTAAATCATTCATCCATATTATTAATAAACATTGGAATCCGTAAATGATGAAAATTAAAAGGACCATTAAAGTTATTCTCTTACAAGTAAGAGTGTAAAGTAGGCACAAGTAACGAAAAAAGCCCAATTCCTCAATTTTAATGCTGAGAAATTGGGCTTTTTATATTGGCATTTCCTTAACGTTGTAAATCCGCATTTTCCTGACGCTACAAGAAGAAAGAAAACAATGGTCAATTAGGGCTGTTACCCTTATTTGCATATAAATAATAATAGAAAATATTACCATTTGTTCAAAAGTATAAAGGATAAATTTAAATGAAGTGTCCCCTTTGTAAAGGTTATTTGAAAAAAGGACTAGGCGGCACAAAAAAGATGATTTCTGTATTTTACAGGGCCATAGGCGAAGTAGTTTTTCTCTTATTTACCAGTTAAATACCAGCAGTAACCAGTGTTACAAAAAGTTGCCGGTTGTTTCACCCTCCAAAATGTATGACAATTAACGTAACAAAAAAGCAGACAAACACATAGGAGGGAAATAATGAAAAATAAGAGATTGCTACTTTCAATAATTGCATGCATGGCCATTATTTTTTCTGTTGTTACTATTCAGCCTTCTGATTCCAAAGCACAGACAAACAGCCATGATCCAGTTATCTTCATTCACGGAGCCGGCGGTAATAGCGGAAACTTTAACAGCATTAAGAACTACCTGAAAGCACAAGGCTGGTCCGATAATGAACTGTATGCCATCGAAATGGTGGATAAATCGGGTAATAGCTTGAATAATGCAAGACAGCTAGCTCCTTATGTAGATGAAGTGTTAAAGAAAACAGGAAAGAGTAAGGTTGATATTATTGGACACAGCGCGGGAGGCATCAATACCCTGACTTATATTCTCCTCAATGGCGGCGGAAGCAAGGTAAACGATGTGGTAACGTTGGGTTCTCCAAACAAATTTGTAACATCGAAAGCTCCCGTAGGTACAGATCCTACCCGTAAAATCCGTTATACTTCGATTTACAGTACCAACGACTATGTTGTACCCACTTCGCTTTCAATACTTCAGGGAGCGAAAAACGTTCAAATTAGCGGTGTAGACCACGTGGGAATGCTCTGGAACAGTAAAGTCAACGAGCTGATTAAAGAAGGATTGAATGGCGGAGGGACAAATACAAATTAACAAAAGATTCTTATCTTGAACTTAGTTTTTTCAGCAATATTAAACACATACCGCCTAATGCTTTACTAGAATGTTAATCGAAGCCAGAACGAATAACAACAATCTATAAGCATACAGCACAAAGAAGATGATTCCCTGTATTTAACAGGGGTCATCTTCTTTAAGTTCTACTATTTAAGATAATCGAATCTTCAATTTTCCTAAAGATCCCAGATTTCCTTGATAACTTAATTTTTGTTGCTGAATCAATTGGTATATTCGGAAAGCTAAATACGTATCACCAATACATTGGTTACTTTCCCCCATTACTTCTCCAACAACTCGGGCTGCACTTTGATATTCATTTGAAATATTTTTTAAGATAGATCCATCATAATAATCTTCAGATACAGCTACTAGTTTTCCATCTAATAATATTCTTAATACGTCTTTCGTTTGAGACCATTTTTTCCAGTCACTTATTAAATCTTTAATTTTTATATGAGACATGCTTTTTTTCATTTGTAGAGCATCTGAAATCAGTTTTGGAGGCATTTCACCTAAACTTCTTATCACATATGAAATTTCTTTGTCCTGTAAGTCACGTACTTTGTATTCTATATGGTGGCTGTACTCTGTAACATCGACCTCTTCAAATTGAATATGTTTATTTTGAAGTAAAAATAATACAAATCTTAAACCGATTTCATCAGAAGTATTGTCACCATGCCATAAGATTACTCTGCTATTACTCGGAACTTCAATTGCGATTCGTGAATTACTTTTAAGGATTGTTTCAATCCAATCTAAGTAGTCTGTATCTGAGGTTGGTCCTGTTTTTGTTAACACTTCTTTCAGCCATTGTTTTCTTTCGTGTAGCCCTTCAATAGATTCTAATTTATAAATAGGACCTATTGAAAAATCTTCATTAATACAAATAATTTGTTGGTTTTGGTGTTCATTACTTTTTTGAAAAATGTTTTTTAAACTCCCATAAGCAGAATCACCAAAACAAATATGTACAACATTCATATTTTTATCTCCTTACTGACTAAATATGGCTATATTTTTATGGAAAGAGCAAATATGAGCTAATTGCTCTTTTTCGTTTTATTATATGTGATATAAAAAGGAATAACTATCGAATTAAATTCCATATAGGTCGAATTTTTATAAGATAATTACTTCTTTTGAACAAACGGTAACGCAAATAAAGGGTCCATTATTAAAAATACACTCTTGAGAAATAGCGTAAAGTTGATAATTCCTCATTCTTACAATCGGGGTTAGAACAGAAACCGGATTTTACAGGCAAACTATTTGGAAAGTTTTATTCCGAATTCTTCCAGGTGCTCCTGCTCCTGTGCAAGGTTTAATAGACAAAGGAGAGGACCTGCCCCTCGCAAGGATTTGCCGCTCTATATCGGCAAAATTGAGTAAATTCTCGTCTTATTCATTCCATTAACAAGTTCCGGAAGTGTATCCGCTATAACTCTCGACTATAAATCAATCGTCAATTGAGGGAGTTTTTACTTGTTTCATCTTCTGCTAGTGCTACGAGAATATTGCAATCATTGAATCTAACAAGTAGGGGGGCGAATAAGGGGAGAGTATACAGCTTGTCTTTTAATGAGTAAAAAAAGAGGACGACTCTTAAGAGTCAACCTCTGTTCAATTATGCTTGATTGATAATATCTTCTGCTAAAGATGTGAAGGTTTCTCCAACGTACGATTCTTCATCAAAGACAGAGGCGTCGTTATTTTCTTTGCGGTTTGAGAATGGGATGGTAGAAATTACTTCAGTTTCAAGTCGTTGTGCCAAAATGGCCCCGCCACCTTTTCCAAACAGGTAATTCCTCGATCCGTCCTGTTCTTCAAAATATGCCATGTTTTCGATGACACCCAAGATTTCATGTTTAGTATGTTTGGCCATTGCACCTGCTCTTGAAGCGACAAAAGAGGCGACGTTATGTGGAGTGGTTACAACGATTTCCTTAGCTTGAGGGATCATTGCCGCTACGTCGATGGCTACGTCTCCAGTTCCAGGAGGTAAATCAAGCAGCAGGTAATCCAGTTCTCCCCAATGCGTGTTCACAAGGAAGTTTTTTATCCATTTATTAAGCATAGGTCCCCGCCACATAACAGGATTATCATCTGCTGCAAAAAATCCCATGGACATGACCTTCACACCATGACTGACAACGGGAATGACGGTTTGGTCAATCATTGTTGGTTTTTGGGTAATTGCCATCATTGCTGGGACACTGAAGCCATATATATCAGCATCTAAAATGCCCACACGTTTGCCCATTCGTGCTAAAGAGACTGCGAGATTAATCGTAACAGTTGATTTTCCAACGCCTCCTTTCCCGCTTGTAACGGCAATGAAGGTCACACCTGAATCAGGGCGAAGCATATTAGGCATCCCCGTTTCAGTGGTTGCATTGCTTTTTAGTAATTTCGTCAAGGCTTCTCGTTCTTCTTTAGTCATCGAGCCAAATTGTAAAGACACAGTTGAAGCACCGATGGCTTTTAGCGAGTTTTCAATATCTTCCTGAATTTTCGCTTTTAAAGGACAACCTTGAATGGTTAAGACTACTTCTAACTGGATATGGGTTCCGTCGATTTTGATATTTCTAACCATATTCAACTCTACAATACTTTTATGCAATTCAGGATCTTCGACATGTTTCAAAGCATCCATGACTTTTTCATGTGTTAGCATTTCATCCATCCTTTTGTTTTCAATATCGTCGTACATGATAGAAAAAAGACTCAACAGAAGGATGAACTTCTTTTAAGTCTTAATCTATTTGTTGAGAGAAAGCTGACTTTTAGGGATAGTCACTTGTAAAAAAGGTTCTAAATCTATTCTTTTAGTTCCTTACCCATTCCTTTTAGGAAATGGATGCCAAAACCGATTGCTCGATTTATGTCTGGGTCATTTAATGTTTTCATTAAATTCATTACACCAATTTTCTTATCGGTCTGTAGGAATTTGTTGGCTTCATCGACTCCTGCTAGTGCACTGTTAAGTAGTTTTGTAGATTGTGCGGCATCAGCGTTCATCAAAGCTCCTGTTGCTCCCAGAAGGGTATTGATTAAATTGGTTACAGGTTGTCTTGTGACTTGTTGAAGAGCGATTTTTGCAATTTGTTCTTTTCCTTGAAGCATGGAATTCGCAGCTTCAAGGACACCTGATTCATTAAGTTCACCGAGGATTTTAAACATATTGTTCAACACATCCTCATTGTTGGTGACAAGCGTTTTTAGTTCTTCGAGTTTTTGTAGCTTTATTTCTTCCTCTGTTATAGGGTTATGGATTTCCGTAATTGGAGCTGCCATGAGCTTCACCCTCCTTTAATTATTTATCCGTTAAGTGAACATACCCTGGACGAGCCCACTTACGTTCTACCTCAACACCATTTTGAGGATGACGTTTTTTATTCCGTGGATTAGATCCCGGTAATGGAGTGTCTCCGCATTTACTTAATACTTCCATGCGAACCATCGTTTGTTTATAAGCAGGCGTGCTTGTACGGTTATCATACACAGGACCTGTCAGGAAATTAATGGCTGAATCTTTGTCAACTGAGTTCATCGGTAGAAAAAGCTCATTTGCTTGTACTCGGTCTGTGATAAGAACCTTTAATTTAACGGCTCCGAACGGTGACACTAAGCGTACGAGTCCGCCGTCATTGACTTTACGTTCTTTTGCAAGCTCAGGAGAAACCTCAACGAATATATCAGGAACTTTAGATTGAATTCCATTGGATTTATTCGTCATATTTCCTTCATGGAAATGTTCAAGCATACGTCCATTGTTGATATGAAGATCATATTCCTCTGGGAACTGAGCAGGCTCCACCCAATCAGATAGAGCAAAACGGGCTTTCTTATCAGGGAAGTTGAAGCCATCCACATAAAGAAGCGGTGTGCTAGTTCCATCATGGCTTCCCCATAGGAAGCTGTTCCAGCCTTCAAGGACTTCATAATTCGCTCCGCTGAATATTGGAGACAGGCTCGCCATTTCCGCATAAATTTCACTTGGATGATTGAAGTTCCAATCCGCTCCTAAACGTTTAGCAATTTCTTGGGTGATCCACCAGTCTGCTTTAGCTTCTCCTAAAGTAGGCAGTGCTTGGTATAAACGCTGTACGCGACGTTCTGTATTAGTGAACGTTCCGTCTTTTTCAAGAGATGGTACTCCTGGTAATACGACGTCTGCATATTGAGCTGTTCTAGAAAGGAAAATATCTTGAACAACAAAGAAATCTAAGCTTGATAACACTTTATGGACGTGGTTGGCATCGGAATCGACAAGTGCCATATCTTCACCGACAAGGTACATTGCTTTCATATCGCCTTTTTCAATAGCGTGAAGCATTTCGATATTGTTCATACCTGGTTTTCCATCAATTTTTACTCCATATGCTTTTTCGAATTTAGCACGTGCTACATCATCAGAAATATGCTGATATCCTGGAAGCCATGTTGGAAGTGTACCCATATCGCAAGCACCTTGTACATTGTTATGACCGCGAAGCGGATAAGCTCCAGCCCCTGGACGACGGTAGTTTCCTGTAGCTAGTAAAAGGTTGGAAATCGCAGCGGAAGTATCGGAACCTCCAGTGTTTTGTGTTACACCCATTCCCCAAAGAATACAAGTCCCGTCAGCATCACGAATCATTTCGGCTACTTGAATTAGTGTTTCTTTTGAAATCCCTGTGTTTAGTTCTGCATATTCTAAGGTATATTTTTTAAGTATCTCTTTATAATCGTCGAAGAAGTTCACATTTTCACTGATGAATTCTTGATCATGCCAACCTTGATCGATTATATATTTTGTAACGGCCATTAGCCATACTTGGTCCGTACCTTGCTTTGGTCTCATAAAGATATCAGAACGCTCTGCCATTTCATTTTTACGAAGATCTGAAACAATCAGTTTTTGACCATGAAGCTTATGTGCCCGCTTAACGCGTGTTGCTAGTACAGGATGGCCTTCAGCCGGGTTTGCCCCAACGATAATGACAAGACCTGCAGCAGCGATATCTTTAATCGTTCCAGCATCTCCACCCATGCCGACTGTACGGAACAATCCATCTGTTGCTGGAGATTGACAGTAACGGGAGCAATTGTCGACGTTATTCGTTTCGAAAACTTGACGTGCTAGTTTTTGAATTACATAGTTTTCTTCATTCGTAATCTTAGATGAAGAAATGAAACCTACAGAATTACCTCCGTGCTGTTGTTTGATTGAACCTAATCTAGATGAAATTAAATCAAGTGCTTCATCCCAGCTTGATTCAACAAATTGTCCATTTTTACGAATTAGGGGCTTAGTTAACCGTTTTTCAGAGTTTACGAAGTCCCAACCGAATTTCCCTTTAACACAAGTGGAAATCGCATTAACAGGGCCTTCATGAGTTGGTTGGACTTTAAGGATTTTTCGGCCTTTTGTCCAAACTTCGAATGAGCAGCCTACCCCACAGAACGTACAGACTGTTTTTGTCTTCTTCGTCCGAGTGTCTCGCATTGCTGCTTCAATTTCTGAAATGGCAAAAATACCACTGTAGCCAGGTTCTACTTCTTTAACAAGATCAATCATTGGCTCAAGCATGTCGTTTTTCAAACCTGACATGAAACCAGCTTCACCAAGCATTGATTTCTCCATTAATGCATTACAAGGACAAATGGTTACACACTGTCCGCAACCGACACAAGATGAGTTGTTAATATCTGTTCCTTCATCCCATATTACCCGAGGGCGATCTGCTTCCCAGTCAATGGATAGCGTTTCATTGACCTGAAGGTTTTGGCAGACTTCTACGCATTGTCCGCATGCAATACATTGATTAGCATCATAGCGGTAAAAAGGATGGGACATATCGACGTCACCCAATTTCACTTTCGGTGTGTAAGGATATTTTTGATGTTCAATTTCCATTAATTCTGCGGTGTTATGAAGTTTACAATTTCCATTATTATTATCACATACTGTACAGTATAAAGAATGATTTTCCAGGATCCGGTCCATTGCTTCGGTTTGGGCTTCTTTTGCCTTGCTTGAGTCTAAGGCAATATCCATGCCGCTCACTGCCGCTGTCGAGCAGGATCGGACGAGTTTCCCATTTACTTCTACGATACATGTATCACATGTTTGGATCGGATCTACTTCAGGAACATAACAAATTTGTGGATGAGCTATCTCATTTTGATTGATAACTTCCAGTATTGTTGATCCGGTTTTTGCTGTATAGTCCAAACCATTAATTTTTATAGTAATATTTGAATCGCTCATAATATTTCCCCCTTTTATAGCCGAAAACACGAAAAAAACCACCATGATTACACCTCCGGCTCTGAACGGTGGTGTAAGTCATGGTGGAATAGTTTAATAGCAAAACTTGCCAATATACCAATCATACCATTATGTATGGGTATTGAGAAAAGATAGAAACACAACAGTACACTATTGCGTACCCAACTTTTATTATTGATATTATACCTTTAATTTCAAAAAGAAACAATCCTGTAAAGGAGCTACCATTTCCAAATTCCTTTCGTTTTTTTTCTTGTTGATTTATGATAAGAAAATTGAGAAGTGTAATCCCGTGGATTGGAGTGAGGGTAATATGTCAAAAGTAATTCATGAATTCAATGATATGATTCGTAAGCTTCGTAAGGAACTATTTGGAAAAGGTCCGGAGCGTATCCACACAGTTTTCGTTGAAAATATGGCCGTCTCAACGTTATACGGTAATTTAACTCCGACGGAAATGTTCATATCAAGCACAGAGGAAGGAAAAGAGATGGTCCATTCAGCCAGAACTAAAATGATTCAGGATGTATACTCGGTGAATCCTCCGGAAGGAATGGAAAAACTGGTTGGAGCTAAACTAGTCCATTTGTTTTCAGATATAAAAGTAAAAGAAAATATAGCGATTTCCGTATTTGTCTTTGATAAGGAAATAGCGGAAAAACTAAACGGGCATTGACCAACCTCTAGAAGATATAGGTTCCTAACATATTAGGTCAATTAGCTCCTAGACATTAAAAGGAGTGGGGACATGAAAGCAATTGAAATGAAGCGGGACATTATCCGTATAGCTAATGGAGAAATTGAGAGAATAGAAGATACGGTCGTGACGGAGTTTCCTGTTACTGTGAAAATAAATGGACAAGAATTTGTTACCATGGTTTGTACACCTGAATACATTGAAGATATGGTCATTGGTTACTTGGCTTCTGAAGGAATTATCAAAAAATATGAAGAAATAAAGGAAATTTGGGTGCAAGAAAAAGAAGGTTTTGTTCATGTGAAAACGGATAAGGTGAACCCATACTACCAGGACTTTCAAAATAAGCGGTATATTACGTCTTGCTGTGGGATGAGCAGGCAAGGATTTGTCTTTGTAAACGATGCACTGACTGCTAAGAAAATGGATAATATTTCAGTAAAACTTACACCTGATGATTGCTTCCGCTTGATGAAGGATCTGCAAAATTCTGCTGTCACGTTTCAAAATACGGGTGGAGTTCACAATGCTGCGTTATGTGATGTCGATGGCCTCGTATTAAGTCGGATGGATATTGGACGACATAATGCTCTGGACAAAATATATGGATATTGCTTGAAAAATGGTATTTCGATAGAAGGAAAGGCTATCGTGTTCAGTGGCCGAATTTCATCGGAAATTTTATTGAAAGTGGCGAAGATTGGTTGTGAACTTATACTCTCAAAATCTGCTCCAACAGAACTAGCTTTGGAGTTAGCTGAAGGATTAGGAATTACGACGGTCGGATTTATTCGTAATGATTCCATGAATATCTATACATGTCCTGAAAGAATTCAATTAAATGAATAAATGAGCGTATTCCTCTTGAATGTTGCCACCCCCCACTAGGGAAAAGGGTGGAGAATTTGCTTAAAGGTAAAAAGGTCCTTGCCGGCATGGCTCGGACCTTTTTTTGACTTTGTTAAATAATATATCCTTCAAGCCTTTTGTGGTACAGTTTGGGTAAAACAATTACTGGAAAGTTATATCGGAGGAAAGTCAATGGATGAAAGGGATTGGCATATTTTAAAGGTTTTATATCAAAAAAAGAATATTACTAAAACCGCGCAAAGTTTATATATCTCGCAACCTTCTTTAACAAAACGAATTCAACAAATCGAGAAAGAATTTAATTTGAAGATTGTGGAGCGGGGAACAAGAGGTGTCCAGTTTACCCCTCAAGGGGAGTACTTGGCGAACTGTGCAAATGAGATGCTGATAAGGCTCCGTCAGATAAAAGAGACTGCGTTTAACATGGGACAGGAGATTAGTGGAACGTTGCGATTGGGAGTTTCCAACTATATTACGCTTCATAAGTTGCCGGGCCTGTTGAAAATTTTTCGTGAACAATTTCCTAAGGTTGATTTTAATGTGACAACGGGTTGGAGTAAGGAAATACTAAACCTCATTTACAACGAAGAAGTCCATGTTGGGATTGTACGTGGGGACTATCAATGGTCGGAATCAAGGCATCATCTTTTTGAGGAAACGATTTGTATCGCTTCAAAGGAAAAAATTGATATCCAGGACCTTCCATCTTTGCCGAGGATTGATTATGGGACCGACGCTCTTTTGAAATCGATGATTGATAATTGGTGGAGAAGGAATTTCTCCAGACCCCCTTTGGTTGGAATGGAAGTGGATAAGGGTGATACATGCAAAGAAATGGTCAGGAATGGGCTAGGATATGGGATTCTTCCAAGCGTCTTACTGGAGAAAGACCAAAATCTATATCAGATTAATTTAAAGGATGAACAAGGAGATACACTTATTAGAGATACTTGGATGTTATATCATGAAAAGACGCTAGAATTAAAGCTGGTCAATGAGTTTGTCCAATTTGTTAAGAGTGTCGATTTTATGAGAGATATTTAGATAAAGCACAGAAACTTCTGTGCTTTTTTTATCATTCCTTTTTTGAATAGCCAACGATAATTTATTCGTATTTTAATTATGGGTTCATCCACATTATGATGTATGAGAGAAGTGAATCTACAGGATATTTCCTTTTGAAATGGAGAGGTAGTAATATGAGTGTTTTGTTTCTAATTTTATTGAATGTCATTGTACCTGTCTTTTTTCTAATAGGAGCGGGGGCATTTCTTCATCGTAAATTCCATCTGGATATGAACACGTTGTCTAAATTGAACAATTTCCTGCTTATGCCGGCCATTAGCTTTGTTAATATTTATCAAAGCAAGATGGGAGGGGGGATGATTGTACAAATATTTGGCTTCCTTGCTCTTCAAGCTGTAAGTCTCATCATAGTAAGTACATTGATTGCTAAACTCGCTAAGTTTGATCAAAGTCTCTCTGCAACTTTTAAAAATAGTGTGGTCTTAAATAACTCAGCCAATTTTGGGATGCCAGTCAGCCAGTTGGTGTTTCATAATAATCCTCTTGGGCTATCAATTCAAGTCATCGTTATCATCTTTCAAAATCTACTGACCTATACATATGGATTGATGAATTCCGTTTCCGTTCATACAAAAAGTGCAAAGGGAGCGATCAGTGAGTTCTTGAAGAACCCTGTTATATACGCTCTCTTACTTGGTTTCGTTTTACAGGCGACTTCAATCAATATTCCTTTGTTTTTATGGACTCCGATTGATAATATCGCAAGTGCGTTCATAGCGATTGCCTTGATTACACTGGGTGCACAGAGTGCGTACTTAAAAATAACTCACTTCCCGCTTCCGCTAATTCTTAGCTTGATTGGCCGTTTAATACTCTCCCCATCTATTGCCTTCCTAATCATTCTCATGCTTGGGCTGGAAGGGACGGTTGCTCAAGGATTATTTATAGCAAGCTCATTTCCAACATCAAGAAACAGTGCTTTATTTGCTTTGGAATATGGTAACCATCCGGAGTATGCGGCACAGGCCGTCTTGATGTCCACTTTATTCAGCAGTATAACGGTAACGTTGGTCGTATATCTATCAAAAATTCTATTCTAGTTGGACTGCTCTTAATGGGCAGTCTACAGTTTTTTTTAAGTGTTTGTAAAATTCGAACCGTGATTGGAACGTAAGGCACTCGCTTTCCCCGCAGGAGTCTCGCACCTTCCATTCCAATCACTTTGTTTAATTTAGATAGACCCCCTTTTGTCTACAAACTGGGACTGCTCTGAAGGAGCAGTCTTTTCCCCCTTTTCCTGCTATAAAACTTTATGAACAATATGGATATTATGGAATTTATGTTTTTTAGGTGAATAATTAAAGAAAAGGTATAAATTTTTGTAAAATTAAGAAAACGCTTTCAAAAGGGGGATTCATATGTTTTCTCGTAAAAAGATTTCTGCGGTTATATTGGCAAGTTCGTTAGCCCTAAGTTTAGGTGCATGCAGTAGTTCGGATACATCAGGCGAAAAGAAAGAAAGTACTGGATATCCGAAAAAAGCCATAACGATTGTTGCTCCGTCGGGTGCAGGTGGCGGATGGGATTTAACAGCTCGTTCATTTACAAAGGTCTTAAGTGAGACAAAACTGGTAAGCCAGCCGTTAACCGTTGAAAACAAACCCGGTGGTGGTGGTGCTGTTTTTATGGCGGAATATGCAACACAGCAAGTTGATAATAACGACATGCTGTTTGTGAACTCGCCCCCTGTCATTATTAATAATCTTAAAAAAGAGGGCAACAGTCCTTATGGATATAAAAATACGACTCCTTTGGCGCAGCTGACAAAAGATTATGGAGCTATCGTAGTCAAAGCGGATTCAGAATTTAAAGATTTAAAATCAGTGTTGGAAGTAGTAAAAAAAGATCCGCGCAAGCTAACTTTTGCAGGAGGATCAGCTCCTGGTTCCATGGATCACTTGATTTCCATTCTTCCAGCCTATGAATATGGTTTAAATCCTACTGAACTTAAATATGTATCGTACGACGGTGGCGGGGAAGCGATAACGGCATTGCTTGGAGGCAATGCAGATGTAATTGGAACGGATGCCTCTAGTGTAAGAGAGTTTTTAAAAGCAGGGAAGATTAGAGTTCTGGCCGTAACATCGACTGAACGCCTTGGTGGAGATCTTAAAGATATACCAACGGCTAAGGAACAGGGAGTAGATGCTGAGTTTACCATTTGGAGGGGAGTTTTTGGTCCTCAGGAAATGTCTGATGAAGCTAAAACATTTTGGAACGAATCTATTGCAAAGTTAGTTGAAACCTCTGAATGGAAAAAGGAAGTCGAGGCACAAGGATGGGAGCAAGAATATAAAAACAGTGAAGAGTTTGGCAAGTTTTTAGAAGAACAAGAGAAACAAGTGCAGCAATTATTAGAAGCTTTAGGAATGGAAAAATAATGGGGGAAGAAGGAGGTACTTCTCCTTCTTCTTATTTTCTGAATTGGGGGGATAAGGGTGGACATGAAATTTGACCGCTTTGCAGCTGTAGCCTTTCTGGCTGTCGGTGTGTTGTTTATGATAGGGAGCAGGAATTTATCCAGTTCTTCTTATGGAAGTTCAGTGGGGCCAGATATTTTTCCATTTGTTTTGGGACTTGTTCTTGCTGCATTGAGTATTCGCCTATTTTATGAGGCATATCAGAGTAAGAGACAAGAATCGAGTAAGGAAAAGCTGGAGTATAAGCCTTTTATCATTATTTTACTCTCAACATTGATTTATATTTTGACATTAGAAACATTTGGGTATGTCATTACAACCTTTCTCTTTTTGTTTGTTTGCTTTCAAACTATGGAACGGAGCAAGTGGGTAACATCACTCATTATATCTGCAGGGTTTTCCGGAATCGTCTATTTTTTATTCGTAAATGTCTTAAAAGGAACACTGCCTGGTTGGCCAATCTGGTTTTCATAAAGGAAAGGAGGATGAGTAATGGGCACTTTTGATTATTTATTACAAGGGTTTGAAACAGCACTTACTTGGTATAATTTGCTTTTTGCTTTTGTTGGAGTATTGATTGGAACGGCAGTTGGTGTTTTGCCAGGGATTGGACCGATGAGCGGTGTGGCCCTTTTAATTCCGGTAACGGCTTCAATTACGGGAGGACTTCCCCCAGAGCAAGCGGCAACAAGCGCCATCATTTTACTTGCAGGTGTCTATTATGGAGCGATGTATGGAGGCTCGACAACTTCTATACTATTAAATACACCTGGGGAATCTTCTTCTGTTGTTACAACATTGGATGGCTATCAAATGGCGAAGAAGGGCAGGGCTGGAAGTGCTTTGTCTATTTCTGCCATCGGTTCCTTTGTTGGAGGGATTGTCACCCTTATCGCTATGATTGCCTTAGCTCAACCATTATCGACGATTGCCATAAAATTTGGTCCAGCTGAGTATTTTTCACTTATGCTTCTAGGACTGGCAGCTGTTAGTGGTTTGGCGGGAAAGTCAGTAACGAAGGCGTTAATTATGACTGTTTGCGGCTTGCTGATTGGGACGATAGGCATTGATAATGTATCAGGGATTGCTCGTTTTACCTTCGACGTTCCCTGGCTATATCAAGGGGTTGAATTCCTGACAATCGCAGTTGGGTTATTCGCCCTTGGAGAAGTGTTCAAGACGATATTGGAAAAAGAAGAGGATGACGGGGAAATCGCTAAGATTAGTAATTTGATTCCTTCCAAAGAAGAATTCAAAGAATCCGCGGGTCCCATTGCCAGGGGATCGCTCTTAGGTTTCTTTGTAGGAATCCTTCCAGGTGCAGGGGCAACTCTTGCTTCTTTCTTCTCTTATCTTATGGAAAAACGGATTTCAAAAAAACCTGAGAAATTTGGTACTGGAGCAATTGCAGGAGTAGCAGGGCCTGAGACAGCTAATAACGCAGCTTCTGGTGGAGCGATGATTCCATTATTGACTCTGGGGATTCCAGGTTCCGGTACAACAGCTATCTTAATGGGAGCACTCATGATGTACAATGTTCAACCTGGACCATTATTATTCGAAGATCATCCTCAGGTAGCTTGGGGACTTATCGCCAGTATGTTCATTGGGAATCTGATGCTTCTCATCCTTAATCTTCCGCTCGTTAAGGTTTTTGCAAAAATCATTGAAACGCCTAAGAAGTACTTGATTCCGATCATTATCGCGATTTCCATTTTTGGTGTTTATGCGGTTCAAGTATCCACTTATGATTTATTGCTATTATTAGGGTGCGGGGTCTTGGGGTATTTCTTAAGTAAAAATGATTATCCAATCGCTCCATTGGTACTAGGGTTGGTATTAGGGCCGATGATAGAAAATAATATGCGCAGAGCCTTGACCATATCCGATGGTGATTACAGCTTGTTTTTCACTAGGCCACTTTCACTTACCTTTTTGATTGTAACGGCATTATGGCTGCTCATTCCGGTTTTACTTAAGAAGAGAGGGAAAGATGTCGTCATCAATATAGAAGGTTAATAAATATTTTCTGAATGTTGCAAAAAAACTCCTTTTTTAAAGGGGTTTTTTTTTATATGATGTAAGAAGAGGTGATTGAATGCGTTTACATACTAAGTTGATGCTGGGCATCTGCACGTTAATCATCTTAATAGGTGGAATCTTTGAAGTTATTTTTATAAATATCTTAGAAATTAACCTGAAACAGGAAACAGGGGAAAAAGCATTATCAGTTGCCCAGACTATTTCACTGCTGCCTGAAATTAAACAAGCCTTTCAAACGGATAGCCCTTCCGTGATCATCCAGCCTATTGCGGAAAAAATTCGCAGACAGATCGATGCGGAATTCATTGTAATAGGAGATGAGAATGAAACACGCCTGTCTCACCCTAATCCCAAATTGATTGGGAAGAAAATGGTAGGGGGAGATAACGCCGAGGTTTGGAATGGGAAATCAATCATCACGGAATCAACCGGGACATTGGGCCCTTCCATAAGGGGGAAAGCTCCAATAGAGGATGAGGGAAAAGTCATTGGTGTAGTCTCTGTTGGTTACATGCAGAACGATATTGAAAATGAAGTGTCTAGAATACAAAGAAAGATAGTATGGACCATCTCTTTTATCTTAATAGGTGGTTTACTAATTGCCTTCTTTATTTCATTAAATATAAAAAAGGCCATATTAGGACTTGAGCCCAAGGAGATTGCCTGGATGTTTCAAGAGAAACATGCCATTTTGGAATCCATTCATGAAGGAATTATAGCCATTGATGTCTATGGGAAAATCACTGTTGTCAATGAAACGGCGCATAAATTCCTTCATATTCCTAAAGACGTTGTGCTACGCGGGAGAAAAATTGAAGAGGTCATTACAAATACACATCTGCTTGATGTAGTCAGTACAGCACAGGCCGAATATGATCAGGAATTTATGATAGACGGTGAAATTTTTTTGGCAAGTCGCATTCCAATATTAAATAAACACGGAGAAGTTATCGGTGCTGTTGCGAGTTTAAGAAATAAGTCCGAACTATCGAACCTTCTTCAAGAGCTTTCCCATGTGAAGGCCTATGCAGAGGGGCTAAGGGCTCAGACACATGAATATTCCAATCGGCTTTATACTCTTCTTGGTTTGATTCAACTGGGGTCCTATAAAGAAGCGATAGATTTTATATCGAAGGAAGTAGATGTCACACAAGGGTTCATTCACTTTTTAATGAAGGAAGTACCTGATCCGATTATTGCTGGGTTCATCTTAGGGAAAGTAAGTTTAGCAAGCGAGCTGAAAATTCATTTTACTATTGATAGAGAGAGCAGTTTTAAAGATATTCCGTCCGAAATAGACCGGGATGTGTTAGTGACGATTATCGGTAACCTTATCAATAATGCTTTTGAAGCGGTACGGGAAAACCAAAGGGAGGAAAAAAAGGTTTCGTTGTTCGTAACTGATTTGGGTAAAGAACTGATTATCGAAGTTGAAGATAACGGAAAAGGGATGAATTCAGGTGTTACCGAACAAATTTTTCAGAAAGGTTTTACCACGAAAAACCATCAAACTAATTCAGGGATTGGTCTGAGTCTTGTTCAGGAAGCAATTAATGGTTTAGGAGGATATATCACTTTTTCATCAAAGGAAGGGGAATATACGATCTTTACAGTAGCCATACCAAAAAACAGAGGGGTGATTAAATGAAGGCTATTAGCGAAATAGAAGTTTTAATCGTAGAAGATGACTTACGGATTGCTGAAATACAGAAGCTGTTCATCGAAAAAATTGAAGGGTTTCAAACCATTGGGATAGCGTCAAGTTATGTCGAAGCTAAAAGCTTCATTGAAATCATGCAGCCGGACCTATTGCTGCTCGATATGTATTTTCCGGATATGAATGGGCTCGATATCCTGAAAGAAATCAAGCAGCAAAGCAAACAAATGGATGTCATTATGATTACGGCAACAAAAGAGATTGAAAAAGTCCAGGAAGCCATTAAAATCGGCATATTTGATTATATTATCAAGCCTGTCGTATTTGAACGGTTCAAACAGTCCTTACTCCGATATCAAGAATATTACATTAAATTATCTGAATTAGGAAAGGGCAATTTTCCTGTGACACAGCAACAAGTGGATAAGCTTTTGAGAAAGGAAATGAATGACAAGGAAAGAGAACAGACTTCATTGCCAAAAGGGATTGATAGGATGACTTTGGAGAAGGTGATGGTAGTGTTGGGAAACACATCCCCTGGGTTAACTGCCGAAATAGTGGCGAAGGAAATCGGAGTGAGTAGGACTACGGCAAGGCGTTATCTTGAACACTTGATGTCTGAGGAAAAAATTGAAGCGGATTTAACATATGGCACGGTAGGACGGCCTGAAAGGGTTTATGCCATTAAGATATAAATGGATTCGCCTTGTGGCGAATCTGTTTTTGTGTTTGAGCAATACATAGACTTGCTTTACATATAAGGGAAGTATGTTTCGATTGGGTTGAAAATAGTTAATTGTTTTCCCCCATTTGAGTGGATTTATCAATTTTTGAGGGGTAAAAATGATAAATGAGGAAAAAATACGTGTGAAAAGTGAAAGAATAGACAAGTATATGACGTTTGTCATGCCAGCCAATTGACGTTTATTACTTCAGATGATCGGTGATTATTCCTATACTTAAGAAGAGAAAGATAGTTCGTTAAATTTAACGGGCCAAAGCGTAAATTATAGTTGCTTTAAAATGTAAGCTTACCAATCCATTTAAACACTCCACGTTTCTATATAATATTTATTAGGAGGAAGTTATGAGTAACCATAATCAAAAACAATTGAGAAAAGATATTGCCCCTTTTGAAATGTCCAATACTAAATCAAGTGTGAAACAACTTTTAAATACATTTCCACCCTTTTTTCTATTATGGTTCTTAGCCTATCAGAGCTTATCGATCTCATATTGGCTGACCCTTGCATTTACTGTTCTAGCTTCAGGGTTTGTGGTCAGGATTTTCATTATTTTTCATGATTGCTGTCATCAATCGTTTTTCAAAAGTAGGAAAGCGAATAATATCCTGGGTACAATCAGTGGAATCGTCACATTATTTCCGTATGAACAATGGAAGCATAGTCATTCCATACATCATGCAACAAGCAGTAATTTAAACAAACGCGGTACTGGCGATATTTGGGTCATGACCGTTGATGAATATGTAGCCGCTTCATTCTGGGGACGTCTAGCTTATCGTTTATATAGAAATCCGATCGTCATGTTTGGTTTAGGACCATTTTATCTATTCCTTGTGTCGAATCGTTTGAATACAAAAGGCGCTAGAAAGAAAGAACGTATGAATACGTATTTGACAAATGCTTCTATTTTGGTGATTTATGGTCTTTTATGCTTGGCTATCGGATGGCAGGCATTCTTGATGATCCAAGTACCGCTTCTTTTTGTAACGGGATCACTGGGCATCTGGCTGTTCTATGTACAGCATCAGTTTGAAGATTCTTATTTCGAAGAGGAATCAGAATGGGATTACGTGAAGGCTGCCATTGATGGAAGTTCTTATTATAAGCTTCCAAAGATTTTACAATGGGTAACTGGAAATATCGGTTTCCACCACGTGCATCATCTTAGTCCAAGAGTGCCAAACTATAATCTGGAAAAAGTCCATGATTCTACCCTTCCTTTGCAACAGGCAACGACAATCACTCTTGGTTCAAGCTTAAAATCGCTTCGCTTCCGTCTTTATGATAGCGAAAACAAAACGTTTGTAAGTTTTAAAGAGATTAAGCACCGTCTAAGCGATACAAAATCAAAGGTAGGAATCAATAATAAACGTCCAAGTCTTCAAGAAAAATAAATAGTTTATTAAAAAACCATTCAATTTCCATTGGATGGTTTTTTGATAAAACACCTTAGTATATACTAGGAGAAAAAGAAAAAGAGGCAGCGCCATGCAAAGTTGGTATCATATCTTTCCGAAGAACACAGGGCTAAGCCCTTATGTCTGGATCATTTTTTGTATCCTCCCTTTTTATTTCATTTTCAAATCTTCATCTATGTTGGAGATTGTTTTTGGAATCGTCATGATCATTTTGTTTTTCATTTCATATGGCCTTTCATTCGTTTCAAAGGGATGGCCCGTATACGTTTGGACTGCGATACAAATAGTCATATCCATATCCATGACCATATTTTTCAGCTACATTTACTTTTCACTTTTTTTAGCATTCTTTATTGGGAATGTTCAAAATAAGGTTGGTTTTTTCGTATTATATTCGATTCAGTTATTAGCTACCATCGTGTCCGTCAATATTGGGTTCATCATGAAAGATCCTACCTTCTTTTCGCAATTTCCCTTTATGCTCATTTGTGTAGTAGGCGTGATTCTTCTTCCATTCAACACATATAATCGGAATAAACGGGATAGGCTGGAAGAACAACTGGAAGATGCGCATAAAAGAATATCCGAACTTGGCAAAATGGAAGAACGTCAGCGGATTGCTCGTGATTTACATGATACTCTTGGACAAAAACTTTCTTTGATTGGCTTGAAAAGTGACCTTGCTGGGAAATTGATTGATTTAAACCCGGATTCGGCTAAGAAGGAAATCAAGGATATCCGCCAAACGGCGAGGACGGCACTCAAAGAAGTACGGGAAATGGTGTCGGAAATGCGTGGGGCTAAGCTAAGCGATGAAATAATCCGGGTCAAGCAAATTTTGAAAGCGGCAGAGATAGAATTCAAATTGGAAGGAACCACGGAATTGCAAGATACCCCATTGCTTGTTGAAACGGTTTTAAGCATGTGCTTGAAAGAAGCTGTGACCAATATAGTCAAACATAGCTGTGCCGACTGCTGTAATATCGTTATAGAAGAATTAAAGACAGGAGTGACGATCAAAGTCCAAGATAATGGAGTGGGGCTTTCACACAAATCAGAGTTTTTTAAAGGCAATGGACTTCAAGGAATGAAAGAAAGGCTTGAATTCGTTAACGGCAGCCTAGATATTAAATCAACTGAAGGAACTACACTTTACATTAGGGTTCCGAATGCTATAAAAAATAATGAATAGGTGGGATTAACTTTGATTCGAATCGTTATTGCTGAAGACCAGCGGATGCTGCTTGGTGCGCTAGGTTCTATCCTTGATTTAGAAGAGGATATGGAAGTTGTCGGAAAAGCAAGCAATGGGGAAGAAGCAATGAATCTCGTAAATCGTTTAAAGCCGGATATCTGCATTACGGATATTGAAATGCCCGTTAAAACAGGCCTCGATGTAGCAGAAGAGATTAAGAGTCAGGGCCATCAATGCAAAGTCATCATTTTAACAACTTTTGCACGTCCTGGATATTTTGAAAGAGCCAGAAAGGCAGAAGTAGGTGGATATCTACTGAAGGATAGTCCAAGTGAGGAATTGGCAAACTCAATTAGAGTCATCATGGATGGTCGGCGCATATATGCTCCGGAGCTGGTGGATATGGCTTTTGAAGAAGAAAACCCGTTGACTGAACGAGAGAGTCAAGTGCTCAAATTGATTGCAGATGGTAAGAATACTAAGGAAATTGCCAGCCAACTTTATCTAACTAATGGAACGGTTCGTAATTATATTTCGGTCATTCTCGATAAATTGGATGTAAGCAATCGCGTTGAAGCGATAGTAAGATTCAAGGAAAAGGGTTGGTCAAAAGATTGATTTAGGGTTTGCCAAAGAGGCAGATCCTTTTTGGCACGATGACATGGCGGTTCCGCAAATTATAAAGAATCAAAAAAACATATGGTTGGGGTTAGGATATGATATATTAATTTTTATTCATAAGTATTGGAGGGAGATGACCATTATGCAAAAAGCTACATTTGCTGGAGGCTGTTTTTGGTGCATGGTGACACCATTTGAAGAACAACCTGGCATTGGAGGAATCGTATCCGGTTATACAGGTGGACAATTTGAAAACCCAACTTACGAGGAAGTGAAGACGGGAACTTCGGGCCATTATGAAGTCGTTGAAATTACTTTCGATCCTATGTTATTTCCTTATGAAAGACTGCTGGAATTGTATTGGCAGCAGATTGACCCAACCGATGATGGCGGTCAATTCCATGACAGAGGAAGCCAGTATCGCACGGCTATCTTCTATCATAATGAAACTCAAAAACAATTAGCTATTGAAACTAAGGAACAGGTAGCAGCTAGCGGTAAGTTCAAGAAACCTATAGTAACTGAAATCCTGCAGGCCCAAACCTTTTATCCGGCTGAAGAATATCATCAAGGCTATCATAAGAAGAACAAAGATGAGTACAAAGCGGACCGTGCGAAATCAGGACGCGATGAATTTATTGATCAACATTGGATTGGTAAATAAAAGAACAAAAGAACCGGATGTGTTTTCACATCCGGTTCTTTTTTCAATTTTGACTCTTTCTTCATGTAAGTATATTCGTTGTTAATAAGGGCGATCCAACAGAATTTCTAAAGATTCTTCTTTATCGGTAGTATATGGGACAGTTGGCGCGAAAAAATGACATAGAGCATAAGGCAGTGGATTGCTGGGAATCCGCCCCTATTAATTAAAGCTCTACAGTATCGATAGTTAAGGAACATAAAACAGGGAGGTCACCTCTCTTTAATCTGTAAAGATAGAAGCAGGGCTTTTTTTTCTCTATAGAATTGTTTTTGTCATACGATTTAACGAGAAGGGTTCAATTTCTCATGATATTTTCATTTTTCTTCAGTACACTAAGGGGTAGGTGGTGTTAAATAATGATTAAAAGAATTTTAATTATAGAAGATGAAGAAAAAATCGCGAGGGTCATACAGCTGGAACTGAACCATGAGGGTTATCAAACTGAATCGGCTTTTACCGGAAAAACAGGTCTGGAAAGGGCTGAAGCTGAAGAGTGGGATTTAATCTTATTAGATGTGATGCTACCCGAGTTGAATGGCATAGAAGTACTTAGGCGTTTTAGAAAAAAGAATGGTCACACACCAGTCATCCTCTTAACAGCCAGGGATGCAATACCTGATAAGGTGAACGGCCTGGACCATGGTGCGAATGATTATGTAACAAAACCATTTGAAATAGAAGAACTACTTGCCCGGATTCGTGCTTGTTTTCGGATGAATGTACAGGGGAGCCAATCAGAAGAAAAAGCGGATGACCTTAAGGTCCATGATCTGCAATTGAACCTTGGTACAAGGGACATTCTGAGGCAAGGTAAAAGGATCGAGCTGACTTCCCGCGAGTTCGACTTGCTAGTTTATCTTTTGCAAAATAAAAATCAAGTATTGTCGAGAGACCAAATCCTGACCCATGTATGGGGGTATGATTTTGTAGGGGATACGAATGTGGTTGATGTGTATATTCGTTATTTACGTAAAAAAATTGATTATCCTTTTGATTTGCAGCTCATACATACCTATCGAGGGGTAGGATATAGCTTGAAGGAGCCAGTATGAAGATCCGGACGAAAATCCAATGGTATTCTAGTCTTTTTTTAATCCTCATGCTGGTAGTGCTGAGTATCATCGTTTTAACCGCCTTTCTTTGGATTTCCGTTGAGAGGGAACAGGATATGCTTGAAAATCAGGCTTCGTTAATCGAAGAAAATGTCCAGGCGAAGGATCTATTCTCCGGCAATTCTAGCTTGGTAGAGCCATATACCCCAGACGATGGAATGGTACGAGTATTTAACACCGAAAGACGCTTGGTCAACATATTTACTGATGAAGAGGACCTCCAGGGGCTTATAATAAAATCCGTTAACGAGAAGGGATATGATTTTACCAAAGTCGACGGAGAGTATGTGTTAACCTACCGCTATCCTTATCCGGAAGAAGGTAAGCCGCTTGGAATGATTGAGGTCACCCAGGCACAGGACAGCCTTCTTGATAATTTATCAACACTTGCACTTGTGCTTGCTGGTTCATCCCTTTTTGTCATTCTTTTATCCATTTTTGCTGGCAAGTGGTTGGCAAATCTAATTCTTAAACCAATATCCATCATGAGCGGGACAATGATGGATATTGAGGAAAGTGGAGAATTCAAACGGATTCCGCTATCGGATCAATCAAAGGACGAACTACAGGTAATGGGAGTTTCATTCAACAGGATGATAGAAAGGCTAGAACGGAATTATAACCAACAGCAGCAATTCCTTTCAGACGCTTCACATGAGTTGAAAACACCGATTACGGTTATTGAAAGCTATTCCTCACTATTGAAACGCTGGGGAATGAAGGATGCAGCGATTCAGGAAGAGGCAGTGGAAGCGATCCATCATGAAGCCATCCGGATGAAAAAGTTGACGGAACATCTTCTACAGGCGGCTTCCCAATCGGAACCTTCAGTCGATATGGAGGAAAAAATCGAACTTATTTCATTTTGTGAACAGATTGCCCAAACGTTTAGACGGACTGGGAATCGTGAAATAAATATACAATCCGAGTTTAAGGAAATATATGCAATGATCATTTCCAGTAAGCTTGAACAGGTGTTGGTCATCCTATTGGACAATGCCATGAAATACAGTGAATCGGGTATAAAGATCTTGATTAATCAGCAGGGAAATGAAGTTTTTATTGGAGTGAAAGATCAAGGTGTAGGCATATCACCAGAACATCTGTTACATGTATTTGAACGCTTCTATCGTGTGGATTCATCGAGAGCAAGGAAAACGGGAGGCAATGGACTTGGTCTTTCCATTGCTCGATCAATTGTTAAGTCATTCGGCGGCAAATTGGAAATTCAAAGCGAAGTGGGAGAAGGAACGTCGGTGACGATTATTCTTTCTCATCAAATTCTAATCTAGCGTTCATGTTCGTTTCATGAAGGATTGTTATTCTTAAGGTAACAAATTAAAGGAGGAATTCATTCATGAAAAAGCAGTGGAGCATGATAAAACAAGGTATCATCCAAAAGAAAAAGGTAATAATGACGGTGTCCATAGCCTCTGTATTGCTTTTCGGTGGTGCTGCCGGAACGGCCGTATATGCAGTCAATAAGGGTGCGCTATCTGAAGACGAGGCTGTCAAAATGATTTCAGAAAAACTAGGTGGGGAAGTTACTCAATTTGAAAAAGATTGGGACCAGCCGATGACCTATGAGATGACCGTTAAAACGGAAGAAGGCTATCAAGACGTAGATGTGGATGCTGAAAAAGGAGAGATTCTTTCTCAGGAGATGGAAGACGATGATGATGAGGATATGAGCACTCAAAAAGCGGTGGAAACTGCCAAAATCAGTATGGATCAAGCTGAAAAGATTGCTTTGAAAAAGGTGGATGGCCAAATTACGGATGTAGAGCTGGATTCTGAGAATGGCATCCTTGTATACGAGCTGGAGATAAACCAGGGACAAAAGGAATATGACGTAGTAGTTGATGCTACTACGGGGAAAGTATTAAAAACCGAATTGGATGATTAATCGAATATCAAGACCAAAAGTTGTTTCGAATACGTAACATTTATTGTTAATAACCTTGCTGAAATGATTATCAAAGACTAAAAAGGATTTGCCATGGGGCAGATCCTTTTTTTGTTAGTAATCTAAATACTTACAAAATCCATTAAAAGAATAGTTGATACAGTATCTGGTCAGTCATATTAGTTTTTTTCTTATAAATGACCAATGGCAATATCCGTTTCGAAATTAAGAAGGAATTAAAGGGTTCCTCCAGAATAAGGGACATAAAGATCTTTATCCAATAGGGGGGAATGAGAGTGAAGAATTTAGAAGCGGCGCTATCGTTACGGTGTAAGAAAGAGTTTGAGAAATCAAATCAACTTTTAATGGAACTCGCAAAGAAAAATCCCGAGGATGCTGTAATTCAGTATCAATGTGCCTGGAGTTTGGATATTCTTGGGCTTGAGTCACAGGCTGTGCCCTATTATGAAACAGCACTCACATTGGGTTTATTAGAGGAGGATGCTAAAGGTGCATATTTAGGGTTGGGGAGTACATATCGTACCATTGGAGAATATGAAAAATCAAAACGAACATTAGAAACAGGGCTGAGCAAGTTTCCTGAGGACAAGGCTTTAATAGTATTTAGAGCAATGGCATTCTATAATTTAGGACATCATAATTTGGCAATGGAATCTTTACTGAAAATTATTGCGGAAACTTCTAAGGATCATGCAATCCAGTCATATGCAAAGGCAATAGAATTCTATAGCGATAAACTTGATACAGTTTGGAAGTGAAAAATAATAAAACAGTGAGGATTCATCCCCAAATTATCCACAAAACCTTAAGAAGACAAGTAATCCAGAGCTTGTGTGCATACTTTCGGACAAATAAATTGGCAAAATACATAAGAATGAATGTTACTCACAGCAATTGTGGATAATAATTTGTTTATATAATGCTTCGGGTCAATTTATTGGATAATTATATGTGGATAACCTTAAAATGTGGATAACTGTACTTTTATGTGCCACCCTTTTCCACAAGTAATCCACATATTCATCTTTTTATGACGAAAAAAGCGCCGACACACACAGCGCTTAAACATTCATGAACTTATTTCTGTAGTGACTTAAGGCCAAAAGCGGATAAATATAGCGATAGCTGTGATAATGGATATACGATAAATTTGCCAGTGCCTGACCTACAGGATAGTCATTGGTCCAGCTTTCTTTTTGGGCTTCACGAATGAGATAGGTGATGCCTTTTTCGATTTCAGGTGTCGGTTTTTCGGATGCTGAAATCAACGCATCCACAGCCCAAGCTGTATGGGTCAGGGTGCTGGTCCCGAGAGGCATATAATGTTGCTTGATGTCACTGTAACAAGATTCTCCCCAGCCTCCATCTTTATTTTGAACTTTCTTTAACCAGGCCAAAGCTTTTTGGATAACTGGGTGTTCAGAGGATTGCCCAGCTGCCTTAAGGCCAGTCAGTGCAGACCATGTGCCATATAGGTAGCAAATTCCCCAGCGTCCGTACCAAGATCCGTCGCGCTCCTGGTCTTTCAAGAGCCAATCTACGGCTTTTTTGCTGACTTTCTCAGGTTTCTTCAAATTTGTATAGTTCCCTAAAAATTCAAGTGTTCTTCCTGTTAAATCAGCGGTCGATGGGTCAGTTAGGAAATATTTAGCTCCTTCGAAAGGGGTAAGGTGTAACCATTTATGATCGTTATTTCTTTCGAATGCAGGAAATCCGCCATCATCATTTTGCATGGAAATCGTGAAGGCGACACCACGCTGCCAGCTGTTCTGATTATCTGGGTTTGTTTGCAATTGACCGGCAAGCGCCCGTAGTGAAGCAGTCGTATCATCTACATCTGGATTCATTGTGTTCAAATCTGAGAAACCCCAGCCACCTGGAACCGCGTTAGGGTTATGAACCAACCAATCACCATACATATAATGCTGACGGGAAAGTAAATACTGATTTGCGGCTTTAACAGTTTGATCTTTGGAAGGCAATCCTGCTTCTTGCAAAGCATAGCTGATTAAGGAGGTATTCCAAACATGGGCTGTTGTAAATTGGATATGAGTGTAACCATCAACTGAACAGGCCATCCCCTTCAGACCGGCAACTGCTTTTAGGATCACGGGATCTTTTTTCGAATAGCCGGTTGAGAGAAGTGCAAAGATCATGAAAAAGGTAGAAACAAAATAATTGTAAAGTGTTCCGTCGGGCTCTAGCCGGTCGAGCATATATCTTTTCGTTGACTCTAGGGCCAAGGAATGCAAATAATCTGGATAACCAATTAAGGTTTTGACACCTGTTTGAAGTTTGGAAAAGAAAGAGCGGTATTCGTCCGTTCGATATTCCTCCCACACATATTCTTCAGTACGTTCCTCCCGCGTTTGATATAAATCTTTTAAACTAGGAGCGTTCGAGGACTTAATCTGATACTTTTTATTTCCAAGCAGAAGCATGGGGATCATGTTAACTCTCCCATATACGGAAAAGTCATAAATGCTGATGAAAAAGGTTGGCGGCAGTAATATAACCTCGAGTGGGATCGGGAATAGAGGCGGCCATTTATATTGGCCAGTGACGGTGAGCATCATTTTAGTTAGCGTATTGGCCTGTTTGATTCCGCCGTTAGAAAGAATGAATTGTTTGGCCTTTCTCATATGGGGATCTTGTTTTTTCCGTTGGCCGCTATATAGAAGACCATAGTAAGCTTCAATTGTGACCGAGAGATTGCCTTCCTTTTCATCATGGAAAAGTTTCCAAGAACCGTTTTCTGTTTGTCTGCTTTCAATCCTTTTTACTAAGGCCTCTATAAGTGGAGCATCTTCTATGTCTAAAATTTTTAGTAAAATAATCATATAGGCATCAGCTGTTATCCCAGTGTCAAAGGGATAGTTCCAAGATCCATCTGCTGATTGGTCTTGCTTTAAGCGATAAACAAGTCGGTTAATTTCCAATTGTACATGTTGGTGGTTCAAAGGTGTTCCCCCCTCCTAAACACATTGTCCGTTTATATATATATTCAAAAGTTTTTGCTGCATTCAAGAAAGACGACTGAATGGTGTCAGAAATTCTGCTAATGCTTAAAGATGGAATAAAAAATAAAACGCTTCGGCAAGGAAAGCTGCCAAAGCGTTTTTTAGATAGTAGTGGAGATTTATTATTTAACTGGTAATGCTGATTGTTGCATGTAGCGGTAAATCGGAAGTTCTCCGCCCTTAACAGCGGGAATGAAATTGAATGTCACATAGCTGTCTATGCCCTCAGGTTCGAGTGCGAGGGAAATGAAGTTAGCATCAGGCTGGTCCATGTTAAATACATAGCTTCCTCTCGGGAATTCCTGTTTTTTCGCTGATACATTGGTCGTCACTTCTTTGGTTGTATGTCCGCTTTCAAGTGTAGTGGACACTTTCAAATCCTTTACTTTGTAACTTTCCACAGATAATTTTACAGGTTTTTTTAGTTTTTTCACCTGCACTCCCAATAACTGAAGTTTTTTTGCAATATCTTCATATTCAGGTGGGAGGATATAAGCTGTTGGTCGATCTCTAACAAGGGTAGGGTAGGCATCGGTAGAATCCAGCCAATCGATAGGCGTATCGACCTTTTTGGACTTTGCTAAATCAACTACTGTTAACTTTTGATTTTTTATCAATTTATTTTCGCTGGTGATGACAATTTTATCATGATCATTTGCCTTTCTCCCTTTTTTCACCACTTCATTTTCGGCCTGCTTGACCACCTTTTTTACTGTACTGGCTTGATCAGCTGTCGTTTTAATGAAGGCCGCCTGAGCTGTAGCTTGTGCATAAACACGACGTTTGAAGTCAGTACGACCGATATTGATACCCCTTGTTTCAATTAAATAGGTCATCGTATTTTTCAATCCGAGAGCGTTGCGACCGATGCGGGCTTCTGTGCTTCCTTCAGTAGCGGTAAGAATTCCAGCATCAGAAGTATCAAGTGTATAGTAATCATGATAGGAAAGCTTTTCTTTTTCCAATGTTTTAAAAACATTAGGCAAAAGTAGTTCGTCGGATGCTTTTCGAAGCTGTTCCGGAATATTTAAATTTTTTGCTGAAGAAATGAGCAGATCATAGGAAGCGATGGATCCATTTGCGCCAACCTTCTTAAGGGGAGCGGGGTTCACTGTATATTCATGTACATCAAGAATGACTTCAGGCTCATAATCATTGATGGTTTGATGAATAGTCTGTACCTCAGGATACTCCACTTTTAAATAGTCTCGATTCGCATCCATGTCATTAGAGGTAAACCGTTTAAAATAATAGGAGCCATCTGGATTTACACGTGGAACGATGGCAATGTTCACTTTATCGAGGACATCACCAAGTTTTCCTTCAGCAAGCCATTGGGCAATAACTAATGTAGATTCACCAGAGGCGGGTTCATTGCCATGAATCTGACCTTGAATCCAAATCAACGGTTTCTTAGTATCCTTTTTCAGCTTTTTTGAATCCTTGCTGAAAAGGAGCATCGGGATATCGCGTCCTTCTGTAGATTGACCAATCGTCTTAATTTGGATGTTTTTACTTTTGTGGGATAGTTTTTTGATATAAGCTATCATTTCTTCTTGGCTTGTAAAGGCAATCTTGTCATGTTGAAAGGCAGGAGTATTGAAGGTAACTTTAGGGTCTGGGAAAAGGTAGGAGAGATTTTCTGGCTGAATGTAGCTAGGACCCTTGCCATAATAAGGGGTAAATTCATCTGCCTGAGCCGTGGAGCTTAGGCCGGGCAATCCAGTGATAAGACTAAGAGAGACAACAGAAACAATCGTTGGTATGATCTTTTTCACAGACATCCTCCTAATTAATCTTTTTTCCATAAATTATCACATATAATACTAGAAAAATAGCATAAACTTTGAAAATAGTAAAAAACAGGAAGTATCTACTAGGTTGATAAAGGGCGTTCTATGGCTAGGTGCCCAGAAGTAGTTATGTATTCTGCTACTCCTCATAAATCACAATGTAAAACCTAAATCAAAGAAATGAAGACGAAACAACAATAAGAGAGCTCCAGCCGTGAAACAGTAGAGCAGGATCTTGTTTCATCCCGACTGCAATGGCTGATACAGCTAATCCTTTTATGCACTCCTATAATTTTATGCACTCCTATAATATAGAAGGAATAGGAGTTATAGAGGTTTTTTTCTACACGGTTTTCTTCATTATAATTTTAGGGATATAGTTAAAGTCTCTACAATAAAATAAGGACCAAAGCAATTTGAAGTTGCTTGGCCCGTATTTATTTTAATATGTTTTGTAACTGGTTTAAAAGATCTTGTGTATTTTCCCCACTCATAATCTGCCCGTTTACTTTAGCATAGGGTGTCTTATTACAAAGTTTACATTCACTTAAACATTCATATTCTTTATATTGAATTCGGGGGTTCGTCAAGAACTTTCCAAACACAGCGAGTGTTTGCTCATTAAGGAAACGGTCAAGATTATTTTGACAAAATTCAATCTGGATTTTCTCTTTTTTGGTGAACATTTTAGAAAGAAAGGTTTTCATCATATCGCTACTTTCATTGGAAGAGTAAATATATGTTATTTTGATTTTATCACTTAATGTTGCGAAATGCATGGTTTGAAAGAATTTAATACACAAGAACTTTATATAGATTGTGTGAACAAGAACGGATACAATTTCCAATTTATCAAAGTAATTCGCTTGTATATGTTGACACATGTCAAAGGAATGGTAGAATAGAAATGAATACGATATTGATAATGAATCTCATTATCAAAAAAAGGAAAACATGTGCAGTTATTGTAGCTCGTGGGTCTTATTTTTATTAAAGATAGATAAAAACTTAATAATAGTCTTTATTCAGACATTTTTAATTAAAAATATTATCACTGTGTTTTTACTGATATAGGAAGAGTAGGAAATGAAGATGAAGATAAGATATTTAGTCATGGCGTTAATTGTTTTATCATTTACCTCATTATTCATTGGAGTAAAAGATATTACGCCACTCGATTTATTAGATTTAAGTGATGATAAAGTGCAAATTATGCTGCAAAGCCGTTTTCCTAGAATGGTAACTATTGTAATTGCTGGGGTGGTTATGAGCATCAGTGGCTTAATCATGCAGCAATTGAGTAGAAATAAATTTGTATCACCAACAACTGCCGGTACGATGGATTCTGCAAGGTTGGGTCTTCTTCTTGCTATTATCATTTTTCCATCCGCAGCACTTATTGAGAAAATGGCATTCGCATTCATATTCGCTTTGGCAGGCACTTTCTTGTTCATGAAAATTCTTGATCAAGTTAAATACAAGGATACGATTTTCATTCCATTGGTTGGTTTGATGTTCGGTAATATCGTCGGATCTATTTCAACTTTCTTTGCTTATAAATATGATTTGATTCAAAGTCTCAACACATGGATGAATGGTGATTTCTCGATGATTATGTCGGGAAGATATGAACTAATATACATAAGTATCCCTTTGGTCATTCTCGCATACTTCTTTGCTAATAAATTCACTGTGGCAGGGATGGGTGAGGAGTTTGCTATCAATCTTGGACTCAATTATAAATTTGTAGTCAATTTTGGATTGGTAATCGTAGCATTATCCTCTACCGTCGTCTTGTTAACGGTGGGAACAATTCCTTTTATAGGACTGATTGTACCTAATATTGTTTCACTTTACCTTGGTGATAATTTGAAGAAGAGTCTTTCTCATACAGCATTGCTAGGGGCTGTGTTCCTATTGATCTGCGATATTCTGGGTCGGATTATCATTTATCCATTTGAAATTCCGATAGGTCTCGTAGTTGGTGTAATAGGAAGCGCCGTATTTATCTATCTGATAATGAGGAGAAAGGCATATGAATAATAAAGGAAAAATCATTTTACTAGCTGTTGTTGCAACTGTTTTAACGGCAGGTTATATCTTTTGGGATCTTGGCCCGAATTGGGATTATGCACTTCCAAGAAGGGTTATCAAAATTATCGCCATCATTGTAGTTGGTTGTGCGATTGCCTTCGCAACAGTAGTTTTCCAGACAGTAACAAATAATAAAATTTTAACACCAAGCATTTTAGGATTAGATTCTATGTATATGCTGATTCAAACAGGAGTCATCTTCCTGTTCGGTTCAACACATGTCATGATTTTAAATAAAAATCTAAATTTTCTGGTTACTTTGACAGCTATGCTTATTTTCTCCAGTCTGCTGTTCAAGTTCATGTTCAAGCAAAATCGAAATATATATTTTCTCTTGCTGATAGGCATCATATTCGGAACATTATTCGGCAGTATGTCATCATTTATGCAGGTATTGATTGACCCGAATGAATTTCAAATCATTCAAAATAAAATGTTTGCGAGTTTTAACAATGTCAATACGGACTTATTGACGTTAGCTATTGTCCTTATGATAGCAGTAATCGTATATTTTATGAGATTTTTGAAGTATTTAGATGTCATGTCCTTAGGGAGAGACCAAGCCATCAACTTAGGTGTGGATTATGATTTTGTAACGAAACGGGTATTAATCGTTGTCACGATTTTAATCTCCATTTCAACAGCCCTGATAGGTCCTATCACATTCCTCGGCTTACTTGTTGCCAATGTGGCGTATCAATTTATTAAGTCTTATCAGCACAAACATATCCTTCCAGGTGCGATGCTGATTAGTGTGATTGCCTTGGTCGGCGGCCAATTCATAGTTGAGAGAATCTTCACCTTCTCTACAACTTTGAGTGTCATTATCAACTTTGTTGGCGGTGTCTATTTCATCTATCTTCTATTAAAGGAGAATAAGTCATGGTAGAAGTGAAAAGTTTATTCAAAAAATATAATAATAAAACGGTTGTCGAAGATGTATCCATTGAAATTACCAAAGGAAAAATCACTTCTTTCATCGGCCCTAATGGTGCGGGGAAAAGTACGGTTCTTTCGATGATCAGCCGACTCATTACTAAAGATTCAGGGGAAGTCCTGATTGATGGTAAAGACATGGGGAAATTCAACAGCAATGAGCTTGCGAAAAAAATCGCCATTTTAAAGCAAGCTAACCACATTAATATCCGATTGACGATTCGTGAACTCGTCGCCTTTGGTCGATTCCCTTATTCACAAGGGAAATTGACTAAAGAGGATTGGAAATATGTCGATGAAGCGATTGAATATATGGAACTTGAGAATATGCAGGATAAGTTTCTTGACCAGCTTAGCGGGGGCCAACAACAACGGGCCTTCATTGCAATGGTAATTGCACAAAATACAGAGTATGTACTTCTTGACGAACCTTTGAACAATTTGGACATGAAGCATTCTGTCCAAATCATGAAGGTATTAAGAAGGTTGGCTGATGAATTAGGGAAAACAGTCATTATCGTCATTCATGATATTAATTTTGCATCCTGTTATTCCGACTATATTGTTGCATTGAAGGATGGAAAGGTTGTCCAAAATGGACCTACCGAACAAGTCATTAATTCCAATGTATTAAAGGAAATCTATGATATGGATATTGAGATTCAAAATATCAATGATAATAAGATCTGCGTGTACTTTACTTAGGAACTATGCCATTTGGTTTTAAATTACTTCAGGTATTCGTAACTAAACTAGGAAACATTAAGAACACTCTTTAGGCTGTTAAGAGTTGGCGGGCGCCCAAGAATTAGCCGCCTCCTGTTTAAATATAAGGAAAAAGAGGGAAAAACGATGGGTTCTAACAAGTTACGGATTCAACATGTAATTTTAAATAATAAAAAATACTTTTTGAGGTGACATTTTAATGATTAAGAAATTATCTTTACTGCTATTAATAGCAATGCTGGCTGTAGTGGCTGTAGCTTGTGGATCAAATAATGAAAAAGAAGAATCAAGTCCGAAAAAAGAATCGGCTAAAAGCGAAGAAATAACAGTTAAGCACCAACTAGGAGAAACGAAAGTAAAAACAAACCCTGAAAAAGTTGTCGTATTCGATATGGGAACTCTTGATACACTTGATAAATTGGGTGTAGAAGTGGCTGCTGTTCCTCATGATGGCCTTCCTGAATACCTTTCTAAATATGAAGGTACAACTGAAAATGCTGGTGGATTAAAAGAACCTGACTTCGAAAAAATTAACGAGATTGCTCCTGACTTAATCCTTATTTCAGGTCGTCAATCTGATGCATATGAAGAATTAAGTAAAATTGCTCCTACAGTTTATGTAGGTGTGGATACTACAAAATATATGGAATCATTTGAAGAAAACGTAACACTTCTTGGTAAAATCTTTGGTAAAGAAAAAGAAGCTGCTAAAGAATTTGCAAGTGTTGAAGAAAACATCACTGCTTTGAAAGAAAAAGCACCAACAGATAAAAAAGGTTTAATCATTCTTGCTAGCGGTGGAAAAGTAAGTGCATACGGTCCTGATTCAAGATTTGGTATTATCCATGATGTATTCGGCGTTCCTGCAGTTGATGATAAATTAGAAGTATCTACACATGGTCAAAGTATTTCTTTTGAATACATTGCTGAAAAAGACCCTGATTACCTTTTCGTAGTTGATAGAGATGCAGTTGCTGGTGATGGAGCTGCAGCGAAAGAAACAGTTGAAAATGATATTGTAAAAAATACAAAAGCTTATAAAGAAGGCAACATCATTTATCTTGATCCTAACTACTGGTACTTATCAGGCGGCGGTTTAGAGTCTGTTGATTCTATGGTTAAAGAAATCTCTAAGGGTATTAAATAATAAAGATGTAAAGCAAGGCCTGCTCTCACGTAAAGTGAAAGCAGGCTTTTTTTGTTTTATATATAAAGCAGATTTGCTCATATAACAAATAGGCTAAGAGAACATACCATAATGAAAGATGACTGCACCTATTGAAAATCCCCACCTTTAAATAACGAGGGCTTATGCTCAACGACCGTTAACCAAGCCTTGTAGTTGAGCACCACAGTGAATGCAATCCCAGCTATGGATTTGATAGCAGCCAAGGAGATCAAAAGCTGGAATTGGACTCCTAGGAGCTTAAAGCAGGGAACCAAAAAAAACAAAAACCAGAAGAGAATAGTTATACTTTCTTCCTATTATATGTCGTTTGTATAGCAATGCTATTTATCTTGCTGCTATTTATGAGTCAGGGGTATATTAAAGTCAAAAATCTCAGTGAACTTTGGCTGGTCATCATTGGATTTGTATGAGTCTTGAATAATATCAATGAACAAACAGAGAAAATGACGATGAGTTCTATTTTTTTGGAGAGTGGGGAAGTAACATCACTTACGATGCAGTCCGAAAGCAGTAAATATAAAATCACAGGGAAGCATAAGGGGTATGATGAAAACAAGAACTTAGTAACGTACGTATCTGGTGATGCCGTAGAAAAGTTAGATAAAGGCATCATCACTGTTGATCCTCGGAAAAAGACAAGTGGCTGGGTGACATTTTTCACTTCAGTTATTCCATTTGTAATCATTTTCAGCCTGTAATTCTTTATTTCTTTTGGTTACCGCACGAAAAAATGGAGCAGATGAAAAATATCTAGATAGAGAAAAAGAATACTCGCTTTCCATATGTTCTTTGAGATATTTTTACAATTTGTTAGTGAATCAACACTTATTTAACATAGACAATTATTTAATAAATAATTGCGGTGTTAATCAAAAGAAGCCTAATAATATTGAAAAAAAAGAATATACAAATGATCGAATTATGGGAAATTTGGAAGGCGATGTTGTCGATAATACTCGAATTGAGCATAAGAAAAGGCATCTTTTACAGTCAGGAATACAAGTAAATGTAGGATAAATGCTTTGAGTTATTAGTAGGTATCCGACTCGCGTATGAGGTCGGAGATATTGAAAGAGAAGCCCTGCAGGTAGATGTTCGAAGTTAAAAAGTTTTCAGGGAGTAATTCCTGGACATAAATAAAATGAAAAAAAAGCAGATCATTTTTATACTGTCGAATTATCGGGAAAAAAATCTAGGATAAATCTAATAGCTTTCGATGTTTAAAGAATTTTTTTTTACAGTTTTTGTAATGTACTGGTGTTTTTATAAGGAGTCGTTTATAATGGTAAAAGCCTAAGGGAAGTGAAAATAAATATAACTTGTCATCCACATTTACCAGGAATTTATGGTGATATTTATTGGAATAAGATTTGGAGTTCCTATATATTTATTATAGGAAATCATACTTCAAAGGCGGGGCGAAACTCTGTTATTTTTTCAAAGGCTTGTTCATAAGCTAAAGAAGCGTTCTTTATGCAATAGTAAATATTGTGACAAAAAGTGGTTTTGCGCAATCTTGACTATCTAAGGGAAAGAATGCTATCATAAGGTTTGCGATTTTCCGTCTTCTGTAAGTATGTAAAAATTTATATATATAAACCACTAGATTAATAGAGGTGAAAGCATGAATAATTTTCTTAAAAAGAGCCAGCATTTATTTGCAAATAATGTACTAGGCTTTTTCTTTATTGCCGTAGTAATGTTTCAGATTAAAACTTATATTGGATATCGAGTTGAATTTAACTTAGGTATTGAAAATGGACTACAACAGTTTTTGCTATTCATAAACCCGATTAGTTCAGCTATTTTATTCTTTGGGTTGGCATTACTGGCAAAAGGTAAAAAATCGTTTAAATGGATTATTCGGTTGAACTTATTGATGTCCTTATGGCTATTCTTCAATATTGTATACTACCGTTCATTTACCGATTTCATTACATTACCAACCTTGACACAAGTGCAAAATGCCGGGGATTTGGGACCGAGTATTTTAGAATTATTTAAAGGCCATGATGTATTTTATTTCCTTGATACGGTTCTTTTAATTGTTTTATATAAATTCAAAGACTTTAAAGTGGAAGACATCAAAATTAAACGTCGTACTGTTGGAATGGTATACCTTGCAGGACTTGCAATTTTCGCTATCAATTTGGGACTTGCTGAAAAGGATCGTCCGCAATTATTATCGAGAACGTTTGACAGGAACTATATTGTCAAATATCTAGGTATGTATAACTATACTGTCTATGATGCGGTTCAAAATACTAAAACCTATGCTCAGCGTGCAACAGCTAATAGCACGGATATCGCAGAAGTCGTCAACTATACAAAAGCGACAAGCGCTGAGCCTAATCCTAAATACTTCGGTGCAGCTGAAGGGAAGAATGTTATATACTTGCATTTGGAATCCATGCAGAATTTCTTGATTGACTATAAGTTGAATGGAGAAGAAGTAACTCCATTTTTAAACTCACTTGCACATGATAAATCTGATTTCATGTATTTTGATAATTTCTTCCATCAAGTTGGTCAGGGTAAAACAGCGGATGCTGAATTCATGCTCGAAAATTCTCTGTTTGGTTTACCACAGGGGGCAGCATTCACAAATCGATCTCAAAATACGTATCAAGCGGCACCAGCGATTTTAGGACAAAAAGGATACACATCTGCTGTGTTCCATGGTAATTATAAATCTTTCTGGAACCGGGATAATATGTATAAGTCTCTTGGCTTTAATCAGTTCTTCGATGCAAACCATTATAATATGGAAAATAAAGAAGAAGTACTAAGTTATGGATTAATGGATAAGCCTTTCTTTAAAGAATCCATTCCTATGTTAGAAACACTTAAGCAGCCTTTCTATACAAAATTCATAACAGTATCTCACCATTTCCCATATGCTATGGATCAGGAAAAAGCAACAATTGGTAAACAAACAACGGGTGATGCATCGGTTGATAGTTACTTCCAAACTGCACGCTATGCCGACGAAGCGCTTAAAGAATTTTTCGATTATCTGAAAGAATCAGGCCTATATGATAACTCGGTAATCGTTATGTATGGCGATCACTATGGTATTTCTGAAAACCATAAAGAAGCGATGTCAAAAGTACTGGACAAAGAAGTAGGCACGTTTGAGAATGCCCAATTACAACGTGTACCATTATTGATTCATGTTCCAGGCGTTGAAGGCGGGGAAATGCATCAATACGGTGGACAGATAGATCTTCTCCCAACTTTACTACATTTGTTAGGGATTAAATCAAATGATTATGTACAATTCGGTTCAGATTTATTGTCAAAAGATCATAATGAAGTAGTACCTTTCAGGAATGGAGACTTTGTAACGCCAGATGTTACTTCCATTAAAGGAAAGTACTATGATACTAATACTGGAGAATTGGTCGAGGAGAATGAAGACATTCTCAATTATAAAACGAGAGCTGAAAAGATGCTTAATTTATCCGACCAAGTCGTAAACGGAGACTTACTCCGATTCTATACTCCAAATGGTTTTAAACCGATTGATCCGAAGGATTATGATTACACATACAATGAAGAAGATTCAAAAGAAGTTGATTCAAAAGCTGAGTCTGATAAATAAGTGGTTAATAAAAAAACAGGCAGGAGGCAATAGCTTCCTGCCTGTTTTTTTATAGTTTAAGGGATAATTTTAATAAGGCAGTTCTTTAGGATTTTGCAGTCATCATGGCAATATACTTCCTGATTTCATCAGGCTTTCCTGCATACTTTTCTGCACGCTGTTCATCCTTTACGATTTTATCTTTTGCTTTTTTTAATATTTCTTCACAAATAGCTTGAGGGACGACCACGACTCCATCTACATCCCCTATTATAATGTCGCCTGGATATACAGTGACACCACCACAGGAAATTGGGATATTGGTTTCACCCACACCAGCCTTTCCGCTTGAGGCAACAGTGGTCCCTTTACTGAATACAGGGAAATTTAAATCTTTAATGGCTGCTAGATCACGAATAACTCCATCGACGACGAGAGCTTCAATTTCCATTGTTTGCATCATGCCCACAACAAAGTCACCAGCGATAGCTCGGTATGTATCCCCTTTGCAGTCAACAACTAATATGTCCCCTGCCTGGGCCTCACCGATTGCCTTTAAAACGGCTGAATTATCACCGACTGGTACTTGGACAGTTAATGCACGTCCGGCAAAATGATATTCATCTTTTAGGGGTTTAATTGTTGAGTCTAGATTGTTCAATCCATCCATTGCATCAGAAATGGCCGTGGTAGGTAAAGCTTTAAACTGTTGAATGAGAGTATCCATGAAAATAAGTCCTCCTTAGGATTATTGGAATATATCCTAATTATAACAATTTTTATAATTTTCGGATAATAGGTATAGGTTATCAATCTTTATAACTTTTAGCCGATGTTTTACAATTCTAAATGGATAAAGGAATATGTCTCTAATCGACAAACCCCCATCCTGTAGTAGGAAGGGGGGGGAGTTTATATAGTTACCAAATAGGGAATCTACAGTTTTTTTCTTTTTAATTAAATAGGGGTTTAACATTCATTTAATCCCCCCCAAGGTCCATTTTGGGAAATTGGTTATTTTTGTTTCCTGAAAGGGTAATCTTTTAAGAGCCAAGTTCATCCCTTTTCCTGTTACACTTTAAGGATAGGGACGGTTTTTTTATGAATTAAGTTTCTGCCTTAGCACATAGCGATTTTATGCTCTATTGCAAGATCAACCCCAAGGCATGTCCCATGTATCGATGCTTGATCAAACATATTTATGAAATTCATACTCTCAGAAAGTCTGCTTTTCCGCACAGGGATGGTTCTCTCCAACGGTAGATTCAGCTGATGAGAGGTTAGGAATGAATAGTTCGTAAAATATTGTTTGCCCTTTTCATTAATCGAGTATACTTTACGCGGTGGCCTGTTGCCTTCTTGTTCAGTATGTACCTCAATGTAGTCTTGTGGCTTGTAGAGGGAAACTTCCAGGAAGATATTTAATACTAATTAAAGATTGTATGTGCAAATATTTTCAATGAGTAGAGAAAGTGAGCAAGGACAAATCATAAGTGTATCGAAGGTAAAAGAAATGTTTACAAAAATGATTGCACAGAACTCAAATAATTTGATGTTTGGGGTTGAACTTTTAAAAGCTGTTAGTGAAACGCCTGCGGTAAAACTTTTTTTATAGAGGGGTATCTTCATGTCAAAGAAAGAGTAATATTAAGACAGAGGTTGCCAGGGTTAGCCAAATAGGGCTAAATATTTCTGGATGAATGATAAGAAAAACGATTCCTGCAATTGTGGCAGCCTGCTGAATGGTCATATGTCTAATAAAGTGTAACCCAGCTTTAAGACAAGCCTTAATGAGAGGTGTGTGATTCATTTTTCATTCCTCCTTTTCTCTTCAATAATATGTCCAGGAATAAAATAAAATACATAGCCAGTCGTTTTCTGCCCAGTATTATGGGTATATTAGAGATAAAAGAAGAAGGAGGAATTATAGATGTTAATTGTATATATTAGTCTTGCCCTCTTCATTGGAGCCATTATTTACTTAGTCTTTTTTGCACTCAAAACATATAAGGATACTAAACCTGCAATTGAGAACGTGACGGAAACCGTTGCACGGATTCAGGCAAAAACGGATCAAATTAAATCAGAGACGGATCAGCTAGCATTGAGACAGCAGGAAATCACAGAAGATGTTCAATATAAAAAAGAGGCCGTTCAATATACAGTTGATGCAGCTAAACAAACGCCGGAACCATTTAAAAATATTTGGCTTACAATCAAGGGTGAAAAATGAAACCTTAGAAGCAGACGAAACGGTTGAGGATGTATTTGACCACTTTTGATATTGCGTGATATAGTATAGGGATAAAAAGTTTCTAGGGTTCCGCGGTTTAATTGCAGGCTGGTCCGAGAGAAGCCCGCAGGATTTTTTTGCGTACACGGAGGGAAAAAAGCCCGGGAGGTTATATTTATAACCTACTGGGTTTTTTTCTGTATTGGAGGGGAAAAGATGGCTTGGTTATACTTAGTTATTGCAGGATTATTCGAAGTAATATGGGCAACGAGTTTGAAATACACGGAGGGTTTTACAAAATTAATTCCTTCTATCATAACGATTGTCGGTATGGTTATTAGTTTTTATTTTTTATCATCGGCGATAAAAACATTGCCGATGGGGACAGCATATGCAATCTGGACCGGAATAGGGGCAATCGGTGCCGTCCTTGTTGGCATTATTGTCTTTAACGAGCCAAAAGATGCGATGCGCTTAGTTTTTGTTGGTTGCATTTTGATTGGCATTATTGGATTAAAGGTCACCTCTTCTGAATAATTAATTGCTTCCTTGCAAATAGTAGCATTAAACAATTTGTAAGGAGTGAGGAAAATGAATTATAAAGCGGTAGTATCAAGTGCCATGATGGCATTATTGATTTCAGGCTGTACGTCTAATGATAAACAAGGAGCAAATGAAAATCTTGGACTTAATCGGAACAATCAGGATAATTATGATACACCTATGAGGGTAAGTGACACAAGGCAAAATGATAATAATCTAAATGATAATAATCTAAATGATAATATAAATGATAATGGTACAAACGATTTGAGGGTTTCTGAAGATATCTCAAATCGTGTTGAGGCCTTGAAGGAAGTAAAAAATGCCTGGGTTATTGTAACTGATCATCATGCGTATGTTGGGGCTGAGCTAAATGACGGGGCGGATAAGGATCTTACAAATGAATTGAAAGATAGAATCGCCGACTCTGTAAGAGGAGCCGATTCATCCGTAGAAAAAGTGTATGTGTCTACGAACCCTGATTTTGTTCAAAGAATGAATGATTATGTAACCGATATAAATAATGGAAAGCCTGTTAAAGGATTTGTTGATGAATTCCGTGATCTTGTAACACGTATTTTTCCAAGCTCAGAGTGATTAATAAGGGGTGAAATCCCTTCCGCATTAAGACTTATTCGTTTATTTTCAGCTTTATAAGAGCTTGAAAATGATACGGATAGGTCTTTTATGTTTAATGAAGAGATAAACCACTAGGCTAGAGTATTCAGCTACTGTGTCAGGTTCTGAGGTAATGGGATTTTATGACTAACTTTGGGGAGTCTGGTTACAATAATTGGGTAAACTTAGAACGGTGTTAGGGGGCGGGAAAGTGAGGTTTTTTAATGGAAAAAAGAAATCTGAGGTAATAGCTTTTCAGCATTCTTCTGAGGATTTTCAGGAACTGTTTAAAAAGTTTGAAGAGTCATCTGATTTTCTTACTTACCTATTCCCAAATGAAGAAGGCTATATCATTTCCTATTTTAAATCACTAGTTAGTTCACAACAGGTCCATGAACAATTGCTACCTGTTATCTCGAATCAACCAAAGAAAGATATCCACCAATTAAAAAGTGATTTTCCAGTCGGAGATATAAAAGAAACGGCGGACTTAAACGAAATTAAAGAGTTGATGCTGACAGGATCAATCATGATTCAATACAAAAAAGATGATAAAAATTGTTTGTTAATTCCATGTGTCAACAGTGTTAAAAGGCAAATTTCTACTCCAGAGTCGGAGTATACTGTCCTGGGTCCTAAAGAGGCCTTTGTAGAATCGATTGATACGAATTTAAATTTAATCCGTAATCGTCTCCCAATTCCCGAATTGCAGGCAAAAGAATTTCAGGTAGGGAGTATCTCACAAACCAGGTTAGTAGTTCTCTATATAGAGGGGATTACTAATCAACAAAATATTAATACGATTATGCAGAGAATAAATGACATCGATTATGATACGGTCGTGGATATTTCTTTTGTTAGCCAGCTGATAACAGATAATCGGAATTCGATGTTCCCCCAGCTGATTGATACAGAACGGCCTGACCATTTGGCCAGTGTATTAACAGAAGGGAAAATAGGGATAATGCTGGATGGATCACCTCATGTATTGATAGGTCCCAACACCATCATTAGTTTTTTTTCGTCATTTGAAGATTATTTTCTAACTTGGAATATCGGTACTTCGTTTCGTTTGATTCGCCTTTTCGCAGTTTTATTTTCTGTTTTATCTTCGCCTCTTTATGTTGCAGTTTTAACATATCATTATCAGGTTATTCCAACGGATTTATTGCCAATCTTAATCTCCTCACGGGGGGTCATCCCTTTTCCGCCGATTTTAGAAGCAATAGTGCTTGAAGGAACGATTGAATTGCTGAGGGAGGCTGCGGTAAGGCTCCCGGCAAAGGTCGGCTCTACCATCGGTATTGTTGGCGGTATTGTTATCGGTACAGCCGCTGTAGAAGCGGGGTTTGTTAGTAATGTTTTATTAATGCTTGTCGCTTTGGCTGCCCTTGCTTCTTTTACGGTACCTATTTACCAGATTAGTAATACGATTCGTCTCATCCGCTTTCCTTTTTTATTGGGCGCCCAGTTATACGGATTGTTTGGAATAGCATTATGTAGTGCATTTATTTTAAGTCATTTATTAAAACTGACGTCACTTGGCAGTCCATATTTAGAACCGCTTTATCCGCTAAGAATTAAGGATTTTAAAGATAGTTTTATTCGACTTCACTTTTCAAAACAGAAAAAACGTCCGCATTTTTTGCGGACTGAAAATCCAGTAAGAATAAGAAAGAAGACTCAAACCGAAAAATCCCAAAATGATATTGATGAATAAGGTGTAGAAAGCGGTGAGAAAGCATGGAAGCTCAAACAAATGTGACTAAACAGATTTCTCCATTCTTTGTCTCTTTCCTCATACCAGGTATGCAAATTGGAGTAGGGGTATTGGGATTTGAACGGATCATAGCAAAAGAGGCAGGCCAAGATGCCTGGATATCAGTCCTAATTTCAGGATTAATCATAAATATTCTTCTTTGGATGTGCTACAAAATTTTAGGACGCGGTCCACAAACACTTGATTTGGTTGCTGTCCATCAAGATTTGTTTGGCAAATGGGCAGGAAATGCTTTCAATATAGTATTTATCCTCTACTTTATATTGATTTCCATCATTATTATTAGGACTTATTTAGAGGTTATTCAGGTTTGGATGTTCCCTAGTGTTAATATCCCGCTGTTATTAACCATCATCCTGATTCTTGTTTATAGTTTTGTTACGGGAGGGTTTAGAGTTATCACCGGTTTTTGTATGATCGGGCTGATGATTGGATTGCCCTTAATGCTTTTGAAGTATTTCCCATTAAAACAAGCTCATTTCTATAATTTGACACCTGTCCTGGATCATTCCTTTCTAGATATTATGAAAGCATGTAAGTCGATGACGCTGAATTATCTCGGTTTTGAACTGCTCTTGGTCTATTATCCATTTATAAAAAAGCGTGAACGGTCTCAAAAGTGGGCCCATCTCGGGGCACTTTATACAACTTTTCTATATCTCATCTCAATTCTTGTCTCATTAGCATACTATCACCAGGATCAGCTGAAAGATGTTATTTGGGCAACTTTGACGTTATGGAAAATTGTAGACCTACCCTTTATTGAAAGATTTGAATACATAGGAATTTCTATATGGCTTTTTATGGTGATACCGAATGCATGCCTGGGAGTCTGGGCTGCAAGCAGATGTGCGAAACGGGTATTTGGGTTCCGACAGAAAAAAATGTTAGTTATTATTCTGATGGTTATTTTAGTGTCTTGTATTTTTTTGGATAATCGCAATAAAATCGATTTGTTAAATACGTACATTTCCCGTATGGGTTTTTATATGATGTATCTGTACCTTCCCTTTTTATTTTTATGGCAGTTGATTGTTTACAAAGTGAGGGATCATAAACCATGAAAACCAAACTACTATTGATTACATTAGGTTGCGTATTAATGACAGCGTGCGGAGTGGAGAAGCAAATTTTAGAAGATATCTTAATTGCCGAAGTCGTTGGCTATGATGATGCTGGTGACCATAAGATTAAGGGAACAGTTGTTGTCAATGTTCCTCAACTTGGAGAGGAAGCAAACCTAGGTAAGGAAGTTTATGAAGCTATTTCTCATGACGTAAAAGCTACTCGTCAGCAAGAAAACTCTAAAACCACATTTCCAATTGTTGGTGGTAGATTATCAGTAATTCTCTATAGTGAAGAATTAGCTGGAAAAGGCCTCAATGATTATGTCGATACATATAGGCGTGACCCAATGGTAGGAAGAAATCTATATTTAGCTGTTGTTCATGGCAGAGCTGATGATGTAGTTAAAATAGAGCCGAAGTTATCCAAAACTCCAGGGGTTCAAGTAAAAGAGCTAATTGAACAAAACATCAGAACGAATTTACCTAATGTCGATTTGCACCACTATTTATATGCCAGTCATGGTAAAGGAATTGATCCGGTTATGCCATTATTGGAAACAGCAGGCGAGCGTGTACGGGTGAAAGGGATAGCTCTGTTTAAAAAGGACAGGTACATTGGTAAGTATATTTCTTATGAGGACGGTTTCTTATTCAAAGTACTTAGCGAAAACTTCAAACTGGGGAGTTATGAAATAAAATTGAAGGATAATGACTTTATTGATATTAATAACGTTCAATCACATGTCCATTATGATATCTTACATGCAAACCAAGAGCCCAAGGTCAGGATTGAAGTGAAAATAAAGGCAAGTATACTTGAGGTACAAGGGTATGACTTGGGCAAACCACTCGACGTGAAAAATATTGAGAATAAAGCTGAGCAGGCCATTGAAAAAAAACTAAATAAGATGTTAACTATGTTTCAGGAAAATAATATAGATCCAATTGCGATGGGTGATATCGCTAGAAGTAAAACAAGAAATTTTAATCGAAAACATTGGGAGGAAGTATATCCTCATATTCCAATTGATTTGGCTGTAGATATTGAAATGATTCAAACGGGAATCGCAGAATAAGGAAAAAAATCCATAATATAAAAATTCCTTAAATAGATTCGTTAATCAAGAATATTCTGAAGTTTCGCTCTTTATAATAGGTGTATTGATGTAAACATTTATGTCAATTTGCTTAATGAAGGGTGTGGAGGAAATGGACAAAACATGGTGGAAAGAGGCGGTTGTGTATCAGGTGTATCCCAGGAGTTTTATGGATAGCGATGGAGACGGGATAGGGGACCTGAAAGGAATATTGATGAGACTTGATTATTTACAGGAGCTGGGTGTAGATGTGATATGGCTTTCTCCGGTTTACCAATCTCCCAATGATGATAACGGTTATGATATTAGTGATTATCGTTCGATTATGACTGAGTTTGGGACAATGAGTGATTTTGACCGATTATTGAAGGCAGTTCATGAACGTGGAATGAAAATCATGATGGATCTTGTGGTCAATCATACGTCAGATGAACATTCATGGTTCAAGGAATCCCGGTCTTCTAAAGATAATCCGAAGAGGGATTACTATATTTGGAGACCTGGGAAGAATGGAAAGGAGCCAAATAACTGGGAATCCATATTCAAAGGTTCGGCGTGGAAATATGATGAGGCAACGGATGAATATTATTTGCATTTATTCAGTAAAAAACAGCCGGATTTAAATTGGGAACATCCTGAGCTTCGTGAAGAAATTTATAGCATGATGAAATGGTGGCTGGATAAGGGAGTCGATGGCTTCCGAATGGATGTTATTAACTTCCTTTCGAAAGATCAGCGATATTTGGACGGGGATGTCCGGTATGGGAAGCAGCATGGTGATGGAAGTCCATTTTTCATGAATGGTCCGCGCATTCATGAGTTTTTGCAGGAAATTAATCAGCGAGTGCTTTCTGGTTATAACTTGATAACGGTTGGTGAAATGCCTGGTGTATCACCTGATGAAGCTCAATTGTTCACAGGGAAAGAACGTGGTGAGCTACATATGGTCTTTCAATTTGAACATATGGATTTGGGGGGAGGACCAGAAGGGAAATGGAGTAACAAAAAGTGGGAATTGAGTGACTTAAAGCGGATTCTTTCCAAGTGGCAGATTGGTTTAGAGGAGGATGGTTGGAACAGTTTATACTGGAATAACCATGATCAACCGAGAATTGTTTCAAGGTTCGGAGATGATGGGAAGTATCGGGTAGAAAGCGCAAAAATGCTTGCTGTTTGTCTGCATATGCTTCAGGGAACGCCCTATATTTATCAAGGCGAAGAACTGGGTATGACCAACGTTTGCTTTGAAAGAATAGATGAATACCGCGATATTGAAACGCTGAATTCTTATGAGGAACTTGTGAATTCGTGTGGATGGACAGAAGAGCGGATGCTAGAGGCCATTTACGCGCGCAGTCGAGATAATGCGAGGACACCTGTTCAGTGGAATGACTCAAGAAACGCGGGGTTTACAGCGGGAACTCCTTGGATCGGTGTCAATTCTAATTATCCGGAGGTCAATGCAGAAAAAGCCTATAACGATCCGAATTCCATCTTTCATTTTTATAAAAAGCTTATTCAATTACGTAAAAAACATGAAATCGTCGTTTATGGCCGTTACGAACTACTATGGCCTGATGATGAACAAATATTTGCTTATACGAGAACACTTGATGAAGAAAAGCTGCTGGTGTTATGTAATTTCAAAGACTATGAAGCTTCCTATTCCATACCTGAAGGGTTAGATACAATGTCTGCTACACTGTTAATCGGCAATTATGAACAACTGCCGATTGAGGAAATTTCCGTTAAACCTCTGCGACCGTTTGAATGCCGTGTTTATCATTTGAATTGAACTACCCCCCACTTATCGACCTTACGGTCTGATTGAAGTGGGGGATTCCTAAGAACATTAGCCTATCGGCCAATTTTTAATTAGGCTATTCCCGTAGTTCCTACGGTTAGAAGCCTTATGGCTTCATTCATTAGATTGAGTCCTGCGTTAATATCTCGATCGTGGTGACTTGTTTTGCTTTTTATAATATCGACTATAGGAATCTGCTAAATTTTCCACCGATTTCTGTAAGGCGATACTGTCTACTTCTTTCAGGAAAGAATACTCTTTCTTTAAATCTGGAAGTTCTTTGATTGTTGCGTATTTATTCAAAAAAGAACCTTTCCATTCATTAGAGGGTAATTGGCCGTTCTGCTTCATTTCTTCACAAATATACCAGTAGGCATCTTTCTCCTTTTGTTTGCCTAGAAAGAAGTTATAGACAAAACGGGAGCAGCCGATCGTTTTATTGATTAGAACTAGTTGTTCTTTAGTTGGATAGATTCGAAATTTATAAGCTTTGTTTACGACCATTGGTTTCACCCCCTTATAGTTATTATTAACCACAGAACGTGCGTTCGCCAAAAGATTACTTTGGCTTATGCCAACCGCCATTCATCTCTCCCTTACCGTTGGGCTCTCGCCCCTCACACGCTTGAAGAGGGAGTCTTCTGGTGGGAAATGATAAAAAAAGGACCTGATTCCTCTTGAAGAGGAAATCAGGTCCTTTTAAAACGCTTATTTTACTTTAAAATCACATTCCTCAAGTGGGATGATTTTAGTTTTATACTTAATTTTATAGCCGAACCATAGGGCGAAGAATAAGATCAGGCCAATGTAAGAAACAAACATTGAATTCCAATCAATCCCGCTGCTGCTGAAAGCTTGGTAGCCTTGTCCAATGATAATGAAAATACATAAGACGAGCGCGAAAATCGGTCCAGTTGGGAATCCTTTAGCAAGGTATGGTAAAGCATTCAAATCAAGACCTTGAGCTACATAGGCTTTGCGGAATCGATAATGAGCAATCGCAATTCCAACCCATGTGACAAACCCGGCCATACCTGAAGCATTTAATAACCAGATATAAACAACACCGTCCCCAAAAAATGAAGCTAAGAAAGCGAGGCAACCAACTAAAGAAGTCGCGATAAGAGCATTCACTGGTACCCCTCTTTTATCGAGCTTGCCAAGGAATTTCGGAGCTTTTCCGTCGCGGGCCAAATCCCATAGCATACGAGTTGAAGCATACATGCCGGAGTTACCAGCAGAGAGCACAGATGACAATATAACTGCGTTCATGACCGATGCCGCAAACGCAAGACCTGCGCGTTCAAATACAAGTGTAAATGGACTGACGGCAACATCTTCGCTTAATAAACGTGCATCTGTGAACGGAATAATCATTCCAATTACAAAAATCGCAAGGATATAGAATAAAAGGATGCGCCAAAAAACGGACTTGATCGCTTTAGGGATATTTTTCTCCGGATTCTCACTTTCGCCGGCTGTAACTCCAAGTAATTCTGTTCCTTGGAAAGAGAAACCTGCTGCCATGAATACTCCTAGAATTGTGAAGAAGCCTCCATTAAATGGACCTTCTCCCATGGTGAAATTAGAAAAACCAATTGGGTCATTTCCCCCCAGGATTCCGAAAATCATTAGAAATCCAGTGATTAAGAAGATGATAACGGTCACGATCTTGATTAAAGCAAACCAGAATTCAGCTTCGCCAAATCCTTTAACAGACATATAGTTAAAAAGAAACATAATAATTAACGCAACGGCACTCCAGATAATGGACGAGCTGTCCGGGAACCAGAATTTCATAATTAGGACAACGGCAGCCAGTTCAGCTGCAATTGTGATGGCCCAGTTATACCAATAGTTCCAGCCAATCGCGAAGCCGAAAGATGGGTCGACGAATTTGGATGCGTAGACACGGAACGAACCGGCTACTGGCATGAATGCTGCCATTTCTGCAAGACTTGTCATTAAGTAATAAACCATGAAGCCAATGGCTGCGTATGCTGCCAAAGCACCTCCAGGCCCAGCGGTATGGATGGCACCGCCACTTGCTAAAAATAAACCTGTTCCAATCGTTCCACCTAATGAAATCATCATTAAGTGACGTGCTTTCAGGCTCCTTTTCAACTCAGTGGGATTTGATGTTGTTTGTGAATTTGACAATTGATGTTACACTCCTTTTTATTGGAAGGGAACGATATATAAAAAAACAGCAGTCGAAAAAGATCGACGGCTGTTTATAATAAACCCGTTTATCCTTCCGAAGATAGCTCCCCACGTTAATAAAACGTGACAGTGGTGTTCCTATTCGGTAACACCGCCAGCCTAGATATACAAGGACCATATCTAAACTTCGGCAACTTATCCTTTCAAACGGAGTCGTCAATTTTCCTGAATCTCGTCCGTACTACTTTTATAAGCCGCAGCCTCTAACTCATCGGTAAATGAGGAAGTATTCAATTTTCTTATACTAAATATATAAATCGTTGCGTCAACTTCTAGTCAACCTATACGATTTCAATATAAAGTTCAAACAATTACTTCTATGTCAGCAGGTCATTGAGTAAACTTTACTATATTAAAATTATAAAATAATCTTATAGATAGCGCAATGATTATTTTTCAAGGTTATTTTTTCCTAGTTTTTAAATGTATCACTTGAATTTGATGTTTAAATGTTTGTCATTTAAACATCTTTTATTTGGATAATTAAGATAATTCAAATAGTTTTTCGTTTCATAAGAGTATAATCTAATTTTACATGTCTGATAACTTCAGGATTTTCAAATAGATCAACAGCCATTTTGCCAATCCAATCAAGCGGTAAGGAAACGGTTGTGATATCGAGCATCTCACTGAGGCTATCATTATTAAAACCTAGAATGGCCACGTCTTCTGGTACTTTCATTCCGAATTTGTTGGCAGTAAGAATGAATCCGGACGCGGTGTCATCATTAGTAATGATGATAGCCTCTGGTTTATCTATCATAGAATTCCAATCTTGGAACAATTTTTCACCATCTTTGATGTGATAACTGCCTTCAAACAGCCATTCTTTTTTATTTAAAAGATGATACTTATTCATAATATCGTTAAACGCCTTTGTACGAAGGGAGCTGTTTCTGCTCTTTTTTCGCCCGAGGCTGTATCCGATTTTCTTATATCCTTTAGCAACCACGTATTCAAGTGCAGAGGAAAAAGCGGCATAGTGATCAATGCTTATGGACGATAATTCAGCCTGGGCTGTATCTTCACATAAGATAATTGGTCCATATTTTTGATAGTCCAAGAGGACTTTCATTTCTGAAATTCTTGAACAAACGATAATGCCATCGAGTTGCTTCATTTGTAACATATTCAATGCCTGAATTTCTTTTTCTCTTTCATATTGTGTTTGAAAGATGACTATATGATAGCCGATAGCATTGGCTTGTTTTGTAATTCCTTGCACGATTGCTCCGTAATAGGGGTGATTGGTGAATGGAATGATGACGCCGATTAGATTCGTTTTGCCTTTTGAAAGATGAATGGCGTTGATATTTCTCGAATAGTTTAATTGGTCAATGGCCTGTAAAACACTCTTTCTTTTTTCAGGACTAACATATGGGTGATTATTCATTACACGAGACACTGTGGAGACGGACACACCTGCATATTGAGCAATTTCTTTAATATTTGTCATAGGATCACCGTTTTTTCTTTTTTTTTATTGTATCGTATGAAACCCATTTCAGAGCAAGAGGCGAGAATAAGAGAACTAAAGATTTCTTTATTCAGGGTCTTGTTCTGGTATGGGTTTCATCCTTTAAGATTGAAAAAAGTCTTAGAGGAGGAGATTAGGATGGTCCAAACTTTACTCTGTCTGATCGTACTATGCGGTATCGAATTGGGATTAGCTTACTTCGCAGTATATTTGAAGTCGGAAAAATGAATGGAATGTTGACGGCTTATAACTTCGCTTGATAATAAAGAACGAAGATCGCCCATGAGCCCAGATGAATGAACAATAGAATGCCAAGGACAGCTGCAACAGAGAGCTTCACTCCAAAAAGCAATAACAAGAAAAAAAAGCACGTCCCAATAATTGGGAAAAACCAACTGGATGCCCGTGCTCTAGTTCGGATGAGGTCAAATCGTTCATCTAATCCCCGTTGCTTGGCGGCGGCACGGCGTCCCCACCATAATCCAGTCAGTCCGCAAATAATCCCAAGCGTGATTCCTAAAAAGGCCCCCCAGTTAAAATCCTCCATCATAACTCCTCCTCAAATATAAATATATCTTCAATGGCCAGTTGAAACACTTTCGCTAGCTTGTAAGCAAGCTTGATGGAAGGGTCGAATCTTCCTGTTTCTATAGAAATAATCGTCTGTCGGGACACGCCTGTAAGTTCGGACAGCTTTTCTTGTGTAAGTTGATGCGCTTTGCGTAGTTCCCGAATGTTATTTTTCAAATTCTTAAACTCCTTTCAGAAATGTAAAGCTAGCTTTACGTAAAGTATACTTTACAAATTGAAAATGTGTAAATAATTTTCATTCGACAAAATCCTATGATAAAGAATAGTGGTCAAAGATAAAAATGTTGCACTTTTTTAGTACATTTGTGTATAGTATAAAATAAGTTGTGTACGGGAAACTTTTTAGCATTTACGACAATGTGATAGACAGAAAAAAATTTTGAGCTAAATTTTGCGCTTGGTAAACATTTTTAGGAAGATGAAAAAGGGAGGGAATAAGGATGGGGTTTTTAAAAACTATTGGTGGCGTACTTGCTGCTGTGATCATTTTAGCGGGGTGCGGAAATGATACGACTGAACAAGATAAAGGCAATAGCAAGTTAAATGTCGTCGCAACAACGGGGATGATTGGGGACTTGGTTGAGAATATTGGCGGTAAACATGTGGAGGTCACTAGTTTAATGGGACCGGGAGTCGATCCCCATCTTTATAAGGCAACACAGGGTGATGTGAAGACACTGGATTCAGCTGACATGATTTTTTATAACGGCGTGCACCTTGAAGGGAAAATGACAGATATCTTTGAAATGATGAGCAAGGATAAACCGACGATTGCGGTAACGGAGGATTTCAAGGAGGAACAACTTCGTAAAGTAAGTGCAACGGAACATGATCCGCATGTTTGGTTTGATGTAAAGCTCTGGATGGTTGCAGCGGAAGCGGTAAAAAAAGAGTTAATTGCCATTGATCCTGACCATGAAGCAAGTTATCTAGAAAATTATGAAGCTTATGTTCTGCAGTTAAAGGAACTTGATAAATATGTACAGGGTGAAATAAATAAAATACCAGAAGATCAGCGAGTGCTCGTTACGGCACATGATGCATTTGGATATTACGGCAAGTCATATGGATTGGAAGTAAGAGGGCTACAGGGGATTAATACGCTATCGGAATATGGGTCAAAAGATGTGACTGATATGCGGAATTATCTTGTGAAGAATAAAATTAAAGCAATATTCATAGAGTCTAGCGTGCCAAGGAAGGCTATTGAGGCGGTTATTCAAGGAGCTGAAAAGCAAGGTCACAAAGTGAAAATCGGTGGTGAACTATTCTCGGATGCGATGGGGGAAAAAGGCACTGAAGAAGGAACATATATCGGTATGGTCCGTCATAATACAGATACCATTGTTAATGCTTTGAAATAAGGGGGAGAAAGAATGTATCAGGCAGCTCTGAAGGTAGAAAATTTAACGATAGCTTATCATAAAAAACCGGTTGTCGAAGATGTCTCATTTGAGGTGCCAGAAGGGAATCTAATCGGTATCATAGGTCCAAATGGAGCTGGGAAATCCACATTAATAAAGGGGATACTCGAACTGACTCCTAAACTATCCGGGGAAGTCACAATCAGTGGATCTTCCTATAAATCGATGAGGAAGAGTATAGGCTATGTACCACAGAGGGAGTCAGTAGATTGGGATTTCCCAACCAATGCGCTCGATGTCGTGATGATGGGCAGGTATGGTCACCTCGGCTGGTTAAAGCGACCAGGAAAGGCTGAAAGACATAAGGCAATGGAATGCTTGGATAAAGTGGGGATGGTTGAATACGCTAACCGGCAGATAAGCCAGCTCTCAGGCGGGCAACAGCAACGGATTTTTCTAGCTCGTGCTTTAGCACAAGAAGCGGATATTTATTTTATGGATGAACCATTTGTAGGGGTAGATGCAGCAACAGAGAAAGCGATCATTCAATTGCTGATGGAATTGAAGGAAAAAGGCAAGACAGTTCTTGTTGTGCACCATGATTTATCAACAGTAAAGGAATATTTTGATTGGACGATGCTGTTGAATAAAAAGGTTATGAAAATTGGACCGACAAAAGAGGTATTTATCCCCGAATACTTACAGGAAACATACGGGGGCCGCTTAGCGATATTATCAGATGCACAGTCCGGTCTATTATTAAAATGAGGTGTACATGATGAATTTACTGGATATTATTAATGATCCGAATACACGGTGGATTCTGCTTGGCACGATGTTCCTCGGATTAAGCAGTGGAGTCATCGGCAGTTTTGCCTACCTCAGAAAGCAGTCTTTGCTTGGTGACACGCTCGCACATGCGGCATTGCCAGGAATTTGCGTTGCTTTTATATTAACTGGGGTGAAATCTACTTCCTTCTTTCTAATAGGAGCAGCCTTGGCTGGTTTAGTGGCAGTTTTCCTAATCAGCGTACTTACGAGGTACAGTAAGATCAAGCAAGATGCTGCACTCGGAATTGTGTTATCTTCATTCTTTGGTTTTGGAATTGTGTTACTTACGCAAATCCAGCAGAGTGAATATGGAAACCAGAGTGGATTGGATACATTTCTATTTGGGCAGACTGCATCAATGGTCATGTCGGATGTCTATATGATGATGACTGTTTCCTTTATACTCATCTTCACTTGTACCGTGTTTTTTAAGGAATTTAAATTACTGTCCTTCGACCCGGGATTTGCTAAGGGAATAGGTTTACCGGTTGTTTTTCTAGACTATTTCATTATGATGCTGATCGTGGCGGCCGTGGTCATCGGTATTCAAGCAGTAGGAGTTGTATTGATGGCATCTTTACTCATTACTCCGGCTGTTTCTGCTAGGTACTGGACAGAGCGGCTGCATATCATGGTTATCCTGTCTGGAATATTCGGTATGCTGAGCGGTGTATCAGGTACGTTAATCAGTACATCGGTCAATAATTTGCCGACAGGTCCATTAATTGTCTTGTCCGCGACGGTATGGTTTTTCTTTTCCATGCTTTTTGCTCCTAAACGTGGGGTTCTTTCAACTGTATGGAGAAGGCTATCAACGAAAAAGAAATATTCTCTCGAACAGGATAAAAGGAAAGGGAGCCATCCATTATGAATGATTTTTGGATTATCTTAGTCGGGGCACTAGTTGCGGGTTCTTGCAGTGTATTAGGTTGCTTTTTGATAGTCAGAAAAATGACATTGATTGGAGATGCAATCAGTCATTCCGTTTTACCTGGAATCGTATTGGCATTTTTAATAACCGGGACACGTGACTCGGTTCCAATGCTGATCGGGGCAGCGGCACTAGGGTTACTTACAGTATTCTTAATCCAGCTTTTTCAATCTTCAGGCGTTCAGTCTGACGCAGCAATCGGCATTGTGTTTACCTCTCTTTTTGCAACAGGGATTGTACTAGTGAGTTTGTATACGCAACAAATCGATTTTGACCTGGAGCATGTCCTGTATGGAGAAATTGCCTATACTCCATGGAATACGATGACAATTAGCGGATTCGAGGCGGGACCAAAAGCTGTTTGGATTGTTGGCAGTTGTTTTATTCTCAATCTTATTCTGATTTTTCTTTTCTTCAAACAGTTTAAGCTTGTTTCCTTTGATCCATTACTTGCGGCTGCGATGGGAATTCCGGTTTTGTTCTTTCATTATTTACTGATGAGCCTTATTTCGCTAACGACGGTAGCCGCCTTTGATAGTGTAGGTTCAATTTTGGTAGTCGGAATGCTCATTATACCAGCGGCAACAGCCTATTTGCTGTCAGACCGTTTAAGTCGGATGATTTTGGTCAGTATCGGGGTTGGAATACTCAGTTCTATTATCGGTTACTTTTCAGCTACCGTTTTAGATGCCTCGATATCGGGATGCATGGTAGGTGCAGCCGCTCTGTTATTCGGATTGGCATTTCTTTTTTCTCCAAGCCATGGATTAGTCAGTAGATTTTTGAAACGCAGAAGCGCAATGGAATCACATTCTTAGTATCTCCAACTAACAGGCTGCATGCTTATAACTCCATGCAGCCTGTAATCTATTCTGCGATATAGTTGTGATTTTATTTGTTTAAAGTATAATGAATAAGTGTATTAAAAGATGTATCGCAGGAGCCTTTTTAAGGGAGAGTTAAGTATGGAAGAACAAAATAAATTTTCATCACGAATAGATTTTTCTTTGGTCACAATATTGCTGTTGTTATGCGTTGGAAGTTGCTTAGCAATCTATAGTGCCCAAACGACTGGACAGTACGCTGAAAACTTCTTAATTAAACAAATTTTTTGGTATATAGTAGGAATTGGAATCGTATTAGGGTTTATTACTCTAGATTCAGATCAGTTGAAAAAAATTTCTTGGTATGCCTATGGATTCGGATTGTTTTTGCTTTTGTTGCTGATCCTTATGCCGGAAAGCATCGTACCTAAATTAAATGGTGCAAGAAGCTGGTTCAAAATTCCGGGAGTCGGTTCAATTCAGCCATCGGAATTCATGAAGGTTTTCCTGATCCTGGCTTTAGCAAATGTTATATCAAACCATCATCTCAAAAGCACGCTGAAAACGATTCAAACGGATCTATGGTTGCTTGTTAAAATCGGTCTTGTGACGGGTGCTCCGCTTTTGTTAATCATGCAACAGCCGGATTTAGGAACCGCGCTTGTCATACTGTCGATTATGCTTGGAATGGTTTTTATTTCAGGGGTTTCATGGAAAATATTGCTTCCGATAGTCTCAGGAGGAATTGTTGTCGCTTCTACGATTCTATATTTTGTACTTTGGAAGCCAGAACTTCTGGAAAAATACTTGGGAGTAAAATCCTATCAATTCGGCCGCATCTATTCCTGGCTGGATCCTTATAATTATGCGAGCGCTGAAGGTTATCACTTGACCAAGTCTCTGTTAGCTATCGGCTCTGGTCAGACCACAGGAAAGGGAATTGGGTCGAGAGAAGTGTATTTACCTGAGAGTCATTCGGATTTCATCTTCAGTATAATCGGAGAAGAATTTGGTTTTATCGGATCAAGTATCATCATCTCCTTGTTCTTCCTTTTGATCTACCATATAACAAAAACGGGAATGGAAACGAGAAATAACTTCTATACATATATTTGTGTTGGTGTTATCAGCATGTTAACGTTTCATGTTTTTCAGAACATCGGAATGACGGTAGGCCTTTTACCGATTACGGGGATTCCACTTCCATTTATCAGTTATGGAGGAAGCTCGCTAATGGGGAATATGATGGCCATGGGCCTAATATTCAGCATCAGGTATCACTATAAAAAGTATATGTTTTCAACGGATATCTAAATATATAGAGCCGGTCCACGCTTCGCTGTGGGCCGGCTCTTTTAAATGAGGTTGTTGCCACAGCTATTGAGAAAACAAACAAAAGGAACTGAATTATAGTGCATCTCAGCTCATATATATGTCCTTATTGAATGTTTGATCCATATGGGAATTGGTTTTTATAGCCCGAAAACTGTTGATAGGTTTGGCTTAAGCTATTGGATTGAGCCTTTTCTAAACTATACCAGCCTTTTTCGAACATAAGGTTATAAAGCTCACGTTGCATCTCCTGATTTTCTTTCGAAACTGAGAAAATGTCTTGGAATAACGCATGGTTACTCATTTCATGTAGGGCAACAGATAAAGAGTTACAGAAGTACTTCTCCGTTGCAAGCATATCATTAATAAAATCCCGATCATTCATTTGTGGTGTCTTTGCCACAGGAGACTCTGGATTTTGGACTTTGTTTTGGTTGGGCATCAAGAACCCTCCTTACTGGAATTGTTGTTGACTCTGATATTGGTTTGGATTTAAATGATTCAGAATGGTATCGTAATGGCGCTGATGCATTAGTCCACAGCGGTTTAACGCATCAATAATTTGTGGATCTTTACATTGAGCCGCAAAAAAATGTGCCTTTTTAATCGCAATCAGGTTCCATGCAAGCATATCAGATAAGTATAAACTGTCTTTTACAGAAACCATTTCCGGCGGTTGTTTCATGAAGCCGGTGGACTGTTGTTGGCTGTTAAATGAATTTTGTTGTTCCATCAGTCTACCTCCTTAAGTGTTATCTAAACGACTTTAATTTTCCCATTAACAATTTTTTTATTCTTGATGTTTGGATATCTGGAATTTGAATTAAATGGTAAAATATTCTTATGAAATACATCTATTTTCCGAAGAAAAGATACGGAGGGAATGCAGATGGAACAAATATTAAGAAATCTATTTCTTTTTCTATCAAAGAACAAAAATATGACAAAGGCAGCGAAAAAATATGGATTGCGGTTTGGGGCATCCCGCTTTGTGGCTGGAGAATCGTTGGATATGGCAGCTGCAGCTATCGCAGATTTAAACCGAAAAGGGCTGTCTGTAACCATCGATTATTTAGGTGAATTCATTGATAATGAACAAGAAGCAAATGAGATGGCAGATCAGTGTATAGAGGCCATTCGAATGATTTCCAGAAAAAATCTGGATTCACAGTTATCTTTGAAATTGACGTCGATGGGCATGGATATATCAGAACAAGTCGTAATGAATAATATGAGAAGAATATTAGAAGAAGCCAAAACCCATAGGGTGTTCGTAACACTTGATATGGAAGATTTTCCGCGCTGTCAGCCAACTTTGGATGTATTCAAAAACTTAAAGGCTGAATATAATGAACTGGGGACGGTCATACAAGCTTATCTTTATCGGACAGAGAAAGACATTGAGGAGTTGAATGCATACAACCCGAATCTACGACTTGTTAAAGGAGCTTACAAAGAGCCTCGGGAAATAGCTTTTCCAGAGAAAATTGATGTCGATGATAATTTTAAAAAGATCATTAAGAAGCATCTGCTGAATGGAAATTACACAGCTGTTGCCACCCATGACGATAAAATTATTGATTATACGAAGAGCTTAGTCAAAGAGCAAGGGATCTCTCTTGATCAATTTGAATTTCAAATGTTATTCGGCATACGTAATGAAAAGCAGCTTGAACTCGTAAAAGAAGGATATAAGGTAAGAGTGTATGTTCCATATGGTACGGATTGGTACGGATATTTCATGCGCCGCCTTGCAGAGAGGCCGGCCAATATTGCTTTCGTTTTAAAGGGACTATTTAAAAAATAGCTAAATCGAGAGCCGGCCCGGATAAGGGACGGCTGCTCTAATAACGACTTTATTTTTTGTACTGATTGTTCTGGCTGTTTACTTTATTTATCCCTTGCTGACGCTCACGACCAGGGTCGGCATTGCCTTTAACGCTTGCGGCACTCACAGCTCTATTAGAAGGATTATTTTTACGCTTCATTGTATAAGTCACCTCCTGGTCGTTATTGTCTACTAAAAGGAGGAGAATTAATCAAAGGTAATATGATAAAAAAATTTATTTTTTTCCAGTTTTATCATTGCGGAATTTCCAATTATATTCTATATTAGTAATAAGAAAAAATATTCAAAATTTTTTTGAATTAAAAATGAATGAGCATTCATTCAATACATTGTGTAAGGGGGATATAAACTTGGTTCGACAAATACGAAAGGCTGCTGTTCTAGGGTCAGGAGTTATGGGATCAGGGATTGCTGCACACCTTGCTAACATCGGCATTCCGACTTTATTATTGGACATTGTACCTCGTGAACTCACAGAGGATGAAAAGAAAAAAGGTCTTACATTAGAAAATAAACAAGTACGTAACCGCATCAGCCAAACTGCGATTACTAAACTTTTAAAGCAAAAACCAGCTCCGCTTTCAGCTAAAGGAAATCTTGCGTTAATTGAAGCCGGGAACCTGGAAGATGATATAAGTCGTTTAAAAGACGTCGATTGGGTTATTGAAGTAGTCGTTGAGAGACTTGAAGTGAAGCAAAGTGTATTTGCCCAGGTTGATCAACATCGTAAACATGGAAGCATCATTTCTTCCAATACATCTGGAATTTCAATTGAAGCTATGGCAGAGGGCCGCTCAGAGGATTTCCAAAAGCACTTCTTAGGAACTCACTTTTTCAATCCGCCGCGCTATCTTAAATTGTTAGAAATCATTCCCACTAAAGAAACATCTCCAGAAGTGCTCGAGTACATGAAACAATTCGGCGAAGATGTACTGGGTAAAGGTGTTGTCGAAGCAAAGGATACACCAAACTTTATTGCAAACCGCATCGGTACTTATGGTTTGCTAGTTACCCTTCGTGAAATGCAAAAAGGCGGATACAGCGTTGGTGAAGTGGACTCGGTAACTGGTCCATTAATCGGAAGAGCGACAAGCGCGACATTCCGGACGCTTGATGTAGTTGGATTGGATACTTTTACACATGTTGCTAAAAATGTATATGACCAGGTGGAAGGGGAAGAAAAAGCAGTTTTCCAAATACCGGGTTTCATGAATAGGATGCTTGAAAACGGCTGGCTTGGAAGCAAGTCCGGACAAGGATTTTTTGTGAAAAAGGGTAAGGAGATCTTTGAGCTGAATCCTGAAACTCTTGAATATGAAGCCCGTAAAAAATTAAAGACTCCTTCTATTGAAATGGCTAAACAGGCCAAGGGTCTAGCCAACAAAATGAAAGCGCTTGTTTATAGCGATGACCGTGCTGGTGAATTACTTTGGAATGTGTTAAATCCAGCTCTTGTGTATTCTGCACAACTGCTTGGGAATATTGCCGATGATATTGTGGCAATCGATCAAGCAATGAAATGGGGCTTCGGCTGGTCTATGGGACCTTTCGAAACGTGGGATGCGATTGGTGTTGAAAAATCAGTAGCACGTTTAGAACAAGAAGGAGTTACTGTTCCTCAATGGGTGAAGGATATGCTGGAAAAAGGTATCACTTCTTTTTACAAAGAAGAAAATGGCATAGTTTTCTACTATGATAATGGAGAATATAAAGAACTTCTTGAAAACCCTAAGGTGATTAACCTTAAAGCAATCAAGAAGCAAAAAGGCGTAATCAAGAAAAACAGCGGTGCAAGTCTGATTGATATTGGTGATGGAGTGGCTCTTCTTGAATTCACTTCACCAAATAATGCAATAGGTCTTGATATCATGCAAATGATCAATGCCGCAGTCGATGAAGCAGAAGCTAATTATAAAGGTCTGGTGATCGGAAACCAAGGCAAAAACTTCTGTGTAGGTGCTAATATTGCCATGATGTTGATGGAAGCACAAGATGACAATATTTTGGAATTGGATATGGTTATCAGCCAATTCCAAAAGGCAATGCTTAAGATTAAGTACAGTGCTGTACCTGTTGTTGTAGCGCCATTTAATATGACACTTGGCGGCGGTGCGGAAGTATCTCTTCCTGCTGCACGTATCCAAGCAACGACAGAAACATATATGGGTCTTGTAGAAGCTGGTGTTGGATTGATTCCAGGCGGTGGCGGAACAAAAGAACTTTATGTAAAAACGCTGAAGAATATGCCAAAGGGCGTCGCCTTTGATTTGCAGAAAGTGGCTAATCAAGTATTTGAAACAGTCGCGATGGCAAAAGTTTCGACTTCTGCTGAAGAAGCACGCGGGAATAACTTCCTTAATTCTTCTGATGGAATAAGTGTGAACGCAGATCATCAATTATATGATGCGAAGCAGGCAGTCATCTCCATGTATAACCAAGGGTATACAGCTCCAGTTCGTACAAAAATTCCTGTGGTCGGTGAAACAGGTTATGCCACACTTCTTTTAGGGGCAGAATCCATGCGCCTTTCCGGCTTCCTATCTGATCATGACCTTGTCATAGCTAAAGAGCTTGCATACGTCCTGGCCGGAGGAAAACTTCCATACGGTACAGAAGTAGATGAGCAGTATATCTTGAACCTAGAGAAACAAGCTTTCCTAAAACTAATTTCTACTCCGAAATCTCAGCAAAGAATGCAGCATATGCTTGTAAAAGGGAAACCACTTCGAAACTAATGGATAAGTGAAAATACGGTTAGATTGCAAATGAAGGTTAATAGATTGATAGCTTAAAAATGAAGTAAGGGGGATCCTCATGAAAGAAGCGGTAATAGTAGCTGGAGCAAGGACTCCGGTAGGAAGAGCAAAAAAGGGTTCTCTTGCTAACGTTCGACCAGATGATTTAGGGGCTCTTGTTGTAAAAGAAACGTTAAAGCGTGCTGGAAATTATGAAGGTTCTATTGATGATTTAATTATCGGTTGCGCAATGCCTGAGGCGGAGCAAGGGCTGAATATGGCGAGAAATATTGGTGCGTTAGCAGGATTGTCTTACACAGTACCAGCTATAACAATTAATCGTTACTGTTCAAGCGGATTACAAAGTATTGCTTATGGAGCGGAAAGAATCATGCTCGGCCAAAGTGATACGGTCATTGCAGGTGGAGCAGAGTCCATGAGTCTTTTGCCAATGATGGGACATGTAACCCGTCCGAACGCACAACTTGCGGAAACAGCACCAGAATACTATATGGGGATGGGTCACACAGCTGAAGCCGTTGCAAAAAAATACGGTATTTCGCGTGAAGAACAGGATGCATTTGCTGTGCGCAGTCATCAAAGGGCTGCTAAGGCCATTGCTGAAGGAAAGTTTTCAGATGAAATCGTTCCGGTTGATGTAACCATTCGCTCAGTAGGTCCGGATCTTAAATTACAGGAAAAGTCATTCCAGTTTGCACAAGATGAAGGCGTTCGTGAAGGCACAACATTTGAAGTGCTTAAGAAATTAAGACCAGCATTCTCTGTGACAGGATCCGTTACAGCAGGAAATTCATCACAAACGAGTGATGGAGCTGCTGCAGTTATGGTCATGGATGGAGAAAAAGCTTCTTCAATAGGGATGAAGCCACTTGGTAAGTTCCGTTCCTTTGCCGTAGCAGGGGTACCACCGGAAATTATGGGAATTGGTCCGATCGCTGCGATTCCAAAAGCTTTGAAACTAGCAGGTCTTGAGCTTTCTGATATTGGTTTATTTGAATTGAATGAAGCCTTTGCTTCTCAATCCATTCAAATCATTCGTGAGCTGGGATTGAATGAAGAGATTGTCAATGTCAATGGTGGAGCTATTGCCCTAGGCCATCCACTAGGATGTTCCGGTACTAAATTAACATTAAGCCTACTTCATGAAATGAAGCGCAGAAACCAACAATTCGGAGTCGTTACAATGTGTATCGGTGGCGGTATGGGTGCTGCTGGAGTATTTGAATTATTAGCGTAATTCCATCTCGATCGAAAGTTTATCAACAATTCCGGCGGGCTTAAGATAATTAATCATCATTAATCATTTAGGAGGAAATAACATGTCCAAACAAACAACAGATAACCTCATAAAAGGCGGCGCCTTTTTAGTAGAAGATATTACGTATAATCAAGTGTTTACACCAGAAGATTATTCTGATGAGCATAAAATGATTGCCAAAACTTCTGAAGATTTCGTAGTGAATGAAGTTCTTCCGCAAGTTGAGCATTTAGAGAATCATGAATTCGACCGTTCTGTAAAATTACTGAAGCATGCAGGGGATATCGGTTTACTTGGTGCTGACGTTCCTGAAGAATATAACGGGCTTGGTCTTGATAAAATTAGCTCGGCAATAATTACAGAAAAAATGGCGCTTGCAGGTGGGTTCGGAATCACTCACGGTGCACACGTAGGGATTGGATCTTTGCCAATCGTATTATTTGGAAATGAAGAACAAAAGAAAAAATACCTTCCATTGCTAGCAACGGGCGAAAAAATTGCTGCTTATGCTTTAACTGAACCTAGCTCAGGATCTGATGCATTGGGTGCAAAAACGACAGCGAAATTAAATGCAGAAGGTACTCACTACGTTTTAAACGGTGAAAAACAATGGATTACCAATGCAGGTTTTGCGGATGTGTTCTGTGTATATGCTAAAATCGACGGCGAACAATTCTCTGCCTTTATTGTAGAGCGTGAATATCAAGGTGTATCTACGGGCGCTGAAGAAAAGAAAATGGGTATAAAAAGCTCATCTACACGTACTTTAATCCTGGAAGACGTACATGTTCCAGTTGAAAACCTTCTTGGCGTAGCTGGAAAAGGGCATGTTATTGCTTTCAATATCTTGAATATTGGCCGATATAAATTGGGTGTTGGCGCAGTCGGCGGATCTAAACGCGCTCTTGAAATTACTGCTGCTTATACAAATCAACGTCAGCAGTTCAAAACGAAAATTTCTGACTTTAACCTAACGAAAGAAAAACTTGCAACGATGGCTTCTAAAATTTATGCAGCAGAAAGCTCTGTATACCGTACCGTCGGTCTTTATGATCAAAGACAAAGCAAGCTGACTGATGAGCAAGTGAAAGATGGAAAATCAATGGCAGCAGCGATCGCTGAATATGCAATTGAGTGTTCTTTGAATAAATTCTTCGCTTCTGAAGTATTGGATTACGTAACAGATGAAGGCGTACAGCTTCATGGTGGTTATGGTTTCATGCAGGAATATGAAATTGAAAAAGCGTACCGTGACTCTCGTATTAACCGGATTTTCGAAGGCACAAATGAAATCAACCGTTTGCTTGTTCCGGGAACATTCCTGAAAAAAGCACTTAAAGGAGAACTTCCTCTTCTACAAAAAGCACAGGGACTGCAAGAGGAATTAATGATGATGATGCCTGAAGAGCCTAGCGATGAGCCATTGGCACAAGAAAAAATGCTGGTTAGAAATGCTAAGAAAATCGGTATTTTGGCAGCAGGTCTTGCAGCACAGAAATACGGCAAGAAACTTGATCAAGAACAAGAAATCTTATCTAACATTGCTGATATCGCATCCCTTGCATACGCTGCTGAATCTGTGGTTTTACGTACAGAAAAAGCAATTGCGACTACAGGTTTAGAAAAGAATAAACAAAAGGTATTGTACACTGAAATTTTCGTTCAAGAAGCGTTCAATGAAATAGAACAGCATGCAAAAGAAACGTTAATTGCCGTTGAAACAGGCGATACTCTTCGCATTATGCTTTCTTCACTTCGCAAGTTGACTAGACACAACCCAATCAATGTCATTGCGAAAAAACGCGAAGCTTCTGTTAAGGTAATCGAAACTGAAAAATACGCACTATAATCAAAGTTCAACCTTTAAAGGGAATTCCCGTAATCGGGTATTCCCTTTATTACGTGTGAAATTTTCACGATGGAAAGACAAGGAGAATTCGTTGTATTGCACAGAAAAAACGGGTATTCTATTGATAGGTGGTGAAACAATGGGCTTAACATTATATTGGTACCCAAAATGCGGCACATGCCGTAATGCGAAGAAGTGGCTGGATAGTCATGAACTGCAATATGAAGCGATTCATATAGTAGAAAATCCGCCTTCTCGAACAGAAATCGAACAACTATATAATACCAGCGGATTAGAGCTGAAGAAGTTTTTTAATACTAGTGGGCAAAAATACCGGGAGCTGGGTTTAAAGGACAAACTGAAAGAAGCTTCTGAAGCAGAAATGCTAGATATATTGTCTACTGATGGTATGCTTCTTAAAAGGCCGATTGTTACGGACGGCACAAAAGTGACAGTTGGTTTCAAAGAAGAACAATTCGAACAGACTTGGAACTAAAATAATACGAAATATTTGGTTAATTCCTTACTTTTAAAAAAAATCTACCTTATAATGTAATAGATAAAATAAGATGTACTATGGAGGGAATTAATGATGACAACACCAAAAGAACTTCGTTACACAAAGGAACATGAATGGGTCAAAACAGAAGATGGAACAGTACGCATCGGAATTACAGCATTTGCTCAGTCCGAACTTGGGGACATCGTTTTTGTTGAGCTTCCAGAGATTGGCGCTGAATTGAAATCGAACGAGCCATTTGGCAGTGTTGAATCTGTTAAAACTGTATCTGAGCTGTATGCTCCTATCAGTGGTAAAGTTGTTGAAGTAAATGAAGAGTTGAATGACAATCCTGAATTCGTAAATGAATCTCCTTTTGAAAAAGCATGGATGATCGTGATTGAACCATCAAATATCAGTGACGTTGAAAACCTGATGAGCGCTGAAGAATATGATAGCCTGATAAACGGTTAAAATGAAGGAGAGAGGGTCTAAATAGGCCTGCTCTCTTTTTCAGTTTATAAAAAGGCAGCATGCACACAATTCGTGAGATGGAGTGATGACATGGAGTGGGGCGAATTTGATAAAGTTATCATTGTAGAAGGCAGTTCCGATAGAAGAAAAGTTGCCTCCGTTTTGAATGAAGATGTGGAAATAAGATGTACAAATGGGACCATTTCATTAACTAAGCTGGATGAGTTAGTAGATGAAATGGTGGACCGTGATGTTTATCTCCTTTTTGACGCAGATGATTCAGGAGAAAAGCTACGGAAGCAATTCCGAAGGGAAATGCCAGAAGCAAGCCACTTGTATATCAATAAAATGTACAAAGAAGTGGAAAGTGCCCCCGAACATCATATCGCTACAGTGCTCCTATCTGCCAATATGAATGTGAAAATGAAATTTTTAAGTCAAAGGGTGAACGACTAATTGATGCAAGAATTGAAAGAAGAAGATTGTAGGCTTGCTGTTGAAGAAGGGGAAACCTTTTGCTTATATTTATATACACCTTTGTGTGGGACCTGTCAGGTGGCTTCTAGGATGCTTACGATATCATTGGAGCTTTTTCCAGACTTGAAGGCAGGAAAGATGAATATGAACTATGTCCAAACAATCGCCGAATCATATGAAATTGAGAGTGTACCTTGTTTATTACTATTTAAAGAAGGGCAGCTGCGGAAAAAAATTTATGCCTTTCAGTCTGTTCCTTATTTGTACGGAGTGCTTAAGGAAATAAGCTAAAAAGCCAATCCAATATGGGTTGGCTTTTTAGCTGTAGAAAAGTAGTGAATAAACGATATAGTTGATGGGGAATTGAAATAAGAATATTCAAATAATTGATTGACTGGATAATTCTAAAGTGCTATATTTTGAATTAAGAAAGTAACTGCTAAATTTAATAGTTCTTATCAAGAGTGGCGGAGGGATTGGCCCGACGAAGCCCGGCAACCGGTATAAATTTATATACGGTGCTAATTCCAACAGAGTATTGGCTCTGGAAGATGAGGAGAGTATATAAGCCTCTTCTTATGAAGTGGTTTTTTTGCTTGTTAAAAGAGGAAGGCCTGATTCTTAAATCCAACTAAATCCATAGAAAAAGGGGAGAAATCTTATGGCAGAGAAAAAGTTGCGTTTCGAAACATTGAGTGTTCACGGGGGTCTGCAAGTAGATGAAACGGGTGCACGTGCAGTGCCTATTTATCAAAGCAATGCATACTTGTTCAAAGATACTGACCATGCAGCAAATTTATTTGGCTTAAAGGAAAATGGCTATATTTATACACGACTTCATAATCCTACGGTCAGTGTTTTCGAAGAAAGAATGGCCTTGTTGGAAGGTGGTATCGGCGGACTGGCAACCGCAAGTGGGATGGCTGCCATTACACTGTCAATCCTAAATATTGCTGGTGCAGGAGATGAAATAGTGTCCGCTTCTACATTATATGGCGGTACGTATAATCTTTTTGAAAATACTCTTCCTAAATATGGGATAAAAGTGAAGTTCGTCTCTCCTGATGACCCTGAAAATTTCAAAAAAGCCATCACGCCTAGAACGAAGGCTATATTTGCGGAAACAATTGGAAATCCAAGTCTAAGGATTCTTGATATTGAGGCTGTAGCGGACATTGCTCACAATGCGGGCATACCACTCATTATCGATAATACCTTTGCTACCCCATACCTTTGCCGGCCAATTGATTTTGGAGCGGATATTGTCATCCACTCTGCTACAAAATGGCTCTTGGGAAATGGAACCACCTTAGGAGGCATCATCGTGGATGGGGGCAAATTCGACTGGAACTCACCAAACTACCCTGGCTTTACGGAACCGGATCCAAGCTACGATGGGATTGTATACTCTGAAGCAGTCGGCCCTGCTGCCTTTATCACAAAAGCTCGTGTGCAATTACTTCGTGATTTAGGGCCGACGTTAAGTGCTCAAAGCGCGTTCCAGTTTACGCTGGGGCTAGAAACGTTGCATGTGAGAATGAAAGAGCATCTTTCGAATACTAAGTCTGTTATTCAATATTTGGAAAATCATCCTGCTGTGAACTGGGTTTCGCACCCTAGTAATGGAAGTCACCCTGATAAAGCGCTGGCGGATAAATATTTGCCTAAGGGAGCAGGATCTGTTGTGACTTTTGGAATTCAAGGTGGACGCGAAGCTGGAGCAAAACTTATCAATTCGGTAGAGTTATGGTCGCATGTAGCCAACGTAGGGGATGCTAAAAGTTTAATTATCCACCCTGCTAGTACGACCCATCAACAATTGAATGATGTAGGTTTAGCAAAAGCGGGTGTAAGTGCTGATCAAGTGCGCATATCGATTGGTATTGAAAACGTAGAGGATTTAATAGAAGATTTAGAGCAGGCAATTGAAAAAGCGACGAATATTGTCTCCTTAACTTCTAAAACTGTTTAATAAAAAAGACCTGTTCATTCTTTCCTAGAAATATTATACATTGCGCTCCTTTTTTATCTATGATAAAATTTCTCCATACTAAAGAACTTAATGATGTACAAATATTCTATATATTAGCTCTTATCAAGAGAGGTGGAGGGATGTGCCCGATGAAACCCGGCAACCGACAAGGAAATTTCCTTGGAAAGGTGCCAATTCACACAAAGTTTAATCGCTTTGGAAGATGAGAGAAAGGCCTGCTTTTTCACCTGCCTTTCTGCTCATGCAGAAAGGTTTTTTCTATTTAGTTTGGGAAAACCTTTACATGTATAGCAATATTGAAAAACGGTTTTAAATCATATTTACAGGCTGATAATGAAGATAAATCAACTAAGTTCATAGGTTTTATTGGATAAAAGAGGTGAGTATTAATGATTACATTGACAAAAGTTAGTAAGCTATTCCGAACAGGAAAAGGAAGCAGTGACACGATTAAGGCTGTAAATAATGTTAATGTTGAAATAAATAAAGGCGAGATTTTCGGTATTATTGGCTACAGCGGAGCAGGGAAAAGTACTTTGATCAGGATGCTTAATGGATTGGAAACACCAACAGAAGGATCCGTTGTGGTGGCTGATAAAGAAATTTCCAAAATCAAAGGTGCTAAGCTACGTAAAGCTCGACAAGAAATCAGCATGATCTTTCAACATTTTAATTTATTATGGTCTAGAACCGTTCAGGAGAATATATCGTTTCCTCTAGAAATTGCAGGGGTTTCGAAAAATGAGCGTATCAAGCGTGTGAATGAATTAATTAAGTTAGTTGGGCTTGAAGGAAGAGAAAAGGCATATCCTTCGCAATTAAGCGGAGGGCAAAAACAAAGGGTCGGGATTGCTAGGGCTCTTGCTAACAATCCTAAGGTGCTACTGTGCGATGAAGCGACGTCTGCTTTAGACCCGCAGACAACCGATTCAATACTTGAATTGCTTGTGGACATCAATAAGCGTCTTGGTCTAACGATTGTTTTGATTACACATGAAATGCACGTCATCCGTAAAATTTGTCACCGCGTTGCAGTAATGGAAAGTGGTCAAGTAGTTGAACAAGGACCTGTCCTGGAAGTCTTCAAGAATCCGAAAGAACAAATGACGAAGCGTTTCGTTCAACAGGTAACAGAGCCTGAAGAAACAAAAGAAACAATGGAACACTTGCTGGAACGCTATCCAGCAGGAAAAGTAATTCAATTGACGTTCGTAGGAGATCATGCAGAGAGTCCGTTAATTACTAGGCTGGTACGTAACTTTGAGTTGGATGTCAATATCGTTCAAGGAAAAATATCTCAAACTAGAAGTGGTTCATATGGAACGTTATTTATCCACCTTGATGGCAATGAGGATGAAATGCTCCGCGCAATCGAATTCATTAAAGCACAGCATGTAGGCGTGGAGGTGATTACTCATGCTTGAAGAATTATTACCGAATGTATATTGGGAAGACATTATTGAAGCAACAAAAGAAACACTTTATATGACTAGTATCTCAGTACTAGCAACCTTTTTTATAGGCATACTATTAGGGCTAGTCCTGTTTTTAACAGGGAAAGGTAACTTGTGGGAAAATCGGGTAATTAACACGACCATGAGTGCTATCGTTAATATTTTCCGTTCCATTCCATTCCTTATTTTAATTGTGTTGCTCATACCTTTCACAAAATTGCTTGTCGGTTCTATGATCGGTGAGGATGCTGCTTTACCAGCCCTTATTATCGGGGCGGCACCATTTTATGCACGTATGGTTGAAATCGGCCTCCGTGAAATCGATAAAGGTGTAATTGAAGCGGCTAAATCAATGGGAGCGAAAACGAGCACGATCATTTGGAAGGTACTTCTTCCAGAATCGATGCCAGCATTAATTTCAGGGATTACGGTAACATCGATTGCATTGGTTGGGTATACCGCAATGGCAGGGGTTATCGGTGCAGGCGGGCTTGGTAATCTGGCCTATCTAGACGGCTATCAAAGGACTCACAATGACGTTACACTTGTAGCGACGATTGTTATACTAATTATCGTCTTCATTATTCAAATTATTGGAGATGTGATTACATCTAAATTAGACAAAAGATAAAGGGAGATGAATAGGATGAAAAAGTTTTTAGGATTTGCATTAGTACTTGTTTTATCGATTGCTCTTGCTGCTTGTGGAACCGATAAGGACAACAGCGGCAGCGATACAGAAAAGGAAACGAAAAAATTAGTTGTAGGTGCATCCAATGTTCCGCATGCTGAGATTCTTGAAAAAGCTAAACCTCTTCTTGAAGAAAAAGGAATTGAGTTGGAAATTAAACGGTTCCAAGATTATGTTTTACCGAATAAGGCTTTAAACGATAAAGAATTGGATGCTAACTACTTTCAACACATTCCATATTTAGAGGGGCAAATTAAAGAAAATGGATATGACTTCGTTAATGCTGGTGGAATTCATATCGAGCCGATTGCTCTATATTCAAAAAAATATAAAAGCATTGATAAACTTCCGGAAGGCGCAACAATTATTATGAGCAGCTCTGTTGCTGACCACGGACGTGCGTTATCTCTATTAGAAAAAAATGGCCTGATTACATTAAAAGAAGGCATCGATAAAACGACAGCTACAACAAAAGACATTGTTGAAAATAAGAAAAAACTTAAATTTGATGCTAATTATGAAGCAGCTTTACTTCCGAAAATTTATGAGAGTGGCGAAGGGGATGCCGTTCTAATCAACTCTAACTATGCGATTGACGCTGGATTGAATCCGCTTAAAGATTCAATTGCTATTGAAGACTCTGAATCACCATATGTGAACGTTATTGCTGTTAACAAAGGTGATGAAAATAAAGAAGAAATCAAAACGCTAGTAGAAGTATTACATTCTAAAGAAATTCAAGATTTTATTCTAAAGGAATACAAAGGTGCAGTCGTACCAACTAAATAATTTATGGTAAAGAACGACCTGGAAATCTTCAGGTCGTTTTTTGTTTAAAGATGAAAACACAGGGTATAGAATTAATAGAGTAATAAAGTAATTCACAAATTTGAAAGGATGGTTCACTATCAATACTTTAGATTTAAATGTAACAAGCGAAATGGAAAAAGCGATGCAGTTATCACATGGGATTGGCTATAATGAGTACAGCAGAAATTTAGACCTCCGTATCGAGGTTGAGAAAGAACGAGATAAGGAACATGAAAAGTGCAACAAAATGGTCATTGACCTACAACGTAAAATTCACGGTTAAGCATATAAAAGAGTCTTTAAAAGATCGGTCTGTAGAGGTAAAATGATAAGTGGTCTAGAAAATAAGGGTTTCCTTATTAGATTAACTTACATAGCACCTAGCAGACCTTTTTTTCTTTAACAAAGGTAATATGTACCTTCCAATTAAGATTTTTTAGACATATATTAATAAGAACGAAGGTTTGTTGAATAATAAGTTTTAAATAAGAAAAGCTAAAATAAGGCTCTATTTGCTGTAAATAGCCTATAACAGTAGGGTTTGTAACAATAGGACAGGTTTTCATCATGAAAGAAGTGGAAACCCCTATCTATATTAGTTGATTCCAAATTGGATTTGTTATAAAATTGGAATGAGAATAAAGTGAGAATGCTTTTATGAAAAATAAATAGTAAAGAAAGTAGTTTTTACTTTCTGGTAATAAAATAGGAATTAGTTCACGGAGGTATTATTATGTCAGCTTCTACATTAACGGTTAAAGATCTTCACGTATCAATTGAGGGTAAAGAGATTTTAAAAGGGGTTAACCTTGAAGTAAAAGGCGGAGAAATCCATGCAATCATGGGACCAAATGGAACTGGTAAATCCACTTTATCTTCAGCAATTATGGGTCACCCTAAATATGAAGTAACAAGCGGCAGCATCACATTCGATGGTGAAGACGTATTGGAAATGGAAGTTGACGAGCGCGCTCGTGTTGGTCTTTTCCTTGCTATGCAATATCCAAGCGAAATCAGTGGTGTTACAAATGCTGACTTCTTACGTTCTTCTATCAATGCACGTCGTGAAGAAGGCGATGAAATTTCATTGATGAAATTCATCCGTAAAATGGACGAAAAAATGGCATTCCTTGAAATGGATGAAGATATGGCGCAACGTTATTTAAATGAAGGATTCTCAGGCGGAGAGAAAAAACGTAACGAGATTCTTCAATTAATGATGATTCAGCCAAAAATCGCTATTTTAGATGAAATTGACTCTGGGCTAGATATCGATGCTCTTAAAGTCGTTTCAAAAGGAATCAACGAAATGCGCGGAGAAGACTTTGGATGTTTAATCATCACTCACTACCAACGTCTATTAAATTACATCACTCCTGATTACGTACATGTAATGATGCAAGGCCGTGTTGTAAAATCAGGCGGGCCTGAACTAGCTGCACGTTTAGAAGCAGAAGGTTATGATTGGATCAAACAAGAATTGGGCATTGAAGACGAAACTGTTGGCGAAGAAGCGTAAGTAGGAGGATTTGCAATGACTACAGAAACGAAATTACCGTTTGAACAAGAGGACATAAGCTCTTATTCAACTAAAAATAATGAGCCAGCTTGGCTATCTGAGCTTCGAATTCAAGCGTTTTCTGAATTAGAAAAGCTCCCAATGCCAAAGCCGGATAAAACAAAAATCGATAAATGGAATTTTACTTCTTTCAAGACTCATACAGTTGAAAGTGAAACTTTTGCCTCTTTAGATGAGCTTCCGGAAGAAATTAAATCCATCATTGAAGGAAATGAAAACTTATACATTCAACGCAATAATACGCCGGCACATATTAATTTGTCAGCAAAAATAAAAGAACAAGGCGTTATTTTCACGGATATTTTTACAGCGGCTCGTGACCATGCTGAGCTCGTACAAAAATATTTCATGAAGGACGGAGTTAAAATAGATGAGCACCGTTTAACAGCATTACATGCTGCATTAGTTAACGGTGGTGCATTCCTTTATGTTCCAAAAAATGTAGAGATCAAAGATCCAATTCAAGCAGTATTTTTGTTGGATAACCCTGAAACTACACTTTTCAACCACGTTTTAATCGTGGCAGAAGATAATAGCTCTGTAACATATGTAGAGAACTACTTCTCAAGCCTTGAGTCTAACGAAGGTATTGCTAATATCGTAACTGAAGTATTTGCAAATGCGAATGCCAAAGTGGAATATGGAGCTGTTGATACCCTTTCGAAAGGTTTTACGACATATGTTAACCGCCGTGGAGTTGCAGCACGTGACGCTCGTATTGAGTGGGCACTTGGCCTAATGAACGATGGAAATACGATTTCAGATAACACAACATATCTAATGGGCGATGGCTCTCACGGTGATACTAAAACCGTTGTAGTCGGCCGCGGGGAACAAAAACAAAACTTTACGACAGCCATTATTCATTATGGCAAACGCTCTGAGGGCTATATCCTTAAGCACGGTGTTATGAAAGACGGCGCATCCTCCATTTTTAATGGAATTGGGAAAATTGAGTATGGTGCTACAAAGGCCAATGCTGAACAAGAGTCACGCGTACTGATGTTAAGTGAAAAAGCACGCGGAGACGCCAATCCAATCCTTTTAATTGATGAAGATGATGTAACGGCTGGGCATGCAGCTTCTGTCGGACGTGTTGACCCGCTTCAACTTTATTATTTAATGAGTCGTGGTATTACTAAAAAAGAAGCAGAAAGACTTGTCATTCACGGATTCTTGGCCCCTGTTGTTAACCAGCTTCCAATTGAAGGAGTTAAAAAACAATTAGTAGCGGTCATTGAAAGGAAAGTACAGTAATGAACCCATACGAAATTCGTAAGCTTTTTCCGATATTAGATCAAGAAGTCAATGGTCAGCCATTAGTTTATTTAGATAGTGCTGCAACCTCTCAAAAACCGGCTGCAGTGATTGAAGCGATTGAGCAATATTACCGCGGATACAACTCGAATGTTCACCGCGGGGTGCATACACTTGGAACAAAAGCTACGGATGCGTATGAAGGTGCACGTGAAAAGGTGCGTAAATTCATTAATGCTTCTTCTACAGAAGAAATCATTTTTACAAGAGGAACAACAACTTCTTTAAATACTGTAGCAAGAAGTTACGGTGGAGCAAATGTAAAAGAGGGCGACGAAATTGTTATCTCTTACATGGAGCATCACAGTAATATTATTCCGTGGCAGCAGTTGGCTAAAGAAAAAGGTGCTGTACTGAAATATATTCCGCTTCAAGAGGATGGAACGATTTCCCTTGATGATGTGAGGGCTACAATTACAGATGCAACGAAAATCGTTTCCATTATGCAGGTTTCCAATGTGCTTGGTGTTATCAACCCTGTGAAGGAAATCGCAAAAATTGCCCATGAACACCATGCTGTCATGGTTGTGGATGGGGCACAAAGCACTCCGCATCTAAAAGTGGATGTTCGTGATTTGGATTGTGATTTCTTTGCCTTCTCAGGTCATAAAATGGTCGGTCCAACAGGTATCGGCGTTTTATATGGTAAAAAAGAACTTCTTGAAAAAATGGAGCCGATTGAATTTGGCGGAGAGATGATTGATTTTGTAGGTTTGTATGAGTCTACATGGAAAGAACTCCCGTGGAAATTCGAAGGTGGTACCCCAATCATTGCCGGCGCCGTTGGCCTTGGGGCTGCAATTGATTTCTTAGAAGAAATCGGCTTGGATAATATTGAACGGCATGAACATAAACTTGCAGCTTATGCAATGGAGAAAATGTCTGCAGTTGAAGGACTGACTATTTACGGTCCTAAAGATGCAGAAAAGCGTGCGGGTGTAATAACCTTTAATATTAATGACGTTCATCCACATGACGTCGCTACCGTTCTTGATGCAGATGGAATTGCTGTCCGTGCCGGTCATCACTGCGCACAGCCATTAATGAAATGGCTTGACGTATCATCGACAGCAAGAGCAAGTTTCTATCTCTACAACACGGAAGAAGATATTGATAAGCTTGTGTCCGGGCTTGTTAAAACGAAGGAGTATTTCAGTAATGTCTTTTGATAACTTAGATACACTTTACCGTCAAGTCATTATGGATCATTATAAGAAACCACGTAATAAGGGTATGCTAGAAGATGGTAGCATGACAATCGATATGAATAATCCAACTTGCGGCGATCGGATTCGTTTAACGATGAAGATTGAAGATGGCAAAGTCAGCGATGTTAAGTTCGATGGTGATGGTTGTTCCATTTCCATGAGTTCAGCTTCTATGATGACTCAAGCCATTAAGGGCAAAGACGTTGATACCGCTCTAGCAATGTCCCAGACATTTTCCTTAATGATACAGGGAAAAGAGTATGATGATGAGATCGACCTTGGGGATATTGAAGCCCTTCAAGGAGTTTCTAAATTTCCTGCCCGTATCAAGTGTGCAACTCTAGCTTGGAAAGCCATGGAAAAGGGATTAAAGGAATAAATAAATTTAAATGAGCTGTTGTAGATTCAGCCATTTGAAATGGAGGAATACGAGCTATGGCTAAGAAAATGCCTGAAATCGGCGATTATAAATATGGCTTTGCGGATAAAGATGTTTCCATCTTCCGTTCAAAGCGTGGTCTAACAAAAGAAATCGTGGAAGAAATTTCTCGAATGAAGAATGAACCGCAATGGATGCTTGATTTCCGTTTGAAATCATTGGAGCATTTTTACAATATGCCAATGCCTCAATGGGGCGGCGACATGCAAAGCTTGAACTTTGATGAAATCACATACTATGTTAAACCATCAGAGAAATCAGAGAAATCTTGGGATGAAGTCCCTGATGAAATCAAACAAACTTTTGATAAATTAGGAATTCCTGAGGCAGAACAAAAATATTTAGCAGGTGTTTCTGCTCAATATGAATCCGAAGTAGTTTACCACAGCATGAAAGTAGAATTAGAAGATTTGGGTATCGTGTTTAAAGATACGGACTCTGCACTTCGTGAAAATGAAGATATCTTCCGTGAGCATTTCGGTAAAACAATCCCGCCTACTGATAATAAGTTTTCGGCATTGAATTCAGCTGTATGGTCAGGCGGATCTTTCATCTATGTACCAAAAGGTGTTAAAGTAGATACTCCGCTTCAAGCTTATTTCCGAATCAACTCTGAAAACATGGGTCAATTCGAACGTACGCTAATCATTGTGGATGAAGGAGCATCTGTTCACTATGTAGAAGGTTGTACAGCACCTGTTTATACAACTAACTCTCTTCATAGTGCGGTTGTTGAAATCGTCATTAAAAAAGATGCTTACTGCCGTTACACAACGATTCAAAACTGGGCAAACAACGTGTTTAACCTGGTTACGAAACGTGCGGTTTGTGATGCAAATGCAACAATGGAATGGATTGATGGAAACATCGGTTCTAAATTGACAATGAAATATCCTGCTGTCATCTTAAAAGGTGAAGGTGCTCGTGGTATGACATTATCTATTGCTATTGCTGGAAAAGGTCAACACCAAGATGCTGGAGCAAAAATGATTCATCTTGCGCCAAATACATCTTCAACTATTGTATCAAAATCAATTTCAAAACAAGGCGGAAAAGTAACATACCGTGGTATCGTTCACTTTGGACGTAAAGCGGATGGAGCTCGTTCTAACATTGAGTGTGATACATTAATCATGGATAATCAGTCTACATCTGATACAATCCCTTACAATGAAATCCTGAATGACAACATTTCTCTTGAACATGAAGCGAAGGTATCCAAAGTATCAGAAGAGCAATTGTTCTACCTGATGAGCCGCGGAATCTCCGAGCAAGAAGCAACAGAAATGATCGTTATGGGCTTCATCGAACCATTTACAAAAGAACTTCCAATGGAATATGCGGTTGAAATGAACCGTCTGATCAAGTTCGAAATGGAAGGCTCAATCGGATAATAACCGACTAACTTGCCTGTAGTGCATTTTAGAATAACCGATTCATATAAAAAGCCTGCCAGGTAGATCCGGCAGGCTTTTTCTTTTGGGAAATAATTCGGGAAATGGGGTCTGACCCCTAAAAGGAGTGGTGCAGATGATTTATGTTGGGGTGACTGGTTGGGGGGATCATGATAGTTTGTATCGTGACGGGGTGTCCCAACGTGATAAGCTGAAAGAGTATGGGGCTCATTTTCCTGTTGTGGAGGTGGACGCTTCGTTTTATGCGGTCCAGCCTAAGAGGAACAGTGAAAAGTGGGTATCCGAGACACCGGTTCCTTTTCAATTTGTTGTAAAAGCCTATCAAGGGATGACAGGGCATCAGCGTGGAGAAATTCCTTTTGAAAATAAAAAAGAAATGTTTAAAGCTTTCCGTGACTCTCTTGAAGCCTATCAAAAAGCCGGCAAGCTAGCAATGGTGCTGTTTCAATTTCCACCATGGTTTGATTGTAAGCGGGAGAATGTAAACTATTTACGGTGGTGCAAAGCAGAGATGGGGGATACTCCAGTAGCTATTGAGTTCCGGAATCAAAGCTGGTACAGACCCAACATGTATCAGCAAACCCTGGAGTTTGTCCACAAGGAAGGTTGGATTCATACTGTATGTGATGAGCCGCAGGCAGGAGAAGGGTCCATTCCTATTGTGCTCGAGTCTATACATCCAGATAAAACCTTAGTTCGCCTTCATGGCCGCAATATCCATGGTTGGCAAAAACCTTCTTCGGGGGATAATTGGCGGGAAGTTCGTTATTTATACCGATACAATCATCAGGAATTGACCGAATGGGTGGAGAAAATCAGGAAATTAGAAAAACAGAGTAAGGATATATATGTCCTTTTCAATAATAACTCAGGAGGAGACGCCGCAGATAATGCGAAGCAGATGATTGAGATGCTTGGTATAGAATATGAAGGGCTAGCCCCTAAGCAGCTTGGTTTGTTTTAAGCGTCATTATATAATTAGTAAATTAGCTGATGTGACAAACTAGTAAGGGATCGCGAGGCCCACAAACAGATAAAGGCGGATTTCTTCATGGTATGGTTAGTATTAGTGGGTATCGGGTTATTAGCAGGCTCAATCGGCTCTCTCGTTGGCCTGGGTGGCGGCATAATCATAGTACCTTCCCTTTTGTTTCTAGGTACATCGACAGATATTATCGATGAACTAACACCTCAAGTCGCCGTCGGTGTTTCAACTGTTATTATGATTTTTACCGGGTTATCTTCTACTTTATCCTATATGAAGCATAAAGTAGTCGATTATAAGGCGGGCTTAATTTTCTTTATAGGCAGTGCTCCTGGAGGAATAATTGGAGCCTATGTTAATAAAAAACTTGATGTGGAAGCCTTTTCGTTGTACTTTGGAATCTTCATGGTATTAATGGCTTTGGTTTTATTAGTAAAAGGCCGCCTGAAGCCTATGGTATTCAAACCTGGAACAGGGAAGGTCGTAAAAACGTATAAAAATAAAAATGGACAAGTATCTTCTTATGGATATTACCCTCTGGTAGCGATATTAATTGCTTTCGTCGTTGGATTCAGTTCCGGTTTATTTGGGATTGGCGGAGGTTCCTTAATGGTTCCAGTAATGATACTGATGTTCTTCTTCCCGCCGCATATGGCTGTAGCGACGTCGATGTTCATGGTGTTTCTGTCTTCCATTACTAATTCGATTGCACATATTTCGCTTGGTAATGTAAATTGGCCATATGCTTTTGCCCTTATTCCCGGAGCCTGGTTTGGCGCAAAATTGGGTGCATTTATTAATACACGCTTAAAAAGTACATCGCTCGAAAATATGTTGAAAATTGTGCTGATAATCATTGGTCTACGTCTTATATACCAAGGTATTACAGGATAACGAGGAGGAAAAAATGTCAGAAATCATTCATATATATCACACCAATGATCTTCATAGTCATTTTGAAAACTGGCCTCGTATTGATAAGTTTCTTAAAGAAAGAAGACAACTTCATCAAGAAACGGGAGAAGAAGCGATCATACTAGATATAGGAGATCATGTTGATCGCTGGCACCCATATACAGAAGGTACTTTAGGGAAAGGAAATATTGAACTGCTGAATGAAGCGGGTTATCAATATGTAACAATCGGCAATAATGAAGGAATCACTTTGCCGCATGAAGCGTTAGACTCCTTATATGAGAATGCAAAGTTCCAAGTGCTGGCAGCCAATATCTATAACCAGAATAATGAAAGACCGGAATGGGCGCTGCCTTATTGGATACATACGACGGCAAAAGGTACAAAGATTGCCATGATAGGATTGACTGCTTATTTTCAAAAGTTTTATTCAGCAATGGGCTGGGAACTAACCGAACCATTTACGGAATTAAAGACACAGCTACATAAGATTAAAGGTGAAGCAGATGCGATCATTATACTTTCCCACCTAGGCATTCATGATGACGAAAGAATGGCAGAGGACTTTCCCGAGATTGATGTAATTCTTGGTGCACATACCCATCACATACTTCATCAAGGCAAATTAGTCAATAATACGCTTCTTTGTGGTGCTGGGAAATATGGCTTTTTTATTGGACAGGTAGAAATGTCCGTCAATGAAGAAATGAAAGTCTGTAAAAAGAGGGCTATTCTCTATGATACAAACGATCTTCCAGAATTAGAGGATGAACGATCTTGGATTGAAGAGATGTACCAGGCCGGAGGAGAGACTCTTCAACAAGTCGCAGTAAACTTACCCGAGTCTTTGGAAAATGAATGGTTTAAAGTTAGTCCGCTTACTGAAATCCTTGGGGAGGCTTTAAGGGAGTGGAGTGAGGCAGATTGTACCTTTTTGAATGCAGGCCTTCTACTTGATGGTTTGCCAAAGGGACCTGTCACAAAAGGGGATATTCACCGAATCTGTCCACACCCGATTAATCCATGCATCGTTGAGGTTAACGGTAATGAATTAAAGGAAATCTTAATGCAATCGAGAAATGAGGAGTGGCCTCATATTCAGATAAAGGGGTTCGGTTTCCGTGGGAAAATCATGGGAGTCATGCATTATGATCAAATAGAATTTAAAGAAGTTACAAATGGAATAGTAAAAGAGATTCTTATAAATGGGGAAAAGCTTCAGCCTCATAAGTCCTATAAACTTGCGATACCGGATATGTTCACGTTTGGGCACTTCTTTCCAAGTATCCAGCGCTCTAATCGAAAAGATTACTTATTGCCGGAATTTTTACGGGATATCCTATTATGGAAGTTAAAAAAAGTATATCCGAATGAATAGGCTATAAACACGGTTTCTCCCTTTTTTTCATAAAGTATGGGGAAGAAAGGGGCGAAACCAATTGATTAACATGATGCCAATAATACTTGAAAATCATACATTCCTAGCTATTTCTGTCCAACTGCCCAAAACCAATTTGCTTGCTGTCGCGTCCGAGAAGGGGTATATAATGTGCGGTGCTCTAGATATCGGACTACTAAATGATAAATTGAAAAATCGTAAAATCCTTGCAGGAAGGGCAACCGGTGTTAAGTCGATTGAAGAGCTTTTAGATGCACCACTTGAATCGGTTACCTGGGAGGCCGCGGAAAAGGGCATTCATCCAGGGATGATTGGAAAAAAGGCATTGATGAAAATGATTTAATCAGGAGGGCTTTCCTTTATCTAGAGGGAGCCTTGTTTTTAATTCACCTAGATAAATCAATGTTTTTTTACAAATATGTACAATAACGGATTGATTTTTCTAGATATTGTCCGATAATCCTTATAAAGGAATATGAACGTGGATTTACAAATCTTGAATGGGGAAACGGAGTATAATTATGAGGCTATCTATTACAGAGTCTCTCACCCCAGGAGCCAAGCTCGGAAAAAGCATCTATAATGAGCGGGGTAATATCCTATTGGCTGAGGGCCTAACATTAACGCAGAACATGATTAATCGACTGGTTTTCCTTAATATTCCCTTTGTATACATTCAAGACTCAAGGACGGATGACATTATTCCTGCGCCTACAATCGCTGGGGGATTAAGGCGAGACGCTATTCAAACGATAGAAAGCACTTTTCTGGACTTGAAAAAAAATATGAAGCTGGATGGTTCGTTTACGATAGAGAAGGCCAACGTTAAGTTCACTCAAATAGTTCGAAACATCATGGAAGAGATGAACAGGAATAAAGAGTTACTGACTTTATTGGCTGATGTTTATACATATGATGATTATATTTTTACTCATTCCTTTAATGTGACCCTATATACACTGGCAATTGGGATGGAATTGAACATAAATAAAAAGAATCTAGAAGCTCTTGGGCTTGGAGCGATCTTGCATGATGTCGGGAAAATACTTGTCCCTGTGGATACTTTACGAAAAACCGGTAAGTTAACAGAAGAAGAGTTTGAGCAAATCAAGAAGCACGCCGAGTATGGGTTCCAACTTATAAAAAATGTACACACTGTATCACTCCTAGTTGCGAATTGTGCTTATCAGCATCACGAAAGATTAGATGGATCTGGTTATCCCCGTGGTATCAAAGGGGATGAAATCCATTATTTCGGTAAGATTATTGCCGTGGCTGATGTGTTTGATGCCGTTACGTCTAACCGGGTTTACCGCAAGGCTATGATGCCGCATGAGGGCTTGGAAATTCTTTATGCCGGAGCAGGAAAGAAGTTTGATAATACGATCATTGAGGCTTTCCGCCGGGCGGTTGCTATATACCCAAATGGACTATTTATTGAATTGAATGATGGGAGAAAAGGGGTCGTGACTGCTCAAAATGAGGGAATAGGAGACCGTCCCATGATACGAATCCTTGAGGAAAATGGTGAACAGGTAGTAGAGCCCTATGAAGTGAATTTGAAGAAAAACCTGCACTTGCTGATTAGGAAATGCCTAAACATACAAGAAACAGCCTAACCTGTTACTGGTTAAGCTGTTTTTTTATTCCTTGCTATCCTTCATAATGGCCGGAGGGACTGAGCCGCTTCCGTTGCTGTAATAACTAGGTACGTCACCATTAATCAGTATATCTCCAACCTTTACTTCCTGACTCACCTTAGTTTCCTCAGATAGTGAGGGGATGACAATTTGAATATTGACATTAAAATCAACGGTTAATTCATAATAAATGTTATTGATACCAGCGTTGGTCAGTTTGGTCTTTAAATCTGATTCAACGTTTCCAATGACAGACATTTTCACAGGAATCTCAGGTCCGTAATTTGAAAGAAGGTTATTTCCGGTAACTACACCAAGAGGTATATAGTACACAACGCTTTTATATTGTTCATCACTGAGTTTCGCTTTGCCGGTTTCAGTAAAAGGGTTTCCTTTTTTGATTCCTAATTTATTTTGAATATCCTTAGTAATGTTGGATCTCAATTCACTATAAATCGTTGGATTGAAGCTGTAAGAAGAAGGGGCCCCCTCACCGCCTTTGCTGGTAGTGATCATTTCTTTCATATCAACCTTTGATATATTCTCATCAACAGCTTCATGAATCGTTTCTGTAGCAATACGCGTGATTTCTTTTTCAGCCACGCTCATGATAACGGGTTCGATTGCTTTATCAACATACCAGAGTGTAGAGATGCTCGATATGATAAAAAGGATAAAAGAATAGAGAAATACTTTTCGGGTAGGAAGAGGTCCCTTTTTTCGGAATTTTTTTGGGCGAAATCTTTTTCGGAACACGCTTTAGCCCCCTTTACTAATACTTATGCGTAAAGTTCAGGGGTTTATGTTCGTTTCAAAAAAAAGCAGCGGAAAATTTCCCGCTGCTCACTTTTGCTTTTTCGCTAAATCTTTCCTTTCCCACATCTTTAAATAAGGGTATGGGTCGAAGCTCCACTCTGTTATTCCGTTGTCTTTGTACATTCCGTAATGAAGATGTGGGGGGAATTTACCGGATGTACCTGGAGGACCATAACCCGTACTGCCGACACCACCGATTATTTGGCCAGGCTCAACGATTTGGCCGACTTTTAATCCATCAGAAAAACCACTTAAATGGGCAAAGTAATGATACGTATTATTTAAATCACGAATACCAATTCGCCACCCTCCGAATTTATTCCAGCCTTTCATTTCAACAATTCCATAGCTTGTTGACCGTACAGGAAGGCTATAGTCTGCAAAAATATCAGTTCCCTCATGGATTCTCCTGCCGCCCCACCCACGAGCACTTCCCCATGTATTTAAATACGTATAATGAGTCCTTACTGGAACAGGGAAAGCTTTCTCCTGCAAATCCAGCCGGTCATATTTTTTATAAATCATGGAGTTGCCGATAATTATGCTAACTGTTTTATCTCGTTTATAATAATTCCAGAGGCCGATCCGGATATTATCTTCGTCAGTTCCGTAATTAAGAAGATGTTTTGCAAAGGCATATAAACGATCTGTATCATTGGTAATATCAGCTTTCCCGTCACCATTCCCATCTTGACCTAAGCCATCAAAAAATGTGATTGTAAGCGGATTTACATCATTTAAGTTGGGATTAAGAGCCCCTCTCCACTTAGAAGGTTCAATATTAATCCCTATTAGGCCCTTTGCCGGCTCTAGGTCCCTGCGGGCAAGTCTCAGGCTATGCTCATATTGATCAGCTGCTGCTAGATAATACCAAGGGATTTGGAGAGTTGTTTCCATGTTTTTATAAAGCTCCATTCTCCCTGGATAAGGATCAGGGGTGTCAGCAGCATTTGCAACTAGGCTTTGAGTATTCAAAAAACACAAACAAGCTAGGGTAAAAAGGAATACTTTTTTCAACGGGGCAGGCTCCTTTCATATTGCTATCCGTATTTATAAAGACATCAGTTTGTCTATCTTTTATAAGTTTTACTGATTTAGCTTTAAACATGAAAAATAAATGATGGGAAACTCACTATAACTTGTCTAAATGTATTATTATTGTTAAAGTAGGGTGTGTTAATTTCTATAGAATGGAGTGACATTTTCATGTCTGCTACAAATAAAGAAATTCTTCGTAAACCAGATTGGTTAAAAATAAAGCTTAATACCAATGAAAATTACATTGGTTTAAAAAATATGATGCGGGAGAAAAATCTGCATACTGTTTGTGAAGAAGCAAAATGTCCGAATATTCATGAATGCTGGGCAGTTAGACGAACAGCCACATTTATGATTTTAGGTGAAATCTGTACAAGAGCGTGCCGCTTTTGTGCTGTTACAACTGGACGTCCAAACGAATTAGATTGGGCTGAACCTGAACGCGTTGCAGATTCCGTTGTATTGATGAATTTAAAACATGTTGTAATTACGGCTGTTGCCCGTGATGATTTAAAGGATGGTGGCGCTGAAGTTTTCGCTGAAACGGTTCGTGCTATCCGACGCAAAAATCCATTTACATCGATTGAGGTATTACCATCAGATATGGGCGGAGTGTATGATAATATCAAGATATTGATGGATGCTAAACCTGACATTCTGAACCACAATATAGAGACAGTCAGAAGCCTTTCCGACCGAGTGCGAGCGCAAGCTAAATATGAACGTTCTTTGGAGCTTTTAAGAAGAGCCAAGGAGATGTATCCTGAGATTCCAACGAAGTCGAGTTTAATGGTCGGCTTAGGTGAAACGAGGGAGGAAATCCTTGAAACAATGGATGACCTAAGGGCGAATAATGTGGATATCATGACGATCGGCCAGTATCTACAACCGACTAAAAAACATTTAAAGGTGTTGAAATACTACACACCAGAAGAGTTCAATGAATTGAAAGAGAGGGCACTGGAAAAAGGCTTCAGTCATTGTGAATCCGGTCCGCTTGTCCGTTCTTCTTATCATGCAGATGAACAGGTTAATGCCGCAGCAAAACATAAGCAAATTAAAGGTGAAGAATTATTGAAATAGAAAGAAATAAGGACCGAAAATATTCGGTCCTTTCATTTTATCATTTGCTTAATCAGTAAATTAGATAATTAAAAATTGTCCGTTTTTTGTTGGATGTTATCATGATGATCCCCTTTATCGTTAACCATTTCACCGTTCTCGTTTTCCACATCGCTCATTTTGTGTCCTTGAGGTGACTTTAGCATGCGTTTAATGGTCTCTTCGATAGTATAGTCGACACCTTTGCTGTCGGACTGCAGTGTTGCGAAGTTTTCAACATTTTGGGCAAGTGTTGGATCATCACTGACATAAACATGATAGTAGCGAGGGACGATAGACATTGCCGTACGCTTCACTTGGTCCGCGGTGTCGGTTCGATTCTTGGTATTTGTATCATATACGACAAGAACTTCCTCATCAGTTACGAGGGTAGCGGCATCATTGACATTTGGAAGCTGAACGCTTAGTGTTGAAATAATATCAGCCAATTGTTCACGGTCAACGGTAGCTGTTTTATTAGAAATGTTACGGCCCTTAATGGTCGTTTTATTGGTGCGGGTAAAACCAAAATCATCACTTTTGTTGTCATGATTACGATAATCCTCGTCATAATATTGAGTTGGATTATTTACATTTGTAGGATTATCGGCATTATTGTTGGGACCCATACCTTGATCTTTATCTTTATTGGTAGCACAGCCGGTTAGTGCAATAATTGAACTTAAACCTACTGCTATTATTGTTTTTTTCATTAAAAAACACCCCCTGTAACCTTAGGATGAACATATTTCTCTAATTTTCGCTTAGTAATTGATGGGGAATCAGTTATAATTTAAAGAAGGAATGTATTTTTGAGAGGTGAAATGAATGATTAACATCAATAACCTGACCTATGAAATAATCGAAGATGAAAGAGAAGGTTATAACGAAGAAGCGTTTAAAGCCAGATATAGTGAGATTTTAACGAAGTATGATTTTATCGTAGGGGATTGGGGTTACGGTCAATTGAGACTGCGCGGATTTTTTGATGATTCTAATCAGAAAGCAACCTTCGATACAAAAATAAGTACGCTCAGCGAATATTTATATGAGTACTGCAATTTTGGCTGTCCATATTTTGTTGTGAAAAAAATAAAGAAATAAAAAAGGCCAGAATGCATTCTGGCCTTTAACTTTAAGAGCTTCCATATCCTTCATAAGGAGGCTGTTCATGCTTTTCCGGATCATCATGTGTCGGATGAGCACCAGGATATTTGCGCGGTAAGTCTTCGTGCAATGATTTATTTTCAAAATTAAAGGCACTTTGAGATCGTTGTCCTTCCTGCCATGGTGTACTTTTATTCTCGACAGGGGCATCTTGTGCTATTGTGGATCCAAAAGGTCCTTCGGGAAATTCTTCAGGAAGTAAAAAATCCCGCTGCTTTTCAACATTGGAGAAATCGTGGTATGTTTCCTCTTCTTTTTCCAAGGTAAACCCTCCTCATGTAATCGTACATTCAGTAGGTTTTCCCGTTAAAGAAAAAAACTTTAGCATTTATACGATTTCCATTAAAAAGTGACTTAGTTCCTCTGCTTCCGCTTCTGTTAACTGAAATGCATGTTCAAGATAGCCTTCCTCTTCTAAATCATCCGGTCCAATAATCGCGAAACGGTTACTCTGCATGTTTAATACAAGCTTCTTGCCATAAAAGCGGTCGGTAGTCGTAATGGCCAAATCAAATCTTGATTCCTCACCCATAAAACTTATAAACCGGGTTTTGGAGTCAACCACGTCATTGTATAAATAAAAACGTTCTTCCACATTATCATCCCCTTCATATCTGCATTTTGGTAGTTCCATCATAACAAAGTGACTGCAATAGGGGAACAGACATTTTTGGAGTACTATGGAGGTACTACTTTTTTAGAGAGAGTATTTAGTATGAAATTTCTGATGAAATGACCAAATTACATGATTGCCAAAGAGAATGGGTCAGTAGTTGTAGCCCAAGGAATTGAGAGTATTGGAGAAGCTATGGTATTATCAAGGTATAAGGTTGATTTGGTACGGGGCTATTACTAGGCTAGACCTTCAACTGTAGATAAAATTCATGTGTCATCTTAGATCAGAAAGGATCTGGAAAGAATGTACTTTGTAGACCGACAAAAAATTGAACAGATTTTAGGATTTCTTGAAAAACAGCTTGGGCTTTTTGAAGGGCAAGATAATTGGGATGGAGACCTTTCGGAGCTTATCGTCGAAAGGCTCATACACACTTCCATCGATTCTGTGTTGGATGTAGGGAATGCAGTAATTGATGGTTTTATTATGCGTGATCCAGGCAGTTACGAAGATATTATTGATATCCTTCATGATGAAAAAGTCATTTCCGAAGTTATCGCCATACAATTTAAAAAGGTGCTGCCGCTAAGAAAAATGCTAGTTCAGGATTTCATTGAAGTGAACCATCAAGAACTACTTTCCGTATTCGAGGAAAACATAGAGGCATTTAAACAATTCCCTGATTTGGTAAGAAACTATTTAACAAACGAATTGGGTCCTGTTTCAGCTTTTAAAAATTAGTTTGGTTAGGTAAGGGGGAATTCAAATGAAATCGTACAAAGGATATTTAATTGATTTAGATGGCACGATGTACCGTGGAACCGAACAAATTGCAGAAGCAGCAGGTTTTATTAATGAACTAAGAAAAAGAGATATCCCTTATTTATTCGTAACCAATAACTCTTCCCGGACTCCGGCACAGGTAGCGGATAAATTAAGAAGCATTGGTATTTCAACTGAAGATGACCAGGTATTCACGACAAGTATGGCTACAGCGAATTACATTGCTGAACAAAAAGAAGATGCATCCGTTTATGTAGTTGGTGAAGAAGGCATTATCGAGGCTCTTAAGGAAAAGGGAATGAATCTTGTTGATGAATCTCCTGACTTTCTTGTGATGGGTATCGACCGTGGCGTTAATTACGAAAAACTGTCAAAAGCTTGTCTTGCAGTGAGAAATGGCGCCATTTTCATTTCAACTAATGGTGATATTGCCATCCCTACTGAACAGGGTCTATTACCGGGAAATGGCGCGTTGACGTCCGTTGTCTCTGTTTCTACTCAGGTACAGCCGATATTCATTGGAAAACCTGAATCCGTCATAGTAGAGCAGGCGCTAAGAGTATTGGGTGTACCAAAAGAAGAAACAATCATGGTCGGCGACAATTATGATACGGATATTTTGGCTGGCCTTAACGCAGGTATCGATACATTACTTGTACATACAGGTGTAACAACAAAAGAACGCTTAGAGCAATATGAGAAGCAGCCTACATATGTGGTGGACACGCTCGACCTATGGCACTTCGAATAAAAAAATCCAGGCCTGCGAAAGCAGCCCTGGATTTTTTTATGGAACTGGAATTTAGATGTATCATAAAATTTCAGCATATATTCAAAATTAAGGGGAATTTGTGGAGATGAAAAAATTTATCTCCGATTGTTTAAAGGTGGTGTCCACTATTCAACATTTTTAGTTCGATGGGCAAGTCGGCTTGATGCGGCAGCAGCAATAGCACCGACGATATCGTCTAAAAAAGTATGGACCTTACCTGTGCTTTTATCGTTTAAATATTTCAAGATACCGGGTTTTTGCTTGTCGATAAATCCATAATTCGTAAAACCGATAGATCCATACACATTTACAATCGATAAGGCTAATATCTCATCGACTCCATATAGTCCTTCATCTATTTCAATGATGCTTTGTAGAGGCTCTTCAAGCAATTTTTTCTCAGCTAAAATATCCAACTGTATGCCGGTTAAGATAGCATTTTGGACCTCGCGTTTAGAGATTACCCGTTCGACATTGTGAAGGCAATCAGACATTTGAAGATTTTCATGGTAGCTTTTTTGCAGATACATGACAAGCTCTGCAATATCCTCTAGTTTCACTCCCCGTTCACTTAGCCATCTTCGAGCCGTTTGTTCAGATATTGATTGTTCAATATTAGCCATGGTCTTCACCCATTTCTCTATATTTTAAGGGATAGTTCTAACGCTAGTAGTACTGTGGTAAAACTGAAAATCCTGAAACATGCTTTTATTTCCTAATAAGGTTTCGATAATCATTCAGAAAACGGGTTATTCCACATATATATAAGTATATAATGTCCAAATATTTCTATTTTTATCCATTTGATGAAAGGGGCAATTTTATGATAGAAGAAATCATTTTTAATAATTACGGTATACAAGTAGAGCGAGAGGAAGCCAATAGCCGGTTTCCTAGCTTTCGTTCTGGAAATATGTTTTACAGCATTGTTCCAATAGAAAATGTGGAACAAGAGGAATTAGTGGAACGTCATAAAATGTCTCAGCATCTGATTTCACAGGGAGATCGTCATGTTTCAGCCTTTGTCCTTGCAAATCATGGCAGTTATGTTTCGGAAGCGGATGAGCAATTATTTATCCTCCTTGCTAATGAGGCATTGGAAGGTCCGAAAAATTTCAACCCGGGCCGGCGTTTAGCGAGATTTCATCAGCGTGGGAGAGATATTAATGAAACGATTCGAACATGTTCAAGAATTGGTAAATGGAAAGAGCTCTGGGAACAAAGGATTGATCAATTAGAAATGATCTGGAAGGATAAGCTGAACGCCCATCCGGATAACCAGTTTGAAAAATTATTTGTAGAAACCTTTCCCTATTATATGGTATTAGGTGAAAATGCGATTCAATATTTAGTCGACACGGAAATTGATGATACCCCACAACTTGTCGACAGTGGAACGGTATGCTATGAACGATTTTTACATGATACCTGGAAAAGCAATAATTGGATGAAAAATCCGTTTGATTGGGTATTCGACCATGGAACAAGGGATGTGGCAGAATGGGTGAGGGAACACTATTTTCAAAACAAACATACTTATCAGCGAGGCATTGCGCATTTTTTTCATGAATATCAGAATGTAGAGCAGTTTTCGAGTTTCTCTGCTCGGTTGTTATATTCGAGAATGCTGTTTCCGATTCATTATTTTGAAACAGTCGAAGAGTATTTTTCCAAAACAACGGAATCAAGATCCAATGAACTGGAAGATAAGATATCTTCAATTACGAAATCATCCCAACAATATGAGTCTTTCCTCAAACATTTTTATGAATTGGCGGAAGTCCCGGTCAAGCAATATAATTTGCCTCAAATTGACTGGATTTAGATAAAAACTGGAAAGAAATATGATTCATCCTTGCTTACTATGTTATGATAAAAACAAGATTTTTTAGAATAGTTTGATATTTATTTACTTTACTTCAAGATGAGGAAGGATGAATCCATGAAAAGAATTATGATGGCTACCCTTTTATTCCTACTAGTCTTCCAAGCATCGATACCTGCCAAGGCTGAAACGAAAACAAGTTGTGAAGCAACGCAATTCAAGATTGTCATTAAGAGCACAACTGATTTGAAAGAAAAGGCGTCGGCTGGCAGTAAAACCTTAAAAACATATAAGAAAAATAAAGAGTTATCAGTCAGTGGGAGAACTGGAAACTGGTATAAGGTTTGCTATTCAAAAAAGACCGCATATATCAGTATGACAGATGCCAAAGAGGTATTCAGTTCCAGTGAAAAAGCCATTCTGAAGAAATTTGATACGAGAAAGAATGTTAACCAAGTTGTAGCTGTCACAGGAAAATCTATGAGTGATACCAAGGTGACAATTCAAACATATGAGAAGAAAAAAGGCGAATGGCGACGTGCGTTAAAGAAGATGGAGGGCGTCATTGGGAAGAACGGCTTTACTAAGAGTAAAAAAGAGGGCGACGGAAAATCACCTATTGGAATATATTCATTTGGTACGGCTTTTGGAAGTGAAACGAAGCCGGCAAATATGAAAATGAAATATAAGAAAACAACCAAAAATGATTACTGGATTGATGATCAGACCTCGAAGGATTATAACAAGTGGAGGACTTACACGGGAAATCCTGCTGATAAATGGAAGTCTTTTGAAAGGATGAACCATGAACTCTATAAATATGGAGCGGTCATCAATTATAATATGACTCCCATCAAAAAAGGAAAAGGCAGTGCAATCTTTCTTCATATATGGAGAGGAGAAACTAAGCCGACAGCGGGATGCACGGCTACTGCTGAAAAGAATGTACTAAGTTTGTTGAAATGGATGGATCCCGAGCAAAACCCACATATAATTATGGGGACGAATGAATCCTTGAAATCCGTTAAGTAATATCCATCAAAATGGTTCTCCCATAAAAAATTTAGGGGTATTCGATCTTACTCTTTCAAGGGATAGAAGAAAAAAATCTTGAAGACTGTATTTTCTAACTATTGATAATTAAATAAAAAAAACATATAATGTCTACTATACAAATACAAATGTTTTCTTCAGGTAAACAGTTCTTAAGGGGGAACCAAATATGAAAACCATCTCGATCGGATTATTGGGGTTAGGTACAGTCGGATCAGGAGTCGTACAAATTATCGAAAGTCATCAGGACAAGCTCATGCATCAAGTAGGTTGTTCAATATCAATTAATAAGATACTTGTCAAGGATACGACGAAGGAGCGCCTTGTTGATATTGATAAAAGTATGTTAACTTCCAATCCAGAGGATATTCTTTCGAATCCTGAGATTGATGTAGTTATTGAAGTAATGGGCGGAATTGAAGAAACACGCAGCTATTTAATAGAAGCGTTGAACAATAAAAAGCATATCGTAACGGCTAATAAAGATCTGATGGCCTTATATGGTCCGGAACTGCTGGAATTGGCCACTGAGAATCAGTGTGATTTGTTCTATGAAGCAAGTGTTGCAGGGGGAATACCGATTTTGCGAGGTCTTGTTGATGGATTATCTTCTGACCGAATCACAAAAATGATGGGAATTGTCAATGGAACGACGAACTTCATTTTAACGAAAATGAGCAAAGAAGGCAGAGCCTATGAAGACGTATTAAAGGAAGCACAAGAGCTAGGATTTGCAGAATCTGATCCAACAGCTGATGTAGGGGGATTGGATGCGGCCCGAAAAATGGCGATTCTATCGACTCTTGGTTTCTCAATGAATATTGGCTTACATGATGTTGAGGTACAGGGGATTACTGAGATTTCTGAAGAGGATTTGAGATACAGTAAAAAGCTGGGCTATACAATGAAATTGATTGGAGTGGCTTCTAGAGCTGGAGATAGGGTTGAAGTAAGCGTCCAACCAGCCTTGCTTCCGGAAGCACATCCATTAGCATCGGTAAATAATGAATATAATGCGGTATATGTTTATGGGGAAGCTGTAGGAGAAACGATGTTTTACGGACCAGGGGCTGGTAGCCTGCCGACCGCGACTGCTGTTGTTTCAGATATGGTAACGGTCATCAAGAATATGAGACTAGGTGTAAATGGGCGAAGTGCTGTTTCACCGCAGTACCCGAAACAATTAAAAGATGCTACTGAGATTTTTGCTAAGTTCTTTATCCGGTTGCATGTACAGGATGAAGTGGGCGTTTTAGCTAGAATCACGAATTTATTTGCAGAGCATGGGGTTGGATTCGACAAAATCCTTCAACTGCCGCTGGATGAAAAAGAATCTTCCGAAATCGTACTGGTTACACATACAGCTTCTTTGGCAGCATTTGAACAAATAAAGCAGAAATTACATGATTACAATATGGTAAGAGAAGTCAAAAGCACATACCGAGTTGAAGGAGAGAACATCAAATGAGCTGGCAAGGACTAATTAGTGAATATAAAGAATTTTTACCTGTAAATGAAAATACACCTGCACTTTCCCTATTAGAAGGAAACACACCTTTAATTAAACTAAACCGTTTATCTGAAGAGTGGGGAATCGACCTGCATGTAAAATATGAAGGAGCGAATCCGACGGGTTCGTTTAAAGACCGCGGAATGGTCATGGCTGTTGCCAAAGCAATCGAGGCGGGCAGTGACACAATCATCTGTGCGTCTACTGGAAATACATCAGCAGCTGCAGCAGCTTATGCAGCGCGTGCTAACCTACGCTGTATCGTCGTTATTCCAGAGGGGAAAATTGCAATGGGTAAGCTTGCTCAAGCTGTTATGTACGGAGCTGAGATTATCTCAATTGAAGGGAATTTTGACCAAGCATTAAATATCGTTCGTTCACTTAGTGAGAGTTCACCAATTACTCTTGTGAACTCGGTAAACCCATTTAGGATTGAAGGCCAGAAGACGGCCGCGTTCGAAATCTGTGACGCCCTAGGCACGGCACCTGATATTTTGGCGCTTCCAGTTGGAAATGCAGGGAATATTACTGCTTACTGGAAAGGGTTTAAAGAATATAATGAGACGAAACAAACGGGTCTCCCTGAAATGAGAGGGTTCGAGGCGGAAGGCGCCGCTGCGATTGTTCGGGACACTATCATTGAAAATCCTGAAACAATTGCAACAGCTATCCGTATTGGTAACCCTGCAAGCTGGAAATTCGCTGTGGAAGCAGCAAGCGAATCTAACGGTAAAATTGATGAGGTGACCGACGAAGAAATACTGGAAGCTTATCATTTCCTTGCGAAAAAAGAAGGAGTATTTGCTGAACCAGCATCATGTGCATCTATTGCAGGTATTTATAAACAATTAAAAAGCGGTGAAATTAAAAAGGGAAGCAAGATTGTAGCGGTGCTAACAGGGAATGGCTTGAAAGATCCGAATGTGGCAGTTGATACAAGTACCATTCAACCAACGTTGCTGCCAATGGATGAAGAGATTATTTTAGAACATCTGCAAGGTGTGAAACAGGCATGAGTGCAGATTCTGAGATGTTCTTGATCCGTGTACCGGCGAGTACGGCCAATTTAGGACCAGGGTTCGATTCAATTGGCCTGGCCCTAGGACTTTACTTAGAAGTACACGGATCTTTATCAGACCATTGGGAAGTCATCCCGCTGTCTGAGGAAATGTCTGTTTTCCCTGGGGATGATAGTAATTATATTGTTCAAATTGCCAAGAAAACGGCAGCTTCTTATGGAAAAGAACTTTCCCCATGTCGCCTTTATGTTTCAAGTGAAATCCCACTTGCCAGGGGCCTCGGAAGCAGTGCATCTGCCATTGTAGCAGGTATTGAATTAGCAAACCTGGTAGGTGAACTCCATTTATCCGATGAGGAAAAGAATAGACATGCCTCTCTCTTTGAAGGGCACCCTGATAATGCAGGGGCCTCTGTTTACGGTGGATTGGTTGTAGGATTGCATACAGAGGAGAGTACAGATGTCCTTTCGTTTCCAATTGAGGGCGTTAAGGTAATTGCAGTCATTCCTAATTTTGAATTGCTTACAGAGGATTCAAGAAATGTCCTTCCAAATTCGCTTCCCTATAAAGAAGCGATAAACGGAAGTGCGGCAGCCAATGTTTTGCTTGCTGGAATCTTGTCGAATGATTGGAATCTTGTCGGTAAAATGATGCAAAATGATCGTTTTCATCAACCATATAGGGCTGGACTAGTGCCTCATTTAGCACAAATAGAAGAGGTTGTCCTTAATGAAGGTGCGTATGGTACTGCACTAAGTGGTGCAGGTCCCACTGTTCTATGCTTGGTATCTGCCGAAAAAGCAGGCAGTGTGATTTCAAGTTTGACAGAGATCTTTCCGGACTTTCAAGTGAAAGAGTTGCAAATTGATAACGATGGCAGCCATACAGCGATCTTATCAGAGGAAGAAAAGAAGGAATTGAACTTTATTAAATCGTGAGCCATATCTGCTTCATATACTTACTCTTTAATTATAAAAAAAGCTGACCCCTTCAAAAGCCGTATCAATTCAATTGATAGGACCGAAAGAGGAGTCAGCTTTATTTCTATAACAGGCAAAAAAGGTTCTTGGCTGTGTGTATCTAAAATGGTTGAACGTATATTAGCTGAAGTGATACTCTAGCTAATATACGTTATACGTTATTATAAAGGCTATTAGAAAACTTGTTCTACTTCCACTACACCGGGAACTTCTTCAAGAAGAGCACGCTCAATCCCAGCTTTTAGCGTAATGGTCGAACTTGGACAGCTTCCGCAAGCTCCTAGTAATCGTAATTTTACAATTCCATCTTCTACGTCAACTAGTTCACAGTCACCGCCATCACGAAGAAGAAACGGACGAAGCTTATCTAGAACATCTTGAACTTGGGCTTCCATTGTTTGGTCAGACATTGCAATCGACTCCTTTCCTAATCATATTATAATGCGAAGATAGTAAAAAATCCAACTGTAGCTTGCGGAAAAATAATCTATCTTATTCAAGTAAGCTAGGAACAGGTGAATGGTTTTAAAAAGTTATCGAAATGAAGCTAAAAAACTAAAATAAAGGAGGAAGAGTATGGTAAAGAAAGAAATTGAGATAGAAGTATATGGGGCGGAACAGATTTGTGCAAGTTGTGTAAATCTTCCCTCTTCGAAAGATACGTGTGAGTGGCTAGAAGCTGCTTTAACGAGAAAGTTTCCTGAGCAGAACTTTAAAATTTCGTATATCGATATGTTTAATCCTCCAGAAAATATTAAGCAAAAAAGCTTTGCAGCAAAGATGATTGAAGAAGATTTATTTTATCCGCTTGTCATCATTGAGGATGAAATCGTTGCAGAAGGAAATGTGCGTCTTAAAAAAGTGGTGGAAGTGATGGGGAAATACGGATATAAAGTTTAAGTGATATATAATGGAAGGAAAATAAAAAAACTGACCCGTTTGGAAGCTTGTCGCAACTTCTTGGGTCAGTTTATGAAATCTTGAATCAACCGTTATGGTATTTATACATCCATAGAATTCCTGATTTCATCAGGCGTGCTACTCTTCCAGTAATAGGACGATTTGCAACAAGACCGAAACCTTGTTTCTTCCCAAGAGAGCCCAATGTCCCTTTTAATTTCATGGTAGGGAAGCTTTCTGGAAGTGGTTCATTTGCCCATTTTTTTACAAGGACTTGGACGATTTGTTCAGCTTGTGATTCCGCTAATTGGGCACTTGGTGCATGCGGCAGGCTAGCACAGTCGCCGACTACAAAGATGCTATCATTAGATGGAAGGAAATGCTGAGGCGTCAGTACTGCTCTACCTTGACCGTCTTTTTCAATATCCATATCGCGGATTATTTTACTTGGCTGAATGCCAGCTGTCCAGACGATGACGTCACTTTGAACGGCTTCATCGCCATTATAAAGAAGGTTTGGTTCAACTTTGGTTATATTAGAATGATGAATAATTTCAATTGTATGTTTATCAAACCAAGATTCGACAAAGGTACTTAGTCTTTCTGGGAATGCAGATAGAATATGTGGTCCACGGTCAAATAGCTTAACATTTAAATCAGAACGACTCTCAATCAATTCGCTGGCTAACTCAACACCGCTAAGTCCTCCACCAATTATTGATACAGTTGCACCAGCACCTAAATTATTCAATGCTGAATATGTGCGACGTGATTTATCAATGGTTTGGATACTATAAGTATGTGTGTCTGCACCAGGAATATTGTGGTATTTATCTTCGCAGCCAAGGCCAATAACTAAATCATCATAAACAACAGGCTCTTGATTTTCTAAAATAACTTGTTTATTTTCCATATCGATGGAAAGTACTTCTCCGTATACGTTCTTCAAGCGAGGATGTTCTGGAAATGCAACACGGATGTGCTGATCAGGAATGGTACCTGCTGCTAAAGCATAATATTCCGTTTTTAAGCAGTGATAAGGATTACGGTCGATAAGCGTGATGCTCACATTTTCAGGAAGCTGATTAGGCAGCAATCTTTGCAACATGCGCATACCACCATAGCCACCACCAAGTATGACTAAATTCTTCATATGTTTTTTTCCCCTTTATTTGATCTCTTGAAAAATTTGTTAATTATTTCACTTGTAAAAGTAAATGTCCTACTATAGGATTCCCCCAAATGAATCCCTTTAAAATTTAATTAAATATATATGCCCCAATTTAATAAGAATAAAAATAAATAAATGATTTTCTTGTTTTACATACCCCGACAAAAGTATAACGAATATAAAGGGAAATCACAACTGGTATCTTAAAATCGGCTTATTTTTTGTGCGTAAATATTGACTGTATATGGAAGATGTAATAAGATGTATTGTTAATAACGATGAGGTGAAACAATGTATCCGATTATTGAATTTTGTGTAAGCAATCTAGCCAGTGGTGCTCAAGAGGCTTTGGAAAGATTAGAACGCGATCCTAATTTAGATATTATTGAATATGGTTGTCTGGGTCATTGTGGTAGATGTTCCAGTAACTTATACGCACTTGTAAATGGTGAAGTAATTTTTGGGGATACAACGGATGAACTGGTAGAAAAAATATATAAGTTTATTGATGAGTATCAAATGTTTTAATCATCAATAACAATCAAAAAGGCTGTTCCTTTTGGGGTAGTCTTTTTGCTTGTTATAAAATAGGTACAGAAGACATTCCATGCTTTTGTCATATAGAGGCCTTAAATCTTCGATAAAGATTCCCCCCTTTTTAAGAGTAAGACTATTTGCTTGGTTCATTATATCTATACACCTTAATATAACCTAATTTTTATAAAATGTTGGTACAATAGGAGATGGAAGATTAATTTTTTCGAGCTGGAAAATTGAGCGGGTGAAATTCTTTGGTATATAATATAAGGAGAAATAGTCTATCTCACATATCAGAAGAAGGAGGGATTTATTGTGAGTGAAGTTGTTCAAATAACGGAAGCTGCTGCTTTTCAGATAAAAGAAATGATGAAGCAAAATGGTGAAGAAGGTTCCTTTTTAAGAGTGGCTGTTAAAGGCGGAGGCTGCAGTGGATTATCCTACGGAATGGGCTTCGAACAAGAGCCCGGAGAGAAAGATGACCAGCTGGAACAGTTTGAAATTAAGATCCTTGTGGATAACGAGGATGCAGATATATTGAATGGAACAGTGATTGATTATAAACAAACGATGATGGGTGGAGGGTTTACAATTGAAAACCCAAATGCTATCGCGTCATGCGGTTGTGGGTCTTCTTTCAAAACAGCAAAGAACGCTGGTACACCGGAGAATTGCTAAAAAATCTTGATTGTTGAAAAAAAGGTGAGCACTTTTTAAAGTGCTCACCTTTTTAATGCTTATTAATTAAGCGATACTTTATATATTGTGCAGAGCTTCCTTGATTGGAAGGCTGCCGCTGGAAATCTCAAATGTGTTATTAAATGTTTTTTCCTATGTGACAGAATGAGCAAGAACTGTAGCAACGTCGGCTCTTGGAATTGATTTGTGGGGATGGTCGACTTTTTCCTCAGCTGTGATTTTGCCCACAGCTTTGTCATTGGTCAATGCTACTGACGGACAATGGTGTAAGTCATTCCACTTGCTTTTAAATGTTCATCCGCATCATGTTTTGCTTCGAGATAGTGGCGAAGTGTTTCTTGAGCTTGTTGTGGATTATCAGAACCATCAGAGCTTATCATTACAAAACGATCGATACCGTTCATCTTAGCAGCATCAATTAGTTTAATTGCTCTATTCTTATCCACAGCTGTCGTTTTAACGGGTCCTGTTTTTGGTCCGGGTCCGGCTGAAAATATGATCGCTTTCATGTTATCCACTGTTTTATCCACATTACCCCCTAAATCTGCAAGTATAGGGTGTCCGAGCTTGTTCTTCTTTCCGGATCATGCCATACACTGTAAGTTGTGGATTTTTTGAAAATTCTTCAATAATTCTTCAATAATTCTTCAATAATATATGCTTTCCAGTTGTTCCATCAGCTCCTGCAATTAAAATATTCATATGTGCATTCTTTTTTTCTGTTTTACTAATATTCTCTACCCGTTATAAAACATGGTTAATACTGTGGATAATTCATAAAAAAAATAGTTATCCACAGTAGGAAAATGGGGACAATAAAAAAACCGGCTTTGATTATGCCGGTTCATGCGTTGTATTGAAAGTTTGTTTATTAAAACATAGAGGAGCTGTGCATAGGCTGGACTTTTGCTTTTGGATCAATATATTGCTTAGCGTGATTAACAGCGGTTGGAGCCTCGCCAAAACCACTTGCAATTAATTTGACTTTGCCGTCATAGGTTGCAATATCTCCTGCAGCATAGATTCCGGGGATGTTTGTTTCCATTCTGGAGTTCACTAAGATGCTATTTTTCTGAATATCAAGTCCCCATTCTTTAATGGGACCCAGAGAAGAAACGAAACCGTAGTTGACAATAACTGCATCTACTTCTAAAGTTTCTGTATCTTCACCATTTGTATCCTTAAGGACCACTGTATGGATTTGATTTTCAATACCAATCAATTCTGCAGGTATGTAAGGGGTTTTTATTTCAACTTTTGAATTTTTAAGATTTTCTACACTATGTTCGTGGGCACGGAACTTATCTCTTCTGTGAACGATACTTACCTTCTCAGCGATAGGCTCAAGCATTAGTGCCCAGTCGACTGCTGAATCCCCGCCTCCGAAGACCACCACTTTTTTGCCTTCAAAATGATTAAGGTCATCGATGAAATAGTGCAGGTTGTTGCTCTCGTATTTTTTTGCATCTTCAATTTCGATGCGGCGCGGTTGGAATGCTCCATTCCCAGCTGTAATAATAATGGTTTTAGAATAATGAATTTCTTTATCAGTCGTTAGCTTGAATACGCCATCGGCTTGCTTTTCTACTTCTTTAACGGATTGTTCTAAGACTACAGTTTGTTCAAATTTTGCCATTTGCTCTTTCAAATTATTGACTAATTCCTGAGCGCGTACTTTAGGGAAACCTGCGATATCATAAATGTATTTCTCAGGATAAAGGGCTGATAATTGCCCGCCTAATTGTGGGAGACTCTCAATGATTTTCACGGATGCTTGTCTCATGCCACCATAAAATGCAGTAAATAGTCCGACTGGGCCTCCGCCAATGATGGTAATATCATAAACTTTTTCATTAACTTCCAACGTTATCCCTCCGATATACTAGGTTTGCTAAAATTTATTCTCTTATTTTACCATAGATAAAGTTTTAAAAAACGGAGAAAGATTCAAAAAGTAAGAAAGTTTCGACAATAAGAGAGGCATGCTAAATAAATAGAATGAGAATGTACTTCGCTATCCTATGTCAAGTAGGTAAAAGTGCTCTTTCTGCTATAAAAAGAGTAGTAAAATACTGCATAACCACTAAGTAATTAGTGTCATTTTTTATCTGTATTTTAATTAAGAAAAAATTCAGATTGTTACTTGAAAAAGGATAGGAAAACGACTAATATTTACTTAGACATCATTTTGTAAAATTTTTATGAACTTTTTATGACAATTTTGAAATAGTACGTGAAATAAGTCACAAATGTATAAGAGTGCTTTTTATAATGGAAATTATAGGATAGTCAATAGATTTTAGTTATGGGAAGCATCACAAGAAAATATCGTAAAGGTGGACGAATACTTTTGAAAAAGCCAACTATCGTTGTTTTAGGAGCAGGTTATGGTGGATTAATGACCGTTACTCGTTTACAAAAAGCATTAGGTCAAAATGAAGCAGAAATCGTATTAGTTAACAAAAATGATTACCACTATGAAACAACCTGGCTACATGAAGCATCCGCTGGAACTCTTCACCACGATCGTGTGCGTTACCCAATCAAAAGTGTAATCAACAGCAGTAAAGTTAAATTCATCCAAGACTCTGTTTTAGAAGTTAAAACAGAAGATAAAAAAGTTATTCTTGAAAACGGCGAAGTTTCTTATGATTTCCTTGTGGTAGGACTTGGACCAGAATCTGAAACTTTCGGAATTCAAGGGTTAAAAGAATATGCTTTCTCTATCTCTAACGTAAACACTGCACGTGAAATCCGTGATCATATTCAATTGCAATTTGCTACTTACAGCTCAGAAGTTGAGAAAAATGAAGATCGCTTAACAATCGTTGTTGGTGGAGCAGGATTTACGGGTATCGAATTCCTTGGAGAATTAGCTAACCGTGTCCCTGAACTTTGTAAAGAATACGATATCGATTTCCAAAAAGTTCGTATGTACTGTGTAGAAGCAGCACCAGCTGTTCTTCCGGGTTTCGATCCAGAATTAGTGGACTATGCTGTGTCTTACCTTGAGAAAAAAGGTGTGGAATTCAAAATCGGTACTCCGATTAAAGGTGCTACTCCTGAAGGTATTATCGTTGCAAAAGGCGAAGATGAAGTAGAAGAAATCAAAGCAGGAACTGTAGTATGGGCAGCTGGCGTACGTGGTAGCTCAGTTATTGAAGCTTCTGGCTTTGAAGCAATGCGCGGACGTATTAAAGTAAACCTTGATATGCGTGCACCAGGTCATGACGATATCTTCATTGTAGGTGACTGTGCATTAATCATCAACGAAGAAATTAATCGTCCATATCCTCCTACTGCACAAATCGCTATGCAACAAGGTGAAGTTATTGCGAAAAACCTCACTAAATTAGTACGTAACCAAAGTGACCTTGAGACTTTCACATTCGAAAACAAAGGAACTGTATGTTCACTTGGTGATGACAATGCGATTGGCGTTGTATTCGGCAAGAAAGTTACAGGGAAAACCGCTTCATTTATGAAGAAAATGGTTGATAATAGAGCGTTATTAATGATTGGTGGAGCCTCCCTAGTTGCTAAAAAGGGTAAATTCAACGTCCTTTAATTTTAAAATATATTCCGAAAGCCGTTTGGGGATTTTCCCTGAATGGCTTTTTTTTTATTATATGGAAACATCTCAATCTTTAGCAAGTATGTGTTCTTGAAATAATGATACTCACTCTGTGAGAGATGAGGAGTATGTGCCATTCAGATGTGGAACACAATGAAAAATAAGTATTGGTATAAGATTAGATTGATAAAGTTTTGTACGTTACAGACATATTATTGAACTCATCCCAAATAGATGCTAATAAATTGATTAAGTCAAACCCTTGAATGAACGGATAGTATCTGTCTCACTATTGTACATTCTCTGTGGTTTTATGGGAAAAATGGGTTTACACTACTAATAGTGGAAATTAAATAGAGGGAAGTGGGATTTGGTGGAACGCTGCAAAAATGTTTGGCTGGCTGTGTCTGGTCTTGTGATATCCGATACGGGTGAATGGCTGGTCGTCAACAAACGTTACGGCGGGTTGAAGGGGCAGTGGTCTCTTCCTGCCGGTTTTGTCAAAAATGATGAAACAGTTGATGAAGCTGTCATAAGAGAAGTGTTAGAGGAGACAGGCATTCATACAGAAATCGAAGGCATGGTAGGTGTAAGAAGCGGGGTCATTAAAGGGGAAATAAGTGATAATATGTTAGTGTTTTTACTTAAGCCGCTTAGTTTTGAAGTGACCGCTCAATTGGATGAATTGTATGAAGCTAAATTTTATGATCCTGATTTACTCATACAGGAAGGCAAGCAATCTTTATTATTAGAACAACTATTAGCCTTTAAAAAGGAAAGAATGCAGACTATGCTGGACGGGTTAAACCCGGGAAATCAATTTGGATATACATCGTATAAATTATTTATGTGATTTGGTTAATTATCGTTTGTTCGGTATTATTTGGTATTAAGTCGTTGACGTACCAATTATGTTTTCAGTAAACTAAAAGTGTTGCTTTAAAGGAGGGTCTAGAATAACATGCCATTGCCTGTTTTAATTATCTCAATACTCTTATTTTTTATATTATTTTTTGGTATAGGCTTTTTGCTTAATATGCTCTTTCGTTCTTCATGGATCATGGTCATCTTATTTCCAATCGTTTTCATCATCATAGTTAATGAAACTAAGCTAATCGAATATTTCAGAAATCCGGGGATATCTTTTTCGCAGCTTGGGACGAACCTTACTTCCTTGCATACTGCGGATATTATAATTTTATCAAGTGGATTACTTGGAGCGGTTTTAGCTGGAGTCGTTATTAAGACTTTAAGAAATAAAGGATATCAAATGTTTTAAATATGAAGGACTGTCATTTATCGGCAGTCTTTTTTTATTTTTTGTATATAAAATAAAAAATTGTTTTTATGTTTTATGAATACTTTCACTAGGGAAAGGGAACAAATATCCTTGTGAGAGGAGTGAAACAAATATACATGAAGATTTTAAAGACATTATTTTTGAGGGTTGCTATCATCATATTATTTATCTTAGCTATTGAATCAACCTTAAATCATGTTTTTGGAGCATCGTCAGAAGTTCACCCTTTAGAGGATGCTGTGAGACAAAATCGAATGATTGGTCTCGAATATAAAGCCGTACATAGAGGGAGCCATGTCACAACACTAGCGGCCTCCGCTTCAATGAGCAATAGTCCAGCAACTATTGAAGAGGCAATCGAGCTCTCTAAATATCCTAAGCATGAGGTTTTGGCAACAGGATATACAGCAGGGTATGAGTCGACAGGAAAGTATCCGGAAAGCCCATCTTATGGGATTACATATTCAGGGGTGAAGGTGAAGAGGGATTTGTTTTCCACCATTGCTGCTGATCTTACTGTTTTTCCGCTAGGCACCATCCTTTGGATACCTGGTTATGGGTTTGGAGTAGTAGCAGATAAGGGTGGAGCGATTAAAGGAAATCACCTCGATCTATACTACGAAACGGTACAAGATGTGTATGAAAACTGGGGAAAGAAAACCCTAGAAGTATATATTGTGCAAAAAGGGAATGGAAATTTATCAGAAGCACAATTAAACAAGTTGAATGAAACCAAAGTTAGGCAGGTTTTTAAGCATAAAATTGCCGAAAAGGCATTAAACAAAAAGGTTTCTTCCTTTGCCTTTTAAAAGCTAACTAGATGACTATTAAAATTCCAATCGACGGAAATCAGGAGTTTAAAAAAAGGTTGACTCAACTTGGGAGTCAGCCTTTTTTGATGTAATTTTTGTTATAGCAGATGCTTTATTGACTTACCTAATGCCGCTGTAGGCCTCAGGGTGAAGAGTCATAGCCAGCTTTGACAATCCATCTAGTAAACGAGGAGAAGGCCTGCAGAATAAAGGTTCCTCCATAATATGAATGTTATTATCTCGGACAGCCTTTATCTCTGCCCACCCTTTCCGTTTCTTGACCAGCTCAGGTTTTACTTTTCGTAAAGGAACACCGACCCAGGCTAAACAAATATGATCAGGATTCTTTGTTTGGACCTCTTCGGAAGGAACCTGAATACTTGCCATATCTATCTCTTCAAAAAGATTATACCCACCGGCCAGTCGGCTGATCTCCGTTAACCAGTTAACCCCCCCAGGGCTGAATAGGGGATTAGGCCACCATTCCCAATATAGGGATGGCTTTGTTTCGATTTTGTCGGCAATCGTTTTATATTGCAAGATAGTCGCCCGGAATTTGGCAGCCTGTTCCTCTGCTATATCCTTAGCGTAAATGGCCTTGCCAAGTGTCAGCAAGTCCTGGGCGATATCTTCAAGCGATTGCGGGTTGAAAATAATATAAGGGAGATTTCTTTCCTTTAGTCCTTCAATATTTTTTTCCATGCCAGGTACACTCAGTGAAGCCAGCACCAAATCAGGCTTTAATGATTCTACGAGTTCGATATTTATCGACAAATCCGGACCGACTTTTGGCAGATGCTGAATGGATTCAGGCCAATCTGAATAGTCATCAATTGCAATCAGCTGTTCTTCAATACCCAAATATGTGCAAAGCTCTGTATTGCTTGGGCAAAGAGAGATTATTTTCATGTTAACCACCTACCCTTGAAAGATAAAAAAGTGAAGAATAAGTGCAATGAATACTCCTGTTAAGGCACCGAAAAAGACCTCAATAGGTTTATGGCCTAGCAGTTCCTTTAATTGTTGCTGTTTCTGTTTCTCCGCTTTTTTCTGCCAATTCTTTGCTTGCTCGACAAACGTATTAAAGTCTGTTACGAGTTGATTTAAGACAGCCGCCTGTTCTCCTGCCTGCCGTCTTACTCCAGTCGCATCAAACATCGTGATGACGGCGAATATGGTAGCAACGGCAAAGACCGGGGAGTCCATTCCGGTTTCTATCCCCACGGCTACGGTAAGAGCGGACACGGCCGCTGAGTGAGAGCTTGGCATACCGCCAGTCGAGTTAAGAAGTGACCAGTTAACTTTACGAAAAGCGATAAAATGAATGGGTACTTTAATGAATTGAGCAAAGAAAATGGCAATTAATGCTGCGATTAAAGGGAAGTTAAAAAATAATTCCAAAAGTATCAGCCTTCTTTCTGATTATAAAATAACGTTGAAATCTATATAAAGGTGAATAAGTAATCTTGCTTCTTTCATCGGACGATTTGGCCCTTATTATACTTTCCATCAAATCCTGTCGATTACCTGCTTGTAAGAGTAAATATGATCTTTCTTATACTATTTCTCTAAAGGTGGGTATTCTAAACTATATCTCTTATTATTATTAACATTGGTCCTTATTCGAAAATTTCGGAAGATTTCGTTATAATAAAGATAATCGAACGGAGGAGGTATCAGAATGTTTACAGTAAAAAATTCCTTGAATATAGATGTAATCGAAGAATGCCTGATTATAGGCGTTTTTGACCGGCCCATAAAATTTGCCGGTATAGGAAAAGAAGCCGATGAGAAATTATCCGGTCAACTTACTGAATTAGTGAAGGCAGGTGAAATCTCTTTCAAGAAAAAATCAGTTGTAAAAATACATACATTAGGAAAATTAGGTGTAAAGAGATTGATCTTTGTAGGGTTGGGCAAGGATAAAGAGCTTACCCTTGAAACGTTGCGTGAAGCTCTGGGTAAATCGTGTAAAACAATTGCAAAATCAAAACTTACGACGCTTTCGATAGCATTGGATACATTTACGACTGAAAACTTAGATGCACTAGATGCTGCCCACGCCTTTTCTGAGGCTTTCGAGCTGGCTTCCTATAAGTTTGCGGGCTACAAACAAAAATCGAATCAGGCTGAAAAAAATATTGAATCAATTACGGTCTATAGTGAATTTGATAACGAAGAAGTTGGAGCTGCCCTTCATGTTGGCCGTATTTTTGGAAGAGCAACGAATTCAGCCAGAACATTGGTTAACACACCAGGGAATTTGTTGACATCAAAGGATCTAGCTGACTATTCATCTACTTTAGGTGAACGTTATGGTTTTGAAGTAGAAATCCTTGAGAAAGAAGACATGCTCAAGCTAGGTATGGGTGCTCTTCTTGCAGTTAATCAAGGGTCGGTCGAACCTCCGAAAATGATTGTCCTTAAGTATCAAGGCAAAGAAGAATGGACAGATGTTATCGGGTTGGTGGGAAAAGGTATCACTTTTGATACTGGTGGCTACTCATTGAAAACGAAGGCTGGAATCGTCGGAATGAAGACGGATATGGGAGGAGCGGCAGCGGTTTTAGGTGCAATGGAAATTATAGGTGAATTAGGACCGGATCAAAATGTCGTAGCTGTCATTCCTTCTACTGATAACATGATCAGCGGCGATGCCTTTAAGCCGGATGATGTGATTACTGCCATGAGCGGCAAAACGATTGAGGTATTGAATACTGATGCGGAAGGACGGCTTGTTTTGGCGGATGCTATAACGTACGCTAAACATCATGGTGCAGAATATCTTGTTGACGTTGCAACCTTAACTGGTGGTGTTATAACGGCCCTAGGTATGGATATGACGGGTGCAATGACCAATAACGTGAAATTCTATGAGCAAGTCCTTAAAGCCTCAGAGGAAGCGGGAGAGCCGATGTGGCGTCTGCCAATTACCGAAAAAGACAAAGAACGGGTGCGCAACAGTAAAATAGCGGATTTGAATAATTCACCAGGTGGAGCTGGACATGCAATCATGGGCGGTGCCTTTATAGGTGAATTTGCCGAAGCAACTCCATGGGTGCATCTGGATATTGCCGGAACATCCACGACCTCGATTAGTTCCGAATTATGCACAGCGGGGGCTACTGGAGTCATGGCACGTACGCTCGCATTGTTAGTTGAAACTTTCGAATCGTAAACAAATGAACTTAATGAACCGAAGCCGAAAAAAGGGCTTCGGTTTTTTGAAAAGATTGGTCATTACCTACATATCCCTCCATTTCAAGCTGACGATGATACGCGTTTCATCACCTGTTATTTGATGGAAATCAAAGCGTATTCCATCAGGGCTATACATGATGTCAGGTACGGTTTTAACGCCTGTCTTTCGAATCATATCGATCACGACAGTCTTTTTTGATTCTTGAGCAGCAGTCATTAACCTGGTGGAGAAGGGCATGGATGTGGCTAAAGTATCCACGACTTTTTTTACATCGAGTAGTAAAGATTGCGAAGACTTTGCTGATTTAACTAACATATCTGGATTAGCGGCCGAGAAGGGGCGGAACATTGGTCCTTCGGATTTTCGATACATATTCTCTGCCTTGTCACAAATCGGAAAAAGGTCAGGGTCGTATAAAAAATAAGGGAAATCCTCCAAAATCTTGCCTTCCTTTCCTGAGTCTATCTATAGACACGTTTTCTTTATACGTTAAAATATGTATTATAGATAGCCGATATGATAGCGGTTTGAGAAAAACCTACTTGAAAATTAGAAACAAAACACACACTATTATTTGTAAACTCATTCATTGACAGGTATAGTGTATAGTAATATACTTACTTACCTAAAGTAAGGGGCAGGCTCACTATAAATTATAAAATAGGTGATGTTATTATGAATATAACCAAGCAAACAAAAGACCTTTTAATAGATAAAATGAACATCATTAAAACTCCAGGGAAAGATGATCTATGCCTTGTGGGGCCGGTGAATCTTCCAGTTGAACAAGGGGATTTCTCTACTGTTTTTCAATGGTATACATGGCTCCAGTTAGATGGCACTGAGAACGAAAAGGAAACAGTACTTGAGTCGCTTTCAGAAGCCAACCTGGCTTTTGGTCAGCAATCTTCTGTATTGGTGTACGGTGATTTCCAGAAGTCGGAGGATGCACTAGTCCGTATGCATAGCATCTGTCACACAGGGGATATCTTTGGCAGTAAACGCTGTGATTGCGGATACCAGCTTCACCAATCAATGAAGATGATAGCCGAGCATGGTTGCGGCGCTATTTTTTACCTTGCAGACCATGAAGGAAGAGGGATAGGCTTGTTCTCGAAATCCTTGGCATATTTGCTTCAACAAGAAGGTTATGACACTGTTGAAGCGAATCAAGCTTTAGGATTTGAAGACGACACACGGTCGTATGAGGGTGCCATTCGGGTATTGAGAGAACTGCGTGAGAATCCAGTAACTTTGATTACGAATAACCCGAAAAAGTTGAACGCTCTTAAAAAGCATGGACTTGCGGCTAAAGACCATATCCCACTTTGGGGCGGTTTGACAGACGATAATAGTTTCTATCTGAATACAAAGGTTAAGAAATCCGGGCATATTCCGCAAAAGAAGCCTACTTTGATTGTGTAAGGAGAATGTGGCTATGAATAATGATCAATATTACATGAAATTGGCGCTTGATTTAGCGGCCAGTGCTAAAGGAAAGACGAATCCTAATCCAGTAGTTGGGGCAGTTATAGTTAAAGACGGTGTCATCGCTGGAACGGGGATCCATCGTAAAGCGGGTGAGCCGCATGCAGAGGTTCATGCGTTTAAAATGGCGGGGGATTATGCGAAAGATGCGACTCTTTACGTCACTCTTGAGCCATGTTCTCATTATGGAAAGACACCTCCGTGTGCTAATTTAGTAAAAGAATCAGGTGTACGTCGAGTTGTAGTGGCTACACAAGACCCAAACCCTGAAGTTGCAGGAAGAGGAATTTCAATTCTTCGGGATGCAGGAATTGAAGTGGAAGTCGGAGTTTTGGAAAAGGAAGCCCAAAGATTGAATGAGCGTTTTATTCACAATATGATAACAAATCGTCCATTTGTCATTTCCAAATATGCGATGACACTCGATGGCAAGCTTGCGACCCATACAGGCCATTCTAAGTGGATTACAGGAGAAGAGTCTCGCCATTCCGTTCATCTTCTTCGTGATGAAGTCGATGCTATTCTCATCGGTATTGGGACTGTATTGGCTGATAACCCATCCTTAACGACTCGGCTTCCAGAAGGCGGAGGGAAGAACCCGATACGAATTATTTTAGACAGTGAACTCCGTGTTCCATTAGATGCCAATGTTGTTCAGGTATCGGATGCTAAAACCGTGATTGTGACGCAGGAAAATGCATCTGTAGATAAAATTGCTGCCTTAAGTGAAAAGGGAATTGAATTCATTATTGTTCCAAAAACAGATGCGGGTTTGGATTTGAGAATTCTGATGGAAGAACTATATAAAAAAGGAATAACGGATGTCTTACTTGAGGGCGGAAGCGAAGTAAACGCCTCATTCCTAAGGGCAGGACTCATCGATAAGTACTTGATCTATGTCGCACCTAAACTATTAGGCGGGAGAAACTCGCTTACACCATTTAGCGGAATCAATGTAGATACAATGGATGAAGCAATGGATGTTTCCATCTCTAGTGTGGACATGTCTGGAGAGGATATCTGTATCATTGCTTATCCTAAATAAAAAATAGACAACAGGTGAAAAAGCATGGTGGTTAAATCAGATGTATGTATTGTCGGATCAGGACCAGGAGGAGCGCTATTAGGCTACCTATTGGCCAAACAAGGCATATCAGTCATCCTACTTGAGAGGCATTCAGAAGTAGCAAGAGAGTTTCGGGGTGAGTTTTTAAACGATGAAGGAGAAAGCATTCTTAAAAAGCACGGCTTATTCGAGGATGTGGAAGAGCTTGGCTTGCTTAGAATGGAGCAAATTGAATATTGGCAGGACGGCCAAGTATTTAAGCGGATTTTTCCCGAAGTTACTAAAGATAACCTTGGCATCCATGTCCCTCAGAATCACCTGCTTACTGCTATATTGAATGAAGCTGAAAAGCTCGATTCTTTTCAATTGATGATGAACACAAGGGTGACTGACTTAATTCAGAACGAAATGGGCCAATTTACCGGTGTGGAAGCTCGAAAAGAAGAAAACAACATTAGAGTGGAAAGCTCATTGATTATTGGGGCGGACGGCAGATTTTCAACTGTTAGAAAGAAAGCGAAAATTCCTGTGGTTATTAAAAACCATGGCTATGATTTGCTGTGGGCTAAGATTCCTGCTCCACAGGGATGGAAACCTTCCATCAAGATGGCTTTGGTCAATGATTCCCAGCTTGCTCTCTTCACTCAGGCAGGAGGTTTCATACAAATCGGGTGGAATATTGAACATGGTTCGTATCCTCATCTGCGAAAACAACCCTTTGAGCCATTTATTGAAAAATTGATATTAGCCTTCCCAGAGTTAAAGAGTGTGGTGCGAGAAAATATTCATTCCTGGCAGGATTTTATTTTATTGGATGTTCACAGTAGCTATTGTGAAACGTGGACAAAAGATGGGGTTGCTTTATTGGGCGATGCGGCCCATACGATGACACCTACAGGCGCATTTGGCCTTAATTGTGCAATGAAGGATGCAGATATATTAGCTGATCTTATTCAAGAATGCATCATGCAGCAGGATACCAGCTTTTTTGGTCTGAAAATGGCTGAGCCGAAAAGAAAAGCTGAGATTGAAAAATTACAGGCCGTTCAGGTGGACAAGGAAATTTCCTTCGCATCACAGTTTGCCGTTTATGTTTGAATGAGGAGTGAAGGATATGAAATTTGGTTTTGATATAGACGATACTCTTATTAATTTGAGGGAGTTTGCGTTCCATCTCTATAATAAAAAGCTTAATAAGAATGTAGAGTTAACGGAATTCAGGGCATTAAAAACGCTAGAGATCCATGAAGCTTTCGGGTTGGATAAAGAGGCAGGAGGAAAGATGTGGAACAGCCTTGCGGAAGAAGTCTATTATTCATCCTGTCCAGCCTTTGAGGGCGCAGTAGAGACGTTACAGGAGCTTGAAAGCGAAGGACATGAAATATACTACATTACCGCCAGAAAATCGGAGCATGGTGAACGGACGAAAAAATGGTTGATCGAAAACGGCTTTCCAGTTAAGGACGAACATTTTTACTGCGGTATGAAGGATCATGAAAAAATTGAAACGATTCGCGAATTGGAATTGGATTATTACTTTGATGATAAACCGGCAGTTTTGGAAACATTATTGGATATTCCAACGAAAGTATATGCTATGGACAACTCCTATAACAGAGAAATGGATATTCCAAGATTGACAAGTTGGTTGGAACTGAAAGAGATTCTTTCAAAGTAACGCACTATCAGTATAGGATGAAGGATGACTTGATTAAACTGAGTCATCCTTTTTATATATAATAATTTCCTGTTGTATTACTTAATGAAAAGGTAAAATTATCTAGATAGTAAAAAAACAAAATGTGGGGGTATAGAGATGGAGATTAATATCGAAAAGTCACTGATCGGTACGCTTGGAATTGAAATGAAAGAAATAAGTGATGGGAAAGTCGTTGCGACGATGCCAGTTGATGAACGAACAAGGCAGCCGCTTGGTTTATTGCATGGAGGAGCATCTGTAGCCCTTGCGGAAACAGTCGCAAGCGTTGGTGGAATACAGCTTGTTGATAGTACGAAACAAGCGGTAGTTGGTCTTGAAATCAATGCCAATCATGTAAGAGGCGTGCGTTCTGGTCATGTTATCGCAGAAGGGAACATAATCCATCGAGGGAAGTCAACAATGGTATGGGATGTGAAAATCAGGGATAACAAAGATCAACTTATCTGCATCTCACGCTGTACATTAGCTATAATTGATTTACCAAAAAGTGAGTAAAATGAATGAAGTTGATTTTAGAAATAACGCAGTGTTTTTGTAATTTAGTTCCTTTTCTTGATTCTACATTTCTTGGGTTAAGTATAGTAATGTTGTAGACCTTTATTGTTTAGAAAGGAGTTTTCTCTTATGCTGGTTGGTCATGTACAAGAGATAACCCGTCACCCGGTAAAATCGTTTACAGGGGAACAGGTACAAAAAACTAAGGTTATGGGATATGGATTATATGGAGATCGCAGCCATGCCTTTAAAGATAAGAATGGAAAGTTTTTAACGATTACTCAAGTTCCTGAAATGGTCCGTTATCAAGCCGTTTTTTCTGGAGAGGAAGCTCTGGACCATTATCCGGAAATTCAAGTGAAGACTCCTTCAGGAAACGTGTTAACCTGGGGAGATACAGCCTTTCAAGAAGAAATGGATCAGCTGTTAAAACAGGAGGCATCATTCGTTGAGTATTCACCGGCACATATTCCATTGGGAGCAATTGAAGAAGAGAGCATCTTACTTGTGAGCGACGCCTCGATTGCCAAATTGACAGAGCTTTGGGGAAAAGAAGTAGATGGCAGGAGATTTAGGCACAATTTGGTGCTGTCACTAATGAACAAAAAACCCTTTCTAGAAGAGAAGTGGTTCGGAAAGAGACTTCAAATCGGAGATCGTGTTGAATTGGAAATTAAAAGGCATTGTGAGCGCTGTATGATTATAACAGTCGATCCAACCGATTCAAAAAGAGATCCATCTCTTTTAAAAACAGTAGTCAAAGAAAGAAAAAATCATTTTGGCGTGTATGCCTCGGTAATTCGAACTGGTGAAATCAGTTTGGGAGATCAAGTATTTTTAAAGGATTAAGACATACAAAAGAGCTGCCCCTTTCAACAGGGCAGCTCTTTTGGTTTGGATATAACGAATCATCGGTTCTTCTTCAAATCATCCTGGACACTTTTATCCCACATTTTAACACCGGAATGGTAAGCGGAGCGGTTGATTAAATGTCCGGCTACGGGGCTTGTCATGAAGATAAAGAAAATTGCAAGCACGACACGGAAATCGAAGTGGCTATGCTTATAATAAAAATATAACAATGTGCCGATTAGGATGAACATGATTCCGAGTGTTGAACTTTTGGATGCAGCATGATTTCTTGTATAGACATCAGGCAGTCGAATGACACCGAAAGCTGAGACTAGAAAGAGAAATACCCCAATTAAAATGAATCCAGCTGATAGGATTTCAACGATTTCGATCATTTTCGATAATCTCCCCTTTCTCAAGGAATTTAGCGAAAGCGACCGTTCCGATAAATGATAGGATTCCGAGCAGCAGAATGGCTTCAAGATAAGCGCTTGTATCCATAACGATGGAGGCAAGCGCTACGATTGCAATAAGGTTTATACCCATCGCATCAAGTGCAACGACCCGGTCCGGCACGGATGGTCCTTTAATTAAACGATATAAAAAACCAATCATGGAAAGGGAGACACCGAGCAACGCGATTTTAAGTAAAAGATCAAACATTATTTGCTCACCTCCATAATCGCTTTTTCAAATGTATTTTTAATGCTGTCTACGGCTTCTTCTTTGTCGGCGATATCCATCGCATGAATATAAAGAATTCGATTATCTTCTGAAACTTCAACGACAAGTGTTCCGGGGGTCAGTGTAATTAAATTTGATAGTATCGTAATTTCCCAATCTTTTGTAAGCACGGTCTCGAATGCAAATATGCCAGGCCTCATATCCAGTTTGGGCTTAAGCACGACCTTAAGGACGCTAACGTTTGATAATATGAGCTCCCTGGCGAAAATCAGGGTTAATTGAATGACAGCTTTCACCCGATTCAGGTAAAAACGCTCAGTGAAAAAATGACGGAAGACAAACATGATACCGAGCCCTAATACATAGCCGATGATAAAGGTGCTCCCGTTAAATTCATTTTTTAAAAACATCCAGATAACCGCCAGGAACACATTCAGTAAAATTTGAAAGGACATCAGGCACTACTCCTTTAAAACCGCATCGATATAAATATCGGGATTCATTAATGTGTCAACAGCTTGTGAAATAAAAGGATAAATTGATTCTGTTCCAACTCCGTATAAAACGGAAAGGACAACAAGGAGAACAGCAGGAACAAGCATCTTATTAACCGTATTTTCAGCTAGGGTATAATCTGCTTTTGGAGTACCCCAGAAGCCATTTATGAAAATCTTCATCACTGAGTATAAAACCATTAAGCTTGATAATAAGACTGCAGCCATTCCAAAGTAGGCCTCTTTTTCTGCAGCTCCCTGAAGAATCAGCAGCTTGCCAGCGAATCCGCTGAAGGGAGGAATCCCTGCCAATGATATAGCTGCAATAAAAAAGGTCCAGGCAAGGGCAGGGTATTGCTTGATCAGTCCTCCCATATTCCGTAAATTATCTGATCCACTAATTTTAATCATGATACCAACCAACAGAAAGAGTGCTGCCTTAATCAGCATGTCATGAATGATGTAAAGAATGGAACCAGATAAGGCCTGCTCATTCATCAAGGAGATTCCGAAAATGATAACCCCAACTGCAATGATGATATTGTAAATGATAATTTTTTTAACATCCCAATAGGCGATCGCACCAATGACACCGATGATGATGGTTAAGATACCAAGTATCGCTAAAAAAGTATGGGTGAAATTTTGGTCATGATAAAACATCAGTGTATAGGTCCTGAAAATAGCGTAAATCCCGACCTTGGTCAGCAACGCTCCAAATAGAGCCATCACTGGGATAGGTGGGGCATAATAGGACCCAGGGAGCCATTGGAATAACGGGAAAATAGCTCCCTTCAAACCGAATACGATTAAGAAACCAATGGCAATCACCGAGATGATCCCAGGCTGGTTAACCTCTGATATCCGCTGGCTGAGGTGTGCCATGTTCAAGGTGCCGAGAACTGAATACAGGTATGCGACCATGATGACGAAAAAGGCAGATGATAGTACATTGACGATAATATACTTCAATGATTCTCTCAGCTGGATTTTCGTTCCTCCAAGTACGAGAAGCACGTAAGAAGCCATCAGCATGACTTCAAAGAAGACGAATAAATTAAAGAGGTCTCCCGTGAGGAATGCTCCGTTAACACCAATCAGTAAAAATTGAAATACAGGATAATAATAGTGTGTTTCACGTTCTTTACCAATAGAGTAAAACGAGTAAATCAATATAGCTAATCCAATGATATTCGTGGTTAGAACTAGCAGCGAGGAAAGCATGTCAGCGACAATCACAATCCCAAATGGAGCATCCCAGCTACCGACACCGAGTGTCAAAATCCCTTGATTATTAACGGAAAGCACTAAATAAAGGGATATTACGATTCCAATAAGGGAGGAAAATAGAGAAATCCCTCGTTGGAGCTTGATTTTTTTTGCAAAGAAGATGAGGATAATGCCTGTAAAAAGCGGCCATAAAACAGGCATAAAAGTTAGATTATTCATTTGCTTCCGTACCTCTCATTTCTTCCATATCATCAGTTCCAAGCTCCTGATAGGTTCGGTAAGCAAGCACCAGTAAAAATGAGGTGACACCGAAACTGATGACAATCGCAGTTAAGATAAGTGCTTGCGGAAGCGGGTCAACATAGGATGCCACTTTATCGCTAAGCAATGGAACCGAGCCGCCTTTTAAACCGCCCATCGTCAAAATTAAAAGATGGGCACCGTGACTGAGCAAACCAGTTCCTATTATGATTCGTAAAATACTTTTTGAAAGCATTAAATAGGTCGCACTCATAAATAAAATTCCAATGACAATGGCCATTAAAAGTTCCATTATTCACTCTCCCCAATCGTTTGAATAATGGTCATCGTTACACCAACAACCACAAGATAAACACCTAAATCAAAAAGTACTGCCGTATGAAGCGAGATGTGCCCAAGAATAGGTAGGTCGATATATCGGTACACATGGGTCATGAGCGGAACCCCGAACACTAACCCACCAGCAACAGTCAGGCTTGAGATGAACAAGCCTGAACCAATCATTAATTTATAGTCAATCGGCAAGATCTTGGTGACGGTTTTAATGTCATAAGCGAGCAGAAGCAGGACAATTGCTGCTGAAGTCATCAAGCCGCCGACAAACCCGCCCCCTGGCGAATAATGGCCGCCTAAAAAGATTGCTACCGAAAAAAGTAAAATAACAAAGGCGGCTACCTTCGTCACCGTTTGAAGAATCAGGTCATTTTGTTTCATGATTTATCTTTCCTCCCTGTCAGCCGCAATTTAATCATCGCGAAGATTCCGAGCGCAGCGATAGAAAGAACACTAATTTCGAACATCGTATCAAGTCCGCGGAAGTCAACTAGAATGACATTTACTACGTTTTTCCCGCCTGCTTCCTTGTAAGCATTTTCAAGATAATAACTTGATATAGAATCAAATAGTTTGTTGCTGTGAGCTGATAAGGCAATCAATGTGACGATGGTACCTACACCAATAGAAATCAATGCGTTATTCAATCTGAAGGTCATCCGCTCTTCTTTTCTGCTTGCCAGTAACGGTAAGTGGAAGAAACAGAGCAAAAACAGAGCGACTGAAATCGTTTCGATGACTAGTTGAGTTAACGCTAAATCCGGTGCCCGGAATAAGACGAAAAATAGAGAAACCGTATAACCAACAGCTCCTAATAGGATAATGGATGTTAAACGGGATTTTGCAAACAGAATGGAAATTGAGCCAATCACGATAATCGCCGCTAAAACCAATTCATATAAACCAATCGGGGCAAAATTCCCTGTATCTAATTTAAATGCATCCTTCCAATAGAGGGCAAAGCCCAATGATAGAATAAAGAAAAGGAAAATCGATAATAAATAGGTCCGAATAGAGCCTGTCATCAGAAATTTCATGACAGAGGAAGCGGAGCGTTCGAGCACTTTTAGCCCATTATCATACAGAGTGTTCAAAGAAAAACGTTCAGGCAACCACTGATAAATCCTTTCCCATTTCGGAAACGTTTTATATAAAATTAACCCTATTACAATGATGCCAATCGTCATCCATAATTCTGGTGAGAATCCATGCCAGAAAGCGATATGAACTTGGAAATTCGAATCTACTAAGTTTGGCTGTATGCTGGCTACCGCCGGTTTTATAATTGACGAAGACAGCAGATTTGGAAAAATTCCAAAAACAATGACCAAGGTAGCAAGGATAATCGGAGAAATTAACATGCCGATTGGTGCCTCGTGCGGCCTCTTTTCTAATAGATGGAGCTGAAGCTTGCCAGTAAAGGGCTTGAGCACGACAATCATGCTGTAAATAAATGTGAACACGCTAGCAACCCAAGCAAGAACGGGGAACAATACTCCCCATGTCTCCATATTAAAAATATCTAGTTCTAATACATTCACCATACTGGCCAAGAACATTTCTTTACTTAAGAAACCATTGAAGGGTGGAAGGCCTGCCATTGAAAAAGCACCGATGACGGCCACGGTAAAGGTGATTGGCATCAGCTGCATCAATCCGCCGAGCTTCCGGATATCCCGGGTGCCAGTTTCGTGATCAATAATACCAGCAACCATGAATAGACTGCCTTTAAAAGTCGCATGATTGATTAAGTGGAAAACAGCTGCCACCGTGGCTGCCAAGTATATATTTTCACCCAATGTGTCATAGTGGAGTGCTGCTGCTCCAAGTCCCAATAGAGACATGATCAAGCCGAGCTGACTGATGGTGGAGAATGCCAGAATCCCCTTTAAATCGGTTTGCTTGACTGCAGAGAACGAACCCCAGAATAGGGTAATCAAGCCGGCAATCGAAACGCACCAGAACCAAACGCCAGATTCTGCGAAAGCTGGGCTTAAACGGGCAACCAGATAAATTCCCGCTTTGACCATTGTGGCGGAATGAAGGTAAGCGCTGACCGGTGTCGGAGCTTCCATCGCATCAGGAAGCCAGATATGGAATGGAAACTGTGCGGATTTAGTGAAGGCACCAAGTAACACGAGCAAAAGTGCGGGAGTGAAGAGCGGGTGGTCCATCAACTCTCCGCTTTGTGAAATCAATTCACGTATGCTGAATGTGTTCCCCATAATGGAAAGGAGGATGATTCCTCCAAGCAGGCTTAAGCCCCCGAACACGGTGATAAGCAGGGATTTTTGTGCTCCATAACGTGAGCGCTCCCTTTCGTTCCAATATCCAATCAATAAAAAGGATGATAAACTCGTAAATTCCCAAAAGGAATAAAGGACGATTAAGTTATCAGAAAGTACAACACCAAGCATCGCACCCATGAAAAGCAAGAGGAAGACGTAAAACTGATTCAGCTTTTCTTTCACTTTTGATAAATAAAAAATCGAATACAAAATTACGAGTGAACCAATTCCTGTAATGAGCAGTGCAAATAAAAGTCCAAGTCCATCTAGATAGAAATCAACATGAATTCCGAGAGAAGGAATCCATGTAGCTCTTTCCGTAATTACTTCTCCTTGTTTGGTCAATGAAATGAACCGTGAAAAATAGGTGAAAAGTATAACAGGTAAAATTAATACAAACCATCCTGTATGTATTTGTCGAAATAGTTTGTATAAGAACGGTACTATAATTGCTAATAGAAACGGTGATAATACAGCCCAATGAAGCAAAGACATAAACTCCCCCCTTTTAAACGAAGTTATTCGTCTTATTATGCATTTTTTCACGCAATCCTAGACGTTAGGATATCTTCGTTGAATGTGTTTTTTATTAATAAATGTTTGTCTTGCTTAAAAGTATAACGTAATTTTTCAGGGTTTGCATGGCTTTAGGAGCAGGGGTGGCATGCCGAAATAAAGATTTATATATAGGTAGAAAAGGAGAGAAAATCGACCTAAAAAATTTATTTATAAGTGATTTTAATGGAATAATAAATGCCATCCATTGTCGAATTGAATAATATCTTGCATAATCCCGTAGTTGTCACCGCTGTAATTTTTCGGACAATAGCTATTGCTGCAATAGCTGGCCCCGCTTACAAGTTGAGTAATATCCGCATTTGTTTCTTCGATATAGGGTGCATAATCAAGAAGTGGTTTAATGGCTGATCCTGGCTGCCTATAGCTTTGGTAAGCTCGATTGAAAGAATTTTTTTTATAATCTTTTCCCCCAATCAAAGAGACAAGCTCGTGCGTATGATGCTGTATAACCACTGTAGCTCCCTCGATATCATTGACGCCGATTTTGATTGCACAGCAGTCTTAGACTGGGTTTGCAGCTTAGTATCTAGTGCGGTATGGATGGTTACACCGGAATTCAAAAGCTTTTCGACCCTTTTATTCAGCTCGACTTCCGCCTGCTGACGTGTAGCTTCATTAGAACTTTGCAAAGACTTTGTGAGACCTTCAGAGGATGCTTCCAGGTTTTTCAACTCTTGATGAACATATGTCACATAATCGGGATATAAGTCGATCGTGGTGGACAAGTCTAATTTAATTGTTTCTTTGACAAGCTTTTCATACTCGTTCTGTTTTAATTTACCTTCTGCGACCATTTGCTTTAGAATCCGTTCCTGACGCTTTTTCGTTTTATCAAAATGTTTAAGAGGGTTATAGATTTCGGGATTATTAGGAATCGCTGCTAGGAATGACAATTCTGCTTTTGATAACTCCGCATTTGGTTTACTGAAATAAAACTGGGAAGCAGCTTCAATTCCGTAATCTTCATTATGGAAATAAATAGCGTTCATATATAACTCAATGATTTCTGATTTCAATATTTTTCGTTCTAACTGATAGGCATAAAAGAGTTCACTAAGCTTCTAAATCATTGTTTTGTGAATTGACTAAAAGCGCCCTGCTGATACCGGTTATATCAACACCTGCATGTTCATAAAAATTTTGATCTTCTGTAACAATGAACAAGTCTTCTAGGAACAAAGGTATATCTTCAAGTTTCAGGTAAGTTCGTTTTTCACCATTGGAAATTTCACTTATTACTTTTCCATTTGCGGCCGTCATATAACTTGTCCGAGCCAGTTCGATAGTTTCAATGGGAATTCTCTCGTCGAGAACATGATTGGGAGATTGGGTTTTAGACCACTCTTTATAGGAAAGAAAAATAAGAATGGATAAAACAGGAAACAAGAAGAAAATCGTGATATAAGCAAGATACGTGCGCATAGTTCAACTTCCTAACTAATATATTTTTAGTATATTTCTGGAAAAGTATAGGGAATAAAGAATGGTACTTTCGATTTATGAATCCATCACAATCCAATTAAGGAAGACAATAAAGAGTTTTAAAAGAAATTGGGAATCGTCAGTCGCAATGACACTGAATATCTAGGGTAGTAAAATCCAATAAAAATTTTTCTAAATCTTCTGTTATAATATTCTCATGAGAATATTGAAAACCAAATTTTGGTTGATATGAAGATGTCAGGAATAAGAAGGGGGTCATAAAAATGGAGGAACAACAGCAATATATATTCATTGATTTTGAATTTACGATGCCTGAAGGAAAATCGAATCCAGTAGGGTTTTATCCGGAAATTATTGAGGTCGGTTTAGTCTCAGTTATAAATGAGACAATCCAAGAACAGTTCTCTTCCTTTGTTAACCCGTTGAAATTTCCAGTCTTAACGGGAAGATGTAAGAAATTCTTGAATATCACCCAAAATCAGGTGGACCGGGGGATTTCATTTGAAGAGTTGGTTTCTTTATTGAAGAAAATAGATGAGCAAGCTCCATCGACAATTGTGACTTGGGGAAATATGGACATGAAGGTACTACGGCAGAACTGTCAGAAATCAGGATTAAAGTTTCCTTTTTCTGGTAAACAAGTGGATCTTTGTTTGGAATACAAACGCTTTTTCGGAGATCAAAATCAAACCGGATTATGGAAGGCTGTACAGGCCTATGGTAAAGAAGGGACAGGCAAGCACCACAGAGCCCTTGATGATGCGATTACGACCTATAACATCTTTAAGTTAGTCGAGAAAGATAAGAGTTATATGCAAAATCATGAACCGACGACAATTGGCGATCGCATTGATTTATCGAAGGTATTGAATCATTTAGCGTTATAAAAGCCAAATCAATTACTACTGATTTGGCTTTTATCATGCTTTATTTGAAATAATCCGCTGCTAACTCTTCAAGCAACTGTAAGCTTTTATTATTCCATTCTGTGTGGACTTCGCTTAAAGTTCGTGCCATATTCTCAACAGCTTCTCTTAATGATTCCTTATACTCAGGAATTTCCTCTTCAAAGACCCTGACCATATTCTTCGGTACATTGGTTCTCTCGCGGAATGCAAGTGCACGACGTTGATGAAACATGGAAACTTCTGTTTGCTTCGGGTTATGAAGATCTCCCTGCATAGGATGCTTCACAACTGCCAACACTTTTACAAGATATGAAGTAGGCCTGATATCATTGATTTCGCCGATGTATTTCCCTGTTTTATATATGGCAGTAACCTTGTCGCCAATGTTAAATTCCTGTTCGGACATTTTTCATCCACCTTTCTTTTAGCTTCCTTCATGATACATAAGAACAACGATTTTTCACAGCGAATTTGTTTAATTTTCGCAAAGATGCTTTTTTTACAAAAATCGTGTAAAGTGTACAAATGAAGGTTGAAAATGGAGATGTAAGCCATTTTATTTAAAAAAGAAAGAGGTTATGAACTGTGACAAACTTTCCACAATTAACAAACGAAGTATTGGAAAATGAAAAAGCGGTCATTATGCAAACAACGCAAGGCGATATTAAAATTAAACTGTTTCCCGAACTGGCTCCAAAAACAGTAGAAAACTTCTTAACACATGCTGAAAACGGTTACTATGAAGGGATTATATTCCATCGTGTCATCAAAGATTTCATGCTTCAAGGCGGAGATCCTACAGGAACTGGAATGGGTGGTGAAAGTATTTGGGGCGCTCCATTTGAAGACGAGTTCTCTATGCAATTATTCAATCTGCGAGGAGCTCTTTCCATGGCGAATGCAGGACCAGGAACAAATGGCAGCCAATTCTTCGTTGTTCAAGCACAGCACGTAGACAGCAGAATGGGTGAACAAATGAAGCAAGCCGGTTATCCGGAAGAAATCATTAACGCTTATATGGAACAAGGCGGCACACCATGGCTTGACCATAAACACTCTGTCTTTGGACAAGTTATCGAAGGCATGGATGTTGTTGATACGATTGCTAACGTAGAGACAGTTGCCGGAGACAAACCAGCTGTTGACGTAGTCATTAAGGGTATTACCATTTTATAATCGTCAAAATGAAACGAGGGGCTTGATGCCTCTCGTTTTTACTAGCGTTCCAAACGTTTTTACTAGCGTTCCAATCTTAGCGTTGGCCACACCCGCATAATTATAAAAATAATTTCAATGGCTGGAGCTAAAAAAGCTGCTGCAAATCCTATTTTCACTCCAAAGATAGCTGATGCGGTCGAAATAATTGTTTCTACCTGAATACAAATCCATTCCTATGATAGCTCATTAAATTAATTTCTTTCGTTAAACAATGTTATTTTGTCATCATCGATGCATAATTTTTTTTATCTTGATAAGCATGTAATTTTACCATCGCAAATCTTGCAATTGGTTGAATCACTAAACTCTCAGCTATAAGTACGATCAAGAAATTTCTTGGCCAATTCGTTAAAAATCTACTAAATATTTCTGAACTAATACCGTTTCCTACGATATCCCCAATAAGCGTCATACACGCTGACATTCCCAATACAGTGAATAAGATCCTAAATAAAATCTTTGCATTAAAGCTATCTGCTGGTTCTGTAAATTTCCCAACTAATTTTTCTGCAATAGGACCTACGATTACCGGTTCCATAATCATCGCAATAATCCACATAATCGGTAACGTTTTAAGTATCAGTAATACAACATTCCCATCTAATTTTTCTGAAATTAGAATGATACTTAGCGTCGTCATCAACAAAACAGTCAGCGTACAAATGATACCGCCATATAACGCTCCTTCTTTACCGTTTCTAGGTAATCTTGTTTCTAGTTTCATGTTTTTCTTCCTTTCAAAAAAAGTATTTCAGATAGTATCAATACATGATTTAGTGCTTTAAAAGCATTTGCATCACAAATGCTAAGGCAATATTTAATACGGATTCACTAAAAAGTCCAACAAGTCAGTTACTAAAAGAGAGCCATAATAGACCCTGTTTAGTTTTGTTTATTCACTTATTAATACGAATTTAATAAATTTGGTAATACCTGTGAAATCATTTTTAGTGGATCACTTGTTTTCTTTGTTAAACAAAGCATAATAGCACCTTCAATAGAAGCTGTCATCATTAGAGAAATTGAATCAGTTGTTTCTTTCGAAAAACCATCTGCTACTAACTTGTTCGAATAAATCTCTTGAATATTTGTGAAAGATTGATCACAGGCATTCCTGACTGGTTCACTTAGTAATCCCATTTCGCTAACGATGCTGCTAAATGTATAACCAGTAATCATCCCATCTCGATCATATTGAACGATCAATTCCTCAATCATCGCTTGTGTAGCTGCTTGAGTAGATGGATAATTTTGAAAAATTTCTTCCATATGCGTTGTAATTGCTTCATTTAATGAATGAAGACAAGCGATGAGTAATTCTTCTTTTCCGTTTGGAAAGTGATGATAAAGCGAACCTTTTGAAATGTTACATGCTTTTAAAATTTCGTTTAATCCTACTCCCAAATATCCTTTTTGCTGGAAAAGACTTGTCGCGATGTCGATTATCCGCGATTTCGTATCCATAATAAACACCCTCCATACCAACCGGTCTATTTTTAAATATATCAAAATAACATTTTATAAGTCAAGGCATTTTTAACTCTCTAACAGTAATGGTTTTCACGATTTATACACAAATATTAGTGAACTTTTTCCTTCTACCCTTCCTCAAAACACGTCAAAATATCCTTCTATTTCACCTTACTTAATGGATTTTGTCGACATGATTGCTAACGTTGAGACAGTGGCTGGAGATACACCAGCTGTAGACGTATTCATCAAGGGTATTACCCTTTAATAATCGTCAAAGGTAAGCGAGGGGTTTGATACCTCTCGTTTTATAAAGTTTTAGTGGATTTGGCCCACTAGTGGATTGTTCTGGTAATTGTTATAATGAGATAAAGAAGTTATTTTCTATCAGGAAGGATGTATCGGATGGACTTTCTTAATCATACTTTATTAGGTTTGTTTCTTTACTTTCCAGAAGACAAGACTGAATATATCTCGGCAGGTATAACATGTTTCATCTTTTTAATTGCAGCTGTTTTTACGATGCGAGCCATCATAAAATATTCAAAAAAAGAAGAAATGAAAACAAAACAATTTGAAGATGAAGTCACTAAAAGAAATCAACGTATAAAGGATGATTCTCTTTCTTAAACTAAAAAAGCTGCGAGCTCATTCATGAGAGATTGCAGTTTTTTATTATATTCTATTGGTAATTTGAACATTAATTATCCTGTTATGAATGGGATTCGATTTTGATAATAGGTCGTAAAGTCCCTGTATACATAATAAACTGTTCCTTTATCAGCATAAGCATTTTATACTATAAGGATATAGATAGAATTTTTGGGGGCGTAAATTGTTATGCAAATCGTAGCTAAAAGAATGATTGCGGCAGATACGGTTAAGAGTTTTTTCATGCAGCATTGGGAAACGACTCAAGTCGTTTTTTCTAGAGGCTTGTTTCATTATGCAGAACTTGAGGGATTTGGGGTGATGGATGAGAATGAAAAAATCACTGGATTAGGGACATACAAGATGGCCAATCAGGTATGTCAGATCATTTCTTTGAATAGTGAGCATGAGAAGCAAGGTGTGGGCTCATCGTTGCTTTATGTGATAGAAAATATTGCAAAGGAAAAAAATTGCCATACTATTAAAGCGATTACAACCAATGATAATTTACAGGCATTGAAGTTTTTCCAAAAGCGTGGCTATGTCATTTCAGAAATTGTGAAAAATGCAGTCGAAGAATCAAGAAAAATCAAGCCTGAAATCCCATTTTACAGCTTTGATGGAATTCCGGTACGAGATGAGATAATACTAGAGAAATATTTATAATATGGTAGAATTTAACTGAGTATGAATAGAGGAGGAATGGAATTTGTTTAAGAAAATTGCGGCTGATGCACTTGGTCTCAGTGATATTGGAAGTGTGATTAAGCCTGCCGACTATGACAAGGTGGATGCAGATGATTACATCATGCACGAAGATGAGGAAAAAATTTATTTCCTGATTAAATCGAAAACCGATGAATACTGTTTTACGAATCAGGCGTTTATCCATTTGGATGGTACAAGTGCCATTAGTAAAAAGCGTACACTTACAAGGTATAGCTATAGCCAGCATAATATTTCCAACGTGACCCTTGAAACGGCAGGCACCGTGGATTTGGATGCAGAAATTAAATTTTCGATTGGGGCAAAAACTTTTTCCATTGATGTTCATAAAAAATTCATCGAAGAATTAAAGGACTTGTTCAAATCACTTGTTAAAATATCGGAAATTTGTCATGAAAATGAGTATGCCCTTCAATATGCCCAGCAAAGTGTAAACCTTGCTTCTTCCACTTTGAACCAGGTTCGGACTGAAGGAAGTCAAATGGCCGCGAGTTTTAAGGATATTAATTCCGCTGCTTTTGAATGGTTGATGGACAGCCGGAAAAAGTATCATATTAAAGATTTCGGTTATGTTTTTGAAAAATATATCAATAATTAAAAAAGAGGCGAACACAGAATGATGTGTCCGCCTTATTTTATTTAAGTCGCATCTAATAATCCCCCGCGATCCCCTATTGTTTAGACTTACACGAAAGTTTACGCTTTGATACGAATATTGCATCATCATCTGCATCTTACCGAATTGTCTGGAACGATTATGTTAATTAATCCTCTTTGGAAAAACACACGAAAAGCCCATCTTTTTGAATTTTATTAGTTTTTGTTCTCTCTTCCGATTTATTCTTGAGGTAAAAAGTACCTTTATGGAATGAAGTAAAGATAGAAATACTAGAGAGAAGAAACGATTATGAAAGGATGTTGCACATGCTATCTAATCAGCAAATAAAAAGCTTTCAACAGCAATTGCAGCACACAAAGCAGGAGTTGGAAAAGCAATTAAATGACTCGGGTGACTTTGGTTTAAGAAGAAGTCAAGATGATTCGACTGGTGAGTTATCGAGCTATGATAATCATCCTGGTGATCAAGGAACAGAATTATATGAGCGTGAAAAAGATTTGGCGCTGGGTGAGCATGTCCGAGATGAAATTAGGGATATTAATCGAGCCCTTCAAGCAATTGATGCAGGAGAGTATGGGAAATGTGAAGTTTGTTCAAAAGAAATTCCTCTTGACCGTTTGAGCATTATCCCGACGACTACCTTTTGTGTTGAACATTCGCCATCTCAAGAAACTTCTGACAATCGGCCGGTAGAAGAGGAAGTGTTGGGACCTCCATTTGGAAGGTTTGATTATGATGGGCGGGACGAATCGGTTGCATTCGATGCGGAGGATTCATGGCAGGAAGTTGCTAGCTATGGAACATCTGAAACGCCTTCTGATTTTGCTTATCCTCCTAACGATTATGAAGATATGTATGTCGAGTCTGAAGAAAATATTGGGTATGTTGAAGATTATGAAAATTTTGTTGGCGTGGATATATACGGTAAGGAGATAACGGTCTATCCTAACTCCCAGTATCAAGAATTGAAGGAAACACTTATTGAAGAAAATATACAAACATCGATTGGGGATCTGCCTCGTTATGAGCATGATCCATATGTAGAAGAAGAGAAGGACTAATAGAAAAAAGCAAAGAACCAGGCTTCAAACCTGGTTCTTTGTTATTTCTTATGAAAAAGCCACTTTTAATCGATTAAGCCCATCCAACAGCACACTGCGTGAACAACCAATATTCATCCGGACGAAACCTTCTCCGCCTGGGCCATATTTTGAACCAGGCTCTAATGCGAGCTTCCCTTGATGGATCAGTCGTTCCTTAATTTCCTTGTCGTTCAATCCTAGATCACGGCAGTCAATCCATAAAAGGTAAGAGGCATCCGGATGCATGACGTTCAGTGCAGGAATTTCAGCAGCAATGAATTCCTCTGCCACTTTTATATTCTCCTCGATGTAAGCAATCATGTCTTTCAGCCAGGGTAAGCCCTCTCGATACGCGGCTTCCATAGCTGTTAAAGCTAGGATGTTCAGTCCATGAAAGGCCAGTTTCGTTTGAGCCTTTTGCAATTGCTTCTGCAGTTTTTCATTACTGGTGATCAGGAATGAAGCCTGAATGCCGGCTATATTGAATGTTTTACTTGGTGCCATTAACGTAACTGTTATATCCGATAATTGTTCTGAAAGTGAGGCGATGGGATAATGTCTGGATGTTGAATGGAATAAGTCAGCGTGAATCTCATCACTGACTATGATTACATCATATTTTACACAGAGCTCGCCAATCCGCAGGAGTTCGTCTTTTGTCCAAACGCGTCCGCCGGGATTATGTGGACTGCAAAACAGGAATAGTTTCACTCCACTTTTCAGCTTGTCTTCAAAATCCGTAAAATCAATCTTAAAGCGATCGTCTTCTATGATAAGCGGACTGTTGACCACTTCCCGGTCATTATTTTTGACCATATCAAAAAATGGTGTATAGACCGGTGATTGTACCAATATTTTATCACCCGGGTTCGTGAATGCTTGGATCGTTGTACCGATGGCTGAAACGACGCCAGAGCTAAATGAGATCCATTCCTTTGTGATGGGCCAGGAGTGCTGGTCTCTAAGCCAGCTTTGAATTTCGGTGAAAACCGTTTCGGAAGGGACGGTATAACCGAAAATCGGATGATTCAGGCGTTCAATTAACGCTTTTTGAATGCCCTCAGGAGAAGGGAAATCCATATCGGCAACCCACATTGGCAGTACATCTTCTCTTCCATACAATGATTTAAGCGAGTTTTTATCCCATTTTACTGATCCGGTATTTTCCCTGTTAATGTGTTCTTCAAAAATTGACTCTTTCAAAATATCCACCACCGATTTAAAAATTTGTCGTCTTCGCGAAAAGCGTGTTGTTATGATACTATGATATCATGTTCTCTGAATATATTGAGCAGGTGATGATTATATGGATACACAGCAAATGAATTTAGCGTTGGTTGCTGTTTTGCAAGAATGGGACCCTTTTCAGATTGGCGGGGAACTATATGAGCCCGAAATTGCGGATACAGTTGTTGCAATCCGAGATATAGATAACCCACAGGAACTGGCGATAAAAATAAAATCTATCTATGAGTTCGCATTTGATGCGCCCGTTATGATGGAAAAATGTCTGGATGTTGCAAAGAAGCTGCTAATCATAAAGAATGATGCCAGCTGCTCGATCTAAAGACTGTGAAGGATGACCCGAAATAAGGGTCATCCTCTTTTATGTTTGGATAGTCGGTGTCCTTAAAAATTCCTTAATTAAGTGATACACTTCTTCGGGATTCTCCTCTGGAAGCAGATGTCCTGAATTTTCTAAGACGGCAAGTTTTGAATTAGGAAGGTCTTTATGTAACCTTTCACCAATCTTCAGGGGTACTACTTTATCATGCCGACCCCAAACAAGCAGACAAGGCGTTTGAATCGAATAAAGGTCCTCCTCTAATAAATCGACTTCCTTATCGCGTAGCATCCTTCCTAGCGCACGAAATATATCATGCTTCTTAATGAATGGTTCTAGATAGCCTTGCCGCATTTCATCATCAATCATGGCTTGATTATGAACAACGTTTTTCAAGTTCTTTTCTATCCCCGACTTTTGTAGATACCGTTTTATTCCGAACGAAAAGAAAGGCAGATAGCTAATCATCTTCATTTTTTCTGAATAGCTAGGCTGATAGCCTGAACCGGCAAGGAGAATCGCATGTTCGACCAGGTCCGGATGTGATTTAATGAGTTGCAAGGAAACCTGGCCACCCATAGAGTGCCCGATGATACTAAATTTCCTGATGTTTTTGCCTTCTAAAAACTGGACAACGGATTTGGCGATATTCTGGAAAGAATATGTATATCGATAAGCTTTCCCGCTTTGACCGAATGGAGGAAGATCTATCGAGATTACATTGAAATCTTGGATTAAATAAGGTACTAATTTACGGAAGCTGAAGCTGGATGATAAAAACCCATGCAGTAATACAAGGGTCGGAAAGGAATCATTAATTTGATCATATTCAAAATAGATATCAATATTTCCCACCTGTTCGATGCCTTTAATTGTGTGACCTTCCATATAAAGCTCCTTCTCTATTATTATTTCTCATCTAAATAAAAAGAGATATTGTCTCAATCACAGATTTTCCCTGAAAATCCAAAAATTCTGTCCTTTAACGCTGTTGCATAACAGTAATTGTAATAATAACCATGAAAAAAGACAATTACTATAACAGGTTTTCAATCAATTTTGATATAATAGTGTAAGTTTATCCTGACAGAATAGGACTTATTAATTTATATTGTCGTACTTGATTCTATAAAAGTCTAATAAGGTAATTCATCAGACTATCTGCCAGCCAAACATCACGTCTAAATTAGTGAATTCCAAAAGGGGGGTTTTCCAATGCACTTGAATGAAGAGGAATTGGAAGTCTTGAGAATCATTGAAAATAACAGCCGGATTGATCTGAAGGATTTGGCGAAAATGACCGAGTTATCAGAAGCGGACATTGAAGTAACATTAAAAAAATTAGAAGACATGCGTGTGATTGTCCGTTATTTAACAGTTATTAACTGGGCAAAAGTGGATGAATACCATGGTGTCACTGCGATGATTGATGTAAAAGTTACACCAAAACGCGGTGTTGGTTTCGATGAGGTCGCAAAACGAATTTACCGGTTTAAAGAAGTAGAGTCCGTCTATTTAATGTCTGGAGCCTATGATCTTTCCGTCATCGTCGAGGGACGTTCGATGAATGAAGTGGCAAGCTTTGTATCAGAAAAACTTTCGACACTTGATTCTGTTATATCTACTACGACTCACTTTATTATGAAAAAATACAAGCATGATGGCACTATATTTGATCAAACTGAAGAAGATAAGCGGATAGTGGTGTCACCATGATTAAAACGAGTTATGTTTCAAGGACGATTGCAGAGCTAAAACCATCAGGAATTCGCCGCTTCTTCGACTTGGCTGCCAATTTGGAGGGTGTCGTCTCACTTGGTGTAGGTGAACCAGATTTCGTTACATCATGGGCAGTAAGGGAAGCAGCTATCAACTCATTGGAGGAAGGATATACCTCATATACAGCTAATGCCGGATTATTTGAATTAAGGTCAGAGATCAGCAAATATATGGAGAAGCAGTTCCATGTTTCGTATAGACCTGAGGATCAAATTATTGTAACGGTTGGAGCAAGCCAGGCGCTCGATATTACGCTGAGAACTATTTTGAATCCAGGTGAAGAAGTTATCGTCGTCGAACCTTGTTTTGTCGCCTATGCACCCCTAGTGACCATGGCAGGGGGGATTCCAGTCACGGTTCAAACCTCTAAGGATGATGACTTTAAGTTAACACCCGAACAACTTGAAGCGGCGATTACTCCTAAAACGAAGGCCGTTTTAATCTGTTCGCCGAATAACCCTACAGGTACTCAACTTGAGCAGGCAGAATTAGTGATGCTTGCTGATATCGTTAAAAAACATGATTTACTAGTTATTTCCGATGAAATCTATGCGGAGCTTGCTTATGATGAGGTATTCACTTCTTTTGCAGCTATTGATGGCATGATGGAACGTACAATCGTAATCAATGGATTTTCTAAAGGTTTTGCGATGACTGGATGGCGTCTAGGATTTGTATGTGCGCCTAAAGAAATTTCTGAAGCAATGCTGAAGCTTCACCAATATGCGATGATGTGTGCCCCAACTATGGCGCAGCATGCAGCATTGGAAGCATTAAAGCACGGGATGCAAGATGTGGAAGAGATGCGAAGGAGTTATCGAAGAAGAAGGAATTATATAGTGAAATCGTTCAATGACATCGGTCTGGACTGTCATAAACCAGGAGGGGCCTTTTATGCTTTTCCATCTATCGAAAAAACAGGGATGACTTCGATGGAATTTGCAGAAAGACTTCTGAAGGAAGAACTAGTTGCTGTTGTGCCGGGAGATGTATTTGGAGAAAGCGGTGAAGGGCATATCCGTTGTTCTTACGCTTCTTCCATGGAGCATCTTCAAGAAGCACTGAAAAGAATGGAACGTTTCATGAAGAATCATTGTTGAATAAAAGCAAAAAAATAGGGATCCTGTCGTTACTTACGACGGATCCCTTTTCCATAGGGGGAATTAGAAAAAAGAGTTAATCTAATGGATTAACATAGAAAGTGTTAATCATAGTATATCCGATAATTTGGAAAAAAATACATGTGCAACCAGCATTTTTTTAATTAAGTTTGTGTGTTATATAATTTATTCATAACATTCAGAATTTGCTCTTCACTAAAATCTTTAGCTGTTCTTAGGATAAGTATTGCCTTTTCGGTTCCAATCTCCTCAATTAGCTTTTCGATTTCCTCGTCAACACCAGCGGCATTCACTGTTGGACTAACTTTTAAAAATTCTGAAGCTGGAATATCAAGAACGGTAGAAAGCCGCAAAATGGTTTGTGTATCAGGGACTGACTCACCTGATTCATACATTTCAATTTTCTTGGTGCCAATACGTAATTTTAAAGCCAGTTCCTGCTGAGTGAGGTTATGATCTTCTCGGTACTGACGGATGTTCTTCGCGATATTTGACATTGTCAAGCACTCCTTTATCAGGAAATATTCTTTATATGATTATTTTACCATATTATAGTATAAGTAAAGTGAATGAATATGTATGTTTTGTGAAAAAACGCCACATCGAGAAAATATCGAAGCGGTGTATTTGGGATGTTACATTAGATTTATCGACTTGAGAAACACGGGGATATTCATGATTGGTACGATGTAGCGAATCAAGAAAAACCAAACTCTTCAACATTAGGTAGTGTTTTAAAATTACAATCTTTAGAAAAATAAGTGAATATGTTAAAGGAAATCATGTTTAATTGCATATTTTTAGGTTAAGTTATAAATAACAATCTTATAATAATAAGTATTTCCAAAAAACAAACATTTTTATTGAGTAAAAACCTAAAAAGTATGATATACTTAACTTTGATTATTTTCCAATTATGTGATATAATTTTTTATTGCGTGAAAAGACGAAAAAATATATATAAAATAGGAGTGTTACCATGTCTGAAAAATTCGAAATTGGTGCGGTAGTTACTGGCAAAGTAACTGGTATTCAACCATACGGTGCATTTGTTGCTCTAGATGATTCAACTCAAGGTTTAGTTCATATTTCTGAAATTACTCACGGATTCGTAAAAGATATTAACGAACATTTAAAAGTGGGCGATGAAGTAAAAGTTAAAGTGCTTTCTATCGATTCAGCTGCTGGAAAAATTGGCTTATCGATCCGCGCAACAGAAGAAGCTCCTGAGCGTACTGAAGCTCCGAAAAAAGCTCCGAAAAAACGCCAAGCATCTGTTAAAGCAACATCTCACATCGAATCTACTGAAGGCTTCAACTCTTTGAAAGACAAACTTCAAGCTTGGATTGAGCAATCTCAACGCGAAGACCTAATCAAAAAATAATTTTTTTAACCGACAGATCCTTTGATCAGTCGGTTTTTTTGTGCTTATTAGCATTTTCATATAGCATTTCGACCCTTCATATTCAAATCATCAACTCGCCAAAGTGCGGGTTATCTCTGTTTGAACGGTGAAAATAATTGCTTCTATCGGGAACTTTCATGGTCGGACGACGACAGCCATGCCGCTCTCCAATACGAAATATAGAGATGAATTCCACTTGTTTTTATTACTGATAAATTAAGTCAGGTGGAAAATGTTTGCTTGTGATTGAAGAAGAATTGAAGTCGGATATATAAACTCTGTAAAGCTGTAAGAAAATGCGAAAACATCATTCGATTTGTACTCCGATGTAATTGATAAGCCAGAAATTGATTAGGACTTTGAACGCATTGAAAAAAAGTATTAATTAAAATAAAGCCGGGGCATGAGGTTATCATGGACCGGCTTTATTTATAGGACAAACAAATTATCTATAGACCTAAGACTTTCAACGAGTTGGTTTAGCTTCAGGCTCTCTTGAAACTTCAGGACTTGGTTTGAAGAGAAGACCAAGGTTAATAAGACCGGCAATTCCTACTATTCCATAAACGATACGAGCCAATGCAGCATCTTGTCCGCCGAAGATAGAAGCAACTAAATCGAATTGGAAAAACCCGATTAATCCCCAATTCACGGCACCGATAATTGTAAAAACAAGTGCAGTTCTTTGTATTCCACTCATTGTACAGCCTCCTTTTTTAATAAGTAGTTCTTTATTTATCATGCTTTTTCACCATGCAAATATACATCCGGACAAAACTTCCGAACGGATACTTTGTATTTATATGGAACTTTCGGCATAATGAAGAAAAGCAAAAACTCACCATTGCCCAAGAGGTGGATATTGTGGCCTGAAAAAGAGGACAATGTGTCATAAAAGGAGAGAATGTATTGGAGAATTTTACTTATAAAAATCCTACTAAATTAATTTTTGGGAAAAATCAGCTTGAAAGTCTAAAAACAGAAATTCCACCCTTTGGTGATAAAGTGTTACTTGTATACGGCGGTGGAAGTATAAAGAAAAATGGTCTGTATGATAAGGTAATCACAGCATTAAGGGAGATTAATGCGGAAGTACATGAACTTGCCGGAGTTGAACCGAATCCACGCATTTCTACAGTCCGTAAAGGTGTGGAGCTTTGTAAGGAGCATCAAATCGACTTTGTACTTGCAGTTGGCGGAGGAAGCGTTATTGACGCTACAAAGGCCATTGTTGCAGGTGCGAAATATAAGGGAGACCCATGGGATCTCGTAATTAAAAAGGCACCAGTGAATGAAGCCCTTCCGTTTGGCACAGTGCTGACTATAGCCGCAACTGGTTCTGAAGCAAATCCAGGTTCTGTCATAACAAATTGGGAAACGAAAGAGAAATACGGATGGGGAAGTCCTTTAGTTTATCCGCAATTCTCCATTTTAGATCCCGTAAATACTTTTTCGGTTCCAAAAAATCAAACGGTCTACGGAATGGTTGATATGATGTCACATGTGTTTGAATCATATTTTCATCCAGAAACCCATGCACCTCTTCAGGACCGCTTTTGTGAATCTCTCTTGTTGACGGTCATCGAAACGGCTCCAAAGCTATTGGAAGACCTGGAGAATTATGAGCACCGGTCTACGGTATTATATGCGGGAACACTTGCCTTAAACGGATCTCTAGGGGTTGGTTACAACGGCGATTGGGCTACACATAATATTGAACATGCAGTTTCGGCGGTATATGATATCCCCCATGCTGGAGGATTGGCTATCCTATTTCCAAATTGGATGAAACATGTGCTCCATGAAAATGTCAACCGTTTCAAGCAGGTTGCAGTCCGCGTATTTAATGTAGATCCGAATGGTAAAACGGATGAGGAAGCTGCGCTTGAGGGCATTGAACGACTTCGTACATTTTGGAGCAGCTTAGGGGCGCCGACACGTCTTGCGGATTATGGTATCGACGACTCGCAGTTAGAGATCATGGCCGATAAAGCCATGAGCAGAGGAGATTTTGGCCAATTTAAAGTGTTGAATCGCGAAGATGTTCTTGCCATTTTACGGGCTTCGTTATAATTCGAGTTATAAAGCTGAGTTCTCCCATCACAAATGGTGGGAGAAATTCTTAAACGAAGGGTATAATCTGATGTTTACTTTATCGATTCCTTGATTATGATTAATACATCAGATAAAGTGAAAGAGAATCTTAAAATTAGAGGAGGAATTGGCTTGGCCCATTTACATTTCGATTATTCAAAGGCTCTACCGTTTTTTGGAAAGCATGAAATGACTTATTTACAGGATGCTGTAAAAGTGGCACACCATTCTCTGCATGAACAGACAGGGGCAGGCAATGAGTATCTTGGCTGGATTGATTTACCTGCTAATTATGATAAGGAAGAATTCTCAAGGATTAAAAAAGCAGCCGCTAAAATAAAAGATGATTCAGATGTGCTATTGGTTATCGGAATTGGCGGATCCTACTTAGGGGCACGTGCTGCCATTGAGATGCTTCAACATAGTTTTTATAATCTTTTGCATTCGGACAAAAGAAATACACCACAAATTATATTTGTCGGTAACAATATCAGCTCTACATATATGCAAGATGTTATGGATTTATTGGCGGATAAGGATTTCTCCATCAATGTAATTTCAAAATCGGGCACGACAACTGAACCTGCTCTTGCGTTCCGAATTTTCCGGAAACTGCTCGAACAAAAATATGGTGTCGAAGAAGCGAAAGGCCGGATTTATGCGACCACTGATAAAGAAAAGGGCGCTTTAAAAACGGTAGCAACTGAAGAGGGCTTCCAAACCTTCGTTATTCCTGACGATGTTGGTGGCCGTTATTCAGTATTAACAGCAGTAGGGTTGCTTCCAATTGCAGTGAGCGGTGCAGATATCGACCAAATCATGGAGGGTGCCGAACATGCAAGAGTGGACTTCAGTTCTTCTGAGCTAGCTGATAATCAGGCATACCAGTATGCAGTGGTCCGCAACGTTCTATACAATAAAGGTAAGACTATTGAAATGCTGATAAACTATGAGCCTGGACTTCAGTACTTTTCCGAGTGGTGGAAGCAGTTATTCGGAGAGAGTGAAGGGAAAGACCAAAAAGGAATTTTCCCTGCATCCGCCAACTTTTCAACTGACCTGCATTCATTAGGACAGTATGTTCAGGAAGGACGCCGCGATCTTTTTGAAACGGTCATCAAAGTGGAAAAAGCTCGTCATGAAATTTTAATTGAGGAAGCGGACAATGACTTGGATGGTTTGAATTATTTGGCGGGAGAAACGGTGCAATTTGTCAATAATAAAGCTTTCGAAGGTACGCTGTTAGCTCATACAGACGGTGGTGTTCCAAATCTGATTTTATCGGTGCCGCAGCTGGATGCGTATACATTTGGCTATCTCGTATATTTCTTCGAGAAAGCTTGTGCGATGAGCGGTTACCTACTAGGGGTCAATCCATTTGATCAGCCTGGAGTGGAAGCGTATAAGGTGAACATGTTTGCCCTTCTAGGTAAACCAGGTTATGAAAAGAAAAAAGAGGAGCTCGAACAGCGCCTATAAGCATTTATTAAAAAAGGTATCAAGCTGGATTACACTGTCCAAGCTTGATACCTTTTTTGTTTTTATCTAATTTTAGTAAATGTAAATCAAGGGGAAGTTAAAATACATCCCTGATAATGGTAATCACAATATTAAAATAGAAGTGAGGGATTATGATGCAAGTATCATCGACGACATATTAGGTTCTACAAGTTCTGCAATGGGTAGCTTCTCAGTGCCATCAAAGTGCTTGAGAAACAGAGGAGTGAGCTCTAGGGTGATATTCAGGAAGCTTACCTATCGGATGAAATGGCTGAAGCAATGCAGCAGAAGGTCCAGCAGCTGCAACAAGAAAAGCAGCAAATTGAGACAAATACATCTATTGCAAATGGACGAGACAAAAGAAGCAATAAAGGTGAAGAGACTACGAAAAAGAGTGGGGATAGCTTGGAAATCAGTGACAAAGCTAATCTCCTCTATGCTCAAACGAGGGAGGAATAGTAGTAATCCTCAGGTTTTTTTAAAGCCTTTTTGGTTATGCTAATAAAAAATTAGCGAAAGAGGTTTTTACAATGATTAAAATATCTTCTGAGTTGGAAGGGAAAACATTCGGTTTATTTGATCTGGAGACGAAGTTAAAACCAGAAGGCTATGTGATAGGCGGAGGCTGGGACTATGACCATGGATCTTTTGATTATAAAATGGATGACAGTGATGGTTATCAATTTTTAAGAATTCCTTTCAAGGCTGTTGATGGGTCTCTTGATACGGATGGGGTGATGGTAGAACTTTTACAACCGTTTTTGTTATCTCATAAGTACGAGGATGGTACTGACGATGAAGGAAATATAGGTAACATTGCAGCCTCCTTCAATCAGTTTGCCGAACCGGAAAATCCAGATGCGGAGTTTCCGGAGAACTATATCTCATACGGAAAATCACTAGTCCATGATTTGGAAAAGCTTTTAATACATTAATCTTCAATGATTAGTAGGGTGTCATTATGATGAATGATTATATCTGCAGGGGGTTTGATAATTGTCTCGCCTCCTGAAATGATACCGACTAATAAAATGTTTTTATCAAATAACTTAACGCTCAATTCTTTGAACGACAAACCTGTCCATTCGATATGAATGGGCAGCTGTTTAATGTTCAAACTCCACTTTTCTATTTTCTCTTCAAACTCTCCTGCCATCCCTTTCCATAAACAATCCTGCATATATTCACTTGCAAACTTATTTGTTTCTACGATACCGTCTGCTCCAGCTCGTAAAGCATTTTCCTTTTGTTCCTGCGTTAAAATTTCTACTAGACAATACACATTCGGATTTAGTCCTTTGACCGCTAGTAACGTTAAAATCGAGAACATGTCGGTTTGAAGTTCATTTTGCTTTAGATCAGCAGTGATAAGAACTCGTATGGCTTGTTTTATATTAGCTTGTTTCAAAACGGAATCTAAGGTTGCTTTTCCTTGTATAAAGTGGATATTTGTTCTGGGAAGCGGGTGCTTTTGTAACGTATCATCTATCAGGACAATAGCTTGATGGTGCTTACTATCATGAATGTCACTGATGATTCTTTTAGAACGACCATTCCAGCCAACGATGATAATATGTCCTCCACTAGAGAACTCCTTTTTTCCTGTTAGATATTGCCTTTCATTGGAGATAGACATTTTAGCAATTTGAGCAAAATAAGAAGTGACCAGGCCGGCACCTGACAAAATGAGGAATATTCCAATAATCTTTCCAATATCCGTCATTGGAGTGTAATCTCCATACCCTACCGTTGACATAGTTACGATTGCCCAATAGATACCATCAAGTAGGGTAGGGAAATTCCGTGGCTCAACTAGATGAATCAGTATACCAAATGAGAGTAAAAATAGCGCGATGATAGAAAGCAATCTAATAAATCGCGGAATTCTTGGAAAGACGGTATTGAATGGTTTGATTCGAATCATGTTTTTCACACCCCCTAGATGTACCTTTTTAGTATGGACAAAAAAGGAATAGCTCATAAGGATTGGCTGGACAAATTTTGAATGAGTCCCTCTCATGAAAAAAATTTGTCATTATAGTAACAAGGAGTATAGAAGAATCTGAGGGTGAAAACCTGGGTATTATGACGACATTGGATCCAAAGTACCTTCTAGATCAAGGGTTCATAATGCAAACTGAAAAATTTCTTGATGGATTCCTTGATTTTGTCGAGACTGATATCAAAAAGGTTAAAAGCCTAAGCTTCAGCAGGCGATTAAGGAGGAAAAATGATAAAAGCCTTCCGTTAAACGACGGAAGGCTTTTATAGATGAGTCACGTATCCTGGAACTGGACTTTATGCTCGATGTTAGATTATATGCAACACTTTCCGCGATATTCCTGAAAGTTTTACGATTGGCGATTCAAACCCTTCTTCGTACGTTAAAGTTATCGCTTATAAGAAGCCAGTTTTGAGGGAAGGCTAGACCGAGCTTCCAATAACTCATACCTCTTAGATTCAATTCTTTGATTAAATCAAACTTTGCCTGAATAGATCGTGCATCTTCAAACCAGACCTCATGCTGTTTATCCTCAACGTCTGTATATCTAAAATGAGGAGCCTGCGCTTTTTCATCATACTCGATTGATACGTTATTGGTTGCTGCAATCTGGATGGCCTGCTGTGGACTGATGGCCTTGGCAATGGAACCCTGCACAAAGGGCAATGTCCAATCATAGCCATATAGATTTTGCCCCATCAGGATTTTGTTGGCTGGAATATCCGTGATGGCATATTCGAGAACATCGCGGACAGGGCCTATTGGTGATACAGCCATTGCGGGCCCGCCGCTATATCCCCATTCATATGTCATGATGATAACAAAGTCGACAATTTCACCATGTGCTTTATAGTCATGCGCTTCATACCAGCGTCCTTTTTGCTCTGCACTTGTTTTCGGGGCTAGCGCAGTTGATATGAACCATCCTTCTTTTTTGAAACGTTCCTTGGCTTTTCGGAGAAATTGATTATAGGCTTCTTTATCAGACGGCCGTAAAAACTCAAAGTCAAAGTGGATATCCCGGAAACCATATTTCTTCGCAGTTGCAACGATGTTGTTCAGGAACTTATTCTGAACGGAAGTATTCGTTAAGATGATTTGCCCGAGCTCATCGCTGAATTGGTCATTTTCCTGATTCGTGATTACCATCATTAATACATTTTTATTTTCTTTGGCAATGGTAGGAAAGTTGTTGAGCAATGGCTCCTTTAAGGAGCCGTCACGAAGCGCCTGAAAGCTGAAAGGAGCTAAATAGGTTAAATAGGGCGCAGCTTCCCTTGCAGCTGTCTCAAGGGCAGGTGCGACGGTCGTGCCCCGCGGCTCGACATAGCCATTAAATTCAGCTGTCCTTTTCTTTTGTGCAGGAATGTAGAGACGGTATCCAACGGATAAAGATTGATTTTCGGAAATACCATTTATATTTGCCAATTCTTGAACAGGGACACCAACTTTTTTAGATATCGAAGATAAACTATCGCCGGATTGCACGAAATAATAACTGCCGACAATTGGAATGACAAGGGCCTGCCCCGTAACAAGATTATTTGGGTTAGGGATCTTATTTGTTTCCACGAGCCGGTCAACGCTTACGCTATACGTCTGGGCGATGCCAAATAACGTCTGGCCAGGCCTAACCACATGAATTTGCAATTCTTTTCCCTCCTACTGAAAGTTTCCTAACAGTTTATGAGCCTAAAAAGAAATTCATGATAAAGAGCTCTGGATTGAAGGGAACGTAAAGATAAAATAATTCAATAAATTGGCAATAATAATTTAAGCTTAAAATGCTAATTAATATTAGTAGGAGGTGAAAAACACATGGCAAACAACAATAGCAGCAATCAACTAGTAGTAGCTGGTGCAGAGCAAGCTCTACAACAAATGAAGAATGAAATCGCTAGTGAATTTGGCGTAAACTTAGGTGCCGACACTACTGCTCGTGCTAACGGATCTGTTGGTGGAGAAATTACAAAACGTTTAGTGCAAATGGCTGAGCAACAATTAGGCGGATATTCTCGTTAATTAACTGAATAAAAATGGATTAGGAAGAGAAGGAGCATCGTCCTCCTTCTCTTTCGCATTATATTAGTCGCTCGTTTGCCAAGCTTTTAAGATCTTGATTGCCTTTTCAGGAAAGTCCGTCATTATCACATCGACATCCATTTCAGCGAGCCTGATAATGTCAGCTTTATTATTAGCGACCCATGGCCGGACTTTGTATCCAAGTTTCTTCGCATAGTGATTAATAGTTTCAGTCAGGCTGTTTCTATCAGGGTGGAACCCAGCTTCTTTTTTTGCGCTTAAGATTTCTTCGATGTTCTCAGGCAGTCCCTCAAACAATAAGGCCCGCTCGATTTCAGGAGCCAGCTTCTTCACCTTTTCAATTGATTGATGATTGAAGGAGGATAGAATTACCCGATTTTCCAATCGATACTGACGAATTAAATCAACAATTTTCTGTTCAATTCCTTCATATGGGAGCTTATCCGTTTTGATTTCGATATTCATCAACATTGTATTATCTATAGCCCAGTCGAAAATTTCTTTTAAAAAAGGAATCGGTTCTCCTTGGAATTCCTCAGAAAATTTGCTCCCGGCATCTGCTGTTTTCAATTTTTGTGCTGAACAATCTTTTACATAACCTAAAAGAGAAGTAGTTCGGTCAAGTGTTTCGTCATGGATAACGATCATTTCTCCATCTGAACTAAGATGGACGTCAAACTCAATTCCCTCAGCCCCGATTCGTGCTGCCTCTTTAAAAGCGGCCATAGTATTTTCAGGATGTGTTCCTTTGGACCCTCTATGGGCGAAAATTTGGATGTTTTTCAAGTTCATCACTCCTTTTAGAATTTATCTTTATACCTATCATACATGTACCCCAAATTTCTTTCAGCAATGTTTAATAGACAATATATTAAACAACTAGTACAATACTAATGGTATTTCCATAAATAGGTGTGCGAATTATGAGGTGAAAATAATGAATATGTGGGAAATCTTTGTAGCGGTTATCCTTGGACTAGTAGAAGGATTAACTGAATTTGCTCCTGTATCATCTACAGGGCATATGATTATTGTTGATGACATATGGCTGAAATCGAACGAGCTTTTTGGAAGTGAAGTGGCCAATGCATTTAAAGTTGTAATCCAGCTTGGATCGATTCTTGCTGTAGTCGTTCTCTTCTGGGGTCGATTCATGGACTTGCTTGGTTTAAGGAAAATGAAAAACCCATCTGCTCCAGGGGGGCAAAAGCTCAACCTATTGCAGATACTCGTCGGATTGTTACCGGCTGGCGTATTAGGTTTATTGTTTGAAGATTATATTGATGAAAACTTATTTAAGATGAAGACGGTTATCGTTGGATTAATCTTGGGCGCATTATTGATGATTGCTGCTGATAAATTCCGTCCAAAGATGACTGCTGAAACGGTTGATCAAATTACTTATAAACAAGCCCTTGGGGTCGGGTTAATCCAATGTTTGTCCCTATGGCCGGGATTTTCCCGCTCAGGTTCAACGATATCAGGCGGTGTGCTATTAGGTATGAGCTACCGGGCGGCTTCTGATTTCACTTTTATCATGGCAGTTCCAATCATGGCTGGTGCCAGTTTGTTGAAAATTATAAAATATTGGGATATTTTCACACCTGAAGTTCTGCCATTTTTTATCGCAGGCTTTATCAGCGCATTTATTTTTGCGTTATTCTGTATCCGCTTTTTCTTGGTTTTAATCAATAAAGTTAAATTGACTCCTTTTGCCATCTATCGGATTGTCGTGGCAGTTGTGCTTATGTTTATTTTTTGGTAATACGAACTTAATGCTTAAGGAATATCACATCCATCCCTTTTATAAGGGGTGGTTTTTTTGTATTTTTTTAAAATAATGCAGAAAGTTTTCCTTAAATATAGCGAACGATTTTATAATAAAATAATTTTTAATTCGCAATTAGTCGATAAATAATCGTTTAATTCCTAAATGTTAAAAAAATATTCGGTTTTAAGGTGTCTAATTCAGAATTAGAAAAAAATAAATGAATTTTAATAAAACGCTCTCAGTGCAGGAATACCAACAGTTTCAGACGATGATGTAATATTCAAACTATTGCATAAACTATTCCCAAATAATTTTTATGATATAATTTTAATATAAAATAAGTACATGTGTACACGTCGGGAGGACATCATGGGGAATGACCAATTGAAGAAAACGATTGGCTTTTGGGTTGGAACATCTATTGTAGTTGGTACAGTTATCGGCTCTGGTATTTTCATGAAGCCTGGTGACGTGCTTGAGTTAAGTGGTAATTCAACAATGGCTTTATTAGCTTGGTTGATTGGTGGTTTAATTACACTAGCTAGCGGATTGACAATTGCTGAAGTAAGTACACGCATTCCTAAAACGGGTGGTTTATATGTCTATTTAGAGGAAGTGTACGGAAAAGTATGGGGATTTCTGTGCGGCTGGGTTCAAACATTAGTATATGGTCCTGCAGTTATGGGCGCACTCAGTTTATATTTTGGGTTGTTAGTGGTAGGTCTATTTAATATCTCTACGGATTATACATTGTTTATAGGAATTCTAACGATTGTATTTTTAGCCGGTATGAATCTGCTAGGGACGAAATACGGCGGTATGATACAAGCATTATCGACGGTTGGTAAATTGATTCCGATTATTTTCATTGCAGTATTCGGAATTGTACAAGGTGAGATGCCTGTATTCAATATAGATAGTGAAAGTTCAATGAAAATCAGTATGGCCGGTGCCATTTTGGCTACACTTTGGGCATATGACGGCTGGATGAATGTCGGCTTCATGGCAGGCGAAATGAAAAATCCACAGAAAAATTTGCCACGAGCGATTATTACGGGAATTCTTGTGGTCATGGTTGCTTACTTAGCTGTAAACCTTGCTATGCTTCATGTATTGGGTGCAGAGGGAATTATAGCTAATGGAACAAATGCAGCAAACGTTGCGGCCACACTTCTTTTTGGAGAATTGGGTGGGAAATTAATAGCGATCGGAATATTGGTTTCAATTTTCGGTTGTTTGAACGGGAAACTTCTAACCTTTCCGCGTATAACACTAGCAATGGCGGATAATAAAATGATGCCTGGTCATAAGCAAATCAGTAAAATATCTCCCAAGTTTAAAACACCTATTAATGCAACCATTTTACAAGTGGTCATAGCGATTATTATGATGGTTGTAACAAATCCCGACAAACTTACCAATATGGCAATATTCTCTGTCTTTAGTTTTTATGGGCTTGCCTTCTTTGCGGTCTTCATCTTACGCAAAAAAGACCCGGATGCAAAAACGTATAAAGTACCTTTTTATCCGCTAGTTCCTATTATAGCGATTGCTGGTGCAGTTTATATTGTTGTGAGCACATTAATTGATACACCGTTAGATGCTCTTTACTCGGTAATTATTGTGATCGTGGGTATGCCGGTATACTGGTTGCTTACAAAAAATGAGCGGAATGAGAAGCAATCAAATTAATGATTTAAGAAAACCCTTCGCTTTTGCGGTGAAGGGTTTTTCTTATGAATCTAAAATCTTTCCGTTCAACAACTTATGGCGAAATAGACAACTCAGGCAGATAGTATTAACATAAGAGAAAGTTTAATTTTGAAAGGTTTGAACAACAGTGAATTATATTGAGCCTGCTGGTAAATCATTCAGAAAGACAATCTTGGCTTTATTTCTTGGAAGCTTTGTAACATTTGCCGATTTATATAGTACTCAACCAGTCATTCCGGTATTCGCAAAACAATTCGGAGTCTCTCCAGCGGTGGCAAGCCTGACACTATCTTTCGCTACAGGGACGCTTGCCATTTGTTTATTGCTTGTTTCCTTTTTCTCTGAAAATATCGATAGGAAAAAGATAATGGGTACAGCGCTCACATTGTCTGCATTGTTATCTATATGTGTCAGCTTTATTCAAGACGACCTATACATCTTGATCGCAATCAGAGCGGTTCAAGGAGCGGTGCTTGCAGGTTTCCCCGCGATAGCAATGGCCTATATCAGTGAAGAATTTCATCCGAAAAGTCTGGGCTATGTGATGGGAATCTACGTGAGCGGTTCGAGTATCGGCGGACTGGCGGGCAGGCTCATTGTAGGAGTGCTGACTGATCATTTCTCATGGAATATAGCGATAGGTAGTCTTGGGGCTTTGAGTTTGATTATTAGTCTAGCCTTTTGGTGGATGCTTCCTCCTTCACAGCATGCTGTTCGCAATAAAATATCGTTGTCGAGAATTAAAAATTCACTTATTAACAACTTAAGGAATACTAGACTAGTACTCTTATTCGGCATGGCATTCTTATTAATGGGCTCGTTTGTGACTGTTTATAACTTTGTAGGTATACCATTAATGGGACCACCGTATCATTTATCACAGACATTGATTGGTTTCATTTTTATTATCTATCTCGTTGGGACATTTAGTTCAACGTGGATGGGAAAGCTGGCGGACCAATTTAGTCGGAGGATCGTTCTTCTTTCCGGAATAGCCATCATGCTAATGGGTGCCCTTTTAACCTTATTAGGCCCACTTTTATTAAAAATAATGGGTCTGGCACTTTTTACATTTGGTTTTTTTGGAGCTCATTCAATTGCGAGCAGCTGGGTCGGAAGGTTAGCTAAAAAAAGTGAAAAGGCACAAGCCTCCTCTTTATACCTTTTGTTTTACTATGCAGGGTCTAGTGTCGTAGGGGCATCGGGTGGACTATTTCTGATGAAGTTCGGCTGGAGCGGGGTCATTTCAGCAGTATCCATCTTAATCATTCTCGCTGCCGTGTGTGCCATGATGGTTGAAAAGGTGAAAATCGCTCAATAAAAGTATCTTTTCTATCATATTTGCCGAATTTCTGAATATAATCTAGTGAAAACGGATAAAGAATAATAGATTGATAAGAGAAGAGGTTAGTGGATAGAGTGAAACAAAAAGTTGTAATTCTCATTGGCTTAGTAGCCGTTTTAATTATATTATTCGTTGTATACTTAACAAGTCCAAGTCGTTTGGAAAAGGTAGAGATTGTAGAAAAATACTACCCACATTTTTCCGATGGCAAGGCGGTCGGTTTTAAGACGAACGAAGTCATTGATGTGACGGAAACCGAAGAGGGATCCAATTGCGCAATGAAATTCAACAATGGGAAAACGTTGGAAATTGATTGTGACCGTTATTTAACATACAAAATTGATGAAACAGTCTATATTACTTCTGATGGGAAACAAGTAAAGGAAATTCGAAGAAAAAGGTAGTGCTCGTCAATCACACAGAATACATAAAATAACGGTAAAGCTGATTTTGTTTAAATAACAAAATCAGCTTTTTTTACTTTGATGATTTTCGAACCAATTTCGGGAAGAAGCAGCGACGCGAAACGCTTATACTGCTACAGGGGAACAATCGGCGGCCATTGAAGAGATTAGTGCTTTTGCTGAACATCGACGCACATTAGAAGGTGAAATGGATGAGATGCAATCAGTCATACGTTTAAAGTTTGGATTTTTATCCTATCCATTTAAAAACCCAGACCATAATGGACTGGGTTTTTTATTTTTTTTTCTTACTTTTACTTTTGTCCTTTTTATTGCGCTGAAGTATATCTAAGATTCTACGCTTGTTGTTTTTACTATTTATGAGTTCGACTAAATCACTCATGTTCTCAGATTCATAGTCTTGTTGATTTTTTTTCATCGGATTCCCTCCATGTCATATATCGTAATACCCTTTTGAAGACTCAGGTAAACGTCTTTTATCATATTGGTAATTTTAGGATCTTATTTCTTTTTTTAATTATAATTTGATAAAATGTGAAAAAAGCCCTGTGTGGGAGGCCTACATGGAAGAACTAAAATTGATTGGTGAGAAAATAGAAAAATTCAAATATATTTTAGCGGAACATATTGAGTTGTTTGAAGAAGAGGAATCTCCTTATAATTTGGAAGTCAGTAAAGAGGTACGGGCTCAGCTTATTCAAATTCATGCAGATGCGTTAATTCATGGAAAAGGTCAAGCAATGGAAAGTATGAAAAAAACGGGTATGGAGATTGGAAAGCAAATCGTGGATTTGGGTATTCCTTTGGATAAACATATTGAGGAAATACAGCTGGTTCGTAATCTTTTCTGGAGTTTTATTGAAGAAGAAGTAAGCAATCGCTACTATTCCATTGAAATTTTATTAAAGGCAAGTTCTATAATTGATGCAATCTTGGATCAGTTCATTCATTGCGTGAGTATAAGTTATGTGAATTATTATAAAGAAATAGCCACAGCGGCGAATGAATCATTGCAGAAAATTAAAGAAAATCAAGAAGTTATGGAAGAATTGGCAACACCAATTGTCCAGACCATTTTCAAAGACGTGCTTCTCGTACCGTTAATCGGCCGTATGGATGATTGGAGAATGGAGTCCATGCGATCGACGGTTCTCCAAAAATGTGCAGATTTACATGCAGAAGTTTTGATCTTGGATTTCTCTGGCATTACCTTTACGAAGGAAAATAATATGTTCTTGCTGCTTGATCAATTGGTAGGAGCACTGTCGCTGATGGGAACGGAAACGATGTTTGTCGGTTTTACTCCGGATGTGGTTCGGCAAATTGTCCAACTTGATTTTGCTAATCAGGTAAAATCCTTCCTATCATTCGGACAGGCTCTGGATTATATCTTTAAGCAAAGAGGGCTGGCTCTTCAACCGGTGAAATGAAGGTATCCTTTTAAAATGAGGGTATCTTTTTTATGGTACTGCTTAAAAAAGTTCCATAAACAGAGGTATAGAACTGACAGACTTTGCTTACCGTTCCTGTATGCTGCATCATAAATTAGGTTTACTTTACCTGTGTTGATTGAAGTGAAAATGAATTTTTTTATCATCATGGCAATATTTCAACATGTTATAGTAAAAAATGAAACGAATTTAGTAAATGATCAAAGGGGATAGAAGTTTATCGACCAGATGAAATGGCCGGATTACATGTGCTTGCTTCTCTTCCTTATAATTGGACATTCAAAGAGAGTTGGGTACTACTGGAAGTGCAGCAGGGCGCAAGAGTTAAAATAAAAATTGGATAAAATAAAGCGCAAAAACAAGAGCTGCCTGTAAAATAAAGGGACGGTGGAATAAATAGTGCTTTTTAAGAAAAGGGATGAACTGGATCCAAATAAAAAATGGTACAGTATAGGAATCATGACGGATCATGGGCTACAAGATGAAGAATATGATGCTTTAATAAAACGCATTCACGATTCGGTCGAAAATGTAGTTATCATATCGGATTTGGTCAGGGTAGAGTGGGATGAAGAAAAACTGCAAACCTTGAACGAACGATTTCGGTACCCGACATTTTCTGATCCTTGTTTTATTATTAATGAATTCAAATCAGTGGATATAAAAAGAGAAAGGAAGCTTCTGGAGAAAAACCATAAATGGAAGAGGCTTTTTGGTCTTCTATCCCCGATTGAATACATGGTTGCAGAGACAAAAGCGGCCCACGACTTTGACAAGGCCCTTTATTACACGGATGATGTAGACAATGCGATTGAATATCTTACAAAATAATGTTGAACACGCCGATACTCTGTTTCGGTGTGTTTTTTTATTGTTTATTCCCAGGGCGACTTTTTCGACACTGTGAAAAAGAATTTCCTTTTCCTCATTAAAAAATCGTGATACCAATACATGATGCTTGATTCCTTTTCATATTTGATAGATAACAGGAAAAATAGAGAAAATCAGGAAGGTAGTAGGAAAGATGGATAGAAACGCGAATAACTAAAGTAGAAAGAAAGAGAGCTTTAAAGGGAAAGGGAGATGTAGCAATGGAAGCTGTCGTACCTCAGCAAAAAACAAAACGGAAGTGGAGAAAACGCGTCCTATGGAGTTTAGGAATTCTGATTTTACTTTTGCTGTCTATCTTGATTGTAGCAAACGTATTTCTATCGCGCTCACTGCCGGAAACCAAGGGTGAAATATTGCTATCCGGTCTTTTGCAACCGGTTACAGTAGTGAGGGATTCCAGTGGGGTACCGCATATCAAGGCAGAAAATAATCATGATTTATATTTAGCGCAAGGGTATATTCAGGCCCAAGATCGTTTATTTCAAATGGATTTAAGCAGGCGCCAGGCTTCAGGTAGATTAAGTGAAGTGATTGGTGAGAAGACAGTTAAAAATGATAAATATTTTCGAACGCTGGGGTTGAGGCGGGCTGCTGAATCCTCCTATGCAGAGTATACAAGTGAAGGGAAAGAAGCCTTGGATGTGTTTGCCGAAGGGGTAAATCTCTATATCGATGAATTGAAGGAGGACGGAAATTGGCCGGTAGAGTTCACTTTACTTGGCTATGAGCCAGAACCCTGGACACCTGTTGATTCTCTCACTATAGGAAAATATATGGCCTTTGATTTGGGCGGGAATTGGGAAGACCAAGCGTTTAGACAGTATTTGCTGCAAACTTTTTCAAAGGAAAAAGCGTATGATTTATTCCCGAATTATCCAGAGGATGCTCCTTATATTATCAGCAAGGACGAACTTGATATTGAAAAAAGCTTTGCTGGGGCAGTTATTCCTTATGAATTCAACGGCAGCAATAATTGGGTCGTTTCGGGGAAGAAAACAGATTCAGGTCAGCCGCTTTTGGCGGATGATCCCCATCTAGGCTTAGCCACCCCGTCTGTTTGGTATCAAATGCACCTGGAGGCTCCGACTGTCAATGTGAGCGGTGTTATTTTTGCCGGGATTCCGGGAATCATTCTCGGTCATAATGAAAAGGTTGCCTGGGGTGTGACCAATACGGGGCCGGATGTTCAGGACCTGTATATCGAAAAGAGAAATCCAGCAAACGAGAATGAGTTTGCTTACAAAGATGATTGGGAAAAAGCTGATATCTTGGACGAACCGATCAAGGTGAAGGACGGTAAGACGCTCGATTATAAAGTGACGGTTACCCGCCATGGGCCGGTTGTCTCTGAGTTTGCTGGTAAAAGTGGAAAAGATACTGTCCTTGCGTTAAGGTGGACAGCACTTGATCCATCTGCCGAGCTGGAAGCGGTATTGAATATGAATAAAGCGAAAGACTGGAAAGAATTCGAAAAAGCCCTCTTGAAATTTGAAACGCCGGCACAGAATTTTGTCTTTGCTTCGGTCGATGGGACTATTGCTTATAAGGCGAACGGGAAAATCCCAATTCGGAAAAAAGGGGATAGTATGTTACCTGTCCCTGGTTGGACCGATGAATATGAATGGAAAGGCTATATCCCGTTCGATGAACTCCCAAAAACGATCAATCCAGAATCAGGATTTATTTCGACAGCAAATAATAAGGTTATATCCGATGATTATCCTTACCATATCAGCAATAACTGGGCGCAGCCATACCGTCAGATGAGGATCCAGGAGTTTTTACATGCTAATAAAAAGCTCACCACAGAGGATATGCAAAGTCTGCAGATGGATCAGTTAAACCTACAGGCTAAGGAGTTTGTCCCTCAATTTTTAGAGGTGTTGAAAGGCTCATCTGGTAAACAGGAAGACCAAGCTTTAAGAATTCTGAAGAAATGGAATAACATTGATTCTATAGATGCAGCAGCGCCGATGATTTTTAATGTCTGGATGAAAAAGATAGGGGAAGTTCTGCTAATGGATGAAATACCTGAGGAAACTCTCAACCTCTTTAATGGAAGGCGATCCGCCATTGATGAACTGCTGCGGCGGGCACTGGACGGGAAGCCAGGTCCTTGGATAGAAGAAGCTGGCGGACTTGAGCAAGTACTCGCAAAGTCATTACAACAGACATTGAAGGATCTGGAGAAATCACAGGGTAACGACATAGCTGATTGGGAGTGGGGGGATTATCACCAAGTCCGCTTTAACCATCCTCTATCGAGTGTTGCTCCGTTGAATTATTTGTTTAACAACGAAGGTGGAATTCCAGTCGGCGGCAGCAGTGTCACCGTACAGGCAGCAGCATTTCTAGATGATGGAACCGTCAATCATGGAGGCTCATGGCGCTTTGTCATCGATCTATCTGATATGAATCAAGGCTACCATCTCGTTGGTCCGGGTCAATCAGGTAACGTTAAAAGCAAATGGTTCCACGATCAGCTTGATGATTGGACTGACGGAACCTATCATAAAACCGTATTAGATCATCCAAAAGGCGATAAACTGATATTAAACCCATAAGAATTAGCGTAACCTTACTTGCTTTGATAGAAGTAAGGCTTTTTATGATACTGGAGTGATGCGATTAAGTGCTTAATTGACACAATACATGGCAGCGGTAAAAAAGAGTACCAAGTCCAGCATGAGCTGAACTTGGTACTCTTTTAACGTTTTTGTTTAGTTAAGAATTCTGCAAGGAACTCTTCGAAATTTGGTGCTTCGATAGCGGCTATTTTTTCGTATGATTCAATGATTTTGAGTTTGATATCTTGCTCTAGGTCATTTCTGTCTTGATAATGTGTGTTTTTTAATGATTTTTTTATTTTAGGATTCAAAGAATCAATTAGGTCAATTAATTCTTCTTTTGAGAGTTTTTTATCCACAATACCTTTTCTCCTTCCTATCATAAACATCATTCATATAGTACTTTTGCAGTTTTTTGAGAGCTTGTTTACGTATGCTTGAAATATTCTGAGGTGACTCATGAAAATAAGCCGCAATTTCTTTGTTGGATAGTCCATAGGTAAAGGCCATGGTTAGTACCAGGTTTTGCTTGGTTGTTAAATTTTTTAAGGCTTCTATCAATTTTTCATCACTTATGTGGGAGGATAGTTCATCGGTTTCCCCCATCTTTTCAAGTCGTCCATCCAAGTTGCCAATTCGGTCAATCATTCTTCCGGTATCCTTTGGTGTCGCATCAAGTACCATTCGATAGCGTTCCCGTTGTTTTCGTGCTCTTTTATCAAAATCAACTGAGAAGAAGTAAATTAAAGAGCACATGTATTTGTATACTCTTGCCCGATAATAGAAAATTTTAAAGGTCTCGTTGAGATGACCAATGTTGTGTGTAGAAGGGGAATCTAAAGTATCAGTGAAAATTTTTAAATGCTCTGGATTCTGTAAAAATAATTGAATGATTGGCTGTTCGAAGAATGACGAATAATGCTGTTGTAAAAATTCTAATGAATGAGAAAAGAAATGAGAAGTTAACTTGTTCATTGCTATCCCTCCTTTAATTATTAAAGTGATAGACAAGGGGAATAAATCAATTATATACGAACATTCGTTCTTTTTACCATAAATCAATAGTGCTAGATTGATTTTCTGAAACAAGTTTCACTTTAGATATCAGATACAAGAAAAGGGGTGAAGAGGATGATGATTGAGGATGCTACTATGTGGGTGTCATTAGTTAGCGATTTTGGCTATCCATTCGTCGTTTCTATGTTTTTGCTCTTCCGCTTCGGTAAAAAATTAAAAGAACTGACAACGGACGTCGAGAACTTAAAAAAGTCCGCTCATAAAACGAAACGATAACCTCAGGACGTTACGTCGCTAGGTAGTGAAAACCGAATTTCGGATTCTATACAAAAGAGGATCCGAAATTCGGGTATAAAGAATTCGGGACGATGGAAAGTGAGTCCATTAAATTCCTCCTTTTGAGTCGGATAGGGATAATGATACTCCATTATTTGGAATATACCATAAAATGGGTGATAAATAATCGTCAAATTGAATCATTTTACTACTATAATTCATCCGACAATAGAATTAGGTAGGAAATCCTCCTCTCATACGATTTTAGTTTTATAGGTTAAAGTGAAAATACTTTTAAAAAAACAACTTTAATAAATAAACTTATAGAAAGCTTGCAGCATCCCAATAAAGGGTGCTGCTTTTCTTATTTTTTTGGTAATAAACTGATATTATGGAAAAGGGGTGACAATTTTGAACAAAAAACAGCTCGATGATATCGAAAGTCTGCAACAGAGATGTGAACAGGAAGATTTTACTTTAAAGCTAAATTGGGAGACGCTTCGCAGCCGAAATGGTGTAATGAAGAATGATTTCTTTCATTACGTGGGAGTCAAACTTGTCGGTTTTCTTGGTCTTTATGATTTCGGGAATAAAGTAGAGATGTGTGGGATGGTTCATCCAGACTTCCGGAGGCAAGGGATTTTTACAGATTTAATGGACGAAGCTTTAAGGACTGCTTTGCAGCGGGACTATAAGCTAATTATCCTGAATACCCCTGCCCAATCTCATTCAGGGCAGGGGTTTATGAAGCAACTGCCATGTGAGTTTTCCTTTTCTGAGTATCAAATGAAATGGTCAAACATGGAGCTGGATAATTATGAGGATGTGGTCGTTCGTCCTTCAAACAGAGATGATGCGGAAACGGAAATTCAGCTGGATGTTCATTGTTTTAAGTTTTCGGAAAAAGAAGCGCGAGATTATTATCAACGTGTTCAAATCGAGGATACTTTGAAAACAATGATGATTGAAAAAGATGGTCGAGCGGTCGGTAAAATCCGTGTTGATCATTCGGGCGGAGAAGCATGGATTTATGGATTTGCAATTTTTCCGGAATACCAGGGAAAAGGGCTTGGCAGAAAGGTGCTGAAAAGGATTGTAGCCGAACAACGGCAACTTGGGTATGATATTTTTCTTGAAGTAGAAGCAACCAATGATCATGCTTTAAGACTTTATGAATCTTGCGGATTCAAAACCGTTCAACGCCAGGATTATTATCAGTATAAAAAGTTAGAAGGCTGAATGACATAATTGTATGAATGGATTCAATGGTCCAACTTAAAAACGGTATGTCAGTTAAAACTAAGTGAGATATCTGACTGAGTAAATAAATAGAAACAAAAAGCATTGAGGAATTCGCAAGATGATGCTTGGGTGAAGGTACATAAGGGGGGAATAGGATGCTAACGTTATTCACCTATAACTGGCAGGTGAGAAGAGAGTGGTTTGAGTGGTGCCAGACTGTATCGAGTGCTGAACTTTTACGGCAGCGGAGTGGTGGGATGGGCACTATCTTAAAAACACTCGTTCATATTATTGATGTTGAATACAGTTGGATTCGGACGATTCAAGGGAAGCCAGATAGAGAGATTGATATGGATTCTTACAATACAATCGAGAAGGTAAAAGGCTTATCGGAACGTTATCATTCTGAAGTGAAAGTTTTTTTGTACTCGTATTCACCTGATTGGGAGAATGAGATAGTTGAGCCTTCTTGGATGGAGGGGACATATGAAATAGGCAGGATATTACGCCATCTGATTGCCCATGAAATTCATCATATTGGCCAGCTGTCTATCTGGTCGAGGGAAATCGGAATCAAACCGGTATCTGCCAGTGTGATTGATCGAGTTTTGTAAGTTCTTATTTAAGCATGAAAGAAACCGGTAAAGGAACCTGCTTTACCGGCTTTTTAGATATTTAATTCCTATCGTTTTTTCATAATGGAGGATTAAGGATTGAAAAGTAGGGAATAAACTTATTTTTCTTAAACACATCAGTCCTGCTTTTAGTAAGCGGATTATCCGGATTGCAGTCTGCATCTGTTGATCATGCTTTCATTCTATAAGACGCTTCAAAAGGATTACACACTGTCACATAAAACCGTTCCAATTAGAAAAAGAGCTGCAGAGAAAGAAGAAACTACAAGTTAATCTATAATTAGTAGGCTGGCTCATATGCCTCTTTGCATGTATTAAAGGGAGATTACCTACTATGATTCGGTAAAATTTATTAATAATTACATATATTTGAAAGTCAATAGCGTCACAGGTTTTAAAATGAATTAGCTAAAATAGTACTTTTTATTATAGTTTCTTAAAATTGAGGTAAATTGTGACACTTTTTCGACAAAATCATGTTATATTATTCTAGAATTTTACAAAAAATATAGAAGGGTTGTGAAGTATGTCGTTTAAGTCCAATGTAAAAAAAATACTAGCCCCGGTTCTTGCTGTGAGTTTAATTACGACTCCATTTACCGTACCGATGGAGGCATCCGCCAAAGAGGCTGCCAAGAAACCTGTCACGACTAAACCGTTTGTCATCTCATCTCCTACTGTTAATTATACAAATGGGGCAAAAGCTACAGTAACGGTCACACCGAAAAAAGGAAATACGGGGAAGGAAACTGTTGTCTTCCAGCTAATGAATGGAAAGAAGGTTGTTTCACAGTCAGCTGTTGAGACTGATATTAAATCAGCCCAGAAATTTTCCGCATACTTCAACTCGTACAAATCAGGTTATTGGATTAAGATATCCGTAGTCTCCAAGTATAACGGCAATACGAGCAATTTTGGCACCAGCCTAGCAACCTCCGTTTCCGATGCCCCGTTTGAACTAAGGATTATGGAAACGACAGATATACACACAAATCTAGTAAGCTATGATTATTATAAAGATGCTGTATCAGATTCAGTCGGCTTTTCACGCACAGCAACTTTAATCAAGCAGGCGAGAAAAGAAGTGAAAAATAGTGTTTTAGTAGATAATGGGGACCTTATTCAAGGTACACCGCTTGGTACATACAAAGCGAAGGTAGTTCCACTGAAGAAAGGTGAAGTCCACCCTGTCTATAAAGCAATGAATTTGCTTAATTATGATGTAGCTACATTTGGCAATCACGAATTCAACTATGGGTTGTCCTATTTAGATGAAGCCATCAACGATGCGAACTTCTCTTATGTAAATGCAAATATTTATAAAAAGGATAAAGATAAAAATCCAAAAAACGACAAAAATAAATATACCCCTTATAAAATTGTCACCAAGAAAGTAAAAGATATTAATGGAGCTGAAAAATCCGTAAAAGTAGGCTACATAGGATTTGCTCCGCCACAAATCATGGATTGGGATAAAACGAACCTTGATGGTAAGGTCGTTACAAAAGAAATCGTCACAACAGCAAAAAAATATGTACCTGAAATGAAGAAAAAGGGCGCAGATGTCATCGTGGCGCTTACACATTCTGGTTTTAATGGCGACACAAAGAACACCGAGGATGTCATCTATTCATTAAGTAAAGTGTCTGATATCGATGCTATCACGTTCTCCCATACACATAAGGTCTTTCCGGCACAAGATGAAGCTTCTTTAGACAGCTTATTTAAAGATAGCCAAGGAAAAGTTCTTAAAGATGTGGATAATAAAAAGGGTACAATCAATGGTGTACCGGCCGTTCAAGCAGGATATGGCGGTAGTAATCTAGGGATTATCGATCTTGATATCCAGAATATCAAGGGGAAATGGAAAGTCGTTAACTCAGATTCATCAACACGAGCAATCAACGACAAAATAACAGGGAAAAAAGCAGCTGAAGATGCATCTGTCGTCAAAGCCGTTAAAAAGGAGCACGAAGGAACGATCAAGTATGTTAACACACCAATTGGAACGACTACAGCTCCAATTCATAGTTACTTCGCCCTTGTGCAAGATGATCCTTCTGTACAAGTCGTGACAAGCGCACAGAAATGGTATGTAGAAAAATACATCCAAAGCAACCGACCTGAATACAAAGACTTGCCTATTCTCTCTGTAGGAGCTCCTTTCAAAGCAGGACGAAATGGAGTCGAAGAATTCACCGAAATAAAAAAAGGTGGTTTGACAATTCGCAGCGCCGGCGACTTATATTTATACGATAATACCTTGAAAGCGATTAAAATCAAAGGTTCCGTAGTAAAAGAATGGCTTGAAATGTCTGCGGGGAAATATAATACAATTGATCCGGCTAAGACTGAGGAACAGGAATTGCTTAATGGAAAGTTTGCCGTCTATAATTTTGATGTGATTGACGGTGTTACGTATCAAATCGATGTCACTAAGGCTCCGCGTTATGATGAAAAAGGAATAAAAGTGTCAGATTCAAGCAGGATTACCAATTTAGAATATAATGGTGAAGCAGTCAATCCTAATCAGGATTTCATCGTCGTGACGAATAATTACCGTGCTTCGGGCGGTGGAAACTTCCCGGGAGTCAAGGGAAGCGAATACGTAGTTGACTCTGCGGATGAAAATCGCCAGATCTTGATGGATTACATTACACAAGAGAAGGAGATCAATCCAACCGCTGATAATAACTGGTCGATTGCCCCAATTTCAGGCAAGGTGAATGTTACGTTCACCTCATCACCAAAGGGTGCGGAATATTTAAATGAAGATAGCCCGATTTCTTATACAGGTAAAAAAGATGATAAAGGCTTTGGTATTTACAAATTCAATCTGGGGAAAGAAAACATTAAAGTGCAATTGCTTGGAATCAATGATCTTCATGGCCAGTTGGACACTACTTCTGAATTTAGTGGGGTCAAACAAGGACGTGCTGATTATTTAGCGGCGCACTTAAAGCAGCGTAAAGCTGAAAACCCTGAAAATACACTTTTACTATCAGCTGGGGATGCAGTAGGGGCAAGTGCTCCTGTTTCCTCTTTGGTCCAGGACAAACCGACGCTTCAGTTTTTAAATAATATGAAATTTGATGTAGGAACTCTCGGGAACCATGAGTTCGATAAAGGGGTAGAAACCCTGATGGCTCAAATCAATGGCGGAAAGTCACCTACATCGGATGTAGTATTTGATAAATTGAACTTTCCGTATGTGGTTGCCAATGTCGTATATAAAGACACGAAAAAACCTATTTTGGACCCTTACGTCATAAAAAAGGTCGGCGGGGTTGATATTGGTTTCATAGGTGTAGTCACGAATGCCACACCTCAAAAAGTCAGTCCGGATGGCATTAAGAATGTGGAATTTATAGAACAGGCACCTGCCGTAAATAAGGCGGTTAATGAGTTGAAGAAAAAAGGTGTAAAATCAATTGTCGTCATCTCGCATGACCCAGGTACTGAAAAAGACGGTGTCATTACTGGTGAAGTAGCGGATCTTGCCAAAGCGGTAGATGATGAAGTCGATGTAATTTTAGCTGGAGATAATCATGCAAGGGTCAATAACTATGTAGATAATAAATTGATTGTACAAGCTTATTCTTATGGAACGGCTTTTGAAGATGTTGATTTGGAAATCGATCCAAACACAAAGGATATTGTTAAAAAGTCAGCCGAAATTGTTACAGTTACACAAGATGGCATCACGCCAGATGCTGGGACGACTAAATTTATTAACGGTTATCTAGACATGTTCCCTGAATTGAAAACCCCACTAGGGACAACGGATGAGAAATTTTTAAGAGCCAATGCCTATACACAAGAAACTGGTCTTGGGAATTTAATTGCGGACTCCATGAAGGCCGATTTGAAATCTGATTTTGCCTTCATGAATCCAGGTGGAATTCGCGCAGATATTCCAAAAGGAGAAGTTACCTTTTCTGATTTAGCGAAAATCCAGCCGTTCGGAAATGTGTTGGTCCGACTTGAACTAACTGGGGCTGAAGTGAAAACATTGCTTCAACAGCAATGGATTGTTGAAGGCTCTCCGAAAACGTTACAAATCTCAGGATTGAGCTATACGGCCGATTTCAGTAAACCTGTCACGGAACGTGTCACTTTATTGAAGAAAGCGGATGGAACGCCAATTGAGGATACAGAAACTTACACCGTGACCGTCAATGACTTCATGGCAAGCGGTGGCGATAATTATACCGTTTTAAAAGGAAAAGAGCGTGTGTTTGGACATGCTGATCTAGAGGCTTTCGTTAACTATGTGAAAGATACCTTTAAAGGTGGAAAGATCACGGCAGGTATAGAAGGCAGAATTACGAATATCAATAATTAATTGAAGATTACCAGTCAAATTAAAGTTTACTCGTGAATTTGGTGTGTTTACTCGTAAGTTTTATGTATTTACTCGTGAATTTGCAGGATTTACTCGCAAAAATATTAAAAAGAGAGCGTTCCGTAATACAAAGGGACGCTCTCTTTTCTATTAATTTTTCTGAACATACAAAAGTTCGGGAACATTACTATTCCTGCTATACGGTCGCATCTCGAAAGCAGTTGAATTAATGAGTGTCAGTAAGGTTGTTCCGTGCAGGGTATCATGAAAAGTATTTATTATCTAAAAGTATTAAAAATTGGAAAATAGGCATGATAATAGTGAAGACATCTAGCACTTCATTAGGTAACACTATAAACTTGGAGTGTTAAAAGAAAGTGACCAATTCATGCAACCGGATAATAAAAAAAAGGGAGAAAACCCTGTATTTGAAAACAGTCCAGATTATTTAGATAAATGGGTTAGCTAATAAAGACCTCATTTGCAGTTTTATTTTAGAAAGACCTATGAGTGGCATTAATAACATTGAAATCGGGGATTCTCAGTCACTAGGCCAATTATATATATACAACCTTCACAAGCAATTGACCATAATGAATTAGCAAATACATAGTAGAGAATAAAATATGAAATTACAAGTGCTTTAAAAACCAAGTTAACTTATCAAATCTTTTCTCAAGAATTTTGGAAGAAATCTAATAACTCTACCTTCTGAAAAAGAAAAAGACTGAGAGGGGGATAAAATGTATGAGTTTATTTAAAAAACAAAGAAAAAACAGCATTAACCTCTCCTCATTCAAACAAGTCGATCAAAATAAGGAAACGAACAAAGACTTGTTAAAAACAAGCCTCCAAGGAAACATTCAACATGTAAAGCAGCAGCTTGGAAATAGCAGCGATATCGTGATTAGAGAAATACAAATTGGCAAAGAGCCAAACGTTAAAGCATGTATTTTTTATACGGATGGATTGGTGGACACTAATTCCATTCAGAACTTTATCCTGGAATCACTCATGTTAGATATCCATCCTGATCAAGAGCAAATGATATCGTCTCAACAAAATGTTTTACAATTATTGAAAGGCCGCATCCTTGCGGTAGGAGACATACAGGATGTTACGGAATTCAGTTCCTTATTTACTTCCCTGTTATCAGGGGATGTTATTCTTTTATTGGATGGATATGCACAAGGGTTTACAATCGGTATGCGTGGTGGAAAAGACCGTGGTGTAATGGAATCCACCACGGAAACCGTCGTTAGGGGACCAAAGGAAGGTTTTACGGAGAGCTTGCGTACCAATACGGCGCTAATTCGACGAAAAATAAAGACTCCTCAACTTTGGTTGGAATCGAAAAAAATTGGAAACTTGACCAAAACCGATGTAGCAATCATGTACATCGACGGAATTGTGAATGACAAAGTTGTCGAAGAAGTGCACACGCGTCTGGATCGAATCGATATCGATGGAATCCTAGAAAGTGGTTATATTGAGGAATTGATTCAAGATGAGACGCACACCCCTTTTCCGACTATCTATTATTCTGAACGCCCTGATGTGATTGCCGCCGAGCTGTTGGAAGGGAAAGTCGCCATACTAGTGGACGGAACGCCGATTGTTCTAGTCGTCCCGGCACTGTTCGTCTCCTTTGTACAATCCGCGGAAGATTATTATCAGCGTGCAGACATTGCCACCCTTATTCGTTTGCTTCGTTTTTTTACTATTTTTATTGCTCTACTAGGACCATCCCTATATATCGCTATCACCACGTATCATCAGGAAATGTTACCAACTAAACTATTGATCGGTCTAGCCGCTCAACGAGAAGGGGTTCCCTTTCCTGCATTCATTGAAGCTCTTATGATGGAAGTTGCGTTTGAAATCTTGCGGGAGGCTAGTTTACGAATGCCAAAAGCTATAGGACAGGCTATATCTATTGTAGGGACACTGGTGATTGGAACAGCGGCAGTAGAGGCTGGAATCGTATCGGCCGCCATGGTAATCGTTGTTGCAATCACGGCTATTTCAAGCTTCGTTCTTCCGTCATTTACCATATCCATGTCGATTAGAATACTCCGTTTCCCGATGATGGTGCTTGCCGCTACTTTTGGCTTATTCGGGATAATCGTTGGGGTCATTGCACTTGTTCTTCACTTGTGCAGCTTGCGTTCCTATGGGGTTCCCTATATGAGTCCTTTTGCTCCTTTTATCGGTAAAGACATGAAGGATACGCTTATTCGGGTACCGAGATGGGGGATGTTTGCCCGCCCCCGTTTAATCAGCCAGCAAAACAATAAACGCGAGCAGACCTCGGCACCGAAACCGCCGCGGGATAAAGTGTGAGATTGACAACAAAGTTATCAAAATGGTATCAAAATACACAAAAAACGCTTCTATTTAGTTGGATAAAGCCATTTATCATGGCGATTCTAAGATACCAAAAAGGTATAAGAAGGATTGGAATAAACAACTTTGACTTGTCTGGGTAGATACAAAGATTTGACGGTACAGTATCCCATTCTGTTATAAAGCAAATAGAGAAAGGAGTAGTAGAAATTGTTGGCTGTTGCAGGAATCCTTGTCATTGTCGCTGTGATTATCGCTATTGAGGCTCCTAGTCTGTTGAGGAAAAAATTAAAAAAGGAATTATGGATATTTTCCATTCTTCTACTATTCGGAACTGCGTTAAGCGTTGCCCAAGCACTGAATATCAAGATTCCCAATCCACTAGACTGGATTACAGCTATTTATAAACCGCTTTCCGACATGATTGAGAAAGTATTAAAGTGAAAATGGAATATGAAGGGATGCTTAAAACGGGCATTTTTTACATATGGTTGATAGTTGAAAAATAAGGAAGTGTGTCCACTTCATATCGAGTATTTAGACGAACGTGATCAAAAAGGGAAAGTTTTTGAAAGCAGACTTATCGAGGATAGTTTAGGCGGTTTAGTTGTCTATATTGCAGTAAAATTTGAAGAAGCGCACTCATTGGCGGAAAATGATTCTCATGATGATGATAATGTTCAGACTTAAATTAAAAGAGTGGTCAATTTAATAACAAATGGCTAAAGAACTTAATCAGTGTGTGTCGGAGCAATGAGGCCATCATTCACATCAGGAGCTGGAGGCAGTTCCTTTTCTTTTTGAAATAAATCTGCTAGATGCTTGAAAAATCCGATTAATTTTCAAAAGTACACTTTAGATAACTTGGTTTATGCTTTTGTGTGAGTATCGCAAATAGGGGTACAGCAACCATTTGTGAAATGAGGGGCCATGTTCAAATAGATTCCATTCAAAAAAAGGGATTCATGAAACACAACGTAACCTCATTTCATAATAAACCAAGCCAATTACTTTATTTTTTCTAAAACGGAATTACCAACCGTACCTATGTTTCGGATCTCTCCTTGCACCTTTATATTTACAGGCACGTGCTCAAAATTTTTATCCCAATCTTTTTTTAGTTTTTTCCAGGCTTTAGGATCAGCTCGATGAATCGCCTCACCAAATCCAAAAATGTCTACTTTCTCATTTTTCTGTACCTGTTTTATTGAATTCATGAAAAATCTCTTCGCTTCTTTTTCATAAATTTTCTCTAATTTTTCAATCGTTTCTGGTTTTGTCAAATCGATTTGACATTCTACTTCGCCTAAATTGCCTTCCACATGAATATTTAGATCTATCTCAGGTTTTCCATTCTTTATCTTACCCTTCATTTCCGTGTTTGACCTTTTCACTTCATACACAGCTTTTCCGCCCTTAGGACACGATAAATTCACAGCTGTACTTTTCTCCTTATTTGTAATGACGGTATACGTTTTGCTTTGTTTCTCATTTAGCCAGCCAACTAATTTATCCTCATTAAATACTGCTAATCCTTGAAACTTCAAACGAGCAGGGGGATCAATCATTTCTACATTCTGTTTGCTTAAAGAAGTTTTTTTATCACCTTTTATATCTGCTTGGATTCCTGTTAACACAGGTTGTTTTCCTTCATTTACTATATCTGAAATCAAATCGTCTAAGTTAACGGAACTTGTCGCTGACCATGCAGCTGCAGAGACTTCCAGGGTATCAAATATTTCATTTGCAGGTATTTTTTCTAAAGACGTGGGCACCTTCAGGATCTCTGCTGCTTTCATTCCCTTAGCTACGACGATATAAAAATCGGATCGGAGTTCCCAGTCTCTTGAGAGAATATCTAACGGTTTCCCAATTCCTTTTTTTGCTAATGACTCACCAATCACGAGGGTTCGAAGATGTGAGGGATATATTTTTCTAGGGGATTCCTTTGTCATTTGTCGGAAAGCCTCAAATATAGTTTCCCCTTTCGCCTGATAGATGATTGTCGGTGACCCGTCGGAACCTCCACCGCCTCCTTTTCCCGTAGCTAATTCTCCAGGATTTACTACTTGGGCTGTTACAAGATATTGACCATCTTTTGTACGATCTAGTCCTATGGCCAGCGTAATAGCCAGTTCATTTAATTCACGACGGTTCCAGCAACCCGTAGTGAATAACAGGAATACGATTAGTATGATAAACATGGTGTAGCTCCGTTTCATAGACGAGACTCCTTTCACTCTATTTATTTATAGGGGTTCAGCCGAGATACGTTTAAAAATGGGTCATAGCGATACAGTTTACCAATCGTTGGCAATTTGTTCAGGGTGTTCCATAAACGACCATTAGGGGGACATATTGTTCGAAATTGATGGCTAAAATGAATGCTTTTAGTCCCTAAACCCTTCCTATTCAAAATCCTATAAAAAAACAGAAAGACATTTACATAAATTTTCTTAGAGTAGATTTTATGTAAATTATCTATACTCTGAAAATCTGGAGTATTCAATGAAACGTTTTTTATTTTTGATGTATTTTTTTTCGGAATGCATTGACTATTAATAAGAGAATAGGAAGTACAAGTCCGTACGTTGAAACGTATAGGGGCCAAATTTCTTTATCAAATGTGGATGAATGTACCACATTGGGATGTATAAATAAGGAAAGCGAAACTATGATCATCCCTAAGGGTAGCGTAAGTGGCCGATAATCCTTCATATTCAATGTTTGTGCAAGACCTATGACAGAAGCGTAAAAGTAAAAAGACATTTTATAATAAATCGTGATAATCCACATGATAGCCATTATTGCTTCAATCCTTTGAAGAAAATCGCCAACGTTTATTTTTCTGGCCAAAGCATAACTAGGATACGTGTTTCTGGCAGTATTATCTACACCTAAAACTATAATAGTTAAAGCGATAATGATGAGTAAACAGATTCCGCCGATTAGTACTCCGATAAAAAAGCTTTTTTCAGCTGCTTTTGGTTGATTCACTGAAACAGGAAAAATCATTAATAAAACAAACAATGGCAAAGAAAAAATACTTGTAAAAAGAAAAACAGCATGAATCATCGGTTTTATTCCTGTTTCAAATACGGGCTGTATATTATCAAACTTATATTCAGCAGGAGGTAATAATATTGAAACCACTAGAATTACGAATAAAAAAACAAAGATAGGAAATAACAATTCTGCAGAACGAGCCAACGGTTCAAGACCAAGTCGAACTCCCATTATTAAGATGCATGCGAAAAGGATATGGATCGCTTCAATTGGTGTATCAGGCATAATCTGTGTAGTTAAGAAATTCCCAACATAAAGCAATAGTTCTGCCGTGGAGTAAAGTGAAAAAAAAACAAATGTAATGGAGACTGCCTTACCTAACCATTTGCCAAAAAGTGTTTCAATGATTTCAACCAGTGTCTTAGTGGGGAACATCCTGCCTACGGCGATATATAAAGCCACCAGCAATAAACCTATGCCTGTACCAATTACAGCTGCAATCCAAGCATCTTGTTTTACCTCTTGAGCCATAATTCCAGGAATCACCAAGATGGTCGTACCTATAGAAAATAAAATAACTAATATTGTAAATTGTCGAGCGCTAATTTTGAAATTTTCCACTATATCCCGACTTCCCATTGCTGATTATAATTCCTATTGTTTCCTTTGTATTGTTAGAATAAACTCTTCCTTTATAGAAAGGTTGATATATCCCCGCTTTCAAATTTCTTTAGTATTTCTTGTGGCTAATACGTCCACAAATGAGCCTCTGAAAATCGCAACTAATACACTTTTAGCTAATTTTCTATAGTCAATATACTAACCACCATCTTTATACATAATTTGGATGTTTGTATACCAGTACCTTTCATCATTGAAGTGTAACTTTCTTCCAAATTATTCGTCGGTAATGTTAAGAGAAGGAGGAATACCGATGAATCGAAAAAAAGTGATACTTATTTTCAGCTTGTTTCTTTTATTGGGGGCATGCAGTAGTAATGATAAAGAAGAATCCTTGTCGAAGTCACAGGAAGGAAAAGTGGAAAGTAAAATGGACGCCTCCTTATCTGGAGAACAGGCTTCTGATAAGCAGGCGGAAAAAGAAGCGGCAACAAATGAAAGAATGGTCATCCATCAAGCACAGCTTCAGTTGAAAGTGAAAAATCTTGAAAAAACACAAATGAAGATTGAAAGAAAGGCGAACGAATACGGCGGCTATGTTGTAGAGTCGAATGTATACAGGGAAAATGAAGAGATGGTAGAAGGTTCGATTACAGTACGGATTCCGGAAGCTCGTTTTCAGGATTTTCTTGTTGATACCGAGGAGCAGGCTTCAGAAGTGGTCGAAAGAAATGTGACAGGCCAGGATGTAACAGAGCAGTATGTAGATTTAAAGGCAAGACTGAAATCAAAGCGGGCTGTGGAAGAGAGGTTACTTGCATTCATGAAGGATGCTAAGAAAACGGAAGATTTGCTGAAAATATCATCCGATCTTGCCACTGTCCAAGAGGAGATAGAGCAGCTAGTTGGGCAAATAAAGTATCTTGAAAACCAAACCTCGTTTTCAACGGTAACAATAACTTTATCGCAAGACCATATTATTGTGCCAGGTATTGATAATAAAAAATTGAATACATGGGAGAGAACGAAGAAGCAATTCGCAACGAGTGCGAATTTTTTACTTAAAGCAGTTTCAGGACTGATTGTTTTTATTATAGGAAACTTGCCGATCCTCATTATTTTAGGCGGAGTGGGTGCTGTAATTTATTGGACGCTAAAAAGAAGGAGAAAAGGTTAAATATAGATCATAAAAGGGTGCCCAAGTTTGATTGGACACCCTTTTTTATTTATTTTCTCTTATGCAAACCGGATGCATAATACAAGACTACAAGCAATATGATCCAAATCGGACCGACGATCAAGGCGATTCTGGTATCTGCTGAAAAGCCGAGTATGACCATTACAAATACTAGAAAAGCAAGAGCGAAATAAGAAGTGAGTGGGAATAACGGCATCTTATACGTTAAGCCTTGTTTTTCTCCCGGACTCATTTTCTTTCTTGAGATAATCTGTGTGACAAGAATGGTTCCCCATGTCCAGAGGGCACCGAATGTAGCAACACTTGTTACGTAACCGAAGACCTTATCCGCTTCCATATAGTTAAGGTAGACGCCGAAAAGAAGCACGACAGCCGAAACAATAATGGCAACACCTGGAACGCCTGTCTTTGTTGTACGTTGGAAGCTTTTAGGTGATTCCCCTTGCTGTGCTAGGTTAAACAACATTCTGCCTGTACTAAAGATTCCGCTGTTACAAGATGAAAGGGCGGCTGTCAGTACGACAAACTGAATGATTCCTGCTGCACCTGGTATACCGATTTTATCAAACATCATAACGAATGGGCTGTCTTTTCCATTCATTTGATCCCATGGAGTAATCGATAAAATAACAGTTAGAGCTAAAACGTAAAAAAGTAAAATTCGATAAAAGACTGTATCGATTGCTCTTTTTAAAGATTTTTCAGGATTTTTGACTTCACCTGCGGTTACTCCGAGCATTTCAATTCCCAAATAAGCGAACATGACCATTTGGAAAGAGAGGATGACACCGGAAATTCCATTAGGGAAAAAACCGCCATTTTCTACAAGGTTGCCGAATCCTACTGCGATTCCACCGTTTCCGAGTCCAAAGAGAATCATTCCAAACCCAAGAACAATCATTAGAATTATCGTAACAATTTTAATTAAGGCAAACCAAAACTCCAATTCACCATAAGCCTTTACAGCAAGAAAGTTAATCGTCGTCATAATGGCAAGAGCCGCTAATGCCCAAGCCCATTGTGGGGTCCCTGGAAACCAAAACTGCATATAAATTCCGACTGCTGTAATTTCAGCCATACAGGTGGCAATCCAAACGAACCAGTAATTCCAACCGGTTATATATCCGGCAAGAGGGCCGACATATTCGCTTGCATAGCGACTAAAAGAGCCTGCGACTGGATTTTTTATCGCCATTTCCCCTAGTGCCCGCATGATAAGATAGATCATAAGCCCGCCAATTGCATACGAAATAATAATAGCTGGGCCGGCTAATTTAATCGCAGATGCCGAGCCGAGAAATAAACCGACTCCAATGGCTGCGCCAAGAGACATTAATGCGATGTGTCTTTCTTCCAATCCTCTGTGCAGTTGAGAATCTTTGGAGTTTTGCATAATTTTCCCCTTTTCTTTGTTGGAGTATAATTTTCTCTTTCTAGTCTTTCTAGCATTTTATCACTAGTAGAGGCTAATCAATATTATTTATTGATTTTTCACATAATATTACAACTAAATAATATATTTTAATAGAAAATTTGTAAAGTAAAAAAATGAAAACGCTTACTATAAAAGGTATTAGCTATATAAAAAAAGTTGAAATTTTTATAATATTTAAATAGATTGCTATTCGAAGAAAGTATAATTATGTGATTTTTCTAAAAATTTAGACTTTGTAAGAGGAAAGAGCTGCCCTAAAAAACAGGACAGCTCTTTCCTCTTACTGCCAGATGGATGAGGCCCACTCCTGATGATCAATGAATGGGCTGCGATTATACTGATATTTATTATAAATGGTTGCATTTCGATTCCGTTCAAAGGTATCTACTGGGGACAGTTCGTTCCATTCCGGCAGGACCTCCAACTTTCTATGATAAGGATTGGTGCGGTTGTTCACTTGATTATTTAGATCTAAATTAATTTCACCACTATCACCGTAATGAACGGCCATATAAAACAGTATTCGGGCAATTTCGCTGTTCATTCAATTCACGAACCTACGCTACGTTAACTCCTTCTACGTTTGAACGGAAAATATTAATTTTTATCATAATCAATAAGAAAGCTAGCAATGAAAACACAATTCCGCTCCAGATGAGTTGATGTATTCCCAAGTGAGAAATAAACCAACCACCAATAGATGCCCCCAAAGTAATTCCAAGATTGGAAAATGAGACAAACAAGCTGTTGCCGAATTCAGGTGCTTCCTTCGCTTCAGTTGTCAACCATGTTTGGCTGACAATTAGACCACCAGAATGCACTATTCCCCAAATGAAAACCATTAGAATCATCGGAATTAAATAAGAGCCCAAATAATAAGCGAATAAATAGATTACTATATATAGAAGGGGAAACATTATTACGGTCTTAGTTATGCTTTTTTGCAAGAATCCACCAAACAAAAAGTTCCCAAAAATCATGATTAGACCAAACGCCATCAACATTACACTAATCAAAGAACCATTCATATGTGTTAATTGTCCCAAATATTCGGCAAAGTAGCTGTACACAGAAAACATCGCTGCAAAGATAAACATAACGGCTGCGATGTTTAACCATAATCCCGGTTTACGTAATATTCCAAGCTGCTTTCCATAAGACATTTTTTCCTCATTAGGCATGGAAGGAAGCCACATTAATATTCCTACAAAAGCAATCGCATTTACAACAGCCCCAAATAGGAAAGCAGTTTCTAACGAAAACTGTTCCGCGAAATAAGAAGTTAAAGGTACGCCAAATGCAAATCCGAAAGTAATTCCGGCAAAAACCTTTGTAACTGCTTGGTTACTTTTTTCCGGAGGAACAAGTTTGGCAGCAGTCACAAGAGCTATTGAAAAAAAGAGAGGATGAAAAATAGCGGGTAGAATACGGAAAACTAGCATGATATCAAATTTCGTTGTACATGCATAAATAATATTTGAAATCGTGAACATAAACACTGAGGTTAATAGAATTATTTTACGATTAATTCCAGAAGTGAGTAATGTCAAGAATGGACCTGAAATGGCAACGATTAAAGCAAATATACTTACAAGTAATCCGGCTTGTGAAGTTGTTATATTAAATTTTTGAGTTATCTGGGGTAGAACTCCCACAATACCCATTTCAGTTGTAATAATGCCGAATACGCCTAGAGCCAACATAATAATAAGCAAAGGGTTAACTTTTTTCATTAATACAAATCTCCATTCCTATTGTATATTTCTTAATTTATATAAAGATATAAATCATTTATAAAATTAAATATCTGTATATCTAGATATGTAAAAACAAAAAAAGAATGACCTCCTTTACGTTTATTTTATAGTTCTTTTTGAATGTACTCGGAAAATTCATGTATTGTTTTTTCATTCCGACGATAATAGGTCCACTTTCCGATTCGCTCAGATTCCAACAGCCCAGCTTTTTGCATTGTTAACAAATAACTAGAGATGACAGATTGTGCAAGCCCTGATTTAACCTGAATATCTCCCACACATACACCAACTTTAAAATTTAAACCTTGTTGAAAATAAGGCTTTTCATTAAAGCACTTCTCTGGATTTTTTAGCCATTGCAAAATTTGACGACGTGTATCGTTTGATAAAGCTTTATAAATTAATGTAGGTTCCATATAAATCATTATATCTATTTTTATAGATTTGTAAATGTAAAATTTACCGTTTTCATCGATAAGTAATTTGAAGATGCGGAAAAAGTAACACGAAAAAAGTGAATCTACATAGTGAATTAAGCTCTTATCGAAGGTCGTACTGTAGTAGTCCTTTCGATATTTCTGTAGGGTCATCGATGATTTCGTGCAGGGTGTTTAGCGAAGACCCTGATTTTCATAGTCATGGTAGGAGCCAACCCCGGTTCTGTCACCCACTGAATCCATGGCAGATACATCCTTTAAGCCGGGATGGGTGAAATATTCACTCAGTAACAAGGAAGAAGAGCCTTTTACCCATAAGTATAACCGTACATACCGATTTCGATGGAAATGGGAGTGAATCTATTTATCATTTCCCGCCAGAAGACTCCCTCTTCAAGCGTGTGAAGGGCGAGATGAATGGCGGTTGGTATAAGCCAAAGTTTTTTGACAAACATACGTTCGATAGTTAATAATAACTATAAGGGGGTGAAACCAATGGTCGTAAACAAAGCTTATAAATTTCGAATCTATCCAACTAAAGAACAACTAGTTCTAATCAATAAAACGATCGGCTGCTCCCGTTTTGTCTATAACTTCTTTTTAGGCAAACAAAATGAGAAAGATGCCTACTGGTATATCTGTGAAGAAATGAAGCAGAACGGCCAATTACCCTCTAATGAATGGAAAGGTTCTTTTCTGGATAAATACGCAACAATCAAAGAACTTCCAGCTTAAAGAAAGAGTATTCTTTCCTGAAAGAAGTAGACAGTATTACCTTACAGAAATCGGTGGGAAATTTAGCAGATTCCTATAGTCGATATTATAAAAAGCAAAATAAGTCACCATAACCGGTGTCAAAAATGAGCGAATAAAGATATTACATAATAGGGGAATTTAGGGGAATAGCCCGGGAAATATCGAAGGGTGTTATGGAAATAGTCATGGAAACGAAAAACCGTCAGCATTCTACTGACGGTTTTTCTACTCTTTTTTTATAATAAGACTTTGGATGAAACTTAATAACAATGAACCGATTAGGGCTCCCCAAAAAGATTCTATTTCAAAGCCACTGACAACATAGGATGTAATTTGGAACGTGAAGGCATTGATAATGAACGAAAACAAGCCGAAGGTTAGGATAGTGATCGGCAAAGCGATAAGTTGAAGAATTGGTTTAACTAGCATGTTCATGATTGATAATATAAAAACCGCCAGTAGAGCTGTACCATAAGATTTTATCGTGATGGAGTCGAGAAGCCAGTCAATAACGAGTAAAATCAACCCGTTGATAAGAAATCGCATTATTATATTCATGAAAAACTCCTCCTGAAGACACTTTTCTACACTAATCATTATACTAAAATTTTATGAATTTCAGTTATATGTTTGCTGAATTGTCACAAAAAAATAACGATTCGATACGTTTTCTTGCAGATAATAAAAAGCCCCATAATTGGGGCTTTCAGACTGTAGACAAACTCGATGAAAATCGAGTTTGTCTACAGTCTTTTTTAGGGGTTGTAAAAATTCGAACGTTGATTTCCACTCCAGGAACTCGCTTTCCGCGGGCGGTCAGGGAGCCTCCTCGGCGCCTTTGCGCCTGTGGGGTCTCCCTTGGACACGCTTTTCCCGCAGGAGTCTCGCACCTTCCGTTCCAATCAACTTTGTTTTAACAATTAGAAATAAACACTTTTTCCTACAGTCTTTTTTGTTTTAATATAGGAGTATTAAAACTTGAGGTGATGACGATGCTTTCGAAACATAATTCTATTCAGCGAGATCAACTTGAAATGATTACTTTGGATCAACTGGTGCCAGCGAACCATTTGGTTCGTAAAATTGAGGGGGCCATTGACTTCACTTTCATTTATGACTTGGTGAAAGAGATGTATTCAGAGATAGGCCGCCTAAGTATTGATCCAGTTATTTTAGTTAAATTGACATTCATTCAATATACCTTCGGTATTCGTTCGATGCGTAAAACGATTGAAGAAGTTGAAACGAATATGGCTTACCGTTGGTTTTTAGGTTACGGTTTCCATGATAAAGTACCTCACTTCTCAACGTTCGGGAAAAATTATGAGCGTCGCTTTAAAGATACAGACCTGTTTGAACAGATTTTTTATCGTATCTTAATGACAGCCTCAGAAAGAAAGTTAATTAGTGCAGAGCACGTATTCGTTGATTCAACACATGTGAAAGCCAGTGCGAATAAGCGGAAATTCGAAAAGAAAATCGTTCGTAAGGAAACACGAGCATATCAAGGACGCCTTCAAGAAGAAATAAATCAAGATCGTGAAAACAATGGAAAGAAGCCTTTTCCACCGGATAAATTTGATAAAGAAGAAACCAAAGAAATTAAAGAAAGTACAACTGACCCTGAGAGTGGCTACTATGTAAAAGATGAACGAACAAAACAGTTTGCCTATTCATTTCATGCGGCTGCAGACCGCAACGGTTTTGTGCTGGGGACGATTGTAACACCAGGAAATACGCATGATAGTCATATCTTAGAGCCTCTTGTTGAACAAGTGATTGAGAAAGTTGGAAAACCTGAAGCTGTTGCCGCAGATGCAGCTTACAAAACACCAGCCATTACAAGCTACCTTTTTGGGAAAGAAATCACACCAGCTTTACCCTATACACGTCCACGAACAAAAGAAGGGTTCTTTCGCAAGCATGACTATGTTTACGATGAACATTTTAATTGTTATCTCTGCCCATCGGGCGAGATTTTAAAGTACTCAACAACAAATAAAGAGGGCTATCGCGAGTACAAATCACCCAAACACACTTGTGCGACATGCTCATTTTTATCACAGTGTACAGTAAGCAAAGACCATCAAAAAGTGGTGACACGCCATATCTGGCAAAATTATATGGAAGAAGCAGATCATCTGCGTCACCACAAGGATGTAAAACCTATATATGCGAAACGCAAAGAAACAATAGAGCGTGTATTCGCAGATGCAAAAGAAAAGCATGGTATGCGTTGGACTACTTTAAGGGGACTTAAAAAATTGTCGATGCAGGCGATGCTTACATTCGCTGTCATGAATTTAAAGAAGATTGCCAATTGGACATGGCAAGGTCCAATAATGGCTTAATAAAGTGGGCTCGTAGAGGCCCAATCTCTTAATCTTGATCAAAATTCAAAGGGAATTTCAAAAGGGGTCCAGAATTAAAACATTCTGGACCCCTTTTGTCTACAAACTGAAAGCCCCATAATTGGGGCTTTAACCAGTTTAGTTACTAGCGATAATCTTTTCGAAATCACTCAATTCTTTTGAGTTTTTAAGCTTTAAATTTGTGTTTAAAGATAGTAGAGCACTTTCGATGAGAAAGTGGCGCGGCTCACCTTTTTGCAGAAATTCTTCTTGGATAAAGTGAACTAATTTTAAGTGTTTTACCCGTTCTGCTTCATCTTGGAAAAGTTTTAAGATGACTTTTTTAAGTTCGGCTGTAGAGTGAAGGAGAGCAGTGTGAAAATCCTGTTTCGTATCGAAACATTCTGGCAACCATTGCTTTATATAATCAGGATCGAGAAGCTGTACTCCTGATTGGCTCACATCATCGAAAAGAGTTTTAAGCCTATCAACACAATAACGAATTATTTCAGTAGGGTTGAAATCAGGCTCTTTAGCTAACGCATTAAAATGAATGGTTTGGTGCATCATCCCTGAATAAAGTATGGCACAATCTAATATATAAGGTTTTTTCTCTTCGCCGAATATTTCTAGAAACCGTTTTGATAGCCAATGTATATGTTTGAATTTTGCATGTGTAATAAAGTTTTTAAGTTCGGTATCATTTGAAATCATTATTTCTTCAAATAAGGAAAATAGTTTATTACTTCTATTGGAGTGTATTTGTAATTCAGATTGTTTGATGAATATTTCAATATCCGCAACATTTTGACCGATTAATAGTTCATTACTTTCATGTTCGAATTTTTCTTGGGTCGAGATAAAGACAGCTTTAAGCAGTTCACTTTTAGAAGAAAAGTAGTTATAAAATGTCCCTTTTGAAATACCGCTATAGTCCAAAATATCCTGAATAGATGTTGCTTGATAACCCTTTTCAATAAATAACTGGTGTGCATACTTAACTACAAGTTGTTTCCGTTCATTCATATAAATCACCCTTACTCTTATTGGACGGTCATTTTAACGTAATAGTATCTTATTTTCTATACGAACACAAACCAGTATTTTCACAATTGTTTTATTGCTTAATTCCAGGAAGGGAGTGGTGTCAGGAAAAATGAACGATAAGTTTAATAGAAGAAAAAGTAATAGGGTTCAACATCAATAAAACGGCGGCTGTATAGGGTGGATAGCGACCTTTATATCAGGTGGATTCATAGCTTTCCTAAACTAAGCTTTAGCGAATGTGGCGCTACCATCGATTAGGTGTGGCGTTTTTTTAGGTCCTTCATAAAGTGTGTTTGATCAGATACCGGAATCACACAAAAACAATAAAAGCATTAGTTCATAAAAAAGAGCTGCCATTCCTTATATAAGGATGGCAGCTCTTTTGCTTGTGATTTTAAAAAAGAAAATAGAAGTGAACATTGTCACATGCGAATCTTATGCTTTGTTATAAAATGAGAGAGTGATCTAGATTTATCCAATTTTTAAGAAAATAATGGAAAATATTTAGACTTTTCTTCATTCTCGATTAATAACTTATTAGATATAGAAATGATAAAATCATGCAGTATGAAGGAAAAGTGACATTGAAGTGAAATACCAGTAAAAGGGATGAAAAAATCGAAGAAACTTGTAGTAAAGCGATTTGTAAAATTTGATATTTCCTTTTACTGGATTTAAAATAAAAGTATAAACAATTATAACCTTAATGAATTAATTATTATATTAAAATTATTATAAATAAGTATTGATTTTTTTCTGATAAGGCTTATCATTATATACATAAATAATAATGAAAAGGTGGTTCAATTATGACTAATAAGAAAAACCTTACAACTAGCTGGGGTGCACCAGTTGGAGATAACCAAAATTCAATCACTGCGGGACAACGTGGCCCTGTACTCATTCAAGATGTACACTTATTAGAAAAATTAGCGCACTTTAACCGTGAGCGTGTGCCTGAACGTGTAGTTCATGCAAAAGGTGCCGGTGCATTCGGTACTTTCGAAGTAACGAACGACCTTTCTAAGTATACGAAAGCTAAGCTTTTCAATGGTGTTGGCAAGAAGACAGATTTATTTATCCGTTTTTCTACAGTAGCTGGCGAATTAGGCTCAGCTGATACAGTTCGTGATCCACGCGGATTTGCTGTTAAATTCTACACGGAAGAAGGAAACTACGATATCGTTGGTAACAATACGCCTGTATTCTTTATCCGCGATGCGATCAAATTCCCCGATTTCATCCATACACAAAAGAGAGATCCAAGAACACATTTGAAAAACCCGACTGCGGTCTGGGATTTTTGGTCACATTCTCCAGAATCTTTACACCAAGTAACGATTCTAATGTCTGACCGAGGCATTCCGGCTACACTTCGTCATACACATGGTTTTGGAAGCCATACATTTAAATGGGTGAATGATGAAGGACAAGGCGTTTGGGTGAAATATCACTTTAAGACAGAACAAGGCATCAAAAATCTTGATGTGAATCTTGCTGCAAAACTTGCGGGTGAAAACCCTGATTACCATACGGAAGATCTTTTCAATGCAATTGAAAAAGGCGACTTCCCTGCATGGAAATTATACGTACAAATCATGCCTTTGGAAGATGCAGATACCTACCGTTTCGATCCATTTGATGTAACAAAAGTATGGTCTCAAAAAGATTACCCGTTAATCGAACTTGGCCGGATGGAATTGAATAGGAATCCTGAAAACTATTTTGCAGAAGTAGAGCAAGCTACGTTCTCACCAGGAACATTCGTACCAGGAATTGAAGCTTCTCCAGACAAAATGCTTCAAGGACGTCTATTTGCATATGGTGATGCACACCGTTACCGTGTTGGTTCTAACCACAACCAACTTCCGGTTAACCGTCCGAAAGTGGAAGCAAGCAACTATCAACGTGATGGCTTCATGCGTGCGGATGACAATGGCAAGGGTTCAGTTTATTATGAACCTAATAGTTTTGATGGCCCTGCTGAAACAGCTGAAAATAAAACCACTCCATTTGAAGTGACTGGGCAAGTTGCACAAGTAGGACATAACAGTGATGACCACTACACTCAAGCAGGTGACTTATACCGCCTATTGAGTGAAGAAGAAAAAACTAGACTTGTAGAGACTATTGTGGGAGCAATGAAACCAGTCGAATTAGAAGAAATCAAACTTCGCCAAATTGGCCATTTCTACAAAGCTGATCCAGAATACGGAACACGCATTGCTGAAGGTCTAGGCTTAGTAGTACCAGAAGAAGCAAGAAGCATAAAATAATGAATTCTTAATCTTAACTAAAAGCAAACAGGCATCCATTTATAAATGGATGCCTGTATTTATTTGAAGGTTAAACGGCTTGATGTGGAGAAAATTGAGCTGGGTTATTTGACCAATGTGACAGTGAGGCCAACCAAAGCGGTTTGTATTTGTGTATTGGCACAACCCATTATTGGGATGAAAATTGGCAATAATTTGGTCAAACCAGCATACATTTGGATAAGTGGAGGTGCAGTATGGACGTTTTTGTGCGGCAGAATGATTCCTTGTGGCATTATAGCCAATTATTCAATGTGAATTATCAACTGATAATTGATTCCAATAGCGGGATTGATCCTCTTGCCCTTAAGATAGGACAGAAGATCAAAATTCCGGGCTTTACGACGACTGGTCATCATATTAAGAAAGGGGATTCCTTATGGGCGATTGCCAAATCACGCAATCTTCCATTGGATGCACTATTTTTGGTTAATCCTAGTCTCAATGCGAATGCCTTGAAAATTGGCCAGACGATTTCTGTACCATTAAGGATTACTTGGAGGCTTGTTCAAGGAAATCAGGAATATGATTATCAAATGATGATGAATGATGTAAAACGACTGAAAAGCATTTATCCTTTTATTAAAACATCCTCGATTGGAGATTCGGTTCTCGGGAGGGAGATCCCTGAAGTGCTGATTGGGAATGGTGACAAACGAGTGCACTATGATGGTTCATTTCATGCAAATGAGTGGATTACGACCCCTGTGATTATGACTTTTTTAAATGATTATTTAATGGCAATCACGAATCAAACTGGGATCCGCAGTCTATCTCTGTTCCCTTATTATCAGCAGACGATGCTATCTCTCGTTCCGATGGTGAATCCTGATGGAGTGGAGCTGGTTCTAAAAGGACCACCTGCTGATGCCTCATTGAAATCACAGCTCGTGGAATGGAATAATAATAGCGAGGATTTTTCCGGCTGGAAAGCTAATATCAATGGAGTCGATCTGAATGATCAGTTTCCCGCCAAATGGGAGCTAGAACAAGCTCGCAATATGGTAACGAAGCCAGGACCAGCAAATTATTCTGGAAAAGGTCCGCTAACGCAGCCAGAGGCAATTGCGATGGCTGATTTGACAAGAAAACGGGATTTTGACAGAGTACTTGCTTTTCATACCCAAGGGGAGGTCATTTATTGGGGGTTTGAAGATTTGGAACCACCCGAGTCTAAAACGATCGTCAATGAATTTGCGAGGGTCAGCGGTTATGAGCCCGTCAAATCCGCTAATAGTTATGCAGGATATAAGGATTGGTTTATTCAGGATTGGCGGAGGCCGGGGTTTACCGTTGAACTCGGCAAAGGAAAAAACCCGCTTCCTTTAACACAATTTGATGAGATTTATCAGAAAACGCTGGGGATTTTTTTAGCTGGTTTGTATATGTGAATTTGTCCATGTGAAAAAGCTCAACTCCGGGTCTTTAGGGGAAGAGCTTTTAGTCTTATAAACTATTAGACCGGAAACGATGAGGGCTGCTTCAATAATAAGGTAAAGTTTGAATTTCCTTATTGATTGCATGATTAACTCGTTTTTAATCCTAAAAGTAACGATTTTTCTCCAGCATTCGTATTACTTAAATTGCAGCCCTTACCTAAAAGGTATACTAATAGTTTTACGGTAAAGAAGCTTGACTCCTTTAGCGCTAGTATCGGCCCCACCTACGCCAGATACATTGACGGCCACGCATGCCATCCAACCTAAGTTTATTATAATAGAAAGCGCTTACATTTACAAAAAAAATCGTAGAACAAATTTCGACATCTACTCCTGTATACCCACCTTAGTGAAGGGAATTTGACTTCTCACTGAGGTGGGATTCTTTAGTGTTAACCATGTTAACGAGCGATGAATTCCTGAAGTTTTTTTGTTAGGCCGCCATTTCCAAATTTAATGAACTTTGTCTTTCCAGCTTCCTGTTCTGGAGAAGTAGCAAATTCCAAGAAGGCTAAAAGGTTGATCCGACGGTTAAGGATATGGATGATACCATATTCATAAAACCAATTATCAATCGTATTGTAAACTCCTTTATTCAGCGAATATTGCTGCTGGCACCATTGAAAAAATTTTCTATCAGGCAGATGTAGGTACTCCATCTCTTCTAAGCGGGTATTTTTTTTCTCCTTCATAATAGGGAACATAGGCCTTAGTAATTCTTTTTGCAAAGTAAATTCCTCCCTCATTTGATAATAACGAAAAGGCCCCCTATTCATGTTGTTGAATAGAGAGCCTCTAGTGAACTAGTCAGCCGATATATTTTATTATATAAAACCAGCATAAAACATATTAATCTTAGTTGTCAAGTGTGAATTAAATATTGGTTTTTGTGTTAAGCGTTTTATTTGTTAAAAAACCTGTATTTATTACGTTCACTTGCTATTAATAGAGAAAAATAAATGAAAAGACGAATAAAATTTTGTGTTTATTCATTTATAGTTCGTATATAATGGTTTTGAAGACATGGAGGGGGAGAGACTGGATGTATAAATCGAAAAAGATTTTATTATTAGGTTCGGGTGAATTAGGTAAAGAGGTCATTCTTGAAGCACAGCGTCTTGGTGTAGAGACCGTTGCCGTAGACCGCTATGAACAGGCACCTGCAATGCAAGTTGCTCATCGAAGTTATGTCATCGATATGCTGGATGCGAATCAGCTTAGGGAAATTGTTGAAAAAGAACAACCCGATTTAATTGTGCCGGAAATTGAGGCTATTGCCACATCTGAATTAATCAAATTAGAGGATGAGGGCTTTCATGTCATTCCAACAGCAAGAGCGGCTAAGTTAACAATGGATCGTGAAGGAATTAGAAGGTTGGCTTCTGAAACACTAGAGCTTCCAACTGCTGCTTACAAATTTGCTGATACATATGAAGAATTTGTCCTAGCTGCCAAAGAGATTGGGTTTCCTAATGTCGTAAAACCGCTAATGAGTTCTTCAGGGAAAGGGCAAAGTGTCTGCCGTACGGAAGATGATCTTGAAGAATGTTGGCAAATTGCGATGGAAGGCGGCCGGGTTCAAAATGGACGAGTGATAATTGAAGAATTTATTCGTTTTGATTCTGAAATCACGCTCCTTACTGTTCGTGCAGTAAATGGAACGATGTTTTGTGCTCCAATCGGTCATATTCAGCAGGGTGGGGACTATATTGAATCTTGGCAACCTCATAATATGACAGAAGCACAAATCGTAGAGGCGAAAAGAATTGCCCAAGCCATTACAGATGAACTTGGAGGATACGGATTATTTGGGGTAGAACTTTTCCTATCTGGAGATAAAGTCTATTTCAGTGAAGTTTCTCCACGCCCGCATGATACAGGGCTAGTGACATTAGCTACCCAAAATTTATCGGAGTTTGCCCTGCATGTAAGAGCAATTCTAGGGTTTCCAATTCCAGAAATCACGCTGATTACTCCAGGAGCCAGCCGTCCGTTAAAAGCGCCAGTTGAGTTATCGGAATATTCTATAGTTGGTGTTGAACAAGCCTTGGCTTTGCCGAATACACAAGTGCGCGTCTTTGGAAAACCGGTCACGAAGGTTGGTAGAAGGGTAGCTGTTGCTTTATCTTCCGCCGATTCAGTCGAAATTGCGCGAGTGAATGCAGCCCGTGCTTTGGAATGTTTGAAGGTAGAGAAGTAATATTAAAAAGCGCTCTGGAATAGAGCGCTTCAGACTGTAGACAAACTCGATGAAAATCGAGTTTGTCTACAGTTTTTTTGAGGGGGTGTAAAAATTCGACGTTGATTTCCACTCCAGGCACTCGCTTTCCGCGGGCGGTCAGGGAGCCTCCTCGGCGCCTTTGCGCCTGTGGGGTCTCCCTTGGACACGCATTTCCCGCAGGAGTCTCGCACCTTCCGTTCCAATCAACTTTGTTTTAACAATTAGATATAACCACTTTTGCCTACAGTCCTTTTTGTTTTAATATAGAAGTATTAAAACTTGAGGTGATGACGATGCTTTCGAAACATAATTCTATTCAGCGAGATCAACTTGAAATGATCACTTTGGATCAACTGGTGCCAGCGAACCATTTGGTTCGTAAAATTGAGGGAGCCATTGACTTCACTTTCATTTATGACTTGGTGAAAGATATGTATTCAGAGATAGGGCGCCCAAGTATTGATCCAGTTATTTTAGTTAAATTGACATTCATTCAATATACCTTCGGTATTCGTTCGATGCGTAAAACGATTGAAGAAGTTGAAACGAATATGGCTTACCGTTGGTTTTTAGGTTACGGTTTCCATGATAAAGTACCTCACTTCTCAACGTTCGGGAAAAATTATGAGCGTCGCTTTAAAGATACAGACCTGTTTGAACGGATTTTTTATCGTATCTTAATGACAGCTTCAGAAAGAAAGTTAATAAGTGCAGAGCACGTATTCGTTGATTCAACACATGTGAAAGCCAGTGCGAATAAGCGAAAATTCGAAAAGAAAATCGTTCGTAAGGAAACACGAGCATATCAAGGACGCCTTCAAGAAGAAATAAATCAAGATCGTGAAAACAATGGAAAGAAGCCTTTTCCACCGGATAAATTTGATAAAGAAGAAACCAAAGAAATTAAAGAAAGTACAACTGACCCTGAGAGTGGCTACTATGTAAAAGATGAACGAACAAAACAGTTTGCCTATTCATTTCATGCGGCTGCGGACCGCAACGGTTTTGTGCTGGGGACGATTGTAACACCGGGAAATACGCATGATAGTCATATCTTAGAGCCTCTTGTTGAACAAGTGATTGAGAAAGTTGGAAAACCTGAAGCTGTTGCCGCAGATGCAGCTTACAAAACACCAGCCATTACAAGCTACCTTTTTGGGAAAGAAATCACACCAGCTTTACCCTATACACGTCCACGAACAAAAGAAGGGTTCTTTCGCAAGCATGACTATGTTTACGATGAACATTTTGATTGTTATCTCTGCCCATCGGGCGAGATTTTAAAGTACTCAACAACAAATAAAGAGGGCTATCGCGAGTACAAATCACCCAAACACACTTGTGCGACATGCTCATTTTTATCACAGTGTACAGTAAGCAAAGACCATCAAAAAGTGGTGACACGCCATATCTGGCAAAATTATATGGAAGAAGCAGATCATCTGCGTCATCACAAGGATGTAAAACCTATATATGCGAAACGTAAAGAAACAATAGAGCGTGTATTCGCAGATGCAAAAGAAAAGCATGGTATGCGTTGGACTACTTTAAGGGGACTTAAAAAATTGTCGATGCAGGCGATGCTTACTTTCGCTGCCATGAATTTAAAGAAGATAGCCAATTGTACATGGCAAGGTCCAAGAATGGCTTAATAAAGTGGGCTCGTAGAGGCCCAATCTCTTAATCATGAGCAAAATTCAAAGGGAATTTCAAAAGGGGTCCGGAATTAAAACATTCCGAACCCCTTTTGTCTACAAACTGAAGCGCTCTGGAATAGAGCGCTTTTTTTTACTTTAGACATGATTGTCCATCTCCATGGTTAATCCATAAAATCCACAACTAAGTTCGACTAGTTACAGCCCTGCTCCAGGGGGATGTGAAGAATAACACAGCATCGGCTGCCTCTTCAGGGGCAGTCACTTTTTGGAGTGGAGTACTTTCTATTATCATCTGGAAAACCTCATCTGAAGTAGCAGAACTGGCATCCGTTTGTTGAAGCAGTCCACCTCGAACTATATTACGATGACTCCGTCTTTTCCTAATTTGTATTTACTCTGTCTTAACAATTAAACCGCTGCATTTTTACATTTCCTTGACACTAGGTTCATCTTCTTCCCTTATAGTTTAATTAAATATATGAACTAATTTATGGGAGGTCATTTTTTTGAAGAGTAAATTGAGTAAAAGATTTTTGCCTATTACCCTCGTTTCTGCCTTAGCAATTGGAAGTTTAACATGGTCCACAACTAATGAAGATGCGTTGGCAAAGGAAAAATCACAAAAATCACCAGAAATTAGAAACGTCATTTTCTTGATAGGTGACGGCATGGGTGTTTCCTATACCTCCGCTTACCGGTATTTAAAAGATAATCCTGCTACTTCAGTGGCAGAAAGGACAGAGTTTGATAAATACTTGGTTGGTCAGCAGATGACATACCCAGAGGATTCTGCACAAAACATAACGGATTCAGCTTCAGCGGCAACGGCGATGTCTGCAGGTGTGAAAACCTATAACGCTGCAATCGCTGTTGATAATGATAAATCCAATGTCAAAACGGTGTTGGAAGCCGCAAAGGAAAGAGGAAAAGCGACTGGACTTGTTGCGACTTCGGAAATCACTCATGCTACACCAGCCTCCTTTGGTGCACATGATGAAAGCCGGAAAAACATGAATGCTATTGCGGATGATTATTATAAGGAATTAATTAATGGCAAACATAAGATTGACGTCCTGCTAGGTGGTGGGAAATCCAATTTTGTCCGACCGGATATTGATTTGACGAAAGCCTTCAAAAAAGATGGCTATAGTTATGTAACCGATAAAAATCAAATGTTAAAGGATAAAAATAAACAGGTTCTTGGTTTGTTTGCTTCAGAAGGACTACCGAAAATGATTGATCGTCCAAACGAAACTCCTTCTTTGAAAGACATGACAAATTCAGCCATTCAGCGTTTGAACAAAGATAAAGATGGGTTCTTCTTGATGGTTGAAGGAAGCCAAGTCGATTGGGCTGGACATGATAATGACATTGTAGGTGCGATGAGTGAAATGGAGGACTTTGAAAAAGCATACAAAGCGGCCATTGAATTTGCAAAGAAAGACAAGCATACCTTGGTAGTGGCGACTGCTGACCATTCTACTGGAGGATTCTCAATTGGAGCAAAGGGTATTTATAACTGGTTCGGTGAACCGATTAAGGCTGCAAAACGTACACCTGACTTTATGGCTGATGCGATCGTAAAAGGCGCGGATGTAGAAAAGACTTTAAAACAATATATCGATCAAAATAAAGTCAAGCTGACTAAAGATGAAATCAAAACGGTTTCAGATGCAGCTAAAACAAAAAATGTGACGAACATCGATAATGCTATAGAAGCAATATTTGATAATCGGACTAATACCGCGTGGACAACCGGCGGTCATACAGGTGAAGATGTACCGGTCTATGCATACGGTCCATATAAAGAGCGCTTTGCCGGCCAGGTTGATAATACGGACCAGGCTAAGATCATCTTTGATCTATTAAAGAAAAGGTAATGAATTCTGGGAGGGATTCCGTGAACAAACTAATTATAGGTGCCCTTTTATTAACCACATTTGGTGCTCTAAACACTCAACCAGCTTTTGACGAACAGAAAGGGAAAGAAAAAACGGAGGAAGTTGCACAACCATTGGTGAAAAAGGATGTCTATGTTCCGAATCCACAACTTCCTGATGATATTAACCTGAAACAAATCGGCCAAACGGTTTCCGATGCAAAAGGTGACCTAACATTAAAGGCCTATAATAAGGCAAATGAGTCTCTGAAGGTCGGTCCGATTGAGGTAGTAATCAAAGATATAAAGGTGATGCATGCCTTCCCGGATTACAGTATGATTGATTTCTTTCATGGATACACACATGATGACGAATTCGATATCGTAAAAGTGAATGTTGAAATCAAAAATACTTCAGAGAAAAACGTTATGTTCTCCCCGGTTGCTTTTCTGGAAACTGACAGTGGGAAACATATGACATGGGAAGATGACATCTACTTAGAAGAGCTGAACGGGGAAATAGAAGGAAATGGCTCAAAGCAGGGGAACATTGGTTTCATTCTAAGTGCTAAAGATGTGAAGGGAATTTCCTTTATGACAAGTGATGCGATTGATAGTCAAGGGAAGGTCCTTTCAAAAGGTAAGTCCATGGAATTTACTTTTTAATAATAGTGGTGTATGAATGCCTTGCAAAAATCAAATACTAGGACATGTGATAGGGATGACCTATCACGTGTACAGAATATCCAAATCCTATTGATGAGGTGATACAGAATGAGTTATAAAGATCAATTAGATCCACATTCTCAAAAGTTTCACCATAACTGGACAAGACCTAAGCGTTCCAAGTCTCAAGTAAATGGCCATACGCAAGAATCGCAAACAAACATTAAACTAAAAAGTAATGCAAAGGCTCACAAGTGGTAACGGATATTTCTGATAAAGAAGGAGACTCTTAACGGGTCTTCTTCTTTATATGTTGGGGTAAAGTATACATAGGACCGTGATATAGGTTTTTAATATATGTGTTCTTTCACTGATTTCCATGATTGCAATCTATATCGCTTATAAACGCTCAAATAAGGCATGCATGGCTTTTCCTTCATAATTATGATAACATTTACCTTTAGGAATAAAGCAGAGCCGGGCGTAAGTTGCCAGGCGTTGACACAGGGCGCAGCAATTTTGGTTTTGTGCATATTAACCATCAAAGGGTAAACAGGCCCAATGTTGGAAGTTTTACCTTACACAAATAGAGGACGTGATTTTTAATGATAAATATTGAGATCCCTGCAGCGGATATAAGCATTAAACAAAGGAAACAAGTAATAGAGGGAGACGAAGCGATCATCCCAGAAATTTACGGGTTCATTGATTTTCATTTAATTCCCCGTGATAAAGGCGGCATCATCATGTTTTATAACGAAAATGATGAGCTGATTTTTGTCGGAAAAGCACGTAAATTAAGACAAAGAGTCAAAAAACATTTCGAGGATAATGTTTCTCCGATTAAGTTACACCGTAATGAAGTCAAAAAAATTGACATTCTTGTTGTAGAAGACGCAATGGAACGTGAAATCTATGAAACGTACATGATCAACAAACTTCATGCAAAATACAATATCGACAAAGTGTTTTATAAATAATAAGAATCAACTATGAAAAGCTGACTGCCTATGCAATCAGCTTTTTTTGTTACATCTAAAGTACAAAAATAAGTCCGTACATTTACAGTTTCTTGATGTTAGGTTAACATTGTTGGTTTATATTTGAAGTATTCCAATACATTTTCAGGAGGTTGCTATTGAAGAAAATACTTTGTAAAAAGGTGTTAGTTATCTCGGTAGGGACAGTGATTGCCTTTGGGAATTTAACGTGGTCCGTGTCACAAGCTTCTAAACTGGCGAAACAACGAGAGATTGAATCTTTTGAACAAGAGACAGTAAAATCTTCAGAGTTGGAAATGGTGGAATAAGGTTAAAATTGGTGATGTAGCTTAATGTGAATATGACAATAACACTGGAGGTTCTTTACACATGCTGTTATGTGTGATTGGGCCTCCATTTATTTTTATTTTTATGATTCTTATACTATTAAAAAAGGTGTAATGGAAGGAAAATTGAAATCAATAAAATTTTTAAAAAAAACTTGCAAATAGTAATGATTACGTTTTATTATAAGGGGGGTGGATTTAAACAGAAAGTAATCCTATGGTATAAATCGTAATGATTTTGATTTGTGAATGGATTTAAAATGCAGATATGTTTAAGGAGTGTTTGTGAATGAGAAATAAGAAAATCCCCGTTACGGTTTTAAGTGGATACCTTGGTGCGGGAAAGACGACGCTGCTGAATCATATCCTTGAAAATCGAGAGAATCTGAAGGTTGCGGTCATCGTCAATGATATGAGTGAGGTCAATATTGATGCGTCCCTTGTCAAACAGGGAGGGTTTACTCGGACAGATGAAAAGTTGGTGGAAATGCAGAACGGTTGCATATGCTGTACACTTCGTGAGGATTTAATGATTGAGGTTGAAAAGCTGTCCACAAAAGGTAATATCGACTATATTGTGATTGAATCGACTGGTATCAGTGAACCCGTTCCAGTCGCTCAAACCTTCACGTATGTTGATGAAAACGTGGGAATTGATTTATCAAAATTTTGTCGGCTCGATACGATGGTTACCGTTGTTGATGCGAAGAACTTTTGGCAGGATTACGCTTCAGGGGAAACTCTTATTGATCGAATGCAGGCAACCGATGAGGCCGATCAGAGGGAAGTGGTTGATCTATTGATTGACCAAATAGAGTTCGCTAATGTGATTCTTTTAAATAAAATCGATTTAATGAAAGCAGAAGAAGTTGCGGAATTGAACGCGGTTCTTCAAAAAATAAATCCTGATGCGCGGATCATTGAAACGAGTCATTCCCAGGTGCCGCTAAAAGAAGTCATGAACACCCATCTGTTCGATTTTGAAAAGGCGAGCCAAGGAGCAGGCTGGATAAAGGAATTAAATGAAGAGCATATTCCAGAAACCGAAGAATATGGGATAGCCTCCTTCGTTTACAGAAGGAAAAAGCCATTTCATCCATCGCGGCTGATGACGTGGTTAGAAAGTTGGCCGGTGGAAGTGGTGAGGGCAAAGGGCTTCCTTTGGTTGGCATCGAGAAATGATACAGCAGGCCTGCTATCACAGGCTGGACCGTCATTAATGATCCAGGGAGCAGGTAAATGGATTGCAGCTTATCCTAAAGATGAACAACAGCAGATATTGCAGGATGAACCTGAATTGTTGAAAAGCTGGGATGATCTTTACGGAGACCGGATGACGGAACTAGTGATGATTGGCATTCAAATGAATCAACAGGAAATCGAAAATGAATTAGATCAATGCTTGTTGACGGAAATAGAGTTGCAGCAGGATTGGTCTCAGTATGAAGATCCATTACCTGCTTTTACGGAAATAGTTCATTAAAAAACTAAATAGGAGGAAACAAAGATGAGAGTAAACATCACTTTAGCATGCACAGAAACAGGGGACCGAAATTATATCACAACGAAAAACAAGCGGAATAACCCGGATCGAATTGAATTGAAAAAGTACTGCCCGCGTTTAAAGAAACACACGCTTCACCGTGAAACGAAGTAATTTTGAATTTTAAATCGTAATGATTATGTTTTATGAAGAAAGATAGGTAGCGGAACGAATCGTGAACAGTTTATAGAATTATATAACCTAAATAACATTCTCTATATTTTAATAAAGGAGAGATTCAAATGGCCAAAAAATCTAAAGTAGTAAAAGCACAAAAACAGTTGGCGATGGTAGAAAAATATGCAGAGATCCGTAGGGAACTGAAAGAGAAAGGGGACTTTGATGCATTGGCCAAACTCCCACGAGACTCTTCACCAACACGTGTTCACAATCGTTGTGGAGTAACAGGAAGACCGCGTGGGTATATGCGCAAATTTAACATGTCACGTATTGTTTTTCGAGACCTCGCTCATAAAGGACATTTACCTGGTGTCAAAAAGGCAAGCTGGTAATAACGGGGATAAAAGCAAAGGTGATTCAGGGGTAGGGTCCCTTGAATCATCTTTATTCGTAATAGTCCTCACACCACTTCCTTTTTTATTTCATTGAATCCTGTATCGAATGTTCGTGGATGTAGTGGTTCTTGTACGCAAAACTTCTGCTTACATCGTTTGGACAATGGCTTCAATTATTAAGAGATTTCCTTTTCCTTTGGTTCTTCATATAATTGAAGAATCATAGGGAAGAAGGAATGAGAAATGGGACATATATTTTGGATGATTTATTTAGGAATATTAGGAACGGCCGCGATTGGTTTTCTCATTAAAGGTGCTTATAAAACCTCTCTTGCAAAAATGGATTTTGTCATTTCGATTATCACTTGGGTAGGGTTATTTGGGTACATAACGAAAACCTCTATCCTTACACCTCTGGTATGGAAATGCGTATTTGTTGGTTCTTTGCTATGGGATATTATTTTCAGCTTTATGAGCAAAAACTACAATAGTGATAAGAAAGCAGAAGAATTACCTGATTCTATTAGTAAATTATTGACTGCAATCACATTAGTCGTCTGTCTTGGACCGTTATATTATGGGTTATTCAAATATGCATTCTAACAACTAAACCAAAAAAGAACCTGTAAGGTTCTTTTTATTTTGGTTAAAGAGAAGGGGGATTCCTTTAGTAGGTATGATATAGCCATATATTTCAGCATTGCTGTAAAAGAGAGGTGTTTTATGATGCAACGCAAAGAAAGCAGAAGTTTTAGCAACTCTGCTTTTTTATTAATAATTATCTTTGGAAAAATTCAATCCATTCTTTTTCTGGTCCATATATGTAGAAATAGCGATAACCATTGGGCAGGGTAACAATTTCCTGATCAATTAGCTCGACGTTTTCAAAGCCTTGAATCCGAGCATATTCTTCTTCTATATCATCGACACTGATGGCAAAATGATGAATTGTTGCTTCGGATGGCAGCGTGTCGCTATAACCTTGAATTAATTCAATTTCTGTTTCGTTTGAATCATTGTATCCAAGGAATGCTAGTTGGATTACCCCATCTGTATGTGGCACCCGCGATTTCAATTTTAAATCTAAAACATCCTGATAAAAGGTTATGGATTTTTCAAGATCTCTAACAACAACTCCAATATGATCGACTCTTTTTATAGCCAAGGAACTTCCTCCTTCTGTTTAGGTGCAATATGCTAATACTAGTATATATAACATTATTCGTAATAAAATTACAATTTGAGGTAGTGTTTGTCTGATTATTAAAAAAATGATTAATGAAGGAAGAATGGACTGGTAAATCGTGAAAAGTGATCGATAAATCAATAGACAATATTTAATTAAGAAAAAGTATTGTCTACACATGTATAGTGGAGAAGTCATTTGTTAAGGACAGGGGAATACGAAAAATATATTGAGGCTATAGTGACATATTTCAAAGAAAGAAAAGAATTTATCTTTTTGTAAGCAAAAATTTGTTTCTATATGAAATAGTAGATATACTATGGGAACAACGCCATTATTAATGGATATGAGAGGAGAGATATTATGGGAAAAATTCGAGAAGGTGAAGTTTTCACCCTTACTGATGACAATGACGAGGGCCATGAAGTTGAAGTTCTAGGATCATTAGATGTAGAAGGAACGGAATATGTAGCAGTGGGCTTGCTTGAAGATATTGAAGAAGATACAGAGGATGATATTGATATTTTCTTTTTCAGAGTCGAGGGTGAAGGAGAGCTAATCGATATCGAAACGGACGAGGAGTTCGAAAAGGTATCCCTAGCGTTCGAAGCAGCTTTTGATCCGCAGGATTGATGGGAAACTGGAAAAGACGGCACATTGGGTGTCGTCTTTTTTATATGTATAAAAAGTACTAGTACTGGCCCCGCCTTCGCCAAATACCTTGATAGCCACGCGTGCTATCCAGCCTTACTTAAGTATAGTGCCGCATTGTTGAAAGGGCATGTAGTGTGTATGAAGGTTTTGTTAAATCAAGAAGTCATTTTTCTACCCACTAGGCATAGGATAAAAAAAGTGGAGGTGATAGAATGGCCGTCGTAAAACATACGGATTCTGATATTGCATTGTTGGCAAGGTTGCTTAGAGCTGAAGGTGAGAGCGAAGGTGATCAAGGCATGCTGATGATTGGGAATGTTGGAGTCAACCGAATAAGGTCGAACTGTTCCGATTTTTTAGGATTAAGAACGATTCCGGATATGGTTTATCAGGAACATGCCTTCGAAGCTGTTCAAAAAGGTTATTTTTATCAACGAGCAAGAGAGAGAGAAAAAAGACTTGCGCGTCGTAGTGTAAATGGTGAAAGGATATGGCCTTCAAAATTTAGCCTATGGTACTTCAGGCCACCGGGAGATTGTCCGGCAACCTGGTATAACCAGCCTTTAGTAGGGCGTTTTAAGCTTCATTGTTTTTATGAACCCACAGGTACAGAATGTGAAAATATTTATAATACATTTTAGAAAAGAGGCTGAACCTTATATGGAGGTTTGGCCTCTTTGTGTGTCAATTATGTAATCAAAATATCATATGCTAAAACTAGCAAATGATTTACTGATACTGTAAAATTGAGACAGTAAATTTCCGGATAAGAAAGGAATAAAAAAATTGATGAGTAAAAGGCTTGTTAATTATGGGCAAAGGCAAATGGGAGAACAGTCGGAGGAAATCGCAGAGCAACTTAAGTCTTTCATGGAGAATAATGCGGACGCCATTTCTATCGTTGATCTGGAAGGAAAAACCCTTCAAGTTAATTCTGCTTTTGAAGATTTTTTTGGTTGGACAAATGATGAAATAATAGGTAAACCGTTTCCAATTATTCCTGAATTTTTGAAGGAGTCAGTAAATGAATTGCATAGCCAGGTTAGGGAAGGGGAACAAAAGAAAGGCTTTGAAACGGTTAGACAAAGAAAAGATGGCCAGTTAATCAATGTAAGCATCTCCCTTTTTACTATCCAGGACAATACAAATGAGCCGAGTGCATTTGCCTTCGTTTATCGGGATATCACGGATCAAAAGCTTGCTGAAGCTGCCTTGAAGGAAAGTGAAGAAAGGTATCGCAGTTTAGTGGAAGTATCACCTGAAGCGATTTTTGTGCATCGTAATGGGGTCATTGAGTATATGAATCCTATGGGGGCAAAAATGCTAGGTATGGATAGTGTAGATGATATTATTGGCATGTCCGTTTTTCAGTTCGTTCACCCTGATTCTCTAGAAACTGTAAAAAAACGAATCAAGATAATGAGAGACGATTATAAAGCAGTTGATTTATTGGAGCAAAAGTTCATTAGACTTGATGGACAAGAATTTTATGGAGAAACACTTGGACTTCCGATTATTTATAAGGACCGTCCAGCCATACAGGTGTTTTGCAGAGATATTACCGAGCGTAAGAAAACAGAAGAAATACTTTGTAAATCTAACATGCTATCTGCGGTGGGGCAGATGGCTGCGGGTATTGCACATGAAATAAGGAATCCGTTAACAACGGTTAAAGGATTTTTACAACTATTGAGAGAAAGCCCTGATAAAAAGGACTATCTTGAAATGACTGTAAGTGAAGTTGAGAAAATTGAAATTTTAGCCAATGAATTTTTGAGCTTAGCAGAGCCTGAAGCGAAGGTTTGGGAATCGATTCAGCTTACCGATATATTAGACAGTGTAATTATGTTAGCCGAGTTTCAGGCGATAATAAATGACGTTGAAATTATCAAAGAATATAAAAAGAATTTTGCATGGGTCCTTGGTGAGCCTACTCAGTTAAAACAGGTGTTTACTAATGTCGTTAATAATGCGATAGAAGCAATGCCTAAAGGAGGGAAACTTCATATTCAGTTAAAATATGAAGGGGAATCCATAGTTATCTCCTTTATTGATCAGGGTAGTGGAATCTCAGAAGAGCGTATAAAGCATTTAGGACAGCCTTTTTATAGTACAACGGAAAAAGGAACAGGATTAGGACTCATGGTCAGTACTAAAATCATTCATGAGCATAAGGGTGAAATCCAATTTAGTAGTGAAGTAGGAAAAGGAACCATCGTTGATATCATTCTCCCTATCGATAAAAATTCACAATGAAAAGTGACGAGAAGTCAATGCTCTCGTCACTTTTTGGTTTATAGTTTAACGATTGTTCTGCCTCTTGCTTCCCCTTTTAAAAGGGTAGGAAGGACATCCGGTAAATCTTTAAGGGTAATTTCCCGTTGTATGAGCTGTTCTAAATGTGCCAGCTTAAAATCGGTAGCGAGTCGCTGCCAAACCTTCAATCTCGTATCCATTGGGCAATTCACGGAATCAATTCCGAGTAAATTAACACCTCTTAGGATGAATGGAAAGACAGTAGCTGGTAGATTGGTACCTGCTGTTAATCCACTTACCGCAACAGAACCTCCGTATTGAATTTGACTAAGGACAGAAGCAAGTGGTTCTCCGCCAACTGGGTCAACCGCACCACTCCACTTTTGTTTGCCTAGTGCCCGAAGCTTGCCATTGTAGACATCTTCACGTGATACAATTGTTGAGGCACCAATTTCCTTTAGGTACCCGTGTTCTGATTCTTTTCCTGTACTCGCCTCAACCGAATAGCCAAGTTTGGAAAGTATCGAGACTGCAAAGCTGCCGACCCCACCTGTTGCACCAGTTACGAGAACACTTCCTTGATCAGGAGTGAGGTTATTTTCTTCTAGACGGAGAACCGATAAGGCCGCAGTAAAACCAGCCGTCCCGATAACCATCGCTTCTTTCAATGTAAGGCCCTCAGGAAGTGGAACAATCCACTCTGCAGGAACGCGGGCAAATTCACTATAGCCCCCGGATTGGGAAACGCCGATTCCATAGGAAGTCGCAATGACTTCGTCTCCCTCTTTAAAACGGGGATTCTCTGATGAAACGACGACACCAGCTAAATCAATTCCCGGAACAATTGGATAGTTTGTGACTATGTTTCCATTCGGAATGCTAGCTAGGCTATCTTTATAATTCACACCTGAATAATGAACGCGGATGAGCACTTCGCCTTGAGGTAAGTCATCAAGTGTTAGTTCCTGAATGCTAACGGAAAATTGGTCCTCTTGCTTGTCCACGACTAATGCATCAAATCGTTGTACCATAATTAGTTCCCCCTTTGATTTAAATCATTCTAATTATATAAGAAAAGACGGTAAGCTGTATAATGATTGAATTCGAAATAAATGGCTCTATCTTTTCTTTCTTCTTCTAAAAATGTTACTATAAGGTTTGATTCAGTTTATATTAAAGGAGATGTTTTACATGGCTAAAAAAGGATACATACTTATGGAAAATGGAGAAAAAATCGAATTCGATCTTTTCCCGAACGAAGCACCAAACACAGTAGCTAACTTCGAAAACTTAGCGAACACAGGATTTTATAACGGCGTAGTATTTCACCGTGTCATCCCAGGTTTCGTAAGCCAAGGTGGAGATCCAACAGGTACAGGTGCAGGCGGAAGCGGCACACAGATCAAGTGTGAAACTGTAGGAAATCCTCATAAACATGAAGCAGGCAGCCTATCTATGGCACATGCTGGAAAAGACACTGGCTCAAGCCAATTCTTTATCGTTCACGCACCGCAACCACATCTTAACGGTGTCCACACGGTATTCGGTAAAGTAACATCTGGACTTGAAACAGCTAAAGCTATGAAAAATGGCGACAAAATGGAGAAAGTCGAAGTTTTTGACGCTGAATAATGGATGTAGAAAGAGGAAGCATTATGCTTCCTCTTTTTTTGGTCTTAAAATCCATGTTAGTGTGGACCGCATAGCATATCCGGAAAGAAGATGAGAGGGGGGAGGCAACAGCTAACCTATTTGAGATAAAAACTTGCCTGCCTTTTATTCATTCGGTCTCTTTTGCTTTCATTGAGAATAGTGGATATAAAGTGATTTTTTCATTATTAAGCATTTACGCACCTCTTTAATGTTTTTAGTTTCTTTCTTTTATAGGCTCGCTCACCCATTCTATTGAAAAGGTAAAAATAAAAAAGAGCATTGAAAATTGCTCTTTTAACGAATGTTTTATAAGTGATTGACTCGATAATTATTTATTGTATATGTCTGCGGTGAAACTATATTTGACACCTGTCATAGTTTCCGAAATATCCCACAATTTCTTCGAGGTTTCCTTATTATATAAAGTATCAATAATATCGTCTTTTTTAGGAAAGCCTTTTCTGCCTTTCTTTCCATCGGGTCCGATGTATTCTCCGCCCGTTAAGGCAGGTTCCGTCGCGGCGTACAGAGTCGGAAGCGCCCCCATGCTTGCAGGCTGGGTGATAGTTTTGGAAAGAAAGTGGACGAACTTATTTACCGGTCTTCCTGATCCGCGTGACATAAGATTCGTATGAGCAAGGCCAGGGTGACAGGCAACACTAATCGAGTCGGCTTGGTGCTGATTGAACTTGTTCTGTAATTCGCGGGCGAAGAGAAGATTGGCGAGCTTACTTTGCCCATAGTATTTCATGGGTTTATAATTAGTTTCACCATTTAAGTTATCGAAGTCAATAAATCCATTGATGGCGGCTAAGCTGCTTAATGTGACAACCCTCGATTTTGGTGTAGAGAGAATACACGGAAGAAGCAGACCTGTCAAAGCAAAATGACCGAGATGATTGCTTCCTAATTGTAGCTCGAAACCGTCCTTCGTCTTACTGTAAGGTGGGATCATGACACCTGCATTATTGATAAGAACAGAAAGTGAGTCATAGTTTTCCAAATAGGAATCAGCAAAATGACGAATGCTGCTTAAATCACTTAAATCGAGTTGCATCACTCGTACGTCCGCCTTAGGGTAGACGGAGGTAATTCTTTCGACAGCCTTTTCGCCCTTTGAAGCATTCCGAACCGCAAGAATTATCTCTGCCCCTTTACTAGCGAGCACAAAGGCTGTTTCAAAGCCAATACCGCTATTAGCTCCGGTAATCACAATCGTTTTCCCAGTTACATCTACCATTTCTTCACCATTCCACTTTTCACTCATCACCAACCACACCTTTCCACACATTCTATATCTATCTATCATATACCTAAATAATTCCTATATGTCACATTTAGAGGTGTGAAAGAGTGTAATCAAATCGAAAAACATGTTAAGTCTAATTTAACTTAAAGGTATGCCGGCTTATAAACGATTACAAAATTTTTATGTAATCAATAATATTTTTTATGATTAAGAAAACAGTAACAAAGATAAATAACACTCTTACATATGCTACTCCTTTCTTAATGGCGAATTTAGAACCTACTAAAGCTCCTACTATCATAGATATCCCCATCGGTATCCCATAGGAAAAGTTGACCGCATCAAGAAAAATGAACATGATGAGCGCCGCAATATTACTTCCGAAGTTTAGAAATTTTGCGTTTCCCGCTGAGTGTAAAAAATCGAAACCAATAATCAAAAAGGCAAATAATATAAAGGATCCTGTTCCAGCACCTAAAAATCCATCATAAAAACCAATTGCAAATATAATAAATGAAAATAGTAGGGCTTTTTGCAAAGATAGTTTTTGGTAAGTCGATTCATGTCCCCAGTTTTTCTTTAGAATCGTATAAATAGCAACGGCTATTAAGAGAACTAATACCAATGGCTTTAATAATTCGGGTGAGACAAAATTGACTACCCAGGCACCTAGTAAGGACCCTGTGAAAATAAGAGGAAACAACTTTGCTACTAATTGAAAATCGACTTTTCCTGAACGGATAAAGGCAATGGTACTTGTTAAAGATCCCATTGAACTGGCCAATTTATTCGTAGCAATTGCCGCTGTAGGGGAGAGACCTGAAAATAATAAAGCAGGTATAGAAATGAGACCTCCGCCTCCGACTACAGAATCAATAAATGCTGCTAGAAATCCGAAACATACTAACAACAAAAGTGTAGAAATATTAATATCTTCCATCTAAGAAACCTCCGTATCAATAGAATTAAGGACGAATCACTCGCTGATGGGGGCTCCTTAATCCAAAGTTATCTACTTTACTAAAAAAATTAGAGTAAGACATTTTTTTAGTTACTACTTAAATAGTAACTAAAAAATTTATCCATGTAAATAAGACTTTTACGATTTTATAACTTCTTAACTTTTCAAATAGAGATTTGGTATTATAGATATAACTTACTAATTGCACTAGGAGGTACTATGCAAGATATCATTCAAAAAATTCAGTCTCTAGGATTTAGTCAATATGAAGCAAAGGCTTATGTTTCTTTGGTACGTCAAGGACCAACAAGTGCCTATCAAGTGAGCAAGGAATCAGGAATTCCTAGAGCGCGTATCTATGAAATATTAAATGGGCTTCAAGAAGAGGGAATCGTGTTAAAAGAAGAAATTAATGATTCGGTTCAATATTCACCTTTACCTGTCGATGTATTTTTAGAATCTGTTCAAACAAAATGGAACAATACCTATCAATCCATAAGTGATACATTAAAGCAATTTGAAAAAACAGAGCCCATTTCCGATAACCGTGTAATGACTCTTAAAGGAGAACGGCATATTCTATCCTTTTGTCGTACTTTATTACAAAAAGCTGAGAAAAGAGTGATTGTTTCCATATGGGATAAGATGTATGAGAAACTTGAACAAGAGCTAAAAGATACAGCAGCGTATTGTAATCTCAAAGGTATTGTTTTTCAAGTTGACAACCCATTACCAGGGATAGATATTCATCGTAAAACCAGTTATGTAGACAATATTGGAGAGAACAAATGGTTTATCTTATCCATTGATGGCAAGGAGACAATTTACGGCCCCTCTTCTGAAGAAAGAGAAACAGCGTTTTACACAGATGATCCGGTTCATATCAATTTTCTAGAAAACTACATTTGGCATGATATCCTCGTTAACCGACTAGTTAAAAAGGATAATGAAGATGCTGAGAATTGGATATCGAGAGAAAGAGATCAGTTTTTCTTACTCTAGTTAGATCCTGTTTTACCTTTGTTTCTAGTGCACAATTCAAATAAAGTTCAAAAAAGCTGATATCCCCAATGTGGTGGGATATCAGCTTTTTTTATTATCTACCTTAGCTTCTGATTCTGTGTTGTTGATTTGTGGATATACTTATATTTAAACGATTCAGGATATTAATTCGGATAAAAGGTTTTTTGGAAATTTTATTGGAGTGGGTAAGCTAGAATGATCGCGATAAGACCGGTAAGAAACAATCGTGTGGTCGTGAGAATACACGTCCAACTGTAGAATATGTGAGCTTTTCATTTCCAAATAATACGAAACATCTTCTTTTTGTAAATGATAAAAAGAATAAACTATACCTAAAAGGTCTTTTTCTATTTGCTTGGTTTCAGGCTGATTCATAATATGCTCACTCAACTGCAAAATCGTAACAGATGTTGATCTTGTGATGTCTGTTACTTTTTCTTTTGCATAAACAACTGCATGACTAATAGTATCGGCAAGATTCTTTAAGATTCCGTCCATAAGGGTTTGTATCTCCTTTGTATTGGGGTATGTATAGTATGGGGTACGTGGCTTATGCTTTATACAATAAATTCCTAAGGAAGAAATAGAATAGGTCATTTATGAACATTATTAAGAGAGAACAAATGGAAAATACAATTTAAGCAGTACAGCCTAAAAAGAAAAAATAAATTTAGCAGAAAAGGAATGACGGACAATATGAGTGATGAAGTGTCATTAGTAAAAGGAGAATTAATGAAGAATAGTAAAACGACAGTCTCTTTTGATATTTTCAACGAGGACTGTAAGGAGGGCGAAACGTTAGTCCATATATGGGGAAGCAAGGGGTATCTAATGAAGGGAATCTCCGGAAGGAAGCTTGCGGATTCTGATATGGAACTAAAGGATAAAAAAGTACAATGAAGAAAAAAAATAAGTATATCGTACTGCTCTTCATTGCTATCATTTCGTTATTAACGGTGGTGCTCGTTCAAATAAATATGGATACGAAATCCAAAGAAACCGAGAAGGTAGAAAACACAGCAGATAAAGAGAAAGAGCAAGGCGGTAAGGAAGAAACCGGCATCAATGTCCTCACAGATACTGATGAAAAAATAGAAGAATTGCTTGAAAACATGACACTTGAAGAAAAAATTGGACAGCTAATGATGGTCGGTTTCAAAGGAACTGAAAAGAACAGTGAAATTACGGAGCTAATCGAACAAAAACATATAGGGGGCGTCATTTATTTTGACCGCAATATGAAATCGCCAAAACAAGTGGCGAAGTTATCCAATTCGCTTCAGCAATCGGCTGATCGCAGTAAGAATTCCCTTCCGCTTATGGTAGCCGTCGATCAGGAAGGCGGAGACATAATCCGAATGAGGGAACGAGTATCGCCAATCCCTTCGCAACAGGAACTTGGGGAAAATGCTTCTGTCGAAGACATGTACAAGGTGGCAAAATTGAACGGGACAGAACTGAACTCTATGGGGATTAATATAAATTTTGCTCCTGTTCTGGATTTATCAAAGACGGACAACCGTTCACTGGGAAAAGATCCAGAAAAGGTTTATCAATACGGAACGAAAGCGATTCAAGGCTTGAACGATGCTTCCGTTACAGGAGCTTTGAAGCATTTTCCAGGAAACGGACGCAGCGAGATTGACCCGCATGTCGAAACATCTTCTGTGGAAGCAAACCAGCTCGATCTGGAAAACTCAGATATCTATCCTTTCAAGAAAATTATTAGTGAAATGGATAACCAAAAGTTTTTCGTTATGGTGACCCACATTAAATATCCAGCTTATGATAAAGAAAAACCGGCAAGCCTGTCCAAGGTTATCATTGAAGACTTGCTTCGGGGGAAACTTGGATTTGAAGGGCTTGTCGTCACGGATGATTTGGAAATGGGCGCAGTGAATAAGTATTTTTCCTATAAAGATATGGGGAAAGAAGCAATCCTTGCAGGAGCGGATTTATTATTGGTCTGTCATGAATATTCGCATGAGCTTGAGGTATATAACGGTTTACTTGAAGCGGTGAAAGCAGGAGAAGTTCCTATGGAGCGAATTAACGAGTCAACGAAAAGAGTTCTAACCTATAAACTCTACAACATGAAACAAACAAAGGTAGATCCAGGTCAAGCTGCAAAAGTGGTGAAAAGTCCAGAAAGCTTAGAGTATATTAACAGTCTGAACTTGGAGAAATAAAAGGAAAATCAACTATCAAAGCTTAGCCCTCGCTCAAATAAAACAGCGAAGGCTGGGTTTCGCGGGTCAAGTTTAAGAGTTTTTACCAGCCTATTCAATGCAGGCTGAAGCTGCGGCCTGTTGTTTAAATCAATCGATAGAGGGAATACTATAATTAACCAACTTCAAGGAGGAAACTCATATGCCATCAAATAAAATGATTGGAACTGTCGTGATAGGAGCAGCAGCATACTTAATGCGCAATAAAAAAACTCGTGAAAAAACCATGAGTCAAATAAAATCCCTAGCCACTCCAGAAAACATTGATAAGGTTAAGAGCCAACTCCAATCCTTAACAAAATCAAAATCGAATAAGCCTTCAGCTCATTAAGTAAAAAAAATCCCCTTAAGTGATTGTGTAATTGCCACAATCCTTTTAAAGGGGATTTTTTATTAAACCTTGTTGTCTGTGTAAATGGCTCTCATTAATAAATTATTACCTTCAGGTCATTCAAAAGTAATGGTGTTGTTACTCAGCGTCATCTTCACCATTATCTTCTTTATTGAACCATAATGGATCTTCATTATCGACTTCACCATTATAATTAATAAGAATTTCTTCTCCTGCTTTTATGTCGGTGTAAGCGAAGAAATCAAACGTGTGGTTCTTAAAGTTTATGTCATAAGTAGCATTGGGAGTATAAGAGTGATTAAACAGCATGCCATATCCTAGAAGCATGGCAGTATGGTTAATTCCATACTCAAACGCGTAATCTGCAAGCAATGTTTTCTCTATGAAAACATGCTCTTCGTTTGGATAAGCAATAACAGGTGCTTCATGTAAAAGCTCACCTTTTTTAATGTCTTGCGTAGCGAATACGCCTCTATTGAACTCACCATCACTGAGTGTGGAAGTTTTAACTTCAATCATGTTCGTCACCTACTTGTTCTATTCTTTATAGTCTAGATCATCTAAGCTTGACAGTTAATAAGAAGAAAAGCAACTATTTTAGGGAATTAATCTTTTTCAAATGAAAAAGAAGGGATTGTTATATGTATAATAACCACTTCCATTTAAATTGAAAGAATGAAAGTGGGATGTAAAAACTATTGTTGCTTCCCTAGACCTCGTAGAAGAATCAGGGCCGGCAATAATATAATCTCCTAACCAACATTTTACCATACATAGAATCCTTATGGCTGTAGGCGTGAATAGGTATGTACAGACCCATGTGCACAAATAAACCTTAATCTGTTTATTAGCTATCTGTTCGTTTAATTACACTTTTACGAACTTTTTTTTGATTGTTACTTCTTTAAAATAGAATCTGTTAAACAATGCTTTTGATTTTTCTTCTTCAACTAACGGGGCAGTTTAGTTGAAGATTGAATACGTTGCAAAAAGGGATTATTACTGTTAATGCGAATAGTTAATAATTGGATTTATTTTGAAAGGGAGAGATTTTAAGAATTAAGAAAAGACGTAATTAGAAAGGAAGTTTTATTTGAACAAATTTACCTGCATTTCAGAAACGGAAAGATTAGTAATAAGACCATTAAAAGAAGATGATTTTAAAAATTGGCTTAGCGAATTTAAAAATAGACTTCCATCTCAACACAGGGGATGAACTCGGCATCTCCATCAAACGGGAGGACTTTTCCGACTATGAGGCACTCACTAACATCATGAAAGTCACAAACTGTAATTTTAGACTCATTCACCGGTTATTTACTCAAATTGAACGTATTCTCGAAATCAATCACCTGACATCCATTACAACAGAAGCCGTAGAAGCTGCACGAAATAGCTTAGTGATTGGACGTAAATAATTAAGAAACCCAGCTAATCTTCTCATGTGAAGGTAGCTGGGTTTTAAAGTTGGATGTGCAAAATAACACTTAAAATAAGAGCAAATTAATCGGGGGAAATGACAACTTTCATTTGGATTGTCGTCTTTTTGTCATCGAAATAGGTGGTACCCCATTATTAAAAACTCCACTCATTATCAAATTATCAGCACTTTATTATCGACTGTATCGCACTTCAAACATTACGCAACCATCCGTTGACTTCCATGGACCATGTTGCATTCCGGGGGGACGTGAAGCAACCATTCCCGCAGTGAATATCTTATTTAAAGTTAAATCTATGACAGACCCTTTAACGACATATAGCTCTTCCCAATAATGATGGACTTGAACTCCATTAGGCGTCGTGTCTGTACCGGGTGCGAACTCCAAAATACGAACCATTTCCTGTGTTGACGAATTCTCTGAAATGACCCTTTGTGACAGCCCTTCTACCAACCCATCAATTGGCTCAAGTTTAAAATTCTTATAGTCTGTGAATTCAATTTCAGGTCTCGATATTTTCTCCACTCCGTCTAAGAAGAATCTTAGGTTGGACCTATAAAGTGATGGTACACGACTACTAAAGATCGGCACATCTTTCCTGACTTGCGGGACTGTCTCTAAATTTAAAGTTGCTTTTAATTCACCAACTTCTTGATCTAATTTTTGAACAATGTCTCCCCATGGATCTACAATTTGTGAGCAACCTGCGAATTCCACTCCTAACTTTGTCCCCGCCACATTTGAAGCAACAACATACATTTGGTTCTCAATTGCGCGCGCACGAAGTAACGTATTCCAATGTGTTTCCCTTGCAAGTGGCCATTCTGCGACGATATGTAACACTTGAATACCTTGTAATGCTAAGTCACGAATAATTTCAGGGAATCGTAAATCGTAACAAATAATAACCCCCATCTTCACACCTTCAAGTTCAAATACTTCCACTTGATTACGACCGCCCGTTAAAAACTTTGGTTCATCTAACATCGGAACAAGGTGCATCTTGTCATATGTGTGAACAATCTCACCCATTCGATTAACTATAACCGCACGATTAAAGATATCTTTACCTTCTAATACGGCAATCGAGCCACCCACCAAGTTTACATTAAACTTCTTAGCCAGTGATTGTAAAAATTCAATGGAACGCTTACCATCCACATTGCAGATTTCTTCCAGTTCCTCTAACACATAGCCCGTAGACCACATTTCAGGAAGTACTACGACATCCACATCATCACTATAGTGAGCTTCTAACCAGCGTTCAATGATTTTCCTATTCTCTTCAGGATTTCCAACTACTAAATCCATTTGAAATACTAGATAATTCACATTGGTCACTCCTCTTAATTGTATTTAGTTTAGTAATGAAGTATCTGGTTTCACAAACAACCATAATATAGCTGCAATAAACACAGGGATTATAGTTACTCCTAATGTGATATTCCACCCAAAGTTTTCTGCTAACCAACCACATAATAACGGTGATACAAATGCTCCTAGATTTCCCCACAAGTTCATCCAACCTGAAACGGAACCAGAAAAGTTTCTTCCTAAGTCTGTAGCAGAAGCCCATGAACACACTACTGTGAATCCTAGTGAACCCAAGCATAATGATAACCATAAAACATTCATATAAGGCGATACTGTCATAACAGCAAGGTACATTGAAATAATAAATACTATTAAACCTGATATAGCTAAAGAGGATCTTGATATTTGCTTTGAAAAACCTTTACGTACTAAGTAGTCAGAAAGAATACCACCAGTCATTACAGTTATCAGTATTGCTAACCAAGGTAGGCTTGCAGCAAATCCCATTTTACTTAATGAGAATCCTCTATCTTCCAGTAAATAGGTAGGTAACCAAACTAAAAAGAAAGTAATAATATATAAAACAACAAAATATTGTAATCCTAACGCCCAAAATCTATAGCTTTTCAGAAAAGAATTCCATGGGGCTCTAACTTTAGCGGTATCAACAATTTCTCTGTCTTCAAGTATATATTCTTTTTCTTGTTCATTCACAAGTTTATGAATTTCAGGATAGTCTCGGGCTATAACGTACCAGACACCCGCAATGATTATTCCTATTAATCCGAAAATATAAAATACAGCTTGCCAGCCAAAATATTGATAGATATAAACCGTAACGATAGGGGCTATAACTGGTCCAAAATATGAACCGGCCAATAAAGCACTAGATGCTCTGGCCTTTTCATCTCTTCTAAACCAGTTTGTATTAAATACGGCGTTAGCAGGAAACATCGGTCCTTCACCTATCCCAAATAAGAATCTCACCATAAACAATAGACCGTGAGATTTAACTAAACCCGTCAAACCCGTAAATACTGACCACCATACTAGAGCAAAAGTGATCATTTTTCTTGGACCAAACTTTTCTGCCATAAGTCCTGCTGGAATTTGAACTAACGCGTAACCTAATGAGAATAATGATGCAAGCATACCAAACTGAACTTTATCTAAGCCTAAATCATCCATCATTGGTTTTGCTATTATTGAAATATTTGATCTGTCCATGTAAGCGATTACACCTATTATAAAGAAAAAGAATGCTAGTCCCCATCTAACTTTTGTAGGTTCCTTTTTCAAAACAATCACCCCTTAATAAATAATGGAATAATGATGTTTAATTTTTCTGTTTAACTTGGGGTGTTCAATTTCATATTCAAATTTATCACCAAAAATAAATCCATTTTTTGTAGGAACAGTACCTGAAAAAATAACAGTATGTTCTAGATCCTTTTCCCCGAACTTGTCCAGCTTTTCCAATAAAACATCAACCTCTAAGAGTGCATCTAAAGTGTCTTCTTGATATAAATATTTTTCCCCATTTGAAGTAACATAAGAACGTAAGATAATATTATCCCAGTCTTCTATTAAATCTGCTAATCTCCAAAAATCAGTTGCAAGAGGTTTATCACATATTGATTTGGACTTTAAAATATCTTCTTTTTCTACTTCTCGATCAGTATGATCGCTGCCAAGGGTAACCAACCATTCTTTTCCATCATGGAATAACACATATTCTGTTTCCCCTGAGGAAAATTTGCTTCCATTACATTCATTAGAAAAATTCAGCTGTTCTATTTTTTGTGGATATATCATCGGTACATGAGGTGGAGGTGCAATACCTAATTCTTTTAATTCATCTATGTGTTCTTGAATTTTTTCTATATTTCGTCCCCCATATCCAACAACAATTACTTTATTAATATCAATTTCATGTTTTTTAACCTCACCATTAGAAAGATGTAAATTAATTACTTTTCTCATTTGAATTCCTCCTCAATTGATTAATAATTTCATTTTTGGTATTTTCCACATGGTTATTTGATGCTACCAGAAGTTGATTAATATCTTGTGATTTTATACCTTGTACAATTGCTTTATGTTCAGATATTGTTTCCTCAATACGCGACTTCTCAGTTATGGCTTTTAACCCAAACCATCTAATCTGATCACCAATTTCTTCAAACCATTTTTCTAATCGCTGATTTTTAGTTAATAATACAATTTCAGAATGGAACTCTTTATCTAATTCAATAAATCTTTGGTGATCTGTTTTATTTTTTTCTTGCTCCTCTATGTAACCTTCTAATACTTTTATTTGTTCTGGAGTAATATTTCCACAGATTTTTTCTAGTGAGAATCGGTCAAAAATCATTCGAATTTCCATTACTTCAATTACATTTTCTTCTGTTATTTCATTAATAAACGTACCAACCCGTGGTTTTGAAATTATCCATTTTTCTCTTTCTAACAACGACAGAGATTCTCTTACAGGAGTTCTACTTACACCTAACTTTTCACTTAGGTCTCTTTCATAAATTGCTTGACCCGGTAGAAGTTCATAATTCAAAATTGATTTCTTAATTGCCTCAAAAGCTATATCTCTTAACGGCATAACTGTCTCTATTTTTTTCATTTTTCCTCCTATTGGTATGTGGTATACCAAGTATATTACAAAGTGAAAATTCAGTCAATTCAAAATAATACGTTTTCTTCGGTAGCCCTTTTCTTATTGAACTAAAGGGGCAGATTAGTTGAAGAAGGTTTTAATCAGTAAAGTAAGCAGTGTTATAATGAACAAAGCACATATATATGGAGTGGGAAAACTTGAAACCAAATTACACTGACTTAGGATACTCAGACAAAATGGGGCCTAAATTAAGAATGTTAGTAGAAAAACAACTATGCGATGACCTGAAAATCTATGGAATAATGGCAAAAAAGTTTAAATTTGACTGGTCTGAAAGTTGTATAGAAGGAGATGATGCTATTTATTTAGATGGGGTAGTGGAAAACTTCTCAGGAATTAATATATTCAATGAAAAAGATAAACATATTGCAGGGGGGTGGATGGAGTTTATTTACGAACCAACTTATAACTTTTTCATTTCTTATTGGGGATTCCTTACATACCTTGATTCGGGAAAAGAAATAGAAATTAAAGATAAAGTAGGAATCCCTTTGCATATTTTTAACCAAATTCTTGAAAATGTACGATATAGGTATAAGACTGAGTTATTAAAATGATGACTTCTTCTTCAACTAAAGGGTGCGTTAGTTGATTAAGGAAGACAAAAGATCAGCGTTTTTATAAAAGAATAATCCAATTTAATAGTAGTATAAGGGCATGTTTTGATAATCTTTTTTCTAAACATGCCCTTTCTATTTATTTATCAAAGTTTTTTGTTTAGGTACTCTGAATAATCATAGTGCTTTTCTAGTTCAATTAGATTAAGATGGATTAGTTAATCTTTACTATATGAGAGAAAATGGAAAAAAATTTTATGAGGAATTATTTTATTTTAGCAGCAAGTGTTATCTCAATTGGATTGCTTGGTGCATGTATGCAAGAAGAAAAAGCAGTAGATAAAAGTAAGCGTCAAATATTCCCCACCTACTACTTGTAAATAGCTCATGAGATAATCTCCTTACATCCTACATGTGGAGGTTTTTTTATGAAAAGGCGCCTTATAAAGAAAGAATGGGAAGCTCACATTCAAGATTTTAAAGAAAGTGGATTATCAAAAGCTGCTTGGTGTCAAAAACAAAACTATTATTGGCTCAAGAAATTATCTCCTCAAGCTGATTGTCCAACAAGTATCTTCTATTACATCTAAGCAATGGTATTTTTTATGTGCTTCTGGATTAAATTCTTCAATCCGCTTTAACATGTTTGGAATGTTAATTATATATTGAGGTGCAATTGCGTCTTTTTCTAAGAACTCATGAATATGGAGCATTGGTTTGTGTTGAAGTTTACTGAAGTCAAAAGCCGCATTGCCTAAGATGGATATTGTAAATACCCGTTCTCTACGAAAAGTCATAGACCCATTGAAAAAGATTTGGTATTCTACAAATGTACATATAAATTCATAAGAACTAACGGGTTGGGGGAGAAATTAAGATGAAAAAACTAGCAAAGGCATTAACTGTAGGAGTATTAGCTCTAGGATTACTGGCAGGAGTTGGAGCAAATAAAGGAGAAGCTGCAACAGTAACAAAGCCGATCGGTTCAACTTTCTATAAGAGCGCCTTAGTAGGTACTACCTATAAGGTTCAAGATTATAAAGGTAATACAATTAATGCAAAAACAACTAAAGCTGTAACGTTAACTCCATATGCAACAAATAAAAACTTTTCATATGCTACAGTAACATTTGTAGATTATGATAAAGTAGGAACAAAGTGGGTCAAGTATACAAAAACAGCCAAAGGATATTTCTTTACTCCCATTAAAAATGGTATAACTTTCAATGAATATACGAATGTAAAAAAAGGAATGACTTATAATCAAATGGTATCTATCACAGGTGAATATATGAAATTAGATTCAACATATACCTCTGGCGGTATTACCGAAAAAGATTATATCTGGAGCCTTTTCAATGACACTACTCACATATTTGTTGATATGGCTTTTGAAAACAACAAGTTAACATACAAAAGTTATTCTGTAAGTGAATATTAATAACAATAAAGCCCATCTCGTGTGAGAAGGGCTCAGACTGTAGACAAACTCGATGAAAATCGAGTTTGTCTACAGTTTTTTTGAGGGGTTGTAAAAATTCGACGTTGATTTCCACTCCAGGCACTCGCTTTCCGCGGGCGGTCAGGGAGCCTCCTCGGCGTCTTTGCGCCTGTGGGGTCTCCCTTGGACACGCATTTCCCGCAGGAGTCTCGCACCTTCCGTTCCAATCAACTTTGTTTTAACAATTAGATATAACCACTTTTGCCTACAGTCCTTTTTGTTTTAATATAGAAGTATTAAAACTTGAGGTGATGACGATGCTTTCGAAACATAATTCTATTCAGCGAGATCAACTTGAAATGATTACTTTGGATCAACTGGTGCCAGCGAACCATTTGGTTCGTAAAATTGAGGGAGCCATTGACTTCACTTTCATTTATGACTTGGTGAAAGATATGTATTCAGAGATAGGGCGCCCAAGTATTGATCCAGTTATTTTAGTTAAATTGACATTCATTCAATATACCTTCGGTATTCGTTCGATGCGTAAAACGATTGAAGAAGTTGAAACGAATATGGCTTACCGTTGGTTTTTAGGTTACGGTTTCCATGATAAAGTACCTCACTTCTCAACGTTCGGGAAAAATTATGAGCGTCGCTTTAAAGATACAGACCTGTTTGAACGGATTTTTTATCGTATCTTAATGACAGCTTCAGAAAGAAAGTTAATAAGTGCAGAGCACGTATTCGTTGATTCAACACATGTGAAAGCCAGTGCGAATAAGCGGAAATTCGAAAAGAAAATCGTTCGTAAGGAAACACGAGCATATCAAGGACGCCTTCAAGAAGAAATAAATCAAGATCGTGAAAACAATGGAAAGAAGCCTTTTCCACCGGATAAATTTGATAAAGAAGAAACCAAAGAAATTAAAGAAAGTACAACTGACCCTGAGAGTGGCTACTATGTAAAAGATGAACGAACAAAACAGTTTGCCTATTCATTTCATGCGGCTGCGGACCGCAACGGTTTTGTGCTGGGGACGATTGTAACACCGGGAAATACGCATGATAGTCATATCTTAGAGCCTCTTGTTGAACAAGTGATTGAGAAAGTTGGAAAACCTGAAGCTGTTGCCGCAGATGCAGCTTACAAAACACCAGCCATTACAAGCTACCTTTTTGGGAAAGAAATCACACCAGCTTTACCCTATACACGTCCACGAACAAAAGAAGGGTTCTTTCGCAAGCATGACTATGTTTACGATGAACATTTTGATTGTTATCTCTGCCCATCGGGCGAGATTTTAAAGTACTCAACAACAAATAAAGAGGGCTATCGCGAGTACAAATCACCCAAACACACTTGTGCGACATGCTCATTTTTATCACAATGTACAGTAAGCAAAGACCATCAAAAAGTGGTGACACGCCATATCTGGCAAAATTATATGGAAGAAGCAGATCATCTGCGTCATCACAAGGATGTAAAACCTATATATGCGAAACGTAAAGAAACAATAGAGCGTGTATTCGCAGATGCAAAAGAAAAGCATGGTATGCGTTGGACTACTTTAAGGGGACTTAAAAAATTGTCGATGCAGGCGATGCTTACTTTCGCTGCCATGAATTTAAAGAAGATAGCCAATTGGACATGGCAAGGTCCAAGAATGGCTTAATAAAGTGGGCTCGTAGAGGCCCAATCTCTTAATCTTGAGCAAAATTCAAAGGGAATTTCAAAAAGGGTCCGGAATTAAAACACCGAACCCCTTTTGTCTACAAACTGAGCCCCTCTCGTGTGAGAAGGGCTTTTTATTTTTATTATTCCAAGTATCAGAATTATTTATCAAATGTCCGGTGGTCTGTCCTATGTCGTCCAACATCAATCTAGAAAAAACAAAGCAAAAAACGGCTCTTAAAATAAGGGTAAAACATCTAACATATCATAAGAAAATCGCTCGAACCGAGATGACATTTGAGGATATGAAACTTGCTCCTTAAGCACCTAAAGAAACCATTGAAGATGTACAAGCCCAATTTGAAAATAATTAACGAGATCATGAGATGTTAGAAGAAGAATTTTAGTTGATGAATCCGATAGCAATATCGCAACCCAATTGAATACTACTACTTAACAGAAGCTCAATCATTTACGAGTGAAGAAGATGCTAACGATATACCAAAAGTTTTAGTACAAGACTTCAACAATCTCTTAGAACTATCCTACATAATTCAAGAAGAACAAGGCAAAGTTTTAGATGGAGTTACCCTACAGAAAGGGACAGTAAATGGGAAGCTTATAAGTATTGGAATCCACCGACAGACAGACAGAAACAAGCTATAACATACATGAAGTACGTGTTTAACGACCTTGATATTGTCGCAAATGGTATAAAAGGAAAAGAACTGACTGGATACACATACCATGCTGATGGGAAGAAAGTAGAAGAACTTGAAAAATTCATCAGTCAAAAATAATTGAAGGAGGTTTTGAGAAAAAATATACGGCTGAAGAAATCTTGGAAATGATCGAGTCTGACTATAGGTGCGTTAGTTGAGATCCAGGGCTACCACGTGGTGGCCTTTTTGATTAATGAACTATGGGGGCAGGTTAGTTCAACACAATGAAAACTAAAATGATTTTAATAATCAACATTTACTTATTGACTTTTGCTTTGAGAATGAGTAACGTGAAGTTAACTTCATGTGAAGAAAACTTCACGTGAAACAAACTTCACTTCAGGAGAATTTAAATTGGTTAGGAGAGGTATGTTTGAAAAATCTATTCATACAGCGCTTTTTTGTATCAATCTTGATAATTGTATTGGGAATCATTCAAATAACTCTCGATAAATCAGTAGGATTTAATTTTGGGTATTTCATATTATTCTTAGGGGGAATAATCTTGGTTTCCTCAACAATTTCTTATATTAAATCCCGAAAGAATAAATCTCTAGAAAAGGAATTAGCAAAGGAATATGATGAAAGAGACGCTTTAATTGATGGAAAAGTTGCTCGCTTTTCTTTGCAAATTCTGCTATACGAAATCTTTATTCTTATGTTTTTAACTAATTTTGTGGTAATCGCAACAAAAACTGTATTGTTTGTTGTCTTATTATCATTAATAATTAGTGAATTTTGGGCTAGAAAATATTATAATCATGTCCTTTAATTAGGGGGATTTATGAAAAATAGAGTAAAAGAATTACGAATAGAACATGAAATAACACAACAAGAATTAGCTGATAAAGTAAGTGTATCTTCTAGAACAATCATCTCATTAGAAAAACAACAGTATAATCCATCTGTGCTACTTGCGTATAAAATAGCTTCAGTTTTTAATTTATCAATTGAAGAAACTTTTATTTTTGATGAGGATGACAAATAATCCATTTTAAAAAGATGCACATATTAAACAAACAACGGAGGATTTTAAATGCAGATTATATTATTTATTTTTGGGGCAGTTTTAATAGTTTGGAGTATTTATCGTATGAAAACTGACGATGGTTTATTCGGAAAAAATCAAAAAAGTAAGAATATATTTAATTTATTAATAATGGGAGAAGCATCAGGATTAGGACAATTTTTGGGTGGGATTTTGTGCATAATCCTAGGGATTATTGCATTTTTTGTAAGGTAGTAATATATAAGAATTTCATTTTTACACTGAAATATTGTGAATAAAATCACTTAAACAAACGAGTGCTTTAGTTCTATAACGTAGAAGAGACCGACTTCTCGAACGGTGGAGTTTCTTCTCAAAACAGCCGTTATTCACGTTCGTTAAAGCACGAAAATACTATACGAATGTCCTTTACTCTCGCGTCCTTTTACGAACGTCCGGAACGAACTTCCTATAAGGTGCGCGACTTTTTAATATTGTGCTTATTATTTTTAGTAAGGGCGTCCTGAAATGATAAATGATGGATTTATCATTTCAGGACGCGTTTCCCTGTGCGGAAATGGTAACTCATGCGTCATACACAGTAGGAGCTGTACTCCTTTCCTGTCCGTAAATTGTAAGTGGCACGGCATACATTCATACTGTGGGGCACAATCGTTTAAAAGCCACCAGTGTATTTAATGAAATACAGTCTCTTTCCAAAAGTGACTGTTTTTTAATGCTTTTGTCTTCTTCTATACTATTCTAAATCCTATGTACTCAGGTTTGGGTGCGGGTTGTTGCTTACATTCATACTTATAAAAAAACACCTCAGCTAACATGTACTTTTTTCTGTACATTTAGGGAGGTGTTAAGGTTGTCCTACTTATTAGATTAGCCTAGACATATAAAAATTCATAGGGTAGATCTCTTAATTCACACCGACAGCTGTAAAAGCGTTTTTGACTGCAGTGGCTTCTGCACTGCTTGAACCATATAAATCAGCGGCAGATTGGACGACTGCTGCTCTGGCTTGTGAAAAAGTGGACGAGGAAGTTAAATAAGTCGTGTTGGCCCGGTAAAAGATGGTTCCTAGTTTATCAATGCCAATTCCAGTTACGGTCACACCATGGTGAGTGCCGCCCGCGGAGATAAGATAAGCTGCCTTATTAATGATTCCGCTGTTCGTATGGACGCCGCCATTGTCGCCCGATCCTGTATAACGGTTCGTATAATGGTCAGGGTCGCCATTCAATGTTGGGTTGGCCATTGAACGGAGGGCATCACCGGAAATATTAGGTGTATAAATATCTTCTCCTATCAGATAGTCCGCTTTTGCACTTTGATTCTTAAATTCAACAGCGGTGCCAAAAATATCAGAAATCGCTTCATTCAAAGCACCGGATTCATTCTGATAGGTCAAATTCGATTCCGTAGAAGTTACAGCATGTGTCAATTCATGTGAAACAACGTCTAAGCCGCCTGACAATGGGATGAACGTCGTGCCGTCCCCATCACCGTAAACCATTTGTGTACCATCCCAAAAAGCATTATTGTATTTCGAACCATAATGAACGGTTGACTTTAGGATGGCTCCATTTCCATCGTAAGAGTTCCGTCCAAACGTGGATTTGTAATAATCATAGGTTTTACCAGCATAAAAATGAGCATCCACTGCAGCTTTATCGGTAGAAGAAGTAAAAGCGTTGGTTGTATTGGATAAGAGTGTACCAGGCAATTTTGACCGGTTATTAGCATTATAGGTGAAAATACCTTTGCCACGTGTATTGTCTTGTAGATAATATTTACCGCTCGATAAGGTAGTGTTTACCGATACGGTATTGTTTAGGACTCCGACGCCCGTACCGACGGAATTGGTCCCCGTCACTTCATCAAGGGTGTTATATTTATTCAATATTTCACCTGTTTTGACTGAAATGAAATAATTATAGTTTCCTGGTTCCGGATCTAAGAAATTTAAATTGACCTTATATACATAGTCAGCCTTTCCTTCATTGGCGTATACATATAGCTCTGATTCAGGAGATTGTTCGTAGGAAGGAGTGAATCCAATATCTGTTTCGGCTATTTGGATTGCTTCTGATTTACTGATGCCTTTTTTAGCCTTTTTCCCTAATTTAGTGTTTAAATTGGCTTCAACTGTTCCGGACACGACTGTTAAAACACCTTGAGCGTCAATTAATACTGCCTGTGTAGAATTCCATACAGGTACGCCCTTATAGGTTTGTTGCAATCTTAGAGCGGTATTTCCAAGTTCATCCTTACTTTCTTTTTGGATAATGAAGGAGTCTTTCGCCTTTTGCTTCTCTAACTTGTAAGACTTTGTGTTTTTATCAAAAAAGGTAAGAATGATATCCTCTGCCGTCTGCTTTGAAGGTTCTGTGAGTTTCCCAGACTTGAATTCTAGCGAATCTCTATGCTTATTATACTTTTCAACGCTTAACACGTTTTTTGCCGCTAAAGCTTCTTGTTGGGGAATAGCAGAAAATAATAGACCGATAGATAGTGCAGTTCCTAAAAATACCTTACCTTTCATAACCTTTCAACTCCTTCATGAGAATACCTCATTTTTACATCGTTTCATATTATTATCAAATGGAGAAAACACGCAAAAAATATGACATTTAAAGGAATAAAATGGAGAAAAATGGTTCTTAATAGAAATGTTCTTTCCAAATATTCTTCTAGTAATATTTGGAATATATTTAAGGGTGTATGAAATGAGCTTAGTATTTTATAAGTCCCGCTTTTTTTATGCTGCAAAAAAACATGGCATAAAGTGCAAAAAAACATGGCATAAAGTGCAAAATATTTTGTCTATTGAAAGCGTTTTTTAAAATAATTTGTTGAATATTGCGGTTTGAAAATTTGGCATGAAAATTGCATATATTCAGAAAAGGAATATTCGAATTGTAAATTAGGTCTATTTGAAAGTCTATGAAATAGGAAAATTTATTAAATGGATTTCCCCATACATGTAAGCGCTTATATAGAAAGGGATGAAAAGTTATGATACCAAAACAAGAAAATGACATCTTTCAGCATCCTCCAAAGCAAGAAGAACAAGAATTAAAGCGCGGTTTGAAATCCCGTCATTTAACGATGATTTCTATTGGAGGGGCTATTGGCACCGGGCTGTTTCTTAGCAGCGGGGCAGCCATTCATACAGCTGGGCCAGGCGGCGCATTACTTGCTTATGCCTTAGTTGGGGCAATGGTGTACTTCGTGATGACCAGCTTAGGGGAACTGGCAGCCTTTATGCCGACAAGCGGTTCATTCAGTACCTATGGAACGAAATTCGTCGATCCGGCATTTGGGTTTGCCTTGGGATGGACGTACTGGTTCAATTGGTCGATGACCATAGCGGCGGAGTTGGCAGCCTCAACAATGATTATGAAATTTTGGTTTCCGAATAGTCCATCATTGTTGTGGAGTTCATCATTCTTGGTGCTCATTTTCCTATTAAACTATTTATCCGTTAAAGGATATGGTGAAGGGGAATACTGGTTTTCCTTCATAAAAGTAACGGCCATCGTTATTTTTATAATCGTTGGCATACTAATGATTGTTGGCATCATGGGTGGCGAAGCAGTAGGTTTTAAGAACTTTACAATCGATGACGCGCCTTTCCCGGGTGGTTTTATGGGTGTCTTCATTGTGTTTATTGCAGCTGGCTTTTCTTTTCAAGGTACAGAAATCGTCGGTGTGGCTGCAGGTGAAAGTGAAGACCCAGCCAAAAATATACCAAAGGCTATTAAAAGCGTTTTTTGGAGAATCCTACTCTTTTACGTATTGGCAATCTTTGTGATAGGGTTACTTATCCCTTATACAAGCCAAAGTTTACAAGGGGATAATGTTATGGTCAGCCCATTCACGCTTATATTTGAAAAGGCTGGAGTTGCTTTTGCAGCTTCGCTCATGAATGCAGTCATTTTAACAGCGGTATTGTCAGCAGGTAACTCTAGTTTATATGCTTCGACGCGTATGTTATATTCAATGGCTAAAGATGGGCAAGCACCACGCATTTTTGCAAAACTTAACAAACGCGGAGTGCCGGTTGCGGGTATGATTTTGACATGTGCCATCGGTATGCTTGCATTTTTAGCTTCTATTTTTGGTGATGGTAAAGTGTATATATGGTTAATGAATGCTATTGGTATTACAGGATTTATCTTCTGGCTAGGTATTTCTATCAGTCATTATCGTTTCCGTAAAGCTTATATAGCTCAAGGCCATTCATTGGAGAAGCTGCCATATAAGGCATTATGGTTTCCGATTGGACCGATTTTTGCTATTGTGATTGGCTTAATCGTTATTCTATCTCAAAATTTTCAAGCGTTTTTTTCAGACCACATTGATTGGGGCAGTGTAATAGCTGCATACCTAGGAATCCCACTTTTCCTTGGTCTATGGTTTGGATATAAACTGGTAAGGAAAACTAAATTCGTTAAACTTGAGGAAGTGGAGTTTGACTTTGACAAAAAATACGAATGATAATGCTTTAAGTAAAATCAGCCGGACAACGTTGTTTTAAGTTGTCCGGTTTTTATTTGTCTATATGTAAAACAGCTATGTGCATGTAGGTTTATTTATCTTCGCCATTCAAAATTTTTATTTAAAGCCGGGAGCGGGATTCCTGGCCTTTTTTATTTTGCGATAAATGGAAATTAATACAAATTCAAAGAGGGATGTTATATGATAAACGTAATCTCTATGTGTGTTTTTCTATAAAATTAGCTAAAGGAGACTCTATGTATCATTCTAATCTCTTTCAAATTTTTTAAAAAAAGCAAAGGAATGCATGCTAGTACGACGGGGGAACTGCCATCTTCGAGAAGAGAAAGCCAGACTTTAACCGTTTGAAGTATCTAATCCTAGAAAAGGAAGGTGCGCGCTTATGACTCTATTGACTAATTTGAAAGTATTGGACTTTTCAACGCTACTGCCCGGACCATTTGCCACTTTGATGCTAGCTGATTTAGGAGCAGATGTTTTGAAGGTAGAAAGGCCGGCAGCAGGGGATTCATGGGGTGTGAATCAATATCTTAACAGATCAAAGCAATCGATTACCCTTGATTTAAAACAGTCGGAGTCCATCGAAGCCGTAAAAAATTTAGTGAAAGAATACGATATCGTCCTTGAACAATTCCGGCCAGGTGTCATGGAGCGCTTAGGGCTGGGGTACGAGGTTTTAAAACAAATCAATCCGAAGTTAATTTATTGTTCAATCACAGGATTTGGCCAAACCGGTCCATACAAAGACCGCCCGGGTCATGACATCAATTATATTTCGATTGCAGGATTATCAGGCTATTCCGGTACGCAAAAAGACGGCCCAGCAAAGAACGGAACGCAAATAGCTGATCTTGCAGGAGGGTCATTGCATGCTATTATCGGTATTTTGTCCGCAGTCATTTATAGAGACAGAACGGGGGAAGGCCAATACATCGACATCAGCATGACCGACTGCAGTTTCGCTTTAAATGCCATATCCGCACCTCTGAATTTACAAGGGGGCATGGAGCTTGAGCCAGAGAAATTGATGTTAAACGGAGGGTCATTTTATGACTTTTACGAAACGAAAGATGGGCGTTATTTTTCGGTAGGAAGCCTGGAGCCTCCATTCCGTAAAGCTCTATGTGAAGCAATCCTCAAGCCCGAATTGTATGAACTAAGCTTGAGTAGAGATGCTGAGAGTGGAAGTAGATTTAAAACAGCTGTCCAACGTGCTTTTCTTGAAAAGAACTTTGATGAATGGAAAGAAATATTTGCTGATTCTGAGGCCTGTGTAGAACCAGTACTGACTTTTACCGAAGCGACCAATCATCCCCAACTTAAGGAACGGGGCATGATTGTTGAAATACCTGACGGAAAAGGAAGCATCCAGAAGCAAATTGCCTGTCCAATCAAAACATCGGTTTTTACCCCTGATTATAAACATACAGGGCTGAAGCCAGGACAAAGCAATGAAGAAGTTCTCCGCACCTTTAATCGCTAAATAAAGAAACGGACCTAGCTAAAATGATATATATATTTAAAGGCTGTCACTTTTCCAAAATCTTTTTGGAGAGAGATAGCCTAATTTTTTTGAATTCAATCTTCGCTGCAACGACGCTGCAACATTTATGAGGCCGAGCTAAATGGAGGAAGGACGAAATAAGTAGGAGAAAGGTCGAAATAAGTGGATGAAGGACGAATAAAGCGGAGGAAGGACGAAATAAGTAGGAGAAAGGTCGAATTAAGTGGAGGAAGGACGAAATAAGTAGGAGAAAGGTCGAATTAAGTAGGAGGAAGGTCGAATTAATCGGAGGAAGGACGAATAAAGTGGAGGAAGGACGAATAAAGTGGATGAAGGACGAAATAAGTAGGAGGAAGGCCGAATAAAGTGGATGAAGGACGAATAAAGCGGAGGAAGGACGAAATAAGTAGGAGAAAGGTCGAAATAAGTGGAGGAAGGACGAATTAAGTGGATGAAGGTCGAAATAAGTGGGAGAAAGGACGAATTAAGTGGGAGGAAGGACGAATTAATCGGAGGAAGGACGAAATAAGTAGGTGAAAGGTCGAACTAAATGAAGAAAGTACGAAATAAGTGGAGGAAGGTCGAATTAATCGGAGAAAGGCCAAATTAATCTTTTATCAATGAAAGCAACAAGACGTGTGTGCTAAAAATTACCAGTTACAACTAGCATTTACCGGGTATCAGAGTATCATCCTTCAACAAAGGATTTATAAGAAAAAGCTCTAGATAGGAGGATGATAATAATCTTTGGTCTCTATGATATCATTAAATTTCTATTTTCTTTTTTTCTGATTATGCCAATCGTTACACTGATACATTTGAGCGGGCATATCTTCTTTGTTACGATCTTCGGAGGATCAGAAAAGAGAATCTTGATCGGATGTGGGAATAAACTTTTCTCCTTTTGTAACATAGAGGTGAGGAAATATTATTTTTGGAATGGGACATGCGAGTTTAGGGGATTGAAACATGATAATCGATTGACGAATATGCTGATTTATTTAGGGGGCTCTATCTTTAATTTAGTCAGTATGCTAATCATATATAGCTTAGTGTATCAGAATATCTTGGAAAGCTCAGTAATATGGTACCAATTCATATATTTTTCCTTCTATATTATGTTTTTCTCCTTGTTTCCAATGTATTTCTCGGACGGGTCGCCTAGTGATGGGAAGGCTGCAGAATTGGCCTTGAGGAACAAGTTGGAAGATAGGGTGACTGATGATATATTGGTGAAGAAAATGGATGATGATGATAGTTGCAAGTAAAAAGGGACGTTCTTGATGAACTGCACCCCAATTGTTAGACAACATCTAACAATTGGAGGTGCAGTTTTTTTGACTAAATATACGATAGACGAAAAATTACATGCAGTTTTAGAGTACTTGGAAGGGAAAAAATCCTATAAATCCATCGCACAAGAAAGAAATGTAGGTCTATCCCCTCTGAAGAGATGGGTCGCTCGCTATCTAGAACATGGGATGGAAGGAATTGCTTCATCCTATACAAATTACACTCTGCCCTTTAAACTAGAGGTACTTAATTATATGAACGAATATGGGGCATCGATCAGCGAGACCGCTGTACACTATAATCTTCCTTCCGATTCTACACTTTTGAAATGGTCAAATCAGTTGAAGGAAGGAGGTATAGACGCCCTTAAACCAAAGAAAAAGGGGCGTCTATCCATGAAAAAAGAAACCAAAAAAACATCACCAGCTAAAGGCTCTCAAGAAGCACTTCTTGCCGAATTAGAATACTTACGTGCAGAGAATGCCTATCTAAAAAAGTTGAATGCCTTAGTTCAAGAAAAGGAAGCCCTACAAAGAAAGACAAAGCGAAAGTAGTCCATGAACTAAGGAAACAATTTGATTTAAATCTGCTTCTATCCATTTCTAACATGGCACGGAGTACATACTATTATTGGGTAAACGCCTTCGGGCGTGAGGATAAATACACAGAAATGAAATCCCTTATCGAAGAGATTTTCCATACGCATAAAGGGCGCTATGGGTATCGGCGTATCACCCTAGAATTACGTAACAGAGGTGCTCGCATCAATCATAAAACAGTTCTCCGATTGATGAATGAACTAGGATTGAAGTCTTTAGTTCGCATGAAGAAATACCGTTCGTACAAAGGGAAAATCGGCAAGATTGCACCCAACATTCTAGCACGTGATTTCAAGGCAACAAACTCAAATGAAAAATGGGTGACAGACGTCACAGAATTCCATCTAGCTGGGGAGAAACTATACTTATCGGCCATTCTTGATCTGTTTAATGGAGAAATCATCGCCTATAATGTCGAATCTCGGCCTGTTTATCCCCTCGTTTCCAAAATGCTGGAGAAAGCCTTTGACCGCTTGGAATCGAAAGATTCACCCATTCTTCATTCAGATCAGGGCTGGCATTACCAGATGAAACAATATTCGCATGATTTGAAAAGACATAACATTACACAAAGCATGTCCCGTAAAGGAAATTGTCTCGATAATGCGGTCATAGAAAACTTCTTTGGCCTATTAAAATCAGAGTTACTTTATCTTCAAGAATTTGAAAGCATGGAGCATTTCAAACAAGAATTAGAAGAATATATCCATTACTACAATCATCAACGAATCAAGGTAAAATTAAAAGGCATGAGCCCGGTAGAATTCCGGGTTCATGCCCTCAAGGCTGCCTAATTAAATAAAGTGTCTAACTTTTTGGGTTCACTTCATGATGCTCGTTCTTTTTTTGTGCTTGGATGAAATAGAATAGGGTAAAGACGTAGGAGAACCTCATAAACTTTTTCGCGCTTTCGCGGTAAAGTGCTAAAAAAATCCTTTGACTATTATCAGAATATTCCTTATAATATTCTACATTATAGAGACGGGATAGGAGATTAGTAGGATGAAAGATTTTTTCAGTAAATTACTAACTGGAATGAGTATAGGGATTGTTGTTTCCTTAATTCCAAATGCTTTGTTAGGGGAAGTACTTAAGTTATTGATTCCTCATTTTCCAGTATTACAACATATATTCGATATTACAGTTTTTGTGATGAGTTTGTTACCTGTTATGATTGGTGTGATGGTAGGGATTACATTTAAGCTAACATCTATACAAACAGCAAGTGTTGGGATCGCGGCAATGGTCGGTAGTGGTGCTATTCAAAAAACGGCTGATGGTTTATTTGCCCTAAATGGTATTGGAATCGTTATTAATACAGGAATTACAGCCGCACTGACTGTGTTATTTGTTCAATTAATTGGTGACCGATTAAAAGCATATTCCATTTTATTGATGCCGACTTTAAGCATATTAGTGCCAGGGATGATTGGGTATTTAATTCTACCATTTGTGAAATCTTCCACTGGTTTACTGGGAGTCGCTATTTCAAATGTGACATCATTACAACCAATTATAATGGGAGCTATTATTTCTGTTGTGTTCTGTCTCATAATTTTGTCGCCTATTTCAACAGTAGGGGTAGCCACTGTGATCATGCTTTCAGGTATCGGCTCTGGTGCGGCTAATCTAGGCATTGTTGCAGCAGGCGTTGGTCTGGCCATTGCAAGTTATAAAGCAAACTCCCTTGGAACGGCATTAGCACATGTATTAGGCTCACCAAAAATTCAAATGAGAAACTTCTTCATGAAACCGAAGATCGCTTTTCCGATGTTGATCACAGCTGCGATTCTTGGTGCTTTGGCCGGTCTGTTAAATATTCAAGGCACACCCTATAGTGCTGGGTTCGGTTTATCAGGTCTAGTTGGTCCATTAAATTATATGAAACTGGCTGAAGGTGGATGGGTCGTTGAGAATGTAGCAATCATGCTAAGTACTTTCTTTATTCTTCCGATTGTATTGAACCTAGGTCTTATCTATATATTCTCGAAAAAATTAAAACTGATTAAAGCAGAGGATTATAAATTGCATTTTGATTAATAACTCAAACTTCCTCATGAAATAGAGGATGCTGATATATAGACAATATAGAAAGAGCAACGCTTTATTTGAATGCGTTGCTCTTTCTATAATATTTCTTTATTCCCAAACTTCTTTCGCTACATCAACAATAAATTTCAACTTTTCCCATTGTTGTTCTTCCGTTAGCTTATTGCCATGATGGGTGGAAGCGAATCCGCATTGTGGACTTAAGCATAATTGTTCGAGTGGCACGAATTGTGAAGCTTCTTTAATACGAGCTATAACTGCTTCTTTGTCTTCGATTTCTCCATTTTTTGAAGTGACGACTCCTAGAACAACTCGTGCTCCGCCATTTGGAATGTATTCTAACGGTTTGAAATCTCCTGAACGGTTATCGTCATATTCCAGGAAGAATCCATTTACTTTTTCTTTTGCCAATAATGTTGGTGCGATACGTGCATAGCTTCCTTCAAACGCCCACGTTGATTGATAGTTCCCGCGACATAAGTGTGTCGTGACGACCAAATCCTCTGGTTTTCCCTCCAAAGCCCCATTAATTACGCGCAATGCTAAATCAATTAATTGTTCTCTAGAGTATTTTCCATCTTTGAACTGAAATTCTGGAGAGGAAAGTCTAGCAATATAAACATCATCCAATTGTAAGTAACGTACACCAGCTTCATAAAAGGCCTTTAAAGCATATTGATACGCTTTAATGATGTCATTTGCATAGTCTTCGATATCAGGGTAGATGTCTTCATTATAAACACCCACAGCAAATAATTGATTGGGACTAGGAATGGTTTGTTTCGTAACAGCACGTCCGGCAACGATTTTGTTCAATTCAATAAAGTCATGAATGAAGGGATGTTCAGGATTGAATGAAACCTTCCCAGTATTGCGAATATTGTATCTCTCTGTTTCCACGCCATCGAATGTGAGACCTTTTTCAGTTACATACCCATCGATTCCATTTAAATGCTCTAGGAAGTCAAAGTGCCACCATGTGCGTCTAAACTCACCGTCCGTTACTACCTCTAATCCAACTTCAATTTGCTTATCAACAATCCGCTTGATTTCTTCCGTTTCAACTTCGTGAAGTTGCTCTGCAGTAATTGTGCCGTCTTTAAATTGCTTTCTAGCATCATGTAAATTATCCGGTCTTAATAAACTCCCGACGTGATCTGCTCTAAATGGTGCCTTTGTTATAGTGATTGACATGTTTCATTCCTTCTTTCTTTTTATAAAATAAAAAACCTCTTCTTTTAAAAAAAGAAGAGGTGTTGGCTACTAAGCAATTTACTCTTCTTATCTTCAAGTTTTTACACTTCTGGAATTAGCACAGTACATTAAAGTCTGTTGCTGAGGTATCAAAGGGCCAGTCCCTCCACCTCTCTTGATAAGAGTTGTCTATTAAATTAAGTATGACTATACAGATAGTTTTAATAAAGGTCAAGGGTGAAAGGTGTAAAATTTAGAATATGCCGATTATTCACCAGGACCTTGCATGTTATGAAGGGTTAACTACATTCGTGAAGACAGCATATGCTATAACTGACGTTCCATATGGAATGAAGTTACCTGTAAGTTAAGTTGGAGGGGGAAAACCACGATGAATACGTTCAATCCATCTAATATTTCCGGGAATGGTTTACCGATAACGTTAACTGCGTCTATGCTAGAGCGAATTATAAAGATGAAATCAGGTGAGCAGGATGTTAAAGTCGAGATTACGCCAGTACATATAGTGCTTTTCGGAACGACGGAAGTGAAAAAAATGATGTTTAAGAAAAACGTGCCTTTCCGTATTACATTAAAACCGATTCACGTGGAAAAAAGAACGATTTCATTTGAATTAGTAGAAATGAAGCCTATTGATAGGAATTTTATTAACCAAAAGATATTTAACAGACCGCCATTTTTTGAATTTGAAAATAGAATGATCAAAATGAATTTTAATGCTTGGAACATCGTGAAAAGAATACCCGTGGGCACTATTAAATCGTATGAGTTGGTGGAAGGTGCATTAAAAATTAAACTTTCATTATGATGAATTGAAGAAAGGGTAAGCAATTAAGGAAATGATAGCATTCTTACCTGTACTATTTTAAAGGGGATACCAGGTATGTTAGTGTAAGGATATGGTAAAGGACGATTCTTCAATAAGAAATATTGTGTTTGATAAATCAAGTTCTTTAAAATATACTAAATAACTAAAAGTTTTGAGTTTTTCCGGTAGATAAGGGGGAAAATGAATGGACCAGAAAATTTTGCCTGCTTCGGCAAGCATGAAGGATTTCGAAAGATTTCTAGAAAGTTCCTATGAAATAGGTGTGTTTCTTGATTTGCATATATCACAATTGAAAAATGTAAGCTTAATGGCAAAGCAGCATAATAAGAAAATGATTTATCATGTCGATTTAATTCATGGTATTAAAAGTGATGAATACGCTACAGAATTTATTTGTCAGGAGTATTGCCCATATGGCCTGATTTCAACAAAATCCAGCGTGATTTTGAAAGCGAAGCAAAAGGGTGTTATTGCCATTCAACGAATCTTTTTAATTGACTCACATGCGTTAGAGAAAAGTTATAAGCTGGTACAGAAAACAAAGCCTGATTATATCGAAGTTTTGCCTGGCGCAATGCCTTGGATGATTAAAGAGGTAAAGGAACGCTTACAAACTCCTATCTTTGCTGGAGGGCTCATACGTTCTTCAGATGAAGTCCTGAATGCCCTTGAGGCAGGAGCTTCGTCAATCACGACTTCAAAAACTGAATTATGGGAGATGTTTTAATTTCAGATAGGAGTTGATGTGTGATAGAGGAAAAAAAATACAGAAAAAATCATTTGTTTTTATATAAATTAATTGACAGCGTTTTCACTACCTAGTATATTTACATTACAAGTTAATACATGTGACGGAGATTAGGAGATTCACACCAGACATACTCATTTTTTGAGGAAAGTTCTGCTGTGAATCTCCTTTTATTTGTTGGTAAGGCATCATTCTATAAGAGGAGGGGTTATGTATGACTCCATTTTGGGGAGAAGTAGTAGGCACGATGATTTTAATTTTATTTGGTGCAGGTATTGGGGCAGGATCTTCCTTAAAGGGATCTTATGCCAAAGATGCAGGCTGGATTGTCATCACGATTGCATGGGGACTGGCTGTTACAATGGGTGTCTTTGCAGTGGGTTCCATAAGCGGAGCACATTTAAACCCGGCTGTTACAGTAGCATTAGCTATCAATGGAGATTTTCCTTGGGCTGATGTGCAAGGGTACATCGTGGCGCAAATGATAGGGGCAATTATAGGTGCGACTCTTGTATTCCTGCATTATTTGCCTCACTGGAAAGCTACGGAGGATCCAGGTACAAAGCTTGGTGTGTTTGCAACCTCACCAGCTATCCCACATACTTTTTCAAATCTATTAAGTGAAATGATTGGTACATTCATCCTTGTTCTTGGCTTATTATTTATTGGAGCCGGCAAGTTTACAGAAGGTCTGAACCCATTTGCTGTCGGTTTATTGATTGTTGTTATCGGGATGTCGCTCGGAGGAACAACAGGCTATGCCATAAACCCTGCACGTGATCTTGGACCTCGTATTGCTCACTTCATGCTGCCAATACCAGGTAAGGGAAATTCGAATTGGGGCTATGCTTGGATTCCGGTTGTTGGCCCGATTGTCGGTGGAGCACTTGGAGCTGTCTTCTATAAAGCAGTCTTTTTAGGTGAATTGACGACAGTCTTTTGGACTGTTTTAGGAGCAAGCCTAATAATATTGGTATTAGCATATACTTTTGGAAAAAAGCAGTCGCGTGAGTTAGAAACTAGCAACATTGCTAGTTAAATTAAAAAGGGGGGAAACACATTATGGAAAAATATATCTTATCATTGGATCAAGGAACAACTAGTTCACGGGCGATTTTGTTTAACGAAAAGGGCGAGATCGTCCACTCGGCCCAAAAGGAATTCACACAGCATTTCCCTAAGCCAGGCTGGGTAGAGCATAACGCCAATGAGATTTGGGGATCAATTTTAGCAGTGATTGCTGGTGTACTATCGGAATCTAGTGTAAAGCCTGAGCAAATTGCTGGTATTGGAATCACTAATCAGCGTGAAACGACAGTCGTTTGGGATAAAGAAACAGGAACCCCTGTGTATAATGCGATAGTATGGCAGTCCAGACAAACTAGCGAAATTTGTGATGAATTGAAAGGAAGAGGTCTTAATGATCTGTTCCGAGAAAAAACAGGATTGTTAATAGACGCCTATTTTTCCGGTACAAAAGTGAAGTGGATCCTCGATAATGTGGAAGGAGCTCGCCAAAAAGCAGATGAAGGCAAGTTGTTATTCGGAACCATTGATACCTGGCTGATTTGGAAGCTATCAGGAGGCAAGGCCCATGTAACAGACTATTCTAATGCTTCTCGGACATTAATGTATAATATTCATGAGCTGAAATGGGACGAGGAGCTTCTGGAGATATTGACTGTTCCAAAATCAATGCTACCAGAGGTTAGACCTTCTTCCGAAGTGTATGCCCATACGATCGAATATCACTTCTTCGGCCAGTCGATTCCAATTGCAGGAGCAGCAGGTGACCAACAGGCAGCATTATTTGGCCAAGCTTGTTTTAATGAAGGAATGGCTAAAAATACGTATGGAACAGGTTGTTTCATGCTTATGAATACGGGTGAAAAGGCTGTCAGTTCCGAGCACGGGTTATTGACAACTCTTGCTTGGGGATTGAATGGCAAGGTTGAATATGCATTAGAAGGCAGCATATTTGTAGCAGGATCAGCGATTCAATGGCTGCGTGATGGCTTACGGATGCTAAAAAATGCCGAGGACAGTGAAGCCTATGCAAAACGTGTAGAAAGTACTGATGGAGTTTATGTTGTTCCTGCATTTGTGGGGCTTGGGACTCCGTATTGGGACAGCGATGTCCGAGGTGCGGTTTTTGGCTTAACTCGTGGAACATCTAAAGAGCATTTTGTCCGTGCTACCCTTGAATCGCTTGCATATCAAACGAAGGATGTACTCGATGCAATGGAGGCAGATTCAGGTATTGAGCTGAAGACATTGAGAGTGGATGGCGGTGCAGTTAAGAACGACTTCTTAATGCAATTCCAAAGCGATCTACTACGTGTCCCTGTTGAAAGGCCGACTATAAACGAAACGACAGCACTTGGTGCAGCGTATTTGGCTGGACTAGCTGTTGGCTATTGGAAGGACCAAGAGGAAATCGCTCAGCAGTGGGCAATAGACAAAACCTTTAAACCATCCATGGATGAGCAAGAAAGTGAAAAATTATATGACGGATGGAAAAAAGCTGTTCAAGCAGCAATGGCTTTTAAATAAAGGTTCTGATAAACACTAAATTTAACAAATAAAGAAGGCCACTTATATAGTGGTCTTTTTGTTGTTAAATTTACAATAAAGTAATAAAATGCTTTAAATATGTGGGCAGATTACCATAATAAAGTCTTTAAATAAGACGAAATAATTTACAAACTAGCCTTCTATAAATTATCTAGTAAATCTATATAATACTTTCTTAAAAGTTCTCTTAATATATTAGGTTCTACTATTTTTATGGACTTACCAAAGCTAGCAATATAGTTAACTATAAACTCAAGCTCATTTGGCTCATACGAACCAACAATATAGGTACTTTCACTCTCGGTGATTAACTTCATAGATGGGAAATGTTGCTGTTGAAAATGCTCAACCCCTTCTTGATTTATTAGACACTTGAATTGAATTGCCTTTTCAGATGGTTTCCAGAGTGAATGTGCATTGTGAACATTAATCTCCTTTAAGTCAATTAATGGTTCGATGTTCGTTATTTCCACTGTTGTAATACGATCACACCGGAATACTCGATAAGCTTTTTTAGTTACATCATAAGCCTGGCAGTACCAATAGCCTTTCATTGCATAAATAGCGATTGGCTGAATGCTACGAGTGCTTTTTTGATGCATTGTTTGATAACTGATTTTTAATACTTCATTTTTAATGGCTGCAAGTAATAAAGTTTCTAAATGTGCGCTTTCTTTGATTTGCTCCGTGTGTCGAAAGGTTACCCGATCTTGAATTCTCTCTATATGCTGACGTTGTTTTTCTGCTAACGCGTTTATAAATTTCTCATGAATAGAATGAAGCGATACTTGAAAAGGTAGATTTGAAAAGCTGCGTAGTGCCTGCATTGCAAAATAAAGCGCATAAATTTCTTGACTGTTAAAAGAAATGGGGGGTAGTGTCATTTGATTAAGTAAATGATAACCTCCATACCGACCATATTCTGCATAAATTGGTGCGCCAATTTCCTCTAGTGAAGAAATGTCTCGTAATGCAGTTCTTTTAGAAATATGAAATTCTTGCATTAAATCTTGGAGCGTAAACTGTTGTTTTTGATTGATAAAACGCAGCATTTGATTTAAGCGTTCTGATTTTTTCATAAAATGACCCCTTAATGGTGCCGTTTTTTGTCACCTTTATTTTATATACTTGTAAGTGTAATAAATAATTGTTGAGGAGGCAATAAAATGAATTTTGAAGTAATTCCCTTTCTATCGATGAATGGTAAAGGTGCAGCTGCTATTGAGTTTTATAAGGAATATTTAGGGGCGACCGTTCTTTTTAAGAAAAATTATAAAGAGATGAAGGAAATGAATCCTAATTTTATTTATGGAGAAGGTCAAGATGAGTATATTACACATTCTGTTTTGCAAATCGGTGCGAATAAGCTTATGCTTGCAGAGAAAGAAATGGACAATACACAACCTTGGCAATTAGGTAATAGTTCATCTTTATGTATTCAGTCTCAAGATAAGATTGTAATTAAACATCTCTATGACTCGCTTATTCAACATGAACAGGTGGCCATTTTAGTACCATATGAACCCAATGCGTTTAGTCCAGGATATGCCATTGTACGAGATCCGTTTGGAGTAATTATCCAACTTTGTGTAACCGTGCATGATTTTTAATTTAGGTGATTTATTACATGTACAGCTATATGACGTTTGTATTAAATTTCAGTAATTTATAGGATTATTTAACAGTTTGGGGCGTTAGTGAAAGAATGATTAAACAACTTTATAGTTAAAGTTTTTACTCTGTAGTACCCACTTTCCAACTAAATTAACGAACTTAGAAAACCGATTCTACATCAGTAGTATCGGTTTTCTTGATTGATGGCTATAAAATTAAATGACTTTATTATAAGTATTCATCTTCTTCAACTAACTACCGCCCCTTAAATTTTGTTTTTATTAACTAGAATCACGTTTAAATTCGCTCTTCTTTTGTTCCTGTAAAACTGATAATCCAATAAAGATATACGGGTATGATAAAAGAATTAATTCGAGAAAACCTAAACCAAACAATGTCGAGGTATGCTCATCTGCATTAAATCTAGTTTCAACTACCCATAATAAAGGGTTTTTACCACTCTTACTTGTACATAATATTTTATGAAAATATAGCCTGTGATTTACTGAATTTCACATGTATAGTTAGCTGTAATATATTTTATTAGGGAGTGTTTTACTTGTTTATAAAACTTACAAAAGACCAACAGCAATTAATGATTTCTGACATTCAATACTTTTTTTCACAAGAAAGAGATGAAGAAATAACTGAATTTGCTGCAGAAAGAGTATTAGATTTCGTTAAGGAGTCACTTGCTCCTCATTTCTATAACGCTGCTGTCTTAGATGTTAAACATGTAGTGGAACAGCAATTTTCTTCACTTGAAGATGAAATATTAACTCTAGAACGTCCGATAAAAAGATAAATAATTTTTCAAGAGTGAATTTGATAATAATTCACTCTTATTGTTGCACATAATATGTCTTATACGGCATAAGATAGGAATCATCTTTCCTTGTTTTTACTTCAGCTAATCTGCCCCTTTGGTTGAACTGTTAAATAAAAACAAAGCGAAGTCTTTCTAATATGAGTTAGAGTATGATATACTAAAATCAAGTTAATAAATCGGCCGGAGAACAGGAGAGACCATGAATGCGTTATCGAGAATTCGATAATGTGCATTTATGGTCTCTTTTTTTGTTTTTATTGGCAGATTAGGGTAATTAATATCTATATGAATGGAAAACTATGAGAACAAATTAACTTATTTAAATACAAGAACCAACAACTACTCGACAAAAGCAGGTATCACTCAAAGGAGGAGTTAGGCATGAGGTTTTCAAATATATATCGAGAAGAAACAATTGAGCTTCTGAAAAAAGAAAAATTTGATGTGTTAGTCATTGGCGGAGGAATTACAGGTGCAGGGATTTCCCTGGATGCAACGACTCGAGGAATGAAAGTGGCATTGGTGGAAATGCAGGACTTTGCTGCAGGAACATCAAGCCGTTCAACAAAGCTTGTCCATGGTGGTTTGCGGTACCTAAAGCAATTTGAAATAAAAATGGTTGCTGAGGTTGGAAAAGAGAGAGAGATCGTTTATGAAAATGGGCCACATGTGACTACACCGGAAAGAATGCTGCTCCCAATGCATAAAGGTGGCACATTTGGAAAATTCAGTACATCCATCGGACTCCGAGTCTATGATTTTCTAGCAGGCGTCAAAAAAAGTGAACGAAGGAAAATGCTATCGGTTAGTGAAACACTGAAAATGGAGCCCCTTGTAAAGAAAGAAGGACTTAAAGGCGGAGGCCATTATGTTGAATACCGTACAGATGATGCACGCCTGACGATTGAAGTGATGAAGGCGGCTGTGGATAAAGGCGCGACACCGATAAATTATACAAAAGTAGAAAAACTGTTGTATGAAAATGGCAAGGTAATAGGCGTCCAGGTCAATGATATACTATCAGGCAATCAGTATGAAATATATGCAGACAAAGTTATCAATGCCGCAGGTCCATGGGTTGATTCGATCCGTGAAAAAGACCAATCGAAAAAAGGGAAAACGCTGAAGTTATCAAAGGGTGTTCATGTCGTAATTGACCAATCGAAATTTCCTTTGAAGCAGGCGATTTACTTTGATACGCCCGATGGCCGGATGATTTTTGCCATACCGCGAGCTGGTAAGGCCTACGTCGGAACTACAGACACCTTTTATAATGGCGATCCTGCTGTCCCTACCGTTACATCGGAAGATCGTGCCTATTTATTAAAGGCGATTGGTTATATGTTTCCAGAAGTGAAAGTTTCGGATGAGGATATCGAATCAAGCTGGGCTGGAGTTAGACCGTTAATTCTTGAAGAAGGCAAAGACCCTTCTGAAATTTCAAGAAAAGATGAAATATGGGAGTCCGATTCTGGTCTTATCACAATTGCCGGAGGAAAATTAACGGGATATCGCAAAATGGCAAAAACTACAGTCGACCTCGTAGCCGGGAAGCTTTCTCAGCAAACAAATAGATCTTACCCTAATAGCAGTACCAAAAAAATGCCGATTTCTGGAGGGGATGTCGGAGGATCAATCAATTTCTCTGATTATATCCAGACACATATTCAAATAGGGGTTGACTCAGGACTCACTGCTAAGGATTCCAAAGAATTATTGGCTATGTACGGATCAAACGCGGCTGTTTTGTTCAATATCGCAAAAAGTGAAGGGGACGTGGAAACTCGCACTGGCCTCCCACAGAAGTTGTTCGTACAGTTGCAATACGCATTAGATCATGAAATGGCCGCAACTCCGGTTGATTTCTTCTTCCGCAGAACCGGCACCCTATTATTTGATATCGATTTAGTCCAAACACATAAAAGTGCAGTAATTAAATATATGGCTGAATATTTTGGCTGGACGGAATCAACAAAAACGGAAAGAACAAACCAATTGGAACAAGAAATACATGGTGCTATTAAAGTATCTTAACTTATACCTGAAACGATTAGACGCCAGCGGCTTTGCTGGCGTTTATCTTATTTTCCATGATTTTATTTGAATTAAAGATGTGTGAGTAAAAGATGAGTGGCAATGCGGCTCATCTTTTACATATTCAATGATAGAATGCTTGCAAATAGAACAATCACGCCTTCATAGATTCAACAAACTTATAAAGAACTACTTACGTGCAGAAATTGACTTGGCGATTAACTTTTAAATCTTTAAACATGGAATATTATTGAAAAACTAATCATATTAGTTATAATATTAATTATATTAGTTTTGGGGGGAGTTTGATTAAAGATGAAAATGACTAAGGTTGGTACAGTATATCAACTATCTTTTATGCCAAGTGTATTTCCTGTGAACTGTTATTTTGTAGAAGAAGAGAATAGTCTTACACTAATAGATGCAGCCTTACCCTACAGTACAAAAAGTATAATAAATGCGGCTCGGATTATTGGAAAACCGATAACAAGATTAATAGTTACCCACGCACATGATGATCATGTTGGTGCACTAGACGGGATTAAAGCGTTAATCCCTGATTTACAAGTGAGTATTTCTTTTAGGGATGCGTTATTACTGGCTGGTGATTCTACCCTCCTACAAAATGAAACAAACTCTCCAATCCGCGGAGGAGTCCCTAAAAATATTCAAACTCAACCAGACTTATTACTCAAAGAGGGCGACCGTATTGGTTCATTGGAAGTTATTTTTTCACCAGGACATACCCCTGGTTCTATATCTCTTCTTGACACCCGGAATCATAGTTTAATTGTGGGGGATGCCTTACAAACTAGAGGTGGAACTGCGGTGTCTGGAATGATTAAACCTTTATTTCCGTTCCCGGCCTTTGCCACATGGAATAAACTTATCGCTCTTGAAAGTGCAAAGAAATTAAGAAGTTATAAACCGAGTTTACTTGCTGTTGGTCATGGGAAGATGCTAGAACACCCTGGGAATTCTATTGACAGAGCAATAGTTGAAGCAGAATTAAAACTTCAATCATGAAAATAGGAGGTAAAAATTGATGTCTCAACGTATAAGGTTAGATTTGTCTATCATTTTACAAAAAGCTACAGAACTAGTTGATGAAAACGGCCTTGATCATCTTTCGTTAGGCAAGTTGGCTGAAGAATTACAAATACGCCCCCCTTCGTTATATAACCATTTAGACGGCCTAAATGGATTAAAACAGAAACTAGCAGTAAATGGAGTTAAAAAACTTTATGAATACATGCTTCAAGCAGCAGTGGGACGCTCCGGTGATGATGCAATCAAGGCACTTAGTGAGGCATATGTTGAATTTGCTAGAATTCATCCAGGACTTTATGATGCTACCACCCGTTTTCCAAATTCTGAAGACAAGGAGTTACAACAAGCACAGCAATCAGTTGTAGAGCTTGTTGTCCAAGTCCTACAAGCCTATAATTTGAAGGAAGAAATGGCGATTCACTTGGTGAGAGGATTAAGGAGCATTTTACATGGATTTACTTCAATTGAAAAAATGGGTGGGTTTGGGATGCCGATTGATATCGATAAGAGTTTTTCTATACTGCTAAATACTTATATTGAGGGAATCCATTCTATAGTAATAAATAAAGATAAATATGATCTGGTGGAAGGTTAAAATGGGTTTTTTGGCTGTCTTGCAAATGGTAAACTTATCCGTTCGGTTTTTATTAGAAATTTTTGCACTTGCTGTATACGGTTATTGGGGTTTCAAAGTAGGAAATACCAGCATCATGAAAGTTTTTTTAGCATTGTTATCCCAATTGGTATAGCGATCCTTTGGGGGGCATTTGGTTCCCCTAAGGCCAGCATACAACTATCAGCACAACTTCATTTGCTACTGGAAGCATTGATTTTCTTGGTTCCAGCAGGATTACTTTTGTCCCTTAAAAACGTTAAATTAGCTTGGCTCTATGGATTTACCGTGATAGTAAATAGAATTTTCATGATGCTTTTGGACCAATAAGGTGTAGTTTAAACCTGACCAGCAGGACATCAAAATGGAGTGATGGATAAAAAGAAAAAACCCTTGCTACACAAGGGCTTTAAAGTATGAATAATAGCGGGATCGAACCTTTGCCGTGTTTCTTATTTCTTAGCTGATTTAAAGGATAGCTTGAAAGTCTGGCCAGCCAAAGAAGCATTTCCTATTTTTTCTGCTTTAATAGTTGTAAGTCGACGTATAGCTGTATCCGTGAATGAAAGTCATCAAAATCGATTGAAGTGAGATCAGCTATTTGGTTCATTCTGTATTTTAACGTGTTGGTATGAATGTATAGCTGTTCAGCTGTCGGTTTGATCCGGCAATTATTCAACAGATATATTTCCATTGTTTGAAGGAGCTTTGTTTGGCTTTCCTGGTCCTTCTTTTGCAGAATCTGTAAATCCATATTGATATAATTCGTTTTACCATGATGATTAGAGATCATTTCGAGGTAACGGAAAATCCCAAGTTTGCTATATTGAAAAGGAAGCTGTTCAGGTTTACCGATGAACTTGGCTGCATTGATCACTTCCAGGGCTTCTAGATAGGATTTTCTTAATTGAAGAATCGAAGAATACTCATTTCCGATTCCTGAGAACACCTTTTGGCCATTGAATTGGGAAAGAACCGTGTTCGTTAAATCAGTGGCGCTATCAGAAAGCAGGTCTTTCCCTTTTCCGTTGCTACCAATTAAGACGATGATCTTCAATTGGTTTGTGAATACATGGGAAAAATGATTCAATGCATTTGCGAATAGACTGACTGTATCCGTTAATTCATCGAAATGTTCCGCATCGGATTGAGCGATGGTAAAGACATTTACAAGGAAAGTTTCCGGAATAAGAAGACTCATATTGGCTGCTTCCCATTTTATTTGGTTTTCCGTTTGATAGACTTCGTCGATGACCTTTTGGTAAAACTCATTTTTTTCTTCATCTTTTTTCATGTTTATCTGTTTTTTCTGATAGAGGAGCTTGCCGATATGATGGGAAACCTCATGTAAAAATTCCAAATCGGAATCAGGCATCATTTCCGTCTCTTGGACCCAAATGAATCCGAAGACCTGCCCTTTGTGGACAGCGCTTACAACAACTCTTTGATTTAAACCGATTTCCTCGATTTGTTTCACTCTAAATGGATGCTCCACCGTTTTAAGCTGTTCGACAATGCCCTCATCCATGAATTTCTCCAAGATTGGAATCGGCCAATGCTTAGTGAAGATGGTTTGCTGATTGGCTTGGTCGAAGTGCTCGATATAATATGAACTATATGCCAGCAATAAAAATTGGTCATTTTCGATGACAACTGGTTTTTTTAAATAAGTGCTGACCATATCCGTTATATCGTTGATGTTTGTGAGAGTCAGGATTTTTTCTAATGACATATATGGCCCCCTGTTATTTTTTGAAGTATATGACAACTAAGTTTAATAATACTTTTAAACGGATGATGTGTATAGGGGCACAAAGAAGGAACGGTCTATGAAAAAAATTTCATAGACCGTTCCTTTTAGGTGATTTATTATTGTTTTAATGTTCTTTCGAATTCCTCGAATTGCTCTTCTACTTCTTTTGATGGCTTGGCTGTAAGAAGACTTACTACGATAATGGCAATCAAGCTTGCGCCAAAACCAGGGATCATTTCATAAAGCGTATCGGATAATCCTGCCATCGACCAGAAAATCACAGTCCCGGCACCAACGACCATCCCTGCTAATGCGCCCCATCTTGTCATGCGTTTCCAGCATAGGCTTAGTAAGACCAATGGACCGAATGAAGAACCGAATCCAGCCCAAGCATACCCTACAAGTCCAAGAATCGTGTCATTTTTCTCCCAAGAGAGAATAAGCGCGATGATCGATATGATCAGTACAGAAAGTCTGCCTAGGAAGACAAGCTCTTTATCTGAAGCGGAACGACGGAAGAAGGTTTTGTATATATCCTCGGTTAAAGAGCTAGCTGTAACCAACAACTGCGAAGAAATCGTGCTCATGACGGCTGCCAGTATTGCGGAAATCAAGAAACCAGTGATAAGTGGGTGGAAAAGTATTTCCCCTAACTCTATAAAAATCGTTTCAGGATCATCTAACTTGAGACCGTTCTGAGAAAAATACGTGATACCGATGAATCCAGTCAGCATGGCACCGACACTGGAGAAAATCATCCAGCTCATCCCGATATTACGGGCTTTCTTGATTTCCTTAACAGAACTGATCGCCATAAAGCGGACAATGATATGCGGCTGTCCGAAGTAACCCAGTCCCCATGCAAATAATGAGATGATTCCTAAAAAGCTCGTCCCTGTGAAAATATTCAATAAGGCTGGATCAATGGAACGTGCCGTATCTATGGAAGGACCGAAACCGCCAACATGGAAAAGGGTAACGATCGGTACAAGAACCAAGGCAACGACCATGATGATTCCCTGAACAAAGTCTGTCCAGCTTACTGCCAGGAATCCGCCGAATAAAGTATAGGCCACGACAACACCTGTTAAGATCCATAGACCTGTATGGTAATCTAGGCCAAATGTACTTTGGAATAAGACTCCGCCAGATACCATTCCGGAGGAAACGTAAAAGGTAAAGAATATCAGGATAACCAAAGCGGAAATGAGCCTTAAGATCCGTGAGCCCTCACCAAAACGATTTTCCAGGAAAGCAGGGATCGTAATGGAGTTATTGGCTACTTCTGTATACGTTCTCAATCTTGGTGCAACATACAGCCAGTTCGCATAGGCACCTAGTGTCAGGCCGATTACAATCCAGATGGAACTGAGTCCTGTTGCAAACATGGCACCTGGCATCCCCATTAAAAGCCAACCGCTCATATCTGCAGCACCGGCGCTTAATGCCGTTACAGCAGGGCCAAGACCCCGGTCGCCCAGCATGTAATCATTTAGGTTAGAGGTTTTTTTGTAGGCGAAATATCCGATTAACAGCATGCCCGCCATATAAATGCTAATGGAAATTATTAATGAGTAATCTATCATATGAAGACTCCCTTCAGGATGAAATATATAATTTTTTGTTTTAAAAGAGGAAGCAACCTATTTGTCACTTCCTCCATTTAACCTCTTTTTGGATTCATATCACAGAATCGAAGATACATATCCAAAGAGGGTATACAAATCATCTTCAAATTGCTTAATGGAACATTATCAGAATGTTTCGGATGTTGTTTTGGCTTGCATATGAAGCTGCAAGTAGTCCGGTCCGCCTGCCTTGGAATCAGTTCCTGACATGTTGAACCCGCCGAAAGGCTGATAACCTACGATTGCACCAGTACAGCCGCGGTTGAAATACAAGTTCCCTACATGGAATTCTTGACGTGCTTTTTCCATGTTCAGGCGATTTGTCGTAATGACAGCCCCAGTCAAACCGTATTCTGTGTTATTGGCAATTTCAAGAGCTTCGTTAAAGTCTTTCGCTTTTGAAAATGCAACGACTGGTCCGAAGATTTCTTCTTGCATCAAACGGGCTTGCGGATCGACATCAGCGACGATTGTCGGCTGAACGAAGTATCCTTTTGAACTATCTCCTTCTCCACCAGTCAGAATGCGTCCTTCTTCTTTGCCGATTTCAATATAGCTCATGATTTTATCGAATGCCGCTTGATCGATAACTGGTCCCATGAAATGATTTTCTACAGGATTACCAACAGTAAGTTGTTTTGCTAATTCAACAGCGCGATCTAAAACTTGATCGTATACATCTTCTACGATGACAGCACGGGAGCAAGCAGAACATTTTTGTCCAGAGAAGCCAAATGCAGATTTCACGATCGATTGAGCGGCCAATTCAAGATCTGCCTCTTTGTCAACGACGATCGTATCTTTTCCGCCCATTTCAGCGATGACACGCTTCAGCCAAATTTGGCCTTCGTTCACTTCTGATGCACGTTTGTAAATGCGCAGACCTACATCGCGTGAACCTGTGAAGGAAATGAAACGTGTTTTAGGATGATCAACCAGGTAGTCGCCCACTTCGGCTCCGCTTCCTGGAACGAAATTCAACACACCTGCTGGAAGGCCGGCTTCATGCATCACTTCAACGAATTTCGCAGCAACAATAGGAGTAGTCGAAGCTGGTTTCAACAGGATTGTGTTACCAGTGACGATAGCGGCAACAGCTGTACCTGCCATGATTGCAAATGGGAAGTTCCAAGGAGAAATGATGATGCCTACTCCTAATGGAATGTAATCATAGCGGTTAAATTCTCCCGGACGGCTTTGAACAGGCACACCATCTTTAAGCGTCAGCATTTGACGGGCATAGAATTCAAGGAAATCGATCGCTTCCGCTGTATCCGCATCAGCCTCATTCCAAGGTTTTCCCGCTTCTTTTGTCAATAACGCAGAGAATTCATGCTTGCGTCTGCGAATGATGGCAGCAGCTTTGAACAAAACGTCAGCACGGATTTCCGGCTTCACTTTTTTCCAGCTTTCAAAAGCGGTAACAGCTTCCTGCATAGCTTTTTCAGCAAGAGCCCTGTTCGCTTTCGATACTCGGCCGATGACCTCTTGTTTATCAGCAGGGTTATATGAAACGATTTTCTCATCAGTCGTCACTTTCTCTGCCCCGATATAAAGAGGGTAGTCTTGTCCTAAGTAGCCTTCAACAGTTTGAAGAGCTTCCTGATAAGCTTTTTTGTTTTCCTCGTTTTTAAAATCAACAAATGGTTCATGTTTATATGAAATCATTGATAATCACACCTTTTTATAGAATTTTTGTAGCAATTAGAATGTTGAATGTATATTTAGCTTCTGACCATCCCTTTGAAGGCAAAGGCAATATTGGATGGCCTTTCCGCAAGCCTTCTCATGAAGTATCCATACCAATCGAGACCATATGGTACATAGACGCGCATCTTGTAACCTTGCTTGACCAACTCGTATTGTGTTTTGTTTCTCATGCCATAAAGCATTTGAAATTCGAATTGTGTATTTGGAATGTTATGCTTTTTAGCCAGCTCTTTTGTATATTCGATGATTTGGTCATCATGTGAGGCAATGGCAGTATAATTACCGTTAAGAAGACTTTGCTTAATCAACTTTTTATAGTTTTCATCTACATCATTCTTTTCGGGAAAAGCCACCTCGGCAGATTCCTTGTAGGCACCCTTTACGAGACGCAGGAATGGCTTATACTGGGCAAGGTCTTCCAAATCTTTCTCTGTGCGGTATAAATAAGCTTGTAAAACAGTACTTATGCAGTTGTATTTTTCTTTGAACTGCCTAAATATATCGATTGTTGCTTGACAGCGAACTTCATCTTCCATGTCAATCGTGACCATGACATTGTGTTTTTCTGCTGTATCAAGAATTCTTGTCATGTTCTCGATGACCAGATTATGATCGATATCAAGACCCAGAGAAGTCATTTTGAGAGATACCTGTGAATCCAGTTTTTCTCTGCTGATCATTTCAATGGTTTCGATGCATTCTGCTGTCCTTTCCTGGGTCACTTCCTTAGAATCAACGAATTCCCCAAGATGGTCGACTGTAACCGACAAGCCACTATTATTAAGCTGTTTAATGAATTTAATGGAACTTTGGAAATCAGTTCCCCCTATAATTTTTCCAGCTGCAAAACTACCGCCGCTTTTCTTTGCAATATTATTAAGTAAGTTATTTTTAGATAAAAATAAGAAAAAGTCCCTTGTAATCGCTTCCATTTAAAAAACACACCCCCTAAGAAGTTGTAATCACAAGATAATCTTATGGTTTTTCGACAATTTGCGCAATGTTCTAAAAATACAATAATTCTGTCTTTTGTTTGTCGGTTAGGGACAATGAAGGGGGAGGTACTCAATTTTCTCCTATCTTAATGGATAGAACGGAAGGTTTATAATTTATCTTATAAAGAAAAGCTAGAAGAAAGGTGCTTAGGAGAAAATAGCCCTGTGAAAGATGAAACCTTTGCTAATGCGTTTAAAAGTGGTAGCTCGACCATAATAATCCAATGCGATATAATGAATCTGACTATAGGTCCAACCGAGTACATCTTCTGTTACATGATCGGAAGTTAATGGCGTGGGCCGGAAAAATAAGTGACATCGGTAAGGCGGGGAGGATAAGGAATGGGTGCGGTATTTGAAGAACTTAGAGAAACATCTGGATTAATAATCGGCTTGATAATGGCTCTGGTAATAACAGGGTTTATTGGACTAGCCTTCACAAAAGCACATAAAGTCATTGTGTCACCTGTTGTTAGAAGGATAAAGAAAATGGTTAGTCGAAAATAGATGTGGTGGATTACATACCCCTTGTCCCATCGAGCCCCGCTTGAAGAAGGTGCAACCGTGTATGCCTATAATAGTAGGAAGTATGTTAATAAACTCAAAAAGAAGTCGCTATATATGAAGTGTCAAAGCATTAGATGCGGCGATGAATAAGGTTGAAATGACTCTTTTCCTTTCGCATATGTAATCAATAGATAACTTTAGCAAAAAAATCCCCCACTTCTAATATAGAAGTGGGGGATTTTACATATTAGATTAATAAGTAATCATGATGGTAGTAGAGATAATGGTTCTGAAGAGCTAATATGTCATCTCACGCATTTGTCTCCACCGAATAATGCTGATTATCTTGTTCGAAGGCATGGCGCTGTAGGGCTGGAAGGTCATTCTTCATTTAAAATTCAGTAAATGAATTCGTCATTCTTAGGAACAAGAACAATTCTTTCAAATTAAGAAAATCATATTAGAATACGAATGCCCTTTATGCTGCTTACCGGTAAAAGCGCATTTTGCTTTCTTCAAAACCATAAATGTGATAGTACTAGTATTCTAATAAATTCGCAAAAAGTAAAATACCCCATATGCCGGTTTCGTGCCGACTTAAGGGGTATTTTACTTCCAACAATCTTTTTTTGAGGGTTTAAAGCCAACTGTCAAGCACGGACTCGCAATCGCCTGCTACTGCTGTTATAACCTGAAGATCAATATAATTTGACCTGCAGGGTTTATTCTACTCAATTTTGAGGCAGCTAAATGAAGTTGTTGATATGGGATTTTGGAAGGACACAATGAAACGGAAAATTAGCCTCGATATACTTGCGGGCGGGATCGATTTGAACTTAACGGGTAAAGAAATACCGGCGGGGATTTGCTCAGCCGTAATGATGGAGCCAGACAAGCGATGGCGAGGTAGTCATTCATATTCCTTACTTATCAAAGGATAAGTAAGGATTGATGGTATCGAGTGGGAAGAGAGCTCGTCGTAGCGGAGGCTAACCGGCAGTCAGCTCAATCCCCGGAACGGCTCTCATAGGACCAATCGGCACAATTGCCGGAGCTGTTGTAGGAGGGCGTCTCCGTGATAACTCGAAAGCTTACGTCCACCTAATTAATTCGAAGACCAACGAAGAGGTCTCCTTGCATATAGGGTATACCAAAAAACAATTCAAAGAAATATCTGTTTTCATGTAACGTAGCAAAGCCACGACCTTAAGTGGAACCGTTTGTTTGGGTCGGGGCTTTTTTTGCGTTTAAACATCGAATATTCAGCGCAACCTTAAATATCAAAATAATCGTCTGACTTTGCGCCGGCATCTATACTCCGAATCGCCTTCATGATTTTCTTTAATACTCCGGCAGAAGGCACATACTTAGGATCGCTGCAAACTCTGCTAATCGTATTGCGTGAGATTCCAGACGCGCTTACAAACTCCTCTTGTGTATACCCGTGCTTATCTATTAATTTGCCGACCTTACTCCGACGCTTTCCCTTCCCGAATCTAAACATTTCGCGTACCTCCTAGTATTTATTGTACTAGCAGTCTCGTCAATCTTTCACAAAAATATACGCATAGTTTCGCAAACAATTGGTATCACGGAAAAACGGTAAGTGCTAATAACAGTTAACTACCCTAGTAGCCTAACTAGAGTTGTCTTTGCCAAATCGTAAGCGAAGTGATAAAGGATGAAAGTGTTTTGAAGAAGCGGAGCGGATTAAAACGGAAAGGGGATCACGAGGGGGAAACCCTCACGAAATACGAAGGGATATAAACTGATATTTATATTAGGAGCAAGCTGAGAAATGGTTGCATCAATAAGTTAACGTAGGATTATGGTTCGCCAGGTGCTGAGATAGCTTTAAGTGGAGATATGCCGGTAGCTGTGGTGGAGTAGTTATTATATGGTTTTTAACGTCAGGGCGCAGAAGAAATACCGTAACGATGGTAAAATGGTTTAATACTTCCTATCGTAGGAGTGTAGCTGAAACTAGAGCAGAAGCAAGATGGTATTCGGTTAAAAAGCATATTTTGTCTTATTTCGGCAATATTCAATGGATAAAATCACTACTCAGATGTTGGATGAGTTCTATAAATGACAAACTGGATGAAGGACCGTCACCTAAATCGGTTAAGGAATTGCATCATCCGTTATCCAAGATGAAGCAGCCCTCCGGCTAGAGCAATCCTTCTTTCCGCATTTAACGGATCAAAACTTTAGTGGGATAAAGGTGCACGCATTGTGCAATCTTGAAATGAATCGGCAGGTTTCTATAAGTGGAAAAAGAAAAAAACCCTTGATACACAAGGGTTTTCAAGTATGGAGCATAGCGGGATCGAACCGCTGACCTCTACGCTGCCAGCGTAGCGCTCTCCCAGCTGAGCTAATGCCCCGGGTTAGGGTACAATAATTATTTTATCGAAATTTCAGGAAAAGTCAATAATAAAATTGAGAAATTTGCAAAATAGTAAGAAAAAACCGTTTGAGGGTATCAAACGGTTTTTTTCGCTTAAGCATTCTCGATTTCTACCCGTGCAATTTCTTTAAGGTTGGAGACGGTGTAATAAACTTCTGAGGTTCTAACTTTATGATCGACCAAAACTTTAAGTGTTAAGAGGTGATGGTCTTCTGCAACATCTTTGATTCTTAGGTTTTTGATAAAAATCTTTTCGTCTTTGATTTTTTTGAGAACTAAAGCGATGTCATCTTTATCTTTTACCACTAGCTGTAGAAAGATTTCTTTTTGCCGTAATTTCATCGGGCCAAGCCAGGTGACGACTACGGGTACCAATTCGACACTGATGATTAATAGAATGACTCCGGCAATTGCTTCGAGAAAGAATCCAGCTCCGACAGCAATCCCAATTCCGGCTGCTCCCCAAATGATGGCAGCGGTGGTTAAACCTGAGATGCTGTTATTGTCACGGCGGAGAATAACGCCGGCCCCGATAAAGCCGACGCCAGAAACAATCTGTGCGGCAAGACGTAAGGGATCCATTGTGATATTTACATCGTCACTTCCGGGGAATTTATAAGCTGACTCCATGGAAACAATCGTTAATAAACAGCTGACGATGGAAATAACCAAGCTTGTTTTTAATCCAACGGGTTTTCGTTTCATTTCTCGCTCTAGCCCGATAATTAATCCAAGGAGAGCTGAGATCCCCAGCTTAATAAGTATTTGCAGTTCTGATTGAGGATCGAATGTCCATTCCATAATGTTCACCACTTCCGAAAGAGTATCGAGAATTATATGATTTGGTGCAATATACCCGTTTTTTTAAATAACTCACTCTAATAATTTTACCATAGTAAAATAGAGTACAATGATAGGTAATTCAACATGAAAAGAGGAACAAGAATGCAAATACCTAAAATAAATCCCTATTTTGCATTGGCGATAGGTGTGGCATCCGTTTCATTTTCGGCCATACTTGTTAAATTAGCATCTGCTCCATCAGGTGTTATAGCCTTTTATCGTTTATTATTTACTGTTCTGCTTATGTTGCCGGTTTTCATAATAAAATACCGCCATGAACTTAAATTCATTGAGAAAAAGGACTGGTTGTGTTCGATTGCGGCAGGTGTGTTCCTAGCTTTTCATTTTATATTATGGTTTGAATCGCTCAATTACACGTCGGTTGCGAGTTCAACTGTGCTTGTCACCCTTCAGCCGTTATTTGCGTTTGCAGGGGCTTACTTGTTTTTTAAAGAACGATTTTCAATGAAGGCAATATTAAGCGGGATCATCGCGATAGCGGGCAGTCTTGTCATCAGCTGGGGAGATTTTAGAATCAGCGGTATGGCGCTTTGGGGAGACATTCTTTCCCTTGTTGCTTGTGCGTTAGTAACTGGTTATTTACTATTTGGTCAAAATGTTAGAAAGCGTATCTCTTCTATAACATACACATTCGTCGTGTATGCAATTAGTGCATTTACATTGTTTTTCTACGTTGTCCTTAAGGGAGAGCCACTGGGACCATATCCTACTGTCGACTGGATTTATTTTGTTTTGCTTGCTATTTTCCCGACTCTATTAGGGCATTCATTATTCAACTGGTCATTGAAGTGGTTAAGTACTTCAACAATCTCTATGGGAATCTTACTGGAACCGATTGGAGCGACAATTCTAGCTTACTTCATTCTTGGTGAACCCATACTCTGGACGCAAATCCTAGGAGGTACCATCATATTGGCCGGCTTGATGATATTCCTAAAGGATGAAAAGAAAAGTAAGGTGCAGAAAAAAGAAGCAGTCTCCATATAAAAGCAGTAAGTCGAACCCGACTTACTGCTTTTATTTAATAGGGATAAAACAAATAGGTAATCCGAGTGAAGATCAAGGCAAATGTAAAGCTAAACAAAAACGTTGTACCATTCACTTTCCCTTTTTCCCTACTGAACTTTATGGCTTCATAATAAGCAGTGCTAAATAAGTAAAGAGCCATGCTGTAAGAAATGAGTAGTGCGATTAATGATAGATTCATTGCTTCACCTCAAAGAAAGAAGATATCTTTATATGTCTATTTGGGTTTAAGGAGAAATATGCGAGTTAATTCAGCTGAAGCGGCGGACTGTGTTTAAGAGGTAGGGGGGCTTGATGCATTCGAAAAAGAGTTATTCTAGAAAGGAATATATAGAAGGAGAATGAAAAAACACTTTTTTGAAAAAAAGTTTTGAAAAACATATTGCAAACATTATTTGTACATGGTATATTATTTCTTGTCGCTAAGACAACAACTTAAACAGCTCAACAAACTGTTAAAAACTTTTTAAAAAAAGTTGTTGACGAAACGTGACACAATGTGTTACATTATAGGAGTCGCTTCTGAGAGAAACGACAACAAATTGCTCTTTGAAAACTGAACAAAACAAAGCGCCAACGTTAATTTTTAAGTGAGCACACACTATCAAAAAAAGCAAAATGAGCAAGTCAAACATTTCTTCGGAGAGTTTGATCCTGGCTCAGGACGAACGCTGGCGGCGTGCCTAATACATGCAAGTCGAGCGAATCGATGGGAGCTTGCTCCCTGAGATTAGCGGCGGACGGGTGAGTAACACGTGGGCAACCTGCCTATAAGACTGGGATAACTTCGGGAAACCGGAGCTAATACCGGATACGTTCTTTTCTCGCATGAGAGAAGATGGAAAGACGGTTTTGCTGTCACTTATAGATGGGCCCGCGGCGCATTAGCTAGTTGGTGAGGTAATGGCTCACCAAGGCGACGATGCGTAGCCGACCTGAGAGGGTGATCGGCCACACTGGGACTGAGACACGGCCCAGACTCCTACGGGAGGCAGCAGTAGGGAATCTTCCGCAATGGACGAAAGTCTGACGGAGCAACGCCGCGTGAACGAAGAAGGCCTTCGGGTCGTAAAGTTCTGTTGTTAGGGAAGAACAAGTACCAGAGTAACTGCTGGTACCTTGACGGTACCTAACCAGAAAGCCACGGCTAACTACGTGCCAGCAGCCGCGGTAATACGTAGGTGGCAAGCGTTGTCCGGAATTATTGGGCGTAAAGCGCGCGCAGGTGGTTCCTTAAGTCTGATGTGAAAGCCCACGGCTCAACCGTGGAGGGTCATTGGAAACTGGGGAACTTGAGTGCAGAAGAGGAAAGTGGAATTCCAAGTGTAGCGGTGAAATGCGTAGAGATTTGGAGGAACACCAGTGGCGAAGGCGACTTTCTGGTCTGTAACTGACACTGAGGCGCGAAAGCGTGGGGAGCAAACAGGATTAGATACCCTGGTAGTCCACGCCGTAAACGATGAGTGCTAAGTGTTAGAGGGTTTCCGCCCTTTAGTGCTGCAGCTAACGCATTAAGCACTCCGCCTGGGGAGTACGGCCGCAAGGCTGAAACTCAAAGGAATTGACGGGGGCCCGCACAAGCGGTGGAGCATGTGGTTTAATTCGAAGCAACGCGAAGAACCTTACCAGGTCTTGACATCCTCTGACAACCCTAGAGATAGGGCGTTCCCCTTCGGGGGACAGAGTGACAGGTGGTGCATGGTTGTCGTCAGCTCGTGTCGTGAGATGTTGGGTTAAGTCCCGCAACGAGCGCAACCCTTGATCTTAGTTGCCAGCATTCAGTTGGGCACTCTAAGGTGACTGCCGGTGACAAACCGGAGGAAGGTGGGGATGACGTCAAATCATCATGCCCCTTATGACCTGGGCTACACACGTGCTACAATGGATGGTACAAAGGGCTGCAAACCTGCGAAGGTAAGCGAATCCCATAAAGCCATTCTCAGTTCGGATTGTAGGCTGCAACTCGCCTACATGAAGCCGGAATCGCTAGTAATCGCGGATCAGCATGCCGCGGTGAATACGTTCCCGGGCCTTGTACACACCGCCCGTCACACCACGAGAGTTTGTAACACCCGAAGTCGGTGAGGTAACCTTTATGGAGCCAGCCGCCTAAGGTGGGACAGATGATTGGGGTGAAGTCGTAACAAGGTAGCCGTATCGGAAGGTGCGGCTGGATCACCTCCTTTCTAAGGATAAATACGAGAGCGCTTTTGTTTTGTTCAGTTTTGAATGAGTAATTCATTCAGATTCGAAAGATCTCATCACGTAGTGATGGAATTCTTTCTTCTTTGTTCCTTGAAAACTAGATAATAGATAGAAGGCAATTAATTTTTTCAAAGCATCAGTAAGATCTTTTTTAACGGTTAAGTTAGAAAGGGCGCACGGTGGATGCCTTGGCACTAGGAGCCGATGAAGGACGGGACTAACACCGATATGCTTCGGGGAGCTGTAAGTAAGCTTTGATCCGGAGATTTCCGAATGGGGAAACCCACTGTTCGTAATGGAACAGTATCTTTACCTGAATACATAGGGTACTGAAGGCAGACCCGGGGAACTGAAACATCTAAGTACCCGGAGGAAGAGAAAGCAAATGCGATTTCCTGAGTAGCGGCGAGCGAAACGGAATTAGCCCAAACCAAGAGGCTTGCCTCTTGGGGTTGTAGGACACTCAACATGGAGTTACAAAGGAACGGGGTAAATGAAGTGATCTGGAAAGGTCCGTCAAAGAAGGTAAAAACCCTGTAGTTGAAACTTCGTTCCCTCCTGAGTGGATCCTGAGTACGGCGGGACACGAGAAATCCCGTCGGAAGCAGGGAGGACCATCTCCCAAGGCTAAATACTACCTAGTGACCGATAGTGAACCAGTACCGTGAGGGAAAGGTGAAAAGCACCCCGGAAGGGGAGTGAAATAGATCCTGAAACCGTGTGCCTACAAGTAGTCAAAGCCCGTTAATGGGTAATGGCGTGCCTTTTGTAGAATGAACCGGCGAGTTACGATTTCATGCGAGGTTAAGTTGATAAGACGGAGCCGCAGCGAAAGCGAGTCTGAATAGGGCGAATGAGTATGAGGTCGTAGACCCGAAACCAGGTGATCTACCCATGTCCAGGGTGAAGTTCAGGTAACACTGAATGGAGGCCCGAACCCACGCACGTTGAAAAGTGCGGGGATGAGGTGTGGGTAGCGGAGAAATTCCAATCGAACCTGGAGATAGCTGGTTCTCTCCGAAATAGCTTTAGGGCTAGCCTCAAGATGAGAGTATTGGAGGTAGAGCACTGATTGGACTAGGGGCCCCCAACGGGTTACCGAATTCAGTCAAACTCCGAATGCCAAATACTTATTCTTGGGAGTCAGACTGCGAGTGATAAGATCCGTAGTCGAAAGGGAAACAGCCCAGACCACCAGCTAAGGTCCCAAAGTATACGTTAAGTGGAAAAGGATGTGGAGTTGCTTAGACAACCAGGATGTTGGCTCAGAAGCAGCCATCATTTAAAGAGTGCGTAATAGCTCACTGGTCGAGTGACTCCGCGCCGAAAATGTACCGGGGCTAAACGTATCACCGAAGCTGTGGATTGACACCGTATGGTGTCGATGGTAGGAGAGCGTTCTAAGGGCGTTGAAGTCAGACCGGAAGGACTGGTGGAGCGCTTAGAAGTGAGAATGCCGGTATGAGTAGCGAAAGAAGGGTGAGAATCCCTTCCACCGAATGCCTAAGGTTTCCTGAGGAAGGCTCGTCCGCTCAGGGTTAGTCGGGACCTAAGCCGAGGCCGAAAGGCGTAGGCGATGGACAACAGGTTGATATTCCTGTACCACCTATACATCGTTTGAACGATGGGGGGACGCAGAAGGATAGGGTAAGCGCGCTGTTGGATATGCGCGTCCAAGCAGTTAGGCCGGAAACGAGGCAAATCCCGTTTCCATTAAGGCGGAGCTGTGATGGCGAGGGAAATATAGTACCGAAGTTCCTGATTCCACGCTGCCAAGAAAAGCCTCTAGTGAGATGTAAGGTGCCCGTACCGCAAACCGACACAGGTAGGCGAGGAGAGAATCCTAAGGTGTGCGAGAGAACTCTCGTTAAGGAACTCGGCAAAATGACCCCGTAACTTCGGGAGAAGGGGTGCTTTTTAGGGTGAATAGCCCGGAAAAGCCGCAGTGAATAGGCCCAGGCGACTGTTTAGCAAAAACACAGGTCTCTGCGAAGCCGCAAGGCGAAGTATAGGGGCTGACACCTGCCCGGTGCTGGAAGGTTAAGGGGAGAGGTTAGCGCAAGCGAAGCTTTGAACCGAAGCCCCAGTAAACGGCGGCCGTAACTATAACGGTCCTAAGGTAGCGAAATTCCTTGTCGGGTAAGTTCCGACCCGCACGAAAGGTGTAACGATCTGGGCACTGTCTCAACGAGAGACTCGGTGAAATTATAGTACCTGTGAAGATGCAGGTTACCCGCGACAGGACGGAAAGACCCCGTGGAGCTTTACTGCAGCCTGATATTGAATTTTGGTACAGCTTGTACAGGATAGGTAGGAGCCTGAGAAGCCGGAGCGCTAGCTTCGGTGGAGGCGTTGGTGGGATACTACCCTGGCTGTATTGAAATTCTAACCCGCGCCCCTTATCGGGGTGGGAGACAGTGTCAGGTGGGCAGTTTGACTGGGGCGGTCGCCTCCTAAAGAGTAACGGAGGCGCCCAAAGGTTCCCTCAGAATGGTTGGAAATCATTCGTAGAGTGTAAAGGCACAAGGGAGCTTGACTGCGAGACCTACAAGTCGAGCAGGGACGAAAGTCGGGCTTAGTGATCCGGTGGTTCCGCATGGAAGGGCCATCGCTCAACGGATAAAAGCTACCCCGGGGATAACAGGCTTATCTCCCCCAAGAGTCCACATCGACGGGGAGGTTTGGCACCTCGATGTCGGCTCATCGCATCCTGGGGCTGTAGTCGGTCCCAAGGGTTGGGCTGTTCGCCCATTAAAGCGGTACGCGAGCTGGGTTCAGAACGTCGTGAGACAGTTCGGTCCCTATCCGTCGCGGGCGCAGGAAATTTGAGAGGAGCTGTCCTTAGTACGAGAGGACCGGGATGGACGCACCGCTGGTGTACCAGTTGTCTTGCCAAAGGCATAGCTGGGTAGCTACGTGCGGACGGGATAAGTGCTGAAAGCATCTAAGCATGAAGCCCCCCTCGAGATGAGATTTCCCATAGCGCAAGCTAGTAAGATCCCTGAAAGATGATCAGGTTGATAGGTCAGAGGTGGAAGCGTGGCGACATGTGGAGCTGACTGATACTAATAGATCGAGGACTTAACCACGCTTTAAAAAATGAAATACCTTCTTATTATCTAGTTTTGAAGGAATGAAAATTTCTTCTTGCATTTTTTCAAAAAGACGTTATAATAATAAATGTCTTAAAAAAATGTTAACATTGTTTGGTGGCGATAGCGAAGAGGTCACACCCGTTCCCATTCCGAACACGGCAGTTAAGCTCTTCAGCGCCGATGGTAGTTGGGGGTTTCCCCCTGTGAGAGTAGGACGCCGCCAAGCAGTTCACATATGGAGGATTAGCTCAGCTGGGAGAGCATCTGCCTTACAAGCAGAGGGTCGGCGGTTCGATCCCGTCATCCTCCACCATTTTTACACCTGCCGGTGTAGCTCAACTGGTAGAGCAACTGACTTGTAATCAGTAGGTTGGGGGTTCAAGTCCTCTTGCCGGCACCATCTTTTATTATTAAACGTACGAGCCATTAGCTCAGTTGGTAGAGCATCTGACTTTTAATCAGAGGGTCGAAGGTTCGAATCCTTCATGGCTCACCATTATATTATGCGGGTGTGGCGGAATTGGCAGACGCACCAGACTTAGGATCTGGCGCCGCAAGGCGTGGGGGTTCAAGTCCCTTCACCCGCATCTTTCATGCGGAAGTAGTTCAGTGGTAGAATACAACCTTGCCAAGGTTGGGGTCGCGGGTTCGAATCCCGTCTTCCGCTCCACTTTTCGTATGTGCCGGGGTGGCGGAACTGGCAGACGCACAGGACTTAAAATCCTGCGGTAGGTGACTACCGTACCGGTTCGATTCCGGTCCTCGGCACCATCTTAATATGCGCCCGTAGCTCAATTGGATAGAGCATCTGACTACGAATCAGAAGGTTGTAGGTTCGACTCCCGCCGGGCGCACCATGTTTTTTGCGGGAAGTAGCTCAGCTTGGTAGAGCACTTGGTTTGGGACCAAGGGGTCGCAGGTTCGAATCCTGTCTTCCCGACCACGTGATTTCTAATGAATGGGGCCTTAGCTCAGCTGGGAGAGCGCCTGCCTTGCACGCAGGAGGTCAGCGGTTCGATCCCGCTAGGCTCCACCATTTTTCATCAAAACTTATATTATATTGGCGGTGTAGCTCAGCTGGCTAGAGCGTACGGTTCATACCCGTGAGGTCGGGGGTTCGATCCCCTCCGCCGCTACCAATAAATATAAGGACCTTTAGCTCAGCTGGTTAGAGCAGACGGCTCATAACCGTCCGGTCGTAGGTTCGAGTCCTACAAGGTCCACCATGTAATTTTTTTAGCCACGGAGGTATACCCAAGTTCGGCTGAAGGGATCGGTCTTGAAAACCGACAGGGGAGTCAAATCCCGCGGGGGTTCGAATCCCTCTACCTCCTCCATTTCTTTAAAAGCAGCAAGTTGTTTTGAAACAACCTTTACATAGAGGAAGCGGAAGAAACAATTTACACGAAAACTTGATGCGAGATCGTTTCATTATTACCGTCGCGGGGTGGAGCAGTCCGGTAGCTCGTCGGGCTCATAACCCGAAGGTCGCAGGTTCAAATCCTGTCCCCGCAATTATTAGGTCCCGTGGTGTAGCGGTTAACATGCCTGCCTGTCACGCAGGAGATCGCGGGTTCGATTCCCGTCGGGACCGCCATTATAAAATTTAATACAAATGTGGCTCAGTAGCTCAGTCGGTAGAGCAAAGGACTGAAAATCCTTGTGTCGGCGGTTCGATTCCGTCCTGAGCCACCATTATTTCAAAAATTACGGCGATTGTGGCGAAGTGGTTAACGCACCTGATTGTGGTTCAGGCATTCGTGGGTTCGATTCCCATCAGTCGCCCCATTTCGCGGGTGTAGTTTAGTGGTAAAACCTCAGCCTTCCAAGCTGATGATGAGGGTTCGATTCCCTTCACCCGCTCCAATTTATGGGCCTATAGCTCAGCTGGTTAGAGCGCACGCCTGATAAGCGTGAGGTCGATGGTTCGAGTCCATTTAGGCCCACCATATTCATATTGTTCCGCAGTAGCTCAGTGGTAGAGCATTCGGCTGTTAACCGAACGGTCGTAGGTTCGAGTCCTACCTGCGGAGCCATGGGGAAGTACTCAAGAGGCTGAAGAGGCGCCCCTGCTAAGGGTGTAGGTCGCGTGAGCGGCGCGAGGGTTCAAATCCCTCCTTCTCCGCCATTTGGCCCGTTGGTCAAGCGGTTAAGACACCGCCCTTTCACGGCGGTAACACGGGTTCGAATCCCGTACGGGTCATAAAAAAGAAGCATACATTCTGTATGCTTCTTTTTTTTATTTATTTCTCTTCATTGATATAACTATCTTTTTGTTTATAAGGAATGTCTCCAAGCTGAGATTCAACGTTTTCTTCATCTAATGTATCTTCATAGTTCTTTTGCTTTTTATTCTGGATACCCCTTATTTTTTTTCCTTCGATATCATTTGCTACAAATCCTTCATAGTCTTCAGGAAATCCATCGGTTTCATCTTCTGTTTTATAAAGATTATTATAGCTGTCATGATCGCCCGTGTAATCCGCAGGTGTTTCAGATGTACCAAATTTGGCTACTTCGCCAAAGCTATCTTCTTTATCTACTATTTCACTTCCATGACGGTTTTCAAAATTATTTCCCTTTGATGGAATCAGTACGTCTTCTTCAACTGGTCGATCTTGTATAGTCGGTCGTTCTGGGGCGTGCTCGACACAGTAGAGAGTGGTAGGGATGGCTTCAAGCCGTTCAAAAGGGATTTCAGTATCACAGGTTTTACAATGGCCATAGAAGCCTGCATCTATCGCATTCAATGCATTCTTGACTTTTTCCATTTCAGATTGTGCATGCTCATCTAGTGCCTGGTTTCTTTCCATTTCGAATAATTCGGTTCCAAGGTCAGCGGGATGATTGTCATAGGAGGATAGTTCCCCTACAGATTCTGTCTGACTTTTATTTAGAAGTGATTGTTCATCATTTTTTAGCCTATTATTCAGTTCTTCTTTTTCTATAAGTAGTTCTTTTTTTAAATGTTGCGTTTGTTGTTTGGTTGCCATGTTTATTTCACTCCTTCGAAAGTCTATATCTCATTTGAATAATGGTTGGATGGGTGTCTTATTCATTACCCGAATCGGAGGGGAGGGAAACAAATTGGATAGGAAGCAAAAAAGGACTGAGTCAAATCGACTCAGTCCTTAGAGATTAAATAAGATAGCTGATGAATAATCCAATGGCCATAAGCAGGCCGAAGAAGGTGTTCGTTTGGGCCGTGGCTTTCATCGCAGGGACCATCGTAATAGGTGAAGTTTTACCTACGAAGCCTTTGATAGCTGCCAAGGCTTTCGGAATGCTTAGGAAGGCAAGCAAAATCCATGCTGTAACGCTTCCAGCTAGGACTAATCCTACTAGCCATAGGTAAGAGAAGGCAAACATAATCGCCATAAATGTTAAGGCATTTTTTCTGCCCATTACTACAGGCATCGTTTTTCGACCGTGTGCCTTATCTCCGTCATGGTCACGGAGGTTATTGGATAAATTGATTAACCCAACTAAAATTCCGCTTGGTATTGCAATTAAGATAGCTGTGGTAGAAACAAAACCAGTTTGAATGAAAAAGGCAATCAAGATTATCAGAAAGCCCATAAACAATCCAGAAAAAAGTTCTCCAAATGGTGTGTATGAAATAGGCAGTGGACCGCCAGTGTAAAGGTAGCCGACAAGCATACAGACCAGTCCTACCCCAGCAAGCCACCAAGATGATACAGCACAGATATAGATTCCAAGTATCAGTGCGATGCCATACATACTAAGGGCTAAGGTCATGATGAGTTTTGGAGTCATGCCATGACGGACAATGCCACCACCTATGCCAACAGATTCTTCTGTATCCAAGCCTCTCTTGAAATCATAGTATTCATTGAATAAGTTCGTTGCAGCTTGAATCAGGATACTTGCAATCATCATGGCTGCAAATAGTAGCCAATTTACGCCATCTTCTAAAAGTGCAATCATAGTTCCAAGTAGGACTGGAACAAAAGCTGCGGTAAGTGTATGTGGACGAATTAACTCCCACCAAATTTTCCAGGTTCGTTTAAGGGGAAGGTCGTCGTATTCTGTTTGCATTATTTCTCTCCTCAAAATCATTATTAGTTCCCTTGAATTATATCAAATATTGAAATTGTTCACAAAAGGTTATCCTATTTAGTGTAGGAAAAGTGGTGGGAAGTGTCAATTGAATTTCATAGACGATCACTTCCAATATCAAGGGTATTCTACTTCATTCACTAAGAATCATATAATAAGGAAAAAAGCAGTCATGAATCGTTCGATAAAGGGGCGTTTTATTGACATTGGGTTGAAGAGAGGTGTATCTTTAAATAGGTTAAAAAGCTTTTAAAATGTACATTTGGGGGGATTTTTTTGGCTATCTCAGAAGAAACTCAACAGTTTCAGGGACTGGCTTCAGCTATACAAAAGGCAAAGGACTTGAATGGTCAAGTTCTATTCAGTCATATTAAGAAAATAAATTGCAACAACCCCCTTTCATTTTATCAAGCTGGAAGAGAACGGTATGCGGGTGAACGCTTTTTCTGGGAGGACCCTGCAAAAGAAATAACCATTACTGGTTTAGGCAACGTTAAGAAACTCCAAGCGGCATCAAATGCCGACCGTTATAGAGAAGTCGAAATGAGCTGGATCAAACTGCAGAATACTGCTGTCAAAACAGGAGTGACCGATGTAGAAGCAACTGGTCCTTTACTCTTTGGTGGCTTTTCTTTTGATTATGAAACTAACAGTACGCTCCTTTGGAATCAATTCGGGGACAATCTGTTTTATATACCTGCCTTCATGCTATCGCTAGTGGGGGAGCAAGCTTACTTAACGACAAACCTACTTTGTTCACCGGATGATTCAGAAAAACTCTTCATAGATATGATAAATGAACGGGAATCTTTCCTTATCGAAAGCTTGAATGGCACCGAACTGCGTGCCAATACTCTTGTTAAGCAGAAGGAAGTCAAACCTAAGGAATGGAAGCAGACGGTTGCAGAGGCTGTTGAGGAAATCAAGACAACAGATCTCGACAAAATTGTTTTGGCAAGAGAGCTGCGCCTTGTGTTTGAGCGCTCCATTGATTCAGAGAAAGTACTCGAGCAATTGATTGCTGAGCAGCCATTAAGCTATATTTTTAGTTTGGAAGCGGGCGGTGACTGTTTCGTGGGTGCAACTCCTGAGCGTTTGATAAAGAAGCAGGGTAATGAAGTCTTTTCTACCTGTCTTGCAGGATCGATGGGACGGGGGAAAACTGAAGAAGAGGATGCTTGTCTTGGTGATGAACTGCTTCATGACCAAAAGAATTTACAAGAGCATCAATACGTCGTTTCGATGATATCAAATGCGTTTAAGGCGGTATGTGAAAAGGTAATCGTTCCGACCGAACCGAAATTAATGAAAAACCGTCATATTCAGCATCTGTATACACCGGTCCGTGGAATTTGCAATGAGGGTGTCACGATTTTTGAGTTTGTAGAAAATCTGCATCCAACACCTGCTATGGGCGGGCTTCCGAAAGAAGAAGCTGTCGCCCGTATTCGAGAAATAGAAGGTCTTGAACGCGGCTTTTATGCGGGACCATTGGGCTGGGTCGATACCTATGGGAACGGGGAATTTGCAGTTGGGATTCGTTCCGCCCTACTACAGGATAATGAGGCATCGCTTTTTGCAGGGTGCGGCGTAGTGGAAGATTCGACACCTGAAAGTGAATTCCAGGAAACGGGGATTAAATTTAATCCAATGCTAAGTGCTTTAGGAGGAAATCTTAATGAATGACCGAGATGCATTGACAGCGTATGCTGCTTCATTTGTCGATGAGCTTGCACAAAATAAGATGAAGCATGTGGTGGTAAGTCCAGGTTCACGATCCACACCGCTCGCTTTGCTGCTGGTAGAACATCCTGATATCGAAGTTCATATTAATGTGGATGAGCGTTCGGCTGCTTTTTTTGCCCTTGGTTTGGCTAAGGCATTAAAAAAACCTGTCGGACTTCTTTGTACGTCTGGTACAGCTGCTGCTAACTTTTACCCAGCTGTCATTGAGGCTTACTATTCAAGGGTGCCACTGATCGTGCTGACGGCTGATCGTCCGCATGAGTTGCGTGATGTAGGGGCTCCACAGGCCATTGATCAAATTCATCTGTACGGAAGGCAAGTGAAGTGGTTTGTCGAAATGGCGCTTCCGGAAAGTACCGATGAAATGATGCGATATGCGAGAACAATCGGTGCAAGGGCAGTTTCGACAGCGGCAACTGAGCCAGCTGGACCCGTACATTTGAACTTCCCTCTTCGTGAACCACTTATTCCAAATCTGGAACAAGCTAAAGAATATAGGCAAAATAAAATGACACCGGCTGTGATGATTGAAAATGGTGCACTATCACTGTCTGATTCACATATAGAGGCGCTAGCAGCTACGTTATCACAAGCGAAACAAGGAATGATCGTGTGTGGAGAATTACGGCATCCAAAGATGAAGGAAGCAATTGTAGCTTTAGCTGAGAAGCTTGCTTTCCCGATACTAGCTGACCCTCTTTCTCAGCTAAGAAGTGGCAAACACCATAAAGAAGGTATTATTGATACCTACGATACATTTCTACGTGATGAAGCGGCCAAGGAAGCTTTCCGGCCGGATGTAGTGTTGCGTTTCGGTTCTATGCCGGTATCTAAACCTTTATTGTTATTCATGAAAAAACAAAAACAGGCAATTACTTTGGTCATTGATGGCGGAGCAGGATGGCGCGAACCAGCAGGACTGGCAACCAACATGATTTACTGCGAAGAAAAAGATTTTTGCCAACGTGTATGTGAAAAAATTCCGAATGCTACTGAGAAAAACTGGCTTGGTTTGTGGCAAACTGTCAATGGAGCAACGAAGAATGCCTTATCTTCCATCCGTGATGAAGCGGAGTTAAGTGAAGGAAAGCTGTTCTCGCTGATACAGGACATGATGCCAATAGAATCGACGTTATTCGTCGGAAATAGTATGCCAATACGGGATCTGGATACATTCTTTTTGAATAATGAAAAAGGAATCAAAACCTTTGCAAATCGGGGAGCGAACGGAATTGATGGTGTAGTTTCTACTGCGCTTGGCGTAAGCACCGTTTCAGAAAATACAGTACTCGCAATCGGAGATTTAAGCTTTTTCCATGATATGAACGGATTGCTTGCGGCTAAGCTGCAAAAGCAAAATATCACGATTTTGCTGATTAATAATGACGGCGGCGGTATATTCTCTTTCCTTCCACAGGCAAATGATAGGGAACACTTCGAAACGTTATTCGGCACTCCCCACGGGCTTGATTTTTCCCATACTGCACAGCTTTACGGCGGGAAATACAACAAGGTGCAAAATTGGGATGAACTGAAGCAGGTATTTACAGAGTCGTTTGAAATCCAAGGCTTGAAAATAATCGAAGTACCTACCGAAAGGGAGTCCAATTTGCAAAAGCATCGAAATTTGTGGAATTTTGTTTCCCAGGAAATAAAAGTGGTATTAGATAGGGAAATATCATGAAAATTGTCTGCAGAGATGTCACTTATTCTGTTGAAATAGTGGGAAATGGAGAACCTCTTGTACTTTTGCATGGATTTACGGGAAATCGAGATACATGGAAATTTCTCATCCCGCTTTTGCGTGAAAGATATACCTTGATCATGGTCGATATTATCGGACATGGAGGGACTGCATCTCCAGCCGATTATCGTCGGTATAAGATGAAGCAAGTGACTGAGGACCTTAAGCATATTTTGGATGAGTTAAATTTCCCAAAAACCCATATCCTTGGATATTCAATGGGAGGGAGGCTTGCTTTGGGCTTTGCCTGTTTGTATCCTGAGTACGTAAAGACATTGATGTTAGAAAGCGCTTCACCTGGCCTTTTAACAGAAGAGGAGCGGGAAATCCGCAGAAGTAATGATAAGAAGCTTGCCGGAAAGATTCTTGAAAACGGCATCGAGGCGTTTGTCGATCAGTGGGAAAACATCCCGCTGTTTGAAAGTCAGAAAAGGTTATCATCTAAAACCCAGGCGGCGATTCGACAGCAGCGTTTGGAAAATAATCCTTCGGGCCTTTCCAGTAGCCTTTTAGGAATGGGAACCGGCAGTCAGGCTTCCTATTGGGAAGAACTAGAATTTCTTGATTTTCCAGTGCTTCTTGTTACTGGTGAACTCGATCCCAAGTTTTGTCTGATTGCGGAATCGATGCAAAAAATGCTGAAACAGGCTGAATGGAAAATAATTAATGATGCCGGACATGCGATTCATGTGGAAGATGGAGAAAAGTTTGGTAAAATAATAAGTGAGTTTTTAATGCGAAATTAAAGGAGGATTTTAGATGACAATACAATGGGAAACAATACGTGAGTATGATGAAATTTTATATGAAAAATATAATGGGATTGCGAAAGTGTCTATCAACCGTCCGCATGTACATAATGCATTCACGCCAAAAACGACTGCTGAGATGATTGATGCATTCGCAAGAGCGCGTGATGATTCTAGCATTGGAGTTATTATTTTAACGGGTGTAGGCGGCAAAGCATTCTGTTCAGGCGGGGACCAAAAAGTACGCGGAAACGGTGGATATGTCGGCGAAGATAATATTCCGCGTCTAAACGTACTTGATTTGCAACGTTTGATCCGTGTGATTCCGAAACCAGTTGTAGCTATGGTTGCTGGTTATGCGATTGGTGGCGGTAATGTATTGAATGTGGTATGTGACTTAACAATTGCCGCTGACAATGCAGTCTTTGGACAAACCGGGCCGAACGTAGGAAGCTTTGATGCTGGTTATGGTTCAGGTTATTTAGCACGTATCGTTGGTCATAAGAAAGCACGTGAAATTTGGTACCTATGTCGTCAATACAATGCTCAAGAAGCATTGGATATGGGACTAGTTAACACGGTTGTTCCTTTAGACCAATTAGAAGCAGAAACAGTTAAATGGTGTGAAGAAATGCTTGAGAAGAGCCCAACTGCACTTCGTTTCTTAAAAGCAGCGATGAATGCGGATACAGATGGTCTTGCAGGTCTTCAACAATTGGCTGGCGATGCTACACTTTTATACTATACAACAGAAGAAGCAAAAGAAGGCCGCGATGCGTTCAAAGAAAAACGCGATCCGGACTTCGGACAATTCCCTCGTTTCCCTTAATGAGACGCGTGAATCGATAAGACAGGCAGCTTGGCGGATAATCGCCGGGCTGTTTTCTATATCTAAATGTATGGGAGGGTAAGCAACGATGGCAGAAGAAAAGTTGCCGAACTGGCTGAAAAACCGGGCACATCTATCACCGGATCGTCCGGCGATTGAATTTGAAGGGCGTACGTATACCTTTCTTGAACTACATACTCTAACCGGGAAAATGGCCGGTAAGCTAGCGAACAAAGGTGTGAAGGCTGGCGAATCATGTGCGGTTTTGCTCCGGAATCATATAGATAGTGTCGTCGTGATTCATGCACTCTTTTATCTGGGTGTGAAGATCGTGATGCTGAATAATAAGTTAACGGCAAAAGAACTTTCCTGGCAGATCGAGGATAGTGAGGCAGTACGTCTGATATCGGAGGATTCCTTCTCTGAAAAACTCTCCGATATTCGTGACATTCTCACGGGTTTCCAGATTCTTTTAAAGGAAGAATTACCCAAAGGAGGCACGACAGAATTTCTCCATGAGTTTAATCTTGAAGATACAGCTACGATTATGTATACATCGGGTACAACGGGTAATCCAAAGGGTGTAATACAAACATTCGGCAATCACTGGTGGAGTGCGGTTGGTTCTATGTTGAATCTTGGATTGAGGGAAGAAGATACATGGTATTGTGCGGTCCCGATTTTTCATATTAGCGGCCTGTCTATTTTGATGAAAAATGTAATTTATGGTATGAAGGTCGTGCTGGTAGAGAAGTTTGATGAACGAGAAGCGAACCGGAGCATTCAGGAAAATGGCGTGACGATTATTTCGGTCGTGACGACGATGCTGAACCGGATGTTGCATGATTTAGGAAAGACAAGCTATCCAGAAACCTTCCGCTGTATGCTGTTAGGCGGCGGCCCGGCACCGGTTCATTTGCTTGAAGTATGTAAGGGAAAAGGGGTTCCTGTCTATCAGACGTATGGGATGACTGAAACATCTTCGCAGATTGTAACACTTGCACCGGAATATAGCATGACAAAAATCGGGTCGGCGGGGAAACCTTTGTTTCCTTCGCAGTTACGGATAGTTAAGGACGGTAGGACCTGTGAACCTGGTGTAGCGGGTGAAATTGTTGTTTCAGGTCCGAATGTGACGAAAGGTTATTTCAAACGATTGGATGCGACACAGCAAGCGATTACGGAGGGATGGCTTTATACTGGGGATCTTGGTTATCTTGATGAAGAAGGCTTTTTGTATGTGCTTGACCGACGCTCCGATTTAATCATCTCCGGTGGCGAAAATGTCTATCCGGCTGAAATTGAAAATGTTCTAAGTAAGCACCCGGCTGTTTTCGAGGCGGGAGTTACGGGAACAGACGATGAAAAATGGGGACAGGTACCACTCGCGTTTGTCGTCTTACATCAAGGTGCAGAGTTGAAAGAGACCGAGCTTTTGAATTATTGCGGGGACTCCTTGGCTGCTTATAAAATTCCCCGGAATGTTATTTTTTGTGAGGAGCTTCCCAGGAATGGTGCGAGTAAGCTGCTGCGAAGGGAATTGAAGAAGAGAGTGGGGAAACAACGATGAAGTTATCCTCCATCTCATTACGGCTCATTACGGCCCCTTTAAAGCAACCGTTTAATACCCACCTCGAGATGGTAAGCGAACGCGAAGTGATTGTTGTCGAAGCCAAAGATCAAGATGGGCTAATCGGATACGGTGAAGCGGTGCCATTTACAAGTCCTTGGTATACCGAGGAAACGGTTAAAACCTGCTTTCATATGTTGGAGGATTTCTTAATTCCTTTGACATTGGCTGGTCAGTTTAAGCACCCTAATGAACTGCCAAGCTTATGGAGCGGAATAAGAAGGAATGCGATGGCGAAGTCAGCTCTAGATCAGGCGATTTGGGATTTATATGCGAAGCAGAAGGGATTCTACCTCGGACAGTTGTTTGGAGGGGAACGGAGCGAAGTTACGGCTGGTGTTGTCGTTGCATCGGATAATATCGGTGATGCGATGCGTCAGATTGACGATTTTTCCGCATTCGGGTATCAGCGGTATAAAATAAAAATCAATCCTAAAAATGACTTGGAGTTTCTATCAGAAATTCGACGCACCTATCCTGATATCCCGTTAATGGCGGATGCCAATTCGGCGTACAAGCTTGAAGACACTTCGCACCTGCAAAAGCTTGATGCGTTCAAGTTGATGATGATTGAGCAACCACTAGGGCATGACGACATAGTCGAACATTCTGTTTTGCAAAAGCAGCTGCAGACGCCAATTTGTCTTGATGAAAGCATCAATTCCTATCATGATGCGAAAAATGCACTTTTACTCGAGAGCTGCGGGGTAATTACAATTAAGATGGCCAAAGTAGGTGGCTGGTCGGAAGCGGTCAAAATCCATGATCTATGCGTGGAAAAAAACGTGCCCGTTTGGTGCGGAGGCATGATTGAATTTGGCATATCCCGAGCTCATAATATCGCGCTAGCCACATTAAAAGGCTTTACAATTCCGGGGGACATATCATCATCGTCCCGCTATTGGGAAGAGGATATTATTGAACCGGAAGTCATCGTCGAAAGTGGCGTCATTCAGGTTCCGGAAAAAGCAGGAATCGGTTTTGCCATAAATGAAAAGCGACTAAATGAATTGACGACCTATAGTAAGCTGTACCGGTAAAACGACAAAGAGGTGCAATTCGCACCTCCTCTTTTGAATGTACTTTTAATTCGTAAGGCCATCGTCTTTAATATTCCTTAGGCTGTTTGGATAACAAGCGAGAAGCTAGATGCATATGAAGATAGGAAATAGAATGAAGGGAGGCACGTGAATAAATATGTTCCGCTTTCTACTGTCTAATAATACATTTCTATCACTTGTCTTAGTGAACCCAAATGCTTTTTCTTCTATATTCATACCGCAAAAGATAGGGTTGTATCTTGTGAAGCCAACTATAATATAACCTGAATAATTTGATTGTTCGTAATGATTAATATGTCCAACATAATCATCATTTTCCCCGAAAATTGTACCTCCATCCGTCTGAATGATTCCTGTGTGTTAGTAACAAATAAAACAATCTTGGATTAAAATCCACCCCTTAATAAACTTTTTTAATAGTATGATACAAATGGATTTTTACCCTATTCATCTTATTCCTCTAAATAAAACGACTCATAAAACAGATACGGTGTTTAAAAATAAGTAATTCCTAATTCTCCAAAAGTCATATTTTTTTCGAAAAATGGGGCTTTGTCTATTTTTCCTTTTATGGATTATTTTGTATAATAGAGAAAAGTGAAACAACTAAGGAATAGGGAGGGGAGAGTATATGAAAAAGCCATACCTTATTGCAGAAATTCTATTAAGAAGAGGCGTTCCGGATTTTGTCATTAAAGAAGTTACAGCATTGGCTGAGTGTGAATTGTTTCTCTTGAAGAGAAAGTGGGGCATATATAACAGAACAACGGGAGCGTAGGTTAAGAAGCTAAAAGGGAACCGCTATGGTTCTAGTAGGTCCCCATATGTTCTAAGATTTTTTTAGACGGTATCGATTAACTGGACGGCCAATGCTGCCGTACTGGACATCAAGCTGCAGAACGTCCTCGCCGTGTAAGTATTCTAGATAGCGACGGGCTGTTACTCTGGCAATTCCAATTCCATCGGCCACTTCCTCCGCAGATAAAGATCCAGGCTGAGTTTTTATGAATTTTGTGACCTGCTCAAGGGTCGCACCATTTAACCCTTTAGGAACATCGTATTTCGGACTCGTTTCAGGAGATGTTTTATTTTGAAAGAGAATTCGGTCGAGTTGATTTTGAGAAATCTGATGGTCGGGTTCAACTTCCATACGAAAAGCATAATATTGCTCAAGTGTATGTTTTAGTCTCTCGAATTTAAATGGTTTAATTAAATAGTCAAAAGCCCCGTTTTGTATCATTTTTCGGATGGTTTTCTGGTCATTAGCTGCCGAAATGATGATGACATCCACATCAATTTGTTCTTTTCTTATTTGATAGAGTGTATCTACCCCGTTTAAAGAAGGCATGAAGATGTCCAAAATGACAAGATCCGGTTTAGATTGCCTGATTTTTTCAAGACCTTCAAGTCCATTGGAAGCTGTATCAAAGACTTTAAATGCTTGTAGCCGCTCAATGAACTGCTTGTTTACCTCTTGGACCATTGGGTCGTCTTCAATTAAAAGTACGCGAATTTGGTTAGTCATTTTGGTTCTCCTCTATATCATGCATGGGAAAAGAAAGAAAAAAGCTTGTTCCTTCATTAGGACGTGTTGTAAAACTCATTTCGCCATTCGCTTTTTTTACAATTTGGTCTATAAGATAGAGACCAATTCCTGATCCTTCCGCACCTTTTGTTGTAAAACCATACTCAAATATATCTTTGTGAATCTCCTCGGGGATACCGGACCCATTATCTTCAAGTACAATTTGGCAATGCTGTTCATCCTGATAGATGGATAGGTAGACTTGCTTTGGTTCTTCTGATAAATGTTTGAGGGCTGCAAAGGAATTTTCTATCAAGTTCCCGATAATCAATACGAAATCATGATGATCCATATCATTTGGAAAGCGGTCCAGTTTCGTATGTTTATCCATGATGAGTTCGATTCCAAGTTCACGCCCTAAGGAGATTTTACTTAATAGTAGCCCCACTAAATTATCATCGTGAATGTGCTTCGTTAAAAACCTGGTCAATTCCTCTTGCTCTTCTGTAATTTGAAAAATGTACTGTAGTGCATCATCTAAATTCCCAAGTTGAATCAATCCTGCTATCGTATGAAGTTTATTCATATGTTCATGGTTTTGAACACGTAGGGCTTCAACGAATGCTTTGACACTCGTCAATTCTTCAGCAAGCTTCGCTACATCGGTACGATCCTGAAAGATTGCCACAGCTCCGATGGTTTTATCGGCTATTTTAATAGGTACCCGGTTGCTTAGAAGGTTTCTGTTTTGAACCGAAATTTCCTGATTGAAGATAGGAGATGTCCGGTCTAGCACTTCTGGCAGGCGGGTATCACTAATAATGTCATTGATATTCTTGCCAATCACCGCGCCACTGATATTTAGCATTTGCTTTGCCTTTTCATTAAAAATTGTGATGGTTTGATTATTATCTATTGCAATGACACCTTCATGCATCGCATTAAAGGCAGCGGTCCTTTCGACTAACATTCTTGAAATTTCATGAGGCTCAAGTTGAAAGGTTTCTTTTTTTATCCGTCTGGCCATGAGCCAGGAGCCGCATACGCCGAACAGCAGTGTAAGTAATAGAATAATCGCGATTTGGCCTTTCAAGTCCATGATTAATTCGGGAATTGTCGGTAATATGTTTCCGACGAGAACGACACCGATTTGTTCATTTTCCTTATCAAGGATCGGGACAAATGCACGGACTGAAATTCCAAGTTCGCCAGAAGCCTTTGATAGATATTCATGTTCAGCAAAAGCAGCGCTTTCGTCGTTGCTTTTTGATTGTGTTCCCAATTGGCTGAAAACCGGGTGGGAATAGCGAATATGTTGATTGTTCAGCACAACTATATAATCAGCTTGATGAATTTTTCTTAAGTTTTCAATCATAGGGTTTAGTTTTGTCCAACCTTCTGATTCACGGACTAATTTTTGTACTTCAGGTAGTTCGGCAATGGTATGGGCTGTAATCATGGAGCGTTTGCCAATTTCATCCTCCCTGATTGAAACGATGTTTCCAAATATAAAAATCCCGCCTATTAGAATCGAAAAAGCTACGATTACGAATGATAGCAGGGTAATCTTCAATTGAATCGGCATATGAAAGGATTTATCCATTATTTTTCCTCCATTACTTCTATACTTAATAGTAACAGAATTTCTAACACTTTTCGCTATTTTTCGCGCATTGTATTACGACAGGAAAAAGGCTGTGATAGAATAGATATACTGTGAAGCGAGCGGTAAGGAGATGTCAATATGCGTGCTTTTTGGGGGTACTTTGTTTTAATTGGAATAGGGTTGCTGATTGCGGTATATATTTCATTTCAATCGTTCTTTTCTAGCTCCAATTTTGATCTGCCTAAGGATGAAGAGCAGGTAGGAATGGAAGATCAAATTGTAATTAAGTTCAGCCATGTAGTCGCTGAAAATACGCCTAAAGGGCTAGCAGCGAACCGATTTGCAGATCTTGTTGATGAATATACCAATCACCGTGTCAAAATTGAAGTCTACCCTAATCAATCTTTATATAGTGATCATGAAGAAATCAATGCTTTACACGAAAATAAGGTGCAGATGATTGCCCCGACCACTTCTAAAATTACAAGCATATCGAAAAAGTGGATGCTTTTGGACCTGCCCTATGTCTTTCCAACGGATGCCGCCTTACAGGAAGCATTGAATGGAGAAGTGGGAGATGAGCTACTAGATCAGTTAAATACGATAGATATAGAAGGGCTAGCATTCTGGTCGAATAACTTCAAGCAAATTACAAGCAATAAGCCAATTCGCCATCCAGAAGATTTTGTAGGGAAGAACTTCCGGATTATGCCAAGTACGGTGATTGAAAGCCAATTTCAGCATTTTGGGGCCACAACATCTAAGCTGGAATTTAATGATACGTTCAAAAGCCTGGAAATCAATAAAACGGACAGCCAGGAAAATACGATTTCGAATATCTATTCCAAGAAACTATACGAAGTTCAAAAATATTTAACTATCAGTAATCACGGGTATTTAGGCTATGTTGTCATGATGAATAAGCCGTTTTGGGACAAGCTTCCGGTGGACATTCAGCAACAAATTCAGCGGGCAATGGACGATACAACGAATTGGCTATGGATCAAGTCCAATGAAATGAATCAAGCTCAGCTTCGAGAAATTGAGAAAAAATCCAATATCGACATATACACATTATCTGATGAAGAAAAAAAAGAGTGGATGGATAAAATGACGGTCATCTATCCGGAATTCGAGTCTACAATTGGGACGAAACTGATGGAAAAAATGGAAAGAATCCGTGAAAAACACTTAGAGAAATAGAAGAACCGGATAGGCAGCACAGCGATTGCCATGTTTTCAGAAGGAACAGGTGTCAACGGAACACTTTACATCTTGAGCCATGTATAGCTCGAGACAAAGAAAGAAACTTTAAACTATAAAAATGGCAATAGCAAAGAAGAGGCGGACCCATTTGAGTCTGCCTCTTCTTTGTCTATTGCAACGCAGTTTGTAGCGTCTTGATATTTTTTTCCATTAAACTAAAGTAATCTTCACCGGCTTCGATATCTTTATCTGTCAAGACGGAAAGGTTATGAAGCTCAAGTGATTTCGCACCCATTTCCTTTTGAATAATCTCAGTCAGTTTAGAACTGATATTTTGCTCAAAGATGACGTAGTGAAGATTTTCTTTGTCGGCCATTGTTACGATTTTCCCTAGTTCTTTTTGAGAAGGCTCGTTTGAAGACGTAAGGCCGGTGACGCCAATTTGTTCAAGTCCGTATCGTTCTTCCCAATAACCATATGCGGAATGAGAAACGATAATCTTATTGGTACGACCCGATTTAATTGTCGTAGCGAATTTTTCATCAAGAGCTTTAAGTTTTACAGTAAGTTCGTTGAATTTGTTGTCGAAGTAGTCTTTTTGTTCAGGCATTTGCTTCGTTAATTCGTCCTTAATGCTTTTTGCCATTTCAATGGAATAGATGGGATCTAGCCACAAATGGGGATTAACGCCACCATGATCATGGCCGTCTTCTTCATGCGCATGCTCGTTTTCGTGTGCATGCTCATCTTCATCTAAATGAACCGTTTCACCTATAGCGACTGTAGTGACGCCTTCTTTGCTTAAAATCGGTTCTGCTTTTGTGACAAAGCCTTCAAGATTATAACCAATATAGAAAAATAGGTCTGATTCAGCCATTTTTACAATATCTTTTTGAGAGGGATCAAATGAATGTTCATCAGTACCAGGTGGATAAACAGTTTCGACGTTTACGTACTCTCCACCAATTGCTTCTGTGAAGTATTGCAAAGGATAAACGGTAGTGTACACGTTTAAAATGTCTTTATTAGTATCAGTAGTTTCTCCCTTTGAATTGCCACAGCCTGAAAGAAATAGCGCTGTAACCAGAAAAAGGGAGAGAAGTACACCTTTTTTCATATAAAACTCTCCTTTTTAGATAATTCGTACTGATTACGATTTGAGATCTATGATTTAAAAACGAAATGATTACGATTTGACTTCTGTATAATACAAAAGATTACACAAGAAAGCAAGGTTTTTTTCTAGTGATCTTCACCCTTTTTCTTTTTTTCGGGAACGAGGTCAATACCGCCTGGATGAAAAGGATGGCATTTAAGAATCCTGACGATGGATAACCAGCTTCCTTTTATCGGTCCGAATCGACTTATCGCTTCTAAACCGTAATGGGAACAAGTTGGGTAAAAACGGCAGGTAGGCGGTTTTAATGGTGAAATCACAACTTGGTAAATACGGATAATTTCCATTAATACTTTTTTCAGCAAGACGTTTTCATCTCTTTTCGAGTAAAATTCAATACCGTTAATTATAGCATATTTTTTTTGTTTCCAATAAGGTTAATAAAGGAACAAGCGCAAGGATAAATCCGATTGAAATAATGGGAATTAATTTTAAAGGGTGAAATATATTGTAATTCAAGGTAAAATAGAAATGACATACAATTAAGGAGTGAATTAAATGCCTTCAGTTGAAAGCTTTGAATTAGATCATAACGCTGTTAAAGCCCCATATGTTAGACATTGCGGTGTCCATAAGGTTGGAACAGATGGTGTTGTTAATAAATTTGATATCCGTTTTTGTCAGCCGAATAAACAAGCGATGAAGCCGGATACAATCCACACATTAGAACATTTGCTAGCTTTCAATATCCGTAAGCATTCTGAGCGGTTCGATCATTTTGATATTATCGATATATCACCTATGGGATGTCAAACAGGATATTACCTTGTGGTCAGCGGCGAGCCGACAGTGACGGAAATCATCGATGTTCTTGAAGATACATTCAAGGATGCTGTTACAATTACAGAAATTCCTGCTGCAAACGAAAAACAATGCGGCCAAGCGAAGTTGCATGATCTTGAAGGAGCTAAGAAATTAATGAATTTCTGGCTGTCACAAGATAAAGAAGATCTTCATAAAGTTTTCGGTTAATAAAAAAGTTCCTGTCCATTTGTGACAGGAACTTTTTTTATTTTTCGGGTTCTTCTTTTTTTCCCTCATCCTCAGGCAAAGGATCGACCGGATCCACTGTATGCTTGTAGCTGTAACCTTTTCCGATTGTTAGGACCGATAAGGCCAATACAATCAGAATCACAATAATGGAGATAACTAAAACCGTAATCATACTTTACAGCTCCTAACGTTCACAATTTAGATTCATTTTAGCATAAGAACCGAGTCAGATAATGTTTCAATTTTCGAATAGAGGGAAATATAAAGGTATAACCAACTTACGGAGGTAGATATTTATGGCTCAGAAAAAATTAGGAACTTTAGTGAATAAGGAAATTGCAAACTTCAGTGTTCTTTATACGAAAATTCACAATTACCACTGGTTCGTGAATGGACCGCACTTCTTTGAACTTCACCAAAAATTGGAAGAATTATATAAAGAAGTGACAGCTAATTATGACGAGCTGGCTGAACGACTTTTAGCCATTGGTGAAAAACCAGTTGCTACGCTTAAAGAATATTTGGAATTGACTACTATTGAAGAAGCAACAGGGACCGAAAATACAGAAGATATGGTGCAAAGTGTCATCAGCGATTTCGAGAAGCTTTCCGAAGAGTTCCTAGAAATTATCGCAGTTGCTGAAGAAGAAGATCCGGTTACAGCTGATATGCTGACAGGCATGAAGAAAAGCTTAAACAAACATGCATGGATGCTGCGTGCGTATTTAGGACATTAAGGTTTCTTTTGAAAAGCTCTACTTCGGTAGGGCTTTTTTTAATATATTTGTACGATAGAAAGAGGTTCTGTGTCTATTTCACCAATAACTTTCATAAAGCGGAAAGAAAAAAGGCATCCCATAAAGAGGGATACCTGAATGGTATGTATTAATGAATATTCCGAGGTGGAAAATGTGTAGGTTTCGTATCGTTCATGCTGTTTTGAGCGAACTTCCCTTTTAACGTTTCAATAATGTAAAGGCCCATTAGATTGGTTAGTTCTTGATCATCCATCTCTTGAAGCAATTCGAAAATTTCCTTCCTGTCCAGTTGTTCCAGAACCGCAAAAGTAAGCATATCAATGTCTTCTTCATCACCGGTCAACTTATTACGGTACATATTGTATAATTCTTCAATTAACTTCAAAACTTTCACCTCACATTTTTTAGAAATCCGTTATCTCTTTATATGTAGGTTATCAAAAAAACCTCTGGGTGCATATAAAAATTTGTAGGGATGCTTGCCTATATTATATGTTTTACCCTATGAAAGATACTTTAATCTATTATTTAACATCTTTGGTCTTCTGTAAACAAAATTTTCCATTGTATGAAGTGGAGAGTTACGTGAAAAAATAAGCGTAGGATTTATTGAAAGGGTGGATGGATGTGTCTGAAAATAGGAAAACGTATTACATTTGGCTCCCAACTGGGCAAATCTCACAAGATAGGGAAGGTTCTGAGTGGAATTTTGAAATCGAAGCAACCGACAACGAAATCCTGCAGTTGCGTGAGTTATTTGATTACAATTATTCAGTAGGGGAAGAAAACTTTTATCGCGCCCACGTCCCGTATCTTCAATATCATTTTGACCGGGAAAATGATAAACAGGATATCACGCTTCAAAAGATATACGAAATGATTCATAAACTTGGAACTGAAGAAGGAAAGCGGCATATAGAGAGTATGGGAATTTTACAGGCAAAACGAACAGATGATGGCCTCGAATATTGAGAGGCCATCGTTTTTTCAATGTGAAGAGAATTCTCGCTGGATAGCGGGATTTTTATTCCATATAATGAATGGTGACTCCAATAATGAAATCGTTTTTCTTAAATAGAGAGAGGGGAAATATGAAACAGTTTTGTGATATGAACGGATATAAGGTGGAATTCTCCGTGGATCCTGTTTTTGGGGAAGCTTGGCATGTTTTCGTGCTCTGCAGAATTAAAGGAAAGTGGGTATTGACGAAACACCGTAAGCGGGGATTGGAGTTTCCAGGCGGAAAGCGGGAGGCTGGGGAATCGATTGAAGCAGCGGCCAAACGGGAAGTGTATGAAGAAACCGGAGGAGTGGTGGAACACCTGCAATTTTTGGGACAGTATAAAGTTCATAATCCAGTGAAGCCATTTGTAAAATCGATTTACTTTGCTAAGTTGAGTGAGATAGAGTGGAAAGAAAATTATCTAGAAACGGATGGACCGATTCTATTGGATGTGTTGCCGGATGTGCTAGGTGAGGAGTTTAGTTTTATCATGAAAGATGAAATCGTGCCGTTGAGTTTAGCGAGGTTGGATGGTTTGTACGAGTAAATTGCATAGATTCACGAGTAAATCCATCTAATTCACGAGTAAAACCCGAAAACTCACGAGTAAAACCATCTAATTCACGAGTAAACCCGGTAAATATGAAAACTGCCGACGAGTATCGGCAGTTAGGTTAATCCTTGATTAATTTTCGCTCGAGTAGTTCGACAAGTTGGTACATGATTGTCGCAAAGAAGGCAATAATCATCAAGGAGAGCATAACGAGGGTAAAATTGAAGACTTGAAATCCATAAATAATTAAGTAGCCGAGTCCTTTTGCTGAGACGAGAAATTCACCGACGATGACGCCGACCCAGGAGAGGCCTACATTCACCTTCAATGTCGAGATAATAGTCGGGAAGGATGCTGGTAATATGGCTTCCCGGAAGGACTGAGCCCTTGTGGCACCGAATGTTTGCAGTACCTTTAGGTAGTTGGGATCGACTTCGCGAAATGCTGTGTAGACGACGATAGTGGTGATGATAATGGAAATGATCGCTCCCATCGAGATGATTGACGGGAAACCTGGTCCGAATGCTACGATGATAATAGGTCCGAGGGCGACTTTTGGCATTGCATTTAAAATGACGAGATACGGGTCGAGCGTTTTCGACAACCTCGGCGACCACCAGAGCAAGGAAGCAAGTATCGTTCCAAGCAGTGTCCCGATGATGAAGCCGAGCACGGTTTCGAATAGGGTCACGCCTGAATGGGAAAGAAGTGTTCCGTCACCTAATTTCTTTATAAATAGATGCCACACTTTAGAGGGCGAACTGAAGATGAGCGGGTCAATCCACTTCATCCGAGAAAAAAGTTCCCAACTGCTGAAAAAGACAATGAAAATCAGGATCTGATAAAAGCGAATTAGCCTGTTTTCCTTTTTCAAAGAGGTTTTATACTGGCTATGAAGCTGTTCAATATTCAAGGCTCTCAAGCTCCTTCCAGATCGTTTGGAATAATACCGAATAGTGTGGGTGATTACGGGCATGAAAAGGTGTTAGTTCGCGTAGTTCATCAGGTACTTCAAAAGTTTTGTAAATTCTGCCTGGCTTCGCGGAAAATAGATAAATCCGGTCGCTCATTGCGATGGCTTCACCAATATCATGGGTGACAAGCACTGCCGTCTTTCCAAAAGATTTCAGAGTTTCAAAAACAAGGTCTTCAAGCTTCAACTTCGTTTGGTAATCTAGGGCCGAAAACGGTTCATCAAGCAAGAGGATTTTTGGGTCCACTGCGAGTGTTCGTGCCAGAGCAGCTCGTTGCCTCATCCCTCCGGAAAGTTCACGCGGATATAATTTTCCGGTGCCTCCCAATCCAACATCACTCAACAGTTTCAACGTCTTTATTCTCTCCAGGCCTTCATTCTTATTAATCAGCTTTAATCCTAATAAAACATTTTCTTCAATCGTTTTCCATGGGAAAAGATAATCCTGTTGCAGCATATAGCCGATTGATAAGTCACTGTCGGCCTTCAGCGGGTTGTTTTCGAGCAGGATCTTTCCCGAAGTGGGCGGGAATAGTCCGGCGATGATGGAAAGCAGGGTCGTCTTTCCGCAGCCGCTCGGACCAAGAAAAGAGACAAATTCACCTTTTTCAATGTCGAGGGAAATGTCCGCGAGTGCGGTCGCTGCCGTCTTATTTGAAAAATAAGTATGGTGAATGTCTTGGATTTTTAAAAAGCTCATCGGACATCCTCCTTACCTCTAGCTACTTTGATACTTTTACAGCAAAATCGGTGTTTACCAGTTCATCATGGCTAATTCTTGAAGGGAGCTCATCGGCTTCGTCCATGATGTCTTGCAGATTGTTCCACTCTTCTTCATCAAGAATGGGATCAGTGGCAAAGGAGCCTTGTTCTTTGTAGCGGTTGATGACTGTTTCCATCGTGTCTAGATTGGTATCTTCAAAATAGGGCTGAATGACTTTAGCAATTTCTGATGCATCACTTTCCTGAACCCAGTCCTGTGCTTTTTTCAAAGCTCGCGTGAATTTCTGAACGGTCTCTTTGTCTTCCTTTAAATAGCTTTGTTTAGCCATATAAACCGTATAAGGAAGATGACCAGACTCGGTGCCGAAAGAAGCGACGATATAGCCTTTTCCTTCTTTTTCAAACACACTGGCAGTTGGTTCAAATAGCTGTACAAAATCACCTGTACCGGAAGCGAATGCAGTTGAGATATTAGCGAAATCAATATTCTGGATGAGATTCAAATCCTTTTGCGGGTCAATGTTATGTTTTTTCAACACAAACTCGCCGGCCATCTGCGGCATTCCGCCCTTACGCTGACCAAGAAATGTGGAGTCTTTCAGCATATCCCAATTGAAATTGTCAATTTTTTCACGTGAAACAAGAAACGTTCCATCTGTTTGCGTTAATTGAGCAAAGTTTATGACCGGGTCGTCTGATCCCTGCGCCACATAAATCGATGTTTCAGAGCCCACGAGAGCAATGTCCGCTCCATTCGTAATGAGAGCGGTCATCGTCTTGTCGCCGCCTGCTGTCGTTTTTAAATCAATAGATAAGCCCTCATCTTTAAAAAATCCCTTTTCAATCGCGACATATTGCGGTGTATAGAAAAGGGAGCGGGTCACTTCGGCAACCCTGACCTTCGTTGTTTCTTTTTCCTTGCTGCCGCATGCTCCAAGCGGAATCAGAAGCAAACACATGAGCAAAAACATGACACCTGCTTTACACCATTTTTTCAAAATTCTTTCCTCCTCATAAATAGGTATTTTGCCTACCTTATCGTATGAACGGGAGAAAAAATATGTGAATGCCTATCAGGGGATAAAAACTGTTGGATGTTTTACAATAAAGGAAAGAGAAAGGGGCGTGGAAATTGGAGAACGGATCGATTATTTCAAAACAGCGGTTTCCATCACCGCATCCAGAAATCCATCTTTATTTAATTACATACATATCACAGGGCTTGAAGGTTAAGGGATTGCTAGCTGAACCGGTGGATGGTGAGATGCACGATGCCTTCTTATATTTACGAGGTGGAATTAAAAATGTAGGCAAGGTGAGGCCTGCAAGAATTATCCAGTATGCTGCAGAAGGATTTATCGTATTTGCCCCTTTTTACCGGGGGAATCAAGGTGGCGAGGGCGATGAGGATTTTGCCGGCGAAGATCGGTTCGATGCGATATCTGGATTCAAGCTGCTTGAGCAACATCCCCGAGTGAATAAGGAACATATTCATATTCTCGGATTTTCCCGTGGCGGCATCATGGCGCTTTGGACTGGAATCTATTGTAAGAATGCGGCGTCAATTGTAACGTGGGGCGGTGTGTCAGATATGTTTTTAACTTATGTAGAACGGGTCGATATGCGCCGCATGATGAAGCGAGTCATTGGAGGCACGCCTAAAAAATACCCAGACCAATATGAATTCCGGACTCCGTTGTTTGCGATTGAAGAATTGAATGTTCCTGTTCTGATTATTCATGGTGAACTGGATGACAATGTCTCGGTTGAACATGCGTACCGGCTGGAAAAACGGTTGAAAACCCATGATAAAGAGGTAGAAAGCTGGTATTTTCCTCAATTCACACATTACTTCCCGCCAGCCGTCAACAGAAAAGTAGTCGAAGATTTAACAACTTGGATGAAAAATAAAACGGAATAATGTTAGAATGAAGTATACATTGGCCAGAGGAGGAGATATACATGGGCATGCCTATGGAACTCAACACCATGATCGTTACAAAAGGAAACGAAATTCGAGAACAAGAAAATATTTTCAGCCTAACAAAAGCAGGCTATCGGTTATATCCAATCGACATTCCAATTGACGTCCGTAAAACTATTCAATCTGACTCAAGCGGAACAGCAGTTATTCAAAAAGTTGAATGGACCAACGAAAAAACCACCATTACGTACCAATTGTTATCATTAAACTCAACCAACTGAATAAATGAAGTGCTTGCCGAGAAATAGTATCTCTGCAAGCGCTTTTTTTTGATTTGGTTGGTGGAATTTGACCTTTTTTGCGGAAATTTCGTCCTACGCACTGATAATTCGACCTACACACCAAAAATTCGTCCTTGGCGCTAATAATTCGACCTACACACCAAAAATTCGTCCTTGGCGCTAATAATTCGTCCTACACGCCAAAAATTCGTCCTTGGCGCTAATAATTCGACCTACACACCAAAAATTCGTCCTACACGCCAAAAATTCGTCCTACGCACTGATAAATCGACCTACACGCTAATAAATCGACCTACGCGCCAATAAATCGTCCTTGGCGCCAATAATTCGTCCTACGCGCTCATAAATCGACCTACACGCCAATAAATCGTCCTTGGTGCTAATAAATCGACCTACACGCCAATAATCCGTCCTTGGCGCCAATAATTCGTCCTACGCGCTAAATAAATCGACCTTGGCGCCAATAATTCGACCTACGCGCTCATAAATCGACCTACACGCCAATAAATCGACCTACACGCTCATAATTCAACTTTGCACTGATAATTCGACCTATACGCGCTCATAAATCGACCTACACGCCAATAATTCGACCTACACGCTAATAAATCGACCCCCGTAGCTAATAAATCGAGCATAACAATCTTCAGCAGATTTTAATCGTTCAAATAATATTATTTAAGAAGAATGGTAAAATATTGTTAAGCTAATATGATGAGGTGATTTTAATGATTTTAGTAAGTTCTTTTCTAGCAGGTTTAGAGGTAAGATACAATGGTACACATAGCTTAGATAATAGAATTCTGAGATTGTTAGAAGAAAAAAAGGCAATCACTGTATGTCCTGAGTTGCTTGGTGGCTTTTCAACTCCCAGAGAACCTGCAGAGATAATTGGCGGTGATGGTGAAGATGTCCTTAATGGGAAAGCAAAAATAATCGAAAAGTCTGGTAGGGATGTAACGGATTTGTACATAAAGGGGGCAAATTTAACATTAAATAAGGCTCAAGAAGTAGGTGCCACACTTGTAGTTTTAAAAGAAGACAGTCCATCCTGTGGGAGTTCGACGATTTATAATGGTGAATTTAAGGGGAAGAAAAAGGTTGGGAATGGAGTTACGGCTGCGTTGCTAAAACGACACGGTTTTACGGTAACTTCAGAGGGAAAACTGTTTGAATTTCTAAATGAAAAAGAGTAATCGGTAGAATTCATTTTCATTAAAATTCCAGAAATACAGATACAGAAAGTGGGAGTATAATAGAGTTATTGTTTTTGAAGGGAGGAGAATATATGGAGGAAATTAATCTCTATACTTTGCTGTTTTTAATACTTGCTGGTTTTATTGCTGCGTTCATTGACTCTGTTGTAGGCGGAGGAGGGTTAATTTCCATTCCTGCTTTATTATTTACAGGGATATCACCTTCAGCAGCCCTTGCTACTAATAAATTGGCAAGCTCGATGGGCTCTTTAACGAGTACAATCTCATTTATTCGAGCTGGAAAAGTGAATTTCAAATTTGTCATGAAGCTTTTTCCGCTTACTGTGATTGGTGCGATTCTAGGGGCATATGTGGTTCATTTTGTTTCCCCTGAAATCCTAAAGCCGCTCATATTAATCTTATTAGTTATCGTCGCAATTTATACGATTTTAAAAAAGGATTGGGGTAAAGACGCAAAATATAAAGGGTTAAAACGAAAGAAAATGATTATGTTGATCATCGCAATATTTGCTATTGGTTTTTACGATGGTTTTCTTGGTCCTGGTACAGGCTCTTTTTTATTGTTTTCATTTTTGATTATTGGATTTGATTTTGTTCAGGCTGCTGGAAATGCAAAAGTACTTAATTTTGGTAGCAATATTGCCGCACTTATTATTTTCTTATCAATGGGGTCAGTCAATTTTGTCTATGGAATTCCGATGGGCCTCGCAATGGTTGTCGGAGCATTAGTAGGATCGAACTTTGCGATAAAAAAAGGTGCTGCCTATGTACGTATATTATTTATTTGCGTCACCATTTTACTGATCGGCAAAAATGTCTTGAATTATCTTCACGTGATTTAATAAGAGGCATTCAAAAGAGTAATATATGATATTATTTTGATATGTTCATTTAGACTTTTTCACCAAAAATAAAGACTTTAAATAATAATACATGGCCGGAAATACTATTGGTATTTTTCGGCCATTTTTTTGATTCATTTTGTGTAATTCAAGTCCCAATGAACGCCAAAGCAATCCTTGACTTTAGCAAATCGTGCACCCCAAAAGGTATCTTGAAGTTCCATTAAGGTTGTTCCATTTTCACGCAATGTCTCGTATAAATGCTGGATCTCTGATTCGCTTTCACACTCCAGCACGAGAGAAATATTGGTCCCGACCTCAAGGGGATTTCCAGGAAACGTATCAGATACCATAACCAATAACTCACCTTTTTTAATCTTAGCATGCAAGATCCTATCATTTGCTTCTTCAGGTGTTGGGAAATCAGCTTCCCCGTATGATTGTATATCAAAAACCTCTGCTTGAAATACTTCCTCATAAAATGCTAATGCATCTCTAGCTTGTCCATCAAATGTTAAGTATGGGGTAATCTGATGTTTCATTTGAACCCTCCTTTTTATTATGACTATCATTTCGACAGGTAGACATTATAATCCTTTTAATACTAGGGAATAATGTAGCAGCATGAACCCTCCTTTATAGAATGGTTTCAATCGGACCAATCTTTATTTCAATAGGAGGTAAACCTTAAATTTCCAAAATGAAAGAACTTGCCTGACGAACGTTCGTTAGGTTATGATAGGTTTATCAGAAATACAGAAAATAATATTCAGCAATGAAAGGTGAACATTATGAAAAGCGATGAAATAAAAAAAGCAGCACTCAAATATTTTACGATTCATGGTTATGAGGGTACTTCACTTTCTCAAATTGCCGAAGATGTTGGGATAAAAAAACAATCAATATATTCTCATTTTAAAGGGAAAGACGATCTGTTTTTATCTGTACTTAAAGACGCCAAGGAAATGGAACTTTCGTTTTATGTTGAGTATTTCAATATCATGAAAAAAAGTGATCCGGAAAAGACGCTATACGGATTTTTGGAAGAAATGATAAAGATGTTCCAGGAGGTTGAGAGTTTAAAGTTCTGGCTTCGTATGGGGTTCTTTCCACCAACACATCTATACAGTGAAATTCAGAAAGAGACTGATGATCTTCAGGTTCAACAGGAAGCCTTAATGGAAAAGATATTCAGAACATGGATATCCGCTGGGGTTTTAAACTCAGGAGATGCGCGAACCCTGACACTGGCGTATTCAGGCATCATCGTGGCCATTATGGTCGAACTTGTTTATGCCGATAATCCAGACCGAATTGCGGAAAAACTTGCGGCGTCATGGACTATTTTTTGGAGAGGAATTTCAAAGTAAGGTCAATAGCAGGAGATGGTATAAATGTCATTAAGAGAAAAACAACAACAAAATCTATTGGAGATAGAATCGACAGGAAAGGTCTTTCTGCTCTATCTGATTCCTTCTATGATCGGAATGGTATTGATGGCATTGAACTTTGTTGTCGATGGCGTGATGGTCGGCAATAAGCTTGGATCGGTTGCCCTTGCAGGAGTTAATATTGCAGGGCCCATTTATACAATCTTTGTAGCGATGTCGATTTGGATCGGGGTAGGCGGCGCAACGCTTTATTCACAAAGCATGGGGGCAAAGGATTATAATCGGGCACGCTTTATTTTCACCCATTCCATCATTCTAATCACAATATTCACCGTAATCATTGGTCTGATTGCCTACGCTTTTCACCATCAGCTTGTTTATGCACTAGGGGCCAATGAAGCAACCGCTCCCTTTGCAACGGACTACATGAACGTATTCTTAATGCTGGGTTTTGTTTTCACCCTAGAAAACACCTTAAGTATATTCGTCAGGAACAATGGTAATCCGAATCTGGCCATGGCATCTCTTATCGTCACGGCCATTTCCAATTTCGTTTTGAACTTCATTATCCTGTATGTACTAGATTTAGGGGTGCGCGAGATTGCATACGGAACAATCATTGCAGCTGCCTTGGGCATACTGGTTCTCAGCACGCACTTTTTCACGAAGAAGAACACGCTTCGCCTCGTTAAGTTTCGTTTTGAAAAGTCACTTTTCATTATGACAATGATGATTGGCTTTCCTAGTTTCTTAGCTGAAATAGGTGTATCAGTCTTTACTATTGCTCATAATAATGCGTTCTCGCGCCTTGCTGGTACCGACGGATTAGCTGCATTTTCTATTGTCAATTATGCACATAGTGTTATGCTGTTGATGTTTCTTGGCATCGGGTCGGCAATACAGCCACTAGTAAGTTATTATCATGGTGCAAAAGATGAAAAGCGGAAGCGCGAAACGGTTCGCATTGCCATTTTCACAGCAATTGGTGCAGGAATATCCATTACCCTGGTGGGACAAGTGGCGGCACCTTATATTGTAGATTTATTCGGAGACTTTTCTCAAGATGTAAAAGAGCTTGCTACAATTGGAATTAGAATCTTCTTTAGCGGATATATCCTAATGGGAGTCAACTTCGTTATGATGACCTATTTCCAATCAATTGGGCAAGTAAAGATGGCCGCTTGGATTACGATTGGACGCGAATTTATTTTCATGCTTTTATTCCTGCTAACATTGCCGCTTATATTTGGAATAAATGCTGCATGGCTGGCCATTCCATTATCAGAGGTAGTCATATTCTTAACCGTCTTACATTATTTAAAAAGCGTAGGTTCAAACTTTGGAAAAAATGTCCGGGTAATCAAAGGATAAGATGAAAATTAGAAATTCCTAAAGATCACCAATTTGGTGGTCTTTTTTGCTTAGTTTTAAATCGTACAGTTACTAAAGGTGAAGTAATCAAAAGATGCAATTGAGTACTAGGTTTGACGCTAATTTGCAAGCAGAAAAGGATGTTTCATGCTGTTTTACGAAGCCTCAAATGGACGATGCTGATCAACACTTCCGGCTTTATTATCATATCTTCTTTTTTACTTTACCCCAAACCGCTTAGTTATTTGATATAAGTTTATTTTATTGTGTTTTAGTGAACTGACTAGAAAAAAGGCACTATGCAACCGATATTATTGATAGAGTTTGAAAATTAAAAATTATTGATTAATTGGAGGGTATTTAACGTGAAATTATCTGTATCAAAAAAATTATGGGCAGGTTTTTTGTCTATACTTATATTCCTTATGACTATAGGTTTCTTTTATCTCTGGATCATCGCCGATTTGAATAAACAATATACTTTTTTATTGGATGATCGAGTGAAAAAGATCAATCTGGTAGATGAAATGATTAACAAACAGCAAGCTGTTTCAAATGATGTTCGTGGTTATATTATCTATAAGGATTCTACATATTTGGAAAATAGAGTAGTTAAAAACGAAATGTTTGAGGAGGCTTACGAAAATCTTGGAAAAACATTTACATCACAAGACGATATAGAATTGTTGGAAGAGATACATAACGCAAAACTTGAATATATGGAATTGGCTGAAGAGATAATTATCAGCATGCAGCAAGGCGATAGTGCGAAGGATCTAGATATAACTGAGAAAACGGATAAAGCAAGTGTCTTGGAAAAAACAATCTTGGAAAAAGCTGAAAAACTAAGTGACAATCAAAATGCTTATTTACAAGAGACTCGGGAAGATTTGAACGAGAAAGTAAAGGATATGGAAAGAATTATTGTATTGCTAATAATCTTTGGATTCATCCTTAGTATTATTTTACCAATCGTCCTGAGTCGCAGTATTTCTCGCCCGGTTCGCAAACTTACAGAAGCAATTGGTCAAGTTGCAGGCGGTAATTTACAGATAGAAGAAATTAGGATTCGAAACAAAGACGAAATTGGTGAAATGGCCGGTGCTTTTAATAAAATGGTTGCGGAACTTAAAGCGATTGTCTTAAATATGAGGGATTCTTCGTCACAACTTGCTGTTCAAGCAGAACAAATGTCGGCAAGCTCTGAAGAAAGCCTGGCTTCTTCGGAGATGGTCGCAACAACTGCTGAAGAAAATATGAGAGGGACAGCTCGGCAGGTCACTATAGTAGAGAACTCAGTAAACTCTATGAATGAGATGGCTGCAGCTATCGAGCAGATCACCGAAAGTAATGTCGAAATGCTTACCTCCGCAGAATCTGTGAATTCACTTGTTCAACAAGGATCTAACATTATAGATGATGTAACTACCCAAATGAATAATATAAACACTACGATTCACGAGTCAGCGAGCATAATGGAAGTAATGTCGAAGCATTCAAGTGAAATTCAAAGAGTTACGACATTAATTACGGACATTTCTGAGCAAACAAACTTACTGGCATTAAATGCTGCAATTGAAGCGGCCCGTGCCGGAGAAAATGGAAAGGGTTTTGCAGTAGTGGCTGATGAAGTTAGAAAACTTGCTGAACAATCAAAAATATCAGCCTCAGAAATTGAAAAAATGGTCAAATTGATCGAAGAAGCTACCGAAAAAGGCGTCGAATCAATTAATATTGGAAGTAAGAAAGCAGAAGATGGACTTTCTGCTTCAGCAAACTCACTCCAGGTGTTCAATCATATTAAATCCGCAGTTGGAGGAGTGAGTGAGCAAATTGAATCCGTATCCTCTGCTATAGAAGAAATTCAAGCGATGACCAAGGATGTAGCCGCTGGTGCGAATGCAATAAAAGAAATAGCGGTTACTTCAGCAGAAAGGGCAAATGATACAAGTGCTGCAACTGAAGAACAGCATGCAGCGACTGAACAGATTTCTGAAGGCGCTCAATCACTAGCAACCCTGGCCGAGAGTCTTAAAATGGAAGTGAATCATTTTAAAATTTAATATATAAGAAGAATTAGAAAAAGCCTAGCAACCTCTTAAAGAGTGTTAGGCTTCTTCTTTTGATTTATCGTTCTTTCTAACGTTAATAAATGATAAAAATTAGGATGAGAGGGTTGGCCGATTTATCACCTTATTGTTATCAGCATTCAATTTCTCTAAAAGTATTTCGACTATTCGCTTCGAGGCAAATCCATCTCCATATGGGTTAGAAGCTGTCGCCATTTTTTTATAGGTTTCTTCATTTGTAAGTAAGTCTGTGGCTAATTGATAAATTCGTTCTTCCTCAATTCCAGCCAATAAAAGGGTACCAGCCTCAATTCCTTCTGGCCGTTCTGTCGTATCGCGTAAGACAAGGACAGGAACGCCAAGTGAAGGAGCTTCTTCTTGCACCCCTCCGGAATCTGTCAGTATTAGATGGGCGTGCGCCGCAAAATTATGAAAATCAAGCACCTCAAGCGGCTCTATTAAGTGAAGTCTTTCTGTTTCACCAAAAATCCGATAAGCAATTTCGCGGACTACTGGGTTTTTATGAAGTGGGAAAACGACTTGGATATCCATGTGATCTTCAAGCAGCCGTTTGACGGAACGGAATATTTCTTCCATTGGTTTTCCGATATTTTCTCGTCTATGCGCTGTCATCAATAGCATACGATCTCCATTCAAACCGGACAGAATTGGATGCTCATAGTCTTTTCGAACCGTTGTTTTCAAAGCATCGATGGCTGTATTGCCGGTAATATAGATAGAATCACTCTTTTTGTTTTCCGAAATGAGATTTTCTGCTGCTTGATTTGTCGGGGCAAAATGCAAATCAGCTAAGACGCCTGTCAGCTGTCTATTCATTTCTTCAGGATACGGAGAGTACTTATTACCAGTCCGAAGACCAGCCTCAACATGACCAATTTGAATTTTATTATAAAAAGCGGCTAAGCTGGCGATGAAAGTCGTCGTTGTATCTCCATGAACGAGCACGATATCTGGTTGTAGTTCTTTCATAAGAGCGCTCAGTTCCCCAATCCCGCGAGTTGTGATCTCTTCTAATGTTTGTCTTTCTTTCATCATATTCAAATCGTAGTCTGGTCTGATTTGGAAACATTGCAGGACTTGATCAAGCATATCCCGATGCTGGGCGGTGACCACTACAATGCTTTCAATCGACTCTTGATGCTTTTTCAACTCCAATACGACAGGTGCCATTTTAATGGCCTCTGGTCTTGTCCCAAACACAGTCATGACCTTTAAACGATTTTTAGGCATTATGATTTCCTCGCTTTCTTTATTTCCTCCCTATTATAACGAGTTGTTCTTAAGAAAAAATTTTTTGACACAACAATTAACAGAATATTTACAAAGTTAATAAGACCTTTATATTTCTTTAATCCCCACTTAATATCGTCCATTTACAATAAAAAGCAGGACGATGAACATTTTAAGAATAGAGGTGATAGGCTCATATGAAAAGTGTCCTGATGATTGTACAAAACTTTTATCCTGAAATTGGGAGTGCAGGAAACAGGATGAAAAATGTATATCTCAATTTGAAGCGAAGCGGCTATGAGGTAACAGTCATCACTTTGAAGCCGAGTTATCCTCACCAAAGTTTATATCAAGATGCCCATTTTTGGGATGAAGTCGATATTGAGGAGAAAGATATCATCAGGATTCAACCAGATAAAGTGAAGAGGTATACAAGCAATATGGGGAGACGCTTGCTTCATTATTTGGAAGCGATGTGGCTTTTCATTTACACAATCATTCGACTGGAAAAAAAATATGACTATGTGTTTGTCACGACACCACCTATTTTCCCGATATTTGCGGCATTGATTGCCAAGAAAAAGATGAAGGCAAAGCTAATAACCGATGTAAGAGACTTATGGCCCGAATCACTGCAGGGAGTAGGCGTATTCACGAATAAGTGGATCTTGAAAATGGCTTTTTTCCTTGAAAGAAAAATATATCAGCACTCTAATCAAATTATCATCAATAGTCCTGGATTTAGGGATTATATCCTTTCAAAAGGAGTCAAGAATGATGATATCCAATTCATTCCAAACTCGCTCACTGCAGACGAGCTGAACTTGAAAAAAAGACTTCCACCCATTTCGGAAAATAGAATTAAAGTCGTTTATACGGGTAATATCGGACTTGCCCAAGATATTAAAAAGTTAATAGAAGTGGCTGAAAAACTGAAAGAACATAAACAAATTGAGTTTACGATTATTGGATATGGATATCGAATGTCCGAAGTCCAAGACGAGATTTCCTCTAAAGGCTTGACCAATATAAAGGTCATCAAAGCGATGAATAGGAGGGTGACTCTTAATGAAGTATCCTCTTCCCATATTGCGTATGTAAGCTTAGTTGAGAAGGATGTCTTTAACAAGGTGCTGCCTGGAAAAATAATCGACTATATGTGCGTCGGAAAACCGATTGTCGGTGATGTCGCCGGGCGTGCCAGACAAATGATTTCAGAAGCGCAATGCGGGATGGTGGCAGATAGTAGAAAGGTTGATGAAATCAGTCAACATATTCTAACAATGGCTTCTGAGAAAGCTTTACGCGAAGAGCTTGGTGAAAATGGCCATCGATATGCGGAACAAAATTTTCTATGGTCAAAAAATATTCAAGGGCTCATTAACGTGATGGAAGCATCTAGCTGACGGATATCTGGAAAAGTGGAGGTAAAAATGGCGAAGACGGTATGTATGTTTGTGTGGAATCATTTTACCAACGATGCACGGGTTCTAAGGGAATGCACTGCTCTTACCGAAGCAGGTTATGAAGTCGACTTAATTGCGATTCATAACTGGAAAAATGAAGAATTACCCAAAAAAGAGAAACATAAAAATGGATTTAATGTCATTCGAGTGAATAATCGCTGGGAAAGACTTAATAGAGTACTTAATATCGTAAAAAAAACAAAAAATAAGATGTTTGAATTGACTGTTCTCACCTTATTGGTTTGGAATACCTTGTTGAACATGAACCTGATAACGGGCTGGATCAGTACTGTCGTATTAGTCGGTGTTATGGCGCTTCTTGCAATAATCGCCACAATTGTTACGAAAACGAAACTACCGATTCTTTTGACAAGAAGCTATATTTTTTTTCAAATGGTTCATTACGGCCGGAAAAAGAGGTATGACTTTTACCATTCGAATGATTTGAATACGTTAATGCAGGGAGCAATCAGCAGTAAATTTCTAAGACGTAAAAAGCTCATATATGACTCTCATGAAGTTCAAACAAGCAGAACCGGTTATAATAGCCGGATTTACGGGATACAAGAGAAGTTTCTATTAAAATTTGTCGACGAAATGATCGCCGAAAATCATACTCGTGCTAAATATAATGAAGACTTATACGGTCTGTATCCGAAAGTGGTCCATAACTACCCAATCCCTACATTGCCTGAGGAAAGTACAGTCGTGGATTTACACGAGTTGCTCATGCTGCCAGAGGACGAGCCGATATTGTTATATCAAGGCGGCATTCAAACGGGCAGGGGGTTAGAGAAAGTGGTTGAGGCTGTGCCGATGATGGAAGCAGGAACGCTAGTTTTTATTGGAGATGGAAAGATCAAGCCTGAGTTAATAAAAAAGGTAGAGGCAATGGGTCTCGAACATCGGGTGAAATTTATCCCGAAGGTGCCGGTTGACGATTTGCTTCATTATACGAAAAATGCATATTTAGGTTTTCAGGTATTGAATAATGTCTGCTTTAATCATTATTCTGCTTCTTCCAATAAGTTATTTGAATATATGATGAGCGGAGTACCCGTCATCGCCTGTAGCTTTCCAGAAATTCAAAAGGTAGTCGAGACTGAGAAAATTGGTGTGTGTGTCGACTCCCATGATCCCCGTTCTATTGCGGACGGAGTCAATTATTTATTAAAACATCCAGAAAAAAGAGCGGAAATGAGCAGCAACTGTCTGAATGCCCGCCTTAAATACAATTGGAAACAAGAGAAAGAAATCTTCATCCAAATCTATCAATCAGCTTAACAAAAACTAGAATACTAGAAGAAAATATGATGAGGAGTGGTTATTATGAAATTATGTACAATGGGACTAGGTTATATAGGACTTCCAACATCTTTAATGTTCGCAAAACACGGTGTAGATGTTGTTGGCGTGGATATCCATCCTGATGTTATTACTAAATTGAATAATGGAAAGCTCCATATTGAAGAACCTGGACTAGAAGAAGTGTTAGATGAAGTGCTAGATGCTAAACGATTTCGTGCTACCTTGAATCCGGAGTCTGCGGATGTTTTCATCATTGCGGTCCCAACTCCAAACAATGAAGATCAACACCAATCCTGTGATCTTACCTATGTTATGCAGGCAACTTCAAGGATTCTTCCTTTTGTTCAGAAGGGAAATGTCATCATTATCGAGTCGACGATTGCACCAAGGAGCATGGATGATCATATCAAGCCATTGATTGAGATGACAGGGCTAACGATCGGGAAAGACATCTTTCTCGTACATTGTCCGGAACGTGTCTTGCCAGGGAGAATTCTAGAAGAATTGGTTCATAATAACCGAATAGTCGGCGGCATCACAGAAGCCTGCTCCTATAAAGGAAGTCTTGTCTATGAAACTTTTGTTAAAGGGGAAATCATTCGTACGGATGCGAAAACGGCTGAAATGTCCAAGCTGATGGAAAATACCTTCCGTGATGTTAATATTGCTCTTGCGAATGAGTTGGCTAAAGTTTGCTTCGAATTGGATATCAATGTATTAGATGTCATATCAATGGCAAATAAGCATCCACGTGTAAATATTCATCAACCAGGACCAGGGGTAGGTGGACATTGTCTCGCGGTCGATCCTTATTTCATTGTCGCTAAAGCTCCTGAGACAGCTAGAATCATCAAATTAGCCCGCGACACGAACGTTTCGATGCCGTATTATATCGTCAATTGTGTCAGGATGTTACTTGAGGGGATCCGTAAACCAAAGGTAGCGGTTTTTGGACTTGCCTACAAAGGAAATGTAGATGATATCCGTGAAAGCCCGGCCATTGATGTTGTAAATATACTAATGAGCATGGATCATGTGGAAGTATCCTTGCATGACCCACATGTCCAATCTGGGAAAATGCCAGTCGTTTCTGTCGAAGACGCTGTAAAAGATGCCGACCTGATTCTTGTCTTAACCGATCATAATGAATTTAAAGAAATGGATTATGATAAACTATCGAACAAGATGGCTCATAAAATGATTTTGGATACTCGGAATTGCATTGATGCTAATAAACATAACATCCAAATTGCCAACTTAGGCAATGTATTCGAATATAAAACAGAACATTTGAAAGAAGTAAGGAAAAAAATGATTATCTAATAAACAACTGATTCTGCAAGGCCGGATATGATAGGGATATAAAGGGTGTTGACTCAGTCAGCACCCTTTATAGTTGTGCAACATGTTAAAAAAATCATTTGAAATAATAATAGGGATCGGATAATTATTATATGTTCTGTAAATATGACTTCCTATGGGACATGGGAAGAGCAGAATTGGTTGGCTTGGCGCCACCTTCTCCCTATTTATAGGTGGCGGACCAAGAGGGAGTGGAATCATACGTATGAAAAAAGTATGATGAACTTTCTAGTTTATTATATTGGCAAACAAGGCTGTAGAGGATTTGGCTCAGGAGACCTTTGTCTGGGCTTTTGTGAAACAAAGGGGATAAGACACCAGCTGGAACATAGGAGACAGCCTCTTGGCTGTTTTTAATTCAAAAATACTGGCGCTTCAGGTTAATGTGGCTTTTACAGGAGTAAGATCGTGATGGCCGATTTATCGTTTAGATTAGTCAGTTTATAAAGAAAGGACCAAGCAAGTTTCGCTTGGTCCTTTTGTTTTCTATTTATTAAGATTAAGCAGTCGGACCGCCAAGTTCTTCAATTTCACTTGGAACGTTTCCGAATTTTTTAAAGTTTGCACGGAATTGAGCAGCAAGAGCTGTTGCTGTTTGTTTATATGCAGCAGGATCTGCCCAAGTCTTGATTGGTTGAAGCACTTCGTCAGGAACACCAGGAACATGAAGTGGAATATCCAAACCGAAGATATCGTCTTTGATAGTCTCGATGTTTGCTAATTCGCCTTCAAGTGCTGCTTGTACCATTGCACGAGTGTAAGCAAGTTTCATACGGCTACCAGTTCCGTATGCACCGCCAGTCCATCCAGTGTTGACAAGGTATACTTTTGCGCTATGCTCGTCAATTTTATCTCCAAGCATTTCAGCATAGCGTGTAGCAGGAAGAGGTAAGAATGGTGAACCGAAGCATGTTGAGAATGTAGCTTCTGGTGAAGTTACGCCTCTTTCAGTACCAGCCAATTTACTTGTGTACCCACTTAGGAAATGGAACATTGCTTGTTCTTTAGAAAGTTTGCTGATTGGAGGCAGTACGCCTGAAGCATCAGCAGTTAAGAAAATGATTGTATTTGGGTGTCCTGCGATACTTGGGTTCACGATGTTATCAATCGCTTGCATTTGGTATGCAGCACGAGTGTTTTCTGTTAATGAACTATCATCGTAGTTTGCTTCACGTGTTTCCGGATCAACAACTACGTTTTCCAATACGGCACCGAAACGGATGGCATCGAAAATTTGCGGTTCTTTTTCACGTGAAAGGTTAATTGTTTTTGCATAGCAGCCGCCTTCGATGTTGAATACACCGTTAGAAGACCAGCCGTGCTCGTCATCACCAATCAGTTTGCGATTAGTGTCTGCAGATAAAGTTGTTTTACCAGTACCAGACAGTCCGAAGAATAAAGCGACATCTCCTTCACGTCCTACGTTAGCAGAGCAATGCATTGGAAGGATTCCAGCCTCTGGAAGTAGGTAGTTCATGATTGAGAAGATCGATTTTTTCATTTCACCTGCATATTCCGTTCCACCGATTAAGATAGTACGGCGTTCAAATGAAACGATGATGAATGTTTCGGATTGAGTTCCGTCCACTTCTGGATCTGCTTTGAAATTAGGTGCAGAAAGAATCGTGAATTCTGATTCGTGACCTCTTAGTTCTTCTTCATTTGGACGGATGAACAAAGTGTGAGCGAAAAGATTATGCCAAGCATATTCATTTACAACTTGGATAGGAAGACGTGATGTTTCGTCCGCGCCAGCAAAACCTTTGAAAACAAAGATCTCTTCTTTTGCTTTTAGGTAGTCAACTACTTTATTATATAGTTTATTGAATACTTCTTCAGAGATTGGTTGGTTTACGGAACCCCAATCTACTTTGTCTTTCACAGAAGCTTCGTCTACGATATATTTATCTTTAGGTGAACGGCCAGTATATTTGCCTGTTTCAGCTTTTACTGCGCCAGTTGATGTCAGAACGCCTTCGTTTCTGCTTAATACTTTTTCAACCAATTGGGGAACTGAAAGTTGAGTTTGTACATTATTTCCTGCCAATAATTGGTGTAACTCATTAGAAACATCTACAGAATTCATATATGAGGTACCTTCCTTTGTTTTAAGTTTTTATATTACAATTAGTATAACACATTCACTTAAATAGTCTATACTATTTATTTTTTTTTGTGATATTTTTTATATGGTTTCCTTAATCATTTTTTAAAATGCGTTATGAACCGAGTTCGGGTTCCTGCATATACTTGAATGGAGGAATCTGAACTGGGTGGTGTAATTAGGAAGAAAGCCCATTATCAAGATTAGAATCTTGATCGAATGGGTCTCGTTTCAGGAATATAAAAAAGGTTTTATTCTTTTAATTAATAGGAAGAAATTAAGAAAAGAACAACTTGCTATTACATCAAAAGGCAAAATCCTAAAAAGTTATTATGCGGTTCGAAGTCAGATTTTTCAAGTTCTTTTATCTATGGTAATTTTCTACATTTTCGTTTGTTTTCTACATCGAAAATCCAATAATGACAGAGGATTAGCACATTTTTTATCGTGAAAGCTGTGATGGGGAAAAATGTTCTTTTTCGAAAAGCATTGACAGATTCCGACCAAATACGATAATATCTTAAATTGTACGGATTCTCTTATCCCGAGTTGGTGGAGGGACAGGCCCTTTGAAACCCAGCAACCTGCCATATTGAACTTGACTCCAAGATCAATCGCCGAAAATAAAGCGATAGTTCTTCAAGGAATAGTGGTGATGGTGCTAACCTGAGCAAGGTAAAAAACCCTTGAACGATAAGAGTGAAAGGATAGATGACAGAATTTTAAACCTTTCCTCATTTGCCAGGGAAGGTTTTTGTGTTTTTTAGTAATTCTGTGTCTATAGTTGAAGCTAATAAGGGAAAACGAGTTCCGTAAAAAAATCAGGCTTTTGCCTACAACATACTAACTTCCGAGGAGGAAATATGATGTCAAAGAAACGTCTATTTACTTCTGAATCTGTTACAGAGGGCCATCCGGACAAGATTTGTGATCAGATTTCAGATTCCATTTTAGATGCTATCCTTGCTAAGGATGCAAATGCACGTGTTGCGTGTGAAACAAGTGTAACAACAGGTCTTGTACTTGTTGCTGGTGAAATTACAACGTCCGCTTATGTGGATATTCCACGTATCGTTCGTGATACGATTGCAGGAATTGGTTACACACGTGCGAAATACGGTTTCGATGCTGAAACTTGTGCCGTATTGAGTTCTATTGATGAGCAATCTGCTGATATCGCAGCTGGCGTAGACAAAGCGTTGGAAGCTCGTGAAGGAAATATGTCAGATGAAGAAATCGATGCAATCGGTGCAGGGGACCAAGGGCTTATGTTCGGTTTTGCTTGCAATGAAACAGAAGAGCTTATGCCACTTCCGATTTCATTAGCTCATAAACTTTCATTCCGCTTGTCTCAAGTTCGTAAAGATGAAACGCTTGCTTACTTACGTCCTGATGGTAAAACACAGGTAACCGTGGAGTATGATGAAAATAATCAACCTGTAAGAGTTGACACAATTGTTATTTCAACACAACATGATCCAGAAGTAACTCTTGAGCAAATTCAAGCTGACTTAAAAGAACATGTGATTAAAGCAGTTGTACCAGCTGAATTAATCGATGCTGGGACTAAGTACTTCATTAACCCAACTGGCCGTTTTGTAATTGGCGGACCTCAAGGGGATGCTGGTCTTACTGGACGTAAAATCATCGTTGATACGTACGGCGGATACGCTCGTCACGGTGGCGGTGCATTCTCCGGTAAAGATGCTACAAAAGTTGACCGTTCTGCGGCATACGCTGCTCGTTACGTTGCGAAAAACATCGTAGCTGCTGGCCTTGCTGACAAAGCGGAAGTACAATTGGCATACGCAATTGGTGTGGCAGAGCCTGTATCAATCTCGATTGATACATTCGGAACAGGAACAGTAAGCGAAGAAGTACTAGTTGATCTAGTACGCGCTAACTTCGACCTGCGTCCAGCTGGTATCATCAAAATGCTTGATCTTCGTCGCCCAATCTACAAACAAACAGCTGCTTACGGACACTTTGGCCGTACAGATGTTGATCTTCCTTGGGAACGCACAGATAAAGCTGAAATTTTAAAAGCACAAGCGTAATCAAATAAAAGTAAAAGGTGCCTCGCAACTAGCGAGGCACCTTTTTCAATTGTGAAATGGATTAAATTTGTCGACTAAGGGAATAATTCAAGAAATCCTATTTAAACCAGCCATTTAGTTTTTTTTACTCGTGAATTATGTAGTTTTTTACTCGTGAATTTTAGTTTTACTCGTGAGTTTTAGTTTTTACTCGTGAGTTATGCAAGTTTACTCGTGAGTTTACATGAATTATTTAATGCGTTCTGCATGTTTATAGTATTGTCCTTTTTCAGCATATTCTCGGACGATACGTTCCATATCCTTGCGATCTTCATCGTTAATTTCGCGTACGACTTTAGCTGGACGGCCGAATGCCAATGTGTTTGGTGGTATGACTTTGCCTTGGGGAACAAGACTTCCAGCACCGATAAAAGCTCCTTCCCCGATCTCTGCTGCATCAAGTACAATCGACCCCATGCCGATTAGAGCTCCTTTACGAACTTTGCAGCTATGTAAAATAACCTGATGGCCGATGGTTACTTCGTCCTCAATAATTAATGGATTATTTGGACTTTGGTGAAGAACGCTGTTATCTTGTACACTTACTTTATTACCGATTATTGTAGGGGCTACGTCGCCACGTATAACGGTATTAAACCAGATTGACGTTTCGTCGCCGATTTTCACATCACCTGTCACGACTGCATTTTCAGCAATATAAGCGCTTTCAGAGATTTCAGGTTCTTTACCTTTAAATGGATAAATAATCATTTTTAATCATTTCCTTTCCGAAGTAGATGTTTTTATGTATTATTTTAATATACCGTATGTAAATAGACTTGGCTATTTATAATAAAAATGTAGAACTTGTTAGACTTCCTTTTTGTCGAAAATCATGAATATGGTTATAATTTATATATATTATTTTTCAGCTATCATTGATCGTATACAACAAGAGAAAAGTGAAAGGGGGATTTCGAATGTGGAAATGGGAGACAGAAGGAGACGCAAAAGGCGTCATTGTCATCATTCATGGGGCAATGGAGCATCACGGCCGATATAAGTGGGTAACACAAATGTGGCTTTCAGCCGGATATCATGTTGTCATGGGCGACCTTCCTGGGCAGGGGATGACAACTCGCGCCTACCGGGGACATATCGATTCCTTTGACGAATATTTAGACGAAGTAAAAAGCTGGATAGAAGATGCCTTCGAATATTCGCTGCCAGTCTTTTTGCTTGGACACAGCATGGGTGGTTTGATTTCAATACGCTTACTTCAGGAAGAAGAGTGGGATATTGCAGGGGTGATTTTATCTTCACCATGTCTGGGCCTCGTGACGAAGCCCCGCAAGTTCTTAACAGCCATTTCGCATGGTTTGAACCTCGTGATGCCTAAGTTCAGAGTCGATTCCGGCTTAACTCCTGAAATGGCTACGAGAAGTTCTGAAGTCCGTGAATCAGATAAAAATGATACATTATACATTACAAAGGTTTCGATTCGCTGGTATCGTGAGCTTGCACAGGCTATGAAGGATGCATTTGAAGAGATTCCTGAATTTCAGGATGTGCCTCTTTTGTTGATGCAAGGCGGAGATGACCGAATCGTGAATAAAAAGGCGGTTCGTGAGTGGTTTAATTATAACTTGGCTAGTGAAAAACAATACAAAGAATGGCCAAAACTGTATCACGAAATCTTCAACGAACCAGAGCGGGATGACGTATTCCAATACGCATTGAGTTTTGTTGAAAATCGTTTAAAAATATTAGGGTATGTTGTTTGAAGGTACATACTGCTGGATAAATATAAAAAGCTGCTGAAGCGATTATCAGCAGCTTTTTTGTTTTATCCAGCGTTTGTAAGTAATTCGTTCGACTTAATGACGGGTGCCCAATAAGTAACCGGATACATAAATTGGTTCAAGTGTGTAAGCTCTTTTTTATTGGATAAGGCAGCAGACAAAAGGTAAATTGATTTGAAGCTTAAGTCATTCGCGAATAGGTCTAAGAGGGTCGCCTTCATATTCATGATCTCTTCATTTCCTTGAGTGGAAATCACTAAATCGAGTTGAGGCAGGAATTTATCAAAATGATTTTCAAACTGTTTCAGGTCTTCTACCGTTGTTTGTTTCTCTGTTAATGAGTTAAGGGAGCTGACAAATTCTCCATATTCCTCACTTGTGTCTCGTTTGATTTTTTCAGTCAATATATCTGTCAGTATTGCAGTCGACAAATGTTCCATTTTTCTGCACCTACTTATCTGTTTTTAATCATTATAATAGTTATAGACTAAAAATTCAAAAAGTTCTGTTTGGTAATATTTTAAGATGATTTGTTTGCAATAAGAATAGTATCCCTTTAACAAGGGGATGAATATATCTCAACTTATCTAAGGGGAAAGGTGTTCAAAGTAAATGTAATCTAGAGCGAATTTAGTAATGACTGCTTTTTTTGTTCATTCTTATCAGGAAGTTTGCTTTAACAAAGAGGAAAAAAATCATATTTTTTGGTAATAGTCACTGGCTTGCCCTGTAACATGTGTACTATTGCTTACTCATAACACATGGGAATGATTTTTTCGATGAATATGAAAAACACCGTTTTAATGAACGGTGTTAATTGTGGTTATCTCTTTTCAATTGCCACTATGAATGGCGGATTATTGGTTTGATTAATGAAGTCATATTTCAGGACATGGGCTTTTTGCTGAGGGAGATCCTGAACATAGTGTAATAATGCGTCCCGTTCCGTAGCACCTTCTGGATGACCGTGATAGATGACGAGGATGATGATACCTTCGGGAGCCATCATTTCGAAAAGCTGTTCAATTGCAGATATCGTTGTATTAGCTTGGGTGACTATTGATTTGTCTCCACCAGGAAGGTAGCCCAGGTTAAAAATAGCTCCAGTAATATTCCCAAAATGTTCTTTGCTGATGTATTTGTTCATCTGCTCGTGTCCGTCATGAACAAGAGTGCAGCGTTCATGCATACTTTCAGCCTTCAGTTTAGCTGCTGTGATTTGAATGGCATCTTCTTGGATGTCAAAACTATAGACATGCCCTTTTTCACCAGTTAGTCCTGCAAGAAAGACAGTGTCAAAGCCGTTGCCCATAGTGCCGTCAACGGTAATGTCCCCGGGTTGAACTGCTTTTTCAAGCAGAAGTTTTGCGAATGGCAAAATGCGATCCAGCTTCATCGTGATGGTACCTCCATATGATAATTTTTCCCCTGCCAGCTGTTGCGGCGTTTCAATTCGGCATCAATAGCATTCAATACATCCCATTTATTGACGCTCCACATCGGGCCAATCATCAAATCAATCGGACCGTCTCCAGTTATGCGGTGAACGATCATTTCAGGAGGGATTATTTCCAACTGATCACAAACAAGATTGACATAATCGTCTCGGTCAAGAAATTCAAGCTGGCCCTTTTCATATTGCTTGACCATGGGCGTCCCTTTTAATAGATGAAGTAAGTGAATCTTAATGCCCTGCACATCTAGTTTCGCGACTTCACGAGCTGTTTCCATCATCATTTCGTAGTCTTCTTGAGGAAGGCCATTAATGATGTGGGAGCAAACTCGAATGCCATGTTTGCGCAGTTTATCAACGCCTTCTTTGTAGCAATCAAAATCATGAGCACGGTTGATCATCGTGGCGGTTTTTTCATGAACGGTCTGCAGGCCAAGCTCCACCCAGAGGTAAGTGCGCTCGTTCAGTTCCGCTAAATATTCGACTACATCATCTGGCAGACAGTCCGGCCGTGTTGCAATGGAGAGGCCGACGACACCCTCTTGAGTCAGTACGCTTTCGTATTTTTCACGAAGCCCTGCCACGGGTGCATGCGTATTCGTGAACGCTTGGAAATAGGCCATATACTTTCCGTCTTTCCATTTATGATGCATTCGTTCACTGACTTTCTTAAACTGGACGTCGAGCGGCTCAACGCGGTTACCTGCAAAGTCTCCCGATCCAGAGACACTGCAGAAGCTACAGCCTCCATGTGCGACGGTGCCATCACGGTTCGGACAGTCAAAACCGCCGTCTAGAGCAACCTTAAAAACTTTATGTCCAAAGTGATTGCGTAAGTGATAATTCCAAGTATGATATCGTTTGTTATCCGATGCATATATAAACGGGTTTGCTTGATTCAAGTCAGCAACCTCCTAAGAATAATAAAGCGCAACATATATTATACAACATTCTGGCAGCTAGGTCTTTTTTCTAAAAATAAGCGTATAATGTATACTTGAAGGTTAAACATTGGCTACTAATGCCAGTATATCTAGTGAATGATAAATCCAATCGGGAGCTGATGGACATGACTGGTCAAGTTGAAGAAGCAATTAATCAAATGAAAAAGAAATTAGCCGAAAATAATCAGGTGATCGAAGTAAATGAAGATGGGTTTATATATAAAGCCACTTGTACCTTCAATTCACCTGCCTCGGACGAACAAATTCATTCCTTTGAACAGAAAACTGGATTGCTGCTGCCCGATGATTATAAAGAATTTTTGAAAATAACGAATGGATGCCGTCTGTTCGATAACCTCGAATCCGGGGGAGAAAATGATTTATACAGCCTGGATGATATTATTAATTACACATATGAAGACTCCTACGAAGGATGTTATAAGATTGCCTGCATCTATCAAGATAATATCGTGATTGATGGGGAAGCCGTTGCGAAAGGCGATAAGAATTATTTAATGGTAAAAGGACATATAGACGATTTTGAAGAAGGCGAGAAACTTCATATGGGCTTTGCCGAATGGATTGATCAGTTTATTTCCCATCAAGGAGAGAAATTTTGGGATAAATAATGATTCCTCAAAAAAACTGATAATCCACTCGTTATTTGCTCAAACTAATCGAGATGATTCCGAATCATCCAAATGAGACGCGAAGGAGAGGGTTTGAAATGGCCACCAGACAATCCATCGATCATTTTTTAGAGCAATGTGAAGGGGCTCTCCATTTTGCAGAGTTTGAATTTAACGAGGCCTCACGGCAGGAGCATTATGATGATGAACAATTTCAAAATTCGCAAAGATATATCGAAGAGGCTTTGACGGATATGGAACGATTGTATGCCAGTTCGAATGCCCAACAACGAGATATGCTTGCTCGGATGCAACAGCAGTTGAATGAACTGAAAAATGAGATGATTTTACTGCGTCATTAAAGTAAGAAAGGGGGCTATGGATGCATAGCCTCCTATTTATTTTCGAACGATTTTTCTCAAATATGCATATATAATGAGAAACCTGTTGATAATGTTGGTGAACGGCTATTGCAATTATCGGTAAAATTGACTAGAATGTAATATAATCAAATATTCTCATAAAGACTATGATGAGGAGCAGTAGCGATTAGAACCAGTATAGAGAGTTGACGGATGGTGCAAGTCAACCTGGAATGATTGTGAACTCGCCTTGGAGTTACAGGTGTGAAGGTAATAGTAATGCCTGGCGTTTAATCCATGTTACGGATGTTTGAGCTGGGCGGTTTTTTAAGTATCGCCAATGTGGGTGGTACCGCGGGAAGATATACATAATCCTCTCGTCCCTATTTGGGATGAGGGGTTTTTTTATTGTTTTTTTATACGGAAATTAGGAGGAAATCAAATGAGTTTTGACCATAGAAGTATAGAAACAAAATGGCAACAGTATTGGGAGGGCAATAAGACATTTAAAACGGGGGAAGAGAGCGGAAAACGTAAATTCTACGCGCTTGATATGTTCCCATACCCATCAGGAGCGGGTCTTCATGTTGGGCATCCTGAAGGTTATACGGCAAGTGATATTTTAGCAAGAATGAAACGGGCGCAGGGGTATAATGTGTTACATCCAATCGGCTGGGATGCTTTTGGACTTCCGGCAGAGCAGTATGCGATTGATACGGGGAATGACCCAGCGGAATTTACGGAACACAACATCAACACATTCCGCCGTCAAATCAAGGCGCTTGGTTTCTCTTATGACTGGGACCGCGAAATCAACACGACCGACCCTGAATATTATAAATGGACGCAATGGATCTTCTTGAAATTATATGAAAAGGGTCTTGCTTATATTGATGAAGTAGCTGTGAACTGGTGTCCGGCACTTGGCACGGTTTTGGCTAACGAAGAAGTCATCGATGGAAAAAGTGAGCGTGGAGGCCATCCGGTTGAGCGCCGTCCGATGAAGCAGTGGATGCTTCGAATCACAGCTTATGCAGACCGTTTGATCGACGATTTGAATGATGTGGATTGGCCGGAGAACATTAAGGATATGCAACGTAACTGGATTGGCCGTTCTGAGGGAGCGGAAGTGACGTTCAATATCGATGGCCACGATGAAACATTCACGGTGTTTACGACTCGTCCGGATACTTTATTCGGTGCAACGTATGCTGTATTGGCTCCAGAGCATTCATTTGTTGATAAAATTACGACTACGGAACAAAGATCTGCAGTTGACGCATATTTAGATGAAGTGAAACATAAAAGCGACTTGGAAAGAACAGACTTGGCAAAAGATAAATCAGGCGTGTTCACAGGGGCTTATGCAATAAATCCAGTCAATGGCGAGAAAATGCCGATCTGGATTGCTGATTACGTGTTAATCAGCTACGGAACGGGTGCTATCATGGCCGTTCCTGCGCATGATGAACGTGATTATGAATTTGCTGTTAAATTCGAATTGCCAATTAAAGAAGTTGTAGCTGGTGGAGATGTGACAAAAGAAGCATACACAGGCGACGGTCTTCATGTGAATTCTGAATTCCTAGATGGATTGAATAAAGAAGAAGGCATTTCAACCATGATCAAATGGCTGGAAGAAAAAGAAATCGGCACGAAAAAAATCACGTACCGTCTTCGCGACTGGTTATTCAGCCGCCAACGTTACTGGGGTGAACCGATTCCAATCATCCATTGGGAAGATGGCACGATGTCCGCAGTGAAAGAAGAAGAACTACCATTGATTTTACCGAAAGCAACAGACATCAAGCCTTCAGGCACTGGTGAATCACCGCTTGCGAACATTGCAGAATGGGTGAATGTAACGGATGAAAACGGACGTAAAGGCCGCCGTGAGACGAATACAATGCCACAATGGGCAGGTAGCAGCTGGTACTTCCTTCGTTATATTGATCCGGACAACACTGAAGCACTTGCAGATCCGGAAAAATTAAAAGAATGGATGCCAGTCGACATTTATATTGGCGGTGCTGAGCATGCAGTTCTTCACTTATTGTACGCTCGCTTCTGGCATAAATTCTTGTACGATATCGGTATCGTACCAACGAGTGAACCTTTCCAAAACCTATTCAACCAAGGAATGATCCTTGGAGAGAATAATGAAAAAATGAGTAAATCAAAGGGCAATGTCGTAAACCCAGATGACATCGTTGAAAGCCATGGTGCCGATACACTTCGTATGTACGAAATGTTCATGGGACCATTGGACGCTTCCATTGCTTGGTCGACAAACGGATTGGACGGTTCGCGCCGATTCCTTGATCGTATCTGGCGTTTACTAATTAGCGAAGACGGCACGATTACAGATAAAATGGCTGATACTGATGACAGCGGAAAGCTTGAAAAAGTGTATCATCAAACGGTAAAAAAAGTGACCGAGAACTATGAAGAATTGAAATTCAATACGGCGATTTCACAGCTGATGGTATTTATCAATGATGCCTACAAAGCAGATGCGCTTCCTAAAGAATATATCGAAGGCTTCGTGAAATTGCTTGCGCCAGTTGCACCGCATATCGCCGAAGAACTTTGGTCTAAACTTGGCCATTCTGAAAGCATCACATACGGAACATGGCCAGCGTTTGACGAAGCTAAGCTAGTCGACAACGAAGTTGAAATCGTCATCCAAATCAACGGAAAAGTCAAAGCCAAATTAATGGTTCCAACTGACACAACGAAAGAAAAACTAGAAGAAATTGCGATGGGCGATGACTCCATCAAAGAACAAATTGATGGCAAAACCATCCGTAAAGTCATTGCTGTACCAGGAAAACTAGTCAACATTGTCGCAAACTAAATAGTTGAGAGCTGGCCCGCATGTCTTGTGCAGGGTCAGCTTTTTTTTCATGAGCAGAAATAAAACTGAAATTCGACATATTTTGTGATTTCTATGATAAAAGTCGATTTCCGGTATTAAATATCAGATTTTGAAATCATCAACTAGTTATTGGAAGCCTAAGTGAATTTCATTTAATATTTTTGAGGAAAATACTGTTTTTGGACATTTAGAGATTGCTTAATTGGTACATGTGAACCATTTTTCAGCAAAATGTTCAGTAATATCAAGCATTTTTTATGAAAAAGGGAAAAAATTGGTTGATAAAATTTTACAGTATGATAGTTTGGTATAGTGATGTAATTTTTTACTATTTATTGGAGGCGAAACTGTGAAATTTAAGAGTGTAAGTCGATTTACAGCGTTTGTACTTATTTTTGCACTGATTTTCAGCTTGATGGTTCCACAACAATCTCAAGCTGCACCAAATCCTGTATCACCCATTGAGAACGTAAAACCGATTAAAAATGGAGATACTTTAGTCGGGAAGTTTGAAAAACCGGATGTTCAATGGTACCAAATTAAACCGACAGCAGAAGAAATACAAAAATTCTCCCATATTGAGTTCGAAGTCAATTCGGAGCAAATCTTGAATATTTCCGTTTATCAAGATAAAGAAAAAGCAGAACAAGATGAGAGTAATTACATGGCCTCTGCTTATCCTGATGAAAAGGCTGTTGTAGATTTCCCATATGCTTGGGAAGGCACGTATTATGTTAAAGTTGAATATTTTGGTGAAACGGATGAAGAGGGAAATCCTATACCAGAAGCTAAAAATGAAGCTGATTACTCTATCAATGCTCATTCTGTAACGCTACCGCCATCCGCTGGGGACGAAGAGATGGATCTCGAATCATGCCCAGTTGAAGTAAGCGTAACCGATAAGAAAACGGGAGAATCTATGTTGAAAACACTTCGCGTGTTTAGAGACGAAGTTCTCACGAAGTCATCTGAGGGACGTAGCCTTTCATCTTTATACTATAAAGCCTCTCCATTCCTAGCTCTTCATTTGGCTAGTAATAAAACATCTAGAGAAGCTGTCTATAATCATTTAGTCGTCCTTAAGCCTCTAATTGAGGATCTTAATGAAAATGGAGTAAGCAGTACGGCAGTCATTAGCAACAAACAGCAAGAAGCGATTAAAGCATTATTTAATAAGACAGCAGACGTCGCTCCAGCTGGATTGAAAAAAGAAATGAACAGCATTGCAAAGAAAATCAACCTTGATAAGCTTGCAGGTGAGAGAATCGTCGATATCGCAAGCAAAGCAGGAATTGAACTTCCAACTTCGAAGAATACAAAGAACAAATATATTGTCAAACTTAAACCTGGGAAGTCTTTAAGTTCAGTCCAATCCAAGGTACAAGGAAAAGGATATGGAACATTATCGACACCTAAGAAACAAGAGGTTCTGTATGATGATATGTACGTTGTTGAGTTAAAGAATCAAGCTAAAATGAGCACAGCAGCTCTATCGAATATTGAGAAACTTCCAGAAGTGGAATATATCGAAGCGGTTAAAACGTACAAAGCACTTTCAGCCGATATTCAGTCACCGTATCAATGGTCTTTAAATAACCCCGGTGGAGAAGAGGGCTATAAGGGAGCAGACATCGATAACGAAAAACTGCAAAACCTTATTAAGAAACGTAATTTAAAGGATACATTAGTAGCAGTTGTTGACACAGGTGTTGATGATTCCCTGGCGGATTTGAAAGATACAGTTCGCATGGATTTAGGAAAGAACTTCATTGATAAAAAAGGAAATGCCGTTGATGACAATGGTCACGGTACCCATGTTTCTGGGATTATCGCTGCCAAAGCTGATAATGGGTATTCCATGCAAGGAATTAATCCAGTAGCTAAAATCATGCCTGTGAAGGTTCTCGATTCTTCAGGATATGGAGACATGGAGAAAATTGCATTAGGCATTAAATATGCTGTGGACCATGGCGCCAAGGTGATAAATCTTAGCTTAGGTGGAGAATACAGCAGAACAATTGAACATGCTTTGAAAGATGCTGCTGCCAAAAATGTAATGGTTGTCGTAGCAAGCGGTAATGATGGGATGGAAGGTCTTTCTTACCCTGCATCTTCTAAATATGTCATTTCCGTCGGTGCAACCAATGCCCTTGATTTAGTATCGGATTATTCTAATTATGGCGCGAAATTAGACATGGTTGCTCCAGGGACAGGCATTCCAAGCCTTGTACCGAATGGGAATGTTACCTACATGGATGGTACATCAATGGCAGCTCCTCATGTTGCTGCAACTACTGCCTTGTTATTATCCGGGAATCCTGGTTTGAAATTAAATGATGTAAGAGAAATTCTTCACGAGACATCCGAATATGTTGCTTTTGAAGAAGAAGATAATGTAGATCCGTATGAGGACTACCAACCTGAGGAAGGTGGAATCCAATATCCAGTAGAAGAATTACCTATTGGAAAAGATATCGTATCGGGATTTGGAAGACTGAATGCTTATAGTGCACTTAGTACAGTGGATTTACAAGCTAAAGTTAATCCATTAATTGATACGCAAACAAAAATTGCAGGATCAGCAAAAAAAGGTTCGACAATCGAAGTGAAAAATGGAAAGCAAACGCTTGGTAAAACGACAACTGCAGCCAATGGAACGTTCAGTATTAAGATTCCAGTCCAAAAAGCAAGTCAACTTCTTACTGTGAATATATCTGATTCTTCCAAACTAGCAGTCTCTTCAATCAAAGTGTTTGTGAAGAAGGGTGAAACACCTAATAAGCCAACTGTTAAGGCTGTCAGTGACAAAGATACGTATGTAACTGGTCAATCGCAAGCCGACATGAAAATCACGATCAAAAATAATGCAAAAAAAGTAATTGGTTCAGGCAACACGGATAGCAAGGGGAATTTTAAAGTAAAAATCAGCAAACAAAAAGCGGGGACTAAGCTTTCAATCACAGCTACAGACTTGGCAAAGCGTGAAAGTAAAGCAGCAACCGTGACTGTAATTGATAAAACAGCTCCAGGTGCACCGAAAGTGAACGAAGTAAACGACAAATCCACCAACGTAACTGGTAAAGCGGAAATCGGTTCGACTGTTACGGTGAAGTACCAAAACAAAAATATCGGCACAGCTAAAGCTGATAAAAATGGAAAATTCTCTATTAAAATTAGCAAGAAAAAAGCAAGTTCTGTATTATACGTCTCAGCTAAAGATAAAGCTGGCAATACAGGGAAAGCAGCAAAAGTAACGGTTAAAGATAAAACAGCTCCAAGTGCACCGAAAGTGAATGAAGTAAACGATAAATCCACCAACGTAACTGGTAAAGCGGAAATCGGTTCAACTGTTACGGTGAAGTATCAAGATAAAAATATCGGCACAGCTAAAGCTGATAAAAATGGAAAATTCTCTGTTAAAATCAGCAAGAAAAAAGCAGGTTCTGTATTATATGTCTCAGCAAAAGATAAAGCTGGCAATACAAGTAAAGCAGCAAAAGTAACGGTTAAGAAGAAAAAGTAACGGTTAAGAAGCATAAAAAATAAAAAGTATAGCCGTTTAACATTTATGTTAAACGGCTGTTTTTTGTTTAGGCGGCGTTACTGTTTATACCCTTCTATTACAAATGATATAAAGACAAAAATATCAATGTCATACTAGTTAATTCGATTTGAAATACAAAAAACTATTGAGAAAGCAAAAATTTAGACATATTGTTTTTTGACATTCTCTTTCACTACATTTAGTTTTCTGCATCAAGCGCATACCAAGTGGGTTATTGACATGACCTTTGAAATAACCCAAGTGTCAAAAATTCGGGATATAGTTCAGGGCGTTTTTTTTGTGCATTTTATCAAAAGGCATTAGGAATCAAACTGATTATAGCAAGATTCATTATTTTATATGATATCTAGGGCGGGATTTACGGGGGTCATTAAATCCGCCTTTTATTTGGTGTCCGAGAGAGCTTGCAATGACTACTGCTGCAAAGAAAAGGATGAGCTTCTTCAATTTAAAAATCTTCTTTCCGTTTATTTATATTAAAAGATTACACCCAGATATCTCTTCCTTCAATCCCCTTTTTAAAATGTTGAAAATTTGTCACAAACCTATCCGACATTGCATTAAAATGAACGCATACCCAACATTACTAAGCAGTTTCATTGTGATGGAGTGAGTGCATAATGGAAAAAAAGCAGCCATGTTCAAACGACGAGCAATGGCTGCTTTAGTTGGTAATTATCCATTAAAGATAAACTCATCTGGAATCCTGCCCAATTTTCTTCTGGGTATATATAACGGTTTATTAGCTGAATATCTAAAACCACGCCTATTAATTTTGTATGATCACCAGCTTCAACTTTTTTGAAGGACTGGTATTGCAGTACCTCATCCGGTCAAAAAACCTAGATTTCCTAAGCGTGTTTATTCCTATAGGGTTCTCTAATTATTAGTAATAACTTGACTTATAATATTTGCCTAGTCACGCTTCCGTTCTATTCCCAACAGTGAATCATACAGTAGTGTAAAAAAACATTTCAAATGAATTGTTTTTAGTGGAGGTATGTAGTGAAGTTTATTGACAAAATTAATCCGTTTCACTATATATTCAGTAAACAAGAATCAACTTTAATTATGGGGGCTACATTTGAAAAGCAGGGTGATAAACAAACAGAAACAAGGGAGATAGGTAATGAATATAAAAAAGCAGATACTGAAAAGTATTTTCGCCCTTCATGTCGCTCTATCCTCAATGATCAGAAATTGGATTATAAGTTTTTTCAGCCGTATTATGAGAAAGCATTGGATAATATTATTCTTCCAGCATCCCTTATGAATTCACCTGAAAATACGCTTGTAAATTATTTCAGTATAATACGAGAGGCTGAAAATCTTACAGGTAATCAAGTAGGAGGCTGTGGAACGGTTGGGATGGCAAAAATCCCTTTTCCTATCGCTTATCATTTTTTTACAAAGGATTATCAGAAGAAGGTACCCTATACAGCATACCTAATGTCTTTCAAAGGGATTGGTCATACTAATCTAATCAAATTAAATAAGCTTTCCGTCCAAAACCAATCCAAAACCACCCGATACTTTATTGAGCTTGAAACGATTGAGGGGTCACCAAAGGACCTTACTTATTTTGCCTATTATTATGGATATGTCACTATAAAAAATGAAAACAACATGTTTTAAAATAGAAGAAGTTACATTGATTGGAGAAGATTTTTTATGCGCTGCCTATCATCTTTGGCAGCATAATGCGGAAGCGGTCGTGGATATTGAGTATGGTAATTGGTGTAAACTTATTAAAAAAAGATGGCCAACAAAGCAGGAGGGATACGTTAAGAATATTGATAGTGTAGGTACCGATGGTAGCGAATATCGTTTTGTCTTTTATCAATTGACGAATGATTCTGATATCTTAATTGCTCAATATAAAAAGAATTCTAAAGGGAAATGGGATCTAATTAAAATTGATCCAGAAAAGTGCTTGAAGGAAAATAAATAATATTTATAGGATCTTAATCACAGGTTAAATTATATGAACGCCAAACAGTGTTGTTACAAGTTGGAGCAAACTTGTAACAACACTATCTATAAAGCTTATTTAGTAAATTCACTTCTCAGAAGATAGACAACATCGTAATCTTTTAATTCGTTTATGTGACTATCCATATCATTATAAAAATCCGTAGAAAGAGAATGCATGCCTTCATGTCCGCTTGAATAGCAAATACTCGCTAATACGAGCTTGTTTGTTTTCAGCATATTTATCGTTTCAATACTGCCGGTTACGATGGAATCTTTCTCTTCAATCTTTTCTAAATAAGTAGCTGTAGACACACCATCATCACTTTGAATACTGATATTAAACATCGATAGATTTTGTTTTTCGGGCGTTTTAGATGTTGTAAAGATGATCGTACCATTATCTTTAATCCCAGTTGTCATGAGGCCCATTTCATCTTCAACAAGTTTGCCAGCTTCATATTTTTCGACCCAAACGGACATCTTCTTATATGTATCATCAACATCAAAATCGATAAGAAAGGAGTGTTCACTTGTATTCGTAAGGATGGACTTTTCTCTTTCGGTCAACTTAGAAACAGAAAGAGAAGTCTCAGATTTTGGTTCAGCATTCTTACAGGCAACTAAAGAAAATGAGAGCAGGGATATCATGATTGATAGAAATACTTTTTTTATTATTTTCTCCCCCAAAATTTAATTCATAATCCAATAATAAACAATTATTTAATATTATAACATATTAATGGAGCTCATCTGTCCCATAGTTTGCAATTGAAACTACTGGACCCAGCAATTTAACGGAAAGTGAGAAAAAGGCAAGCGGACACCCATTCGGTGCACTTACCTTTTTTGTGTTTAGAATTGTTGGGAAAGAGCCTTATTAGCTACATTCACGTCATTTTGAAGCAGTTGATTAAAGTCATAAGCAGGATATAGGTTTCTTTCGTATAGATAGTTGAAAATTTTGGCATGGTTATCAATAGCTCCATTTAAATGCTTTTTAAATACTTTTCGAAGGGAAGGAGTGGCCGTTTCAGTTAAGGCAGTAGCATAATTGTTGATAGATGATTTGGCCAAGCCTAGCAAATCTCCGGCAGCCGTGGCTGATATATTGTCTCTTTGTTCCTCCTCCTCATCATCCCTCTCTGTTTTAGGTGCCAACGGATAAAATTTTAGCAACTCCATAATATTTTGAGTTAGTGTATCAATCATTTGCTTGTAAATCGTTTTTAAAATGGGATCTTTTACTTTTGGATAAGCTTTTTTCAATTTCATAAGTGCATTGGACTGGGCGGCGACCAATTCATGAAGTTCAAGTGTTTCGTGCCAAGCAAGGTGTGAATGAGTGGGTTTCATATAAACTCCTCCTGAACAAATAATCTTGATACGTTATTCGTAAAGTGGGCTCTTGGTAAGTTGTCTTTTGAAAAAAGATGAGTAAAATCGTCCAGCATTTTAGCTTAGATTACTTATCGAGAAACGCTTTCCGTTTTTTCAACGGCAAGCTTGATCAAACTCCGAAATAAAGGCAGAACAAGAAAAAGACAGTGGTCTCGGCAACTCAGGATTGAAATCCTGCGTGCATCGGTTAACTGTCTTTTTACCTCAAATTTCCTATCTTCAATCACACTGATCTACTGATCATTAATCCAATTGACTAAATTGCCAGTTTTGGAAGAAGGGTGATTTTTCAAAAGTTCCATCATTTCAATCACATATTTAATCCATTTTCAATATACTCTCAATATTGAAGTGGAAATAGGCTATGCAAGAGCTATGCATTGAGTAAGTATCATTCATTTATATTATTCTGAAATAATTATTGGTACTGCTCTAGAATCGAGAAAAACTTTTTGACAAACTGATAAAATACCTTTTCGGAAGGAGCCAAATCCCTGTTTTTAGGTGTGATGATACCAACTGTCCGCTTGACGTCAGGTGTATCAATCGGGATTTTTACAGTTAGTCTGGGAATTACTTCATAAAAGGTACTGTCAGGTAGAAGGCTGACTCCGATTCCCGCTGATACGAGTCCTTTTATGGAATCCATATCTTCACCTTCTGAGGCAATGATCGGTGTGAATCCTGCTTGCTTGCATGCATCGATTGCTATGCTATGGAGAATATATCCTTTTGGAAACAATACGAATGGAACGTCTCGTAAGTCGCTAAGTCGCAAACTCTTCTTATCAGCTAATGGATGAGAGATGGGAAGTAAAGCAGAAATGTTTTCTGTGAATAAAATATGGCCTTCGATATCTGGATCTTGTGTTGGAACTGGGCCAAGAAAGGCTAATCCGATTTCGCGGTTTTTGACAGCTTCCTTTAATGCGGAATACGAACCCTGTCTTAAGTGGAACCCGATATTCGGCTGCTCATCTTTAAATGCGGAAATAACGGTAGGTAATAATTGGGTGGAGAGACTTGTAGGAAAGCCGATCTTAATTGTTCCATGTTCAGGGTCTAAAAATTCTTCTATTTGATCTTTTGCATATTCTATCGCCTTTATTGCCGTTTTTGCATGGATTAAGAATATTTTACCAATAGGAGTTAACTGAATATTACGGCCTGCTTTTTCAAATAAAAGGACCCCAAGTTCATCTTCTAGTCTGGCGATCTGCCGGCTGATTGCTGATTGTGCGATATGCAGGTGCGCTGCGGCTTCAGAGACATGTTCTCTTTCAGCGACTTCAACAAAATAACGTAATTGACGTAGTTCCATTTATTCATCCTCCATTTATCCATCTCAATATGAGATGGATTTTAATAGAATTATATATTGTTTATATTGATTTGAAAACCTAGAATTAAATGTAAGTGAAATAACGGTATAAGAATACGATGGGGGCGATTAATATGACATACAATCAAATACCAAAGGCACAAGGTCTCTACCATCCTGAATTTGAACATGATGCATGTGGGATCGGTTTATACGCTCATTTAAAAGGGCTTGCTACACATGACATCGTCAAACAAGGACTAAAGATGCTGTGTCAATTAGATCATCGTGGAGGACAAGGAAGCGATCCCCTTACAGGAGATGGCGCAGGATTAATGGTGCAAATTCCTGATAAATACTTCAGACTGGCATGCCCGGAAATGAATTTGCCAGCTAAAGGGCGCTATGGTGTGGGGATGCTCTTTTTCTCAAACAATGATTTGGAACGGAATGAGATTGAAGCACGTCTAAATGCATTTATAGAACAAGAGGGACAAACGCTTTTAGGCTGGAGAACGGTTCCCGTCGATGTAGCAAAAATCGGAGAGGTCGGCAAGGAGACATGTCCGACGATCCGCCAAGTATTCATTGGGGCTAGTGAGGAGATATCCGACGATTTAGCTTTTGAACGTAAACTATTCATTATTAGAAAACAAGCCGAAAACTGGGCTCGTGAACGTGGTAATCGTTTTTATTTTGCTAGTCTTTCAAGTACAACGATTGTGTACAAAGGATTGTTGACACCAGAGCAGGTAGATGCTTTTTATCTTGATCTTCAACAAGAGGATTTTGTGTCGGCTTTTGCTTTAGTGCATTCCCGCTTCAGTACAAATACATTTCCAAGTTGGGAACGGGCACATCCAAACCGTTACCTGATTCATAATGGTGAAATCAATACGCTTAGAGGAAATGTAAACTGGATGAAAGCGCGTGAACAGCAGTTTGTTTCAGAAGCATTTGGAGATGATTTGCAAAAGGTCCTTCCTATATTAGATATAGATGGAAGTGATTCTTCGATTCTTGATAATGCACTTGAGTTCTTCGTACTTGCAGGTCGTAAACCGGCGCATGCAGCCATGATGCTTATTCCTGAACCATGGACGGAAAACCCACATATGACGAAGGAAAAGAAGGCTTTTTACGAATATCATAGCATGCTGATGGAACCGTGGGATGGTCCAACGGCGATTTCCTTTACGAACGGGAAACAAATTGGAGCCATTTTAGATCGTAATGGTTTAAGACCAGCACGATATTATGTGACCAAAGATGATTACATCATTTTCTCCTCTGAAGTCGGCGTGATCGATGTGGAGCCGGAGAATGTATTATATAAAGATCGTTTAAGCCCAGGTAGAATGCTTTTACTAGATTTAGAGGAAGGCCGCATTATTTCAGATGAAGAAATCAAATCCGAAATGGCACAGGAATATCCCTACCAGCAATGGCTGGATGAGCAGCTTGTTCAATTAAATAACGAAGAACATGTGGTTGAAGAGGAACTGTTGTCTGATTTGCTTTTCCGACAAAAAGCGTTTGGCTATACGTATGAAGATGTTCAAAAATATCTACTGCCGGTTATTAAGGAAGGTAAAGATCCATTAGGTTCCATGGGGAATGACATCCCGCTTGCGGTCTTATCTGACCGTCCGCAATCGTTATTCAACTATTTCAAGCAATCCTTTGCACAGGTAACCAATCCGCCAATCGATTCGCTTCGTGAGCAAATTGTCACGTCAACGATGACTTTCTTAGGTGCGGAAGGAGATCTTCTGAAGCCAAATGAAACAAATAGCCGCCGGATTCAATTGGATTCACCTGTTTTGACGCCAGGTCAGATGAAGCAGCTAAAAGAAAATGTATATCCGGAATTCAAAAGCAAGGTCATTCAAACTCTATTTTCAGAAGATTTAGAGAGCGAACTGGATCGAATCTGCCGTGAAGCAGAACAAGCGATTGCTGAAGGTGTTAGTCTCTTAATTTTGTCTGACAAAAATATGAGCAAAGAAAAGGCTGCTATACCTTCCTTGTTGGCTGCGAGCGCCCTTCATCAAGAGCTTATTCGTTATGGAAATCGTACGAAAGTGAGCATTATCGTTGAAGCAGGAGAAACAAGGGAAGTGCATCACTTTGCGGCACTTATCGGGTATGGGGTAGATGCCATTTATCCTTATCTTGCCTTTGAAACATACAAGCAGGCTGTATCAGAAGGCAGTTTATCCATCAGCTACGAAGAAACGGTAAACAAATACGTTCGCTCCTTAACAGAAGGCATCGTAAAAGTGATGTCGAAAATGGGTATTTCAACGATTCAAAGTTATCGCGGAGCTCAAATTTTCGAAGCGGTAGGAATCAGTGCAGATGTGATTGAACGTTATTTCAGTGGTACGGCTTCACAGCTTAGCGGGATTGAGCTAGAAACTATCGCAGAAGAAGCGTTAATTCGTCACCAAAATGCTGCAGCAGATTCTTATGATCAGACGCTTGAAAGCGGAAGTGACTTTCAGTGGAGAAAAACAGGGGAACATCATGCTTTCAACCCCAAAACGATTCATACACTTCAATGGGCTTGCCGAAAAGGTGACTACAGTTTATTTAAACAATATTCAAACTTGGCGAATGAAGAGAGACTCGGGTTTTTACGTAATTTATTCTCATTCGATCAGAAGCGCCAAAGTATCTCTATAGATGAAGTGGAATCCGTAGAATCCATCGTCAGCCGATTTAAAACAGGGGCGATGTCATTTGGCTCTTTGAGTCAGGAAGCACATGAAACATTAGCGATTGCGATGAACCGTTTAGGCGGAAAAAGCAATAGCGGTGAAGGCGGAGAACATCCAAGCCGATATCAATTGGATGAAAACGGTGATAACCGCCGCAGTGGGATTAAGCAAATTGCATCTGGGCGTTTTGGTGTGAAAAGTCATTACCTTGTCAATGCAGATGAGCTTCAAATTAAAATGGCGCAAGGTGCGAAGCCAGGTGAAGGTGGTCAGCTGCCGGGGAACAAAGTCTATCCGTGGGTTGCTGAAGTTCGTGGCTCTACACCGGGTGTTGGTCTGATTTCACCACCACCACATCATGATATCTACTCGATTGAAGATTTGGCACAGTTAATTCATGATTTGAAAAATGCAAATCGCGATGCACGGATCAGCGTCAAGCTTGTTTCTAAAGCAGGTGTTGGCACGATCGCAGCAGGTGTGGCCAAGGGTGCTGCAGATGTTATTGTTATCAGTGGATATGACGGCGGTACAGGTGCTTCGCCTAAAACGAGTATTAAACATACAGGTCTTCCTTGGGAGCTAGGCCTTGCAGAAGCACACCAAACGTTGATGCTGAACGGCCTGCGTAGTCGTGTAATCCTTGAGACAGATGGAAAGTTAATGACGGGACGCGATGTAGTTATGGCAGCGATCCTTGGGGCGGAAGAGTTTGGTTTTGCAACTGCACCACTTGTTGTCCTTGGATGTGTAATGATGCGTGCTTGCCATTTGGATACATGTCCGGTCGGAGTTGCCACGCAAAATCCTGAGCTCCGCAGTAAATTTGCAGGAGATCCGGATCATGTTGTAAATTTCATGCGCTTCATCGCTGAGGAAGTTCGTGAAACAATGGCTGAGCTTGGTTTTAGAACATTGGAGGAAATGGTTGGCCGCACCGATGTTTTACAAGTGAGTGAACGCGCTCAAAAGCATTGGAAAGCTAAACATCTGAACTTAACGACACTTCTTTTCCAACCAGAGGGCATTCGTACTTTCCAACGTCCTCAAAATCATAAAATTGAAGAATCCTTAGATATTCGGGAGATCTTACCGGCTGTGCAACCTGCTTTAGATGATCAATCCCAAGTGGATGTTAGCTTCCCGATTATGAACGTGAACCGTGTAGTCGGAACGATTGTCGGTAGTGAAGTATCCAAACGTTATGGAGAAGAAGGGTTGCCTGAAGATACGATAACACTCCGTTTCACAGGATCAGCAGGCCAAAGTTTTGGTGCATTCATTCCCAAAGGCATGTCGATGTATTTGACAGGCGATGTCAATGACTATGTTGGGAAAGGTTTATCCGGCGGTAAAATCATTGTCACGGCACCAACTGGTAATCAGATTGAGGCAGGAGATAATGTCATTGCCGGAAATATCGCCTTATACGGCGCAACAAGCGGCGAAGCATACATTAATGGCCGTGCTGGAGAACGCTTTGCGGTTAGGAACAGCGGTGTCAATGTCGTTGTTGAAGGAATCGGCGACCACGGCTGTGAGTATATGACAGGCGGGCGAGTGGTAATTCTAGGGGATGTCGGCAAAAACTTTGCTGCAGGTATGTCAGGCGGTATCGCTTATGTACTTGCAGATAATGCAGAAGAATTTAAGGCATTATGCAATGTAGAAATGATAGAATTCGAGACACTTGAGGATATAAATGATGTGAACGAAGTAAAAGAAATGCTCCATAGCCATCTACATTATACAGAGAGCGCCAAAGCTTCTTATGTACTGGAGAATTGGGACGATTTCGTTAAGAAATTTGTAAAAGTCATTCCAAAAGATTACAAACGGATGATGAAAAGTATCGAAGAGCAAAAGCATGCAGGTCTGACGGACGAAGAAGCGGTTATGAGTGCATTTCAAGCAAATGCCGTTCAAGATAAAAAAACCACAAAACAAGCTGTGATGCAGTAAGGAAGGGGAGAGAAAGATGGGAAAAGCAACAGGATTTATGGATTATCCGCGAGAAAAGCCAAAAGACCGGAATCCTCTCACTCGTTTAAGCGACTGGAGAGAGTATACAGCTCCTTTCTATGATGAAAAGTTAAGTACACAGGGAGCGCGGTGTATGGACTGCGCCACCCCTTTCTGCCATATGGGCATGGAATTGAACCGAGTCACAACGGGCTGCCCGATTCATAATCTGATTCCAGAGTGGAATGATTTGGTTTACCGCGGCAGATGGAAAGAAGCATTAGACCGTTTAACGAAAACGAATAATTTCCCTGAGTTCACGGGCCGCGTTTGTCCGGCCCCTTGTGAAGGGTCTTGTACGGTTGCGATTAATGATCCTGCGGTTGCCATCAAAAACATCGAACGTACTATAATCGATAAAGGGTTTGAAAATGGCTGGATCACACCTCGAATCCCCGAATATAGGACCGGAAAGAAAATTGCTATCATCGGTTCAGGCCCTGCTGGATTAGCAAGTGCTGATCAGTTAAATCAAGCAGGTCATTCGGTCACGGTTTATGAGCGTTCAGACCGTGCAGGCGGGCTATTAACATACGGCATTCCGAACATGAAGCTTGAAAAAGATGTCGTTGCGCGTCGAATCAAATTATTGAACCAGGAAGGTATCGATTTCGTCACGAATACGGAAATTGGAAAAGACATTTCATCCGAAGAACTGCAAAATCAATATGATGCAGTTATCCTATGTACAGGTGCTCAAAAGCAACGTGACTTAGTAATTGAAGGGCGCGAAGCAAAAGGCATTCACCTAGCGATGGATTACCTAACGACTTCGACTAAAAGCTTGTTGGATTCCAACTTTGAAGATGGTCAATTTTTAAATACAAAAGGTAAAGATGTCATTGTAATTGGTGGAGGAGACACAGGCGCTGACTGTGTGGCTACTGCTCTTCGCCAAGAATGTAAGAGTGTCGTACAGTTCGGGAAGCATCCTATCCTGCCGACAGCTCGGACTTCCGATAATATGTGGCCAGCCTACCCGAATGTATTTTCACTTGAATATGCGTATGAAGAAGCGGAAGCGAAATTTGGTGCAGATCCGCGCCAATATTCAATCCAAACTAAAAAAATCGTCGCGGATGAAAATGGCAACGTAAAAGAACTGCATACGATTTCAATGGAAAAAATTAAAGGGGAAGATGGAGTATACATTTTTAAAGAAATCCCGGGAACGGAAAAAGTATGGCCTGCACAATTTGTATTCATCGCAATCGGATTTGAAGGAACAGAACAGCCGCTTTTAACTCAATTTGGTGTAGAAACCGTCAATCAAAAAATTGATGCAGTCTATGGCGAATACAGAACGAATGTCGAAGGTGTTTTTGCTGCTGGAGACGCAAGAAGAGGGCAAAGCCTAATTGTTTGGGCCATCAATGAAGGCCGTGAAGTAGCAAGGGAAGTAGACCGCTACTTGATGGGTTCGTCGGTATTACCTTAAACAGAAAAAAGAAGTGCCATAAAAACGATTATGGCGCTCCTTTTTTTGTTGGCTGGTGAATTCACGAGTAAATTAGTGAAACTCACGAGTAAATCAGTAAAATTCACGAGTAAAGGAACAAAACTCACGAGTAAATCAGTAAAACTCACGAGTAAATTCACTTAGGATTAATGAGCAGCCAATATTGCTAGGTATACAAAATAGGCGAACAGTATATAAACACTGTCCGCCTAAAATACTATCATTCAGCTTCTGTAGTTGCTTCTTGAAAAACACCAAGTTCTGTGTGAGTTAGTGCATGGACAGATGCAATTATTTTTTCTGTCTTTACGTCATCTCCTACGGCTTGAAGCAATTTCTCTTTTAGTTGGGATTTAGTTAAAGGATTCCCAGGACTTCCTTTAGGTGTATCGGTTCGTTTCGAAAGCACATCCCCACTTGTTGTGGTCACGTTCACAATTGTAAATCGTCCCACTGGGAGTGCTGTTTTTGAAGGCTTGGTCGTTACATCTATCTCTCTAGTTACTTTCTGAAAAGATTTTCTCCATGAAGAGGGAATAGGTGTCGATTCAAAAGATGAAAAGGTCAGCGGTTTGCCTGAGAGCGCGAGCCATACAATATACTCGATCGAAAATCTGCCTTCTTCACCAGTCGCGGGGTTACGATGTATCAAAGCGGAATCACCATTTGGAGGAAAGCAAACACTCACCGATTGAATATCTTCATCCGACAAATCGTACTTCTTTTGTAAAAAAACAGCTGCTTCCACGCCATGTGCAGCAGCAGAACAAAAAGGGTACTGTTTAAACCATAACCCTGGTGTAACGATACGCCATGTCTTTCCCCAATTTACTGTCAAATCGGGAACTCCATTATCCGCATATACCTCAAAGAAACCGTTCTTTCCATTTAAGAAGTCTGGGTTGCTATGTAATCCCGCACGAATCCAATCCGCTGAATCCACAGCGTTTTTAGCAGCAATTCCTACATGGAGTGGCTTTACCACAGTACCAAACTGAAGCCGAAGACCCGCCGATTGCGTAGCGGCCAGACTCATCGTTTCAGCTATTAAACGTGGAGGATATTCCCGTAAGTATGCAATCGCCCCAGCAGCAGCTATCACGCCTAGTGTAGCTGTATTATGCCAACCTTTTGTATAATGATAGGGGTTCATAGCTTCGCCAAACCGAGCCATAATCTCCACACCAATCACATAGGCAGCTAAAAAACGATTCCCGGGCATTTCTGGTTCTCCCACCGCTAACAAAGCAGACAAAATGACTGCGCTTGGATGGCCTCTTACATCTGAATGTACATCATCATAATCTAGTAAATGAGCTTGAAAGCCATTGAAGAGTGCTGCTTGGGCCCTTGTTGCTTGAATGTCACTTCCAATCAAGTAACTCTTTCCATTTCCGCCCTCATCCAAAATGATTTGTTTTAAAATCGTAATCTCTTTCTCAGATTTTGTTTGATAGGAAACAGCTAGATAATCAAGCATTCCTTCGATGGCAGCATTTTTTACCAACTCATTTTCCAAAGGATTAGAATAATAGATCGCTTCTTCTAACATTTCCGTGTTCATCCACACCACTTCCTTTTTTACCTGGCTGCTCCGTCTGATTCATCTCCCATTTGCCGTAAAAAACGCTGCGTTCTCGGATTAAGAGAATGGTCAATTACTTGTTCTGGGGTGCCTTGTTCGATAATATGTCCATCAGCCATGAAAATGACATGGTCCGCGACTTCCTTCGCAAATTGCATTTCGTGCGTCACAATCACCATAGTGGTATCTTCTTTTGCCAACTCCCGTATTACTTGCAAAACCTCATTAACCAATTCAGGGTCAAGAGCGGAGGTAGGTTCATCAAATAAAATGGCATGTGGCTTTACAGCTAAAGCTCTAGCGATGCTAACACGCTGCTGTTGTCCACCAGATAAGGTAGCGGGGTATTGTTTTGCCTGTTTTTCTAAGCCAACCCGTTTCAATAAATCCTCGCCGATTTGAATGGCTTCCTCTTTTTTCATCTTTTTGCTGACAAGCAACGCTTCAATCACGTTTTTTAAGGCCGTTTTATTTTTAAATAGGTTATAGTGTTGGAATACCATCGCTGTTTGCTGTCTTAATTGATACGCGTCTCTCTCTTTATATTTTTGGGTATCCAATTTTACATCCTTGATTTCTATGGTGCCGCTGTTGGGCTTTTCCAACAAGTTCAGACAGCGTAATAACGTTGATTTTCCAGAACCCGAAGGACCAATAATGGCGACAACTTCCCCGGTTTTTATATCCAAGTTAATATCGTTCAATACTTGTTTATCATCAAAATGTTTGGTTAAGTTTCTTACTTTTATCATATGATCACCTTCTAAGTGGTTTGCTGAGCCAAATCTCCAGATATTTTTGTATCCAAGAATAAAGAATAACCAATAGCCAGTAAATCAAGCCAACCACCAAATACGTCTCGAAAAAGCGCATGTTAGCGGATGCAATCATTTTTCCCTCTGCAAATAGTTCCGTGATTCCTAATGTAAAGGCAAGGGACGTTTCTTTAATCAAAGATATAAATGTATTTCCTGTTGCTGGCAATGCATTTAAAGCAGCCTGTGGTAAAATGATTCGCGAGTAAATCTGCACTCGTTTCATGCCAGTTGCAAGGCCCGCTTCCATCTGCCCTTTGTCCACGGAATTCAATCCAGCTCGGGAAATTTCTGCTAAATAGGAGGATTCTTTCAAACTAAATCCAATGATCGCCGCCGTGATTGCTTCCATCGTTGACAACGACGGGAATAACTGTGGTAAACCGTAGTAAATGATGAATAAAAGCACCAATGTTGGCATCCCTCGAAATAAAGAGATATATAAGCCTGCCAAATGGGTGATTCCAAAAATAGTACTATTTCTTATTAAGGCTACTACAAGTCCGATAATAATGGCTAAAACCATCGAAATGATGGCTAAAACTAGAGTGATCGGAATAAATTTTGCGATTTGTAGGGAAATTTCCAACATATATTGTAAATCAAAATTCATAATGCTTTAAAACCTCCGCTATGTTATTCGCCGGAATTCGTGGTGATATCTTCACCAAAATATTTATTGGATAGCTTCGCTAATGTACCATCTTCTTTAAGTTTTTTTATTTCTGTCGTGAATTCTTCATTTAATTTTTTTCCCTTTTCTGTCTTGGGAAATGGATATCCTACATTTTCATAGGCAACTGGATCACCGACTAGTTTTAACGGAAGATCATTTTTCTTTATTTCTGCAACTAGGATTGGGCGGGAATTGATATATCCATCAACACGGTTGTTAATGGCATCTTGCATTGCGCCATCCCGAGTTTCATAGGTTCGTATTTTGATATCGCCGTTTTTATCATATTTTTCTAGGTTCGCAACGTTATTAGACCCCAACACACCGGAAACGGTTTTGCCTTTAAGATCAGCCAAACTTTTAATATCATTGTTTTTTGTGCTTGATACAATTTGTGCACCATAATAACTATATGGCTCTGTAAAATTAAATTGCTCTTGGCGTTCTGGTGTTATAGCAACCGCATTCGCAACGGTGTCTAATTTACCTGATCCCAATTGCCCCATTATCCCACTGAAATCAGAAGTGACCCACTCTACCTTGTATCCTAAATCCTTAGCGATGCGTTCTGTAACTTCTACGTCAAAACCAATTAATTTACCATCCTCTTGATAACCATTTGGATAGCTTTGGCCAGTTGACCCCACTTTGATTGTTTTTTGCAAGGAATCTTTTGCCGTATCCTCTTGTTTTGAATTGCCACATGCTGCAAGTACTACTATGAAAAGTAAAGAGAGTCCAAGGGAAAGGATTTTTTTCATCGTTGTTTTCCTCCTAATTATTAAATAGTTTGATTATGTTTTGCAGTCCAAGCTTGATATTGTTCCGGTTGCAATATTTTCCTCAAATATATCGTGAGATGACCTTTGCCTAAATCTTTTTGACCTATCTCTTCAAATCCACTTTTTTCGTACATTTCTTTTAGCCATGGATGATTATCCGCGGTTCCGAGTGTAACCGCGGGGGCTCTCAGTTGCTTCTTCAAAATTTCTTCTTCGAGCCATGACAGAACTTTTTTCCCTATGCCTTGACGCTTATATGCAGGGTTTGTAGCGAACCAGCCTATGTGTGGCAATACGAGCGGGCCAGGATTTGGGCCCCATGGTAACCGAATCGATACGGTGGAAATGAATGTCCCATTTTCCTCCAGAACATATACCTTATTTTCGGTTATGTGTTTAATCGCTTCCTCTCTTGTGGCTGTTGACGCAGAGAAGTGAATATCCAATTCTCGAATACTCGCATAAGCATCTAATGTTAAACGAAGAAATTTATCCACATCTTCTACTTGTACTTCACGAAATATTTGACTCATCTCGTACCTCCTATACTCTAGTAATTTCTTCTTCGGTGGGGTGGCTCTGTCTTTGCGAACCATCATCCAGGTGTAAGAAGTTTAAAAGTTATGAGAATATTGATTGACCGGTTTATCCAGGCCAAGATTCCCTCGTAATGTGTTACTTTCATATTTCGTACGGAAAATTCCTTTTGATTGCAGTTCAGGGACAACAAGTTCAACAAAATCTGTTAAAGAATCAGGTAATAGGGCTGGCATAATATTAAAGCCGTCAGCTGCATTTTCATTCACCCAATCTTCAATCTTATCCGCAATCTGCGTTGGTGTTCCAATTGCGATATGATGTCCACGTGATCCTGCAACCCATTGATATGTCTGACGTAATGTTAAATTTTCATTGGTCGCTCGTTTAACGATCAAATCATATTTACTTTGGATACTATCTACATTATCAGGCAATGAAATATCAGCAAACGGTGTATCCAAAGGGATACTCGGAAAATCCACATTTCCAAAATACCTTCCCATAATAGCCAACCCTATTTCGGGAATAATTAACTCCTGTAATGCCTCATACTTCTCTTTGGCTTCCTTCTCAGTCTGTCCCACAATCGGGAACAATCCTGGCATAATACTCAAGCTGCTTTTCTCCCGATTAAAAGCGGCCAAATGACTTTTTAACTCATTGTAAAATGAAATCGCGTCTTCCTTGTTCTCCTGCGCAGTAAAGACAATCTCTGCGTGCTTTGCTGCAAGCAATTGCCCATCGCCAGAAGAGCCTGCTTGTACGATAACCGGATGCCCTTGAGGAGAGCGAGAAACATTTAATGGTCCTTTTACAGTGAAGAACTCACCTTGATGATTGATTTCATGAAACTTGCTTTCATCAATAAATTGACCTGTTTCTTTATCAATAATCAACGTATCGTCTTCCCATGAGTCCCACAATTTCTTGGTAACTTCAACAAATTCAGTAGCTCTTTTATAACGTAGACTATGTTCTAGATGTTCTGATTTATTAAAATTTGCTGCTGTAGAGGCAAGGGACGTTGTGACTACGTTCCAGCCAGCACGGCCCGAGGTAATATGGTCTAAAGAAGCGAATCTTCTAGCAACATTAAAGGGTTCTTCGTAGGTGGTGGAGGCTGTTGAAACCAAACCAATATTGGAAGTCGCCGAGGCTAGATAAGATAACAGGGTCAATGGCTCAAATCGTGTCAGAATATTAGGGTGCGAGTCCTTTGCAACTGACAAACTATCTGCCAAAAATAATAAATCAAATAATCCTTTTTCTGCAGTCTGCGCTAACCCCTTAAAATAATCGATGTTCATATTAGCTTTCGGATTGGCGTTTGGATGTCTCCAAGAAGCAACGTGATGTCCTGTTCCAGCCAAAAATACACCTAGTTTTACTTTTTTCTTTTTCATGTGTCAATTACTCCTTTGTGTCTTCACTTTTAAACGCAGGGGATTTATAATATAAATATCCTTACTGGTTTACTCTGAATTATTGCTAAAATAAAACCCGCTTCCAATTAGAAGAGGGTTTCTTCCGCCCAAAGTGTATGTAATGTCTTTACTTTTTTACTACTATTGAAATTAAATACTTTTTTGTATTGATACGTTAATATAGTAAATTACTTCAAATGGTAGCATTTTGTATAATAAATTGTCAATGGAAAATATTCAAAATAAACACTTTTCATTTCTGGGATATGATTGACTTCATTCCATCAGATGCTTACCATGCTACATAAATTAGAACTCATACTTTACACGTTTATCAACAAGCGATAGCTGCTTCAATTGATATTCCTTGGAATTAGTTTCGTTCTTTAATTTTTTCATGAGAATGAATGTGGAAAACTTTTAATCGTATTTTTGAGGAGATGGATAACCGTTGACTATTAGCAATATAGAATTAGAGAATTATCTATTGAAATTCAGGCGTGATCTTCATATGACACCTGAGTTATCAAACGAAGAATTTGAAACGACTAGGAAAATTAAAGAAGCACTTCAATCTCAGGATATTAAGATACTTAATTTTCCATTGAAAACGGGTGTGGTAGCTGAGATAAAAGGAAGCAAGCCTGGACCTACGATAGCACTTCGCTCCGATATTGATGCTTTACCGATTTTGGAGCAATCTGAGGTGAGCTTCCCTTCAAAGCACGTCGGCGTGATGCATGCATGTGGTCACGATTTTCACACCTCTGTCATTTTGGGTACTGCTTTTTTATTAAAAAAAGAAGAAAGAGATATGGCCGGAACGATTCGTTTGATATTTCAGCCTGCAGAGGAAACGGGACACGGTGCAAGTGCTTTAATGGAGACCGGTGTGTTGGATGATGTGGATGTGATTTTTGGTCTTCATAATGATCCGACGTTGAAAGTTGGGGAGTTAGGAACAAAACATGGTGCATTGACAGCGGGAGTCGATCGCTTTGAAGTGCATGTTAAAGCAACTGGCTCACATGCGGCCAAACCGGAAGAGGGGAATGATCCGATTATCATAGCAGGACAAATTATCTCAACGCTGCAAACCATCATCAGCCGAAATGTGGCACCAAAAGAGACCGCCGTTTTGAGCATCACTCAAATTCATAGTGGATCAACGTGGAATGTTATCCCTGATAGTGCATATTTAGAAGGGACCGTACGCACCTTCAGTAAAATCCAACGAGAGTTTATACATAAACGTATGAAACAAGTCTTACATGGTATAAGTGAAACATTCAATGCGAAAGTTGAATTATCTTGGCATCCAGGTCCCCCATCAGTTGATAATACGCCAGAATGGGCAGATTTGATGCTTCAGGTTGGAGACTCAGCAGGCTACACGACAAAAACGCTAGAAGCTAGCTCAATAGGTGAAGATTTCGCTTTTTACCAAGAAAAAATACCAGGTGCTTTCGTAATGTTAGGTTCAGGCGGTCCATATGACCTGCATCATCCGAAGTTTATAGTAGATGAAACGGCACTTTTCCCAGCCGCTTCCTATTTTCGCTTATTGGCTTTAGAAGCGTTGAAAAAAGTAAAGAGTTGATAGTAAATCGAACACAATTTGTTAAACAAGCGAAGAAACAAGCTAAATAAGAAGGTCATCAAATTCGTTACCTTATGCATCCAATGAAAGTAGAAAAAAAATCGTATACAACAAGTCAACTAAATGAAATATTTGAAGTAAAAGAGAAGGGGGGCATATCATCATGAAAACCTATCCATTAAATGAATCCGATTATCATTTAATTGCTGCTGCAAGTGCTAAAATTACAGAACTTTACGAAGAAAATAAGCATCATGTGGGTGCTGCATTGAAAACAAAGACAGGGAAAATAGTTGCTGCCGTACATATTGAAGCATATATTGGCCGTGTAACAGTATGTGCAGAAGCTATTGCAATTGGAAAGGCAATATCGGACGGAGAAAAAGAATTTGATACAATTGTGGCAGTAAAGCATCCATATGCTGATGAAGTGGATAGAGCTTTAAAAGTTGTCAGTCCTTGTGGAATGTGTCGTGAATTAATCTCAGACTATGCGGAAGACTGTTTTGTCATATTAGATGTAAATGGAGTAACAGTTAAAACAAAAATTATTGAATTACTGCCACTGAAGTATACTAGAAATTCATAAAATACGATTCCACTTTTTCTAAGTTTGATCCTATACTATAACTAAAATTAAAACACAAAAAGCAATTCTTCCATAATGAAGGATTGCTTTTTTATTCGGGTACCATATCTACTTTATTCGCGCGATAAAATCATTTAATTTATCCAATGTGGTGATGTTTTGATTGCATTTTAAGCTATCCAAGCAAATATAATTACCTTTTTTAATGAATGTACCTTGTACTGTTCCTTTTGTTTCGGACATAAACATTCCTAATTCTTCAAAGCGACTGCATATGGCACAGATACCTTTTTTGTTAGAAGGTTTAATTGTCCCATGCAACCCCAATAGCTTATTGTGATGAGGTGCTATGATGAATTTTTTTCCGGAGCCGATATCATCCCATCCCAAATATGAAATCTCTCTCAAGTCTAAGTTCTCTAACATAGGGTTCTTTAACTTCTTCGCTTTAGGAAATAGCTTTTTGATCGTTTTTTCAGTCACTTCTTTAAAAGGAATCACAAATGGCTTTACCTTCAATAGAAACACTTCAGCTTGTGCAGGCTCTTTGATGGTATCAATTGGGTCTAATACTTGCCTTTGCTCCTCACTCAATTCATTGAATAAGCTTAACACTCTTTCTTTCGCGACTGTTTTCAGGGTATGAATAACATCCCTATCATTCGCAGTCGCGTGTCCATTTATGAGAATCTGAGTTTGAGACTTAATAAAGTTATATTGCTCACTTCTGATAAAAGGTTCCATTTTTCCACCCCTGTTCATGTTGCTACGATACCATTTAAACTTGGTACCGTTTCTAATTACTTTACAGAATTTGCATCAACATTGAAAGGTAGAGAACGACTAAGAAACATACTCGACATATGAGTAGCGCTGATAATATTGTCAGCGCTACAATTTTTTTACCTATTTAGAATAAACGATTTTTTTGATGGTTTCTATGGAGAGAAAATGTTCCTCGGCTAATTGATGAATTGTATGCCCCTTTTTAAATGCATATTTAATAGAAGCATTTCTGTCATCAATGTATTTCCTTGATCCCGAACTAGCTCCCCACTTTTGATAAGTCGTTTCTAGTTTAGGGATATATATCGTTTCACCTTGTATATACTTTTGAATTTCCACAATCAGCTTTTCAGGTAAAACAGTCGTTGCTTTTACATATTTCATTTCTGCCAGCCCCTTATTCTTTTTTTAGAACAAAATAAGGTGCAAAGCCAAATATATAGAAATGATAAGCTGGGCGATGTTAGTTTAGATTAATTTTACCCCATGCAAAGTATCGCCTCCAATACTAGGCTTTGCATGAGACGCTGCAGAAGGTGGCATTAAAAGTCTTATTGCCATCTTTACACCTCCCCTTTGTGTTATAAATAACACTTATTTTAATTATTATAAAATATATAAATGTGATTGCAAACTATTTCCAGTATATGACGATGCAAAATGAACGGACCCAAATGGATAGAAGGATGGGCTGATTGTTTGATAATGAACTTTGTACATGAAATAATTGAATATAGAAAGTAAACTAACCATTATGGGAGCTGACTTTTATGAAAGTATTCGTAGTTGGGGCAAATGGGCAGATCGGTAAACACCTGGTTGATTTGCTAAAAGATAGCCAGGAACATAGTGTACGAGCAATGATTCGCAAAGAAGAACAGAGGAAGCACTTTGAGAAAATCGGAGTCGAATCTGTAATCGTAAGTTTAACGGGATCAGTGGATGAGATTGCGAAAGCGGCAAATGGGTGCGATGCAATCGTGTTTACGGCAGGATCGGGAGGCAGCACAGGCGCGGATCAGACGCTTTTGATTGATTTAGACGGTGCTGTTAAAACGATTGAAGCAGCTGAAAACCTAGGAATCAACCGATTCATCATGGTCAGTGCCTTTCAGGCGAATAAAAGGGAAAACTGGAATGAAGCCATCAAACCATATTATGTGGCCAAACACTATGCGGATAGAGCATTGTTACAAAGCAGTTTAACGTATACCATCATCCGGCCGGGTGGACTTGTGAACGAACCTGGCACAGGCCATGTAGCCGCTGCTGAGGAACTGGAAAGAGGGACGATTGCGCGGGAGGATGTGGCTCAAACAATTCTTTCCTCATTAATCGAAGAAAATACGTATAACCGTTCCTTTGACTTAATAACAGGGGATACACCGATTCCTCAAGCGTTAAAAACAATTTAATAAGAAAAATAGAGGCAGAGCCATTCAGAAGTGAATGTGCTCTGCTATTTTATTCCTTCTATATATTTGATGATCTTAGCAGGGTTTCCACCTACAACCGCACAATCTGGGACATCTTTTGTTACAACAGCTCCCGAAGCAACAACAGCAGTGTTCCCTATTGTAATTCCGGGATTGATGATGGCTCTGCCGCCAATCCAAACATTGTCTCCAATCGTTACGGGCTTTCCGTATTCTACACCTGAACTGCGTTCGAATGGGTCTAGTGGATGTGTGGCTGTATAGATATGTACCCCAGGAGCCAACATACAATCCCTTCCTATACGGACTTCGCAAGTATCCAGGATGACACAATTAAAATTCGCATAAAAGTTTTCCCCTACAGTAATGTTATACCCATAGTCACAACGAAAAGTGGGCTCAATGTATATCTTTTTCCCACTGAAACCAAAAAGCTCCCTCAGAAGTTCAATTCTTTTACACTCATCGGTTTCCGTTGTCTGATTGTATAGTCGGGTTAATCTTCGTGCATTCTCTCTATCTTTTACTAATTCTGGGTCCGCCGCAATATATAGTTCTCCGTTCACCATTTTTTCTTTTTCTGTCTTCAATACTTCAACCTTCTTTCTAATTTGTTTTGTTATCTCTCATTTTAATAAAGGTAACAGGAAAAGAAAGATTTTTCTGAATAATAAATGTAATAACTTTTGACAAACGTTCCAGTGCATTTTATAGTAAGGGGTGTTGTGTTTAAGTTTCAGGTGGATACATGACTACGGAATAAGTCAATTCAGTAGTTTATTTCACTTTTAAATCGAAATTAGATGGACAACATCTCTTTTCTTTCGTTAAGAGAATCAAAATATTGGAGGCTTCAAAATGTCAAAGAAAGCACCACTTTCTTTTGTAATTGTTACAGGATTAATGCTTTTTGCTTTATTTTTTGGTGCAGGAAACTTAATATTCCCTGCTATGCTCGGTCAATCGGCCGGGACAAATTTATGGTCTGCTAGTTTAGGATTTATCATAACAGGTGTTGGATTGCCATTTGTCACAATATTGGCATTTGGTTTTTCAGGTAAAAGTGATGTGCAGTCGCTTGCAAGCAGAGCGCACCCGATGTTCGGTTTTATTTTCACAGCCGTTCTATATTTATCGCTCGGGCCGTTATTCGCTCTTCCAAGAACGGGAAGTGTGTCTTATGAAATAGGGATTAAACCTTTTCTTCCAGATGGAGTCGGCTTTTTACCTTTGCTAGTATTTACGGTCATATACTTTGGACTTGCCTGTTTATTATCTATTAACCCATCGAAAATGTTGGATATTGTCGGGAAAATTCTAACTCCACTATTATTGATTTTTATCGGGATACTAATTGTAGTGGCAATTGCAAATCCAATGGGGGAAATCCAATCTCCTATTGCAGATTATTCAGATAATTCTTTCTTCAAAGGCTTCAAAGAAGGATATTTAACTATGGATACGCTTGCTGCATTTGCATTTGGTATTATTATCATTAATGCAATCAAAGATAAAGGAATTACTTCAAGAAGAGAAGTTTTAGGTTTCTGTATGAAAGCTGGCCTTATAGCAGCTTCTCTATTAGTAATTGTTTATACTGCTTTAACTTATGTCGGAGCAACTAGTGTGGAGAAACTTGGTTATTTAGGGAATGGTGGAGACGTTCTAGCGCAAGCTTCGAATTATTTTTTTGGTCCTGCAGGTGCAGTACTGTTAGGGTTAATAGTAATCGCAGCTTGTTTAACTACTAGTATAGGCTTGATAACAGCTTGTTCTTCCTATTTCAATAAAGTAATTCCTGCTGTATCGTATAAGTCATTTGTTGTTATTTTTTCAGTTTTTAGCGCAGCTGTTGCCAATGTAGGTCTGACTAAACTAATTTCGATTACAGTGCCTGTGTTAACCGCGATTTATCCATTGGCCATCGTTTTAATTGTGTTAACATTCTTGCATTCCTTTTTCAAAGGAAAATCCGAGGTATACTTGGGGAGTTTATTATTAACAGCCATCATCAGTATTTTGGATGGATTAATGGCTTCCGGTGTTAAAATTTATGCTATTTCCGATTTTTTCACCGATTTCCTTCCATTATATAGTGTAGGAATAGGATGGGTGCTTCCAGCCATCTTTGGTGGTGTATTAGGCTTTACGATAAGCCTAATGAAAAGGAGTCCCGAAGAAGTGTATTAAGCCTAGTTATAGAAAATAGGCATCAGAACGTTGAATGTAAATGATTACTCTTAGAGCTGTCTTTATGACGGCTCTTTTTCTTAGTGTTTGTTTTTACCGGTAAAGAGCATTAAAATGATGAAAAAGGGGTGTATGGAGACAATGATTAATCGTTTACCAAAAGAAATAGCTAATATTTTACATACAAATAAAAAAAATTCTTCTCAATTTGAGGAACTGATAAGGAAAGGTGGATATCTGCCTCCTGAGATGGAGTTGATGGTGGATGCCATTACAGCCTTAAGTATGGGGAAGAACATCCTCTTGAAAGGACCGACAGGGGCAGGGAAGACGAAATTTGCCGAGACGTTATCGAATTTATTCAACCAACCGATGTTCAGTGTCAACTGCTCAGTCGATTTGGATGCTGAAAGCTTATTGGGCTTCAAGACGCTTGCTTACAAAGAGGAAAAACAGGTGATTGAATTCGTTCCAGGTCCTGTTATCAATTCGATGAATCATGGACATTTCTTATACATAGATGAAATCAATATGGCGAAGCCGGAAACACTGCCGTTAATCAATGGGGTGCTCGATTACAGGAGAACGATAACGAACCCGTTCACGAACGAAGTCATCACTGCGAAAGATGGTTTTAACGTAATTGCTGCAATAAACGAAGGCTATGTCGGTACAGTACCGCTGAATGAGGCGCTGAAAAACCGGTTTGTCGTGATCGAGGTTCCTTATATCGAAGGAGAGCAGTTAAAGCAATTGATTCAATCGAATACACAGTTGAAGGATTCAAGAAGTATCGAATTGTTCGTTAAGCTCTCAGGTGACTTGATAAACGCCGTTAATCAAGGAAAAGTGGCTGAAGATGCAGCATCAATTCGGGCTTTGCTTGATGCCTGTGACCTCAGTGTATTGATTCCCCCGAAACGTGCGATTCTTCGCTCCATCGTGGATAAGTTGGACGAGGAACGAGAGCGGGAGTTTGTGAAGAATTTGGCAGATACATTATTCTAACTAGGAGAATGCCGCATGAAGTATATTCGATTCAATGATTCAATAATTGATACGGCCCTTTTTTTACAGCTACAGGATCTATCGACTGTCTTATCAGGTATTCCTGACCTGGAATTTGAATATAATTATGGTTCCTTTATTGATCTGATTCAGACTAAGGTCACAGCCAGCCATTTTTGGGAAAATGGGAATCAGGAGGTAAAGGAAGCGGGATTGAAAACAGATGTGCTGCTTAGAACAATTGGGACGCTGCATCATTCTACAATCCGAAGCATGAAAGAGTACCAGGACATCATAGAAGAATGCTCTCTTCCAAAGTTTGCTGCTCAGTTGTTCACCATATTCGAAGATCTGCGTTTGGAGGAATTGGTGAAAAAAGAACGTCCTGGCACGAAAAAGTGGTTCTCTGTACGGGGAACGTACCTTAAACAATATTTCGAAAGCCAATTAGCGACAAATGTCACAAGAAGCTTTGCGCTAGACGAACTGTATTGCCTCGTTTATTTACTGATTCATTCAGATAGGCCCGATCCTGTTTTTCCGAGAGCTAATGAACGCCAACTAGAGGAACTGGAAAAAATTAAACCACTTATTCATTCGGTCTTTGAAGCAACAAAAACGAGTGATATCACTAGAATTTGTGAACAAATCGTTTTTAGGTTGAACGAAGAGTATCAGGATACGATGAATGAATATTTCATATTTCCTGTTGCTAATGTGGAGAAGTATACGGCGAATACGTTATTTGATGAACTAACAAGAAATGATGAACTGGTGAACGATGACGCAGAAGATGTAAGTGAAGAGAATAGTGAGTTTATTGATGAAAAATTCTCGACATGGCATCGCGAGAATAAAAATGGCGAGAACAATTCGACCTTCCTTCAGTTTGAATTGGAGCAGGGAACGAAAACAAGCTTGATGGGCGGAGGAGCTCGGGAAGCGGAAGATGCTGACCAGGCGCTGGCCACGATTCAAGGCTCGTCAGGAGAAAGTGAACAAAAGGAATACAAGCAACAGGAAACGCTCGAAAAGAAGCAAATGAATATCGGAAAAAGTGGTGAACATCCATTTGGCGAAGAAAATAAAGACGTCGTTCAGATAATTAAAGAAGCAAAAATGCCTTCGCCTATTGAGGAAAAACGCTATCGCGAGTTTGTTGCAGATATTGAACCGTTCAAGAGAAAACTCTCAAGTACGATTGAGAAAACACTCGAAAATAAAAAGAATGCACCAAGAAAAGACTTGGTCTATGGCCGCTTATCAAAGAAATTACTGCCGCTTGTACTCGACGAAAATCCAAGGGTCTTTTACAAAAAGAATAGGGATTCCAATGAAATAGATGCCGTGTTCACGCTATTGATCGATTGCTCGGCCTCTATGCATAACAAGATGGATGAAACGAAACGAGGGATCGTCCTGTTTCATGAAGTGCTAAAAAAATTAAGAATTCCTCACTCGATTGTCGGTTTTTGGGAGGATGCAAATGAGGTGAAAGAAGGCTATCAGCCAAATTACTTCCACGTGATCCAATCCCATTCTGATTCGTTTTATCAAAACTCAGGAGCAAAAATCATGCAGCTTGAACCGGAGGAAGACAACCGAGACGGATACAGTATCAGGGTTGCAACAAAAGAATTGGAAAAAAGGAGAGAAAAGAATCGCTTCTTGCTCGTATTTTCCGATGGTGAACCTGCCGCGGCCGATTATGACCAAAATGGAATCGTCGACACGCATCTTGCCGTATCCGAAGCCCGGAAAAAAGGAATCGAAATCATTGGCATGTTTTTAGCGGATGGAAGCGTGGATGAAAGTGAAGAACTGACGATGCAAAACATCTACGGCAAAGAACGGCTGATGATTCCGAGTGTAGCTGAATTGCCAGAGCATTTTACCCCGCTATTAAAGAAGCTGTTACTGAAGACCATTTGAGAAAGCCATGTACCTGCACTCTTTCGCTCAACATTCATATTCTAGACTGTAACCTAGATGGGGAGTGAAAGAAAAATGGAAGATACAATGCAAAACTATGGTGAATATGGAAGTTTTGATGGGGCCCCTATGACGGAAGGGTTTGGTGAATTTGATCGACCCGGAGGATTTGCAATGCCCGGAGGTCAAGGTCAACCTGGAGGATTTCCAATGCCCGGAGGTCAAGGCCAGCCGGGAGGATTTCCAATGCCCGGAGGTCAAGGTCAACCTGGAGGATTTCCAATGCCCGGAGGTCAAGGCCAGCCGGGAGGATTTGCAATGCCCGGAGGTCAAGGCCAGCCGGGAGGATTTGCAATGCCCGGAGGTCAAGGCCAGCCGGGAGGATTTGCAATGCCCGGAGGTCAAGGCCAGCCGGGAGGATTTGCAATGCCCGGAGGTCAAGGCCAGCCGGGAGGATCTCCAATGCCCGGAGGTCAAGGCCAACCTGGAGGATTCCCGATGCAAGGATTTCAAGGTCAACCTGGAGGATTCCCGATGCAAGGATTTCAAGGCCAACCTGGAGGATTCCCGATGCAAGGATTTCAAGGCCAACCTGGAGGATTCCCGATGCAAGGATTTCAAGGTCAACCTGGAGGATTCCCGATGCAAGGATTTCAAGGTCAACCTGGAGGATTCCCGATGCAAGGATTTCAAGGTCAACCTGGAGGATTCCCGATGCAAGGATTTCAAGGCCAGCCGGGAGGATTCCCAATGCAAGGATTTCAAGGCCAGCCGGGAGGATTCCCGATGCAAGGATTTCAAGGCCAGCCGGGAGGATTCCCGATGCAAGGATTTCAAGGTCAACCTGGAGGATTCCCGATGCCCGGAGGTCAAGGTCAGCCCGGAGGATTCCCGATGCAAGGATTTTAGAGCTAATATGTTGAATTTCCGATACAAGGCGGGGGAATTCAGCAACATTAAAGTAGGTTGAATAAATATTGAACGGAAAAATACATCCCAATTTGATTAACAGGATCATAAGAGGTACGTAAAACACAGTAGGATTCAGCAATGAATTCTACTGTGTTTTTTTGTATTTCACGCTAGTTATTCGCATGAATCCAATACTCTAAATCAGATGTAAACTATTAGAATAAATGATGAGGATTCTTTTTAGAATAATTAGGGTAAACCATAAATGACGAAAGATGGATGGAGGTAATAATCATAATGATGAATGTAGTGTTTATGGTGCTTTATTTTTTAATCATTGGTCTTGTTATTGAAATATCGGTTACCTTATTAAAACTGACTGGGTTAAAGAACACTGTAGCTAGATTTCAAGTTATCTCCATGCTAACAGGTACTGGATTCACTACTGACGAATCAAAGTCTATTATTGATCATCCTGTTCGAAGAAAAATAAGCATGTTTTTAATTTTATTTGGAGCCTTTTCTCTTGCTGTTATTATTTCATCAATTAGTACACTGCTTACAGATGATTTACGCTTAATGGAGTTAAGCATTATTATTGGGATATTGACGATCTTGACTATTACCGTTAAAACACCATTCATAAATAATAGATTATCGAATAAAATGCAAAGTGAAATGCACAATCATTATGAATTGTGGGAACACCCAATAGAAGAGGTTTTATTTTTAGAAAATGAAGACGTTGTTATGCAGATTGATATTAATGAGGACTCTGAGTTCATTGACGTTATTACTTTTGATATCGTATCGCGAGGAGTAGACATCAATATCTTGTATATCGAAAGCGGAGAAGCAAAAATTAGGAAAGAGTTAAATGAACATAAAATTCAACTTGGTGATAATCTCTTTCTGTATGGAAATAAAAACGAAATAGAAGAGACCTTTTCAAAAGAAATCGAAGCGATGAACAAGAAAGAGAATGCCTCATGAAACATTCCCCGCCCTAAATAGGAGCGGAGAATGAATATGAAGATGCGTACCTAATACAATGTTGCTGTATTAATGTTTTTTATTCGGTAATTTCTGGGCGGGATTGCCGTTACCTTGACGACGCTTATTGGCTGCATCTTTTTTTTGCTGTTCTTGAATATTCTCTACAAACTCTTCTGAACTTTTCATGGATAAAACCTCCTCAGTTATTTTCTTCTTTACTATAACCAGAAGAGGAGTAATTCATGAGCATTGATGGGGACAAGCACTTTTAAATTTTCTTTTATTGAAAATATAATCAGAGGAACTTTTTTTATTGAACGAAAAGAAACTGTAGCGAGGAAATGGTGGTAAAATATGGACTAATAAGTTTTGGTGTGAAATTGAATAACTATATGAAAAGAAAGAAGTGAACTTAATGAATAATCGTTTAGATGGAAAGGTTGCGTTGGTCACAGGTTCATCAAGAGGAATTGGCCGAGCTATAGTAGAACAGCTCGCGGATTTAGGTGCAAAAGTAGTAATCAACTATTCAGGCAGTTCACAAAAGGCGTATGAAGTAGTGGAAGGCATAAAGAAAAATGATGGAGAAGCAATTGCTATCCAAGCAGATATTAGCCAAGTTACTCACATTGTCAATCTCTTCGAAGAAACGGTCAAAGCGTATGGGAGAATTGATATTTTAGTGAACAATGCTGGACTGATGATTAATAAACCACTAGCAGAGGCAACGGAAGAAGACTTTGATAAACAATTTGGCGTAAACGTTAAGGGGACGTACTTTGCTTGTCAACAAGCATTAAAATATATGGAGCTCAATGGTAGGATCGTTAATATTTCTACCTCTGTATTAGGCCAAATGTTCCCTACGTATAGTATGTATGCAGGTACAAAAGGGGCAGTTGAACAATTTACAAGACAACTGGCTAAAGAGTTTGGTTCTAAACAGATCACTATTAACGCAATTGCTCCAGGTCCCGTTAACACAGAATTGTTTAATATAGGAAAATCCGAGCAACAAATCGAAGGGATGAAAAAAATGAGTGCATTCGGACGTTTAGGTGAAACGGATGACATTCCTAATGTGATCACGTTTTTAGTGAGTGAACAAGCACAGTGGGTTACGGGACAAACGATCAGAGTCAATGGAGGGTTTATTTAATTGCTTGAAATTAATACTAAAGCAACGTTAGTATGATATTTGCTTTAGTATTATGCTCCTATGAAAATATTATTTCTGATGTTAGGATATATAACATTAGAATATTTGGAATATTGACAAAAATGAAAGCGGTATCTATAATGATTAATAATAATACCCATGATTAAACTTTTATTGGAGTTTTGCCAATGGAGAAGACATCTTCAGTCCGAGAATTATGTGAAATGCATACTAACTTAATAGACAAGGATATATGCATACTTGAAAATCTGTCGAATAATCTAACATTGATTGCTAATTTGAATCAAGCCAATGTCTTTATTGACTGTCCAGTACGAGAAGGAAAGCATGCCATTGTTGTGGCAGAGCAAAGCGCACATTCTGTAAAGTCGGTTTATAATTATTCGGTTGTTGGTAAGATCGCCTATGAAGCCTTCGAGCCGGCAGTCTTTTATGTATTACGTACCGGAAAGGATATGTTTGTGAATCGAGCATTGACTCAAGAGGGAGTCATGGTCCAACAAAGTGTTGTTCCGGTTAGAGGGGAATGCAATCGTGTCATTGCCGTATTGATTATGGAGAAGGCGATTCAAGAAGAACCCGAAACTTCAAATTTTTTCGAAAGACAGGATGAACAAAATTCTTTAGTACCTGAATTTATTGAAGAGTCTATATTCCTGATTAATAATCATAATCAGATTGTCTATACTAATCCGGCGGCTATTAATCTAGTAACGGATATTTGTTTGACCGAATGTGTGCTAGGTACCAGCATTTTCGACTATTTTCCTAGCTTTGCTGATGTACTCGCATCAACAGAAGAAGTATTAATGAAGGAGCTGCACATTGGGAAGAAAATTTTTCAAGTAAAGAAATTTCATATACGCGGCAAGAAATCTAAGGAAGCATTTATCATCTTCCGGGATATGACTGAACTGCGGGAAAAAGAAAGAGAACTGATTAGTAAGTCAGTTGCGATTCGTGAAATTCATCATAGAGTGAAAAATAATCTGCAGACGGTTGCCAGTTTGCTTCGGCTACAGATGAGGATGGAGGTTCCTGAAGAAAGTAAACCTCATTTATTGGTCAGTTTAAACCGAGTATTAAGCATATCGTCGGTTTATGAAATCATTTTGGCTAGTAGCCATGTTGATCATGTAGATTTACTGGAGCTCATTAAAAAAATCGGTGATATGATTGTGTATAGTGAGAATCAAGAAAGTAAAAACCTAAGTATTGAATATATTGGTGAGCTTCATTCCATTGACTCCGATATAGCTGTATCAGTTGCGTTGGTGGCGAATGAACTCATTTATAATTGTGTGAGGCATGCTTTCAGTGGAAGAACGGTTGGAAAGATTACCGTGTCTTTACAAAAGGATGGTTCTGAATTAGAGATTCAAGTTTTGGATAATGGCATTGGGTATTCTCCGGCAGCTAAGCCTTCATTAGGATTAGATATTATCCGCATGACGGTCGAGAATGATTTGGGTGGAGAATTTTCGGTTTGTCGAATCATGGAAGGTACGTTGGCTTCCATAAGATTTCCATACAATAGGTAGGTGAGACATGGGCAAGAGGATTTTGGTCGTGGAAGATGAATCGATTGTTCTGCTTGATATTACTTATATGCTCAAGGATGCGGGTTTCGATGTGGTTGGACAGGCACGTGATGGTGAAAAGGCGATTGAGCTGGCACATACTTTGCAACCCGATCTCGTTTTAATGGATATAAAAATGCCTAAACTGAATGGGCTCAAGGCGAGTGAAGTGATTTCTAATACTTTTCAGATTCCGGTCCTTTTGTTAACGGCATTTAGCCAGCGTGAATATATCGACCAGGCAAAACGAGCCAATATCGTAGGATATCTTGTAAAGCCAATTACCGAAGCTAGTCTAATCCCAGCGGTAGAGATTGCCTTACTGCAAGCTGAGAATACAAAAAAGTATCAGGAACAAATGGCTCAATTGGATGAAACCCTCCACAATCGTAAAGCCATTGAAAAAGCAAAAGGAATTATCATGAAGAGAAAGAATGTAACCGAAGAAATCGCATATAACAAGCTACGAAGGTTGAGTATGAATAAGCAACTATCGATTGAAAAAGTTGCAGAACTAATAATTATAAATGATCAAAAACAAGTGAATAGATGAAGCAATGACGCTTTGATAGACCAAATGGTTGTATCGTAGAAACTTCTACGGAAAAACCTTAGTTTGGGCTATACGATGCGTCTTTTTTTATATTCTTTTTTCTAGTTGAAATGTGCAAAACCAAATCATAATTCAAGGGGGAAAACGTATGGAGATGGTTGGGAATTTCGTTATTTATATCATTATGACTTGTGCTGTGCTAGGTGCTTTTGCGTCGATTAAAGACAGTGAGCAAGGCTTGGGTAAGCAGTTCATGGAAGGCTTGCATACCGTTGGCCATATATTCATTCCTGCAGCTGGAATTATGGCGTCGATTCCTTATTTATCATGGTTCATTGATAAAGTGTGCGGCCCGATTTTTGCCGCGATAGGCGCAGACCCTGCCCTCGCTGCCACAGCGATTTTGGCAACTGACATGGGTGGTTACCAATTAGCAGCTCAACTACAGGAGACATATGAAGGCTGGATCATGGCGATGATTGTAGGTTTCATGTCTGGGGCAACGATTGTCTTTTCGATCCCGATGGGGCTGGCAATGCTAGAGAAACGTGATCATAAATATATGGCACTTGGCGTCATGTCTGGAATTTTGACGATTCCAATAGGTGCCTTTATCTCAAGCATACTAGTCGTTGCAACGAATTCAAAGGTACGCGAAGTGATTTCTACTAATGCGGATTCTACATATGAATTCACATTGAGCTATTTGAAAATCGTCTTGAATCTTTCACCGCTTCTTATTTTTGTTGTATTGCTTGCATTAGGTCTTTATTTCTTGCCAGATATGATGATTAAAGGGTTTATGTGGTTTGGGAGAATAATGGATGCGGGGATTAAACTCGTATTAGTGTTCTCGATTGTAGAAATTTTCACCGGGCTGTTTTCTAAGGTATTTGGTGCTTGGGGATTTCATCCAATCATGGCCGATAAGGCGGATCAGTTTCGTGCCCTGGAGACGGCAGGATATATCGGAATAATGCTTGCAGGTGCTTTTCCAATGATTTATCTGATTCAGAAATATGCTGGCAAGCCCCTTGAAGCAATGGGTAGAAAAGTTGGATTGAGCAAGGAGGGGAGTGCAGGAATTCTAGCCACGGTTGCCAATATATTAGCGATGTTCAAACTTATTAAAGATATGCCCCCAAAGGATAAGGTGATTAACATTTCCTTCTCAGTATGTGCTGCCTTCTTATTAGGGGATCACTTATCCTTCACGGCAAACTTTCAACCTTCCTTAATTTTACCTATCATCGTAGGGAAGCTATCTGCTGGTGTTATCGGAATCGGTCTGGCTTACTGGCTGTCAGTTCCGAAGGCTTTGGAATTAGAGAAAAAAGATCGTGAATTAGGTGTTATCGGTTTGAATGAATATAAAGAAAAAAACCAAGAAGAAGAGGACAATAAAATTCAAGTGGTTTAAAACTGAGGTGAGGTTTTGCTAAATAAACAGTTGGAGCGAATCATCAGTGCAGGAATTGATATTGGCACAAGCACGACGAAGCTTGTTATCAGCGAGTTTTCACTTATGAATGTGGCGGGCGGGGGACAGGTCCCGAAAATTGAAATTACCGATAAGAAAGTTCTGTATCGAAGCCCGATTTTCAGGACCCCGCTTTTATCGGATACAGTGATTGATATCCCGGCGGTTCAAAGAATAGTAGAAAGTGAATATCATCATGCAGGTATCACGATGGAAAAGATTCAAACAGGCGCAGTCATCATCACAGGCGAGACGGCAACAAAACAAAATGCAGAAGAAATGGTACACCAGTTGTCTAAAGCGGCAGGGGAATTCCTCGTCGCAGCAGCAGGACCGGATTTAGAGGGAATCATTGCCGCAAAGGGTTCCGGTGCTTATCAACATTCAATAGAGACAAGAAAAACTATAGCAAACATTGACATTGGCGGGGGAACAGCAAATATTGCCGTATACCGTTCGGGTACGCTTTGCGGTACATGCACCTTACACATCGGAGGCCGTTTGATGGAATGGGAATGGGAGGGGGCGGAGATGAAAGTCGCTCCTTCGATTGAACAATGGCTGAAAACAAAGGGGTATTCTCCTTCGAAAGAGAATAGGGGAATAATTACAGATGAGATGGCTAAGGTGCTGGCGAGGTTTTTGGACAATTCATATACGAAAGAAGACGAACAGCTTTTAGTAGGAAAGGTGCCAACTTGGACAGGTCGCATTGATGGATTAATGTTCTCGGGTGGAGTCAGTGACTGCATGTATCATGAAGAACTGATGTGCACCAGCTTTCAGGATATTGGCATGACTCTTGCCACTTCTATAAAAGAAAATAAAGAATTGGCTTATTGGGAGTGGGAAAAGCCAGTTGAAACGATTCGTGCGACTGTTCTTGGAGCCGGCACCCATACAACCGAGATCAGCGGGGCAACAATTGAAGTGAATGATTCCCACCTACCGGTACGAAATATCCCAGTCTATCGGATCGATTTTCAGGGTGTTCTAGAGCAAGGTATCGAGGGAATGACAAAAGCGGTTCAGGACGCGATTACGATATATGACCCCCAGCGGGAAGGACAGAATTTTGCCTTTTATTTAACGAACCTACCATATCTATCATTCCGGGACATTCAGCTGCTCACGTTGGCTTTTACTGAGGCACTGAAGCAAAAACCGAATCAGCAGCAGCCGCTGATAATCGTCATGGATAGTGATTATGGAAAGGTGCTTGGTCAGACCTTACTAGCGAATCAGCCGGAACAGCCGGTTATCTGTATCGATCAAACACAGGTGGAGCATGGTGATTATTTAGATATAGGAAGGCTATTGCGGTCAGGGGTTGTGCCGGTTGTTGTTAAAACACTAACTTTCCACAACTAAGAAATGGAGGAGGATATGATGAAATTATCTACACAATACTTTGGGGAAACCTATCAATTTACTTCACTTAAAGACGTCTTGGCCAAGGCAAACGAAGAGAAATCAGGGGATAGACTTGCAGGGATTGCAGCTGAATCGGTCCAGGAACGGATAGCTGCGAAATCGGTACTAAGCGAAGTGACTTTAGCAGACATTCGAAACTATCCATTACTCTCTCCGGATGAGGATGAGGTGTCCCGAATAATTGATGGACTCATCAATCGTAGCATCTATCAATCTGTGAAAAATTGGACGGTTGCCGAGCTGCGGGAATATATTTTAAGTGATGAGACGACTGGCGAAGAGTTAATGAGGATAAGTAGAGGACTAAATAGTGAAATGATTGCTGCTGCAACAAAGCTCATGTCGAATCTCGATCTCATCCATGCAGCCAATAAAATCGAAGTGCTTACCAAAAACAATAGTACGATCGGATACAAAGGAACACTTGCCTCCCGTCTTCAGCCTAACCATCCGACTGACAATGTGGAAGGGATGCTAGCTTCATTAAAGGAGGGGCTTTCCTATGGAATTGGGGATGCACTCATTGGAATCAACCCTGTCGATGATTCAGTGGAAAGTATCAAAAGGTTGTTAAATGCCACTCAGGACGTTATTCAAAAATGGAATATCCCAACCCAAAATTGCGTACTTGCTCATGTGACCACTCAAATTAAAGCCGTACAGCAGGGAGCACCCGCTGATATGATTTTTCAAAGTATAGCCGGAACGGAAGCGGCCAATCGTTCTTTTGGAATTAGCGTTGAATTGCTTGAAGAAGCCAATGAGGTAGCAAAGTCTTATGGAACCGGCACAGGTCCACAACATCTTTATTTTGAAACGGGGCAAGGTTCAGAATTATCAGCGGAAGCCCACTTTGGAATTGATCAAGTGACGCTTGAGGCCAGGAACTATGGCTTTGCACGCTATTTTGATCCGTACATCGTCAATACGGTCGTCGGATTCATCGGTCCAGAATATCTTTATAACAGTAAGCAGGTCATTCGCGCCGGATTAGAGGATCATTTTATGGGGAAAATGCATGGCCTGCCGATGGGAGTGGATATTTGCTATACGAATCATATGAAAGCGGATCAAAATGATATTGAGGACCTGGGTGTTCTTTTATCCGCGGCTGGTGTGAATTTTATCATTGCTACTCCAATGGGGGATGACTGTATGTTGAACTATCAGTCTTTGAGTTTCCACGATATTGCAACATTGAGGCAAACGATGAACAAGCGACCTGCACCTTTATTCGAATCTTGGCTAGAGAAGATGGGTATCATGGAAAACGGCAAGTTGACGAAACGCGCGGGTGATCCGACTATTTTTAACCGTTAGGAGTGGATGATATGGGAATAAACGAACCATTTAATAAGGAAGAATTGGAAGCCTTGATAACGAAAACTCCTGCTCGAATAGGGATAGGCAGAGCAGGGACACGTCCGAGGACAGATTCATGGCTGAAGTTTAGGTTTGACCACGCTGCGGCGGTTGATGCAGTATATGGTGACGTTAGTGAGGTTTTATTGAAACGGTTGGATCTGTTCAAAGTGAAAACGAGGGCGAGTGATAAGGAAGTCTATTTGCGTCGTCCGGATTATGGCCGAAAGCTTTCGGACGAAGCAAAGCAAATGATTGAAGCCAAGTGCATAAAGGGCCCTATGGTTCAAATCATCATTTCAGATGGCTTGAGCTCCAAGGCAGTGGAAGAAAATGTGGAAGACGTTTATCTATCTTTTAAACAATCTTTGCTAAGGGCAAACTTGGATGTCGGTACTCCCTTTTATATTGAAAAAGGCAGAGTTGCTGTGATGGATGATGTCGGTGAAATTCTTAGACCAAAGGTCATTGTCTTGTTGATCGGCGAACGACCGGGACTTGTCAGTGCTGAATCACTGAGCGCCTATTTTTGCTACGAACCTTGTTTGGGTACTATTGAAGCAGAGCGGATGGTTATCTCTAACATTCATAAAGGCGGCATTCCACCGGTCGAAGCGGGAGCACATCTCGGCACGGTCATTCAAAAAATCCTTAAATACCAAGCAAGCGGTATGTCACTCGTGAAGAAAGAAAATGAGGAAGAAAAGAGTACGGGATCAGCTTGAATAACAAAAATAGAGGAGCTTATAGCTCCTCTATTTACTTGTCCCTAAATTCCATAATCCAAATGGGTTGTAGAAAGGATGGTCTTCTTCGTATCTAAAGTCTTGAAGACCCGTCAATATATAGGTGGGTGCATCTGGTTGTACACAAAAGGTTTCACCATTTGTAAAGATGGGTCTTTCTCCTGCATGATAATAATTAAATGTGTTAAGTAAATCAGCTGCCTCTTTTGGTCTCATCGTGTTAAGTGTCACGGCATCTGGTAGACCAAATGCTTTCATTCCAAATGAACAATAATAATCTTCCTCGCCAATAATCGTAACAAAATGGGCATAAACCGAGAGAATATCCGGGGTATGATGAAGTTGTTGCCAATCCTCTTTTGAATGTGCAATGCCTGTGGTTTCTATTTTTACAGCCATTCCACCAGCCTTCAGGATTGCTGCCCCAGCATCAATCAAATCTGTAATATTTCCAAAGTCAGATACATCAGCAATTATATATACCGTAAAAGTATGATTATTGATTTCCTCTAATAAACGCTCCGAAAAGGCCCCTTTACTGGCATAGGAAAAGGTCTCTTTTAAACTCGGTTCATAATCATAGACTTCCACTTGGAAAGTTATGTTTTTATCCTTGCTATGCAAAATATGACCGGCTAGCAGGTACCCTTCACTTTGAGAAGCCACAGCTTGAATCAATTCTGTTCGGTTCTTCCACTTTCCAGGTATCCCGATAATAATTTGAGTATCCGTCATGTAGCATCTCTCCTTTGTAATCATTTTATACTATACTACTCTTGGCGTTTTCCATAGTATTAAAAAAAACAAAGTGCCAAGTTGGGATCAATTTGTCCCTAGAGATGGTGTGCAGGACTTTTTCAAATTTATACAATTGATGTATAATATAATCTAGTAATCGTATAGCATATCTTCCGTGGAATTTATTTATGGATTTCCTTGTAGTTATATGAAAAAATGCTGTAGAGACAAGAATTATAGTAATCAATTTGTGTATATTCAATGATGAAAGAGAGTGGAATATAATGGGTCGTAAGTGGAACAATATCAAAGAAAAAAAAGCTTCAAAAGATGCAAATACAAGTCGTATTTATGCTAAGTTTGGACGTGAAATTTATGTAGTGGCCAAACAAGGTGAACCAGATCCAGAATCCAATCAGGCTTTGAGAGTTGTACTTGAACGTGCGAAAACATACAATGTGCCGAGAGCGATTATTGACCGTGCGATTGAAAAAGCAAAAGGCGGTTCTGAAGAAAGCTATGACGAACTTCGTTATGAAGGCTTCGGACCAAATGGATCAATGGTTATCGTAGATGCGCTGACAAACAACGTGAACCGGACGGCATCAGATGTGCGTGCTGCATTTGGTAAAAACGGAGGAAACATGGGAGTCAGTGGATCTGTAGCCTATATGTTTGATGCAACGGCAGTTATCGGTATTGAAGGTAAAACTGGAGACGATGTGCTTGAACTATTAATGGAAGCGGATGTTGACGTACGTGACATTATTGAAGAAGAAGAATCGGTTATCGTTTATGCTGAACCTGAACAATTCCATGCTGTACAAAAAGCATTCAAAGATGCGGGCATTACGGAATTTACAGTAGCAGAGCTAACGATGCTTGCACAAAATGACCTAACCCTTCCGGAAGATGCACAAGTACAATTCGAAAAAATGATCGATGCATTAGAAGATTTAGAAGATGTTCAACAGGTCTATCACAATGTGGATCTTGGGGAATAAAAAAGTTGAGCAGACCTTTGCTATGTAATCAAAGGCCTGCTTATTTTGCATTCATGGGGCACTGAGAGCCTGGTATGTAAATGACGGACGTTTCTTTTATGACTGAAAAATCATTGGCAGTTCCATTTTGAACCTCAGCTCCTACTAAAGAAGATATTAAAGGCTTTAATGAAGGTGCATAACAGGGTTGAAAATAAAAGGAGAGAAGGATAGATAAAAGCGAATTAATTTGGCTTTTATCTATCCTTCTCTTTTTCGTTTAATCTGCTAACAATCTATTATTCTTGTAAGTCGATACCGTAAAGTTCGCGGTCTTTTTTTACCTGCTCTAGTTCGGAAATGGTAACTAGTTGATATCCTTTGTCATGCAATTGTTTGATGATTTCCACTGCAGCCTGGGCGCTAGTTTGGTAAATATCATGCATAAGAATGACTTTACCGTCTTTGGCTTTGCTCATTACTTTGCCTACAATCTTCTTTTTACTGCGATTTTTCCAGTCTTCAGGGTCAACATCCCAAAGTGTGACCTTCATATCTTCCATATATTCCCGGACATTATCGTTAATCGCTCCATATGGGGGACGAATAAGGTCTGGCTCAGTTCCGGTAGCTTTTTCAATAGCGTCTTGAGTCTGCTCAATTTGACTTTTGATTTTTTTCTTGCTTAGACGTGTCAATTGCGGATGATCCCAGGAATGGTTGCCGATTTCATTTCCTTGTTCAGTCATCTTTTGCAGCACCTCTGGATAGTGTTGCACGCGGCTTCCAAGCACAAAAAAGGTAGCATGTGCATCATACTTGTTTAGGGCTTCCAGGATAGACATAGTATGACTTGGATGTGGCCCGTCATCGAACGTTAAGGCGATTACCTTTTGTGAAGGGTCAATCCATTCATTTTTCACTGGGAGCTTGGCGACGACATGTTTCGGTTGCCATTCCTTTACACGATCCTGATTTAAATCTTTACTTTGATATGAATCTAGCAAACTATTTTTGAAAAGTTCTTTATTAATAGCGATGGTATGAGTCTTAGATGAGTCTCCATCCTCATCAGTCTTTACATAGAATACAAGCGTATTTTTCAGCACTGAAAAAGAATCAAAGTTGGCTGCTTTTAGTTGGGTTTTCTTCTTAACAAGACTTTTCGAAATGCCTTCTTCTTTACTCTCGGTTAACTCTTCAAAAACAATGTCAGATAAAACGGATAAATAATCAGTATCCGGGGCAAAAATGTCTTCTATAGAGAGTTTTTTCTGAGATGGAATATCATAAGTGAAGATCCGGGATCCGGACTGCTTCTTTCCTCCTACTTGTTCATATTTATCGAAGGAAATGGTAATGGTTTGCTTGCTGAAATGGAGTATCGTATAAGTGAGGTTAAGCTCAGAAGACGCTTTACCGCCAATGGCTTTCCATTTCTTTTCGTAATCTTTTATTTCTTTTTTTATGTAAGCTTCTAGTTGCATGTCGATATTTTCTATATGAAGAACGGGCCTGCTTACTGAATACCCGCCTTTCGTATCATCTTTTACAAACGTTTGAATATCAGCTTCTGGGTAATTTTGATCATTTGAATAAGCCGAAACAGTTTTCTTCTTATCAAAAGCTAGGCTTTTTATAGCTAAACCCATTGCTCCCACTGCAGCTGTTAGACAAAATAGAAAAATAAAGACCTTTTTATAATTTAATTTCCTCATGATGCATTCCACCTCGATAATCATTCTACTATATAGACGCGCCAAAAGCCTTAAAAGTTTGTAAGAAATTTCATTTTTTTATATGAAAATCTTTCTTTAGCCATTTTCAAACTTTTAAAGCCCGTCGAGCGTCTATTCTTTGTACCTAGGATACGTAATTTAAATGTAAGGAGCTCTTTAAGGGAATGAAAAATCTAGATATAAATCAATTAATAGCGGCCCGGATAACCGAACGGCAAGAAAATTTGTACAGACTTGCTTTTTACTATGTGAAAAATAAAGAGGATGCGCTTGATATCGTGCAGGAATCAATTAGAAAAGCGCTAGCCTCGAGCAGCAAAATTAAAGATGCTGCTTCTATAGACAGCTGGTTATATAAGATCATAGTCAGAACGGCACTTGATGTTTTACGAAAGAATAAGAAACTGACAATTGCGGATGACGAAACAATAGAATACTTACGTAGTGGAGAGGAAGATCACTATCGGGACCTGGATTTGCAAAGGGCCATGGAGGGACTTTCGATCAAGTATAAAACGGTAGTCATTCTTCGTTTCTTTGAGGACTTGAAGTTGGAAGAAATAGCGGAAGTGCTGGAAGAGAACGTAAGCACAATTAAAACGAGATTATATAAAGCACTGCAACTATTGCGGATCAACATGACTGAACAGGAGGAAACGAAAAAATGGAAAAAAAATTAAAGGATCTGCGAGAAGAGTATCTTCAAACACCAATCCCAAAGGAATTAAACGATGTCGTTCAAGCGGCCTTGAATGAAAAACCCAGGAAAAAGCCGAGGGTTGCCAGAACCATATGGATTACAGCAGCAGCGGCCATGCTGATTGTGACAGCCTCAGTAAACATGAGCCCAGCAGTGGCAAAAGCAATGAGCGACATTCCGATAGTTGAAAAAGTCATCGAAGTGATTACATTCGTTGAATGGAATGAAGAAGAAAATAATTCCTCAGCAGTAATCAAAACACCAGCTATTACAGGACTGGAAAATAAACAGCTGGAAAATAGCTTAAATGATAAATACTTAGCGGAGAGCAAACAGCTCTATAAGGAATTCACGGACTCCATGTCTACTCTGAAGGAAGGAGAAAATGGAAATATCTCGGTGGAAAGTGGATATAAGATATTAACCGATAATGACACGATATTATCCGTCCAGCGTTATACAGACAAGATTCAAGCTTCCAGTTCTACAGAGAGCCAATTTGATACAGTTGACAAGAAAAACGAAGTGCTATTAACGTTAAATAGCTTGTTTAAAGATGACCGCTATCTTCAGGTAATAAACGAGAATATTATGGAACAGATGAAACAGCAAATGGCTGAGGACCCAAATAAAATATATTGGGTGGAAGACGATGAATTTGTTGAATTTAAAGGTATCGATGCAACCCAAAACTTTTATATCAACAAAGATGGCAAGCTTGTGATCGCTTTTAACAGCTATGAAGCAGCACCAGGATATATGGGTGCAGTTGAATTTACGATCCCGACCAAGGTTATATCAGATCTTCTAGTTGGGGATCAATATATTCATTAAGAACTTACTTATTTAAACTTATATGTATGAAGAGCGATTTGTTTTTAAAACAGAGAACTCAAAATACTCGTTAATTAAAGACGAACCAAAGTTACGCGATTACAGTAACTTTGGTTCGTCTTTTGATTCCCCAAATTTCATCTGATCCAGTTCAAGCCTCATTTTTTCCGTTTCAATAAGAAAATTTGCGTGTTTAAGTTTTTCGAGTTCTAATTCGTCTTTAATCATATTGTGTTTAGTTTTTGCTTGTTTTTCGAAATGGCTCGTTATGATTCCAATAATGGGAATGGAAAATATCATTATAACTGTTACTAGACCTATCATATTTGTGCCTCCTCGTTTTAAAAAAGTATTTTTACTATATATATTATACGGTGTATTGAATGGTTTTGGTTGGATTTTTTTTACAATACACTCTTTTTATTTGCTCTTATATTTTTCGAACCCTCTTTTTTTTGCACAGTGTATCTGTTGCGATGCGGTCGGGAAAGTTAGGTATTATATCATTGGTGATTCATCTTTATAGGCAAAATTGAATAGTGGTTTGCCCTTTTGGAGATTGTAAGATCGGTTTTCAAGGTGAGAAGCACTATTTTATTTTGAAAACAATTATTTAAATATACTAAATATTTATTTACAATAGAGCAAATAAAAGTTATTATACAATAATAAAAGGAGGGCTAGGTATGGCAACGATAAATAAACAGAAAATTGTGGATAGTGTACCTCAAAAAGGTTTTTTTGGAAACCCCAAAGGACTATTCACCCTTTTCTTTACTGAGTTCTGGGAGCGTTTCTCCTATTATGGCATGAAGGCCATTCTTGTTTACTATATGTATTATGAGGTTTCTAAAGGGGGACTAGGTCTTGATGAACACACAGCCCTTGCCCTTGTATCCATCTACGGATCTTTAGTATATATGTCCGGTATAATTGGCGGATGGCTTGCCGATAGGATTTTCGGGACTTCAAAATCCGTATTTTACGGTGGTATCTTGATCATGCTCGGGCATATTGTCCTTGCTGTACCAGGCAGTCTCTCCATGTTCTTTGTTTCCATGGTACTCATTGTTCTGGGTACTGGTCTGTTAAAACCGAATGTTTCCAGCATTGTCGGGGAAATATACGCGGAAAATGACGATCGCCGGGATTCCGGTTTCAGTATATTCTATATGGGTATCAACATGGGTGCATTCCTTTCACCGTTTCTTGTCGGTACAGTCGGAATGAATTACAGCTTCCACCTTGGTTTTGGGCTGGCGGCAATTGGTATGTTACTTGGGCTTATCGTCTTTGTTGCAACAAAGAAAAAGAACCTGGGCCTAGCTGGAACTCTTCCTGCTAACCCATTATCGCAAAATGAAAAGAAAACCGTATTCACTAAATTGGGAATAGCTGCATTGATTGTAGCTGCCATCATCGGCATCACTGCCACTAAAGGTATCTTAACGATTAAAACCTTTATTAATCTTGTAGGTATCCTAGGGATCCTTATCCCGACCCTTTATTTCATTTTCATGTATCGCAGCCCTAAAACAACTTCTGTTGAACGTTCACGATTGATAGCCTATATTCCTTTGTTTATAGCAGCTGTCATGTTCTGGGCAATTCAAGAGCAAGGTGCAACTATATTAGCAAATTATGCAGACAAACGGACACAGTTGAATTTTGCTGGAATAGAAATAAACCCGGCATGGTTCCAATCATTGAACCCTTTGTTCATCATTACCCTTGCACCAGTATTCGCATGGTTATGGATTAAACTAGGAAAGCGTCAGCCGACCGTACCTCAAAAATTCTCATTAGGTTTGCTATTCGCCGGTTTATCATTCTTGGTGATCCTGCTTCCTGTTTATTTCGGTGGATCAGACTCATTAGTAAATCCATTATGGCTTGTACTTAGTTATTTCCTTGTAGTGCTTGGAGAACTTTGTTTATCCCCTGTTGGACTTTCAGCAACTACAAAATTGGCTCCGGCTGCATTCTCGGCACAAACGATGAGCCTGTGGTTCCTGGCAAGTGCAGCAGCACAAGCACTAAACGCGCAAATCGTTAGATTCTACACTCCTCAAACCGAAATGGCTTATTTTGGAGTGATCGGCGTTGCTTCAATGATCCTTGGACTGGCTCTGATGGCCTTATCACCAAAGATTCAAGGTTACATGAAAGGCATTCGCTAACACTTAGCCAGCAGTAAGGAAAAAAGGAATAGACTATAAAATGAAGATGACCTCTGAATTAAAGGGGTCATCTTTTTTATTACAATGATTATCATGTTTTGTGCATCCGCCGGAAATCCCTATGTTTGAGTAGAGTGACATCATTCAACAATTGTCGAAAAAAAGGGCATCCAATGTAACCCTTTGCAGAATCCGGAAGTTAGTCTAGAATGTTTTCACATCAGGCTAATTCTTTTATGGAGTCAACGGGCCATTACCATACGCCAGTTGTTCAGCGTTTTGAGAGGTCCTGCTAACAAAACGCGGAAAATATACGCTAAGGAAGGATTAGCTTTTATTTGTATTGGATAAGCGGACGCGGCGATTATCCTATATTCTTCATATCAAAGGTGTATTCACCAAGAAAATTGATATGTTCCCATCTTAATGACGAAATATGTTTTAGTAAAACTTCTCACGATTTCCCTTTTTCCTTCAACAAATTTGTTAGATTTTCCAACCCAATGTCAAAAACTATTACCCTAAATCTCTTCCATTACGGATAGAAGTGTTTGAATTGCCCATATGAAAAGTAAAATTAAAAAATGAAAATAAATTGTAATATATTAAAAAAATTTGGAATAACTAGTAAAATAGATTAATATAGGTTTCGTTGTCAAAATAAAGAAATTGGGTTTTAAAAATGAAGAAAATTTCAAAACTAGGTTTCTTATCAATTATGTTAGTAGTTTTAATGTTTAGTAGTACTGTTGCGTTTGCGGAAGAAGGAGAAAGTATTGGTGTAACAACTGAATCACCTGTTACTGAAAGCGGGGGAATTACTGTTTTTGGAACTGGTACTCCAACTACCTCTCATAATTTAGTAAGTAGCGGAAGAATGACATTTTCTGGTTCTGCTCAAGGATCAAATTTATTCACAAATAAGTATTTTAAAGGGAAATCTCAAGTTAAGGTTTATGTAAAGAATAACCATTCTACGAAATTAACCTTAAAAATATATAAAAGCACAAGTGTTATTTCTGTATATTCTGAAACTTTAGATTCAGGACATACATTAACTGCATTTCCATCTGGTTTAGATAAAAATGGACTATACTACATTAAATTTGCAGCTCCAAGTAATTTTAGCGGATATGTAGAATAAATACATATTATAAAACCTGAAAGACTAGAAGTGTCTTTTGTTGATGCTTTTAGTCTTTTTACATGAAACAAAATGGGGAATATTCAAATGACTTCTACACTACTTAAACTAATTGCATTAGTTTCTATGTTTATTGATCATACCGGGCAATTCATCCCTGATACTCCAGAATATTTTAGATGGATTGGCAGGTTGGCTATCCCAATTTTCATATATTGTGTTGTTTTAGGATACAAACATACATCTAACAGAAAGAAATACATGTTACGTTTGTATTTTTCAGGAGTTGCTATGGCCTTTATTAATTTAGGAATTAACATTGCCTATAGCCAAACAGGGGTCATTATCACAAACAATTTCTTTGCAACTTTATTTGTAATTGTTCTAGTAATTTATTTATTGGATAAAAGACAGGTAAAACTATATGCGTACTTTATTTTATGGCAACTGATTAGTACTATCTTATGTGTACTTTTTTCAGAGATTATAGTGATTAATTTTCAGGCAGACCATTTATTTTATGGAGCAATATTAGGAAATATATTCTTTGTTGAGGGTGGTATTTTCTTTGTATTACTGGGTATTCTACTTTATTTAAGTAGAAGTAAAGTAGGAATTACTATTGTATATATCATTTTTCACTTGATTATCTTTACAGCTTACGCTAAATGGGGAGTTGTCAAGGACGGTATTATAAATCATTTATTTCCGTTTAGTGATTACCAATGGATGATGATTTCTGCACTGCCACTATTATTACTCTACAATGGGAAAAAAGGTACTGGATTAAAATATTTCTTTTATTTCTTCTATCCTATTCATATTATAATTCTTTTTTTGATCGGGATAAATCTCCGTTAAAAAGTTTTGGAGTCGCAGGCCCCCTTATCCAATACAAATAAAAGCCAATCCTTCCTTAGCTTAGGAAACTTGGCTTTTTCGTGTCGAAATGTGCTTAGCGTATCAGGTGAAAAAATCATTTTGCAAAAACGTGAAGTATGTATGAAATTTGCCAGAGGAGGTGCAGGATGAAAAAGAGGCTAATGATGATTTTCATTTTATTAAGTGCAGCCGTGCAGATAACTGGTTTAACAGTTGATTTCCCATGGAAGGGAATCACGCTGTGGACATTATCTGTGATTTTTCTTTTAATGGCAGCGTATTTCACGAAGTCCCCTGCGAAGAACTGAAAATCCAATCGAGAAGGAACCGGAATAAGATATGGTCTTATTCCGGTTCTTTTTGAAAAATTTATATCAGTTTGCTGCTGGGATCAATCCTTTATGAATGGAGACTTCCTGAATGGCACGGTAGACAGTTTCGACCATAATATTCAGTTCTGTTTCTGACATGGAAAGAATGGGCATCATCGTGATGACGGGGCCAAGTTCCCGTATAATCAGACCATTCTCCCGAGCGTTTTGAATGATGCTTGAAACGATATTTTCTTGGATTGTGAACGGTTCTTTTGTTTGGCGATCTTTAACGATTTCTATTCCAATCATGAGACCGCGCTGGCGGACATCACCGACAATCGGAAGTTCATATAGTGATTGCAGTTTTTCAGATAGCTGCTTGGCTTTTTTCTGGATGTCTTTGACGAGATCTCGTCTTTCTATTAGTTCGATATTCTTCAGCGCCAGGGCACAGGCTAGTTGATTCCCTGTATAGGTGTGGCCGTGATAGAAGGTTTTATGTTCTTCGGGCTCTCCTAAAAAAGAATTAAAGATTTGTTCGGTCATGATAGTGGCCGCCAGAGGCATATAGCCGCCAGTAATTCCTTTACCGATACACATAATATCAGGGATGACATCTTCTTGTTCACAGGCAAATAATGTACCGGTGCGACCAAATCCTACCGCTACTTCGTCACAAATCAATAATATATTGTACTTCTTGCACAATTGTTCGACTGCTTTTAAAAAGCCAGGAGGGTGGGTAATGATGCCTGCTGCTCCTTGAACAAGCGGTTCGATAATCAATCCTGCAATTTCCTCTGCTTGGTCTTGAAGCAACTTTTCCAGCTCATCAATACAATAGTTTTTCACTGCTTCTTGATCCCCGTATTCAGTCATGCGATATGTATAAGGAGAAGGAGTTGGAATCCGTTCAAATAGTAGTGGTTTAAAGATTCTATGGAATAAATCCATTCCGCCGACACTCACTGCTCCAACTGTATCACCGTGGTACGCCTCGTTCAGGGAGACAAATTTATTTTTATGTTGATACTTTACAGGATCGATATTTTTCCAATATTGATAAGCGACTTTAAGGGAGATTTCTACAGCAGCTGATCCTGTGTCCGAGTAAAAGACTTTCGATAAATGACCAGGAGTAATCTCTGCTAATTTCTTAGCCAGTAATATGGATGGTACATTTGCAGATCCTAGTAGTGTAGAGTGTGCGACTTTTTCAACTTGTTCAATGAGAGCGTTGTTTAGCTCTGGTTCATTATGGCCATGTACGTTGACCCATAATGAAGCATAACCGTCCAAGTACCGATTGCCTTCTACGTCAAAAAGGTAGCTCCCTTCCCCGCGTTCAATGATTAGCGGTTTACTTTCTCGATACGTTTTCATTTGTGTAAACGGATGCCATACATATTCCTTATCCCATTTTTCTAAGTCATGACTATTCATTCTTGAACACCTCTTTTAGTTGTTGGGTAAATTCATGATTACTAAGTAAATCAAGTATGTAGACTCTCAGATCTTTTCTTACGTCGACAAATGTTGGTATGCAGGCGAGGTCAGCGAGTCCTGTGAGTTTTTCAACGGTTAGGATATTGTCACGATGAATTTCATCGTCGGGCCGATAATGGTTATATAAAATAGTTTTAACGCTAATATCATGCAATTTGGCATACGAATGCGTAGTTATGACATTATGAATCGATCCTAAACCGCTTGTAGAAACGAAAATGACTGGCATGTTGCAATCTCTAATTAAATCGGTTGTCATATAGAAACTGTCCGCTCGTTCAATGAGTGGTACGGCCAATCCCCCAGCGCCCTCGACTAATACGACGTCATACATTTGTTCGAGTTCGTGAACTCGTTCCACGACCTTTTGCTCGTCGATTTGTTGCCCTGTTAACTTTATAGCTAAGTGTGGAGATGTTTCTGGTTCAAGCATGTAAAACCCAGGTGCCTTTACACCAATTTCCTGCTCAAACCAAGAGATGTCGGGGTATGTATTCGTTTCGTGAATCAATCCTGTTTGAAATGGCTTAAATATCGTGACGCTTTTTCCCATTGTTTGGAGAGACATATAGAGTAAACTCGTGGCGACGGTTTTTCCGATATCCGTGCCAGTTCCGGTTATAAAGTAGGCTTGGCCCATGGGTGTTTCAGCTCCTTCATTTTTGTAAATCGTGCAATACGCGGCCTTACTTGCTGAATGATGATGGCACATAGAACACACAGCAACAAATCACCGGGTGCAGGTAGTAAGAAGCCGTAAAAAATTGTCTGGTAGATTGAAAGAGGCGTTTCTACAACCCACTTCATCGCTCCATAAAGCCATATACAGCCAAATAAATAAACAGTCAGCAATGATGCTAGGTTAGCGAAGAAAATGGAACGAATCGTGGAGAGATTAAGCCTGTTAATCAACCATCCATTCACATAGGCCCCGAGTATATAACCAAGCAAATAGCCGAAAGTGGGCTTAAATATATAGCCAAAACCTCCGCCCTCGGCAAACACTGGCACTCCTATAAGACCGATTAAGACGTAGCATAATTGACTAAGTAACCCGAGACGTGGTCCTAGCAGCGCCCCTGCCAAATAGACTGCTAGAATTTGCAGCGTGAAAGGTATGTAGGGAATAGGGATCTTTATAAAGGCGCCAATGGCAGTTAACGCAGTAAATAGGGCCACGTAAGAAATCGTTTTAGCTTTCAAGTTTTCAACCTCCTTTTTTGAAATTGGTAGGTAAAATGCCCACTATTAGTGTGCATGATTTATATTTTATATGTCAACCATTTATTATTTTAGTTAACATATAAAACACAATTAAAAATGACAGACTTAGAAAAATATTGAAAATTAGTAATTGAACAATATTTTGTTTGTGTGTTATTATTCATTTTATATGTTAACCATTTTTAAAATATAGTTAACATATAAAAGCTTGGAGGGAACAAATATGACAGGAGAAATGTTAATACAGCATGAACTTTCCAGAGAAACAGCGGTATTTATGGCGCCCTTTTTTTCTGATGAAACAATTCTTCGAAGAAAATCCAGTCATCAGCGAGAATGGCAAGAAGCTCCACTCATAGGTAACGAATATTGGAATCTTGTATATCAATCGGTTTATGAGGTTAAGGAAAGATGATTTGGGAGAAGGAACTAGAAAAGATTAAAGAAGGAGGACTTTACAGACAACTACAAACCGTTGAAGCAATGAGCGATCAAGGATATGCCATGGTGAACGGGCACAAAATGATGATGTTTGCCTCCAATAATTACTTAGGGCTTGCCAATGATCAGCGCTTAATCGAGGCTTCTGTTCAAGCGACCCAAAGATTTGGTACGGGTTCTACTGGTTCACGATTAACAACTGGCAATACAATTGTCCATGAAAAACTAGAAAAAAGACTAGCTGAGTTTAAGCAAACGGATTCAGCGATTGTGTTAAACACAGGGTATATGGCTAACATAGCAGCGTTAACGACCCTTGTTGGTAAGGACGATCTCATTTTATCCGATGAGATGAATCATGCCAGTATTATTGATGGCTGCCGTTTATCACGTGCGGAAACTATGATTTATCGTCATGCTGATTTACTTGACTTGGAAATGAAACTCCAGATTAATACCCGCTACAGGAAAAGAATAATTGTAACGGATGGCGTCTTTTCGATGGATGGTGATATTGCGCCATTGCCAGGCATTGTCGAACTTGCCAAGCGTTATGATGCACTTGTTATGGTGGATGACGCACATGCGACGGGGGTTTTAGGCAAAGACGGAAGGGGAACTTCTGAACATTTTGGACTGAAGGGGAAGATAGATATCGAGATGGGGACACTCTCCAAAGCTGTTGGTACAGAAGGAGGGTATATCGCTGGAAGTAGGTCTTTAGTTGACTATGTCTTAAATCGAGCCAGACCGTTTGTCTTCTCTACCGCCTTATCAGCAGGAGTAGTAGCAAGTGCACTTACAGCAGTCGATATCATTCAATCAGAACCTGAACGCAGAGTACGCATTCGAGCCATGAGCCAGCGTCTTTATAATGAATTAACCTCCCTTGGCTACACAGTGTCGGGGGGAGAAACTCCGATTCTTGCCATTATTTGCGGAGAACCGGAACAGGCCATGTTCCTTTCGAAGGAATTACATAAGCACGGAATTTATGCACCAGCTATCCGTCCGCCAACGGTACCATCTGGAACTTCGCGCATTCGATTTACGTTAATGGCGACACATCAAGAAGAACAAATGAATCATGTTATCGACGTGTTCAGAACAATCCGTACCAATAGATACAAATAGGTTGTTTGATTTTCAAGGAAGTTTATCGCGGCGAGGACGTTAAATAAAGACATAAGCTAGATTCATAGGATGAATGGGATGTACAACATATAAGAAAAGAGGGATTAGGTTTGGAAACATTGGTGAAAAAGGACTGGAAGATGCTAGCGGAGAACGTAATCAAAGGATATAAAGTAACAGCAGAAGAAGCACTTGCTATTGTACAAGCACCTGACAACGAGGTTTTAGAGATTTTGAATGCAGCTTTCCTTATTCGTCAGCACTATTATGGAAAAAAGGTTAAGTTGAATATGATCATTAATACGAAGTCAGGTCTATGTCCTGAAGATTGTGGCTATTGTTCGCAGTCAATCGTGTCGGAAGCTCCTATCGATAAATATGCTTGGCTGACCAAAGAGAAGATTGTTGAAGGTGCTCAAGAATCAATTCGTCGCAAAGCTGGCACGTATTGTATCGTTGCTTCTGGCCGTCGTCCGACCAATAGGGAAATTGATCATGTCATTGAAGCCGTGAAAGAAATTCGCGAGACAACGGATCTTAAAATCTGCTGCTGTCTAGGTTTCTTAAATGAAATGCATGCCAGTAAGTTAGCCGAAGCTGGGGTTCATCGCTACAATCACAACTTGAATACATCTCAAGATAATTATAAGAATATTACATCCACACATACCTATGAGGACCGTGTAGATACAGTCGAAGCTGTAAAAGAGGCCGGAATGTCTCCATGCTCGGGTGCCATTTTTGGTATGAATGAGTCTAATGAAGAAGCAGTAGAGATTGCCCTATCCCTACGCAGTCTTGACGCGGATTCTATTCCTTGTAATTTCCTCAATGCGATTGACGGTACACCACTTGAGGGAACTTCCGAGTTGACTCCAACTAAATGTTTGAAATTAATTTCGATGATGAGATTTGTTAATCCAAGTAAGGAAATCCGTCTAGCTGGAGGTCGCGAGGTGAACCTCCGTTCCATGCAACCCATGGCACTTTATGCAGCCAATTCTATCTTCGTCGGCGATTATCTAACAACAGCTGGACAAGAACCTACGGCGGATTGGGGCATTATCGAAGACCTTGGTTTTGAAATTGAAGAATGCGCTCTTTAACATAGTAAAAAAACTGCATATTAAACAGGAAGGCTGCTGAATCAGTAGCCTTCCTGTTTAATATGTCTCGTAAATGATAGAGCCTGTCTGGGAAATATCATAATCACCTAAAGCTTTGATTTCAGCTTGAAATGAATTTGATGATAAAATTCGCTTAACAACGTTTATAAGCTGTTCGTTTTTCGGAGATTTTAAAATAACAAGGTCATAACGCTCTGTAATTAATGGAACAAAGTCGATTCCAACGATTTTTGCAGCTTTTTCAATTCCCACACCTACATCCGCTATCCCAGCAGAAACAGCTGATGCCACACTTAAGTGATTGGTCTCTTCGTTATCATATCCCTTAAGATTTTTTGAAGGGATTTTGTGAATCCTTAGCTGCTCATCAAGAAGAATTCGAGCTCCTGATCCTCTTTCTCGATTGATGATGGACAAGTCTTTTTGTTTTAAATCAGTCCAATTTGTGAGGTCTAAAGGATTTCCTTTTTTAACATATAAACCTGCTTTCCTTGAAACCAGATTAAGTAAAATATAAGGATAGCCTACCAAAATCTTTTTTATATAAGGAAGATTATATTCCCCAGTATCTCCATCAAACATATGTAAACTAACGATGTCGGAATCCCCATTGTACATGGATATAAGCCCGCTTAGACTTCCTTTGTTAGAGCGTAATGTTTTATAGCTGGAGTCCTTCTCAATGTGCTGCCCTAGTATATCTAACACCATATCTTGCCCGCTAATGACAAGGTTAAGAGAATCCTTCACATCGTTTCTATGGGGTTCGGCAACAGGAACTGGGGATGTACTGGACTTATTGTTATTAATATACATCTCCAAGTCTTTTGCATCCATTCTCATCTGCCTTCCCACACGGAATACAGGCAGTTCCCCTTTTTTAACAAGATCATAAATTGTCAATTTAGATACCTTTAAAAGCTGTGACACTTCCTCGATCGTATAGGAAAGCTCTTTTGACATGTGCATCCCTCCATTCTTTATTGTAGCTTAGAGTCCTTTGAAAAGTAAATTCACAGTAAAAAAAGGCATTGATTAAAACCTTTTATCTGTTTTATACTAGTTATAATTAGATATAACTAGTTATAACTAGTCGGAAAGGGAGAGAGACTTTGAAAAAAATATATCTTATGATTTTCTCGATTATGCTACTTGTGATAGTTGGCACAGGGTGTTCAAGTGATAAAGAAAAAGGCACAGAAAAGCAGACGCAACAAGCTGACGAGAAAGTAGAATTGACGATGTCAGCAGCCGTGAGTTTACAAGCTGCCTTAAATGACATTAAAACTGCTTTTGAAAAAGAAAATCCAAATGTGACAGTAAACTATAACTTAGGAGCTTCTGGAGCTCTTCAACAACAAATTTCACAAGGAGCACCTGTGGATCTGTTTTTCTCTGCTGCAGAAGATAAATTTGATAAATTAGTAGCTGAAGACCTAATTGAAGAGAAAAATGGAATCGACTTAGTAGGAAATGAACTTGTGCTGGTGGTTCCAAAGGAATCGGATAAAGAAATCAAGAGAATAGATGACATCACAAAGGCTACCAAAATTTCCATCGGTACCCCTGAGTCAGTGCCGGCAGGGCAATATGCGAAACAAACATTAGAAAACCTAAATCTTTGGAAAGAGATTGAAGGTAAATTGGTATATGCCAAGGACGTTAGCCAAGTGCTTACATACGTAGAAACAGGAAATGTAGACGCAGGACTAGTTTATAAAACAGATGCCTTAAACTCAGAAAAAGTTGATATCGTCGCAACAGCTAAGGAAGATTTACACGACCCGATTATTTATCCAGTAGGCATGATTAAGGATAGTTCTCATCCAAAAGAAGCGCAGCTATTTTACGACTATCTTCAAAGCGAAGATTCTATCAAGGTTTTTGAAAAATATGGATTTGAAGATTTGAATTAATGCCGCAGTTTTGTAAAATAAAGATAAATTTCATTCTATAACAAAGGCCACCAATTTGGTGGCCTTTTCTTTTGTGCGCCCGGCATGGATGCAATCTATAGGGTGAAACCCGAACAATGAAGGCTTTATCAAGTAAATGATTGTACTCTTTCCACGAGGTCTGTAACCTGTTCAGTGATGGACAGCTGAATTATCAGAAATTGACTACCTCTACTCTACAACTTTGCTCTCATCTCTTTTGGTTTTGGTCAAATAGACGACCAAGCCCAAGATTATAACGAGGAAGACCAAACTGGTTCCCGTCGTACCTAGACCAAGGCCACCCTTATCACGAGGTTGTGACAGATAGTCGCCAAGAGAGGCGCCGAGAGGACGAGTCAAGATGTAGGCAATCCAGAAGGAAAGCACTGTATTTAGTTTGAAACCGTAGTGGGCGATGGTCACCACCCCAATCAACGCCGCGAACATAAGTGCTGACTTCCAATAGCCTATGTTGAGACCTTCTGCTATGAGGTCACCAGCTGCAGTACCCAAGGCGAAGGTGAAAAGGATGGCCAACCAGTAGAACGCTTCTCGTTTGGTCGTGTAGATAGAGTGAATGGACAGTGTCTTCTCACTCGAGTACCAAGCCGCAAACGTCGCAAGCATCGCAATTGTGAAGATGATAGTTGTCGTCACTAGACTGACCCCAAAATTGTCCACGAGATTGTCGGTAATCAGCGTGCCTACAACGCTAATCATCACTACCGTGAACCAGTAAATACTTGGCACATACTTACTCGCTTTGAATTGGAAGAAAAGCGTTATGATTAAAAGGACACTCATGATTAAGGTTGTGTTGGTCAAGCCCAATTTCAGATTTCCAATCAGAAAGTCTGCGGCCGTCTCGCCCACAGTGGTGGCCATTATTTTGATGATCCAGAAGTAAATGATGACTTCAGGAACCTTGTTCAACATCTGCCGCCCTATGGATGGGCTTTTTGTATCATTCATTTATGAATCCTCCTTATCTTCTCTTGGTTTATTTCGTTTTCTATAAAACCTTATTGGCTGGTTTTATTGCTCCCTAGATTCACTATATCGAGTCAACCTTAACGCAACTTGAAAAAAGGATTAAAAATCAATTAAAAAGCGAAATTAAAAGCAAAATAATGCTAAATTGTAGAAAGAGCATTTCAATAATTAGTAAAAGCGAGTAAAATGCAGGACTTTGGAGCAAATATAGAAGGGTATTGAATTATAAGCGGACGACAATTTTCTGTATTTAGGATGGAACTAATATTCCTAGCTAAATTCAATAAATACATGTGGATGTGGCTTCCTTTCCATATTGCACTCAAGTAGGAGGATTTTAAATGAAACAGCGTATTTTGGTTGTAGAAGATGAAGTCCAGATAGCAACGATATTAAAGATAGAACTCGAGTACGAAGGGTATGAAGTGCTTGTGGCCCATACTGGTAAGGCGGGGTTGGAAGCTGCATTACAGGGGAAATTAGATTTAATACTTTTAGATGTTATGTTACCTGAGATGAATGGTATTGAAGTTTTAAGAAGAATACGAAATGAGAACACCTTACTGCCAATCATCCTATTAACAGCTCGTAATATTACGATGGATAAGGTGACGGGACTAGATCAGGGAGCCAATGACTATATAACGAAGCCTTTTGAAATCGAGGAGTTATTGGCAAGAATACGTTCTTGTATTCGTCAGAATTCAATAGCTGCCAAAGCTTCAAAAGAACAGGAATCGATCTTATCAATTAAGGATCTATTCATTAATCTCGATACTAGGGAGGTTAACAGGGGCGATTTTTCTATAGCGTTAACCCCGAAGGAATTTGATTTACTCGTTTATTTACTATCCAATAAAAATAAAATAGTGACACGAGAAAATATCCTGATTAATGTATGGGGTTATGAGTATGAAGGGGAGACCAATGTAATCGATGTGTATATCCGTCATTTAAGAAAGAAAACAGAAGAAGGTTTTTCTGATCCAACGATTATTCAGACGGTAAGAGGAATTGGCTATACAGTAAGGGAGAATTAAGTAATGAAAATTACTACAAAAATTAACCTGATTACGACTGCTTGGATACTCTGTGTGTTGGTTGCCGTTAATGCTGTTGTATTTATTTCTTTTATGAAAATTACTGTAAACATGGAAGAGGATATATTACTTCACAAAGCGCAAAATATTATTGCTGAAATTCAAAAGGATGATTCTCCTCAAGAGATAAAAAAAAAATTAACCACATATTTAACGAATCATTCATTTATACGGATCATTCAACCTGATTCTCAAATTAGTAGTGAAGTATCCAGTGACCATTATTTGCTTACTAAATTTAAAGGAGAATTTTCAAGCGAACAAGAATCGCAAAGAAGTACAATTAGACAAGCGCATAAAGAAGAGCAAATATTAATTGTTAGGGTTCCTATCCTATCTAAAGGTAAAGTTGTTGAAACGTTAGAAATTGGAGATAGATTACTAGGACTGGAATTAGGGAAGGATGTATTACTTTCCATTCTGACATTTTGTACGCTATTAGGGGCGGGGTTATCGTTGCTAGGCGGCAGGTGGTTATCGAATGTAATTATGAGACCTATTTCCAATATGATTAATACGATGGAGGATATTGAACAAAGCGGTATACCAAAAAAAATCATCATCCAACATGAAACAAAGGATGAACTGCAAAAAATGGCTGTTACATTCAATCGGATGATGGGCAGATTGGATGCAAATTTGGATAAACAGAAGCAATTTATTTCGGATGCTTCTCATGAAATAAAGACCCCGCTTACGATTATAAAAAGTTATGCTGATCTACTGCGAAGACGTCGTATACAAAACGAAGAGAAAGCACTTGATGTTATAGATGTAATTCATTCAGAGGCAACTCGTATACAGAAAATGACGGAAAGGCTGCTAGAATTAGCCGATACAGAATTGGAAAATACTTTAGATTATAAATCATTGAATGTAATAACTTTATGTCAGAACGTGTTTAATCAATTCAAAGAAGTCTATGATCGGGAAATAGACTTTCATTATCAAGAAGATTCCATTATGGTTATAGCAGATGAATTGAAGATAAAACAGGTGATCATTATCCTTTTAGATAACGCAATCAAATATAGTACAGACAAAATTGATGTGTATGTAAAGGATCAGCTATACTCTACGGTCATTAGAGTAAAAGATTATGGGATTGGAATACCTGAGAATGAAATAGAAAATATCTTCGAACGTTTTTACCGGGTGGATAAGGCTAGAAGCCGGGAGACAGGTGGAACAGGGCTAGGTTTGTCGATAGCCAAAAATATAATGAATCAACATAATGGGGAAATTAAAGTGGTTAGTACCGATGGAAAAGGAACAGAGGTGGTATTGTCCTTACCCAAAAGATAATCTGCTTCTTGCTAAATTCAGACTTGAATGGATGAAGAAGGTGCAAGATAATTTGCCGCTAAATACAAGAATGAGGTGTTCTGTGAGTGACACATATAGGGATGATTAGCTTGAGTATCTTATTATTGCTATTTCTCGTTTATACGATTGTCCCAACGGTATTTATTCGTGTATGCGGACTGGGCATAACCAAAAATATCAAGAGGAATAATAGGATAGCCTTAACTTTTGATGATGGACCTAACCCTGAATATACGACACAATTACTTGACCTTTTAAAAAGGTATAAGATAAAGGGTTCGTTTTTTGTTGTGGGCAGTAAAGTGAAAAACAACCCTGATATCATTAAACGAATGCATGAAGAAGGACATACAATTGGAATCCATCATTTTGATCATATTTCAAGCTGGGTCCTTTCGCCATTTCATTTAAGGAAACAGTTAGATATGACTGAAAAGGCCATAATGGAATGTACCCATGAAAAAGTCACTTTTTACAGACCTCCATGGGGCCATTTTAATATTTTTACGCAAATAGCCAGTAAGAAATATCAAGTGATCATGTGGTCAGACATTTTCGGAGATTGGAAAGTGGAAACATGCAAAAATGACCTACTTGATCAATTGCGAAAAACGTCAACAGAAGGTTCCATTCTCCTGCTCCATGACTGTGGGGAAACCTTGGGGGCGGATAAAGAAGCACCTCGATATATGATTGAAGCCTTGGAAGTTTACCTACAAGAAACAATAAAAAAGGGAACACAATTTATTACATTAAAAGACTTATAAACTGATTCGAGGGGATTTTATGAATATAGATAGTATCTTACATTTTATTGACTTATATGGCTATCTTATCATTTTTCTTTTTTTATTCATGGGCATTGTGGGAATTCCCGCCCCAGAAGAATCTCTTCTGTTTCTAATCGGAGTCTTGATTGGACAAAATAAGCTCTCTTTTGGTTTAGCTACGCTGAGTGCATTTCTTGGAGCCTTTATGGGGATGCTTATCGCTTATGTATGTGGGAAATACGTTGGGTATCATTTTATAAATAAATTTGGAAAATACGTGGGCATTACAAATGATCGCTGGGAGAAAGTACAGGGAAAGTATATGAAAAATGTCCAAAAAACAATTGTGTTTGGATTTTATCTACCAGGAATAAGACAAATTAGTCCGTATTTTGCAGGAATCAATCATATCCCCTTCTGTAAATTTCTCCTCTTTTCCCTGCTAGGCACGGTTCTCTGGACTGTCCCTTTTATAGTGGCAGGGTATTATTTGGGCAATGCCTTTCATATAAATCCGGAATATGTTCCACTTTTAGGTGTCGTATTCATAGTTTTTTTATTGATATACGTTTCTATCAATTATATGAAAAAGAAAAAAAAGAATGCCCCAAAATAGGCCTACTTCTTAAGGATGATTCCCGTCCCGATTGGAATAACCAGTTTCTACAATTGGTTTTCTAATCGGGCTATTAAGTTTAGAGATGGGGACAAGATACCTTGAACGTATCATTAAAAATTGATTAAAAAGAAAGTTTTTAACAAAATCAGTGATATATTGTAAGAGGAAAAAAGCTCTTGAACATGCAAATAGTCTTTTTTCTTAGTATGTAATCATCGTATTAAAAGAATGATTTCTATAGGAGATGACATATATGAAGAAGATTTTGTTTTTACCTCTCTTTCGCATGCAGTCAGGACATCATCAAGTTGCAGAGGCCTTAATGGATATGTTAAAAAAACATACAAGCGGAGTTACTTTGAAAAAAGTGGATCTGTTAAGTTATACAAGTAACTCTTTAGAAAAAATGATAACAACTGGTTATTTGAAATGGATCCGTTATGCACCTGAAACCTATAATCTCGCCTATAAAAACCTTTTTTACGTTTCCTTTCCGAAGGAACGTTCATTTAAATGGTATCAACATATATTCTTGAAGAAAATGGAACAATTGATAGCGGAGGAAAAGCCAGATTTAATTGTGTGTACACACGGGTTCCCTTCCTATCTCTTAAGCCAGTTGAAAATAAAAGGGAAATGCAATATCCCAATTATTAACGTGTATACGGATTTCTTTATTAATAATGTGTGGGGAAGCAAGGGGATTGATTTTCATTTTCTTCCTACCCAGGAATTGAAAGAAAAGCTAATAATCAAGAATCAAATACCGAAACATAGTATGATGGTAACTGGTATTCCTGTGCATGAGGAAATCACTAAAAGAGCCCGTGGATTAAAAAACGCAGATCGCCCCAAAATTTTAATTTCAGGAGGAAACAGTGGTCTGGGTGGGATATTGAATTTAGAAGATGAGTTAAAGAAATCAACCGACTGTGATTATTTTGTACTTTGTGGTAACAACAAAAAGCTATATGATGCAATCGATACGTGGAATTTAGCTCATATTAACCCATTACCTTATATCTCATCAAGGTCAGAAATGAACAAACTTTATGAAGAAGTGGACGCAATCATTACGAAACCCGGCGGTGTCACCATTAGTGAAGCACTTCGAAAAAGGCTACCGATTTTTGTTCATTCAATGCTTCCAGGACAGGAGGAAATTAATCTACAGTATTTAAAAGACCATAAACTTGTATTTGAACTCAATCACAATTTATCATTTGAAAAACAAATACTCAGTATATTAAAGGACCATAAAAAAATGGATCAGTGGGATATATCCATCGAATCTTATCAAAGGGAAATAGAGTTGGAAAAACCTGAGGGAATGGTGGAAGTAATGAAAATGATTCTTAATCTTAGACAAGCAAGTAAGCCGTCATACCTAACCAATCAGTCAAAAGTTATTTATAGCTAGGGATAATTCAGTTAAAGTACATGGTGTTAAAATATCTGTTCTGTATTTGATGAATCAGCTGGAAGATTCGTTTAATCCAGCAGCAATTTGTAGTGGGCGCCATTGGGTGATCTACAAGGGGAATTATCAACAACGGTCGAGATTTTTTTAAGAGAAAAGCTGAAAATGAAAGAGGGAAGCTGAGTTATGAACGACTTTATCCAATCTATTCTACTAACACTTATGGATTATGGGTACCTTGGAATTACCCTCGGTCTTATGATTGAAATCATTCCAAGTGAAATTGTATTATCTTATGGAGGCTTTTTAGTATCCCAAGGGAACATCAGTTTTGTAGGGGCGGTTATTGCCGGAACAATTGGTGGAACCATCGCTCAGATCTTTGTTTATTTAATCGGATATTATGGTGGAAGACCATTTTTAGAACGATACGGAAAGTATATTTTCATACACAAGAAACATATTGAGCTATCGGAATCATGGTTTACTAACTATGGACCAAGTGTCATTTTTACGGCTCGGTTCATTCCGGTTGTCAGACATGCTATTTCGATACCAGCAGGGATTTCTAAAATGTCTTTAATAAAATTCACGAATTATACGCTACTAGCCGTACTTCCATGGTCTGTGCTTTTTGTATTTCTCGGGATGAAGTTAGGAAGCAATTGGGGACAGATTAATGAGATGGCCAAGCCCTATATCCAGCCAATCGCAGTAGTTGCGGTTCTTATTATTGCAGGAATGTTCATTCGCGGGTACATGAAAAAAAAGAAAAACAAAGTCTTATGAAGTTTATGGATTTAAGGAAGGGTTGTTATGAAACATAATAGGATACTTACAAAAGCCTTTATAACAACAGGAACCGAACCGATAAACGTGAAAAACTTCACAACGAATCATCGATATTGACGGTAATAGCTTTCCAAGGGGATATTCGATGGAAGCAGTTGGGTTTTATAATATGAATTAATTAAAAAGACCACCAATTTGGTGGTCTTTTTAATTAATTTATGGGGAAATAGATTGGTATTTCTTCCTTTATTTTGAAACTTTATCATCCGTAATCCGTATATAATGTGAACGATAGTAGTGAAAGTGAAAAATCAACAAGGCCACATTTAAGAAAACACCATTTGAAATGGATGGGGTTAACAGTCGTTGTTTGGTTTCCTCATAACATTAAGATTCCTTTATTTATAAATTTGATTAAGGGAAGGAATATAGAAGCATTAGAATACTTATAAATAGTATAGAAAATGTATTAGTAATATTTTTTAATAGGACAAATATTCAAATGGCAATGGAACTACTTAACTAACATGTACTAGCCCTTAGAAAGGATGCTTTCATTCATGGAAATAAGGAAACCAACTGATTATGAACTTCAAAAGGTCTTATCACTTTCGCCACAAGCTGTTTTTGACGGCACATTAGGTGAAGTGAAGCCAACTAATCAAAAAATCAAACAACTTGTTGAACCACTGCTTGCAAAAGGGAGTTATTATGTCATTGCGATAGAAGAAGATCGACTAATGGGGTGGATTCTATTAGGAGCAAGTAAAGATCAGTTTACGGATAAGATGAATGGATTTATTTATGAACTGTTTGTAATAGAAGAATACAGAGGGAAAGGTATTTCTAAGAGATTAATGGAGTCAGCAATTGATTTTCTAAAACAAGATGGGCATTCTGAAGTCCGTCTAAGTGCTTTTGCCCAGAACAAAGCTATTAAGCTCTACGAAAAAATGGGCTTTAACATCAGAACACTTACGATGAGTTTGCCGTTATGACTCTTTCAGTGGATGTTTCGTAATAGAGGAATATGTACTTGGAGGATTGCTTAGTTGACTATGGGCTGATAATCCTGATAAAAAAGCAGGTTTATTACATAAAAAAGGATAGTAATTAACCGTCCTAAAGCTTTTATCTATTAGTGTTAGACCTATTTACAGGGGGGATAAAAAAAGTGAATGAAGCAATAATTAGTTTTCTTATTATTGTAATGTTGATCATTGCGTTCACATACGGTCTTATAAGACAAATACGGCAAATAGTTAGTATCAGAAAAGGAAATAAATCAGATTATGTTCATTACAAAAGAACAGTAGTTGGAAACTATCTGAGTTGCATTTCATATGCGGGTTTTCTTATTGCCTATATCTTAAATGTACTTCTTGCATCACGTATTATACTTAGTGTATTTTTTACAAGTGATAACACCAGTTTCAGTTGTTTTATTTTTTTTGCCTTACTATTGATCGCGAAATTTGGAATTATTCCTAATGATTCAAAACAGAGGGATTTACAGAATTGATGATGTCAGAGGATGTTCAATATTCTTGTTATACAAATACGTTATTAAGAAAGAGGAAATATGAAAAAAATTCCGCTAACACTATTAATCATCGGAATATCCATTACCTTTGTCTTAAGCTTTGCCATGCCAGAGTTGGCAGGCAAAGTAAAAAACGATATAAGCTCTATGAAAATCCTATACTCCTACAGCGTTACAAAGTCATTCTTGGAACAAACCGAAGAAACAATCGAAATGGCATCTGTACCTCTGGGTAAAGTAAAGACCCAAGATGTTAATATCCGCACAGATGTTCAGCTTGAAGAAACACCACTGAATATTCAAGGTGTAGTGAAAGAAAACCTAAACAAGCCAGAAGAGTACAAACACGAAGTCACCTTAACTGGCCCCGAAAAAGGATTTACCTACCGGAAATATTATCTTACCAAAAATTACGATAAAGGAACTTACACAGTTATTCGGACTAATAAAATAACTGGAAAAGAAAAGGAGTATGCCGGAACGTACTATGAACCGAGTGCTCAGGATCCTATCATCGAGTGGTCACGTGACAAAAAGTAAAAAAGGTATGTGATTAGATGACAACTCTTATTACTACGCTTATCCCATTTTTACTATAGATAAAAACGATAGTCTAAAACAAGCCCCCCATTCTAGGGGGATATTTTTAATTAATGAACATGATTAACATGAAAGTCAGAGGAAAAATGGAAAAACCAGTTACGATTGAGAATTACAACCCAAATTGGGTTACTGAGTTCGAACATGAAAAAGCGAAGATTAAGGAAGTCCTAAAGGACAAACCTATTTGTGTTGAGCACATTGGGAGTACCTCTGTAAAAGACTTATGCGCAAAACCAATTTTGGATATAATGGCAGGCGTTCAACATTTAGATGAAGTGGACAAGTTTATTGATCCATTAAAAACAATTGGCTATGAGTTTGTCGCACATAAGGAGTTTCCTGAAAGGCGTTTTTTTAGAAAAGGCCAATGGAGAGCGGGTACACACCATTTACATATCTACAAATTCGGAAGTGAAGAGTGGAATAATCATCTATTATTTAGGGATTATTTAAGCACTCATCCTGATATTCGTAAACAATACCAGCAATTAAAACAAAACTTATCTCAAAAGCATCATTTAGATAGAGTGGGATATACTCAAGCAAAAGCCCCATTTATCCGATATGTCATAGAAGAAGCAAAAAAAAGATAAATAGTATGTGATTAAAAGGAGTATATCATTTCAATCTTTTTAGCGACCATTTTAGGCTCACTTCTCCTTACGATGGGACCAATTAATTGGAGGGGTGGTCGTAGATTGTTTTTTTAGAGGTTATATTCACTTAACAAGATTAGTAAAAAACTTGAACTGTCAAAGTCTATGAAGTAAAAGCTGAAGAGTACTGAAAGAAAAATCAAATCTAAGAGTCGTTCGCTTTTCGGTTATTACATGTTCTCTATTATTCCATGGCAGATGTAACGGCAGTGGATATAAACTGCCGTTTTTGTGTGTGAAATCTTATGGTAATAGCCTTTTAGCATGAATTTCGAACAATAAGTTCCGGGGCAAACCGATATGTAATGAACGGAGCCTGAACAGGATTAGTTATCCGGTCCAATAATAATTCTGCTACTTTGATTCCCATTTGTTGTATAGGTTGTCCAATTGTTGTGATAGAAGGTTCATAAAATTCCGAATAGGCGACATCATCAATACTGATAATGGCTACTTCATTAGGAATCGAGACTTTTTGCTTTTTCAAATAGCTAAGGATTTCACGGAGCACTAAATCATTTCCTGCTACTATGGCTGTTGGAGGCTTTTCTGTATCGAATATTTGGGCCAATTTTTCTTGAATTTGGTTTTTGTGTAAAGAATAGATATCATCTTCTCTGACTTCAAAATCATAAGATGCCATTGCTTTTTTAAATCCTTCGATTCTTTCCAACCTTGGCGTGATAGGGATATCAATAGGTAAGGTTAAAAACGCGATATTTTCGTGTCCTTTTTCAGCTAGCATGGATACAGCTAAAAAGATTGCAGCGTGATTGTCTAAAAGGACGGAATCAGATGTCACGCCATCAACTAACCGATCAACGAATACCATAGGAATCGAATGATCGATTAGATAATTATAGACTTTAAAATCATTTCCTACTGGAAAAATAATGATTCCATCTACTTGCGTAGAAACCAGCAAATCAAGGTATTCTTTTTCTTTCTCTGGATCATCAGCAGAGTCACAAATGAATACCTTCATGCCGTGCTGCCGAAACTGTTCCTCCACGGTACGAATAATTTCGGTGGACAAAGTATGTAAAATATTAGCTACGAGAATGCCTATGACTTTTGTTTTTTTTACTTTTAAATTTCTAGCATTATCATTGGGACGAAAGTCAAGTTCTTGGATGACTTGCTCGATTCTGTCTTTGGTTTCAGCACTCATATAACGAAAACGTTGGTTGATATATTGAGAAACCGTACTTTTGGAAACACCGGCCTTCTCAGCAACATCTGATATAGTAGTTTTCTTTTTTTTATTCATGGCGTTCTCCTAGAGGATATTATTTCTTGAAAATGGATACCTTCATCATAACAAAGGAGCATAATGATTCCAACGCCATTCTTTAACATGAACAGGGATCTATTTTGTTATACGCTGGATTTAAGAAACACCCTTAGCGCTTTTGGATGCACAGAAGCATAGTAAGCTAAATCAAAGTTTGGCTGCGGAACTTCCATCGATGGTTATATAAACGGTAAAAATGATTTAATAAAAGAGATAGATAAAAAAGCAAAAGTTGGGTGAAATCTATAAATAAGTAGGTGGATCAAATATGTTAATAAAGTGGATAAAATGCCAAGTGAATGAGGAAAACAAGAGTTCATTTTCTAACGCACAAGAGGGTTGGGGAGAATTGAAACAGTTAGATGGATTTATAGGCCAAATCGGGGGATGGGATAAAAACAATCCGTTTGAAGCAGGCATTATTTCTTTCTGGAGAGATGATCGTTCTTACCAAGCATTCATGGAGCAACAGCATGATGGAATTTTCGAGAAGAGTAACCAAAGAAATACTTATTCCAATATCTCTGTTCAAATTTTCGAGAAAATGTTTAATACAAGCAAAACAGACATGACAGATTTTTTAAGTAAGGGAAGTCTTCTTCGAGTGGCAGATTGTTTTGTAGAAACAAATAAACAACTTGAGTTTGAGCACATGCAAAAAGAAGTATGGAACAAAGGGATGATGGCTTCACCAGGAATGTTTGCTGGAGTATTTGCTGAAAAGAAAAATGGAAGATATCTGGTCGCTTAATTATGGGACAAGGATTGTTCACATCAATGGTATGTGGACAATAAAATGCCTGCCTTAATTCAGAGTTCTGGAGTCAAGGACCCTGCAATAAGGATTACAGGAAGTTTATTAAAAGTTAATCCAAAATGGATCGTTTTTTGAATGATCGGGATGTTTCCTTAAATCCAAAGTAGGTTCAGGTTGAATCTAAGTTGCCCATAAACAATGGCTATTGTTCAACAAGCTTTACGAAGTTTACGAGATGAAACAGATAAACGGGGTTTAGCTCAAGTATCTGCGAATCTACCCCTTTAGGATCCCCCAGCATATTAAACCCGACTTTATCTTTGAAAGAAAGAGATAGAATCGGGATTTGTTTTTATTAGATGTTTTAAAACTTTTTTGGGAATTGCTTGATAATCCCTTCTGTTAGGGTGTCTGCCAATTTAATAATATGATCTTCACCTTTATCAAAAGCAGAAATTTCCGCATCTGTATCCTTTTTAATTCTTGATACAACTTGGTCTGTAAGCAATTTTAAATGTGTATATAGCAATTCCTTTAATTCATCATTGCTCCAATTTGGATTGGCTTTACTAAGAAAAAGAGCAATATCATCAGCATTTTTATACCATTCAGCATTAAATATTTTCAGATTTTCCTGGTTTCCGCTTTTTGCTGCATCCACCACTTTTCCTGCAAGAACGATGTGCTCCCTTAACAGTTCAGCTAGTTTGTTGCCGGCTGCATCGCCATAATAAGGTTTGATTGCATTTCCTATATCATCCTGATTTTTTAATAACCTAGTCAGTACCTTTTCTTTGTCATCCAAATCTGATAAGGCACTTACCATATAGCTTCTTGTCCATATAGTATGGTCGATCCAAAGTTTCTGTAAAGTATGTTTTAGCTGTTCCGATGATTTACTAATACATTGTCTTTGTTGAGCCCCTTTTCCTTTTGCCTCAGTAGTTAGAGGAGAAAAGATCAAAGCAAAAGACATAAACAAGATCATTAACTTTAAAAACCGGTTTTTGATAAAAACCATCCCCTTTATAGAAATTTACATGCTCTATTATTATTTGATTAATTTACAGATTTTACTCTATAAGGGACTTAACAGAAAAATGAGCAAAAAAAATTATCGCCGACTTTACGATGATCACCAATAAGCTACTAAAACCTCGATTTCATTACGCAATCGGTTTTTTTAATATGTGGAAATTCTATATTGACAGTGAAGGTGTATTACGAGTATAGTACATCTATAAGGTGTATGAACTACTTAATACATACACTCGTTATTAAATTTCAAATCGAAGTTTTTTCCTAAATAAATAGGGGGTAGTTTTATGAACGTTAATACCCGAGAACCGGTATATTTGCAAGTTGTGAGGCATTTTAAAGAACAAATTGCCATTGGGAAATTCGTAGCGGGACAGGAAATTCCATCCCGAAGAGAACTGGCGGCTTCACTGAACATTAATCCTAATACAGCTCAAAAAGCGTATAAAGAAATGGAGGAACAGGGTTTGATTCATACAGAAAGAAATTTTCCTAGTCAAATCACAACAAATGAAACGATTTTACAGGCTGTTAGACAGGAGCTTATTCTGGCAGCGGTTGATTCTTTTGTCGATGCTATTCGGCCTATTAATGTGCCAGTTGAAGAGCTGCTTCGAGTGGTTAAAGAAAAATATTCGGAAGAAATAAGGGAGGGGGAAGAAAAATGATAGAAGTAAAACAAATCTCTAAGAAATACGGCCGGAAGACAATCTTAGATGGTGTTTCGTTTACTGCTAATAAAGGTGAAGTCACTTGTCTGATCGGGATAAATGGTGTCGGGAAAACGACTACACTCAAAGCCATTATGGGATTGACGCCTTATAAAGGTGAAATCTTAATTGATAATGAAAAAATGACTAAGAACAGTTATGAAAAAATCACGTTTATTCCGGACGCACCGACCATGCTTCCATCAATGACGGTTAAACAGGCAATGGTTTTCATGGAAGATTTCTACACGTCATGGAACTCGGAAAGAGCTAATCAATTATTGGGATTTTTTAAACTGAACGAAGAGATCCCCATTTCGGAATTGTCAAAAGGCAACACAGCTAAGCTTAACCTAATGCTGGGTCTGTCCCTTGATGTGGATTATGTACTGATGGACGAACCATTTTCGGGCATTGATATGTTTAGCCGGGAGCAAATTGCCGATGTCTTTGCGAGCCACCTTATCGAAGACAGAGGAGTCATCATCACGACCCATGAAATCGGTGATATTGAACATTTAATCGATAAGGTCATTTTATTGGATAACGGTAAAGTCCTCAAAGAGTTCAATACAGAAGAAATGCGTGAAGAGGAAGGGAAATCAGTAGTCGATGTAATGAGAGAGGTGTACCAATCATGATGCGTTATTTAAAGCTAGTGAATTTTGAAATCAATCGATTTAGTAAAATATATATTTCTTTATTGTTGATAACATTGGTGTCGCAGTTAGTTGGAGTGATCATTGGAACAAAGAGTTTTCTTAATCGAGCCCATGATATCATGTCGGAAGAAAAAATATCAGAAGCCGCCTATTTTACTAATTATGGTGGTATTGATTTTACCCAAATTGCTAATTCTCTCTGGTTCCAAGGACCGATCGCGTTGAGTGCAGTTGCTCTTGTTTTTTACATTTTTCTGATTTGGTATCGTGATTGGTTTGGAAAGAATACCTTCATTTATCGCCTATTGATGTTACCGACATCGAGATTGTCAATCTACCTTTCTAAAGCTACGGCCATCATCTTGATGGTGTTAGGGTTGATTGCTTTGCAGATTATCATTTTACCCATGGAAAATGCCCTATTTAATTCATACGTACCTGAATCGTTCTTGAACAAGGAAATGTCAATTTACTCCATTGCGAAATTTAATAGTGTCTTGAATTTGGTTATCCCAAGCACCTTCACACAATTCCTGCTTAACTATGGCATTGGTCTTATGGTCATGTCGATATTATTCACAGCGATCATGTTTGAAAGGAGTTTCCGTATAAAAGGCATCATTTTGGGCTTGGTGTATACCGGAATCGCCGCTGCGTTGTTTTTAACTCCTGTTTTCGTAATGGCAAGTGATGTTTTCTATTTTTACCCTGGTGAACTCGTGGGTATACTGATCGCTTTAGGAATCATTGTGACAGGACTATCGATTTGGCTTGGTTCCTGGTTATTGAAAAATCGCGTTACCGTATAACAACTATTAAAGGAGAGTGAACAAGGTGAAACGTTATATATGCAGCATCATTATTGGAATGGTTGTCATCTTAAGCATCGGAACCTATTATGTCAAAGTAGCTTCCTCCGCTTCCGGCCTTCCAAAGTATACGTTCAAGACGCTAGAAGGTAGTAGCAAAGAGCTTGATCCGGTAATCATAAATGGTTCTTCACTTGAAGCCAATCCCTATTTTGAATTATTAACGATTGAATCCAATCAAACAACATATGACAGCGAAAAGTCTTACTTTGAAAGCTTAACTGGAAGACAAGATGCTCAAATGGGAAGATTAATGAAAGAACATCGTTCATTTATGCGTGGTAAGGGTTTTATCGATTCTTTTTATGAAGACAGTGATTTCCTGGCTTACGCCTCGGTAAATGAAGATTTCACAAAGAGCGGAAACATGGAAGCGAAGTTTGATATCGCTTTATTGGAGAAGAAAAGCAACGATGAAAGTTCTTTCAGTTTGGAACTTCCTGATCAAGAGAGAAAAATGAATACGAATGTCGTGGATGTGCAATTGGTCCATTCAAAACTACAGGTATTAACGACTAATGATGTGAATTCCAACGATGACAAACAAACGAAAGAGGTTCATCTGTATACGATCGATTTAGCTAATAAGAAAGTAATAGGCGATAAAACTCTTTTATCCGAAACTTATAATGGCAATGACCAAGTCGAAGTTGGGATGCCAATTGATGTTGCTCCCACCCAGTCAAACAACATGATTTTATTTTCTGTGATCAAAGGGGTAAATCATGAGGATGGTCCATATGAGGAAAAGCCAAAAGAAAGAAAACTGCTATCTTATCATTATGAAACGGAAAAATTAGAAACGGTTAATGGGTCCGAAAAAGAATCTCTTAGCCTGGACATGGCAAAATCAGGATATGTTGATGGGGAAAACCTATACGCAGTTGATACCAAATCCGATAAATATCACATTAAGACGTTTGATCTAAGCAGTCAAAAGATAACGAAGGATCTAGAGCTAGATCTAGCTGTTCATAAGAATGAAGAATACTTCGCCACCGTTAAGAATGGAAAGGTGTATATCCTTCTAGGTAATGACAGATATCCAGAGGAAATGGATTATAAAACTAAACCGCCTCGATTGCTGATTGCCGATTTAAAGACCGGAAAGACTTTATATAAAGGTGAAACAGTCATTCAATCAGCAGATCAAAAGAAAAAAACCAAAAATCATGGTTTTTATATAGAAAATATAGAAGTCAAATAAGGACCCCTATCACTAGAAGCAGTCTCAAAAACTATTGAGACTGCTTCTTTTTTTAGTGAAGGTCGAATTATTTCTCTGAAGGACGAATTATTTCTCATGAAGGACGAATTATCTCACTGAAGGACGAATTATTTCTCATGAAGGTCGAATTATTTCTCTGAAGGACGAATTATTTCTCTGAAGGTCGAATTAATACCAACAACGGAAGAATTAATACCAACAACGGACGAATTATCCCCAACAAAGGACGAATTCCCGTTGTGCAATAAAACTATTTGCTTATCAGACTTATTCTTTAGATCGAACTCATGGCATAAAAGCATTAAAAAAAGGGATATCCCGTTACAGGATATCCCTTGCTAATTTCGATCAAATTGAAGCGATTTTTACTCTTGCTGCACTTTCATTCTTGCCGTGCAAGAAGTAGTAAAGAAGAGAAGTTGCTATGACCACAACACCTAGGATGACATAAAGTGTACTGTAGCCTGTTAATGGAATGATTAAACCTAGTATATAAGGACCAAATCCAAGTCCAGCATCAAGCATGATAAAGAAGGTTGACGTTGCCATTCCCATACGGTGAGGCGGAGTCATTTTAACGGCGATCGCTTGCGAGCTTGATTGCATATTACCGAATCCAAGTCCAATAAGGAATCCGGCTGCCAATAAAGTGAAACTATTACTTGTTTGACTTAGAAGGAGCAGTCCGGCTCCAAAGATAATAAAGGCCGGATACATAATATAGTTCGATCCTCTCCGGTCCATTAACGGTCCTGAGAAAGGGCGTGATAACAATACTGCTACTGCATAGACTACAAAGAAGAAGCTTGCAGTATTAACTAGGTTGATTTCCATTGCATAGAAACTGATAAAAGAAAGAACGCTAGAGTAACAGAAAGCTAATAATAGAGTAATAAATGAGATGGGCAGTGCCTTTGGCTCAATAAAGTTGGATAGCTTGAATCCCTTACTTTCAGATACTTTGATCGTTCCTTTTAATGCAGGTACATAAAGGAAGAATGCTGTAATCAAACTGATTACCCCTAAAGCAAGGCAGAAACTAAAAATCGTTTGAAAGCTTGCATGTTGTGTCATATAAAGTCCGATGAAAGGACCGATTGCTGTGGCCAGTGTTGCACTCATGCTGTAGTAGCCGATTCCTTCCCCTTTTCGTGTTGCCGGGATAATCTGAGCTACAATCGTTCCTGTCGCTGTGCTGGCCATACCCATTGCTATACCATGTATTAGACGGTTAGCAAGCAGGAAGGTAATACCGAAATCAACAAAATATAATAGTGTTGTCAAAGTAAAAAAGATTAGACCAATATACAATGTTTTCTTACGGCCAATCGAATCAATAAAGCGGCCGATGAATAGTCGCCCAATTAAAGTTCCAATAATAAATATCCCAGATATAAGGCCGGCTTGGCTTGTAGAAGCATTTAATTCATTTACTGCATAGATAGCCAATGTCACCATTAATAAATAAAAAATTAATGTTATGAAAAAATTGATGGAGGAAACAATAACAAAATCTTTCGTCCACAATTTTGGTTTGGATTGATCCATTTTATTATCCCCTTACTCTATAATATTATTTCTTATTTCGCTCATAATGCGGATGGCTGCGAGCTGTTCTTCTTCAGAGATTCCTGTTAAAATGTCCTGTTCATATTGGTCAATGGTCACACGGACATCACTATATATCTTGGTCCCAAGCTCTGTAAGCTGCATTCTTTTTTCGCGTCTATCTTTGCTGGGAACATGCTCTACATATCCTAATTCTTCTAAGCGGGTAATGGTCCTGGTAATTGTGGGTTTTTCCACACTCTGATAATTTGCAAGCTCTACAAGCGTTGCAGAACCATAATTGGATAAGTAATGCAAAATTGACCATTGCGCTCTGTGCAAATTATGTTTGTTTAGCTGTATATTTAGATTATTTTCAAAAGGCCTGTACAGCAGCAATAGTTCTTGAAAGAATTTTTGGTAAGTCTTTATCAGAAACACTCCTTATAATATATAGTTACTGAGAGTAATTGTTACCCTGAGTAACTATAATAGCAGAAATTATAGCAATATGTCCAGTCGCTTTTAAGGATCAGACATCATAGGTAGTTCTTTAATCAGGTATAGAAGCCACTTCATGAAATCGGCTAGGTTTTTTGCCAGAGTTAAGGGGGAATACACCTAGAGGAGATGATGTGAAGCATGTACAAATCAATGATTGCATTAGTTGCAGCCGCAACAATGCTAACTGCTTGTAACAGTAATGAAACAGATGAAAACACTAAAGAGGTTACAGAAAAAAGTGAACAGCCCGTGCAAACAGTAGATGAACAAGTAACACAAAATGAATCCGCACAAAACGAAACAACTCCAATTGCAGATCATGAGAAGTGGTCTTCTTTACCTGAATATGGAAAGATAATCGAGCAAATCGGCAACGAAGATTATAATTTTAATAAGGAAACGGATAATGACAATAAACGCGTTTTTCTTATTGACCTAAAGGGTGAAAAACAATATAAAACCATTTTCGTTAAAAATACCAATCGCCTTAAAATCGTAAAAATAAACGGTGGCGGAGAGATTTTTAATGAGGTCATTAAATAAAAAGTCACTACACTAAGCTGTTTGACATCACAGAAAAAGGGGCTGTAATGACAGCCCTTTTTGTCATTTGTAATAGAAGAAAACTAATTAAAACCCGATAGTAAAAAGTGCAATCACTATGGCGAGTCCTATTATAACGAGTATTGTGGTTATAATTCCGGCATACTTCAACCGTCCTTTTTCTTTGGATTTGAAACCTAAAATCCCAAATATAATACTAGTTATCAAAAGGATAGGACCTAAGATGAAGGATACATAAGCCCATACTATCTGACTTCGGGATTCACCAACATCTCTAAAAAGTAAAATAATCAGTTATGCTCCTATGATACTTAAAACAAGTGAAAACAAACTATATTTACTCCTCAAAGTATCACCCCTAAATAATAAAATCTCGAGTGCATACTATCTATATGAAAAATAACCTTTTATACCCACTCAAAAAAACTTACAAGTAAGTTACTAAAAGAATGATATATAATAGGAAGGATCATATTCCTAAATCTTAAAGCAAGTAAATCACATCCAAAACCTGTTACTAAATGACTTATTTCGGATTTTCATGAGTAAAAGCAAATAGAATAAAACCAACTTTAGATAAATACAGAGAGAAAAAGTGGGTGTGATATGAAAGATGCAAAATTCAAGGAGTTTTTATTTGTATTTGGAACATATACATTTCTCATGTTGTTCTTTTTTAGTTTCACGGATATAAATTGGAATTATGATAATTTATATGATTTAAAACCCTATATAGGTGTCGTAGGGCTTATAGTTATGATCAGTTATATTGAAAGATCCCAGAATGTTTTAACAAAAATGAGTTACTTTTGGATTAAAATTTGTGCCATACTCTTTAGTTTAATACTGCATATAGCCTTCACTTCTTAAAGAATTATTTGAATTTGCAACTATACATAGATTTTTAAGTTATAAGAGTTATTTTTATGAAAAAACCTTTAATCCATTCTTTCGCACACTGAATCGTGTATACGGTTTTCAACATAGAAATATAAGGGGATATCTAGGAGGATGACAGTTGTCAAAAGGACTTATTCATCATATTGAGCTATATGTTTCTGATTTAAAAAGGACTGTTGATTTTTGGGGCTGGTTTTTAGAGGAATTAGGGTATGAACCTTTTCAGGAGTGGGAAAGCGGGAAGAGTTGGAGCATAGGTGAAATGTATATAGTCTTTGTCCAAGCAGAGGAACGATTTCTTGATGTTCCCTATCATAGGCGGAGAGTAGGTCTTAACCATTTAGCATTTCACGCGACTTCACGTCATCAGGTTGATGATATGACTCAAAAATTAAGGGACAAAGGAGTAAGCATTCTCTATACTGACACTCACCCATTCGCTGGTGGAAAGGAGCATTATGCTGTTTACTTTGAAGACCCAGATAGAATGAAAGTTGAATTGGTGGCACCTTAAGTATTTTCCATTATAGGGGAGTTAGTTTGATAAGATGAAGGAGAATTGCTAAGCAACCTCACTATATGATAAGGAGCTAACGACATCCATCTTTAGCTGTAGGTAGCCCTTTATCAGGTGTAGGAATAATTATTATAAGAATAGGGATAAGAATTGCCGTTTCCATTTTTCGGATTTTTCTCGTGTTCCTCGTGTTTAATGTGTTCAACCTCAAGGGTAATTGCATGAAGTAATATAAATGCACCAATAACTTGAATCCAGCTACCGACCAATAGAATCTGTTCCCCAATTACACTTTTTTCGTTTAAAACGTAAATATTACCGATCGCTGCTAAAAAAGAGCCTAAAGAAATGAAGCTATTTCCTATAATCGCAAGTTCCCTATAGGATGAATCCTCTTCAAGAAATGCACCTACTGCTTCAAAAGCTGCGCCAAGACCTTGGACTCCACTGCCAAGGGTATCTATTTTTACTCCCTCTTCCTCAGCACCATTTAGTTCAATACTTACTCCAACTGCATTTGTACTATTACCAGCAGCCTCAAGCCAAGCACCGAAGATGGTATATATTTGTGCTAGCTCCCTCTCTGGTTTAAACAGCTTAGTTCTCCCGATGGCTTGCAACGAATTTCCGAATGCTTCAATCCCATTTCCTTTTACGATTAAATCTTTCCCCTGATCGCTGTGGGTGAAAGTTTGCTGGGTCTGCCCGGTTGTATCAATAAGTGAACCAATAAATAGTATCCATGCTCCTGAAAGAATGAGGTCTTCTCCACGAAATGTCATATTCCCAAACGCTCCTTAAAAGAGGTTATTTTATATTATTCATAAACCAGTGTATGTTTACATAAACCTTCAAAGCCAGGGTTTAGGAATGAGAGGTAGCCCATCGTTTGAAATGAATCGAATCGTTTCTAATTATTAAGAAGATGAGGAAAGTTAGTTATATTTTAACTTTCAAATTATTGGTATAATGTAGGCAATTGTCTAGAGGTGGTGAAATTGTAAGTGAAATACATTTTTCAATTAGTAATTGCTATGCTGTTTCTTTTGTTTTTTACATTTTGTACATGGTACGAAGGAAGCGAAATTTTAGATAACCCATGGGAATGGAAATATTCAACTCACTTTTCACAGATGCTGAATGATCAAGTTGTGGATGCAAATGATATTTCAGTTTTAGATTATTTCGTATATGCAGCTAAATTCAAACCATTGTTTCCTAGCCTTATGATAATTACAGCACTTTATATAATCATTCTTTTGGGATCGATGCTATTTAAAAGAAGTGCCAAAAAAATAGCTTTATTTCTTTCTGGTTTGGGAGTACTTTTACTACTTTTAAGCAGATTGGTATCTAATTCCCCGTCTGCAGGGGGAAGTTTCTTTAATACTTTTTTTCTAACAAGTGGAATTATATCCGTACTAATTGCTGCCTTATATTATTATCAAATGCCAGAAAGACATAAGACTGGAGTATAAATGTACTTTATGCCTTTTGTAGTTAACTGAGCATTATTGGACGAAAAAGCTGCTATTCATAAGCAGCTTTTTTTTGTGTCGAAGCCTTTTTGAATAACCCTTAATCAATCAAAATGTCATTTTGATATTTATTTTGCGTGGATAACAAATAAAGGATCATATATATTAGCCTGACTAATATGTATGATCCTTTTATATCTTTTCAACAATCGCCCCCTTTAATTGAATAACTTGACTAACGTTTTAATCAACTTTATTTGTAATGAAACATCTTTTTAGTCATTCAACCTTTTTTTCAAAACAGCTTCTTTCTTTTTGTTCGTTTACCAAGATTAATAATATTAATTTGAGCAAACATTCATTAGCCAAAAGCGAAAAACATACGCTAAGCAAAATATGACATCAAGAAAGCCGAGTTTTACAACGCTAGGGAAAATCGGCTACTTCATTATTTTATTAAAGGAATAACGTCAAGAAATGAGGGATTACAGCATTAAATGTTTTTTCTTTCAATAAACCATTCGCAATATTATACACACCTAATGTATCAATTTATTATTTAGGGTCATGCCTATCATTCTGATGGATGCATGACCCTTTTATATTTTTCAAATATATCCGTCAAGAAGTTGTTATGGTAATAATACGCGATGGAAAGATAATAGATAATGATAAAGACGTTAGTGTGAAGGGTGTTCGGTTCAACACTGGGGTGTTGAATAGTTAAGAAAAATAGCAGGGAAATAAGCATAATAAAACGAATATTAATATATAATTGAAATAATAAATTTCAAGTAAGAAGGTAACTTATGCTGAATATAATGACTCTCGTTTCAAGTTATTTAATTGGTTCAATCTCATTTGCTTTGGTTATCGGTAAATTGTTTTATAAAACCGATATTCGAGGATATGGGAGTGGGAACCTTGGAGCCACTAATACGTTTCGGGTTTTGGGAAAAAGAGCAGGAACTACAGTAGCTATTGCGGATATATTAAAAGGTACTGTTGCTTGCCTACTCCCACAAATCTTTAATTCAACTGTTTCTCCTATATTGTGTGGCATACTCGTCATATGTGGACACGCGTTTCCTATCTTCGCGGGCTTTAAAGGTGGTAAGGCAGTGGCTACATCAGCAGGAGTGTTTATATTTTTATCTCCATTAGGTACATGTACTGCATTTATTGTGTTTCTTATTAGTTTGTTAACTTCTAAATATGTGTCTCTTAGTTCAATTTTAGCTAGTATTTCAATTGTTATTTACAGTTTTATATTTGAAGAAAAGCTAATTATAGCACTCTCATTATTTATTAGCTTATTCGTCATTATTCTTCACAGAGAAAATATTAAGAGAATATTGAAGGGTACGGAAACTAAAGTAGGTAAGAAGAAATAATAGATTTGTCTAGCTAAACTAACGGGTGCACTGTATAGAGTGGTTGCTGAGACACCCTTTTTTTACTGATATAACGGAGCAGATTAGTTTAATAAATAATCGTAAATAAATGGTATATTACTTAATCGGTGTTTGAGGGGATTGGAAATTCTAACAGCTCTTTGAATACATGGGGAATTGTCAGTTACATACAAATGTTTATGGCTCGCACAATATTCTAAAGTAAATATAACACCATAATCTAAGGAGCCAGACATGAAAAAAAGAGTTAGCTTATTAATAGGCGTGATAGTAGTCGGTATCATTGCCTCGATAGCATTAGTGGATCAAAATACAAAAAAAGAGGTTGCCAGTAAAAGGCCGTTTCCTCAACATACAGTCTATCAATCTGGAACAATAAAACCAGACAATGTGTCACAAGATGAGATGGATGATGAAGTAGCTGACTTTTATAAAACCTGGAAAAAAAAATATCTTAAGCAGCCTGTTGATAAAAATGATGAGTATTATATTTTTTACAATGATAAGGGGTATGCAGAGCCAAAAAACGCTGTTACCGTTTCCGAAGCGCATGGTTATGGGATGATGATAACCGCAATCATGGCGGGAAAGGATCATAAGGCCAAACAAAACTTTGATGGTCTTTATAGATTTTACAAGGCGCATAGCAGCAAAAATAATCCATCTTTAATGGCTTGGCAACAGGTAAAGAATAAAAAGGGAGAAATTATTAATACGCCAGGGGATGCTGATTCAGCAACTGATGGTGATATGGACATCGCTTATGCGTTATTATTGGCTGATCAGCAGTGGGGAAGTAAAGGGGATATCGACTATCTTGCTAGAGCCAAAGACATTATTGAGGCCATCATGTTGAATGAAATAAATCAGTCTCAGTCTCTTATAAAACTAGGAGACTGGGCGGAGGATAAAGATCATGTTTACGGGCAATCAACTCGTTCATCAGACCTTCTTCTAAATCATTTGAAGACATTTGAGACCGCAACAGGGAATCATAAATGGAAAGATGTAACGGATAAGGCTTATGCGATTATTCATTCTATTTATACAACAAAAAGTGACAATACCGGTCTTATGCCTGATTTCATTGTACAATCTAAGGGAGTTTATCAGCCGGCTCAAGCTGATTTTCTAGAGGGACCAAATGACGGTAATTATAGCTGGAACAGCAGTAGAATCCCATGGCGCTATACGATTGATTACTTACTAACCGGTGACACTAGAGCGTTGGGGCAAATACAAAGGATGAACAATTGGATTAAAGAGGAAACACATGGCAATCCAGAAAATATTCAATCTGGCTATATGCTAAATGGAAAAGCGGTTGAGGAAGGAAATAGTACAAGCTTTGTTGCTCCATTCATGGTGAGCGCCATGGTTGATTCTTCTAATCAGCTATGGATCAACAAATTATGGAGCAGAACGATTCAAGAACACGACGATGATGACTATTTTGCTAATACGATTAAATTACAGACAATGATTGTGGTTTCTGGTAACTGGTGGGCTCCAGAATCCAACACATAAATGTACAAGAAGTTCGATATATAAATTAACATTTTATATCCTTTTTCAACTAGGATGCTTGGGACATTAGTTTAAGAAGAAGCTTCAAAGAGCACCCTAAATTATGATCTGTTTTTCTTATTGGAAAATCCATTGTTTAAAATAACAGAAGCTATAAAAAGGAGTTTGACGATAAATGACAAAGGTTACACCATTCTTAATGTTCCAAGGAAATGCAGAAGAAGCCATGAATTATTACACATCTTTAATCGAAGATTCGGAAATAACCAGCATTACTCGGTATGGAGCAAATGAAGCAGGTGCTGAGGGAAGCGTCATGAAAGCTACCTTTACGTTAAAGGGTCAGGAGTTTATGTGCATCGACAGTAATATCAAGCATGAATTTACATTTACACCTTCTTTTTCATTGTTTATTACATGTGATACTGAAGAAGAAATTGACAGGATTTATGAGAGTTTAACAGATGGTGGAGGAGTACTAATGCCATTAGCTGATTATTCCTTTAGTAAGAAATTCGGCTGGGTAGCTGATAAGTTCGGTGTTTCTTGGCAACTTACTCTTCCAATATAAATAATGATTGATGTAGAAAAGGTCACTAAATTAGTGGCTTTTTTTCATGGAATCATCTGGTTTATAGGTTTTTCCATTCCTTAGCACTTCGTACATACTCCATGGACATTCGGAGAAGTATAAAATTCCGAAGCCTTAAGGGATGAAAAAAAATTTTACTAATAAAGAAGAATTCTCCCTTCTCAATACAACTAATAAGTCCTCGATATTAAGTTTGCCCATCGAACATTACTAGTGAATTCTCCCTTCTTACCTTCATTTTAAAAATTATTTACAGAATATTTAAACACTGGCATGCGGATTGCTAGATTAAAAGTAATATCACATAACTTTCGACGGCAGAAAGGAGGATTATGAAGTGTGAGCAAGAGAGAGTTGAAACTGCGATTCGACATAGAAAGACTTTCTCGTCCATGTTTTGATAGATTTTGGTTTACTTTTATGAGCATTATTAAATAAAAAATATCCGCCAAATAGAATAATTATTGAAGTGAAAATCCCTACTATTTTTTTCATCCCTTTCCTTTTCTTAAATCAGCCTTATTCTTACTTTATCACAAAAGGTTAACATTCCCATATTTTGGGTTCTGTGCAAATCCGGAAAAATTTTTTGTTGAACGTATTTAGATATTTAAATGAATTGTAAATATTTCTTCAAAAGAAAAAGGACCATTATGGGTCCTATTTTCCGTCTTCTTCAATCTATTTAGTAAATTCACTTCTCAGTAGATAAACAACATCAAAGTCTTTTATCTCGTTAATGTGATGGTCCATATCGCTATAAAAATCTTGGGAAAGTGTTCTCATACTACCTTCACCATAGGAATACCCTACACTAGCTAAAACCATCTTATCTGAAATCAGAATGTTTTCTGCTTCATTGCTTCCCCAAACACTCATAACGCTCTCGGTGTTGATTTCAGAAATTTTTAAAGATTTGCTCTGTCCAGAACCTTCCTTCGTAATCGTTTCCAAGTTGCTACCTGTAGTCGTATCACCTTTACTATTGATGCTGACACTAAACATAGATTCATTTTGGTGAGAAGTTGGTGTCGATGTTGCAAAGATAATCGTACCATTATTTTTTAGCCCAGCAGTAACGTGAATTTTTTTATCTTCAACCCTTTTACCGGACTCATATTTTTCAACCCATACAGATACTTCTTTATATGTACTATCAGCCATATGATATTCGAATACAAATGACTGATCAGTTGTTGTTGATAATATGTCTTTTTCTCTGTCAGTCAACTTAGCTTCAGATAGTGTATTATCTGATTTGGATTTGGAAATATTATTAGTATTATTACAAGCACCCATAGTAAGTACTATCAAAGTTAGGATTGCAGTGTACAAAATCTTTTTCATTACGTCCCCCTAGAAAATATTAAAATTATTCTCTTCTCTTTTTTGCCTTCCATCTACCCCAATAAAATAACTAGGTGAAACTTCAGGAGTATCGACTAGATTGCTTTCTTATATTCATTCACAGCTCCTGCACCAAGTAATTTTTCCCCCTTTTGCAAACTTTTTTCAAACATTTCTATTTGTTTTTCCATAGCCTTTTTTCTGCCCCAACCAGCCAATTTGATAGTTTCTTGAATAGTATCCATTATTTCCACCTCTTTATTTTAACCCTACTCTGATTATACCTGAGAATAAAATTGAATATGGGCAATTTATTGAACCTTTGTAGTATTATATATTTTTTATTATTAGACTAGTAAAATCCTCAAATACATACAAAAGAGCCTTTATTAAAGGAGATGTTTGTTTGAGTTTTATTAAAAAACTTTTAGGTCAAGAATACGTTTCACCAGGAGAATTAGAAAAGGTATTATTACCGTTAGCCAATATCATTAGATAAGAGGAGAATTCTATGAAACCAATCTATTTTCTTGCCAGATTCCTGACAGTGAGTTGGTTATTTTTGAAAAAAGCTGTCACTATCTTTTCATTGATGAAAATAGGGAATTCATTTCAAGGATTTCCTCATTCATATACGAGAGATTTGGACCAGGAAATGGTGGTTTCGCCCAAAGCATAGAAAAGGTACATAAACCGAGCATTAGTAAGATAGGTCCAGGATAAACCGTTTGTACTGTGAAGGAATTAATTATATATTAATCCTTGAGTACATTAATTCATGGATTAAAGTATGATGATAAGAAAAGCTCGGAGGAGAAAATCATGAAAAATATTAGTGCAGAACAAGAATACCGTGAACAAATCAAACAAGAGGGACTAACAGTTGGGATTTTTACGACTACATGGTGTCCAGACTGCAAACGTTTAGACATGTTCATCGATGAAATCACTCAAGAACATCAAGATAAACAGTGGTTTACAATCGATCGTGATGAGTTCCCTGAGATTTCTGAAGAGCAAACGGTTATGGGAATTCCATCTTTATTAGTATTTAAAGATGGTGAAAAGATTGCTCATTTACACAGTGCAAACGCTAAAACTCCAGAGGCAGTGAATGAATTTTTAAATAACCTATAAAAACACTTTAGGTAAAGTGAACCCCGCATGATGCTGTCATGCGGGGTTCAACTTTTTTTAGAAATTTTTTCTAGAAATAACTTGATTTTTATAGTGAAACGAGTTTTAATTATAGATACCGAATATCCATTATGGATACTAAATATCCACATACATACTTGAAGAGGTGAACTGATTTGCAATTAACAAAAGGGGTCGAGCAAGCTATATGCATCATTGTTATACTCTCTACCCAGGATAAAAATGTACCGCTTTCGTCTAATGAGATCAGCAGGAGATTAGAGGTGTCTCCTTCTTATTTGAAAAAAATCATAAGGAAATTGGTCGTTAAGCAGATAATCACTTCCGTTCCTGGTAATAATGGCGGCCTTTCTCTTGCCAAAAGTGTAGATAAGATTAAAAACCTTGAAATTATTGAAGCGATGGAAGGACCCATTTCGATGTTTCCGGATACGGGACTTATAGAAAAAGCGTTTAAAGATGGAGAGTATGCAGAGAAGGGGATGGACGTCCTTCGAAGGATGTTTTCTCAGGCGGATGAACTTTTAATGGAGTTCTTTTCCAGACAAACAGTAGCAGATTTGCTTAAAGAGAGCTTTGGCACCACGGACATACCGACTCTTAATTGGAATTCGGCGTCATTGAGTGAAGTACTGCGGAAAAAGAAAGGTGAAAAAGAGTGAACATGCTTAAACAAGAATGGAAGCTTTTCCTTACAAATCGAAAACTGCTCGGTGTCGCAATCGTTTTACTGTTCGTCCCGATTATTTATGGAGGGTTATTCCTTAGTTCTGCTTGGAATCCATACGGAAATACAGGTAAATTGCCTGTTGCAGTCGTGAATAAGGACGTGAAGGCGGAGTATGAGGGTAAAACCTTAACTGTCGGTAATGAGCTAGTCGAGCAATTAAAGGACAATGATGATTTAGAATGGCATTTCGTAACGGAAAAAGCGGCGAAAAAAGGGTTTGATGATGGTACATATTATATGGTCGTCACCATTCCAGAGGACTTTTCGAAAAATGCTTCAACCGTCATGGATGATAAGCCCCAAAAAATGAATTTAACGTATGACGTGAATCCTGGTCGCAGTTTCGTTTCTGAAACGGTCGGAAAACAGGCAACCAATAATTTGAAAACGGAAATTGCTGAAAGTGTCACAAAAGAATATGCTGAAGCGATCTTCTCACAGCTGGATGAAATCGGAGATGGATTCGGCGATGCAGCAGACGGGGCATCAAAACTGGATGAGGGTGCTGAAAAACTGCATGATGGAAACAAAGAAGTGACAGAGAATCTGAATAAATTAGCTTCCAGTACATTAACTTTTAAAGATGGAGCGAATAAGCTTCAAATTGGCGTTGGCGAGTTTTTAGAAGGAGCCAATAAACTTGAAAGTGGCGCGTCGGAATTAAATAAAGGAATTTCACAATACACTTCCGGTGTCGGTCAGTTGAAAAAGGGTGCGGACGAACTCGCATCAGGCACAGGAGAATTAACTAATAATAGTGAAGCACTTATACAAGGTTCATCCCAACTTTCCACTGGGCTGGCTAAAGTGGTTCCAGGAGCCCAAACTTTAAATACTGGATTGGCACAAGCGCAAACAGGCAGTGCGAATTTGAATGATGGGTTGAATCAATTATCACAAAATGCAAGCCAGCTGACGGACCAATCGACAGGAATCCCAAAAATGGCAGCAGGTCAGCAGAGTTTAAATGAGGGAATCAATAAACTGGCAGCAGGAAGCCAGGCGTTAAATGACGGCCTGAAAAAAATGGATGGCCAATTGCCTGGAGAAGAACAGCTGAGTCAGCTTAAGCAAGGACTGACAAGCATTCAAAGCGGTGTAAATCAATTGCAAGAAGCGGTTCCAGCAGGAAGCGGCACGTCCGGTACTGTATCTGGCATTACTGAAGATCTCCAGAATAGCCAAGCAGCTTTAACGGAACTTCAATCAACGATTGCGAATAATGGACAAAGAACAATCAATGCCGTTCAAAACACGGAAGCATTCAAAAGCATGACCAGTGAACAACAATCCGAATTAATCGAAGCCATACAAAATGAACTTCAAAACCAGGCGGAAGCACAAAAACAAATTGCATCGACTCTTGCTGCAAGTGTATCCGACTTATCAACGCAATTAACGGATAAAGTAATGCCAGTATTGAATGGATTAGGCCAGCTTCCAGAACAAGTGGCCAATTTAAATAATGCGGTGAATAAAGTCAATCCAAACGCCGTTTCAGCGTTAAACGGATATACGGCAATAAGGAACGCGCTAGAAGAACAATTGATTCCTGGTGCAACCCAATTAAATAGCGGCTTGAATGAAGCTGTTGAAGGCAGCAATCAATTAACGGCGGCAACACAAAGTTTAAATGAAAAGACACCAGAACTAGTGAAGGGGATCAACCAGTTAGCACAAGGCGGTTCCTCGTTAAATAATGGCCTGTCAAAACTAACTGAGGGTTCTGGTCAATTGGTTGATGGGGTTTCACAACTTCAAGCAGGGTCATCCTCCTTTGGGGATGGTCTTGAGAAGTATGCATTTGGTGTTAGCCAAGTTGGCGAAGGGGCAAACAAACTTGCTAATGGGGCCAATCAACTGAATGCCAACTCAGCAGCCTTGAACGAGGGCTCATCAGCACTTGTTAATGGCACTGAACAATTGGCAAGCAATCTGCCTACTTTAAGCAATGGAGTCATCCAGCTTGCTGATGGCGCAGGTAAGATCAATGAAGGTTCATCAGCACTTGCTGAAGGTTCCGGTAAATTGGGTGATGGAATCTCCTCACTAAAAGATGGAACGGTTGAACTTACGGAAAAATTAAGTGATGGTGCAGAAGAAATAAGTGAAAATAAAACAACCGATGATAATTACAGCATGATTGCTGAACCGACACAGGTTAAAGAACAAAAAAGCAGTGACGTTCCTAATTATGGTCATGCTCTGGCTCCTTATGTATTATCTCTTGGGTTATTTGTAGGAGCTATTGCCTTCAATATGGGATTCCCGACAGGGTTGCCTTCTACAAGACCTACATCAGGAGTGGCATGGTGGTTCAGTAAATTTACGGTCCTATTTATCCAAGCAACGCTTTCAGCATTAGTGTTGGATGCGATCATGATTTGGGGAATGGATTTACAGGTCGAAAATATGGGGCAATTCATTGGGGTTTCCATACTGACTTCACTTACCTTCATGTTCATCGTTACCTTCTTGACTGTAGGATTTGGAAATCCAGGTCGTTTATTGGCGATGATATTCCTTGTATTACAGCTAGGTGCAAGCGGAGGAATGTTCCCTGTGGAGCTGACCAATAACTTCTTCAGTTCGGTTCACCCGTTCATACCAATGACATACTCTGTCATGGGCTTCCGTCAAGCGATGAGTACGAGCCTTGGAGCGGGTGCATTGACAGCCAGTATAGTGTTCCTGACTGGATGCATAATTGTATTTAACCTACTCTTATTGCTAACAATGGTCATCAGGAAGCGCAAAGAACACAATGTTGAGCTGGATGCATAAATTTATAAAGAAAACCCCCGGTGCAATGCGCCGGGGGTTTTCTTCATTATGATGGTTCATCCATGTCCTTTTCTTTTTCGATGACTTTCAATCCATTTTCCCCTGAATTTTCAATCACATGTTTAAGGATGGATAGTTTGTTATCCCAAAATTGATCATAAAAAGAAAGCCACTGTTTCAATTCCGCTAAAGGTTCTGGCTGAAGCCGAAAGCGTTTTTCTCTTCCGACCTTCCGGCCACTGACTAATTCAGCTTCAGAAAGGATATGAAGATGCTTGGCAATCGCTGTACGGCTCATGGAAAAGTGAGAAGTGATTTCTGAAATGGGCAATTCCCCTTCAGCAAGCAATTGCAGGACCTTTCTGCGGGTTGGGTCTGCAATTGCCTGAAATACATCATGCTTTTCTGCTGCAGACACTTAGCCCTCAACAGCCTTTTTAAGTTTTTGATTAACGATCTGTTCCCAGCCATGATCCATTCTATCGCGAATGATCGAGCTTTTTTCATTCGGTTTCGGAAGAATCGTGTCTGGCTCTTTCCAACCGCCATGAATAAGGGTAAACTCCGTTTTGCCATCCAGTTCTTTTAAAATGAACGAAACGATCCAACCATCCGTATCCCAGGAGAACGAGAGCCGATGTGGAGCATCTATCTCTAATACTTTACAAGGAGATGGGCCAAAAGGTGATTGTACATGGAACTCCTGTCCCACTTTCGGCTGAAAATCATTTGGCATGAACCATGAAGCTATACCCTCGGCATTCGAAACTGTATCCCAAACTTTTTGGATGGGTGCTTCAAGAATAACCGTCTTCTTGACATCTTGTAGTGTATTCTGATTTGATTCCATAATAATTCTCCTTTTTTATCATAAATATAAAACCATTTGGTTTCGCTTTTGTTGATTATATAAAACCTTTTGGTTTCATGTCAATGATAACTTGTCTCCATGCATTTATTTTTATTCATGATTTTAGAGAAATACTGCGCTTAAAACAATCCAGCCCGTCTGCTTAATTACCCAATTCTTCAATTTGGTTTGCCAGGCTTGTTATATTCTCGATAGATTTCATTATCTCTGAATTTTCTAGTGCCTCGGGGTCGAATTGACCATTTTCTATATTATTTAGGTATAAATCAATTCCATCTGACAGCTGTTGGTTAGAACTGACGATTTTTTCATGGATGCTTTCTGCTATTTGGGGTGGTTCAGTTGCATTGAATTCTTCAATCTCCGTTTTCATCAGTTGTAGTTCTTTTTCAAGATTTTCTCTTGCTTCGGTATCAGTGACGGCATCTTGGGACAATGCGGGCACTTCATTGGCAAATTCCTTAACTGTACTTACATACCCTGTCGCATTATCTGCATATTCCAATGATGAATTGACTTCTCCCAAAAGCGAGCACCCGCTTAATGTAAGGATGGACATAAAAGCAATGGTTATAATTTTTTTCATATGTTCCTCCAATGTGATTTTATAGTGATGATTAGATGGGTAAGAATCTTTTTTTATAAATCGCTGCTATGGAATTCAGTATAAAGCTAGGGATTTTCTTCGGGAAAAATGACTTCGAATAGAAGAGATGAAAGGCACTTTTCAAGTCGTGCCACTGATTGCAGGATTTCACTTGCTTAAACCTTGCAACATCAATGATTTTCACCTTCTTTTCAGAAGTGATAAAGATGTTTCTTAAATGGATATCTGAAGGATTTAATCCCTCTTTCCTTGCTAATTGTAATGCATGGTCAATCTCTTTTATGTTTTCTTCCGTTATCGGAATTCCTAATGTTAAACATTCAAAAAGAGTGTTGCCTTCGATGTGATCTATAACTAAATAATTCTCACCCGCGTCATAAAGAGTTGGATAGTATTCGATAGATTGAACAGTTTGGTATATCTCAGCTTCTACTTTAGCCGTGTGAGTATGGTTCGGAAAAAACACTTTCATTGCTTTATTGGTAGAATGTATTCTAAATACATAAGCACTTCGGCCTTTTCCAATAAGTGATAAAGAATGATCGGCATCTAGTAATGTATTATTTTTATCATGAGAAATCTTGACACTTTGAGCTAATTCACTATATTGCTGCATACTTTTCACCTCTATTAGTAGTATTATCGCTTCAAATTCTTTTCAATAAAAAAGACGGTATAACCGATTGTTGGTTATACCGTCTTTAAAAATTAAAAGACCTCACCAAATAATCGGCAAGGTCTTGCAAACAACTGAAAATTAGTTGCCAATAAAGCCGAGGATAAAATCCTGTATTGACGACTTTATTGTATAGCTACTCCCCTTAACAGAAGGATTCCTATAAGTATATATAAGTAATTATATAGTTTATTATGACAAAGCGTCAAACAAAAGGATTGGATGTCTTACTCTACATATATATTCCGGACTTTTTTTAAAAATGTGCTTTTATTTAGTCGAACGTTAATTATTATTTCAATTGGAGTTAGGCTGTTCTGAAGTGAGTAATAAATTCAAAACTAAATCTTCATATTTTTTCTAAATAACTCCTCTGGAAGAGGGGCTTTTTTTGCATTCATCATTAATTCTGCTCGGTTTTATTTGTCATCCAATAGCGTATTTTTTCCGTTTTAACTTTGGGACGTGGACTATATTACAATTATATCTATTTGATTACTTAAATGTCTGTTAGATTACTATTTTGTTAAAATCGATTCTATAGATCTGAAGACACTAGGAAATATGATATATTTTTAAACGAATAAGGATAAATACCTATAAAACAACTATGATTTTAACCGATATTTAAATAAATGGTAAAAATATAATTCTTTAGTAGGGAGAATGGAATGAAGAAATTAATTATACCGACTTTCTGTTTTGCAGTATTGTCTACAGTTGCTTTCGAAGAAAAAATATCTGCAGCTCCACTACCTGCAGAACAAATAAGTACTATAGAAACTAGTAACATGTATGTAAATGTAAGTTCAGGTTCGCTCAATATGCGGAAAAGTGCATCTGAAAACGCCGGCGTAGTAGCGAAGTTGATGAAAGGTACGCAGGTAACGGTGTATTCGGAATCTAACGGTTGGGCGAAGGTCAAAGCTGATGGAAAAGAAGGATATGTCAGTACCAAATATCTATCGACAACGAAGACTGTAACGGTAACCACAGCTACTACCGCAGTTAAAACGACGATGAAATATGTAAACGTAAGTTCCGGAACACTCAATATGCGAAAAAGTGGAACGGATAGTGCAAGCATAGTAGCGAAGCTGACAAGAGGTACGCAGGTAACGGTGTATTCGGAATCCAGAGGTTGGGCGAAGATCAAGGCCAATGGAAAAGAAGGATATGTCAGTACTAAATATCTATCGACAACGAAGCCAGGAACGGTAAATAAAGCTGAAGTACTTGTTAAAACGACGACGAAATATGTAAATGTAAGTTCTGGGACGCTCAATATGCGAAAAAGTGGGACGGAAACTGCCAGCATAGTCGCGAAGCTTTCGAAAGGCACGCAGGTAACGGTATATTCGGAATCCAAAGGTTGGGCGAAGATCAAAGCCAATGGAAAAGAAGGATATGTCAGTACTAAATATCTATCGACAACGAAGCCTGTAACGGGATCCACACCATCCGCCCCTGTTAAAACGACGACGAAATATGTAAATGTAAGTTCTGGGACGCTCAATATGCGAAAAAGTGGGACGGAAACTGCGAGCATAGTCGCGAAGCTTTCAAAAGGCACTCAGGTAACGGTGTATTCGGAATCTAAAGGTTGGGCGAAAATCAAAGCTAATGGAAAAGACGGGCATGTCAGTACCAAATATTTATCGACAACAAAGCCTGTAACGGGATCCACACCATCCACCCCTGAAAAAACGACGACGAAATATGTAAATGTAAGTTCAGGGACGCTCAATATGCGAAAAAGTGGAACGGAAACTGCTAGCATAGTAGCGAAGCTATCGAAAGGTACGCAGGTAACGGTGTTTTCGGAATCTAAAGGTTGGGCGAAAATCAAAGCTAATGGAAAAGAAGGACATGTCAGTACCAAATATTTATCGATAACGAAACCAGGAACGGAATCCACACCATCCACCCCTGAAAAAACGACGACGAAATATGTAAATGTAAGTTCAGGGACGCTCAATATGCGGAAAAGTGGGACGGAAAGTGCCAGCATAGTCGCGAAGCTATCGAGAGGCACGCAGGTAACGGTGTATTCAGAATCCAACGGTTGGGCAAAAATCAAGGCCGATGGAAAAGACGGGTATGTCAGCACCAAATATTTATCGACAACGAAGCCAGGAACGGAATCCACACCATCCACCCCTGAAAAAACGACGACGAAATATGTAAATGTAAGTTCAGGGACGCTCAATATGCGGAAAAGTGGGACGGAAAGTGCCAGCATAGTCGCGAAGCTATCGAGAGGCACGCAGGTAACGGTGTATTCAGAATCCAACGGTTGGGCAAAAATCAAGGCTGATGGAAAAGACGGGTATGTCAGTACCAAATATTTATCGACAACAAAGCCAGAAACGGAATCCACACCATCTATACCTGAAAAAACGACGACGAAATATGTAAATGTAAGTTCGGGGACGCTCAATATGCGGAATAAACCGTCAGAAGACGCTTCCATCATTGTGAAATTGGCAAAAGGTGTAGAGGTAGAAGTCATATCGGAATCGAATGGATGGTCAAAAATTAAAGCGTATGGTGGAGAAGGGTACGTTAGTACGCAATATCTATCAACAACGAAGCCTGGTTCTATCCCGGAAAGCCCGGATCCGGATCCAGACGATGAAGAAACCACGGTAGTTAAATATGTAAAAGTGGTTGATGGCTCTAATTTAAATATGCGCTCTTCAGCATCAACTTCAGCTTCGATTATAGCTAAACTTGTAAACAATACGGCAGTAACAGTTTATTCGGAGTCTAATGGGTGGTCAAGAATCACGGCGAATGGAAAGACAGGATATGTAAGTTCGCAATATTTATCAGCCAAAGCACCAGAAAGTCCAGGGAATTCGAATGGAACGATCATCAGGGTTGATAAAGAGTATAATCTTACGATGGACAAGATGGTTGAAATTCAAATGGCTGTAAATGGTCAAACGGATAAAAAGTATAAAACCTACATACGTGAGGATGGGTTAACTTTAATCAATTCAACAAAAGGCACGGTAAAAGGAACCAGTTGGCGTGTAAGGGGCGGAGCCGGATCTAATTATTGGGTAGTGGGGGCTGTCAGCAATAATCAATCATTGGATATTAAATCAAAAGTAAAGGGCTCTGACGGATACTATTGGTATGAAGTGAATTATAACAAGACATGGGTAAATGCTAGTCCAGAAGATATAAAATATAATATCAACCCTGATAATTTTGTGAATGATCCAGTCCATTCGTTCCAATTCGTTAAGCTCTCTCAATTGACCAACATGAATGTTTCTGAAGTGAATGATAGAATCCTTTCGGGTAAAGGTATCTTACAAGGCCATGCTGCAACCTTCACTTCGGCAGGAGAAAAATATGGGGTAAATGAGATTTATCTTATTTCACACGCTTTGTTGGAGACGGGGAACGGGACTTCACCGTTAGCGACAGGTGTCAAGGTGAATGGAAGAACGGTCTATAATATGTATGGAGTAGGAGCATATGATGGATCAGCGGTAAGCAGTGGTGCACAATATGCTTATAATGCAGGATGGTTCACTCCAGAAGCGGCAATCATTGGCGGTGCTGAATTCATCGCCAAAGGATATATCTCTGCTGGACAGGATACGCTATACAAAATGAGATGGAATCCCACAGCCTCAGAGAAATATGGATATGCTTCACACCAGTACGCAACTGATATTGGTTGGGCAACAAAACAAGTGAAACAGATTTATAATTTGTATAGTTTGTTAGATTCATATAAATTGACGATTGAAATTCCTAAATATAAATAAAAAAGTAAAAACACATGAGAATATCTCATGTGTTTTTACTTTAAGCTATTATTCGCAGACTACTTTGTTCCTTATGAGAGGATATATCTATGAAACAGGCATTTTATCTTCGAATTAAGGAATATATCTACGAAAAAAGCATATTATCTTCGAAATTATCTCTATATCGATTTTTCTACAAAAATAAACAAATATCACTAATAGATAAGCTGATCTTCCTTAGAATGTCCGTTTACCTAATTCTTCTTTTTCTATAATATCCTTTACAATATCTTCAATAGTTACTACGCCTAATGCCTTTTCTAAAGCTAGTTCTGCAATTGAAAAGATAGGTTCAATTGCATCTTGAATGTTTCTTCCAACGGGACATGCTGGATTTGGGTTATCGTGGATTCCAAATAACTCTTTATCTTGCACGACGTTAACAGCCTGATAAACATCGAGTAATGTAATATCGGATAATTCCTTAGCCAAAGTAGCTCCAGCGATACCTGGCCGAACATTTACCAAACCTGCATTTCTTAACATGCCAGTGATTTTTCTTATTAAAGCAGGATTGGTGTTAACACTTTTTGCGATAAATTCAGATGTATTAACTCCCTCTTTATTTATTTCTAAAAGAGATAATATATGGATTCCAACTGAAAAACGGGTACTGATAGACATCTTTTTCTCTCCTTTAAAATCTCTATACTTAAATAGTATAAATTATTTAACATGTAATACAAGTAGTTACAAGTTAAAAAAATTAGAGAGATAACCCAGTTTTTAGTTTGAAAAGTGTTAGAAAATGGAAGGTGTGTTAAGAGCCAAAATAAAAGTTACGTGTAATTGACAAAACACTCTCCTGAAACTTATATTATTACATGTAAATGAATTAGTTACAGGGCGGAAAAGTAGAAGGGGGGAAATTGGCATTTTAGGTGCTAATTTTGGTAGTACCGCATTAGATGAAATAGAAAAACCTTAGTATATCCATGAAAGAATTTTTTGTTTCGGAAGCTGATTATTTCGTGACATGTAGTAAGTATCAATAAATGTAGAAGCAAAAGGAGTTTGAAAACCGAACCTCCACGAAGTGTTTCTGCCCAAATACATAAGTATGGAGGTATAAGATGACTAAAAACAATAAAAACAATAAAAACAATAAAAGCAAAAAAAATAATAAACAACAACAATCGTCTACATTCACATTTTGGATCATAGGGTTAATTGCTGTTATTATTATCGGCTTTATATTTTTAGCAAATGGAAAAGAAAAAGATGTAGCCTTTGAAATTGATTATAAAGGACAACCCTATTTAGGAGATAAAAAGGCTCCTGTTCAAATTGTTGAATTTGGTGATTATAAATGTCCAATCTGTAAATCATTTGAGGAGAATTTCTTTCCCTCTATTCAAAGTGAATTGATTGACACCGGAAAAGCACAATTTTACTTCATGAATTATTCGTTTATTAACGTAGATTCAATACGATCTGCTAAATTCGCGGAGACTGTTTATAAGGAATTAGGAAATGATACCTTCTGGGAATTTCATGAGCTGTTATACAGTAAACAGCCAGATGATCAGAAATATGAAAAAGAAGATGTGTTTACGGACAAGTTTTTAGAAGAAACCTTGAAAGAAATCGTAAATGATAGTGATGTCAAAAAGGTTGTTACATCTTTTAAAGCAGATTCTTCCGAGGATTCATGGAACAAAGATATGGAGACTGCGGCCGAATTAGGAGTATCTGGAACACCTTCCTTATTTGTTAATGGTAAGAAGTTTGAAGGAAATACACTTGAGGATTTAGTGAAAATGGTAGATGAAGCTGCGAAGGAGAAATAATTCATGAATAAGCCACTGTTATTTTCCTGGATAATATCTATCATTGCGACATCTGGAAGTCTTTATTTTAGTGAGGTTCTTCATTATGTACCATGTACGTTTTGTTGGTATCAAAGAATCCTGATGTATCCATTGGTTTTTTTATTAGGCCGTGCTTTTTATGACCAGGAACTAAAAATTTATCGTTATATTCTCCCTTTGTCGATTTTAGGTATGTTGGTTTCAGGATATCACTATAGCTTGCAAAAAATCCCTGCTCTTCAACAGTTCGAAATGTGTCAAAGTGGTGTTCCTTGTTCAGGAGAATATATTAACTGGCTTGGATTTATCACCATTCCGTTGTTAGCTTTTACTGCTTTTTCATTTATTACTGTATGTATGGGAATACTTATGAGTAAGAACAATAATGATTGAGTAAGTAATCTTTAAATTAATACACCCTTTGATAAAGGCATCTTTCGTTGTGGAAATGGTTTCATTTTACCTCTACAATGAATGGTGCCTTTATTTAATTTGCACCATTTCGTAAAGTTGATGTACTTCCCCAAAATCCTCTATATACATTACTGATTATTAAATTTTTCTTTTTCTAAAATATCTTTTACAACATCTTCAATAGTTACTACTCCTAATGCCTTTTCTAGGGCTAATTCTGCAACGGAAAAAATGGGTCCAATTGTATCTTGTATGTTTCTTCCAACGGTACATGCTGGATTTGGCTGTTCATGAATCCCAAATAATTCTTTATCCTGCACGACGTTAACAGCCTGATAAACGTCGAGTAATGTAATATCGGATAATTCCCTAGCCAAAGTAGCTCCAGCAATACCTGGCCGAACATTTACCAAACCTGCATTTCTTAGCATGCCAGTGATTTTTCTTATTAAAGCAGGATTGGTGTTAACACTTTTTGCGATAAATTCAGATGTATTAACTCCCTCTTTATTTACTTCTAAAAGAGATAGTATATGGATTCCTACTGAAAAGCGGGTACTGATAGACATTTTTTTCTCTCCTTTAAAATCTCTATATTTAAGTATAAATTACTTAACATGTAATTCGAGTAGTTACAAGTTAGTATTGCTCACAAAAGTTATTAGTAAACTAAAGTTTGGATAAAATAAATTGACAAAACGTCATCCTGTAACTTATATTATTACATGTAAACAAATTAGTTACAACCTGAATATAAAGACGACTATAGGAGGAGTTTTAAAATGAAAATAGCTATTATTGGTGCAAGTGGAAAAGCTGGAAGTCTGATTTATAAAGAAGCTATAGCTAGAGGCCACGAGGTTACGGCTATTGTCAGAGATGCAGCGAAAGTACAAAATCAAGGAGCTGAAGTTTTAGAAAAAGACGTATTTGCTTTGAAGGCAGATGATGTTAAAGAATTTGATGTGGTCGTAAATGCGTTTGGGGCTGCTCCAGGGCATGAACATCTACATGTTGAAGCTGGTAAAGTCTTAATTGAAGCTATGAAAGATGCACCTAATACTAAATTGCTTGTTGTTGGTGGTGCAGGAAGTCTGTTTGTCGACGAAGCGAAAACAACTCGCGTACTAGATACACCGGATTTTCCTAAAGAATACTTTGCAACAGCATCTAATCAATCTAAAAACCTTGAGGATTTACAAAATGCTAGTGGAATTCAATGGACGTTTATCAGTCCTTCTGCATTCTTTGATCCACAAGGCAAAAGAACAGGTGGGTATAAATTAGGGAAAGATAACATCCTTGTAAACTCAAAAGGTGAAAGTTATATAAGTTATGCTGACTTTGCTATTGCAGTATTAGATGAAATTGAAAGCCCTCAGCACATAAATGAACGCTTTACTGTTGTTTCGGAAGCTGAATAATTCGTAACGATTTATGAGTGTAAACTTAAACTTTATAAAGTTTAAATAGAAAAAATTAATGGCTTAATTAAAATATAGTCAAAAAACGGAGGATTTTCAGTCTCTCCGTTTTTGTATTTGGTTTAGAGACAAAAAACTGAACGGAATATGTGATGTTTTTCTCTTGTCAAAGAGGTAAGAGGGGGAGTGCAGTTCCAACTTTGTCGAAGAAGTAGTTTCATTAGGGGTTTGAACCAAGTGATATAGTTGGAAATAATGTTAGACAGGCAGTCACCCTCAATTAAAAGGTTTCTCTTAAGTATGGGTCTTTAAGTACCTAAGTAATTGGGATGTGTTAATTAGCTTTAAATTACAATTATGTATCCAACTACAACTTAAATGGATTTTTTAGGATAAATTGTTTACAAAAACCAAGTCTATGTTACTATAAATATTAGATGGAAAAATTAGTAGTTTTTTAAAAGGTCATATGAAGGAGCTTCAAATCAATGAAAAAAATCCAAAAGGCAATTATACCTGCAGCAGGATTGGGAACAAGGTTTTTACCTGCTACAAAGGCAATGCCAAAAGAAATGCTACCAATAGTGGATAAACCAACTATTCAATATATTATAGAAGAAGCTGTGAAATCAGGCATTGAAGATATTATTATTGTCACAGGAAAGAATAAACGTGCGATAGAAGATCACTTCGATAATGCCTATGAGCTAGAGAATAATTTGAGGGATCATGGAAAATTTGATTTATTGGAGAAAGTACAATATCCATCTAATTTAGCCAATATCCATTACATTAGGCAGAAAGAGCCGAGAGGCCTTGGACATGCTATCTGGTGTGCCCGTAATTTTATTGGCGAAGAACCATTTGCCGTACTTTTAGGTGATGATATCGTTCAAAGCGAGGTACCTTCATTGCGTCAATTAATAAATGAATATGATGCGACAGGTTCGTCTATTATTGGCGTACAATCCGTTAATGAAAGCGAAACGCATAGGTATGGTATCATTGACCCGCTTACTCAAGATGGTAGAAGGTACGAAGTTAATAACTTTGTTGAAAAACCAGAACAAGGAACAGCTCCATCTAATTTAGCCATTATGGGGAGATATATTTTAACCCCAGAAATATTTCACTTTTTAGCTAAGCATGAAACTGGTGCTGGAGGTGAAATTCAGTTAACTGATGCCATTCAAAAACTAAACGAAATTCAATCAGTATTTGCCTATGATTTTGAAGGGAAAAGACATGATGTCGGAGTTGTAGATGGCTTTGTAAAAACTACCATTGAATTTGCCCTACAACGTCCTGAATTGAGAGACGACATTTTAAGAGAATTGGAAAGTATACTCAAAAAGCATAAGGCAGTTAAGTAGTTTTTATACATAAATCTCATGAGAATTATCTTTAACTTTAAATCCTTTCAAAAAATACTCTGTTTGTATAAAAAAACTCTCTTCATTGTGAACTTGAACAAAATCCCGAATAATGGTCATGAAAAAAGGTCCCTTATCCGGGATTTTCTATGTCTTTATGCTTGAGATCCAATTAGTTCAGCAATATGGAGGGAAAGGTAGGATAGTGTTTAATGAATGACTATTCTTTAAATACTTATGAGTAGATACTCCTGCATGGACAATTCGGAAAAGCTAATAGGAAAAGACCAAGGGTCAAGGGATTATACGAAGGTGGATGATTGCAAAGTACATAGAAGAGGTGTTTAATCTCTAAAAAAGCCTATACGTCAATTAAAGTACCATAAACCGTTTAATATATTTGATGAAATTTTATAATTCTAAACAGAACGATCCTTATAAAATGATAACAAAAAAATCCTTATGGTATGTAACTAAATGGTATGATATACTCAGTTTTGTTAAAAAATATATATAATGGTATTAAAGTTTTGTGAATTATTTGTAAATTATTTGTAAATAAGGGTTATATAATATCATGCAAAAACAATCGTATTATTTATTGCTTGCTCAAGCGAATTGTTTAATTAATATTTTATTAAATGGTTTAAACCAACAGAAAAATTAAGAGTTAATAACTGAGAGGTGCAAATGCAAATTGAAGGTTTTAGAATTATTATGGCTTCCTAAAGAACAATCAGAGTGTTCTTTGTTTGATATAAAGTATCAAGCAAAGAAAATTAGCATCATATTAAAAACTGATGAAGCGTTAAGTGAGGGCGAGGCTTTCTTCACTTTAATCGATAGAACATCTAGACAGGTTTTGAAGTTTCCTATAAACGAGCATGAAGGAAAAGAAATATTTAGTGTGGACATTTCAATAGATAACCATATCAACTATCTTACAACAGGAATATGGGATGCCTATTTACAAAAAGAAAAAAATGGAACTGTAATTAAAACTCGAGTTAAAAATAAACTTTCAGAATCGATTGAATTCCCTCCTTTTTATGTGAAAAATTCAAATATCTCATTTCTCCCCTATTCCACAATCAAAGGAAATTTATCTTTTAGATGTGAGGAAAGTAAAGCTATCCTCAGAGTAGAAAACATAGCGTTAGAAGAAAACGGAACTCTATTGTTAAGTGGCTATTTCCTAGTTCCATCTTGGGATGTGAAAAAGTCTGAAGATGTGAGGAAGCAACTTATTCTTCATTCTAGTAATAAAGATATAAATATTGATATTAATAATGTGGCTCGTAGTGATGTTTCAACACTTTTTGGTCAACCAGATAATAAATATAATTGGACAGGGTTCGATATTCGCCTCGACTTCTCAAAAAATTCTTATGAGTTGTTAGATGAACAATCTACAGAACTATTCATCAAAATGACCTTTGAGAACCAAGAGATGATGTTACCAATAATAATTCCACCTGCTGTAGACCTTAATAAAACAGCAGTTTTCCAGACTTCTGAAGGTATTAAGAATATTTACATTAATATAGATGAAGAGAGTCAAGGAATTGCTTTATTTGTGACAAAAGAAAACTTACAGGCTGAAGTCGAAGCAATTTATTCTGAAAATGGAGAAATCACTTTATCAGGAAGAGTAATCTCACGAGATAAAGCTAATGAAGTATCCTACAATAACGCTCATATTGTTGTGAGAGAGCGTCAGTCTGTTGAAGAATATCAAATAGATATTGAAATCAATGAGTCTTATTTCACCCACACATTCGAAGTAAAAGAACTTGTGGACAGGGGCATATTTACAGACGGGGTTTGGGATTTATATCTTTTGGTGGATGGACAAATGAACCGTTTAGTAACGCGTTTGGATGGTATTACTAATAAACAAAAGTTAATCTCAATACCACAGATGATGTTTTCCGATGCAGAAGGGAAAATTCTTGCTGTAAAGCCTTATTATACCCTCCATGAGGAAGTATCCATTTTTTCTCGGGACTATCTTGCCGTTAAGTCTATTGAAAAGGTTGAAATAGAAAAAGGGATTCTTTCTATAGTAGGAAAGCTAAATATACAACCTCCTAATATCGACTTCCCTGCAACTACTAAAGGAAAATTAACAATTAAAGCACAATACGGTGTCGTATATGAACTTCCTGTCACATGGCAAACTGAAAAAACAGGAAAAACTAAGCTTGAGTTTCAATTTATTGTATCCGCAGACTTAGGTTCTCAAGGCCTTTTAGAAATGAGCGATTCATTGCTTAAAGATATTAGCTTTGATCTAATTCAGTGTGAAATTCAACTTGAAAAAGGTTTTGTACCATTTACTATGAATATTGACCCGGCAAAGGTGATTTCAACCTTAGAGGATCGTCTTAAACAAAATGGTAAGTATAAAAGAATCTTGACTAAATGGGGTCTCCGCTTTTATAAGGCTTGTAATAAGGTTCTTCCAATTAACCGGAAAAATGTTATTTTCCAAAGTTTTCATGGGAAAAGCTATTCATGTAGTCCTAAAGCAATTTATGAAGAAATGCTTGAGCAAAAACAGAATATTAAACCTATATGGGTCTTAAATAATCTTAAGCAAGAAGTTCCAGGGAATCCAATTCTGGTCAGACCACACTCTTTCAAATACTACTATTATATGGCTACATCAAAATATTTTGTAAATAATGGGAACTTCCCTGATTTTTATGAAAAAAGGAATAAGACAGTCCACCTACAAACATGGCATGGAACACCATTGAAAAAGCTAGGGTACGATATAGATCCTAACTCTTTATCTTATACAGAAAACACATCACCTCAGATCAGCAGACGAAATGCAAGGTGGGATTATCTCATTGGACCAAATGAGTACACGTCTACAATTTTAAAGAGAGCATTCAGATTTGATAAACAGATGTTAGATGTAGGATATCCTCGGAATGATATTTTTTATAAAACAAACCTTGAAGAGAAAACCGAGAAAATTAAGGGAAAGCTTAATATCCCAAAAAACAAAAAGGTTATTTTATATGCCCCTACATGGAGAGACTATGATTTTCATAACGGAAATCAACATAAGCCATATGAATTTAAATTTGACTTAAGAAGGTTCAAAGAAGAATTCGGGGAAGAATACGTTTTACTATTACGATTACATTACCGGGATGCTACCCGTATTAGGCTTCAGGGGTATGAAGAGTTTATCTATAATGTTTCAAGTTATGACGATATTCAGGAATTATATTTAATTTCTGATTTATTAATTACGGATTACTCATCTGTTATGTTCGATTATGCCAATTTAAACAGACCGATTATTTTCTTCACATATGATTTATCTCGTTATGGTTCCCAGGTTCGTGGTTTCTATATGGACTTTCAGACGGAAGCTCCAGGACCTATTGTCCTTAATGAACAGCAGCTTTTCCATGCAATTGAAAACATTGATAAAATAGAAAAATTATATAATCAGAGATTCAAGAATTTCAGAGAAAAGTTCTGCCATTTAGAAGACGGACAAGCCTCTAAACGAACGATAGAAGCCGTATTTAAAAATTAAATAGAAAAAGGGTGTAGCTGTTGTGAAAATTCGTTTCTTAGTGTTTGATATTTATGGAATGGGTGGCACAGTACGAACTGTTCTTAACGTAACTAACTATTTAGCTCAATCTGGTTACGATATAGAAATCATTAGTGTCTTCCGTTATCGGAAAGTGCCTTTTTTTGAAATAGATCCTAGAATCAAGGTCGTTGTCCTACACGATGTAGTTAGCAGAAGAAAAGATGATACAAGTTTAAAAACGAGAACAGCTAATAAATTATCTAAAATCAAAAGTAAACTTATTCATACAGATGACGAGGGATATCATTTCTTTTCCTTGCTAACTGATATAAAGCTGTATAACATAATTAAAACTATTAATTCGGGGATATTAGTCACCACTCGACCAAGCTTTAACATCTTTGCAAGTAAATATGCAAATAAAGAAGTTCGCATTATTGGACAAGAACACTTAAACTTCTCCATCTATCCTGAGGGAATGAAGAAATCCATTATTAAACATTATGTTAAGTTGGATTATTTGGCCACGTTAACAGATGAAGATACAAAGGATTACAAAGAACTACTTAAAGATGGAAGAGTTGAAGTTAGAAAAATCACCAACTCTATTCCAAATTTACAAGGTGTCGTATCCCCTTTGGATTCTAAGACCATAATTGCCGCTGGACGTTTAGTACCACAAAAAGGATTTGATTTATTAATAGAGGCATTCAAAATTGTCAATCAGCGATATCCGGATTGGAAGCTCAAAATTTTTGGAGACGGCCGTGAAAAAGATAATCTTCAAGATTTAATTTCAGAGTATAAACTGTATAATCATGTGATTTTAATGGGCTCGACTCAGCATATAGATATTGAACTTTCTAAAGCTTCTATTTATGCATTAAGTTCAAGATTTGAAGGATTTGGAATGGTTATTGTAGAGGCTATGCAATGTGGAGTGCCAGTGGTGAGCTTTGATTGTCCAAAAGGGCCAAGTGAGATTATTTCCCATAATGAAGATGGTTTACTTGTTGAAGATGGTAATGTTGAGAAATTCGCAGAAGCCCTAATGGCGCTAATGGAGGATTATGAAAATAGGAAAGCATTTTCCGAAAAAGGCCTTGAAAGTGTTAAGCGATACGAAATAGATAACATCGGTAAAATTTGGGAAGATATAATAGAAGAAAATACTCACAGCATGAATAAACAACCTATAAATTCCTTAGGTGGAACAATAAATTAAGGGTATTCAATCTTATGGAGGGTACGGTACGTATGACAATTTTAGTAACTAATTTAGGATATAGTAATGGTGAATTATCGCTAAATGGTAAAGCAGAAGTTTCATTAGAAGAAAGTTGTTCCCTTTGTATTAGAAGAAGAGAAATTGAACATGGATTAGAATATCCAGAGGAGTATTCATTTCCACTGAATATTAACGGTAGTGAATTTGTTTTTGAGAAAGATATAAACACTCTTCTTCAAGGGATTTCTCTAAATAATGAAATGATATGGGACTTGTTTTTATTGTCTGGGGATGATTATTTCAAACTAGAAACAGACAACCAACTAAAAATTAGCATAAATGATTATGTGAGTTTAGATAATAAACAATTTAAAGTAAAACCGTACATTACAGGAGAAAACGGAGTATCTATATTTGTATTAAAAAACGATATTAAAGCAACCATTGGCAAAGCTTCATTTAATGAGGGAGTCTTCAATTTATCAGTTCAGATGAGTAATTCAGCTATTTTGAAACAAGAAGATTGGAATAACTATTCTATTAGATTAATGGTGAAAAAACGAGAGCAAGAGCACCTTTTCGAGTATTACGAATCTATGGTAATTGAGCCTGTTACAGGTGTAAATCCATTAAATTTCTCCTTAAACATTAATGATTTATTTGAAAATTATCAATTGAATAAGAACCTTATTTGGGACCTTTTTATCGAAGTAACAAGCAAAGATGGATTAGTTGTTGAAGCTCCATTACTATGTTCAAGCGGAACTAAAGGACTTTTTAATTTCAATTATTTTAATTTTTCCCATAATGATTTATATAGAACCAAGCCATATGTTACGGGGAAGAATTCTATCGCCCTTTTGATTAGGCCTAGTGAACTAAAAATAAACCTTTCACAGCTGAAATTTGAAAACAATACTATGCATCTTTTAGGGACAATTTCTTCTCCTGAATATGATGTCTGGAATTTCGATGAGCTCGAATCATATCTAATTATAAAAAAGCGGTATACAGTTGGAAAGGAAAATGTTTACTATACAGAAAAAGTATCACATTTATCCTTGTTAAATGCCCATTTTCAAGCAGAACTATCTGTAGCAGAGCTTCTTAACGATGAAGTTATTCATCATGGAGATGTATGGGATATGTTTGTACGTTTAACTACATTGGATGGTAGAATCATAGATGTAATGGTTAAGCCACTTGAAGATCTAAAAAAAGAGAAATTTACATACGAAATTATGAGTGCTAATCCATCATATAAGTTTAAACCATATGTAAACGGATTAGGCAACTTCTCTCTCTATTTTATAGACTCTAACAAACCTTCACATGATGCGGTTAAAGTTGCAGTATTAGGCTCGTGTTTTAGTAGAAATCCATTCAATTCAACAAACTACTTTAACCCAACTTATAAGCAGAATTACAAATGTGTATTAACCCAATTCCATTCATCCATTATCAGCATGGTTTCCAATCCTATGCAAATAGATGTTGCTAAGATGGATGATGTATCAGAGTATAACAAGTATTTTATTCAGAGCGACTTTGAGAAGAATTTCTTTGATCAGATTAAAGAATTGCGTCCTGAATACTTGATCATTGATTTATATGCAGATGCTGCACGTGACATAATTAAAATAAATGATGATACTATCGTTAGTGCAAGCCTTGCTTTAAGGCAAAGCAAATACTTTAAGGAATTCATGGATTATGAAGTAGTTACTCATGACAACAATGATACTTACTTTGCTTTATGGAAAGAAGCTATGATTCAGTTTTCAGAAAAAATTAAAGAATACCTTCCTGAAGATCGCATCATCCTTAATATCGGGGGCTTTACCTCAACATATTATGATGCAGATGGCTCTATCAAAAAGTTCCCACGGAATCATATTATTCAAAGGAATAATTATTTCTGGGATAAGCTAAATTCTTGGTTCATACAGTGCATTCCCGGTTGTAAGGTAATTAACCTAAAAGATACTAAGTATATTGGACAACATGATCACCCATTCGGGAAAACGTTCTCCCACTATCAGTCAGGTTATTATAAAGAGTTTATGAATAGATTGAATAAACTTGTAATGCAAGATTTGCAAAGTGATAGGCAAGTACAAGAGAACAAACAATTGATTAAGGCTTAACTAAAGCTGACCTAAAGCTGACCTAAAGTTATAAGTAACTACTACGAATGAGCCTTGTAAAGTAGACAGAGTTAAATAAACAACGTTTTATGCAGCCTGAGTCCTAAATTTATATGGACTTAGGCTTTTCTTTAAACGATTATGAGTAGAAAATTTATTACCCATTATGCTTTCAAAGTTCCTTTGAGATAATATGGTATAATCGAAACTCTTTAAAAGTAATGGATTTGGTTATAGAAGGTCATGGAATATGGATTTTCGCTCAAAACATTGTAGTAAAATGACTTATCCAGAAAAAAGGAATCGTCTTTCAAATGAAAAAAATACACCGTTTTAAGCAGGTACCTAAAAAAGTGCCTTTGACTATCGCCTGTTTTGTTTTAATCGTTTTAGTTATTTTCAAGGGAATCATATCTTTGAATAATAATGAATATTCGCCCGTCTCAAAGACTGTTTCTGAGTCTGTTATTAATGTAAAAGATGCTGGTGCTAAAGGAGATCAAATTAACGACGATACGAGACCTATACAAAAAACCTTAGACTTGTCTAAGACGAGTAGCACCCCGATCAAGATTATCATTCCAAAAGGAACCTATAAGCTTACAAATACGTTACGCATATATAAGAACACACATTTAGTCCTTGAAGAAGGGGCTGAGCTGCTACGCAGTCATGACAATACGATAATGGTTAATGGTGATGCCGGGGCAATGTATACGGATTATAATGGCCATGGTAATATCACGATTGAGGGTGGTATTTGGAATGGTAATATTAAAAACTATCCAGACCCGTTCAATGCAATTGGTATTGCAAGAGGGAAAAATATTACGATTAGAAATATAGAGGTTAGAGATGTAGCAAGCGATCATGCAATAGATATTAATGCTTCCGAACAGGTTGTAATAGAGAATAGTAAATTTTTAGGATTTAAGGACACAACACCTGACCATTCTCGCTTCTATTCAGAAGCAATCCAAATATCTGAGCATACTAAATTGGGATTTAGTCAATATGGCGTTTATGATGGAACCCCTTCAAAAAATGTAACAATTCGCAACTCCTATTTTGGAGCAAGTGGAACCAAGGGAACAACTGCTTGGCCAGTTGGCATTGGAAATCATGGTTCTGTTCACAATAAGTTTAGCACTAATATCATGATACAAGATAATACATTTGAAGGTATTACCTTCGTAGGCATTCGTAATTTTAAATGGAAAGATACGACTATTCAAAATAATACCTTTTTAAATAATAACAGAGGTATTGCACTCTCTAATCCAAATGGAAAAGGGGAATCTTCGAAAACATCTAATGGTATTCAAACAGGACTTCCACAATCAGGTAGTAACACAACAATATCAAATAATATATTTCAAAATACGCGCAGAGAGAATATATATGGAGAGGGTTGGCCTAGCCCTACAAACGTTGCAAAAATAGAGTCCCTCATTATATCAAAAAATGTCTTTAATAATCAGCTTGGTGGTAATCAAAAGCCTAATATCTATCTCAACTGGATTGATGGAGTAACTATTTCAAATAATAGGATCTCCAATGCGTATCGAGGCATATATTTGGGGTTTGCTAGTAATGTAACAATCAGTGATAATACGTTTGAAAATATAGGAACGGATGGTTTATTAATAGATGAACCAGATTTGGAATATCAACATAAGGGATATACAAATAATATTAAAATAAGGCACAACACTCTTTCGGATATTGGAAGAATTGGCCTGTTTATACAATATACAAAAGGATTTTCTATCATAGAAAATGAAATTACAACCAGTGCAGAAAAAAATAGTTTCCATGTGGACAATTACTCCGAGAATGGAGAAATAAAAGATAACACGATTATTACAAATATACATCAATAATTAATATAAAAAGATGTAGAAGCAAATTCCTTTTATGCACCCTGAATTGATATTAAAAATGTTAAATTATAGTATCCTATTAGGACACCTTAGCCGTTTGGTAGTGATTTCTCGTAAATTTCAAACCAAGCTACGAGGTGTTTTTTTTGATATTATTCTAGGTTTAACAATCTCTTTTATTTTGCTGCTATAATAATTCCCCCAAAATCTCTCATTAGATGAGAGAATATCTCTTATATTAGAAACAGGATGGCTATACTATATGAGGGAATTTGTATGATAGACTAATGCCATTTGACTACTTATCAAATTACTAGTAAACTGATGGTGAACCAAGAGGAGAGGTGATGGTCAAACATGGATAGACGAGGGTTTACCGATGATAATAAATTGAGTTTGTTGATTTGGTTGCGAATGGTTCGTTTTTATCAAAGAAGTAACCAGCTTTCGAATGATCATTTACAACATTTTGGCGTCACTGTTGCGCAATTTGATATGTTGGCACAAGTGCTTATTCATCAACCTGTTTCACAACTGGAATTGGCGGAGCACCTTACGATCAGTCGTGGAGGCGTATCACATATGTTAACAAGGTTAGAAAAGGATAATCTGATTGTTCGGGATCAACAATGGAAAGTTAAATATATTTCATTAACTGAAAAAGGGAAAGATTTAATGGAAAAAGTAATGCCAATTCAATCAGATTTTCAAGCTTCATTATTTGATGTATTGGATGACACAGAAAAGAAGAACCTGCATGAGATGATGATAAAGGTTCATAGATATAGTTTTCAAATGGAAGTGCCTAATCCCATACAGGAGGAATCCTAAATCAGGTATGTGATTGGAGCGAAACTTGTTTTCAAAGCATTAGGAAAGTTATTGAGTAGCTAAAAAGGAAGAAATATAGTAATGGCACTTTATCAGGTTACTAGTAACTTCAAGGAGGATGAATAGAGGAATGGAAAGTAAAAATATCTTCAAACGTGATATTGCTGAAGTAAGAGATGTGAAACTTCAAAAATATAGTCCGATTCATACTGCGGGACCAGTCATTGAACCAGGAAATTGGGAGAAGAGTGATCCCTTTCTTTTAATGATGGAGGATAAATTTCAAAAAGGTTCATTTGATATTCACCCACATAGAGGGATTGAAACAGTCACATTTGTTATTGATGGAACGATTGAGCACTATGACAGTCATACCGGGGATGGTGGAATAATCGGACCGGGTGATGTCCAATGGATGACAGCCGGAAGCGGCGTTGTGCATAATGAGGTGCCTTCTGAAGGTGTTACCGCCCATTCGCTTCAACTCTGGGTCAATCTTCCCCGCGATAAAAAAATGACAACACCGCGATATCAAAATTTAATGGGAAAAGATATGCCAGTGAGAAAAGAAGAAGGAGCTATCATCCGCGTCTTTTCTGGTTCATCAAAGGATGTTATCTCTGCGACGAAAAACCATGTTTCTGTTACGATGGTGGAAATGCTTCTAGAGCCTGGAGCTTCGGTCACACAGAATTTGCCGGGTAGCTACAACGGAATGATCTATCTAATTGAAGGAAGTGGAGTATTCGGTAAAAACGAAATGAAAGCTTCAAAGGGTCAAGTGTTGTGGCTGGGTGCAGGGAAAGAATCAGAGGAAAGTGAAGTGGATATAACAGCAATTGAACCATTGCGAATTGTTTTATATGCGGGAGAACCTTTGATGGAACCAGTTGTTGCCCGTGGACCATTTGTCATGAATACAGAAGAGGAAATTGATCAAGCTTACCTAGAGTATCGGCAAGGTACATTCTTGAAGGATTAACGAATATTTAAATGGAATTAGAAATAGGTTAATCTGAAGTTTCCTAGAGATATTATATGTAGTATAAGAAATTAAAGAGCATCAACACTTGATGCTCTTTTTAATTTGATATTTCTAATAATTGTTTATGTATTTTAAGTTTTCAATACATGCTCTTTCTCTCTATTTATTTAGCAGATTCAGATTGAAACGCTGGAGCCGTATTCAATCACTCTATTATTTTTACTTTCACTTCTTTTCTTCCCCACGTTAAAGCATCCGCTTCTTTTGGAATGAAAACATCAATTCTATTACCTTTGATCGCTCCACCCGTATCTACCGCGATGGCTTGTCCATAACCCTCAACCTCTACGTTAGAACCTAAAGGAATCACATTCGGGTCGACTGCTATCACTTTTGCATCATCATACTTTTTTAAATCAACACCCATTCTCGTCGTGCCGGAGCATCCAGAACAGCTTGCCGTATAAGCTGTGCTTGCAACGGTCAGCTCCTTAACATTTTGGCTTACTAAATTGGCTTTCTCCTCTAATTTGCCTAAAGTCCTTGCCCCTGCAATTCCATCAACCGATAAACTCTTTTGCTTTTGAAAATTTGAAACGGCCTGCTTTGTACCAGTGCCATATATGCCATCGACCGTTGAAGTGTAAACACCCCATACCTTCAATAGCCTTTGTAGTTCAGCTACAGGCTTGCCAATATCCCCACTGCGAAGGACTTTTATTTTCTGGTTCGTTTGTGAACCTGCTATTCCATCAACTTTTAGTCTTGATTTTTCCTGAAACTTCTTTACAGACTCTTTTGTAATCGGACCGAAGTAGCCTGTTGCTTCATGATAGGGGAAGACCCCTTTTGTCATTAATAATTCCTGTAGCTCCTTTACATCACTATGACTCGTTCCATACGAAAGTGTGCGATCTCCAACGGCAGCTTCACCTCTAGTTGGCATACAAATTCCAATAATGAATATAGAAGCCGTTATGATCGTAAATAATATTTTTTTCATGTTTGTCCTCCTCGTTGTTTCTTGCCTTAAACAATTCGCTAAACTATCACTTTTTCAGGCGCAGTTAAGGAAAAACACCTCGAAGGCACTAAAGAATTGTTAATACATGTAACAAACAGAGAAACGAATAGGGAGGATATATGATGCCAATATCCTTAGTTGTAATAGCGTATTTCATTTTTGAAGAAGAAGAAGAAGAGGTGGCATATACGCAGTTATCGGACATTCGTACTTAAAAGAAAGATTTTTTCTTAATTTACACAACCACTTAGGAAAATAATACTAAATATAATAAACTCTTCATCCCTTTCAATTCTAGCTCTCCGTATAATCAATGAATCAAAAAAAGTAGAAGAAATCGATTTTACCAGTGGCCCATCCATGCAGAAGGACATCAAGTGCTGGTTTGGATAAAAATAATTTGATTGAGGTTGATTAAATGGAGCAGTCGTGACAGGTGCGCCGAAGGAACTCAAACGTTTCCAAAACCTTGATTTTATCCGCGCCTCTATCCTTGGTGCTACAACCGATAAGTATTAATGGTGGAATCCATCAATTCATTGTAAAACAAACCCTTTGATTTATTAAGGTGCTGTCATGTATTAACTCTCAATTTTGAAGAAAAATATGGTAATATTTATTTATTGTGGAAATAGATTTAGAGATGAGGAAAACTACATGTTAACTAAACATAGTAATAACTTATTGATTATTTCATCTTTACTAGCAATAACAGGGCTAGCACTGATGTTTTTAAGTATTAATTTTGGCATTTCACTAGGGGATTCTTGGCTTGATAATCAGGAAGATGGAATCTATGATACTGACCAATAGAATATGGTGGTTGAGACTCATAAAAATAATTTTATAATAATTGGAAGTGTCTTATTTGGCACTGGAATACTAACACTTATACTAACTTACTTTACATTTATATTAGGAAAAAAAGATAACGACAAACTTGTCTAACTGCTAGTCAAGTAGTGGATCAGGGCTGTCTATATGACAGTTCTTTTTTATTCAACGAGGCAGTTTGATTGTATTAATGTTATTTTTTCATTGTTGTAAATGACCATTAGGAGTGAACTCATGCAATTTTTATCCATAATCTTTTTTATTGCAATTACTGTTTTTCTCCTTTACTACTTACCTTTAATCGCAAAGGACTTACACAAACATACAAAGCAGAATGAAGAAATTAAGGCCCTTTTAGAAAAAATAGTAAATAACCAGTTGGAAAATTAGGTCTACCTAGCTTGTTGTTTGATTAACGTGAAAGACTATGAAAAAAGGGGTGGGAGAATGTTTCCTAAATTAGAAACAGAACGGCTTATCTTGAGAGAACTTACTGTAGATGATGCCCAGGATATATTAAACTGTTTTTCAAATCCTGATGTATTACGTTATTATGGACAAAAACCGTTAACCAGTTTAGATCAGGTGAAAAATATTGTTGTGAATTTTGCTAATAACTACAATGAAAAACGCGGCATTAAATGGGGAATTGAAAGTAAAGAAAAGGAAGGCATTATCGGAACAATTGGATTTCACGATTGGTCTTCTGAACATAAGAGGGCTGAAATAGGTTATGCACTTTTTCCAGAGAATTGGGGCAAAGGTCTTGCCACTGAGGCTGTTTTAGAAGTCATATCATATGGTTTTAAAGAACTTAATCTAAAGCGTATTGGAGCTATTGTGTTTGTAGAAAACAAAGCATCTAATGAGTTATTAATAAAATTGGGCTTTGAGAAGGAAGGGGTTTTAAAGAATTATATGTATCAAAATGATGTTCCATTTGATACGAACGTATACTCTTTACTGAAATAGGGGAGTAGATGAAGTACGAACCTTATTGACTAAGCAATTACCGAAAAGAAATAGTTCTAATTGAACTATGGGGTCTGATTTATTTCAATGAGGTTGATTGCTGAGAAATCTTTTCCTAATGCTAATGTAAAAGATAGACACTAAATCTGTCAGGGAGTGAGTGTGAATTTTATGGGATTCCTTAAAAATGACGAAGAAGTCCAACTGCAAGATGTCAGAGAGAGTGATCTATCCATCTTTTTCGAGCATCAATTAGATTCTACTGCAAACAATATGGCTGCTTTCACATCTAAAGATCCTGCTGACAGAGAGGCTTTTTTGAAACACTGGATGAATATTTTAGCGAACCAGAATATCTTGAAAAAGACCATACTTTATAACGGGTGTGTGGTGGGCAGCATTCTAAACTTTGAACAGTTTGGCAATCAAGAAGTCAGTTACTGGATTGGAAAGCAATATTGGGGCAAGGGGATTGCCACTGATGCACTGAGTAAATTCCTCCATGAAATAAATGTTCGACCTCTTTATGCCCGAGCGGCTAAGGATAATATCGCATCTATTCGAGTATTGAAAAAATGCGGGTTTGCAATTACCGATGAGGACAAAGGATATTCAAATGCACGAGGCGAAGAGGTTGAAGAATATATTTTGAAGCTTGAATCAACTAAATTCTAGATATGAGTTTTCGGGAAATCTTTAAACTTACAGTGTTCAAAGATTCTTTGTTGAAATATTAAATTAAATGGGTGGCATATAATGGGGGTTAAGATATTTTCGATAATTCTAATTTTAAGACGGATTATCTTCCTGAAGGACGGATTAGTTTGACACACGGACGAATTATCTTCTTGAAGGTCGAATTATTTTGCACAACGGACGAATTATCTTCCTGAAGGACGAATTAACATTCAGAGACGTATCAAATGCGACAAGATTTTAGGAGCTGTGGTTGGCTAGATGAAAAAAGTTATAGGCGTAATATTGGTATTAGGAATTATTGGATTGGGAAGTTATTTTCTATTATTAAAGCAAGAAGGATTTGAATTCACGGTAAAAAATCAAACGAATAAAGAAATTACAGGTTTATATTTGACCTATAATCATATAAACTCTGATATTAAAATTCCCTCAATCCAGCCAGGCGAAGAAACTAAGTTAAATGTAACGCCAACTGAAGATTTTGGAGAGAATTCGATGAAACTACAATATAAAGATAGTAAAGGAAAACAGCATACAGAATATGTAATCGGATATTTTGAAAAAGGATATTCAGGTGGGGGAAAAATCACTTTAGAATCTATTAATAAGAACGGGGAAATTCAAATGAAAATCGAAGATACTACTAGACTCTACTGATTGAATGGGATTATGAAAAGGTTTTACCGTTTATAAAATGATGGACCGAAATTTATTTTTGATTTCGGTTTTTCTTATTGTTTTTTTCTAAAAGAATATAAAGAAACAGAAGAGGGAGAAGAATTCATAGACTCACTTGAAGATATGTTTCCTATTAAATATTCAAAACAGGTATTGAAAGATACAGAAGATGGTGCTGATTTAGGTGAACAACTACAGAAAAAGGTTGAAAATTGGCTAAGTAAATCGAGCAAATAAATATCCCTTTCTTTATAACTACTATCTGGGGCAGCGTCAGGTAAATGCAGGTTTTTTTTATGAATTATTCTTTTCTTGCTATTAAAAATTGATGTTCAAACCATTGCTGCTCCTGCATTTTTAATTCTATCCTTGTTTCATTATTTCAATCAATTCATCTGGAATATCTGGATGTTGCTTAATAATTTCCATATTAAGCAACATTTCGAGTTTTGAATATTATATCCCATGTACCTCTATGGCAAATAAATAGAAACATTTGAATAAGATAATACTTTTATAATAGATTATCTTCACTAGATCTATTTTTTCTATGTTCATTCACCTAAGAGACTATGTTATAGACAATATGGAAAAATATCAGCATAGCAATAATATGCATAATATGGTAATATTACATTTGTGTGATTTTGGTAAATATACAAAAAGGAAGGTATTATATGAATGAAACAGTTCTTAAGGTCCAATCCTTAACTAAAAAAATTGGAAAAGCCACCATTGTAGATAATGTTAGCTTTGAAATAAAAAGCAAGGAAATATTTGGTTTGCTCGGTCCCAATGGAGCTGGTAAAACCACTATTATTCGTATGATTACAGGTCTTATTAATCGTACGGGCGGTACAGTCATGATTAATGGATATGACCTCGATAAAGATTTTGAAGGTGCCATGAATCAATTAGGTGCCATTGTTGAAAATCCAGAATTCTATAAATACATGACAGGCAGAAAAAATATCCTTCACTATGCTCGTATGTCACCTAATAAAATATCTATTGAGCGAATTGAAGAAGTAATAAAGCTTGTTAAATTAGATCATGCCATAGATAAAAAGGTTAAAACATATTCATTAGGAATGCGTCAGCGCCTTGGTGTAGCACAAGCAATTTTGCATAAACCGTCTTTACTGATTTTTGATGAACCAACTAATGGCTTAGATCCACAAGGGATTCGCGAGTTTCGTGATTATTTGAAGGTACTGGCAAGTGAGGGCGTGGGTATTTTAATTTCATCGCATTTACTATCAGAAATGCAATTAATGTGTGATAGCTTTGCCGTTATTGAAAAGGGAAAACTCATACATACGAAAGAACATATTGTAGATGAAAAAACTGAAACAATTAGTGAAGTTCTTTTTACTGTCAGTGATGGAGGGCTAGCTAAAAAAATCCTTCAAGAACAGTTTGGTAATATACCTATTCTTAAATATGAGGCGAATTCAATTTCTGTATCAGCCACACGTGAACAAACGGCTAGTATAAACAGAAGTTTTAATGGTAATCAATTAGATGTTTATGAAATAGGCATTACTAGAAAATCACTAGAAGATAAATTCTTTGAAATAACTGAGCAGGAAATGAGGGAGTCTGTATGATGTCCTTGATAAGAAATGAATGGATGAAAATCTTTTCAAAAGGATCTACATATTTGTTTATCGTTTTTCTTTTATTGGCAGCTGTAGGAACAGCGTTGATTGATTATAAACTAAATCCAGTCGAATCAAGTAAAGATTGGAAGCAAGAGTTACAAGCAGAAATACAAGAACAGCAGAATGATTTAAAAACTTCTAAAATTAGTGAAGATGAAAAGTCCGCGATAATGGAAGAAATCGATTTAAATAAACAACTTTTAGACGCTAATATAAACCCTGACTTGCGTACGAACTGGACGTATATGGCAAACTGGACTACATCATTAACATCATTTGTTACTCTATTTGTTGTGATTGTTTGCAGCTCCTTAGTTTCATCTGAATTTTCAGATGGCACCATTAAGCAATTGTTAATCAGGCCTTATAAACGTTGGAAAATTCTCCTTTCTAAATATATAACATCACTACTATTTGCAGCGTTATTACTTGTGAGTCTATTTATATTCAGTTATATAGTAGGAATTTTATTCTTTGGAAATGGGTCGTATTCAGATAAAATTCTAGATCCTGCATCTTTTGGTTTTAGTCCTGTAATAGTAGGCGATTATTTTGTTGATATGATGGTTTATTGGATACCAGGATTTTTAGTTATCACAACCATTGCTTTCATGTTAAGCACATTATTTAAAAGCCAAGCACTTGCAGTAGGCGTTTCAATATCTATTTTATTTGCTTCAACTCCTTTAAATTTAGTTATACAGTCACTTATTGAAAAAAATGAGTGGTTAAAGTTCGTCTTATTCCCTCATCTCAATTTAAGAGGTTACATTTCTGAATCGTTCTCAATGTTTGAGGGAGCAACTCTTGGATTTTCTATAAGTGTACTAGCAATCTATTACCTTATCTTCTTAGCATTAACCTTTTTCTTCTTTCAAAAGAAGGATATTTCAAACTAAGATTTTTCCATTTATAAATAGAATGAACCGAAATCGATCTTTGATTTCGGTTTTTCTTATTAAGACAAAGGGCGTTAATAAAACAAGAACATTGAGAATTTATACCAAATTCATTTCGTTTTATATTATGCTTGAAGAAAAAGGAATGTAATGAATGAGGATGGTGTTTTAGATTGGGGTTATTTTTTGAAAAAAGGGCAAAGAAAAGTACAAAATCATTTATTATAATAAAAATCTTAATGAGCCTAGCAATATTGTTCGTGTTGGTAATGGGCTTTATCAATGATTTTGATTTCTATTTTGTTATGTTCTTTACCTTATTAGGGGTCAATTCAGTAATAGATGGGATTGAAAGTTATTTTCAAAAAGAAGATAAGCGGGTCTATCTATTAAATTACGGATTTGCGGTTATATACATTATTTTATCATTTCAATTTTCGGGGTAACTTTTTCTTGTTGAGCTGATAGGCCAGGATAAATTTGATTATTTACCGATTTCTATAGAGACAACTTTGTCATCTTCTGATTCAGAATCAGAAAAGATTGTTGAAGCCATTGAAGAAACAGTTCAAGATTATCTTAACTCAGAGAAAGTAAAGAATATAATTAAAAACGATCAATATGAGATCAATATTTATAGCAACAAGGGAAAAAAATTAAATTAATACCCGCTGAAGACATCTTGAATAATCGATTTCCCATTCCACACAGAAAATCTCTAAATAGTTATTAATCTAACAGGTGCGATTCTTCATTAATAAGGATCGCCTTTTCTTATGCAGTTAACGGAGCAGGATAATTAAGAATAAATATAAGCATATAAAAAGCTCTCCATTATGAAGAGCATTTATTGTAGGCTTTTTGCTTTTAAGGTAATACGGTTTGATTTGGATTATTCTTAGCTGAAGGTGAACGAAAAGCTATGAAGAACCATAAAATATTTACAATTATTGCAGCAAGACAAAGACCTGTGATACTAGCAATATATATAGCGCTAATGTCTTTAAATTTTGCTATTACTAAAACTGCTACAATTATTGTGGAATTTATCAGTAGACCGCCGCAACAAAACAAGGCTAAAACGAATCTCATTATATCTATACCTATCCAATATATTATTAAGGGCAATAGATAAAAAACAAGTATCATTCCTATTGATATCCACATTCCTGAAGACCCGAATTGATTAGCATTCGGTCCTAAATCTGCAAGCGGGGATAGTGAGATTGTAATCAATAAAACACAAAAAAGGACTGCTGAAAGCATAGTCATAAAAATAATTCCCTTTCTTTTTCTCATAATATTTCACTTCCTTTAATGTTTTCATTTTATGGGTTTATAAAATGTTAAAATTACCCATTCAGTGTATCGTAACATAACTGGAATGTATTTACACCTTAAAATTTATTAGCAGTCTTATTTTATAATGGGTGCTTTATTTCAATGAGAAGTAAAGCCTTTTTCTATTCAACTAACCCGGCAGCATTAGTTGAATAACAGTCCTTTATTAAGCTAAAAGGTTAATTAGAAATTAATATAATTGGAACTTTATCCAATTATATCCGTAAATATCTATTGGAAGATCATGAAAGGGGCTCCTAGGTATAAAAAAATTGGTTTGTTAATGGGGCTAGTAGGGTTATCGTTGTTTCTAGTAGGAATTTATATATCCCAATGGACACTTTTTGGCATAGTGATTGGAATTGGTGGGGGAAGTATAATGGGGACTAGTTCGGTAAAATTTTCTAATTAGTTATTGTAGTAGCTTAGGCCCTTTTATTATATAGGATAGCTTTTTTATTCTAGTATAACGGGTTAATATGGAAGGTCGGTGGGGTACCTTGTTAAAAATATTAAGAATCGTTTTTTCTATAATAGTTCTTACTTTATCAGGATATGGTTTAATCACTAAAAATTTCGAGCTATCTTCATATATGATTTTTTTCTTAGGAGCGTTAATGTTGGTGACAGGATTAGCCGAGCTTCAAAAAGATAGAAAAAGATTTTGGGGGTATATGAGTATTATTGCCTCTTTATATGCTTTCTTTGTTTCTATACAGGGGTTTTTATTGAACTAAGGGGCAGGAGATTTTTTTTTGATATATATCCTTTTAGGAAATTACATGTTAAATTTACACTGTGTTGTTACAAGATAAATAAGATAATAAAACCTGTTGTAAGAAGTGTTCTGAATAATAGTAAATGAATAGGTGTGGTTCATATTGATAAAAGATAAAAAATATATATATTTTGCTCTCATTTTTTTATTTGTGTCTATGGCATTAAATTTCCCTTTCCCACATGAAAGTCCTTATGGTGAAACAGTTGCTTTGGTTTTAAATATACCTGTTGAATCAGTAAATGGATTACAGTATATAGGAATTACATCATTAATTTTTTTAATAATGAGCTTATTTTTTCTTGTGAAATCATTGGGAAAATATCATGGTAGATTTGTAGTGCTGGCTATTATGGTTGCAATGATTACTCCTCCTTTCTTAGCCAGTTCGTTTCAAAAATATTTTGCAACTGGCATTTACGCCATTTCCTATGAACGTGATATAAGTAGTTGCAGTTTTGAAATGACCAATGAGACAATATTGCATGGGGAATGCGAACTTCCTTTTGAAAACTACAGCAAGGATGATGCACAATTCACTATTGAATTTTTTGACGAGTACGAAGATGATGTGAAAATGATTTCACTTATGAATACCGATTCTCCATATGAGGTAAGATTAAGAGGAAAAGAGCGTAAAAGGGTGAAAATCGATACTGATATTGATGTATCACAGATGGAAAGTCATATTGAAAGTGGCGATTTATGGAATATGAATATTATCATTAAGTCGGGGGAAAGAATCAGAAAATTATGAGGCTATATGAATATACCTACACTAGTTTTCTATTAGTTTTCGTAAATTATAGGGACATAACAAATTTTTTGACCGTCTGAAAGAGTGCAGATAGTACATGATTTAAAAATTCTATTTCAAGAACACTATTCGTTAAGAAGAACGAAGGATTCTGAAGGTATACTCTTATAGCAAAAAAGTCTAGATTAATGAGTATTATAGACTTACCTTATAAAACCTCCTATTAAGAAAATGATAGGAGGTTTTTTTATGTTAATGCTCGAAGCTAAGCTTATTGAAAAATCGGAACTACATAAGCTTTCTCTTTTGGACCCATTGGATGGTCTGCGCACTTCAAAATCCACTTTTTCTGCCCAAAACCCTTTAGATCTTTGTTGGTCTTCAATATAGACGGTATCTGTATGAAGATAGATAAGATCAGCCGAGCTAATATATTGTAAAATAAAAAATGGGAAATATATGAGGAGGGATTAAAAATAAGAAAAGTTGAAGTAACTGAATATAATAACCAATGGACTTCTATGTATAAGGAAGAGGCTAATGTAATACATAAGATTTTTGGGCCTGAAATAATTGAAATTCATCATATAGGAAGTACTTCTGTTTACGGACTAAAGGCAAAGCCTGTTATTGACATAATGCCTGTGGTAAGAAAAATCCATCTAATAGATGAGTTTAACAAGAATATGTTAGGGATTGGTTATGAGCCGAAAGGAGAAAACGGATTATATGGACGTAGGTTCTTTCAAAAAGGAGGAGATAACCGAACTCATCACGTTCATATTTATCAATTAGGCAATCCCGGAATTGAACGTCATCTTGCTTTTCGAAATTACTTACGAGAAAATCCTTCTGCTGCAGAAAAATATGGTGATCTTAAAGAGGAATTGTCATATATATTTCCTTACGATATGGATTCGTACATCAAAGGAAAAGAAAAGTTATTATTGGAAATTGAACGAAAAGCCTTATCTTGGTATCGGAGTTCAAGAGGATGACTACATATTTATAAATAAAGGGACTTTTCTTAAGTTAATAAAGTATATAAGTTCTTTATTTAATAATGATATAACGGAAGGGGTAGTTTTACTTCAAGTAACGTGGCAGTTTATTGAAAAGGCTCTAATTAAGGAGATGGATTGTTAAAGAAGAAGATGGCAACTGAACTTAATCTAAAATGAAACCACCACCCGAAGGTGAAGGTTTCTTATTGTATCGAGGAAATACACGACAAATTACTGTTCTTCTAAGATGGTTACAGAAACACTTTGTTTATTATTTGGTTCATCAAGGGAATGGATTGTAGCTATTCCATTCTGTTCATCCACATGCTCAATGTAGATACTTTCCCCATTATAGGTCACATTAGCCATAATTGGCGAAGAAGCAATTTCTTCTGCTCGTTGTGCGTTCATTTTAGCCACCTCCTTTGGATTTGCAACTGTAATAATATTTGTTCCAAATTTCTAAAATATACATGTTGTAATTGAAATGCTTCCAAGTTAAGAAAACATAGAACTAAGATTAGATATGGATGGTTCCTAAAATACCAGGGGGTTCACTAGGACCCTATTAAGGTTTTTTTCAAATGTCCAGTTCTTCAAAGTGATGAGATAGATGACTATTAAACGATAGACTTGAATATGACCTCTTATTTAATGAACGGGGGCTTAAGTTTAAAGTAGGGGTTGCTGCGGCAACTCTTTTCTTATTGTGCTAACGTGGCCGTTTAGTTTTACACTCTTTCAACTTGGTATCAAAGGGGGATATGGAAGAATATTATTTAAGGTAACAACGTAAGAAAAGGGTAGAAAAAAATCTTAAAACAAAGGAGAGTTAAACATGAAAGAAAAACAACCAGAAACAAAAGAAATGAATTTAACATCGCTCATGAAAGACTATGCGAACTACAACCTCTGGGCAAATGCCCAATTGATAGATTGGCTGAAAACAAAGCCATCTGAAATAATAGAACAGAAAATACCTTCGAGTTTTCCGAGTATCAATTGGACACTCAAGCATGTTTCTGATGGTGAGAAATTTTGGTTGGAAGTGTTAAAGCAGGAGTCAACACCGGATATAGGGGTTTTCAGTGATCGATCATATAAGACTGTCGAAGAGGTGTTTAAAATGATTGTGGACAATTCCAAAGAACTGGCCCTATATGTGAATTCACTTACCGAAAGTTCAATAACAAAAGATTGCCATGTGGAAACTCCATGGTTTAATGAAACCCGTCCAAGATTTGAATATATTCTCCATGTAATGAATCACAGTACCTATCATCGAGGGCAAATTATAACTATTGGACGAAATATTGGTTTAACCGATGCTCCTATGACAGATTTTAATATTTACAATTTTTTTGGAAAGTCCGCCACATGAATGCTTCTTATCATATTTAACTATTAATCTGCGGATAACTTATTTTTAAGCTAATGGTGGTGTTAGTTTAACTAAACAAATTAAGGAAGTCGATACTTTAACGTACACTAATCGGCTTTTTTAGGTTGAAAACTTGCTTTCATTGAAGATCCGGCTGCCCTCTGGCCGCTTTTTTTGTTTGTGCAACTACCTGAAAATAAACTTTTTAAAAAGGAAAACTAAAGAATACAAGTGATTTAATGTAATGTTCTTTTTTAAATTCGAAAGAGTATTATGATTGAAAATAGATTGACATTCATTGGTAATGTGTTAATATTTATAAAAATGGAACCGGTACCAAAATTCGCGAATGGATGAATGAAATGGTTAAACGAGAAAATTCAAAAGTTACAATTTACGACGTCGCTAGAGAAGCTGGTGTCTCAAAAACCTCGGTTTCCCGCTATTTAGGGGGGAGATATGATGAGCTCTCTGACAAAACCCGCAAGAAAATCGAGCTGGCAATCAACAAAATGGAGTACCGCCCCAGTACCATGGCCAGGGGGCTTAAAAGCAATAAGAGTTATTTGATTGGAATTATAGTTGCAGACATTAACAATCCATACACGACGGCTATCCTTCGTGGGGCTGAAGATATATGCAGCCAGAACGGTTATAATCTGATGATTTGCAACTCGGATAATAATCCGGTTAAGGAAAGAGGATATTTTGAAATGCTTCTATCCCATCGTATTGATGGGCTTATTATTCATACAACCGGCGGAAATCACGACATGTTAAAACAGATGCAAGACCAGAAGACGCCGATTATCTTGCTGGATCGGAAAGTACCTGATCTTGAAATTGATACTGTAGGCTTGGATAATTTTCAGGCCACTTCGCAAGCGGTCAATTATTTGGTCAACCAAAACTATGAACGAATAGCGTTTTTCAGCGAACCAGCAAGCAAAGTAAGTACCCGGTATGAACGGCGGCTATCCTTTCAGCAAACGTTATTGAGCCACGGTCATCCGAGTTCAAAAGATGTTTATGAGGTAAATGTCGACGATTTAAATGATGTAGATTCCAAGCTTCAGCACTTTTTAGATGACTCAGAAGGCAAGGCACGAGTTATATTAACCGCAAATAGTGTGGTGCTATTAAAATTAATTTTGCTTTTACAAGAAAAGAAACTGTCGGTTCCAAAAGATTTAGCAATGATTGGCTTTGATAATCCAGAGTGGAGTACGATTGTTTATTCAGGAATTACAACAATTGAACAGCCTACGTATCAAATCGGGGTGGCTGCTATGGAAATGATATTGCGTCGTATTGACGGGCACGAGTCTCCAGCCCAAACAATGGCGTATCAAGCGAAACTGAACATAAGACAAACAACGCCTTATATCCAGAAATAAGTCTTCTAAGAAAGGAAGTCTTATTTCATCACAAAATGGTACCGATACCATTTTGATGAAAACGCATTCATTAGGAGGAATAATATGAAAGTCTTTGTATGCATGAATTCAATACCATTAGAAATACTTCAAACACTCGGGCATCTTGAAATCATAAAATCAATCTCATCCGCTGGAGCAGATGGAATCGAAATCAGAAGAGAGCTATTGGGCCCAGATGATTCATTGAAAGAATTAGGTGCCTTATGCAGAGAGCTTAACTTAGACATTTATTATTCTGCTCCTGAATGTCTGATCGGCCCTCACTATCAAATGGATGAGCAACGTTTTAAGCAACTGGCTAGGGAAGCGGATGAACTGGGAGCTGAATTGCTAAAGCTGCCTCTAGGACACTATCATTTCACGGAAACTGATATGACTCAAGTAAATAAGGTTTTAGTAGAAGAGATGCAAAGCCACAGTGGATTAAAGATTACCATCGAAAACGACCAAACGCTTGAAGGTGGAAATTTAAATCGAATCGCTCATTTTCTGAACCGTTCTGAGAAGTTGGACATTCCGATTCGATTGACTTTTGATATGGGCAACTGGCTGTACACAGATGAGGTTCCAATGAAGGCTGCACAAGAGTTAGGGAGATATGTTGTCTATGTTCATTTGAAACAGGTGAAGAGGGAGAAAGAGGAATGGATAACTGAGCCGATTTCATTGCCACTGCAGTCTGATGTGAATGAGTTATTAGAAAGGTTAAGTGGTACCTATCCGAGAGCGATAGAATTCCCAGTAACCTTGGAAAATGTAGCAACCTATATTTCACATATGAAAATGGAACAGGGGGTTAACCATGAGCGAGCTTAAAGTATTAACGATGGGAGAGGCAATGGCGATGTTCATAGCGGATGAGCCGGGGAGCCTTGAAGACTGCTTAAGTTATAAACGATCTGTGGCGGGGGCGGAAACCAATGTAGCCATTGGCTTGTCAAGGTTAGGAATCAGGACTGCATGGATGAGCAAGGTCGGAAATGATTCATTCGGGCGAATGATTATGAAAACGCTCACAACTGAAGGAGTAGATGTCTCGAATATTTTAGTGGATGAGCTAAATCCAACAGGGTTCCAGTTGAAATCGAAAGTCGAAAAAGGAGATCCGGTCGTTGAATACTTTAGGAAGAATTCAAGCGCCAGTAAGATTTCCCTAGAGGATTTTCCATTAGAACAGCTCCCTTTAACTCAGCACCTGCATTTAACAGGGATACCGCCTGCCATTTCAGGTAGTTTCAGAGATTTGTCGTGGCAAGTGTTGAATCATCTGAAACAAAAGGATGTAACCATATCATTCGATCCAAATCTTCGTCCTACCCTCTGGTCGAATGAGAGGGAGATGATTAACGTCGTCAATCAGTTTGCAGAAAAGGCGGATTGGCTGCTTCCCGGAATTCAGGAGGGAGAAATTCTAACAGGATATGGCAACAAAGAGGATATCGCCAGTTATTATCTAGAACGAGGGGTTAAGCTTGTGGTGATTAAACTGGGGGAAGAAGGAGCCTATCTTGCTACAGAAAATGAAAGGAAACAGGTGCCCGGTTTTACTGTCACGAAAGTGGTTGATACAGTTGGGGCGGGAGACGGGTTTGCTGTCGGGGTAATCAGCGCATTATTGGAAGGGTTGTCATATGAAGAAGCTGTTGTACGAGGAAATGCGATAGGAGCAAAAGCCGTGATGTCTTCTGGAGATCATGAGGGGTTTCCTAATATGGTAGAGCTAGAACACTTTATGAAAAAAGGAGTGCTTCAATCATGAAATCTGCTCAATTACAGGTAGCTTCGAGGAAAAGGTGGATGAGATTAATCCCTTTGGTGTTCATCACATACAGTCTCGCCTATCTCGACCGTGCCAACTATGGATTTGGTGTAGCAGGAGGGATGGGGGAAGACCTCAATATTACAGCAGGAGTATCTTCCTTTCTGGCCGCCTTATTTTTCCTTGGTTATTTCTTTTTCCAAGTTCCTGGCGCACATTACGCGGAAAAGAAAAGTGCAAAGAAACTTATTTTCTGGAGTTTGATTCTCTGGGGAGGACTAGCCACATTAACGGGAATGGCGACAAGTGTGGAGTGGTTATATCCCATTCGCTTCATGCTGGGAGTAGTTGAAAGCGCTGTTATGCCTGCGATGCTCGTTTTCTTAAGCCACTGGTTTTTAAAAGAAGAACGTTCTCGTGCCAATACCTTTTTGATTTTAGGAAATCCAGTTACTGTATTATGGATGTCGATACTTTCCGGTTATTTATTGAAGGCATTTGACTGGAGATGGCTGTTCATAATTGAAGGACTTCCGGCTGTCCTGTGGGCGTTTATCTGGTATAAGCTTGTTAATGACCGTCCAAAAGATGCTAAATGGCTTACGGATCAAGAAAAGAAAAATATGGAGTCTGTCCTTCAAGAAGAACAGGCTGCATTAAAGCCTGTAAAAGATTATCGTGAAGCTTTTAAATCAAAGCAGGTCATCGTACTCAGCATCCAATACTTTACGTGGAGTATTGGAGTATATGGGTTTGTTATGTGGCTGCCATCTATTATTAAAAAGGCATCCCATATGGATATTGTAGCAACGGGCTGGTTATCATCCGGGCCTTACTTGTTAGCTGTTATTTCGATGCTGACATTATCCTATTTTTCAGATAAAACATTAAATCGAAAAACGTTTGTTTGGACATCGCTGCTTGTAGGGGCGGTCGCATTTTTCGGATCCTTCATGATCGGTACATCGAATTTCTGGCTTTCATATGCTCTGTTGGTCATTGCTGGCGGTGCTATGTATGCCCCTTATGGCCCTTTCTTTGCCATCATTCCTGAAATTCTTCCGCGGAATGTGGCTGGAGGAGCAATGGCCCTAATTAATAGTATGGGGGCGCTTGGTTCATTTGTAGGTGCCTATTTTGTTGGATATTTGAACGGCTTAACTGGAGGGCCAGGAGCATCCTATATTTTTATGGCCGGTTCCTTATTGATTTCAGCTCTGCTCACATTGACGGTTAAAAAGCCTGTGGTTGCATCAGTCGAGCAAAGGGAGGTAGTTTCGTCATGATCATTCAGCTAGCACTGGACCGCATGAACATGAAGGAAGCCATTGAAATGGCTCGAACCGTGGAATCCTCTATTGATTGGATAGAAGTAGGAACTTCTCTTATTAAAGAGTTTGGAACGACTAGTATTAAAAAAATGAAAAATCAATTTCCGGATAAAAAAATCGTTGCAGACATGAAGACGATGGACAATGCGGCTTACGAAATGGATTTATGTTTTGAGGAGGGTGCAGATGTTGCTACGGTGATGGGAGCTGCACCCGATGTAACCATACAAAAATGCCTGGAAAAAGCGCGTGAATACAAAGGTCAGATCATGATAGATTTATTGAATGTACCTGATTCCCGGTTTGAACAATTACAGATATACAATCAGGCAGTGTTTTGTGAGCATGTAAGTAAGGATAGCCAGGAGATCGCTGATCATGCCGTTGCCAAAATGAGAAAGCAGGCTGGATTAATAAGAGCAGTAGCAGGGGGGATTACACTTGCAACCTTGCCAGAAATGATCAGGCAGGGTCCAGATGTTATTATTATTGGCTCGGCGATTACAAAAGCAAAAGATCCAGCAGAAGCTGCTCGTCTGTTTAAGGAAACGATAAATATGGTGAAAGGTGTGAATGAAGCTTGAAAAAGGAAATCTCGATTATTTTAGAAGAAGTGAACGGTGTTTTTAACAAAATGGATGTAGGAGCAACGGAATTGCTCCTGCAGCAGATACAGCCTGCTACTAGAGTTTTTATTGTAGGTGAAGGACGATCGGGGTTTATGGCTAAAGCCTTTGCGATGCGATTGATGCATCTTGGCTTAAACGTTTTTGTAGTCGGGGAAACGATTACACCTTCTCTTGCGAAAGGAGATCTAATCATAGCCATTAGCGGGAGTGGTTCTACGAATAGTGTGATTTCCGTTGCTGCAAAAGGTAGAGACATCGGATGCAAGGTGATTTCCATTACTACGAATAATCAATCGGATTTAGCGAATGTTTCTAATGAGGTTCTGGTGATTCCGGCTGCAACGAAAAATCGTTTAAACCATGAAACGAAAAGTGTCCAGCCTTTAAGTTCATTGTTTGATCAGTGTGTACATGTTTTGTGTGATGCAGTATGCCTAAATTATTCATTAAGCCAGTCTATAAGCCATGAATTAACTTATTCCAAGCATAGTAATGTAGAGTAGAGTGAAGGCTAGCCCCTTCATTGAGGGCCAGCCATCATACATACTTCTTCCATGTTTAGACATCCTAAACATTGGAGGTGAAAAACTTGGATAATTCAGATTCTAAAAAGGTCGAACAGAATAATAAAAATAAGCAGAGTAGTAAAGTCGGAAGTCTTGAATATACAACAGAACAACTTATGAACGGGATGAATGGAATTCAAGAAGCATATCTCACTAATATGGATGATGATGATGAAAAAGAAACACCTAATAAATAATGATTGTAAGTAAGCATAGCTATATAGTTATGCTTACTTAATTTTGTTCTTCTTTGTATGGAATCCTCCGAAATCCAGAGTGAATACGTACACTAGCTTATTGGAAATAAGCTGACACTACCAAGCTAATAAAAAATTATTATGACTCGTTAATGAGAGGTTCCGATTAGATTCGGAACCTTTTTTTAGCTTTAAAGGGAACCTTCTAATTAAGAAGGAAAAAACTTCGCCAATAGAGAATGTATTAGTAACAAAAATCACAGGGGGAAATGTGCCAAAAAGGGAGTGGAGAATAGTGAGTTTTTCTTTAAATGAGGAAGATAAAATAATGGAATTCCTTGTGCAAAACAAAAGTGAGGTGGAGGAACAGCTTTTGTCGGAAGCAGTTAATGTCAGAGAGAAAATTGAAGAAATCTTGTTGATTGGAAATGTCGACCTTTTGAATAATGCACATAAGCTGATCCGTTATATCGTGGAGCAGAATGAGGATGATATGATTGCCTTTGCCGAAAGAGAAGGAGTAGTCTGGGCAACTTATTCCTTAACTCTCTCGTTCAAATTGGAATGGATCCAAGCTATCCGAAGAACGCTGTGGAATTTTCTTTATGAATTTGAGAAATTAAAAGATGTGTTTAACGATTCGAAAGTCTTTTTCGATTTAGAGAAAAAAGTAAACGAAAAGGTTGATGTTTTCCTTAAATATTTTTTTATCAGTTATTCTGATTATAAAGACAAATTGATTCTAGCTCAGCAAAACTTGGTAGAAAATCTATCTGTTCCTATCATTCCAATCACTCCCTCTACCTGCGTTCTTCCGTTAATTGGATCGATCGATGAATCGCGTATGCGTATAATCGAGGAAAAGGTATTGATGGAAATAGGTAAACTGAAGATTCAAATCTTGATCCTGGATTTATCTGGTATTCTTGAAATGGAGGTTGAGATCATTAATCAATTAATGAAGATTCTCGATGGGACCTCGATGATGGGGTGTAAAGCTGTGATTACTGGATTACGCCCAGAAATTGTTACAAAAATGATTCGTGCAGGGCTTTGTTTCGATAATAAAGCAGAGATAAAGGGGACGCTACAGCAGGCCTTAAGGGATTATATGGTTGTGAGTTAAATCGTAACAGTTAAAGGTCGCCATGTAGTGGTGACTTTTTTTTGTAGGTAATATGGAATATAAAGGGAGGTTCTTTATTGCTTTTTGTCGAACTGAAGTAATTAGATATAAATAGGAAGGAGGTATAACACATAATGTATTGCACTGTGTACTGCAAGGAAGGGAACAGTTTGGGTACTGAGCAAATCCAAGCTGTGAAAATTAACCATTGTTCAGTTGGCAGCTTTAGTTGATAAAGGAGAAACTACATCCGTTAACCTACTTCAAGAGTATATAATGAGAATTGTTAAATACAATAAAAATGGGCCAACACTTAATTCTATTTTAGAATTAAGCCCCAGATATAATATACATAACCGAATGACTGGATTTAGAACAAAAAGCCTCGGCACTTTGTAGGAAATTATTGATAGAACCCGCCTAGGCTAAATAATTAATGAAAGGTATGGAAGATGATATTGTGACAGTCTTGCCGCGCAATAACCTGGATAGATTAGTAATTCTAGAACAAATGTGGGCCAATATTGTCACGCGCGATGGCATGCCTGAGAAAGATAGCATGACCAGCTTACTATTGAAATGAAGAAAGGAAAATTAAAAATGAATAGAAATGCACTATTCCAACTCTCTTTGGCTATGACCATATTTGGAACTGTCGGTTTTTTCTCTGAACTCACAGGCCTTCCGGCAATGGAACTGGTTTTTGTTCGTTGCATTTGTGCTGCAGTATTCTTATGTACTGCTTGGGTAATGACAGGGAATTATAAGAAAGAGATATGGAATTTCAAAGAGACACCTTTGATCATTCTCTGTGGGGGAACCAACTTATTAAACTGGATATTCCTCTTTAAATCGTTTGAATTGATATCCGTGACGATTGCTATTTCACTTTATCATTTAGCTCCTATGATTGTTCTTATTATAGGGAGCTTCATCTTTAGAGAGAAATTGACATTGTTCTCTATCGTAGCAATCTTTCTATGTTTCATAGGAACATTATTTATTATGGGAACAGATGGGTTCCGTTCATCATCTCCTGAATGGGAAGGAATTATATATGGAGTGCTTGCGGCCCTTTTCTATGCAGCTACAATGATTTTAGGAAAGAGCATTACAAAGACAAGTGTGTATGCCACTACTTCTCTTCAAATGTTTATAGGTATTCTATTACTAGTTCCGTTTATTGATTTTTCAACCTACACAGTCCTACATTCAGCGGAGTGGTTTTATGCCATTTTCACTGGTATCGTTCATACAGGAGTTGTGTACCTTTTGTTTTTTAATAGTATTCGTCACCTGCCTACAAACATAGTCTCTTTTATGATTTTTGTAGACCCGTTTGTTGCTATACTTTTAGATATCTTGATTACTGGATTTCATCCAGATTTGCTTCAATGCCTTGGAATTTTATTAATTTTCAGCGGATTGTTTTATGTACTTAAGGCTCCTAAAACCCTTACAGAATCCGAAAACAAGGTTATGTAGAAGAGTAGGGCAGACACTGTATGATTAGAGTGCAATTGAAGATAGTCACCACACAGTCATTATAGTGAGTTGCAAAAGCAGGTATAACTTTTGAATAAGGAGATGAATTATGTTTAGGGTAATCTTAGAATTACTTCGCATCGTAGCTATCATTTTTATTCTTGGAAGTTTAATGGGAGCTTTAGTTAACTTAATCTATAGAAATCGTCTTCAATTTTCAGGGTTTTATAAAGGTAAAGGAAAAGAAAAACTCTCAAATAAAATAAGTATTTTCTTAATTTGCTTTTCAATGTTAATGATAACGATTGCTCCCTTATTTCGCTAACTAGTGCTTTACTTCAATAATGAAGGTTGCTGCGGCAGCCTTTTTCTTATTGAGAGCTACAGGGCTGGTAAATGGATAAAGTTTAATAATAAAATTCAAGTAAAAGTTATTTTCCTTTGTGTTTATAAATGAAGTGAAAAGGATGTTTTGGGGAACGCTTGTTGGACTATGTAGTCTGCTATGTCTTATGCTAGGCATAAGGGATAATAACAAGATACATAAAGAAGAAGGCTTGGTAGTGGCGAAGATTGCGAAGTTTATGATGCTAATTAAAAGGGTTTATCAGTGATACAGACTGATAAACCTCTACATTCATATTATTGAACATCTAATCACTTTTCTTTCTTTAATGTTAAAGAGCGTTTCCATGAACCATTCCATTTAAATCCAATAGGGTGTCCGGCAACTATAACACCTAGCACATATATGTCTTCAACAGTTATGTTAGCAGTATCTTTTGTACTGTTCTTTTTACTGAAGGATTTCTTCCCATCTTTATGTAACCAGTCAACTTCTAAATTAATACCAGTCAAGTAAGAATCGTATTCAGAAACTGATACAAACTGAGGTTTTTTATTAACCAATTTATATTTATATTTATATTTAATTCGAATATTCTTGTATGAACCTAGTATAATTTTCCCGTTTTGAATTGGTGCCCACCAGCTGAGAAGTTTTGAGCCATTCTTTGTAGTAGCAAAAGTTTGCATTCTACCGGTGTATTCTTCATCTTCAGAAATTAAAATTTCTTCATTAACTTCAACTTCATCTTCTTCTTGAAGACCTTTTACGAATTCTTCAAATTCTTCTGTTGTATCAAACTCTAATTCTGTTGGATTAATAGTTTCTGTTGAATCATTCAAGTCAACTGTTTCGAAACCATAAGTTTTTTCTAATTGGTTGATTTCAGCATTAATGTCCTGTTGAGTGGATGATGATTCTGCGAAAGTTTGAATAGGATTAGCTATCCCGAGCATAAATAAAGTAAAAACACATATGATGCTTGAAAACTTTTATTACCCACTAATAAAATATGATAGTATGAAACTATAATAATATTAACATAATTTCAAAAAAATAAACAAAATATGCAATTAAATACAATAGGTGGTAAAAAATGTTTTACAAGAAATTGTTCTTAATTAGTTTGGCTGTGACTATTGTTGCAGCATTCGTGTTACCACAAATCGGCAATGGATACGGGATACCTTTGAATTGGATAATCTATAAAGGTGATGGAGAGGTCACAAATATTCTACAAATATTTCAGTATAAGATTTTTAAACACACACAGATTAAATTAGGTTTACTTGTACTAAATACTCTCATGCTATTTGCAGCTTTAAGTATAATATTTAAACTATATACGAAAATGGACAAAGCAAGGTAGGAACAGTGTATAACATCGAATGCCGAAACTAATTTTAAAAGTCTAAATTGGAAACTTCCTTTAATAGAAAGGGGTTTTATAAGATGAAAGTAAAGTAGCAATATCACTTTTTTATACCATTTTTGGTGTACTGGATATTCTTCTTATTAAGGTTATACCTGCAATATTTATTCTATTTACTATTGAGTAAAACTTCACAGAAATGATAGTACTATAAAAGGTTAATCAAATCGTAAAATTAGTTTAATTAACCTTTTCATTTATAAAAAAAATCATGTAATTATATATACTTGATGATTAATCTTAGTATAAACCCCAACTCAAAGTTCTAATTTCCAATCGACCTATCCTACTTCTACAGCTGTGCTTAGTATGCTTCTTACGGTTAAGCACACATTCCCAATAAGGTACAAGTACTCTAATTTTGGTACTTTCTTATTGGGAATGAAGTTTTGGTTGGCGGTATGTAAAGTATGGATAGTTGATTAAGGAAAAGTCATCAATGTAAATAATTTATTAAAATTTAATCATTATCTAATCGTTAGGTATGATGATTGTTACTAAAGTACCTTATCTTAAATCTTGGAGGGGTAGTATGGTTAAATTTAGAATGGCCACAGCAAAAGACCTAAATGAAATTGTACAAATGCTTGCGGATGATGAATTGGGGAGGACGAGAGAACGTTACGAAAATCCTCTTCCTGAAAGCTATCTAAAAGCATTTGAATCAATTGATTCAGACCTGAATAATGAATTGATTGTTGCGTGCCTTGGTGAAGAAATTGTTGGTGTTCAACAGATTACTTTTACTCCATATATTACACATCAAGGTGGTTGGAGAGCTACTATTGAAGGGGTTCGAACGGCATCTACAGAACGGGGAAAAGGGATAGGAACCCAATTAATCCTATGGGCAATCGAGCGTGCAAAAGAGCGTGGCTGTCATATTATTCAGCTAACAACTGATAAAAAGCGAGAAGAAGCGCTGCATTTTTATGAACGTTTAGGATTTAAAGCGACTCATGAGGGTCTAAAAATGAAGCTTTAATTCAACTAATGGGACAATTTTTCAATAAAGAAGGTACGAACGTTTACTCTTTGTTAAAATCAATTTAATAGAGGTCGCAAATGAAGTTATCGCAGCCTACGGCAACTTGAAGAAAGTTTTTATTTGAAGGGTATTTATGGAAAAATCATATTGTTCTTGAACTAACGGATGCTTTACTTTAAAATCGGAGCTGTCATTGTGATAGCTTTTTTTGTTGTTTGAAGTGTTTTTTTTGAAAGTTCCATGTGGATTTGGAAGTTTCAAGTGAGTTTCTAAACCGTTCGTAAAAGTACATCTTAGCGAATTTTGGAACAGAATTTTTACTCTAGAACAGACGAAGAATCTGATGGATCCGGATGATGTGGCAGATATCAATTGTGGAAAGGTCACAGCCTAGAAAATATTTAATTGTAGAATAAGTAGTAATTATAACTATATGGGTGAGGATATTCGTATAGACAGTTATCTGTCGTTTACTAATTATATGGAGAGAATAATAAGTGTGGTAGAAAAGAACATTTGCTAATGTTATCTGCAATAGACTTGGCAAATCATAGCTTGGAAGGCATACAGAGGATTATCAAAGTAGCTTTTTAATAAAGCTGAATAGAAACAAGTTTTTCTAATGATACGTAATAATTTTGGAGGAAATACAAATGAAGACGATTTTTATTAACGGTACCTTTTTTACTATGGACAAGGAAAATCAAATCTTTGAAAACGGCATGATGATTGTGCAAGATCAACTCATATCCTACATCGGACCGCATTCTGAAGAGCAATTGGCAGATGCAGATCAAGTGGTCAACCTTGGCGGAAAATGGATTATGCCAGGCCTTGTGAATGCTCATTCGCATATTGTGATGACCCTTTTACGAGGGATCGGAGACGACATGTTGCTGAAGCCCTGGTTGGAAACGAAAATATGGCCGATTGAGAGCCAGTTTACAACAGAAATCGCCTCTGTAAGTACTCAGCTTGGCATTTTGGAAATGTTAAAATCAGGAACAACTACATTTTCGGATATGTTTAATCCTAATGGAATAGATGCGGGTGCTGTTATGGAGACGATAGGCGAAACAGGAATGCGCGGAGCCTTTTCCTACACGATTTTTAGCTTAGGTACGGAAAAAGAACAAAAGGCGAATCTCGCGGGGGCTGAGCAGTTTTCTAAAAACTATAAAACGTTTGCCGATGGCCGCCTGACTACCATGGTCGCGCCACATAGCCCGTATGCTTGTACGCCTGAGGCGATTGTTGAGAGTGCACGGATTGCTAAAGAGAATGATTTGATGGTGCACATTCACGTTTCGGAAACGGATTTTGAGATTCTGGACATTGAAAAGCGATACGGATTTCGTCCTGTCGAGCACCTTCGCCGTTTAGGTCTCTTCGATCAACCAACCGTGATGGCCCATGGAGTGGTTCTCAACGATGAAGAGCGAGCGATATTAAAACAGCATGATGTAAGGGTTGCCCATAATCCAATTAGTAATTTGAAGCTGGGATCTGGGATTGCAGATATTGTCAGTCTTTTGGATGCCGGGATTAAAGTGGGGGTTGCAACAGATGGCGTAGCTTCCAATAACAACTTCGATATGTTCGAGGAAATGAGAACGGCTGCATTGCTTCAAAAAGGCATTTATAAAGATGCCACCAAATTCCCTGCTCAAACGGCACTGGCCATGGCAACAAGAATGGGAGCCGAAGCGATTGGCATGGGCCATACGGGTTCTTTGGAAGTAGATAAAAAAGCAGATTTCATTTCTATTTATCCTTATAATAAAGAGCATCTACAACCGCTTAGTGAAGCATATTCGCATTTGCTTTATGCGGCACGCGGAAATGATGTATGTGATGTATACATTGATGGTAAGATGGTTGTAAAAGACGGCTGCAGCTTAACGATTGATGAAGAAAAAGTAATTGCCGAAGTGAATCGATTGCAGGGTACCCTTTCACGATAAAATAAAAAAAACCTGTAATTACCATGATGTTCAGTTTATTAAAAGTTTTATTTACCGGATATCTGATACCATATTGGAAGGGAAGTAAGATTTTAACGAACTTAAACTGATCAAAATGAACAAACGGTTGCTTTATTTCGGTAAAGGAGGTTGCTGAGGCAGCCTCTTTTCAAATGCAACTAAAGGGGCAGTTTCGCTTTTAAAAAACTATACCTAGAATAGATTGGTTGTTAGAATTTAACTAATGACAAAGGAGGTAATGACTTGAATACCGAGCAAAAATTATTTGATGCAGTTACTAACTTAATAGAAAAAAGATACCCCGAAGGTTGGGGCGGAGCAGCAGCAATGGCTTTAGAAGACGGTTCAATACTCACAAGTGTCGCTCCTGATATAATAAACGATTCGACAAATCTGTGTATAGAAACAGGAGCTATTTTAGAGGCGCATAAATTGAATAAAAAAATTACGCATTCGATATGTGTAGTTCGTGATGATGAGAAGTCAGAGTTTAAAGTGCTTTCTCCCTGTGGAATTTGCCAAGAAAGACTATTTTATTGGGGGCCAACAGTTAAAGTAGCTGTTACTTTACCCGGACGAGACCTAACTTTTAAAACATTATCAGAAGTACAACCGTATCACTGGACAGCAGCTTACGAAGAATACAAAGAAAAATGGAATGATAAATAAACACATATTCCCTCTAATAGGGTAATGGTTCTTTCAACGAGGATAATAAAATAACCTCATTGTTGATAGACTAGTACTGCGGTGGTTATATACAATGCAATATGGTTAGAAATTCGTATCCAGATAGATCTGAAAAAGAGTGGCTTTTTTTCCGGCAGAATTCTTTGATACCTCGTTGTATATGCATTAAAATAGTTTAAAGTAGAGGAGAGGTGAAAGAAATGACCGAAAAGGTTTCAAGTATAATGTGGTTCAGTCTTGCATTACAAGCTCTACTTGTTCTTGCAGATCATGAGGGATTATGTAACAGCAGTAAGTTGGCAACAAAGCTTAACTCGGAGTCTGGTTTTCTTAGAAAAATATTAAGTAATTTAGTAAAAGCAGGGCTGATTCAAGCTAAGGAAGGTAGGGATGGTGGATATTCACTTGCCAAAGATCCTGATCAAATCATACTTGCCGATATTTACTCTGCAATAAAATCTGAACCTTTTTCAAAAGGCTTCCTTGATGTGAATGATAAAAAATGCTTTCAACCATCTTCTCGTGATGCTTTATGCGGTTTGAAAAATGAGATGGAGAGTTGGATTATACAAGGTCTTGAACAAAAGACGATTGCTGACTTACTATCAAAATCATAATGTGAAAAACGAAACTAATAGGGTTTCGTCTTTTATAAACTGTATTTGACATAAGAACAGTATCTGATATATACTGTTCTTGTGATAAACACAGTTAGATGGAGGTCATTATAAATGACAAAAAATACAATGAGTAAAGAAGAGTACCTAACTAAATCAAATGAAATAAATACATCACTTGAAAAACCAAAGGTACTTACTGATACAGACTTTATTACGATAGCGAAAGAACGAAGATCAGTTCGCCAATATGATGCAGAATACGTGATGACTGAAGAAGAAATTCGTGAAATCCTGGATATTGCGATTCAAGCACCGTCTTCTTCTAATTTACAACCATGGAGATTCCTTGTCATTCAAGATAAGCAAACCCAACAAGAATTGCTACCCATCGCACATAACCAACAACAAATTGTTGATGCCTCTGCTGTCATTGCAGTTTTAGCTGATATTGAAGGTTACAAAAATGCTGAACGAATTTATGGTGAATTAGTTAATAAAGGAATTATGAAGAATGAAATCAAAGAGCCATATGTAACTTCAATTATGCATAATTATGGTAACTTTTCTGCTGAAAAAGCTTTAAGTGTAGCAATGATTGACGGTGGCTTAGTTTCCATGCAGATCATGTTAGCTGCAAAAGCAAAAGGATACGATACAGTCCCTATGGGAGGGTTCGATGAAAACAAATTTGTGGATGCATTCAATGTACCGGAAAACTTCAAACCTGTCATGTTAATCTCCATTGGAAAAGGAATGAAAGCAGGATTTGAAAAAGTACGTTTACCACTTGATACTTTAATAACTTGGAATAAATACTAAGGTTTAATAATATACGGGTTCTGGAGCAAAGATTGCATTCATTGTAATTTTTGCTTCAGAGCCCTTTTTGAGATGACCATCCAATTGGTTGCATGTTCATTATTTAATAGACTGATCAATTAAAATAAAATTTGAACGTTTGTAAATGAATTTTATTTTTCTTAGTTATCCTGGAGACTTTATTTAAAGCTGCTAACCATATTTCGTTTGAAATGTGGCTGAATGGTTTTAAAAAACAGATTTGAAAATACTATAAAACTTATTGTATAAAAAGGCAGAACTAAAATATTTCAGTTCTTAGTAAAATACTTCATTTTCTCTCTCCATCTTGAAACAATCGTGAGATCGATTTAATCGCACCAAAATGCATTCCCTCATGGTATAAGCAAAAGGGTAGTAATTCTTCTACTGATGATAAAGTAAGACCTGTAGATGTTGTGTATGGTTGTTCTAACGTTGTGTTCAACCGAAATTCCAATGCTTGCTCAACCCGGTTGACTTGATTATCGAGCAATTGGATTAAGTCATAGATCGCGGGTGATTTTTGTTCTCCCCATTCACTTGGTTTAGTACCAGTAGAGAATAATTCCGTAAAGTGATTCGGCATTGTCATTTTTTCTCCAATAATATCAAAGGAGAACCTTTCTTGTACAACATATATATGTCCTAGGTTCCATTTGATATTATTATTGAATCCTACTGGAATGAAAAGTGATTTCTCTTCATTCATATTTGCCACGTACCTAATAGTGTTTTCCCGAACAAACTTTAATTGTTTGAAGATGTAGTTTTTCATACTTTTTCCTCCCCAATAATAAAAGTCAAATCCAAAACGTTGGATATTCTCGGTTGCTACGCAAATTATTGATGATTAGTGCAAAGAAAACGATAACGATAGAGCCAATTAAAACAGGCGTAATTAAATAACTCCAACTGTATGCGCCCAGCATAACAACGAGAGGATCTGCTCCTGCTGGTGGATGCGTCGTTTTTGTTAGCATCATCACCGCAATTGCTAAGCCTACAGCTAAGCCAATTGCCCAAGGTTCATCACCAAAAAGATGATATATAGCTAAGCCCACAAATGTTGAAACAAAATGGCCACCAATAATATTTCGTGGCTGTGATAATGGCGCGTTCCAAACACTAAATGCCAGGACACAGCTTGCACCAAATGGAGCCATTAACCACGCGGCAGATGTCATATTTGTTAAATAAACTAGAACGAAAATGGTTAAAAATCCACCAATCAAGCCTGTTACTGAGTCCTTTACATTAACCTGTAATGGACTTCTCCCTTTTCCTTTCATTTTAGATAAATATCGTACATTAAATAGGTGTTTTTCTTCTCGGCTTGCTATTTTTGTACTGTCCAACATTCACCCTCCTTTTATTCATATTTCACTTTACATGAAATTAACTAACCCGTCAAAGTATTTTTAATGGTTAGTTAGAGTGCCTAAAAAAAAGAACCAACTCTGAAATAAGTTGGTTCTTCATTCATCATCAGACTTCCGGTGTTGAAAGCGGGCTACCTTTTTTCTGTTGCCACATATTTTCATTGAACACCATTTACGTCTTCCACTTTCATCAATAAATAAAAGTACGCAGTCCGGATTAGAGCATCTCTTGAGGGAGGAAAGTTTGTTTGTTTCAATTAACGTTAAAGCGTCAAAGGCAATTAGAGACAAAAGGACATCCTCTATCTCTCCAATAGGTGAGGGTATCAGTTTTTGATTTATTAATTTATAGATGAATGGCGCTTTTTCAATCTTATTTTCTAAAAAAGAGATAAATTCATCTGGAATTGATTGTCCATCTGCTATTAATTCAAATCGCTCTCTTAAAACAGCACGCATTTCTAGAATACATAAAAATACTTGTCCGATTCTTTCTTCTATCTTTAAGAATAACCGATCATCCCAAAATGCGTTTTCCTCTTTTATTACATGAAGCCACTCCAGCACATCTCTTTCCAAGAGCAATAAATCGTGTCGCTGTCCACGTTTTACTAGTTCTGTGTTCACTAAATCAAGAGAAAGATTTCCTGATATAAGTGGAAATTTATTTGTTTTAGTCATTACGTTTATCTCTCATTTCACCTTTTATTCTAACCATAAAAAAACTCATTAATAGGTTATATAATTATTATAACCTAATTTAACACAATAAAAGGTATGGTTTTCTTAAACTAAAGGATGTTTTACTTAAATAATGAGGGCTGTTGCAGCAGCCTTTTTATGTTGAGTTCCATTAACTGGGAATGAAAGTTTTTTTAAGGTAAAAATATCCTTTTGTGATAAAATAAGTATAATTAGAGTTTTGGGAAAATAGAAAGGGATGAATAAATGAAAAAAAAATTAGGTATTTCAACTTCAATATTTATACTATTTGTCGGATATTTTTTATTCATAAAGCCCTATAAAAATGAAACAAAGCCTATAGAAGATTTTATTCAAGTGAATCCAACAGTGAAGGTAATTACGGATGAAATGATATTAATAATGGACAATAAGCAAGATAATTTACATGATATTGATTTAAATAATGAAGAAGAAATAAGTAAATTAGCAAGAAAAGAATACGAGCAAAATAATAATGAAGAAATAATTTTTAATATGGAAGAACATTAGAAAAATGTGGAGTAGATTAGATAACAAATATTAATGTTCTATTAGATCGTTCAAAGCGAAGGTATTTCCTTTTTTTTTGAAATGTTCATTTTGCAGGTATTTTTGCGGGCTTTCGGACAAGCTATCATTAGCCTTTCCACAATAGGTTAAATATAAGTCGCAGAAGTTCAACCCAAATAATAAAGGGGAGATTAATGATGGGTAAAAAAAACCGTAACCGCGTCAATGCACCGAAAAAAAATAATCATATTCCTGAAGAAGCCATTATAGCCGAACAAGAAGCACACGGTGAAGAATTTTCTCCGAAAAAACGAAAAAATGGTCCTGGTTCCAATACTGAATGATAGAGGAGAGTTTCTCTCTATCCTTTCTTACATTTTCCTACAACCGTTATGCCTTTAGGGCATAGCGGTATTTTTTGCAATGATTAAAAAGGTACCATGTGGTTAGTCTAGTAAAAGAACTAATTGAAAGTTCTCTTTCAAGGTAGTGACTTTCTTGCTATCAGAGGCTTCATTCGATATCGTAAAGAAGGAACAACGTTTGAAGGGAGAAATGAAAATGAAGGCACTTGTCTTTGATAATTTTGGTGGACCAGAAGTCCTATCTATAAGAGAAATTGAGGAACCTAAACATTCAAAATCAGAAGTAATTGTTCGAATGAAAGCAATCGGCTTGAATTTTGCTGATGTATATAGAAGAAAAGGGAATTATCACTTAGTTGGTAATCCGCCATTTATTCTAGGTTATGAAGGTGCAGGAGTCATTGAATATGTTGGAGAAGATGTTCATTGTGTGAAAGTTGGCGATCGTGTCGGGTTTGCTGATGTTCCCCATGCCAACGCTGAACTAGTTTCTGTTTCTGCTGATAAGCTGTTACCGCTTCCTGATGGCATTTCTTTTGAAACTGCCGCTTCAGTTTTACTTCAAGGATTAACTGCCCAATATTTAACTCAAGACAGTTATTCAGTTAAAGAAGGAGAGACCGTCCTTGTTCATGCTGCTGCAGGTGGAGTCGGGCAATTACTAACACAAATAATCAAGATGAAGGGTGGTCAAGTTATTGGCTTAACCTCATCAAATGACAAAGCAACTGTAGCAAAACAAGCTGGTGCGGATCATGTTTTTCTTTATGAATCAGAATGGGTGAAATCCATTAAGGATGTAACGAATGGACAAGGTGTTGATCTTGTTTATGAATCAGTTGGGAAAACTTTGCTAGACAGTTTCGAAGCAACTAAGATTAGAGGGACTGTCGTATTCTTTGGAATGGCAGGTGGGGATCCAGAGAAAATCGATCCTAGAATGTTAATGGATACTTCAAAAGCATTAATAGGAGGAGATCTTTGGAATGTATTAACTTCTCATGATGAACGGAAAAAAAGAGCAGCAGAGTTGTTTGAATGGATCATGTCTAAGAAGATCCTAATCGAAGAACCGACTCTCTTTTCCTTAGAGGACGGGGCAGACGCACATAGACTTCTAGAAAGCCGTAAAAGTACTGGGAAAATATTATTAATACCATAAAGTATTCGAGGGCTATCTTATTTATAGGTAGTCCTCGAATACTTCTTTTTAGGTTGCTTCCATTCATTCTTTATTAATTCGTAATGGGCTCGGCGATTCATCTCCTTATTTATAATGATATTCAGAATCTTTTTCAGTTCCTTTTTACAGACCATTTCTTTAGACCCTTAGATAACTTATTTATGGGAACCCTTGCTATCACAGGGCTGGTCCCCTACTTTAAAAACAAACTGCCGACTATAACCGCTATTAACAAGGCGAACTTGCAACCTACATACTGAAAGGTAAAACCCACAGTAAGTTATTCACAATCTACAAATGGAAATCTGCAATTCACAGACTGCATTTATTATCCACAGAACCCGATGAGGGCAAAAAAAAGAGAACTGGTCAGCTCTCATGGTGATTTTATAAAAGTGATAGAACCATTAATAAAAAAGGGCAGGGGAAAACACACTGAACGAATACATTCAGTGTGAATGTTAGGAAGGTGATACAGAGAGCATGTCGAGACGCTCCTTTTGAATAGCAAAGTAGGATTGAATGGTTGCCTTTTTCTTTGTGAGGGAAGAATTTTGACTGGATGGAGGAACCGCATGATTGCCGAACTTGCGGATTAGTGTCATCAGCATGTCCAACTTATCATATGTATCGTTTCTAAGGTCCGTAATAAATTCGGATGCGGTACGTTTATTATCACTGGTCTTTTTCCTTATTCCTTCTGCTTCGCTTTCTTCTGTCACTGTCTTCACGCGGGAAATGAGCCACTCCTCGCACCAGTTGTTCAGCACATTGTGGATGAAATCGGCTTGCTTGAGCTTGACGCGAATGGGTTCGATATGTTGATCTACTTCCAGATAATTCACTTCCCGGCCTAGAGCCTTCTCGGAGATGCTTTTATGAAAGTGGTCACGGTCAAGAAGGCTTTTGATCGATTCTGCTCGGTGAGAATACTTTGCCATCTGCTCTAACGTTTCATTGTAAATAATTGTACTTAAATAAGCGGATGCCTGTTTAGGAGCCGCAAGAAGGTGTTTATTGGCAGGAAGAGCAAGACCGAGTTTTTTAAGAGAATAGGTATAGACGAACCGTGCTAGCTTCAGCAGTTCATGTTGTATATCCATAGAAATGCCTGATTTTTTCGCATCTTGAAGAAACGAACGAAAAATGTATCTGCCGACTCGTTCCAATTCCATACATACGGAATCACTGATATGTCCAAGAAAGCCCGTGTTGAAAATCGTTCTGCGTAAAAATGCTCGTTCTGCCCGATTTTCCATATACTGCTCCAGCATCCCTTCATTGAAGGTAAACACAACAGCCTCTTTTTTTGAAAAAGCCTTGCTTGCGAAAGAAATTGTCACTAAATTACCTAAAGTCTTATGGACTGTATCTATTGCATCTAATAAACGCTGCCTCGTGAAAAGTGAGCTGGAATCGGGAACGATTTCACTATAATCAAATAATACTTCTTCGGACTTCGTAACCGACATTCGAAAAGCACCCATCAGCAACAGCCGCTTTGCATGTATGGTTAAGTTTTTGAAAGCCTCACTGTAAAAGAAACGGTATTTCTTGCAATAACGGTCGGTCTTACTGTTAAAGCTAAGATTACTAGTAGGTCCAAGATTGAACTTATATAAAACATCTCCGCCTTGACCAACAGGTACGAAAACTTTTTGGAGACATCCTTGAGGTGACGTGAATTTCTTGATGATCTGCTTTAAGTATTTTTCTGTCGTACCCACGCCGCTCGCCATCATATGAAGCGGGCTCTGAATAACCCCATCCCAATCACTATGAAGCAAGGAGTACAAACACGTATCAAATTCAGTAGAAGATACATTTCTTAATAAATAGTGGTAGGTTTCTTCATAAATCATACGGTTTCGTCTCCTTTATTATCCGCCTTTTTCTATGAGGCAGGGGGCATTTTATTCTTAGTAATCCAGCAAAAATCCGTCTGGGTCTTCACACATGTCGATGTACTTTTCATAACGGATGCTGTACCATTTCGTTTTGTCCATTTTCGAATTGTTATAGTTGCAGGAGACCATAAACCCTTCCTTTTCGAGACTAAGGATTATCCGCTTGATGGTCCCTTTTGACCAAAACGGCAGCTGCGTGTGCAATTGATCATATGTAGAGTAAATCCAGTCCCTTCCGTCTCTTTCCATTCCATACGCTTCTATTGTTGAGTGAAGAAATGCCAGCATCAGCGCCTTTGGTATGCCGATTGTTTCTGCTAAATAAGGGTTGAACCCTAAGCTATAATTCTGATCTAATAACGTTTCCAATTCCATTTCTATTCCTCCTAAAAGTTCTGGATTGAACTTTCCGAGTGTCTGGGATAGATGTATCGAAAGGAACAATCTTCACTGTCTATATAAACTTTAGATATGAGAAAGTAGCATCGTAGAAAAAAAAATTAGGAATCTTATATTTTAGGAGAAAATGCTATATCGATATATTTAGACGAGATGAAGAAGATAGTAAATTAGTTGGTCAAAAAGTGATAAAATAGTAAATAAATAGAAACATATACTATAAGGGGAGATTTTTAAAACCATGATACTTTCACTAATAGCTTTTATCTTAAAAGGGGTTTTAACGAAAATACCATTTGCTGTATTGGGACTTTCCCTAATTCCACAAAGATGGACTAACGCAATCAAGGAAAAGGATATACTCTTTTCCATTGAGCAAGTGCTGAGACTTTTACTTTCTGCTATCGTATTATTTTTTGTTATTGATATTATTTTACTAGATCTTACTGCGACTGCATTCTTTTCAAATTTTGCCGTTATTTTTGGACTTATTCTTATTTTTGATTCAAGAATGTACATGTACAGTGCAAAAGAGTCCTCAATACCCCGCCGCAATCGGAATAATGAGGGGGCGAAACATTCAACAAGAACACCTTGGAATGTACATTTCAACAGTTTGCTGGGAATCGCTTTGATCGCAGCTTGGGTTATCATGTTGTTTTATCCCCTAACATTTGCCGAGAAACTTCATGATTTAGCAAAAGTTGATAAGAAAAATAAGCTAGAAGAAGTTCAAGACATTAAAACCATGCCGCTTGTAACAGTAAAAATGGCAGACGCAAAAGGAGATGCAGCTATTAATAAAATATCAAACGCATCGTATTTCACTGAAGGCGAGTACCGTCTAACCAATATAAATGGTGAATTAACATATACTTCACCCATTGAAATGGACGGATTTTTTAAAGCTGGGAAAGCCGAATACACGCCAGGTTATAATCTAATTTCCGCCATTTCGACAGATAAAGGCGCAAGTACTGTAAAAGGAAAAATGTTGTATGCTCCATCACAGTATCTTGATTATGATTTAGAAAGAACGATTCGTAAGGAATATCCGAAAAAAATCATACATGATTCATACCTAGAACCAAACGAAGGTGGAAAGCCCTTCTTTGTAGCTTCAGTAGGACATTATTTGAAATACCGCAGTGGGTCTGTTGTGGACGGAGTGGTATTAGTGAATCCGGAAACGGGCGACACAAAATACTATCCTTTAGGAAAAGAACCTAAATGGGTTGATAGAACATTTACCTTAGAAACAGCCCTGGAATATTGGACATACTGGGGGAAATATGTTCACGGGTGGAGAAATCAGTCCTTAATTGGAGCGAAGAAAGATGTTTTGATTCCTAATGAGGATAATATGCAAGTTACTTTTAACGAAAAAGGCGAATTAATATATGTAGTTGATTTTACAAGAGCAAAATCAAAAGGAAACTCCAAAACTCTAGTAGGTTACGGAGTATTCAATGCTAAAACCGGTGAGATGACATACTATAAAGGCGTTACGTCCGTTCTAACTGGAAAAGAAGCAAAATCCAACGCCAATGCGAGCGAGTTCTTGTCTAAATATCCAGGGTGGAAAGCCACTAATGGAATTTTCTATACGATATACGGTGCACCCACTTATGTAATTCCCGTTACAAAGGGCAGTAAGTTTCAAGGGGTAGCAATCGTGTATGCCAATAGCGATAATCCCCAAGTGGTTTTTGGGAAAACAAAAGATGAAGCATTCCGGAACTATAAAAAGCTAATAGCTTCATTAGGAAAAGTCAGCGGTGTTACACCTCAAAAAGGATTTGAACTGAAAGAAATCAAAGGGAAAGTAACAAGGATCAACGATGCCAATCTCTCAAATGGCTACGTGTTCTATTTAATTGTAGAAGGCAATGCCAAAAGATTCTCAGTGGATCCTGGAGTCAGTGCACTCTCTGATATTGTATTGACGAATGTAGGAGACCGGGTTGTGCTGAAAGTGATGGATATGGACGAAGAGGTTGTTCCAGTCGATCAATTCACTAATTTAGACTTACCAAAGAAATAAAAGCATGAAAAAAAAAGCATTGTTATTCGCAATGCTTTTTTTCATGCCTGTTATTAGAGTTTCGAATGATTGTTCATTACAGGTCCGATAGGTTGATTGAAAGGGTGGATTCCATATAATATCCCTTTTGAACTACAGCTTTTATTGCGAAATGGCCATTTACCCGTTTTCGTACCCGGTACAGAAGTGAAGCGATTTCTTCTGCCGACACAATTTGCTGGGGGTCCCCAATTCTCTCGGGCCATACATGTCGGACAATCTCTTCCTTTGAAATAAGGTTCTCCAAATTCTCATAAAGCAACTTAAAGCAAGTAAATTCTTTTAAAGGCATTTTAATGGGAGCTTTTTCATTGATGATCACAGTCTGAAGATGCTCTTTAATAACCACGTTTTGTTGAAAAGTGATGTTCAATGGAGTGAAATCCTGTGTTAAATCGTTGTCGATGGAAATCATGAATTCAATCATTCCATTAATCAAAGTAATGGTATCCCCCGGTTCAATTAGGCAAGGCTGCCCCGGCACAAGTGGCATCTGGTTCACTGAGGTGCCATGTTTGCTCGATAAATCCTCAATAAGAAGCTTTCCTTCCTTCATATAAATCTGGCAATGTTCCCTGGAAACGAAATCATTGTAAAGCTTGAAATCAGCTTTGGAGTGTTGGCTGGCACGGCCAATCAGGAGGCTTTTTCCTTCAAAGACATAGGCGAATTCCTCAGGTTGGCCTTTGTGCATGGTTCTCAATACAACCTTAAAAGTTTTGATGCTCATTCACTTCTTATCTCCTTAAAAGTCTAAATATTTAGATTGTTTTCATAGGTTTATCATTTTCATTACATGGCTGTTTAGTGAGTTCAATCATATAATTATAAATTATCAGACGCTGACATACTAACGAAAAATGAAAAAAATACAAATTAGGTACACAAGCATTTTAAGTGAGGCATGAAGGATGAAGAAAGGACTACTATTCTTGCTGATATCCGCTTTGACCTTAGGAGGAGTGTTTTTGTGGCATTTCCTTAAAAACGATCAGGCAACACTTAAGAAGTATTCGATGAATATGTAAAACGATTCTCCGAGCAGAACTATGATGAGATGCTACACCTTATTTCTGAAGAGAAACTGGAAGAATATGATTATACAAAAAAGAGTTTCTGAATGATTATCTTGCTACTGAAAAGCAATAGAAAAGGAGTTGACCAAAGGTGAGTATGTGGAGAGATAGAATAAATGCTTTTAGCATCCTGCTAGTGATTGTAAGCATGATGGTATACATTATTATTCCTCAGCCCCTTACCCTCGGCCTGTACTGCATATTTGGCATTGCCTTTATCAGCCTGACTATACTGAATTGAGTATAGCCTGGAGTGGAGAGGGGACGTGGGAGCCAAAGTAGGAAAAAGAGAGGACTATAAAAAGGTGAAGGCGGCATAGCTGAAAACATGAAGCCTCCACTCGAGTTCCAAGTTTTTGTTCACTTGTTTGGGAAGATAATAGAATGTAAAAATCCATTCATGGCCTGCCGAATCATAGGTAGGTTTTTTTGTTTAGAATGAAACGTAGTGAACCGTACCATAAGTAAGTGAGGTTTATAAAAGAACCACCTAAAACGTTTGAAGTAAAGCGTTTCAGGTGGTTTTTAATTGTTGTATAAAAAGGAGTGGTTTCTTTTAATGACGAATTATTATAAGAAGATAAAATTTATTGGAGGACAACAGAGATGAATTGGATTGAATTGAAAGAGGAATCGGATATCAAGGATTTGCTAGAGCGATTAGGTTATTTTCATGATGGATGCTTGAGGGAAATCATATGTGGACAGGAACTTATGTAAATGAAGATTTTTCCATGACTGTTCCTGGAGAATTAGATACGAATATAAAAATGTTATTTCAACGTCAGTATAACAATCCATCTGCAATTGAATTGCTTTTTGAAAGTGTAACGGGTATTCATATTATCCCGACGCCAGAAAATTATGACTCAATTATCCGAGATGCCATTATTTTAAAAAGTGACGACAATTTTTATTGGGCAGATGACTATAATTTTCAGCCTGAAAAAGGAATTGAAAATGGTGTGAGTTGGATTGCAGCAAAAAAGCTAAAGTGGAGAGAAGCAAATGATTGGATGGGAAAGCAAAATCGATATGGGGAAAATGAATAGAGAAAATTGCATTTTAGATAGTTACGGAGAACTGTACCATAAATAGGTGCAGTTTTTTCATTTACATAATATGAACGCAAATATAATTGATGAGGAAATGATTATTAATATTGGAAAATGATATAATATTTGAGATACAGCAAGAGGAGGGTTTTTTTGAAGACTAGTATACGTATAATTTTATTTTATTTTGTTGTTTTTTGCATTTTAATTACTGTTGATTTTAGAGACCATGCAAACGCAGCAAGTGATGCAATCAATCTTGGATTTGAACCTTTAGATACAGTGTTAGATCCGAATGAACCTGTCGTGTACATGACGCAGAATGGTAGTAGATTGATTTATGCAGTTAACTATGAAACTGGTGTAATAAAGACGTTGCAATTGCCTTACATAGCAGAAAGATTAACTGTATATAATGACAAACTTTATGTTACACAGCTGAAGTTTAAGCATAGTATGACAAATTTCGGTCCGTATAATGGTAGTGTGGCAATTGTCGATGCAAATGATTTTTCATTTCAAGAGATGTTGCCTGTGACGATAGATCCCTATGATGTGATTGTTGATAAGGATGGCTATTTGTATGTTACATCTGGCTCGGGTCAACATTCTTATATTAAGGTCTATTCTTTAGCGGACAAAAAAGAAGTAGAGAATAATTCTCGTGCGAGCAGCTATCAAAGTTCCACAATTACTTATAATCCCACGCTTTCAAAAATATATACGATTACTTCGGCTTCATCTCCAAGAGACATTGAAGCGCACGATGTCAATCAAGGTGTGATATCGAGTATATATGACTCACCTTATCATGGAGATTTCCGACTAAATAAGGAGGCGAAAATTTCTCCTGATGACGAAAGAATATATAGTGCTTCATCGGTGTTTAGTTTAGCGAAAGAGAAAACACAAGATTTATTTAATAAATTTACATTTGATGAAGTATATAACGATTTTGAGTTTAGCCTGAAAGACAATGTCACATTTGCGGCAAGTCGCAATGGCGGTATTCATGTGTATACATATGATACGAATGAATATGTATATACGTTGAAGCGTAATATTATTGCGGATAAGCTATTGTTTAAAAATGGTTTAATAGCTATTTATACAGATGTTCAAGGGAATCATTTCTTAGAGTTTATTAAAGATTATGGCGCTGGTCAGTTTACTGTTGATCAGCAATCTTTTACTACATATGATAAAGGCGAAAAATTAATATTGAAAGATTTAACAAATCAATCAAAAAACATACCGACATATAGCGAGTTTAAGCTTTTGTTTAATCATAATATGATACTAAAAGATAAAGAAAAAATTACGCTACAAAGCCCTAATGGGGATGTCAATGTGAGGGTGGCGCTAAATAAGGATCAATTAACGATTACTCCAGAATATTTACTAGATCATACAACATATACGTTAACGATTGGTAAAGATGCATTGGCTGATTATTCAGGGAAATCACTTACGACAAATCATACGATTCAATTTACAACAGCTGTAGCACCAGTAGCGGAGTTATCGATGGCAATGAATAGCAATAAAACACCATTAGCGTATACGTTCACAGCAAATGCATTTGGCGGTCGTGAGCCATTGTATCAATTCGAAGTGTATGAAGGAAACTCAAAGCAAGGACGGGTGCTTCAAAAATTTAGTTCATCGTCAAATCTTATATGGCGCCCAAGCCATCAAGGAACATATACGATGAAAGTACTTGCGAAAAGTAAAGAATCCACTGCGGTAGCAGATAAAGAATATAGCATGGAAGTAACGGTAGTAGATGAAGAGCTACCAACTGCGACATTAATACCCAGCACGAAATCACTAACGAATGGGAATATTGATATTACAATTCACGCGAATGATAATTTAGGTATTCGCTCAATTACACTGCCACATAACGATATTGTCTATAAAGACAAAGCGGTGTATACGGTTAGTGGCAACGGAACCTATACATTCGAGATTGAAGACGTGTTAGGTAATGTTATTAAAAAGTCAATCAAAATTAGCAATATCGATAAAGTCAAACCAACAATCACATTATCCACGAATACAACTGAACCTACGAAAAAAGATGTAACGATTGTAGCGAAAACAGCAGATAATATGCGCATCAAAAACATCCAATTACCTGACGGCACGATTTTAAATGGCGCAAGTACCATCTTTGTCGTGAGTAAATCAGGTGAATACAAATTCACAGTAGAAGATACAGCTGGTAATTTGGCAACAAAATCAATTACTATCAATAATATTTTTAAAGGCAAACCAGCGACACCAACAGTGAGTACCATTTGGGATTCGCATACAGTAATTAAAGGAAAAGCGACACCGAATACGACAGTTTATGTGAAAAAGGGCCAAACAATCATCAACTCGGCGAAGGCTTCTATTAAAGGAAACTACAGTATCAAAATTTCAAAACAAAAAGCGGGTATAAAAATTGCGGTATACGCAAAAGATCCATTAAACAATATAAGTAAAACAAAGACTGTTACAGTCATCGATAAAACTGCACCAACGACGCCAAAGATAAATAAAGTTACAGCGAATACAAAAATACTGACAGGTAAAGCAGAAAAAGGCGCAACAGTCTATATTTATAATGGCAACAAGTATGTGAAAAAAGGTACTGTTGATACAAAGGGCAATATTCGCATCACAATTGCGAAGCAAAAGAAAGGTGCTACTTTAACAGTATTCGCAAAGGATAAGTCTGGAAACAAGAGTAAAGTATGTTTAGTTAAAGTAAATTAATTATGAGTGCTTTCAAAACCTCATTTAGACACAATACGGAGAACCGTATCACATGTGATGGTAAACAAAAAAGTAGAAATTATAATCAACTAAGATATTCTTAAGAGAAGAAGCAGGAACCCATTAAGGGTACCTGCTTCAATTCAATTCTAGGAGCAGTGTGAAGAGATAATGGTGAGAGTATACCGATGTTTTCGTAAAATCCCAAGCAGCGGCAGGCAATCAACTATATTTAAAGAGAGCCATTTTTATGTGGAAACGGTATAATAAATTGGCAGAAGTAGACATTAAAATGGACTGCACTTGATTTTAATGGCGTGTATATAACTGAATTATGAGAGAAGGAACCATTATACAAAAAGACAAAAGAAGAAAAGGAGAAACTATGACAAAAAGTAATGAAACAGGATGGAATTTAGACAATAGTTATTCCCGTCTTCCGGAAAAATTTTTCACCAGTACCAACCCGACTCCTGTAAGTTCACCGGAGTTGATCATTCTCAATGAACAGTTGGCAGCATCCCTTGGTTTGGACGTTCAGGCCTTGCAAAGCGAAGATGGCGTAGCGGTGTTTGCTGGAAATCGGATTCCAGAAGGTGCTTCGCCTCTTGCTCAAGCATACGCGGGGCATCAATTCGGGCATTTTAACATGTTAGGGGACGGACGGGCGGTGCTTCTTGGCGAGCAGATCTTGCCTCAAGGCGGGAGATTCGATATCCAGCTGAAGGGTCCTGGAAGAACGCCATACTCCCGCGGGGGTGATGGCCGGGCTGCACTTGGACCGATGCTGCGCGAATACATCATCAGCGAAGCGATGTATGGACTCGGCATTCCTACCACCCGAAGTCTGGCGGTGGTGACAACCGGTGAATCAGTAATCCGCGAAACCGGGCTGCCTGGTGCAATTATGACCCGTGTGGCTGCAAGTCATCTGCGTGTAGGAACCTTTCAATTCGCTGCAAAATGGGGAACGGTTGAGGAACTACGGGCCCTTGCCGACTATACAATAAAGCGTCATTATCCAGACGTTGAAGCAGATGAGAACCGCTATCTTTCGCTATTTCAGGAAGTGATCAAGCGACAGGCTGAGCTTATTGCACAATGGCAGCTGGTCGGCTTCATTCATGGGGTAATGAATACTGACAACATGACGATTAGCGGAGAAACCATCGACTATGGTCCTTGCGCCTTCATGGATGCCTATGATCCGGCAACGGTTTTCAGTTCCATTGATACCCAAGGCCGCTATGCTTATGGCAATCAGCCCTATATTGCCGGGTGGAATCTTGCACGATTTGCTGAAGCATTATTGCCGCTGTTGCATGATGATCAGGAGCAGGCTGTTAAACTGGCCCAGGATAAGATTTCAGTTTTTAATGAGTTGTATCAATCTAATTGGCTAGCGGGAATGAGAGCAAAACTGGGGCTATTTAACGAAGAGTCACAGGATGAAGCGCTTATTGATAACCTCCTCAATATGATGAAGAAGCATGGTGCAGACTATACCAATACCTTCCGCACATTAACTTTTGATACACCGAAGGATACTGTCCTATTTGGGACGCCTGAATTCGCTCAGTGGCATGAGCTCTGGCAGGCGAGACTAGGCAGGCAGAAGGAATCGAAAGCATCCTCGAATCAGTTGATGCAAAACAGCAATCCTGCGGTTATCCCTCGAAACCACCGGGTAGAAGAGGCACTGGAAGCAGCAGTGGAAAAAGGAGACTACAGCGTGATGGAGCGGCTTTTAGATGTTCTTTCAAACCCTTACGCGCACTCCGCCGAACAGGCTGAATACTCCACACTGCCTGAGTCAACAACACCTTACCGGACCTTTTGCGGTACCTGATTTATAAGGATTAGAGAAGTCAATTTGTGAGGCTGAAAGACAAAAGAAGGATCCTAGAACATTCTCCTCATTAAGCGTGAATGAGGATGAAATGGATTTTGGAATAAAAACCGCCTAGTGTTTGGAGATCATAAAGGAGCTCCCTCGATTGAAAGATGATCAGTTGTAAACGATTATCTTTCAATCGAGGGAGCCATTTTTCTGTACTACATGTCCATTAGTAAAATAGTTTTGTTTGAAGAATATCCATGGCACGCTCAATATCCTCTAAATCTTCTTTCGAAGCATTTTGCAATCGACTTTGGAAACGAGATTCTACGATTGCAAAGGCTTCGTTCATCATGGTTTCCCCCTCTTTCGAGAGACGAATATATTGTTTTCGTCGATCTTCGGAATCACTTAATTTTTCGATTAAATTCTTTTCGCTTAATTTTTTCAGCTCACGACTCGTGTTTGGCATTGATATATGCTGACAGTCACTGATTTCACTTGGAGTGACAGGCTGACTTACAGTTATATATTCAAGAATGTTATATTGAACTGGCGTGAGGGAATCAGATTTAGCATTTTGTGTTAATTCGTGTGTCACCTGATGAGCAGAAGTTGTAAATGACACCCATTTATCAAAAAGAGCTTTTTTGTCCATAACTTTCACCTCTTACTGAGAAGATAACAAAAATATTATCATAATACAATTATCATTTGACAATAAAAATCTGTGAGTGTTATAATTTTATTATCAAATGATAAGTAAATAGGGGGTGCGTCATGAACATGCTAGTCATTTACACATATCCTAATCACAAAAGTTTAAGTTATGCGTTTTTACAGAAAATCATCAAAGGTAGTAATGAGAACCCTAACATAAAGGAGTTGCAGGTCTTAGATTTATATGAAGAGGGCTTTAATCCACTCCTAGTGTTCAATGAGCATAAACGAAGGCGTGATATGCACCGTGATCCTCACCTTGAAAAATATAGAAATCAAATTACTTGGGCTGACCAGATTGTCTTTGTCTATCCAATCTGGTGGGGGAGACCTCCCGCAATGCTTATGGGATATATTGATCAATTATTTGCTGCAAATTTTGCCTACAGGGATAAGAAGGGACTTCTACCAGAAGGACTTTTAAAAGGAAAGTCAGTTGTATGTGTTTCCACTATGAAGGGACCCACAAAATATCCACTTCTCTGGTTGAATAATGCGCATAAAATATTGATGAAAAAAGCCTTATTTAATTTTGTGGGTATCAAAAAAGCTAAGTTTTTTGAATTTGGTAATATGGAAAGTTCAAATGGAAAACAAACAAAAAAACTAGATAAGGTATATCGGTATTTCAAAAAGTTGGAAAGCTAAGATAATCGTTTTCGTTACTTTTTACGAGATTAATAGAGAAACCCCATTCATGTACGGAACAGCGTAATGTACATGAATGGGGTTGGTAGTATTTAGACGTTCTTTAAATATTGCACTAAATCCGATAAATCTTACTCCGTAATTAGTTCAGTTTAGTTTTAAAAAATCTCCATTTAGTCTTAATGAACGAAAGAATCGTACAAATCACTATAATGGTAAATGAAGCTAACCCACTAAACCAAATGCTTTGAAAATCACTTACGTAAGGTTGAATAATGTATGAGATAACTATAGCTAATACTGCGCTTATTGGAATGAAATTCGCAACTTGCCCTTTACTAAATACTATTGCCAGAAATGGTGCTAGCAATGCTGAATATATATTTCCAGAATAAAATAAAAGCTCTAATAAGGTTGGAGAATTGAAGAGTGTAGCAACAAAAACCATTCCTCCAATCAAGATTGATAGAAGATAGGCCATTCTTATTTTTTGCTGGTCACTTTTTTTAGTTTGGAAAGGTTCTAAAATATTGGCCACAATTAAGCTTATTAATGAATGTAGACAGGCACCAAATGTGGAGGTGATTGCACTAAATGCACATAATATGAAAAGAATAAAAATGAAAGGTGTCGTAATCTTGTTAGCTAATCCAACTAAAATAGAATGTATATCAGTGAACCCACCTGTAAAGATAACCATGATAAAAAGAGATGAAAAGGATAATGGGAATGTAATCCATATAAGACCAGATAAAGAAAATGTTAAGGGGACTTTTTTTATTTCTATCATAAATAGACGATGCCATGATGTGAGGTCAAAGAAAAACTGACCGAACCCTACTAGAAGCCCTGCAAAAATAAAATTCCATAAATCATACTTATTGATTACTAGCATATATGGGTGATATAGACGGATCCCATCATAAACAGGTTGAATCCCTTCCTTGACGAAAAAGTATAATGGAATTAAGATAGCGGCGGCAAACATAGAAATGACTTGAAAAGATGCGATTCCGTGAATAAATTTTAACCCGCCGAATCCAGCAAAAAGAACACAAAAACAGAAAAAGAAGAACAACCCTACATAAAGTGGCGTATCAAAAAGAAATTGACAAAGGGTAGACGCTGCCATTCCCTGAATGAATAAAGTGTGTAAACTAGTTAATACCAGAATCACTATCAATATCCAATATCCAAGGGGATGAAGTCTGGTTTTTAAATAGTCTCCCATAGTCAATCCCACAGGGAAATCCTGTCGAACTCTCCGCCCTATAAAACTGAACATAAATAGAGCAATAGCTCCCATTAGAGCATAGCCAATTCCTCCGAAAACTCCATACTTTACCATGGACTCAGGAGAGGATAATATCGTGGTTCCTGTCACCCAACGTGCCAGGAGGGAGATAATTCCTAAGCCCATCCCAATTTGAATAGGGCCTTGTACGTATTCTTGAAATGAACGAGGACGCAATGTTTATTTTCCTTTCTCACGGAACTCTTTTGGCGTTATTCCTTCTGTCTTACGGAATATAGTGCTGAAATAATGTTGACTATTAAAACCTGAGTTTTCAGCAACGTCTGATATGTTCCAACTCGTGTTATTGGTTAAAAATCGTTTAGCGGCTTGTATTCTATAATGTATTAAATATTCTGTAAAAGAAGCGCCGACTTCTTCGTGAAATTTCCTACTCAAATAGGTCGGGTTTGTATGTACTTCACGAGCAATGTCGGAAAGAGAGATTTTTTCAGCAAAATTGTCATGAATAAATGAAAGCGAATGATGAATTAGGCTTGAATAATCATGAGATGAGTCTTGTTTTTTATACTTAGATAGAACTTTATGCAAATCACTTTCAATTACAGGTTTCGTTAAATAATCAACCACTCCTATTCTTATGGATTGTTGGGCATAATCGAAACTTTGATGTGCTGTAACCATTATTATTTCTACTTCTTTGTTTACCGCCCTCAGGTCTTCACCAAATTCAAGACCGGATCGCCCAGGTAGATTAATATCTAAAAAAGCGAGGTTTATTTTGAAATTTTGGTTGATGGTAAGTGCTTGACAGGCATCAGCGGCTTTGTGAAACTTCCAAAAAGGGTATATAGACTGAATCATATATTCCATTTGTTCAAGTTCTAATGGTTCGTCATCAACTAATAAAACATTCATTCCGAAGCTCCCTCCTCAACTCTCTTATCATAAACCAGTGGCCAAACTACCTTTACCCTTGTTCCTGACTCATTAGAAGAAATAATTATTTGTGCACGGTTACTAAAGTACAAATCTAAACGTTTTTGGATATTGTCTAAGCCATGACCGCCTTTCTCTGTAAAGGAAGTGGCTTTTACCATTAAACCATTATCTATTACTTCTAAATATATCGTCTGGGAATCCTGATAGAATCGGATACTAAGAAGTGCTTCTCCCACTTTTTTTTCTAAACCGTGTTTAAACGAATTCTCAACTAAAGTCTGCAGAATGAAGGGTGGAACTAGTGCAATTAATAATTGGTCGGGGCACTCCATATCTATCTTAAGCCGATCACCAAAGCGAAGACTTTGAATATCTAGATAATGCTGAGTATACTGAATTTCTTGAGCTAGGGGAATTAATGGTTCAGATGCTTTATACTTGAATTTTAAGAATTGCGAAAATGCCTCTAGGGCACGTATCAATTCTGTCGTTCTGTTTAAACGTGCCAAGCTTAATATGACATTTAGTGTATTAAACAAAAAGTGAGGCTGAATTTGCTGGTTTAATTTATTATATTGGGCTTCTTGGAGTGCTTGTTCCAGCCGTATCTCTTTGTTTTTATTTTCAAGAAGATCAATTCTCTTCTCAAATACAAAAAGAAATAAAAGAGCAATAGCTCCCATGATAGGAGCTAAAATAAAAAGCATGATTAATAATGTAAATCCCTCGTAACTAAGCATTATGAACCTCTAATGATAATATTTTTATATAACTTTAATAATTCTGCTTATTAGTATCTTACTAAAGACTCCTTCGGAAATCTATTACAATTTATGACACGATGTGACAAGCGACTTGATGATTTTGGGCAGAAATCTTTAATTCAGGTAGCTGTGATTTGCAGATATCTATAGCAAAAGGACATCGTGTATGAAAGCGGCAGCCGCTTGGAGGATCAATAGGTGAGGGGACATCACCCGTTAATAGAATTCGTTCTCTTTCTTGCACTGGATTTGGAACTGGGATAGCAGATAGTAATGCCCGTGTATATGGGTGCTGCGGCTGTTCAAAAATGGACTTTTTGTCAGCAATTTCGACTATCTTTCCTAGGTACATGACCATTACACGATCCGAGATATGTCTAACCACACCTAAATCATGTGAAATAAAAAGAAAGGTAAGATCGAATTGTCGTTGTAATGATTTTAATAAATTTAGTACTTGCGCTTGAATAGAGACATCAAGTGCAGATACAGCTTCGTCACAAATGATCAATTTTGGATCTACTGCAAGTGCCCGTGCAATACCGATTCTCTGCCGTTGGCCCCCGCTAAATTCGTGTGGGTATCTTTCCATAGATTCTGGTCTCAAGCCGACATGGCCTAATAATTCTTCAATTCTGCTCTTTCGGTTTTCTTTAGGCACTACATTTTGTATGGATAAGGCTTCTCCGAGAATTTGTCCTACAGTCTGTCTAGGATTAAGGGAGGCAAATGGATCCTGAAAAATAACTTGCAAATCCTTCCTTGTACTCCTCATTTCTTTTTTTCCTAAACTTAGTAAATCCTTATCCTGAAAGTGTATACTCCCACTTGTAGGTTCATCTAATCGAAGAATGGCCCGTCCAGTTGTCGATTTACCACAGCCAGATTCACCAACTATACTCAAGGTTTCTCCCTGATAGATATTAAAGCTAATGTCGTCAACAGCTTTTACATGATTAATAGTTCTCCCGAAAAACCCACCCTTAATTGGGAAATATTGTTTCAATTGATTTACTTTTAGCAGAACCTTTTTCTCTACAACTGGTAATACCATTATTAAACCCCTACTTTCTCTTGAGCGTCATATTCTTTCTCCCATTGGGGGGTAAACATCCAACAGCTGACCTGGGTACTTGGGCCGGTTGTTTGAAGATCTGGTACGGCCTGTTCACAAATTTTCTTTGCATGTGTACAACGGGGTGCAAAGCTGCAGCCTTTGGGCATATTGTATGGACTTGGAACAGTCCCAGGTATGGTAGTCAATTCTTCCTGGTCCATGTCGAGACGTGGTAGGGAGTTCAATAAACCAATCGTGTATGGATGTTTAGGATTTGTGAATATCTCTTTTGCCAGTGTGTATTCAACAATTTTTCCTGCGTACATGACAGCTACTCGGTCGCATGTTTCATATACGACCCCTAAATCATGAGTAATCAAAATGACAGCCGTACCGAAATCCTTTTGCAGGGTTTTTATTAGCTCTAAAATTTGGGCTTGAATCGTCACATCAAGGGCTGTTGTAGGTTCATCCGCTATTAATACCTCAGGGTGGCATGCAAGTGCCATTGCAATCATGACCCTTTGTCTCATTCCGCCGCTTAGTTCATGCGGCTCCTGTTTTGCCCTTTTTTCAGGAGAGGGGATTCCGACAAGCCGAAGCATGTCAACTGCTTTGTTCCAAGCTTCTTTTTTTCCTAGCTTTTGATGAAGTCTTATAGCTTCTGCAATTTGTTCACCCGCTGAATAAACGGGATTTAATGATGTCATTGGTTCCTGAAAAATCATAGAAATCTCATTACCACGTATGGATCGCATCTGTTTTTCAGTCTTTGTAAGTAGATCCTCACCTTTAAAAAGGATGCTGCCCCCGGTAATTTTTCCGGGAGGGGATTGGATTAACCTTAATAGTGATAAGGAAGTAATACTTTTACCACTCCCAGATTCCCCTACAATTCCAAGAGTTTCCCCTTTGTTTAGGGTGAAACTAATTCCATTAACTGCTTTACTCGTTCCTTCATCAGTAAAAAAGTAGGTCTGCAGATTTTTAACTTCCAGTATTTTTTCTTCAAACTGTTTCATCTTAGTACCTCCCTAATTTAAGTCTATTCGCTTGTTAAAGTATCGATAGAGGACATCTACAGCTAGATTCATAAATACAAAGATAACAGATGCAATAAGGACCCCGCCTTGTACCATTGGTAAATCTCTCGTTCTAATGGCATCAACTATTAACCTACCAAGTCCATTGATGGCAAATACGGACTCTGTTAATACGGTACCGCCAAGGAGCGCACCGAACTGAAGACCAACGACTGTAATAACAGGGATAAGCGCATTTTTTAGACCGTGCTTATATATAATGACATGCTCTTTTAATCCCTTGGCTTTTGCTGTACGAATATAGTCTTGACGAACAACTTCGAGCATACTTGACCTTGTCATTCTAGCTACAATTGCAGCTCCTCCCGCCCCAAGGGTAATAGCTGGGAGAATCATGTGATTAATAGTTCCCCAACCTGAAACAGGAAACCACTGAAGATTAACGGAAAAAAAGTAGATAAGCATCAGACCTAACCAAAAACTAGGTAAAGAGATTCCTAATAAAGCAACGATCATGATAGAAATGTCAGCTGCTGAGTATTGCTTAGTGGCTGAGATAATTCCCGCCACCATTCCAAGGACAACGGTTATAAAAATACTTGCAAGGGCAAGTTCTAGGGTGATTGGCAAGCGGACCAAAATCTCGTCCAAAACAGGGCGGCTACTACGAAGTGATTCTCCAAAATCACCTTGTACAGCATGAATTACATAGTCAAAGTACTGATAGAGGATTGGACGATCCAAGCCAAGCTGATGTCGAATCATTTCTATCGTTTCTTTAGTTGCTCCTTCACCTGCAAGCAGGGTTGCCGGGTCTCCGGGAACCATCTGCATGATGAGAAAAACCACAAGACTTACTCCTAGTAATACCGGTATGGTTTGCAAAATTCGCCGGACAATGAATACAAACATTTTCTCTCCTCCTTATTTTTTCATTCTTGGGTCTAGGGCATCTCTTAGTCCATCACCGAAGACGTTGAATCCGAGTACAAGTGTTGATATGGCGATTCCTGGAAACAAAGCGATGTGAGGGGCACTGAACAAATAATCTCGTCCGCTGCTTAACATGGCTCCCCATTCTGGTGAAGGAGGCTGAGCTCCTAGTCCTAGGAATGACAAGCCGGCTGCCGATAGAATGGCTGTAGCTAGACGTAATGTAGCTTGAACGATGACAGGTGAAAGAATATTAGGGAAAATGTGTTTGAAAATAATCGTGAAGTCAGTGGCACCTAATGCACGAATGGCATCAATATATTCAAGCTTCCTGACTGAAAGTGTGGAACCCCGTACAATACGTGCAAACATAGGAATTGAAAATACACCAACTGCTACCATTACGTTAATTAAACTTGGCCCTAGAGCACTTATAATTGCAAGGGCAAGCAATATTCCTGGGAAAGCAAGTAGAACATCAACAATCCTCATAATGACGGTATCAATCCATTTTCCATAATAGCCTGCTGTTAATCCTAAGAGTATGCCAATAAACGCCCCGAAGAACACAGAGACAAATCCAACAGATAATGAAAGACGGGTTCCATATAATAATCTGCTTAAAATATCTCTTCCCTTATCATCTGTTCCCATCCAATGATCTGCTGAGGGTGTCTGGAGTTTGTTGACTAAATCAATTTCATAGGGATCCTGTGGTGAAATTAAAGGTGCAAAAATGGCTAATAAAATATAAAAAAGTACGATGTACCCGCCTATCAATGCCAATTTATTTCTCTTAAACTTTTTATAAAAGGCTTTCCAGTGTTTTAGTTTTGAAGATTTTTTGTTGTTTAGATTTAATTCGGTATTATTTATAACGACCTCTGGCTTCATGGCAACTCCTCCTTTTCTTTCATTAAATTTATTCAAAATAGGTATTGAAGTAAATATGATGCGGAAAAGCAGTAAAGATAATAAAAAAATGAGTAAAGATTCTGAAAATATAAAATTTTGTTTTTTTTTATAATTTGATTATGCCCAATGTACTAATAGAAAAAAGTTGCTTGGAAAACAAAAGCAAGTATGAAAGGGAGGAAAAATAATGAGAAAAGGTATGGTTGGATTACTATTTGCATCGTTATTAGGTATTTCATCGGTTTTATCTGGATGTACATCAGATCAAACCAGCAGCAAGGAACCAGAAAGAGAAGCGAAAGAAGGGGGAACACTAGTCGTCGCACGACTATCTGACGCGACTACATTAGACCCTCATTTCATTACAGACATTCCTTCAGCAAATGTTGTATATGAAAAGGTTTATGAAACATTGGTTGTTCCCGACAAAAACATGGAACCACAACCTCTGCTCGCAAAAGAATGGAAACAGCTCGATGATGTAACGTGGGAGTTTAAACTGCGTGAAGGAGTGAAATTCCATGATGGAGCACCATTCAATGCTGAAGCGGTAAAAACTAACTTTGACAGATTACTAGATCCAAAAACATCTTCTCCTCAGGCGGGTAAATTGGAAATGATCAAAGAAATCAAAGTAGTTGATGAAACGACTGTACAATTTAAACTGAAATACCCTTATGCTCCACTATTATCCATATTAGTAAGTAATGAAGGGAGCATTTTAAGTCCCAAAGCCATTACAGAAAATAGTGACAAGCTAGGCCAAAATCCTGTTGGAACAGGACCATTTGTTTTTAAATCTTGGAAGTCAGGAGAAGAGATTGCACTATCAAAAAATAAGGACTATTGGGGAGATAAACCTAAGATTGATGGGGTAGTATTCAAGGTTGTTCCTGAAGATGCTACGAGAATTGCGATGGTTGAAACAGGTGAAGCACATGTGACTGATCAAGTACCCGTGACTGAGATTGATAGGATTGAAGCATCAGACACAATGGATTTATATCGCACAGATGGACTTGCTGTTGAATACCTAAGCTTTAATGTTAAGAATAAGCCATTCGATGATGTACGTGTTCGTAAAGCGGTCGCGCATGCGATTGAGGTTGACTCTATTATTAAAGGCGTTTATAACGATGTTGGTACGAAGGCAAATTCCACAATGAGCCCGAAGGTTTTTGGCTATGATCCAGATATAAAAGGATACGACTATGATATAAATGAATCGAAAAAGCTGTTGAAGGAAGCCGGAATTAAGGATGGCTTGGAGATTACATTAACAACGAGTGATCGTAAGGAAAGAATAAATATGGCAGAGGTAATTCAATCCCAGTTAAAAGGAATTGGAATTAAGGTCAAAATTCAAGTTCTTGAATATGGGGCTTATATTGACGCGACTGCTAAAGGTGAACATCAGGTTTCAATAGGTGGTTGGGGCAATGCTACGGGAGATGGAGATTATAATCAATTCAATCTTTTTGATAGCAAATCCCAAGGTGCTGCTGGAAATAGTTCATTCTACAGTAATCCTGAAGTGGATAAATTGATTGAAACAGCACGTAAAGAATCAGATGGAGATAAACGTAAGGAACTATATTCGAAAGCACAAGAAATTGAAAGAGAAGAAGTACCATATGTTCCAATCCGTAACTATGAACATCTAGCCGTTTATGGAGAAACTGTTAAAGGACTTTGGCTGAATCCAGCAAATTATTTAATGCTTGATGACATAACTGTGCAGTAGAGAATTTATCAAAAAGGGCAGACAGCATACGGCCGTTATGCTGTCTTCTCAATTAGGAGGGAAAATATGATTGATTTGCTTCTCATTCATGGGACTGTGATAACCATGGATCAAAATAGACGAATTCTTCAAGATGGCGCCATCGCCATAAACCAAGGAAGAATTTTAGACGTTGATTTAACAGAAAAACTGAAATCGAAGTATGAGGCAAAAAAAGTTATTGATTGTAGCCATCAATGTATATTGCCTGGATTAATAGATGTTCATGGTCATGGAGGACATTCTATGTTTAAAACAATTGCTATGGAGAATATTGATTTTTGGATGCCTATTATGACAAACACGTATAAACATTTTGTAACAGATGACTTTTGGTACTACGAAGGAAAACTCTCCTCTCTAGAGAGATTAAAGGCTGGCGTGACAACAGGTGTAAGTGTTTTAGGCTCCATGCCACGATCCGATGATCCAATTTTCGCAATAAATCATGCGAAAGCGTACGCTGAAGTAGGTGTTAGAGAGGTTGTCTGCACGGGTCCTTGCAACCCTCCATGGCCTCATTCATTCAGCCGATGGATTGACGGAAAAAGAATTGTAAAGGAAGTTTCCTATGAAGAAGTATTAATGGGGGCAGAAGCTGTAATTGAAGCGCTGAATCATGCAAATGAAGACCGCACGAGAGCGTTTATTACACCATTTGTCATTGTTACGTCCGTTGATCCCTCCAATCCCACATCTCCTGACAGGCTTTATGGGTTAAATAATCATGATCTTTATCAAGCGAAAAAAATTAGAGAAATTGCCAGGAAATATGACACAAGGATACACTCTGATGCCTTTGGTGGGATGATTCATTTAGCGATACAGGATAAGGAAAATGCCTTGTTGGGTCCCGATGTCCATTTACAGCATTGTCGCGGTATTTCCTTTGATGAGGCAAGGATACTTGCAGAAACAGGTACTAATGTTAGTGCATCTCCTGGATTTGGGCAGGTTCATGCACGTACCCCTATAACTGAATTATTAGAAATGGGTGCAACTGTAGCAATCTCTACAGATGGGACTTCCCCTTCTACAAGTTTTGATATGTTTCAGGCAATGAGGAAAACACAGTTTGTTCACCAAGCAGCACTTAGAGACTATTATTATTTACCCCCTGGCAAGCTATTAGAAATGATTACGATAGATGCAGCGAAATGCATTGGCTGGGATGATGAAATAGGCTCCCTCGAGATTGGGAAAAAAGCGGATGTCATCACAGTCAATCTGCATCAGCCGCATCTGACTCCAGAATTCATGCATGTTCATAGACTTGTATTTCAAGCAGTGGCGAATGATGTGGAGCATGTCATTGTCGACGGCAAATTAATTATGGAAGGGCGAAATGTACGAACAGTTCATGAAAGTACAGTACTAAATGAGGCAAATGAAGAGGCGTTTTCAACGATAAAGCGTGCTGGACTCGAAAAATATATGCAGCCGACGAAATATTTCTGGGGAAATGCCCGTGCATATGTAGATGAAAAGAGATATGACGAATGAGAAAACACTGCTGCTATGTGGAAAGGAGAATAAGATGAAAATCAAACTTAAAGGAAGATACGTAATTGGTTATGATGGGTGCGACCATGTCATTTTGGAAAATGCGGAGATTGTTTATGAAAAAGACACGATTGTGTATGTTGGAAAAAATTATACTGAAGAAGTAGATGAGGTGATAGACGCTGGTAATGCTATCATTAGTCCTGGGTTTATAGATTTAAATGCATTAGGGGACATTGACCATGATATTTTACATTTAGAAGCTGGTTCTAATAGACAGAAAAACCTTCTCTGGTCAGAGCAATATATAGAAAGGGGACATCATGAATTAATGACCGAGGAAGAAGAGTCCTTTAAATCTTTATATGCTTATTCACAGCTCATTCTTCATGGGGTAACAACAGTCATGCCTATAACTTCTGTTTTTTATAAAGGCTGGGCTGAAACCTATGAAGAATTAGCATCTGCAGCGAAACATGCGGCTAGCTTAGGGTTAAGAATTTACCTAGGACCCAGTTATCAATCTGGGATTAGAGTCGTCCAGCCTGATGGAAATATAAAACTACACTGGGATGAAAAAGCGGGGGAAGCTGGATTACAGAGAGCTGTAGAGTTTGTAGAAAAACTTGATGGAGCCTTTGAAGGATTGGTTAGAGGGATGCTTGCCCCAGAACGTATCGAGTCTCAAACTGAAGATAATTTGCTTCAGACAAAGTATTACAGTGAAAAATTAGGGGTTCCCATAAAGCTTCATGCTGCACAAGGAAGTTTTGAGTTCAACACCATATTGGAAGAACATGGTGTAACACCTATTAGGTATTTGTACGATCTTGGTTTTCTGGGTCCAAGAACAGGGATACCGCATGCCCATTTTGTGTCAGGATATAGTGAAGCGAGATACGGCAAGGGTGATGACTTAGCGCTTCTAAAAGAAACAAATACAACAGTGATTCATTGCCCTCTAATTATCGGGAGGCATGGTTCAGCTTTAGAATCCTTTGCAAAATATAAAAGGTCAGGAATAAATATAGCGCTTGGAACGGATACCTTCCCTCCAGATATGTTTCAGAATGTTAGGACAGGGAGTATGCTCTCACGGCTGGTGGAAAAAGAGGTTGAAGGCTCTACGTATGCCGATCTCTTTCGGTCAGCCACTCTTGGTGCGGCTGCTTTCCTTGGGAGGAACGATCTCGGCCGTATTGCTGTAGGTGCAAAAGCAGATATTATTGCGATTGACTTAGACAGTTTTCATATGGGTGTAATAGATGATCCCATTCGAACCATGTTCGTTAGTGGATCTGGAAGAGACGTTAAATTATCTATCATTAATGGCAGGATAGTCATGGAAAATCAAAATATACCTAATCTTGATATGGAAGTAATCAAAGACAAGGGACAAAAATATTTTAACAAGATGAGAAGAGGATATATGGAAAGAGATTATCAGCAGCTTTCAGAGAAGGAATTGTTTCAGCCGTCGTTTAAGGTTGTAGAATCGATAGATCATACAGAAGCACGAACATTATTTTATTAAAAACAAGTAAAGAAAATGAAAAATATAGTAAAGATTTTCAAAATAAATTTTCTGAATATTTCCTATAATTAGATAAATGGTCACGGAAACAAAATAAAAGCAGGAGGTCGAAGTCCATGGGGTTAAAACGAGGTATAAGGAATTTTTTTCTAGTCATAATTGTGGCTATCGTAATTACTGGCTGTTCTTCTAATCATGACGTAAGCACAAAAGCAAGTGATCCGAACAAAGCATCAAAGGATGGGGGAACCTTAGTTATTGCTCGTTTATCAGATGCTGAGAATTTGGATCAGCAATTTATGTCCACGATTAATGCCGCTAGTGTTACTCACCATAAAATCTATGAAGGGCTTGTGCAACGAGATAAAAATAGTGAGATACAGCCTATGCTAGCAGAAAAATGGAACCAGATAAATGACACAACCTGGGAATTTAAGCTTAGACATGATGTGAAGTTTCATGATGGCACACCATTTAATGCGGATGCAGTAAAAAAGACGTTTGACAGACTATTAGATCCGAATGTTGCTTCTCCTAGAGCCGTAGTATTCGATATGGTAAAAGAAGTGAAACCAGTTGATGAATATACCGTGCAATTCATTCTAAAGGAACCTTTTTCCCCACTGCTTTCTATCTTAGCGAATCATGAAGGAGGGATTATAAGTCCAAAAACTATTGAAAAGTATGGAAAGAAAATTATCCAAGAACCGAATGGGACCGGTCCTTTTGTTTTTGATTCATGGTCACCAGGCCAAGAAATTACATTGACGAAAAACAAAAATTATTGGGGAGACAAGCCAAAGGTGGACAAAGTTATCTTCAAGGTTGTCCCAGAAGACTCTACAAGAATATCCATGATAGAAACGGGAGAAGCGCATATTGCAGAACCTCTTCCTGTAGCTGTCATGGACCAGGTAGAATCCTCAGCGGCTATGGATGTTTACCGCAATGAAGGGTATGGTACCGAATATATAGGATTTAATGTCAATAAAGAACCGTTTAATGATGTCCGTGTCCGTAAAGCTATAGCCCATGCCATTGAAATGGATTCCATTATTAAGGGTGTCTTTAATAATGTTGGTGTAAAGGCAAATTCCTTAATGGGATCTAAGGTATTCGGGTACGACGCTGATCTAAAAACCTATGATTACAATCTTAAAGAAGCCAAGAAATTGATGGCTGATGCTGGTTATTCTAAAGGTCTTGATGCAACTATTCTAACAATGGATAGTAAAGAAAGAGTTAATTTGGCAGAAGTACTTCAATCTCAGTTAAAAGGTATCGGGATTCATTTGAAGGTTCAGGTCATGGAGTACGGTTCGTTCGTTGAACAAGTAAATAAAGGGCAATCGGAAATGTTTATAATCAGTTGGAGAAATGCAACGGGAGATGCTGATTATAATCAATATAATCTTTTTCATACGGATTCACAGGGCGCGGCTGGAAATACCTTCTTTTACAGCAATCCAAAGGTTGATAATTTAATAGATGCTGCCCGTAAAGAAAAAGAGGAGGAAAAACGCAAAGATCTATACGCAGAGGCACAAGAGATTGAGCTGAGTGATACCCCATATATTCCTGTAAGGGTCATTGAAAATGTTGCCGCAGTCTCGAAAGAAGTAAAAGGGTTTTCAATCAGTCCTTCAGGCTATCTAGAGATTAATGACATAACATTAAAGTGATAATAATATATGAAGAAAAAGTTCATCCAGTCCAGGATGAGCTTTTTCGTTGGAGATGAAAAAGTAAAAATAACATAAAAATGAGTAAAAATCCTGAATTTATAAAATGTCCTTTAGAATTATAATGAAATAGATGCATGTTCAATCTGGAGTGGAAGGGTGAGTTTAATGTCACAATCGTATTGGTTAACGAATGTACGTTTGGAAAATGGATTTACTTATAATGAAAATGAAACGATTACTGGTACCGCAACCGGAAATTACCACGTTAGGATTGAAAGCGGAAAAATTTCTTCTATTATTTTAGCAAAGGAATCTATAACAGATCAAAACCCACAATATGATGTTCGTGGCCTTCTGATGGTCCCTTCGTTTAAAGAAATGCATATTCATATTGATAAAACTTACTATGGTGGTCCTTGGAAGGCTTGTATGCCAGCAATTAATGGTGTGAAAACCCGGATAGAAGAAGAACAGGTATTACTTCCTAAATTATTACCTACTGTCAAAGAAAGAGCAGAAAAAATGTTGGATTTATTATTGGACTTCGGATCTACTCATATACGCACCCATTGTAATGTAGACCCCGTTATAGGCTTGAAAAATTTAGAGGCTACATTACAAGCGTTAGAAGGATATAAAGATAAATTAACTCATGAAATAGTCGCATTTCCACAGCATGGACTATTACGCAGCAACTCCGTAGGGCTAATTAGGGAGGCCATGAAGAATGGGGCGAATCTTGTAGGTGGAGTGGACCCTGCCTCCATTGATGAAAATATAGAACGGTCTCTTGAAACAATCATGGATATTGCCGTTGAATCGAATTCCGATATTGATGTTCATTTACATGATCCAGATCAGCTTGGACTCTTTACTATGCAACGCCTTGCTTCCATAACGGAAGACGCAGGATGGCAAGGAAGAGTAGCTGTGAGCCACGCCAGCGGTTTGGCCGATCTTTCAGTTTCAGAGGCAACGAGTATAGCCGAAAGGTTTTCGGAATTAGGAATATCCATTACATCCACAGTGCCTATTTTCAGAACGATCCCAATCCCTCTGTTACATGAAAAAGGCGTAAAAGTTGAATTGGGTAATGATAGCATTACTGATCATTGGACACCTTTTGGTATCGGGGACAATCTTGAAAAGGTCGGTCGCCTTGCAGAGAGATTTCGCATGATTGACGAAAGATCTTTAGCTAGTAGCCTACAATTCATTACAGGAGGAAAGACTCCATTAAACCAAGAAGGAGTCAAGACATGGCCTAATATTGGGGATGAAGCGAATATAGTTCTGGTTGAAGCCAGCTGTTCAGCAGAAGCGGTGGCTAGAAGGTCAAAACGTGCCGCTGTCATCTTTAGAGGTAATGTTGTAAGTGGATCTATTTCATCTTTTGAGACGACAGGTGTCTAATCTTCTATTAAAGAGAGTGATTTAATGTATAAAGCGTACTGGCTTACTAACGTTACACTTGATAGCGGATATGTATTTGAGAATGAAAGAATTGATGGAACAAAGACTGCCCTATACAATATCTTTATAAATGACGGGATCATTAAGGAAATTCAATTGGCTAATGTTCCTTTGCAAACTCATTTACCAGTTCAAGACGCAAGAAATTTACTTGCACTTCCTGCTTTTAAAGAAATGCATAACCATCTTGACAAGACCTATTTAGGACTGCCATGGAAATCATGCATTCCGGTTCCGAATTTAATGGAGCGCTTAAACTTAGAAGCGGTGGAGCTCGCTGAACTCGCCGAAACAGGACAACACCGAGCTGAGCAGATGCTTCATCTTCTGTTAAAAGGTGGCGCCACACATGTCAGAACTCATGTTAATATTGACCCATACATTGGTTTGAAGAATTTAGAAGAAATTCAGAAAGCACTAGAGAGTTTTAAAGGGAAAATGACACACGAGATAGTAGCTTTTCCCCAACACGGACTGCTAAGAACAAATTCAACTGCATTAATGAGAGAGGCGATGAAAGAAGGAGCGTCCTTAGTGGGAGGCTTAGATCCTGGTGGAGTTGATAATAATATAGAGGCTTCACTATATGAAATGGTGGATTTAGCTGTTGAGTTTGATGCAGATATTGATATCCATATACATGATCCAGGTCATCTTGGATTTTATACAATCAAGAAACTGGCTTCTTTAATCGAAGAAGCAGGGTGGAAAAACAGAGTGGCTGTTAGTCATGCATTTGCAATTGGGGATGTTCCTATTGAAGAATCAAATGATCTGGCTAGTATTTTATCAAACTTAGGAATAGCCATCATGTCTACTGTTCCGATAAACCGGGTAATTCCCCCCATTGATTTACTTCATGAAAAGGGTGTACACGTAGCTCTTGGATGTGATGGTTTTTATGACTCCTGGTCTCCATTCGGTACAGGAGATATGCTTGAAAAGGCAGGTAGATTAGCTGAGAGGTACAACTGGAAGGATGAGTATGCATTGACTCAATCCCTCCAATTCATTACGGGCGGGGTTAAGACACTAGACGATGAAGGAAATCGTTTATGGCCGAATGTTGGAGATGATGCAAGTATGGTATTAGTAGATGCATCATGCTCTGCCGAGGCAGTTGCTAGAAGATCAAGGCGTGCTGCGGTTATCGTCAATGGAAATTTGGTTTACGGTGGATTCAACTGTGAATCTGCTTTGAAGGCAAATTGAATGTCTATTACAAGAAGGGATGAATGGCATGAATACAATCTTTTGGTTAAAGAATGCACGTTTAGAATGTGGTTACCAAAAAGAGAATGAAAGAGTTACAGGCACAATAACTGGGCTATTTCATCTGTTAATAGAGGATGGAAGGATCACGAAGATTGTCAAAGATGGGGAGCCCATTTCTAATGATGTACCGGTGGAAGATGCAAAAGGATTGCTAGTGCTTCCTTCCTTTATTGAAAAGCATGTACATCTTGATAAGACCCTGATGGGAGATGTATGGAGAGCATGTACCCCTTCTTCAAGTGTCACTGAACGCTTTGAAAATGAAAAAAAAGTGCTTCCTACTATTGCAACCAGCACACGTAATCGTGCTGAATCTTTACTGGAAATACTTTTAGCTTCTGGCTCTACTCATGTACGGACTCATGTTGATATTTACCCAGAAGTAAGATTGCAAAACCTAGAGCAAGTGCAACAGGCACTAGAAACCTATTCTAATAGACTCAGTTCAGAAATAGTCGCATTTGCGCAGCACGGATTGTTGCGATCAGGTTCTACAAAGCTTGTCAGAGAGGCATTGCGAAATGGAGCAGGAATAGTAGGGGCAGTCGATCCAGCCACAATCGATAACAATATTGAAGCCTCATTAGTACAATTAATAGATTTAGCAGTGGAAGCAAATGCTGATGTTGATCTGCATTTACATGACCCTGGTCACCTGGGAACGTTTACTATGAAACGGCTAGCGGCTCTTACTAAGGAAGCGGGCTGGGAAGGCAGAGTAGCTGTAAGCCATGCATTCGGTATAGGAGATGTTTCGAAAGAAGAAGCCTATGAGCTTGCTGATATTTTAAGGGATGCAGGGATTTCCATCGTTACAAGTGTACCTATTAACAGACAAATGCCTCCGGTTGATTTGTTACATGAAAGAGGGGTTGAGGTATCAGTAGGGAACGATAATATCTTTGATTTATGGTCACCTCTAGGAAATGGTGATATTCTAGAAAGAGCTGGACGGCTAGCAGAACGTTTCAAGTGGGTTGATGAAGTCTCGCTATCCCAAACACTCAGGTATATAACTGGCGGCAAAACCCCGTTAGATAAAGATGGTAACCAGGTATGGCCAAAAGTAGGGGATGCTGCTAGCTTGGTGTTAATTGATGCCAGCTGTTCTGCTGAAGCAGTTGCAAGGCGCTCTGAGCGTAAAGCGGTATTTTACAAGGGAAATATAGTTTCCGGTTCACTATATCTACAAAATCAATCAATTAACGTGTAATGCTAACCCAAAAAAAGGATCTCTGGACACGTCCGGATTTCCTTTTTCGTTTTGGTTAATGAAAGACAAAGAAAGCAGGCTGCTTAACATGATCCGGTCTTATTTACTATTGCTTATTTGTGTAATATGCTGGGGAAGTAATTTTGTTTTTGGGGCTATACTAGTCAAGGACTTCCCTCCTATGCTGCTTTCAGCAACAAGGTTATTATTTATCCTTATCTTTATTGCCTTATACGCACTAAAGAAGAAGAAATGGAATTCGATTCAAAAAAAGGACTGGTTAACAATGATTCTACTAGGATTCATTGGAACGTTTATCAATCAATGGTCCTTTTATGCAGCTCTAGAAACAGCTCATCCGACAACTTCGGCATTAATACTTGCCCTCGCCCCTATTACTACAGCCCTTTTGGCTGCAGTTTTTCTGAGGGAAAGATTAACAAAGAGATTTTTATTAGGATCAATCGTTGCATTGGCAGGTGTTTTTTTAGTTATTGCAAGTGGTGGAACGCTCCATCTTTCAATTGGCCTAATTTGGATATTTCTTACGATGCTTTCTTTTTCCATATCCATTATCATGATTAGGAAGCTTACTGAGAGAAACCATTCCATTACTATAACTCTTTATTCCAACTTAATTGGATTTGGCGGTCTGTTGCCCATTGCTCTATTATCCGAGTCGCCCCAACAAATGAGCAGGGAGCCGTGGCCTTGGGTCCTTTTAATAGCAACCGCTATCATTATGCATGGAATTTGCACTTTAATCTGGAATAATCAAATTCAGATTGTAGGAGCATCTAAAGCATCGATGTTTCTTAACTTAGAGCCCTTTGTTGCCATGCTGGTCGGGTTGGTTGTGCTGAAAAATAGCGTCACACCATCACAACTATTCGGTGCGCTATTAATAATCATTGGTGTTGTCCTTTCAACTGCCTTTAAGGGGAAAAGAGTTATGGAGGAAGCCAGATATTCGCAAGAAGCTTAGAAAGTATCGTGTTCAAAGTTCAAAGGAGATGGAAACAATGCAAAGCTTGAGATCAACTGTGACTCTATTTTCTTCTTTTCAATGGCTGTTTTTTATTTTTGCAAATACCGTAGTAGTGCCCATTTCAATCGGAGCTGCCTTTCATCTTCCCTCTGATGTTACGGAAATGACCATGAGAAGCTCGCTTATTTTCACAGGGGTTGCTTGTGTTATACAGGGTTGGAAGGGACATAAGTATCCAATTATGGAAGGGCACTCTGGTCTATTGTGGGGAGTGATGTTGAATTTGGGATTATCTGCACCATCACTAGGGCTCGGTTATGCCGAAATAGGAGGCGGTATAGCTACAGGACTACTTGCAGCTGGTGTCGTGACCCTAATTATTTCTGCCTTTAACCTGATTTCTTATGTCCAGAAGATTTTCACCCCCATGGTCATGACCGTTTACTTATTCCTTCTGACATTTCAGCTCATTTTCGTCTTTTTTAAAGGGATGCTGGGAATTACAGAAGAAGGGGAAATTAACATCCCGGTCAGTTTCCTATCATTAGGAATTGTCATTTTAGTAAGTATATTAAAGTTAAAAGGATCCAGAAATATTAGCAATTTCTCTATTTTGATCGGAATTATCGTGGGTTGGATTTTTTACTCGTTACTATTTCCAAATGCTGGTTCTGAAATGGGATCAACAAGTGTCTCTTTTTCATTTTTCCCTTTAGGTGTTCCAAACCTGGAATTCGGTATAATAGCGATTTCTTTTTTTGCAGGATTACTGAATTTGTGTAACACATTTGCTTCCATTCAAGCCGCATCCGAGCTAATGGGAGATGATGCTAGCCACAAGCAATATAGAAATTCTTTATTTATGACTGGCGGTTTTACCATTTTCGCTCCGGTACTGGGCCTTGTTCCGTATACGCCTTTTACCTCATCCATCGGATTTTTGCAAAGTACTCAAATCTATGAACGGAGGCCTTTTCTAATTGGAGGCATGTTGTTGACCATAATTGGACTCATTCCTCCTTTTATCTCTTTTCTGGCCACCATGCCAATAACCGTCGGGAACGCTGTATTGTTTGTTGCTTACCTTCAACTGTTTGGAACGGCTTTCAATAGCGTCAAGGGTCAGCATTTTACTTCAGACACGATATTTAGGCTTGCAGTACCTGTATTGATTGGAGTGAGTTTGATGAACATCTTGCCCAACGCATTTGCGAACGTTCCCATGCTTTTACAGCCCTTTTTAACAAATGGGCTCATAATGGGAGTATTAATATCGATAGTGTTAGAAAAATCGGTAAACTGGAAGCGTTATGAACAACTACAGAACTAATTGGAATACTTGTAAGACAAATAATTAAAGAATTACATATGCATGAAAACCAGAAGGGTGTTGGGGAACCTTCTGGTTTTTTTTTGATTGTGTTTAAGTTTAAGGTTTAACAATTTTATCATTTCCCGCCAGAAGACTCCCTCTTCAAGCGTGTGAAGGGCGAGAGCCCAACGGCCAATGATGCCAACAGAATGGGTACACGCCATGTTAAAACCGTGGAATTTCTTTGATCGTACTCCAACATTAGATTTACCAAAAGAAAATTCAAAATGATTAAATAAAGTCCTTGCATAAGTTAGTGCAAGGGCTTTATTTTGGTCCGAAGCGAAATTGTTTTCATACATAAATTGTTTTGAGTACCATCATTATTCATAGATAAAAGGATATTGAGATTCTATGTTTCTAACTTGCACCAGAGCGGTTTTTGAGTTGATAAGCTAAGTCCCTACTCTAGGCTTGCTAACTTAGTCCCAGTTTTTTTAGCTTTGTCTCTAAGTTTTCATTTGTACTAAGCCACATATTAATAAAGTGATTATCCCTGTTTCCTCTTGAACCGTTTTATAAAGATTCAATAAAAATAGGCTTTTGAATCAGTAACAATCCCCATTCCCCTTACATATTTTGTTGGAGGGAGTACACGACGTGGATTCCCAGACTATCTCGGTCCGATATTCTTTCCTGTTATTAAGCACTAACTTATTAATATAATAAACGGAGGTTATATAAATGTATGAGTTTCAAAATCAACTTCAAATGTTGAATGTTGACGATTTTCAGGTAAGCCAGCCAATTCTTTGGGATCAAAACCAGTTCCAGCAACCGTATTCTACGGATGATTCTCGACTCATTGGTTTCGGTTTTGGTTGTTTTGGATGTCTTGGTTGCTTTATTGGGGGCTGTGGAGGGTTCGGTCGTTGTGGAGGTTGTGGAGGTTTTGGTCGTTGCGGAGGTTGTGGTCGCTGCGGAGGTTGCGGTCGTTGCGGTCGTTAAGAGTTCAGGTTTTCTAAAGAGAAGGAGATGTCCCTGCATTAATGTTGCAGGGACTTTTCTTTATAAGATTAGACATAAGAGACAAATTGTCATACATAGGATTAAAGTGAAGTGCTGAAGCAGAACTAGAAAAGCTTCGGGTTAGGAGGACCGGAATGGAAAATATGACCCCTTCTATGCGTCTGAAAGTGAAAAGGGACACGTTTTTTCTCCCTGAACCAAACAGAGGTGTGTATTTCAGGAATAACATAAGTTCGTTCCGTATGGAGGGCAGTACGATTGTTCCGTGGATTGAAAAGCTATTACCGATGTTCAATGGGGACCATACATTGAGTGAATTGACTGAAGGATTGCCAGGTCCGTACCGAAATCGAGTGTTCGAAATTGCAGAGGTTTTATATAAAAACGGGTTTGTTCGGGATGTAAGTCAAGATCGACCGCATGAACTGTCGGAACAGGTTCTTAAAAAGTATGATTCTCAAATAGAGTTTTTGGACAGTTTTGGGGGTTCGGGCAAATACCGTTTTCAAGGCTTTCGCCAAGAAAAAGTATTGGCTATTGGTTCTGGTCCCTTTTTTATTTCGTTGGTTTCCGCATTAATGGAATCTGGATTACCCACATTCCATGTTTTCATTACAGACTCGGTACCAACTGATAGACAGCGGTTGAAGGAGCTCGTGGCACATGCACGGAAGACAGACTCCGATGTAGCCGTAGATGAGGTCCAGCAGGAGAGAGAGGGCGGTTCTTCTTGGCAAGAGATTATACAGCCGTTTGATTCGATATTGTATGTGTCACAAGAAGGTGCTGTAGAGGAATTACAAGAACTTCATTCGGTTTGTAGGCAAGAGAAAAAAATGTTTCTCCCTGCAATAAGTCTAAATCAAGTAGGATTGGCAGGCCCGCTGGTGAATCCGGATTCTATTGCGTGTTGGGAGTCTTCATGGCGTCGAATACACGAGTCTGTACTGAGTAAAAATCAGCATGTCTCCGCCTTTTCATCCACAGCAGGAGCGATGTTGGCCAATGTGATGGTATTTGAATTTTTTAAAGAAACGACAGAAGTGAACGAATCGAGGCAAAATAATCAATTCTACCTGCTTAATATGGAAACATTGGAGGGAAGCTGGCATTCGTTCATGCCTCACCCGCTGGTGATTGGAAATATGGCAGCAAAATGGGTTCAGGATTTCGGTCAGCGTCTCGAACAGAAATTGGGAAGCGATGAGCAGGGGAAATTATTTTTGGGTTTCAGCAGATTGACATCGGTACAGTCAGGAATTTTCCATCGTTGGGATGAGGGAGATCTTAAGCAGCTGCCGCTGGCTCAATGCCGAGTTCAGGTGGCTGATCCATTGTCAGAGGGACCATGCGAGCTGCAGCCAGAAATAATCTGTTCCGATTTGACGCATGAAGAAGCAAGGAGGGAAGCGGGCCTTGTAGGGATTGAAGCGTATGTGTCCCCAACAGTCAAACAGCTTGTAACGACTTTATCGCCGTTCCAGGGAGTTGAGAAAGTGCAGGGGTTTGTCGGTATTGGTGCAGGGGAAACGTTCGCGGAATGCATGTGCCGAGGATTGCAAAGGTGTTTAGATGATGAGTTAAACAAGCAGCCATTCAATCAAGAGAATATCGTTGCCAAGGTGCAGTTGGACGCGGTAGAAGATGAACGCTGCCGGTATTTCTTGCAGGCACTGACAACGCTGCAAGGTGAACCAATCATTGGCTTAGGAGAGGAAGTATCCGGTTTCCCTGTGGTATGGGTCTTTTCGGGTGATGACTGGTCTGGTTCTGTCGGTTTGAATATAACAATGGCATTGCGAAATGCGTTACAGCAGGCCGTTACGAAAGCCCAAAATCAAACAGTTTGCCCCACAACGGAAGAGGTAGAAGGTTCACGCTTGCTTCAGGAAGGCAAAGCGCCGCTAAAGCTTGTGATTCCTGCGTACGAGGTGACAGCGCATTCTGAGGTTTTTCAGTCTGCCATGCAAGTTTTGGAAAGGAATAAAAAGCGAATCTGTGTTTTCGAACTAGAGTTGGAATCGTTTTTGAAAGAAGAACTGGCAGGGGTGTTTGGAGTGTTGTTGCGAGAGGAGGAATCAGGGTGAAAGCTGACGTATTGGTTGTCGGAGAAGGAGTGTTGGCTGACCATGTTTATGGAGACCTGTCCGGCCAATACCAGGTCACTCACCAAACCGATTTCGAGGCAGGAATACCGCAAACGACTGCTATGGTTCTGGTGTTACTAGATGCTTGGAATCCTATTGCCCATCAAAAGGCAGAAGAGATGTTACGGCCAACGGGCATTCCTTGGCTGCGGGGCTTCGTTTCATTTGGAGAAGGAATAATTGGTCCGCTGGTACGCCCGGACACTCAGGGGTGTTCTCAGTGTGCAGATTTAAGGCATCTCATGGCAGGACGTGATCGTAAAGAGATGTGGGAAATTCGCAAGCAGTTACAAGAAAAAGGAGGAATACAGCGTGATGTGGCGGCATCACGTACAGGACTTATGCAGATGGCTCACCTGATAGGCGCCGAGGTAGGGAGGGTAATGAAAGGTGATCACCCTCATTCGGAAGGAAGGGTTGCATTAATCAACCTGATAACACTGAATAGTTCATGGCATTCTTTTTTACCTGATCCGCTGTGTGCAGTTTGCAGCGAATTGCCTGAAGACTCGCCAGAACTGGCCCGTATTTCATTACAATCAAGTCTGAAAATCAGTCCCGACAGTTACCGCTGTCGTTCTATGGAGGATTTGAGTAAAGTATTAGCCAAAGATTATTTGGACCACCGCATGGGATTTTTGAATAATAAAATGTATGATCTTGTGCCTCCATTTGCTGATGTAAGTGTTAATCTGCCTTTGTTCATTGGAGATGAGGGAGCTGCAGGTCGGACTCTCTCATACGCCGTAAGTGAGATGACGGCTATATTGGAGGGCTTGGAAAGGTATTGTGGGATGGATCCCCGTGGCAAACGGACAGTAATCCATGACAGCTATCGTAATTTGAAAGATCATGCACTTAATCCTACCAAGGTAGGCGTACACGCCAAGGAACAATATGCAAAGTCTGATTTTCCGTTTCCACCGTTTAATCCTGATCGCTCAATAGATTGGGTATGGGGCCATTCATTTCTGCAGGAGCGTCCGATCCTTGTTCCGGAGTTACTTTCTTATTACAGCTTAGGCTGCGGGGAAGGATTTGTTTATGAAACCTCCAATGGCTGCGCTTTAGGTGGAAGTTTGGAGGAGGCCATTTTCTACGGCATTATGGAAGTGGTGGAGCGTGATTCGTTTCTGTTGACTTGGTACGCGCAGTTGTCTCTCCCGCGTCTTGACCCTTATTCTGCAAATGACAAAGAACTGGAGTTGATGATTGACCGGGCAAGGGCTGCGGCGGGATATGATATTTATTTGTATAATTCGACAATGGAACACGGCATTCCAAGCGTATGGGCGATGGCGAAAAACAGGAAGCAAAAAGGCTTGAATATCATATGTGCGGCCGGAGCTCATCTTGATCCGATAAGGGCGGTGAAAAGCGCAGTTTTCGAGTTGGCTGGCATGATGCTGACTCTTGACGAGAAAATGGAGGAGGACCAAGAGGAGATTGAAAAAATGCTGCATGATTCCTCGCTGGTGCAGAAGATGGATGATCATGGCATGCTGTATGGCTTGCCACAAGCTGAAGAACGCTTGCAGTTCTTATTGGATGATAATCGTCCATTGAGAACATTTGATGAGGAATTCAAGCAAAAGGCGAAGCATTCAGATTTGACTGATGATTTGCAAGATATTCTTCAAGAATTTCGCCGATTGAAACTTGAGGTGATTGTGGTAGATCAGACGACTCCGGAAATCAAACGAAACGGATTACATTGCGTAAAGGTGCTGATTCCAGGAATGCTGCCGATGACATTCGGACATCATCTTACCCGTACAACTGGGCTGGAGAGGGTATTGAAGGTTCCAATGGAACTCGGATATGCAAAACAACCGCTGAAACTTGAACAGCTCAACCCACATCCGCACCCGTTTCCATAAGCGGTGACTAGGAGGCAGGAGGATGAGTCTAGACACATTTCTTCACAATCTACATTTTGACGTTGAGAAGGCAAGTCCACCAGATTGGGTGGTGGATTGGAATGATGCACCGCTTACGTATAAGCTCTACCGTGATAGACCGGTGTTTCCTTTATCCATGGAGATGCCGCTGACGCTTGAAGAAGGGGCAACGCCTTCGAACCCTGATTGCGATAGAATCGGTCATTTTCTCTGGTATGTATTCGGACTTACACAAGTAAGTCAGACTTTGGGTTCTGCAGATCAGGCGGATCTCATGCAATCCTTTCGGCGTTTTGCTCCTTCAGGAGGAGCGTTGTATCCAAACGAATTATACGTGTATTTGAAGATGGAGGAGTTGCCTGTAGGTGTGTACCATTATGATGTGGCACATCATCGATTGGTGTTGTTGCGCGAAGGAAATTTTGATGAATATTTAGAACAGGCTCTTGGGAATCGGTGTGACATCTCATCCTGTTTTGGCACTGTTTTTGTGTCGACCATGTTTTGGAAAAATTTCTATAAATACAATAATTTTTCATACCGTCTGCAAGGATTGGATGCTGGAGTGCTGATTGGACAGTTGCTAGAAGTGGCAAAACGGTTTGGCTTTACATCCATGGTATACTTCCAATTTTTAGATCGTGCCATCAATCATTTGCTTGGGTTATCCGAAGAAGAAGAGAGCACGTATGCGGTGATTCCTTTATCTGTGGAACCGATTCACTCGTTTGCAAATGTAGGCAACACAGGCGGGCTTGTCTCTTCAAAAGAATTATACAGGGAATTGACAACGATTCAGTGTAATCACTATGTTCGGTCACTGACGATTAAAGAGTATCCGATGTTAACCAAAATGAATGCAGCATCCATGATGGAGTCATCAGAGTCGTTTCGACCAATGAAAGCAATGAAAGGTAGGAATTGTGAGGGAATCGAGATCGCTCTGTCCTCTACGAAGCGATTGTCGTATGATTTGGCTTCGGTTAGCCGAAAGCGATTTTCACCGGAAATGGATTTCGTTTTGGGAAAGGTAAGTCAAACACAACTAGCCACACTTCTTCAGGAGGCGACGGCTTCCTTTTCCTATCGAAATGATTTGGATGAAACAGATACAAAGCAAAATCCGCGTGTTTCCTTGTATGGCTGTTTATATAATATAGAAGACATACCTGATGGAGCTTATCAATATGACAGCATGGATCATGTGTTACGTCAGATACAGCCCGGAGATCATCGGATTCCTTTGCAATACGGAATGTCGCTGGATAATGTGAATTTGCAGCAAATACCGCTCTGCCTTCATGTAGCGGGTAATAAGGATCACTACAAACCGGAACTAGGCTATAGAGGATATCGAATCCAGCAAATGGAAGCAGGTATGCTCGTACAACGATTACTTATAGCGGCTTCAGCACTCGGGATGAATGGTCACCCCCTACTCGGATTTGATGTGAACGTGTGTGATGAAATTTACAAGATGGAAAATCACCTAGGAAAAACAAGCCTCATCCAAGTTCCAATCGGTCCCTATCGACAGCGCCCATGGCTGAAAGGAAGTTTGCGTAGTTAATAGAATGTATCATTCTTAATAAGCTAAAGCCTCCATTCCCCTATAAGGAATAGAGGCCGTTTTTATTTTAGCAGAGAATTCCAATGAGTTTGAAAAAATGGATGAAACTCACCAAATGTTGTGAACCTCTATCCCAATCGTGCAATAATCTTGATAGAGGATTATACTGACATAAATGGTTTTTCCACTTAAGGGAATAAATAAGGATTTAGTACGCTTTTAACTAAACGATTTTAAAGGGTGTAGCTTATGGAATGGAGAACGGATAGAAAATCCAAGGAGCCTTTATATAAACAAATAGCCGGTTATATTGAGAGTGGTATTGCTGATGGAACATTTTTACTAGATAAGCCGTTACCTTCTGAGCGCTTCTTGGCACATGAACTTGGGGTTAACAGAAGTACAGTTGTAGCAGCTTATGATGAATTGGAAGCAAATGGGTTAGTTGAACGAAAAAAAGGAAGCGGAACAATGATCAGCAAGGATATATGGGGAATCAACAGAAAACGTATGCCTAGTTGGAATAGATATATCGAAGCTGGTTCATTTTTACCCAATTTGCCGGTAACCCAAAGAATACGTAAAGAGACGGAAGGGCATAACCTTATAAACTTAGCTAGTGGGGAGTTATCAGAAGACTTATTTCCAGTCCAATCCTTACGTGAGATCATTTCGAATAGGTCTTTTATTGGTAGCTTAGGTTATGATCATCCTCAGGGCAATGCGGTTTTAAGGGACACCATTACCAATCATGTTAAACAGTATAGGAGAATTGACACGAATCCATCCTCCATACTAATTACTTCTGGTGCACAACAAGCTATATATCTCGTTATCCAATGCTTGTTAAAGCCAGGAGATGCCGTTGTATTGGAAAATCCTTCATACAGTTACAACCTTCCCATTTTTCAATCCGCAGGACTAAGAACTTTTCTATTACCAGTTGATAAGGATGGCATCAACCCAGAGGATTTACTAGCACTCCACAAAAAACATCGAATCAGGATGATTTTTTTGAACCCTGTTTTTCAAAACCCAACAGGAACTGTACTTCATATCAACCGTCGTAAAAGGATTCTAGAGATTTCATCCGAATATGGAATACCGGTTATAGAAGATGATCCTTATAGTTTAACTTCCTTTTCTGGGGAGGAAATCTCTACTCTTAAATCGATGGACAACAACGGAAATGTTTTATATATAAGCTCTTTGTCAAAAATTGTTGCTTCTGGTTTAAGAATTGGCTGGATAATAGGACCGAAACCAGTAATAGAGAGACTGTCTGATGCTAAGCAACAGGTTGACTTCGGTCATGGCTCATTCACTCAATGGATAGCAAACGATTTTCTTGATTCAGATCATTTCCCAACTCATATTACCTACTTAAGAGAACAGCTAGAAAAAAGAAGGGATGCAATAGTATCGAGCCTCCAACAATTTCTAAAAAACAAAGTTGATTATTATTCGCCAAACGGTGGTATTCATTTGTGGTGTAAGTTGAAAGTACAATTAAACGAAATACAATTACTAGAGGAGTCTATCAAAAGAGGAGTCATTTACGTTCCCGGTTCAACATTGGGAACAAACAAGGAATATATTCGATTTACCTTTGCGAGAGAAAACGAGGAGTCCATTCAAGAAGGGATCAAAAGATTTGCAGATGCTGTAAGGAGCTTATAGCTGTATGCTCAAATATTCTCGAGTGAATCATGACAAAGTCATGATTCTTTTTTTTGTCTTTTCAAAGAAGCGAGTTAGGTTAGAGGTGCCACAAGACGTGGTATCTTAGCCGTTCCTTCAAAGGTTCTTTTCCCTTTTTATGTATATTAATAAAAGAGTTCAACAAGTGGAGGGTGGAAATATTACAAGATTGGATGGTCATAAAATCGGTCGTTCTTTTATTATAGAGAAGTAGGGCTCATTCTAATACATTTACACCGTAAAAACTAAGAGTAGTCTACCTAGACAATTTAATTTTGGTATGTAAATTATTTCATATTCATATACACTGAATGTTTTGTGTTATTTTTAAAGGCTCAAATTTTAAAGAAAATAAAAAAAGGTATTGTTGCACTTTAGAAGAGGAGGTACAAGGATGGAGAACAAAGAGAATGTCCGAGTAGCTGTTGTTCAGGCTGCTTCCGTCATAATGGATAAAAAGGCAAGTGTGAAAAAAGCCATTGATCTTATTCACGAGGCTGCAAGTAAAGGAGCCAATATAGTCGTTTTCCCGGAAGCGTTCATCCCTGCGTATCCAAGAGGGCTTTCATTCGGAACAAAAATTGGCAGCCGTTCTCAATCAGGAAGAGAGGATTGGTATCGTTATTGGGATAATTCTATACTTGTACCAGGGGAAGAAACGAATTTATTATGTTCAGCTGCTCGTAAAGCTAATATTTATCTTGTTATTGGAGTAATAGAAAGGGATTCTGAGAATAGCGGTGGAACTCTCTATTGCACAGTGCTTTTTATTGGGCCGGACGGATTGATTTTAGGAAAACATCGTAAACTTAAACCTACGGCCTCAGAAAGAATTGTATGGGGCGAAGGAGATGGTAGCACTTTACCTGTTTTTGATACTCCATATGGAAAGATTGGGGCGCTTATTTGTTGGGAAAATTATATGCCATTAGCAAGGAGCGCCATGTATGCACAGGGCATACAACTTTATATTGCTCCAACAGCCGATTCAAGGGACTCCTGGCAATCTACTATTCGTCATATTGCTATGGAAGGAAGGTGCTTTGTTTTGTCATGTAATCAATACGTAACAAAGGATATGTATCCCAAGGACTTGGCCTGCTATGATGAATTAGAGACTTCCCCTATTGAAATGTGCCGGGGAGGAAGCGCAATTATTAATCCTTTTGGTGAATATGTCTCTGAGCCAGTGTATGGTGAAGAAGCAATACTAATTAGTGATTTGAACCTTAAACAAATAGCATACAGCCAATTTGACTTTGATCCAGTTGGTCATTACAGCAGACCTGATATATTTACGTTACACATCAATAATGAGAATCAGAATAATGTTAAATGGTTAAAGGATATAAATACTAATAATATTGGAGGCGTATGATGATGATGATTAGTGTAATATTAGTAGTAGCCATTAGTTTAGTTGCCTTAGTTAGTACCATTTCATTAATGGGGAAGAGTGATAGTAATTATTCTTCAGCTACAAAAGGGAATTTGTTGAATCTTAGTTATATTTATATTGGTCTTGCACTAGTATTAACTGTAGGCATCTTCTACTTCATAATAAAATTAGCTTGAATTATTGTTTAAGGTATACCATAAATAAGTATTTGTATAAATGTTTAAAGCATTTCTAAAGTAATCATAAAAATAATCAAATGTTGAGGTTTATAATTCATTTATGGCTAAGATTTGGATTAATAGCATGAAGCAGAGGTTAACTAATTAGTATTTTTTCTAAAAAAAATAAAGTGGATGGTCAAAATACCACCCAAGTGGATGGTTTAATTTCATCCAATTTTATTATGATAGAATTATCAACTTAAAACCAACTTACTGTTGCTGATTATTGACAGAATGGAGATGAAAAGACGGGAGAAAAATATAGGCTTAATTGTATAAAGGTCATGTTTGTTCGAGTGATGTACATGACACTAACTATTTGTGAGTATTTGTGAATTAGTTCACAAATGTGACAAAATTGTGAACTTAACTTACTGGTCTCTAGTTTAAGTACAACGTTTCACCAAAAGTGAAACGTTAATAGAGCGGTCATTTCTAAGAAAAACTGTCCGCTCCTTGGATATAACAATTAATTTATAACGTAGCGGAGATGATGAAATATGACATTGCCTATTTTGATTTTAACAATTCTCTTAGCCTTGTTAAAAATATTAGTTACTTGTCTTCCAACCGATGCAGTGAATTGGATTATCAGTAAATTTAAGCTGCATTCAGAACTTAGTGACGCGAATGCCATCGTAACCATTGACGGAAAACGCTTGGAAGGTGAAGACAAGATTCAAGTTATTAATTATTTTAACAAAGCGATATTTTTGAAAAAAAATCATATATTTCCAGGGAACGAGCAATTATTTTTGCATCCAGAGAACGGTGGGACTCCATTAATCATTGATACTAAAAGAGGCAAAACGGATGTTAGATTATTTGTGTACATTTACAACGACCACGTGGATGTAGTCAAACAGTACAAGAAGAAATTAATTGCGTATAGTCTGCTTTCCGATAGCCTCCAAGAACGTTCTATGCCAGTAATAAGGGATATAGTTTAAAAGGAACTGCACCCCAATTGTTAGACACCGTCTAACAATTGGAGGTGTAGTTTTTTTATGACAAAGTATTCATTTTTTAAAAATTAAAAGCTGTTTTTGCTTATTTAGAAGGAACGGAGTCAACTCCAGTATTATGAATAGTATCGATGACCTTCTGTCAGGTTTAGCTAACAAAAACATGCTGAAAACTTACAGCCCTATGATACATATCACTAACAACTACAATTGCCCTGTTTTCTGCAATTTTTAAAGCTGTAGTTGTATGGATGTTATAGGGAGATTCGCTATGATTAAGGCTGAAATCCACATTTTGGGTGATTATACTGATATATAGTTGTAAATAAAATCACAAAAATATCCAAATGATTTTTAGTATAATTCGGGTATTGGTGGGTAAATGTTATTTTTCTGAAGAAAAAACATTTTTTTTATTGAAAATCCGAATATTGTCTTGTGTAATTCACAAAAAGTATATATAATTACCTCAAACAACAGGTTTGGCAGGTGATAGTCATCTTACCGATAAACTCTAACGAAACGAAGAAATTGCTTTCTCATATGTATAATGAGGTATCGAAGGAATTGTTCGGCTTTGGTACGACGTTGCTAAAGGTTACTGTTGAGCTGAATGTGATTACATTTCAGGCCAAACATCGACGTGCCCCACGCTCTGAAGCTTTAGAGGGAGAAGTTCCTAGCCTAAAGCAGGAGGTTGATTTTCATATGTCACTGCTTTATAAAAAGAAATTAAGACAAAAGTTAGAAACGCAAACGGATTGGGATATTGAAGCCGTCCTAAGAGATTATGACTCAGCGACGCAACAAGCATTTACCAATATAGTATTGAAAGAAAAATAATATAATAATATAAATGGATTTCCACTTCGGATTTATCTGGAGGGAACGCCACAAAAGAACCAAATGATAGGTTTTATCTTTGTTTACAAAGAAAAGACAATCTTGGGTAGAATTTATATTCTATTTAAGATTGTCTTTTTTTACATTTATATTAGTAAGAAAGGCAACTTTAACCATATAAAAAACGGAGGTTTAATTGATGAAAAAAATAATTAGCTCATTTATGATGTTATCGGTTTTTGCAATAGTTTTAGCTGCATGCTCTTCAAATGAAAATACTTCTGATGGGAAAAAGCCAACAAAATTAGTCATTTCAACTTGGGGATTTGCTGAGGATTTCTTTCGACCTGAAGTTTACGAACCATTTGAAAAGGAGCACAATGTTGAAATTGTAATAGATTCAGGAAACAATGCAGATCGATTGAACAAAGTGCGTCAAGAAAACACCGATGTGGATGTTATCTATCTATCCGACTACTATGCACAACAGGGAATCGATGATGGTTTGTTTGAAAAAATTGATCATAGCAAGATTTCGAATATTGATAAAATTTATGACAAAGCAAAAGCTCCAAATGGCGATGAGTATGGACCAGCCTATACAATTGCGCAATTTGGAATTGCGTATAACCCTGATGAAGTGAGTAAACCAATTTCCTCTTGGAAAGATCTTTGGAGTAAGGATTTAGGTGAAATTACAATTCCATCAATTACTTCAACAACTGGACCAATGTTTTTAGATGCTGCTTCAAAAGTCAGTGGAAGTAATGAGTTTAATGAAGATAAAGCCTTTGGTCAAATGAAAAAAGTATTGCCAAATGTTGTTAAAGAATATGGACAAACATCTGAGTTTGTCAACATGTTCTCGCAAGGTGAAATTGCTGCAGGTCCAATAATGGAAATGTACTTTGGCGATTTACAGGAAGCCGTTCCTAATGCTAAGTTCGTTTCCCCTAAAGAAGGCGGATACGCAGTCATGAATACGATGAATATCGTAAAAGGAAGCGATCAAAAAGAATTATCTGAGGAATTTATTAATTACATCTTAAGTAATGAAGTTCAGGAAAAATCAGCGAAAGCGAAGATCGACTCTCCAGTTAACACAGAAGTTAAGCTATCTAAAACAGAAGCAAAAGGCTTAACGTATGGAGAAGATGTTGTTAATAGATTATTTGTACTAGATATGAAGTTTGTTAATGAAAACTCTAAACAATGGATTGATCGTTGGAATCGTGAACTTGCACACTAAGAAAAAGAGGTTTGATCGATGAAAAAAAAATTGATTCTCGATGTGGATACAGGAATAGATGATGCAATCGGGATCATTCTTGCTGTTAAAAGCCGTCAATTTGACATATTAGGCATTACAACAGTTAACGGGAATGTATCACTTGATACTGCCACACGGAATACATGCAAAATACTAGATCTGTTAGGTGAACAAGAAATTTCAGTCATTAAGGGGGCAGATACTCCAATTATCAGGAATTCCTTTTTTGAACATCGAGTTCATGGGGAAGACGGTCTTGGAGGTGCCTTAAAGAATGTTGAAGTTAACAAGCAGCCTGATGATGGCTTTGCTGCTGACTTTATTATTAATTCCATTTTAAATTTCACTAATGAAGTAACACTTGTCATGACGGGACCTCTTACAAATTTGGCCCTGGCAGTTAAAAAATGTCCGCAAATTACCAAGCTTGTGAAAGAAGTTATCTTTATGGGAGGAGTTGTACAAGGGGTTGGCAATGTCACACCAACCTCGGAGTATAACACGTTTGTCGACCCTGAGGCAGCCAAAATTGTATTACAAGCGGGGTTCGAATCTATTACACAAGTTGGTCTTGATGTCACGAGAAAGGTTCTTCTAACAGAAGAGCATATACAATTGATTCAAAACAGTACACTTGCTGACTATATAAGAGACAGTACGTCTGAATATCGGAAAAGGTATTTTGAACGTAATAATATTTGGGCGTGTGCTATGCATGATCCATTAGCTGTAGGTATTGCTTTGCAAAAAGATCTTGTCACTAGTGAAGAATACTATGTGGATGTAGAAACAAGAAGTGAGATTTGTGACGGGCAGATGGTTTGCGACTTTCAAAACCGGCTGATGAAGCCAGCAAATGCAAATGTTTGTCTAGACGTCAATGCGGAGGCGTTTTTCAACCTGTTTATTCGCATAATCAATTCATAAATAATATGAACAGGGGGTTACGAGGTGAAAAAACGTTATCTATACCTGTTGCTGTTGCCAGGTGTTCTTTTTTTAACGATTTTTATGATTGTTCCAATCTTCTTAACGATTGGTACGACATTTTTTAATGAAAGTGGCTTTACTATCCAAGGGTACCTCGATTTTTTCAAAGATCGATACTTCATTGAAATTCTGCTCACGACACTTAGAGTGAGTCTGTTCACGACTATTATTTGTATTCTGTTAGGATTTCCAGCAGCTTATTATATTTCTAAGCTAGGAAAAAGAACAAAGGCTATCATGCTATTGTTGACAATTTTCCCACTATTAACAAGTCCGGTTGTTCGATCATTTAGCTGGATGGTGATTATCGGTAAAAACGGCGTAATAAATAAATTGCTGCTGAGTATAGGCTTGATCGACAAACCACTCGACATCTTGTACACGCCAACGGCTATTATTATCGGATTAGTCCATTTATTTTTGCCATTGATTATTGTAACACTGGTAGGAGTGATGGAAAATATCGAAACTGATCTATTAAAAGCAGCGGAGAGTTTAGGTGCTTCAAGATTGGCGGTATTTTCAAAAGTGATTATTCCGCTTTCAGTTCCAGGTTTGGTCATTGGTAGTATTCTAGTTTTTGTAGGGAGCTTTACTGCGTATACAACGCCAGCATTACTTGGTGGAAAACAGCGTGTTATTTCGACGTTTCTTTATCAAAATGCCATTACATTGAATGAATGGCAAGTGGCATCAATTGTCGCTACGATAATGATCGCAGTAACTGTTCTTATCATATCAATAATGAATGGTTTGGCTAAAAAATTAAATCCGAAGGGGTAGAGGTGTATGCAGGAAAAAAATCGAGGATTGGCCCTGTTTACCTTCCTGGTGTTTCTCTTTTTACTAGGGCCTTTACTTATCATATCCGTTACGTCATTTGAAGGCGGCAATATTTTAAAATTCCCGCCAGAAGAATTTTCTTTAAGATGGTATGAAAATATTTTTAATGTGGAAATGTTTTTAATTTCGTTTAAAACGTCCATTCTAGTTTCACTTGCAGGCAACCTTTTGGCTCTTTTACTAGGAGTGCCAGCTGCCTATGCATTAAGCCGATTTGATTTTAGAGGGAAAACAATCATAAATGCATTTTTTGTTTCTCCTATATTAGTTCCGGGAATTGTGCTGGGCTTTGCGTTTTTACGATACATTGTGGGGACGTATCAGCTACCGATTTATGCGGCACTGTTTGTTGGACATACAGTCATAATGCTTCCTTTCATTATACGTGTGATTTCTTCAAGCTTATCAAATTTTGACTTTTCAATTGAAGAAGCGGCTGAGAGTCTAGGAGCGAGTAAGGTGGGTACCTTTTTTACAGTGGTCCTCCCGAATATAAAATCAGGAATCTTAGCAGCTGTCATGATTGCCTTTTTAGAATCCTTCAATAATGTAGACATTTCAGTGTATATGACAGGTCCTGGGGTAAGCACGTTTCCGATTCAGATGCTGACATATGTAGAGAACTACTTTGATCCTACCATTTCAGCTATTTCGGTATTACTCATGATCATTACGGCTTTCTTCATGTTTATAGTTGAACGGCTAATGGGCTTGTCCTATTTCACAAAACGATAAGGAGGTAATAATGGATGGCTTTATTTACATTACAAGATATTTCTGTAGCTTATAATAAACAAAATATTTTAAAAGACTTCAATCTTGAGATTGAAAAAGGAAAGCTAGTTTCTCTTCTTGGCCCTAGCGGCTGTGGAAAAACAACAACTTTGCGTTTAATTGCTGGATTTTTACAGGCAAACGAAGGGAAGTTTTTATTTAAAGATAAGGATTATACGAAAGTACCTGTTAACAAGCGGAACTTTGGCTTTGTGTTTCAAAACTATGCATTATTTCCGCATTTGTCCATTTTCGATAATATTGCATTCGGTCTTCGGCTTAGAAAGATTTCTAAAAGTGAAATTGAAAAGCGTGTTATGAATGTGCTAGAAATTGTTAATCTAAAAGGATTTGAAAAGAGATATCCACAAGAGCTTTCTGGAGGACAAAAGCAGCGAGTTGCGATTGCAAGGGCACTCGTCATTGAACCTGATATCCTATTATTTGACGAGCCTTTGAGTAATCTTGATGCAAATTTGAGGGTGAATATGAGAGTTGAGATTCGCCGTATCCAACAAGAGCTGGGGATTACAACGGTGTATGTTTCGCATGATCAGGAAGAATGTTTCTCCATCTCTGATCAGGTAGCGATTATGAATAAAGGTGTCATTGAGCAGCTCAGCGATCCTGCGTCTATCTACAAATATCCTGAAACCAAATTTGTCGCTGACTTTATCGGTTTTAAAAACTTCATTGATTTTGATAAGCGCGTGGATCACGAGGATAAAATTGAACTTAGTAAGTCGGGTTATGTCTTTGTGATACAAAAGGACGCACAAATGACCAATTTATCTGGAAAAATAGGGGCTATCAGACCGGACGATCTTTTAATTCGGGCAAAAGATATCTCTGAAGTTATTTCGGAAAATAGTATATCTGGCCGAGTTAAAGTTAGCACGTATCTGGGAAGAAGCTTTCAATATGTTGTTGAAACTCCAATAGGAGATTTCACTGTGAACAAGGAAATGACAGAATCTTATCGTGCTGGTCAGGAAATTGTCCTTGAAATTCCGAGAAACCAGATGGTGCTTGTTGATTAGCTTAGGAGGGTAAGTTATGCAAATAGATATGCTGGTAAGAGATATCTACGTTTTTAACAGCTATTTTAAAAGATTTATTAAAGGAAATGCAGCTATCAAAGACGGGAAGTTTTATTATATTGGAGATCGGGAAATAGATACCTTCCAGCCGGATCAGATTATTGATGGGCATGGTAAGTATATGGTTCCAGGTCTGATTGATATCCATTTACACATTGAAAGTACGATGGTAACGCCGTCCACGTTTTCCTACGGGTTAATCAAGAATGGCGTGACAACGATCGTGCCGGAACCACATGAAATGGCCAATATATTCGGAATTTCAGGTGTTAAGGAAATGATTAAAGCGAGTAAAGATTGCGTAGCAGATATGTTTTATGCAATCCCGAGTTCTGTTCCTGCGACGTCGATGGAAACAACAGGCGGTTCTATTGAAATTAGCGACATAGATGAATTGATCCAAACAGAAGACATTAAATGTCTGGGTGAAATCATGAACTACTATGAGATTATTTCCGACCCGGATTGTAAAACGAATCAGATTTTGTCTCATATCCGTTCTCGTTATCCCGATTTAATAATAGAGGGGCATGTTCCAAAACTGCTCGATTTAGACTTACAAAAGATAGCATATGCCGGAGTAAATTCAGATCACACCCACCAAACAGTGGAAGGAATGGATGCTAGGATTGCTGCTGGAATGTTTCTTGAGATTCAAGAAAAATCAATGACTAAAGAAGTTATCGATTACTTAAAGGAAAAACAAGTAGATGAACATTTCTGCTTTGTCACCGATGATGTTATGACTGACTCTTTTCAAAAAATAGGACATCTCAATGTCCTATTAAAGAAAGCGATACAAATGGGCTTGTCCCCGGAAAAAGCTATTTATGCGTGCACTTACACACCTGCACAGCGGATGAGAATGTATGACCGGGGTACCATTGCACCAGGGAAAGTGGCTGATTTTCTGCTTGTATCAAACTTGGAAACCTTTGACATTGAACAGGTATACAAAAAAGGTGAGCTTGTTTATGAATCTTCACAGCCATACCTGCAGGTAGTAAAGGAGAGACAATTCCCTGAAGCGTTTTATCAAAGTGTGAAGCTTGAAGCACTTATAGAAGACGATTTTGATGTCCCACTTTCACACAAGCATGACCGCTGCAAATGCCGCATTATAAACGTGCAGAATGGTTCAACTTTTACAAGTGAGACACATGATATGCTTGATATAAGAGATGGTAAGTTATGCTGGGAAGAAAGTTCTTACGGTTTAATCGCAACATTTGAACGATACGGAAAAAACGGTAATCGTGCGCATGGGTTAATCACAGGGGATGTTTTAAAGCGGGGAGCAGTCGCCACCACCTATTCCCATGATAACCATAATCTATTGGTGATTGGTCGCAATAAGCAGGATATGCTGATTGCCGCAAACGAAGTAATAAGGAAGCAAGGCGGAGTCTGTTGCGTAGAAGATGGTAAAGTCCTTTCCATGATTCCTCTCCCTGTAGGAGGAATTCTTTCGGAAGAGCCATTAGACATTGTATCGGAACAGGTTCAGCATCTAACTAATGCTCTTAAGTCGTTAGGATATGAACATTACAATGTAATTATGTCATTGAGCACTTTATCGCTTCCTGTCAGCCCGGCTCTAAAAATAACTGACCATGGATTAATCAACGTAAATGAAGGGAAAATTGTCCCTCTTATAGTAAGTGATGAGGATTAGTTTAGTATATAAATCCTTTCTACATTAAATCAGGGAAAAAACTGATACCAAAAACCATGTAAAGTGGGGTTGGCTCAGTTTTTTCTCTTTTTAATCCAGTATTGTATTTTTGATAAGTTTTGCACTGCATCAGTTTTTTGGCCTGAATATTTGGCTTTCCTATCCAGCTGCCAATTTATGCTAATAAATATTTTATCTGAATGGTTATTGAATTTCATTGACTCTTTTTTATTGATATGGTATAATTTTTCCAATCTAAGAAAAGGTGTGGTGTTTTATGTCGGGAGTAGGTATCAACTAATTTAGTTGAATAAGGTTTTTTAATCACTGGTTTATCAGTGCATTAAGTGTGCCTTTTTTTACAGTGTAAATATGCACTGTAAATACCTACCTTAAGACTGCTTCCTTTTCCATAATCGTGTAACATAAAGGTGTTACGACGAAAAGCATGGTGGGATTTGTCCTGCCATGCTTTTTCGTTGTAAGTAGGTCTATTTGACCTGCCGATTTTGTTATCGATAAAGGTCCTTATTATCTATAAGGCCGATGCCCGCAGGAGCTTTCTACTCAAATGAATGGCTGTCAATGCAGCCTGTTCATTTGTAAAGGTAGGAGGACTTTTGCGGGCATTTTTTTGGAATCAAGGATTTTTAATCTCTCACTCATTCAAGGAGGCAATCATAATGAATAAGATGACATATGAAAAATTACAATATATAGAACTGAAAGAAATGGTAAAAAAACATTGCATAAGTGGTTTAGGAAAAGCGTTGTTGGATCGGCTTCAGCCAAGTACTCAGTTGAATGTGGTTAAAATTCGTTTAAACGAGACGACTGAGGCGAGGAATTTACTGAATGCTGAAAACCATATTCCCTTAAAAGGCATATCTAATGTTGGATACCAAATTGAAAAGCTAGAAAAAGGAATGATTTTAGAACCATCAGAGTTAGTTGCAATAGCAGATTTTTTAAGAGGCTGCAGGAATATTAAGAAATTTATGAAAGATAAAGAATTCTTCGCACCCACATTGCATGCCTATGCTCACTCCATGACTGAATTCAGGAGTATTGAAGAAGATATTCAATTCGTTATAAAAGGAAATATGGTTGTTTCCGAAGCGAGTAAGGATTTGAAGCGCATTCGAAACCAAATAGTTAAGACAGAAAGTAAAATAGAGGAACGCTTAAATAAATTTTTAAAGAGTGGGGCGAACAAAGAGTTCATTCAGGAGTTTTTTATCAGTAAAAAAGATGATCGCTTTACGATCCCGATTAAAGCTTCTTATAAAAATCAAGTGGCTGGAACAATCGTGGAAGTATCATCTAAAGGGGCAACAGTGTTCATTGAACCAGCATCTGTGACCAAATTAAATGTAGAATTAGCGAGTTTAAAAGCTGAAGAATCGATGGAAGTGTATCAACTTTTAGCAACTCTATCCGGCACGATTTACGAGGAACTGAAACCAATAAAAATAAATATAGAACTAATCAGTCAATACGACATGATTTTCGCAAAAGCAAAGTTCAGTAAAAGCATGGATGCCATTGAACCGAAAATAAATAATCATGGTTATATTCAGTTAAAAGGTTGTAAACATCCTCTTTTACCCCAAAATAGCGTACCTTTGGATTTTGAGATAGGTAAGGACTATCGCAGTCTAATTATTACAGGCCCTAATGCCGGTGGTAAAACAGTGGTCCTGAAAACAATCGGTATCCTTACATTGGCTGTTATGTCAGGGTTTCATGTTGCCGGAAAAGAGGGAACGGAACTGGCAGTCTTTGATCAAGTATTTGTCGATATTGGTGATAACCAAAGTATTGAAAATGCACTCAGTACTTTTTCATCGCATATGAAAAACATCTCAGAAATCATGAGTGCATTAACCAATAATTCATTGCTGTTATTCGATGAAATAGGGAGCGGGACGGAACCGAATGAAGGCGCAGCTCTAGCTATTGCAATACTCGAGGAATTTTATCAAATGGGCTGCATAACAGTTGCAACAACCCATTATGGTGAAATTAAACGCTATTCGGAAATACACAGTGATTTTATGAATGCTGCCATGCAGTTCAATAGTGAAACACTAGAGCCAAAGTATAAGCTTTTGATCGGTCAATCCGGGGAAAGTAACGCCCTTTGGATAGCAAAAAAAATGGATGTGCGCGAAAAGGTTTTGCAAAAGGCAAAGCTTTATATCGAGAATAAAGACTATGACTTGAACCGTATCCAAGAAGGTAAAATCAAAAAACCGAAAGTAGCGGCGGTTCCAAAGGAAGCATTGTATGAATTTGAAGTTGGAGACAAGGTAAAGTTAACTGAACTGAATGGTTATGGCATTGTATATAAAAAAATGGATTCTTACAATAATGTAGTTGTGCTTTTCGAAGATACATTCATAGAAGTTCACGTTAATAGAATGGAGCTTGAAATAAAAACCAGCGATTTATATCCTGAAGGCTATGACCTGAATTCTTTATTTGTCAGTTACAAAGAAAGGAAATTGAAGCGGGACCTTGAAAGAGGATCCAAAAAGGCGTTGAAGAATGTAGCAGCGGATATACGGAAGAAACTTGGTGAATAGTACGGTCATGAGACAGTAGATAAACCATTTTATATCAAACCAAAGTGCAAAAAAGCCTCTAAATGATAGGCTTTTTTGCATATTATTCGTGTGCTTTTGCTTACAGGCACTGGCAAAAGTCTATTTTTGATTATTACTGATTTCTTTTACTTCTATCATTATATAGATTAATTAATTCTGCATTTTGCTTATTCATTTTTTTCACATTCTTATTAATCGTTGCCAATTCCCATAGTACAGCTAATCCAAAGATTATCATAAGCGATAAGTAATCCATTGTTGTCCTCCCAATTGATGTTTTGTACCTTTATAATTAAGCGATTCTTTTTACTTTCCTTGGATTCAATTCTTCAACTTGGGAAGGCAAGTTTTTTCTTTGATAATAATTGTTTTGAATCAATGCATATATCACTAAAAAAGTTCCCAGTAATTCGAATGATGTAAGTGATCCCCCTTGGATAAAAACAATGACTAACGTGGTTATCGGAACTACATTGATAAATAGAATTCCATTAATGGGAGTTAAAAGTTTAATACCTAAATTCCAGCTTAATAGTGCTATGGCACCGGGGAAAATAATCATAAAAATCATCTCACCATAAATGGATTCAATAACCTCTGCTGTAGGGACGGACAGGCCCAGTACAGTTGCAAAGAATGTTATGATTCCTGATACAGATGTTCCTAAAATGCACGTTAAAGTCGAATAGCGGAGTGTTGACCATCCACTAAACTGGTTGCCGCCCATCGTATATATAACCCATCCTATAACCCCAATAAGAATGAAAAGGATAGGAATGATGCTGTCTTTCAATAAAAATAGGAATGATAAGTTTCCATTGGTAATAACAAGAATGGCCCCTATTAAGGCAAGGAGCATACTGGCGATGGTATATTTCATGGGTCTTGCATTTTTGAAAACCCACATTATCATAATTGAAATCATAGGCATTAATGATTCCATGATGGAAGCAACAATTACCCCGTTATGGCCCAGTAAGTCTTGACCTGAGAAAATGAGAAAATTGTATACTGTAAACGCCATCGTTCCAAAAAACAATAAATTCTTTCCTTTACCTTCCAAGCAAAAAGACTTCTTTCCCTCTTTAATTAAAAGCAATATCCCTAAAATTATGCTAACAGCTAAATATCGCAGAAAAGAGAAATAAATAGGATCAATATATCTTAGTGCCCTTTCTGCAACTGGAAACATGGCTCCCCAAGAAATACTGGCTGTCAAACATAAAAGTGCACCGATTAAAACTTGATTTTTCTTCATTAAAAGCTTCCCCTCAAAAAAATAATGATTGATTAAATTCCTATACACACCTTATGATAAAGTCATTATCATGTAAAATGACTTAAAATGAATATAACCATCATTATTAATGATATTTTGGAAAGGGGGGTCACTTATATGGAAATGAGGGATTTGCAAATATTCCAGTGTGTCGCTAAATATGGAAGCATAAGTAAGGCAGCTGTTGAGTTAAATTACGTCCAATCCAATGTAACGGCGAGGATTAAGCATCTGGAGCATGAGTTACGGACGCCTTTATTCAATAGGCATAAACGTGGTATGTCTTTAACTGCAGAGGCACGAAAAATGCTGGAGTATGTAAACAAGATTTTGCTTGATATGGAAGAACTCAAGCAAGTATTCCTGGATAGTGAAACACCTACAGGGATATTGAACATCGGTACAGTTGAAACGGTCAGCGGTCTTCCTAAGATTCTAGCCTCTTATCATAAACAGTATCCAAATGTCGATTTATCCATAAAGGCTGGGTTAACAGAGGATTTAATTAAAGATGTTATTGATCATAGGCTAGATGGCGCATTTGTTACAGGACCGATTAAACATCCACTCATTCAGCAATACGATGTGTGTACAGAAAAACTTGTTTTAGTTACAAGAAATGAAACATTAAACCTTGAAGAATTTTTAACAGAACCAATTTTAGTATTCAGTCAGGGGTGTGGATATCGCTCTAAACTAGAACAATGGTTGAAAGAAGAAGAAGTGATGCCTAAAAGGATTATGGAGTTCAATGTATTAGAGACCATCTTAACCAGCGTAACACTCGGCCTTGGCATAACCCTCGTACCACAATCAGCGGTAAATCACCTTGCAGCCAATGAAAATGTGCATGTTCATGCAATTCCAGAAGAGTACGGCAATATTTCGACTGTCTTCATTCACCGTAAAGATGCTTATTTGACAAACTCCATGCAAAGCTTCTTACAAACAATTGAAGCTCATCATGAATGTACGGTTAAACAGATTTAATCAAAAGCTTGGAACCATTCCTGAGCCGATATGAAATCATATCTCTTTACATAAAATGATTAAGGATCGCTGAAACTTGGGCTTGTCCCGAACATGCAAGAAATAATAGCAAAAAGACGATTTTCCCCTTGGATTAGGTAAAATCGTCTTTTCCATTCCAAAAATACTAGCAGGAGTTTTATGTATACACGTAGTTAGAAAGTTAGGAAACGCGTGTGCCCAAGGAATAACTGGTATCAGGTTAATGGGGAAGTCCCTATGACTATTAAGTAGCTAACGTAAAACCAGATTCGACAATGATTTCTTTGCTGTTGTAAGATGAATGAAAAAGCCAGAAAAGGGGTGAATGATTTGGTTCTATTATTACCGTCGTTGATTGAAAAAGTAGGGATCATCGTGATTGCTGCATTCCTGCTTTCTTATATGAAACCCTTTCGGCAAATGATTGGTCATGAACATCAAATGTCAAAGAAAATCATGCTCATAGCACTTTTTGGGGCATTCGGAATTATAAGTAACTATACAGGAGTCGAAATTGGGAATCATGTAATACCAGAAAGTGTTTGGCATACTGAGATAGCTCCCGATAACGCTATTGCGAATACGCGGATCATGGGAGTAGCAATCGGTGGTTTGCTAGGGGGACCATTTGTTGGTTTAGGTGTCGGTTTGATTGCAGGGTTGCACCGTTATTCTCTTGGAGGTTTTACAGCGGGGGCTTGTGCGATAGCAGCAATTTTGGCTGGAGTCTTATCGGGGTTTTTAGGTAATAGGCGCCGAAAGTATGGGATGATCACTCCCTGGTTTGCTCTTCCTATTTGTATGGCCTTAGAAGCGATTCAAATGGTCATTATACTATTAACCGCTAAACCATTTGAAAGGGCGTGGGAGCTCGTAGAAGTAATCGGACTCCCTATGATTATTATCAACGGGTTTGGCACTTTGCTATTTATGCTCATCATTCAATCCACTATGAGGGATGAAGCACGGACGCGGGCTGTACAAACGAACCTTGCGTTTTTGATTGCTGATCAGACATTGCCTTATTTCCGACAAGGATTAAATCAAACTTCCTGTAAGAAAATAGCACAAATCATTTTGGGGCTGACTGAAGCCGACGCTGTGGCCATAACCAATGAACACAGTGTCCTTGCTCATGTGGGTGCTGCTTCTGATCACCATGTCCCAAAGGAGGGAATAGCTACAGGCTTAACAAGAAAAGCCCTTGAACAAGGCAAAATTATTATAGCTAAAACAAGAAAGGATATTTATTGTTTCCATGAACTTTGTCCATTGCAAGCTGCCGTAGTCCTGCCATTGCAAGTCCAACAGAAAACGGTCGGAACTTTGAAGATGTATTTCAAGCATCCCGATAAATTAAGCCAAGTAGAACAAGAGTTAGCTGAGGGATTGGCGAAACTATTTTCCACACAATTGGAACTAGCCGAAGCGGAAATGCAAACGAAATTATTAAAAGATGCTGAAATCAAGGCTTTACAGGCCCAAGTCCACCCTCATTTCTTGTTTAATGCGATCAACACGATATCTGTTTTATGCCGGACTGATGTGGAGAAAGCAAGAAATTTATTGTTGGAGCTAAGTGCCTTTTTTCGTAGCAATTTACAAGGTGCTCGTCAAATACTAATTCCGCTTGAAAAAGAATTAGAGCATGTCAACGCTTATTTATCACTAGAGCTGGCCCGATTTCCAAATAAATATCATATCGTGTATCGAATTGAGCCAAGTCTTAAAGAAGTTCTGTTGCCTCCATTTACGTTACAGCCACTTGTTGAAAATGCGATACACCATGCCTTTCCACATGTGAAGAGCAATGTTGAAATTATCATTCATGTATATTTTAAAAACGAAATGATGTGTATTGTTGTAGAAGATAACGGGAAAGGGATTTCAAGCGAGAAATTAGATGAATTAGGTAAACATGCTGTAAAATCTAATAAAGGAACAGGAACCGCCCTTTATAATATCAGTGAACGGCTAGAAGGTATATATAATGGTCATGCCAGCCTCTCTATTGAAAGTGAAACTGGTCATGGAACACAAGTGAAAATATCAATCCCACTTAACGAAAAAGGAGTATATGTCAACGATGATGAAAGCATTTATCGTAGAAGATGAACCACTGGCAAGAGATGAATTGAAATATCTTCTGAAGAGAAGCAGACAGGTTGAAGTTGTGGGCGAGGCTGATGGGATAGAAGAAGCCATGAGGGATATCCCTCGATTGAATCCTGATCTTGTCTTTTTGGATATTGAGCTTGCGGAGGGAAATGGTTTACTATTGGCTAAACAATTAGTAGAACTAGACCCTGCGCCTTCGATTATTTTTGCGACGGCTTATGACGAGTTTGCCCTTCAAGCCTTTGAATTATATGCTTTTGATTATCTATTAAAGCCATTTAATGAAAAAAGAATTCGTCAAACTTTGGATAAAATTATGAAACTCCATAAGATCGGGGAAGACGAATCTAGGATAAAATCTCCTGATAATCGAACCGCGGTTGAACAAACAAGTAAATTGGCTGTTGTAATAGATGATCGGATTGTCTTGATTGATAGGGACAACATTATATTTTTAGGATTCATAGAAGGAAAGACAATCATTAAAACCGAGGATAATGAATATAAAATAGGTGACCCTCTCATTGTGCTTGAAAGGAAGCTCGACAATCGCTCTTTTTTACGCGTGCATCGCAGTTTCATTGTAAATATTGTCCATATATTAGAAATACAACCTTGGTTCAACTCGACTTATAACCTCATTATGAGTGATGGATCAAACATTCCAGTAAGTCGCACATATGTGAAAGAGCTAAAGCAGCTTATTGGTTTTTAATATTTTAACAATTCTGCATTTTAACTTCTTTATTTTGCAACCCATCCCTCATTATTTGCATTATAACTTGAAAACCATTTGAATCCGCTTTCATTGTGATATCATCATTTTACGATGTAAGAAATAGAGGGGGTTCAAAAATGAATGCGGTTCCAATCGTCATAGGCTCCATTTGTATTTTAATGATTGCCTACCGTTTATACGGGACATTCATAGCACTCAAAGTGTTAAAGCTCGATGATTCTAAGCCGACTCCGGCTCATAAATTAGAAGATGGAAAAGATTATGTACCAACAAATAAATGGGTGGCATTTGGCCACCATTTTGCAGCCATTGCAGCTGCTGGTCCACTTGTGGGCCCCATCTTGGCTGCACAATTCGGCTATTTGCCAAGTTTATTATGGCTTTTAATCGGAGCTGTAATCGGGGGAGCCGTCCATGATGCCGTGGTGCTTTTTGCGTCCATGCGTAAAGACGGTAAATCCCTATCGGAAGTAGCGAAAGAAGAACTTGGACCTGTAGCAGGCTTCTGTACAGGACTAGCGATGCTTTTTATCATTACTATTACGATGGCAGGACTTTCAATGGTCGTTCTGCATGCTTTAGAAAATAACCCATGGGGGACCTTTGCTGTTGGGATTACAATTCCTATCGCAATGGGTGTTGGGATTTACCATAAAAAAACTGGCAATCTAAAAGGTGCCACCATTGTCGGGTTCGGGCTCATTATGGCCGGGATTTTACTTGGGCCTAACATTCAAGGTACAGCACTTGGGGAATTATTGACACTAGAAGCAAGCACACTTGCTATTATTCTACCAATCTATGCTTTCTTCGCAGCCGCATTACCGGTTTGGCTGCTGCTCGCACCGCGTGATTACTTGAGTACATTTATGAAAATTGGTGTGTTTGCCGCATTGATAATCGGCGTTTTCGTGGTAAATCCAGAGATACAATTTCCTGCGGTTACGGAATTCATTAATGGCGGAGGTCCGATTGTCGCTGGTCCGGTTTGGCCATTTATTTCAATAACCATTGCCTGTGGTGCCATTTCAGGATTCCATGCATTTGTTGGATCAGGCACAACTCCAAAAATGTTAAATCGCTGGAGTGATATAAAATCCGTTGGTTTCGGTGCGATGCTTGTAGAATGTGTAGTTGCCATTATGGCATTGATTGCTGCAGTTTCCCTGCAACCAGGCGATTATTTTGCCATTAACTCCTCACCTGAAGTATTTCAAACTTTAGGCATGGAAACCGTACATCTTAACGAACTTAGTGAGGAAATTGGCATTAATCTTGAGGGAAGAACAGGTGGGGCAGTTACACTTGCTGTTGGGATGACCTATATTTTTACCGGAATTCCCTTCTTTGACAAGTTGGCTTCATTTTTCTTCCAATTCGTCATCATGTTCGAGGCGGTCTTTATACTAACCGCAATCGACTCTGGGACACGTGTTGCCCGTTACTTAATCCAGGACTTCTTCGGAGAGTTTTATAAACCATTAAAGAAAGTCGACTGGTTACCGGGTAACATTTTCGCCAGTGCGTTAGCCTGCTTTATTTGGGGCTATCTTCTCTACTCTGGTGACATTGGTTCAATTTGGGCACTCTTTGGTGTATCAAATCAGCTTATGGCCTCGATTGGACTCATCATCGGTGCGACTGTCGTCTTAAAAATTGCAGACAAACGTTGGTATATATGGACATGCCTCGTACCTCTTGCCTACTTATATGTAACGGTTAATGTAGCGGGGTACTGGATGGTAAGAAACGTATACTTAAATCCAGAATCTGCAGGATTTAGTATCTTAAATGGTGTATTATCTATCACCATGTTATGCCTAGGATTAGTCATTCTTATTTCAGCCTTGAAAAAATGGCGGGAGCTTTGGAAGATCCCACAAGCCGAACTTTTGGAAAAGTCAGCATAATGTTAAAGAATCCGGGCGAAAGTTGCCCGGGTTTTTTAGATTCATTTATATCCAATCAACTTCAAAAGAATATTGTGAACAGAAAAAAAACGACCTAATGTCTAAAATATCTAAACAGTATAACGAGAAAAAAGTCCTTTGTTAATCGGTTAAAAAGCTTTTATTTCCCGATTCATGACATTTATTTTAAAGTAAAGGAACTTGAGCCTGAAAAAGGAAAGTATCAATAACCCCAACTTTGTTAATGATAACAAATGAGGAGGTGTGATACTATGGCAAAAGATGTTCTATGTGAAGTGAATAATTGTAAATTTTGGGATTCTGGAAACAAATGTAGTGCTGATGCTATTTATGTAGTTAGTAATAAAGGGAAACAAGCATCTAATAGCGAAGAAACTGATTGCAAAACATTTGATCCAGAAATTTAAATCATCGGGGGTAACCATCATACTGGTTACCCTTCTTTATTTATATTATTGATAACAATTATCATTTTCATTCAAGATTATAGAAATTCATTTTATTTTTTCTGCATGACCTCGTGAGATTCGTGAGTTAGTGCGTAAACTTGAGTTAGAGCGATAAATTCGAGAGTTTGAGCAATTTACTCGTGAATTTAGCAGTTTTACTCGTGAGTTTGAGCTGTTTACTCGTGATTTTGTGCAATTTACTCGTAAATTTAGCTGTTTTACTCAGAGTTCGCAATTTACTCGTGAATTTAGCAGTTTTACTCGTGAGTTTGAGCTGTTTACTCGTGAATTTGGCCGTTTTGCTCAGAGTTCGCACTTTACTCGTGAATTTAGCAGTTTTACTCGTGAGTTTGAGCTGTTTACTCGTGAGTTTGAGCTGTTTACTCGTGAGTGTGAGCTGTTTACTTGTGAGTTTGAGCTGTTTACTCGTGAGTTTGAACTATTTACTCGTAAATTTAGCAGTTTTACTCGTGAGTTTGATCGATTACTTTTGAAATGGTCAGCCCATCACCGATTGGAATAAGCAGGGATTCTAATTGAGGATGATTGGCCACAGTTTCATTGAATGTCTTCATAAATGCAGTATAATGTTTAGGTTCAGCATCCTGATCCGCCACACTGCCTCCCACAAGTACGTTATCCATGACGATTAAAGCACCCGGTTCCGCCAGTCTAATGCAATATTGCAAGTAATTTTCATAATTGTCCTTGTCAGCATCTATAAAGAAAAAATCAAATCGCTTGTTATCACCAACGAGTTTTTCAAGGCTTTGCAAAGCTGCTCCGGTCATATAGGATACTTGATCGCCAAAGCCAGCTTTGGATAGATTGGCATAAGCTAACTTTGCGTATGACTCTTTTAATTCAAGGGAGGTTAATTTTCCTTCGCTGCCGAATCCCCTGGCAAGGCAAATTCCGCTATAGCCCCCAAGAGCTCCTATTTCCAAAACATTTTTAGCTCCTGAAATGGATATAAGCATGGTAAGAAGTTTTCCAGATGAGGGAGATACCGATATGGACGGCATTCCATTTTCTTGTATGGTCGTAATGACTTCTTCCAAAAGAGCATCTTGGGTATAAAACAATGAATCGATATAACTGTTAATTTGTTTCATTCATTTCAATTCCTTTCTCATCATTATTGGAAGCTTCCTTTTCTTCACTTTTCTTATCGGCTGCCTCACTTTCTTGTATTTCAAATAATTGAATAAATTCGTTGATTAACATATCAATGGCTTTCAATTCACCGACTAAGATTTGGTTTATGGATTGAAACTCTGGTTTATCTAATTGCTCCTTGATGGTTGAACGTTTAAGATTCATCATTTCTAAAAAAGCAATTGCCCTTCCGCGGCGAAACGTTTTTGGACCACGATGGTGTGAACCATGCTCTTTTCCTTTGTGATGCTCACCACGGTGATGTCCCTCTCTCTTGAAATCCTTGAATTTTTCATTTTTCATTATAAAACCCCTTCCTGTGTATACGATTGTATACACATTGTATTATGTATTAACTGTATACATATGTATACAAAATGTCAACTAGTAATCAAATGTGCATTTTAAAAATTAAAATGCAGTTTATAAAAAGTTTGTCTAAATTGTGAATTCGTTATATAGAGAGGCAAAAAAGTACTTACATTCAAAGAAATTTTTTTGTTATAGTAACAAATAGACCGGTTGGTATGGTGGGGGTGTGCTACGGAAATGGATACTAAATCGTTGATAATCGACAATGCAACGATTCTTTTCCAACAAAAAGGATATAAAGGTGTTGGACTTAACGAAATATTAAGAGTATGTAATGTTACGAAAGGTTCGCTTTATCACCACTTTCCTAATGGAAAAGAGGAATTATTAATTGCTTGCCTTCATTTTTAGAATGAAGTAATTACGTTGGATATCGTGGATATTTTTGAAAGATATCCGACAACGTTAGAAGCGACAAATTCAATGATTGAAAAGCTAATCGTCAATTTAGAAACGGAAGGGACGATTACGGGTTACACATTTAGCAGCATGGTAAGTGAAATGGCCACATTAAGTGATCCTGTACGAAAGGCTTGCGCCGAACTCTATGCAAAAATTCAAGGGATTTATTTTAAAAAGCTTATGGAAGATGGATATTCAAAAGAGTTAGCTTCCAATATTGCATTGATGATCACAGCCTCTATCGAAGGGGCAATGATGCTTTGTTTGGCCGAAACATCGGCAAAGCCGCTAAAAGTAATTTCGCAATTGTTACCCAATAAATTGAAGGAGTTTTAACAAGTGAATCATAAAAATATTAAAACAGGACCCATAATGGCTGCTCTTTTGGTAGCAGGCTTTGTTGGGCTATTTAGTGAAACCGCATTGAATATCGCCTTAGGTGAATTAAGCCAAATTTTTGGCGTGGATGCGACGACAATACAGTGGCTTGCAACAGGCTACTTTTTAACGCTTGGTATTTTAGTGCCGGTAACAGGAATTTTAATGCAAAAATTCACAACACGCCAAATGTTCATGGCGTCTTTATTTTTTTCAATCATCGGAACGGTTCTCGCTGCAGTAGCACCGGTTTTTAGCGTGTTATTGACAGCACGTGTCATTCAAGCGGCTGGACTGGCGATTATTTTGCCATTGACGCAAAATGTCATTTTTACGATTTTTCCACCGAATAAACGTGGTGGGGCAATGGGTGTGATGGGCTTAGTCATTTTGGCAGGTCCGGCATTCGGTCCTACATTGGCAGGGATGATTTTAGATACGTTATCATGGCATTGGATATTTTGGATTACGATTCCGTTCTTATTATTCTCCCTTATCTTTGGCTATTTCTATATTCCGAATGTCAATGAAACTCGACAAGTATCAATCGATATCCTGTCAGTTGTGTTATCGACGATTGGTTTTGGAGGAGTTGTATACGGTGTAAGTGTAGGCGGGGATCACGGTTGGACGAGTACGACGGTATTTGGCACGATCATCGTTGGGTTGATCGCCCTGATTCTCTTTGCAATTCGACAAACGAAGATGGAAAACCCAATGTTGAATTTAAAAGCTTTCAAGTACCCACTATTTGTACTTGGTCTTGCGATGAACATGATTACGTTCCTTAACATGTTATCGATGCTGGTTGTGTTACCAATGTATATGCAAATGGCTTTATTGGTATCTGCGTTCGCCACTGGGCTGATTATGCTGCCTGGTAGTCTATTAAACTGCGTTTTTGCCCCAATAATCGGGCGGCTATTTGATAAATATGGACCTCGTGCCGTGATTACACCAGGAACGATTCTCGTTGTCATTGGCTACGGGCTATATGGAATGTATGGTACAGAAACAGCACTATGGATTATGGTTGTTACGCATATCGTGATGATGCTTGGTATTGGTATGGTACTTGCTTCAGTACAAACGAATACATTGAATGCATTGCCAAAACAATTCTATCCAGATGGTATTGCGATTACGCAAACCTCTCAACAAGTAGCAGGGGCAATTGGTATAGCGGTCATGGTTTCGCTATTCTCAGCGAAGCAAAATGGCTACTTGACTGATGTGGCAAATGATTTACCGGCAGCTGCTGCCTCAGGTTCATCACTTGTATTTAAAATTAGTTTAATTTTCGCCATCGTGAATGTGGTACTTTCATTGTTCATGAAAAAACCGAAGTAACATATGCTCAAAGTATTATATAAGCTTAAAAAAACAGGTCACCGTCTAGTAGGTGATCTGTTTTTTATTTTATATAAACGCTTCTTTCTCTAACGTAGTAGTATTTATTCATGAGCCATAATGTGCACAAATGTTTATAGAGTATATTGTTGTGCAGTCCATGTGACAACAATCGGACTTAGAAACGATTCATTTTCAATAAGAAGTAAGATATCGTAGAAGCAGGGAGAGGGATAAGAGAATGTTTTTAGATGAAAGAAGCGCCAATTTACTAAAACTATTACAGCATTCGCCCATTTCAAAAATGAAAGAACTTGAAGCACAAACCGGTCTGACAAGAAGGCAAATACAATATGGCCTGAATAAAGCGAATGACTGGCTCCAATTTCAAGGATATCAGCCCATTCAATATAATCGTGAAACAGGCTATTCCTTTTCTGGAAACATCAGAGATGAAGAATTGAACGTAAAACTGACAAAACGCAATTATATATTTTCAGAGACAGATAGAGAAAAAGTATTTTACCTCATGATTTTACTAAGCCAGGAAGAATTATCGGTCTATCATTTCCAATCGATCACAGGGCTTTCTCGAAATACTGTGTTGAAAGATTTAAAGCGGCTTAAGGAGAAAAACAGGAACATAGCGCTTAAGATCCAGTATTCCAAACAAGATGGTTACGTGATGAAGGGTGAAAGTCGATTAAAGAGATATATCATCGAACATCTCGTACATGATGTACTGAACAGCCCAAATAGTGAATTGATCTTGGAGTGCATATGGGGAAATCAAGAAAAACAAATAAGCTCAATCCGGTTACAGCTTGAAAGAATCGAGCGTAAATTGGGCATTACCTTTACGGATGAGCGGCTTCATGAACTGACATATTTGTTTTTATGTACAGATCAGCTCATTGGAAAAGGAGAAGAATTACAATCTGATCAGAGCTGGGCGCCTTTTGTTACAACTGAAGAATATAAAATGGTTGAGGAAATGACCAAAACCGATGCTTTTCAATCAGTATGGAGCGAAACGGAAAATTTATACGCAACCTTACATTTACTAAGTATGAATAGAACGAAGGATATTTCCCCACTTAAGGATGATGAAGTCATTCAACATCTTTTGCAGGAGATTGTAGAAGAGTTTGAGAGATTGGCTTTTGTTCATTTACATGATAAAGAACAGCTATGCCAACAATTGTACGTTCATTTTAAACCGGCTTATCATCGTCTAAAATATGGGCTCCCACAAATGAATCTGATGACAGAACGGGTGCAGAAGGTCTATCCTGAACTGCATCATCTGACCAAAAAATCTCTATGGTTATTAGAAAAAGAGATTGGCCGTTCAGTATCTGAAGAAGAAATAGCATACTTTACTATTTATTTTGGCGGATGGCTGCGCAAGCAAGGGACAACATTGGATGATCGAAAAAGAGCGATAGTTGTATGCCCGAATGGTATAGGAATCAGCAATATTCTCATTTATACATTGAGAGAATTGTTTCCGGATATTTTATTTTTGGATGTTCTGTCTGTTCGAAATGCCGCTGATTATCGACTGTCGTACGATCTTGTTTTTTCAACGGTGCATATGAGAACAAAAGCAACTTTATTTGTTGTACCGCCTATTTTAGAAATGCAGGACAAACATAAGCTGCGTCAGCAAGTCATGCAGGAATTGTATGGGTATACGACGGACAATGTAGATGTTGCAGCATTATTAAAAGTCATTTCCAAGTATGCAACCATTCATGAACCGGATCAGCTTGAAAAGGCACTTCAATCAAATGTGTATAATCACACACCAAAAGTAACCCAATTTTCTTTAAAGGAGGCAGAGAAGCCTGTGTTAGAAGAATTACTCAACATACAAACGATTCAATTAAAGTCGCATGTTTCAGATTGGAAAGAAGCCATTCAAGTCGCGGCCAAGCCTCTCGTGGATTTAGGAACTGTCGAAGAGCGATATGTGGAAGCCATGATTGAGGCTATAGAAACGAATGGCCCATATGTGGTCATCACGCCTGGAGTGGCCATACCTCATGCGCGTCCGGAGCAGGGAGTTCGCTCTTTATCCATGAGTCTGTTGAAATTGGACGAACCTGTGGACTTTGCGCCAGATAAACCGGTCCGGCTGATTATTGTTTTGGCAGCTGTAGATAACGATTCGCATTTGCGGGCATTAATTCAGCTCACTCAATTATTGAATGAACCAGCTAATATTGAGGAGATTTTACAGACTGCAGATAAATCTGTACTTATGGAGTATGTTCATAAATATTCAAAGGAGGAAGCGGAATGAAAATCATGGTAGTGTGCGGAAACGGATTAGGCAGCAGTTTCATAATGGAAATGAATGTGAAAAAAGCATTAACGGAAATGGGGAAAACAGCTGAGGTAGATCATACAGACCTTACATCTGCAAAAACAGTGCAAGCGGATATTTTCCTTGGAGCAGCGGATATTGTAGGCCAGCTAGATGATGGAACCCGAACAATCGTTACGCTTGAAAATATGATGAGCATTCCTGAAATCAAATCTAAATTAGAGTCGCATTTAGGATAAAAAAAGGAGAGATTGATATGAAGAAAATCATGGTAGTGTGCGGGAACGGTTTAGGCAGTAGTTTCATTATGGAGATGAATGTGAAAAAGGCATTAACGGAAATGGGAAAAACGGCTGAGGTAGATCATACAGATCTAACATCCGCAAAAACGGTACAGGCGGATATTTTCCTTGGAGCAGCGGATATTGTAGGTCAACTTGATGATGGGACCCGTACGATTGTTACCCTGGAAAACATGATGAGCATTCCTGAAATTACATCGAAATTAGCGTCACACCTATAATAAAAAACAGAATGAAGAGGGGGAGAGGCAATGCTGGAACTGATCATGAATGACATCTTAGGTACACCTTCCATACTAGTAGGGCTGTTTGCTCTCATTGGCTTGCTGTTACAGCGAAAGTCCAGTGCGGATGTTGTATCCGGAACGCTAAAAACAGTTATGGGCTTCATTATCATTGGAGCGGGAGCGACAGTACTTGTTGGCGCCCTTGATATATTCAGTCAAATGTTCGATCATGCGTTCAATGTTCAAGGCGTCATACCAAATAACGAGGCCATTGTCGCTGCAGCACAAAGTGATTTTGGTACTTCGACTGCACTTATTATGGTATTTGGTATGGTTGTCAATGTTTTACTAGCTCGTTTCACGCCATTTAAATATATATTTTTAACTGGCCATCATACATTATTTATGGCCTGTTTAATTGCGGTCACCTTGTCGGTCGGAGGGCTTAACGGTGTTCCGCTTATCCTTGTCGGTTCTATTATATTAGGGGTATGCATGGTGTTGTTCCCTGCTATCCTTCAACCATACGTACGGAAGATTACCGGAAGCGATGATTTTGCCATCGGCCACTTTGGGACGATCGGGTATTTTGTTTCCGCTACTGTTGGAAAATGGTTTGGAAATAAGGAAAAGACGACGGAGCAGATTAAGGTTCCTAAATCTTTAGGATTTTTAAGAGACACTTCAGTCGCTGTATCACTTACGATGACATTGTTCTTTGTGATTGTTGCGTTGTTTGCGGGTCAAGACTATATTGAAACGAAACTATCCGGTGGTTCTAACTTCATCGTATTTTCATTCATCCAGGCCATTACATTTGCGGCCGGTGTGTACATCATTCTTGCAGGGGTGCGGATGTTAATTGCTGAAATCGTTCCTGCCTTCAAAGGGATTGCGGATAAAGTGGCGCCTGATACAAAGCCTGCGTTAGATTGTCCAACCATCTTTCCATTTGCTCCAAACGCAGTGATCATCGGGTTCTTATTCAGTTTTTTAGCTGGACTATTATCCATGTTCCTTCTTCCGGCAATAGGATTAAAAGTAATCGTTCCAGGGCTCGTACCACATTTCTTTACCGGGGCAGCTGCCGGTGTATTTGGAAATGCTACGGGTGGCCGACGTGGAGCGATGCTAGGATCATTTGCCAACGGAATCATTATTAGTTTTCTGCCGGCGGTTCTCTTGGTCTTCTTAGGAGATGTAGGGTTTGAAGGTACCACATTTGGTGATTCAGACTTCGGTGTGGTTGGTCTCTTAATTCTAAGTATTATGAAACTATTAGGATTATCTTAATCTGATATTGAATAAGGAAAAAATCATATATTTGCCAACAGCCTAAGATCTTATAGATAGTAGGCTGTTGGCATTTTTATTACATAATAGAAATTTATCATTTCCCGCCAGAAGACTCCCTCTTCAAGCGTGTGAAGGGCGAGAGCCCAACGGTAAGGGGGAGATGAATGGCCGGTTGGCATAAGCCAAAGTAATCTTTTGACAAACGTATGTTCCTTGGTTAATAATAACTATAAGGGGGTGAAACCAATGGTCGTAAACAAAGCTTATAAATTTCGAATCTATCCAACTAAAGAACAATTAGTTCTAATCAATAAAACGATCGGCTGCTCCCGTTTTGTCTATAACTTCTTTTTAGGCAAACAAAAGGAGAAAGATGCCTACTGGTATATCTGTGAAGAAATGAAGCAGAACGGCCAATTACCCTCTAATGAATGGAAAGGTTCTTTTCTGAATAAATACGCAACAATCAAAGAACTTCCAGCTTTAAAGAAAGAGTATTCTTTCCTGAAAGAAGTAGACAGTATTGCCTTACAGAAATCGGTGGAAAATCTAGCAGATTCCTATAGTCGATATTATAAAAAGCAAAACAGGTCACCACGCTTCAAATCGAAAAAGAATCCTATCCAGTCCTACACGACTAAACATACGAATGGAAATATCGGAATAATTGGAAACAAAATCAAATTGCCAAAACTCGGTCTAGTTCGTTTTGCTAAAAGCCGCGAAGTCGAAGGGCGAATCATCAATGCCACAATCAGGCGGAACCCTTCGGGTAAATATTTCATTTCCGTTTTAGCCGAAACCAATGTACAAGTACTTCCTAAAACGAATCGTTCGTGCGGTGTAGATGTTGGTTTGAAGAACTTTGCTATTCTTTCAGATGGTACGGTCTATCAAAACCCAAAATTCTTCCGGACGGTCGAAAAAAAATTGGCCAAAGCACAACGGATTCTTTCAAGGCGACAAGAAATAGCCTTGAATCAAAATAAACCATTGACTGAAGCCAAAAACTATCAAAAACAAAAACGAAAAGTGGCTATCCTACACGAAAAAATTTCAAATGCCCGAATGGATTACTTACATAAAGTTTCTACCGAAATCATCAAAAACCACGATGTTATTGGAATGGAAAACTTTCAAGTGTCGAATATAATGAAAAGTCACAAACTAGCTAAAGCTATTAGTGAAGTATCTTGGTACCAATTCAAAAAAATGTTGGAATACAAAGCAAAATGGTATGGTAAACAAATCGTGACCGTATCTAAAACGTTTGCTTCTAGCCAATTGTGTTCTAGCTGCGGTTACCAAAATAAAGACGTTAAACATCTGAATCTTCGTGAATGGGATTGTCCTTTTTGTTCTACTCACCACGATCGAGATATTAACGCAGGACTCAATCTAATGAATGAAGCCATAAGGCTTCTAACCGTAGGAACTACGGGAGTAGCCTAATTAAAAATTGGCCGATAGGCTAATGTTCTTAGGAATCCCCCACTTCAATCAGACCATAAGGTCGATAAGTGGTGGGTAGTTCAAGAGGTGATGGTATGGATTATAAAGTAATTGTACTAGATTTGGATGGCACGACACTGAATGAAATGAATACGGTGAATGAGACACTGAAAAATTACTTAATCGAACTTAGAGAAAGTGGAAAGTTGATTTTTATTGCAACGGGAAGAACGTTAAAAGAAGTAAGAGACGTTTTGCCGGCTGATTTGAAAGTGGATGGAATGGTAACTGCGAATGGAATGTCTGCATTTATTGGAAAGAAGCAGATTGTCGAACACACTCTGTCGCCTGAACTTGTGGAAGAATTGGTCGCCAAAGCAGGAGAGGGAGAGATTTATTACGAAGTTCATCCGAACGACGGATCACGGATGGCATTACTTAAAGATAAAGTCTTTATGGTTAAACAGGGTTTGGGGCCCAAGCCTGCAACAGTCGAAGAAAATGAATGGCTATCAAGACAGGATGCAATAGATGGGAAAATCCACTGGTCAGAACAATTAGATATAAAAAGTGTCGCCAAAATCTACTTTTTCAGCAATGAAATGAATGTCATTCGGAAATGGAAAGCAGATTTGGAAAAGATCAAGCAGTATAATGCTTTTACGACTGCTTCTTCTACGCATCACAACGTGGAAGTGACGGTGGAAGGTGTCTCAAAAGCAACAGGCGTTCAAATATTACTGAAGCATTTCCAGCTAGCACCGGAAAATATCCTGGCAGTAGGCGATGGAGAAAATGACCTCCCTCTATTTAAACTCGCTGGGCATTGTACGGCCATGAAAAATGCCACTGACCTTGTCAAAGAACAAGCCGATGAAGTGACAGAGTATTCTTATAGAGAAGATGGCTTGTATCGCTTTTTGAAGAAAATGTTTCAATTACCTTAAGAAAGACCCCCTTGCTGTAGAGGAAGTACCCATAACGTTCATCTATTCTATGTGTCTATCAATCTGACTTATGTAAACTTTAAAAACCCTAACTATCTCTTTTAGTTAGGGTTTTTTACGGAATTTCTAGGTCTACTTCAAGCCTTGCCTAATCCTTTCTTTTATAATCTAACCGGTTTACGTCACGAATCAGTGGTTAAAACTGTAAACGATAAAATGCATGTAGGTTGTCTTAATGGTCATAATGATTTTTAATCACAAAACTTTTTTAATATTGACGGTATCAATCTCTGACTTTATCATAACAACAGTAATGATAATCATTTTCAATTATGATTATCTCGTTGGAGAATTAGTTAAATAGGTATAGAAGACAGAAGGGGTGCAAAAAATGCGAGGATTTAATAAAGTAAGAACATTTGGAGGGGGAATATTAATCCTGTTATTTACTATTATGATGTTGTTAACAGGATGTAATACCTCTCAAAAAACGACAGAAGCAGAGAAGAAACAGAATTCTGCCGAAACAAAAAATCAAGAAATAAGAACAATTAAGCATGAAATGGGAGAAACAGAAATTCAAAATACTCCTACAAAAATCGTTACACTTGAGTTATCTTTCGTTGATTCTTTAAATGCTCTAGGAATAAACCCTATTGGAATTTCAGATGACAACAAAAAAGATATGATTACAAAACTTGTAGGTAAAGAAATAGATTATACTTCTGTAGGAACACGTGAACAGCCTAATTTAGAGGTTATTAGTTCTTTACAGCCGGATTTAATTATTGCAGATGCTGAGCGACATAAAGGTATTTATAAAGATTTACAGAAGATTGCTCCTACCGTTATCTTAAAAAGTCGGGAATCTACATATCAAGAAAACTTGGATTCTTTTAAAACGATTGCAAAAGCAGTAAATCAGGAAGAGGCCGCAGAAAAAAGGTTAAGTGAGCATGAAAAAACGATTAAGGAACTTAAATCAAAGCTTAATGTTAATTCAAATATGACGGTTTTACCTGCAGTTGTTCGAGATACTTCATTCCAAGCTCATACTTCTTCTTCTTATGATGGAGAATTGCTTGAACGTCTGGGATTGAAAAATGCTATTCAGCAAGAACAACCACATGCTGAGATGAATCTAGAGCAGCTTGTCGAGATTAATCCAGATGTGCTACTTTTAGCGAACAATGAGGGTAAGTTACTTACTGATGAGTGGAAGGACAATCCTCTTTGGAAAGACCTAAAGGCTGTAAAAAACGGACAAGTTTATAGTGTTGATCGAGATTTATGGACGAGATACCGTGGTGTTGTATCCGCGGAGGCTATTGCTAAAGACACTTTAAAAATGCTAGATGAAAAATAAAGGAACAAAAGCGAAGTAAGAGATCTAATTCTTACTTCTCTTTCTATTAGTTATAAATTTTGTTAGGAAGTGTGTTGTATAGTCAATGGATACTGTAGTTAGAAGTAAAATGAAAGTGTATTGTACGGCTATAGCTGGAATAGTTTTGTTAATTTTAGGAGTTATAACAAGTATTTCTGTGGGAGCAGCTGATATAGATGTAGCAATGGTTTTGAAGTCCTTTTTTGAGGTGGACTCGTCTAAAGAACAGACTATTATAAGGACTCTTCGTTTACCTCGAGCTTTAGTTGGAGCATTAGTCGGTGCTAATTTAGCGGTGGCGGGTGCTCTTATGCAGGCTATTACCCGGAATTCATTAGCTTCTCCACAAGTATTTGGTGTTAATGCCGGTGCCTCATTTTTTATTGTGACATCTTTTGTTTTTTTTCCTAACCTCTCTTCTGTCTCTCTAGTTTGCATTGCATTTATTGGTGCAGCAGTGGGAGGAATGGCAGTCTATTCTTTTGCTTCGGGAGGAGGAATGACACAAGTAAAGCTGGCATTGGCCGGAATGGCTGTTCACTTTTTTTTATCTTCTTTAACGCAAGGTATGATTATCTTTAATGAACAAGCGAAAGATGTGCTCTATTGGTTAGTAGGATCTATTAATGGAAAAACATGGACGCATGTTAACATGATTCTTCCGTGGTCTCTTTCCGGGCTATTTGTTGCTGTATTGTTCTCTCGATCTGTTTCTATCCTTGTATTAGGAGAAAATATGGCGCAAGGACTTGGGCAACGGGTGTATCGAATCCGCATTTTAGCAGGGATATTGGTAATTATCTTGGCAGGATCTTCTGTGGCAGTCGCAGGCCCAGTGGGCTTTATTGGATTGATTATTCCTCATATTGTTAGGAGACTAGTGGGGGGAGATTATCGAAGAATCATCCCTTTTTCTGCATTATTCGGCGCTTTACTCTTAGTTTATGCAGATATTCTCGCTCGGTTTATCGCCTATCCTTTTGAGTCGCCGGTAGGAATTGTAACAGCTATAATCGGTGCGCCATTCTTCCTTTACTTAGCGAAGAGAGGCAGGAATATTAAACAATGAAACTAAAACAAAGGTTTGTGTTGAAACCAAATGTGTACCCTTATTCAATTCTCCTTCTGCTGATGGTAACGACGCTAATTTTATCAATGGTGAGTCTAGGGTTAGGGGCCATTTATATTTCACCTTTAGAAATTATACAAAATTTATTAGGAGATGGCATTCAAAGTCAGACGTTTATTCTGCACAACTACCGAATACCTCGTATTTTGATTGCTGTGATAGTAGGTGCGGGATTGGCAACAGCTGGAGCTATTCTGCAAGGTGTTCTTCGAAATCCATTGGCTTCTCCTGATGTGATTGGAGTAACAAAAGGGGCAGGATTGGCAGCGGTTATAGTAATTGTTTTATTTCCAAAATCGCCAATTATCATTCTACCCCTTTCAGCTTTTATCGGAGCGGCTATCATGGCGGCAATTTTGATGATATTTGTTTATAAAAAAGGAGCTCAACCAAATACAATAGCTTTGGTGGGAATTGCTCTAGGGGCAATATGTCAAGCGGGCATTGAGTATTTTATGGTCAAGTTCCCAGATGATGTGAATACGACACTCTTGTGGTTGACAGGTAGTCTATGGGGAAGAGGATGGGATCAAGTATTTATATTGCTTCCATGTCTTATTCTTGTCCCGGTATTAATTGGATTAACTTCTAAATTGGATGTACTGAGCCTTGGAGACGATATAGCTACAGGTCTCGGTGAAAGATCAAAAATTCTACGATTTATATTACTAAGTGTTTCTGTAATTTTAATTGGAGTATGTGTTGCTGCAGTTGGTTCCATCGGGTTTATTGGTTTAATTGCCCCTCATATTGCTCGAAGAGTAGTAGGATCTAAATTTAAGGTTTTACTTCCTGCTTCAGCTCTCTTTGGTTCTATCTTTCTACTCGTTGCTGATAGCCTAGGAAGAGGACTGTTTCCTCCAGTAGAAATACCCGCCGGAATAATCACAGCTGTGATTGGGGTGCCATATTTTTTATATCTATTACGTCGTGAACGAAAAAAAGCATAAGGAAGGCGGGAGATTATGACAACATTATCGGCAGAGAATCTTTCTCTCTCTTATGGAACAACTCAAATCCTGGATAATATCGATTTAGAAATTCCTGAAGGTAAGATCAGTATTATCATTGGTTCTAATGGTTGTGGCAAATCTACTATTTTACGGTCTCTAGCTAGATTATTAATACCGCAACAAGGTACGATCTATTTAGATGGAAAAGCTATTCATCATCAATCTTCCAAGGAAGTTGCAAAGAAATTGGCTATTTTACCCCAAGCTCCGGAAGCTCCTGAAGATATAACTGTTAAAGAGCTATGCTATTATGGGAGGCATCCACATAAAGGCTTATTTTCCAGACAAACTCCAGAAGATCATGCTATTGTAGACCGTGCGTTATCTGCAACAAAAATGACTGATTTTGCTGATCGTACATTGGATGCACTATCTGGAGGACAAAGGCAAAGAGCGTGGATTTCAATGGCTTTGGTACAAGATACGGATCTTTTACTGTTAGATGAACCGACAACGTATCTAGATTTAGCACACCAAATTGAAATATTAGAATTACTACGAGATTTAAATGTAACTTATGGGCGTACGATTGTCATGGTTTTACATGATCTAAATCAAGCCGCACAGTATGCTGATCATCTAATTAGCATTGTTAAGGGAAAAATCTATAAAGAGGGACATCCTGAAACAGTGTTTACAAAAGATATGATTAAGGATGTCTTTGGACTAGATTGTTGTATTATTGAGAACCCTGTTGATCAAACGCCACTTTGTATTCCAATTGGTTTATCTCAAGATAATTAAAAGTATTTTGGTTCTGGTGCAAAATCTACTCCTTAGAAACATAGATTCTCAGTTTCCATAAAATTGCCAGCTTATGAAGTTTACACGAACGATTATTTAAAATTTTTTCACCAATGAAGTCCAGGTATCTTTTCCGCGTTTTACTCATGGGACTTCTAAAAGAAGATGGATAAAAATCACAATCTTATATGTAAGTACAGAACCTATTTTGATTAGCTCTATTTCAAAATGGGTTCTTTCTGTTTGATGATAAGGGGGCAATTTTTCTAGGTTTATTTGGACAGTAATCTTGATGGGGATTTGGATATCAGGCCGTGAACGTGTTTCAAAGAAGAGGAAGAAAGAAATGGAGAAAATCGAAATTCAGAAATTGTAATGTTCTGTTATAGAGAGTGGATAACTTAATTCATTAAATGATCAGACTATTTATAAGTTGGCTAGGGAATATGACAAGGAATCTTAAAAAAATCATCATACAATAGAAGAAACTTGTCAAAAAGAATCCTTTGCAAAAGGCAGCATTTCACCAAGTGATCTTAAGAATCATGCTCATCAATTGCAACCATTTCTATTTGATTCCAAAGATTTTCTAATCTTTTTGATAATATAACCAACAAAAAGGGGCTTCTTCAAGCAAAACCACTGTTTACGGTGGTTCAGCTTGAAATATTCAAATAAACCACCTACTGTTCCTGATGATAAACTTTTAGGGAAATAATTATTTTGTGGTTCTGGAGCGAAAATAAACAGATAGCAAAAACAAAATAATCTCAGTTAATGGGATTATATAATCATACTTAAAGTTGAATTTCTATGATTAGAATATTCTGTATTTTGGTTATATCTATTTATTTTGTTGAAAAAATTTGAGGTTGATTAAGAATCCATTACGGCCTTAGCCCAATGAATCTCTTGTCACATATTGTTTATAGCAGTTTCTTTCCAATTCTCGCTTAGCTCTAATAAAAGCAATAAATTGTATCATTTCCTCTTCAGAAAGAGATATTCCATCGACAGCCAGCTCCAAATTTAAGGGATCCGTTAATTCCATGAATTGAACGGACTCTGTGGAAATCTCTTTAGGCAGAAAAGTTGAATGTTCAACTCTACCTAGAATGTAGTCAATCGAAGTATCAAATAAATCAGCCATTGACTTAATAGATTCTAATGATGGACGACGATATCCGGACTCGTAACCTGCATATGTACTCTTGGCAATCCCGAGTCGATCAGCGGTGTATTGCAATGACCATCTTTTTTTCTTTCTTAATGAGATAATTCTGTTTAATATCATTTTCCAGTACTCCTTCTTTTTCTTATTCTTATACCATTATAATAATATAAAATGTACGCGAAGCGAATAATATTTTGCTTGATTTCCCTCTTTTATAAAATTATAATACAAATAGCGTTCGCGGAACGCGAATTTTAATGAAAAATGCATTTATTTCTGTCGTTATACTTATAGTAATTGTAAATACCGATATAGGTAAGTTATAGAGGAGGTATAATTATGAAGAGGTTGATGCTTCTCACGACTGGTGGTACAATTGCTTCGTTAGAAGGGAAAAATGGACTGGTTCCAGAGATGAAAGCTGATGAAATTTTAGGTCATCTACCGGGTTTAGATTTACTCTGTCAGATTGATAGTAAGCCTTTGATGAATATTGATAGTACAAATATGCAACCGGAATATTGGTCTGAAATGGCAAAATCCATCCATGAACACTACCATGATTACGATGGCTTTGTAATCACCCATGGGACAGATACAATGGCCTACACTTCAGCTGCGCTCTCATATATGTTACAAGATGTAGAGAAACCAATTGTGGTTACAGGGTCTCAAATCCCAATTGCCTTTAAAAAAACAGATGCCAAAAGAAATATCTCGGACGCAATTCGGTTTGCTTGTGAAGGGATCGGAGGAGTATATGTAGTTTTTGATGGTAGAGTCATTCAGGGAACAAGGGCCATTAAATTGAGAACGAAAAGCTATGACTCGTTTGAAAGTATTAATTACCCTTATGTTGCTACTATATATAAAGATAAAATAGAGTATAATAAGTCTGTTCATTTATCAAAGAATAAGGAAGTTAAATTAGATACTTCCCTTTGTACAGATGTTGCTTTGGTAAAGTTACATCCTGGAATTAAGCCAGAATTCTTTGATTTTCTGAAAAACGATTATCAGGGGATTGTAATAGAAAGTTATGGAAGCGGCGGTATTCCATTTCACGGAAGAAACATTTTGGAGAAATTGAATGAATTGGCAGAGTGTGGAATATCTGTTGTCATTACTACTCAATGTTTAGAGGAAGGGGAGGATATGGATATATACGAAGTGGGGCGTAAAGTAAATCAGAATGTAATCATTCGTTCCAGAAATATGAATACAGAAGCCATCGTTCCTAAATTGATGTGGGTATTAGGCAAGACACAGGATCCACAAAAGGTGAAGGAAATGATGGAAACACCAATTGCAGAAGATATTACATTTTGAAACATGGGGGAGCAGGGGAAATGATGATAGACGAGAGAACATGCCGAATTGAGAAAGACTTTCTAGGTGAAAAGGAAATACCAGCAGATGTTTATTATGGAATACAAACTATGCGCGCTGTAGAAAATTTTCCGATTACCGGTTACAAAGTCAATGAAGAAATGATTCGTGCACTAGCCATGATAAAAAAAGCAGCCGCTTTAGCAAATATGGACACAAAACGTTTGTATGAAGGAATTGGAAGCGTTATCGTTAAAGCTTCAGATGAAGTGATTGATGGAAAATGGCATGAATATTTCATCGTTGATCCAATTCAAGGTGGCGCGGGTACATCGATGAATATGAATATCAATGAAATCGTTGCGAACAGAGCGTTAGAATTAATGGGGCACGAAAAAGGTGACTATGCAAAAGTTAGTCCAAACAGCCACGTTAACATGTCGCAGTCAACCAATGACGTATTTCCAACTGCTATTCATTTATCAACACTACGACTATTAGAGCAGTTAATAAAAACAATGACAAAGATGGCGTCAGTATTAAAGGCAAAAGCAAAACAATTTGATCATGTTATCAAAATGGGCCGTACACATCTTCAGGATGCAGTGCCAATTCGTCTCGGCCAAGAATTTGAAGCATATAGTCGCGTGCTAGAACGAGATATAAAAAGAATTAGTCAATCACGTCAGCATTTATATGAAGTGAATATGGGAGCAACAGCTGTTGGAACTGGATTAAATGCAGATCCACGTTATATCGAAAATGTTGTTACTTATTTAGCTGAAATTAGTGAATTGCCACTTGTAGGTGCAGAACATTTAGTAGATGCAACACAAAATACGGATGCCTATACTGAAGTGTCAGCTGCATTGAAAGTATGTATGATGAATATGTCTAAAATTGCTAATGATTTACGTTTGATGGCATCAGGGCCAAGAGCTGGGTTAGGTGAAATCTCGCTTCCGGCACGTCAACCAGGTTCATCAATAATGCCAGGAAAAGTAAATCCAGTAATGCCAGAATTAATTAATCAAGTTGCTTTCCAAGTAATTGGGAATGATAATACGATTTGCTTAGCATCAGAAGCAGGACAATTAGAATTAAACGTAATGGAGCCTGTACTTGTATTCAATTTATTGCAATCAATTAGCATTATGAATAATGCATTCAATGTCTTTACAGATTATTGTTTAGAAGGTATTGAAGCGAATGAGCAACATTTAAAAGATTATGTCGAACAAAGTGTTGGAGTGATTACAGCAGTCAACCCGCACCTTGGTTACGAAGTGGTTTCACGTATTGCACGTGAAGCGATTTTAAAAGGCAAATCAGTTCGCGAACTTTGCTTACAGTATGATGTGTTAACAGAAGAAGAATTAGATTTAATTCTAAACCCTTATGAGATGACAAAGCCTGGTATTGCGGGTGCTTCTCTTTTCGATCGAGAATAACTTTAATATATAGAATTTTTATTGGAAGAACTATGCCTATTATGCCCTAAAGGTTAAAGGCATAGTTCTTGATTTTTTTATTCTTAATTTGAACTTTTGAGTTAGCCTTTAGTGAAGGCTAACTTTTTTTAGATTTAGAAGCTATTTTGGGGGCAGCATTCTACCAAGACCCCATAGAAACGCATTGACTACTCCTAGAATTAAAGGCTAAGGAAACTAGGATGTTTCTGATATTACGTCCTTTGTTCAGAAATTTAGGGAAATATCATAGGCAAGTGTAGTATAAATTTAACTTGTACATGACATTTGTCATATGCTAGTCATGACACCAGGTACTAACAATGTCATTTTCTTTCCTTTATAATATGAATTAACAACAAAAACAAAAGGAAGTGCATTTGAATAATGACCATACAAAATACTAAAAACTTGAGAAAACAAGTTGCTCCTTTTGAACAATCAACCACAAAGGAAAGTATATGGCAGATTATCAATACGTTGGGGCCATTTATTATCTTATGGTACTTAACATATATAAGCCTTTCCGTTTCTTATTGGCTAGCATTAGTTCCAGCCGTGATAGCTGCTGGCTTCTTGACACGAATTTTCATTATTTTTCATGATTGTACCCATCATTCATTTTTTAAAAGCCGCCGTATCAATAGAATAGTGGGGACAGCTATGGGTGTTTTAACGTTATTCCCGTTTGATCAGTGGGGGCATGAGCATTCTGTTCATCACGCTACAAGTGGTAATTTAGATAAGCGAGGTACGGGAGATATTTGGACACTTACGGTGGATGAATATTTGGCAGCACCACTTAAACTACGTTTAGCCTATCGTTTTTATCGCAATCCATTGGTAATGTTCGGAATAGGTCCAATTTATGTTTTCCTTCTTAAAAATAGATTTAACCGAAAAGGTGCTCGAAAGAAGGAAAAAATGAATACCTATTTGACGAATGTACTAATCGTTGTTTTAGTAGGATTACTTTGCTTGGCAGTTGGTTGGCAGTCGGTTCTTTTAGTACAAGGTTCCATATTCTTAATATCAGGTTCAGTAGGCATTTGGCTGTTTTACGTACAGCACACATTTGAGGATTCTTATTTTGAAGAAGATAAGGAATGGGAATATGTAAAAGCAGCAGTGGAAGGAAGTTCTTTTTATAAGCTTCCAAAACTGATGCAATTCCTTACTGGTAATATCGGATACCATCATGTGCACCATTTAAGTCCAAGGGTACCTAACTATAAACTAGAAGAGGCACATAATAATACCCTTCCTTTAAAGAACGTACCAACGATTACTCTTGCTACAAGTTTACGGTCAATCCGTTTCCGCCTGTGGGATGAGGAAAATAAGAATTTTATTGGCTTCAAAGATTTAAGATATGTAGCGGAAAAAAGTGTTTCTGCTAAAGTGAAATCTGAGATTTAACTGCACCATTTATGGACAGACTCCCCTTGATTATAGGGGGAGTCTTTGATTAATATAAAACTGCCCGGTAAGGAGAGAACTTAAATGATTCGAATTGTAATTGCAGAGGATCAGGAAATGCTGTTAGAGGCAATGAGTTCCCTACTTAATTTTGAAGATGATATTGAAGTTGTCGGGCAAGCGCGTAATGGAGAAGAGGCACTTACACTTGTGCACCAATTACAGCCGGATGTTTGTATCATGGATATAGAAATGCCTGAAAAGAGTGGACTTGAGGCAGCAGAAGCTTTAAAGCCATTTGATTTCAAAGTAATTATTTTAACAACTTTCAGGAAAAATGGTTATTTTCAACGTGCGTTAAAAGCTAATGTAAGAGGATATTTATTGAAGGACAGCCCAAGCGACGAGTTAGCCTGTTCGATTCGCAGTATAATGGATGGAAAGCGAATTTACTCCCCCGAACTTATAGATCATGCTTCCAACAATAATGAACAGGATATGGGAGTGTTAGGACTGTTGGCCGATGCTCAAACCACAATTGAACCCTCTAATCAGCAAGGTAACACAATTGGGACTGTAAGAAAATATTTATCAACAATCAAAGATAAAATGAAATTACCAACCGGTTAGAAATTATTAACTTCACCCAAAAATAAACAACTTCTCAGGAATCTACTTGTGAGATTTATGTTGTAATAGATTAAAAATTCTTTTTGAACTCTTTTTCTATTGTGGAAAGGAGTTTTTGTTTTTTTTATGACTGAAGGAGAAGAGTCACGGGTCGAAATCCTTCAAAAAACCGCAAGTATGCTGACCAACACTTTGCTTAATGTGTCATTCATTGCCATACATACACTTATGTAAAATTGTTGTAGCTTAGGTAATATGAAAAAGGTTTCTGTTTTGGTTGGAATATCAGTCTAAGAGAAGGCAGAACATAAAGGAAATTAAAAGGAACCTGAATCAATCGGTTCCTTTTAATTTTTCCTCATATTGTAAAATCTAATTAGAAGCATACGTGAAGGTTTATTCGTTAATAATTTTCAACTCTTTCAGAACATCTACTGTAATCGTCTTTGCTTTGCTTCCGCTTCCGTTAATGTTCGTTGCAAAGACCCATTTCCCTTTGTCTGTTTCGATGTAACCTACATACCAGCCTAATCCCAGATCGGAAAGGCGTGTACCTGTTTTTCCGTGGAGAACATATGAGTCTGCTTCTTCATTAATCATGATTCTCTTTACTGTTCTCATATGCTGTTTATCAAAGGGTAGTTTTTCTTCTACGAGGTTCTCCATAAAACGAGCTTGTTCTTGGGCAGATATTTTTATGCTGCTGTCAAGCCAGAAATGATCAATCCCACCGGATATATCCCTGTTACCATAATTGATTCGATTCACGTATTTCTGCATATCCTCTGCACCAATATCTCGGGCCATTTCTTGATAATACCAGATCACTGAATGTCTCATGCCTGAAGCCAGGGTATGATCCCTGTTCCAATCCTCAAATTCCCTAAGTACACCATCCCAGCGCTTCACTTCATATTCATCATGTACGGCTTTTGTCTGTAAGCCGATTAATGCATTTGGCACTTTAAAAGTCGATTCTGGAGTAAAGCGCACTTTACTTCTCTTTTTGTTATAGATATATACCTTATCAGTTTTAATGTTTTGTATTACGGTTGTCCCTTGTACCCCATCGAACGATTCCCCAACTTGCAGTACTTTCACCTTCTGGTTGTTTGCACTTACTTGAATGCTGCTCATTGAACCACTAAATTGGAGTACAATAAGCATTAGAAATACCTTTAGGGTTTTCATTTCACACTCTCCTTAAAGTCATGGATTGATGGATCAGCAGCAATGCAGGCCTTCATTACTGCAATCAAAAATAGTTAACAAGATTTGATAGCTAAAGTATACTTATTTCCGTTGAGAAACTAAACGATGTTTTTCTTATGCTGTGCCCATACAGATTAGAAGGGAAGGGAAAAATGGTGAGGATATACGAGGAGATTATCGAGGTCATTAATCATCGGCTAGCTCAAGGTTCATTGGGGACAGGGAGCAAGCTGCCTTCTATCAGGGCTTTATCGGACGAGCTCTCTTGCAGTAAAAACAGTGTGATCAAGGCGTACCAGGAAATGGAGAATAGACATTTAATCTATTCTGTTCCCAAGAGTGGTTATTATGTTGTCGAGGACTACTCTCTTCGCCAAAAGGGTCACATAGAGAATGAGAAAATAGATTTTTTGTCTGCAGGTCCCGATAAACATTCAATGCCATATCTTGACTTTAAACATTGCATCAACCAGGCGATTGATTTATATAAAGAAGAAATGTTTTCCTATTCAGAGATTCAAGGATTGCGTTCGCTTCGTTTAGAGCTAGCGAAGCATTTACAGGACCTCCAGGTTTTTACCGTACCCGAAAGAATATTTGTTGTAACTGGATCTCAACAAGCCCTTCATCTTTTTGTCTCACTTCCATTTCCTAACGGAAAGAATAATATTTGCATTGAACAGCCAACACATACTGGATTCATTGAATCTCTAAAACATCAGAATGCTGTTGTTTATGGAATAGAGGTAACGAAAACTGGGATAGATTTGCATGATTTGGAACAAATATTTAAAAAGAATAGCATCAAGTTCTTTTACATAACTTCAAGGTTTCATAACCCAACTGGTTACAGTTATTCGAATGCTGAAAAAAAGAAGATTGTGGAATTGGCACAACAATATGATGTCTATATCGTTGAAGATGATTATATGGGAGATCTTGATTTCAATTTGAAGCAGGACCCGATGTTTGCCTATGATACATCAGGAAGGGTTATCTATACAAAAAGCTTTTCTAAGATATTACTTCCTGGTTTGAGGCTGGGCCTGACAGTCATACCTGACTCGATGAAAGAAGTATTTTTGCAGGCCAAATTTGCTGCAGATTTACATACCCCTGTTCTTACACAGGGTGCTCTAGAAATTTACTTCAAAAATGGAATGTTTCATGCACATATAAAAAAAATGAGGGAGATGTATAGAAACAAAGGAAGGCTATTACAAACAGCCTATAGAGATCATCTGCCTTCTTCTGCTTCTTTTTCCGGTTCATTATCGGGTTTTTATTCAACCATTGAATTACCTTATCCTCTAAAAGCTAAACATCTCATTGAACATTTAATGATGGAAAGTGTGTATGTGGACGATGTTGGAAAAATGTACATGCCAGAATGTAAAAAAGAAAATGTTATTCGACTTAGTGTTTCTCAAATTGAAGATGATTCTATCAGTATTGGTGTACAAAAAATTGCCGAATCTATTAGGAAACTTCTTAAACAGAGAAACATGTCTATGTGAATTTATGTAAAATATGACTAGGTGACAACTAATTAATTCAAAGAACCTAATTTAGAATCTGTTTCTGGGAATGGTGAAGCACATGTCTTAGTAAGCAGAATAACTCTAAAGAATAGAAGATAACTAGCTAAATTAAACCTCTATAAAATTCTGAGAAACGGGAGATTACACTTTATATTAAGGGAATATAGTGTAAATAGATCTGCTATACTTTATTATAATGATACATATGAAGCTCGCTTTATTTGTCGTAAAGGTTCCTAGAAGTTTATATGGTTATAGCTAAAGAATTGTATTTGACACGAGGTGATTAATAATGAAGCTTTATCATGATTCACAGTTTATCAGGGGTACCTACCTTAAAAGAGATCAAATTTCCTCATATGAAAATTTCCCACTTAATCTACCTGTAATTAAGCACATGCAAGAATTAACTTTTCATCCCAATGTTACTTATATTATAGGTGAAAATGGAATGGGGAAGTCAACCTTGCTTGAAGGGATTGCTATTGCATTTGGATTTAACCCAGAAGGTGGAACTCTAAATTTTAACTTTTCCAGTTATGATTCACACTCAAATTTAGAGCAATATCTCCGTTTAAAAAAGGGGGTATATAAGCCGAAGGATAGTTTTTTCTTTAGGGCGGAAACCTTTTATAATTTAGCTACAAATATAGAGGAATTAGACAAGGCGCCATCGAGTGGTCGAAAAATTATAGATTCCTTTGGAGGAAAATCACTTCACCAACAATCTCATGGTGAATCTTTTTTTTCAGCCTTTATAGAACGATTTCAAGGCAATGGTCTGTACATCCTCGATGAGCCTGAAGCAGCTTTGTCACCACTGAGACAAATATCGATGTTAGCCAGAATAAATGAACTTGTTAATCAGGGGTCCCAGTTTATCATTTCCACCCATTCTCCGATAATTATGGCCTATCCAGATGCTAAAATTATTGAAATAAAAGAGGGTGGATTGAGTGAAGTAACTTTAGAGGAGTCCAATCACTATTTATTAATGAAACAGTTTTTTGAAGATAAAGATCGGTTGCTTCATCATCTATTCCAATAAGTGTAGCTCAATTGTTCTTCTACTAACGGGTGCATTACTACAATAAGGGAGGTTGCTGAGGTGACCTCTTTCTTATGCAACTAAAGGGGTAGGTTAGCTGAAGAAGGAATTTTCACATTTTCACTTGAATATATCTAGGAAAAGACTATAGATGGAGGGCTATTTATGGCATTAGTTTCAATCTATACTGTTGGTAGGCTAAACCACCCCTATGACCACCCTGCCTCTCGTGAATTTTTTCAAGTGGGAAATGAAGTATATCGTCAGGCAACTAAATCAGGACTTATAGAGGCGTTTTCACCTGAAGGAGTCCCTTTCCCAGACGAAACCGTAAAGGGAAAGGGTTCTCCTATTCTCACACTAACTGTATGGAGAAGCCTTCAATCCTTATATCGCTTTACCTATTCAGGACAGCATATGCAAGCATTACGAGATAGAAGCAGATGGATCGAGCCATATCCAGAGAAACACCTTTCTTATGTAGTTTGGTGGACAGAAAAGGAGACGGATGTCTCATGGGAGGAGGCATTCAAGAGATATAACTATTATATTCAGCATGGTCCCACTCCTTTTGCATTTGATTTTAAGCATGCATTTGATGAAAAAGGAGAGACGTTCTTGATTAAGTAGCAGGGTTACCCTTTATTAATTGGGAAATTATGCATTGATAAAGTTATCAAACTAGAAAAAAGCTAATCAACTATTAAGGTTTTACTGGTACGCATATTTCGCAATAAGGGTTATTAATCATATCACCAGTGTATCTTTCCAAGATGGGTTTGTTATCAATTTGATATCCAGAGCTTTGTATAGATGGAAAAATTTCAGCATATGCTTTTTGAATATCTTCTGCTGTATGTTTGATTTCGTAAATAAGGTATTTTCCACCAGAAAGTTCACTTTCGCAAATTGAATCATCCATTTGAGAATCCTTTGAAATCACAATACAAGCATCAAACCTACAGTTTTCAGGAAGTGTTGTCTCAGGGTTATCTTGTGGAATTGCAAGTAGGATTGCCGATTTAAGAAGATTTTTCTCCCTAGCCCATACTTTTAACTTCTCCATTACTTCAATATTTTCAGGACCATATGGACCAACTCGTTGCACATAAGCGATACGATAGTTTGGAAGTGTTTTGACTTTAAATTTCATAAATTCTTTCTTCCTTTCTTTGTTTATATTTGTTTGATACATTTTGAATGTAGCATGCTTTAAAAATATATACATTTTATTTTTTAAATTTTTTTGAAAAAATTGTTAAATAATAGTTTTGTTTCTTCGGCTAAAGGGTGCTTTACATCACTATCAATCTTCAATAATCGGGCGCGATTCTTTAATAAGAATCGCTTTTCTTATGGAACTAACGGGAGCAGGATAGTTTGAATAAGATATGAATAATTTTCATAATTTATATTTCAAAATAGATGCATATCCGTTTCGGCTCTATTCATTAATTCATATCCTATTAATACTAGGGAGGAGATGAATAGATGACATCTAATGATGAATTAATTTGTCAAGAGTTTGCAAGAATTATCGGCGGCCAAGAAGGATTTGCGGGTGGAAAATGTGTGACAACCATAAATCGAAATGAAATAAAAGCAAAAATTTTAGGAAAACGTTTTAGAGTGACCTCTTCTTTCTCATTTGAATCAAGAGATAATAAGACTGGACAAGCATTGTGCCTAGGTAGGGTAGCACTCTTGCAAAAAGAAGTTGAGAATTTTGTTGCTTCCATTCTTAAACAAGGAATAATAGTTTCATCCATACACAATGAGTGGCTTTTTGATAATCCGAATTTGATTTACGTTAATATTGAAGCTGTTGATGACCCATTAGTTTTTGCAAGGAAAGTCAGAAAAGCGTTAAGGAACTAATGGATTTCTACTAGTGGTAAACCGGAGCTGTCATAAAAGGCAGAAAAGCAGCTATAAACTGATTTTAACGAACATAATACACAGTAAAACCCAGTTTTGTTGAACTAACGGGTGCGTTAGCTGAAGATCGAAGCTGTCTTTAAGACAGGCTTTTTCGTGCGCCCGGCATGGGTGCAATCTATAGGGTGTGAGTCCCGAACCATGAAGGCAGTAGTAATGGTTAACTTAATGCAAGGGTATCCATGGTGACGTGGAATCTGAAGGAAGCAAGCGGCCATTGATACTCCGAACGTATTGAAGAATTTAGATTCATGGATTCGAAGAAGACTCAGGATGTGCCTATGGAAACAATGGAAACTGCCAAGAACGAGAGTGAGGAAACTCAAAGGATTAGGCGTCCCATTTGGAAAAGCGTATGAATTGGGAAATAGCAGAAAGGGTTATTGGCGCATAGCGCATAGTCCTATTCTAGACAAAACCCTTAATAATGTTTATTGACACCACCAAGGGTTAGTCAATCTATATGAACGATATACAAAACTACGTCAGACTTAAACTGAACCGCCGTATACCGAACGGTACGTACGGTGGTGTGAGAGGTCGGAGGCTAGGCGCCTCCTCCTACTCGATTTATGGAACTAAACCAGCTAATAGTTAGTCAACATTTTTCAATGAAAACTTAAAATATTTCATGCTATACTAAATTTGTGCATGCTAAATAACCTTCCAATGAACTATATTTGGAAAGTTTTGTGCTATTTAGTTATATTTTTAAACTAGGTTAGATCTTGGAAAGTCGAGTTATTTTGTAATAGTGCATAAATCCATTGTAGAAGCTTATTGGCACATGCTATCACAGCTACTTTAAAGGGCTTTCCTTCTTCACGTTTCTTATCATAGAACTCTCGTAATCTCTTGTTCCGAGGGATGATTTCATCTGTCGTTTTCTTCTTGCGACAATCACGAATGGCACAACGAACTGCCATATATAAGGCATGTCGTAGTCTACCAGAACCTCTTTTGGTAATCCGATTTACTGAGCCTTTAAATTTACCTGATTCAAAGATACTTGGATCAATTCCGGCAAATGCCACTAGTTTTTTAGGGTGATTAAACCGATCAATCTCTCCAATTTCAGAAATAATCGTTGTAGCGATTTTTTCACCGATACCAGGGATGGATTGGATAATCTTATATTCTTCAATTTCTTTTGCCAAAGCATTTATCTCTTCTTCAAATTTGGATAAGTGCTTTTGGTATTCTAGAAGCATTTTTATATACATCTCTAGGCTTAAAATGTGACTCTGATATAAAGTTCTCTGAAAAGGATTTCGAGCTGAGGCAGCCATAAGTTTCTCTGCCTGTGTATTCGCCCACTTTCTAGAACGACTTGGACAAAGTTCATTAATCCTATTTGCTACAGTTTCTTCATCGACTGCTGATATGTCTTCAGAAGTAGGGAATTCTAATAGAGTAAGCAAAGAAACAACCGAATACAAATCTCCAAAAACCCCTCTATATTCAGGAAATACTTGATCAAGAACAGCCTGAAACTGTAGTTTTGTTTGTACATAGATACCTGTTATATTTGCATGTTGTCTTGAAAGATTACGAAGATTTAAGAGTTGTATCCCTCGTTTTTTATAAGGCTCTAAATCCTCTTTATAGTACAGCTCGCAGAGGTGACGTGCATCGATTAAATCTGTCTTTACTTTCCGTAAACTAGAGCTCTTCGCACGATAAGAAATGAGTGGGTTAACGATAATTAATAAGTAACCTCTCTCCTCAAAATACTGTACAACGGGCGTATGATAATGCCCAGTAGACTCTAAAACGACCGGAGGTCGAATTCCTGTTACGTTTTCTATCTCTCTAAGATATTGGTGTAAGCTCTCTAGTCCTTCAATGGTATGTGCTACTTTAAAACTTCTTTTATAAGGCTTCTTTTTATTCAAGAACGCTTGAACCTGACTTTCACCTTTAGCTACATCCAGACCAACCACTGGATTCATTTTTTATCTCCTCCAAAACATAATATTGCCGGTAACCCCTAATCCTTCTTGCAGTATCATAGCTTCGCTTGTTATACGAGATCTTGGTCCCAACCAGCCAAATCATGTTTAAGCAAGTAGGGGGCGAACTGTTTAGTTGACGGGGTCCAAGCCCCACGGGCAGGAACGTTCTACCCCGGCTACCGATATCATATATCGATATAAAAATTGTTCAACCAGAAATAACTGGCTGACCTTTATAATACGAAAGGGGCAGGATAGTTGAATAAGGGGGGGAGAAAAAAATTTCCTGATGAAATATACTAAATGTAAAAGTATCCTTTAAAGGATATATTAATAGCCATCGAATAGAGGTAATCAACTTTGGATTATGTAAGATTTTGTATTTATCAATTCATCTTATTTTCAGCACTTTTTGTTATCAACATTCCCCTTGATAAATACATAGGTAAACCATTTACTTCTGTTGATTTAATAGCAATATGTATAAGCTTACCTATCATAATCATCGTTTACCGAGTAGTGAGTAAGATATATAGACAATTCGAGAATATTAGGTTGCGAAATAAGATATTAATTTCAATACCAACTTTTATATTATCAATCTTGTTTATAGGGTTACTGGGGCAATTGTTCTTTTAGTTTTCTTCTTAAACGAACGGGTGCTTTACTTTAATTAGAAGTAGAGCCCTTTTCTTATTCAAGTAACTAGCAGTTTAGTTGAACAACAAAAATTTTAGAAGTGGTTTCTAATATTAATTTTAAACTAAGGGAGCATTTCTACATTAAGGGATGCCCCTGTATTTTTTATTAATAGGCACAGTAACCATTTGAAGCCCAAGTCATACACTATGAAAAAGAATTTTCCCTTAATAATCCCATAAACGAGGAGTGTAATGATGGATAAACGAACTATTAATCAATTGGGTGGGAACGTGCCTCAACCTATCCGAAGTGATGGAGCTGGAGGGATTGACTCTGGCCCGCGTAATATTATGCGAGATATTCAAAATCCGAATATGCTCGTCCCACCTATTACAGATGCAGGCTTAGTTCCTAACTTGAAATTCTCATTCTCAGACACTTCTATGACATTAAATCACGGGGGATGGTCACGGGAGATCACCGCCAGGGAACTTCCGATAGCGACTACTCTTGCTGGAGTAAATATGAGCTTAACGGCCGGCGGAGTACGTGAACTCCATTGGCATAAACAGGCAGAATGGTCTTATATGCTGTTGGGACGGGCACGTATAACCTCGGTTGACCAACATGGACGAAATTTCATTGCCGACGTGGGTCCTGGTGACCTTTGGTACTTTCCCCCAGGTATCCCGCATTCGATTCAAGGGTTGGAACATTGCGAATTTCTGCTCGTCTTCGATGACGGAAACTTTTCCGATCTTTCAACCTTATCCATCTCCGACTGGTTTGCACATACTCCAAAAGATGTTCTGTCGGCCAATTTTGGAGTACCAGAGAGTGCGTTTAACTCCATTCCTTCTGAACAGGTATATATCTATCAGGGGGAGGTTCCAGGTTCACTGGAAAGTCAAGAAGTCCAGTCACCCTACGGAGAAGTCCCTTTTACCTTTAAGCACGAGCTGTTGAAACAAACACCAATCAAAACGCCTGGTGGTAGTGTACGAATTGTGGATTCTTCCAACTTTCCAATTTCAAAAACAATCGCAGCAGCACTCGTTGAGATTGAACCGGGTGCAATGAGAGAACTTCATTGGCATCCCAATAACGACGAGTGGCAGTATTACCTTACCGGACAAGGGCGAATGACTGTATTTACTGGAAACGGTGCAGCACGTACATTTGATTATAGAGCTGGTGATGTCGGATATGTACCCTTTGCTACTGGACACTATATTCAAAACACGGGTACAGAAACATTATGGTTTTTAGAGATGTTCAAAAGCGACCGCTTTGAAGATGTGTCGCTGAATCAATGGATGGCACTGACTCCTAAAGAATTAGTTCAAAGCAACTTAAATATTGGATCAGAATTGCTCGATTTTCTACGCAAGGAGAAATGGCCAGTTGTGAAATATCCCGGGTTTTCCTACTATACAAAAAACAGGTAGATAAGAGTAGATTTGTTTATCCATATAGTTGTGGAGGTGATTACTATGTACAAGACAATTTACGACCACGCAACTGAGATTACACAAGCTGTTATAAAAGCAAGAGGGGAAGCGATTAATGGCGAAAAAGAATTGATAGAAACTTACCTAAGTGATGAAGCTGTTACCAACTTATATAAAAAAACATTTAGAGTTCTATCTGACCAATTAATTTTCTATGAGGTTGCAGTGGGGAAGAATTATTTCCTCCAACCATCGAACTATTGTCAACCAGGGGTGGTTTATCGAAATTCCATGGATGCTTTTTAAAATTAGTTGGAAAGTATGAAAAAATTCTTTTAAAAAGTTTGTTCTTAAGGAGTCCTATGAGAATTATCTTGAAGGACCTTTCTTTATTAAGTTTTTGTGAAACTTTGAACTTAAACTAACGGGTGCGTTAGTTCAACAAGAAATTAAATTAGGACTACACATTTTAGATATGTCTAATATGTGTAGTCCTTTTAATATCAACTGTTACGCTAATCTAACCTAAATATAAAAAAGTGGCATTTTTATTTGTTTTGAAGGTGATTCATTGATGTTGTCGTATTTTAATAATTGGTAGATTATTTCTGAAAATATAGCAAAAAATGGAGGGGGAATCACATGTTTAAAAATTGGAAAAAAACACTAATGGCTGGAGTGATCAGCTTATCCTTGCTAGGTACAGGGTACGTCGGTCACGACCTGATCTCCTCGCAAATCGTATCGGCTAAACCCGCATCAGAAAATGCACCAGGGCATTTGAAAAATGTTGAGACTTCCCAGCTTGATGAAATAATCGAACGAGGATACATTCGGGTAGGAATGACCGGGGACTACAAACCTTTTACCTATTTGAACCCAGAAACAAATGAGTATGAAGGCTTTGACGTGGACGCTGCCAAAGAGCTTGGCAAAGACCTCGGTGTGGAGGTAGAATTTGTCGCTACCACATGGCCAACGATGATGAAAGACCTACAAGCGGACAAATTTGATATCGCTGTGGGCGGTGTGACTCGCAACACAGCCAGACAAAAAAGCGCTTATGTATCCCAAGGTTACCTTTCATTCGGTAAGGTGCCTTTGATTCGCAAGAAAGATAAAGACAATTATCTTACCATTGAAGATATCAACAAGCCTTCTGTACGCATTGGCGTAAATCCAGGCGGAACAAACGAAGCATTTGTTCGTCAGTATCTAAGCAATGCTAACGTAACTGTTGTAGAAAACAATCTTGATATCCCTCATCTTGTTGCAGAAGGTACGTATGATGTTATGATCACAGACACAGTAGAAGCAATGCTGTATGCTAAAGCTGATCCCAGACTGTATGCGGCTCTAACTGACAAGCCTTTCACAAACAGTGAAAAAGGTTATATGATCCCACGAGGTGATTTCATTTATGCAAGCTACTTGGAAATGTGGATGGATGAAATGAAGCTCCAGGGAAAATTTGACGACCTCTACAAAAAGTGGATGGAATAGAATATAGATATGCTCCTTAAAAAGCTACCCTTAATACTGCCGTGTCAGTTTCTAGGGAAGCTTTTTTTTGTAAAAATAAAATCAGAAGAGTAAATTACTTCGCCTTTTTCTTGTTTCACTAACGGGTGCTTTACTAAATAAGGGAGGTTGCTAAGGCAACTTTTTTTGTATGCAAGGCAGGATTGATAAACAAGAAACACATGTTTTATAATATCTTTGATTACTCCTCTTGGTCATACACTGTGGGTTCTTTAACTGGTATAGTTTTATTTGGACTTATAATAAAGGTGCTTCGCAGGAAAAGATAACTGAATTTATTCTAAACTAATTCTTCTTAAACGAACTGTTGCGATACTTCAATTACGAAGTGTCGCTTTTTTCTTGAAGAGCAAATGTGGGTGAATAGTTCAGTAATTTACACGCCCGAATATACTGAAAAAGGGATATAGTTTTTTTTCGCCAATGAAAGGTGTAATGATCAAATACTTAAGATGAAAGGAAACCTTTATTTATGGTACAAACTTCAAGAATCATTTCTAGAGCTGCTGTTCGCGGATCTGCAAGTGGTTTACTATTCATGGCGTTTTTCGGTACGCTTTGGGCAGGCACAGGTGTAATGGGATTGCAAGGTTGGGGATTTCCTTACGTGGAGTTAGTTGCTGTTTTCGTAGGTATTACGTTGATTATTGGTGGGATTTCATTAATACGAGCATCAAAACGATTATCTAATCAGGTCTCACAAGAAGAGGCCAGGCGCTGGAAGCGTATAAGGTTTTGGTTTAACATAACCTTCATTGCGGAAGGTTTGGCAATCGGGATTGCAATTGCCATCTGTAACGCAACTAATTTTACTGATCTAATACCGGCAATTATCGCCTTAATTGTGGGTATTCATTTTTTACCTTTGGCGCATCTTTTTCAATTAAGAATCTACTATGTTACCGGATTACTCCTCTGTTTACTTGCGATTATTACATTACTGGTTGTGCCTGAGAGTGTCACGCTGTTTGAGCATCAAATCATTGCACCGTTATCGATAATCGGCTTCGGCTCCGCACTAATCCTTTGGACAACTGCATTGACGATATGGCTAAAGGCTAAAAAATTGCTAGGTATCGTCCCGCAATTATAACCTAAATAGTGAGACCGGACTTTACTTCGAAAAAGTGCGTCTATTGTACAAAAAAGTGAAATGCAGAGTAATTTTCTTATACAGCTAATTGGGAAGGCGTGAATAAAACTTCCTAGCGCCATACCAAAAGCCACTGAATTGGCAGGCGATCTAAACACGATGATTGAAGAGTTTATCATGACAGATGAAATTTGAGAAAAGGTGAAGGACGATCCATATGAAGTCATTATCAAAAGCAAGGATGACGAACGAATGACTTAAAGGAAGAGGGACTGTCTTATATAAAATAAGGCAGTCCCTTCAGTTTATTATGTTGTTTTTTAATTCAATAAATTGGTAGGACCCCAATCCGTGATTATTATTTGTTTCCTCATATACATAATCCGAACGAAATATAGCAAGAGTTGCATTATGCTCTTATATCTACATAACGTTTATTCGGTTTATTTGAGCTAACTTCAAAAGAGTTACCAATTAGTGTTTTATTGGATTCAACATTTTCTAATAGAAAATTATAAATGATTAGTACGTACTTATACATAGGACAGGTAACCCTAACATTGTTCCAAAATCGGCCCGTATGTATCCGTTCGTCGATCCCTTAAAAATTGTAGGAGATTTCTTGCAAACTCGATTTCTTTTATATTGATTTCCTGGACCAGGATTCCTTCCTCTTCATCTAATGATTGGACAATATCCCCCATTGGATTGCTTATGAAACTTCCACCATAGAATCTCATATCTTTTTCTTGGCCGACTCGGTTAACCGCAGCTACAAATACTCCATTGTGAATGCCGTGTGAAGAGATGGCTTTGGTCCAGGTTCTTCTAGTGGATAGCTCTGGATGATCCGGCTCCGAACCAATTGCGGAGGGATAGAATAGTATATCTGCTCCCTTCAATGTCAAAATACGGGCTACCTCCGGAAACCACTCGTCCCAGCAGATGCCGATTCCAATCTTCCCAAATTTCGTATCGTACACTGGATACCCTGTATTTCCTTGCGTAAAGTAATATTTTTCATGGTATTGAGGCCCGTCTGGGATATGGTTTTTCCGTGTTGTGCCTAAATGTTGTCCATTTTCATCAAAAACTGCAGCACTATTAAAATAAATCCCTTTTGCTACCCATTCATAGAAAGGAACGATTAACACGATTCCTAGCTCTTTGGAAAGTTCCTGCATCTCCTTTATAGCTACGTGGTCTAAAGGGATTGCTAATAGATAATTCTCTACAGAAACTGTTTGAGCAAAGTATTCAGAATGATAGAGTTCCTGTAAACAAATAACCTTTGCTCCTTGAGCTGCAGCTTCTCTGACCTTCACTTTTGTTTTTTCTACATTCACTTCAATTCGTTCATCACAAGTCAATTGAATTAATCCTATCTTCACTTTGCTCATATGGATACCTCCCCAACAATTTCATGGACAACCCTACCGTCTACCATGGTAAAAACAACATTTGCATTTTTGATTTCCTCATATGGGACATCAAATAAGTTACGGTCAAGGACAATAATATCTGCAAGTTTTCCAGCCTCAATTGTTCCTAGTTCTTTTTCACGGAAAGACCCATATGTCGGAGCCGCAGTATAAGCAAGTAGCGCATCCTTTAATGAAATTCGTTCCTTTTCATCCCATGTTACACCTTCATCATCTAGCCTTGTAACAGCACGATAAATCCCTGACAACGGTTCCAACTTTACAACTGGATAGTCGGTGCCAAATACAACATTTGTGCCATTATCTATCATCGTTTTTAGTAAAAAGGTATATTTCATTCGCTCTTGCCCGATTAAGTCCTCGTACACCTCCCTTTGTGAAACGTTGATATGTTCTGGCTGAACAGAGGCAAGTACTCCTAGTTTGTTAAACCTTTCAATGTCATCAGGATGAATCATTTCTACATGCTCTATTACATGACGGGAATCTCTCACCCCATTTTTCCGCTGTGCTGCTTCAAAAGAATCCAAAGCTAATTTAACCGCTCCATCCCCAATACAATGGAAGCGAACCCGAAATCCTTCTTCATCAGCTTCTACTGTCCAATTTTTAATCGTCTCCTCAGGAAAAACTGTATTCCCCTTTGTCGTTGGATTGTTTGCATATTCATCTAGCAAATAGGCAGTATGACTGGTGGTGACTCCATCGACAAACTGCTTGAAGCCACAGAATTGAACCAAATTGGATGTATATTTCTCACGTAAACTTTTTGCCAGTCCCAAATCTCCGTTTAAGGGAGCAACAAAATGAATTCTTGCAGTTAACTTACCTTGTTTTTCATATTCACCATACAATTCAGCTTCTTCCACACCCATTTCTGGGATCCTTAATAAATCATGAACAGAAGTAACTCCGTATTTAGCTGCTTCACGTAAAAAATTATTGAGTAACTTCTCTTGCATTTCAAGATTAATAGGTAATGCTTTCGTGACAAAACCTACAGCGTGCTCAAGTAATAATCCTGTAGGCTCCCCATTTTCATCCCTAACAATCTCGCCGTATGGAGGATTTTTCGTATTTTTATCGATTCCTGCCAATTCCAACGCTTTGGAATTCACCCATGCACTATGAAATTCAGCCTGATATAACAGTACAGGTCTGTCCGAAATTACTTCGTCCAAGAAGGATCGATGCGGCTGCCCATCCTCCCAAAGGCTTTGTTCCCAGCTACACCCTATGACAAAGGGGTCATCTATTTTGGTGTCTGCGTATGCTTTAACCATCTCAGCGGCATCTTTTGCCGATTTCGCTGAATTGAGCCGAACGCTATCATTCAATAAACCTCCTAACAACAAATGGATATGGAAGTCATGGAAACCCGGCATAATCAGTTGATCACCAAAATGGTAAATCTTCGTCTGACTATCTACATATTCAGCAAAACAACCTAATTCTAAAACTTCTATAATTTTATTTTCCTTGATTAATATAGACGCTGGAACGGGAGAGTCTGTTGACCCAGTTAAAACTGCATTCCCACTAATAACAATATCTGCTATGATCGGCATTGTAACCTCTCCTTATAGAGTAAAATCTTATTTTCGCATGCCACTTGTTTTATTTAAAAAGTGCAAGTTCTATGCCAAATTAACTCTGGCTGTTCACCTAATCCTATAAAAATGCTATTACTTTTGATTATTGTATCTTCTTTTATCATGATAATTTCCCCTTTATTTTTAAGTATGTTCACCTGATAAGTTTATTTCTGGTGGTGACTCTTTAAATCCTTTTGTTAATACCAGCATGTACACAAACCCAAGCACAAACCAAATCCCTCCAAGTACTTTTGAGTGAATATCTAAGTTCACAAGTAACCATAAATCAAGAACGGCTCCAATAAGTGGAATGATTAAATATAGAATGGTTCCTTTGAAAGATCGCTGTTTGTTCTTGATAAAGTAATAAAAAATTACAGAGAGATTAACACAAGTGAAGGCAAGGAAGGCTCCGAAATTTATAAATGAAGCAACTAATGTCAAACTTAAAACTAATGCAAGTAGTGAAAACCCACTAATTACAAGAATGTTATTAACAGGAGTGTTATATTTTTTATGAAGAGTTCCGAAGAATCGCTTCGGTAATTGTCCATCACGCCCCATTGCATAGAGGACACGTGATGCACTTGCTTGAGAAGACATTGCAGATCCAAAGGCGGTGAACCCATAGACAGCTAAGAAGAGAGTAGCAAATGTTTTTCCGCCAACTAATGTAATAATTTCATTAGCTGCTGCATCCGCATTACTGAACGTATCATATAAAGGCCATACGTTATGTGCAAAATATGAAACGGCTATAAATAGAATTCCTCCTGTAAACATGATGATATAGATTGCGCGGGGAATGGTTTTTTCAGGTTGAATCGTCTCTTCAGCAAATGCTGTAGCAGAATCAAACCCAAGAAATGAGAAACAAAGAAGTGCTGCTCCTGCGACTATGAAAGAAAAGTGCTCATTCGTATTATAAAAAGAATCAAAACTCCAAAGTGTACCCGTTCCTGTGCCACCGGTAATTTCACGGATGGATAATCCGATAAATATAGCGATGAAAAGAATGGCTAAAATTGTAAGGAGAGCATTTGCTTTTGTCGCTATTTTTACACCTATCACATTAATCACTGTCACAATCAACAGTAAACTTAATACCCAAACATATGCCGGTATAGATGGAAAAGCTGCCGAGAAGAAAATGCTAAATAATAAGTAGTTGACCATTGGAATGAATAAATAATCCATTAAAATCGACCAACCTACGAGAAAACCAGCATAAGAATTGATTGATTTTTGTGTGTACGCATAAGCAGAACCTGCTGAAGGTATAACCTTTGCCATCTGTCCATAACTGTATGCCGTAAAGAACATCACACCTAAAGCGAGTAAGTAGGATCCTGGAACCATACCATGAGATAATTGAGCCGCGATTCCATATGTACTAAACACAGTGGCCAACGCCATAAATGAAAAACCAAATAGAACGACAGGAATAAGCGTTAACGACCTCTTCATCCCTTTTGAATCTGACATATAACAACCCCCTTTATTTCTGTTTTAGTTTCTACACATAAAACAAAGCAAAAAATATGCCATTTTCTCATAATTAGTAAACGACCTTCTTTTGTGGTGACACAAGCCTTAAGAAATCCTTTATCAAATGAGAAGAAATTTGTACTTGAGACCACAATTAAGTTCCAAAAACATGTAAAATTGCATACCTTATTCACATTTGCATAAAAAATCACCCTATTTAAAGTAATCTACTTTAAAAGGATGTCATTGTTATTCGTACACTAGGGGTCCTACATTACTCTATTAGATTGTGAGGGTTTATACTTAAACTAGATTTCAAAAAACATTACGTGAAATAGAAGTGCCTAACTTTTTCTTGTTAAACTAACTGGTGCGTTTGTTCTTTAAAGAGCTGTGACGATGAACTGCACCCCAATTGTTAGACAACATCTAACAATTGGAGGTGCAGTTTTTTTGACTAAATATACGATAGACGAAAAATTACATGCAGTTTTAGAGTACTTGGAAGGGAAAAAATCCTATAAATCCATCGCACAAGAAAGAAATGTAGGTCTATCCCCTCTGAAGAGATGGGTCGCTCGCTATCTAGAACATGGGATGGAAGGAATTGCTTCATCCTATACAAATTACACTCTGCCCTTTAAACTAGAGGTACTTAATTATATGAACGAATATGGGGCATCGATCAGCGAGACCGCTGTACACTATAATCTTCCTTCCGATTCTACACTTTTGAAATGGTCAAATCAGTTGAAGGAAGGAGGTATAGACGCCCTTAAACCAAAGAAAAAGGGGCGTCTATCCATGAAAAAAGAAACCAAAAAAACATCACCAGCTAAAGGCTCTCAAGAAGCACTTCTTGCCGAATTAGAATACTTACGTGCAGAGAATGCCTATCTAAAAAAGTTGAATGCCTTAGTTCAAGAAAAGGAAGCCCTACAAAGAAAGACAAAGCGAAAGTAGTCCATGAACTAAGGAAACAATTTGATTTAAATCTGCTTCTATCCATTTCTAACATGGCACGGAGTACATACTATTATTGGGTAAACGCCTTCGGGCGTGAGGATAAATACACAGAAATGAAATCCCTTATCGAAGAGATTTTCCATACGCATAAAGGGCGCTATGGGTATCGGCGTATCACCCTAGAATTACGTAACAGAGGTGCTCGCATCAATCATAAAACAGTTCTCCGATTGATGAATGAACTAGGATTGAAGTCTTTAGTTCGCATGAAGAAATACCGTTCGTACAAAGGGAAAATCGGCAAGATTGCACCCAACATTCTAGCACGTGATTTCAAGGCAACAAACTCAAATGAAAAATGGGTGACAGACGTCACAGAATTCCATCTAGCTGGGGAGAAACTATACTTATCGGCCATTCTTGATCTGTTTAATGGAGAAATCATCGCCTATAATGTCGAATCTCGGCCTGTTTATCCCCTCGTTTCCAAAATGCTGGAGAAAGCCTTTGACCGCTTGGAATCGAAAGATTCACCCATTCTTCATTCAGATCAGGGCTGGCATTACCAGATGAAACAATATTCGCATGATTTGAAAAGACATAACATTACACAAAGCATGTCCCGTAAAGGAAATTGTCTCGATAATGCGGTCATAGAAAACTTCTTTGGCCTATTAAAATCAGAGTTACTTTATCTTCAAGAATTTGAAAGCATGGAGCATTTCAAACAAGAATTAGAAGAATATATCCATTACTACAATCATCAACGAATCAAGGTAAAATTAAAAGGCATGAGCCCGGTAGAATTCCGGGTTCATGCCCTCAAGGCTGCCTAATTAAATAAAGTGTCTAACTTTTTGGGTTCACTTCACGATCAGCTCTTTTCTTATGGAGCTAAAGGGCAGGTTTATTCAAGAAGGACTTCATAACTCAATGCAGAATATTAAGGAAAAATATATATTTTAATGTAATGATCAGATATACAGGGGGCACCTAAGGAAGGTTGCTGAGGCAGCCTTTTTCTTATGGCACTAACAGGGCAGATTAGTTGAAGAAGAACTGAATAAATAAATAAATAAATAAATAAATAAATAAATAAATAAATAAATAAAAACAGCCAGGTTCTGGCTGTTTTTTATAAAAAATCCAAATTCTTAAAATGAAAAAAATTCAATCAAATTTATGGGATAATTTTATTAATTCCAGTTTTTCTCTATAAATTGAATTGCAGGTTGTAAATTTGTTTTGTTAGCAATTGAAATGACAGTGGGAACCACAGAAGGGTCCGTTTTGGATAAATTAGGGATCCGTGGATTTAACCGAAAAAAACGATTTCCTAGAAGCTGAGAACTGACCATGGATTCATAGTAACCGGATCCACTAGCGATTATTTGAAGAAATGGCAGTAAGGGTTCATTGGGCGATCGGTCCAAAAGAACTCCCCAATTTGGGGGAAGGTTCTTCATATTTTCGGGGCGTATGTTATCTGCACTCACCATCCCCCACCCCTTTGTATCTCTTCTTAATTGAGTCGGCTCTTCACCTGTTCCAATGGATAATACCGCAATTTGATCCAACGGCTGTTTGGCTTTCCCCACTGCAAACGCGATACTGGCTGTACTGGGGTTAGTTGCTACTGTATACCCATCCACGTAGTTTTGATAGGCTCGTTGCGTCGCGGGAGCACCACTGCTCCGTAGTATTACATCACTCGCTTTCTCATGTAAATAGGGAGAGCCAGGAAAGTTGTGGAATAACACAGGAGTCCAACGATTCAGCTCCGGTGAGAATAAATGAAATGCAGGGACAACAATTCGTCTTTTTAAGTCTTTGAGGAGAAGATCTGGTGGGAAAAATGTTTGTACCGCTTTAATGAAACCAGAATATGGTAATTGTTGGTTGTAAACAGGTCCACCTGGTCGGGAAACGCTGAATGCCGGCAGGATTTTATCCTTAAAAAACTGGAGTGTCTCCTTCGGCGATCTTCCACTTGCTAACGCAAGGGCAGTGAATGAACCGATTGAATTTCCCGAAAAAACATTGGTTCGACTAATTAATTTTGGGTTTTGCTGAGCCAGTCTGTTCAAAAGTTGTAAACTTAAAGCCCCTAAGGTGCCGCCTCCATCAAAGGTCATGATCCGATATTTTGTCAAAGCTGATTTCTCCTTTCTAATCTGATCATAAGTATCATTCAGTATATGTTTTATTTCGTGTCTAATGAATACCTCTTTGACCTGAAATCCTTCAGGAGCCGGATTATGTAGCTAAACATCCAAGGAAAGACTTCATCGAGTATATAAAAAGATACTACGACGAGGATAGAGGAGACTACGTTTGAGTGGCAGTACGGGCATACCAAACGGGAATTTATTATGCATGTACTTTGTTTGTAATGGGTGATGAGAAAGTCAGAAAGTACGACCAAAAAAAAGCCATAGCGGTGGGCTACGGCTTACTAGCATGCAAGATTTAGCGGGTGATAATCCTTATCTCCAACGAGGGAAATGAGCACCCGTTTGCTTTCAAATGCTCAACTATAATATTTTCTACTTCTCCAAAGGTATAATCATCCCTTTGTTTTTCAGCTGCCGAACCTTGATTCGAAATCAGAAAAAGCCCAAAAACTATTGTGTTACAACAAAGCTTTACAAAGTATTGTACATTTAATCAATATTTAACTTTTTTATATATTTTTTGAAATTAATGTATGTATAATTAACTTTGTATTAAAAATTAGGAGGAGTTATATGAGAAAAATATTAATTTCGTCACTTTGTACTATTTAGCCAATTATCAACCTCTTTTTGGATCTCTTTTTCCAATTTATGAACAGTACCTTGTTTGTTGTTGATTGCTTTTTTGGCATATTTTTTAGGAAACATCTCTTCAATTGATTTTGTATATTCTGCTCCATCTTCTGGAACCCTGTACTCTTTTACTACGTATACATTTTTCTCTTTTGCTAATTTAATCAGTACAGGATAAGAAAACCCTGCTTTAATTTCGCCTCCAGTTACTTTATCATATCCCTCATAAACAGTGTGAAGATAAATGTTGGTTAAACCATCTTTTTCCTCGGTCCCAAAAATATTGTGAGCTTCGAATTGTTTATCAGTCGAACTGACAGAAGCTTTACCTTCTTCTATTATTGTATCTGTAATGAATTGATCCATATCTTCTGTCACTGTAACCTCACTATTAGAACATCCAATAATAACTACAGATAAAGCTAGAAGCATGGCTAGAACCTTATTCTTTCCTAATGAAAATTTCAAAAAAAACCTCCTGAGCAGTCTAATGTGTTTTTCCTATTATTAACAAATAGATTGTAACATTTTTTATCGCAGTATTTTATTATTTAAATAATTATTTTCCCTAATTTGCAAATAATTGAACCTCGATATGAATTTTCATTCGGATACTCCTTAACTTGTCCAACAGATCAATTCTAAGTAGATGATCTGTTTTTTTATATGTAATAAACATAAAGAAAAAATTATAAATCTACTTGGACTTATTAGGAGGGAGTTTAATAAGATATCTTCCATCTGTTTAATTGAGTGCCAGCTCATGTTATAATGGATAACTTAAGATAATTACTATTTTTACCTATAATTGAACGGATGCCAAGAAAAGCCTCCGCATAGCGATAAAATATGGAGGTGTAAGAGAATGAATAAACAATGGACGATTGGTAAAATTAAAGATTTTGTTGAGAACAATTCGGAAAGTAAGTTGCTAACGACTGAATATCACGGTTTTTCTCAAAAGTTACTATTTAAATGTACATGTGGTAGCAACTTTGAAAAAACATTTACGAAATTTAAAAATAATAACCAACGTAAATGTGACGTGTGCCAACCGCCTAAAGCGACACGATAATGTATAGCGAATAAACGAAGTGCCGATTTCTATTAATGAGAAGTTGGCACTATTTTTATTTTAGCGGGAATAAAAGTGGATTTCACTAAAGTGGCAGATTAGTTGAAGAGTGCTGTTTGACCTTTGTTCAACAATTGGGCCATTTAATGGAATATTAACTGGGCTTTGGTTTTACTTTATAAAAATTGGACAAACTGAAATGTGTTCTTCAAAGTAATGATGTATACTTAATTTACGCAGCGAACTTTCTGAATTATTAATTTTTTAAATGGAGGAATTATGAAACTAGGCGCATTCTCTGTAAGTTTAAGTGTAAAAGACATTAACAAATCAAAATCATTTTACGAAAATTTAGGATTTCAAGTCTTCGGAGGGGATATTACCCAAAATTGGCTCATTATGAAAAATGAAAGTTGCATAATTGGACTATTCCAAGGAATGTTTGAAAAGAACATTCTAACTTTTAATCCAGGATGGAATGAAAATGCCGAAAATCTCAATTCGTTTACGGACATTCGAGACATTCAAAATCAGCTTAAAGAAAATGGAATTAAAATACTGTCTGAAGCAGATGAAACAACCGAAGGGCCTGCAAGCTTTACAATTGAAGATCCTGATGGTAATCCCATTCTTGTTGATCAACACAGATGAAATGGAGGATGCAACAGGAACATATAATTATCCTTTAATAAACGTGAAATTCACTATTTAAGGTGACGGTAAAAATGTAGAACATGAGAAGTTATGGGTATTGAGTCTTGAAAAGGTCTCCCTTTATTATGTTAGATTGTTCTCCAATTTTCGATTAATTTATGAATCTATTCAATACTAAAAGGGGTTCTTTCTTTTGTCGTCATAAGGATGGTTTACTTAAAATTTATTAAATTTTCAAGTCACCCTTATGAATCTACAAAAAACTAAATTATTTATTCAAGAAAAGGGTGCGATTCTTTAATAAGAATCGCTTTTTTTTATAGAACTAACAGGTACTTTACTTCATTACCAGGAGCTGATCAGCAGCTCCTTTTCTTATGGCACTAAAGGGGAAGTTTAGTTGAAGATGAAAATCGTCTATTATAATTAAATATTAAGGTTGTATCTATTCCATAGGAGGATTCAAAATGGCTAAAGAAAAGGCTAAAAACATAGTAACAAATGGAGATGTTTTTGCTGTGAATTTACCAAATGGTAAATATGGAGCAATAAGAATTGCTGACCAGATAGACAATTCTTATCTTATTATCACTACACCATATATCGGAACAGAAAAGCCATCTATTGAAAATGAACTTTTGGTTGACGTTCTTCTTGAGAATCGCTTTTTTGGCGTTAGCTGAAGATCAGAGCTGTCTTTAAGGCAGTTTTTTCTTATGCAACTATCGGGGCAGTTTAGCTCAATAAGAAATGATATAGTATTTATAAATTTTGTTACATAAGAATATGTTTAAAAGTGATTATAAGAGGAGAGAGGAGCAATTAATAAACATGCATTTATCAAATTCACAACGATTAGCTATTGAATATATTGAAAATTATGCAAGAAATCATAAAAATGAAGCTAAATTAAATATTAATCATGTGTTAGAAATGTCAAACATATCAACAGATACATTTGAAAAAGCAGTTAATGCAATTAAAGTTTACGCAAGAATTGGTTTGCATTTTCATCCAGATAGACCCGATTCCAATATGACAAGCGTTGCCGAATCATTATTAATGCAAGGGGTTTATAAAAATCAATTCGAAACGCTTATCTCAAATGGAAGTGTATCTGCTCTTCCAGGTGGTGAACGAGACCTTTGGGAGAAAAGAATGTTTGGAGGAACATACCAACTTGAGGGTACAACAAATAAAGAACGTCCCAAATATGGTGCACTTAATTTGATGTTACATTCAGATGGACCAGCCCCTCGCTTTGGCTCATGCTATCTCCTACTTTATCCAGAAGCCTCATGTCGTTCTACATTTACATATTTAGATTCTCACCAAGATTTAAAGGAAAAGGGGACCTATAAAGAATTTGATTTAATTTTAGCAATACTTTTGGAAGAGTCATTCTCAAGAGAATATGTACTTGGAGAAAGTGAACTACGACCTCCAAAACTAATCAATCATTTATTAACTAATCTTCCTAAATCAGAAATATACCTCAACAACAAGAAACCTAATCGAAATCTTAATCACTACATAGAAGCTCAAATTCATGGAGATATATCACTTAAAGATGACGTTGAAGTTCTTGTTGCAGACAGTTCTTTTAGAGGAACTGATATTGGGAAAGCCCTAGAACAAATATGCCTAAAGTATTCAATTAGATTATATTGGCGAAGGGGTTTTAAACTTAAAGTGCAGGATATTCCTTCTGATTTTAGAGGACCAACAATGCCTTTTTTAGCAAAACGTATTGCACAAAGCGATTATATTGATGCAAGAATAATTGGCTCTGCCGTAAAAGACTTATACTTTAATCCTGATAATTGGTCTGATTATGGAACTGTTAAAGATATGCTTCAGGAATTAAAGCTATTGTGGCATGTACTGGTGAGATATGGTTAATGATATTCAGACATGAAAGTATAAATTGTGAAACAATACACTTAAACTATCGGGTGCGTTAGCTGAAGATCGGAGCTGTCTTAAAACAGCTTTTTCTTTATGCAACTAACGGGGCAGTTTAGTTCAATAGTATTCGAAATGGTAGAATATTTTTAAACGATTATGCTGAGGTATAAAATGTTATTTTTAAAAGAACACCCCCATTTTATTTTTCGTATGGGAGAACAACCTCAGTTTGTAGATGATTTATCCGACGTAGATGACTCTTCTACTGAATTGTTAATCCAAGGGAAAACAAAGAATATTGAAAAGCTAAAATCTTTTTCGAAATTGATAAAACTGTGGATTTACACAGTAAACCAAAATGAAATCAATACTATATTGAGACTAGTCAATCCGAAAATGCTGTATATATATGAAATGAGAGTAGAAGATTTATCTATAATCGGCTCACTTAAAGATGTTGAGGTAGTGTCGCTTGACTGGAATTTAAAAGCAACTTGTTTATGAGATTTATCTAATAATTCTTTACAGTTTGCAATGTATTTTCAGCCTTGCTTATTTAAAGAATCGAGGACCATTTGAAACGATACTTCGAATTTGGACAAATTGGTCTTGGAACGGACAGATTAAGATAAAACAGAACGGAAGTACTTTACATGAATAGTGACTCCAAAGAGTACTTTACAGATACATGGTGGTTTTTAGGCCTATGTGCTGCTGTAGCTGTAGTCTTAACACTATTTGCATTTTAATTAACATTTAACCTTACTTGGGTACAACTATACAACCTATTGGAATTCGTTTTCACCTGCCCCTAACTGTATATTAGTACTACATAATATACAGCTTATGGGGCGTTTTGTTGCTACAGCGAATTATTATCACTGGCTATAAACCACACGAACTAGGGATTATCAATGACAAGCATCCTGGCGTTATCGTGAAAAAAGCGCTTGAAGACCGTCTACGTACACTTATTGATGAAGGGTTAGAATGGGTTATTATTAGTGGTCAGCAAGGTGTAGAATCATGGAGTGTTAGGTTCTCATTGAATTCAGATTTGCTTTAGAACCTGCACTTAAAATTCAGATTGATGTCACCTGTGAAGTGAAGCCGAGGCAAATTAAAAGAGTCATCATCGAAGAAGACTTTACTAAGCTTTTATTGAATTTTAAATGGATTTAGACACAGTATCCAAAGGTTAATTTATCCGTATAATTATGCCCTTAAAATGGATTCTCTCCAACGGACTATCTCAATAGTCTTGACAACTACAGACTATCGCGGTAGTATTGGTATGTGGCAAACTATTGCAATAGTCCACTTAAGAAAAGGAGCATGCGCGTATGCAAGTTAAATTGTTTGATTCGGAATTACAAGTCATGAATATTTTATGGGAAGAAGGCGATTTGACAGCTAAACAGCTCACACAAATGTTAAACGAACGAATAGGTTGGAATAAAAATACCACCTATACAGTCATAAAAAAATGTATAAAAAAAGAGGCCATTGAAAGAATTGAACCTAACTTTATCTGTCATCCAATCATCAGAAAAGAACAGATACAAGAACAAGAAACGACGGAATTGATTGATAAAATATTTAATGGTTCTAAATCTTTACTATTCGCATCCTTACTAGACAAGAAAAAAATGTCCGCGAGTGAGATCGATAAATTAAAGCAAATTGTTAAAGATTTTGAGTGAGGAATTATGATATGAGTATTCTCAACATGGGTGTAGACGCATCTCTCCTCCTCATCATTGTGCTATTGATGAGGATGTTAGTAAGAAATAAAGTGCCAAAGCAAACATTTTTAATTCTTTGGGGAATCGTTGCATTTAAACTACTCATCCCCTACTCTTTTTATTCAAAGTTGAGCATACAGCCTATGCTGAAAAACTTATTTGTTACGCTCACTCACTCAAATGATTCGGAAAGTATGCACAATACAATCGAAATTGCACAAACATCAAGCACGTTCTATGATCAGCTTTTGCTTGTGATGACAAGCGATTTCGTTCAGTACCTTTGGGCATGTGGGGGTATCGGGGTTTTGCTATTCTTTATAGTGGCCTATGTTAGATTATATAAAGAATTTCAAACAGCCATTCCAGTGAAGAATAATGAGTATCTCGATCAATGGCTAAACGATCATAAGTTAAAAAGAACGATTCAAATTGCAGTATCAGATAGAATTACAACCCCGTTAACATATGGAATCTTTAAACCAGTCATCTTATTGCCGAAATCAACAAATTGGGAAGACGCTGCAAATATTCAGTTTATTCTCACGCATGAATTAATTCATATTAAACGCTTTGACGTTTTGTGGAAAGTAATTTTAACGATTATGGTAGCTTTGCATTGGTTTAATCCATTAGTTTGGCTTATGTATTTTTTAGTAAACAGAGACATTGAATTGTCTTGCGACGAAAGGGTTATTAGACAGTTTGGAGATAAGGCAAAGTCAGCATATGCACTATCTCTCATCAATATGGCAGATGAAACCTATACGGTTACGCTGCTTTGTAACCATTTTAGTAAAAACGGGATTGAAGAAAGGATAGTGTCCATTATGACCTTAAAGAAAAAGTCGGTTTTAGGAACAGTATTTGCATGTACATTAGTCATTGGAGGGATGACCGTCTTTGCGGCAACTGGCCAAGAGCCACCAACACTGAAAGAAGGCAAAGAACGAAATGCAGTGATTGTTACTGATGCATCAAATAGTACGACAGAACCACATGTAATCGCAACAAATAAAGGCAAAGAGCGAAATCCAGTTATTGATACTGATGCATCAAATAGTATGACAGAACCACATGTAATCACAACAAATAAAGGCAAAGAGCGAAATCCAGTTATTGATACTGATGCATCAAATAGTACGACGGAACCACATGTAATCACAACAAATAAAGGCAAAGAACGAAATGCAGTTATTGATACTGATGCATCAAATAGTACGACGGAACCACGTGTAATCGCAACAAATGAAGAATAAATAAATTATTCCAAAGACTAGTCCTGAAATCCGGGATTAGTTTTTTCATTTACTCCATCATTTTTTCATAATAAAACTCAAATGCCTTCCACTTTGATGGTCTTGTCAATAGCGCGGCTACCAAGTCAAACGAAAAGAACGTTTTCAAGACGGAGATAGGCGCTGTATTTTCCAAGCTCTTCTCGATCAGCTAGTAGACCAGGATTTTAAATTTAAGGTGGAAGAAGAGTAAAAAGGATGACAGTCACCTAAACAATCATGTTATCTCAAACAAATTCGGCAATATAAGGAACTATATAGGTATTTTATTTTTTGGAACAAATGATGGACAAGTTTATGGTAATACAAACGATACTCCTCAATCTTTTGAGGAATTAGCCAGATAAATGATGCTTTTGAAGATAAATTTATAAGTGACCAAATACCTGAAAATCATTTTAAAATTGATGTTCGACCAATTATGCATCAAATAAGATTTAGTGACAAGTATGTTTCAAAAACCTTCAAGCTAGATAACGGAAGTGTTGCAAAGTATATGGAAAAACCATTTAAGGGTTTTAATCTGTTAGTGTTTGAAAGAGATGATTGGGTATATATGTTCGGTATTGATAAAGAAGTTTCTGATAAGGTAACACCCGAAATACTAGTTCAAATAGCTAATTCTATTGATTTCTAAAAAATCGTTCTTCAACTACCGGGTGCTTTAGTAGAAAATCTTTGAGCTGTTTGTTTATACAGCTCTTTTTTTATGCAACTAAACCAGCTAATAGTTAGTCAACATTTTTCAATGAAAACTTAAAATATTTCATGCTATACTAAATTTGTGCATGCTAAATAACCTTCCAATGAACTATATTTGGAAAGTTTTGTGCTATTTAGTTATACTTTTAAACTAGGTTAGATCTTGGAAAGTCGAGTTATTTTGTAATAGTGCATAAATCCATTGTAGAAGCTTATTGGCACATGCTATCACAGCTACTTTAAAGGGCTTTCCTTCTTCACGTTTCTTATCATAGAACTCTCGTAATCTCTTGTTCCGAGGGATGATTTCATCTGTCGTTTTCTTCTTGCGACAATCACGAATGGCACAACGAACTGCCATATATAAGGCATGTCGTAGTCTACCAGAACCTCTTTTGGTAATCCGATTTACTGAGCCTTTAAATTTACCTGATTCAAAGATACTTGGATCAATTCCGGCAAATGCCACTAGTTTTTTAGGGTGATTAAACCGATCAATCTCTCCAATTTCAGAAATAATCGTTGTAGCGATTTTTTCACCGATACCAGGGATGGATTGGATAATCTTATATTCTTCAATTTCTTTTGCCAAAGCATTTATCTCTTCTTCAAATTTGGATAAGTGCTTTTGGTATTCTAGAAGCATTTTTATATACATCTCTAGGCTTAAAATGTGACTCTGATATAAAGTTCTCTGAAAAGGATTTCGAGCTGAGGCAGCCATAAGTTTCTCTGCCTGTGTATTCGCCCACTTTCTAGAACGACTTGGACAAAGTTCATTAATCCTATTTGCTACAGTTTCTTCATCGACTGCTGATATGTCTTCAGAAGTAGGGAATTCTAATAGAGTAAGCAAAGAAACAACCGAATACAAATCTCCAAAAACCCCTCTATATTCAGGAAATACTTGATCAAGAACAGCCTGAAACTGTAGTTTTGTTTGTACATAGATACCTGTTATATTTGCATGTTGTCTTGAAAGATTACGAAGATTTAAGAGTTGTATCCCTCGTTTTTTATAAGGCTCTAAATCCTCTTTATAGTACAGCTCGCAGAGGTGACGTGCATCGATTAAATCTGTCTTTACTTTCCGTAAACTAGAGCTCTTCGCACGATAAGAAATGAGTGGGTTAACGATAATTAATAAGTAACCTCTCTCCTCAAAATACTGTACAACGGGCGTATGATAATGCCCAGTAGACTCTAAAACGACCGGAGGTCGAATTCCTGTTACGTTTTCTATCTCTCTAAGATATTGGTGTAAGCTCTCTAGTCCTTCAATGGTATGTGCTACTTTAAAACTTCTTTTATAAGGCTTCTTTTTATCCAAGAACGCTTGAACCTGACTTTCACCTTTAGCTACATCCAGACCAACCACTGGATTCATTTTTTATCTCCTCCAAAAACATAATATTGCCGGTAACCCCTAATCCTTCTTGCAGTATCATAGCTTCGCTTGTTATACGAGATCTTGGTCCCAACCAGCCAAATCATGTTTAAGCAAGTAGGGGGCGAACTGTTTAGTTGACGGGGTCCAAGCCCCACGGGCAGGAACGTTCTACCCCGGCTACCGTTATCATATATCGATATAAAAATTGTTCAACCAGAAATAACTGGCTGACCTTTATAATACGAACGGGGCAGGATAGTTCCATAAGGAATACTGTTAAGTGACATTAAAGTTGTTTAATTTACAATAAAGTCGTTTAAAAACGTCAGTCATGTTATTCCATTAAAGGGCCATTTAGTTGAGTAACTCACTTTTAAAATAAATGGATAATTATGTTAAAATATATAGGGGTTGTGAAGAATTGTACTTAAAGTAACTAGCAGTTTAGTGAAGGACTGGTGCAAAGTTTATCCGAAATAAGACATAAGTGTTTATGAAACTTTTTCCATTTCCATTCTTAATATATAATGAATGAGGTGAAACTATTTAATTAATAGTAAATAATCGTCATAGGAGGTAAAAAATGAGAATAGTTGTATTAGCTGGCGGATTAAGTGATGAAAGGGATGTTTCTCTTGCTTCTGGTGCTCAAATTTCTAATGCTTTAGTTTCAAAAAATCATGATGTATTATTACTAGATATTTATAAAGGTTTACAAGATGTTTCTGATTTTGAATCAGCTTATAAAAAATATAGAAAAGAAACATATACTTATAATGTGCCTAAAGAAAAACCTAATTTGGAAGTATTACGAAAACAGCAAAATAATCAAAAGTCTTTAATTGGTCCTAATGTGTTAGAAATTTGTCAAGATGCCGATATTTGCTTCCTTGCTCTTCATGGTGGAATTGGTGAAAATGGACAATTACAGGCCTTATTCGATATATACGGTATTCAATATACTGGTAGTCCCTATGAGGGCAGTCTATTAGCGATGAATAAAATAATTTCAAAAGAATTAATGGCTTTTAATGGGATAAAAACGCCGAAATGGGATATTTATGATTTCGATAAAGAATTACCAGAAATTAATTATCCAGTAGTTTTCAAGCCAAATGACAACGGTTCTAGTATAGGAGTGATAATTCTTAATAATTCTGATGAACTTCATAAAGCATTAGAAGAAATAAAGGATATTTCAAATACTATTCTAATTGAAGAAAAAATAGATGGTAGAGAGTTTTCTGTGGGTATAATTGGAAATGCTGCTATACCTGTTATAGAAATTATTCCTAAGAAAGGTTTCTTCGATTACCAAAGTAAGTATCAAGAAGGTGCAAGTGAAGAAATATCTCCTGCAAATATTCCAAATAGTCTAGCTGAAGAATTACAAAACACGGCGTTAAAAGTACATAATTTATTAGGATTAAAAGTCTATTCTAGAATTGACTTTATTGTTGATCAGGATAATGTAATTTATTGTATTGAAGCAAATTCTCTACCTGGTATGACGCAAACTAGTTTATTACCTAAAGAAGCCCATGCTAATCAAATAAGTTATGAAGATTTATGCGAATTACTAATAATAGAATCTTTCAAGAAATACTCATAAGAACAAGATATATCATACGTAAACAAAAGCAGTGTGTAGTCAGTGCTTTTGTTTTTAGAGTCTTACAGTTTAATATCGTATTATTAGCAGGTACGAATCTGTAGTAAGAATTAAGTGATTTTATAAGTGAAGTCAGATTTTAGTTATTCAATTAAAGGGCGCGATTCTTTAATAAGAATCACTTTTCTTAATGAACTAACAGGTGCGTTAGTTCATTAAGGATCTCAAAAATGATCAATCTTTTTTATAAAAGATTGATCCAATTAAATAGTATAAGGGCATGTTTTGATTAATCTTTTTTCAAAACATGCCCTTTCTATTTATTCATTTAGGTTTCTTGTATTAATTTGATCAAACTTTGTTTCAAAGCTACAGTCATAAAAGTAATTGGTGAATTTCTTGGAGGTTTGCGTGTATTGTATATTTGCAACACAGGAAAACAAAAAGAAGTCGTAGTTATCAAATGAAAATCACGACCTAAAATTCAAAATTATTTGTGAGTCATTTGTCTTGTAAAATGGGGTTTTTCTTCCTTTGAATTTGCAACAATTATGTCGTGTAAATACATTGATAAAAATGAGAAACTGTGGTAAATTTATATAGATATATCAATTATGTATTTTTGTATAAACTATCCCTATTTTAATTATACATCATAAAATCCTTTTCAGTCAACCACTATTTTTATTTTTTTAAGGGAACATGGAACTTCGCCAGGAGTAGGAACGAGTGGACAGCGTAATTGGTTGATCAGATGAACAATTTTTGTAATATGATTCGTCTTGGTATTGAGAGATAAATGGGAGGGAAAGAAATGAAACCATATGTACTAGAGTTTCGGGAGATCGATAAAACGCAACTTTTGCTCGCCGGAGGAAAAGGGTCTAATTTAGGGGAACTATCGAAGATTCATGGAATACAAGTGCCAGAAGGATTTTGTGTTACGACAGAAGCTTATCAAAAAGCCCTCGAACAAAATGAAGCATTCTACGCATTGTTGGATCAACTAACACTGCTAAAAGTAGAGGATCGAGATCAAATTGGTGAAATCAGCAGGAAGATTCGGGAAATCATTATGGAAGTAGAGATTCCTTCCGATGTAGTGAAGGCTGTTGCTCACTATCTCTCCCAGTTTGGCGATGAACATGCTTATGCAGTGCGTTCCAGTGCAACTGCTGAAGATTTACCACACGCCTCTTTTGCCGGTCAACAAGATACCTATTTAAATATCATCGGAAAAGAAGCAATCTTACAGCATATCAGTAAATGTTGGGCTTCCCTATTTACTGATCGCGCAGTAATTTACCGAATCCAAAACGGATTTGATCACAGCCAAGTTTACCTATCAGTTATCATTCAACGGATGATTTTCCCACAGGCTTCATGGATTTTATTTACTGCTGATCCAATTACTTCCAATCGAAAGCTACTATCGATCGATGCTAGCTTTGGACTAGGAGAGGCCCTTGTCTCCGGCTTGGTATCTGCCGATTGTTATAAAGTACAGGAAGAGGAAATCGTCGATAAGATGATAGCAACCAAAAAATTGGCTATCTATGGACTTAAAGAAGGCGGAACAGAGACACAACAGATTGATCCTGATCAGCAAAAGACTCAAACACTTACTGAACAACAAATTTTACAACTAGCACGCACAGGAAGACAGATCGAAGCTTATTTTGGTTACCCACAAGATATCGAATGGTGTTTGGTTGATGATACATTTTATATTGTCCAGAGTCGGCCAATCACTACTTTATACCCGATCCCTGAAGCGAATGATCAAGAAAATCATGTTTATGTATCTGTCGGTCATCAACAAATGATGACCGATCCCATGAAACCACTGGGATTGTCTTTTTTCCTGTTAACGACTAATGCACCCATGCGTAAAGCTGGTGGAAGGTTGTTTGTTGATGTCACACATATGCTGGCTTCACCTGACAGCAGAAAAATGTTATTAGATGCCATGGGACAACACGATCCGCTCATGAAAGACGCACTTATGACCATAATAGAGCGAGGAGATCTCATAAAATCTTTACCAAATGATAAGCAAGAACAGAGTTCCGGTAAAAGCAATAAAAGTGTGTCGTCTGCGGATTCTAAGGCACAAATCGAAAACGACCCGACAATCGTTTCTGATTTGATTAAGAGTAGTCAAACATCGATAGAAGAGTTAAAACAAAACATCGAAACGAAATTAGGATCGGATTTATTTGATTTTATTCTGGAAGATATCCAGATATTAAAGAAGATTTTATTTGACCCACAAAGTTCAGCTGTGTTTATGGCTGCTATAGATGCTTCATCATGGATCAATGAAAATATGAACGAGTGGTTAGGTGAAAAAAACGCAGCCGACACCCTTTCTCAATCTGTACCAAACAATATTACTTCGGAAATGGGTCTGGCGCTATTGGATGTCGCAGATGTGATTCGTCCTTATCCAGAAGTAATTGATTATTTACAACATGTAAAAGATGATAACTTTTTGGATGAACTGGTTAAGTTTGATGGTGGACAGGAAACCCAAGACGCTATCTATGATTATCTCAGCAAATACGGAATGCGATGTACCGGAGAAATCAATATTACTAAAACTCGTTGGAGCGAAAAACCAACTACACTTGTCCCTGTGATTCTTAGTAATATCAAAAACTTTGAGCCTAATGCTAGCAATCGGAAATTTGAGCAAGGGCGACAGGAAGCTTTGAAAAAAGAACAAGAGTTATTAGATCGATTGAAGCAATTACCGGATGGTGAGCAAAAAGCCAAAGAAACAAAACGAATGATCGACCTAATCCGGAATTTCATCGGTTATCGGGAATATCCAAAATACGGCATGGTTAATCGCTACTTCGTTTATAAGCAGGCTTTACTGAAAGAAGCCGAACAACTCGTACAAGCGGGCGTTATTCATGAAAAAGAAGATATATACTATCTCACTTTTGAAGAACTTCACGAAGTCGTACGCACAAATAAACTAGATTACCAAATCATCAGCAAACGAAAAGACGAGTACAAATTATATGAAAAACTAACTCCACCACGTGTTATCACGTCTGATGGTGAAATCATTGTAGGGGAGTACAAACGAGAAAATCTCACAGCCGAAGCTATTGTAGGTCTACCGGTTTCTTCCGGAGTTATAGAGGGCAGAGCGCGCGTCATCTTAAAAATGGAAGATGCAAATCTAGAAGATGGAGATATACTGGTTACAACCTTCACGGATCCTAGCTGGACACCATTGTTTGTATCCATAAAAGGACTTGTCACCGAAGTTGGCGGACTGATGACCCATGGAGCAGTCATCGCACGTGAATATGGCTTACCTGCCGTTGTCGGTGTTGAAAATGCCACCAAGCTGATAAAAGATGGGCAACGTATTCGAGTAAATGGAACAGAAGGTTATATAGAAATACTATAATTCATTACATTTAAATCATAAAAGAAGAGCATTCGAATTAGGAAAATCATTGACATCATGGTGCTTTGCTTTCTATGGTAAGAACCCTGTCACTAGGACATATACGGGGGCAGTCACTGAAGATCGATATTAATGTCTGTTAAGATTATCTTGAAATCGAGTCTTCTGTTAAAGGGCACGATTGTTGAATAATTAAATCCCAATTTCTCATTTATATCACTGAAAGATTGGGATTTTTAATAGTGGAAATTCCTTAACGTTGTAAATCCGCGTTTTGCTAAAGGTCCCCTTTTAAGTATGAGAAGGTGCTACCTGTAACAATAGGTAGCACCTCTTTTTGGCCATAAAGCCTACCGCAGGTCTAAACGAAATACACCAAAAATGCTTCCTCGTTTTATCGATATCTTGATCCGATAGTGAACCTAAGCAATATGAGCTCAAGTCGATTATAAACAGAGGTTTTAAGCTCTTTTATTTGGCATCCGGGAACATTCTTTGTACCATATCACCAAACTCATTAAATAGTCCGCCAATCGGCTTTCCATTTTGAATATCGTTCCTGTAATCATTCATACTTTTAACAAAGTCAGGATTCGCAGAGACATAAACGTTGTCTACACTTTCATCATGTTTTTTTACATGATCAACAATTCTCTTTTCTAAGTCATTTGTCAGGTTCTTGTCATTTGTCAGATTCACGGCGACATATGCGTTATTATCTGTAATAATGACAGAGGCACCGTCTACACCCTCCATGTCCTCTAACCGATTTGCTACTTCATCAGCCACGCGCATTTTATTATCATTGTCATCATTGCTTAATTGCCTGGTATTGTAATCGTTGTCCCTGTTTCTGTCATTTACATTCAAGGTATTGTCCATGGCATTATTTTTATCGCTTCGTGTATTCATTCCTACATTTTTTCCATTATCATTATTATCACTTACCCCGCAGCCCGTTAGGAATAGAGCAATCAAGGCGCTTGTTAAAAATGTGTATTTCATGTTAGTCACTCCTTTAAAAGTTTATACCCTAGTACTATCTGCTGGATTTCCGGAAATATTCATAAAAAAAGAACTTTATATCATCGCTATGGATACTGCCCTAGTTTTCACGGGGAATAAACGAAATTAATTTTATTTCAATAATTGCTGTTTCTGATCTTACAGGTGTCCTACCACATGCCCATCAAGCTAGGCAAATATCGAATAAAACGCTGTATTTTAATCACTATAATAACTATTTGTAATCAATATGTGGGGGGGAGCTCGTGTTGGCTACTAACAAAAAAGTACCTTGTTATTCTAAAAATAATTCTTTTATTTCCATCTTTTATTCGTCTTTCTAGGTAGGATAATAATTTTTAATACGGAGGGAAATATAACGGCAAAATAAATAAGCTTCATAAAAGCAATATATTAAAAAATGCTTGAAGACTTAAACGATTATGCTTTTAAAAATTCAAAGGAGGAAGAAAAATGTCCTTTTTATGGTCATTATTGGAGGTATTATCGGCTGGTTAGCAGGTATGATTACCGGACGCGATATTCCATTTGGTATTGTACCCTATCTCCATCACGTTAAAAAAATGTTTGTTCCCCAGTAATGAAAAAAATGAATTTAATTCTCATAAATAACTGTAGAGTGGTAAAAATTTCGTTCTGGGGTACTACAAAACTTTAACTTGATGGCAATGGGGGTACCGCCAGCAAAACGCGGATTTACAACATTAAGGATATTCCAACATTAAAAATCCCAATCTCTCAGTGATATAAATGAGAAATTGGGATTTAATTATTCAACAATTGCGCCCTTAGTTCACATACATTATTTCGCATTCTTTTGAAAATAAAGCCTCCTAGTTCTTTTATATAAAACTTTAATTTCTTGTTTGGGGGATTTGATTAACAATTTGGCCCAATGCCTCGTTTATTGGTGTAGAAGATGCGGCTTTGTGGTCTCAACGCCCATGAAGCGATATTGAGTGCAGCATATGAAAGCGGAAGGATAATATGAAACCCGTAATCACCATAATCGTTAGCAAACGCATGAGATAAAGCCGCACCAGTCATTAAAAAGAAGATACCAGAGTGAGCCCATTCTTTAAGCCGAGGAAAACCTGGCACAACGAGAGCGATGACTCCAAGCACTTTCCAAATCCCGAGAATGGTCAAGATGTATAATGGGTAACCAAGATTCGTCACTAACTCGACGTTTCCCCCATATTGCATCAGTTGCCCGATACCACTTAACATAATAGCTGCTGCGAGTAGTAATGTGACCGTCCAATAAGCAATCATTTTTCTTTTGTTTTCATCCTTTAATCCCTTCCTTTAATCATTGATTTAAAAATGAAATACCATTACTGGGTAGTTCCTTACAACTCTTCACATTCGTCAGGACAATCGGCTTAGCGTTGTAAATCCGCATTTGCCTGACGGTTCCCCTATTATATTGTCTTTTCTTGAAATCCATTTTCATAAAAGAGGACGGGTTCCATATCCTATTGCAAAATCCGAAATTGTAATCAAAATTGCATCTGAATTTGTAATGTGTTTTGTATCAATATTTTTACTAAAAAAGCAAACGCATCAGTCCTATACTGAGCCGTTTGCTTTTTCCTCTACGTTTTTAGCTTAATAAAAAAAACAGGTTCAGAGGTTTGGTCTTACATTTCCTCTAACACTTTTTTTAGTTCTTCGCCCATTTTCGCCCAACCATGTTTCGCACCATTGAACGCTTGATCTTCTTTTTCGAATCCTGTTTGTTCAAGATGTAAGTAGGTTGTTCCATCCTCTTGTTTCAATGTCCATGTGACTATAGTGTTTATCGGACCACCTACCCATGTGTAAGATAACTTATAAGGCTCTTCCACTACTAATACTTCACAATCTACAATTAAATTCCACTGCTCATTTCGGAATTGACTTTTATGTCCTACGATTGGTTTAAAGTTATTTTCCATTATCCATTTTGCAAGAGTATCCGAATCTGTTAATGCGTTCCACACCTTATTGATCGGGCTCTTAAAATTAAAATCTTGTGATACTGTTAAATTCATTTTTTGTTCCTCCTGTAATATTTGGTTTAAAAGCAATATTCTTTCATTCCAGAATTTTCTGTAAAACGATACCCAATCCTCAATTTCTCTTAACGGGGCAGCATTCAGCCGATACCTTGTTTCTCTACCAACTTTACGGTCGGCAACTAGACCAGCTTCTTTAAGGATAGCCAAATGTTTAGAAACAGCAGTACGACCCATTTGAAATTGAGCGGTTAATTCGTGAAGAGGTAACTCTTCTGCATCTGCCAACAAACGAAGCAATTTACGTCTTGTTGGGTCAGCGATGGCTCCATAAACATCACGCTCTTGATTTTTATCGTTCAAAATCACCCCCCCTTTAAATTAGACACCAATTGGTGCCTTTATTATATGACACTAATTGGTGTCCTGTCATTTTCTTTATTTTCCATAATAGCATTAGTTTTATTCTCCTATCATCAAGTATATAAGTGCCCTAATCATTTAATCCCTTTCCATTGAGAATTTGCTGCATACATTTTTCAACCCTTGACACTCGAGTTTTGGATTGTTTGGGTTCAGAAAAATAACGAATGTATGCTCTTTGCCGTCCCGGCGTCAATGCTTCAAAAGCAGTTTTCAAGGCAGGGATTTCATCGAATTTATTTTGAAATTCTTCAGGAATTATGAATTCTGTCGTCTTCTTAAAATTCACTTCCAAACCGGCTTTTTCAACTTCAATGGCTTCATAAATATAGGCTTTCAAGATGGTTTCCATTTCAACTATTTCTTGAACATTGGTGAACCGAATCTGGCGCGCCGCCTGTACATTCTCCGTTTGTTGGATTAGAATCCCATGGGTATCCTGTAACAAGGCACCTTTGTGAAACAGAAGCGCACAATATTCTTTAAATCCATGTATTAAAACAATGTTTTTTTTCTCAAACGTGTAACAAGGATGCATCCACTTAAATTCTTCGGTCAGCTCACAGTCAAGAACGATATTTCTCAACTTCTCATATTCTTCCTTCCACTTGTTAGCTTTACTTAAAAATTCATCAACCTTAGGATTCATTCTACTATTTGTCATCAAGGAACACTCCTCTTCAATTTTTCAATCAGCTGACCGTCAAGAATGATCATTCTCAATTTCTCCAATTCTTTCTGTCACTTTTTGGCTTTACTTGAATATTCATCAACCTTGAATCATATGACCCACTTGGCAAGCTTGCTTGAATCGGTTAAGGCGGACGTGAAGAGGTAATTCTTCTACGTCTGCCATCAGTTCACGTCGAGTCGGGTCGGCAAGGGCAACATACACATCCCTCATTTTTTTTGTATGGGTCAAAATCACCCTCCCCTTACTTTCGGATTATAAAGAGACTCCGATTGGTGTCCGATTTATAGTAGGACATTAATTGGTGTCATGTCAAGCAGACCAGGCTTGGAAGTTACAGGGAACTTATGTCGATAATCTGCCCGTTAGCCAACCATGCAGCGCACGACCAGCGCTGCACCACAGAGAATGAAAATGGTGGAAAACCGTCCATACTGATTCTATGGCTGGGTGAGGAAGGTCGATGAACTATGGTGCCATTAGAGCCCATCCGTTAGTCTGACTCCAACGACCTCGGTGCATCACAGACTGTCGCTCCCTTACGGGAAGCACTCATGGTAGATTAATCCTATTCTGGTTTTTGCACCAGCCTCTAATTTTTTGCCATAGAAAGGATGGTTTCAATGGAAGTAATCATTGAACGAGTATGCGGAATGGATGTACATAAAGATAACATTACCGCCTGCATTATGACCCCCGAAGGAAAGGAGATTCAAACATTTTCTACAAAAACGGTGTTTTTAATTCAACTGATGGATTGGATTAAATCACATGGTTGCACTCATGTCGCTATGGAGAGCACAGGTGTGTTTTGGAAGCCTATCGTGAACTTAATTGAGGCTGAAGAAATGGAGTTTTTAGTTGTTAACGCACAACATATGAAAGCAGTCCCTGGTCGAAAAACAGATGTCAAGGATGCTGAGTGGATCGCTCAACTTCTTCGTCATGGTTTATTGAAGGCAAGCTTTATCCCTGATCGAAATCAACGAGAATTGCGTGAGCTTGTTCGGTATCGTAGAAGTATTATTGAAGAACGAGCCAGACAGCATAATCGAATTCAAAAGGTGCTTGAAGGTGCAAATATCAAATTAGGCTCTGTCGTATCGGATATTATGGGTGTTTCATCAAAGGACATGCTTCATGCGATCGCATTTGGTGAGGATGATCCTGAGAAACTAGCAAACCTTGCGCGACGTTCGATGAAGAAGAAAAAAGATGATTTAATCCTTGCCCTGAATGGGTATGTGAATCCTCATCAACGCATGATGCTTAAAACGATTCTAACTCATATTGATTTTCTGACTGAACAGATTAAAAACCTCGATCAAGAGGTTGCCCAAAGAGTTAGTGTGTATCAAGAAAACATAGAACGACTGGATTCAATACCTGGGATTGCCACTCGAATGGCAGAACAAATTCTAGCTGAAATCGGAACGGACGTTGAAAAACAGTTCGAAAGTGCAGCCAGATTATGTTCATGGGCCGCCCTCGTACCAGGACACAATGAAAGTGCAGGAAAAAGGAAATCAACCAGAGGCAAAAAGGGAAATAAATATTTAAAATCTGCTTTAACTGAGGCTGCTCACTCAGTTGGAGCCTCCAAAAACTATCTTGGCGCTCTATACAGACGGACAGCTGCGCGAAAAGGAAGAAAACGAGCTGGAATTGTCGTTGCCCACGCCATGTTAAGAATTTCTTATTATCTTTTAACAAGGAAAGAAATGTATGTAGACTTAGGCGAAGATTATTTTGATAAGCAAAAGCAAGCTTCCATTGTACGAAATTCGGTCCGAAGGTTAGAAAACTTAGGATATACCGTAAATATATCAGAGGCATCCTAACCACCGATTTATTAGGAGATCTAATAAGGCGCTGCTCTTTTTCAAAAAAATTGAAGCTTGCGTTTTATTTAATATGGTCTTTTTTCTTATTATTAGTGTTTAATTTTCATGGTAGTTTAAGTGCATTTCTTAACAATGTCACATAAATATCCAGTTTTGTTTGAGAGTCTTATTCCATTAAATGGCCCTTTAATGGAATAGCATGACTAACGTTTTTAAACAAATGTAAGGTTTTTTTCAATGTTGTAGCTACTGTCAAAAAGCATACTTTATGACACGTAGAATGATAGCTCTAATCTGTATGTCAAAAGGTGAATTATCTCATTTCTAGCACATTAACAATGTTCTTGTACGCTTGTTCAGTTATACGAAACCTAAGAAAAATTCTTGTTAACTGATAGGTTAGAGAATCACTTTATAGAAATAGCTTGAAGAGTTTATCACAGATGCAAAAATAGTTCCTAGTCCTAGGAAGAATTTAAACTTGATGATAAAGGCTTTTTTTATATATTGATAGCAAAATTGGGAATTTCCAAAGAGTTCAGTGTGCAAAACAAGCGGTTTTACAGGAGAAAATAGTTGGCATGGTTTTTGCTTATATAAATAGTGAGTAAATAGAGAAAGGAGGGAGAGATGAATCACCAACTACTCAGCTTTGTTGGTAAGAGTCTCAGGAAAGAATGACAACTATTCAAGTGCTCCTCTCCATTTTTTCAGGAACTATTGTCGGATTCGTACTTGGTTTGCTCGGCGGAGGTGGATCGATTCTAGCTGTTCCTCTTTTGCTTTACGTTGTCGGCGTGAAAGATCCACATGTGGTAATTGGCACGACAGCGTCAGCCGTTGCTATAAATGCCTATGCAAACCTTATTCCACACGCACGAGCCGGCCATGTGCAATGGAAATCGGCGATTACTTTTGCTCTACCTGGTGCACTAGGTGCTTATACGGGATCGATTATCGGAAAGTTGGTACCTGGTAAACAGTTGTTATTTCTTTTTGCCATTTTGATGATCGTCATAGCTGTAAAAATGGTTATGCCAAAGAAAACGAAGGGTCAGGCAGATGATTTTCAAAATCAAGTGAAGCTTCCACTGTTGATCACCATGGCCATTCTAGTGGGGCTGTTATCCGGTTTTTTCGGGATTGGCGGCGGATTTTTGATTGTTCCCGGTTTAATTTTTGTAACAAGGATGCCAATGATTGCAGCAATTGGATCTTCTCTGGTATCTGTGGGCACATTTGGGCTTATGACAGCTATAAGCTATACCTTATCTGGCCTTGTAAACTGGTGGATTGTGTTCGCATTTGTTGGAGGGGGAGTTGTCGGCGGAACAGTTGGAGCTTGGCTGGCAGTGCGCTTAAGCAAACAGCAGCGTACGCTCCATTATGTATTTTCCGGTGTTGTAATGTTGGTCGCCATTTACATGCTAATCATTAATGCTGAAGCGTTAGATTGGTGAGCTACTTAATAAAATTGAGATGAGGAGATTAGAATGGCAAATATGAAGAATGAAACACATTACAAAGTTTTGATTGTAGGAGGGGGCAGTGCCGGAATTACGGTTGCAGCCCGTCTCCTGCGTGAATCTCGCACTCTGAGCGGAAACATTGCCATCATTGACCCTGCGACGAAACATTATTATCAGCCATTATGGACACTTGTGGGAGCTGGCGAAGCTGACAAAACTGTGACACAAAGGGAGGAAGCATCCGTTATTCCGAGCGGAGCCGTGTGGGTACAGGATGCGATAACCACATTTCAGCCAGATGAAAATGCTGTTGTAACAGCATCCGGAAAGAAACTGCACTACGAATATCTAGTTGTCGCTGCCGGGATTCAAATTAACTGGCATGAAATCAAGGGGTTAAAAGAGAGTATTGGAAAGAATGGGGTATGTAGTAATTACTCTTATGATTATGTTGATAGCACTTGGGAGGCGATCAGAAACTTCAAGGGGGGGACTTCCATTTTTACCAATCCGAACACGCCGGTAAAATGCGGTGGAGCTCCTCAAAAAATTATGTATTTGGCAGAAGATTATTTCAGAAAATCAGGAGTTCGCTCGCAATCTTCGGTTATTTTTGTTTCAGGTAGCCCATCCATTTTCAATGTAAAAAAATATGAACAGGCACTAAATAAAATAATTGAACGGAAAGAAATCGAGACATGTTTTATGCATCATCTCATTGAAATTGATGGTGACAAGAAACGAGCGACATTTGAAAATCTGAACACAAAAGAGTGTGTGGATATGCAATATGACATGATTCATGTGGTACCGCCGATGAGCGCCCCTGATTTTATCAAGAATAGTTCCCTCGCAGCTAGTAATGGTTGGCTGAATGTAGATAAATATACGCTGCAGCATGAACACTTTGACAATATATTTGGCATAGGGGATTGCACAAACTTGCCTACTTCAAAAACAGGGGCTGCAATTCGCAAACAAGCACCCGTGCTTGTGCAAAATTTACTTCATCGGATGCGTGCCAAACAAATGGTTCATAAATATGACGGCTATACATCATGTCCACTTGTTACTGGATACGGGCGGCTTATACTGGCTGAATTTAATTATGATTTACAGCCGCAAGAAACCTTTCCTATCGATCAATCCCGTGAGAGGTTCAGTATGTATGTATTGAAGAAAAACTTGCTTCCCGTTATGTATTGGAACGGGATGCTTAAAGGTATGATGTAAAAACATTTCTGATAGGCATAACAAAACAAAAGTAAGCAAGGCCCTTAAAAGGAGGATGATTTATGCTACTCAAGTATTTTTATGATGAGAAACTGGCTCAAGCTTCATACCTTGTGGGATGTCAGGCTACTGGCGAAGCGATCATTGTTGATCCGTCACGTAATATAGAAGCTTACTTAAAAACGGCAAGAGCACATGGTGTGCGGATCGTGGGTGTAACGGAAACACACATCCATGCGGATTTTTTGTCTGGTTCAAAGGAGCTAGCTTCAAGGCTTGGGGCCACATTGTATTTGTCTGATGAAGGAGGGGCGGACTGGAAATATGAGTACGCAACTGAATATCAACACTGCTTTCTAAGAAATGGAGATGTATTTTCCATTGGAAATATCAATTTTGAGGTGGTACATACACCAGGACACACACCTGAACATATATCGCTGCTCGTAACAGATGGGGGTGCATCTACCAAGGATCCACTTGGCATATTTACCGGAGATTTTGTATTTGTCGGTGATGTGGGACGTCCCGACTTATTAGAAAAAGCCGCAGGGGTGCACGGGTCCTCGGAAAAAATGGCACGCATGATGTATCGGTCTTTACAGCAGTTTAAAAACCTTCCTGACTATCTGCAAGTATGGCCGGGGCATGGAGCGGGCAGTGCCTGTGGAAAAGCGCTAGGTGCAATCCCGTCGTCGACCATTGGATATGAAAAACGGACAAATTGGGCACTGCAATATGATAATGAGGATCGCTTTATAGAAGCGCTGTTGGCTGGACAGCCGGAGGCACCCCCATATTTTTCAATGATGAAGCGGTTGAATAAAGAGGGAGCGCAGCAAATTCGAAGTATAGCAGCACCACTTTGTATGGAGGTTTCAATAGATATTGTGCAGGAATGGACGGAACAGGGAATTGTCATTGATACACGTCCGGCCAGTGAATTTGCCACCAAGCATATACGAGGGGTAATTAATATCCCTTATAACAAATCATTTGTAACTTGGGCGGGATGGCTGTTGGATTATGACCGACCAATATATCTTCTGGCATGCAATGCTGATGTGGCAGATATGATAAATGATCTCCAGTCCATTGGATTGGATCGTGTCGTTGCAACAATGGAACCATATATCATTGAGCAGGAAGGAGAATCTGATTCACGTGTTATGAAGTATGAAGAAGTGACAATGGACCAGATAGATGGCACTATTCAAACAGAACGCATATATGTGCTTGATGTCCGAAGCATGGGCGAATGGGAGGAAGGCCATATTCCGCAGGCGAAGCATGTGATGCTTGGTCATTTACAGGAACAGGCACACAAAATTCCGCATGATAAACCAATTTTGGTTTATTGCAAAACCGGCGGAAGATCAGCCATCGCTGCAAGCCTTCTACAAGTTCATGGTTTTAAAGAAGTACAAAGCCTTGTAGGTGGTTATGAGGAATGGAATAAACAGAAGAAGTTACGACCCACCAGAGATGCTAAATGAAATCTTTGAATTTTATCATCCATGCGAAAATACTTACCATAATTGCAAATGTGGTAATGCTTAGGATGAAAGGGTCTTTAAATAATGACCGCGGCATTAGGGGATTCAACCAAGAACCTCTATAAAAATAAGGAGATTTTATAAGTGAAATGAGTTGGCATGACAATTGCTTATATAAATTAGTAATGAGGCATAGTGCAAACAAACATAAGAAGGAGAGATACTCGATGAAATATAATTTTGACCAAGAAATCTGTCGACTGGGTACAGCCTGCGAAAAGTGGGATGATCTAGAAAATCATTTTGGCATAAAGGATGTTATACCGATGTGGGTGGCCGATATGGATTTTCAGTCTCCACAACCTATCATCGAAGCATTAAAACAACGTGTGGAGCACGGTGTATATGGCTACACGCTTAGACCGGACTCGTATATGGAATCCATTGTTGGTTGGCTAAAAAGAAGACATCGATGGTCCATTGAGAAAGAATGGATTACCCACAGCCCAGGAGTGATTCCAGCCCTATCGTTGGCGATTCAGTCCTTCACGCAGGCAGGTGACAAAATAATTATCCAACCTCCTGTATACCATCATTTTGCCCGGGTGATCCAAGCGAACGGCCGTGAAATTGTAAACAACCCGCTTAAGCTTGAAAATGGGCATTATTCCATAGATTTCGAAGATTTAGAGGCAAAGATAGATTCAACGGTAAAAATGTTGATTTTGTGTAGTCCTCATAACCCAATCGGAAGGGTATGGAGCAAAGAAGAATTGACCAGATTGGGACAGATTTGTATGAAGCATAACATTCTCGTTGTGGCAGATGAAATTCATTTTGACTTTGTTTATAAGACACATACTCACATTCCTTTTGCCTCTATATCAGAAGAGTTTGCGAATCATTCTCTTACCTGCATTGCGCCAAGCAAAACTTTTAACCTGATGGGTGTACAGACGTCAAGTATCATTATTCCAAATCAGCAACTGCGCGATAGGTATGATCGAGAACTTAATACATTATCCATTGGTTCGCCGAACATATTTGGTGTTGTTGCGTTAGAGGCTGCTTACCGATACGGAGAAGAATGGCTCGATCAGCTCCTTGAATATTTGCAGGAGAATTTGGAGTTCACTCTGAGTTACTTCAGCAAAAACATCCCTCAAATCAAAGTCATCCAGCCGGAAGGCACATACCTTGTCTGGCTGGATTGCCGGGAATTAGGGTTTTCAATTAAAGAAATGGATCAATTTATGTTGCAAGAAGCAAGGGTTGCAATGAATGAAGGGCACATTTTTGGTATGGAAGGTGAAGGGTTTATGCGACTTAATATCGCTTGCCCGCGTTCGATGTTGAAAAATGCTTTGGGTGGCATAGAAAAAGCTTTCTCCTCTTTGTGCAATGCGTAGAAATTTATTTTATAATAAATTTATTTTATTATTTCATATACCGCTATAGCAGAGGAGGATAATATGGCAGGATTTATCGGCATGCAGCAGTTTATTCAAGATTACGCTGAGAACACAGCAGGAATCCTTGGTCTGGATATAACCGTGCTTGATGAAAAGGGCGTTCGTATTAGCGGAACTGGTTACTATAAAGATCTCATTGGCAAAACGGCTCCGGAAGGCTCCTTTTTCAGAATGATATTGGAAACAGGGGAGCCTGGAGTGGTTTATGATGTGAAAAAAGATGAGTCGCAGTGTAGGAGTTGTAAATTCGTAAATCAATGCAAAGAACTCGCTACCATCGGGTTTCCTATTGTAAAGCAAGACAAACCAGTTGGCGTCATCGGCATGATTGGTTTTTCCCATGAACAAAAGGAGAAAATGATTATAGAATCAGAGAATCTGATCCAGTTTTTACGCAATGTTAGTACATTGTTAGTCAATAAATTAGCAATGCTGGACCCTGATAAAGAACCGGGTTGCAAAATACAAGAAGATATCCCGATCCCCCCGAAATCTATTACTTTTGAAAACATTCTTGGTAAAGATTCCGGGCTTCAAGATGTTATTAAAAAAGCAAGACGGATTATAAACAGCCCATCCACTGTCCTGATTAGGGGAGATAGCGGTACGGGGAAGGAATTATTAGCCAAAGCGATTCATTTTGAAAGCAAACGCCGGATGCATTCATTTGTAGCAGTTAATTGCGCTGCCATACCTGAAAGCTTGTTGGAAAGTGAGTTGTTTGGTTATGAGGGCGGATCATTTACCGGCTCAAGTCGGAATGGGAAAATGGGGAAATTTGAATTAGCGCACAACGGAACCATTTTTCTTGATGAAATTGGAGATATGCCGCTTTTCTTGCAGCCAAAGTTATTACGGGTTTTACAAGAAAGAGAGATTGAAAGAATCGGTGGAAAAAAAGCAATCGAGATTAATGTACGGGTGATTGCAGCCACTCACCAAAACCTGGAGGAAATGGTGCGAAACGGAACTTTTCGCGAGGATTTATATTATCGTCTCAATGTCATCCCTCTACATACCAAACCCTTGCGAGAGCGGCGTGATGATATCGCTTTGTATCTTGAACATTTCATGCATAAACATTGTAAGATCATGCAAAGGCACCCCTTGAGACTGGACCCAATGCTGGAGCGATGGCTTATACGCTATGATTGGCCGGGGAATATACGGCAGTTGGAAAACGCCGTAGAATATATGGCAAATATGGCTGAATCAGATACCGTCTCCTTCCATGATTTACCTGACTATCTGTTTCAACAGGATCATCTCACTGTGGAGAGTAGCGGATTAAGTTTAGAACAAATGATTTCAGAATATGAAAAAGACGTAATCCAGAGCTATTTCTTAGCTGAAAAATATCGGCATGATAAAGAACAAATTGCCCGGGAACTACAGATTAGCCTTTCTACTCTTTATCGCAAGTTGGAAAAATATAAATTATGTTAACTTCATAAAAAATATCTATTTTTCTCAATTAATAGTTACTTAAAATTAAAGCGGGAGAGTGCATATATATCATTTTCTCGCCTGGATTTGAGAGGGGTCAGGGCAAAAGCAGAAGGTAGAGGTATTTTGTTAAATGACTGAAAGTTCTAAAAATAATCAATAAAGAGATTTTTTAAAAGAACAGCCAGATGAGCCTTGCATACAAATTGAAGGGGGATACACTATGGGGAAATTAGAAGCAGAGATAAGCAACACCCTAGAAGAGCGAAATTCAAAAGCATCCTTACAAAGGAAGCTGAAACCCAGACATTTAACGATGATGGCTATTGGTGGCGCTATTGGTACAGGATTGTTTGTATCCAGCGGATCGACGATTAGCACTGCGGGGCCGGGAGGAGCGCTAGCAGCATACATTCTGGTAGGAATCATGGTCTATTTTGTCATGAATAGTTTAGGAGAGCTATCGGCCTTCTTACCGGTCCCGGGGGCCTTTGATATCTATGCCTCAAAGTATATTGATCCTGCGTTAGGCTTTGCGTTAGGTTGGAACTATTGGTATACAACCGCGATAACGGTTCCTGCAGATTTGGTGGCCTCTACTCTTATTATGAAGTATTGGTTTCCGGACTCACCTTCTATCTTGTGGAGCGCACTATTTTTGGGTTTGTTGCTAATGTTAAATGTCTTATCAGTCAAGGCATATGGGGAAAGTGAATACTGGTTTGCTGGTATTAAGGTCATCTCGATCATCGTATTTCTCGTTATTGGGGTTGCTATGATTTTTGGAATTATGGGAGGACATTCGGTCGGGTTCAGTAACTTTACCCATGGAGATGCTCCTTTCAATGGCGGGCTTGTATCTATCTTTAGTGTAGTGCTCATCGCGGGCTTTGCGTTCCAGGGAACTGAGGTTATTGCGACGGCAGCCGGTGAAACCGAAAATCCATCGAAAAATGTACCGAAAGCGATTCGGTCAATCTTCTGGCGAATCCTTATTTTCTACGTGTTGACGATTTTTGTTATCGGTTTGATTATCCCTTATACGGATCCAAACCTGCTTAAATCCGGCGTTCAAAATGTATCTATCAGCCCCTTCACGCTTGTTCTTCAGAGAGCTGGGTTGGCATTTGCCGCTTCCGTCATGAATGCCGTGCTGCTTACATCTGTTTTATCAGCAGCAAATTCAGCAATGTATGCTTCTTCACGTATGCTATGGGCACTGGCGAAAGAAGGAAAGGCACCACGAATCTTTGCACGGCTTAACAGGAAGGGAATTCCCATGTTGGCCCTTTGTACAACTGCTATTATAGGACTTGCCTCTTTTTTAGCTTCCCTTTTTGGAAATGGTTCAGTGTTTATTTGGTTGGTAAATGCTTCAGCCCTTACCGGATTTATCAAATGGTTCGGGATTGCCGTTAGTCATTACCGCTTCCGTAAGGCATATGTAGCTCAAGGCAGAGATCTAAATGAATTGCCGTTTAAAGCCAAATGGTACCCGTTGGGCCCGGTTATCACGCTGTTATTTTTTGTGGTTTTCATTTTTGGGCAGACACTTTTTTCTGGACATCAAATTAGCTGGGCAGAAATTATAGCGACGTACATTGGTCTTCCTATTTTCTTGCTTCTCTGGCTTGGTTATAAAATCATTAAGAAAACAAAAATAGTTCCGCTTATGGAGTGTGATTTTGAGCGCAAAGAATAAGAGGTAAGGCTGTAATTAAATGTAAGCGTTTTATTCAAAGGGAAATTAAATTCAATTCCGTATAAATAGGATTACAAAAAAAAGAGGTGTTTTATATGTTAAAAGAAACAATCATAACCAAAGAAGCCCCCAAGGCTATCGGTCCTTATTCACAAGCCATTAAAGTAGGAAATGTAGTGTATACTTCAGGGCAGCTTCCAATTTATCCTGAAACTGGAGAAATGCCTGATAATATTGAGGAGCAAACAAGGGTGTCATTGGAGAATCTTAAGAAGGTTGTGGAAGCGGCGGGAGCAAGCTTACAGCAGGTAATAAAAACAACGGTTTTTTTAAGTGATATGAGTCACTTTGCCACGATGAATCATGTATATGGAGAATTTTTTACAGATAATTATCCAGCTAGAAGTGCGATTGAAGTTGCTCGTTTGCCTAAAGATGCTATGATTGAAATCGAAGCCATTGCTATGATTTAATAATAATAATTGAAAAGAGAATGTTAGAATGAAATTCTCTTTTCTTTATTTTACATATGGTTAGTCTTAAACAGAGAAATATGGAGGAGATTTAATATGAATTTAGCACAATTCCCTAGACGACGATATACACCAACCGATACACCTATTGAGAAATTACATCATTTTTCTGAAGTTCTTGGGGGCCCATCCATTTATCTTAAACGAGATGATTTACTGGGTCTGACGGCTGGGGGAAATAAAACAAGAAAACTAGAGTTCCTTGTTGCCGATGCAATGGAAAAAGGTGCGGATACGTTAATTACATGTGGAGGCATTCAATCAAATCATTGCCGCTTAACACTAGCCGCTGCAGTTAAAGAGAAAATGAAGTGCATCCTTGTGTTGGAAGAAGGCCTTTCAGAAAGTCCGGAGCCAGATTTTAACGGTAACTATTTTTTATATCATTTATTGGGCGCTGAAGAAATCAAAATTGTGCCTAATGGAGCGGACTTAATGCAAGAAATGCAGAAAGTAGCTAATGAGGTAACGGAGAAAGGGAATCGACCTTACATAATACCAGTCGGGGGATCCAATGTGATTGGTGCAACGGGATATGCTGCTTGCGCTCAGGAAATTTTGGCACAGTCATTTAATCAAGGAATCGATATGAAGTCAGTCGTTTGTGTAAGCGGCAGTGGGGGAATGCATGCTGGTTTGGTGACCGGATTTCATGGAAATCAAAGTGGAATATCGGTAATTGGAATAAACGTAAGCAGAGGAAAAGCTGAACAAGAAGAGAAAGTTTTTCAGCTTGTTAAAGAAACTTCAACACACATCGGCATTCCAAATTCAATCCCTCGTGAGGCTGTTATGTGTTTTGATGAGTATGTCGGACCTGGCTATGCTTTACCTACGCCAGAAATGGTGGAAGCTGTCAAACTCATGGCAAGAACAGAAGGGATTTTATTAGATCCCGTATATACGGGTAAAGCGGTAGCGGGACTCATTGATTTAATACAAAAAGGCACCTTTAAGCCGGATGATAATATACTATTTGTACACTCTGGCGGCGCCTCATCGCTATATGCCAATACTTCTCTCTTTTATTGAAATTTAAAACAAAAAGAAAGATGTGAAAGGTAATATCCGGTTCTCGTGTTAAAATTGCATTTATTGAAAGTAGTCTATGTTTCTTATAGAATTTGGTTTTTATGCAGCCATTCCAAATAGTTGATTCCTTTTATTAGAAGCTTGCTGATTCAGTTTAAAAGCAGTATTTTATGTTTGAAAAAACTTGTTTAAGTGTTTTAATATTGCTAGGTCTTTAATGGACAAGCTATGAGTCATATAAATAAATAGATTTGTAAGTGCATAGAAAAAATGATCAAACTTTTTATAAAGTCTATGTCAAATTTTAATGTTGATTAGTCAGAAATTAAAAATAGAGTTGATTCTACAATACAGTAGAATCAACTCTATTTCGTTTATTGTGGATTTTGATAATTTATCATTTCCCGCCAGAAGACTCCCTCTTCAAGCGTGTGAAGGGCGAGAGCACAACGGATTCTTTCAAGGCGACAAGAAATAGCCTTGAATCAAAATAAACCATTGGCTGAAGCCAAAAACTATCAAAAACAAAAACGAAAAGTGGCTATCCTACACGAAAAAATTTCAAATGCCCGAATGGATTACTTACATAAAGTTTCTACCGAAATCATCAAAAACCACGATGTGATTGGAATGGAAGACTTGCAAGTGTCGAATATGATGAAAAATCACAAACTAGCTAAAGCTATTAGTGAAGTATCTTGGTACCAATTCAAAAAAATGTTGGAATACAAAGCAAAATGGTATGGTAAACAAATCGTGACCGTATCTAAAACGTTTGCTTCTAGCCAATTGTGTTCTAGCTGCGGTTACCAAAATAAAGACGTTAAACATCTGAATCTTCGTGAATGGGATTGTCCTTTTTGTACTACTCACCACGATCGAGATATTAACGCAGGACTCAATCTAATGAATGAAGCCATAAGGCTTCTAACCGTAGGAACTACGGGAGGAGCCTAATTAAAAATTGGCCGATAGGCTAATGTTCTTAGGAATCCCCCACTTCAATCAGACCGTAAGGTCGATAAGTGGTGGGTAGTTCAAAATTAAGTCTTATTGTTTGTAGATTGAAGTACAGCATTTGGGGGATAACTACAATGTTCGTAATAGCCCCTTTATTTTCAAGATAGTCGTTACTCTCTATGGAATAAGTGAGGGTAGTGGATTTGCAACGATAGGAGTATTAATCATTATATTCCCTATTCTTTTTATAGCTGGGGTAGTTCTTTTTTGGATATGGGATTGATAAAAGAAATTTAAATTATTATTGGTGTAGTTGAAACAAGTATTATTATTAAAGAGACAAGCACAGTGAAAACAAGAATATAACTATTTCCTTTTATCATTAGATACCACGAACCTTTTTTAGTTTTTTGTACAATAAGTCGAAGTTAGTAGGAATTATTTACACAGAGTAAATCCTTGTTGAACTAACTGGTGCGTTAGTTCATTCATGAAGGAACACAATAATGATCAATCTTTTTTATAAAAGAATAAATCCAATTAATAAGGGCATGTTTTGATTAATCTATTTTCAAAACATGCTCTTCATATTTGTTTTTATATCCAGGTTAAAAGCGTTAATTTAAGCAAACTTTATTTTAAAGCTACACAAAGGGGGGCATTCATAATACTACTTTACCCATTGAAGGCAAATTATCCAATTGAAGAGCTGTGTCAGGCTTTTTTTAAAGTAGACGGTTAGCGAAGAACAATGGGGGAAATACTAAAGGGAAGGATGCTTATTTAGAATTTTCAGAAAATAATATTGACAATAAAATGACGTTGTTATATATTATTTATAAGTTAAATTTATTGTTATATAACAGAAGGAGGAATCAGATGATGAACATTTATGATAAAGCCTATGAAAGTTATTTAAAGATTTGTGAAAGGTATGAAATGGAGTCGATCAACTTCGACCACTTCATCAAAAATTTAACCAAAGATCAGTTGGATGAATACAGTAAATTAGCCATTTAAATGAAAGGGCGTGATTGCACAAGATGGACCTCCCGGTTGATGTAGATGTAGAAGCCAAATAGAAACCCCACCAGTTGCTAAATGGAAACAGGTGGGGTTTTGTCATGTGTTTAAGTGTAGTTTTAAAATTAAGTCGTACTGTTTATAAAAAAGATGTACCGATTTGATTTTGGTTTTCCTTAATGAACTAGGAGGTTAGTTTAAGAAGGAATTTCTTAGTGAAAGAGTGAATTTAATATTTAAAGGAGTTGAAATAATGAGATTAGGATTAAGAAAAGATGAAATAAGGTTATAAAATCAAGATCATTAGGAGGAAGGTAGAGTGTCTAATAAAATAAAGAGTTATATTGACTATCCTATGGTAAAAATTCCAGGGGGAGAAATAGAATTAAGAGACGATAGAATAAAAAGCAAATGGAAAGCTGAAATAAGACCGTTTCTTCTTGCCCGGTATCCTGTAACTATGGGTCTATACTATGCTATTACAAATAAATCACCTAATTCTTTTGACGGAGATCTAAAACCGGTTGTGAATATTTCTTGGAATGATGCAATTTCTTTTTGTAATCTACTGTCACAGAAAGCTGGACTGAAAGAGTGTTATTCTATAAGTAATGATGGTGAAAACATTATTTGTGATTGGGAATCAAACGGTTATCGACTTCCTTCAGAAGCAGAGTGGCAATATGCATGTAAAGCAGGGACTACTGGTTATAGATACGGAGAGCTTGATAAGATTGCCTGGTATAACGAAAATTCAGGAGGCAAGATCCATGAAGTAGGAAGAAAGGAACCGAATATATGGGGTCTGTATGATATGTTAGGGAATGTTTGGGAGTGGTGTTGGGATTTATATGATGAACAAGTGTACGGCTCCTACCGAATTTTCCGAGGGGGTAGCTGGGCTGAAGAGGCCAGGGGTTGTGGGGCTTCGTGTCGTCGACGTAGCCATCCGTCATTTTGTATAGACGACCTTGGATTCCGTCTTGCCCAGTCTTTTTAACTTCAACAAACAAGTCAACCTTCGAGGTTTTACAGCACAACTAACGGATAACAGTGACTGGCTACACGTGTTTGTTTAATGAGATGAAATCCAAAAAAACGGGTTCATTCCACGTAGGAAAATCTGCTTTTTTTATTGATAAAACCTAAATAATTTTTTATTTAAGCCCTCTTTAAAACAGAAAAGATCCCTCATATAGCTCCCGAACCATCATTCAGAGCTTAGATTTTCTATTGCCATTTTTATCTTGGAATAGGAAGTAGATCTCATTATGATTGCATCTGAAATTATATGAATAAAATCCACCCTGGCTAGATCCTCTACCTTTCTCATACAACACAAACTTAGAATTATATATGCTAAGATTTATTAATGTAACCCTTTATAATGGGATGCATTTTATTCAATTTTATCTATTTTGTTCTTGGAATGAGGAGATTCCTAGACTTTGTTATTGAACTAACGGGTGCTTTACTTCAAAAACAGGGGTTGCTGTGGCAGCCTTTTTCTTATGGGACTAACTGGGCAGGTTAGTTCTACAAGAAATGATATAATAACCCTCATTAAAAGCATCGTAAAGGTGGCTATTCAAATGGAAAATTGGATTGAATTATCTACATTAGAATATAAAGCGGTATGGGATAGGATATATGATGCATTTAAATTTGAACCGGGTATGTCAGACTTTCCATCTTTTGAAGTGCCAAATCCATTTATCACTTATGATGTATCCAAGTATTTAAACGTGTCCGTAGATTTAGATACTTATGATGAGATTTATAATGACCTAGAGGAAAAATCATTGCTTGTCTTTCAAGAACTCACACAGAAAAATGAATATATGTATGCGTTAGATTGGCAACATCCAGGTTATTGGATAAACCCCCGTTTGGAGTTTCCGAAAAGTGAATTTGATGAATGGACAGTACCTATTTTTCCAAACGGTGATTATTACTTTTTTATTCATAAGAATTTTGAATGGGGATTATTAGGGCACCCTTGGGAAAGAACCATAACTATTTTTGGAAAAGAATTGATAAAGGTTTTGGAAAAACATCAACCAAAAATGTTTCAAAAAATATTACGTCAGGGATAATGTAAACCTTGTTGAACTAACAGGTGCTTTACTTCAATAACTGTGGTTGCTGCGGTTCCTTTTTCTTGTGGAGCTAACGGGGTAATTTTTAATATAATAAGAATTATAGATAGTATAAAGGACCGGAAATTCACTATATTAAAGGTGGGAAATGACATGGCAAGAAAGTACCGATTATATCAAATTGATTCATTTACGAAAGAAAAATTATCAGGTAATCCTGCTGGTGTAATTACAAATGCAGATGGTTTATCTTCGGGTGAGATGCAGAGGATTGCTAGAGAGCTTAACAATTCGGAAACGGCATTTATATTTAAATCAGACAATAGCGAATCTGATGTACATATTCGTTTTTTTACGCCTACTCATGAGGTTCCCATCTGTGGACATGCGACGATTGCTGCCCACTATGCTCGTGCAGTTGAAAATAGTTTAAATACAGGTAAAGTTTATCATAAAACTGGTGCTGGCATTTTACCAGTCGATGTGATTAAAGAAGATAATGATTACAAAATTATAATGACCCAGGGTAGTATAAGTTTTGATGCGGTGATTGATGGTCTAGCTTTAGAAAACATATTTACAGCTTTCAATATTAGTGAAAATGATTTATTAGAAGATTGTCCAGTACAAATCGTTTCTACTGGGCATTCCAAGGTGATGATTGGAATTAAAAATTCGGAACTTCTTCACCGATTAAACCCTAATATGGATTTACTAACAAAAGTCAGTGGATTAATTAATTGCAATGGTTTCTATGTGTTTACGATGAATGCTCCCGACTCCGAAATCTTAATTCATGGAAGAATGTTTGCTCCAGCAATTGGTATTAACGAAGACCCTGTTACAGGCAATGCGAACGGCCCTTTAGGCGCATACTTAATACACCATGGACTTGTCAAACATGATAATACTTTATTTAGTTTTAAAGCAGTGCAGGGCGAAGCTATAAACCGGGCGGGTGTCATTGATGTTCAAGTGAAAATTTGTAATCAGGAACCAGAGGAAGTAAGGATTGCGGGAAATGCTGTAATCGTATTTAAGTCCGAGTTATTACTTGAATAGCCATTCAACGTGCGTTAGCTTAAGATCGAAGCTGTCTTAAGGCAGCTTTTTAATGGTTCAGGTTAGCTTAACCTGGACCATTAATATTATTGTAGCGTATTTAGATTTTGTGCCCTTAATAACCTTACAACTACCTCGAGGTTGAGTGAATAATTCCTTGTTACAAATACTATTAGTTTTCTTCTTTCAAGAAGGCAGGTTGCTGAGGCAGCCTTTTTCTTATGGCACTAACGGGGCAGGATAGTGCAATAAGATAAACTTATGAATCTGTATTAATAACCCACAATTTTATTTATGTACCATAATTGATATGTTAAAGAAAAGAAAGGGGATTTGAAATGAGAATTTTTGATGCACATTTTCATATTATTGATTTTGATTTTCCAATCATCGAAAACCAAGGATATTTGCCACCCAGCTATGTTGTAGAAGATTATCAAAATGAAACTTCTGATTTGAATGTATTAGGTGGAGCGATTGTATCTGGGTCATTCCAAGGGTTTGATCAAGAATATTTATTGAAGGCACTTAAACAAATGGGTTCAACATTTTGTGGCGTTACGCAATTACCTTTTACTGTGACGGACGAAGAGATTATAAGTTTAAATAAAAATGGGGTAAAAGCATTACGTTTTAATATAAAACGAGGTGGTTCAGAAGATTTATCGAAGCTCGATTACTTTGCAAGGAGAGTTTATGATTTAGTAGGGTGGCATAGCGAACTTTATATTGATGCAAAAGAGTTACCCGAAATTGCATCTACTATTGAAAAATTACCTGCCATATCAATTGACCATTTAGGATTATCTGAAGAAGGATTACCTCATTTATTAAGGCTGGTGGATAAAGGCATTCGAGTTAAAGCAACTGGTTTTGGTCGTGTAGAATTGAATATTGAGAATGCCTTACACTCTATTTATGATATTAATCCAGACGCTCTTATGTTCGGAACACATTTGCCATCTACAAGGGCGAAAAGACCTTTTGAGTATGCAGACATTGAATTGATTCAGCGTCTATTTGATGAAAAAGCATCCGATAAAATATTGTACACGAATGCGTTAAAATGGTATTTTAAGTAATTCAGCCTTAAGATTTAGAATGAAAATTTAAAGTTTGTGAGTGAGTACACGTAAACTCTTTTTTTTGTATGAAAACATATTCGTGAAAGGCCATACTAAAATAAGCCCACCATATTCTAATTTTTTTGAAGGACGTAAATGAACTATATGTCGTTATTTTAACTGGTTATGCAGTTTGTTGTTCTGATGGATCGATTGTATAGCCTTTCTTTTTTAGGTATTCGATCATTTTTAATTCTTTGTTCATTTGTTTTTCTTCAAGGTAATTGGAGCCTAGTTCATGATAGGGTTCTCCTGTTTTTAAGATGTTGTAAGCAATCGTCAATAGTAAATGAGCAGAAGCAATTCGGCCCTTCATTTTTCCCTGTCGTTTGGTAATCCTTTTTCGATGTGAAGCAATTCGATTATTTTGCCTTGAGGTTGCCAGTACACACTCTACGGCCATCGTTTTTAATGCTTTGTTACCTTGTGTGGTTTTACTCGTTTTTTTTTACCAGCACTTTCGTAATTTCCGGGACTCACACCAGCCCAAGAGGCAAGATGTTTAGCTGACTTAAATACGGACATATCAACGCCCATCTCTGCAATAAAAGTAGCTGCGGCAGCTTTGTTCACACCAGGTATTCCATCCAATAATTCTACTTCCTTACGATAGGGGGACAGGAGTTGATCGATTTGTTTTTCCAATTCTTCTATGGCTTTTTCTAAATAACTCATATGCTCCCAATGGTAACGCAACATATCACGATGATGACGGCGAATACGACCATTAATTGCACTGGCAATGTCAGTAATACTTGCTTTTGTTCGCCAATCCACCATTTTTCGAAGACCATCGGTCTCTATTTTTTCACCGTTTAGAATCGCTTCAAGGATACGGCGTCCCGATACACCAAAAATGTCTGATAGTACGGATGTTAGCTTGATATTAGCATCTTGAAGAATTTTGTGAATGCGATTCTGCTCTGAAGTGCGATGATGAATCAATTTTTTTCGATAACGAGTAAGATCTCGTAAATCACGAATATCCCCCGGTGGAACAAAATTGCTTTCAATAAGTCCACATCTTAGAAGCTTGGCAAGCCATTCGGCATCTTTCACATCAGTTTTACGCCCTGGAACATTTTTGACATGTCTGGCATTGGCAAGAACAAGGTGAAAAGAACCTTCGAGTATATTCCATATTGGTTTCCAATAGACTCCGGTACTTTCCATCACAACATCGGATACCTGAAGTGTAGCTAGCCAATCACTTAAAGCCAAGAGTCCCGTTGTTGTAGTTGAAAACGTTTCAATAGAGGTATTTGGCTTTTTATCTAATGGACCAAATAGTACACAGGCTACTACTGTTTCTTGGTGTACATCTAGGCCAGCACACCGTTCAATCATTGCTTCCATAGGAGAATCACCTCAATAAAAGATTAACAATACATATGACAGGAGATTTGTTACAAAAATTTTTGTATACGTACTTGTAGTACACTAAATGGTTCTTCAATACTGTCACAACCAGTTTCTTATACAGGGTATCTTCCTTAAGATCCACCAAAAAAAGTTCAGCCTGGTTGTATTGTTATCATCCATTATTGTCAAGGGTTTAATGGGTTAGACTTTATTTTGGGTAAAGAGCAGGTTTTCATGCTAGATGGTGGCGGCGAGAATCGCCGCCATAGAAGTTTCTTATGGAGCTAAAGGGAAAAGCGCCTAGGCACTCCATTTTATTAAACTTCATGATGGGAAAACTTAATATAATCTTTTGTAATCATATAGGGAAACAATTTAAATATGAATAGAAAACTAAGAGCCTTACTACAAAGAATGTTAGTAAGGCTCTTTAAAATTTTTAATATTCAATGGGCTAACAAAGGTGTTTAATTCATCTACAATTCAGTAACCCCTGCGACTTCTAATTCTTGTTTTGCTTGTTCTAGTCGTTCTTTATTTATATCAGCTAATAATAGTGTTCCTTTTTTACCAACTAATTCAGCAATCGCTTTGCCCATTCCGCCTGAACCACCAGTAATGACATATACATTATTCATTTTGTGAACCTCTAATTACTTTTTGATCTAAAGTATGGAACTCCTGCCAAAAATCCTGCTCTTGAGTAAACTTATAATTCATTAGTCTTAATCCTTCTAATTAACTCTTCAAACCAATATATTGTGTGATCTGTTCTGGTCGAAAAATAACCATCCAAAAATTCACGAATATTCTCGTTGCCTTTAGGGTCTGGCTCGAAATTCTCAAGCTGCTCCCAAATAGACTTGATGGACTTTACTTTTTTTTCTAATATATCTACTACTTTATCCCGGTCTACATACTTGATGTTGGCTAAACCAACAATCATTTCCTTAATTTCATCCGCACTTTCAAATAATTTATAGATTTTATTTGGTAGTTCTTCGCGACCCTTAGCCGTAATCGCAAATACCTGTTTATCAGGCCGATGTTCTTCTTTTATCACTTCAACTGGCTCGACTAAACCTTGTTTTACTAATGATTCAAAATGGTAGTACAGTTTACTTTCCGTTAACCCGCCTAGGCGATCCAACGGAATGGGTTCTGAAAGCTGCTTTTTTAATTTATAAGGATAATTTTTATCTTCCATCAGCTTGCTCAATATAAAAATTTGAATAGACATTTCCTACGCTCCTTTAAGAAGTATTATCTCCTTATTGTAGCAAAACCTAAGCTGTGATTTCAGCCGCATTCTTTTTAACTTCTGTTTCAGAAACCTGTCCTGGCATTGGTTTTTGAATAAACGCGACAATAGCCATATTAATTAACATCGAAACAGCACCAACCGCAACCATTGACCAAATATACGGACTTGGACTAATGCTGCCATATAGGTTTGCAAAGTACGCTTGCACCGAGTAATACATTGGTGAAATGTGGCTCATCCATTCATATGGTAAATGCATCATATCACGTGTGATAGTGGCACCATTTGCTATTGTTTGAATTAATAAAATCGGTAAGTTTAAAATCATGCCGCCTTCACCTAATAAGAAGATTAAAATCGCTGTGAAATTAAAACATACCATATAGTTTAAAATTTGTTGACCTACTATACTGAAGAATAGGTCACCGCTAGGCTTGTCAATTAAATACGCTACACCTACAGCAACGAGTGATGAAATAACTGCAATCAATAACGCAGCTAATTGAACATAAATGAATAAACGTGTTTTACTTGCTTTTCCTCGACTGGCTTTAAATGCACCTACTAATTGCATCGCTCCAATCATCGCCCCAACATAACCGGCCATTGTTAAGAACATTGGCAGCATATTATTATTCATACCATCTGGTATTTCGTTGATTGTAACTACATTTCCGACATAGGATCTCTCAATCTTTTCCGCTAATTCTGCGGCTTGCTTTTCTGGTACATTAAAGTTCATCAATACGCCCTGGGCTGTTTGTTGTGAGAATTGTGTGCTTAACTGATTGTTAATTTCAGTTACGATAGCATTCATGGTAGAAGAAACGACTGTTGCCCCTGCCTCATTGATTGTAAAGTCAATGCTTGATGACGCTTCACCTTTTTGCATATTCGCAGAGAAGGTTTTTGGGATGTGTACGACTAATGCCAAATCATTTTTCTCTAAATCTTTAAGGCTTGTTTATTGGTTATATCCGTCTCGATTTCTTTAAAGGGTAAATTTTCTTGTAACTTTTCGGCAATCATCGCACCATTCTTACCGACATCATCATTGATGATAGCGATAGGTAATTTATCGACATTTCCTGGAATGGCTGTATACCCAGGCAAGAAGATGCCTAGCATGGCAACAGCATAGAAAATCCCCATAAAGATTGCCGCAGTTGCCCCTCTTGTTTTTAAGAATTTAGTAAATTTCATCTGTTGAATCCATCCTTTTGAGTTAATTTTAACATGTTAATTTATTCAAAGTACTCAAGTTAGAGTAGTTTAAAATAAGTACTTTAAATTTTATTTTATTTTTTTCAATAAGTCAATTGAAAAATTTTATGCAGAGGAAAAAAACCCCAACAAAGCAGGACGTCAAATCTTCTACTTTTTTTGGGGTAACTATTAGGGAGATCATTTGTAACTTGAATTCCTTCGGCAACCTTGTATGCCAAAAACCCTTCTCTAACTGCCGCATATGACCATGATCACCCAAAAAGGAGCAACAGTAACTCTCATGCAGCTAACGGGGCAGGTTAGTTGAATAACATTTTATAAAATAAAAACATGTGTTAAAATAGGGAAAAATTAGGTGGCAGGAAGATGTTCTCATTCAAAGTAGATAATCAAATAGGAATTGAGTTACTTCAACAGCAGCACAAAGAGGAATTATTCAAATTAGTAGATAATAACAGAGAACATTTACGAAAATGGCTACTTTGGGTTGATAAAAGAAAATCTGCACAGGATTTTGAGCCTATCATATCGATTTGGATAAACAATTACGCTAATAATAATGGATTAGATGCAGGTATTAGATATAATGGGAAGCTGGTTGGAATGATTGGTCTGCATTATATTGATTGGAAGAACAAAGCTACAAGTATCGGCTATTTTTTGTCAGAAGAAGCACAAGGGAATGGAATAATAACTAAGAGTGTAAGTTCATTAGTAAACTACCTATTTAAAGAGTTGGATTTAAATAGAATTGAGATTCAGGTTGCAGTTAATAACCTAAAAAGTATAACTATTCCACGAAGATTGGGATTTGTTCAAGAAGGAATTAAACGGGATGGACAATGGTTATATGACCATTATGAAGACTTAATTACATTTAGCCTGTTAAAAAATGATTGGGAGAAAAGCGAGTGGATTAATCTAAAATAAGGGTAAACCACTTCATGCTTATAGAACTCCCTCAGTTTAATAGATAATGCTCACGAATACTCGCTTATTCGCAGGATTTCAAACCACATGGTATAGGTTGCTTTAGATGAACGAAAGAGATAGGACCGTTTTGATAAGATGAGGGCAGATTGAAATAGGGGATCTATTGAAAATCCCATATTATTACATATGCTGCACGCATTCTCCAAGCTGCCCCTGGACGCTTTCCCTCCCATGTCTCAACGGGTCATAATCCTATGCCCTTTCATTCCTTCGTCATGCCTATCCAAGGGGTGGAGGCTGGTTTTGCTAACGGAACGGGTCCTTGCCCTTTTGTTCTATATATCCAGTACTTCGTGCTTTCTTTGAAATCCTACGAATAAGCCAACTTTCGTAAAAATAATGTGAATGTATATTTACGCTGCTAGTTGTTCAAGAGGGAATACCATTTCCGGTTTATAGACAGAGCCATTACGAGCAATACCTACTAGGACACGGGCGAGTTTTCCACATAGTTTCATGATGGATTTCATTTTCTTAATCTTCTTCAACTTAACATTGTTCGAGTGTAGGGCTTTAAACTCAGGATTATTCATCACCAGACTCATGGTCGCAAGGAAGAGGTAACGCCGCAGGCGTGATCTTCCACGTTTGGAAAGAACAATTTGGCCTTTCCACTTCCCAGAGCTTGCCTCAGCGAGATGCAATCCTGCATGACGAAGGAGCGCATTCCCGTGAGCGAACCCACTCAGATCTCCAGCTTCTCCTAAGATGCCCGCCAGTGAAATCTCGCTGATTCCTTTAATGGCAAGTATTTGCTTAACGAATGGAATCTGTTCCAAGACGTTTGTGACTTCTTGCGTCACTCTTTCGAGTTGGGATGTAGCGAAATCATATTCCTCTAATAACTGTTCCAAGTGAAGTTTATACGCATCAAGGGCTTGTTTCGTACCAATTGAACGCTTGGCCAATGTAAGCAGAGAACGGGCTTTTTTATGCCCGGAATGTCGCTTCATACATGATTTCCATCCGGTTACGATATCTTGAGGCTGAAAGGAACATAATTCAGATGGGGTAGGAAAGAGGCGTAGGGTTGCGATTGCCCCTTTACATGATACGTCTTTAAACACTTGCCGGAGCTCGGGAAAGACAACATCCACCCAGCGATTAATTTGGTTGATGGAGCTTACAAGACGCTTAACGATCACATCTCGGTTAGCCATAAGGACACGAAGTTTTTCAAATGATTCTGAAGTGGAACGAACGAAGGCATAATAGCCATTCTTCACCATATCAGCGATGACAAGGGCATCTTTTTTATCACTTTTGGATTGCGTATTATCACGATTTTCTTTGTTTCTTTTGACATGGTGAGGATTGACCGTAACGACATCAATGTTTTGTTTGACTAGCCACTTTGAAAGGTTTATCCAATAATGACCGGTAGGTTCCATTCCGACTATCGTGGTGTCTAGGTTTTTCATGTGTTTTAGTTCCTTGATCCAATTTAGTAATCTAGTAAAACCCTCTTCGTTATTTTCAAAAGACAAAGGTTTCCCGATCACAATGCCTCGATAGTTTACAGCACGGGCCACGTGTACGTGTTGGGCGATATCCACACCAACAACTAGATGTTGATCCGTAATTCTCTCAATTAGTTGATTTTGTTTGTTTTGCATTTTAAAATTCATAGTAGAGCTTCCTCCTTAAGATGAGTTTTGGTTTGTGTGTACTCTCATCATACTGAGGGGCTCTGTTTTTTTCAAAGCCGATAATTAATGCTCTACAGGAATGCTAACGGGGCAGGTTAGTTGAAGAAGACCCGTTTGCTTTATGGTATAGTTTATTAAATTCAGTTTGTAGTTTATGGGGGAAATTTAGTGTCAAATAAGTTGAAATATGTAATGGGATTGTTTTTTGAAAAAAGAGAAAGTACTAAACCATTTATACTGATTAGATATTTAATGATAATAGCAATGGGCTTAATTTTAATATTATGTATAATTAATGATTTTAATTTCATAAAAAATATATATCTTTTATTAGGAATTGGTTCAATAATAGATGGATTTGAAAGTTTTTTAAAAAAGGAAAATAAGAGGCAGATGTTATTAAATTTTGGTATTGCGTTTATGTGGTTCGTAGTATTTTTGATATAGCATTTATATGGTGGTTCGGAACATTTTTTAGTGAACTAACGGGGCAGGATAGTTCAAGAGTGCATATGGAGTTGTTCAACAATTGGTCCATTTTATTGAAGATGGGTCTTGTTTAGAATGAGTATATTTGAAATAATTGGAACTTGATAAAAAGAAAGAGTTTTTTGGTAGGTGGTGATTCGTTCGTGGAGAGTGTTTTCGTAAAGTTAATTTTAATGTTATCTATTTTTGGACTTTTTCTCTTTTTCATTAATAAAGTTTTGAGAAAATGGCTTAATGTTGAAAAGAAAAAATTGTTTTCCTATGGCCATGTAAATGATAAACACAAAAAAATTGATTGGACAATTAGAATCATTTTTATTGTCTTTTTGTTTATCGGTTTTTTCACTAACGTCAAACGTGACCCTTTAGAGCATATTTGGTTTTTGGAAACGCATATCCTTTTGTTTGTTTTTATAATTGCATCTGAAACAGCTAGAGTAATTATGGAGAAGAGATATGCAGAAAATAGAAATGATTATATTTTTTCAACTATTCAATTAGTGATAATATCAATATTTTTACTTTCAGTGTTTACGACTGATTTTTTTGGATTGTTGAAATGGTAAAAAATCTATCTTCAGCAATCGGGCGCGATTCTTGAATAAGGTTCGCTTTTCTTATAGAACTAACGGGTGCGTTAGCTGAAGATCGGAGCTGTCTTTAAGGCAGCTTTTTCGTGCGCCCGGCATGGGTGCAATCTATAGGGTGTGAGTCCCGAACCATGAAGGCAGTAGTAATGGTTAGCTTAATGCAAGGGTGTCCATGGTGACGTGGAATCTGAAGGAAGCAAGCGGCAAACCTCCGGTCTGAGGAACACGAACTTCATATAAGGCTAGGTATCATTGGATGAGTTTGCGAAACAAAACAAAGTCCTTACTGCCGAAGGTGGTACAGAGTAAATGAAGCAGATAGATGGAGGGAAAGATTGCACTCTTACCCGGGGAGGTCTGGTGACAGCCAAGTACACTTGGTAACCTGTCCAGTGATGGACAGCTGAATCATCAGAAGTCAGCAGAGGTCATAGTACTTGTCTACTCGAGAAGATAAGGAAGGACCGAACAGATTGAGGAGGACGGATACTAGGCGTTCGTTATTTTGCGAAGAAGCAAACAATTCCTAACGGAACTTATTTGAAGGAAGAAGTGGTGAATACACGGGGAACTTCAAAAGGGCGGAGCAGATAAAGGCACAAATAGACCATCTCGTCCACGCAGGGAAAGGATATCAACGATGTTAATGGAACAGATACTAGAGAGGGAAAACTTAATACAGGCATTGAAGCGTGTAGAAAGAAATAAGGGAAGCCATGGTGTAGATGGAATGCCGGTTCAAAACCTGAGACCGCACCTCGTAACCGAATGGTACAACATGAAAACTGCCCTTTTACAGGGTACCTATCAACCGCAGCCTGTCCGTCGTATCGAAATCCCGAAACCAAACGGCGGAGTTCGGCTATTGGGTATTCCAACCGTTCTAGACCGTTTCATTCAACAAGCCATTGCCCAAATATTGACCAAGATATATGACTCAACCTTTTCGGAGAATAGCTATGGGTTTCGCCCTAACAAACAAGGGCACCAGGCGGTTCGAAAGGCCAAGTCCTATATAACCGAAGGTTAAACATGGGTAGTGGATATGGACTTGGAGAAGTTCTTCGATAAAGTGAATCATGACAAGCTCATGGGAATGTTAGAGCGGAAAATTGAAGATAAACGAGTTCTCAAACTGATTCGTAAATTCCTTCAAGCAGGCATTATGATAGGCGGACTTTTTCATAAAAGTGAGGAGGGAACTCCACAAGGAGGTCCGTTAAGTCCTTTATTATCTAATATCATGTTAGACGATTTAGATAAAGAACTAGAGAAACGTAATCTTCGATTCGTAAGGTATGCGGATGATAGTACTATCTTTGTGAAGACACGAAAAGCCGCCAAACGTGCAATGGGAAATATCTCAAGCTTCATTGAAAATAAACTGAAGCTAAAGGTCAACTACGAGAAGTCGAAGTATGATCGCCCTTGGAACAGAACGTTTCTCGGTTTTAGTTTCACGAAGTCAAAGAAGAACCCGAAGGTTCTACTGGCTAAACAAACGGTGAAGAGAGTAAAGAAACGAATCAGGGAAATGACCTCGAGAAAATTACCGATACCCATGAAACTCCGAATAAATAAGTTAAAGCAATACCTTAGAGGTTGGATGGGGTATTTCGCCCTCATTGATACTCCGAACGTATTGAAGAATTTAGATTCATGGATTCGAAGAAGACTCAGGATGTGCCTATGGAAACAATGGAAATTGCCAAGAACGAGAGTGAGGAAACTCAAAGGATTAGGCGTCCCGTTTGGAAAAGCATATGAATGGGGAAATAGCAGAAAGGGTTATTGGCGCATAGCACATAGTCCAACTCTAGACAAAACCCTTAATAATGTTTATTGGCTCCACCAAGGGTTAGTCAATCTATATGAACGATATACAAAACTACGTCAGACTTAAACTGAACCGCCGTATACCGAACGGTACGTACGGTGGTGTGAGAGGTCGGAGGCTAGGCGCCTCCCCCTACTCGATTTATGGAACTAAAGGGGCAGGTTAGCTCAATAGAATTCGTTTGGTATAATATGGTATTGTATAATTACTTTAAGTGAAATATATAGTTTTTTGGGGGCGAGTATGGAATCAAAAACACATCTGGAAAGTATAGTCAAAAAAAATGATACAATGATACTTATATTGTATCTAGTAATCTTCAATTTAATTTGGGTTCTTAAAGAATTATGGTTAGTGCAGTATATTAATCCATTGGGTGATGTTATATCTGCCTTTTTAAATGCATTGATTAAGATTTCTGTATGGATAGTTCCAGTTTGGTTGTACATAAAGTTCTATTTACACACTAACCCAATCAAGTATTTGAAAATGAATATTAACATAAAGAAAGGCTTATTCTTGGGATTATTTCTTTCACTACTTCTAGGTTTATATTTCGCCTTCGAAGTATATATTTTAAATGACCAATCATTTAATTTTAACTTATCACTAGGCAACTATCTCAACGGTATTCTTTTGGTTGGAATTACCGAAGAAATTGTGTTTCGAGGTTTAATTTTACAAGAACTTAATAAGAGACTAGCTTTTTGGAAAGCAAATATAATCACTTCTTTATTATTCTTAATAGTACATTACGCTATTTGGATTTATGAAGGTGTATTCTTCGATTGGTGGAGCCATATCTATGTTTTCCTAATTGGATTTATCTTTGGTGTGGTATACAAAAAAACAGGTTCATTTTGGTCGGTTGTAATATTACATTCCTTTCATAATTTATTTGTTAGTATGGTGTAACTGATAAAAGCACTTTATAACTTTCTTTACCAAACGGCAACTTTTATGTACTAAATGAAAAGAGATATTTGTTCTATTTCAATACATAGATAACAAAGTTTGTGAATGGATGTACTTAAACAAACGGGTGCTTTAGTTCTATAAGAAGTATGGAAAATGATCAAACTTTAAAACAAAATCATACTTAAAAACGCCCTTTATGTTGTTCCACTAAAAGGCGCTTTAATTGAACAACGAATTTTTTATTTTATTGTAGTAAATCTTAATGTTGTTGTAGTAAATGAGGTCATATGTAGTACAAAGAAGGATAGATAAAGCAAATTTTATCTATCCTTCTTTTTTTGTCTTATATAATGTGCAACATTATATAATTCTTCCTTTTTATCAAGTCATTAATAAAATATCTTGACTTTTAATAAAAGAATTACAGGGCTTTTTTTGAATATTACATCTTTACTATTCTATAAGTTTTATAACCCTTAATAGCATTAAAACTTCTTTCTAAATGATTATCTGTATGACCAGAAAGTTTAAGGTTATCACTAGATTTTGAATAAACCCACATGGAATGTGTATAACGTTTTGAATCAGATCTTTTAAATTGAATCACGTCTCCGGCTTTAGCATTACTAATAATTGAACTTTTACTTGTACTACTGTATCCTTTTTGCTTTCTTGTTAGGTGAGAATACAAATCCGGTACAACTGTCCAAGAGGCACTTCTTCCTTTTCCGCCTTTAGGTAAACTCTTTATATACCAGTATTTATTATCCGAAACTAATTTAGCGTTGCTATTAGAAACAACCTTACTTTTTCCACCAGCATTTAAAATTTGAGATACAAAGTTTGTACAATCTTGACTATATTCTGGATAGGAAGGATTATAGTTCTTATAATATTTTTTCGCATATGCTCTGGCATCAGCTATATTTATTTGTTCGTTTTACTTAACCATTTTTTAACCTGTTTCTGTATGTGTTCACCTAAATCAGCACTATTTCCCTGATCTTTAAATACCTGTTTTGAATATTTACTAGGAAACAAATCTTCTAGTGAGTCTATGAATTCTCCACCTTCTTCTGGTTTTTTATATTCTTTTAATACATATCCATTTTCATCTTTTGCTAACTTAATACGTGCAGGGTATGAACCTCCAGCTTGAACTTCTGTCCCAGTTGATTTGTTATACCCTTCATATAAGGCGTATAAATAGATGCTAATCACGCCATCCTTTTCATCTGCACCATATATTTTATGTGCTTCAAATTTCTTATCTGTTACGGATAAAGTATCTTTGTTCTGTTCCATTATGGTATCTGAAACTATTTGATCCATTTCTTTAGTAATCGTTACTTTACTACTGGAATTAGAACATCCTATAAGCAGTATAGAAAAAGTTAAAAAAACGCTCATAATCAAACACCGATTAAATAGAAATTTCAATTTAAAACCTCCTGATATCTTAATAATAATTTCCGGAAAATATACAAATTAATAATAACATTTTTTTACAATAATGATAATAATTTGAAGCATTCATTTTTATAATAGGTTAGGTACCTCCATTTTTTTCTTTTATGTTTTAATTGTGGATTTGAAATAAAGTCACGATGTTGTACCCCTTTAGATATGGTTATCTAAAGGGGTGTTTTTATAGTGAAAAGGAAAAGAACATTCGAAGTCAAAAAGTGGATTAAGAAACTGTTGAGTAACAATATAGTTAAAGTGAAGTATGGGAACCTTAATAGGATTCCCACTAAATATCCTATAATATCAACATTGTTCTTAAACATAGCCAAAGTTTAAAGAGTACAGTTATTTCTTAGAAAAAGAGCAAAAATGAATTGATGGGTTATTCAACTAACGGGTGCGTTAGCGCCATAAGAAGGCCGCCTTTTTGGCGGCCTCAATTGGCAGGTTTAGTAATAGCTTCATTGTTACAAAGGCACAAATAAAAACAGAAGAAAAACCCCGTTCTTGTAAGACGGGGTTTTTTAAGTTGGATAATATAAGATCATACTTAATCGAGTTAATGTTTCCCCTGAATTAAGATAGTCATGGGGTTTGTCAGCCTTGAATCTGATAGAATCACCATTTCTTACTGTGTATTCATTGTTATTTACACGTACAGTTAGTTCCCCTTCAAAAACAGTTAAGAGCTCTTCAGTTCCCTCTCTGTGCGAATCAGCACTTAGGAATCCACCTTTTTCTATCTCGATTGAATAAACTTCAAAGCGTTTATCATCTTCGAAGGGAAAGTAGGGATAGACTCGATATTTTCCGTTGTCTTCAGATAATGTTTGAATTTCACTTCTTAGAACAACTTTTGTATCTGGCTGCGGATTATTTATTAGAGAAGTAAAAGAGATCTTTAAGCCATTTGCAATTTTCCAGATCGTTGTAATAGTGGGACTCGATCCTCCTCTTTCAATTTGACCAATCATTGTTTTACTTACTCCAGTCAACTCTGCGACCCTTTCAAGGCTTAATTTTTTACTTTCTCTAAAGGCTTTTAAGTTTTTTGCAAGGATAAGATTTATTTCCTCCATAAATACACTCCTTTATATACAATATAACGTCCGTATTGTACAATAAAAAGTAAAACGTTATATTGTTCATTTTAGACATTATAACATACATCACAGAAGGAGGGTCCAATATGCCTTTATTGTCGTTTTTGCTATATGTTTTTGTTACTAGTTTTACACCAGGTCCTAATAATATTATGGCAATGTTATTCGCTAACAAATACGGGTTTAAAAAGACACTTGGATTTTGTTTAGGAGTAGGTGCAGGTTTCTTTGTAATCATGATATTGTCCAGTTATTTTAATCTTTTGCTTAAAAATTTCATTCCGAAAATTGAATTTTTTATGACGTTCCTAGCTGCAATCTATATGTTGTATCTGGCTATAAAAATAATAAGTAGTAAAAATAATGATAAAGACGATGATGGGGATAAAAATAACCGCTTTTTTTCAGCTATGCTTTTACAATTCGTAAATCCGAAAGGTATTTTATATGGCATAACAGCAGTATCAACCTTTATCATTCCATATCATACTTCAAATTTCAGCTTACTATTTTTTTCATTTTTTCTAGCTTTTGTTGGTTTCCTTAGTACTATGAGCTGGAGTGTGTTTGGTTCGCTGTTTCAAAGGTTCCTAAAAAAGTATAGAAGTCAGTTTAATCTAATTATGGCTTTGTTATTAGTGTATAGTGCAATTTCGATTCTTGTAGAATAAAACAGGTTTCTTGTTAAACGGGTGCATTAACTCATAGGTGGTTACCCTAAAAAGAAAAGTTGTTTACTGTACCTTAATTTCCTAAATTAGAGTCCTTTTCTTTTTTATTATGAAAAAATCCAACAAATACTATACCTAAGTTAGCGTTAGAATCCGATATTAGAAACTCATTTATATCTGACAATAATCCTACTAATTCAGCAGTAAAGCTTATAATTTCTATGAAATTCATTGATACCCTGCCCCCCTTCTTCGTTAGGCTTACGTGATTGAGCCATATAATAGGTTATATTTACTAAGGTGAAATGAGTTTGTAATTACTAAAATGATTTCTTATAATTGTTCTTATAATATGAAAATTGACAAACAGGAAAGTTAACCAAGTGCCCATTATCATTTTTGGATATTTAGGCAGCTCTTCAAAAAACCAAAAGAATCGTAGTTTGCTAAATCAAAATAATAAAAGTCCCTATCTATGTTGATAGGGACTTTTTGTGGATTTTGAATAAAGTTTGATAAAAATCCTGTTGGATATGTACCGGGATTTTTACATCTTCAACTAAAGGGGCAGAAGAGTACGGGCCTGTTGTTTTTGAATAATCAGGTTTGTTTTTCAGTAATAAAAGATGTTACGGTTGGTGGTTCATATGTATTAAATTGATCAAGTAGGCCATTTGGTTCTACATCTACCAGCGCCATAGAACGGTATTTTTCATGCAGGAACTGTTCATCAGACATATGATTAAATAAAGCAACAAGAGGATCATAATAATGATTAATATTTAACAATCCACAAGGTTTATGATGAAGTCCTAACTGAGCCCAGGTAAAAATCTCAAAGAACTCTTCTAATGTTCCTGGCCCACCTGGCAAAGCTATAAAACCATCGGCAAGTTCTGCCATTTTTGCTTTTCTTTCATGCATGGAGTCCACTACAATTAGTTCGGTTAGGTTCTTATGGGAGATTTCTCTTTTTTCTAGAAAACTAGGCATTACTCCAATTACTTTTCCACCAGCTTCCAAAACGGAATCTGCAACTGCCCCCATAATTCCTACACATGCTCCCCCATATACCAGTGTAATATTACGTTTAGCCAGTTCTTTACCCAGTTTTTTTGCAGCTTCTAAATAGACATTAGATGCTCCTTTACTTGATCCACAAAATACAGCTAGAGTCTTCAATTAATATCACATCCTATTAAGTAGTCTTCCTTACTTATCATACAGAAATATGGGAATTTTGTTAAACTTAAATTATTTAAATGGAAGGTGGGTTAAGTATGAACGTAACTGAATTTCAGCAATGGGTAAGAGAGTATTATGAAGAAAGGGGCTGGTCTGAATTAGACATTTTTATTCGTATTGGCTTTTTAGCAGAAGAAACTGGCGAGGTCGCACGGGCTATTCGCTCACTTGAGATTGGCAGGGATAGACCAGATGAAGTAAGTGGTTCGTTTGAGGAGAATAAACAGGAGTTAACCGAAGAATTAGGAGATGTGTTAGGTAATTTAATTGTGATTGCGAACAAGTACAACATCCCTTTAGAAGAAGTGTTTAATGCCCATAAAAAAAAATTATCTGAACGCTATTCTAATGCGAATAGCGTATAGAATCATAATTAAGTAACCTGATAAAGTTAAGCGGTTGAACCAGTAAGAGGAATCATATAGTACCTTGAAGAATTTATATAAGAATATAAATAAAATAGAGGTGATTAAATGCAAATTTTATTGATTCGTCACGGTGAATCAGAAGATGACTTTTTAGAGAAGGATTACACAGGTTCTACTGATTTACCATTAACAAGTAAAGGTCTCAGTCAAGTTAAGAAAATGTCTAATCGTGTGTTAAACGAGTTTCCACCAGATTTTATTTGGAGTAGTACTTTGAAAAGAGCTAGTAAAGCAGCTGAGATTCTATCCAATACTATCGGTTGCCCAGTGGAATACTTAGATGACCTTATAGAAAAGCAAGAAAGTGAGAGTAAACTAGAATTTAGGGTTCGTGGTGAACAAATTTTTTCTTTTATTAAAGAAAACAGTAAAGAGTTCAATAGAATTGCTATCATTTCACACGGTGGAATGATAACTAAAATTATTGAAAGTTTTCTGCAATTACCAACAGTTAATAATAATGTATGGTTTAATTCTGATAATACAGGAATTCATCTCCTTGAATATATTAGGAACGTGCAACTTATCCGATTTACTAATAGTACATCTCACTTAAATTAATTTAGCTAGAAGGGCAGATTAGTTGAGGTAGGAGTTAATGCCAGAAATAGGTCAAATGTGAAATGAAAAAAAGGAGGGGCAAAAATGACTATCTATATCGCCTTTCTGCGAGGGATTAACGTAGGTGGACACAATAAGATAAAGATGCAAGAATTAAGGAACTTATTAACAAATATGGGGTTAGATAAAGTTAATACTTATATTCAAAGTGGAAATATTGTATTTCAGTCTGAGGAAAATGCAGAACAATTACAACATCAAATTGAGCAAGAGATTAGAAATTATTTTGGTTTTTCTGTAACCGTTATCTTGAGAACGGTTACAGAGTTGGAACAGATTATTAACAATTGTCCATACCCAGTTAACTTGTTATTGGAAGGAGAGAGTGTGCACCTTTCTCTCTTGGCAAAAGAGCCTTCAAAGGAAGGTATAAATCATTTACTCGACCTTAAAAGTGAAATGGAAGAATGTTATATAAAGGGTAAAGAAGTTTATCTATATTTACGTCAAGGTGTTCGAAATTCCAAGCTTTCTTCACAGCTTCAAAAGTTAGGTGTTCCAGCCACAACACGCAATTGGAAAACGATCAAAAAGCTTGAAACCATGGTAAAAGCGATGCAATGAGTAGTTTGAAGAATTCAACAAACCAGTGCTTTACTTCATTATTAGGAGCTGATCAGTAGCTCCTTTTCTTATGGATAAAAGGGAAGTATAGGTTGAAGAAGGATCATTTTTAGTACCAACTATTGATACCAGATGATAGAATTAAATGAATAGTTAGTAATAAAATATTATTATTGTTATGGGGGCCTTAATGATGTTAGATATTCAAAAAATTAAGGAAGTAATTAGACATCGTTATCCATTTCTTTTAGTGGATAGGATTTTGGAATTAGAAGAAGGAAAAAGAGCAGTTGGTATAAAAAATGTTACAGCAAATGAGGATTTTTTTAACGGGCACTTCCCCAATTATCCAGTTATGCCAGGTGTATTAATTGTAGAGGCATTAGCTCAAGTAAGTGCAGTTGTGATGTTAACTAAAGAAGGAAACCAAGGACGATTAGGGCTTTTAGCAGGTATAGATAAATGTCGTTTTAAACAGCAAGTAAAACCAGGGGACCAACTCTTTCTTGAAGTTGAAATCACGCGATTAAAAGGTCCTATTGGGAAATGCAAAGGTATAGCTACAGTTGATGGGGAATTAGTTTGCGAAACAGAAATAATATTTGCATTTGGTGATTAAAAGTTATTAAATTTTGGTAAAAGTTTCCTTCTGGAAGCTTTTTTTGTTTAAGAAGGGTACAAATTTCATGTCAACTCTTTTTTTAAAAACATATTTCATAGGCGATGACACACGTACTGATAAGGGCTCTTTCGAAGTTCACTTTAATAAACAAGAAAACTGCCTTTAGTATTCATTTTTCACATCTATCACTATGTTTAACTTCGAAATTAATGATGGAATTCTCTTCGTATTTTCTACAATTTAAACGTATTTTTGAGCGGGATTTATTACAAAGCTACAAAAATTCCAAAATTTTTTGTCCACACAATATGGACAACTATAATTTTTTCTATTATTATGATTCTTATAACTATTAGTACAAAAGGATTTCGGTTACTTCTTCATGTATTTTTGGAGAGGACACATGTATTTTCATGAAAATGAGTAAAATTCAATATTCTTAAATGCAATGTTTGAGAATAGAGGTAAATCATAAAAAAAATCCTGCATTTATTCCAACCATCAATAAGGGGGTATATGAAATGTCTAGTGAAATATTAAATCAATTTTTGAATGAAAATTTGGAAGATTTAAAAGAAAAGGGACTTTACAACGTTATTGATCCGGTAGAAGGTCCAAATGGTCCGGTAATTACCATTGCAGGCAGAGAGTTAATTAATTTATCATCCAATAACTATTTAGGTTTAGCAACAGATCAGAGATTAATAGAGGCATGCATTGAAGCAACGAAAAAATATGGTGTCGGATCCGGTGCGGTTCGTACGATCAACGGAACGTTAGATATTCATGTCAAATTAGAAGAAAAGCTTGCCGAATTTAAACATACAGAAGCAGCCATTGCTTACCAGTCTGGATTTAATTGTAATATGGCAGCGATTTCAGGAGTGATGGATAAACATGATGCCATTCTTTCAGATGAACTGAATCATGCTTCTATCATTGATGGATGTCGATTATCTAAAGCAAAGATCATTCCCTTTAAACATTCCGACATGGCCGATTTACGGACAAAAGCACGTCAAGCAAAGGAGTCCGGATTGTATAACAAAGTCATGATCATTACCGATGGAGTTTTCTCGATGGATGGGGATATTGCCAAGCTTCCTGAAATTGTGGAGATTGCCGAAGAGTTTGATTTAATTACGTATGTTGATGATGCGCATGGTTCGGGTGTATTAGGTAATGGTGCAGGAACAGTAAAACATTTTGGGTTATCGGATAAGGTGGATTTCCAGATTGGAACATTATCCAAAGCCATTGGTGTTGTAGGAGGCTATGTAGCAGGAAAGAAAGATTTAATTGATTGGTTAAAAGTGAGAAGCCGTCCGTTTTTATTTTCAACGGCTGTCACACCAGGAGCAGTTGCAGCTTGTATAGAAGCCATTGATATTTTGATGAATAGCTCAGATCTTCAAAATAAGCTGTGGGAAAACAGCAATTACTTGAAAAAGGGCCTAAAAGAATTAGGGTTTGATATTGGAGAGAGCGAAACACCGATTACACCTTGCATAATAGGAGATGAAGCAAAAACACAGCAATTCAGTAAGAGGCTGAATGAAGAAGGTGTGTATGCTAAATCTATCGTATTTCCTACCGTTGCAAAGGGAACAGGAAGAGTGCGGAATATGCCGACAGCTGCTCATACAAAAGAGATGCTGGATCGTGCATTAGCCATTTATGAAAAAGTAGGAAAAGAGATGTCGATTATTTAAGGAATTGCTTGCTGCAGAGTGAAAAAGGGGAGGGATTTTTGATGAAAAAGATCTTAGTAACAGGGGCTTTAGGTCAAATTGGTTCAGAACTAACGCTGAAAATGAGAGAGATTTATGGATCAGACAATATCATTGCAACAGATATTCGAAAAACGGAGAGCGATGTTGCCCAATCAGGTCCATTTGAGATTTTAGATGTTACAGATGAAAAAGCGATGTTTAATATGGCAAAAAAACATGAAGTGGATACGATTATTCATTTAGCTGCATTATTGTCAGCAACAGCTGAAAAGAAGCCTCTTTTAGCTTGGCATTTAAACATGGGCGGATTGGTTAATGCTTTGGAAGCGGCACGAGAACTCGATTGCCAATTATTTACACCTAGTTCCATTGGCGCGTTTGGTCCAACCACGCCTAAAGATTTGACTCCACAAGACATCATTCAACGACCGAATACGATGTACGGAGTGAATAAAGTATCCGGAGAGTTATTATGTGATTATTATCATCATAAATTTGGGGTTGATACGAGAGGTCTTCGATTCCCGGGACTGATTTCGTATGTTACACCTCCTGGCGGTGGCACAACCGACTATGCAGTTGAAATTTTCTATGAAGCGATTAAAAATAAGAGATATACTTCTTACATTGCTGAGGGAACGTATATGGATATGATGTATATGCCTGACGCTTTAGCTGCCATCATTACATTAATGGAGGCAGATGCCTCAAAATTAAAACATCGGAATTCTTTCAATGTGTCTGCTATGAGCTTTGATCCGGAGCAAATTGCAGCCGAGATTAAAAGGCATATTCCGGAATTTGTCATGAATTATGAGGTCGATCCTGCAAGACAATCTATTGCCGACAGTTGGCCTAATACAATAGATTCAACTTGTGCAAAGGAAGAGTGGGGATTTAAGGCGGAATATGATTTGGAGAAAATGACGAGGGATATGCTGATAAAGCTGAGATTAAAGTCACTTTTAGTTACCGCATAAATAAGCTACTAGCCGAATAAAAGAGTTGTAAAACTCTTTTATTCGAGTTACTATATTCAGATGTTTTGAATTTTTTTTAAACGTTATGTGATGCACTTTTTACAGCCATTAAAAAGTAAGCGCTTTCTATTGGCGTATAAAATTAAACAATCGGTCGATATGCCGTGCATCAAATTTCGACTATTAGTAGTGTAGGGGGAATTGGAATGGCCAACAAAGATTTGAACAGGGAGTTGAAAGGTCGTCATATTCAGATGATTGCTTTGGGCGGTACAATTGGTGTTGGTTTATTTATGGGTTCAGCCAGCGCAATCAAATGGACAGGTCCGTCCGTAATGTTAGCTTATGCAATCTCAGGGATTTTTATATTTTTGATTATGCGTGCCATGGGGGAAATGTTGTATTTAGAGCCAAGTACAGGTTCATTTGCAACATTTGGTTATAAGTATATTCATCCATTAGCAGGGTATATGACTGCATGGAGTAACTGGTTCCAATGGGTTATTGTTGGGATGGCTGAAATTATTGCAGTTGGGACGTACATGCAGTATTGGTATCCGGATCTTCCTGCTTGGATTCCAGGTTTGATCGCAATGGTTATTCTAGGAGCAGCGAACCTAATTTCTGTTAAATCCTTTGGTGAAATTGAATTTTGGTTTGCACTGATTAAAATCGTAACAATTATATTAATGATTGTTGCAGGATTTGGACTTATTTTCTTTGGAATTGGTAACGGAGGAGAAGCGATAGGGTTATCAAATCTATGGGAACATGGTGGTTTATTTACAGGCGGTTGGAAAGGGTTCTTCTTTGCTCTTTCACTAGTTGTTGCAGCGTATCAAGGTGTAGAACTAATCGGGATTACAGCTGGGGAAGCGAAAGATCCGCAAAACACGATAACTAAAGCGATTCAAAGTACCATTTGGCGTATTTTAATCTTCTATATCGGTGCGATTTTTATTATTGTAACCGTTTACCCGTGGGATCAGCTAAGTTCAATTGGTAGCCCATTTGTTGCAACCTTTGCGAAAGTTGGTATTACAGCAGCAGCTGGAATTATTAATTTTGTCGTAATCACAGCTGCAATGTCAGGCTGCAATAGTGGTATCTACAGTGCAGGACGTATGCTTTATACTTTGGGAATAAATGGACAAGCGCCAAAATTCTTTGCGAAAGTATCTAATAGTGGTGTCCCTTTATTCGGTACGTTCGGTGTGATTGTTGGGTTAGCAATTGGTGTTGTTTTAAGTTATGTTGCACCAGAAAATTTATTTGTGCATGTATACAGTGCCAGTGTACTTCCTGGTATGATTCCGTGGTTTGTCATTCTGATTAGTCAAATTCAATTTAGAAAAGTAAAAAGTGCTGAAATGGTCAATCATCCATTCAAAATGCCTTTTGCACCTGTTACAAACTACTTGACCATAGCTTTCTTAATTATGGTATTAATCGGAATGTGGTTTAATGATGAAACACGTATATCGCTTATTGTAGGAATTGGTTTTCTAGGTATCGTTGTAATTAGTTATTACGCTTTTGGAATAGACAAACGTATACCAGTAGAGGCTGCTCAGACAGATGATAAAGTGGCTAACCTCTAATTCACTTTGGATTTTAAATTATTGATTTACTTCAAAACCAGGGTTGCTACGGCAGCCCTTTTTTTTGAAATGAAATGCGTAGGTTAGTTCTATAAGAGTAAAGATAAAAGATGTAAACAAGGCAAAGTGGTCGACCAATTTGAGATCAATGGTTATATCCATATTCATAAAAAAGCAGTCTAGGCATTAATCCTAGACTGCTTTTTAAAATACATTATTTATTTAATTAATCTACTTGATGATTAAGACGGAATTTCAATATGCTAGCGGCATACCCTATGAATCCTCCAACAATAGCTGGAATAATCCACCCTAGTCCTACCTCGTACAAAGGAAGAATTGCATTAAAGAAATTATTAATGGATGAAATGTGTATACCGGCTCCATTTAATCCATCAAATAAACTAACAATAAAAGTTAAAAGTAAGCTACCTTGATAAACTTCAGCCTTCCCTTTAAATAAAGAATGAAGGAATGTTAGGAAAATCAATACAATAGCTAATGGATAAATAGCTGTCATTACAGGTACAGAAATTGCAATTAACTGTGTTAGTCCAATATTGGCAACTATTGCACTAAAAATCGATAAACTAATAGCAATTGTTTTGTAAGGTACCTTTGGAAACAGTTTATGGAAGTACGTCGAGCAAGATGTAATGAGTCCTACGCTCGTCGTTATACAAGCTACTGTGATCATTAATCCCAATAACAGCCCACCATATGCTCCAAAGTAGTAATCCGAGACTTTTGCTAAGACAATGCCTCCGTTATCCAAGTGTCCAAATTTCTCAACACTTGAAGCACCCATGTAAGAGAGGGCTGTATAAAAGGTAGCAAGGATAACGGCAGCAATTGCAGTCGCTTTTCCACAAACAATCATTATTTGTTTTTTTGTTTTAGCACCTTTTTCTTTAATGGCATTAATGATGATGATACCAAAAACAAAAGATGCAAGAGTGTCCATTGTTAAATAGCCTTCTCTAAACCCATTGAAAAATGGTTGAACCGTATAGTTTTTGGCAGGTGCTTGAAAATCCCCAATTGGATTAACGAAAGCTACTACTACTAGGATTCCGATGAACGTTAACTTGATGGGGGTTAAAATTTTCCCCACAATTTCGACAAATTTCGCAGGATTGAGCGAAAGAAGGCACGAAATCGTAAAAAAGATGATGGTGAAAATAAGTAAAGGAAGCGGCCCAGCATTTTCGGGTAAGAATGGTTTTACACCTATCTCAAAAGAAACGTTTCCTGTTCTAGGCATTGCGAATAATGGACCGATTGCTAAGTAAAGAACGGTTGTGAATACAATCCCAAACACAGGATGTACGCGGCTTGCTAATGATTGTAAATCATCTTTTCCAGAAAAACCAAGTGCCAACACACCTAGTAACGGTAATCCAACCCCTGTTACTAAAAAACCAGCATTAGCAGTCCAGATATTCATTCCTGCTGATTGACCAAGCATCGGCGGGAAAATTAAATTTCCTGCCCCAAAGAATAGCGCGAATAACATGAAACCAATCACTACTATAAATGAAGATGGTACTTTATTAGACAAATTAAAACCTCCATGATAACTAAATTTTACTATTTTTAAAAAATATTAAATTTTCTAAAAATTAAACACGAACAAAATTAATAAGAACGTATCGTATTATAACCAGATAATTTTAATATTTCAATATAAAATTTAATTTTTATTATATACCCTATTGACTAGATAGTCTACGTTGATTCCATTTAGGAATTAGTTGGCAGTATTTTATAACCGAGAGCGGCATAATTTTTTTCCAATAGTAATAAAACATTTAAAATAGGAGGTAATTTGCTTGATTTTCTAGATGGATATCGAAAGTTTGAGCGAGAGAATGTATTAGGAACTGATGTTAAAATAGAATAAAGAGAACGATTTCAAAGGGGGATAAGATTGAAAATAAAGATATTTTTTTCGTTTTTAATTTGTATAGCATTTTTAATTGGTTGTTCAAAAGAACAAACATTTGAAGATTTCTTTCACAAATCGATAGATGAAATGCACTTAGGGGAAAAGGATTATTCTTATTCGCTCGTTCATAAGCAAATGAATGTGTTGCATGAAGATGATGCCATTGCAGTATTTAAAGAAAATAATGCACAAGGGGAACAAATATTTATTGCTTACTTTGAAAAAGAAAATGATAAATGGGAATGGAAACAAACAAGAGGAGCAGAATGGAATACACCTGTTAAATGGTCTTCAATGAACCAAGTTTCATACATTTATTCAGGAGCAATTAGTGATAATTCTATTTCTGAAATATATGCAGGTGATGAACCAGCGAAAATCATCAAGGTCGAAGGTGATAAAAGGTTTTGGTATGCCATCAGTGATGTCAAAGATATAGAAGTAAAGGTAGTAAAAAAAGATGGTGCTGAAGAAATCATTGAAGAAATCGACCAAGAGCTTTTAAAGGAATGGGATAAGTAAAGTGGGATATATAAAATAAACATACGACTTACTTCAACTAACGGGTGTAATCATTCTTTAAAGAGATATGATGAAATGCACTTTTACTTATGTAACAAACAGGGCGGTTTGTTGAATAAAGTTTGATAATATAATATAAAAAACAAACTGAGTGAGGATTACCTAAGGAGAAATCGAATGAAAAAACATTGCTGTGATGATATGGCATATCACGCGAATTTCAAATGTGAAATACACGAAAACCCATTTGAATGTCCAGATAAACTTGTAATCTATTATGAAAAAGATAATGAGTACGGGTTGATAATTCACGATGGTGGTTCATCATCTGTCGAAATTTTGTTTTGCCCGTGGTGTGGTAAAAAGTTATTAGAAGGAAAATAATCAGTTGAAACCCTTGTTGATTAGTTGGTGCTCTACTTGAATAACAGAGCAGGGTTCGTTTATAAATCCTATTCCAAATGGTTTGAAACCTGTGAATTAACGAGTATTCGTGAGCATTATCGTATTAAACTGAGGGAGTTTAATAAATACTGGAGTTTTAAACACTGGAAGAAAAATTCCAATAAAAGCGTAAATTAAAGGCAGGAAACAACTTCCTGCCAATGATCATTATTTGGTGTGGTTACTTCCTTTTTTGACTTTTCAATTTGTTCATTTCAAGTTCTGCAGCATATTCTTCTTGTGATTTTCCTTGCTTTTGACTTTCAGATTGAATTTTTTTGAATTTATTATCATTTAGATTAGGCATATAAACACCTCCTTTGAACATAAGTATTTTGTACAAACTTATGAGTATTATTCGATGATTCGCTATAAGAGGAGTAGTTGGGGATAATTCCCTTAAAGGATTTACCGGAAAATTATTTATTTAGGCATCAATTGTTTAACACGAAATAACTTATGAAAATGGAGGGGAATTAATATGACACAACCCGTATTAAAAATGTACAACTACCACGTGTGGGCAAATGGAGTTATAATTGATCGTTTAAAAGAACTTCCACAGGAAATTTATCATCAGGAAATTCAAAGTGGTTTTTCTTCAGTATCAAAGGTGTTGTCTCACATTTATCTCACAGATTACGCATGGTTTGACATAATCTCAGGTAAAAGTATGAATGAAGCAATGGGGTCTACGGATCAATTAAGAAAAGAGGTGGAAACGAAAAGTATTGAGGAAATGAAAAAAATATTTCTAGACTTATCTGAGCGAAACAAAGCACTTCTGAACAGTCAAAAAGATTTTGAAAAATTGATTGTGGTAGATAATCCATATGCTGGGTTGCTTGAAACTTCTATTTCTGAATCGGTACTACACGTTGTTACTCACGGATCATATCACCGTGGCAATATAGCTACCATGTTGCGTCAAATGGGGCACACCTCTGTTATGCAAGATTTTGGACTTTACCTATATTCCAATTAGAACAGAGTAGCTCAAGCACAAAATCCTTTTTAATTGGAAAAGTTCTTTCACTAACGAGTGCTCTACTTCAATAAGGGGGTTGCATGGGCAACTCTTTTTCTTATGGGGCTAAAGGTTAAGGGTAGTTGCATAAGATTTTTTTTACTCTATAATTAGTACCAGGTATTAATATCAGTTATAAAATTGATGCAATTCATAACACGAGGTGGCTATTTTATGTTCAAATCCAAAGCACGTATTACTGCGATAGGTTCTTATGTTCCAGAGAAAAGGTTAACAAATAAGGACTTAGAAAAAATGATTGAAACCAATGATGAATGGATTGTTAAACGTACTGGTATTAAAGAACGAAGAATTTCACATGAAGAAGAGTTTACTAGTGATATAAGTTATAAAGCTGTAAAGGATTTAATGGAACGGTATGATAAATCAGTCGAAGATGTTGATATGATTATTGTCTGTACCTTTTCACCTGATTTCAACACACCAAGTGTAGCTTCTTTAGTCCAAGCAAAGCTAGGTATTAAGAATACTGGAGCTATTGATTTAAACGCTGCTTGTGCAGGATTTACTTATGGGTTGCATGTAGCTAATGGATTAGTAACATCTGGTTTAAACAAGAAAGTTCTTGTTATTGGAGCTGATACTTTATCTAAACTTATGGACTATGAAGATCGAGCCACTTGTATTTTATTTGGAGATGGTGGAGGAGCAGTTCTTGTAGAATATGATGAACAACAACCAAGTTTTATTTCTTCACATTTATATTCGGAAGGAGCAGGCGGAAAACATTTATATAGTACAAACCTATCGACACGTATAAATGGTGAAGACTTAAATAATAGTGGTAACCTTGTACAAAATGGACGTGAGGTTTATAAATGGGCTGTTACTACTGTTCCAAAAGGAATGCAAACTGTGATGATGAATACTGAATTTCATTTGAATGATGTTGATTGGTTTGTTCCGCATAGTGCAAATTTAAGAATGATTGAGTCAATATGTGATAGAAGTGGTTTTCCAATTGAGCGTACATTATATAGCTTAGTGGAGTATGGAAATACTTCCTCAGCATCAATACCATTAGCTTTAGATAAAGGAGTAAGTGAAGGAAAGCTCAGTAATGGTGAGAAGATTTTATTATATGGTTTCGGTGGTGGATTAGCACAAGCAGGATTGCTCATCAATTGGACTCTATAACGCTTTTTTTCTTCAACTAATCGATGCTTTACTTAAAAATCAAGAGCTACTGATCAGCAGTTTATTTTCTTATTGAGCTAATGGAGCCCGTTTAATTTAACAAGGATACTAAACAAAGACATCGTACTATTAGGTATGGTGTCTTTGAATTATCTTAAGGGAATTTCAAAATCTCCAAATGGGCGGAAGAACGCCTTTAGTAAGAAGTTTGGGTTGGTTAGTGATAAGTTGAATGTGGCCAAAATATCATGTTTACTCCTATATTTAGCGGGAATGCTATTTACAGTAAATATCCCTGAAATTTGAGGAGGACATTTTAACATGCTTGATGCTAAGACCATAGAAATCGTTCAGTCAACAGCACCTGTTCTCAAGGAACATAGTAAACCAATAGGAAAGAGATTTTATGAATTACTATTTTCAAAAGCGCCTGATTTGTATAACCTTTTTAACCAAACCAACCAAAAAAGAGGAATTCAACAGGAGGCCTTGGGGTATGCTGTCTATGCTGCAGGTGAACATATTACGAACCTTGAAGCGATAAAACCTGTAATTAAAAGAGTTACTGAGAAACATCGTGCCATAGGGGTAAAGCCTGAACAGTATCCGGTTGTAGGTGAAACGTTGCTTCAAGCAGTTAAAGATGTGTTGGGTGATGCAGCCACAGATGAAATCATAGAGGCATGGGGAAAGGCATATGGCCATATTGCAGATGCCTTTATTGATATTGAAAAAAACCTCTATGAGGAAACAGAACATCAGCCTGGTGGATGGGAAGGATACCGAAGCTTCAATATCGATAAAAAGATAAAAGAAAGTGATGCGGTAACCTCCTTTTATCTAAAGCCTACAGACGGAAAACCCATTGCCTCCTATCATGCTGGGCAATACCTAACACTAAAGGCGGAAATTCCTGGGGAGAAATATACGCATATACGCCATTACAGTCTTTCTGATTCACCTGGTAAGGATTACTACCGAATCAGTGTTAAACGTGAAGATGCCCATGGGGATGCTCCATCTGGAATTGTATCTAACTATTTACATAGACAGCTGCAAGTTGGAGATACGCTGCAATTTTCTGCTCCTGCAGGTGACTTCGAACTTGATAACACAGATTTACCTGTCGTTCTAATTAGTGGCGGTATTGGAATTACACCATTGCTTAGCATGTTAAATACCATTATAGAAAAGCAACTACAACGTCAGGTTACGTTTATCCATGCAACAAGCAACAGCCAAACACATGCTTTTAAAGAGCATCTGCAACAAATTGTGAATGATCATCAACATATAAAATCAATTGTCGTCTATGGTGCACCAACAGAAGCCGATCGAACCTCTGGCCATTTTGATAAAGAAGGATACATGGGTTTAGACTTCCTGCAATCTATCGTTCCATCAAAAGAAGCTAACTTTTATTTCTGTGGACCTATTCCTTTTATGGAAGCAATCAATGAGGCCCTAAGTAAATGGAGTGTATCGAAAGACCATATTCATTATGAAGTATTTAGTCCACTCGCTATTTTAGGAGAAAAATAAGTGAATTAAATTTGTGAATAAAAAGGATCTTTGATTGAAGGTCCTTTTTTCATGGCTAATAAGAAGAAAGGGAAGTCTTGAAATACTATTTATTACTAACACAAGAAGGAGAAAGGATTATGAAGAATAACGAAAGCGATCTCCCGACAGGATTAGCTAAACCTGCACAACGAGCACTCGCTGGAGCTGGGTACTTATAACTTGAGCGGTTTACTAAGCTAAGTGAAGCAGAGGTCTTGCAGCTACATGGTATGGGAGCTAAAGCATCGGAGCAAATTCGTCGTGTTCTTTCTGAGAAAGGGTTAGCGTTCGCCAACGGTTCTTGAAAAACCTTTGTTGTACTTATTACATTAGGATGAGAGGTACTGCGGTATCTCCTTTTTTGTTGCGAGCAGGATTATCGAAAAAAGCAACGAATAGTAGGGTAATGAACATAAAATAAACGAGTGAGGGTGAATTTGATGGGAGTTCAAGCAGAAAAGATCTTTGTTAACTTGCCTGTTAAAGATTTGAATGCCTCAATAGAATTTTTCACAAAAGTTGGCTTTGAGTTTAACGAGCAAATGACCAATGAAAATGCAACGTGTGTGGTTATCAGTGAATCTATATATGTCATGTTATTGGTTGAAGATTACTTTAAAACGTTTACCAAGAGAGAAATCCCGGATTCAGCAAAAAGTACGGAAGCTATTGTGGCATTATCGGTTAAAAGCAAGGAAGAAGTGGATGAGATTGTGAATAAAGCCCTGGATGCTGGTGGAAAGCCTTTTAATGAAGCCATTGATCATGGGTTCATGTACGGTTGGAGTTTTCAGGATATAGATGGACATCTTTGGGAGATATTTTACATGGATGAAAGCGGATTTAATCAAAATTAAATCTATTTCAAGACACAATCCTTCACTAAGGACTGTGTCTTTTTTTGAAGTTCAGTGTCGTACCTGAGTCAACATGATTGCCTGCTTGTTAAAGTATAAAATAACAATTTATACTTATGATACAATATAAGGGAAAATGTAAAGGCGGGTACAAAAAGTGACGACAATTTACGATATTGCAAAAAAAGCGAATGTTTCACCGATGACTGTATCGAGAGTTATTAATAATAAAGGAAATATCAGTGAAAAGACTAGAGAAAAAGTAGAAGCTGTTATAAAAGAGTTAAACTATATACCAAATTCAGCTGCTCAAAGTTTGAATATTAAAAAAACCAAGTTACTTTCATTAATCATAACTGACATCACTAACCCCTTTTTTACAAAGGTTGCAAGAGGCGCTGCGGATAAGGCTAATCAAATGGGATATCAGCTTATTTTATGTAATACAGATGAAAACTACGAAAAAGAAAGTGAGTATATCAATGCATTAATTTCTAAAAGGGTAGATGGCGTAATTATTGCTCCAACAGGTGATCAATCGACCAAAAACTTAAAGAAACTTATTAAAAACAGAATCCCATTTACATTAATAGATAGGCAAATTGAAGATGTTTCGTGTGATAGAGTGCTTGGAGATAACTATGAAGGGACAAAATTGCTTCTTCAGCATTTAATTGATTATGGTCATCAAAGAATAGCGATGGTTCATGGCCCACTTACGATTTCCACTTCGAAAGAGCGGTATCAGGCGTATATTGAAACGTTAAAAATTAATGATTTAAAGATAGATCCCGCTTTCCTAGTAGAGACTCATTATAAACAAGAAAAGCGATGGAATGGAATCGCTCATTTGGTTAATGTTTCTCCTGCTGATCGTCCAACAGCGATTTTTGCAGCGAATAACTTCATTGCCATTAAAATTATAAAAAGTTTACGAGAAAAAAAGATTAAAGTTCCAGAAGACATTGCTGTCGTTTGCTTTGACGATTTAGAGTTATTTTCAGACTTTGATCCTTTTTTGACTGTATCTTCGCAGCCTGCTTATGACTTCGGATATTTAGGAACACAATTAGTGATTGAAAGAGTAGATGAAGTCGGTCCAGCTGATTATCGAACAATAAATTTAAAGCCTGAATTGGTAATCAGAAAATCATCTGGAACTCCTATAAAATAATAGGAGTTTTTTCCTCTGCTGTGGAGATTAATACAAATGAAAAAACCACCTAAAAGAAGGTGAGTCTTTTCTATTCATTCAAATATCTGAACATGAATTATTCAAGTAATTCAGCACCGTAAGAATTATCAATTATGCAACGCCAGGTACCTGTCGAATCCTTTTTAAAAACATAGGTAGCCATTCTTTCCATTGAGAATGCCGAATCAGTCTTTTGATTGGCACTCAGTAGTGCTTTTGCTACAACTAATGCCGTATCACCTGTTTCAATTATTGCCATCTTTTCTTGATTAACAATTAAACTATGATTAAAATAATCAGCGATAGCAACGAATGCCCGACGTATTTCTTCTTTGCCTTTAGCTAACGTTCCAGGTTTTACAACTAATGTAGCATCCTCTGAATAGAAATCCATTAATTGATCAAAATCCTCATTATTTATTGCTCGGTCTGCATTCTTTATTACTAGTTCTAACTCATGAGTTTGCATATTTGCCCTCCTATCCGATAGGTAATTTATAGGGATTCCAATTTACCCCTTAGTGAAGAATATTCGACTGTCTTGTTGAGGAATCCTTCTCTTGGCCAAATAAGAAAAATCAACTTCATTACTATAAAGCCATTTTTGAAGGGCAATCTGCCTATAGGGTAGCAATGAAAATAATTACCGTAGCAAACCATCCTAGTTATTACAGCTAAAGGTGAATTATTAGCTTCTTTCTATTTTGATAAAGTAAAGAAATAGAAAAAAGGCGTTAATGTGTAAAAAATGACTCAGACAGCAAGCATAGGCCTACTGTCCACCTTCTAATAAAAATCCTCTAATTTCCTCTAACGGTATTTCTACATTGATAGCCATTTGAATGAGTTCAATCCATTCTGTATCTAATTCTTTTACTCTGTCATTTGTCTGAAGTAACATTACCTATTCCTCCGTTGAAGAGGTAGCCCAGCTATCATAGTCAATCTGACCTTAGACCTGTTAGCTTTGCGTCCTAACCTTTCGATTAGTTTGCCGTTTTCTCATTTTATTATAGTTATATATTACTATCTAGATAGTGCTAATGTTGTCGTAAATTGTAGAAATGTAATTATTATTCTTTAAAAACAAATTGTTAATTCGATTGGGAGACCTGTTGAATGACAATAAAGATATTTAATGGGAAATAAAACTATTATATTTAATATGATTTTTTGTATTAAAGAAGGAACCATCCATTTTTAATAGAATGTAAGACTTTGATTAAGAGGAGGATGATCAGTTTGGAGAGAAGAGCTTTACTGGTATCTCGATTTCCAGAATATGAAGAAGAAATTGGCGGATGGCTATGGTGTTTAGAAGATGTTCGCCGTACTCTTTTAACAGAATTAACTGGAATCAGCCAAGGGATCCTTGATACAAAAATGGATGAAAGACAAACGATTGGCTCGCTGTTATATCACATTGCATTGGTCGAGGCAGATTGGTTATATGAAGAGGTTCTTGTTACTGAATGGGATTCTGAAATACGCTCGTTGTTTCCGTTAGAATGCCGTTCTGAGGAGGGCTCTTTAACCCATATTGAGGGACAAACTGTAGAAGAACATGTTAACCGACTTAATAAGGTACGTGAAGTATTTCTTTCTCACTTTCGTTCAATGGATCTAACGGATTGGCGTAAACCGAGGGTCCTTGAACAATATGACGTCACACCTGAGTGGGTTGTGTACCATTTGATTGAACATGAATCACATCATAGGGGACAGATTTTCCAATTGCTAAGCAAATTACGGAATGATTAAGATGTTAAAGAGTGGGAATTTTTATCCATCTTGAACTAACTGATTGGCTCCAGTTAATTATCAAACCCAATAAGTGGTGGCTTGTTTATGAACATTAGCACATTATTCCGCATTACCAGCTATTTCAAGTGGTGTAGTTATTCCATTAAAGGGCGCCTTTATGAAAAAAAGAAGGTGTCCTTTTTGAATGGGACCATATTCTTGAATAACGGATAACTCTAAGATAACTGCAACTTCAGCTTTAGACTTAGCGGAAATAAAAACATCCTTTTTTGTTAAGACTTAGAGAACATATGGAGGTGCTTTAAAATGGGTATAAGAAAAATCACAACAAACTTGTGGTTTGATACACAAGCTGAAGAGGCAGCGAAGTTTTACGCTTCTATCTTTAAAAATTCCAAGGTTGAAAGAATCACTCACTATGGAAAAGAGGGGCATGAAATCCACGGGATAATAGAAGGAACAGTAATGACCGTGGAATTCCAACTGGAGGGCCAGGAATTCGTAGCATTAAATGGCGGTCCGCAATTCAAATTTACAGAGGCGATATCATTTATCGTCAATTGCGAGTCACAAGTAGAATTGGACTATTTTTGGGAAAAACTCTCCGAAGGCGGAGACGAGAAGGCACAAGTGTGCGGTTGGCTGAAAGATAAGTATGGTGTTTCGTGGCAAATTATTCCTACGGCCCTAACTGAGATGCTAAGCGACCACGATCCAGAAATATCAGCAAGAGTTATGAATGCAATGCTCCAAATGAAAAAAATTGACATCAAAACATTAAAGCAAGCGTATGAGGGATAAGATTACAAGTTGTTTGAGGTATTAAAAATGAATTTCTTTGTTGTCACTTTACAAGACATTTAATAAAAAGTTTGATTAAAAACCTGTATAAATGTATACAGGTTTTTTTAGATTGTCCCACTGAACTATCCTCGCTATAGGTCCTTTTTCGTATCTCTAAATATTAACAGTGTTGTTTAAATTTTGATATTGTTGCAATTAATTTATTGACAATTTAAAATATTGTTGTTATTTTAATGTTACCGGTAACATTCTAGTAACAAGAGGAGGTCAAAATGATTATTGATGCTCATCAGCATTTTTGGAAGATTGACCGAGCTGACTATTCTTGGCTTTCAAAAGATATGGGAGTCCTCTATCAAGATTATCTTCCAGAAGATTTAGATCCCTTATTAGAAAAACAGGGTATTGCTGGAACTGTTCTTATCCAAGCTGCTCCTACATATGAAGAGACTTTATTTCTTTTATCATTGTATGAACGGTATGACTGGATTTATGGTGTAGTTGGCTGGATAGACTTATCTTCTCCAGCTTTTCCGAAGCAACTAGATTCGTTAATGAAACGACCGGGAATTGTTGGTTTGCGTCCAATGCTCCAGGATTTAGAAAATAGTGATTGGATATTACAAGAGCAAGTGATAGAAAATTTAAAATGGCTTATTAGATATAATCTTCCATTAGATTTATTAATTAATAATAAACACATTGCATCGATTTTAACTTTATTGAAAACGCTTCCGAACTTAATGACAGTAATAGATCATATGGCTAAACCGAATATTACTAAAGGGGATTTAAGCGAGTGGAAAGAGGATATGTACTCTTTATCACTGTTTCCGAATGTTTGGTGCAAAATGTCGGGTTTAATGACGCAAGCGAATCCAGCTATGTGGAAAACTGAAGATTTTGAGCCATATATTCATCATATTGTGCAAACATTTGGTCCATCCCGTTTGCTTTTCGGCAGCGATTGGCCTGTATGTTTATCAGCTGGAAGCTATGATGAAGCACTGCAGATTATCAAAAGAAATTTACCGGAAAATTTGACCAATAAGGAAATGGATAAAATATTTTCTAATAATGCGAAAGCCTTTTACAAATTAAAAGAAAGGGGAGATAGCCATGAGTAAAGTAGGCTATGAACAGGACGTTACGAGCATCGTTATGTCTGATCAAGATAATGTAGCGACTCTTTTGAAAGATGTAGAAGAAGAAGAAACATTACTATACGTCATCAATGGCCAAAAAGCGGTATTGACAGCCAAGCAATCGATTCCATTTGGACATAAAATCGCAATTAAACCGATTGAAAAATTAGCAACGGTTATCAAATATGGAGAAGTAATCGGTGCAGCGACAAGTGATATCGAACCTGGTGAACATGTACATGTACATAATATTGAAGGAATCAGAGGAAGAGGAGATAAGGCGGAAGGGGAGAAACAACGATGAGCATGATAAAAGGGTACCGTCGTTCAAACGGGAAATTTGGAATACGTAATCATCTGTTAATTATCCCTACTGTCATTTGTGCAAATCACGTAGCCAATAGAATCCAGCAAGCTGTACCAGACTCTGTAGCTATTCCGCATCAGCATGGCTGCAGCCAGATTGGTGATGACAAGGAACGTACACACAGACTTCTTGGAGGTATGGGGAAAAACCCAAATGTTGGTGCAGTTCTTTTAATTAGCTTAGGCTGTGAGGTTATTGATGCCAAAGTTTTGAAACAAGAAATTGAAGAAGAAACAGGGAAACCTGTTGAGTGGCTTGATATCCAAGATGCAGGCGGAACGGTAAAAGCTATTCAAAAAGGGTCTGAATTGGCAAAAAGCTTATTCAAGGAAATCGAAAAAGTGCCACAAGTAGATGTTCCTATTTCAGAATTAATACTAGGTGTGAAATGCGGCGGTTCCGATGCTACATCTGGTCTGTGCAGCAATCCCGCTTTAGGAAAAACAGCTGATCAGCTCTTAAATAAGGGCGGAACCATTGTAATGGGTGAAACAACTGAAATTATCGGGGCTGAACATATTGTCGCTCAAAAAGCTGTGAGCAAAGAAGTGGCAAATAAGCTATATGCCTATGTTAATAAATTTGAAAAAGAAGTAGAACGCATTGGGGCAGATATGCGTGGCGGAAATCCAAGCCCGGGCAATATAGAGGGAGGCCTGTCTACTATCGAAGAAAAATCTCTTGGCTGTATAAGTAAAGCAGGTACTGCTCCTTTGAACGATGTATTATCTTTTGCAGAAGAAATTCCAGGGAACGGCTATTACTTCATGGATTCACCAGGGAATGATATCGAGTGTGTATCGGGTATGGCTGCCGCTGGTGTTCATATGGTCTGCTTTACGACAGGAAGAGGGACGCCGACTGGAAACCCAATTATTCCGGTCATCAAAATAACGGGAAATGAACATACTGCCATCAAAATGATCGATAACATTGATATAGATACAAGTCCTGTAATGAAAGGAAAAGAAACAACAGAAGAAGCAGGAAATCGTATTTTCGAAACGGTTCTTAAAACAGCACAAGGTGAGCTGACAAAAGCTGAAATTTTAGGCCATCAAGAATTTAGTATCAGCCGAATCAGCATCAGCCTGTAGAAACAAATAGGAGAAGGAGGATCTATATATGAGTAAATTAAAAAATCGAACAGCTCTTGTCACAGGCGGTAGCCGAGGGATTGGAGCAGCAATTGTCATGAGATTAGCTGAAGAAGGCGCTAATGTGGCTATCAATTATACATCACCCGGTTCATTTGAAAAAGCAAACGCTTTAAAAGAAAAAGTAGAAAAAGAGTTTCATATTCAAGCGATTGTTGTGAAAGCAAATGTTGGGGTGAAAGAAGAAGTTGACCAAATGATAGACCAAGTGGAAAAAGAGTTAGGGTCGGTAGAGATCCTAGTGAATAATGCTGGTATTGCTCCATTTGAATCTTTTTTGAGTCTTTCAGAAAAAACATGGGATGATACCTATCAGACGAACGTAAAATCGATCTTTTTGACAACCCAAAGAGCGGCGAAAAAAATGATCGAAAATAAATATGGAAAAGTCATTAATATTACATCAACTGCGAGTGTTCTTGTGACAAGTCCAGTAATCCCGCATTATATCTCATCAAAAGCAGCAGCTTCGCATTTAACAAAGGCCTTGGCGATTGAGTTAGGCAAATACAATATTAATGTAAATGCAGTCGGACCGAGCACCGTTGCAACGGATATGTGTGATGAATATTTGGCAGATCCTCAAATTCTAGCAAAAGAGATTGAAGCGAATCCAATGAAGAGACTTGGTACAGAAAAACAAATTGGAGATTCTGTTGTCTTTTTAGCCTCTGATGAAGCCGTGCAAATCAATGGGCATCTGTTAATGGTAGATGGCGGATTAACGGTTAAAGCGGCACAGCCTGAAGATCATATGAATCATGAACAGGAGGTAACATTATGAGACTACTCAACAAGATAGCAGTTATCACTGGCGGAGGAAGCGGTATAGGCAAGGAATCAGCCCGTTTATTCGCAAAAGAAGGCGCATTTGTTATCATCACAGACATTCATGCTGAAAATGGGCAAGGAACAGTTTCTGAAATAGAAGAAAATGGCGGAAAAGCAGCATTTTACGAAGTAGATGTGACGAATCCTGAAGCGGTTCAATCTGCAATACAACAGATTATTGAGACGTATAAAAAAATAGATATTCTATTCAACAATGCAGGAATCAGCAATGTGGGTAGAGTGGACGAAGTAGAGCCAGATGTCTGGGACCGAATTATGAGTGTAAATGTGAAGGGAGTTTATTTACCCTCTAAATACACGCTTCCTTATATGATGGAACAAAAAAGTGGAGTAGTCATCAATATGTCGTCTTGCGCTGCGGAAATGGGTCTAGTTAAACGTGCCGCATACTCAGCAACGAAAGGCGCTGTACTTGCTCTGACAAAAGCCATGCAAGTGGACTATGCCCCTTATAATATTCGAGTAAATGCTTTATTGCCGGGCACCATCTTAACTCCATTTGTTGAAGATTATTTAAAAAATTCATATGACGATCCTGAAATCGCAATCGGATCGATCAAGAAAAGACAGTTAAGCGGAGAATTAGGAAGACCTAGTGATGTGGCAAAGGCTGCACTATTTCTAGCTTCAGATGAGTCTACGTTCATGATGGGATCGCCTTTATATATTGATGGCGGAGTTGTTTTTGGGAAAAATGCATAAAAGGAGAATGAAACTATGAAACTAGCTACTTTTATAAAAGGTGAAAAGCAGAAACTGGCTGTTCAGATTGAGAATAACTTAATAGATATCGAAGAAACTGCTAAGAAGAATGAATGGAACAATATAGTAACAGATGTGATGCAAGTAATTGAATTCAATCAATCCGAACTAAAAGATTTTGAAATAAAGGTTAATGAAGCTGTCACAAATGGAAGTGCAGTAGCTATTGAAGAGGAAGGGCTTATATACGGTCCTAGTGTTACAAAACCTCATAAAATCATTTGCGTCGGATTGAATTACAGAAGACACGCAGATGAAACCAATGCACCGTATCCTGAAGTGCCTATCTTGTTTAACAAATTTGATAATACGTTAACAGGTCATCAAAGTGAAATTGTTATACCAAATGTAACGAATGAACTGGACTATGAGGTTGAACTGGGAATTGTAATTGGCAAAAAGACAAAGAACGTAACAGAAGAAGCTGCTCTTTCTCATGTTTTTGGTTATTGTACAGTCAATGATTTGTCTGCAAGAGATCTGCAAATGAGAACACAGCAGTGGCTGCTTGGAAAAACCTGTGATGATTTTAGTCCAGTAGGACCTTTCTTAGTGACAGCGGACGAAGTAGGAGATCCAAACAACCTTAATTTGAAAACGTACGTAAATAATGAAATAAGACAAAACTCTAATACTTCCGATATGATCTTTTCATGCGCAGAAATCGTAAGTTATATTTCCCAGCACATGACGTTAGAGCCGGGAGATCTTATTTTAACAGGTACACCTGAAGGAGTCGTATTAGGCTTACCGGCTGATCAGCGCGTTTATATTCAGCCAGGAGATGTGGTCACTGTTGAAATCGAAAAGCTTGGAACACTAACGAACAAATTTGTTCAAGAAAGTGAAAAGGTTTTGACTAATGCTTAAAGGAATCCCGCCTATTATTTCTCCAGAATTGATGAAAGTTATGATGGAGATGGGGCACGGTGATGAGATTGTACTTGCAGACGGAAACTATCCGGCTGCAAGTCATTCCAACCGGATAATCAATGGTCATGGACATGGCGTTGCTGATTTTTTACGGGCCATATTAGAGTTTTTTCCACTAGATACGTATGTTACGTTTCCAGTCATGCTGATGAATCCTGTTCAAGGCGATGAAAAAAACCCTGTAATCTGGCAGACCTATGAAGATATAATAAAAAAAACGAGCGACTTTCCTGTCCAAATAGAAAAAGTCGAAAGAACGGATTTTTACGAAAGAAGTAAGGCGGCATATGCCATTATCGCTACAAGTGAACGTGCACAGTATGCGAATCTTATATTGAAAAAAGGTGTACTTTAATTAGTGAATCTAAAAGGAGTGAGTTATTTGCAAAAAATTCCGAATATTATGTATGTTTATGCGATTTTTGGTGGCTTGGCTGGACTTTTATATGGTTTTGATTCTGGTGCCATTTCTCCAGCGATTCCCTTTATTACCGAGGAATTTGGATTAAGCCCAGCCGGCCAAGGATTGATTGTAAGTTTCCTTCTTTTAGGAGCATTGCCTGCTATTGTTCTTTCAACCTCCTTATCTAAAGTATTAGGAAGGAAATCGCTCTTAATAGGAGCAGGCATCACGTTTATTGTTGGGTCTATTGGTTGTGCCTTCGCTACTAATGTAAGCGTTTTAATAGGATCGCGATTTATCCTTGGAATCGGATGCGGAATAGCCAATATGTGTTCGTTGATATATCTGGTTGAATTAGCTCCACCTAAAATCAGAGGATTAATTGGTGCATTATATCAATTAAGTGTAAATGTCGGAATTTTAAGTGCTTACATTGTAGGAGCTTCCTTTTCTGCTAGTGGTTCTTGGAGAATCATGCTAGGAATAGGTATTATTCCTGCTGCAATCTTTACGATTGGGATGCTAATCTCACCCGAAAGTCCACGTTGGCTAATGACTGCAGGAAAAGAAGAACGTGCAAGAAAAGTATTAATGAAACTAAGAGGATCGAAGAAAGAAGTGGAAGATGAAATAAGCGATATTAATTATTCACTAAAACAGCAAACTGTCGGATTCAAACATTTAGTTGGCCAGTATAAAAAGATTCTAAATATGAACTTCATATTAACGTTTTTTCAGGTCTTCACTGGGATTAATGCAGTAGTATACTTTGCTCCAATCATCTTTGAAGGAGTGGAAATTAACGGGTGGAGCGGATCGAATATAGCCAACTTCGGGATAGGTACTGCCTTAGTTATTTCCACGGCTATATCGCTATTCATTGTTGATAAACTGGGAAGAAAAACATTATTAATCTATAGTATTGGCGGGCAGGTCCTACCATTAATCGGTTTAGCACTATTTTCAGATTTTACGATATTTAGTATGGTTTGTGTGTTCTTATACGTCTTCGCGTTTGGAATCGGTCTAGGTCCTGTATTCTGGCTATTCATACCTGAAGTGTTACCTTTGCAGGCAAGAGCGATCGGAATGGGAGTCATTACATTTTTACAGTACACATTGAATTTTCTTTTTTCGTATACTTTCCCGCCATTGTTAAGTGTCATTGGAAATAATGTCTTCTTAATATACGCGGTATTATCAATAGTTGCTTGCGTATTTATTCACTATAAAACACCAGAAACCAAAGGGAAAACTTTAGAAGAAATTGAAGAGTACTGGCGTCAGCAAGATATGGAAAAAGCTATTAAACCTGCTTAAGGGTTTAACCCTTCCAATACAAGAACTAAAGATAAAACATCTATTGGAAGAATATTCTTCTTGCTAAGGGGACTGAGCAATGGGGAATTCTACTAAATAATTCTGCCAAAGGAACTGAAATAGGATAACCTTTTAAAATTGTAGTTGAAGGTTGATGGAGAATTTGATAAAATATAATTAATTAAAAAGACTATGTGTGACTGGCGAAACGCGGATAACCGTGAGGGAGCATATAGTGTCGTAGCCGTTCGCCTGGGCAGAGGTAAGGGAAATTATCCCTTGCCTCTTTCTGTTTATTAGGAGAGGATAGTGAAGACTAAAATCCATTATTAGAGAATACACAGATTTTTATGAAATTTGATTAGTAGCTTGCTTAACATCTTGTTAATTAATTTAGGAATTTAAAAACTATCATAAATTAAAAGAGGAGAAATAATATGAGCACATTAATTTTAGAAAAACTGAAAACAATCAAAACCTTAAATAATATTGCTGAAAGCGGGTTAAATGTATTCAATAAGGATAACTTTACTATCGACAATGACAGTGAAAACCCTGATGCTGTTGTTCTTCGTAGCTTTAACATGCATGCATTAGAATTAGGCGATAATTTAAAAGCAATCGCAAGGGCCGGAGCGGGTGTCAATAATATTCCCGTCGACAAATGCACAGAGCAAGGAATTGTTGTTTTTAATACCCCTGGTGCTAACGCTAACGCTGTAAAAGAAATGGTACTAACCTCTTTAATGGCTTCATCTCGTAACCTTTTTGCCGGTGTGGCCTGGACAAAGACGTTAGAAGGTGAAGGAGAACAAGTTCCAAAGCTTGTAGAAGCAGGAAAGAAACAATTTGTTGGAAAAGAAATCAAGGGGAAAACTCTTGGTGTAATCGGTTTAGGAGCGATCGGTGCGCTTGTAGCTAATGATGCACTAGGTTTAGACATGGATGTGATTGGATTTGACCCGTTCATCTCTGTCGATACAGCTTGGAACTTGTCCCGCAATGTACAGCGCGCTATGACGATTGAACAGTTGTTTGCTGAATCTGATTATATTACTGTACACGTGCCATTAACTGATGATACAAGAGGAATGTTTAACCAAGAAACATTTAGCATCATGAAACCGGGCGTACATATTTTGAATTTCTCACGTGGTGAGCTTGTGAATGAAACGGATATGGAAGCTGCACTTGAAAGCGGGAAAGTTGGCAGGTTTATTACAGACTTCCCGAATGAAAATGTATTGAAAATGAAAAATGTAGTTCCAATCCCACATCTTGGTGCCTCTACGCAAGAATCAGAGGAAAACTGTGCTATTATGGCAGCTCGTCAAGTGAAGTTGTTCTTAGAAACAGGGAACATCAAAAACTCAGTGAATTTTCCAAACACTTCCCTTCCTTATACAGGAAAGCGTCGTGTGGCAACTTTCCACGAAAACGTTCCAAACATGGTTGGGCAGATCACACTGGCTATATCAGACTATAATTTGAACATTGCTGACATGGTTAACAGAAGCCGTGGTGGATACGCGTATACGATGATTGACATTGACGGTGAAGTAAACGGCGATATCATTCCTGGTTTAGAGGAAAAAATCAAACAAATCACAGGCATCGTTACAACTCGTATTATTTAACATACTTTAATTGAACAGGAAGAAAGCGTACTTTCCTGCTCAAATGATAAATATTAGTACAAGCCTCAATTCCTTTAAGGAGTTGAGGCTATTTTTATTTTAGGCTTTGTTAGACAGTAAGGCTGTTGATTTTTGAACAAATATAAGAGACTACTTATTGTGGTCTTCTATAGAACTAGCACCTGTTAGTTCTATAAGAAAAGCGATTCCTATTAAAGAATCGCGCCCGTTGGTTGAATGAGGAAAAGATGTAATCCTTTTAATGGCATGCTCAGATAACCTTTCTTTTTATTTGCAGTTATTATTTTAATTTCCTATGCCGGGCGAATTCATTAATACAATTCTCCAACCATCTGGATCTTCAATTGTAACACCTGACTTTTCCCAATATGGATTTTCTGGAGATACTGAATCATAACCCATACCTTTCAATCTATTTGTGATTTCTTCAATGGTTTTACTTTCAGGAATATAGAAGACAAGCAGATTATCATTTGTTGGAGCAGGACAAGGACTTCCATCTTTATGTTGAGTAAACTCTAAATGATAGTTTGAATTGGGAAGCCCAATCATTATACCGTCATATCCCTCGTGTCCTTCAAACGAACCGATTTTTTTCAAGCCTAATCCCTCACAATAGAAGTTTACAACCTTTTTTAGTTGATCAGTAGGACGTGCAACTCGGATTTGCGCTACTTTCATTTCTTTTGGCCATTTATTTTCCATTGTCCCATTCCTCCCTGTATATCGTTCCATAATTAAATCTATGTCCTAGCACATTGCAACTTTAACATAAAAAGACTATTAATTGGAGTTACCTTCCACTTTTCTTGTTGAGTTTAACCTGCCCCGTTGGTTGCGTAAGAATAAGTGCCGATCTTGTCTTAAACATCATGATTTTTTTGCTCTAAAAGAATCGTCACCTATGAATTACAGAGACGATTCCTTATGTGGCTTGTTACTTATTATTTACATGATGGATCTGCCAATTCAAGCGTATACATATACAATTTTGGATCGGGGTTAATCCAGGCGCTTTCAAACACGAAAACAACTTTATAATTTTTGTTATCAGTATAGGTGACATAGTACATTCCCTCTTGCTCCTCTTCACTTACAGGTTTACCAATCAATCCCTTCAACTCAGATAAATGAATGGTTTGCAGCTGAGGATCAAAATCATCAATGCCGGTAATCGTTTTTCTACCTGTTGAATCGTCATAGAGGAATCGAACATTACGGCTCCAATAATTGGCTGCAACGGTACTTAGATCCTCCGGTGGACCCCAGGCTTTTTCTACTTTTTTCAACGAATCACCAACAGAAAAAGGTTTACTGTTAATCGATTGTTGGGATTCATAAGCTAAACCCATGATTTCTCGAATCAAGAGATCTGGCGTAGACTTCGATGATTCTGAAGCAGCAGAAGCAAAAGCTGCCCCTCCGCTAAACATGAGAAAAGCAAGCGTTAAAATTGTGAAGCTTCGGATAAAACCTTTCACTTGTTTCAAAATTAAACACCCTTTCTACACAGGAATTGACGAATCACCCTAAATATAATACGTATTTTACAAAAAAAAAGAACACTGAAAATTCTTGTTAACCCAACAGTACTCTACAGGAGGGAACATACTGCTTCAACCGATATCCCCGGAAAATTCTGATGCTGCAGTTAATCACTTATTAAAATAAAGAAAAATAATATCCAAAATTATTACCCCTTTTATTAGTAGTAACAACAACAAACGGATTTAAAACGGTAAGCAAATATCCATAAAAAATCCGGTTTTCAAAGAAAACCGGATTTTTAAATAAATTTAATGATGATGTTCATGACTTTCTTCTTGTTTATGCATACCTTTTTGCAAGATTTTTAAATCACTTTCAGAAAGTTTTCCTACGATAAACTGTTTTTGAGGCATAATTATTGAACCATCGTTACTAGCATGTACTTTTATATAGTATAGACCATCACTATCAAAGTTTTTCCTTAAACTATATGTGCCGTCTCCCTCTTCCTCAGCTTGTTCCATACTATATTTGAGAGAGCCATCTTGTTTCCATATCTCAAAATGAACAAAATCTGCGCCTACAACCCTTTTACCACCTTGAGTAAGAACAGCCTTTATAGTCTCCTGTGTATTAGCTGAAAAGGATTCTGGTATGATTATTTCCGATTCAAGAGGTGTTTCTTCTTTGTATAGAGTAGTGACATCCTTTTCAAGTGAACACGCACTTAGCAATATGATGAAAATAAAGATTAAAAAAATACATATATTTTTTTTCACGGCAAAAGCCACCCTTTACATTTCGAATTATGCATTCATAAACTTCTTAACTACAGTTATTCTTTTAATAATTAACCAGTCAATTAGCCACACAACAATAAGCGACAAACCAACCAAAGGAAACATAATTCCTAGACCTATTAACAGAATTAGAAAGGATTTCATGTTCTTTATATGAGGAGCTTTAGGTGCACCTAATCCTTTTTTCGGCTTTCGCTTCCACCATAAATAAAAACCACTAACGGCTACCAGAATAATTCCTAAACAAATAAGAAGGCTGAATATTTGATTAATCAAACCAAATTGAGTCCCTTTGTGCAAGGTAATTCCCCATGCAACTATTTTTCCAATAAAACCGTAATGATCATAACGATAATCAGCTAAAACTGCCCCAGAATATTGGTCAACATGAATAGTTGCTTCATCTTGTGCTTTCGGTGGAAAAGCTGACAATGTATAGACGCCATCTGTTTCATTTGGAATATTTATGCTATAACTTGGATGCATACCCTCACGATTCGCAATCGTAACTACATCATCAATGGACAGTGGGATAAAACCTTGAATATTTGAGATAGGTACATCTAAATTTTCTGCTGCCCAAGGTACATCTGCAATATCTTTTGTTTTAATTGAGGATGTTGGAGCACTTCCTGACCATATAGAAGGAGGATACCCAGATCCAGAATTGGTAGCTAAAGATTGAAAATTACTTCCCCAAAAACCTGACCAAGGTAAACCAGTCATAATTAAAAATAACATTCCTGCTGATATCCAAAAGGCAGGTACTGCATGTAAATCTCTTCTGAAAATATTTTTTCCTTTATTTATTCTTGGAAAAAGAACACCAGAAAGACTTAGCTTATTTTTGGGATACCATAAATAAAGACCAGAGACAATTAACACAACTGCCCAACACGCAGCTAACTCTACAATTCTATCTCCTAAGGTGCCAGCCATTAGTTCACCATGAATTTCTTCGATTTTATCCATAATTCTGTCTTCATCATTTAACTCTCCAATAGATTTACCTGTATAGGGATCTATAAAAATTGTAAGTGACTCCTTATTAGAAGTAATGCTTACTTCGCTCGAACGAGAGGCACTTTCTCCGGGATGATATTTTGTCACCACTGCATCAGGGTAAAGTTTCTTCACTTTCTCAATCTGCTGGGATGCTGGTATTTTATCTCCTTGAGGGGTAACCTCGTGGTAGTCTTGATAAAGTACTTGTTCAATCTGTGGCTTAAATAAATAGATTGATCCAGTAACTGCAAGAATAATAAGTAAGGGTGCAAAAACAATTCCAGCATAAAAATGCCATCTCCATACTGTTCTATACAGAGAGGTGTTTGTTTGTTTTTGATTTTGTATAGTAGTTTTTGTTTTAACAGTTTCCATTTATATAGGACCTCCTATTTCTTTGAATAGTACTAGTAAATTCACTTATATTGATGATAAAAAAGAATTGTGAGAAAAATATGAAGTTTTATTAAAAAAAGGAAATTAAAGTTATTCTACCGCGCATTATCATTATTTAAATAAATTTCCCACTTCAACTAAACTTACCTGTTATTTAATAGCCTTATACAACTGGAACTAAGGAGAGAACGTGCAGAGAAGAAATTTGCAAGTAGTAGAGTAGGATGGAATGGAGGGAAATGAGGTAAGTGTGGCGAAAGTAATCTATAGAAATGTGTGGAAGAAATAGGAGAGCGGCATTATCAAATGTTGAGGGATCAATACTCTACTAATTACCATGAATTACGGTGAAGACTAGGCGCGCTGTTTGTAAAAAAAATTATGAAGGAGTGTCAAATATGCCCAAAAAAGATTGTTCGAAATCGCTGTGCCAGTGTTTCATTGTACCTAACTACATTCTTGAGAATTTGGCACAAAATGAAGTAGAAGCAGCACGGATCAGTTTAGCGAAAAGCCGTCAAGTGCGCAGACGTAGAATCATGAAAGAATATGATATTAACGGTGTTATTGCTTTAACTGATGCAGGATCAGAACGTAAAGGTGAATCTGCTCGCCATGTTTATGATTGTAAAGGAGGGACCAAACTCCGACAGAATGAGGCTAGGAAAGAAGGAGATCGATCAAGTGGGGATTCTGTAGTTAACCATGCATATGATTATAGTGGAGTTGTGCGTGACTATTTCAAGGATGTTTTACACCGTAATTCAATAGATAACGAAGGCCTTGATCTAATTCTGAACGTTCATTATGGGGATAAATTTACAAATGCCTATTGGGACGGAGATGAAATGGTATTTGGTGACGGCGATGGGGTTATTTTTAGCAATTTTGCAAATTCACTTGATGTAATTGGACACGAACTTACACATGGTGTTACGCAGTTCACCAGTGGATTGGAGTATGAAGGCCAGTCAGGGGCTTTGAATGAACATCTCTCAGATGTGTTTGGAGTGACTATCAAACAATTTCATTTAAAGCAATCAGCACAAGATGCGGATTGGTTAATCGGTGCTGATATAATGGGACCAACACTAAAAGGACAAGCTCTCCGTTCCATGAAAGCTCCAGGTACTGCATTTGACAATAAATTAATGGGGAAAGATATGCAGCCTGATCATATGAAGAACTTCTATCGAGGAGAGCGAGATAATCATGGTGTCCATATCAATAGTGGGATACCAAACAAGGCTTTTTATCTTGTATCTATGGAGATTGGAACGGACAAAGCAGCTTTGATTTGGTTCAATGCCATGCAGAATTTATTTGCAACGGCGAATTTCAATCAATTCGTACAAATTGTTATCAAGGCAGCACAAAAACTTGTTGATAGTGGAGAAGTTACTGAGACAGCTATAAAAACAATTGAAGATGCTTTCAAAGCGGTTGGACTGCCTGAGTAGTTATATTCTATGAATAGGAGGCTTCATTCAGCATGCATATCCAATTTAGCTGCATAGGGGGATTTGCCAACCTCGACTTGAATTTTCAGATAGATACAAATGAATTGCCGCAGGAGAAAAATGAAGAATTAAAGAATTTAATGAAGACAGCTGATCTTTCTAATCCTCATCTAAGTAAAATGGTCGGAGCTAAATCTCAAGGAGCGGACGCGTTTTCATATCAGCTGGATATAGTAAATGAAAAAAAGAAACAGTCCTTCTCATTTACTGACACAACAGCTCCAGAGGAAGTACGGCCCTTATTAGATTATTTACGTAATTTAGCCATTGAAATAAAAATGGCAGAATAACAACAAAGGATAACTATAATCAAATTTTGGAGTTAATAATTTAACAGCAATCCTTCTGTGCTGGTGGCGGCAGGAGAGGACATCCATTAAAGGTCCGGGCGGTTATCGTTGGAACTACGGTTCTAGGGTGCTGCGGCAGGTTTTAATCCGTACAGGGGCGATATTGTACGAGCTGCAGTCGGTCGAAAGATCGGAAGTTCAGAAGGGCATATCATACGGATACCAAACGAGGCGACGTAAGGAATGCGACTTTGCTTCTTATATGCCTCAGACTATCCGTTTGACGTGTGTAAGGGGCAAAGTCTGCTCTCAGCCGTTTCCAATCCTTCGGCTCAGTAAGTCAAAGAGCGTAAGGGCGGTCAAGCAAAATAGCGATTATTTAGTAAAAAAATAGACGATAACTACATAAAGCTTACTTGTTAAGGGTGGGGAAACACAGTCTCGGCCTGAGTAAGGCAAGCAAGCGATAGCGCGGTAGGATCCAGCGCAAATATATGATATAGATACGTCACTCAATCCGGGTGGCGTTTTCTCGTAGGTTGGCTGCCATTGTGATTGTTAAAGAGAACTTTTTTTAAAACAATTACCTGAATAGTAAAATTATAACTTTAAGCATATTAAGCTGATAATTTCCTAATCTATGCTATGCTGCGTTTTACATTTAATTGGAAAGTGAGAAAGTAAATGAAAAAAAAGTTTAAAACTAGATTTTTATCTTTGCTCGTGAGTGCAGAATCAATGTCTACGAAAGAAAGTGAAGAAGTAGCTAAGTTGGAGAAAGATCTTAAATTTCTAATGGAGGAAGCTGCTATCTATGATTCGGAAAATAATGTAGTAGGCTTTCATTTTGATAAATTAGAAGCTGAATTTGGTGAAATAGACGAACTTAAAATTCTCCAACAAGAGATTGAGTCTTCAAGTTGTGAGCTTGCAGAAACTACAGTGATTAATCCTATACAGCCATTAGCTGTTAAGAAGAGTTGGAAAAGTTGTATGGTAGCTTCTTTAAAAGACCATTTTGGAGTAGCACTTATTGAAGTAGCTATGACTGGAGGCTTATGGGCTTATTTACAGAAAAAGGCGTATAAAGAAGCAGCCAAACTATTAATTAAAATTGGTATAGGTGGAAATGCAATTGGTTTAGCTGCTACTCTTACTTGGTATGGAACTAGATGTCTAGAGGGTGTAGGCCCTTGGGCTATTAATACGGTTGAAATGAATGATTCTATTTTAAATAAAGAATTTTATAGTATAGTTTGAACATAAGGTATTATAGGTCTGAAAAGGGTGATTACAATGGCAAAGGAAATCTTATACTTTTTGGGGTATTATCTATTAATCCCAATAATTTTTATGATTAGCATTTTTTTATGGAGATTAGTTATTCAGGGTAATGATCTATGGTTGGTTTTAACAGATTCTTTATCGATTTTAGGGTTATATTATTTATTTACGAGCATTTTATTTAGCTTTTTTATTAAACGATTTAAAGAAAAGAATGAAGCTTTTTACAAATGACCGAATTTCAAATTTCTTTTAGACTCCCGTTTTAAGGGGGTCTTTTTTGTGTGGGTAAGAGCCCGGAGGTCATATTTTCATCCATTGTCTATTCGAAGTTGTTGTTCATGACTGAAGAAGAGCGAGATCAATGGCTCAAGGAGCAACGTACTGCAGGTAATCCCGACCTATTGAGGTTAGACAGACTAGTCAATGAACTTTATCGAGAGTTTTATACGGGTGAGGAAGACTCGAAAAAATAGGTGTCTTTTCGGGTGCATTACGAAAGTGGACCGGGCCTTACAGCGCCAAGGTATACAGAGTTTATTCGTAATTCTGGTTCATCTTAATCAGTATAAAGAACTAACAGATTGCGCCCTTTCAGGTCGCCAACCTTCTTGTCGAAAAGTAATAATAATAAATACAAGAACGCCGAAAAAGGGAATTGAGGGCGGGACGTAGTGGAATGAAGGATCGCAGGTGGATTGAGGAAAGGTTTACCTAGATTACCCTCTTAAAACAAGCGTAACTGAGCATTTCAGTTACGCTTGTTTTTGTGTAAAAGAACTATTTCATGTAAACACTTTTTTCAAATTCCGTTAAGGTTCTGTAAATACCATTGTTTTATTAGAATAAAAAGCTACGATAGAGGTGAAATAATAAAGAGGAGGAAAATGAATATGAATAAATGGTGGCTAACGATGTCTTTAGCTGTTGCTGTTGCTATGCCCTTTTCATCAACAAATGCTTCCGCTGAACAGGTTAAGAAGGAACCTAAAGTTATAGTGCCGCTTGCAAAAGCGCATGCACACAATGATTATGAGCATGCACGTCCTCTCTATGATGCACTGGATCATGGGTTCACAAGTGTAGAAGCGGACGTCTGGCTAAAAGACGGTGAATTACTAGTAGCCCATGATGAAATCAATGTTAAACCAGAGCGGACACTTAAGTCCCTTTATTTAGATCCATTAAAAGAAAAAGTGAAGCAAAACAGAGGCTCTGTTTACAAAAATCGTGACCAGGATTTCTTACTGTGGATCGATATTAAATCCGAGGACAAAGCTACATATGAAGAAATTGATAAACAACTGGCAGAATACAAGAAAATGGTTACAAAATTTTCAAAGTCAAAGGTAAACCAAGGTGCTGTTACCGTCATTATTTCGGGAAACCGACCGCGTGAGCTAATGGAAAACCAGAAGGTACGTTATGCCACATTCGATGGCCGAATGAGTGACCTGGGATCTGATGCACCTAATGAATTCATACCTGTAATCAGTGACAACTGGACAAAGTATTTTACATGGCAGGGTGTTGGTAAGATGCCTCAAGCTGAACGAGAAAAGCTGGATCACATTGTCAAAACGGCGCATGCTAACGGTCAAATGGTTCGTTTCTGGGCAACTCCAGACGCAGCGTTACCAAGCCGTGAAGCTGTATGGGATGAGATGCTAAAAGCAGGAGTAGACCTTGTAAACACAGATGACCTTCCAGCCTTACAACAATACCTGCTTGAAAATGATCCACACCCTACGAAACAGCATATTAAGTGGTAGCCAATTCATATTATTTATTAATAAACCAGACGATCCCTATCCTAGTGAAGCGGGTTATCTGGTTTATTTTTGACGCCAACTAAGCCATATTTCTTTGAAGTAAAACATATATCAAAAAGATTGAATGAGATTCTAAGAGTGGCAAAAAGATAATAGAAACCAAAAAAGTCTATCAAAAATAGGCTTTTTTGCGTTCCTTCATATGTTCACCGAATGTTCACCGAAATTGCATCTCTACTCACTTTTCGCTTTGCTTTTGCTTATTATTTCTATAAATAGACACAAATTAACCACTATATGTTGAAACTGACTAACAGTTTCCATGAGGAAATCAATCATTATAACTTTCTAATAGGATTTTATAAAGAGTAACCCAATTAAACTTGAAATTTAGTCAGAAAGATAATGAAAATTGAAAGAGATTCAAACGAGAGCAGTTTTACAAAAATTGCGAAAAATAGGATAATGGTCGCGTAGGTGATGTGAAATGCATATCAAGAAATGAAAGTTACAACTTCAGGGAAGAGTTTTATCCTATTTGGGAAGAAAATATTAATCTCGCAAGTCCAAATCTCAACATTAGAATCTCCTTTGCTCATACGATTATCTACTCCACAAACATCATGAAATCCCCTCTGAAAAGCAATCAACCAACTTTTGCTATTAGAAAGGACCTGTTCTTGGAAACAAGATGATTCCTTTTTATCAAACATCTACGGCCCTACAAAGGGCGTCCACTATTATTTCATTTAACCTAAGATGTCTTTACACTTCTTTTAGGAGGTGAGGAAAATGTGAATTAAAAATAGAAAAACCCTTAGGTGGAGAAAGTCCGGGAAGACAGTCACCTAAGGGCTCATGAGCAGGAGTATACCTGACTCTATGTTCAGTATACCCTTATTAATGAAATATTAAATAGGAGGCGACTTACATGATGATACGAAATAGTTATCTAATGAATAGGGAAACGGTTGGAATGCTGGTTGAGTACGATTCAAAGGGAGTGGAGATGACAAGGGTGATAGAAGGAAAGAACACGTTTTTCGTAATCAAAACTCCACTTGAAATTTTGAATGACACACTGAACTATTTTGGATCTGATCTTAATGGTGCCCTTATCGGAGCAAAATCTGTGCTCGGCGGTAAATACAAACTGCCCATCTGTATTAACGCCCAGCTTGGAATGGCTTGGTTCTCATGTAGCTCCTTTCGAAAAGGCGGCGGGATCTGGCTTTCTTATATTCATATTAATCACTTTGAAAAAATCAGCGACAAAGAAACTATGGTTCATACCAACTTTGGTCACAGCTTACCTGTTTCGATGAGTACAAATCAACTCGAATTCAAAAGAGACCAAGCAGCCTATCTGCACACAACCTTCTATGAACGCTCTACGTTGAAAAAGACCTTTTATTACGAACCGGGAAGTGGAATAACATTCTGTAAAGAACCTGGAGAGATAAATTACAAGGTGAAGGAGAATGAAAAAGAAGAATGATTAACCAAGAAATCGCTAAGGAAGAGACTACCAATTTGGTGGTCTCTTCCTTGTGTAAAGCGATAAAAATACTATTGTCTGTTGGAAATAATGGGTATTAAGTTTTCCAAAAATCACTTGGTTTTTCTCTTGCTGGCTTCTAGCTTGGTTTTAATAAAATCGATCCAAGTTCTAGTAGCGTAGGAGATATAGCTGTCTTTTTTCCAAGCGATACCGATTTGCCAATTTATATGGGGGATAAGTGGAATGACTTTGATCTTTCCTTCGCTTACATCAATTTCTTTTAGGTCACTTTGAGGGAGGATTGTTATTCCTTGATTAAAGGAGACCATTTCCATAATGAATTTCCACTGTGATGTTTCGCAAATAACGTTTGGTTCAAAGCCGTTTAGCTTGCATGCTTGCATGATTAATTCATGAACTTGGTAGCCTTCCCGAAAGATTATGAAGCTTTCTTCCCTTAAATTATCCCAGGATACCGTCTCTTGATTGGCAAGTCGATGGTTCTGATGAACAACAAGACGTAAATCACCCTTCATAAACGGAATGCTATCAAACCCATCATCAATGGGTAAGGGCATTACTACTAAATCTAGTTCGCCATTAAGTAATGTATTTTTTAAATGAAGGGCACCATCCTCAACGAATCGGACAGTGATAAGAGGATATTCTATGTGGAATAGAGCCATGAGTTCAGAGAAAATGTCTGTTCCAAGTGTTGAAAAAATGCCCATTTTTATATTTCCCTTTTTACTATTCTTAATATCATCTAATTCGTCATAAAAATGCTCGATGGATTGGGAAATGCGTTGCCCGTAATGATAGAGTAATTTTCCTGTATCGGTCAGTTCAATCTTCCTTGTGGTTCTAGTTAACAACTTAGCATCCAGTTCTTTTTCTAAATCTTTAATGGTTTTACTGATGTTTGGTTGTGATAGAAATAAATGTTCAGCAGCTTTAGAGAAGCTTCCTTGGTTAACGACTTCGGTAAAATACTGTATTTGTTTAAAATCCATACAATCACGCCCTTATTTATTACTAAAATTTATAGAATATATCATTATTATATATTTCACTTATAATTTTTAAAATATTATATTTGAATAGTAGTTGTTGCTTAAAACAATTCGTAACTCATTTAATTTAGGGGGATGGGGATACAGGAACGTAACAAATGCTTATGTCCAGTGGGAAATGAAAGGGGTATGGTTCATGAAACAACTGAAAACGGTGGTGCTGCACGCACTTGTTAAGGGGAAATTTTAATCTTCGTCTGTTTAACAAAATAATGAAGTAGTGATCCAAAGAAAACCAAATGAAAATTTTCATTGGTGTTTTTTTATGAATGATACTTCTTACTGAGTTGAAACGGTTAAGCTATAGCAATATACACTACATGCGAATTTATCTTACAAAATAAAGATAGAGACAGGAGAAAACACATTATGGGTACAATCGGTATTTTAATTGCGATTGCTCTAATCGTCATTCTAGCAATGAAGGGTTTTAGCATCGTATTTATTGCCCCGCTTGCCTCAATTGTTGTCATTGTGACGAATGGCATGAATTTCTTTCCTTCTTTAATTGGAAATGAAACATCATTTATGACAGGGCTAACGGGCTTTTTAATAAATTTCTTTGGCGTATTTTTATTAGGTGCAATTTTAGCACAGTATATAGAGAAAAGTGGCGCAGCACAGGCAATCGCAGAGAAGGTACTATCCATCACAGGTACAGAAAAACCCTTTTCCGTATTAATTGCCATTTATGCGATCAGCGCAATTTTAACTTTCGGTGGCATTAGTTTATTTGTCGTTTTATTTGTGGTGGTTCCATTAGCGAAACCTTTATTTAAGCAATTAAATATCGGATGGAATTTAGTCGTTATTCCCGTATTTATGGGGATTGGGACATTTACGATGACGATGCTTCCTGGGACACCATCGATTCAAAACGTTGTCCCAACGACTTACTTAGGCACTACTTTAACCGCAGCTCCTTTAATGGGGATTGCCGCAACAATTGTTGCCATTGTAGTAGGGATCTTTTATTTAAGGTATGCATTGAATAAAAGCTTGGCAAATGGTGATACTTTTGCTACTTATGCACAAGAAGATAAGGGTAAAGCCATTTTAAAAGAAAAAATCCCTTCATTCTTTATAAGTATTTTACCGATTCTTATATTAATTATTATTATTTTTGCAGGGAGTGCAATGAAGGTTGCCAATATCGTATTAATTGGCTTGGCGGCAGCAATTATAGTAGCGGCTGTATTTTTCCACAAATACATTCCGTCACACAAGGCAGCACTTAGCTTAGGTGCGAATGGTTCAATCACGCCTATTTTCTTCACAGCAACAACTGTTGCGTTTGGTGTAGTGATTACCATGGCACCAGGGTTTAAAGTGATTTCAGATTTCATTTTAGGAATTCCAGGTAACCCATTAATTAGCTTAACAGTCGCTTCAGCCGCACTTGGTGCCATTACAGGTTCTTCATCAGGAGGACTAGGAATTGCGATGGAGGCATTCGCGCAGTCTTATCTAGCTATGGGCGTGAATCCAGATGCGATGCACCGTATTTCAGCGATTGCTTCATCTGTATTTACAGGCTTACCTCATGCTGGTGCTATTCTTTCATTGTTCGCATTAACAGGCTTGAATCATAAAAATGCCTTTAAATATTCTTTCTATAGCATGACATTACCAAACATAATCGGACTAATCGTCGCATTGGTGATTGGTATTATGTTCTATTAATCACAAAAATCTAGTGATAAAAAGTCTATCTACTACTAAGAAATCGAAAAACGAGTACAGGACAAGCTTACATGTAAGAAGGCTACCACATTTCAAGGAGGTGATTAAGAATGGAGAAATCAATGCGTGATCAAGTAGTTGGTACATGGTCATTGGTTTCATACGAAACGCAAGACGCTGATGGACATGTGATTTATCCTTTGGGTAAAGATGCAAAAGGTTTCATTATGTATAATCCAGATGGCTATATGTCAGCTCAACTCATGGCATCTGGGCGTCCTGCTTATCAATCTGGAGACTTGCACTCAGGGACTCTAGAAGAAATGGCTACAGCTGCGCATGGGTATTTGGCCTATTCAGGACAGTTTGAAGTAGATGAAGAAAACCATCAGTTAATACATCATATGGATGTCAGTTTGAATCCAACTTGGCTTAATCAGGCTCAGCCTCGTATCGCGAAAATTGAGGGAGACCAAGTGGTTATTTTCAATGGTCTTCATCCAGAAGACAAACTTATTTGGAAACGAGTAACTAAACATTAAAGTTAAATCGAAAATACGAACAAAGGGAGATAGGGATTATGACAAACGAACGCACAGTAATCGTAACAGGGGCAGCACAAGGGATTGGATACGCTATTGCAGAATCTTTCATCAATAATGGAGATTTTGTAGCAATCTTTGATTTAAATGAAGAAGCAGCTATAAGTGCAGCTGAAAAACTAGGCAATGCAAAAGGCTACAAAGTAAACGTAGCAGACGAACCAAACGTAAAAGCTGCTGTCGAACAAGTCATTGCTGAACGTGGTACAGTTGACGTATTAGTCAATAATGCAGGACTTCAATTCATTTCTCCAATCGAAGACTTCCCTGTAGAAAAATGGGATCTTGTAAATGATGTTATTTTAAAAGGAACATTCTTATTAACTAAACATGTACTACCAGCTATGCAAAAACAGAAAAAAGGACGTATTATCAATATTTCCTCAGCTCACGGAAGAATTCCAGATGCTTATAAATCTGCTTATTGTGCTGCTAAATTTGGCCAAGTTGGCTTTACGAAAGTAACAGCATTAGAAAACGCATTGAAAGGTATCACATGTAATACGATTGAGCCAGGCCCAGTACGTACAGAATTAATCGAAAAACAACTACCAAAACTTGCAGAACAAGATGGAACAACTGTAGAAGAGGCTCTAAACCACCACATCCTAGGTAAACAATGGATCAAACGTTTACTAGAGCCTTCAGAAATTGGTGCTACAGCTGTATTCTTAGCCTCAGACGGTGCAGGAGCCATCACAGGCGAAGAAATCGGCGTTGCAGGCGGGATTTAATTTTTCCGACTTATCCCCTATAAATATAAAGGAGCATGATTTCCGCGGAAATCATGCTTTTTGGTTATTTTACTTGTATGGGAATCTTTAAACAAATACCATCCCACTCTATGTACCGTTTCCTCACTTTACTTGCGATAACATCGTTTTATAAATTCCATCGTTCGTAAAAATATATATCGTTTCACCGCATGGCTATACGGCGGATAATTTTTTTACGATCCTCATAACATATTGAATACGACTGCCTTTTTTTAATGTTTGTCCTTTTCTGTGGAAAATGTAGCGGGCATTTCCTTTTAAAATGACGAGAGCATCATCACTAATCGCAAACTCCGAGAATGAATCTTTTTTTACTAAAAAAAGGTTAGTTAAAAAAGTTCATCTAATATAACGACAAAGTATCCAACTACGTCATAAACTGTTATATAATGTTTGAAGTGCATATTTTTGATTAAATAAAATAACTAAAACGGGGGATATTCCCAGAGTTCGAAAATCTGACGTTATTTTGAAATATCTGCAAAAGAAGGGGGAACATTTTTCATTTCTAAAATAATCCAGTACAGTGCAACTAAGAAGCGTGGAGGTTCACTGATAACGGCAAACCAAAGCCTTAACCTTTGCAAGAAGCTGGATAAAGATCTTGGTGTTATATAATAGTTGATATTTAAATCTATAAATAATAGTGATATACTATATAGGGTTAAAAATGCATACAGAAAAGGTGTGTTCCTTGGTTGCGTCTTGGCTTACCGTGACGCTTAAGCAGGAGCGTCTACATCCTTTCTGCAAATCTTTATAAGGATATGGTAAAAATGAGTAACAGACAAACTGAAACAGACGTTATCTTAATTGGTGCCGGAGTCATGAGTGCGACTTTGGGGACATTGCTAAAAGAATTAGTACCGGACTGGAAAATTACAGTGTTTGAGAAACTCGCAGACGCAGGTGAGGAAAGCTCTAACGAGTGGAATAATGCGGGAACCGGGCATTCTGCACTTTGCGAGCTTAACTATACTGTCGAAAAACCGGATGGATCCGTAGATATTAGCAAAGCTATAAAAATTAATGAACAGTTTCAGCTTTCAAGACAGTTCTGGTCTTATCTTGTAAATAGCAATCTGATAGGTAATCCGCAGGACTTTATCATGCCATTGCCTCATTTGAGTTACGTACATGGGGAAGAAAATGTAAAGTTTTTGAAAAGACGTTTTGAAGCAATGTCAAACAATCCACTGTTTGAAGGAATGGAATTTTCCGATGATCCTGAAAAACTGATGGAATGGATTCCAGTTATGTTGAAAGACCGAGCTTTAAATGAACCTATAGCAGCAACAAAAATCGATTCTGGAACAGATGTCAACTTTGGCGCCTTAACGCGTTTATTATTTGACCACTTAAAGACTAAGAATGTCGATATAAACTATAAACATAGTGTTAATAATATTAAACGTACTAGCGACGGATTGTGGGAATTGAAAGTGAAAAACCTCGATAGCGGTACTGTCGAACGCCATACTGCAAAATTCGTCTTTATCGGCGCCGGGGGAGGAAGCTTGCATTTACTGCAAAAAACTGGTATTCCTGAAGGAAAACATATTGGGGGATTCCCGGTAAGTGGAATATTCATGGTGTGTAACAATCCGGAAATTGCAGAGCAGCATCATGGAAAAGTATACGGAAAAGCTTCGGTTGGTGCTCCGCCAATGTCTGTTCCGCATCTTGACACAAGATATATCAACAACCAAAAATCGTTGCTATTTGGACCGTTTGCTGGCTTCTCGCCAAAGTTTTTAAAAAATGGCTCAATGCTCGATTTAGTAACTTCAGTAAAACCGGATAATCTCGTAACTATGTTGGCAGCAGGCGCAAAAGAGATGTCATTGACAAAATACCTGATCCAGCAACTTATGTTATCGAAAGAACAGCGCATGGAAGAATTACGTGAGTTTGTTCCGAACGCCAAAAGCGAAGATTGGGATTTAGTGGTAGCAGGCCAACGTGTGCAAGTTATCAAGGATACTGTTGAAGGCGGCAAAGGAACACTTCAATTTGGTACGGAAGTGGTTAGTGACGCTGATGGCACGATAGCTGCATTACTAGGTGCTTCTCCTGGTGCTTCTACCGCTGTTCACGTTATGCTTGAAGTAATGAGAAAATGCTTCCCGCAACATCTAAAAGAGTGGGAACCGAAATTAAAAGAAATGATACCTTCTTATGGCGTGTCACTAGTGGAAAACCCAGAGCTTTTCCACGAACTTCATGCTTCAACAGCGCAGGCGCTTGGTCTAAACGAAGACTTGCCGAACCAAGTTAATTCTTTAGATGCAGAAACAAAATCACTTCAAAAAGCTTAAGCAACATTTTTCATCAAAGGACAATGTTTCCTTGATGAAGAGATTGAAAAGGCAATGAATGAAAAATAAAACATGGAACCTTCGATCTATCTATGGATTGAAGGTTCTTTTTTTGGAATTTGCAGTTAGAATGGGCACGGAGAACCGGATCACAAGTGATGGTAAGCAAAAAATGGGGGGATTCCACCTACCTTGATCAAAACTGGGGTAAGGGTAAAGTGATTTTTTAACAGCATATAAATGAGAGAGTAGTGGTATGAATGACGCTGGATAGTCTTTTTGGGGCTATCCATTTTTTAATCCCGTATTATTCAGTATTTTACTCACCCTACAAAACAAACAAGCCCTCTCTATAAAGGAGGGCTTCAGACTGTAGACAACCTCGATAATTGATCTTCACTCCAGGCACTCGCTTTCCGCGGGCGGTCCGGGAGCCTTATCGGCGCTGCCTGCGGGGGTCTCCCATGGACGCACTATTCCCGCAGGAGTCTCGCACCTTCCGTTTCAATCACATTTGTTATAAAAATTAGAAGCCCTCTCTATAAAGGAGGGCTTCATACTGTAGACAAACTCGATAATTGATCTTCACTCCAGGCACTCGCTTTCCGCGGGTGGTCGGGGAGCCTCCTCGGCGCTGCCTGCGGGGTCTCCCTTGGACGCACTATTCCCGCAGGAGTCTCGCACCTTCCGTTCAAATCACATTTGAATGAAAACAGTTAATTCATTTTCTAATAGTTTGACTAATTCCATCGTTTTATAAAGTATTAGGAATTATCGGTAAGGGTGGGAATAGGATATGCCGTTATGCCATGGGATACTACGAATCGCCGTTGATGAGAGTGTCGTAGCTGCCATGAATTCAGTGACCAGCGAAGCAATGAGGCTTTCAAATATGTAATTAGTCAAAAAAAATAACCAGCCAAGCTACTTGCTCAACTGGTTACTGGATTTATATGTTAAATTAGAGTTTAAAACGACGGTTTATTATGGCAACTGATGTGCAATATATATTGATATAATTCAGAAATTGTGATAAATTAGTATAGAAACACATTTATCAATATATAAAATCAGTTTACCCCTTACTATAAGTATAAGGTAAAACTCACCTCTAGTCAACCCCTAATTTTTCATTTTTTAAAGGAGTGTCTGATATGAACAATGAAATTCGGCAGGAGCAAGAACGTTTGGATGAGGTGATAGAAACAATTACGAAACAAATCAGCAAAATAGAAGGTGAAACTTCCCAGCGTAGAAAAGAAGTTGTTAATATCCGTAAACACTTTTGGGATGACCTCAAGGTTAATATGGATACTTTCGATGATTACCTCGAGACGATCATTGGCTTAAGGCAGCAGGCTCAAGACTTGTCACAAAGTGAAGGCGCACATAGATATGCCTTCAAGAGGTTGTCAACACTGCGCCGCATGCAGGAAGTACCTTATTTCGGCCGGATTGATTTAACTGAAGAAGGGTCTTCCCTTACGGAACATATTTATATTGGGATCTCCACTCTTGCTGATACAACAGGAGAAAACTTCATTGTCTACGATTGGAGGGCTCCGATTTCGAGTGTCTATTATGACTATCCTCCCGGCCCTGTAGAATATTCAACTCCCGGAGGCATAATTCGAGGGATGTTAGAGAAAAAGTGGCAATATATCATCAAGGGAGGGGTTATCGAATCAATGTTCGATACGAGTCTCACTATTGGAGATGAGATACTGCAGCAGGTGCTTGGTAAGGGGACGGATAAGCATATGCACAGTATTGTGTCCACCATTCAACGGGAGCAAAATAGGATCATCCGGAACGATCGCGGACGCCTGCTCATTGTTCAAGGAGCCGCTGGCAGTGGTAAGACATCAGCTGCCCTCCAACGGATTGCTTACTTGCTTTACAAGTATCGAGATAGGCTAAAAGCCAATCAAATCATTCTATTCTCTCCTAACTCAATGTTTAATAACTACGTATCCAATGTACTACCCGAACTTGGCGAAGAGAATATGCAGCAGGTAACATTCCAGGAATATCTGGACCATCGTCTGACTGACTCATTTCAAGTTGAGGACCCTTATGAGCAATTAGAATTTTTGTTAACTGCAGCGGATGATCCTTCCTATAGCACTAGGACAGCGAGTATCCGATTTAAGGCTTCAATTCGCTTCTTTGAGATAATCAAAACATACAGTCAATCACTAGAATTATCTGGAATGATCTTTAAAGGGTTAAGGTTTCGAGGGGAAATGCTCGTCTCCGCCAAACAAATCTCAGAAAGATTTTATAACACAGACACCACCCTACGTTTTCACAATAGGATTGAAAAGTTGAAAGAGTGGTTATGTGACTTACTTGATGAAAGGGAAAAGTTTGAGTTGAAACAACCTTGGGTCCAGGAGGAAATCGAGTATCTTAGCAAAGAAGACTATCAGAAGGTATACACCTACTTAGAGAAAAAACGCGGCGATACTGAAGATTCCTTTGACGATTATGAGAAAGAGAATAAAATGCTCGCGCGCATGATTGTTCGTAAGAAATTGAAGACGTTACGCAAACGGATAAAAGCACTTCATTTTATCGACATTAAGGGAATATACAAGCAACTTTTTGACGATCAAACACGGATCGATCTGTGGAACGAGGGTAAAACACCTGTCGAAAGGGAAATTTGCTTATCAACGCAAAAAATGCTGGACGAAGGTAAACTGCATTACGAAGACGCGACTCCATTTTTGCTGCTGAAGGAGTTAATTCTAGGGTTTCAGACAAATACTTCCATAAAATACGTGCTTGTAGACGAAGCACAAGATTATTCTCCATTTCAATTCGAGTTTTTGAAACGGTTGTTTCCTTCTGCAAGGATGACCGTGCTTGGTGACTTTAACCAGGCAATATTCGCTCATGCCAGCGAACGGGTGGATTTCCAGACTCTTACCAGTTTATACGGAATAAGTGAAACCGAGAGTATAACCTTGGCTCAAAGCTACAGATCCACAAAGCAGATTATAGAATTCACACGTGAACTAGTTCCTGATGGCCATCGAATTAAGGCGTTCGACCGTGAAGGCGAAAAACCTGTACTGACTCAAGTGTCGAACCGTGATGAATTGCACGACAAAATCGTGTCTAAAGTCAAAGACTTTCAGAGTCGTGAGTATAATACAATCGCAATAATATGTAAATCTGCTGCTGAAAGTGCCGCTGCATACGATGCCCTTAGTACCATCGGTGAAATTAAACTCGTACAGAAAGGCACAAATGAATATGAACAGGGTGTTGTTGTCATTCCGGCTTATTTGGCTAAAGGCATCGAATTTGATGCTGTCATCATTTATGATGCATCTGTGCAAGCATACGGTGATGAGAGCTTACGAAGATTGTTCTACACCGCATGTACCAGGGCTATGCATAACTTGCAGATATATACGGTTGGCGAACCCAGTCCTTTCTTGCTCAACGTTGCAACGGATAGTTTACTTCTGACCCTAGATTAACAAAGAGGGCCCCAAATATGGAAAACAGCTTTTTGAAACCTGTGTAGACTTTAGTTCTATGCAGGTTTTTTATCGAGGTAATCTTTATAAGTTCCTGATTTTAGAGAGACGTTCACAGAAAGAAACGACCTCCATTTTAATTTACAACAGTTCGGACATAATATACTTGGAGGTGAAGGAAATGAGTAAAAAGACAGCAGGAAGAGGCCGAATCGCACCAAGTGTTAACCCGCAGGGACATGGAAAAGATGTCGAATTCGCCACTGAGCCCAAAAGCGAGCTTGAAAACAAGGCAAAAAAGTCCAATACAAAATAAGTGTATTGGGCAAAAATATGGTCATACTTTGTAAAGAATGCCCTTCTCTTAATCGAGAGGGGCTTTTATAATCTAAGAAGGCTCTAATCATCTTATTGATTATGGAAAAAAAACCTATCCTAAGTCCACGATTTTTGTCGATGAATCATACGTTTTTGGAGCAGTGGAATGTGAAAGAATAGAAGGATGGGGCTACCGTTAAAAAAATACCAAATACATTTGTCGCTGTGCTAATATGAAAGACTGAGCTTAATAAAATGGAGAGGAGTTACAAATGAAAATAAATCGATTAATAGCGAACAATATAAACCATTTAGATTCATCACTACCAGACGACCAATCATTAGGAATTGCTGGATTATCCGGTTCCGGGAAAACGACTTTTTGTCAAACCATTGGGGAAGAATCCAAGAAGCGTCTCGTTTCCTTATTGCCCAAGTCTGAATATCAGTATTTATTTCCTAATATTATGGAAACCAACTTCAGCGCCATCAAGATGGAAGAAATGCCGCTGGTCCTTTTTCTCGGCAAATCATCCATTTCAGCCAATCCCCGTTCAACCATTGGCACACATACTGGTGTGTTTAAAGAAATTCGTGTTTGCCTTGCAGAAAAATTCAACCTTTCTCCGGAAGTTTTTTCATTTAATAATGCCTTAGGCTGGTGCCCCACTTGTAAAGGACGCGGTACGACGAAAAATGTCGAATGTCCAAAGTGTGAGGGGAAGCGCTACAATCAAGAAGTCGAGCAATATACCATTGAGTTATTAGATCGTCCGCATACTATTTCCGATATCAACAACCTAAGCATTGAAACGATCCTTTCGCTTGCAGAGACATTACATATTAGTGAAGCTAAACAGCATATTCTCCAAAATATAATCAATATGAATATTGGTTATTTAGGCTTAAATCGTATTATGGGGACAGTTTCAGGAGGAGAATTAACACGGCTTTATTTGGCCGAATTCATGGCAACAAGTGAAAATACCGTGATCATCATTGATGAAATCTCCGTCGGTCTTGATCATCAAACCCTTTTGAAGATTTTAGAACAGATTAAGCAATTAGGTTATAAAAATCAAATTTGGCTCATTGATCACTCAGACACGGTGTTAGATAGCACAGATGAACAATTGTTCTTTGGACCTGGCAGCGGGAAATATGGCGGGAAAATTGTTGAGGAATCACCACGTCCCAAACCAATCAGCTGGGAACGAAATGAAGCAACGCCAACGGAATACTATCAATTTCAGGATCTTTACTGCCGTAATATTCAAATGGAAGAAATCCGGATTCCTAAGAATAGGCTCGTTACCTTTACGGGTGAGTCAGGCTGCGGTAAATCTACACTTGTCAATGAATGTATCTCTAAAGATTTTCAGAAGCGGTATCCAAAGGATAAACTGGTCATGGTCGGGCAGGACCGAAACAAATCGATTACCAGTCGATCAACCGTTGCGACGTTTCTTGATATTAAAAAGAAACTCACCAAATACAGTGATGAAATTGATGATATCTTTCAGCGTTCGATTGAAGATATTATCGAAGAATTGCCAAATGAAGACATCGCTCATAAACGCTTGAGCTTATTGATCAAACTTGGACTTGGTTATTTGACGTTAGAAAGAAAAACACAAACACTATCAACGGGTGAATTTCAATGTGTCCACTTAGTTTCCGAGCTGTTTGCGAAGACAAGAAACCCACACACGCTGTTTATTTTTGACGAGCCTTCAAAAGGGTTATCGCAAAACATTTTAAACCAATTCATTGATAGTGTCAGGGTCATCCTGGAGGATGAATCAGTCTCCATCATCATGATTGAACATAATGGTTATATGCTGGAAAGCTCGGATTATATCGTTGATTTTGGTAAAAGACAGCTTGCACCTGTCCAGCATCTTGACGTTGTCAGTCATGATGATCATTATCGTCACAAAAACAGTGAAGATCGAGTGGAGCCATTGCAAATCTCTTCCACACTTCGGTCAAAAAATGGCATCAATTATTTACAGGAAAATCATCTGGACTATTTTAAAAAGGCAGAGAACGTCTATAAGGGCGGCATTTTAAAAAGCTTATCACCAATCGCTCGTGTGATTTATGGTGAATACGAGTCAGACACGATCGCACCTGTGATCGCCATCGATCTGGAACGGCACTTGTATAGTCAATATACGTTTCTTTATGAATTGGGCGGAATGATCAACCATCTAGTGGCAGCACATCCGACCAATAAAGATACAAGAAGCTTCGATTTCTATTCTGCAGAAAATCATTGTCCAAGCTGTTCGGGCCGCAGGGTCATTGAAAAATTTGACTTTGATGTCGTCATTCAAGACAAAAACGTGCCATTCTGGGATGGCTTATTACATCCAGACGTGATGGAAGTACTAAAGTTTTATCAACATTCAAAACTGCAATTCCTGTTTGATGAGATCAAGAATGAACTCGGTCACGACATTAGTAAAAGCTATAATGAGATGACAGATGCCGAAAAGCAGACCTTCTTATATGGGTATTGGGAAAAGTCCTTTTACGATAAAGCAGGCAAGGCATCAAGGACATGGGAAGGATTCAATTTCATCATTGGACGTTATATGTTCATATCGAAATCGATCATTAAAGAGCAGATGAAAGCATCAAAAGAGATGATCGCCTGTCCTGTCTGTCAAGGAACGGTCCTGAACCATCATAAAAAACTAACATTTGGTGATACAGACATTCGCGAGATCATCCAACAGCCGATTGATCAAGTCATCAAAATTGTAGGGAAGCTGCCAGAACTGGAAAAACTAAAAGCGATTGTGGGCGGCGATATCGCACTTACAGATGATGTCTCATTCCTTCCTCGGGAAATAAAAGCGGCGTTGAAAATGCTCGAACTGGAACTGGCAAGCTTCGTCGGGTATGAAGTGGTTTTACAAAATACCCTGCCATTCTGGGGCAGCATTAAAGGTAATATCGAAGCAATCAGCAGCAAAAACCAGATCACCATCTGTGACTTTGCCAATATTAACGAAACAAGAGAAACCATTATTGATAAATACTTCACCAATGGCAAATACAAAAAACTAACCTATGTCTATGAAGCATTTGGCTACAAAAAAATCGTTACCCAAATCAATAAAATTAAGGCAAGTCATAAATGCCCATTCTGTAATGGGAAGAAAGTCATTTCAGAAGATAACATCCATGACGGTGTGTATAAATTAACGATACCCTGTGTGAGTTGTCATGCCAGTGGCATCGATGATGAAGGTCGTAAAGCAATCGTCGAGGACATCGACGTGCAGACCTGGCTGACGGGAAAAGTAAATGATGCCGTGGCTGAAAGTGAACGTACTGAGGCCGTTGCCGATATTCCGATTTTCGCCCGGATTCGTGAATTGAACAAACGAGATATGATGGCAGTTTATCAATGCCTTGAACAGAATAAATAAATTTGACTGACTTAACAGCACTCTATTGATAAAAAGTCCGCCGATAATGGCGGACTTTTTCTATAAGCTGATGCTAGATTATATGGACCCAAGTTAGTTGTTAATTTGGTTTTACATAGTAAAGTAAATATAATATAGGTAGAGGTGATTTACATTGAAAAAATGGACAAAAGAAATAGAAATAAACGCTCCAATTGAACAGGTTTGGAAGTTTCTTGATGGTTCTGTAGAAAATATGCAACAAATCATGCCTCAAGTAGTGGAACAGAAGCCCATTAAAATAACGGAAGAAGTGGTTGGAAGTGTATATCGCCAAAAATATAGAGAAGGAAAACGAACAGAAGAGTATGATATAGAAACATTAGAATATTCGAATGCAACGAATGAGAAAAAGCTAAAAGTAGGCTTTACACTAGCAAAAATGTTTGATATTACAGCTTTTTATGAACTAAATAAAATCAATGATAATAAGACTTCCTTTACATATACAGTCACCAATCGCCCTTTAAAGTGGTTTGTGAAATTATTTTTATTATTTGCTACCGATAAAGTGGTAGTTGAATTTTTAGAACGTGTCAAAAATGTAGCTGAAGCAGAAACAAGTAGAGAATGATTTTGTTAAGTCAATCTTCCGCAATCGACACAACAACACAGATAGAAAATGATCCATCTTTTTTCAAGATGAATTCAGACTGAATACAAGCCCATGTTTCAAAGGCACTATATGATGCCAATAAAAAAAGCGACCGTGATAAAGACTTGATCGCTTGTGAAAGATAAGGATTATTCAAAAGGCCCTTCCGAAAGAAGGGTCTCTTTTTTTAAAGATGAAATGTTACTGCAAGTTAAGGCAAATGATTATCCCCAAAACAAAAAACGCGTTAGGTCTCATGTTGAACGTCTCCTGTTTTTTAAAAATCGGGTTGTTATTACATTCAGCGATAGCAAAATGTATTGGCTTCTGTTATACCTCAATCTCCATCCCGATGTTCCGTTCTTTCGATTGGCAGTAAACACCTTTTGCCACAGCGAGGTCAAAGTAAGCAGCACCGACTGATTTAAAGAAGGTAATTTCCTCTTCATTTTCCCTGCCTGTTTTGGTCAGCATTACAAGTTCATAAAGCTCCCCATGAATATCATTAAACGACCAATTTCCCTGATTGGCTGCATGAATGAGTTCTCCTGCTTCATCCTTCACGCCCGCCAAATCGTCGACGATAATTTTAGCAGCGCGTGATACCGTGGTATTATCCACTTCTTTCATATGCGGCAAATAAGACCCGACCCCGTTAATGTGTGTGCCCGGCTTTAAATCCAGCCCGTTAAATACAGGCTCGTTCGAGCGGGTTGCACAGCAAATAATATCTGCTTGACGAACAGCTGCTGAAACATCTTCGAAAACTTCAAAAGGAACGGTTACTCCGAATGCCCGCAGCTTTTCACCGAATTTCTCCGCTTTCTCTGGTGTGCGATTTACTAATAAAATACGCTCAATGTCCCTTACGGCTAACACACCAATTGCTTGTTCAAATCCCATAGCTCCTGTTCCAATAATCGTGAGAACCCGGGCGTCTTTACGAGCAAGAAAGTCTGTGGCAATGCCGCTCAATGCCCCCGTTCTGAGACGTGTTAAATATGAGGCATTCAACAATGCTAAATGTTCGCCATTTTCTGCATCTGACAGCAAGATGACTCCTTGTGTTGTTGCCATCCCCCTTGAAGGATTCTTTGGAAAAATGGTAACAACTTTGACCGCCGAAACTTCTTCGGATAAATCAGCGCTTGGCATGTAAAGTGCCGATGCCTCGTGTTGAGGGAAAGCAAGAACTGTGCGATGGGGGTTGTCTATTCTTCTAGCACCATGTGCACGTAATACGGCCTTTACATCCGAAATTGCGTCCTTCATTCCATATGATTGTTGAATTTCCTTTTCACTTATAACCAACATTCAATTCTCCTCCTTGAAGTAAAAGAACCATAGATTACATGGCTCTACTATTATGTGTTTCGTCTAATTTCTGATTGCTACGATCCTTAACTGCCCAAATCGCTGCTAATGACACGAGAGATGCAAAAATAATATAAATGGCGACAGGAACATAGGAGTTATTAAACCTATTAAGTAAAGCCGTTGCAACTAGCGGCGCCGTTCCTCCTGCCAGAGCTGCCCCGATTTGATATCCAAGCGTGATGCCGGTATAACGAATCCTTGCATCGAAAATTTCCGAGAACATCGTTCCAAGAACAGCTGTGATGGGAGCCCAAATAACCCCTAAGCCTATCACTGTTGCAATGATTAATAAGAGTACCGATTTTTGCTGCAGCAACCAGAAGTATGGGAATGCAAACAGTGCCATCCCAATCGTTCCGCCTATAAACAGCTTTTTGCGGCCAATTGTATCAGATAACATCCCCATGAATGGTATTAAAATCGTCGTTATAATTGTTGCAATCATGACTGCAGTCAATGTAGCTGTCCGTGAGAAACCGAGAGTTGAGGTAGCATATGATACGACAAATGTGCTAAAAATATAAAATGGTGCTGTTTCTACCACTTTGGCTCCCACAGCGATAAGCACTTCACGCCAATAATTCTTAAGAGTTTCTACAATCGGTAGCTTTGGAACTTCTCCGGATTCCTTTACTTTTTTGAAAGACGGTGTTTCATCAATTCCTTTACGAATCCATAGGCCGAAAAATACAAGCAAAGCACTAAAAATGAATGGTAAACGCCATCCCCAAGTCATGAATGCGCTTTCAGGAAGCAGTGTCATAAAAGATAAGGCAATGGTTCCAAGCAGCATTCCTATCGTAACACCCATCTGAGGAATAGCTCCGTACAAGCCCCGTTTCTCAGCGGGAGCATATTCAACGGCCAATAAAAGCGCGCCTCCCCATTCACCGCCAATTCCTAGACCTTGAACTAAGCGCAATGTGATTAATAAAATCGGCGCCCAAATGCCAACGGCTTGATACGTAGGAAGAAGCCCCATCCCAAATGTTGCGACCCCCATTAAACTAAGTGTTAAAACAAGTGTTTTCTTTCTCCCAATACGATCGCCAATATGGCTAAAGATCACTCCGCCAAAAGGGCGGATGAAGAATGCTAACGCAAAGGATGCATAGGAAAGCAACAGCCCTATTGTCGGATCCTCATTCACGAAGAACAACTGGTTAAACACGAGTGCTGCAACGGTCCCATATAAAAAATAGTCAAACCACTCAATCGAACTTCCGACTAAACTCGCGATTAATATTCGCCGCATTTGTTTCTTTTCCATCTTTAGTCACCTCTTCAAAATTGAAGTATCACTTCAATTTATTATTTCCTTCATTTTAAATAATTAGAAATTTTCTGTCAATATTTTTTAATAAGTTATTAATGACGGGGCATTCATCAAAACTTGTCATGTATAATGAAGCTAAATATTATGTAAAAAAGGGGGCATCTGTATGCCTTTTGATTCAATCGGGAAAAAACTGAGATTATTGAGGAAAGAGCGAAAACTAACATTAAAGAGTCTGGCTGAACAAACAGGCGTTTCAATCAGCTTTTTATCACAAGTAGAACGGGGAAAATCAAGCGTCACATTAGAGTCATTAAAAAAAATCGCTGATACATTAGATGTCAGCCCAAGTTTCTTTTTTTCTGAGGACCGCTCCCAAGAAAATTCAGAATCGAATCATGAACAATTTCATTATCAGAATTTATCCAGCGGCATTCGTGATGCTGTTTTTTCGCCTATTCTTGTCACTTTAAAGCCAGGGGAAAATAAAGGAAGTGCTTTTTCTCATAGCGGTCATGAATTTTTATTCATTATCGAAGGGAAGTTAACAGTGGAAATAGAGGGAGAAAGAATAGAACTCCATGAACAGCAGTCATTCATGTTCGATGCTAGAAAAGCCCATTACTGGTTTAACTTCTCGGATCAAATTGTCCGGTTTTTGGTGGTGTCGTCGAAATAACCTTGTTTTACAAAATGTTGCACGAAAGACTTATGTAAAACTATATCCAGTTAACGAAAAAGTTGATTGTTGTAAATGAGGTCATAAGTCGTACAAAAGGATAGATGTAAACAGGTATTCCTCACTGTTCATCTATCCTTTCTTTTTACCTTGTTAAATGTGTGACATTAAATCAAACATTAAAGTAATAAATTATTTATCGATGAAAAGAATAGAAAAGAAAAGAGACTTTGTATTTAATAGTATTTGCTATAGGGATAGTACAATAAAAATAGGTTACAATGACTTTATAAGCTATTCTATCAAGAACACGATAAAAGCACTTGGTTCCTTTTAGGCAACCAAGTGCTTTTTAGCATAAAATGTTATAAGAACGTTTGTATTTGTATTCATAGCCTATTATGTTAGTACGATTTCGCATTAATATGGGAGCTCTTTTTGTGGTTTTCAGGGGGAGTGGGTTGCAGTAATAAGGGGGGCCAGGGCAGCAATATCTATTATTTTGTTAAACTATTGTTCTTAAGGGAGCTCCTTAATTTATTAATTGCTAGTTTGTGGTTTTTAGAAACTGCCTGCTGCGAAAAGTAATGAGAAAGAAATACGATGGAGTAGCTGACCTTTTGGGAGCTGTTTTTTTAGGTTATAAATTCCTTAAGGGAAAAACCACCAGAGGATAGGTGGTTTTTTTGATGAAAAGTTATTAATTATTGAATTATTGATAGGGAGTTTTAATATTGGAAATGTTGTTATTGTAAAAAATGAGATGATACATTATGATTAGTAAAAAGTTAATTTTTAGGAAAGGAAGTACATTTTATGAAACGTTTATTTACTATTTTACTATCTTTAGTGCTAGTTTTGGGTCTCTCGCTAGGAGCAAATGATGTTGCCAGTGCCAAAACAAAAGTGAAAACATATAAAAACTGTACTGCATTGAATAAAGACTATAAAGGGGGCGTAGCTCGTTCATCTTCCGTTAAAAATAAAGGAGGAAAAACGAAATACAAGCCCCATGTTTCAAAGGCACTATATGATGCCAATAAAAAAAGCGACCGTGATAAAGACCTGATCGCTTGTGAAAGATAAGGATTACTGCACCTATTTAGTCGATAGTTCAAAATGTGTAATATAGATAAAAAGTAGTGAAAAAGAAAAATCCATTAATTCAGTTCATGCTAATTTTAATAATAGGTTAATCAACAAAAAGTTGGCTTGAGTGTGTTAAAAGAAAAATAAAAACAAATTGTAAAATAGGAGAAGAAAATGAACCTGAAGATTCATTCCCATAATTTCGCTGAGAATATTCTATCTCAAGAGCCATTTAAACAAACATATGATGAGCTATTGAATATTTGCGAACAAGCACCAATTCCTATATATAAAAATAAATCCACGAATCAAAAGAAACTGGATGTAATTCAACAAATTATAGATTCATATTTAAATCTAAGACTAATGTTCGATGGCTGGAACCATGATGAGCATTTTCCTGTAAATGAAAAAGAATATTTAACGATTGACTATAAAAAATTAGTTTCAACCAAGGAACAAGACTACAATATTCATCTTGAAGTTGAATTTGGAAACGTAGCCAGTACCTATCGGAACTATTTTAAACTCCAATTTTTAAATTATAAAAGAAGTAATAATATTGGTGTTTTAATATTACCAACGGAAAGTTTATCAAAGCGCATAGACAGTGGAATAGCAACCTACGAAAAAACTGTAGGTGAACTGGAATCGGCTATAGGTATATTTAATTTCCCAATTTTAGTGATAGGGTTAGACTATAATGAAGAAGATGAACTACCACTGAATGCAGGTGAGCTCACATTGAAAGAACTCCAAAGCAAATCCAATATTAAGCATGAAATGTTTGTTAGGGATTTTATAAAGAACATTAAAGCATGAATAATTAATGGATGAGGTCATGTTAATTAAATATTAAAAAATTATGGCAGCTGACCTTTGGTTGGTTGCTTTTTTGTTCTAATCATAAATTGGCTTATACATTAAAGGATTTATTCTTAAACTATTAATATGGATAAGTGGTGAGTAGAATAGTTGTATGACATATTAGAATTGTTTTTACAACAAAACTTTAACTTTGGAAAGCATATGGATTATTACTCTAGGACCATTGTAAACCGTTTGCTATAATTAAACATGAAACTATAAGTATATAGTTTCATGTTTAATTTTTTCAAGGTGGAAAATGATCAGGGTTCATTTTTTTGAATATATATTTTTATAGGCTTTTAAAAAATCTATAGACATACTGAGGTGTTTTAGTAATTGCAGAATAATAATTTTGGATTTTTAGAGGGGAAGTTTCCGAAATTAGCGGAAATTGGTCGGCAGATTGAAGATGTCTTTTATAATGATCCGCAAACGGTTTTAATAAAAGGAAGAATATTTTCTGAAGAGCTATTGAAGGAAATTGCTAAACAACATGAAGAGCTTGAAAATATAAGCTACTTAAAATTAGTGGAACGGATCCAGCTCCTAGAAAAAGAGGAGATTTTAACGAAGGATATTGCAAGATCATTCGATACAATTCGTTATTTAGGGAATAAAGGAACACATGAGTTCATTGATAATGATTTGGAAAACGCCTTCAAGATGCATAAAAGGTTGTTTGAAGTATCAGTTTGGTTCATGGAACTATATGGGGATTATTCATTTGTTGCACAAAAATATAAATATCCTCAACCGAAAAGTGATTTGGATATTTTTAGCGAAATTGAGGAAAAGACCTCAAGCCTAGAGAAAAAATTGGAGCTGATATTGACAGCATCCAAAGCCGCTGCTGCGACAGTTGAAACTGAGAGCGAAGTTCCTGTAAATCGGGAAAATGCGTCACAGCCTTATCTCGTCTATGAAAAAGAAGTTAGTGAACAATTTGAATTCACTCTTAAAGAAGGCGAAAGTTATTTACTTAAAGAGCTTTCGAAACTAAAGGAATCTTCTCAAGAGGCCATTGAGAATTCAAATCAATTTAGTGGTTTTAAAGAATATTTACATGTAAAAAGGTCGATTCAAGATGATTTGGAGCAGGCATTGAACAGGTCAGTAAGTAGGAATCAGGCTCAGTTGATTTTCTTGTGTGGAAGTGTTGGTGATGGAAAATCACATTTGCTGGCATATTTGAAAAATAAATATCCTGACTTGGTAAATCAGTTCATGATTCATAACGATGCAACCGAGAGTTTCGATCCGCAAAAGAGTTCTTTGGATACATTGGCTGAAATTTTGAAGCCTTTCAGTGATGAAAAAATTAAAGGTGCTCAAGATAAGTTGATTTTGGCTATTAATTTGGGAGTCCTGAATAACTTCATGGAATCAACTTATGCGTTGGAAAACTTCAAAATGTTATCTGAATTCATTAAAGCGGCGAATGTCTTTGAAACTTCGACCATTACGGAAAACAAAGAAAATGACAATTTTCATTTAATCAGTTTTAGCGATTATCAACCCTTTGAATTAACGGAAAGTGGATCTGTTTCGGAATATTATTCAACCCTATTAGAGCGTTTAGTGAATAACACGGATGAAAATCCTTTCTACCGCGCGTACTTGAGGGATAAGGATAGGATTAAAGGTTTCTTTATCACTAACTATGAATTATTGATGTTACCGGAAATTAGAGAAGGAATAGTGGATTTGCTGATTCAGGCTATCATCAAGCATAAAATGATTATTTCAACACGATCTTTACTCAATTTCATTCATGATATCATGGTGCCGGCTAATCAGGAAGTGGATTATATCAATTCTGATGCTGTTCAAAAGACGGAAGGTTTACTTCCTTACCTGCTATTCGAAGGAAGGGAACGCTCTCATTTGTTGTCAGTGATTTCAGCATTGGACCCAATTCATAAGCGTACAGATGTAGTTGATCAAATACTTATTGAATTGAATAATTCATTGAATATTAAGGATACCTTTCATAAGTATATTGACCTGTCTTCCCTCGGAGATTGGACAAAGGAAATAGAGGGTGTTGGAGCATTCCATGATTTAACGGAAGCCTCTCGTCATCTTTATAATAAGGCGTTAATCCGCTTGGCCTATTTTTTAGCTAATGAAGTGAAGGAAGTCTTTGTAGACAGCGACTACAAGGAATATCTTTCATATTTATATCATTTTAATATAGGGGATAGGAATGGCTTGAGGAGGATAACGAATTTATTAAAAGAATCCATTTTCCTTTGGAACGGTACACCAAAGAATGATTATGTATATATAGATAAATCGAATGAAAACATTCAAGTAGCACAATCATTAATGATCAAGCCTTATTTTGGACACTTGGAAAGTGGTGGCGATGGTGTATTAAATAGGTTTCATTTGACGATTCGTTTAGCTTTTGGTGATGAATCAAAGAGAAATCCTTTCTATATGGAGATCGATTATCCTTTATATGAAATGCTGGTTAAATTGTCTAAAGGATACCGTCCCAATAAGAAGGATAAAGAAGATTGCATTCAATATGTTGAATTTATAGATAAAATCATGCAGCACGGAAATAGGGAAAAGGAGTTATTATTCGTAAACCTTCAATCCAATAAAGCGTTTAAATTGATTTATGATGATGACTACGAAGAATTTACGTTCAGAAGGGATTAAGTGATGGTTGAGCAGAAAAATTTACAAGAATTAAGAGATTCATTATCTATCAAGCCTGATAATGCAGGACTTAAGCATACAATCAATCGTAAGAGCACCTTTTTACCATTTACCACAAGAGGTACGGAGCGACCTAAGTTCCGTAAGGGATTTGAAGGCGTTTTAGGTGAGTTTACCCGTAATATTTCATCAAATCATTTGAAGGAAAAGTTGAATCTTGAGGATTTGATTAAAAATATCAGCCAAGTAGTTGATGTTTCAGAAGAAGATAAACCTTTCTTTGAACAAATACTTCGCCTATTTTTACAAGATAAAAAGGGGAACATTAAAGTGTTCCATCCACACGTTTTTCAATACTTGCCCTTTAATGAAGGGCCGGAAATGAAAGGAGAACAGGAGATAGCGAAATTTTTGTCCGACGTCTTGATTGAAGCTGATAAGGAATTCAAGAAAATGTTTGAAAAGAATTCATCCGATGATTTAGTAGCGAAGTTAGTTCTGCATCAACTTGTCGGGGTGGAGAAGACTGATGCTAAAATTAAGTATTCAAGCAAGCTTCCATACATTTCGAAGATGTTTAAAGAGGATTTCTTGTTCTTGGTGCAACATGAGGATTACTTTAAAAGTCATTATGAAATATTCTTAAGCTATTATTACTTTTTATATATTACCCAATTGACTTTAAAGTTTTCTCAAAAAGGAAAAGGAAAACTCGAATCAAACAATGAAGTTTTTTACACTTTGGATTGGGAAGCAACGAGTAAAAATCGTAAAAGCTATGGTTATGGTTATCAGATGATCAAGGAAGCCGCACGTACTCTATTAATTGATATCAATAGTTTAGAGCATTTGAACTTCCTGATGGGCACGGATGATTCCCAGAGTTATTCTGAACTGCAGCTGACATATGAACAGTTGCCTTCAGAAGAAAAAGAGGTGCTATTGGGCCTGCTTAGGCAATGGATAGTGGAGTATCGTTTTCATCTAGCTTTACCCGGACAAAACTTACCTGAGAATTTAACATATGAAGATTTGGTTGCAAAGTTATATTCAAGTATTGAAGAGGCATACGAAAAGCCGACGATGCAAGGTCCACGAAATCGGTATAATTTATCAATTGAAGAAATCGGAAAAAAGTTCTTCCTGAAAACTAGGGGTTCATTAGGTTACATGTTGAATGTTAGCCAGGATTTATTATTGTTGTTAACTGCACTTAGTTTAAAAAAAGAACGAAAGTCATTAAAGCAGGTTTTCCTTGATTTGGAACTCCGAGGCATATATTTAGATAGATATTCTCGAGAAGAAATCGTTAAATTATATGATAAATTGAATTTGTTAGACAAAAAGAGTGATAGTGGGGATGCCCAATATGTTAAACCAATTTTATAAATACCTGTCAGAGAAATTAATCAATTATTTTAATCAAGTCACTTTACAAGGAGGAGAACGCTTTTATCTGCAATTTGATAATGAGGAACAAGTTAATGCGTTTTACGAATTCCTGGAATCTGATGAAACATCAAGTGTTTTTAGATATCAGCATCATCAAGGCTCCCCGTATACAACCTTTTCGCTTCAATCCGGAAGAGTGAAGATCGTCGTTGCGGCAACTTCCGAAAATGTGACCCCCGATTTCTTGGTAACACTTCGTAATCAAGTGGGGGAACAGAAGGGAGATTGGTCAGGAACGGCATTACTGAGCATTTGTCATGAAACACTTGACAGTATAAGGGGTGGAAGTAGTGACTTACAAAAAGAGGGGATGCCTTTCAATGTAAAGTCAATATTAAGGACTTTGAAAGAAGAGATTGAAAAGAATAAGTCCCTAGCATCCGATCAAAAAGAATTATTGAAATTTCACCTTAACAAAAAATTGGAAGAATCTTTTATTCAATCATCATTATGGGATTATGAAGAGATACTAGGCTTCCTATCACAAGGACAGATAAAAAAAGAAGACTATTCCCATTTAGGACTTTTTTATGACGGGAAGTTGGACCAGTATCCTCAAAGCCAAATGAAAAAAAGATTAGAAGAAAACTATTCTTTATTTGAAAAAGTGCAACATATACATGAATATGAAAACCTTCAAAACCAATTGGAAAAAATATTTGATGATAAAGGTGTCCAAGCCTTGCGTAAGGAAGGTTGGAATGAACTGGACTATGGATTTGTGAAGGAATCATCCGATAATGTAGTAACTGGACGGACTCTTGGTTATATTGAAAATCCGAAAAAGAAATCCAGTGAAGGGTTATTTTATTGGGAAAAGCCTCATAAAGATACCAAAGTTGGCCAAAGAAAGCGGCATTTGATTGTTTTCAATACAACAAAAGAAAGCCAAGTAAATCTTACCTTTGAATTTGATGAGTGGCTAAAAAAAGAATTCATTCATAAAAAATCCGAAAACTTGTGTAGCGTATCAGGAAAAAAGCTAGTGATGTCACTATCTCATGAACCTAATGGCACCACTTTCCACCAAGTCGTCTATACACATAACAATCAATCGCAATCAAAGTATGATTTCAATATTGCCATTGTTGAATGCGACCAGGATTTCTTTGGGGCAATTAAAACTTTATATGAAGTCAATAGTAAAACCAAAAAGATTATTTTAAATAAAAAAGACGAAATGATTACCTTTGGAGATGAAGATTTTGGTAGGAAGGAAATATTCGTCGAAGAAGAAAACCAAGTCATCATGGAATCTAATAATGGGATTGAAATTTCAAATGCCTCTTCTGCTTGGAATGATGATAACTTACATTTCCAAATACAAAAAAATGGAGCCCTTATTCCATTCAATATAAAGGAAGAAATCTCTAGGGTAACTCCTATTATGGGAAGCAGAATATGGAAACTTAAAAGGGAGCAGTTGGAGGATTTCCATTATGATGTCGAAAATAATAAGCTAAAACAAAACACACGTGAGTTTTCGGCACGTGAGGAAATAAAAGTATATTTGTTGGATGAAAAAGAGTGGGTGGGTAAAGGACTTTTTCATGCGAAGCGAGAGGTGACTGGGCTCGAAGGTTTAAGTCTGGACTTAAACGTGGAAATTGAACAGGCTTATAATGATTTGCTTAGGTATTATAAATCGCGAAACCTATTACCTAGTCTTTCATATATGAACGAAGAGCTTTTCGATTTATCCTTAAAGTACGTAAACTCTTTCATTGAATTGATTTTGGGGATTCAGGAGAATGTAATTTTGGCGGAACGATCCAAGAACTTATTTAAACTTGGAACGATCATTGAGGAAGATAAAATTTCATTTACACCTTTACACCCTTTAAATGTAGCATATCAATTGGAAATCAATAAAAGGTTGAAGAATGAGCCAATAGAATTGCATATTTTGGATAGGCTGCATCCCAATAATTTACTTCCATATATTTATGGGGAGGATAAAGAGATTTATCGCCCTATAAATCAAAAAGATGCTCCAGAATGGATGGTTTATGAGCCGATGCAAAAAGTGGCAATAGGCGAATCAAATGCGTTTCTGGCTAATGTAGTGGAGGAAAAATTAAATCAATTCGTACAGCACTTCCCTTTTCTATTTTTAAAACAATCAAAATCGCCCATTCAAATAAATGTTATTAACATCAGTAATGATCATGAGGTAGTTAGAGGACTCATCAATTTCATCAAAAAGCAAATTGATAAAAAAGGTGCATCTGAAATCGTTCCGATTGAAGTTGCCCTGTATGATGATAAAGCTTCCATCAGTGCCTTCGAAAAGTTTTCCATGAATGACGATGTGGAAGAATTTGAAGCAACGTTCAATGTATCATTAACAACAAAAAAATTGGATGCAGTCGATGTTTTAAGGTTGATTCGAGAAAACGTGCTCTATTATAAACCATTGAATGTAAATGAATATGGCTATGCCCATATTTCTTTTTATAAAATGATATCGAACGATTCACCAGCTAAAAATAAAATCCAGGATATAGATACGGGCTTGTCATTGAAAGGGCTTCTTTCATCTATATCATTCTTGGAAACGGAAAAGGATTATCGTACTGGTTTTGGATTGAAGAACGCTGAACATCAATCCAATGAACTTATCTCTATTGCCATTTGTTTGAATGAGTTAGCCAGCAACCTGAATAGCGGAGGTACCAACCCTTATCGTAAGGATGAAACAATCGTTACAAGAACAGCCAATTATGATGAAGATATACTAAATCAATTGTATGATACGTCATATTGGGTGACTTTTATCGAACCTAATGTCGATTTGAACTTTTTCCAAAGTGCATCCCGGAACCTATTGGTAATCCATTATAGCGATCAATATTCTTCCTCCACACAATATGACGCAATCACCGTTACGGATAAATCAGCACAATATAAATTAATAATTGAGCAATATCTAGCTGGTAAGGAAATCAATACTCAGCCAAGTCAAATTGAAACGGCAATTCGTGGGTTCAATAGCTTAAATGGTGAGTGGCTCCTCCGGATAATTGGCAGTAAAGGACACTTTTCACGAGAAAAGTTAAGTATCATTTCAGCGATACGATATATCCTCAGTACTTTGGATCATGAAAACATTCTTTGGGTGCCTATATCATTGGAGGAAGTATTGCGTATTGCAGGAGCAGTAAGGTTAACGAAAAGTGAAGGTGTATTTTCTGCGAAAAACCTTAATGTCAAAGGTATGCATAGTGATGATTTGCTTTTGATTGGCATTGAAACCAGAGGTGAGGATACCTTTGTGCATTATTATCCAGTAGAAGTGAAAATAGGTTTTAATCAAGAATCGACTATCGTTAAGGCAAAAGAGCAAATTAACAAAACGCAACAATTGTTTAAAATGCAATTAGCCAAATATAATGAGGATAACCAAGCTTTATTCAAAAATGAATTCTTTAGGAACTTCTTCATCCAATTATTATTGTCTAATGCTGAGAAATTGATTGATAATAATATCTGGCCCGAAAAGGATTACTCCCGAATCCATTCCCTGAAAGAAAAATTGTTGAATGATGATTATCAATTAAGTAATCATCTCCAACCGTTTATTGGAAAAGGGGCGGTGTTATCCTTTAAGAAGGAACAAACATGGAGATCGGTTAGACTGGATGATGATATTTTGGTCGTCGATTTAACTGAGGATGATGGATATTCCGGTGTGATCACTGAGATTGAAACCCTTAAAACGAATATTAGAAGCGCAAAAACAGACATTAAACCAGAAAGTTTACTGTTCCATAAATATCGATTTATAATAGTGGATCCCACTGATTCAAAGTCTGATGATGTTGTGGGAATACCTGGTATAGAACCAGAACCAAAACCAGAACCAGTTATCGTAGACACGAGTATTCCGAACATTCCTGAGCTGAAGGATGTTAGGGTTCTTTTAGGAACTGTAGAAGGATCCGCGAAAAAAGTGTACTGGGAATACGGTCATCGGGAACTAGCAAATCGCCATATTTTGATTTCTGGAAAGTCAGGACAGGGAAAAAGTTATTTCATCCAATGCTTACTATTGGAATTATCGAGAAGCGGGATTTCCAACATCATTTTTGATTATACGGATGGATTTAAAAATTCTAAACTTGAGCCACAATTCAAAGAGCAATTAAGTGGTAGTTTGGAACAATTCCTGGTTGCAAGGGATAAGTTCCCAATCAACCCTTTCAAGCGTAATCAAAAGGAACTTGACGAGGATGAATACATGGATGAGGATAACACGGACATTGCTGAGCGGATTAAAGGTGTGTTCTCGTCCGTATACAAAGATTTGGGAATCCAACAGCAAAATGCCATTTATGAAGCTGTGCTTCGCGGGTTGGATAAGTATGGGGACAGCATGAATTTAGAACTGCTTTTAGTGGAACTTGGAGAGGACAATACAGGGCCAGCCAAAACCGCACGGTCTCAAATCAAGCCACTTATAGATAAAAATCCATTCAAGAGCGATGGTGAATATAATTGGGGAGAAATTTTATCTCAAAAAGGTAAAGTGTGCATAGTTCAGCTAACTGGCTATAATCGGGATGTTCAGATGATGATTACTGAATTCATTTTGTGGGATTTATGGAATTATCAATTAAATCATGGAGATAAGACTAAGCCTTTGGCTGTCATTTTAGACGAAGCCCAAAATTTGGATCACCGTGAAAAGTCTCCAAGCGCTAAAATTTTGTCGGAAGGAAGAAAGTTTGGCTGGTCAGGTTGGTATGCCACTCAATCATTCAGAGGTCAGTTTACCATCGATGAAATTTCCAGGTTGCAAGGTTCGAGTCAAAAAGTTTACTTTATGCCACCTGAAAATGAAATTAGTTCAATAGCCGCCAATCTTGCTCAAGATAGTCATGCAAGAAAAGAATGGGAACGCAAATTATCCACATTAAAAAAAGGGCAATGTGTCGTTTCGGGACCTATACTTCAGGACGATGGTACATTGAAGCATAGTATGCCGATTGTCATTGATATAAGTTCATTAGACGAAAGATTGGAATGAAATACAGAAGGCTCCTGTTTTCTAGGAGCCTTTTAATATTTTTATTTTGTTTATCGTCCTGATATCATTTGAATGGTACCTTTTCTTTTAAATCTTTCAGTAATGCTACGGCATTTATATTATTTTAGTTCTCCATATTATTGGTATTTAAAAATGGAATTATAAATTCTTTTACTATTACTTCTTTACACTTTAAAATGATAGAGATAGGATATATAATATTAAACTATTATATTCAGTAGCAAAACGAATTTATATAAAATATTTAAGGTAATCCTTGATTCTTTAGGGGATTATCATTCATTATAGGTATAAAAGCCGAAAGGGTGTTCGGTCATGATAAATGCAATTGAATTGTTTGCGGGGGTCGGGGGGTTTCGGCTTGGCCTAGAAACTGCAAAAGGATTTGATGTGGTTTGGGGTAACCAATGGGAACCATCAAAAAAATCACAGGATGCTTTTGAATGTTATGCAAGACAGTTCGATAAAGGCATTCACTCCAACGAAGATATTACAACAGTGGACGAAATGATGTTTGTAAATAAAGGGATTGAATTAATTGTAGGCGGATTTCCCTGTCAAGACTATTCAGTTGCCAGAGGCCTTTCCGGAGAAAAGGGAATCCAAGGTAAAAAAGGGGTGCTTTTCTGGGAAATAATGAGGCTAGTAGATGGAATCAGGCCAAAGTATATCTTGCTGGAGAATGTGGACAGGTTATTGAAGTCACCATCGAAACAGCGGGGAAGAGACTTTTCCATCATGTTGGCAAGCTTCAGGGATATGAATTATTCGGTTGAGTGGAGAGTCGTCAATGCCGCGGAGTATGGACAAGCCCAGAGGCGACGCAGGGTCTTCATTTTTGCAATCAGGAACGATACGCCGTATGTAATAAGCAGATCTAACGAAGGTGAAGCCGCCATGCTGCATGAGCGAGGTTTCTTCGCAAGTGCATTCCCAGTGAAGTTGGAAATTTCCACAAAGCATAAGCCCGATTGTTTCATGATGGAAAAAGATCTTTTGGAAATATCGGATTCATTCTCGAAGACTTATTTGAATGCAGGGATAATGAGAAATGGTAAGGTTTATACTGAGCAACTGGTTCCTATAGAGGAGAAAACACGTATGTTAAGTGAAATCTTACAGTCAGGTGTCGATGAAAAGTATTATTTGAACGCAAATGCAATTGAGAAGTTTAAAGATTTTAAAGGGCCGAAAAAGATTGAGAGAATCGCGGCGACTGGACATAAATATACCTTCTCCGAAGGTGGGATGGCTTTCCCGGATGCTTTGGATAAGCCTGGCCGTACGATGCTGACAAGTGAAGGTACAGTGAATCGGAGTAGCCATGTGGTGGAAGATCCTGAAACGAAAAGGCTTCGCATCCTGACCCCGGTGGAATGTGAAAGATTGAATGGGTTCCCTGATCATTGGACGGAAGGAATGTCCGAACGGATGAGGTACTTCTGTATGGGAAATGCCTTGGTGGTCGGACTTATTGAAAGAATGGCCAAGCGAATTCTCGAAATCGAGGAAGAAGATGCGGAAGCCATTAAAGTGAATCCACAACAACTACAACTTAGTTTATATTAAATTTAAACTGGTTCCTGGCGAAATTGTCAGGGACCATTTGTATTCATCTGCCATATCTTCCTTGGCATTATCGATGAAATTGTTGATTTTTTCGATGGTATTATCAAAATCTTTCCTTACCTCATACTCCCATATTCGTAAGATATGCCAATTTTCATCTTTATAATATTGGGAGATTTCTAAATCATGTTCCTGATTTCTCTCAAGCTTCTTCACCCAGAAATCTATATTGCTCTTCGGCATTTTTCCATGTATCGGGCAGAAGTGCCAAAAGCACGAATCGATGAATATGACGACCTTATACTTTTTGATGGCGATGTCTGGTGTTCCCATCATCCCCCTGACATTCCTCCTGAATCGATACCCCCTGTGCCATAGTTCATGCGAAACGAACGTTTCCAGCTTCGAAACGGCTTTAATGGATGACATGATTTTACTCCGGGTTTCTTTGGTCTCTGGTAATCGTGCTTTATTTGCCATTTGAAGAATCCCCTTTAGCAAAGAAGTGTTGTCCTTTACTTTATTAGTACCAATCCTTCTGGTTTTCAAACATTCATTCAATTTAATAATAGCCCGTTTTATAATAATTATTACTCTCATAGAGGTAGTGAATCTTAGAATTCATTGATTTAACTGGATTTTCATTCCGTTTTTAGAGCCTATCGTTAGAGAGATTGGTTTTTCTTTATTTATAAATGAGACATTAATATAAAAATACCCGCATAATTTTTCTACCGATTAGATGGCAGGTACTACTTTCGAAGAACAAGCATTTTAACCATTTTATAAAAGGAAATATAAAGTGAAATAGACAGTATATTGTCATTATGGTTTTTGAAAATATGGTAAAATCGAATGGTGTTTTACTGAAAACTAGGTGTTAAGGGTGAATTAGTATCATGCTCTTTTTTCAAAGTGTGTTATGTAATAGAAGTAGATATATAGAGAAAAAGATAAATGGATAGTAAGTAATCAGGGGGTAGGATATGCATAATCATTCTTTATTTGAGTTCGTTGGACAATTTTCAAGTGAGTTATTCGAGCTTGTTTGCCGTATTGAAAATCAGTTGTTGTATCAACCTCTTGCGTCATTGATACAGGCTCGTTTATATAGTGAACAGCTGGTGAAGATTATTAGCAAAGAAGAGGGGTTTGAGGATATCTATCCGCTCAAGCACTCAGAACGAATACATAAATTATATCGCCAGAATGTAGTTGAAGAAGATATTTATTTGAAATTGGAATGGATCAGAAAGAAAGGAAATAAAGCGGCACATGACATAAAAGAAGTGAGCATTACAGATGTGCTTCAGGTTCACAAATTTCTATTTGAGATAAGTGTCTGGTATATGCAAGTATATGTAAGCTACGATTTTGAAGCACCTATTTACAAGCAGCCTATTAAGACGGCTCAAGAAACTATTAATCCATTAGGAGCAAAGGAATTAGATGTCTTGATTAAGCCATATGTAGATCAGACGATGCAAAAGATGGATGATATGTGGATAGAGGTTCAACGTCAGTTGGAAGCTATAAAGGAGGAAGCGAAACTAGTACAAACTGAGGCAGCTACTTCTGAAGCTATCAGCCTACAGCAATCAGAAATAGCAGCAACAGCTGAAAAAGAAACACTGGCATCCTCTCAAGTAAATCCACAAATGACGAGTTTAGAAAGGATTTTTGCTAGAAATAATTTTAAATTAACAAAGAAAACCAAGAAGGCTACAGAATTTGAACATACAAAAAATGGAGAAGTATTATACTTAATGGCTAATAAAGAAATAAGTATTGTTCTGAATCCAAATACTGTCGAAAATAATTTGAGCTTAAAAGGTGGTGAAGAGAGTCATAGTACGGCATTAACACAATTTCCTAAGGAAATACATAACGGGAAAAAACCTATAAGCTACGGATATGCATTTAAATTTAAAACAGAAGGTGAATTAGATGCCTTTTTAAAGAGTTTAAATGATATTTTAATATAGGAGTCTTTCTTAATTACTTAATAGAGACAGAGTGCCCCGGAATATGTAATGGCAGCCTTCTTTTTTAAAACTCATTGAGCCCGGCAGTGCTAGACCTATATGATCAAAAAAGAGACATCCCCCAAAGGAATGTCTCTTCTCTTCACAAACTTATAGCACTCATCATCCCTTCATGCGTAGCTTCCTCGATAGTACGCGGTCCAAGGCAATCTCCTATTTGTTTCACGATAGGAGCATGGCCTTTCATTTCTTCGAATAGCTCTGTATTGGGTATGCGGCCAAGGGAGAGGACGATGGAGTCCCAATTTTTTAGTTCTTCTTTTTGTTGGGTGAATAGATTCCGGATGATGACGTGATCTTCTTTGATTGCCCCGATATCGTAATGGGGAAGGAGTGTGACGTTTAGGTTGTATAGTTTTTTTAGGTATTCATTCCTGAGATATTGGTGAACGGTTTCGCCAATGTGCAGTCTGGATGAAATGAGTGTTACTTGGTGGCCTTTTTCTGCTAAATAAATGGCTGCTTCCATGCCGGGCCAGTCACCGCCAAAGTCGAATACCAGTACGTTGTCCCCAACTTTTTTAGTTGAGCTGAAGAGGTCATCACTCATGATGATCCGTGGGTCATCGATTCCTTCAATGGCTGGAGTATAGGGCCGTGAGCCGGTGGCACAGATAATGGCGTCAGGTTTCGATTCGGATATTTCTTGGGCGGTTGCCGTTTTGCCTAATTGCACATTTATGTTGCTTCTCATTAATTTCCGGGAGTAGTTATCGAGCATCGATTCTGCCAGTTCATGCCGCATGGGTGCTTTGCGCATGGTGCGAAGTAGGCCGCCGATTGATTTGCTTTGATCGATGAGTGTAACGGAATGACCCAGTGAGTCCGCTGTTATGGCAGCCTGTAATCCGCCAGGTCCGGCGCCGATGACTAGGACATTCTGTTTGTTCCTTGTTTTCTTTAATTCTGGTAAAATCCATGCTTCTTTACCTGTTGTTGGGTTTTGGACACAGCCAATTGGCAGTCCTTTATGATAGTGACCGATACAGGCTTGTAAACAGCCTATGCATGCATCGATTGCTTGCAGGTCGCCATTTTTTGCTTTGTTGGGCATGTCAGGATCGACGATTAAGGCCCTGGTCATTCCTACGACATCGGCTTTACCGGTTGAAACGATTTGTTCAGCTTCAACAGGGTCAACGATTCTATTACCGACAAAGACTGGTACGGCTCCTGCCATCCTGATTTTGAATCCATGGGGCGATAGGTAAGCGTGCTTTATAGGTGATGGCGGCACGATATGTGTTGATCCCTCGAAGGTACTTGAATCTCCAGCTGTGACATTAATGAAATCCAATCGGACTTTTTCCGCGAGATATTCGACTATTTGCACGGAATCCTTCATCGTCGTCCCGTCCATCGTCAGTTCATCTGAACTCATACGAATGCCAACTGTAAAGTCTTCCCCAACTCTTTCCCATACTCTTTCCATAATCTCTACAATGAATCGCATCCGATTTTCAAATGAACCACCATAGTTATCGGTGCGCTTATTTGTATGCAGTGACCAAAACTGAGCAGGAAGGTATCCATGTGAACAGCAAATTTCGACCCCATCAAGTCCGCCTTCCTTTGCCAGCTGTGCTGAATGGGCGAACCCTTCAATCACCCCTTCAATATCTTCTAAGCTCATGGGCTTTGGCATGACGCCGAAACGCAAGCTAGGTACAGCAGATGGCGCCCATGCGGCATTTCGATAATCACTCGAAACGACTTCCCTTCCGCCATGAAATAGTTGGGAGAAAACCCTCGTTCCATATTTATGGAGCGCTTCGGAAATCTCTTTGTAGGCATTGACAATCTTTTGGTCATATCCTGCAATCGTTTTAGACGTAAGCATGCCGGATGGATGTACGGATGCTGCTTCAAGGATGATTAATCCGACACCCCCTTTAGCGCGAGCTTCATGATAGGCAAGCATATCCGAAGTGGGGATTCCGTCAGTAACATGATTGGTTTGATGAGCTGTACTTAAAATTCGGTTTTTCAATTCAGTATGACCAATCGTTAAATGAGTAAACAGATTCTTGAATTGAGTCATAATCATGACCCTCCCTAGTTTTAGATAGTATGAGAGTATAGATGGCATCAATCCAATCGCCTTCTAAATATCTCTATATAGGTTCAATATGCAATAATCATGCCGTGCCACGAAAGTGTATGATTGGGATCAATCTGAATAAATAAACCGTTTTTTTCACTTATGTAAAGAGGGTATTGATTACGAATCGAGTATTCTATATAAACTGAACCTTTTCTGAAAAGTGGTGATTCATTATAGGTTCAGGTTCGAATCGGTTGATATATGGACATTCGTTGCTAATGAAAGTGGCACTTATTTCTTTGCGTACTAAAAGGTGTAACAAAATCGGTTCGAAATAAAAACTTTGGGGTGATTGGATGGATACCGAATTAAAAAAGGAATCACTAATTGTATTTTCCGATATATCTATTTTGGATATAAAGTCATTACTGAAAATACATTCATCTCCTTTTATTGTCATGAAAAACCACTTGGAAATCCTGGGCATTTTAGATGAAGGTCTCTTTTTGAAGAAATTAGATAGCGTGGGTCAAAATCAGAAAATCATTGAATATCTTAATCAATCGTTTGTTGTTGTTGATGATTTAGATAAGCTAAATGAAGAGGATATGAGTCACTATGATTTTGCGATTCAACATAGTGATAACCAATATAGATGCTATCCGATATATGAAGTCAGGGAAATGATACTCAAAAAGAAACTTAAAAACTTAATAAGTCTAAAGGAATCCCTACATGAAGAGTTAGAGGTGACAAGAAAGAAAGTAAAAGAGCTTACCCAAATCTTACATTCCAGTTATGATGAAATTTTCGTAACGGATGCAAACGGGGACACGTTATTCGTGAGTGAATCATGTAAGAAACTTACAGGACTGCCGCCGGAAGCTTTTATTAATAAGAACATTAAAGAGTTAGTTGAAAAGGGACTAATCGTAAATTCGGTTACATTAAAAACAATGAAAACAAAAGCGGTTCATTCAGCTGAACAAACGTATCCGCATGGGTTGACTGTTTTCTGCACAGCAAAGCCTATTTTTGATGAGGAAGGGAATCTGTATAGAATTGTTTCGAATTCCAGGGATATCACGGAATTGGTTGAAATGAAGAGTAAATTAAATCAAGTGAACCTAAGGAATCAACTAACACAAAATGAACATTCACAAAGTAAGAAAACCGTGTCCTTCAATAACTTCATTACCAATTCCAATAAGATGATTAATGTTCTAGAATTAGCTGAAAAAGTGGCCCCGATGGATTCTTCGATCTTCATTCATGGAGAAACCGGAGTCGGGAAAGGGGTTTTAGCAAGGATCATTCATGATCTAAGCGCAAGAAAGGATAAAAAATTCATTCAAGTTAATTGCGGCGCGATTCCATCCGCTTTAATTGAGTCCGAGCTGTTTGGTTACGAAAGCGGTGCTTTTACGGGAGCAAATAAGCACGGGAAACAAGGACTTGTTGAGAGTGCTGATGGAGGCACACTTTTCCTTGATGAAATCGGGGAAATGCCGCTCGACATTCAAGTGAAAATCCTGCATCTAGTCCAAGATAGAACATTCATGAAAGTAGGGGGAACCAAGGAGAAGAAGGTGAATATTCGTATTATATCCGCCACTAATAAAGACTTGAAGCAAATGATCAAGATTAATCAGTTTCGCGAAGATCTATATTATCGGTTGCATGTAGTTCCAATGGAAATACCGCAGCTGCGTGAGCGAAAGGAAGATATCCTATTATTAACCGATTATTTTTTGAAGAAATTCAATGAAAAGTACGGTCAATCGATCACTATAGATGATCATTCCAAGTTAATTCTGCAGCTGCAGGATTACCCGGGTAATGTTCGGGAATTGGAAAATGTAATTGAACAAATTGTCGTGACGGCTAGAAAACCTATCGTAACGATAGAGGATTTGCCTTCCGATTTGACCTACAAAGATACGGCACTAGTCAATTTAACAGGAATCATTCCCTTAAAAAAAGCATTAGAAGAAACAGAAAAACAATTATTGTCTCAAGCCCTTTCTACATATAAATCCACCCGGAAAATGGCCAAAGCCTTAGAGGTAAGCCAAACGACCATCATGCGCAAACTTGGCAAATATCAATTTGTATATGATGAGAGTAATTAACTATAACCTTTGTTGATATCTGAAAATTCGAAAAGTTGGTATGGATATTGCATACTTCACTATTGATTATTTTCAATATTGTTAAGGGGGTCAACAAATGGGAGAGTTAATTTTTAGCTTGAGCTATGGGGGTTCGTTAATTGTCATGGGGTGGATCACGAACGTTTTTCTGATTAAAATGAAGAGAAATCAAGAGGCAATAAAAGAAAAAAGTCCGGTTGAAAAGGTGGGGATGTAAATGGCTTTCCTCATAGGAATCATCGTATCCTTTTGTGTTTATGTATCAATCGGTATTTTTTTATTCAGAAAAGTGAAAAGCTCTGAAGAATATTATGTGTCGGGACGAAGTGGAAACACATTGATGATTACTGGTACTCTTGTTGCTTCTTTCTTAAGCACTGTATCATTTATGGGGGAAGCGGGATTTTCCTATGAAGGGTATCCTATCCTGCTACTTATCCTTGTTATCTTTAATGCAAGTGGCTATATATTCGGGGTTTTCCTTTTTGGAAGATATTTAAGAAGAAGCAAATCATTAACGGTTCCTGAGTATTTTGGTAATCGCTTTCATTCCAAGAAAGTACGACTGGCAGCTGCTATTACTACAATTCTTGGCATATCTGCATACTTGGTTGCTGTTACTCAAGGAGCTGCGGTTTTGTTGGCAGAGGTTTCTGGTGTTTCATATCCGATAGCCTTGATAATCATGTGGCTAGTCTATTCATCATTTACGATCCTATCTGGGGCGAAAGGCGTTATGGTAAATGATACAGTCATGTTCTTTTTATTCTCAATCGCTACTTATCTTAGTTTTCCTTATATTATTAAATCTGCAGGTGGATTTCCTAATGCCATTACAAAGGCAGCGAATCTAGCTGAAAGGCCTGATTTATTAAGTTGGCATGGTATTACAGGACCAGGTGCCTCTATGGGAACTCCTTGGGAAGCATTGGCCTGGGCAGTTATTATGGGCTTAGTTTGGGGAATAGTCATTGCCGTAAGTCCATGGCAAAGTAGCCGATATTTAATGGCTAAAAATGAACACGTAGCGATTCGTGCTGGTGTTTGGGCAACAATATCAATTTTGACAGTCTATCTATTTCTCCATATTAGCATTTCAACTATTACCACCATCAAAGCAGATATCGCACCAACTGAAAAGGTATTTATATGGGCAGCTATGAATATTGTCCCTACGTGGCTCGGGGTTATTATTGTTAGTGGAATCATGGCTGCGGCATTATCTTCCTGTTCGAGTTTCCTTCAGATAATAGGGAGCAGTATAACACGAGATATCATGGAACAATCAAGAAATAAGGAATACACAGATAAATACCTTTTACGTGCCAGTCGAATTTCCATGGTTATTATTAGCTTAGTTATTTTATTAATTGGTTTGTTGCAACCACCTGCAGTTATGTGGATTGGCTACTTTGCTGCTACATTATTTGCAGCTTCGTGGGGTCCAATAGCTTTTGCAAGCGTATTTTCAAAAAAATTAACAAAAGAAGGTGCCTTCTGGAGTATAATTTTTGGTTTCTTTGGTGTTATTCTTGGTGAAAGCTTAGGAATGTTCGGAGTTAACCTTCCTGTATACTTTAACCCTGTGATTATTGGCTTAATCCTAAGCATAAGCGCATTAATTATTGGCTCTAAATATGGAGTGATTACCATGGAGGAAAGGGAGTTTCAGGCAAATATCCTACAAACCCCAATTGAAATAGACGAGCAAAAAGAAATGAATATCACTCGCAGATACCCAGCCTATTTAATGATTAGTGGAGTTATGATAATCGTAACGACTCTACTATTTTATTATTGGCCAATAAATATAAATTGAATGATAGACATATTAATTAGCGTATTATAAATACACTAATACAGGAATTATATAATATTTTTCACTCATTTAAGGGCAGGGGAAATCCCTGCCCTTTTATTGTTTGATAGTAAAACTACTTTCCTAAAAACATGCTACTCAACTTCACCACTGTTTACCCCAAAAACAACCCAGATACTATCCTATTAAAAGGAAAAGAGGGGGAAAACCATGTGAATGTGGTCTTTTGGGCTGAGTCTAGTCAAAAACAAAGCACCCTTTGGTCAATGAAGACTTGAGGGTGCTTTGTTATGTTGCCGTGAAGGGGCTTCTTTATTATAGATCTGATCTTCATTACACAGAATAAAGTTTGATCTGTGTGTTTATGGCAGCACATTGCCTGCCTCACGATAGATACCATACCATTCTTCGCGCGTAAGATGAATATCGCTTGCCTTGCAACAATCCTTTAGGCGGTCTTCATTCATCGTACCGATGACTGGTTGCATGTGTGCGGGATGGCGTAAAAGCCATGCGATGACGATAGTCGTGTTGCTAACCTCATACTTGTCCGCAATTTCATTAATCTTTTGATTCAATTCAGGGAACTTGTCGTTTCCAAGGAATACTCCCTCAAAGAATCCGTATTGGAAAGGTGACCAAGGCTGAATGGTGATATCGTTCAGTCTGCAAAAATCCAGCACACTGCCGTCTCGGTTCACAGCGTGGTCATTGTCCATATTTACATTAAATCCATTGGAGATCATGTTGGCGTTGGTGATGCTTAATTGCAGTTGGTTTGCCACAATCGTCTGCTTCACCGACTTCTTCAGCAACTGGATCTGCATCGGATTCTGGTTGGAAACGCCGAAATGGCGCACTTTTCCTGAACTTTCAAGAATATCGAAGGCCTCCGCTACCTCTTCCGGCTCTACTAACGTATCCGGACGGTGTAGAAGCAGAATATCAAGATAATCCGTTTTCAGCCGCTTCAAGCTTTTGTCCACCGATTCGAGGATATGTTCTTTGGAAAAGTCAAACATCCCCTTACGTATGCCGCACTTGGATTGCAGGATGATCTTTTCACGAATGCCCGTGTTCATTCCGATGGCGTCCGCGAATATTTCCTCACATTCGCCACTGCCATAAATATCAGCATGGTCGAAGAAGTTCGCACCCTCTTCCATCGCCGTTTGGACAAAGTGCTCAGCCTCCGCTTTGTCCAACGAATTGATTCGCATGCAGCCGACTGAAACGACCGGCACCTCTAATGTACTGTTTCCAAGTTTCATTGTCCTCATGATTTATGTCCTCCTTATTTGTAATTGAGTACATGGTGTGTGAGTCCGTCACCTGCAGAGAAGAAATGGTTCAACCTTTCATTTCAGCGGGTTGCCCAGGTCTGTCTTAACGTCACAAGTAAATCTGCGTATCTCTTTTTGATTGTGACACACAGTCATAGTAGTTTTCAAGATTTACTAAATTTGTTATTAACCTTGTCCTCCGTTGTACGTAGCAAGCAGTTGCTTTTTAATCTCACGAAGTTTAATAGAAGTTGACGGAAAATTTATAAATTTGAAGTTAGTGGACAAACACAAAACTTTGGGCAAAAAAAGAAAGGCCAGCTAGTAAAAACAGTTGAAACGGGTCTAATGGGTATTATCAATGGTGTAACAGATGGATCGGTTCATAATCTTAATCCATCAGACTATGAAAATATTCCTGAAAGTTCATCTACACCGGGAATCTAATCACGTTGAAACCTAATTTTAAAGGGGGCTGTCTCAAAAGATAAATGAACTTTTAAGACAGCCCCACTAGAATATATTGATTCAATATATGCAGAAAGGAGTGTTCGTTTGGAAAAGGAAAACCTAAAAAAGTTTAGTTGGCAGCAATAAATACTAATGTTCATGAATCTCACACAAATCTGTTGAGGGGTTCTTTTTTTTGTTCATAAGATATTACCAAAAACATCGGTTTTAAGGAAAAAAATAAGGGGCCTTTTTGGTTTCATTTAAAAGCATATACTGCAACTAATAAATTAAAGGGGAGGAAAGTAAAATGGATTTTGGATGGGATAACAAAGAGGTATATATAGGGACGAAAAGAAAACGTGGATTAGGAAAGAAAGGATTTTGTTTTGGTATTAAAGGCTCTCTTGGGGAATTTTTTATCCTAATCCACCATAAAGTTAAATTTAGCCATGACTTTTCAAGAAACATCACAATTCGGTATATTTCCTTTCAATCTTCCTAAGTTCATCTGAAAGTCCAAATAAGGTGTGTAATACGGCTGTTTGAATATATAGATTCATATAATTATCATTGCTCTTCTTCTGAAAAGATAAATCATGTTTTTCATCAATTATTCGAGTTATACAATCATTAATTTCTCTCCACATTTCTTTCGTTGCTTCTTTAGTTTTAATCTCCATAATCTCCCACTCCTTTTTTATTAGTCTATCCACTCTATTAAATTCTTATTCTTTTTTTTTTGTCACACCTTTAAATTTTTTAGAATCGATTTTTTCAACTCCAAATAGTTTCAACTGGTCAGTTCATCAACTGCTACTTTCCTATTGTTGGTGTTAAAATATCATCTCAAAACATACACTCTTCATAGTAATGTATTAGATTTTAGACAGTGAGGAGATGGAGAAATGAACTTCGAGATGCAAATAGCGAATATGTTGGCTAAAAATATAAATGGTTTCATTAAATTTGTTCATAAACATCATGAAACTAAAAACAATATCTTTTGTTTACATACAGATAAAGTGTATCAATTAAAACTTCTTGTTGAGGAGTATAAGTTTCAAGCATTAGCAGATGAGCTTCTGAGAATCAATCGGTTTACCTGGGATGAAAACTACACTCATTTATTAGTTGATAGATTTAGAAAAGGGATGAGCATTATAGAAGAGTACGTAGAAAATAACTACAATGATTTATTCATTTTTACCGCTAGACTCTACACATTAAATAGCCTCAGCTTAACATTTAGCAAGGAGGAATAAGGTGTCCCCCTATATAAAAAATCCCCCAAATGTAACCAATGAAATGGCAGGTACTATTTTAAATAAAAAGGATTTCAATATTTTCCATTTTATTGAAGAGTGGGGTGCACTGTTATCTTTTTTTAATAAAAATTTATTTGTTAAGTAATTAACCAGAAAAGAAACCGAAATGAAGAATTGGTAAAATGAGTTTTTATGTAGAAGTTTTTTTACAGTGAAAGAGGGGGAGTAAAGTTGGAGGAACATGTGAAAAAGTCTTTAGGTGAATGGAAAGAAGAAATTAGTGAATTATTAAATGCGATAGAAAAAGAATATGAAGAAGTTAAACTTGAACTTAAGGTTTATTCCTACAAATTCAATATCACCAAACAAGTTGTACAATCCACTATTAATGATGAAATTATTCGAAACATTCGCGAGCTCTATCATAAACCTTTTGAACAAAAAGTGAACGAATTGAAAGGATCAATAAAAGAACTGGAAGAAAAGAGAAAAGTTTTCCAAATGTTTGTTGAGAAAATTGAAAAGGTTAGTGAAAAAGGGGAAGGAAAACCTCATATATCCGTAATATAAGAAATAGTGGGAATTGTTAGCATGGTAGAGCCACAATCCGTTTTTGCAGACAAGCAAATCGATATTTGTGGTGTTTTTTTGCTTCGCTTTATCGTATTGTCCTGTAAATTGGCAAACCTTAGACTTCATGAACTTTTAAAGATCAAGAGTCTTTTAATCGATTGCATGAATTATTGTCTTTAAATATGGAGTGATTACCAGTGAAGAAAGAGAATTTCAGGAAAATATATGACAAACCCCCATTGAAATAGATGAGAAAAAAGAAATGAATAGTACCCGCTATTTAATGATAAGTGAAGTTATGATAATCGTAACGACTTTACTATTGGCCTAAATAAAGAAGAGCACATATTGTCATGTACAATATGTGCTCTTCTTTTATTCAATTAAAGCTATTATTTGCTTGGCATTGTAGATATATATTTTTTAACTACTTCATAAACATATTCTTGATTTGCTGCTGCTGTATTTGGGTTGTATTTACCACCATTCACTTTATTATTAGATAGTACTCTAATACCCAAGAATGGTACATCATAAGCTTTGGAAATTTGTGCTGCGGAGGCACCTTCCATTTCTTCTACAGATGTACCGTATTTAGTATGGAACCATTTATTTCTATCAACTTCATTATTCCAAACGTCTGCAGAACCTATAGTACCCTCGACAACCTTACCCTTAGTGTATTTATCTTTAACTGCATTAGCAGCTGCTAGTAAATCCTTATCTCCCTCATAGAAACGGGGTTTTTCAGCATTAGGATCTTCTCCTGCACTTCCTTCAGAAGCCATTAGGTCCATAGGTTTCCATATAGTTGGATCAATTCCTTGGTTTTCAGCCTTATCTGCTGTTTTTAATGAACCAATGTTTACCGTTCTTTTTCCTAAAACAATATCAAAAACGTTTAAACTTGGATCATGTCCCCCTGATGTTCCTTGATTGATTATTGCGATAGGGTTAAATTTTTCAATAGCAACTGCTGTAGCGGCTGCTGTGTTTTCCATTCCCTTGCCTGTTTTTGCAACTATTACAGGATAATTGTCTAACGTTCCAATGTAAAATACAAAATCTCCTGATTTTTCTTCTTTAACATTTTCTAATCTTTTTGCGAAATTTTCAGCTTCGATTGGCATTGGACCTTGAATTATAATAGGCCTTTGAGCAGTTTTTTGTTCAGTTGCAGTTTTTGAAGTAGAATTACAACCTGCAACTACTGATAGTAACAGTAAAGTAATAATGCCTAATAAAGAGTATTTTTTTAACATATTGTTTTTCATAAATAATCTCCTTAGTGATAGTTTTTCTCTAAAATAAAAAATTGAAAAGAGCCAATTAGCTAAAGCTATGTCTTCCTACATATCAATACTATTATTATTTAACACGAATATTAAAAATTGGTTTAATAATGCTACATATTCCTTTGCTTCTTTCCTTTATAAAAACTGTTGCTTTATGTTTTCCTCCTTGTTGTTTGTTATCCTCGTAGTTTTGGTCAACAGAAAAAAGTCTAGAAACTGTAGAATGATTTCTACCTTCTAGACCTACGAAAGTCAAAGTATAGATAATTAAGCAAAAATGAAGCTAATGCTAAATCATAAGCTGCTAAAAAAGCCGAACAGCCGAATACTTTAACTCGTAGTCTAGTTCTTTCAATGGGAACCAGGTAGAGACACTCAGACCATATTACTGAGGATATACGAGTAATGATATTTAAGATTATTACTTTGTTAATATAGCAAACTTATTATAGATAATCAACAAAAAGGTGAATATTAAATTGTGAAAATGATTTAATGTTCGTGTTTTTGGGAGGGGAGGATAAAGGGGAAATGGGGTTTTTGCTTTGGTTTTGTTTAAATGATGAATTCACGAGTAAATGGTGAAAACTCACGAGTAAAAGTTCGAAACTTACGAGTAAATCCCCAAAACTCACGAGTAAACCCCTAAAAGGGACCCATTCATAAGTATGGGTCCCTTTTTTTTATACACTTTGCAATTTATATAGTATTAAATGTAATATATATGTTGCGAAATGTTAAATAAATTATATAATAGAAGTGAATGGAGGATGATTAATGATGAAAGTATTTAAAAAAATCACGGATGAACGAATCGAGAATGTAAGAAATAAAATTTATAAAGAAATGTATCATGTCATTATGGCCATTTGTCTATTGAGCGTACTTTTCAAAATATATAAATATGGTGTAGGCAGCGGGGAATTATATCTGGAGTTGGTGATTCTTTTGGCATCAGGGGTGTATTATTTAGCTCGTTCCATTTTCTTAGGCGTATTCTGGGATGAAGTAGAAATGCATGACCGTACGAGTAAAACACCGATGAGCAAGAAGACCATTTTTGGTACGGTTGGTTTAGCTCTCATCATCGCTACGATCATGGGGGTGAATAGTGCTGTATCCTATGCAGATGGCAGTTCTCAAGGCTTGTGGTATTTTGTATTGGTATGGTGTGTTTCGGTTATGATTTATTTGCCGATTTTACTTCTGTTTTTTGGTGGTATATACTTGCTAGCGAAGAAAATTGGAATGAAAAATAGCGAAGATAATAAGAAATTGTAGGTGCGTTCCTTTGAAAAATATAAAACTGAAGCTTGCAAGAGTGGAAAAGGATTTGTCACAAGATGAGCTAGCCAAGATTGTCGGTGTTTCCAGACAAACGATAGGATTGATTGAATCCGGAAAGTATAATCCCTCATTAAGTTTGTGCATTGGTATTTGTATAGCATTATCACGTACGTTAAATGATTTGTTTTGGGATGAAGAAATAAAAGATTAATCATTGATTTGGATACCCCTTTTTCATTACGAGGCCAAAAACCAAGGAATTTCTCATCACAAAATGGGGGAAGGTATAAAGGCAGTTTGTTAGCTTTCACCTAATAGTTGAGAGGGATGGTATGATGGATCGTACGATTGGTTACTTACGTGAGATATTGTCTAACTATACGGATCAATATCCTGAAGCGCTGGAAATTTATAATAAAATCAAGGATGGACACTTTCATTCTGAAGAAGAACTTATCGATAAGCTTACCGGCAAAGAAGCTAGACTCCTTAATCGAATTCTGCCTCAGGAAATTGAGCATGCAAAGGAAGCTAGTGATACAGAACGGGTCACTCAATTATCGGAGGTATACGAACTTATTCTTGTTTAATAAAACCTTGTCCATGATCAACATGGACAAGGTTTTTAGATTTTTTTTATTAATCCATTTCGCTGAGGGAATCCATATGGCTTGCTATCATAGCGATGATCGTGCTAGCTTCTTCCTTACTGAATATAAAGTTTGTTTCATCTTTTATCAGATCATCATCTGCTGTACGAATGCGGTTAATCCGTTTTAGCACTCCATCACCAGTTTCCTGAACAACTCCGAATTGATAGGTGACCTCCACTTCATTTTCTTGAATATAGGCTGTCACTTCAGGTGTTTCCCATTCCACATCGATTTCGTACATCTCAGTCTCTTCGATTAGTTCATTTTCATCGTATTCATCATCGAGATCATATTCATATTCGATGCCATCCCCTTCTAAATAGTTATGGAAGCTTTCATGAACAGCATCAACGATATCTTCAATATCAGATAAGATCACCTTGCTAACCTGGCCTAAATCCGGATCAAAGGATTCCATATAAAATTCTTCATTATGTGGATCGAAAAACAGAGTGGAAAAATAATCCCTCTCATTGTCATCCAACTCTGTATAAAATTCGATACGTGGATGTTTAGCTCCTCGCTCCACCATCAAACTGCCATTTCGATCGTATTTTTCACAAATTGATTTAAGATGATCCTGCAATTCCCCGCTTACTCTGTCGAACCATTCTAAAGACATCCAACATCCACATCCTTTCATGAATATTATTTCCCAGAAAAAGCGAACCTGTCGTTCCATTTAAAGCCAGATGCATTTTGCCTCGTCGTTAGGTTAGGGTTTCTTAAGGTTGAAGCTTAATTCTAAAACTTTTTTGTTTGCGAGCTATTAGAAACAATTATTTATTCAATTCACTTCAAACTATAGTTTATTGTTGAGGATTCTTATACATTAGAAAGTCCCCCAACCATAAATGGAAAGGGGACTATTTTATGTTAAAAGGAGTATTTTGAGTAAAAAAGGTTCAAGCTATTTTTTATTAATTAGTCATAAAAAAATTTTAAGAAGGGAAGATAAGATATAAAAAATTAAACATCCTTATTCATTCTTTCTACATTCACACGCCCTGAAAAGAATGTAGCTCCGCCGCCCATATCGGCAATACGATCTGGAGTCAAGGCATTAACGAGTTGTTTTTTACCAGGCATGTCTGACCAGAGACCTTGACTGACTACGACGCCTGGAAGGACCTGTTCGCCTACAGAAACCACTAGCTCGCATTCTCCACGATCATTCCAGATGCGGACAGTTGTACCATCTTCTATTCCTCGATTATCTGCATCCTTTTGATTCATAAATATTTTAGGTGCTTTTTCAAGTGTGATGTGTTTGTCATTATTGGAAAAGGTAGAGTTTAAAAAGTTATGGTTCGGTCCAGGTATGAATTGGAGAGGGTAATCCTGCTCTTCTACTAATGGAATATACGTAGGAAGGGCTGAATATCCATCTTCTTCCATCACTTTGGAATATAATTCGATTTTCCCACTAGGTGTTTGTAAATTCTTTAACAAATCGGTCAAATTACTTGCTTTGATGTAGCGTTCATTTTTTAGTTTCTCATAGGTTATATCCGATAAATAAGGATTGGATAAATCGTTTAGAGCTTGTTTCATTAATTCTTCATCGTCATCCTTAAGAGTTTGTTCGTCAAATTCCATGGCTTTTGCAAGTAGCCTGAATACCGCTGTGTTCGATTTACTTTCTCCATAGGGTGCGATGATAGGCTCATGTAAGTGGATATAATTATGCCAGTATGATGTATAAAAATCTGTATTTTCAAAGGCAGATGTAGATGGTAATACAATGTCTGCAAACTTCGCTGTCTCCGTTATAAACAAGTCATGGGCGACAGTGAATAAATCTTCCCGGGCTAGACCCTCTCTTACTCTATTTGCCTCTGGTGCAACAAGAGCAGGGTTACTTCCATAGACATACAATGACCGAATGGGGTTGTCCGGTTCAAGCAATGCTTTCCCTATTTGATTCATATTAATTGTACGTGTTTTAGTCTTTTTGAGATCAGGGCGTTGTAAAGCTGCGGTATTAAAGGAGAGAAATCCTGAATTGGATTTAACTGCACCTCCGCCTTTTACTAGCCACTGTCCTGTTAAAGCAGGTAAACAGGCAATCGTCCGAGTGCTCATCCCGCCATTATCATGATGCTGAAGACCATTTCCAATCCGAATCATTGAAGGGGAAATCGCCCCATACATCCTAGCTAATTTGTATATGTCTTCTACGGGAACGCCTGTTATGTCAGAAACCATTTGTGGCTGATATTGCTCAAGATGATCTTCTAGCTCTTCATAACCAATCGTATATTCCTCTAAAAACGATCGATCCACTAGCTTTTCTTTATAGAGTATATGCATGATTCCTAATGCTAGTGCACCATCAGTCCCTGGGAGAATGGGAATGAACCAATCGGCCATTCGTCCGGTTTGATTTTTATGAACGTCAATAACAATGACTTTAGCTCCTGATTTTTTTGCTTTTTGTGCGAGTGTTACTTGATGCATATTTGTACTTACGGCATTGATTCCCCAAAAGATGAATAACTTAGTTTCGGTCATCTCTTCTGGGTCTGTACCGTAGCTCCCCCCCATTGTGTAGCGGTAGCCTGTTGAGCCAGCAACTGAACAGATGGTCCGGTCAAGTTGACTTGATCCGAGGCGGTTAAAAAAACGGCGATCCATTCCTTCTGCAGCGAGTTTCCCCATATTCCCATAGAAACTGTAAGGAAGAATGGTTTGTGCCCCTTCCTCTGAAATAAGATTTTTCCAATGATTTGTGATCGTTTCGATCGCTTCTTCCCAACTAATAATGGTGAAATTCCCCTCACCTTTTTTTCCCACGCGTTTTAAAGGATTCTTAATTCTCTTGCTATCATAAATCCGTTCACCCATATTCCGAACCTTGTTGCAAATATTCCCTTTCGTCACTGGATGATTTGGGTCACCACTAATTTTCTTGATTTTTCCATCCTCTTTGTGTACAAGTAAACCACATTGGTCTGGGCAATCAAGAGAACAGACAGAAAGGACTACACCATTTTCTATATCTTTATATGATTGCATGTCAGTATCCTTTCATGAAAAAAATGATTCATAGATTATATCATACGGAGAGAATATTTAGAAAGTTCAAATAAATATTGACTTCCGTTTTGAAATTCATTATATTTGGTATATTCTATTAATTGAAAAAATAGTTAAACCAATATAATATTGTAAAATTTCTATCAAGAGAGGTGGAGGGACTGGCCCTTTGAAGCCTCGGCAACATTATTGTGCCAATTCCAGCAAGCGAAGCTTGAAAGATAGAAAGAGTGGCCTTTTATTTTATTGTTGTGAGAACGATATTATGAAGTAATTATCTCTTTCCGTCTTAGCGGGAAGAGATTTTTTTATTTTTAAGAAGTGAGTTACTGACAGGTAAAGTCGTTACATAAAGGAGAGAGATGTAAAAATGAACATTCTAGTAACAGCACCATATAACGAAGCGGGCATCAAGGAATTAAACGAGTTATTTGGAAAGGCTACCTATCAACCTTGGAAGGAAAATGGAAGGGCCTATAACGAAGTAGAGTTGATCTCTTTATTAAAAGAGTCTAAGGCGGAGGGGTTAATTACTGAGTTAGATCAAGTAACAGAAAAAGTATTCGCTGAAGTACCTGAATTGAGATTTGTGGGTGTGTGTCGTGGCATGCCTTCTAATGTTGATGTGGAAGCTGCAACAAAAAGGGGACTTCCCGTCTTTTTCACTCCAGCACGTAATGCTCAGGCTGTTGCAGAATTATTTGTCGGTAATCTCCTTACATTTTTAAGGCATACCATTCCTTCCAATCAATGGTTGAAGGAGGAAAAATGGAATGAAGACTATCTCCAAGCCTATTTAAAGTTTAAAGGAAATGAAATTTCTGGGAAAACAATTGGAATGGTGGGGTTTGGGGCCGTGGGCCAGCGAATTGCAGCGGTTCTTGAAAGTTTTCAATGTTCGATAAAATACTATGACCCTTATGTAGAGAGTGATAATCCTAATCATGTTCGGGCTTCTTTAGAAGACGTTTTTTCGACAAGTGATGTGGTATCCATACACCTCCCTAGAACAGAGGAAACGATCGGGATGATCAATGAACACTTTTTGGGACTGATGAAAGAAGAGGCAATCTTTGTAAATATGTCAAGGGCTGTCGTGGTTGAAAGAGATGCGCTTGTACAAGTATTAAAAGCACAAAAGATTAGGGGGGCGATATTAGATGTGTTTTATCAAGAGCCGCCTGAACAAAGTGACTATGAATTAATTAAATTGCCCAATGTATTAGCTACTCCTCATCTTGCCGGCGCAAGTTATGAGGTTGAGGATCATCACGTCTCAATAATGAACCAAGCGTTAACAAAGTGGACAACACAACATACTCTTCAGATTCCAACTCTATATAACAGAAAAAATCTAGAAGTTAAGTCATAAGAAAGAAGAGTGAAAAAAATGGCTATAAAAGAAGGTTATTTAGTATTTGATATCGGTACTGGAAATGCAAGAGTGGCTATCGTTGAGACAACAGGTGAAGTCGTCTCTATTGAGAGAGAGGATATACAATATGAAATTGAACCTCTTTATCCTGATAGTCGATACTTTTCACCTGAATTACTTTGGAAACAGCTTATTCAATTAGCAAAAAAGGCGATGGCTAAAGCTCAGCACATTTCAATCAAGGCAATAACGTCCACTAGTCAACGGCAAGGAATTGTTTTGCAGGATCAGGATGGGCACTCGTTTATCGGGTTACCTAATATTGATAATAGAGGCCGCGAATGGGAAAAGGAGTTTTCAAATCAACCTTTTATTTATGAAAGGGCAGGTAGATTACCCTCTGCATTGTTTTCAGCTTTAAAGCTGGTCGCCCTGCAAAAGAGGCAGCCGCAATTATGGGATAAAATTAAATACTTTACAAGCATCAGTGAGTGGGTTGCCTATAAATTAAGTGACGTGCTCGTCTATGAGCCATCACAAGCGACCGAAACACTGCTATATGATGTTCAGAAACAAGAATGGTCAGAGGAGTTGTGTGAACAATTCGGGATATCGGTAGACTTGTTACCCGAATTAAAATCGTCTGGTTCGATCCTTGGTGAAATTACACCGAATATGGCTCAGATGCTGGGATTGGACGAAAAGGTTTTAATCGTAGTAGGAGGCGGTGATACACAGCTGGCTATCGCAAGCACGTTTGCCGAAAAAGGTGATGTCATCATCGTATCTGGAACGACCACCCCTATTTGCCATATTACTGATGAATATAGTGTGGATTCTAAACGAAGAGCATGGACAAATGCCCATACGAATAAAAATCAATGGCTGTTAGAAACAAACCCAGGAATAACTGGGCTTAATTATCAGAAATTAAAAAATATTTTCTACCCAAATGAGAGTTATCAATTAATGGAAGAGGAAATGAGTAAGCTTACGACGATTGATTGTGTATCAACGTTAGGCATGTATCTGACAGATGAGAAAAATGCGACGAAAAAAGGTGGCTTCATTTTTAATACACCATTAGAAGAAAACTTAACCCGTGCTCATTTTGTAGCTTCAGCTCTATGGGAAATTGCTTGTACAGTCAAATGGCATTTCGACAAATTATGCGAAGTGATTCCTTACGATTTGCCATATGTATGGGCTTGTGGAGGTGGTTTTCAAAGTGAAACGTTAACGAAATTTGTAGCTAATCTCCTTCAAAAAGAAGTGCGCATTCATCAAGGGTTCAATCAGGCATCCGTTGTCGGATCTGCAGTTATCTGCAATAAGACATTAGGGGTAAACAGTGTATTATCAGGCGATATCAAAGCGATTACAAATGAGGCTAGTTACGATGAATGGAAGTATGAGGAGTGGAAACAAGCTCAACAGTTCTTTTTCAAAGACCAATATAGCTTAAATCCAAATAAGATAGAAAAGAGAGATATATATGTTAGATAGAATTGGAATACCTAAAAGTTTAAGCTGGGGTTTTTTAGGTGTTATGCTCTTTATGATGGGAGACGGACTTGAAGCTGGCTGGTTAAGCCCTTTCTTAGTTGACAATGGATTGACTGTTCAGCAGTCAGCGGCCATTTTTACTGTATACGGAATTTCTATAGCTCTTTCTTCTTGGTTTTCAGGTGTTTGTTTAGATGTTTTTGGACCAAAGAAGTCTATGTCTATGGGATTATTGTTTTATGTTATTGGGACTGCAGGATTTATCACTTTTGGTTTTGAAAGTATGAATTATCCTGTTATGCTTATCACCTATTTTATTAAAGGTTTCGGCTATCCTTTATTTGCTTACTCTTTTTTAACATGGGTCATTTATCGATCACCTAAAAATAAATTAAGCACAGCTGTCGGTTGGTTCTGGGTAGCTTATTGTGCTGGAATGATGGTACTTGGCTCTTGGTATTCAAGCTACGCTATTCAATACCTAGGTTATGTCAACACATTATGGACCTCTATTTTCTGGGTATGCCTAGGTACGATTTTTGCTATAGTCATCAACAAAGACAAATTTGAAAAGAAACAGATATCTAGCAAAAAAGAAGCAGTGAATGAGCTCTTAAAGGGCATCACCATCTTGAAAACAAATCCAAGAGTTGCTGCTGGTGGTGTTGTAAGAATTATTAATAGTGTAGGATCATATGGATTTCCGGTTTTCTTACCCATGCATATGGCTGAACATGGAATTGAAACATCTGTCTGGTTACAATTATGGGGTACGATCTTCTTAGGAAACATTATTTTTAATTTGGTTTTTGGTTTCGTTGGAGATAAATTCGGATGGAAAAATACAATCATCTGGTTTGGTGGAGTCGGTTGTGCTATTTTTACCCTTCTATTATATTACACACCAATGATCACAAATGGAAACCTCATTGCAACTAGTATTGTTGGATTTATATGGGGTGCATGTTTAGCTGGTTATGTACCTATAGGAGCATTGGTTCCATCCGTTGCAGGTGAAGACAAAGGAGCGGCCATGTCTATTTTGAATTTTGCGGCCGGTTTGTCTTCATTCGTTGCACCTGCTATAGCCATGACTTTTATCGGTTCGGCTGGAGCAGAAGGGGTTGTATGGATTTTTGCGATCCTTTATCTAGCTAGTGCGGTGATTGTTAAATTCATTCGTTTACCAGAAGAGGATGAAATGAAAAAAGAAACGGATCCACTTGCATCATAATGAAACATGGTGACTTAAAATCACCTTTTCTTATTAATAGGAAGAAGCTACATTCCAATATTGGATTGTGGCTTCTTTATTTTTATTTATAACAGCTGCGTATCATTAAATGAAAATAAAAAAACTTTCACCACCATGCTACTTTCACCTCGTAAAAGTTTATATAGAGTGTGAAAGGAGGTGAGCGACATGGCAAACCAAATTCCAGTATCAAGTACGTTACGGATTGATTTTGAGACGGGGTTAAATGAAAAGGGGGCTATCGTTTTCAAGCGTAGGTCATTTTCAAACATCAAGGTTGAGGCGACGGCGGATCAGTTGTTTTCGGCAGCAACAGCGATTGCAAGCGTGCAGAATTATCCAATGGGTGAAGTGACCAGAGTGGATACGAATTCATTGATTGGCTAATCGGCTTTTAGCAAAAGGTTGAAAAAACAGGAGGTGATACAAAATGGCTAGAGTATTGGAAATGATTTTCGTAACAGAGGAAGGAAAGTCAGCGACGATTTCCGTTGAAAATCCGAAGGAGCCGGTTGATGCGAATACAGTCAAACTGGCAATGGAGCAAATGATTGCGGGGAATGCCTTCGTTGCATCATCGGGCGACTTTGTCAGTATTAAAGGAGCACGCCTTGTCGAGCGTAATGTCGAGGATGTTGAACTTATCTAACTTGTCAGCAGGCAGGCTCATCTTTGAAGGACGTGTCCTGAAAATGGGTGAGTCTGTTTTTCACCATACCAGAAGAGAGGTGAACAAAAGTGGATCAAATCCTGCCATTTATCAGTGATATCGGATTTCCGATTATTGTTACCCTTTATTTGCTTCATCGGATTGAAACAAAATTGGATACATTGAACGAAACCCTTGTCGAGCTGCCGGATCGTTTGCAAGAGGGATTCCAAAGTCAGTTTAGAGGATAGGTAGGGAGCATTATGGATGTTATCATTCATAGTGCTTTTTTTATTTTTGCAAAAGGGATCCTACCACTACCCATCGAGCTAACGAGTAAAAATACTATATGTAAAATTATCTTGAGAACATTTTAATTTATAAAAATAACGAGAATATACGGTATATTATCGGTTTTATTTGCACATTGTTTACTAAAAAAGGAAAATATTATTATTTTTTTAAAATGTAACAATTATATTAAAATGTTGTGTTAGTATAAAAAAGTCAGAAAAATCAGAATGAAAAAAGAGTATTTTCAAATTACATATTTGAAAGATTATATGGGCAGATGTATTTCAATAATTTTCACGCCTTAAAAAGACTGAATATTTAAAATATTAAACGAAGCTTGATTCGAAAATTAAATTGATTACACACCCTAGGAGGATTCTACTTTAGAAATACTATCATCATTTTTAGCACTAACAATAATTATTTCATCCATGACAAATTTAAATGCCAGCTGTAAAGGGGCAGAAGTTTATAGTGTACAACAAGAACATCCTTTATTTTGAATTATGGAATCAACTCTAATAAATATAATTAACACGATTATTTTATTTGGATTATTAACTTAAAGAATTGGAAACCATTTGAATGAATTTTTTTAAAAGCGTTGCAATTAGTTTTGTAATCAGTTTAATAGTCTTGGGCACTTTAGTAATTGTTTATCATTTTTTATCTAGAAATAATACATTAGATCTGGAAAAACTACTAGAAAGGGAAGAATATCATTTGCTAGATGGGGTGAAAATTTACAATTCAGAAAATGATGAATTGAATAATCTAATTATTAATGAGATAACGAATCTTAATAAAGAATTGTCTAGTATGTTTGGAACCATTAATATGGATGTTGAAATAAATATAATGGTATTTGAAGAATTAGAGGAATTACAAAAGTATGCGGAATTAGAAAATATCGGAGCCTTTTTTGATAAAAATTATAATTTAATTGCATTGGTTAAACCCGATAACCTTGTTAGGGAAGCAGATGAATGGTTCTTTAGAAGGGATTTACGTCACGAGTATACACATTATTATTTGACTAAATATCTAAGTGAAAATAAAATTACAGCCGTTCCGAAGTGGTTCGATGAGGGATTGGCCGAGTACGTTGCAGTTACTATGGATGGGGTTGAGACTACGGACCCATTAGAGGAAGTAATTAATTTTGAATTGTTGAAGAGTAGGGAAGATTGGGCAATGCAAAGAAGAAACCATACAGAGTTATATCCTCAATCACATTATGGAATCAAATATATAATAGAAGATAATGATTTGAGCATAATAAAAAAAATAATAGATGATAGCTATAAGTTAGACTTTTCAAAAGCCTTTAAAAGACATACTAACATAGACATAAATGAATTACATATGTTAATCAATTGAAATATTGCATGTTAAAGACTACGTATCTAATCTTTTTTTAAACTCTAGTGTTTCGGCAGTTACCAAAGCAACAATCGTTTTATTTTAGCACATTGTAAAGTGTGTTGGGAGTTTAAAATGGGTAAATAAGAAAGGAAAGAAACGCCTATAAAAGGGAGAGGTGATGAAGAAGTTGATTGCTCATTATTCATTTCCACGTTTAAAAGTAGGTGGAGTTACATTGAAAAAGGTAATTCAGTTGAATTACCTTTTTTTACGTTATAAAAACCGCTTTCGAACACTTGGGGATGGCAGCATACAGCTTTCTTCTTTTTTCCCAAACCATTTGTAACGGTTCTTGGCAATAAAGTCATAAGCGATGTTCCGAATGAAGCTTGGAACGATGGTAAAACCGTAAAACATTTTCCATGCCCCTTGTAAGCGACGGCAAATCCTCAGAGCTGCAGCCGATTTATAGTAAGCCTTATCCTTTTCGATCAGCACTATACTATCAATATTTGCAGGAACATCGTACTTTTTCAGCAACTCTTGTCCAGCTTCACTTTGAAGCGAAGCAAAATGAAAAAGCCCCTTCGGATCCCGCTTTATAATGAACTGAACACTTGAATCACAAAAATTGCATTCACCATCAAATAAAATGACCGAATTCATGAACATTCCTCCTAAAGAGCGACGTTATCATACTCATGCTTCTATCATACACTACCCGTTTTGGTAAGGCGAAAAAGTATGGAATTGCTTGGGGTTTTAACTGTCTCTTCTATATTATGTCATGTTTTAATAAGGAGTAATTAAGGTTAAGGAATAGCTTTTTTAGTAGTTAAAAAAAGGAAATGTCGATATTATTACAAATAATGGGTTTGTTTACTGAATGATCAAAAGGGTTGAAGTACTATTTAGGGGGGGAACCTTTGCTTTTTCAAAAAATGACTGTAGATTCCTAGTTGTATGTTGCCTTGCTGCTTGCGACGAACAACAAATCATCAAAAAAGAAATGATTCAGATACAAAAGAAAACAGAAGTGCAAGATACATCCTCCAGTAATCTCCCATCTTACAATGCACCGAAGTATCTGGGGAAATATTTGTATAGCTATTGGGTAGCGGAAGGTTCGTTCCTTGTTATTCTAAGAGATGAAATTAGCACATTTACAATGCAGAGGATCACAAAAGATGACATAGGACCAATTAGGCACTTTGAAATAATTGAACCAACCGATAACAAGATTACTGGTGTACTTTATAGTGTTGAGAAACAAAATAGAACTTCATTATTTACGTTAGAATTAAGCGAAGATAAAACGGAATTGACTATTACATTACCAAACGAAAAACCAGTTACTTTCAAAGAAACAGAAATGACTCCAGAAGAATATAATGCTAGTTATACTTGGAAATGAAATGTTATTTGAAGGAACAACTAAATTAACTCATTAATGACCTTGAAAGGGCTTATTTAAATACCAAAAGGTACGAAAGATTTCTGCAGATAAGGAAGCAGGCAAAGAAACATGGAATGAATTGTTTGCTTGATTAAAAATGAGACCAATAACCTCTAATGTGAATGGTGAATGATGGTGGATTGGATCAAATCGACTTAAAACGGAATAATTCGACGCACAAATCAAATAATTCGTCCTACACACAAAATAATTCGACCTACAGAGAGATAATCCGTCCTACATACTATTTAATTCGTCCTACAGGGAGATAATCCGTCCTAAAACGAAATAATTCGACCCATACACCGAATAATCCGTCCTACACACAAAATAATTCGACCTACAGAGAGATAATTCGTCCTACACACAAAATAATTCGACCTACAAGAGATAATCCGTCCTACACACAAAATAATTCGACCTACAGAGAGATAATTCGTCCTACACACTAATTATTCCGTCCTTGATGGATGTTAAAGTTCCAAACGCCAATTATTGCATCGCATAAAGCTCCCTGGAGGGTATTCGAATTCACATTCGGAAATAAGATTGAAGTCAAGCTTGCGACAAATTGCATTTGAAGCAGGGTTATGGATTGACGGGAATGCGTGAATATACTTGTATTTCCGCTCGGCTTTGACTTTTGCTATTACAGCCTTCACTGCACGGGACGCAATCCCTTTCCCCTGATATGAAGGGAGGACACTCCACCCAATTTCGTACACAGTTTCATCATTCCACACGGTTCGCCAGTAGCCAACGGAGCCAACAGCCTCTTCCTCTGGATACAGGATGATGCTAAACATACACCCTTTACTTCCAATCTCAAGATAACGTTTGTGGCGTTTCAAAATTTGTTCTTTACTCTCTGGACCTCCGAGATGTTCCATCATTTCTGGGGAATTTAGTTGAAAAAGTAAATCAAGGTCCCTATCTTCCCATGGTTTAATCTGTAACCCGTTTTCTTTGCTTCGTTTTGAAATCTCGCTCACCCCTGACATTATATTATACTCTTAATCAATACTTTCTTTGCTGAGAGTGAGATTCCTTTATTTATATGTATTTATTGTTCTATCTATTAACCTGCTTGAAAATCCTAGAAATAACGATTAGTCGGTATGGAAATTATCGGTCATTATTAAATTGTGAGTTTTCAGATTATGTAGATGAATATTTCCCATTAAATGCTATAATTTACAGGTGGTTCTATCAAATGACAGGGCGGAGATGATGAAATGAAATCTTCAGTAAATCAGTTTTCCACTCAATTTGAATGGATATTGAATGTGATTAATGTTGGTGTCCATATCGTTAATAAGGATGGAGATACCGTATTCTATAATAAAATGATGGCTCATATCGACGGGCTGGATCGTGAACAGGTGTTAGGAGAAAATATCTTTCAACTGTATCCATCATTGACTGATGAATCCAGTACGCTGCATGTAGCATTGGAAAAAGGCATCGAAACGATTGAGTCCATTCAAACATATGTTAATTTAAAAGAGAAAAAAATAACTTCTATTAATAGCACGTATCCTCTATACGAGGACGGTGAAATTATTGGGGCAGTAGAAATCGCAAAGGATATTACTAAGGTCATGAGCATGTACGATCAAATTGTTGATTTGCGTTCCCAGCTGGCCGAGACCCATAAGAAAAATAAGTTCTTTGAAGGGACAGCTACCTATCATTTTAGTGATTTAATTGGGAGTAGTCCTGCTTTTCAAGAAGCTATTTCATTAGCAAAAAAAGCGGCTCGTACACATTCTCCAGTCATGATTTATGGACCTACAGGGACAGGAAAAGAACTTATTGCTCAAAGTATACATAATGTAAGTGCTCAGCGAAATCAACCATTCATTGCGCAAAATTGTGCGGCTGTTCCAAAGGAATTAATGGAGGGGCTACTGTTCGGCACAACGAAAGGGGCTTTTACCGGAGCGATGGACCGACTCGGGATTTTTGAACAGGCAAATGGCGGTACCCTGTTTCTTGATGAATTGAATAGCCTCGACCTTGGTCTGCAGGCAAAATTGCTGCGAGTATTACAAGAAGGCGAGGTACGCCGTGTTGGAGGTTCGAAGGAGCAGAAAATTAATGTAAAGATCATTGCTGCGATGAATATTTCTCCTGATGAGGCGTTAGAGCGAGGAATTATTCGCTCGGATTTATTTTTTCGTTTGAATGTCGTAACCATTCAAATGCCTTCTCTTCTGGAACGTAAAACGGATATTCCGGAAATAGTAAATCACTTTATTCAAAAATTCAATAAATCATTCTTTTCGGATGTACGCGGGATCAGCCAAAAGGCGATGCAACGGCTTCTTCAATACTCGTGGCCGGGAAACATTCGTGAACTGGGACATGCCATCGAGTTAGCATTTAACGTCATGGACACAGGGGAAGTTATGATTGAAGAACATCATCTTCCTGCTTATTTATTCCCTTCAGGAAAATATTCCGCCTCAAATGCGCAGAGCCATCATCCTCCATTAAAAGATAAGATTGATTTACCTGTCGTTCTTGAAGAAATGGAAAGGGAAATGATAATAAATATGTTTGAGAAATATAATGGGAATATCAGCAAAACAGCTGAGGCCCTCAATATTAAAAGACAAGGATTACAATATAAGTTAAACAAGTACGGTATAGAAAAAGTTTATGCCGCAGGATCGAAGGAATTAAAATGATTGGGGAGTAATTGAAAACGCTATCATTCACTTATACTTTTAGAGAATTGTTGTTCAATAGAATAAGTATGTAACTTGAAGAGGGCTCTCGCGAAATGAGACCCTCTTTTTTCAATCTCAAAAGGATAAGCATTAAATCCGTATCTCTTTGGCGCAAAGAAATTGGCTGCAAAATATTAGGCATAACGAAAAATATTTTGCGGTTTAAGGGGACGATCCGCCCTCTTTTTTCTATGTTTTTCTTGTTTTGGATGTTGGCATTATTCTTGCAAGTAGATATATATATAGTTTCTTAAGATAAAGAGGGGGGCATTTTAATGAGTTTGATGGGAATGGAAGTAAAACATGAGGAATACCTTGGTGGACGTAGACATTATAATGAGATTGAATTGTGGAAAGATGTAACGGAAGAGCAATGGAATGATTGGCTCTGGCAATTAACCAATACAATTAAAACTTTGGATGATCTGAAAAAAGTTGTGAACTTGACACCGGAAGAAGAAGAAGGTGTTCGGATTTCAACTCAAACAATCCCTTTAAATATTACACCTTACTATGCATCCTTGATGAATCCTGATGATCCTCGCTGTCCGATTCGTTTGCAGTCTGTACCGCTTTCGGCAGAAATGAACAAGACTAGATATGATTTGGAAGATCCGCTGCATGAGGATGAAGATTCTCCTGTTCCAGGTCTAACGCATCGTTATCCGGATCGCGTTCTATTTCTTGTCACGAACCAATGCTCTATGTACTGCCGTTACTGTACTCGTCGTCGTTTTTCAGGTCAGGTTGGCATGGGCGTTCCTAAGAAGCAATTAGACGGGGCGATTGAATATATTCGTAATACTCCGGAAGTGAGAGATGTTTTGATTTCTGGAGGAGATGGCCTATTAATCAATGATAAGATTCTCGAATACGTATTGAGTAATTTACGTGCTATCCCACATGTGGAAATCATTCGTATCGGAACTCGTGCACCGGTTGTTTTCCCGCAGCGGATTACAGAAAATTTATGCAATATTCTGAAAAAATATCATCCAATTTGGTTAAATACGCATTTCAATCATTCACTTGAACTGACGGAAGAAGCCAAAAAAGCATGTGATATGTTGTCGATGGCTGGAGTACCGCTTGGTAATCAGGCTGTTATTCTTGCTGGAATTAACGATAGTGTTCATATTATGAAAAAGCTTATGCACGACTGTGTTAAAGCAAGGGTAAGACCTTATTACATTTATCAATGTGATTTATCTGAAGGGATCGGCCATTTCCGTGCACCGGTTTCAAAAGGACTGGAAATCATTGAAGCGTTACGTGGCCATACATCAGGATATGCAGTGCCAACTTTTGTGGTGGATGCTCCTGGCGGAGGCGGAAAGATTGCCTTGACTCCGAATTACCTTCTTTCGCAAAGTCCGAATAAAGTGGTCTTACGGAACTTTGAGGGAGTTATCACGAGCTATCCAGAACCGAAGAACTATGTTGCTGGCAGTGCAGATGCTTACTTTGATGAAGTGTATGGTACCGAAGAAAGAAAAGGAGCTGTGGGGATTTCTGCTCTGATGACAGACGAAAAATTCAATTTGGTACCAGAAGGCCTGCGTCGCCTTGACAAGAGAAAAGCGTATGAAACTACTGATGAACATGCTTCTTTGAAGGATCGCCGTGATAAACGTGATGAAATGAAGGAAAAATTAAGGTTAGCCCAAGAAAAAAAGAACGCCATGGTCGGAAGTTCTGAAGGCAAGGGGGAATAAGGATGGAATGCTTGTGGTGTAATGCCCCCAACGTTGAGGAAAGTGAAAAGAAGGATTGTTACTGGATTATGCCTGATGGTAAACGATCAATAAAAGTTCTTCAGGTTCCAGCCCTGAACTGTCCAAATTGTGGAATCTATGTGTCTGATTCGATGAATCAAAAGGTGGATGAATCCTTATCTATATATGACGTGAGTGAGTATCCTGATGAGTTTACGTATGAACAGCTTCTTCAGGCTCCTGTAAAGAAATTGTTTAATTGGAAATAGAATGCCGGGAGAAGTAGATGATGCATCGCTTCTCCCGAATTTTAGTTAAGGAGGGTATACATAATGTCTGTTCAAAAGCTGCCTTTTTTCACCCGAATTGAGACTGGGGAATGTTTTACGATGGAACTCTATCTTGATCATGCAAATCATCGCTTACGCATTGATGATTATCGGGGGAATATCAAAAAAGCGATAACTCGAGCTCTAGTCATCGCTCAAGAGCATGGCTTTACAAAAGTGATACTTAAAGCTAGACAAGAAGATTTATCTGCGACATGGGTCCATGGATTTATGCTGGAAGGAATATTGAGTAAGTATTTTAATGGGAATGATGCTTATTGCATGGCATTGTATTTTACCAATGAAAGGCGAACAAGCGACTATTGGATGAAGGAAGACAAAATTCTCCAAGATGTTATTGATATTCCTAGAATAATAGAAAAGCAGCAACTACCTGAAAATTACTCCCTTCGATTTGCTGAAGTTGAAGATGCATATGAGCTGGAAAATTTATACGGTGCAATTTTTGAAACCTATCCAACCCCAATGAATGATGAGGGTTATATCAAAAAAGTGATGGAAGAAGGAACGATCTTTAGTGTTATTCAATATGAAGGATCCATCGTTAGTGCTGCATCCGCGGAAGTAAATGAAATGTATCATAATGCTGAACTAACTGATTGTGCAACGATTCCTCATCATCGAAAACATGGTTTTATGAAGGTACTTATCTCAGCATTAGAACAAGAACTTATCAAGAAAAATATTTATTGTTCCTACTCTTTAGCGCGATCTTTGTCAAAGGGCATGAACGCTGTCTTTCACCAGCTGGGATATGAATATGGAGGAAGATTTACGAAGAATTGCAATATTTGGGATAAGTATGAGGACATGAATATTTGGGGTAAAGATTTATCTTCTGTAAATGGATTCTTTAAATAGGAGGAAAAGTTTATGGCTAAATACACATGGGTTGATAAAGATACCTGTATTGCGTGCGGGGCATGCGGTGCAACAGGTCCTGAAATTTATGACTATGACGAACAAGGAATCGCTTTCGTTATCTTGGATGATAATCAGGGGAATGCCGTAGTTCCTGAGAATCTGTATGATGACATGCATGATGCTATGGAAGGCTGCCCTACAGAATCAATCCTGATTCAGGATGAACCTTTTAGTTGGTAAACTCGGTTTTATGGATTCATATTTGCCATCTATTCTTTCAATCAGTTAATAGGATTTTTCCAATAGTTTAAGAGTTTTAGTGTACTAGAACTTCATAGATGTGTAGTTGGTAAAAAATGTAAATAAAGGAGAGATGAAATGAAGCGGAATCATTTAATTAAGCCCATACTAGATCATAACTATCCCACTGTCTCTCATGGGAAGGGAATATATCTTTATGACACGGATGGAAAACAATACATCGACGGATCTTCAGGTGCGGTTACGGCGAGTATTGGTCATGGAGTATTAGATGTTGTTGAGGCAATGACAGAGCAGGCAAGTAAAGTTTCTTTTGCATACCGATCTCATTTTACAAGTGAAGCCGCAGAGACTTTAGCCGAAAAGCTAAGTGAGTTAGCTCCAGGAGATTTAAATTGGTCGTTTTTTGTGAACAGTGGGTCGGAAGCAACCGAAACGGCGATGAAGATAGCCATTCAACATTGGCAAGAAAAAGGATTTGAGCGGAAAAATCGTATCGTCTCCCGCTGGACGAGTTATCACGGGATTACGATGGGTGCTTTATCGATGTCCGGTCATGTGTCAAGAAGAAAACGTTTTGTTCCGTTATTAGAGGATTTTCCTAGTATATCTGCTCCGTATTGTTATCGATGCCCTTATGAATCTTCCGGCTGTAAACTGCAGTGTGCAAATGAATTAGAGACGTCCATTCAAAGACTTGGTTCTGAGAATATTGCCGCCTTCATCGCTGAACCAATTATCGGGGCATCTGCTGGGGCTGTTACTCCACCGGATGGTTATTATCAAAGGATTAAGGAAATATGCGAACGCTATGACATTCTCTTTATCGCCGATGAAGTTATGACTGGAATCGGTCGTACAGGAAAAATGTTTGCCATGGAACACTGGGGAGTTACCCCAGATATCATCGCATTAGGGAAAGGTATGAGCGCTGGCTATACTCCAATTGCAGCCACTTTGGTTAGTGATCGGGTTATGGAACCCATTTTAAAAGGTTCGAAGTCAATCATGGCTGGACACACATATAGTGCAAATCCTCTATCTGCTGCCGTTTCTTTAGAAGTGCTTGCCTACATTGAACGAATGAATCTGGTTCAGGCAGCGGAAGAGAAAGGACAGTATCTATTGGAGAAATTACATGGGCTGGCTGAGAGATTTGACATCATTGGTGATGTACGAGGAAAAGGGCTTCTCCTGGGACTTGAGTTTGTTTCAAATAGGAGTTCAAAAACTCCATTCGACTTGCAAGATGGCATAACCACAAGAATTGTCAATAAGGCATTTGAGAAGGGATTGTTGATCTATCCTGCTTCAGGCGCAATCGAAGGGATCGCGGGTGATGCAGTTATTATATCTCCGCCGCTAGTTATTACAAATGAAGAAATTGATAGTCTTGTAAAGATACTGGAAGCTTCAGTTGAGGAATTGCAGCATGAATTGCACTCGGAAGGTCTGATAGAGAACAAGCAGGCTATTTAGGAGGAACCATATGAAGCAGGTCATTTCGAAAAAAAACAAAATTGTGACCCTGGAAGAAGCACTCGAGTATATTACTGATGGATGTACTCTCATGTACGGTGGGTTTGGGGGAGTGGGGACTCCGCCAACACTCATACAGGGCATCCTGGACAAGGGCGTTAAGGAACTAACATTGATTGGCAATGATACAGGATTCCCTGATATTGGAATTGGCCGGCTGGTGACTCTTGAAAGAGCCAAAAAGGTCATTGCCTCTCATATCGGATCTAATCCAAATGCCGGTCGGCTCATGACTGAAGGAAAGCTGCAAGTGGAATTTTCTCCGCAAGGGACATTAGCTGAAAGGATTCGTGCAGGCGGAGTAGGCTTGGGCGGGATTTTTGTTGATGTCGGGATTGGAACGATAGCTGAAGAAGGCAAGGACAAAATGGTAATCGACGGAAAGGAATATTTGATCGAAACCGCTTTGACCTCGGAAGTGAGTATCGTCTATGCCAAAAAGGCAGATCCGTTGGGGAATTTGGTTTTTGACAAGAGTGCCCGCAATTTCAATCCGCTCGTAGCGATGGCAGGAGCTTTTACTATAGCAGAAGTTGAAGAAATTGTTCCGGTAGGCGAATTGGATCCGGAGTGTATTGCCACGCCAGGTATTTATGTAGATATGGTGATTCCAACAAAAGGGGTGAATTGGAAATGGGCATGGGAGTAGATGTACGAAATCGCATCGCCAAACGCGCTGCCAAGGAAATCCATGACGGATTAATCGTCAATTTAGGTATTGGCATCCCTACCTTAGTGGCCGATCATTTATCTCAAGATATCCATGTGCTGTTCCATGCGGAAAACGGTGTTCTTGGAACAGGCCCCAGTCCAAATCAGGGGGAAGAAGATCCTGCTCTCTGTAACGCAGGAGGGTTCCCGATTACGTCTGTAATGGGGGCTTCTTACTTTGACAGTGCAACTGCATTTGGCATGATTCGTCGAGGATACATCGACATTACCATCCTTGGGGCATTGGAAGTTAGTGAAACAGGGGATTTAGCCAACTGGATTGTCCCAGGCAAACGGGTACCGGGGATGGGCGGAGCAATGGAGCTTGCCCAAAAAGCCAAAAAGGTGATTGTCTTGATGAATCATGTAAACAAGCAGGGGGAATCGAAGATATTAAAGAAATGCACACTTCCTTTAACGGCAAGACATAGTGTAGATTTAATCATTACTGATATGGCTGTCATGGAAGTTACAAAAGAGGGATTGGTGTTGAGGGAAGTTATGACACCTTATACAGTTGATGATGTGATTGCGAATACAGAGGCGTCGTTGAAAATAGGGGCTACTGTCAACAGCATTGAATAGGTAAGAGGAGGAAGAAGCATGAATGAGGTCGTCATCGTTGCTGGAGCGCGAACTGCAGTTGGATCCTTTGGAAAATCACTCCGGAATGTTAATGCTACCGAATTAGGCCGTCAATTATTGGAAGGCTTAATGGAAAAATCTGAATTAGGCAAAGAAAAGGTCAATGAAGTGATTTTCGGACATGGCTATGTCCATGGAGGCGGACTTAACTCGGCCCGAATTTCATCGCAGATGGCAAATTTCCCGCATAGTGTCCCAGGCCACGTTGTAATCAAAGCATGTGGATCAGGTTTAAAGGCCATTACCAATGCTGCATTAACTATTGCTGCTGGTCAAGAAGACATAATCATTGCCGGCGGAGTGGAGAGCATGAGCAATGTGCCTTATATCGTGAAAAATAGATGGGGCGGTAAATTTGGAAACGTAACGATGGAGGATGCTCTGCTGGCAGATGGATTAATATGTTCCTTGGGAAATGAGCATATGGGAATAACAGCCGAGCGCCTGGCTGAAAAATATGGTATCCGTCGTGAAGAACAGGATCAATTTGCTTATCAAAGCCACAAGAAGGCTTGGAAAGCTATGGAAGAGGGACGCTTTGATCGAGAAATTATTCCGCTCAAAATCAAGGATCGAAAAGGGCTTCAAATCTTCAATCAAGACGAAGGGGTACGCGAGGACATTCATCTGAGTCAACTAGCCAGTCTTCCAGCAGTATTCAAAAATGAAGGAACCATAACGGCAGGAAATGCCTGTCCCATGAATGATGGAGCAGCAGCTGTACTATTAATGTCCAAGCAGCAAGCAGAAGAAAAGGGATTAAAACCGCTCTTGAAAATTAAGGCTTTCGCCAGTGCAGGTGTTGAACCTGGAGTTATGGGGATTGGACCAGTACCAGCGACTCGAAAGGCATTGGCAAAAGCAGGTCTATCGTTAGAGGATATCGGACTGATTGAACTTAATGAAGCCTTTGCTGCCCAAGCACTTGCAGTGATCAAGGAGTTAGATTTGAATCCGGATATCGTCAATGTCAATGGAGGGGCAATTGCACTTGGTCACCCTGTAGGAGCAACAGGTGCAAAATTGACAGTCACACTGATGCATGAAATGTTGCGTTCCCAAGTTAAGTACGGAATGGTAACGTTATGTATGGCAGGTGGAATGGGACTTTCAGTAATCTATGAGAATATGTGTATAAAAGGAGGATAAAAGTGCCGGATTTTAAAAAACGAATTAACCAATGGATCAAGGATCATCGGGAAGAAGGAACAGACTTATTGCAAAGGTTGGTGCAAGCACCGAGTACCCAAGGAAATGAAGCAGACGCTCAGGCTATCGTCGCCCAAAAACTAGAGGAAATGGGCCTGAAGGTTGATATTTGGGAGCCTAACGGTGGGGAACTGAAAAAGCATTCCTATTTCTATTCTCCTCGCAGCGAATTTTCCAACAGTCCTAATGTGGTAGGAATTATAAAGGGAACTGGAGGCGGCCGCTCCATTATCTTGAACGGACACATCGATGTGGTTCCGGATGGTGATCGGGATCAGTGGGATGACGATCCATATAGTGGAGCCATAAAGAATGGGAAAATGTTTGGACGCGGCGTAACAGATATGAAAGGAGGCAATGTATCCCTTATCCTTGCTATGCAGGCATTAAAGGAAAATGGCATTCATTTAAAGGGAGATGTCATATTTCAAAGTGTGATAGAAGAAGAAAGCGGCGGAGCCGGAACCTTAGCAGCCGTCTTGAGGGGATACAAAGCTGATGCTGCCCTTATCCCTGAACCAACGAATATGAGGATTTTTCCCAAACAGCAGGGGTCGATGTGGTTCCGAGTTCTGGTAAAAGGCCGGTCAGCTCACGGCGGAACCAGGTATGAAGGTGTAAGTGCCATTGAAAAAAGTATGACCGTAATAAATCATATTCGTGCTCTGGAAGAAAAACGAAATGCACGTATCAGTGATCCGCTTTATCAGAACACACCTATTCCGATTCCAATCAATTTAGGCGTCATTGAAGGCGGTAATTGGCCTTCCTCTGTTCCTGACCTCGTGAAAATTGAAGGTAGAATGGGTGTTGCGCCAGAGGAAACGATGGAGCAGGCGAAAAACGAAATGGCTAATTGGCTGTTACAGATCAAAGAAGTTGATGAATGGTTCAAGGATAATCCGCCCGTTTTAGAATGGTTCGGAGCACGCTGGGTTCCAGGTGCAATTGATGTAGAACATGAACTAATGAATACGCTCGTCAATCAATTTCGGCAAGTTGCTGGACAAGATCCGGTCATTGAAGCCTCTCCATGGGGAACTGATGGAGGATTGTTGACTCATGTCGGTGAAACGCCTGCAATTGTTTTTGGTCCTGGAGTAACAGAGGTTGCCCATTATCCAAATGAATATATCTTACTGGAAAATGTGTTCGCGACAGCGGAGATTATTGCCCTTACTTTAATTCAATGGTGTGGAATTGAACAATTGCAGGATGAGCCTTATGTGGCCTTGGCAAGTAAAGAAGACAAATGATAACGTATATTGGGAGTTACCTGATGGAACAATGTCTATTTAAAATTAACAGGGCTCCATCCATTCAATGTGTTACTAATTGGAAGAGACAGAGAAAGAAATTGAATATCAACACACTACAGATAGATATGATGAATTGATGTCTAAGCCCCGTTTACTTAAAAGAAATTATTTTGTTTTTAGCCAGTAAAGTGAAGCTTCAATTGGTGAAGTTACCTTGGTAGTGAACGTATCAGGTTCTTACCTTCAGTTAGAAAAGGGTAAATACATAGTCTTCCGCAAAGAGGTTGTGGGAGACTATTCATATCTAATGCACTCTACTATTACCAACAATACGGCTGTTAAGACAAAATCTCTTATAATATTTCTTAAAGTTTTAATTTTAATAGAAAATGAGGTAGTAGCCAATGGACATGAATCTCATTGAAAATCAAGAACCGACAGTTAAAAGAAACTTAAAAGCAAGGCATATGACCATGATCGCAATTGGAGGTTCTATCGGAACTGGTTTATTTTTGGCAAGTGGTGCAACCATCCAAAGTGCAGGACCTGGTGGTGCTCTCGCTGCATATGCATGCATTGGGATCATGGTTTATTTCCTTATGACAAGCTTGGGGGAAATGGCTACATACATGCCTGTATCGGGTTCATTTTCCTCCTATGCGACACGCTTTGTAGATCCAGCATTTGGTTTTGCACTTGGCTGGAATTATTGGTTTAACTGGGCGGTTACCCTTGCTGTGGAAATAGCTGCGGCAGCCATCATCATGAAATTCTGGCTGCCTGAAGTGCCAAGCATAATATGGAGTGCATTGTTTCTTGGACTCGTCTTTATGCTAAATGCTTTATCCATTAAAAGTTATGGTGAATCAGAATATTGGTTTTCTCTAATAAAAGTTGTGGCCATTATTTTCTTTATCATTATTGGATTATTGACAATCTTAGGCGTTTTTGGTGGAGAGGTTATTGGATTTGAAAACTTCACCATGGGCGAGGCTCCTTTCAAGGGCGGATTTTTATCGATCATTAGTATCTTTCTTATCGCTGGATTTTCTTTTCAAGGTACAGAACTAGTTGGTATTGCTGCTGGAGAAAGTGAGAATCCTGAAAAAAATGTTCCGAATGCGATTCGACAAGTATTTTGGCGCATCTTATTGTTTTACATCGGAGCCATTTTGATACTCGGGCTGTTAATTCCATATACGAGTCCAAGTTTATTAGGTGGGGATGTAGAAAATATTTCTGTAAGCCCTTTCACGCTCGTCTTTGAACGGGCAGGATTTGCTTTCGCTGCTTCTGTCATGAATGCTGTTGTTTTGACATCATTACTTTCTGCAGGGAACTCGGGGCTTTATGCATCAACACGGATGTTATGGTCGATGGCAAAAGATAATCAGGCTCCAAAGTTTCTAGCTAAAGTTAACAGAAGGGGAATCCCGATGAATGCCTTGATTCTCACGGCAATAATTGGAGGACTAGCTTTTTTAACATCTGTTTTTGGGGATCATGTGTTTACATGGCTATTAAATGCTTCAGGATTAACGGGATTTATCGCTTGGATTGGAATTGCCGTAAGCCATTATCGTTTTAGACGTGCGTACGTAGCACAGGGCGGTGACATAAATGAGTTAAAATACAAAGCAAAATGGTTCCCATTCGGTCCGATTCTTTCATTTTTTCTTTGTATAGTTGTCATTGCAGGGCAGAATTACGAGGCGTTTCTAAGCGGCAGTATTGACTGGTATGGAGTCGCAGTCTCCTATATTGGTTTACCAATATTTTTAGCGATATGGTTAGGGTACAAGGTTTTTCATAAGACAAAGGTAATTTCATTGAAAGATTGTCATTTTGAGAAATCAGCATAGGAAAAGTAAACTGAATTTCAAAGTCAGTATCGTAACGAGCATTGTGAATGTTATCATTCATGATGCTTTTTTATCGTTGTTGCACTTATCGTTTTATTCGTCGTTGCCATTACTTTATTAATTAAGAAATTGCTTATTTCTAACAAAAAGAATAGTAATCAATTAGATATTGAAAACAGACTTGATAGAGTTGAAGATAAATTGAATTCAATGAATAAAGGGAAGTAATGATTAATTAAAATAGGAAGAAAAATGGTTTGATAATCTTTTAAAATACACATAGTATAAAATCTTTTATTTCTATTGTACGAATGCCAGTTTTTTGCGCAGGAAGCTGCTTTTTATAATTTTTTTGATAAAAGAATAATAAGATGTTGTCACTTATGGAAATTTATTGTAATATATATAACAATATAATGACCTAATGAATTTAAAAAAGCCATGATAAGGACATGAATTATTTTTACGGTTTTCAGAGAGGGAAGGGTAGCTGTGAACTTCCTGGCTTAGGGAAATGATTTACCGCCTTTGAGCTATATCAGTGAACGATAGTAACTGATATCGTCTAAGCTACGTTACAGCTCCAGAGCCATAAGTTGTATCTTACTTATGGGAAATTGGGTGGAACCACGAGTACAACGCACTCGTCCCTTGTATAGGGATGAGTGCGTTTTTTTTATATGAAATTGTTGCCATGATAAGGACATGAATCATTTTTACGGTCTTCAGAGAGGGAAGGGTAGCTGTAAACTTCCTGGCTTAGGGAAATGATTTACCGCCTTTGAGCTATATCAGTGAACGATAGTAACTGATATCGTCTAAGCTACGTTACAGCTCCAGAGCCATGAGTAATCTTACTCATGGGAAATTGGGTGGAATCACGGGTATAACGCACTCGTCCCTTGTATAGGGATGGGTGCGTTTTTTTTTATATAAAATTATTGCCATGATAAGGACATGAATCATTTTTACGGTCTTCAGAGAGGGAAGGGTAGCTGTGAACTTCCTGGCTTAGGGAAATGATTTACCGCCTTTGAGCTATATCAGTGAACGATAGTAACTGATATCGTCTAAGCTACGTTACAGCTCCAGAGCCATAAGTTGTATCTTACTTATGGGAAATTGGGTGGAACCACGAGTAAAACGCACTCGTCCCTTGTATAGGGATGAGTGTGTTTTTTTTATTACTAAAAAGGGGTGTATGTATTATGAGTGGAGATATGATTATGATTCAATTCCCGGATGGGAAACAAAAAGGGTATCTGAAAGGGATCACAGTGGAAAGTGTGGCAGAGTCCATCAGTTCCAGTTTAAGGAAAATGGCAGTTGTAGGGAAACTGGATAAACAACTGGTGGATCTGAGTTTCAAGCTGGATAAAGATGCCGAACTAGCGATTTTAACTCTTGATTCGGATGAAGGATTACATGTTTTACGTCATACATCAGCGCATGTTATGGCACAAGCAGTGAAGAGAATTTACGGTAATGTAAAATTAGGGATAGGACCAGTCATTGAAGACAGATTTTACTATGATTTTAAGCTGGATCATCCTTTGACTTCTGACGATTTACTGGCCATTGAAAAAGAGATGGAAAATATCATAAGTGAAAATTTGGAAATCAAAAGAGTCGAAGTTTCTTATAAAGAGGCAGAAAAGTTATTTGAGAGTAATGGGGAATCATTCAAGTTAGAAATAGTAAAGAACATCCCTAAAGATGAAAAACTGAGTCTATATAAACAAGGGGAATTTATCGATCTTTGCAGGGGGCCGCACCTTCCATCCACATCATTTGTAAAATCGTTCAAGTTAACTCATGTATCTGGTGCCTATTGGAGAGGGGACAGTCAAAATGAAGTTCTTCAACGGGTGTATGGCGTGGCTTTCAGCAAGAAAAAGGATTTACAGGGTCATTTGAAATTCTTAGAAGAAGCAGCCAAACGCGATCATCGTAAATTAGGGAAGCAGTTGGAGTTATTCATGTTTTCAGAGGAAGCCCCAGGAATGCCGTTTTATTTACCGAAAGGACAAATCATGCGAAATGAATTGGAAAAATTCTCGAGGGAGCTTCAGACTAGCGCTGATTACGACGAAGTTCGAACTCCTTTTATGATGAATCAACGGTTATGGGAACAATCGGGTCACTGGGATCATTACCATGAAAATATGTACTTTTCAGAAGTCGATCATACAAAATTTGCAATGAAGCCAATGAACTGTCCTGGTCATATGCTTATTTATAAAAACCATCTTTATTCATACAGAGATTTACCCATTCGTATGGCTGAGTTCGGTCAAGTTCACCGTCATGAGTATAGTGGCGCATTAAATGGAATGCTTCGGGTCCGTACATTTTGTCAGGATGATGCCCATATATTTGTTCGGGAGGATCAAATCGAAAGTGAAATTATACAAGTGTTTACTATGATTGACGAAGTCTATCGTACTTTTGGATTCGAGTATTCTGTGGAACTTTCGACTCGTCCAGAAGATTCATTAGGTGATGACTACCTTTGGGAAACTTCTGAATTAGCATTAAAAAATGTTCTGGAGAATATTGGGATTGATTACCACTTAAATGAAGGAGACGGTGCCTTTTATGGACCAAAGATTGATTTTCATATTAAAGATGCATTAAAACGAAGCCATCAATGTGGGACAATTCAACTTGATTTTCAAATGCCTGATAAATTTGATTTGACTTATATAGATGAAAATAATGATAAGGTTCGTCCGGTCGTCATTCATCGTGCGATTTTTGGATCCATTGATCGTTTCTTTGGAATCCTGATTGAACATTTTGCTGGTGCTTTTCCTATATGGCTAGCCCCTACACAAGTACAAATTATCCCTGTATCAAACGTTCATTTGGATTACTGTTTAAGGGTTCAAAAAGTACTAAAGAGTCTAGGAGTAAGAGTGAAAATTGACGATCGAAATGAAAAGTTAGGGTACAAAATCAGAGAATCACAGATGGGGAAAATCCCATACATGCTTGTACTTGGAGATAAAGAAGTGAAAGAAGATGCAGTAAATGTACGGAAATACGGGGAGCAAGAATCTGAAAGTATTTCATTTATTGGTTTTCAAAACAAAATTGTGCAACAAATAAAGGAACGTAGCATTTAACAGAAGAGACATTTAAGGAAAATATGGGCTGTGGTTTTTGAAGGAGTTAGCGGATGGTAGAGGTATCTTTTTAACCAAATATCATAAAAACAGTTATGGTGGCAAAAGCAAGTAAATCAGAAACTTGATTGAAGAAATGGAACTCGACTATATGTAGTCGAGTTCCATTTTTGTAAGCTTTCGATTGACGCTAAATTTCAATGATTATTGGAAGGATCATTGGTTTCTTCTTCGTTTGGTTATAGAGATATTGTCCTATTTCCTTCTTAATAGTTTGTTTAATGATATTCCAACGGTATATTTTATCACTTTGTAATTCGTTGACTGTTTTCGTGACAAGGCGATTTACCTGTCTAAGGAGATCTTCGGAATTTTGAATATATACAAATCCACGGGAAATGGTATCCGGTCCTGACACTATTTTTCTTTCCGTTTTGCTTAGTGTTATGACAATTACGAGCATCCCATCCTCAGAAAGCTGCTTTCGGTCCCGGAGTACGATCTCTCCTACATCGCCAACGCCCATACCGTCAACAAAGGTATTGCCAGCAGGAACTTTTCTGGTTTGAAGGGCGACCGAGTTATCAATATCCACGACATCGCCATTATTGATAACGAAAATATTGTCCTTCTCTACCCCGACAGACTCAGCTAATATTCGATGTTGGTGCAACATCCTATATTCACCGTGAATGGGTATGAAATACTTAGGCTTCATCAGGGTAAGCATGAGTTTTAACTCTTCCTGGTAGGCATGTCCAGAAACATGCATGCCTGTTACACTTCCTGATCCGTAAATGACTTTTGCCCCCAGCTGAAACAAGTTGTCGATGATACGTGAAACATCCCGTTCATTTCCGGGGATTGGAGTGGAGGCAAGAATCACTGTATCATCAGGTAATATACTCATATCGCGATAATTCGAACTGGAAAGGCGAGACAGGGCAGCAAACGGCTCCCCTTGACTTCCCGTACATAAAACCGCGACTCTTTCAGGAGCATAGTTATCGACTTCATGTGCTTGGATCAGCATCCCATCAGGAATATCGAGGTACCCACGCTCCATGGCAACAGATACGACGTTAACCATACTTCGTCCTAATAAGGCGAGTTTTCGGTTTGTCTTCCGGCAAGCGTTCACAACTTGTTGGACGCGATTAACATTTGAAGCAAAGGTAGATAGAAAAACTTTCTGTTTAGCCTGCATAAAGGCCTCTTCAATATGGCTACCAACAAGATGCTCTGAAGGACTTGAGCCAGGGCGTTCAGCATTAGTACTTTCAGATAATAAAACCAAGACACCTTCACTCCCGATTCTGGCCATTTTATGAATATCAGGATATTGCTTATTCATAGGAGTTAAATCAAATTTGAAGTCCCCTGTGTGAACCACTGTACCTTCTGGGGTATGTATGGTGACTCCTAGACAGTCGGGTATACTATGATTAGTTTTGAAAAAATCTAGATTTAAATTACCAAATTTAATCTTTGAATCAGAGTCAATCTGAATTAATTCAGTATCACCCAATAGTCTATGTTCTATTAATTTTAATTCAATTAAACCAAGTGTTAAACGTGTGGCATATATGGGTACATTTATTTTTTTTAAGATGTAGGGGATACCCCCTATATGATCTTCATGCCCATGAGTCACAATTAAAGCGCGGATATTATTTATATTTTCCTGCAGAAATGTAATATCAGGAATAATTAAATCAACTCCTAATAAACTTTCATCTGGAAACTTTGCACCACAGTCGATAATAATAATATCGTTTGAATATTGGATCACATACATGTTTTTACCGATTTCATTTACTCCGCCTAAAGCTAATATGGACAAAGCATTATCTTTCGTACTCATTTTTAGGCCCTCCTTTTATAGCAATAATGGCTAGTCTTTCCTTATGTATCCCGTATAATTACTGAGAATTGTTTTGTGAGGGAATTTAGGATTATGCTCCATTTTTAAAGTAGGGGACAAAATAGGCCTATTCATAAAATGACGAATAAATACAATGCATATAAACAACAAAAACAGATGGCTAGCTAAATCAGTTATTCCATCGAAACAGAAAATTAGCTTTTAGTCTACGATCTGTTAAGAAATGGCTTATTGAAGAATTTGTTGGAATGCCATAGACATGTTGAATCGCGGAGGAAAATTTCACTTCAAAAAGGGTTGCTTCGGCAACTTTTTTCGTATGATTCTGAAGAGACCTTTTGGGTATAAGGTTTGTTATAATAAGTTGAATCGTGTTGGAAAAGTTATAGAAATGAGGAAAAGATTTGAAAAAAGCATCACTTGTTATATTTTCTATTTTATTATTATTAGGGCTATTGGGTTGTGAAGCGGAGAACAAGAAAGCCAATTCTGAAGAAAAAACAGTCAAAGAAGATGAGAAAAAATCAATCAAAGAAGATGAAGAAGTTAAATCACTTTATACGGTCGATAGTTATATGAAGTCAGTAGAAGAAAACCTTGAAGCAAAATCGGAAACATTAATCAGTAACATGCAGGAGTTACATAAATACACCATTTACTCAAAAGTGGAATTATTGGATTTTGTAGCATTTGTAGAAGACCCTTCAGAGTTTGACTTATCCATTACTATGTTCTCAATGGATAGACAAGCTAATGAAGTCTTTAACGAGGGTACGGATTCTACTATCTTTGCAGGCAGTCTGGATATGATTGAAAATGTAAGATACACCCACCTGTTAGGTAATCAAACAGATGACTTTTGGGATTTCTACGAAAACAATGAAGAAGAACTTAACCTTGCAGAAAAACAAGCGTTTGCTACTTGGGTCGCAGATTGCTGGAAAAAAGCAGATGGACAAGCAATCACATTGCCAGTCTACTTTTCTCTTCACGATGATTATGAATCCTTTGATTTAAAGAAAAATCAATGGGTTACAGATGATGAGAAATGGTCTTATTGATACATAAAAGGAAGGGCCTTCAATTATGAAGGTCTTTCTTGTTCATACATCGGTTACAAATACCAAAGTAAGCATGCCTATAGAAATGAAGCCTGAAAAATTGCACTATATAATGAAACTTTATTTTTGAGATGTTAATTCATATTGGGTTTGGGTTTATTGTTCCCCTCTAATTAAGATACATTTAATGTAAGCTATTACGTAACGAGAGGGTATATGAAATTAGAAGAGAAAAAGAAAAAGTACAGCAAAGAAAAGAAGAGATAAGTTATAAAATAGGAGGTTTGTACTTTGGGGACTGCACTAATTTTCATATGCATTGTATTGGTGGCTTCTATACTGCAATCAAGTACAGGTTTTGGTTTTTCCATAATGGCGACACCTTTCTTACTAATGTTATTCCAACCGCAAGAAGCCATACAAATAAATATTATTTTATCTTTAGTTATTTCAATATCATTAATTTTGAAGATACGAAATGACATTGATTTTATATTATTAAAAAGATTTATTTTCGGAAGTATAGTTGGCGTACCCTTGGGTGTTCTAATCTTTGTTTCAATTAACATTAATGCTTTAAAATTAGGGGTTAGCATACTACTTTTAATATTAACATTGTTACTGATAGGCAATTTTAGGGTTAAACCAACACAATTTAGGGATTTCATAGTTGGCGGGATATCAGGTGTTTTAACGACAAGTATCGGTATGCCTGGCCCTCCGTTATTGCTTTACTTTACAGGAACTGATACTGAAAAAGGAAAGTTAAGAGCAACTACCTTAGCATTTTATCTCTTTATTTATTTCATCAGTCTCATAACCCAAATAATCTTTACTGGAACCAACAAAGTAATATGGGAATCAAGTCTTTATGCAATTCCAATTGTATTTCTGGGTTTGTATATAGGTCAAATTATTTTCAAACGGCTAAACCAAAGGGTATTTAGAATATTTACATATATCCTTTTAATTTTTACAGGGATTTATCTTTTATTGGAAAGTTTAAAAGCGTTATAGAAGTAGGCGTCCTTATTTTTATTCTAAATTTCATCTGGTAGAGTGATCGACACTTTTTTATACATATGAGTTTGACAGGGGTTTCCGATGTATAACAGCGAATATAATTAAGCGTAGTTTGTTCAGAGGAAGATAAAGAGGAGGGGTAAGTTGACATCAAAACAAGAATTAGCTGTAATGAACAATGTTGTCTGGTGCGGAATTATAAGTAAACTTCATGGATGTCGAATTAGGAGTGGAAATAACCTCTGGGGTTTGGATAAAAAAGCTCCGACCTATTATCCCGATGTCATTACATTGAGTAATGATGTATGTAACGATGAATTCTTTAATTTTATAGAGGACTCACAAGCAGAGTTTATTAAAGACAGTTTTTCATCCTTAAAACTAGGAGATAACTTCGAACTTTTATATGAAGCCAGTTGGATTTACCATAAACCTGCAATTGTTGAAGATATTGAAAAGGCAGCATACAGGAGAATCATCTCAGAAGAGGAACTTCAGTGCTGGACATCGGTTTCCGGTTTAAACGGCATTCTGTTACCGGATATCTTATTTCAGCCTGATGTTGTTGTATATGCAAAAGAAGGAGATGAAATAACTGCTGGTTTTATTGCTAATGTCAGTGGAGACACGATTGGCGTATCAAATGTTTTTTCCTCTGGAAATGCTGCTGCATCCATATGGAGAGATATTGTTCATGTAATCAGTCAAAATCATGTAGGCAAGCATTTAGTCGGTTATGAGCAGGATGAAAATCTTAGTGCAGCAGTGGCAGCGGGGTGGGAAAATGTTGGGTATCTGAGTGTATGGAGAAAACGGAATTAATAGCAAGTGGGTTACAGATGATGAAAACTGGTTTTAGTGATATCCACAACTGACCATTTTCCTTCACATGAATGCACAATTTCTGCACATGCAAAACACCTCCGATTTTTCGACCGTGGCCAGGAATAATTCGACCTTCAGAGAGATAATTCGTCCGTCGTTACAAATAAATCGACTTTCCATCATTTCATAAATTAGAAAAAACAGTATGTGTTCAATAACATACTGTTTTTTCTTTGTCTTTAGTTTTTAGGTTAGCCCATTCATTTTCATCAGACTTTATATTTCTTGTTCTAATTGGCTCAAGCAGAAGTTGATATTTTCTTCGAAATTTTCAACATATTGCTGGGCAATTGTTGCGTATTGGGTTTTTAAGGTGTTCAGCAAACTTTCTATCAAAAATTGGCGTGGTTTGCTGGATTGCGTTATCTCTTCATGGATGAAATCAATCAGTTCAATTGCTTTGGCTCGATCTTCGCTGCAAGGTAGAGCTTTGTTTGTTGCTTTTTTCAATGCCAAGGTGGATTGCAGCAGATCATTGTGGCTGGTATGAAGATTGCACCTGAAATTAGGAATCCATGTATCAATTAGCTCTGGGTCAAGAACCTGCTCTCCGCTTTCAGCTACCTCATTGACTATATGGACGATTCGGTTCATGCAGTAACGGATGACTTTTATTTCCGGAGAACTGATAGTTTTGGCTTTATAATTAAAATGATTCAAGTGGGTCGTCATCCCAAGAAAGAGAATGGCGCTATCTAACAGATACGGTTTTTTGCTTTCCCCAAATATATCGAGGAATCGACTATACACCCAGCGTATGCTTAATAATTGGATTCGGTTGATGAATTGTTTTAATTCATCGTCGTTAGACACACGCACTTCTTCAATCAGGATAAGTAATTTACTTTGTTTGTTTACCATCATATGCAGTTCCAACTGCTTAATAAAAATTTCAATATCGGCTAAATCTTGACCAATTAATAGTTCTTCACGGGCTTGGCGAAGCTTCTTATGGTAGGAACGGAATATAGCTATAAATAATTCACCCTTCGAAGGGAAATAATTATAAAATGTACCCTTAGAAATGCCGCTGCCGTCTAAAATGTCCTGGATGGACGTGGCTTGATATCCTTTTTCAATAAACAGCTTATGAGCTGTTTCGATGACATTCTGTCTTCGATTATTCATCAAATCACCTAATTTCCATTATACTGCCTGTATAAATGTAATCGTACTCTATTTTCTATTACAGTACAAACCCTTATTTAAACAGTAAATTTTTATTGCAAAAATTGAACTAGAGGTATATTATAGATTTTATGCAGATTGGATTATACCAGTCGTACAATAAAATGAACTATTAGTTTGAATGGAGGAATAGATAAAAAGTGAGTACTGCTCAAATTACTGAAAAAAAGGGCTCATATGGTATCCTGATTATTTTAATGGTCGCGGCATTTATATCCATACTGAATTCGACCCTTTTGAATATTGCACTACCATCAATTAAAACAGACCTTGGAATTGAGACGTCTACGGTCCAATGGCTGACAACAGGATACATGCTGGTGAACGGAATCATGATTCCTACAACCGCCTTCTTAATAAGAAAATATTCGGTGCGTAATCTGTTCTTGACAGCCATGCTGTTATTTTCAATCGGGACGATTGTTGCAGGTGTAGCACACGTATTCCCGCTGTTATTAGGCGCGCGGATGGTTCAGGCTGCTGGTTCGGCGATTATGATGCCATTATTAATGAACGTTCTTTTAACTGCCTTCCCTGTTGAAAAACGCGGCTCGGCGATGGGATTGTTTGGTTTAGTCATGATGTTTGCTCCTGCTATCGGGCCGACGCTTTCAGGCTGGATTATCGAACACTATGATTGGAGAATGCTTTTCCACTTTATTACTCCTCTTGCTTTACTTATACTAATTTTTGGTTTCTTTAAACTTAAAGACAAGAAAGAAAAAGTTGATATCAAAATTGATATTCTATCTGTCATTTTATCAAGCTTAGGCTTTGGCGGCCTGTTGTATGGATTTAGCTCAGCAGGCAGCAAGGGCTGGGATAGCCCTTTGGTATACGGAACATTAATTGTTGGTGCCGTTTCACTGGTCCTTTTCATTACACGCCAGCTTAAAATGGAAACACCGATGCTTGAATTCAAGATTTTTAAACATCCAATGTTTGCTTTATCTGCAAGCATTTCGATCGTACTAAATATGGCAATGTTTTCAGCGATGATCTTAATGCCGTTGTACACTCAAACGGTCCGAGGCATTTCCCCGTTCGATTCGGGATTATTGATGCTCCCAGGTGCTCTTTTAATGGCAATTATGTCACCAATAACCGGTAAACTCTTTGATAAGTTCGGAGCACGTATTCTTGCTTCTCTTGGTTTGCTTATCACAGTGATTACGACGTATTTCTTCAGTAAGCTGACAATGGATACATCATATACACACATAGTACTATTGTTTTCAATCCGGTCATTCGGGTTGTCGATGGCAATGATGCCTATCATGACAAATGGTTTAAACTCGCTCCCAGCCCGTATGAACCCACATGGTACAGCGATGAATAATACACTGAACCAAGTTTCCGGAGCAATCGGTACAGCATTGCTTGTTACGGTCATGTCTAACCGGTCAGCTTCGACTGGTGAGGATCTTATGACTAAAGCGATGAGCAAATTAACAGGTCAGCCTACTACTGAGATGATGAATCAAATGCAGGCCCAAATCGGGACGCAGGCCATGTTGGATGGAATTAACTTTTCCTTCTTTGTGTCTACCTTTATCGCAGCTGTGGCGCTGATTTTGGCATTATTCATTAAGCGTGCATGGCCGGCAAAAGATAAGCCAGCTGAAAAAGCTGATCAGACCGCTTAATCACAAGTAATGTCTGAATGACTAAATGGTGCAGTTAATAATTTTAGAATAGGTTATAGATTAAAGCATGGTCATAGCGGTTTTCTTTTCGGAATATGCTTGTGATCATGCTTTTTTTGCAAGTAAAAGCGGAGAGATAAAAAAGCAGTGCCATTTCTAATCGAATGGCACTGCTTTTTAGGTTATGACGCTATATCTTCTGAATTCACCTTTGCATGCTGGATATGACTCGTAATCCAGCCAATTACTGCTGCAGAAACGAGATAGGCGAGTAAAATCCAAATCTGGGTCTGTAAGTTTGACCAGCCGCCTAATGAAATGACTTCTTGTAGCTCCTGAAGGGAATGAGCCATAGGTAAAAATTGACCGATTTGTGTTAATAGCGACATTCCAAGTTCACCCGGGAATGTTCCACCGCAAGTAGCTAATTGAAATACAAGAAGGGTCACGGCTGCGAATTTGCCGACGACTCCGAATACGGTTACCAGCATAAGTATGAAAGTCATGAAGGTAAATGAAACGATGATGCTTGATAGAATAAATACAGGAACGCTAGCTACATGTAAATGGAATCCAAGGAGCACAACTGCATCCACGAGAAGTGCCTGAATCAAGCCGATTACATAAACTAGCCCTAATTTATTCGTAAAATGAACGGTTCCGGTAACCTTGAGATTCTGTCTGCGGCCTAGCGGCAGGATATTGGAAGCCATAATGCCGCCTACATAAAAGGCTAGAGACAGAAAGTAAGGAGCGATTCCGGTTCCATAGTTTGGAACTTCCGAAAGATTGGATTGGACCAATTGTACAGGTTCAGAGAACATCGAAGTGGTAGAATCGCTGTACTGAATGCTTGCTGTTTTATCCGCGGCGTCATTAAGTTTGGAAGATAACTTGTTTGAGCCCGTTTCTAGTGAAGCAAGTCCTTCCTGAAGTTCCGTTGATCCACTGGCTAGTTGACTGCTTCCGCCAGCAAGTGAAGTGATTCCGGTGTTTAGAGTGGAAAAGCCACTTGTCCATTTTGTAAATCCGTTTGTGAATTGGCTTGCTCCCTCGTTTAATTGCTTAGCACCTGAGGTAGCCTGCGCCATTTTATCACCAAACGTTTTCATACCAGCTTGCAGGGCGACTTGACCATCTGCCACTTTTTCCGCTCCTTGTCCCAGTTGTTTTTGCCCAGCGGTTAAAGTAGTGGCCGCATTGGATAATCCATCAGATAAGGCAAGGATTTGCTTGAAGTTTTGATCTTGCTTTGCTTCGGGATGACTTTGGGCATATGCATCCAATTGCTTCTTAAGGGTACTTGCTGTACTTTCCGCCTGTTCCTGTCCTTGAACCAATTTTGAATTGCCAGCTGACAAGTCTTTAACTCCCTTGCTCACCTTGTTCATACCATTTTCTAATGTTTGTTGTCCATCTGTTAGCTGTTTCATGCCGGTATACAAGGTCTGGGAACCTGATGTTAGACCTTCCGCACCAGTAGATAAGTCTTCTTGTCCGTCCGAAAGCTGGGTGCTTCCTGTACGTAACTTCTGGGCACCATCATTTAGTCTCTGAATTCCATCTGTTAATTTCTCACTGCCGCTTTTCGCATCGACAGTTCCTTGATGAAGCTCCTCGGCTCCATTTCCGGCGTCTGCTAAGCCTTTAGAAACATCTTGGAATTTGGAAAGGATGCCTTCTGAATAGCCTTTCGTGATGCTGGCATTGATTTTGGTGGTCATTTTTTCAACTGCAGTTGTACTAATTTGTGAGGCAACAAAGTTTTTACCCGGATTAATTTTATATAAAAGTTTAGCGGCTTCCGGTTTTTCATCCATTAAAGTGGTGACATTTTCAGAAAAATCATCTGGAATCGTGACAACCATATAGTAGGTACCCTCTTTAAGCCCTGTATCTGCCGCCTTTGCCGATACAAAGTGAAAGTCCAATTCTTTCTGCTTCTTCAATTGTTTAACAAAGTCATCTCCTGCCTCGATTGGCTTATCGTCCATTTCGGATCCTGTATCGAGGTTGACCACTGCAACAGGTAGCTGATCCAACTTACCGTAAGGATTCCAATACCCTGCTAAAAAGAAACCTGAGTAAATCAATGGAACGACTAAAAGAAAAATCAAGGCGATTCTTCCGTGTTTATGTTTCCACATTGCTTTTATGTCTTGAAGTACGAGTTGTAATCCTTTCATTAATGAGCCTGCCCTTTCTAACTAAATGAGATTATTTCATCATAAGGGCTTTTTTAAATACTGTATAATACATAATTAGTTATATAATAATAGATTTGAATCTATACGAAACGAGTGATAAAAATGGAAATATTACAGCTGCAGTATTTTCAAACCGTAGCACGCCTAGAACATATGACGAAGGCTGCGGAGCAACTTCAAATTGCTCAGCCGTCTCTCAGTAAAACCATTTCTCGTCTTGAAGAAGATTTGGGAGTGGCGTTGTTCGATCGGGAACATCGGAAAATAAGGTTGAATGCGGCCGGAAGGATATTCTTGAACCGTGTCGAACGAGCTTTTGCAGAATTAAATGAAGGAAGGCGCGAGATTGTGGAATTAGCGGACCAGGATCAAAAGAATATTACGTTGGCTGTTACCATTCCAAGAGTGCTGCCTGATTTGCTGGGGACATTTTTATCAGAATATCCAGATGTTCGTTTTCAACAATTTCTTAAATCTGTATCTTCCATGAAACAATTGCTTATTGAAGGGGAGATTGATTATTGCATTTCGTCCGTTCCGATTGAAGGCCCCGATATTAAGTGGGAACCGCTGATAACGGAAGAAATATTTTTGATTGTGCCTCCCGATCATCGACTAGCAGGGAGGGAGTGCATTCATCTTAATGAAGTGAAAGACGAAGCGTTCATTAGCATGAACACAGGTTTTGGATTCCGCAACTTAACGGATCAATTTTGCCAAGAAGCTGGATTTATTCAGAATATTGCATTTGAAGGTGATGAGCCGGCTGTTATCTCAGACCTTGTCAGAAGGGGCTTAGGTGTCGCTTTTGTATCAGAGTTAACTTGGCTGCACCAAACCGGGTCGCTGTCACATAAAATTCGAATAACAGAACCTGCTTGCCAAAGGACGATTGGATTGGGATGGTCGGAAAAGCGATACTTTACACCAGTTGCTAAGCAATTTCGCTTATTTGTCATGGATTATTTTTCTACTATCTCTAAGGAGCTTAAGGATTCACTGTAGATGAACACTAGCCTCTATATAGTTGATTATTTTTAGAGAAACTACATGTTAAGTGAAAAGAGAAGGTAGAAGGTGGTTTGCAAAGCTAAGTAATTTACACACAAACAAACAAAAAAGAAGTGAAGATGTCATAACCTGATTGCATCTTCACTTCTTTTTGTTGTGACTTTTTATAATTTTATTACATGAAACAACGCCTTTAATACTTTTAGTTAAGTATTAGAATATTTATTTTTTCAAAATATAATTGCGGAACGGTCATCTTTAGATTATCATTGATATTGATAATCATTATCAATAAAAAGTTAGTTAGGCCTAATTCTATCATTTTATTAAGGAGAGAGATTTTACAATGACGAAGAAAAAGTATGGATTGATTGGGGCATCAACACTTTTAGCTTTAAGTTTGGCGGCATGTGGTGAACAAGAAGAGGATGCAGCTACAACTTCGGTTAAAACAGAGGAGACTGCAGGTGCAGAGAAATCAGGACAAGGAGAAGATGCTACTGAACAAACAATTACATATCTTGGGGAAGATTATGTTTTACCAGCAGAAGTAAATAATATCGTTGCAGCAAGTCTTGAATCGATGGAGGATGCAGCGATTTTAGGTGTGAAGCCTGCCGGGGTATTAGCTATTGCAGATGCAATTCCAACTTATTTAGCAACTGACTTAGATGGTGCAGCATTAGTAGGGGATAAATTTGCCCCGAATAATGAAGCAATTTTAGCATTAGATCCGGATGTTATTTTAGGCTCATCTAAATTCACTGAGGATGTTTCGGAACAATTAAACAAAATAGAGACGATGATTCCATACTCTCATATTTCTACTAATTGGAAGGAGAATTTGCAGTTATTAGGTCAATTAACAGGGAAAGAATCAGAAGCGGATACCATCATTGCCGACTATGATACAAAGGCTGCTGAGGCGAAAGAGAAGATTGGGGAATCATTGAAAGATAAAACGATCTTAGTGCTGCGTATTCGTGCAGGAAGTGTTTGTGTATACCCAGCAGATGTATATTTAAATCCAGTTATTTATGAAGACTTAGGTGCAACAGTTCCAGAAATTATTACGCAAACAAAGGCACAGGCAGAGCTATCATTAGAAGCTTTAGCCGATATTAATCCAGATTATGTTTTCGTACAGTTTGATAAAAGTGAAAATACTGACAATCTAACTGCTCTTGATGATTTATTAGATAATCCAATTTTCAAAAACATCGAAGCAGTTAAAAACGATCAAGTATTTGTGAATGCAATTGACCCATTAGCACAAGGTGGAACAGCTTGGTCAAAAGTGAAATTCTTAGACGCTGCAATTGAAAACTTACTGAATTAAAAATAAGGTGCGATGAATTGAAATGAACAAAACAAATTGGATAGCTTCTATTATTCTTATAACTTCTCCACTGTTCATCGTACTGGCAATTGTTTTATCCGTCTTATATGGTGCAAAGGATATTGATGCATTAACTGTTTGGCATGCGATTACACAATTCGATAAGGGTAATGTTGACCACAATATTATCATAACATCGCGATTACCACGTGTAATCGCTGCTTTATGTGTTGGAGCATTTTTAGCTATTTCGGGTGCTGTGATGCAAGGTGTTACACGCAATTATCTTGCTGACCCATCGATAATGGGTGTAAATGACGGATCGGCATTTGTTATTACGCTGGCAATGGTATTTTTTCCTGGTCTACCGAATTATCAAATGATTTTATTATCAATGGTTGGTTCTGCTATTGGAGCAGGTTTAGTTTTCGGATTTGCTTCCCTTTTAAAAGACGGTTTCTCACCAGTTAGGCTAGCGATTATTGGAACAATTATTGGGACATTTTTAAGTAGTGTTGCCACAGCTGTTGCGATGTATTTTCAAGTTTCGCAAAGCGTCAGCGTCTGGTATAACGCGAAAATACATACTGTGAATCCTGAAATGTTATGGCTTTCCATTCCTTTTGGTATATTGGGGCTTTTACTTGCTCTATGCATTGCTAAGTCAGTGACGATTTCCTCGTTAGGTGATGATATTGCAGTTGGTTTAGGGCAGCGAACAAAATGGGTGAAAATAATCAGTATGTTATCTGTTGTATGTTTGACTGGAACGGCGGTTGCACTAGTCGGGAAAATTGCTTTTGTTGGTTTAGTCATTCCACATCTTACACGTTTTATCGTCGGTATGGACTACCGTTTTGTTATCCCATGTTCGGCAGTAATAGGTGCCACCTTTCTAGCATTATGTGATGTAATCAGTCGATTTATTAATTTCCCGTTTGAAACGCCTATTGGTGTAGTAACAGTTATTATTGGTGTCCCTTTCTTTCTTTATTTAATTCGAACAAGAGGGGGAGAACGTCATGGGTAAAGGGGAATTAGGTCGTTTCATCACAACGATGTTCGTTTTTATAGGATTAACATGTATTGCCTTTTACTTTCATATTACCAACGGAGCATTTGATATGTCCGTAATGGATATTATAAAAACAATTCTTCGGATAGATATAAATGAAAAATATGATTTAGTTATTTTCGAATTTCGTTTGCCTCGTATTGTCATTGCAGCATTGGTAGGGATTGGACTAGGTATAGCAGGTACTGTAATGCAAGGCGTAACGAGAAATGACTTAGCAGATCCAGGTATTTTAGGGATTAATGCAGGTGCTGGGGCAGCGATCGTTATTTTTATGTTCTTCTTTCAAATATCTTATAGTAATGGATTAGGAGATAGCTGGTTTTCTATTTTGATAATGCCACTTTTTGGCTTTGTTGGCGGGGCTGCAGCGGCGGGATTAATTTATCTTTTTTCATGGAGAAATGGCGTTTTAGATATGCAAAGACTCATTTTAACAGGGATTGCTATAAGCAGTGGTTTTGGTGCATTGTCACTATATATTTCACTGAAAATGAAAGCTCAGGATTATGAAATGGCGGCAGTTTGGAGCGCAGGTAGTATTTATAGTGCCAACTGGTCATTTGTTATTTCTATCATACCGTGGATTGCGATTTTGGGATTTGTAATATATAAAAAAAGTCACTTGCTCAATTATTTTCAATTAGAGGAATCTAGTGTAAAAAGCTTAGGGATAAGAGTCGAAAAAGAAAAATCCATTTTGCTGTTAAGCAGTATTGGAATTGTAAGTGCTTGTGTATCGGTATCAGGAAGTATTGGTTTTATCGGATTAATAGCACCGCATATTGCCAAAAGATTAGTCGGAATTAACCACCGCTATGTAGTTCCGACAAGTGCAGCTGTTGGCATGTTTTTACTTGTTTTTTCAGATTTTTTTGCAAAAACATTATTTGAGCCATCAGAGCTGCCTGTTGGAATTGTTGTATCCATTATTGGTATTCCGTACTTTTTATATTTATTAGCGAGATCTAGAGTATAGGAGGTCCCAATGACAAACGCTGTATTACGTGTAGAACAATTATGTTCTGGTTATGAGAAGCAAACCGTTTTCAAGAATTTGAGTACATCGATACAAGAAGGTAAAATTACTACCATTATCGGGCCAAATGGATGTGGGAAATCTACGCTATTAAAAACGGTGGGAAGAATCCTAAAACAAAAAAGTGGTAAAGTATTTTTGCAGGAACAAGATATGCAAGCAATCTCAACAAAAGAAATTGCCAAGCAGTTAGCACTGCTATCACAAAACCCTGAAGCTCCACCGCAATTAAAAGTGGAAGAGCTTATATCATATGGCCGTTTTCCGCACCGAAAAAGAGCAGGCACTCTTTCGAAAAGAGATTTAGAAGTCATTGAATGGGCGATGAAGATAACGAAGACGAGTGAATTTCGGTCAAGAGAAATCAATCAATTGTCAGGTGGACAACGACAGAAAGTTTGGCTTGCGATGGCTTTAGCACAAGAAACAGACATTTTGCTACTCGATGAGCCAACAACTTATTTAGATATGTCCCATCAGCTTGAAGTGCTGAAAATTGTGGATAAACTTAATAAAAAACATCATTGTACAGTCGTGATGGTTCTTCATGACATAAATCATGCAGCTCGGTTTTCAGATGAGCTTATTGCCATGAAGGATGGGGAAATTATTACTGTTGGAACACCGAAAGAGATTTTAACACAAGAAGTAATGAAACAAGTATTCCAGATTGATGCGAAAATTATGATCGATGAGGAAAATGGCTCACCAGTTTGCTATGGATATGAAACATTAATGGAGGAATGAGAGTTGGCTGATAAAATTCAGTTAGACGAAACAGAACTTTGGCAAATAGAATCAAAAATAATGGAATATACGTATGACGTGAAAGTATCTCTACCGAAAGTAGCCCCACCAGAAAAAGGATTTCCTGTTTATTATCTGTTGGATGGTCATGCGTATTTTCAATTTGGACGTGATGTTGTAAAGCTACAATCGAGAAATGCACCGAAAACATTTATTTCACCGGCCATCGTTATAGGGATTGGCCATCATGGAGTAAATGAAGAGGTAAACGAGCGAAGATTTTATGAATTCACTCCTCCAGCAGCACAATATATTTACCCAGAGCGACTAAAAGGAAGAGATATTGGGATACATGGTGGTGCTGAAAGATTTCTTGCTTTTTTGGAACAAGAATTAATGCCAGTAGTTACACAAAAATACCAAGTGGACGTAGAAAAACAGGCGTTATTTGGCCATTCGTTAGGAGGCTTGTTTGTACTTTGGACCTTATTTAAACGTCCAGACCTTTTTCAATATTATTTAGCATCGAGCCCTTCGATCTGGTGGAATGACCACGAGCTATTCACGTATGCAGAGCAATATTATAAGAACGCTGTAACACATGAGAATAGGAAGCTGTTAATCACTGTTGGAAGTGAAGAGACATTTATGGTGGATGATGCAAATCAATTATTTATTAGTTTGCAATCGATGGAACAATTAGAAGTAAAACTGTATATAGCACCGGAGGAAAATCACGCTTCAGTAGTGCCAACGATAATGAGTAGAGCATTTCGATATATCAATACGTAAGGAGGGGGCTATGGATACTATTAAGAGTTTATATGTATATCGGTGACGGATCCATTCGTTATAGGATTCTTTCTTCCTTACATATTTTCATATAGTATCAAATTTTTAGTCTCAGCCACAGTAAAGTGAATAAAGGCATTATGAAAAATAAAAATCCCCCTCTGTTAAGTAGATGGGGATTATTTGTTCAATTACAAGGATGATAGGCCGAATTATCCTGCTCAACGGTCGAATTATCTTTCTGAAGGACGAATAAATGGCGCAAAGGCCGAATTATCCTGCAACGGTCGGATTATCTTTCTGAAGGACGAATAAATGGCGCAAAGGCCGAATTATCCTGCCCAACGGTCGAATTATCTTTCTGAAGGACGAATAAATGGCGCAAAGGCCGAATTATCCTCAACGGTCGAATTATCTTTCTGAAGGACGAATAAATGGCGCAAAGGCCGAATTATCCTGCAACGGTCGGATTATCTTTCTGAAGGACGAATTAATTCATTCGCAGATTTTGCACATACTCTAAAACAATTTCCACCCGTTCTTGAACTGTATAATCTCCTTCAATCCTTAATAAAGGACAAGTTAAGCCTGACATCCATTGTTCATGTGAATGCTTGCTCCTTACTTCCATTCCAGCCTCGTCATATAGGGAGGCCCACTCTAAAAAGTTATTATATTGATCGAAATGGCTGCCTCCAACTAAAATTTCCTTGCCATACCTTTGTGCCTCTCTTTTCTGCAGCATTTCTATTCTTATATTTTTTGGAATCCATAAAAATATAACTAAATCAAAATAACCTATAAATTCATCACCCCACCCGCATAACGAACCCGATAGTATCCAATCATCATAAGTTAATAAATCTTTTCGGAGTATTTGTTTTCTTTCTTTTACTTCTCTTTTTTCACTAAACTTATGCAGCCAGTAATAATCATCTGTATCAAAATGAACTGTCGATATGGAGTTTGATAATGCTTTTCCGAGAGTTGTAGTTCCTGAACCTGAAGCACCGATAATATGTATTTTTTTCATTCTTTTCTCTTCAACTCCGAATCTTTTTTATGATAGGTAATAAATATTCCATTATATAATAAAAGATTCCTTCCTCATGACCAGAGCCTATTTTTACATGCTTCTAAAAGATGCTCCCTATCAGAGTATAATGTCGTAGTTGAAGCTGATAAGTCTTCATTATGTGGTAATATTAGTTGTTATAATAGGAAATTAAGAAAGACTTTTACTTTAGCTTTTTTAATGAATGAAGTGTTTGAAAGGAGTGTTCCAAATGCAGTTAACGATTCAGGCTTCAGGCGACAATGTACAAGCTATATCTTATTTATTGTCTAAGAACCCGAGTAATTTATATGAGAGAAATCATAAAGGCCATTTAGTGCGCCTTTTTTATAGCAAGTTTACAGAAACAGAACTGGAAGCGACGATTTTTGTTACACCTGACCCGATCGAATTGGTAAAAGGCAATTCCAATTCCTATGACATTACTCATTACATAAATGATCGGGAGTTTGCGGTAAGCAGCATTTTTTGTTCATTGATTAGGTCTGCACTGGGGACAGCTTTGAACGGTCAGCCGAAGGAAGAGCATACAGAGTGGGTGAATCATCCGTTTTCGTTTCAGTTCGAGTTTGGCCCTGTGGTTTCTTCTCTTTCTGATAACCAATTAAAGGATTTATTTGAGCCGATTGGTTATGAAGTGATGATTACCCGTCCGGAAATTGAGTACTCTTTCCAAATTAAAGATAAAAGCTCGGCAAGATCCATTTCTTTAAAAGGAATGAAAACACTACAAGACGGGTTAAGGCATTTGTTTGTATTGATTCCGGTCATCGATAACTATAAGCACTACTACATTGATGAAAAAGAAATTGAAAAGCTTGAGAGATATGGAGACGGGTGGCTGAAGGATCATCCGATGCGAGATTATATCTATCGCCAATCACTTAGATTTAAGGAAGTATACAGCATCGTCGAGAACAGGAAACCTGAAGAGAAGAAGGAAGAAAAAGAAAGCAAGGTTCGGCTGAATGATCTTCGCTATGAAAAAATCGTTGATACAGTCAGTCAAATGAATCCAAGAAGCATCGTGGACTTCGGCTCTGGTGAAGGGAAACTTTCAGTACGCCTTGGTTTTGTAGAAGGGATAAAAGAAATCCTGGCTGTTGAGCCGTCCCAAACTGCTGCCATTAAAGCCTTAGGACGATTCGAGAAAGTGAAAAATAAAGAGAAATTTGTGGTTCCTGAAACACTATGGGGCTCACTCTTCTACTATGATGAAAGATTAAAGAACAAGGATGTCATTATCTTGTGCGAAGTCATCGAGCATATCGACGAGTACCGTCTGCCTAAGGTGCTGGATACGATATTACATGACTATCAACCGAATGCCCTGATTATTACAACGCCAAACCGTGAATATAACGAGGTATACGATATGGAGGATGTTCTTCGACACAACGATCATCGTTTTGAGTGGACAAGAGCTGAATTTCGTCAGTGGTGTACAGAGCGAAATCACTCTGATATCTATAGCCTTAAATTTGAAGGAATTGGTGAAGAGCATGATACATATGGTTATCCGACACAAATGTGTGTGTTCGAAAGAAAGGAGGACTAACTATGCAAATCGTATTGCCCCATGCAGGAATTGTCTTGCTGATTGGACCATCCAATAGCGGTAAGTCAACATGGTTAAAAAGCATGATTGAAAAAGAAGAGATTCTGCCTTCAGAGGTCGTTAGTTCAGATGCCTTTCGGGTATTGGTGAGTGATATTGAATTTATTGATTGGCGGGGCAGACCAAAGGATGAAGCGGACAATCTGATGGATGAATACCAGTCCATTTCAGGCGAAGCATTTTCCATGATGGATTCCGTCATTGAAGCAAGATGCCGATTAAATAAATTAACCTTTATTGATGCGACCAATCTTCACCCAGATGATCGGAAAAGATATATCTCTTTAGCTCAAAAAAATAATGTCCCAATCCTATCGATTGTTCTGGATATACCTGAAGAGGATCTGCTTGTCAGAGATGAACAAAGAGAACATCCACGCGGAAAAAGACGTATTAAACAGCAATACCAGACGTTCAAAAGGGAAAAGCGCGTCCTAAAAAAAGAAGGGTATTCGTCTCTTTACACGTTAAAGGGAACAGAAGATATTCAGGTAAGCAGACGTACAAATCCAATTGAAAAAGACATCCAGAATGGGATCGACATCATTGGGGATATTCATGGCTGCTATAAGGAAATGATCCTCGTCCTTGAAAAACTAGGCTATCAAAAAAATGAGGAAGGCCTCTATCTTCACCCCGAAGGTCGGAAGTTTGTTTCCATTGGGGATGTCATGAGCAGAGGACCAGAGTCACTTAAAACGATGCTCTTTTTCTATGAACATGTTCAAAAGGACGTTGCCTATATGATTGACAGCAATCACGGCTGGAAAATTGCTAGATGGCTAGATGGAAGAGACGTAACATTAAATCATGGCGATGAAAAAGTGGAAGAAGAATTTAAAGCGTACGAAGAGGAGTTTGGAAGCGAAAAAGCAGAGGAAACGAAACAGACACTTAAAGAATTCCTCCTTCAAGCTCCTTCCCATTATGTATTTACCAAGAATGATGTACAGTCTTTAGTTTGTGTTCATGCCGGAATCAAAGATGCTTTCATCGGAAAGCAGTCTGAAGCTGTTCGTGACTTCTGCCGTTACGGTGATACGAATGGATTTGATGAAAAAGGAAAGCCAGTGCGTAAAGATTGGTATATTTCTCATAAGCAAAGCTCGCTGATTGTCTGGGGACATGATCCGAAGCCACAACCGCTGCTAATTAACAATACCATCAACATCGATCAAGGTGTTGTCTTTGGCGGAGCATTAACAGCTTTACGCTATCCGGAGGGAGAATTCATTTCGGTACAAGCGAGTCAAGATTTTTCAGGAGCCGATGACAATCCCCTAAGAGAATGGGAGAAAAACCGTTTGAATCCGCCGAATATTGGCAAGTTCATCAATGGGTATTCAGTATTGACAGAAAAAATGGGTGAGATTAAAATTCATCAGGATATTGTAAAGCCTGCGATTGATACGGTATCACATTTCACGATACCGATTGAACAATTAATCTATATCCCGCCTACAATGAGTCCAACACCAAGTCCCTCCTCTTTGGAAAATTATTTAGAGCATCCCAAAGAGGCAATCGATTATTACAGAAGCCATGGGATTCAAACCATGATTGCTGAAAAGAAACATATGGGGAGCCGGGCGATTCTTTTTCTATTTAAAGATACTGAAGCCGCTAAGAAGCATACAGGTATCGAATCTTTGGGAGTTATTTATACCAGAACGGGCAGACGTTTCTTTGACGTCGCGACGGAGGAAGAACTGGTCTTGAAAATCAATCAAGATTTGCATGAAAGCGGCTATTTTGAAAAGTACGATACGGACTATGTGCTCCTGGACGCTGAAATCATGCCCTGGAACCTGAAGGCAAAAGAGCTCATCAGCAGCCAATATGCCCACGTTTCTGAAAATGCGATTCTTGATCGAACGATGCTGAAGGAAAAAATAGCGGAAGCAGCTCGTGAGAATATGGAGTTAAAAGGATGGTTGGAAGAGTATGAGCAAAAACTTGAAAATGCCTATACTTTTAAAGAAGTCTTTCAAAAGTATTGCTGGGAGATTGAAGATATAAATTCTATACAAATCGCTCCATTCCACGTGCTTGCTCATAGCAATGAAACCTTTTTTGATCAGCCACATACATGGCATATGGAGATGAACAGGGAGTTTGCAATCCGTTCTAGTTTATTTATAGAAACGGAATACAAACTAATCACGAGTGAAGCAAGTGAAGAAGATGTCATTAAATGGTGGCAGGATATCACAAGCGAAGGCCATGAAGGCATTGTAATCAAGCCGGAATTCTACATTTCAAGAAATAAAGGCAAGCTATTGCAGCCCGCAATTAAAGTAAGGGGAAGAAAGTACCTTAACATTATTTATGGAATGGACTACTTGCTACCGAAAAATCTTGAGCGGCTGAAAAGCAGGAATACAGGCAAAAAGCAAAAACTAGCGCTGAGAGAATTTTCGCTGGGAATCGAAGGCATTCAAAGATATGTAAAAGGTGAATCGATAGAGAGAGTCCATGAATGTGTTCTAGGAACATTGGCCATGGAATCGGATCCTGTGGATCCCAGATTGTGATAGGTAAGTGGAAGTATGTTTTTCAGGTTCTTCGTTACTTAAGGAGTACTTGAGTTTAAAAAGAGGGGTTGCTGCGGCAACCTTTTTCTTTTTGAACTAAAGAAGGTTAGATATTAAAAATAGCTGTTTAAGTGGGGGGAACGGTTTTTGTTATAATAAATAATTAAAAAAACTTTTAGAAAGAAAGGTTGTATTTATGAAAAAGAAATTAATATTTATTGGAATCGGAATACTGTTAGTTTTTATTCTATTATTTAGTACATATAAATTAATGAATTCTAGAACACACCAATTATTCGGAGGGTTAACAGCAAAAGTCGAGACAAATCAAAAAGTGGTTGCTCTAACTTTTGATGATGGTCCATCGAAGAATGTAAATCAGATTCTACCACTATTAGATAAATACAATGTAAAGGCTACATTCTTCCTAATCGGTAACGAAATAGAAAGATACCCAGAGGAAGCTAAAAAAATTGTAGAAGCAGGACATCAAATTGGAAATCATACCTATTCTCACAAGCGAATGGTTTTTAAATCGTCCTCCTATATCAAAGAGGAAATCGAGAAAACGGATAAATTAATTCAAAACTTCGGATATAAGGGTGAAATTGACGTTCGACCACCCAACGGAAAAAAACTTGTAGGCTTGCCTTATTACTTAAATAAAAATGATAGGGACACTATAACCTGGAATATTGAGCCAGATAGCTATTACAATTCTGCTTCTGACAAAGTAAATTATGTGAAGGATCATATTAAACCAGGTTCGATTATATTAATGCATCCCATGTATGATGATACGGGTAAAGAACTTCAAGCGATTGAAGGTGTATTAAAATTGTTATCAAACGAAGGATATACATTTGTAACTGTTAATGAGCTTCAGAGTTTTTAAGTTATATAGCTAATAGTGTATTTTTTACCACCTGAATGAACCACTTCAAAAATCAGGGTTGCTGCGGCAACCTTTTTATTATGGTTTCTGGGCAAGTTATATTTCAATATTCACAGAATAGTACAAAATGTGGGTGGCATATTGTTTCTTAACGGAATGAATCTGTATTGTTTATTCTAATTATTACTAATATCTACTATGGTTTGATTTTCCTATTCTTTAGTATAAATAAAGATTTGAAAATGGGGCTGGTTACTTTGTATCGGAATAAAAATGCCGCTCTAATCATTATTTTGTGTATCCTGTTACTCTTATTTCTTGTTGTGATCGTTTTCCGCCACATTACTATATACTTCGTGTATAGTTCAGGCATCGGACCTTTATTACTTAGGTAATAATTTTGACTATTGTTATTCTTTTTTTAAAAGGTTATAAGTAACCAGGATTTAATGGAGAAGAAGGTACTATCCATCAATAAGTGAGGTTGCTGCGGCAACCTTTTTGTTGTGTAACGAAAGAACCAGGTTAGTTACATTAAGACATCGACAAAAAGACACTTTATAAAGATGGCCGTGTAGTAGAAGAATAAGGGGTAAATCAGGTGAAATTTGTTCTTTAGTGGGATTTTTAAAAAAACATACTGAAATTAAATATATCTATATTTTTCTATAAATAACAAGTAAATACAGATATAATAGTAAATGGACAGCAATTTGGTATAGTGGGCAGCGGTGACTCCTTTAAGAAAGGGGGTGTCGCTGGTGATTTCTATAATGGACGGTTTGATGCTTATGATCTCATTCGCCTCTTTAATCGTCGCAGTAATCGCGGTTACATTAAAAAAGTAACCCCCTCCATACCATCCGGCCAGATGTATGTAGGAAAAGGGTTACTTTCTTGATCGAGTAGCTACTGACTTACCACAGAAAGCCGCTGCTCTTTATGCAGTTTGCTGTTCATTAAGACGCTGGTTTTTACCAGTGTCTTTTTTTATATATGATAGTTATCTTTATTATATCCTCATTTTACCTATACATTCAACTAAAAAACATGGCAAATGGAGTTAGGCCTAACTGTAACGGACATGAAGTTCAATTCATTTTCATTAAATCTTGAAGTTATTTCAAAGCAGATCTTGCGGAAAACGAAAGGCTTTGCCGCCGGTGCCCGTTATCCAAGCCGTATCTAGGAACTTGAAGGCTTGGTAAAATGACTGAAGTGAAATAAAAAAAGCACTAAAGCTTTCGGATTTCAAGAGGATCCACTTTAGGGCCATGTATAACCAGATTAGATTTTTGTTAAGTTCTTGTCAGATTCCAGTTTGTATAATTTCATTCCCTTGTACGAGGTAATCGAAGGAATCAAACAAAATAGCGCCATGGGTAAACAATAAAGTATATAGACATGTCCTCCGTTTTGCAGCAAGGGGATATACGCTAAAGCAACAAAGAGCAAAACGAAAAAAATGATTGTGAAGATCCCGAAAGATTGATGATAGAAAGCATAAATTTCACTTCTTCGTTCTTCTTGATTGTGTGAAGTCTTTGCAGCTTTGTTTGTTCGAAGGAATAGGTATAAGGAGACTAATAGAAATAAAGCGGAAAATGGTAAAGCTAAAGCAAATAATGAAACGTCTAGAATGGAAAGATAAAAGCTAGATAAAAAGAACACTTCGGAAACACCTAATGCAAAACAATAATTGAAAATACTTATCTTATCAGGTCGTTTAAGCATGAAATCCCTCCTTCTATATATATATTATGCAACTGCTTTCATGTTCACGACTCTGTCACATTTAAAAGAAAAATAAATGTTCCAAGTTCCACCCAGGATCATGCTTTCGGTCCTAAGACAGGTAAATGGTCACTATACGAAATGAAATAAACCCTCTGGCTAACTAGTCAGAGGGTTTATTCTTAGGAGGATTTATTTAAGCTTGAAGATGTTGAATAGAGTCCGTACTTATTACGAATAGTAATAAAATGTAAAGGGGGAGAGCGCTATGACTGCACAAACGATGATTAAAGGATTTCTGCTCGTTCTTCTATTATATTTCCTGTATATAGTGGTGACGGCAGTGGTCCTTTTCTACTTCCTCAAGGAAAAAGAAGAAGATAGGCCGATTAAACATATAAGTGAATATATGGGGGAGAAGGAATCCACCGTGGATCGTGTCCTGCTTCTTGAAGATGGTTATGAATCGGGACTAGCCCGAATGCGAATGATCCAGGAAGCCCAGCATTCAATCGATATTGCCTACTACGCTTTTGGAAAAGGAAAATCTACTGAACTTATTCTTGGAGCCTTGTTCGAAGCTGCTGACCGGGGTGTCAAAGTTAGAATCCTTCTGGATGGAATTTCTCATGGACTCAGAGGTCAATTAAGCAGTGTCCGTTATGCACTGGCATCACATGAAAACATTGAATTAAGGTACTACGAAACCTTTAAGCCATTTAAGCCCTGGACCTGGCATAACCGCCTCCATGACAAGATAATCACTGCAGATGGAAAGTTAGGCATCATCGGAGGAAGGAATATCGCCGATAAGTATTTAGCAAGCAATCCGCCGCCCAAGAATTATGTCTATGACCGGGATGTACTCATTTTCAATGCTGAACAGGAGAAAGATAGTGTTATTGTTGAAATGAAGGACTATATACATGAATTATGGACTCATCCGTATACGAGCGAAGTCTTTGCGGACCTTTCGAAAAGGCAAAAGGAAAAAGGAAAACGCGTCAGAGATACATTATTAAATCAATACAGTAAAGCTAATCAAAATAATGCCGATTTCGTTAATCCGGCCATCGATTGGAGCAAGTCTACAACACCTACTAAAAAAGTGTCCTTCATTCATAATCCAATCGAACGTTTCAATAAACACCCTTTTGTGTGGAGATCTCTAGTGGATATTGCTGCGAACGCCAATAAGTCGGTACTTATCCAGAGTCCCTATATTGTTCCTGCGGATGCCATGAAGGAATATGTACCAAAGAATATGGATTCAAAAGCTGATTGGACCATACTTACCAACTCGGTGACATCAACCCCGAATGTGATAGCTTTTTCCAGTTACTTGGCACTTAGGGATAGTATCGTTGAGACAGGGGCAAGGCTTTATGAATATTCAAAGCTTTATTCATTGCACGGTAAATCGGCTGTTTATGATCAGCGATTAAGTGCAGTTGGTTCCTTCAATCTGGATTCGCGATCTGCCTTTTTAAATACAGAATCGATAGTGATAATCGATGGTGAAGAATTTGCAGCGCAATTGATAGGGGCCATCGAGTCGAAAATCTCAGATAGTACACTCGTCGCGGATAATAAAAGATATATAGAACCACCTGAAGATCAGAAAAAGGAAGAATCTTTCTTTAAAGCGACCTTTTTAAATGCCCTTTCGAAAATAACGGTATATTGGAAAAGGTTCGTTTGAATGATGACGAAAAGACAGCAATCCAGTGATTGTTGTCTTTTAGTTTGGAGAAATAGTATACCAAGCTTGATGGAACGAAAGAAAATTATGTAAAATTCAACATATTGGAAACCTTAATTATTATAATGATAGAAATAAAGCTAACGCTATAAAATGAGTTTCTGAAAATATATGTATAGGAGGAGATTTATGAGTCAAAATGAATGTGATAGAAAGATTGAACAATTGATTCAGAAGTTTAATCCACAAATCAAGTTGCTTAGAACATGGAAGTTACAAGGTGGTGTGCCTGCTAATTAAAGGGGATGATTTCAACGCTTATCATCGTAACAGAATAGGTATATTTTTTATGGGGATAATTAGCTAATCAACAGATGTGTAATTTTGCTATACTTAAGCAAGCTGATTGATGTTTTGGTCAGATAATTAAACTATCCTAAGGAGAACAGAAACATGCAAACTTTACAGCATCTATCGAAACATATTGTCTACCTGACTCCAGTGGGAGAAACTGATCGGCCCATTCTCGCCGCCGTTTCTGGAGCTAAGAAAACTATCATCATTGATGCCGGTAACTCTGTCCAGCATGCACAGCTTTTTCAGGACGAATTACTACAGGCTAATATAAGCGGGAATTTTCTTGTTCTTACCCATTCCCACTGGGACCATGTATTTGGTCTGGAGAATGTGAGAATACCGGTAATTTGTCAGGAGAAAACTTACAACAATATTAAGGATATGCAGCAGCTTTCATGGGAAGATCACGATCTTGATCAACGGGTCGAAGCAGGGATTGAGATTCCATTTTGTGCCGATGCAATCAAATTGGAACTCGGGACAAAGAGAAATATTGACCTGCCGTTGCCCGATATTATCTTTGAAACAGCGATTACCATTGATCTTGGCGATATAACCTGTGTAATTGAACACGTTGGCGGTGATCATGCAGCAGACTCTTGTATCATTTATGTTCCGGAGGAAAAAACATTATTTCTAGGAGATTGTCTTTATGCCAATCTTTATGCAGAAAAATGGAATTATACGGCTGAACAAGCTTTGCTGCTCATTAAGAAGATTGAAGCCTATGATGCCGATACATATATACTCTCCCATCACGAAAAGCCCAGCACGAAGCAGGAAATGGAGACCGAGCTAAAGCTAATGAAAGATTGTGCAAGGCTTGTCGTCAACTATCAGGGAAATCGTGATTTAATGGAGCAGGAATTGGCCAAGCAGCTAAACCGGAAATTAACCGAAAGTGAACTCGAAACAGTTGGTTTTTTTGTAAACGGATATGCTGAATAATTACGAGGACTAAAAGCGGCTATATATGGTGCTGAGTATGCCAAGGGCCAGACAATCACTTTTGTCCGACGTTACGGCCGATTGCTTTTTGTAATGATTAGATGGGAGATTTCATAGAGAACTTGAAGTCAGTGTATCTCTAAGTCATCTAATTATCCTTCAATAAAAGCCCCTTCGTTTTATCAACGAAGGGGCTTAAACAGCCAATTAATTATGAGCTTTTTCTAGAGCTAGTTTTATCCCAAAACCTATCAGTATCGCACCCGTTATTCCTTCAAAAATCGCTTGTGTTCTAGGCTTTTTCATAAAAGCACTAATCTGATTCAATAAATAGATATAAAATACAAACCACACTAAGGTTAATACGGTATACGTTAAACCCATTATAAGAAACGGTAAAAATGTATTGGTTCCATGGTCAACAAACTGTGGCAAGAAAGTTAAGAAGAAAACTGCCACTTTAGGATTCAGCAGGTTGGTAAGGAACCCTTGCTTAAAGTAAGACTGGTTTTCATACTTATTTTTGACAGCCGTTTCAGTGGTTGCTGCCACTTCCTTGTTTTTTAATCCCCATAACGTCTTGATGCCTAGATATACCAAGTAAACGGCACCGACGTATTTGAAAATAGAAAATAATAAAGCGGATTTTACAATGATTGCTGAAAGGCCAAACACTGCAGCTGATGTATGAATAAGAAGTGCGCAACACGTACCAAACATCGTCTTGAAACCTCCCGTTGTCCCAACGGTAACGGTATTCCTTGTTGTTATTGCTGTATCTGGACCAGGTAGAATAATGAGAAGAATACACGTAATCACAAACAAATAAAAGTTTTCCATTTATGGACCTCCATTCAAAGATGAAAATTCTAAAAATTGTTACATTTAATTTAACATAAATGAACGTAGTTTGGGGAGGTAAATAAGTAAGCCGAATTCCTGTAAGTAGTAGTTGTGATCATGTGAAAAAACTATGAAACACAGCATTAATAACCTCTTAAATAAAGAATGGACTGAAATCTATCTATGATTTTGATTTTTTTTTATCGAACTAAGGGAGGAGATAAAAATGTTATGGGAAATTTTCTATACGTAGGGGATGAATAGCAATTCTCCATGGGCAGCTTAATTAAAAAAGATAAAAAACAAGCCGAATCATTTTTGTGACTCGGCTTGTTTTTTTATTTAAATCTAGTGAAAATCTATCTATTTCTTTTTAGGGTAATTTTTTCAACACCGCACGTACCGGACTTCCATCTGCTTCAACTAATGGAAGTGGGAGGGCTGCCAATTCATAATCCCCCGGTAACACATCATCTAATACAAGCCCCTCCAAAATGTGAATTCCATGCTCAGCAAGTTCATGATGGGCAGACAGTTCTTTACTATCTAATGGATCTACTGATGGTAAATCAAGACCAATAAGACGAACACCGAGTTCTGAAAGATAAGCCGCTAATTCTGGTTGGATATGAGGAATAGTTTGTGGAAACACACGACGATCCTTCCAGGCATCTGTGCGAATTAACAGACGGGTCACTCCTTCTAAATCTATACTGGATAATTCATGGACTCCTATGCTTGTCTTGTTTGGTAAATGGATGACTCGGGCACTTCCAATATATAAATCGAGATCCAGTTCAATCACTCTTTTTCCATCATTATCAAAATGAAAAGGTGCATCAATATGAGTACCAGTGTGTATACTCATATTGATTTGACCTACGTTGACAGATCCACTCTCTTCTTTACTCCAATTGACCTTGTATGAGAAAGGTGTATCTCCAGGCCAGACTGCGACATTTTCATCCAGACGTTGTGAAATATCAATCCATGTACCCATGTATCTTACCTCCATCTCTTCTGGCTATTGCTTTCTTTGCCACTTTTTCAAAAAGAATAACGTACTTAATTTCTTCTTAAAGCTTCGTTCTTAGACTCCATAGTTCTGGGAAAAAGTGTTGGTCTAGAGCTCTTTTTAAATACGTAACACCTGATGATCCACCAGTTCCTTGTTTATGACCAATAATTCTTTCCACAGTACTCATATGATTAAAACGCCATAATTGCTGTTGATTGCCAATGTCCACTAACTTCTCGGCCAACTCATATAAGTCCCAATATTGCTCGACATCGCGGTAAACTGTCAGCCACGCTTCTTCTACACTGGTATTTGGTTCATATCTTTGTGACCAATCCCTATTAATAGCTTCTTGATCAACAGGTAGTCCACGGGCCACAAGAGCATTAATCGCCGCGTCATAAATACTTGGCTTATGAAGAGCCTGCTGCATTTGCTCGTATAGATCTGTCTGATGTTGATAGACTGATAGCGTATGAACATTTTTGTTACCTAGTGCAAATTCAATCAAACGATTCTGATAAGATTGGAATCCAGAAGATTGTCCTAGTTTATCCCTAAACTCCATGTATTCAGCCGGTGTCAAAGTTGAAAGGACACTCCATGACTGAATCAATTGCTGCTGAATTCTCGAAACGCGTGACAACATTTTAAACGAGGGTTCCAAATTGTTTTGGCGTATACACTGAGTAGCAGCTGTCAACTCATGTAAAATGAGCTTCATCCATAATTCACTCGCTTGATGGATAACGATAAATAGCATTTCATCATGATGATCGGAACATCTATGTTGACTAGTTAAAATCTTATCAAGGTGGAGATAATCTCCGTAAGACATCGATTTTTGAAAATCGGTTTGAATTTCTTTCTCTAGACCAGTTATTGTTTGTTCATTGGTATCCATATTCTTCATTCCGCAATCCCCTCACTTTTCATATTCAAAAAACTGTGATTTCTCCATACTAGTTATTCCGTCATTCTATTCTATCTTCTCTTCCAGAGATTCCTCCACTACATTATGATTACTATTTCTTCTTTTCGAAACAAAATAAGCGACAGATAAAAATAGTAACCAAGGAATCCCGAATTGAAGCATAATTTTGAAATCTGTAAACCATGTCGTAATCATTAAGCTAAATAGAAGAACGGCTCCTAGTATCGTTAAATAGGGAAAACCGATCATCCTTACCGGTAATTTGCGTCCGCCTGTTTTCTCCCATTTCACCCTGAAAAACAAATGAGAAATGAAGATGATAAGCCATGTGAACATAGCACCGAACATGGAAATTCCCATCATGAATGCATAGGAGGAACCAGGAAGTAACGCATGAACGCCTGCAGCAATAAGAATCCCGGTTGTAGAGACAGCAAGTGCTTTTGCCGGAACACCCCTTTTGTTTAGGTTTCCTAAAAAGCTGGGTGCATGTTTTCCACGCGCCAATGAAAACATCATACGAGTTGAAGCATAGAGCTGAGCATTCATGGCAGATAAAGCAGCCGTTAAAATAATAAAGTTCATGATCCCGGATGCACCTGGAATGTTCAAGATTTCCATCACTTTTACGAATGGACTCTCCTCGATCCCAGCCGTTTTCCACGGAACGATCATCAACATGATTCCAATTGTCAACACATAGAAGGTGGATAAACGGAAGACAGTCGCTTTCAATGCTTTTGGAACAGCTGCATCTGGATCTTTTGCTTCTCCTGATGTAACCGCTATCATTTCAGTTCCAAGAAAGCTGAATAAAGAAATAAATACGGCTATCCACATTCCCTTTAAACCAAATGGGAAAAAACCTCCTTCATTCACAAAGTTTTCCGGCCCTATATGTGGCTGTTCGGATGAACCGAATAGTACATAGGCTCCAAGGAGAATAAAACCAACAATGGCACTTATTTTAATAAAGGAGAACCAATACTCAAAAGTAGCGAATGTATTCACGCTGGTAGCATTTACATAAATCAGGACACCTGCAAACAACAAAATCCATACGATTCCCGGCACGGTCGGAAACCAATAATTCATATACACGCTGACTGCACTTACTTCAACCCCAACTGCCAGAACATTGCCAATCCAATAGGAATAGCGGACAAGATAGCCTGCCATAGGAGTCATGTACTTTTCAGCAATAGCTCCAAAAGAACCGGAAGTAGGATGGGCAACCGTCATTTCGGCTAAACAGCCCATCAACAGCAAAACAATGAACGCCCCGAGTGCATAGCTGAGCAATACACTTGGCCCTGCCGCTTGAATTGCAAGCCCGCTGCCAAGGAATAGCCCTGTCCCGATGGCACAGCCCATCGCGATCATGGAAAGCTGATTTGTTTCTAAATCACGTTTTAACCCTTTCTCTGGCCCATCTTTAAAGTTCAATTGAGTATTTTTGTTCTCCATAGTTCATCCCCTTTTTATCCAAAAAGATTTTATCCTACCCTAATAGGCAGTGAGTTTCCACCTCTTTAAGCGTAGGCTAACCGAATATAATAACCGACTGATTCGACACTAACCATTAGAGGGATGAGCCTCATCTGGTGGAATTCCATGTTATGCGACCACTTCACGCTCATTCTTGAATTTTTCATATTGTTTTTCTGTCATGATTTTTTTGAGAATTTGTACAACTTCCCAAACTTCTGCATAGGAAGTATAGAGTGCAACTGGAGCAAGACGAATGATGTTTGGTGCTCGGAAATCCGGAATCACACCGTTTTCTTTCAATGCCTTACAAATGCGTGCAGCTTCTTTATGCTCGAGGCTCACATGACCTCCGCGACGTACGTCTTCTCTAGGAGTTCCAATGAAAAACCCCAGGTCTTTCAACTCGAGTTCAATTAAGTCTATTAAATATTGATTAATTTTAAGAGATTTTCCCCTAATATTCTCTATACCAGCTTCTATAAACATTTCTAATGACCCAATCAAAGGTGCACAACTTAATACATGTGGCGTTCCAATTTGATAAGCGCCTGCTGATTCAGCTGGTGTTAATGTATGTTCCATATCGAATTGTTTATCTTTTCTAGACCCGAACCATCCAGCCAATCCAGGCATCGTTCCAAAATGTTTTCGATTTACATATAAGCCGCCAACACCGCCAGGACCGCCATTTAAATGTTTATAATTGCACCAATATGCAAAGTCAACATCCCATTCACTGAATGAATGCGGGATCGCTCCAATAGAATGACATCCGTCAAATCCAATTAATATTCCTCTTTTATGAGCTTCATCAGTTAATCGTTTCATATCCAATATTTGACCGCTGCGGTACAGTACTGTTGGCAAGATGATTAAAGCAATATCATCGGTCATTGCTTCGATAATATCATCCTCTTCTAAAAATCGGCCATCCCGACTTTTCACGCGGATGAGATCGGTTTCCGGATCGTTTCCATGTGTACGAAGCTGACTTTGAAGAGCATAAATATCAGTCGGAAAGGTTAATTCATCTGCTAAAATTTTTGTACGCATTCCTTCAGGCTTATAAAAAGTAGCTACAAGTTGATGCAGGTTTACAGTTGTCGAGCCTGTTACAATAACTTCCTCAGGAGAAGCTCCCACTAATTGGGCAATCTTCGCGCCCAATTTCTCTGCCATGAAAAACCATGGGTGATTCCCTTGTGTCCATCCATCAATCCCATGTTCTTTCCAATCTTCTAAGGATTCCAAAAGAGTACGTTCAGCTCTTTTCGAAAGAAGCCCCAATGAGTTTCCATCCATATAGATCGAATTTGGCTTTAAATAAAACTCTTCACGATAACAACGAAGGGTATCTTCTTTATCCATTTGTTTTGCGTAATCTAATGTGTGTTGAAAGCCGTTTGAAAGCATAATTATCCTCCCTTATTCTATTTTTCTTATAATTCTAGGAGAATCGTACCAAAGAATATGACACGATGTCAATAAGTTAATTCAGAAAATTTTAAACATTAAATTATTCAAATGTTTTTTATTTTTATTGAAATCCTTTATGCTAGAAGATAAGGGGAGGAATAGGAATGGATAATGGTAAAGTAGGGGATAAACGACATTTGCGCTCAATTATGACACGTCAAAAGTTATTAGAAGCTGCAAAGGAAATATTTCTTGAAGAAGGTTTTCAAGCTGCGGTTATTTCCCAAATGATCAAAAAGGCAAACATCGGGTATGGAACGGCCTATGTTCATTTTAAAGGAAAAGAGGATCTTTTAATTGTATTAATGGAGAATGTTATGGAGCAATTTTATGAAATTGCCGAGACCTCTTTCTTTCCAAAATCGAAGGACGAAGCAGAACGTATTATAAATAAACAAGCTAATGCTTTTTTAAAAATGGCAGAGGCTGAACGCAATATGATGCAAGTTTTCGAGCAGGCTATTGGGATTTCAACTGTTATCTCAGATAAATGGAAGGCAATCCGTGTAAAGTTTATACAGCGAATTTCAAAGGACGTTGCCTATGCACAGCAAAATGGGCTAGCTAGAGCTGAATTAAACCATGAGCTTGTTGCAAGGGGTTGGTTTTTCGCAAATGAAATGTATCTTTGGGAAATTGTCCGAAACGAACATCAGAGTTCTGTCGAAGAAATTGCTAAAACCATCACGTCTGTTTACGTCGAAGGTCTTTATCTATAACTTTATTTTTAGACAATAAGCAATGAATATATATTTTACTAAAAGCATGCATGTCAAGTAATCTTCCGGTTTTACAGTCGGAAGATTTTATTTAATCAAGGTTTTACAGCTACTTTAAAGGCTTTCCCACTACACACCTCTTATCGGAAAACTTCTTATACAAGCACTTATAACCAAAACCAGCTGAATTCACGAGTAAAGCAGCCAAACTCACGAGTAAACCTCTCAAATTCAATAAAGCAGCCAAACTCACGAGTAAAACTCTCAACTCATGAGTAAAACTCCAAACTCACGAGTAAACCTCCCAAATTCACGAGTAAAGCAGCCAAATTCACGAGTAAACCTCCCAAATTCACGAGTAAACCTCCCAAATTCACGAGTAAAACGCCAAACTCACGAGTAAAACTCTCAACTCATGAGTAAAACTCCAAACTCACGAGTAAACCTCCCAAATTTACGAGTAAAACGCCCAACTCACGAGTAAACATCTCAAACTCACGAGTAAAACAACCCAACTCACGAGTAAACCTCTCAAATTCAGGAACAAAACGCCCTCATTAGTGTGAGGCTTAGTACCACTACGCCTTAAGTCTTACTTAAAAATATAGCTAAGGCTCATTATACGAACTTGCAAAACTAGATAAGATAGAAACAAGGAAAGGAGGACGAAAACAATGAAGAAATTTGGTTTATTTATTGTAGGGCTGATCGCATTATTTATCTTGCTAGCGAATGTGGGTCCATTAATCAGCTTGGCGATTTGCTTGGCTATTCTATATTTTGGATTCAAACAGTTCATGAAGTCCGAATCGACAGGAGCCAAAATTGCCTGGGGATCAATCTCCCTTATCGTGCTAATAGTTGCTGTTTCTCATATCCCAGCGATATTAGGACTAGTAGCAGCTTACGTTCTTTACCTCGTCTATAAAAAATGGAATGAAAATGATGAAATTGTATCGAAAGAAACAGACCCATTCTCGAATTTTGAAAGAGAGTGGAAAGAGTTAAATAAAAACTAGGAGAAGGGATGGAATTGGAATGAGTAATCTATTTTCAAGAATGAAACAAACGATTTCAGCGGATTTTCACGACTTGTTGGATAAAAAGGAGCAAAAAAATCCAATTGGAATGTTAAATCAATATCTGCGTCAATGTGAGCAGGAGGCAGAGAAGGTCGGAAAGCTGGTTGAACGTCAATATCTACTGAAAGAAGAGTTTACTCGTGAATATAGTCAAGCGCAAAATCTAGCCGAAAAGCGTAAACATCAGGCTGAAATTGCTAAGCAGGCTGGAGAAATTGATTTAATGGAATTCGCCTTAAAGGAAAACCTGCACTATGAAGATCGGGTGCTAAGTTTGAAGGAAGCGCAAAAAAGTGCAGAAGTTCAGTTAGATGAACTGGAGCGGAAATATGAAGAAATGAAGCATAAGCTCAAGGATATGCATCTTAAGAGAATGGAACTGATGGGCAGGGAGAATATTGCCCGGGCAAACCACCGGATCAATCGGGTTTTGAATGCTGGTAGCTCCGATGCCAAACCGATAGCGAAGTTTGATGAAATGGAGCAATATATCGATCGTATTGAGAATCAAGTCCATTCAGATTATAATCGACATACTATCGATGCCAGGATTGTCCAGCTTGAAAAGGAAATGGAACAGAAAGAAGCTTAGTCGATTTTTTATTAAAGCTTTGCTGTTATCCCCCAACTGCTTGGAATCGAAGGTGGGGGAAAACAGTCTGTTAGAACGTGATATATTCATGGTATTCTTAAAAGGCACGGGTTCCTGTGCCTTTTAAGAATATCATGACAATTTACAGAGGAGGCGAACCGATGTTGAACAAAATGAAAACGGATTATATGGGCTGGATCTTTCTCATCGGAATCGTCCTGCTTATTTTAGAGATTTCATTTAAGGGTGGAGGTCTCCTTTTTTCCCTAGCATTTTCAATTGGACTTATCTATTTAGGAAGGAAATTTTCAAAACGGACAATCGGGAAAATCCTTTTTTTTATAGGAATAATATCTCTTATTATTACTGTCCTGAATATGTTCGTCTTTAGATTTTTCCTAATAGCAATTCTTATTTATCTATTACTTCTTTATTATCAATCGAAAAAAAATCCTGATTGGATCAATCCCGTTTTAATCAATGAGGGGTTTGACGAAGAGCGGATCAATAAAGAGCGATTATTGAAAACCAATTATCTATTTCAAAATAGGTTGTTCGGTCATCAACAAACGTCCGAACATGTATATGAATGGAATTCCGTAAATGTTCAGGGTGGGGTCGGTGATACAGTTATTGATTTAAGCCGGACGATTTTACCGAAAGACGACGCTGTCATTTCCATCAGAAATATAGTTGGTAATATCACAATTCTAGTACCGTATGGTATTGAAATCAGAGTCCATCATTCGGTCATTGCAGGTAGAGCACGGATTTTTGAAAATAAGCCTGAATCCAGGGTATTTAATCAAATCTATTCCTATCAAACGGAAGGGTTCAATGAAACGGATCAAAAGGTTCATATCATCACTTCTATCTTAGTTGGGGATTTAGAGGTGAAGCGGGTATGAGTATACTGACACGTCAGATATTGAGTGCCCTTTGTGTTTCTTTCGTCCTTTCCCTTGCCTTGCCGGCAGCGGTTTTCTTTGTTTTTCCTTTATCTGACTGGAGATTATTGTGGGATAAAGTGGTCATGGGGTTACCCTTCGTCATATTCCTGCCAAGTCTGGTCATTACGGTAGGGCTGATCTATGGAGTCGTTTCAGGGATGTTTTGGAAGAGGCAGCTGCAAAGGATGGATGAAGGGCTTTATTTACTTGAACAAGGCCGCTTACCTTCGCAGCAGGAAATGTATCCAGTCCAAGAGATGGCTAAAATGGTTGAACGGATGAATCAGATCCAAAAGCATATCAATGAGCAGACAAAATTATCTCAAAAAATGGCGAATGAAAAGGCCATTGATCAGGAGAAACAGATCCAGGAAATTGTTTCACAGGAACGAAACCGTTTGGCGCGGGAACTGCATGATTCAGTGAGCCAGCAATTGTTTGCCGCTTCGATGTTCATGTCGGCCATTACAGAGTCACAATCTAATATGGAAAAAACGGAAATGAAACAATTCAAGGTAGTGGAAGAGATGATCCATCAATCTCAGCTCGAGATGAGGGCTTTATTGCTGCACCTGAGACCCGTTGCGTTAAAGGGAAAATCATTGCAGGAAGGAATGAAGGAGCTCCTCGAGGAATTGGCCCAAAAAGTGACGATGGATATAAATTGGAAGATGGAGCCCGTTACTCTGGATAAGGGGATTGAGGACCATCTGTTTCGGATTTTACAAGAATCGATTTCCAATACACTAAGACATGCAAAAGCGAGCTCGCTTGAAGTGCTATTGATCGTTCGTGATGAGTTGATCATTTTACGGATTACGGATGATGGCATCGGCTTTAACGTCGAGGAGTCGAAAACCGGATCATATGGTCTGCAAAACATGCATGAACGGGCTGTTGAATTAGGCGGAACGATGAAACTGGTAAGTGTTCCGAATAAAGGAACACAACTTGAAGTGAAAATCCCATTATTAAATACAGGAGGTGATCATGATGATTAAAGTATTATTTGTCGATGATCATGAAATGGTAAGAATAGGGGTATCTGCCTATTTATCCGCACAGGCAGATATCGAAGTGATTGGTGAAGCGGACAATGGTTTGAAAGCTGTTGAACTAGCGATGGAGTTGCGTCCAGATATCATTTTGATGGATTTGGTTATGCCAGAAATGGACGGCATAGAAGCGACTAAGCGAATTATTGAAAAATGGCCTGAAGCAAAAATCATCATTGTGACAAGCTTCCTAGATGACGAAAAAGTGTATCCGGCATTGGAAGCCGGGGCGACAAGCTATATGTTGAAAACATCAAAGGCGAGCGAGATTGCGAGAGCCGTCCGTTCCACCTTTCAAGGGCAAAGTGTACTTGAACCTGAAGTGACCGGGAAAATGATGGAAAAGTTACGTCGCCCTCAGAAAACCCAGCTTCATGAACAATTGACAAATCGTGAAATGGAAATTTTATTGTTGATGACACAAGGGAAAACGAATCAGGAAATTGCGGATGAACTATACATAGCCCTGAAAACAGCCAAAGTACATGTTAGCAATATATTAAGTAAGCTTGCGGTGCAGGACCGCACCCAAGCAGTGATTTACGCATTTAAACATTCGCTCGTTCAAGAAGAAGAGTGATATTGAAAAACCGGCTTCAATTTTCAGGGATTTATAAAAATGATAGACAAGACGAACAAAACAAGTACTCCCTAATTTGTTTCTCCATGCTAATGTTAACGGCTGCCCCTTATTTCGCTAACGGAATGCAAAAAGAGCATGTTTTGATTAAGTTTAATCAAAACATGCTCTTTTTTATACAGTTATGTTTTCAGATTATACAGCTTCCTCTGCAGTATCGAGCCTCTTGCCATATATCCGATAAAGAACCAAGGCAAATACCATTCCTATAAAGGAGATGGAGGAGATGAACAGGTAAAGAGTCTTGCCTCCGAAAGCCCCATATATTGCTCCGCCTATATAAGAAGCAATGATTCCCGAAACTCCAAAGAACAATAGCGCCAGTACGGTCTGGCCTGTGGCACGCCACTCCACCGGAACAATCCGATACAGGTACTGAATGGCAGCAGAGTAGAAGATCGGGAAAGTCAATAGCTGCATGACTTGCAAATAAGCTAATAGATGTGGATCGGTAATCCAGGCAGAGACGAAGTAACGAATAAAGAAAAACGCAGCTGCAAACGAAATAATAATGATTTCCTTACCTTTACGCAACCACCAGAAGCTTAAGGCGAAAACAACAATTTCACTTCCTGCTGCTAAGAACCAGGTCAAGCCTACAAGCTTGGCACTTCCTCCAAGTTCACGGATATATACTCCGAGGAAAGTATCATTCATCCTTGCTGGAACAGCACAGATAAAGACCAATAACAGGAAAAGAAGAGTCTCTTTATTGCTGAAAAAATGCTTAAGGCTCTTTAAGGTGACAGGTTTCCCTGAAACGGGTGCATCAGGCATCATCCAGCTGACAATGAAACTGATCAAACCTATGACGGCAAAAAGGAAGGCCAGGCTGTTTGCTCCGAAAGATGACATAACATAGCCAGTGATCAGCGAGATGACCGCATAACCCAATGCACCATATGTCCGGATGGAACCATAACTGATCCCAGATTTTTCCGCAATCGTAAAGTTGAGGCTTTCCGTCAGGGGATCAATCGGCATCAGAAAGAAATATAGCAGCATGGCAAACAGGATGAGTTGAAGATAACTGCTTGAGTCATATAGAAAATATCCGATTACGCTCGAGAAAAAGATAAGTAACAACAGGACTTTACGTATAGTCCTCGTTTTGTCGCTGATCATTCCCCATAAAGGCTGGGTAATGAGGGTGACAAAACCTCCTGTACCAATGATGAATCCGATTTGGGCTGGACGCAAACCTTGATCAGCCAGATAGACTGGGAGAAACGGAATGAAAATGGCAAGCAGTCCAAAATATAAAAAGTTAAAACTTTTTAATAATCGTAGTGCTTTCATAAAAAGTATGATACCTCACGTGTTCTATAGATTGGTTTAATTTCAACTTTGTTATTGTAACATTGATGACAGTTTTTGAAAAAATAGATTTTATTTTTATGGATGGAAATAGACAGATAGAGTTGGTTTCGAGAGGTTCTGGACCCATGAGGGTAAGATGCCTTTCAAAATGACATCGAGGAATTCCCCTATGCTATCCTTTGCTTTCCAGCTTGAATGAGCTAGGTTTCTTTTGTTAGTCCTGTTCATGACGTCTAGTTGAATGGTTTGAAAAAGGTGGTTTCTTGGGATTTTTTTAGTACGGGTTATTGATTTTTGTGTACCTCGATAAATCTTGGCTATTTTTGATTGAAAATATAAAAGTCTTTTTTTAGATGGAAATTTCCAGTTTGAATTGAATGCTTTCCTTTTGATATGCCATAACCGTTTTCCCTTAACTCTCGTGCTTGATTATCGGTAATAATGATATGCAGTCTTTTTACGTTCCAAGAAGGACACATTCTCTAAAAAAATTATTGTAAAGGACTTAACTAGAATATATCAGTGACATTATACTAACCAAAAAAGTACAGCATTGTGTTGCTATGTGAATTCTTCAATCTTTATACACTTTAAGAGATTTCTTTATCTCATAGAGTCTTTCCTGAACGACTTTCTCAAATTCGTAATTCTGCTGCAATAAGAATATATTCCTTGCCTCTTCATACCCTTTTGTGGCACTTTCCATGTTGTTCATTGACTGCAAGGATTGGGCACGTTGATATAAAACTTCTCCCAATAGGTACATAGATTCTTCCCGGGTTAAAATTTGAATAGCGTCAGAGCAAATTTTTATAGATTCATAATATTGTGCGTCCTTATGTAAGGATTTTGTCAATCCGTAATGAATCCGGACTTTAATTCTATAATTCATTGAAGTTTTTGGAAGTTGTTGAAATTGCTTAAGGGCATCTTCGTAAGTGGCAATTGACTTTTTATATTCAGTAATTTCGTTATAAATAATGGCTTTGCTATTCAAAATTTCTATTTTTTGAGCAGAAAAAATATGAAAATGAGTAGATAAGTCTAAGGCTCGATCTAAAAAATCTAGGGATTTCAATATATCACTATCACAATAATATGCTACGATCCCCAAATGCCAGAGGATGAATTGTTTATTGATAGATGACTGGAAATCTGCATGGTATTGTTCTGCTTCGAGAATCCGTTTTACCTGCCGATACTCTCTATTTCTAATTGAAACCCTTACTTGAGATTTCACTTCCTCACTATATTCCATTCGGTCTGAATAAGTTTCTAAAAGTATATCTTCAATGCTGATACCTAAACGTAATGAGAGCTCATATAAAGTAGTCGCTAATGGAATGACTTTCCCCTTCTCTATGTTGCTTAGTTGTGCTTGAGTAATGATTCCCTCTGCCATAACTTTTTGTGTTATACCTGACCTTTTTCTTAAAGTGTAGAGAACATTTCCAAGCTTAAAAGGAATACTTGCATCCATTTTATCAACTCCTAAAAATATAAATACTTTTATATTTTTTTATGTATTTCATTGGAAACACCAAAAATATATCGAAAAAAATACCCTGTAGCAGTCACGCAAGAAAAATGTACCATATTTGGATGGTTTATACTAGTTGTATCAATCAATATCGGGAGGTTAAGGTATATGAAAAAAATATTAGTATCTGGGTTCTCCATTCTATTAATGCTAGCAATGGTTTTACAATTCGATTCAAGCGTCAAATTGGCTGTAGATGATCGGCCTACAATAAATGATCTGCCGAATCAGCATGAAAAGATTTAAATACCAATATGAACCTATGTTAAAAAAGGAAGATGCCTAAAGGGTAATTTAAATAAAATAAATAAAAAAAGGATTATATATATGAAAATAAATAAGGATCAATTATTGATTATAACCATTTCTTCATGTGTTATAGCTAGTGTGATGTCTACGTCCATGTTGACGATTGCATTCCCTAATCTTGTAGACTATTTTAATATTTCTTATTCCACGCTTCAAATTAGAAATATTCTATTCTTTTCTTTTTTCGCATTTCTCATTCCGCTTTTTGGTAAAGTGGCGGATGTATTAGGCGCAAGAAAATTGTTGATATTTGGCCTATCGCTATTCATCACATCAACCATTCTTAGTGGGACCACAAATAATTGGAATTTGTTCTTGCTCTACCAGACGCTTCAGGCAATTGCAGATGCAATGGTAGTACCTGCACAGGTATTATTAATCAGGCAAAGTTTTAAGGATAATAAATTAGGGTGGGCTTTTGGATGGTTTTCCGGAGTTTTAGCGACTGCCACACTTATTGGACCAGCTGTTGGTGGTTTGGTAATAAAATATTACTCTTGGCAAATGATATTTGGAGTATTGATTATCATAAGTTGCATATCCTTAATTCTTGTATTAATGGTAACTCCCAAATCAAAAAAAAGAATCACGGCAAACCTTCATTTACCTTTAAAAAACAGTTTGGCTTTACTAGTTATGGTAATCAGTTTTCAATTCATATTCAATGATGATATTAGTGTAGTGGCACGGTCGCTTTCTATTGTTGTTACGATATTGAGTTTAATTTTATTTATATTTTATGAACGGGCAAACCACGGAAATACTTCTTTGCTTCCAAGAAAGGCAATAAAAAACACCATTTTTATCTCTTCAATCATAAGAATATTCGTTCTTTTTCTCATCACAAATGTAATAGTGCTTTACATTCCAAGTTACATGCGGGATGTACACAATATTCAACCAGATATTGTTGGCTATATCATTATGGCAGATTCGATACTGGCGGTTTTGTTATCTGGGTATGCCGGTAAACTTGCAGATTTAAAAGACAATAGAAACCTTTTACTTTTATCTATTTCGATTTCCATAATTGGAATGGTAAACCTTACTTTGACAATGTTTAATGGCAGCTTAATTTTCTTTATATTTGCATTTCTCCTTTTTGGATTGGCCGGTGTCATTTCCATGCCCACACAAAATAAAATTGCTATGTTGTCCGTTCCTGAGGAAGAAACAGGGGTTTATATGGGTTTGTTCCAGATGGTACAGTTTGGAACTGGGGCTTTCGCTGCGGGGGTATTCAACACTTTTCTGGACTATGGTACTGACCAAGGTGAATTTTCCCAAGTTGGTTTTTCATACGTGTTAATCATTTGTATAGGATTATATTTGGTGGCTATAGGAACAGTCGTTTATGATAAAAGGCTTCTAAAGAGCAATATAAAATTGTCTTTGAAAGAAGAAGTATAATTCTCGTTTATCTGAAAGTGAAATATACCAAGAAGAGACAGATTTGAAGTGATTTTAAGGAGGTGAAACATATGACTAAGCAAGTGGAAAAAACACAAGCGGAAAAGCTAGTGGAAAACCTTGAAGTAATCGAAGCTAAAGAGCTAGAAGTAGGGAGTGCATTTCATGCGTTCCGTTTCAGTGCAGTGACGGACGCAGAAAAATAGATTAAAGCCTAGGAGTTACAGGCAATCCATTACAAATGTTAAGGAGGTGAAACATATGACTAAGCAAGTGGAAAAAACACAAGCGGAAAAGCTAGTGGAAAACCTTGAAGTAATCGAAGCTAAAGAGCTAGAAGTAGGGAGTGCATTTCATGCGTTCCGTTTCAGTGCAGTGACGGACGCAGAAAAATAGATTAAAGCCTAGGAGTTACAGGCAATCCATTACAAATGTTAAGGAGGTGAAACATATGACTAAGCAGGTGGAAAAAACACAAGCGGAAAAGCTAGTGGAAAACCTTGAAGTAATTGAAGCTAAAGAGCTAGAAGTAGGGAGTGCATTTCATGCGTTCCGTTTCAGTACAGTGACGGACGCAGAAAAATAGATTAGAGCCTAGGAGTTACAGGCAATCCATTACAAATGTTAAGGAGGTGAAACATATGACTAAGCAAGTGGAAAAAACACAAGCGGAAAAGCTAGTGGAAAACCTTGAAGTAATCGAAGCTAAAGAGCTAGAAGTAGGGAGTGCATTTCATGCGTTCCGTTTCAGTACAGTGACGGACGCAGAAAAATAAGTTAGATCCTAAATCCATAAAGGTGATTCAAAGAGAGTGTTAGCTTTTTAAAAACTAGCACTCTCTTTGGATAAATAAAAGGAGAATTTCTTTAGATGAAAAATTCAGATGCTATGGTAGTTTTTCCTCCTCTAACTGAAGCCAGGCTCTTTCCTTATTTAAGTTTACCTATGATTACTAGTTTTTTGAGAAACAAGGGAATGAGTGTAAGTCAAATTGATTTAAATATTGAATTATGCCATACCCTATTTAGTGAAGATTGTTTAGCTGAATATGTGAGTATCAATGAAAATGGAAGTAAAGACTTAAAATTGATATATAAAGTCGAAATGGCTAAATACTTATTCAAAGAACAAAAGCAACTTTACAATAATGTATTTATTGAGAAAAGATCGTCTGATTCATTGAAGTATGACGTTCGGTTGGTGAGACAAGGCATAGAGCTACTACTAGTAAATTCATTTTTAAAACTTGAGATTACCTCATTGGAAGAAATCCTTGAATCGGTAAGGAATTTTAGTTGGAAAAAAAGTGATATAGCAACAAAGGTTTTATACGAAAATATCAAAGAAAAAATTCTTAACGATAAGCCCAAAATCTTCGCGCTTTCTATCGCTTACTATAGCCAAATATTACCTTCCCTTTTAATATGCAAGTGGATTAGAGAACTTTCCCCTAATACCCACATTATTATGGGTGGGCAACAAATCATGATTCGTCAATCATCTTTCTTTAGCCTAAATGGATTAAATCAATTTGTGGATTCATTAGGAATATCAGCCGGTGAAGAAACATTATTCATGTTAAACAGGTATTTGAAAAACGATTGCCAAATCGGGGAGGTGCCGGATATTGTTTGGCTTAATGAAAAAAATGTTGAAAATGTCCCATCTAAGTCTGCATATAGGATCACCGATGCCTTACCACCTGATTTTTCTGATTTACCGTACAAAAACTATTTAGATGAAGAAGTGCATATGTCTTTGATTACATGTGTGGGGTGTTACTGGGGACGATGTACTTTTTGTTCATATGGTAATAGATCAAGAAAAGAAAAAAGTTATCAGCAGAAAACGGCAAGGCAAGTAGCAAGCGAGTGCGAGGATATCATTAACAATTATGGGGTTAATAGAATTAATTTCATAGATGAGAATACTAATTTGCGGCTTGTCGTCAATGCAGTCAAAATACTTAAATCTAGAGGTTATGAAATTAAATTCAGTACACGAAACCGTCTTGAGAATGTGTTGTTAGACGCTGAATTTTGTTTTGAACTAAGTAATTTAGGTTGTATTTTAATGTCTGTTGGCTATGAAACCAATTCTCAAAGGATTTTAGACTCCTTGGATAAAGGAGTGCATTCTAGTAACTATCAACAGATAATAGATAATTTACATAATGCCAACATTACGCTGCGAATGTCTATCATTGGTGGCTTACCTGGTGAAACCGAGGATGAAATTGAATGTTCTGAGGAATTTTTACTTAAAAATCAAGATAAAATTGGCATCGACGTCATGCAAATGCTTGTTTTAGAACCCGGTACTTATATTTATGAAGATACAAATAATCCTGATATCCATATTCAATCAAGCAAAAATCTAAGAGGGAACAAATTACTCAATTATGGGATGGGTAGAATGGGCGCTACATTTCAATACTCTGACGGAATAACGTTTGAAGAAAAGCTGAATAGATTCTTGCAACTGCATAAAAATGTCAACCCACAAAAGAATGATGAGCTTCCTCCTGATAAATACAAAAAGGAAGGACCGGATATCACTTCAAATACCTTATTGATAAACCCATGGACTAAAATCATTAAGTTAGATAAAACGTATATCATGGATTTTGTATGGCAAAGAATCTTCTTAGTGCCAGAATCCTTAGAAGTATTCGGAAACACACTGATAATGAGCAAAGCAGACGATAAAAAGTACCTAGAGTATTTTGTCGAAAAAGGTGTGATTAGCCTTAAATAAAATAACTTATGGGGAGGAAAGACTAATGAGCACAGTCTATCAGAAAATAAAATTTCCAAATGTAAAGGAAAAGCTTGGACTTGGTTTAGGCATGGATTTACCTTGGGGGGAAGATATAGGTTTTTCCAGCAAAGGGGACCATGACGACATCACGCCTAAGATGAAAGGCTTTTTTCAAAATTATAAAGACGAGTTTAACTATATTTTCTTTGCTTTTCAACCGAAAAATAGAAGTGTGTTAAAAGCCGAGGATTACTTTGATGCCTATGATAGATTATTCGAAGCCAATCCACATCTTAAGGCGAGAGCATTCCATCAAACGATTTTAAATATGGGGGCTACCGAATATTACAAAAAATCTGAAATCATAGAATTTACTAATAAGATTATAGAAAGATATAACATAAGATGGATTGTAGAAGATCTTGGCCTGTGGTCAATAAAAGGGAAAACCGTCCCTTTCCCCTTACCACCATATATGACACCAGCAGGATTGGAAGCTTGTATAAAGAACATCAACGAATACCAATCTGAACTGGCTGTTCCAGTTTCAGTTGAGTTTCCTGGATTCACTGAAGGTACTAACTTCTTTATTGGAGAAATAAATGGCTTTGATTATTTCAGAACATTGGTCGAGGAGACAAACTCCCCTATCACTATAGACATTGGTCATATCCTTAGTTATCAATGGTTGTTAGGGAATACAAATGAAAAGATGTTCAATGGTTTAGAAAAATTGCCTTTTGAAAACTGTTTTGAATTGCATCTTTCAGGTTGTCAAATTATCAAAGGGAAATTCAGAGATCTGCATCATGGAATTTTAATGGATGAACAAATCCAGCTTTTAGATTACTTGCTTCCTTTATGCCCTAATTTAAAAGCCATTACATATGAAGACCCTAAATATACAGATGAAGGAATATTAATTCCGAAGTCACAGAAAAATTATCAAAGGATGAAGGAGGCAGTTGAAAAATGGCAAATGGTTTAAAACCAAAGAATTATTCACTAGACGAGTTACTTTACAATTTATTATATGATTACCAGTATAGAAATAACTTTTTAAATGATGAATTTAATGAATTGAATTTATCAGCTGATAATTTAAATCACATAAAAACAATAGATAAAGAAGAGCTTGTAGCGACGGCTACAACGATTGTAAGAAATTTAATGAGTGGAAATATTGAACATAAAGGTGGTTTAAGAACTTCTTTTCCCGGTGTTTTTCAGGCTTTAGAATTCCGTGAAACCGATATAACGATGCTAATGCATAAGTTCCTGGCGTCCAAACATTTCGAGTGTTACATGGAATTGCCCTATGCAGGGGAAGGGACATGTATCGAGGAAGCGTTTTACAATTATTTGTCTGAAAACGAAGAGTTTATCCTTGCGGCTGATAATAATCATTTACTATTAAAACACGAATTTTTAAATGCCATTTTATCTATACTAACAGTCAATAAACACCCATTTTTTAGAATAGATAGTGACCTTGTTAAAAATAATGGTCATATTTACTATGCGTATCAAACATATTCTAAAGAAATATCCGAGGCACTAAGTGGAAAAAAAGTAGCTAGTGATTCCGAAAAGGTTATATGGCTATATGCAGCGACCGAAAAAAATTTAATTAGGGGCCCCATTCACCCAAGTATATTAGAAATGGTAGAAATAGGAGGTTCAAGGGAAATAAACCGCCAACAAAAGTTCAATCAAGACCAGATAAATTGGATTCTAAACTTAGGATTAATCAAGAATGATGGATAAAATATATGTATATGAGGAACATAGTGAAGTATTTTCATATTGGGTCAATGAAATTCCTAGGAATAGTACCTTGGTTTATTTAGATCAACACTTAGATTTAAAGTTCATAGAAAATTCAAAAATGAACAGAATTAGTCAGTTCATTAAAGAGGGTCTGTGTATTGATGAATTAAAAAAAGATATTCCTTGTCGGGAAGATGGAAGATATTCTTATGGAATTGATGACTTTTTGTACGCCGCAATACAAGAGGGTCTTTTTCGGAAAATTATATGGGTATACCCTCATATGTTAGGAGAAAAAGGATTTAGTGAATTACTTTGGGGGCTTTTATCTCTTGTGCCAAATCATGGGAAAGAATTCATATCAAGCTTTAGAAATGGGAAAAATTCTGCTTCTGTACAATTAAATAATATTGAGTTACATGTCACGACTATTGAATATCTGGGAGAATTCATAATTAATGAACAGGTTATTGTAGATATTGATTTGGATTATTTTTATGATCCCAAGACTAATGATTTATCCAATGATATAGACGAAACCTTAAATGTATTGAACAATCTAGGCCTCATTAATCAAGTGAAAACAATGACCTATTCAATCAAAAGTGGGTTTCTACCTGAAAGTTTCAGGTGGATAGGGGAATATATAGCCGGGCAAATGGGGAGGGAAATTGTATATTCCAAGGAAGATAAGATTTCCCCTAAGGTAACGATGGAGAAAATTTCATCAAATAAAAAGTTGAGTCTAGCAGAAATAGATGATTTAAACTTTGAATTGAAACCATTAGGAGCAATAGGGTGGAAATTGAAATCCATTCTCTATACCCAATCTGGTGAAATTGAGCTTGCTAAGAATTGCTATCAAATAGCGACTAAAACAGGTGATGATTCATATTGGGCTGCCTATGTTTTAGGAATTCACTTTTTCAAGGATAGTAATTATGAAGAGGCTTTAAATTGGTTTAGTAAAACTGGAAATATAGTGGATACCATCGAGGCACATGGCCTAATATTAAGTTTAATTTGTTGCCTTCGTTTGGAGCTGTATCAAAAAGGATATTATTTATCAAAAGAGTGCATCGAATTATTACCCATGAGAATAGAGGGTTATATATTGGGTGAAGTATTCGCATCAAAACTAGGAATGAAATTACTGGATTTTGATGGCAAGATCCATTACGATCCTTCGCAATTAATAATTAGTCGAGCTGATACGAAACCATGAACAATGAATATTTAATATCATATGATTCAACTGTTGAAGGGGTTGTTTCACCAAGGTGCGATAATGAAAAGAATAAGTTTCTTCAAGAAGAATTAAATCATTGTTTAAAATTCATTGAACGTGATAGCTATGATCACTTAAGACATTGGAAGTCTTTTAAACTTCGTATTGGATTGAGCAGTAATGAATTAAAGTATTCCATCCTTATAATGATTTTAATAGAGACTTCAACATCTATTATTCCAGTATTATGGCAAACAAGAACTAATAAGTCACCATGTACTGAATTAATGGATCATTTTGAAGTTATTTTAGCGGAAATAGAAGCTGCTTTATATGGTCAGCAACTTGAACGCAAGATTGAAACACAAATTGTGCTTGAGCCATGGACTGGATCTCATTATGTACACGAATGTTTTGGTCATACTTTAGAAGCAGATAATTACCTAGAGTATTTAAAGCCAAATGGAATAACGATGGGATACAAATGGTCAGAATATAAAATTAACGTATTCGATGATCCGACCATTCCTAGGCAAAATGGTAGTTATTTATTGGATGCGGAACAGAATGAAACATTTAGGACTCACTTAATAAAGGACGGGATAAACGTAGGTTTGCTGCATAATGCAAAAACCTGTAAGCTCCTAGGTTTACAATCTTCCTGTAATGCAAGAAGCGTTGACAAATCTTCAATTGTGATGCCCAGAATGTCAACAACTTATTTGGATTCTGGCAATATGGAAGTACAGGAGATAATTTCAGGAATCGAAAATGGTATTTATTGCAGAGGTGCCTGGGGTGGGGGATCACTTGGTTTGAATTTTGTAATCAGGCCATCATATGGTTTGGTCATTAAAAATGGGAAATTAACCAATAAAATACTTAGAAGATTTGATATTAAAGGAAACAAACTTGATTCAGCTAAAGCTATTAAGTCCCTTAGCAAGGAACTGCTTTTTTTTAATCCGGTTTTCGGTTGTAATAAAAATGGTGAAAATAATCTTAGCGTCACCCAAGGTTCACCTCATATTCATTTTGAAAATCTAACATTGTATCCCGTACTCTGAAAGGATGAGCGAATTGATAGAAAAGATACACTATAAAGAATTATCACTAATGAATTTTGAAGAAAATTATGCGGGTAAAAAGCCACTGATAATAACTGGATTAGTAGATTTATGGCCTTCTAGGGATTGGGATACAGACTACCTACAGTCAAATTATGGAGAAAGGGAAATAATCATAAGGAAATCAGGATACGAACAAGAAAAAAAATTTTACAAATCAAAACTTGGTAAATTCATTGGTATATTAAATGATAACCCCGAAAAATTGTATTGTGACTGGCCTTTTTCCATAATGGGCAATGAGGATTTAGAGAGTTATTTTGAAACCCCATCTCTATTCAACCATAATACAATCAAGACAAAAAACAACAAGAAATTAAAATGGATCTTCCTTGGTTCGGTTGGAACAGGAACCCCACTACACCAGGATTTTGAGAAATCACATAATTGGAACGCAGTAGTATTTGGCCAAAAAAAGTGGATTTTCTTCAGTCCTGATGATACTGAGTATGTGAAAGAATTTAAGCATGATTTATTCGATTTGGATTTAAAGGAGGATTCAAATTTCAAATATACCAAGCCCTACATTGTGGAACAGTTTTCAGGAGAATTAATGTACACACCTAAAAATTGGTGGCATGCCGTTCGAAACATCAAAACTTCTTTATCAGTTAGTGAGAATTTTTGGTATAAAGATGAAAAGGAATAATTCTTCATTCCTTTTTAAGTGTACAGGATGAAAACTCGTATTTACTAAAGACTATAAGCCTTTGATAATACCACAATAAAGAGGTATAGAAGGGGATCCATCGGGCGGTTTTTCCTCTTACCTTCTGAATCCTTGTTGCCACTCGTAAGTTCTCCAGAGGACATACATCATACTTAATTTTAAATAGTATTTTACTGATTTTATATAGCTATTTCACCACAATTCACTAAGATTTGTTTCTTTTAAAATGTTATTTTAAAAAAGTTATTGACAAATTTACATCGAATCCGTATAGTATTGGATATTATTAAAAATATTCAGATATAATTTTCAAAACGCAAAGATCAGGAGTAGTAAAAGCAAATTATTCGGTAAAGAGAGCTGCGGGGTGGTGTAACGCAGTCCAATAATACTTTGAACTTGCCTGGGAGTGGTAAAGCAAAAGAATAGATCAAACCTATTCTCTTTGTTTTAACGATTAACCTTCGTTACAAGGTTTTTAAAGCAGGGTTCAAAAGAACCAATAAGAGTGGTACCGCGGTAAGCATAAGGCATATCGTCTCTTTCTTCATTTGATTATGAAGGAAGAGACGATATGCCTTTTTTGATTTTGGGAGGTAATGATATGGAAACGGACAAACGAAATTTACAGAGGACAATGACTTCACGGCATATTACGATGATGGCATTAGGCGGTGCTATTGGAGCAGGTTTATTCAAAGGAAGCAGTTCAGCCATTGATATGGCAGGCCCATCCGTAATTATTGCGTACTTAATTGGTGGAATCATCTTATTATTCATTATGCAAGGTTTAGCTGAAATGGCGGTCCGCAATAGCGGTGCAAGAACATTCAGGGACTTAGTTCAATCGATCCTAGGAAAGTATCCTGCCTATTTTCTAGATTGGATTTATTGGAAAATGTGGGTATTGAACATAACGGCAGAATCCGTCGTTGCAGCGATTTTCATTCAATATTGGCTGCCTGGATATCCAATTTGGATACTGGCATTAGCTGTTTCTGTGTTAGTTACAGCGATTAACTTGCTGTCGGTAAAGGTTTTTGCTGAAACGGAGTACTGGCTTGCGTTAATTAAAATTACCGTCATTATTGTGTTCATCATGGCTGGATTATTGTTACTGCTCGTAACTTTTGGTGATCATACAGCCGTCGGTTTCTCTAACTTGACTGACCATGGTGGTTTCTTTCCGAATGGATCAACAGGTTTAATCACTGCGATGCTTGTTGTGATCTATTCATATGGTGGTACTGAAATTATTGGGGTCACGTTAGCTGAAACGAAAAATCCCGAAAAAGTGGTTCCAAAAGCCGTTCGCAGTACATTGGTCAGGATCATTTCTTTCTATATCATTCCATTTTTCATCATCGTTAGTTTAATTCCTTGGAACGAAGTAAACGGGGTGCCTGAAAGTCCGTTTGTGATGGTCTTTCAAATGATAGGGATTCCAGGTGCCGACCATATTATGAACGCAGTTGTTCTACTAGCAATCATTTCATCGATGAACTCTGGACTGTATGGTTCATCTCGCGTATTGTATACACAAGCCGTGGACGGTCGCATTCCGAAAATCTTTTCACGTTTATCCAAGAAGAAAGTTCCTGTTTACGCAATATTAATGTGTACTTCAGCTTTATATGGCGGTGTACTGATTTCCTTATTTGCTGGGAGCAAGACCTTCGATTTCCTAATGGGATCGCTGGGATATACCGTATTATTTATCTGGTTAATCATAGCTATAGCTCATCTGAAATCACGTAAAAAACATCCTGAAAAAACAAGTGCCTATTCGGTTAAATGGTTCCCTTATACAACTTGGGCTGCGATCATCGCTTTAATAACGATCCTGATTGGAATCATTTTCACGACATCCATCATCGTAACGATTATTACACTTAGCATCTACTTCTTTATTACCTTAACTTATGTATGGAAAAGACGCTTTAATAAAATCTAGAAGGAAGAGGGGCTACCCTTTTTCTCTTATAGTGTAGTTCCAGTTTCATATGGTCAAGAAAAGTATTATCGAACGAATGAGAGAGTTGGATAAAGCAACTTATTTAAGCCATGGTATATATTAACATACCATGGCTTTTTTTATCATGAGAAGGTCTATTATTAGAAAGAGTCAAAGATATCATTTAATAGTTCCTGGGAATCATTAAATCTAGCATGTTATGAGTCCAATTGAGTGCTAAATGTTGTATAATAATCTTTGGAAAATAACCATTATATTGAAAGCCGGAGCGAACTATGAAAAACAATACTCTTTTCTCTTTTCACCCAGTATGTTATTTATTACTTTTGGTACTTACTAGTTCTATTTACTCGATCATCAATCAATCAACAGGTCATGCTGTCGATGTTACGACTCTAATAGATGGGGAGATTCCCTTCATTAAAGAATTTGTCGTTCCTTATTTACTTTGGTATCCGTATATATATGGATTGATGATTTATTACTGTTTTGTTGACCGCAAGCATTATTTTGTTGCATTAGGTAGTTTGGTTAGCGGAAAACTTCTCTGTTTTATTGTATATTGTTTTTGGCAAACGACCGTACCACGTCCAGAAGTGGTGGGGAACGATATCTTTGCCAATTTAGTTCGACTTGTTTATAGTCATGATCAACCTGTTAACTGTTTACCTAGTATTCATGTACTGACAACATTTATTATGATGATCGTTGTGTATAAACGGAAAGACCAGCATAAATGGGAGTTTGCTAGTGTCACTGCATTTGGAACACTGATTATTTTATCCACGCTATTTACGAAACAGCATGCTGTTTTAGATGTACTAGCAGGAATACTCCTTGCATGTGGGGTGTATGTTTCGATACAGTATATGTTCCAAGCACTATCAGCCTATCGGACCAATCATTATGCAGGGAGACAAATAAAAAAAGAAATAAAAAATACGGATCTATAGGTATTTTGAGAAAATGCCTTGATCCGTTTACAAGAAAAATGCCACTGTAAGATACCAGCTCTTAGGAGCGTATATCTTACAGTGGCATTTTATATAGGCTTCTTAAGTAAAATACATTTTACAATCAATGAGAAAAGCACCAATCTTCAAGAAATAAGAAGATTGGTGCTTTTGCTTTTACATTTCAGCTTCTATTTTCAATGATGATTCTTCGCTGAATTTTTCCTTATCCAGGTCACCCGTTATTTTACTTGTTAGAATACCTGAAGTCATGCTTCCGCTGACATTCACAGCCGTTCTTCCCATATCGATCAATGGCTCAACGGAAATCAAAAGTCCCGCCAAGGCAATTGGCAAGTTCATTGCTGACAATACTAGAATAGCAGCAAAAGTTGCTCCTCCACCTACGCCAGCAACCCCGAAAGAGCTAATGGCTACAATGGCAATTAACATGGCAATAAATGATGGTGTTAGAGGGTCAATACCCACTGTTGGAGCGATCATGACGGCTAACATGGCCGGATAGATGCCGGCACAGCCGTTTTGACCAATCGACAAACCGAAGGATCCAGCAAAGTTGGCAATTCCTTCAGACACTCCTAATTGTTTCTGTGTTTGGATGTTCAATGGCAGAGCACCCGCACTTGTTCTTGAAGTGAAGGCAAACGATAATACTGGGAAAGCTTTTCTCAAATATACCACTGGATTCAATCCGGCAAGCGTCAACAATAACAAATGAATCAAGAACATGACAATTAGGGCGACATAAGAGGCTCCCACGAATTTTCCTAATTTCAGGATAGCGTCCAGATCACTTGTCGCTACCGTTTTAGTCATGATCGCCAAGATTCCATAAGGCGTTAAACGTAGAATTAACGTTACCACGCGCATGATGATGCTGTGCAATGTATCTACTATTTTAGCAAAAAACTCAGCATGTTCAGGCTGCTTCCTTTTGACCCCTAAATAGGCAATCCCAAGAAATGCAGCAAAAATCACAACAGAAATAGTTGAAGTCGGACGGGCTCCCGTTAAATCCTGAAACGGATTTGACGGAATCAATTCAAGGATTTGTTGCGGCATCGTTTTATCTTGAATGGTACCGTATGTTTCCGTTATTTGATCCCCACGGCTTAACTCTGCATCTCCTTGCTCAATTTGAACGGCTTCTAAATTGAACACAGTTGCGGATGTAATCCCCACGGCTGCTGCAATCGCAGTCGTTCCAAGCAAGATCCCGATAATCAGGACACTGATCTTTCCGATATTGCTAGTTAGTTTCAACCTTGTAAAGGCGGACAAGATAGAGATGAAGACAAGCGGCATAACAATCATTTGCAGAAACTTAACATAGCCTGAACCTACAATGTTAAACCAATCGACTGATTTAACAATCGCTTCTGACTGAGGTTCATAGAAATACTGCAAAAGAAGACCGAATACAATCCCTAATCCAAGTCCAGTAAAGACCCTTTTTGTAAAAGAAACATGTTTCTTATTCATATAAAATAAAACGCCTAAAAGTACGAGCATAATAGCAAGATTTAAAAATACATAACCAATCATATATTTCCCTCCTCAATTCCGATTAACCAAATAAGATTAATTAATATCTGAAATTATAATACATCATTTTTTATTTATTTACCAGAAGAAAATTATTTATTTTTGACTTGGAGAGGAATTCATGTATTTATCCATATTCAAGAACTGAATAAGAAGGAACAATAAAAGAGAGGTATACATGAACCTTTCTCCACTCACGGATCAGGGTTTCAGTATACCTCTCATAGATACAATTATTACTTCTTCAAATCAATCACGATATCATCCAATACCAACTCTTTGGGAGCACTACTCGGTTTTGTTGGGAAGGATGACACCTTTTCTTTACCATCTTCCGTTATGGTTACTTCCCCATGGTTCTCTGAAGTGAAATTACGTAAGGACAAATGAGGAGTTACAATCAGTTTCGTAGCGTTCTGATCAATTTTTTGGAAGGTCTTACTCCAGCTCATATTATAAGAACCGAAACCTTTTCCTCCGTTGCCTTGTCCAGCGTACACATTTCCTAAGTCATCTTTAATGGTCAATTCAACATAGACCTCATCCCACTTGTTTTTAACCAAGTCGGAAACTTCTTGATTGTAATGAACGACAAAGGACATCGGTGATATCGCGATTTTTTCAACGGACACCTTTACTCCATATTGATCTACACTTTTATTGATAACCCTTTCGTTGCTTTCCGTTGCTTTTAGAGAGAATGCAAAGTTCCAATTTCCTTTTATCTCTTTATTCGTATCGGTAATACTAATGCTGTTTATATCCCAGTCTATATTTACCGTATCTTCTTTAAGTTCATCTAAGTTAGTAGCCGTTAGTAAGCCTACATATTTTTTATCAGCTACTTTTGTAAATCCATCTGATCCTGCTTGGGCTTTCATTTCTTTTATTTGTGGGCCGGGAATATAGAATGATCCGTCACCCAAATCTTCTTCACTTTCAATGGTATAAGTGATGGTTACTGTTTTTCCATCATAAATGGCATCATTTATCGTGAAAGTAAGGCCATTGCTTTCTTCGGTAAGGCCAATTTCGTTGGAGTAGTTCTTATAATCACTATAAAGACCCTTTCCATCATTCTTGATATCATCATAGAGACCAGTATTTCCATTACCAAAAAAGCTAAAAATATCTCCAATCGAAGGAATGCTTTTAGCAGAAGCTGTGAATGATAATCCAATGGTTGCGGTGGATAATCCTAATATAATGGAAGCAGCCAGAACTTTCTTTTGCCAACCCTTCATTTTTTTCTTCTTGCTTATTGATTTTTTAAGAGTTCTTTTGACTTTAGCTTTTTCTAGTTCAGTAACTTCCATTTCCTCAAATTCAGTTTCGTCTATGTCTATATCATTTAATAATTCATAAATATCCTTCATACTACGCTGCCTCCTAACTTAAGATTCGTAGCTTTTTGATTTAGTTTCTTTTTTCCTCTATAAATTCGATTGTCAATCGAAGCTTTGGTTAACCCGAGTTTTATCGAAATATCCTCATTCTTAAAACCTAGAAAGAACTTCAAGATAAAAATATCTCGATCAACAGGCTCTAAAAGCTCGATTAACTGAAGTAGTTCCGTTCTATCTTCCATCATAATCAGTTCGTCTTCTGCTGATTTTTCTAGATTCACATCGGTATAACTTGAAGTAAATTCCACTTTCTTAGTAGCTTTTCTGTAGGAATCAATCGATTTAAACTTAGCGATCGCACAAATCCATTTTCTGAAATCTGTTGAATCGCCATGGAACTTTTTCGAATTGTTCCAGATGGAGAGAAAAATATCATTGATACATTCTTCAATAATTCCTTCGTTCTTAAGGGGGGAAAGAATTTTAAATGTGATCCCCTTAATCAATGGCAAGTAATTATCAACTATAAATTCTAATGCGTCTTCTTCTTGTCGCTGCAGCCGTTGTATAAAATTTTCATCAGTAGACTTCATGTAATGATTCCCCTTATTTTTTTGTAAAAGCTTTTACACCTTATACAACGTATGGAAAAATATTTATTCTCAAAAAGATTTGGGAACTTGATATGGCAGGTATTATCAGGAAGGATATGTAAATAGGTTTCTTGAATTATAGGGTATTGAAGTTATCAAACTTTGTAAAGATGAGCCAAGTGTTTTGGAAAGGGATGAGTAGTGATGGAAATATTTATTGATAGGCTAAATGAACGAGATGCGGAAGAGTTATTTACATTTGAATGCAATAATAGAAGGTTTTTTGAACAAACGGTCCCAAGTCGTGGAGATGATTATTATACCTTCGAAACGTTTAAAAATAGACATAGGGAATTATTAAAAGAACAAGAAGAAAATATCTCATATTTTTATCTCATTAAGAATGACTCAGGCTCTATTGTCGGAAGAATTAACTTGGTGGATATTGATAATACCAATGGCTCGGCACATGTGGGTTATAGAATTGGAGAGAAGTATACGCAAAGGGGAATAGCCAATAAAGCATTAAAGCTATTAGTAAACACAGCGGCAGAATTAAGTGTAAACCAGATACATGCGAAAACAACAAGTAACAATATTGCCTCTCAAAAAGTTTTAGAAAGAAACGGATTTATACGGATTTCTATTAATGAGGAAAAAAATGAACACGGTCAAAAGGAAACGTTTATCTATTATTGTAGGACAATATAAAAATTCGGACTGAAAAATAGGCGATTGAGATATTTAGGAGATGAACCAATGAAAAAAATGATAGAACATACAACATTCCCAAAATATTTTACCGGCATGAATGTTTCGCAAGAATAGTAAAAGCTTTCATTACTTTGAACGAGAACGGAGAATCTACTATGATAGAAGGTTTATATGAAGCCCATTTACCTGTTAAAGACTTAGCCATTTCAATGGAATTTTATAAGAAAATAGGCTTGAAAATGGCATGGAAGGATGAAGATACTGCCTTCTTTTGGATCGAGGAAAACAAAAGTTGGGTAGGTCTGTGGGAAGGGGAAGAATATCAAACTCCATATCACCCTTCACTACGGCATATCGCTTTTCGAGTATCTTATGAAAATATGAAAAATGCTTTGACTTGGCTTCAATCCCTGCAAATTCAAGTTGTCCCTTTTGGAAAAAGAACGTCCATTGAACCTTTTGTTCGTCCCCATCAAGGGAACGCTTCCGTTTATTTTAATGATCCAGATGGTAATAGTTTGGAGCTTATGTGTTCAATAGAAGTACCTGATGCATATAAGCATATGACCAATAAACTTTCACTTGAAAAATGGGAAGAATTACTTACTAAGTGACTAATTAACTATTAATAAAAATGCCAAAGTTATATAAAAAGCTGATCGGCAATAACACCAATCAGCTTTTTCCTGATGCTTATTCTTCTCGAATAACAAATATAACACCAATAAAGATTAATATAGTACCTATCCAAAAAGGCAGGCCAATTTGCTCACCTAGCAATAACCACCCTAAAAAGGTACCGACTATAGGCTGGAAAAAGAAAAATAATCCGCCACTTGAAGCATTAAGCATTTGCAATCCGCGATTCCATAGTAAAAAGGCACATGCTGTCGAAATGACTCCCAAGTATAAAAGGCCGCCCCAAATAGTTGGATGCATCATGGCTTGGAAGTCGAGTTTATCTAATCTATTAATTGTAAAAGGCGTAAGTAAGATAATTGAAACAAGAATAGCATAGGTTGTTACCACAATTTGTGAATATTGCCCGGGGACACGCTTAATAAGAACAGACATAAGCGACCATGTTAGTGCTGCAATAAGTAACGATACCGCACCAAGTTGATTAGATGAATTGATATGCGCATTTCCGACTATAATACAGACACCAATTGTAGCTAGAATAATTGAAAGTGCTTTTTTAAACGTAATTTTTTCTTTTAAAATAATTCGCGCAAATAGCACCATGAATGCAGGTGTGGTTGAAGTAATGATAGCACCCATTTGTGCGGTAGAAAGCATCGTACCAATTTCTTGGGTTACAATGGAAATTGTATTTCCAGTAAGCCCAATCATGAAAATTAGCAGCCAGTCTCGTTTTTCAATACGCCATGATTGTTTTGTTACAACGCCAATAATTAGCAATGCAACAATAGCAATTACATAGCGGAACCATACTAATTCAAGTGGTGGAACAGAGTCTACCACAACCTTTACCACAACATACATCCCGCCCCAAATACTAGCAGCGAGTGATAAATATAAAGAACCTAATAAGGTGTTTTTCATTTTGTGCCCTCCGTTTTCTCTAGACAAATAATACTGTCCTTAACGGAGTTGTAGTTTTCTACCGTTAAGGGAGAATAACTACAGGTACATCATTTTCAAATAGTGGTGAATACATCATCAGATTTCAGCTCACTTTCATAATGTTTTCTTAATCATACAATAATTGGTGGAATTAAGTATATTAACTGTTCAGCGATTTGGCTATTCGTACTAATCAATATAGAGGAGTATGAAGAAAAATAAATATGAGTAACGAACCAAGATGAGCTGTTACGATCAGCCCTTTTTTATGCAACAAACGTGTACTTTACTTCAATAAGGGACAGAAAAGGGACCAAAGAAATGGTCCCATTCCTATTGTTTTTTAACAGAATCTTTTCATTAAATCTTTAGCATGTTTACAATTTCTTTCGCTTTATCTAATTGAACTCCTTCAATTAAGCTGCTATTTTTTCTAACAGCTGTACCAAAATGATAGTAACCGGTATTTAGTTCGGAATGGATAGAAAGGATATTATCTTTATTTAAGCCGCTGCCGACTAAAATCGAGATGTCGCCGCAGGCTTTTTTCATTTGGTGAATGGTTTGCATGCGGGTTGGGAAATCACCATGTCCACCGGAGGTCAATATCGTTGTAATTTCCGGATACTGTGCTAGCATTTCAGCAGCTCGTACTGGGTCAGGAGTATCATCGATGGCTCGGTGGAATGTAATCTCCAAACCTTCACATGCTGTTAATAGTTCTTCCAGGTATATTTGATTGATTTCATTTTTTTCATTTAATACACCCAATACGACGCCGTTTGCCCCCAATGAGGAAATAATCTTTATATCATTCTTCATAATACTCAGATCATCAGGAGAATACTGAAATGATTGGCTATGAGGCCTTACCATCACGTTGACTGGAATGCTTACCGAACTGACGACAGCTTCTATCAGGGCGTAACTGGGAGTTAAACCGCCCTCAGTTAAAGCACAAACGAGCTCGATACGGTCTGCACCCGATTTTTCAATTAAAAGGGCATCTTCTATGGTTGTGGCAATAAATTCAATGTACATTAGATTTTCCTTTCTTGACAAGTTCTTTGGTATCCTTCATAGGAATCACAATAATAAAAGTATATCATTTTGTTGCTGTTGATTAATTTTTGGATAAAACAATTTAAGTGTCAGAAGAACAGTGACAATAAACTGGTTTATAAAAGAAAGTTTCATTACAAAAGAATAAGCATTTCATTTTCAAAAAAAGGGGAGGTTTTTTAGAAACGAAATCAGCTTTCTATGTAACTACAGTCACAATCGATTTTATCATGAGGTCTGATTTTCTGTTAGATTGTTATCTCTACCTGATTTCCTTCAGGGTCACTTACTACGCTTTCATAATAACCATCCCCAGTGATACGTGGGCCGTTCAACACAGGGTATCCTGCTGCTTTTAACGTTTCTGTTAATTGATCGACATTCTCTTTGCTTCCCACAGAAAAAGCGATATGAGCATATCCTGTTATTGGGGTAGTCATTTTATCTTGTATTCCTTTCTGTCGCATAACTTCTAGACGTGCTCCAGTTTCAAAAGTTATAAAATAGGATTCAAATTGCTTTTCCGTATTACGGTATAAACGATTGGCTGTGCCCTTGAAGTACTGCGCGTAGAAGGCACACATTGATTCCAGATCATTCACCCAAATAGCTACATGTTCAATTTTCATCATCTTCACCTTATTCGTTTATTTTCTCTTTATCAGCTTTCATACTAAACAACTACTAATCTTTATTCTCATTAATATAAAAATAAGCAACGTAGTTATCAATGCAAACTCTATATCACTAAAGTACTTTAGAATTCGTATTTTTCCCCTTTAAAAAATCCTTTTTTTTCAATAAGAAATTTAATTTTTCTGAACCAAATATCATTGCTACAACAAAAACAACAATAAAAAACGGGAAGATTCCTATTGTTGATTGAGATGCAATGAAACCAAGAAGAGGAGGCATGAACGTACTACCTGTATAGGCAACAGCCATTTGATAGCCCATAATTGTCTGAGAATGCTCCTTTCCAAAGCGTGCTGGTGTTTCATGTAACATGCACGGAAATATCGGTGCTAATCCTAATCCAATCATGATAAAGCCTACAAGTGAGAAACTAGACGGCAATGGTAAGAATAGAAGTACCGCACCAGCTAATGCTGTTATTTGGCCTACCCGAATGAGAGTACGGTTACTGACCTTTAAAGTAATAAAGCCTGTAATAAATCTGCCAATTGTTATTCCTGCGTAATATAGGGAAACCCATTGTGCAGCTACCGCTACGGGTAACTCCTTAACATTTACCAGAAAGCTACTTCCCCATAGGCCCATTGTTGCTTCAACACCACAATAAAACAAGAAAGATATCAGAGCTAGCTTAACTCCCCTAATCTTCAAAGGTTTTATATCTTTAGCATCTTCATCATTAAATACACTTTTTGAATCTTCCGGCTCTTCACTTAAAGTAACATTGCTGTTTCTTGCGACCCTATTCCATAAAGGCAGAGTGAAGAATAGGATTATAACTAATGCGAACTGAATTCCAGCAATAGTAAGATATCCTTGTCTCCAAGAATTTTGCTCTGAAATAAACTGAGACATAATGATGGGACCAAGTGTAGCCCCAACTCCCCAGAAACAATGTAGCCAACTCATGTGGTGTGCTTTGTAATGTGTAGCAACATAATTGTTTAATCCTGCATCAACAGAACCTGCACCTAATCCAAGTGGTATGGCACAAATAATTAACCAAACAAGCGATGGAGCAAAAGTGAAACCTAGCAAAGCCCCAGCAGTCATTAAGCAACTGACAAATGTAACATTCCCAGTTCCGAACCGTTTAAGTACAGTTCCGCTTGCTAAACTTGAAATAATTGTACCACCTGCTATCGTCATAAAAAGCAAGCCAGCAGTCTCAAGCCGTGCTCCATATTCCAATTGCATCACAGGCCATGCAACCCCCAACAATGAATCAGGTAAACCTAAGCTGATGAAAGCCAAATAGATGATTACTAAAAAGAATGTAGCCATATATATAACCCGCCTTTAATTTTTTTGCGGTGCTCCATTGTACTTCTGATTCGTTTTACCTGCTTGTTCCAGTGATCATGAGATCAAGTCCAAGATTTTGTAATCCATATAGATAGTCTTGTTTCCAATCACTCATTGTTATCTCTGGAAGATGTTCTACTGGGATATATTTTGAGCTCCTTATTACAATTTGGTCTATTATTAATTTGTTCACATCATCATTGCAAAAAATGATCGTATGAGGGTTAATGATTGCTACAAACGTAGCTACTAAACGGCTAATTGCATCAATCTCATATTCCTCACGGATAGTTACTTTCTTAGGTCCACTTCCATTTTCTAAAGCTTGCAGAAAATTTCGGTCATCATACTGCGGGACGAATGAAACCTCACCCGAGAAAAAAGTACTTCCTCGCACCACGTCTCCATTTATCATAATTCCTGCACCTGGACCATTTTGACCGGAATACAAATATATAAGAGATTGATTGTCATTATTCCCCTTATTATTGTGATATCCAAGAACTGCAGCATTCATATCGTTCTCTACTACCACAGGTATAGAAAAACGATCCTCATAGTATCCTTTTAAATCAAAATTTTGAAAATGCTCGTAGCCTGGTATATAAAAAATCCGACCATTATCAACCGAACCAGGGACACCAATTGCCATTGAACTAATCTTTGAGTATTTAGCTATAATGTCTTCAATATACTTGGTTAATAATTTTAGATTATCATCTATTAATACACTTGACGTTTTTCCCTGTTCCTTCACTTCACCCAAACAATTAAAAATTGCATAATTTGTCTCTGTTCTCTCTAAAAATAGTGCTAAACCTAACATATGTTCAGGATTGTATGCATATCGTTTTGCTCTTCTTCCACCTCTAGAATCATCGAGGCCGACTAAAATAAGTTCCCCATCCTTCTCCATCTGCGATAGGAATTTACTTATTGTCGGGAAACTAATTCCTAATTTATCGCTGAGTTCAACTTTTGTTGCACTTCCAAGTTCTAAAAGAGTTGTACGAATACCATTAAGGATAACCTTCTTCATAGATTTTGGAGTAACGAATAACTCATTCATAATGTTCACCACCTAATATAAAAAACTTATTAAAGATCTTTAATAAGTTACGATGATACTATATCACATACAAGTTTGGGAAACAATGGAAATCAAAATCGGATATTTATTATTTATACAACTTACAAATACTAGCATTGGTCTTTCTAAGTCTGGCCCAAAACACGAGTAACAATGCCGTTATATTGCCCAATTGTGGAGGAGGATTGTACATTTGTTACCTATAAATCATCCTGTTTGGCTACTCTATTTTTCATCCCAGGTAACCTCAGTGGCTTATTGATTATGCTTTCACTATCAACTATTTTTTTATTTTCATTTATAATGAAACGAAATGTCCATTCAAACGTATAAAAAAAGAATATATTTAGAGAATGGTATATTGAAAGTAAAATGGTTGCCGGAAAAATTAAATGAGGATAATCATAACGGAGGTTATTTAATTGGATAAAGAAGGTAAGGAAGTAACGAAATCGAAGTTTTACAAAATAGGAATGGGTTTTCTAATAGTGTCTCTTCTCACTTGGATTATTCCTGTAATAGCTCCTTTTACGCCATTTCCAACTGCGGTAAAAGCGGGGGTCATAACAGGTGCAATTGTCTTTGCAGAAGTAATGTTCTGGGTAGGTGCACTTTTAGTCGGAAAAGAAGTAGCTGCTAAATTTAAAAGTTACTTAAACCCGAAAAATTGGAAAAAAGAAAAAGCAGGAAAATGAAAAATAAAAGTTTAGAAGGTAGTGTAAAAAAGAGTGAGGGCATGGAACCACATTAAATCTTGGCTCTTTTTCACCACCTATATCTAACCTGCATCCCATATTGTCCTCTATGTCGCAGTTTCTTTTTAATGTTTGGAGACGAAAAGTAAAAAATAAAACGTAGGGAGAAGCGAAATATGGAAAATGAGATGTTGAAAGTATTTAATGCGGATCGTAAACAAATCGGCGTGGCTACGCGTGAAGAAGTACATAGAATGGGACATTGGCATGAGGTTTTCCATTGTTGGTTCGTTAGTAGAGAAGCGGGGGTGGATTATCTTTATCTTCAACATCGTTGTGAGATGAAAAAAGATTATCCGAACCTATTGGACATTACGGCTGCCGGACATTTGCTGGCTCATCAAACGATATACGACGGTGTAAGGGAGATTAAAGAAGAAATAGGCATCGAGGTTTCTTTTGATAAGTTGGTCTCATTAGGTGTTATCGAATATCATGTAACAAAAGAAAATTTCATCGACAAAGAATTAGCTAACGTATTTCTATATGAAAGTACTCAGTGTTTCGATGACTTCACCTTACAAAAAGAAGAAGTTTCTGGGATGGTAAAAGTTGAATTGGATGATTTTGAAGACCTGTGGGACGGAACAAAAGAAGAAGTGAATATCCAAGGCTTTGAAATCAATCAAGATGGCCATAGAATGATGATAGATCAATATGTTGGCAGAGATAAATTTGTGCCGCATGAAGTTTCCTATTATAAAAGTATTATTAGGTTGATCAGAGAAAACTTATCATAGCATTCAGGTTCTGACCAAAGCTAACTAAAACTTAAGCCCCAACAAAACAATTCGAGTTTTGTTGGGGCTTAAGTTGTGTTCAAAAAGCTGAAAATCTCATTGTTATCGTGTTGTACCGTTACTTTGCATCATGAAAAATGATTCCCATCCCGTAGCGTATTCCAGATTGAAGAGTGCTTACGCCATGACGCATCGTATTCTTGTAATATCCTTTTTTACCTTCTACTGGCCGGTGGTTCGTAGGGAAGAGGAGTGCTTCTCCTTGTTCTAGCGTGATGACATGCCCTCGGCTTTGGGCTCGGGGACGCTGTTCCACAAGAATGGATTCGCCTCCGGTATAATCAACCCCCCGCTGATTTAGTGTAAATACAACTTGGAATGGGAAATAAACATCTCCATATAGATCCTGATGCATACAATTATAGCCGCCTGCTTCATATTTAAGAATAAGAGGGGTTGAACGGGTTTGTTCTTTTTCATGGCACTCTTCTAAAAAAACATCTAACGAATCAGGATAAATGGCTTCTTTCCCTAACTGGTGCAACCATCGATTAGCAGCTATTGCGAGTTCAGGGTAAAATGCCGTACGTAGCTCCTGCAGTAGAGCTGGCAATGGATAATCGAAATATTTATACTCGCCTTCACCGAAGCAATAACGTCCCATGTTGATTGTGTTTCGATATAGTTCTTCTTGGTCATACAAATTGATAAAGTTTTGACATTGTTCAGGAGTAAGCAGGACAGGCAATTTTGCAAAGCCTTGGTCGTCCAATGTTTGATGAATTTGGCCCCAGTCAAGTGTGTAGATTGGTGAATTCTTCAAATCCCTATTCATTTATCTCCCTCCATTTTGTGCTTCTAATTGAAGCAGATATTGTTTCATCTCCGTTCCTCCGCGGTACCCAGTTATGGCTCCATTTTTTCCAATTACCCGATGACAGGGCACAGTAATCAGAACTGGATTAGCACCGATAGCCGTTCCGACCGCGCGAACAGCTTTAGGTCTTTGAATGTGCTCGGCAATATCGGAATAGGAATAGGTTTTTCCATAGGGTATTTGATTCAATGCTGCCCAAATTTCTTGTTGAAATGGCGTTCCTTTAACATCTACGGGTAATGAGAAAGTTTGCCGATTTCCCTCGAAATATTCATACAGTTCTTTTAGATAGGGCTTTAAGGCTTCTTCATTTTCAACAAGGTTCGCCAAGGGGAAGCGTTTTTGTATCCAAGTTTTCAGCTCATCATACGATTGACCAGGTGAACCTACATAACAAAGTCCCTTTTCAGACTTGGCTACATATAATTGCCACTTATCGTATTTTAAAATGGCCCAATCTATTGTTTGTTCTTTAACATTCATCATGTTGTTCACGCTCCTTTTTCAAGTTTTGATGGTAAGCTTTTCGATATCCTGATGGTGTATATCCCGTTTTCTTTTTGAATAACGTTATAAAATAGGGGGTGCTTGAAAATCCTACAGCCAATCCTATTTCGGTTACCGGCTGTTCGGAGCTTTCAAGCATTCTAATTGCTTTTTCAAGGCGGAGTTGTTGAATATATTCAGTAGGCGATAGACCTTTCACACGCTTAAACAATCTTTGTAAGTGGTAGGGACTGCCATGAGAAATATCCGCCAATGTGTTCAATGTGAGGGGCTCGCTGTAATGTTGATCAATCCATTCAGTTATTTGCTCAATCCACTCATCTGTTGGCAGATTCAAGCCTTCGGGTTTACAGCGTTTACAAGGCCTGAAATTTTCTTCTAAAGCCATATTGGCATTTTTGAAAATCTGCACGTTTTCTTTGTTGGGCACCCTGGATTTACAGGAGGGCCGACAAAAGATGCCTGTTGTTTTTACGCCATATAAAAAATGATCATCATACGCTGCATCACACTCTACAATAGCTTTCCAGTAATCATTAGGAATGTCTGTTTTTTTCAAATTCATCACATTCACCTCTCCATTTAGTATACAAGAAAGTATTGATATACAAACATTTCGATAATATAAAAGCAAGATAACGTAATTTCTTTCAAATAGGAATAGGAAAAGGCAGCCGAAGATGGCTGCCCGGACAAATAAGAAAAAAAGCCTTTCACTATATTAGTGATCGGCTTTTTTCTTGTGTGACTATAAATAGTTTGAATCTGTTAAGGAAGGTAGATAAAGCTCCAGGAGTATTTGCGACAAATAGAATTAATTTATGGCAGAGTGAGAACTTGGCTGTTTCGCAAACATAGTTTGGTTGTGAATCACAAAAGGGTCTATTTGTTGATGAAAGAGTTAGTTCACTTTTTTTAAATGAAATAACAAAGCAGTTCTAAATGATCTACGATTTAGACTGCTTTGTTATTAAAAGATATCCCTTAATTTAAATTAATGTGCGGTATAGCCCCCATCAACAAGAAGGGTTGTACCATTAACAAAACTAGCATCATCACTTGCTAAAAATAAGACAGCCTTTGCTATTTCTTCTGGTTTTCCAAGTCTGCCTTGTGGATGAAGAGAAACTAAATATTCTTTCGTTTGAGGATCAACACTAGCAAGTAAAGGAGTGTCAATATAACCAGGGCAGACCGCATTAATACGAATACCATCTTTTGCATAAGCAGTACATAAGTTTTGAGTTAGTAGCTTCACGCCACCTTTTGCAGAGGAATAGGCTGTTGGATTTGGTAATGAAACAAAACTATGAATAGAACCAGCGTTAACAATGACACCGCCTGTACCTTGTTTAAGAAACTGTTCAATCGAATATTTATCAGAAAGGAATACTCCTGACAAATTAATATCGATGGTTCGTTTCCATTTTTCATAGGACAATTCATGTGCTGGTGCATCATCAGCAACTCCAGCATTTGCATACATAATATCTAGCTTGCCGTATTTATTCACGGTTTCATTGATCATCTGTTTAATATCTTCTTCATTTGTTACATCTGTTTTAACAAATAATGTATTATATCCATTCGTATTCAATTCTACTGATATGTCTTTACCACGTTCTGAAAAGTCAGCAATGACCACTTTTGCTCCTTCTTCAGCAAAAAGGCGAACAGTCGCTTCACCAATTCCACTTGCGCCACCTGTTACGATTGCTACTTTGTCTTTTAATTTCATATCAATCTCTCCATTCTGCAATTAATTCAAGTCGATATCCTATTGTTAACATTGCTAAATCTTTTTATCTTGCTGTTGCTCCACCGTCAATCACAAATTCTGCACCTGTCGTGTAAGCTGATTCATCAGAAGCAAGAAATAGCACTGTATTTGCAACATCTTTTACAGATCCTAGATGTCCTAAAGGAAATAAATTTGCACCTAATTGTTCTTTTGAATTTCCAGTTACCTCAGAAGCATAGTCTGCCATTCCAGTATCGATGTATCCAGGATGGATAGAGTTCACTCTAACCCCCGCAGAAGCATATTCCATCGCCGCATCTTTTGTCATAATACGTACTGCTCCTTTACTAGCACCATATAGAACATGTCCTGGAGATCCCATCAAACCTGCTATGGAGGAAGCATTAATCACTGAACCTTTATTTTGTTTGGCCATCAAAGGCATGATATGTTTCATTCCAAGGAATACGCCAGTCACATTAATAGACATTAGACGATTCCATTCCTCCAGTTCAATCTCTGCAACAGGTTTTATAATATAAATTCCTGCATTGTTGAAAAGAACATCAACTTTGCCAAAAGTCTTGATGGTTTCCTCTGCAACCATTTTCCAGTCTTCTTCTTTGCTAACATCGTGTTGGACGAAAAGTGCTTCTCCACCATTTGTTTGAATGTCTTTTACTGCTTGGCTTCCAGATTCTTGATTTATGTCAGTGATAACAACTTTTGCTCCTTCTTTAGCAAATAATAAGGCTGTTTCTTTACCGATTCCTGTACCTCCACCGGTTATGATGGCTACTTTATTTTCAAGTCTCATTACAAGTACGCATCCTTTCAATATTTATTAAAATCATGGATAAAATTGTGTACAAAGAACCTTTTTACTATTCGAAATCGGATTCAAAAAGATTTACTAACTTGCTACACATTCATCTTACTACGTTCATTTTGAAATACTATCCTATAAGATGATGTATAATAATAGAGTGAATATCCTCCATTTATAGGGTTATTTTGTTTGAAGGAGAAGAATTTCTTATGACTCAGCCATTTCATCCATATGAAGAAATTACGTTTCAACAATTCGTATTGTTCATCAAAACTCATAGCAAACAGATTGAAGAAAATATAAATATCTACCTCAGTCTAGAACCTTCCATTTCCGAGTCAAATCGAAAAATAACTGATACGTTGCTGCATTCATTTTTTCAACTATTAACCCAATCGAACATTGAAGGTACCGATGAAGATTTAGCTAGCCACTTTGACAATTGGCTTCAATCTCAGTTATCGATTTTAAATATGAAAAGTTTTAACCTGTTTCAATTGATTTTCCAAAAATCTTTGATTACACTCATGATCCAAATAAAACATAACCGAATCATTCCTATATTAATGTTTTCATTATCTATTTTTACTTACCTTGTCCATAGTTATAACAATTGGGTAGATGCAGATACTACAGATCTTACCAAGAAAAATCCCCATGAAAATAGGGAACTTAAAAGGCTACAATTATTAGACAAATTAAACAAACTCCTGATTCGCTCTTCAGGAGTTCATGATTTAGCCTATATATTAAAAAAATGTGAAGAGTATTTTCACTATAAACGATGTGTTTTTTACGCTTATATCCCATGGTCGAATCAATTCTATGGTGTAATTGGTGCAGAGCTTCCAAAGGTACAGAGCATGAAAGGACAGCTTACTGAGCAGACTTCAGTTCTTACTTCCAAAAAACCGATATATTTAAAAAATCCAAGAAATTATGTAAAAGAGGAACATATTAAATTATTTAATCTGTCTTCCATTATTTTTATACCGATCACCCATCAAGATCAATTGTTTGGATGGCTTACTTTTGATCAGTTAGGGGAAGACTTTGATTGTTCGAAAGATGAGTTAGATTTACTTGAACAAGTGGGGAAACGTCTTGGATTATTTTTATCAAGGAAAGGTGAAAAAGTAGCAAAAACTTCCGATCTTCACTTAACAGAAAGAGAAACCACGATTCTTGATTTGCTTTCGGAAGGGTACGACAATAAAAAAATAGGTGAATTATTGTTCTTAAGCGAGCATACGGTGAGAGATTATGTAAGCAGTTTAATGACTAAACTAAAAGCAAAAAATAGGACGCAAGTCGTTGCCCTTGCTTTTCGATTAGGTTTATTACATTAATTCCCCCCCTTTTGCAAATCCGTCAACAATGAGAGGGTCTTAGGAAAACCTAAAATATGGACGATGTACACTAAGAAGGACCAAAAATAATGGTCTTTTTTCTTTTGGTTTACTTATGATTTCTTCATACACCGTCCAAATTTAGAAGGAAAGTGCAAGATAACGTAATTAATTTTTTGGAAATAGGATTAGAATAAAGAGAGCGTGAAGAAGGAGGGGCAAAATGAAAGAGCCATATAAAATGAACAAAGAATTACTTGATAAAGAGAAGGATGAATTGATCATCCACGCCCCCAGAGAGTTTAGCTTTTCGGAAAACTTGAGATACCTGTCACGATCCTCCAATGAATGTCTATTTGAAATTGTTGATCAAAAAATTTATCGTGCCTTATTCGTAGAAAACGAGACAATATTAGTGGAAATCCGAGCTGAGAACGACACGATGATTTTTGTTCGATTTTTAAGAAGTACTACTTCAGTAGAAAAACATGTTCAAGAAGCCGTTTCCCAATACGTTCGACAATGGTTTGATCTGGACACGAATTTGCTTCCTTTTTATGAGTTAGCAAAAAATGATCCTTTATTGCAAAGGCCAGTAAGTCAATTTTATGGTCTGCGAAATATCGGTATCCCGGATTTATTTGAAGCTATTGCCTGGGGAATTCTTGGGCAGCAAATCAACTTGACGTATGCTTATACATTGAAACGCAGACTTGTTGAGAGATTCGGTAAATCTGTTGAATATGAAGGAGAGAAATATTGGCTGTTCCCAACGCCTGAAGTGATCGCGAATTTAACCGTAGAAGATTTTGTAGAAATGAAGATGACCGTGAAGAAATGCGAATATTTAATTGGCGTGGCCCAACTGATGGTTCGAGGAGATCTCACAAAAGAAGAGTTGTTAAATGCTAAGGATGTTAAAGCGGCTGAAAAAATGCTGACCAAAATTCGTGGAATCGGTCCGTGGACAGCGAACTATGTATTGATGCGCTGTTTACGTTTTCCAGCAGCTTTTCCAATTGATGATGTCGGGTTGCATAATTCAATGAAATTGGTTATGGAAACTGAAGCAAAACCTACGAAAGAAGAAATTCTCAAATTATCAGGAGCGTGGGCCAATTGGGAGTCTTATGCGACGTTCTATTTATGGAGATTGCTATATTAAAAAGCCATGGTAAAGCCCTCTTGAATTGGTTTCAAGCGGGCTTTTGAATGTTCATTTTTCAATGTGGGAGGCTAGTGTGCTCACAAGGTAATATACCAAAATTCACGGTCCGCTAAAACTAGATTATAAGGTGTTTTAATGTCAGTCCAACTAACGCTTCGATTAATTCCTATGGGCAAGTCTTCGTGGCCACTCAAACTAGTGAAATACTCGATAACTCCGCTAGCGTGCAGTTCTTCCTCTATATACGAATACAATATATCTAAACACTTTTCTTGTATCGCATTGCTTTTGGATAGGTATTTTAGCGGTAAAAGGTTATGGTTAATGGCAACCTGATGTTTGAATGAAAAGTGGGAACTATATGAAAATCTTGTTTTTGATGCCCTATCGTAATTATCTTCAAAATGTAAATGTGTGAAATCCAATTCATCTTTGAAAACATTTGGTTGTTCAGGTGAGACTGGCTTATGTCCAAGCGAACCTTCAGGAAGTTTCATTGGAGAAGCCATATAGATATATTGAGTCAAAAATGTATTCCCCTTTCTCTTACAATAATGTTTTACAGAGCGTACTAAGTGAGAATCCCCCTAATAATTACAAAGTAGCCCAACCATCTCAAGCCTATTCACCATATCTTATTACATTCAATCATGTAGAGGTGAATGACTATGTATATGTACCCAATGTATCATTATGAAAATCAAGATTATCTTATACGACAGTTTCCAGGTCTACCCAGCTTTCCAAGTATACCTGGTTTACCAGGGCTTCCTAGTCAACCGGGATTTCCAGGTGCACCAGGATTTCCGGGCCAACCAGGATTTCCAGGTGCACCAGGATCTCCGGGCCAACCAGGATCACCACCAAGTTCACAAGCGCCAACGGCCCCTCCGCCATCGTTTATCCCTCTCCAACAATCGGCTTCAACATTTGCTGTAGACCCAGGAGCCATTTCATTTTGCTTATTCCGGAATACTTTTATATGGCTAAATAATGGTGCAAGTTTCTGGTATTATCCCATTTTTGTCGGTCCGCGATCTGTTGCAGGCTTCAGATGGAATGGCAGGTTCTGGACGGTTTTTGGCATTGATACAAGACAAATTAATTCATTTACATGTTTTTGAAAATAAAGTATTCAAAGGGGATGTTAGTCATAATATCCCCCTTGAACATTGGAGAAATTTGATAACCTAAGCTTTAAACTGCTTTGCTTTCTTCTAATAAGAAAGGGCTTCAAAGCAAGATAGAATCAGGACAAGCCAAAGAAAACCATTATTCAACAAAATGCCTACTGTTGATTGTCCTCCTCTCTGGTTAAATTATCCCGTAGAAAAGGCTGATTTTAGTAAAACTCAACAAGTAGTTCCACAAGCTTTATAAGAAATAAATCAAGTAAAAGGAACATTGAATAATAAAAATACCGTTTATTATTGAACAGGTTTTGGGCTTGGTTTGGTTAATCTTTTTCAAAACAAGCTCTCTCTTTTTTATCAGGGTTCATGTTCATTATTTATTAGAAATGGTAAAATCACTATATTCCTATAAAATTTAAAAAGTGGAAATGAAAATAGAGGATGCTGTTGAATATGAAGAAAGTATCGCTAGAAACCAAGATTCTTGGGTTAGTCTTATCATTGAGCTTATTTTTGATTCTCCTATTAACGACCTCCTTTTCCTATATGGAAGGAAGACAAATAGCGAAGGATAAAGGTCAGTTAGCATTGGAGTTATCAAGAACCATTAGTTTTATGCCTACCGTCACGGAGGCATTTGAATCCGAAAATCCTGCTAGAACGATCCAGCCGATTGCCGAAAAGATTCGCAAGGAAACGGGGGCTGAATTCATCGTTGTAGGAAATAAAGAGGGAATTCGTTATTCTCATCCGTTAGCCTCTGAAATAGGGAAGCGAATGAAAGGCGGGGATAACAACCGAGCTATAAAAAATGGTGAATATTACGTTTCTGAAGCGGCTGGTTCGCTTGGTCTTTCTATTCGAGGAAAGTCACCGATATTTGATAAGGATGGAAAAATAATTGGAATCGTTTCGGTCGGTTTTTTAGTGAACGATGTTCGTGCCCAAATTTTTAAGGATTTATCTAAAGAGATGATTGTGTCTTTAGTAGCCATTATGATATCAATCGTCGGGAGCTATATGCTGGCAAGAAGCATACGTAAAGATACATTAGGGTTAGAGCCATTTGAAATTGCTAATTTATATAAAGAGAAAAATGCTGTACTTCACTCGGTGAAAGAAGGTATTTTAGCCATTGATCAAAATGGTTTGATTACATCCATGAATCAGCCGGCAAAAAAGTTGCTGGATATAAAGGAACCTGTTCGCCATTTGAATGTAGATGGGTTGTTTCCTTCAACATATTTATATGAAGTGTTGAAATCAGGGGAACCGCAAGTGGATAAAGAAATTTCATGGAAAGATAAATCTGTTATTGTGAATTGCACGCCGATCTTCGATAGTGAAGGTGTAAGCGGTGTTGTCGCTTCGTTCCGTGATCGAACAGAAATAGAGGAAATGGTTAACACACTATCGGAAGTGAAGATGCATTCAGAGGATTTAAGAGCACAGACCCATGAATTTACTAATAAATTATATGTTCTATCCGGATTGATACAGTTAGGGGAATATGATGAAGCAATAGATATGATTCAAAGCGAAACATCCGAATTGTACTCTCTGAACCGTGTTGTTTTCGAACAGATTAAAGATACAAAGGTACAAGCTCTGTTACTTGGGAAGATAGGAAAAGCATCAGAAAAGAAGATTCCCTTTGAAATAGACTCACAAAGTTACTTAGAGAAACTCCCGGACCATATAAAATTGTCCCAACTTACCTTGATTCTTGGCAATATAATCGATAATGCGCTGGAAGCGGTTTCTGGCATGGATGAGCCACTAGTGAAATTTTTCGCTACCGATATCGGAAATGATATGGTATTTGAAGTAAGTGACAATGGAAAGGGAATACCCGAGAATGATATCGCGTTTATTTTCGACCGGGGTTTCACTTCGAAAACAAGTGGAAATCCAAGTGGATATGGACTATCAAATGCTGATCATGTTGTAAAAGAGTTGGGTGGCATCATCGAAGTTCAAAGCGAGGAAGAAAACACCGTATTCACCGTGTATCTTCCTAAAGAGCAGACAGGAGGGAAAGAATGCTAAAAATAAGAGCGGTCATTGCAGAAGATGATTTTCGTGTAGCGGATATCCATGAGAAATTTTTAAAAAACTTTGAAGAAATAGAAGTGGTCGGGAAAGCAGTAAATGCAAAAAAAACTCTTCGGATCTTGGAACAAAAAAGCCCTGATCTGCTTCTGCTTGATGTCTATATGCCGGATCAGCTTGGTACAGACTTACTTCCAAGCATTCGTCAGAAATTCCCGAATGTGGATATTATCATGATTACGGCAGCCACAGAAAAAGAACAACTTGAAAAGGCCCTTCACTATGGTGTAGAGAATTATTTAATTAAACCGGTAGAAATGAAGCGCTTCAACCAAGTCATAGTGGAGTATCTTAAGAAAGCCCACCTTATGCAATCTAAACAAGATATAGACCAGGATTTTGTTGATCTTATTTTAAAAAAGGGATCGTCTACGCCGGAAATCAATGATGGACCTGCATTACCAAAGGGAGTCGACGAAATCACATTAACGAAAGTAATGGAAGTTCTTGAAATAAGCGACATTGGTTTGTCAGCTGAGCAAGTGAGCTCTCAAATCGGCGCTTCTAGAACAACAGCAAGGCGTTATCTGGAATACCTGATATCCGTAAAGAAATGTAAGGCAGAAGTAATATATGGAGTAGTAGGGAGACCAGAACGTAGATATTATAAGATTTGATTCAGAGAAAGATAACCTAGGAAATATAAAAACACCTTCGTAAATGGAGGTGTTTTTTGTATGGGAAAATCGGTGGGGAGAAAAGTGCTTTAGAGATTACCAATATTGTTAAAATCATTTAAAAACCGACCATTCAAACCCCGGGCATGGCATCCGGTATAGTCTGAAAATTGAAGATGAAAAGTACCTCCGTGAACACAATGAACACAATTAACAAAATAGTTTTAAAACACAATAAATTGAAAACGCTTACAGATTAAGCGTTTTCATATACAATTTACTTTATTAGAAGATAGGAGTGATAGATATGCTCGCTTTATTAGGATATTTGATGATTTTAGTGTTTATGATTTTAATTATGACAGGGCGACTTTCAGCCATGATAGCTTTGATCGTAGTACCTAGTGCCTTCGCACTTATTGGTGGTTTCGGTAGTCAAATGGGTGAAATGGCGCTAGAAGGAATCAAAAGTGTGGCGCCAACAGGAATCATGATTTTATTTGCAATCCTTTTCTTTGGTATTTTGATTGATGCTGGAGTTTTTGATCCAATCATTAATACGATCCTTAGACTTGTAAAAGGAGATCCTGTAAAAATTGCCATCGGTACGGCAGTTTTGGCTTTACTTATTTCGTTAGATGGAGATGGTACAACCACATATATGATCACGATTTCTGCCATGCTTCCGCTATATAAACGGATTGGAATGAAACCGCTTATATTAGCTGGTATCGCTGTTTCGTCATCTGGAGTCATGAATCTTCTTCCTTGGGGAGGCCCGACAGCAAGGGTGATGACTGCTTTGAAATTAGAAATGTCCGATGTATTCACGCCTGTTATTCCTGCTATGATTGGCGGCGTGCTATTCGTTCTATTCATGGCATATTGTATGGGTAAAAAAGAAAGAAAAAGAATCGGGATAATAGAAGTAGATTATCATGCTGTAGCTCAACATGCGGCTGCAACTGAAGATGCTTACATTAAGCGTCCTAAATTAATTGTCTTTAATTATGCGTTAACACTTACCCTGCTAGTCGCGCTGATTATGGAACTTATGCCTTCAGCGGTCCTATTTATGATAGGTTTTGCCATTGCTATTACGATTAATTATCCGAAAGTAAGTGATCAAAAAGATCGTGTAGCCAATTATGCTGACAATGCTTTATCAGTTGTTTCGATGATATTTGCAGCAGGTGTCTTTACCGGAATTCTTTCCGGAACGGAAATGGTAGATGCTATGGCAAACTCTATGATTCAGCACATTCCTGACCAAATGGGTGCACACTTTGCCGTTATCACAGCTATCATTAGCGCACCTTTTACTTTCTTCATGTCTAATGACGCCTTCTATTATGGCGTACTTCCATTACTTGCTAAGGCAGGTGCTGCTTATGGAATTGATCCTGCCATGATAGGAAGAGCTTCTCTTTTAGGGTTACCAGTTCATCTATTAAGTCCGCTTGTTCCATCAACCTATCTATTGATTGGGATGGTAGGAGAAGATTTTGGAGCCCTGCAGCGTACTTTCTTGAAGTGGGCTTGCGGATCGACACTTGTCATGATTCTGGTATCTCTTGTATTAGGAATAATCCCACTATAAGAGATATAGCAAGTAGTTCCTCGATCTTTTAAAGTACCCTTTTATTGTAAAGAGCCCCATTCGTACTAGTACTAGTACGAATGGGGCTCTTTAATTTCGATTGAAAGGTGGCTCTCTATCCTACTGCTCGCTTTCCTCACTAACACTCTATCTATCAAAGCTCATAATGATATTTATTACTGGCTGATTGAACTACCCACCACTTATCGACCTTACTGTCTGATTGAAGTGGGGGATTCCTAAGAACATTAGCCTATCGGCCAATTTTTAATTAGGCTACTCCCGTAGTTCCTACGGTTAGAAGCCTTAAGGCTTCATTCATTAGATTGAGTCCTGCGTTAATATCTCGATCGTGGTGACTTGTTTTGCTTTTTATAATATCGACTATAGGAATCTGCTAAATTTTCCACCGATTTCTGTAAGGCAATACTGTCTACTTCTTTCAGGAAAGAATACTCTTTCTTTAAAGCTGGAAGTTCTTTGATTGTTGCGTATTTATTCAGAAAAGAACCTTTCCATTCATTAGAGGGTAATTGGCCGTTCTGCTTCATTTCTTCACAGATATACCAGTAGGCATCTTTCTCCTTTTGTTTGCCTAAAAAGAAGTTATAGACAAAACGGGAGCAGCCGATCGTTTTATTGATTAGAACTAGTTGTTCTTTAGTTGGATAGATTCGAAATTTATAAGCTTTGTTTACGACCATTGGTTTCACCCCCTTATAGTTATTATTAAACACCGAACGTATGTTTGTCAAAAGATTACTTTGGCTTATGCCAACCGCCATTCATCTCCCCTTACCGTTGGGCTCTCGCCCTTCACACGTTTGAAGAGGGAATATTCTGGCGGGAAATGATAAAACTAGAATTAAGAGAAACATTATGTTTGTCTTCTCTCTCGCGACAAAGTTAGCTTTTTCTTTTATTGAATGTGGATGTACCGTAACTTAACATTAGGTGAAACTATATTAAGAAGGGAAGAGAGCAAAATGGCTCACTTTAATATAAAGGTTGCTGTTCAAAAGTTCGGTAACTTTCTAAGTTCAATGGTCATGCCGAATATATCAGCTTTCATAGCTTGGGGGTTAATCACTGCACTATTCATTCCTTCTGGTTTCCTCCCAAATGAAAGCCTTGCCAAAATGGTTGGCCCAATGGTTACTTTCTTGCTTCCGCTTTTAATTGGGTATACAGGTGGTAAGTTAGTTCATGATCACCGAGGGGGCGTAGTTGGTGCTATTGCGACTATGGGTGTTATTGTTGGATCTGATATTCCAATGTTCCTTGGTGCAATGATCATGGGGCCGTTTGGCGGATATGTTATCAAGAAATTCGATCAATTTATTGAAGGAAAAATAAAAGCCGGTTTTGAAATGCTTGTTAACAATTTCTCAGCTGGGATTCTTGGCGGCTTGCTGTCCATTCTATCTTTCTTAGCGATAGGTCCTGCTGTTGACGTGTTTACAGGATGGCTTGTAGCAGGTGTTGATTGGCTTGTAGGTACAGGTTTACTGCCATTAACAAGTATTCTAATCGAACCTGCCAAAGTATTGTTCTTAAACAATGCAATTAATCATGGCGTCCTTTCACCAATCGGTGTAGAGCAAGTTAAACAAACTGGATCTTCCATTCTGTTTCTGCTTGAAGCAAATCCTGGACCCGGTATTGGTATTCTGCTTGCTTATTGCTTCTTCGGAAAAGGTACTGCGAAGAGATCGGCGCCTGGAGCTGCCATCATTCATTTCTTCGGTGGTATCCATGAAATATATTTCCCTTATATTCTAATGAAACCGATGTTATTTTTAGCGGTCATTCTTGGAGGCATGAGCGGAGTTTTCACTTTAGTTCTTTTAGGCGGCGGATTGTTCGCTCCCGCTTCGCCAGGCAGTATTCTTGCCATTACAGCGGTAACTCCGCATAATATGGGCGCATATATTGCTAACTTTGCAGGTGTGATCGTAGCTGCAATTGTATCATTCATCGTAGCTGCATTCGTCTTGAAAACAGGCAAACAGACGGAGGAAAATATCGAAGATGCTGCGAAAAAAATGCAAGAAATGAAAGGGAAGAAAAGTTCTGTTGCTGATGTATTTGCTTCAGATCCGGGCACTATGCCAACAAACGTCAGTAAAATTATTTTTGCTTGCGATGCTGGTATGGGTTCAAGTGCAATGGGTGCTTCCCTCCTGCGCAAAAAGGTAAAGGAAGCTGGTTTGAATATTGATGTTACAAATACAGCAATCAGCAACATTCCTTCTGACGCACAAATTGTTATTACACAGGAAGAGTTAACTCCAAGAGCACAAAATAAAGTGCCGAATGCTTTTCATGTATCTGTCGATAACTTCTTATCAAGTCCTGAATACGATTCATTGCTAGCGCGGCTTCAGGATGATGGTACTGACGAGCTTCATGAGATTGTCGAAGATGCTGAAGAGGAAGTTCCAGGTGTTCGTGAACATTCAATTGAACCTGGCATCGATGCAGGTGAAGAAGATGCACCGGATGATAATGATCTGCTTCGCGAAGAAAATGTCTTCCTTAATCAGCATTTTGACAATAAGGAAGAAGCGATCCGCTTTGCGGGAAGAGCTTTGGTAAATGCAGGATACGTTAAGGAAAGCTACATTGAAGCGATGATTGCACGTGATGAAATGACTTCAACCTATATGGGAAATGATGTAGCCATTCCACACGGAACTGAGGAAGCTAAGAAAGATGTCCTTAAATCTGGATTTACCGTTTTACAGATACCAAACGGTGTCGATTTTGACGGTCAAAAGGCTCGGTTAATATTCGGAATAGCCGGCAAGGATGGCACGCATCTTGAAATTCTATCTGGCATTGCGGTTACTTGCTCGGAGATGGAGAATATTGAAAAGATGGTTAAAGCCACATCAGCCAGGGAATTGATGGATATTATAAACGTTAAAAATAATTAAATACTCTTAACCAAGAATAGAAAAGCGTTTTACGCTTTTCTATTCAGTATTTTCTCGTGTTACTCCACCTGAAATGAGTTGGTAGCATGTATATTACTTCAAGGGAAAAATCAATCATAGAATTGATCATAAAAACTTCAGGAAAACATACGGCCATATCCATTGCAACACAACTGAATGTAAGTGTCCGGACGGTTCAACGTGATCTGAAGGCCATAGAAAAAATCCTGCAATCTTTTGAGTTGCATTTAACACGCAATACACATGAAGGGCTGTCCATCGATGGGAAGAATGAACAAGTCTTTAGGCTTGTACAGCATCTGATGGGTAATCATCCGATTGATCAAACGCCACAAGAAAGAAAGTTGCATCTTCTTTTAGCTTTACTGCAGGAAGAATCATATAAAACTCAAGCTCTAGCGGGGGATCTCGGTATAAGCATAACCACTCTTTCAACCTATTTAGACGAACTGACTGAGTGGATAAGAAATTTTAATATCGTGATTACCAGAAAAAGGGGAGTCGGAATAGAGCTTACCGGCACTGAAGAAAATAAACGGAAAGCTCAGGCTGCCTATTTCTTGCACTTCTTTAATGAAGAGCTGATTGAAAGTTTATTTTTGTTGCAAGAAGGAAAATTCCCAGAAGGGAAAATCCTCGACTATTTCGATCCCGATTATCTTCTGGCTATTGATGGGGTGCTGAACTCGACCTTTAACAGTGTCCATTCGCGTTTGGCTGATAGCGGGTATATAGGGTTAATTGTGCATATTTATGTAACCCTGCAAAGGAATGAAAGCCAATTTTTTTTGGAGAAGGACTTCAAGAAAATAAGAGAACTTTCGGATGAGAATAATCTTATGAATAAAATAGGCAAGGAACTCAGCACCATGCTGGAAGTCTCTTTTACTATCGATGATATAAGCTACCTGGCCGCCATCCTTAAAGGTTCCAAGCTTCATGCGGCGGATGCAGTTCCATATGACAGTGTGGTGCTAGGCCAGCTGATAAGGAATTTGATAAAAGATGTTTCTGCTCAATTGCAAATCGATTTGACCAAGGATTTCCCATTGTATCAAGGGCTCCTTGCTCACATGGAACCATCGCTTTTCCGGATCAAACAGGAAATGGGATTATATAATCCCTTAACGGAAGATATTAAACGAAAGTATCCGGTTCTCTTTTTAGCAGTAAAGACCAGTCTGGAAAAGGGGTTCAAAGAAATTAAAGATTTTCCTGAAGATGAAATAGCCTTCATTGTCCTTCATTTCGGATCTGCATTAGTGATGCGGGAGGAAGAAATATCAATAAGGGCACTCATTGTTTGTCCGACAGGTATAGGTACGTCGAAGATGCTTGCAAGCCGGATCAAAAAAGAAATCATAGAAATCCAGACTGTAGAAATCAAGACGATCAAAGATATCCAGCAGCAGGGCAGCCTGAAAAACTATGATGTAATCATTTCTACGGTTCGGCTTCCGTATATCGATATGGATTATATCGTCGTATCCCCTCTTTTGAGTGAAGAGAATATATTGAACATCAGGAATTATTTAAGGAAGAATATTGAAAACTTCACTAAGAATAAGCGTTATAGCAGTCATTCAGCCCAAAAGGATTCCCTGCCAAAAAAAGAGAATGGCGAATTGAAAGAAGTATTGCAGGAACTGAAAGACGTCCAACAAGCAATAGACGCTGTTATCAATAATTTCCGGTTTTATCGGCTGCCGCATCTGAAAGGACATCCGCGAATCATCGAAGAAATGGTTCGGATGGCTGAAAAGGAAGATCTGCTAAAGGATGCGGATGATGTGATTGGATCTCTTAACGAACGGGAAAAAAAAGGTGGTTTAGGTATTCCAGGCACTGGAATGGGCCTTTTTCATACCAGACATAAGAATGTGAAAGAGCTGATTTTCCAGGTGGCCCACTTAGATGAACTCTGTATGGTAAGAGGAATGGACGGAAAAGACGTGTATATGAAAAACCTGTTGCTGATGCTTGCACCTGAAGAATTAAGTGCGAAGCAGCAGGAAATCGTCAGCTTAATCAGTTCAAGTTTAATTGAAAGCAATGAATCTATAATGATTTTTTCATCATCAGAGGAAGAAGTAATTCGCAGTAGAATGGAAGCCATATTTTTGGATTATTTATATACTAACTTGATAAAGGGATGATAGAAATGAAACAAGTAGTACATTTCGGTGCAGGGAATATTGGAAGAGGATTTATTGGGGCACTCTTTTCACAATCTGGATATCATGTAACATTTGTAGATATAGCTGATCAAATCATCGACCAGTTAAATGATAAAAAGCAATACCAAGTCAAATTGGCGACTGATCAGCAAGAATCGGTCACAGTAGAGAATGTATCAGGTTTAAACAGCTTAAAGCAGGAAGAGGAAATCATCAAGGCAATTAAAGAAGCAACATACCTTACGACTGCAATCGGTCCGAATATTTTGCCTCACATCGCACCTTTAATTGCAAAAGGGTTAACTTCAAGAGTGAAGGAAACCGATGATAAACTGTATGTGATTGCTTGCGAAAACCAAATATCAGCAACAGATCTTTTAGAAGGATACATTCTAGAAAACTTAGATCAAGATACAAAGGCAAACTTAGCTGATAAAGTATCCTTCTTTAATTCAGCTGTTGATCGAATTGTTCCGATTCAAAATAACGAGGGTTCCCTCGATGTTTTAGTAGAACCTTATTATGAATGGGTCGTTGAAACGAATGAAAACATTCCTGCCGTTGAGGGGATGACCATTGTAAAAGAACTCGCTCCATTCATTGAAAGAAAACTTTTTACCGTTAATACAGGACATGCTGTCATTGCTTACTTGGGTTATCTTAAGGATAACAAATTGACGATTGACCAGTCATTGGAAGACGAAGGCATTGTAAAGCAAGTCAAGAAAACATTAGATGAAACTGGAGCCTATTTAATAAAGGAATACCAGTTGAACCCAGACGAGCATCAGCAATATATTAACAAGATTATTAACCGATTTAAAAATTCTTACTTAAATGACTCAGTAAATAGAGTAGGCCGTTCACCTCTGCGTAAGCTTGGACCAAACGACCGTCTTGTACGCCCTGCAGTAGAAGCGAAGAAAGCTGGACTTTCCTATACACATCTAGCGAAGGCAATAGCAGCAGCTTTACTCTTTAACTATAACGAGGATGAAGAAGCACTAAGGCTGCAAGCGATGGTGAAAGAAAACGGTGTACCTTCTGTTCTTAAAGAAGTTAGTGGTTTAGACGAAAATAGCGAAATTACCAAAGAAGTTGTCAGTCATTACAATGAGTTAAAGAAATAAATAGTTTATACCAGAGCTCCTGAAATGAATTTTCAGGAGCTCTTTAACTTAGGAATATTGCTGAAGGGATGCAAAGTACTTACGTGATCAATTGCTTTACGCTATACAATGCTCAAAAGGATAAAATAAATTTCTCTCAATACCGACTAAACCACTAAAGATAATTGACTACAGAACAGTAATTTTATATGATAATACTGACTGACTAATCAATCGGGAGGTGAGAAAGAATTTCTACAGAAAAGGTGGATAGAAGAGAGCAAATATTAGAGATTTCGCAACAACTTTTTGCTTCACTTGGTTATCATAAAACGAAGATCTCTGACATCGTTCGAGAAGCGGGTATTGCGCAGGGAACTTTTTATTGGCATTTTAAAAGTAAAGAAGCTATTGCTTTAGAAATTATTCAAGAAGGGCGGAACGGACTTCTGGAAGTTGTAGCGCACGGACATCGAAAATTTCCTGGAACTGTTAAGGATGTTGTGAGTTCCTCTGAAAAGTTATTTGAAGAGTTGTTTGATTTTTCCGCATCTAATCGATATATGATGGAAATGATATTCAAAGGAATTGACGGTGAAGAGTCACTTAAACAGGTGATTATTGAAACTCGATTGAAGGTGGAAGAAGCTTTTCAAAATAATATTAAAAGAGCGATGGAGCTAAACATTCTACCGGAAAGGGATCCTGGTTTACAAGCTGCATTATTAATGAGTTTATTTGAAGGAATCCTATCTAGGTGGTTATTCGGACCGGTCTCAGAGGGTTCGCATATACGAAACAAAACAACGGCGGAACTGGCTAAAGAAATGGTCAGATTCGAATTTTTTGGATTATTAGGAACATAAAAAGGAGACAGATTATTATGAAGAAAAAATATTCATACCTTACATTGGTATTATTATTAGCATTTACTTTGATTTTAAGTGCTTGTGGTTCGAAAGATGATAAGGCAAGCGAAAATAAAGAAAGCAGTGCAGATTTATTACAACAAATCAAAGATCGCGGAACACTTAAAGTAGGGCTTATGGGTACATATCAGCCATACAATTTCTTGAATGATAAGAAAGAGATGGATGGATTTGATGCTGATATCGCGAAAGAAATGGCCAAGCGTCTTGGAGTGGATGTTGAATTTGTTTCTCAAGAATTTTCAGGTATGGTGGCAGGATTACAAACAAAAAAATTTGATGCAGTTATTAGTCAAATGACCATTACTGATGAACGTAAAAAACAAATGGACTTTACGGAACCGTATATCACTAACCATGTGAAGGTAATCGTTCAAGAAGATAATAACTCGATTAAGTCTGTAAAAGATTTCAAAGGCAAGAACATTGGAGTGGGGCTAGGTACTAATGACGAAACATATCTTCGTACAGAGCTGCTTCCAGAGGTGGGGGATTTTACAATTAAAACATATGATGATGTTATTACATCATTAAAGGATTTGGACTCTGGAAGAATCGATGCAACCATTAATAATATGTATGCGTTGAAACCAGTTGTAGAGAGTAATGGATTTAAGATCAAAGCAGTTGGTGAACCGGTTAAATCTGATAAAGCAGGAATCGCGATTCGTAAAGGCAATGAATCATTATTGAAAGAATTGAATAAACATCTAGCTGATATGAAAGAAGACGGCACATATAATGAGATTTTTGTGAAATGGTTTGGGGAAGAGCCAAAAGAATAAACCTTTAGTAGTAGAAAGGATACAAGCAAAGTTATGGATGTTATTTGGGTTAACCTACCATTTTTATTGAAGGGAGCGTATTATACGCTCCTTATCACCATTATTTCAATGTTTTTTGGATCGATTATTGCTGTGGTTGTGGCGGTAGCAAGACTAAAAGGTAATAAGTTTATTAGGTGGATGGCTCGTGCATATGTTTCCATCATAAGAGGTACTCCCACTTTGGTCCAAATTATTATTGTGTATTATGGACTGGCTGATTACGGATTAAATCTTCAACCACTAACAGCGGCTTATATTGCGTTAAGTATTAGTATCGGGGCTTACCTGTCTGAAACATTACGCGGGGCGATTCAATCTATCCCTAAAGGGCAATATGAAGCGGCATATGCTTCTGGAATGACGCCATATCAAACGATGCGCAGGATTATTTTCCCGCAAGCGATTCGGGTGGCCATCCCGCCAGCAGGCAATACATTTATTGGGATGTTAAAAGAGACATCACTTGTCTCCGTTATAACGGTTACCGAATTATTGCGTTCAGCTCAATTATTAATCGCTCAATACTATGTGTACATGCCATTTTATTTAGCAATTGCGCTAATGTATTGGATTATGAGTACAGGATTTTCCTTTGTCTTGGAAAGAATTGAAAAACGGTTATCAATATATGACTAAGTATGGTGAAGTAGAATGATAAACATCAACAACCTATCGAAGAGTTTTTCAACATTAGAAGTGTTGAAGGATATTAATTTACAAGTGAACAGCGGCGAAGTTGTTGTGATTCTTGGACCGAGTGGTTCAGGTAAAAGTACATTGCTTCGATGTATAAATGGTCTCGAAGAATTAACGAGTGGAACTATTGAAGTGAGCAACATTGTCGTTGATGCGAAAAAAAGTCATAAAGAGCGCAATAAACAAATTAAAAAAGTCCGTCTTCATACGGGAATGGTTTTTCAACAATTTAATTTATATCCGCATAAAACGGTATTGGAAAATGTTATCGAAGCACTGTTAATTGTGAAAAAATGGTCGAAAAATGATGCAGAGATAAAAGGGGAAACGCTGTTAAAAAGAGTAGGTTTGATTGATAAAAAAGATGTGTATCCTTCCCGATTATCTGGAGGTCAGCAACAAAGGGTTGCGATTGCAAGAGCACTTGCCATGGAACCGGATATCTTATTGTTCGATGAACCAACGTCTGCATTAGATCCAGAGTTGGTAGATGAGGTGTTGGCTGTAATTAAAGAACTTGCTCAAGATGGAATGACCATGGCTATCGTTACACATGAGATGACTTTTGCTCAGGAAGTTGCTGATCGAATCGTCTTCATGTCAGATGGTGTCATTGTTGAAGAAGGTCCCCCAGAGGAATTCTTTTCACAACCACAAACCGATCGAGCCAAGAAATTTTTGAAGAAAATGTAGTTAATATAAGGAGAGCTGGAGGAATTATTATGAAAGTAGTAACTAAATGGAATGGCCAGCGTGCTTTCACAGCTGTTGGAGATTCAGGTTATGAAGTAAGTATGGACGCAACTCCTGCATATGGAGGCGAAGGTAAAGGATGTACACCAACTGAAATGCTGCTGGCTTCTCTAGCTGGTTGCATTGGAATTGATGTCACGATGATACTGAAACCTTATTTGTCATCTGTGGACAAGCTTGAAATTGAAACAGATGGCACGAGAAAAGAAGAATTGCCAAAAGGATTCACATCCATTGTTGTGACTTTCATCATTGATGGGCAAGTGGACAGTAAACGAATCTGGAGGGCAATTAATCTGGGCAAAGAAAAATACTGTGCGGTATCAGATTCTTTGAAAGCCGATATCTCATTCCGGCTAATTTTAAATGGGGAAGAACAAGCAAAAATAGTTACTGATCAGAACCAAGGAGAATAAATACTTTTAACTTTTCAAAGGCACTGTGGAGAAATCTCTACGGTGCTTTTGTTGTTTTTAAGGAAAAAGAAAAAGGATATTTCTTAGGAATATAAATTTAACGCTTGTAAATAGTAATCATTACGTTTTATAATAAGAGACAGTCAAGACATCTATAGTGATAATTCTTGAACAAAAAGGATTTTTTTATAATATAAATCGTAATTATTTTGATTTGTGTGATGAAGGGGTCTTTTTATGTTGAGAATATAGCTCGTACTTGAATTTGGTACTTTTACTCGTGAATTTGGTGCAGTTACTCGTGAATTTGGTGCAGTTACTCGTGAGTTTGGCGCATTTACTCGTGAGTTTGGCGCATTTACTCGTGAGTTTGGCGCATTTACTCGTGAGTTTAGCGCAGTTACTCGTGAATTTAGCGCAGTTACTCGTGAGTTTGGCACTTTTACTCGTGAATTTGGCACTTTTACTCGTGAATTTAGCGCAGTTACTCGTGAGTTTAGCGCAGTTACTCGTGAATTTGGTACTTTTACTCGTGAATTGAGTGCATTTACTCATGGGTTCGTTCTTTAACTCGAGTTTAGTCCTCTTACGAGTAAGTTTGGAGAAGGGAGAAGCAGAAGGAAGGTAGAAGATTATCCAATCCATACATAGTAAGAAACCTATAAACAAGGGACAATTTGAATGATTTCTGATTGGAGAAATCTCTCACCAGTAATATCAGGCAATTATTGCCTGGCAAATCATGATAGTAAAACTGTGATTTAAATCGTAATCAATACGATTTTCGACAACTGATATAAAACTAAAAAAATTTATGGAGGATTATCTTATGTTCAGGAAATACAAATCATTATTTATTCTATTTCTAACAGTCTTTCTTTTGGTAGCATGTTCTTCCGAGACTACAAAAGAACAAGAGAAAAAGAAAAAAGAAGTGAATTTACTTTTTAATTTTGCCACTAGCTCGCTTGATCCAAATGTTGATACAAGTTATGTGTCACTGCGTGCAGGAATTACTGAAACTTTGGTACACCTCAATGATAAGGACTTGACTATTGAGCCTTGGCTTGCCAAGAGCTGGGATAGTGAAGATGGACAATTATGGGAGTTCAAGCTAAGGGAGGGAGTGACGTTTCAGAATGGAAAACCTATGGATGGCGAGGCGGTAAAGGCATCTTTAGAGAGGGCGATGAAAGATAGTCTAGCGATTAAAAATGCCTTGCGCATTGATTCGATAGAAGCAAAAGGAAATACCTTAATGATTAAAACAGAAGGTCCCTTTCCGGAGTTCCCATCTGAATTAGTTCATCCAAACACATCGATTATTGACGTAAAGGAAAGTGACTATATAAACAAACCAGTTGGGACAGGCCCATTTGCCGTGTCGAAATTCACACCAGGAACTGCAGTGGATCTTAAGCGGTACGATTCTTACTGGGGTGGAGCCGCGAAACTGGAGAAAGCCAGATTTTCGTTTAATGAAGATGCCAACGCGCGCTCTCTTGCACTTGAATCAGGAGATGCTGATATTGTCTTCCGTCCAGAAGTTGAAAGCCTAGCAAATTTAGAAGCTATAGATGGGGTAACTGTGGAGTCCACATCTACTTTCCGTGTACATCAAATGACGATGAACTTAGAACGGAAAGCGCTGCAAGATATACACGTTCGTAAGGCTATAGATGCTTTGATAGATCGTTCATCCATTGCGAATACGATTTTACAAGGTCATGCAGAAGTTGCCACAGGACCTTTTCCATCTACGTTCTCATTTGCTCCAGACTATCCAAAAAAAGAGAACGGAATGGAAGCGGCTAGAGAATATCTTGAAAAAGCAGGATATAAGAAAGTACATGATGTTATGCAAAAAGACGGCAAACCGCTTTCGTTTACGCTTCTTACTTACAGTTCACGTGCCGATTTACCGTTAATCGCTCAAGTATTTCAATCGGATGCTGCGCAGTTAGGAATTGATGTGAAAATCAAACAGATTGAAATCCCGGAAGAGTATATGGCTGCCAATCGGGATTGGGATTTAACAACGTACAGTAATTTAACGGCACCGCGCGGAGATGCCGGTTACTATTTAAATGCAACGTATCATCCAAATGGCGCCTTAAACTTCAGTGGTGCGGATGACGATCACTTGACGGCACTTATTGACAAGTTAAACGTAACGGTTGGGCAGAAAAAACGTTCAGATTTAGCTGAAGAAATTGCGATGTATGTGGATGAACAAGTATATAACTCATTTATTTTACATCCCAACACACTTGTTGCATATAACTCCAATAAAGTTGAAAACTGGATCACTTCGCGAAGTGAATACTACATGCTGACGAATAAACTGGATGTGAAGTAAATGATCCGCATTCTAGGCCGGCGATTTATCGAGGTTGTGATTTTTATCCTTGTTATTACATTTATCAGCTTTCTTTTTGTGCGGCTCGCTCCAGGTGATCCGGTACTATCAATTCTTCAAGTGGATGATGTATCGATCACAAACGAGCAAGTCTATGAGCTTCGTGAAGAATTGGGATTCAACGATCCGTTGCTTGTACAGTATGGTCATTGGTTTGCGGACTTTGTTCAATTAGATTTCGGAAATTCCTATATTACGAATCAGCCTGTGATGAAAATGATTATAAGCGGTCTGCCAGCGACACTTGAACTGTCAATGGGTGCTTTACTTGTCATGCTTAGTATAGCTATTCCTTTAGGATCGCTTGCTGCTTTATATAGAGGCAGTTGGATTGACCAGATAAGTCGTGGAGTCTCATTATTAGGCGCAGCTATCCCTAGCTTTTGGCTGGGACTACTTTTGATTGATTTATTCGCGGTGAGATGGGGGGTATTTCCAACAATGGGGAGGGACGGATTCATTTCAATGGTCTTGCCGTCGGTTACTTTGGGCCTTGCCATTACAAGTGTATACGTCCGCTTGCTGCGTTCGAGTTTGATTGACTCGCTTAGTCATGAATTTATCAGAGCCGCCCGGTCAAGGGGGATTTCAGAAATACGTATCTTCTTTGCCCACGCATTTCGCTATAGTTTACCGCCGGTCATTACCGTATTCGGTGTTAGCCTTGGCAGCTTGATCGGCGGGGTCGTCGTGGTTGAAGTGATTTTTGCTTATCCTGGTATTGGGAAGATGGTCGTTGACTCTATTCGATCTCGTGATTATCCAGTCATCCAAGGATACATTTTAATTATGGCTATTATTGTATTTATGGTAAATAGCGCAGTGGATTTAACTTACCGATATTTGAATCCTGAGCTAAGACTAAAGGAAAGGAATAATAGTTGATGGAATTAGTGTTCAGAAAACAAATCAAAAGACGATGGAAAGCTGCCGCTATTTATACAACGATGGCTTTTGTGTTTGCTGTTGCAGCGTACACCTTTCTTGGCCTGAAGCATGATCCGCTACTAGTCAATCTGGCTGAAAGATTATTGCCAGCAAGCTTAGAACATCCGCTCGGCACGGACCACTTAGGGCGTGACGTATTAACGCGTCTGCTGCTTGGTACAAAGCTGACGGTTGGCTATGGGCTCTTATCCTTGTTAGTTGCTGTTATAATCGGCGTCCCGTTTGGGGTAATTTCTGGATTCAAAGGAGGTCTGATCGATCGAATTTTCATGCGTATTGCAGATGCTTTTTTATCATTTCCAGATACGATCGTAGCTATTGTGTTGAGTGGTCTATTAGGTCCGGGAATTGAGAACCTGCTGTTGGCCATTGTTGTAGTGAAATGGGTGAACTATGCTCGGCTTGTGCGCAGTACGGTGATTACTGAGCGTCAGAAAGATTATGTGACGGTAGCTAAAATTAATGGAGTTAGTTCCTTCCGAATTATGCGAAAACATCTATTTCCGCACCTTATTGGGAATGTACTCGTACTGGCAAGTCTCGATTTAGGGAAAATCATCTTACTCATATCTTCCCTGTCTTATATTGGACTCGGTGCGCAGCCTCCAGCACCAGAATGGGGAGCGATGCTCAATGACGCCCGTCCTTACTTTCAATCCAATCTGTTTCTGATGATTTATCCCGGACTTGCTATTGGATTTGTCGTTTTTTTATCAAACTTACTCGGTGATTATTTGCGTGATAAATTTGATGTGAAAAAGGAGGTGGAATCGTGAGTATTTTAACCGTTAATCATCTATCTGTTATAGGAAAACAAAATAGGATTGTCAAAGATATTTCGTTAGACATCCATAAAGGAGAGTGGTTCGCACTTGTTGGTCAAAGTGGTAGCGGCAAAAGCATGACAGCCATGGCAATCGGACAGTTGCTAGCGCCAAATCTCCAAGCAAAGGGAGAAATATGGTATCAAGAAAAGAATTTATTAACGCTGTCTTCCTCTGAAATGCGGAAAATTCGCGGAAAGCACCTAGCTTATATTTTTCAAGATTACCAAGGGTCATTTACTCCGTTTCTTACTATTGGACAACACTTCGAGGAGTATCAGCGGACGCACCTTAAACTGTCTAAAAAAGCAAGACGGCAGCAAGCTGTGGAAGCGCTTATTTCCGTTGGCCTTTATGAAGATATCTATAGAAGATATCCGTTTCAATTAAGCGGGGGGCAGCTTCAACGTGTGTCCATTTCGATAGCCCTGCTGCTTAAACCAGATATATTGATAGCAGATGAACCGACTACTGCTTTGGACAGTGTATCTTCTTTTAAGGTTTTGCAATTGTTATCCCGGCTGCAAGTAGAGACCGGCTGTGCAATTTTGTTCATTACCCATGATTTGCGTCATGTGAAGAAATATGCGAACCGAATTGCTGTTATGAAAGAAGGAGTAATCATAGAAACCGGTGATAAAAATCAGGTGCTGAATCATCCGCAGCACGCTTATACAGATAAACTGATTCAATCATCGCCATCACTTAGAAGCAGAAGTCCATTAACACTTGAAGGAGTGTCAGGATGAGTTTATTAGAAGTGAAAAATGTCCATAAAACGTACGATAACGGTGTGGAAGTTCTTAAGAACGTGAATTTTAGCATGGAGAGGAAAGAGTGCCTAGGTTTAGTAGGAGAGAGTGGGTGCGGGAAGAGCACGCTTGCTCGCTGCATTTTACAGATTGAATCTATTAATAAAGGTATGATCATGTTCGAGGGGACGCCTCTGCAAAACAAAAGCGAGCGCAATTTAAAGCCGTACCGAAAAAACATCCAAGCGGTTTTACAAAATCCTGCTTCAGCGTTGAATCCAAAACTAAGGATAAAAGATTCGCTAATAGATCCTTACCTGCAATACAGCAGTCAAGCTAAGATGAAACAATTTCAGTATACAAGTGAAGAAAACTTTGTCGCACAGCTATTAGAAGCTGTAGAACTTCCAACGGGGCTTGCTGAACGATTTCCGCATGAACTAAGTGGAGGACAGAAGCAGCGGGTGACCATTGCACGCGCTATTAGTATTGAACCAGCGCTTATAATTTTAGACGAACCGGCTTCAAGTCTTGATGTGCTATCACAAGCAGCCGTATTGCGTTTGTTAGATGAACTACGAGTTACGTTGGATATTTCATATCTTTTTATTTCTCATGACCTGTCGGCTGTGCATGAGATGAGTCAAAAAATCATGGTGATGAAAGAGGGTGTCATTGTTGATTCATTCGAGAAGGAAAACCTCTTTTCTATGGACCGTCATTCATACACACAAGAATTATTAACAATGTTTGAATGATGAAGAACATCAGGAGAACCGCTCTATCTGTTTAAAATATAAATCGTAATGATTTCGATTAATGGCAGATAAGGTTTTGAACCATAAGGGGGGAAATGCGGTGAATCACCGATCATATCTAGCCTTAGCCATTCCTCTGACCATTTCGACGATAACGACACCTCTAATAGGTGCGGTGGACACGGCAGTAGTGGGTCAGTTACCCAATCCGGCTTATTTGGGAGGTGTAGCTGTAGGTACGATTATTTTTAACACCATGTATTGGCTGTTCGGCTTTTTGCGAGTGAGTACATCTGGATTTGCTGCACAAGCACTTGGTGCAAAGAATGAACAGCAAGGAATGTTAGCCTTTATCAGGCCGTTATTAATAGCGATTGCTGTAGGAATAATTTTTATTTTGCTTCAAGGTCCGATAGAACATGTTTCATTAACCTTGATAAACCCGGACACTGACGTTCACTTATATGCCTCTGAATACTTCAGGATTCGAATCTGGGGAATTCCATTTACTTTAATGAATTACGTCATCTTAGGATGGCTAATGGGGATGTCCAAAATCAAGGTTTCGTTAGTGCTACAAGTGTTTATGAACCTCATGAACATTGTTCTTGATTTGTTGTTTGTCCATGTTTTCGCATGGGGTGTATCTGGAGTAGCTATAGCGACTCTTCTATCAGAGGTAACAGCCTTTTTCATTGGGCTATTTATTATTTGGAAAGCGACGCCCTATCGAATTAAAATGCCTCCCTTTAAAGAGATGATTGACCCTTTATCTTTTAAAAAAATGATGGCGGTGAATCGAGACTTATTTATCAGAACGCTCTGTTTGCTAACTGTTTTTAATATCTTTGCGGCAAAGGGCGCGTCATATGGAACGGAGATATTGGCAGCCAATGCCGTCCTTATTCAAATTCACTATATAATGGCTTATTTCTTTGATGGGTTCGCAAATGCCTCTAGCATTCTTGTTGGAAAAGCCATTGGTTCGAAGGATAAGCACTTGTATAAGAAGACCCTTATGTTGTCCTGGCAGTGGGGGGGCCTATCCTCTCTAATGATTGCTGCCAGTTACTTTCTATTTAGTGATTACATCATTTCACTATTTACACGCATACCTAGTGTCATTGATTTGGCAAATGATTATGGAATCTGGCTTATTTTGTTTCCTCTTTCGGCAAGTGTAGGCATCGTTTTCTATGGTGTTTTTACAGGGGCTACAGAAGCTGCGCCTATTCGGAACTCAATGATTTACTCCTTAATTGTTTTTTTAATAACCTTATATATCTTTGTGCCTTCGTTTCAAAACCATGCGTTATGGTTGGCCTTTACTGTATTTAGCTTAGGGCGTTCAGTATTTTTAGCACTGTATATACCACAGTTAAGTCATAAATTATTTCCTAAGAGGAGTGTTAGACATGAAGACAATCGAATTAGCTAGAAAACAAGAAAAAATCATTAATACATATACAGAAACATATAAAATCTTACTAGCAGAACAAGATTTAACACCAAATAATGAGATAATTAATCACGTTTTATCTGAACTAGTTGCCACTCTTTCTAAACCAATAGATCAATCCGTAGCAGAAGATATTCTTAACGATAAGGAGATTAAATCAATTAGGGGAACCATGCTTGAAAAGCTGACGATTGCAGAAACCTTAATGGAGGATTACTATGCCAAATTATTTATTGGCAAGGTGAATTCCTTAGATGACTTTCGTTCATTTATTTATTGGGATAACTACAAAGAACTGATCAAAACAGAAATACATGAACTGAAAAAAGTAAAAAATGATTTTCATTCGTTCGCATTTATAGGAGCGGGTCCTTTACCTTTAAGCCCTTTACTGCTTAAACAAGAATTGGGTTCAAAAATGACCTGTCTCGATATTGATAAGCAGGCTTATACATATGGCCAGGGTTTCATACAAGATTTAGATATTGATAGGAACTCAAGCTATATTTTAAAAGATGGTGCTCTACATGATTATAGTGGATATGATCTTATCTGGATTGCCAGCCTTGTTCCTAATAAAGAGGATATTTTAAAACAAATATTTGAGACGAATCCAAAGGCTATAGTGGCCATTCGATCGGTGGATGGCATACATCAATTATTATATGAACAAGTCGATGCAACAAAGTTTCACAAAGTGGCATGTGAAGAAGTCGGCAGAACTATTGCAGATTCTTTCATCATTAATTCAACAATATTATACACATACAAACAGTAAACCCATCAAACGAGTTGCTTCGGCAATTCGTTTTTTATATGAGTAAGTTATTAAACTAAAAGGTTCGGGAGGGAGCATTTACCCCCAGCAGGTGTGAACAGGCAATTAGAATAAGAATAAGGCACGCCTGCATGACTAGTTTATTTTGATTTGCGATATTTACAAGTAATACTTGAATTGAGAGTCTATTATATATCGATGTGAAAATCGCCTTTGCATTTCCATGAATTCATTATCATTGGCCTAATCTGTAGCAAGAAGAGGAAAGGAATTTTTTCTTAAGATTCATAGAAAAAAAAGGGAAGTGTCAAAAGGTTGTCTATGCGGCAGTCGTTTGGGGCTAAATATTGGAACTTTATTTATGGATATTTGCATATAATTACAAACGGTATGGTGGCGGAGAGATGTTCTTGCTCCTCAAGGGTGGTTGTAATTGGAAAAGTTTTCTATTAATATGGAATATGAATAATGTGATAGGAGGTTGTACATTGGCTTTACAAATCAAAGAAATCACAAAGAAATTTGGAGATTTCACAGCTGTTAATAATCTAAATTTCACTATCCCCGAGAAAGAAATGTTTGGTTTTTTAGGAGGGAATGGTGCAGGGAAAACAACCACGTTTCGTATGATACTTGGCTTGCTTGACCCAACCGAAGGAGAAATAGTTTGGGATGGTAAGAAAATCGATTATACGACCAGTTCATTAATTGGTTACCTTCCTGAGGAACGCGGACTATATCCAAAGCTGAAGGTACGTGATCAGATTGTATATTTAGCTAGATTAAGAGGCATGAGAAAAGGAGATGCATTGAAAGAGTTAGAATATTGGCTTGACCGTTTTATGGTGCCAGAGTACATCGATAAGCGTGTTGAAGAGCTTTCAAAGGGAAATCAGCAAAAAATTCAGTTGATCGCTTCCATGATTCATAAACCGGAATTGCTTATTCTTGACGAACCCTTTAGCGGACTAGATCCTGTTAATGTGGAAATGCTGAAGAAGGCGGTCATCGACTTGAGGGACAGCGGCACGACGATTGTTTTCTCAAGTCATCGTATGGAGCATGTTGAAGAGATGTGTGAGCATCTTTGCATTATGCATAAAGGATCCCCCGTAGTGGCTGGGAAATTGAAAGAAATTAAGCGTTCTTTTGGCAAAAAGAATGTGTCAATTAAAGCTGATTTTGATTTATCTTTCTTGGATACTTATCCTGGTGTAACAAAAGTTAAGAACACGATGGAAGGGAAAATTCTTCAAGTCACTGGTGAAGATGTAGCTGAGAGCATGATTCGTGATCTTGTTCCAAAAGGGTTCGTTCGAAAATTTGAATTGGAAGAACCATCGCTGACGGATATTTTCATTGAAAAAGTAGGTGCAGTCTATGAATAAATTTTGGATTGTTCTTTCCCATACATATCTATCAAAATTAAAAACGAAATCCTTTATCATTTCTACAGTCATTATGATGGCATTGATTCTTGTTCTTACAAATATTTCGAAGCTTATTGATACATTCGATAGTGAGGATCAGGAAAAGGTTGCCGTTATCGATCTGACTGAAGATAGCTTATTTGATTCTTATAAGACTGCGGTAGCAGGTGTGAACGATGAGCTCTCGATAATATCCGCCCAAGATGAAAAGGAAGCGGATGAAATGGTTAACGCAGAAGAAATCGTTGGGTATCTTTTGATCGAAAAGGATGACAGACTAGGTTTTAAGGGAACGTATAAAGCGAATCAAATTTCAGATTCAATGGTAAGTAATGATTTGCTTCTCGCACTTACCCAATTGAAAAGCCAAATCACAGCGAATGAATTGAAATTGACAGAGCAGCAAATCACTAAATTGAAGACGCCACCAGCCTTTGAAACGATTGCACTTCAGGAGAATGCAAAAACAGAAGAAGACCTCAATCAAGCCCGTGGTCTCGTGTATGTGCTTTTATTCGTCATTTACTTCGGTGTGTTGATGTATGCAACGATGATTGCAATGGAAGTAGCCACTGAAAAAACATCAAGGGTCATGGAAATCCTGATTTCAAGTGTCCCGCCAGTCACGCAGATGTTTGCCAAAATAATGGGGGTAGCTTTGCTTAGTCTTACACAAATGATTTTATTTTTTGGATTGGGTTATTTATCAATTAAGCAAAACTTGACAGGTATGAATGAAGGATTTTTCGCATTTTTTGGTTTCGGCAGCATCAATATCTCAACGATCATTTATGCGATCATCTTCGCATTGCTTGGTTATCTTCTGTACGCGACACTTGCGGCTTGTCTTGGGTCAGTTGTCAGCAAAATTGAAGATGTCCAGCAAATGATTTCACCGATGACCATGCTTGTTGTCATTGCCTTTATGATTGCGATGTTTGGACTAGGGAATCCTTCAGCTAGTTATATCACCATTACATCATTCATTCCATTTTTCACTCCAATGATTATGTTTTTGCGCGTAGGAATGCTTGATGTCCCTTTCTGGGAAATCGCAATAAGCATTGCTGTATTGATTTTAACAATTATTTTACTTGGTATTATCGGAGCGAAAATCTATCGTGGTGGAGTCCTGATGTATGGAAGCTCAAAATCACTAAAAAGCATCAAAAATGCATTACAATTATCAAAGAAAAATTAACCTTAAAACCTGAATCCCTCACTTTTTTTTGAGGTATTCAGGTTTTTTTATTTTTTTCATGATTTATGAGTTCAGCTCCTAAAAACCCTTATGACTTTTTCTAAGGAATAAGTTTATTTACTTCTACTATTCCTTCCTTCATATGTACTGACACTTATTATCTCCAATAAGATCCCAACTAATTCAGCTGTTCTAGACAAGATAGTCCTTCGAAATATTGAAAGATACATAGGGGGATTTGTTAAGTTTAATGTAAGTCTATAAAACTTACTTGACAATATAAGCTTATGAAAATATAATTACTTACATAAAGTAACCAACAAAAAAGGAGAATAAATAACATGAATAGAAATGAAGCTGGTCAAGTTTTTTTACGGATAATTTTAGGTCTTACTTTTTTCATTCACGGAGTTTCAAAGTTTCAAGGTGGAATAGGTAACACGGCAGGCTTCTTTGATAGCCTCGGAATTCCTGGGTTCATGGCTTATGTGGTAGCATTTATCGAATTAGTCGGAGGTCTTGCAGTAATAGTTGGCTTTGGAACACGAGTCGTTTCTATCTTGTTTGTCGTTATTATGCTGGGTGCCATTTTCACGGCTAAATTACCTGCTGGATTTCTTGGCAATGGACAAATGGCAGGATACGAGCTGGACTTAGCACTGCTTGCTATGTCCGTTTATCTTGCATGTGCAAATCGCTCGCTTTTTTCTTTAGATAATAAACTCTTAAATAAAGAAGGGAAGTAACAATATGATGGGGGAATTTCATCAAAAGCCCGTTACGTTTGTTAGGGAAGTTAGTATTAATGTCATGCATCTGGATAATGCCATCAGGTTTTATCAAGATATCATAGGTCTCCAATTATTGAAAAAAACGGATCGCAAAGCTGTTTTAACAACAGATGGTAAAACCCCGTTGCTTACGCTTGAGCAGCCCGCTGATGTAATTCCAAAAGAAGGAAGAACAACAGGCTTATATCACTTTGCTCTTTTGCTACCAACCCGTGCTGACTTGTCGATCTTTTTACGCCATTTACTTCAAACAGAATACCGGTTTGGAGCTTCGGATCATGATGTAAGTGAAGCGCTGTACATTACTGATCCGGATGGAAATGGCATTGAAGTCTACTGGGACCGTCCATCTTCTGACTGGAAATGGTCAAATGGAGAAGTTGCGATGGGAACGGACCCGTTAGATGGAAACAGCCTCCTGGCAGAAAGTGACGCCGAGTGGAACGGACTGCCTGCTGGTACGTTAATGGGACACATTCATTTACATGTAGCGGATCTACGAAAAACAGAAGAGTTTTACATGTTGGGTCTTGGGTTTACTATTGTGAATCGATTCGGAGGGGCTCTCTTTACTTCAACCGGCGGATATCATCATCATATCGGATTAAACACATGGAATGGCGTTGGCGCTCCTGCTCCAAAGAAAAACAGTGTAGGGCTCAACTGGTATTCACTTGTTTTTGCAGATGAAGAAGCGAGAAACAAAGTGATTGAAAAACTAAACAAAATTGGTGCTGAAGCTACAAAAGAAGACGGTTTTTATGTCATCACAGATCCGTCAGGAAATGAGATTCATTTAGTTATCTAAAGCCTTTAGGGTTGGAACTATAGTATATTCAGAAAGCATTGGTGAGAAAAAATGGGATTTTTCAGTAAGTTATTTGGAAATAAAGATACAAGTGCAGAGGAGAATAAAAAAATGACAAAAGTATTATTTATCAAAGCAAACGATCGTCCAGCAGACCAGGCAATAAGCTCAAAAATGTATGATACATTTGTAAAAACTTATAAAGAAGCGAATGGTACGGATGAAGTGATTGAGTTAGATTTATTTAAAGAAGAGCTACCGTACTATGGTAATACAGCGATAACTGGGATGTATAAACGAAACCAAGGTTTTGAACTGACACCTGAAGAAGAAAAAGCAGCTAGTTTAGTTGATCAATATTTAAATCAATTCCTTGCTGTGGATAAAGTAGTATTTGCTTTCCCTTTATGGAATTCAACGGTACCTGCTCCGCTAATCACGTACCTTTCTTATTTGGCTCAAGCTGGTAAAATGTTTAATTATACAGCGGAAGGTCCTGTTGGATATGCTGGTGATAAAAAAGTCATGCTTTTAAACGCTCGTGGCTCAGATTATTCCTTAGAAGGAATGGCTTCTGCTGAAATGGCTGTAAACTTAGTAAAAACCATCATTAGCCTATGGGGCATCAAAAATCCAGAAGAAGTGGTTATTGAAGGACATAATCAGTATCCTGATCGCACGCAAAAAATCATTGCGGATGGTTTGGAAAACGTTGCAAAAGCAGCTGAAACATTCTGATTGTGAAGTGAAAAGAATAGCAGGCAATGGAAGGCCCTCACTATCAATCGGGGCCTTCAGACTGTAGACAAATTCGTAGAAAGCGAGTTTGCCTGCAGTTTTTTTATTGAAAAACGTTTCAGTTGATTTCAGAAATCCGCACCCTTTCCGCCGACTGTCTGCCAAGCCTCCTCGCCGCAAGCGTCTGGGGGTCTCGGCTAGCCAGTTATTCGGCAGGAGTGCCGCAAATTTCTTCCATCCATTGAGGATTCCATAAAGCAGAATTAAACCATTTTTTAAAATCACGGTTCGGGATGTGACTATTCCAAACTCCCTTTTGTCGATAAACAAAAGGCCCTCCATATCTGAACTATACCCCGGATAACGGACACACATAAAAAAGTGTCCCTTATCCGGGGTTTTTTATGTTTCAATAGGTGTAATGAGTATGGACGGAGGGTTTCTATGAGTAAGAATATATATACTGAATTTCAGATTAAAGAACTTGAAAAGAATCCAAATATCATAAGTGCTTCAGAGCGTTCTATTTCCTATAATCCTGAATTTAAAACAAAAGCTGTTAAGGAATATAAAAAGGGGAAATCCCCCTCTCAAATTTTCATAGAACATGGATTTAATCTCGAAATAATTGGTAAGGAAAAACCTAAGCGTTGTCTACAGCGCTGGCGTGATACCTTTGAAAGGTTTGGTGAGGAAGGCTTCCTTACGGAACGCCGTGGAAAAGGAAGTACAGGACGCCCCACTTCCAAGCCACAGTCTGTAGAGGATCAACTTAGGAAGGCCGAGGCGAGAATCAAATTCCTTGAAGCAGAAAATGACTTCCTAAAAAAGCTGGAAGAGCTAGAAAGGCAGGCTCTGAAAAAGAAATGATTCTAACTGCTGTTGAGAAGTTCTATCTGATTGAAAGGACGATCAGAATACACCAATTAAAAAAGGCTGTTTCTTATCTATGCAAATTGGCTGGTGTAAGTCGAAGTGGCTACTATGATTGGTTAAAGGCAGCTCCTTACCGTGAGCTTCGTGAAGAACAGGATGAATTGGACATAGAATTAATCAGAAATATTTTCATCAGTAAAAAGGAAAAAGTAGGCGCCCTCCAAATCAAAATGATTATGGAGAATGACTACTCGGCCGTAATGAATCATAAGAAAATCAGACGGTTGATGACAAAATATAATCTCCTAGCGAAAATCAGAAGGGCCAACCCGTATCGGAAGATGGCCAAGGCAACCAAGGAGCACCTTACTTGTCCAAACCTCCTTAATCGTGAATTCAATCAGGAGGTGCCAGGGAAGGTCCTGCTTACTGACATTACCTATCTTTATTATGGGAAAGGCCAAAAAGCGTATTTATCCTGCGTAAAAGATGCCGCAACAAAAGAAATCGTTACGTACCATTTATCTACTTCATTAGAAATGGATATCGTTTACGAGACATTAAATAAGCTAAAGCAGGCTGTGTGTCACGAGTTCCATCCGAGTGCAATCCTTCATTCTGACCAGGGGTTCCATTTCACCCATCCGCTATTTCAACGCAAAGTGAAAGAACTTGGGATAACCCAATCCATGTCCCGCAAGGGAAACTGTTGGGATAATGCGCCAATGGAAAGTTTCTTTGGCCACTTTAAGGATTTGGCAGAATATAAAACATGTACTAATTTAACGGATGTGAAGGAAGAAATTGATCGAGTTATTGAAGAATATAATGAACATCGTTATCAATGGGGGCTAAAGAAAATGGCCCCGGTACAATACCGGGACCACTTATTAGCCGCTTAGGCACTTTTTTATACTGTCCCTAAAATGGGGCACAGTTCAATCAATGGGGGCCTTCTTTGTGCGGGAATGATGTTATTTAACCTGATGCTTTTTCAAGCGGTATTGAAGACTTTGGCGACTTATATTCAAGGCTTTAGCTGCTTGAGAGATATTCATGCCATGCTCTTTTAATATCTTCTCTAAATAAATCTTTTCTGTATTAGCAATATAATCATCAAGAGATAGGATTGTGTCTTGTAATTCTTCATTTTGAATAAGGTCATTTTTTATATCCAGCTGAGTTTCTTCCATATGAGCTTTCTTTTTAAATAAAGTTGGAAGATGCGGGATCTCAATTTTTGTATCCCCGGGTTCTAGTAAATTCATAGCCCCTTCAATAATATGCTCAAGTTCTCTTACATTTCCTGGCCATTCGTAATCATAAAAAAGAGAGTAGACCTCATCGCTGATTCCTTCAATATCCAATTCAAACAACGCATTGAACTTTTCAATAAAGGATTGAGCCAGCAATGGTATATCTTCTTTCCGCTCACGAAGTGGAGGGATAAATAAGGATACAACGCTTAATCGATAATATAAATCCTTTCGTAAATGATCATTTGAAATCGCATCTATTGGATCTTCATTTATCGTTGCAATGACTCGAACATCAATTTTTTTGTCTTTTGTATCTCCTACTCGGCGAATCGTTCTTTCTTGAAGGGCCCGTAATAATTTTGCTTGCAAATTCGGGTTTAAAGAATTGATTTCATCAAGAAGGATGGTTCCGCCTTGAGCTTGTTCAAATAACCCAGGCCTTTCAATGGATCCTGTGAAAGCCCCTTTCTTCGTTCCAAAGAGAATTCCCTCAATTAAACTATCTGGCAGTGCAGCACAGTTTTGACTAATAAAAGGATGTGTCGAACGGTTACTTCCATTATGGATACTTTGGGCAAAGAGTTCTTTTCCGGTACCTGTTTCCCCGACTATCAAGATGGAGGATGTGGTTCTTGTGGAGCGCTTGCTCTTTTCAATGACGTCTAAGAAATTCTCACTAGTTCCAATGATGCTGTCAAACGTATATTTGGTATCGCCCTTATTTAAAATATTGTCTTTAATAATTCTTTCAAGATTTGTTATATCCTTTGCTACTTCAATAGCACCGATAATATTTTGCTTCTGATCTAAAATTGGAAACGTATTATTGATTGTTGTAATTTCCTGTCCGAGATTATTAAAGTAGGTCTGTTTTGAGTTTTCAGTTGCTTTTCCGGAATGAAGAGCCCGTATTAGCGTACTCTCAGTTTCCTCTTGGAACTTAAAAATATCAGGGATCTTTTTCCCTAATACATCTTCTGAATCCATTCCTTCAATTTCAGCCATTTTCTTGTTATAAACAATGGTTAGACCTTCTGTATCTATTATATGTATCCCGATATCAATTACATCTACGAGTGAATACAGGATAGATTGAAAACCTTCTATTTTTATGATCTGATCTAAATTCATTAATGCCTCCTACTTTTATTCATTTCTTAGAGATTATTGTAGAGGATTTGCAGAAAAGGCGCAATAAAAATTTGCACAGCAAGATTATTTTGCATTAAAGTGCAAATTTTTTTTGCACAAAAGATAAAAATTCCTTGTTTTTCGTGAAAAAACAAGTTGGCACAAATCTTGCATTAATAAAAACTATAGTGTTCAAGGCACAAATATAAGAATTAAAGCAAAAAATAATGGCACACTATGCTATTTTTCACCAAAAGTGCTGAATTTCTTTGCATTTCCTTTAGAAAAATCTATATTTTTCAAAAAAGTTGAAAAGTTGGCACGGAACTTGCTAGTTATAAAGGGAGAAGCAAAAACATAAATCTTAGGGAGATGAGACATAATGGTCCAACCATACAAACACGAACCATTTACTGATTTTAATAATGAGGCAAACAATAAAGCATTTCAGGTAGCTTTGAATGATGTAGCTAAAGAATTAGGAAATAAATATCCATTAGTTATTAACGGTGAAAAAATCTTTACAGATGAAGTCATTACCTCTGTAAACCCAGCAGACAAAAAAGAAGTAATCGGGATTGTATCAAAAGCAAACAAAGACCTTGCAGAGCAAGCAATGCAAGCGGCAGATAAGACATTCCAAACTTGGAGAAAAACAAAAGCAGAAATGCGTGCAAATATTTTATTCAGAGCAGCAGCCATTGTTCGGAGAAGAAAACACTACTTCTCAGCTCTATTGGTTAAAGAGGCAGGGAAGCCCTGGAATGAAGCGGATGCTGATACAGCGGAAGCAATCGACTTTATGGAATACTACGCACGTCAAATGTTGAAGCTTAAAGACGGTATGCCAGTGGAAAGCCGCCCAATTGAACTAAATACATTTAGTTATGTGCCACTTGGTGTAGGTGTCATTATCTCACCTTGGAATTTCCCTTTTGCGATTATGGCAGGCATGACGACAGCAGCTCTTGTTTCAGGAAATACCGTTTTATTGAAACCAGCAAGTACAACACCGGTCATTGCGGCTAAATTTATCGAAGTATTGGAAGAAGCCGGCTTACCTGCAGGAGTTGTGAACTTCATTCCAGGAAGCGGTGCTGAAGTAGGCGATTATTTAGTGGATCATCCTCGTACGCGGTTCATCAGCTTTACTGGATCTCGTGATGTTGGAATTCGTATTTATGAGCGTGCGTCAAAAGTTCACGAAGGTCAAATTTGGTTGAAACGTGTCATCGCTGAAATGGGCGGTAAAGATACGATCGTTGTTGATAAAGAGGCGGATTTGGAACTTGCAGCACAATCCATCGTTGCTTCTGCATTCGGATTCTCAGGTCAAAAATGTTCTGCATGTTCACGTACAGTCATTGTGGAAGATGTGTATGATCAAGTATTAAATCGTGTTATTGAATTAACAAAAGAAAAAACAGTTGGAGAACCAACAGATGTAAATAACTTTATGGGTCCAGTTATCGATCAAGCTGCTTACGACAAAGTCATGAGCTACGTAGAGATCGGTAAAACAGAAGGGAAGTTAGTTGCAGGAGGAGAAGGAGACAATTCAAAAGGTTTCTTTATCCAACCAACAATTATTGCAGATGTGGATGAAAATGCTCGTGTCATGAAGGAAGAAATTTTTGGACCAGTAGTAGCGTTCTGTAAAGCAAAAGATTTCAATCATGCGATTGAGATTGCTAATAACACAGATTATGGGTTAACAGGTGCAGTTATCACAACTAACAGTGAACATATCGAGCAAGCACGTGAGGATTTCCATGTTGGGAACTTGTATTTCAATCGTGGCTGTACAGGAGCTATCGTTGGATACCAACCATTTGGCGGATTCAATATGTCAGGTACAGATTCAAAAGCAGGTGGACCAGATTATTTAGTTCTTCATCTACAAGGAAAAACAACAGCAGAAACGTTATAAATCATAGGGGGGAATCAACATGACAACAGTAACAGAAAAATTAATTGAACAAACAGAGCAATATGGTGCAAACAATTACAATCCACTTCCAATTGTCATTTCAAAGGCAGAAGGAGTTTGGGTGGAAGATCCTGAAGGAAACAAATATATGGATATGCTAAGTGCCTATTCTGCAGTGAATCAAGGCCACAGACATCCAAAAATTATCGATGAACTAAAAAAACAAGCAGATCGTGTAACGTTAACTTCTCGTGCATTTCATAGTGATAAATTAGGCCCTTGGTATGAAAAGGTTGCTCGTCTTACACAAAAAGATATGGCGCTGCCTATGAATACTGGTGCTGAAGCAGTTGAAACAGCTATCAAGGCTGTTAGACGCTGGGGCTACGACGTGAAAGGAATCGCTGAAAATCAAGCGGAGATTATTGCTTGTATAGGCAATTTCCATGGCCGTACAATGGCAGCCGTATCATTGTCTTCAGATGAAGAATACAGAAGAGGCTTTGGACCAATGCTACCAGGAGTCAAGCTTATTCCTTATGGAGATCTTGCAGCATTGAAAGAAGCGATTACTCCTCAAACAGCTGGATTTTTAATTGAACCGATCCAAGGTGAAGCGGGAATTATCATTCCTCCACAAGGATTCTTAAAAGAAGCTTACGAACTATGTAAAGAAAATAATGTACTATTCGTTTCGGATGAAATTCAATCAGGACTTGGCCGTTCAGGAAAAATGTTTGCCTCCGATTGGGATGAAGTGATTCCTGATATGTATATTTTAGGAAAAGCACTTGGTGGCGGAGTATTTCCAATCTCATGTGTCGCAGCAAACCGTGAAATTCTTGGCGTATTTAATCCTGGTTCACATGGTTCTACATTCGGTGGTAATCCATTAGCATGTGCAGTTTCTATCGCTTCATTAGAAGTTCTTGAAGATGAAAAACTGGCAGAACGTTCATTAGAGCTAGGGAAATATTTCATGGATAGTTTAAAAGAAATCAATAATCCTATGATTAAAGATATTCGTGGAAGAGGCTTATTTATTGGATTGGAATTAACTGAAGCGGCAAGACCTTATTGTGAAAAACTAAAAGAAGAAAAATTACTGTGTAAAGAAACACATGATACAGTTATCCGCTTTGCTCCGCCGCTAGTGATCACTAAAGAAGAGCTAGATTGGGCAATTGAACGTATTAAAAGAGTTTTATCCTAATATCCCTATGAGGTGAATTCCATTGAGTACAACGATCAAAGAAGAAAAAGAAACTGCCAGCTTGCTTGAATCCACACAGGTCGTAATCAAGGAGGCGCTGGGTAAGCTTGGTTATTCGGAAGAAGTGTTTGAGCTTTTAAAGGAGCCTCTTCGTATGCTGACCGTCCGAATTCCAATTAAGATGGATGACAATTCAACAAAGATATTCACTGGATACCGTGCCCAGCACAACGATGCTGTTGGTCCTACAAAAGGTGGAATCCGTTTTCATCCTGAAGTTGATGAGGAAGAAGTAAAGGCACTTTCGATGTGGATGAGTTTAAAATGCGGGATTGTGAATCTGCCATACGGCGGAGGAAAAGGTGGCATTATCTGTGACCCGCGCCAAATGTCTATGGGTGAATTAGAAAGGCTTAGCCGCGGGTATGTTCGAGCGATTAGCCAAATAGTGGGGCCGACTAAAGATATTCCGGCCCCGGATGTTTATACAAATTCTCAAATCATGGCATGGATGATGGATGAATACAGTAGAATAAGAGAACACGATTCTCCTGGATTCATTACAGGTAAACCACTAGTGCTGGGCGGTTCACACGGTAGGGAAAAGGCAACTGCACAAGGTGTCACGATTTGTATCGAGGAAGCAGCAAAGCGTAAGGGCATAGAACTGAAAGGTGCACGCATTATTGTCCAAGGATTTGGGAATGCGGGAAGCTTTTTAGCAAAATTCATGCATGATGCAGGTGCGAAAGTGATTGGTATTTCTGACGCATATGGTGCCATATATAACCCAGATGGCCTCGATATCGATTACTTACTTGATAAAAGGGATAGCTTTGGAACGGTAACAACATTATTCGAAAATAAAATTACCAATCAAGAGCTTCTAGAACAAGATTGTGATATTTTAGTGCCAGCTGCTATTTCTAATCAAATCACGAATGAAAATGCACATCTTATAAAAGCGCAAATTGTCGTAGAGGCAGCGAATGGTCCAACCACTTTGGAGGCCACTAAAATCTTAACAGAACGCAATGTGCTTCTTGTACCTGATGTATTAGCAAGTTCAGGCGGTGTAACTGTTTCTTACTTTGAATGGGTTCAAAATAATCAGGGTTACTACTGGGAAGATGAAGAAGTTCAAAAAAAATTAAAAGAGTTATTGGTCAACTCATTTAATCAAATATATGATATGGCTGAGACAAGAAAAGTGAATATGAGATTAGCTGCATATATGGTGGGTGTCAGAAAAATGGCAGAAGCCTCGATATTCCGGGGTTGGGTATAAGCTGAATATTATGATAGATAGTGGAGGGGTGATTCCTTGTTAAAACCGATTTACACAATTGAGTGTGCTCAGAATGGGACCATCGAACAAGTTTATGTTCAAAAGAATTCCTATGTTTATGAATGGGAAAGGCTCTTTTTAGTGAAAACAGAAGATGGGAAATTGATTGATGTTTCAATAGGTGCCAGTGGTCACATTACTGAAATTAATGTCACGGCAGGGGATCCTATTAATAGAAAGCTTCCTTTAGCTTTGCTCCAAGACGATTTTGTTATAACAGGCTCTGATTAATTATAGAAAAGAGAGTGTTCCAAAGGTGTAGGCAATTCGACTTTTGGGATGCTCTTTTTTGTTGTTGTTCAAACAGATATCATAGTTAAATATAGAGAATTCCTAAAGCACTGAGGATTCCTTGCATTATAAATAAAAACACCTTTGCTGCATGTACTTTTCTTCATTGTACATTCAACGAAGGTGTTTTTCATTTGAAAGGAATCCGACTTAGTTTATAGCACGTTTATCCGCGGAGTTCACATTATGTGAGCAATTGTTCTATTAAACACCATATGGCTTGCTGAAGTTCGAGGCTTTCATTGTGCCTGAAGTAATAGATGGAATATTGTTATATTCCCTTTCATAAACATAAAAGACAAGGCAGGAAATTTTAAAAAGATTTGTACTATACTTTTTGAGTGCAATTTGGGAGGTGATAAAGGATTATTCGAAACAGATTCTCTCTCTCTTTTTTCTAGAAAAGTCGGGTTATTATCGTAGGGATATTTTTCTGAGAGAAGTTTATAGGAATTTAAGCCTATAGTTAGAAATATTATGTTAGAAAACAACAGGAGATTTAAACATCAAATAAATAGTAGTTTTTCTGAATTTACCCATACTTGCTAAGTGAGTGTATTTTCAGATTTCTTCTATTTAAAAAAGGAGAGGTTAATTAACGTATGAGAATCTCAGAATTAAAAAGAGAAGCCCTACTTTCTTTGAAAGGTAAATGGGGAGTAGCCGTTTCACTTATGTTGCTCTTGTTCTTGATCAATGTCATTTTACCTATAATTGTTGAAGTGATCGGAAGCGGTGGGTTTACACAGTGGTTCGCGCAAGAAGAAACACCGGTATGGTCGGATATCTTCGGAACCGTACTATCTATAGCCTTAATCCCGCTGACTATAGCAACAACTTGGTTTTACCTGAATATAGTCAGGAAAGGAAACCCTGATATTCCAGAGGTATTCGCTATCTATAAAGAAGGAAAAACCTCTTTTAAGATTATCGGTGCATCAATTTTACAAGGTATTTTCATATTTTTATGGTCATTATTATTTATTATTCCAGGAATCATCAAAAGTCTGTCATATTCCCAACTATTTTTCTTATTAAAAGATCACCCTCAATTAACAGTGCTTGAAGCATTTTCAGAAAGTAAGAAACGAATGAAAGGGTTGAAATGGAAGTATTTTCTAATGCACTTAAGCTTCATAGGATGGGGAATACTATGTATATTCACCTTAGGGATTGGACTTTTATGGTTGGCCCCTTATGCGGGAACAACAATGGCAGCATTCTATAATGAATTAATTGTACCTCAAGATGATTCTGACAACGATCAAATAGAAGCATAAACGCTTGGCCGATAGCAAAATTGCTATCGGTTTTTTTATTGTTAGTATCTCGTATTAGTCAAATAGGAGAATGACAGTATTGTAGACTATTGCTTTGTTTTGATAAAGGATGGAACGAATCCAAGGGAGGCCTTTGGCTTTTACTCATAACCTGCCGCATATCTTATTTTATGGTCATTCATAACCATTTGGTTATGAAATGATGATTGAATTTCTATTATTTTCCTCACGAGAGCGGGAGTATAATGAGATTGAATCGAAAAATAATGGCTCTATGCGCTCAGGAGAGAAACGGAAAAATGAGAAAAACCATAGGAATCAAAGACAATAAAGCAAAGATCAGCATCATTTGGGTAATCGGAATTCTGTTCATAGCGGCCAATCTTCGTGCACCTATTACGTCAATAGGTCCATTAATTAGCCTGATTCGTGATGATACAGGAATCAATAATGCAGTCGCAGGGATGGTGACGACGATTCCGCTGATAGCCTTTACCTTGGTTTCCCCTGCGGCCCCATTGATTGCTAAGCGAATTGGAATGGAATGGACTTTACTATACTCATTACTGCTACTCATAGTGGGATTATTCCTTCGATCGATTTCATCAGTTACGGCTTTAATGACCGGAATGGCTTTTATGGGAATTGCCATTGCAGTTGGGAATGTTCTACTTCCAGGTATCATCAAACAGAAACATCCAGAGAAAGCAGGCATCTTGACTGGTGCCTATATAGCGAGCATGAACCTTTCATCAGCCATCGGTTTTGGAATCAGTATTCCATTAGCCAAAGAAGCAGGCTTAGGATGGCAAGGGTCTTTATTATGTTGGGCAATTCTGGCTATTGCCACATTGATTCTTTGGTTGCCCCAAGTGAAGGGCAAGCGGGGAGAAAGAATGAATCGCGCTTCAAAATCAACAACATCGATTTTTTCTTTTGAAATGTGGAAATCGCCGACAGCTTGGAACATCACACTCTTCATGGGCTTACAATCATTACCGTTTTATATTTTGTCAGCATGGCTTCCTGATATGTTGATGGCTCAAGGCATGGATCAGGCTAAAAGCGGCTGGATGCTAAGTATTAATCAATTCACTTCGCTGCCGGCGACCATCATTACCCCGATTGTCGCGATGCGTATCTCAAACAGGAGTATTCTTGGAATCATATCAGGGATATTAATGACCATCGGTATGGTGGGTATGGGTTTCGGTCAGCTTTCGCTGATACCAATTTGTATGGTTTTGATAGGTTTAGGGAACGGTATGGCCATCAGCTTTGCCATGATCACATTCGGATTACGTACGGAAAGTGCACAACAAGCAGCTGTTCTTTCAGGAATGGCACAATCTATTGGATACTTACTTGCCGCGATCGGACCAATCTTGATTGGCTTGATTCATGATCTTACTCATAGTTGGGCATTACCAAAACTGATCCTGATTTTCATTACTGTATTATTAATTATATCCGGTGCCTTTGTTGGTCAAAGGAAACCTGTTTTGAAGAAAATCCAAAAAAGTGATGAAAAGTCTTATAGTATATAATGGGTTTTTAAAATACGTAGAAAGAGGGCGTCCCCGATCGATCTTTTACAAATGAGATACTTTCAAATCGTTGCAAAACATCAACATTTAACAAAAGCAGCGGAAGCATTGAACATCACTCAGCCAGCCCTTAGTAAAATGATTGGTAAATTGGAAAATAGTCTTGGTTATGAATTATTTGATTGAAGAGGCAGGCAAATCCAATTAAATAAACTCGGTGAATCCTATTTGCGAACTGTCGAACAGGTCTTTTTACAATTAAAAGAAGGGGAAAAGGAATTAGCCTACCTGGCAGATAAGCAGGATAAATTAATCTCCATAGCTGTTACCATTCCGAGTATTCTGCCAGAGTTATTAGGCGGTTTTCTAAAGAAACATCCCAATGCCCGATTTAGACAACATCAGGCTTCCTTCGAACGAATCAAAAAACAGATTGAAATAGGGGAAATAGACGTCGGTATCTCAACAGTACCTGTGATAGGGGAACATATTGAGTGGGTTCCCATCCTAGAAGAAGAAATACTTCTAGCCGTGCCTCTTTCCCACCCTTTGGCCAATAGAAAGAGCATCTATCTAAAAGAAGTGGAGAATGCTCCTTTCATCGTAATGCCATTAGGTTATGATTTTCGCGATATGACGGAACGCTTTTGCAGAGAAGCAGGTTTCTATCTTGATTTTGCTTTTGAAGGAGACGAAACGGGAATCACTCATGAGCTCGTAGAAAAAGGCCTCGGCGTTGCCTTATTTCCATCATTGCTATCAAATGAAAGATTACATGATTTACAAACGGCAAAATTGAAGATCATTGAGCCTCCCTGCTCCAGAACAGTTGGGTTGGTTTGGCATAAAAGCCGGCCATGTAATGATATTGTAAAGAGCTTCATTCAATATACGATGGAGTTTTTGGAACATAAAAAAGATCAGGAAAGAAAAAATGGATTTTAATTCTTAATTCCCCTTTAAAGGTTAAATTGTTAATTTTAAGGTGTATAATAGAAAACTTAGAATGCTATTTAGGGGGATTACATAGTGAGTAGTTTTAATATGGCGGATATGATATACCAATTGTTTTGCTTTGTATTTCTAATCCTGATCATAGTAGGTATCGTATCGCTTTTCCGTTCCGTCAAGCAACGCAAAACTAGACTGGATATCATGGAAAAGAAAATGGATGATTTATATGAACTAATTAAAAGGGACAGCGATTGACGGCTACATTCTGTGGCCGTTTTTTCTATGCAAAAGAGTCATTTGGTACAGTCTAATTACCGCTTTGATGGTTGTGAAGGTTAGTCAGGGAATCATCTATTAAAATAGCTAATGAAAAACCCCTGTCTCAGAATCTGAAAAGAAGATAGGTTTTTTTCATCTTTTGAAAGACATAACGAATCATAAAAAGAAATAGGATTTGTTAAAAATAAGCAGTTTTACATGGCGAGATGGTGGAATGCATGACATTTGTTGGGCAAACTGCATGTTAAGGAGTTGGTATAGATGATGCATGGTTTGTGATGGCTTCTTATCTTATAATGGAGTGGGTTAGATATTTAAGGGAAATAAAGAAAATACAAACAAACCATCAAAAATTTACGTGCATGAATGATGACCCTATAACTAAGTGTCGGAGATGAAGAATGCTAAACATTCAATCCTTTTGTTAGGTATCTTTGAGAAGTAGGAGGAGTCGGTATCATGAAAGAAATTATTGCAATTAAAGAATTCACTCAGTTTAAGTCCCGTGCAGAGGAATTTAGTCCATACGCCTGGTGTAAACAGATGTTAGAAAATGACCCTGTGAGCTATCACGAAGGAACAAATACATGGAATGTTTTTAAATATGAAGATGTTAAGCGTGTTCTTAGTGATTATAAATATTTTACGAGTGAACGCCAAAGAACCACTATATCTGTTGGAACGGATAGTAAGGAAGGTTCAGCACCTGAGAAAATCAAAATCACTGAAGCGGATCCACCTGTTCATAGAAAACGCCGTTCACTGTTGGCCGCAGCATTCACACCTAGAAGTCTCCAAAACTGGGAACCTCGCATTCAGGAAATTGCAGATGAATTAGTCGAACAGATGGGGACAGACAAGGAAATTGATATTGTGCAATCATTGGCAAGTCCGCTTCCGATTATTGTCATGTCAGACTTAATGGGCGTTCCCTCAAAAGATCGTTTACTGTTTAAAAAATGGGTAGATATCTTATTCCTTCCCTTTGACAAAGAAAAACAAGAAAAAGTAAATGAAATGAAGCAAGTGGCAGCAAGAGAATATTATGAGTATTTATATCCAATTGTTGTACAGAAACGGTTACATCCAGCGGATGATATCATATCCGATCTATTGAAGGCCGAAGTAGATGGTGAAACCTTTACAGATGATGAAGTTGTGCGTACGACCATGTTGATTTTAGGAGCGGGAGTCGAGACAACCAGTCATTTACTTGCCAATACATTTTATTCACTATTATATGATGACAATAAAGTCTATGAAGAGTTACGTAATAACCTGGATTTAGTTCCACAAGCCGTTGAGGAAATGCTGCGTTACCGATTCAATTTAACCAAATTAGATCGTACAGTAAAGGAAGATAACGATTTATTAGGAGTAGATTTGAAGAAAGGGGATGTCGTGGTTGCCTGGATGAGTGCAGCAAACATGGATGAGGAGATGTTTGAAGACGCATTCACTCTTAATATACACCGTCCTAATAATAAGAAACATCTAGCCTTTGGAAATGGGCCGCATTTCTGCTTAGGTGCTCCGCTAGCACGACTGGAAGCAAAAATTGCCCTTACCACATTTCTAGAGAAATACTCACATATTGAATCAGTGGATTCGTTTCAGTTGGAAGAGAATCTGACCGATTCAGCGACCGGGCAAACTCTAACTAGCTTACCACTTAAGGCATTCAGTAAACATTAAAAAGAAAAACCTTATGCCATTAACCTGCATAAGGTTTTTTTCGTTTTAAAATTACTACATTGCATACATGTTGAATGGTATGCTGAATGTTCCCAAACTCTTTTACCAAATGTGAGTGGATTTCATCGAGGATTTGTACCCGCTTATCTTCGGAAAAACTTGAAAGCCAGGATAATGACCCCACTCTTCCACACCATTCTTCGTTTTTAAATGTCACATCGTAATAGAATTTATATGTATCTGTTAAATCAAATTGATGTTCCTGCCATTCTTTAAACCACTCAACCGGAAAGCCGTTAATAAATTGTTGGACATTCGCTTTAGATCCTGCAGAGGTTAGTTTGCCATCCGGCATATGACCTTTAATGATTTGAAGCGTTTCTTTTATTACGTTACTTTTAGAAACGAATCCTGAATCCATCACTATTAACGTGCCATTTTCTTTAATAATCCGCTTTATTTCATTCAAGGCTGCTTCTCGATCAAACCAGTGCCAAGCCCTTAAAACGGTTACAAAGTCAAAAGTATCACTTTCTAAAGTTGTATCCTCTGAATATCGATTAACATATTTTATTCTACTATTTTCTTGTCTATCAATATTATGCGCTTCTTCTATCAATTCCTTTGATGGTTCAACGCCAACCACCTTAGCTCTCTCCTTAAATAAAGCTCTACTCAAAACGCCAGTCCCAGAACCTAAGTCTGCAACCGGAACATTAGCAAAGTTTATTCCTCTGATTTTTAAGCTCTCTATTAATTCACCAGGTAAATCATTTCTCCATTTAGCATAATCTTTAGCTACTTTTCCGAAATTCACTTTCATTCATTTTCCACCTTCTATTTTTTTTTTTTGCTCAGACTCAGGTGATCTAAAATGATAGGATTGAGCTATAAAGAAACAAGCAATTATGTGTTTATCAAGCTTTATTAACCATATAAAAAGTCACATTAACAAATATTTCCAACCAGTAATAAGTAGAAAGCTAGAAAGAAAATCCCCCATAATAATTACCTTTCAAATACGGATGACAGAATATGTATATCTTTGATTGTACCATAATGGGTAATTATGTAAATGTAATAGGGGTATTTTAGATAGCACCAAAGTTAAGAAGGAGTTTAAGTTGAAAAAAATACTTGAGGTTTTATTTATAATAATGGCTGTTACTACTTGTTTATTTGGGGAGTCAATTAGTAAATTTGATGTTATCGATATAGAAGGAAAGGTAGATAATCTCCAAATGAGCAATAACTTTTAGGAGAAAGGTATTTGTTTAAGTTAAGTGTCCCTAATTTTCACAAGACAAAAAGAGGCGTTGCTGCCTTATCGTACCTGAAATTTAGGAACCTTTTTAATTTGAAATACCTATATATAAAAATTCTTTACCAAAATATATTCTTAACACATAAGGGTTATTCGATATAGATATTACTTTCATCATTAAGGTTAAGACCATGTTGGTGTAGAATCCAGCAAGTTGAAGTTGGATAAGGAGATATATTTACCGTAACCTTAAGTTGAGTTGGTTAAGCTGTATAGAGTAGTATTAAAAGATAGAATGATTTTAAATTATTTAGCGGGAGCAAGGATTTTCATTCATGAGTGGTTCTTTACCTATTATTTGAATAAATTGTGGAGTTAATTGAGGAAGATAACCGACCTGTTTATTTTTTTGTAGAAAGATTAGCAAATTTTAATGAAAATCTAATCAAAATCTAATCAAAATCTTATTTCTTCTTCATTCAGTTTGTATATTCTAATAATGGATACGCTGAAGATGCCTCATATGTCCTTCCGATTCCACTTCTTATTATTCATAGAAATCTTTCTCTATTAAATAGATGGGGGGAAATCAAAAAGACGTTTTATAAAGCTCGATACATACAATCATAAATGAAACAGATAGAATAAATGGGTTAACTAATGAATTATTAGTATATACACTGGATAAACAGAAAGAAATGCAAGTTCCTTTCATTCCTTGTTATGGTTTAGATCATATAGGATGAAGTTAAAACTCTATAATGAGATCTTACTTCAATCATGGAACACCGGTTTTAAAAAGTGAAAGGATGTTATTATGAAATTAAAGTTTCAGTTGTCTATTGCCTTTGTATTAAGTGTAATTTTTTTAATTGGATTTAGTATAATGGCATTCACAATAAGTGCATATGAATTATTGAATTTTGATAGAGCGGTGATTTCCTTCGTTCAAGGCTTAGAGTCTCCGTTTTTAACAACCATCATGAAGGTCTTTACGTTTATTGGTTCATCTAGTTCCATAATTATACTTTCCTTACTTGTTTTATTTTACTTGTATAAGGTATTGAAACATCGTTTGGAGCTAGTCTTATTTAGTGCTGTCGTGGTTGGCTCAACTCTCCTCAATTTGATATTGAAACTTTTCTTTCAACGAGCCCGACCTGATTTACATCGACTCATTGAGATAGGGGGATACAGTTTTCCAAGTGGACATGCGATGAATGCATTCACTTTATATGGTATTCTCACATTTCTACTATGGCGGCATATTTCGACTATGTGGGGGAGAACTCTGTTGATTTTGTTCAGCGTAATGATGATCCTTACAATAGGAATAAGTAGAATATACTTGGGAGTCCATTATCCTAGTGATATTATTGGAGGATATTTAGCGAGTGGCTGTTGGCTTGCCATTTCTATTTGGGTTTTCCAAAAGTATAAAGAAAGCCAGAAAAATAAAGAGATTAACTAAAGTTAGGACAGGCAATTCAGTAAGAAAGCAGCTAGGGACTAAACTAGTTAGCTGCTGATTATATCAAATGATTGAAATCGTTAGGAGCTTTTAAATGGAAAACTGGATTACGGAATTTATGAATAATTTTGGGTATATTGGAATCTTTCTATTAATAGCATTGGAAAATATTTTTCCGCCGATTCCGTCAGAGGTCATTCTAACCTTTGGAGGTTTTATGACCACGGTATCAACAAATTTGACTATATTCGGAGTCGTGATTGCATCAACTCTTGGATCAGTGGCAGGGGCTGTGGTACTTTACGGGATTGGTTTACTGATTGATGTGAAAAGGATAGAGAAGTTTGTGGGTAGATGGGGGCATATTTTTCGGTTAACAGTAACTGACGTCCATAAGGCAAATTCTTGGTTTGATAAATATGGAGCGTGGACTGTTTTTTTCTGTAGACTCGTTCCGTTGATTAGAAGCTTAATTTCCATTCCCGCAGGCATGTCTCATATGAGTTTTTGGCTTTTTTTACTATACACAACAACCGGAACATTGATTTGGAACGTGATTCTGGTGAATGTTGGAGCCGCTGTAGGATCTTCATGGGAAGACATCGTAGGGTATATGGACATCTATTCAAACATCGTTTATGCAATACTTGTATTACTGTTTATTCTTTTCGTTGTTTTAATTTTTAGAAGAAATAAGGGAAAAAGAAAGTGATTATAGTAGATATAAAAAATGATAAAAGGGCCGTTCAAGTCCGAACTGCTATTACATAATCTTATATAAACATCAGAGGCTGTCATTATGACAGCCTTTTTCTTATGTCATCTCAAACGGGAAAGTGGAGAGGATGAGCTTTGAACGTAGAATAAAGGGAATGTGCTTTGGACAAAATGAGTGAAACGAAAAAGGAATGAGGTTCGGCGCGATGGTTTCTTTTTTCAAAAAAATGAAGAAACGTGAGAAGCAAAAGATAGATGATAAAGACCAATCTAAAAGTAAAGCACTTGAATATATAGATAGCTCTATTTCAGCCAATCTAGACCATATGAAAAAGAAAACGGGTAACAGCCCGGACATTATTATTCGAACGTTGAAAATCAGTCAAAATCCTGAGATGAAAACGACTATTTTGTATGTGCAGGGTTTGATTGATAATCCAAGCGTTACGGACTTTTTAATTGAATCAATCATGAAAAACCCTCATCTAAAAGAAAAACTACTTCCACAAGAAGCGCTGGACGTGATCTCTGAAGACGTGGTTTCTCTCGGTGGTGTAGAAACTGTTACGGACTGGGAAAAATTATTATTGTCATTATTATCAGGGGATAGCATCATTTTTGTTGACGGCGTAAACAAAGCCCTGGTTGCCAGTACAAGAGGGGGAGAACGGCGTTCCATTCAGGAACCAAGCACACATTTGACGGTCCGCGGTTCAAGAGAAGGATTTACTGAATCGAATGCAACAAACATTGCCATGTTACGCCGCATTATTAACAGTCCGGATTTATGGATAGAGTCTATGAAAATAGGCACTGTGACAAAGACGGATGTTTCCATTATGTATATAAATGGGATTGCCAAGGAAGGGATCGTCGAAGAGGTCAAGAAGCGCTTAAACCGAATCAACATCGATAGCATTCTTGAATCAGGATATATTGAGCAATTGATAGAAGACCAGGTCATGACGCCGTTCCCCACCCTTAATAATACAGAAAGACCTGATATGGTTGCGGGTAATCTTCTTGAAGGAAGAGTGGCGATATTTGTTAACGGAACGCCTTTTGTCTTGGTGGCCCCGGCCTTATTCGTACAGTTTTTCCAATCTGTCGAAGACTACTATAATCGCTTCGATATTGCTTCAGCCACACGCTTTTTACGGATCATCGTTTTTATAATCTCTATAATCGGGCCAGCTGTCTATGTCGCAGCCACGACTTTTCATCAGGAAATGATCCCAACGAAGTTGCTGGTCATCGTTGCGGCCCAAAGGGAAACGGTTCCTTTGCCGGCCGTCATTGAAGCGCTTCTCATGGAAATGACTTTTGAAATTTTAAGGGAAGCAAGCCTTCGGATGCCAAAGGCGGTTGGTTCGACCATGTCCATTGTTGGAGCATTGGTGATTGGGCAGGCGGCAGTCCAGGCTGGCATCGTATCGCCGGCAATGGTCATCATCGTTTCGATCACGGCGATTGCCAGTTTTGCTACCCCATCTTATGCAATAGCCATTTCTGCCCGTTTAGTGCGGTTCTTATTTATCATTTGTGCTGGGGTATTAGGTTTTTATGGTATGATTTTAGCCTTTATCGTCCTCATCGTCCATTTATGCAGCCTCCGTTCATTCGGTGTTCCTTATATGTCACCGCTCGCCCCTCTGAACCCGGAAGGATTAGGTGACACATTCTTCAGAAGACCTATGTGGGCGTTCAAAGAAAGACCAAAGTTATTAAGCTCCAATAATAATCTGATACGAGAAGGCGATAATCAAAGACCCCTTCCTCCTGCATCGCGGGGAATGAAAACTTCTGACAAGAAAAAAGGTGAAGGCAATGAATCGTAAATGGCTAGTTCTGTTATTGATGATGATCGGTACCACGTTCACCTCTGGCTGCTGGGATAAAAAAGAGTTAAACGAGATAGCCATCGTCTCGGCAATGGGAATCGATAAAGATAAAGAAGGAAAGTTAGTGGGAACGTTTCAAATCATTAACCCAGGCAATGTTGCGGGGGCTCTTCAGGGCGGCGGCGGGACAAATCCCGCTATATCCGTTTATAGGGCCACTGGAAATAATGTGCTTGGACTAGATAGTATTGCTTCAACTAAAATTTCAAGAGATATGTATTTCGCTCATGCAAACCTGATCGTCATAGGTGAGGAAATAGCAAAAGAAGAGGGCATTTACGCTATTTTCGATGCCTTTGAGCGCTCCCCTGAATTTAGGGCAACTTCGAGGATCGTGATAGCCCGAGGTGTAAAAGCCAGGGATATAGTCGAAACATTAACGGCAATCGATAAAGTATCAGCTGAAAAAGTCATTAGGACGATTGAATCTTCGGAAAAACAGCAGGGGAGAAGTATCAGTGTCAATCTTCAAGAAGTGATTAAAAACCTTGTGAGTACCGGAAAAGAACCGCTAATTAGTGGTTTTACCGTGAAGGGTAACACAGATAAAGAGGATAAAATGGAGAATACTCAGACCTCTGATATTGAGGCTAACCCAACTACCGCTGGAATAGGTGTTTTTAAAGATGGTAAATTGATTGACTGGCTGGATGGTAATAAGGCAATAGGCTCGATGTGGGTGTTAGATAGGATTGCACATACCAATTTAAACATTGATTGGAATGATAAAAAAGACGCAATCACCTATCAAGTGAAACGCCAAAAAACCAACGTCGCGGCAAAAATGAAAAATGGCAAACCTAAAATGTTGATAAAGGTCCTTGTTGAAGGAGATATCCGCGAGGCAAATGTGCCTGTGAATCTAAACAGTCCGCACGTTCTGATAGACATTGAAAAGAAGTTAGCAAAAGACTTAAAGAAGGAGATGGAAGATGCGATCGTTCGTGCCCAAAAAAATAAATCCGATATTTTTGGCTTTGGTGAAATCATGCACGAATCCCATCCGAAAGAATGGAAAAAAATCGAAAAGGACTGGGACGATGTTTCTTTTGCTAAGCTGGAAGTAGATGTGCAGGTAGAGACTTTCATTCGCCGTACAGGATTACGTAATAAGCCGTATCTTTCAAATTTAAAAAAGAGCGATCAATAATGGAAAGGAAGTGGCATCCTCGTGGAAAAGGCAAAAATCAGCGGTTACCAGCTATTCGTCCTTATTTTCCTGTTTGAAATAGGCAGTGCACTTTTGGTTCCGCTTGCAGGTGAAGCCAAACAGGGCGCTTGGCTAGTCATTCTCATTGCGATGATAGGCGGTTTTTTGTTATTTTTCGTTTATTATGGCCTTTTTCAATACTACCCTGATCAGCTGCTAACTGAATATGTAAGACATATAATGGGGGATTTTTTAGGAAGGATAGTAGCTTTTCTATACATCCTATATTTCATGTATCTTGCAGCAAGAGTGTTGAGGGATTTCGGAGAGACGCTGCTTACCTTTGCATATCCTCATGTTCCGTTATTTTTTGCGAACGCAGCATTCATTTTGGTCGTGGTGTATACGGTTCGTAAAGGGATAGAGGTACTGGCAAGGACGGGGGAACTATTCTTTGTTTTAGAGAATTTACTTTTCATGACATTCATTCTTCTGATTGTTGTTTCAGGTATGATTCATTTAAACAACTTAAAACCTGTTTTTGAAATCAGTGGGGTAGAGATGATGAAAATGTCCTTTACTGAAACCTTATTTTTTCCATTTGGCGAAATCATTGTCTTTTTAATGATTTTTCCTTATTTGAACGAACCTCAGAGGCTAAAAAAAATTGGTATAGGGAGTTTGGCTGCAAGCGGTATTTTTCTTGCGTTTATAATGGCTTTGAATGTAGCTGTGCTTGGAGTGGATCTTACAACACGTTCGCAATATCCTTTTCTTTCCCTCATTCAGTCAATTGAGATCGCTGGCTTTTTGGAACGACTCGATGTTTATTTTTTGGTTAAACTCATGATTGGAGGGTTCATCAAAATAAGTGTGTTTACCTATGTAGCTGTAACGGGTACGGCAAATGTTTTCAACTTTAAAGAACCTTCTCGGCTGGCCTATCCAGTTGGTTTTGTCATTTTACTAATATCCATTGTGATTGCAAGTAGCTATTCGGAACATATCCATGAAGGGCTAGGCGCCGTGCCGATTTATATCCACCTTCCATTTCAAGTGATCATCCCATTGCTTCTCTTGATCCTTGCTTTTTTTAAGAATCGAAAAAAAAGCAAGGCTAACACCAAAATAAGTTCCTAAAAGGTGGAGTTGATGAAAAATGAAAATCTTCGGTATTACGGTTTTGATGCTGATTCCTTTAGTGGCCTTTTCTTTAGGCATGGATATTCTTTTAGGGTTTGATTTGGATAATTCCATTAAACATGCCTTTAACCCTTTTCTGGTGAAGGACCCCGCTGAACTTATCCTTTTTCTCGTTCTTCTTTTCCTCCTTTTGTTTAGTTTCTTTTATCGAAGAAAAAAGAAAGGCAACAAAGCCAAAGGACAACAATAAAGATTTACATATTCCCGTTGCTGAACTATAGATGAACTCCATTTCAAATCTTGATTTGATTAAGGGCGTTTGTCTTTTTGCTTTTTTACCACCTCGGATTCCCATTTCATAGTATGATGATAAAATGAGCTTATTTTTCAAATAGAATGGAAAACCACCTTTACATAAATAACAATAGCACAGAGGTCCTCAGGAGGGAGAACGGCATTTTGAATATCAAATTAAATCAAAAAATCATTAAAGATATGTGCGGGACAGTCTCCTTCAAAAGGGGAGATGCTTTTTATCGTGCTAATAAAGTGACATTTGAAAGTTACCGTCCTGATGGTTGTGAAGCAACTGTTAAAGGAATAGAAGATTTCCATGTCTCTATTGAAGTGGATGCTGCCGGAGGCTTTCGCACGAAATGCAGCTGCCCAACGCTTGCTTCTTTTCAACGGGATTGTCAGCATATTGCGGCCGTATTACTGTCGGTATACGAACACCAGCGTCAAGGAACTATTCCTAAAGGTCTAAACGAACCTCAGTCTGACGCTTCAGCAAATATGAAGCTGACAGATGGTTTGCTTACGCTTTTCAATAATCAGCCTGTACGCTCAAGTGGCCATCAGCTCCACTTTGAAAACAGGCAGGTGCTTGATGCGGAGTTTACATGTAAGCCCATCACGATAGGCCAGGGCAGATACATGTTCGGAATTGAAGTGAAGATTGGTTCGGCAAATGTACCAAATCTCAGGGATTTTCTGAAGCAGGTAAAAGAAGGAAAATCTGCCCAAGTGTCCCTTTCATTTCTGTATGATCCTGATCTCCATTGTTTTCAGCGTGAAACAGATGCAGTGATTCAGCAGCTTATCCAAGTGACTTATGATGAACAGGTCTATCTTGACGCGCTTCCGTACAAATCTGACTATACAATGAGCAATCACCTGTTACTCATTCCGCCAACTTCTTTTGAAAGGCTTGTCCCTATCCTTACAATCGCACCATTGGTGAAGCTTGCGTATGACGGGAATACGTTTGATAGTTTTCAGATATCCGGTGAACCGCTTCCTTTGCAGTTTGAATTTGCCGAAAGTGAGGGCAAAGGATATAAACTGAATATTAAAGGGTTGAATGAAATAATTGTGATGAATGCATACAGCTCTGTTTTATCTGAAGGGAAATTGGTTCCCCTCGAAAGTGAAGACTGCCAACGTCTCTCAGATTTAAAACAGATGTTGGAAGATTCAGGAATGAATAAAATTCCAATTCATCAGGAGCAATTAGAGTTATTCCTGGAAAAAGTGGTACCAGGTTTGAAAAAACTAGGTGAGGTTCATTTCTCAGGGGCCATTTCTGAGCAGTTCGAGAAGACACCATTGATTGCTAAGCTATACTTAGATCGCGTGAAAAATAGGCTGCTTGCAGGTTTGGAGTTTCACTATGAAAATATTGTGATTAATCCTTTGGAAAATCAGGAACTCAAGTCAGTTTCCAAGCTTATAAGAGATGTGGATAAAGAGGAAGAGATCCTGCAACTGATGGATGATAGCATGTTTGCCAAGACAGACGGTGGATATTTTTTACATAATGAAGAGTTGGAGTATGAATTTTTGTACCATGTCGTTCCGAAACTTCAAAAGCTTGTTCAAATATATGCCACGACTGCTGTAAGAAATCGGATTTCCCGAGGGAATGCTGCTCCGCAAATTAGGGTGAAAATCAAAAAAGAACGGACTAATTGGCTGGAATTCAAATTTGAAATGGATGGCATTCCTGAAAAACAAATACGAGAAGTTCTAGAAGCTCTAGAGGAAAAAAGGAAGTATTATCGTTTGAGGAATGGATCGTTGCTTTCCCTTGAGACAAGGGAGTTTGAAGAAATCAATCGTTTTCTGAATACACTTCCGGTCCAGAATGAAGATTTGGAAAGTCGCTTAAATGTACCAATCGTAAGAGGGCTTCAGCTTCTTGATTCTGTAAATGACAGCAATACATTTACAATAGAGGAGTCATTCCGGAAGTTCTTGGAAAACATCCGCAATCCAAGTAACCTGGAGTTCGCGGTGCCAAAGAGTTTAGAGCCAATATTACGGGACTATCAAAAAAGCGGCTACAAATGGATGAAAATACTTGCTGGCTATGGCTTTGGAGGAATTCTCGCAGATGATATGGGACTGGGTAAAACACTGCAAAGCATCGCATTCATTTTATCCGAGCTTCCAGACATCCGTAAGAAGAAGCTCCCCGCTCTTATTGTTTGTCCATCATCTTTGACATATAACTGGCTGAGTGAATTCATGAAATTTTCCCCTGATATACAAGCCATCGTCGTGGATGGCAATAAAACAGAAAGGTCAAAGATACAGAAGGAAATAACGGGCATAGATGTTGTCATTACCTCATATCCGTTATTACGTAAGGACATTATGTGGTTTGAGAAACAAGATTTTCACACGGTATTTTTTGATGAGGCACAGGCATTTAAGAATCCAGGGACACAAACGGCACGAGCGGTGAAGAAGATACAAGCGGATCATCGCTTCGCCCTCACTGGTACCCCGGTTGAGAATTCACTAGAAGAGCTGTGGTCCCTTTTTCACGTTGTCTTTCCTGAACTATTCATGGGGTTAAAGGAATACAGTAACCTCTCAAGGGAAAAAATTGCTCGTAGGATCCGGCCATTTTTACTTCGGAGGTTGAAAGAAGATGTATTATCGGAGCTTCCAGAAAAAATCGAGTCGATGGAATCGATGGAACTGCTACCTGATCAGAAGAAACTGTATGCTGCTTATTTAGCAAAGCTGCGACAAGACACATTGAAACATCTGGATAAAAATACACTTCGGAAAAATCGTATTCGAATCCTCGCTGGCTTGACTCGGTTACGACAGATTTGTTGTCACCCGGCCTTATTTGTGGACGGTTATAAAGGAAGCTCAGCTAAATATGAGCAACTAATGCAGATTGTTGAGGAATCAAAGCTTTCTGGAAGAAGGGTACTGATTTTCTCACAGTTTACGAAAATGCTTCAGATCATTGGTAGAGATTTAGCGAATCAAGGGCAGCCCTTTTTCTACTTGGATGGACAAACACCATCAAAAGAACGCGTTGAAATCTGTAATCGATTTAATGCAGGCGAACGTGATATATTCCTCATTTCATTGAAAGCAGGCGGTACAGGTCTTAACCTGACGGGTGCCGATACTGTCATTTTATATGATCTTTGGTGGAATCCAGCAGTCGAGGAACAAGCAACAGACCGTGCTCATCGTATGGGACAGAAAAATGTTGTTCAGGTCATCAAACTTGTTGCCCGTGGCACAATCGAAGAAAAAATGAATGAACTGCAAGAGAAAAAGAGGCATCTGATTGAAGAAATCATCGACCCTGAGGAGAAATCGTCATCTGCTCTTACTGAAGAGGACATTCGGGAAATATTGATGATATAGAAAGCGAGGGCAATTACAGAATGTTAGCAGCAAAGTTCTAAAAAACAGATTATGTTTGCTATGTCCGTTTCATTACTAAACCCCCACGCGATACTTGCTACCGTTGGGGTTATTGGAATCAGTTCTCTTAGCTATACCGGGATAGAGAAAATGACGTTTACCGCTGCAACTATATTAATTTCTTGGATTTGGTTTTTCAGTCTGGCTATCGTGGGAAAAAAGGTAGCAGATATCGATACCGATGGGAGATTTATAAACGTAATCAACAAAGTATCTGCAATTATGATATGGATTGTCGCTCTATATATAGCATTCCAACTATACAAAATGTAGTAGGGTTTTTAACGGCGTTCCTAGTCAATTATAGTGTTAGCCCAAGAAGGCCGCCCTCCAATTGGCGGCCTTTTATGTTTTACCTATTGAAGGGTAACATGAAATTAGAGAGGGCTCCGGGCGCCACTATGAAAGAAGAAAGCCGATTAAGAAGAAAACAATCAGATCAGGTCATACTGCGAGGGAAATCTGTCATATACCATGATTCGCTGAAGGAATTCACTTATTGCTATAACCTTTTCTGATTTTGATCTCCGAAGAAAGGAAAGAGTATATGTGATAAATCCAAACGAACAAAAAGTAAAAAATAATAAAAACCCTATAACTATATAGGGTCAAATCGATTTCTTCATGCCGCACTCTCTGCATTTACGAATATATACATAGTTCTTAACCGAACTTTCAAATTGAGCTTTACCGCAATTGTCACAGCGACCACTAACGATGTCAGGGTAATCTTCGTAGTCATAAATAATTGTGGTGTCATATTCCTTTTTTTCTTCTGGAATTTCTTCAGACAAAGTAAAATCACCTTCACTATTTTATTTAACTAATTTATCATACCAAATTTTTATAGCAGTAGGTAGGTAGTGATAAAACCCAAATCGATTTGTTCTAAATTGATATAGAACTTTTTATACAAAGAAGGAGTGAGAACTTCTTATGAAACAAGTTTTAATCCTATTGCTGCACCTAACACCATTGCAATAAAAACGACTCTTCTCCAGTCTTTTGATTCACCATATAAAAGCATGCCGATTATTGCTCCACCAGACGCACCAATTCCTGTCCAGATTGCATAAGCCGTCCCCATAGGTAGTGTTTTCATGGCATAAGCAAGAAATAGAAAACTTGCCCCAAATCCGAAAAACAACAGCGCCAAGGATTGCCAATTACGGTCTTTATGCAATTTATTTATCATCGCAACACCAAACATTTCAAATAGCCCAGCTAAGATTAAAGAGACCCAAGCCATTAGGATTCATCTCCTTTTTCAACATTATCCTTAGTCACTAGTTTCAAGCCGATTACCCCTGCTAATAACAGTAAAATCAAAAGTGTTTTACTCAATTTAAATGATTCTCCAAAGAATATGATTTCGGAAAAAACGGTTCCTGCTGTCCCCATTCCTACAAATACTGCATATACGGTTCCAACGGGAAGTTTTCGTCCAGCCATTATCATTAAATAGAAGCTGATGATGATAGAAATAACAGTTCCAGTCCAAGTCCAAAAGTCATTTGAGTGTTTTAAACCAATAACCCAAAAAACTTCAAAAAAAGCAGCAATAAATACTTTAATCCAGTTTGTACTCATTAAAAATAACACCTCCAATTTTATTCTTACCAAAAAACAAAAAAAGCCTAAGAGATAACTGTAAAACAGTTTCTCCCAGGCTTTTATCCTTCCGTGACACAGCAAAGCTGTGAGTTTTCTCTCGGACCAGACTAGCACAGACGCTCGCTACGGAACCCTAGAAAACATTTAACATATACAATTAAATTATATTATACATACATTTTAAATTTACTCAAGGTTAAAGGGCTATTTACTTTTTCCAATGAATGTATGAATCTATTCGAAAAAGGCATCCAAATCCTTTCCAGCCTTCTATAATTACGATAACAGGATGAGGACAAATAAAAATGCTCGAATGAAACCTCAATAAATTACCGCTAATTAAGATTGAAAATTACATACTTTCTCAAGTGTTCCAATAAAAATGCATCTGATAAGTACCAACACATTGGTCTTATCAGATGCATTTATAGTCCTGCCTTACTCTTATATTAGTCACTCACTGACTGATTTCGAGGATTGACTTCTTTTATATGAGAAACATAACTATGCAAAATCATCCCAATAATAACGATAAAGATGCCGAACCACGATAAAGGAGAAGGGGATTGTAAAGATAAAAATAGTAATTCCCCGGCAAGAGCAAAAAGGACTTCCATTGATTGTGTGGCTTCAACGGAAGCTAACTTCTGCATATTTCCCCTTACCAAATCGGTCGCTTTGAAAAAAAGGACCGTTGCAATAACTCCAGAAAATAGTGCTACCAAAAGGGATTGAAAACTCTGCATTTTCGTTGGTGCTCCTACCGTAAAAAAACCATACAACGAAAGTAAGAACCAGAATGGCAGACTCGCTAAAGTCATCCCTAACACACGCTGATATGCATCTAAACGTCCTTGGGACACTTCCATCATTTTACGGTTCCCTAAAGGGTATGCAAATGAAGCGATGACGATTGGGATTACGCCCAACCAGAGATTTGCCATAGAAATATGCTTAGTGTGTTCTAGTTGCATAAGTATGATCCCCAAGAGAATGATAAGGGACATGAGAAGACCTTTCAAAGAAATCTCTCCTCTTTTCCTTACGAGTCCATCTTGTGTTTGAACATTTTCAAAAAATAACGGAGCAAGTAAAGCACCTGAGATAATCGTGATTTGCCAAGTACCGGCGATTAGCCAACCGGGTGAGTAGGCAGATGCAAAGCATAAGGGAGCATAGAACAATCCAAAGCCTACAAAACTCCAAAGCAACCAAGGCCCTGGTCGTTCTCTCATCACCTGCAAGAGTGGTCGGAGGTTTTTTCTACTTAGGACGATACATACTAGAAAAGGAACCATAAAGATATATCGAAGCGAAGCACTCCATATCCAACTTCCACCAGATAATTCCATTGACTGATTTAACACAAACGTAAATGCAAAAAAGAAAGCAGAGCAAATACCTAATATAATTGGTCGCAATCGACTCACCTCAATCTGTTTTATGAGCCAATAATTAGCCAAGCCTCTGAAGTATGGCAATCGTTTCGGCTTTCTTATGATTAGAAAAGAATTTAGAACATACCTTTTACGAGATTCAAACCATAAAAGTTTAGGGTTGGAGTAACGAACCAGGTTGTCATGTTTTAACGTACTTTCCCTTCAAGAGCTAATGAGGAGCTTTGTTACGGAAAGATAAGGTGAATATTCTAAATATTAAATCTAACAATCATACTAAATTGTCCTTCAGTTATACAAAAAAATCAACTGCATTCTTTAAGACTGTGAATATGTCTTCTGCAATATTCGACATAAATTATATCTTTAAATAAGAGTATTGACGTTTGGATATGGAAAAAATTAATATACCAATTTTATGTTTAGTATACAAAAAATACCTTATTAAAACTTTTAAAATAGCATAATAGCGCTATTTATAGAGGCTTTATTGAGATATAAGATAATAATCATATAGAGGTAGATAATATACGAAGATACGAGAATTGACGAATTTGGGAGGGAGTGGTATATTTATAGAGTGCAAATTATGTCGAATGTTGACGAAAAGTATAGATGTAAAATTTGAAAGAAAATTAGTGAGGTAAATAAAAATGAAATCTACAGGTATTGTACGTAAAGTTGACGAATTAGGACGGGTAGTAATTCCTATCGAATTACGCCGTACTCTAGGAATTAAAGAGAAAGATGCTTTGGAAATCTACGTAGAACAAGAGCGTATAATCCTTCAAAAATACAAAGCAAACATGACTTGTCAGGTAACGGGCGATATATCTGATGACAATATGAAACTTGCAAACGGTAAATTAATACTTAGCCGTGAAGGTGCTGAACTTCTAATTAAAGAAATTCAAGCAAGCTATGAAACTGCTAAATAATTAATTGAAAATAAAATGAAAAAAGTGTAGAGGAAGGAAATTTCTCTACACTTTTTTCATTTTAAATGGAGAAGTAATAAAAATAATTAGATTCTCGAATAAAACCAATTTTTTCGTAAAGTTTTTGTGCATTGCCGTTATCCTTATCTGTCTCAAGCGACACTCCTTTTGCACCAGTTTCTTTTGCAAAAGTAATAGCGGCTTTTAATAACTTCTCACCAAATCCCTTTTTGCGAGCATTTCCCTTCACAAATAAATCGTTTAACACCCATGAGCGCATCATGCTCACTGATGAAAATGAAGGATATAATTGAACAAAACCAATAGGGTTATCCCCATCAAAGGCCATAAAAATGACCGACTCTTCGTTCGTTAACCTTTCCTTTAAAAACTCCCTTGCACCCTCAAGATTTGACGTTTGCTCATAGAACACTCTGTATAAATCAAAAAGTTCTGTTAAGGAATCAAGCTCATTTAAAGTAGCTTTTTGAATACCCATATGTAATGAACCTCCAGTGTTTATTTTATAGAATACTCTTAATTTACCATTTATTGATAAGTGACTGTGAATAAACTGTTCGATTCATTGCCTAATGCTTCATAGATTGGATACTTCTTTTTTGACGTATGTTCGAAATTTCGTATCTGTTAGAAATTTAAGCTGAAACGCATTCATATTTTTGGATAGCTTTGCTTGTTCAATAGAGGTAAAATCGTTTGCAAAAAATGCAAGCTCTGTTTGGTTATTATCTTTATCCTTCGCATACATCGAAATCGTAAGAACAAAGGCAGTAGAGCCTCCCTTTTGACCTGCATGAACAAGCCATTCACGATTGCTTGGACTTTTCATTAACTGTTCTAATACCGGATCGAGATACAGATAAACGTTTTTATCAAAGTGCGTCTTGCTATTTAGTTTTTTCATTATGGAGACATAGTCTTCTGTAGTTGCTCGGGGCAAACGATCAGACCAATTTTTTTGAAAATCACTACCCATCATTTTCATTGCTTGTTTCTTTTCCTGATCTGTTGGGGGGTGAGTCTGCCACTTATTGTGAATAGCAATCGCCCGATCACGGTATTCACCTTTGTCCATATTTTTCAAGGCCTTTAGGGTATCTTGTTTAGTTAATTTTTTTTCTTTCATTAATTGGTCAGGTATGAACAGCGAACTTACAATGGGATACATTGGCTCATGACTGGTAATGCCTAAGCTCTCTGGAACATGATTGATGTTTTGAAGGCCAAGCATAGTTATTAAGTAATCTGTATTCGCATTAGAACTGTAAGCAATCATTCCATCTACTACTTCACTTAAAGGAACTCTATCTATCTCTTTATCCTTTTTGACCTGAGTAATCCATGCCTCATGTGCTCCCCCGTCTGTTTTAGGAACATAAAATCTGTCTAGGTCGGCTAATTTCACTTCTTGCTCTGGATTGATTTGCCCCACTGCCGCCTGTTGTGCATATTCAATGGCTACGATGATTTTGACGGTGCTTGCTAAAGGAAGCAACGTGTTGGCATTAACATTTACCCATTTCTCATCATTAAGATGGATGGATAAAGAAACGTTCTTATTCTCTGCATTCTCCTTGATAAACTGAACTATATATTCTGGATCCTCTTTGTTGATATCCTTCTTAAACATCCACATCCCAATTCCTAGAATCAAACATAGAGATAGTCCAATACCTCCGATTAAAAAGAGTAATATTTTCAAAATAACACCTGCCTTTTTACATATAAATACATATACGACTGCTCAATGATTAGGTTTCATTTTACTTATGAAGAACTTTTTAAGCATGTAAGCAGTGAGATAGCATAAATAAAATTGCCGGGTCTATGAAGTAGTTCTAAATAGTATACCTGCAATATCAAGGCTGCTGCGCCATCCTTTTTGGTTTGGATTCGAAAAGAAAAGGTAGTCAGAGAAGATATGTAGGCATAAAGGATTTAATGGTAAGGATAAAGAATGTAATAAATAAAGGTACTATAAAAACACCAGGAGGAAATAAAGATGGAAGCAAGATACCCAATAGGGAAGTTTCAGTTTGAAGGGGAGATAACGAAAAGTGTGACTGAGTGCTGGATTAAGGAAATTGAAGCTTTGCCTGGATTGCTGCGAGAGGCAGTACGAAACATGGATGAAGAACAGCTTGATACGGCTTATCGTACAGACGGATGGACTGTTCGCCAAGTCGTGCATCATCTTGCGGATAGTCATATGAATGCTTATATTCGCTTTAAATGGGCTCTTACGGAAGATAATCCTGTTATTAAGCCTTATGATGAAGGGAAGTGGGCAGAGCTTCCTGATAATAAATTGCCGGTTGATATTTCGCTATCCCTACTTGAAGCGGTACATATGCGCTGGGCCAAACTTTTATATAGTCTTAATTCAGCTGACCTGAAAAAAACATTTATCCATCCGGATTCAGGAGAAGTTTCAGTAGGTGAAAATATAGGTATTTACTCGTGGCATGGTCGACATCACCTTGCTCATATTACTTCGTTATCAAAGCGTCAGGGATGGTAAATGGATCTGTTGGAAAGTAAAGAGTCATCTACTGTTTTCTGTGATAAAAACACATCGGGTAGAATCCAACCGCAAATATTGATCTGCATGCTTAAACAATTTGAATGAGGAGGAATTACATATGCTAGCAGTAATAGAAAAAGTTGAAGGTGGAAATATCGCTCGCTTTGAACGTCTACTAAAGCATTCTGTAGAACAGGTCTGGGCTGTTTTAACAGAAAATGATAAGTTGGAAAAATGGATGTCGAATCTTGAAATTGTGGAACTTCGTAAAGAAGGGACCATAAAATTTAATATGAATGATGGGACGGGCTCATCTATTGATATGAAGATAAGAGTCTTCCAAAAACATTCCGTCCTAGAATTCGAATGGGGTGACGGTTGGGTTCGTTTCGAGTTATCCCCTAAAACTGAGGGTTGTTTATTAGTATTAAAAGAATCTATCCACACAATAAGTGACCATACATCAAAAGATTTGGCAGGATGGCATGTATGCCTCGATATGCTGAGTACATTATTGAATGGTCATTATATGGACTTTCCTAAGGATGAATGGGAAAAATGGCATGAGAAGTATATTATCGTAGTCAATCAGATTGAAGGATAAAAAGAATGTGATATCGAATTTGAAGTCATTCCTACAGTTGAAAAATATATGTAAAGGGAGAGGGTTTATGTATGTCACTTAAAGTGGAACTTACGAGATTTAAGGTTAAACCTGGGAAAACGGCGGTTGTTGACCAATGGATGAAGCTATTAAATGATAATATGAGTAGTTTTATTAACACTTAATGATGAAAAAATGTATGTAGAGACCATTTTTCGAGAAGAGATTGAAGGGATTGAATATCTTTATTGGTACTCTGTCCAAGGTGATGGTGGAATCGAGGTTCAAGATTCGAATCACGAAATTGATAAGAAGCACTTAGAATACTGGGAAGAATGTATAGATAATGAATTTCGACCTGTTGATTTAAAAACCGAAGTGATAATGATACAGGATAGTGTTCTTTCTACGATGAAGTAGACAGAGCTTTTGTTAGAAGCGGCTTTTTAGAAGTCGTAGTTTAGAAAAAGAAATATTCCAGGGAGGATTCTATGTGGGAGAAACAGTATGTGCAGTCCACTCAGTCCTCTAAATACCAAATTGAAAGAGATTTTCTCCATTTTAAAGTCTTCTAACTCTACATATTATTAATTTTTTTAACAACTTTCGGAAATATCCAATTTCATAGTGTTAAAAAAAGACCGACACATATCTCATTGTCGGTCTAATTTATGTAATTAAACGTACGCATTAATTGTTCTTATCATTTTCAGAATCCATTTCTTGTTTGATTTCATTCATTCTGTTTTTTCCCCACTCATACATCATTTCAACAATTGGCAGTAAAGTCATTCCAAGTTCAGTCATGGAATATTCAACTTTTGGAGGAACTTCAGGATAAACTTCTCGGTGAACAACACCATCTTCTATAAGTTCACGCAATTGATTCGTTAAGATTTTATGAGATATTTTTGGGAAAAGTCTTTGTAAGTCACTGAATCGGTGTGTGCCTTCTACACCCAAATGCCATAAAATAACGATTTTCCATTTGCCGCTGAAAATTGATAAAGTAAGTTCTTTTTCGCAATTATAATAGCCATTTAAGATTTTTTCTTTGATTTCATCTCTTAATGTTTCTGACATGGATATTTAGCTCCTTTTTTATTTTACCAGTTACTTTTAGGTAACCTCCGCACATAAAAGTGCGTTCTTCACAGGGTATATAACCAGCGCTACAATATGAGTAGTCAGACAGACAATCTATTTCAATTATTAGGAGGAAGACATATATGAGTAAAAAAGCATTACTTATTATACCACCAGAACGTTTTAATGAAGATGAATTATTTCAACCAAAAGAAGTATTAGAAAATGCAGGCGTTACAGTAACGATTGCAAGTACAAAGACAGGTGAGATTACTGGTGACTATCAAGGTAAGGCAAATGCTGAAGTGATCTTTTCTGACGTTTCAGCTAGTGATTTTGATGCTATAGCTGTAATTGGAGGATCTGGTACGAACGATCATCTATGGGGCAATCAAGAATTACAAAGCTACTTGAAACAAGCTCATGAGCAAAAGGTTCTTGTCACAGGAATTTGTGCAGGATCTGTAACTGTGGCTAAAACGGGTTTACTTTCTGGACGAAAAGCAGCATGTTACCCAGTTGATGTCCAAATTGACGAATTGAAAGCTAATCATGTTGAATATGTAGAACAACATGTTGTTGCACATGATGATATTATCACAGGTGACGGCCCAGATGGAGCTAAAGAATTTGGTGAAAGCTTAGCTGCAGCATTACGCTAAATCTTTTGCTTACAGCAACATAAATCATATTATTCCCCATGTGAAACCCTTGGATTCTATAGAATTCAAGGGTTTTTCCATTAGGGGTAAGAATGATAGAAGAAATAACAGCTGTATTTCGGCAAATAACTACTTCATCAAAAGAGATTGCATCGTCGATTGAGGAACAAGCGGCATCAGTCATTGAATTTGCTCAATATACGAATTAGCTTACACAATTAATAAATGACTTAGAGCATATGTTGGGAGAATTTTAGATGAAGAAATAGGTTAAGCAGATGGCCATATAGGGTTTGAAAAGGGGGGAAAGCACTATAGTGGTTTCTCCTTTTTCAAACCGGAATAGTGGGATCTATAAATCTTATTAGAAGATATGTGAAATGTAGTAGGTACCTAACCATGATTCAAAGGTCTAGACTTCTCTCTTTAGTGGACATTTTTACTAGAAGGACAAAGGTACAATTTAGAAGAAGTGGTTTACTATCTTGTGCTTTTTTAATAAGGAGGAATATATATATAGGGATCGGACAAGTAGGGTCCAATGGCTCAAGGCCCGAAAAGGGGAGAATAACATGCATATCGAAATTGGAATGACTATCTTTGTGTTCGTCATGACAATGATAGTCATATTATGGAGGCCAGGAGGTATAAATGAAGCGTGGCCAGCTTCAATCGGTGCGGGTATTATTTTACTAACTGGCATAGTATCACGTGGAGATATTTTGGATATTATCAATAAAATCGGGGGCGCATCGATCACCATCATGGCAACGATTGTCATGGCTGTCATACTAGAAAGTTTTGGTTTTTTTCATTGGGCGGCAGCAAAACTTTCTACCCTTGCTAGAGGTTCAGGATATCGCCTATATTGGTACATTCAATTATTATGTTTTTTAATGACCCTGTTATTTAATAACGATGGTAGCATCATGATTACGACACCCATATTGATATTGCTTCTGAAAAATCTTAGACTGAAACCGCATGAAGCCGTTCCATATCTTTTGAGCGGAGCACTGATTGCGACTGCTTCTAGCGCTCCTATTGGGGTTAGTAACATTGTCAATTTAATAGCATTGCAAATTGTGCATATGACACTTTATATGCATACAGCCATGATGTTTGTACCTGCAACATTGGGTTTAATCTTTATGTCATGGTTGATGTTCGTAGTGGTAAAGAAAAAATTGCCCAAAAAGTTGCCCGATCTTTCATATGACATTGAGGATAGTTTTTTCACTAAGAATTTCCATCCTTTAAAGGGAAAAATGTCGGTTAAAACAAAACGTCAACGTACTAAATTTATGTTAAAGGTATTGCTCTATGTCTTTGTGGTGCGCTGTTTACTCTTTGTTGCTTCGTATCTTTCCATACCAATTGAATTTGTTGCTGTACTTGGGTCTTTATCTTTACTGGTGTGGAGATGGTATCATTTGCGAACCAATCCTGTTGATATCTTAAAAAAGACACCATGGCATATTCTGATATTTGCATTCTCTATGTATGTCATTATTTATGGCCTCCATAATGTAGGACTTACAGCAATACTCGTGCAAATATGTGAACCAATTGTAAACCAGGGGTTATTAAGTGCGAGTTTTGTCATGGGAGGATTAGTTTCGATTCTATCAAACATTTTTAATAATCATCCAGCCTTAATGATTGGTACCATTACCTTAACAGAAATGGGACTTGATCCAATCACGTTAAAAACGATCTATCTCGCGAATATAATTGGGAGTGACATGGGCTCATTGTTATTACCTATTGGTACGCTTGCCTCCCTTATCTGGATGCATATCTTGAAACAAAATAAAATGAAAATAAGTTGGAAAGATTATTTAAACGTATCCCTAATAGTCATACCCTTAGCTACCTTGGTGACGCTGCTTTTATTATACTATTGGGTGCAAATGGTATTTAGCTAATAATACCCTAGGAGGAATTAGTAATTAGTGTGGAGGGCGCATTACTAGGTGAACAGATTGATGCTCAACTCTCAGGAAGTAAATCTTATAGAGGAATTCTTACTGATCTGAGTTCAGATATTCTTGTGTTATTTAATGGACAACAGTTTCTATATTTTCCGATGTTACATGTGTTTAGATTTAAGCAGGGTACTGACATAGATATTGAGAAAAGGGGGAAGCTGCAAATGTGGTTCCCCTTTTTTCTTCTAATAGATTAATGGGGAACTAACTAACGGATTAGGGTTATTTATCAAAAAACCATCGCCTTCATAATCAATTTCTGTTTGATCCGTAAATCGGGCATCTGATGGATCGATTAAAATTTTAATACCATGTAAAACTAGTTCTTCTTCTTGTTCTGTTTTAAATCTTGTCAAACTTAATGAATAGTTCATCTGGTTACAACATGCTCTACTTACACCAAATCTCAAAAATGTTTCCTCTTCCATACTTTGCTGCATGCCTTTAATTATTTCCTGGGCTTTAACTGTTATTGTTATCAAGATGTTCACTCCAATACATTAGGCTCACTTTATCATGATAAACATTACAATCGATACCATTTACTCTTTACTCAACCGATTTTTAGAACCTCTTAAAAAATTTGAATTTTTGAGGATATAATCCATGACAATAGTTCAATAAGTGGTATGCATTTTTTACTCCTTTGAAATCTTTAAATAAATGCGATAGTAGTGATTTCTTTAGATAAGGAATGACTCTAATGTAACTTCGACCATATGATTTCACCAGTCTGTGCATCAATGTATGATATTCTCCTAGAGGATTGTTTATAGACAAGTTCATAATATTCATCGCTTTTCTCTTTGTAGTTATTATCCCAGAGTAGTTCTAGCTCGAAAGCCGAAATGAATCGTTTCCTGGCCTGTTCAGGGGAAATTGCAGGCAGCGTTTGGATTTGCGACAGGGTAACTGGATCAAGATCAGGTCCGAAGAAGGAACCAATGTTACCGGTTGTTTCATTAACTGATAGATAAGCGAGCCCAAAAGGTATTCCTTCATATATCAGCGTAAAGTGAAAAGCGACCTTATGATTCTCTGTATCCGATATAACCTCATTAATATAAAAGTAACGGTTAGCATAAGGATATAGCTTGTAAAGAAATTGACTGGCGATTTTTTTACATTCTGTGATGGATAAGGACAGGGGGCCTCTCGTGTCTTCAAAATTGGCAAACGATGATACCATGCCAGTTTCTTTGTTTGTCTTGATTTTGAAGGCCTGGTCATTCTGAGTAATGAAATAGCTGTCTACACTTAAATCTTGAACTTTTGGCGGTTCTCCCTGTCTCCAAACCGTAACAAGTTCATCACCTAAATCGACTTCCCGTACTTTCGTATAGGCATCGAGGTCAAAACCGATAGCTTTATTAATATCCGGTAATGGCATTTCCTGTTGAGGAAGCGGCAATAATAATGAGTCCTCTTCATTTTCATCCTCTTGTTCATCCCTTTTCATTACAGATGAAGGGTCGGCAGGGTGGCTATAAAAGGGGAGAACCGGTTCATATACTAGACGAGGCAAGTCTTTGCCGTTTTCATGGACTTCCGAGTTAATCATAGCAATAGAAAGCTTCATATCGAGATCTTTCAGGCATTTTTCCATCACTAGCTCTTTAGCAAGAAGGTTTTCTGGCACGGTGATTTCTTTTGCAGCTCCATAATAATGGAAGTGGATAACCTCGCCGTCTAGAGCAGTTTCCACGAAAAATCCAGTGCGAGGAAGCGGTAAATTTAATTGCTGCTGAACATATGTAAATTGCATAGATTTCTTATCATTGTTCACGCTTATTTTTTCCAGGATAAAATTATCCAGTGCTTCGGGATAGTAGACCATGACATATTGTAAGGCTCTTTCATGAAGTGATTTTTCCGCTAATACCACTTTAGATACAGACTCCTTATCAAGATGAAAATCTAGCAGATTGCCGAATACATCCAGCTCTACGATTATCTCCTTAGATCCGCAAGCTGATTTCCAGGCGAACATCAATGTCCCACTTTTTTTATGAAAATCTTCAATTTCTAATGTATATCCACTATGTACCTTCCCTATTTCGATAGCCTTTTGTTTTAATGAATTTTTGTTCAACTAAATCCCTCCCCATTAAATTATATCCGTTTTCCATAAGAAGTGTTCTGATAAGGTAAGAGAAGGGGTCTCTTGAATTTCAGAAGAAGAGGCTCCTTTTTTATGTTTAATTGAAATCTTAGAATGGGAATTTTATCGACTAGATGTTGATTTATTATCATGTGATATGAGTATAAAAAACTATTAATGGTGTGGGAATTTGTTAAAAAACTAAACAAATATATATTTGTTGATAACAGGATAAAAGGCATAGGCTAATTACCGATATTATAAAAGAGGATGAGTATAAAGTGTAATGTTGAATAAGGTATTGAGATAAAAGTTATATATACCTGATTTATTTTAAAAAAACATCTTTATAATCAAGTGTTTTGACTAGATGACTGCATGTTTTAATAAATATTTCTGGTTATAAAGGAAGGGTTAAAATGGGTAAAAGAACATTAGGAAGTATTTTGCTTTTAGCACTAGCCATGTTTAGTTTTACTTTTTCCCCTGGTGTAAAAGTTGAAGCGGCTGATCGAGTTCATTCTGTATCCTCTCAAGACACGGTAGAATCGATTGCATTGACTTATGATATATCGACGGAACAATTAATGAAGACGAATGGTTTACCGGATACTAAGTTATATGAGGGGCAGAATTTACGAATCATTAAAATGGTTTATACTCCTACAAACTATCAATGGGCGGAGAGAGGAAAGCAAATTGCAAACTATGCGAGAACTTTTACAGGATTTAAAAAAACAGCTGGAGAAGAGACGCCTAAAAAAGGGTTTGACTCTAGCGGATTGATTCATTGGGTACTCTCCCAACAAAATGTGCCCATCGACCGTTTGACAGTAGAAGGTTATTATAAGCAAGGAATGGATACAGATACACCTAAGGTTGGAGATATTATATTTTTTCTAGAAAGAGGCAGTTCAAAAGTCGTGACCGCTGGTATCTATTTAGGGAAAGATCAATTTGTCAATTCTGGATATGGAGCAGAAACAGTTCAGGTGAGATCGACCACAGAAGAATATTTTGCAAAATACCAAGCCGTGTATAAAACGTATACACCTAAGGGAGAGCATATCGTCCAAAATGGGGAAACACTTAATAGCATATCGGTTAATTACGGTATTTCGATTAAGACAATCAAAAAGCGTAACGCTTTACCAACTGATAGCTTGATGCAGGGGCAGTATCTTCAAGTATACAGCAATACTTTGTATCCGTTTTATGAAAATCAAGAGGCTTCCTATGATAAAGCTTATGATGTCATTAAGTATGCCTACACTCTACGTGGATTTAACTATGTTTTCGGAGAAGATGATCCGATGATTGGAATGGATTGCAGCGGTTTCATCTATTGGGTCATGAAGGAGCAGGGCCTTTCAGTAAAACGCGGTTCAGCAGAGGACTACTTTTCCTTGTTGCCGAAAATCGAAAATCCAAAGGCAGGGGATTTAGTGTTTTTTAGGGATACGGGCACAAGACTAGGCGTGACCCACGTAGGTATATATCTAGGGGATGGCCGTTTTATCAATACAACAGAAAACGCTGGCGTTCATATATCCAATCTTGAGTCAGTTTATTTTGCCGAGAAGTTCGAAAGCTTTGGTCAAGTCGACAACCTTATGAACTAATGATATATACGAGTGATCACAAGACTAACTTAGATGTTTCTGGGTAGTCTTTTTTTGAATTAATTTTACATTATAAAAAATGTTATGAATAAAAGTTTTGTTTATAACTTATAGTCGCCTTTTCTAATGCGTTGACAAATCGGTCGAAAAGTTCCGATTGGTTTTTCCTGTTTTTTCTGGTGAAGTTATCTTCTTTGAAAAATTTTTTTCGTAGTTTAGTCGAGAGCTCTAATTGAACGCCTTCCCCAGTTTTACTTAAATTTGTGAGGTTCCTTTCACCCATGCCTGAAAGGTGCCTAGGTGCGTCATCCGTTTGAAATCCGGCTTGTTTTAGGGAATGTTCAATCAAGCTCTTGTAGGCTTCATCTCTCCCGCCAATATAGATTAGCGCATTATGAATGTCATAATGACCATGGATGGAGAGATTGGTCATTGCGTTAGATGCTATTCTAACACCGATTGGTTCATCGAATAAGTTGGATGTTATATGGAGGATTTGGTTATTTCTTTGTTTCAGACCTTCAAATAGATAGGTGCTAGCATTCAGTTTTTCTCCAAGAGCTACAGCAATTTCGCTTGTGCCTGGTTCGATATTTCCTCCATGTATGGCTAGGACTGCTATATCAGGATTTCTGTAATAAGCGGTGATGCTGTAATCAATTTTTTCTTGTTCTTTCTGTTGCAGTTCAGCAAAATTTGTATAGCTATTTTTCAGCATGATTTCCACTCCCAATTTGTAGATTATTACCCCTTGAAATCAAAAATAAAAAAAGCAGGGGAGAATGAACTATACCCCGGATAACGGACACACATAAAAAAGTGTCCCTTATCCGGGTTTTTTTATGTTTCAATAGATGTAATGAGTATGGACGGAGGGTTTCTATGAGTAAGAATATATATACTGAATTTCAGATTAAAGAACTTGAAAAGAATCCAAATATCATTAGTGCTTCCGAGCGATCTATTTCCTATAGTCCTGAATTTAAGACAAAAGCTGTTAAGGAATATAAAAAGGGGAAAGCCCCCTCTCAAATTTTCATTGACCAGGGAATTAATCTCGAAATAATTGGAAAGAAACAACCCAAACGTTGTCTACAGCGCTGGCGTAGTACCTTTGAAAGGTTTGGTGAGGAAGGCTTCCTTACGGAACGCCGTGGAAAAGGAAGTACAGGACGCCCCACTTCCAAGCCACAGTCTGTAGAGGATCAACTTAGGAAGGCCGAGGCGAGAATCAAATTCCTTGAAGCAGAAAATGACTTCCTAAAAAAGCTGGAAGAGCTAGAAAGGCAGGCTCTGAAAAAGAAATGATTCTAACTGCTGCTGAGAAGTTCTATCTGATTGAAAGGACGATCAGAATACACCAATTAAAGAAGGCTGTTTCTTATCTATGCAAATTGGCTGGTGTAAGTCGAAGTGGCTACTATGATTGGTTAAAGGCAGCTCCTTACCGTGAGCTTCGTGAAGAACAGGATGAATTGGACATAAAATTGATCAGAAATATCTTCATCAGTAAAAAGGAAAAAGTAGGCGCCCTCCAAATCAAAATGATTATGGAGAATGACTACTCGGCCGTAATGAATCATAAGAAAATCAGACGGTTGATGACAAAATATAATCTCCTAGCGAAAATCAGAAGGGCCAACCCGTATCGGAAGATGGCCAAGGCAACCAAGGAGCACCTTACTTGTCCAAACCTCCTTAATCGTGAATTCAATCAGGAGGTGCCAGGGAAGGTCCTGCTTACTGACATTACCTATCTTTATTATGGGAAAGGCCAAAAAGCGTATTTATCCTGCGTAAAAGATGCCGCCACAAAAGAAATCGTTACGTACCATTTATCTACTTCATTAGAAATGGATATCGCTTACGAGACTTTAAATAAGCTAAAGCAGGCTGTGTGTCACGAGTTCCACCCGAGTGCAATCCTTCATTCTGACCAGGGGTTCCATTACACCCATCCGCTATTTCAACGCAAAGTGAAGGAACTTGGGATAACCCAATCCATGTCCCGCAAGGGAAACTGTTGGGATAATGCGCCAATGGAAAGTTTCTTTGGCCACTTTAAGGATTTGGCAGAATATAAAACATGTACTAATTTAACGGATGTGAAGGAAGAAATTGATCGAGTTATTGAAGAATATAATGAACATCGTTATCAATGGGGGCTAAAGAAAATGGCCCCGGTACAATACCGGGACCACTTATTAGCCGCTTAGGCACTTTTTTATACTGTCCGTAAAATGGGGCACAGTTCAGAAATCCCGGCTTTTTTTATTCTTGGATATTAGTATATTGTTCTATTTTCTTTTGCTCATCCGGTGTTAATGTTTCCGACCGTTTAAACGTATTCATGGTTACAAGCAGGCCTGCTATAAGAATAACAGGGATAACCCAGCCTGCTACTTTTTTTACAATATTCATATTCTCGTCCCCTTATAGATCTTTAAAAATTTATATGTTTAAAGATGAACTGGTACGCCGGATGCTCTTTTTATTGCTGTGCTTTCCAGCTACCATTTCTTCTTTGATCTCCAGCTCCGGATAACCGGCCGTTCTTCTCGTTTTTAACTAGAACTTGAACTCCGCCATAATACATGGGGGAAACCTTTTGAACGACGTTATACCCTGAATCTTCTAATGATGAGATTATTTCATTTGAAAGCCGAGATTCCGTATAGATGGTCTTTCCATCAAAGACAAACCGATAGCGGTCAATAATATCCTGAAATGAGCCTTCATTCTGTGTATATGAATAAAGGACTTGCATCAGTACTTGAGGTATTCTGTCACCACCGGGTGAACCGATTCCAATCGTTTCTTCCCCTTGTTTTTTGAGAACCGTCGGTGCTGTAAAGGTTCTTGACCGTTTATACGCATCTTGAGAATTCAAACCGGATCGGAAATTTTTCAATTGATCGTTAAGGAAGAAACCATTCGTATAATCACCTGAACCGAAGAAGTTACTGAGCGTATTTGTTGCAGAAACGACAGTACCATATTTGTCCATAATCACAAAGTGAGTCGTACTTTCATGTTCTTCGGAATCTCCAGACTCTATATTTTTCCATTCTCCCTCTTGGATCTTATTTTTCAGGTTGCTTAGGTGAATGGGGGATAGTAGTTGTTCAGCCTTAGAGGCACTGATTCCATCCCCAGTATGAGTAACTCGGTCTTGATAGGCAGTGTTTGTGATGGCCCCTAGCTCCTTCATGTAATCTGATTTGCCGGAAGAATCACCAAGGTTTGTTTTCTCAGCAAGCATTAACATTTCAAGAACTGTAATTCCAGAAAAGGGAGGAGGGGCTGACAAAATGTCATACCCAGCAAATGTTCCTTGAACCGGCTCCCGTTCTTTCACCTCATAGTGCTTTAAATCCATCAAGTCGATGTCTGTTTTTCTTTTTATATCGCGTGCGATGTCCTGTTTATAAAAACCGTCAGGGCCTTTCTGCTGTATCAGTTTCAATGTTTCAGCAAGCTTTTCTTGAGTAAGAGTTTTGCCTGGTTTAATGGCATCACCATCAGGATAAAATATTTGGGTCTCTTCAGAAGAAACCCTTGATTGTGATGCGATTAAGCGTGATGTTAACATTTCATTGACTGTAAATCCTTCTTCAGCCAGGTCAATCGCCGGCTGAAGAAGATCTTCCATCGGTACGCTTCCATACTTATCGTGAACAACCTGCATGCCGGCTACTAAGCCAGGAATACCCGTATTGTGTTTTGAACTTGGGTCTTCAGGTGACGTTTCACGATAATCGATAAAATTGGGATCTTCGGATTCGGGTACAATCAGCATACCACCGCCGCCACCAATTCCTGATCCATAAGGTTCAGTTACACCTAATACATAAGATACGGCAATCGCGGCATCTGCAGCTGTTCCGCCGTTATCCAAAATCTCCATTCCAACATCTATTGCGATAGGGCTGGAAGAACTAACTCCATACGATTGATTGGCTGACTTACTGTCTATCGGTTTATTCGTGTCAGAAAGAGGGGATGGCTCCGAACATCCTGCTAAATATATAAGCAAACATAGGGAAAGAAGTACTTTCCTCGTCATACGATTAATCACTAATTGATCCCCTCTTTTCGGTGAGCATCTAAGTTGTGCGTCTCTAATAAGATTCTTATTCACGTGTTTGTTTATAGTTATTTACTGTATTGGTTGGATATCTTGTTGTACAGCAGTTTTCTCTGCTTGCGCTGCTTTCTTTTCTTGTTCAGCTTTTTTTTGTTGTGCAGCTTTCTTTTCTTGCGCTGCTTTTTCTTCTTGTTCACGTTGTGTCTTATGGTCGATTACCTTCTTATGATTCATGGTAATCTCAATATGATTCTCTTTTTTAGACCATTGAACTTTTTCACTAGTTTCCTTCGTCAACTGACGGTAAACTCGTGATTGGTCAATCGAAGAGGTAGCTGGTCTTGGTGTTGCTTCCTCAATTTGGAGGGGAACGACATCAATGGTAGCTTGTCCGTCTTCTGCTAAATGGTATTGAACCATGGCTGAATCTTTTGTGCGTGTCCAACCTTGGTCAAATACAAAGTTTCCTAAACTATAAAAGATTATTCCGTCATTATATACATCAAACGATTGAAGGACATGGGGGTGATGACCGATGATAACGTCCGCACCAGCATCAATGACTGCTTTAGCCAATTCTGTTTGACGTGATGTAGCAGATGTAGAGTATTCTTGTCCCCAGTGCATATTTACCACAACTAAGTCTGCGTTTCCTTGCTTAGCATCTCTAGCTTTACCAATCATTTCAAATAATAAATCCGGATTAGAGTTTAATAAACCAGCTTGATTATTTTTGGATACTGCATCCTTGCCATAGACATCGGTGAAGCCAAGAGTGGCCACACGTACGCCATTAACATCTGAATAATTGATACTTGCTTTAGCATCTGTAGTATTTGATCCAACACCGACGTAATCCATATCCACACTTTTGAATTCATCAATTGTATCAAGCAGGCCTTGTTCTTCAAAGTCCATCATATGGTTGTTGGCTAAGGTCATTACAGAGAAGCCAGCATTTTTTACAGCTTCTACACCACTTTGATATGAGTTTAATCGAATCGCTGTGTCTGCTTCTTTGTATTTAGATACATCTTCTTTTAAAGCAGGGTGTTCATAGTTTCCGCTAACATAATCTGAAGCAGTAAAATAGGGCTTCATGTAACGGAAGAGGTAATCATATCCGTGTTTATCTGTCACTTTTTCAACATATCGTCCCATCATCACATCACCGACCATTGTCATCGTTAATGTTTGATCCGATTTTGAAGCGACTGTGTTCACTTCTTCAGCCCGTCCCATCCAAGTGGTAATGACTAATGCTATTAGTAAAATAGGGAGAATGATTCCAGCATACTTAAGATTCTTTGTCTTCGTATGTTTAATAAAGATAAGTGTTTTTTCTTTTGCATTTAAAGTTCGTTTCATTTTATGCACCTCAGAATAGGTAGTACACGTTCATTAAGCCGAAAGTTAAACCGGATAATAGAAGTGTGCTGCCAAGTGTTAATGGCATTCCTTGTCTTTGAATGGTATTCGCTATTAAACCTGGTACGATTATACCGATTCCTCGAAACTCGAAAATTTCAAATGGCATGACAGGGTAGACGAAATCTAATAGGAGCTTTAAACAAATTCCGGTTACCATCATAGCTGCAAATTTTCTTCTTCCATATAAAATCACCCATCTTGAAAGGCCGTGAGTGACGATTAAATAAGTTACTACACTAATGATCAAGATGACCAGCATGATTTCCCATTGATCAAATACTAATGCCAAATAACCTGGCACAATAAGTCCTGCGGGTACGACACCCGTTTTTTCTGAAAAAATAAGGCTAAGCGTTACCCCTAGTACTAGGGCTACATATAAATCCGATCCAAACATTAAGGTTCCTCCTACTTAACTCGCTTTTTGCTTCGTTTTAGATTTCATAAATGCTTCAATTAATGGTTCTGCTGCACCATGAATGTTACCGACACCGTATACGATTCGGTTTTTCATTAATGGGCGGAGACGGGCTACGATTTCTTCAGTTGACCAGTTTTCTAAATCCCAATACTCTTTTGTATCTAATTTACCTTGCTCAAATACCCGGGTTATCGGTGATGTAGTTTCACCAATGGCAATGACGATTTCAGATTTAATGTAAGGCAATACATCTCTTGCAAACTGCTCTGTACGGTCCACACGGTCAGCACGGCAGTTCATTATGACGATAGGAGCTTCTGTGCTGTATCCAAAGGTACTTACACGTTCCCAGATGTTTAACGTCGACGAAGCGTCATTTGCGGCAAAGCCATTTACAAAGAACGTTGGCTGAATTGGGTCTCCGAATTTAGTGATACGCATGGCACCTGGATCCGGATGTGCATTTAACATGCCACGGAAAGCCGTTTTTTCATCAATGCCCAATGCTTCTGCAACGGCCAAAGCAAGGGATGCGTTATCCGGGAATACCATATAGTCGAATTCGCGTAAAAAGTCTTCCGAAATTTTTGAATTATCAGCAACAATTACTTTCGAATTACGTTTCTTTGCAATTTGTTTGAAAAATTCCAAATATTCACTTTCGATGGTTATTAAATGCCCATTATAGGGAATAGTTGCTGTAAAGGCTTGTGCAACCTCATCCAATGTTGGTCCCATGACATCCATATGATCCTCTAGTACATTTACGATAACTCCGATGTTGGCTTGAATCATTTTATTTTGGAAGATTAGTTGATAGTCAGGCTGTACAGCCATACATTCACAAACTAGTGCTTCTGTTCCTAAATCGGCAACTTCTTTAACTACACGGCGTTGCTCTCCAATATTCGGTCCCTCTGGACGGCGTTTAATCGGTTTTTCTTTGTCCGTAAACCAATAGATCATTCTTGCTGATGTTCCGGTTGTTTTACCTACTGTTTTGTACTTAGCTTCCTGAATCACACCTGTAATTAGACGCGTTACAGTCGATTTCCCTCGAATCCCATTCACATTCACACGTACCGGGATGGAGTCGAGACGCTTCTGATGGCGTTTTTGTTCGAAAATGCCATAGCCAAGCAAAAAGATCGCACAAATAAATATTGGTGCCATTTTTTAACCTCTCTTTTTTTCAAATATTTGAATTACTGAATACACACTACATGATTTTAAACTTAAGAAGCAAGGGTCAAAAATTCTATCGCAATATAGTTATTATTGTATTTTACAAATAAATGTATATATAAGTGTAATAGTATCTAAATGATTAAATGTTTTATGAGACCAAAGATATGGGTGAAAATCCAGTAAAACCTTGGTTTATTTACACTAAAATATGGAAAGTGTAAATAAATACTCATTTTGAATAGCATAAAAATAGTTTCGTGAGTATTTGAACCCAATTCTTAATGGCTATATTTGTATAATTAATTGTTTCTGAAAGTGAGGTTTATTACAGTTTAATAATTGTTTATACCCATTTATTTGACTTCTACGTAACAATAATCATGCATTTGTCATTCTATGTAAGAGATTGCATCTATCGACTCAAATAGTTGTACTCTTTTGAATATGAACAAAGATGAGTAAAAGAACACCCCTCTTTTTTTTATGATTTTCGGTTTTTTAGATGAGAAATACCCATGGGGCTATAGTGTGACTTCTTTCTTTGAAATGAAATAAACTAAATTCAAGCAAATTTTTTTGGAAAAATGCCTAGTTTCTTCTATTAATATAGTGTAAATAGAAGAATGAAAAGAAAAAAAGCTCAGAAGGATATCTGAGCTTTCCGTTTGTATTTTTTAGAATAATAGAATGGGTAAGAAATCTCCGCTAGTTATGGAGTATTCGTAATTTGTGGGAAAGGAGCCACGACGAAAGTAGCTGATTCTGGATTAATTAAGGTTAACTGGATTTCTTTCTGTCAGAAATCTCAGGATTGGAGTCCTTTTTACCACCATCAATAACATAAAGCTTAGGAGCTAATCTCGCTTTTTTTCCTTGTTTTTCAGAATTCATCTTCATATAATTTTCGTATTCTTTGCGAAAGAACTCGTCCGTTTCTCGTTCTAGGGCTTTCCGTTCGTTAAACTCTGCTATGAATTTGAAAAAACGTTTCATATGAATTCCTCCTTTTTGGGTTAAAAAAGTCTTAGTTTAATAGTAACATAGGTTTGGTGAAACTTAGCCCTTTTTTACAATAATGGAGAGAAAAGTACGTTTTATTAGTTATTTGGTTGTGTTTTATTCACTCTTGAAAGAATAATACTAAAGAACCTTCTTGAGAAGAAGTTCCTATGCAATTGGTTGAAATGGATGCTTGGATCATGAGCGTTTGATACTGGAACTTGCCAGTAAGTAGGTGAGTGGAAGTAGATGATACTATTAATTTTAGTGGTAAAAAAATATTCCTGTAGTTATATATATTATACACTAAATATTCTGAAAATAAATCAAAATGTTTTTTGATACGTGCCTGAATCCATTTGTTTTTTATTAATGTGTCTAGTAATATATTCCCCAAATTAACGAAAACGAAACACAATCTATAAAAGAGACATTAGGGAAATAGAAGGTGGGAAAAGAAAAGAAAAAAAGCAATTTCCCGCGTGCAACACGCAGGAAATTGCTAGTATCATAATTGGAACTTTTTAACCTGGTCAGTTAGCTGCTCAGCAGCAGAGGCGAGCTCACGGGCATGATTAGTGATTTCATCCATCGAAGAGCTGGATTGCTGGGCGGAGGCGGAGACTTGTTCAATACCTGCCGCAGACTCTTCAGACACGGCTGCGATGTCTTCGATAGCTTGATTGATTTTTATACTATTGGTAGTGATATAGTTTAAGTCATTTGTAATATGCTGTACTTTTGTACCCATGTTCCCGACTGAATTATTAATTGTTTCAAATGTTTGGCCGGTGAGGGTAATCTGTCTCGTACCTGCATCTACCTGTGTGTATCCATCTTCTAAAGAGTGGACGACGGTTTTTGAACCAGTTTGGATAGCTGTGACAATATTTGTGATATCCCCAACTGAATGTGTGACCTCTTCTGCGAGTTTTCGTACTTCTTCTGCAACGACGGCGAAGCCCTTTCCATGTTCGCCGGCTCGTGCAGCTTCTATAGCCGCATTTAAGGCCAATAAATTGGTTTGATTGGAAATATCCTTGATGACCTGTACAAGCTGTGAGATTTCCTTTGATTGTGAGTCAAGTCCTTTCACTTGTTCGACAGCATTTTTGACAATCTCATCAATCATTTTCATTTGTTGGACCGAGTTACGCATTAATATGATTCCTTCCTTGGTCAAGGATAGAATCTCGGTGGAGCTTTGGGAAACTTCTTCCCCGCAAGAATAGGCCTGCTGGATCTTTCTGGTGAACTCTTCCATCATATGGACCATATCAGCTGCTCGGTGGGCTTGAGACTCTGAACCTTCCGATAGCTCGAACATGGTAGTCGCAATCTGTCTGCTGCCTTGTTGGACCTCATTTGCTGATTGAGTTAAGTCTTCGCTTTGGTTCGAAACGGATTCAGATACAACTAGCATTTTTTCGATAGTATCACTAAGGTTTTTCTGCATCTGGTTGGAGGACAGAGTTAATTCTCCAATTTCATCATTTGACTTTTGCTCTAAAGGTTCATGGTTCAGCTCACCTTTCGCCACTACTTTCATTCTGTCCCTAATTTTAAGGAGAGGTTTTGTAATAATATTGGCTGTTACAAGCGCAAGCAGAAGGCCTATGATGACAGCGGCAATGGATATAATGATACTAGTCGTTTTAACTGATTCTCCACTTGCGATGACGATTTCTCCGGAAGCGACAATTGATTTCTCGCGTTCGGAAGCTAGCTCCCTAAACCCATCCATCAATTCATTGCTTATTGGTGCAACTTCATCCTTTAGTATTTCTTTAGCGCGTTCTTCATTTCCTTGATCATATTGTGTAAATACGCGGTCAATAATAATCGTTCTCCAATCCACGCTTTTCTGAATCAATTCCTTCATTTTGTCAGAATCACTTAGGGATAAAAGATCCTCCTGAATGACTTTGCTTTCTTCGGTATATTTTAAGAACCTCTCTTTATTACTTTCGTCGCCAAATAGAATATAGCCTCTCGCGAGTGCGCTTCTTTGTGCAAGATTATTGAGTAGTTGTTCTTCATCAATAAGAACCGGTAATTCATGTTTAATAATATCTTTGGAATGCACAAGTGACTTATTGCTACTATAGATATTAAATGCTCCTAAGATGATACACAAAGATATAATGAGTGAAAATGCCACCAATATCTTTCCTTTAATACTTCTCACGTTAATGGACCCCTTTTGCTATATTTTTTGTTTACCCTTTTTTATCGGAAAAATAATAGGATATTTAAGGAGGTAAGGGAAGATATGTTGTATAACAAACTTTACCATTCGGTCTTATAATCAGTTTGATATAAACTTCTTGATTTCTTTTCATATTCAAGTTACTATTAATTTGGAAAATTATAATATTCCGCTAGGCGGAAGAGGTTCTAGCTACCCTCTCAAAAAAACTAAGGAGAAACAGTACTCTATTCTTAGGGTGCTGTTTTTTTCCGTAAAAAGGAGTTTTATAGAAATGATGAAGAAGGAAAAGGCAGTGGTTGTGTTTAGCGGGGGACAGGATAGTACGACGTGTTTGTTCTGGGCAATGGAGCGATTTGAGAAAGTAGAAGCGGTTACGTTTGATTATAATCAGCGGCACAGCTTGGAAATCGAATGCGCGCAAAAGATTGCTAAGGAACTGGGCATTACCCATCATATTCTGGATATGTCGCTGTTGAACCAACTAGCGCCGAATGCGTTAACGCGAAGTGATATCGCAGTAGAGGACGGAGAAGACGGGGAACTGCCGTCAACGTTTGTACCAGGGCGGAATTTGCTGTTCCTTTCGTTTGCCGGTGTATTGGCAAGCCAAATTGGGGCTAAGCATATTGTCACTGGTGTCTGCGAGACGGATTTCAGCGGATATCCAGACTGTCGCGATGTATTCATTAAATCGTTGAACGTGACCTTGAATTTGTCGATGGACCAGTCATTTGTGATTGATACGCCGCTTATGTGGCTGAATAAAGAGGAAACATGGGAGCTTGCGGATCAGCTTGGCGCATTTGATTTCGTCCGTGAGAAGACTCTGACTTGTTATAACGGGATTATATCCGACGGCTGTGGTGAGTGTCCGGCATGTAAGCTTCGGAAAAAAGGGTTGGATGACTATGTAAGCAGACGGCAGGTGCTTAAATAATGTACGGTTTTACTATCGTGGATAAGCTTCAAAAAATAGATAAAGATATTCAGCGGAATCAATTAAACTACTCAAGTAAGCGGGTCATGGTCAGCAAGGAATTCACCTTTGATGCCGCGCACCATCTTCATGACTATGAAGGCAAATGCAAGAACTTGCATGGCCACACGTATAGGGTCATTTTCGGATTGAGCGGATATACGGATTCACGCGGTTTGATGATAGATTTTGGTGACATCAAAGAAATTTGGAAAAATGAGATTGAAATACACCTTGATCATCGTTATTTGAATGAAACATTGCCGCTCATGAATACAACAGCTGAAAATATGGTTGTCTGGATTTATGAAAAAATGGCCGAAGCCCTTTTAACCAAGAATTATGAGGGTGCTAGAGTCGAATTTGTTCGTCTATATGAAACGCCGACGAGTTATGCTGAAGCTAGACGGGAGTGGATGGAAAGTGAGTAAGCTGCCTGTTATGGAAATCTTCGGCCCGACAATACAAGGGGAGGGCATGGTCATCGGACAAAAGACCATGTTTGTTCGGACGGCAGGATGCGATTATTCTTGTGCCTGGTGTGATTCCGCGTTTACTTGGGACGGGACTGGTAAGGAAGATACAGTTCAAATGACTGCCGAAGATATATGGGATGAGCTGAAGCGAATTGGCGGTGAGGGCTTTTCCTTCGTTACAATATCAGGTGGAAATCCAGCACTGCTGAAAAATCTAGATGGCTTGATAGCAATTTTAAAAGATAATGGAATGAAAACCGGCGTGGAAACACAGGGAAGCCGTTGGCAGGATTGGTTTCTCGATATTGATGAACTGACTATTTCACCTAAGCCACCGAGTTCTAGGATGAACACGGACTTTGAGGTGCTTGATCGAATAATATCTAATCTTGCCAATCGACATCCCGATAATCATGTCTCGTTGAAGGTTGTAATCTTTGATGATGAAGATTATCAGTATGCGAAAAACGTACATTTCCGGTACCCGGATATTCCTTTTTATTTGCAGGTTGGCAATGATGACAGCAGGACGGCTAATGATCAGCAGCTGATTAGCGGACTTTTGAAAAAATATGAAAAGCTAATTGATAAAGTAATAGCTGATGATGAACTTAGAAATGTGAAAGTGCTGCCGCAGCTGCATACGTATATATGGGGAAATAAGCGGGGAGTGTAAAGGAAGAGAGTAAGAAGCAGTGTGATGCGCAAGATCAATCACACTGCTTTTTTTATGCGGACAATAAACTAAATACCACTATTATACCTCCTGAATGTGTGTAGCCTTGAAAGCCGTTGTGTATTTAAGGCCATATCCTAAAAAACGATCCATTCCAATATGAGCCGTCCAAATTAAACCTACCATTAAAATTGTATCCTGGTTTAGAGAAACAGCTAGTAAAATGATGAGTATTGATATTGTATAAGTATGAAACAAGTTATAAACCTTGGCACCAATTTGATTATTGATTAGATAGGCTAACATAGAAATGTCAGGTGTTAATAGTAATAAAAGGAAAATCAACCAGCTAAATTCATTTATTGAATAGATATAAATTATCGCTATAAGAACTATAAGCCCTTCAGAATGTATTAATTTTTTCACCATATTTAAGCCTCCTAATCTTTATTAACCATTGGTCAATGTATGTGCAAAAAATTATACAATACTCTTCATAATATTTTTAACGTGAAAATTAGCTAAGCTTTTTACATCTTGATATGAAAGTTGTGTATTAATATAAAATGTTATAAAGCCGTGGAGCGAAAGGAAAATAGACCATATTGATGCAGGGTTTAGTTTATTTTCTGTAAGGTCAGTCAGAGAACTGATTAGTTTTTCATATGTTTTATTAGAATCAAGTTGAAGTAAATGTTGAATTTCTTTTTCTTTAGATAAAAACATGATTGCATAATGATTTTGCTGGGTTAACCCAAACTCTATAAAGCATAGTAATATCTTCTCTATTTTTTGAGAAGCATTATTTTCAGTTAGGATGATATCATCTATTTTATTATTCAATAGAGAAAAATCCGTTTTTACCAAACTATAAAATATTTCGGCCTTATTTTTAAAATGATAATAAATGGCGCCATGACTACAATCTAATGTTTTAGCTAATTGCCGCATTGAAACTTTTGAATACCCAACGGATGCAAAAAGTTTCCGGGCTTCATTCAATACCATTTCCTTAGATAGTTCTATTCCTTCTGATTTCCTTGGCGACATAGTATCACCTCCATATTTATTGACCAGTGGTTAATAACATCATATAGCATTGTTTTTCAATTGTCAAATATTAGAATAAAATGATTTGACAGGAGCTACTCCAATCCACATATGTAGTAACAAAATTCGAAACATCAGCCATAAGTCTAATTATTAATAAAGTATTTACTGAATTCGTTTTAGAAATAGGTAATGTGGAAACTTCTTGATTTCCATTCGTTTTCAAGCTACGATAAATTAGGAAAAAGATAATCCGCTCATGCGGAAGAGGTTCTAGCTACCCTCTCAAAAAAACTAAGAAGAACAGTACTCTTTCTTAGGGTGCTGTTTTTTTTGTATAAGGAGAATGTAAGAAATGTTAAGAATTATATTGTATTTAGTGTCCATTGTCACCGCGAATGTGGTTACAGCAGCTTTTGCACCATTACAGCTTGGTGTGTTTATTATTCCGATGGGGACATTACTAATCGGGGGAACCTTCATCTTTCGGGATCTAGTTCAGAATAAATTTGGCAGAGTGAAGACGTATGTGTGCATTGTCACGGCACTAATATTATCAGCGTGCGTATCATTTTTATTAGGAGATACCCTTTTAATTGTGTTTGCTTCCGCACTATCGTTCGTGGTGGCAGAAACAGCTGATACTGAAATTTATACCCGGTTAAAACTTCCGATGAGTTGGAGAGTATTTTACAGCGGGATTGTCGGAGGATTTTTCGATTCGGTGATATTTGTTGTGATTGGACTTAGCCCACTTGGTGCCAACGTTCTGCCATGGGAAGCCGTACCCGCTGCGATTTTTGGCCAAATCATTGTTAAAACAGTCATTCAGTCAATCGGTGCCGCGCTGTTGGGCCGAATCAATGTAAGACTGGAGAAGCGCGTTATCTCCGGTTAAAATAGTAGGAGGGAAGCACTCAATGGATGGACCCAAAAAGGAAGAAGATAGATGCTATTGCCTGGAAGCTTTTCGTGAAAAATATGGTCCGGATGTCCAAGGAGACTGTATGAAGCTATCCTGCGCCAATTATCGGAAGCATAAGGGAATAGACAATCAAGATAAACGTAAACATTAATATAAATAGGAAACGATCTGTATAAGTAGAGAAGGAAGGACCAAATTTGGTTCTTTTTTTTTGTGTGAATTATAGGTTCGCGAGTAAATCGTGAAAATTCACGAGTAAATCAGCCAAATTCACGAGTAAATCGTGAAAATTCACGAGTAAACCAGAAACTTACGAGTAAATCGTGAAAATTCACGAGAAAAACAGAAACTCACGAGTAAATTAGCCAAACTTACAAGTAAATCGTGAAAACTTACGAGTAAATCAGCCAAACTCACGAGTAAATCGTGAAAATTCACGAGTAAATCAGAAATTCACGAGTAAATCGTGAAAATTCACGAGAAAAACAGAAACTCACGAGTAAATTAGCCAAACTTACAAGTAAATCGTGAAAACTCACGAGTAAATTAGCCAAACTTACAAGTAAATCGTGAAAACTTACGAGTAAATCGTGAAAACTCACGAGTAAATTAGCCAAATTCACGAGTAACCCCATAAAAAAAGCTTCCGGCACCGTCAATAATTGGTGTCGGAAGCCTTTTTATTAATTAGGTAACAAAATTTCTTCCGGGTTGTCTCCATCAATCCCCACTTTATATAGGTGATACTGTGGATCGCTTTTGCCGAATTTCTTATCTACCATAAAATAGACCGTTTTTGAATCGCTGCTGATGACTGGGCGATCTGTGTATTCTTGAAGATGGGTCAGCTGCTTTTCGGTCTTGGTTTTGAGGTCATAGCTATAAAGCTCATAAATATAGGTACTACCTGATTGCTCGTTGGAGATGGACTGGAAAATCATCGTTTTTTCATCCGGGGTAATTGTGAAATCAAAAATATCGACATCACGTTTAGAGTCTGTAACGGTTTCGATACCTGTTTGGTCAAATTTCACTTTGAAAATCCGTTGATGCGTTTCGAAAATCTCATCAGCCGTTTTAGCATCCGCATCATCATCGGTTTGATAATAAGCGGCTTTTCCATCTGTGGTGACATTTAGGGAACTAAGACCATATTTCTTAAAAGAGGTCAGCTGGGTGGACTCCTTTTTTTCTATATCAAATTCATAAATATCGAGATCGTGAGGGCGGGGACCCGTGATCGGCGAATAGTTTTTAAACGAACCGGCTCCAATATAAAAGAGAGAGCGGCCGCTTTTTGTGAAATCGAGTTCTGTGATCAGGAAGTCTGCTTTGAATAATTCACTGATTTTCTGTGATTTCATATCAAGAAGCTGAATGGAACTAGTTGAATCTTCTTCTTGGTTTTTTTTAGCTACAATAAAGGCAAGCATATTTCCATCGTAGGAATAAGTCGGGTCGAGGATTTGTTCATCGTTGCTCAATTCAAGGACTTTTTCTTCAACGGATAATGTTGGATTATAGAGTTTTAATTGTGGTTTTCCCTTAAAGTGTGTGACGTATGCAATTGTACCCTGAGTGGATACGTCGTATTGATTGGTTAAGCCCTGCTGCTTTTCATTTTCTTCTTTTTTAAAGATCAAGCCGGCGATGACAAACAAGACAGTCACAATCGCAAGCGTGATCAGAATGAGATAGATGTGCTTCTTTTTCATTTGAAGGACTCCTTAACGGTAGAGTATCATCATCGTAAAAATAATTGCTAGAACAAGTAATACCTGTAGAACAGCACATATATTTGATGCCGTAGGATGCTTTTTTAACAGTTTAATCTGTAGGATATATAACGAAATCCATAAGACAGTCGGGATGAAAAATAATAGCATAAACGGCTGGACTTCACTTGAGAAGATTAAAAAAGCATATAAGAAAAATAAGGTAACTGACAAAATAAAGATGCCGAGTGTAATATTGGAAATGTGCAGAAGTTTTACTTTTTTTAAATTCTTTCCACTATATCCTGGAAGAACCAAGGCTGTTTTGTAAATGAGGTAAAGGGATAGTAGGAGAATCGCTGCCATAATCAGGCTGAATAAAGGAAATAATGTAAAGTCAAGGGCGGACGCAATTCCCCATCCATATATATAGACAAGGGCATGGGTCACTAACACGGTGTTGACCATGATTTTCCGGTTGATAGAGACTAGGAGGTTAAGTGTAAGTGAGAGTAAAGTTGCACTAGTCAGTATCGAAAAAAGAAGCCAGCCGATGTAAGCATCTCCTTCTTGGAATAGTTGCAGCGCATACACCGAAAACGTAAAAAGAATTGAAACGATGGATAAAGTCAGCATAAGCTCTTTTCGGTATGGAAAAATGGCCTGCTGAATTTGACTGCCGATTTCCCATTCGTCGCCAAAAAGGATTAATGCCATTTTCTCGGCTTCTTTTGGGGTCTTCCCCTGCTTTATTAAATCATCCCGGCTCAACTCCAGATGGAGAAGCAGTTCTTCAAACATATCTTCTTTTTCTTCCTTGGTACAATCGGTTTGGTTGACTATTTTTTTTACATACTTTTCAAATGTTGTTTTCATCAGAAATCCTCTGCGCTTTTCCGAACTAAATTTTCAAGGAAGGTAAAGCTGCTGCGTTTACGTTCAAGCTCGGTTTGGCCGCTGTCTGTGATACGATAATATTTCCTGCGTCCGGACTCGGACTCTTTCCAATACCCTTCTATAAATTCCTTTCTTTCTAAACGCTTAAGAGCCGGATATAGGGTGCCTTCACTGATTTCGTATTGCCCCTCGCTCATTTGCCTTAGAATCTTCGTCATTTCATAGCCATACAGCTCTTTTTGTGAAAGAAGTGAAAGCAGGAGGAGGTCAATACTTCCCTTCATCAATTCTTTATCCAAAAAATCACCTTCTTTTTTCATTTGCTTTAGTGTAATACGATGTACATCGTATTACAAGGTATATTTTACTTTTTTAAAAAAAAATGGTTAAATGACGATTGCTAAATAAAATCAATCATAGTAAAATGTGCTTCTGAACGGATGAGTTGTAAAGAGTGTGGTAAGGATACTATATACTTGATTTAACTGTTTTAATGAAAATACGGAATAGGATAGAAGAAATCCCACTCAAGGGGTATTAATTGATTTTTTTTTGAAAATCATTTAGATTCTATTTATCAACAAGAGCAGAAAGAAGGTCCTAGATAGATGAAAGTGAAAGCACCTGAGTCATTCACATACAGAGGTGGAAATAGAGCTGTTCTTTTACTTCACGGGTTTACCGGAAGTACAGGAGATATGAAAAAATTAGGGAAATACCTGAATGATCGCGACTATACCTGTCACGGGCCTCTTTATAGAGGGCACGGAGTATCAGCCGAGGAACTTGCTAAAACAGGTCCAAAGGAATGGTGGAAAGACGTAGTGGATGGTTATCAATTCCTTAAAGATGAAGGCTACGAGGAAATTGCTGTTGTAGGAATTTCTTTAGGAGGAGTGTTCTCATTAAAAGTAGGAATTGAACTTCCTGTGATAGGGGTGGTTTCAATGTGTGCTCCGACGCAAGGAAAAAGTATCGATCGACAAAAAAACCGCTTGCTCAATTATGCACAGGCTTATAAGAAGTTTGAAGGCAAAGATGCAGACCAAATTGCTGCCGAAGTGAAGCTGTTGGAAGAAGAGCCTATGACTCAACTGAAAGATGTGGTGAATATAATAAATGAGACTGGTGAAAATTTAGATTTAATCACATCACCAACTCTTGTTCTACAAGGGCGCTTGGATGATCCCGATTATACGAACAGTGCTACAGCGATTTTCAGTGAAGTCGATACGCAGCATAAACACTTGATATGGTACGAAAACTCTGGCCATATAATCACATTAGGCAAAGAACGTGAGCAGGTTTATGAGGATGTGTATAAGTTCTTAAATACACTACTTTGGTAGAAGCAGAGGGAAGTTTTCTCTATGTATAAACAGGGGTAATCTTGTCCTAAGAAGGCCACCAATTTGATGGCCTTTAACATTCAGGGTATAAAACTACTCTCTTCCTTAAGTAAAAGTAAATCGTATTAAATAGAGGCATAGCTAAGAGGACTTACTTTATATGGTTTAGCTTCAAAATCTATTTGTATAAAAAGATTTTCACTGTATCGTTATTATCAATGGTTGCTAATAAAATATCATATACGTCCTCACTGTATGCAGTTTTTATTCGGTTTTTAAGCCATTCTTCGTCTTTACCAATGCGGGTTAATTCACTAAAATCAATTTTTCCCTCTTTAATAATCGTTCTAGGAAAAGAAAAGGTTTTTGTTACTAGTTCTAAATCGGCAGGGGTTACGGCTTCATATTGAGGGTTTAAAAAAAATGAAATTGTACCATCTGGTTCCCATAATGCAAGCGCAACTTTTTGAATATCTTCAATTTTTTCTTTTCTTAATTCAGATAATAAAAAATCGATAGAGATTCTTGCTTTGGCTAAGCTTTTATAAACAATTTGCCCATTTTCTATAAGGGGAAAAGGAGAGTTTTCAAAAAAACTTCGAAGTTTTCCCCACTTTAGGCTCAAAAAAACGCAAAAAATATATAAAAGTACTAATACGGCTGTCGTTATCAATGGTCCCTTTAAACCTAACTGTTCATCAGATAAAGGATGGGCAAGGATGTTTCCAATAATTAATGCTATTAAAAAATCAAGTAATCTTAACTGAGAAATAGCTCGTTGCCCCATTATTTTAGCTGCAAATAGTAAAAAGAAGTAAGACACAATGGCCCTTAAGATCCACTGAATTATAGTAAGTGCTTCTTGGCCGTGAAAAAAGTCCATCTAAACTCACATCCTTTTTTTAATGGGGTTTAAGGTTTAGTATGGAGCTTTTGACCAATGATTATCACAAGAAAATAATATAGATGAAGTACAAATTAATTAGATTTTCAGATAAAAGATGGACTTCCATATGGAGTCCATCTTTTATTCGCTTTGAAATTATTATTCCTACAAACTAATCTTCCATTTGCGGCTGTAAATCTGTTTCGAAAGCATTATTCATTTGATGCTGTCTAATAAATTTTCTGACCTGTTCTTTTGTTATTCCGCTTTGTTTCGCTTCAATGATAAGCGCAATCCACATTCTTTCGAGCGGTTCCTGCTGCGATTGCTTTATAGAATTCATAATAATACTCCCTATCAACTATATTTTAAATAATAGTTAGAAAAGTAAAATGAATTATTAGGTCTTAACTAACAATCCGTCCAACAAAAGGTGTACAATTTCATTCGCTAATATTTCAGGCTGAATGTTTTCTTCAAAAATTTGAGTTATGGTTAAACGTTCAATAATTCCGACCAAGCTTTCAGCTATAATCAACATGTTAGCATCTGGATGGAAATAGCCATTTTGTTGTTCATAAATCAGGTTTTCTTTTATTTGTGCAGCTAACTGCTTCTTTATTTCTTCAGCCTCTTGAGAGAGAAAAAAACCAATTCGAGTTAAACTTTGATTTTCAGCAAAGAAACGAAATATCGCGGCTAATCCTTGGGTGATTTTGAGGGGAATAGCGTTTAAATCAAGCCCAGTTTCAAGCCGGCTCTGTATAGTAAGATTAAATAATTCATATCGGAATTTCTTAACTAACTCCTTAAAAATGGCCTCTTTACTTTCAAAATACAGATAAAAAGTAGGCTGACTTAAATTTGCTCTATGAACGATTGTACTAACTTTTGTTTCAAAATAACCCTTCCGAGCAAACTCATCTGCCGCGATGAAGAGTAGTAAAGCTCGACTCTGTTCACCGTTGGCACCCTTTTTTCTACCTCTTTTCATCATAAATCCGTTACCCCAAAGTTTAATTTGTCATTATATTACTCTTAAGTATTATCTTATAGTGTTAAAGTTCCAGTCAAGAAAAATAAACTGAATATTATAAAAATAAAAAGCAACTATAATGTAAAGAAGATAACTCTAGGACGGTGTTGAGATTCTTTTAAAATCAGGAGGATAGAATCAAAAAAGGCCGTGCGGGATTTCTCCAGAAACGGCTTTTTGATATTACTTCGTTAAATAATTTTCTGTATAATACGGTTTTGCATTATCTTCAAAGGCGACGCCGACTCCGAGAGATTCAAAATCTTTTTGTAATTTATTTTCCCTGTGTCCGATGGAGTTCATTAACCCTTCATGAGCAAAGATACTGCTGTTCTGACCGGCTGCGAGGTTTTCCCCAGCCATTCGAAAAGTGATTTTGTCATCTTCCATTCGGTCAAAGGGGGATTCTCCTTCAAGGTTATTATGGTTGAAGTAATGATTCACTGCCATATCGGCACTGTGATCCTGAGCGGTCACTTTCACTTGTTTATCCCAAGAAAGGACCGAGAGATCATGGTTAACCCTTGATGCATTAGTCAGGTCAAATAGTTGATATTCAAAGCCGTTCTTTAACTCCGGACTGGCTTCTGCAAAATAGGCACTCTTTTGTTTTTCCAATTTTGCGTCGATAATTTGGATTGATGCAACTGTATTTTTCTCATGTTTGTCATAGAAGATAGTCACATAGCTCTTATCCATTTCAAACATATCGTATTCGCCATCGCTTCGAATCTGGTAATAGACGTTTCCTTTAAGGAGTTTTGTTACAGGATCTCCTAATTTTTCAGTCACTGCTTCTTTAGGCGTGCCGCGTTTAATTCCTTGTTTTGAGGAGATTAAATCTTGGTTCGTATATAATCCAACAACTTTATCGTCAGTATCGTAGGCAACCATGAAGAAATTTTGATAATTTTCGTGATAAGCGAACCAGTCTACGCCATATTCATTCCGGGTTTGCCGCTTTGCTACACCAGCCAGTTTTTCAACAGCAGCCTTAGTGTCGCCAATTTCGATATTACGGACTGAAAAGGAGGCCTCAGCGGGAGCTTCCAATGTTGGTTTTTTCACTTGTTCCGTTTCAGGTTGTTCTTCTTTAGAAGCGTTATCCAACGTTTCTGTTAGCTCGCCTATCAGGTAGTTGACTCCGGTATTCAGCTTGTCCAGGGCAGTCGAAACCTCTGGTCCGTTTATAAGGGAGCGAACATCGGATGCAAAGGATCTAACCCCGGCCTTAAACCCAGACTCCTGAATGTCATTACCATAACCGTACCAAAATCCACCGAGTAGGAGTAAGAGAACAACAATATTAAACAGTTTCCGCAAATCGTTCACTCCTGCTCTATTTGAAATTCAGGAACTATTCTCCTGTTTATTGTTGGTTAAATAGATAAGCTTAAAAGGGGTGGTGAAACTAACAATAAGAGTGAACACAGGATCAGTGACAGTGAGACCTTTTTGGGCAGCTTTTCTCTCCCATTTCCAGTGTACCATCCACTGAACTGCAACTTGTTTCTATACCAAACAAATAATAAAAAAAGTATCGCAATAGAACCTAGCCAGCCATACTGATCCATGTTAACGCCTATGCTTGTATATATGGCGATTAGTACGGTGGAAATAATCGCTCCGCCTAATCCTAATATTAATAAAATACGTATCAACTCTAAAATGACCCTCATATTTCCTCCATAAGTTTATTTATGACTTTTAATTGATTTGGTTTTAATACGATCATGCTATTATACCAAAAGAAAAAGAACTAATAAAAGCATGTTATGCAATCTCATGACCATGGAAAAATGGCAATCCAGTGTGTTGCAAAGTTTGATTGATTCGATATGGGAATATGGAATATGCTGATTCAATCTAGGGTGGCTTTATTTATTTGATCAAGAGGTGACTCATTTACTTGGCACTCATTTTTCCCTAACCAAAAACGAAATCCCTCTATAGTGGATTTCGTTTTTGGTGTTTTTAGATTCTTAATTTTAATTTAAGTGAATTACTTTAATCATTTAATATACTTTCCTCAAGAACGGCAAACTTATCCCCATATACTTTGGTTATATGATTTTCTCCCCACGTACATAGCGCGGTTAAAATACTTTCTAAACTCTGTCCATATTCACTAAGTTCATATTCAACTTTGGGCGGAACTTGGTTGTAAACGATCCGATTGATCACTCCGTCTTTTTCTAACTCACGTAATTGTTGGGTCAACATTTTTTGCGTAATGTTTGGCATAAGACGTTTTAATTCGCTTGTACGTTTTTTACCATGTGTTAGATGGCAAAGAATCACACATTTCCATTTTCCACCTAGTACCTCCAGTGTAGCTTCGACTGAAATATTGTACTTCTTTTTCTGCATAATTTTTTAACTCTCCTTACTTTATAGGCACTTAAAGGTGCCTATAACACTTTAAAGTACGTACTGTTTTTTATTTCTATTATAAATCATAATAACATTTGTCGACAGATTATCACTGTACATTTTATTGCTATAAGCAATTTCATGATAGAACAAATCAATTAAAAGGAGAAGATAATATGATTATAGATAAAAAAAGAAGTACGTTGGCATTACTGGCTTTAGCAATCAGTGCCTTTGCAATTGGAACAACAGAGTTTATTAGTGTGGGACTGTTACCACTAATTTCAAAAGATCTACACATTACAGTGACAACTGCCGGATTAACAGTTTCCTTATATGCTTTAGGTGTAATGTTCGGAGCACCTATTCTGACGTCTCTAACATCTAATATGTCTCGCAAATCTTTATTACTCTGGATTATGATAGTGTTTATTGCTGGAAATACACTTGCGGCTAGTGCTACTGGCATCGGGGTATTACTGACAGCCCGTGTCATCTCTGCCTTAGCTCATGGTGTTTTCATGTCAATAGGTGCTACGATTGCAGCAGATTTAGTACCTGAAAATCGCAGAGCGAGTGCGATTGCCATTATGTTTACAGGGCTAACGGTAGCGACTGTGACAGGTGTTCCTTTTGGAACTTTTATAGGGCAACATTTTGGTTGGAGATTTGCTTTTATTATTATTGTGGCAATCGGCATAATTGCTTTCCTTGGGAACAGCATCCTTGTTCCGTCTGATTTACAAAAAGCTACTCGCACCACGTTCCGTGATCAAATCAAATTAGTAACAAATGGCCGCTTATTGCTTGTATTCATTATTACAGCATTAGGATATGGAGGTACATTCGTTGTCTTTACTTATTTATCTCCCTTGCTACAGCAGGTGACAGGATTTAAAGAAGGAACAGTTGCCGTAATTTTGCTAGTATATGGAGTGGCCATTGCTATAGGGAACACAATTGGCGGAAAGCTAGCTAATCGCAATCCTATTAATGCCCTATTCTATATGTTTCTTATACAGGCTATTGTACTTGTGATTTTATCTTTCACGGCTCCGTTTAAGGTAGCTGGATTAATTACTATTATTTTAATGGGGTTATTTGCCTTCATGAATGTGCCAGGACTTCAAGTCTATGTTGTGACGTTAGCTGAGCGTTTTGTCCCGAGTGCAGTTGACGTGGCGTCTGCTATCAATATTGCTGCATTTAATGCAGGAATTGCTATTGGTGCCTACTTAGGTGGAATCATTACGGATTCTATCGGGCTCATCCATACAGCTTGGATAGGTGGAGTGATGGTGTTTGTAGCCGTAATATTAACAGGTTGGAGTCGATCTCTCGAAAGTAAAGATAGAAAGCGGGAAGGAATGAAAGAAGGGAATAGTAAGAAAGGTGAAGCGTGTTAGGGTAAGAAACTTATTAATAATTTCCACGGTCAAATAATATGTCAAGGGATCATTGCATCCCTTCAGTGAATGCGGAAGATTCCTTGAAGGGATGTAATGATCCTTTAGGGCATTATATGATTTCAATTAATAGAAATTTTGGAGGTAGATTGATTATGGTGAAAAATTTACAAGATACAACAACGTTGCACAACGGTGTTAAAATGCCTTGGTTCGGCTTGGGCGTATTTAAGGTAGAAGAAGGTCCTGAATTAGTAAATGCGGTCAAAGTGGCGATTAAACATGGCTATCGCAGCATTGATACGGCAGCAATTTACGAAAATGAAGAAGGAGTTGGGCAAGGAATCCGTGAGGGGCTAAAAGAAGCTGGAATCTCAAGAGAGGATTTATTTGTAACTTCAAAAGTTTGGAATGCTGATTTAGGATACGAATCCACAATCGCAGCATACGAAACAAGCTTAAAGAAACTTGGCTTAGAGTATTTAGATTTATATCTTATACATTGGCCTGTCGAAGGAAAATATAAAGAAGCTTGGAAAGCATTAGAGACTCTTTATAAAGAAGGAAAAGTTAAAGCAATCGGAGTAAGTAATTTCCAGATTCATCATCTTAAAGACGTAATAAAGGACGCAGAAGTGAAGCCTATGGTCAATCAAGTCGAATGTCATCCACGCTTGACTCAAAAAGAAGTACAAGCATTTTGTAAGGAACAAGGCATTCAACTAGAAGCTTGGTCTCCATTAATGCAAGGTGAATTACTGGATAATGAGGTATTACAAGAAATTGCGACTAAGTATGGCAAATCTGTTGCACAAGTCATTTTACGTTGGGATTTACAAAATGGGATTGTAACGATTCCAAAATCAACAAAAGAACACCGTATAGTAGAAAACTCATCAGTATTTGATTTCGAATTGACTGAAGAAGATATGAACCGAATCAGCGACTTGAATCAGAATCATCGGGTTGGTCCAGATCCTGACAATTTCGACTTTTAATTAATGTAGGGAGATAGACGAGAGTGTGCGTCTATCTCATTTTCAATATCTGTTATTACTTCTTCCCATAACCTTATTTAGGAAGTCGGACATAGGAAATAAGCCCGCATTCTGATGAATGGGGCGCAAAATTTAATGTAACCTATACAGCGTTATCCAGATGAGTCATTCATTCTCCTGAAGACTGCTCTTTACATTAATAAAGAATTTCAGTGCAGTGTCGATATCACTGGTCTTTAATGATTTTTCAAGTGTTTCATTAACCGTTGTTAGTATTTCTTGAAGTCGTAGCTCTCCCCGGTCTGTTATGGTTGCACATACACCACGGCGATCATCTTCATATCCAAGCCTTTGAATGACACCACAACTTTTATTTTCCATTCTTACAGAAAGTCTGGACATCGCACTTTGGCTTAAGCCTACTAACTGCTGCAATTCTAATAGCCTCAGTTTTTTTTCCGGAGTTTTCGATAAAAATAATAGAACATAAAACTCATTTAAAGTCGTTTGGTGTCTTGCTTGCAATATTCGATCTAGCTCATTTGAGAGCTCGGCATGAATACGTGTAAAGGATAGCCATGTATTTATAAGGTTTTGTTCACTGGACAATTATTTTCGCCTACCTCTGCTTACTTATTTTAAATATAACATAAATAAAAATAAATGTACCAACAGAGGATAACGTTTACAACATCAGAATTAGGTGTTCAAGAGAATCTGATTAATTGACACAAAGTTATCAAGATGATATAAATGCATGTGCATGCATTAAAAAATAATCTGTAAGGGAGATATAAAAAATATGACTCATTTATTTTCACCTTATCGTATAAAAGAGCTTGAACTTAAAAATAGGGTTGTTATGCCACCAATGTGCCAATACTCTGTCGAAGCTGAGGATGGTATCCCTACAAATTGGCATCTTCATCATTATGTAAGCAGAGCAGTTGGCGGAGCTGGATTAATTATAGTGGAAATGACCGATGTAGAGCCGGACGGACGTATTTCGAATGGTGATCTTGGATTGTGGTCTGACGATCAAGTTGAAGCTTTCGCCAAAATTGTTAAAGAAGTTCATCAATACGGTGCAAAAATCGGTATCCAAATTGCTCATGCAGGGCGTAAAGCGCAGGATGCAGAAACGCCGGTAGCGCCATCAGCCATCGCGTTTGACGAAACGTTTAAGACACCAAGAGCTTTGGAGACAGAAGAAGTTAGGGAAATGGTCGATAAATTCCGTAACTCAGTTAGAAGAGCCGTTCAAGCAGGCTTTGACGTTATTGAATTGCATGGGGCACACGGATATTTAATTCACCAATTCACCTCGCCACTTACGAATAAACGTGAAGATGAATACGGAAAAGACTTAACTAAATTTGGAGTAGAAGTAATTAAAGCAGTGAAAAGCGAAATGCCAGCTGATATGCCTTTAATTATGCGTATTTCTGCAAAAGAATACGTGGAAGGCGGATACGGTCTGGAAGAAAGTATTGAGTTTTCCAAAGTCTTTAAAGAAGCCGGTGTGGATATGTTCCATGTCAGCTCTGGCGGAGAAGGCCCGATTGGAGCAGACGGAAGACCGGGCACGCATGCTAGCTATCAAACGCCATTGGCTAGGGAAATTAAAAAAGCTTTGGATATTCCAGTGATTGCTGTAGGTAGATTAGATGATCCAATTCTTGCAAACTCAATCATTGGAAATGAAGAAGCAGATTTGGTGGCCGTAGGAAGAGGGATGTTGCGCAACCCTTACTGGTCTCTAGAAGCATCAAAAACTTTGAATAAACAAGTTGAGATTCCTAAACAATATGAGCGAGGTTTCAGACATTAAGAATGATTTATTAGTTCAAAATAAAACGCTAGCGAAAATGATATTCGCTGGCGTTTTATTTTTTAAATTAGCTGCCTTGTTAGGTGCGCTTTTATCAGAATGGTTATAGACATAATAAAAAGATGAGTGTTTTTAAAAATAGGGGTTCAGTTCCTCACCATCTAAATGGATGGAGGACTGGACTTTTTTCATGTAGTATAAATGTGGAAACATATTACAAATAAGGCTGAACTTCCGAGGGTATATACCATACTATTACACATGTACTTCGTGAAAGAACTTTAGTTAATGGAAGGAGGAGTAACGTGGGGGAAAATAAAAAACAATTTCTAGGATTAGCATGTTTTTTAACATTTCTAATGATAATGTGCATGCTTTTTATTAATTCTTATTATAGTCATCGGGGTATAATGGATGCCAGTAATAAATGTTTTGATCATAATGGAATGCCTATGGTAGAAAAAAGTGAAAATGCATTTTCAATTAGCTGGTCGGTTGTATGTGAACCTTAAATATCCATAATCCATAAAGTAATGTTTGGCTGGAATATTTGTTATAATAAATAAGAAAAATTAAACAATAATTTGAGGTGCTAAGTATGGAAGAAATCAAAATCGTTACAACAGAAGAAGTGGAAGCTAAGCTTGAGGCAGGCGAAGCTATGGAGCTTGTTGATGTACGTGAAGACGAAGAAGTGCAAGAAGGCATGATTGAGGGCGCTAAACATATTCGTATGAATGATATCCCAGCCAACCTTGACTATTTTGATAAAGAAAAAGAATATATTTTTATCTGCCGTTCAGGACGCCGCAGTGAAAATGTGTGCCATTATCTTCAGGAACAAGGCTATAAAGTGGCAAACATGGTTGGCGGAATGCTTGAATGGGACGGCGAAGTTATCGTTAAGTAATGGGTTTTTTCAAAAAAACTTGTTACTTTTGTAAGCGGAAATCTAAGAACGTAACGTTTTATTACGATAAAGAAAGAAAAAAGATTACTGTTTGTTCACAATGCCGGGAATATGCGGAAAGACGTGCATATTTAAAAGCATGACGCAGGAGCCCTTTCACCATGAAAGGGCTCTTTTGTCTTTAGTCAATCCTATATCTATATAACCTTTTATCAAGGTTATAACTAGGGAATTCTCCGGAAAATCCTTAACGCAGATACTCTTAAACCCATGCTTTTTCATAAAAATAGCGTAGTGGTTCCGAGATAGATTTTTTTCTCTCACCCAACTCATGGCTGTTTCAAATAGAAGATTTGCGGCTTTATAGGTGAAGCAGCGGAAAACGGATATTTGGCTGAGCTTGAAAGAGGGAAATGGTGATATATGTTAAAATTAGGGTGCTGAAATCTGAAAATATAGATAAAGGAGCGTCCGCTGAATGAATGTTTATAAAATAGCGGTCATTGCGGGAGATGGAATTGGTCCCGAAGTGATCAATGAAGGCGTGAAAGTACTAAACAAGGTGGCTGAATTAGCTGGGGATTTTTCGTTCGAGTTTACATATTTTCCTTGGGGCTGCGAATATTATCTCGAGCATGGGAAGATGCTGCCCGACGATGGTATGGAGCAGTTGAAGAAGTATGAAGCCGTGTATCTTGGGGCTGTCGGTTATCCTGGAGTTCCGGACCATATCTCACTAAGGGAACTTCTGCTGAAAATCAGAAAGCAATTCGATCAATATGTGAATGTTCGTCCTGTTAAATTGCTTCAGGGAGCACCTTGTCCGTTAAAAGACGTGACGCGTGATCAAATCGATATGGTAGTCATCCGTGAGAACAGCGAAGGCGAATATGCAGGTGCTGGTGATTGGTTATTCAAAGGGAAGCCAGAAGAAGTCGTGCTGCAGACGGGGGTTTTTTCGCGAAAAGGAACGGAGAGGATCATCCGCTATGCGTATGAACTGGCGCGCAAAACAGGAAGAACACTAACTAGTATAAGTAAGGCGAACGCATTGAATTATTCGATGGTTTTTTGGGATCAGGTTTTTGAAGAAGTCGGACAGGAATATCCTGATGTAGAAACACACTCCTATTTGGTTGATGCGGCAAGCATGTTTTTTGTTAAACAGCCGGAACGGTTTCAAATCGTTGTCACATCCAATTTGTTTGGTGATATCATCACCGATTTAGGTGCAGCCATTGCAGGTGGGATGGGTCTGGCGGCCGGTGCCAATTTAAATCCGGAACGAGTCTATCCTTCGATGTTTGAGCCGATTCATGGTTCAGCGCCGGATATTGCTCATCAAGGCATTGCCAATCCACTTGCTGCTCTTTGGTCAGCGAGTCAGATTCTTGATTTCTTTGGGCATGAAAATTGGGGCGCAAAAGTATTAGATGTGATCGAACAGGTAATGGTTGATAAAAAGACCCTGACTCCTGATATGGGCGGGGTGTCTTCTACAGAAGAAGTCGGCAATGAAGTAGTGGCTTTATTATCCGCTTTGAAAACCAGTCAGGTATAATTTTAAGGAAAAATGGGAATCCTGCTCAATAACTATCATTATAGTAAAAAGGGCAGGGGAGAGCCGATGATTCAAGTGAAATTATTTGATTATGAGCATGAACAGGACTTAGAAGATGAAATGAATGTCTTCCTTGAAGACATCCGTGATAATCAAATTGTCGATATCAAATACAATGTCGCCACTACAGGTGAAGAGGAAGAGAAACAGATTTACTGCTTTAGCGCGATGATTATTTATAAGAAAAGATAAAGGCTGAACTGCCCTATCATTTTAAGTCATATAAATAAAACCATTATTAGACTACCCTTTGCTTTTAACCGAGCGGACTGAGGTAGTCTAATTTTGTAGCTCTACAACCTTCAAAACCGAAAGCGATCTTGTAAGGAATCGCAAAAGATATACTCCTAAGGTACTAACATAATCATTGGAGTAGTCAAATGAAAAAGGGGGGCATGTCGTCTAAGTTGCGTAAATCCTAGATTTATAGAGAGCCGTTAGGATGATGTCACTTCCCCGCCATTGACATGAAGTGTTTGTCCGGTAACAAAACGTGAATCATCGGAAGCGAGATAGACAAAGGTAGGGGCTAGTTCAAAGGGCTGGCCTTGGCGTTCCATTGGATTGTCAACTTGGGTAACTTCGTCTGCGGAGAAACTAGAGGGGATGAGGGGCGTCCATACCCGTCCAGGAGCAACAGCGTTCACCCGGATGCCTTTATCTACTAGACTGTTTGCCAGTGCACGAGTAAAACCAATGTTAGCCCCTTTAGTTGCTGTGTAATCAATCAATTGTTTATGACCTTTAAAGGCCACAACGGAAGATGTATTAATGATAGAACTTCCTGCTTTTAAGTACGGAAGGGCTGCTCGAGTTGTGTAAAAGTGTGAATAGATGTTTACTTTAAAGGTATTATCGAACTGCTCATCCGTGATCTCTAGCAAGCTTAATTGCTGAAATTGAATACCGACGTGGTTACAAAGAATATCTAGCTTTCCAAATGTTTCGATGGTTTCTTCCACGATATGGATACATTGCTGTTTTTCTCTTAAGTCACCAGGCAATAATAAGCAATGTTGTCCAAGCTCTTCAATTCTCGATTTTGTTCGATTGGCATCCTCATGTTCATCCAAATAAGCAATAGAAACATCTGCGCCTTCTTTTGCAAAAGCAATCGCTACTGCTGCACCAATTCCGCTGTCACCTCCTGTTATAAGTGCGACCTTTCCTGTTAATTTCCCGCTGCCGCAGTAATTAAGGTTTTCAATGATTGGTTGGGGCACCATTAGTTTTTCTACACCGGGTTGGCGATATTGGCGCTGTTCCGGAACCGTGATAGGAAGGTCTTGGTAACGTGTGATCTTTCCATAGTTGGGATACATGGGATAGTCTTGATCGGATGACTTCTTTTGATTGTCTTGTGACATGAGGAATCCTCCTAAAAAGAATATAGTCGGTTTACCTTATGTCAAATAGGCTATTGCCGTGCATGATAAAATCGAATAAACCAGCTTAAGTACCGGCTCATTGCTGTGCAATTTGAATATGCTGAAGGGTAGAAAAAAAAGATTTGGAGGCATCATTATGCAATATTATTTTAGCGAAGAAGTGAAGTTGCTCTTGGTCGGACAGTCGGATGAAAAAGTAGAGTTGTTATACGATTCTGATTCCTACACTTTTGAAATGCCCCTCATAGGACCTAGACAGCCTTATTATTGTAATCCACGTTATGTACCCTATTATCCTGTGATTTAAATTGTGATTATAGTGCACAGCCTAAATAAATTAGTAGTTTAAAGAGAGACGCTTAACATCGGAATTTGTACATTAAGCAATATATCATACTGGATTAGGCTACCTTTGCTTCGTAAACAAGCGGACAGAGGTAGTTCGCTATACTATTATATTGCAAATATTCACACTAGCTTCTACATAAATTTTGTATATTATTTAGTGAAAACAGATTATAGTATACAATGAATTTTACAAACACGCGAATAATAGGTAAAGTTAAACATAATACACTGTGGTGACTGATGTATTAAAAGGGGAGATCCATTTTGGATAACAATATGAAACAACTGATTAAAGATATACAGCAATCGAACGGGGCCCATATATTATACTGTTTTAATGAACTGGAAACCTACATGGAGAAAGAGGCTATGTTCATTATTTCCGGTGTTGAGCAGGGGGATCATATCTTGGTCGTCGAAAATGATCGAATCTTTCCTTTCGTATATAAGAAATTGCAACTTCATTTAAATGAGGAGCAATTGGCGAAAGTGCATCATATTAATAATTTTGATTTTTACTGTTTTCATGGCGATTTCCATCCTTCAACGATGATTAATTATTTCTTGGAAAATATCGATACATATTCTGAAAGGAATATTTTCGTCAGAACCTGGGGCCATGTTGAATGGGGAAATGACGACCAAGCTATGGATGCAATAGGTGAATATGAAAAAGGTATTGATAAATTGATTACTGAACGAGGTTTGATTTCTGTATGTGCTTATGATGATTACAGAGTACCTGCCGCGCTTAAATCAATCTTGATTAAATATCATAGAGTTCTCATAACCGATGAAAAAATTACGATTTTGGCTAACTGAAATTACTAATAAGGGGAGAGGGATTTGGAGAGTTTTACTGAACGAGTGATTACGATTATTCAACATATTCCCGCCGGAAAAGTGATGACATATGGGCAGATTGGACAGCTGGCTGGAAGTCCGCGCGGTGCAAGACAGGTTGTTAGGATTCTTCATTCTAGCAGCGAAAAATATAACCTTCCTTGGCATAGGGTGATCAATGCCAAAGGTGAGATTGGTATAAAAGCAGAAGGCGCCGCGTCCCACCAGAAATGGATGCTAGAAAGTGAAGGAGTCACATTCACAGAGCGGGACACAATTGATTTAGAAGTATATCGCTATCATCCTGAGAGTTTTTAATGGTGGATTGAATAATCGGGTTTGTGGTCGGAAAAATTCCGCGAAGGTCGAATTATTCGACGTGAAGGTCGGAAAAATTCCGCGAAGGTCGAATTATTCGACGTGAAGGTCGGAAAAATTCCGCGAAGGTCGAATTAGTCGACGTGAAGGTCGGAAAAATTCCGCGAAGGTCGAATTACTCGAAGTGAAGGCCGAAATAAATCCGCGAAGGCCGAATTAGTCGACGTGAAGGCCGGAATAAATCCGCGAAGGTCGAATTACTCGAAGTGAAGGCCGAAATAAATCCGCGAAGGTCGATTTAGTCGACGTGAAGGACGAAATAAATCCGCGAAGGTCGAATTACTCGACGTGAGGGATGAAATAAATCCGCGAAGGTCGAATTAGTCGACGTGAAGGACGAAATAAATCCGCGAAGGTCGAATTAGTCGACGTGAAGGTCGGAAAAATTCCGCGAAGGTCGAATTAGTCGACGTGAAGGACGAAATAAATCCGCGAAGGACGAATTACTCGAAGTGAGGGACGAATTAAATCCGCGAAGGTCGAATTAGTCGACATGAAGGCCGAATTTCCTCAAAAAAGAAGAGGCTGATCCCAACGGATCGGCCTCTTCTTAAATTATGAACGAGCATATATGGCAGCATTCATGCCGGCTAGTCTTCCGGTTACTAATGCTGATGTGATGTTATAGCCGCCTGTGTATCCGTGTATATCCAAAATTTCACCGCAGAAATATAGTCCGTCCATTAGTTTGGAGGCCATTTCCTTTGGATGGATTTCTTTCACGGATACGCCGCCGCCTGTGACGAAGGCTTTTTCAAGCGGCTGGGTGCCATGTACTCCAAATTGGAAGTCCTTACATAGTTCGGCAAAGCGGCGAATTTTTTCATTGGATATCGTCGCTCCCTGTTCCTGAAGGTCGATGCCGCTCCGCTCAAGTAAGAAGTGTAGATAGCGTTCCGGAACCAGGCCTTTTAATGTATTCTTTATGGCTTTTTTCGGCTCAGTTTTGATTTCTTTCATGATGTCCTGGAAGACTTCTTCCTTGTTTCGATCCGGAAGGGCATCGAGTTTCATTGTAACTTCGGATAGGTTCCATTTTTTCATCGCTTTCACGACAAATTGACTGCACCTTAGAACCGCTGGACCAGAGACACCAAAATGGGTGAATAGCATATCCATCTTGTGTGTAATCAGAGCCTTGCCTTTTGGGTTCAGCACACTCAATGAAACATCCCGAAGTGCGAGCCCTTGAAGCGTTCGATCTTTTATGAATGTTTCATGGCTAAGTACAGGTACCTCAGTCGGGAAGAGGTCGGTTATCGTATGGCCCGCCTTTTTTGCCCAAGCGTAGCCGTCGCCAGTTGAGCCGGTGTGAGGGACTGATTTTCCACCTACTGCAATCACGACCGCATTTGTGTCAAATGTCTGTCCATCTTTTAACCGAACTCCGCTTGTTTTTCCATTTTCATAGAGAACCTCAGCAACTGGAGAGTTCTTGTAAATGGTCACCTTCAAATTCGAAAGGCGTGTCAAAAGTGCATCTACGACACTTTGCGCCTTATCGTTGACCGGGAACATCCGGCCATGATCCTCTTCTTTTAGAGCCACACCTAATTTTTCAAAGAACTGAATAATGTCTTCGTTATTAAATTCTGAGAAAGCACTGTATAAAAATCGCCCGTTTCCAGGGATATGCTGAATGATTTCATCGATCGAGAGCCTGTTCGTCACGTTGCAGCGTCCGCCGCCAGAGATCGCAAGTTTCCTTCCAAGCTTCTCGCCTTTATCCACTAACAATACATGTGACCCTTTTTCTCCGGCTGCAATTGCTGCCATCAATCCGGAAGGACCGCCGCCAATTACCACTACATCATATTTCAAATTGATCACCACTTTATCATTTTCAGTCCCTTCATTATATAGCAAGAGCCCGTCAGATTGCGAATGTAGAAAAAAAGGAATTATTTGTTTGTGTATTATCTTCGAAAACGATAAACTTGAGTGTAGTTTTCTATAGAAAAAATACTTTAATATGATAAGATAAAGAGCGTGTGAAACGTAACTGACAGAGGCAGGAAGGGATTAGATGTCATCTAAGTTTTTAAAAGGGGCTTTTATATTAACGCTGGGAGCGATCATTTCCAAGATACTTGGTTTATTTTACGTCATCCCATTTGAACATATGGTTGGGAATAAAGGGGCTACCCTCTATCAATATGGGTACGTTCCATATACCATTTTCATTAGCTTTGCAACGGCAGGCATGCCGCTTGCTGTTTCTAAATTCATTTCGAAGTATAATGCGCTCGAGGAGTACGCCGTCGGTGAGAAGTTATTTAAATCGAGCCTGAAATTAATGGTTGTCACCGGTTTTCTCGCTTTTTTGATTCTCTATACGATGGCCCCGCTGTTTACTGGAGTCTTTGGGGTCAGGCAGGAAGATGTCAGGGATGTCACGGAGATCATACGGGCAGTCAGCTTCGCCTTGATTTTTGTACCGTTCATGAGCATCATCCGCGGCTTTTTTCAAGGTCATGAAGCGATGGAACCAACGGCCATATCTCAGGTTATCGAACAAATTGTCCGCATCGTGTTCCTTTTGGCTGGTGTGTATGTTGTTTTGAATGTCCTAGATGGAGAGTTAGTGAGAGCCATCCAAGTAGCTACGTTCGCGGCGACGGTAGGGGCTGTCGGCGGTTTAGTGGTGTTATTTTGGTATTGGAAAAAACAAAAACCCCATTTGGACAGCTTGATGAAGAAAGACCGGGGGACGATGGAAATTTCCCTGAAGGAGATCTATAAAGAAATATTTCTTTCGTCGATTCCTTTCATATTTGTAGGAATCGCGATGCCATTGTTTCAGTTTGCAGACTTGTTGTCTTTTAATAAAGCGATGGCATCCATCGGATTACAGCATGTCGCAGAAGATGCTCTTGGAGTTTTGAATGTATATGCCCAAAAGCTTGTCTTGATTCCGATGACGCTTGCAACCGGGTTTTCAATGGCGCTTCTTCCCTCGGTGACGAAGGCATATGTAAGCGAGGATTCGGAAGAGTTAAACCGCCAGCTGAACCAAGCCTTCCAAATTTTGTTGTTCATTACGATTCCAGCGGTTGTTGGTATGTCGGTGCTAGCGGATCCAATCTATAGCGCCTTTTACAGCCATGATCCACTTGGAATCAGTGTCCTGAAGGCATATGCGCCCGTTTCCATCTTATTTGCGCTTTTTTCCGTTTCGGCGGCCATTTTACAAGGCATCAATCAGCAAAAATATACGGTGCTCAGCCTGCTTGTTGGCTTTTTAATCAAATTGAGCTTGAATATCCCGATGATCAAGTTGTTTGAAACGGAAGGATCCGTTTATGCCACGGCATTCGGCTACTTGGCTGCTGTGCTGCTGAATTTGTATGTCATTACCTACTTTACTGGATATCGTTACAGCCTTACCATCAGAAGATCAGTTTTGATAACTGTTTTTTCAATTATAATGGGACTGGCTGCATGGGGCATGTTCAGTTTATTATCACTGTGGCTTACAACGGAAGGGCGATTCCAGGCGATTTTGATTTGTGCGGTTAGTGCGATTTTTGGGGCCCTCATTTATGCGGCGCTTTCCTTGAAAAGCAAGCTTGCACATCGTTTATTCGGTAGCCGGATCGACAGGTTAAAGCAGAAATTGGGATTATAAGATAGAAGTTTACGATGTAAAAAAAAGGGTATTATGAATGGAGTAATCCCCTGATTAAAATATACTGGCCTTGCCTGTCATAAAAGTGGGCAAGGCTTTTTACTGAATAGGCTTTAGGAGGAAATAATGAGAATTGATAAGATATTATCCAATATTGGTTACGGAAGCAGAAAAGAAGTAAAAAAACTCTTGAAATCTGGAGCCGTGAAGGTCAATGAACGGCTACTGAAGGACCCGAAGGAACAAGTGGATCCTGATACAGAAATCGTAACGGTTCATGGTGAACGGGTTGAATATAGAGAATTTATATATTTAATGATGAATAAGCCGCCAGGTGTGTTGTCGGCTACTGAAGATAAACACCAGGAGACGGTCATTGACATCTTAGAGCCAGAGGATTCGGTTTTCGAACCATTCCCAGTCGGGCGTTTGGATAAAGACACAGAAGGCCTATTGCTGATCACGAATGACGGAAAGCTTGCCCACCAACTACTTTCCCCGAAAAAACACGTCCCTAAAACGTATTTTGCGGTCATTGACGGCGAAGTAACGGAGCGAGACATTGCTGCATTCCGCAACGGCGTTACCCTAGATGATGGGTACGAAACAAAACCAGGTGAATTAAATATTTTAAAATCAGGGCTTACATCGGATATTGAGCTAACGATTATGGAAGGGAAGTTTCATCAAGTGAAACGGATGTTTGAGTCCGTAGGGAAACGGGTCGTGTATCTAAAGCGTCTCTCGATGGGAAGCCTGCAGCTTGATGAAGAACTTGAACTTGGCGAATACAGGGAGTTAACAGCAGAAGAGCTCGAACAACTGAAAGCTGGCCAGCCGACTGAATAATAAATAAGCAAGAAAAAATGAGGCGAACAATTATGTCCGCCTCAAACTTATTTTACATATCGATTTTCGTTCGGGTGGTCGTTCTTTTTAAGATGACATCTTTACCTTTTTACTTGTTGTCGTCCAAAGGCCGCGGCTTGGGCTTTGAACAAGGTCATTGTAAGCTAAGACATTTAAATCGCGCTGCACAGTTCGAGGAGTGATGCCAAATTCTTCTACAAGCTCTTGAGTAGAAACCGTACCGTTATTACTAATGAACATATAAACGGATTTAATACGGGTTAACATGCGATTTGTTGAAGGTTTCAAAAAATCACTCCTTATTCTTTTCATTGTTATTCTGAACAAATGAAAACAACCGATATGTCGGACAGCATTTCAGCTGTCACTATGTACTTGCTATACCCACCCTATAACTCCTCGGAAACATTTAGAAAAAACAAGATGTCATTAGCTATATTTTACCCCTTTACAAAACTAAATTCTATAAAAAAATGACAATTGACTAAATATTACATTTATTATATCAAATTTTAACAAAAATATTACAGTAAATGATAATAGAGGTAATTTTTTATTTCATATCACCTTTTGCATACTCATATTTTGACATTAAACAATGCAAAATATGCATTCAGTAGATTTTTACATAATTAAATGAACATAAAACATGGTATGGGCTATTTTTTACATGAAAAAGCCAATCATTTAATCAATCTTAGAACCTTGTTCAGCTTAAACCATTGAGTAACCTTGACTAAGGGGAGTATACATGTTACTTTACATATAGAATTTAAATCGTAATTATTACGCTTTGTGTTTAAGGATAGGATTTGCTTGATGAGTAACGTTTACGATGTCATAATGAGGTGTTGAGCAGTATAGCTTTTTCATACATAATCTCAAGGAGTTTAAATATAATCAAATTCGAGGTAGAGTCATATGAACGAAAGATTAATGGAGTTTTTATTGCGTGACGAGGTGACCAAACTTTCTGGCGTGAAAAAACAAGTGTATGAATTCATCGTGAATGAAGAAGATTATCTCGCTTCAAAAGCGGACACGGTCGATCACTTTATGAGATTACTGGTAAAGCATTCCCCACCCCGGCTCGCTGCTCGTCATTTTAATATGCCGTATGGTGAAATCATTCGTTTCATGCATGAAATTGAAGAAGAACTGAATGAAAGATTAGAGGAAAGATGTAAAAAGGTGAAGTGGATGGACTATACGGAAAAGAGTCAACAAACGTTTGAGGAATATCATAGGAAGTTATTTCTATTTGTTAATTAAATCTGATTGAGCGAATGCCCTTGGTAACAAGGGCATTTGCATTTTTTGGATAAAAATGAATGAATAACCTAAAAAAAAGATGGCTGCCATAAGCCGGAACTTTCAAACGCAATATATTGCTATATATTCAGTAACGAAAGTTAAATCCATACGTCTAATTGAATGGAGGTGTTTGATGAAGAAAAACATAGTGGTTTTCATGTTTATAGTATGTATTTTTTATTTGTCTGGTTGTTTTAATACAGAAATCAAAACCGTGACATCTAAAAATCCAGATGCAGAAGAAGTTTTAAAACTCGATAAAAATGCAGACATTCTCCAATGGGAAAAAATAATTTATAAAACGGATATTGAATGGGTGAATGAGCTTAAACTGACTAAGAACGAATCTGTTGGAGAAATTACAGAGGTATTCTCAAATGGTTTCAGTAAATCGTTAAAAGATGGTATGGCCAATCAATTACCCATAGGAGCAAAAATATACTCAACAAAAGAGCGTGATGACGTGCTAATCGTTGAATATAACGGGAAAGTAAAGTATTACTTAGCTCTTACCGAAGGCTAGCACACCGATTTAGGGATCCCCTTAGCCGAATTCTTTAGTGGATGTGCAAACACAGATGATAAGTCCAATGCGGATCAAGAAAAAGCAATATCAGAACAAACAGATGTTAATAAAACAGAAAATTCTGATATAAGTACTTCACCACATCTCCCTTATACACACCGAAAGCTGCAGCTTCTATGAGGGGGAATAAACAAGGAAATAAAAAACGGAAATTATACAACAAAGTATAATTTCCGTTTTTTTTTATGCATTTAAGAAATAATTAAATTTGTGTTCGTTTCTTTATACGTATTGATGAAATCTTTGTGTAAATGATGGTCTGTAATAATGTAATCGATTTTATCCAGCGATGCAATCCCAATGGTTACGTCTTTCCCAAATTTAGTGCTGTCAGCGGCAACATAGACTTCTTTAGATAATTCAATGATTTTTTTCCGAGTGTTTGCTTCATCTAAATTATAGTCGGAAATACCTTTTTCAATTGTAATACCACTTGCACATATAAAGGCTTTCGATATATTCAATTCGCTAAAATTAAATAAGTAATCAAAAGCTACAATAGACTGTTCATTCTGCCTTACCTTTCCCCCGATAATCAATAACTCGATATCACTATTGATTAGCTCATTTACAACAGGGATCGAACTGGTTATCACGGTTAGTTTCTTTTTCTGTTTTATATAATTAGCTATTTGATAGGTTGTCGAACCGCTATCGATATAAATACAATCACCATCGTTGATATACTCACTGCATTTTTGTGCGATCATTTCTTTTTCTTTTAATTGACTAAACATACGTTCATCTATTGTCGATTCACCAAACTGTGATTTAACTAGCTTAACTCCACCATAAATTTTTTCGATTTTTCCTTGTTTTGTAAGAAAGTTTAAATCTCTTCTAAGGGTTTCAATAGAAACTTTTAGTTCTTCTGTAAGCTCAGCTATCTTCATAACTTTTTTTATCGTTAATAATTCAATGATTTTCTTTTGCCTTTCAAGTGGAAGCATGGATTCACCCGCCTATTCAACGTAATCTTTTTCCCTCTATTGATTTTAGTTTACTGTTTGCCCATAACATATTCAACATGCGCTAGGGGACTTAATGATAACTATATCACTAGTTGGTCAAAATATAGTACCAAATTGGTAATAAAGTGTTCAATATTTACAAAGCATTTACATGAATCTCAAATTCGATTTACATATAGATTTTATACTGAGGGTGTATTAAAGGAGGTGAACAGTTTGCTAAAATTACAAAATATTAGCAAGCAATTCGATGATAAATTAGTTTTAGATAATATAAATCTTGAAATTAAAACAGGAGAGATCGTTTCACTGCTAGGGCCAAGTGGGAGCGGTAAAACTACTTTATTGAATATTATCTTAGGATTAACGAGTATGAATCATGGAAAAATCATTTTTAATGATACCGATTTGAGTAACGTGCCGATGAAGGATCGGGGATTTAATATAGTCTTCCAAGATTATGCACTTTTCCCTCATTTAAATGCATACGAAAATATTGTATATGGTTTAAGAAATAAGAAGGGGTTAGTGTCTGAGAAAGAATTGCAGGAATATATTGATTTCTTAGAGCTAAAACCTCATTTAACAAAGAAAATGGGTGAATTATCGGGTGGTCAAAAACAGCGGGTAGCGCTTGCAAGAACACTCGTAATGAAACCGAAAGTTTTATTACTAGATGAACCATTGAGTGCATTGGACGGTGTTATTAAGGAATCCATAAAGCAACGTATTAAATCTATTGCGAGAGAATTTAAGTTAACGACGATTATTGTGACACATGACCCAGAAGAGGCCTTAACGATGTCCGATAAAATTTTAATTATAAATAAGGGAAATATTTCTCAATTTGGAACACCTCAAGAAATTATAAATCAGCCCACCAATGATTTTGTAAAGGAATTTATACTCAAGCAATTACAGATCAAGAGAGAAAATATACTTAACTTATTTGGTGAAAAGTATGCCTGATGTAAAACCGGCAATGCGAGTAATTTATATACCTATCTTATTGTTATTTACCGCCTTTCTATTACTTCCGCTTGGCATTTTGTTTGTTCGTTCATTTGAAACTAGCGAAGGATTCAATCTATCAAATTATCTTTCAATTCTTTCAAATAAAGAACTGTTGGAGTCAATTGGGAACAGCATTAAAATATCCAGTCTTACTGCTGTTATTACGACTGTTTTAGCATTTTCTCTTGCCTATTCCATCCATTGTACAAGAATATATAGGCCAATAAAAAGTGCGATTAAAACGGGGATCCTTGTTCCAATGCTACTTCCAACAATCACATTTGGGTTTGCGATTATCTATTCCTTTGGTAATCAAGGGATCATAACAAAGATTTTCGGTAGAAATCTCTTTGATATATATGGGTTTAACGGATTATTGATTGGCTATGTGATTTATACATTACCATCAGCCTTTCTGCTAATTAATAATTCTTTCAAGTATATTGATAAAAAGTTTATGGTCGTTTCAAAGCTAATGGGTGACGGAACAATAAGAAGTTTCATGAATACCATCGTTCGTCCGTTATTGGGAACCTTGGGTGGAGCATTTGTACTTTCCTTTATTTTGAGCTTTACGGATTTTGGAATACCGGCTTCAGTCGGCGGGACGTATACCGTAGTTGCGACTCAACTGTATCAAGTGATGCTTGGTTCCATCCCAGATTTTAATAATGGTGCGGCCATTGCCGTTCTGATGCTAATTCCAGTAGTATTTGGCGTTTTACTATTAAACTATCTTGAAAAATTTAATTTTCATTATGACAAGTTTAGCGATATAGAATTGTCTCAACATAAAGGTAGAGATTTATGTTTTGGGATGGTTTCATTACTGGTTTTAATAGGGATGCTTTCCGTTTTTGCTGTCATGTTCATTGCACCATTTTTAAACAGTTTTCCATACGATCTTTCGTTCACACTTAAGCACTTTATTGACACATTCCAATCGAGCGATTTAACAGCGGTTTACAAAAACTCCTTATTTGTTGCCATTTTGACGGCAGTATTTGGCACGTTAATCGCATTTTGCTCAGCCGTATTAAATGTCCGTACACCTCTAAAGTGGAAATCGTCTATTGATGTTATTTCAATGTTGACGAATACGGTTCCAGGCATGGTCTTAGGTTTATCGTATTTACTGCTTTTTAACGGAAGCAGTTGGAAGGGAACCTTTACAATCATTGTTCTTTGTAACATTGTCCACTTCTTTACGACACCCTATTTAATGGCGAAAAACTCTTTATCTAAAATGAATCCTGGTTGGGAAACAACTGGAGAGTTGTTAGGAGATAGCTGGATTAAGACAGTCTATCGGGTCATTCTTCCAAACTCAGCATCGACGGTGATTGAGATGTTTAGCTACTATTTTATCAATAGCATGGTCACCATTAGCGGGATTATCTTTTTAGTCACAGCTCAAACCACATTAGTAGCGAGCAAGATTAAAGAGCTGCAGCATTTCTCCAAATTCAATGAAATATTCATTTTATCTTTACTCATCTTTTTTACAAATTTAATCGTAAAGTTGCTTTGTGATCATTATCAAAAAAGACAATTCAAACATTAATGAGGAGGATATTATGTTTAAAACGATGAAAGTAGCATTATTATCTCTAGTTGCTATAGGATTAATTTTTTTACTGGTAGGTCGTACCAGTAGCAAAGCAGATGAAGGAAAAGTGGTCATCTACACAAATGGTGATGAAGAAGCTACTGAAGCTATAGAAACATCATTGAAAGAAGCTGGATACAAGGGGAAATATGTTCTTCAATCGTTTGGTACGTCTGAATTAGGCGGGAAACTGTTGGCAGAGGGAGATAAAATTGAGGCTGATATAGTGACGATGAGCTCTTATTTCATCGAAAGTGCTCAGCAGCAACACTCCATGTTTGAAGACCTAACATTTAGTACAAAACCACTGGAGCAAAATCCAGCCTATTATACGCCGATTTTAGCCAATACAGGTTCAATTTTCGTAAATACCGAAGTACTCAAACAAAAGGGATTACCTATGCCAGCCACAGTGAAAGATTTAACAAAACCAGAGTTTAAAGGGTCCGTCTCGATTCCAAACATATTGGACTCTTCGACAGGGTGGCTGTTAGTTCAAGCAATTATTAGCCAATACGGGGAGGAAGAGGGGAAAAAGGTTCTCCATGATTTAATTGCAAATTGCGGTCCGCATCTTGAAAGCTCAGGCTCGGGTCCAATTAATAAAGTGCAATCTGGGGAAGTGGCTGCAGGTTTTGGTTTGCGCTACCAAGCTGTGATGGCAAAAGAGTCAGGCTTACCGATAAAGTATGTCGATCCGGTTGAGGGGAACTTTTCCTATACAGAATCAGTGGCTGTCGTGAATAAAGACAATGCAACGTCGAGCTTAGCAATGAAAATGGCAGAAACAATCACTAAAGATGCACGACAAGATTTATTGACACATTATCCGGTCGCTCTTTATGAAGGAGAAACGGTGAAAGATATGAACAAACCGGCCCACCCAATGAAATATAAACAACCATTAACAGTTGAACTATTACAGCAGCATCAAGATTACTTTAAATCAGCTAAATAATTCTGTAAGGAGTGAAGGAATATGAATAACTATAAACTTTTAACACCTGGTCCATTGACTACTACAAGTACGGTGAAACAAGAAATGCTTGTTGACCGTTGCACATGGGAGAAGGATTATAAAGAAATTACACAAAAAATCAGATCCCAGCTACTCGAATTAGCATGTGCTGTAAAAGAGGAGTATACCGTTGTACTTATGCAAGGAAGTGGTTCGTTTGTTGTTGAATCGGTGTTGACGACTGCTATATCTAAAAGCGATAAAGTGCTGATTGTAACGAATGGAGCGTATGGTAAACGTATTGTGAAAATGGCACAGTGTATTGGACTGAATTATACGGAATATAGCGTGGAATACAATGAATATCCAAAAGAAGCTGAGATCAGGAGTATCTTAGAAGAAGATCAGGCAATTACACACATTGCAATGGTTCATTGTGAAACAACAACAGGTATTTTAAATCCGATTGAAATGGTTTCAAATCTATCGAAGGAACAAGGAAAAACATTAATTATAGATGCCATGAGTAGCTTTGGCGGAATAGACATCAATGTACCTGAACTGGGAATTGACTATTTAATTAGTAGTGCAAATAAATGTATTCAAGGAATCCCGGGATTTGGATTTGCCATTGCGAAGCTTGATAAACTTTTAGAGTGTGAAGGAAAAGCACGCAGTTTGTCACTGGACCTATATGATCAGTGGAAAGAGATGGATAAGGATGGGAAATGGCGATTCACATCTCCAACACATGTAGTGGCTGCATTTGCTAAAGCGTTAGAGGAGCTAAATGAAGAAGGCGGCATTTCAGCTAGATTTGCACGATATAAAAATAATAATGATAGGTTAAGAGAGTTGATGGGTAAATTGGGCATTCATCCATATATCACACCTGAAAAACAATCGCCTATTATTACAACATTCCTTTTTCCAGATGAACAGTTTAACTTTGAAGATTTCTATTCATTTATTAAAGAGGAAGGCTATGTAATCTATCCGGGAAAGCTGACTGACATAGATACATTCCGGATCGGCAACATAGGTGAAATCTATGAAGAAGATATCCAAAAATTATGTAATATTGTAGAAAAATATATGAAAGTGGTGACAGTATGAACAAAGTAGAAGGAGTAATTTTGGATTGGGCTGGGACAGCAGTGGATTTTGGATGTTTTGCGCCAGTAAATGTATTTGTTGATATATTTAAAAATGCTGGTATTGAAGTTACGATGGAAGAAGCAAGAGCTCCAATGGGGATGCTGAAAATTGACCATATACGTGCTATGCTGACCATGCCTAGAGTATCTGCCTTATGGGAAGAAAAATACGGAAGAATATTTAATGAACAAGATGTTGAAAATTTGTATGCTGAATTCGAGCCAGCACTTATGGCATCATTGTCGGATTATACAGATCCAATTCCAGGAGTTATCGAAACACTGGAAGTATTAAGAAATCAAGGGTTGAGGATTGGGTCGACAACAGGTTATACAAATATGATGATGGACGTCGTCGTACCTAATGCGTTGAAAAAAGGGTATAAGCCTGATTTTTATATTACCCCTGATGAAACAAATTCTATTGGAAGACCATATCCTTATATGATCTATCGAAATATGGAAGAATTAAAGCTATCGGCATCATGGAAAGTAGTAAAAGTAGGCGATACCATTTCAGATATTAAAGAGGGAGTAAATGCAGGAGTTTGGTCAGTTGGAGTCATTATTGGAAGCTCTGAGATGGGATTAAGTTTAGATGAGTTTACTAATCTATCAGAATTTGATAAAGAAAATGTAATCTCTAAAACTGCAAACTCCTTTATGCAAAATGGGGCTGATTTTACAATTAAAACGATGAGTGAACTTCCCGATATTATCGAAAGAATTAATAGTCTTATTTCAGATGGTAAGAGACCTCATACAAATTAAACATTAATGACAGTAAAAAAAGTGTAGCATATACTCTATTCTTGATGGAAATGAGATATGACTGCACTTTTTTTGATTTCTCTTCCTCTGGTGATAACAAAAGGTTCCTTTCTCTTAATTTTATCATAATAAGAGAAAGAGTAATTAAGCGCCAAGAAATCCTTTTCTACCACTGGATTTCCTCCAGAGAAGTTGTAGAGAACCGTAGTGCTCACCAACGTCAAAAACGGATTGATTGGGAAGAATCGAGAGTGTAACAACAATCCCATTGATTGTTTCATACCCGCAATCACGAGAGCGTCTTTTTTATCACTTTTGGACTGAGTGTTATCTCGATTCTCTTTATTTCTTTTTACAAGGTGAGGATTGACCTACGACATCAATCTTTTCGTTAGATTAATCTATGACGACCTGTAGGTCTCATACCGATAATAGTTGTGTCTAAGCCGTTTTTCATCTTTCTTATAAACATCGTGACTTTATTTTAAATCTACACTATATTTTCTTCAATTTTCAATACTGGTGGCTGTTTTTTAAGTCCTTTTGTCAATACAAGTAAATAAATGAAGCCTATTATTAACCAACTTACTCCAAGAACTTTTGAGTGCACATCAAGATTCACAAGTAGTAAAATATCAAGAGCAGCTCCAATAATAGGAATAATTAAATATAAGACAGTTCCTTTTACCGAACGTTCTCTATTTCTAATATAATAATGAGCAATTACGGCAATATTAACACAAGTATACGCAAGAAACGCCCCGAAATTAATAAATGATGCTACAAGATCTAAACTTAAAAATAAAGCAAGCAAAGAGACAGAACTAATGATCAGTATATTATTTACGGGTGTTCTATATCTCGGATGCAGGGTGCCAAAGAACCTTTCAGGGAACTGTCCATCTCGCCCCATCGTATAGAGGACTCGTGATGCACTTGCCTGGGACGACATGGCACTACCTAATACAGCTAATGCGTAAAGCGCAAGATATACTGAGTACATCGCCTTTCCACCAACAAGTTTAATAATTTCGTAGGCAGCCGAATCAGGATTATTAAATGTGTTATACTCTGGCCATACAAGAAACGAGAAATATGAAACACTTGTAAAGATTAAACCACCACCAAGAGTAATTAAAATAACAGCTCGGGGAATTGTTTTCTTAGGGTTCACTGTCTCTTCCGCAAACGCTGTAACTGATTCAAACCCAAGGAAACAAAAGCATAATAATGCTGCTCCAGCTATTGTATAAGAAAAGGGTTCTTTCGAATTATAGAATGGCTCAAGAGATAAAAGAGTGGCCGTGCTTTCTCCCATAAAAATTTCCTTAATAGAAAAACCTATAAAGATAAGGATAAAAAGAAAAGCAAAAATCGTTATGAATGCGTTTACATTTGTAGCAAACTTCAATCCTTTAATATTAATATAAGTGACGAGCATCAACATACCTGCAATCCAGATGTAACTTGGAATTGTAGGAAAGGCTGCTGAGAAAAAAATACCAAATACTAAATAATTTACCATTGGCATAAATAAATAATCCATTAAGATCACCCATCCGACAAGAAATCCAACAGAGGGATTGATCGATTTTTGCGTATAAACATAAGCAGAACCGGAAGATGGAAACGCAATTGCCATTTTCCCATAACTGTAAGCAGTAAACATCATTACCACTAGAGCAACTATCATTGCCCCCGGAACCATACCGTGGGAAATATTAGCCGCAATACCATACGTAGTAAAAGCTGTGGTTAACCCCATAAATGAAAAACCAAACAACACAACTGGAATGAGTGTAAGTGTTCTATCTGTTTTCCTTAAATTTGACATGTGAAATACTCTCCTCCTTTACCTGATTTAACCTTTTACAAGAAATGGGATAGCTTTTTTAATACGTGGTTTTCTAGAAATCATAAAAAAGTCAGTAAGATGCTAGGGAGCCTAATTTGAATTATCCATGAATGTTGTGTAGAACTTATCTCCCCATTCCTCGTAAAGAATTCCGGCTGCAGAATGGATAATTCATTGGAATGTATATTATATCTTATATAATTCCTGGAAAAATCTTCTCGCTAGCATCTTTACTGACTCCTGGAATTTCTTTAGTAGCGACTCGTTCAATATCTTGTATACTGATTTCTATTCATAGAAATGAAACGTAGAAATATGAGATGACTCTAAGGACGTTTTATTATTTGGACAATAGTAACTCTGTATTTATATCTGTATAAGGCATGTTATGATTGATCCCAACTTCGTGATGAACAATTTCACCGTTCAAAGTGCTGATACAATTTCTTACGATTACATCATTTACTATAACGTCCTTCAATCCATTATTCGCAATATTCATAATATATGGGCCGGTTGTCATCAACATCATGTTTGTCGAGGTTTGTGGACATAGAGCCGGCATATTCGGGACACAGTAATGTAGGACTTCTTGTTCATAATATACTGGTTCCTCTAAAGTCGTATAACGTGAGGTTTCAATTATACCCGTTCCTGCAATATCAATAATAATAGAATTAGGTTTCATCTTACTGACCATCTCTCGTGTTATGAGAGCTTCGGTTACCCCTGGCATCGGATAAATTGTATTAATTAAAACATCACTTTGAATAAGTTCTTCGAACATCGTATCTTTATCCCAACACAAAATGTCCACCTGTGGCAACTGATTGTTCAAATAATCAATGCGTTTCATTGATGCTTCCATGATTGTTACATTCAATCCGAGACCCACAGCAACTTGCGCAGTATTGAGTCCAGCATTGCCACCACCAAGTATGAATACTTTGCTCGACGGCAAACCGGCCAGTTTCCGGAGAAGTATTCCCTTTCCACCATAACCATATTGTGCATATTTGACTGCTTCGAGCATTGCTAATGTTCCTGCAATTTCACTCATTGGTTTAATCGTAGGTCTCGTCCCATCAGGTAAAACGATTAATTCCATTGATAATGAAATTGCTTTTGTATCTAGTAATGCCTGTGTCATTTCATGATTAACATCTTCCGCCAAATGAAACCATGCCATTATCATTTGATTTTCTCTAAGAAGACCGTATTCATAGGGTTGAAGTTCCTTCACTTTAACAACAAATTCTGCCTTCTCATAAATGTCGTCAATCGTGTTTACTATTTTTGCTCCAGCCAAAACATATTCCTCGTCACAAAAACCACTAGCTTCCCCTGCCATGCTTTGTATTAGTACTTCATGACCGGAAGCTGTTAATTTTTTTACCCATGTTGGATTTAATCCCACTCTAGTCTCTGCAGTTTTTAATTCTTTAGGAACTCCTACTATCATTGTTCATTCTCCTTTTTATTTGCATTTAATTAATTGAACATTCTAAAATCTTACAGGAAAATGATAACCCTTACATTAGACACGAGGTTAAATTTATATTAGTTTTTTTTTAACCAAGCACGTTTATTTATATCCCTTAGGACAGATCATCTGGACTTTCAAGAATGCAAAATTGGTAAAAGGTGATAATTTTTACATTTTTCATCTAGTGTTTTGGTTGTTTTCAGTTTCAGTACTCCACTGTTATTCTATAGAATAGATTCATGCGCACCTATAATAGATGAAAAAAGGTATAAATGGATACTATTATGAAAGATTCTCAGGTTGATTAAGTTATTTCATCAAAGCACGTAAAAGAACGTACTTATAGACACTGATCGTATTACTTGGGGGTAAACAGAGAAAGGGATCCATATTTTATGGGCTTAGACTTTCTAGTATAGTTATAATATGATACAGCTAACAATTATAAAATGAGGAGGTACATATGCTTACAGTACAAGATGTTCTTAAGCGCTCACTCTTTTCAAAGACGGAGGTAGTTGCAGGGGAAAACGGGCTGCACCGTCAAGTCAAATGGACACATGTCCTTGAAATTCCGTTTTTTGATGATACCATCTTTCAGGGAGGGGAACTGATACTCTCTACCGGGTTTGGGTTTGAATGGAAAGACTCCTCTAATACTTCATTTTTGTTAAATCTTATCGAACGCAACGCCTCATGTTTATGTATAGAACTTGGACATTACTTCGAAAATATTCCTAAAGAAATGATCGAGATGGCAAATGAGTATGACTTTCCGATTATTATTTTCAAAGAATTCATAAACTTCGTCGAAATAGCACAGGATCTACATTCGTTTTTCATTAATGCTCATCATGAGAAGTTGGTTACATTAGATTCGATTTCAAGAGAGTTCCATTCATTGTCACTCACTACTCATGGGTTATCAAATATTCTAAAGTTGTTGCAACAGAAGACAGAAGCACCAATTATCTATCTTCCTATAGATGGAACACCTTTTTCGATTCCAGGATTGAAAAATGACTTTATGGAACAGCTACTCCAAACCATTTACGAAGATAAAGAACACTGGCACGACCGAATTACAAATGATTCGCCCGTTGAATGGAAGGCATTAAACCATACTATTCTTCTCCAACCGATCGGGGCAATGGATCAAATCTGGGCGTACCTTGTTATGGCTTTAGATCGTGAATCGGATGAATTTGATTTCCTAATCCTTGATCGCGCTTCCCTAGCAATCTCACAAGACTTATTGCGCAAACATTATTTGGATGAAAAACGATTGCGTCTAGAATCCACATGGTTAAATGATTTACTTTATAGACGCATCAATAATGAGGAACAAGCAAGGGGATTTATTTCGTTAAAATCTAAACACTCTTGTATACGTTATCGAATTGCAATCATAGATATCGAAGATGTTTTTCATCCGTCTTCATTAAGTTTATCGGATGAAGAAAATGAATCTGCTATTTATCATTATTCTTTAAAAATTCGATCTGGGTTCGGAAAATATTCTTTTACACCCTATATCACTTCAATAAGAAATCAAATTATTGTATTAGCTATTGATCTGGGAACTGCCGATTCCTCTAAGGAACGCTTCTTGAAAGTGATCGATACCTTGCTATATGTTAGAGAAGGTGAATCTAGCCAAATCCGTATAGGCGTTGGGCGACAATACCAGTTACTTTTGGATGCTCATACTGGTTATCGAGAAGCGCAGTTAGCTTTAAATTATCGTTCATTTTCAACAAGTGCCTTTTACGAAGACCTTGGCATATTTCGGCTAATTCAATTAATTCAGCATGATCAAGATACAGCACATTTTATTGAGGACTATCTCTCTCCTTTAATAAACTATGATAAGGAATATGGAACGGAATTGCTTCTGACTTTAACGAAATACTTTGAGTTTGATCGCTCAAAGAAGCTTACGGCTCAAAAATTGCATATTGTAAGACAAACACTCTATCATCGGATGGAAAAAATAAAAAAGATTCTTGATTTTGATTTTGATATGCCGGAGAACAGATTAAACGTTGAAATGGCTTTGAAAGCATATCAACTTATACAACAAGGGGGAGTACCTACGAAGTAGTTATCAACCGCAAAGTAAATGTTATTAAATGTAAAGATGGCTCTAAGAATGCTAACAAAGTGACCATCTTGAAATGGCTTGACATCAACTTACTGTTACAGGAAAAATATTAAAGAGGTAACGCTACATATTCACCAAGCTAATAATATGATTTTTATGTCTCATAGAGGGGGGATTCTAAAACGATTTATTATGGAAGTAGAAGTTGAGGGGGGAGTATATGATTGTCATTGTCCAACCAAAGGGCGCATAGGCAACATTGTGTTCCGCAATATCTCTTATCTACTTTCTAAGAGTAATGATACGAATAGAGAGACCTATCCTGTTAAACTGCTGTATCTATGAATATGGCAGGTTAACTTTAACATTACACCTACAGAAGTAAATCTAATACGTTATTTTGAGATAAAAGCATAATGATATTTACATGTAGGAGTATGTCGTAGCACCCATCATTTTCAAGTTTTATTTCCATATTATAAAAAATAAGATTTCGAACCTATTGGGAATACTTTCTATAATAATATTAAGACTCCGAGGATTAAAAACAATTTAGCAATAATATTCATTGACGTCCCATACCACCTACTCCATTTAACCTAATTTTTCATTCTAATGGTAATACGCCATTTATCATTCATACACTCTTAATGAATGATAAGTTTCAGTAATTGGAAATAAACAACTCTGTTGATTTTTAAAATGAACAGAGTTATTTAACAAAGCCTTATTGTAAAAAGTAAGAAAAGAGTGTACCATTAAATGAGAATGATAATCAATCACAATTGGTTACCGAGGAGTGAGTGTAAATGGAACAGCAAGATTTATTCGATGTAACTGTTATTGGAGGAGGGCCAGCAGGCCTTTACTCCACTTTCTATAGTGGATTAAGAGAAATGAAGACAAAGCTTATTGAATATCAACCACAATTAGGCGGGAAAATTCATGTATATCCAGAGAAAATGATTTGGGACGTGGGAGGGCTGACACCAATTACGGGAGCAAAATTAATTGAACAGCTAGTAGAGCAAGGCTTAACATTTAACCCAGAAGTAGTGTTGAATGAAAAAGTGGAGTCAATCACGCGTAATGAAGAAGGTATTTTTGTATTACTTACTGCTTCAGGCCAAAAGCACTTTTCAAAAACAATAATTGTGGCTGTAGGCGGTGGAATATTGAATCCTCAAAAGCTAGAGATAGATGGGGCCGAAAGGTTTGAAGTCTCTAATTTGAACTACACAGTGAAGTCATTTAAACGATTTAAAGATAAAACAGTGATCATTTCCGGTGGTGGAAATTCTGCAATAGATTGGGCAAATGAATTAGAGCCTATCGCCAAAAAAGTTTATTTAACATACAGAAAAGATAGTTTAGCAGGTCATGAATCACAAGCAACACAATTAATGAACAGTTCCGCAGTTTGTATTTTAAATACTTCGATTACAAAACTAGTAGCCTGTGCTAATCATGAATTAATTGAACATGTTGAATTGACAAATCATGAAACTGGAGAGGTTTCGTACTTGCCCATTGATGAAGTGATTATAAATCATGGATATGAGCGTGATACTTCTCTACTTGAAAATAGTAAAGTGAGTATTGCTAAAGCAGATAATTACTTTATTGCAGGTAATGCTACTAGTGAATCTTCGATAGATGGAATTTACGCCGCTGGGGATATTCTAAAGCACGATGGGAAGTTAAATTTAATAGCAGGTACCTTCCAAGATGCAGCAAATGCTGTAAACAAGGCAAAACAATTTATCCAGCCTGACGCTAATGAAATTGGAATGGTCTCGTCACATAATGAAATCTTTAAAAAGCGCAATAGAGAATTAGTTAAACAAATGATGAAACCATCTAAAATTCTTTAACTGTTAATAAAAGCTCCAGTGCCCTTTTTGGCATGGAGCTTTATTAACTTCTTTTTATAGTGATTCTTTAATAACCTTTTTGTAATGAAAAACGGATAGGATTCCGAAAATCGAATACAATGCCGTGTATAATGCCATGACGATGATCATCGGTGTCCAAACTTCGGTCCCGAATAAGAACCATCCTGATTGGACTGCGAAATAACTGTGAAGCAACCCGACGACTAAAGGAATACCGAAATTGAAAACTTGTTTTGCTTGGATTCCTCTTAGTAAGTCACCTCGAGTGAATCCCAGTTTTCTTAAGATTGTATAATTGGATTTTTCGCCTTCACTTTCATCCATTTGTTTGAAATATAGGATACAACCGGATGTGACGAGGAAGGTTAATCCCAAGAAGCCGACTATGAACATGATAAGGCCCATATTCTTCTTCTGGGTGTTGAACATTTCTAATTGGGAACCATTTCCATATTCTTCTCTGAAACTCATTTTATTGAAAATATCATTCGCCTTTTCAAGTTCAGCTTCATCCTTCACATCAATCCCGATATTCACCGATGATACTTTTTGGATTTTCGGGTTGATATCCTTTTTCAAACGGTCGAATATCGTTTGGTCTACAATGGCAACGGGCAAACCGCCACTCGTAAAATAGTAGGACAAGAAGGTATCATCATTCAATCCCATATATGTTTGCGGAATGACTTCGTGTTTTCCTTTCAGTTCAATCTTTCCGGAATCCTTCAAGGACATGACCTTCTCCATCATATTACTGTATCCGCTGAAAAGGGTCTCATCTTCAGCAAGGTTGATTCCTTTAACGGATTCATCACTGATGACGGGGACAGTCATGATGTCTGGATCAAAGTTTACAGCTTCCAGGCTGGTCTCCATTATTTCCTTTACATTGACATCCACTTGAATGACATCAATCACCTTTTCGTTATAATCGATTTTACTGTCTGATAAAGCTTCTTTGAATGCATCCGCATCTTTCATATTCGTCATGGAAAAATCGGTAGGGATACTGCTTTGTGCACTCTTCTCTGCTGAGTAGTAGGAGATATAGCTTAATGATAATAATCCAATCGCCAAAGCGGAAACGGTCGTGATGATCGTCAATAATACCGCATTCGATTTCATCCGGAACATGATGGATGAAAGGGACAATACTTCATTGATGTTCAAATATCCATTTTTCTTTTTACGGACGATATTAAAAATAAAGCTTACGGAACCTTTATAAAATAGGTAGGTCCCGATGATGACGGATGCCAGAATGAAGACCATGGCCATAAAAAGCTCGGTCATCTCTGAAAAAGCTCCATCGAATAATTTGGATGAAACGACATAGCCAGCAATGATCAGGATGATCCCGAATATCCCGATGATCATTTCGAAAATCGAAACCTTTTTCACTTTTCCTTCCGTCATTGAAGTCACTCTAAATAATGATAAAATGGTCTGCCTTTTAATGAAGGCATAATTCATTAACATGATGAAAAGATAGATGGCGCTAAAAACGAGCACGGTTTGAACAAGCGGCTGAAAAGAAAATTGAAGGGTCGCGATCGCCTGGACACCAGTAATTTTAAATAAAATCATGATGATTAATTTTGAAGCCGCAAACCCTACAAAGATTCCCAGGAATACGGAACAGAAATACAAAATCAGGTTTTCCACACTCAGGATACGGAATATCCTGTTCTTGGTCATGCCTATCAATTGGAATAAGCCAATTTCTTTACTGCGTCTTTTTATGAAAATGCTATTGGCATATAAAAGGAATATGGAAACAATCGCAACAAGCAGGATCGATGCAGCCTTGATGGAGGCGGCCCCTTTCACTGTACCCTCCGTTTTATCCATCGATGGGTCATATTGCAAGGTGACAAAGGCAAAATAAAGGGAAGCGCTGAAGACTAGGGCAAACACATACAGGTAATAGTTCTTCAGATTCTTTTTCAGATTTCGAAAGATGAGTTGATTAATGCTCATTTTGAACCCCTCCCAAAACACCTTGTGTTTTCATGATGTCCTTGAAGAAGGTTTGTCTGGATTCTTCACCTTTATTCAATTGCGTATAGATTTGTCCATCTTTAATGAAAATGACTCGGCTGCAATAACTGGCCGCCACTGGATCATGGGTTACCATGATGATCGTCGCTTTGCGCTTTTTATTCATTTCGCTCAGTTTGTTCAGTAAATCGGAAGCTGATTTGGAGTCTAGCGCCCCAGTCGGTTCATCCGCAAAAATGATGCTTGGATCATGGATGAAAGCCCGTGCTGCAGACGTACGCTGTTTTTGACCACCGGAAATTTCATTTGGGTATTTATCCTTCACTTCATATATGCCCAGTTCCTTCGCCACGGTATCAAACTTTTGTGCGGCTTCATTATTGGGTGTTTTTGTAATGGATAAGGGCAAAAGGATATTTTCTTTGACAGTCAGTGTGTCCAATAAGTTATATTCCTGGAAGATGAAGCCTAAATGGTTCTTTCGAAATTCGGCCAGTTTCTTTTCTTTCATACCGGAAATTTCTTTTCCATCGATTATAATGCTCCCGTTGCTAATCTTATCAATCGAGGAGAGAACATTGAGCAATGTCGTTTTCCCTGAACCTGATGCTCCCATGATACTCACGAATTCGCCTTCTTGGATGTTAATATCCAGTCCTTTTAATACTTCTTGTTTATTAAATTTATTACCATAGCTTTTATGGATTTTTTTCGCTTCTAATATATTCATTTGGATACACTCCTTTTTTTCTATATCCTCATTATAAAAGGCAATGTATTTCTTTTCCTTCGTTTGGACGAACAAAGAATAAAAGCATGTGACACTTTTGTCACATGCTTGTGATATTCACGAAATCATTTCTTTTTGGGAAGCTCAAGGTAACGGTCGTTCCGGTCCCAAGCTCTGATTTTACATCAATGGAGATGAATAGGGACTCAGCAGCATTCTTGGTTAAATATAACCCCATGCCTGTTGCCGCATTGTCACGGTGATTTGTCGTGGATGTAAATCCTTTATCAAATATGCGGGATAAATCCTTTGGGTCGATGCCCCGTCCAGAATCCTTCACTTCAAGAATCGTTTGTTCAGCTTGTTCATGGCTATATATCGTGATATCTGAGTTTTCACTGTATTTGATGGAGTTGGTCAAGAGCTGCCTCATGATGAAGGCCAGCCATTTGGCATCACTAAGCACTTCGGTTACTTCTAAATGAATGTCAAAGCCAATCCCTTTTTGAATGCACCATGATTGCAGCGTTTTAATCTCATCAAAGATTATTGTTTCCAAATCGGTATTCTCAATATACAAATCATTTTCGATGAAAGGAATGCGCCTTTGATGGAGCTGCTGGTCAAGAAGAAGGTGAATGCGCAGCCACTCATAAGTCAAATGGGATTTCAGCATTTCATCATCCAAGCGGTCAATCATTAAGTGCATGGCCGTCAAGGGTGTTTTCACTTCATGAATCCAAGATAATAATTCATCCTTCTCCTGTTCTAAAGTCATTTGACCTTGTGAAGCAGACTGTTTCAAAAATTCGGTTTGATTCATGATGCTGTTTTCAATGATTCTTTCAAAAGGGCTGTCTGGATCGGCTATATTTGTTAAATCAAGATTGTCTTCCCGGTCTTCTAAACTTTTATAGAATTTCGTTTCTATTTTGTAACGGACAATTAAAAAGATACTGAACATAATCATCGATAAAAAGACAATATAGAGGATGGGCTTTAGTGGAATTGCCGTATCAATAAAAGCGACAAAGATGATAAAAAGATGAAGGAGTATATAGAAAATAATCCAACTGAATCTTTCCACTATATATTTTTTAATCATGTAATTGCCTCTTCAACAGCGATGTAGCCCTGTCCAACCTTCGTTTCGATAAAGCGCCCTAAGCCAAGTTCATCAAGTCTTTTCCGTAAACGGTTCACATTGACTGTAAGGGTGTTATCGCTTATGAAACGTTTGTCATCCCATAAGCTGTTGATTAATTCTTCCCGGCTTACGATCTTATTTTTCTGCTCAATGAGCTTTTTCAAGATGAAAATTTCATTTTTCGTCAATTCGATTGTGCCAGTCTCGGCCGATACCGTGTTCTTCTCGTAATCCACAGTTGCGCCGCACCAGGTTTTCAATTCGATCTTTTCGGTATTGTAATTATAGACACGGCGAAGGGTGGCCTGTATCTTTGCGATGAGTACATCGAAATGAAAGGGCTTTTGAATAAAGTCATCAGCTCCAAGCTGCATGGACATCACCATGTCGGTAGGATGATCACGTGAAGATAAAAAGATGATGGGAACATTGGAATGGGTCCGGATCATTCTGCACCAATGAAACCCATCAAACTTTGGCAATTGTATATCAATAATGACTAAATCAGGTTTTATGTCTGTGAATTCCTGAATCACTTTACTAAAATCACTAATCCCATAAATATCATAAGACCATTGCGCTAATCTATCTTTAATCTCGTTGAATAACGTCGTATCATCTTCTATTAATAAGAGTTTAAACAAATGATTCACCACACTTTTTCAGCTTTTCATTAAAATTATATAGTAAAACCTTTATGGGTTCTATAGAGTGGGAGCATTTTAGTACCAGCACTTGGGAAAAAACAATGAATGTATTGCCGATAAGGGTCTGTGGAACGAATCAAACGGATTGAGAAATACCGTGACATGGGCGACTATTAACGGTTGTATGGATAACACTAGTATATTAGAATGGACCATAACGAATGGAGGAAATGAAATTATGTCTGATTTTCCAAATTGCCCAAAATGTAATTCAGAATACACGTACGAAGATGGAAGTCTTTTTGTTTGTCCAGAATGTGCTCATGAGTGGACTTTAGAATTAGAAACTGAAAATAGTGATAAAAAAATTATCAAAGATGCAAATGGAAATGTCTTAAACGATGGTGATTCTGTAACAGTAATTAAAGACCTTAAAGTAAAAGGGAGTTCATCAGTCCTGAAAATAGGTACAAAAGTAAAAAGTATACGTTTGGTTGATGGAGATCATGATATAGATTGCAAAATTGACGGATTTGGAGCTATGAAATTAAAATCTGAATTTGTTAAAAAGGTATAAAAGCAGTTTTTTTTATGCAACTGAACCGAAAATGTTTTCTATTATCAATTCTGGTAGATATTCAAATTCTACCAGGATTTTTTTAGTTTCTGAAAAGTTTCACTATTGGAGGAATAGTTGTAAAAAAATAGATGGAGAGTTTTCATGGCAGTCTATACGGCAAACGAGGCGTGATTATTTACGGAAGATTCTATCATTCTTCTCAGTTATAAGGTCTAGCGGGCAATCTTGTACTCGGCATTTTACAGGGGCTTTATCTTAACTTTTTGTATTGAAAATGCAGGATGAAAAGAGGGTCGAAAAGTTCGTAATTTCCAAAATAAACAAAATCCAGATATATATTTAAACATTCATTGTTTTCCTGTAAAATAATTTTATATGGCAGAAACTCTGTCAAATTTCTTGTCAAATTATTTAGGAAGCTTGAGGGAAACGTAAATTATGGATTTTGAAAAAAATCTTGAGAAAAGTTGGAATAATCAACCAAACATAGGATTAAAAGCTTATTTAAAGAAAATGAAGGGCGAAACTAGAGATAAAGACAGAATTGATTATATTGATTCCTTTGTTTCAGCTATAGGTGGACTCATTGCTATTATTATCATTAGTTTTGTAGCTGTTTATTTAGGATATCCTATGGCATTAGCTCCTCTAGGTGCAAGCTGTGTAATTGTATTTGGTGCCCATAAAGGTATCTTGTCTCAACCTCGTAACGTTATTGGAGGACATTTAATTTCTACCACTTCAGCACTTATTATTTGGAGCATATTTGGTAAGAGTCTATTCATTATTGGTCTAGTATTAGCTATTGTATTATTAATAATGACTCTTACAAAAACTGTTCATCCTCCCGCAGCAGCAAGTGCCCTTGTTGCTGTTAATTCTCAAGCTGGATGGGGATTCCTTATTTCGATTGCAATAGGAACTATATTATTAGTTTTTATATCAATGATCTATAATAACTTATTTCAAGCAAGACAGTATCCAAAACACTGGTTATGAGACTAATAATGTATATAAACTGAGATAACTAATATGATTAGTTATCAGATGATGTTTATTAAAAATTGCTCTTTTAGCTTAATTATCTGGATTTTACTAGTCTCGCAAGTTTAAAAAAATGATACGGATAAAAATAAAAAGCCATTTCCATATGCTAAAGGTTGGGACCTTTAGCATATGGAAATGGCTTAACCCTGTTTGTCTGATAAATCATTCATAAATCACGTTTGAGATATACAATAGGATTAAAGAGGGTACTAATTTAAAAAAAGGAATTAATTAACAATATAAAGATGAGCAAGTACTTAATAAAGTATCTTGCTCACCAGGTTGTGAAATATAATAATCTTAATATACTTTGTCACCGTTAAAGATTGAATTTTTAACTACAACATAATCTACATTACGGATTGCTTCTAACTTGTTTCCTCCAGCATAAGAAATAGAGGACTGAAGATCTTGCTCCATTTCTTTCAATGTATCTTCTAAAGATCCTTTGTGCTCGACAAACATTTTTTTGCCTTCAACATTCTTCTTTTCACCTTTTTGGAATTCCGAAGCTGAACCAAAGTATTCTTTAAAGGCCTTTCCATCTTTCTCAATTGTTTCTCCTGGAGATTCTTCATGTCCAGCAAATAATGAACCAATCATAACCATAGAGGCACCGAATCTAATTGATTTAGCTATATCACCATGTGTGCGAATGCCTCCGTCAGCAATAATAGGTTTACTTGCTGCTTTTGCACACCAACGAAGTGCAGCTAATTGCCAGCCACCAGTTCCAAATCCAGTTTTAATTTTAGTGATACATACTTTCCCTGGTCCAATGCCTACTTTTGTAGCATCAGCACCAGCATGCTCTAATTCTCTTACTGCTTCTGGAGTTCCCACATTTCCTGCAATAACAAAAGTATCAGGTAAGTGTTTTTTAATATGCTGAATCATATTTATAACAGCAGTGGAATGACCATGTGCGATATCTATCGTAATGAATTCTGGTATAACATGTTCATTTGATAATTGTTGTATGAAACCATACTCTTCTTCTTTGACGCCCACACTAATAGATGCGATTAATTCACGTGAGTGCATATCTTTAATAAATGAGTGTCTCTTTTCTGGTTCGAAACGATGCATCACATAGAAGTAACCATTCTCCGCTAAGTAAATGGCAACCTTTTCGTCTATAATTGTTTGCATATTTGCAGGGACCACAGGTAACCTAAATGTATGTCTACCTAAGGTTACAGTTGTATCACACTCAGAACGGCTATTTACTATACATTTTGCAGGAATTAATTGAATATCTTCATAATCAAACACGTTTTCCATGATATGCACCTCTATATACGAATGTTTTTATATTTTTATATTAAAATTGTTCGCCCACTAGGTAATGTACATCATTTTTCTCAGTAAGTCAAAATTTTTAATAGTTATATTGTGTGTCACTTCAAAAAAGTTATGACAAATTGATAGACAGAGGGGTAACTTAAACGTATATCATCGTATTATTGACATAGAGGAAACTGGTATTTGGTCGTATATTGAATAGACAAAGAATCCAAAAAAAATTAGAATGTTAATACAGCTGATGAAGAGTCTAAGGTGACATTGCGATTGAAGGGATTACATAATATTGAATTTAAAATCTTGTATCTGTTTGGTATGCCTTTGCTCATGTAAGGATAATAATTCAATCCATTGATCCAATGATAGGTCCCCGAACATGGGATGTTTGGCTTTCTTTTTAGTTAAAACAATATCTTTATCCATTTCATAAAGAACCTGCAATAGTTGATCCCTTGATTCAGCCAGTAAATCTATAATTTTTGATAATTGAAAAGGTTTTTGTGATGGTAAAACGATGTCAGGAGATTTGAATTTTTTTTTCATATCAGAAATTAAGTAAATATTTTTTTGAATGATATTTTTGTAATCCTTATCCCGAATACCTCTGGCTATAGCTTCAGTAATTGCCTGTTCAGAAAGATATAAGTGATGGCAAATTTGGGCGATGCTCCATATATCAGGAACAGGTTTGTGATTTAGTGTCTTGTCCTCCAATTCTGTAATTTCCTCTATTAGCTGGTTTCTCGATTCGAATAATAAATCATACTCTATAAAATTCATACGAACCTCCCCCTTATATGACACCTCGTTTTTGAATGTATCACTCGAACACGTTTTTCATGATACGTACGACTGAATCCGAAAGGTATACTCATTTTATATTAAAAATCGTTCGTCTATTAGGTGGTTTCCCTGATTTATTCTAAGGGAGTCAAAATTTCAAAAAAGTGTTTTTTATCTATTAATAATCTTAACAGATTTGAAGCATTTTTAGAAAAAAATGGATAGATGGACAGAAGAGTGATTAAACATAAACCAACGTAAAATGAACATAGAGAAAACGGACATCTAATGTATAATAGGTGTATAAAAATTCATAAAACGATTGTTTTGATAGGATGATCTGAGAAAGAGCGTGTGAAAGATTCTAGAGGTGAGACGAAGAAAGGGGGCGATTTTAGAATAGGCCATGTTTTTGTGGCGCATCGTCTCTATAATTATGGTTTGAGGGAGGAAATCAGAACTGTATTAGATCTGTTCCTCCAGACTTTTTACTTTACTTTAAATATACTATCCATAAGTTTATAACAAGGGGAAGCTAGGGTTATACCTGCAAATGGCGCATTACTTTTTCAACTGAAATCTTAACTGGATTGAAACCTTTGGCATTCCATAATAATAGACCTTGGTTGAGGGATATATAGTAAATGGCCAGTTCCATCGGGTCACCATCTATAAAGATTCCATCACGCTGCCCGTTACTGATAATACGGGCTATCCCATTCATAGCTATGGTATATTTTTGGTTTAATTCTTGTTTAACTTCATCAGAGAGCGAATCAGATTGTTGGGCCTCAATAACAAGAATACGACGATCTTGTGCTTGTTCTGGTGATCCGGAAAATGTAAGCTCAGTGAACCATGCAAGTTGATCCCAGGGTGTGCCCTTTCTATTTTCGGCTTCCTTCACTGTTTCAATAAACTGGTCTAGTATGTTCATAATAAGAGACAAATAAATATTTTCTTTTGACTGGAAGTAATGGTAGAAAAGTCCATGACTTAATTTTACAGATGAAGTAATATCACTAATTTTAGTTGCTGCAAAACCCTTGCGTGCGAAAACCTTCAAGGCAGCTTTACTGATTTCTTCATAGCGTTGATCCCGTATTATTTTAAATTGTTCATCACTCTTAGGTGCCATCATTTCATTCCTCGCTTGCTGTATATTATTTCATTAATGTTGCATATTTAGATGTGTTTATAAGAAAAATCTGCAGATTGGTAAATGAATATAACTTCTCGTGATTCACTTTCTTTTCTTAATGAATACCGTATCATATAAGTTTAGCTTTTATAACAAAAAAAATCGAAGTTTTTTTTGCTTATTTATAGTATTTTCGAAAGCCTTATCATTTGTTAATTGGGTATAATTGGAAGGGTTAATTAGGAGTCTTCTTTTTTATTCTCAATCTTTCATCCCTAGTGAAAGAATAGTCATTCATACATTCTCATGATTACATTTTTTTGGTTGACTAACAAGTCAAATTTTTGATTGACTTGTTAGTCAACGTTATATATTATTGGTTCATGCTAATGTGCGTATTCACGATTCGTATGAAAAAAGTATGAATAAAAGATATATGCATAGAGAAGCAGATCAGTTCGCTAGAAAATACATGTAAAAAAGGGGATAGAAAAATGGGTAGACTACAAGGGAAAACCGCTATCATTACAGGGGCAGCTGGCGGCATTGGTAAAGGTATGGCGATGGCTTTTGTTAAAGAAGGAGCAAAAGTTGCAATCATTGATTTAAACGAAGAGCTTGGTAACCAAACTATAAAAGAATTACAAGAATATCAACCAGAATCCATTTTCATTCAGGCTAATCTTGCAGAGCATGACAAATTGGGTGCTATCGTAAAAGAAGTGGCTGATAAATTCGGGAAAATAGATATCTTGGTGAATAATGCACATGCATCAAGAATGGCTTCTATTGCTGATACAACACAAAAAGAATTGGATTTATCTTTTAATACAGGATTCTATCCAACATTCTACTTCATGCAAGCAGCATTGCCTTACTTAAAAGAAACACAAGGGAAAATCATTAACTTTGCATCTGGAGCTGGGATTAATGGAGATGCTAATCAAGGTTCATATGCGGCTGCAAAAGAAGCAATTCGTGGAATTACCCGTGTAGCGGCTAATGAATTTGGTCCATTTGGCATCAATGTAAACATCATTGCTCCAATTGCTAAATCACCTGGAATGCTTCAATGGGCAGAAGACCAACCTGAATATTATCAAAACATGCTTGCTAAAATTCCTTTAAGAAGACTTGGCGAACTTGAAAGTGATATCGGACGTACAGCCGTTTTCTTAGCAAGCGATGATTCTGATTATATTACTGGTCAAACAATCATGGTTGATGGTGGATCTATCAAATTACGTTAATGGATTGTTGATTTGGTAAGTGAATATATTACACAATAAAGATAATGACTAGTTAATAACCAGTAGTGTTATTTATAATCGATAACGCTACTGGCTTTTATTGCGGAAATTTTGGCATAAAACGAGAAGTAGGGGGACACACATCAATGAGTCAGAAGAAAAAAATTCACTATGCTTGGTGGATTTTAGCAGGCTTAGCTATTATGGTCGGTATTGCAAAAGGCGGTATTATGACTGCAGGTGGATTGTTTTTAACACCTGTTACAGAGGATTTAAGCATTGGAATGGGAAGCTTATCCTTGTACTTTAGTATTTCATCAATTGTCACCATGATTTTCCTTCCAATTGCAGGTAAAATGATGGCGAAATATGATATTAGAATGATATTAGTAATAGGAGTTATTTTACAAGCAGGATCATTTGCGATGTTTGGATTAATGAATTCTGTGTGGGGTTGGTACTTGTTCTGTATCCCTATGTCAATTGGTTCCATTTTTGTTTGCCAAATGGCTGGTCCAGTATTAATTAATAACTGGTTTAAAAAGCATAATGGCTTGGCAATGGGAATTATGGTAGCCTCAGGTGGCTTATTCGGAGCAATTCTTCAACCTATGGCGGGTAACTTAATTGATAGCCAAGGCTGGAGAAATACTTATATTATTTTAGGAGTATTAGTAATGGCGATCGTTATACCAATCGTACTCTTAACGATCAGAATGGCCCCACAACAAAAAGGCTTACAACCACTTGGAGTGGACGAAGTAAAAAGTGATGAAAAAACAATTCCTAAAGCAGTAACAAGTAAAGGAGTTACTGCAGTTGTAGCAAGAAAATCCTCTGCATTTTATGCATTACTTCTATTTTTCTTCTTTATCACGGCTATAGGAAGCTTTGGTCAACATGTTGCACCATTCGCAATGGGATTGGGCTATGATGTTACATTCGCAGGTAATGCAATGGGGGGCTGGTCGATTGGTGTGTTATTAGGAGCTTTATCCTTCGGAATATTATCTGATAAAATTGGTGCGAAAAATACAGCACTCTTTGCGATGATTTTAGGTTTAGTTCCAATTGGAATACTTTTAGCAATTCCAGAAAACTCTGCGATGTTTACGTTGGCAATTGCTATCTATGGGTTTGTAGTTGCATCTATCGGTACATTAGGACCGCTACTAACAACAGCTTTGTTTGGTAATAAAGAATACAGTGAAATCTATGCTTCTGCTGTGATTGGATTAGCAGTAGCGGGGATTGTCGCTTTACCAGGATACGGATATATCTTTGAATTTACAGGTAGCTATACATCAGTACTGGTTGCAATTGCTTTTATGTTGACTATCAATTTAGTATTGATTATCCTAGCATTCAAAGGTAAAAAGAAACTCGAAGAAGCTGGGCTTTGGAACTAATTACCTCTAAACTATAACACCGTTAATATTCCTTAAAGCAATGATAATAGAAAAGGCGGGAGATTAATTCTCTCGTCTTTTTTTGACTCTTAAATAAATATTTTCACTAGATAGATTTGAAAATAAAAGTATACTTTCATAATTTGAACAGGAAAAGTTGTGAATGAAATGGGGAACTTTTACACTAAAGATATACAATATTAAATTTGACGGGTGGATCTTGATGGCTAAAACAATAGTTGAAAAATTGAATTTACAAAAATATAAAAAGGTGGCAGTCTTGCATTTACCAGATGGTGCAGATTATTTAGCGGAGTTAGCGGAATATGATACAGAGCTTTCTAAAAGTACGTATGATCTTATATTTGCTTTTGTATTAGATATGGAGTCTTTAAAAGGAATCGTAAACAAGGTAATTGAAAAAAATTATCTGAATAAAAGCGGCTATATCTTTTTGGCTTATCCCAAGAAGGGGAATAAAGTGTATCCAACGTTTATTCATCGTGATGATTTATTAGCTGGGCTAGGTGCAGATGAAAATGGTTATATTGGTTCGAGTAACATTAAGTTTGCACGTATGGTTGGATTAGATGATGTCTTTACGGTTGTCGGTCTAAAAGAAGATTCCCGAAACAAGAATCAACCATCTTCCAAAGCAAGTCAATGTGTAGATGATTATATCGCGATGATTCAGGATATAGAGAAAGATTTGCAGGATTCTCCGGATTTACTTGCGTTCTATCAATCACTCACTCCAGGGTACCGTAAAGATTGGGCACGTTATGTGTATAGTGCAAAACAAGAAGCGACAAAAGTAAAACGACGTGAAGAAATGAAAATGATTCTTGGAGAGGGTTATAAGAGTCGGGATTTATATAGAAGAGATAAATAAGTGTATTACGATGCCTTCTACTTTTCTTCTTCTGTAGTTCATCATGCATGAGCTTAGCTAGAATCTGTAAACCTTACCATAAATAAAGAAAGCTCCAACCTGAAACAGAGAGACTAGTTCACTCTCTGTTTTTTGTCATGTTCACTCTATCAAAGGCATATACTAGACCAAATTAAAATTTCAAATCGTAATAATTATGATTTGTAAAGGTGGTTGAAAAATGCTTTTGAAACGATACACGGGCAATCTGCTGTTATTGATTCTGCTGTTTTTGCTACTTGCATTCTTTTTTCTAGGCGATGTGTTTATTCCAAAAGCACTTGATTTCTCAGCCTACCCGATGCTTCATTCGGTGTTGGTTATCTTTTTGGGGTTGTTTTTAGAATCGATTCCTTTTCTGTTCTTGGGTGCAATTGCATCTTCGTTTATCCAGTTGTTTGTTAGTGAAGAAATCATTCAGCGGATGATTCCAAAAAGACCTCTTACGGCTATTTTTGCTGCGATTGCGGCGGCACTGATTATCCCGGTTTGCGAGTGTGCAATCATACCGGTCGTGCGAAGGTTAATTGTGAAGGGTGTCCCGGTTCATGCAGGTGTTGTTTTACTCGTTACCGCCCCAATCTTAAATGTCATCGTGTTCGGCTCAACATATTATGCCTTTCAGAATAACCCGTCCATTCTATACGGAAGAATCATTCTCTGTGTTATTACGGCCGTTATTGTAGGTTTATTTATTTATATCTTCTGTAGTAAAGACGTGGTAAAAGAAGATAGGATAGAACTTGTTCATAAGCATGATCACGTTACTCCTGGGCCTAGTAAATGGACAAGCTTCATCGATCACACTTCACAGGAATTTTTTATGGTCGGCAGATACTTTATCATAGGCGCCTTGTTTGCCAGTGTATTTCAAGTTTTAATGGATCGGACTATTCTGGCCGATATCGGTCAGACACCGATTCAAGGAACAGCACTGATGATGGGAATAGCGTTTGTACTTTCGCTCTGTTCATCAGCAGATGCATTCGTTGCCGCTTCCTTTTCTCATAGTTTTCTACCGGGATCTATCCTTGGTTTCCTTGTATTTGGTCCAATGCTGGATTTGAAAAATGTTCTGATTATGCTGTCCTGTTTTAAACGGAGCTTTGTCGTCACATATGTACTGCTTGTTTTCGCAGTCGTCTTCAGTCTGTGTCTGCTCGCAGGTGTAATGATAAGTAAGGGGGGCTTCTAATGAAAAGTTTTTTTATCCAAAGACTTGAGGGACTGCTGCTACTTGGATTGGGTCTTATGATTTTTAAATTGTACGTTTCTGGTCATTTAACGAAATTAATTGCACCCAAAATGGTTCCATATGCGTTGGCTGCGCTTTTTGCTTTTTTAGGAATCAGTCTTCTGCGTATGAAAAAACAAAAACAGAGCCTGCATAATTGTGAGTGTGAATCCCATAGCGAGTCTTCACCGGCCATGAAAGTCCTGAAATATAGTTTGTTCTTCATTCCGATTATGCTTGGCTTCATTTTGACGGACTTTACATTGAGCGGAGAAGTGCTGGCAAAAAGAGGGATGGTTCAGCAACAGACTCCCTTAGTAAGTTCATACGATGCAGGGAAACACGTGAACAGTGAAAAGATTTCTGTCACAGATGACAATTACTTTGAAGTTTTGGATGATTTGCTGAACAACCTCGATACAATCGAGGGGAAGGAAATAGAGCTTTCCGGGTTTATTTATCGTGAAGATTCATTTAAAGAAAAACGAATGGCAATCGCCCGTCTCTCCATGTCCTGCTGTGTGGTCGACGCGACGTTATACGGCTATATGGTCAATGGAAATGTGAAAAATATGAAGACGAATGATTGGTACACCATTACAGGTACATTAAAAAAAGGGAGTTATAAAGGTGAAGCGGTACCGGTTATTGATTTAAAAGAGTCGAAGAAAATAAAGGCACCGGAAGAAGCTTATTTGTATGAAAATGTGGAGATTATTCAATAGATTGCTATGGGATATTGTTCCTTTTTATGGAGTGTGTTAAAATGCTTTGTAATTAGGGGTGGATAAAAATAGAAAAAGGAAAACCCTTTATGAATTCACAACTTCATCATCATACATAGTAGCTTTGCTATCCGATTGCTGAAAAATCGTGAATAGGAAAGCTATTTATCATGAACCGTATTTGATTAGAATAAATCGGCTGACATTCAGTTTGTTGAACCTAACTCTACTTCTTTAAAAGGTTCTAGAAGTAGTTATTAATTAGTGATGAAAATTATTGAAAGAAGGTACAATATTGAAACGAAATTCACTTATTATAGGAATAATAGTATTAATAATTATTTGTATAGGAGCATGGAGCTTGTTTAGAAAAAATACTACTGAAACAGATGCGATCTATCTAGACATTGCAAAATTAGAGGGTAACACTTTCACTACTAATGGAAATTTCACTGGAGGAGCCATGAAATATAGTGGCTATAAGTATAAAATAGATGGTGAAAACATGTATTTATATATAAATAACCGTCTATTGATTGGTGAATCCGGTGATTTTTTAATCAAAATTAGAGATGAGAATTTACAAAATGTAGAGAAAGTTTATTTACAAGGTCAAGATAAATCTGATTCATATCAAATTTGGCCGAATCAGGAAGACTAAACGTAACACTGCCAACACTCAAATTGAAGTGTTGGCAGTGTTTTTAATTTCTATTATCAAGCTGTTTACCTTAGTAGAAACTAGCATTATTGTTTACATAAACCTCTTTATCGGCATTGAACATGCAATCTCAAGTTGTTATCTTCCTAGATACACAATATCTGGATCATTCACTGACCCCAGATCTACATCCTCCATTCCGACTGTTGAAGGATAACACAATTCATGCTTGTGAAATTCCCTTGAAAAGATCATAGATAGGATCCTCAATTTTTGGACTGTTGAAAATCAACAGTCCAAAAAACACTAATTACGCACTCACAATAAAAATCACTGAAAGGATAAAATAAGTAAGTTTGATATCAAAAATCTTGGTGTTCCCATTACAAAATGATCAATCTTTTTTACTAAAGCATTCTTTTTGTTTATTTATCAGCGTATTAGAATTAAATTCCGATCAATAATATTCCAAAATTAAGACCCCTGTCAGCCCATCTGTTAAGAATTTAAGATATCGTGAATATGCTAGTGTTTGCCTAGTATATTATCAAAGGTAATATCAGTTTTCCCTAATGCTCTTTTCATTATTTTTTCATTCTTTCCAGAACTTCATCGCTTTTTTATTAGAGGTATAGATGGTCACATGTTTTAGTATTGCTAAGTGTTTATAAGATTCTCCTTCTTCCTTTACGAAGCTCTTCATGCTGTTTTTCAACACGATTTAATAGTTTATTAACTTCAAGAAAATCAATTTTTCTTTCGGTATATCTTCGCTGAATTTGAATTAAAGAAAAACACAATTCAATAAATTTTTTTACAGCGACAGCTCATCCCTGATAATAAACAGGGTGCAATTATACATAGATTAAAATCTATGTTTTTCGAACCAAATAAAGTTGGTTGATTGCTAAAGCAAAGTTGGAATAAAACGGACCAATCCCTCGGTAATTTACACTTTTCGTCATCAGCTGAATCAACGAAAACTAAGAGCTGTAGTAAGAAAAACTGACCCAACATAGTTGTGGTACTAGGCAAAGCCTAGTAATTTTATGGGTACAAACTATTTATTCAACTGGGTATACATGGGACTCAACTTTTAACCAAGTGGGCAGACTTGGGGTATTGTTCCTTTTTATGGAGTGTGTTAAAATACTTTGTAATTAGGGGTGGATGAAAATGGAAGAAGGAAAAACCTTTATGAATTCACAACTTCATCATCATACACAGTAGCTTTGCTATCCGATTGCTGAAAAATCGTGAATAGGAAAGCTATTTATCATGAACCGTATTTGATTAGTAAGTTAATCAGATGCGGTTTTTTTATTTTTTCTAACAAAAGGAGGAGTTTTAATGAAGAAGATGGCTTATCAAAATGTAAAAGGTACACAGGATTATTTACCACAAGATGAAGCAATTCGTAATCAGGTTAAAAGGACTTTAGAGGATGTTTTCCTTCTTTATGGCTGTCAGTCAATTGAAACACCAATTTTGAATTATACAGAATTACTTGCTTCGAAATATGGAGGAGGAGCGGAAATATTAAAAGAAATGTACACACTGACTGATCAGGGCAAACGGGAATTAGCCCTTCGTTATGACTTAACCATTCCTTTTGCAAAGGTCGTCGCAATGAACCCAGGAATAAGGAAGCCGTTTAAGCGGTATGAAATCGGAAAAGTGTTTCGTGATGGACCAATTAAGGCAGGGAGGTTTCATGAGTTCACCCAATGCGATGTTGATATAGTTGGCGTGGAATCACAGGCGGCGGAGGCAGAGCTAATGATGATGGCGATTGAGGCCTTTCAGAAGTTGGGTTTAGATGTGCGTATTCAATATAACAACCGGAAGCTATTAGCGGGCATGCTTGAAGTGCTGGGTGTCCCTAAGTCTGAAATAGCTGATGTGACACTAACTTTGGATAAACTTGAAAAAATATCGATAGAGGGTGTTTCACAAGAGTTAGAGAGAAAACAAGTGGCAGTTGAAACGATAAATGCAATTAGAAGTTGGCTAAAAATAGGGAAAACAATCGATTTGAATTTCTTCAAAGGCTTGGCGACAGATAATATTCTACTCCAAGAAGGAGTAAAGGAATTATCGGAGTTAAAAGGATTATTGAAATACTTACAACTTGAGGATATCTGCATCTTTAATCCATTTTTAGCTAGAGGACTTGAGATATACACTGGAACGGTATATGAAATTTTTCTTGCTGACGGCGAATTAAAGTCGAGTATTGGAAGTGGAGGAAGATATGACAATGCAATCGGCGGGCTTGCAGGTACAAATGATAAAGTCTCAACTGTAGGTATTTCTTTTGGTCTGGATGTGATTTTAACTGCTTTGAAAAGTACAAATCAAACAAAAAATGTTTCTAATCTTGACTACTATATTATTCCAATTGGTATGGAGAAAGAAGCATTAGGTGTGGCCAAAGAATACCGCCAAAAGGGATACAAAGTGGAAGTCGAATTAACTGGCAAAAAGATAAGTAAGGCATTGGATAGGGCGAACAAAGAAGGGATTCAGGCTGTCATGATAATTGGGGAAAATGAGGTGAACGAGAATATCATTAAATTAAAGGATTTGAAAACCGGGGAAGAGGCATCACTTCCGTTTATGTTTTGACAACTTACAATGACATGTTTCTCAGTTTTTTCATAGCATAATGGGAAAAGGAACAGGGAGGTTTTTATACATGTATGGGTACGAAACGTATGAAGATGATTGGAGTAGACAGCAGAATAAATTAGTCCGTCAGCTTGAAAAGGCGATAAATGGCGAGTACAGCGCCATCCAGTGTTACGAGAAATTAGCTGAATTAGCACCGGATGAGAAGCAGCGGAAGCGGATTATGGAAATTAGGGAAGATGAGGTCAAGCATTTTCAGAGATTTGCTCAGATTTATACCAGTTTGACGGGGGTGCAGCCACAGCCTAAAGTGACGGAATCGTGCCCTGAGTCCTATAGAGACGGGGTGGAATTTGCGTTCCAGGATGAGCAGGAAACCGTAGATTTTTATAGAGAAGTGGCAGATGGTGCGGCTGATCGATCCGTAATCAAGGCATTCAATCGTGCTGCCGCCGATGAGCAAAATCATGCCGTGTGGTTTTTATATTACTTAGTCGGCTTAAAAGGATGATTAATTCTTATGAGGGTCGAATTAATTGCGTGAGGGACGAATTATCCCTTTGAAGGTCGAATTATCCTTTTGAAGGTCGAATTATTTGCGTGAAGGACGAATTATCCTTCCCAACGGTCGAATTAATCCATTTACAGCTTATGCTGCAATCATACAAAAAAATAAGCTAGGAAAAATCCTAGCTTATTTATTAATTATGCTGCAAAATCCAACTCTGTAAAAGCGTCACTTTTTCGCAGACAACTTCTGGTTCATAATAGCAGGACTCTTTGACGCTTTTGGCGAAATCGTCAGTGAAATTATCCCGCATAAGAGTAGTCCAACACCAAACCAAGACATTAGAGTCAAGCTCTCTCCGATGAGGAATACGCCTAGAAGCGCGGCTGTCAGAGGCTCAGCGAGTGACAGGGAAACGGCTGTTGATGATGGAACAGATAAAAGCCCTTTATTAAAAAGTAAGTAGGCAACTGCGGTAGCGAGAAGACCAAGATGGAGGCTGACGGCCAACCCGTTTGTGGTTCCTATCCAGCTGATATCAAATATAAATAACATAGGTGCTAAAAGCAGGGCGCTGAAACAAAAGATGACCGCAGCGGTTGCTTCTGGAGGCTGTTTATCCAAAATCTTTTTACTTACCAGTGTGTATACTGTAAAGGAAGCCCCAGCACCAAGCGCAAGCAAGGCACCTACAGGATCAATGGTAACAGAACCTTGATTGGAAAAAAGAAGCAAACATCCGGCAATTGATAAACCTGTTGCCATCCACCATCTCGGGGATGGACGTTTTTTACCAAATAGCCATTCAAGGAAGCCGGCGATAATAGGGGCGCTGCTAAGTGTAATAATGGTTCCGATGGCGATTCCGGTCATGCTGACAGCTGTGAAAAATAGTGGTTGATAACAGGCCATACCTAGCGTCGCCAAAATGGTTTCTTTTATTGGCCAATTGTGTAGAGTTATTTTTTTTTGCCAGATTGCAATGACCAATAAGGCAGTACCACCAACAGCCAGGCGGACGGAACCAATCGCAATTGGGTGGGCGCCATCAGGGGCGAAAGATTGAGCTGTTCCGGTTGTTCCCCAAAGCATAGCGCCAAGTATGACGAGTAAATATGGGTATTTACCATTCATGAACGTTCTCCTGTCATTAAAGATTTAAAATTCAGACTATAAAAGTATATCAATAATGCTCTCTTTATCAAATAGGCTGGGGTCATTTGTTCGGAAGAACGGAACATAGTATAATGGCCTTACATATATCATGTGAAAAGTGGAGATAGGATTTGTAAGGGGGGATAAGCATGTCTTCAGGTAATCGAAATAATCAAATTGGGCCGCCGCGATTTGCTATTGCCATTCACTCACTGGTTTGGCTTGCTCAAAGCGGGAAGCTTTTGACGAGTTCAGCGATAGCTTCGAAGGTGAATTCACATGCGACGTTTTTACGCCGAGTGATGGCTCAGCTTGCTGTTGCAGGGATTGTCGAAACAAAGGAAGGGCGCGATGGTGGATATAGTTTGAAAGTGCCTGCCTCTCAGCTGACTTTAGCGGATGTGTATCAAGCCGTACGCCCAGAATGTCTTGTTTGTATGGAAACGAGTGAATGCGGCGAAGTTGGGAAGCAGTTGGATACGGCTTTGGAAGAAATCATGAATGAAGCAGAACAGGAAACATTGCGCCTATTAAAGGGGTATACGTTAGAAGAGTTTATGAAAAAAGTCGACTTTGCCAATTTTGAAAAAGAGTGTCTAGGGTAATATCCTTGCAAGAGGATACCCAAGATTATATAATGTGCTTAATGTGATTGCATTAAATGAAGGGGGTTTTTACATGAAGGTAGAAATTTGGTCGGATTATCAATGTCCGTTTTGTTATATAGGAAAGCGTCGGTTCGAGGAGGCCTTGAGCCAATTTGAAAATAAAAATCAGGTAGAGGTTTCGTTTCGCAGTTTTGAGTTGAACCCGGAGGCTGAACGTGATATTAAGATGACCTCGAATGAAATGCTTGCGAAGAAATATGGCATGTCGCAAGCGGAAGTAGAAGCGAGCAGCCAAAATCTGACCCAACAGGCTAAAGAATTGGGACTCGATTATCATTTTGACAAGGTGGTCTTAACGAATTCGTTTGATGCTCACCGCTTGATGCATTTTGCTGAATCAAAAGGTAAAGATAATGAAATGAATGAACGCCTTTTTAAAGCATACTTTACGGAAGGCAAACATATTGGTGATCATGCTACATTGGCTAGTTTGGCTGAAGAGGCCGGCCTTGAAAAGTCTGAGGCAGAAACCATGCTAGCAGGCACTGCATTCACGGCGGAGGTTAGAGGGAACGAGCAAGAAGGAAGCCTGCTTGGAATTACAGGTGTCCCATTCTTCGTCATTAATCGCAAGTATGGCATCTCAGGAGCTCAGCCAACAGAGGCGTTCCTGGATACGCTGAAAAAGGTATGGGCTGAGGAAAATCCGCTTCAAATGGTGAATGATCCAGCAACAGGTGAAGCTTGTACGGACGGTTCTTGTAACGTACCGGAAAAATAAAGCAGATATGAAAACGGAGACCCGAAATCAGGGTCTCTTTTTTACTTCTTTCAAAATGAATGTTAAGACCTTGGACTGATAGGATTGTGTATCTAATTATGGAAAGATAATGAAGAGTCTTTTGTTTTCTATAGTTTCATAGACTGAAAATTTGTATAATAGGTGAGATAGCTAAGAGGTTTCAAAATTGAATATACATATGGAGGGTTATGAATGAGTAAGCTTAACGGCAGAACCATTGCTCTATTGGGAGCGAGGAAAACAGAAGAAATAAGTAAAATTGTTCATAATCTTGGGGGTGTACCGCTAGTTCGTCCAGCACAGGGGACGGTCTTCCTTGATGATTCTCATCTAGAGGAGGATGTCACCCGTTTAATTGCAGGAGAGTATGATTGGATCATTCTCACGACTGGAGTGGGAACGGAACTTCTATATAAAACCGCTGTGAAGATGGAAGCAGAGGCTCGTTTTATAGAAGCTTTGCAGTCTATGAAAATTGCAGCTCGTGGTTATAAAACGGCGAATATGCTGAAAAAACTAGGCCTGCAGCCATTAATCCGTGACGATGATGGCAGTACGGCAGGGCTCGTTCGCAATCTAGAGGGCCATTTGTTTGGAGATGTAAAGGTCGCATTGCAACTGCACGGGGACCCGGCACCTCTTTTAATGAATTGGTTGGATGAACAAAAGGTAGAGCATAAAGAAATTCTTCCATACGAACATATTCCGCCGGAAACAGAAACGATGCAGCAGCTGATCGAAGAAATTCTTGGAGGGAAAATAGATTCTGTCGTGTTCACGAGCGCACCGCAGCCTCGTAATTTGATGAAATTTGCCCGTGAACAAGGTGTGGAAGATAAAATAATCGACTGGTTTAAATCCGATGTGATTGCTCTTGCAGTTGGAAAAGTAACGGCGCAGGTCGTAATCGATGAAGGAATCAAGCGGGTCATTTATCCAGAAGATCAAAGAATGGGTAGTGCATTAATCGAACTGGTGAAATATTATCATGCCATTTCAAGTAAGTAAGAAGATAGAGGTGAAGTGATGACCAAGGCCAAGGGGAAAGTCTATTTTGTGGGGGCAGGTCCAGGCGATGAAGGTCTGATTACCGTCAAAGGGCAAAGAGCGATTGAAAAAGCGGATGTGATTTTATATGACCGGTTGCTCAATCCGAAGCTTTTGGAAGCTGCTCCTCCTCATTGTGAATTGATGTATTGTGGAAAGACGCCTTATACAAAGGGCATTAGGCAAGAGATAATCAATGAGCTGCTCGTTTCCAAAGCGCTGGCAGGACACAATGTCGTCCGTTTGAAAGGCGGCGATCCTGCCGTTTTTGGAAGAGTTGGGGAGGAAGCGGAATCGTTGAAAGAAAAAGACATTCCATTTGAAATCATTCCAGGAGTTACGTCGAGCATTGCCGCTTCCATGTATGCAGGAGTCCCCGTGACCCATCGGGATTATGGACGTTCCTTTGCGATGGTGACAGGCCATGAACGTACCAAACAGGAAATAGATTGGACTGGGCTTGTACATAGTGTAGATACCGTTGCATTTTATATGGGAGTAGCCAATCTTCCGAATATCTGTGAAAACTTGATCAGTCATGGAAAATCAAAGAACACGCCGGTACTCGTCATTCAATGGGGCACCTATGGAAGACAAGAAACGGTGGAGGGGACCCTGGCCAATATAGTGGAAATGGTAAGTGAAAAGTCGCTTCAGAACCCGGCTATCACCTTGGTCGGGGATATCATTTTACTAAGAAAAAGGCTGCAATGGTTTGAAAAGAAACCACTATATGGGCAGCAGTTTTTAGTAGCTAGAACGGGAACGACAAAAAGTTCCTTGGCGGAGAACCTTTATGAACTTGGGGGCGATGTCATCGAGTTTCCTAAATGGATTACGACAAAAGTAAAAGCTAAAAAAAGTCAGCTGCTATCTTTCCTTTTGTATGATCGGATGCTCTTTACCTCCCCAGAGAGTGTTCATGGGTTTTTAGATTTACTCACAGAGTATGCTATAGACTTCCGCCAAATTTCGGCCAAGCTTTATGTGGTATCGAGGAAATCGAAGAAAGTCTTACAGCAACGCGGGTTAATTGCAGCTCTCAAATCAGAGATGACGGAAGACGGAACTCTGCTGATTATAGGAGATCGGAAAAAGGAACACTTGGATCCAAATTATGGGGACGAGGACTATTTTCAATCTATCGAAAAATATGTGGATGAAAGATTTCTTGAAATTCTTCCGAGAATGCTAGAAGAAAATGCTGTTGATACGGTTCTTTTTTCTAATCAGCATTCAGTGGATATGCTGATGGATTATGGGGACAAGGCAGGCGTTGATGTTAGCGGGATGTTAACTCAAGCTACCATCGGGGTAATCGGGAAAAGTACCGGCAGGATACTTAAAGACTTTGGGTTTACGCCGGATATAATGCCGCATGAACCGTCTGTCGAGCAATTGGTGGCTTTGATTGTGAATAGGAATGTTTTTAGGCTCTGATACAGAGCCTTTTTTCCATTTTCCAGCCAAAATAATGGTGATAAATGGTATGCTTTTTCTTTGGAGGGGATTTGTTGCTGATAAAGATTCAAATTTCGTTGGTGTTTAGTATAATAGCCCTATCATCTTATAGTTTGATCACTAGGAATGTAGACTACTCTTCATACACCTTATTTTTATTAGGAGCTTTTGTGTTGTTTGTGGGAATAGAAAAACTTCGGAATGACCGAAAAGTTCGAGGGTATGTTTGTATCTTAGTAGCTTTATTTGTCCTTTTAGTTTCTTTACAAGGTTTTAGTAACTAAGCGATGGTTAATCATTTAATTTCAGGTGGTGATATTATGAATTATATTGGTGATATATTATGGCAATTATTTTACCTCGCTCTTCTTGTACTTTTAGTCGTAATGGTTGTGAAGGTTTTCCGTTTCTTTATAAAACACATGACAAAAATGCATCATTTAGAAAATAAAGTAGATAAATTAAACGAACAGTTAAAAAAGAAGGATGATTAACGGCTCTATATCTGAGTCGTTTTTTTATATGCCTTTATGAGTCTTCTTCAATTCAATCCTGTAGCTTCGGAACTAGTCTTATGGAAGGGTGGGTGTTTTTCATTAATAGAGTATTAGTTAGTCTCGCAATAATCATATTTATATTAAATTTTTTCATATCACCTGTATTTTTTGGTGAAGAACCTAGTTCCAATGGTACGTTTATCGGATTAATTTTATTATGCATCTGTCTTATTAGCCTTATTGATGAAGTGAAGAAAAAATAATAATAGAATAGCAGAGCCGTGTTTATGCTCTCAAAAAAAGCCTGAGGATGTTTAAGAAAAGTCTTTTATTCCTTCCCAGATTGGGTATTATATATAAGTAACTTTTCTAGGGAGGCGAATGAATTGAAACGGACATGGGAATTTGTATTAAGTATTATTGGCGTGAGTATCGCTGCGATTTCATTAATCGTGACGATTATAGCAGCGGTTTATATCAACAGTATCGATGTAACAGAAATAGTAGACTACTCATTAATGACAGAGTCAGAGTTTTCAACGTCTGATATGGATATGTCAATCAAGTTTTTTATTGGCTTATTATGGGCTGGGATTATATCCTTGTTTATTACATTGGCTGGCGGCCTGATTGCTATCTTTCTAGTAAAAAGCGGCAAAGTGAAGGCAGCCGGAATCTTATTCATCATTACAGGCATTCTGACCATCTTTCATGTATGGCCCCTTATCTTCTTCATCGTGCCGGGTATCATGTGTCTGGTGCGGAAACCGAGTGAACCGGTAGATGTGATTGTATAATAGAATAGCCACATAGCGCCGAAAAGTCTAACCATAAGATAGGAAAAATTTTAACCATAATAAATACATATTCTTGTGATTGGAAAAGAAAGAAGCTGACTCGATTGAACTGTGCCCCATTTTACGGACAGTATAAAAAAGTGCCTAAGCGGCTAATAAGTGGTCCCGGTATTGTACCGGGGCCATTTTCTTTAGCCCCCATTGATAACGATGTTCATTATATTCTTCAATAACTCGATCAATTTCTTCCTTCACATCCGTTAAATTAGTACATGTTTTATATTCTGCCAAATCCTTAAAGTGGCCAAAGAAACTTTCCATTGGCGCATTATCCCAACAGTTTCCCTTGCGGGACATGGATTGGGTTATCCCAAGTTCCTTCACTTTGCGTTGAAATAGCGGATGGGTGTAATGGAACCCCTGGTCAGAATGAAGGATTGCACTCGGGTGGAACTCGTGACACACAGCCTGCTTTAGCTTATTTAAAGTCTCGTAAGCGATATCCATTTCTAATGAAGTAGATAAATGGTACGTAACGATTTCTTTTGTGGCGGCATCTTTTACGCAGGATAAATACGCTTTTTGGCCTTTCCCATAATAAAGATAGGTAATGTCAGTAAGCAGGACCTTCCCTGGCACCTCCTGATTGAATTCACGATTAAGGAGGTTTGGACAAGTAAGGTGCTCCTTGGTTGCCTTGGCCATCTTCCGATACGGGTTGGCCCTTCTGATTTTCGCTAGGAGATTATATTTTGTCATCAACCGTCTGATTTTCTTATGATTCATTACGGCCGAGTAGTCATTCTCCATAATCATTTTGATTTGGAGGGCGCCTACTTTTTCCTTTTTACTGATGAAGATATTTCTGATCAATTTTATGTCCAATTCATCCTGTTCTTCACGAAGCTCACGGTAAGGAGCTGCCTTTAACCAATCATAGTAGCCACTTCGACTTACACCAGCCAATTTGCATAGATAAGAAACAGCCTTCTTTAATTGGTGTATTCTGATCGTCCTTTCAATCAGATAGAACTTCTCAGCAGCAGTTAGAATCATTTCTTTTTCAGAGCCTGCCTTTCTAGCTCTTCCAGCTTTTTTAGGAAGTCATTTTCTGCTTCAAGGAATTTGATTCTCGCCTCGGCCTTCCTAAGTTGATCCTCTACAGACTGTGGCTTGGAAGTGGGGCGTCCTGTACTTCCTTTTCCACGGCGTTCCGTAAGGAAGCCTTCCTCACCAAACCTTTCAAAGGTACTACGCCAGCGCTGTAGACAACGTTTGGGTTGTTTCTTTCCAATTATTTCGAGATTAATTCCCTGGTCAATGAAAATTTGAGAGGGGGCTTTCCCCTTTTTATATTCCTTAACAGCTTTTGTCTTAAATTCAGGACTATAGGAAATAGATCGCTCGGAAGCACTAATGATATTTGGATTCTTTTCAAGTTCTTTAATCTGAAATTCAGTATATATATTCTTACTCATAGAAACCCTCCGTCCATACTCATTACATCTATTGAAACATAAAAAAACCCGGATAAGGGACACTTTTTTATGTGTGTCCGTTATCCGGGGTATAGTTCAGATAATGTGAGTCAGCTTCTTTTGTTCTAGGTAATAAACAAATTGTTTATCCTTTTTAGGAATTTGATTTCAAAAAACCAATTTTATTCCAGTAATCGTTACAATTACTAGATTATCATGTTAGAATTATTATAAATTTAAATATAAATAGACTGGAGTTTGATTCATGAAGTTACCTTTAGTAAAGGCTGGAATAGTAGCCTGTTTAACATTCAGTTTGTTCAATGGACAGGCTTTTGCAGCGTCTGAATTAACCAATGCCTGCTCATCATTTGGTGAGATTCAACCGAATGTAAATCCTTCCTATCCACAGATTAACTGCTTACTCACTAATGCAGCATTAAAAGCTGAAATCCCTCCTGAAGTGGTAAAGGCCGTGGCTACGCAGGAAAACGGGGATTGGAGGCAATTTAATGATGCTGGCAAGCCTATTAAATCCGACGATGGCGGTATCGGTCTTATGCAGCTTACCGATAAACGTGGGTATGACCAGAAAAAGTTGGAAAATGATATAGTTTATAATATTGAAGCTGGCGTCGAGGTCCTGAGCAGTATGTATTCAAGAAAAGATTTGCCGAAAATCAAAGGTGCAGGACGTAAAGTTATTGAAAATTGGTATTTCCCTGTCATGGCATACAATGGGACAAAACCTGTGAACAGTCCTCTTTACCAGGAAACTGGGAAAATAAATACGAATGCATATCAAGAAGAGGTTTTTGCTGAGATAGAAAAACAAAGTTATTTGAATGATACAAAACTAGCAAAATATCCATTCAGAACATCCGACTTTCAATATGATCGTGAAAGCACTGAAAATATCACCTTTAAAATGCTGGAATACACACTGGCCGATCAAACGCATGACTCTGCTTATTGGTTCAAGGCAGGAGACAAAGTGGTGACGACACTAGATGTGAGAATACGGAAAGAAGCAAATACTTCGTCAGGTTCCAATACCGTGCCAAACGGTACAAACTTGGTCATCAGCGGGGATTTTGTCTATGACAGTTCTAAGATTAATAAATTTGTCTGGTACCCCGTACAAACTGAAGATCAAAAGGTGAAGGGCTATGTTTCATCAGCTTACATTGCGAAGAAACAATCAAGTCCTGGTGTGCCAATTAAGGATACGGTTAAACCTGTCATTTCAGGTGCCGCCAGTAAATCCATTCCGTTCAACTCAACTTTTAACGCTAAATCGAGCGTAAAAGCTAAGGATGAATCTGATGGTGATTTAACAAGCGCCATACGTGTTGAAGGTACTGTAAATACTAAGAAAATTGGAACTTACAATTTAACATATACTGTAGCTGACAAAGCGGGAAATGTCGCAAAAGTTACTAGGAAAATAACAGTATATGATCATGTTAAGCCAGTGATTTCAGGTGCCGCAAATAAAACAATCAGACTTAATTCTTCATTTAATCCAAAAACAAACGTGAGTGCTAATGATAATGCAGACGGCAGTTTGACTAGTAAAATCAAGGTAACGGGTACGGTAAATACAAAGAAAAAAGGAACGTATACATTAAAGTATACAGTCACTGATCAATCAAAAAATGTTACGACAGTTACAAGAAAGATCACCATAGATAGCACCAAACCAGTCATTTCCGGCGCCAAGAGTAAAACCGTTGTCTATAACTCAGCTTTTAATTCTAAATCAGGAGTAACGGCGAAAGATAATTTGGATGGCAGTTTGACTAGTAAAATCAAGGTAACGGGTACGGTAAATACAAAGAAAAAAGGAACGTATACATTAAAGTATACAGTCACTGATCAATCGAAGAATGTTACAACTGTTACGAGAAAGATCACCATAGATAGCACCAAGCCAGTCATTTCCGGAGCCAAAGATAAAACCATTAGCTATAACTCGGAATTTAACCCTAAATCAGGGGTAACGGCGAAAGATAATTTGGATGGCAGTTTAACAAGTAAGATCAAAATCACAGGGACCGTAAATACCAAGAAAAAGGGTACCTATACATTGACTTATACGGTTACGGATAAGTCCAAAAACAAGGCATTAGTAAAAAGGAAAATCACAGTTAAATAGATAGAAAACAAGGGATTCCGGAATATTGGAATCCCTTTTTGCTTGAATGCGGATGCATGCTGGAATGTTTTCGGCAGAACAATGTAATTATAATAGTAGAAAGAGCTTAATAAATGAAGTTCTTGGTTGGTGTATATGAGCAAATATTGATTTAAATGTTATAATTGTAAATAGATGTAATATCGAAGTTGTCTGGGGGGAGATAGTGTAATGGGCAAAGAAGAGGATCATGTAAATTGGATGGATCAGATATTTCGGGACTATGAAAAGGACGGCGGTCTGAAGAATAATCCTGGCTTTGGAAAACCGCTTCCGAAGTCGGCATTATCGGGAAATATGTATGATAATTTCTTAACGAAGGCCAAAGACGCCGGTTTCCTTCCGCTTTGGATTAAATGGCAAAAAGAAATCCGGGGAGAGCTATCTGACGTGGTTCGATTAAAAAAAATGAATTCATCTGAATCAGAATTAACCAAACGAATTGAAGAAATTAATGAGAAAGTACGTACATATAATGGTATTTGTCCGACACAAATGCAACGTCGGGAAATCGAGTGGGGAAGCATCGAAGTTCAGTATGAAAAATGGAAGTGATAGATAAAGTGCAAAATGTGGGTATTTGTATGACGTGATTATGAATGGATTATGATATAATGACATGAATAAAAAACAGAGAGAGGGACTTCGTTTGGAAAAAAGAAAAGAAGTTTTTTCATGGATAAAAGCGATCGGGATTGCAGTCATTCTGGCCTTTCTAATTCGAACATATATTTTTGCACCTATTGTCGTAGATGGTGAGTCAATGATGCCAACACTACAAGACCACGAACGAATTGTACTTAATAAGTTTGGAACAAACATCGATAGTATTGACAGGTTTGATATTGTTGTTTTTCATGCAACGGTAGATAAAGATTATATAAAACGGGTTATCGGTCTGCCAGGTGACCATATAGAATATAAAGATGATACGCTTTATATTAATGGAAAAGCATATGAAGAACCCTACCTAGACAAATATAAGAATCAGATGGCAGGCGTGCCGCTGACCGATTCTTTCAAGCTCGAGGATATAACCGGCAGCATGACAGTGCCAGATGATCAGCTGTTCCTTATGGGGGACAATCGCCAAAATAGTTTGGATAGCCGTGAAATCGGCACGATTTCCGTCGACGAAATTGTCGGCAAAGCGAATCTAGTGTATTGGCCGATCAAGGAAATAAAAATTGTAAAATAAAAGGAAGCGGACTCGATTGTCGAGTCCGCTTTATTGTTGGAAAAACTTATATCGGTGAAGAGATGAACCGAATGTTCCCATTTTCATCTTGATGAATCGTTTTCCCAGGATCTACTTCGATTGTTAATGGGTGAATCTCTGCAGCCCGGTCTGAAAAGAACCAGCGCCGTCCCGGTTTGCTTAATAAAATGAACACACCATTGCTGCCCATGAAAGAAATGCCATTAGGATTCAAAGTGCCGTTATCCCGGGGGGGAATACCAAAGTCGATTAGTTGCTGGCCGATCGCATCGATTTTGGCAGTTGTTAAATTAATCTCACCAATGCTTAATAAAGAATCCATTGAGAAAGGCACTTCACTTTCTGGTGCAATTGAATGCCTGGCAATAAACTCTACAATATTGCCGGTCGGATCGGTGAAATATAGCGAGTGTGCATTGAGGTGGCTGAAGTAAACTTCATCATCGCCATCTTCCGTATTTAAAGAAGTCCGTGCTTTGATCCATTGCTTCGCTTCTTGAAATTGATTGGACGGGATATTGAAGGCAAAATGATAAAAGGGTTTACTTCCGTTTTTTGTTTCTGTAAAAGCCAATTCGCTTGCCCCTGCTTTTATAGTAAAGCCATGATGACTCTCGTCTAGCAATTTGGCATTTAGCAATTCGACATAAAATTTCTTCATTTCAGGAATGTCACTCGCAATAAGACTCACTTTTTTAATCAGCATATTTATCACCTTTCTTCATTCAGTTTCTATCATTGTAATTTAAATCTTCCTTAATAAACCAATTTGGAGTTTGTGTATTCTCTTTTTTTTCTTTTTTCATTAAAACCAACTTATATGGGTTAAATTAGGTTATCCTATTATAAAGAAGTAATCACGTTAACCAGGCCCGTATCAGAAATTGGATTACTTTATTAAAAGGGTGTCTGAGATGGAGTACTAGAGATGGACATGGTAAAAGATTTAATATCAAACTATGGTTATTTTGCGATATATGGACTGCTGGCCCTCGGAATTATTGGTTTGCCGGTACCTGATGAGTTTATGATGACTTTTGTCGGCTATTTGTCGTCCATTGCTGTTTTAAATGTCCAAGGGGCATTCCTCGTCAGTTTTCTTGGGTCGATTTCTGGAATGCTGGTCAGTTACTTTATTGGTAAAAAGGTAGGCAAGCCTTTTTTGAGAAAGCACGGCAAGTGGATTAAGATGACTCCGGCAAGGCTGGAAAGGCTGGAGAAATGGTTCAATAAATACGGTCCGTGGACCATTATTATTGCATATTTCATCCCAGGTGTTCGCCACTTCGCCAGTTATTTTTCTGGGATGAACGGGATGGGGAAACGAAAATATATTATTTTCGCAGGTGCAGGAGCTTTCAGCTGGTGTTTTGTATTTACAGCTTTTGGCTATTTTATTGGTGTCTTAACTTAAATTATTTGGGGGAGAACTGACTTCCTTAAGTGGGCCCGAGTTTTAAAATAATGAAACAAAACAACCCCGTTTTTGAATTTCAGAAACGGGGTTGTTTATTGTTAACTTTTATTATTGAGCAGAATATCCACCGTCGATAACTAGCTCAGCACCAGTAACGTATGAAGCTTCATCAGATGCTAGGTAAAGCACTGCATTTGCAATATCAGCTGGTTGACCTAAACGTTGTAATGGAGTCGCTTTAACCATTTGGTTTACAAGTTCTTTTGACTCTTCTAATTTTTGTGTCATTGGTGTTTCGATAATACCAGGGAATATGGCATTAACACGGACGCCCATGCGGCCATATTGTGTTGCAGCAGCCTTAGAAATAGCACGAACAGCACCTTTAGAAGCTGAATAAGCGTTTAAACCCATACCGATTTGAGCTGTAAAGGAAGAAATATTTACAACAGCGCCTTTTCCTTCTTCAACCATGTAAGGAACAACATGTTTCATACCAAGGAAAGGTCCAAATCCGTTAACACTTAACATTAGTTGCCAATCAGCCAATGTTGTATCATTAATTTGTTTTTCTGTTGAGATTCCAGCATTGTTGACTAGGATGTCAACTCTACCAAATTTCTCAATAACAGTATCCATCATTTTTTTCCAGCTTTCGTCAGAAGATACATCAAGAAGTGTACCATAGACATTATCTAGCTCGTTCACTTTTGCAACAGCTTTTTCATTGATGTCAGCAGCAATAACTTGAGCTCCTTCTTTTGTGAATAGGTCTACCATTTCTCTACCCATACCGGATGCTCCTCCAGTAATAAGTGCCACTTTATTAGTTAATCTTCCCATCATAATCACTCCTAATAGATTTTTAAAAGCTGGACAATATGACCACGCATAGTGCAAAAGTTGTATGATCAACGAGCAATACTATAACTCCTTTATGAATCCGTCAAGCATTTTATTTTTCCGTTTACACATTGCCTTTTTCTTGCTGGGAAAAAAGATGTTGTAAATCTGGGAAAGTTGATATATTTAAATAGACTTCCCACTCCCTGGTTCAAAAACAAAACATACAGGTATAGTTGAAAGCGTTGTCAATCTTTTAATATTCAAATTTTGATTCCGTAAATTGTCAATATACAAAAATAGCTTAACCGTTCTATTTGATAATACTCACCAGCAACCTTGTAGATCCTTTCGCACGTTATCATGGTCTTCGTTTGAGAAAAGCACTATATATTTCCTAGCAACTTTTGTTGATGAGTACCATATGTTCAATTCTAGTGATTAAAATCGAATACTGCAAACTTTTTGTACTTTCAATACAAAATTTTATAACATCATTCCATTTCTTGTTTTTCAGGCGTTTGAGAAGTCTTTTATGTAAAAAGGAGGTAATTTATTGATGAATCACAGAATGTATCTATCCTTGGCCATTCCTCTTACGATTTCGACAATGAGTACGCCTTTGCTTGGGGCGGTTGATACGGCTGTGGTTGGAAAGTTGAGTGATCCTGCTTATATCGGCGGGGTAGCTGTTGGAACCATTATTTTTAATACGATGTATTGGCTTTTTGGTTTTCTGCGAGTTAGTACATCTGCCTTCGCTGCACAAGCAGAGGGGGCTAGGGATGAGACACAAAGCCTGATGGCCTTGATTCGTCCTTTTATGATAGCGGCAATTATCGGTCTTCTTTTTATCGTAATTCAGAAGCCCATTTTAAATGTTTCCTTAGCTGCAATCACGCCGGAATCGGATGTTGCCGCCTTTGCATCTGACTATTTCAGTATTCGGATCTGGGGTGCGCCTTTTGCGTTAATGAACTATGTCATTCTAGGCTGGTTAATTGGAAAATCCCGCATAAAAACATCTCTGTTCATTCAAGTTTTCATGAACCTGATCAATATTGTCCTGTGCTTGCTTTTTGTAAATAGGTTTTCCTGGTCTGTATCAGGAGTCGCTACGGCTTCATTGATTTCAGAGATTGCAGCTTTCTTCGTTGGTTTGTTGGTGATTAGGAAGGTAGTTTCCATACCTGAAACCTTTTCTTTACGAGCGGGATTCGATTATACTTCCTTGAAAAAAATGATGGTGGTGAACAGGGATTTATTTATCAGGACAATTTGTTTGATTACGGTTTTTAATCTTTTCACGGCCAAAGGAGCCACTTTTGGGACAGAGACTTTGGCAGCCAATGCTGTACTCATTCAAATTCACTATCTGATGGCATATTGCTTTGATGGTTTTGCAAATGCATCGAGTCTTCTGATTGGGAAAGCCATTGGTTCGAGAGATGTACACCTTTATAAAAAAACGCTAGCTCTTTCAGCGCAATGGGGCCTGTATGCCTCTCTCATACTTGCTGTTTTATACTGGTTATTTAGCGATAAAATTATTCTGCTCTTCACGAATATCCCAGGAGTCATTGAACTGACCCATGTATACGGACTTTGGATAGTCATATTCCCATTCACAGCCTTTATCGGACTCATTTTCTATGGAGTGTTTACGGGTGCTACTGAAGCTGTTCCTGTACGGAACTCCATGCTTCTTGCGCTGCTGGCCTTTCTGTTTGTCCAGTTTTTGGCCGTCCCGCAACATGGCAATCATGGATTATGGCTTGCCTTTCTTATATTCAGTTTAGGTCGTTCCTTATTTTTAGCGTTATACATCCCGAGGTTAAACAGAAAAATAATGATTCTAATGGACGAAGAGAGTTTAGTGAAGACACCCTCTTATAATTGAGAGAGGGTGTTTTTTAGTTGCAACGGTCATTTTGACAGTAGTTTGACGTTGGTGATAAAACGGGAATACTTAAAAAAGGTATCAACGCTTGGCGAATCAGATAATAAAAGTGATAAAATAAAAAAATATATATAAAAGAGGAGTTGTCGTATTTTGAGTGAAATGAATTGGCGTGAAGAAGTTGAGAAACGGAAAATGGACATACTACTGGATACGCAAAATTTATTAAAAATAAAAAGCGTACTGGATGAAGAACATCCGACAGAAGAGGCTCCATTTGGTAAAGGGGTAAAGGAAGCGCTTGATTACATGCTTCAGTTAGCCGAAAAAGACGGTTTTACTGTGAAGAATGTCGATAATGTCGCCGGCCATATTGAAATGGGTGAAGGCGAGGAGTTGATCGGTATTTTATGTCATGTCGATGTTGTTCCTGAAGGAGATGGCTGGAGTTCGGATCCGTTTGGCGCTGAGATCCGTAATGGTCGTATTTATGCTCGTGGGGCAATTGATGATAAAGGGCCGACGATGGCTGCCTATCATGCAATGAAGCTTGTCAGGGAGATTGGTAAGCCTTTGAACAAACGTGTGCGGATGATTATCGGAACGGATGAGGAATCAAACTGGCGCTGTGTTGGCCGTTATTTTGAAGTGGAAGAAATGCCTTCGATGGGCTTTGCGCCAGATGCTGACTTCCCAATCATCAGTGCGGAAAAGGGAATCTGGGATTTCTCAGTTATACATCCAGCCGATGCAGGCAATGGAACGAACTCCGAAGTGAATGTTATTGAATTTTCATCAGGCCGAAGAACGAATATGGTACCAGATTTCGCAACGGCTACAGTGGAAGCTGTAAATCCCGCTGAAGTTGTGACAAACTATCAAAATTATCTTCAAAAATATTCGTTGAAGGGGCAAGCCGTACCACAAAAAAATCAAGTGCTTCTAGAACTGAACGGCGTTTCAGCTCATGCAATGGAGCCGAAAAATGGAGTCAATGCAGGTATGTATCTAGCTGTATTTTTAGCAGACCTAACACTTGATCCGCATGCGAAATCCTACTTTACTTTCATTAAGAATTATTTGTTTGAAGATTCCCGTGGAAATAATTTAGGTGTGGCTTACACAGATGAGCAAACAGGTGAATTGACGGTTAATGCCGGAGTATTCAACTATTCCAAACAGGGTGACAGTTCCATTGGCTTCAGTATGCGCTACCCGGTAACATTTGAATGGGAACAGCAAAAAGCGGCATTAGAAGAAAGACTTGCAGCATATAATTTGCGTGTGGAGTCTAATTCGCATTCAACGCCTCACTATGTGAACAGCGAAAGTTTCCTGATTAAGACGCTGCAGCAAGTGTATGAAGCAGAGACCGGTGATAAAGCAGAACTCCTTTCAATTGGCGGTGGCACTTATGCCCGTTCATTGAAGGAAGGCGTCGCATTCGGGCCTCTATTCCCAGGCAGTGAAGATATTGCGCATCAAAAGGATGAATATATTGTTATTGAAGATATGCTTAAGGCAACAGCGATTTATGCACGTGCCATTCATGAATTAGCTAAATAAGAGGCTGAGAGGGAGAAAGAAAGACATGGGAAAAATCATTTATAACGGCGAACTTAAAACAAGGTCGGACGTAAAGGTTGATATTGAGGACCGAGGTTATCAATTTGGTGACGGGATATATGAAGTCATTCGAGTTTATAACGGCGAAGTATTTGCGAGTAATATGCATGTAAACCGTCTAATGGACAGTGCAAAAATGATTCAGCTGAAGGTCCCTTTTACTGTAGCGGAAATCGAAGCTCGAGTTAAAGAACTAATCGCTGAAGATAAACTACGGAACGGGATTGTCTACATGCAATTGACGAGGGGAGTGTGCTCGCGCACTCACGCTTTTCCAATTAATGAGGTGGAGCCGGTCTTTGTCGCCTATACGAAAGAAATGCCCTATACAGGAAAAGTGAAGCCTGGGGTCAAGGCCGTGACGACCGACGACATCCGCTGGTTGCGCTGTAATATTAAAAGCTTGAATCTACTAGGTAACATATTGGCTAAGCAACAAGCAGTGGAAGCTAGCTGTGACGAAGCAATTCAGCATCGTGATGGGACGGTAACGGAAGGAAGTTCATCTAACGTCGCTATCATGGTGAATGGGACATTGAAAACGCATCCGGCCACCAACTTGATTCTGAATGGGATTACTCGTCAGGTGATGCTAAAACTATGCGCCGATAATGATATTCCCTATGTCGAAGAAGCCTTCACAGTCGAGGAAATGATGGCAGCTGATGAGGTCCTCTACACGAGTACAAGTGTAGAAGTGACACCGATTATTAACATCGATGGACAATCGATTGCTAATGGAGAACCAGGACCGATTACCAAAAGTCTGCAAAAACTGTTTTCTGAAGAAATTGAGAGACAATGCGGTGCCGTTTAAAGAGAATTAATAAGTGCCCCCCTGCCACGCGGCAAGGGGGTTTTACATTTCACGTTTTTATATCCCCATTCGTTTTCCTCTTATTCGTTATCGGAATTCAAGCATTTTAACAATTAAAACCTTTTGTGATTTTTTTGTATTCCAATCTAATAGTTAAAAAGCTGATATATATAATATGTGTTAACTAAAAAAAAATGTGGTTTACAAAAATCTTTTCTACTATTATTATTTAAATAAGGCATGGAGGTCGACCGGTCTAAACCTTAATCAAATGTATGTATAAAAGAATTCAATCTATTTCGAATGTTTAGGAATTTAATATTTTTAAAATGGTTACTATGCAAAATTGATTAATTTGTATAGTGCAAATGGAGAGGGAAATTATATGACAACCAAAGAAATGGTTTATTCAGCATTGTTTGCAGCATTAATCGGAGTTTTAGGGTTAATCCCTCCAATTCCTTTAGGATTCATACCGGTACCAATTACTGCACAAACATTAGGCGTTATGCTTGCGGGATGCTTTTTAGGTAGAAAAATGGGCGGATTGAGTTTAATAGTTTTTATAGTATTGGTTGCAATTGGTGCGCCGTTATTAACAGGTGGCCGTGGTGGACTTGCTGTATTGGTGGGGCCTTCAGCAGGGTATATTTGGAGTTGGCCGCTAGCTGCTTTTATCATCGGTTACTTCACTGAAAAAGTCTGGTCCAACGTCAAAACATGGAAAGTCGTTATCGTTAACATATTTGGCGGGGTGCTTTTGATTAACTTAATTGGTGCACCTATTATGGCTCTTATTACAAATACATCGGTATGGGTAGGTTTAATGGCGAGTATTGCGTTTTTACCAGGGGATTTAATTAAAGCATTCATTGCAGCGATAATTGCTGTGCAATTAAAATCAGTGAGTCCAATTCAAGAACGACTGGCAGCAGCAGAAGAGGAATAATGACTACAAATGGTGGGACGGTTTTCTTCTTTATTTGATTGCATAAAGTGAATGAAAGGTAATAATAACATGAATATAACTGACCAAATAACGATGTACAAAGACATCTGTCCTGAAAAAGTGGCAGTGCAGCTTGGAACTCGACAACTAACATACAGTGCTTTAGTTGACTCGATGAATCAAATTGCAAATGGCTTGTCGAATGTGGAACATTCATCAAAATCGAATATAGCCATATTAATGTCTAATTGTGTTGAATTCATTCAAATCTTCGTTGGAGTAGTCAAAGCTGGTTTGATACCTGTGCCACTTGATCCGAAATGGAGTGCATCTGAAATTCGATACGTATTGACAAAATGTGAGCCTGCTTTGTTGTTTGTCGAAGGAAGTTTAGCGGATAAAGTGGAAGAGGAAGGTATTCCAACTATAATAGTTGAGCCAGATGGCACGGAGGACGATTTTTCAAACTGGCTTGCTTCTAATGCAGCGGAAGAACCTATAACCCCTTTGATAAATGAAGTTTTATTTTTAGGTTTTACATCAGGAACAACAGGTACACCAAAAGGGTATATTCGTACACATTTATCTTGGCTAGAAAGCTTTTATTCAACGAATAAGGTATTTAATCTCAAGTTCTGTGACCATATATTAGCACCGGGACCTCTTGTCCATTCATTGTCATTATTTGCAGCAATCCAAACATTGTTTATAGGTGCGACTTTTCATATTATACGTAAATTTACACCAGCTGATGTACTGAAAGTTTGTCAGCACGTAGAAGAGACAACTATTTTCCTTGTTCCGACTATGATTTCAGCAATAATGGATTACGCAGTGAGGGCTCCGCATCCTTTTTATGTGCCAAAAGCGGTTATTTCTTCAGGAGCAAAATGGTCAGCAGCCTCTAAAGAAGGGGTAATGGAAGTATTTCCGAATCTGAATATTTATGAATTTTATGGTTCTTCAGAGGCCAGTTATATTTCCTATTTAACGCCTCAAAATAATAGATTAAAGCCAGATACAGTCGGTAAGCCATTTCCGCAAGTGAAAATTTCAATTAGAGATATGGGTGGCAAGGAAGTGAAGACAGGGGAAGTGGGTCAGTTATTTGTTTCAAGTGAGATGATATTTTCGGGTTATTTTCAGCAAGAGGATGAAACAAATAATGTTTTGAAAGACAATTGGTTAAAGTTAGGTGATTACGCAAGGCGGGATGAAGAGGGTTATCTTTACATAGAAGGTCGGGCAAAAAACATGATTGTAAGTGGGGGTCTGAACATATTTCCGGAAGAAATTGAACGGGTATTGATGCAATTACCGGAAATTGAAGCAGTAATGGTGACAAGTTTACCTGATGCTTACTGGGGTGAAAAGGTCATCGTACTTGTACAGTGGAAACAGGGATACACACTCAACTTACAAGAAGTAAAAAGCCATTGCCGGAAGTATCTGGCATCCTACAAAACCCCGCAAGAACTAATCGAAGTCACAGCATTTCCTTATACTAGTAGCGGGAAAATTGCGCGTAACCTTGTAAAACAACAAATGATAGAGGTGTGCCGATGAGAGAAGTTGTTATTGTAGAAGCGAAAAGGACACCTATAGGAAAATTAGGTGGTGTATTCAAAAATCTAGAACCAGAGGATTTACTAGCACCACTCATAAAACACCTTATCCATGAAAATAATATTCCGGCTTCAGAGATTGATGATGTGATCATTGGTAATACAGTGGGACCTGGTGGAAATATTGCTCGTAATGCTTTATTAACAGCAGGTTTACCCTACACGGTACCTGGTGTGACTGTCGACCGTCAATGTGGATCTGGGTTAGAAGCAGTGAACCAGGCTGCCCGTATGATTCAAAGCGGAGCAGGTCATATTTATTTAGCAGGTGGAGTTGAAAGCACTAGTCGAGCACCTTGGCGAATGAAAAAGCCAACCTCGCTTTATACCTATCAACCGCCGGAAATTTATATGCGTGCTCGTTTTTCACCAGACAGTATAGGCGATCCAGATATGGGTATTGCGGCTGAAAATGTTGCAGAGAAATATGGGATTTCCCGCAAAGCACAAGATTTATTTGCGCTAGGCAGCCATGAAAAGGCTGTAAAATCTCAACGTGAAGGACGATTCACCGATGAAATAGTACCGATCACGGTTCAGTATGGTAAAGATTCAATCATTATTAGTGAAGATGAATGTCCACGAGCCAATACGAGCTTTGAAAAGTTACAGCAGTTATTGCCTGTATTTAAAAATGATGGTGTTGTAACAGCAGGAAATGCATGTCCTATCAACGATGGTGCAGCGCTTGTTTTAATAATGTCTTTAGAAAAATGCGAGGAACTAGGACTGCAGCCACTAATGAAATTTATTGATGCGCAAGCAGTTGGTGTAGACCCAAATTATTTGGGCATAGGTCCAGTATCTGCCGTCAATCAACTCCTTGCTAGGAATGACCTAACAGCCGATGATATCGATATAGTTGAGTTTAATGAAGCATTCGCCTCTCAAGTATTAGCATCCATTCAAAGTCTAGGCATTCCGCAATTAAAGGTCAATCGTGGTGGTGGTGCCATTGCCATTGGCCATCCATATGGAGCATCAGGAGCTATTTTAATGACCAGACTCTGCGCAGAGATGAAACGGCAGCCATTTATGAGAGGACTTGCAACCCTTGGCATTGGTGGCGGACTTGGGCTAGCCACATTAGTTGAACGATTTTCGAAGGAGTGAAGCCTTCCATTTTCATTAACAGTTTCGTATATAGTGAATAAGCTATTCACTGTGATTTGTGTGCCAAGAGCTCAACGCTAGTAAATGGGATACTGATGGTTTTTAGAGGAGGATCCAGGATGTTAACAGGGAAAGTGGCATTAGTGACAGGAGCTAGCCGGGGAATTGGACGAAGCGTTGCATTACGTTTAGCAAGAGAAGGAGCAGCTGTAGGTGTCAATGGAACAAATCCTGAAAAAGTAGCACAAGTCGTATCAGAAATTCATACATTGGGTGGGCAGGCTATTGGGATCTGTGAGTCTATAGCAACGGTGTCTAGCGGTGAAATAATCGTCCCTCAGCTAATGGACGCATTTGGTCAGTTGGATATATTGGTGAACAATGCTGGCATCGTGCGCGATAAAAAATGCATCAATATGTCGACAGCTCAATGGCAGGATGTGATAGACGTTCATTTAACGGGTACTTTCGCTTGTACAAAGGCAGCGATAAATGTTATGAAGGAACGCGGTCAAGGCGGATGTATCATCAATATGACGTCAACTGCTGGTTTATTAGGCTCAGTTGGTCAAGTGAATTATAGTGCAGCAAAAGCGGGAATCCTCGGTATGACGTGGACTTTGGCAGAAGAGCTGAAAAAAGACCATATTCGGGTCAATGCGATTTCTCCTGCAGCGCTCACTGATATGACAAAGTCTGTTATTGAGTATATTCAAGCTAAATGTACTGCGAATGACGAAGTGTTTCCACCCTTTTGGCAAGTAGGCACAGCAGATGAAGTGGCACATCTTATATATTTATTAACGACTATCGACGATTCGGAATTAACAGGTGAAGTATTTGGTGTGAACGGCTCGAAAATCAGTGTTTGGGAGAAGCCTAAACAAAGAATGCTCTCAAATGATCAGGGGCTAACTGCAGATATGCTCCTAGCAAAATGGCATGCACATCGTGACACTACTACTGATTAAAGAAGGTTTCCATTATGCTATGTTTTGAAGATGTATCATTTTCTTATCCTAATAAGAAGCATGTTATTCAAAAACTTTCTTTTCAAATAGAAAAGGGAGAGTTTGTGGCAATTGTCGGCCCAAACGGTTCTGGTAAATCGACCATCTCCAAATTGGCAGATGGACTGATATTACCGAAAAAAGGCAGAGTTTTGTTTCAAGGCCTAGATACAAAACAAAAGGAAAATCTAGCAATAATTCGCAAATCAATAGGCATTATTTTTCAAAACCCAGAAGAACAGCTCATTACGACCAATGTATTCGATGAAGTAATCTTCGGTCTTGAAAATATCGCCTGTCCTCCCAGTGAGATGGTAGAAAGAGCAGAGGCTGCACTTGAAAAAGTAGGGATGCTTCCTTTTCGAGAGACTGAGCCACATAAACTCTCTGGTGGTCAAAAGCAGCGTGTGGCCATTGCTGCGATATTAGCAATGGAACCAAAACTCATTATTTTTGATGAATCTACGTCCATGCTTGACCCTGATGGGAGACATCAAATTATATCCATCATGCGTCAATTGCATAATGAAGGTATTACCATTTTGCATATTACGCACCATATGGACGAAGTGTTATCAGCAACAAAAGTGATAGTAATTAATCAAGGACAGATTGTGTCTACCGGAACCCCGCTTGAAATCTTCCATAAGCCACAGATGCTAATAGACTGTCGTTTGGAATTACCCTTTGCATTAAAATTGAAAATGCAGATGCAGCAGGAGGAAGTAGAAGTGCCAATGCATATAACGGATATAGAAGGGATGGTAGAATACTTATGGAACTCGCGCTAGAGCATATTCAATATGATTATTACAGCCCTGCAACTCGCGAAGTAAAACAAGTATTAACAGATATCTCGTGTACCATTCCATCTGGAGCATGGGTATCTATCATCGGGCAAACGGGATCAGGAAAGTCCACTTTAGCCAAAGTGATGCAAGGATTATTATGGCCGACAGTAGGCCAGAATACGATGGATGGGAAGCTAATAAAACCTAATAAAAAAGGAAAACCGACAATTTCTCCAGATGTGGGTCTTGTTTTTCAATATCCTGAACACCAATTATTTGAAACGACTGTTTTAAAAGAACTAGCTTTTGGCCCTAGAAATAGAGGATGGCATAAAGAAGCTATCGTAAATAAGGCACAGCAAGTAATTGATTTAGTAGGCTTGGATGCAAGTTACCTAGAAAAATCTCCGCTTCATTTAAGTGGTGGAGAAAAAAGACGTGTTGCGATTGCGTCTGTCCTTATGTTAGAGCCCAAGATTCTTATTTTAGATGAACCGACTGCCGGATTAGATCCACTCGGTAGGCAGAGCATCTTACAAAACATAGAGGAGTGGCGACGACAAGGCAATCATACGGTTATATTGATTACACATCAAATGAATGACGTAGTGGAATATGCTGATGAAGTCATTGTGTTACACAAAGGGAAGCTGCAATTTCAAATGAACCCTATGTCATTGTTTTTGGATAAAAGGGAAGAACTACAATCCATGGGATTAGATATACCCGATACAGCGAAATTGTTACTAGCAATAGAGAAGGTGACAGGGCAAAGGATCCAGGTAGCATCTTTGAAAGAATTAGATGTGATGCCTCAAGTACTTACACTTCTAAAGGGAAGGAGATACCAATATGATTGAAAATGTCATTATTGGTCAGTATGTCGCTAGAGATTCCATCTTACATCGTTTAGACCCGCGAACAAAACTAATGGCCATAGCTATTTTTATGTTATTGGTTTTTTTCTTACATAGTTATATAAGTTATGTGCTAGTAACTTGTCTTGTTTTAGGTTGTCTAGCATGTTCAAAAATTCCACCATCCTTTTTTATAAAAGGATTATTGCCAATTCTATTTATTTTGAGCTTCACTTTTGTGTATCATTTATTTTTAACAAATGGGGAGAATCTAATATTTCAATTTGGCTACTTGCATATTTATATGGAAGGAATTGTCGAAGGTTGCCGCGTCCTATTGAAAATTGTCCTCCTTGTTTTGATGACTTCATTATTAACTTTAACGACAAAGCCATTAGATATAGCGTACGGTCTAGAAACAATCATGAGACCTCTAAAAAAACTGCATGTACCAGTAGAACAATTTGCCTTAATGCTGTCGATTGCATTACGATTTATCCCAACTATTATTCAGGAGCTAGACCGCATCATTGATGCACAGCGCTCAAGAGGTGTGCAGTTTGATCATCAAAGCAAAGTTAAAAGAATTACGAATTATATTCCGGTCATTATTCCATTGTTATTAACTTCCATTCAAAGGGCCGAAAACTTATCGCTTGCGATTGATGCTCGTGCCTATCGTGATGGACGTAATAGAACTCGTTTTAAACTATTAAAATTTAAGAGTTTAGATTATTGGACACTAAGTATTTTATTGCTAGTTTTATTGGGCCTTTTATTTCTGAAGGTTGGAGGAGAAGTGTTATAAAACCTTGTGCTATTAGAGTTAATTCATTATTGACTTCCTTAGCCTTTACTCAGCGTAGTATTCAATAAGGTCGAATTAAATGTAATTAAAATGCAGCTTTATAACAAAAGGCTTGGCTCTCCGACGATTTCCCCGTTTTTACATTGCTTAAGACACTTGCTTAGCTCTTGAAAGACATTTTTATTTGGGCTTGAGGAACTGAGTCTAAACTATCCCCCTTTGCGACTGGAAACACCAATAGGTTTTCAGTTTTTTTGTTTTAGCTACCAAAAAAAGATTACATGCTATCGAGAAATGACAATGTTCACTAAGCCGGTTTTAATTTTATTATTCGCCCTCGATCAGGCTTGTTCTTCAACTTTTACCGCAAAACTGCTTCCAATATTATCAGTTTGTTCCTTTTGACATTTTCAAGATTCAGGAATATACTTGCTTATAACTTAAAAAGTTTACCTATCGCAACATTTTGAGTTGCGTGTAAAAAGGAGTTGAAATAGTTATGTCTGATTATGGTGAATTACATCAATCCTCTTCTAGGGGAATTAAAAAACTGCTTCCTTATCTAGGTCCAGCATTTATAGCCGCTGTAGCCTATATTGATCCAGGGAATTATGCTACAAATATTACAGCAGGTTCTAAATATGGTTATACATTATTATGGGTTATCTTTGCCTCTAATTTAATGGCTGTTCTAATCCAATCATTGTCTGCTAAATTAGGAATTGCCACAGGGAAAAATCTTCCTGAGCTATGCAGGGAGAGATTTTCAAAAAAGACATCTTTCTTATTATGGCTGCAGGCTGAAGCGGTTATCATGGCAACCGATTTGGCTGAATTTATAGGTGCGGCACTCGGAATCTATTTGCTTTTTGATCTGCCGCTTATCACATCTGCCATTATTGCGGCGATAGGCTCTTTTGCCATATTGGAAATCCAGCGTAGAGGATATCGGACATTCGAAGCCTTGATCACGGTCATGATTTTTGTAGTAGTTATTGCATTTGGGGCTCAAGTTTTTTATGCAAAACCTGATACTTCTGCAGTTGTTCTGGGACTCTTCACTCCAAAATTCGAGGGGGTAGATAGTATTTTACTATCTGCGGGCATGCTTGGAGCGACCGTCATGCCACATGCGATTTACCTTCATTCTTCTTTAACGCAGAAAAGAATTGTCGGTAAAAACGATTTAGAACGAAAAAAGATTTTTCGTTTTGAGCTAATCGATATTATTATAGCTATGCTTATTGCAGGTGCAATCAATGCCGCCATGGTAATTGTTTCAGCAGCTTTGTTTCATAAAAGTGGAATACTTGTTGAGGATTTAGATGTTGCGTATCAACAATTTGGTGCCCTGCTTGGACCTTCTGTGGCGATGTTTTTTGGGATAGGACTATTGTTTGCAGGATTATCAAGCTCTTCCGTTGGTGTGATGACAGGTGATGTAGTCATGCAGGGTTTTATTAAAAGGCATATACCGATTTATTTGAGAAGAGTCATTACGACAGTTCCTCCTTTAGCCATTATATTGTGGGGAGTAAACCCATCTAAAGCACTTGTGATGAGTCAAGTGGTTCTCTCGTTTGGAATTGCGTTTGCTCTAATTCCGTTAATCATGTTTACGAGCAATAAAAAAGTTATGGGCAATCTAGTCAATCATAAAGTCACCTCCAGCATAGCCGGGCTTATCGCTGTACTTATTATCGGGCTGAATTTGTTTCTGCTTTATGAAACAATTTTCAGCTAAAGAGAAGGAAAGATTATGTCTGGAGAATGGAACGTGGATTTTATGGAGCAGCATGTTTCGGTACAGTCTTATTCCCATAGCATTAATTAGAATGAAAGAAAAGTTGAAGGACCAGGTACTGGTCCTTTTTCCGTTGCTTTTAACAGTCAGATGGAGGCTGACATGCTGAATGTGAACCTTTAATTGATTAATTCGACCTTCACCAGATTAATTCGACCGTGCGATTAATTAATTCGGCCTTCACATAGATTAATTCGACCGTGCGATTAATTAATTCGACCTTCACATAGATTAATTCGACCGTGCGATTAATTAATTCGGCCTTCACATAGATTAATTCGACCGTGCGATTAATTAATTCGACCTTCACATAGATTAATTCGACCGTGCGATTAATTAATTCGACCTTCACCAGATTAATTCGACCGTGCGATTAATTAATTCGACCTTCACCGGATTAATTCGGCCGTGCGATTAATTAATTCGACCTTCACCAGATTAATTCGACCGTGCGATTAATTAATTCGACCTTCACATAGGATAATCCGTCCTTGGCTCCGATTAATCCCTGATAATACCGTGACTTGTCCCAATCAAAACTTCCTTTTCCTTTTGATTGCGGTAAACGAATTTAAGGGCAATTTTTTTGAAACCTTCCATCTGTTCTACTTCTGTCAAAATTAACTCACATGTAATGGTGTCGCCTGTAAATACAGGACGAATGAATTCATTGACCATTTCACGGGCGATGTAATTCAAATCGCCTCCGATTTTAGTCCCTATACTTGCTGTTAATAATCCATGTACCATTAATCGCCCTTTTTCATCGCGTTCCATATGATGTCTGCCTTGGTCTCCTGAAAGTTCAGCGAATTGTAACGTTTCTTCTTCAGTAAAGGTCCGTTCCCACGTATATACATCCCCAGGTTTCAGCATAATGTTTCTTCCTCCCTAAAATATCTAGATTTCCAATGTCTAACATATAAAATATAACACGTTTAAACAATAAATGAATAACCATTCATAATAAAATACATGTGGTTATTCGAACGTTATGTGATTAAACTTTACGTAAAATTCGGTGATAGTCAGGAATTTTAGTTAAGGTTTACAAAATTCCTTCGTAAATTTACCTATTATGTTAATGGCATTTGGGATTACCCATGATTATTGGGTGGATATCGGCAAGTCAGCGAATTTTATAATTCTGCCAGGTGAAGAATACTGTCGACGGCAACCAGACTGCAGGTATGTATGTAAAAAAGGCAAGTTGGTTGAGACATTGAACCTGCGATAACGAGATGGCATAAAGAATTGCTGTAAAGGAAAGACTGAGAACTTTCAGTCTTTTTTTTGCTTAAAGGAATTCCCTGAATGCAAGTTAAAGGCAGGTATTCCCAATTGGAATTATGGTAAAATTAAATGGAGAACAGGAAGGAATGATAGTGACGAATGAATACTCATTTTTTCTTTGCTTTGGTATTACCTGATGATATAAAGACTTATTTAAATGATGCAACAGAACAAATTAAATCGGAGTTTCCATTTAAGAAATGGCTGCATCAAGCCGATTATCATATTACGATGGCGTTTTTAGGGAATGCTCCTGATTCTATGAAAAAGGATGCCCTAGGGCGAATGGAAAGTGAGCTTGCCAATGAGACCATGTTTGACCTTGAACTCGGGGATATTGGGGTTTTTGGAAAAAATGAGAGCCCAAGAATTCTTTGGGCAGGTGTCAAACAGCAAGACAGACTTTTTACCATTCAAAGAAAAATCTATGAATCGTGTGTGCAGGCCGGCTTTGAACTGGATAAAAAACAGTTTAAGCCGCATATAACGCTGGCAAGAAAATTCGAGGGTGAGAGTCTCTTTTCGATAGAAAGGGTCCGGCAGATAGCAAATTTGGAGACTAAGCATTTTGAAGCAGCTCAGATTGCGCTTTATCAAACACATCTTGGAGCTTCCCCTTCATACGAACAGATTTTTACAATAAACCTTCAATAATAGAGGAAGATGGGTGGTGTTCGAATGGCACAGCTCATAAAAATGCAGGATTATATTTCTCGGTATGAGCAGGATATTTATCGATATCCAACACAATTTGCAAAATTAAAAAAACAGCAATGGGATAAATTGAAGGCTGCTTATCACGCGGGCGAGCTAAATCAGCTGTATAGCCAACCTGATGTAATGGAAACCCTTGTACAGGACGATACACCTCATGAGGAGCCACGGGGCCTGTTCAACAAGGTGAAAGGCCTATTCCACCGTTCAGATAAACAAGCGCTAGAGGTCGAGGAGCAACAAATACCGAACCTGGCTAGAAATGAAAATGTCTTTTCATTAAGATTTCCCTCTAATCCAGCTAATCTGGATGAATTAAAACAGAATTTTTTAAATCAGCTGCTCCGATTTCAAATGAAATGGGGCAGCTCGACGCTTCGTGAAAAGTCATTTGTGGACCAATCATTCTTTTTGGATGAAAGGCTCCGCTTTTTTCTGCAGCGGTTTCCGGATACGTTTCTCGTTTTATACAAACCTATCTTTCTATTGAAAAATGCGCCTGTCGAAGTCGATGTCATTTTATTAACGCCTGTGGATGCCTGGTGCATCACATTTTTGGAAGCGGAGGAAGATTCGGCTTTTATTGGATCGAGCGATCGATTCTGGGTCCGCCGGCATCATAAGTATCCTGACAAAAAAGTGCTCAATCCATTATTGGCTGTCAATCGGATGGGAAACATCGTCTCCCAGTTATTTGAACTATATGAAGTGAACTTGCCGATAAAAAAAGTGGTTCTCTCCCGAAATGGATATGTGGATTACCCGGAAACGCCGTATGATATCGATATATTGGATAAACGGACATTCCCGGAATGGTTTGAAAGGATGCGGACAATTTCTTCTCCCCTTAAGGCTCAGCAGTTAAAAGGTGCGCAGGCTTTGCTGGAATATTGCCAAACTACTTCAAGCATACGACCAGAATGGGATACCGATAATAATCAAGCAGAGGGAAAAGGGCATGCAGCGCCTTAATGAAACGATGTATTTCATTGTCAATCCAATGGCCGGAAATAAAGGAAGTATTAAAACCTGGAAAAAGGTCGAGGAAATACTGAAATCAGAAGATGTTCCCTATGAGGTCTTTTTTACGAAAGAAAAAGGGCATGCGTTAAGGTTGACGAAGGAAATTCTTTCCCAGACTAATCAGAAAACCCGAATGATTGCAGTTGGGGGAGATGGTACCTTACATGAATTGGTAAATGGTGCTGCTGAGTTTCCTCATGCAATCATTGGCTCCCTTGCAGCTGGGTCTGGCAATGATTATGTAAGGGGAGTTCAGAAAACCAAGAGTGCAGAGGAAGCCCTTTCTTTATTTCAGGATAATGTCGTCAGGGTTATTGACATCGGGCAGTTTGAGACGAATGGTCAGACCGGTTATTTTATGAACAGCCTTGGAATGGGTATTGATGCTGAAATATCTTATGAAGCGGACCGTTCTCCTCTAAAAAAATGGTTTAATCTTGTGAAAACGGGTAAATTAATTTATCTGTTTATTTTTATAAAAAAGCTATTCACTTATCAGCCTAGTTATATGAATTTGACTGTTGATGGCAACATACATCAGTTAAAAAAGGTATGGTTCATTGTTATCGCAAACCAGCCCTACTTTGGTGGCGGGATGAAAATTTCACCGAAGTCAAAGCCAGACGATGGCATGTTGGATGTGATTGCAGTCCATGACATTTCGATTATGAAATTATTGACCGTATTTATCACCGTTTTATGGGGCGGTCATCTAAACATTAATAACGTTGATTTCTTTTCAGGTAAAATGATTCAAATTAAGAATTTTGGGTCAGTAAAAATTCAGTCAGATGGAGAAATTGTTGGGATGGATGAAGTAGCAGTAGAGGTTCTGAAAGAGAAAATCTGTGTCATGTTTAATGGCCGTATTTCATTATAAGTTTTGAAATGATTTATTTGTTGTTGTTTTATGCGTATAATCGTTTTATAGTACTTGACGAAGAAACGGTATTTCAACTAAAATTTAATTTATGGCTATTGTTTAATTGCTCAATAGCTATTTTTTTATTTCTCTAATATGAGGATGTTTTTAATTGCGGGGTATCATCCCGATGCACGTATACACGCAGCTTCGCCAACAGGCGGGTTTTTTATTAAACATGGACTCAAAGTAGTGGTAATACATACACTAGGTGAAACGTACCCACATTTGTATAATTAAGCGAGGAAATCGAAGGTGAACCAGTTGGAACATTTATTAGGTCAGGAGTGGGATATATCCCCTGCTGGAGGAGCTACAGGAGAAGCCTTTATTGCCGAGAAAGATGGACAGAAGCTCTTCCTAAAACGAAATTCATCGCCATTTTTAGCTGTTCTTTCAGCTGAGGGCATTGTTCCAAAGTTAATGTGGACAAAACGCCTGGAAAATGGGGATGTAATTACGGCCCAGCATTGGATGGAAGGCAGGGAGCTATCTCAGCAGGAAATGAACAATATAAGAGTCGCAAAGCTGCTTCAAAAAATTCATCAATCCGATCCTTTGTTAAGCATGCTCAAAAGGCTTGGGAAATCCCCTTTACGACCTGAAAGTATACTTACAGAAATAGAAACCGGGTTATCTTCGGATGTTACGGATATTCCGATTATCAAGCAAGCCATTCATTTTTTACAGAACAATCTTCTGTTGATTGAATGCGACGAAAAAGTCGTCTGTCATTGTGATGTGAACCACAATAATTGGCTCATGACCGAAACTGACGGATTGTTTCTAATTGATTGGGACGGAGCAGTCATTGGCGATCCAGCCATTGACCTGGGCATACTCTTGTATTCCTACGTCCCAAGGGAAGAATGGAATCAGTGGCTTGCCCGTTATGGCAAGAAGCTTGATGCAGGCCTGGAGATGAGGATGAAATGGCACACGGTTTCACAACTTGTGCTTTCCATCCAATGGCATCATCGTAGAAAACGGTACGAGGAAAGAAACGATTTACTTCATAAACTTGAAACGCTATTAATGGCTGGCTGATTAGTATTGATCAATGTCATCCACCCATTGGGACAAGTCGTTCTGGTGGGTTGTTATATGTGCTTCTAAATCGGCGGCACCGATTCCTGTCTGACTGTATTCGTAAATCTCCGTCAGTACTGTTTTCACGTTACTATCAATATCCATATTGATCATCAAGGATTTGACGAGCCTCTCAACCTGTTCGCATTCAGAAACGGAACCGCAGCAGTCTGTTTGATGGTTGGTTAATATATCTTTTAATAGTTCCATTTGATGTTCGTGGGATAGCGGCATATAATTCCACTCCTTTCTTAAATAGTAAAAGTGAGCCTGGATAAAAGGGATTCTCAGGTGATTTTCCCTGCCCTTCACTTATTTATGGTGTGTGTTGCGGAAAGTTTTATACATGAAAACTACAGAGACTGTCGCCATGATGGCCGGCAGTTTTTTTATTTAATGAATGGGCCCTCGCCGGCGGTTCCTGAAAAAATCAGCTTGCAGGAATCCATCTACTCGTGTTATGGTTTGAACGATTATATTATAAATAGGGGTGTCATCATGCGTTTAAGAAATAAACCTTGGGCTGAAGACCGTTTGAATGATTTTCCGCAATATGTGATTCAGCAGCCAGTGAGCCATAAAGGTAAATGGCATGAAGTATTCGGTAACGATAATCCGTTATATATTGAAGTGGGTACGGGAAAAGGCCGATTTATAACAGAAATGGCGAAAGCCCATCCTGATGTGAATTTCATTGGAATTGAAGTATATAGAAGCGTCATTGTAGCGGCACTCGACTTGTTAATTGAAGCAGAAGTGCCAAATTTAAAGTTGTTAAATGTTGATGCAGCGAACTTAGGAGAATATTTTGCTAAAGGTGACGTAGATCGCGTCTACTTGAATTTCTCTGATCCATGGCCGAAATCACGTCATGCCAAACGCCGGTTAACGTATAAAACTTTCCTTGAGGTCTATGAAGGCATTCTTCCAGATCAAGGGGAAATCCACTTTAAAACGGATAACCAAGGACTATTTGAGTCTTCCTTGATGAGTATTTCCGAGTACGGCATGCTTTTAAAATATGTAAGTCTTGATTTGCATAACAGCAGCTTTGAAGGAAATATCATGACTGAATATGAAGAGAAGTTCTCGAGTAAAGGCAATCGGATTTACCGGTTGGAAGCAAAGTTTCAATAATAATTGATGAAAAACCAGGTGCACAGCATCTGGTTTTTTGTTTTTGGGCAGATTTAGATAAATTAGTGATGTCAGTGATTATGACGCTTCCATTTTGAATAAGGTTAGGCCATATTTTCGCAATCTCTTTCAATGCCTTTCATGGGAAATAAAGAGCTGGATGTTATCAATTTCAATAAATGGAAGCGGATGTTAAACTAAAGAGAGAGGAGGGGTAAAAATGGAAACTTTGCAAATAGGGGAAATTAAATTAACATGGCTGAATGGTGGTGTAACCCACTTGGATGGCGGTGCGATGTTTGGTGTTGTACCGAAACCGCTTTGGTCTAAGAAATATCCGGTTAACGAAAATAACCAGATTGAGTTGAGGACGGATCCGATTTTAGTTCAGGCAAATGGATTAAATATGCTTATAGATTCCGGAATTGGTAATGGGAAGATGAATGACAAGCAAAAACGAAATTTTGGGGTAACGGAAGAATCCCAACTCATTGAGGATTTAGGCAAGCTTGGGATTCAACCAAATGATATCGATTACATTTTAATGACTCATCTGCATTTCGACCATGCCTGCGGATTGACGAAACGTGAAGGTGAAGCTTGGGTTCCTGTTTTCGAACGCGCAGAAATTATTACGACTCAAATTGAATGGAAGGAAATGCAAAACCCGAATATTCGTTCAAAAAGTACATATTGGTCAGAAAACTGGGAAGCTGTTGCTTCACTTGTTCGCCCGTTTAATGGAGAGAAAGAAATCACTGAAGGCATAAAAATGATTCATACCGGCGGACATAGTGATGGACATGCGATTATCATCATTGAAGATGGTTTGGACAGGCTGATTCATATGGCTGATATTATGCCGACACATGCCCATGCGAATGTACTTTGGGTACTTGCTTACGATGATTACCCAATGACTTCCATCCAGGCGAAGGAAAAGTGGATGAAATCCGGACTGGAAAACGGGTCGTGGTACAGCTTTTACCATGATGCTCACTATTGTGCCATAAAATGGAATGAAACGGGTAAAGAAATAACGGCTGAACTGAAACGAAAGCGATAAGGATAACAAAAAAGGAGGACGTCATTTTGACGACCTCCTTTTTGTTTCAATCGTTTTGCGCATTAAGCTCCAAAATTGTTCCTGTAGAGGCATCCGCTACAAATTCGAATTGCTCGCGTTTTCCCTCTGTGTTTCTAGTAATGCCGCCTTTATACACTTCATAGTCTAAATTATTTTTTTTGTAGTTTTCCGGCTTCATCAAAATCCATGAGCCATATATGTTTCCGTCCTTTTTGACTGTTTCCTTCACTTGGGCTAACACTTTATCCGGAGAAGGATTACTTGATTGATCCAAAATTTGTTTTGTCGCATAGCCGGCAGCGAACCCAGCTACAGTGCCTAGTAAAAACGTTTTCCAATTCATGAATTTCTCCTCCATTGCTTTTTTTCCATCACGCTTTCTAGTATACAGAAGAACTCTTTATTTGACTAATAATTTGAAATTTTAACCATTAACTGATAAATTAGAACTTTCAAGTGTAACATTATTCTAAGTTATGTAAAATAGTAATAAATAACACATAGTTAAGGAGTAGAAAGATGAATCATGAGACTTTAGCGCTTTTTAAAACATTGACAGAATTACCAGGTGCCTCAGGAAATGAACATGCTGTTCGGAGTTTCATGAAGAGTGAGCTTGAAAAATATTCAGATGAAATAATTCAAGACCGCCTTGGTGGAATCTTTGGTGTAAAAAGAGGGAATGAAGAAGGACCAACTGTACTTGTTGCTGGACATATGGATGAAGTGGGCTTTATGGTCACTTCGGTAACAGAAAACGGAATGCTCCGCTTTCAGACTCTAGGTGGCTGGTGGAGTCAGGTACTTTTGGCGCAAAGGGTTGAAATCATCACTGATAACGGACCGGTTATTGGCGTCATTGGTTCGATCCCGCCTCATTTGTTAGATGAATCGCAACGCTCAAAACCAATGGACATTAAAAATATGCTGATTGATATCGGAGCAGATGATAAGGAAGATGTGAAGAGAATTGGTGTCAAACCAGGTCAGCAGATTGTACCGATATGTCCTTTCACACCGATGGCTAACGAGAAAAAAATTCTTGCAAAAGCATGGGATAATCGTTATGGATGTGGACTGGCGATTGAGTTGTTAAAAGATTTAAAAGATGAAACTTTACCAAATATCTTATACTCCGGAGCAACGGTACAGGAGGAGGTAGGATTGCGTGGTGCAAAAACAGCAGCGTATATGATCAAACCAGATCTTTTCTTCGCCCTAGATGCAAGTCCAGCAAACGATATGTCAGGCAGTAAAAGTGAATTCGGCCAGCTTGGAAAAGGAGCCTTACTCCGTATTTTTGACCGGTCGATGGTCACACATCGCGGCATGAGGGAATTTATCCTTGATACTGCTGAATCTAATGATATCCCATATCAATATTTTGTTTCCCAAGGCGGCACGGATGCCGGACAAGTCCATATTGCAAATGAAGGTATTCCAAGTGGCGTGATTGGCATTTGTTCGCGCTATATTCATACACATGCGTCCATGATTCATATTGATGATTATGCGGCAGCTCGTGAACTGATTGGGAAATTAGTTCGTGCATGTGATAAAACGACATTTGAGACATTAAAAAATAACGGCTAATAGAGGAAGCTGAAATGGAAAGGGGTGCAGTCATGTATCCTTTTCCAGCAGCTTTTTTTTACATAGAAGGAAGGTAACTATTTTGAAAATAGCAGTAGGCAGTAAAAATCCGGCGAAAGTAAAGGCAGTGTTCGACGTTTACGAAGAAGCTGAAATCATTTCACTTCAAGTAGAAAGCGGGGTCTCGGAACAGCCATTTTCTGATGAGGAAACAATGAATGGAGCGATAACGCGCGCCCAAAATTGCTTGAGCCAAAGCGATGCCGAAATCGGAATCGGTCTTGAAGGCGGTGTCGTAAAGATGAATCACGGCCTATTCGTATGCAACTGGGGGGCGATGGCTACGAAGGATGGAGAGATCTACATCGCCGGTGGAGCTAGAATTCCACTCCCGGAAATTGTCGCTGAACGGTTACTAAATGGTGAAGAGTTGGGTCCGGTCATGGACGACTTCACTAAGAAAGCGAATATTAGCAAAAAAGAAGGAGCAATCGGAGTGTTTACAAATGAGCAAATCACCCGAGCTGAAATGTTCCTTCATATTATGAGAATGCTAGCAGGTCAGCACGAGTATAAGAAAAAAATGCAAAAGTGAGATTTTGTCCAATGGCTTTTGATTTAACTATTTTGACCTTTTGAAAGCCATCTAAAAGTTAGTGAGACACTGGTTTTATAGGGTTTAACCATACTACCATCGATGTGCCAAATGCAAAGGATTGCTTTGAAGGGATTGACTGAAAAGATAGGTGAAGAAAGAAGACAGTCACAACAAAGCAGAAATTGACAGGATTTAAGTTAACAGGGTTGCTAGAATAGATTACAAGGAGTGAGTGGTGTGGGATGGGTTGAATCAATCCAAAAGGCAATCAACTATATGGAGGAGCATTTACTAGATGACCTAACCATTGAAAGTATTTCCAGACAAGCGAATGCCTCAGCCTTTCATTTTCAACGGACGTTCACCATATTAACGGACATATCCGTTGGTGAATATGTCCGGCGTCGAAGGCTGACTTTAGCTGCTCAGGAGATATCACGCACAAATTGCAAGATCATTGATTTAGCATACAAGTATGGCTATGACACTCCCGAGGCTTTTTCAAAGGCTTTTCGAAGGCAGCATGGAGTATCTCCAAGTGAAGCACGAAAGTATATTGGGAAGCTGACATTCTATGAACGCCTGGTAATACAGGTAATTCTGAAAGGGGAAATACCGATGAAATACAATATTATTGAAAGAGATTCCTTTCAAGTAATTGGAATCAAGCGAGAGTTTTCATTAGTTAATGGAGAAAATTTAATTGGAATTCCAAAGCTTTGGGACAAAGTGAATTCGGATGGAACCGACGATCAGTTAGGAAAGTTGAACAATGGCCAAATAAAAGGGCTACTGGGAGTATGTGTTGACAAACGAATATTGGAACAAAATGAGACTATGGATTATTGGATAGCGACAGAGTATGACGGTCAAGTGCCAGAAGGGTATTCAAGCCTAACAATTCCGGCCTCTAAATGGGTTATATTTGAAGTTCACGGACCAATGCCAGATGCTATTCAAGAAGTTTGGAAACGAATTTTTTCGGAATGGTTTCCTACAAGCGGTTATGAACATGCTGGAACTTTTGAAATGGAAGTATACACAGACGATGATGCTTCAAACCCTGATTACTACTCCGAGATTTGGATTCCTGTTAAATAGATAGAAGAGTAAGGTCTAATATATTTGTTTTCGCTTGTAGAGAAAGTTTATTTAATTTCCCTACAAGCTTTTTAGGAACTTTGGGGCTAGATTATCCACGTCTTATTAATACTTTAAAATTCATTAATGTACCTATTACATAATTTGGTGTATATTGTCGGAAAACTATAGTCTCAGGCAAATGGAAGATTTCACAATCCATCTTCAAATATATAAGAAAGCACCTTCAGAGCTTGGTTCACGGTTTCGACTGTGACACTCGCCTTTTCCGATATTTCTTTTAAAGCATGGTGATGGGATTCCGAACGAATCAAAATAAGCGGTTTGCCTAGAGAGATGGCAGTGCTGGCATCCATGGCAGTATTCCATTGTTTATATTTTTCACCAAAAAGTGCGACGACAAGGTCGGCTTGTTTCATCAAGAGACCTGTCCGTAAATTGTTAATTTGGGAAGCGGCCGCATCCTTCAAAATCGGGGTGGGCTGTACTCCTAAAATTTCTTCTCCAATATTGTCGGAACGTTCATGGTTTTCCATCGGTCCGACAAATTCTAACGGAAGTTTCAAGGCGATTGCCTTATCTCTTAATTCACTTCTCCAATTTGAATGGATTTCCCCAGCAAGATAAACAGTTAATTTCATAATTGTTCCCCCTTGGTATATAAATTGATTTCATTGTATCATGTTTTGAGAAAATGGATGAATTTCATAAATAAGGATAATAGTATGCATAAGAGTGTATTCTGTAATCAATCTTTAGGAAAAGAGAAGGCTGGAGGAATGACGATGGCTCTATCGATTAATAAAATTCTTATTTTCCTGTTAATGAGCAGTCTAATTGTTGTTGGTTGCTCGGGCATTGAAAGGCAAACTGATAAAGCAGTTAAGGTCGCAGAATTGGCATTTCGTGACGATAAGAAACAGCCAAATATAGAGGCGGGTCTCATTCAGGTGTATCTGCCAGAGGATTTTAAGGTAGAAGAAGAACATGATAATAATTTGATCTTAAAAAGTGATAATCAGGCTTATATATTATTTGTGAATCCAAATGAAAATGAAGACAGCTCCGTATTATTTCTGGCGATTAAAGAACAGGGGGATAAATATTTGGTGCTGCATTCCTTTCAAAATGATGATAAATTTGGGTTTATCACAATAAAAGAGTTAGCGGAAGATAAGTATGAGCTTGCGCTAGGAATCGGTGGAGTCAAGCTGACAACTGAAACCGATAAAGATCAAATAAAACACGATGCAAAACAAATGATGGAAATCGTTTCATCAGTGCCTCAGAAATAAGGAACAGCTCGGAAGTATCATTCCGGGCTTTCCCTTATTAGGCTTCGTTATCATAAAGATGAAACTGGCTAGTGACCGATTGTATACCATTGGCAAAGAAACATAGTTCGGAAGGAGCTTCGTTGACTTAGGTAATGGCTAGTATATGATTTTTGCTCGAAGAACTAACCTCTTCGGAAGCTTCTGATGATTGTTCAGATATTAGATGCGTTTCGCAGCTTCTTAACCTTTGAGATGTTTGCGGTAATACGACAAGGTCTTTAGAGGCTGTTTTAGTAAAGGAGATAGATTGGTTTTGTATCGATTTACATTCTTCGAATTTCTGTGATTCAGTAATCAGTTTTTTTATTTGCTGGAGAATTATTAAGAGTTAGTAATATTTTTAATAAGTAATTCAACCCTAATCCGTATTAATGGTTGATTTATGCAGAGTCTGGTATGATGGAAATATAAAAAATTAAGATAATGATTTAGAGCTGGAGGAATATAAAAATGGAAAATTTACAGACTTTAGAACAATATGATGTATTAAAAAATGAAGGCAAACATATTTTTCTTTTTTCAGCGACATGGTGTGGAGATTGCCGTGTGATTGAACCAATAATGCCGGAGATTGAAGCGGAATTTCCTGAATTTACGTTCATTTATGTAGATCGTGATAAATACATCGATGTTTGTGTAGCCAATGATGTATTCGGAATACCAAGTTTTATCGCTTATGATAATGGCAAAGAGCTTGGCCGATTCGTGAGTAAAGATCGTAAAACACAAGAACAAATTGAAGAATTCATTCAAGCATTATAATCAAAATCCCCTTCTCGCTGGGGATTTTTCAATGAAGAGGAGGGTCAACCTTGAAAATGGATAGCACGAAGCTGAAAAACATCTTAAAAGAACGTTTAAAAGACGATAATCGCACGTTTAAATTCGATAGCAAGAAAGATACGTTACGGGTGGAGAATGTGAAAACGGGTAAAGGTATCACCGTCGAATTGCCGCCGGTGCTAGCTAATTATGAAAACGTTCAGGAAAAAGCCATCGATGAAGTTGTCTATTACGTGGAAGAGGGTCTGAATGTAATGGGGGAAGAACACAGCATGGAAGGCAAGGAGAAATTCATTTTCCCAGTCATTCGTTCGACGTCCTTTCCAATGGAATCGGAAGAAGGAAACCCTTTTTTATTCGATGAGCATACGGCCGAAACACGTGTCTTTTATGCACTGGACTTAGGCAAAACCTACCGTTTGATTGATGAAAAAATGATTCAGCGGGAAAATTGGCAGGGAGACCGAATCCGGGAGATTGCCCGTTTCAATGTCCGTTCCCTCTCAACAGAAATGAAGTCGGATATCGTCGCGGATAATACATTTTACTTTTTGAACACAAATGATGGCTACGACGCAAGCAGAATCCTTAATGAATCATGGCTTCGAGAAATGAAGGACAAAATTCAGGGAACAATGGCAGTGGCGATTCCTCATCAGGATGTCATTATCATTGCAGATGTGAAGAATAATACTGGGTATGATGTGCTCGCACAAATGGCGATGAGCTTTTTTGCAAGTGGCCACGTACCGATTACTGCTTTATCCTTCCTGTACGAAGAAGACGAGCTGGAGCCTATCTTTATTTTGGGTAAAAACAAAAAGCGTGAACAATAAGTAAAGCAGAATGCACAAAATACAAGGACCCTTGCAAGTTTGGAAAAATTCCAGCTCGTCAGGGGTCCTATTTTTTTATGTGCTTTATGAAATAATGTTTTATGGCTATTTTTTTACCGCTATACCAGATGAAATAAATTGGTTCATTTTTATATTTCATAAAATTGTCTTTAGGTATCATGATTTGAAAGTAATCATAGTCTTCAAAGGTCATTAAACAACGTCTTTTTATTTCAGCTATTTCATTTTCTCCAAATTTTCCAGCCCAAACATCAAAGAAAGAGATGCATGAGTTACATAAACAGCAACTGTTTCTCAAGATTCTTTTGATGGGTGGAATAAAAATTAGTCTTATGTATCTGTACTAATCTCTTCCCATTCTTGCTTCATGTAATTAACCAACCAATTAAGAGCATAATGTCTTTCGTAAACTACACCTTCGTTTAGAGCAGGGGGAATTTCCAAATGATTTAGTTGGGCTTCTCTTACAGCCCAATGTGCGCGATAAATAAAATCTAGATTATCCAAGACAACGTTAATTGGTTTTAAAGTGGCCATATTTAGCAATTCTTTTCTCGAATGATTTAAAACCGTTTCAAACACCAAATCTACATCACACATATCAGCAGGAGTATCTATCTCAGATATTAAATTTACAGACCAAAGTAAAACCCATATACATTCTAATTTCCATGAATAAGCGATTAAATCATTCTGTTTAGGTCGCCATGTTGAGATAAATTTTTGTTCCTCTTCTGTAAATAATTCATTAGCATTATATTTATTGATGAATTTTTTGATTTCTGCCTTTGGAGCCTTCAGTGCTTTCGCTGAAACAATAGATAATGGTATTATTCTGTTTATAATTTCTTCTTTTGTTCTAAGAGAAACCTCATCTTCATTTTCTGCTAAGGGTAATTGCACATTAATGGGTACATTTAATGTTCCTAGAATATTTTCAGATTGTTCTTTTCTAATTGTTGAACTTTTCATTGTACACCTCACTAGAGTAATCTCATACTCATTCATTACAGAAATGTTGCTGCGTTAGTTTTATAAAACAGGCTCTTGCTTGTCTTCTACCTATATACATAATCCCGCTCAATTCCCAAAGCAAATAAAGTTATTTGATTCTTCTTGAACTATAGCGACCAATCATTATAAGGGACTATATCATATCGAAAGTTTTCTTTCTTTTTTATCTTTACTTGGTATATCTGTCTATCAACATCTATAGAATGGATGCTCTTTAAAATATCATCAGCGTGTTCAACAAGTTCATCCGGTTCTTTTTCTGTAAGCTTTTCCATTGCATCCCATAACAAAACACCTTCAACCCAAGTCAAAAGCGTATAAATATTTTTTCACAGTTGCTAAATGCCAATAGATTTGAGGATTTGACATTAAAAATGTAAAGTATTAATTTAATTTCCCTTAAATTTGATACCAAGCAAACTTATATCAGAGATTCGCAGTATTATTTCCCAGACAATCTTCAAGCAAGCTAGGAACAGAAGAAGCATCAGTTTAGAGTAATTATAGATAAAAGATAAAAAGTGACTTTAATCATTCTATTACAAAAGAAGGAAGTGTGAACAGTTAAAGCGAAACTGTAAGGTAGTTTGTTTTTATGCTGTCAGGATGTACTTATTCGGATTTAAGATGAACCGAATAAAACAAATTGTTTAACCCAAAAATTAAAAATCATTGCTCTTATGGTTTTATACACAGAGTTCTTAAACTATTATAAGTTTTCTTTAAGAAAATTCGTTAACATTCCGATGTTTGAACGAAAGGAACATTCCTTAATTAATATTCTTTTCACATAATTATCAAGCCGATATTTAAAGGGGGACAATAACTATGAAAAATCAATTAATGAACATGCTAGAAATGCGTAAAAATGAAATGATTCAAATTCGTCGTTATTTACACGAAAACCCGGAGCTTTCCTTTAAGGAAGAAAAAACAGCACAATATATCATTGATTTTTATAAGGGAAAAGATGTGGACATTCAAACGAATGTTGGAAATGGATTAGGAATCATCGTAACAATCGAAGGTGGGAAACCAGGAAAAACGATAGGTCTTCGTGCAGACTTTGATGCGCTGCCTATTTTAGAAGAAACCGAGGTTCCATTTAGGTCTAAAAATGAAGGTGTGATGCATGCTTGTGGACATGATGGACATACAGCTTATCTATTAGTCTTGGCAGATTGCCTCATTCAGCTTAAGTCTTCCCTTTCTGGTACCATTAAAATCATCCATCAACATGCTGAAGAAGTACCGCCAGGAGGTGCGAAAAGCATCGTGGAATCAGGGGTGCTAGATGATCTAGACGCTGTTTTTGGAACGCATTTGTTCCCATCACATCCAGCTGGAGAGGTGGGGTATCGCAGCGGCTATTCGATGGCTGGCAGGACATATTTCAAGTTAGGGATAAAAGGTGTAGGCGGCCATGGTTCTTCCCCACATTTGGCTAATGATGCTATTGTTGCAGGTTCCCATTTTGTAACAGCTGTTCAAACCGTAATCAGCCGGCGCTTGAACCCCTTTGATATGGGCGTTGTCACTATCGGTTCTTTCGATGGAAAAGGAAGCTTTAATGTCATAAAAGATCGGATAGAGATTGAAGGGGATGTACGCTATATGACAGAGGAGACCGAACAGCTGATAAACAATGAAATACACCGGATTGTTAAAGGGATAGAAACAGAATTTGATGTTCAGTGTGAGCTTTTATATATGCCGGATTATCCACCTTTATATAATGATCCTAAAATGACTGAATTTGTGAAAAATAGCCTTCAAAACATGAATGACCCAGATATTAAGCACGTCTTAGAATTCCCAATGTTCTCAGGATCAGAAGATTTTTCATATTATGCGGAAAAAACGCCTGGTTGTTTCTTTTACATAGGCTGTAAACCAAAAGGGGTAGAGAAGGTGTATTTCAATCACCATCCTAAATTCGATATCGATGAAGATGCGCTTCTGATTGCGGCCAAATCAGTGGCGCAAGTTGTATGTAGTTTTTATGAATTAGATTAGTCAACTGTAGCCCTACTTTTCTAAAATAGTTATATAACCCCCAAAACACCGTTCGGTTTAATCGAACGGTGTTTTGTAGAATCTTGCCGCTACATTAATAAAACTAGAAGAATTCACCAAGAATGATATGGTTTGTATTAAAACTTAATCTCTTTGTAAACATCATTTAACAGCGGTGTTTTATTTAAATAGTAGACTAAGGGCTAACGTTATTTTTTTATATAGAATAGGTTTATACTCTTTTCAGAAGGGGTTTAATAGGATAAGAGTTATGCGAAAATCGAAGGGTAAGTACAAATAAATAAAAAAAGCACATACAAATTCCTATTCAGCTTAAATTCTCTCGATATTTTATAAATAACTGGTAGAATAAGTTACATAACTACAGATAGTAGAAAGAGTGATAGGTTTGAAATGGCTAAATAAGATGAAGAAATGGTTCCAAGCAGAGGAAATTATTGAGATTGAAGAAATTATTATAGATGAACCACTAGATGAAGAAACATTAAAAAATATGGATTTTTCCAAGCATACAAACACAAGGAAAGAAGATATAAAAGAATACAATCAAACAGTGGAGAAGATGTCCCAGGTGAATGATCCGGATACAAAAATCCTGTTTCAATATCCGAAAGGGCAATTTAAGTTTCCTCTCATTCCTGACCAAGAGCAGCATAGAAGAAAGCCTAGGGAAAGAAAGAGGGAAGAGCGTGAACGTGAGCCTAAGCGTGAACGTGAGCCTAAGTCTAAACAGGAAAAAGTGACCAAAACTAGAAGCCCTGTGAGGGGACCTGAACCAAAGCATAGAAACGTCGATCGTGAATCAACAAACAAAATAGTTCCATCGAAAACTCCATTCCGTCCGACGGAAATCCCCTCACCTATATATGGGTTTCGTCGTCCAGAAAAAAAGATGGTCACTAATGAGCGAATTGTCGAGTATGAATTAGAAAGCAAGCTACCTGTTCTCAAAAAAGAAGAGCCAGAAGTTCCAGCGTATAGCTCTAACACCACAAAAGAAGTGGCCTATGAGGAATTAACAATTGAACCTTCTGTTCTTGTACCAGAACAAGTGGAAGAAAAAAGGGAAGAAGAGATGGAGATTCCCGCTTATTTCCGTAAAAACGCACCTGCAACACCCCTTGAGGAAGTAGCAAACGAGCCTTCTGAACCTATTTCTGAACAGGTGGAAGAAATAAAAGCCTTAGAGCAGGATCAGGGTGATTTTGGGCGGGAAGTGGCTGTTTCGATTATGGAACAGGTGGAAGCGACACCGACCAAAGCTTATGGAGCTCCAAAGGAAGAAGTTATACAACCAACACCGGAATATGTCGAGAAACCTGTCGAAAGTCAAGTGATTGATTTAGAAAGCGAACCAGCGGCGACTATTACGGAAGAACAGCCTAAACGCCCAAAAAAACATATTCCTTTTAATGTGATGATGCTTAAGCAGGATCGGGAAAAAACTCAATACCTAAATAAGATTATAGCGGAAAAAAAAAGCCCTGATTCAGAGAGGGGAGTAGTTTCTTTTGAAAAGAAACCTACAATAAATCCTGATGAAGCAGGGTCTGGACAAGCAGTACAATCCGGATCCATTCATGAATTGAAAACAGAGGCAGACCGAGTCGTGTTGGAAGAGAAGCCGGTTATGCCAGAACCTATAAGCTTCCGGGAAACGCAGTATGAATCCGTAGCGGTAGCCGAACCTGAGAATGCCGGTGAATCCAATATGGAATCAAGTGGGGTCTATGAATCGCCTTTCATGCCGGAAGTGAAAACCACTGAAAATGTTGAGCAAAAAGAACCGAATACAGAGGCTGCAACAGAAGTAGAAGGAAGAAGCATGAAGGATATCTCAGAAGCTCTGGTGTCTATAGAAGTGGACGACAATCCTTATTATGTGTTTCCGAAGATTGATTTGCTGACACCTCCTACTTACGCAGAGCATGATGATGAGTGGCTTGAGGAGCAGACATTTTTACTAGATGAGACACTGAAGAACTTTAATGTCCGGGCAAAAGTTGTCAATGTCACTCAAGGGCCAGCAGTGACTCGTTTCGAGGTGCATCCGGAACCGGGTGTGAAGGTGAATAAAGTAACAAACCTGATGGATGATATCAAATTAAGTCTAGCTGCTCAGGATATGCGGATGGAAGCGCCGATTCCGGGTAAGCATACAATTGGTATCGAGATTCCAAACAGGAAAAGTAAGCCGGTATTTTTGCGAGAGGTTTTGGAAAGTACTGAATTTCAAGAGCATGAATCACCGCTTGCTGTGGCACTTGGACTCGATATATCAGGTCAGCCGATTATCACTGATTTAAGAAAAATGCCACATGGCCTGATTGCCGGACAAACCGGATCAGGGAAAAGTGTCTGTATCAACACGATGCTGGTTAGCTTGCTGTATAAAGCGACGCCTCAGGAGTTGAAATTACTATTAATCGATCCGAAAATGGTCGAGCTTGCTCCATATAACCGGATTCCGCATTTGGTCAGTCCAGTCATTACTGATGTGAAGGCCGCTACAGCTGCCCTGAAATGGGCGGTAGAGGAAATGGAACGGCGTTATGAATTGTTTGTTCATGCCGGCGTCCGTGATATTAGCCGCTTTAATGACCAAGCAGAAAAAGCCGGACAATATTCAAGCAAGCTTCCTTATATTTTGGTGATTATTGATGAGCTGGCGGATTTAATGATGATGTCCCCAGCTGATGTCGAGGAAGCGATCTGTCGCATTGCTCAAAAGGCCCGTGCCTGTGGTATTCATTTAATTGTGGCCACACAGCGACCATCAGTCGATGTCATAACAGGATTAATCAAGGCAAATATTCCGACAAGAATCGCGTTCTCTGTTTCTTCCCAAGTCGACTCACGCACGATTATCGATAGCGGAGGGGCAGAAAAGCTGTTAGGAAAAGGGGATATGTTATTTGCTGAAAACGGCTCATCAAAAACGGTGCGTTTGCAAGGAACTTTTGTAAGTGACGAAGAAATTGATCAAGTCGTCAACCACGTGAAACTAGAGCAGCAGCCGAAGTATTTATTTGAGCAAGAAGATTTGTTAAATCGGGCACAGGTTACTGAAGATGCAGATGAGCTTTTCTTTGAGGCATGTGAATTTGTTGTGAGTCAGCAGGCTGCATCAGCATCAAGTGTCCAAAGACGCTTCCGTGTGGGTTACAACCGGGCAGCGCGTCTAATAGAAATGATGGAGCAGCAGGGGGTTGTTTCGGAATCAAGAGGCAGCAGACCCCGTGATGTTTTAATCACAGAGGAAGAACTTGAATTTTTGCATGTGAATTAAGAGAACCTATTAAAAGGAAATTGTATATAATGTTAAAGGTGAAAACGCGGTGTTATCACCTTTCATGACGGAATAGCCAATGATTTGATAATTTGGTATCTGCTTGACATGGATGAATGAATAAAAAAGTGATATAATAGTTTTTTGTTGATGAGTGATTGAAAATATAAGTATAAAAAACCTATGAAGAAATTGCATTTCTTCAAGTCTCGTAATGAAAAAACAAATAAAAGATGACGTCATATACTGTCATACAGGTAGACGATTGGTGGAGGTTCGCTTTATGACTGCTTACCATTTTGTGGGAATTAAAGGATCGGGTATGAGCGCTCTTGCTCAAATACTGCATGATATGAATATTGAAGTGCAGGGTTCCGACTATGAAAAAGAATTTTTTACACAATTAGCGTTAGAAAAAGCCGGGATAAAAATCCTTCCTTTCAATGAGGAAAATATACAACCAGGAATGGCCATTATTGCAGGGAATGCGTTCCCGGACACCCATCCGGAAATCGTAAAGGCAATGGAACTGGGTTTGCCAATCATCCGTTATCACCGTTTCCTTGGTGATTTCATGAAAAACTATATTAGTGTGGCAGTTACGGGAGCGCATGGTAAAACATCGACAACCGGCTTACTGGCCCATGTTATGGGTGGCGTAAAACCAACATCCTTTTTGATTGGGGATGGAACGGGTAAAGGGATTGTGGATTCTAATTACTTCGTATTTGAAGCATGTGAATATCGCCGACATTTCCTTTCTTATTATCCGGATTATGCAATCATGACAAATATTGATTTCGATCATCCTGATTATTATGCCAATGTTGAAGACGTGTTTGAGGCATTCCAAACGATGGCTCTTCAAGTCAACAAAGGCATTATTGCGTGCGGAGATGATGAGCATTTACCACATATTCAGGCGAAAGTACCAGTTATTTTTTACGGATTCGCGGAAGGAAATGATTTTCAAGCGAAAAATGTTTTCGTCACTTCAGAAGGCACTACATTCGATGTGCATGTAAGAAACAATTATTATGATACTTTTACTATTCCGACTTACGGAAAGCATAATGTGTTGAATGCACTAGGTGTCATTGCTCTTTGTAAATATGAAAACTTGGATACGGAAGCTGTGAAAGCCCAATTGCGGACTTTTGGCGGAGTCAAACGCCGGTTCTCTGAGAAGGAAATCGGAAGTCAGATCATCATTGATGATTATGCGCATCATCCGACTGAAATCTCAGCAACTGTTGACTCAGCGCGTCAAAAATATCCAGAGCGTGAAGTTGTTGCGGTATTCCAGCCACATACTTTCTCAAGAACGCAAGCATTCCTGGATGAGTTTGCCGACAGCTTGAATTTAGCCGACAAAGTATACTTATGCGAAATTTTTGGATCTGCTCGTGAACACCAAGGAAAGTTGTCGATTGAAGATCTTCAAGAGAAAATACCGGGTGCCGAGCTGATAACGGAGAACACAACATCTATATTGCAAAATCATGAAAACAGTGTCGTACTATTTATGGGTGCAGGGGACATTCAAAAGTTCCAGGCGGCCTATGAGCAGTTACTACAGGTTAAATAAAAAAAATGGCCAATCCGTTAGCGGGTCGGCCATTTTTTTTAGTTTAGATCCATAGAAAAAAACCAGCCGCAAAATAGACTGCGGCTGGTTTTTTAAAATCCGGTACAACTTATAAATGTTATTTTAAATTTTCTGGATTTAATTTTTCCAGTTCAGGTAAGACAAAGCGTCCGTCCTTACGAATCAAGACATCATCAAAATAAATTTCTCCTCCGCCATACTCAGGGCGCTGGATATTGACTAGGTCCCAGTGAATGTTTGAATGGTTTCCGTTAAAGGCATCATCATAGCATTGTCCAGGGGTAAAATGAAAACTTCCATCAATTTTTTCATCAAAGAGGATATCTTGCATCGGGTGTAGAATATAAGGATTTACACCAATCGCAAATTCACCGACATATCGTGCGCCTTCATCTGTATCAAAAATTTTGTTGATGCGTTCAGTATCATTCGCAATTGCTTCAACAATTTTCCCATCCTTGAATGTTAACTTCACGTTTTCAAAAGTAAAACCCTGATAAGGGGACGGAGTATTATATGAAATCACACCATTGATTGAATCCTTCACAGGAGCCGTATATACTTCACCGTCAGGAATGTTTAGCTCACCTGCACATTTGATGGCTTTAATGTCTTTGATGGAGAAGGATAAGTCCGTTCCGGGACCTGTTAAGCGGACTTTATCTGTTTTATCCATCAATTCAACAAGGTTTTCCATTGCTTCGCTCATTTTGCCGTAGTCGAGGTTGCAGACTTCGAAATAGAAATCTTCGAATGCTTCTGTACTCATTTTGGCTAATTGAGCCATGGAATTTGTCGGGTAGCGAAGTACGACCCATTTTGTTTTTGGTACGCGGATATTTCTATGTACTTTCCCGACTGTTTGTCCCTGAATTGCCATTTTCTCTGCAGGGACATCGGACTGCTCATTGATATTATCCCCGGCACGAAGCCCGATATAAGCATCCATCTGGCTCATTACGTTTGCTTCAAACTCACCCATCATCTTGTATTGTTCTTCTTGAGCACCCATTAACAAGGCACGATCCACCTGGTGGTCTTTTAAAAGGACGAACGGGTAACCACCTGCTGCATAGGCTTCATTCACAAGGGCGTTAACAAGTTCACGCTGCAATCCAAAGTTTTCTATTAAGACTTTTTCACCTTTTTGAAGCTTCACGGAATAATTGATTAAGTTATTTGCTAATGTTTCAATTCTAGGATCTTTCATAAAAATACCTCCAATGTTTAAATTCGACTTATCTTTCTATCATACCCGATTTATTGCCATAAGTTCATCTATAGACTCCTATGGAGGAAATGGTTTTAGACAATAATATTTCCAGATTAGGGTTTGGTAGGGTATATTGAAAAAATAAAAACGTTTATAATAACAGGGAAGGGGTAACTAATAACTAACAGTTACTTAATAGTCGATTTTTTTCGGAGGTGTTCCAATGGAGATTATTTTATACGTAAGTGCTGCAATTGCAGCGATTGCTTTCTTAGTCCTTGTTATTTTTTTAACCAAGGTACTCACATCACTTCAAGCTACCTTGGACAGCGTGGCCCGGACGCTGACAGGACTTGAAAGCCAAATGCAGGGCATAACGCTCGAAACTACCCAGCTATTACATAAAACAAATACGTTGGCTGAAGACTTGCAACAAAAATCAGAAAATCTGAACACAGTAGTAGATGCTGTGAAGGATGTCGGCACATCCATCTCAAGCTTTAACACTTCCGTCCAAAAGGTTTCCCATAAGGTGCAGACGGAGATTGATAATAATCAAGAGCGAATCTCCCAAATTGTACAATGGAGTAATGTAGCCTTGGAAATTCGGGACAAATGGAAATCCAGAAATAAGCAGGCTGCCCCGACTCCAAATGAAAGAGCGGAGTTAGAACGGGAAGCACTAGAAACAGATAACTTACCTAAAAAAAGGTTTTTACGCTCTAGATCTTAAAATCTAGTTAAATAAAAATAAACTGAAAATTGAGAGGGGAATGTACTATGACTCAAAAAGAATTTCCGACAAAGGACTACCAGAAATCATATGAGGACGAATGCGACTCTATCAATTCAAAGGACTTTATGATTGGCGCATTAATCGGTGGCATGATTGGAGCAGCAACAGCGCTGTTTATGGCTCCGAAAACAGGTAAGGAATTAAGAAGTGATTTAAATGAACAAGCTAGAAATCTTTCAGAGAAAACAGAAAAACTAAGACAAACGGCAATGGAAAAAGGTACAGCTCTGGCCGATACTGCCAAAGAAAAAACAAGCTCTGTCACTGAAATTGTTTCTAATAAATCATCTGGTATTGTTAATAAAGTGAAAAGTTTAAAAGTGGGTAAAGAAGAAAACGGTGATGCTGCCGATGATACTACAAATTCGAGCAATAAGGATATTGATGTAACTGGAACTTCAGATGCTCCAATTGTATCGGTCGAAACCAATTATACGAACGATAACAACACGGATTCAGAAAATGCTCCAGCCGATACTACAAGCGGAAACAAGAATACGGCAAAATTAAAGCTTGATGAAGCGAAAAAAGCATTTGATGAAACAGAAAATAAATTAAAAAATTAAACTCAAATCTTCATTCATATATTACTGGTGAAGGCGCATAGAAGTTTGTCAAGAATCAGGCGATGAAGCGGTACGATAGCTTCATCGTCTTTTTGATGATAAACTATGCTAATAATGAAAGGAGACTTCAAAAAATGACAATAAATAAAATTGATTCAGAAGAACAATTCAATGAGCTTTTAAATAAGGAGACGTTCCTTCTTTTCAAGCATAGTTTAACATGCCCAGTCAGCGCTGAAGCATATGAACAATATGAAAAGTATATGGCAGCGAACGAGGAACTAAAAACGGCCTATTTAGCCGTTCAAGAAGCGCGTCCTCTATCCAATTATGTGGCAGAAACATTTGATATTAAACATCAATCGCCACAGGTTATTCTTTTTAAAAATGGAAAACCAGCCTGGAATGAATCTCATTGGAGAATTACATACGATTCACTAACTAAAGCTATCTCTGAATAAGTTGAAAAGCCGGATCCCTTTGCTTGAGGGATCCGGCTTTTTTATTCCGCCTTCATTCATACAGTAGTTGGCCAAAGGATTTTTAAATGATCCCCGGGAGAAATTACTTCATGAAAGGTCGTTTCTTGATCGTTTTTGATAAGGGTAAAGCGTTTATCTCCTTGAGCGGGCAAGTCAATTTCGACATGGCGGAATACATCCTGAAAAATAAATGGTTCTAGTTTTTGTCGGACTAAGCTGATTGAATCTCCTGTATGAATGAAATCATTCTCTTCAAGAAGTTCGTTGTTCCGCCGAAACTCAGCTAGTTTCTTAGAGAGGATAACTTGATTCCCCTCATAAAAAACAGGGATGGAGAAGGTGTGCTGAATATTAAGGGCGTCAGCAACATCCAGTAATGTTGGCTGGGTCCGTCTTGTGATTTCTATTTCATCTCCATCATCAAAAGAGTAGGCAAGTTTCGATTCTAAACCATTTTTAGTGATTCTTCCTGTTAAGGCCGGGAGCCGAATGGCTCTACCATTTAACTGAAAGGAAAAAGGTTCAAGACGAGTAAGGAGCTCAGGCTGTTGAACCGCCTTAATTAATTCCTGGATTGTTCCAGGCATTTCGCAGGTTATTTGATCATGGTCCTCAACAAGTTCATTGCCAGACGCCGCTTTTCCATTTCTGGTGATAGAGGCCCAAATCCTATGTTCTGTTCCATTAAGGGTAACTTTTTTACTGGAGTGGTCATCAAGCACATCGCTTATCCGTAAAATAGCGGGCTCACCGTCTTCACCTTTTTTGGTTATAATGACATCCTCATTTCTAACTTCATCATCTAAGGAGGCTTCTTTCCCATTTAAAGTAATAAGAGATTTCTTCCCGTGTCCTCCTGGAAGCGTAATCTGCTGCCCATTGATATGTACAATTTTAGCAATCCCAGGCTTTCCGTACAGTTTACTCATCCGGATACCGGCCGTGAGCAGGCAATCCCCCAGGCTTGTCCGTTTCATATCGAATAGACGGATGGGACGGTCGTCAACGGTTACGCTCATATACTGTATCGGGTTTTTATCGGCTGCAATGGCTATGCCAATTGGGGTAACCAATTCGGGACCTTTTTGAATCGTATCTGAAATCCCGAGGTTTTGGATGGCTTCTATACCACGAATAGCAACTCGGTTCTCAGGCAAATTTAATTTTTCAGCCAAAAGGCGGGGAAGCTCTGGTGTCTGACTTCCGCCACCAACAAGCATAACTGCTTTTGGCGGTTTTGCGTTATTCAGAGATAGAATTTCCGTACTGATTGACTCGGCCAAACGATCGAGTGAGGGATGAATATTATGGATGATATCTTCCCTGGAAACATCGTTGGCAAAACCGAGGATATCTGTAACTGTTATATGATCATGATTGATTAACTCTCTTTTTGCATTTTCGGCTAATGGGAAATCAAGAAGCAGGTAGTCACTGATTGCCTCGGTTATTTCATCACCGGCAATTGGCACCATCCCATAGGCAATGACGGTCCCTGAATCTGTCAGGGCAATATCTGATGTCCCGGCTCCAATATCTACTAAAGCGACGTTTAAGCGCCGCATGGATGACGGAATGAGTACATTGATAGCTGCTATAGGCTCAAGGGTGAGAGCCTGCATTTCCAAATCCGCTCTCTTTAAGGCTGACAGCAGTGATTCTACGACAACCTTCGGAAGAAAGGTAGCAATGATCTCAACAGATGCTTCATCACCGCTCTGGTCAATTAGACTACCTATTTCCTGTCCATCAAGCCGGTAGTATAAAACAGAATAACCAACGCAATAATACATGGAATGGGAAGTGGTTTGTTTGGCAACAACGGCCTGTGCTTCCTGGACGGCACTGAATTCAAGGTGAAGGATATCTTCACGTGTCAGCATCGGCTTGCCTCCAATATTGATCGCCATTTCCGCCCGTTCCGTTTTTAAGGCCCTTCCGGCAGCAGCCACGGAAACCTTCTTTAAGGAACCGTGTTTTTCTTCAAGTTGACTTTTGATATGAGTAATGACTTTGGATACGGCAAGGACATCATGAATTTGTCCATCGAGCATGGCTCTCTCAGAATGCTCTTCAGATAAAATATCTATTATATTATAGCTTTCCTGCTTTTTTTCCAATATAATTCCTACAACGGATCGTGTTCCAATATCTAAAGCAAACAGTTTTTCGTACATGGTAAACACCTACTTTTATGTAATTATGACTTTAATGCTTAAAAGCGTTTAATTATTAAAGAAAAATGTAGTGACATTTAATGATACTTCATTTATAATTGATTTAATTATACATGAAATATTATAAAATTTTTCATTGGATAAAATAATCGGGGCAAATGAGTGAAAATTCAAATAGATAATTTGGGCTTTTAATCGCTGAACCGGTTTTAATTTTAAAAAACGAAGGGATGGATTTGTAATGAGCAACAAAGAGCTTGATGGACTTCGTAATCAACTGGATGATGTGAACCTTCAGTTATTACATCTTATTAATCAACGTGCTGAACTTGTACAGGAAATTGGCCGCGTAAAAGAAAAACAAGGTGTAAACCGTTACGATCCGGTCCGTGAAAGAACAATGTTGGACCTTATCGAAGCTAATCATCAAGGACCTCTTGACCTTGGTTCGATTAAACATATTTTCAAAGAAATCTTCAAATTAGGCTTGGAACTTCAAAAAGATGACCAGAAGAAAACGCTTCTTGTTTCTAGAAAACAAAAATCGGAAGATACAATCATCGACATTAAAGGCGAATTGATTGGGAACGGAATTCCAAGCTTTGTTTTCGGACCATGTGCCGTTGAATCTTATGAACAAACAGCTGCAGTGGCTGAAGTCATCAAAGCAAAAGGCTTGAAATTAATGCGCGGTGGTGCATATAAACCACGTACCTCTCCATACGATTTCCAAGGACTTGGTTTGGAAGGCTTACAAATTCTTAAGCGTGTAGCTGATGAATACGGCTTAGCTGTAATCAGTGAAATCGTGAGTGCAAACGACATCGAAGCTGCGGTTGAACATATTGATGTCATCCAAATCGGAGCACGTAACATGCAAAACTTTGACTTGTTAAAAGCTGCAGGTGCCGTAAATAAACCTGTTCTCTTGAAACGTGGACTTGCTGCAACAATCGAGGAGTTCATTCATGCAGCGGAATACATCATGTCACAAGGTAATGGTAACATCATCCTTTGTGAGCGCGGTATCCGTACTTACGAAAAAGCAACAAGAAATACACTTGATATCTCTGCTGTTCCGATTTTAAAACAAGAAACTCACTTACCGGTTATGGTTGACGTAACGCATTCTACTGGACGACGCGACCTATTGCTTCCAACAGCTAAAGCAGCTCTTGCTATCGGTGCGGATGGTGTCATGGCAGAAGTTCATCCTGATCCGTCTGTTGCTTTATCAGACTCTGCACAGCAAATGGACTTCAAACAATTTGATGAATTTTACGAAGAAATTAAACGTTTGAACTGGGTAACAGTATAAGCTAGAAGGTTTTTAAAATATGCACTTACGGCCCTTACCATCTTGGCAAGGGCTATTTTTAATGGTAAAATACTTGTTTTTGCAGAAAAAGTCTATAAAAAGGCACTATTGGATTGCAGGAAAGATTCTACTATCGTATGATAAATAACAAGAATGAGAACTGTTCGGAAGGTTGAGTCATACATAAAGTGATATCTATGTGAATTTTATACTTGTAGAGATTATGAATCATGGCTGAGAAGAAAGAGTAGGACTGCATTTTTGTTAGTCAGATTGTTCCTAAAATAATCTTCCTTATAGAAGAAAAACGTATAAAAGAATTTTTCTCAAATATTTCGAGTCTTTTATGGGAAAAATGAAAGAAATGGAGGAATGGATGAATGAATAATATAACCATTTATGATGTGGCACGCGAAGCGAATGTTTCTATGGCCACTGTGTCCCGCGTAGTAAACGGGAATCCAAATGTAAAGCCTGCAACAAGAAAGAAAGTTTCAGACGTGATTGATAGGTTAGGATACCGTCCTAATGCAGTGGCGAGGGGTCTTGCCAGCAAGAAAACAACAACAGTAGGGGTTATTATCCCAGATATCTCTAGTATCTTTTTTGCCGAGTTAGCACGAGGCATAGAAGATATTGCGACTATGTATAAATACAATATCATTCTAAGCAGTTCTGATGAGAATATAGATAAGGAATTTCATTTGTTGAATACGATGCTTGGAAAACAAGTAGATGGTATCGTATTCATGGGTGGAAATATTTCGGATGAACATGTGAGAGAGTTTAAAAATTCACCTGTTCCAATCGTATTGGCTGGTTCGGTAGAAGAAAGCGGACAAGTCCCATCCGTTAATATTGACTATGAAGCAGCTGCATTTGACGCAGTTACCTTCTTCGCCCAAAAGGGTCACGAGCATATTGCTTTTGTAACTGGAAACTTGTCCGCGCTAATTAATGAAAAGAAATTAGCTGGTTATAAACGAGGGTTGAAAGAAGCGGGGCTTTCATTCGATGAGAGTTATATTGTTGATGGCGATTATACATATGATTCAGGGATTGAGTCTTTTGATAAGTTTCTGGAAGCTGAAAAGAAACCGACGGCGTTCATTGTCGGCGCTGATGAAATGGCTCTAGGAATTGTCCATGCTGCTCAGGACAAAGGCTATAATGTACCGGAAGACTTTGAAGTGATCAGTTTTGATAACACCCGATTGACCTTAATGGTTCGCCCGCAAATTACGACGATTGTTCAGCCTTTATACGATATCGGAGCGGTTGCAATGAGGCTTCTGACAAAATTGATGAATAAAGAACAAGTGGAGGAGGGTCATGAAAAAGTGATCTTACCACATCGAATTGAAGAGCGGCAATCAACGAAATAAGCTGGTTAGAGAGTGTCCTTAGGGCACTCTCTTTTAGTTTTGAAAACTATATGAAGGGTCTTGACGAAAAAAAGATCGTTTTTCAACGACCTTTTTAGTCAGCTTTTATCATTACTTGTTGATGTTTGTTTGGAAGTTCGGATGGGATAAAGAGCCTTTTCGAGCGTTTGGGCATTCTTCTCGGTAATTTCTGGTTTCCTTGGAATCGGTTCGTATATGTCCTCCATATCATCCCACTCATTTGGGAGCGTCACAGGGGACTCAGGCTGCCATGTATTAAGCCATTCTTTCGATAGGGGGCCAGATATATCATTATTCGTCATCTCAAGCCAGACCCTCGACCAGGCACGCGGAACGACACGCCAGATATCATACCCTCCGCCGCCAACTGCAATCCAGCGGCCTTCACAATACTGATGGGCCAATTCGTGAGCCAATTTTGGTATTTCCCTGTAAATCTTCATTGTGGCAGATAGGTGGGTGAGTGGATCATAATAATGAGAATCGGCACCATTTTGTGTTAAGATGACATCCGGTTTGAAGAATTCAACCACTTCTTTAAAGGAAGCTGTGTAGCATTCGAGCCAGGAGTCATCTTCCGTGAACGCATCGACGGGAATATTGAATGAATAGCCGTAGCCCTTTCCTTGCCCTCGTTCGTTAATATTGCCAGTGCCGGGAAACAAATAACGTCCTGTTTCATGAATGGATAGGGTGCAGACTTCTGGGTCATCATAAAACGACCATTGTACGCCGTCACCATGATGGGCATCCGTATCGACATATAAGACACGTGCGCCATATTTTTTTTGTAAGTATTTAATCGCGACCGAACTATCATTATAAATACAAAAGCCCGAAGCTTTGCCGCGAAAACCATGATGCAGCCCCCCACCAAGATTCAGGGCATGCAGAGACTGACCGGTCATAACCGCATCCACGGCCGTTAAGGTTCCACCTACTAGTAAGGCACTTGCTTCATGCATATTAGGAAAAATTGGAGTATCTTCTGTTCCTAATCCATAATTTACGGCTTTTTCAAGAGGAAGTTTTCCCTCGCCCGCCAATCTGACAGCGTTTACATAATGGTGGTCGTGAATCAGTTCTAATTCTTCATCGGTAGCAAGTCTAGGTTTTATAATTTGATCATCACTAATGGCATGGTGTTTTTTTAACAAATCTAGCGTGAGCTTAAGCCGCTTTTGATTAAAAGGATGCTCGTCGCTGAATTTATAGGTAAGGAGTTCATCGGAATAAACAAACAGTGATTTATCAGTCATGAGAAATCCCCGGTAGACTAGGCCATAAAACGGTATAGCCTTCTTTCTTTAAATCCTCCACCACCATAAATGGATTCATTGTCTGTACACGGATTACAAGAATCTTATAATCAATTTCAGTTTTTTCCGGATAAACAAGAGTACTCAGGATATTCAAATTGCGCTTTTTGAAAATGAGGGCAATATCGTAAAGCGCCCCTGCTTTATTCGGAATTTTGATTTCAATTTGGGAACCGGGCTGATTAACCCCCGTTAATTCAACGTAAGAATGAAGCAAATCAGAACCGGTTATAATGCCTACTAACTTTTTTTCTTTCACGATTGGCAGGCAGCTGATATTGTTTTCACAAAATACAGCCCCGATTTCTTCAACAAAATCTAGCGGATGCCCTGTGATTATATCTGTTTTCATGATGCTGGTTAGTGGTTTTTGTAAATCATTTTTGTATTCTGAGGTGCGGAAAATCGAAGGAGCAGCATCCCGTATATCACGGTCACTGACTAATCCCACAAGTTGAAAGTTGTCATCGACAATGGGAATATGGCGAATTCGTTTCTCCTTAATGATTAAGACAGCGCTATGGATTGTATCTGTTGGAGTGAGAGAAATAATATCTTCATTCATTATTTTTTCAACAATCATATTTGTTCCTCCTCTTTACTCACCTTTTTAATACATAAATCGATTCATAAAACGTAGTTGGTCAAACTTCTGGATAGATTCGGGCGGCACTCTTTTTCCAATACGCGCCATCAGGCAGTTGGCTGGATGGGAACTGATTTCCGGGTCATCTGTTGCAAAGTAGACCAAGCCGCCGGCACTCATCATTTTTTCCATGATTTTGCGATAGTCCCAAATATTCAATCCTGTCCCTTTCAAATCCCAATGCCAATAGTATTCAGTTGTAATGATGATAAAGTCTTCTACCGAATCGTCTTCCATGGAGAGACGGATTAAGTTCTTCCCGACGGAGGCACCCCGATATTTAGGGATGACCTCGATTGCACCAAGCTCAATCAGGTCATCCATCTTGATTTCTGACCAGCGTTCCAAGGGGTCGGGATATAAATAAGTTACATAACCAACGATGGTCTGATTTTCACGCGCTATAAAGATTCTGCCCTCAGGCAAGTCTGCGATCTCGATTAACGCTTTATGCTGCAGAGCAGGTGGGCGAAAGGCGACTAAGTCTTCGTGAAACTCATAGGATGCCATTTTTTGTCCATTAAGCGGGCCTTCAATGATGAGTGTGCCGCTTAATGTCTGCAATTCCTTAGCGTAATAGGTCTTACTATATTCCATTCTTTCACCAACCTCGTAAAATAGTTATCTTTTATACTTATATCCCAAAGTATAAGATTCATTATGCTTGAAAACTAACCAAATGGAAAGTTTACATAAATTATACATAAAAAACAAGTGACATAATTCTGAAAGTTCGAGACATATTTGAATCTTTTGTTACAACATGGCTTTATGTTCCGGATATCAATTCGTAATCACCCTTTAGCAATATTCGCCTTAAGTTTTCAAAATTTATAGCGAATGAATTTACCCTAATATGGAAAAAATAAGTATTTTAAAAATTGAGAAAATTAGATTTTTATACTATAATACAAAATATAAAGCTGAAAAAAGGGGGAGTATGTCGTATGAATGTGAAAGCGCTGCCAGTAGTTGAGGGTAATTTTAATTTAAAGAATTACGATGAAAAATACAAGACGTTTGACTGGTCTGAAGCGGAAAAGGAATTCTCCTGGTCTGAAACAGGTAAAGTGAATCTCGCATATGAAGCCATTGACCGCCATGTTGAAACATACAGAAAAAACAAGGTCGCCCTTTATTACAAAGATGAAAAAAGAAATGAAAAGTACACATTTAAGGAAATGAAAGATTATTCAAACCAAGCGGCCAATGTGTTCAAGAACATTGCCAAGGTGGAAAAGGGTGATCGTGTTTTCATTTTCATGCCTCGCTCCCCGGAACTTTATTTTGCATTACTAGGTGCCATTAAAACTGGAGCAGTAGTCGGTCCGTTGTTCGAAGCTTTCATGGAGGGCGCCGTAAGAGATCGTCTGGAAGATAGCGAGGCAAGTGTGATAGTAACGACTCCTGAGCTTTTGCCTCGTGTCCCGGTGGATGAATTGCCCCATTTGAAGCATATTTTTTTAGTGGGGGAAAATATCAAAGAAGAAGGAAAATATTATCACTTTAATAAAAAACTAAAAGAAGCGGACAAAAAATTTGAGATTGAATGGGTGGACCGCGCTGATGGACTGATTCTTCACTATACATCCGGTTCGACAGGGAAGCCAAAAGGTGTGCTCCACGTACATAATGCGATGGTTCAGCATTATCAAACGGCAAAATGGGTCCTTGATTTACAGGAAGAAGATGTGTATTGGTGCACAGCGGATCCTGGATGGGTGACAGGGACGTCTTACGGTATCTTTGGTCCATGGCTGACAGGTACATCGAATGTCATCGTAGGTGGTCGATTTAAGCCTGAATCTTGGTACCAAACTCTGCAAGACTTTGGTGTTACGGTCTGGTATAGTGCACCGACTGCGTTCAGGATGCTGATGGGTGCAGGAGACGAAATCGTTAAACAATTCGATTTAAGTTCTCTCCGCCATGTCTTAAGTGTCGGTGAACCGTTGAATCCGGAAGTGGTCCGCTGGGGGATGAAAGTATTCAATCACCGCATCCATGACACATGGTGGATGACGGAAACAGGTGCTCAACTCATCTGTAATTATCCTTGCCTGGAAATCAAACCGGGTTCGATGGGGAAACCGATCCCGGGTGTGGAAGCGGCAATAGTGGATAATCAAGGTAAAGAGCTTCCTCCGCACAGAATGGGGAACCTTGCTATTAAAAAAGGCTGGCCTTCAATGATGAAGACTGTCTGGAATAATGAGTCAAAATATGAATCTTACTTTATGCCAGGCGATTGGTATGTTTCTGGGGATTCCGCTTATATGGATGAAGAAGGATATTTCTGGTTCCAAGGCCGCGTAGATGATGTCATCATGACAGCCGGGGAAAGAGTAGGTCCTTTCGAAGTGGAAAGCAAGTTGGTTGAGCATCCAGCCGTTGCTGAAGCAGGGGTTATCGGGAAGCCAGATCCAGTCCGGGGCGAAATTATTAAAGCGTTTATTGCCCTTCGTGACGGATACGAAGCCAACGATGAATTAATTGAAGAAATTCGTCAATTTGTTAAGCTAGGTCTCGCAGCACATGCCGCACCACGTGAAATTGAATTCCGAGATAAACTTCCGAAAACACGAAGCGGTAAAATCATGCGCCGGGTCTTGAAAGCTTGGGAACTTGATCTTCCAACTGGTGATTTATCATCAATGGAAGATTAAAAAGCCGAGTTATCTGGAATCAAGAATAGTAGAAAAAAGGCATCCATGTTCATTGGCATGGATGCCTTTTTCATGTGTTTAAAGTTTAAGGGTCCTATGCTAATCAAGTTAAATAGCATAGGAAATAATAAATCTATAAAAAAACAGGCTGTTGGGTCGTTTTCCCGTAGCCTGCTAAGTTACTTCAAGAAGCGTGTTATTCTTCTTCCTCTTCTTCAGCTTTATCTGTGTCTTTGTTTTGGTCTATATTTTGGTCTTTATTTTGGTCTGTTTCTTTGTCTATATTTGTATCTTTTCCTGTATCTTCTTTATCTGTGTTGTTTGTATCTTTGTCTTTTTCTGCAGTAACGTTCTCTTCTTTTGAGTCTGGTTTTTTCTCTTCGGTATCTGTTTTTTCATTTGCGATATTATCTTTATTCTTAGTGGAATCTTTTGATTTGTTGTCTTTATCTTCATCTTTAGCTTCCGCTTTTGCACTTGTCTTTTTAGCGCCAATTTCAACGTGTTGCGAAGGTGCTGATTCTTTGCCGACTATGTCTACAGCTGTTACGTAATAAGATCCACCTGATCCGGCAGTGTAAACAAGATTACCCCCAGAATTAATGCTCGCCACTTTTCTACCATTTTTGTAGACGCGATAGCCGACGACATCTCCTTCAGGGTGAAGCCCCCATGAAATCTTATTGTTACTTACAGTGATAGAAAGGGCATTAGGCGCTTTTCCATTATCATTAAGTGTCGCTTTCGTCCCGACGACATTGCCCCATTTTTCTCCTCCGGGAATTAAGGATCCGGGATCATCCACATATTTCAATCCGATATCTTCAAAGGACGCAGGATTCAGCATGAACCCACCGCTTGTGAATTCGCTCGGTGTTTGTGGAAGAGCCGCGTATCGTTTGCTGCCGACTGATACATATTGTCCATCTATGAAACTATTATCTGCTCTAGATGGGGCATATTTGGCGATGAATAAATCAGACTTGACAAGTCCAGCCTTTTGACATGAACTTGAAGGCAGAAGGCCTGAAACGCCACAGAAGGAACGACTGACAATTCCGCCGGGCATCTCAAACCGCTTATCAGGGTCGACGAGTTTTGAATCGACTTTGTATGCGGCATTTATCAAATCTGCCCAATAATAGATATTACGTTTATTATATTCAAGACCATTATAGGTCCCTTTTAAAGACTTCGGTGTGTCATAACCCATCCATGTACCAAACGTTACATTTGGATTAGTGGCGACAAACCAAGCATCCCAATAGTTTTGTCCAGTCCCGGTTTTACCTGCCCAGTCACTGGAGAAAGCAAGTCGGTTCCTGACCGAAGCCGCCGTACCGCTGTTTACGACATCCCGCATCATATCAAGCGTTAAATAAGCAGTTTGCGGTGAAAATACTTTTACTGGTTTTGCTTTGTGTTCATAGATGACCTCATCATCTTTTGATACGATTTTGTCAATCATATAAGCATCAACGAATTCCCCTGAATTGGCAAATGTGCCAAACGCATTGACATTTTCTTCAACGGTTACACCTTTGTCCAAGGCACCTAATGACATGGCACGATTTGAGTAATCCCCTTTTGTTAAAGATGTAAAGCCCATTTTTTCCAAATAGGAAACCGGATTTTGGTTGATGATTTTCATGTAAAATAGGGCAGCTGGAATATTATACGAATTCTTTAACGCTTCCCGAGCTGTCGTTAAGCCGGTGAGGCTTCCGCCGCCATAGTTTCCCGGCCGCCACGGCGTATTGCCTGGAATGGTAATTGGTACGTTGGCTGTTACACTCCCAGGTGAAATCTTTCCTAGCTCAATGCCTGGACCGTATACCAATAGCGGTTTCATCGTTGAACCATTTGACCGTAGTGATGATGTTGCATGGTTTGTTTGTTCCCGTTTAAAGTCACGTCCACCGACAAAACTGATGATTTTCCCTGTTTTATTTTCAATAAGGATAGCTCCCGCCTCAACGGGCTCTTTTACAGTTTTCATTTCTTTCGTATCCGGATCGATGACCTGTTCGGTTTTATCATATCCGAAATTTGGATAGTTTTTAGTTACTTCTTGCATTTGGTCATAGATCTTTTTATTGATTGTCGTATAAATTTTATAGCCGTTTTGACGCAGTTTACGATCAGCTAGTGCTAAATATTGCTTTTTTAAATCATCGTTCTCTAAATCTTTTTCTTCATATCCATCTTCTTTTGCTAAGCTAAGTGACAAAATTTCAATGGAACGTTTTTCTATTTCATAGGTGAGCCATGGATATTTCTCAGAGGGCAACGCCTTTTTACCGATAAAGTCTTTTGTTATGTCGTATGCGATTGCTTTATCATATTGTTCTTTTGTTATGTATTCATTGCTATACATTCGTTTTAATACGGTTTTCATCCGGTTAATTCCGGGCTCTAGATTATCTTTAAGCTTCCCTTGCTGGGTATATGGAGTATACCCAAAAGGACTTTGCGGTAATCCTGCAATAAAGGCAGATTGGGGTAAAGATAGATCTTTAGCTTCCACTCCGAAAATACCTTCGGCAGCCGACTGGACACCAGCAATATTCTGTCCGGAAGAGTTTCGTCCCAAAGTGGAGACGTTTAGGTAGGTTTCTAAAATCTCTTCTTTTTCAAAGAACTTCTCGACCCGGAGCGCAAGTAAAATTTCTTTTGCTTTCCGTTCAAATGATACTTCGTTCGTTAAGACTTGGTTTTTTATGAGCTGTTGTGTTAAAGTACTTCCACCTGATTGAACGGATGCATTCGTAAATTCCTGATAAACTGCACGCAGGATAGCCTTCGGAACAACTCCGTTATGTTCATAAAAATACTCATCTTCTGTAGCGATGACTGCATTTTTAAGATGGTCGGAAACTTTATCGATGGACACTTCTTCACGATCAAGGTCACTCTTGAGCTTGCCCAAGTATACTTTATCCGCAAAGTATACCTCAGAGGTCTCTTCATAATTGTAAATGTCCTTTTTTAAATCATCCTTTGAGCGTACCGGCTCATTATTGACGAGGGCAGCGAAATAGCCGGCTCCAACGCCGCCGGCGAATGAGAATCCTAGAACCCCAACAATAATGAGGATCAACGTTAGGTTCCAAATGACTTGGTATGTAACCCTTGCATTTTTTTGTGTTTTTTCATTTTGAAAAAAACGGGTTAGCTGTTTCCATGCTGTTTGAAATCTATCTTTTTGATTATTATTCATGTATCATACCCCCTGAAATCACATATATTATAGCATATAACACGGAAGGGAAAGGCGAACTTTCATATTTTTCTAGAATCTGTAAGGGTGATGTTGACAATGAATGTTATGTATGATAAAAACTTATTAACAATAAAATTTATTAAAAAAGCGCGATGATAGGACCCAGTAGTCAAACTATCCCTGTTTTAGAGAGCCGGTGGTCAGTGGAAATCGGTACATATAGTGAGATGAATTACTTCCTTGAGCATTTGCTGTGAAATGATTAGTAGCAGGAAACGGTTGACGACCGTTATTCGTCTCGAGCGGAGGACGCTTTATGTCCTCAAGTTGGGTGGTACCGCGAATTTATTCGTCCCTTCATATTTATATGAAGGGGCGTTTTTGTATGCTTTTTGCGGGATATTTTCGGATTTGAAGGAGGAATTATAAAATGGAATTGCTAAAGGAACTCGAGTGGAGAGGGATTATTTATCAACAAACGGATGAAGAGGGTTTTAAGGACCTTTTAGAAAAAGAAAAAATTTCTTTATACTGTGGGGTAGATCCAACCGCGGATAGTATGCACATCGGACATCTATTGCCATTCTTAACAATGCGCCGTTTCCAACAGCACGGTCATCGTCCCCTTGTACTTGTAGGAGGGGCTACTGGACTTATCGGTGATCCAAGCGGTAAAAAAGAAGAACGCCAGCTGCAAACGTTGGAAAAAGTGCTTTATAATGCCGACTGTATTAAAGGGCAGCTATCCCATATCTTTGACTTCGAAGGTGAAAATGGCGCAGTTATGGTCAATAACTATGACTGGATAGGTAAAATCGACATGGTTACGTTCTTGCGTGATTACGGGAAATACATCGGCATAAACTACATGCTGGCAAAAGACACGGTTGCTTCCCGTTTGGAAACAGGGATTTCTTTTACGGAATTCGCGTATACAATTTTACAAGGGATCGACTTTGGTCATTTATACGATAATCATGACTGTAAGTTGCAAATTGGCGGGAGTGATCAGTGGGGCAATATTACGACTGGTCTTGAAATGATTCGTAAATCGCATGACGAGGAAGCAAAAGCGTTCGGCATGACGATTCCGCTCGTGACGAAAGCGGACGGAACGAAATTCGGTAAAACGGAAGGCGGAGCAATCTGGCTTGATCCGGAAAAAACGACTCCTTATGAATTTTACCAATTCTGGATTAATACAGCGGATGCTGATGTCGTGAAATACTTGAAATTCTTCACATTCCTATCACGTGAAGTAATTGAAGAGTTAGAGCAATCCGTGCAGACTGAACCGCATTTACGTAAAGCTCAAAAAGCTTTAGGGGAAGAAATGACACGTTTGATTCACGGGCAGGAAGCTCTTGACCAAGCAATCAAAATCTCTGCAGCTCTATTCAGCGGTGAGGTGAAAAATTTAAGTGCGGCCGAAATTAAATTGGGCTTTAAAGATGTTCCGACCTTTGAACGTGAAAGTAAGGAAGATATCAGCTTAGTTGATTTAATTGTTGAAGCGAAGATTTCTCCATCGAAGCGACAAGCTCGTGAAGATATTCAGAATGGTGCAATCTCCATCAATGGCGAGAAAGTGACTGATCTGCAATATGTCGTGGCTGAAGAGGTTAAGATTGAAGGAGAGTTCATCCTTGTTCGTCGCGGTAAGAAGAAATATACATTAGTGAAATGAGAAAACAAGGCCCGGCTGAATCTCAGCCGGGCCTTGTTTTGTCTGGAAGTTGAGTTCTGTGCACAAAAAAAAACCCCATCCAAGGATGAGGTTTTTTTTGAAGTTATTAACGAGAGTAGAACTCAACGATAAGAGCTTCGTTAATTTCAGCAGGCAATTCAGAACGTTCTGGTAAACGAGTGAAAGTACCTTCTAATTTCTCAGCATCAAAAGTAAGGAAGTCAGGTACGAAGTTAGTTGCTTCAACTGATTCTTTAATGATTGAGAAGTTACGTGATTTTTCACGAACTGAGATTGTTTGTCCAAGAGACACTTTGTAAGAAGGGATGTCTACGCGACTTCCGTCTACAGTGATGTGACCGTGGTTAACAAGTTGACGTGCTTGACGACGTGTACGAGCTAAACCAAGACGGTAAACTAGGTTGTCAAGACGTGATTCAAGAAGAACCATGAAGTTTTCACCATGAACACCTTTAAGTTTGCCAGCGCGGTCGAACATTGTGCGGAATTGACGTTCAGTGATTCCGTACATGTGACGAAGTTTTTGTTTCTCTTGTAGTTGAATTCCATATTCAGAAATTTTTCTACGTTGGTTAGGACCATGTTGTCCTGGAGCATAAGGGCGTTTTTCTAATTCTTTACCAGTACCTGTTAGGGAAATTCCTAAACGACGGGATAGTTTCCAGCTTGGGCCAGTATAACGAGCCATAGGATGACTCCTCCTTTAAATGTTTTTATTTTGGTAAAATAAAAACCGTGTGAATAAACGGTTATGACCATTTTGTTTTCATGTACCTTCGCCCTAGCAGCAGAGAGTTACGAGATACACCTCTGTATGGAGGAACAAAATGAGAACATAAAAGCTGTCACATAGGCTGCAATATTTTACACAAGGAGTATTGTATAATATTCTGCTCAATGAGTCAAGGACAGTTAGCTTTTCATTAAAAGGGAGTTTAAAGATAATTCAAGGGATAAAATTACAATTACATAAAAAAGTACTATTTTTGGGAGAGTTTTTCCGATGAAAGCGTTATAATAAGTAAAAAGTATGAATTTCAATAAATAGTTTCCTGGGAACTATTACTATAAGTTTCGATTAAATCTAGTTTTTTGCTTCGTTTTAAAGTGGAAGTATTATGAAACCTTAAAAGGTTCTTTAAAAAATAGGCTGTAATATAGGGATGATAGAGATGAAGATTAAAACAGCTCGGTTGATTAATGAATTAAGAGTACTTTTCTTTAAACACATACAGAATATGCAAGGTGAACTCCATTACGAAACATTCTTGGAGACTTTTTTATTTGAGACGAAAGACCTGCTAGGTATGGAAGAGGTAATGTTCTTTAAATTTGATGAGTGGAAACAGCAATTTTATAAAGAAACCTCTACCGGATGTTTTCACGATTATAACATGCAGGTTCCTGTACAAGAGTATATAGAAATGATCTTGAAAGAACAGAAAGATGATAGAGATGTAACAGTAAGTATGCAGCAGGAAGTAAAGGATTTCCAGACTGTTATACCACTTTGGGATAATGGTAAGATCATTGGATTAACGGCCTTCAAAGAACGGAAAAATGGCTCTCTTACAAGCCTTACTCCGGAAGAAGGGGCTGCTTTTTCTAAAGAATTCACCACAATCTTGAAAGCTGCGTTATCAATTTCTAAGATATCAGATGAGGAAAGACGATATAAACAACTCTTCAAGGTCACAGAAAAATTTCATTCTTCAATGAACATGGACGCGGTCTTAGGGGAAATTATCTCGACGTTGCACACTGTTTACCCAACCTTTGATTATTACCTGCTGCTCTCCCATGATAATGACAGCCATGAAAACCTGCCAATCAAGGACCTCGAATATGATAGTGAGAATGTGGCTGCACTAAAGGCTTATGTAAACGGTAGCATACAATTTGAGGATCACTCATCTGAAAATCACTCTATTTTATATGCTCCTTTAAAAGGTAAACAAGGGGTCTATGGCGTTCTTCAGGTTATTGCGCCTAATACACTCGTGTTCCCTGAAAATGAAATTGAGTTTATTTCATTGTTGGCTAATACTGCTGGAAGTGCCTTGGAGAATGCTCAACTGTATCAACAATCAAAACGACTTGTTTCAGATTTACAGCTTATAAATGAGACATCACAGCATTTAAATTCCAATCTGCGCTTGAGTGAAACCATGGAATATATGAAGCAGCAAATTATAAAGTCCTTTCATGCTGATCAGACAGGATTTATTCTGCTCCATCCTGGTGACAAAGTGAGTTTATTGACAGGAAGCTCTGAGTTTTTTGATTCAGAGGAGGCGAGTATGTATATATCTTTCCTGAAAGGTAAGATTGATGTTGATAAGGAATCACTGTTTATCGGGGATTTAAGTATTCATTGTCCCAATGAAAATGTGAAATATCATTCCCTAATGGCAGTTCCTATGATGGAAAGTAATGATGTTAAGGGATTCGCTGTTATTTTGCATAAGGAAGCCTATTTCTTCTCATTTGAAATGTTTAAGTTGTTACAGTCACTTATCCACCACTCAAGTTTGGCGATGGCCAATTCCATGCTTCGTGAAGAACTTGAAAAACTGGTCATTACCGATCATTTAACCCGACTGTATTCAAGGAGTTATCTCGATGATAAAATGTCCGAATCCATGGAAGAGGATGAAGAGGGCACTTTCATTATGATTGATCTTGACAACTTCAAGAGGGTTAATGATACATATGGTCATCAGGTTGGAGATGATATTCTGATCCAGGTCGCTGATCTCATTCAACATAATATTCGTGATACGGATATCGGGGCCAGGTGGGGCGGAGAAGAGCTAGCTATTTACCTTCCACATGTTCCTTTAGAGTCAGGTGTTCGCATTGCCGAACGAGTAAAGGATAAGGTCTGGGAGAAATCCAATCCTAGAGTGACGATTTCCTGCGGCGTGTCCTGTTGGTCAAAAGAACATTTAGATAACATGAAAGAGGTAGTTAAAAGGGCAGATGAGGCGTTATATATTGCGAAGAATTCAGGGAAAAACAAAGTTCATGTACATGGATTTCTGTAACAATAAAAGGGAGCGGCATGGATTGCCGCTCCCTTTTTACTCTATAAACGCTTGGTTAGGATGTCCGCGAATTTCTCGAGTCCTTGCTGATCCACTTCGTCAAATCGGTTCGTAATTGGGCTGTCGATATCAAGAACGGCAATTAGTTTGCCCTCCTTCATAAGGGGTATGACAATTTCAGAACGTGATGCAGCATCGCAGGCAATATGTCCTGGGAACTGATGGACATCATCGACGCGTAAGGTTTTTTTTGTGGCCGCTGAGGTCCCGCATACGCCTTTGCCCATTGGAATGCGGACACAGGCTGGAAGGCCTTGGAAAGGTCCTAGCACCAATTGGTCTTCTTCAAGTAAATAGAAGCCGACCCAGTTAATCTCAACGAGAAATTGATTCAGTAAAGCAGCGGCATTACTGAAATTGGCTATCTGATTTGGTTCATCTTCTATTAAGGCAAAGAGCTGTTTTTGGACAAGTTCATAGTTTTTTTCTTTTTTTCCTTGATACATTTCGACATTAAACAAAAGGGTTCACCTGTCTTCCTCATATTTTTACAGTACTTTCTAGTCAAGCCTATTGATTGGAGAGAAATTGTCGAGAACTTACTAAAGGATTCAAGCTCTTCAATGCAGAAATAGTCCACAAGACTTGTCTCAAAGAAAGCGAGGGATTGCCTAATGAATCGCCAGACGCCAACGAAACAAGCTATTGTGGAAGCTGCTTTACATTTATTTCATTTAAAAGGCTATCATGCGACATCCATACGGGATATTGCGAATAAAGCGAAAGTGAATGCTGCTAATATTGCTTACTATTTTAAAAATAAGCAGGGGTTGCTAGAATTCTGCTTCACTTCCTATTTAGAAGAGTATATTCTCGTCCTTGAGACGAACATGACGCTGCTGGATCATAAAGGTCCAAAGCAATGCTTGATGAATTTGGTAAAGGATATTCTTACATTCCAAAGAGAAAACTTCCTGGCAGCTCGATTTATATATGGAGAATCTTCACTCGATTCAAATTTAAACCGGGAAATTCATTCGACTTATTTTACAAAGGAAAAGTCTTATTTTCAATATGTTTTGGAACAAGGCATTAAAAGCAGAAGTTTTCAGTCGGTCTCTATCCCCTTGTATATGCTGCAACTAAAGGGCCTGCTCTCGGCTCCGGTCCTGCATACCCATTATGCGATGGAGGTCCTTCATGTGTTCCCACAGGAAGCCTATTACACAAATTTATATGCTGAGGAAGTCGCTCGTTTTCTGCAAGATACATTATTTATTGCCGAAGACCTCCAGCCCCTGCTTGCGGGACGGGCCTGAAGTGTTTACGTGATTTACCCGTTGAATTCTGGAATCAACGATTCAAATCCCTGGCCTAAATCTTTAGCCTGGTGTGCATCGGAACCATAAATAAGCGGGATGCCAAGGTCTATGGCACGCTTTGCAAACCGTTCAGGAGGATAGGGCTCACGGCATAGCGGCTTTACGAACCCTGCTCCATTATAATCAAGTGCATATTGTTGTTCATTGATCATATCCAATACCCTGTAAACACGGTCGTCAAAGCTTTTTGCAGGTGGGTATCGGTGCTGGAATTTATGAACAAGTGTAATATGTCCTATCCTTTTTGGCTTATAGATGCCTAGGTCAGCTGTGATTGATTTCTCTAAGGTATCGTAATATTTGGCATAAACCGCTTCGATGGAACCTAGTTTATTGGCAATCTCACCAAACGCATCATCACTGAAATCGATGCAATGCCAGTTGCTTTCCTGCTTTATGAAATGGACGGAAAGAATGCTGTCATCAATGAATTCGCCGAATTCATTGAGAAAATCTTTTGTTTCAGTTTCATAACCTTCTATAAAGTCAACCTCTAGACCACTTTTGATCAGGATTTTGTCTTTATAGTGTTCTTTCAGGACGCGGAGCTCTTGAAAGTAATCTAGGAGCATGGAAGCTTCCATACCGCTGTCTTTTTCAGGTGTTGGATCTTGAAAATTTCGTGGCAAAGGAGCATGTTCTGTAAATGTGATTTCCTTTAATCCTAGCTCAATTCCCCGCGTAATATATTCATCGAATTTGTCCGTAGAGCCGTGTGGGCAAAACGGAGTATGTACATGTCTGTCAGCTTTCATGGCCATTCCCTCCCAAAAACCCGGTATTTTGTAGCAATTTTCCACAAAAAAATCTTTTTCTCATCAAAAATTATTGCTAACATGGTATCATAAAAGCATTAAATTTAACATTTTTAAAATTGATATATAAAAGAGCGAGGCTGTAAGGACTAGAACAGGGGGCTTACCATGGATTACATACTTGGGATAATTGTATTAATTTTAATTTTTATTATTTGGGGTTATTTTTTCAAAAAGAGATTTTTTAAAGAGATTGATCGTCTGGAATCCTGGAAAATAAGCATCATGCACCGCCCCGTGCTAGAAGAGCTTTCTAAAGTCAAACAATTGAACATGACTGGTGAAACAGAGGAAATGTTTGAAAACTGGCGTATTGAATGGGACGCTATCATCACGGATCATATGCCGGAAGTCGAGGAGCTTTTATTCGATGCCGAGGAGTTTGTCGATAAATACCGTTTCAGCCGTTCAAAAGAGGTACAGCGGCAAATTACAGTCAAGCTGAATGAAATTGAAGAAATGATTAAAAAGATTCTGTACGAATTAAATGAACTTGTAGGAAGTGAGGAAAAGAATAGATTAGAAATTGAGGATATTAAGGAAACTTACCGTCAATTGAAGAAATCATTGCTTGCACACCGCCATAATTATGGGAAAGCTGCTGAAAAGCTAGAGGCCTCTTTGGATGAAGTATTGCAGATCCTTCAAAAGTATGAAGAAGAAACTGAAAATGGGAATTATTTGAATGCAAGGGAGCTTGTACTTTCCATAAAGGAAAAGCTTGCAGTCTTATCTGCTAAAATGGAGATGCTTCCAAAATTATTGGTTGATAGTCAATCCGAACTGCACTCACAACTTCATGAATTAAAGGATGGATATGAGGAAATGTCCGGACAGGGGTATCAGTTAAGTCATATCCAATTCGAGCAGGAGATTTCACGGCTTGAGGAAGAACTGGATCTATATAAAACACAATTGGAAAATGCTGAAACTGAAGCTGTTGATAAAGGGATTAAAGAGATGCGCGAAAGCATTGAGGTGCTTTATGACCTTCTGGAGAAAGAAGTGCTTTCCAAACAGTATGTCTTGAAAAATGATGAAGTCCTCAGGAAAACGATAAGTGACCTTGAATATGAAAACGATAAACTCAAAGTTGAGACTATACATGTTCAACACACCTATCATCTAACTGAAAATGAGTTGGATGCACAACGGAAAATGGAAAAGCAAATAGTGCAGATTTCGAAACGCCATCAATTGCTTGTCTTGAAAATGGAGGATAATGTGATGGCAAGCTCGCTTATTAGCGAAGAGATGCGAGGGCTTGCTGCACAGTTGAACGAATTGCAGGAATACCAGAAAGAATTTACTGTTAAATTACAAGCTTTAAGAAAAGATGAAATGGATGCACGTGAATCACTGGCGGAGTTGAAACGGAAAATGCTTGATACAAGCCGTTTAATTGCAAAAAGCAATATCCCTGGTCTGCCTGAAGAGTATAAAGTGGTGCTTCATGATGCAAAAGAAAGCATAGATGACGTTCAAAACAAACTTGAAGAAAAGCCGCTTGACATGGCAGCTGTTTATATCTTTTTAGAAAAAGCAGTCGAACAGGTCAATAAGGTCTACGAAAAGGCGCAAGAGCTGATTGAGCATATGTATTTAGCGGAAAAAGTGATTCAATTCGGAAATCGCTACCGCAGCAGCCACGATACCGTTGCTGATAGCTTAAGAGAAGCAGAAGCGAAATTCCGAAGCTATGAATATCAAGCTGCATTGGAAACAGCAGCCGCGGCTATTGAAAAGGTCGATCCAGGCAGCTTACGAAAAATTGGAGAGAATATAGAAGAAGTTCTTTCCTAAAAACCCGCTATGGCGGGTTTTTTCGTGTGTTTTATTAATGGTAGAACAACATAAAGTTAAGATAACTTCATATTCGTTATTCAAAATATTGACTAAAAAAAGTATAAAACGTGATAGATTTCTTGCAGAACGAGTTTTGAGAATAAAATATAATTAATGTCTATTAAAACAATATCCATACAACTCTCCTTTCGTGTTTTCACAGGTGTTTGACCAGCGTTTTACATTCTCTTTCAATTTCAATTATGGTAATATTAGAAGTCGCAACAACAACATTTGAAACGACATATAGAAGTGTGACCATCATAGATACAAAAACATGGAAGGTGAACCCATGATTTATTTTGATAATAGTGCAACAACAAAACCATATTCAGAAGTGATTGAATCTTTCATAAAGGTTTCAACTGACTATTTTGGCAACCCCTCTTCGCTTCATGGGCTTGGGGTTCAGTCAGAAAAATTGCTTTCTGCTGCAAGAAAACAGATTGCTGAATTATTAAAGGTGAAAAGCTCGGAAATTTATTTTACTTCCGGGGGTACAGAAGGAAACAACCTGGCGATTAAAGGAGCCGCTTTTTCACATGCTAACCGAGGGAAACATATTATCACGACAGCAATTGAACATCCTTCTGTAGAAGATGCATGCCATTCATTAACGAAACAGGGATATGAAATTACTTATCTTCCTGTAAATGAATATGGTCAGATAGCATTAGCAGATCTCAAACATGCTTTAAGAGAAGATACCATTTTAGTATCCGTTATGCATGTTAATAATGAAGTGGGCTCGATACAACCAATTGTTGAAATTGGAAAATTGTTGAGGGAATACCCACAGGTACTCTTCCATGTTGATAACGTTCAGGGTGCTGGAAAGATTTCTCTTTCACTGCGTGATGCTAATGTGGATTTATGTACCATTTCAGGTCACAAAGTTCACGGTCTAAAGGGAACAGGCATCCTTTATATACGTGATGGCGTCCGGATCGATCCGCTTTTTCACGGTGGCAATCAAGAGACGAAAATCAGGAGCGGTACCGAAAATGTGGCGGGAATCGTCGCTCTTTCAAAAGCCTTCCGTATTAGTATGAACAACCAGTTGCTGTATCATGATAAGCTACAGCAAATCAATAAATATTTATATAAAGGTTTGCAAGAGATGGATGGAGTACTAGTTAACAGTCCTGAAGAGGGAGCACATCATATTTTGAATTTTTCCGTTCCGGGACTCAAATCAGAAGTATTGCTTCATGCTCTTGAAGCGGATGGGATATATGTTTCGACAACTAGTGCCTGCTCTTCGAAAAAGAGAACGGTAAGCAAAACGGTAGATGCAATGTTCCATAATCAAGCTCGTTCCGAAAGTGTTATCCGAATCAGTACTACCTATAGCAATGAAATGGAAGAAGCAGAAAAAGTTCTGGCGGCGATACAGAAAATAGTCGTTAATTTAGAAAAAATAATGAGGGTTGCAAAATGAAATTTGATCATATAATTATTCGCTATGGCGAAATCTCTACGAAAAAAAGAAACCGTAAAGGCTTTGTGGACAAGATGAAGGCGCATATCCGCTGGAGTTTAAAGGATATCGAGGGCGTTGTGCTTACAGCCAATCGGGAACGGATGTATGTTCTCTTAAACGGGGTCGACCATAAGCCCGTTATTGAACGATTAAAAGGAATTTTTGGCATCCAGTCTTTAAGTCCTGCGATTAAAATTGAACGTGATTTAGAAGTGATGAAAACGGCTGCGTTATATTATCTTAATCATACTCTTGAAGAAGTGGGCACGTTTAAAATCACGACAAAACGAGCAGATAAAGACTTTCCATACAATACCGATGAAATTAACCGGGCACTTGGCGGCCATTTGCTTCGCAACACAGAAGATTTAAAGGTGGATGTAAAAAATCCGGATTTGAATCTGCTTGTTGAAGTAAGACGTGAAGCAGTGTATTTAACGGGTGAGATCATTCAGGGAGCTGGTGGTCTTCCATTTGGTTCAAGCGGAAAGGCAATGCTGATGCTTTCAGGAGGGATTGATAGCCCTGTTGCTGGATTCCTATCCATGAAACGTGGATTGGATGTAGAAGCCATCCATTTTTACAGCCCTCCTTTCACAAGTGAGCGTTCACGTCAAAAGGTAATTGACTTGGCCGGCAAGCTTGCTGAGATAAATGGCAGCATGAAAGTGCATATCGTTCCGTTTACGGAAATTCAGCTGTTAATTCAAAAACAGATTCCAGAGAACTATTCTATGACGACAACTCGTCGTTTAATGATGCGAGTAGCCGATCAAATCCGTGAAAAAGAAGAAGCAATGGCACTGATCACTGGTGAAAGCCTTGGACAGGTAGCGAGTCAGACGATGAGCAGTATGTATGCCATCAATGAGGTGACGAATACACCAATTCTACGTCCGTTGATTACTATGGATAAAACGGAAATCATCAAAATTGCCAGAGAGCTCGATACCTTTGAAATTTCCAATCTTCCATACGAAGATTGTTGCACGGTCTTTACGCCAGCAAGTCCTAAAACAAAACCGAAACGTGAAAAAGTCAATTACTATGAAAGCTTCGTTGACTTCGAATCGTTAATAGCAAAAGCGGTGTCGGACACAGAAGTATTGACGGTTACACCAGGGCAGACATTCGATAAAGAAGAAGCAATGGAAGATTTATTTTAATATCCTAGAATTACCAATAAATAAGTACGAATGAAGCCATGTGTTTTAACACACTCTATAATCACAAGGAGGTGAAAAACACATGGCAAACAACAACAGCTCAAACGAATTATTGGTACCTGGAGTAGAACAAGCTCTAGAACAAATGAAATACGAAATCGCTTCAGAATTCGGCGTACAACTTGGTGCCGATACAACATCTCGCGCTAACGGTTCAGTTGGTGGAGAAATCACAAAACGCCTTGTTCAAATGGCTGAACAACAATTAGGCGGAGGATACAAACGATAATTTAATAAATATGGCTACAGAGAGCGGGTTCTTAACCCGCTCTCTTTATTTATTTGTAAAAATACATAGATATATTAGAGAAGTATCTTGTATAATGAGTAGGTACTAAGAGTTCATTATTGGAGGGGAAGCAAATGAAACGTGAAGATTTATTAGCTCCGGAACATTACAACTTAGTGAGTGAAATGGAACATTTTGCAAAAAATCCAGAAAAAGTTGCTGTACTTTGGGAAAACGAATCCGGAGACAAAAAACAACTTACATATGAGAACTTAATAAAAAGTGCAAATAAAATCGGGAATGCCTTCCAGAAAAAGGGGCTTGGGAAAGGTGATACGGTCCTTATCATCATCCCACGTTTAGTAGAAGCTTATCAAGTGTATTTAGCCGCTTTGAAAATCGGCATGATTGTCATTCCGTGTTCTGAAATGCTCCGCGCGAAGGATTTGGAGTTTCGAATCAATCACGGTGATGTAAAAGGAATTGTTAGTTATCATGAATACACTCATGAATTTGATGAAGTAAAGGGAGCGGAAAACCTTCTTAAATTCTCAATCGGAAAACAAATGGAGAATTGGCTTGATTTGAATGAGCTTGCTGACGCGGAATCTGATCAGCTGCCTATGGCAGCTACAAAGAGTGAGGATATGGCCTTCTTATCGTATACTTCCGGAACAACAGGAAATCCCAAAGGAGTCGTCCACACACATGGATGGGCGTATGCCCATCTGAAAACGTCTGCAGCAAACTGGCTGGGCATTAGTGAAGAAGATGTGGTTTGGGCAACGGCTGGACCTGGGTGGCAAAAATGGATTTGGAGTCCGTTTTTGGCGGTTCTTGGCACAGGAGCAACTGGCCTTGCTTATCACGGAAAGTTTGAAGCGAAAAAATATCTACAGTTGCTGCAGGACTATAAAGTGAATGCGCTATGCTGTACACCAACAGAATACCGTCTGATGGCCAAGGTGGATAACCTTGACGACTATAATCTATCCGATCTTCATAGTGCTGTATCAGCGGGGGAACCTTTAAACCAAAAAGTGTTTGAGGTTTTTAAAAACCATTTTCATATCGAAGTCCGCGATGGATATGGACAAACTGAAAACACACTGTTGGTAGGTGTAACAAAAGGCATGGAAATTAAACTGGGCTCAATGGGTAAACCAACTCCGGGCAATCATGTAGAAATCATTGATGATACCGGTAAGCCTTGTCCTCCTGGTGTGGTAGGGGATATTGCTGTGCATGTAAATACACCTGCTCTCTTTAAAGAATATTTTAAAGATCCAGAGCGAACAGCAAAGCAATTCCGTGGTGACTACTATATAACTGGCGATCAAGCGAAAATGGATGAAGAAGGCTATTTCTGGTTTGAAGGTCGTTCTGACGATATCATCATCAGCTCTGGATATACGATTGGACCATTTGAAGTAGAAGATGCACTCGTTAAACATCCATATGTGAAAGAATGTGCTGTTATAGCCAGTCCTGATGAAATACGCGGAAATGTGGTTAAAGCGTACATCGTGTTAATAGACGAAATAGATCCGAACAGCCCAGACTTAATTAAGACACTGCAAAAGCATGTAAAAGAATTGACAGCGCCGTATAAATACCCAAGGAAGATTGAATTTTTAGAAGAACTTCCTAAAACGACCTCCGGCAAAATCAAACGAGTAGATTTAAGGAAAAGAGAAGAGACACTTCTTAATAAATAAATCAAAATCATTACCGTCAGCCCTCCGGCTGGCGTTTTTTTAAATAACAGAGGATTTTTCAAAATCAAAAATATGGGAATTCATGAAATGAGATGTTACACTTACTGCATATTACGAAACATTTAATAAGGAGTGTAAAACGGGGATGGGAACGTTATGGTTCAATGGGTCGATTTATACGATGATAAAAGAAGAAGATCAAGTGGAGGCAGTCTTCACTGACAATGGTGTGATCGTTGATACCGGCAGGCTTGCCTATATAAAAGAAAAATATGCTGACAATATTTCCAGGGAAATCGACTTAAAAGGACAAACTATGCTGCCGGGATTAGTGGATAGTCATCTTCATTTGGTCGGGCATGGTGAACGACTGCTCCGTTTAGACCTTTCTTTGATGAATAGCCGGGAGTCCATCATGAGTTCCGTAAAGAAAAAGTGCGAAATAACACCGTCTGGAAAGTGGATTGTTGCTGAGGGCTGGAATGAAAATGAATGGCCTAGTTCTGAATTGATTCTACGAGATGAACTAGATGCCATATCTACAGAGCATCCAATCGTATTAAAACGAGTATGTCGTCATGCCCTGGTCGTTAATTCTCGTGCCCTTTTAGAAGCAGGGATTACAGAAGAAATAGAAGAACCGTCAGGCGGAGTAATCTGCCGTTATCCCGATGGGCGTCTAAATGGTTTGTTTAAAGAAAATCAGGCCCAGAACCTTGTGTTAGACCGTCTTCCCGGCATTGACCAGAGCTATATCGAAAACGCGCTTACAGAGGCCATACAAGACGCATATAAGCTTGGTTTGACTGGTGGGCATACAGAGGATCTTTTTTACTACAATGGCTTCATGCCGACTTATCAGGCGTTTAAATCGGTCATTGAGGGCCGAAACATGACCTTTCGTGCCAATTTGCTCGTTCATCACCAAGCATTTGAAGAGATGCTGGCATCCGGTGGGCGGTATCAAGAAGGCACCCGATATATTAAATTCGATAGTATGAAGATATTTACCGATGGCTCATTAGGAGGACATACGGCCCTGTTGAGTGAGCCTTATGAAGATCAACAGGATACGAATGGTGTGGCTATTTTCACTGAAAAGGAACTGCAGGAATTGGTGCAAAAAGCAAGGCAGGCTGATATGCCGATTGCTGTTCATGCCATTGGTGATCTCGCATTTGATTATGTCCTGAATGTGATTGAAGCTTTTCCACCTAAAAAGGGTCTTCGGGACCGGCTTATACATGCACAGATTGTTCGCCCAGAACTCTTGGAGCGTGCCGCAAAACTACCGGTCATCTTTGATATTCAACCAGGTTTCGTACCGTCCGATTTTCCATGGGTCGAAGAAAAGGTTTCAGCAAAATTATTGGAATCCTCTTATGCCTGGAAAACGTATTTGAAGCTGGGGATCATTTGTGCGGGAGGGTCAGATGCACCGATTGAACCATTAAATCCAATTTTGGGGATTCATGCAGCTGTTACAAGGAAAAAGATTAACAGTGATGATGAAACAGTGTACGGCATGGATGAAAGGCTGTCTGTTTATGACGCTTTCGCGCTTTATACAAAAGGCAGTGCGGCTGCGATTGGTCTTGAAAACCGGCGTGGTCAGATCATAAAGGGATACGACGCCGATTTTACCGTATTTAACCGGGATGTCTTAGCTATAGAGCCAGATGATCTTCTGAAAGTTGAAGCGGTCATGACGGTCATTGATGACCGAATAATGTATGATAAAAAATAACAGTTGCAAAACATGAAATAGGTAAGCAAAATATTAATAGGATTTCGATAAAGGAATGTAATTAGAAAGAAGGCAGGTTATGAAAATAAATGAACAAAAAGAAGGGGCGATATATGCCGCCCTTTCTTATTTAATGTGGGGAGTCGTACCAATTTACTGGAAGTTCCTTCAGGGAGTCGGTGCAATAGAGATTTTAGCTCAGCGGGTGTTATGGTCTTTCGTCTTCATGCTTGTTTTATTGATGTTTATGAAAAAATGGGGAGCATTTCTTGATTATGTCAAAAACATAATGGGAAATCCCAAATTATTCGCGGCATTGCTTACGGCATCACTGCTTGTTACAGCTAATTGGGGAGTGTTCATATGGGCTGTTAATTCGGGCCGGATTCTCGACACGAGCCTCGGCTATTATATCAATCCGCTAGTCAGTGTTTTGTTGGGAGTAATAGTCTTAAAGGAAAAATTGAGCGGGGTACAGATTGTGTCGTTCCTGCTCGCAGGAATCGGTGTATTGATACTTGGTATTCATTTCGGTACGATCCCCTGGGTCTCTCTAGTCTTAGCCATGACATTTGGGTTATACGGTCTGGCAAAAAAAATGATAAAGGCAGAATCAGCAATCGGACTGACACTCGAAACGATGATGGTAACCCCTCTTGCTCTAGGTTACTTGATATATTTGATGTTCCAATCCGAATCACAATTTTTAACCTCAGGGAGCACAAGCTTGCTGTTAGTTGGCGGTGGGATTGCCACGGCTCTACCGCTATTATATTTTGCAAAAGGGGCAGAAAAGATACCGTTATCGATGCTTGGCATTTTTCAGTATATTGCTCCAACCTTAACCTTGTTAATCGGGGTATTTGTCTATCATGAAAGTTTTACAAAAGCACATCTTTTAGCCTTTTTATTCATTTGGTCTGCCTTGGTGGTTTATACGCTTTCCATTACAAAATGGGGGAAGGCAGGGACACGTAGGTTTAAAGAAAAAAGAAACTTTGGTGCATAAAAAGAAAAAAACGCTTGAGGAAATCCATTTCCCAAGCGTTTTTTTTATAGTGATACACGTCACTCTGAAAAAAATTGTTAGTCAGTGTCGAGTTTCACAAGCTATTAAAATAAACGAAAAGTGATTCAAAATCTATATCTTTAATAAGAGAAACGGTTAATCCTACGCTAGAAAAGTTCTCGAGCCTATTTCAGAAACAATTATATTGGATAGGCAGTCATGAAGCGACACGGAGTTATTACGGGGGATATTTGGCTTGAATTGACTATAGTGGGAACTATTTATACTTACAATATGCTTTGTTAGGAACGCTGATATGATGGCATTCCACTTTCTATTGCTATTTAATTCATCGATGATTCCTTGTTGATTGGTAATCCCAATCCCATGGCCATAAAAGAGGTTTTCTCCAAGGAATATCGCATTTTCCCCTTGCCATTCTGGAGTGCTCGGGTCGTAATCTGGGTTTTTGAAGTAAACACAGTCGCCTGGTACATAACCCGTCCCTTCATGAACTCGAAGAATCAAATTCTGCGGATAGTGCCAGTCATAAAGAGTAAGGCCTGAAAAAAGACGGTCAAAATTCTTAGGACCAACCGTATCTAAAACAGCTTTTAAAAAAACAATGACTATCGCTGTCCCGCATTCGAAAGCGTAAAGACTTCCGTTTATGAAAATATCCTCAAGTGCCAGATGAGGGGGTACGCTTGGTTTAAGCTCAAATGCTCCATCTTTTGTAAGTCGCCAATATTGTTCATTGCATACAGAATCCTCGAGTATTGTAAATTCAGGATTACTCTTATCTAACGAAACGGCAGCTTTATTGACTTGCAGCCTCATCTCTATATCGAATTTAAGATCTTCCATTGTCTTATATACAAAAATATTCGGATATTTCCACATTAATTGGAGAATTTCTAATGCTTTTTCAGATATTATACCTGGTTGGATTTGACTGACATCTAACCATTTTTGATTAATTTTTATCATAATCATATCCACCTCTTGGTCACAAAATTAAATGATTAATTCAAGTAGTTCAAGAACTATCTACAGTGTAATAATAATTATTATATGAGTTGCTGAACAATACTGATCAAATTTTATTCCTATTACTGAGGATGATCAGAATGGCCCATCGTTAGAAGAAGCAAATTAGTATTCCCTTTTCTGTATGAATTGATATAATGAGAGAGAAAAGTTCATATGTGCAAGAAATGTAGGGGAGCCGGTATTGCTGGCTGAGATTGCGTCCTTAAGATGCTGACTCTTTGAACCTGATCTGGATGATGCCAGCGGAGGGAACATATTATGACTGACTTTCTGTTTTGTATGTTAACGTCCGAATTCATCCTCGGGCGTTTTTGTTTTTTAATCTATTATTTGGATGGGGACTGGCACCCAATAAAGTTTCGGCATATGGACCTTATATAATGTGTAGGAGGAAAAATAGTGAATAAATTATTGCCACTGATAACTTTGTTATTCCTTTTAGCTGGATGTGGTGCTGGCGGCACTACTGAAAAGGAAGAAGCAGGTAAAAATGAAGACAATAAAGAATTAAAAAAGGTTTCGGTTGTTCTCGATTGGACACCGAATACAAACCATACAGGATTGTATGTAGCGAAGGAAAAAGGGTATTTTAAAGAACAAGGCCTGGATGTAGAAATTATCATGCCAGGTGAGGCAGGAGCTGATAAGCTTGTGGCTTCAGGGAAATCAGAATTTGGCGTGAGCTACCAGGAGGGCATTACACAGGCTCGTGTGCAAGGCGTGCCGATTGTTTCGTTAGCGGCTGTCATCCAGCATAATACCTCAGGATTCGCTTCTCCTGTGGCTAAAAATATTAAAACACCTAAGGATTTTGAAGGGAAAACGTATGGTGGCTGGGGGTCTCCAGTTGAAAAGGCTATCATCGAATCTCTCATGACAAAAGATAATGCGGATGTAAATAAAGTGGAAATAGTAAATACAGGCGACTCGGATTTTTTCACTTCAGTGAAAAGAGATATTGATTTCGCTTGGATTTATTATGGATGGACAGGTATTGAGGCTGAATTGCGAAATGAAAAGCTGAATATGGTTTACTTAACTGATTACTCAGATAAGCTCGATTACTATACGCCTGTTTTGACCACAAATGAAAAGATGATTAAAGAGGATCCAGATACTGTTAAAGCGTTCGTAGAGGCAACTTCGAAAGGGTACCAGTTTGCGATTAAGAATCCTGATGATGCGGCAGACATTTTAATCAAGGCTGCACCAGATCTAGATAAAAAGCTAGTGAAGAAAAGCCAGAAGTGGCTTGCATCTAAGTATCAGGATGATGCTCCTAGATGGGGTGAACAAAAGCTTGAAATTTGGAAGAATTATAGTGAGTGGATGACTGAAAATAATCTTCTTGAAGGTGATTTCGATCCTGAGAAAGCATTTACCAATGAATTTTTACCACAATAGGAGGAACTACAATGGCAAACTCATTAATTAGTATACAAATTATTCCTAAAGGGGAAAATGTCATCCCCTTAGTCGATGAAGCGATCAAAATCATCGATGAATCAGGTGTCAAGTACGAGGTGCACCCGCTTGAAACAACAATGGAAGGTGAGCTTTCTGAGCTTCTGGCCGTTATAGAAAAAATGAATGTGAGAATGATTGAAATAGGTTCGCCGAATGTCATTTCCCAAGTGAAAATATTGTACCAGCCTAGCGGAATCACGATGGATACGTTAACGGAGAAATATCGGCCATGAGCGGAAGAAAGATTTGGAAGAAGGGGGCTCCCTTCTTTCTTTTATTATTGTTGCTAATAGTGTGGGAGTTAGCAACAGGCTTATTAAAGGTTGAAAAATGGCTACTTCCTGCTCCATCAGCCATTTTTATCGAGGGAATAGAGTCGTTTCATAGCCTTTTTGGACACCTTATATCAACTACTAACCTTGCATTATCTGGTTTTTTTATTGGAAGCTGTATTGGCTTAGTAATTGCTGCTCTCTTACACCTTTTTCCTGGTGTAAAAGATGCGGTTTATCCGCTTCTCATTCTATCACAAAATATTCCTATCATCGTTTTGGCGCCGCTTCTAGTCATCTGGTTTGGCTTTGGTATGCTGCCGAAGCTGATTGTGATTTCTCTCGTATGTTTTTTCCCTCTCGCTGTTGCTTCATTGGACGGTTTTCGCCAGACTCCTTATGAACTTAAGCATTATTTCAAGATGATGGGAGCAGGGAAAATGCAACTATTTTGGAAGCTAGAACTTCCTCACTCGATTCCGTTCATTTTCTCTGGACTGAAAATTTCGGCCACTTACAGTGTAATGGGGGCGGTTATTTCGGAGTGGCTTGGGGCTAAATCGGGGATAGGTGTTTATATGACGCTCGCATCCTCTTCATTTAGGACAGATCGGGTGTTTGTTTCCATTTTTATCATTATGGGACTGAGTCTTCTCTTTTTTGGAATCATTACCATACTTGAAAGATACTTTGTTTCATGGAAGAGAAAGGAGGGTGAAAAGGATGAAGCTGCAAATTAAAGATGTCTCCTATTCTTTCGATGGTAAACAGAATATTTTAGAGAATATAAATTTCTATGTGGATGATGGAGAGTTTGTAACCATCCTTGGGCCATCTGGCAGTGGGAAAAGTACATTGTTTCACCTAATCGGGGGCATTTTGAAGCCGCATCATGGCATCATTTCACTGGACAGTAAAAAAATAAATGGCTTAAAGGGTCATATAAGCTATATGCCTCAGCAGCCATCCCTTTTACCTTGGAGAACGGTATTAGAAAATGTTTTGCTAGGAAGCGAGCTTTCGGGGGTTAAAGATAAAGAAATGGCAAAAGCTCTATTGATGAAAGCCGGATTAGAAGAGTACGAGAAAGCATATCCGCACGAATTATCTGGCGGCATGAAGCAAAGAGCTGCGTTTATTCGAAGTATTTTAAGTCCACAGGAATTGATGTGCTTGGACGAACCCTTTTCTGCCTTGGATGAACTGACAAGATTGCAAATGCAAAAATGGCTGATGTCTGTTTGGGAAGAAAATCGGAGGTCGGTGCTTTTTGTTACGCATAGCATTGATGAAGCGGTTTTCCTTTCCGATAGAATATACGTGTTATCAGCAAAACCAGCAACTGTCATCAAAGAAGTTGTAGTTCCATTTCCAAGGCCAAGAAGTGAGGAACAGCTTCTTAGTGATGAATTTTTCAATTTGAAGAGAGAATTATATGCCGCACTAAAGCCAACTTTTACTACTTAAGTTAGGAGGGAATATAAAATGAAAATCATCGACAGCCATATCCATTTGGATAGGTATGATGAAAGTAAGCAGAAGCAGATTCTCACTGATATGGAAAAGGCACAAGTGGAATCCTTGCTAACTGTTTCCATGAATTTGACCTCGTCCATAAAAAATTATCAGCTTTCCATCAAAGATTCACGTATTAAGCCTGCCTTTGGTTTTCATCCTGAGCAGTCCCTCCCAAGTGAAGAAGAAGTGAATGATTTATTGAGTTGGATGCGGGGACATAGGCACAATATGTTTGCTGTAGGTGAGGTAGGGCTGCCATATTACTTAAGGCAAGAAAATCCCATTATAGATACGTCAGAGTACATAGAGATACTTGATAGGTTCCTTGCTTTTGCGAAAGAGTTTGAAAAACCAGTTATTCTTCATGCGGTCTATGATGATGCGCCTGTTGTTTGCGACCTATTAGAGAAAAATCAAATTACAAAGGCCCATTTTCATTGGTTTAAAGGGGATATCCAGACAGTAGAAAGAATGGTCAAAAACGGGTACCACATTTCCATCACACCTGATGTTTGTTACGAAGAAGAAATACAGGAGTTAGTTTCGGTTTATCCGCTTAAGCTGATGATGCTTGAAACGGATGGCCCATGGCCGTTTGAAGGGGTTTTCAAAGGGGAATGGACCCATCCGGGCATGATGCATGACAGTGCACGTCAAATTGCGTCAATTAAAAACTTACCAATTGAGATTGTATATGAAACCCTTTATCAAAATACCAAAGATTTTTATCGTATCTAAAAAGGTACCAGATATTATATCTGGTACCTTTTTAGGGAGTTTTATAAAAAAGTCCGTTTTACTTTTTCCCAAAAGGAGTTGTCTTTCAGCTTAACGGTTTTGATGACTTTACCGCTTAATCGGATCTTGACCTTTTCTACATAACTAATGCTCAAGGCTTCATTGTCCAGGCCAATGATTGGATAGCTTGGTCCGTTTTGTTCAAGGTGAACAGTCAATGTTTTATCGCCGCTTAGGATGAATGAAGAACCCAAGGTCCGATAGGTATTGTTATTGATTGAAGCGAGCTCACTTACCTGAAAGCATGGGAGAAGCGGGTCCACAACGGCCCCATTGACCGATTTATTATAGGCTGTGCTTCCGGTCGGTGTCGCTATAATGATTCCGTCCCCACGGAAGGTTTCAAAATGGATTTGATCAATGAAAATATCCATGATGAACGTTTTGATGATAGAAGTGCGGATACTGAGTTCGTTGAGGGCATAAAAGGAAGGTTGGTCATCTAGTTGAATATCAATAGTTGGGTATTTGCGCACCTCGATTTGCTCTCTAGTCATGGCATCAATCATTTTGTTTGTATCTTCTAGGTGGAAATCACAATACATATTCAAATTTCCTGTGGTGGAAACGCCAGCATATAAACAATCTTCTCTGAATCCGGTTTTACGGACTGCCTGCAAAAAGGTGCCGTCATCACCAATACTTACGATAATGTTGGCTTTTGTGAAGTCTTGGACGATTTCATACGAATATTGCTTTGCTAACTCGGCTAGACGTTCGACCTTGTTTAGCATCTCTGCATTTGAAGCATGGAAAAAATAAATATTTTTTCGAGTGTTCATCATGATCCCCCTAGTATGTATAGTGATGAAAGGGCTTTCTTTTTTTCTGTATAAGGGAAAGCCGATATTACAAAGTGTACCTTCTCATTTCCAATTAGAGGATTATTTGCTACAATTTTATATGTCTTAGTTTATCATGGATTGAAACATTTTTGTATGCAGTTCGTATGGTAAGAAGGATATATATATTTAAGGGGGAACACAGATGAATGGAAAGCGTTGGGCAGCACTTGGAATCGCAGCCGTTTTATTTTTTGTCTCTATTATTGTAGGGACGGCTACGACTGTATTTACAGCTGATACGGAAAATATTATTGATGAATTATTTGCTTCCGACAGCGAGTTTTACGAAGAAGTTATAGAAGGCGAAGATTTCTCAAATGTTATTGCGGTATTTGATGTAGAAGGTACAATCCAAGATACTGGAGAAGCTTCATTACTTAGTTCAGCAACATATAATCACAGAGCCTTCATGGATAAGTTGAAAATGGCTGAAGAAAATGACGATATTAAAGGAATTATCTTGCGTGTAAATTCTCCTGGCGGCGGTGTTGTGGAAAGTGCTGAGATTTATGATAAGATCCTTGATATTAAAAAGGTGAAAAAACCAGTTTATGTTTCTATGGGTTCAATGGCAGCTTCTGGCGGATATTATATTTCTGCTCCAGCTGATAAGATTTATGCTAGTCCAGAAACAATGACGGGTTCACTTGGGGTCATTATGCATGGGTATAATTACGAGAAACTAGCTAAAAAGTATGGAGTTGAGTTTGAAACAATCAAAAGCGGTCCACACAAAGATATTATGAGTCCGTCTCGGGAAATGACTGATGAAGAACGCGAAATCCTCCAAAATATGATTGATAATTCTTATGATCAATTTGTTAAAATCATTGCCGACGGGCGCGGTATGACAGAGAAGGAAGTACGTAAAATAGCTGATGGCCGGATTTATGATGGACGTCAGGCGAAAGAAAACCATTTAATTGATGATTTCGGCCATTTGGATGATGTAATTGCCGCGATGAAAACGGATATCGGTAAAAAAGACGCGCAAGTAATCCGTTATACAGATGAGGCAGGTTTCGGTTCATTATTCAGTATGGGAGCGCAAAAAATGTTGGGCAATGATGTGGAAACGGCTGTTTTGACAAAAATCCTTTCCTCTTCAAATTCTCCACGCTTAATGTATTTGTATGCGGAATAGGGGGGCTGAAGGATGACGGAACGAAATGAAAACAATGAACAAATCGATTCATCCAATCTAAATACAAAGCAAGAAGAAGAAATCGTTCAGCAAGAGCTTTTACCAGCACAGGCAATCGTGGATGATGGCGAAGTGAAGGTAGTTTACTTTGCTGGTTTTTGGTTGAGATTTTGGGCATATTTAGCGGATTTGTTGATTATCGGGAGCTTAAACCGGATTTTGATTCATCCCATTTTTAAGTTTTATAATGGTACAGACGATCTTTGGTTTTCGGCAGAGGCTTTCTTAACGGGGCTTGTATTCTTTATTTACTTCGTATTGATGACCAAATACTTAAACCAGACGTTGGGTAAGATGATTTTTGGACTGAAAGTTGTGGCATTGAAAGAAGAGAAAGAGGCTATTTCTTGGGGTACAGTATTGTTCAGGGAGCTGATTGGCCGCTATATTTCAAAAGTCACGTGGGTTGGCTATGTGTTGGCGGGCCTTTTACCAAAGAAACAGGCTTTGCATGATGTCTTTGCAGACACAAGTGTTGTTTTAGTTAGAAGATAATTTGTTTTAATTATGAACCTGTAAGAGCGTAATTTTCGCTTTTGCAGGTTTATTTTTTTTTGCCCAAGCCGATAATGATAGGCTGAAAGGGCGTGGATGTATGAAGTGGCTTTTGCTAATTTTGACTATTCTCATTGTGGTGCTGCTTCTTCTTGTTTTTACGAAAATAAGAGTGCACTTTGACTACAAACGTGTTCATAAAAATGACATAATTCATATAAAAGCATCAGCATGGTATGGACTTTTTCATTATACCTTCAAGGTACCTGTCATCAAGAAGGACGATGACTCGGCATCGATAGTAGTAAAGAAAGAAAAAGGAATGAAGGAAGAAACTAAAAAAGAAGGATTAGATAAAATTACACCGGAAGATTTACGGGATGGAATGGCTGACATGAAGACACTGCTTCAACATATAGTCAATTTTCATCGGGTCATTCGTCATTTCTTAGGCAAAGTTCAAGTTATAGAATTTGCCTGGCATAGTATGGTCGGTACTAAAAATGCCGCACACACCGGGGTCTTAACAGGTGGCTGCTGGGCGCTTAAAGGTTCCATCATTGGCATATTAACAACCTATTTAAATTTTAAAATCATGCCCTCTTATTCAATTACACCTGACTTTCAGAGGAAGCAGGCTAATACGTCGATTTCCTGCATATTACAATTTAGAATCGGGCAAGCTATGGTGACTGGAATAAAACTGCTTCGATACTGGAAAGGCGGAAGAGTGAAGTTTAAGTCTAAGAAATTAGCGAAGCTGTCAGGTGATTCCAACAAACAATCGTTTTAGAGTGGAGGAATTTAGATGTCAGATCATCCGATCCAAGGGTTGATGAAAGAGGCAATGGAAAATCTGAAAGAAATGGTTGATGTGAATACGATTATCGGAGATCCGGTGGAAACTCCAGATGGTAGTGTCATATTAACCGTATCCAAAGTTGGGTTTGGGTTTGCAGCTGGTGGCAGCGAATTTGTGATTGACGAAAACCATCAAGGCCAGCAGGGCGCTTCCAAGCAGCCTTTTGGGGGAGGTAGCGGTGGTGGAGTATCCATTACACCAATTGCCTTTCTGATTGTCGGTTCACATGGCGTGAAAATGATTCATCTGGATGAAGGGACGCATCTTCTTGAAAAAATGATGGATTTAGCGCCACAAGTAGTCGATAAGATTCAGTCCATGCTTTCTAAAAAAGACAGTAATCAAAAGCAAGGCAGCAGTCAACAATCTACAACGAAATATCAAGAGCCTAAACAGAATTTAGATTTCTAACTGCGACTCGGCATCCGCCGAGTTTTCTTTTTGCGTATATTTTACAAAATTATTGAAAGGCTTGGAACGTTTAAGTTTAACGCATAGGGATTTTCACTTTTCTCAATTCAATTAATTGCAAAATTCCGGTAAAACAAATATTATTAGGCTTGTACATAAAGCAGAAAAAGGAGGAATTTTTAATGGCTTCAGTTACATTTAAAAACAACCCGGTCACTTTAGTAGGACCAGAACTAAAAGTGGGGGACAAAGCTCCTGATTTTACCGTATTGGCTAATGATTTATCACCCGTTACATTAAGCGACTCTAAAGGGTCTGTCCGCATTATCAGTGTAGTTCCATCTGTCGATACAGGTGTATGTGATGCACAAACACGTAAATTCAATGAAGAAGCTGCAAAATTGGATAATGTGAAAGTACTGACGATCAGTAATGATCTTCCTTTCGCACAAAAGCGCTGGTGTGCTGCAAGTGGATTGGACAATGTTCAAGTACTTTCCGATCACCGCGACCTTTCATTCGGTGAAGCTTACGGTGTCGTTATGCAAGAACTTCGTCTATTGGCGCGCTCTGTATTCGTTGTGAACAGCAACGATGAAATCACATTCGTTGAATATGTTAGTGAGGGTACAACTCATCCAAATTACGAAGGTGCAATCGAAGCAGCTAAAGCAGCAAAATAAGATACGAATTCATAGAAACCGGGCTCATTGTGCCCGGTTTTTTGTTTTAAAGTTTAAAAGGAGGAAATTGTTCATAGGTTTTTAAATTCTAACCATCCAAGTGAAATCACAAAGATAATCCATAGAACAGTAAGTAGTCCGTATAGACAAATAAAAACATAAAATCCCCACTTTAGAATCATCAAAAAAATACAACCCCTCCAGTCATCAACACTATTAAATTAACATATTTACCTTATATTTACTAAGGGTGAAAAAAAGGATGGCTCGCGCGAGATTCCTTATATGCGGACTTTCAAATAGGAAAACAGTACGTTAAACAAGCGAAGAATGATAAGCAGGACGTACGACTTGTATCTCTTTCTTCTTACCTATAAAATAGGGACAGAAGCAAACAGGAGGAATAAATAAGTGAAGTCTACCCCAGTTGAACAATTATTTTATGAATTTGATGAAACAGCCCAAATATTGCAAAGTGAACTATCATGTACATATCTGGATGCCTTAGGAGAAACCGGAGAGAATTTCTTCCAAGGGAAAGTACTACAAGAGGAAATTAGTGAAGTATCGAAGAAAAGGTTAGCAAAGCAATATGCGGATTTTTCACCGGAGAAATATGAAAAGGAAGCCATTCGTAAAGCGTACCAGCTAGCAATATTAAAAGGTATGCAGCAGAGCGTACAGCCGAATCACCATATGACGCCGGATGCAGTAGGTATGTTTGTCAGCTATTTAGTTGGTAAATTTACGAAGAATCAAAAAGAGTTAGTCATGCTTGATCCTGCCGTCGGAACGGGTAACTTACTATTTGCGATTTTGAACCAACTAACGGACAAAGCCATCGCGTCATATGGTGTTGAGATTGATGAAACCTTGATTAGGCTTGCTTATGCAGGTGCCAATCTACAAGAACACCCGCTGCAATTTTTCAATCAGGACAGCTTAGAGCCGCTCTTCATTGATCCTTCAGATGTTGTGGTCAGTGACTTGCCGATTGGTTATTATCCGAATGATGTTCGTGCAACTGAATATGAGTTGAAGGCTGAAAACGGACATTCTTATGCGCATCATTTATTTATCGAGCAAAGTGTTAAGCATGTGAAGGATGGCGGATATTTATTCTTCATTGTTCCGAATAACTTATTTGTCTCGGAAGAAGCCCCTAAGCTCAATGATTTCTTGAAAAAACATACACATATCCAAGGGATGGTTCAGCTACCGCTTTCCATGTTTAAAAATGAAGAGGCTGCGAAAAGCATTCTTATTCTTCAAAAGAAAAAAGAGGATATCGAAGCACCGAAGAAGGCCCTTCTCGTACAACTTCCGAAGTTATCGGATTTCGAAGCGACAAGGTCTGTTATGCAACAGATGGATGATTGGTTTAAAGAGGAAAAATAGATAATAAAAGCTGGTGCCACAGGCATTGGCTTTTATTTTTAGGGAAAAGTGATTATTTTAAATTTTTAAATTTTTATTGGTTGTATCCGCTTACCATGATAAGATTATACAATATACTGCACGTTTCGTAGTGATGATCATAGGAATTGTAGACTAGCTTAGAGTAAAGGAGCAGGATGGATGTCTAAAATTATGGCTATTAATGCAGGCAGCTCTTCTTTGAAGTTTCAGCTTTTTGAGATGCCGAGTGAACAAGTAATTACAAAAGGTCTTGTAGAAAGGATCGGCTTGAAAAATTCCACGTTTACTTTAAGCGTTGAAGGCAAAAAGGTTTCTGAAACGCTGCACATACCCAATCATGAAGTAGCTGTCGGGCTTTTATTAGAAAAACTGATTCACCATCGCATCATAGGCTCATTTGAAGAGATAGATGGTGTAGGGCATCGTGTTGTGCATGGTGGTGAGGTGTTTAGTGACTCAGTCTTGATTACAGAGGATGTAATAGAGGAGATTGAGAAGCTTTCAGATTTAGCTCCCCTTCATAATCCTGCTAATAGCACTGGAATTAAGGCATTCCGGCAAATACTAAGCGAAGTTCCAGCAGTAGCTGTATTCGACACTGCTTTTCATCAAACCATGTCAGCAGGTTCATATATGTATAGCTTACCATTTGAATATTATGAAAAATATGGAATCAGGAAGTATGGGTTTCATGGTACTTCACATAAATATGTGTCCCAGCGTGCCGCAGAAATGATTGGTCGGCCGATTGAACAGCTCCGATTAATATCCTGCCATTTAGGAAATGGTGCAAGCATTACGGCGATTAAGGGCGGAAAGTCGATTGATACATCGATGGGGTTTACTCCATTGGCCGGAGTTACAATGGGCACGCGTTCAGGCAACATTGACCCTGCATTGATTCCTTATATCATGGAAAAAACAGGGAAAACAGCTGATGAAGTGCTGGATGTCTTGAATAAGAAAAGCGGCATTCTAGCTCTTTCTGGCTTTTCCAGCGATTTGCGCGACATCCAAGTGGAAGCAGATAAAGGCAATGAGCGTGCGGAACTCGCACTTGAAGTGTTTGCTGATCGGATCCACAAGTACATAGGTTCCTATACAGCGAAAATGGGAGGTGTGGACGGCATCATTTTTACAGCGGGTATCGGTGAAAACAGTCAAACCATTCGGGGAAGAATCTTGGATGGCCTCGAATTTATGGGCGTATACTGGGATGAGGATCTCAATCGTACCTTGGGTGAGGAAGCGTTTATTAACGCACCGTATTCCCCGGTGAAAGTGATGGTCATTCCAACCAATGAAGAAATCATGATTGTTAGAGATACTGTAAAAATAGCTTTGAGTGAAAGCATTGAAAACGTGACTTCTTGAATCATAGAAAATCTCCTTACCTATTAATTTTTCGGGTAAGGAGATTTTTCTATGATTGCAATCAACCTATTTGTTAAAAGGTGATTCAATAGATTTGAATCCTCACATGGACCTTCGTATAACTTTTTGATATCTTATCAGTTAACATATCCGCGAGTACTGAATCCTCATACCAATCATCTAAAGGTTCTTGAAAAGTCTACCTATGGTATAATTAAGGGAGAATCCACCAATTCTGTACATAGGAGGCTTGATGCATGGAATTCACGAATCGGGAAATAACAATTTGGAATGAAATTAGTGAATGGCAGGAAAACCTTTATCAATATGAGCCAACAGACCTGGCAGCATTGTATGATAAATGGCTAGAGCAGGGTTTTTCACTGCTCCCAGAAAACGTCCAACAGCAGTTTTTTGAAAAGCTTGATACCTGGCTTTTTCATCTGCATGCCATGGTTCAGAGCTCACAAGTTCAAATAGATGCAAGAGAGCAGATTTTAGCATCAGCACGGATGTTTAATGAAGATATCGAGACACTTAATGACCTAAATCTCTTGACGATCGATCAGTTGAATTACATAGCGAATCAGCATATTGCTAAGCACCGCTTATATTCTTTTGCACAAGGCGGAATAAGCGGGTCCGGCGGGCTACTTTTACTTGGAAGTGATATCCCGGCCATGACAGTCATCAATGTCAGGACTGTACAGTTGATTGCGATGTCCTATGGTTTTGAAGTGAATACGCCCTTTGAAATGATGCTGGCTTTAAAGGTATTTAATGCAGGAGCAATGCCGAAGAGGCTTCGAGGAACAGCTTGGGAAGAATTGATTCGGGAAGTTCAGACTGCAGAAGATGACTATTTTTATTTGGGAATTGAAGAACTTACAAATCCGACCTGGATGGAACAGCCACTTAAGCAGCTGCTGAAGGCCGTATCTATTACTATTTTTCGAAAAAAACTAGTTCGGGGCATCCCATTTATCAGCATGGCCATCGGGGCTGGGTCCAATTATCAAATGACCCGCAATGTAAGTGAATTTGCCCAAAAGTTCTATCAGTATCGGTATTTACAGAAAAAGAAGGCTGATGAAGAATGAGTGTCAAGGAACACAAAAAAGCCATCACGGAGGCGATTCGCTGTAAGGTGATAACCGTTAGTGATACACGTAATAAAGAGACTGATAAAAGCGGCGCTCTAATGATTGAATTATTGAAATTAAAAGGGCATGAAGTGACGGAATATGAAATTGTCAAAGATGAACGTGGTGCGATTCAAGGGGCGATTACTGCTGGCTGTGAAAACAGCCAGGTAGATGTCATCCTAACTAACGGAGGCACTGGCATTGCCAAAAGAGATGTAACAATCGAGGCAGTTAAAGAATTGATGACAAAAGAAATCCCTGGTTTTGGTGAATTGTTCCGGATGCTTAGTTATCAAGAGGACATTGGTTCGGCGGCCATTTTATCGAGGGCCATTGCCGGAGTAGTGAACAACAAGGCAGTTTTTTCCACACCCGGATCTTCGGGTGCGGTTCGGCTGGCGATGAATAAATTGATTCTACCGGAATTGGGACATGTCGTTGGTGAACTTCGGAAGGATATATAAGAAAAATGTAAAAAAGCCTCAGCTTTCAAAGCTGTGGCTTTTTGCATGGAATCGGCCTTAATTATGCATCTTTTCACTCACGCCTTGATTAGCTCGATACCAAAGCCATAAGTCATTGATGATAGAAGCAAGTTCGGCAATTTCAGAATTGAGATGGCAGGATAATACGAAATTACTTTCGTCAGAGAGCTGTAGCTGTTTCCGGTTAATGAAGGATTCTAGTTCCTTAATGCGATCTGGGATGTTGCCCCGGATATTTTCCCATTGCACGAGTATTTGCTGTTGCTCGCTTTTCGTATATTCATCCCACTCCCGGGACAGGTCAGGAATGGAGATGCCAAGCCGTTCATCATACGTAAATAGCTCTTTCATATTTCCCCCCCTTTTCGAATTTTCATACTTCTAGTTTACTATATTTTAGCGGATGCATCCATTATGTGTGGGCCTTAAAATATTAACAAATTATTTAGCAGAATCTTTAAAATACCCCTTGTATTCCGTTTGTAAAAATGATAAAGTACTAATCATAGATTGAATAAAAATAACAACGAATGAATTTTTATTCATACGAAAGGGACGATAAAATATGGGAAATCAAAAAGTTGTATTAGCATATTCCGGAGGACTAGATACTTCCGTTGCAATTAAATGGTTACAAGATCAAGGATACGAAGTTGTGGCATGTTGCTTGGATGTCGGTGAAGGAAAAGATTTAGATTTCATTAAAGAAAAAGCAATCACTGTTGGTGCGGTAAGTTCATATGTGATTGATGCGAAAGATGAATTCGCTGATGAATTCGCATTAACGGCTCTTCAAGCCCATACTTTATATGAAGGAAAATATCCATTAGTATCAGCTCTATCACGTCCACTAATCGCTAAGAAACTAGTAGAAGTGGCTGAAGCAGAAAATGCGGTAGCAGTTGCGCACGGTTGTACGGGAAAAGGAAATGACCAAGTGCGTTTCGAAGTATCCATCTCAGCTTTAAACCCTAATTTAAAAGTTCTTGCACCTGTTCGTGACTGGAAATGGTCTCGTGAAGAGGAAATTGAATATGCAGCGAAAAATGGCATTCCGGTTCCAATCGGCTTAGCAAGTCCATTCTCGATTGACCAAAACCTTTGGGGAAGAAGTAACGAATGCGGAATCCTAGAAGACCCATGGGCAGCTCCGCCAGAAGAGGCTTATGATCTGACAACTAGCCTTGAAAATACGCCAGATACTGCTGACATCATTGAAATTGGTTTTGAGCAAGGTGTACCGGTTACATTGAATGACAAAAATTATAAATTGGCTGACTTGATTGTTGAATTGAATCAAATCGCTGGTAAACACGGGGTCGGACGTATCGATCACGTAGAAAATAGATTAGTAGGAATCAAATCTCGTGAAGTATACGAAGCTCCAGGTGCTATGACATTAATCGCTGCACATAAAGAGCTTGAAGATATCACACTTGTAAAAGAATTGGCTCACTTCAAACCAGTAATCGAGAAGAAAATGACTGAATTGATTTATGAAGGTCTTTGGTTCTCTCCACTTCAAAAAGCATTGGCTGCATTCTTGAAAGAAACGCAAGTGAATGTAACAGGTACAGTTCGTGTGAAACTTTTTAAAGGCCATGCGATTGTTGAAGGAAGAAAATCTGAGTACTCTCTATATGACGAAAAATTAGCGACCTATACAAAAGCAGACGAATTCGATCATGATGCAGCAGTTGGATTCATTAAATTATGGGGACTTCCAACGAAAGTGAACAGCATGGTCAATAACAAGAAGGTGACAGTGTGAGCAGCAAGCTTTGGGGAGGAAGATTCACAAAGTCTGCAGAAGAATGGGTAGACGAGTTTGGAGCTTCTATTTCCTTTGACCAGGAACTTGTCCTTGAAGATCTTCAAGGCAGTCTGGCTCATGTAACCATGTTAAAGCAGTGCAGCATTTTACCCGAAGAAGATGCAGATCAGATTATTTCAGGTCTGAAAAGTTTACAGGAAAAAGCAGAAAAGGGCGAATTAACTTTTAAGGTTGAGATGGAGGATATCCATCTTAACCTAGAAAGTATGCTTATTAACGAAATTGGACCAGTTGGCGGAAAGCTGCATACAGGCAGAAGCCGTAATGACCAAGTTGCAACAGATCTTCATTTATACATGCGTAACCAAACGAAAGTCATTGTGGAACTCATTAATGACCTGCAAGAAGCGATTTTGGAACAAGCTAAGAAAAATGTGGAAACACTTATTCCAGGTTATACACATCTACAACGGGCACAGCCGATTTCATTTGCACATCATTTAATGGCCTATTTTTGGATGCTTGAGCGGGATAAGCAGCGCTTTACAGAAAGCTACAAAAGAATAAATATTTCACCATTAGGTGCAGGGGCGCTTGCTGGGACAACTTTCCCTATTGACCGCGCTCTAAGTGCCGAGCTACTGGGCTTTGATGGTATCTATGAAAACAGTCTGGATGCTGTGAGTGACCGTGACTTTGCCATCGAATTCATGAGTAACAGTGCGACTATGATGATGCATTTATCTCGTTTCAGCGAAGAAATCATTCTTTGGTCAAGCCAGGAATTCCAATTTGTTGAATTAGACGATGCGTTCTCGACGGGAAGCAGTATCATGCCACAAAAGAAAAACCCTGATATGGCGGAATTGATTCGTGGTAAAACAGGACGGGTTTATGGGAATTTAACAGGATTATTGACAGTATTAAAAGGACTGCCGCTTGCTTATAACAAAGATATGCAAGAAGATAAAGAAGGCGTTTTTGATACGGTTAAAACTACTGTTGGCTCACTGAAAATTTTTGCAGGTATGATTTCGACAATGAAAGTGAAAACAGATGTCATGGAAAAAGCAACAAAAAATGACTTCTCTAATGCAACGGAATTGGCCGATTACCTTGCTTCAAAGGGTATGCCTTTCCGTAAAGCGCATGAAGTTGTCGGCAAACTTGTATTATTCTGTGTCCAAAATGGCTGCTATTTGGTAGACCTTAGCATAGAACAATTTAAGGAAGCTTCAGAGTTGTTTGAAAATGATATTTACGATGCATTAAATCCTTACGAAGCAGTTAAACGTCGTAATAGCGCTGGTGGTACAGGCTTTGCGCAAGTACAGCTGGCGATTGAAAAAGCGGAAAAACTGGTTAGTAAATAACATCAAAAAAAGCTCGTTCACCAATTTCGGTGAACGAGCTTTTTTTGACTATTATTTTTTATCAATATTCGTACGCACGACGATTACATCGCAGTTTGAATGGCGAACGATGCCTTCAGACACACTGCCGATCAAGAAACGTTCGACAGCATTAAGACCTGTTGCACCGCATACAATCAAATCGATTGTATGTTTTTTCGCTAAATCTCTTGGAATTTGAACTTTAGGAGAACCATATGCCACTTCAGTTTTTACGTTGGCAATCCCGGATGCAATGGCTTCCGTTTTATACTTTTCCAATAATTCATTGGCAAAGGTTTCAGAGTGATCACGGATAGTCATATCATAAGCTTCAATAGTAGGGAAATTCCTTGTGTCCACGATATGTGCAAGCACAAGGGTCGCGTCACTGAGTTTTGCTAAATAGATTGCCTTTTTTAAGGCCCACTCTGCTTCTTCCGAACCGTCCACTGCTACTAGAATATTTTTATAATCTATACTATTCATAGTGAATCTCCTCCTTCTATTTCATTCCTATTATATAATGATTTACCAGGTGCATCCTGTCTCAATTGTAACAAATTAGCGAATGTTTCAATCGTACTATCTTAAGATTTGCAGACTCTTTGGATATTTCGTCAAAACTTCACAGCCTGTATCGGTGATATACAGATCATCTTCAATCCTGACCCCTGCAACATTTGGTACATATATACCTGGTTCAATCGTATAAACCATTCCTGCTTGCAGTTCGAGTGAATTTGTTTCCGTTAAGGACGGGTATTCATGGATACTGATGCCGAGTCCGTGACCAAGGCGGTGCGGGAAGTATTCACCGTATCCTTGATTTCTGATAATATTTCTGGCTGTCAAGTCAATCTCCGAACAGGAAACACCAGGTTTACTGGCTGTAACCGCAGCCTCTTGAGCTTTTCTTACCGTTTCATAGATATCTGCTTGTTTATCATTGATGTCACCGTAAGCAACAGTTCTAGTGATGTCAGAGCAGTATCCTTCAAAGACGACGCCTAAGTCAAAGAGGACAAGGTCGCCACGCTGAACTTTCGTAATACCTGGTGTACCATGAGGAGAAGCGCCATTTTTACCTGTCAGGACCATGGTAGAGAATGACATTTGGCTCACTCCAGCCTTTTTCATTTCGAATTCAATAGCTGCGAGAATCTCCATTTCCGTTTTACCCTCATGGATTTCATTGACACCCACTTCAATTGCAACGTCAGCGAGACGACATGCTTCACGGATTTTGACCATTTCCCCTTCTGACTTGATCATCCTCATCCTTTGAAGTTTTTCTTCAGCTGAAACGAGTTTTGGTGCAGCAAAGTAGTGCTGAACTTTTTCATAGCGTTCTACATTCATATGTTCTTTTTCAATGGCCATTTTTTTCATGGTTAGTCCACGTTTGCTAACTGCTTGCTGAACTTTTTCCCATGGATTTTCAATATCGGTGTATCCAATGATGTCTCCATTCCATCCAGCTTGTTTAGCATCCGGAACTTCCATTTGCGGACAGACCAGGAATGGTTCGGCGTTGCCAAAAATGGCAAGTGCAAGAAGTCTTTCATGCGGATCGCTTAAAAAACCGCTGCAATAGAAGATGCTATCTGGAGATGTAAGCAAGGCTGCTTCAATTTCATTGGTTTGCAGCCAATTTTGTAATTCATTCAAACGTTCATTCATGACTATACCTCCATTAATAAGATATAATTACCTTAGCAATATATGAAAAAATAGTAAATGGCAAAGCCTTAAGAACTTATTGATTAATAAAATAATGGGTATCAGAAGGGAGCATCAGAAATGAAAGTATCTTTTCATGGACATGCAATTGTAAAAGTTGAAACGAAAGGAAAAACAATTTTATTTGATCCGTTTATTACAGGAAATGAATTAACTGATTTGAAGGTAGAAGATGTGAAACCGGATGTGATTATCTTAACACATGGTCATAATGACCACGTTGGTGACACGGTTGAATTGGCGAAGAAGCATGATGCACTTGTCATCGGCATTGCCGAAATTGCCGACTATTTAGGAGCTCAAGGCGTTCGGACCCACGGAATGAGCATCGGTGGTGCATTCGAGTTTGAATTTGGAAAAGTGAAGCTGACACCAGCGTTTCATGGAACAGGTTTCACTACAGAAGACGGCCAAATTATCTATTTAGGGATGCCAGCCGGCGTGTTACTTACTGCAGAAGGAAAAACAATCTATCATGCAGGTGATACAGCAGTGTATTCTGACATGAAACTGATAGGCAAACGACATCCAATTGACTTGGCATTTCTGCCAATCGGCGACAATTATACCATGGGACCGGAGGATGCAGCACTTGCAGCGGAATTCCTTAAGGCCAAGCAAGTAGTGCCGATTCATTACAATACGTTCCCTGTCATTAAACAGGATCCGAACAAATTCATTGACTTGCTTGAAGAGGAAAATGGACTAGTCATGAAAGTCGGAGATGAAATCGAATTATAAGAGGAACGGGAGCCCGAAGGGGCTCCCGTTTTTATATGTGTGAAAATTAGCCGAATGGATGGTGGAGGAATTAGGTTTAGATAATATCGGTAACAAAAAAGGAGCTAGAGAGAATTATCTGACAATTAACTGGAAGTGGTCAGGATGTTTTTTCATAATAATAATAATTTTATATTTTGAGCAGAAGTCATGAACATAAGGAGAAAATAAATCTAGTTCATTCATATATGAGTCAAGATTCTTTTTTTCTTTTGTAGGCATAAAATGAATAGATGGAAAAAAGGAGGGATTGGATGAAACAGAGGTTATTTTTGTGCTTGCTTTTGTGCGGGGTGATGCTGTATTATGCAGTGCCGCGTCTGTCGCTGGAAAGCGGCGGATTGGAGAGCTTGTTTGCTGGATCTTGGTTGTTGTTTGCGTTATTGGCGGTAGCCGGAAACTTGACGGGGATTCTATATTCTCCTAAGAAACACAAAGTCAAACGGAAGGTGGAATACAAAAGGTTGCGTCAATATTAGTAGTTGTTTGATAAACTAGGCTCTTTGACCTTATAATGGAGAATAGGAATACCGTGAAAAGGGTGAAGCGCTTGGCTACAAAGCATGAACAAATATTAAAACATATCGATGGACTGCCTGTTGGGGAGAAGATTTCCGTCCGCCAAATTGCTAAAGCATTGAATGTAAGTGAAGGTACGGCGTATCGAGCAATTAAAGAGGCAGAGAATCAAGGCTATGTAAGTTCCATTGAGCGGGTTGGTACGATTCGTATTGAGAAAAAGAAAAAAGAGAATATTGAAAAGCTCACGTTCGCTGAGGTAGTTAATATTGTAGACGGACAAGTTCTAGGTGGGAAAACGGGTCTTCATAAGACATTAAATAAATTTGTTATTGGGGCTATGAAGCTAGATGCCATGATGAGATATACAGGTGCAGGAAATCTACTGATTGTAGGGAACCGTACCCAGGCCCATGAGCACGCGTTAAAAGCGGGTGCCGCGGTGCTGATTACCGGTGGTTTCGATACTGAAGATCCTGTTAAAAAATTAGCCGATGAATTGGAAATGCCAGTCATTTCTACGAGTTACGATACATTTACCGTAGCAACCATGATCAACAGGGCGATTTATGACCAATTGATTAAAAAGGAAATTTTGTTGGTAGAGGATATTTTGACTCCTGTTCAAGAAACGACCTTTTTAACAGTAGGTGACCGGGTTCAGACTTGGCATGAACTTAATCAGGAATCAGGGCACAGCCGTTTCCCTGTTGTGGATGAGAATATGAAGGTTCAAGGTATGGTCACATCAAAAGATATTATGGGTCAGGAAGAGTTAACGCTCATTGAAAAGGTGATGACGAAAAATCCGATGACCGTAGGCGATAAGATGAGTGTCGCGTCTTCTGCCCATATGATGGTGTGGGAAGGCATCGAGTTGATTCCAGTCGTAAACGACAGTCATATTCTAAAGGGAATAGTGAGCAGGCAGGATGTACTGAAGGCACTGCAAATGAGTCAAAGGCAGCCGCAGGTGGGCGAAACGATTGACGATACAATTACGAGTCAGCTTGTTATGACTTCGAATCGCGGGAAGGGCGAGGAAGTGTATAACTATGGCGTCACTCCTCAAATGACCAATTATCTTGGTACCATTTCAAGCGGGGTTTTCACGACTTTGGTTACCGATTCAGCAAACCGGGCACTTAGAAGCTATAAGCGTGGTGACTTAGTCGTTGAAAATATGACAATTTACTTCATCAAGCCAGTCCAGATCGACAGTACGCTTGAAATCCATCCGCGAGTGCTTGATGTGGGACGTAAATTCGGAAAAGTAGATGTCGAGGTGTTTAACCAAGGCAAACTTGTCGGTAAGGCGATGCTTACTTGCCAATTGCTCGATCGTTCGTAAAAAACTAAATCAAAAAGGATAATCGAATTCGATTATCCTTTTTGATTTGCAGCTTCTTCAATCGCATGTGGAAGGTAAAATTTATACATTTTATAGCCTCCCCAGATGCTGAATACTCCAACGAAGATGAAAACGGCAGAAATGATATAAGTTGTTGTCGTGTGGAATAGAAAAAGCTGATTGACTCCGAATAGAGAGACAAAAGCACCGAGGGCAATGGAAGACTTTCCAGAAATCCACTTTTTCTCCATCGGCATTTTTGTACGCACCGATTTAATTTTATAAAAGAAATAGACTCCTAGTGAAAGAACAATCAAGGTGACAAGAATAGGCATTGTTAATAATTCCCCCAATTTAACATATGTACCTTATTATTGTAGCGGGAAACTTAGAAGAATGCCACCGTAAACAAGATGACTCTTCCTATTTCTCCAATTTTTTGATTAAATAAAATATATCATCTTTATATTAAGCACGATAATACATATATAGAAGGAGAATTATATGAAAGCTGAGATTTTAGCAGATATTAAGCGTTACGATACTATTATTATCCATCGTCATGTCCGTCCGGATCCGGATGCTTATGGTTCCCAAGGGGGACTGGCGGAAATTCTGAAAGCATCTTTCCCTGAAAAACAAATTTTCACGGTTGGGAAAGAAGAACCATCATTGAATTATTTAAGAAGGCTCGATGTGATTTCAGATGAAACGTATCAAGGTGCTTTGGTCATCGTGTGTGATACCGCAAATACAGACCGGATTTGTGATAGACGTTACACGACGGGAGATAAATTAATTAAGATTGATCATCATCCTAACGAAGATCCATATGGCGATATGCGTTGGGTCGATACATCTTCAAGTTCTACGAGTGAAATGATTTATGAATTTTATCTGTTCGGCAAAGACCAAGGCTTGAAGATGAGTGATGAAGCAGCCCGTCTTTTGTATGCAGGCATCGTTGGCGATACAGGGCGTTTCCTATTCCAAAGCACGACTGAAAAAACATTTGCTTTTGCTAGTGAGCTTATTCACTATTCATTTTCCCGTCCGCAGTTATATCAGGAGATGTATGACGTTAATGAAAGTATCGTCCGGTTAAATGGCTACGTGCTGCAGCATTTCGAAATCCTGCCATATGGCACAGGGAAAATGATCATCACGAAAGATATCCTTGAAAAATTTCATGCGTCGACTTCTGAAGCATCTCAGCTTGTCTCCTCACTTGGTTCAATTAAAAATGTGAAATCATGGGTCTTTTTCATTGAGGAGGAAAATGAAATTCGGGTTCGTTTCCGCTCTAAAGGGCCAATCATCAATACGATTGCCCGGAAATATAACGGCGGAGGCCATCCGCTTGCAGCAGGGGCTTCCATCTATTCTTGGGATGAAGTGGACAATATCCTTGCTGATTTAGAAGAGTTGAATAAAGCAGAATAAAAAAAAGTAAATAGTTTTGTAGTGCAAAGCAATAATTGAATAATATTTTAAGACCAAATCACATATGGATTTGGTCTTTTATTTTGGTGGATATTTAATATTGGATTCATCATTCACCTACCAAACAGACGTACAGAATTATTTCGTCTTCCTATTAAGAAGTAGTCCTCTTTAGTTTGATTTCAATATTCATTTTCGTATAAAACATGATTTCCACGACTTCAAGCTTATAACGCTTTTTATTGATGTCCACGATTTTATTTTCTATTGATTTTTTTAGTAGCATTTTTCCGTTATATACGCTTACGATATCCTTGGCGAGAAGGGAGGAAAGGTCGTCCTCTATCACATCCTCTGCTTCAGCGATACTCAGCCGATCGAGACTGTATTTTCCATTCGTAATCGTTACTTCCACTTCTTGAATCGTTAAAATCTCTTCGTTTTGCTGGTTTAATTTTTTATATTCCTGCTCCCAAATCGCAATTTCTTCGTTCAGATCCTTGATCTCTTCTCTTTGGTCGTGAATGATTCTAATCTGTGTTTCTTGCTGGACCCCATACATATAAAAGAAAATCACCCAGCTGATCAATCCGCCAAGTGCAGCCCCGGCAAAAAAACGCTGCCAGGTGGGGGACCGGTGAAATGGAGGAATCCTCATGAGGATATATGCTCCTGAGTGAACCAGTTGATGATCAGCGCTCCTGTCTGTGCTCCGCCAAGAGCAGAAATAATTAGTAGAACCTGTTTGACAATATCTTTCGTTTCCCCGTGGAAAATACCGCGTTCGAAATTATAGACCATATCAAAAGTACCTCCGATGGCAGCAACAATCGCCCAAATACGCAGGCTGTCTGATAATCGAAACACAGTCGTCATCGGGGCTTGTCCCGTGAAAAAAGCAGCTAGCCCTCCGATAATCGACCCGCCAAGCAAAACTCCAAGCGATATGAAAAAACTGTTGATAAATGCCGGAACAAAGGCTTCATTCATGTATCATCATCCTTTTGGCTTTATATTCTTCTACTCTATTTATATGGGAAGTACAGAGGTAATATGATAGTGGGGCAAAATCATGGGATAAAAAGATACTGGCAATGAGAACATATTTTCTTTTTTTGAAATAAACACTATAATGAAAAGAAACATGCCTTACAAAGGTGGGAGAAAAAACGTGTATACTCATCTCCATATTCAGAGCGGATACAGCCTGCTGACAAGTACGGTGAAAATCAGTGAACTAGTGGCCAAAGCGAAAGCGGATGGCTGTACAAGTCTTGCTTTAACCGATCGAAATGTTATGTACGGTTCAGTCTATTTTTATAAAGAATGTAAGAGACAGGGGATAAAGCCGATTATCGGTATTCTTGCAGATGTTCTTGATGAACAGGAAGCAGCACATCGCCTTCTTTTATTAGCAAAAAATCTTCAAGGATATCAAAATCTGCTTAAAATAAGCAGTGCCATAAAAACAAAATCTCCGTCAGGACTTCCAATGAACTGGCTTAAAGCCTATTCACGGGGATTGATAGCCATCTCTCCAGGAGCGGAGGGGCAAGTAGAAGCGCTTCTGAGGGAAGAAAAGCCGGAAGAGGCTCAAAAGGCAGCTGAACAATATCTGCAGATTTTTGGACATGATAACTTTTATTTTTCCCTTCAAAGACTTTCAATTGCAGAAGAAGAGAAACAAAACGAAGCCATCAGTCTGTTGGCGAAAGAATTAGAGATAAAGATTGTAGCGACGAATCCAGTCTATTATTTGAATGAAAGTGATGCCCTCGCTCAAGAAGTGCTGCTGGCCATCGGAAATGGTGACAAGCTGGCAGATGAGACACGGACGGTGCTTGCATCCAATCAGTATTATTTAAAAAGTCGAGCTGAGATGGCAGAATTATTCCATGACAGGCCGGATGCACTCGAAAATACGCTCCATATTGCCACGCAATGCAATCTCGATATTCCGTTTCATCGTTCCCTGCTGCCAAAGTACCCTACTGAAGCTGGAGTTACGGCTGAAGAAATGCTTGAAGCTGTCTGTTTCCAAGGATTAAAGAAAAGACTGTCTGAGCCATCCGCCGATTACGAAGAGCGCCTTCGGTATGAACTGGATATTATTAATAAGATGAAATTCAGCGATTACTTTTTAATCGTATGGGACTTCATGAAATTCGCCAAGGACAATCAGATTTTGACCGGCCCTGGAAGGGGATCTGCCGCAGGTTCGATGGTTGCTTACGTATTATCAATAACGGATGTCGATCCGATTGAACATTCCCTGCTGTTCGAGCGTTTTCTGAATCCGGAGCGAGTGTCGATGCCGGATATCGATATTGATTTTCCTGATAACCGTCGTGAAGAAGTGATTGCCTATGTCGCGAAAAAATATGGGGAATTTCATGTAGCACAAATCATTACATTCGGAACATTAGCTGCCAAAGCTGCGCTGCGTGACACTGGACGTGTGTTCGGCTTGAATCCGAAGGAACAGGAAGCTGTATCGAAAATGATTCCGAGTCGGCTTGGCATCACGCTTCCTGAAGCTTTCAAAGAATCCAAGTGTCTTCAGGAATTCGTTAATGAAAGTGACCTAAATCAGAAGCTATTTCAAACAGCATTACTGCTTGAAGGGCTGCCACGTCATACTTCGACCCATGCGGCCGGCGTTGTCATCAGTGACCAGGCTTTGACCGAGCATATCCCGATTCAAGGAGGGCATGAGGGCATCCACCTGACCCAATATCCGATGGACATCCTCGAGGAACTAGGTCTTCTTAAAATGGATTTTCTAGGACTTCGCAATTTAACGCTCATTGATAATATTTTAAAAAACATCAAAAAAGGAACTGGGAAAAAGCTGGATTTGGCCAACATACCGATGGATGATTCTGAGACGTTATCTCTGTTAGGACGAGGCGAAACAACGGGTGTATTTCAATTTGAATCTGATGGTATCCGGAAGGTTTTAATCAAGCTGAAACCGAACCGTTTTGAGGATATTGTCGCGGTCAATGCTTTGTACCGTCCAGGTCCAATGGAAAACATTCCGCTGTTTATCGAGCGGAAACATGGATTAACGCCAATTGACTACCTGCACCCGGATTTGCAGGATATCCTTGAACCTACATACGGAGTCATCGTTTATCAAGAACAAATTATGCAAATTGCATCTCGCCTTGCCGGATTCTCACTTGGGGAAGCTGACCTATTACGCCGGGCTGTCTCGAAGAAGAAGAAGGAAGTTCTAGACCAGGAGCGGCAGCATTTTGTAAGTGGTGCTTTGAGCCAAGGATATTCTGAGAAAACGGCTGAAGAAATTTATACGTTAATTGTTCGCTTTGCTAACTATGGATTCAACCGGAGTCATGCAGTGGCTTATAGTGTCATAGCCTATCAACTAGGTTACTTAAAAACCTATTATCCAGAATATTTTATGGCAGCCCTTATGACATCGGTCGTCGGGAATGATGAAAAGATTTCACAATATGCCCGTGAGGCTAAAAAGAAAGGGATTAAGGTTCTACCTCCTTCTATTAATCAAAGCGGCTTCCCGTTTTTACCAGAAAAGGAAGGGATCCGTTTTAGCCTTGGGGCCATCAAAGGAATAGGCGGTACAGTTTTAAAAGAAATATTTGCGGCCAGGCGCCAAAAGAAATTCGCTGATTTATTCGATTTCTGTTTGCGAGTTTCCGGGAAAATTGTCAATCGAAAAGTGTTGGAGGCGCTTGTCCATTCAGGTTCATTTGATGAATTTGGTGAAGACCGTGCTACATTATTAGCGAGTTTGGACGTAGCAATCAGCCATACCGAATTGGTTAATCCAGATGATGATTTATTTGATATGTTTTCGGATGGGGAGTTTTCACTCAAACCCAAATATAACCATGTCGACCCTATTCCCGTTGAAGACAAACTTTCCTTGGAAAAAAGTGTCCTGGGACTTTATCTTTCAAATCATCCAGTGACAAGCTACAGAGATCTTTTTCAGTATTTCGGTTGCTTAACCATTGACGAAGCAATTAATAAAAAAGAGTCAAAAGTCCTACTCGGAGTATATATAACGGCGGTTAAAACCATTAGAACAAAAAAAGGCGATGTTATGGCCTTTTTAACCGTTAGTGATGAAGAAGGGGACATTGAAGCAGTCGTATTCCCAAATGTGTATAAAAATCATTCTGCGGTCTTGAATCACGGGCAGCTTGTTATGCTTAAAGGGACATTGGAAGAGCGGGATGGGAAAACCCAGCTCATTATCCAGCATGTATACCCGCTTGAACAAGTGAAAAAGATGAAACAGGGGATAAATGGAACACTATTCTTGAAAATTGAAGCTGAAAAGCAAACAAAGGATACTCTTCAAAAAATAAAAAAAATTTTAATGCAACATAGTGGTGAAACGAAGGTCATGCTTTTTTATCAGCGGGAAAATCGCTATGTACAGCTATCTTATTGGGATTGGGTCAATCCTACAGACAGTCTAATTCAGGCATTAATTGACATGGTCGGAAAAGGGAATGTAGTCTTTAAGAGAGAATAACTGTTTTACAACTTTAATAGTTATGTTATATTGAAAATAGGCCGCTGTGGTCTGACCACTAGATTTCAGCATATATATTTCGGTTTGACCAATTCGTTCAAGGAGTGAAATTATGACGTTAAGAGAAGAAGCATTACATATGCATCGCTTGAATCAAGGAAAGTTAGAAACAGTTTCAAAGGTACCTGTTAGGAATGCCGAAGATTTAAGCTTGGCTTATTCTCCTGGTGTCGCGGAACCGTGTAAAGAAATTTACGAGAAGCCTGAGACTGTTTATGACTATACGATGAAAGGGAATACTGTGGCTGTCATTTCTGATGGAACGGCTGTGTTGGGACTAGGAAACATTGGACCAGAAGCTGCTTTGCCAGTTATGGAAGGTAAAGCCGTTTTATTTAAGAGTTTTGCAGGAGTTGACGCTTTTCCGATTTGTTTAAAAACGACAGAAGTGGATAAAATTGTAGAGACTGTTAAATTACTTGAGCCTACATTCGGCGGAGTGAACTTAGAGGACATTGCTGCACCGAATTGTTTTGAAATTGAAGAACGGCTTAAGAAAGAAATGAATATCCCTGTTTTTCATGATGATCAGCACGGGACAGCAATTGTAACTGTTGCCGGTCTTGTAAATGCTTTACGCCTTGTAAATAAATCAATATCAGAAATTAAAGTGGTAGCAAATGGAGCCGGTGCTGCTGGCATTGCAATCATTAAATTGCTTTATAGCTATGGAGTACGTGACATTATTATGTGTGACACGAAAGGTGCCATTTTTGAGGGCCGTCCGACAGGCATGAATGAGATAAAAGCACAAGTGGCCAAAGTAACCAATAGAAATAGGGTTGAAGGACCTCTAGAAGTAGTTATTAAAGATGCGGATGTCTTTATCGGTGTTTCTGCAGCTGGCGCGTTAACCAAAGAAATGGTTTCCACCATGAACCGGGATGCAATCATTTTCGCTATGGCTAATCCTGATCCGGAAATCATGCCGGAGGAAGCGAAAGCAGCTGGTGCCAAGGTAGTTGGGACAGGACGCTCCGATTTTCCGAACCAGGTCAATAACGTTCTTGCCTTCCCTGGGATCTTCCGTGGGGCTTTAGATGTACGTGCGACCCATATCAATGAAAAAATGAAGGTAGCTGCTGTTCAGGCAATTGCCGGTTTAATACAAGAACATGAGATTCACGAAGACTACGTTATTCCTGCTCCTTTTGATGAAAGAGTAGCACCTGCCGTTGCGGCGGCTGTGGCCAAGGCAGCGATGGAAACAGGAGTGGCTAGAATTAAAGTGGATCCAGAAGAAATTAAAGAAAAAACAAGAAAATTAGCGATCATTGGAAAAAGTGAGGAATAATTATTTTGGCGGATCGTACTTCTTCATCCAAAATTTATCTCGATGTTGTTGAGAGCCTACGTAGCATGATTGAAGTGGACAGCCTTTTACCAGGAGATAAAATTCCTTCTGAACGGGAGTTATCGGATCGACTGAATGTGGGACGTTCCTCTGTCCGTGAAGCATTGCGTGCCTTAGAGCTATTAGGATTGATAGAAACAAGACGTGGTGAAGGGACGTTTATCAGGGATTTCCAGGAGCATAAGTTAGTAGAGCTTCTGGGAACCTTTTTTTTGCAAGACAAAAAGGTACAAGAAGATTTAGCTGAGACGAAAAGATTGATTGAAATTGACTGTTTACGGATTGTAGCCTTTTTCGCTACAGCAGAAGACATTAAACAATTAATCGTCTGGGTCAAAGCTGAAGAGTTTCTTGATGATGATTTCTTCTTAAGAATTGCCATATTAAATCGCAATCGATTGCTTGAAAGAATTTGGCGCATTGTCAACAGTTATGCTAGAACATCAGAGTTGGTACTGGGTAATACAAAAAAGGAAGATTATCTTGCATTACTTACATATTTGCTCGAACGAGATGAAGAAAAAGCCATTGAAACGTATCTAATTAGAATTAGAAATATGTCGAAGGACGAGTGACACCTTTTTACACGATACTAATTTTATTTTTGATATAGTTTGGGCCAAGTATCATAATATAGATAATTGGTGGTAAAGGGAGGATTAAGCTTGCTTAAAGAGCTATTTGCGAAGTCTAAGAAGAAATATGCAACGGTTCCTTTAGATCGTGAGAAACAAGATGTACCAGAAGGAATTATGACTAAATGCCCCGGCTGTAAAAAAATCATGTATACAAAAGAATTAGTGAAAAACCAGAAAGTCTGTCTGCATTGCGGATTCCATCATTCAATGTCCTCTCATGAGCGGATTGAATATTTATTTGATGCCGGTAGTTTTAATGAATTTGATAAAGAAATGATTTCAGTTAACCCACTTCAGTTCCCAGATTATCTGGAGAAGCTGGAAAAGGATAAAAAGAAAGCCAAGATTAATGAGGCAGTGGTCACAGGGGTAGGAAACATTAATGGCTACCAAGTTTCCACGGCTATCATGGATTCCAATTTTAGGATGGGAAGCATGGGCTCTGTCGTTGGGGAAAAAATCACCCGGGCGATTGAACGGGCTGGAGAATTGAAGATTCCGTTTATCATATTTACAGCATCAGGCGGCGCGCGGATGCAGGAAGGTGTACTTAGCTTGATGCAGATGGCTAAGACCAGTGCTGCTCTAAAGATGTTCAGTAATGAAGGCGGTCTGATTATTTCGATGATGACACATCCTACTACAGGCGGAGTTTCAGCAAGTTTTGCGTCCCTTGGGGATATTAACCTTGCTGAACCTGGAGCCCTAATTGGCTTTGCGGGACGTCGAATCATTGAACAGACGATCCACGAAGACCTTCCAGAAGATTTCCAAACGTCTGAATTTTTGATGAAGCACGGGCAATTAGATGCGGTAGTTAAACGTACGGAATTAAAAGAAACCTTGACAACAATCCTTAAAATCCATGCCCCGGGTGGTGAATGGTTATGATTTACGAATTAGAATTTGAACGTCCTGTTACAGAGCTTCGAAGTAAGATTAAAGAGTTGAAGGAAATAACGAAGGATGCGGATGTAGACCTGACGGTTGAAATCGAAACTTTGGAAAAACGTCTCGAGAAGTTAGAAGTCGATATTTATAATCATTTAAAACCATGGGATCGTGTACAGATTGCTCGACATCCGGCTCGTCCAACAACGCTTGATTACATTCCGCTTTTATTTAATGACTTCATCGAGTTTCATGGTGATCGTTATTATGGAGATGATGAGGCAATTGTGGCTGGTATCGCCGAGTTTGAAGGACGAGCTGTGACCGTCATCGGTCATCAGCGTGGGAAGGATACAAAGGAAAATATCCGTCGTAACTTTGGTATGCCCCATCCAGAAGGCTATCGAAAAGCTTTGCGTCTAATGAAACAGGCTGAAAAATTTAATCGTCCGATTATTTGTTTCATAGATACGAAGGGGGCTTTCCCTGGTAAAGCGGCAGAAGAGCGCGGACAAAGTGAAGCCATCGCGAAAAACCTTTTTGAAATGGCAGGACTGAAGGTGCCAGTTATCAGTATTGTCATCGGTGAAGGGGGCAGTGGTGGTGCTTTGGCTCTAGGAGTTGGAGATCGAATTTTCATGTTAGAGAATTCAACGTACTCAGTAATCTCTCCTGAAGGGGCTGCTGCTTTGCTTTGGAAGGATGCTTCCCAGGCTAAACGGGCCGCGGAATCAATGCAAATCACGGCTCCTGACTTAAATCGCTTAGGGGTCATTGATGAGATTATTCCTGAAGTGAAAGGCGGCGCCCATCGAGATGCTAATGTACAGGCTGAAGCCATTAAGGATATTCTGAAATGTTCATTTAATGAGTTGCTTCCTTTGGATAGCGATGAACTGATCAATCAACGTTATATGAAATTTAAGAAAATTGGTGAATATGAATTTGAAAAACAACCAGAGGGGAAACCTATGGAAGTTGAACAGCATTCATAAGCATTTAGCAACTGGAAAAAACGTGCTGCCAAGGGCAACACGTTTTTTTCAGCCTTACTAGGGAAGCATACATACATATATATATCTGTTTGAGTGAAGAATCCAAACTTTTACGCCATTTTACTTCAATTTCTGAAGAGAATCGGTTAGGCTTAGAACATCAAGTAAGCAAAAGTGAAAAAGTGATTGCTTATTGAAGGTAGAAAAAGGGTACAATGTAATAACGAAAGTTAATGTGAGCTTAATTTTGATTAGTGCTGTAGAGAGGTGACAATAATGAAAAGAATAGGTGTATTAACCAGTGGAGGAGATTCTCCAGGTATGAACCCGGCAGTCCGAGCTGTTGTCCGGAAAGCGATTTTTCATGAGATGGAGGTCTTCGGAATTTATCATGGCTATCAAGGTCTGATAAATGGAGATATAAGGCAACTTGAACTTGGATCAGTCGGTGATATCATTCATCGCGGCGGTACAATGCTACATACGGCTCGCTGTCCGGAATTTAAGACTGAGGAAGGTCAGCTAAAAGCTATTGAACAATTGAATAAGTTTGGTATTGAGGGCATTGTTATTATAGGTGGAGATGGTTCCTACCGGGGAGCTAAGGCATTAACTGAAAGAGGCTTTCCATGTATCGGGGTTCCTGGAACGATTGATAATGATATTCCAGGTACAGATTTTACAATTGGTTTTGATACGGCTCTAAACACGGTAATCGATGCTATCGATAAAATTCGGGATACAGCAACTTCTCATGAAAGAACTTATGTGGTTGAAGTAATGGGAAGAAATGCGGGCGATATTGCTCTTTGGGCAGGTCTTGCTGGCGGAGCAGAAACGATTCTATGTCCTGAATATAAATACGATATGGAAGAGTTGATTGGTAAGTTGAACCGCGGACATGACCGGGGGAAAAAGCATAGTATCATTATTGTCGCTGAAGGTGTTGGAAGCGCCGTTGATATTTCCAGACAAATTGAAGCAAAAGCAGGTTTTGAAACGCGTGTTACAGTGCTTGGCCATGTTCAGCGCGGCGGATCTCCCTCAGCAATTGATCGAGTGTTGGCAAGCCGACTCGGAGCACGTGCTGTAGAATTGCTTCTTGAAGGCAAAGGCGGCAAGGCTGTCGGGATAGAACAAAATATACTAGTTGATTATGATATCATCGAAGCACTTGCGAAACAGCATACAATTGACAAGAAAATGTACGATCTATCCGCAGAGTTATCAATTTAATTGGTACTGGTTAATGAAAAAAATCAGTGCTGAGATAGTATTCAAATATTAGAAAAAATAAGCTTATAACTACTACGCCCTGTCTGCCAAAAGGTGGACAGTCGGCGAGTTTTTCTTAGAGGAGGTTGACACCATGCGAAAAACCAAGATTGTTTGTACAATTGGTCCCGCAAGTGAAAGTATAGAAAAGCTGGTTCAATTAATAGAAGCAGGAATGAATGTAGCTCGGCTGAATTTTTCTCATGGCAATCATGAGGAGCATGCCGCTAGAATCCGCAATATTAGGGAAGCGGGAGAGAAAGCAGGGAAACAGGTTGCTATCCTTTTAGATACAAAAGGTCCGGAAATAAGGACGAATAATATGGAGAACGATGCTATAGAGTTGACTGCTGGTGATGAAGTCAGTATTTCTATGAATGAAGTCCTTGGAACGCCTGAAAAATTTTCTATTACGTATGAGGGACTTCTCTATGATGTCCATCCGGGATCCAGAATTTTGTTAGATGATGGTTTAATTGGTCTTGAAGTGTTAAAGGTGGATGAAGTCAAAAAAGAAATCCATACGAAAATTTTAAACAGTGGAACACTTAAAAATAAAAAAGGTGTAAATGTGCCAGGTGTTTCAGTTAACCTACCAGGCATCACGGAAAAAGACGAACAGGACATCCTATTTGGAATTGAACAGGGAATTGACTTTGTTGCTGCCTCTTTTGTTCGTAGGGCATCTGACGTCCTAGAAGTGCGTGAACTTCTGCAACAGAATGGAGCGGAACATATTCAAATCATCCCTAAAATTGAAAATCAAGAAGGCGTCGACCGTCTTGATGAAATCCTGGAAGTGTCAGATGGTTTGATGGTAGCTCGTGGAGACCTAGGAGTGGAAATTCCTGCAGAAGAAGTGCCACTAGTCCAAAAACAAATGATCAAAAAATGTAACAATGCCGGGAAACCAGTTATTACAGCTACGCAAATGCTCGATTCGATGCAGCGTAACCCACGGCCAACCCGTGCAGAAGCAAGTGACGTGGCCAATGCCATTTTTGATGGAACTGATGCCATCATGCTTTCCGGTGAAACAGCAGCTGGGACGTACCCTGTTGAGGCCGTTCAAACGATGCATAACATTGCTTCTCGTGCAGAAACAGCCCTTGATTATCGGGAAATATTATCAGTAAGAAGCAAAGTGAATCGTCATAATGTCACTGATGCTATTGGCCAGTCTGTTGCCCATACGGCGCTTAATCTAAATGTCGGCGCAATCATTACGCCTACCGAGAGCGGTCATACGGCACGGATGATTTCTAAATATCGTCCTAAGGCACCGATTATCGCTGTTACATCTAATGATCATGTTTCAAGAAGACTTGCATTGGCCTGGGGAGTTTACCCGCAGATTGGACCAAAAGCGACGACCACGGATGAAATGCTCCAAACGGCAATCGATGAAAGCCTGCATTCCGGATTAGTATCCCATGGAGACTTAGTTGTCATTACAGCTGGTGTGCCCGTAGGTGAAACAGGAACGACTAACTTGATGAAAATTCATGTATTAGGAGAGGTTCTTTTGAAGGCTCAAGGAATCGGCAGGAAATCTGCGAAAGGTGAAGTGGTTATAGCTAGGAATTCCAAGGAAGCTTTGGAAAAAGTAACTGAAGGATCTGTATTAGTTACAATTGGTTCTGATCGGGATATGATGCCGGCAATTCAAAAGTGTGCTGCATTGATTACTGAAGAAGGCGGTTTGACAAGCCACGCAGCTGTTGTGGGAGTCACTTTGGGCATTCCGGTTATCGTTGGAGCAGAAGATGCGACCAAAATCTTTAAGGATAAACAAAGAATTACGGTCGATGCTAGTCGCGGAATCATTTATGATGGACATGCTAACGTTTTATAGAACGAAATTTTGGATGATTTCGGTCCAATGAGGTAAGATGAGTGTACCGCACCATACGTGGGCTGTGCAGGAGGAATGTAGATGAAATATTTTTTATTGTTTATCATTGCGATGCCGGTCATTGAGATTATTGTCTTATTGTTGTCAGGCAATGTGATTGGTTTTTGGCCAACACTGTTCCTGATTGTATCTACCGGTTTAATCGGTGCCTATTTGGCCAAGCGGCAAGGAATGGAAACATGGAAAAAGGCGCAGGAACAGATTCGATACGGAATGATGCCAGGAAATGAAATCATTGATGGAATCTGTATCTTTCTTGGAGCTGCATTGTTGCTGTCACCGGGACTTATCTCGGATATACTAGGATTAATCCTAGTATTTCCGCCAACCAGGAATCTCCTCAAACCGATCGTTATCCGGTTTATTATGAACAGGATGAATAAAGGAAAAGTAACGATTATTCGCCATAAATAGTAAGAGGCTGTCTAAAAGCTAAACTTTTTAGACAGCCTCTTTTGGTTAGAGAAATGAATTAACATTAGCATCCCCGGTATTTCTAAGGATGCTTTTTTGCGTTTTTACTGAAAAGGCTCTTGCATTGTTTAAGTTTTAAATTATTGAGGCCAAACATGAGAGAAGTTTTTGGGGTGAGATTTTGCCTGTTTCACTGATCAAGAATTGATTTTTGGAAGTAAAACTAGTATAAAATATCAGAATATTTTAATTATTTTTCAAGAGAAATGTTGTTATACCAGGCTTTTCCAAGTTAAATATTCTCTTTTTTAATTTTTTTTAGAAAAAACTGGTGACAAATTTACACAGTGTGTTATATAATACAATCAAGAAAAGAAACAACTGTATTATAACATAAAAGAGCTTGAAAGGATGTGGAGAAGCAACATGATTACTGAAGCAAAAGGCTTACAAATTACAGGTACTATTAAGCCTGGATATGAACAAATACTTACAACGGAAGCTCTTCAATTTATCGAAAGAATTGAACGGCATTTCGGTGAAAGAAGAAAAGAACTTTTAGAACAACGTAAAATCGTTCAAGAGGACCTAAATCAAGGCAAGCTACCTAATTTTCTTGAAGAAACGAAGCATATTCGTGAAAGTGATTGGACAATTGCGCCCCTCCCGAATGACTTGCAAGACCGCAGGGTTGAAATCACTGGACCGGTTGACCGTAAGATGATCATTAATGCTATGAACTCAGGTGCCAATGTTTTTATGGCTGACTTTGAAGATGCCAATTCACCCACTTGGGAAAATTGTATAGATGGTCAACTGAATCTACGCGATGCAATTCGCGGTACCATTTCATTTGAAAATCCAAATGGAAAAGTATACGCATTAAATGAAAAAACAGCTGTTTTAAAAGTAAGGCCTCGCGGCTGGCACTTAGAAGAAAAGCATGTTCTTTTAAATGGACAGCCAATATCAGCTAGCTTTTTCGACTTTGGACTATACTTTTATCACAACGCAAAAGCATTAATCGAAAAAGAAAGCGGTCCATACTTCTACTTACCGAAGATGGAAAGCCATATCGAAGCAAGATTATGGAATGATGTCTTTGTTTATGCACAAAACGATTTAAGAGTCCCGCAAGGAACTATAAAAGCAACTGTCTTGATTGAAACGATTCTTGCAGCATTCGAAATGGACGAAATTCTGTACGAGTTGAAAGATCATTCCGCAGGCCTGAACTGTGGCCGCTGGGATTATATCTTCAGCTTCCTGAAAAAATTCCGTCACTCGGATGATGTTATCTTCCCTGATAGGTTACAGGTTACGATGACTGTCCCGAACATGAGAGCGTATTCCTTATTAGCAATCAAAACATGCCACACTCGTAATGCTCCGGCAATAGGCGGGATGGCAGCACAAATTCCAGTCAAAAATGACCCGGTCAAAAATGACGAGGCGTTTGCTAAGGTACGCGCTGATAAAGAGCGCGAAGCGAGAGACGGTCATGATGGTACATGGGTAGCCCACCCAGGCATGGTAAGTACAGCAAAAGAGGTGTTTGACCTCCTTGTTCCAAAACCGAATCAAATCTATCGGAAACGTGAAGATGTTCAAGTATCAGCAGAAGAATTGCTAGAAGTACCAGAAGGAACGATAACAGAAGCTGGATTACGGACGAACATTAACGTAGGCATCCAGTATATTGCATCTTGGCTAAGTGGAAGAGGCGCTGCTCCTATTCATAACCTAATGGAAGATGCAGCAACAGCTGAAATCTCACGTGCTCAAGTTTGGCAGTGGATCCGTCATCCAAAAGGTATTTTAGAAGATGGTAGAAAAATCACCGAAGAATTATTCCATCAGATTAAAGAAGAAGAATTAGCAGTCATTAAATCAGAGGTAGGAGAAGAAGCTTTCAAATCAGGGAAATTTGAAGAGTCTACTAAACTATTTGAAGAACTGATTGCAGCAGATGACTTTGCGGATTTCTTAACAAATCCGGCATATGAACAATTATCTTAATATTTAGTTAATTAATATTTTAATATAAATTAGGAGGAAATTATAATGACTAATGAAAGAGCGCAACAACTACAACAAAGCTGGGAAAATGACGCACGCTGGACTGGAATTAAACGGCCTTATTCTGCTGAAGAAGTTATCAAATTAAGAGGTTCTATCGATATCGAGCAAACATTAGCTCGCCGAGGTTCTGAAAAACTATGGAACCTTTTAAATACAGAGGATTTCATTAACGCACTAGGAGCATTAACTGGTAACCAAGCAATGCAACAAGTAAAAGCTGGTTTAAAAGCAATCTACTTAAGTGGCTGGCAGGTAGCTGCTGATGCTAATATCGCTGGACAAATGTACCCTGACCAAAGCTTATACCCAGCTAACTCTGTACCACAGGTTGTTAAACGCATTAATCAAACACTGCAACGTGCTGACCAAATTAGCTTTGCTGAAGGAAAAGATGATATTGATTGGTTTGCTCCAATCGTAGCAGATGCTGAAGCAGGCTTCGGGGGTGCTCTTAACGTATTCGAACTAATGAAAGGTATGATTGAAGCTGGAGCTGCTGGCGTTCACTTTGAAGACCAACTATCTTCCGAGAAAAAATGTGGTCATTTAGGCGGTAAAGTTCTTCTTCCAACGCAAACGGCAGTACGTAACTTAGTATCAGCCCGTTTAGCAGCAGACGTAATGGGAACACCAACTATCTTAATTGCTCGTACTGATGCAGATGCTGCAGACTTGATCACGGATGATATCGATCCGGTTGATGCACCTTTCATCACAGGTGAACGGACTCCAGAAGGATTCTACCGTACAAACGCAGGTCTTGACCAAGCGATTGCACGTGGTCTAGCATATGCACCATATGCTGATCTTATCTGGTGCGAGACTTCTGAACCAAACCTAGCAGATGCTCGCCGATTTGCTGAAGCGATTCATGCAGAGTTCCCTGGTAAACTACTTGCTTACAACTGTTCACCATCATTTAACTGGAAAGCAAAATTAAGTGATGAAGAAATTGCTAGCTACCAGGTTGAATTGGGTAAATTGGGTTATAAATTCCAGTTCGTAACGCTTGCAGGTTTCCACTCATTGAATCACAGCATGTTCAACCTTGCTCTTGGTTATAAAGACCGTGGAATGGCTGCATACTCAGAACTTCAACAAGCAGAATTCGCTAGTGAAATTGACGGCTATACTGCAACTCGTCACCAACGTGAAGTTGGAACTGGTTACTTTGATGAAGTAGCACAAGTAGTTTCTGGTGGAACATCATCTACAACAGCACTTGCTGGCTCTACTGAAGCAGAACAATTTGAGACTTCAAAATAATAGATAGACTATAAAAAAATCCGCCTCAAACTCGAGGCGGACTTTTTATAGGAACGAGAGATTTCTGATTAAAAGTTAACTCTAAAGCTTTAGGTGGTCTTATTTGTATCCGCTCCGATAATAAATGCCCATATGGCCTTAAAGACATGGGCGCGCTGAAGTGTATTAAATATGACAAGGACCACTGGCCCTGCAATCAGTCCCAGAAAACCGATTAATTTGAAACCGATGAATAAAGCAACGAGAGTAGCAAGTGGATCCAATCCGATACTAGAAGAAAGAACTTTGGGCTCAATTAATTGACGCTGGACAACTACGATAATGTAAAGCACAGACAAACCAATTGCAAGGCTAGTATTCCCTGTAATGAATTCAAAAATAATCCATGGAATAAATATGGTCCCGGTACCCAAATAGGGAATGATATCAACCAATCCGCAAATTAATGCAATGGTAATTGAATAGTTCACTCCTAAAATAAGTAAACCAATCAAGATCGTAACCGTTGTCAATGAAACAAGTGTGAATTGTGCCCGGATAAACCCGAATAAAGCTCGTTTTAAATCCCGGAATAAACGCTTGGCACCTGCAAAAATCTTATCAGGTAAAAACTTTCCCGTTATGCGGCCGAAGTGATCCCAATCTTTACTAATGAAGAAAGTGCCCAGTAGGGTAAAGAGGAGTGCTGTTGCTGTAGTTGGAAACCAGCCGATGATTGCGGGAATATTTTTTAAGAACGCTTGAATAAAACTACTGACACCGGTAGTGATGGATTCGCCAATATTCTGGATATTCTTGAGGACGGTGTCTTGCTGCTCGATATCTAAATTATTGAACATAGCGGTTGTTTGATTATATAAAGGGATGATAGTGGTCGCGATGTATGTTTCGATATAATCTACTATAGTTTCAATATGTTGAGGTATGACACCAGCAAGGTAATTGGTACCTGAAATAATTTCAGTAACCAGCAGGGTAATGAGTCCTGCAAATAAAAGAAAAATGAGTAAAAGGGAAACGAACACAGCCAATCCTCTTGGTAACCGGCCTTTCTTTTCAAAAAAAGTAACCAGAGGGTTCATCAAGAAAGCAATAATCATGGCAATAATGAATGGATATGTATATTTAGATAAATAGAACAAGGCAATTCCACCTAAAATTATGCCTCCGATGACCAGTAAAGAACGAATGAAACGATAAATATAAACAGGATTCAAGACATCCCCTCCTTCTAACATAAACTTTGTATTATAATTGTAACGACGTTGGAAAAGAAAGGAAAGATTCTTTCGTCTTTCTGCTTAATTTTTTTCCGTTTTAGTATCGTTTTATAAATCAATCTCCTATTGAGAAAGAGTGGAGGTTGTTATGTTAAAATAACAAAAAGAAAGAAGGTGAAGGGAGAATGATAAACGGTCCTGTCGTATTTTTAATTTTACTTGCAGTTATCGGTTGGGTTGGAAAAAACACATCACTGATTGGGGCTGCGGGTTTTCTTTTACTCATGAAACTCATCGGCCTTGATACAAAAGTGTTTCCATATTTAGAAGCGAAAGGGATCAACTTAGGCGTCACCATCATTACGATTTCAGTGCTAATCCCCATTGCAAATGGAGCGATTGGTTTCAAGGAACTGGGTGACGCCATAAAGTCACCTTATGCCTGGATTGCGCTCGCATCTGGAATAGCTGTTGCACTTATAGCGAAAAATGGAATTACCCTCCTTTCACATGATCCTCATATTACAACGGCTCTTGTTTTTGGGACGATTCTTGCGGTCGCATTATTCAAAGGTGTCGCTGTTGGACCGTTAATAGGGGCAGGAATTGCTTATCTATGCATGCAAATCTTTGATTTTTTCAAATGAGCAAAATGGTAAATGATAGAATGGATTGTAAGAGCGGAAATGAAAAAATTCTATTTAATGTTTCGATTATTCTGCTTTGTAACAAATTTTCAAAAAAACGTTTGGAATCCCATTAAAAAAAGCAAGAGAATATGTAGCTAATTTTTCTAATAAAATAATAATTTTTTCACATTTTAGGTGCTTTTGATTCCCAAAAAAGTGTTTATTGTTTATAATAATCATGTAACTGCTCTGGTTTATTAAAAATGGGATTCAGAATATCATTGATATTTTTGAGGAATCTTAAAAAGAGATGTAGTTATTGAGCAAGCGCTCACTAGGAATAGCTACAAGCATTATTTTTAGAATTTCGTATAAAGGATTATCGTACATTTTACTATTGTTGGGGTCATATTCTGTGAACGCTTCCAATACAAGATGTATGTCTTCTGCTAAAAAATAGATGGTTGTATTCAATAGCTAATTTCATGGAAGCGCTATATTTATACGCAATAAGCAAGGGCATAGGGGAATACTTAGGAAAAGGAGAGATTTAGTATGACAGCAACAAAAGGTCTTGAAGGTGTGGTAGCAACAACTTCATCAGTAAGCTCTATTATCGATGATACGTTAACGTATGTAGGTTATGATATCGATGATTTAGCTGTAAACGCAACATTCGAGGAAGTAATCTATCTTTTATGGCATGGAGCTCTTCCAAACAAAAGCCAATTAGAAGAATTAACTAAACTACTTGCTGAAAATGCTGCAATTCCAGCTGAAGTGGTTAATCATTTCAAAACATACCCAATTGATAAAGTACATCCAATGGGAGCTCTTCGTACAGCAGTATCTCTTCTTGGTCTTTATGATGAAGAAGCAGATGTAATGAGTGAAGACGCTAACTATCGTAAAGCAATCCGCATCCAAGCAAAAATCCCTACACTGGTAACAACTTTCGCTCGTATCCGTCAAGGAAAAGAAGCGGTTGCACCACGTACTGATCTAAGCTTTGCTGCTAACTTCTTATATATGTTAAGCGGTAATGAACCAACAGCAATCGAAGAAGAAGCATTCAACAAAGCATTAGTTCTACATGCTGACCATGAATTAAACGCTTCTACATTCACTGCACGTGTTTGTGTGGCTACATTATCTGATATCTATTCTGGCGTGACTTCTGCTATCGGCGCATTAAAAGGCCCTCTTCACGGCGGAGCTAACGAACAAGTTATGAAAATGCTTACAGAAATTGGTTCTGTAGAAAACGTTGAGCCTTATATCAACGAAAAATTAGCTAATAAAGAAAAAATCATGGGCTTTGGCCACCGTGTATACCGTAAAGGTGATCCACGTGCTAAACACCTTAAAGAAATGTCTCAAAAATTGACTGAACTTACTGGTCAACCACAATACTACGATATGTCTATCAAAATTCATGAAATTGTAACTGGTCAAAAAAATCTTCCACCAAACGTTGATTTCTACTCTGCTTCTGTATACCACAGTTTAGGTATCGAGCATGACCTATTTACACCAATCTTTGCTGTAAGCCGTGCTTCAGGCTGGATTGCTCATATCCTAGAGCAATATTCAAACAACCGTCTGATCCGTCCACGTGCAGAGTATGTTGGACCAGGTATGCAAAAATACGTACCGATTGAAAACCGATAATTTTTGAATAGTTAAAAGTTTTTTCGAAATTTTATTTTTTATTTCATCGATTTTGTAGTAAATTAATAGATGTGAGTAAAAAAGGTTAGTGGTTCAGCTTAAATTAAGCGGCCAGCTAACCTTTGAATTTGAATCGGAGGTAAAGAGACATGACACAAAGCCAAAAAATCACAGTTACTAACGGTGCTCTTAACGTACCAAACAACCCAATCGTTCCTTATATTGAGGGAGACGGAATCGGTCCTGATATCTGGGCAGCAGCTTCACGCGTTTTAGACGCAGCTGTTGAAAAAGCATACAATGGCGAAAAGAAAATCGAATGGAAAGAAGTTTTAGCTGGACAAAAAGCATTTGACCAAACAGGCGAATGGCTTCCACAAGAAACTCTTGATGTCATTAATGAATATCTAATCGCTATTAAAGGACCTCTTACAACACCAATCGGTGGCGGAATCCGCTCATTGAACGTTGCATTACGTCAAGTATTAGACTTATTCGTATGTCTACGTCCAGTACGTTACTTTGATGGTGTACCTTCACCAGTTAAACGTCCTGAAGACACTGACATGGTTATCTTCCGTGAAAACACTGAAGACATCTATGCTGGTATCGAATATGCAAAAGGTTCTGACGAAGCGAAAAAATTAATCGATTTCCTACAAAATGAATTCGGTGTTAAAAATATTCGTTTCCCTGAAACTTCTGGTATTGGTATTAAACCAATTTCTGAAGAAGGAACAAAACGTCTTGTTCGCTCTGCCCTTAACTATGCGATCAAAGAAGGCCGTAAATCATTAACTCTTGTTCATAAAGGTAACATCATGAAATTTACAGAAGGCGCATTCAAAACTTGGGGTTATGAAGTTGCAGAACAAGAATTCGCTGAGAAAGTATTCACTTGGAACCAATATGATCAAATTAAAGAAGCTGAAGGCACTGAAGCTGCTAACAAAGCACAATCTGCTGCTGAAGCTGAAGGCAAAATCATCGTTAAAGATTCTATTGCTGATATCTTCTTACAACAAATCCTAACTCGTCCTAAAGAGTTTGATGTTGTTGCAACAATGAACTTAAACGGAGATTACATTTCTGATGCACTTGCTGCACAAGTTGGCGGAATTGGTATTGCTCCAGGAGCAAACATCAACTACGAAACTGGACATGCTATCTTCGAAGCAACTCATGGAACAGCTCCTAAATACGCTGGTCTTGATAAAGTTAACCCATCTTCAGTTCTTCTTTCAGGCGTTCTTTTACTTGAACACCTTGGTTGGAACGAAGCTGCAGACAGCATCACAAAATCAGTAGAACAAACAATTGCTTCTAAAGTTGTAACATATGACTTTGCCCGCCTAATGGAAGGTGCAACAGAAGTTAAATGCTCTGAGTTCGCTGACGAACTTATCAAAAACCTTAAATAATTACTTATGATGCTTTCTGGAAAAGAGCCGATACGGTCTTCTTTTTCAGGGAGCTTTATATATATGTGTGGATAAAGACGTTAAAAGTTTCCAAAAATATTTACATATTTTAAGGAGGAAATAACATGTCTAAACGCAAAAAAATTACAGTAGTTGGTGCTGGTTTCACTGGAGCAACAGCAGCATTCCTAGCAGCTCAAAAAGAACTTGGTGATATCGTTTTAGTTGATATTCCACAAGCAGAAAACCCAACAAAAGGTAAAGCACTTGATATGGCGGAAGCAGCTCCAGTTCAAGGTTTTGACGCTAACATCATCGGTACTTCAAACTATGCAGATACAGCTGATTCTGACGTAGTTATCATCACTGCTGGTATCGCTCGTAAACCTGGTATGAGCCGTGACGACTTAGTTCAAACTAACCAAAAAGTTATGAAATCTGTAACTAAAGAAGTGGTTAAATATTCTCCAAATACAACCATCATCGTTTTAACAAACCCAGTAGACGCAATGACATACACTGTTTATAAAGAATCAGGTTTCCCTAAAGAACGCGTAATTGGACAATCTGGTGTACTTGATACAGCTCGTTTCCGTACTTTCGTAGCTCAAGAATTAAACCTATCTGTTAAAGATGTAACTGGTTTCGTTCTTGGTGGACACGGTGACGATATGGTTCCTCTAGTACGTTACTCATACGCTGGCGGAATTCCTTTGGAAACATTGATTCCTCAAGATCGTTTAGAAGCAATCGTTGCTCGTACACGTACTGGTGGCGGAGAAATCGTTAACCTTCTTGGAAACGGAAGTGCATATTATGCACCGGCTGCAGCTCTAGTAGAAATGGCTGAAGCTATCCTTAAAGACCAACGTCGCGTTCTACCTTCTATCGCTTACCTTGAAGGCGAATACGGATTCGAAGGAATCTACCTTGGCGTGCCAACTGTACTAGGTGCAAATGGTATCGAACAAATTATCGAACTTGAATTAACTGAAGACGAAAAAGCATCACTTTCTAAATCAGTTGAATCAGTTAAAGCAGTAATGCAAGTTTTACAATAAGAGACATTGAAAGCATCTTAATAAGACTGCCCGGAAGAATGAAAGGGAAGGCTAAGCTAAGGCCATATCCTCCCATCCAACCGGGTAGTTTTTTTCTGTCCGTTTCTTAACCGGGACTTAATTAATCCATGTTTAATAACCATAAAGGAGACGATGATCCCTGCTAATGGTAGGATTACTTTTCAATGATGTTTTTTTTATGTGTAAATTTCATATAATATTCTTTATAATAGAGTTGGATGAGTAGACTGAAAAAAGTCTCAGGGGTAATACATAATTCAGGAGGATCTAATGTCAAAGAAAATTCTCGTAGTGGATGATGAACAATCAATAGTTACCTTACTTCAGTATAATTTAGAACAGGCAGGCTATTCAGTAGTTACAGCTTTAGATGGGGAAGAAGGTCTGCAGGCTGCTGTGGATATACGACCGGATTTAGTCGTATTGGATCTGATGTTGCCTAAAATGGATGGGCTTGAAGTGTGTAAACAGCTTCGTCAGCAAAAAATCAATATACCAATTTTGATGCTGACAGCTAAGGACGATGAATTTGACAAAGTGCTTGGTCTTGAACTAGGGGCGGATGATTACTTAACCAAACCTTTTAGTCCACGTGAGGTGGTTGCCCGAATTAAGGCAATACTAAGAAGATCCCAGCTTCAATCGAATGGTAGTGAAACAAATCTTGATCAGGAAGATGGGTTCCTAAAATTAGGCGGCTTGAAAGTCTATCCTGAACGTTACGAAGCATTCTTTGATGAACAACAATTAGAATTAACTCCAAAGGAATTTGAATTACTTTTATACCTTGCAAAGAATAAAGGAAGAGTTTTAACGAGAGATCAGCTCTTAAGTGCGGTTTGGAATTACGATTTTGCAGGAGATTCGCGAATCGTTGATGTCCATATTAGCCACCTTCGTGAAAAAATAGAGCAAGATACAAGAAAACCTCTTTATATCAAAACGATCAGGGGCTTGGGTTATAAGCTTGAGGAGCCAAAAAAGAATGACCACCTATCGTAAAAAGCTTCTTTATACTCTCATCATGTTGGTGATGGTCGTCATGATGGCCGTGGGCTTTTTATTGGGACATTTGTTCAAAAGCTATTATATTAAAACATTTAATGAGCGTATACAGAACGAAACATTTTTCATTTCTACATATATTCAGGAGCATGGGGGGATCACATCCTTTTTGAAAGAAGGGAAAACGGCAAAATTAACACCCCTGTTAGATTCCAACTTAACCATCCTCTCAGCGAGTGGAGAGATTTTATACGATTCAACATCGTCAAATGAGCTACATAAAAACCATGCCAATATCCTTCGAAAGATCATCTTGGAAAAAGGTCTTAAGCAAGAAGAAGGATATGAAGTTATCGAGGGAGAATCGGATCTCCATTATTATTGGAAAACGGTTGAAAAGGATGGAGAAATTGAAGGCTTTGTCGTTCATAGCAACGAAATAGAGGCCATCCACCAAGTTAATAAGCAAATGTGGCAAATATTGATCATTTGTTTAGGGGTAGCCTTGATCATTATCCTCATGCTTGCGAGTAAAATCACTTCTTATTATACCCGGCCGATTGAGGAAGCAACGATGGCAGCCATTGAATTGGCAAAGGGGAATTATAGAACTCGGACATTCGAGCAGCATTCTGATGAAACAGGGATGCTCACGACTTCGCTAAACATATTAGCGAGGAATTTACAGGAAACAGAAACGGCGAGGGAAATGAATCAGGATCGTTTGGAAACACTGGTTGAAAATATCGGTAGTGGTGTCCTATTAATCGACAGTAAAGGCTATACGACCTTAATTAACCGGGAATTCAAAAAAAGCTTCGGTGTAAACTCGGCTACGTTTTTGTTTCAAGTATTTTACTCGGTCATTAAAGATCAAGAAGTCATTTCTATAATAGAAGAAATTTTCCGGACGGAAAAGACAATAAAACGCCAAGTGAAAATACCACTTGCTATTGAACGTAAGCATTTTGAGATATACGGGGCTCCGATTATCGGTACTCATGACGAATGGAAGGGGATTCTCCTCATTTTCCATGATATTACCGAATTGAAAAGGCTCGAGCAAATGCGGAAGGATTTTGTGGCCAATGTATCCCATGAACTGAGAACACCGATTACTTCTATCAAGGGCTTTTCAGAAACGTTGCTCGATGGGGCTTTAAAAGACGAAAAAACATTGAAGCACTTTTTATCCATTATCTTGAAAGAAAGTGATCGGCTGCAAGAACTCATTCAGGAACTTCTTAATTTATCAAAAATGGAGCAACAGGAATTTGTTTTAAAAACAGGCGTCGTGGATATTACAAATGTTCTTGGTGATATACAAGAGATGCTTATTGGTAAATTGAAGGAAAAAGAAGTTTCTCTTGAGATAAAAGCTTCTTCGGAACCTGTTTTTATTGAAGGGGAATCAGACAGGATCAAACAGGTTTTCATTAATTTGATTACTAACGCGTTGACATATACACCAAATGGAGGGTGGGTCACCGTGAACGTCACTGAAAATGAACAAACGGTGGATATTATAGTCCAAGATAGCGGTATCGGTATTGAAGAAAAAGAACTTCCAAGAATATTTGAACGGTTTTATCGCATTGATAAGGCAAGGAGTCGTGATTCAGGAGGAACAGGCATCGGACTCGCTATCGTCAAGCATATTATAGAAGTCCATAAAGGTAAAATCAAAGTAGAAAGTACGCCGGGATCGGGTACGACTTTTACGGTAACGTTAAATAAAAGCTTAAAAGGAAAAGTGTAGGAATTGTGTGAATTTACATGTCCTTTACAATTTATTTAAACTGACTTCATAATGGAGGGTTAAAATGGTTGTACAACCCCTCATCCAAGGAGTTAGGCGAAGACAGAGACACTAAGTCTCTGTCTTTTCTTTTGACTATATTCCTCTTTACCTACCTTCTATACTATTTTCATTAGGAAAATATTTGATTTTTATGAAACTTTAGACCCTTCCTTGCGTAAATAAGATATAACGGCAAATAAGGGGTGATACATATCGTCAGTTTAAAAAGGATATATACAATCACAGGACTAGTATTTCTTATTTTAATTTTTGGTGTTGTTGCGATATCGACCTGGTACACGGTAGATGAATCCGATCAGGCTGTCATTATGACGTTTGGTAAGGTAGAGCAGACGATTACAGAACCAGGCCTTCACTTTAAGCTGCCTTGGCCGATTCAGTCGGTTGAAAAACTATCGAAAGAAACATTCAGTCTTAAATTTGGATACAAGGAGGAGAATGGAGAGGTAACAGATTATCCGAGGGAGACCAAGATGATTACGGGGGATGAAAATATTGTTCTTGCTGACCTAGTGGTTCAATGGAAAATCACAGACCCTCCAAAATACCTGTACAATGCAGATGATCCAGAGAAAATTTTATATGACACGACTTCCGCTGCTTTAAGAAGTATTATCGGAAGCACGAAAATTGATGATGCACTTACTTCCGGTAAAGCACAAATTGAAGCAGATGTCCGGGAACTGCTATCACAGTTAATGGAGAAATATGATGTAGGCATATCAATATCTGCGGTTAAGCTCCAGGATGTGGAGTTACCGAATGAAGAAGTGCGGAAAGCCTTTACGAATGTCACAGATGCTAGAGAAACGGCGAATACGAAAAGCAATGAAGCGGATAAATATGAAAACAAACGTATTAATGAAGCTGAAGGGGAAAAAGACGCCATTATCTCACAAGCAAATGGTGATAAAGCCGCTCGTACGGAGGCTGCTCGTGGGGATGTAGCGGTCTTTGAAAAATTATATAGTGAATATAAAGGCAATAAGGGTATAACAAAAGACCGTCTTATTATTGAAACGCTTGAAGAAGTATTGCCGAATGCAGAGATTTATATCATGAATGATGATGGAAATACAATGAAGTACTTACCACTTCGCTCACTAGAAAAAGAGGAAACGAAAAAAACCCCTATTCCTGAAGAAGAAACGAAGAAGGAGTCTGTACCTGAAGAAAAAGCGACAGGGGAAGGAGGCACCAAACAATGAGCGGAAAAGTAATTGATTTTAATGAGATGAGGAAAGGTAATTTTCACTGGGGAGGCTATGTTAAAATAGGGATTTTCCTCATTATATTTATCGTGTTGCTGCTGATTATCTTCACCAATGTGTATATCGTCAAGGAGGGTGAATATAAAGTCGTCCGCCAATTCGGTGAGGTGGTTAGAATCGATAAAACCCCAGGATTAAAGGCGAAGGTACCATTCATTCAAAGTGTGGTTACCCTGCCAAAATATCAAATGAGTTCTGATGTGTCAGAGGCGGAAATCAATACAAAAGATAAAAAGCGGATGCTCATCGATAACTATGCGGTCTGGAGGATAGAGGACCCAAAAAAATTGATCACCAATGCAAGGACACTCGAGAATGCGGAAACGAGAATGGAAGAGTTCATCTATTCGGCAGTACGTTCAGAGTTGGGTCAGTTGAATTATGATGAAATTATTAATGATGAGAAGTCATCGAGGGGAAGCTTGAACGACCGTATTACGGAGAAAGTTAACGAACTGCTACAAAAAGACAGTTACGGAATCAGCCTAACTGATGTCCGGATAAAACGGACGGATCTGCCTGCGGAAAATGAAGAATCCGTCTTTAAAAGGATGATTTCCGAGCGCGAATCGAAAGCGCAAGAGTACCTATCCAAAGGAGATGCGAAGAAAAACCGAATTATTGCGGATACTGATCGAAAGGTAAAAGAATTGCTTTCGACTGCAGAGGCAGATGCAGAAGTGATTCGGGCTGAGGGAGAAGGGGAAGCAGCGAAAATTTATAATAAGTCGTTTTCCAAAGATCCTGATTTCTATAAACTATACCGTACGCTTGAATCTTATAAAAAAACGATTGGTGATCAAACGGTCATCGTTCTGCCATCAGATTCACCGTACGCTAGCTTGTTAATGGGAAATACAAAATAGCATAGTCGCCGTCATTTTTCTTTCCACTTCTACTCATGGTAGAATAGAGAAAGAAAATGCACGGCTTTTTGCGTTTATAAATAGAAGCTGAACTACATAACCCTGTGTGACTGGAGGAAGACGAATTTGGATAAAAAGTTAGTACTCATAGATGGAAATAGTATTGCTTACCGCGCATTTTTTGCGCTTCCGCTCTTGAATAATGATAAGGGTGTACATACGAATTCGGTGTACGGATTTACCATGATGCTTAACCGCATTCTTGAAGAAGAAAAGCCAACGCATATTCTTGTGGCTTTTGATGCCGGTAAAACGACATTCAGACATGAGACATTTAAAGAATACAAGGGTGGACGCCAGAAAACGCCGCCTGAATTATCCGAGCAATTCCCCTTTATCCGCGAGTTGCTCGACTGTTTCCAAATAAAAAGGTATGAATTGGAAAATTACGAAGCCGATGATATTATCGGTACGCTGTCTCTACAGGCGGAAAGAGATGGTTTTGAGGTAAAAGTCATTTCCGGTGATAAAGATTTAACCCAATTATCTTCCCCGAGTACGACGGTTTCAATCACGAAAAAGGGAATCACTGAAATTGAGGAATATACACCAAAGCATATACATGAAAAATACGGCCTTTCACCCCTGCAAATCATTGATTTAAAAGGGTTGATGGGTGATGCTTCCGATAATATTCCTGGCATACCGGGAGTTGGTGAAAAAACGGCACTTAAATTATTACACCAATTTGAAACGGTTGAGAACCTGCTAAGTTCGATTGATGAGGTAAGCGGTCAAAAATTGAAGGAAAAAATTGAAGAACATAAAGACCTTGCTTTGTTAAGCAAAGAGCTTGCGACGATTACAAGGGAAGCGCCAATTCAAGTTATGGTCAATGAGACCGAGTACAACGGAATGGACCAGGAAAGGGTTATTTCATTTTATAAAGAGCTTGGTTTTTCCACGCTGCTCGATAAATTGGATGTTTCAGAAAGTGTACCGATTGAACAAGAAAAAATTGAGGTTCACACTTCGGAAATGACTGCAGAGTTGTTTGCTGATGGAAGTGCTTTATATGTTGAAATCTTAGAAGATAATTATCATCATGCAGACATTCTTGGAATAGCCGTCAGCAATGAAAATGGCCATTTTTACTTCCATGGTGAGACGGCACTGACTTCAGATATATTTAAATCTTGGGCAGAAGATGAAACAAAAAAGAAAACGGTTTTTGACGCAAAGCGCACGGTTGTAGCACTGCGCCATCGAGGAGTTGAAATAAAAGGCATTGATTTTGATGTGTTTCTAGCATCATATATCTTAGATCCTGCAGAGTCAGTGGATGAAGTGGCCGAAATCACGAAAACTCAAGGAACCATACGTCTTGAAACCGATGATGTTTTTTATGGAAAAGGTGCAAAACGCAAGGTACCCGAAGAATCTGAATTGAGAGATCATATCGCCAGAAAAGCGAAGGCTATCTTTTCTTTAAAAGAACCTATGGTTGAAAAGCTGCAGGAGTTTGAGCAATACCATTTGTTAACGGAACTTGAGCTGCCTTTGTCCATTATCTTGGCTAATATGGAGTGGCAGGGTGTTAAGGTAGATATTGGACGACTGAAAAACATGGGGCAGGAATTAGCTATTCGATTAAAAACCATCGAAGGGCGAGTTTTTGATCTGGCTGGAGAGGCTTTCAATATCAATTCACCGAAACAACTTGGGGTAATTCTTTTTGAAAAGTTGGAGCTTCCAGTATTGAAGAAAACTAAAACAGGCTATTCTACGTCAGCTGATGTGCTGGAAAAATTGGAGAGCCAGCATAATATTGTGAAAGAAATTTTACTTTACCGTCAGCTTGGTAAGTTGCAATCCACCTATATTGAAGGCTTGCTCAAAGTAGTCAATCGGAAAACAGATAAGGTACACACTCGTTTCAACCAAGCATTAACCCAGACCGGCCGATTAAGCTCGACAGACCCTAACCTTCAAAACATCCCAATCAGGCTAGAGGAAGGCCGGAAAATCAGGCAGGCGTTTATCCCTTCTGAAAAGGATTGGATTGTTTTTGCTGCTGACTATTCTCAGATCGAGTTACGAGTGCTTGCACATATCGCCAATGATAGCGGCCTAGTTGAAGCGTTTCAGGCAGGGATGGATATCCATACAAAAACAGCGATGGATGTTTTCCATGTATCAGCAGAGGAAGTCACTTCGAACATGAGACGCCAAGCAAAAGCGGTTAACTTTGGGATTGTCTATGGTATAAGTGACTACGGACTTTCACAAAGCCTTGGCATTACTAGAAAAGAAGCGGGAGAGTTCATTGAGAAGTATTTAAGAAGCTTTCCTGGTGTACAGGAATATATGGAAGAAAGCATACATGAAGCTCGTCAAAAAGGATATAGTACGACTTTGCTGCAAAGAAGGCGTTATATTCCTGAGATTACAAGCCGTAATTTCAACATTAGAAGTTTTGCCGAACGGACAGCCATGAACACGCCAATTCAAGGCAGTGCAGCAGATATCATCAAACTTGCCATGATTAATATGAATAAGCGTCTGAAAAAAGAGGGGCTAAAAACGAGAATGCTTCTGCAGGTGCATGATGAATTAATTTTTGAGACACCTCCGGAAGAACTCGAAATCCTTAAGAAAATCGTACCAGAGGAAATGGAGAATGCTATTGAATTAAATGTGCCTCTCAAAGTGGATTATGCTTACGGGCCAACATGGTTTGATGCCAAATAATAAAAGATAGGTGATTAGTAATGCCAGAACTTCCTGAAGTAGAAACAGTCAGAAGAACGTTAGAGCAGCTCGTACTTGGAAAAGAAATCAAGGAAGTGTCCGTCTTCTGGCCTAAGATTATTAAAGCACCTGAACCTGTCGAACAGTTTCAGGATGCTTTAAGAGGGCAGACAATTCAGCGAATAGGCCGTCGAGGCAAGTTCCTCATTTTCACACTGGATGATTATGCATTGGTTTCGCATTTAAGGATGGAAGGGAAATACGGAGTGCATCCAAAAGAAGAGCCGTATGATAAGCACACTCATGTTATTTTTACTTTTACGGATGACAGTGAACTTAGGTACCGGGATGTCCGGAAGTTCGGGACGATGCATTTATTTACAAAAGGGGAAGAACTTGAGCAATTGCCATTATCGCATTTAGGTCCTGAACCGCTATCAGAAGAGTTTACAGTCGAGGGGCTTAGTGCGAAGCTGGCAAGAACCAGTAGGAAGATTAAGCCAGTTCTTCTAGATCAAACTGTTGTCGTTGGAATTGGAAATATATATGTGGACGAGTCTTTATTCCGTTCCGGGATTCATCCAGAGAGAATAGCTTCTTCACTTACGTTAGAGGAAATTAAAAAGCTGCATTCCGAAATCATAGCAACATTAGGTGAAGCGGTGGAAAAAGGGGGAAGTACGATTCGTTCGTACATTAACTCTCAAGGGCAAATCGGCATGTTTCAGTTAGAACTTAATGTTTACGGACGTAAAGGAGAGAACTGCAAAACGTGCGGTACACCACTTGAAAAGCTAGTTGTAGCCGGACGCGGCACACATATATGCCCGTTGTGTCAGCGACTTAACTAGTCAATGTCTTTTCAAACACATCGGATGGGCTCCTTCCATATACTAGGGTAGCAACGAGAAGGGAAGGAGTAATAATTCCGATGTGGCTACAAATTATTTTTCTTGCTTTTGCAGTAAGTATTGACGGTTTTGGCGTAGGTTTGACATTTGGTATGCGAAAGATGAAAATCCCCTTAAAGTCAATAGCGGTCATTTCATTTTGTTCGGCACTGAGTTTAGGCATTGCGATGGTCATCGGGCAGTTCATCAGTCAGCTTATTTCTGTCGGAGCGGCTGAAAAAACTGGGGGCATCATTCTCATTTTTCTTGGTGCCTGGATGGTATACCAGTATTTTAAGCCTGATAAGGAATTGAACGACGAGAGATATCATGAAAAAATCATCTTTAACTTTGAAATTAAATCACTTGGAGTAGTCATAAATATTTTACAAAAACCATTGAATGCCGATTTTGACAAATCAGGAACAATTACTGGTGTTGAAGCACTTGTTCTCGGGTTTGCACTTTCGCTTGATGCGTTCGGAGCTGGAGTTGGAGCAGCTATGATCGGGATTTCTCCGATTATTCTCGCAATATGTATCGCTGTAATGAGTTCAATCTTCATTTGGAGCGGACTTCAAAGCGGGAAATTGCTTTCAAATAATAAAATTGTGCAGCAGTTAACCTTTCTTCCGGGCGTGCTATTGATTTTAATTGGTGTATTCAAGTTATAATAATTGATTTAAAAGGGGGAGCTTATGGGACAAATCATTGGAATCACCGGGGGGATTGCAAGCGGGAAAAGCAGCGTCAGCCTTTATATACAGGAACTCGGTTTCACGATTGTAGATGCAGATGTGGCCTCCCGCGCAGTCGTAGAGCCAGGTGAAGAAGCCTACCATCAAGTAGTAAAAGCTTTTGGTGAAAATATTTTATTGGTGGATGGCAATATTGATCGGGTGAAATTAGGGTCTATTATATTTCATGATCAAGAAAAGAGATTGCTTTTAAATAGTATCGTGCACCCTGCTGTTAGGAATTGGATGCGTCTAAAAACGGAAAAGGCACTCGCTGCAGGAGAAGAAACGGTATTTATGGATATTCCGCTCCTATTCGAAAGTAAGTTAACATTCATGGTTGAAAAGACTCTATTGGTATATGTAGATGAGCGCGTTCAATTGGAACGCTTAATGAACCGGAATGGATTATCAGAGACAGATGCACTTGCAAGAATTCAATCACAGATGCCGTTAGCTGATAAAAAAGTTTTAGCGGATGCGGTCATTGATAATAATGGGAATCTTGAGGAAACAAAGAAGCAGGTTAAAACCGTACTTTGCAATTGGAATGTCTTATAAATGAGAAAAAAGGGAGAAGCCTTATGGTTTCTTCCTTTTATTTTGAAAAAATAACAACAATCCGCATTTTTATTAGCACAATTGCACTCAATTATGTTATACTAATTACATATGAGAGGTAATAAGTATAACATTAATATTTTCAGGAGGGTCCGAACAATGAATTCAAGAATAGCGATTAACGGATTTGGGAGAATTGGAAGAATGGTTTTCCGAAAGGCCATATTAGATGAGAGTTTGGACATTGTTGCCATTAATGCAAGCTATCCTGCTGAAACTTTAGCCCACTTACTAAAATATGATACGATCCATGGTAAATTCGACGGTATAATTGTAGCGGAAGATGATTCACTTGTAGTGAATGGCCGCCGTGTACAACTAATAAATAACCGCGATCCAAAGCAATTGCCTTGGAAAGAGATGAACATAGATATTGTAATCGAAGCTACGGGCAAATTCAATGATCGTTCTAAAGCGGCTCTTCATTTAGATGCAGGGGCAAAAAGAGTTATTTTATCCGCTCCGGGTAAAAATGAAGACGTTACCATTGTAATGGGCGTCAATCAGGAAGCGCTAGAAATTGACAAGCATTTTGTTATATCCAATGCATCTTGTACAACTAACTGCCTTGGACCAGTTGCGAAAGTGCTCGATGAAAAATTCGGCATTGACAACGGTTTAATGACAACGATTCATTCTTATACAAATGACCAAAATAATATCGATAACCCGCACAAAGACTTAAGACGTGCTCGTGCAGCTGCAGAAAGTATCATTCCTACGACAACAGGAGCGGCTAAAGCCATCTCTCTAGTTTTGCCTCAATTAAAAGGCAAGCTTCACGGTATGGCGATACGTGTACCAACACCTAACGTTTCTTTAGTCGATCTTGTTGTGGACTTAAATCATGATGTAACGATTGATGAAGTGAACCAAGCATTCATTGACGCATCAGAAAATGAACTTAAAGGGATTATGGAATTCACGACAGAACCTCTTGTTTCGAGTGACTTCAAAACTAATCCGCACTCTGCAATCATCGATGGTCTATCAACGATGATGATTGGGAATAGAAAAGTGAAAGTCCTTGCTTGGTATGATAACGAGTGGGGTTACTCAAACCGTGTAGTGGATCTTGTAAATTTAGTAGCTTCCGAGTTGAAAAAAACTTCAGAAGTTCAATTATCTGCTAATTAGTTGAATAAACCCGAGTCTGCTGAGTCTTTTAGCGGGCTCGGGTTTATTTTTAGCGAATTTTTAATTCTATTTTTAGCGGTTTAATGTGAAATTTTTTTTGCGAAGTGATAAACTGCTATGAAATGATTCAAAGGGCAAGGACTTCATTAAGAAAGCCCTTACATTTTTTTGTATAAACATTATCTTGCCGAAAATTCAAAATGGCAGTTGCAAAAAAATTTCAAACAATATATACTATGAATCGTGAACTTCTTCAAAAGAGAGTTTGCACGATGGCTACTTAAAGGGTTAGGACCTCTTTGGACTAACTTTCCCCCGTGGTAGTTGTTAGAAGTTATGTAATTTTTAATCATGGTAAGGGGGAAGCTTAAAATGGAAACAGCTTACACTATGGAAACAATGGGTAGACATGTCATTTCTGAACTTTGGGGTTGTGACTTTGAAAAACTGAACAATATTGATTTGATTGAAAAGATTTTTGTTGATGCTGCATTGAAGTCAGGTGCAGAGGTTCGCGAAGTAGCCTTCCACAAGTTTGCTCCACAAGGAGTAAGTGGGGTTGTCATCATTTCTGAATCACATTTAACGATTCACAGTTTTCCAGAACACGGCTATGCAAGCATTGATGTCTATACATGTGGTAATTTGGATCCGAATATTGCGGCAAACTATATTGCTGAAGCTTTGAATGCGCAAACACGTGAAAACATTGAACTTCCACGTGGATTAGGTCCGGTACAAATGAAAAAAGCCAATATAAGTGCCCTATAAAAAACGTATACACAGAGATGCCATGGGTGCATCTCTTTTTTAATGCAATAAATTAGCAAGCCCGCTTTAAACTAAAGATTGTGACTAGTAAAAAGCATAAAGACTCTGATAACGCTCCTTCAAAAAAGTGCCTACTGTTGGAAGTTACACTTTTTACTTGTACTGGTTGTTCCTTTTAATATAAGATTGAGATAGAAGAGTAAATCCTTGGGGAACATTTAGATAGGGGAGTCCTACATAAAATACGGAGCTGATAATGATGAAATGCCCATCATGTCAATATAATGGAACAAGAGTGCTCGATTCCAGGCCAGTCGATGAAAGTAAATCGATTCGACGACGCCGTGAATGTGAGGCATGTGGTTTTCGATTCACGACATTTGAAAAGGTAGAGGAAACGCCGCTGATTGTAGTGAAAAAAGGCGGGACACGGGAAGAGTTCAGTCGTGATAAAATCCTACGTGGCTTAATCAGGGCCTGCGAAAAACGTCCAGTTCCACTAAAGGAATTGGAGCAAATTACCAGTTATGTAGAAAAGGAATTGCGCAACCAGGGCATCGCAGAAGTGAAAAGTGACAATGTCGGCGAAATGGTGATGGACAAACTGGCAGAAGTCGATGAGGTTGCCTATGTTAGATTCGCTTCCGTATATCGACAATTTAAAGATATTAATGTCTTTATTGATGAATTGAAAGATTTAATAAATAAAGAAAGAAAGTAGAGCTGAAGATTTACTTTGGCTCTTTTTTCACTACATCTTTTGAAAGGTTTGAATGGAGATGTCAATGCATTGGCAAGAATTGCTCCCAGCGGATTCATACTTGGTTTCATCTGCGGGGCTGCTTCATGATTATGATCGGAAAATACTAACCCGACTATATCAACCTCTTATTGGACCGATCTGTATTAGCCTATACATGACGTTATGGAGTGAGTTAGAGGAAAATCGGCTCTGGTCGGAAGCTTCCTCACATTATCAATTAATGAATACAATTGGCCTTAAATTAGGCGATATTTACGAAGCACGCCTTTTGCTTGAGGGAATCGGACTGCTGAATGTGTATAAGAAATCGAAAGAAGATACGAAGGAATTTATTTACGAATTGAATTCGCCGCTGTCACCTCAACAGTTTTTCACTGATGGTATGCTGAATATATACTTATACAAAAAAATTGGCAAAGTACAATTTAACCGGTTAAAGAGATTCTTTTGCGATGATCACATTTTAACGGATCAGTATGAAAGTGTGACAAAATCTTTTGCAGAGGTGTTTTCATCAGATCATTTGGACTCCTTATATGTAACAGATGAAGCGAAAAACGAATGGAAACCTTTGCCCGAACAGCAATATATCAATCGAGCGGATGGAGTCGAGCCATCGGGATTTGACGGCTTATTTGATTTTGACCTTTTGTTAGCCGGAATAAAATCATCAATCGTGCCGAAAAAGGCCTTTACTCCGAAAATAAAAAGTACGATTGCCAAACTTGCCTTTTTATATGGCATTGATCCGCTTGAAATGCAAAAACTAGTTATGGATGCCGTTTCATTGGATGATGAGATCGACGAGGAAATATTAAGAAAGGCGGCAAGGGACTGGTACCAAATCGAGCGACAGGCCGATATGCCTTCCCTTGTCAATCGCGTGCAGCCGATACGTGAACGAACACAAAAAGAAGAACCGAAAACGCAGGAACAAGAGCTAATCCGTCATTTGGAGACGATTTCCCCGCGCGACCGTCTGATGCAGTTGTCAGGCGGTGCAGAGCCATCCAGCGGTGATTTGAAAGTGGTAGAAGGTGTGATGATCAACCAAAAGCTAAATCCGGGGGTCGTCAATGTCTTAATTGAATATGTTATGCTCAAAACAGATATGAAATTCACAAAGGGCTATGTGGAAAAACTGGCGGGCCATTGGGCACGTCTGAAGGTGTCTACTGTCATCGAAGCGATGGAACTAGCTAAAAAAGAGCACCGGAAATATCAGGATTGGGCTCAGGGAAGCAGAAACGTTGCAAAAGGCGGCCGGAAAAAGACGATTCGGGAAGAAGTGGTTCCCGAATGGCTTGAGAAAAAAGAAGAAACACAGCAGGAGCAGAAAGTGGATCAGCCTGAATTGAATGAACAGAAACGCGAGCTTCAGGAGAAATGGAAGCAGTGGAAAGCAGGAGGTGAAATGAACGATGGAAAAGATTAATAGTTCCCTTAATAAATTGGCTAATACAAACCAATTTCAGGAGCGTTATGAAAAGTTAAAACAGGAAATTTTTGAAGACGAACAGGTGCGGCTATTTTTGAATGCCAATAGTTCGACTGTTACGAAGGAAATGATAGATAAAAACTTAGGGAAGCTTTATGAATTTACTTCGCAAAGTAATAAGTGTGATAAATGTCCAAGTTTGGATGGCTGTATCAATATGATGCATGGCTATTATCCCAAACTGGTTGTTCAAGGGAAGGCACTTAATTTGAATTATGAAATCTGTCCGCGGAAATTGGCAGAGGATGAAAAGCGAAAACGCGAAAAATTGATTCGCAGTCTTTATGTGCCAAAGGATATTTTAAAGGCTACCATTGAAGACTTTTCACAAACGGATGATGAAAACAAACGTTTAGGCGTTTTAGGTAAAGCGATGTCATTCATTATGGAGTATGAGCCGGGTAAAAGACAAAAAGGATTATATATTTATGGGAAGTTCGGCGTTGGCAAGACTTATTTATTGGGGGCAATTGCCAATGAACTCGCTGAAAGGCAAATATCCTCACTAATCGTCTATGTACCGGACTACTTAAGAGAACTAAAGGGCTCGATTGGCGATAATACCGTCAATGAGAAAATTGAAATGGTCAAAACGGCACCTGTTCTTATGCTGGATGATATCGGAGCCGAGTCTATGACAAGCTGGGGCCGCGATGAAGTCTTTGGGCCAATTTTGCAATTTAGGATGCTGGAAAACCTGCCTACGTTTTTCACTTCGAATTTTGACATGAATGGCCTTGAAAATCACTTAACCTTTTCACAGCGCGGTGAGAAGGAAGAAGTGAAAGCGGCCAGAGTATTGGAAAGAATTCAATATTTAGCAGAACCGGTCAAGCTTGATGGAATAAACCGGAGAAGATAGTGGAAAGTGGTCTCTTATTAGAGGTCACTTTTTTCTATTACAAGCCTTATCCTACTTCTAAACAAGTCCCTATCCCCATATACATGAAAAAAGAAGCAAGGGGGAAGGGGGGATGTCGTAGTGCAAATTTCGTTTCAAAATGATTCAGAGGCATTAAAATTACTGAATTTAGTTTCTGTCCATCCGTTAGGGGCAGAATTTCAACCATACATTCGATTTCTTCCACAACAAGGTATGTATGTGGATATGACAGAGTCAGTAGGTGATAAATGGCTAATCCTGCTCAGTGAAGTATTTCATTCTTTTTTGTTGGAAGAAAAGATGCTTCCTGTGATTGAACAAATCATAATTAGTAAATTTTTCTATAGAGAACGAGAAGAAATTGAAGCGATTACCGAAATTGCATCATCGATTATTGAAGGAGAAAGAGCTAGGTGTCAAGGGATGTTATTCAGTACGGAAAAAAAATTGATTGAGGAAGGGCTTCAAAGCATTTTGGCGGGGAAGGTGTCTTTTTCATTCGATTCCTTTACGACTTTCCGTTTAAAATCATTTCAGCATACGTTGGAAAAGTATGTGGTCAAGGCGATTGATGAATATAAGTTGGAACAGGACTATCAAAATTTTATTGCTACGCTCCGTGATTGCCTGCATGGGCAGGAGTCGAAATTACCAAAGCTTCATCTTGTCAATCGAGACGGTTTTCAATTCTATGATCAGGAATTCAGCAAGCTTGACCGTCCAAAAATCAATAGTATGATTGACAGGCGGCTCCTTGCCAAAAGTTCACTTTTTCTCGATACGGTGATACTTGCCCCGCTGTTATCGATTGCTCCGGAAAACTTGTACATCTATACCGATGACAAGGAAGAAGGCCTAATTCAAACAATGGCGCGGATTTTCGAGGAGCGGGCGACTGTCCTGCCGCTCTCAGCATTTTCGAAGGCGTTTGAATAATCTTTTTTGGGGATAATGAACTAAACAGAAAATTAACCTTGATTTTCACCGTATAACAAATTATAATTTCCTACATACTATTAAAAACAAAAGTTATGATGAGGACACGGGTATTCTAGTCGCCGATTTTCAGAGAGGGGAGCCAAAAGGCTGTAAGCTTCCTATTCGCATAGATCACTTACCACCTTTAAACTTCGGCTCGGAAAGCAATTAGATTGCGACTATGAGTTGACGGGAAGCTGCCGTTACCAAGTTACAAGTGTCATTTTGCCGTGAAAAGCAAGGTGAAACGAGGGTGGAACCGCGGGTTAATGATTATGATTATTAAGCTCGTCCCTGTTTTATACAGGGGCGGGCTTTTTGTGTTGTAATTAGATTTCTCGCTCGGATACCTATAACTGAAAACAGATTGTTCTAAAAATAAGAAGGAGTGAAACTGAATGTCTGAATTACTGAAAATATCATTTCCTGACGGAGCGGTGAAGGAGTTTGCTAAAGGTACAACTACTGAAGACATTGCTGCATCCATCAGCCCTGGTTTAAGAAAAAAATCCATTGCTGGAAAGTTCAATGGTGAATTATATGATTTGAAACGTCCAATTGAAGAAGACGGTACAATTGAAATCGTCACACAAGATGCAGCAGATGCGCTTGAAGTGCTTCGCCACAGTACAGCTCATTTGATGGCACAAGCGATCAAACGTCTTTACAAAAATGCTAAATTCGGTGTCGGCCCTGTCATCGAAGGCGGTTTTTACTACGATATGGATCTAGAGGAATCATTAACACCTGAAGATCTTCCTTTGATTGAAAAAGAAATGAAGAAAATCGTTAATGAAAACTTGGAAATTGCTCGCATCGAAGTAAGTCGTGACGAAGCCATATCTCGTTTCAAAGAAATTGGTGACGAGTATAAATTGGAATTGATCGATGCTATTCCTGCTGATCAGCAAGTAACGATCTATGAGCAAGGTGAATTCTTTGACCTTTGTCGCGGAATCCACGTTCCATCTACTGGGAAAATTAAAGAATTCAAGCTATTAAGCGTCGCCGGTGCATACTGGAGAGGCGATAGCAAAAACAAAATGCTTCAACGTATATACGGAACTGCTTTCTTTAAGAAAGAAGAACTATCCGAACACCTACGTTTCCTAGAAGAAGCTAAAGAACGTGACCATCGTAAAATCGGAAAAGAATTGAACCTGTTCATGAGCTCACAGAAAGTTGGACAAGGTCTGCCAATGTGGTTACCAAAGGGTGCGACAATTCGCCGCACAATTGAGCGATATATTGTAGATAAGGAAGAACGCCTGGGTTACGACCACGTGTACACACCTGTAATGGGAAGTGTTGACCTTTATAAAACATCTGGACACTGGGATCATTACCAGGATGATATGTTCCCAGTCATGGAGATGGAAAACGAACAGATGGTCCTGCGTCCGATGAACTGTCCGCATCACATGATGGTATATAAAAACGGCATCCACAGCTATCGCGAGCTACCAATCCGGATTGCTGAGCTTGGCTTGATGCACCGCTATGAAATGTCAGGCGCTCTTTCTGGTCTACAGCGTGTACGTGGGATGACATTGAATGATGCTCACATTTTCGTCCGTCCAGATCAAATTAAAGAAGAGTTCAAACGTGTTGTGAACTTGGTTCTGGAAGTATATAAAGATTTCGATATTAAGGATTATTCATTCCGTCTGTCTTACCGTGATCCGCAGGATAAAGAGAAGTATTTTGATGATGACGCCATGTGGGAAAAAGCACAAAGCATGCTGAAAAGCGCGATGGACGAACTTGGACTAGATTATTTTGAAGCAGAAGGTGAAGCAGCATTCTACGGTCCGAAGCTTGACGTTCAAGTACGTACAGCTTTAGGAAAAGATGAAACTCTTTCAACTGTTCAACTTGATTTCTTGCTTCCTGAACGTTTTGATCTTAACTATGTCGGTGAAGACGGCAAGCAGCACCGTCCGGTCGTTATCCATCGCGGAGTTGTTTCCACAATGGAACGTTTCGTTGCTTACTTAATCGAAGAATACAAGGGGGCATTCCCAACTTGGCTGGCACCTATCCAAGCACAAGTGATTCCGGTCTCACCAGAAGTTCATTTGGATTATGCCAAAGAAGTGCAAGAAAAACTTAAAGCAGAAGGCATCCGTGTTGATTTGGATACACGTGACGAGAAAATTGGTTATAAAATCCGTGAAGCACAAATGCAGAAAATCCCGTACATGCTGGTTGTTGGTGACAATGAAGCCCAAGAAGGCAGTGTAAACGTACGTAAATACGGTGAACAAAAATCAGAAACAGTCGCGTTTGAAGACTTTGTTTCAGCGATTAAAGCAGAAGTAAGCCGTTAACATCAAAAGAGAGACACATATTGTTGTGTCTCTCTTTTGCATAATGCATGATTAATAACAACAGCATGTGAAAGTATAGTCAACAATGAAAAGGAGTGGTCAGCATGAATAAGAAATTTTCCTATCTATTCGGGCCAACATTTCTTGTCGTCATCATCTTATTGTTACTGGATGGTTATCGACAATATGCTATTGTCCCGGTCCTGCTGTTTTGGATAGTTCTATTTGCGTGGGATGCTATTGAGAAAAAGAAAAGGGCAAAAGAAAACCCGTAACATTTGAAGACTCTAGTTAATAGATCCAAGATGTAAATTCAGCTAATTACCCAATAAAATATTTATATGAGGGAGTGGGGAGAAATGGAGATACGGAAGGCTACAAGGCAAGATGCGGGAAAATTGGCAGCTCTGTTCAATCATGTTGAAGATTCCGGGTTCATGTTGTACAATCCGGGTGAAAGAAAAGCAACAGAGAACAAATTGGAGAGGCAAATCGAGCAAATTGAAAATAACCCCCGCTCCATTTTCCTCGTTGCAGCAAGCGGCCACGACTTGATAGGATATCTCATATTATTGGGCAATGAACTTAGCAGAACAAAGCATTCTGCCAAAATTGTCATCGGCATATCCGAACAAGAGAGAGGAAAAGGAGTCGGAACGAAGCTGTTTCAAAAAATGGAGGAGCAGGCACTGGCATATGAAATCCGGCGCCTTGAATTGACAGTTATTGCTAACAACGAACCAGCACTTTCCCTTTATAAAAAGATGGGTTTTGTACTAGAAGGTACGAAGCGGGACTCATTATTTTTCGATGAAATGTATCATGACGAATACTATTTGTCTAAATTTCTTTAAAAAAACGTATTGTCAAATAACAAAATGTCTGATAAGATTAATTCTGTTGTGAAAAACGAATAAATTAGCATTTGACAAGTCATCAGTGTTTATGATATATTTCTAAAGTGAATTGAATACGTGTTTGAGGAAAAGAAGAAGCACCCGCTTCTCACCTGGTTGACGCAAACGATGCAGTTAACAGGTCATGATTTGATTATTTGGATCTTTCTGAATTAGTCTATCAGTGTGGGTGCAGCATGCATCCACACTTTTTTATTATGATTATATCCTGTAAGCGAGTTGTGAGCGTGACCGAATTGATTCAAATATTCGTATTCGCCAATATCTTTGGAGGTGGCTAACTATTAGTAAAGACGCGATGGTAAACGAGGGCATCCGAGCCCGTGAAGTTCGTCTTATTGACCAAAACGGAGAACAACTTGGAATTAAAACGAAACTCGAAGCATTGGAAATTGCCGCTCGTGTAAATCTTGATCTAGTTTTAGTTGCTGCAAATGCAAAGCCTCCGGTAGCCCGGATTATGGACTACGGAAAACACCGCTTCGAGCAGCAAAAGAAAGACAAGGAAGCACGTAAAAATCAAAAAGTTATCAGTCTTAAAGAGGTTCGTTTGAGCCCGACGATTGAAGAACATGATTTCAATACTAAGCTTCGCAACGGTATTAAATTCCTTGAAAAAGGCGATAAAGTAAAAGCTTCTATCCGTTTCAAAGGACGTGCTATTACACATAAGGAAATTGGTCAACGTGTACTCGTTCGTTTTTCTGAAGCATGTAAAGAAGTGGCTACAATCGAGCAACATCCAAAAATGGACGGACGCAGCATGTTCATTATCTTAGCACCAAAAGCCGAAAAGTAATTGTAAAGTAATTTGTAATGAGGAGGAATACCTTATGCCTAAAATGAAAACTCACCGCGGATCTGCTAAACGTTTCAAAAAGACTGGATCCGGCAAACTTAAGCGTTCTAACGCTTACACAAGCCATTTATTTGCTAACAAATCTACTAAGCAAAAGCGTAAGCTTCGCAAAGCTAGCCTTGTAAGCAAAGGTGACTTCAAACGTATTCGTCATATGCTAGACAATATTAAATAAGTTCGATTTATCGAGTTAAATAGGAGGGAAATAACATGCCACGTGTAAAAGGCGGTACTGTTACTCGCAAACGTCGTAAAAAGGTAATAAAATTAGCTAAAGGTTACTATGGCGCGAAACATATTCTTTTCAAAGTAGCTAACCAACAAGTAATGAAGTCAGGAAACTATGCTTTCCGTGACCGTCGTCAGAAAAAACGTGATTTCCGCAAACTTTGGATTACTCGTATCAACGCTGCAGCTCGCATCAACGGTCTTTCTTATAGCCGTTTAATGCATGGCTTAAAGCTTGCTGGTATCGAAGTAAACCGCAAAATGCTTGCTGATCTTGCTGTTGCTGACGAACAAGCTTTTGCTCAATTAGCAACTGCTGCTAAACAACAATTAGACAAATAAGTCTGACTGATATCAGCCACTCTCTTTTTCAAGAGGGTGGCTTTTTACATATTTAAAGGGGGAGAGAGGAATGCAAGGAGTTTGGATCATACTTGCCTTTATGTTTATCATTAACATCGTAGGCTTTGTCATAATGGGAGTCGACAAAAAGAGAGCACGCAATGGGAAGTATCGTATCAGCGAAAAGACACTCTGGTTTTGGGCAGTCATAGGTGGGGGAACTGGGACCTTTCTTGGAATGAAACATTTCCATCATAAAACGAAGCATACCTCCTTTAAGTGGGGACTGCCGGTTTTGATGGTCATCCAAATAGGGTTACTTATCAAGATCTTAATTCGATAGTCATATGTAGCTCGTTTAGTGTATATGCTTGTAGAAGCAACAAAGAGTAGCTGGGGGGAAAACATGAATGATAAACTGACACTTGTGATGAGCTACGTTCAATCCGGCAGCGTGTTTGCGCCATTAATCTTTATTACCTTTCATTTATTACGGCAATTTTTATTCATTCCTGTTATCGTGGTTTGCATGGCTGGCGGTGTTTTATTCGGTGCAGCATTTGGAACTATCTATTCCATAATCGGTTTGACGTTGTCCAGTATGGCCTTTTATATTGTAATAGGTAAATTTCCGAAAACGAAGGATAAGCTTCTACGACTTAAAAATAAGCTGTTTGGAAACCGAAAGCTTAACAGCCGACAAATTGCGGTGCTGAGGCTTATTCCGTTTATACACTTTTATTTATTGTCGCTTTGCTTGTTGGAATCCAATAAAGGGTTGAAAAACTATTTTTATTTATCCTTCATGACGAATATCCCTGTAGCCTTCGTATATACAGTGTTTGGCCATTATATTGCAGATTTCAGCCCGACATTAATCGTCATTATTTTATTATCATTAACCTTATTGCTTTATTTATTAAGAGAAAAGCAGACGGTCGTTCCCTGGAAAGAATTTTTCCGCTCACATGATAAATAAAGGGCCTTGAGTGTAATTTCCTCAAGGCTCTTAAGTACGTAGTTGTAACACCACTCGATATGTTTTAGTTATCCAAAAATTCCTTTACAGGGCTTTTCCAATCAATCAAGGCATCCGGATATTGTTTTTTTATGGATGCTTCGATTTTTAAAAAGTCATTGCGCTTCAAACCTTTCAAATCGGCTATTTTCTTAGGCCAAATGAAGATGGAGATAACCTCGAAGGAGCGTTCCGTCGTTCCTAAATACTTTTCCCCTTCAAACATAACCCCATTGTACGTCAATAAAAAATTCTTGTGTATATTCTTTGTATCATCGAGCAGAAAGAAATTTTTCTGTTCATGTGCCAGCTCTAATTTTCGTTTTGGATTAAATAGGTATTTGATAGCCGTATATATTAAGAAGATGATGAGAGCCAAAATTAAGAACCGCAATATTAACACCATGTAGCTACCTCCCTAAACAGAGTGATTCCTTTCATTTACGTATGGGTTTTTAATAAGTTTCATTTATTTGTTATAATTTAAGGGATTAAGATAGAAAGTAGTGATAAAAGTGAACATAGCAAAATTGATGGACATGCAGGCGGCCTTAGATAAGCATATAGAGACAAAGCACGATCTGGGTGCAGAAAACTTGGTCGAGCGGAAGACTCTTGCTCTTTTAGTGGAGCTTGGGGAGCTGGCTAACGAAACGAGATGTTTTAAATTCTGGAGTCTTAAAGGTCCTTCGGATAAAGAAACGATTTTGGCTGAATACGTGGATGGCATTCACTTTATTTTGTCACTTGGGATTGAAAAGAGTTTTGTACCAAAAGTTTCATCGGCTTTCAAAATGGGTCATGTTGATTTAACGGCTCAATTCACTTTGATATACGGGTACATCAACGAGTTTCGTGTGCAATTAACAGAGTCCGCGTTTCAAAAGGTTTTTGCTGAATATCTACATTTAGGGAAGTTGCTAGGATTTTCCGCAGAGGATGTGGAAAATGCATACGTCACCAAAAATGAAGTGAATTACGAAAGACAAAAACAAGGCTATTAATTGTTTGTGCAACCGATATTTTGTATAATTATTCTTGTAGTGTAAAAAAGAGGGAGGTAAATGCATGGCTCAATTGGATGAAACTTTAAGGATGCTGAAAGATTTAACGGATGCTAAAGGCATTGCTGGAAATGAAAGTGAAGTAAGAAAAGTAATGGCTGAATACATAACCCCTTTCGCGGATGAAATATCGACTGATGGTTTGGGAAGTTTGATCGCTATGAAAACAGGTGATGAAAACGGTCCGAAAATCGTCGTTACTGGACATTTGGATGAAGTTGGTTTCATGATAACTCAAATTGATGATAAAGGATTTTTGCGTTTTCAGCCGGTAGGAGGCTGGTGGTCACAGGTGATGCTCGCTCAACGCGTGACGATCGTCACAAATAAAGGCGATGTAACTGGGGTTATCGGTTCAAAGCCGCCACATATTTTGTCAGCAGAAGCGAGGAAAAAGCCGGTAGAGATTAAAGATATGTTTATTGACATTGGTGCAACTAGCAAGGAAGAAGTAAAGGAATGGGGCGTTAAGCCGGGCGATATGGTTGTACCGTATTTTGAATTCACAGTCATGAATAATGAAAAAATGTTGCTTGCTAAAGCTTGGGACAACCGAATTGGCTGTGCAATCGCTATTGACGTCCTTAAACAGTTGAAAGATAGCGACCATCCGAATGTTGTATACGGGATTGGCGCAGTACAAGAAGAGGTTGGTCTACGTGGCTCTAAAACGTCAACGTTCAAAATTCAGCCGGATATTGGTTTTGCCGTTGATGTCGGTATAGCTGGTGATACACCAGGTGTAACCGATAAAGAAGCGATGAGTAAAATGGGTGAAGGTCCGCAAATCGTTATATATGATGCATCGATGGTAGCTCATAAAGGACTGCGGGATTTCGTTACCAACACGGCTGACGAAATGAACATTCCTTATCAATATGAATCGATTCCAGGCGGTGGAACGGATGCAGGTTCCATTCACTTAACAGCAAATGGAGTTCCTGCACTGGCAATTACGATTGCAACACGCTACATTCATTCACATGCGGCAATGCTTCATCGTGATGATTATGAAAATGCAGTTAAACTAATTTTCGAAGTGATCAAACGCCTCGACCGTGAAGCAGTGGACCGTATTATTTACGAATAACATAGAGAAATTTAGAAAAGGAGAGGCTCCTTTAAAGGGCCTCTCCTTTTTCATTGATAGTTACTTATCCTCGACAATTATATAGACGGCTTTAATTGGACCATGAACGCCAACGACAAGGTCCATTTCGATATCAGCGGAATTGCTCGGTCCGGTTATGAAATTAATGCAGGAAGGAACGATTTCACCGCGATTAACTTTAGAACGAATGGCCGCTGCAGCTTGTGTCATTCGCGGAACGATGGTGCTCTTTGGGATAATGGAAACATGACAAGCGGGCAGGAAGCTGATGGAACGGCCATGGTTCTTACCGCTAAATAAGACGACGGTCGCTGATTCCGCAAGTGTTATTTCACTGAATGTAATTCCGATATTAGCACTTTCTGCCAGTTCGATATTTTTTTTCCCTGCTTGATGGTCCCAAACGTGGACACCTTTTTCATTCAGCACATCAACTAACTGATAGTCAGAGAATCGATTATCTTTTGGAATGATTAATTGTCCATTTCCAAGTTCCTCAATCACCTGTTTTAAAAGGTGTGCAACTTGCTTTGAGTCGGTAAGGTGAAACTGCGTATGGACCCGTTTGCACTGCTCCTGTAATTCGTTGACAAGATCATCTGGTGTCGCATGTTTCAAAACCTCGAATTGGGGAGCGTGCTTCCAAACAGGACGGGTTATGCCTTCGGTTATAAGAGCTCTTCCTAGGTTTTTGGCAATTTTATTTAAAAACGTGCCTTCATTTTGGATAGTTCCAGTCATGATGGCTTCCCTCCTGTCTCGCGATTTTTAAACCAGTCCCGAAAGCTTTCTTTACTAGGAGCTGGGAATTCACGGCTTTCGGTCCAAGTTTTAAGTGGTCCGGGACCTTTTGAGATGATATCTCCCGTTTTAAAAGGGGACATAGCTGAAGGGGCCATTTTTGAACCAAACTTATAAAGCATTGGAGAAGCGGCGCCGATTCCGAATGCCTTCATTGCCATCTTTTCAGAGAAGGGAGCCATTTTTTCCTTTTCTACGATGACTTCACGATGCTTTCTTAGCAGATCATGCAGAGGGATTTTTACCGGACAGGCATCGGTACAAGCTGCACAAAGAGTTGATGCATAAGGTAGTTCTTTAAAATCATCATAGCCACCAAGTAATGGTGAAAGCACAGCACCAATTGGACCCGGATAAATGGAACCATAGGAATGGCCGCCAACCTGGCGATAGACCGGGCAGACATTGATACAGGCTGCACAGCGAATGCATTGGAGAACAGATTGAAACTCAGTTCCTAAAATGGAAGAGCGGCCATTATCGACGATGACAAGGTGGAATTCCTCAGGTCCGTCGACATCCCCTTCATCACGTGGACCGGTAAGTGCGGTAATGTAGCTGGTCAATCTTTGACCGACCGCGCTTCTTGTCAATAAACTGACAAGAACTTCAAATTCATCGAATGTAGGTACAAGCCGTTCCATCCCCATCACGGTAATTTGCGTTTTTGGCAGGGCCGTGACTAAATCAGCGTTTCCCTCATTCGTTACCAAACCAATCGAGCCAGTTTCTGCAATCGCAAAATTACAGCCGGTAATGCCAACATCCGCACTTAAGAAATCTTTCCGAAGAATACCCCGGACATGAGCGGTAAGCTCCTCCGGATTTTCGGTTTTCGTATAGGCAAGCTTCTCTTTAAAAACATCCCTTATTTGTTCTTTGTTTTTATGGAGAGCAGGCGCGACGATATGGGAAGGCGGATCATGATCATCAACTTGTAAAATGTACTCACCGAGGTCTGTTTCAACGACATCAAGTCCAACAGCTTCAAGAGTGGCATTTAAATTAATTTCTTCCGTGACCATCGATTTGGATTTCACGACTTTTTTGGCCTTCTTTTTTACGATAACGTCCTTAATGTATCCGCTTGCTTCTTCAGCTGTTTCAGCAAAAAAGACATGACCTCCTCGTTTCGAAACATTTTCTGCAAGCTGATGCAAATAGAAATCAAGGTTGCTAAGCACATGCTGTCGGATTTCTTCCCCAAGGGACCGCCAATCCTCCCAGCTTCCCAACTCATCAACGGCAGTCAGCCGCCGTCCGTGTAATCGTTCTTGGGCACTCGATACCGCCAGTCGCATAAAATCATTATGTATTCCTTCATCCACTCGGTCTTTAAACTTGGCAGAGCTGGTTTTCATAGCCATGGTTTATCCCTCCTCGCTTTCCTTAAATACTATTCAATACTTCGGCAATATGTAGAACTTTAATAGGTTGACCCTTACGTTGGATACGTCCGCCGATATTCATTAAACATCCTGCATCGCCGCCAATTAAAAAGTCGGCTCCGGTATCTTCAATATTGCAGACTTTTTCCTCGACCATTTGTTCGGATATATCCCCCATCTTAACTGAAAAGGTTCCCCCGAATCCGCAGCAATTTTGAGCGTCCGGAAGAGGTGTCATTTCCAGTCCTTTAACATGGCTTAACAAAATGGCTGGGGCTTCTTTCACTTTAAGAAGCCGAGTCATATGACAGGAAGCATGATAAGTCGCTTTTCCTTCAAATGTTGCGCCAACATCAGTTACCTTTAGAACGTTCACGATGAATTGGGTCAATTCATATGTTTTTGCCGCCAATGCAGCAGCCTTCGTTTCCCATTCAGCATCGCCTTTAAAAAGGACTGGATATTCTTTGAACATAGCCGCACAGGAACCTGAGGGGGTTACTATATATTCAGCATCCTCGAACGTTTGGATCATCTTTTTCATAGCTTCCTTTGATTCCTTTGTATACCCGCTATTGTATGCCGGCTGTCCACAGCAAATCTGCGATTCTGGAAAATCAATCTCACAGCCTAATCTCTCGAGTAGTTCTACTGTTGCTTTTCCGACATTGGATTGAAACAAATCAACTAAACAAGTTGCAAAGAGAGTTACTTTCAATTTGGTCTCCTCCTTTTTTAAAATAGGTTAACAGGTCATCCGATGACTAGATAATAGAAAAAGGAAATGGTTTAGAGAAAATACCAATTTCCAGGATTATAAATGAAGAAATCGTTTTCAAAATAATATACCAATTTTCTCCTTGGTTGTATAGAGTATTTTTGAAATTTAATGAATAATCAAATATTTGTTTGCTGATTAGTGAGGATGACTTTATCTAATGATTCCTCAACGTTTTGAAGGTGAAAAAGCATAGCGTTGCGGGCTCTTGCTTCGTCTTGCGCCACAATCGCGTCATAAATCTTCGCATGCTGTTGGTAAAGTCGTTTAAGTGTCATTTCTTCGGAATATAGAGCAATTCGCCGAATATCACGCATCTTTTCCGTCATTAACTCTGAAACGTGATGCATCAGCGTAATGAGCAATTCATTTTGGGAAGCGTTTGCGACTGCGACATGAAAGGCTATATCAGCTTTATCACTCAGTTCTTCATCTTCAGTCACCTTTTCCATTTCAGAAAGCCTGAACTCAAGCTCAGTAAGATGTTCATTTGTTCGTTTCTTCGCAGCCACTTCAGCCGCTCCTGACTCAAGGATTTTCCGAACCTCTAGCAAATGCTTGATATTGTCCTTATCCATCAAAAGAGCAGCAGTTAATGGGAGGTTCATGATGCTAGGGTCAAATGTTTTAACAAATGTTCCTTCTCCTTGTTTGATTTCAATGAGTCCCATTGAACTTAATGCACTTAATGCTTCACGGATTGCCGGTCGTCCGACTTGGAAATTTTCCGCAAGCTGTTGAATGGAGTCTAATTGTTCACCTGGTTTCAGGGTGCCTGACCGAATCATTTCATAAAGTTCTTCGCTGACTTCTTCATAAATTTTTTTCGGTTTAATTTTTTTATATACCAAGTAGTAAACACCTCTATTTTCTATGAGTTTCTCTGGTTAATATTATATAACACAAACGATCTTTCTCACTTGTCGAAGATTAAAAATCTAAAAAAAATCTTGATTTTATATTTTTTATCATTTAATTTAAATAAATACTCATCAAGTCATCTGATGACTTTGAATATTTAGACATGTAAGGGTTTTCACCTGATACATAATTTCTGAAATTTTTAAAAATTAAGCAAAAGGAGTCGAAATGAATGACATGGACACAAAACTTTACGCCGATTATCGATAATTTAGTCGTATCTTCCATTGCAGCACTTATCCCAATTATTTACTTTTTCTGGGCTCTTACGATCAAGCGAATGAAAGGGTATATTGCTGGTCTTACGACGTTGCTAGTGGCCCTTGCAGTTGCCGTTTTTGTGTATGGAATGCCAGCAGGAAAGGCCGTAATGTCTGCTTCGCAAGGGGCGGTGTACGGGCTACTGCCAATTGGATGGATTATTATCACTTCAGTATTTTTGTACAAAATGACAATTAAAAGCGGACAATTCAATATTATTCGATCTTCGGTTCTTTCGCTTACCGAAGACCGCCGCCTTCAGGCTTTATTGGTTGCGTTTTCTTTCGGGGCCTTTTTAGAAGGGGCTGCTGGATTTGGAGCACCGGTTGCGATTTCCGCAGCACTTTTAGTAGGTCTTGGGTTTAACCCGCTATATGCAGCTGGCATTTGTTTAATTGCCAACACAGCTCCGGTCGCATTTGGGGCCGTTGGAATACCGATTATTGCTATGGAAGGGCCTACGGGGATTGCTGCCATGGAGATTTCAAAAATGGTCGGTCGCCAACTGCCATTCCTTTCAGCGTTCATTCCTCTGTACCTCATTTTGATTATGACTGGGTGGAAACGATCGCTTGAGGTTATGCCAGCTATCTTGGTTTCTGGTCTATCCTTTGCAATTACCCAATACTTTAGCTCGAATTTTCTTGGACCTGAGTTACCGGATATCCTTTCTGCTCTAGTGTCACTTTTTGCTTTAGCAATCTTCCTGAAATTTTGGAAGCCTAAAACAATCTTCCGGTTTGCGTCTGAAGAAACTGCAGCAGCTGTTGAACCATTGGATGATTCAGTGGAAGTGGAAAAAAGGTATACGAAATGGCAAATATTCCATGCATGGTCACCATTCCTTTTGTTAACGCTTTTCATAACGATATGGGGGATAAATCCAATAAAACCTGCGCTCTCTGGACATTATGAAGGTGACAATATGTTACTGAGCGGCATCAATGAAATTGGAAAACTATTAATCTTCCAAATTGAAGTACCAAGTCTGCATAACGAGATTATCGGGAGCAATGGATTACCGATTGCCGCTTTCTTCAAAATAGAATTGCTCGGGGCAGCGGGTACAGCTATATTACTGGCTGCAATCGTTACGAAGTTTATTGCACACATCTCTACAAAAGTTTTCTTTAACACTTTTGCCGAAGCAATGAAAGAGTTGGCAAAACCAATCTTGATGATTTCTTCTGTTGTGGCTTTTGCGTACGTAACGAATGCTTCTGGCATGTCGACAACATTAGGAATGACACTTGCAAAATCAGGGGATTTGTTTCCGTTCTTTGCACCGGTTCTCGGTTGGCTAGGGGTGTTTATTACTGGATCCGATACATCTGCTAATCTCTTATTTGGCAGTCTTCAGAAAGTTACAGCACTTAAGGTAGGGATGGAACCGGTTCTGGCACTTGCGGCGAACTCATCCGGAGGGGTTACCGGTAAAATGATCTCGCCTCAATCGATTGCCATTGCTTGTGCTGCTGTAGGATTGGCAGGCAGGGAATCAGAATTATTGAGATTCACGATTAAACATAGCTTGTTCTTATTGCTGCTTGTTTGTATAATTACTTTCTTGCAAAATGGCGTCCTATCCTGGATGATTCCATAATTTGAATGAGGCTCTCCCTTTTGAAAAGGGAGAGTCCTCTATGCTTTTATAATCTTATACGAAGGGAGGCAACTTATGCATTTAGCAGCTGTGGCAGAAAAATTAGTTCATGAGGTTCGAAAGTTGATTGATGAGGAAATCATCATTATTAATCATGCTGGAACGATTATCGCCAGCACGGATAAAAGTCGTATTGGTTCCTACCATGAAGGAGCCATCCATGCTTTTAAAAACCGTGAGAAACTGATTATCAATAAACAAGATGAACAACATTGGAAAGGGGTAAAGGCGGGAATCAACCTGCCCATTTTTTTTAATCAGGAAGCCGTTTGTGTAATTGGTATTACCGGTGATCCCAAACAGGTTTCTCCATATGCAGAACTTTTAAAAAAGATGACGGAGATGTTTATTCAGGAAAGCTACCATATCGAACAAGAAGAATCGCAGTCCCGCCTGATGGAATTCTTTGTGTTTGAATGGCATCAGCTTCAAAGGTTCAATGAGTCTTTCCTTCAGAAGGCAAAGCTGCTGGGAATTGATGTTATGGTTGACCGAATTATCATTCTTGGTGAATTTCAGACAGAAAAAATCATTGAACAGCATGTGTGGAGGACGCTGCAGATTTACATAAGGCAGCAGCACCCAAAGGACATCGTAGTTCGTTGGGGAAGGAACCAGTTCGTCATTCTTTCATTAGCTGATTTTATCGGTTCAAAAACCCACCAATTAACGAAATTAAGCCAATTGCAAAAAAAACTTGAGGAAAGTTCCGGATATAAAGTGAGCGTGGGGGCTAGTTCACGTTCACCAGGTTCCGCATTTAGACAAGCCTTTTTTAAAGCAGAACGGTCCTTGAAAATTGCGCTTTCTTCATCGAATATTGTATTTGATGAGGACTTGAAGCTCGAAGTCCTGCTCGATGAAGTTACCCCTGAAACAAGAAAGGAATATTTAACCCGGACAATTGAGAACCTACTTCTTAACGAGGAGTTACTTAAAACGCTGTCCATGTATTTTTCCTGTGATCTTTCTTTGAAAGAAACCGCTGCAGCCCTGCATATACACATTAATACTCTCCATTACAGGCTCAAACGTATAGAAGAGTTGACCCAATTAAATCCTAGGAAGCTGTCAGATTTAGTCACTATGTATCTAGCTGTACAAATTTTAGATAAACATACAAATAAATAATATTAAATGCCAGAAAGTCTATATGTTCATACATAGAAGATGGACTGGCTTTTTTCTATACTTAAACTACATAAAAAATTCGTGAACTATTTTTATTACATAAGGGGGATGTATATGTTAGCAAAACAGGTTAAGCAACAACTACTGAGCATTGTTGGTCCGGAAAATTACGATGATTCTAAAGTGGAATGCCTTGTTTATTCATACGATGCAACGCCGGGATATCAATCGATGCCGGATGCCGTTATTAAACCAGGGTGCACGAATGAAGTGGCCGCAATCGTCAAAGTTTGTAATGAACACAAAGTTCCTATCATTCCACGCGGCTCGGGAACGAATTTGAGCGGAGGCACATGCCCGACTGAAGGGGGCCTTGTCCTTTTATTTAATCGGATGAATTCATTGCTTGAAATAGACGAGGAAAACTTAACGGCTACGGTCCAGCCTGGGCTTATCACATTGGATTTGATTTCTGCGGTTGAAAAGAAGGGCTTATTTTATCCGCCCGATCCAAGTTCGATGAAGATTTCCACAATTGGCGGCAATATAAATGAGAACTCTGGTGGATTACGAGGTTTAAAATACGGGGTCACTCGTGATTATGTTATCGGGCTTGAAGTAGTTCTTCCGAATGGGGACATCATTCGAACAGGAGGAAAGCTTGCCAAGGATGTAGCCGGTTATGATTTAACAAAGCTGTTTGTTGGCTCAGAAGGCACACTTGGTATCGTAACGGAAGCGATCTTAAAACTGATTCCCATTCCGGAAACGACAAAGACCATGCTTGCTTTATATCAAGACCTGGATGCTGCGGCCCAATCTGTGGCTAAAATCATTTCAAATAAAATCATTCCAGTCACCCTTGAATTTCTTGATCGGCCAACCTTGATAGTGGTTGAGGATTTCGCGAAAATCGGTTTGCCTACCAATGTGGAAGCAGTTCTCCTAATCGAACAGGATGGACCGCCAGAAGTTGTAGAACGTGATATGAAAAGAATGGCGGATATCTGTCTAGAGGAAAAAGCTGTCTCTGTTGAAATTGCTGAAACGGAACTCGATGCAGTGGCCTTGAAAACGGCGAGACGGACAGCTCTTTCTGCACTCGCACGTTTGAAACCTACGACAATTTTAGAGGACGCTACAGTACCACGTTCGGAAATTGCCAAAATGGTTAGAGCCATTAATGAAATCGCTACTAAACATAATGTGAACATTTGTACATTTGGTCATGCTGGGGATGGAAATCTTCACCCAACGTGTATTACTGATGCCCGTGATCATGACGAAATGGAGAGAGTAGAGCTTGCCTTTGCCGACATTTTTGCTGTGGCTATTGACCTTGGAGGCACGATTACCGGTGAACATGGAGTTGGAGCCATGAAGGCCCCTTACCTTGAATGGAAGCTGAAAAAAGAGGGCATTGCCGCGATGAAGGGAATTAAACAGGCATTCGATCCGAATAACATCATGAATCCAGGCAAGGTATTCGCCAAAGAAAGTAGGAAAAGGGTGGTGGTGTCATCGTGACGACAGTCCAAGAGAGGGAAATCATTGCCGACCAATTTGCGGAGAAAATGAATGAGGATGAATTGCTTAATTGTATGCGTTGCGGCTTTTGCTTACCCCATTGCCCGACATATATTGAATCAGGATTAAAGGAATCCCATTCACCAAGGGGCCGTATTGCACTTATGAAAGCGGTGACGGATGGCTTGATTGAACCGGATGAAGATGTAGAGCGTTCTTTAAGCCTTTGCCTCGGCTGTAGGGCATGTGAGCCAGTCTGTCCTTCCGGTGTTAAATATGGACATCTACTAGAAGAAGCGAGGGATATCATCCATCAGAATAAAAAACACAGTCTTCCAGTAAAAGCGATGCGTAAGGCGGCTTTTAACGGATTATTTCCTCATCAAGAGCGGATGCAGAACATGACAAGTTTACTGGGCTTTTACCAGCGTTCTGGTCTTCAGTACATTGCTCGTAAAACTGGTGTCCTAAGCATCCTTCCGGATAATCTTGCGAACATGGAAAAAGTGCTGCCGAAAGTTCCCAAAAAATCCGAAATGAAAAATCGGCCAACAGAGCTGCCTGCGATAGGAAATCCGGTCAAAAAGGTAGCCTTCTTTTCCGGCTGTTTAATGGATACAATGTTTTTGGATACAAACAAGGCTACACTAAAACTTCTGCAGCTGGCTGGATGTGAAATCGTAATCCCGAAAGCCCAGGCTTGTTGCGGAGCCCTGCATGGTCATAGTGGTGAAAAAGAAGGCGCAAAACAACTAGCCAAGCGTAATATTGAAGCGTTTGAAGCGGACGAAGTCGATTATATTATTACAAATGCCGGCGGTTGTGGAGCATTCCTTATTGATTATGATCATTTGCTTCAAGATGAGCCGGAGTGGTACGAACGGGCCATTACTTTTAAAAACAAAATGAAAGATATCAGCGAAATTCTTGTGGATTTACGTTTTCAGGAAAAAGTTCGCTTGAAACTGCCCTCACAGTCAGTGACATATCAAGATTCCTGTCACTTACGGAATGTGATGAAAACTTCAAAGGCGCCGAGAATTCTCCTTCAATCGATAGAAGGAATTGATTTTAGGGAAATGAAAGATGCCGATCGTTGCTGCGGCTCAGCTGGGATTTATAATATTGTAGAATCAGAGATGTCTATGAAAATTCTCGATTCGAAAATGGAACACACTAAATCGACACAGGCAGATATTGTTGTTACAGCAAATCCTGGTTGTTTGCTACAAATGCAATTGGGAATCGAAAGAGAAAACTTGAGCGAGTGTACGAAAGCGGTTCATATTGTGGATCTGCTTTTAGAGGCTGTTGTTTTATAGTAGAAGAAAGCGGATGTATTGATTGACTTCAAGTAGTTAATGAAAGTATATAAATGGTATTATTTGGGTAAATGTTAAAATTCAATAAATGAGTAAACCCTTGCTGTGGCTTGGTTTCAAGTAAAATGCCGTTCTGTTTTGAGAAAAAATTGTAATGATATAATCAAAAATGAAATATTACATCCTCGTTTACTTAGGGACCTAGAGGGTAGAGTTTATATATAACATCCACTCAACAAAACCTAAGGAGGAATGAAACATGAATAAAACAGTATATGGTGTATATGAATCGAATGCAGAAGTAATCCAAGCAATTAATGCACTTAAGGCTAAGGGCTTTGAGGGAGACGATATTTTGGTTGTTGCAGACAAGGAAGAGACATTAGATTTTACGAATCATCAACGAGAAACTGATGTGCATACGATGACAAATGTTCCAAACGACGAATCCTTTATGGACAAGGTAGCACGTTTCTTCATGCCAGATAATACGGCTGATCTTTCAACCAGGTTAGCGGATGCAGGGCTTTCTAACAGTGAAGCGGCAGAGCATGTCTATGATGTAGAACAAGGGAAAGTTCTAGTTCTTGTAGAAGAGGGAGAAGGACATCTGGGAACGTCACGAAACAAATTCACTACCGGAGCAAGAGGTGTTGGAACGTCAGGAACAACGCTGGATACGAACTCAGCTAACCCCCTTTATAACGGTACCGAAAAAACGGATGCATTAAATAAAGACGACGTTTATGGAGTAAATGGACGAGGCCGTGAGGATAGTTTGGAAACAAGCAGTATTAATGAAGGGGAAACATTGCGTATCCCAGTTGTAGATGAAAAGTTGGAAGGATCGAAAATACCAGTTGTCACAGATGAAATTGTTATCAAGAAGCATGCTGTACAAGAAACTGAACAAGTCCAGGATACCTTCAAAAAAGAAGATATCCAGCTTGATAGTACTGAAGATACAATCGTACATGAAAAAAAGGCAACTGACCGAAGAAAAGAGCGCTTCTAAAAGAGTAATAAAAAGAGCCTGCAGTTTTTAAACTGCAGGCTCTTTTTATCCTAATTCTTTTTACAAGAGGGAATTTTAGAAAACCGCTTTTGGAGTAAGTCATCATTTGTTTAATTTGGGGCCATCCGGGTATAAATACACATAAGATTCAAATCGGAATTATCAAAGGAGGAAGAAGCATGGGAATAACATTATATGGTGTTTTTGATTCTAATCCGGAAGTTATTAAGGAAATACAAACTCTCAAAGTAAAGGGAGTTCGTGATGAAGAAATAACCGTAATAGCAGATAAAAAAGAAGATTTGAATTTTGGGAATGAAAAGCAGGAATCGGATGTAGACGTCATTACGAATTCATATAAGGATTCTTTTATTGAAAAGGTCAAACACTTTTTCTTAAACGAAGGATCTGGAGACATGAGGAGCCGGCTAGGAGATATGGGACTTGCCGATAGTGAAGCCACTGCTTATATAAACGAAATTCAAGCTGGGAAATTCCTGATTCTCCTGAATGAATCAGAAACCATATCACCGGAGGAAGTAGTAACTACCGACACCATGCAAAAAGCGGACAGGCTTACCGCAGAGAACCCACTTAAAACAGGCATGATGAATAATCCGGACCCTAACCTTTTCCCGGAAACAACAGCTAATGCTTATCAAACAAGGGAAGTAGAAGCCCAGCCTGGAAAAAGCGAAGAGCTTCATGGGAATTCTGCCAACTTATTTGAAAATCAATACCTGAACACGAATCGAGCTGAAGAACGAGAAATAAAGGCGAACTCCACCGAAAAATATAAGGTGGAAAAGCCTGGGGATTATGATGGAACACTAGCGAGCGACCCCAATGTAGACCCATTTTCTGTTGATACTAAAAAAGCACTGGATACAGCAGGGGCACTGGATCGGACTATGAACCCGAATGTTGAAAGTGTGCAGCAAGAAGAAAAGGAAAAGGATATCATGAGAGATGAATACATCAAAAATCGAGTTAACACCGATAATCTGTAAGACGCAAAATAACAGCCTGCGCAAGGCTGTTATTTTTTTAAGGAATGGGTGGAAATCCTTTTATGCAAAGGATTCCTTTAATGATTAGTTAGGATTTCTCATTAGACAATTTGCTTGTTTATTGATCAAGCCGCAAGGTATAATTACTAAGGAATTTATTCTAAGTATAGTAACTAGGAGGGGAAGAAACATGGAAAAAAACGTATATGGTGTTTTTGACTCTAATCCGGAACTACTTGCTGCAATTCAAGAATTACAAGCTAAAGGCGTTACTGGCCCCCAAATGACAGTAGCAGCTGATATAAAAAATGATGTGCAGCTTGGAAACGAACATACGGATATATTGATCATCGCCAATCAGGATAAGGACACTTTTTTTTTGAGAATCTTCCACTACTTCACAGATGAAGGATCTGGAGATTTACGCAGCTTTTTCACGAAATACGGCTACTCCGTTACTGAGACAAAAGCGATGCTTGAGGACGTGAGCGCAAAAAAATTCATTTTGCTGCTCGATGAAGAAGTCTCTATCGATGAACTAAAGTCAGGCTTTGATAAAGTAGTGCCGAAGTAAGCGAATACAAAAAAATAACAGCCTGCGAGGGCTGTTATTTTTTTAATCCTGATTCGAGAACAGTAATCATTTCATGTTTTTCCTGCTCAGATGAATTTTGCCAAATGACCTCGAATAATACGCCCAATCCAGGAAGCATTTTTTCCTCGCCATTCTGAATTGCATCGACAATCGTGTCTTCTAGCTGCTCTTGAGTATTCCCGGTTACGTTTTGAATGATCGCATTCCTTAGGTTTAAATTCACATTTATTCCTCCTCTTACACATAATGACTCACATTAATAGCATTTCACAAACTGGCATGCAATATGTATGTAAATTGCGTTATAATAGGACAATCAGTGTGAAGTTAAAGGAGCGTTTAACCTTGAAATATATTGAATCCGTAAAAAACCCGCAAGTGAAGCAATGGAAAAAGCTATTGACGAAGAAAGAGCGCGACAAAACAGGGAAATATTTAGTCGAAGGCTTTCACCTCGTTGAAGAAGCGTTAAAAGAAGAAATCGTCATTGAAGTGATTGTTAATGAAGAAACAGAAATGCCTGCCCATTTTACACTAGAAGGCACAGAAGTCATTTATGTTAAAAATGATATTATGAAAGCGATTTGTGATACAGAGACCCCCCAGGGAATTGCAGCTGTATGTGAGCAGAAATCAATTAGTATGGCGTCCATTAATCCGGATAAACTATTGTTGATAGATGCGGTACAGGATCCAGGGAATATCGGAACGATGATTCGGACGGCAGATGCGGCTGGAATTGATGCTGTCATTCTCGGCGAAGGCTGTGCAGATCTGTATAATCCGAAAGTGGTCCGTTCGACGCAAGGAAGCCTGTTTCATATGCCTGTCATCAAAGGAAACCTTTCTGAAATCATCGATGAATTGAAGCAAAAAGGCACACCGGTTTACGGCACAGCCCTTGAAGGAGCCTCGCCATTTGAAGAAGTGGAAAAGTCCTCTCGATTTGCTTTGCTTGTTGGTAATGAAGGACAGGGAGTAGCAAAGGGATTGCTAGAGAAAACTACGAAAAACCTCTATATTCCTATCTACGGGAAAAGCGAATCTCTTAATGTAGGGATTGCGGCTGGGATTTTAATGTACCATTTACGAAAATCAATTTGAAACGGCTGACGAATTATAATATAATAAAACAGAATTTTATAATGAAAACAACGATGACAAAGAGTAGTAACTTAAGATATCCATAACCAGGGAAAAAATGCCGTGACTGAAAGCATTTTTATGGCGCTGCTTAAGGGAATTCACCTTTCGAGTTGGCATTGGGAAGACATAGGGTCCGAAAAATGTTCCGGTGAAGAGCCGTTATTTTTATGAAGTGAGTGCGAAGTTTTTTTGCTTGTGCACTAATAAGGGTGGTACCGCGATACATAAACCTCGTCCCTTTCTGGGATTGGGGTTTTTTTGTGTTTATTTTTACAAAAGGAAAATAAAGGAGGAAGACATGATGCAGGAACGTTTACTAGAACTGCAGGAAGAAGCGTTGCAAAAAGTTGCCGCAGCTTCCGAACTAAAGGAACTGAATGAAGTCCGTGTTTCTTATTTAGGGAAAAAAGGACCTATCACTGAGGTATTGCGTGGCATGGGTAAATTGTCAGCGGAGGAACGGCCGAAAATCGGTGCTCTTGCTAATGATGTTCGTGAAGCAATCGCTTCAAAAATTGAGGAGAAACAAAAAGCTCTTGAAACAGCTGCTGTCAATGCAAAGCTAGCAACAGAAACCATTGATGTTACACTTCCAGGACGACCGGTTAACAAGGGGAATCTTCACCCATTAACACGTGTTGTAGAAGAAATTGAAGATTTATTCATCGGTATGGGTTACACAGTTGCAGAAGGTCCAGAAGTCGAAAGCGACTACTACAATTTTGAGGCATTAAACCTGCCGAAAAGCCATCCGGCACGTGATATGCAGGACTCTTTCTACATCACAGATGAAATCCTAATGCGTACACACACTTCACCGGTACAAGCTAGAACGATGGAAAAACATAAAGGCCAAGGCCCTGTTAAAATTATTTGCCCTGGTAAAGTATATCGCCGTGATAACGATGACGCGACACACTCCCATCAATTCCAACAAATTGAAGGCCTGGTCATCGATGAAAACATCAGCATGAGCGACCTGAAAGGTACGCTTGACGTGTTTGCGAAAAAAGTATTTGGTCAAGACCGTGAAATCCGTCTTCGTCCAAGTTTCTTCCCATTTACAGAACCATCTGTTGAAGTTGATATTTCTTGTAAAATCTGCGGTGGAAAAGGCTGCAGCGTCTGTAAACAAACAGGCTGGATTGAAGTGCTGGGCGGCGGGATTGTTCACCCGAACGTACTTGAAATGGCTGGATTCGATTCGGAAAAATACTCAGGATTCGCTTTTGGAATCGGTGTGGAACGAATCGCAATGTTGAAATACGGTGTGGATGATATCCGTCACTTCTATACAAATGATGTTCGTTTCTTAAAACAATTCCATCATCACGAAGCATAAATTTTATTTTAAAAAGGAGGACCTACCATGTTTGTGTCATATAAATGGTTGCAAGATTATGTAGACCTTTCCGGCATCAATGCAACAGAGCTTGCTGACAAAATCACAAAAAGCGGTATTGAGGTTGAAGGGGTAGAAAAGAAAAGTGAAGGGCTTAAAGGAGTTGTCATCGGACATGTACTTGAACGTGAACAGCATCCAAATGCCGATAAATTGAATAAATGTCTAGTCGATATCGGGTCAGAAAATCCCGTTCAAATCATTTGTGGTGCACCGAATGTCGATAAAGGTCAAAAAGTCGCAGTGGCTACTGTCGGCGCTGTGCTTCCGGGCAACTTCAAAATTAAGAAAGCAAAACTTCGCGGAGAAGAATCGCACGGTATGATTTGTTCGCTTCAAGAATTGGGTTTTGAATCCAAGCTTGTGTCTAAAGACTATGCAACAGGCATCTTCGTGTTTCCAAATGATGCGGAAGTAGGTAAAGATGCATTAGAAGAGCTTGGCTTAAGCGATGAAGTGCTGGAACTTGGCTTAACCCCAAACCGCTCTGACGCTTTGAGCATGCTTGGTGTTGCCTACGAAGTAGGGGCTATTCTTGGTCGGGAAGTAAAATGGCCGGTTATCGAGAATGAAGAAGCAGCTGAAAAAGCATCAGATTATATTAGTGTCAAAGTGGAAGCGAAAGCAGATAATCCATTATACATCGCTAAAATCATCAAAGATGTAAAAGTCGGTCCGTCACCGCTTTGGATGCAGACTCGCCTTATGTCTGCAGGTATTCGTCCGCATAATAACGTAGTCGATATTACGAACTACATTTTGCTTGAATATGGTCAACCGCTACATGCATTTGATTATGATCGTTTTGGTTCAAAAGAAATTGTCATTCGCAGAGCAAAAGATGCAGAAAAAGTGGTCACATTGGATGAAACGGAACGTACTTTGACACCTGAACATTTAGTAATCACCAATGGCAACGAGCCGGTTGCAATTGCTGGAGTGATGGGCGGAGCTAATTCCGAAGTGAAAAATGATACAACGAATATAATTATTGAAAGTGCTTATTTTGCCGGTACCGTTGTTCGTAAAGCTTCAAAAGACCACGGTTTACGCAGTGAAGCCAGTGCCCGTTTTGAAAAAGGAGTCGATCCAGCCAGGGTACGTGAAGCTGGAGAGCGTGCTGCTCAATTAATTGCACAGTATGCAGGTGGTACAATTCTGCAAGGAACTGCAGAAGTTGACGAATTAACAATGGAACCTGCTGTAATAAGCATCACACTTGAAAAAATCAACACACTTCTTGGTACTGGCATGACGGTATCTGAAGTAGAGTCGATCTTCAAACGCCTGCAATTTGGAGTAGAGCTTGACAATGAAACGTTCACAATCACAGTCCCGACCCGCCGCGGTGACATTACGATTGAAGCGGATTTAGTTGAAGAAGCGGCACGTTTATATGGGTATGACAACATTCCCGCAACGTTGCCAATCGGTTCAGCAACTCCAGGTCAATTGACGGACTATCAAATCAAACGTCGGAAAGCTCGCCGTACCCTTGAAGGAGCAGGCCTTTACCAAGCAGTAACCTATTCACTAACGAGCCAGGAAAAAGCGGCCCAATTCGCATTGGAGACTCGCGAATCCATTCGTTTGGCAATGCCAATGAGTGAAGAACGAAGCCAATTGCGCTTGAGCATCGTGCCACAATTATTAGAAGTCGTGAAATACAATAATGCTCGCCAACTGGATTCACTTGCCTTATATGAAATCGGTTCAGTATTCTTTAAGCAGGATGGACAAGAGCTTCCTGAAGAGAAAGAACATATTGCTGGGGCTATCACAGGCCTATGGGAATCCCACCTATGGCAAGGCGAAAAGAAACCCGTGGATTTCTATGTAGCTAAAGGCGTGATTGAAGCGTTATTCGATACACTAGGTTTAGCTGATCAAATCAGTTATCGCCAAGCGGAAATCAATGATATGCATCCAGGACGGACAGCTGAGGTACTGTTGAATAGTGAAGTGATTGGCTTCATCGGACAGGTGCACCCAACGGTTCAAAAAGACTTGGATATTAAAGAAACATACATTTTTGAACTTTCCTTAAAAGCATTAGCTGAAGCGGAAGTGGCGCCAATTGCCTATGAAACCATTCCGCGCTACCCATCGACCACACGCGATATCGCGCTTGTTGTTGATAAAGCAACAAAAGCTGGGGACATTCAAAGCATTATTATAGAAGCCGGTGGAAAGCTGCTGAAAGAAGTGGGCATCTTCGATTTATACGAAGGTGAAAGAATGGAGCAAGGTAAGAAATCCATCGCTTACTCACTGAAATACTTCGATCCGGAACGCACACTAACGGACGAGGATATAACAAAAGCACATGATAATGTACTTGCGGCTGTTAAAGAAAAAGCTGGCGCAGAACTACGAGGATAATTTCAAAAAGACAGCCTCCTGAATTTTGGGAAGCTGTCTTTTTATAATCAGAACTCACGAGTAAACAGAGCGAACTCACGAGTAAACAGAGCGAACTCACGAGTAAACAGGGCGAACTCACGAGTAAACGGGATGAATTCACGAGTAAACAGAGCGAACTCACGAGTAAACGGGATGAATTCACGAGTAAACAGAGCGAATTCACGAGTAAACGGGATGAATTCACGAGTAAACAGGGCGAACTCACGAGTAAACAGAGCGAATTCACGTGTAAAGCAAATAAAAATACTCAGACCATTACCTTATTTATGATATTTCTGTTGATATAGTCGCTTCGCTTTTTCCGTATTGGCAAAGTGGGTTTTCGTAAATTCATTTAAAGAGTCGATTCCTTTTTCGTGAATCAATCGTGCTGCCGCTTCATCGACAGCAAAGCCGGCACCTTTAGGGATTTTGAAACCGGCTTTTTCACTCAGCAAATCAAAGCGTTTTACGAATGCATAGCGTGCCAGGATGGAAGCGGCAGCTACCCCAAGGTGAATACCTTCCGCTTTGGTGCACAAATAGGTGGCGTTTGCCTGAAATAGTTCTTGGCCTTTCAAGTAGTTGAAAAATACATCAGGTTGAGCGAATTGGTCGATTAGGACGGCTTCTGCTTGTTCTGGCTGGATTTTTTGCATAAGATTCTTTATTGCCTGGTTATGAAGGAGGGCCTTCATTTTCCCTTGTGACATCCCCTTTGCCTGAAGTGTATTATATTTCGGATTATCACAAGTAAGCAGACTGAATGGCACTACATCTTTAATCTGTTTGGCAATTTCGATAATCTGTGGGTCTTTTAGATTTTTAGAATCCTGGACACCCAGTTCTTTCAATAGAGGCAGCTGCTCTTTTTTTGCATAGACAGCAACGACGGTCATGGGTCCGAAATAGTCTCCTGTCCCGACTTCATCCGAACCAATAACAGACATGGTGCCAATCTGGGCAGGCGGTGAATAACGATGGACATTAACTGATGCGGTAGAGGCTGCTTTTTTCTTTGGAGCAGCGGCACCTTTCTGCCACTTTTCCGCTTCTGTTTCAGCATTCTTTCCTTGAAAAAGGACTTTTCCGGATTTATAGGCGGTCACCGTACATAGGGGTGGCTTAGCTGAAAAGATACTTCCTGGTGGCAGTTTTGCGGCTAAGGAAGAGGAATAATGAGATTTCATTTCCGTTATTTGTGAAGGACTGATAAGTAAAACAACATGAGACATAATTAGTAAACTCCTAACTCAATTTTATTTTTTTAGGGAGTCCTCAACCTAAGGTCGATTTCGTTTGACAAATTATTGCAATTTTATGCAAGAAATGACGTTGTACTCTCTTTCATGACGAAAAACTTCATGATATGATAGAATTAGGATTGTTTAGATTGGGGGCATCATTTTGTCAGACGATAAACGAAATAAAACAACAGTTGATATATACGGACAACCATATACAATCGTCGGTACAGAAAGCGCGAGTCATATGCGCCAGGTTGCTTCGCTGGTTGACGAGAAAATGAGAGAAATCAGTATGAAAAATCCATATTTGGATACGAGTAAGCTTGCGGTATTAACGGCCGTGAATACCGTCCACGAATATATTAAATTAAAAGATGAACTAGACCAGCTTCAACTGGAATTAAAGAGAGAGAAGGACTGAGTACATGCTTGATTTAGCAATTTTGGCCATTCTTTTAATCGGTTTATTAATCGGTTTAAAGCGTGGCTTTATTTTACAAACTGTTCATATGACTGGATTTATAGTAGCTTTCATTGTCGCCTATGTGTTCTACGGCGATCTTGCTCCCAATTTGAAATTGTGGATCCCATTCCCGACGATAGGTGATTCTTCGACCATTAATATGTTTTTCGAGACAGTAGGGCTTGAAACGGCGTATTACAACGCTATTGCCTTTGCAATCATTTTCTTCGCTACCAAAATTCTTTGGCAAATGCTTGGATCGATGCTCAATTTCATTACCTATCTGCCGATTTTAAAACAGCTAAATCGCTGGGGTGGCGGGATATTAGGATTTGTCGAAGTCTATCTTATCATGTTTATTATATTATACATAGCTGCCTTGCTGCCAATGGATTCCATTCAGGAACCATTAACCGGCTCTTTTCTGGCAGAATCTATAGTGAAACATACGCCGTTCCTTTCCGAACAAGTTAAAGATCTTTGGTTTGTGAAATAATCTTAATGACAGTAAACGAGGGCCTATCTACCTTTCTCAAAGTCCTAGATTCCTATACTTTGAAAGGGTGAGGCCCCTTTGTATGGAGAACGATGAAACTTCTTTCTAGTTGATTCGTATAGTAAGAATCGGACTGCTTGTACTTTACCTCCAAGAAAGGTATCTTTAAGAAAGAAAATAAGGGACACCCTACTAATTTTTTCGGCGGTGAAAAAAATGACAGTAAATAAAAAAGATATCATTAAATTATTAGAAAAAATTGCAATATATATGGAGTTAAAAGGAGAGAATCCGTTTAAGGTTTCAGCTTTCCGCAAGGCGGCAGGTGCCTTAGAAACGGATGATCGGAGTTTGACGGCAATCGAAGATTTTACCACTTTAAGTGGAATCGGGAAAGGAACAGCAGCCGTCATTGAAGAGTATATCAATGAAGGAAAGTCGACTGTTCTTGAAGAGCTTCAGGAGCAGGTGCCAAAAGGTTTGATTCCGCTCTTACAACTTCAAGGGTTGGGAGGGAAGAAAATTGCCAAGCTGCATAAAGAGCTTCATATCAATGATGTGAATGACCTGAAACTCGCTTGTGAAGAAGGCAAGGTCGCGGCACTTTCCGGTTTCGGTAAAAAAACGGAAGAGAAGATTTTGTCTGCGATTGCTGAGGCTGGTTCAAGGCCTGATCGGCTTCCGCTTGCCTTCATGAGACCGATTGCGGATGATATTGAATTGGCTATTACCAACATGGAATATATCATCCGTTCATCAAGAGCCGGCAGTATTCGTCGTATGAGGGAAACGATTAAAGATCTCGATTTTATTATTTCGACTGATCATCCCGAAGCGGTGAAGGATCAGCTTCTTTCATTATCGGGCATAAGACAGGTGATTGCAGCCGGCGATACAAAGGTGTCAGTTGTACTTGATTATGAATATGATATATCTGTTGATTTCCGAATCGTGAAGGATAAGGAATTTATCACGACCCTCCATCATTTTACCGGTTCAAAAGATCATAATGTCCGGATGCGCCAACTGGCTAAAGATCGCGGTGAGAAAATCAGTGAGTATGGAGTAGAAGTGGCTGAGACGGGTGAAGTATTGACTTTTGAAACAGAAGAACTCTTTTATAATCATTTTGGACTGCCGTTTATTCCTCCAGAATTACGTGAAGATGGAACGGAAGTGGAGCAATATGATGCAGATGAACCACTTATTTCGGTAGAAGATATTCAAGGTGATCTGCATATGCATACCACGTGGAGTGATGGGGCTTATTCGATTGAAGAAATGATTGAAGCGTGCCGGGCCAAAGGTTATAAATACATGGCCATCACTGACCATTCACAATATTTGAAAGTGGCTAACGGTCTGACCGTGGAACGCTTACGTGAGCAAAAACAAATCATTCATGACCTGAATGAAAAATATGATGATTTTACCGTGCTTTCAGGGATTGAAATGGATATACTTCCTGATGGAACACTTGATTATGACGATGAGTTGTTGGCAGAGATGGATTTGGTTATCGCCTCAATCCACTCAAGTTTTTCCCAGCCTCGTGATACGATCATGGAGCGCTTAAAAACTGCGTTAAATAACCCGCATGTTGATATCATCGCCCATCCAACTGGAAGAATTATCGGCAAACGAACTGGTTATGATGTTGATATTGATATGCTGATTGAACTAGCTCTCGAAACGAATACAGCACTGGAATTGAATGCTAACCCGAATCGATTAGATTTGGCTCCGCCTCATTTACGGAAGGCACAGGAAGCAGGCGTTCCGATTGTGATCAATACCGATGCTCATAGCATTGACATGCTTGAACATATGCCGGTCGGGGTTTCTTCGGCTAAAAAAGGCTGGATTAAAAAATCCACTGTCCTTAATGCTAAGAATACTGATGGATTATTAACGTTTTTAAAGAGAAATGACTAACTATTTGCCCACAAAAGAGGAGGAGCTTTAACTCCATGCATAATAAAGCTTTAAAGACATTGGAATTTCATAAAATTAAAGAACAATTAGTCTCACATGCATCCTCTTCCATAGGAAAGGAGAAGGCACAGCAATTGATGCCTTCTACTGACTTTGAGGAAGTATCGAGGTGGCAGGAAGAAACAGATGAGTCAGCCAAAATTGTCCGTTTAAAAGGAAATTTGCCATTGGGCGGAATTTTTGATATCCGTCCACATGCAAAACGGGCTCAGATTGGCGGTATGCTTTCACCGATGGAATTGATGGAGCTTGCGAGTACGCTTCGTGCCGGCAGGATTCTGAGTCGTTTCTTTGATGAAATCGCGGAGCAGGAAATCGAAGTTCCACTTTTAGCAGAATATATTGATTCACTTCATCCGTTGATTGAATTGCAGCGGGAAATTACTTATGCTATTAGTGAGCACGGCGAAGTGATGGATTCTGCGAGTGATAAGTTGCGTACCCTTCGAAACCAGATTCGTACGAACGAAAGCCGTGTCAGGGAAAAACTCGAAAGTATGATTCGTTCCTCCAATGCTTCGAAAATGTTGTCAGACGCCATTATCACAATCCGCAATGACCGTTTTGTTATCCCAGTAAAACAGGAATATCGAAGTGTGTATGGCGGGATCATTCATGATCAATCTTCATCCGGACAAACGTTGTTTATTGAACCACAGGCAATCGTTCAATTGAATAATGTACTTCAGGAAACACGAGTGAAGGAAACACAGGAAATAGAACGGATTTTAGTCGAGTTATCGGAAAAAGTCGGTGAGTTCACCCCGGAATTGCTTCACAATGTTAAGGTGCTCGCACAAGTCGATTTCCTTGTCGCCAAGGCAAAGTACGCAAAAGCGATAAAAGGGTCTAAACCGATTCTAAATAATGAAGGACGCGTGAAATTATTCAAAGCGAAGCATCCGCTCATTCCGAGTGATGTTGTCGTGGCTAATGACATTTTCCTTGGTGATGAATTTACGACAATCGTCATCACTGGTCCCAATACAGGGGGTAAAACCGTTACCCTTAAAACGATTGGCCTTTGTACGTTAATGGCCCAGTCCGGTCTGCAAATCCCTGCGCTGGATGGTTCTGAAACGGCTGTGTTTTCCTCTGTTTATGCCGATATTGGCGATGAACAGTCGATTGAACAAAGCTTAAGTACATTCTCTTCCCATATGGTCAATATTGTCGACATCCTAAAGAATGTCGATTATGATAGCCTTGTTTTATTCGATGAGCTTGGAGCGGGAACTGACCCTCAGGAAGGTGCCGCATTAGCCATTTCGATTTTGGATGAAGTTTATAAGCGCGGTGCTCGTGTGATTGCAACGACCCATTATCCAGAATTGAAAGCGTATGGATATGACCGGGAAGGCGTCATCAATGCAAGCGTTGAATTTAATGTAGAAACCTTGAGTCCAACGTATAAACTGTTGATTGGTGTACCGGGGCGGAGTAATGCGTTTGAAATTTCCAAGCGTCTTGGCTTGGAAGAGAGCGTTATTAGCCACGCCCGCAGCCATATCGGTGAAGATACAAATAAAGTTGAGAATATGATAGCGTCCCTTGAAGATAGCCGCAAGAAGGCCGAAGAAGAGGAACTAGAAGCCGCAGATCACCTGAAACAGGCTGAAATTCTTCATAAAGATCTTCAAAAGCAAATTGGTGAATACCATGAAGAACGGGATGCGATGGTCGAAAAGGCAGCAAAAGAAGCAGCTGCCATTGTGGAAAATGCAAAAAAAGAAGCAGAAGCAATTATTGCTGATTTACGTAAACTGCGTCTTGAAAAGCATGCTGACGTCAAAGAGCATGAATTAATCGACGCGAAAAAGCGACTTGAAGATGCGGCGCCTAAAATAAAAAAATCAGCAAATAAAGTGGCTACACCGTTGGATAAAAGCTTAAAACCTGGAGATGAAGTTAAGGTTGTTAGCTTTGGACAAAAAGGTCATCTAATTGAGAAAGCTTCAAGTAATGAATGGCAGGTTCAAATCGGAATCATGAAAATGAAGGTAAAGGAATCTGACTTAGAATTCATTAAGACTACAAAAGTAAAAGAAACGAAACCTCTTACCACGATAAAAGGAAGAGATTATCACGTTAGCCTTGAGCTTGACCTTCGTGGGGAACGTTTCGAAAATGCACTGTCCAGAGTGGAGAAATATGTTGATGATGCTCTGCTGGCCGGATATTCGAGTGTCTCTATCATTCACGGTAAAGGAACGGGAGCTCTCCGGTCAGGTGTTCAGGAATACTTGAAACATCACCGCTCTGTCAAACGAATTCGGTTCGGCGAGGCTGCAGAAGGTGGAACAGGTGTGACGGTGGTAGAATTTAAATAAAGGAAAGTGGTCATTCCGGCTATTCTGCCAAGCCGGATGGTCAGTTACCATTCGGGAGTTGTACCATGGAGAACATGTGGGAAAATGAATATGTATATATAGCTGCTCGTTACAGTGTTGTTATTTTGTGCATTATTGTTTTTTTAGCCATTTTTGAACTTGTCACAAAGTACAAAAATTGGGAGGAAATCAAACAGGGAAATCTTTCTGTCGCGATGGCCACAGGCGGCAAGATTTTTGGGATTGCCTATGTATTTCAACAATCTATTCTCCTTCAGAACTCGATAATTACAATGATTGGCTGGGGCGTATACGGATTTGTCCTGCTGCTGATCGGTTATTTTATTTTTGAATTTATGACGCCTGGATTTAAAATAGATGAAGAGATACAAAAAGATAATCGGGCAGTTGGATTCCTATCGATGATCATTTCAATCGCTTTATCTTTTGTCATCGGCGCTGGAATTTCTTAATGCTCTGCATGAGAGGGAGAAAACTGTGGAGAAACTTGCAAAAATCCTAATCGTTTGTTGCGGAATTTTTTTTCTGCTTGGAATCATTTATATGATATTCTTCACCTGATAGAAGCGGCCTTTGTGTCGCTTCTTTTATTTGAGCTCCTATTAAAAAATGATGTTTTGAGTGTATAAATGGTTATATTGACAGTTTGGAAGAGGAGGACGAAAAGTGTATCAGTCTAAACTGATACAAAAGATTGAAGAACTATCAATGAACGCTTTACCGGCACTGCAAACGCAAATTTATCATTTCCCGCCAGAATATTCCCTCTTCAAACGTGTGAAGGGCGAGAGCCCAACGGTAAGGGGAGATGAATGGCGGTTGGCATAAGCCAAAGTAATCTTTTGACAAACATACGTTCGGTGGTTAATAATAACTATAAGGGGGTGAAACCAATGGTCGTAAACAAAGCTTATAAATTTCGAATCTATCCAACTAAAGAACAACTAGTTCTAATCAATAAAACGATCGGCTGCTCCCGTTTTGTCTATAACTTCTTTTTAGGCAAACAAAAGGAGAAAGATGCCTACTGGTATATCTGTGAAGAAATGAAGCAGAACGGCCAATTACCCTCTAATGAATGGAAAGGTTCTTTTCTGAATAAATACGCAACAATCAAAGAACTTCCAGCTTTAAAGAAAGAGTATTCTTTCCTGAAAGAAGTAGACAGTATTGCCTTACAGAAATCGGTGGAAAATTTAGCAGATTCCTATAGTCGATATTATAAAAAGCAAAACAAGTCACCACGCTTCAAATCGAAAAAGAATCCTATCCAGTCCTATACAACTAAACATACGAATGGGAATATTGGAATTGTTGGAAACAAAATCAAATTGCCAAAACTCGGTCTAGTTCGTTTTGCTAAAAGCCGCGAAGTCGAAGGGCGAATCATCAATGCCACAATCAGGCGGAACCCTTCGGGTAAATATTTCATTTCCGTTTTAGCCGAAACCAATGTACAAGTACTTCCTAAAACGAATCGTTCGTGCGGTGTAGATGTTGGTTTGAAGAACTTTGCTATTCTTTCAGATGGTACGGTCTATCAAAATCCAAAATTCTTCCGGACGGTCGAAAAGAAATTGGCCAAAGCACAACGGATTCTTTCAAGGCGACAAGAAATAGCCTTGAATCAAAATAAACCATTGGCTGAAGCCAAAAACTATCAAAAACAAAAACGAAAAGTGGCTATCCTACACGAAAAAATGTCAAATGCCCGAATGGATTACTTACATAAAGTTTCTACCGAAATCATCAAAAACCACGATGTTATTGGAATGGAAGACTTGCAAGTGTCGAATATGATGAAAAATCACATACTAGCTAAAGCTATTAGTGAAGTATCTTGGTACCAATTCAAAAAAATGTTGGAATACAAAGCAAAATGGTATGGTAAACAAATCGTGACCGTATCTAAAACGTTTGCTTCTAGCCAATTGTGTTCTAGCTGCGGTTACCAAAATAAAGACGTTAAACATCTGAATCTTCGTGAATGGGATTGTCCTTTTTGTTCTACTTACCACGATCGAGATATTAACGCAGGACTCAATCTAATGAATGAAGCCATAAGGCTTCTAACCGTAGGAATTACGGGAGTAGCCTAATTAAAAATTGGCCGATAGGCTAATGTTCTTAGGAATCCCCCACTTCAATCAGACCGTAAGGTCGATAAGTGGTGGGTAGTTCAATTATAATCAATTAAATGAAAACTGGTTTCGTAATTTCTGTCTGTTAAACCATATAAGTGATCATGATCAAACAATTTTTAAAAAAATGTTAGAGAATATTATTCCAGACAGATGCTTTATGTTGCTGACTGATGATAGCGGAACAGTGTTAGCGTGTGGACTGGGTGTTTTAGAAGGCGAATACTTAGGGTTGTTCAATATTGTTACGCAAGAAAAATTTCGAAACCAAGGGTATGGAGCAAAACTCAATAAAAATCTCTTGCATTGGGGAAAAGAAAATGGGGCGAAATATGCTTACCTACAGGTTATATTATCGAATGCCCCTGCATTAAACCTGTACGCTAAATTAGGGTTTGAAGAAAAATATAAATATTGGTATAGGATTAAAAACTAAAGTTCAAAAAGGAGTAAAGATTACTCCTTTTTTTTGTTCCATTTTTTAAGGTCTGCAAGGTTAGGAGTTTTCTTAAGATACTGTGTTCAAACACCAAAGGCTAATTCAAAATCGGAGTTTAGTCACTCATCAATAAATTTAATAGCTAAAAAGTAAAAAAAATGCTAGTGAATGCAAATTGTGTCTAGGTACATATATAATTCTGAAAATTATAATAAAACAAACGAAACAAATTTAAGGAGGGACATTGTCATAAAAACTCCATCAAACAGTTAACAAAGTAGAATATGATATCCAAGCTAAAAAAGGGTGGAGATCATTATCATTAAGCCCTTAATATTGCCTTTTGATGGTGGCTATTGTACCCAAGAAGAAGTCTCTACTTCTTTTATTAACTCATTAATGTAGGCTATTCAATAACTAACTAATCATAGAAAGAGGGATTCGCTTATGCTACGCTCAAAACGATTTGAGATCTTAGAAGAAAGACCGGTCAATAAAGATGGATTTGTTAAAGAATGGCCTGAAATGGGATTTGTTGCTATGTCGAGCCCTAATGATCCCAAGCCTTCTATTACAATAGAAAATGGTCAGATAGTAGAGTTGGATGGGAAAAGACGAGAAGACTTTGATATGTTAGATCAATTTATTGCAGATTACACAATAGATAGAAGCTTAACCGAACAAGTCATGGCTCTTGACAGCTTGGAGATTGCTAAGAAACTCGTGGATATTAATGTGTCTCGTTCAGAAATTGTTAGATTGTCAAAAGGGCTCACACCCGCAAAAGTTCTAGAAGTCCTAAATCATATGAATGTTGTTGAAATGATGATGGCTTTACAAAAAATGAGGGCAAGGAAAACACCGTCTAACCAATGTCATGTGACGAATGTACGAGATAATCCTGTATTAATGGCAGCAGACGCTGCCGAAGCCGGACTCTATGGATTTGATGAACAAGAAACAACTGTCGGAGTTGCCCGTTATGCCCCCTTTAACGCATTGGCATTACTTGTAGGTTCCCAAACTGCAAGGAATGGAATCTTGACTCAAGATTCTTTAGAAGAAGCGACGGAACTTCGCTTAGCAATGCTTGGAATGACTTCTTATGCGGAAACTGTCTCTATCTATGGTACGGAATCAGTCTTCATGGATGGGGATGACACGCCTTGGTCGAAATCATTTTTAGCCTCTGCCTATGCTTCAAGAGGTGCTAAAATGCGCTTTACATCAGGTACTGGTTCCGAGGTGCAAATGGCCGGAGCAGAAGGAAAATCAATGCTTTATTTAGAGATTCGCTGTGTCATGATGGCGAAAGGAGCGGGCGTTCAAGGGCTGCAAAACGGTTCCATCAGTTGTATTGGCATACCAGCCTCGGTACCGAGTGGAATCCGCGCTGTCTTAGCAGAAAACCTAGCTACTACATTGTTTGATATGGAGGTAGCTTCGGGAAATGACCAAACCTTTTCTCATTCGGAAATCCGACGTAGCGCTAAAATGCTATGTCAAATGCTTCCTGGTACAGATTTTATCTTTGCCGGATTTGCTGCTGTACCAAACAATGAGGATATGTTTGCAGGCTCTAATATGGATTCTAGTGATTTGGACGATTACTTAATTATTCAAAGAGATATGATGGTGGACGGCGGATTAAAACCGGTGGATGAAGAAAGCCTTATCAAAACCCGTTATCAAGCAGCAAAAGCTTTACAAGTTATTTTCGAAGAGCTAGGATTCCCTGTGATTACAGATGAGGAAATCGAAGCGGCTACTTATGCTAACAGCAGTGTAGATATGCCGCAGCGTAATGTTGTTGAAGATTTAAAGGCAGCAGAGCGAATACTACGAGATGGGATTTCAGGTTTTGATGTAGCTCTTATCTTAGCTAAGCGTGGCTATCGACAAACTGCAGAACGAATTTTCAATATGTTGAAACATAGGGTAGCTGGTGACTATTTACATACATCAGCCATTATTAATAAAGATAATGTGGTTATAAGTGCGGTAAATGATGAAAACGATTACAAGGGACCTGGGACGGGCTATCGACTCAGTCCGGAAAGATGGGAAGAAATTAAAAACATTCGTCAAGCCATTAGTCCGCAAGATTTTGATTAAGGGGGAATTGAATATGACGACAACATTTTTAATAGAGATGAAATTAACAGATATCGGAACGGCCACGAAAGGAACAAATCCGAGAGAAGTGATCGTAGCGATCGCTCCTGCTTTTGGAAAAGAAATGAATAAAACAATTGTGAAAGTCGATCACGCTTCTGTCCTACGTGAAATCCTTTCCGGGATTGAAGAGCAAGGTGCCGTACCACGGGTCATTCGCAGCTTGCGCACTGCTGATTTGGCTTTTATGGCACATGGAGGAGCCCAAATGAGTGGTTCAGGAATCAGTATAGGCCTGCAATCTAGGGGAACAGCAGTAATCCATCAACGAGATTTAGACCCGCTCACCAATCTTGAATTATTTCCTCAATCACCTTTAATTACGTTAGACATGTATAGGGCGATTGGACGAAACGCGGCCATGTACGCGCTAGGGGAAAGCCCTAGCCCTGTACCGGTGTTAAATGACGAAATGACACGGCCTAAATACCAAGCAGCAGCGGCCTTGCTCTATTTAAAAGAGTGCCAATCTATTATTCCAGATCAAAAGCCAGTTGAATTAAAAGTAGAATTTTTAATTAAAGACTAGGAGGGAATTCAGATGGAAAATCTAACAACGAAAAAAAAGGTAAATTTAACAAAAAATGACTATCCACTCGGGATAAAAAGGCCTGATTTATTATTTTCACGTACAGAAAAACCCTACAATGATTTAACATTGGATGCTGCTTTAAAAGGAGACGTAACTGAAACAGACTTGCGTATCAGTCCAAAAACGCTTGAAATGCACGCAGATATTAGTGAAAGTTTAGGAAGAACACAGCTGGCAAAAAACTTCCGTAGAGCATCGGAAATGATTAATATTTCCGATGCCCGTATCTTACAAATTTATAATGCAATGCGCCCTAATCGTTCGACTAAAGAACAGCTTTTAGCGATAGCTGATGAATTAGAAGAAGAGTATGGGGCATTAGAGAATGCAAAATTAATTCGCGAAGCTGCAGATGTGTATGAAAGACGAGGAAGGCTAAAGAGGAATGAGGATTAAAGAGTGATGAAAAAGATTCTAGCTGGTGTAGATATCGGAAATTCATCAACGGAAGTGGCGATTGCAAGTGTGGAAGGAAACCATACAGAGTTTTTTTCACAGTATTTAGTGAAAACAACGGGTATAAAAGGAACGACTGATAACGTGAAAGGCATTCGCCTAGCTTTGCAGGAAGCAGCTAAAAAAGCAGGCATCGAGTTAAAAGACATTGATCTTATTCGCTTGAATGATGCTGTGCCGGTTATAGGTGATTTGGCCATGGATCTCATTAGCGAAACCATTATCACGGAATCTTCTATGATAGGTCATAACCCTGATACTCCGGGTGGAGCAGGGTTAGGAGTGGGAATAACGGTGTTGATTGATCAATTATTGGACGTAGAAAAAAAGGGGCAAGACTATATTGCTGTTATCCCTAGAAACTTTGATTATGAGTGGGCTGCTCACCGATTGAATCGGGTAGTAAGTCAAGGGATTTCTATCACCGGTGCCGTTGTACAAAAAGATGATGGAGTATTAATACACAATCGTCTGAACAAAAAGATTCCCATCGTGGACGAGGTAGCTATGATTGAAAAAGTTCCTCTGTTGAAATTAGCAGCAGTAGAAGTGGCTTTACCGGGCCATGTGATTCGGACGTTAAGCAATCCATACGGTCTTTCTACTGTTTTTCAATTGGATCCTGACCAAACGATACAAATTGCGTTAGTTGCCAAAGCATTAGTTGGCAATCGATCAGCGGTGGTAATTCGAACACCAAAAGGGGAAGTTGTCGAACGAAAAATAGAAGCGGGAAGGGTCCTTCTAAAAGGAGCGAATAACCAAAAGCTAGAAGTGTCCATTAATGATGGAGCTGCAGCGATAATGAATACTTATGAAAAGCTAGAAGTATTGGTAGACGTCTATGGAGAAACAGGCACCAATGTTGGAGGGATGTTTAATGGTCTCCGGCATGATTTAGCCCAACTCACTGGACAATTACCAAATGATATTACAATCTCTGACTTTCTCGCCGTTGATGCAGTAATCCCGACTTCAATTAACGGGGCTATGGCGGGTGAGCTATCCATGGAAAGCGGAGTCGCTTTAGCCTCAATGGTTAAAACAGACAAAGTTCCTGTCCAAAGAGTGGCTTCTTTATTGGAAAAGGAAATTGGCGTCGCCGTAGAAATTGGCGGTATTGAAGCGGAAATGGCCATTCGAGGAGCCCTAACGACCCCTGGTACGAGAAAGCCAATCGTAATTCTCGATATGGGTGGAGGGTCTACTGATGCTGCAATGATGAATGAATCGGGCAAAATTAAATCGAGTCACTTGGCTGGGGCAGGGGACATGGTCACGATGCTCATAAATTCTGAACTCGCTTTAGGCAACAAGGAACTCGCTGAAAAAATAAAAAAGCATCCTTTAGGAAAAGTATTAAGTTTATTCCATATGCAGCTAGAAGACGGAACGATGCTATTTTCTGAAACCCCTTTTCCTCCATATACATTTGGGAAAGTTGTAATCCGGGAAGAAGATGATCTTATCCCTTTAGCAACCAAAGCATCTATGGAGAAAATTAGAGATACCCGAAGAAGTGCAAAACGGAGGGTGTTTGTGACGAATGCGCTGCGCGCCCTTAAGCGGGTAATCCCCACAGGTAATTTAAAGCACCTTTCTTTTGTCGTTATGGTGGGGGGATCTGCACTAGACTTTGAAATTCCACAAATGTTAACAGAGGAATTGGGTAAGTACGGGATTGTAGCAGGTTTTGCCAATATACGCGGCACAGAAGGTCCGAGAAATGCAGTGGCTACTGGATTGATATTAGCCACTGTCAGGCACGAGGTATTTAAATGAATAAACGTGAAGTAAACATTGCAATTTTGTACGACAGCGCTCTTAATGTTAATCAAATTCAAGAAATATGTGCAGGACTAGAAGAAGAAGGGGTTTCGTTTTTAGTGCAAAAATGTGATAAAGCGAGCAACTATATTGAACTAGGGAGTAAAGCAGCATGTATGTCTCCATTGAAAGTGGGGATTGGCATCGATCGCGTTGGGAATATATGTGTACATCACGAGAATTTGAAGCAGGAAGAACCTTATTTACAAGACATCATTCAAAACGGTCGCAAATTAGGGAAGAACGCAGCTCGTTTAGTTAAAGGATTGCCATTAGCTTTTTAAGAGGAAAGGGTGGCGGAAAATGAGTCATATCAATTTAACATTAGCAAAAAATCTGATTGAGAGTGCTGAAAAGAAGGCGAACGAAATTAAAGTACCTGTGGTTATAAGCATTGTGGATGAAGGAGGGAATTTTGTCGCCTGTCACCGAATGGATGATGCTTTATTGGTAAGCGTTGAACTTGCGCAAAACAAAGCGTGGACTTCAATAGCCATGAAAATGACGACAGAGAATTTGGCTCTAGTAGCTGCAAATGGAAAAGAACTTTATGGTATTAATACTACAAATAACGGACGGGTTGTTGTATTTGGCGGAGGCATTCCATTGTATAATAACGGGCAAATTATCGGAGCAGTAGGTGTAAGTGGTGGCTCCGTTGATGAAGATATACGCGTAGCTCAGAGTGCAGTTGATGCACTGTATGAATTTAAAAATTAATTGGGATTCTCCATGAATAAAGCAAAATTACAATCAGTGGAGGTTCCTTATCTTCTTCACTGATTGTTACATGAATCAACTGGGCTTTTATGGACATTCGCCTTAAATAACGTGAACTGAAATGAGGGCATTGATACCAGAGTGATTTCCCATAATGCAGAGATTTTTTAAGCCTCTTAACAATCAGAATTCCACCGATTTCTGGTTTAGCGATTATCATTTTTTATGAAAATCTTCATGATGAGAGCGGTATATAATTATCAAAAAAAATAGAGAGGGTGTAAGTAATGAAGGTTTATACTAAATCTGGTGATAAAGGTGAAACAAGTCTCGTATATGGAAAGAGAGTGTCAAAGGCATCTGTGTATGTTGAAGCTTACGGAACATGTGATGAGGCCAATTCCATGATTGGGTTAGCTTTTTCTTTTGCTCCTGCCGAAGAGAAATGGAAGTCATTACAGGAAACAATACATATTATTCAAACGAAATTGTTTCACATTGGAGCAGAATTAGCTACTCCTATAGGGAAACAAGTGGGGTGGCCGATAGAAGAAGAAGATGTTCACTTCTTGGAAAAAGAAATAGATAAAATGGAAGAACACCTTAAAGCTCTTACTAATTTTATTTTGCCTGGTGGAAGTCCAATCGGTGCATCACTTCATAGTGCAAGAACCATTGTCCGAAGAGCGGAACGTAATGCAATCGCAATTAACAAAGAACAACCGGTAAATCCAATTGTAATAAAATATTTAAATCGATTGTCTGACTACTTATTTGTACTAGCTCGTTATGTAAATCATCAGACAGGGACAATTGAACCGAATTTGCACCAAGTCTAACATCAGAAAGAAGGCTTTCTTAGTTCTAAGGCAGCATGTCTTCAAGTCTTTTTATTTCACAAAAAAATTTATTTGGTTGACTCCGGAACTTTATACTTTTTATTGAAAATTAATTAGTTATAATGTAAAAAGACATATGATTTTTAATTTTCAAAATAAAAAGATAATTAACGTGGAGGTATAGGTTAACTATGTTGACATTACGTAATGTTGTGAATGTGGATATTCTTCAGGATATCCAGAAACGCTTTTCAGATGCTACCGGTTTTGGAGTAATAATTGCGGATCAGCAGGGGATACCTGTAACCATGCCAACTAATTTCACAAGTTTTTGTAACCATATGCGCTCCTCCCAAGAAGGTTTGCAATGCTGTGTATTGTCGGATCAAAAGGTGGGGCTCATTGCAGCAAAACAGGCAAAGCCCATCTTGCATTATTGCCATTCTGGTCTAGTTGATATAGCTGCTCCTATTATTCTTAATGGGGAGTACCTTGGATCTGTTTTATGTGGCCAGGTGCTGTTAGAAAATCGTGATGAAAAGCATGTGAACCAGATTAGGGAGAAAATAAAACATATACCAATGGATCAAGAGCTCATACAGCTTTATGTAGAGAAGATTGAATTTACAGGTCGCAAGCGAATTGAAGCAGTAATAGAAATGCTTCAGCTAGTAGCTAATTATATTATCAAAACTGGTGCTAATAATCTTGCGCAGGATGAGTTAAATGAGAAGAATCAAAAGTTGATGGAGGAGATGGAGGTTCGTGCCACACTGGAGAAATTTCTTGAGGAAGCACAGTTTAAGGTATTGCAATCCCAGATTAATCCTCATTTTTTATTTAACACATTAAACACTATTTCCCGATTAGCTTATTTAGAGAACGCGGAACAAACACAAAAAGTGACGTATTCATTGGCTAAAATCATGAGGTACAGTCTGCGTAATATAGATCAGCATGTTTCGTTAAAAGAAGAATTGGATTATGTTAAAAATTACATAAGTATTCAACAGTCTCGTTTTCGTAACAGAATTCAATACGAAGAAATAGTAGAAGTTGATGCCGAAGCATTGAAAATGCCTATTCTTTCTATTCAACCTATAATTGAAAACGCTATCATTCACGGGTTTGAACCAAATAATAGTACAGTTGATATAAAAATTCATGTTTTTATAAAAAATGACAATGTCGTAATAGAAATCTCTGATACCGGAGTGGGGATGACAAAGGAAACGTTATCCTCTATTTTTTTACAACCAAGTGTGAGAAAAAATAGTCATACTACAGGAATTGGGATGAATAATGTCCATAAGCGAATTCAATTTTATTTTGGGGAAGAGTACGGTATTACAGCGTTAGAAAGCCAACCTGGAAATGGCACAAAGGTACGGATAGTCATCCCTAATCCAGGAGGTGTTTGTCTTGAAGGTAATGATTGTGGATGATGAACCATTAGAACGAGAAGTGCTAACAATGATAATTAAAAGAGCAAATCTAGGAATAAGCCAATTATTCGAAGCTACAAACGGGGTGGAGGCCATGAACATAGCTAAACAAAATCGAATGGATGTTATCCTTATGGATATTAAAATGCCTATCATGGATGGCTTGGTGGCAGCGGAAATGATCAAAAGAGATGTTCCGGAATGCCAAATTATTTTCCTAACGGGGTACGATGAAAGTTACATAGCATTTAAAACGTCTAAGTCAGGAACAGGTGACTATTTATTAAAACCTGCTCACCCGAAAGAAATCGAGCAAGCCTTAAACAAATATATACCTTTAGTAAAGCGCTCGGTTTCAGCTTCTTTAAAAGCACCCTGTGAACATGACGATATTTTAACAGTCATGGAATATATAGAAAATAACTATCACTTAGATATAAATTTAGATACTTTATCCAGGTTGGTCTTTCTTAGTGGCCAATATCTTAGCAGACTTTTTAAACAAGAGACTGGTTATACGATTACTCAATATGTTACGGTCCGTCGACTTGAAGAAGCGAAAAAATGTTTGACCTACAGCAGGGAAAACGTAATGGAAGTAAGCGAGAAATGTGGATTCTCCGATCCAAATTATTTTGCAAGGGTGTTCAAAAAACATGAAGGTGTTACACCAACACAATATCAGCAGCAATCTCTTATAGGAAGAAAAAAAAGAATCAACTCATTCAATAATTTTGTAATGTAGAATGAATTAATCCGTTAGATTAAATCTCTTAGGAGCCATACAAAGTTATTTATGAAAAGCAGCCTTCTCTTATTAAATATTTTAATAAACCCCGGCATATTGCGATAAACTCATTTCATATCATTTAACTTTTTACGACTGAACTTGAAAATTAAGTGAACAAATTAAGAAAAAATTATGCGAGAAGTAAGGAAAGTATCAATCTACCTGCCCCTTTACTCTATTTTAGAACCCCTACCTATAAATCTTAAAGATTCGAGGTTTCACTGCTCTACTACTGATTATCAGCCTTTATGCTTACTTTTTCTAAATTTCAGCAATTGTAAGAAAATCCCGGTTGTATTATAATGGAAAAGAGTATTGAGAATATTCAGAAGGAGGGGGCAAATGAGCAATAAGCCGTGGCAAGCTATTTATCCGGAACAAATACCAGCTGTTTTGTCGTATGAAGATAAACCTCTTTATTCATTTTTGAAAGAGTCCGCTGATGAATTTCCTGATAAGGTGTCGATTCATTTCCAGGGAAAGGAATTAACCTTCAAAGAAGTGTACGTATCAGCTTTAAAGTTCGCAGCCTATTTAAAAGGTATCGGTCTTCAAAAGGGAGAACGAGTTGCCGTCATGCTTCCTAACTGTCCGCAAGGTGTCATTAGCTTTTTTGGGATACTAATGGCTGGGGGAGTCATAGTTCAAACTAATCCAACCTATACGGAACGCGAACTCGAGTATCAAATGAAAGACTCCGGAGCGAAAATAATCGTAGCGATGGATATTTTATTTCCCCGTGTCACTGCGGTTGCCCCAAGAACAGAAATAGAACACATCATTATAACCGCCATCAAAGAATACTTGCCTTTCCCGAAAAATCTTATCTATCCCTTTATTCAAAAAAAGGAATACGGTATTGTCATCAATGTGGAGCATGCGGGTAATCACCATCTATTTACTGAAATCATGAAACGAAAAATACCAGAAGAAGTCGCTGAGCCGATTGATGTGCAGAAAGACCTGGCCCTTTTACAATATACAGGAGGAACAACCGGCTTTCCTAAAGGGGTTATGCTCACCCATAAGAACTTGCTTGCAAATACGAAAATGTGTAATGCTTGGCTTTATAAAAATAAACGTGGTGAAGAACGGATTCTAGCGATTCTTCCATTTTTCCATGTGTACGGTATGACGACTGTATTGGTTCTTTCCGTTATGGAAGGGAACACGATGATCATTATGCCAAGGTTCGATGTTAAAGCAACGCTGAAAACAATTCAAAAGCAGAAACCAACAATGTTTCCAGGCGCACCAACGATGTATATCGGTCTCTTGAACCATCCGGATCTCGCAAAATATGATCTTTCTTCTATCAATGCTTGTATAAGCGGTTCAGCACCACTTCCATTAGAGATTCAAGAGCAGTTTGAGAAAATTACGGGCGGGAAGCTGGTTGAAGGCTTTGGTCTTACGGAAACATCTCCGGTTACCCATGCCAACTTTATTTGGGATCAGCCTCGGGTTAAAGGAAGCATTGGATTGCCTTGGCCGGATACGGACTCAGTAATTCTGTCACTAGAAAGTGGCGAAGAGCTTCCGCCGAATGAAATTGGTGAGATTGCAATAAAAGGGCCGCAGGTAATGCAGGGATACTGGAATCGTCCGGAAGAAACGGAAAACACATTTAAAAACGGCTGGCTGCTTACAGGCGATTTAGGTTACATGGATGAGCAAGGTTTCTTTTATGTAGTCGAAAGGAAAAAAGATACAATCATTGCAGGCGGCTTCAATATTTACCCTCGTGAGGTCGAAGAAGTACTATATGAGCATGAGGCCATTCAGGAGGTAGTCGTGGCAGGAATCCCAGATCCATATCGTGGTGAGACGGTCAAAGCCTATGTCGTTCTGAAAAAAGGTGCAAGTGTGACAGAAGAAGAATTGAATAAGTTTGCGAGAAAGAGTCTAGCTTCCTATAAAGTACCGCGCAGCTATGAATTTAGAGAGGAACTTCCTAAAACGACGATTGGAAAGATATTACGCAGAGTTCTTATTGATGAAGAAAAGAAAAAAATATCAGAGGAAAGAAAAGAAGCCTAAAGAAGCTTAACCTTCTTACGGAGCAGTTGTTCATTTAGCTCCGTGTTTTTACAGAACAACTGGACAACCTAAAGATCTGAGCTGTACAATAAACATATTGGAATGTGTAGGACTCTTAAGAAGTTTTTGCTTGACAGTAAAGGGTCGCCATTTTATGATAGAAATATGAATGATGATTCATTCATTTTCTGAAAGGGGACATCCAGTGAAAAGCAACAGACCGAAGTATAATCAAATTATTGATGCAGCTGTTATCATCATCGCCCAAAACGGCTATTATCAAGCACAAGTATCCAAAATCGCCAAGCAAGCAGGCGTAGCGGATGGCACCATTTATCTTTATTTTAAAAATAAAGAAGATATTTTAATATCATTATTTCATGAAAAGATGGGCTATTTTGTAGAACAGATTGAAGAAGAACTTAAGGGAAAGAGCTCAGCTTCAGAAAAGCTGTATGTGCTCATTCAAAAACATTTTCAAATCCTTTCAGAAGACGTGAATTTAGCAATCGTCACTCAGTTGGAATTAAGACAGTCGAATAAAGAATTACGCCTAAGAATTAATGATGTGTTAAGAGGATATTTAAATTTAATTGATCAGATCATTATAGAAGGAAAAGAGAACGGCGAATTTTCGCCGGATTTAAATCATTTACTTGCTAGGCAGATGATTTTTGGAACGATTGACGAAACAGTGACAACTTGGGTGATGAATGAGCAAAAGTATTCACTCTCAGACCTTGCAAAAGATGTTCACCGCCTTCTACTGGGTGGATGCAGCTTGAAAAGTTAACGATTTTAATAGAGGGTGGCTTAGTCATCCTCAAAAAAATCGATTAATCAGCTTTCCAGTTTTATGGGGAAGTGATACATATTGAATTTTCAAAAAAGTTTGACTAGCATGCCGGGAGGGATAGATATGGAATACCTTAAGCTTTCAATCGAGAATCATGTTGCTTTTATAACGATTAATCATGCACCTGCAAACGCGTTGTCTTCGGTAATCATTAGAGAGCTGTCACAAGCCTTCGATCAAATTGCGGAGAACGAGAACGTACGGGTTGTCCTTCTTCATGGAGAAGGTAGGTTTTTCTCTGCTGGAGCAGACATTAAAGAGTTTACAGAAGTAGAAAACGGTAAAGCTTTCGAGAAACTGACCAAAAATGGTCAATCTGTATTTGAAAAAATTGAATCTTTTCCAAAACCGGTTATTGCAGCTATTCATGGAGCAGCGCTTGGCGGGGGATTGGAACTGGCTATGGCCTGTCACATCCGTTTAGTAACAGAAAGAGCAAAACTAGGTTTGCCTGAGCTACAGCTTGGATTAATTCCTGGATTTGCAGGCACACAACGGTTACCTCGTTATGTCGGTACGGCAATGGCCGCTGAAATGCTATTTACAAGTGAGCCAATTACAGGATTACAAGCTGTGCAATGTGGATTAGCTAATCATGCCTTCACAGATGAAGAACTTATTCCGAAAGCGAAGGAATTAGCCTTTAAAATCGCAAAGAAAAGCCCTCTTGCATTAAAGTCGACTATTGAACTATTAAATTATACTAAGCATGATTCCTACTATAAAGGTGTAGAAAGAGAAGCTGTCCTATTCTGCCAAGCCTTCGATACTGCTGATGCAAAAGAAGGAATTGGTGCTTTTATCGAAAAAAGAGAAGCAATATTTAAAGGGAAATAGTAGTGTTTCATGTCAAAACTAGTGAATTAATAACTTATTTTTATACATTATGCAGGATTTTGATGAAATCTGAAGAATACAAGTAGTATGTTTAAAAAATTCATAATCTTCAAAACTCAAATTATTCGGGAGGTATTATCGTGAACATTTATGTGCTGCTGAAAAGAACATTTGATACAGAAGAAAAAATTACACTTTCTAACGGGAAAATTAATGAGGATGGAGCAGAATTCATCATTAACCCATACGATGAGTATGCTGTAGAAGAAGCAATCCAAGTTCGTGATGCACAAGGTGGAGAAGTAACGGTTATTTCCGTTGGAACTGAGGAAGCTGAAAAGCAATTGCGCACTGCGCTTGCTATGGGTGCTGACAAAGCCGTATTAATAAATATTGAAGACGACATAGAAAATGGCGATCAATTCACGACTGCCAAAATTATTGGTGAATACTTAAAAGGTAAAAATGCTGATTTAATCATTGCTGGAAACGTAGCAATCGACGGAGGCTCCGGCCAAGTAGGTCCGCGCGTTGCTGAGATTTTGGGAATTCCATATATTACAACAATCACTAAATTGGACATCGCTGCTGGAAATGTAAGCGTTATCCGTGACGTTGAAGGAGATTCTGAAACAATCGAAGCCTCTCTTCCATTGCTAGTAACAGCTCAACAAGGATTAAACGAACCACGTTATCCTTCTTTGCCAGGAATCATGAAAGCGAAGAAAAAACCACTTGAAGAATTAGAATTGGACGACTTGGATTTGGAAGAAGAAGATGTTGAAGCAAAAACAAAAACAATTGAAATCTACCTTCCTGCTAAAAAAGAGGCTGGAAAAGTGCTGAACGGCGAGATTAGCGATCAAGTTAGCGAACTTGTTCAATTATTACGCAGTGAAGCAAAAGTAATTTAATAGAAGCGGTTCTTTTCAAAATATACTACACACAACAAAAAGATAAAATAGAGCACAGGAGGTTTTTATAAATGGCTAGAAAGTTTCTTGTATTGGGCGAAGTTCGCGACGGTTCACTAAGAAATGTATCATTTGAAGCAATCGGTGCGGCTAAACTTGCAGCAGATGGCGGAGAAATCGTAGGTGTTTTAGTTGGTGACAGTGTTCAAAATTTTGGGAATGAATTGATCCAGTATGGTGCAGACCGAGTAGTAGCAGTTGAAAATGATCAATTAAAACAATATACATCAGATGGTTATGCGCAAAGCTTGCTTGCTGTCATAGAGCAGGAAAAACCAGAAGGCATTTTCTTCGGTCATACTGCACTAGGAAAAGATCTAGCGCCAAAACTAGCTGGCAAGCTTGAATCAGGTTTAATCTCCGATGTTACTTCTATTGAAGAAGAAGGCGGAAACATCGTTTTCACTCGCCCGATTTATTCTGGTAAAGCATTTGAAAAGAAAATTGTCACAGCAGGAATTGTGTTTGCAACTGTTCGTCCAAACAATATTGAACCATTGCCGAAAGATGAGTCCCGTTCTGGTGATGTTTCTACATTAAGTGTAGATATTAAAGACTTGCGTACGATTATTAAAGATGTTGTGAGAAAAGCAAGTGAAGGGGTCGACCTTTCAGAAGCAAAAGTAGTCATTGCCGGCGGACGTGGCGTAAAAAGTGAAGACGGTTTTGAACCATTAAAGGAACTTGCTCAAGTTCTTGGCGGTGCAGTCGGTGCTTCTCGTGGTGCATGTGATGCAGACTATTGCGATTACTCTTTGCAAATCGGCCAAACGGGTAAAGTTGTTACTCCAGACCTATATATTGCCTGCGGAATTTCTGGAGCTATTCAGCATTTAGCTGGTATGTCCAACTCTAAAGTTATCGTTGCCATCAATAAAGATCCAGAAGCTAACATTTTTAACGTAGCTGATTATGGAATTGTCGGTGATCTTTTTGAAGTCATTCCATTACTAACAGAAGAATTCAAAAAGTTAAAAGTGAACGCGTAATAGAAAGCATTTAAAGTATAAACAATATAGGTAAGGAACAAGGCATTTGACAGTTAACTGATAAATGCCTTTTTTTTTTTGTGTGTTGTATTTTTAATTAATAATTAAGCTATCAGGAAGAGGTAAGAAACCTGTATATTTACTCTGTTTTTGGACATCCTACCACTGAAGCAAAATATTAGCATCGATTCTAGTAACAATGGTATACTGTCTTTAGTTATTTGAGTAAATTTGAGGAGGATATATATATGGCTATTGTAAATGCAACTGACCAAACTTTCACAACTGATACTAGCGAAGGTGTCGTTCTTGTAGACTTCTGGGCTCCATGGTGTGGACCTTGTAAAATGATTGCTCCTGTTCTTCAAGAGCTTGATACTGAAATTGGCGACACAGCTAAAATCGTAAAAGTGGATGTAGACGAAAACCAAGAAACAGCTGGAAAATTCGGCGTAATGAGCATTCCGACATTAATCGTCCTAAAAGACGGTGAAGTAGTAGATAAAGTTGTTGGTTTCCAACCTAAAGAAGCTCTTGCTGAACTTATTGCAAAACACGCTTAATATTAAGTTAGCTAAAAAAAGCTTCAAGTCTGCGGACTTGAAGCTTTTTTCGCTATCTTGATATATAATTAATTGTAAAAAGGGAGAACAGGAGGCTGAATGTATGAACCAACAAATAAAGAATAAACTTGCCCTTCTTCCCGATCAACCAGGTTGTTATTTAATGAAGGATCGTCAGGGAACGATCATTTATGTAGGAAAAGCGAAAGTATTAAAAAACCGTGTGCGCTCTTATTTCACCGGTTCCCATGATGGGAAAACGTTACGACTCGTTAATGAGATAGACGATTTTGAATACATCGTTACCTCGTCAAATATTGAGGCTCTCATTTTAGAGTTAAACTTAATCAAAAAACATGATCCAAAATATAATATCATGCTGAAGGATGACAAGACGTATCCATTCATCAAGTTGACTGCTGAACGGCATCCGCGTCTAATCATTACGAGAAAAGTCAAAAAAGATAAAGGTAAATATTTCGGTCCGTATCCGAATGCCTTTGCGGCCAATGAAACGAAAAAATTACTCGACCGCATCTATCCTCTTAGAAAATGCAATACCCTACCGGATCGCGTTTGTCTCTATTACCACCTCGGGCAGTGCCTGGCTCCATGTGTGTATGATGTAGAGGAACAGGAATATAAAAAAATGGTGGATGATATCAACCGATTTTTAAACGGCGGCCATACTGAGATAAAAAAAGAACTGACAGAAAAAATGTTAGAGGCATCAGAAGAGCTTGATTTCGAAAGGGCAAAGGAGTTCCGTGACAAAATTGCCCACATCGATATCACGATGGAGAAGCAAAAAATGATGACGACTGATTTTATCGACCGTGATGTATTTGGCTATGCCTATGATAAAGGCTGGATGTGTGTTCAGGTATTTTTTGTGCGACAAGGGAAATTGATAGAAAGGGATGTTTCCCTGTTTCCAGTGTATGATGAACCGGATCAGGAACTTCTTACATTCCTAGGTCAGTTTTACGAGATTACCAATCACTTTAAACCAAAGGAAATTTTGCTGCCAGAGTCAGTAGATGCGGAAATGGCTGAAGGGCTGCTTGGCGTGAAGACGATTCATCCAAAACGGGGATCGAAAAAGGATATGCTTAAATTGGCGAATAAAAATGCTGCCATAGCCCTTCAGGAAAAGTTTTCTTTGATTGAACGGGATGAAGCAAGAACGATCAATGCGGTGGAAAATCTTGGGGTGCAATTAGGCATCTATACCCCGCATCGGATCGAGGCTTTTGATAACTCGAACATTCAGGGCAGTGATCCGGTTTCCGCTTTAGTTGTGTTTATTGACGGTAAGCCGGAAAAAAGAGAGTATCGCAAATATAAAATCAAAACTGTCCAGGGACCCGATGACTATGAATCGATGCGTGAAGTTGTACGCAGAAGATATTCACGAGTTTTAAAAGAAGGGCTGCCACTTCCGGATTTAATCATTATTGATGGTGGAAAGGGTCATGTGGAGGCTGTTCGAGATATTTTAGAAAATGAACTGGGTCTTGATATTCCGCTTTCTGGTCTCATTAAGGATGAAAAGCACAGAACATCGCAATTGATGATTGGCAATCCGCTGGAACTGGTACCGCTTGATTCGCGTAGCCAGGAATTTTATCTGTTGCAAAGAATTCAGGACGAAGTGCATCGGTTTGCGATTACGTTTCATCGCCAGCTACGCGGGAAAAATGCGGTTCACTCGCAGCTTGATGATATACCTGGAGTCGGAGAAAAACGAAGAAAGCAATTGTTAAGGCATTTTGGTTCATTGAAAAAAATTAAAGAGGCATCGGTAGAACAAATTATAGAGGCAGGCATGCCAAAAGGAGTAGCTGAAGGAATCGTTAGAAAATTGCAAGAATAATCTTGCTACCTACATTTCTCTATGCTATGATAAGAAGGAATTTTCAACTAGACAACTTAAAAGTGCTGATAGAGGTGCGGAATTCAAGAGTAAAAACCTGGAGAAGTATGAGCTTCGATGAAAGGTTTTGAAAGGGGATAACGCCGAAGGAGGACAAGACTCATGCCTTGTTTTTCTGGTCTGACATTTAATAAATGGCGGATTGTCAGGGGGTATACCCTGGAGAGCTATCTCACTGTGTTTACTGTATTAAATACGTGATCACAGCAATGAGATATTTCTCATTGCTTTTTTTATTGCCTAAAAAAGATAAAGAGGGTGCATTAGGATGGCATTAATCGTTCAAAAATTTGGCGGGACATCCGTCGGTAGTGTCGAGAAAATCAAAAATGTTGCCAATCGAGTAATCGAGGAAGCAGAGAATGGGAATGAGGTAGTTGTCGTTGTTTCAGCTATGGGGAAAACAACAGATGAATTAGTTTACATGGCTCAAGATATTTCCAAAAATCCAAGCAAGAGGGAAATGGATATGTTATTGACGACTGGAGAGCAGGTCACGATTTCCCTGTTAACGATGGCTTTAATTGAAGCGGGGCGTGAAGCTATTTCTTTCACCGGCTGGCAGGCTGGCATGCAAACAGAATCCGTTCATGGGAATGCCCGGATTTTAAACATTGATGCTTCGAGAATTCAAGCTCAGCTTCAGGCAAAGAAAATTGTGGTCGTTGCAGGTTTCCAAGGGAATGATGCAAATGGAGAAATCACGACACTAGGGCGGGGCGGGTCTGATACGACTGCAGTGGCTATTGCTGCAGCATTAAATGCGGACCGATGTGATATTTATACCGATGTAACGGGTGTATTTACAACAGACCCACGTTACATAAAAGATGCTCGAAAACTGCAATCTATTTCTTACGATGAAATGCTAGAACTTGCCAATCTAGGGGCGGGTGTCCTTCATCCAAGAGCTGTTGAGTATGCGAAAAACCACCAGATTCCGCTTGAAGTCCGTTCGAGTATGGAGAAAGAAGCAGGAACTACCATTGAGGAGGAAGCAACTATGGAAGAAAATTTAATTGTACGCGGTATTGCTTTTGAAGACAGTATTACAAGGGTCACAGTGAATGGTTTGCCCCGATCACTAGGATCATTATCCACAATTTTCATGACACTTGCAAAAAACCGGATAAACGTTGACATTATTATCCAAAGCATGACAGCAGAGGATACAACAAACCTTTCTTTCTCCATAAAAAGTGAAGATACGGAAGCTGTTTTAAACGTGCTAGAAAAAAATAAAGACCAATTGGCATTCGATAGAATAGAAACGGAGGGCGGATTGGCCAAAGTGTCTATCGTCGGTTCAGGAATGGTATCTAATCCGGGAGTGGCTGCCGAAATGTTTGAAGTGATGGCTAACACAGGTATTCAAGTGAAAATGGTCAGCACATCTGAAATTAAAGTCTCAACTGTCGTCAATGAAAAGGAAATGGTGAAGGCAGTCGAAGCACTTCATGAAGCGTTTAAATTAGGACAGCATGCAAAAGTGCTTGTTTGATTGCTTGGAGTCTAATGAAAAACAGACTTCCGATAAAAAGGGTAAGTCTGTTTTTAGGCTCATTAGATTGGGTCTCTAGGATCCCATTGAATGGTAAATGTCACTTTTTTTGCACGGCGTTTGATTTCTTCTGTCGATTCACTTAAGAATTTTTTCTGCAGTGTAAACTGCTCGGCAAGGAAACCGGCTTCAAGTTGGAAGTGACAGTCAGGATGAAGATCTAAGCGACGGCTGATTATTTCACCTGTTAAGGATAATTCCATCTCGGTTTTCGAAAACTTTATGATTTCAAGATGGCCCCAGCCTGCATTTTGGAAAAATGCAACAACTTCCTGTTCGCCATTCAGTGGGAATTTTCTCGCTAATTGTTTACCTGCCCAATAGAGAATTTGATTAGAATCTTTTCCGAGAATATCGTTCAATAAAACTTCTCGGATTAATTCGTAGCCGAAAGCTGGAACATGAGATTCTTCTGTTTGAATTTCTTCTTCTTCTATCGCTGCAGCAATATTTTTTTTCATAGTTTATCGCCTCTTTCTGTAAATCTATTATAAACGTTTTTCTTTTGCAAATTATACTGTTTTTTTATTATTTCAATCGTAATTGGGAAAAAATGAGAAATTATTCCGGGATATTAATAGATTAATTACTAATTTCTCCAAGTTATAATCTTGACAATTAAAAATTATACAATTTTAACCAATAAAATCTATTCTGAAAAAGAGAATTCTTGTATCCGTTTTCTTGACGCACATAGAAGTCAGGAGTAAAATGGACATGTCACATAATTGTAAGAAAGTATAGGGATGTTTCAAACTCTATACTTTATTTTCACGCGGAGATAAAAGGTAGCCACCAGTTTATCTTTGCATGATTTTTCACAAATTAAGGGGGGGCACTTAGTGGCAAAAAATCGTGAGTTTGGGAATCGTAAACTTCATTCACTACTTGGAGTTATTCCGATCGGGCTGTTTTTGTTGGAGCATTTAGTTACCAACTATATGGCAACAAAGGGACCGGAATCATTTAATTCAGCAGCACATTTCTTAGAAAGCATACCGTTTCGTTATTTCTTGGAAATCTTCATCATTTTCTTACCTTTGATTTATCATGCAGTTTACGGGATTTATATCGCGTTTACTGCTAAAAATAATTTGGGTAGATTTGGATTTTTCCGGAATTGGATGTTCTTTTTACAACGTCTAAGCGGAATCATTACGTTGATTTTCCTAGTTTGGCATGTTTGGTCAACTAGAATTCAAGCAGCATTAGGTGCAGAGGTTGACTTTGACATGATGGCAGAGATTTTCTCTAATCCATTTATGATTGCATTTTATTTAGTTGGGGTCATTTCGACAATTTTCCACTTCTCTAATGGATTATGGTCATTTGCAGTGAGCTGGGGTCTAACAGTTTCACCTAAATCGCAAAAAATCATGACTTACGTTACTTTGATCGTTTTCGTTCTTCTTTCTTATGTAGGGGTTAGCGCAATTTTCGCTTTCGTATAAGAAGATAGAGTTTATTTATAAGTATTAGGAAAAACATAGCTTTGCTAATGGAAATAAGGGAGTGACAGAATTGGGTAAAGGTAAAATTATTATCGTTGGTGGAGGTCTAGCTGGTTTAATGGCTACGATCAAAGCAGCAGAGCTGGGACAACAGGTAGATTTATTTTCTTTAGTACCTGTTAAACGCTCTCACTCAGTTTGTGCCCAAGGCGGAATCAATGGGGCAGTAAATACAAAAGGTGAAGGGGATTCTCCATATATCCACTTTGATGATACAGTTTATGGCGGAGATTTCTTAGCTAACCAACCACCGGTTAAAGCGATGTGCGAAGCAGCACCATCGATTATCCATATGTTTGACCGTATGGGCGTAATGTTTAACCGTACTCCGGAAGGTCTTCTTGATTTCCGTCGTTTCGGTGGAACTCAACATAGCCGTACAGCATTTGCTGGTGCAACAACTGGTCAGCAATTACTTTACGCATTGGACGAGCAGGTTCGTCGTTATGAAGTAGAAGGCCTTGTAACGAAATATGAAGGCTGGGAATTCCTTGGAGCTGTTATCGATGACGACCAAACAGCACGCGGTATCGTAGCACAGAACTTGACTTCAATGGAAATCAAATCATTCCCTGGCGACGCTGTCATCATGGCGAGCGGTGGTCCTGGAATCATTTTCGGTAAATCAACTAACTCAATGATTAATACAGGTTCAGCAGCATCCATTGTTTATCAACAAGGTGTAAATTATGCAAATGGTGAATTCATTCAAATTCATCCAACTGCAATCCCTGGAGATGATAAGCTTCGTCTAATGAGTGAATCTGCTCGTGGTGAAGGTGGACGTATCTGGACATATAAAGACGGAAAACCTTGGTATTTCCTAGAAGAAAAATACCCTGCTTATGGTAACCTTGTACCTCGTGATATCGCTACTCGTGAAATCTTCGACGTATGTATGAACATGAAGCTTGGTATTAATGGAGAAAACATGGTTTACCTGGATCTTTCTCATAAAGACCCTAAAGAACTTGATATCAAACTTGGCGGAATCATTGAAATCTACGAGAAATTCATGGGTGAAGATCCTCGTAAAGTTCCAATGAAAATCTTCCCTGCAGTTCACTATTCTATGGGCGGACTTTGGGTAGATTATGACCAAATGACAAACATTAAAGGTTTATTTGCTGCAGGTGAGTGTGATTACTCTCAACATGGCGGTAACCGTTTAGGTGCGAATTCACTTCTTTCTGCAATCTATGGTGGTTCAGTTGCTGGACCGAATGCAGTTAAATATATTGAAGGCCTTGATAAAACTTCAGAGTCTATTCCTTCTTCATTGTTTGATGGTTACGAAAAACAACAACAAGAAAAATGGAATGATGTCATGTCTCTTGATGGTAATGAAAACGCGTATGTTCTACACAAAGAACTTGGTGAGTGGATGACACAGCATGTTACTGTAGTTCGTTACAATGACAAGTTGAAAGAAACTGATAACAAGATTCTTGAGTTGATGGAACGTTACAAGAAAATTAACATCAATGACACTGCTAAATGGAGCAACCAAGGAGCTGCCTTCACTAGACAGCTTCAAAACATGATGCAATTAGCACGTGTAATCACAATTGGTGCTTTAAACCGTGACGAAAGCCGCGGAGCTCATTACAAACCTGATTTCCCACAACGTAATGATGAGGAATTCATGAAAACAACAATGGCGACATTCAAAGGCTTGGATCAAGCGCCTGAATTCCATTATGAAGATATTGATGTATCACTTATCGCACCACGTAAACGTGATTACACTACGAAACATTAAAGAGGGGGAGCAAAAAAATGGTTGAAACTAAATCTGAGACTAAAACAGTCCGTTTTATAATCACTCGTCAAGATACACCGGATTCAGCTCCTTATGATGAGGAATTTGAATTAGCGTACCGTCCGAATATGAATGTAATTTCCGCTCTAATGGAAATTCGTCGTAATCCAGTAACAGTACAAGGCAAACACACTACAGCAATCGCTTGGGACATGAACTGTCTTGAAGAAGTATGTGGTGCTTGTTCAATGGTTATCAATGGTAAACCTAGACAATCTTGTACAGCTCTTATTGACCAATTAGAACAGCCGGTTCGTCTTGCTCCAATGCGTACTTTCCCTGTTGTTCGTGACCTTCAAGTCGACCGTAGCCGTATGTTCGACTCATTGAAAAAGGTAAAAGCTTGGATTCCAATCGATGGTACGTACAATCTTGGACCAGGACCACGTATGCCAGAAAAGAAACGTCAATGGGCTTACGAATTATCTAAATGTATGACTTGTGGTGTATGTTTAGAAGCTTGTCCGAACGTAAACAGCAATTCAGACTTCATGGGACCACAACCATTATCACAAGTTCGTTTATTCAATGCACATCCAACTGGTGCAATGAACAAAGCTGAACGTTTAAATACAATTATGTCTGATGGGGGCCTTGCAAACTGCGGTAACTCACAAAACTGTGTGCAGTCTTGCCCTAAAGGAATTCCTTTGACTACATCGATTGCAGCATTAAACCGTGATACTACTATTCAACAATTCCGTAACTTCTTCGGAAGCGACGAAGTTTAATAATGAGAAAAGAACCTGTATCTTAGGATATAGGTTCTTTTTTTGTCTAAAAAAGTGTGAACAGATTCACATCTAAAATTAAGGTGAGAAATAACGGATTTTAATGGTGGGGATATTATCTTTATATTGTTTTATCTGGGGTTCTTTTTATTAAAGACTTATTAATTGTGTCATTTATTCGTTTATAAAAATACGGAAAAACAAACCAAATATGATACGAAGTGGCAAGGTGCAGATATAAAAATAGGTAAAAAAACATCTAAGACTTACAATAATAAAACTACGCATTTTTACCAAACCTATTCAAGAACTACGGCGGGATGGACAGGTAGTGGCACAAAAACTAGTGATGGAGCAACAGAAGAGGTATTAGTTAATAAAAAGACAGTTACTTATCCTGAAATATACAATTCACACAATAGAACGACTATGTGGACTCCGACAAAAGCTAATATAGCGGTAGTACCAGAAGAAAAACGAACTAAGAGAGATACTAAACTTAAGGATAAATTCATGCCATGGTATATTAAAACATATGGAGATCCAAATTGGGGACCAAAATGGCCTAATGCTGATATACATCATGAATTACCATTAAAATATGGCGGAACGAATGCGATGTCTAATTTATTTCCGTTGCCAAGAGATCTCCATCAAAAAACAGTTAATCCTTGGTGGGCTTCCTATTAATTGATATTGGAGGGATTAGTGAAGTGAGTCATTTTGTACAAAGTACATTGTCCGGATTAAAGAAATTGTTGGATAACAAAGACCAAATGAAGTCAGTAGCAGAGGAAGGGGAAGTCTATAGCGTTTCGTGTTCTTTTAACGCTCCAATAAAGACAACTGAAGTTGAAAAGTTTGAAAGTGAACAAGGTATCAAGCTTCCTGAAGACTACAAGGCGTTCTTGACACTCCATAATGGGGCAAGAATATATGAATCAGTCAATGACGACGGTGTTAACATAGGGGGCGGTCTTCATTTTTTTAACTTAGATGAAATAAAAGAAACTCAAGAAGTTGAATATATAAGTGAACATGGGATTCCTATCGCACACCTATTGGAAGACTGTTATCTAATATTAGATATAGAAAAACTAAAGGGTGGGGATCCAAATTACCTTAACATTTTGGAATTTACAGATATAAAAACTCTAAACCTTAACTTTGAAATCTTCTTAGACCGCTACATTATTTCACAAGGTGTACCGTTTTGGAGCTGGCCTATATACACAGCTGAAAACTACTATAGAACTAGATAAAATAAATAAAAGAGCGATTGCTAATTGAATGCAGTCGCTCTTTTTTCGAATATTATTTCGAATCGATTTCAAGTATCACTGTTTGTTTATTGTCGTTTTTGTTTGTTTGATAAATATCCTCTGCGATATCGTTATATTCAGACCCTTCTTTAGATGCCTTTACATTCGAAGTTTTTACATTCGATTGAGAAGAACAACCAATTAGCATTAAGCTAGCAAGTAAAATGACAACAAATATTCTAATCATGTTTACAGCTCCTTATTTGTTTGTTAAAAGCATAACATGGAAAGACATCACTTTTGTGTCACATTTTGAAAAAGAGGGGATAAATATTGAAATCCACTCTTTCAACATAATATCAATTTTGTTGAAAGAGTGAGGTAAAGAAATAAACGGCCCATAAAAATGACACAAATGTGTTGTCTATGAACCGGATACGTATTATTTTTCTAATTGAAATTTTGTAAATGGAATCATATCATCGATATCCCAAATTTCACTCAGTACGCTGAATTGATTGGATTCATCTGGACGACTGTGATACCAAACTATCTCATTTGCAGATCTAGGTTCTATCTGATATAGATGTTCATCGTGGTTGTAATAGATGTTAACGATAGTCTTATTAGCAAAATCAGCTGTGCATTCTTCTACGATATCGTGATCGGTCAATCCGGGATCTAATACAATAAAGCTATTATTTGGGTGTATGTATGCTTCAACAATTAAGTGGTCGAATCCATCATATTTACAGGATGAGAATATAAAATCCTTTCCATTATCTATTTTTTCTTATAAAATGAGTGAATAGTCATTCATTTTATAAGGGGGTGCACAGATTGAACAGAATATCATATATCGATAATATAAAAGAATGGGGCAGCGACTTTTCTTTTAAACATGAAATTAAGGTCCGTTTTTCGGAAACGGATATGTTCGGTCATTTGAATAATACGGTTCCATTTACCTATTTTGAGGAAGCACGAATTGAGTATTTTAATAGCATGGGTTTTATGAAGGATTGGACTTCGGATGGAAGCAATGAGATACCGGTTGTTGCCGATTTACAGTGTGATTATATCCAGCAGGTTTTTTTTAACGATCAATTGATGATCTATGTAAAAGCGGCCCGTGTCGTGAATTCTTCTGTGGACATTCATTACATGGGAACCAAGCAAGATGGTTCGGTTTGCTTGACGGGTAGAGGAACTATTGTCCAAGTCTCTAAAACCACTGGGAATCCGATTCCTTGGCCGGAAGAGATGAAGGAACGTATGGCGCGAACAAAAGTCAAACATTCTTAAATAAAATTTCAATTAGACAAGTAAAAGAGTCACTCCCTTGCCCCAGCCGACATACTATATCTTGACTAAATAGACACCCACTCCGGGTTTTATGCTGGTGAAGGCAAGGAGGGTAACATTACTTGAAGGAGAACGAATTCACTCATAAGCCACTACTCACCAAAAGAGAAAAAGAAGTATTTGAGTTACTAGTACAAGATAAAACAACAAAAGAAATCGCAGGTGAATTGTTTATTAGCGAAAAAACAGTTCGAAACCATATTTCAAATGCGATGCAGAAGCTTGGAGTCAAAGGACGTTCGCAGGCAGTTATAGAACTCCTTCGTATGGGAGAACTTAAGCTTTAATGTGTTGACTCATTAATACGTAAGCCTTATATATTTTTTCTCTCCCATTCATTGGCAGCATTTAAGGAAGTCTGAGATAATTTCTCATTGTGTTGACTTCTTTAGATGCTGCTTATTTTAATGGAGGGGGTTTCATTATATCCTTTAGATAATCTATCTTGAAATTTATTTCACTTTCCCCCAAAATGGTAGTATGATAAGTTTCATGAAGTGGGGAGCTGGGTGTATGGGTGAAGAGAATCAGGCTGCACATGTGGTCGAGATCGAAAGGGAATTGCGCTATGTTTCGTCATGGCTTAAGCAAAGGGGACGGGAAATTCTTAGTGATTATAAAATTACTATTCCTCAGTTTCTGGCTTTGCAATGGCTTTTTGAAGCGGGCGACATGACGATTGGCGAATTGTCTACGAAGATGTTTCTTGCCTTTAGCACAACGACGGAACTGATTGACCGCATGGAGAAACATCAGCTTGTTCAGCGCGTCAAGGATGAGAAAGACCGGCGTGTGGTTCGCATTCACCTTCTTGAAGAAGGCGAACGGATTATCGAAGAAGTGATCAACAAACGGCAGCAGTACTTGAGTGGCGTTTTAGTCAATTTCAGCGAATCCGATATCGTTTCCCTAAGTGGGACTTTAGCAAAACTACATCAAGAAATGAAAGAAAAATGAGGCGAGATTTTTGAAACAACCAATAGGAATCATTGATTCGGGGGTAGGTGGTTTGACAGTGGCTAAAGAAGTCATGCGCCAGCTACCAAATGAAAATATAATTTACTTGGGCGATACCGCAAGATGCCCTTATGGACCAAGGTCGAAAAAAGATGTCCAAACCTTCACTTGGCAAATGACAAGGTTCTTATTGAAGAAGGATATTAAAATGTTAATCATTGCCTGCAATACTGCGACTGCAGCGGTGCTCGATGAAATTAGAGCGATACTTCCGATTCCTGTATTGGGTGTTATTCATCCAGGGGCAAGGGCGGCATTGAAGGTTTCTAATTCTCTACATATTGGAGTAATTGGCACAGAAGGTACAGTGAAAAGCAAGGCCTATGACGACGCTCTTGCCTCCATCAATTCGGATGTGAAAGTGGATAGTTTAGCTTGTCCAAAATTTGTCCCCATCGTAGAAAGCGGAGAGTTTCAAGGGAAAATCGTGAATAGGGTTGTGGCTCAAACTTTAAACCCGTTAAAGAAAACGAAAATCGATACATTAATCCTTGGCTGTACCCATTATCCGCTGTTAGGGCCTGTAATCTCAGAGTATATGGGAGATAAAGTACAAGTCATTTCCTCTGGGGAAGAGACAGCCCGTGAGGCAAGTGTTATTTTGGATTACTATCGATTAATCAATAAAAGCAAGCAGCGTCCGGTTCATCGTTTTTACACAACTGGTTCAAGAGATATGTTTGGGTCAATCGCATCGAGTTGGCTCGGTATTCATATCAATGCAATAGAAACAATTAAAATTGACCACCTATAAGACTTCCATTTGGAGGTCTTTTTTTTGTGGAAAGGAGCAAAAAAAATGGTATCACAAAAGCATATCGTTATGTATATAGCTACAAGCATGGATGGATATATAGCAAGAGAGGATGGAAGCATAGATTGGCTTGAAGAGACAGAAGGTGCAGGGGATAATGGATACGGCGATTTCTTTAAAAATATTGATACGGTGATCATGGGAAACAAAACGTATCAACAGATATACACTAGCAGAAGAATTTCCTTATCAAGATAAAACCTGCTACGTCTTTTCTAGAAGTGCGCGAAAGGTAAAGACGAGCACCTGGAATTTGTAAATGAAGATGTGGAAGATTTCATCGGAAATCTAAAGGGTGACTCAAGGATTTGGCTAGTCGGTGGTGCGGAGTTAGTTAGTGAGTTCATGAGAAAACAGCTGGTGGATGAAATGATTCTTTCTATTATTCCTACAGTATTAGGTAAAGGGATTTCTTTGTTTCAAGCAGGAAATCCTGAAGTCAAATTAAAACTGACAAACATACAACGGTACGGCCAGATTGCTCAGCTGCATGATCAGAGAGAAAAATAATTGGTCTATTTTCCCTTAGGGCTCGTATAAATAGGAGTACAAACTGTCCTAGGAGTGATTTTATGTCCAATAAATCAAAAGTAACAATGGCTGTGACCATTCTGGCATCTTCTTTTTTTCTTTCCGGATGTGGATTATTTGGGGGTGAAGAGAAAAAGGAGATTGACCCGCCTAAGGATGTTTCATTAGTCGAGGATGAATCTTCATTAAAAGAGTCCAACGGGGAGCAACAGCCGGCAACAGATGGGGAAGAGACTGCTGGTGAAACAGCAACAGTGAAGACCGAGTTGTATTTAATTGATAAAAGTGGATATGTGGTTCCACAGACAATGGAACTTCCTAAATCGGAAGCCGTCGCAAAACAGGCCCTTGACTACCTCGTGGATAATGGACCAGTTACAGATAAGCTTCCCAATGGGTTTAGAGCGGTTATTCCTGCCGATACTCAAATAAGTGTAAACATAAAAGAAGGAGTGGCTGTGGCTGACTTTTCACCGGAGTTCAAAAATTATCAAAAAGAAGATGAACTCAAAATTCTTCAAGCTATTACATGGACACTAACTCAATTCGACTCGGTTGATAAAATCCAAATGAGGATCAATGGGGAAGATATTACGGAAATGCCAGTCAATGGCACGCCGATAGATGAAAATATCTCACGGTCTTCCGGAATCAATATTGATACCAGTGACGTGGTAGATATTTCGAATACGAAAGCGTTGACTGTCTATTACATTGGCGGGGACGAGGAGTACACCTATTATGTACCGGTAACACGCCGTATTAGCGAGACGGTGTCCGATAATGTAACAGCAGTTATTGAGGAATTAACGAAGAGTCCTTCTGGAACAAACCTGCAAACGGGCTTCATGAGTGATGTGGCCTTACTTGATCAGCCGAAAATGGCAGAAGGAAAGGTTACCCTCAATTTTAACGAAAACATTCTTGGTAGTTTTAAAGAGAAAAAGGTTTCTCAAGATGTTCTTGATGCCTTAGTTTTATCTTTGACGGAGCAAAAGGGAATTGAAAGTGTTGAAGTACAGGTGCAAGGCAGTGTAGATATTCTTAACGAAGAAGGAAAGAAATTATCAGAACCTGTGGTCCGTCCAGAAAAAGTGAACACAGGTAGTTTTTAAAGAAACGATTTTGTATACTATAGATATAACACAATGAGGCAGCCTTTCGCTGCCTCTTATTCTTTTTTTGAAATTAGGGGGATACAAAATGCGCGTTGACGGCAGGCTGAATACTGAATTAAGGACGATACAGATCCAAAAAGATTATTTGAAGCATCCTGAAGGTTCGGTATTAATTACCGTCGGTGACACAAAGGTCATCTGTGCCGCAAGCGTTGATGAGCGGGTTCCGCCGTTTATGCGCGGTAAAAAGAAAGGCTGGATTAATGCTGAGTATTCGATGCTTCCGCGAGCAACCAATCAACGGACAATCAGGGAATCGGCAAAAGGGAAAATAACAGGGCGCACGATGGAAATTCAGAGGCTAATTGGACGGTCACTGCGGGCAGTGGTCGATTTAGAGGCGCTAGGTGAGAAAACGATCTGGATTGATTGCGATGTTATTCAGGCAGATGGCGGCACTCGGACAGCTTCAATTACGGGCGCATTCGTAGCGTTGGCTCTTGCTTTAAATAGGCTGGATGAAGAGGGGAAACTGGCGGTATTTCCGTTGAAAAATTATCTAGCAGCAACAAGTGTCGGGATTATTGAAGAAGCAGGAGTTGTGTTAGACTTAAATTATCAGGAAGATTCAGCAGCCCTTGTGGATATGAATATCATCATGACAGGCAGTGGTGAATTTGTCGAATTGCAGGGCACAGGGGAAGAGGCAACTTTTACATATAACGAGTTACAGCAATTACTTTCAATAGCTCAAGAAGGACTTCAAACCTTATTCGAGGTGCAAAAAGAAGCACTTGGAGTTATTGCCGATAAAATACAAAAGGGTGAGACAAAGTATGAAGACAGTAATTATTGCAACAAAAAATAAAGGAAAAGCCAAGGAATTCGAAAGTCTATTCTCAGCAAAAGGATATGAAGTCAAAACACTTCTTGACGTACCGGACGCACCGGATGTGGAGGAAACAGGAACGACTTTTGAAGAAAATGCAATTCTTAAAGCAGAAGCCATTGCCCATCAACTAGGTCACTTCGTGATAGCTGATGACTCCGGTTTGATTGTCGATGCATTAGATGGGCGTCCTGGTGTATACTCTGCGCGCTATGCTGGCGAGTCAAAGAGTGATGAAGCGAACACGAAAAAAGTTCTGCAGGAACTAGAGGGTGTACCAGAAGCGGAAAGAACAGCAAGGTTTTATTGCGCCTTAGCGTTAGCGTCACCAAATCAGGAAACAATCACCGTTTCTGGGACGATGGAAGGCTTGATTACCGAACAGCCTTCAGGAACGAATGGATTTGGATATGACCCAGTCTTTTTTGTTAAAGAGCAGGGGAAAACAAATGCTGAGCTGACAAAAGAGGAAAAAAACCAAATCAGCCACCGTGCCAATGCATTGAAGGCTTTGGATGAAAAACTAGGTCAATTTCTAAAAAGGGAAGAAGGAATGTGACGATGAAAGTGCTAATAATGAGTGACAGCCATGGCTTAACTCATGAAATCAGCATGATAACCGACCGTCATAAAGAAGAAGTTGCTACTATGATTCATTGCGGTGATTCAGAGCTAGAAAGCAAAGACCCTCTCATGAAGAGCTTTTTAGCGGTACGGGGGAACTGTGATTATGATGCCACCTATCCAGATGACTCTGTTGAAGGCATTGGCGGCAAGCGCTTTTTCTTAACCCACGGACATCTGTATAACATTAAGATGACTTTAATGAATTTGTCTTATAAAAGTGAAGAAATCGGTGCCGATATTATTTGCTTCGGTCACTCCCACGCCGCTGGTTCCGAGTTGATTGACGGCAAGCTCTTCATCAATCCAGGAAGCATACGCCAGCCACGCGGACGAAAAGAGAAAACATATGCCATTTTGGATATTGGAAGTGACCAACTTGAAATCATCTATTATGATCTTGAAGGAAAAATCGTTGAGGAGCTAAGTAGGGTTTATCGAATCGACTAACTTAATGTATAATGAACAGGAAGCGTTTTTCCCCGCTTCCTGGCTTATAAAAAAGAAAAAAACTTTTTTATGAAAAACCGTTGACTTTCTTTTGGTATCCTACTATAATAAGAAGTGTCCTAAGGGAACAGTTAAGGTAATACATACATAAGTTTTACCGCAACTTATATCATAAATGTCTCAGTAGCTCAGCTGGATAGAGCAACGCCCTTCTAAGGCGTCGGTCGGGAGTTCGAATCTCTCCTGGGACACTAACAAAGTGGCTTTAAAGCCCGATACGAAAACCTTCTATATCGTTTAGTGAAACGGTCAGTATAACGGTCATGTAAGAAATTACACCGTATATCGACTTATCCTACTAACGATATAGGAGGTTTTTTCGTATGACCAAAAGAAAAGGATTATTAGATGTTGAAGTAGACGCAAGGGGACTATTAGAGGAAATACCTGTTTCTAGTTCTATCGCTTCTAAACCAAGGGCGTTCCAATATATTTTTTTCATATATTAGCACCAAAAAAGGTATAAATCATCGAAAATGTTACTTTGTTTTTGGGAATGAGTTTTGATTCTATGAATAAACATAAATAAGTTGTTTTTTTATTAAAGGGATTAATAGCCCCATAAACGCCCGTTTATGGGGCTGGTTTTTTTGAAGTAAGGTGTAGTACAGATGAAGATATTTTCTTTATTTTTGTTCCGCAATCGGGCGATATTCTAGAATAAGGAAGGAAATTAAAGGGTGCTTCTTGAATTGTAAGTTAAGTCAGAAAAAGGCAGGATTATTAAGAAAGATAACATATTTTTAATTATTAAATCGTAATGGGTGGAGGGATTTCAATGGATTTGTATTACGAAGTTAATGGAAATGGTCATCCTGTGGTTCTCCTCACTGGTGGTGCTGATGTACGAAACTGGACATTTGTCGCATCTCTTTTAGCGAAACACTACAAGGTCGTTGCTTTTGACGGACGTGGGACCGGGAAATCACCGACCCCTTTAGAAGATGTCAACCAGGTTGAAGATTTGCTGTCGCTGCTTAATCATCTAGAAATCAATCAGGCGACACTCATCGGTCACTCAATGGGTGGCCAAATTGCCACTGAATTCGCTCTGAATTATCCTGAAAGGGTTTCAAAACTTGTTTTGCTTGCGCCTGGATTATCTGGGTTTAGCTATTCAAAGGAATTTGAAGAGAGAATGAAGACGATTCATGAAGCTGCCCCCGATATCGATAAGATGATTGAGCTTTTGCTCAGTGATCCATCCTATCGTGTTGTAACAATGAGTCCTCACCGGAATTTGATGGTTCAAATGCTCCGGCACCATATGAACCGAATGTTTGAATGGCCGGCTGTTAAATTGATTTGGCCGCAACCACCGGCCATCGAAAGATTAGGAGAATTGACGGCCCAAACATTATTGATAATCGGTAAGGAGGATTCACCCGATAACCTTCGTGTTGCCAATTACTTTCGAAAGCACTCAGACGCTCGAATCATAGAAATTCCAGGTGCTGACCATATGGTCAATTTCACCCATCCCGAGAAGCTGTATCGTCAAATTACTGGTTTTATGAAGGAATGAAAAGTTTACTATGCTAAAGAATCCGGAAAATCATTCGTCAGTTTTGTAACTTATCTAACTAAAATAAACAGGATGACACTGCTTTCTCTAACTGCCTTTTATAACATTGGTTGGTCATCATGAATTAATAAGTTATATATGATAAAAGAAGAGAACGCTTATAACAAAGTGTTCTCCTTTTGTTGATTATTATGATCACTTCGAATTGTTCGATAGAGTGTATTCTGCATTTTTTTACTGCAAGCTTTATTCAAATACCATGATAAATTTTGAATTAATGTAGGGGTATTCTATAACTCTTCAAAATTTATTATTACTAGTATTGCAATGAGTATTATACTAGGTTATAATAAAAATCACGATTACGGACTAAGTTCGAAAAGTGACCGTTATACTGAACTGAAGAAAATCAGCGAAATGTCTCAGTAGCTCAGCTGGATAGAGCAACGCCCTTCTAAGGCGTCGGTCGGGAGTTCGAATCTCTCCTGGGACACTAACAAAAACAGCCAAAACCTTTTTAAGGTTTTGGCTGTTTTTCTTTTATCGGGATAAAGTTAAAATGATTGATTAGGGGGATTCCTTATTTTCGGTATTAATATTATTATGTTCATAGACCTTTACATTGTCGTAGGTTTTTTTCGTTTTAGGGCAAGTGAGCAAGGGTTAATATCTAGTGATTGTATGAACTCCATTTTTACCTTGGGAAAAATCAGAGGGAGAATAATTAGGTTTCTAATTACAAGAATGAATGTCTATTGACTTGTGATTCTAGGACTATTCATGTTCGTATTCCTTCAAGGAAGTTTTTTATTTCTATTTATCGCAGGTAGATTATCTTTTGTGTCGAATTTGTAATAAATAAGGAGTTGTTTAGATGAATAAAGATAAATTATTTAAGTTCATTCAAACTTCCACTCGGGGGAATTTCTTTTCAGTAGAGATAGCCGAAGATGGAACTAAGGTAGTCCAATTAGCCAAGGAATTAGAAGAGGAGGGAAGAATTAAGTTAAGAGCGTGCACGAAAAAAGAACAAGGTGTTTATCTGGAAGGAATACTTAAGTTTGTGCCTAACTAATACTTATTCTTCTTTATCGAATCAAAGGATTTATACTAAATTCAACCAATTTCATATTATTATTTGAAAAAAAGCATCCAACTAGTTGGATGCTTTTTGACTTGGTACATCAATTCCTATTTAATGTTTAAGGGTAATAATTTAATAATTTTTAATAATTCTTAATAATTACCGTCTTTCGCCGCAATGCCATTCGTAAAGTCAACATTCAACGTATATTCGTCGACAAGAGATGATTCTTTTGTAAGAAAATCCGCTGTTGGTAGAATCCGCTTTTCAAAGAACGTCCAATACACTCCGTAAATAATCAGACAATCAGTAATAAACTCCCATTAACCCATCTACTCAAAAACTTCTTAAAAGCTCTCTCTTTACCCAAAACTATATGTTCCCAAAGTCTACCCCCTTTTGTGAAAATGCAACGAAACTAATGTGGAAAATGAATAAATACGATATAAAAATGTCTAATTCACAAAAAATGTTGACATTATATAAACAAATTAATATTATGTTTATTATATTATAAACTTTATAAGGAAGTGTTTGTTTTATGCAGGATGCAGAAATGTTTTGGAGTGCATCGCATGATGAGCTAAAACAGGGGTATATCGAAGAAGAGAATCAGTTTATTTGTTTGCTGTGCGGAAATACAGTTCAAAAAGGGATAGTGTATCCAATAGATGGGACTCTTTATGAAGCAGAAAGGTATATGCGTATTCATATCGAAAATGCGCATCGATCGGTGTTCGAATACTTGATTGATCTCGATAAGAAACTAACAGGTCTCACAGATCATCAGAATCGCCTTCTTCGTCTTTTTTATCAAGGGAAAAACGATGCTGAGGTGCAAGAGGAAATGGGAATTGGGAGTTCTTCTACTATTCGGAACCATCGCTTTGTATTAAAAGAGAAAGAGCGTCAAGCTAAGTTATTTTTGGCCATGATGGAACTTTTAAAAGATAAAGATAAACATGCGCCTGCATTTGTTCCTCTTCATCAAAAAGCAAGGATGGTGGATGATCGTTATAATGTTACGCGGGATGAAAAAGAGGTCATATTGAAAAAATTCTTTCCACAAGGTAGTCAGGCAGCTTTGAGTACTTTTCCACCAAAGGAAAAACAAAGGTTTATTGTTCTTCAAGAAATTTCGAAACGTTTTAAAAATGACCAGAAATATAGTGAAAAAGAAATCAATCAAATATTGGAAGCGGCCTATCATGACTATGTTCTTTTGAGAAGGTATTTAATAGAATATGGATTCTTGGATAGAAAGCCTGATGGAAGCCAATATTGGCTGAAGAAATGACGAATGGAGGCAATGAAGATGGATCGAAAAAAAGAATTGAAGCAATTATATAAGGAAACAAAAGTTGAAGCGGGAGTTTACCAAATAAAAAACTCGATAAATAATAAAGTATTTATAGGAAGCACCAGGAATCTAAAGACATTAAAGGGTAAACAATTTGAATTAGAAATGGGAACAAGTACTAATAAAATGCTGCAAGATGAGTGGAATCAATATGGGAAAGAAGTCTTTTCTTTTGATGTGCTAGAGGTTCTAAAACCGAAAGAAACAGGATATTTTGATGCCAAGCGCGAACTGAAAAAACTTGAGGAAGCATGGTTGGAAAAAATACAGCCATATGAAGAAAGAGGATACAATAGGGTAAAATCCAGCTGACTTTTTAGAAGTGTATCTAAGTTTACAAAGATAGCAGTTAAACAATCTTCGATTATTAACCGAATTCCCGGCATTCCATCATAGGATGTACATCGTCTCCTTTTTGTAATAAAAATTGGGTAAATAAGGTATTATTGATGTGGAGAATAATATATTTAAGTGTTTACGATAAGGGGGCGAGGGAATGGAAAATGAAGATAAATATTTAAGAGCGAAAAAGCGGGTGGAAAACCTTAAGGCATTCTACATTCATCTAACGGTGTATTTCTTGGTTAATGCTATGCTTTTTGTTATGAACCTAATTACGGATACTAGTTATTGGTGGTTCCTCTATCCACTTGGAGGATGGGGAATTGGAGTTCTGGTACACGGTATAACAACTTTTGCAGATGGTAACTTCGGATCAGAATGGGAAGAAAGAAAGATAAAGGAATTCATGGAAAAGGATAAAAAGGATGTCTGACAAAATATGAATACGTTCAATTTAAGGAACCAGCTATGGTTCCTTTCAGTTTGTAGACAAAAGGGGTCCAGAATGTTTTAATTCCGGACCCCTTTTGAAATTCCCTTTGAATATGAATGTCAATTTAGCTAAAATAACTGGATCAATACTTGGGCTGCCTATCTCTGAATACATCTCTTTCACCAAGTCATAAATGAAAGGAAGTCAATGGACCCTCAATTTTACGAACCAAATGGTTCGCTGGCACCAGTTGATCCAAAGTAATCATTTCAAGTTGATCTCGCTGAATAGAATTATGTTTCAAAAGCATTGTCATCACCTCAAGTTTTAATACTCCTATATTAAAACAAAAAAGACTAGGCAAAAGTGTTTATTCTAATTGTTAAAACAAAGTTGATTGGAACGGAAGGTGCGAGACTTCTTCGGGAAAAGCGTGTCCAAGGGAGACCCCACAGGCGCAAAGGCGCCGAGGAGGCTCCCTGACCGCCCGCGGAAAGCGAGTGCCTGGAGTGGAAATCAACGTTCGAATTTTTACAACCCCTCAAAAAAACTGTAGACTAACTCGATTTTCATCGAGTTAGTCTACAGTCTGAAGGAACCAGTTATGGTTCCTTTTTTCGTATAGAGAGATTCTTAGTTCTAGTTAATTTTAAATAAACCCTTTAGAAAGATAATCGTACTTGTTGTAAGTTTTTAAATGGTTTAAGCTATTATTATGGGAATAAGACAGAGTAGTTTTTGCAATAGATGGTGAAACCCTTAGAGGAGCTTCACTAAATAATTAATTTTTAGGAGTTGCGCATGAAAAAATTAGGATGGATTATAACAGGAATAGGGGCTTTTTTCGCACTGGGTGCCTTGCTTTATCCTTTGAATGTTATTGATAAAACACTATGTATTTATTTATTACTTGGTGGTGCGGGGCTTATGTTTGTCGGGTCTATGTTTAGAGCCTTTTCGCTCCTTAAGAGATAAAACAATAAATAAAAAGGTTGGTATACCAAGGGGGATTTAGGAATAATCGAGGTCTCTGGTGTATCAGTCTGTTTATAGTAAAAGGGTATATGATTTTCTTTATTGGCTCCAGTGTCAATGTGAAAAAGCAATCACTGTGATATGATTTATTCATAAAACATTCAAGCTAAGGTGATGATATGGAAAAAAATCAATTAAAGTATGCACAGCAGCATTTGGCCAATGAACGCACCTTTTTGGCATGGATCAGAACGGTGATTGCGATTGTAGGGGTTGGTTTTTTAACTACGAGTTTGCATTTTACGATCGGCAAGTATCGGGACGACCGGATTGATTTGATTAGTATTGTGTTGGGGATGTTTACTTGTACTTTGGGTTTAGTAATTACTGTATTGGCGACTTTCGGTTATTTGCAGAAGAAGCGACAAATTAACGAGGAGACGTTCAAACCCTCTAGTGCGCAGGTAATTCTCATTGCGGTCTTTATGGTGATTATGTTATTGATGATTATTTTATATTTTCTTTTTATAAAATTTTAACATTCTGTCCTATCCAGTATAGGGCAGTTTTTTTAGTTTCTTCCTATTATATACATATCCTTACATGTATATGGAAAGAATCCTTCCATTGATTATAAAGGGTAAATTAAGAAAACTTTAACCTGTTGACAATCGTCTATAAATTAGAAAGAAAGGATGAGTGTTATGGAGGAGTTATTTACAGAATATATGGAGGCTGGTGAAGAAGATATATGGTTGGATGAGATTATGACTGTATACGGTCAGGATATTCTTCAGCTTGTGTACTCATATGTGAAAAATCTCACTATTGCCGAAGACTTAACGCAGGAGATTTTTGTGAAGTGTTATAAAGCATTGCCTACATATAAGAAGCAATCAAAGTTGTGAACATGGCTATGGAAGATTGCCATAAATCACTGTAAGGATTATTTGAAAAGCTGGTACCATCGGAACATCGAATATACCGTGGATGAGCGGGTGGAGCCACAGGCAACGGTGAGTGTGGAAGAAACTATTCTTAAGCTTGATGAGGATCAAATGCTTTCTCATACCGTGATGAATCTGCCGATAAAATACAGGGAAGTGATTTATTTATTTTATTTTCAAGAGTTATCGATAAAAGAAATTTCCGAAATGACGGGAATCAGCCAAGGTACAATAAAAACCCGGATGCGGAGGGCGAAAGCGATGCTAAAAGAGAAGCTGGAGGGGTATAACGATGGAAGATAAATTGAATAAGCTCAACCGTGCAATGAAAAGAACTGTTTTTGCTGATGTAAAGTTTACTGACAAACAAAAGACGGCTATTAAACGGCGACTTGTTCAGGCAAAGGAAAGTGATGAGGAAGTAATGATCGCCATTTTTCGAATTCTTCAGGAGGAACAAAGCGGTTATCAGATTATGTCATCCTTAATAAGGCGGGGCATTGAAAAATTCACCGAGCAGGAGGGAATTTTGTATACGATGCTGCATGACTTGGAACGGAGGGGTTTCATTGAGGCCAAATGGGAACAGACGGAGAAGAAATCATACCGCCTTAGTAATAAAGGGCGCCGAATGCTCGCAAAGTCAGAATCTAAACAAAATGCAGGCTCATACATCTTACAAACGGTTTTAGAGGGGTGAAAATGGTGGGTAGTTCAATTTTGGCATTGTGTTAAGTGTTTATCGAAAAAAAGATGTAATTTGGACGGTTCAATCTTAATTTAGTTTTAAATATTTGTTTAATTTTCATTTTGTGAGATATGATAAAGGGATATAAAAGGAGGTCATCAAAATGGTGGATATCCAAAAAGGTGAAGGTTCTTTTTTTGTCGCGGAATCTGGCGAGAAATTGGCGGAAATTACGTTCTATAAATCAGGTGATAATGAAATCACGGTGGACCATACTGTTGTGTCTGACAAGCTTCGCGGGCAGAAGGTAGGTAATTCTCTTGTTGAAAAGGTGATTGAGTTTGCACGTGAAGAAAAACTAAAAGTCGTTCCGGTATGTACATTCGTTCAAAAACAATTTGAAAAAAATGCCGATTACGAGGATGTTTTAGCCAAATAATTAAAGGGCTGATACGAGGAGGATGAACATGATTATTCATCCATTATCCTATGTATTCAGCCTTTTTCTATGTATTTATACTAATAAACTAAAAACAGATGTTATGATGTGAAATTGGATTTTATGCTGTCTTGCGTACGAGATGTAAGTATTTATATATCAGGTTTTTTAGTTCGGTCATTTTGGGTAAAACAAAAAAGCAGTAATCGCCTTTCAGAAAAAACATAATTTACAGGAAGAAGGGATATTGGGTAAAGTTCGCGGAATAAGTTATTTGCTTTTATGAAGGTCCTTGAGAAAAATCTTTAAATTGATTTACAATTTGAAAATATAGAATATTTAACTTTTTTTAAAATAAATAAATACAATTTATTTATTTAGAGAATGGGATAATAGTAGGTATGTAAGCGTATACAGTAAAACTTGCAATTTAGAATTATCAAAAAATTCTTTAAAAACCTGTTGACTAGTACCCGAAATACAAGTAAGATAATCACAAATACAAGACATCAAACATAAGCGTTTCTAAAAATATGAATTATGCGAAAAGCATTGAAGAGGATAAGTAGTCTTTTTACAAGGCATTCACAGAGAGCCGGGTTGCTGAGAACCGGTATTGTCCCGAAAGATGAACTCACCTTGGAGTTTCGGCTTGAACGTCAGACTAGTAGAGCTGAACGGGTGCGTACCAGTACCCGTTACCAAAACAGAGAATAGTGTAGACTATTCAAAGTGCGCATGGAAGTTCGTGCGAAAAAGGGTGGTACCGTGGAGTGGCTTATCAAGCCTTTTCACCCCTTTAACTTGCAGAGTGCAAGTACATTTGGGGTGGGAAGGCTTTTTTGTATGCTAAAAAAGCAGAAAATTCCGAATTTTAAGAAAAAATATCAAGTGAGAAAGTGGAGGAGGTCTTTACGTATGACACAAAAAGCAGTAGTGGCTGATCGGAAAGGTGGAAAGACACAATTTAGTGGTGCCGAATTCCTGATGGATGCATTGAAAAAGGAAGATGTTGAAGTCATTTTTGGTTATCCGGGTGGTTCTGTATTGCCGATTTATGACAAGCTATACAGTTCAGAGCTTTTTCATATTTTGACAAGACATGAGCAAGGCGCAATCCATGCAGCAGAAGGATACGCCAGGATTACCGGCAAGCCGGGGGTGGTCATAGTCACATCTGGTCCAGGAGCAACAAACATTGTTACCGGTTTAGCGGATGCAATGATTGACTCTTTACCACTTGTTGTTATTTCAGGTCAGGTTGCTACTAGTGTAATTGGTACAGATGCTTTCCAAGAAGCTGATGTACTAGGGATTACAACCCCAATTACAAAACACAACTATCAAGTAAGAAAGCCGGAAGACCTCCCACGTATTATAAAAGAAGCTTTTTATATCGCTTCAAGCGGCCGACCGGGTCCGGTTTTGATCGATATTCCGAAAGATATGGCCATTTTAGAAGGAGTATCAACGGATGATGAGCCTGTAATGGATCTCCCTGGTTATCAGCCGACGACGAAGCCAAATTATTTGCAAATTAGGAAGCTCGTTGAAGCGGTAAGTGGAGCGAAAAGACCGGTCATTCTTGCTGGGGCAGGTGTCCTGCATGCAAAGGCATCCCATCTATTAAAGGAATACGTCGAGCAGCAAGGGATTCCAGTTGTTCACACGCTACTTGGTCTTGGCGGCTTTCCGGCTGACCATCCGCTTTTTATCGGAATGGGCGGTATGCATGGCTGTTTTGCAGCAAATATGGCGTTATCAAAATGTGATCTATTAATAAATATCGGTGCCAGATTCGATGACCGATTGACTGGGAATTTAGCAAAATTCGCACAGCATGCAACGGTTGCCCATATCGATATTGATCCAGCAGAAATCGGTAAAAATGTACCAACAAAGATTCCGGTAGTCGGCAGTGCGAAAGAAGCCCTAACTGAGTTGATTGGGCAAAGTGGTAAAATGCCGGATATTAAAGAATGGACCACACAGCTGACTAAATGGAATGAAGAATTCCCATTGCGTTATACACAGGAAGAAGGCGTGCTGAAACCTCAGCGAGTCATCCAAATGCTTCATGAAAAAACGAATGGAGAAGCCATTGTTACGACGGATGTTGGACAGCATCAAATGTGGGCAGCACAATACTATCCGTTTAACAAACCAAATTCTTGGGTCACTTCCGGGGGACTTGGCACGATGGGCTTTGGATTACCTTCCGCACTCGGGGCGCAACTAGCAGATCCGAAAGCGACAGTACTTTCAATATCCGGAGATGGTGGCTTCCAGATGTGCCTTCAGGAACTTTCGGTTATTGCTGAAATGAATCTACCAATCAAAATTATCATCGTCAATAATGGAGCACTTGGAATGGTAAGACAATGGCAGGAACTCTTTCATGATAACCGTTTTTCACACAGCATTTTCCAATCGCACCCTGATTTCGTGAAATTGGCTGATGCTTATGGAATTCCGGGATTCAAAGTAACTACGGAAGAAGAAGCAAGCAACTGCCTCGATGAAGCGCTAGCAATTGATGGGCCGGTATTAATTGATTTCCGTGTTAAACAAAAAGAAAATGTCTTTCCGATGGTAGCGCAAGGAAAAGGGCTTGATGAAATGGAAGGAGTTTAATCAATGAAGGGAATTCTTAGCCTCACCGTGAACAACAGGCCAGGCGTCCTTAATAGGATTACGAACCTGTTCACAAAAAGAAACTATAACATTGAAAGCATGACTGTCGGACCATCCGAACAGGAAGGTATATCAAGGATGACCTTCGTGGTCGATGTTGATGACGAAAACGTCATTGAACAAATCACAAAGCAATTAAACAAGCAGATTGATGTTTTAAAAGTATATGATATTACGAATCAATCGATTGTGGCCAGGGAGCTGGCACTCATTAAAATATTAGTGAGTACCCAGACCCGTGCTGAAATTTATTCAGTCATTGAACCTTTCCGAGCATCTGTAATAGATGTGAGTAAAGATAGTCTGACGGTTCAAATCACTGGGGAGTCAGACAAAATTGAAGCTTTTATTGAACTAATCAAACCTTATGGCATCAAGGAATTGGCAAGGACAGGGACAGCTGCATTCCCACGTGGAATGCAATTAGCACATGCAAAAAGTGCAACAATCGTTTAAAGACTAAAAACAAAAACAAAAAACTAATGGATAAGAAAAGGGAGATGTAATTATTATGGCAAAAGTATATTATAACGCAGAGGCAAACGAGAATTTCTTCAACAATAAAAAGGTAGCAGTTATCGGATACGGTTCACAAGGACACGCACACGCACAAAACCTACGTGACAGCGGCGTTGAAGTAATCATCGGAATCAGAAAAGGTAAATCCTTCGATAAAGCTGTAGAAGACGGATTCAATGTATACACAGTTAAAGAAGCAGCTGAACAAGCGGATGTTATCATGAATCTATTACCGGATGAAACTCAACCAAAAGTATACCAAGAAGAAATTAAACCAGTATTGCGTGCAGGCCAAGCGTTAATGTTCGCACACGGATTCAACGTTCATTTCAATCAAATCGTTCCGCCAGCAGACGTAGATGTGTTATTGGTAGCTCCAAAAGGTCCTGGACATCTTGTTCGCCGCACATATGAACAAGGAGCAGGTGTACCAGCATTGTTTGCCATCTATCAAGACGTTACAGGGGAAGCAAGAGAATTAGCACTTGCTTACGCTAGAGGAATCGGTTCATTAAGAGCTGGTGGCTTGGAAACAACATTCCAAGAAGAAACAGAAACAGATCTATTCGGAGAGCAAGCAGTACTTTGCGGCGGCTTAACTGCCCTTGTAAAAGCCGGTTTCGAAACCTTGACAGAAGCTGGATACCAACCGGAAGTTGCATACTTTGAGTGTTTACATGAACTTAAATTAATCATCGACCTTATGTATGAAGGCGGAATGGAAAACATGCGCTATTCCATTTCTGATACAGCACAATGGGGAGATTTCGTTTCTGGACCACGCGTTGTAACAGAAACTACTAAAGAAGCAATGAAAGCTATTTTGAAAGATATCCAAGACGGTGAGTTCGCTAAAGGATGGATTTTGGAAAACCAAGCAAATCGTCCAGTCTTCAATGCTATCAATAATCGTGAAAACCAACATCAAATCGAAGTAGTTGGTCGTGAGTTAAGAAAAATGATGCCATTTGTAAAACCTCAACAAAAAGAGAAAGAAGTGGTAGCCGTTGCGAAAAATTAATATATTTGAAACTACACTTCGAGATGGGGAGCAATCCGCTGGTGTAAATTTAAACTTTACAGAAAAGCTTGAAATTGCTTATCAGTTAGAAAGATTGGGTGTAGATATTATCGAAGCCGGTTTTCCGGCAGCATCCAAAGGAGATTTCAACTCGGTTCAGGAAATCGCGCGCAAAATCAGAAACAGCTCTGTTACAGGGCTGGCGCGCGCTGTAAAAGGAGATATTGATGCAGCTTGGGAATCATTAAGAGTCGGGGCAGAACCAAGATTGCATACGTTCATCGCAACTTCTCCCATTCACCGTGAATATAAGCTGAAAATGTCAAAAGAACAAGTGATTGAACAATCGATTGCGATGGTTAAGTACGGGGCAGAACGTTTTCCTATCGTACAATGGTCTGCAGAAGATGCGAGCCGTACAGAACTTGACTATTTGGCTGAAATCGTCGAAGCGGTCATTCAAGCGGGTGCAAAGGTTATTAATATTCCGGATACAGTAGGCTACGCTGCTCCAATCGAATACGGCAACATTTTCCGTTACCTGCGTGAAAACGTTCCTTCTATTGATAAGGTGAGTTTATCTGCACACTGCCATGACGACCTTGGAATGGCAACAGCTAACTCCTTGGCTGCCATCGAAGGCGGAGCAACACAAGTTGAAGGTACAATCAACGGCATTGGAGAGCGTGCTGGTAACGTGGCACTCGAAGAAGTAGCAATGGCTCTCTACATTCGTAAAGATTTCTATCAAGCAGAAACGGGCCTTGTCTTAAATGAAATTAAAAGATCCAGTGATTTGGTCAGCCGTCTAACGGGGATGCAGGTTCCAGCTAATAAAGCCATAATTGGTGCCAATGCTTACGCGCATGAATCGGGTATTCACCAAGATGGTATGTTAAAAGAAAAAACAACGTATGAAATCATTTCACCGGAACTTGTCGGCGTTGCATCTAATTCACTCGTTTTAGGTAAACATTCCGGACGACATGCTTTCAAAGAAAGATTGCAAGAGTTGAATTTTTCGGTAACTAATGAAGAAATGAACTCTTTATTCGTTCAGTTCAAGGAATTGGCTGATAACAAAAAGACAATGACGGATGAAGATATCGTGGCACTAGTGCTTGAAGAAAAAGCGACAGATATCAGTTTTTACGACCTGGTTTCTTTCCAGATTTCTCACGGTACACATCAGGTTGCGACAGCGACTGTTACGCTGAAAAAAGGCGATAACGAAGAAATTCAGGAAGCGGCAACTGGTGCAGGAAGTGTTGAAGCGCTTTATAATACGCTTGAAAGATGTTTGGGTAGCGAGATTAACTTGAAAGACTATCGGATTCAATCTGTAGGTGGCGGAATGGATGCCCTTGCACAGGTTTTTGTGAAAATCGATTTTAACGGTGTGGAAACGAGCGGACGCGGTCTCGATCAAGACGTTTTGGAAGCATCTGCTAAAGCGTATTTGAACGCGGTGAACCGTGTGATCATCATGAAGGAATTAGAAGAAAAAGCAGTATTACAATAGAAAGGGGAGATTTCGATGAAAAGGAATATTGCGGTGCTTCAAGGAGATGGCATCGGGAAAGAAGTAACAAGAGGCGCTGTAGAAATTCTCGAAGCCGTTGCCCAAAGATATGGTCACGATTTTGAATTTCAATATGGTGAAATTGGTGGCGGGGCAATCGATAACACAGGATCGCCCCTGCCGGATGAAACAGTAGAGATTTGTAAAAACAGCGATGCGGTATTATTAGGTGCCGTTGGGGGACCGAAGTGGGATAATCAACCTGCACACCTAAGACCGGAACGAGGATTATTAAAAATCCGAAAAGATTTGAATCTCTATGCTAACATTCGACCAATCAGCTATTATTCCAGCTTATCGGAATCTTCACCTCTTAAAAAGGAATTCATTGAAGATGTAGATTTTGTTATTGTCCGAGAACTAACGGGCGGCCTTTATTTCGGAAAGCCGAGTGAACGGGTAGAAAGAGAAGGAAAAGAAGCGGTTGTCGATACTCTTTTCTATCAAAAAATCGAAATGCAGCGCATCATTGAACTTGCGTTTAAATTAGCATCTGATCGAAAGAAAAAAGTAACATCTGTTGATAAAGCCAATGTGCTTGAATCCAGCCGGATGTGGCGTGAAACGGCTGAAGAAATTGCAAAGGATTATCCGGATGTAGAGCTTGAACATATGCTTGTGGATAATGCAGCCATGCAACTTATTAAAAATCCAAAACAATTTGATATTGTCGTAACAGAGAATATGTTTGGCGATATTTTAAGCGATGAAGCGTCTGTATTAACTGGTTCGCTTGGAATGCTTCCTTCCGCCTCAATATCTACTCAAGGGCCGAATTTATATGAACCAATTCATGGCTCTGCACCTGATATTGCAGGCAAAAATTTAGCTAATCCTATCGGAACTATTTTATCGGCGGCATCGATGCTGCGCTTATCCTTTGGCTTGGAAAATGAGGCAAATGCTGTTGAGCAAGCTGTGGAAACGGTACTCGATTATGGGTTAAGAACAGGTGATATTGCAAATGGGCAATCAAACATTACTTCTACTTCAGAAATGATTGCCGAAATAAAAGCGAATCTTTTAGACCAGGAAGCTATTTCCAACATCATGGGAGCTTATGCATAAACTTCTTTCACGGCCTAACATTAGGCCGTGTTTTTTAAAAAAATATAAAATTAATCGAGGTGGATACAGATGGGCAAGTCGATAATAGAAAAAATATGGGATCGGCATATTGTAAATGATGAGGAAAATAAACCGGATTTATTGTATATAGACCTTCAATATATTCATGAAGTAACCTCTCCTCAAGCATTTGAAGGATTGAGATTAAAAGGGCGTAAAGTTAGAAGACCGGATCGTACATTCGCGACAATGGATCATAATGTACCAACTGTTAATCGCTATTTCATCGAGGATGATATTGCAAGAAAACAGTTAGAAGCACTTGACCAAAACTGTAAGGAGTTTGGCATCCGCCTTGCTGATTTAGACAGTCCGGAACAAGGAATCGTTCACGTTATTGGTCCTGAATTAGGTCTTACACAGCCGGGGATGACGATTGTTTGTGGTGACAGTCATACCTCTACACATGGCGCATTCGGATCGATTGCGTTTGGCATAGGAACAAGTGAGGTCGAACACGTTTTGGCTACACAAACTCTATGGCAAACAAAACCAAAAACATTAAAGCTTGAGGTTAATGGAAAGCTTGGTCAAGGTGTGATGGCGAAAGATGTCATTTTATATGTGATTTCTAAATTCGGTGTCGATTTTGGTACTGGACATATCATTGAATACTGTGGCGAAGTATTCAGAGATATGTCAATGGAAGAAAGAATGACGGTATGTAATATGTCGATTGAAGGCGGAGCAAGAGCGGGGCTTGTGGCTCCTGATGAAACAACATTCTCTTATTTAAAAGGTCGTAAATATGTGCCAAAAGGAGTGGAATTCGAACAATATGTTCAGGATTGGAAGTCGCTTGCCAGTGATGAAGATGCGGTCTATGACCAGGAAATAACTCTTGATGGCAGCCTAATTTCGCCGATGGTCAGCTGGGGAACAAACCCAGGAATGGCGAGTGGAGTTGACGGTAATGTGCCGACCTTTGCTGAAGATATCATCGATTCAAAAGAACTGAATCGTGCTCTGGAGTATATGGGTCTTGAAGAAGGTATGCCAATAACGAATATTCCTGTTCAGCATGTATTCATTGGATCTTGTACAAATTCCCGCATTGAGGACTTGCGACAAGCAGCAGAAATGATAGATGGTCAGACTGTTCAAAAAGGTGTTCGAGCGATGGTCGTACCAGGTTCACAAAGTGTTAAAAGACAAGCGGAAGATGAAGGTTTGGATGAAATTTTCAAATCCGCAGGCTTTGAGTGGCGTGAATCAGGATGCAGCATGTGCTTAAGTATGAATCCGGATGCCGTTCCATCTGGTGAGCACTGTGCATCCACTAGTAATCGGAACTTTGAAGGACGTCAAGGTGCTGGAGCAAGGACTCACTTAGTTAGCCCGGCAATGGCTGCAGCAGCGGCCATTTATGGGAAATTTGTCGATATTAGAAACTTGAAAAAAGCTGAACAAGTTCATTAAGAATACGAATTAGCTGGAGGTGCAGAGAATGGAACCCATTACTATATATAAAGGAAGAGCCGCGGCACTTGACCGTAAAAATGTGGATACAGATCAAATCATTCCAAAGCAATTTTTAAAACGAATCGAGCGAAGTGGATTTGGTGAATTTTTATTCTATAACTGGCGTTTTGATGAGGATGGAAAGGAACGGCCCGATTTTGAATTAAATCAGCCTCATAATCAAAACACGTCCATTTTAATTGCAGGTGAAAATTTCGGTTGTGGTTCTTCACGTGAGCATGCTCCATGGTCGTTGAAAGATTACGGATTTGATATTGTCATCGCACCGTCTTTTGCTGATATTTTTAAAAGTAACTGCATGAAAAATGGGATGGTTCCTATTGCTTTAACGCAGGATGAAGTTAAGTATTTAATGGAGAGAGTGTCAGCGCCTGACTATGAGTTGACGATTGATCTGCCTAATCAAACATTGATAGATGGTCAAGGGTTTGAAGCAAGCTTTGAGATTCATCCATATTGGAAGGAAATGCTAGTCAAAGGCTGGGATGAAATTTCTATTACACTTCAATATGATGAAGAGATTTCTGCTTATGAACAACAAAAAAAGGTTGTTTCTAGTATTTAATTGAAGAACAAATCTCCCGTTCTTTCTTTCTTATTTGAAAGGGGCCGGGATTTTTTTTGTGAAGAAAAAAAGGTGGAAAGTGTTCATTCACCCTTATAATTTTTGTATTTCATACTATTACATGCTAAACTGTTTTTCAAAAAGCGACGGTGAGGCGGAAAACAGGATGGATAATAAGAACAACCAAAAGAAAGCTGAAGAGACCAAGATTATCTCCTTTCCAAATCTCGGTGAAAGGTTGATAGTAAAAGGGTTAGATGAGCTCGGGAACAGAAACTTTAGAGATGCTGCACTGCTCTTTAGCCAAGCTCGGGAGTTTGAGCCCGAAAATGATGAAGTCTGTATGGGACTAGTGGTCTCCCTTGTCGAACTTGAGTATTATGAGGAGTCAAAAGAGTTGTGCCAAGAGATGTTGAACAAAGGCATCGGTGATTATTTTCAACTCATCAATATCTATTTAATGGTACTTTTACAATTAAGTGAGCATCAGGAAATGGTTACGACTATTGAAATGCTATTTGAAGAAAATCAAATACCATTTGATAAAGAGGAACATTTTGAAAAGATGCTTCAGTTCAGTAAAAGGGTTCTTGAAGATAAAAAAGAGGAAGCGGACAGGCAAAAACAACAGCTTGCAGAGGAATTAAAAGAGGATGAGCTGTTTGAAGGGAAAACGGATAATGAAATGTTCTTAGTTATTTCAAAACTGACGAATATAAATATTCGACCATTTATCCCTCAAATCGAACAATTTCTACAACAAGAACAAGGCCATCCGTTTTTTAAAACGATGCTCCTTAACATCCTTACCGACCAGGAATATAACGAAGAAGTGACACTTAAGAAATTCTCTAAAGCAAAGTCCGTAATTCCAAAAGAATTAGCAGGCTTGAAGGAGACGGAATTTTATAAGAAGGTTACCAGTCTTACAGAAGCGGAAATCAGTCAGAAAAACCCAAGCTTATTTGAAATGGTGCATAGTTTAATCGAGCGGCATTCCTTTCTATTATATCCGTTTGAACCGGAACCAGAAAGCCTGCCAGTATGGGCGGCTGCCTATCATGCATTAGCAGAAGAATACATGGCAGGAGAAAATATCAGCGGGAAGATAGCGGACATATACTTGGCTGATGAGGAAGCAGTTGAGGATATTCTATCCTATATTAAAGAAATCGAGGAAATTTCTTATCCCATTATTTAACCTATAGCTGTTGTAACAGATTAATCCTGTGGTATAATGTAGTGGTTGTAATGTATAATCGTCTAATTTTGACGATTTCCCAATAATTTTTTTGGGTATTTTTGAAGGATGACTTGTTAACACTTGCAAAGCATATTCATCCAATGCTTATTATTGAAGTATATAGATTTTTTGGAGGGAAACACATGTCTGTAAAATGGGAAAAACAAGAAGGTAATCAAGGCGTATTAACAATTGAAGTTGACGCTGCAAAAGTAAACGAAGGTTTAGACGCAGCTTTCAAAAAAGTAGTAAAACAAGTAAACGTACCTGGCTTCCGTAAAGGTAAAATGCCACGTCAAATGTTCGAAAAAAAATTCGGCGTAGAATCTCTTTATCAAGATGCTCTTGATATTATTCTTCCAGATGCTTATGCAAATGCTGTCGAAGAAGCTGGAATTCAGCCTGTAGATCGTCCAGAAATCGACATCGAGAAAATGGAAAAAGGCGAAAACTTAATTTTCACTGCAACTGTAACAGTTAAGCCTGAAGTTAAATTAGGAGATTACAAAGGTGTTGAAGTTGAAAAATTCAATACTGAAGTAACTGACGAAGATGTTGAAAATGAATTAAAAACTTTGCAAGAGCGTCAAGCTGAGCTTGTTGTTAAAGAAGAAGGACAAGCTGCTGAAGGCGATACAGTTGTTCTTGACTTCGAAGGATTCGTTGATGGTGAAGCATTTGAAGGTGGAGCTTCTGAAAACCATTCATTAGAAATCGGTTCTAACTCTTTCATTCCTGGTTTTGAAGAACAACTAGTTGGTCTTGAAACTGGCGCTGAAAAAGATATCGAAGTAACATTCCCAGAAGAATACCATGCTGCTGAACTTGCAGGTAAACCAGCTGTATTCAAAGTGAAAATTCACGAAATCAAAACAAAGCAACTTCCTGAGTTGGATGATGAGTTCGCGAAAGATGTTGACGACGAAGTTGAAACATTAGCTGAACTTAAAGAGAAAACAAAACATAAATTAGAGCATGACAAAAAACACGAAGAAGAAAACTTCGTACAAAACACTGTAATTGGTAAAGCTGTTGAAGGTGCAGAAATGGACGTTCCTGAAGCGATGATTTCAAACGAAGTAGACCGCATGATGAATGAGTTTTCTCAACGCATTCAATCACAAGGACTAAACTTGGATCTTTACTACCAATTCTCAGGTCAAGACGAAGAAGCTTTAAAAGCACAAATGAAAGAAGAAGCTGAAGGACAAGTTCGTACAAGCCTAACTCTTGAAGCAATTGCTGAAGCTGAAAAACTTGAAGCAACTGACGAAGATGTAGAAGCTGAACTTGGTCAAATGGCTGAAATGTACAAAATGGAAGTAGAAGCAATCAAACAAGCTCTTGGAAACTTAGATGGAATTAAAGGCGATCTTAAAATTAAGAAAGCAATTGACTTCTTGGTTGAAAACAGCAAAACAGTTGAAGCAAAATAATTTTAATAAGTAAGTAGATTTTAATATTTTCTTCAAAAAAACAAGGCGCGAGTAATCGTGCCTTGTTTTATACATATTGAGAATTTGTGGAAATTTAAAATTATCAGTTATTTCCTGATTGATTTTTTTTGGATTTCAGTGTAGATTAGTTCTAATACCGCATATACATATTTATACAACAAATCCTTATTTTAAAAATCAAAAGTTTTGGGCATACTGGTAAAGGGCAAATACATATTGATTGAATTATTGTACTTATTGAACAACTCGCAAGCGTGAGCATTATTGTTACTAAACTTCCAAGAAACATGATAAAATGCAAAACATACTAGGAGTTTTGGAATGCTTTAGTAGATGTGTGTCTTTTTTTATTAGGAATTAGATACCACTACTGTAATAGAGTTGGAAGAGTATTTAAAGGGGTGAATGTTCATGTTTAAATTTAATGATGAAAAAGGACAGTTAAAATGTTCTTTTTGCGGTAAAACACAAGAACAAGTCCGTAAACTGGTTGCTGGTCCAGGTGTATATATTTGTGACGAGTGTATCGAGCTTTGTACGGAAATCGTTGAAGAAGAGCTGGGTACTGATGAAGAAGTTGAATTCAGGGATGTACCTAAGCCAATGGAAATTCGTGAAATTCTTGACGAATATGTGATTGGACAAGAACAGGCGAAGAAATCTTTAGCTGTTGCTGTTTACAATCATTACAAACGTATCAATTCCAATAGCAAAGTCGACGATGTAGAGCTTTCTAAAAGTAACATCGCTTTAATCGGACCGACGGGAAGCGGGAAAACTCTTCTTGCGCAAACATTAGCACGTCTTCTGAATGTTCCTTTTGCTATTGCTGATGCAACTTCATTAACGGAAGCTGGATATGTAGGGGAAGATGTGGAAAACATCCTTCTTAAATTGATCCAAGCTGCTGATTATGATGTGGAAAAAGCGGAAAAAGGCATCATTTATATCGATGAAATTGATAAAGTTGCCCGTAAATCTGAAAACCCTTCTATTACACGAGATGTGTCTGGTGAAGGTGTGCAACAAGCGTTGCTAAAAATTCTTGAAGGAACGGTTGCTAGCGTACCGCCACAAGGGGGACGTAAACATCCTCATCAAGAGTTCATCCAAATCGACACTACCAATATTTTATTCATCTGCGGCGGTGCCTTTGATGGCATCGAACCAATCATCAAACGCCGTCTTGGTCAAAAAGTTATCGGTTTTGGCTCTGATGTGAAAAAGGATGATGTTGCAGAAAAAGAATTGCTTTCTAAAGTTCTTCCTGAAGACTTACTTCGTTTCGGATTGATTCCGGAATTCATCGGCCGTCTTCCAGTAATTGCTACTCTTGAGCAATTAGACGAAGCTGCATTGATTGAAATCCTGACAAAACCGAAAAATGCTCTTGTGAAACAATACCAAAAATTACTTGAGCTGGACGATGTTGAATTGGAATTCGAACCGGAAGCGCTAAGTGAAATTGCTAAAAAGGCAATAGAACGTAAAACAGGTGCACGTGGTCTGCGTTCTATTATTGAAGGCATCATTCTTGAAGTGATGTTTGATCTTCCTTCCCGTGACGATGTTGCAAAATGCGTAATCACAGGTAGTACGATTTCGAAAAATGAATCTCCAAAGCTAGTCCTTAAAGACGGTACAACCATCAAAGGACAAGAAAAGAAAACATCTGCTTAACTTAATAAAAACGTAAAGACTGTCAGTTCATGCTGGCAGTCTTTTTTTTGCTTTTTAGGATGTCATGATGGAAATTTGCTGATGTTTACGATTAAAACTCCAAAATTTACAACCTGAATTTCTTGGATAATTTCGACCTGCCCTAGGAGATACTAACAGAAATGACAAACTAGGCGAGTGCAGGAGGGAATACGATGAATTGGACAGGAATAGCGTTGTTTATCCAGCTGTTTTTTGGGATTGTAATTGGATTGTATTTTTTGAATTTATTGAAAGGTCAGCGGACGCAAAAAGTTTCTATTGACCGTGATTCACGAAAAGAAATGGATCAATTACGAAAGATGAGGTCGATTTCGTTAACAGAGCCATTGGCCGAAAAGGTTAGGCCATGTACGTTTAACGAAATTGTCGGTCAGGAAGATGGCATTAAATCCTTAAAGGCGGCCTTATGTGGGCCGAATCCTCAGCATGTGATTATTTACGGTCCCCCAGGAGTAGGGAAAACAGCAGCTGCTAGGCTTGTATTAGAAGAGGCGAAAAAAAATGGGAAATCTCCTTTTAAAAATTCGGCTGTGTTTGTTGAATTGGATGCGACTACAGCTAGATTCGATGAGCGGGGTATTGCCGACCCATTAATTGGGTCTGTGCATGATCCAATTTATCAGGGAGCTGGAGCAATGGGCCAGGCTGGTATTCCACAGCCAAAGCAGGGTGCTGTTAGCAATGCTCATGGAGGCGTATTGTTTATAGATGAAATAGGAGAGCTTCATCCAATACAGATGAATAAGCTGTTAAAAGTGTTGGAAGATCGGAAGGTGTTTCTCGAAAGTGCCTATTATCAAGAAGAAAATCAAAATATTCCTACTCACATTCATGATATTTTTAAAAATGGACTCCCGGCTGACTTTCGCTTGATTGGAGCCACAACCAGGACGCCAAATGAAATTGCACCTGCGATTCGCTCGAGATGTATTGAAGTGTTTTTCCGTGAACTTGACCGGGAAGAAATCATTACAGTTGCTAAAAATGCCTCCGATAAAGTAGGAATCACGATTAGTGAAAAAGGATTACAATCGATTTCGGATTATGCCCGAAATGGTAGAGAAGCTGTTAATATGATTCAGACTCTCGCGGGTATTTCGATTAATGAAAACCGATCATTTATAAGGGAAGAAGATATTGATTGGATGGCTCATAGCAGCCAACTGACACCGCGAATGGATCGGAAAATTGAATCTAATTCAAAAATAGGCCTCGTTAACGGTCTTGCCGTCTATGGGCCCAACAGCGGGGCATTGCTAGAAATTGAGGTAACGGTTATGGCGGCCTCTAATGAAACCGGTTCGATAAATATAACCGGTATTGTTGAAGAAGAAAGCATCGGCGGGGGGAATGGGAAATCAATCCGCCGCAAGAGCATGGCAAAAGGTTCAATTGAAAATGTAATCACGGTTTTACGTTCGATGGGAGTGCCGGCCGACCAATTTGATATCCATGTAAACTTTCCTGGTGGAAGTCCTGTAGATGGCCCTTCAGCGGGAATTGCAATGGCTACAGGTATATACTCGGCAATCTATAAAATCCCTGTTGATCACACACTAGCGATGACTGGAGAAATCAGCATTCATGGCGGCGTTAAACCGATTGGCGGAGTTATTCCGAAAATCAAGGCTGCAAAACTGGCTGGAGCAAAGACAGTAATCATTCCAGCAGAAAACATGCAGCCATTGCTCCAAGAAATCAAGGATATTGAGATCATTCCCGTTTCGAATGTGAAAGAAGTATTTGACCGGGCACTGAAAAAAGAGTTGATGTCGGAACAAATTCTCACATCCTTGGACCTATCGAAAAAAGAAAGTGTATAAAAGAAATGCCCCGGTTTGATCAGACCGGGGCATTTTAAGGACCATAACAATTTCACGAAATAAACCTAACAGAAAAATAATAGCTTATTCATACGTGCTTTTTTATCTAATATTGGAGATAATAAAAGCAGTAGAAACGTGTTAAGGTAAACAAATAGACACTTCTATATAAATAGGATAGAATTGTTAAAAGGTTGAGAACATGGGTAAATAGTTTACAACGACGATACTAATTAGATGGAGGTGTCAGGAAATGACTGATAAAGAAATCATCGTCCCCCTCCTGCCGCTTAGAGGACTGCTTGTATATCCAACGATGGTACTTCATTTAGATGTAGGCCGAGATAAATCGGTACAAGCCCTTGAGAAAGCAATGGTGGAAGACCATCTTATATTTTTGACGACACAGCAAGATGTTTCGTTGGACGAACCAGGTGAAGAAGATTTATTTACAATGGGGACTTTAACAAAGGTAAAACAGATGTTGAAGCTTCCAAACGGTACAATCCGAGTGTTGGTGGAAGGATTAAACCGAGCAGAGGTCATCGAATTTTACGATTATGAGACACATTATGGTGCCAAGATTAAAATATATGAAGACAGCGATGAAAAAGATGCGGAACATCAAGCATTAATGCGTACTTTGCTGGATTATTTTGAACAATACATAAAGATGTCCAAGAAAATAACCGGTGAAACCTTTTCAGCTACTTCCGATATTGAAGAGCCGGGAAGACTAGCTGATATAATTGCTTCGCATTTGCCTTTGAAATTGAAGGAAAAGCAAGAAGTACTTGAGACTATTGATATGAAAAAACGTTTAAGCCGTGTTATTGAGATCATTAATAACGAGAAAGAAGTTCTTTTTCTTGAGAAAAAGATCGGTCAGCGTGTTAAACGTTCCATGGAGCGGACGCAAAAAGAATATTATTTGCGTGAACAGATGAAAGCGATTCAAAAGGAATTGGGAGATAAAGAAGGCAAAACAGGTGAAATTACCGTTCTTACTGAAAAGATAGAAGAAGCGGATATGCCGGAGCATATTAAAGAAACAGCATTAAAGGAATTGGACCGTTATGAAAAGGTTCCGTCAAGCTCAGCTGAAAGTTCCGTCATCCGCAACTATATTGATTGGTTAATCTCGCTTCCTTGGTCTAAAGCTTCGAAAGACGACTTGAATATTCATAAAGCTGAAAAAATTCTAAACCGTGACCATTATGGGTTGGAAAAGGTAAAAGAGCGGGTACTTGAGTATTTAGCTGTTCAGCAATTGACCAATTCATTGAAGGGACCAATCCTTTGCTTAGTGGGCCCTCCTGGGGTTGGGAAAACAAGCTTGGCTAAATCAATCGCTGCATCCCTGAACCGGAATTTCGTTCGGGTTTCCTTAGGTGGAGTGCGTGATGAATCAGAAATCCGTGGGCACCGCCGTACCTATGTAGGGGCAATGCCAGGCCGGATCATCCAGGGTATGAAAAAAGCTGGAACGATTAATCCTGTCTTTTTACTGGATGAAGTGGATAAGATGTCAAATGACTTTAGGGGAGATCCATCTGCAGCGATGCTTGAAGTGCTCGATCCGGAGCAAAATCATAATTTCAGTGACCATTATATAGAGGAAACCTATGACCTTTCCAAAGTTATGTTCATTGCAACTGCGAATAATTTGGGCACAATTCCGGGGCCGCTTCGTGATCGTATGGAAATCATTTCGATTGCGGGTTATACTGAAATAGAGAAACTTCATATTGCCAAGGATCATTTACTGCCTAGACAGTTAGAAAACCATGGTTTATTGAAGACCCAACTGCAAATTCGTGAGGAAGCCCTTACTAAAATCATCCGTTATTATACCCGGGAGGCTGGTGTCCGGAGTCTGGAACGACAGCTTGCAAGCATCTGTCGAAAGACTGCGAAAATCATCGTATCCGGAGATAAAAAACGGGTTGTCATTTCTGAAAAGAATGTCGAGGAGTTTTTAGGGAAAACGATGTTCCATTATGGACAAGCGGAAGTCGAGAACCAAGTCGGTGTCGCTAATGGATTAGCTTACACGTCGGTAGGTGGCGATACGCTACAAATCGAGGTTTCTTTATCACCAGGTAAAGGCAAGCTTATTTTGACAGGAAAACTTGGCGATGTAATGAAAGAATCGGCTCAGGCTGCTTTTAGTTACGTCCGTTCGAAAACCGAGAAACTTCATATTGATACGAACTTCCATGAAAAATATGATATTCATATTCATGTTCCTGAAGGTGCTGTCCCTAAGGATGGTCCTTCCGCAGGCATCACGATTGCAACAGCGTTAATATCGGCCCTTACTAATAGGCCGATCAGAAAAGAGGTAGGCATGACAGGCGAAATTACATTACGCGGACGAGTTCTTCCAATCGGCGGCCTTAAAGAAAAATCTTTAGCGGCTCACCGGGCAGGACTTACGAAAATCATCATCCCGCAAAATAACGAAAAGGATATTGATGATATCCCGGAAAGTGTCCGTAAAGAATTAACATTTGTTCCAGTTTCACACGTTGATGAAGTCCTTGAGCATGCATTGGTAGGTGTGAACGAATGAAAGTAACAAGTTCAGATATTGTCATAAGTGCTGTAAAGCCTGAACAATATCCAAACACTCCAATCCCGGAGTTTGCCTTAGCGGGCCGTTCCAATGTAGGGAAATCGAGTTTTATTAACAAAATGATTAATCGAAAAAATTTGGCGCGTACTTCCTCTAAACCAGGTAAGACGCAGACGTTGAATTTTTACATCATAAATGAAGCACTTCATTTTGTGGATGTACCGGGTTATGGCTATGCAAAGGTTTCTAAAACTGAGCGTGATGCATGGGGGAGAATGATCGAAACGTATTTCACCTCCCGTGACCAGCTTCGTGCTGCGCTCTTAATCGTCGATTTGCGTCATCCGCCGACTAAGGATGATATCGCAATGTATGAATTCCTAAAGCATTATGACCTGCCACGGATTGTTATCGCCACAAAAGCGGATAAAATTCCAAAAGGCAAATGGCAGAAGCACTTAAAAGTAACACGCCAAACGCTTAATATGGAAAGGGAAGATGAATTGCTTCTTTTCTCAGGAGAAACAGGCGAAGGAAAAGAACAGGCCTGGGGCGTTCTTAAGAAATATATGTAACAAAAAGAAAAGGGTATTCCGTATATGGAAATACCCTTTTCTGCATGAAATTCGCCTTAGTTTTTTAAAGCTTTATTTTTTTCGGATTAATATGTAAACCCCAATTCCCATCAACACAAACGGCCAAAACTTTTCAATATTTGCCGTACTTGTTTCGAGGATGCCGAAAGAAGTAGAGATTTTATCATAAAATAAAATAAGGATTGAGATGATAAATAATATCATCCCATGTAACATTCCAGAATTTGTTTTGCGGGCACGGAGAATAAATCCTAGAGATATGATTAAAATAAAGATACCTATATTATCCGGCCAAATATCTAGGTTCTCAACGATATGGAAATGAGCGCCGAACCCGAGCAAAATGACGCCGGGAAGGATTGAATCAAATTCATTACCGCTATAAGCCTGTATTAAGAAGGCGATACCAACGATACATAATAAGGTGGGCCAGCTAAAAAAGCCTGGAAAGATTTTTATTTGTGAATGTTCAAGAAAAAAATAGAGTCCGAAACCGATTAAAACGATTCCAGGGAAAATACGTTGCGTTTTCATTTTATCCTCCTATCCAATTCGATTACTTGAAGTTTTTGGGCATTTTTGATATGGTACTTTTGTACACAATGTCGAAGTATGTATATAAATTACAAATCACCGCTCTAATACCTTTTGTAGCTATTCAGGTGTTTTGGCAGTCTTAATGGTAGCATACGTTTTCATAAACTGTTCATATTATTTGCGTGAATCAATTTTAGTACATGGTATAATAAATTTACATGAAAAATTTTGGGGGTGCAAAAAAAAAGGATGCATATTCTAGCGGTTGGTATTAATTACAAAACTGCCCCTGTAGAAATTCGGGAAAAACTGTCGTTTAACGAAGCCGAACTTGCCGAGGCAATGAAAGCTCTTAAAAATAAAAAAAGCATCTTGGAAAATGTTATTATTTCAACATGTAATAGAACGGAAATATTTGCGGTCGGTGACCAACTTCATACAACCCGATATTATATCAAGGAATTTCTTTCAGAATGGTTTAACATCGATAAGGAAGAATTCTCTAAATATCTGTTTATCTATGAAGGCGATGGAGCAGTCGAGCATTTATTTTCAGTTACTTGCGGCTTGAATTCCATGATTCTTGGAGAAACACAGATTTTGGGACAAGTTCGCTCAAGCTATATGTTAGGTCAGAAAGAAGATACGCTTGGTACGGTTTTTAACCATCTCTTCAAGCAATCCCTTACATTAGCAAAAAAGGCTCATTCAGAAACGGAAATTAATACGAATGCAGTTTCTGTTAGCTATGCGGCAGTCGAGCTTGCAAAAAAAATCTTCGGTGGACTAAACGGCAAGAATGTCTTGATTCTTGGTGCAGGAAAAATGGGAGAACTGGCTATTCAAAATCTGCACAGTAACGGTGCAGATAGTATTACGGTTATCAACCGTACGTATCAGAAAGCAGTCGACTTGGCTGAAAGATTTAATGGTAAAGCAAAACAGCTTCAAGAGTTGCAATGTGCCTTAGTGGAAGCGGATATTTTAATTACTTCCACTGGTTCAAAAAATCTTCTCGTAACAAAAGAAATGATGACGTTCGTGAACAAGCTTCGCAAAGGTCGTCCTATTTTCATGGTCGACATCGCAGTACCGCGTGACCTTGATCCAAAATTAGCTGAGCTGGAGAATGTCTTCTTGTATGACATTGATGATCTTGAGGGAATAGTGCAAGCGAATATTGAGGAGCGTAAAAAAGCAGCGGAGAAAATCGAATTAATGATTGAATCAGAAATTGTTGATTTTAATCAGTGGATTAATTTGCTTGGCGTAGTTCCTGTTATTTCCTCTTTACGTGAAAAATCACTGTCGATTCAAAAGGAAACGATGGAAAGCATTGAGAGAAAACTTCCACACTTAAGCGAACGCGACAAAAAAGTTCTGAACAAGCATACGAAGAGCATTATCAACCAAATGCTGAAAGATCCGATTTTATATGCCAAAGAACTTGCAGATGAGCCGAATGCAAAAGAGCAATTAAATAATTTCGTGAAGATCTTTCATTTAGAGGAATTGATTGAAGAACAGTTGGTAGTGGATGACGAAAATGAACGGAACAGCGCCAAGACATCCCTATTAAATCCAGTTCCTGTCCAGTAATGAGGTAGATATGGAATTACTAATGACAAGATTACATGAAGCCACTGTATTGTTGTATGCCATCAGTATGCTTTTATATTTTATTGACTTCCTTAATAATAACCAGAAGGCGAATAAAGTTGCCTTCTGGTTGCTTTCTATTGTTTGGGTGCTGCAAACAATTTTTTTGTTTCTATATGTAATGAAAACGGGAAGGTTTCCGGTATTGACGATTTTTGAAGGCTTATATTTTTATGCATGGGTCCTCATTTCGTTATCATTAATTATTAATCGATTGCTTAGAGTCGATTTTACGGTCTTCTTTACCAATGTATTAGGCTTTATGGTTATGGCTATTCATACCTTTGCACCAGTTCAGATAGAATCAGAAGTGCTCGCACAGCAGCTCGTTTCAGAGCTTTTGCTCATACATATTACGTTTGCCATTCTATCTTATGGGGCTTTTACACTTTCTTTCGTATTTTCCCTACTCTACTTAATTCAATATGATTTATTGAAACGAAAAAAATGGGGGAAACGACTGCTTCGTCTCGGAGATTTAACAAAACTTGAGCATATGTCATATGTCCTTGCAGTAATCGGAGTCCCATTATTAGTGGTCTCCCTTATCTTAGGAATTCAATGGGCCTATATAAAAGTACCTGGAGTATCCTGGCTGGATATGAAAATTATCGGCTCATTTATTTTGCTCATCGGTTACAGCGTGTTTTTATACTTGAAAATTCGGAAACAAATGTATGGAAGGACACTAGCCTTTCTGAATATTGGATCTTTCATGATTGTGTTAATTAACTTTTTCCTTTTTGGAAGCCTTTCAACATTCCACTTTTGGAATACATAGGAGGAAATTATGAGAAAAATTATTGTCGGTTCTAGACGTAGTAAATTAGCGATTACCCAAACGAACTGGGTTATTAATCAACTTAAAGAGCTTGGTGTTCCATACGAGTTCGAGGTGAAGGAAATTGTCACAAAAGGGGATCAAATCCTCGATGTAACGCTTTCTAAAGTAGGAGGCAAAGGCTTATTTGTAAAAGAAATCGAACAAGCTATGCTTGATAAAGAAATCGATATGGCTGTACATAGTATGAAAGATATGCCGGCGGTACTTCCAGAAGGCTTGACGATTGGCTGCATTCCACCGAGAGAAGACCACCGAGATGCCTTGATTTCAAAAAACCATGAAACTCTATCTGAACTGAAGCCAGGTTCTATCATTGGGACAAGCAGTTTACGCCGTGGTGCTCAAATCCTAGCAAGAAGACCAGACCTTGAAATTAAGTGGATTCGCGGTAATATCGATACCCGCCTGAATAAGCTGAAAACTGAAGATTACGATGCTATTATTTTAGCTGCAGCCGGACTTTCAAGAATGGGATGGAAGCAGGACGTCGTAACAGAATTTTTAGATGAAGATATTTGTATACCAGCAGTTGGCCAAGGAGCACTTTCTATTGAATGCCGTGCTGACGATCAAGATTTACTGGCTGAGCTTGCGAAATTCACCTGTGAAAAAACGAAAAGAACAGTTGAAGCAGAACGTGCATTTTTAGATAAAATGGAAGGCGGCTGTCAGGTGCCGATTGCCGGCTTCGCGGTAGCAAAAGACAATGGAGATATTTCATTAACTGCATTGGTCGCTTCTCCGGATGGTAAATTGATTTATAAAGAAATGGTTGAAGGGTCTGACCCAGAAGCAGTTGGACATAATGCTGCTAAACTTATTAGTGAATTTGGCGGTAAAGAGTTAATCGATCGTGTAAAAGAGGAGCTTGATCAGTAATGAAGCCCTTTCAACCTCTCAAAGATTATCAGGTGTTAATCACCAGAGGGAAAAGACAGGCTGTTGGATTAAAAGCTTCGATTGAAAAAAATGGTGGAACTCCGCTTCTCGTTCCTTTGCTTGAGTTCACTCTTCCTGATCATCGGGAAGAAGTGCAGCTGCGGTTAGAAGAATTAGATAGCTACGACTGGATTATTTTAACTAGTCAAAATGGGGTTGAATTCCTCTTTACACTTCTCGGAAAAAAGCCTGTTAGGCTTCCAAAAATAGCTGTTATCGGTTCAAAAACAGAAGAAGCACTGAAGCGCCATGGATATGTGGCGGATTTTATTCCATCTCAGTTTGTTGCTGAAGGTTTTGTTTCGGAGTTCATTTCACTACTTCAACCTGGATCCCGCGTTTTGCTGGCAAAAGGAAATCTCGCGCGCACGGTCATTGCGGATGAGATTAATAAAACTGGTGCCTCCTGTGATGAAGTGATTGTTTATCATACCGTACTTCCTGATGAGAGTGAAAGAAAACTTGTTCAACTGATAGTGAGTCGAAAAATTGATATCATAACCTTTACAAGCTCTTCAACGGTAGAGCACTTCTTACAGATTATAGACCGCAATAAATTGGGTACATACATAGAAAGCATTATCATTGCTTGCATCGGACCAATTGCTGCTAAAACGGCTTCTAAACATGGTTTAACTGTCGATGTGTGTCCAGATGTTTATACAACAGAAGCAATGGTTGAGGAATTAATACGATTCATTGTAAAAAAGAATAATAAGGGAGGAACTTTAAAATGAAAGACATTCCATTCAATCGCCACCGTCGCCTGCGTGCAAGTGCTGGCATGCGAGCTCTAGTCCGTGAAACACAATTGCATAAAGAGGATTTAATCTATCCGATTTTCGTCATTGACGGAGAAAACGTAAAAAATGAAATTAGCTCGATGCCCGGTATTTATCAGCTTTCTATGGATAATCTGGGAGCAGAAATGGATGAAGTCGTGAGTCTAGGCATTAAATCAGTCATTTTATTTGGTGTCCCTTTTGATCATGATAAAGACGAACATGGCACAGGTGCTTTTCATCATAACGGTCTTGTACAAGAGGCGACCCGTCTTATCAAAAAACAATACCCGGAAATCATTGTCATTGCTGATACATGTCTTTGTGAGTATACAAGCCATGGCCATTGTGGAGTCGTTGAGGGAGACAAGATTTTAAACGATGCTTCTCTTAACCTTCTTGCAAAAACAGCTATTAGCCAGGCCGAAGCGGGCGCTGATATCATTGCACCTTCTAACATGATGGACGGATTTGTTGCGGCCATTCGTGCAGGTTTGGATGAAGCGGGTTATGAAGATATCCCAATCATGTCCTATGCTGTAAAATACGCTTCAGCCTTTTACGGCCCATTCCGTGAAGCTGCGAATGGCGCGCCACAATTTGGTGACAGGAAGACGTACCAAATGGATCCTGCGAATCGTCTTGAAGCGTTCCGTGAAGCGGAATCAGATGTTGCTGAAGGTGCGGATTTCTTAATCGTGAAACCAGCCCTTTCTTATATGGACATCATCAGAGATGTAAAAAATAACTTTAATCTTCCTGTTGTTTCATACAATGTGAGCGGAGAATATTCCATGGTAAAAGCTGCGGCCAATAATGGCTGGATTGATGAAAAAGCAATTGTAATGGAAATGCTGACAGGCTTAAAACGTGCAGGATCGGACCTAATCATTACGTATTTTTCAAAAGAGGTAGCACGCTGGATTGATGAAGATAATAAAAGATAAAAAAATATAACCTGTTAGAGAAAAGGGGACTGAATCATGCGGTCATATGAAAAATCGAAAAAAGCGTTTGCTGAAGCAAAAAATTTGATGCCGGGCGGCGTGAACAGCCCGGTCCGTGCCTTTAAATCTGTGGACATGGACCCCATTTTCATGGAGCGTGGCAAAGGCTCGAAAATGTATGATATCGATGGCAATGAATATATAGACTACGTTCTTTCCTGGGGACCGCTTATCCTGGGTCACACGAATGATCGTGTCGTTGAATCACTGAAAAAGGTAGCGGAATCAGGTACAAGCTTCGGAACCTCTACCGTGGTTGAAAATGAATTGGCTAAGCTCGTCATTGAACGGGTTCCTTCGATTGAGATGATTCGTATGGTCTCTTCAGGAACAGAAGCGACTATGAGTGCTTTAAGATTAGCACGAGGATATACTGGCCGTGATAAAATCCTGAAGTTTGAAGGTTCTTATCATGGACATGGTGATTCCTTGTTAATTAAGGCCGGATCTGGCGTTGCAACGTTAGGTCTACCAGATAGCCCGGGTGTACCAGAAGGCATTGCAAAAAATACAATTACAGTGCCATATAATGATCTTGCAGCAACAAAATATGCGTTTGAGCAATTTGGCGAAGACATCGCCTGTATCATCGTGGAGCCTGTTGCGGGGAACATGGGTGTCGTGCCACCACAACCTGGTTTCTTGGAAGGCCTGCGCGACTTGACGACCCAATACGGGGCTCTATTGATTTTTGATGAAGTTATGACAGGTTTCCGAGTCGGTTATAATTGTGCACAAGGCTATTTTGGCATTGAGCCGGACCTGACTTGTCTTGGTAAAGTTATTGGCGGAGGTTTACCGGTCGGAGCTTTCGGAGGTAAACGTAAAATCATGGAACAAATTGCACCGAGTGGAACAATCTATCAAGCAGGAACATTATCCGGAAACCCGCTTGCCATGACTGCCGGACTTGAAACGCTGAGCCAATTGACTCCAGAATCTTATGAAGAGTTTACCCGTAAAGGTGACATGCTCGAAAAAGGCATTGGAGAAGCTGCTAAAAAATATGGTGTTCCGCATACATTTAACCGTGCTGGTTCAATGATCGGACTTTTCTTTACGAATGAAGATGTAGTTAATTATGATACAGCAAAAACTTCTGATTTAGAGTTCTTTGCTTCCTATTATAGGGAAATGGCAAACCAAGGTATCTACTTGCCGCCGTCCCAGTTCGAAGGTTTATTCCTATCTACTGCACATAGTGATGAAGATATCGAAAAGACCATTGCAGCAACTGAACAAGCTTTTGCGAAATTAAAAAAATAATCTAAAGCTAATTGAAACACTAATAAAACTCTTAAAACAGGCTACCATTATCCAAAAACTTTTGGAGAAAGGTAGCCTGTTTTTTTATTGAATTTTAATCAATAAGTAGGCCAAAAAAAGTTTGTAGGCCGAAAGTGGAGGAAGGCCGAATTAAATGGTTGAAGGACGAAATAAATGGTTGAAGGACGAAATAAATGGTTGAAGTCCGAATTAAAGTGGTTGAAGGACGAAATAAATGGTTGAAGTCCGAATTAAAGTGGAGGAAGGCCGAATTAAATGGTTGAAGTCCGAATAAAAGTGGATGAAGGCCGAATTAAAGTGGTTGAAGTCCGAATAAAAGTGGAGGAAGGCCGAATTAAATGGCTGAAGGACGAAATAAATGGTTGAAGTCCGAAATAAATGGTAGAAGTCCGAAATAAATGGTTGAAGGCCGAATTAAATGGTGAAGGCCGAATTAAATGGTGAAGGCCGAATTAAAGTGGTTGAAGTCCGAAATAAATGGTAGAAGGCCGAATTAAAGTGGATGAAGGCCGAATTAAAGTGGATGAAGTCCGAAATAAATGGTTGAAGGTCGAATAAGTGGTTGAAGTCCGAAATAAATGGTTGAAGTCCGAAATAAATGGTTGAAGGCCGAAATATATGGATGAAGGCTGAAATAAATGGTAGAAGGCCGAATTAAAGTGGATGAAGGCCGAATTAAAGTGGATGAAGTCCGAAATAAATGGTTGAAGGTCGAATAAGTGGTTGAAGGCCGAAATAAATGGTAGAAGGCCGAAATAAATGGTTGAAGTCCGAATTAAAGTGGAGGAAGGACGAATTAAATGGCGGAAAGGCCGAATAAAAGTAGATGAAGGGCTTAAGGGCAAGATGGTTTCCAATGAAATTAAGGAATAATCAATAGCCTTTCTTCATAGATTGTTATTGGTATAGGTACCGTTTCCTGAAGCTGAAAGGAGGAGTTGTCTTGTCGCAAGAAAATGAATCGTATTTACGATTTTCTTTAGAGGAATCCGTTTGGTTCCAGAAGGGACAGGAAGTGGCTGAGCTATATTCCATTTCCCTCGATCCAAATGTGACGATTCAAGAAAGTGATCAATATGTTTTTATACGAGGCTCGTTAGATTTATGCGGTGAATACAAGGACTCGGAAAATGGTGAACAAGAGGAGTTTTCACAGACCTTTATGCCAAAAGCCGTTCAAAAGGTTGAGAGGAATCTCGATGGACTCAATGAGTTCACACACCGTTTTCCGGTTGATATAACGATTCCGAATAATCGGATTGCCTCATTAGATGAAATTGATGTCTCGATTCAAAGTTTTGATTATGCTCTACCTGAGCATAACTGTTTAAAATTGCAGGCGGATTTGTTGATAACCGGAATTTATAATGATTCATATGTGGAAGAACGTACCGATACGGAACTGGAGGTCGTGGAAACAGAAACCGAGGAACAAGAAGAAACAGACGAAGAAAATGAGTCATACATTCCATATGCGGCTGGGGTCCCGCCAATCCCAGATTTTCAACCGGTGTTTCGTGATGAGCAGGAAGAAGAGTTATACACGCCATTTTCTGCCGAGGCAAAACGAGTGTCTGAAACCGAGGAAGAAGATGATGAGGAGCCTATCTATTTAAGTGAACAGCATAATGCTCCAGTTTTTGAAATTCCTGTTTCACCGTATCCAGAAGAGGAGCAGTGGGAAGAAGTAAACAGGGAAGAAGCCGAAGAGGAAGAAGAAGTGATTTACCTAATTGATCGCCATAGTCATCCAATTGATAAGATTCCGGAGTCATCCATTCAAGATGAGCATCTAGAAGCAGAAGTTAGCAGACTGGTAAAAGCCGTAGAGAACCCGGAGATTAAGAAAGAAGAAGAATCGGTTTATGTAAGTAATCAACAAAATGTCCCAGTTAGTAAGACTCCTGTATCGCCATTTGGATCCGAGGAAGTCGACCGGCAGGAAAAAGCTGTTGATGAAGCAGGTCCTATCCTCAATGAGCATGTGAAAGTAGCAAACGAAGAGGAACACCAATCGTCTATAAGGGATTTGTTTAAAAGAAAAGAAAATCCAGAGCCACCAGCCAAAGAAGTTAAAAATTATAAAGGCAGAAAAAAAGCCTCGGAACGTGATGATAAAGAGACGACAGAGCAAGCGGATAAGCATTTATCCATTATGGATTTATTCGGACGAAAACAAGAGGAAGAACTGGTCAGGATGAAGGTTTGCATTGTTCAGCAAGGGGAAACGTTGGATGATTTGGCACAGCGCTATGATGTTACTGTTCAATCTATACTCTTCAGCAATGAATTGGAGTCGAATCAGAACGTTCATGAAGGGCAAGTCATTTATATACCGAAGGCGATTGCTTATAAAAATTAAGTACGGCAGAGAGCAGAGCAGATGGCACTGCTCCTGTTTTTTACTATAGTAATTGAGTTGTAATTTAATAAACGAAAGACAATCTAAGAAATTAAGATTGAATGTGACTACGCCTTTGGTGGCTATAGGAATCCAATTGGCGAGTTTTTTTAGAGAAAGTGAGTGAGTCTCGTGAGGGGAAACGAGAATCAGCAGACTAATAAATGGGATAGGGACACAGGAGAAGTTTTGAAAGAATATGCCCTATATGTACAATATATAGAGGATTTCGGACGAGTGAAAAAAGTCTATAGTGATCGCGGTACATTTGCCTTGAAGTCCATTTTACCGCACAACGGCATTGATTTTATCAAAAATGTTCAAAAACTGTATCATCGCGGGTATAACCGAATTGTTCCCATTTATCAAACGATGGATCAACGTTATGCGGTTCTTCATAATGGTCGTTTGTATTACCTGATGCCCTGGTTGAATAACGAGAGAAACGGAGAGCGTGATGAAAGCCATAAGCAAATGTTCAGGGAGCTTGCCCGGATGCATGCGTTGTCTGTAAAAGAAATAGTAGTGGATATTGAGGAACGAGAATCTCATTATGAGCGAACATTGGATTCCTGGAATAACGAGAAGGATTTTATGGATGAGTATATTGATAGCTGTGAAAAGAAATGGTATATGTCTCCATTTGAAATGACGGTTTGTTCCTTTTTCACAGATATATCACAGGCACTGAGGTACTCGATTAAGAAGTTTGAAACGTGGTATGAAAAAACTAAGGAAAGTGAAAAAATCCGGACTGTTGTCACGCATGGAAAGGTCTCATTAAAGCATTTTGTTTATGATGAACGTGGATATGGTTACTTTATTAATTTCGAGAATTCGAATACGGCACCGCCTCATTTCGATTTACTCCCATTCCTAGTCAAATCGGCGAGGACCTATCCTGTCCAATGTGATGACTGTGTCGATTGGCTATATAACTATCTCCGTTATTTCCCGTTAAAAGAAGAAGAATTGCTGCTGATGCAAAGCTATCTTGCTTTTCCGGGATCGGCTCTAGATATAGTGAAGAATTATTCGGACGGCAGAGGCCATAGAACAGAACTAGATAATGTAACCCAACTGCAGCGGCAATTTTGGCTCCTGAAGAATATTGAATATATGGTGATGAAAATCGAAGATATTGAACAGAAGAAAAAGGCGGCTACTGAAGCTGTTAAAGAAGAGCAATCACCCCCAAGCTAAATATACATGATTGGATTACCTCCAGTCATGTATATTTTTTTTCTGTAGGGGAATAATTAAATCCATTCGAAATATAAAGACATAGCTAAGAAAATAAATGCGATTAGCAGAAGCATATCGAAGAAAGTAGGGAAAATCAGCGTCCGCAACCCTTGGAATACTATAAAAGGGATAATGAACTGCTGGCAAACACCGCGGAATTTTTTCATCCAAGGCGGTAAAGTATAAGGGGAATATTTTCGTTTCATATTATTACCTTCCTTTGTAGGACTTCTTATATTCTATGGGTATGAGGTGGAAAAGGTGAGAAAGCCGTCACAGGAACTTATCTTAGAGGATAGAATAAAGAAAAAGACTGAATGACAAGATTTAATAGCCTAAAGTGAGAATACTTTAAGAAAGTATTCGAAAGATGATTGACTGGAGCCCTGTTTTTTTTGTACTATATACTATATGCGTTTAGTGATTTTACATATGAATATAAATGAATGCAAAGACCGGAAATAGTAAGATGAAATGCGCTTTTCAGAGAGGGAACCGTTGGTGAGAGGTTTCTAAGTTGGCAGCATCAGAAGTCGTCCGCGAGCAGTTTTCGTGAAAGTTATTTAGTAGCGATGGCCGGTGAAGAGCCGTTATCCCATTTGAGAGCCGAAGAAGATTCTTTTCTTTTTCGGAAAAAAGGTGGCACCGCGAACAACTTCCTTCGTCCTTTTGTGATGATGGAAGTTTTTTTTATGCCCTTAAAAGGAGGAAATGATTATGGAAGAGAACCAAATTTCGATGCCGACTAAATATGATCCGCAGACGATAGAGAAAGGCCGCTATAAGTGGTGGCTTGATGGAAAGTTTTTTGAAACAAAAGGTGATGACAAAAAAGAGCCATATACGATTGTCATTCCACCGCCGAACGTAACAGGTAAGCTGCACCTAGGCCATGCTTGGGATACAACACTTCAAGATATATTAACTCGCATGAAACGGATGCAAGGCTATGACGTTTTATGGTTGCCAGGTATGGACCATGCTGGTATCGCTACGCAAGCAAAAGTTGAACAAAAGCTTCGTGCAGAAGGCGTAAGCCGTTACGACTTAGGCCGTGAGAAGTTTGTAGAAGAAACATGGAAATGGAAAGAGGAGTATGCGAGTCATATCCGTGAACAATGGTCAAAGCTTGGTCTTGGTCTTGATTATACACGTGAGCGCTTCACGCTTGATGATGGGCTTTCTAAAGCGGTACGTGAAGTATTCGTGTCCCTTTATAACAAAGGCTTGATTTATCGCGGGGAATACATTATCAACTGGGATCCATCAACGAAAACAGCGTTATCTGATATCGAGGTTATTTACAAAGATGTTCAGGGCGCATTTTACCATATGAAATATCCATTAGTTGACGGATCAGGTGAAATTGAAATAGCTACAACTCGCCCAGAAACCATGCTTGGCGATTCTGCTGTTGCCGTACACCCTGAAGATGACCGTTATAAGCATTTAATCGGTAAAATGGTTTGCTTGCCAATTACAGGTCGAGAAATTCCGATTGTCGGTGATGATTATGTGGATATGGAATTCGGTTCTGGTGCGGTTAAAATTACACCTGCCCATGATCCGAATGACTTTGAAATTGGGAACCGTCACAATTTGGAGCGCATCCTTGTCATGCATGAAGACGGTTCGATGAATGAAAAGGCCGGTAAATACGAAGGTATGGACCGCTTCGAGTGCCGTAAGCAAATCGTCAAAGACCTTCAGGATGAAGGAGTACTCTTTAAAATAGAAGATCACCTTCACTCAGTTGGTCACTCAGAGCGAAGCGGTGCTGTTGTTGAACCATATCTTTCGACTCAATGGTTCGTCAAAATGCAACCTCTTGCGGATACATCAGTTGAGCTTCAAAAAGGGTCTGATGATGAAAAAGTTCATTTCGTTCCAGATCGATTCGAAAAAACGTATCTGCACTGGATGGAAAATATTCGCGACTGGTGTATTTCCCGTCAGCTTTGGTGGGGCCACCGCATTCCGGCTTGGTATCATAAGGAAACAGGCGAAGTGTATGTAGGACATGAAGAGCCTGCGGATGCTGAGAACTGGGAACAAGATACAGATGTTTTGGACACGTGGTTCAGCTCTGCTTTATGGCCGTTCTCAACTATGGGCTGGCCAGACAAAGATAGCGTTGATTTTAAACGATACTATCCAACCGGAGCACTTGTGACAGGCTATGATATCATTTTCTTCTGGGTTTCACGGATGATTTTCCAAGCACTTGAGTTCACGGGCGAACGTCCTTTTGAAGATGTACTGATTCACGGTCTTGTTCGTGACGAACAGGGACGCAAGATGAGCAAATCGCTTGGTAATGGAGTCGATCCGATGGATGTTATCGATCAATACGGTGCTGATTCCCTGCGTTACTTCTTATCAACGGGCAGCTCACCAGGTCAGGACCTTCGTTACAGCACCGAAAAAGTGGAAGCGGTTTGGAACTTCTCCAACAAAATCTGGAACGCATCCCGTTTTGCTTTAATGAATATGAATGGCATGACGTATGACGAAATCGATTTAAGCGGTGAAAAATCTGTAGCCGATAAATGGATTTTAACGCGTTTGAACGAAACGATTTCAAACGTAACAAGACTCGCTGACCGTTATGAGTTCGGTGAAGTCGGCCGTGTGCTTTACAACTTCATTTGGGATGATTTCTGTGACTGGTATATTGAAATGGCGAAACTTCCGTTATATGGCGAAGACGAAGCAGCGAAGAAAACGACTCGTTCAATCTTAGCTTACGTGCTAGATAACACGATGAGATTGTTGCATCCCTTCATGCCATTCATTACCGAAGAAATCTGGCAAAACCTTCCTCATGAAGGTGAGTCGATCACTGTTGCTGCTTGGCCGGAAGTGAACGAAGAATTGACAGATTCAGCTGCAGCCGAGGAAATGAAGCTGCTTGTTGAAATCATCCGCTCCGTTCGTAACATTCGTGCTGAGGTGAACACACCGTTAAGCAAAAAAATCAATTTGATTTTAAAAGCGAAAGACGAGTCCATCTTAGCAACATTACAGAAAAACAGCAGCTATATCGAGCGTTTCTGTAATCCTGAACACTTGACGATCGGCATCGAAGTCGAAGAACCAGCTCAAGCAATGACGGCAGTTGTAACTGGTGTTGAACTAATCCTTCCGCTTACAGGACTGATCAATATCGACGAAGAAGTGAAACGTCTTGAAAAAGAACTCGACAAACTTAATAAAGAAGTCGAACGCGTACAGAAAAAATTAGGGAACGAAGGCTTTGTTAAAAAGGCGCCAGCAAGCGTTATTGATGAAGAACGTGCCAAAGAAAAAGACTACAGCGAAAAACGTGACTCTGTGATCCACAGAATCAACGAATTGAAACAGCTGTAAAATGCAAAAGGATGAACCGGCCTATTATGCTGGTTCATCCTTTTTTGTGTTTAATAAATATTAATCTTCAATCAGTCGTGATTAAATGTCCGGTTGAGAGGAAATTCTATCTTTAATAAAAATAAGATACTCTCTTACAATATTAATGTCACTTAGTGCACTAAGTGTCCTGCTACCCACTACATCCTCGATTTCATTGAGCATTAGGCTGTCATCTTCGGCAAAAATAAAATCGATTCCGACCATGCCAAACTCAAAAGCTGCGATTACTCTTTCAACAAGCGCTTTTTCAGGTACAGACAGCTCATATAATGAAGCTGATCCACCTAACGTATAATTTGCCTTGAAGCTGGAGGAGGACTCTCGAAGTACAGCGGCCACCACTTTTTTACCAATAACAAAAACGCGGATATCCTTGCCGAATACGCAGGGCTTTTGGACAATCCAATTTCCTTCCGACAATTCGGCTAAATCATGTGCGTGTTCAATCAAATATACTTGTTTCCCGCCGCGCCCATGGGCTTCTTTAGCGATGAACGGGAAATCCATATCATCAGCACTCGGCATTCCTTGGCAATACACGGTATCGGCCATCGGAATTCCGATTGAGGTCAAATATTGATGCGTTTTTGCTTTGTCATTCGCCATTTCGGATACGAAAGAGGAGTTAAAGCAGGCAATACCCACTTGCTCCAACTGTTTTGTGAGAAAAGGATCGATGGTCCGAACAATCGCAAAGTCTGGCAATTCAATAGGATGTTGCTTATGTTCCACGAACAACTCATTGAAACGATGACCAATTTTGATGTCTTCTCGGAAGTGAAAATGTAAATCAAGATCTAGCCTTTTAGCTTCGTCGAGCATCCAGTCTATGTATCCGTATCCTCTGTTTTTTTCGGCATCATCACGGTTATAGATCAACCAACCTGTTTGTTTGTTCATCTGAAATACTTCCTTTTTCTAATTTGTCCAACACATAATCAAACATGCTATCAGCGATGTTGATGCCAGTACAGTCGTAAATATTTAGTAAATGCGAGTTCGAATTCACTTCGCATAGAAGTGGGCCATCTTCACCGAACAATAAATCGACGCCTGCAAAGTCTGCACCGAGAATCGAAGCACATCGGATGGCCAGATCCGCTTCTTTCTTGGTGGGGCTGTATGGTAATGCATGGCCTCCAACTGTCATGTTAGCTCGGAAGTCATGTTCGGATTTGCGGTGCATTGCAGCTATGACTTGATCTCCGACGACATTCACGCGAATATCACGGCCCTTACTGTGCTCGATGAATTCTTGAATAATAAATGGTTTGTGTCCAAGCTTATGGACTGTCTTCAAAAATTCAGCCTCTGATTGAATTAAATACACTTGTTCACCAAATGAGCCGTATGCTTCCTTTACGATAAGCGGGTATCCAAGTTCAAGGCCGATATCTTTAAAAGCATCCACATTTATTCTTTCAATTCCTTCATACGTAAACGGAGGAAATAAGGTTTTCGGCATTGGAATGCCATGCCCTGCTAACGCTTGATGCGTTTTTGCTTTGCTATCGCAAATATCAATCGCTGTGCTGCTGTTATATACGGGAATGTCGAGCAATTCCAAATGGCGAGCCAAATGAATGTCTTTATCCATGAACAGGACAAAATCAGGCAACTTTTCAAAATTTCCTTTTAGCATAGGCAATCCTTTTTCAATTACAGGAATAAGTTCGGAATTACGGACAAGGGTTGCCGAAATCTCTTTTCTTTCAGCTGCTTCTTTAATAAATAAAGCTAAACTAGAAAACTTATCATGTTGTAAATAGCCGTTGACGACAATCCAACAGTGGAGTGCAGAAGGTTTCACGGTAAATCACTACCTTTCATCTAGGTAAATCGTTAATATATTGATAAAATAATTTTAACGCATAAGAGCGGTGTAAAGAAAGAGGAGGCTTATTGATAAATGGGAAAGACCATGAAAGAAATCAATCATTTTTTCGAACAACGACAGGTTCAATTAGGTATGAATTTTGGCCTATCACGAATGGAAACATTATTAACTAAATTAGGTAATCCCCAAGAAGGTCTAAAGTATATTCATATTGCAGGCTCAAACGGGAAAGGATCTACCTTGCATTATATAAAAGAAATCCTGCTAGCAGAAGGAATTCGGGTCGCTTCCTTCACATCGCCGTATTTAATACGCATGAATGAACAACTGAAGATAAATACAGATGAAATCAGTGACAATGACTTTGTCGCTGCCTTCCAGGAACTCTGGCCAATTGTACAAGAGATGGATAGTGCGGGGAACGGACCCACTCAATTTGAAATCCTAACAGCGATGGCATTCTCTTATTTTAGCAAAAAAGAAGTCGATCTAGTTCTAATGGAAACGGGACTTGGAGGCAGGCTCGATACAACGAATGTCATCCAGCCGCTTCTTTCGATCATTACCTCTATTTCTTTGGAACATACGAATATTCTAGGAAACACCCTTGCGGAAATTGCATCAGAGAAAGCTGGCATCATTAAAAGTGGTGCACCGATTATCAGTGGAGTCACGGCCGAGGAGCCAGCAAAAGTAATCGAAGAAAAAGCAGCTTCAGCAAACGTACCCTATTATCAATTAGGAAGGGACTTTTATGTGAATGATGTGAAGCAAAGTAAACATGGGCAAAGCTTCTCAATCTCACTTGATAATAGGTCTATCCGGAATATTGACCTTCAGATGTTAGGTCGTCACCAAATAGATAATGCAGCACTGGCCGTCGCTGCTGTCATGTTAGTTATAGAAGGCATAGATGAAAAAAGCATTCGAAAGGGAATAGGGGAGGCGAAATGGAATGGCCGTTTTGAAAAAATATCTGACGAGCCGTTGGTAATCATTGATGGGGCGCATAACCCTGCTGGCATCGAAGTACTGATAGAAACACTTAAGACACATTATCCAGATTACACTTACCGATTTATCTTCAGTTCATTTCGGGATAAAGATTATTCACAGATGCTGCATATGCTGGAAAAGGAAGCGATTGAAATCATCATTACCGAATTCAACCATGAACGAGCGGCTGATGCGGAAAAACTTTATAAACAATGCAGTCATGAAAATAAAAGCATAGATAAGGATTGGCAGTCGGCGATAAGGAAAGGGAGACAGAAAACAGGGGAAAAAGAGATTCTTGTCATTACAGGTTCCCTTTATTTCCTTTCACTTGTGAGGGAATTTATATCTGAATTTTGATAGATCTATAATCAATAACGGGTTTCATGACAAAATGAGTTATTTTCACAAAAAGGACCTGTTCAAGGTCCTTTTTATTTTTGGTAACTATCAGCATAATCGTTTAACAGAGCCTTAAAAGAAGAAAACTACTTTTAATAAAAACCTATATATCAATTCCCTATTATCCTGTATTTTTGTTAAAATATGTTTAAGTATTGATTCTATAGGACTAAAGAATAATTCGGCAATCTAAAGAGAAATACACTAGTTACTAGGAGGGAGATCTACTGAAGGCAGAAGTAGAGATGGCAAATTAAAGAACGAGAGGAATGAATAATTATGAAGAACCCTGGTGATTATGACAAAGTAGAATGTTCTGTAAAAGGAATTAGAATTTCTGATATAGGCACTTTTACAATTGATGCTAAGGATTCAATCGAAGTAAATAGATTCCGAGTGCAAGTAAAATAAATGATGCCTTTCTATCTCTTTCTCTTCGCCCTAGGTCTAATTTTAGGCTCATTCTATAACGTTGTCGGCTTAAGTGTTCCTATAGGAAATTCATTTACCAATCGGCGCTCTGCTTGTCAATCTTGTGGACGAACCTTGACGTCGTTCGAGTTACTACCAGTTGTTTCTTATGTGATACAAGGCGGTAAATGCCGTGGCTGTGAGGCCAGGATTTCCCCCCTTTATCCGGTTGTAGAAATGCTAACAGGTGTTTTGTTTGTTTCAGCTCCTTTATTCCTTGGTAGGGTGGACGAACTCTGGATTGCCTGGGCATTGATTTCTTTGTTTATGATCATCTTTGTTTCTGACGTGGCCTATATGCTCATTCCTGATAAGGTACTACTTTTCTTTGCAGTGATTTTTTTATTTCTACGCGTTCTCTTTCCACTATCTCCTTGGTGGGATTCAATTGTAGGGGCCACGGTTGGCTTTAGTTTGCTTCTATTAATCGCTGTGGTGAGCAAGGGAGGTATGGGTGGCGGTGATATCAAGCTGTTTGCAGTGATTGGTTTTGCACTCGGATTGAAGTTGGTGCTGTTATCGTTTCTGTTTGCGAGCTTTTATGGGGCATTTTTTGGCATCATCGGTATGCTAACAGGCGTGATTAAAAAGAAAACACTGATTCCTTTTGGACCGTATATCGTTTTTGGGACATTGACTGCTTATTTTTGGGGCGAGTCCATTCTACAGTGGTATGTGCACTTTTTAAGATGATAATAATTAGGGGAATCTATTTCATAAAGGGACGATCCTTGTTTTGATGAAATTTGTCAAAAACTTTCTGGACATCTTGCGTTTTTGATTTTAAAGGACATGGTTACTATTTTAACTGACATAGTTTACTAGGAATTTATTTAAGGTGAGAAATGCAAATTATGCGACGGCAAAGGATCAGAAATAACGGAACCTATACATTTTGAAGAATGTCCTTAGTTTAGGGAAATATGAATAGAGAAATTTGACGAAACCTATTAATGACAAGACGACAAAAGTCTTGTTATTTTTTTTTGCCTCTATGATAGGATGGAAAAAATGATCAGGAGAGGAGGAAAAAAAGTGGACAAGTCCGAAAAAAGCAAAGGTATTAAGATAAAAATAAATGGGGAAGAAAAAGTATTTGCCGATAAAAATAAGAATGTAGATCAAGAGGCAGCGGGTGAGGAGCAGGAACAAACTGATGATAGTTTTGAATGGATTCTACCGGATGATTCAATCGAGAACAAGGTTGTATTGGTCCCTGCCCCGAAAAAGAAGAAAATGCCGAAGCTTATCGGTTTTGGTACTGGCACGTTAAATAGTCCGGACAAAAGACCAATAAAACCATTCTTGATTGCAGTCATTTGCGCGGTGTTTTTCGGGTCGATTCTTGGCTTAATTGCCGTTAAAACCATTACTAAGGAAAAGGCAGCTGATACTTCAGTTGAGACCTCTATCAAAACGGCATCTCCTGCTGAGGATACAAAACCAGAAACTATGGAACAAGGAGCTCAGCTGAAAACATTCCTTGTACAAGGCGGTGTATTCAGCAGCGAGGATGCGGCGAAACAAATTCAAAAAAAAATCATTGAAAAGCAGGTTCCTGCTGAAATTTTCAAATTAGAAGACAGCTATTATTTATTTTTAGGATCAGCGGAGAGCCTAACTGCAAGTAAGGAGCTGGCATTGTTTTTAAAGTCATATGATGTAGACGTTTATTGGAAGGAAATCAATTTTGAAGCGGCGAGTAAAAGCCAAAAAGATGAGGAAACACTCGACACTATGAAGGCTGTATATTCTTCATTAGCAGAAACATCCGCAACCAAGCTTCGGGGTAAGGAAACAACAGTAAACGAGGAAACTCTGAAAAAAAATATGGAAAAGCTAAAGGGGGAGAACTTATCATCAGAACTTTCCCAAATGAATAATAATCTATCAGCTGCGGCAAAGTTGATAACCGAATATGAAACATCAAAAAAGGAAGAATATCTTTTACAGGCTCAAGGAAGTCTGCTTGACTTTTTATTGAATTACCAAAAAATAACAGGGTGAAAGTTGATGATCTAGGGGAGTTATTTAACAGGACAAGCTCCCCTTTATGACAACTTTTTTTTATTTTCCGGGAAATAAGATACGGCCATTGTCGATTCCTAGTAAACAATAATTGTGGATTTCTCCATAATTTGATAGGATAGAAATGTATCTCCCTATGTAAAGAAAGGTGACTTTTTATTATGCAACCATTGATTTTAGCTTCATCATCACCGCGTCGTAAAGAACTTCTACAATTCCTTCAAATACCCTTCGAAAGTATGAATTCCAATGTCGATGAAAGTATTGATGAAAACATGCGTGCGGAAGAAGCGGTACAAGAATTAGCTTCTAGGAAAGCGGCAGCCATTGCGGCTGATCATCAGGAAAGCTGGGTAATCGGCTCAGATACAGTTGTTGTCCTTGATGGTGAGATATTGGGCAAGCCAATCAACCGTGCCGATGGAAAAAGAATGCTCGAGATGTTATCAGGAAGAACACATGAAGTGTACACAGGTGTCGCTATTATATTCGGTAAGCACAGCAAAGTATTTGCAGAAAAAACGGAAGTGACTTTTTGGGAGCTGTCAGAAGCTGAAATCGAACGTTATCTGGACAGCGGCGAACCTTTTGACAAGGCAGGCGGCTATGGTATTCAAGGATACGGTTCACTTCTTGTCAAACAAATTAATGGGGACTATTTCACTGTTGTCGGACTTCCGGTTTCAAGACTAGCTCGCGAACTTAAGGTGATGCAATCAGACATGACGTAATAGATTTCTCCTCTGGCACTCTCCCTTTTATAAGGAAGGGTGGATGCTTTGAGTGAAAAAATGCAAATGCGGGGTTACCCGAAAGAAGAGATGCCTCGCGAAAGATTCCTGCAAGACGGGCCGCAAAGCCTCTCCAATCAAGAATTGCTTGCTCTGCTGTTGAGGACTGGAACAAAGGAAGAATCTGTTCTTCAGCTTTCTAGTCGTCTCATCAAATCTTTCGAGGGTCTGCGTCTGTTAAAAGAAGCCTCTGTCGAAGAAATGACCGGGATTAAAGGGATTGGTGAAGCGAAAGCGATTCAAATTTTAGCCTCGGTCGAACTTGGCAGGAGAATTCAAAAATTAAATGATCCAGACCGCTATGTGATCCGCTCTCCTGAAGATGGTGCCAATTATTGCATGGAAGAAATGCGTTTTTTGACACAAGAACATTTCGTCTGTCTCTATTTAAATACGAAAAATCAAGTTCTTCATAAAACGACAGTCTTCATCGGCAGTCTCAATGCTTCGATTGTGCATCCGCGTGAGGTCTTCAAAGAAGCTTTCAGAAGGTCTGCTGCCTCTATCATCTGTCTTCATAACCACCCCTCCGGAGACCCGTCTCCCAGCAGAGAAGATATTGAAGTAACGAAAAGATTAGTCGAATGTGGTAAAATAATTGGGATTGAAGTATTGGATCATATCATTATTGGGGAGCACAAATATGTTAGTTTGAAGGAAAAAGGTTATTTATGACACTATCAAAATTTTTGATGATACGATATAATATTGTTTATGATTTTTAAAAGAGGAAACTTTTTCAAAACTCTTATTGTCAAAAAACGACAAATTATTATTTGAACTTATAAAAAGGCATTTTTGTTTACGAAAGGGAGATACCATAATGTTTGGAATTGGCGCTAGAGATATAGGAATTGATTTAGGAACAGCTAATACGCTTGTTTATGTAAAAGGAAAAGGAATTGCCGTACGTGAACCATCTGTTGTTGCTGTGCAAACAGATACAAAACAGATTGTCGCAGTCGGAAATGATGCGAAAAACATGATCGGTCGTACACCTGGAAACGTGGTTGCCCTTCGCCCGATGAAGGACGGAGTTATTGCCGATTATGAAACAACGGCTACAATGATGAAGTATTATATGAAAGAAGCTCAAAAAAAGGGCGTATTCGGTAACAAACCGTATGTCATGATTTGTGTGCCTTCTGGAATTACAGCAGTTGAACAGCGTGCAGTTATCGATGCAGCTAGACAAGCTGGAGCTCGTGATGCCTATCCAATTGAAGAACCGTTTGCAGCAGCTATCGGAGCTGATCTTCCTGTTTGGGAACCTACAGGCAGCATGGTCGTTGATATTGGCGGGGGAACAACGGAAGTAGCGATTATTTCCCTTGGTGGAATTGTAACAAGCCAATCAATTCGCATTGCTGGTGACGAGATGGATGATGCCATTATCGTTTACATTCGTAAGAACTACAATCTAATGATCGGTGAACGTACTTCTGAAGCGATTAAGATGGAAATTGGTTCTGCAGGTGACACGGAAGGTATTGAAAATATGGAAATTCGCGGCCGTGACCTTTTGACTGGATTACCAAAAACGATCGAAATTACAGCTGAGGAAATCTCTAAAGCATTAAGTGATACAGTTTCTGCGATTGTAGATTCAGTGAAAAACACTTTAGAAAAAACACCACCTGAACTTGCAGCTGACATTATGGACAGAGGTATTGTACTAACAGGCGGAGGTGCTTTGCTGCGCAATTTGGATAAAGTCATCAGTGAAGAAACGCAAATGCCAGTAATCATTGCTGAAAATCCCCTTGATTGTGTTGCAATCGGAACGGGTAAAGCATTGGACCACATTCATTTGTTCAAGACTAAATCAAGAGATTCAAGATAAGCATTACAAGCATTACTTCTCAAATAGGGCCGGCTCAACAAAAGGTTGCAATTTTGGGCCGGCTTTGCTTTTTCTTTAAGCCGTCTAAAAACATTTGATGGCTAGCTGTTATTAATGTGTTTAATCATTACAATTGAGTAAATTAAAAATAGAGGTGCAATCATCATGCCACAGTTTTTTAATAAAAAACTCCTTCTCTTGCTCGTTAGCATTATCGTTCTCGTGGCATTGATCGGTTTTTCATTAAGAGAGAGAGAAGAGTTAACTTGGCCCGAGAAATTCTTAAAGGATACAACAGGCTGGGTCGGAAATGTGTTTAATAAACCTGTATCGGGTATAACGGGGTTTGTAGGGGACTTAAAAGAACTTCAACATACATACGATGAAAACAAAAAGTTGAAAGCCCGTTTGGATGAATATGTTTTATTGAAAACCCAGGTTCAAGATTTAAAAGAGGAAAATGAAGAACTTCGTGATAACCTCGGTAAGGAAGACGATCTGCGGAAGTATTCGCCAATTCAGGCGACGGTTATAGGGCGTAATCCTGAACGCTGGCATGAAATGCTTACGATTAATAAAGGAAAGCGTAATGGAGTAGAAAAAAATATGGCTGTCATTACATCCACTGGTTTAGTTGGTAAGGTAAAAGTAGCCACTGATTTCACTGCTTCTGTTCAACTTTTAAGCTCAATCGACAAAGCTAACCGCGTCTCTGCAATCATTCAAGGCAAAGATAAAGCATTTGGTTTGATTGAAGGGTTCGATGATGAAAAGAATCTTTTATTAATGAAACGGATTCCTTATGATAAAAAAATCAAGAAAAATTCATTGGTCATTACTTCTGGTTATGGAGGGATCTTCCCGAAAGGTCTGCCAATCGGAAAAGTGGTCGATGTTAAAGTGGATCAATATGGATTGAACCAAACCGCGTATATTGAACCATCGACGGATTTTTATGATATTAATAATGTAATGGTCGTCAAACGTGAAGTTGGCGGCGTAGAAGATGAGATGGATGGGGAGGATGAAGTTAAGTGAAACATTTCATCCTTTCTTTTATAGCCTTGCTTTTTTTTGTTTTTGAAAGCATCTTTGCCCAGTTATTTGCAAGTGATGTATTTGGCGCTGATAAAATCCTAGTTCCTCGGTTTATTATGATTTTTGTTTTTTTCCTGACTATGTTCGGATCTAGAAAAATAGGGATGCTTTATGGAGCAATTCTTGGGTTAACATATGATGCCGTATATACAGAAATTTTAGGGGTTTACATGTTCCTTATCCCTTTTCTTGCGTATTTGATTTCAAAATGCATGAAAATCTTGCAAAATAATATACTTATTTCCTGCCTTGTAGCTCTCTTGTTTACGGCAGTTTTAGAGGTCGTTATTTTTCAAATGAATATCATCCTATCTTTTGCAGATATGGGATTTGCGGAATATATGGACCGGAGATTCGTCCCGACATTATTATTGAACCTCGTATTTATTATTATTAGTTGCTATCCATTAAAGAGAATTATCGAAAAGCTTGATTTGCAAGGAGAATTAGAATAACGTTTCTGTGTTCTAATAGTAGGTTAAAAATGTATTTTCACTTTTCCATGTAAGTAGAAAAAGGAAATTTGTTTTCCTATGTCGAATTATATTTCATTGAGGTGAAACAAACGTCATGAATAAAAGAATTCAGCAAAATGTTATGATTAAGGGAACAAAAGACGGGTTTATGCTTCATCTCGATGATTCTTGCTCATTTTCCGAATTATTGAAAGAGTTAGAAGCGAAGCTTTCTGCAAACTATCAGTTTCAAGAAAATGACCCGTCTATTTCCGTAAAAGTACATACAGGGAACCGCTATCTAGATGATGAACAAGTGGAAAAGATTAAAGAGGTTATCCATAAAAAGAAGAAACTTTTCGTTGACGAGATGCTTTCGAATGTCCTGACAAAGGATGAAGCGAAACGCTGGAAAGATGAAAACCAAGTGACAACTGTGACCAAGGTGATAAGATCGGGACAGGTGTTTGAAGTTCCCGGCGATCTACTGCTAATTGGAGATGTTAATCCGGACGGAACGGTTCGTGCGGGTGGTAACATATATATTATGGGACAGTTAAAAGGGATAGCCCATGCCGGATATAAGGGGAATAATGAGGCTATTATTGCAGCCTCTGTTATGAAACCCGCTCAGTTGCGTATTGCTGGACAAGTGAATTTATCTCCTGACCAATATACGAAATGGGGGCATGACTTGGAATGTGCCTTCATGGACGAAGAAGAAAATATAATAATAGAAAAGCTGCAAGTTTTAAAGAAATATAGACCTAATTTAAATAGATTAGAAGGGGGTCTCTAATCGTGGGAGAGGCAATAGTTATTACATCTGGTAAAGGTGGTGTCGGAAAAACAACCACCTCCGCCAACTTAGGAACATCGTTAGCTCTTCTAGGTAAAAAGGTTTGTTTGATTGATACGGATATTGGTCTTCGGAACTTAGATGTGATTATGGGATTGGAAAATCGAATCATCTACGATTTGGTCGATGTGGTCGAAGGGCGCTGCAAAATACATCAAGCGCTTATTAAAGATAAGCATTTCGAGGATCTGCTTTATTTGCTTCCGGCTCCACAAAATAGTGATAAATCAGCGGTAAACGAAGAGCAGATGAGGAAACTCATTAGTGATATGAAACCGGACTATGATTATATCCTCATTGACTGTCCTGCAGGTATTGAGCAGGGCTTTAGGAATGCCATAGCTGGTGCTGACAAAGCAATTATCGTGACGACTGCCGAAAGACCGGCTGTCAGGGATGCGGACCGTATTATTGGTCTGCTCGAAAAAGAAGAGCAGATTGAACCGCCTCAATTGATTATCAACCGGATACGCGGCCATTTACTTCATGAAGATGAGGAAATGGATATCGATGGAGTAACCGATTTTCTTAAAATTGATTTGATCGGCGTCATTCCGGATGATGATCAGGTCATTGTAGCAGCTAATAAAAAGGAACCCATTGCCTATAATCCGGACAATAGAGTCTCGCTTGCCTATAGGAACATTGCCCGAAGGATTCTTGGTGAATCTGTGCCCTTGACTCCGATAGGCGTCGAACCAAAAGGTTTTATGTCAAAATTGAAAAAATTCTTTAGCGTGCGGTAAATTTGAATCAAAAATTATGAAGTGAGTGCATTCAATGCCCTCGCTTTTTTTCTTTTATCCTATCGCAAGCTTAAGGATGGAGAGTTAGATTATATAAAAAAGGCAAGCCATCTATCTTGGCTTGCCTTTTTTATGTGTTGATTAAGTATTAATAAATGCGACAGGTTATCCGCGTCTTCCGCCTCTACCGCCACGTTTTGATTCGGTGCTACGTTTAAGAGTAGATAAATTTTCTTCACTAGTCTTTAAAAAGCGAACCATTTTATCTTCGAAATTTTCCTTTGGTTGGAAATTACCTTTTGAACGAAAGTCTTTAGAACGGCTATCCCCTTGGCGTGGTGGGCGTTTGGTATAAGAAGAGGTTTGCCCTTCGGGTTTATCTATAGCCTTTTTGATGGACAAGGCAGTTTTTCCGTCTTTCTCACTAATCACTTTTACTTCAATTTGGTCGCCTACTTTAAGATGGTCATTAACGTCTTTTACATAGCTATCCGCTACCTCACTGATATGCACAAGACCTGTTGAGCCTCCTGGTAATTCTACGAATGCTCCAAAATTAGTGATACCTGTTACTTTACCTTGTACTTTGCTGCCTATTTCGATTGACATAAAAAAATGTTCCCCCTCAATAATGTTAAAACAACTTCATTATAACAAATTAAGAAGAACAATATCAATTGGATTTTTTTTCTCCATGATTTCATTTTCTAAATCAAAGCATAAAATACATCAAAACTCATAGTTTTCAATTAAATTGTTGTTCCGAAATTTATTTTAGAAAGAAAAATTCAGAGGTGTTTAGAAAGAAAATCTTTTCTCCGTCATAGTCTGGACAAGTTGCTCATACGTTGTAATATAGCGCTTTGACATGAGCAGGGGGTGGATTTGGAATGGATGATCGCAGGAAAGATATCCGCAATCGTATTGCCAAGAGACGGAAGTTTAATGATAAACCAGCAGGAAATGGTAGTTGGACGGAGATCAATAATGAGGAACCGTATGGTTTTGATTCATTTAACGGGTATTCCGAGAAAGATCATCCGCTCTTTAAGAAAGAATATTTCTTTTTTAAAATCTTGGCCAGTGTATGTCTATTTCTTATTATTGCGGTGATGTTTAAGCATCCTTCAACGCGGCTGGATTCTGCAAGGAGTTTTGTCACGGAAAACATGAAGCAGGAATTTCAGTTTGCTTCGATTTCCAATTGGTATGAAAGTGCGTTTGGTAAGCCTATCGCTTTTTTACCGACTAAATCTGGGAAAGAAACAGTCGATTCAGGTGAAGGCTATGCGATGCCTGCTTCTGGGAAGATTACCCAAACCTTTGAGACAAACGGCGAGGGAATCATATTGGAAACAAGCAAAGGGTCTAAGGTTGAATCGATCAATGAAGGGGTGGTCATTTTTGCCGGTGAAAAGGAGGGGATTGGAAAGACGGTTGTTATTCAGCATGCTAACAAGAGTGAATCCTGGTATGGGCAACTAGAAAAGATTGATGTGAAACTTTATGAGTTTGTTAATAAAGGGAACGAAGTCGGACAGGTTACAGTAAGTGAAGACGGTTCCAAGGGCAGGTTTTATTTAGCAATAAAAGAAAATGACGCCTTCATCGATCCTAAAAAGGTGATAACCTTTGAGTGAGTATGGAAAATTGCTATTTAAAATCAGAGTACATCCGACACTGTGGTTCGTCATTGGAATCGCCATCCTTACGGCCCATTTCGTTGAAGTGATGATGTTGTTACTCATCGTTTTTATTCATGAGATGGGGCATGCAACCTGTGCTCAGCACTTTAAATGGCGAATTAAGTCAATCCATCTGCTTCCTTTTGGAGGGGCGGTCGAGACTGAGGAGTATGGAAATAAAAGTTTGAAGGAGGATTTGGCCGTCGTGCTTGCCGGTCCGCTTCAACATGTTTGGCTCATCGGAGCGGCTTTTTTGCTCTATTCCCTTTCCTTTATTTCCTATGAGCTTTATCAGCCTTTCTTATATATGAATCTTATGTTGTTGGTTTTTAATTTGCTGCCAATTTGGCCATTGGACGGAGGGAGGCTTTTATTCATTGGTGTATCTCTTTACTGCACCTTTCTTGAAGCACAGAAATATACGCTCTATTTTTCTGCCGCATTCGCACTCCTGGCTTTTTTAACTTGGCTCATTCTCGAACCACTTAACTTGAATATCTGGCTGATCATCTTGTTTATTAGTCTGTCACTTGTCATGGAATGGCGGCAGCGGTATTACGCTTTTATCCGCTTTCTTTTACAGCGTCATTATGGTCATACAAACGATTTGGCGAAACTAAAGCCGATTATGGTGGATTCCCAAGAACCGATTTATAAGGTGCTGGAAATGTTTCAACGCGGCTGTAAGCACCCCGTTATCATTATGAAAAACGGCAAAGAGAGTGGTTCGTTGGATGAAACGGAAATCCTCCATGCCTATTTTTCAGAGAAAATGACAAATGGGAAAATAGGTGACCTATTATATTCTTATTAAATATGATATCCTTTCTTCAAATTGAGGAGAGGATTTTTTTTAATGAAAAAGATGATCGCTAACCTATCTTCGCGCGAAAAAAGAGTGGCTGTGCTGGAGAATGATGTGCTACGTAAAATTGAAATCATGCCGCCTCACCAATGCAGTACGGTCGGTAATATTTATCTTGGGAAAGTAACAAAGGTATTACCGGGTATGGATGCAGTCTTTATTGATTATGGAGTAGACAAGAATGGCTTTTTGCATCGTGACGAAATTCCGTCTTTCCAACTGACAAAACGAGACGGAAAAGCGGCAATTGGTCAATACGTCCGCCAAGGAGAAAAGCTGCTAGTTCAGGTGACTAGGGATGCAACCGGTACAAAAGGAGCAAAATTGACAGGGTTGATCGAGTTTTCAACAGATTCCCTCGTTTACATACATGGAATAGATTATGTTGGCGTTTCTAAGAAATTCAAAAACGAGCACTTGCAAAAACAGTGGCGGGAAACGGCTGTACAGTTTAAACAGCCTAATGAGGGGTTGATTGTCCGCACATCGATGGAGAATGAAAGCGAAACTGTTTTTTTGAACAGATTATCTTCATTGCGTCAGCTCTATAAAAATCTTGAACTGAAAGTAGCCTCTCTAAAGGCTCCAGCTCTCCTCTATGAGAGAGATAATTTCTTAGAGATGATTATCTCTGAAATGTCGAGAACGGGTTCAGGGGAACTTGCTACCGATGATTTCGAGGCATATCAAGAGTTAAAAAAATGGATACAGGAAAACGGTAAGGAATGGATATTATCCTATGAAACGGGACCAAAAAACATTTTTTCTGAACGGAATGTGGATGGGCAAGTTGAGAAAGTGATGAAGAAAATAGTCTGGCTCGATAACGGAGGCTATTTAATTTTTGAAGAAACGGAAGCGTTCACTGTAATCGACGTCAATTCGGGTAAGTTCACTGGTAAAGTGGAAAAGGAAGCAACGCTGTTTGCAGTGAATCAGGCGGCAGCGAAAGAGGTTGCCCGTCAACTGAGATTGAGAAATATTAGCGGGATTATCCTAATAGATTTCATCAATATGGAGAAGTCACAGCATAAGCTTGAAATTATCGACATTGTCAAAAAGGAAGTAGCGAGGGATGAGAAGCGCGTCCAGGTTATTGGCTTTACAGAACTAGGCATCTTACAGGTTACGAGAAAGAGAACCTCACCGTCACTTAGCGAAATATTGACGATACCCTGTCCTGTATGCAGCGGAAGCGGGAAAGTTGAGAGTGCTGAAACAGTGGCCTTCCGGTTGGAGCGAGAATTGCTGGAACATCGCAAAGCGGATGATGAAGCGGTCTGGGTGGAAGTAAACAAAGCGGTGGCAGACGTGTTACTAGGTGAAAATGAATCATATAGGCCGACATTGGAAGAATTGATTTCTAAAAAGTTATTTCTTTCATTTCTCTCCGGTTCTATAAATACGTATTCTATTAAGCGCTTTGGGAGCATTCAGGAAATCGAGCGAGCTTTCAAGTGATGGACGAGAATTCTTACAAATATATTGACAGCTCTTCCGGTTTCATGATAGGATTTTAATGTTATGTTTGTAGCACCCGTGCTACAACCGCTCAACAACAGGTCTTAAGCTTTTGTCTTTTTGACAAGACGCCTGTGATTGGCGAGTCTGAGACATTTAAGGAGGTGCAAGTATGTACGCAATTATCGAAACTGGCGGTAAACAAATTAAAGTAGCAGCTGGCGAAGCGGTTTACATTGAAAAATTAAACGCAGAAGCAGGCGAAACTGTTACATTTGACAAAGTTTTATTCGTAGGTGGCGAAGACGTGAAAGTCGGTGCTCCACTAGTGGAAGGCGCTACTGTAACAGGTACTGTCGAGAAACAAGGTAAGCAAAAGAAAATCACTGTTTTCAAATACAAAGCGAAGAAAAACAATCGTAAAAAACAAGGTCATCGTCAACCATACACAAAAGTTGTTATCGAAGCAATCAACGCGTAAGGGCTGATTCTAGATGATTAAAGTTGTCTTTGATGCTCCGCAGGAACGGATTACTTCGTTCACCTTAAGCGGACATGCTAATTTTGCTAAAAAAGGTTCAGATATCGTTTGTGCAGGTGTATCGGCTGTTTCCTTCGGGTCAGTCAATGCGATTATGTCCTTAACGGATGTAGAGCCTGAGATTGAGCAAGGGAGAGAGGGCGGCTATCTTCGCTGCGTCATTCCGGAGAATCTTTCACCGGAATCCGAAGAAAAGGTGCAGCTGCTCTTGAACAGTATGCTCATATCGCTGCAAACTATCGAACGTGATTATGGTAAATACATGAAAATTATCCTCAACCAATAGGAGGTGGAACAAATGTTAAGATTAAATCTTCAGTTCTTCGCTTCGAAAAAAGGAGTAGGTTCTACAAAGAACGGACGTGACTCTCAATCTAAGCGTCTTGGCGCTAAACGTGCAGATGGTCAATTCGTTTCTGGTGGTTCTATCCTTTACCGTCAACGCGGAACAAAAATCTATCCAGGTGAGAACGTAGGCCGTGGTGGAGACGATACTCTATACGCTAAAGTAGACGGTGTTGTTAAATTCGAACGTTTCGGACGTGACCGTAAAAAAGTAAGCGTATATCCAGTTGCACAAGAAGCATAATTGGCATCTTTGAACAGAGGCTGACTCAAAAGGGTCTGATTCCTTCTACAAGACACTATATATCGCGTCATTTTTAATAATGGTATGGTATATAGTGAAGAAGGGGTCCGGCCCTTTATTTATACTATAGGAACGATAAATAACCAGCTTTTTGCAGGAGACTTTAGTCATTAGTATAAGAAAAACAACCTCTGACTTACAAAAGGCTCGCCAATAGGCGGGCTTTCTTACCTTTTAGGGGAAAATCTAAGATTACTTTATCCATCACATTTGGTTAGGCCAAATAGACAGTCCAATTCAACTATAATATCTCCAATTGGTGCATAAATAAGGCCCATTCTCTTTATAAGTTCAAATGGCTCTACCATCGTCCAAAGAACTCAGGGTGTGTGGCTGTATTTTTTGGACGGGGGCTTTCATGTGAAGGCATGTGAATCGAGCTTCATTTCCTGTTTGTTGTTTTTTTGATATACTGTACAAATGGAAGTATTCAACATGATAGAGCTGAAAAAAGTTTCTTTATCATAATTGAAGGTGTTAATAATGGATAAAAATTGGACGACTATTGAAACTCTTCGTCAAACCAGGCATGATTGGCTGAATAGAATTCAAATAATAAAAGGGAATCTGGAGTTAAACAAAATTGATCGTGTCAAAGGCATTATTGATGAAATCATTATTGAAACCCAGAATGAAGCACGCCTTACCAATTTGAATTTGCCAAAGTTCAGCGAGATGTTGTTGACGTCGAATTGGAATAACGGATCATTTTATTGCGAATATGAAATTATTGATGTTTTTGAAGGCTCTACTGAGCTGGACGAGCTGATGTATCGTTGGACGAATGATTACTTTAAAGTTTTGGAAAAGAATCTAGACCCATTTTTTGAAAATATTCTAGCTGTTTCTATGTGTAAGAAAGAGATAAGCGATATGCGTTGTTCATTTCATATGCAAGGCAGATTTATCGACCAAGCCGCTGTGATGGGATTTTTAGAAAAGTCGTTAACTGCGGAGCAATCAATTGATATTCTCGAATGTAATGAAGATGAATTATTTTTTAAGATGGATATTAAGTTTTAGAGAAGTATACAGCAAGAAATGACTTGCAGAAAACAAGGAAGTGATAGCATGTTTGTCGATCAAACGAAAGTCTATATAAAAGGCGGAGACGGTGGTAACGGGATAGTTGCTTATCGTCGTGAAAAATTCATACCAAAAGGCGGACCTGCCGGCGGAGACGGTGGTAATGGAGCGAACGTCGTTTTTGAAGTAGAAGAAGGCCTGCGTACGTTAATGGATTTCCGTTATCAGCGCCACTTTAAGGCACCGCGCGGAGAACATGGCATGTCCAAAAACATGCATGGTGCTGCTGCTAAAGATATGATTATTAAAGTTCCACCAGGTACAGTTGTAATTGATGAAAAAACCAAGGAAGTTATTGCTGATTTAGTAGAACACGGACAACGCGCCGTTATCGCTAAGGGTGGACGCGGAGGTCGTGGAAACTCTCGTTTTGCGACTCCAGCTAATCCTGCTCCAGAAATTGCGGAAAACGGTGAACCTGGCCAAGAGCGCGATATAATTATGGAATTGAAATTATTGGCTGATGTAGGTTTGGTTGGTTTTCCAAGTGTCGGAAAATCCACTTTACTTTCTGTCGTATCTGCAGCAAGACCTAAAATTGCCGAATACCATTTTACAACGATTGTACCAAACCTTGGAATGGTAGAAACGGAAGATCACCGTAGCTTTGTAATGGCCGATTTGCCTGGCCTGATTGAAGGTGCTTCTGAAGGAGTAGGTCTTGGACATCAATTCTTACGCCATATTGAAAGAACAAGGGTAATTGTTCATGTAATTGATATGTCAGGCCTTGAAGGTAGAGATCCTTATGAAGACTACCTGACAATCAACAAAGAGCTTGAAGAGTATAACCTGCGCTTGACTGAACGTCCGCAAATCATTGTAGCAAGTAAAATGGATATGCCGGATTCAGCAGAGAATTTAGCCGCATTCAAAGAAAAGCTTGAAGAAGACTTCCCGGTCTTCCCGATTTCTGCCGTAACACGTGTAGGAATCCGAGAGCTACTTTATGCGATTGCTGATAAAATCGAAGAAACACCTGAGTTCCCTCTTGATCATGAAGAAGAGAATACTGGAATCCACCGTGTTCTTTATAAACATACATCACAGTCAGATGAATTTGACATTGAACGCGAATCGGATGGAAGTTTTGCCGTCTCTGGATTCAAGATCGAGCGTCTATTCAAAATGACTGACTTCACTCGTGAAGAGTCCATCCGTCGTTTCGCTAGACAACTTCGTTCATTCGGAGTCGACGAAGGCCTTCGCCAAAAAGGTGCGACAAATGGTGATATCGTCCGTATCCTTGAATATGAATTTGAATTCGTTGATTGATTAGATACCATGATGGCAGGCAAAAGGAGGCGTGCTGAGTTTGAATAAGGCCGATCAGAAATTTTTCCTCGTTCGAGAGGATGTCCTTCCCGAAGCGATGAAAAAAACGCTGGATGCAAAAGAAATGATTGAACGGGGAAAAGCAGAATCAGTTTGGGAAGCAGTACAGCGAGTGGACTTAAGTAGAAGTGCCTTTTACAAATACCGTGACACGGTTTTTCCATTTCATACAGTTGTTAAAGAAAAGCTGATTACCCTGTTCTTCTATCTCGAAGATCGTTCTGGTACTCTATCGGAGCTCTTACGGCTCGTCGCCTCATCAGGTTGCAACATCATGACCATTCACCAAACGATTCCCTTGCAGGGACGAGCCAATGTTACCCTATCTCTAAACACGGGTGGGATGACGATGGATATTAATGATCTGCTTACTAAACTGCGTAAAATGGAGTTCGTCGAAAAAGTCGAAATTATTGGGAACGGCGCATAAAAAACAGCCTGTACATTTCACATGTGCAGGCTGTTTTTTTATCAGGGGACGATTTATCGATTAACTATTGTAAAAAATCAGAAAATGACATAACATAAATAGTAGATATTCCGTGAAAAGGGGATTATAATATGACATCAAAAATAGCATTTCTTGGACCGAAAGCAACGTTCACGGATTTAGCTGTATCGCGACTATTTCCTAATGATATAAAAATACCAATGAATACGATTCCAGACTGCCTTGATGCTGTTCGTGACGGGGAAGTGAATCACGCACTCGTCCCAATCGAGAATGCTTTGGAGGGTTCGGTAAATATTACGATGGATTACTTAGTCCATGACGTGACATTACCGATTAAAGGGGAAGTAACGATTCCAATCCAACAACATTATATGGTGCATCCGGATCATGCATATCCTGGTTTTAAACCGGATATGGTTTATTCGCACTCACATGCTATCGCACAATGCCGCAAATTTCTACATAAAGAACTAAGGGGCATACCTTATGAATATGTCACGTCCACTGCGGCAGCTGCGAAAATGGTGATGGAGAATTCCGATATCAATATTGCTGCGATTGCAAATGACATGGCTGCTGCGGAGTATGGTTTGACGATTGTAAAACAAAATATTCATGATTATGAACATAATCATACAAAATTTATCGTCGTATCTAATAGCGATGTAGATTTTGAAGGGCATTTGACTACTGAGGGCGACAGGAAAACGACGCTTATGGTTCAGCTTCCTGCCGATCATTCAGGGCAGCTGCACCAAGTCCTTTCCGCTTTCTCTTGGAGGAAACTTAACCTTTCTAAGATTGAATCACGACCAATGAAAACAGGATTAGGCAATTACTTTTTCATTATCGACGTCGGAATGGCTCTTGACGATGTTCTCATCCCAGGTGCGATTTCTGAGCTTGAGGCTCTTGGATGTACTGTTTCAATCATGGGCAGCTATCCATGCTTTAAAGTCCAAAATGGTGTACCGCAAAGTTGATTTCTTTAAAGTTGAGAGTAAAGGTTCCTTTCCTCAAAGTTTGACCCAGATGCGGAATTAAACCGTTTAAGCTTACAAGGTTGCAAATTGTTTTCACAGAGAGGTAAATGGTACAACCCTCTTAGTGCATTGATGAGGGAAAATACTTAATAAGAAAAGTGCCCCAGAAGTCTATTCCGGGGCATTTTTTTGTGCAAGTGTTCAATAGAAATTGTATTTCTCTCGTGTACGAGTTCCTAAAACGATTGCCTTACATTTTGTAAAAATATAAAGAAAATAGGCAAAAAGAAATGAATGTCCATTGAAGGATTTTGAAGGTAACTGAAATGGCTATTTTTATTGCGGATAGAGATAAGGATAAGGATCAAGATAAAGAACAGGAAAAACAAAAATATCAATATCGGAATATAGAGGAGGAACAGTCAGAAGGGGAATTATTACAGGTAATGGGAGGCTGGATACAAGCGGTGAGTTCTATTATTAGTCTTATAGGGCAATTGAGAAGTAATAATGAAGATAACGGCGATGGAGATAGCTCTAGTGTAAGCAGAACCAATGATGATAGAATAGGATTATTTTTTCCTTAGTAAATCGTCAAATGGCCGTTCCGAAAAGCGATAGAAACTCATGTTATGGAACGCAAACTGTTTTTTCTAATTTGTGAAATGATGGAAGAGCGATTTATTTGTAACGACGGACGAATAATCTCTTTGAAGGTCGAATTATTCCTGGCGACGGACGAATAATCTCTTTGAAGGTCGAATTATTCCTGGTCACGGACGAATAATCTCTCTGAAGGTCGGATTATTCCTGGCGACGGACGAATAATCTCTCTGAAGGTCGAATTATTCCTGGCGACGGACGAATAATCTCTTTGAAGGTCGAATTATTCCTGGTCACGGACGAATAATCTCTCTGAAGGTCGAATTATTCCTGGCGACGGACGAATAATCTCTCTGAAGGTCGAATTATTCCTGGTCACGGACGAATAATCGGAGGTGTTTTGCATGTGAAAAACGTATTTATATGTGAAGGAAATTGGTCCGTTGTGGATATCAATAAGACCATTTCTTATCTAAAAAAAACATCCTCAAAAGGTATAACTTTTGAGGATGTTTTCGTTTATTCAATCAACTAAAATGCCGGCATTTTTCAAGGCGTTCTCGGCTTCGTCAAGTAGTTCTTCAGAAGACGCGCTAAGTGTATGGAGATGAATGCCGCTTGTTAGTTCTGATAAAAAAGAAGCATTTGTTGCAGTTACTTTGGTGAGGAATTGCTGAACTTCTTTACGATTGCTGACCATAATGGAAGCAGTTAGATCACCGTAAACGGGGTGCTCGATTTTGACATCTTTCACCGTAATGCCGATATCGACGAGTAAAAATAACTCTTCTTGGGCACGAGATGGATCGTGCTGGCAGGCAATGGTCCGCTCCGGCTTTTGAGTGTTCCCTGTTTGTAAATACATATAGCCTTGGCTAGTAGCGATGATAGGTTCATTTCGTGCTTTCAAGAGTGTGATGTCACCGACGATAACCTGCCGGCTTACATTCGTTATTTGTGAAAGCTCGCTACCGGTTACTGGTTGCTCGCTTGTTTGTAATATATGTAAGAGTTTCGTCCGTCTTTCTTCACCAAGTAATTTCTTTTTTTCCATAATAATTCACCTCGTTATTTACAAACAGTTTACCACAGAATAGAGAATCTTATCGAATCACAGCTATTCCTGCAAGACAGTCTGCTAAGATACGAATATCGTCCACTGTCGTGTTTTTTCCAAAAGAAAGCCGGACAAATTGATGGGCTTCTTCTTCGCTTTTTCCAATAGCTATCATTGTTTTTGACGGATTTTGTTTGCCGATTTGGCAAGCGCTACCCGTGGATACCGCAAAGCCCTGCTGATTTAATTCTAGCATGATGTATTGTCCTTGTAATCCGGAAAATGTCAACGCCAGAATGTGAGGCAATTGCTGGTTTGACGCTTCGATAACTTGAAAATCAATCTTTTTTTCCTCGAGTAGCCGAATCAATTGCTGCCGAATCTGAAAAATCCGGTTTCGTTCATCTTCCATGGTTTTCGCTAATTTTTTTGCAGCCGTAACGAAGGAAGCTATACCAGGAACATTGACAGTCCCTGCACGAAAACCATGTTCATGAGTGATATTGGGTATTGAGGACTTTAGATGATGGATGCCCGGGAAAATGACGGCCCCAATGCCTTTTGGGCCATATACTTTATGGCTCGAAATAGCAAGACTATCACATACGGCAGATATCTCATCAAGCGGTAATTTAGCAAATGATTGAACACAATCTACATGCAAAAAGGCATCATGGTCGCGAACGATTTTGCTTAATTGTTCGATAGGTTGAATGACTCCGATTTCTGAATTTACATGTTGAACAATGACTAAGCAAGTCCGCCCCGAAATACAATCTTGTAGATGTTCGATGTCAACACGTCCGTCTTTCAAATGACGTAAATACGTAACATCGAAGCCGTTGTTTGCAAGTTTGCTGACATAATTGGCTATGGATGCATGTTCAGTTTGGCTTACAATTAAGTGATTCTGCCAGGCAGGCTTTGAGGCGATGAATGTATCTATTGCGATCATGTTGCTTTCTGAACCGCCGCTCGTAAAGACGATCCCTTCCTTTTTTATGTCTAGCATTTCCGCTATTTGCTGCCGTGACATATCTAATAAACGTGCTGCATCTGATCCGATATCATGCAAACTGCTCGCATTGCCAAAAAACTTCCGAGATGCTTCAACAAAGACATCTAGTGCTTCATTATCCATCGGTGTTGAGGCCGCATAATCTAAATAAATCAAGAAATCACTTCCATCCTCTAAACTTAAAAAACTCTTGATAATAGTTTAATAATATGTAAATATAGTTGTCAAGACACCTGTCGTAAACAGGAGGAATGAAATAATGGAAAGAACGGAAGTCGTAGTGATAGGAAGCGGCATTGCTGCCTTGAAAACTGCATTAGAAGTAAGCCAGCATAAGCATGTGATACTCATCACAAAATCAAAGATTCGTCACAGTAATTCCTATTTAGCGCAAGGCGGAATTGCTGCAGCAATATCTGATCAGGACGAAGTATCTTATCATAAAAAAGATACGTTGGCAGCCGGTCAGAAATATAACGATGTACATGCTGTCGTAAAATTAGTAGAAGAGGCTCCCTTGGTGATATCTGAACTCATCCAATCCGGTATGCAATTCGACCGCGATCAAGATGGCGGACTTATGCTTGGCATGGAGGGTGCGCACAGCCAAAGAAGAATCCTTCATAGTCATGGAGATGCTACAGGTAAGTACATCATGGAGCATCTAATAGATGGCTTGAAAAAATCAACGATACAGGTGCTCGAGGATACTGCAGCGGTGGAATTGATTATAGGAAAAGATGGTTCTTGTATTGGGGTCAAAACGCTGCAAAAGGAAGGCGGATTTGTATCTTACTATGCAGAACAAACTGTATTGGCAACAGGTGGCTGCGGTTCTCTATACAGAATTACTTCTAATTCACAGACTGTTTCAGGAGATGGAATCGCACTTGCTTTCAAAGCTGGGGCACGAGTGCGTGATATGGAATTTATCCAGTTTCATCCGACTCTTCTTTTTATTAATGGTAAAGCAGAGGGGCTCGTTTCAGAGGCGGTCCGCGGTGATGGTGCACAATTAGTGAATGAAATGGGCAAGCCCATCATGGAAGATGTCCACAGAATGAAAGACCTTGCACCAAGACATATTGTGGCACAGACGATTTTTTCTTATTTGCAGCGCGGTGAAAAGGTATTTTTGGATATTTCGATGATTAAGGATTTTAAAAAACGTTTTCCAACTGTGACTTCATTATGTGAAAAAAGCGATATCGACCTTAAATTCGGAAAAATCCCGGTTGCACCTGGAAACCATTTTTTGATGGGTGGAGTTGAAGTGGATCAATGGGGACAAACTTCTGTCGCCTCCTTATATGCAGTTGGTGAAGTAGCTTGTACTGGCGTTCATGGAGCAAACCGTTTGGCAAGCAATTCACTTCTAGAAGGGCTTGTTTTTGGAAATACGCTTGGTCATTTCCTTGCTCATATGCCCTCTAGAACCATACCGTTAGAAAAAGAGCATTCAAAATGTTACACCCTTTTATCCGCAATACCTGATTTGGCTACATTGCAGGAAATGTTAATGAGCGAAGCAGGGATTGTTCGAGATGAAGCGGGTTTAACTCGTTTAAAGGACTATCTTGAATCTTTTGATATAGAAAAATTGCTGCATATGGAAGTTACTGCATTATCAATAAACGAAATAACAAAAATCAATGCCATACTCGTAGCGTGGCTGATTGCTGAATCCGCTTTGACTAGAACGGAAAGCAGGGGCGGTCATTTTCGCAGTGACTATCCAAGGGAAGATGACTCCTTGTGGCTGAAAAACTCTGTTATCCTTGCTTGCACGGATGTGAAAAACCGAGTGAAAGGGAGAAGACTATATGAACACATTGAAGCTTAAGCAGATGCTGCAACAATTTTTGATAGAAGATATAGGTGAATGCGATGTAACGAGTGATACGATTTTTAATCAAGATGAACAGGGTACTTTGACGTTCATCGCAAAAGAAGATGGCGTCTTTAGTGGGAGTGCTGTCATCAACACGGGATTTGCGCTACTGGATCACCAAATACTGATTGAACTGTTTGTCCAAGATGGAGAAGTGTTTGAAACAGGCCAACAGCTTGCAAGAATAACCGGCAATATGGCTGCGCTTCTAAAAGGGGAAAGAGTAGTTTTGAATTTAGTGCAACGCATGTCCGCTATTGCAACACAGGCGCATAAAGCAACCATGATTTTAGCTGGTACAAAAACAAGGGCTTGTGATACTAGGAAAACTACACCAGGTCTGAGGATGCTTGAAAAATATGCGGTCCGATCTGGTGGGGCCTTCAATCACCGATATGGATTGTATGATGCCGTCATGATTAAGGACAACCATATTTCTTTTGCCGGTTCTATCACGAAGGCAGTACAAACAGTCAAAGCTAAGCTGGGACATACCACGAAAGTCGAAGTGGAAACGGAATCAGCAGATCAAGTGCAAGAAGCAGTTGAAGCAGGTGCTGATATTATCATGTTCGATAACCGGAGTCCTGAAGAAATTAAACAACTGATCAAATTGGTGCCTGAACATATTATCACTGAAGCTTCAGGCGGGATTAACTTGACTAATTTAGCTTTATATCGGGAAACAGGGGTTGATTATATATCATTGGGCAGTTTAACGCACAGTGTTAGGGCACTTGATATTAGTGCAAAGGTTGCAGAACGTGAGGGGGTAATTAAATGAACATACTGGAGATGGCCAAAACAGCAGGGAATGTATTACCTGAAACATATAAAGCGATGACAAAGGAGGAAATGGAGAGGCGGGTCCGTAAGATTAAACAGCAACTTGGGAGCCGATTGTATATTCCAGGTCATCATTATCAACGTGAGGAAGTCATTCAATTTTCGGATGTAACTGGTGATTCACTTCAGCTAGCTCAACTTTCTGCGCAAAATCGTGAAGCGAAGTACATCGTGTTTTGTGGCGTGCATTTTATGGCTGAAACAGCCGATATTTTGACAACAGAAGGACAGACAGTTATCCTGCCGGACATGCGTGCAGGCTGTTCGATGGCAGATATGGCGGATATTGACCAAACAGAACGTGCTTGGACAAAGCTGCAGTCCATGTTTGGTGATACGATTCTTCCACTAACATATGTCAATTCAACAGCGGCAATCAAGGCTTTTGTCGGAAAAAACGGCGGAGCGACTGTAACTTCTTCAAATGCACAGGGAATGGTCTCTTGGGCCCTCTCGCAAAAAGAACGAATTCTCTTCCTTCCGGATCAGCATCTTGGGAGGAATACAGCCTATGACCTTGGAATCCCGTTGAAGCAGATGGCTGTTTGGGACCCACATAATGATGAATTAATCTATGAAGGGGAGCTAGAAGACTTGAAGGTGCTTCTTTGGAAAGGGCATTGCTCTGTTCATGAAAACTTTACAACAGCGAATATTGAAACGCTTAGGGCTGAGCAACCGGAAATGAATATAATTGTTCATCCAGAATGCCGCCGTGAAGTAGTCGCCTTATCAGACTATAATGGCTCGACATCCTATATCATTAACATGATTGAAAAAGCAAAATCAGGAAGTTCCTGGGCAATTGGCACGGAAATGAACCTTGTCAAGCGGCTTATCGCAAATAATCCTGACAAAAATATCATCTCTTTGAACCCGAATATGTGTCCATGTCTCACGATGAACCGAATTGATCTGCCGCATCTGCTTTGGGCTCTCGAATCAATTGCAGAAGGTACAGTAATTAATCCGATAAAAGTAGAAAAGAAGATTGCGGATAACGCCATTCTAGCTTTGAACCGAATGCTTGAACGTGTTTGAATAGATTATTTGTTTTTTTCGGAGTCTTAAAAACATCTACTGATGATTATGATTAGCATCTTGTTTAAATAATAAATAGGGGGTTCATAAAAGACCCTCTATTTATTAGTATCGATAGAAAAAATGAGAATCTTTTAAAAAAACCTAGAGATTACTTGCTTTAAAGGTATCGCCTTCATTCATGTTTCCGGATTTAAATCCTTTATTAAACCACCGCTTTCTCTGTTCGAAGGTACCGTGCGTGAAGCTATCCGGAACAACATAGCCTTGTGCTTTTTTTTGAATACGGTCATCACCAACTCCGCTGGCTGCATTCAATGCTTCCTCGAGATCACCTTCCTCAAGTAAATTCTCTCCCTGGACATGATGGGCCCAAACTCCGGCCAAATAGTCGGCCTGTAATTCAAGACTAATCCAACTCCGCCTCCAATTCCTGCTACACCTTTGCCGCTCATTCCTCTTTTGTCCTCAACGTTTGAGCTACCCTATCTTCCCTTCCATTTCATTATTTTTTTCCCCCTAGAATGCAATTTATGTACCTGAAATACCTTAGGTTATTTACTTTCTTATACCCGAATTTCCTTCAGTTTAGACAGAGGGAAGCCTTTGCAGGAAGAATTTCAATTCATGAAGAATCCAATGATAAAAAACCACTGCGATCCCTTTTCTAGGAATTCATGCAGTGGTTTCACTTCTAGTTATATTTTTTCTACATCAATCAAAGATAATGTTTCCTGAAAAAAGGATGTCTCCAAAGTGAATGATTTTTCTTTTTTCAGTATTTGAACCGTAACTTTTTCTTCTCTTAAAAGTTCCATCCTTGTTCCTTATTTAGTGATCCAATCATAAAAGTCAATTTTCATGCATAAGTTTTCATGATAAAAATAATAGCAATTTACCCACTACATCATAGTATATATGGACATATGCACAGGAGGGGTTAACAGCGTGAAAATTCATATAGTCCAAAAAGGCGATACGCTTTGGAAGCTCGCCAAAAAATACGGCGTCAGTTTTGAAGAACTGAAAAAAGTAAACGCTCAATTAAGCAACCCGGATATGATGATGCCGGGAATGAAAATTAAAATACCTGGAACATCTGGAGCTGTAAAAAAAGAAACCATTATTCCCAGCACAAACATTCCATCAGGAATGAAAGAAACTCAAATTCAGCATGCACATAAGAAAGAACAGCAAATTATGCCGAAACCGCCTATGAAAGAACAGCAGATCATTCCTAAAAAAGAACAACAAATTGTTCAGCCAAAGCCTATTATTAAAGAAAAACAAATAGTTGTTCCGAAAGAAGTACCGGTACCCATTCCGGTAGTCCCGGAAATCGATATTAATAATTATTATATGGTCAATATGACTAATATGAGTGTGCAAAAGCCCCCAGCGCCACCTCCTTTACCAAAGAAAAAAGAAAAGGCAGTGGCACCAAAAAAGAAAAAGCCAGCAGTTCAGGAGGTTTACGAAGAGCAGCCAGTTGTTCAGGAAATTTGTGAGCCTGTCGATGATTGCATTCCCGTAACACCAATCATGCCTGGAAGTGGTTTTTGTATTCAGCCGCCCCCTTGGGCGTGTATGCCTATGCAAGGAGTCCCTTATCAAGGTGTTCCTGGGTTTCAGCCTGCTCCAGCTATGCAAGGCTATCAAATGATGGAAGAAAGTTCAGACGTATGGGGAGAATCTCCTGACATGCATACAATGGGTCAAGGATATGTCCAAGGAGCCCAGCAAAATTATCCATATCAAGCATCAGCACCGGTTCCACACCATTTTTATGGAGGAATGGCGCAACAGTATCAAGTAGCAGGTTCTCATATGCAAGAAGCTTATGAGTCATCTGCTGAATCGCCATCTTTCCACGATTATCAAAATTTCCCTCAGCAACATTTTACACAGCATGCGGGTCAAAAAGAGGAAGATTGCGGCTGTAATAAAGGAATAATTGGATCATACGGACCGGAAGTGAAGGGTCAGTACCATGCCAATCAGGCGGGAAATCCTTATGCACATCACCATCCTGATTATCATCAATATCAAGCAGCTCAACCACAACAGATGCAACATCAATATGAAGAAGAGTCTTCAGAATCCGGTTTTATGGGAATGGGAGGTCAGCAAGGAGGTCAACCGGGAATGATGGGAGGCCAGCAAGGAGGTCAACCGGGAATGATGGGAGGCCAGCAAGGAGGTCAACCGGGAATGATGGGAGGCCAGCAAGGAGGTCAACCGGGAATGATGGGAGGCCAGCAAGGAGGTCAACCATGGATGATGGGTGGCCAGCAAGGAGGTCAACCGGGAATGATGGGAGGCCAGCAAGGGGGTCAACCGGGAATGATGGGAGGCCAGCAAGGAGGTCAACCGGGAATGATGGGTGGCCAGCAAGGAGGTCAACCGGGAATGATGGGTGGCCAGCAAGGAGGTCAACCATGGATGATGGGAGGCCAACAAGGAGGTCAACCGGGAATGATGGGAGGCCAGCAAGGAGGTCAACCGGGAATGATGGGAGGCCAGCAAGGAGGTCAACCGGGAATGATGGGAGGCCAACAAGGAGGTCAACCATGGATGATGGGTGGCCAGCAAGGAGGTCAACCGGGAATGATGGGAGGCCAACAAGGAGGTCAACCGGGGATGATGGGAGGCCAACAAGGAGGTCAACCATGGATGATGGGAGGCCAGCAAGGAGGTCAACCGGGAATGATGGGAGGCCAACAAGGAGGTCAACCGGGAATGATGGGAGGCCAGCAAGGAGGACAGCCGGGGATGATGGGAGGCCAGTATAGAGGTCAACCAGGAATGATGCCAGGTCAATTTGGAGGTCAACCAGGAATGATGCCAGGTCAATTTGGTGGTCAGCCGGAAGCAATGTTACCTGGACAAATGGGAGGCCAACCAGGTCAATTCGGGGGCGTTCGTGCACCTGAAACGTTTGGAATGCCAACTTATGTAGATGAAAGCGATGACTACTAATTATCAGCAAGACAGTGTATTTTACACTCGTCTCCTCTCTTATTTAAATCGTAGGCCAAAGAATATCCACCATCTTCAAAGTAGTGTCTATTTAATTACCTTTGAAAAGGATCCTCCGCTGATTCTTAAAGGATTTGACAGTTTTGAAAAGTGGGATCGACAAAGAGAATTGACTTCTTTGTTAAAACAAAAGGGATTCACTCAAACGTATTATATTCATCAGAATTTAATGCCTTTCCAATTTGAAGGGAAATGGTATGGCAGTATAGACTATTTGCCACCTAGTAAGAAAAAATTCCGATATTCCAATCAAAAGGATCGCCTTGAAGGAATTCAGTTACTTGAAAGCTTCCATGATGTTTCGGAACATCTGTATATTAAAGCGCCAGTTTTTGATCAATTAAAAAAATGGAAAGAACGGTTATCGCTATTCAAAAAGAACTTTTCTTATATTCGCCAATATGTTTCCGAAGAGATTATTAAGGAATGGATTGGCTGGGGTGAGTGGGCCCTTGATGGTTTTGAAAAAAATCAGTCTTTGTGGAATAAGGAAAAAAAAGTAATCATTCACGGTGATTGTGCTCATCATAATTTTTTGCGGAAAGCAGATGGCACCTTAACCTTAATCGATTTTGACTTAATGGCCAGCGCTCCAAGGTGCATTGATTATTTACAGTATGCAAATCGAATATCCAATCATTTAGAAGACGCTGCTACGATGTTATGGCAAATACCTCAACTGAAAAAATATCAATCAGACCCAGCCTTTTTATATGCTTTAACTTATCCAACGGATATTTTCCGTGAATGGAACCGCCAAAATAAAAGTTCTTCTCAGCTTCATTCTGTTTGGAAAATGACGGTGGAAGATTTTTCAGAGCGGATGGAGATGAATGAAAAATTGAAAGAAAAGATTTCCTCCCTAAATAGGAAATAAAACGTGCTTTTGGCCGTAACTAACAGAGTAAAATTCCCTTTAGACAACCATGATAATTATGAGCGAAATATAGGCTCTATTGTAATGGGGAGGGTTGTTGGTGCGGAAAATAAAATGGGTATTACCGCTTTGCACGGTATTAGCTGCCACAGGCTTGGTTGGGTGCGCTAATAATAATGCAGCGGAAAACGAGAATATTACGAATGAGACAGGATATCATTCCACTGAAAAAGATGCGTTAGTTCGCAACATTAATTATCAGAATGTGGTTCAAGGCCTTTACAACAAGGATGATGAGTATAGTAAGCGGGATCGTAATTACCATGGTCATGAAAGTAAACCACTTCGGGCTCGATCATCATATTATAATGCGTATGAAGGTGAATTAGCCGACCAAGTTAATGGGGTGGCCAATTCAGAGGATTCAGTTATTGACTCCCGGGCCATTATTATGGAAGATGAAATGCTTGTAGCCTTGTTGCTCGATGACTACAACCAGGCAAAAGCTGTTAAAGAATCAGTAATGAAAAAAGTCGAACCACTCACTGAAGGTCGGACCCTTAACGTAACGACTGATAAAGGCGTGTATTTCCGGACAATGACACTCGATAACAACCTTCGTGATGGCGATACGAGAGACTCAATCATTCTGGATGCCAATGACATGTTCGATAACCTAAACATTCATGAAAATCATTTACAATGATTATGTGAAGCTGACTTAATTTTTGGAGTCAGCTTTTTTTGTTTTATCAACCCGGCCGGATTTTTTCTGGTTAATAATCCTAATTTCGGGTCAAACTACTTAAAAAGTAAACTCCCTTAAGAGGTGAGAATATTGACTAATCAACTTAGAATTCAGTTTTTCTTGACACTTTTTATACTGCCATTTTGCTATACCGTTTTTGCAGAAGAGTTGGTGCAACAGGAAAATAATCCAATTGAAAGAAAGGTAATTCTTCAGCGTATGTATCTTGATGGTGAGTTAAGTGAGGAAAAATTGACAGAAACAATTTGGACGATGGAAGACTTTTGGTTAAAATATCAAGGCTGGAAAGTAGTCGATCAGAATGAAGACCAGATTGTACTTAAGAAAATAGAAAATGATATATCTCCGCTTTTAAAGGCAAATGGATATCTAGGCATGAAAAAAGATGGTACGTTATCCATTTTTATTGGTCGACCGGAGCACGCTAAGATCATTCATACTTTCTACCAAATAGACGTTGGTAAACTCGAAGTATACAAGCAAGAAGAATTGCAAAAAGGCATACCAATCGTGAATAAAGACCAATATAAACAGCTCATTAAAGAATATGAGCCATATTCGGTAAATTAGGATGGGAATAACACCCGTCCTTTTTGTATGGGAACAGGTTTTTTTTAAAAAGTGAATTTCATTCAAGTGGAAAAATTATATCACCGTTTTTCAGCAGAAGCATAAAACTCCAATAAAATAAACAAGGTGTTAAAAGGTAGCAAGATCTAGGGAAATAGCCCTGATCAATTGCTAAATAACTTTTAATAAACTTCCACCCTTTTTTATGATAAAATGAGAGGTACAGCAAAATCAGGGAGAGAAATAATTTGTATGATTATATAAAAGGCAAGGTCGATTATATCGGACCTGAATACATAGTTGTGGAAAATGGGGGGATCGGATATCAAGTGATGACGCCGAATCCTTTTATTTTTTCCGCTCAATATCAAAAAGAGATTCAAGTTTTTCTGTATCATTATGTGCGAGAGGATATGGCCGCATTTTACGGATTTCAGACTCGTCAAGAAAAGGCATTGTTCACCAAGTTGTTGAATGTTACTGGAATTGGTCCTAAGGGGGCGCTTGCCATATTAGCGTCAGGCCAGGTCGATCAAGTGGTGCAAGCGATTGAAAATGAGGATGAAACGTTTCTTGTTAAATTCCCAGGAGTCGGAAAGAAGACGGCACGCCAAATGATTCTTGATTTAAAAGGAAAACTCGAGAACATAATTCCGGATGCGTTTCCAAACTTGTTTAACGAAGGTATTACAGCGGCAATCAGCCAAAACGGTTATACCGAGGAGCTGGATGAAGCCATTCTCGCCTTAAAGGCTCTTGGTTATTCTGAAAAAGAAATTCAAAAGGTCGCAAAGAAATTACAAACGGAAGAAATGACGACCGAGCAATATATTAAGAAAGCATTGCAAATGATGTTAAGATAAGGAGTGGCGCAATGGAGGAGAGAGTATTCAATCAGGAAGCCGATTTGAACGAACTATCCTTTGAACAAAGCCTGCGACCGCAAAACTTAAAGCAATATATTGGACAGGATAAAGTGAAGGCGAATTTGAGCGTGTATATCGAAGCGGCAAGGATGCGTGAAGAAACGCTAGATCATGTTCTTTTATATGGACCCCCAGGACTTGGGAAGACGACACTAGCTGTCATCATCGCCAACGAAATGGGTGTCAATATCCGCACGACTTCCGGGCCAGCCATTGAGCGGCCGGGAGATCTGGCGGCAATTTTGAGTGCGCTCGAACCCGGTGATGTGTTATTCATTGATGAAATTCACCGTTTGCCTCGTGTTGTCGAAGAAGTTCTATATCCCGCTATGGAGGATTTCTGTCTTGATATCGTAGTCGGCAAGGGACCAGAGGCACGTTCGATCAGGATTGACCTGCCTCCGTTTACCCTTGTTGGGGCCACGACAAGGGCAGGCTCGCTGTCGGCACCGCTCAGGGACCGTTTTGGCGTTTTGAGCCGTCTTGAATACTACACGGAAAATCACTTGACTGATATCATCATCCGTACGGCAAGAATCATGGACACGGAAATGGATGATCAGGCCGCAGGCGAACTTGCTAGAAGATCACGGGGAACCCCAAGAATTGCAAACCGTCTTTTGCGTCGGGTCAGGGATTTCGCCCAGGTCCGTGGAGATGGGACGATAACGGCGGAACTCGCCGATTATGCACTTGAATTAATGCAGGTCGACCGTTTAGGACTCGATCATATTGACCATAAATTACTTAAAGGGATTATTGAGAAATTTCGTGGTGGTCCCGTTGGGTTGGAGACGATTGCAGCAACAATTGGTGAGGAAGCACATACGATTGAAGATGTGTATGAGCCATATCTGTTACAGGTCGGTTTTCTACAACGGACCCCAAGAGGACGAATGGCAACGCCGCTTGTTTATGAGCATTTCGAAATGGAGATGCCTGAAGGATGAATGTACCAAAAATGGTTATGATACTTGGCGTGATTATATTTGTGATTGGTTTTGCGATGAAATATATACATCTTGGTAGGCTGCCGGGAGATATTTTGTTCAAAAAGGGGAACACAACTTTTTACTTTCCAATCGTAACATCAATCATTGTCAGTGTTGTGTTGTCAGCTATTTTTTATCTAATCAGCCGTTTTAAATAACAAATTACTGCTTTGATAGACAGGTTAGGAAGTGGAACAGATGAAATTGGATATGTTTGATTTTCATTTACCAGAGGAACTGATTGCCCAAGTTCCTTTGGAAGATAGGGAAGCAAGTAGATTGATGGTGCTAGACAAAGTAACTGGTGAGCTAAAGCATGATGTATTCAGTCATATCACGGAGTATATTAAACCTGGTGACTGTCTTGTGTTAAACGATACGAAAGTACTGCCGGCACGACTATACGGCAGTAAAGGGGAAACAGGTGGAAAAGTAGAAGTCTTGCTGTTGAAACAAGAACATGATGATGTATGGGAGACACTTGTAAAACCAGCGAAACGAATTAAAGAAGGCACTACAATCATCTTTGGCGATGGTAAGCTGAGTGCCGTCTGCACAGGTGTACTTGAACATGGCGGTCGAATCCTAAAGTTTCAATATGAAGGTATCTTTTATGAGATATTAGAGGAACTTGGCGAAATGCCGCTACCTCCATATATCAAGGAACAGCTCGACGACCAAGACCGTTATCAAACGGTATATGCGCGTGAACGCGGGTCGGCTGCAGCGCCAACGGCAGGGCTGCACTTTACGGAGCATTTGCTTGAGAAACTTAAAGGCATGGGCGTTCATATCGCTTTTATCACGCTTCATGTTGGACTAGGTACGTTCCGCCCAGTCAGCGTGGACGATATTGATAGTCACGAAATGCATTCTGAGTTCTACCAAATGACCGAAGGAACAGCCCGATTACTGAATAAAGTTAAAGAAGACGGTGGGAAAATCATCACGGTCGGTACTACGTCGACGAGAACGCTGGAAACGATTGCGTCTCGTAATGATGGAGTTTTTAAGGAAGAGAGTGGCTGGACAAGCATTTTCATTTATCCTGGTTATGAATTCAAAGGGATTAATGCGATGATTACGAATTTCCATTTACCAAAATCAACTTTAATCATGCTTATCTCCGCCCTCGCAGGCAGGGAGCATGTTCTTCATGCCTATGAAACGGCTGTGGAAGAAAAATACAGGTTCTTTAGTTTTGGAGATGCAATGTTAATTAAGTAATATAAGAGTGAGATGCTCTTGAAGGGAGTTATTGCGTTGACTGCAATACGATATGAGTTAATCAAAACATGTAAACAGACAGGGGCACGGCTAGGTCGTGTTCATACGCCGCATGGTTCTTTTGAAACACCAGCATTTATGCCGGTTGGAACAATGGCAACTGTCAAAACGATGTCACCAGAAGATTTGAAACAAATGGGGGCAGGCATCATCCTAAGCAATACGTATCACTTATGGCTGCGTCCTGGACATGAAATTATCAAGGAAGCTGGCGGATTGCACAAATTCATGAACTGGGACAGGGCGATATTAACCGACTCTGGCGGTTTTCAAGTGTTCAGTTTGAGTGAATTCCGTAAAATTGAAGAAGAGGGCGTACATTTCAGAAACCATATCAATGGTGATAAATTATTCTTATCTCCGGAAAAAGCGATGGAAATACAAAATGCACTTGGCTCTGATATTATGATGGCATTCGATGAATGTCCGCCATTCCCGGCAACCGAAGAGTATATGAAGAAATCAGTTGAACGGACATCACGCTGGGCAGAACGCTGCTTGAATGCGCATGAGCGTCCAAAAGATCAAGGGTTGTTCGGTATCGTTCAGGGTGGAGAGTTTGAAAATCTTCGTAAACAAAGTGCGAAAGACCTTGTCTCCCTTGATTTCCCGGGTTATGCTATTGGAGGATTATCTGTTGGGGAACCGAAGGATATCATGAACCGTGTCCTTGAATTTACAAGTCCATTACTGCCAACTAACAAACCGCGTTACCTAATGGGAGTCGGTTCACCGGACTCATTGATTGATGGTGCGCTCCGCGGCGTAGATATGTTTGATTGCGTACTCCCTACACGTATTGCACGTAATGGTACGTTGATGACAAGCAATGGCCGACTGGTTGTGAAAAATGCGAAGTATGCTCGTGATTTTGGTCCAATAGATGAAAATTGCGATTGTCATGTTTGTAAAAATTATAGCCGGGCTTATATCCGCCATTTGATTAAATGTGAAGAAACCTTTGGTATTCGTCTTACGACTTATCATAATCTTCATTTTCTGTTAAACTTGATGGAACAGGTCAGACAAGCTATTCGAGAAGATCGCCTTGGAGACTTTAGGGAAGAGTTTTTTGAACAATATGGTTTCAATAAGCCAAATGCAAAAAACTTCTAATTCCATAAATATTTTAAAGAATGAAAGGAGTGAAGAAAAATGGGTAATTTAACACAAATACTTCCGTTAATTTTAATGTTCGTATTGTTCTATTTCTTATTAATCCGTCCGCAACAAAAACGTCAGAAGGCTACGCGAAACATGCAAAGTAGTTTGAAAAAAGGTGATAAAGTTGCAACTATCGGCGGCATGCACGGAACAATCGATGCAATCGATGAATTGCAAATTGTCATTAAATCACCAGACGGTTCAAAGCTTACATTTGACCGTGCTGCCATCCGTGAAATTACGGAAAGCGCACCAAATAAAGAAGTAACTGTATAAGACAAACTAAAACCGGGCTATTGTGCCCGGTTTTTTGCTGTGGTTTTTTAATTGGTTCGCGATTCTGAACTCATATTTACTCCAAGCACACCACCCATCATGGCTGTGATCACAAAACAGCCGTAATAAATCCATTGCTTGATGGTGAAAAGTGCATCATTACCTAAATATTGAAAAAGAAACACAACTAAAAGGTAAAGCAAACCAGTACTTCCACCTAAGAAAAGTCCTTGCTTTTTCCCTTTACCTCCTGAAATAAATCCACCAATGAACAGCGATAAAAAGGACACAATCATGATCACGTAGGTCAGGGATGATTCCGTCAATGAAGTAAAACGAAGAAGGATAGAAAAGAGTAAGCTTGCAATCATCGCTATGGCAAAGATGGAGCCGACGCCATAGATTACGGCGACACTCATTTTTTTAGTTTCGATGGTTATTCCCCCTTTTTAAAAGGCTGATACATTTAGCCTGTTGATGTGTTTGTACAAGCATATTCTTCTATTGGAACCTTTAGACCTGGTTTAAGAAGTTCTATGAAATTTGAAAAAGAATATAGAGTAATTTTTCATTTCCAAAGCCATGCTATGGATGAAGGAAGTGTTATTGAATTGGATATCTATCTAGGTATTATTTTTCGAACGACGGTAATCTATTTAGTCATCTGGTTCCTTTTTCGATTGATGGGTAAGCGGGAAGTAGGAGAACTGAGCGTTCTTGATTTAGTGGTATCTATCATGATAGGGGACATTGCTGTGCTATCCTTTGAAGATTTGGAAAAACCGTTTATCCGACAGACTATCCCAATGTTTGTCCTCGCGACCCTCCAAATTACATTAGCATTCATCTCATTGAAAAGTGTCAAGTTTCGCTATTTCATGGATGGTAAGCCACAGATCATCATCAATCAGGGGAAAATAGATGAAAAAGCGATGCGCAGACAACGATATAATTTTGATGACTTATTGACCCAGCTTCGTGAACAAGGAATTATTGATTTAAACGAAGTTCGATTTGCGATCCTTGAAACTTCAGGAAAGCTCTCGGTGATTAAAAATAGCGAAGAAGAAAGGTCGGAAAGTGAATCAATACCCTATCCGCTAATAGTCGACGGAGTGATACAGGAAGAAAATCTTAATAAAATTGGAAAAAATCATTTTTGGCTTCTGCATCAGTTAAAAGAACATGGGGATACAAAGGTTAAAGAGATATCGATTTGCGGATACATAGATGGCCAATTTTACATTGATACAAATGAAACGAAGAAATAACCGAAGCTGCTGTTACTTCGGTTATTTCTATTTCCATGCAAACCTTGATAAAAACACGCCTATTACAGGGATTCGAATTAAGTCTGCTTTTTTTATGAAGCCAGTCAAGAGCATGAAAAATGTGAACAGCAGGAACACAACGGTAACGGAAAGCAACAGTCGGGTTCCTAGAGGCTGAGAGGAGAGTGGATCTTGATAAATATAATAACCACCCCAACCGGAAATTAATGCAATAACTAAAGCCAACATATAACTCCGAAAATGAAGTGTAAAAGGAACAACTTTTAACACAGTTGAAAAATGCAGAAAGGTAACGAGCATCGAACCGACTGCTATTCCGATTGCGGCCCCCATAATACCGAAACTTTCCTTGGATGCCAGCAGCCAGATAACACCAATTTTAAGAATGTTTCCTGCAAGGCTGTTAAACATTGCGGCTTTTGCAAGGTCCAGTGCCTGAAGCATCGACTGCAACGGATATTGAAAATAATAGAGTATGAAAAAAGGTGAAAGAAATTTAATGAAAACAGCAGCGTGGGAAGAGCCATACATTACTTGTAAAATCGGTTCAGCAAAGATGAACAGAGTGACGACAGCTAAACAACCTGTAATAAAGGTGATTTTCAGGGCCTGCTGAAGCCTGTGTTCAACGAGTGAAAAGTTTCCTGTTGTCCTTGCTTCACTAACTGCAGGAACAAGAGCTGTAGCTAAGGAAGCCGTAACAAAAGAAGGAAGCATGAGCAAAGGCAGTGCGTATCCTGTTAACTCTCCGTATTGACTGGTAGCTGCGGCCGCGGTCACACCGGCAAGTGCCAAACTCTGAGCGACCACAATTGGTTCAAAAAACCAAGAAATTGACCCAATCATCCTGCTTCCAGTTGAAGGCAGGGCAATCCCCATCAATTCAGTAAATGTTCCTTTCCCGGATTTGACATTTTTGAAGAAGCCTTTCCGGAATTTAAAATGTTTCTTTAATTTAAAGCTTGTCAATAGGTAGACAAGTGATACAAGCTCACCAATTATTGAGGCAAACATTGCGCCAGCTGCGGCATATTCGATTCCGTATGGCAAAAAGGCCTTTGTCAGGACGGCAATGAAAGTGATACGGGCTACCTGTTCTATAACTTGTGAGAAAGCGAAGGGCTTCATATTTTGCTTGCCTTGGAAATAACCGCGCAAGACAGATGAAATAGCGATAATTGGAACAATAGGGGCAATCGCCATAAGCGGCCATACCGTTCTTTCATCTGTGAATAAATATTCGGATAGAACCGGTGCAAAAAATAGCATCGCAGGAGTAAAGATCATTGATAAAGTAAATGTACAGGCCAAAGAGACGACAAGGATTTTCTTGATTTTCCTTTCATCACCTCGGGCATTGGCTTCGGCCACATATTTGGATATGGCGATTGGCAGGCCTAACTGGGTAATGTTGACGACAAGAAATAGGGTCGGTAAAGCCATCATATATAAACCAACGCCTTCTTCGCCGATAAAACGGGCGATGACGATGCGGTTAATGAACCCAAGAACCCTTGTTATCAGGCTTGCGATTAATAAAATCAGCGTCCCTTTTAAAAACTTAGACATTGAACTCCCTCCCTGCCTTCTCAAAAAAGCGGTTATGCTATACAATTATCTATATGCTTGTACTTGGACAAAGCATGACAAAAGTGTTTGCGTTCTTACAAATGATCGAATTTCCTTCTTAGAAAATGCGCATTCAATTGAGAATCATTTTTACTGGAGGCAAAGTGATGACGAAAAAGAATCACCCATATCAACGTTATTATGTAAAGGTACGTCCATTCTTGAAGAGCAAACGTGAGGAATTCCAAATGGTTGGATTGAATGCTGTTACAGAGGAAGATATATGGGCAACCTTAACCAAGAACAAATGGAAGCGGCCTCAGGAAAACATTCACCTTCACGAACTCGTAGCCGACATTGTGACATTTTCGAGCAACCAGTTCATGACCTTTCAAATGGTCGAAGCTTATAAATCACCAAATCTTTTTGAACCGCTTTCTGAAGAAGAGCTTAAAGAACTTTTGAAAGAATAAAACTGCGAAATACTTAAATTGACAGCAGTTTGTAAATGAATCATAATAGATATGGTTATGCTTTTTTTTGGAAAAAGAGTATGGAGAGCGGTGTCTTTTTTCTAACGATTTGAAGAGAATGCAACCTTATAAAACGAAAAAAAATGACAGTTTTTGAAACTCCATGAACAGGCGTATTATAGAAAGGGGCCTACTACATAATGGTAAAAAGAAGCAGAATCGTTGCGTTTTTTCTAATCGTACTTTTGATTTTCGCAGCGATGGGAACGACTTCAAAAGGAATCCTAAAGGATATCAAGCTGGGTCTTGATCTTCAAGGCGGTTTTGAAGTGTTATATGAAGTAAAACCGCTTTCTGGGGAAAAGATCACTCCGGATGTTTTGAGGGCTACAGTAAGCTCACTGGAGCGGCGTGTCAATGTATTAGGTGTAAGTGAACCTAATATTCAAATCGAAGGGAAAGACCGGATCCGTGTTCAATTAGCCGGTGTTAAAGACCAAAACAACGCTCGGGAAATCCTTTCGACTCAAGCAAAATTATCGTTCCGTGATTACAACGATAAGGAAATGATGACCGGTGCTGACCTGAAAGAAGGCGGCGCGAAACAAACGTTCCAAGATAATAAACCGGTTGTTGAAGTCACGCTGAAAGACGTGAATAAGTTTAAAGAAATCACTCAAAAAATTTCCTCAATGGAAAGCCCGACAAATGTACTTGCAATCTGGTTGGATTTCGAGGAAGGAAAAGATTCCATTAAAGATACAGCTTCACAAGACAATATGATTTCAGCTCCAGCTGTCAGTGAAGTTTTTAATACGAAGAAGGTGTATATTACCGGTCAATTTACGGTGGAAGAAGCGAAAGAGCTTGCAGCCCTTCTGAATGCAGGTGCGCTGCCTGTAGATTTAAAAGAAAAGTACTCTACTTCTGTAGGTGCCCAATTTGGTGCAGGTGCACTAAATGATACTATTTTTGCCGGAATCATCGGAATTGCACTTGTTTTTATCTTTATGCTTGTGTATTACCGCTTCCCAGGATTCATTGCAGTCGTCACTTTAAGCATCTACATTTTCTTGACGCTATTAGTGTTTGATTGGATGAATGCAGTCCTTACGCTTCCTGGTATTGCGGCATTAGTACTCGGAGTTGGTATGGCTGTCGACGCCAATATCATAACCTACGAGAGAATTAGGGATGAATTGAAACTTGGTAGATCTGTTAAAGCAGCCTATAAAGAAGGTACGAAAAATTCACTTAGTACGATCATGGATGCCAACTTAACAACCTTGCTGGCTGCGGCCGTTCTGTTTTATTATGGAACAAGCTCAGTTAAAGGGTTTGCGACTACTTTGATCATTTCGATTTTAATGAGTTTCATTACAGCCGTCTATGGTACACGTCTTTTCATGAGCCTGTGGGTAAATAGTGGGTTCTTGGACAAACGTACAACATGGTTTGGCGTGAAGAAGAAATACATTCACAATTTATCTGAGAAAATTAATTTAATGTCATTGCCAACTCGCTTTGATAAAATCGATTTCGTCAAACATAGGAAAGTCTTTTATAGTATTTCAATCGGTGTTACCCTTATCGGGATTATTTTCTTGTTCGTCTTTAGATTAAATCTTGGTATTGATTTTACTAGTGGTACCCGCATTGAGATTGCGTCCAAAGATGTTTTAACGACTCAGCAAGTCAAAACCGAAATGAAAAAGGTCGGTATTGCTGCGGATGATATCAAGGATGTTAGGCTCGCTGGACAAGAAAATAAAAATGCTGTCGTTCGTACAGTCGGTGTGCTTAATAAACAGGAAATCGCTGAGTTGAAGGACTACTTCAAGAAGGATTATGGAACAGAACCGAATGTCAGCACCGTATCCCCGACAGTCGGAAAAGAACTCGCGAAAAATGCTATGTTTGCGTTAGCGATTGCATCACTCGGCATTATCTTGTATGTATCCATACGATTTGAATGGCGGATGGCTGTTCCTGCCGTCGTAGCGCTTATACATGACGCGTTCTTTATTATTACGATATTTAGCCTACTTCGACTTGAAGTAGATATCACCTTCATTGCTGCGGTTCTGACGATTGTCGGTTATTCCATCAATGATACGATCGTAACCTTTGACCGTATTCGTGAAAACCTACGCTTCAGTCGTAAAATCAAAACCGTTGAAGAGCTTGAGAATATTGTAAATATCAGTATCAGGCAAACATTGACGAGATCCATTAACACCGTACTAACCGTTCTCATTACGGTTATCGCGTTGGCGATCTTCGGTAGTGAAGCTATCCGAAACTTCTCAATTGCCCTGTTTATCGGTTTAATATGTGGCGTGTATTCGTCTTTATTAATCGCATCTCAATTCTGGCTTGATTTGAAAATCAAAGAATTGAAGAAAAAAGGACCACTGAATACAGCAAAAGAAAAGAAACAAAGTCTTGAAGGACAAGTTTAATATGTGAGAGGGGGGGCTGGCATGATGCCAGCCTTCTTTTTGTGAGACTAGCTTTTTGAATTGGGAAATACAGCCATTTTTGAGTTTGAAATAAAATTGAAACCGTTATTGTCGTTTTGTATAATAAGTAAGTTGAGGGGTGAATTTATGTTAAAGCCAAAAACACGGTGGAACTTACGAACTGCCGATGAAAACAAAGTTGCTGAACTAGCGGAAGAGCTTCATATCACACCCTTAGTTGCGGCCTTACTTGTGAATCGTGGCCTGGATACAATTGAAAGTGCCCGATCATTTTTATTTGTAAAAAATCAAACTTTTCATGATCCATTTTTACTGAAAGATATGGATAAAGCAGTATATAGAATAAAAGAAGCCATTCAAAACGGAGAGAAAATCAGGGTTTTTGGTGATTATGATGCGGACGGCGTGACATCGACTACGGTGATGATGACGACGCTTACTAGACTAGGAGCCGATGTGGACTTTTATATTCCTAATCGGTTTACAGAGGGCTACGGGCCGAATCCAATGGCATTCCGCTTGGCTGCTGAGCAAGGTGTAAAGGTATTAATAACCGTGGACACGGGAATTTCCGCAGTTGATGAAGCGAAACTTGCTAGCGAGCTTGGCATGGATTATATTTTGACGGATCACCATGAACCGGGGCCGGAACTTCCCGAAGCACTAGCGATTATTCATCCAAAACTTGAGGACAGTTCCTATCCATTTGAAGATCTTGCTGGCGTAGGGGTTGCTTTTAAACTGGCACATGCCTTGCTAGGTGAACTGCCAGAGGATTTGCTGGAGATTGCGGCAATCGGTACCATTGCGGATTTGGTACCTTTAAAAGGAGAAAACCGCCTCATTGCAGCGAAAGGGATTGAGCAGTTACGCTTAACTAGACGTCCGGGGCTTGTTGCCCTAATGAAAGTGGCGAATATTCAGCAGGAAGCATTGAATGAGGAATCAATCGGCTTTGCAATGGCACCACGAATCAATGCAGTTGGCCGCCTTGGTGATGCTGACCCGGCTGTTGATTTATTGATGTCTGAAAACTTGGCTGAAGCGACGGAACTGGCTAATGAAATCGATGATATTAATAAAGAGCGTCAGGCGATGGTTGCTGCAATGGCGGAAGAAGCGATTCAAGAGGTTGAGGAAAACTTCCCACCGGAGTCAAATGGTGTGCTTATTATCGGGAGAGAAGGCTGGAACGCAGGGGTAGTGGGTATTGTAGCCTCCAAACTGGTTGAACGCTTTTACCGTCCGACCATTGTGTTGAGCTATGACCGAGAAAAGGGGCACGCGAAAGGTTCAGCCCGGAGTATTGCTGGATTCGACCTTTTTGAGAGTCTCTCTACTTGTCGCGAATTGCTGCCTCATTTTGGTGGACATCCGATGGCTGCGGGAATGACCTTGAAAATAGAAGACGTACAGGAGCTTAGAGATCGCATGAACATGATTGCGAAAGAACAGCTCAGCGAAGAAGATTTCACACCTATTACCAACTTGGATGGAGCCACAACATTAGCGGAAGTTTCCATTCAAACGATTCAGGAAATGAGCCTGCTAGCGCCATTTGGAGTTACCAATCCAAAGCCTAAAATCTTGATAGATTCCGTCCAGCTTTCAAGTGTCCGTAAAATTGGCGCCAATCAGAATCACTTGAAGGTGCAGCTTGAAGATAGTGAGAATCATAAACTCGACGGCGTTGGGTTTGGTCTAGGTCATTATGTGGATGAAATAGCTCCGCATGCAGAAGTCTCCGTGATCGGCGAGCTTTCCATTAATGAGTGGAATAATATCAAAAAGCCGCAAATCTTTGTTCAGGATGTATCGGTCAATCATTGGCAGCTCTTTGATTATCGCGGCAAGGGACAGGCAGAGAAGTGGCTAGCTGAGATACCGGTTCATAATCGGAAAATTGTTATTTTCTCGGAAGATATTTATAGAAGATATCCTTTTTTACAAAACCATCCCGATCTTGTTTTAATCAAGAATGAACAGGAAGCAGATCAGCTCGACTGCATGCAAGGACATGTGGTTCTTATGGACATGCCCCCGTTAAGAGAGTTGTTAAAACGGGTGATTGAAAATAAGAAGCCGTCGCGGATATACGCACATTTTTCTCATGAACAGGATCATTTCTTAAGTACGGTGCCAACACGGGACGACTTTAAATGGTTCTATGCCTTTCTTGCTAAAAAGGGTCCGCTTGATGTGAAAAGGTATGGTGATGATCTTGCCAAATACCGAGGCTGGTCAAGAGATACAGTGGATTTTATTTCAAAGGTGTTTTTTGAGCTTGATTTTGTTACAATAGAGAATGGGTTAATTATGCTCACAGCCAATGCGAAAAAACGCGATCTCAGTGAGTCTGAATCGTTTATAAGAAAGAAAGAGCAATTTGAGCTTGAACAAGAGCTTGTCTATTCTTCCTATCAGCAATTATTCGATTGGTTCAATCATTTTTTAGTTCATGAGGCAACAGACCTTGAGGAGGAAACAAAGCAATGGATTTAAAGCAATATGTAACAATTGTGCAAGACTGGCCAAAACCGGGTATTGTCTTCAAAGATATTACAACATTAATGGATAACGGCGCAGCTTATAAATACGCAACAGACCAAATCGTCGAGTACGCTCGCGATAAAAATATCGATTTAGTGGTCGGACCGGAAGCACGCGGATTCATTATCGGATGTCCAGTCGCATACTCATTGGAAGTGGGCTTTGCGCCAGTGAGAAAAGAAGGAAAGCTTCCACGTGAAACGATAAAAGTCGAATATGGCTTAGAATATGGTAAGGATGTATTGACTATCCATAAAGATGCCATTAAACCAGGACAACGTATCCTGATTACGGACGATTTACTTGCTACTGGCGGTACAATCGAAGCAACGATCAAATTAGTGGAAGAGCTTGGCGGAATTGTAGCCGGGATTGCATTCCTTATTGAATTAACAGACCTAGACGGTAAAGATAAATTAGAAGGCTATGATGTTTTAACACTAATGAACTTTTAATAAAGAAGAGCACTCTGACCAGGGTGCTCTTTCTGTTTTACCCGTTTTTCATAGATTTTGTCGAATTTCCAGTGAAAAAAAGAACTATTCTTAATAAAATACATGTTTTACCCTTTACATCCATGCCATTTTTTTCGATAATAGTAATAATAAAGAGTTTTCTGCTATTAAGTTTATTTGCACTTGTATCCGTTTCGGCGGATTTATTTTTTTCGCAAAAATTGTCACGTTTTGCTGAACAAAGAGAAGTGCTACCAATCATACTCAATCCGGTTAATATCCGGTGGCAGTTAAAGTGGGGTTAAGGTGATTAAATGGCTAACGATCAAATATTGACTGCCGAGCAAGTTGTAGAAATGGCCAGCTTATATCTTCAGCCGGAAGAAGCTGAATTTATTCATAGAGCGTTTAAGTATGCAGAGTATGCTCACCGAGAACAATTTCGTAAATCGGGAGAACCGTATATTATTCATCCGATTCAAGTAGCGGGTATTCTGGCTGATCTTGAAATGGATCCTGCAACTATTGCGGCAGGCTTTTTACATGATGTTGTTGAAGACACGGAGGTCACTCTGAAGGATATTGAAGAGAATTTCAGTCCTGAAGTCGCCATGCTCGTTGATGGTGTGACCAAATTAGGGAAAATTAAGTATAAATCACAGCAAGAACAACAGGCGGAAAACCATAGGAAAATGTTCGTTGCGATGGCCCAGGATATCCGGGTCATATTGATTAAGCTTGCTGACAGACTGCACAATATGCGGACATTGAAGCATCTGCCGCAGGAAAAGCAGAGAAGAATTTCGAACGAAACATTAGAAATCTTTGCGCCGCTTGCTCATCGTCTTGGGATCAGTACGATTAAATGGGAACTTGAAGATACGGCACTAAGGTATTTGAACCCGCAGCAGTATTACCGAATCGTCAACCTTATGAAGAAAAAGCGTGCAGAACGTGAACAGTATTTAGAAGAAGTCATTGATGAAGTGCGTAAAAACGTGGAAGAAGTCAATATTAAAGCAGACCTCTCTGGTAGACCGAAACATATATACAGTATTTATCGCAAAATGGCGTTGCAGAATAAGCAGTTCAGTGAAATTTATGACCTGCTTGCGGTTCGGATTGTCGTCAATAGCATAAAAGACTGTTATGCCGTTTTAGGGATCATTCATACATGCTGGAAGCCGATGCCTGGCCGATTTAAAGACTATATCGCGATGCCGAAGCCGAATATGTATCAATCCTTACATACGACGGTAATCGGGCCAAAAGGCGATCCGCTTGAAGTGCAAATCCGTACCTCCGATATGCATCGCATTGCCGAGTTCGGGGTTGCCGCACACTGGGCTTATAAAGAAGGAAAAGATGTTGGTGAACAGCCTTCATTAGAGGAAAAATTGACTTGGTTCAGGGAAATTCTTGAATTCCAGGATGACGCAACAAACGCCGAGGAATTCATGGAATCCCTTAAAATCGATCTTTTTTCTGATATGGTGTTCATTTTTACGCCAAAAGGCGATGTTATTGAACTTCCGTCAGGATCCAATCCGATTGACTTTGCTTACCGGATTCACTCGGAAATCGGTAACAAAACGATAGGGGCCAAAGTGAACGGGAAAATGGTACCGCTGGATTATAAACTAAAAACAGGCGATATTATTGAAATTTTAACATCCAAGCATTCATATGGTCCAAGTCAAGATTGGCTTAAACTCACGCAAACATCTCAGGCGAAAAATAAAATCCGTCAATTTTTCAAAAAGCAGCGCCGAGAAGAAAATATCGAAAAAGGCAAAGAACTTGTTGAAAAAGAAATCAGGATCATGGAGTTTGATCTGAAGGAAATCCTGACATCTGAGAATATTAAGCGCGTTTCGGATAAATTCAATTTCCTGAATGAAGAAGATATGTATGCAGCGGTTGGTTATAACGGAATTACAGCCCTTCAGGTAGCGAACCGCCTTACTGAAAAATGGCGTAAGCAGAAGATGGTCGAGCAAGAAGCAGATATTTCGGAAGCTGTTGCTGATCTGAAAACTTTCCCTAATTCCTCCAAAAAACGTGACTCAGGTGTACGTGTACCGGGAATTGAGAACCTCCTTATCCGTTTATCACGCTGTTGTAATCCGGTTCCTGGGGATGAAATCGTTGGTTATATTACAAAAGGCCGTGGAGTATCTGTCCATAGACAAGACTGTCCGAACCTAGAAAGCGGTGATTCCGATCATCGTCTTGTGCCTGTTGAATGGGAAAGCAAGATTAACGAACGTAAGGAATATATCGTTGAAATTGAGATCAGCGGATATGATCGCCGCGGCTTATTAAACGAAGTGTTGCAAGCTGTCAACGAAACAAAGACAAATATTTCAGCAGTATCAGGTAAATCGGACCGGAATAAAGTGGCGACCATTCACATGTCGATTTATATCCATAACATTGCACATCTACAAAAGGTCGTCGACCGTATAAAACAAATTTCAGATGTCTATTCCGTTAGAAGGATTATGAACTAAGGAGTTTTATTACTATGCGTGTTGTTTTACAACGTTCCAAAGCTGCCAAAGTTGTTGTGGCAGGCCAAACAATCGGGCAAATTGACAGCGGACTAGTCCTGCTAGTTGGTGTCACCCATGGCGATACAATAGATGACGCCATCTATTTGGCCGATAAGATTGTTAATCTTAGAATTTTTGAAGATGAAAATGAAAAGATGAACCACTCACTACTAGACGTTGGTGGTTCGATTCTATCAGTTTCACAATTTACGCTATATGGCGACTGCCGTAAAGGCCGTCGTCCGAACTTCATGGACGCCGCCCGTCCTGAAGAGGCGAACAAAATTTATGAATCATTCAATGAAGAACTACGCAAAAAAGGCGTCCATACTGAAACCGGTCAATTTGGCGCAATGATGGACGTTCAGCTTACTAATGACGGACCTGTAACATTAATAATGGAAAGTAAAAAGTAACCTGCTGCGGCAGGTTTTTTTGTTGAGAAAAAGTGATTGTAAACAAATTGAAAGCCAGCTTCCATGGGAAGCTGGCTTGTCATTATTTGAAATACCGCGCCAATCCATTATAGATAGCGGTTGTAATGGTTTCTTGATATTCATTCGTTGTAATCCTCAACTCTTCAACAGGATTACTTAAATAGCCTAGTTCAATAAGTGTAGCTACACGATTGTTTTCACGGATAACATGGTAATCTCCGTATCGGGAACCTCGGTTAGGCACCTGCATCGTGGATCCTAGTGAATTGGCAAGTGTTGAGGCAAAATTCTGTTGATAGTCATGATAGTAGAATGTAGTTATTCCACTCGCAATCTGATCTTTGGTGCTATCATAATGGAGGCTGATGAATGCATCCGCGTTATTGATATGTGAAGTGCTAACCCTTGAAGGCAGTGGAACATATGTATTACTGCTTCTTGTCAGAATCACTTTTGCACCTGCCGCATGAAGCTTGTCACGCAGCAACTCAGCGGTACGGATTGTTAAGTTTTTCTCAAGAGTACCACCGACTCCAACTGTACCGCTGTCCCTGCCGCCATGGCCGGGATCGATTACGATGACTTTATCCGCTAAATATTTTTCAACGCCTGGACGCTGGATCTGCTCAGCATTACCTTCAATCGTCACAATCCAACCAGCAACATAAGCGGTTTGGCCATTCTTGAGTTTAATGGAGTACCAATTGCCCTCCATACCGAGAACGGAGAATGTTTCTCCTTCTTTCACCTGCGCTACAATCTGCGAGTTGCCATCTGGCTTACTTCTAAGGATTGTCCCATCATGAATGGTGGTAATCTTACTGCCTTTTACGTCAATCTTCTTTTTCTTTGTTGTTTGTTCGGCATTCTCTATTTCTAAATACCAGCTCACCACCCAGCCTTTTTTTGAATCAGAAAGCTGAAGCTGTGTCATTTGGCCTGCTGTCTGCAAAACTTGGTAGGTTTCATCCTTGTTTACCGAACCAATGATTTTACTGTTAGGAGAGGCCTTTTTCCGCACATTTAAACCAGAAACGGTTACTCTTGCAGTGGCACCTGCCTTATTGATTTTCGTCTCACTCTTATTCTTGCCCAATTCTATGTAAGATTCGGCGACCCAGCCATGGCTTCCTTGAAAATCAATTTCAACCCATTCGTTTTCAATTCGATAAACAGTAACCATCGTATTTTTATTCAGCTTACCGAGCGAGGCACTGCTTTTTGAAGCTTCAGAACGAACATTGAGACGGTCGACCAAAGTGACTCCCGTTTGCACGGATTGTTCCGATTCTTCTTTCTTCTGCTTCGTATCTTTCTCTACTGCGTTCTCGGAAGCCTTAGTGAGCTCGAGATAGTCAGAAGAGACCCAACCCTCGATTTCTGCATGTTTGATTTGAATCCAATTTTCATTTTTTTCAATAATGTCAACAGCCGTTCCTTTCGTTATCGAACCAACTGTTTGAAATGTAGTACCGGGGCCTGTACGGACGCGGACAGAGCTACCGGTAATTATTCCCTGACCTGATTCCTGCTTAACCTGATTTGAATCTGATTTTTTTCCCACAAGCCAATTGGCAACCCAACCCGTTTTACCGGCGCCAATCCGAATTTCAATCCAATCGCCATCTTCATTCACAATCGGATACGTTTCCCCTTTTGTAAGTTTTTTCACAATAGGAAAACTGAGGCCTGCGCCATCACGGACATTGACCACCTTGGTCGTCACGACAATTTCCCCTTCGTTTTCTCCAAATGCTTGATTGACGGGGAAAATCGCTGCTATTATCAGCAATAGGATCAGGCCAAATAATCCTGATTTCTTCTTCATAAGTTGTCTCTCCCTTTTATCTCTATTTGTATGTATTCTCGTTCAATAAAAAATTTCCCTCCTTAATTGTGCAAAAAACATTTTTTTTAGGAAAGAATAAGTCTTATTAACTAATGGAGGGAAGCCATATGAAATTCAGCGAAAAAGACCAAACGAGTTTAAGTGGGGGCAATCAAGTACTAGGAGTCGATTTTCACGATTTTATTCAAAAGGAACAAAGCGCAAATCTAATTGAATTAGCATCCGAATTCGGAGTCAATGTCCGAACAATCAAGAATATGAAAAAACATTTGAACCAATAAAATACGACAAAATTCCTTAGCCTATCTTGACATTTGATGTTAACGTCCGTATGATTATAAAGTATCAGACCTATTACTGCAATAACCAATGATGGAGAAGAGTAATTAAGAAACACATGAAAAGAGAGGAAATGCCGAGGCTGAAAGCATTCCACATGATGACTTAATGAAAGAACCCTCCGTAGGCTTCACTCTGAACGAATTTTTTTAGTAGGAGATGGACGTAAAGCAGGCGTTAACTGTTTTTGAGCGGAGGCACTTATTTAATTGTGTTTCAACTAGGGTGGCACCACGGGATATCCAACTCTCGTCCCTTGTAACGACTATGTTACAAGGGGCGGGAGTTTTTTGTTTGGAAAAAATTCAGTGCAGCGTCGTATAAGAAATGACGCATTGCTTTAAAGGAGGAAACAAATATGTCTATTCAGATTCCTAGAGGTACGCAGGATTTATTGCCTGGTCAAACGGAAATTTGGCAGTATATCGAAAAGACAGCGCGTGAGATTTGTCACCGTTATCAATATAAAGAAATCCGTACACCGATTTTTGAGCACACAGAGCTGTTCTTACGTGGTGTGGGAGACACAACCGATATCGTGCAAAAAGAGATGTACTCATTTCAGGACCGCGGTGAACGGAATTTGACCCTTCGTCCTGAAGGCACTGCATCTGTTGTTAGATCATACATTGAGAACAAAATGTTTGGTTGGGCAAATCAACCGGTCAAACTTTATTATATCGGGCCAATGTTCCGTTACGAACGTCCGCAAGCAGGTCGCTTCCGTCAGTTCGTTCAATTTGGCATCGAGGCATTAGGAAGTAAAGATCCAGGAATTGATGCAGAGGTTCTATCGCTGGCAATGAATCTTTATAAAGAGCTTGGGTTGACAAAACTGAAGCTCGTGATAAATAGCCTTGGTGATAATGAAAGCCGGACAGCGCATCGCAATGCGTTAATCAAGCATTTCGAACCCCGTATCGGCGAGTTTTGTAGCGATTGTCAAAACCGTCTTGAAAAAAATCCATTGCGTATTCTGGATTGTAAAAAAGATCACGATCACGAATTGATGAAAACGGCACCTTCCATCATTGAATATTTAAATGATGAATCGCGTACCTATTTCGAAAAAGTGAAACAACACTTAACAGATTTGGAAATTGAATTCGTTGAAGATCCGACGCTTGTGCGCGGCCTGGATTACTATAATCATACGGCCTTTGAAATCATGAGTGATGCGGAAGGTTTTGGTGCGATTACGACACTTTGTGGAGGCGGCCGTTATAACGGGCTTGCTGAAGAGCTTGGTGGACCGGAAACACCTGGGATTGGCTTTGCTCTGAGCATTGAACGTCTGATTGCAGCACTTCAAGCAGAAAACATCGAACTTCCGATCAAAAAGGGCATTGACTGCTACCTTGTTTCACTAGGTGAGTCCGCTAAGGATTATAATGTCAAACTTGCCTACCAATTGCGTAATGCCGGTTTCACAGTCGAAAAAGACTACCAAGACCGTAAAGTAAAAGCTCAATTTAAATCAGCCGATCGCCTTGAAGCAAGATACGTGGCGACACTTGGAGATGATGAATTGAAAAATAATACAATTAATCTAAAGTTCATGGCAACCGGTGAACAAGTCCATATGGATCTTGCTACATTCGTTGAACAATTTAAAAAGCTACAGGCTTAAGGGGGAAATACCATGTTTGGCAGAACATACTTCAATGGAGAAGTTACAGAAGCAGCTATTGGTGAAAAAGTTACATTAAAAGGATGGGTACAAAAACGTCGTGATTTGGGCGGAGTAATCTTTATCGACCTTCGTGACAGAAGCGGAGTTGTACAAGTTGTTTTCAATCCGGACATCTCGGCAGAAGCATTGGCGACAGCTGAAAAAATTCGTAATGAATACGTTCTTGATATCCAAGGTACAGTCATCAAACGTGATGAAGCCAACTTCAACCCGAATGTATCAACAGGCACAATTGAAGTTCAAGCAGAAAGCGTAACAATTTTAAATGAAGCAAAAACACCTCCTTTCATCATTGATGAAAGAACAGATGTTTCTGAAGATATTCGCTTAAAATACCGCTATTTGGACTTACGTCGTCCGGCAATGTTTGAAACGTTGAAAATGCGTAACCAAACAACTAAGGCGATTCGTGATTACTTGGACGGCGAAGGCTTCCTTGATATCGAAACACCTATTTTAACGAAAAGTACACCAGAAGGCGCACGTGATTATTTAGTGCCTAGCCGTGTACACGAAGGTGAGTTTTATGCACTGCCACAGTCACCGCAAATCTTTAAGCAACTATTGATGGTATCCGGTTTCGAACGTTATTATCAAATTGCCCGCTGTTTCCGTGATGAAGATTTACGTGCTGACAGACAGCCTGAATTCACACAAATCGATATTGAAACTAGCTTCATGAGCCAGGAAGATATCATTAAAACGGCTGAAAACATGATGGCTAAAGTTATGAAAGATGTAAAAGGGCTGGACGTAACACTGCCATTCCCAAGAATGACATATAACGAAGCGATGAGCCGTTATGGTTCCGACAAACCTGATACACGTTTCGAAATGGAACTTAAAGATGTTTCAGAAATCGTGAAAGACAGTGATTTTAAAGTGTTCACAGGTGCTGTTGCAAATGGTGGACAAGTTAAAGCGATCGTAGTTAAAGGAGGAAATGCAGATTATTCCCGTAAAGACATTGATGCATTGGCTGAATTTGCAGCTATTTACGGTGCAAAAGGCCTTGCTTGGTTAAAAGTAGAAGAAGATGGCGTAAAAGGACCAATTGCAAAATTCTTCGCTGAAGACCAACAGCAATTAGTTGCAGTATTGGAAGCAGAAGTAGGCGACCTGATCTTATTCGTTGCAGATAAGAAAAGCATTGTTGCGGATGCACTTGGCGCGCTTCGTATTAAGCTAGGTAAAGAAAGAGACTTGATCGACCAAAGCAAATTCAACTTCCTATGGGTAACGGACTGGCCATTACTTGAATACGATGAAGAAGAAGGACGCTATTATGCAGCTCACCATCCATTCACAATGCCATTCCGTGAAGACCTGGAAAAACTGGAATCAGACCCAGCCAGCGTCCGTGCACAAGCGTATGACCTTGTCTTGAACGGCTACGAACTTGGCGGTGGATCACTGCGTATTTTTGAACGCGATGTTCAAGAAAAAATGTTCAAAGTGCTTGGATTCACAGAAGAAGAAGCAAACGCACAATTCGGCTTCTTAATGGATGCTTTCGAATATGGAACACCTCCACACGGCGGAATCGCACTTGGATTGGACCGTATGGTAATGTTGCTTGCGGGTCGTACAAACCTTCGCGACACCATCGCGTTCCCGAAAACAGCAAGCGCAAGCGACTTGCTAGTTGACGCTCCAAGTACTGTAAGTGATAAGCAATTAGCAGAACTTAGCTTAAGACTTGCTGCATTAAAGAAATAATTTTATTGGGAAAAAATATGAAAATTTACCTAGATGCTTTCTCTTGAAACGGAGTAAAGCAATATGATATGATATTTTCAACAAGTAAGAGTCCTGATGTGTTCGTTCTTTAACCTATAAGTTTTGACCGAACACTTATAGTTACCGGGAGCACTAGTTTCCTGGCCGCGTACATGCCTCCCTCGTAGAGGACTTACAAACGCGAGGAACCGAGCACCCACCTGCGGAGAGCGGGTTCAAAACAAAGGCGTAAACGGCACAATTGGGACTCTTATAACTTACAAAGCAACTCATGTTGAGTAAACATGGGTTTTTTTGTGCTGAAAAATCTGTATTCACGAGTAAAAGGCTGAAACTCAGAGTAAAAGCTGAAACTCACGAGTAAAAGCTGAAAGTCACAAGTAAAAAGCTGAAACTCACGAGTAAAAGCTGAAACTCACGAGTAAAGCGGTGAAACTCACGAGTAAAAGCCCAAACTCACGAGTAAAAGCTGAAACTCACGAGTAAAGCGGTGAAACTCACGAGTAAAAGCTGAAACTCACGAGTAAAGCGGTGAAACTCACGAGTAAAAGCTGAAACTCACGAGTAAAAACTGAAACTCACGAGTAAAAAGCCCGAACTCACGAGTAAAAGCTGAAACTCACGAGTAAAATGCCCGAACTCACGAGTAACCACTATTTTTCAGATACCCAGGCAGGAATCAAAAGCATGATCACAGAAAATATAGAAGAAGGAGTGATGAATTAATGAAAAAACCATGTGAAAAGCCAATGAAAATGCTTAAACTGGAGGCATTAAGCAGAAGGCTCTCACCAAACCATCCTAAACAGAAAAAAATAACGAATGATTACCGGAAAATCCGTACTGGTTTTTATGGAGAATCAAGTATTGGAAAAGAGTTAAAGGATCTTTCAAAAAAATATCAAGTATTTCATGACCTCAGACTGAGCCGCGATGAGAGCAGCTTTTTCCAAATGGACTTTCTTATCGTATCTACAAATTGCTGCATTATCATCGAGGTGAAAAACTTTGCCGGTTTGCTCTATTTTGACCGCACCTATCCTCAATTGATTCGGACAAAAGATGGACAGGAACAAGCCTATCTTGATCCGATTATCCAGGTTGATGTGCAAAAATCACGCTTAATCAATTGGCTTAACCTTCATAAATTCCCGCTGCTTCCGATTGAAACGCTCATTGCAAATGCAAACTCGAACACCATCATTAAGACTACTCCTGGTCATGCCTCCATCTTCAAGCAAATCACCGGAAAAGAAACACTCATCTCAAAAATTCAAACTCTTGAAAAAAAGTATCCATCTGCGCAATTAACCCAAAGGCAACGCAATAAACTATCAAACACATTCCTTCAAAAAAATACTCCACATAATCCAGATATACTCAAGTGGTATCAAATCTCTGAAACGGATCTGCTCAAAAGTGTTCACTGCCCAGAATGTTCAATTCTCCAAATGCAACGTCACTGGGGAAAATGGATCTGCGCGCATTGTTCTTACTCTTCTAAAGATGCCCACATTCAAACTCTTCGTGATTATGCCCTCCTCATAAGGCCCAAGATTACAAATAAACAAGCGCGGTTATTTTTACAGATTGAATCAATAGATATCATGCAAAGAATACTCTCTACTATGGAATTGCCTTATACAGGGCAATATAAAAATCGAGAATATACCCTTGATTGCTTATTTCACGAGTAAAAAGCTGAAACTCACGAGTAAAAGCTGAAACTCACGAGTAAAAAGCTGAAACTCACGAGTAAAAGCTGAAACTCACGAGTAAAAAGCTGAAACTCACGAGTAAACGCCCTAAACTCACGAGTAAATGGCTGAAACTCACGAGTTAGCATCAAAAACCCCCATTTAAGGAACACTCCACAATATACATTCGTAAAGTATGTAGTAAGGTTGAAATAATTAGAGCAAGGAAAAAGAAAGTAGTGAGGGCTTTGAAAGACTTATTGGATGCTAAGAGGAGAGAAATGCTTCAATTAGTGGAGCAGCTTGTGAATATTGATAGTGGTTCTTATACAAAACAGGGAATTGATAAAATTGGTACGATTTTAAAAACGAAATTTGAGAGTCTTGATTTTATTGTGAATATTGTGGAACAAAAGAATTATGGCAATCAATTAGTTATTCAGCATCGTGATGCGCTTCAACCACATATTCTTGTTGTCGCACATATGGATACAGTTTTTCCAGAAGGGACGGTACAAAAACGTCCTTTTAAAGTGATAGGAGATCGCGCATACGGACCTGGTGTTGCTGATATGAAGGCAAGCTTAGTCGAACTTTTTTATGCGATTCTTTGTATGAAACAGGCAGGGAAGACCGGGTATAAACATATTCAAATCATTCTCAATAGTGATGAAGAGATAGGGTCTCCTTCTTCTGCTTCACTCATTTCTGAGAATGCGGCAAATAAGAAATTTGCGTTAATTCTAGAGCCGGCGAGGTCGGATGGTTCACTTGTTACGGCGAGAAGAGGCTGCGGGCAATTTAAAGTGGACATAGTAGGAGTGTCTGCCCACTCAGGGATTGAACCGGAAAAAGGACGAAGTGCAATTGAAGAATTGGCTCATAAGATTATCGCACTGCACAGGTTAAATGATCTTAAGCAGGGGATTAGTGTAAATGTCGGGATAATTGAAGGCGGTTCAGCTGTCAATACCATTGCCTCCCACGCCGCTGCCTTTGTGGATGTGCGTATCTCAGAAAAAAAACAGGAAGTTATGATCCTAAAACAAATGAAAAAAATCTGTGCTCACACTTATATTGCTGGAACGAAAACGACGCTTAGCGGCAAAATGGACCGGCCACCTATGGAAAAGAACGAACAAACGACCATTCTATTAGAGGCTATCAATCAGGCGGGGCAGGAAATCGGCATCAATATTACCGATACGGCTACGGGCGGAGGTTCAGATGCTTCTTTTACATCTGAATTAGGAATTGCAACCGTAGACGGATTAGGTCCAATTGGCGGGAATGCACATAGTGAAGACGAGTATTTAGAAATTCCTAGCCTGACAGAACGAACACTTCTTCTAGCAACAGTTCTTCAAAAATTGTCTACAATGAACTAGTATACTAATTCCGATAACTCTGCTCATATTTCGCTTGTCATAAATGATGTTTATGATATATTGTTAATTGGGAATCTAAATAAGAACAGAATTTATTGGAGTTGAATATATATGCTGCATCAGTTTTCTCGAAATGAATTAGCGATTGGTAAGGAAGGCATAGATATACTGAAGAACACGACCGTTGCTGTTCTAGGTGTAGGTGGCGTCGGTTCCTTTTCAGCTGAGGCATTGGCACGTACAGGAGTAGGTCGAATTATCCTTGTTGATAAAGATGATGTCGACATCACTAATGTGAACAGACAGATTCATGCTCTTCTCTCAACTGTAGGTCAGCCGAAAGCGGAATTGATGAAGACCCGCATTCAAGATATTAATCCGGACTGCGAAGTAATCGCGCTAAAAATGTTCTATACAGAAGAAACGTTTGAAGAGTTCTTCAGTTATAATCTTGACTATGTCATTGATGCATCAGATACGGTCATTTATAAAATGCATGTGATGAAGGAATGCCTGAAACGAAATATTAAGGTGATTTCAAGCATGGGAGCTGCCAATAAAATGGACCCAACCCGTTTCCAAATTGCTGATATTTCTAAAACGCATACAGATCCGCTTGCCAAGGTCATTCGTACAAGATTACGAAAAGAGGGCATCACAAAGGGAATTCCTGTCGTCTTTTCCGATGAAAGCCCGATTGTCATTCGTGAGGATGTTCGAAAAGAAGTCGGCAATGACAATGCAAAAATCCGTAAAGCTCAAATGCCGCCATCTTCCAATGCTTTCGTACCATCTGTAGCTGGCTTAATTGCGGCCAGTTGGGTAATCAATGATATTGTAAAAGACATTGAAGTTCGCCGTGTTAATGACTGATAGACATTTAACTGACTCTAAACGGAGTCAGTTTTTTTTGTTCATATTATCACGAAAATATTTTTTATTAACATTTTTTTCTATGACATATAGACGGAGTCGATAGAATGAGATACACTGTTTTCAGAATATTATTTTTATTTAAATATTCTGTCAATGAGAATAATATACTAAATTAGGGGGTTTCAAATGAAGAAGAAGAAAAAGCTAGCAGGAGTGTTTCTATCACTTTCACTAGTAGCTGGGGCGCTGGCAGGTTGTAATAGCGACTCGAAAACTAGCAGTTCAAGTGGGGGCTCATCCACCTCGGGTGACACCATTAAAATTGGTGCCAACCTTGAATTGTCAGGTGGTACTGCATCATTCGGTCAGTCGGCTGCGAATGGTTTGAAACTGGCCATCGAAGAAATTAATAAAGAAGGCATTGACGGAAAAAAGCTAGAAATCATTAAAGTTGATAATAAATCTGATGCAGCAGAAGCTACAAGCGGTTCAATTAAATTAGTCAGTCAGGACAAAGTTGTCGCTGTAGTTGGATCAGCTACAAGCACGAACACTTTGGCACAGGTTCAAGTCGCACAAGATAATAAAGTTCCTCTTCTCACACCAACTGCAACAAATCCCGACATAACAAATAAAGCTGGAAAATTAAACGATTATGTGTTCAGAACTTGCTTTATCGATCCTTTCCAAGGGACGGTTGCAGCTAATTTCGCATCTGATGATATTGGGGCGAAGACTGCAGCAATCTATGTAGATAGCGCAAGTGATTATTCAAAAGGATTAGCCGCTGCATTTAAAGAAGCATTTACTGCAAACGGCGGTAAAATTGTAAGGGAAGAAGCCTATGTAACGAAAGATACTGATTTCCGCGCAACATTAACACGTATCAAATCTGCAAAACCGGAATTCGTTTTCCTTCCTGGTTATTATGAAGAAGTTGGACTTATCTTAAAGCAAGCTCGTGAAGACGGCATCGACGTTCCATTCATGGGTGGAGATGGCTGGGATTCTCCGAAAGTCGTTGAAATTGCTGGGGCAGAGGCATTGAAAAATACCTTTATCACTAATCACTATTCTCCAGAAGATGAAGATGCAAAAATCCAAGATTTCGTTGCTGCTTACAAAAAGAAATACAATAAAACACCAGATGCTTTTGCTGCCCTTGGCTATGACACTGGGTACTATCTGGCTGACGCTATCAAAAGATCTGGAGATGCTTCTCCCGAAAAAATCAGACAAGCATTGGAAGATGTCAAAGATCTTCAATTAGTATCAGGGACTCTTAACCTCGATGAAAATCATGATCCAATCAAATCAGCTACTATTTTAGAATATGTAGATGGTAAACAAACATTTAAAACAAAAATCAATCCATAATAGTTAAGCGGATAGGGGGCAAGTCCCCCTATTCTATCTTCACTAAAAAAACACCTTTTCGGGGAGAGTGCAATATGGAACTGATTCAGCAATTGGTAAATGGCATTTCACTCGGCAGTATTTATGCATTGATTGCCCTTGGCTATACGATGGTATACGGGATCGTCAAGCTGATAAACTTTGCTCATGGTGACGTATTTATGGTTGGTTCATTTGTTGGTTTTTACTCAATTACGGTATTGGACTTATCGTTCATCCCTGCTTTATTGATTTCAATGATTGTATGCGCCATATTTGGTGTCTTAATTGAACGTATTGCTTATAAACCCCTTCGAAATGCAACACGGATTGCGGCCTTAATTACGGCCATCGGTGTTTCCCTTCTAATAGAAAATGGTCTGATCTACATCCGTGGCGCTCAGCCAGAAGCCTATCCAAACGACGTCCTTCCGATGGATAAACTCGATATATTAGGAGTTTCCATCAGCAGCCAATCTATATTAATTTTATCCGTATCTATTATTTTAATGATTATCCTACAATTTGTTGTACATAAAACAAAAATCGGCAAAGCCATGCGTGCCGTTTCATTTGATTCCGAAGCGGCTACGCTTATGGGCATCAATGTCAATAATACAATTTCTGCTACCTTCGCAATAGGTTCGGCTCTTGCAGGGGCGGCAGGTGTTATTTTTGGAATCTACTATATTAAGATTGAGCCGTTAATGGGTGTCCTTCCTGGCCTTAAAGCCTTTGTTGCAGCAGTTTTAGGCGGCATTGGCATTATTCCTGGAGCAATGGCCGGCGGTCTACTGCTTGGAGTTATTGAGGCGTTGGTCAGTGCCGCCGGTTACTCTTTATGGCGTGACGGTGTGGCTTTTATCGTACTCATCTTGATATTAATTTTCTTGCCACAGGGCTTATTCGGTAAAAATAAAAGAGAAAAAGTATAGGGGAGACATAGCGATGACTACTTTAAAGAATTCAAAGGGTTTTTGGCTCTCGATTGTGTTGGCACTTATTTTTTTCTCGGTCATGCAGTTTACCATTTCAAACGGCATGCTCAATCCATTTTATATCAATACGCTCATGTTTATCGGCATCAATATTATGCTGGCAACGAGTCTTCATTTAATCATCGGAATCACCGGACAGTTCTCTATTGGTCATGCTGGGTTTTTAGCAGTAGGGGCCTATGCTTCCGCTGTGATGACAATGAAGCTAGAACTACCATTCATTATTGCCTTATTGGCAGGGGGGATTTTAGCCGCTGTAGCAGGTATGGTAATAGGAATTCCGAGCTTACGTCTGAAGGGGGATTACTTGGCGATTGCTACACTTGGATTTGGGGAAATTGTCCGGATAGTCCTCTTGAATATTGATTATGTAGGCGGAGCAAGCGGGATGCAGGTGTCCCATTTGACAACGTGGCCATGGGTATTTGCCTGTGTAATGATTACCATTATTGTGATTCGGAATTTCACGAATTCAACCCATGGGCGTGCATGTATTTCCGTAAGAGAAGATGAAACGGCCGCTGACGCGATGGGAATCAATACGACTTATTATAAAGTGGCAGCTTTCGTCATTGGAGCCTTTTTTGCCGGAGTTGCTGGCTCGCTTTACGCTCATAACTTCTATATTATCCAGCCGTCGAATTTCGGTTTCCTAAAATCATTCGATATTCTGATCTTCGTGGTTCTCGGTGGTCTTGGAAGTCTATCAGGTTCTGTTTTGGCCGCGATTTTATTAACAATCGTGACCACATTCCTTCAGGATTACCCGGAAACAAGGATGATTATTTACAGCCTTGTACTGATTTTGATGATGATATTCCGCCCGCAAGGTTTAATGGGGACAAGAGAAATTACGACATTGTTCACTGGTAAAAAAACTAAAGGGGGACCTAAGGATGGAAGCCACAATACCGTTGCTTAAAGTAGATTCAGTGGGAATCCGCTTCGGTGGACTGAAAGCTGTTTCAGATGTTAACGTGGAATTACTTCCGGGGGAACTTGTTGGCCTGATTGGTCCGAATGGTGCCGGGAAAACGACCTTCTTTAATTTGTTGACGGGTGTGTATGTTCCTACAGAAGGAACGATTGCTTTAAATGGGGAAAACTTAAAAAAACAACCGCCTTATAAAATTACGAGAAAAGGAATTTCCAGGACCTTTCAAAATATCCGCCTCTTTAGTGAGTTATCCGTGATCGATAACGTCAAGGTTGCTTACCACTCACTCGCCAAGCATATGATTGCAAGCTCTGTATTCAGATTGCCGGGACACTTTTCCGGTGAAAAGGAAATGGATGATAAGGCGATTGAGTTCTTGAAGATTTTCAACCTGGACCAATATAAGGATGAAAAAGCGAAGAATCTGCCATATGGACAGCAGAGACGACTGGAAATTGCTCGGGCTCTTGCAGCAAATCCGAAACTTCTTTTACTTGACGAACCAGCAGCTGGGATGAACCCGCATGAAACGAAAGAATTGATGAACCTAATTGCGTTTATCCGAAAGGAATTCAATCTTACGGTATTGCTCATCGAACATGATATGTCACTTGTCATGGGTGTATGCGAACGTATTTACGTACTCGATCATGGTCAGCTTATCGCCCACGGAAAGCCTGAAGAAATCCGCAACGATCCAAAGGTTATCGAAGCGTATCTTGGCGAGGAGGTTTCATAATGCTGAAAATCGAGGACATCAATGTCTATTATGGGAACATCCAAGCGTTAAAGGGAGTTACGATGGAAATTAACGAAGGGGAAATAGTCACCTTAATCGGAGCAAATGGAGCCGGGAAAAGCACATTGCTCAAAACGATTTCGGGGTTGTTAAAACCGAAACAAGGAAAGGTTCTTTTCGAAGAGGGTTCGATTGGAGGAAAAGCTGCCCAATCAATCGTGAAAATGGGCATCTCCCATGTCCCCGAAGGCCGTCGTGTCTTTGCTAACATGACGGTTGCCGAAAACTTGGAGCTTGGAGCCTATTTACGAAAAGACAAAGAAGGCATCAAAAAAGATATGGAGAAAGTCTATGAACTATTTCCGAGGTTACTAGAAAGGATCAAACAACAGGCTGGCACCCTATCAGGTGGTGAACAGCAGATGCTTGCAATGGGGCGAGCTTTAATGGCGAAACCACGTTTATTACTGCTCGATGAACCTTCCATGGGACTTGCTCCGTTGCTGGTGAAACAAATCTTCAACATCATCCAAGAGATCAGCGAGGCTGGCACAACGATTCTTTTAGTTGAGCAAAACGCCAACCTTGCTCTATCCATTGCAGATCGGGCCTACGTCGTTGAAACAGGACGGATTGTCCTTTCTGGCAACGCCGATGAACTCACTTCTAGTGAAGAAATAAAAATGGCCTACTTAGGAGGCCACTAAACCGCCGTTTGGCGGTTTTTTGTTGTGTAGAGAAAGAACAGTATTTCTGATTATGATCATAATGCTAGCAAGAAAGCACCCATTCCAGATATGAAATAGAATAGAATTATATACAGCATTTTATACATTTAAGAGAATCTAGTTCAATTATAAACTAGGAACAAAGACTAAAACATAGTAAAAAAATGGGTTTAATTCCCTACCGTTATACTTGTTTTTTGGAAAAAATGTATTAAATAGGATGAAAATAATGGAAAGTGGAATAAAATTTTTTTAGTATTAATTTAGAACTTTATAATATCAATATAATAAAATTAATCTGTATATTCTGATAATACGAGCTATTTTCACAATAATTAAAATATATAAAAATAGAAACAGTGAGTAGCCTCTGTGAAAAATATACCATTTAGCAAAATATTCATTCAATTATTGTATAGACGGAATGAAATTTATGCGGTAAACTAATTTTCGAAATATTTATTTAATTATAAACATTTAATCTAATCAATTTTTTCTGGGGCGTTTTGAATAAATATTCATGCATCAGAGCTATGATTACAAAATGGAGGGGTTAATTATGAAAAAGAAAAAACTAGCAGGTGCATTCCTTTCTTTAACACTTGCAGCAGGCGTTTTAGCGGGTTGTTCCGGCTCTGGTTCATCAGAGAAATCAAGTGGAGAGGGAGAAACAATTAAGATTGGGGTCAACCTTGAATTATCAGGTGGTGTAGCCTCATATGGTCAATCGATTGCGGAAGGTCTAGAGCTTGCGACTGCAGAGATTAACAAAGAAGGAATTGACGGTAAAAAAATCAAACTTATAAAAGTTGATAATAAATCTGAAGCGTCTGAAGCAACAAGCGGTGCTATCAAGCTGACTTCACAAGATAAGGTTACAGCAATTGTTGGTGCAGCTACAAGTACGAACACGATTGCACAAGTACAGATTGCACAAGATAATAAAGTTCCAGTTATCAGCCCTTCTGGGACAAGCCCGGAAATCACATATAAAGATGATAAATTGAACGATTATATTTTCAGAACAAGCTTCATCGATCCGTTCCAAGGTACAGTTGCTGCGAATTTTGCAACTAGTGAAGTCAAAGCAAAAAGTGCTGCCATCTATATTGATAGCGCAAGTGATTATTCAAAAGGATTAGCGGCAGCGTTTAAAGAACAATTCATTGCAAATGGCGGGAAAATCGTTAGAGAAGAAGCTTACATTGCGAAGGATACTGATTTCCGTTCTACATTGACTCGTTTGAAATCAGCAAAACCGGATTTTATTTTCCTACCTGGTTATTATGAAGAAGCTGGTCTGATTGTGAAACAGGCACGTGAAACAGGACTTGACGTACCATTTATGGGCGGCGACGGTTGGGACTCTCCTAAACTAGTAGAAATTGCCGGTGCTAAAGCGCTAAATAACACATTCATCACGAACCATTATTCTTCAGGTGATCCTGATGAGAAAATTCAGAATTTTGTGTCTGCATTTAAAGCGAAATACAAAGATAAATCTCCTGATGCTTTTAATGCTTTAGGATATGACACAGGATACTACCTTGCAGATGCAATTAAACGGGCAGGCTCGACAGATTCAGAAAAAATTAAGGATGCCCTTGAGAAAACAAAAGACCTTGAACTTGTAACTGGGACATTTACTTTGGATGAAAAACACAATCCAATCAAATCTGCTACCATTCTTGAGTTTAAAGATGGGAAACAAGTATTTAACACAAAAATCAATCCTTAATGATAGAGTAAAAGTTTTAATCCTTTCGCCGGCCTTTCTTACAATAGAAGGTGCTGGCGAATTCTCATTTTTCTAGTATATAAAGGCTTATGGAACTTCCATTTTGAGTGGAAACGAGAGTCTGAACTTGCCATATTATAAAATTAGATTTTTCAAGGAGAGTCGAACATGGAATTGATACAACAGCTAATTAACGGGGTTTCACTAGGAAGTATTTATGCCCTTATCGCTCTCGGTTATACGATGGTTTACGGGATTGTTAAATTAATTAACTTTGCTCATGGTGATGTTTTCATGGTTGGGTCATTCGTTGGTTTTTACTCAATAACGGTTCTGGATCTATCATTCGTACCTGCTCTATTAATCTCGATGACAGTCTGCGCTCTCTTTGGGGTATTAATCGAGCGGATTGCGTACAAGCCGTTGAGGAACGCAACGCGTATTGCCGCACTTATCACAGCTATAGGGGTTTCGCTTTTAATCGAATATGGATTCATCTACGTTCGTGGTGCACAGCCAGAGGCTTATCCAAGTGATGTATTGCCAACAGACAAATTTAATATTTTTGGAGTTTCTATCAACAGTCAATCGGTCTTAATTTTCGGTGTAGCTGTAGTTTTAATGATCATTTTACAAATCATTGTTCATAAAACAAAAATAGGAAAAGCCATGCGTGCCGTTTCTTTTGACGCGGATGCGGCTAAGTTGATGGGGATAAATGTTAATAACACAATTTCGGCAACATTTGCAATCGGTTCCGCTTTAGCTGGAGCAGCAGGTGTCATTTTCGGTATTTATTATATTAAAATTGAGCCGCTTATGGGTGTTCTGCCAGGTTTGAAGGCATTTGTTGCTGCCGTACTTGGAGGAATCGGGATTATACCGGGCGCGATGGTTGGAGGCTTACTGCTTGGTGTCATCGAGGCATTGGTCAGTGCCGCCGGTTACTCATTATGGCGTGATGCTGTAGCCTTCATCGTACTGATTCTTATCTTGATTTTCATGCCACAAGGCTTATTCGGTAAAAACAAAAAAGAAAAAGTATAGGGGAGACAAAGCAATGACTACATTTAAGCGAGCAAAAGGTTTTTGGCTCTCGATTTCGCTATCACTGATCTTTTTCGCCGTGATTCAAGTTTTAATCGGCGGCGGATCGCTAAATCCTTTTTATCAAAATACGCTCATGTTCATCGGGATTAATATTATCCTAGCAGCAAGCTTACACTTAATCATCGGGGTGACCGGACAGTTTTCCATCGGACATGCTGGATTCCTGGCAGTTGGTGCCTATGCTTCAGCAATAATGACCATGAAGTTAGAAATGCCGTTTGTTGTGGCATTGATAGTTGGCGGTTTGGTGGCAGCGTTGGCCGGTTTGATCATCGGAATCCCAAGTTTACGTCTTAAAGGAGACTACTTGGCGATTGCGACCCTCGGTTTTGGGGAAATCGTCCGGATTATTCTTTTGAATATTGATTATGTTGGAGGGGCGAGCGGCATGCAGGTTTCCCATTTAACTACTTGGCCATGGGTGTTTGTTGCCGTTCTCGTTACGATCATCGTTATCCGAAACTTTACAAGCTCGACCCACGGAAGAGCCTGCATTTCGATCCGCGAGGACGAAACGGCTGCAGATTCGATGGGAATTAATACGACGTATTACAAAGTTGTCGCGTTTGCGATTGGTGCTTTTTTTGCAGGGATTGCTGGAGGGTTATACGCGCATAACTTCTATATTATTCAGCCATCGAACTTCGGATTCTTGAAATCATTTGATATTTTGATTTTAGTAGTACTTGGTGGTCTTGGAAGTCTTTCCGGTGCCGTATTGGCCGCAATATTATTAACGGTTGTTACGACTTTCCTGCAAGATTACCCGGAAACACGAATGATCATCTACAGCCTTGTGCTTATCGTGATGATGATCTATCGTCCACAAGGTTTAATGGGTACAAAAGAAATAACATCCATGTTCAAACGTAAAGGAGGCAGCAGCCATGAAAATAAAAACACCGCTGCTTAAAGTCGATTCAGTCGGCATCCAGTTCGGCGGGCTTAAAGCCGTTTCTGATGTTAACGTCGAGTTATATCCAGGAGAACTAATTGGCTTGATTGGGCCGAACGGTGCTGGAAAAACAACTTTCTTTAACTTGCTGACAGGAGTTTACGTCCCTACAGAGGGCACGATTTCTTTAGAAGGTGAGAACTTAAGAAAACTGCCCCCATATAAAATCACACAAAAAGGGATCAGTCGGACATTCCAAAACATTCGCTTGTTCAGTGAACTTTCAGTGATTGATAATGTAAAGGTTGCCTATCATTCTCTTTCGAAACATAGTATTTTGAGTTCGATCTTCCGTTTGCCTATCCATTTTAAAGGGGAAAAGGAGATGGATGATAAGGCTATTGAGTTCTTGAAAATTTTTAACCTGGATCAATACAAGGATGAAAAGGCAAAAAACCTGCCATATGGTAAACAGCGACGCTTGGAAATAGCCCGTGCGCTTGCAGCAAATCCGAAACTGCTTTTACTAGATGAACCGGCAGCCGGGATGAACCCGCAGGAAACGCATGAACTAATGAACTTGATTGCCCTCATCCGTGAAAAATTTGATCTGACCGTTTTATTGATTGAACATGATATGCCGCTTGTCATGGGTGTTTGCGAACGCATATACGTACTCGATCACGGACAGCTAATCGCTCAAGGAAAGCCAGAAGAAATTCGTAACAATCCAAAAGTCATCGAGGCCTATCTTGGCGAGGAGGTTTCATAATGTTAAAAATCGAGGACATTAACGTATATTACGGAAACATTCAAGCGCTGAAAGGTATCTCACTTTCAATAAACGAAGGTGAAATCGTAACCTTAATCGGGGCTAACGGTGCAGGGAAAAGTACGATGCTGAAAACAATTTCCGGCCTATTAAAACCGAAACAAGGAAAAATAATGTACGAAGGGCAATCTATCGGCGGAAAAGCCGCACAATCTATTGTGAAAATGGGAATCTCTCATGTTCCAGAAGGCCGCCGCGTCTTCGCGAATATGACGGTGGAAGAAAACCTTCAGCTCGGTGCCTATTTACGAAAAGATAAAGCAGGCATCAAGCAAGATATGGAGAAAGTTTATGAATTATTCCCGCGTTTGCTTGAACGACTGAAGCAGCAATCTGGAACTCTTTCCGGAGGAGAACAACAAATGCTTGCGATGGGCCGAGCCCTTATGGCAAAGCCGCGCCTCCTGTTATTGGACGAGCCATCTATGGGACTTGCACCATTACTAGTTAAACAAATCTTTAATATTATAGAAGAAATCAATAAAACCGGTACAACCATCTTGCTTGTCGAGCAAAATGCCAACTTGGCCCTATCTATCGCGGACAGAGCCTATGTAGTCGAAACAGGCCGTATCGTTCTATCCGGTAAATCCGAGGAACTAACCGCAAGCGAAGAAATCAAGAATGCATATTTAGGAGGACATTAAACCGCATATAGCGGTTTTTTGTTTTTGCCAGAAATGAGCTATTTTAACTAGATGAAAAGGTTAGTAAATCTAAATCACTAGGTATACAATCTAATTAGGAATAATAGTAGAGTTGGTTCAAGTATCAAACCTCCTCATCCATATCTATTCTTAATCATACTTTTGGAGTGATTTTATGCACAAATTCATTCAGTTGAGCCTTTCAGTTATATTAATACTTATGATTCTACCAAGCTATCAGCCAGAAGCTGCTGAGAGTCCACAAACTGACGGTGTTCTTGTAAAATATAAAGAGACGAACAATGAGCCAATCAGAGATTTAATAGAGACGGTCGACGTTCCTAAAGGGGAAACAACCGACAATCTTATCGAGGAACTTGAAGATCAGAAGAATGTAGAATATGCAGAGCCTAACTATCTTTTTAAGAAGATGGAAAGCCCGAACGATCCAGCCTACATAGACCAGTGGCATCACAAAAAACTTGGTACACAAGCTGCATGGACAAAAACCATGGGTTCAAAGGAAATGGTCGTGGCCATCATTGATGATGGAATTGATCGTAATCACGAAGATTTAAAAGGGAAAATCGACAGTCCCTATGATGCTGTACGCAATCGGAAGAATATTGTACCAGTAGGGGAACATGGAACACATATTGCAGGAATCATCGCAGGTTCTGCCAACAATGACTTAGGTGGAACAGGTGTTGCGCCAAACATTAAAATTATGCCGATTAACGTTTTTAATGGCAAATATGCCGATACTGCTGATATCATTGAGGCCATTCATTATGCCGTTCAGCAGGGGGCAGACATTATTAATATGAGTCTAGGCGAGACCAGTTATTCGGAAGCGTTAAACAAGGCTGTCCAAGAGGCTTATAATAAAGGCTTATTGATTGTCGCAGCTGCCGGAAATGAAGGAGATATGGGGAAAAGTTTACAGCGCGTATATCCAGCTGCATTCAGTCATGTCATTTCTGTGGCCGCTACCGATTCAAAAGATAAGCGAACTAGTTATTCCAACTATCATTCAACAGTCGATATTGCCGCCCCTGGCGACTATATTCTTTCAACATTACCAAATAATAGATATGGTTGGATGAGTGGAACATCAATGGCTACGCCTATGGTGGCCGGTGTAGCAGCACTGATTTGGTCCAATGAGCCAAAACTCACTAAATATGAGGTGGAATACCGCCTCTATGATTCAGCTCTTGACCTAGGTACAAAAGGGAAAGATATATACTATGGAAATGGCCGAGTGAATGCCAAAAAAGCGCTTGAAATGAAGACGCTGACTAGGCCAACTGTGACGGCGATTTCTGATAAGGATACGTTGATCAAAGGGAAAATTCCAAGTGATTTCAAAACAGGCACCCTTTCCATTTATACTAATGAAAAAACACTCGCCACAGTGAAGATTAACGGGGAAAAGACGTTTTCAGCGACTATCGCTAAACAGACAGCTGGCACGTTAATCTATACAAGAGTTGTCGATAATGCGGGAAATAAAAGTGTTCCTGTTTTAGTTAAGGTAGAAGATAAAACAGCACCTACGAAACCGACTGTGAATAGTGTCGGTGACAATACGACAAAAGTAACTGGCAAAGCGGAAGCAGGCTCTACTGTTACTGTCAAAATAGGCAGCACTGTGCTTGGAAAAGCAAAGTCCAATAGCTCAGGGAATTTCACTGTTACGATGACGAAAAAACAAAAGGCCGGTAAAGTTCTATCCGTAACAGCAACCGACAAAGCAGGAAATACGAGCTCGGTCAAACAAGTCACCGTCGCAGATAAAACAGCACCAGGTATACCGTCAGTCAATACAGTAACAACAAAAACGACAAAAGTAACCGGCAAAGCAGAAGCCAACTCCACTGTATACGTAAAAGCATCTAAAAAAGTCATCGGCTCTGCCAAAGCAACGAGTAAAGGCACATACTCAATCAAAATCCCTAAACAAAAAGCCGGGAAAAACCTATATATCTATGCCAAAGATAAAGCGAAAAACGTAAGTGCGTCAAAGAAAGTTACTGTTAAAAAATGACGAGAATATTTTTTGAATATGTGAAGCCTCTGAGTGAATCTCGGAGGGTTTTTTATGTAGCTGGTAGTTTCTGATGAAATTATACTTTGGGAGGGGTATAGGAACTATCTCATCATTGCATGAAAAAAGCCGCCCAAATGGAACGGCCTAACTTCCTTAATCTATGAGGAAGTTTGTGAATTATTTAAATCAACCAGTTTAAATTTATGGTAAGCTATTTTTCTTTGAAATTCAGAAATCTGCTACCATAGGTCGCTAAATACCTTTGGTTAGCACTCTCATATAACATCAATGGATATTTGGGTTCGATTCTTTAGGTATCTTAGAATCTTTTATCTTCCCAAAAATTCATGACAATATGGTTTTTTGGATTGTAAACCTCAACCTTATACCCTTGTTTTCTTAGATAGTCAATAATCTCCGGAAGCTGTTGTGCGGTTCCTTTTGAATCGTGAAAAAGAATGACGATTGGACCTTTTTTTCCTTTCAAACCTGCTTTAACGTTAGACGTTATCTTGCTAGGGTTTGTTTTATTATACTTCCAATCTAGTGTATCAATATTCCAATCCCACATTTTGAACCCCTTTTTGGCTAAGGTATCTCGAAACGGTTTTGTCATATAGGGTTTACTACCGTATGGAACTCTAGTCAGCTTACTGTCAAACTTTGAAACCTTTAACAACGTTTGTCTTGTCTTCTCCATTTCGATTGCGACATTACTTGAACTCCCTCTATATAATTTTTTTGCATCATGGGAAACACTATGTAACCCAGGATAATTTCCCTCTTTAATCATTCGATTTACGGTTTTTGGATTACGTTTAATATTTCCTTCAATCATAAAAAAGGTCGCTTTTGCTTTTTTCTGTTTTAAGATATCTAAAATTGTTGGCGTGTACTGATTCGGACCATCGTCAAACGTTAAATAGACAACCTTACTTGTTTTATCTTCTGCTGCAGATGCAGAAGAAAAACCCCAAATACTACATACAAGTACGAGTAAAAGAAATAATAGGCTAACTTTTTTTAACACTCACATCATTCCCCCTAAAAAACTCCTAGTATATTAGCCCATAATATTACTCAAGGTTGTAAATGTGCGTCTTAAAAAATATAAAATTTATTGATCCTTCTCACCCTGTTACATACAAATGAAATTCAATATGTCTACAGGAATAAAGTCAAATAAATAAAGATAAATTCTCTATTTTAATTGTAAATAAGTCACACTTTATTAAAAATTAATTCTAACCAAAAGGATGTATAGTCTTGTTGTCATAATTATGGTTGATGATATGGAAGGGAACCCTACATTCTATAAGAAGGTTAATAATGACTGTACTGCATATCAGAATTTGAAATCCGTGATCCAATAGTCGATGTCATCGGCTCTGCCAAAGCAACGAGTAAAGGCACATTCTCGATCAAAATCTCTAAGCAAAAAGCCGGAAAAAACTTGTATATCTATGTCGATTTTTTTAAATATTAAAAGCCTCTGAGCAAATCTCGGAGGCTTGTTTTTATTTATAGCTGATAGTTGTTATAGTGAAGTAAACTTTGAGAGTAGGGTGGAAGTGGGGGGAAGTATGATGAAGTTATTTCTTTATTATGTGCAACCATATTAGTTGTGATGGTGTTAAGGCAAGTCGAAACATGAATAAAAAGCCTCCGAGAATCATTCGGTTGCTTAAAAAAAGCCAATACTTTTATATACCATTACTCTTTATTTGCATACATCAATTCGGCACTTCGACTGTAAAGTTCAATAATATTACCGATTGGATCTTCACAATAAATTAAGTAATAAGGATTGTTCTTCCATATATCACATATTTCGCTAGTGTAACTGAGATTGATAGCTGTCAGTGAATTAGAGTTATCGCGAAGTTTCTTCTTATACGAAACCATTAAATTTCACCTTCTTCAATCATCCTATTATACTCCATTTTACTTATTAGCCCTTTTCCATTACAAGTAAGACAGTCCGTATATATATCATAGGCACCTGTACCGTCACAGACGTGACATTTATTATGAGTTACTGGTATTTCCTTTTGTATAATTGAAAATAATTTGACAATATACTTCAAAAATTTCATCCCAAGAACCCCCTTTTTTTCAATCATACTACTAAAAGTTAGGAGACAAACAAGGATTCCAATAAAATTACGAAATACACATAGATTCATTACAAACTTTACATAGAATCAAAAAAATCTTTACCTGAGACGATTCATGGCCTAGTTTATTAGGATGTAAGTAGGGGGAGAGGCACTCTCTCTTCATTGCATGAAAAAAGCCGCCCAAATGGAACGGCCTAAACTTCCTTTTTAAACTTTCTGGAAGTTTGTCTGCATGCATAATTTAATTCACCCAGTTTAAGTTTATGGTAAGATATTTTTCTTTGAAATTCACATTTCATTTTATCATTTAAACAATCCTTAAAAAGGATTTCATAATAGCGTATATTAAATTTATGCCATAACTTTTTCATGCGAATTCCCCCAAAAATGTTCCCTACAAATATTATCGGTTAATGTGGAAAGATTTTTAGATTTTAGAAATGATTCATAGAATACTTCATTTTTTTTTCAAAATCCATAGGTAAGCCAAAATGGAGATCAGAACTGAGATTGCTGCCATTATGTAAATACTTCTATACCCAAACAGATAGCCGATTTGTCCGAAGAGGATGGCACCGAAACCGATTCCAAGATCAAAGAAGGAATAGAAAGTGGCATTGGCCATGCCTTTTCTATTTCGAGCCGCGTATTCAAGTGACCACGCTTGAAGAGCTGGTTGGACAGCACCGAATCCAATGCCGTAAAAAATAGCTGCAATATACAGAATCATGTTACTTGGCATCCAGGCAAGCAGTAGCATCGCCGCTACGATAAAAAGGGTAGATGGAATGAAGACGGCTTGATGTCCTCTTTGATCATAGATTTTGCCAGCGAACATTCGTGTGAAAATAAGAGCTAATGCGTATAGAAAAAAGTAAACTTGAATACCTGTCAGGCCTTTTTCCATTGTATAAAGCGGTAAGAAGGTGGCAATCCCACCAAAAGATACCGTAATGAAAAAAACAAGAACGGACGGAGCAACAGCGCTTTTTTCATAAATATCAAACCTATTAGTTTTAACGGGAACAGAAGGTTGTTCTACTTTCTTATAGGAAATAGTCGAAGCCATGATCCAAGCGGCTAGACTTAATGCACCGCAAAACAGAAACAACTGTTGAAACGTTAACACATCCGCTAAGAAAAGTCCAAATGAAGGTCCAAAAGCCATCGCCAAATTTCCCGATAAAGTGAAGTATCCCATTCCCTCACCACGACGCTTTGCTGGGATAAGATCGGAGGCAATCGTACCTGAAGCGGTGGTCGTATATCCCCAGCCAATCCCTTGAACAACTCTCATTGCACATAAAAGGAAAATACTCATCATAAATCCAAACGAGCCAATCGCTACAGCTAAAAAGGCTAGACCGAAAAGGAAAACAAAACGTCTTCCTTTTGTTTCCAATGCCTGTCCAGCAAAGGGGCGGACAATCAGAGCAGAAAATAGAAACATGCCAGCAACCAACCCAATATACCGTTCATTTCCACCAAGCTCTTTTACAAAAAGCGGGAGGGTAGGGGAAGTCATCTGAAAGGATAAAAAAACAAAGAAGTTAGCTAAGAAAATCATCATAAAATCACGTGTCCAGATTTTATTAGAAACCGGAAGTTCTTCTTTTAACAAGGGTACACCCATAATAGTTATTCTCCTTAATTGATAGTAATTATCATTCTCATTTTACTAAAGTTATAGAGAACAATCTATAAAAATTAGAAATACAAAATAAGTGATCACTATGAATCTAAGTAATATTGACTAATAGTTAGTCTGTAAAATTATTATAGAAACAAAAAATTAGGATGGAGGTCACTTTATATTCAGAATATACTTAATTTAATTTGTGAAAATCAATAAAGATGTTATATTTAGGTAAATAAATAAGAGAATAGATCTACGAGAGGAATGGGTTTTTTAGGTGATAGATAATAGCTCTATATCTTACCTTATATGAAGGTGCTAAGAGGAGACAAAAAGTTTAGCCATGGCGAAGTTCTCTGTTTCGGAAATGATTCAGACCATTATTGGCACGCCTCTTCATAAAAATGTTCTCTTTGCAAAATACGAAAACGGAAATTTTGGAAAAAGTGGCTGAACTAAATGAAGTGTTGAAAGTGGAATCTATTGGATTGAACGTTTTAGTGGGCAAGAAAACACACAGGGATTGTATAGCGGATTAATATTGGATTGCTATTAGATTATGCTTCTGCTTCTGCCTATACAGAATCCTTATGTAGAGTGGAGTTACCTTGTATACCAGTTGTAAGTGTTATCTTTATCGTGCAGCTCTATTGGAAACCAATAATTCTCCTTGAAAAGCAGGGCAACTTTGTAAGAAATTAGGTAGTGTTGTTAAGAGTTCGTATCATTAATGTGAAATTTTAATTAAGGACCTTTTATTTTCCATTTAATAATGTATATTATGATGGGTAAATGAGAGAGATTAAAGGAGTTAATTATGGGTACAGAGATATTAATGGAGAAGGAAGAAGAGACTCTTAATAGTAGAAAGAAACCTATGGTTGTTAAACTAAATTCTGAACAACTTGATGATTTTATACAAAGATTCCCAGATGCCGGAGAGTTTTTTGGTTTAAGCTATCAAATTCATGATGATAAGACGGTCACTTTTAACTATAATTCAGATGGTAGAGTTCTAGAAGTATTGAATTTGGTTAAATGATTGTTACTATGGAGTATCCAGCAGAAATGCTGGATTTTTTTAATCTTAAATATAGGTATATTAATGAAAATTGGTGATTATCAAAGTCGAGAGATGTCGGAATTATTTGGAAAAACATCCTTTATTGCTGTTAGTATGATAGGTATAATTAATAAGAGAAAACAGATATAAATAGAAAATCACAAGCCGCTGCGTAAAGAATAATACTGCTTGCTAGAGTGCTCATAGAAAGCATTCTAATGTTAAGACTTCCATGTCAGTCCGTAACGTTCAAAAATTTGGAGGTAAAGATGAAGAAATATGGTTTATTATTTATGGCTGGAATTTGTTTAGTAGTATTGGTTTTTGGTCATCTTCATTGGAAAAACATGAGTCAGGCAGCGGGGATAGAGGGTAAAAAAGCTGAAGAAAGAATAAAAGAAAAGGAAAAAGAAGATAGGGAAGCTAGTTTAAAACCAGAAAATAATAAACAGCAGTCACTAATAGATTACCTGCATTACAAGTCGCTTACACAAGATAAGGTTATTGTATCCCTTATGGGCAGTAATGGTACTTCAGGAACCGGTGCAAGTAATTCTTCTAATAGTTGGGCAGGACGCCTAGAGAAGAGTCTACGTTCTGAAAGCGCTGAATTGGAAACATTAGGTTTTATCAATCATGGCCAAGAGGGGTATTCAACAAAGGATTTGTTAGAAGGTAAAAAAATTGATGCGGTCATTCATGATAATCCTGATCTGGTTATATTTGAAAACCCCTTGATTAACAATCAATATCAATCGATTAGTTTGGAACAGACAGAAAAAGATTTAAAAAACATCATGTCAAAATTACAAAAAGAGCTACAGAATGCAAAGATTCTAATCATTTCACCGAATCCAGTGGCCAATAGTAAAACAGAGAATAGCTTAGAGCTGAATTATGTGGATTATATTAAAGTTTCTGAGAGTGCTATTAGAAAAAATAAATGGACTTATATGAATAGCATGGAAGGGATTGAAAAAAAACTAAAAGAAGAGAATATGAGATTGGCTGATATATTAACAAATGATAATATCCATCCCAATGATCAAGGACATATCATATGGTTCGAGGTGTTGGACGAATTTATTAAGGGGGAGTAGTGTCACAAATATTTGTATCTCAATTATAAAAAAAGAAATACAGATTATAGAGTTTTTGTGTTGAATGCTTCCATTAGTAGTCTAATAGGGAATAATGAGGGGGAAAGTGGTTATAATCACTTTTCCCTCTCTGGAAATAGTTTGAATCATGAATACTAAGTGGGGCTTTTCGATGTTAATGAGCTAAAAAGAAAAAAGAGAAACCTTAGCATAATTTCTCCATGTTTAACGAACAGAACATTTCCTAACCTCGATAAATTCCCGCATTTCCTTTTTCGATATTCCTGACCTCATAATATCCTTCATGATTTCCTTCCACTCATCATCCATGCTGTGGTCTACTTGTTCATACAAGAGGGCATCAACAGTTATACAAAGGATACTTGCGATTTTTTCCAAAACTAAAATAGTAGGGTTTGTTTGAAGGTTTCTTTCTAGGGAGCTTATATAAGATTTTGCCACTCCGGATTTTGCTGAGAGTTCACTAATTGACATTTTTTTTTCTTCTCTAAGCATTTTAACACGGTAACCTATCATTTATATCACACCTAACCATAGATATAGATATGTATTATTAATTATTAAATATTTTCAAAAAAATACTTTAATAGTTACTAAATTGTATTGTTCTACTATCTCTTTAAGTTTACACAGTTTTTCTCCATTTTTAATGATAAATAGGCACTAAAATACTTGACCCAATCATATGTATAAACAGATTTTCTTGTTTCTATAGGCATTTAGTTAGGGCTTGTTTTTCATAATTATTTCTAATATCATTAGTTCTTAAGGTGGATGTAGTGTTTACTAATATTTACTGAATGCCCGCCTAAAAACCCATTCTTTGAATGGGTTTTTAGGCGGGGGGGTATATGAAATCGCTAAATTGACACAAATAATTGTAATTGTTTCGTTTGGAAAACTATTAAATAATTTTCGAGAGCATTTTTTTATTGAAAAAGTAGTCATTCGATGTAAATTTCATGTAAATTCCCTTGAAAATACATAAATATAGTAAATATTATGCTATAATGCAATAGGTCATTTTTAATATTTTGGGAGGATAATATGGAAGAAACTATTAGTATTAAAGATATTTTTCAAACATTAAAGAAACGTTGGAAGTTAATAACGCTACTGACATTAATTGCCGCGTTGATTAGTGGTGCAATATCTTATTTTTTATTAACACCTGTTTACGAATCATCCACACAGGTTTTAGTTAATCAGAAACAATCGAAGAACCAACTTGATTCAAATCAAATACAATCTAATATTGACATGATTAATACATACAGTGTGATCATAAAAAGCCCTGCTATATTAGAGAAGGTCATTGATGATCTGGAACTAGAACAAAGCGTGGATCAACTTAGTCAAAAAATTACGATTAACAGCCAAGCAAATTCTCAAGTCTTCTCTTTAACGGTTCAAGATAGTAATCCATCCAAGGCAGCCGAAATTGCAAACGCAGTGTCTGGAACATTCCAAAATGAAATCAAAGATATAATGAATGTCGACAATGTTAGCATACTTGCGAAGGCAGAAGTAAAGGAAAATCCTACACCTGTAAAACCATCTCCATTATTGAATATCGCTATTGCGGTGGTAGTTGGGTTGATGGCTGGAATAGGTTTGGCATTCCTACTAGAGTACATGGATAATACGATTAGAGACGAGAAGGATATTGAGAAACTCCTTGACTTGCCATTACTTGGATCCATCCAAAAAATATCGCAACATAAATAAAGAACTATTCAGTGACATGAAGAAAGGAAGTGGGATTTTTGAGAAGTAAAGATGAAAAACAAGTGAATTTAATTGCGCAAACTAATCCTAAATCGCCTATTACAGAACAATATCGAATAATTAGGACAAACATACAATTTTCTTCAGTGGATAAAGAAATCAAAACCATTGTGGTTACTTCCGCGGAGCCTAATGATGGGAAATCGACTACAGCTGCCAACCTAGCGATTGTGTTGGCTCAAGAAGAGAAAAAAGTATTACTTGTGGATGCGGACTTAAGGAAACCATCCATTCATTATGCTTTTAAAATTAGTAATATACATGGGCTTACTAGCGTATTGACAAAGAAAATGGACTTAAGGAAAACTATCTCGAATTCAAATGTTTTAAATTTAGACATTTTAACAAGTGGACCGATTCCACCTAATCCTTCAGAGTTATTAAATTCCAAAGCGATAGAAACAGCTATTAATAAACTAAAAGATACCTATGATTATATCATTTTAGATACACCGCCAGTTCTTGTAGTCACTGATTCTCAAATTGTAGCTAATAAATGTGATGGCGTGATCATGGTAGTAGCAAGCGGCAAGACAAACAAACAAAGTGCAGTAAAAGCAAAAGAACTTTTAGAAAAAGCTAATACTGCATTACTTGGGGTCGTTTTGAATGGAATGGAATCAGATACCAGCAATTATTATTACTCTGAATCCTAAATAAAATAAAATTCGACAAAATAAGACAAATTAATACCCTATTTTATAGCAGTTTTCTATGCTACTATTAACGGGGTATTAATTCCTATCTGATTTCTATGTAATTAAGCCCATTATCCTATTATTTATAAAGGAAGTGTGTGAAATTTGATTGACTTGCATTGCCACATTCTCCCTGGAGTTGATGATGGATCCCCGGATATGCAGGAAAGCTTGGCCATGGCAAAGAAAGCGGTAGAAGCAGGGATAACTGATTTATTTGCCACACCACATCACTTAAATGAGAGATATGTAAATGTGAAGGATAACATTATTGATCGTGTATTTGAGTTAAATGAGTGCTTACAACAAGAGAATATTCCTCTTTCTGTTCATCCTGGACAAGAAGTGAGAATACATAGAGAATTATTTGTTTCAATTGAAAAGGGAGAAGTATTAACGCTTGATAATACCGACAAGTATTTATTGCTTGAACTCCCATCAGGACATGTGCCTACATACACACAAGAACTGATTTATGAGCTTTTGTTAAAAGAGATTACACCAATTATTGTACATCCTGAGAGAAATAAGGAATTATTAAAGAATCATAATCTATTATTTAAATTGGTTAAAGAAGGTGCCTTAACACAGCTTACCTCTGGTAGTATTATCGGTCTCTTTGGTAAAAATATTAAGTCATTTTCAAAAAAAATTATTGAACATAATTTGGCTCATTTTATTGCAACAGATGCCCATAATATTGCCTCTAGGGGATTCACTTTACAAGAGGCCTATGCAGCCATCACAAAAACATATGGAATCGAGCGTGCATTTTACTTCAAAGAAAATGCTGAACAGCTTATTCAGGGGCAAGGTCCTTCTATTGAAAAACCAGTACCGTTTAAAAAGAAGATCTTAGGAATCTTTTAGAATTTTAGTTAATCAGGAAACGCTTTCATTATTATAATATAACCTTCTATTATGTGTAAAGTTTTGTAAGGGTACTTAGAAAAAATAATGGATTCGGTGTAGATGGATTATCCGAAATCCATAGAGAAGCATTAATTTACATAAAACAAGATGCTCCCTTAGTCTTATTAATCCAATTAAATACGACACTGACAAAGACTATTGACTATTAAAAAAAGAAACTCCACAAAAGTGTAACGTTGCACTTTGATAGACATGATTATGTAGAACGAAAACATATTCTGATTATTAAATGAAATTTATATTTTTTTATTACAAAGAAAAGCTTGAGAGCATTATAAGGTCACTGCTTTATGCTGAATTTGTAAGTGATTATCATGAATGCATTATTTAAAGGGGGAAATTTGGTTGGCCTACCGAAATCGACTAACACTTCTGGCGCTATTAGATTCCTTAATTGTATTATCGGCCATTTATGTAAGTTATTTAGTCCTACATCCATATTTAGAAATATTTAAGCTAACAGCACTCTTAGTCAGCTCAGTCTCTCTATTAATTAGCCATCATATTTTTGCTTCTATTTATAAGCTGTATAAAAAGGCCTGGGAGTATGCAAGTATTGGAGAGTTAATATCCATAGTAAAAGCCGTAACCTTATCAGTCATCAGTGTAGTTATCATTCAAATTTTGGTTTTTCAAGATGTGTATGTAAGAGCAATGGCATTAACTTGGATGATGCATGTCATTCTTATTGGTGGTTCCCGTTTCTCGTGGAGAATGCTGCGTGACCGTTTAGTAAATAATCAAATGAAAATCAAAAATACATTGGTAATTGGGGCGGGATCGGCAGGAACTATGGTCGTTCGTCAACTTCGTAATAATCATGATACTGCACTTAAGCCGGTAGCTTTCATTGATGATGATCCGAAAAAAGATAAATTAGACATCTTAGGAATACCCGTTGTTGGCAACTCTAAACATATTCCTGAAATGGTTGAAAAATATCATATTGATAATATTGTCATTGCGATTCCTTCATTAAGTAAAAAAGAATTAAAGGTCATCTTTGATGAATGTGTGAAAACAAATGCCAAAACACAGATCATGCCGATGATTGAAGATATTATGTTAGGAAAAGTAGCTGTTAATCAATTTAAAGAAGTGGAAGTAGAAGATTTATTAGGAAGAGAACCCATTGAGTTAGATATTAATAGTATTTCGAAATATGTAACCGGTAAGACCATTCTAGTAACTGGGGCTGGTGGGTCTATTGGCTCCGAGATTTGTCGTCAAATATGCAGATTCTCTCCTGGAAAACTTATTCTACTAGGACATGGAGAAAATAGTATCTATCAAATTGATATGGAACTTAAAAAATTACATGCTGATCATATTGAAATAATACCTGTTATTGCAGATATTCAGGATCGAGAAAGAATCTTTGAAGTGATGGACAATCACAGACCAAATGTAGTATATCATGCGGCTGCACACAAACATGTTCCACTTATGGAATATAATCCACGAGAAGCTGTGAAGAATAATATTTTTGGTACAAAGAATGTTGCAGAAGCGGCAGAAACGTTTGGTGTAGGGGCGTTTGTGATGATTTCATCTGATAAGGCGGTTAATCCAACAAATGTAATGGGGTCGACAAAACGAATTGCAGAAATGATCATACAGCAGTTAGCAAAATATAGCACAACGAAATTTGTTGCCGTTCGTTTCGGAAATGTCTTAGGTAGCAGAGGGAGTGTTATCCCGTTATTTAAGAGACAAATTCAAACAGGTGGACCAGTAACAGTCACCCATCCAGATATGACGAGATACTTTATGACTATACCGGAAGCATCTAGGTTGGTTGTTCAAGCTAGTTCTTTAGCGCGTGGTGGAGAGATCTTCGTACTTGATATGGGTGAACCAGTTAAGATCGTAGATTTAGCGACAAATCTTATACAACTTTCGGGTTATACAGTTGAGGAAATTGGAATTGAATTTTCCGGAATCAGACCTGGTGAGAAGATGTATGAAGAACTATTAGGGGAGAAAGAGGTTCATAGTGAAGCTGTGTTCCCTAAGATCTTTATTGGGAAAGCAGTTTTGGAACAGGAAGAGGAAATACAGTACCTTCTAAGCGCACATGATACTCTATCTTCAATAGAACTTAAAGAATTCGTTATAAATTTAGCTAATAGGAGAAAGAACAACATTTTCTCAGTAGTGAAATAGATTTAAGGAGGAATAATAATTGAAGAAAGTCAGAAAAGCAATAATTCCTGCAGCAGGTTTGGGTACTCGGTTTTTACCTGCCACAAAAGCAATGCCAAAAGAGATGCTGCCAATTGTTGATAAACCAACGATTCAGTACATCGTGGAGGAAGCCGTTGCATCAGGAATAGAAGATATAATCATCGTAACTGGAAAAGGCAAACGTGCAATTGAAGATCATTTCGATTTTGCTCCAGAACTTGAACAAAATCTAATGGAAAAAGGAAAGTCAGAATTGCTAAATAAGGTACAGTACTCTACTAACCTTGCTAATATTCATTACATTAGACAAAAGGAGCCTAAAGGATTAGGTCACGCTGTATGGTGCGCACGTAAATTTATTGGGGATGAGCCATTTGCCGTACTTTTAGGTGATGATATTGTACAGAGTGAGACCCCATGCTTAAAGCAGCTGATTAATGAGTATGAAGAAACAAATCATTCTATAATTGGAGTTCAAACTGTACCTAATGAAGAAACTCATCGATATGGAATAATAGATCCTGCTTTTCAAGATGGACGACTTTACCAAGTTGAAAATTTTGTAGAAAAACCAACATTAGGAACAGCCCCTTCCAATTTAGCAATAATGGGACGCTATATTCTTACTCCTGAAATCTTCAGTTTTCTTGATCAGCAGGAAGCTGGTGCAGGAGGAGAAATTCAGTTAACAGATGCGATACAAAAGTTAAACCAAATTCAACAAGTTTTTGCTTATGATTTTGAAGGAAAACGATATGATGTTGGGGAGAAGTTGGGGTTTGTGAAAACGACGGTAGAGTTTGCTCTACAGAATGAAGAAATAAAAGATGAGTTAGTAGAGTTTTTAGAACAAATGGTTAAGAATATTTCGTCGCAAAAGATCAATGCGTAGGAATCCCTGTCTTTCATGAAAAAAAGGAATCCTTTACTATCATTTTGGACTCGGTCAATGTTTTATCTGCCATCTTCCTTGGATACTTTATTTTGAATCCTTATAAGAAGCATTTTAATTCAGAAAAACCTAAACTTTAAAAAAGCGAGGAAAACTAAAATGATTGACTATAAATTGAGAAATATACCCTTCTCTCCGCCAGATATTACAGATGGCGAAATTGAAGAAGTTATAAAAGCAATGAAGTCTGGTTGGATTACAACTGGACCTAGAACAAAAGAGTTTGAAAAAAGAATAGCTGAATTTGTTGGGACAAATAAAGCTGTTTGCTTAAATTCCGCAACAGCAGCTATGGAGCTTACTCTTCGTATTTTAGGAATTGGCCCAGGAGATGAGGTCATTACATCGGCATATACATATACAGCATCTGCTTCCATTATAGATCATGTAGGTGCAAAAATTGTACTGGTTGATACCGCTCCAGATTCTTTTGAAATGGATTATTCACAACTTGCTGATGCGATTAATGAGAAGACAAAAGCGATTATTCCAGTTGATATAGCTGGAAAGATGTGTGATTACGATGCGATATTCGAAATAGTGGAGAGTAAAAAAGAACTGTTTAAGGCTAATAATGAACTTCAAGAGTTATTTAATAGAGTAATTGTAATGACTGATGCTGCTCATGCTTTTGGAGCTGAGAGAAAAGGTAGAAAAAGTGGTCAAGTTGCTGATTTTACCTGCTACTCTTTCCATGCAGTAAAGAATCTGACAACGGCAGAAGGTGGTGCAGTTGTTTGGAGTAATGAACTTGGATTAGATGATGAATGGCTTTATAAGCAATTCATGCTATACAGTCTTCATGGTCAATCTAAAGATGCATTTGCGAAAACTCAAAAAGGCGCATGGGAATATGACATTATCTATCCCGCATACAAGTGCAATATGACCGATATTATGGCTGGGTTCGGTTTGATACAGTTAAATAGATATGAAGGACTGATGGAAAGACGTAAAGAGATTATTGAGATGTATGATAAAGTACTTTTGCCTTTAGGTATTCAAAGCTTGCAACATTATGGCGAGGACTTTTCTTCATCAGGTCATCTATATCTAGTGAGGATACCTGGTATTGGGGAAGCTGAGAGAAATGAAGTAATCGTAAAAATGGCTGAGGCGGGTGTTGCATGTAATGTCCACTATAAGCCATTGCCTATGTTTACGGCTTATAAGAATTTAGGATTTAATATTAAGGATTATCCTAATGCTTTTGATGTTTATAAGAATGAGATTACATTGCCGCTTCATACACTACTTAGTGATGAGGATGTGGAGTATATTATTGAGATTTTCATAAAAAATATTAATAAAGTCTTAAGTATTGATTCTCTAGTGAGGCAACGCAATGTATAAGATCTTTTTTAAAAGAGTAATTGATTTAATTCTAGCAGTAATTGCCCTGCCATTTTGGCTAATTATCTTAGCTATTGTTAGTTCGATTATTTACTTTCAAGACAAAGGGCCAATTTTTTATAATGCACCAAGACTTGGTGAGAACGGAAAAGTATTCAAGATGTATAAATTCCGTTCTATGAAAGTGAATGCTCCGGATATAAGAAATAAAGATGGCTCTACATTTAATGCAGAAAATGATCCTAGATTAACTAAAATAGGTAAGTTTATTCGTAAGACAAGTTTGGATGAAACACCCCAGCTTTTAAATATTATTAAAGGAGACATGAGTATTATTGGACCTAGACCAGATTTGCCAGAACATGAAGCGCTATACGAGGGTAACGAAAATCGTAAGTTAGAGGTTAGACCTGGTGTAACTGGTTTTAATCAAGCGTATTATAGGAATACTGTACCATGGAAAGAACGTATTCAACACGATATTTACTATATTGATAACCTATCCTTATGGCTTGATATAAAAATATTCTTTAAAACTGCGGTATCAGTATTGAAGCGTGAAGATGTATTTGTTTCTGAAAATAGTAAAAAGTCAAGTGAGAACAAAAGAATAGGCGTGTAGGGGGTAAGAGAATAAATGAAAGAGGAAATAACAGATAAAGCAGTAACCTTCTACGACTTAGAATGGGATACAGAATATTTTGGTGTCACTAGCGCCAAAGCCATTTTAAAGAGGCCACTTACATTGAATGATTGGGATGAACTGAAAACAAGATTTAGAGATTATCAGTTTATATCAATTGTAAATCATAATTCAGAACCAATTAATACACAGATGATAGGGAAAGATACTTCTGCGTTTTTGGCAGATGTGAATATTCAGTTTGTGAAAAAGATAGAGGGCCCACATAAAAAGCCAAAAAACATTACAGTTCATCAATCGTTAAAGAGAAATGATCAAGTGATTGAGATTGCAGATTTTCAGTTCTCGAAGTTTACAGAGGATCCGGAATTGGCTAAACGTGGTGGCGATCAAGTTTATCGTAAATGGCTTTTAAATTCATTTGATAAGTCCGAGAAGTTTTATGCGTTATCTAAGGATGAGAATGGTGATCTAAACGGTTTTCTATTACATTCTTATTCAGATAATGCCTGTGTAATAGAGCTTATTGCTGTGTCACAAAATTTTGCTAAAGGTGGTATTGGTACAAGTTTATTCAAAGCAGTTGAAAGTGAAGCACATCAACGTGGCTGCGGTGAAATAAGAGTTGGTACTCAAGTGCGGAACATGGGTGCAATTAACTTTTATAATAAGGTTGGTTGTAAACAAGTTGGTTGCCATCAAGTGTATCATTTGTGGAATAAGGCGGATGTTTAAAAGTATTTTAATTAAAGATATAAATACTACATGTGAAATAAATAAACAGAAATAAAGTTAGTATGAAAGGGAGAGAGCTATGAAGAATATTTTATTCATATGCACTGAAGGATTTGATACACCTGGGCCTTCTAATCATCTAATTAGTTCTTTGATAGAAGATATGTTGGAGGGTGGTTTCAAAGTTACTCTAATTCAAAGTAGAAGAACAAAGATTAACGATGATCTCCCAGAAACATTGAAAAATAAAGAACATTTAAGTGTAAATATAGTTGATAGAAAGATTATTGAGAAAAACTCATTTATTCTTAGGTATCTTGAAGAAGCATCGTATGCTTTTAGATGTTTTAAAATATGGAAAAAAACGAAAGATATTGATGCAGTTTTTGTCCAATCTTGCCCAACTGTTATTTTTTCAATAATATTACTAAAATTTTTTTTGAAAAAACCTACTTTATATAGTGTTCAAGATATGTGGCCGGGCAGTGCTGTTAATAGTGGCGTTCTTTCAAATAAGTTTATTGCAAGCATATTTTACAAGATTCAAAAAATAGCATATAAAAATAGTGATTTGTTAACAGTTATTTCAGAAGATATGAAGACAAAGGTAGTAGAACAAGGAGTACCAAAAGAAAAGATATATCCCATTGTAAATTGGTTTGATGATCGTACTGTTCATGAAGTGTCTTTTGAAGAAAATCGATTTGTAAAGAAAAATAATCTTTCGAAGGACAAGTTCTATGTACAGTATGCAGGCACTATGGGATACGTTTTTGATTACAAAATGGTTTTGAATGTTGCTGAACTATTGAAAGAATATAAAGATATACAGTTTCAGATGATTGGACAGGGTAGTCAAAAGGATGCCTTTATGAAAGAAAAGGAAAAACGTGGGTTAGATAATATAATCTTTTATCCCCTCGAACCACAAGAGATGGTTTCGGATGTGTATAGTACCTGCTCAATTTGTTTAATTCCTTTGAAAAAGGGTATCATAGGAAACTCCGTTCCAAGTAAAGCTGGATTATTGATGGCATGCAACCGTACTATCGTGAATTCAGTGGATAAAGACTCTGATTATTATAGGATGTTTAATGAAAATGAAATAGGAATCTCAGCTTCAAACGATAGTCCAAAAGAAGTAGCAGATGGGATTCTTGACCTATATCATAACAAAGAAAAACGTGAACGTATGGCTAAAAATGGACAAGAATTTGGAAAACAATATTATTCTAGAAGTGTTAATACACAAAAGTTTATAAAGCTATATAAGAAAATGGTAAGAGTAGAAGGGGAAAAATAATGAAGGTTCTTGTTCTTGGTTTTACTAAAATTTCATACATGCCTTATATGCATTTTTATCTTGAGCAACTGAGGAAGAATAACTGTGAAATACATCTCCTTTATTGGAAGAGGGACAGCAATCCAGATTCAGAAAGCCCTGAGGGGGTAGTTACACACGTATTTGATCGTTATCAAGAAGATAGTGTACCTTTAAGAAAAAAAATTGGGAGTTTTTGGGGATATCGTAAGTACGCAGTACAAATTTTAAAGAAACATAGTTTTGATATGATTGTTATATTACACTCAACACCTGGTGTACTTTTATATGATGTATTGACAAAAAAATATAACAAAAAGTATATACTCGACTATCGAGACTTTACTTATGAAAATCAAGCTATCTATAAAAAGATAATACACAAATTAGTTAATAACTCATCTGCGACATTTGTTAGTTCGGATGCATATAGAAAACATTTGCCTTTAGCAGAAAACCTCTATACATCTCATAATATATTAATAAATGCTTTAGAAAGTCGTGATCTTAGGAAAAGTAAAAGCAGAGACGTTGCCCCTATAAGGATTAGGTTTTGGGGATTTATTAGGCATAAGAATATAAATATGACGATAATTGGAAAATTAGCAAATGATAAAAGGTTCGAGCTTCATTATCATGGGCGTGAACAAAAAACCGGCCAATTTTTAAGGGAATACTGCGAAGAAAATCAAATTAAAAATATTTTCTTTCATGGAGAATATAAGCCAAACAATAGATATGATTTTATAGTAAATACTGATTTGGTTCATAACTTATTTGATAATGATAAAACGATGCAACCAGCAATGTCGAATAAGTACTACGATGGAGTGACTTTTTATATTCCGCAACTTTGTAATGAAGGTTCATTCATGGGTGATCAAGTGGAAAAAAACAAAATTGGGATAGCTCTGAATCCAGACTCTCCAGACTTTGCTGATGAGATATATGAGTACTATATATCTTTAGATTGGTTAAATTTTGAAACTTGCTGTGATAAGACCTTGAATAGCATAATTATGCAATATAATGATGGGGTTAATAAAATTAAAAAGATAATAGATGGAAAGAAGGAAAATTAAAATGTTTACAGATAAAACTTTATTAATAACTGGTGGTACAGGATCTTTTGGTAACGCAGTAATGAAAAGATTCTTAGATACTGACTTGAAAGAAATTCGTATTTTTTCCCGTGATGAAAAAAAACAAGATGATATGAGAAAACAATATAAAAATGATAAACTGAAGTTTTATCTTGGAGATGTTAGAGATTTAGCAAGTGTAAAAAATGCTATGCATGGTGTGGATCATATCTTTCATGCCGCAGCATTGAAACAAGTTCCATCATGTGAGTTTTTTCCTCTGGAAGCTGTAAAAACTAATGTTTTAGGAACAGACAATGTACTCACAGCTGCCATAGAATATGGAGTTGAAAAGGTAATCTGTCTTTCAACTGATAAAGCAGCATACCCAATTAATGCAATGGGGATTTCAAAAGCAATGATGGAAAAGGTTTTTGTTGCGAAATCAAAAACCGTATCTCCAGACAGAACTCTTATTTGCGGTACAAGATATGGTAATGTAATGGCCTCGCGTGGATCGGTTATTCCTTTATTTATTGAACAGATTAAAAGTGGACAACCTTTAACTGTAACTGATCCAAATATGACAAGATTTCTTATGAGTTTGGAAGAGGCAGTTGAGCTAGTTGTATTTGCTTTCCAAAATGCTGAGGCAGGAGATATTATGGTTCAAAAATCTCCCGCAAGTACAATTGGTGACCTTGCTCAAGCTGTAAAAGAACTTTTTAATGCTGATACTGAAATTAATATAATTGGAACTCGTCATGGGGAAAAGAAATATGAAACTCTTCTCACTAAAGAAGAATATGTAGTAGCTGAAGATTTAGGTGGCTTCTTTAGAGTTCCAGCTGATCAAAGAAATCTTAACTATGATAAGTATTTCGCAGAAGGAGATCAAAAGCTCACTACGGTAGAAGAATATAATTCGGATAATACTCAAATTCTAAGCATTGAACAAATTAAAGAAAAATTACTTGAGTTAGACTATGTGCAAAATGAGCTCAAGGAATGGAAGAAAAAGATTCACGTAACGAACTAAAAGGTGGAATCAATTGATGAATATTCTTGTTACTGGTGCAAAGGGTTTTGTGGGGAAAAATCTTATCGCTGAACTTAAAAATAAAGGGTATAATGAAATATTTGAGTTTACTAGAGAAAGTGATCTATCATTACTTGAAAAATATACAAAAGAGTGTGACTTTGTCTTTCATTTAGCTGGAGTAAATAGACCAAAAGATGAAAATGAATTTATGGAAGGCAATTTTGGCTTCACACATAATTTGCTAGAACTTTTAAAGAAACATGGCAATAAAGCTCCTGTACTTATTACTTCATCAATTCAGGCGGAAAAGGATAATTCATATGGAAGAAGTAAAAAGGCAGGAGAGGATTTATTATTTAATTATTACAAAGAAACTGATATAAAAGTCTTTGTTTATAGACTACCAAATTTATTTGGTAAGTGGAGCAAACCTAACTATAATACTGTAGTGGCTACATTTTGTCACAATATAGCTAGAGGCCTGGATATCCAAATAAACAATCCTGATGCAGAACTTAATCTTTGTTATATAGATGATCTATTGGAAGAGTTTATAAGAGCTCTAGAGTATAATCCGACTATGCAGGATGATTACTGTGTTGTACCTGTAACACATAATATTAAACTTGGCGACTTAGCAGAACTTATAAAAGGCTTCAAACTAAGCAGAACAAATTTAAGTATTCCAAGTATGGAAGCTACTCTAACTAAGAAGCTTTATAGTACTTATTTGAGTTTTTTACCCGAAGATAAGTTTTCTTATGATCTTAAAATGAATTGTGATCAAAGAGGATCTTTTACAGAATTTATAAAAACGCCTGAAAGAGGGCAAGTTTCTGTAAATGTATCAAAACCAGGGATCACCAAAGGGAATCATTGGCATCATACAAAAAATGAGAAATTCTTAGTCGTTAGTGGAGAGGGTTTAATTAGGTTTAGAAAGATAAATTCAGACGAAATTATTGAATATAGAGTAAGTGGAGACAAGTTACAAGTTGTAGATATTCCTACTGGATATACGCATTCCATTGTAAATGTTGGAGAGAATGATTTAGTAACAGTAATGTGGGCAAATGAATGTTTTGATCCTAATAGGCCAGACACATACTTCTTGGAGGTATAACTGATGAAAAAATTAAAAGTCATGACAGTCGTTGGTACGAGACCAGAGATTATAAGATTGTCGGCTGTTATAAATAAATTAGAAGAGTCTAATGCAATAGAACATACGCTTGTCCATACAGGACAAAATTATGATTATGAATTAAATGAAGTGTTTTTTAAGGATTTTAATTTGAAAAAACCAGATTACTTTCTTAATGCAGCAACCGGAACAGCAGTAGAAACCATTGGTAATATTTTGGTTAAAATAGATCCCATTATGGAAGAAGTAAAACCAGACGCGTTTTTGATACTTGGAGACACTAATAGCTGTTTATGTGCTATTGCAGCTAAAAGAAGGCATATACCCATTTTCCATATGGAAGCGGGAAATAGATGTTTCGACCAAAAAGTACCAGAAGAAACGAACAGAAAAATCGTTGATCATACAGCTGATATAAATTTAACTTATAGTGATATTGCAAGAGAATACCTTCTTAGAGAAGGATTCCCATCGGATAGAATCATTAAAACAGGAAGTCCTATGTTTGAAGTGCTCAAATCTAGAAAAGATGACATTGAGAAAACAGATGTATTAGAGAGATTGGAACTTGAAGAAGGTAAATATTTTGTAGTATCAGCTCATAGAGAAGAAAATATCAATTCAGAAATCAACTTCCAAGATTTGGTGGATAGTTTAAATGCGATTGCTGAAAAATATAAGATGCCTGTAATTGTAAGTACACATCCTAGAACTAAAAATATGATTGATGCAAAAGGGATAGAATTTAACTCATTAGTTAAAACGATGAAACCTTTAGGATTTAATGATTATGTCAAACTTCAAATCAAAGCAAAAGCAGTACTTAGTGATAGTGGAACGATTAGTGAAGAATCTTCAATTCTGGGATTTAAAGCTTTAAATATCAGACAAGCTCATGAAAGACCAGAAGCGATGGAAGAAGCAACGGTAATGATGGTGGGTCTAAAGAAGGAGAGATTACTTCAAGGACTTGAAATATTAGAAGGACAAGAAAGAGAAACATTAATGCTGGTTAAGGATTATAGTATGCCCAATGTTTCGGATAAAGTTTTAAGAATAATCTTGTCTTATACGGACTATGTAAATAGAGTTGTTTGGGGGAAAGTGTAAATTAGAAAAACATATTCCCCATAATCACTCTATTTAAAGAAATAATAATTTAATAATTTAAGGTGAAGGAATGTAGAAATGCATATATTATATGTTTCAAATCTATGCTCAGATGAAAAGTTTAAAGAGATATTTAACAATAGTAGTATTAAGCCTCAACAACAGGCTCAGAAGTTTCATAGTTTATTAAGCAAAGGGCTGATAAATCAAGTTGAAAGCGTTTATGTCATGTCTTCCCTTCCGATTAACCGATCTACAGATAATAATGTATCGTTATCTGGATGTAAAGAAATAAAAAACAGTACAACATATCACTATCTAAAAGGTATAAAATATCCGGTTTTAAAGCATCTCTCCATTTTTATAAGAGGCATTTCTAATAGTTTTATATGGTGTTTTCAAAATAGAAAACGGGACAGACTAGTTATCTGTGATGTTTTGAATTTAACTGTTTCAATATCAGCTTTTTTAGCTTCAAAGATATTTGGTGTGAGATCTATAGCTATTGTAACGGATATACCTGATTATATGCAAAACTATACATTACTAAAAAAGAATGGTATTAGATCATTATTTTCTAACTTATATAAAAGATTATGTAATTATTTTATGTATAGATATGATTCATATATTATACTGACAGAGCAAATGAACAATGTTGTAAATCCAAATAGAAAACCGTTTGTTGTTATTGAGGGAATGGTTGACTTGGATATGAAAGATGTACCGAACATTTTAGATAACAAGTATAGTGAAAAGATCGTAATTTATGCGGGTGCTCTTTATGAAAAGTATGGTGTGAAAAAGCTTATTGAGGCTTTCTTAAAATTAAAAATGGATGATGCTAGATTATGGTTATTTGGCTCCGGAGAAATGGAAGATGAGATAAGAAGTTATGAACAGCTAGATAATAGAGTTAGATACTTTGGAGTGGTACCAAATGAAGACATTGTAAAAAAGCAACTAAAAGCAACTCTTTTAGTTAATCCAAGACCTTCGAATGAGGAGTTTACGAAATATTCATTCCCATCGAAAAATATGGAATATATGGTGTCTGGAACACCAATCTTGACAACCCCACTGCAAGGAATGCCTAAGGAATATTATGATTATGTATATTTAATAGAAGATGAATCTGTAGAGGGCTTAACCCAGACATTAATTGATATTCTTTCTAAGCCTAAAGAAGAATTACATGAGAAAGGATTAAAGACAAAGGAATTTGTACTTGAGGTCAAAAACAATGTGGTACAAGCTACTAAGGTATTAAAGAAGCTGAGTTGAATTTTGAATAAGAAACTTAAAACAATTAAAGTTAGATACCTTATATTATTCTAATTACAAGAGATAAAGGGTAGTTGGTGTATTAGAAATGTTTCTCTCATACTTATGTTTATTTTGAAAAATTGCCAATAAAGTAAATTAAATAAATCGAAGATGATATATGAGATTTATTGTGTAAGCAAACATAAGATTTGAGTATTGAAAATGAAATAATCAACGAAAGTGAAGATCTGCAAAAATAATTAAAAATGTAATTTGTTTTGTGACACATTTATTTGGGAAAAGATTCGCTCCGTTAAAAGGAAGTAAAAGATATGAAAAATAATGAATTTAGAATTATTAAAAGAGATAACTTTGATAAGGTTAAACTAGACTGGATATGGCTTTTATTAGTTTTCTTATTTTCACTTAATCTATATAATAATGCTTTTTATATATTAATTGTCACATTACTAGTTGGCGCAGGAATAACTTATTATAAGGGTTCTAGGTTTAAAGTAACTGTCGAATTTATTTTGCTAATATTATTTTCTTTTAGCTATTTTCTAATTCTACACATTAATTCAATTTTAGGATTCTTTGAAATGGCTTTATATTTATTTTGTCCTATCGGATGTTTTTTTATAGGTTATTTTATTGTTCAATCAAAAAAAAAGCTAATTGTTAATACTATATTTGCTATTGCCGTTGGTAATTTTCTTTATGGGACTCTTAATATGTTTAATTATTTTAATGCGTATGGATTTACGTCCACGGAAAGAAATGTTCCTGATATTTGGACTGGAATTTATATGGCCGCAACGTTACAAGGAGCTCATTTTACACTGCTGACAAGTTTATTATTTTTCGGAATAGCTATTACAAAAAATAATAACATGGCAAAGGTTATTATTTTATTAGCAGGAATTATCTTTTCAATATTTTCCTCATTAATTCTCGGGAACAGAACACTTATTATAACTACGATAGCAATATTTCTTGTTAATACTTTATTGTATTTTGTATTAACAAAAAATAATATAAAACAGTTAATAAGAATGTATATGTACATTGGTTTTTTTATTTTAATTATGACACTTATTTATAACATGAATTTATTTGGAGTAAAAGATTTCATTTTTAGTTCTCAATTCGCTAATAGAATAGAAGAAACCTCGATTAATGAAGATCCAAGGCTAGCTGTATATGGGAATGCATTAAACCAAATGTTTGATTATCCTTTTGGAGGATATCAAATGGATTTGGGCTTGGAATATGCTCATAATTTATGGATCGATGTTTTATATGCTTCTGGGTTAATACCTTTTTTCTTTCTATTATTATATACAATAAAAACATTATATAATTTGTATTTCATTTTAAGAAATCAGCATATTGAGTTATTGTTTAAAATACTGATATTAAGTATATATCTAGGTTACTTACTAAACTTTATGGTAGAACCAATCTTAGAAGGTACTCCATACATGTTTTTCTCATTTTGCATAATAAATGGAATGATTTCTAAGTATAAGTTTATTTCAAAAAATCCTTAAATAAAACTAATTGTTTAAGATAAGTGGGGCAGCAAGATGGCACTAAAACAACAATTAATAACATTAAAAAAACGATTTTCAGGGGAAGTAGTAGATAAAATAATTAAAAATGCAAGCTGGTTAATAAGCGACAAAATGTTTACTATGGCGATAGGAGTGTTTGTTACAGCTGTTATCGCTCGTTATTTTGGACCGGAGCAATTTGGACAGTTTAATTACGCATTAGCTTTTGTATCATTATTTACCGCAATTTCTACTTTAGGTCTTGACACGTTAATCGTAAAGTCTATTATCGATAAGAAGGTTAATGAAGGAGTCATTTTATGTACAAGCCTGGTTCTTAGGGTAATCGGAGGCAGTGCATTAATCTTTTTAGCGGCATTGATTATTAGAATCATAGAGCCCATGGACACAAATCTACACATGTTAGTACTCGTTATGTCATTTACGATGATAGTTAAGTCTTTCGAAGTAATTGAGTACTGGATACAGGCTTATCAAAGAGCAAAGATTTCTTCTCTTATTCGCATGTCTGTGTATGTAATTATATCAGCTTTGAAAATTCTCTTAGTTTTAAAGGGTGGAACTTTAATCCAGTATGCGCTTATTTATACCTTGGATGCTGTTGTAATTAGTGCTGCTCTCTTGATAGCGTATTTTAATGTAAGAGAGGAAAAATTAACTTGGAAGTTTAATTTTTCCTATGCAAAAAATATTTTATCTCAGAGTTGGTATCTTATTGTCTCAGGACTTATGATTACAATTTATATGAGAATTGACCAAGTAATGCTAGGAGCAATGATGCCAACAAAATCTGAAGTTGGTATCTATTCAGCAGCAGTCCGAATTGCAGAAATGTGGTATTTTGTTCCAATGGCAATCATTACCTCATTTAAACCTGTTATTATGAAGTATAAAAATATCAATGAAGAGAAGTACATTAATTCAATACAACTTTTATACACCCTCATTGCATGGACCGGAATAGGATTTGGGATAGCAATATTAATTCTGGCAAAACCTTTAGTAAGTGTACTGTATGGTGTTGGTTATTTAGAAGCAACAAGTATTTTATCCATTAGTGTTTGGGCAGGAACTTTTGCGCTTCTTGGATCAGCACGATCTGTTTGGTTAATAACTGAAGGATTACAAAAGTATACTCTTGTTTTTATGATGACTGGAGTAATTGTAAATATAGTCTTGAACATTTTTTTAATACCTTACTTTGGAGGAATAGGAGCTGCGATAGCGACATTAGCTTCACAAATAATGGTAGCTATAATTATTCCCCTTTTCTTTTCCAAAACAAAAATCTCTTCCATTGCAATGTTTAGAACACTAAGATTTGATGGAATTATTAAAAGAAATAATGGAAAGAGTAAAAAATTATAATCAAATATTTCATTAAATATATAAATCTGAAATGAAAAATAAAAATATAGAAAGAGGAATGAAAAGTGAAAATTGCAATTGCTGGAACTGGGTATGTTGGCTTAGTAACTGCTGTTTGTCTTGCGGAACATAAGCATTCAGTAACTTGTGTGGATATAGATGAAGAAAAAGTAAGTTTAATGAAAGCGGGTATATCTCCTATTTTTGAACCAGGACTTGAGGAATTAATGGTTCGTAATAAAGAGAGTATTGAATTTACAACGAATTATAAAGAAGCATATAAAGATGCAGATGTCATTTTCATTGGTGTTGGTACTCCAGAAAAGAAAGATGGTTCAGCCAATTTAAGTTATGTTTATTCTGTAGCTATTCAGATTGCTGAAAGTATTGAAAAAGATTGTGTTGTAGTTGTTAAATCAACTGTACCTATCGGTACAAATGATAAGATTGAAGCTATTATCAATAAAAATCTTGTAAGTGATGTGAAAGTGTATGTTGCTTCAAATCCAGAGTTTTTATCACAGGGTACGGCTGTGCGTGATACATTACACGCATCTAGAATTGTAATTGGAGTTGAGGAGGAAATTGCTGGTAATACATTAATGAAGGTTTATCAAGATTTTAACGCGCCTATTATGGTAACTAATAGGCGCAGCGCAGAGATGATTAAGTATGCTTCCAACGATTTTCTTGCTCTCAAAATATCTTTTATAAATGAAATAGCGAACCTTTGTGAAATTATTGATGCTGACATAGATGATGTTGCTCGTGGAATGGGCTATGACAGCCGGATTGGAAGTAAATTCTTAAACTCAGGTATTGGCTATGGTGGGTCTTGTTTTCCAAAAGATACAAAAGCTTTGCATTGGTTAGCAAGCTTCTACGATTATGAACTGAAAACAATTAAGGCTACCATAGAAGTAAATGAGAACCAAAAGATAAAGTTAATCAAAAAGTCTAGAAAATACTTTGATGGCTTAAATGGTTTAACTATTGCAGTATTAGGGTTAACATTTAAACCAGGAACAGATGATTTAAGGGAAGCCCCATCTTTGGTAAATATCCCTATCATGATTGAGGGGGGAGCAAATATTAAGGCATGGGATCCTGCCGGAGTTAATAACTTTAAGAAAATATATCCAAGTGAAGTCATTTATTGTGAAACAATTGAAGAAACAATTGAGGATGCAGATATATGTTTTATCTTTACTGAATGGGATGAAGTTAAGAATTTTGATATAAACAACTATTCCAAATTAATGAAACATCCTATTATATTAGATGGAAGAAATTGTTATGATGTAAATCACACAAAAAATGCAAACATAGTTTATGATTCAATAGGAAGAGCAACTATTAAAAATTATGAATTTGCTATTGTTTAAAATCTGACCTCGTCTTTGGTGCATATGGATTGAAAAATACAGAAAAAAAGTAGTAGTAATGGAGAATCGTTTAAAATGAAAAAAGGAAAAGTAAGTATTATTGTACCCGTTTACCAAGCAAAGGATTATATTAGAAGTAGTGTCGAAAGTTTATTAGGCCAAACCTATAATAATATTGAAATACTTTTAATAGATGATGGCTCAAATGATGGTAGTGAAATTATTTGTGATGAGTTAGCAAAAATGCACACAGTTATTAAAACTATTCATCAAGATAATAAAGGTGTAAGCGCAGCAAGGAATAGTGGAATTCAACAAGCAAAAGGAGAATATCTATTGTTCGTTGATAGCGATGACTTTATTTCTCCATTGGCCGTAGAACAGTTAATGAAAATAATAGAGCAAACTAAAGCAGATATTATATTTTTTGATTTCATAAAAGTTTATAGTAAACAAAAAGTTGATGTGAGCGCAAATATAACCGAAGGTCTTTATAGTAGTGAAGAATTCAGCGATGTGTTTCTTCAGTTGGTTAAGACAAATATAGCAAATAATATCGGAACAAAACTTTATAATGCAGAACTGATTAAAAATAACAACCTTTTATTTAGCGAAAAATATAACATATGCGAAGACATCTCATTTTGTTTGAATGCTACTCGAAAAAGTAAACAGGTTTACTATCTTAAAGAGAAATTGTATTTTTATAATATTCACGAAAACGGGTCGCTAATGTCGTCTTATAAGGAAAATTTCTTTGAAGCTGAAAGAGAGCTTTATGAGAATATAAAGCATTATTTGCAAGAACATAACCAATTTTCCAAGCATGCAAATGATTATTATGACTTATATATGACTAATATTTTGACGGTGTTATTTAATGAAATAATTTACAATAAAAACGTAAAAGAAGTATTTTATAAAATTATGAACGATGAAAATGTACAAGAAGCAATGTTTCATTTAAAGGATTTGAGCGTTAAAAAGAGATTTGTTTATAATTTGATATGGAAGCGGAAATATCATATGTTTTATATTTTTTCAAAACTATATCTCAAGCTAATGTGAATATTGAGTTTAGATAAGGATGAATCATTATAATGCAAAAAATCATTTAGTAAAAATGCATAACCTTGGGTGTATGTTAATATTTCATTTATAAGTGATTATAAATATAATATATTTATATATGGTAAGAGGTAATATCCTGCAATAATACTACTCCATGTTTATTTGATATCTCCACCGTACCTTTTGTTTCTGTAACCTCAGGATTTATAGATAAATAATACTATTATTGTTAAGGATGAATTTTTTGTAATTTATTTGTATGCATTGAAAAAATCTTTAACAAGTGAAATCAGCGTAATAAAATGCTCTCTTAGGTAGTAGTTTGCATTAATTACAACTAAATTTATTCTTCAAATCATAAGATTTTTTCGGAAACTTATTGATTCGCTCGGTAAGTGGAAGCATTGATGAAAAATGAATATTTAAGGAGAAACTATATGAGTGATTTTTTTAAACCCGCTATAGTTGCTATAGGTTATAATCGACCTGATTCCATGCAACGTTTGCTAAATTCTATTGGGCGGTCCAATTTTCATGATAAAGACATCACGCTTGTTATAAGTATAGATAATTGCGAAAAAACCCAAGAAGTAGTTGAGGTAGCTGAAGCTTTTTCTTGGGAACATGGCAATAAGATTATTCGAACATTTGAAACAAGGCAAGGTCTTCGTAATCATATTTTACAATGCGGAGATTTATCCCAAAAATATGGTGCAGTAATTATATTGGAAGATGACCTTGTTGTATCACCTACTTTTTATTCATACACGCAGGCAGCTTTAAACTATTATAAAGATAATGATGAATTAGCGGGAATAGCCTTATATAGTCATCAATGGAATGGCTATGCTCAAAGATTCTTTTTTCCTGTTTCTGAAGGCAATGATGTTTATTTTGCTCAATTTGGTGTTTCTTGGGGACAATGTTGGTCCGAAAAGCAGTGGTCATCTTTTAGGAGTTGGTATGAAAGTAACCAAAGTAAATTGGAATACACAGATGAGATACCAAATCAAATAACTAACTGGCCGGAGACTTCCTGGGGAAAGTACTTCGTGTACTATATGGTTGAAAAAAATAAATATTACATTATGTCTTATAATGCATTGGCAACTAACTTTACAGAAGTTGGGCAACATGCAAAAAGTTCTGATAATACATATCAAGTACCATTATTATACGGGGAGAAAGACTTTAAATTTGTGTCATACGAAACATCTGTCAAGTATGATATATTTTTTGAACGTCAGGAGATGGAAAAGTATTTTCCTGTTGAAATTCTAAAAGGAGGAGTATGCGTTGACTTGTATGCAACCAAAGAAGGATATGGTAATAATAGATATTTGCTGACAACTTCATCAAAACCATACAAAATTATTAAATCATATGGGCTTCAAATGAGGCCTCAAGAATTAAATATTATATATAATGTCGCCGGTAATGATATATTTCTTTACGATATGGAGACTGTGGACAAAACACAAAATCTAAAGAATAAGTATAACTATTCGCTATTTAAGTATGATGTGAGGGGCTTGACATGGAGACAAGCGTTAATATTTGGAGTAAATGAATTTATAAAAACATTCAAAAGACGTTTCTCCTTAAAGCAATAATTTGATAACAGGATGAGGATCCATCCTTGTTTTATTGAGATTTTTTCCTCGTGTTCCATTTTTTGCGATTTCATAATTAACCGGGTGTAGGTGCATTGAAATTCTAAAAAGTCACCTAAATAGTGAATACATTTTAGATTACTGAAGGAATCAGTGCATATTGCTCTGGTTCTTTTTTATCATCATGTTGTATTTGGCAATCAAAAATGTATCCACTTGCCAAAATTTAAACAGTTCGGTGTACCCCTTATGTTAGGCTAGTTGTCGTATATCTATGTTAAGCCACTGGGTGGATGATAAATCTTTTTGTGCTAAGGAGTAGCCTTCTTTCATTGGCTTATTTTTTATGCAAAAAGAGAATAACATACTACATTATTTGATTACCAAAAAAACACTGTTTCAAGTCCAAAGGCTTTTAATACGCCTACACTTACAAATAATATAGGAGTTTTTCAAGGTTATCAGTGGGGAAATTTCATTTTAAGATGATAGATTGTAAAAAAATCTAATACATAAATGCATAAACCTCCTGAGAGATTTTTCTATAGCTATACTTGAACTTTAGATCCCTAAAAGCCTGTCCTTATAGATGGAAAGCTAGTAATAGAATGGGGCTAGAAACTGAGGGGAAATATGCTGGACTAGCGTGTGCGATTTAAAAGTGTATTCTTGTTATTTAGGTGTGGTCCGTAGATTTTATTGTTTCTTACTTGTTCAAATGAGTTAGCGGAATAGATTCACCCGTGCTGACGATGCTCTAAGGCTAAGTGGGTATTGTGTAATTATCACTTTTGTACAGATAAAGTAATTAATTATAATTAAATAAGATCCTCAGACAGGAATAGAACAATGATATAGCGAACTGAAATTAAATAACGAAAAAAGGATGTATTTTATGAAAAAAATGATTGGTTTTTTCTTATGTTTTTTGTTGATTGTTTTCGTCATTTATCAACAGAATAATTCTGCTTCTAACCATAAAGAGAAGATATACGTTGAAGATTTTAAAGGGACTAATGATTCTGCTAAGATTCAAGCTGCCATTGATAAAGCAAAGGCCAATAAATTAAAGACGGTTATGCTTGATGATAGGAAGTATAAAATTTCATCACCAATCATCGTTAGGAAAGGTGTTAAGCTGCAATTCGGATACGGAACGAAGTTCATTGTTGAGGGGAACTTCAGGGTGCTTGAACTTGAGCAGAATGCTTCTATTGAAGGTGCTTATGTAGCAATAAATGATACTAAATTTAATTCAGAGGTCATTTACTTAGATGGTAAATATAAATATTATAATACCTGGAACAAAACACAAGTAAAGGATGTAAATATTGTAAACTGGTCTGAAAGTAATAAGGGTACAGGAATATCTTTATATGCTGGCGGAAAAGAACATGAGATTTCTTTCGTGAATTTTGAAAATGTTCAGGTGGCAGGAATGGAGACTGGAATAAAGTTAATAGCTGAAAAGCCGCCTTCTGGAAAGGCCTGGATTAATGCTAATCGGTTTATGAACCTATCTTTAGAAGATTGTGTAAACATGATTTACATGGATAGTTCTTTAACCATACCGAATGAGACTAGTGGTAATCAATTTACTAACTTACAGATACAACCTTCAAGCAAAACAAAGAGCATTTTGAATGTAAGTGGGCAATATAATAAGTTTGAGGGTATGTTCTGGGATTTGGACCAAATCACTCTTCAAAACGATGTTATTGAACTTACAGATAAGAGTATGGGTACCACCATTAACATTCCTTCCTTGCCTATGAGTAGAATTTCCGACACAGGTCAAGCAAATATAGTAAATCAATGAGGAGTAAGAGTCCTTCTCTATTATTCATAGTTGATATAGTAGTATTCATACCCAAATCTCATTAAAAATATGGATCAAAGGGAAAGTCTAATATTATTTAATAGAAAAAAGCGGCTTCATTTATTTTATTAAATAAGAAAAGCTGCTTTTTTGAGCTGTAACCATTTAAGGTTAAGATTTTCAAAGTTTCGATGTGATAATTTGTCCTTGATCATTAATACTCACTTTCCACTTGGTTCCGTTTGGAGAAACCATTGTCACAACTTTCCCTTTTTGAAGTTCTAAATCTCCATATAATGTCCCACCTGTGGTCGATAACCAAGAGGACCCATACTGTAAAGATGATCTTGCAAATATGCGATTAATCCGAAATCGTTTGTGATCTTGGGTATATCCGCTTAGAGTCAGTTTAATTTTGTACAACGTATCGGCTCTTGCTTCTGAAATAACAGTGTTTCCTGCATTAAATGGAACATTTTTTGCAACTGTCCAGGGGCCATTTAAGCTCTGTTGGTATTCTATCAAAATACGACTTGGGCTTTCATTCCATCCAAAATAGATACCCATGCAATTTAGCATTTTAATAGGCTGGTTAGAAAAATCTAATTCAATCACAACAGGTTGAGAACTTGGAACATCAAGGTAATTCACACTTTGTTCATCGAGTAAGTTAAAGCAATTATTAATATTTCCTCCATATGGAGCTTTCCCAGAAAGCTGACGTACGGCGTATCGGACGTTTGCGTTCACTAAGATATCGTCTTGATTCCCAACCAGATGGGCTGTACCTAAGGCAAGAGGAGGATATACTTGAAGGGATTCTTCATGTGGCGATGTGCACCGATTGTATTGGCCACGGTCTAGAATTGATGTAGCTAGTTGGTTTGAAAAGAGGTAGTTGTGATGAGAAGTAGAAGAGAATTCGATGACCAGAGGAGGAGCATCCATACGGTAGGTATCCCATATCACTCCTTCAAAAATATTATAGGCACCCGAGCAACGGATGACTTTCTTTGTTTGACTCCGGCATTGAACTTGGATTCCGGTAAACATATTCCCTGAAATTTCGTACGGTAATTCACCGTTTCCTACAATCTCAATACCATACTGACAACCATCTATAAAAATAGAATGGAAGGAGTTCGCATTAATCCAACAAGGGGTATTTATATTTAGAAGCTTTTCTGTTTTTAAATAGATAGCCGTATGGAAGTTTGTGATTTGGAGGGAGCTTACCTTAAAGAAACTGATGAAATCCCATGCTTTTTCACAGTACAAATGTATGGCTATACCCTGGTACGTTGTTGTACGGTTTATAATATTAATATTGGATATAGTTGTATGATTATGAATTTCTATTTGTTGGGCACCAGAAAGAAAAATGACGGATGAATTAAAGCTATTATCCACGATTTCAATCGTGCCACCTGAGATGGAGGCATCCTTCTGAAGTTCAAAAACTCGGAAATTCCCTTTGATGATTAATGTTACAGTAGGATCAATTTCAAGATGTACATTCGACTTAATGACAATGGGGGAGGAGAGGGTATATTGTTTCTTTCCTGTGATGACAACTTTAGAGTGATTATTGGCATCACAATAATTAATCGTATCTTGAATGGCTGGGGAATTGTCTACCAAATTTGGATTAGCGCCAAAACAATCAATATTAAGAACATCTCTGTTCTGGCAATCTTCAGACAAGTTTAGTGAGTCTGTCAATTTTATAACACTCCTTATAAAGTGATGTTATACAGCATATGTTTGTCCAAAAAAAAAGTATAGGTATAAAAAACAAAAAACAAACGAGTCATCGTTTGTTTTAAATCAATGATAGGTTTCCAGCGTAGAATGAATCATATTTTTAAGGGAAAAGGATTTTTCTACTTTTTGTCTTGCTGTGCTACCCAATCGTTGTCTTATACCCTTATCATCGTGAAGTATTCTAATTCTTTTTGCAAATTCTTTTTCCGAATGATGGGAAATGAGAACCCCTGTTTCATGATCCACAACGGCTTCTTTAATGCCGCCTACATCTACAGAAACAATTGGTGTACCTGTTGCCATTGCTTCAAGGACTACCATTGGAAAAACTTCTCTTAAGGATGTAAGGAGCAGCAAGTCCATATTGCAAATAAATTCATAAGGATTTGATGCATTACCCAAAAGCTTCACTTTATGGTGTAACTTTAGGTCCTTAATCATTTTTTCAACAAATTCCCGCTCAGGTCCATCTCCAGCAATATAAAACATCACGTTAGGTATATCTTTTAACTCATTAGCAATTTTTAAAAAGAGTTCATGGTTTTTTTCTTTTGATAACCGTGCTAGAATTCCGACATTGAACGTTTCTTTAGGCTGTGCCTGTTGAAAAGAAAAGTGTTCCACATCCACTCCGTTGTAAATGGTCCGAATAAGATCCTTCCTTACACCTAACTGAAGTAAGTTTTCCTTTTCAAAATTACTAATTGCGATAATTTGTTCCACATTCTGATTTAACACCTTTTTAAATAGTAAGGGCGTCATTTTTTCAAGTATGGTTACATTATGTTTGGTATACACCAGCTTGATTTTTCTTTTCGTGATTTTCTTTATTGCGATGGAATATAGTAACATTCTTAAACTATTTGCATGGATAACATCAATTTCTTTTTGGTTAACTTCTTTACTCAGTTTCTTGAGATTAGCGAGGTGATTTTTTAAGCTTAAAGGAATAAATTGATGTTTATTATGAATTTGATTGTACAACTCACCAGTAGCAGCTGCTGAGTAAAACGTCATGTTTTCATCCTTAAGATGGTTTTCTAATTTACAAAAATACATCTCAGCGCCGCCTGTTATGAGTTTATCGGTTAGTAGTAGGACATTGTTCATTTCCTTATTTACCCCCATTTTGTATAGAGGTAGGCCGCGAACCTCTGTTTTTATTGTATGCATGATAGGCATATTTGCTAAAATAATAGTTTGCTTTTACAAAGTTTAATTTTTCTTGGCTCCGTAACAGTTTCCAATATCGGTAAGCAGCCTTTAATTTATTCCTTGAAGTAGAGTTACTAACAATACGATACTTGGATAAAACCTTTTGTAAGCCATGCGCTTGATACCCTTGTCTTAACAGTAACAACCATAATGCCGAATCCTCAGGCTGAATATCGGGCATTTCAATTTGCTTAATTTGTAGCCTATCTAACATCACAGTTAAACAGCCAATCGTTGTATTTCCAATCAGATTATAATAATCTACCGTTTTTGGTGCACTTACTTCAATATCTAGAGGATTGCCTTCTTCATCCATTAAAGAATAGGAGGTAAAAGAAAAAGCAAGGTTTCCCTTTTGCATAAAGGTGACTTGTTCTTCCAATTTAGTAGGCATCCATAGATCATCGCTATCAAGAAACGCAATATAATTTCCTTTGGCTTCTTTTATAGCGACATTTCTAGCCATAGCAGCACCAACGTTTTGAGTTAAAGGTATAAGTTTAATCCGTGGATCGCTTTCTGTATACGATTTAATGACATGAACCGAGTCATCCTTTGATTGATCATCAACAATAATCATTTCCCAGTTAGAATAGGATTGATCTTGGACAGATTTAATAGTCTCTTTAATAAAAGACGAGCTGTTATATGAGGGAGTTATAACGGAAACTAAAGGTCTGCTATCCTTTTTGTTGTTTATCATAAACATCCACCTCTTTTCTTTCATATACGGTAATATATCTTAAAGTAAGTGCTAAAAAGGAAAAAAATGATTCATTAATCATGAGAGAAAGGGACATCATCTGTATTAAAAAAGCAAAAAGTGTAAGCACAATGTAGGGTTTTTCCTTATGTAATTTAGCCTTAAATAAGGTGATAACGAGCATCAATAAAAAGGAAATGTAAAAAAGAAAACCAATGATTCCTGACTCTACTAGGACTTCTAGATACGTATTGTGAACATATAGCTTTTCATTATGCTCAAATGCGTAGTAATCGGAAAAGTTAAAGGCACCAATACCAAAAAGGGGATTTGACATAAAATAGTTAATCGCCTGACTCCATAATTCAAACCGGCCACTACCACCATCAGTAGAAAAGTCGGTAATACGGCTAGCAATAATCTCATTGAAATCTATTTGAATGAAAGAGCCTGCAGCATAGATCCCAACTAGACATAACAGAGAAACAGTCATCATTTTTATTTTTTTTGAAAAATTCGCTAACAACATGTACAAAATGACCACCAGTATGAGAGCTAGAATTCCACCTCTTGAAAAAGTAAGAAGAGAGGTGATCACACATAAGATGAATCCAATTGAATGCTTGAATCCTTTTAAATTTGTTAAATAAAAGGAAAAAAACAATGTATTAAAAAAAATGAAGATGTTTGGGTCATCAAGCAATCCAATTAATCTCGGATAATCTCGGTCTAATAATAATCCATAAGATGTTACCTCAACACCTGTTGGGAATCGTCCGGTCATCTTTATCCCGATGACGTACAATAACAGACTAATGACGTTAAATATGATTCCGACATTTGCAATGGAATTTTCAATGGCACCTATCGTTGTTAGCTCCAGTATATATCTCATAATGAAATAACAGCCAAGTACAAGTATCACTCCTAGAATGACTCGAATGCTTGATTCCGGATACTGTGAAAAAGCGCCACTCAGACAATAGGTGAAATAAAATAAAAACAATAAAATTTCATAATGATAAGGGGTATGAAAGTAAAAATCCCGAAAATAAATGCACAAGAAAATGGCTAGAAAAATCATGTAAATTTTCAACGAAAAACCGATGGACAAATTATATTTACTAAGTGTAATAAAAAATAACAAGAGAAAGACTGGCCACATAGAGGTGTTTTTATTAATTTGCAATCTTTCCATTCTCTTTTTGTCTCCCATCTTGATTTTTCTTTTTTATAAAACCTACTATTAAGTCCTTAATTGGCTTATCTAATAGTAAAATTAAGGTAGAAACTAAAATGATGGTAGATAACATGGCTATAAAAGGGTATTGGGATAATGAGTAGTGTATAAGGATAAAACTTATAGAAAAGAAGAACCCATATGGAATAATAACCTTTGCTAATACCGTTCTTTTTACCGGATTAACCGCTACATAACCAATGAAAGATACAATCTCCATAATTAAAACGGCAAAAGCTGAACCAGCCACTGCATAGCTAACGCTCAGATAATAGAAGGACAACAAACCAATAGCGATGGTTATAAACTGTACAATAGTACGCCGGTTCTGTAACCCTCTTGTCGTTAGACCGTCCGCAATAGCAATGTTAAAGCCTTGTAGGACTATAATAAAGGACAATATTTTTAAAGGTAGCACCGCTGCTCCCCATTCGTCTCCGAATAAGATAGTGACGAGATATTCAGCCAAATAGAATAGGGATATGGTCATACACATACCGGTATAGGACATAATTTTCATTTGTAGAATATTTAATCTAGTATGTTCCTCCAACTCGCCTTGGTTATATCGCTTAAATAAGAGGGGGAAAAATGCGCCTGCAATAACCCCGGGTATTTGGTATAGAGCAGAAGGAATCCGATAAGCTACCGCAAATAGACCAACAAGCGTTAAAGGCAGTGTTTTTTCTAACACTAAGGGACCTAATTGAGGGGTTAACATAATAAATAACCCACTGATTAAAAAAGGACTAAGATTTGTTAATAATTGTTTTTCAAAAGGAGATTTCCATTTTAATTCCGCTTTACTGAGAAGTAAATATAGGCTATAAAGGCCGCCTACTAAATAAGAAAATCCATATAAAAATGCTGCTAGATGGACATCCACTTTTAAGCCCATACTCACCGTGGTTGAAATGATTAATGCAATGGCTGAGAAGATTTTAATGGACGCGATAAACTGCATCCTTTCCGTTAATTGAAAATAGGTGATTCCTATACTTTGTATCGCCAAACCAATGACCATGGGAATCATTAAACTATAAATCATATAAAGAATTTGTTGTTCTTGATAAAGAATGTGTATACCGACAAAGAACACCAAAAAGGATAAAAGCAAACATACAACCCGGATCTTTATATAAGAAGAAAATGTAGTACCTAAGTTTCCTTTCTTCGATCCTTCTCGAAGGAAAGTGTTACTAACTCCGAGGTCTGTGAAAAAGTTCATAATCATAGCTAGAGCTAGAGCGACACTAAAAATTCCATAATTTTTTGAGTTAAAATAATTGGCCAATAATATAAGTGTAATTGCATTTAAAACATTAGATAGAATTGTACTGTAAAATAAATGGATAATGTTTTTGAAAATAGAGTTTTTCTTCTTATTCACTTGTTTCTATCCCCATTTTATGACGATATAGTAGTTGGATTGAGTTGTGGTACAGGTGATTTATCTGTAGTTATAGTAGACTGATTTTGTTTAAGGTAATAGTCATATGTATTCGCAAGTCCCTTTTCAAGCGAATAAACGGGGTGCCAACCCAATTTTTGGATACTCACTTTGTTACATAGTAAACTATCTTTGATGTCTCCATTTTTGGCTGGTTGATAAATAGGGGATAAATCATGTGTGCCAAATGATTGAATAATCGAGAATAATTGATTGATACTTGTACTAGTAGTTGATGAAACATTAAATGTTCCACTTCCATCAAATTCTAACGCTTTTAGATTGGCATTTGCTACATCTTTTACATAAACAAAATCCCTTGTTTGGTAACCATCACCATAAATAACAGGCCGCTTATTGTTAATGACAAGATTTGTGAAGATTGATATAACACCGCCTTCACCACTTGCTGTCTGTCTTGGACCATACACATTACTGTAACGGAGGTTCACATAGTCTAAATCATATAATTCTTTTGCAAGCTCTAGATAATCTTCAGCCGTTTTTTTTGAGGCACCATAAGGTGATAATGGATGAGTATCATGCGATAAGGTAATTGGCATAACATTAGAGTTTCCATATACAGCCGCTGATGAGGCAAATACAATCTTTTTAACTTTATACTTGTGAGAAAGCTTAGCAATATTTATGGTTCCCATGATATTGATCTGAGCATCATTTGTAATATCTGAAATTGATTGTTGTACACTAACTTGTGCAGCTTGATGAACGACATAGTCAGGCCTAAATGTTTCCATCGCCTTTTCTAGTGAGCCTTCATCTTCTACATCTCCAAAGAAGGTAATGACTTTTGAATGGACATTCTCGGTATATCCGGTAGATAAGTTATCATAAACAGCCACTTCATAATTATTACGAATTAATGTATCCACAATATGAGACCCAATAAAACCAAATCCTCCGGTTACTAGTACTTTATCCATTTTTCAAAACCCCTTTTAATCGATTATCTAGCTCCATTACCAGTAAATACAATGGCCACTGTTCGAAACAAAATCTTGATTTCCATAGCAAGTGAGCGGTGTTGAATATAATATAGGTCGAAATTCAACTTCTCTTTTGGTGTTAAATCATAACCCCCATTTACTTGGGCCCATCCAGTTATTCCTGGTTTAACAAATAAACGATTTTTAAAGCCAGGCAAAAACTTATCAAATTCCTTATAGAAAAACTCTCTTTCAGGCCTTGGACCAATGAGTGACATATCTCCTTTTAAAACATTAATAAGTTGAGGAATTTCATCAATGCGGGTTTTTCGTATAAATGCTCCTATTCTTGTAACTCTAGAATCTTTTTCACTTGCCCATTGTGGCCCGTTTTTTTCGGCATCTAAACTCATGGAACGTAATTTAATCATATTGAAAGATATCCCATTTAATCCCAGTCGTTGTTGACAAAAAAAGGGGGAACCAGTTGAGTCAATAGGGATAAGAATACAGAATAAAACTAAAATAGGTGTTAAAAGAAGTAACATAAAAAATGAAATGATAAAGTCTATTGAACGCTTAAAAGTAAAATATGATGATGTCGGTATTGGTTTTATCAGTATTTCTTCCTGTCCATCTACTCTAATCTTTGAATCCAATGGTTACCCTCCTTTATTCATGAAATGATCATTGTACCGGTTATTTCATGTTTGCCCCTTTCAAATTGTGTTTTCACATTCACAATCTTTTCTAACTTATCTCTTCCTTCTTGTATCGCTAAAATAATGCCATCACAATGTTTCGCTAGAATTTGTGCATCAGGTTTGTTTATACTATCTGAAGTATGAAATAGAATAATATCAAAATGCTCTTTCCACTCCTCAATTAAGGAGGGAAGGGTCTCTAAAGTTAATAATGTCGTTGGCTCATACAGGACTTCACTTGTGGGTAAACAGAAAAGACTATCCTTTATATGTATAGCATGATCCCTATTTTTGGGGTGCTCACCTAAGAGCAAGTTGGTCAAACCAAATGAATTATCGATATTAAACACATGATGTAGAGAAGGTTGGCGAAGATTAGCATCCACTACCAGCACTCGTTTACGCTGTTCAGAAAAGGCAAGGGCTAAGAACGCGGTTGCATTAGCTATATTTTGTGAATGTGTAAGTGATGTAACCATTAATAGTGAATCTTCTTTTTTGAGATTGGATTCGATATTGTTACATATCGAATAAAATTGTTCTTTATTGTTGACATCATTTAGATAAAAGGATTGTTTCCTTGTGAATTTAATAGCCACCATGTTCACCTCGTTCCGTAGAGGAAAATGTCTGATAAGGTGTTTTCCGTTTTTTGTTTTTCATTTTTGTATTTAAGTTCACTCTTCCTAACAATGGAAGTCCAAGACGCTCAAGCTCACGATCGCTGTAAGCCGCATCATCAAAGTGTTCTCGAAGAAGTGCTAAACCTATTCCAGCAAAAAAGCCTATTACGATGGAAATGGCTATAATAAACTTTGGTTTTGGAAAAAGAAGTTCTGCTTGTTCCATTTCGTTATCATTAAGAATATTAATCTGTTTTACATTTGCAAACTCTTTAAATTTAGTTATGGACTGAATTGCGACAGCCTGTGCAATGGCTTTAGCTGATTCAGGATTAGAATCTTTGACGGTAATAATAATAATCTGCGAATTATCTCTATTGGTAATGGAAACTTGCTTGAGTAACTCATAACTTGAAGTCTTTAGGTTTAACGAATCTTTAACTCCTGTCATAATTTGTGGGCTTTTAATGATATCCATGTACGAAAGAGCCAACTGTCTGTTTTCTTGCACTTTATTTATGGAAGTTTCCTTTTCTCCCATACTTAAAGATCCTGCCAAAACTTGAGTAGAGTACTGATAAGTTGGTTTCATAATGTACATGGACGAAAAAATAACGAAACCAGTAATACAAAGTGTAGAAAGTATAATGATTAATATTCGCTTTTTTAAGATTCGTATAAAATCTTTAATTTTTACTTTTTCATTCATCAATTTCACCACTTTTTTAGGAATCGTAAAAATTTTGTTTGAGACTCATATTCAATAAATATTTACCTTTCATTTCGCACTATCAGTTTGAAAAATCCCACTTAATATAGGTAAGCTTTTACCCTATTTTTCGTTTTACAGGTTTAGGATTCACGGATATTTCTGTTACTGGTTTTTTTCTTCTCGTAATATACGATCCAAGGTTCATGCATGGTTTTTCAACGAATACATACGCCAATGAAGATAGTAAAAAGGAAAAGAAGAATGAAAACATTAATATCAAGCCGGTAGGCAACTTATCATAAAATAGGTACATGAAGGAGAATAACGAGATGAGATGATACAAATACAGACTATAAGAAATTTTACCGAGAAATGTAAGTGCTTTAGACCGTAATAATGATGAAAGTTTTAAGGAAGATATGCTCATAATCATAAAGATACAAACACCACACGATACAACATAGTCCCTGAAAATATAATTGTTTAATAAATCTACTTCACCAATTATTCCTTCGTACATAAAACAAATAAATGCGATCATCAGTACTACAATTTTTACAGTTTTTTTCATCTTGGAAGTATAGTTAAATAGGTCATGGCGATACTTCGCTAATAGTGCTCCCATTAAAAAAATAGTTATGTAGTGGAAACTCAAAAGACTGCTAGTTATGTTCAAATTGGAACCAAACAAATATAAAACCATAGTTGATGAAAAACTTAAAATCATAAACCAAAATAAGGAATATTTGAATTTTTTTCGTATAAATAGAAAAATCAAAACTGGAAATATAATCGAGATCCTCATTTCGTGAACAAGAGACCATATTACATTGTTATAGGCGTCAGTATTGTAACTCCCAATAAACAAAAGATGTTGTAATAATAGAGCCGGTGTGTCTGAAACGGTCCAGGATTTGCTAAACCAGTTACTAATAAACGGCATATCATTATGGCTTAAAAGCATTTTAGCCAATATAGCTATAATTATTGCTACTAGATATGGTAAATAAATTCGAAAAACTCGTTTTATTAAGTATGTAGGATAATGGAATTTCACATTATTAATAGATAAATACAAAACAAAACCACTTAATACAAAGAATAGAATGACAGACTCATTGCCGCTACTGAAAAAAAGTCTTAGAGGAGTTTCCTTGAATAAATAGAATATGAAGGGACTGCTTGAATCATACCGATAACTTGCATATGATGGGTATATCATCATATAATGCCCAATTAATACAATAAGTGCAGCTAATCCTCTTAGTGAGTCTAATTCCTCATATCTACTAGACATATTCCCCCTCCATAAGAACCGTTTTTTTTATAATATAGCATTTGTTCTTTATAAAGTATAGTTAGTTCTCTAAAACAGACAAAGGTAGACAAAAATAGACAAAAAAAGTAAAAAGGTGAACCATGGTAACCTAATCTATTAGCAAATTATTAGGGGAAGTTTAAATTTGAATCTACAAGGAAATCCCGGAAAGCTGGTACATTTCAATCTTCTTGGAATTTGAATTTAAAAAACTTTAAAGAAAGTGTAACTGACCAGTTGATATTTAGGGGAGGTTATATAAGGGATATACAGTTGTTCATTTAAAGTAAATGGGGGACGGACAAAACTGTTTATGTCAAAGGTTTTTATATTAAGAAGATATTTGAATTACTTACTAATTAAAACTTTATCGAATAATGTTATAAAGTAATTAATAGTTATCTATTAACAATTGTTAACTTATTAAGTATAATTAATCTCAATATAGTAATTGAAAAGTAAGGGCGCAAACCCCAGATCTAAGGCATTTGCTAGAAGGCTGGTTTACCGCAAAAAGGATGAAATGAATTTATGCCTTTAATTCAAATGAGAGAAATCTGGACACTCATTAAATTAATTTGAGTTAAGCTTTTTAAATCAGATAATGGAAGTGTCTTCATCAATGTTTTAATAACCATCGTAAGAAGATTATGTAAAATGTTCAATACTCCTGAGAAGGGCAAACCTATTGAAAAGTAGGGACGCAAAATTACAGGTCTAAGGCTAGGCTAAGACGGCTGTGTTACCACAAATAGGGTGAAAAAAGAAGATATGCAGAAAAAAATTGATGCTGAATGGATTAATTTAATTTTGGAAGCAAAAAGTTTAGGGGTTTCCATTCAAGAAGTGCGAGATTTTATTCAGAATGAACAGAACTTGAATAATCAGCCCCACACGAATTGGAATTAGAAAAACGAAAAGATACATACTTTGGAGGGCTGTTATTCAGCCTTTTTTTTATGAACTGGATTCTACTGTTCACTTTTGTTAGAACTTAAAAGCTTGCGGATGATGCGATCTTTTATCAACAAAACTATTCATTTTCGTGGGATGATACCTAAGAGTTTCTTATAGATTAGAACAATATATTGTTAGTTCCCTATAGTATTGTTCGGAAATTGTAAGTACTAATATTTCTATAGAATATTCGGATATAATTAGATATATTTCCTGACTGGAATGTTCCGGCGCTAAAACTTTTCAATAAGTAGTAAAACAATATTTAATAAAAAGTAAGGGTTATCAGTATATAGCACTATTGTAAGCGTTTTCTTATTGGATTAATATGAAGAATATAGTAAGTAGAAAGAAGCTGCATTATTTTGAGAGAAGATAATTCTTATTGTGATACTTGATTTATAAAATAATGGTTGAACAATATTAAAATTTAACAACAGAAAAACAATCGAAAAAAATCCTATACATGGGAGATGCTTTATTATGAATGAATCCAGCAATGTTGTTGTGGGACTATTGTGGGGAACGTTTTTAAGCTTTCCGTTGTGGTTATCAATTTTCGGTTGGATCAAAATTATAATGAATTTTATAGGATAAGAGATTAAAGACTTGGAATAAAAAATGCACTATTCAAATATCAGTAAAAGGTTTCTAGCTTAAACAAATTGCAGCCCTAAAAACAGTTCTTTAGCATCAGATAGAGATAGAAAACTTTTTAGTGGTGGATGAAACCTTGGACAGTTTAATAGGGTAATTGGTATATTGGAATATTTTGAATTAATGTATTTTGTATGATTTATAGTAGACTATAAAGTGACGAATAGATATAAATACCCAACAAAAAAATAGTGAATAAAACAGTTAATATTTTTGTGTATTTGACGATACTATACTATAAAGAAAAAGCTAAAAGGACTTCGCAGAGGGCGATGTCAAGCTGCCATCAAAATACAAGGAGAATTTGATGACAAAAAATAAATATATTACGTTCGAGGAAGTTTATGAAAAGAAAGAAAGAAGCAAGAAAATTTTTATTGGGTCTTATATTACTATTACTTTAATCTTGATTTCTTTATTGACTTATTTTCTTGGTCGATCATAAGGGTGTTTATCAAATAGGGCTGAGAAATCGGTCCTTTTTGATTTCTTTTTCTTTTGTTTTTTACACCTAATGAACTACATTTTTTCAGCTGATGATATTAATAATCCTTCAGTTATGAACTTTTTGTGATCATTCTATTAATATTTCTTTAAAAATTCTGATTTTACCCTTTTTGAATTTATTTCCGCTTGCCAATACACATTTTATATGTGATTATCAATGAAAAGAGCTATATTCCTTATTTTAGAAAAATAGGTTTAGTACAACTTAGTGGCTCTATACATATTGGAGTGAATATTCTAATGGATTTTATTGATATATTAATAGATACGTATACAAAAGGCGAGTTTCAGCAGGATGTTACAGTAAATGATCTTGTGGAAGATCTTAAGGAAAAACTAAGCGGTATCATTGAGGAACATGATAGAATATGATCCGTAAGTTCCGTAAGTGGTTAATCCCAGCTTTGTTCGTTTTATGGGCCATGTTAATCTTCTTTTTTTCCTCACAGACGTATGAGGAGCAAAGGATTTCTCCCTTTTTAGGACAGTTAAATACCCCGTTTTTGTATGAAAAACTCGGTGGTATTTCATTTATGTATGGTGGGCTTGAGGTGAGTGTTCATACAGCTGGAGTGGCTGGGTTTTTGGAGTTTTTTATTCGAAAGGGTGCCCATCTTATTATCTTTTTTGTGTTCGGTTTTTTGACGATCAGTGTTTGGCGCACTTTTGTAAAAAACGGCGTTATTTCGTCTTTAGGTGCTCTTTTGTGTGTCCTTTTTTATGCTAGTGCGGACGAACTGCATCAAAAATTCACAGGTGGACGTACCCCCTTGTGGCAGGATGTTATGCTTGATACGTTTGGTGGATTACTAGGTATTTTATGCTTTCTTATAATAAATCGACGGCGAAAGCGTCATTGAATGATTTCCCCTTTATCCTTCAACTCCTTATAAATAAGAAATCTCCCATGAAACCGTACCCATACAATACTTAAGAAGTATGTCTAACAACATGCTTCTTTTTTATCGTTTATCCCATATATATTATAGCAATGACCTTTGTGAAGGTGATGAAAGATGAAAAGACAAAATAAGAGTCCAAAAGGAATATTGGCAAGTATGCTCCTAGTTTTAGCTGTAGGAGGTTGTATCTTTTTTCTTTGGCCGAGTGGCCCTGTACGCTTGGTGGAGGATTTTTATGAGTATGAGAGTGGGGCGGAGTTCGGGAAATCATGGGATTTATTAAGTTCTGAAATGAAGCTGCGGTTCCCGAATCGAGGTGATTATGTGCAAAATCGGGCCCATGTTTTTATGTCGCATATGGAAGTGGAAACCTTTCAGTATGATGTAGGGCGATCAAAGAAAGTGAAGAACTGGAGCCTGGCTAAGGATGGAAAAGTGCATAAAACTGCCTATATGATTCCTGTAACACAGGTCTTCGATTCTCGCTTTGGCGTGTTTACAATAGAACAGGATTGCTATGTGGTAAAGGAAAAAGGCGAATGGCGTTTGTTATGGGATTATCGTTTTGAATAGATTCCTCTCCTTTTTCGAGGTTTAAGATTCCTTTAATTATTGAAAATGGAGAGGGTATATACCTAGGAAATCAACAGTTTTCCTTCTCATGAAACATATTTCATTTTAGAGCGATCACTGATGGCTTTCAGAATAAACATTTTGTCCTGCTTGCTTAGCATTGTCCAACTACCTGCCTTGATTTTCATACAATTCACTCCTTTTATGATTGTTATAGAATATGAAGGATATTTAACATAATTTCGTGTCCAAAGAATAATAGTGTCTAGTGATAAAAAAGGTTCAAGTGGAAGAAAGGAATATTCAACTCATACTAGATTATACCGTCTTTTTGCGCCTAATAAACAACAAAGATTCCAACAAATCTCTACAATTGATGTCCGTTTTTTGTCAGAATATTGGACGAAGAAAATGAAAAAGCTGTCTGGATGCGGGTCCAGACAGCTTTTTTATTATTTATTATTTTATGGCTAAATGTTCTTTTAATTCGGTTTGAACTTTTTCTTGTTCTTCTTCCGACACAATATAATAGTAGATTCCGTCGATTTTCGTTCCAGTGCCATTAATGGATGATTCGGAAATGTCTTTGCTTGCGGCCCGGTAGTTCTTTTGGATGTCCATCATGTCATCAAACGTCAAATTTGTCTGAATATTTTTACTTAGTGCACCGAAAACTTCATCGTATTTCGTCAAGGATGAAATGCTTGCGCCTTCCTTGATAACAGCCTCGATAATGGAGCGTTGTCTGGATTGACGGCCAAAATCACCATTCGGATCATCATGTCTCATTCGTGCATAACTTAGCGCATCTTTCCCATTAAGGGTAAGCGTACCTTTTGCGAAATGAACACCATCAGAGCTGAAGTCCAAATTATTTTGCACAGTCACACCGCCGACAGCGTCAACGATATCCTTAAAGCCTTCCATATTGATCTTCATATAGTAGTCAATCGGAATATCGAGGAAGTTCTCGACAGTATCCATTGACATTGCCGCGCCGCCAAATGCATACGCGTGGTTGATTTTATCCTGTGTACCGTGTCCGACAATCTCGGTGCGTGTATCACGCGGGATGCTCAGCATTTTAACCGATTTCTTTTGTGGATTAACGGTTAAGACGATCATTGTATCAGAACGGCCTCTGTCGCCATCTCGTTCATCGACACCGAGCATGAGTATAGAAAAGGGCTCCTGATCTGATAGGGCAAGGTCCTTAGTTCGTTTATCCGTGTTACGGTCTATGGGCGTATGCATCGTTTCTACAGTTTTTGTTAGGGCATTCCATACGGAGAAGGCAAAGGCCCCACCGCCTAGTATAATAAGAAGGACGACAATTCCGACTACTTTCAGCCATGTCCGTTTCTTTTTCTTCTTTTTTTCTTTTCTCATATCTTACTTCCTTCCTCGTTTTGTAATCACTTAGTCTATTATATTTAATTTCAGTTTAAAAGAATAGTTTATTTTGTTATTTTATAATACCTTTGACAATTTTTGGTGTTATTGTGTACTATGTAACTAACACAGTGGTAAAGGGGTTGAGAAGTTGAATTCATTTAAAGGTTTAATGAAAAAGGAGTGGCTGATTGGGAAAAATGCTCTGCTCTGGCTGTTGGTTGTACAAGTGGGTTTAGTGTTTATTTCTTTTTTATTATCCAGGTATTGGGAAGTTGCAGGTCTTTTTTATATGTGCACATGGTTGATCATTATGATGCATCCGCTTATCATGATTCTGCTCATTTTAGGCTGTTTGAGTTCTGACGGGAAGACGCAGTTGTGGATTTATAATCCCCAGTCTGCGGGAATGCTGCTAGGCTGTAAGTTATTAATTAGTATGGTATTTCAAATGGTTTCGATTATTTTTTCCTCCTGTCTTATTTTTGTGGCATCGACAATACCGGTGAGTTATTTTCAGGCAGACTTTCAGGTGGAAAATAAGTTGGGAATAATGGGCTTACTTAAGATAGACGCGTTTATGTTAACGGTTAGTATCGTAATTTCCGTATTTTTACTGTTTTTATGGGTGGTATATCATGCGCTCGCCCGGTTTCATTCTATTAAACATCTTCGTTGGCTGTTTGTTTCTGCTCTTTGTATAGGGATAATTATGCTTCGGGATAGTATTGTGAATACGGCCTTTTATCAGAAGCTTGATGACATGTGGGTTATCCAGACGATAAGCGAAACTTCGATGACCATGACTGATTTCAAGTTGGGGTTTTATTTTAAAGCAGGGGATACTTCACTTTTGGCAAGCGGGTTGGATGTTATTGGAGTAGTATTATTGTTTCTCACTTCATGTTGGCTGCTAGACCGAAAGATTGAGGTGTAAGTGATGTCAGAGGATTTTCATGCATCAAAACCAATTTATTTACAAGTAGCCGATCGAATTTGTTATTCGATTGTGCGTGGCGAGATAAAAAGCGGCGAAAAACTGCCATCAGTTCGCGAAATGGCTGTTGAGATGGGGGTCAATCCGAATACGATTCAGCGTACCTACGCCGAGATTGAGAGGGATGGAATTGTGGAGACGAGAAGGGGGCAAGGTACATTCGTTAAAAATGATCCGGCGTTGATTGCTTCACTGCGTACCCGGATTCAAACAGAAGTTATTGAAACGTTCGTTGAAAACATGAAAGAAATCGGCTTGTCCAGAACAGAAATGTTGGCAGCAGTACAGCAATTTTTGATGAAGCAGGGGGAAGCAGAATGATGATTGAACTGCGTGAAATAACGAAAAAATATGGAAGCGTCGTTGCCCTGGATAATGTTTCGCTCACGTTTGAAGTGGGGAAGATTTACGGGGTGTTAGGAGCGAATGGAAGCGGTAAGTCGACCTTGCTCAAGCTGATTGCTGGTCTGGCGAAACCGGATCATGGTGTTGTGACGGTCGAAGGAGTGGCGGTGAGCAGGAGGATTGCCGCGGCAGTCTCTTATCTAACTGAGATTGATTTTTTCTATCCTAATTTTACGGTGGGTCAGTATATTGATTTTCATGCATCGCAGTTTGCTGATTTTAATCGGGATAAGGCAATCGAAATGCTGGCATTCATGAAGTTGGATGTCCGGAAGAAGGTACGCTCGCTGTCGAAAGGTAATCGGGGTCGGCTTAAATTAGTGCTCGCTCTGTCACGGGATGCTCCGGTCGTGCTATTAGATGAACCATTTTCAGGGTTGGATGTTATGGTCCGCGAGTCGATTGTACGTAGTTTGCTGTCTTATATCGATTTTGAAAAGCGAACGGTTATCATCACGACTCATGAAATCGAGGAAATCGAGAATATTCTAGATGAAGTCATTCTGATTAAGGATGGGAAGATCATGGCCAAGGAAAATGTCGAGGACCTTCGCGAAAGTAGTGGGAAATCGGTGGTCGGGTGGTTGAAGGGACATCATAGGTAATTATGAAGGGAAAATAATCAAGTAGCTTCGGAAAAGTTTTCCGAGGTTTTTTTGTTTGAAAAAGAGAAGGCCTTTGAATCTAATTAAAATAGATTACTTTAAAATGGGCGATTAGCAAAGTCACTATTAGAAAGAAGGCGCATATATATGCAGTACGGATAGCATTAAAGTATAAATAACTATTGGAGGCTAAAGGAAAAATGACAATTTCAAATGAAAGTAATTCAACTGAAAACACATTAAACGAGAGTAGTTCGACTGAAAGCTCATCAAACGAGAGTAGTTCGACTGAAAGCTCATCAAACGAGAGTAGTTCGGCTGAAAGCTCATCCGATGAAGGTGAGTGATTCTCGAGAAAATTCTTGATGAAGTCATTCTGATTAAGGATGGCCAGATCATCGCCAAGGAAAATGTCGAGGACCTCCGCGAAAGTAGTGGAAAATCGGTGGTCGGGTGGCTGAAGGGATATCATAGGTAAATTGTATGACTCCAAATTAGTATTTGGAGTTTTTTTTATTGTGAAAAAACTATTGGTTGCATCTAAAAAAAACCAAGAGAATGCATCGAATAATAAAGGAAAGACCGATACCGTGAAAGTGAGTAGTTAAGGTGAACAACTCAAAAGGTGGTGTGTTTGCTAAATTAACGGTAAAGGGGAAAGGAGTGACATCTTCCATTAAGCAACTCGGTAAAAAATCAGGAAAGGTCTATGTGACAGTTACAAAATCTGGGCAAAAGGAAAGTGCCCGTGTGCTCATATATGAAGGAAAAATAATAATGTAGCTTCGGAAAAGTTTCCGAGGTTATTTTTTTGTTTGCAAGGAGAAAAGCGCTTGAATCTTTTCTAGGGGAACGAGGATTTACTTTAAAATGGGTGATTAGCAGAGTCCGTATTAGAAAGGAGGCGCATATATATGCAGTACGGATATCATTAAAGTATAAATAACTATTGGAGGCTAAAGGAAAAATGGCAGAGACTGTTAGTTTACCGTACCTTGAAGCTTTGAAAGGTAAATTTGTGAAAGTGTTTAAAGGCGGGCCGGATTCTAGAGAAGGCAAGCTATTAGAAGTGAAGGACGATTATATTATTCTTCAAACAGAAGATAATCAATTAGTTTATTATGCCAGTCAGTATTTGAAAATGGTAATCGGGCAAGCGAAAAAAGCAGGTGTTGATGTTTTAACGGTAGATGAAGCGCGTGTTTTTCCAAATACTTATTTGGGATTATTGGAAACACTTGTCGCTAGCTCCATTAAAGTGAATGGAGGAGGGCCAGAATCAAAGATTGGCCGGGTTTTAGATGCAAAAGAGGAGTTTTTAGTGTTATCCACCGAGAAGGACGGGCTTGTCGTATTCCCGTTATCAAACGTTAAAAATGTAACCATCTTGGAAAGCCAATCTAATGATGATTCATCTGAGGTTACCTTTTCGGGTGCAATTACACTTAATGACGTCCTATCCTTGCTTATCCACAACTGGGTTTCGATTAATACCGGCGGACCTGAAAAGGTAGGCGGAGTACTGGTTGAAGTGGCAGACGAGCACGTCATTGTTGTCAAAAATGAAGAAATATTTTATGTTACCACCGAACAAATCAAAGTTTTGTCCTTAGCAAAGGATGAGGATGAAAATAGTTCAAACAACGGCTCAACAGAAAACAGTAATTCAAATGAAGGATCAACAGAAAACAGTAATTCAAATGAAGGATCAACAGAAAACAGTAATTCAAATGAAGGATCAACAGAAAACAGTAATTCAAATCAGAACTCATCAGAAAACGGTAATTCAACAGAGAGCTCATCATACGAAAGTGATACAACAGAAAGCTCATCATACGAAAGTGATACAACAGAAAGCTCATCATATGAAAGTGATACAACAGAAAGCTCATCATACGAATGTGATACAACAGAAAGCTCATCATACGAAAGTGGTACAGAAGAAAGCTCATCATACGAAAGTGACACAACTGAGAGTTCATCATACGAAAGTGGTACAGAAGAAAGCTCACCATACGAAAGTGGAACAACTGAAAGCTCAGAAGAAGAAGGTACAACAGAAAGCTCATCAGAAGAAGCCGGTACAACAGAAGGCTCAACAGAAGAAGCCAGTACAACAGAAGGCTCAACAGAAGAAGGCAATCCAACAGAAAGTTCATCGGATGAAAGTAGTTCAAATGAAAGCTCATCAGAAGAAGGCAATCCAACAGAAAGCTCATCAGAAGAAAGCAATCCAACAGAAAGCTCATCAGAAGAAGGTAATCCAACAGAAAGCTCATCAGAAGAAGGTAATCCAACAGAAAGCTCATCAGAAGAAGGTAATCCAACAGAAAGCTCATCAGAAGAAGGCAATCCAACAGAAAGCTCATCAGAAGAAAGCAATTCAACAGAAAGCTCATCAGAAGAAGGCAATCCAACAGAAAGCTCATCGGAAGAAATTAATTCAACAGAAAGCTCATCGGAAGAAGGCAATCCAACAGAAAGCTCATCGGAAGAAAGTAGTTCAACAGAAAGCTCATCAGATGAAAGTAGTTCAACAGAAAGCTCATCAGATGAAAGTAGTTCAACAGAAAGCTCATCAGAAGAAGGCAATTCAAATGAATGCCTTATCGAGGGATTTGGTACAATTGAATTCTCAACAGAAGAAAATAATTTAAATGAAAGTCCAGCTGAGGGTGAAGAGAGTGTCGATCCTGAGGGTGAAGAGAGTGTCGATCCTGAGGGTGAAGAGAATGTCGGTCTTGAGGGTGAAGAGAATGTCAGACCTGAGGGTCGTCGTCGTCGTGTAAATATATTTAAGCAAATGTGGCTTGAAAATATGATTAAAGCAGCGAATGGTACCTATAAATATAAAAAAGAAGAAGATTGACCATACAGGTACAGCAACCAACAAAGTTGTTGTGCCTTCTTATGAAAAGTGGACATGCCGCTAGTGCTCGTAATGGAAAATGTATTCTATTACTCTTAAAAGTGTAATCCTTTTACTGGATACGAGGAGCGATTTTACTGCGGCTACAAGCGCGTTGATAGTAGTCCACAATGGTCTAAATTTAATGCTGTAAAGGTCATCGGGATAGAATTGAGAGATTGAAATGTTGCTTCTCACTGATGAAACCCTAACACAGTTATGACTAATTTCCGGAAAAAATTGGCCAAGCAAGGCGATTCAAATGCAATTTAGCTAAGTGTTCCGGTTACAAAATAAGAAAGGCTTAGTCTTAGTGTTTAACTGACAGTTTTACATCCTGCCTGTGGATGATTTGGACAAAATGGCTTATTGGTGGGATTTGAGTTTTTTAAACAATAAAATAGAAAGGTGGTCACAACTTGTTATCTAAAAATATTGGTCAGTATATTGAACTAGAACTCTCTGGAAATATTCAAGTAGTTGGGATTTTAATAGAAGCAAGTTCGGACATTATTGTCCTGTATACGGGAAAAGTGTACCGCTACATTCCATTAAGGCACATTAAAAATTTTTCCTTTCCAATAACGGATGAGGAGATTGAGATGGGGGTAGATCCAGAAATCAGTGAGACGTCGTTCCGCAAATTGTTGATGAACGCGAAGGGCATGTTTGTTGAAATTTTACTCGCTAAAACAAATCCGGTCTATGGCTATATCGTGGGCATTATGAATAACTACTTCGTCTTTTATTCACCTGTTTTTAAAACGATGTTCATCTCGATGGATCATTTGAAGTGGCTTACAGTTTGTGGTGAAGAAAAAGTGCCGTACGGCTTGAACAAAAGTGAACAACTTCTTCAAGTCTCTACTTTAAGCTGGGCACGGACATTAGAGGAACAGTTAAAAAAGTTAACTAATAAACTGGTCGTGCTCAATTTAGGTAGGCATCCGATGGATATTGGGAAAATCAGTCATCTGCAAGACAGCATCATTGAGATGGTGAATGCTCAAGGTGATACGGTTTTTGTCAATATGAGACATGTGAAAAGCTTTCATTTTCCACAATGAAAAAACTCCGGGTCTGGTGTGATCCGGAGTTATTTCTTTTTCTCAATATTTTCATAGACCGAGGCAAGGGCTTGTTCAAATTTCCCGCTCTTTTTCGGTTTATAATATTTTTTGTTGCGCAGTTTGTTCGGTAAGTATTGCTGCTTCACCCAGCCGTTTTCGTAGTCATGCGGATATAGATAGTCGATGCCTCGGCCGAGATCTTTTGCCCCTTTGTAATGGGCATCCTTAAGATGGTCAGGCACGTCACCGCTATGGCCGCTGCGAATATCAGATAAGGCTGCGTCAATAGCGATATAGGCTGTGTTTGATTTCGGTGATAAGCACAGCTCGACAACTGAGTTGGCCAGTGGAATCCGGGCTTCTGGAAAACCGAGCCGTTCAGCAGCTTCAACTGCAGCGAGGGCTCGCGGGCCAGCCTGCGGATTAGCAAGACCAATGTCCTCGTAAGCAATGACGACCAAACGGCGGGCAATGCTGACAAGGTCGCCGGCTTCCACCAAGCGCCCTAAATAATGAAGGGCAGCATTCACATCGCTGCCACGGATTGATTTTTGGAAAGCGGACAGGACGTCATAGTGAGCATCTCCATCCTTGTCATGTGAAAAGCTTTTTTTCTGCATGCACTCCTCGGCAATTTGTAAATCTATAATAATCGTTTCAGACTCGTCAGGTTCGGTAGAGATAACAGCAAGCTCTAGGGCGTTCAGAGCGCTGCGGACATCTCCGTTCGAAGCGGTCGCAAAATGCGTAAGGGCATCAAAGCCGACCTCTGTTTTATATTGACCAAGTCCACGCTCTTCATCATGAAGTGCACGTTCCAGGGCTTTTGTGATATCGCTGATTTCCAATGATTTGAGCTCGAAAATCTGGCACCGGCTGCGGATTGCCGGATTGATTGCATGATAAGGATTACTAGTCGTCGCGCCAATTAAGGTAATCATCCCGTTTTCGAGATAAGGCAATAGGAAATCCTGTTTCGCTTTATCAAGGCGATGGACCTCGTCAAGCAGTAATATCACTTTACCAGACATCTTCGCTTCAGCAGCGACAATCTCCATATCTTTCTTGTTATTGGTTACCGCGTTCAGCGTCCGGAACGCAAACTTCGTACTTCCGGCAATCGCACTAGCAATCGATGTCTTACCAATTCCAGGCGGACCATACAGAATCATTGAAGATAACTGCTTGGCTTTGACCATCCTTGCGATAATCTTTCCTTCACCGACCAGATGCTCCTGTCCAATGATTTCATCAATCGACCGAGGCCGCATCCGGAAAGCAAGCGGTTTAATATTCATTGCGCACCTCTCCTTTTTATATAAGGTATCACAAATAAAGGGTAAAATGCTCTGATTATGCTGTGAATCCAGTTGAATTAGTATTTAAATCGACCTTCAGTGAGAAAATTCGTCCGTGGGTCGGAATAAATCGACCTTCAGTGAGAAAATTCGTCCGTTGAGCAAACTAATTCGACCTTCTGGAAGTTAATTCGTCCGTTGAGCAAATTAATTCGACCTTCAGGAAGTTAATTCGACCTTCAGGAAGTTAATTCGTCCGTGGGTCGGAATAAATCGACCTTCAGTGAATGAATTCGTCCGTTGAGCAAATTAATTCGACCTTCTGGAAGTTAATTCGTCCGTTGAGCAAACTAATTCGACCTTCAGGAAGTTAATTCGTCCGTGGTTCAAATTAATTCGACCTTCAGGAAGTTATTTCGACCTTCAGGAAAATAATCTGTCCTTCACACCAATTATTTCGTCCTATCCTCAATAATCGAACGTAAAGAGTAAACTCTTCCTTTGGTGTGGCCAGAATGATTTAACTTTAATGAAGTTAATAATTTTTTTGCGCTGGATGGAGATTTGAGTTGGAGGAATTGCCGGAATTCGCTGTTGGTAATGGTAGGTTTAACGAGGCATACATAATCCTGAAGTGCGGAGATGTGGGCATCATGGGAAGAATGCAAACATATGCGGCAAATCCACTTTCTTAATCGCCTCTCCATAGAAAATGCATAGCATTTATGGCAGTACACTCCTGTTTGAAGGGCGTTAATAGGAATTCCATAACCTTCTAAAAGCTTTGGAATATAAGGTGTATGTTCGTCGAGCAATAAAGTAGATATTCTCTTCATATCTCTAGTTGAAAGGATTTTCTTTTTATATTTTTCTTTGAATTCTCCAATTTTTATAAGAATACTATCTTTACGTATCACTTTTCTATTAATATCTCTATTCTCAGCTCGTATTATAGTTGACGAATTGGCACTGACGACTAATGTTTCTACTGGAATGTTGATGATTTTTTTTGATTTCAACCATTCTAACAGCTGTTGGCGCTGCCGATTCACTTGCAGAATTGGATCATCAAAAGCTTCCGTTTTTCCATCTGTATTTGTGCGGATAAGTTGATTGAATGTGTTGTCGAAATAGATTTCACCAGCCATGTTTTTCACTTCAATAATTAATAGAAAATAAGAAGTTAGAATAAGGATGTCCATTTGGAAGGGGAAGGGTAATCCGATTAGACGGAGGTCATGAAAGAGTAGATACTCTTTTTCAGGAAGGGCATTTAGAGTTGATAAGACTCTATATTCTCCGCTATATCCAGCTTTGATTTTATTGATATCTAAGTTTAATATCGGTTGCCTAGCATGATCAGGTGGTAAGCGCCTCATTAGAGCTTCTATCATATGTACTTTTAAAGGTATCTCGCATTCTTTAATAATCATTTAACCACTCCTTATCGATATTTTAATAGAAATATTCTCTATTAATGATAGGTTTCCTGTATTTTTAGTGAAAATAAATGTGTCAAAGAACAGAACTTTCATTTTAAAAAATGAACGTTGGTTTTACAAAGAAGATAATTCGTCCTACATGTGGGATAATTCGTCCTTGAGAGAAGATAATTCGTCCGTCAGCGGAACAATCACCCTTGAGAGAAGATAATTCGTCCTTCAGCGGAATAATTCGTCCTTGAGCTAAGATAATTCGTCCGACAAGAGGAATAATTCGTCCTTGAGAGAAGATAATTCGTCCTTGAGCAATATATTTAACTCTTTTCCTACCTCTCCAATTAGGATAATTTGACAAATGAAGGGCGGGTGAATGCATTTCTAGTGGGAATATGCTATAATTTCAACAGAATTTATAAACGGATAAATAATATGAGGTGTATATTAATGAAGATATCTACTAAAGGCCGCTATGGTTTAACGATCATGATTGAGCTTGCTAAACATTATGGAGAAGGTCCGAAAAGTTTGAAATCGATTGCTCAGACGCATAGTTTGTCAGAGCATTACTTGGAGCAGCTGATTGCGCCACTTCGTAATGCAGGATTGGTGAAGAGTGTTCGTGGTGCATATGGTGGGTATGTCCTATCAAAAGATCCTCAGGAGATTACTTCTGGTGATGTCATTCGCGTATTGGAAGGACCGATTACTCCTGTTGAGGGAATTGAGGATGAAGAGCCGGTAAAACGTCAGCTTTGGATTCGGATTCGTGATGCTGTGAAGGATGTATTGGATAATACTACGTTGATGGATTTGGCGAACTACAAGGATACTGGTGAAATCAATTCTTATATGTATTATATTTAAGTGATTAGCAACGCGCCTATTATATAGGCGCTTGCGTTTTTTAATGGAGGCGACAAAAAAGTGAACAGAATATATTTAGATCATGCTGCGACTTCACCGATGCATCCGAATGTGATTGATAAGATGATGACAGTCATGAGCCATGACTTTGGTAATCCGTCTAGTATTCATGCGTTCGGGCGGGAAGCGCGCCATGTTTTAGATGAAGCGCGTTTAAGTATTGCCACAAGTATCGGGGCCGGGCGGAATGAAATTATTTTTACGAGCGGTGGAACAGAAGCAGATAATACGGCGATCATTGGGGTTGCGAATGCATATAAAGAAAAGGGAAAGCATATCATTACGACAGAGATTGAGCACCATGCAGTATTGCATACATGCCAATTCCTTGAGAAGTCTGGCTTTGAGGTCACATATTTACCTGTGAATGAAGCGGGGCTTATTTCACTTGCCGATTTAAAAGCGGCATTGCGGGACGATACAATTTTGGTTTCGGTTATGTTTGGTAATAACGAAGTTGGGACTATCCAGCCGATTGCTGAAATCGGACAACTGCTTAAGGATCATCAAGCCTTTTTCCATACTGATGCGGTACAGGCATATGGACTGATTCATATTGATGTCCGCGAGTTGGGCGTGGATTTGCTGAGTGTATCAGCGCATAAAATCAACGGACCAAAAGGAATCGGCTTTTTATATATACGCGAAGGGTTAAAGCTGAATCCCCATTTATATGGCGGAGAACAGGAGCGTAAACGCCGAGCTGGTACGGAAAGTGTGCCGGCAATTGCTGGTTTTGCCGAAGCGGTTTTGATTGCTCAAAGCATGATGGATAAGAAAACGGAGCAATACTTGCAATTTAAAGACGTATTGCTTGCCGTCTTTGACGAGGCGGATGTACAATATGAAATTAACGGATCTATGGAGCAGTCGCTGCCACATGTGCTGAATGTTAGTTTTCCGGGTACGAATGTTGAATCGATGCTCGTTAATCTGGACTTGGCCGGTGTTGCGGTATCAAGTGGATCTGCTTGTACAGCTGGGTCAATTGAACCGTCGCATGTGCTCGTAGCGATGTTTGGAAAAGGTTCGGAGCGGACGAAGAATTCGATTCGTTTCAGCTTCGGTCTGAACAACACCGAACAGGAAGTTAGGCAGGCTGCTGAAACAACCGTGAAGATCGTTAAAAGATTGGTACAACAATAATTTTTTCTTTAAATAAATGAGGTGACAGAATGAATAAAGCACCACAAGACACCCGCGTTGTCGTTGGGATGTCAGGAGGCGTCGATTCTTCTGTGTCAGCCCTGCTATTGAAAAATCAAGGCTACGACGTAGTTGGTATTTTCATGAAAAACTGGGACGATACAGATGAAAACGGAGTCTGTACAGCAACGGAAGATTACAATGATGTGATTGCCGTTTGTAATCAAATCGGTATCCCTTATTATGCAGTCAACTTTGAAAAGCAATATTGGGATAAAGTTTTTACGTATTTCTTGGATGAGTACAAAGCAGGCCGTACGCCGAATCCGGACGTAATGTGTAACAAGGAAATTAAGTTCAAGGCATTCCTTGAGCATGCGGTAAGCCTTGGTGCTGACTATGTAGCAACAGGTCATTACGCACAGGTTGAATACAGAGATGGCGAATATAAAATGCTTCGCGGTGTCGATAATAATAAAGATCAAACGTACTTCTTGAACCAGCTTACTCAAGAACAATTGGAAAAAGTCATGTTCCCACTTGGTCACATTGATAAGAAGGAAGTTCGTGAAATTGCGAAAGAAGCGGGTCTAGCAACGGCAACGAAAAAAGATTCAACCGGTATTTGTTTTATCGGGGAACGCAATTTCAAAGAATTTTTAAGCAATTATCTTCCAGCACAACCAGGTGATATGGTTACGATGGAAGGCAAGGTAATGGGTAAGCATGACGGTTTGATGTATTACACAATCGGGCAACGTCACGGTCTTGGTATTGGCGGCAGCGGCGAGCCTTGGTTCGTTGCGGGAAAAGACTTGAAGCGCAATGTTTTATATGTGTGTCAAGGCTTTGATAACGATGTGCTTTATTCCAATTCCCTGAATGCTGTGAATGTCAGTTGGGTAGCGGAACATAAACCTGCAGCGGAATTTACGTGTACGGCAAAATTCCGGTACCGTCAAGAGGACAGCGGCGTTACGGTGAAAGTATTGGAAAGTGGCGATGTCGAAGTCATATTTGACGAGCCAATCCGCGCGATTACACCTGGACAAGCAGTCGTTTTCTATGATGGCGACGTATGCCTAGGTGGCGGTACGATTGATGAAGTATTTAAAAAAGGTGAAAAACTGACTTACGTAGGGTAAAATAATCATGTCCCCAGCTGTGTTTGCGGTTGGGGACTTCTTTTGGATTGTGAACAGCATCGTCTGAATTACACTGCTAGCTTATGCTATACTTTTTAATATAAAAATGGAGCGTGAATGATCATGGATAAAAATCAACAAGGTATTGAGTTTATGCAACAAGGAAAATACGAAGAAGCGGCTAAAGTTTTTAATGAGGCTATAGAAGAAAACCCGAAGGAGCCGGTTGCATACATAAACTTTGGAAATGTACTTACAGCTGTCGGTGAAACGGAAAAAGCCATCAAGTTTTATAAAAAGGCGATTGAGCTTGATGAAAATGCAGCGGCAGCTTATTATTCGCTAGGGAACTTATACTACGAATTAGATTCTAAATTAGTCGAAGCGAAAGATATGTTTGAAAAAGCAATCCGTTTGGGTCTTGAGAACAGCGATGCTTACTTTATGCTTGGATTGACGTTGATGGCGTTAGATCAACCGAAATTGGCTATGCCTTATTTACAGAGAACGGTGGAATTGAGTCCTGAGGATGTGGATGCAAGGTTCCAGTATGCGCTTTGCCTAGCAAATGCGGAACTGTATGATGAATTGATCAATCAATTGAATTTAGTGGTTGAACAGGATCCAGACCATGCGGATGCTTATTATAATTTAGGGGTTGCGTTTGCAGGGTACCGTGAAGATCCGCAAGCTGCGATAACATATTTTGAAAAAGCATTGGAAGCACAGCCAGACCATATGTTGGCGGCACACGGTAAGAAATTGATGGAAGAAATGAATGCTGAATAAATAGACGACATATGTATGGAAGGGTGGGGAGAAGCGTTGAGCCAGCAAGATTCGATGGATTTGTTTGCAGAAGAGAAAATGTTTATGAAAGGAAGTCATTTAGTGACGATCTTTCATAATGAAGAAAATATGTACTCGGTTGTAAGAATCCGTGTGAATGAAACGAATTTGAACTATGACGAGAAGGAAGCGGTCGTCACGGGTTATTTTCCGAGGATGCATGAGGATGAGACGTATATTTTTTATGGAGCAATGAAAGAGCACCAACGTTTTGGTCTTCAATTTCATGTCGAGCATTTTCGAAAGGATTTGCCCCAATCCAAGGAAGGAATCGTCAGTTATTTATCTGGTGAACTGTTCAAAGGTATTGGGAAAAAAACAGCCGAAAGCATTGTCGAAACACTCGGGGAGAAGGCAATTTCTAAAATTCTGGCTCAGCCTTCCATACTTGATGATATTCCGAAGCTATCCGGGGAAAAGGCGAAGAGTCTCTATGATACTTTAGTCGAACATCAAGGTCTGGAACAGGTAATGATTGCTCTTAATCAATATGGCTTTGGTCCACAGCTGTCTATGAAGATTTATCAAATGTATAAGCATGATACAATCACCATGGTTCAGGGAAATCCATATAAGCTTGTGGAGGATATCGAAGGAATTGGTTTTGGGCGAGCGGATGAGCTTGGGCATCAGCTCGGCATTTCCGGTAACCATCCTGATCGTATCAAGGCTGCGTGCTTATATACACTAGAATCACAATGTCTGCAGGATGGAAATATCTACATAGAAGCTGAGCAGCTGTTGGAAGCTGTCAAGCGGCTGCTTGAGGAGAATAAGCGCGATCGAATTGAGTTCACAAACATTTCCTCGGAAATAATCGAATTAACGGAGGCGGGGAAAATCGTTGTCGAAGATCAACGAATTTACCTGCCATCCCTTTACTATTCTGAAAAGGGAATTGTTATGAACATCAAGCGGATGCTAGCACAAACCGAGTATGAAGACCAGTTCCCAGAATCGGAATTTTTACTGGCACTTGGTAAGCTGGAAGAGCGTCTAAATGTTTCCTATGCCTCAGCTCAAAAAGAGGCGATACAAACAGCCCTGCAGTCGCCTATGTTGATTTTGACGGGTGGACCTGGTACGGGGAAGACAACGGTTATCAAAGGGATTGTCGAGTTATATGCCGAACTTCATGGTGTATCTATGGACATTAACGATTATAAAAAAGAGGGCAGCGATCCGTTCCCGTTTGTGCTTGCGGCACCTACTGGACGTGCAGCGAAACGCATGGCTGAATCGACGGGTCTTCCCGCTGTTACGATTCACCGCTTGCTCGGATGGAACGGAAGTGAAGGCTTTTCCCATGATGAAGATAATCAGTTAGAAGGCCGCATTGTCATTATTGATGAGGTTTCTATGGTGGATACGTGGTTAGCTCATCAATTGTTTAAAGCCTTGCCGGAAAATTGCCAAGTGATTTTAGTTGGTGATGAAGATCAGCTGCCTTCAGTCGGACCGGGACAGGTGCTAAAGGATTTGCTTGCTTCGAATTGTGTGCCGACTGTCAGTCTTGAGCATATTTATCGTCAAGCGGATGGTTCATCAATCATTGAATTGGCCCATGATATAAAAAAAGGCCGGCTTCCAAATGATGTTACGAAGCAGCAGGAAGATCGATCGTTCATTCGCTGTAAGACTGACCAAATCGCTCAGGTTATTGAGAAAGTTGTTGCGAATGCCAGGACGAAGGGTTTCACTGCCAAAGATATTCAAGTGCTGGCCCCGATGTATAGAGGACCTGCCGGGATTGATGCGTTGAATAAAATGCTGCAAGAAGTGTTTAATAGCAATGTGAATGAAAAGCGGCGGGAAATCAAGTTTGGAGACGTGATCTACCGAACGGGAGACAAAGTGCTTCAACTGGTGAACCAGCCGGAAGAAGGCGTCTTTAACGGTGATATGGGTGAAATCGTGTCAATTTTGTTTGCGAAGGAAAATACTGATCATGTCGATAAGATCATTATATCGTTTGAAGGCATTGAAGTAACTTACACGAAGCAGGATTTGAACCAGATTACCCACGCGTATTGCTGTTCAATCCATAAATCGCAGGGAAGCGAGTTTCCCATTGTGATTTTGCCTGTTGTAAAAAGTTATTATCGGATGCTCCGACGTAATCTATTGTATACAGCGATTACCCGAAGCAAGAATTTCTTGATACTTTGTGGTGAAGAAGATGCTTTCCGTTTAGGTATCGAGCGCAATGATGAAATGCGCCGGAAAACTACATTACTTGAAAAACTTCGTGAAACTTTGAATGATGAAGAAATGCCAGCTGAATCTGCAGAGTTGCCAATGCAAGAGGAAAGTTATTTTGACATACTGATGCATGAAGATCCGATGATTGGGATGGGTAATGTCACACCTTATGATTTTATGTAGGTGGAGATTAATGTCTGGTTCTTTACCTGGTTTGGATAAATTTTGTTTAAAATTCATAGTTTTAGTGGAACTAATATAAAATATAGTTTATATGTGCAGAAAGAGTAAGGAGGATTTGGATGAAAAAGGGATGGATTATAGGATTAGTTGTTGTCGTTTTAATTGTCATATATGGGGTTTCTTCTTACAATGGTCTTGTAAGTGCCAATGAAGACGTCGACAATAAGTGGTCACAGGTAGATAACCAATTAAAACGAAGAGCAGATTTGATTCCGAATCTTGTGGAAACGGTAAAAGGTTATGCATCGCACGAAACTGAAGCCATTAAAGCGGTCAGTGATGCACGTTCAAAGTTGGCAGGTGCTAATTCAACGGAAGATGCCATTAATGCAGATCAAGAACTGAGTGGGGCGTTAAGCCGCCTTTTGGTGGTCGTCGAGAACTATCCGGATTTGAAAGCCAATGAGAACTTTAAGGGCCTTATGGATAGTTTAGAAGGAACAGAAAATAGATTGACCGTCGCAAGAAAGGACTATAATGACGAAGTAACCACGTATAACAAGACCATTAAACGCTTTCCAAAGAATATGATGGCTAGCGCATTTGGGTTCGATGTAAAACCATATTTTGAAGTGACTGATCAAGAAAAAGAAACGCCGAAAGTTGATTTCGGGAGCGATAAATAATGAAAAAACTCGCTGTGTTTGCGCTATTTTTTATTTTCACTTTCAATTTAGCAAACGTAGTCGCAGCAGAACCTAACATTCCGAAACCTGTTGGAGATATTTATGTCCAGGATTTTGCTGGAGTCCTCGATGATCAGGAAAAATCAGAGCTTATAGAATTGGGAAAACGATTAGATGATGCTACAAAAGCACAAATCTCTGTTTTGACCGTTGACTCAATGGAAGGCTCTGAAATAGAGGAATACTCGGTCGAAGCATTTAGGAAATTCAAGCTCGGGGATGCAGAGCTAAATAACGGAGTCCTCATTGTTCTGGCCGAAGAGGAGCAGAAAATCCGGATTGAAGTGGGGTACGGGTTAGAAGGTGCCATTACTGATATAAAATCAGGACAGATTTTGGACAATGTGGCAATCCCTCAGCTGAAAGAAGGTAATTACAATCTTGCTCTGACTGAAACCTATAAGGCTGTTTATAACGAGGTCACCGAGGAATATAATTTAGGTGACGAGTTTTATCAAGATCTTTCCGTTCAGACAGATACAGGAACTTTTAAGCCATCAGGTTTACAGATTTTTCTCATCATCGTTGTGGTCATCATTTTGTTCATCCTCGATGCCAAATTGTTTAAAGGATTTTTCCTTCAAATTATCATCAATATCCTATTGATGTTCATTAGTCGCGGAGGCGGAGGTGGAGGCGGAGGCTCACGAGGCGGTGGCGGAGGAAGCTCCGGTGGCGGAGGTTCTAGCCGTGGATGGTAAGGTAGATTTGACCGGGAAACCGGTCTTTTTTTTATGCCTGAAACTTTAGTTTTCTAAGATGATTCAACAATGGAAAACCTTTCAGCACATCTATTTACGAGATGAAAGAAATAATAAAAATGTTCGGAAAGGCGGGATGACCTTGCGGACGTTTTCTGTATTGAAAGGAATGCCGGTTTTTACTATCAAAGGAGAAAGAATCGGCACGGTCCATGATTTATCTATTTCTGAAGCGGGTCAGGTAACAGGTTTGGTCATTCATCAACAAGCATTGTTTAAGAGATCTTTTCATTTGACTCTGGACGATATTTCTTCATATGGTCCGGATGGGATTGTCATCATACAACAGGAGTCAACCCCAAAGAAGGTGCCTGATAATTCCATCTGGCTAACAAAGGATGAAGTATTGGGACGAATGCTTCTTTCAGAAATGGGCGAGGAGCTCGGTTTACTGCAGGATGTATATTTTAGGGAAAAAATGGGCACGATTATAGCGTATGAAACAACAGATGGTTTTTTCTCAGAGACGACAGTGATTGAATCTAAACAGCCGCCTACATTAGGGAAGGATACCATCATTGTTTCAGTTTATGAACAGTGAGGTGTCCATTTTGGAAATAAATTGTCCGAATTGCCGCAGTAAAGATGTTGGGAAGATTGGTGTAAATCAATATTATTGTTGGAATTGTTTTATTGAAATGACCATTTCTGAGGGAATCATTAATACGCACCAGGTCGAAGAAGATGGAAGTTTAAGCTCATTAGACGACTTGTTTGAGGAAAATGACCGCCGCTTCAGCATGTAATTAACGGAAGAGGTGCTTGCAATGGCTAGACGTTCACGTAATGGTCTTATGAACATGATGAACACAAAAATGATTAACCGAAGTATCAAAAAAATACGCAAAAGAATAAAATCATTACTTTAAAGGGAATGGGTGTCCTGATGCTAAGGGCACTCTTTTTTATGTATGAAAACCTCTCACCTTTCGAAGAATAAACGAGCGGGAGGTGTAGATTTTGTGAGTATTCGTCTCAAGTGGTTTTATAGGCTTGGTTTTTTATTGCTCTTATTTTTTGTTATATATATTTTTATGAAACTGAAGCCTATGTGGGGACCGGCTGTAACTATAAGTGTAACAGTACTGCTGCCTTTTCTCATTGGTGCATTCATCAGTTATTTATTGCACCCTGTTGTGGAATTTTTAAATAAGAAAGGTATGCATCGCTGGCTTTCGATTACAATCATTTACTTGCTGTTTTTTGGAGGCATTGGATTTGCGGTTTATAAAGGCATTCCGGTGATGGTTAGTCAGGTGCGTGAGCTGTCAGAAAGTGTTCCTGAGCTGGTCGAGCAGTATCAAGGCAGGGTAGACAGGCTCAATCATCAAACGGCGGCCTGGCCTTTCGGGATACATGAAAGGTTTGAAGAAGGGGTCGTTCTTTTCGAAGGCTGGCTAAAAGGTATGCCGGAAAAAGCAATGGAGTATGCGATGAAGCTGTTTGATTTTGTTGTTCTGATTGCGCTTATTCCCTTCATTGCTTTTTATATCCTGAAAGACTTTGCTGCGTTAAAAAAAATGGCCTGGTATATGACCCCGAAAAAATGGCGCAAGCAGGGACGTGCATTCGTACGGGATGTTGACGCTTCCCTAGGTGGGTATATCCGCGGGCAAATTATCGTCTGTGTTGCAATTGGAGTGATCTCATCCATTCTTTTTTGGATAGTCGGAATGCAATATCCGTTGTTGTTAGGAGCGATTATCGGAATAACCAATGTCATACCGTATTTTGGACCGATTATCGGGGCCATTCCTGCGGTTATAATTGCCGCCACAATATCTGTGAAAATGGTGATGATTATAATAGTTATCGTGCTTGTGCTTCAATTTCTTGAGGGGAATATTCTGTCACCTCTTATTGTCGGGAAAAGCCTCCATATGCACCCACTTTTCATCATGCTTGCATTGGTAGCTGGAGGTGAAATAGGCGGGATTACGGGAATGGTACTTTCAATCCCTATCTTGGCTGTACTGAAAGTTTTTGTGCTTCATGCCCGTGTTCACTTCAGAAAGAGGCCGCCCCTTATTGACAAATAAAAGTCTTGTGAATATAATCCATTACATAAGATAATTCGTTGAAGGATGAAGTATGCTGAAGTCCATCTAAAAGAGAGGGGTCCCCCTGGCTGAAAGGGACTTCAAGGTGAAGAGCAGCAGAAAGCTAGTCCGGAGAGCAGCTAATACCTGCCGTCATGCCGCGTTAAGGCTTTTATGAAGGTGATGGACGAAGGCTTTTTCTACGTCCATAATCAGGGTGGTACCGCGAGTTAACTCTCGTCCCTGTTTTTGGGATGGGAGTTTTTTGTGTGCTCAAAATTACATAATTTTAAAGGAGGATATATAGATGAAGTATTTAACTGGTGCTCAAATCCGCCAAATGTATTTAGATTTTTTTAGTGAAAAAGGCCATAACATTGAACCAAGTGCGTCATTGGTTCCTCATGAAGATCCATCATTGCTATGGATTAACTCTGGGGTAGCAACGTTAAAGAAATATTTTGATGGACGGGTGATCCCTGAAAATCCAAGAATTACAAATGCACAAAAAGCAATTCGTACAAACGATATTGAAAACGTGGGGAAAACTGCGCGTCATCATACGTTTTTCGAAATGCTTGGTAACTTCTCAATTGGTGAATACTTCAAAGAAGAAGCAATCACATGGGCATGGGAATTTTTGACCGACGAAAAATGGATTGGCTTTGACAAAGAGAAATTAGCGGTGACAATCCACCCGGAAGATGACGAAGCATTTGAGCTTTGGAATAAAAAAATCGGTGTTCCTGCTGAAAGAATCATTCGTTTGGAAGAGAATTTCTGGGACATCGGTGAAGGTCCAAGTGGCCCGAATACGGAGATTTTCTATGACCGTGGCCCAGAATATGGTGATGACCCGAATGATCCAGAACTATATCCAGGTGGCGAAAATGAACGGCATTTAGAGGTTTGGAACCTTGTGTTCTCTCAATTTAACCATAATCCTGACGGTTCTTATACACCGCTTCCGAAGAAAAATATTGATACAGGCATGGGTCTAGAACGTATGGCTTCAGTCGTGCAAAATGTGGCGACAAACTATGATACAGACCTGTTCATCCCAATTATTAGAGCTGTTGAAGAAATTTCTGATGTGAAATATGGTGTCGATGTAGAAAATGATGTGGCATTTAAAGTCATTGCCGACCATATACGTACAGTAGCATTTGCTGTTGGAGACGGAGCACTTCCATCCAATGAAGGTCGCGGCTATGTGCTACGTCGCCTACTTCGTAGAGCGGTTCGTTATGCGAAGCAAATCAACATTAACCGTCCATTCATGTTCGAGCTTGTGACAGTGGTTGGTGAAATCATGAAAGATTTCTACCCAGAAGTTCTCGTTAATAAAGAATTCATTGCGAAAGTAATCAAGAATGAAGAGGAACGGTTCCATGAAACGCTTCATGATGGACTAGCTATTCTTTCTGAAGTCATCAAAAAAGAAAAAGAAAAAGGCGGCACAGTCATTCCAGGTAGCGATGCATTCCGTTTGTATGACACATACGGCTTCCCAATCGAATTAACGGAAGAATATGCGGAAGAAGAAGGCATGACGATTGATCAATCTGGCTTCGAAAAAGAAATGGAAGCACAGCGTGAACGTGCTCGCTCTGCTCGTCAAGATGTGGATTCCATGCAGATTCAAGGTGGAGTATTAGGCGACATTAAAGTTGGAAGTGAATTTGTCGGATATGATCAGGTGGCAGTTGATGCAAAAGTTGCGGCAATCGTGAAAAATGGCGAGCTTGTAACAGAAGCGCAAGAAGGCGAAGAAGTTCAGGTGATTCTGAACCAAACACCTTTCTATGCAGAAAGCGGCGGACAAATAGCTGATAAAGGAACGATGGCTAGTGAATCCGTTAAAGTGAATGTACATGATGTTCAAAAAGCACCAAATGGCCAAAACCTGCACCGTGTAACTGTTGTAGCCGGTACTTTGACTACAGACACTGAAATTGTTGCTGCGGTAGATCAAGAAAACCGCATCCATATTACGAAAAATCATACGGCGACACATCTTTTACATCAAGCCTTGAAAGATGTACTAGGAACACATGTTAACCAAGCTGGTTCACTGGTACAAGCTGAGCGTCTTCGTTTTGACTTCTCTCACTTCGGTCAGATTACAGCAGAAGAGATTGAACAGATTGAAACGATTGTAAATGAAAAAATTTGGCAAAGCTTACAAGTGAATACGGATTATAAAAACATTGAAGAAGCAAAAGCAATGGGCGCGATGGCCTTGTTCGGCGAAAAATACGGCAAGATAGTCCGTGTCGTTCAAATTGGTGATTATAGTCTTGAGCTTTGCGGCGGTGTTCACGTCCCGAATACAGCGGTAATCGGCTTGTTCAAAATTGTTTCTGAAAGCGGCATCGGTGCGGGTACACGCAGGATCGAAGCAGTAACAGGAGCAGGAGCATACAAATTGATGACGGACCAAATCGGTGTATTAAAAGACGCAGCTGCTAAATTGAAAACAAACTTGAAAGATGTACCTTCAAGAATTGAAACAGTTTTAGCGGAAGTGAAAGATCTTCATCGTGAAAATGAAAGCTTGACTGCAAAATTAAGTAATATTGAAGCAGGAAGCCTTGTTTCTAACGTAAAAGAAATTAATGGTGTACAAGTATTAGTGGCAAAAGTTCAAGCTACTGACATGAATAATCTGCGTGCTATGGCAGATGATTTGAAACAAAAGCTTGATTCTGTCATTATCGTATTAGGATCGGCTCAAGGCGATAAAGTCAATTTGATTGCCGGAGTTACGAAGGATTATATCGAACGCGGTTTCCATGCCGGTAAATTAATTAAAGAAGTCGCATCTCGTTGCGGTGGAGGCGGCGGCGGCCGACCAGATATGGCACAAGCCGGTGGAAAAGACCCAGAAAAATTGGATGCAGCACTTAATTTTGTTGAAGAATGGGTCTTAACGATTTCATAATCAATGAAAAGTGTTGTACAATGAAGATAATAATGGATTCTGGACGCTGAGGAGAGGTGCATGATAATGAGTTCCTTTGATAAAACGATGAAATTTAATTTTCCCGAAGAACCATTCGAAAGAGATGTACAGGAAGTATTGTCTCAAGTTTATGTTGCACTTCAGGAAAAAGGTTATAACCCGATTAACCAGATTGTCGGTTATTTATTATCTGGTGACCCGGCCTACATCCCGCGCCATATGGATGCTCGAAACATTATTCGTAAGCTTGAACGCGATGAGATCATTGAAGAATTGGTTAAATCGTATCTTAAGAACCATCGAGAGGAATACTAATGCGCACAATGGGACTTGATTTAGGTTCAAAGACTATCGGCGTTGCCGTGAGTGACGCGATGGGTTGGACTGCACAAGGATTGGAAACAATCAAAATTAACGAAGCTGGAAATGACTTCGGCTTTAAACGTCTCAATGAAATAATAAAAGAACATGAAGTTTCTAAAATTGTCCTCGGTTTACCCAAAAATATGAACGGAACCGTTGGACCGCGCGGTGAGATCAGCCAAGATTTCGCCAAGCGATTAGAAAACAAATTCAAGCTGCCAGTGTTTCTCTGGGATGAACGGTTGACAACGATGGCGGCTGAACGTGTTCTTCTTGAGGCGGACGTGAGCCGAAGCAAACGTAAGAAAGTCATTGATAAAATGGCGGCTGTCATGATTCTACAAGGTTTCTTGGACAGACAAACAAATTCAATATGAGGTGAATACAAATGGAACACGGCGAAAACAACATTACAGTAGTAGATGAAAACGGAAACGAGCAGCTTTGCGAAATCCTGTTCACATTCGATTCTGATAAATTTAACAAATCTTATGTACTTTACTATCCGATGTCTGCTGAAGATGAAGAGGAAGAAATTGAAATCCACGCTTCATCATTCACACCAAGCGAAGATAATAAAGATGGTGAACTTGCACCAATCGAAACAGAAGAAGAATGGGATCTAGTCGAAGAAATGTTAAACACATTCCTTGACCAAGAAGAAGCTGAAGAAGAATAATATATATATAAAAACTGACCTTAAACCAAGGTCAGTTTTTTTCATTATGTACCAAAAAATCCTTATCTTTTCTCCACAAACAAAAGAATAAAAGTGGCGAGTGGACCTAAAAATAATGATAATATGAACCAATTCAAAGCCGTTCTATTTTTACCTTGAGCAAGCCCGGCATTAATGAGTGCTAGTGTCCCCCAACCAACAAAATAAGAATTATCCAACTCCTTCACACCTTTCTTTATCATAAAATTAATAGTAGCATAACCACATAAATATTCTTTTTATTTTATCAAATGTCTGAAACACCAATCGTATTCGAAGAAAATCTCATGAAAGTCTATTACAGCTAATTCTAAAAAATATCACTAATTCCCTATTAAATAACACCTGTATATTGACAAAACTAGTGCGATTTTGCCATAAATAGAGTAATAACGAATGTAGTTTTGCAAAAAACATGTATTTATTTGTTGGTTTTAGTATAATATTCGAAGCAAAGTCTAATTAGAGAAAGCATCTTCTAGGAACTATTATGTAGTTGGTGTGAGTTTGCAGGGGGAATGAAAATGGATGAAAAAGATCATAAGTTATCAAAAAAGGAACATATTCGAATGAAATTGTTAGAACAGCAAGGAGAAGCAAGGCTTGTTCGTAAAATTATCATGATTACGATAGCTTCGCTAGTTTTATTAATCGGGATAGTTGGTCTTGTTGGCTTTTTATATATCAACTCAGCCATGAAGCCAGTTGATCCTGACGATGACACGATTAAGAAAGTGAAGATTCCAATCGGTTCTTCCGTGAATGGAATTTCAACATTGCTTGAAGAGCAGGGGATAATCAAGGACGCCCGTGTATTCAAATATTATATTAAATTCCGTAATGAATCCGGTTTTCAGGCAGGGGAGTATAAATTATCACCATCCATGCCAATTCAAGATATTGTGACTAGCATCAAAACCGGGAAACTTATGAAAGAAGCGACCATGAAAATAACGATTCCAGAAGGAAAGCAGCTAATTCAGATTGCTGATATCATTGCCGTGAAGACGGATCAAGATCCAAAAGAAATTTTTAAGAAATTGAATAGTGAAAAGTTCGTTAATTCCATGCAAGAGAGATTTCCGGAGCTGTTAACGTCGGAGATTGAGAATAAAAATGTTTTGTATCCGCTTGAAGGGTATCTATTCCCAGCGACCTATGACTTTTATGAGGAAAAACCGTCTTTAGAAGCAGTAGTAATTGAGATGCTGAAGAAAACGGAAGAGACCTTGCAGGCATATGAAACTCAGATGAACAAAAAAGATTATTCTGTTCACCAGATGTTGACATTTGCTTCGCTTGTTGAAGAAGAGGCAACTGCCCAGGTAGACCGTGGGAAAATTGCTTCCGTCTTCTATAATCGTATCAAGAAAGATATGCCGCTACAAACGGATCCGACCGTTTTGTATGCAAAAGGTTCACATAAAAGTAAGGTGCTATACAAAGACCTTGAGGTGAAGTCTCCGTATAATACGTATAAGAACAAAGGGTTGCCGCCGGGTCCGATTGCCAATGCCGGAACGACATCGATTGATGCGGTGTTAAAGCCTGAGAAGACAGATTTCTTATACTTCTTGGCAACACCTGAAGGAGAAGTTCTTTATTCGAAAACGTTGGAAGATCACAATAATAAAAAGGCAGAACATATTACCAATAAATAATAGCTGATAGCTAAAGCGACTAGGGGGGAGGGATATTACTTTCCCCTTGTTTTTATGATAGAATAGTAAAAGTGAAATTTCAGATCCGATTTTTATCGATGACTGTAACTCGGCGATTGCCGGGTTTTATTTTGAAAGATAAGGAAATATAGATCGTCAAGCATACTGGTTTCAGCATGTTGTGTAAAGATGATGGCACTTGAAAGGTACTGATTATCTTTCGGTCCAGCCCATCTTCTGCTTGAACCAACCAAAGCGCTTTCGTTTTTCTTATTATTGGAGGAAATGTCTTGAACGGAAAAATAGAACAATATCTTCATTCCTTAATCCCGGAACGTACGGGTTTAATTAAGGAGTTAGAGGATTTTGCACTGGAAAATAATGTGCCGATCATGGAGCCGGAAGGTATAGAGGTGCTACTCCAGATTTTGAGGCTTCATCAACCGCAGGCGATATTGGAAGTTGGTTCAGCGATTGGCTATTCGGCTATAAGAATGGCTGAAACCTTGCCAGAAGCACGTATCGTCACACTTGAACGGAATGAAGCTAGAATTCAACAAGCGAGAGCTAATTTTGCTAAGGCTGACCTTTTGGAACGGATTACCCTTATTGAAGGGGATGCCCTTGAAGCAGGGCCGCTAGTAAAAGAACATGGTCCGTTTGATATCATCTTTGTTGATGCAGCTAAAGGGCAGTACAAGCGCTTCTTTGAGCTGTTTGAGCCATTCCTGAAGGATGCTGGCATTATTATTACTGATAATGTATTATTTAAAGGCTTGGTTGCTGAAAACATAGAAGAAATGGAAATGACGAGACGAAAACGTGCTCTTATAAAAAAAATTAGAGACTTTAACAATTGGTTACACAACCATCCACATTACGATACAGTAATTCTGCCGATTGGTGATGGTGTGGCCATAAGTAAACATAGAGGTGACAAAAATGAAAAAGCCTGAATTACTCGTGACTCCGACAAGTGTCACTCATATTACAGCGCTTATCGATGCGGGTGCTGATGCATTCGTTATCGGGGAACAACGTTATGCGCTTCGTCTAGCAGGGGAGTTCAAACGTGAGGACGTCAAGAAAGCAATTGAACTTGCACATGCAGCAGGTAAAAAAGTATACGTGTCTATGAATGCTATTTTTCATAATGAAAAAGTGGACGAGCTTGAAGAATATGTCGTTTTCCTTAAGGAAGCAGGGGCCGACCGGATTATCTTCGGAGATCCTGCTGTCCTAATGGCCGTTCGAGCTGTAGCGCCGGATATGCCGTTGCACTGGAATACAGAGATGACGGTAACGAACTGGTACACGTGTAATTATTGGGGAAAACGCGGTGCTGTCCGTGCCTTGGCTGCTCGTGAAATAAGTTTGGACGAAATTGTTGAAATGAAGGAAAATGCCGAAGTCGAGATTGAAGTGCAGGTCCATGGAATGACGTGCATGTTCCAATCGAAGCGCACACTGCTAGGTAACTATTTCGAATACCAAGGCAAAGCGTTAGAAGTGGAAAATCGGAAGGAACAAAAAAGTATGTTCCTGCATGACAAGGAACGTGAAAATAAATATCCGATTTATGAAGACGAAAATGGAACGCATATCATGAGTCCGAACGATATGTGCATGATTGATGAACTTCAGGAATTAATTGAAGCGGATATTGATTCTTTGAAAATTGAAGGGGTGTTACAAACGCCTGAGTATATCGTAGAAATAACAAAATTATATCGTGAAGCGATTGATGTATGTGTAGAAGATACGGATCGTTATGATGATATGAAAACAGAACTATATGAAAAGGTTAAAGCGATTCAGCCGGAAAACCGTGAGTTGGATACAGGATTCTTCTTTAAAGAATCGGTTTATTAAAGAAAAGGGTAAGAGAAAGAGGAGGAATAGCCTTGAATGCTATTGCTAATAAAATTTCCAAAATAGTTGATGGAAAGAGAGTCATTGTTAAAAAACCAGAATTGCTGGCTCCCGCTGGCAACCTGGAAAAATTAAAAATAGCTGTCCATTATGGCGCAGATGCCGTGTTTATTGGCGGACAGGAATACGGACTTCGTTCAAATGCCGGTAACTTCACTTTTGAGGAAATGAAGGAAGGCGTCGAATTCGCTAAAAAATATGGTGCTAAAGTATATGTGACTACGAATATCTTCGCTCATAATGAAAATATCGATGGACTTGAAGAATATCTGGAAGGCCTTCAGGATGCCGGAGTTCATGGAATTATCGTTGCTGATCCATTAATCATTGAAACTTGTAAGCGGGTTGCTCCTAACGTTGAAATCCATTTAAGCACACAGCAGTCGTTGTCGAATTGGAAGGCTGTTCAGTACTGGAAAGAGGAAGGTCTGGAGCGTGTTGTTTTAGCACGTGAGACAAGTGCTGAGGAAATCCGTGAAATGAAGGAGAAAGTCGATATTGAGATCGAAGCGTTCGTTCACGGTGCAATGTGTATTGCCTATTCTGGTCGCTGTACCCTTTCAAACCATATGACTGCACGTGATTCGAACCGAGGCGGCTGTTGCCAGTCTTGCCGTTGGGATTATGATTTATATGAATTAAATCAAGACGGGGAAAAAGCTTTATTTGATAAAGAAGATGCTCCATTCGCAATGAGTCCGAAAGACTTGAAATTGATTGAATCTTTGCCTGGCATGATTGAAATTGGCATTGATAGCTTAAAAGTCGAAGGCCGGATGAAGTCCATTCATTATATCGCTACAGTAGTCAGTGTCTATCGTAAGGTGATTGATGCGTATTGTGCCGATCCGGATAATTTCAAGATTAAGCAAGAATGGTTGGAAGAGTTGGACAAATGTGCGAACCGCGAGACAGCATCAGCGTTCATGGAGGGAGAAATTCCTGGGTATAAACAGCAAATGTTCGGGAATCATACCGTAAAGACTCGCTTCGACTTCGCTGGACTGGTACTTGATTACAATGAAGAATCTCAAATCGTCACCCTGCAGCAGCGTAACTTCTTCAAGCCTGGCGATGAAGTGGAATTTTTCGGACCGGAAATCGAAAACTTCACTCAAAAAATTGGCACGATCTGGGATGAGTCAGGTAATGAGTTGGACGCAGCACGCCATCCGCTTCAAATTGTCCGCATTCAAGTAGATAAGCAAGTATATGTGAACAATATGATGCGGAAGGAGAATTAACATGACAGGGAAAAAACCAGTAGTAATCGGAGTTACCGGCGGATCAGGGTCAGGTAAAACAAGTGTTACCCGTTCAATTTTTGAATTCTTTCAAGGGCATTCAATCTTGATGATCGAACAAGATTATTATTATAAAGATCAGAGCCATCTGCCGTTTGAAGAACGATTGAAAACAAATTATGATCATCCGCTTGCATTTGACAATGATTTGTTAATCGAGCATCTTAATGCGTTGCTAAGCTATGAAACGATAGAAAAGCCTGTTTATGATTATTCGATTCATACACGTTCAGATGAAGTCATCACCGTTGAACCACAGGATGTTATCATTCTTGAGGGGATTCTGGTGCTGGAAGATGAGCGCCTTCGAAATTTGATGGATATGAAGCTCTATGTAGATACTGATGCAGACTTGCGGATACTTCGCCGAATGACGCGAGATATTAAAGAACGCGGCCGTTCCATAGATTCTGTCATCGATCAATACATCAGTGTCGTTCGCCCGATGCACAATCAGTTCATCGAACCGACAAAACGTTACGCGGACATTATTATTCCTGAAGGTGGTCAAAACCATGTGGCGATTGACCTTATGGTGACAAAAATTCAAACAATCCTTGAACAAAAGTCTTTTTTGTAATAACATAGCATAAATAATGATAGGTGCCATTTTCCTTCGTTTTTTATAAAAATCCCATTTATTTATTGGGAAAGACTGGACAAATGTTGGAAAACGCAATACTCTATTCTTGATACAGAACGAACCGGCTGCTCAATGCAGTCGGTTTATATACTAAGGAACAGTTTGTTTCTTAGTATCAAAGCGTGTGCTTTATTAAAGGCGTGCACTTATAAATCTGATTCAAGTTTTAGGGTTAAGAACTATATAGTACATAAACTTGTCACAGCGAATGCTTGCTGTAAAGAATTAGAAGGAGTGAAGGGTTTTGGCAATTGAAAAAGAATATCCAATGACTAAAGAAGGTAAGTTAAAGCTTGAACAGGAACTGGAACAATTAAAAACAGTTAAACGAAAAGAAGTTGTAGAGAGAATTAAAATCGCCCGCAGTTTTGGAGATCTTTCTGAGAACTCAGAGTACGATTCCGCAAAAGAAGAGCAGGCATTTGTTGAAGGGCGTATTACTACAATCGAAAACATGATTCGTAATGCAAAAATCATTGAAGGCAATGATTCGAATACAGATACAGTTTCACTTGGAAAGTCTGTAACGTTTGTAGAACTTCCAAACGGTGACGAAGAAACCTATTCTATCGTGGGTAGCGTTGAAGCGGACCCATTCGAAGGGAAAATTTCAAATGATTCACCAATTGCCAAAAGCTTAATTGGAAAAAGAGTCGGCGACAAGGTTTCGATTATGACACCTGGCGGCGAAATGAGCGTCAAAATCGTTTCTATTAGCTAATGACATTTAAAGAGGATGCCCCTTAGGGCATCCTCTTTTTGTCGGTTTCATGTTAGTCTCTCTATAAGTTGAATGAAAGTAGAAATTCAAGCTACTTTAAATTTGTTCATAATTGTTTAAAAATTCACACCTCGTCAACAATGGTTACGAGGTGTATTTTTATGAAAAAGAAACGAATGAGGATGCTGGCTATTGTATTGGCTACTTTGATGCTAATGCTTATAGGCAGGCTTGCCTACATCCAACTTGTATCGACAGAATCTTTCTCTAAACATGATGTGAATTTAATAGAAGCAAGTGTAAACCAGCGGTCGCAGATTTTAAAGATTGATGATGGACGGGGGAAGTTTTATGACAGAAATGGAGAGCCGCTTGCCCATGAAGAGATTCCAACCCTTGTGCTGTTTCCGTTTTTGAACAAAATGACATGGCCTATAGAAGAAATTGCCTCGATTATCGGCAGACCGGAATCGGAGTTGAAAAGGGCAATTGCGGAATCGGATGAACCATTTGTTTTTGGCGGAGATAAACCGATTGAGTTAACGGCCAGCCAATCGAAGGCTATCAATGAAATGAAGATCCCTGGGGTTTTTGCTGTGAAAGAAAAGCTATATCACGATCAAACTCCGGCAGCGCAATTGATTGGCACGACGAATATATCAGATGCCGAAAAGAAAAAGCGTTACCCGGATGTGGAACTAGCTGCCGAAACGAAGATCGGCAATACTGGACTGCAAAGAACCTTTGACGAATTCTTGCTTTCAGCAGGAGAATCAAAACTCGTTTTTCATGTAGATGCCACTGGCGGTCCAATGTTCGGTGTGGATGTAAAATACGTAGAACCTGCAAACCCGCTCTACCCAGTGAAGGTTGTAACAACGATTGATAAAGAAATCCAGGAAAAAGCGGAGAAGCTTGTTGACGAACGCGGAATAAAAAAAGGGGGTCTCGTACTGATTGATATAGAAAAAAGTGAGATCGTAGCCATGGTATCACGTCCAGCACTTGATATAAAGGATCCGAATGGCGAAGGAGCCATCAATATGATGCTAACTCAAAAAACGCCAGGTTCCGTTTTCAAAACGGTCACAGCTGCTGCTGCAATTGATTATGAAGCAGCTAGTCCTACAAGAACATTCAATTGTAATTTGACGATTGACGGAAAAACAGATAAACAGAGGGGTCTGGGCATGCTTAATTTTGAAAACAGCTTTGCTCAAAGCTGTAACAGGACATTTGCTGAGTTGTCACAGGAAATCGCTGTGAAAGATCCTGACTATCTGGATAAATATGCGAAAATGTTAGGCTTAACCGGCGAATCAGGATGGCAGGGAGATGTGTATCATACAGCAGTTACTCAACTGTATCATGAACAACAAGGGAAGGTCTGGCATGATGACGATTTAAAAAAGGACCCTAAAATGATTGCCCAAACAGCAATTGGTCAGAAGGATGTCCAAACGACACCGCTTGCAATAGCCAACATGATGGCGACGATTGCCCGCGGCGGTAAGAAAGAACAGGTTAAAGCCGTGTCAAAGGTTGAATTTAACAACAGTACGACCGTTGTAAGCTTTCCAAATAAAAGTATGGATGGAAATTCCCTTTCTCCCTATACAACAATGAAGCTGCAGCATCTTTTACGGAAAGTCGTAACCGAAGAGAAAGGGACTGGCGCTTCCTTGAAGGATTTGCCTGTAGAGGTCGCAGGCAAGTCTGGAACAGCGCAGACGAAAACTGAAAAAGGGGAGCTCAATAAATGGTTTGCAGGCTATTTCCCTTATAAAAATCCTAAATATGCATTGGTTACAGTCAGTTTTGAAACGAAAGAAGATAGTGCCAGCATGACGCCTCTTTTTTCAGATATTGTAAAAGTTATGTACTCCAAGAACCAGGACTAGTGCAAGAATTGACGAAAAGTCTAGGAAAGCCTTCCCTTCTATCTCTAGCCAAATCATGTTAAAATGAGGCAGGACGAAATGGTAAGGGAGGAATGGACCTTGGGCTCAAGATACAATCAGAGAGATCAAAAAAGAAAAGTAAATAAAATATATAATATCGCAATCACCGTTGTCTCGATTCTTATTGTCATTGTCGCCGTCTCTATTTTCTTAAGTGATGATGGCACTGATACAGAAAAAGCTACAACTGAACCAAAGCAGACCGTTGAAAAAGATGCGAAGAAGAAAGTGGATAAACCTGCTGGCAAAGAAGAAGATACTGATTTGACTAAGGAAGATGAAGACGAGGATAGCAAAGCAACTGAAGAAGGTACAGAAGAAAATACTGAAGATGGCACTGATACAGACGCAAACACAGACACAAACACAGACACAAACACAGACACAAACAAAGACACAAATCCAGACACAGACACAGACACAGATACAGATAAAGCAGAGGACGCTAAGCTTGTCGAGGTGGAAGGAAGCGGAGATGGCAATGTCGCGACAACATACACGAGCGAGAGCTGGAAACCAGTTGGCACAGAGCAATCCGGTGAACACACAACAAGCTTTCAAAAGAACTCTGTTGATTGGAATGAAATGAGTAAAGCCATTGCTCATGGAGCAGGTATTGACCAAGGTAACATGAGACTGTGGTGGCTTCAAAACGGCGGATCATCTAACACTGCAATCGGTACCGTATCAGAAGGGGACAACCCTAAAACCTTCCGCGTTTATATTGAATGGGTAGACGGATCAGGTTGGAAGCCCGTAAAGGTTGAAGAATTGAAGACGAACGATAAGAAATAAAAGTCAGAGTTTATATGAATATATCTTCAAAATGAAAAACCCCCGAAAAGAATGCCTCTTTTCGGGGGTTTTTCATTGATAATAAAGATTACTTTTTGGCTTTAAAGTGAACGACTGCACTGTAAAATCTTCTGCCCTCTTCACTGACATACATTTGGTGCGATACGGAGTGGACTTGAAGCATGATCGCTTTATTGATTTCGATTTGTGATTGGATTTTTTCTTCTAGGTTCTTGATGCTTTCTGCTTCAAAAAATTCAATTTTATCTTCGAATAAGTTTAAGTCAAGTTGAAAATTCATTTCTGTATTCCTCCAACGTTTTAATAGTGTTAGTTTAACACCAAATGAATTGAATCTGAACTTGAATGATAGATTTGCCTAAAAAATAAGAACTGTTCTTAGATTCATTTCATATTATGCTTATAGGTTTTATTATCTTATCATAAAAAGGTGATTAAAATGGGCAGAGAATTTGTAGAGTTATTTGAGGAATGGTCGAAATCGTATGATGATACCGTCGGTGGACACGATATTGAATATCAAGAGGTTTTTAAACATTATGACAACATATTAGACAGCGTCACGAGTCGGGCTCACGGTCATGTGCTGGAGTTTGGGGTAGGGACCGGGAATTTAACGGCAAGGCTGCTGAAGAAAGGTCTTAAGGTGTCTGGAATTGAGCCGTCACCAGCAATGAGGGAAGTAGCGGTTAGCAAGTTAAGGGGAAAAACAGAAATTATCGATGGTGATTTTATGGATTTTCCGGAGCCTAAACAAGTAGATTCGATTGTGAGTACGTACGCTTTTCACCATTTAACCGATGAAGAAAAAGAAAAAGCTATAGCGAACTATGGAAAGTTACTGAATACAGGTGGTAAAATAGTGTTTGCGGATACAATGTATCAATCGAGAGACGCGCATGAACAAGCGATTCAAGATGCAAAGCATGCAGGCTTTCATAATTTGGCAAACGATTTGCAAACGGAATATTATACGACCATTCCTTTTTTAGAAAAAGCACTTGAAACACATGGATTTAAAGTGAACTTTGAGCGCTGCAATCAATTTGTCTGGATTATGGAGGCTGAAAAATTATAGGAAGAGGTTTTTACTAATGAAGGTAGCCATAATCGGAGCAATGGAAGAAGAAGTTACGATTTTACGTGATAAATTGGAAGGTTTGGAGCAGGTTACGATTGCCGGATCCGAATTCAACACAGGGACACTGAACGGAATTGAGGTCATTTTACTTAAATCGGGAATCGGTAAAGTGAATGCTGCGATGTCCACAACCATTCTTTTAGAAAAATTCAAACCGGATGCGGTCATTAATACAGGATCTGCAGGAGGTTATCATCCAGCGCTTAATGTCGGGGATGTGGTCATTTCAACAGAAGTGCGCCACCATGATGTTGACGTGACAATCTTTGGCTATGAATACGGTCAAGTACCGCAATTGCCAGCAGCATTTATCCCGGACGAGAAGCTTTTTGCTATCGCAGAAGAAGCGGCGAAAGAAATTGAAGATATTCAAGTGGCGAAAGGTTTGATCGTGACGGGAGATTCTTTCATGAATGATCCTGTTCGGGTTGAATTCGTCAGAGGGAAATTTACAGATTTATACGCGGTGGAAATGGAAGCGGCAGCTATTGCTCAGGTAGCACACCAATTCCAAACACCGTTTGTTATCATTCGTTCCCTTTCAGATATCGCTGGCAAGGAGTCGAATATATCCTTTGATAAGTTCTTAGAAACGGCGGCGCTTCATTCATCCGCTTTGATTTTAAAAATGGTTGAAAAAATGAAATAAATGCCCAGTGATCAGCGGGAATCTTTTCCGCTGATTATTTCTTGCATATAACACACTAAATTGGTAGGATAACTATGAAAGGATGTCCGATTATGAAGTTCTATCAAAATATTCATGAATTGATTGGGGAGACCCCGATAATGGAAATCACCCACTTCCCTCTTCCGGATCAAGTCCGGATCTTTGCCAAGCTGGAATACTTTAACCCTGGCGGCAGCGTGAAAGATCGGCTTGGCCAGGAACTTTTGGCGCAAGCATTACAGTCAGGGAATGTGAAAAAGGGCGGAACCATCATTGAACCGACTGCAGGGAATACGGGGATTGGCCTAGCCCTTGCTGCGATAAACAGTGGTGTTGATGTAATATTTTGTGTACCCGAGAAATTCAGCGCCGAGAAACAGGAACTGATGCGTGCCCTTGGAGCAAAAGTGGTCCAGACCCCGACAGAGGAAGGAATGCTAGGTGCAATCCGCAAAGCGAAGGCGCTGCTGGATGAAATTCCAGGATCCTATTGTCCAGAGCAGTTTTCCAACCCATCCAATCCGGATGCCTATTATAAAACATTGGGACCTGAAATTTGGGAGCAGCTGGCTGGCAATGTGGATGTGTTTGTTTCCGGTGCGGGAACAGGGGGCACTTTCATGGGTACATCGCGTTATTTAAAAGAAAAAAATCCTGCGGTCAAAACGGTCATTGTCGAACCGGAAGGATCTATTATAAACGGAGGCAAAGCTGGTCCCCATAAAACAGAGGGGATCGGGATGGAATTTTTACCAAGCTATATGGATGAAACGTACTTTGATCAGATTCATACGATAAGCGACGATGAGGCGTTCCATATGGTGAAGGAATTGGCGCTTAAAGAAGGACTTCTTGTTGGAAGTTCTTCTGGCTCGGCATTTGCAGCGGCATTGAAAGAAGCAGCTAAAGCTACCCCGGGTTCGAATATCGTTGTGATATTTCCGGATTCCAGTGAACGGTACTTAAGCAAAAACATTTATCAGGGAGGTCTTTGAAAATGAGGAAAAAAACACAAATGATCCATGGCGGTATTTTTGGTGATGAAAAAACGGGAGCGGTGTCGGTGCCGATTTATCAAGTGAGCACTTATAAACAGGATGGTCTGGGGAAAGATCGAGGATATGAATATTCACGTACAGGCAACCCAACCCGCCATGCCCTTGAGGAATTGATCAAGGATCTTGAAGAAGGAAAAAGAGGATTCGCCTTCGGTTCAGGAATGGCAGCGATAACGGCGGTTATGATGCTGCTGAGTCAAGGTGATCACGTTTTATTGACGGATGACGTTTATGGAGGCTCTTTCCGAGTGATGACAAAAGTGCTGAACCGCTTCGGGGTGGAAGCTACGTTCATCGATACGAGTGACATACATTCGATCCAAAACGAGATCAAAGACAATACAAAGGCACTGTTCATTGAAACCCCGACGAATCCATTATTGAAGATCACTGATCTAGAGGCGGTTTCAAAAATCGCTAAAGAAAACGGTATCCTCACTGTTGTGGATAATACCTTCAGTACGCCATATTGGCAAAATCCACTTACACTTGGTGCTGATATCGTGCTTCATAGCGCTACGAAGTACTTAGGGGGGCACAGCGATGTTGTAGCGGGTCTTGTCGTGGTGAATGATGAAAAACTTGGCGAGGACCTTCATTTCATCCAAAACTCCACAGGAGGCGTGCTAGGGCCTCAAGATTCATGGCTGCTGATGCGCGGCATTAAAACGCTTGGAATCAGGATGGAAGAACATGAAAAAAACACCTCCCAAATCGTTCGTTTCTTATCCGGGCATAAAGCCGTTTCGAAAATTTATTACCCAGGTCTTGAAGACCATCCTAACCATGATATTGCTAAAGAACAATCGCGTGGCTTCGGCGGCATGGTTTCATTCGATGTCGGCAGTGCCGAAAAAGCCGAATCCGTTTTGAATAAAGTGAAATACTTCACGCTGGCTGAAAGTCTAGGGGCAGTGGAGAGCTTAATTTCGGTTCCAGCCAGGATGACACATGCCTCGATTCCAGCCGAGCGCCGTGCAGAGCTTGGGATAACAGATGGGTTGATTCGAATATCCGTTGGTCTGGAAGACGTTGAAGACTTATTGGAAGACTTGGAACAAGCGCTAAAAGGGTAAATCGGAAGAGGGACCGCTTTAAAGCTAACTGCCATTATTTACACCGTAGCATTTGGAATAAATATGGTAGAATGAGATATCGATTACTTACTAGCTTGAAAGAAGGTGGAAATGGCATGAAAAATCGTAAAAAACAAACGGCTGCAGTCCTACGCTCAAAAAAGACGGATTTTAAACAATTTGCGATTACCTTGCTATGTGTGGGATCGTTCTTCTATTTAGGAACCATACTCCCTTCTGTTGAAAAAACGATGGTTTCCACGAATGTCTATATGGGAGCCACAATTTTGTTCCTCGGTATGTCTATTCTATTTTTCAGATTATCTAATAAATATAAAAAGATCTTGGCAGAAATGGATGACCATGACTCTTTAAAACAATAAAAGCAAGCCTGATTCTTCGTAGATGTTGACGGAGAATCAGGCTTTTTTGTTTTTCAAACATCTAGAGAAAATCAATAACAGGATAGGGCTGCTTTTTCATACTAATTTCCTCCCTTAGCTGTGAATTTCTAATAAAAATAGGAAAAAAGAAAGAACTTTCAAAAAAATAGGCAAAAGCCGTTTACAAAAATGCCATTTGTGGATATACTTACCAGGTAATAAAAAATATTCCAAAGGAGGTCGATGAAAATGAAATTGTATCTACAAGGATCTATCACTAATCAGATTGGCTGGACTGTTTCAAATAACAATCACATACTATTCGACCTGTGCCAAGCGGAATATTTCTAAAGCAATTTTGGCTTTATTAATCATTCAGACATAGCGGCCGCAGGGAGAAGTCTTTTATCCTGCGGTCTTTTTATATTCTCTTAAAAATCCCGCAGGAGGAAGTAACTTTCTGCGGCCTTTTTATGCCTTTTTTGGTAAGCCGCTCCCTTAAAGGAGGTGATATTATGACACTGAATATGCTATTTTTTACAATCACAATAAAAATGAAAAAAATGACTGCTGAAGAATGTTTGCAACAGGAGAGAATTAACAAGCTTCGTGAAGAGCACTTAAACAATGCAATGAAGCATCGTCCTTTTTTCTAAGACTTGATATGTACGGTTATCCGTTAGGATTTATAAATTTTAGGAAAGGTGGAGGTAAATATGATTAAATTGGTTTATATAAAAGGAGATAAGTATTGTTATTGGAATGAGAAGGATACCGGCTAATGGATTTGTTTACCTTTCACAGTATTGCCATTGTTTGTATGTAAATTGTTCAAATAAGCAATGGTTAAGAGCAGCGGAAACATGATAAATTGAAGATAAGTTAGATATGGGGAGTGATTCTTGATGTTCTCAATGGTAATGATCCTTATTTTTACTACTGTCATCGGAACTGTAATCGCTGTAAATGTTTCCGTCGATGCCGATCAGCCGCTTCACAGTTTGAAGTAATAATGTAAAGTAGAAAACTCGGCATTTCAGCCGAGTTTTTTATATGCTTTTAACAGCAGCAGGGACCGAGTCCACCGTCTCCAAACCCACATCCCGGCAGCCACCAAAAGCCGAATATGAGCAATAAAATCAAGAGGACAATAAATAGGCCATACCCAAACCCGTAACATCCTCCTCCATAATAAGGTGCTGGACCCGGATAACCATAGTTGTACCCGTATGGTCCATAGTTATATCCCATAGTAAAAACCCCCTCTCCCTAAAAATTCACTATCATTATATGAATTTTTGTATTTGTCCGATTGGGATTTCAACCATTCTTGTTTTAGACATTTTTTTACTTTCATGATTTCTTTTAGTGGTACAGACACGAACAAGCCCACTGTTGCATAGTTATGAATAGGGAAACCAAAGAAACGGGAGGATGAGACCAATGCCCGGAATACTTACAGCTGTAGGCTATATTATCAAAGAATTTTACTTATTAGTTTCCTATGTAAAAAACAACGCTTTTCCCCAGCCCTTGTCATCCCAGGACGAAAAGAAATACCTGAAGCTCATGGGTGAGGGTGATGGTGATGCCCGTAACATTCTTATCGAGCATAACCTCAGACTTGTTGCCCATATCGTCAAGAAATTCGAGAATACAGGCGAAGATACAGAGGATCTGATTTCGATTGGGACAATAGGCTTGATAAAGGCCATTGAAAGTTATTCCGATGGAAAGGGTACGAAGCTGGCCACATATGCAGCACGTTGTATCGAGAACGAGATCCTGATGCATTTACGAGCAACAAAAAAAACGAAAAAGGATATTTCATTACATGACCCGATTGGTCAGGATAAAGAAGGAAACGAAATCAGTTTAATTGATGTGTTGAAATCAGAATCAGAAGATGTCATTGATACGATTCAGCTCAATATGGAAATTGAAAAGGTGAAAAAGTATATTGATATTTTGGATGAACGGGAAAAGGAAGTCATTGTTGGCAGGTTCGGATTAGATTTAAAAAAGGAAAAAACCCAGCGGGAAATTGCTAAAGAACTTGGGATTTCCCGTAGCTATGTATCGCGTATTGAAAAACGTGCCTTGATGAAGATGTTCCATGAGTTTTATCGAGCGGAAAAAGAGAAAGAAAAGAAAGCAAAAGGATAAAAATCATTTTTTAAAGCAAAAAGAGTGCGGTCAAACTTCCCGCACTCTTTTTGTTTTAATATTTATTTCTGAATAGTTCTGCAAAGGCATGATAAATCTCAATACCTTGGGAAAGGAACAGACGTGAAGCAGTTAAAGAAAAGACACCAATCATTATTAGGCGGAACCACATGTTCATCACTCCTCGATTTTATTTTTTTATAAAATCTTAGAGTTTGTGGATACGTAATTCGCCTGGAAAAAGACTGGGCTGAGAAATCTCCGTCGAATATTTGAATGAAAATAAAGAAAATTAAAAATACAAAATTCGAAAGTAAGAAAAAGGATAACGTCCTGCCAGGAACCTAAGAAAGGTATGAACGGGAGCTTTTTCTCGGCCTTATCCCAGTGATGAACATCAGTGTGTTCTTCAAGGTTTAATGGCTGTGCGTGATGTTGAAGAGGTATATGCAGTGTCCAAAGAAGCAGGGTAATGGCTGACAGCTGGATAAATAGTTTCATGTAAACCTTCCCCTTTCCTAAGGATGTAACCATCATAACATGCTTTTAATTATGGATATAGAAAAATGTTTCGAAAAATTACTGAAAATTCTTTTTAGTTAGAAAAATATAGGTAAAACCTCTATAATAGGTTTATTGATAAAAGGGGGCAAACAGAAAATGGAATATTCTTTAACATGGGATTTGGATATCTTTTTTAAAGGAGGAAGCTCTTCTAAGGAATTCCTGCTTTTTTTAGATGAAATCAATCAAGAGGTTCAAGAATTTGATCGTCTTGTAAGTAAGATAAATTCAGAAGAAAATGATGAAATCAGTTTGATCCAGGCATTTGATCTTTTTAAAAATTTAAATATGAAATCGAGACAGGCTAGCGCCTTTATAGGATGCCTGGAAGCTCAAAATGCACAGGATAAAAAGGCAGGTCAACTGCGAATAAAACAATTGAAGAGTGTGGCGTCACTAAAAATGGTGGTAAGTAAACTGGATGAAAAGCTAGTGGAGCTTGATGAGGTGTTTTTTCAGAGTATCCTCAATAAAGAACCGTTGAATGAACTGAAATATGTATTGAATGAACGTAGAGAAAGAGCGAAGGAAAGGCTGTCTGTTAAGGAAGAGTCACTAATCACCCAGCTATCCATGGACGGGTTTGAAGGCTGGAGCCAAATGTATGATACAATTGTGGGCTCGATGACCATCCCTTTTAAGGGTGAAGCACTTTCTGTTGGTCAGGCGGCTAATAAATTTTCTGATCCGGATAAAAACGTCCGGAATGAATTGTTTACTGCTTGGGAACAGGCTTGGGATGAAAAAAGTGATCTTTTTGCCCGGACTTTGAATCATTTAGCAGGCTTTCGTCTCAGTGTGAATGAAAAAAGAGGCTGGGATGATATTTTGAAGGAGCCGCTAGAAATCGGCAGGATGAAGAAAGAAACCCTCGAGAGCATGTGGACCGTAATTGCTGAAAATAAGGAGCCGCTAGTGAAGTTTTTACATAGGAAGGCGGAATTACTTGATTTGGAGAAATTAAGTTGGGCTGATTTGGATGCTCCTCTCGCTGTTACAGCAGAGTCAAAGGTAATGAATTATCAAGAAGGTGCAGATTTTATCGTGCAGCAATTTTCTAAATTTGGAACTCAGTTAGCGAACTTCACTCAAAAAGCATTTGAAGACAGCTGGATTGAAGCAGAAGACAGACCAGGAAAGAAGCCAGGCGGTTTTTGCACAAGTTTCCCTTTGGATAAGCAATCCCGGATTTTTATGACGTATTCGGGCACCCCTTCGAATGTGTCGACATTGGCTCATGAATTGGGGCATGCTTTCCATTCATATGCGATGAGGGATATCCATCCATTGAATCGATCATATGCAATGAACGTGGCAGAAACAGCCTCTACGTTTGCAGAGATGGTCGTTTCGGATGCAGCAGTGAAAGAAGCGACAAATGAGGAAGAAAAACTGATTCTTTTAGAAGATAAAATTCAACGTTCTGTGTCATTGTTGATGAATATCCATGCTCGTTTCTTATTTGAGACAAGATTTTACGATGAGAGAAAACAGGGATATGTCAGTGCCGAACGCTTAAATGAACTAATGGTTGAAGCGCAAAAAGAAGCCTATGGTGATGCGCTAAGTGAGTATAATCCAACGTTTTGGGCTTCAAAGCTTCATTTCTATATAACAGGTGTACCGTTTTATAATTTCCCATACACATTCGGATTCTTGTTCTCATTAGGCATTTACGCGAATGCGCTTAAAGAACCTTCTGGGTTTGAAGAAAAATATATTGCTTTACTAAAGGACACCGGTTCCATGAAGGTCGAGGACTTGGCAGAGAAACATTTAGGCGTGGATTTAACTACCCGTGATTTTTGGGAAGAAGCGGTTACTGCCTGTATGGAGGATGTCGAAGAGTTCATCCGTTTGACCGATCCTCTAGTTCAAAAAGCATAAACTTGGTCTAGTTAAAATAAGAACAAAAAAGCGGATGTCCGGTTTAGGACATCCGCTTTCCCATTTAAACTTTTTTCAGTTTAAATGGACTGACCATAAGTAATGATAATATAATCATGAGGGATAAGAAAAAGACCGGGTGGAGATAAGGAATGGCTAAATAACTAACGGTGGCTAAACAGCCTGCAACGGTAATCGGAACGCCGGTAAAATATCCATTGCTTTCACTGATGTTAAAACGGGCTAGACGAAATGCGCCACAGCCGATGTAAAAAACCGTAAATAGTGTGCCTGGAGCTCCGAATTCTATTAAAATTCCTTGGTATAATAATAGAGCTGGTGCAACGCCGAAAGAAATAATATCGCACATGGAATCAAGTTGCTTACCTAATTCCGATTCAATGTTAAACTTCCTGGCAACCATACCGTCAAAGCGATCTGCAAGGGCAGCTAGGAAAATTAAAAGCAAGCTTAAATTCAATTGGCCGTGCATCACGGCAATTATTGCAAATCCACCAAGGGATAAATTCATTAAAGTAAGTATATTTGCTGTTTGGGCTTTCACTTTTTTAATGGTTTGATCTAGGGCGTGTAATAAAAACATCTTTTCACTCCTTTCAAATAAAACAAATAAAAACAAAATATAGTAAACATAAGTATTTATTATATAATAATATTTTATTTAACACAATTTATGCAAGGGGTTTTAGAATTATTTTACAATTTGGAGTGGTTTTGTTTGTATCAATCTTTTTATCGTATTCTTATTGAACTGACGAATGGAAGGTATTCGTCAGGTATATTAAAGCATTTTAGCCAATCTCGTTGGAGTAAGCCGTTGATTTTATTTTATGTAAAAACTTTTAACCTTAATCAACAAGAATTTGGTAAGGACCTAAAAACGTATAACAATCTGCATGAGTTATTTACAAGACACTTAAAGCGGGAGGCAAGGCCAATTACGGTGGAATCTTCTGCAGTAGCATGTCCTGTAGATGGTGTGCTCGAGGATGCAGGGGAAATTCGAGCTGATAAAAAAATTGTAGTAAAGGGAAAAGTATATTCGATAGAGGAAATGCTAGGGGACGCACTTTTTTTAGAAAAGTACCTAGGTGGTAAATATCTCGTGTTATACTTAAGCCCGAGTCATTATCATAGGATTCATGCGCCTATTTCGGGTTCTGTGGTAAAACGTTGGACGCTTGGAAAGAAATCTTACCCTGTTAATAAATGGGGAATGAAATATGGAAAAGAGCCATTATCGAAAAATTATCGTACAATAACAGAGCTTCAAAATGAGGCGGGATGTTTAGCAATGGTGAAAGTCGGTGCCATGTATATTAATTCCATCGTTATTACTGATGAATCGAATCACTTAGAAAAAGGACAGGAATTTTCTTATTTCAGTTTTGGTTCAACAGTCGTGATGCTTTTTGAGAAAAACAGTTATCAACTCGATGAAAACTTATCTATTCCCGCTGATGTCCGTGTCGGTGAAAAGATTGGGTACATGAGGAGAGTCGTTTAATAATCATCAAATAAAAATAAGAAGGCTGACATGTTTTGTCAGCCTATGTATTTCATTTTAAAATATTGATCGGATTTTATGTGTCAAAGATCTTCGATGAATTTCCGTTTCTATGAGGCGGATGAAATCGGTACTTAACTTTAAATATTGCGCTTTAAAATAGGATTCCAGCAACAGATCATCAGATAGTTTTTGCATCAGAACGCCATTTACGGCTGCTCACCTCCAGTAGGGATTGCGAGGAATATTTTTGTAATTACTTGCATATATTAGTAGGTCATCCATGATGTACCCCTACTGTATCAGAAATAAACGTAGAGAACAATCGTTCTGTTATCCACAGTTGAAAGTGGATAACCTGTGGTTAAGTTGTTTACAAGGTGAACGAATAGATACACAACAGTATGGAAAATGTTAGTAAAGTTATCCACAGGTCAGGTTAATGAAATTTTTGTCGAATTCTTTTAGTAATAATTAGTTCTTTCGTCTGTTCAGACAGTTGGATTTTCTAGTCTTTTCGAAAAATGCCTTTCCATATTAGAAAACTTACATTATGATGATTTTTTACCGATAGCCCTTCGTTCCTAATTTTTTTTGAAAGTAAGCCAAAAATTCGATATGATGGAGACGGTAAATTTTATGAAAATTATAGAGGTGTCAATATGCTTAAATTATTTTTGCCGAGCGAACATGTTAAAAGCATTTTTAATATAGATCCTCAAGATTTGAAAAAAAGAGGGATTAAGGGAGTTATTACTGATTTAGACAATACACTCGTTGAATGGGACAGGCCAACCGCTACCCCTGATTTAATCAAATGGTTTGACAATATGCGGGACCATGGGATTTTAGTGACGATTGTGTCCAATAATAATGAAAAACGGGTACGTGCTTTTTCCGATCCGCTTCATATTCCATTTATTTTTCAGGCTAGAAAGCCGATGGCGAAAGCTTTCCATAAAGCCCGTAAGGCGATGGGATTGAAGGTAGAGGAAACAGTGGTAATCGGCGATCAGTTATTGACGGATGTATTGGGCGGAAATAGAGGTGGGTTTCATACCATCCTAGTGGTCCCTGTCGCGCAGACTGACGAATTCAGAACGAAAATCAATCGTTATTTTGAAAGAAAGATTATGGCGTTTTTTAAACGAAAAGGAATGATAGAATGGGAGGATCACAATTGAACAATCATCAAGAATTAGTGTGCATCGGCTGCGGCGTTAAGGTCCAGACGGAAGATCCGAAGGAATTAGGCTTTGCGCCTAAATCAGCACTTGAAAAAGAGAGCATTGTTTGTCAGCGCTGCTTTAAACTGAAACATTATAACGAAGTTCAGGATGTTTCCTTAACAGACGATGACTTCTTGAAAATCTTGAATAAAGTAGGCGAAACTGATTCATTAATCGTCAAAATCGTCGATATTTTTGATTTCAATGGAAGCTGGCTGCCAGGCCTTCATCGCTTTGTAGGCAGAAATGATGTTCTTTTAATTGGTAATAAGGTGGACTTACTGCCCAAATCAGTAAAGCCGAACAAATTGATTAATTGGATGAAACAATCTTCGAAGGAACTGGGATTGAATCCGGTTGATGTTCTCCTTGTCAGTGCCGAAAAAGGAAAGCACATTCTTGAAGCTGCTGATGCGATTGAACGGTATCGTCAGGATAAAGATGTTTATGTTGTTGGCTGTACGAATGTTGGTAAATCGACTTTCATCAACCGTCTTATTAAAGAGGTGAGTGGTGAAGGGGATATCATCACGACTTCTCATTTTCCAGGCACAACTTTGGATATGATTGAAATTCCTCTAGATGATGGACAGGCCTTGATCGATACACCAGGAATCATTAATCATCATCAAATGGCTCATTATGTAGATAAACGTGATTTCAAGGTGATTATGCCGAAGAAGGAAATCAAGCCGAGAGTGTATCAGCTGAATGAAGAGCAAACGCTATTTTTCGGCGGTTTGGCTCGGTTGGACTATGTTTCGGGTGGCAGACGCTCGCTGACTTGCTATCTTTCGAATGAATTAAATATCCACCGGACAAAACTGGAAAAAGCGGATGAATTATATAAAAATCATGCAGGAGAATTGCTGACGCCTCCGCGTCCTGAACAGATGGAAGAATTTCCGAAGCTTGTTCCTCATGAATTCTCCTTAAAAGATGGTAAAATGGATATTGTGTTTTCAGGCCTTGGCTGGGTAACTGTCAATGAACCAGGTGCGAAGATCGTTGCGCACGTTCCAAAAGGTGTGAACGTCATAGTTCGAAAATCTTTAATCTAAATATAGGGGTCGTCTGTCTATGAATAAGATATATGGGGTAATAGGAGATCCAATTGCGCATTCGATGTCTCCGGACATTCATAATGATGCATTTGAAAAAGTAAATATAGAAGCGGTTTATCACCATTTTCATGTAAAACCAGAGAGCTTGATTGAAGCGGTACAGGGTATGAAAGCCCTTGGTGTAGCAGGGTTTAACATCACGATTCCTCATAAAACTACGGTCATCCCACTTCTTGATGAAGTAGATGAACTGGCCCTTGCAATTGGGGCGGTTAATACAGTTATTAACGAAAATGGACGATTTATAGGGTATAATACAGACGGAATAGGATTTTATAAATCTTTATGCGATGAAATATCAGGTGACATTAAGGCTAAAAAAACGTTAGTGATCGGAGCGGGCGGTGCTGCACGTGCGATTTATTTTACTCTTGTAAAAGAAGGTGTAAAGCACGTTGATATTGCAAACCGGACAAAGGAAACAGCAGCCCACCTTGTTTCTGATTGCCCATATGATAAAGAATCAAAGGCGCTCACGATTGCCGAAGCGGAAGAAGGCTTATCACAATATGATTTAATCATCCAAACAACTTCTTCTGGAATGAGTCCGCACATTGAACATTCTCCGTTGAAGTTGGACCAGTTGAAGGCTGGTGCATTTGTCAGTGACATCATCTATAACCCTTTGCAAACGAAATTGCTTCGTGAAGCGAGGAAAAAAGGGGCGGAAACGCAAAATGGTGTTGGTATGTTTGTCTACCAGGGTGCGCTCGCTTTTGAGATATGGACGGGCATCATGCCTAATACAGCAAGAATGACAGATATTGTCTCGAACAAACTAGGAGGTAACACATGTTAACAGGTAAACAGAAAAGATTTTTACGATCAAAGGCCCATCACCTAAATCCAATTTTTCAAGTTGGAAAAGGCGGTGTTAATGATAATCTCATTAAACAAATTGGTGAGGCGCTAGAAGTACGCGAACTAATCAAGGTTAGCATATTGCAAAACTGTGAAGAAGACCGTAATGATGTGGGTCTTGCATTATCAAAAGGGGCAAGAGCAGAATTGGTTCAAATTATCGGTAACACAATTGTGTTATATAAAGAATCAAAAGAAAACAAACAACTTAAACTACCTTAAGGAACCTATCTATGAAAAAAATTGGAATTCTTGGCGGTACATTTAATCCTCCTCATATCGGTCATTTAATTATAGCTAATGAAGTGCTGGATGCTCTAGAGTTAGATGAAATTAGATTCATGCCAAATCATGTTCCTCCTCACAAGGAAAAAACGGAGGAAGTAACCGATATGGACAGGTTGGCTATGTTGGAAAATGCCATAGCTGGACACCCATCTTTTTATATTGAGGATATTGAAATAGAAAGAAAAGGCACATCCTATACGTATGATACGATTAAATTGCTGAAAGAACGCGAACCAAGCAATGAATTTTATTTTATAATAGGTGCAGATATGATTGAGTATTTACCTAATTGGCACCGGATCGACGAGCTTATGCACCTAGTCAATTTTGTCGGAGTGAAACGTCCCGGCTATAATGAAAAGACAGAATATCCAATCACGATGGTGAAGGTTCCACAAATGTTCATTTCTTCCTCTATGATACGAAGGAAATTGCGAACAGGAAAAACCGTGAAATATTTAATAGCAGATCCAGTGGTGAAGTATATTAAAGGGAATGGTTTATATGAATCGTGAGAAAGCATTAGCGCTCGTCAAAGAACAAATAACCGAGCGCAGGTATATTCATACGTTGGGCGTGGTCAAGTCAGCAATAGAACTTGCCGAATTGTATGGTGCAGATGTCAAAAAAGCGGAACTGGCAGCTATTTTCCACGATTATGCAAAATTTCGTCCAAAAGAGGAAATGGAACAAATAATAATCTCTGAAAAAATGGCGCCGGATTTACTTGAATTCAATATGGAACTGTGGCATGCTCCTGTAGGGGCTTATCTGGTAGAAAAAGAAGCCGGGATCACTGACCGTGAAATATTGGATGCGATTGCCTATCACACATCAGGCAGGGTCGGTATGAGCCTTTTGGATAAGGTCGTATATCTTGCTGACTATATTGAGCCTGGGCGTTCTTTTCCTGGAGTCGACGAAGTAAGGCAGACAGCAAAGGAAAACTTGGATCGTGCTGTCATTCAAGCTTTAAGGAATACAGTTGTATTTTTAATGAAAAGAAATCAGGCAATTTACCCTGATACATTTAAGACATATAATGATTTAATCATGAATTTGAAGGAGAAGATGTAATGACTGAACGTGAACTTCTTGTAATTGCAGCAAAAGCGGCGGACGATAAAAGAGCGGAGGATATCGTTGCTCTAAATATGCAAGGTATTTCTTTGGTGGCGGATTACTTTTTAATCTGTCATGGTAATTCTGAAAAACAAGTACAAGCTATTGCTCGAGAAATGAAAAGCAAAGCAGACGAATCAGGGATCAATGTAAAACGCCTTGAAGGTTTTGACGAAGCGAAATGGGTACTTGTAGATCTTGGAGATGTTGTAGCCCACATTTTCCATAAGGATGAAAGAAACTATTATAACCTTGAACGTTTATGGGGAGATGCACCTTTTGAAGATCTAGAGAGTGAATTGACTCCATGACTTACGAACGCTTTGCCTATGTATACGATGAATTGATGAAGGACGCTCCATATGAAAAATGGCTGATGATCCTGACGGCGAAGCTGGAACAGTACGGAATTGGTGGAAGGAAAGTCCTGGACTTAGCATGCGGCACTGGGGAAATAACAGTAGAACTGGCGCAGCATGGATTTGATGTCTCTGGTGTAGATTTGTCTGATGAAATGTTGATGGTTGCCAATGAAAAAGCGGCGAAGCTAGGGTTATCGATTCCCTTTTTTCAGCAGAATATGGCAGAACTCGAAGGGCTTGGTCTATATGACTGTGTCACGATTTTTTGTGATTCGTTGAACTATCTTCGTGAGGAAGCGGATATTGTAAAAACGTTCTCCAGGGTGCATGAACATCTGAAGGATGGCGGATTATTTTTGTTTGATGTTCATACTATTTATAAGATGGAAGAAATCTTTCACAATAATACGTTTGCCGTCAATGATGAAGAGGTCTCCTATATTTGGGATTGCTTCCCGGGTGAAGAAGAATACAGTGTTGAACATGATTTAAGTTTTTTCGTGAGGGACAATGATAGTGGCTTGTACGACCGTTTTGATGAGTTGCATTATCAGCGTACCTATCCGGTTGAGCAATATAAAAAATGGTTGCAACAAGCAGGTTTTGAAGTTTCTGAACTTCTGGCGGACCTTGAAGAAGCACCGGTCGGTAAAGAAACCGAAAGAATCTTATTTGTAGCCAGAAAATAAATCAAGGGGTCAGGCCTCCTATCGTACATCACTGTGCGAAAGGATGCCTGACCCTTTATTTTTTTATATTTTTAGAAGGAGAATAGATTTCGGATGCGAATATTAATAAGGATGGCCAAATTGTTTTTCAACCTCGTGAAGATCTTCTGCGAATTTTTCGTGTGTCGCTTGAAACAGATGATGAAACATTTCTCCGGTTTCAGCTTCTAAAACCTTAATTCCTTCCCCTGTGATCCCACCTTTTACGCAAACCTTTTCCTGTAAGGTCGGTAATGTGTAAACTCCCTTACCAAGCAATTCACCTAACCCAATCAGCATGTTCTCGGTCAAAGTCGTTGCGGTTTCTTTATCTATCTTCGTTGTTTGACAGGCGGCTTCAATAAAAGCTTGTGCTAAAAAGCTAAAGAAGGCAGGTCCGCAGCTTACAATGTCGGAAGCTACCCGGGTGATATCATTTTCAATGATGACCGGTGCCGATATGGCAGATGCCAGATTAAATAAGGATTGCTGTGTCTCTTTGCTGCACCCTTTGCTGAAGCTCAGTAACGATACCCCTGATCCCACACGGTTCGTTATGCTTGGGATAAAACGGGCGCATGGAGCATTCACTTCTGATTCAAGCTGTGCCACTGAAAGCGGGCTTGTAATGGAGATAAGTAGTTGTTCTCTTTTTATATGGTGTTTGATGCCCTGTAAAAGGCTGTGAATTTGTAATGGTTTTACGCAGAGAAAAATAAAGTCTGCCTGTTGGACGATCTCGGCGGCGCTTTTCGCTACCTCGATACCGGGATGCTTTTCTTTCAGCACCAATGCTTTGGAGAGCGTTCTATTTGTAATGAGTAGATCAGCCGGATTTAGTATTTTAGCCTCCAGCCACGCTTCGATTAAAATCGTTCCCATATTGCCTGTTCCAATTACACCGATTTTCTTCAATACTTTCAACTCCTCTCACTAAAAGCGAATCTCCTAAAAACACTATGTATTTTTAATCTGTCCTATGACAATGTAATGTTCGAATTCAAAGAAGGAGGCTAAGAAGTGGATAAAATATTAAAAAAGAAAATGGCGATGATTGCCGCTGCAGTAGCTACTGGGGCGATAGGAGTTTACTTTTTCTTTCAACCTGGGAAGGAACTGGTTGAATCAGAAGATATCTTTGCAGTATCAGCAAACGATGGCATTGATGAAATGACAACTGAAACGAAGGCAGAACCTCTTATCATTAAAGTCGATGTTAAGGGAGCGGTACAGGCACCTGGTATATTTACTGCGGAGGCAGGTGACAGGGTGATTGATTTGATTTCGAAAGCGGGAAGTTTCACAGACAAGGCCGATAAGGATAAAGTGAATTTTGCCCAACTTGTTGAGGACCAAATGGTCATTTACGTACCCAAAATAGGTGAAGAAGGCATAGAACTTCCCGGAAATGCATCAGCCGCCTCGAGCGGAACTGCGGCTACTGGAGGGGCATCTGAGAGTTCAAGGGGCCAGGTTAACTTGAACACAGCCACAAAGGAGGATTTAGAAACCCTGTCTGGGATTGGCGCATCAAAAGCAACGGCCATCCTTGAATACAGAGATACGATAGGGAAATTCAAGCAGATAGATGAATTGAAGAATGTATCAGGGATCGGTGATAAAACATTTGAAAAATTAAAGGATTCTATTTCCGTAAAATGATTGATTGAATTCTCTACACAAATGGACAGGAAGAAGGTAAAATTGAAGAAAATCAATTTTATTAAGTAAAAGGGGACCACAACATGAACAGGATTAGCTGGGATCAATATTTCATGGCTCAAAGCCATTTATTAGCTTTAAGAAGCACATGTACACGACTAACTGTAGGCGCAACAATCGTTAGGGATAACCGGATTATTGCGGGAGGCTACAATGGTTCGATTGCCGGGGGAACGCACTGTATTGATGATGGTTGTTATGTAATAGATAATCATTGTATTAGAACGATACATGCTGAAATGAATGCACTTTTACAGTGTGCCAAATTCGGTGTGCCGACGGCAGAGGCGGAAATATATGTTACGCATTTTCCATGCCTGCAATGCTGTAAATCACTCATTCAAGCTGGAATCAAAGCTGTTTATTATGCAGAGGATTATAAAAACCATCCATATGCAATTGAATTGTTTGAGCAGGCTGGGGTCAAAACGGAAAAGGTTGAAGCAAGAGGAGCCATCGATGTATACGGAAAAGAAAAACAGGACTTTGTACGTTCGTTGCTAGGTCAACTAGAACAATCCGGTTTAGAGAAAGAAGCTGTGCTGGAGCTAGAAAAGGAGGCAAAACTGTTATTTAACAAATAATTAGACAGGGGGTTGGCATGGCAAGACAACTTCTCTTTTTAGCCGTTTCGGCCACGTTTGGCGTTTCGGCCCATTCATTTTTTAGTGTAAGACTTTTAATCGTTTTCCTTATTTTCCTCTGTTTTATTTATTATTCGAGTGCGGGTGAAGGGAAGACCCTTATACTTCATGTGGTGATTATGGGGATTTTTTTAGGGTCCGCTACTGCCTCCGAACATCGAAACATCTCTTCTTATCAGGGAACGGAAAGTCATTTTGTTATTACATTTACAGACCAACCGAAAATAGATGGAAATCTATTAAAAGGTTTCATCATCAGTGAACAAGGAGAACGGCTGATGCTTCGATATAAAATAGCCTCCGAACAAGAAAAGGAAAAGCTTGATCAGTATCTTCGCATCGGTTTATCTTGTCCGGCCGAGGGAAATCTGCAGGTTCCTGACAAACACCGTAATGAAAATAGCTTCGATTATCAACGTTATCTCCTCCAGCAAAACACTCATTGGATATTTAAAGCGAGTTCTATTTCTTTTTCGAAATGCAAAAAGGTTGGAAACTCGATTGTCGTTTCAATTCGAAATTTGCGGATGAAAGGAATTTCGTATATAAAAAAACACTTCCCAGAAGAATCGAGTGGATTTGTCACAGCCCTTATTTTCGGTGATCAGACGGATATCGATGAAGGGGATCTTACTAACTATCAGCGTCTAGGTCTTGTACATTTACTGGCGATTTCGGGACTTCATGTCAGTTTTTTAACGGGGATGTTGTTTTATCTTGGTATCCGCTTCGGAGTTACTCGCGAGAGAATGATGATTGCCATCCTTATCTTTCTTCCGATTTACATGATACTTTCAGGAGCAAGCCCGTCAGTGATGAGATCATGTTTGATGGCTATGGTATTCTTTTTGCTCATGCTTTTCAAGAAACGAATTTCAGCAGGTGCCACAATCGGTGCGGTCTATATGACCCTGCTATTTTTTCAGCCACTTATGCTCTATAATATTGGGTTTCAGCTTTCTTTCGCTGTCACCTTTTCAATCATTATGTCTTCGAAAATCTTTTTGCAGTACCCACAAAAGACACTACAACTTTTCATTGTCAGCTCAATCAGCCAATTGGCAGCCCTTCCGATTTTACTTTTTCACTTTTATGAAGTATCTTTCCTTGGTGTGTTTCTAAATGTACTGTATGTGCCTCTTTATTCCATCATTTTGCTGCCTTTTTCACTAATCACCCTCTTTATCCATCTGTTACTTCCTGTTTTAGGTCAACCCCTTATTTCGTTATTAAACTTCACCTTCCTGCTCAGTAATAGGGTCGCCGATGCTGCATCGAATCTTCCTCTTGCCTCCATTCCGTTTGGAAAACCACTTTTCATTATGATGTTGTTGCTTGTTGTTGCAGTTTTAGGACTGTTCCTGACTTGGGAGAAATCTTTTAGTAAATGTAAAATCTGGTGTGGAATAATGATTTTACTATTACTTTTTCAATACAATCTACAAAAGCTATCTCCATTTGGTGAAGTACAGGTAATTGATGTTGGACAGGGTGATTCAATTTTAATTACTCTTCCGTTTAACCGGGGAAATTACTTGATTGATACGGGGGGACAAATTACGTTTCCTATGGAAATGTGGAAAAAAAAGCGAAAGACTTATAATACGGCTGATGATATCATTATCCCGCTGCTGAAAAGTAAGGGTATTCACCATTTGGACAAGCTGATTTTAACGCATGCCGATGCTGATCATATAGGAAGTGCAAAAGACCTCATTGAAAATTTCAAAGTTAAGGAGATAGTTATTGGAGGTTGGAGTGAGGACGATTATCGAGATAAAGACTTTGTTTCCATTGCAAGAGATAAGAGGGTAAAAGTGACAGTCGTACAAAGGGGCGAACATTGGAAAGTTGGGGAAGCTGAGTTTTTCGTTCTAGATCCACATAAAAAAGAAGAAAATAAGAATGATTCATCCATTGTTTTATATACAGAGTTAGGGGGATTGTCCTGGGTATTTACCGGAGATATGGGGGAAGAGGGGGAAAAAGAATTGATGGATACTTACCCTCAGTTGCGGGCTCATATTTTGAAGGTCGGTCATCACGGCAGTAAGACTTCTTCCTCGAAGCCTTTTCTCGAACAATTGCAGCCAAAAGCAGCGCTTATTTCAGTTGGAAAAGAGAATAGGTACGGTCACCCACATGAACAAGTTATTGAGGCCTTGAAAGAATATAATATTTATTTGTTTAGGACGGATGAAGATGGTTCTATTATTTACAAGTATTACAAAAGTGAAGGAACCTTTCGGAAGACTATTCCATAGTATGTAGAAATCAAAAAGAAAGAGACTGCATCAGCAGCCTCCTTCAGGGAAAAATAAGTGCATTTTGAAAAATGAAATCAGGATCCGACTGCTTTAATGACGACAGCAATGGTGAACATGGCAGCGAAAAATACAAAAGAACCGATGAATCCCATAGCGGAATCAGCGACGTCATCAGTCTTTGATTGAACATTCTTTTCGAATTCGTTCATTGTTTACCCCTCCTATTTCTGCTAATAGTATAAAACATTACCAAAAAAAAATCTACAGGCCACATTTCTTCATTTCCTTTACTGACAAGAGTTGTCACAAATAGTTTGAAATTTTGAGGTCAAAATAAAGGTACAAACAAAGCAAGCGAAAAAGAAAAGTTCACTTTTTTGTTCTACATGAATACTTTACCCGCTTTCAAGGGAGTTTACCCGGGCCTTTCTTGAAAGTGTTCATATAGATCCGGAATTAGTCCTTTAGAGGGCTAGTTCCCTTTATAGCTTGTCAAATGGTTCATCCACCTATACCATTAGAGAAGAATACATAAAAAAGAGGCGGATTCTATTGGTATTAGACGTATGGAAAAGTATTAAAAAAGGGCAATTCGCGCCTGTATATTTGTTATATGGAACAGAAGCTTATTTAATTAATGAAACAAAGCAGCTTTTGATTGAGCATGTCCTTCACGAAGATGAAATGGATTTTAACTTTTCTCAATTTGATTTAGAAGAGACGCCGATTGAAACAGCGCTTGAGGACGTTGAAACTCTTCCTTTTATCGGGGAAAAACGCCTTGTCTTCATGCAAAATCCATTTTTTTTGACAGCTGAAAAAACGAAATCGAAAGTTGAACATAATGTAAAAAGACTGGAAGCGTATTTGGCTGACCCAGTTCCTTATTCTATTGTTGTTCTGACAGCTCCTTATGAAAAACTGGACGAACGGAAAAAGATTACCAAAGAACTGAAGCGTAATGCGGTTCTCGTTGAAGCGAAAAAGCTTGGCGATCATGAATTAAAGGCATGGGTTAAGGAGCGCGTTGCAGCTTATTCTGTCCAAATAGATGAACAAGCCACAGAACTTTTGCTCGAACTTGCAGGAACGAATCTGATGATGTTGACAAATGAACTTGATAAAATGGCACTTTATGTAGAAGCTGACAAACGAATTACCATTGAGGTTGTTGAAAAGTTAGTCGCTAAATCTCTAGAACAGAATATCTTCACACTTGTTGATCATGTTTTGCAGCGAAAAATGGAAAGTGCTATGACGATTTTTCACGATCTTCTTCGGCAGAATGAAGAGCCGATTAAAATCTTGAGTGTAATGGCCGGACAGATCCGACTTATGTATCAAGTGAAGGAGCTTTCGCGTCAAGGGTATAGTCAGCAAAAAATTGCAGGGCAATTGAAGGTGCATCCATACCGAGTAAAGCTAGCCCTAGAAAAAACGGGGAAATTCCAGGAACGCGAGTTGTTGAGTATAATGAACGATTTAGCTGAAGCGGATTATAAGATGAAATCGGGTCAAGCCGATAAGGCGATCACACTTGAGTTGCTGCTTTTGAAAATTAGATAACAATAAAAGGTGACAGAAATTCCTGTCACCTTTTTGGTGCGTAAAAAAAAACGATCCATAAGGATCGTTTAATTTTTGTCATTATGCGTTAAGAGCGTTAAGTCTTTTCGCTAAACGAGATTTTTTACGGGCTGCCGCATTTTTATGGATTAATCCTTTAGATGCAGCTTTGTCTAATTTTACAGCAGCTGTTAAAAGAGCTTCTTTAGCAGCTTCAACGTTTTCACCAGCTAATGCAACTTCAGCGTTTTTCACTGTAGTACGCATAGTTGATCTAACAGTAATGTTATGAACGCGTTTTTTGTCGTTGATTTTCACACGTTTAATAGCAGATTTAATGTTTGGCATTCCGTTCACCTCCTACAAAGAAATCGAGATTATATGAACTCGACTTTTCAAATCCATATCAAATAGCACAAGTGATATTCTATCAGACTGCTCATGAATATGCAATACTTCAGATTGAGAATCGAAAAGGAATTATAATTTCAGTAAATAAATTCATCTCGTCATATTTCATTGTACCAAAAAAATGAATAATAAAAAAGCTAAAACGACAGAATGTTTAAGAGAGACTATGGAAATTACTAGAGTTAGATACAAATCAAACATCAGGAGGCCGCTATGGAAAATCATTTGGACCTTAGTAAGTTCGGAATTCGGACAGATTTGGCGATTGAAGCAAAAGATATTGCTCTTGAAAATAAGGGTGTTGTTGAAGAAGTTGATGTTTCCCATATCGAAGGGGTCATAATAAAGGAAAAAGAAGTGGATGATCTGAAAATTTCCTTAGTCGAGGTCACGGCTGAGGGAGAAAAAGAGATTGGTAAAAAACAGGGGAGCTATTTAACCATTGAAGTTCAGGGTATCCGCCAACAGGATACGGACACACAGCAACGAGTGGAGAAGGTGTTTGCTGAAGAGCTAGCCTACTTCTTAAAAAGAAATAATATCACGAAAGAAAGCAGTTGTTTAGTCGTCGGCCTCGGTAATTGGAATGTGACCCCGGACGCTTTGGGGCCAGCCGTGGTCGAGAACCTGGTAGTCACAAGGCATTTGTTCGAGTTGCAACCAGAGTCTGTTAAAGAAGGTTATCGGCCGGTAAGTGCGATCTCTCCAGGTGTTATGGGGATTACAGGAATCGAGACGAGCGACATTATCAAAGGAGTCATTGAAAAAAGCAATCCTGATTTTCTCATCGTCATTGATGCCTTGGCAGCCCGTTCGATTGATCGGGTAAATTCAACGATTCAAATAACTGATACAGGCATTCATCCAGGGTCAGGTGTTGGAAATAAACGAAAGGAATTGAGTCAGGAGACACTGGGGGTTCCTGTTATAGCAATTGGAATACCTACCGTCGTTGATGCTGTATCAATTACTAGCGACTCGATTGATTATATTTTGAAGCACTTTGGCAAGGAACTGAATGAGGGTGACCGCCCATCACGTTCATTAGCCCCCGCAGGATTTAGTTTTGGGAAACGTAAAAAGTTGACTGATGAGGATATGCCAGGTGAAAAGGAACGGAAAACCTTCTTGGGCATGATTGGTGTCCTTCCGGACGAAGAAAAGCGGAAACTGATTTATGAAGTGCTTTCACCGCTCGGTCAAAATTTAATGGTTACACCAAAAGAAGTCGATGTTTTCATTGAGGACATGGCCAATTTGATAGCCAATGGATTGAATGCAGCGTTGCATGGGTCAATTAATCAAGAAAATACTGGCTACTATACCCGCTAGTTCATTTTAGTGCCCAAAAATGGTGTTCTACCCTTTCTAGCAAAGTCATAGGTATTAATAGACAAGCTATAGAGAGGGTGGAAGGATGAAAAGAAGAAATTCCCCAGGGATCATAACAGCTATTCACGGTTCAACTATAGTAAAAACTTTTCTAGGTATTCTCGCCTTGCTTCTTTTTGTTTTTTCCGTCAGCGGGGTCATGACGTCTCTACGACCGGAGTATCGGATATCTTCGGATTCCGTACATACCGTAGCGAACCAATTTTCAGGGAAAATGCTGTTCTCGATGCTGGCTAATGAAAATCATTACTTTTTTAATGCCCTGCCTGAAGGTAAACAAGAATCGGTGATCACAAATCAATTGATAAAAATCTCGACTAATATTTCTATGGAGGATCCGCGAAGCTTGCTTGGTCGGGAACTTCCAGGCTTCTCGATTTTTGATAATGAAATCCTTGTTGCTGGTGAAGGAACCAATTATACGAATATGCCGTATGAATCTTCGCCGCCGGTAGATGTCCTGAACGAAGAAAGGGATGCGTCCCTGCAAAATCTGGATGAGATCGAAGAACCTGAAAAAGGAGTGGCTAATCAGCCAAATCAGACAACCAATGGGCGAAAAGTTGTTGAAATTTATCATAGCCATAATCGGGAGTCATATCTCCCTTATTTAAAAGGGGTTACAAATCCTAATCTCGCCTATCACTCTAAAATCAATATTACAAAACTCGGGGCACGAATGGTGGAGGACTTGGCTGATAACGGGATAGGCTCATCGCTTGATAATACGGATATTATGGGCAATTTGAATAATAAGGGATTGAATTACAACAAATCCTATCAAGAGTCTCGTAAATCCGTTCAAACGGCATTGGCTACCAACAAAGATCTAGAATATATGATTGATATCCATCGTGATTCAAAACGAAAAAAACATACGACCATTAACATTAACGGTAAAGATTATGCCAAGATTGCCTTCGTCATTGGGGGAAATAACCCGAACTTTGAGAAAAATGCAGCGCTTGCCAATAAACTTCATAAAGCTCTGGAAAAAAAATACCCTGGCATTTCACGAGGGGTTATGAAACAAGGCGGAGCGGGTCATAATGGAGTATACAATCAGGATTTGTCAGGCAATGCCATGCTCATTGAAGTTGGCGGTGTTGATAATACGTTTGAAGAAATGTATTTAACCGTTGATGCATTTACCGATGTATTCAGTGAATTTTATTGGGATGCTAAAGCGGTGGATAAAACAACTGGAGAATCAGAAGCGAAGTAATTTGAGAGGAGTTCTCTAACATGGTTCGATTTTGGTTAAAATGCACGGGGATTATACTCGTATTATTTTTAGGCGTCCTTATTGGAATGCAGCAGGCGAATGACGGCATGAAAAAAATGAAGGGATATGAAGACCCCTCTTTGAATAGTGCATTTATTATCAACCAATCGGACCAAGGGGAGATGGAGGCGGATATCCTTGGTGAAAAAGTAACAAGTCATGATTTAGAGACGAAAAAAGAAAAGCTTGAAGAAATGAAGGCTTTCAACTTTTTCTCATCTCTTGGCAAGACTCTCGGCGAAACGATATCAGCGGCCTTTCAAGCGCTTATAAATATGATTTAAGCTTGCGCAAGAAAAGTCGAATAACTCTGTCGAAAGGCTGCATCCGAGAATTCGGAATGCAGCCTTTTTTTATCCCTGGCACTACAATGATGCTTCTTTTGTAACTATTCTGTTGAATCTTGCATTTTCTATTGATATAATAAAAAATAGTGTATTGTGTCGACTAGTGGGAGTGAACGTTATGAATAGAGAAGAAAAATTAAAAAGACAATCCAAGATTCGTAACTTTTCCATCATCGCTCATATTGATCATGGTAAATCTACATTGGCGGATCGTATCATAGAAAAAACGAACGCTATGACTCAACGTGAAATGAAGAGTCAGCTGTTAGATTCCATGGATTTAGAGCGTGAGCGTGGAATTACGATTAAATTGAATGCAATTCAATTAAAATATAATGCGAAAGATGGCGAAGAATACATTTTCCATCTTATTGATACACCAGGGCACGTCGATTTTACCTATGAGGTTTCGCGAAGCCTTGCTGCGTGTGAAGGTGCAGTCCTTGTTGTCGATGCGGCGCAGGGTATTGAGGCCCAGACGCTTGCAAACGTATATTTAGCATTGGATAACAATTTGGAAATCATCCCGGTCATCAATAAAATTGACTTGCCGAGTGCTGATCCAGAACGTGTTCGTAATGAAATTGAGGAAGTAATCGGGTTGGATGCTTCTGATGCAGTTTTGGCTTCAGCTAAAGCCGGTATCGGAATCGAGGAGATTTTGGAGCAGGTCGTTGAATTAGTACCGGCACCACAAGGAGATCCTGAAGCACCGTTTAAGGCGCTTATTTTCGACTCGCTATTTGATGCATATCGGGGTGTAGTTGCCTATATCCGGGTTGTTGAAGGGTCTATTAAAGTGGGCGACAAAATTAAAATGATGTCCACAGGCAAAGAATTTGATGTCACGGAATTGGGTGTCTTTAATCCAAAAACACAACTGCTTGATGAACTAAACGTAGGTGATGTTGGTTTCCTTACAGCAGCTATTAAAAACGTTGGTGATACGACAGTTGGTGATACGATTACTAGTGCTGTGAATAGTGCGACAGAGCCGCTGCCAGGTTATCGGAAAATGAATCCGATGGTATATTGCGGTTTGTATCCGATTGACGCATCGAAATTCAATGATCTACGGGATGCATTAGAGAAATTGGAATTGAATGATTCAGCGCTGCAGTTTGAGGCGGAATCATCTCAAGCATTAGGCTTTGGTTTCCGTTGCGGTTTCCTAGGACTTCTTCATATGGAAATCATCCAAGAGCGTATTGAACGTGAATTCAAAATTGATCTAATTACTACTGCGCCAAGTGTTATTTACGATGTCGTTCAAACTGATGGAACGGTTTTGAAGGTTGATAACCCATCTAACATGCCGGATGCCCAAAAGATTGAACGTGTTGAGGAGCCATATGTAAAAGCAACAATGATGGCACCAACAGAATTTGTAGGCACAATCATGGAAATCTGTCAGAATAAACGCGGGAACTTCATTGATATGGAATATATCGATGAGACACGTGTAAGTATTCACTATGAAATACCATTGTCGGAAATCGTATATGATTTCTTTGATCAATTGAAATCAAATACAAGGGGCTATGCTTCATTTGATTATGAATTAATCGGCTACAAACCGTCCAAGCTTGTGAAGATGGATATTTTACTGAATGCTGAGACGGTCGATGCTTTAAGTTTCATCGTTCATAAGGACTTCGCTTATGAGCGTGGTAAAGTTATTGTTGAGAAATTGAAGAAATTGATTCCAAGACAACAGTTTGAAGTTCCAATTCAAGCAGCTATTGGACAAAAAATCGTGGCTCGTTCTTCTATTAGTGCAATGCGTAAAAACGTACTCGCTAAATGTTACGGTGGCGATATTTCCCGTAAACGTAAATTGCTTGAAAAACAAAAAGAAGGTAAAAAGCGGATGAAACAGGTAGGTTCTGTTGAAGTACCGCAGGAAGCTTTCATGGCTGTTTTGAAAATGGATGATACGACTCCAAAAAAATAAATGATAGATAGAAAAAAGAGGGTAGAGAAGATCTAGCCTCTTTTTCTATCGACTCAATCGATTAAAGGTTGTGAACACAATGATTAAAAGTGCCTACCTCCACATACCGTTTTGTGAACATATTTGTCACTATTGTGATTTTAATAAAGTGTTTTTGCAGGGGCAGCCAGTCGACGAATATTTACGGATGATGAAAAGAGAAATGGAAATGCAACTTGCAAAGTATCCAACAACAGGATTGGACACGGTTTTCGTCGGCGGAGGGACACCAACCTCTCTTGATGAAAAACAACTTGCATTCTTATGTGAAGCAATCAATGAAACCCTTCCTTTTGATTCAAAGAAGGCTGAATATACATTCGAGGCTAATCCTGGGGATCTTTCAAAGGAAAAGCTTGAAATACTATTTCATTCCGGTGTGAATAGGCTTAGCTTTGGGGTGCAAAGCTTCAATGATGAATTATTAAAGCGAATTGGTCGGACACATCGGGCATCTGAAGTATATGAAACGATTCATTTGGCTCAAGAGGTTGGCTTTACAAATATAAGTATCGACTTGATTTATGGATTGCCAGGTCAAACGATGGAAGACTTCAAGGATACGCTAGATAAGGCCCTTGCACTACAGCTTCCTCATTATTCCAGTTACTCATTAATTGTTGAGCCTAAGACGGTTTTCTATAATCAAATGAGAAGAGGGAAATTAAATCTTCCGCCTCAGGAGCTTGAGGCTTCCATGTATGAACGGCTGATGGAAGAGATGGAGAAACATGGTCTGCATCAATATGAAATCAGTAATTTTGCTCGTCCTGGATTTGAAAGCCGACACAATTTAACATATTGGGATAATGTAGAATATTATGGGATTGGTGCGGGAGCACATGGCTATACTGGGGGAAAAAGAGTGGCCAATCATGGGCCAGTGAAAAAATACATTACGCCATTGACGGTGAACGAGTTACCTGTTTTGGAAGAACATCCTGTACCACTCCATGAAAAGATGGAAGAGGAGATGTTTTTAGGACTTAGAAAAACAGAAGGAGTTTCATTGGAAAACTTCAAGAATAAATTTTCTGTTGAAATGACGGAAATTTTCGGGAAATCGCTCGAAGAAGAATCGGCAAAGGGTCTGCTTACGATTGAAGGTGGGTTTGTCCGATTGACTGAGCAGGGGAAATTGCTTGGTAATGAAGTGTTCCAATCGTTTTTAGGCGTTGCTGATTCCGAGTGATGGAAATCTCTTGTTATTTTATCAATGAATTAGCGGTTTTCATTGTTGACATCATAAGCTTCATTTGATAATTTATTAGTATATTAGCACTCAAAGAGACAGAGTGCTAACAGAGGTGATCATACATGCTAACTGATCGTCAATTATTGATTCTGCAAGTGATAATCGAGGATTTTATCCATTCTGCCCAGCCAGTCGGGTCGCGAAGCTTGTCGAAGAAAGATGAAATTACGTTCAGCTCTGCCACAATCCGTAACGAAATGTCTGATCTTGAAGAATTGGGTTTTTTAGAAAAAACTCATACATCTTCTGGTAGAATACCTTCTGAAAAAGGGTATAGATATTATGTGGATCATTTGCTTTCTCCTCAAGCTCCGAAAAAGAATGAAATGAAATTGTTAAAATCTGTTTTTGTTGAGCGAATCTATGAGCTAGAAAAGATTGTTCAAAAGTCAGCAAAAATTCTTTCTGAACTGACGAATTATACGGCAATTGTACTAGGTCCAAAAGTCAATGAACATAAGTTGAAAAAAATTCAGATCGTTCCATTGAGTCCGGATGCTGCAATTGCAATCATTATTACTGATACAGGTCATGTGGAAAATCGAATGATTTCCTTGCCCCCTTCTTTTGATATAAATGAAATTGAAAAGATGGTGAACATTTTAAATGCCCGTTTAGTCGATGTTCCGCTTGTTGATTTAAAAGATAAGATCTATAAGGAGGTGGCTGCTCTATTAAGCCACCACATTCATAATTATGGATCGATTGTTTCTGTTCTAGCGGATACCTTGACGGATACAAAGCCTGAAAAAATATTTTTCGGCGGGAAAACGAATATGCTAAGGCAGCCGGAGTTCCATGACATTGCAAAGGTAAGTACACTTTTATCGATGATTGAGCAGGAACAAGGGTTTTATGATCTTATTACTCAAAATCCAGCGGGCATTCACGTCAAGATTGGCCGTGAAAATCAAAATACGGTACTTGATGACTGCAGCTTAATTACCGCAACCTACTCAATCGGACATGAACAAGTGGGCACATTAGCGATACTAGGTCCAACGAGAATGGAATATTCGAGAGTAATCAGTCTGCTTTCGTTTTTCTCGAAAGATTTAACGACTCTGATGACTAAACTGTATCAAAAATAGGAGCAAAGGTAATATTGTTAAGGTGGCGGGGATGTAAATTCCCCAGCCTGACTTATTACTTAAGCATAAATTGTATAACCCTTTTAGGGAGGTGAGATTGTGACAGAAAATAAAAACGAAGAACAAACATTAGAAAATGAAACAATCGAGGAAAGCGCTGCAGAAGCTGTATTTGCTGAAGAGGAAATTCCAGCGGAACAAAATCAGGAGGAAACTCCGGTTGAGAAAGATGAACTTCAATTGGCTCATGAAAAGATTGCTGAGCTACAGGCTAAAATCGAAGAAATGGATAACCGTTATCTTCGTCTGCAGGCCGATTTTGATAATTCAAGACGCCGTGCCAAGCTTGATATGGAAGCGGCTCAAAAATATAGAGTTCAAAGTATTGCTGGTGATTTAGTCGAGGCTCTTGATAATTTTGAAAGAGCGACAAAAATCGAAGCTGATAATGAACAGACAAAATCCCTGCTTCAAGGGATGGAAATGGTCTACAAAGCGATTATTGATGCATTGACTAAAGAAGGCATCGAACCAATTAGTTCGGTTGGTGAAGAATTTGATCCGCGTTTACATCAAGCGGTCATGCAAGTTCAAGATGAAAACTTTGGTTCTAACATCGTTGTCGAGGAGTTCCAAAAAGGATATGTTCTTAAAGACAGAGTGCTTCGTCCTGCAATGGTAAAAGTAAACGAATAATAGAAATTACATACAAATAATTGGGAGGTAGTGAAACTATGAGCAAGATTATTGGTATTGACTTAGGTACAACAAACTCTTGTGTATCTGTACTTGAAGGCGGGGAACCAAAAGTTATCCCGAATCCAGAAGGAAACCGTACAACTCCATCCGTAGTGGCATTCAAAAATGGTGAAAGACAAGTAGGGGAAGTGGCAAAACGCCAAGCAATTACAAACCCGAACACGATCATTTCTATTAAACGTCATATGGGTACTAATCATAAAGAAGTAATTGAAGGAAAAGAATACTCACCGCAGGAAGTTTCTGCAATCATCCTTCAATACTTAAAATCATATGCTGAAGAGTATCTTGGTGAAAAAGTTACAAAAGCGGTTATCACTGTACCTGCTTACTTCAATGATGCAGAACGTCAAGCAACGAAAGATGCTGGTCAAATTGCTGGACTTGAAGTAGAACGTATTATTAACGAACCGACAGCTGCAGCACTTGCATACGGTTTAGATAAAACAGATGAAGATCAAACAATTCTTGTATTCGACCTTGGTGGCGGTACATTTGACGTATCAGTCATGGAACTTGGCGATGGCGTATTCGAAGTTAAATCCACTGCTGGTGACAACCGTCTAGGTGGAGATGATTTCGACCAAGTCATCATTGATTACCTAGTAGAAGCATTCAAGAAAGAAAATGGAATCGATCTTTCTAAAGACAAAATGGCAGTTCAACGTTTGAAAGATGCAGCTGAAAAAGCGAAAAAAGATCTTTCAGGTGTAACTTCTACACAAATTTCATTGCCATTCATCACAGCTGGAGATGCTGGCCCGCTTCACTTAGACGTAACAATGACTAGAGCTAAATTCGATGAACTTTCTTCAAGTCTTGTGGAACGTACAATGGGACCTACTCGTCAAGCGATGAAAGATGCAGGTCTTTCAGCATCTGAAATCGATAAAGTCATCCTTGTTGGTGGATCTACGCGTATTCCTGCGGTTGTTGAAGCAATCAAAAAGGAAATCGGTCAAGAACCAAGCAAAGGTGTTAACCCTGATGAAGTAGTAGCTATGGGTGCTGCGATTCAAGGTGGCGTATTAACAGGGGATGTTAAAGACGTTGTTCTTTTAGACGTAACTCCACTTTCACTTGGAATTGAAACAATGGGCGGCGTGTTCACGAAATTAATCGACCGTAATACAACAATTCCAACAAGTAAATCACAAGTATTCTCAACAGCGGCTGATAATCAAACAGCTGTAGATATCCATGTTCTTCAAGGTGAACGTCCGATGTCAGCAGACAACAAAACGCTTGGTCGTTTCCAATTGAGTGACATTCCACCGGCACCGCGCGGAATTCCACAAGTCGAAGTAACTTTCGACATTGATAAAAATGGTATTGTAAACGTTCGTGCAAAAGATCTTGGCACAAACAAAGAACAAGCAATCACAATCAAATCATCTTCAGGACTTTCTGATGAAGAAATCGACCGCATGGTACGTGAAGCAGAAGAAAATGCTGATAGTGATAAACAACGTAAAGAAGAAGTTGAACTTCGTAACGAAGCAGATCAACTAGTCTTCCAAACGGAAAAAACGCTTAAAGATCTAGAAGGTAAAGTAGACGAAGCGGAAGTAACAAAAGCAAACGAAGCGAAGGATGAACTGAAAGCAGCAATCGAGAAAAATGAGCTTGAAGAAATCCGTGTGAAAAAAGATGCACTTAACGAAATCGTTCAAGCTTTGACAATGAAGCTTTATGAAGAAGCTGCAAAAGCTCAGCAAGCAGGCCAAGAGGGTGCTGGCGAAGCTGGTGCAAAAGACGATAATGTAGTTGATGCAGAATATACAGAAGTAAACGAAGAAGAGAAAAAATAAAAAAGTGACCCTGTTGGGACGCTGATATATTGGGCAGGGATTTCTGCCTGTAATTGTAGAAAAGTCAAAGTCAGGTTATCTTGGCTTTGGCTTTTTTACAATGGGTGAAATCAAAGTCCGGAAGTAATGGCAGCTGGTATTCTTTTATTCTTACAATCGCTAGTGAGGAATCATAAGACTATGGAGAAAAATAGGTGCAAATTTGAGGCAGATGTCTTCTTTTACGAAAAAGTGTTCAAGCCGTTTGTACTTTTCTAGTTGATTATTATCTTCGTTCAGTGATAATATTACCTTTATGTGAATCGAATCGGGAGTGGATTTTAGATATGAGTAAACGTGATTATTATGAGGTGTTAGGCCTTTCGAAGAGTGCTTCGAAGGATGAAATCAAAAAAGCGTATCGAAAGCTCTCCAAACAATATCATCCTGATATTAATAAAGCGGAAGATGCTGCGGATAAATTCAAGGAAATTAAGGAAGCTTACGAGGTATTAAGCGACGAGCAGAAAAAGGCTCATTATGACCAATTTGGACATACAGATCCAAATCAGGGCTTCGGTGGCCAGGACTTTGGCGGTTTCGGTGGTTTTGAAGATATTTTCAGTAGTTTCTTTGGTGGAGGCGGACGTAGAAGAGATCCTAATGCACCGCGCCAAGGGGCTGATTTACAGTATACGATGACGCTTTCTTTCGAAGAGGCTGCATTCGGAAAAGATACTGAAATTGAAATTCCGCGTGAAGAGAATTGTGATACTTGTAAAGGATCGGGTGCTAAGCCTGGCACAAAAGTGGAGAACTGTTCACACTGTCATGGAACAGGTCAATTAAATGTTGAACAAAACACGGCATTCGGACGTATTGTGAACCGGAGAGCATGTCACCATTGTCAAGGAACAGGAAAAATCATTCCTAATAAATGTTCAACTTGCGGCGGAGACGGTAAAGTTCAAAAACGCAAAAAAATCCAAGTCAAGGTGCCAGCCGGAATCGATGATGGCCAGCAACTGCGTGTATCCGGTCAAGGCGAGCCTGGAATCAATGGTGGTCCAGCTGGAGACCTTTATGTAGTCTTCCATGTTCGTAGCCACGAATTCTTTGAAAGAGATGGCGATGATATTTATTGTGAAATGCCGGTTACTTTTGCTCAGGCAGCATTAGGAGATGAAATTGAAGTTCCGACTTTGCATGGTAAAGTTAAGTTGAAGATACCTGCAGGAACACAAACAAGCACGCGTTTCCGTTTAAAAGGAAAAGGGGTTCCGAATGTAAGAGGATATGGCCAAGGAGATCAGCATGTGGTCGTATTAGTGGTTACACCTAAAAAATTAAGTGAAAAACAAAAGGACCTTCTTCGTGAGTTCAACGATATCAGCGGACAATCAGGTATAGATGAACAAGAAGATGGCTTTTTCTCAAAGGTAAAGCGTGCTTTTAAAGATAGGTGAAGACAAGTAAAGAAATTGGGAGCTGGTAGATTATGAAGTGGTCTGAATTTGCAATCCATACAACAAATGAAGCGGTTGAACCTGTTTCAAATATTCTTCATGAGGCAGGTGCAAGCGGTGTTGTCATTGAGGATCCCCTTGAATTAGTCAAAGAACGTGAAAATGTTTTTGGCGAAATCTACCACCTAAACCCAGCTGATTATCCGGATGAAGGTGTGTTGATTAAGGCATATTTGCCGGTTAACAGCTTCCTTGGCGAAACTGTTGATGCTATTAAGGAATCAATTAATAATCTCCTTCTTTTTGATATCGATCTTGGGAAGAATGTTGTTTCAATTAGTGAAGTGAATGAAGAAGAATGGGCAACGGCTTGGAAAAAATATTATAATCCGGTCAAGATTTCTGAACGTTTTACTATTGTTCCTACATGGGAAGATTACACTCCTGTAAGCAGTGATGAATTAATCATTGAACTTGATCCTGGTATGGCTTTTGGAACAGGTACCCACCCGACAACGGTTATGTGTATCCAAGCACTTGAACGTACAGTTCAGCCGGGTGACTTAGTTGTTGATGTAGGAACGGGTTCCGGTGTTTTAAGTATTGCAGCGGCATTATTAGAGGCGAAACAAGTTCAGTCGCTTGATTTGGATGACGTAGCTGTACAGTCTGCTAAGCAAAATGTAGAACTTAACAACGTTCAAGACAGAGTTTCTGTTTCTCAAGGTAACTTGTTGGACGGCGTAAACGAACAAGCAGATGTCGTTGTAGCTAATATATTAGCTGAAGTCATTATGCTCTTTACAGATGATGTAGCAAAAGTGGTTAAACCTGGTGGGTATTTTATAGCTTCTGGGATTATCCAGCCAAAGAAACAGGATGTGAAGGATGCAATTATAGCTTCCGGATTCACAGTTGAGGAAACCATTTTGATGGAAGATTGGGTAGCAATCATCGCGAAAAGAAATGATTAAATGAAAAGTTACTCTGATTATCGTATATTTGGATAGTCAGAGTACCTTTTTTTAGCTTGAGTTTTTGCATGGCGCGCAATCGGAAAATAAGCCTCTGACTGCTAGCCTGTGAGTTTTTTTAGACTAGACGAAGTAGGTGGCAGTGTGCAACGGTATTTTCTTAACGAGGAAGACTTTAATGGTAAAACAGTGACGATATCAGGCGATGATTTTCACCATATTTCCAGGGTAATGAGAATGGAACCTGGGGAGCAAATCATCACCGTAAAGGGCAACGGAATGACTGCGGTCACGGAAATTTCTGAAATAACAAATGACGCTGTTATAGGAACCATTATTGAATGGAAGAATGAAGAAAAGGAACTTCCGGTAAGAGTTACGATAGCGAGCGGTCTGCCTAAAGGGGATAAGTTAGAATATATCGTTCAAAAGGGGACGGAATTAGGTGCTGTTGAATTTATCCCTTTTATTGCTGCTCGTTCGGTGGTAAAATGGGACCACAAAAAGGTTGGTAAGAAATTGGAACGACTCCAGAAGATTTCAAAGGAAGCGGCCGAACAGTCCCACCGCACAGTTATCCCTGCCATCAAGGAACCGATGACGGCAGATCAGCTAGCTGGATATGCTTCTGGTTTCGACCATAGATTAATTGCTTTTGAAGAAGAAGCAAAGCGTGGAGAAACGTCTGTACTTGCTTCTGTTTTGAAAGATATCACTGCCGGACAATCGATTTTATTCGTGTTTGGTCCTGAAGGGGGCATGGCAGAGAAGGAAATCGAAAAATTGTCGGCTGCCGGATTTGTAGCTTGTGGTCTTGGACCTAGAATATTAAGAACTGAAACAGCACCTTTATATGCACTTTCCGCTGTTTCTTATCATGTAGAACTTTTGAGGTGATGAAAAATGGCAACGGTCGCTTTCCATACATTAGGTTGTAAAGTAAATCATTATGAAACAGAAGCTATTTGGCAATTATTTAAGACAGAGGGATATGATCGTGTTGAATTTGAAAATACATCAGATGTATACGTCATCAACACTTGCACGGTAACGAATACTGGCGATAAGAAGAGCCGTCAGGTCATCCGTCGTGCAATCCGTAAAAATCCGAATGCTGTTATAGCAGTAACGGGTTGTTACGCACAGACATCTCCTGCAGAGATCATGGCAATTCCAGGTGTAGATATTGTTGTTGGAACACAGGACAGGGTTAAATTGCTTGAATACATCGAGCAGTTCAAGGTAGAACGTGAACCAATCAATGCGGTTGGGAATATTATGAAAAATCGTGTCTACGAAGAATTGGATGTACCGGCATTTACTGATCGTACTCGTGCCTCACTAAAGATTCAGGAAGGTTGCAATAATTTCTGTACTTTCTGTATCATCCCATGGGCTCGTGGTTTAATGCGTTCCCGTGATCCAAAGGAAGTCATTCATCAAGCTGAGCAGCTTGTCGAGGCAGGATATAAAGAGCTCGTCTTGACGGGCATTCATACCGGTGGTTACGGAGATGACTTGAAGGATTATAATTTGGCGATGCTACTACGTGACTTGGAAAAAATTGATGGGCTAAAGAGGATCCGTATTTCTTCCATTGAAGCCAGTCAAATTACAGATGAAATCATTGAAGTACTGACGAATTCGAAAAAGGTAGTTCGTCATTTGCATATCCCTATCCAATCGGGTTCTGATACGGTTTTAAAACGGATGAGACGTAAATATACAATGGCTTTCTTCGGTGATCGAATTGAAAAATTAAAAGTTGCACTGCCAGGCCTTGCTGTTACATCTGATGTAATCGTAGGCTTCCCGGGTGAAACCGAAGAAGAATTTTTGGAGACGTATAATTTTATAGAAAAATATAAATTCTCCGAACTTCATGTCTTCCCGTATTCAAAACGGACAGGGACTCCTGCCGCACGTATGGAAGACCAAGTGGATGAAGATGTGAAAAACGAACGCGTTCACCGTCTGATTTCATTATCGGATCAGTTGGCAAAAGAGTACGCTTCTCGATTTGAGGGAGAAGTGCTTGAAGTCATTCCTGAGACTAAGTTGGAAAATGGTCTTTATGAAGGCTACTCGGATAATTACATGAAAATAGTCTTCCCGGCTACAGAGGAAATGGTTGGTGACATTGTAAAAGTGAAAATTACAAAGTCTGGCTATCCACATAGCGAAGGACAGTTCGTGACGGTTGTGAAAGATATTCCGTTGCAGCAAGTAGCTAATATATAAGACAGCGATTTTTTCGCTGTCTTTTTTTTTATCCTTTGTTTAACGTGTTTTCTTAGTACATTAGGGTAAAGACTATATATATCGTCAAAATGGAAGAACTATGGTATGATGAGAGGTACGTACAACTAGTTTTAAAATGTTTTTAAGGAGGAATATAAATGTCACAAAATGTAGCAGGTTTAATTGACCACACTTTATTAAAAGCAGATGCAACGAAAGAGCAAATAAAGGTATTATGTGAAGAAGCGAGAGAGTATAATTTTGCTTCAGTATGCGTAAACCCGACTTGGGTGAAGTATGCAAGTGAGCTTTTAGAAGGCTCAGAAGTAAAAGTTTGTACGGTAATTGGTTTCCCTTTAGGTGCCACTACACCAGAAACTAAAGCTTTTGAAACAAAAGACGCCATCAGCAATGGCGCACACGAAGTTGATATGGTGATCAATATCGGCGCATTAAAGGACAAGGATAATGAATTGGTAGAGCGGGATATTCGAGCTGTGGTAGCGGCATCGACAGGTAAAGCTCTTTCAAAAGTAATTATTGAAACCTCTTTACTTACTGAGGAAGAAAAAGTCCGTGCTTGCGAACTTGCCGTAAAAGCGGGAACGGATTTTGTTAAAACCTCAACTGGTTTTTCAACTGGCGGTGCAACAGTTGAAGATGTTGCGCTTATGAGAAAAACAGTAGGACCAGATATCGGCGTTAAAGCTTCAGGCGGAGTTCGTAACACGAGTGATGCTCAGAAAGTGATTGAAGCGGGTGCAACAAGAATTGGAGCGAGTGCAGGTGTCTCCATCTTAAAGGGCTTAACAGCTGACTCTGATTATTAATTTACAAGCCGCATTCTTAAGAGTGCGGCTTATTTTTTTATATGCGGACGATGGATCAATAAAATAAAGTTGGAAAATTGACGTGCAAATGGTAAAACGATCAAGGAAGTCACGATATTGAAAATAACACTAGCATGCGCGAGTTGTGTACCCTTATCATCGGTGAAAAAAGCAGCTGTTCGTTCTAGGACGTCCACAAGAGGGAGAAAAGCTGCAACTCCGATTACATTTAACCAAATATGTGCATAAGCTGTAAAAGCAGCTTGTCTACCAGAACCGATGCTGGCCATGTAGCCAGTGATACAAGTGCCTATATTAGAGCCGAGCATCATGATAATGGCGGAAGCGACGGATAACTCCCCGCTCATTAAAAAGCTCATTGCTATTCCTATAGTCGCGGAGCTAGAGTGAATCATTGCCGTTAACAAGATACCAGCCAATAGAGCAATACTCATATGATCCTCTATGTTGCTGATTAGAGTCTGAACTGATGGATAGACTGCAATAGGTTTCGAAAGCATTTTAAAGCCACTCATCGCTGCGAAGATAGCTGAGATACCGATCAGGGACATCCCAGCGCTTTTCGATAATACTTTTGGCATTAAACAAAGAATAGCACCACTGATGACACCAGGAATTATCCAACGATCCAAGGAAATGGTCATAAATTCTGCTGTGAAGGTAGAACCGATATTTGTTCCTAGAATAATACCGATTGTTTGTGGGAAAGTTAAACTTCCAGCAGAAACGAGGCCGACCGTCATAACCATGACCGCTGAGCTGCTCTGGAGAATTCCTGTAAAAATGGTACCGGCAAAAAAACCTTTCCAGGGTCTATCTGTTACCTTTGAGAGGAAAGTTTTTAATGCAGCACCGGACATATTGAACAATCCGATACGTAAAACAGCCATACCGGCTAAAAATATCGCAATGAATAATAGAAATAAAATTAGCTCATACATGACTCTCACCCCTTAATCAGCTTATGGTCCAAAGGGGGTAGACATGCTATAAAAAGGATTTCTTTGCTCTAGAATGATTGTTTAGTGAAAAATTATGACATAAACATGATAATATTCGAAATAAGTTTGATTTTATTGGTTGACCTGTTAAAGATGATATATTATAATTGTTTAGTACATGTATAACATGTTGACAACTTGAGTTAGTGTGTTGTTTTCGGAGGGAGGGAAAGAGATGTCTAAAACCGTCGTTCGTAAAAACGAATCGCTTGAAGATGCTCTTCGTCGTTTCAAACGTACTGTATCTAAAGCAGGATCGCTTCAGGAAGCTAGGAAGCGTGAATTTTATGAAAAACCAAGCGTAAAACGTAAGAAAAAGTCTGAAGCTGCAAGAAAACGTAAATTCTAAGAGAGGGTGGAAAGATGAGTCTTCTCGAGCGTTTAAATAATGATATGAAACAAGCGATGAAGAACAAGGAAAAGGACAAACTATCTGTTATTCGGATGCTGAAAGCTTCTATTCAAAACGAAGCTCTAAAGCTGAGACAAGATTTAACAGATGATGAAGAATTGACAGTGCTCTCTCGCGAATTAAAACAACGCAAAGACTCCCTCCAGGAGTTTGAAAACGCAGGTCGTTCCGATCTCGTGGATAAAGTCCGCACCGAACTAGTATACGTAGAGGCATATATGCCTGAGCAACTTTCAGAAGAAGAGATTTCTAAAATTGTTAAACAAACAATTGAAGAAGTCAATGCAACGTCCAAAGCAGATATGGGGAGAGTTATGGGAGCTTTAATGCCTAAAGTTAAAGGTAAAGCAGATGGTTCTCTAGTAAACAACTTAGTACAACAACATCTATCTTAAACTCGAAACCTAACCGCAGGCAAATTGCCTGTGGTTTTTGTGTATTAAAGGATTAGATTACAATATTTATGCGTATATTATTGGGACAAATGGCGAGATATTATGGATACTTTTAAATTTATTTGCTTTTTTTGAAACCTTTTTCATATACATACGTAATAACTAAGGAACAGAGTAAAGGGTAGCTTCATTTGCAGGGGCCTCTTATTCAATTTTTAGTTACGGGCTGAATTTATCTGGTAAGTATTCTTCGGAAATCGGAGGCCGCTTACAGCGTTAAGTACGGGAAAGGAGGCGTTCCGTTGAAAATTTGGCGTTATATTTCTTTGCTCTTATTTGGATTGCTGTTTACCATGTCTTCACTGATGGTGCCGGCTGTTTCTGCAAAGGAGAAGATCGTTTACCATGTTCCAATTGAAGAAACGGTGGAAAAGGGACTCTCTGCTTTTTTAGAACGTGCGTTGACCACTGCAGAAGCCGCTAATGCAGATCTTGTCGTTTTCGAGGTGAATACCCCTGGTGGTGCTGTTGATGCGGCAGGGAAAATTGCTAAGTTAGTGTCCGATTCACCAATAAAGACAGTTGCCTACGTCAATAACAGAGCTCTTTCTGCAGGCGCTTATATTTCTCTGAGTGCCGATGAAATCTATATGGTTCCGAGTGCGACAATGGGATCAGCAGCCGTTATTGATTCATCAGGAAACGCTGCAGGAAAGAAAGCGCAATCTTATTGGCTTGCTGCCATGACGACTGCTGCTGAACAAAATGGACGCGACCCGATTTTTGCCCAGGCGATGGCGGATGAAGACATCAACCTTCCTGAATATGGTGCAGAAACCGGAAAGCTGCTGACATTTACAGCGGAACAGGCTAAAAAGTCTGGCTATAGTGAAGGTACCGTTTCTGGGATAGAAGAGCTGTATAGTATACTTGGGGTTGAGGATGCCGATATTCGATCTATCGAAGAAAGCTTTCCTGAGAAACTTGCCCGCTTTTTGACCAATCCAATTGTCATTCCTATTTTATTAACAATAGCAGGAATCGGGATTGTGATTGAATTGTTTTCACCTGGTTTTGGAATTCCGGGTGTTATAGGGATTTCCAGTCTTGTGTTGTTCTTTTATGGCCATCTTGTCGCAGGTATCACCGGGTACGAATCGTTAGCATTGTTCATTATTGGAATCATTCTTGTACTAGTAGAATTTTTTGTCCCAGGGGGGATTATCGGGCTGCTTGGGTTTACCTCGATTGTGGGAAGTTTATTCCTCGCTTCAGGTGATCCTGTTCATATGACGATTTCCTTGCTAATTGCGATTACTGTATCCATTTTGGTATTCATCCTACTTGTAAAGGTGTTTGGAAAACAGATGAAATTTTTCAGGAAAATGATATTAACCGATGCAACAAAAACGGAACAAGGGTATGTGAGCAATCCGAATCGAGTGGATTTATTAGGTGTTGAAGGGAAGGCTCTTACAGATTTAAGGCCTTCAGGAACAGCTTTGATTAATGATGAAAGAGTTGATGTCGTGACTGAAGGAAGTTTTGTTTCCAAAGGTTCGGCAATCATAATTGTTAAAGTTGAAGGATCTAGGGTTGTCGTCCGGGAAATTCCGGAATCAAATTAAAGATACAGGAAGGATGAATCATTAAGTGATAAGTTCAGGAACGATTTTTATTGTACTGGCAGTGATTGCTGCTATCATCGTATTGGCAGTATTTTTCACATTCGTACCAGTAATGTTATGGATTTCCGCCTTAGCGGCAGGAGTCAAAATCAGTATTTTTACATTAGTTGGGATGAGGCTTCGCCGCGTTATACCAAGCAGAGTTGTCAATCCACTTATTAAGGCCCATAAGGCTGGAATCAATGTTTCAACGAATCAATTGGAGAGCCATTACCTTGCAGGCGGTAATGTCGATCGCGTCGTGAATGCATTAATTGCTGCGGAACGTGCGAATATCGTGTTACCTTTCGAAAGAGGTGCGGCTATTGATCTTGCTGGTCGTGATGTACTGCAAGCTGTTCAAATGAGCGTTAACCCGAAAGTGATCGAAACTCCGTTCATCTCTGGTGTTGCAATGAATGGGATTGAAGTAAAAGCGAAGGCAAGGATCACGGTTCGTGCCAATATTGAACGTCTAGTCGGTGGTGCCGGTGAAGAGACGATCATTGCCCGTGTAGGGGAAGGGATCGTATCGACAATTGGTGCTTCGAAAATGCACACGGATGTACTGGAACATCCAGATTTGATTTCAAGAACAGTTTTATCAAAAGGGTTGGATTCAGGAACAGCATTTGAAATTCTCTCCATTGATATCGCTGAAGTGGATATCGGGAAAAACATCGGGGCGATCTTGCAAACAGACCAAGCCGAAGCGGATAAGAAAATTGCCCAGGCAAAAGCAGAAGAACGACGTGCCATGGCTGTTGCGCTTGAACAGGAAATGGTTGCCCGCGTTCAGGAAATGCGAGCGAAGGTTGTCCAATCCGAAGCAGAAGTTCCGTTGGCTATGGCAGATGCACTAAAAAGTGGAAACCTTGGAGTGATGGATTATATGAATATCCAAAATATCACGGCTGATACGGATATGCGTGATTCCATCAGTAAAATATCCGACAATCCAAAAGATAACAACATTAACAATAATAGTAATAATAACAATAACAATAATAATAATTAGATCAGGAAAGGGAGGTCTTTAAATGGGAGATTTTATTGATTTCTTTCTCAAGAACCCATTCCTTATCATTGTCTTGATCGGTATTTTAACGTCCATGTTAGGAAAGAAAAAGCAGCCTCAGCAAAGTGGTGATCCAAACACGCCTCCGAAAAAGAAATGGCAGGAGGTCATCCGGGAGCTTCAAGGTGAAATGGCACAAGGTAATCAACAGCAAAGGCCTGCACCTGCTCCCGTAAGGAAAGTCGAACAGCAGGCAGCACAGGCTGCTGAAGTAATCGATGAGACGAAAACTGAAGCTAACAAAAGGATTGCGGAGCTTAGGCGTCTGCAGCAGAAGTACGATCAAGAGCGTTTATATCAAAAAGCGAAGGCGGATCAAATTACATCAGCGATATCTGATAATAACAGTCCGGTCTATCGCAAAGGACCGTCTTTTGGCAAAAAACAGCTGATTGATGGCATCATCATGTCAGAAGTGCTGGGACCGCCAAGGGCGAAGCGAAGTCTTCAGAGGTCAAGGAGATAACTCGATAGGGGACCTGTGTGCATTATGTATTTGATGCAATAAAAAAATAGACTTTTGTTCCTTTATAATTTTGTGCTAGAACTCTCTTTCATTTCATACATTGAGATGAAAGGGGGTTCTTTTTTATGGCTCGTAATTGGGGAAAAAAAATGAAACAGCTTATGACCAAAACAATGGACCTTCCGCAAGATGTCATGATGGACCTGCCGCGAATTACTATGATCGGACAATTACATATTTATATTGAAAATCATCGTGGCTTATTAGCTTTTACTGACAGTGAAGTACGATTGATGCTGAAAAATGGTCAGCTGCTAATAAAGGGAACAGCCTTTGTCATTAAGACGATTTTGCCGGAAGAAATCATGCTCGAAGGCAAGATTGACAAGGTATATTTTATCAATGAATGATCCCGGGAGGTCTCCATGAAAAACCAATGGACAAACTACTATACAGGCTATGTTAAAGTGAAGGCTTATGGCAGAGGTGCGGAACGGTTGATTAACATGCTGACAAGGAGAGGGCTTCATATCTGGGATGTGAAGCGTGTTGGAAGTGAATCTCTAATTTTTCATATGGATTTTAGAGATATTCCAAAGCTCCGTCAGGTTATGCGTAAAAGTGACTGCAAAGTAAAGTTCATGCAGGGAAAAGGCGTTCCGTTCCTATTGAAGAGAGTTATGAAAAATAGCGGGTTTTTGGCTGGTCTAATTGCCTTCCTGCTTTGTATTTTTGTACTTTCCAATATGGTTTGGGGCATTGATGTGCAAGGTGCAAAGCCGGCAACCGAGCATGCCATCCGAAAAGAGTTGGACAAGATGGGCTTGAAAATTGGTAAGGTACAATTTTTTGTTGATGATGTGGATACAATCCAGCGTAAATTATCTGATCGGATTGGTGCATTAACGTGGGTGGGAGTTGAGCTGAAGGGAACAACTTACCATTTTAGAGTTGTTGAAAAACGGCAACCGAAAGAAATCGAGAAAACGTCTCCACAGAATTTGGTAGCTTCGAAAAAAGCAATAATCACTGATTTGTTCGTAAAAAAAGGACAATCTATAGTAAACGTAAATGATTATGTCGGCAAAGGGCAGCTTCTTGTTTCAGGTGTGATTGGGAAAGAAGACAAGCCGGAAATTGTATCAGCTCAGGGAGTAATAAAAGGGAAAACATGGTATAAAGCGGAAGTGAAGGTTCCATTGAAAACTAAATTTTCTGTTTTAAACGGAAATGAAACGAGTAAGCACTATATAAAAATGAGTGGCTTTTCTTTGCCAATCTGGGGTTTCAAAGATCAGGGATATGAAAAACAGGAAAAAGAAACGACTGTGAGGCCGTTTCACTTTCTTCAATGGGAACTGCCTATTTCCTATAAAGTTGTGACCTTAAGGAGCAAGGATGATATTGTCCGAAGTTATACGAAGGAAGAAGCGATAAAGGAAGGTAAAAAAATGGCCCGAGCCGATTTGCAAAAGCTGCTCGATGAGGAAGATGAAATCGTGGGAGAAAAAATTTTGCACGAAAGCATAGAGAATGGTAAAGTTAAATTATCTATACATTACCAAGTTATTGAAGATATAGCGATTGGACAGCCAATCATTCAAGGAGACTAACGAATGGCAGATGATGTGAAAGTAATTAAGTTAGAAATAGAATCACCTAATGAAGCAATTGCTTTATTGGGCAATGGGGATTCAAATGTAAAAGTGCTTGAAGAAGAGCTTGGAATTTCAGTTATTACCCGAGGTGAAGCAATCAGTGTTGCTGGAGAAATCGAGCGGGTAACAATGGGTCAGGAAATATTGAAAGCACTATTAACAGTAATTAGAAAAGGAATTACAATCAGTTCCAGGGATGTTCTATATGCAATTGAATTGGCTAGAAAAGGGACCTTGGAATATTTCGGTGAATTATATGAAGAGGAAATCGCTAAAACAGCTAAAGGGAAATCCATTAAAGTCAAAACAATCGGTCAGAGATACTATATTCAAGCTATAAAGAAGCAAGACTTAGTATTTGGAATTGGGCCTGCTGGAACCGGGAAGACCTACCTTGCTGTAGTGATGGCGATTAATGCATTAAAAAATGGCCATGTTAAAAGAATTATCCTGACTCGACCGGCTGTTGAAGCGGGTGAAAGCCTAGGTTTCCTGCCAGGAGATCTGAAGGAAAAAGTAGATCCGTACCTACGGCCGTTATATGACGCCCTACATGACCTTCTGGGGATGGAACAGACCCAAAGGATGATAGAACGTGGAACGATTGAAATTGCTCCTCTTGCCTACATGAGGGGACGTACGCTTGAAGATGCATTTGTCATCTTGGATGAGGCACAAAATACGACTGAAGCCCAAATGAAGATGTTCTTAACTCGGCTTGGATTCGGTTCAAAGATGGTCATTACGGGAGACCGTACACAGATTGACCTTCCCAAAGGAATGAAGTCTGGTTTGGTTCGGGTTGAAGAAATCTTGAAAAATGTTAAAGGTCTTTCATTTGTTTATTTTGAACAAAGTGATGTTGTAAGACATCCACTTGTAGCCAAAATCATTACTGCTTACGAGCAGGCAAAGGAATAAGAAAAAAATCCGCCAATTCCACTCGGCGGATTTTTCGTGCTGTGTGTAGATTGTGTGTCTTTATTAGCAAAAAGTAGAAATAGAACGGAAGAAGCTTTACATTTATCATAACCAGGGTGAAAATTAACAAGAAAACTGTTATGATTTTACATATCTAGAATATTACATCACTTTTTTATAGGAGGACCTTCCTTGAATCGTATCCAGAAATTTTTTACTAAAATAAAGGGGCTATTGGTCCATCGTTTTTTTCAAGTACTGTTGTTTCTGATACTTGGTTTGTTTACGTATGGATTAATGTTTTCCAATGTCAAACCGGAAAAAGTCCAGGTAGAGCTTTTTAAGCCGGCAGAACAAACTATTCGTTCAACAAAGACTGTAGAAGATACATATAAGACCGAACAAGAAAAAGAAGAGATTTCAAAACAAGTGGCGGATGTCTATACATTAAAAAAAGAATACGCCAAAAATAAAGTCGATCTGATTTCATCCATTTTTGATTCGGCGATTGAGGTGAATAAAGAAACAGATCCTGAAAGAGATAAAAAAGAGGAAGGAAAGGAAGATAAAAAGGAACCAATAAAAACTGATGCTCAGAAGGTTTCCATTTTAAAAGAAAAATTGACAGATGAAGTCAATAGAAATATTGAGGATTCTGTTTTCCTTGCTTTAGTGCAGGCGAATGAAGATGAGCTGGAAATTGCAAAAGACTCAACAATCACGGCTGTTAATAATGTGATGAGCTCACGAATTGCGGCCAGTGATGTCGAAAATGCCAAGAAAAAGGTTGTAGAAGAATTAGGGTATATGAGCATTAATAGCGATATGAAAAAAGCCTCTAATTCCCTTGCACGCACGGCAATCATCCAAAATGTGTTTTTCGATAAGGATAAAACCGAGGAGCAACGTAGGAAAGCAGTCGAAAGCGTAGAGCCTATTAGAATTCTTCAGGGGCAGATTATTGTTGAAGAAAATCAGTTAGTAGACCGGGATGTGTACAGGCAACTTGAACTGGCAGGTTTTTTAAGTACAGAGTCTACTATTTATCCTTATATTGGGCTACTGCTATTTATCCTTTTAACTTTTGGAGCTTTTTATTACTTTTTTTACATTTCAATTTCCAAAAGGGATAACAAATACAATCAGTTATTGATCTTCAGTCTTGTCTTTATCCTTTCGATGGCAACTATGAAAACTGTCAGTGTTTTCGCAGATCTTAAAAATTCGAATTTAGAATACATTTTCCCAGGTGCCATGGCGGCTATGCTTATTAAGATTTTATTGAATGATAAGCTAGCTGTAGCAATGATTATTTTATTAGGTTCGTATGGTACGATTATATTTAATGGTGATACACCTGGAAATCTAGATTTCTCTATGGGACTTTATATTATTTTCGGGGGTTTGGCGGCAATCATTATATTATCGCGCCCCAATTTCAAATCAAAAGTTCTGATTGCAGGACTTCTGATGTCTTTAATCAATATGGCATTTGTATTTTCGCTTATCTTTATAATGGACGGGCATTATACTAAAATGGAGTATTTGTACTATGCTGCCGCAGCAATAGGATCGGGAGTGGGTTCAGCTGTTTTGACAATGGGCCTGTTACCGTTTTTTGAGGCAGGTTTCGGGATCTTATCATCGATGAAGCTAATCGAACTTTCAAATCCAAACCACCCTTTACTACGAAAAATTTTAATTGAAGCACCAGGAACCTACCATCACAGTGTAATGGTGGCCAATTTAGCGGAATCAGCTTGTGAAGCTATTGGATCAAATGGATTGCTTGCAAGGGTCGGCAGTTATTATCATGATATAGGCAAGACGAAACGTCCGCATTTTTTCATCGAGAATCAGATGAATGAGGAAAACCCGCATGATCGACTGCAGCCGGAAACGAGTAGGGATATCATCATTGCCCATGCTGTTGATGGTGGAGAGATGTTGCGCAGTCATAAATTCCCGAAAGAGATTGTTGATATTGCGGAGCAGCATCACGGGACTACTTTATTGAAATTTTTCTATCATAAGGCGAAGAAGCAGGATGATACGACAGTTGAAGCCTGTTACCGTTACCCAGGCCCGAGAGCGAAAATGAAGGAAGTCGCTGTCATAGGGATTGCTGATAGTGTAGAGGCCGCGGTGAGATCGATGCAGCACCCTACACCTGAGAAGATTGAAGAGCTGGTAAGTTTTATTATTCAGGACAGAATTCAAGACGGTCAATTTGATGAATGTGACATTACTATGAGAGAATTAAGTATCGTGAAGCATTCCTTATGTGAATCGCTTAATGGTATCTTCCACTCCAGGATTGAATATCCGGAGCCGGATAAATTAGGACAGAAGGTGAAAGAATGATTTTAGCAATCGATTTAATGGATGAAACGAACGAAGTTACGGAAAAAGCTCAGAACCTTGTTGAAAGTATTCTGCAATTTGCGGCTAAAAAAGAAAATATTGAAGAAGATACGGAACTGTCTGTCACTTTTGTAGATAATAAAAGAATTCAGGAAATCAATAAAGAATATCGCCATAAAGATGCAGCTACCGATGTCATTTCTTTTGCACTGGAAGAGATGGGTGAAGATGAAGTAGAAATTATCGGGGCCGAAATGCCTCGTATGCTGGGTGATATTATCATTTCCATTGAGCGTACTAAGGAGCAGGCAGAAGAATACGGACATTCTTTTGACCGTGAACTTGGGTTTTTAGCTCTTCATGGTTTTCTTCATTTACTAGGCTTTGATCACATGACTGAAGAAGATGAAAAAGTGATGTTTACTAAACAAAAGGAGATCTTGGAAGAATATGGACTTTCAAGAGAAGGGTAAAAAAAAGTATCCTTTAATAAAAAGCTTCTCTTTTGCCTGTCAGGGGATTTTGGAAGCAGTTCGAACAGAACGTAATATAAAGATTCATTTCGTATTAACAGTAATCGTCGTATTCTTTGGTTGGTATTTCTCATTGAATGGGATGGAATGGCTGTTCATTTTGGCTGCCATTGCTGGTACGATTACATTAGAGCTCGTTAATTCAGCGATTGAAAGAGTTGTAGACCTGGTAACAGACCAAATCCATCCCCTTGCTAAGCAGGCAAAAGATATTGCAGCCGGAGCTGTATTCATATATGCTATATTTTCTATAATAGTTGGATTGATTATCTTTTTGCCGAAGTTTGGTCTATAGGTGGTTGAAATGGTATCCAATTTGAAAGGAAGATGTGAATTGAATACGAATGAATTGATTGAGGAAGCTAAAAAAGCAAGGGAAAAGGCTTATGTACCTTATTCAAAATTCAAAGTAGGGGCTGCTTTATTAACTGCCGATGGTAAGGTTTATCATGGGTGCAATATAGAAAATGCTGCATATAGTATGTGCAATTGCGCAGAAAGAACCGCTTTATTTAGTGCCTATGCCCATAATGATAAGAAGTTCACAAAACTAGCAGTCGTGGCAGATACTGATCGTCCTGTTTCCCCATGCGGAGCGTGCAGGCAGGTTATTTCAGAACTATGTGAACAAGATATGATGGTTGTTTTAACCAACTTAAACGGGGATATTAAAGAACTAACAGTACAGGAATTGCTTCCAGGAGCTTTTTCACCGGAGGATTTAAATGAATAAACTATTTGACGAAACACAAGTAAAAGGTTACAAATCAGGTTTTATTTCGATTATAGGACGACCTAATGTTGGCAAGAGTACATTTTTGAACCGGGTTATTGGTCAAAAAATTGCCATTATGAGTGATAAACCGCAAACAACGAGAAACAAGGTTCAAGGTGTACTTACACAAAACGATTCACAAATGATATTCATTGATACACCGGGTATTCATAAACCGAAGCATAAGCTTGGGGACTTTATGATGAAGGTAGCAACAAATACATTGAAAGAGGTCGATTTGATTCTCTTCATGATTAATGCGACAGAAGGATACGGACGTGGTGATGAGTTTATCATTGAAAAACTACAAACCGTAAAAACACCTGTTTTCCTTGTAGTCAACAAAATTGATGCTATGCACCCTGATGATTTACTTCCAATTATTGAGAAATATCAAAAGCTTTATCCGTTCGCGGCCGTCGTTCCAATCTCAGCGCTTGAAGGCAATAATGTCGATACACTGCTTGAGCAAATCAAGGAGCATCTTCCTGAAGGTCCACAGTTTTATCCAGCTGACCAAGTAACTGATCATCCGGAGCGTTTTATTATTTCTGAATTGGTCCGCGAAAAAGTTCTGCACCTGACTAGGGAGGAGATTCCCCATTCAGTGGCTGTTGTTATCGATTCAATAAAAAAAATGGATAACAGTGATACAATTAATGTTATGGCTACGATTGTGGTAGAACGTGATTCACAAAAAGGTATTGTTATTGGTAAGCAAGGGAAAATGTTGAAAGAAGTCGGTAGCCGTGCGAGGGTTGATATCGAGAATTTATTAGGCTCGAAAGTATTCCTGGAACTATGGGTGAAGGTACAGAAGGATTGGCGTAACAAAGCGAGCCAACTTCGCGATTATGGTTTCAATGAAAGTGAGTATTAATTAGCAAAATTTACGCTTCATGAAAGTGTGGAAAAAGGTCAAGCTAATCATATGGTCGGATATTTATATTGCTAGTTAAAAATGAAAGGTGGGCTTTATATGTTGGATTTTACCTGGGAGTTATTTAGTGAAACAGGTAATGTGGACACCTATTTGCTGTTTAAGGAGATAGAAGTCGAAAGACAGGAAAGACCCTTAGTATTGAGTGATGAGCTAGCAGATATTGATTTTCCTGTTTCATAAGATAGTCTTGGCAAGCATGGGTGGTGTCTTGGTATGCTCCAAAAATGTGAAGGCATTGTCATAAGACGGACTGCATATGGAGAAAACAACAAAATTATTACTATTTATACCCGTGAGCTAGGGAAAATTGGAGTTATGGCTAGAGGAGCCAGTAAACCTAATAGCAGGCTTGCTGCCGTCACCCAACTTTTTTGCTCCGGGTATTTCCTTGTTTCTACATCAAGCGGACTCGGAAGTCTTCAACAAGGAGAAATGGTCGACTCCCTTCGTTTTATAAGGGAGGACCTTTTTGCCACTGCATATGCTTCATACATTGTTGAATTGGTTGATAAAAGCGTAGATGATAAGAAACCAAATCCATATCTGTTTGAATTACTCTCGCAAACCTTGCATTACATAAACGAAGAATATGACGCGGAGGTTTTGAAATTTATTTTCGAAATGAAGATGCTGCCCGTCAACGGGATTAACCCAGTACTAAATCAATGTGCTGTTTGTGGTGAAACAGAAGGAGAATTCTCCTTCTCGCTACGGGAAGGTGGTTTTATTTGTCACCGCTGTCTGGGAAAAGACCCATATCACTATAAAATTTCACCCGCAGCCGTTAAATTGCTGCGAATATTTTATTATTTGGATTTATCAAGGCTCGGAAACATTTCGGTTAAGCCTGAAACGAAAAAAGAACTGCAGAAAATCATTGATGCTTATTATGAAGAGTATTCAGGCCTCCATTTAAAATCAAAAAAGTTCTTAAAACAGATTGATACGATGAAAGATATGTTTTAAGATTTGACCTATTGACATTCCAGGCTTGATTGTATAAAATTCTAATCATTAAAATAAGAAGATTGCGTTGATGGAAAAGAGTATCTGTCATTCTCCATAAAAAGCGAACCCGGGATGGTGAAAGCCGGGGTATGGATTTACAGGGAAGGCGTTCCGGAGCATGTAGCTTTGAAAAGAGGCCGGTTTATTAACGGCAATTAGGGTGGAACCGCGGGTAAACTCTCGTCCCTATGCATTTCGCATAGAGACGGGAGTTTTTTGTTTGCAAAAATGCGAAAGAATAACAATGAATGGACCGGTAAAACACTTGAATTAATTGGTGAAATGCCATGCGTGGCCGATAAACGATTCAAAATTACTGGTATAGGAGTTCCCGTCCCTAATTTCATAAAGAGGCGTTTTAAATAATCTGGAGGTGTACGATGAATATTCAAAATATGATTTTAACTTTACAAAAGCATTGGTCTGAACAAGGCTGCATATTAATGAATGCTTATGATGTCGAGAAGGGGGCAGGAACGATGAGCCCTTATACTTTCCTTAGAGCAATTGGACCTGAACCGTGGAGTGTTGCTTATGTGGAGCCATCCCGCCGTCCAGCAGACGGTCGTTATGGAGAGAATCCTAACCGTCTCTATCAACATCATCAATTCCAAGTAATCATGAAGCCATCACCAGACAATATCCAAGAGCTGTATTTGGATTCATTGCGCGCATTAGGTATTAACCCGCTTGAGCATGATATTCGCTTTGTAGAAGATAACTGGGAAAACCCATCATTAGGTTGTGCTGGTCTTGGCTGGGAAGTTTGGCTTGATGGAATGGAAATTACACAATTTACGTATTTCCAACAGGTAGGCGGTCTTGAGTGTAAGCCGGTTTCCGTGGAAATTACATATGGAATCGAGCGTCTTGCTTCCTACATTCAGGAAAAAGAAAATGTGTTTGATCTAGAATGGACAGAAGGATTTACAGTACGAGATATTTTTGGACAGCCGGAATACGAGCATTCAAAATATACGTTTGAAACATCCGACCTTGATATGTTATTTCAACTTTTCACAATGTATGAAAAGGAAGCACATCGCCAAATGGAAGAAGGGCTTGTACATCCTGCCTATGATTATGTTTTAAAATGTTCACATACATTTAATCTTTTGGATGCAAAAGGTGCGATTTCAGTAACGGAAAGAACGGGATATATAGCCCGCTGCCGTAACTTAGCACGTAAGGTTGCCAAAACCTTCTATGAAGAGCGGGAAAAATTAGGCTTCCCGATTCTAAAAGTGAAAGGAGAGAATACAAATGAGCAAGCGTGATTTGTTATTGGAAATTGGATTGGAAGAGATGCCGGCTCGTTTTGTGACAGCGTCTATGAAACAGTTGTCAGATAAAGTACAGAAATGGCTTAAGGAAAAAGCAATTGAATTCGGAGCGGTTGAAGCTTTTTCCACACCAAGACGTTTGGCCATATTGGTAAAAGACGTTTCAGAATCACAAAAAGATATCGAAGAAGAAGCAAAAGGACCAGCTAAAAAAATTGCTTTGGACAGTGAAGGAAACTGGTCTAAAGCAGCATTAGGGTTTGTTAGAGGCCAAGGGATGACCGCTGAGGATATTTATTTTAAAGAACTTAAGGGTATTGAATATGCCCATGTAAATAAATTCATTAAAGGACAACCGACTTCCCAGCTTTTATCTGAGTTGCAGGAAATTATCAGCGGGATGACGTTCCCGAAAAATATGCGTTGGGCCAACCAAGACCTTCGTTTTGTCCGTCCGATTAAATGGCTGATTGCATTATTCGGCAACGAAGTAGTGCCATTTTCCATAGCTGATGTTGAAACTGGCCGTGAAACAAAGGGACATCGCTTCTTAGGAGAAGCTGCAAGGATAGAGGATCCTGAACAGTACGAAGCAACGTTAAGAGACCAGTTTGTCATGGCTAATCCAGAAAAACGTCGTAGTGTTATTTTAGAACAGATTAAAAGTCTTGAGCAGGAAAAAGGCTGGATCATCCCAGTTGATGAAGATCTGCTTGAAGAAGTCAATAATTTGGTAGAGTACCCAACGGTGTTATTTGGCCATTTTGAAGAAGAATTCCTTGAACTTCCAGCTGAAGTTTTGATCACTTCAATGAAGGAGCACCAACGTTATTTCCCAGTTAAAGATCAAGGCGGCAAGTTACTTGCATTCTTTGTAACCGTTCGTAATGGAGATGACCGTCATCTAGAAAAGGTATCTAAAGGAAATGAAAAAGTGTTGCGTGCGCGTTTATCGGATGCGGCATTCTTCTTTAAAGAAGATCAGAAAAAAGAGATAGCAGATGCTTTGAAAAAACTCGACAGCATCGTTTATCATGAAGAAATAGGTACCTTAGCTGAGAAAACAGCCCGTGTAACAGCGGTGACAGGCGTTCTGGCAGATGCTTTGAATTTAAAGGCAGAAAAGGATCTGGCGCTTCGTGCTGCTGAAATTGCTAAATTTGATTTAGTAAGTCATATGGTTTATGAATTCCCCGAATTGCAAGGGTATATGGGTGAGAAGTATGCGCTCCTAAAAGGAGAAGCAAAAGAAGTAGCGGCTGCAATCAATGAACACTACATGCCAAGACATGCGGATGACAATGTGCCGCCTTCTGTTATTGGAGCAGTTGTAAGTATAGCCGAAAAAATTGATACTCTCGCATCATTCTTTGCTATTGGCGTCATTCCAACCGGCTCCCAGGATCCATACGCATTGAGAAGACAGGCAAGCGGTGTTGTTCAAATTTTAGCGGAGAAAAAATGGAATATCTCTTTAGAAGAGCTTATTACTCTAGGACTTAAAGGACTTGAATCAAAAGGTCTTCTAAAACGCGATTTAGAGGAAGTAAAAGCAGACATGTTTACCTTCTTTAAAGCGCGGGTAAAACATTTACTTCAAGAACAGCAGATTCGTTATGATTTAATTGATGCCGTTCTGATCGACGAGATTGGGTTTATACACTCTTTAGTAGAACGTGCTCATGTATTGGACGCGAAAAAAGATGAAGCAGGCTTTAAAGAAAGCCTCGAAGCATTAAGTCGTGTTATGAATATTGCTGTAAAGTGTGACCATAAAGTGACAGTTGACCCGAATGCTTTTGAAAATGAGCAGGAAAAAGCGCTTTATGAAAAATATCAAACAGTAGCATTGCGATATGCTGAAACTAAAAAAGAGAAAGAGCGTTTTGAACATCTTATCTCGCTTCAATCGGAAATAGAATCATATTTCGAGAATACAATGGTCATGGCAGATGATGAAGCAATCCGTAATAACCGCTTATCCCTAATGAAAGAAATTAGCGATTTAGTTTCAGGCTTTGCGGCTATGAATAAAATTATCCTTTCATAATTGAAAGGATTCATCGAAATCGGAGACACTTTATATAAAGGTTTCCGATTTCTTAAAATATTAAATGGTCAATAAATAGGACAAACCTGCTTTTATTAAATAATATAGTATATAATTGTTAGATGAATAACTTTTGTTACTTTTCTCTGCGAAAGCAGTGGGGTGGTGATTATAATCCAATTGAATAAGCGTCAGGAGCATATTTTACAAATTGTTAAAGAGAATGGACCGATTACAGGTGAACATATTGCCGATAGACTGAGCCTTACAAGAGCGACACTTCGTCCGGATCTTGCTATCTTAACGATGGCAGGCTTTCTTGATGCGAGGCCGCGTGTCGGGTATTTTTATACAGGCAGGTCAGGAACACAGCTTTTGACAGATAGTTTGAACCATCTTTATGTACGAGACTATCAATCGATCCCTGTGGTTGTTGATGAAGGCATTTCCGTATATGATGCAATCGTCATGATGTTTTTAGAAGATGTCGGTACCATGTTTGTTGTCGATAAGCATGCTCTGCTAGTTGGTGTCTTATCAAGGAAAGACTTGTTGCGTGCAAGTATAGGTAAGCAAGAACTTAACTCCATTCCAGTCAATATTATTATGACTAGGATGCCCAATATTACAATGTGTTCAAAAGAAGACTTATTGATTGATGTTGCCAAAAAATTGATTGATAAACAAATCGACTCATTACCGGTCGTCAAAGAAACAGAAAAAGGCTATGAAGTAATCGGAAGAATTACAAAAACCAATATAACAAAAGCATTCGTAGCTTTAGCTGATGAAGGCTATTAGGGGGCTTGCAAAAGGAATGACGGAGAATATGAACGGTTCTATTATATATGTTGTATCGGATTCAGTGGGGGAAACAGCGGAATTGGTTACTAAAGCAGCTGCAAGCCAGTTCTCGGGATCTGCTTTTTCCATAAAACGGATTCCGTATATTGAAGATGAACAAAACGTGGATGAAGTAATTTCACTGGCAAAATTAGATGGAGCAATCATTGCCTATACCCTTGTTAAGCCAACTATTAGAGCTTACATGAAAGCACAGGTCGAAAAAGAAAATCTGTCTGCTTATGACATTTTAGGGCCGCTCATGGACATCCTTCAGAAAAGAGCGCCAAAAGGGCCGCTTAATGAACCTGGTCTCGTTAGAAAGCTTGATGATGATTATTTCAAGCGAGTCGAAGCCATTGAATTTGCGGTAAAATATGATGATGGGCGGGATCCCCGTGGTATTTTACGAGCAGATATCGTCCTTGTAGGTGTATCACGCACTTCCAAAACACCTCTATCTCAATATTTGGCCCATAAACGTTATAAAGTGGCTAATGTACCTTTAGTGCCTGAAGTGGAACCACCAGAAGAATTATTCCTGGTCCCACCTGAAAAATGTATTGGTTTAAAGATTAGTCCGGAAAAGCTGAACCATATTCGTAAAGAGCGATTAAAGTCCCTGGGGCTTAATGATCATGCTATTTACGCAAATGTGGAACGGATAAAAGAAGAGCTGACGTACTTTGATACAATCATTTCGAGGTTGAATTGTCCAATCATTGATGTTACGAATAAAGCTGTTGAAGAAACAGCCAATTTGATTATCAATATCCTTCAAAAAAAAGATCGTTGATAGGTGGATTTATTTAATTCTTAAATTAAGGTAAACCAAAATGTGAGCTAGGCACTTTAAGTGTCAGCTCACATTTTAATGCTAAGGGGATTTAAGGGAATTTCGCACATAAATAGGAAATAATTACATAAATTTCTTCTCTTTTTACATTTGAAATTCCATCGATTTGTATAAAATAAGAATCGGAATTTAAATGTTGGCATCTTCTAATCAAATAGACTATAATAAAAAATTGTGAGAAAAAAGTAATCTTAAGGTTTAGACTTAATTAATAAGGAATAAACTAAAGGTTAATGAGAAGTCAAGGTTTTTATCATAAAAATAATTCGACATGTTCCGTATAATTTTAAATTGGCTGACTCTGAATCAAGGTAAAAGCAGCATTGTAACTTTACTAAGAAGAGATTCCTTGAATTAAAAAGGTTGGCTCTTTTAGAGAATATTCTCTGACCCATGGCTGAAAGTTACATTATATCTCGATAAAGTTTAGGGGAGAAAAAGGATTATGCAGAAAGATGTAGAATTAAAAGGTATGAATAATAAACCAACCATACACGTCGATGCCGATGCATGTCCGGTGAAAGACGAGATCCTTCATTGTGCACGATTGCACGATGTCGAAGTCTGTTTTGTTGCGTCATATAAAAATATGATGAACAACCCTGAAGGTAAATGGGTATATGTCGATGCGGACAAAGAAGCGGCCGATCTTTATATAGTAAATTCAGTAAAAAAGGGTGATATCGTTGTAACTGCAGATATTGGATTGGCTGGAACCCTGCTTCCAAAAAGCGTTTATGTTCTTTCACCGAGGGGAAAAGAATACACAGACGAGAATATTTTTATGCTCCTAGATATGCGTTATCAGTCAGCGAAACTTCGCAGGCAGGGTAAACATACGAAAGGGCCGAAAGCATTCACAAAGGAAGATCGAACATGTTTTACAAATAAACTTTTGAAAACTTTGTCGAATTTTGCAGGGAATTAGAAGTCGGTATCGAATTAGAAACTATCACCAAAATTGCAAGGTGGAAAAATGACAAATGGCCGTATAGAAGATGAGAAAATAAACCAAATTCGTGAAGCTGTTGACATTGTTGATTTAATTGGAGAATATGTCCAGCTGAAGAAGCAAGGGCGAAATTACTTTGGCCTTTGTCCTTTTCATGGTGAAAACTCGCCGTCGTTTTCCGTTTCAGCTGAAAAGCAAATCTTTCACTGTTTCGGTTGTGGGGCAGGCGGGAATATTTTCACTTTCTTAATGGATATAGAAGGCTACAATTTTGTGGAATCTGCGAAAGTTTTAGCTGAAAAAGGAAATGTTCCTTTAGATGTTGAAATAAATAAGGACTCCCAGCGTTCTAATATGCCTGCTGGCTCGCAGCAAATGTTTGAAGCACATGACTTGTTGCGAAAGTTTTACCACCATCTCCTCGTAAATACGAAGGAGGGTCAAGAAGCTCTTGAATATCTTCTTAAACGCGGATTTACAGAAGAGACGATAGAAAAGTTCCAAATTGGTTACTCATTGGATTCATGGGACTTTGTCTCCAAGTTTCTTTTAAAACGTGGGTTTCCAGCGGAATTTATGGAGCAAGCAGGGCTAATTATTTTTAGGGAAAAAGACGAGTCATATTTTGACCGTTTCAGAAATAGAGTCATGTTTCCAATTATGGATCACCAAGGGAATACGATTGCGTTTTCGGGAAGAGCAATGGGGGACGATGAGCCCAAATATTTGAATAGTCCCGAAACGCCAATCTTCAATAAAAGTAAAACTTTATATAATTTTCATCATGCAAGACCTCACATACGAAAGAAAGAACAAGTAGTTATTTTTGAAGGCTTTGCCGATTGTATTTCAGCTGTTCGTGCGGGTGTAGAGAATTCGGTCGCTACGATGGGGACCGCCTTAACCGATCAGCATATCCAGCTATTAAAAAGAAATACTGATCAGATACTAATCTGCTACGATTCGGACTCTGCGGGATTGAATGCGGCAAACCGTGCAGTTAATATGTTACAGGACAACGATTTTACAGTTAAGGTCGCGCTGATGCCTGATAACTTGGACCCCGATGACTACATAAAGGAATTCGGTGAAAAAAGCTTTGTTTCTGAAGTAATAGGGGCCAGTTTAACCTACATGGCATTCAAAATGCATTATTTACGACGAGGAAAAAACGTAAATAATGAAGGAGATCGAATTCAATATATCGAAGAAGTTCTTAGAGAAATTTCGCGATTGCCCAATGCTGTGGAGAGGGATCATTATCTCCGGCAGTTATCCTCTGAATTTTCTCTATCATTGGATGCGTTGGAACAGCAGCAGCGACAGGTATTTTTTGCGGAACGCAAGAAGGGGACACTGCCGCAGCCTGCAATACAAAAGAAAATGACCCTGCAATATGAGCATAAGTTAAAGCCAGCTCACCATAATGCTGAAACTAAGTTAATTGCCCATATGCTGAAAAGCAGGGATATGACTTTCAAAATTCAGCAGTTGCTTGGGCAAACAGTCTTTCATGTAGATGAACATCAGGCAATCATCACCTATTTATATGCGTTCTATGAAGATGGACACGAGCCGGATACAAGCTTTTTCCTTACTTATTTACCGGATCCGAACTTGAGAAGGATCGTTTCGGAAATAGAAATGATGTCAGTGAATGAGGAAGTTACCGAAAAAGAACTGACCGATTGTATAAATCAAGTGTTGAAATATGAAAAGTTGTTAAAGATAAAAGAAAAACAAGTTGAAGAAAAAGATGCAGTCAGACGTAGTGATTATGTAACTGCTGCACAAATTGCCATGGAAATCATCAAATTGCGTAAATTGTTGTAGTAAGTTGTTTAGGTGTAAGTCCTGGAAGGAGGGGAACTAATGGCTGAAAAACCAGCACGTTCCAAACAAGTTGATAATGAATTTAGCCTTGAGCAGGTGAAAGAAAAATTAATAGAGCTAGGTAAAAAACGGGGCTCTTTAACTTTAGAAAAAATCGCAGAAAAAATTGGCGGTTTTGAGTTAGATTCCGATCAAATGGATGAGTTCTATGAGGTGTTAACTGAAAACGGAGTCGAAATACTCACTGATGGTGAGGAAGACGAAGATGAAGATGATCCCGATGAGAAGAAACTTGCAAAAGAAGAAGAGTTTGACTTAAATGATTTAAGTGTTCCTCCTGGCGTAAAGATTAACGACCCTGTCCGTATGTATTTAAAGGAAATTGGTCGCGTTGACCTTTTATCAGCCGAAGAGGAAATCTCTTTAGCGATGCGAATTGAAGAAGGAGATGAAGAAGCAAAACGCCGTTTAGCTGAAGCCAACCTGCGTCTAGTTGTCAGTATTGCTAAGCGTTATGTTGGACGCGGTATGCTCTTCCTTGACCTTATTCAAGAAGGTAATATGGGACTTATCAAAGCGGTAGAAAAATTTGATTATCGCAAGGGATACAAATTTAGTACGTATGCAACATGGTGGATTCGCCAGGCCATTACTCGTGCCATTGCTGACCAAGCAAGAACGATTCGAATCCCGGTGCATATGGTTGAAACCATCAATAAATTAATTCGTGTTCAAAGGCAGCTTCTTCAGGATCTTGGACGTGAACCATCTCCAGAAGAAATTGCAGAGGATATGGATTTAACTCCGGAAAAAGTTCGTGAAATCTTGAAAATAGCTCAGGAGCCTGTTTCCTTGGAAACGCCAATCGGTGAAGAAGATGATTCCCACTTAGGTGACTTCATTGAAGATCAGGACGCGACTTCTCCATCTGAACATGCAGCATATGAACTATTGAAAGAACAGCTTGAAGACGTATTAGACACACTGACAGATCGTGAAGAAAATGTCTTGAGACTTCGCTTTGGACTTGATGACGGCCGTACACGGACGCTTGAAGAGGTAGGTAAAGTGTTTGGAGTTACCCGCGAGCGTATCCGTCAAATTGAAGCGAAAGCATTACGTAAGCTGAGACACCCAAGTCGCAGCAAACGCTTGAAAGACTTCTTAGAATAGAAATAAATATGCCCTTCACAAGAGCCACTCTTTGAATGCCAAGCGTTCGGGAGTGGCTTTTTTTCACGTGATTAAATGTAAAAATATACATATAAGGACAATATTTATGTACTTATCTATATAATGGAGACGAGATTCAGTACATTAAATATCTAATAATCGGAACATAGGTATCCACTGGTATCGTACGAACGTTCCCCTTAGTGCCGAGCAAAATGTAAAAATCAATCTTAAATGAATCGCTTTATTAGCCGATATAAAGAACAAACGGGCATGAGGATGTGTATTCATGGATGAGACGAGAAAGAAAATTATCATTCAAGAAATTAACTCCTGGAAGGAAAGTCATATGATTCCGGAGCAATATTGTAATTACTTACTTGCATTATACTGTCAAGGAGAATTACCACCTGCTTATTCGAATAAAACCGGAAGCGATAAAAAAGACATTCTTTCAGGGCTGATAATAGGAGCCTTTTTTGTATTTATTGTATTTTTGAATTATTTTACTGAAATACCCATAAGAATGCAAATTGTTGTGACAACAATTTCTATCATCATCTTTGGGTTTTTAGTTCGCCGCTTTATTAACAAAAAGATTGTTTTTCAATTGACGTTAATAGGAATGGCATTATTAATGCTTTTATTTACAGTTAAATTGACTGAATTAATTGCCCCTGGCAAGGAAAGTATTCTTAATACTTGTTTGTTTATCCATTGCGGGCTCTGGATTTTAATAGGGAAAAAGCTAAAGCTGATCTATTTCTCCATATCGGGGTGTCTAGGGGTTATTATCACTATTTACTTTTTATTAATATAATTAAAATGGACAATAAAGTGTTTTAATAGAAATTTTAGGGTATTATGGAATATATATATATATATATATAAGAAAAAACTGTTTGGAAATATACATAAGTTTTTGACAATTTTAAGAAATTATATAATATCTTCTATTTTTGGGCTTTTACTTGAAACTCTTTTCAAGTAAAATAATATATAGCTGTTTGTATATAATATTAAATATGGTAGGTTTAGGTTCTACATAGGGGAGGAAATACTATGAAAAATCCAGTAATGCCTTTTATTATTATCATGGTTTTTGGTATTGGACTTATGTTTTTACTTTCGTTTAAAGGTTTGGGTGATGCCAAAGATCTTGCTAAGGAAAAAGAAGGCGGCGCAAAGACAGAAGAAACAGAAAGTGCCTCAGCATCACCTGAAGACATCTATAAGCAGACCTGTATCTCTTGTCATGGTGATGCCTATCAGGGTGGTGTCGGTCCAGCTCTAAAAGGAGTTGGCGATCGTCTATCAGTAGACGAAGTTAAAAATGTAATTACTAATGGACGAGGTGCCATGCCACCAGGTTTAGTCGAAGAGCAAAACATTGATGCCATGGCCGAGTATATTCACGGACTGAAATAATTTATGAAAACTGACTCAAAAAATCGTTGGAAGGCGAGCTTTTTGAGTCAGTTTTTCTTTTCTTCCGCAAAACAAAGATTCCAATGATGGAAGTTGTCCTTTGTCTAGTGATTGAGAGAGAGCCATATTTCTCTCGTTCTGTAATTTTTCCATAGAACTTGTTATAATCGAATGGGAAACTAAACTATGTAAGACATTATTTGAGTTAAGAGAGTTGATAATATGAATCATGAAAAACTATCGATGAGATTAGAACGTGTTGCTATACATATACCAAAAGGAAGCATCCTTGCAGATATTGGTTCAGACCATGCGTACTTGCCTTGCTATGCAGTGAGTAATGGACTGTGTGACCAGGCTATAGCCGGGGAGGTTGTAGAAGGACCATATCAGTCAGCTCGCAAGCAAGTGGCTATAACAGGGCTTCAGGACAAGATTGAGGTCCGTAAAGGAAATGGACTTGAGGTGTTGAATCCTGATGAAGCTACATGCATTACGATTGCAGGCATGGGCGGGACATTAATCTCAAGTATATTGGAAAGTGGAAAAGAAAAACTGGGCAAGGCAGAGAGGCTTATCCTTCAGCCGAATGTTGGTGCAGCAAATGTTCGTAGCTGGCTAATCGATAACGGCTGGGAATTAACTGGAGAAGAAATCCTCGAGGAAGATGGAAAAATCTACGAAATCTTAATTGCTGAAAAGGGGGACCCGCTTCAACCTTATCGTGTAAATAAGCAAATTGGCCTCATGTTTGGGCCGTTCTTGACAAAGCAATTCAGTGACACTTTCATAAAAAAATGGCAGCTTGAGAAAAGACATTTGGAAAGAATCATCGAACAATTGGATGAAAGCGGCCGAAGCGGCTTAGAATCGAAGCGTAATGAATTAGAAGCTCAAATTTCTGTAATTGAGGAGGTGCTTAAAGGGTGAAGACAGCAAATGGTTTTCAAATCATTGAGATGTTTGAACAGTTCTCTCCAAAGCAATATGCGATGGAGGGAGATCCAATCGGATTACATGTCGGACAATTGAATAAGCCGGTTACAAAAGTGATGATTGCCCTTGATGTGCTAGAAGAGGTTGTGGACGAAGCAATTGAATGTGGTGTGGAACTAATCATTGCCCATCATCCCCTTATTTACCGTCCATTAAAGAAAATAGATACAACCGTTGCTGGCGGACGTATCATAGAAAAGCTGATCAAGCATGATATTGCTGTTTATGCTGCACATACTAATTTGGATGTTGCTAAGGGCGGGGTAAATGATTTACTTGCAGATGCTCTTCAATTACAGGATACAGAGGTACTTATTCCTACTCATGAAACAGCTCTAAAGAAATTGGTCGTGTATGTGCCTAAGGTTGATGAACAAAAGATAAGAGAAGCCTTAGGTAAGGCTGGAGCAGGAGCAGTCGGAAATTACAGCTATTGTTCGTTTTCAGGTGAAGGTACTGGACGATTTTTACCAGGTGAAGGCAGTGAACCGGCAATTGGCTCACTAGGGAAGCTTGAAGCGGTTGCTGAAGTTCGGGTTGAAACGATATTCCCGGAAAATATCGAGAAGAAAGTGCTTTCTGCGATGATTAAAGCCCATCCGTATGAAGAAGTCGCTTACGATATTTATAAGCTGGAGAACAAAGGAGAATCACTTGGATTAGGTAAAATTGGTGTGCTTGCAGAAGAAATGTCACTTGAGCAATTTTCACAACATGTGAAACAAACACTAGATGTTGATAAGGTACGTGTCGTCGGAGATTTGCATAGTCCGATAAAAAAAGTAGCAGTTCTTGGAGGAGACGGTAATAAATACTTTACCACCGCGAAATTTAAGGGTGCTGATGTGTATGTTACAGGTGATATGTATTATCATACGGCCCATGACGCGATGATGATTGGTTTGAATATTGTGGACCCTGGCCACAATGTTGAAAAAGTGATGAAAAAAGGCGTTGCGCGAATCCTAAAAGAAATGTGTCACGAAAGAAACTTCGATGTAGAGTTCATTCCATCTGAGATAAATACCGACCCTTTTCGATTTATTTAAACATACGAAAAAAGGCAACCACTATGGCTGCCTTTTTTTGAGAATTTATTTCTTTACTTTAATTTTAGGTAAAATTTTATGCAATGGTGTTTTCTTTTCCGTATTCCAGGTCTCTTCATTATTTGGGTCATATTGCTCTATGAATGCAATAACTTCTTTTGTAATCGGTGTTGGTGTAGAAGCACCAGAAGTAACAGCAACGGTTTCTGCACCTTTTAGCCACTCGAGGTTCAGCTCGGAAATGTCAGCAATGCGATAAGCGGTTGTGCTGGCAATTTCTTGGGATACTTGTGCAAGACGATTAGAATTGTTACTTTTCGGATCACCAACAACGATTAAAACATCGGCTTCTCCAGCTTGCTGGGCAACTGCTTCTTGACGTACCTGTGTGGCTAAACAGATTTCCTTATGGACTTCAGCGTGTGGAAACTTTTCTTTAACCTTATCCATGATATCCAATACGTCCCATTGGCTCATGGTGGTTTGATTGGTCACAATAATCTTTTCACTGTTCAAAGTTAAGGCTTCAACATCTTCATCCTTTTGAACCAGGTGAACGACATCGGGGGCAACTCCAACTGCGCCCTCTGGTTCAGGGTGGCCTTTTTTGCCGATATAGATAATTTGATACCCTTCAGCTTCTTTTTCCCGTATTAAGTCATGTGTTGCGGTAACATCAGGGCAAGTAGCATCGAGTGTAACAAGCCCTTTTTTCTCAGCAATCTTCCGAATTTCAGGGGAAACACCGTGAGCAGTAAAGATAACGGTTCCGCTGTCCACTTGTTCGATGATCTCGTTACGGTTACTGCCATCTAACGTGATGATTCCTTCTTCTTCAAAAGCATCAGTTACATGTTTGTTATGAACAATCATACCTAAAATGTATATAGGACGTGGCAAGGTTTTATCTAAAGCCGCATTTCGGGCGATGACCATGGCATCGACAACGCCATAACAATAGCCGCGCGGGGAAATTTTAATCACTTTCATCTATGTGTCCTCCTTCAAAGGCAAGAAACTCTCACTATTTATACCTTTCTATTATATAAGACCATAGATGATATTACAAAACATCCTATTTGCCTAAAATTAGCTTTTTCGAATTTTAAATATAAAGCTTAGGGCCAGAAGACCTTACCCTTGTGGTTTCAGGACGAACTTTAGAGATTGGTTTTTCAGGGGTAACGGTTTCTTGTTTAGTTGTATCCTCCTTTATCTCATTGGTATTTGGTGACACATCTTTTGCTTTTGTTTCAACTTCACTTTCACCTTCTGATTTCACTGTATCATCACTGGATGATATGCTTCGGAAAACCTTCCACATGGACGGCAAGTTTTTAATAACTGGGCCATATTGCTCTACCATTGGAGTGAATTGTTCGGCTGCCTGCAGCACTTTTTGCGTGTTGTTGAGCATATTGTTCAGGGAATCAGGGTTTTTTAATGTCTCTAAAATCCCACCTCCACTACTTCTTGAAGAATTTTGGTTGGTAGAAGAAGCAGCTGGCGCAAATAAGTTTGGGGAAGCTGCATTCTGTTTGGACTTACCCAGAATTCTTGATAACAATCCTTCTTTCTTCGCAGGTGGCTGTTCCGGCCTCTGTGGCTGATTGAATGGGCCACGGAAACCTTGAGGTATTTGTTGAGGTCTATTTGGTGCAACAGGTCGACGCATCTGTTGAAAAGCGTTTGGATTTTGCTGCTGGGGTCCTCTAAATGGGCCTGGTGGCTGGGGCATTCGCCTTCCATTAGGTGGTTGAAAACCGGGTCCGGGTGGCCGATTTCTACCTGGGAACATAGGTTTCACCTCCTCTAAGTTTATATGCTGGTGTTTTCTTCTATATAAATTATGCAGTTCAACAAAAAAGGTTTGAGGAAAGAATGACTGGGCTGTTGTGAAGTAACCGGAAAGAAGGTAAGATGGTAACGGTAGTCTTTTAGCTCCATGTCTGCGGGGGATACGCTATGGCCAGGACAGGGGCTTTTCGTTTGCAAGAGTCCATTTAAGAGAACTAACCAAAGCGCTTGCGCTTTTTATATTTTTTTAGCTTCAGCGCCTAGCTCGTTGTGAAAAAGATGATGGACCTCAAAAGGCAAAAATCGCCTTATGGGTCAATCCCTATTTTCTTCACGAGCTACCCAAGGCGCTTGCGCTTTTTGTATAAAATTTATTATAATAATAGGACATGTCTATTGACTGACAAGGATAAAGGAGTTTTTTGATGAAACAAAACCAATTTGAACGATTTAATTTGAAAAGCTACATTCTAGATGCGGTTCGTACTTTAGGGTTCGATAAGCCGACGGAAATTCAAGAACGTGTGCTTCCGTCGCTTTTAAAGGGAAGTAGCTTAATAGGACAGTCGCAGACAGGTACGGGTAAGACACATTCCTATTTGCTGCCAATTATGAACAAGCTTGATGCTGGTAAAAATGAAGTTCAAGCGATTATTTCCGCACCAACCCGTGAGTTAGCGAACCAAATCTACAAAGAAGCTTTGAAAATTGCAGACCATTTCCCAGAGGATGAGCAGATTCAAGTCCGTTGCTTTATCGGTGGTACTGATAAACAGCGAATGATTGATAAATTAAAGATACAGCCACAACTGGTTATTGGGACTCCTGGTAGGATTAAGGATTTGGTTGAAGCTCAGGCCTTACAAGTGTATACAGCAAAAATGCTCGTAGTCGATGAAGCGGACCTAATGCTTGACATGGGATTCCTTGAAGATGTCGATTTATTTGCTTCACGTATGGCTGAAAAAATTCAAATGCTTGTTTTCTCGGCAACTATACCAGAAAAATTAAAGCCATTTTTGAATAAATATATGGAGAATCCGAAATATGTTCAAGTGAACCCTAAACAGGCGACTGCTGCAAAAATTGAACATGTCTTAATTCCGCTCCGCCATCGTAACAGAGAGCAGTTACTGCATGATATCATTGTTCGTTATAATCCGTATTTGGCGATTGTTTTCACAAACACCAAAAAAATGGCAGATCATGTGGCTAATTCTTTGATTGAAAAAGGGTTGAATGTCGGTCGTATTCACGGAGATTTAACACCGCGTGAGCGTAAAAAAATGATGAAGCAAATTAAAGATTTGGAATATCAATTTATTGTTGCGACAGATTTGGCTTCGCGTGGAATCGATATTGAAGGTGTCAGCCATATCATTAACTATGAATTGCCATCAGATTTGGACTTTTATATCCATAGAACAGGAAGAACAGCTCGTGCAGGATATTCAGGTATCGCCGCAACGATCTATGATACATCTGATGAAGATTCATTGAACCGTCTTGAAAAAATGGGAATCGAATTTCATGATGCCGATATCCAAAACGGCGATTGGATTAATATAGACGAGCGTAATAAACGGAAAAACCGTAAGAAACAAAAATCTGATATTGATGTCAAAGCAAGTAGGCATGTTAAGAAGCCAACTAAAGTTAAGCCTGGTTACAAGAAGAAAATTCAACGTGATGTGGAAAACTTTAAAAAACGTGAACGTCGTATACAGAGAAAGAAATAATAAGGGAGTAATTAGATGCTGAAGATTGGATCGCATGTTTCAATGAGCGGGAAAAATATGCTTCTTGCTGCGAGTCAAGAAGCGGTTTTATATGGCTCCAACACATTCATGATCTATACGGGAGCCCCTCAAAATACAAGACGTAAAAAAATCGAGGATTTAAATATCGAAGCCGGTAGATTGCATATGGAAGAAAATGGAATTAGTGATATTGTGGTCCATGCCCCCTATATCATCAACATCGGAAATACGACGAATCCAGCCACATATGAGCTGGGAGTCAACTTTTTACGTAGTGAAATCGACCGGACAGAAGCGTTAGGTGCAAGACAGATTGTTCTTCATCCAGGTGCACATGTTGGTGCAGGCAGTGAACTCGGAATCAAGAGAATCATCGAAGGCTTAAACGAAGTGCTCACTGCCGATGATAAAGTTCAAATTGCCCTTGAAACGATGGCTGGTAAAGGAACTGAATGTGGCCGTTCTTTCGAGGAGTTAGCGATGATCATCGACGGTGTAACCCATAATGATAAGTTATCGGTATGCTTCGATACATGCCATACTCATGATGCTGGATATAATATCATCGAGGATTTCGATGGTGTTCTAAATGAATTTGATAAACTAGTCGGTATTGACCGCATCAAGGTCCTTCATATCAACGACAGCAAAAACGAACGCGGTATGCGTAAAGACCGCCATGAAAATATTGGTTTTGGCCATATTGGTTTTAATGCGTTGAATTATATTGTCCATCATCCGCAATTAAGCGATGTTCCGAAAATACTGGAAACACCTTATGTAGGAGAAGACAAGAAAGACAAAAAGGCACCTTATAAATTTGAAATTGATATGTTTAAGAACAATCAATTCGAAGAAGATTTATTGGAAAAGATCATGTTACAAAAATAATAATGTTGAAAGGGCGATTCATCGAAATAACGATGAATCGTCCTTTCATTTTACTTACAATGTGGACGAATGCCTAGGTAACTAAGTCAGACAGCCAGCAGTTATTTAAAAATTGGAAGTAAGATTGTTGAAGAGGGTTTCAATTTCCCTAGCTGTGCTGGCTCCGGCAACATTAGTAATTTGACCAAGAACGTTCTGTCTTTGACGTATATCAAAAATGTTAATGTTTTTACCTTTTAGAAGTGCGCTGATATCTTGTGCTTGTTTTTGAGTTAGTGAAACCTGGTGCTGCCTCGCAAGGGAAAGTAGTTCATCGGGTCGTATATTGTTAATTTTATGATTAACCATCATTTCAAATAATTTCATACGATCTCCTCCTTTTTTAAAACATATGAAGAAGGTAGACGTATGTGAACATGAAACTTTGTTTGATTCCCGAGAAATTGATTTAAATAATGAATTTTAGTATATCAGGGCGAAAAAGCTCTTGATTAGAGAGCCGGATTCTTTACATCTGAACTTCTTTGATTTATACTAACCATTGTTAATCGTAATGATTCTTAAAAAAAAGGTGATCTCTTTGGATAATGTAGTAAACCCCATTGTTAAATTAGAAGATATATCTTACAAATATACAAAAGATCTAGTGTTGGAACATGTTTCGCTTGAAATCCCTAAAGGGGCTTTTTTAGCAATTGTCGGACCAAATGGATCCGGTAAGTCCACGCTTTTGAAGTTGCTACTTGGTTTATTTAAGCTCCAAAAAGGAAAAATTGAAATATTTGGGGAAGATATACGACGCTTTAAAGATTGGCAAAAGGTCGGGTTTGTGTCACAAAAGGCGAACTCCTTTAACTCAGGATTCCCTGCAACTGTATTTGAAGTGGTTCAAAGCGGTTTGACCAAAAAAATCGGTTTATTTAAATTTGCAAGTAAAGAGGATAAGCAAAAGGTAAAGAAAGCTTTGGAATCTGTGGACATGCTCGATTATCAGAGCCGCAATATCGGTGAATTATCCGGGGGCCAGCAGCAGAGGGTATTCATTGCCCGATCACTTGTCAGTGAGCCGGAATTGATGATCCTGGATGAACCTACGGTCGGAGTGGATTCAAAGAACGTCCACCAATTTTATGAAATGCTGGAAATGTTAAATGAAAAATTAGGAATTACCCTAATTTTAGTCACTCATGATGTTGGTACGGTGACCGATAAAGTCACACATGTCGCCTGCTTGAATAAAAAGCTTCATTTTCATGGGGATGCCTGTGAATATAATGATTTGGATGAGGGAGAACTGTCATCAATTTATGGGCACGGCGTCCAACTGTTAAATCATAATCATTAAAATGTTTTGGAGGATAGCCCAATGATATCGGGGATATTGCAATTTGAATTTTTGCAGAACGCTTTTTTGACTGGAATCATCATCGGAGCGCTTGCGCCATTAGTAGGCGTTTTTGTCGTGGTAAGAAGGATGTCGATGATTTCCGATGCACTTAGTCATGTAGCGCTTGCTGGAATAGCATTTAGTTTATTGCTTCAAAAGAGCTTTCTATCACTTGCTGGATTGAATCCGCTATATATAGGGATGGCTTTTTCGGTAGGGGGTTCTTTATTTATTGAAAAATTAAGAGGGGTGTACAAGCATTACCAAGAACTTGCAATCCCAATCATTATGTCCGGTGGCATGGGTCTGAGTGTAATTTTTATTTCAATTGCGGATGGTTTCAATACGGATTTATATGGTTATTTATTCGGAAGTGTCAGTGCAGTCAGCCGTTCAGATTTGTATGTCATTTTGGCAGTGGGAATAGTAGTTTCCTTGATGCTTACCCTATTGTATAAAGAACTATTTCTGTTATCATTTGATGAAGAGCATGCTAAAGCTTCTGGAATACCTTATAAAGCGATTCACTTTATATTTATTGTCATGGTAGCATTGGTCATTGCTGCTTCGATGAAAATTATTGGAATATTGCTAGTCTCATCGCTCATGACGCTACCAGTTGCAGCTAGCCTCCGCTTTGCGAAGGGTTTTAAGCAGATGATTGTTTATTCCGTATTATTCGGTGAAATTTCCGTTGTCGGCGGATTATTTTTATCATACAACCTTAATCTCGCTCCAGGTGGGACAATTGTTATTATCGCAGTGCTAATTCTCATCTTGTCAATTTTGTTTGATAAGTGGAAAAATCGATAGATGGGGTGATGTTTTGAACGTAACAACTGCCATGCAATTACTAAAAGATAAAGGCTTTAAACATACAGGAAAGAGAGAAGAAATGCTTCAGCTTTTTTCTTCCAGTGATAAATATTTAACCGCTAAAGATGTGTTGGAGAATATGAAACAGGAATATCCAGGCTTAAGCTTCGATACGATTTACCGTAATCTTTCCTTGTTTGTCGAACTCGGAATCTTTGAGACAACCGAGTTGGAAGGAGAAAAGCATTTTCGCTTTACATGCGGACATTCTTCACACCATCACCACTTCATCTGTTTGAATTGCGGTAAAACGAAGGAAATCGAATTATGCCCGATGCAGGAACTTCAGGAAAGTTTGAAGGACTATGATGTTTCGGGACATAAATTTGAAATTTACGGACGCTGTCCTGCATGTAGTGTTTCTGTAGAAGCGTAAAAAACCATTGACTTCAGTCAATGGTTTTTCTTTTTATTTTATAGTAAGGGGCTTTTCTGCCATCCAATTATTCACCCAGTGAGAGGCTTCTTGCCAATTGTTGACTCGTATCACTCTATCGGGCACAGGATCTTGGTTATAAGGGGTATTAAATAAAATTACGGGTATTTTGCACTCTTCAGAAATGGCCACCGCATTATCATGCTTGTCTTCCAAAAAGAGATCGACGGCAAATTTTTTGGCTGTAGCAACTTTATCGTGTGAACCAACCAACTCTAGGTGGTTATAAATGACCTTATTCGTTGAAAACCAATTCTTTGTTACATCTAGCAGGCGGTTGCTTCTGGCACTGATAAAATATAAGTCAGCTTGGTCTGTCCACTTTTCCAATATATCTTTTGCTCCCTCAGCCAATATAGACTCGGAATAAATGAGTGGCTCGGTTTCTATGAACCATTTGGTGAAGTCTTCTTTTGGTACATTTACAAAAGGGAATAAGTCATACTCAGTAATATCTTCATAAGCTAAATTCAGTTGAAAAGCTTTATTTAAATAGGGGACCATGGTATCAGGTCTTGTAACAGTCCCATCTATATCAATGCCAAAACGTTTTTTCATGATGAATCTCTCCTCATTTTCAATACTTGTAATAGTGTACCATATACCAACTTAGCAATGGAAAAAAACCATATTTATTTCCAAGACATGAAACCTTTTTCACGGTAGTTTCTTTAGATTGTACATACACTATAAATGCTCCTACAAATGAAAGTGAGGGATGCACGAATGGAAAAAGATGAATACTCCAGTATTGACGATGAGATGCGATCTAAAGAGGAAAGTGTACCAGCAGTTGTAGATGATCAGCATCATGAGCGTTATTATAATGAAGATACAGCTGCAGATGACAGGCGATATGAAAATCGGGAGTCTAATGTAAAGACGGATAACCGCTATCGTGAAGAAACTTCTGCCGAAATATCAACACCACCTCAGCGAAGCAGAGGATATAATGACGAGTCGGTTGATTCTGAAGGTATAACTTCAAGAGGAAACGTTGTTGGAGTTATATCCTTAATCATCTCCATAATATCGTTATTTATGATGCCCTTCATCTTAGGGGCTTTAGGGATAATTGTCGGTATTTTTGCTCGCGTTCGAGGATCAAAAATGGGTACATGGGCCATAGTTATTGGTGCAGTCTCCATCATTGTCGGCATATTTATTCTGCCGTTCTTTTAAAGGAGCATATGCTTGCCTTCGATGTCGTTTTCATGACATTGAAGGCGCTTTTTTTGTTTGTAATCAGTACAAATTTTATGCTTAACACTTTTCTAATGGCTTATCGACTAATGGTGAGTTATATTTATTTGAATTTAGTGCAATTAGTGAATTAAAAAAAAAAAAGTCCCGAAAATAAAATTCGGGACTTTTTTTATTTAGTTAAGGCTGCAGCAGCAGCAGCTTCTGCTCTTTGTTTTTCATAGTACTCTTCAGCGATTTTGTCAATTTCCTTTTTCAGTTCCTCGACCATCGTTTCTTCAGGCACTTTACGTACGATTTGTCCTTTTCTAAACAGTAAACCTTCACCACGTGCTCCAGCAATGCCGATATCCGCCTCACGAGCTTCACCAGGGCCGTTTACCGCACAACCTAGAACAGATACCTTAATTGGTGCTTTAATCGTCTGGATGTACTCTTCAACCTCATTAGCGATTGAGATTAAATCAATTTCGATACGTCCACATGTAGGACAAGAAATTAAAGTAGCCATGTTAGAAGCAAGTCCAAATACTTTTAGAAGCTCCCTTGCCACTTTCACCTCTTCGACAGGATCAGCACTTAAGGAAACACGCATCGTGCTTCCGATACCTTGGCTTAGGATGGCACCTAGTCCGGCAGCACTTTTTACAGTTCCGGAGAACAGTGTACCTGATTCCGTAATCCCCAGGTGTAGAGGATAATCGAATGCTTTTGAAGCTTTTTCATATGCTTCTATGGCTAAATTTACATCAGAAGCCTTCATGGAAACGATAATGTCATGGAAATCGTGATCTTCCAGGATCTTGATATGGTGTAAGGCACTTTCAACCATGCCATCGGCAGTTGGGTATCCATATTTATCGAGGATCTTCTTCTCGAGAGAACCAGCATTGACTCCAATACGAATCGGAATTCCTTTTGCTTTCGCCGCTTTAACAACTGCTTCAACTTTTTCACGTCGTCCGATGTTACCAGGATTAATCCTGATTTTATCTGCTCCGCCTTCTATTGCTTTAAGAGCCAGCTTATAATCAAAATGAATATCAACTACAAGTGGGATGTTTATCCGTTTTTTTATTTCAGGAATGGCATCAGCTGCTCTTTCATCTGGGCAGGCCACACGTACGATTTGGCAACCAGCTTCTTCAAGACGAAGAATTTCTGCAACTGTTGCTTCAACATCATGTGTTTTTGTTGTAGTCATGCTTTGTACAATAACTTCATTATTGCCGCCAATTGTTAAGTTTCCGACTTTAATTGGCCGCGTCTTAGTGCGATGTATGATTTCACTCAAGTGGAATTCTCTCCTTTAGGAAAAAATCAGTTTTGATTTTTAATTTATTTCTCTAAAATATTGTATCAATGTACATACCGCTTTACAAGGAATAGGATGTATTATCTTTTTTTGTATCAAGAAAGTATTCCGTTTTTGGTGTATTTGGATGCTTTACGACAAGTCTAAGGCGCTTTTTGAAACCGTGGACCCTTTGATAGTTATTTATAAACAGGAATTTTATATGTTTTGCCAATTTGCATTTGTTCGGGCTTCAACCCTTCGTTCAGTCCTTGAAAGTCAGATATAATTGTCTCAATCGGCTGGTTTGATGCGCCGATTTCCTTTTCAACGATGGAGAGTAATGTATCACCAGGTTTGATGGTGATTTCATTGTAAGCCACTGAAGGGACAGATACAGGCTTACTTGCAGGAACAGATGGCTCGACTGAAGTGGTTGATGGATGGGAATCCGGCAGTGTACCTGTTGTTAAATCAAAATAAATAATAAATATAATGAAACAGAATGAGATAAAAAGCAGTAGCCGTTTCATTTTTCCATCCTCCCAAGCTTGTCTTTAATACATATATACTTGGAAGGTTTAAAGATTATGCCTAAAATTGGGCAGATTTTTCAAATGAAAATTAGTACTTGCTTGTACGACTTTTTATTTTGTAGTGTAAAAGCCCTTTTATATGAATTGGTGTTAAGAAAGTAGCGGATTTCCTTTGGCGTCAGATCAATCTTTTTTTGCCTCCATTATTAAGATTAAAGGTTAATAAACCTAATAAATAACAACTGAGTGATTGTATAACAGTGATATTTCCAAAGTAAAAACCCGGGCCTTATCGGCGCGGGTTTTTTGCAATTCATTAGCATATAATTCATTATTCCTTAACAGCTGATGTTTCTTTAATCGATAAGTACATCATAATTAATGTCACAAACCAGCTAAGGAGCGAAGCAAATGGAACATTTGCCTTAAAGATGTCCATGATGGTAAAGAAAATAGTGGAAAGTGTAATACTGTATGCACCAATTCTCCATAGATGCCTATAAGCAAGCGAACGACCAAGAGTGCTTTTGAAAAGAAGACCAAAAGCGGCTAGAATTGTCACTTTAATGAATGTTCCACAAGCAGTAAACAGGTATAATATGAGAAGCAGTAGCGAAAGGATAATCGGCAGCACAGAATCGACTGAATCAAGCCAAATGGATATGTCCTGATTATTTCCTTCTAAAAGGGAATAAGGAGAAGTTTGAACGTTACCACCAGAAACGAAAACCAGCTCAGATTTTAAAAGGGCGATTGCCTCATCGGCTTTAGAGCCCACATCTTCTGGGGTCAAGGTCCCTGAACCGTCTACAAAAATTTGGTATCCGTTTTTATTCAAGATAAATGGCTCGCTACTTTCAGACGTTAATGTGCCATTTTTAATTTCAAATTCCGGCAAATCTTCAGATACTGTTTCGTGCATCGCATCAATCCCATCCGCAACCATTGTACCGAAGTAAAAAGCTGAAGGGAGAAAGGCAACAAGGCTTAATAAAAATACAAATAGAATCGTTTTTCCAATTCCTTGGTTTTGAAAGGAAGCGATATCTTTAGGTGAATACAAGCTTACCCATAGTTGTTTGAATATGTTCAATGTTTTCAGCACCTATCTATTGTAATATACCTATCCAATTTTAACTACATGGTAAAAATAAAACAACCTGTATTCTACTTCAATGGTTTCACATATCTGTAAACAGGTAATTATGAAGAGATAGAGGCAAATTAAAAATGAAATGTGAAAGGGCGTTTTAATTGTGGATACAATATTTTGGATAATTATAGTCCTGATGTTCATAGTGGGCTTTGTCGGATTGATTTTTCCAGTTATTCCAAGCGTTTTATTTATATTTGGGGGGATTTTGTTATATGGGCTATTTTATTCCTTTGAACCTTTTGGATGGTTCTTTTGGACAGTCCAAATTTTATTTGTCATTCTCTTATTCGCAGCAGATTATATCGCAAACATGGTCGGGGTCAAAAAATATGGAGGGACCAAAGCGGGGGTTTGGGGCAGTACAATCGGGCTTCTTGTCGGACCATTTGTGATACCATTTGTCGGGATATTAATCGGGCCTTTTATAGGCGCATTCCTGGCAGAAATCATAGTCCATAAAAAAGACCCTATTACTGCATCTAAAATCGGCCTTGGTTCCGTTATCGGATTTATAAGCAGTGTGATTACAAAAGGTATCATCCAACTTTTGATGATTGCGTATTTTTTATTCGTGGTATTCTCATAGGAAATAGAAATGAATTGAAAAAATGAGGCATAAGGTTTGAAACCGTTTCAAAAATTTGATACTCTATTGCTAGCGAGCTTTAGGTATCTTAAGAGAACTAGAGCCCTCAAAAAAACAGCTTACATAGGGAGGAATTTTATTATGGCTTTCGAACTTCCACAATTACCGTATGCATATGACGCATTAGAACCACACATCGACAAAGAAACAATGAACATTCACCACACTAAACATCACAACACGTATGTGACTAACTTGAACAATGCTCTAGAAGGCAACCAAGAACTTCTAAGCAAAAGCGTTGAAGAAATTGTTGCTAATCTTGATGCAGTACCTGAAGCTGTTCGTACAGCTGTACGTAACAATGGTGGTGGACATGCTAACCACTCATTATTCTGGGAAATCCTTTCACCAAACGGTGGCGGACAACCAACTGGTGAATTAGCTGATGCTATCACTTCTAAATTTGGCAGCTTTGACAGCTTTAAAGAAGAGTTCGCTAAAGCGGCTACTACTCGTTTTGGATCTGGCTGGGCATGGCTTGCTGTAAACAACGGTGAGTTAGAAGTAACAAGCACACCGAACCAAGACAACCCATTATCAGAAGGTAAAACTCCACTTCTTGGATTGGATGTTTGGGAGCATGCTTACTACCTAAACTACCAAAACCGTCGTCCTGAATACATCAATTCTTTCTGGAATGTTGTTAACTGGGATGAAGTTGCAAAACGTTACAGCGCAGCTAAATAATTAGTAGGAATTAAAAAGACGGGAATCCCTTTTACGGGGATTCCCGTTTTTTGTTTATCTCTGTCTACGCCTTACAGGCTAGCCAATCGATGAGTTTTCTTTACACTGCTCTAACCCGTTGTGGGGAAGGGAATTCGAGGAAGTAACGGGTTAAGGTAACAAGTGTAAGGGCAACTACATCTCTGTCTACGCCTTACAGGCTAGCCAATCGATGAGTTTTCTTTACTTTTTTCCACATAAATACCCTTGTTTTTTCAAACACTAGAGTGGAATTTAAAGGAGAGTTAAAACAATGGGTATTTTAGAGAGATGGATGGGTGAAGCGGGAGCGAAGAAGGATTTGCATCTCCTCTTGCTGATTGGCGGCCTGTACAGCCTCAGTATCGCTTTATCCAATACATTTGTTAATGTGTATCTGTGGAAACAATCCGGTCAAATTGTTGATATTGCCGTATATAATCTAACCGTGGTGCTTTTTCAACCGCTAACCTTTGTATTCGCTGGCAGATTAGCGAAAAAAGTAGACCGGATCATTGTCCTGCGTTTGGGTGTTATCTTTTTGGCCCTATTTTATTTATCAGTTCTTTTGGTCGGCACACGGGCCACGGATTTCATTTGGCTACTTGGTGCACTGTTAGGGATTGGGTATGGGTTCTATTGGCTTGCTTATAATGTGTTGACTTTTGAGATTACGGAACCAGAAACAAGAGACTTCTTCAATGGATTTTTAGGGATTTTATCTTCATTTGGAGGGATGATTGGTCCCATTCTTTCAGGGTTTATTATTTCGAGGCTCGAGAAATTCACAGGTTATTCTATTGTTTTCGGATTATCGTTACTTTTGTTTTCCATAGCAGTGTTTCTCAGCTTTTCATTAAAAAGGCGTCCGGCTCATGGGAAATACTTTTTCATACGGATAATGAAGGAACGAAAAAATAATCGCAATTGGCTTTTAATAACTCGTGCTCACTTTTTTCAGGGGATACGAGAAGGAACATTCATGTTTATCATTTCGATTATTGTTTTTATTCAGACGGATAGTGAACTTGCTTTGGGCAGTTATGGGCTCTTAAATTCAGCTATATCTTTTATTGCTTATTTTGTTGCTTCTCGATATATAAAACAGCCGATGCGAAAAAAAGCAATTCTTGTTGGGGGAATCCTGTTGTATGCAGGAATCTTGCTAATTGCTTTTGATATCACATTTGGAAAGATTCTCATTTATGGGGCAATCGTTGCAATCGCCTACCCAATTCTACTCGTACCGTATATATCATTGACTTATGATATTATAGGCCGGGCTTGGAATGCCGCAGAAATGAGAATTGAATATATCGTAGTTCGTGAGCTGTTCGTTCATTTTGGAAGAATCGTTTCTATATTAGGATTTATTTTGTCAGTCAAGTTTTTCGATTTAAAACAGATCCTGCCAATATATCTGCTAATCGTCGGGGCGGGGCATACTATGATTTATTGGTTTGTGCGGAAAATCGACATCAATGACTAAAATTGAAAAGAGCCCTTTGAGGCCTCTTTTCAATATCTAAGACTTACGATTTTTGAAATTATGAGCCGTAAGTCACTTTTTATGTAAAGTTCGTTAGATGTTTAATATTTCTAGAACACTAAGGTAGAAAAAAATATAAATGTTCTATAGAATGGTATAGGACTATTATGACTATGTAAAAAGGATGTGTGGCTTAGTGTGAATAAAAAGAAAAAGAAAAAGACGCATGTGCCTTTCAGATTGAATATTCTTTTCTTTTTAGTATTTGTTTTGTTTTCTGCTTTAATTTTGCGTTTGGGTGTTGTACAGATTGTGTATGGTGATGATTACCGGCGCGAGATTGAAAGAACAGAGGAAGTGACCGTGAATAATTCGGTGCCCCGTGGGAAAATGTATGACCGTAATTTAAAACTGATGGTCGACAACCAACCACTGGATGCAATTACATATACAAGAAAGCAAGGTACGAAACAAAAAGAAATGGTCGAAACGGCTGAGAAACTTGCGAAGTTGATTGATAAAGAAACGGATAAAGTGACGGATCGTGATAAAAAGGATTTTTGGATTTTAAATAATCCAGAGCTTGCCGAGAAAAAGATTACGGATAAAGAGAGAAAACAAGTAGAAGAGGGCGAGCTTGAAGAAGGTGATTTGTATAAGCTTCAGCTTGATCGAATTACTGAGAAAGAAATGGAGATTCCTAAAGAAGAAATGGAAGTCCTTGCTATCTATAGAGAATTCGCAAGCGGATATGCTCTGACTCCGCAAATTGTGAAAAACAAGAAAGTAACGAAGGAAGAATTTGCAAAGGTGAGTGAACACCTTGATTCGCTTCCTGGGGTTGATGTATCAACGGATTGGGATCGTTTCTATACGTATAATAAAACACTCAAGTCTGTGTTAGGGAAGGTCTCTTCCTCTGAAGAAGGATTGCCTAGTGAGAGTTTGAACTATTATCTAGCACGTGATTATAGTCGGAATGACCGAGTTGGTAAGAGTTATATTGAGGCGCAATATGAGGATATTCTTCAAGGACAGAAAGCTAAGGTAAGGAATGTGACCGATAAATCAGGGAACATTGTGGATTCCGAAGTGATTACAGAAGGTTCGCGAGGAAAAGATCTTATATTGACAGTTGATATGGATTTACAACTTGCAACAGAGGAAATCATTGAAAAGCAATTGATTGCCAAGAAAAGAATGGGCAACACTAAGTTCTTGGATAGAGCTTTTGTCGTTATGATGGATCCTAATACAGGGGAAATTTTAACGATGGCTGGTAAGAAATATGAGAAGGATTCAAAAACAGGGAAATCTTCCATAGAGGACTTTGCATTAGGGAATATTACGACTTCCTATACGATGGGCTCCTCAGTAAAAGGTGCTACCGTTTTAACAGGTTATCAGCAAGGAGCTATCCAACCGGGTACATACTTTTATGATACGAAGTTGAAAATCAAAGGTACCAAGCCTAAAGGTTCTTACAGTAACTTCGGGAATATTAATGATTTAACCGCCTTAAAAGTATCCTCGAACGTTTATATGTTTAGGACAGCGATTAATATTGCAGGTGCAAATTATGTTCCGAACGAACCATTAAATATAAGTTCAAGCGCATTTTCAACCATGCGTAATTCATTTGCCCAGTTTGGCTTGGGTGTCCGTACGGGGATTGACCTACCGAATGAAATGAGTGGATTCAAAGGTTCGGAAACGTCACCAGGTAAGCTGCTTGACCTCGCAATCGGACAGTATGATACGTACACACCGATGCAGCTTGTGCAGTATGTTTCAGCCATTGCGAATGGTGGAAATCGTATGAAGCCGCATATGGTTAAGGAAATCCGTGATCCTGTTGATAATAATGAAGAATTGGGTCCTGTTGCGGAAGACGTTTCACCAACTGTCCTTAATCGTCTTGAAATGAAGGAAGAATGGATAGAACGTGTGCAGAGCGGTTTCGAGAAAGTTTCGATGGAACAAGGCGGAACAGCATATACTTACTTTGGGAATAAATCATATACGGTAGCGGCTAAAACTGGGACGGCGCAAGCGTTCTATGATGGTCCGAACCGAGCGGATTATAGCGAACCTCAAGATACGATGAATATCACGTTGGTCGGCTATGCACCTGCTGAAAACCCTGAAGTTGCTTTTGCTGTTGTTGTCCCGTGGGCGTACCAGGGCCATTCGGGACATAATATGAGTAAAGAAATTGGCGAAGAGATTATGGATACTTATTTCAAACTGAAAAAAGAGCGTGCTAAGAAAGGGAAGACTGAAGAAACGACTGAGTTGAAGGTAGAGAATGGTAAAGACGTTCAAAAAGAGCAGGCTGAAATAAGAAATAGTCAGGAAAATGAATAAAAAGTCATAAAACACGTTTTTGGGTAAAACCGAAAGCGTGTTTTTTTGTCATAAAGTAAAATTGCTCTGCCTCGACCTTTGCACTTTCCACATATGAAAAAGACTTATAATCACTTCAGTTGGAGTTGGAGTAATTTCCCTCTCATGTAAACAGGCACTGGGCACAAAATAAGAGAGTGATTAATGGAAAAGATACTGTTGTTAATTAGTACCATATTACTTTCTGACTACCTTTACAATATATAAACAATTATTTACTTAATGTTTACAATTGCTTTAAACGGAATTTACAGTCAAAACGTATGATGTGTTTGTAGGACAAAATATTCATATAAAATTCTTAGGGGGATTTACAAATGAGACGTTTCAAATTTATGGCAATGACTGCAGTAATGGGTGGAGTAATAGCAGTGGCAGCTGGATGTGGATCAAATGATACTTCAAACAGCGGTAAAGGAAATGAAACGGCTTCAGATAAACTCAAGGGCGAAGTGATTATGGATGGTTCATCGACTGTATTTCCAATCATGGAAGCAGTTGCTGAAGAATATATGGCGGCACAACCTGATGTTAAAGTATCTGTAGGATCATCGGGAACAGGTGGAGGATTTAAAAAATTCATCGCTGGAGAAACGGATCTAACTAATGCGTCCCGACCAGTCAAAGACGAAGAAAGTGCGTTACTTGATGAAAAGGGAGTTAAGTATACAGAAATGAAGCTTGCGTTTGATGGTATTTCTATCGTTGTCAATAAAGATAATGAGTTCATCGATAAAATGACAGTTGACGAACTAAGAAAGCTTTGGGTTGACAATGGATCAGTGAAGAAATGGTCTGATATACGTCCGGAATGGCCGAAGGAAGAAATTAAATTTTACTCTCCGGGAACTGATTCTGGCACATATGATTATTTCAACGAAGTTATTTTAGAGGAAAAACCAATGGTTGAAAATGCGACTCTTTCTGAAGATGATAACGTTCTTGTACAAGGGGTAGAAGGTGACAAAAATGCGATTGGTTTCTTCGGATTTGCTTACTATGCAGAAAATAAGGATAAATTAAAAGTTGTATCCATCGATAATGGTAAGGGTGCTGTTGAGCCTACACATGAAACGATTAAAAGCGGAGAGTATGCACCACTGTCTCGTCCTTTGTACACATATGTATCCAATAAAAGTGTAGCTGAAAAAGAACAAGTGGCTGATTATACTCAATTCGTCATTGAAAATGCTGGAGAGCTTTCTGAAGAAGTAGGCTACGTCAGCTTACCGGAAGAAGAGTACAAGAAGGATCTTGAAAAATTGAACGAACTAAAAAAATAATCAGTTTAACAGGCTGCCCAATCTCTTAGTATAAATAGAGGGATTGGGTAGCCCCTTAATATTGCGTGTCTGAAATGGAGGATACATGTTGGAACCGAAACAAACAGATACCTATTCTGTACAGCAATTAATTCTAGAAAAGAAAAGCAAAAAAAGATGGAATATAGAAAAACTCATTCCTAAGCTGTTGTTCCTTACAGCGGTAATTTCTGTATTAATTACCATTGGGATAGTCCTTACGTTGATTTTCGAAACTTTTATATTTTTTGAGAAAGTGTCCATCGTGGAGTTTTTAACAGGACATAAATGGTTACCCTTTGCATCCACGCCTTCATTTGGGGTTATGCCACTTGTTGTTGGAACATTAAAGGTAACGGTAATAGCGGCGATAGTTGCAGTTCCGATAGGTCTTGCAACCGCCATTTTCTTGAGTGAATATGCATCAGAGAAAACACGGAGAATCATTAAGCCGATTTTAGAAGTTTTAGCTGGAATCCCTACTATCGTTTACGGCTTCTTTGCCTTAACCTTTGTAACGCCAGTATTGCGGGATATATTCCCTTCCCTTGACATGTTCAATGCTATAAGTCCTGGGATTGTGGTAGGAATCATGATCATGCCGATGATTGCCTCTTTATCGGAAGATGCACTTGTCTCAGTACCGAAATCGATTCGTGAAGGTGCGTATGCTCTAGGAGCTACAAAGCTGGAAACGACGATTAAAGTGGTATTGCCAGCAGCCATGTCCGGTATCGTTGCTTCAATTGTCCTGGCTTTATCCAGAGCAATTGGAGAGACCATGATCGTAAGTGTCGCAGGTGGATCGACTCCAAGTATGAGTATGGACGTCACAAATTCTATTCAAACGATGACTGCCTATATCGTACAGGTGAGTACTGGAGACGCAGGGTACGGGACAACGATTTACTACAGCATATATGCGGTTGGAATGACACTGTTCGTCTTTACGCTTATTATGAATTTATTGGCGCAGTTCATCTCCCGCAAGTTCAGGGAGGAATATTAAAACATGAAACTGATAAACAAAAATCATGTTGTAAAAAAAATGCCCACTCGGCTGGCGGTTAACTCGATATGTAAAGGATTATTCTTCTTAGCAACCTTATTTGGCCTTCTGGTATTGGCCATCTTATTTTATCGGATATTGACTCAAGGAATTGGTCATTTAAATTTAGATTTCTTCCAGAATTTCGCTTCAAGGAGACCGGAAGAGGCTGGTGTAAAGGCAGCTCTTATCGGTTCGATATGGTTAATGGCCGTCGTTACCCCAGTTTCCCTTCTTCTCGGTGTGGGAACGGCGATTTATTTAGAGGAATATGCACGAAAGAATTGGATCACATCTTTTATAAAGCTGAATATATCCAACCTGGCAGGTGTTCCGTCAATTGTATTTGGATTGCTCGGTTTAACGGTTTTCGTTAGGGCTCTAGCCTTGGATCGCTCCGTGTTGGCAGCAGGTTTGACGATGAGCCTACTCGTCTTGCCAGTCATCATTGTTGCAGCTCAGGAAGCCATACGTTCTGTACCGCGTGACTTAAGGGAAGCTTCTTATGGAATGGGTGCAACAAAGTGGCAGACAATTTTAAAAGTGGTTCTTCCAGCTGCGATACCTGGTATTTTGACAGGTGGAATACTAGCTTTATCCCGGGCGATTGGGGAAACGGCTCCATTAGTTGTGGTTGGTATCCCGTTGTTCATCGCCTTTTTACCACAATCGGTCATGGATACTTTTACGGTGCTACCGATGCAAATCTATAACTGGACATCCCGACCACAGGAAGAATTTCAGCAGGTTGCGGCTGCAGGTATCATCGTTTTACTTGCCCTGTTAATTTTAATGAATTCGATAGCTGTCATAATCCGTAACAAGTTCCAGAAAAGATACTGATTGGAGGAAGGAAAGAATGAATATGACATTAACGGGACCCAAAAAGGCTCCAACAGTTGGAATAGAAAATGAAAATGCAGATTCTGTTTTCTTAAAGGAAACGGTGTATGAAACGTCAGATCTCAATTTATGGTACGGTGAAAACCATGCTTTAAAAAATATTAACCTAGATATGTATCAAAATGAAGTGACCGCCATTATCGGGCCTTCAGGATGTGGAAAATCTACCTACATCAAAACGTTAAATCGGATGATTGAACTTGTTCCAGATGTTAAAACGACTGGGCAGATTAAATATAGGAACCGCAATATTCTAGATCAGTCTTACAAGGTAGAAGATTTAAGGACACAGGTTGGTATGGTTTTCCAAAAACCTAATCCCTTCCCTAAATCAATTTATGAAAATGTTATATACGGACCAAAAATCCACGGTATCAAAAATAAAAAGATTCTAGACCAAATCGTAGAAAAGAGTTTAAAAGGGGCAGCCATTTGGGATGAAGTGAAAGACCGTCTGCATGAAAATGCGTATGGACTTTCTGGTGGACAGCAACAGCGCCTTTGTATCGCTCGTTGTCTGGCGATTGAACCTGATGTCATTTTAATGGATGAACCGACCTCTGCCCTTGATCCTATTTCCACTTTGAAAATAGAAGAATTAGTCCAAGAGCTAAAAAAAGATTTCAGTATAATCATCGTTACTCATAATATGCAGCAGGCAGCTCGTATCTCTGATAAAACGGCCTTCTTCTTAAATGGGGAAGTCATCGAGTATTCAGACACTAACACTATCTTTTCGAACCCGAATGATAAGAGAACAGAAGATTATATTACCGGACGTTTTGGCTGAATGAAAGGGAGATGCGACAATGGTTGTTCGTGAAAATTTTGAGCTTCAATTAAAAGAATTGCAAGAGAAAATAGTGAGGTTGGCTAATTTAGCTTCAGGTGCGATATCAAAATCATTCACCGCTTTGGAAAACAAGAATCTTGAAGAGGCCCTTGAAGTTATTGATAATGATACAATAGCTGATTTATTAGAAGAGGAAATTAATGACTTTGCGATTTTACTGATTGCTAAGCAACAGCCGGTTGCGATTGATTTGCGGAGAATAATTGCTGCTATAAAAATAGCTTCAGATATTGAGAGGATGGCGGACTTTGGCGTCAATATCGCTAAATCAGCCATCCGAATCGGTGACCAGCCATTTATTCTGCCTTTAACACCATTAAAGCAGATGCATGATATTACATTAAAGATGATTGAACTTTCGATAGATGCATTTGAGAAGGAAGATGTTGTTCTTTCAAGAGAAATCATTGAAATGGATGATGAGGTCGATCGCTTTTATGGAGAGATGATTCGAAGTCTCCTTCGACTTTCAGATGAAAAAAACCTTCAGCAGATCACACAGCTTTCTTTAATTGCCCGTTATTTAGAAAGAACGGCTGACCATACAACGAATATAGCTGAAAATATCTACTTTCTGGTAAGAGGGAGATATATTGGCAGGAATGAATGAATACATTCCTAAATGGAAAAAGAGAGACTTTTTTTTCGGACAAAGTCCAATTAAAAAGTCTCTCTTTTTTTTAATGAGTTAAAGTATGGGCCAACTGTCTGTATGTCATATTATTTGTAACGACAAAGACGCCGATTTGAACATTTTTAGAGAAATCATGTTCATTCATATAAGCTTCAAAGCCAGCAGCATCATCGATGATTTTCTCTTTAGCTAGAATCTGGGTAATTTCTGTAGCGGTCATATTCGATTTCACTTTTAAAGTATAGGGGACGATTGTGTCTTCCTTTTTGGAAACCTCTTTCTCTTTCGTTTCCTGAATCGGGCTTACATCTTGTTTTTTCTGTTTTTCTTTGTCCTCACTCTTCGATGGCTTGCCTGCTATTTCGCCTTCATCCGTCGGAGATGACACGATAAATCCTTTTTTTACGAGCAATTCCTTAGCTTCCTCCGTAGTCGGAGCGTGGCCTGCATTCGCCCCTGTGCCATAATAAAAGCCAGCAAAGATTGCGGTGGAAAAAATGATACCGGCGGAAAGACCCTGCAGTGTTGCTTTATTCATCTTCGTTTCCCCGCAATCTATGTTGTTCGATGACAGAGATGGTTTGTTCTTTTGTTAAAGAGGATTGCTTAGCGATTTGATTCAAAGAAAGGCCTTGGCTGTATAAAGAAAGAACCTGGCTTTTTAAAATTTTATGAATAGGCTCCAATTCATTGGTAGAAACAGCTTGTTGGAATTTGGATTCAGGATTAATCAGCTCATCCTGAATAACAAATTCCTCCTCAAGAATCTTCACTTTCTTCTTTAATTGGTAGATATCCTGCATATAGGTTAAGGTCATTTGCTCTAGATCTTCTTCTAACTTGGCAATCTTATCTTGTTTGAAAAAAGATATCATAAGTATAACGATGGCTAATGAGAATAATAGAATAATAAGGGCTTCCATGCTTTCACCTCAGAAGAGAATTTTCGACATTTACTTATATTTTACACATATTTTTTAAAAAATTGGTGATTTTCATATTTTTATATCAACTAAAATAACATGTAACTTCATATTAAGTTTTTTTTGTATCGAATTTTTGTCGAAAAGCATGATGCCTTTTACTGAGGTGGAAAATTTTTGATTTTAAAACATGGAAAAACCCTTTGCTAGCCAACTTAAATAAAATTCGACAAAATGTGTTTATTGTCCATAAGCCAATTCAATGCTAACATGAAGATAGAATAAAAAGAAAAGACGAAATATTTTGAATAGTTAATTATAAGTGAAAACCAAAGAAGAATATGGTGTGCAGAATCTAAAAAGGATAGTTTCGCTGTCAGCGCCTAACGATAAGTTATATATAAATTAATTAGAGAAAGGGATGATTGTATGAGTTCACTATCCGCGTATATGCCGCAGGATAACCAGGAATTATATCGAAAGGGGTTAAAGGCTGGGCTATGGATGGACGAGAGTTTTGATTGGTATCCTGAAGAGGATATAATGAGTCATCCTAATGGGGAGATACGGACGCTTGTACAAACTTATACTCAGGGACAGGTAACCTTTTCAAAGTTTACGATAAGGAATACCTCATTTGAGCCTAAACATCCGAAGGTGTTTTTTCACTATGAAAACGCTTTCGAAAGGCAGGCAGTGGCTTTTTACAGTCCAAATGAAAGGGCAATTTTACATGTTGCTCCTCAATCGATTGCTTTATTAGGGGGATTGGTAAAGGGTAAAAGTATCTCGCAATATTGCATTCAAGGTAAAGGAAGCCTTTATCAAGAGGGGTGTTTTAAATCACTGAAAGAAGGACTACTTGCCTATTCACCGCTTGCCAAGGGAGAGGTCACGAGTATGTTTACCTTAGAGACGGAGATCTTGCCGAAGGAATGTGTAGAGGCAGTCGCTTGGGCCATTCATGCTGAAACTAGAGAAGAAGCGAAAATCATAAATAATCAGCTTCTCCTGGCGATGCAAAACATGGGTAATAAACTATAAAAAAAGTTTATGTTGTATTTCCCGAAAACATACTAGCAATTCACAACAAATAATGCTATTATAGAAAAGTCCTATGTGAAAAAGTCAATATGTTTGGAGGGAAATACACATGCGCGTGAATATTACGTTAGCTTGCACTGAATGTGGAGACCGTAACTATATTTCTAAAAAAAATAAACGTAACAATCCAGACCGTCTTGAGCTTAAAAAATACTGCTCAAGAGAAAAACGCAGCACCACTCACCGTGAAACAAAGTAAGCAACAGGATTTTTCCTGTTGTTTTTTTTATGCTTTTTTGATTGTCTCCGCTTTAATATTCGATTTTTGAAAGAATCTAGCCCCTTTTATTAAACCTTTTTCTAATATGCACGGAATAATTCGACAATTTTCTACTTCGTATTTAGTAAATGAATAAATATTATGAGATAATAATAGAAGTAGACTAAAGGAGTCGGAAAAGATGAGAGAACATAAGAAAAAGCTCCGGCAGGAAGTTAGATCTCGTTTAATGGAGCTAACCAAAGAGGAGCACGAAGAATTATCGAATAAAATTGCTGAAAACTTATTTTCCCTTGATGAATGGAAAAAAGCTAAAACCATTGGGATTACTATTTCAATTCCTCCGGAAGTTCCAACTGTCCGTATTATCGAGCAAGCATGGAGTGAGGGAAAAGAAGTAGCCGTTCCAAAATGTGACCCTGAAAAGAAGACGATGGAGTTCAAAAAGATTATGTCCTTTAATCAGCTGGAATCTGTTTATTATGGACTACTTGAACCTGTAGCTGAAACAAATAAAGCTACTATTGAGGAATTAGATGTATTAGTTGTACCAGGTCTTGCTTTTACAAAAGAAGGATATCGACTGGGGTTTGGGGGCGGCTATTATGACCGTTTTCTCTCTTATTACCGAGGAGCTACATTAGCTCTTACATACGAAGTTCAAATAATAGATGATCTGCCTATTGAGGTGCATGATATCGCGGTGGGTAAACTTATTACCCCAACAAAGGTTTTACGGACATATGCCCATTAGAAGATGAAGTTCATTAATTATCATTTTTAGCTCATAAAAATCCTATCCTGTATCACACTAACGGTAGGAGGGATTGTTATGCTTCGATTAATTGTTCAGATTTTCTTGGTTGGATTAGTGGTTTATGCAGGCTATCAAAACAGGTATCGCTTGATAAATGTTGCGCTATCTAACGGCTTAGTAAGAAGGTTTCTAGTGACCAAATCCTTGGATATGCCAATTGTCAGGGATAAAATGATGCAAAGCATGTTCAGTCAGACCAAATGATGATGTCAGCCTTTTAAAAAGGAACCTGAATAAGGGTTCCTTTTTTATTTAAAAGGAGATAAAGATTGGAATTAAACAGTCTCTTTTTTTACTTTTTTCTTAATTTCGTCTATAGTTTTAATTAAATGAAACAGGAATTTTAGAAGGAAAAGATTCATTGGAAAGTGGGGAAGGTATTGGGATTTAAAGAGGATTATTTGTTTTGGGAGACTGTAAGGCAGTTGTCAACCCAATATGATTATCGAATGATCACTGTCACGGAAAACCATCAGGAGATTTGGCTCGAAAGCGATAAAAATAAGGAGTTCCCGGTCATCAGACTTATTCGTCATGATTTGGATTGGGCAAACTGGCTGAAACGCGATATTGACCGAACCTTGCAGAATGGGGAAAAAATCCGAAGGAAATTATACAAAAAACCCATTTCGATATTAAGTATCTACGTGAGTAAATTTGCTCCAGTAGATGATTATGAATTTAGTTTGCAGCCTGCATCATTTCAAAAAACGAAGGTTAACACGTTTATTTTAGCTTGTGAAACGTTTCCCGCTTCGTTACAAAATCTTGAGCATGTCCTAAAAAAACCGCTAATCATTCACGATCTGAAAGCTGAAGATTTAGATGAAGAAAAAGTTCTCACGTTAAAGCAGGCCGCCATCACAGAATCCGTTAAAAAGACTAAGGCTGAGCAAAAAGTGTTTCAAAATTCTAAACCATTCTTTACATATATATTCATTGCGATACAAATAGCTGTTTTTATCTTGATGGAGTTCAATGGTGGAAGCACCAATTCGAAGACGCTGATTGAGTTTGGAGCTAAATATTCTCCCTACATCATGCAAGGGGAATGGTGGAGATTCTTTAGCCCGATGATCGTTCATATTGGCTTTATCCATTTACTTATGAATACATTTTCGTTGTATTTAATCGGTGCTGAAGTAGAAAGGATTTATGGAAACGCCAGGTTCTTATTCATTTATATTTTTGCTGGGTTTGCCGGGACTTTGGGCAGCTTTATTATGACACCAAATCTTTCAGCAGGAGCGAGCGGTGCTATTTTCGGCTGCTTTGGGGCACTTCTGTATTTTGGAATTGTATATCCGAAATTATTTATGCGATCTATGGGCTCTTCGGTCATCGTTTTAATTATTATTAATCTGGTTTATGGTTTCACTGTTTCAGGCATTGACAATGCAGGGCATATTGGCGGATTGATTGGCGGCTTCTTGGCTGCTGGAGTGGTCCACCTTCCAAAAGCTAAAAATCTCTTGCGTCAGCTGGCCTTTTTAATAGGAACGGCAATACTGACATATATCTTGCTGCAATTCGGTTTTAACCATCAGAATAGTGCAGCTATAGATGATAAAACCATGGCTAGGTTGGCCCTGGAATACATTGACAATGAAGAAGGAGATAAAGCGGAGGATATATTGGTCAAATATGTGAATGAAAATTCTGACGCACCGCTTTCACTTTTTATACTAGGAAATTTATCTTTTGGTGCAGAGGATATAAATCAGGCTCGTGATTATTATGAAAAAGCGATTGAACAAAACCCTGAATTACATGAAGCCCATTACAATCTGGCCTTAGTTTATGTGAATCTAGGGTTGTATGATCAAGCTAAAGAACAAGCTCAAAAGGCAATTGAGCTTGCTCCAGAGAAAAAATCATATACTAAATTGTTAACAGAAATTGAAAATCAACTATAGCTTCTGACGTAGCATAATAGGGGTACCGTCTTCCAGTGTAAATAAGACAAGTATTTCACTTTGATTCTTTGCTACAAGCAATTGGGGGATGGTGCTACCTTGTGAACTCACAGTAGAGCCGTCCTCCTTTTTTACGCCTAACACATAATTTTTATAAAGTCCTTCCCAAAGCTTTCCTACAATTTCTTCACGTTGGAATTGGGGAAAGGCAGAAAGCCATTGGTTTTTTTTTGAGGGTAACTCGGTTAATGAGATAATTTTGTACTGATCTTGATTAATTTGAAATGTATTACTAGCTTCCTCCAAACTGTTTTGAGTAATTTCATCGGTCAAGTTGTCCAGCGTTTTTTTCCATTCGTTCTGTACTTCGGAAAGAGGTCTATGGAAATATTGAAAAGTTGGTGTAGTTACGGTATAAAGTTTATCTTTACTTAGTTGTTGAGCACTGGTAAAAATGGTTTCAGTTGGGTGTACCTCGGCATAGTGAAAAGTTACGGCTTCATAACGCCCGCTTTCGCTTTCTTTGGATTTAGCTTTTTGGGAGAGTCCTTGTTTATTTTGTCTCCAATTTTTTAAAGATCCAGTCAATTTCCCATTTTTGTATAGCAGGGAGACATCTTGGCGTAGGTAGGCAGACCGGTCCAACGAAGAATTGACCTTCCAAGTTATAGAGTATGTTGAATCTCCTGTTTTTTTCGGCGTCAAATGAGTGGCAGCTTGTTCAAAATGGAGAGAGGTATCGATAGGAAAATAAATAATGGTTTCCTCTACCTGATTTTTATTTGAAAAATAAAGGATGACAAAAATGGTAGTTAATACTAATAAAGCAGTATACTTCAATTGTAGTTTCATTTTTCCCCTCCGTTTTAACGTATGATGTCTGTTCAAAATACTAGGTTGGTTCGAATAATGAAATATGGAAATTTCAAAAGACCTTCAATGAACGTTCACTTTCCTAATGTTTCATCATATGAATAGAGTTGGACATCTATGAGGGGATGGGAAAAATTATCATAAGGGGAAATCTGCGCTTGTTACATAGCGGCGGATTCGTTATACTTTCCTATAGAATAGAGTAAAGAGGTTTATTATGAAAACATTTTATGATCTTCAACAATATTGGAAAAGATTCGGGACATTTATTTATATTGGTGATCGTTTAGCCGAGCTTGAACTGATGGAAGCAGAAATCAGAGAAATTCATCGAATGCAGATGATGGACACAAAAGATTATCAAATGGCGATACTTTTAATTAGGCAGCAATTGTCTCTTGAAAGGGAAAAGCAGAAAAAAAATTGATAAAAAGGTGAGAATGATGGAAAAGTGGCTGATGGGTGTCGATTTAGGCGGTACAACTACCAAGCTTGCTCTAATTAATCTATACGGAGAGATTATTCATAAATGGGAAATCAGCACTGACATCTCCGAAAATGGCAAATTCATTACGATGAACATAGCCAAAGCGATTGATGCGAAGCTTGAAGAACTCAATGAACCGAAGAGTAAGGTGTTAGGTATAGGAATGGGCGCCCCTGGTCCTGTGAAATTTGTTAACGGTTCCATTTATGAAGCCATCAATATAGGATGGAAAGACTATCCTTTAAAAGATCTATTGGAAGTGGAGACATCTCTTCCAGCTGTAATCGATAATGATGCCAATATGGCAGCATTGGGGGAAATGTGGAAAGGCGCGGGTAATGGAGCCAAGGACCTTGTATGTGTTACTCTTGGAACAGGTGTAGGTGGCGGAATCATCCATAATGGGCAAATCGTCCATGGTACAAGTGGGGCGGCGGGTGAAATTGGACATATAACCGTTGTAACAGATGGTGGAGCTCCATGCAATTGCGGGAAAACGGGTTGTTTGGAAACGGTTGCTTCAGCAACAGGAATCGTCCGACTGGCTTTAGAGGCTTTGCACAATTCCGAGCAAATGTCCCTTCTTCAGCAGAAAATCAACGAGGGAATTATGCTCTCTTCTAAATTGTTATTCCAATGTGCAAATGCAGGTGATCCTCTATCTAAAGCTGTGGTAGATAAGGTATGCAATTACTTAGGGTTAGCCTTATCACATGTTGGGAATGTCATGAATCCAGATAAAATCGTTATTGGTGGAGGCGTTTCACAAGCCGGAGACATTCTGCTCGCCAATGTCCGTTCGGCATTTGAAAAATATTCATTTAAGCGGGTTTGTAAATCAACGGAAATTAGCCTTGCAACACTAGGCAATGATGCAGGGGTAATTGGAGCAGCTTGGCTTATTAAAAATCAATTAAATCCATGATTCTTTCCTTATAACCCTGTACAAACAGGGTTATAAGGTTAATTAATGCAATTTTCAAATAAGTTTGTGCATCTAACAAATTGTAAGGCTTCATCTCAGTTATGAAGTTCAATTTTTCTACTAACTATCAGTTGTAAGTGAACAATGAATCGTGATGGAAAGTGTTTTGTTGTTTGGAAGTAAAAGATTATAGCTCCAACGCTTTTTTTATTAGGAGGGACCAGATTGAAAAGGGACTTCAAGAAACAGAAATATTCGTTATTTTGGGTTGTGTTTTTATCACTTTGGCTTAAAACATACATCGCTTATAAAACAAGTTTTGAGATAGATATTGAAAATTGGATTCAGGAAATCATATTATTCATTAATCCGGTCAGCTTCCTTTTGCTTGCTCTTGGCGTAAATATTTTTTTGAAAGAAACCAGACGAACAGCCTATTTGTTAACCATGAGTTTCTTAATTACCTTAGTACTGTTTGCCAACCTTGTTTTTTTTCGCTTTTTTAATGATTTTTTAACCATTCCAGTGCTTTTTCAGACGAGCAATATGAGCGACCTTGGAAGCAGTGTTCATGAACTGATTAATGCGAGTGACCTTTTGTATTTTGTTGATCTTCTTTTCTTGATAATACTTTTAAAATCCAAACCGAAATTATTCTATAATCGAGCGAACAATCTGCAGGATCGGAAATTCTATTTACTAATGACGATAGGAATTACGTTTTTTAACCTAGCGTTAGCAGAAGCGGAGCGTCCTGAACTCCTTACTCGTACTTTTGACCGTGAAATCCTCGTTAAAAACATCGGTACGTACCATTACCACCTGTATGATGCAATATTACAGACAAAATCATCGGCTCAGCGTGCTTTAGCAGATGGCAGTGAATTGACTGAGATTGAAAATTATGTTCGCGCCAATCATAAAGCAGAGAATGATGACTTCTATGGGCTTGCCAAAGGAAAAAATGTGATTCTTGTATCATTGGAATCCACCCAGAGCTTTGTCATCAATAAAACCGTGAATGGTGAAGAAATCACCCCGTTTTTGAATAAATTTATTAAAGAGAGCTATTACTTTGATAACTTTTATCACCAAACTGGTCAAGGAAAAACGTCCGATTCCGAGTTCATTATTGAAAATTCTCTCTATCCATTAGGACGAGGCGCGGTATTTTTTACACATGCCCAGAATGAATACAAAGCTACTCCTGAAATATTAAAGGAAAATGGCTACTATACAGCTTCCTTGCATGCCAATAACAAAAGTTTTTGGAATCGTGATTTGATGTATGAATCTCTTGGGTACCAGCGTTTTTATAATAGTGATGATTATGAGGTTTCAGAAAAAAATTCGGTCAATTGGGGTTTGAATGATAAGTCATTTTTCCAGCAATCAATTGCTCACTTAAAGGGAATGCCGGAGCCTTTTTATGCAAAGTTCATAACTTTAACCAATCATTTCCCATTTACATTGAATGAAGAAGACAGGACACTGGAAGAATACAATTCTAATTCCAAAACATTGAATCAATATTTTCCGACTGTCCGCTATACTGACGAAGCGCTAGAACAATTTATCACGGATTTGAAACGTGACGGTTTATATGAAGATTCTATTATTGTATTATATGGCGACCATTATGGAATTTCGGAAAATCACAACTCAGCGATGAGCCAGTTCCTTGGGAAAGAGATCACGCCGTTCGAATCGATTCAACTTCAGCGTGTCCCATTGATCGTTCATATTCCTGGGGAGAAGGGACAAACCATTTCCACCGTTTCTGGTCAGATTGATGTAAGGCCTACTCTCCTTCATTTACTGGGTATTGAAAATGATGATTATATCGAATTCGGAAAAGACTTATTTTCTAAGGAGAAAATTGATTTTACCGTTCTTCGCGATAGCAGCTTCATCATGAAGAATTATCTCTATACTATGGATACCTGCTATGATAAAAAAACCGGAGAGCCTACGGAAAAGGAATCATGTGAAAGGTATTTGGAAAAGGCAAAGCAAGAGCTTGAATACTCAGACAAAATCATATACGGAGATTTGCTTCGATTTTATGAGCATTGATGTAAGGAACCTGGTGAAAACCAGGTTTTTTGTTTTTCAAAGATAATTCAACTGGAATTCAGGATAACCGTATCCTTTTATAAAACGCTGGAGCTTGGTGAACATCTTTCGGCTTTTCGTTTCATAAAGATTAAACAATGAAAGGGGCGAAGGCTATGAGAGTTGTGAGCAGAAGCGGTGATAGGTTGGCGTATTACAGTGTTTTGTTTCAAATTCCAAAAGAATTAATTGAGGATGCCAATCCCGATATTCATGAAGGAATTTTGCCAGAAGGCCTGGATGTGGAAATTCCCGGTTTCATTCTTCAGAAGGAAACCCGGCTAGATATCGATTTAGCAGCTATTGCTTTACAATATCAACTGCCTATTGATGCGTTATTAATGGTAAATCATGTTGAACAAAGACCATTTTCTGTACCCGTTCGAATCATGGAACCTCTCCTTGTCACCGAAAAGCTCTATGATTATCAGTCGCTTCTTGATGACCTAGAAATTTTATCTTTTCATTACCCTTTTATAAAAGTTGAATCGATTGGTGTGAGTGTGTTAGGGAAAGAGCTCCTTGAAGTAAGAATAGGTAAAGGTGATAAGGTTATTCATTACAACGGTTCTTTTCATGCAAATGAATGGATTACATCGGCGGTCTTGATGAAATGGTTGAATGATTTGCTACTTTCAGTTACGAATGGTAGTTCTCTTTGCGGAATGGATTGCCTGCCCTTCTATAGAGATGTGACTATTTCGATGGTTCCAATGGTAAACCCGGATGGGGTTGATCTTGTTCTTAAGGGGGCAGTGGCTGCAGAGGAAAAGGTTGATGTGCTGAAAATAAATAATGATAACCCTGCATTTTATGCCTGGAAAGCCAATATCCGTGGAGTAGATCTGAATAATCAATATCCAGCTAATTGGGAGATTGAAAAGAAGAGGAAGGTTCCAAAGGCGCCTGCACCGAGGGATTTTCCAGGAGAGACCTGTTTATCAGAGCCAGAAGCAGTGGCCATGAAGGAGTTGGCTGAAAGACGAAATTTTGAAAGAGTGATAGCGCTTCATACACAGGGAAAAGAGTTTTATTGGGGATATGAAGGACATGAACCAGAGCAGGCAGCAAATATAGCAAAAGAGTTTGAGGAGAGGAGCGGATACCGTGCTGTCCAATATGTTGACAGCCATGCAGGGTATAAGGATTGGTTTATTCAGGAGTTCAAGCGGGTAGGATTCACAATTGAATTGGGTAAGGGAATTAATCCACTTCCACTATCGCATATGCCTACCATATATGAAGATTCAGTGAAGATTTTAATGGCAGGGCTGTATATGTGATGACGATTTTCGAAGGAATATACTTCCACGAAAATATAAGATAATTATTCGCCACATTTTCTCTTTTTTACTTTATAATGAAAGTCGTAAGGGTTTCGATTGGAAATCTTTACTCTTTCTAATGTCTCGCTCACATATGCCAGGCGTTTTAGTTTTGAAGTGGGAGGTGTGTGGAGATTAAAGTATCCAAAGCAGCTCTTTGTAAGCAGCTGTCTATCTGTAAGATGTTGTGTTTCGTAGCATTATTTATCTCCACTATCCTACTTATCTCGGCTTGTGAGCCTTCCAAGGACCTTAGTAAACCCGTAAATGATACGGAAAAAGAACACTCCCAATCTAACCAAGAAACTTCATTAAGCACATTAAAGATCCCAGCTTCAAAAACAGAAAAGATCGAAGCTATTTATGGATGGCTTGATTCTAAAACCATTTTATATTCTGTGAAGCAGGATGGTAATGATTTATCACAGTTGATGGTATGGAATTTGGAAACGAATGATACTTCCATTTTTTATCAGCCGTCTTTTGCGCTTTCTGAAGTATCAATCAGTCCAGCTGGTACGCATATTTTGGTATCGTCCTTCACGTCTTCAGGTAAAGCATCAATAGCGATCCTTGATCAAACAGGAAATCCGCTGTATTCTGTGGCAATACCAGCCTATGAATTAACTTATGAGTGGAATTCATATCAAGATGGCATGTTGTTTTTATCTAGTTTTAATGAAGACTGGACATACAGCAGTTATGTGTTAAATCCAGAAAAGCAAACAATGGAAACGCTCGACTTTCCGCAGCCATTTGCTCAGTGGTCAAGTGAAAAAGAACTGATGTTTCTTGATTGGAATAGGGAAGAACCCGCTTTGACGGCTCCTTTAGAAAGAAAAGCGCTGAATGATGATGGAGTAGAAAGCCTAATGCTCGATGTTATTCACTTTAAAAAAATGAAACAGGCGCTAATGACGATTCAAGTGGAGACAGAAAAACAAGATCGGGGTACATATGCTTTTTATGATGAGACAAACAAACCGATCCACTCTTTTTCCGTACCGCTATTGAAAAGCTTTTCAGATTGGGTGATTCCATCCTATGATTTCATTGAAAAAAATAAGGAATTTATAACCTTTATTCCTAATGAATCAAAAGATGTTGACCAATATGATGGCAGGTTTACCTTAACTAAATTAAATTGGGAAAAAGGCACACAAGAAGAATTGATGAAGGACATGGAAAATGAACCATTAAGCTGTTCGCTTGATGGCAGCCTATGCTTATATGGATATCAATTTGAGAAAATCATTGATATGAAAACCCATCAAATACAGAGATTATTTAAAGAAAGTTAATGACCTAAAACAAAAGCCCGCCGCATGGCGAGCTTTTTTCTTTAATGTGCAACAGGAAAACCGCTGTTGATGACAGTCATAACAGTAAACCAACCAAACACGACTGCACTACCTGCTGCAAAAATGAATCCTAAGAAGTTTCTGTGTTTTAATGAGGTAACCACTGCTGCTGCACCTAGGATAGCCACAAGTCCGAAAACAACCATTAATATCATATCAAAACCCCCTTTTAAGTAATGAAAACCTAATCTCTAATAATATACCCAGAGAATAAAGTAACTACCAAAAATATGTAGAAAAGATTGCATTTGTTAATATTTTAATATTTTTTCAATTGTTTGTCGAGGTTTAAAAGGTGACACTTCCATGGCTTGAGTAAACTGGATTAACAATAGCAGCCTAAATTGGTGTAAGATAAGGGTAGAAAATCATAATGGAGTTGATGAAAATGAAATGGACTCAAATTCCTTTAGGCCCGCTGCAAACGAATTGCTATGTAGTTTCCGATGGACAGAACTGCATTATTTTCGATCCGGGTGAGGAGCCGCAGAAAATTATTCAGTACATACAAACTAAAAAGTTAAAGCCGCTAGCGATTTTATTAACACATGCTCATTTTGACCATATCGGAGCACTTGATGCAATCCGCGACTATTATGAGATACCTGCGTATATTCATGAAAAGGAAGCAAAGTGGTTGCTTGATCCTGCATTAAATGGTTCACAGAAGTGGTTCCCGGAAAACCCAATGCGGATGAAGCCGGCCGACCATATTCTCGTAAATGAGCAGGAACTTACTATTGGTGGGTTCACTTTTGAAGTATTCGAAACCCCTGGGCACTCACCGGGCAGCGTGTCTTATTATGCGAAGGAAGAGCGGTTGCTCTTTTCCGGGGATGTTTTATTCCAGGGAAGTGTTGGCAGAACCGATTTAATTGGCGGAAGCGAAGCAGTGCTTTTAAAAAGCATTGATACAAAACTGCTAACGCTTTCTGATGATACTATTGTTTTTCCTGGTCATGGGCCAGTTACGACGATCTTAGATGAAAAGAATACAAACCCCTTTTTGAGATAAAAACTTTTGCAGGTGCCAGGTTTGGCACCTTTTTTTATTGTTGAATTTAAAAATGTAAATTTATTGAAAAATATTACTTTCACAATTATACTGAATATTAAAATAAATCGTGCTGTTTTCTAGGTTTTAAAAACATGAAAGGAGGTTGGGATTATGGAGAGTGAGAACAAAGGTATATTGGAGAAGGCCTTGTTAGATTTAGAAAGTGGTTTTACTGACATTGTAAATTGGCGAAGGCATTTGCATCAGTATCCTGAATTATCTTTTCAAGAAACGGAAACCTCGCATTTTATTGCAGAGAAACTAATTAGTTTTGGAATAGAAGTTAGGAAAAATGTTGGTGGTAATGGTGTGATAGGCATATTATCCGGAGAGAATCCTGGTAAAACCATTGCATTGCGAGCGGATTTTGACGCATTGCCCATTCAGGATGAAAAAGAGACACCCTATAAGTCTTTAAAATCAGGAGTTATGCATGCGTGCGGTCATGATGGTCATACTGCGGCTCTATTAGGAACAGCCCGAACATTAAGCAAGTTCCGTGAAAAATTAAAGGGGCGTGTTATTTTTGTTTTCCAACATGCAGAAGAAAAGCCACCAGGCGGTGCGAAGGATATGCTGGGAGATGGGGCCTTAGAGGGCGTGGATGCCGTTTATGGGGCGCATTTAGCCACAGATATACCTGTAGGGAAAATAGCGGTGGGTAGCGGGTACAAAATGGCTGCAGTGGACGCATTTGAAATCACCATTGAAGGAAAGGGCGGTCACGGGGCTAGACCTCAGGAAGCCATTGATTCGATTGTGATTGGAAGTGAGATTGTCCAAGCATTGCAAAAAATCGTGAGCAGAAGAATAAGCCCTCTACAATCTGCGGTTGTAACTATAGGAGTTTTTCATGCTGGCTCGGCCTTTAATATCATCGCGAATACGGCCAAACTCGAAGGGACTGTACGTACATTCAATCAAGAAGTAAGATTCCAAATCGAAGAAGAAATTCGCTCGATAGTGAAAGGGATTACCGAGGCAAATCATGCAGCCTATAAAATTGACTATCTGAATGGTTATCCTGCTTTATACAACCATAGGAAGGAAACAAAGATGGTTCGAAACATTTTTGTGAATACTTTTTCTGAAGAAGCTGTAGTTGAATTTTCCCCTTCCATGGGAGCAGAGGACTTTTCTTATTTCTTACTAGAGAAACCAGGTACATATTTTAAAATCGGTGCAAGAAATGAGAATGACAACACCCATTTTCCTCATCACCATCCTCGATTTGATTTTGACGAAATCGCACTAATAGATACGGGGAAGGCTTTTATAGCTATAGTATCAAAAGATATGTTCTGAGTTTGCTTTTTTTTGGAGCAGATCAAATTACACGTTTATTGAACAAAGAAGTAATATAGTCAAAAACTATTTTGTGCATGAGCTTATTGTGGAAGGGGATCAAAGAAGAGGTGTTAAAATGAAAAATCTCCTGAAAGAAATGATTGTAAACAGTCCCCAAGATAGAATTTCCTATCATGATTATATGGAAGCCGTCTTATATACACCAAATATAGGTTATTATATGCGTGAAAAGGAGAAAATCGGTACAACTGGGGATTTTTATACATCTGGTAATGTTGGGGATGCATTTGGGAGGGCACTAGCCAGGTGGTTTATCTATTTGATAAAAGAATGCGGATTGCCTCCGAGAATAATCGAAATCGGTGCAGGGGATGGGAAGCTTGCCTATGATATCCTGACCTTTATAAAAGAAACAGAGCCGGTGCTGTGGAGCTCAATCACCTATACCCTAGTAGACAGTAGCCCTTACCACAGAAAGGTTCAGCAAGAGCGTGTAGGGGTGTTTAACCAGGTTGCTTTTATGGATAGTCTAGAAAATTTGCCGAATGTAAATGGAGTTGTCTTCTCTAATGAACTTTTTGATGCGTTGCCTGTACATGTCATTGAAATGTATAAGGGAGCGCTAGTAGAGGTATTTGTCACTGTAGAGGAAGGACAGTTAGTAGAAATAAAGGAACCTTTGAAAAATCAAGATATTCTTAACTACCTATCAAAAAAGAATATCATGTTAAATGAAAAACAGCGCTATGAAGTACCACTTAAAATGATACAAGAATATGAGGAAATCGTTTCGCATATTCAATCAGGTGTTCTTCTTACAATCGATTATGGCTATACGGAACAGGAGTGGAAGGAACCAGCCCATCTTCAGGGAAGCTTAAGAGGGTATTATCAGCATAAAATGATGAAAAAAGTACTTGAGTATCCGGGTGAGATGGATCTGACATCACATATTCATTTTGACATATTAATCGAAAGCGGAAAAAATGTGAATTTTTCTATGGAAGGACTATTTCAGCAAAATGAATTTTTACTCAAAACAGGGATTCTTGAAGAACTGAAAGACCACCAAGAGACGGATCCTTTCTCAAAAACAGCAAAGCGGAACCGAGCAATACGGGGGTTAATTGTTCCTGGTGGCCATAGTGAGTATTTTAGGGTGTTGCTGCAATCGAAGAATTTAGCCGAGAAAGTGAGACTATTTCCTGAATAAGGACATGTAAAAACCCATGAATCAAGATTCATGGGTTATGTATATTGCTCTGTTCCTTAATGTGCAGTACCTGGCGTCATCATAAATACGCTCCAGTAGGAAAATCCTGCAAAGAAAACGGTAAGATAGGCGCCAAAAACATAAATATACATGCGCTCAGATAATTTTAAATAACTTAAGAGTACAAAAAAGCCGGTTTGTGCGAAGAAAAGTAAAGAAGTTTGATGCATATGGCCAAGATAAAAGAATATTGCCATAATTCCTGTCCAAAAACCACATACTCTGAACATGCGTTCCATCCGAATCCCTCCTTTTGTCTAGTCGTGTGCATTCAAAATAATTATAAATGAAATTGTAAGGTAATGTAAAGGATGCCTTTTGTTTCTATGCGAGAACCGAAGCCTGATAAGAACATGTTACACAATTTCCCATCATATTTCCTAATTCCACAATCTTGACATTGTCAAACAATGCTTCAAACATACCTTTTAAGAATGAGTTGTGCATTGCACAGATCGTACTAGGCTCGACATTGGTAACTTCTTTAAAAGGACAATTGAAGATTCGAAAGAGAATGCTGTTTTCTTCTTCGCTTGCCTGTATTTCAGGCGAGAACCCAGCAATGGTAGCTGCATTTTTAAGCATGCTGACTTTTTCATCAAAAGTCAGATCGTCAATCGACGTTGAGCTTAGGGTTAGCTGCTGATTCATTAATTCCTCGCCAAATACCTTCCCTGTTTCATAAAGAGCCTTTTTTCCTTGTTCTCCTAATGACATCATCGTCTTAATGGCAATTCTTGAAAGAAGCTGATAGTCCCTGTATGGAAAATGAAGTTGAATGACTTTATCGGATAATCGATAAAGCCTGCTAGGGCGTCCCCCTTTCCCTGTCTTACGTGCATCCGAGGTAAGCATGTCCACATCTTCAAGTTTAGATAAATGTAGTCGTGCTACATTTGGATGAATTTTAAAAGAATCGGCAATTTGCTGTACAGATACATCTTGATGGTTGTTAACGATATATTGATATATATAATATCGGGTGGGATCTGCTAACACGTTTGTAATTCTTAACGTTTGTTCCATTATACCCTCCTGCTGTTCCAATAGTTTAACTATATTCCATTATAATACAGGCAGAAAAAAATGGAATAACAGAAACAGCAATCTCCCTTAAGTTAAGAAAAAGTTCACATTTCAATCAGAGATATAGTACAAATGAATATACAAAACTTAAACAAATGTTATACAATTGTTTTATAGAATCTTTAAAAAACAAAATGTGAACGGAGAGTGTTAAGAATGGGACGGTTAAAACGTTTAACTTTCTTTTCATACCCAAGCTGTACATCTTGCCGAAAAACAAAAAAATGGTTAAAAACCAATCAAGTATCCTTTGATGAACGTCATTTATTCAAAGAAACTCCAACAGAAGGAGAATTAAAAAGAATCCTTGAATTGACAACGGAAGGACTTGATGAGGTTTTAGCAACAAGGAGTGAAGCCTATAAATGCTTACATGTTAATATTGACGAAATGCTACTTTCTGATGTCATCCAATTATTAACAAAAGAACCTAAATTATTAAGAAGACCCATCCTCATTTATGGAGAAAAGCTTGTGGTTGGACATAATGAAGATGCGTTAAGAAATTTGGTTTTATAAAAGCAAAATTTGAAAATGAGCATATGGTTTATTCTCGAATCTTTTTTCGGGGATTTTTTTATTTTATAAGGAGGAATTTGTCGTGCAATGTCGAAACACTACTACAAGATACTTAGGAGGTGATGAAAGATTTGATATCGATTGAAAAGAAAGCTGAAAAAATCCTTTCCCGTGCCATTCAATTATCGGCATCGGATATTCACGTTTTACCACGCAGAGAGGGCCCTCTCATTCAATTCAGGATTGACAACAAACTCGTTCCTCAGGAAACATTGTCATTCTTTGAAACGGAACGACTGATCTCCCATTTAAAGTTCCTTGCCGCTATGGATATAGGTGAGAAAAGAAGACCTCAGAGTGGTTCAATTACCGTCAATTTATCAAAAAAAGTGGTTGGACTTCGCCTTTCCACATTACCAACTGCACATCTCGAAAGTTTGGTCATCCGCTTGATTCCCCAGCAGAATATCCTTCCTTTAGAACAATTATCCCTATTTCCAAACACCGTTCAAAAACTGGTTGCCCTTCTGAAACATTCCCATGGCATGCTCATATTTACCGGTCCGACTGGTAGTGGGAAAACCACGACATTATACTCCTTGCTTCATCATTCAAAAGAGATGATCAACCGGAACATCATTACCCTTGAAGATCCCATTGAAAATGTGTCAGAAAAGGTCCTACAAGTTCAAATTAATGAAAAGGCAGGTATTACGTACTCTGTTGGTCTAAAAGCTGTGCTTAGGCATGATCCTGACGTGATTATGGTCGGGGAAATCAGGGATTCTGAAACAGCAAAAATTGCAGTTCGTGCTGCATTAACGGGTCATTTAATCCTCACGACCATGCATACAAGGGATGCACAAGGAGCTATCTCTAGGTTGCTCGAATTTGGAATCAGCTTGCTTGAGATAGAACAGAGCTTGATTGGTGTGACCGCTCAGCGGCTAGTTGAACTAACATGTCTGCAATGTAAAGAGGTTTGTACATCTGCTTGCCAAATGATTGCTCGTAATAAAAGGGCAAGTGTGTATGAACTGCTATATGGAAAAAGCTTGGCAGAAGTATTGAAGATGACGAAAGAGGAAAAAGGGAAGGGGACGGTCTCCTACCGCCAATTAAAGGATGAGATAGGAAAAGCGGTGGCAATGGGCTATGTGGATTCACATGAATTTGAACGGCTGGTATACGATGAAGGCAAAAAGTAAATGGAGGATAAAAGAACAAGCGGTCTTTATCTCGAAGCTGGGGGAATTATTAAGTCATGGCTATCCCTTAGCCGAGGCGATACATTTTCTGGAGTTTCAGGAATCAAAGAAGAAAGCTGAGGATTTTACTCAGGCTATTCAGGATTTAAGGAACGGGCATCCGCTGCATCAAGTGTTAACCCATCTTAATTTTCATCCACAACTTGTAAGTTATATATTTTATGGAGAACAATGCGGCGACCTCAATAGGGCGTTGATAGAAGGAGGTAGATACTGGAAGAAGAGGACGGAAGATTTGGATAAAGTGAAAAAGTTGATGGTGTATCCAATTTTCTTATTCTTTTTTGTGAACATCGTGTTTTATATCCTGCAGAGTGTCCTCCTTCCAAAATTCCAGACAATCTTTATTACGATGGATGTTGAACAGAATATCATCCTGAAATTACTGGTAGCCTCTTCAGTTATCCTCCCTGTCATCCCCTTCATCTTGCTCGCATTGCTCCTTTTCTTTTTTTTACTCAAACAATTTTGGTTTAACAAGTTATGCCCCTTAAGGCAGCGAAGAATATTATTAAACATTCCTCTCGCAGGCACATTCATTAAGTTATATGAAACGTATTTTTTTGCAAGCCAATTCAGTGGCTTACTCTTTGGAGGGCTTTCCATTAACGAAAGCATCAAATTATTCTCCATAAATCAGCAGCAGCCTTTTTACCAGAAACTTTGCTCAATTATTAAAGATGATTTAATTGAAGGCAGATCGCTAGAAATGATTTTTCAGGAGCTGCCTTACTTTGATAGAAATTTACCATTAATAGCCGCAAATGGTCAAAAGTACGGCAGGCTTGATTCAGAGTTACTTCATTACAGTCGTTTTTTGCTAGAGAAAATTGAAGAAAGAATGAATTCAATTTTGAAAATCATTCAGCCTCTTATGTTTTCATTGATTGGTCTGCTGATTGTTTCCATTTATTTAGCGGTCTTACTGCCAATGTTTTCTCTGCTCGAGGGGATATAGAATATTCTTAATAAATTCTGGAGGTGAATCTGCGCTGAAATAATTTTGGGAATAGGATAGGTGTGTGAAATTTCTAATCTATTTTCATTTATTTAGAAGCAGAATGATATGAAGAAAGTGTTGAATGAAAGAGGTTTTACATTAATTGAAATGCTTATTGTTTTACTCGTAATTTCCATTCTATTGATTATTACAATCCCAAATATAACAAAGCATCAATCGACGATTCACTCTAAAGGTTGTGAAGCGTTTGTTAAGATGGCTCAAGCACAGGTGCAAGCCTATGAAATAGATAATGGCAAACTTCCTGCTAGTATTGATGAAATGGAAAGTCAAGGGTATCTTAAACAAAAATCATGTCCGAATGGGGATGGTATTAGTCTGGATAACAAGGGAAAGGTTACGGTAATTGAATAGCAGCAAATTGATTGTGCGGCCTTCCTGTGGAGGTTATACCCTGTCAGAAACCCTCATCGTCCTCGTTATTTTTGTACTGCTAAGTGGCATCGGTCTAAATTTATATCCAAGCTTTATTAAAGGAATGGAAAATAAGATTTTCATTTCTCAATTGAAAGAGGACATTTTCTATGCGCAGCAGTATGCCATCAGCCATGAAAGTCTGATTTACCTTCATATGGATAATACGAATAGGATTTACACGGTAACATCCTATAAGGAGGGGGTTGTGCTTGAGAGAAGCATACCAAAGGATATACAGTTCTTAAGTGGAACATTAGGACTTACGTTTCATTTTAATCAGTATGGAAATGCTTCAAAAGCAGGGACGATGATGATTGATACGACAAAAGGGAAGTACAAGTTAATCCTTAATATCGGTAAAGGGAGGTTTAGGATTGAGAAACAGTAGAGGTTACGTCTACTTAGAAATGATAGCCGCTTTTTCGATTTGTATAGTCTTGGTCATTTCGATTCTGCCGATACTTGAGGAGATAATGACCAATCGGAAAAATGTTGTCTTAAGGACAGAAGCCCACTATTTGTTATATGAAAGATTGACTGCCTTCATGGATGGGGAGGTAAATGCTGTCGACCAGGAAATCCATTATCAGAAAAGATTGTATGAACTAACATGGAAGGAACAGAAGGATTTCCCAGGTATGATTGAAGGATGTGTACGATATGAAAATGAAGTGGGTAAATCAGAATCCATTTGTGATGCTGCGAAAAAATGATGGCTTTACAATAATTGAAATGCTTTTTTCTTTAATGATATTAATGACCACCTCTATTTTCATCTTACAACTTTTTTCAATTATTCACACACAGTTGGAATCAAAAGACAAATTGCATCCTAAAGAGTGGGAGATCTTTACGATGCAAATGCAACAGGAGGTCAGGGGTGCTAAAAGTCAGGATGTAATAGAAAATAAATTATATTTACTTTCAGGTGACCAGTTATCTTTTATTGAACAATATGAAGATAAGCTCCGCAGGCGAGTGAATGGAAAAGGTCATGAGGTCATCCTGCAGAACATTTCAAAATTTAAGGTTGAGAAGGATGGTAACGTCATTGTGTTAAATATAACGGATAAAGCAGGGAATACTGTTATTCGCAGGTTTCATCCTTTCTTTAAAAGTGAGACGAAAGTTGATGAATAATCAAAAAGGGGTCGTTTTCCCGATGGTCATGATTGTAGCGAGTGTTTTTATCATGTTCACGATATTAATGATCGATCAATTTGTCATCGATAAAAAATTTTATAAAGAAGTGGAAGAAACGCTTGTGGCCGATCATTTAGTGCATCTAGCCGTTAATGAGGTAACAGCTGGATGGGGTGAAGATATACCGAAGAACCTTCAGGGGGATATCTCATATCCCAATGGTGATGTCCATTATATATTAACGAAACAAGATGCCCGTTATGCCTTTATTGAATTTGCTTCCTCGACTAAAGATAACCGAGTTGGTAGAATCATTATTCAATATGACAAAGAGTTAGGTAGAGTTGTAGAATGGATAGAAAAACAGTCCGTATAACACGTATGAAGGCAACCTGATGGTGCGGATTCAGGAAGGATGAAAACGTTTTTGGCTGACTGTGAATGGGGTATCGAACGGAATGATTAGACTAATGTCAGGCTTCCCCTAAATGGAAGTGGAGAACTTACCATCGATACAACAAGCAGGCCCAAATAGTAACCATCTCGGGTAAACTAGAAAGAATAAAAGAAGCATAAGCAGGGCATACTTTATTTAGGGTGATATTGTATGTCTACTAACGCTTATATCAAATATCTTACACAGCAGCTTGTCGAATATTTTAATTTGACCAAGAAAGAACGGAAAGAAAAACGTCGTCATCGGAACGAGGATAAAAATACTGGTGTGTCCCACTGGTTTGGTATTGTCCCTTTCGCTTTGTCGATGTTTGTAAGAAAAAAAATCAAAAAAAGAAAACAGATGTCCTAAGCTTTTGGACATCTGTTTTTTTTTGTTTAGTCAGGAAAAACCTAGCTAGGCGGTTGTAGTAGAGAAATCATTTCTGAAAAAATAGATCCATTTATCCTAACGCTCTATCTGATAAGTAAAATAAACCGCCATTGATGATTGATATTAGGATATTTGGCTCATATTGGGCCTGTAATGCCTGTTTTTCAGTGAAATAACTTTCGCTTTTTTCATCCATATCCTTATAAAAATGCTCCAATAAATTTAAGTCATTCTGCCAGCGCTCCATGGCTTCTTCCGCCCAAGAATGGTCATCGTTCTCGAAGCTGGTTCGGATATATGTATCAAGTCTTGCTAACCCACTCTTTGGCATGATTAATGGTGAGAGGGTGAAGGAGTAATCCGGTATCTTTGGGGTGACTTTAACCGGTAAAACACGATTGTGAAATCCTTCCATGATCTCCCCGGAGATTAAATTCAATCCAACAGACATAAAGGTATCTTTTTTTCGATCACATTGATAAGATATTTTAACATTTAGTGTAAGCCAGGGGAACAATGGATTATGGCGACCATTTGAGGGGAGTGTATCCTCGAAAAGTCTAGTATATCCAGCCAGCCTTTTTGTTGATTCGATAATTTGATGGAGACGGGGCGAACCAAAGTGAATTCGTTCTCCTTTCATATTGGGTGGAGCCTGATCAGGATTAGTAATGAAAGTAATCTGGGCTGGGTTTGGAATCCCGCCCGTTTTTTCAAGATAATGCCAATAAAAGGGACGGTTCATTAACTCTTTATCCATTTCAATCGTCAGTTGAACAGTGATATGGGATGGGGCATTCTCTAGTACTTCACAATCATTAGCTTCAAAGAAAGTTATTAAAAAATCATGAATTTCCTGTTGCTGCATGAATCTCACCTTCCTTCATAGTTTGAGCGAATTGAATCATCGATGAAAAATTATCCATCTTGATTTTCATTTCACCCTCAGTTCGGGACTCGCCGACCACGTCAATTAAATATTCTTCGATGTTGGTAATATCCAGCTTCGTTAAAATATCATCCAATTCACCAATTACTTTTTCAAACAAATGGATTTTTTCATATAATAATTTCAAAATATGTTCTTCAACTGTATTTTTCGTTGCAAAGTTATATATCATGACATCTTCTTCCTGGCCAAGTCGGTGAATCCGTCCAATTCTTTGTTCAAGTCTCATTGGATTCCATGGCAGGTCAAAATTAATCAAGTGGTGGCAAAATTGAAGGTTTATTCCTTCCCCACCGGCTTCGGTAGCAATTAAAACTTGAATCTGCTTTTGGAATAATTCTCTCATCCAGTCTTTTTTTCCACGCTTAAAGCCGCCGCGGAAGGGAACTGAGGAAATTCCATTCTGTTGTAAATACCATTGTAAATATAGCTGAGTGGCTCTGTATTCGGTAAAGATAATCACTTTGTCATCAATTTTCTTGATGAGTTCTAAAGCTTTTTCAGCCTTGGAGTTTTGTTCTGTTTCATTTACCTTCTCAAACAGCTCATCTAGCTTTGCTAAAAAGTCAGGGGAAGGCTGTTCATATTTGGCTTTCATGTTTTTCAATGTATAAAAAACGGCTTCTCTGCTGCTGCATGCTTCTCTTTGGAGGGTGAGTGCTGAAAAAGAACTTCCCTTCGATCCATCTGAAATAGGCTTAAATTTGGAAACAGCGTCGTACAAGGCTTGTTCAGTTGGAGAAAATTCAATGATGATTGTTTCCACCTGCCTTTTTGTCCATTCAATTCCAGTATCAGCCCGTCGGTTCCGAATCATAACAGTGTTGACGAGTTCCTTTAGGTGCTCATCCTCAATAACATTTCGGCCTTTGCCTTTATATTTCTCAGAAAAGAGTGTTGCATTTCCCAAGTGTCCCGGTTTCAATAACGAAACAAGATGGAAAATTTCTTCGACTTTATTTTGAATTGGCGTAGCTGTCAGCAATAAACAAAATTTCTTTTTCAGATTTTGGACAAATTCATAGTTCTTCGTTTTATTATTTTTAAGTTTATGAGCCTCATCAATAATGATAAAGTCATATTGCTGATTAAAAATGATATCTCGATGGGGAGCTCGTTTCGCTGTATCAATGGATGATATAACAACATCGCATGATTCCCACACATAGCTTTTTCTTTGAACAACAGCCGGAATATGAAACTTGGTATTCAATTCAAAAGCCCATTGACTTACAAGTGAAGCGGGGACAAGAATTAATACTTTTTTAACAAGACCACGGATCATATATTCTTTTAGAATCAAGCCAGCTTCGATTGTTTTCCCGAGACCTACTTCATCAGCTAAAATGGCTTTTCCATTCATCTTTTCAACTACCTGCTTTGCCGCTTCCAATTGGTGGGGAAGCGGGGTGAGCTGTGGAAGATGCTTGGGTGCCTGTAAACCTTCAAAATCAGGAATAATGAGGTTTTCTTCCATTTGAACAGCCAATTTATAAAGCTCCCAATTACCCCATGGACCGTCATTTTCCATCTTTTGTAGAAACTCGTCATTCCAATCAGAACTGAAGGATATATTAATTTTCATTGAAACTACTCCTTCTAAAATCATAATTTTCTTATTTAAGGTTGAAACCCGAACATTTTATATGTGAAGTAAGAAAAATATTTCTCTGTAAAAGATATTGCAGAGAAAAGTTTCTTAAGGTAGGATGTAAGTATATTTAGAAAATTCCAATTTCCCAAAACGCTTAAAAGATGAATGTAGTTCATGTTTTTCATAGTATGGGCAACCGCCTCTTACTTTATCCCAGATTAACAGACTAGAGATCATTCATTAAGTTCTGAAGTTTTAAGGAGAGTTGGTAGAGAAAGCATTTTGTAAATGCACAGAGGTTTTACTAACTATCAGTAGGATTAATTACTTTCCTAATTGGTGGAGACACATTTATATGCGGGTGAAGATAAGGGGAGAGACTACGAATGTAGCGCCGAAGGAGCAAACTTAGCAGTGAATCTCTCAGGCAAAAGAACTCTTATTGGACGCAACTCTGGAGAGCGCCGCTCGTTGCAGGACGGCCACCAAAGGGGAAAACCTATTATATAGGTAAACTTTCAGGTTTCAGGACAGAGAAAAAGCTCTTTAGGGCTTTCTCTGTCCTTTTTTGTGCCCTTTTTTCCACATTATGAATCAGGCTGAGAAGTATAAGAAGATCTGACAAAATGGAAAGAAGCTTTTAGAAAAGTGAGCAAAGTAAATCTAAAAAATCTAAGGGGGGTCATTTTTTGACCAATTTAAAAAGAACACCACTATTTGAGGTTTATCGTGAATACGGAGGAAAAACGATCGATTTTGGCGGCTGGGAACTTCCTGTCCAATTTTCGGGTATCAAGGACGAACATGAAGCAGTTCGTACAAAAGCTGGCTTATTTGATGTTTCCCATATGGGTGAGGTTGATGTGAAGGGCCCAGGGAGTCTTGCCTTTTTACAAAAAATGATGACCAATGATGTATCAAAGCTAAAACAGGGCGGAGCAATTTATACGGCTATGTGTTATGAAAACGGCGGTACTGTTGACGATCTTATCATTTATAAAAAGGCAGAAGACGACTATCTGCTCGTGGTCAATGCCGCCAATACAGAAAAAGATTTTAACTGGCTACAAGCTAATTGTTCAGAGGATGTCCAACTTTCGGATGTATCAAGCGATTATACACAGTTGGCACTGCAGGGACCTTTGGCAGAGAAAATATTACAAAAACTATCTAATGATACACTTTTGAGTGAAATTGGCTTTTTTAAATTCAAGGAAAATGTCCTGATAAATGGGCTTTCCACGATGGTTTCACGTACAGGATATACGGGTGAAGATGGTTTTGAAATATATAGCAACAGTGAAAATGGCCCGGCCCTTTGGAGAGCTATTCTAGATGCAGGAAAAGAAGAAGGGATACAGCCGATAGGTTTAGGGGCACGTGACACACTCCGCTTTGAAGCTAAACTTCCGCTTTATGGACAGGAGCTTTCACCGGATATTACCCCAATTGAAGCCGGGATTGGTTTTGCGGTTAAAGTGGATAAGGAAGCCGACTTTTTCGGGAAAGCCGTTCTTACTGAACAAAAGGAAAAAGGGGCACAACGTAAGCTTGTCGGAATTGAAATGATTGACCGCGGCATTCCTCGTCATGGCTATAAGGTATACAGTGGGGATAAAGTCATTGGTGAAGTTACGACTGGCACTCAATCACCAACATTGAAGAAAAATGTAGGATTGGTACTTATCGATAAAGACTTTTCGGTGATGAATTCTGAAGTCGAAGTGGAAATTCGTTCAAAACGATTGAAAGCTGTTATTATACAAACACCTTTTTATAAAAAACCACGTAAATAGAGAGGAATGGTCATTAAGATGAAACATCGTTACTTACCCATGACAGAGCAGGATAAACAACAAATGCTGGAGGTAATAGGGGTCCCTTCTGTTGAGAACCTTTTCAACGATATTCCTGAAAGTGTCCGCTTTCAAGGCGAATATGACATTAAACCAGCTAAATCAGAGCCAGCCTTAATGAAAGAATTATCAAAACTTGCTTCTAAGAATGCTGATCTTAAAAACTATGCTTCCTTTCTTGGTGCGGGCGTGTATGACCATTATTCACCGGTCATCGTTGATCATGTTCTTTCCCGCTCGGAGTTTTATACAGCCTACACCCCTTATCAGCCAGAAATTTCACAGGGGGAGCTTCAGGCCATTTTTGAATATCAAACGATGATTTGTGAAATGACAGGCATGGATGTAGCCAACTCCTCCATGTATGACGGAGGGACGGCATTAGCGGAAGCAGCGATGCTTGCATCCGGTCATACACGACGTAAGAAAATTCTAATTTCAGCGGCAGTACATCCTGAATCAAGAGAAGTCGTTAAGACGTATGCGAAAGGTCAGCGAGTGGAAGTCATTGAAATTCCATTTAAAGATGGTGTGACAGATCTAGCTGCCTTAAAGGAATTGGCGAAAGACGATATTGCGGGAGTCATTGTGCAATATCCAAACTTCTTTGGACGTATTGAACCGTTGAAAGAAATGGAAGAAATCATTCATGATGTGAAATCCATGTTTATCGTTTCGAGTAACCCGCTTGCACTAGGTGCATTGACCCCTCCAGGTGCCCTTGGTGCTGATATCGTAACAGGCGATGCTCAGCCATTCGGTATTCCAGCAGCTTTTGGCGGACCGCATTGCGGATACTTTGCGGTCACGAACAAACTTGTTCGTAAAGTGCCAGGCCGTCTCGTCGGGCAAACAGTGGATGAAGATGGTAAACGGGGATTTGTGCTGACGCTTCAAGCTCGTGAGCAACACATTCGTCGTGACAAGGCCACATCCAATATTTGTTCCAATCAGGCGTTAAATGCTTTGGCAGCTTCTGTTGCGATGACCGCACTTGGGAAAAAGGGTGTCAAAGAAATGGCAGTGAATAATATTCAAAAAGCCTATTATGCGAAAAAAGCTATAAAGGAAAAAGGAATAGAAGTGGTGTTTGAGGGACCATCGTTTAATGAATTTGTCATTAAACTGCCGGCATCTTACCAAGAAATTAATCAAAGTCTTTTTGAAAAAGAAATTATCGGCGGCTTCGACTTAGGGACTGTTTATCCACAGCTGAAAGACCATATGCTTGTGGCTGTAACAGAACTTAGAACAAAAGAAGAAATTGATGCACTTGCGCAGGAATTGGGGGATCAACATGAATAATCAAGATCAATCACTCATTTTTGAAATCAGTACGTCCGGTCGAATAGGGTACAGTCTACCGGAAATGGATGTTGAAGAAATTTCACTTGAAGAGATTTTTCCTGCCGAATACATCCGTCAAGAAGAGGCTGAGCTTCCAGAAGTATCGGAATTAGATATCATGCGTCATTATACAGCTCTTTCCAAACGGAATCACGGGGTGGATTCGGGCTTTTATCCACTCGGTTCTTGTACGATGAAGTATAACCCGAAGATAAATGAAAATGTGGCGCGTTTTAACGGTTTCGCCCATATCCATCCATATCAAGATCCGGCGACTGTACAGGGAGCCTTGGAACTATTATTTGACTTGCAAGAACATTTAACAGAAATCACAGGGATGGATCAAGTGACCTTACAGCCAGCAGCAGGTGCACATGGTGAATGGACAGGATTAATGATGATTCGTGCCTTCCATGAAGCAAACGGCGATACAGCACGGACGAAAGTGATAGTTCCTGATTCGGCACACGGTACGAATCCAGCTTCCGCCACTGTTGCGGGGCTCGAAACGATTACGGTAAAATCAGATGAAAATGGCTTAGTTGACCTTGAAGATTTAAAGCGCGTGGTAGGTTCGGATACAGCGGCTTTAATGCTGACGAATCCCAATACATTAGGATTGTTTGAAGAGAATATTTTGGAAATGGCAAAACTTGTCCACGATGCTGGTGGGAAGCTTTATTATGACGGAGCCAATCTTAATGCAGTCCTATCTAAAGCCCGTCCAGGTGATATGGGCTTTGATGTGGTCCATTTAAATCTCCATAAAACATTTACAGGTCCACATGGTGGCGGTGGCCCGGGATCTGGTCCTGTCGGAGTAAAATCGGATTTGATTCCCTACTTGCCTAAACCACTCGTGGTCAAACGAGATGAGCAATTTATGCTGGATTATGATCGCCCGCAATCCATCGGAAGAGTTAAACCTTATTACGGAAACTTCGGAATAAATGTGAGGGCTTATACGTACATTCGTTCTATGGGTCCTGATGGTCTTAGGGCTGTCACGGAGAATGCGGTCATCAATGCGAATTATATGATGCGTAGGTTGGAACCATATTTTGATTTACCATATAATCGCCATTGTAAGCATGAGTTTGTGCTTAGTGGCCGCCGGCAAAAGAAGTTGGGCGTCCGAACACTCGATATTGCCAAAAGATTACTAGACTTCGGCTATCATCCACCTACTATTTACTTCCCGTTGAACGTGGAAGAAGGAATGATGATAGAACCGACTGAAACGGAGTCAAAGGAAACTCTCGACGCGTTCATTGATGCGATGATTCAGATAGCTAAGGAAGCGGAAGAAACTCCGGAGATCGTACAGGAAGCGCCACATACAACAGTTATTAAAAGGCTGGATGAAACGCTTGCTGCAAGAAAACCAGTCCTCCGTTATCAAGCTTAATAGCCTAAATAAAAATCCCCGCCATCTGAGCGGGGATTTTTATTCATTATATGTATAGAGAATGACCAGCTGGAAATGAATATACAATAAGACATAATAAGCTTTAAGACGGCATTTCATTTCAATTTTTAGTATGATAGCTTTTTAATTAAAAAGAGCCCATGCGGAGATGGGTTCTTATTTCTTTGCTTTAATTTTACCGGTCCACATTTTGAAACCGCCTTTTAGGTGAAACAGTTCTTTGTAGCCTTTTTTGTATAGCATGGCTGCAGCTCTTCCGCTGATGATTTCGCTTTGAGCGTACAAGTATACAGGCTTGTCCGGCCTAATTTCGACCAGGCGTGTTTTCATTTGAGTCATAGGGATGTTTCTTGCGCCTAAGATATGACCATTATCAAATTCATTTGGTTCCCGCACATCGATTAGTTGTACTTTTCTGTAGTTAGCAATAAATTCATCCTGTGTTAACGTTTTAACGATTTTACGCTGGCGGTACCAATTAAAAAGTGAATACGCAATAACCACTCCTATGATGATGAGCAGTGTATATAATAATTCCAAACATAAAAACTCCCTTCTACCTAACGAATACAGACAATCTTTATTATATAATTGCTTTAACTAATAATCAAAAAATATTTTCGTAAAATTCTTTATCGACTTAATGGTACTTTCTTTTTTAGAGTGTTAAAGTCTGTTAAACTACTAAATGTGAGTTTTTTTATGACGGAATTACTGACTTACTTTTAAACAGTCTACATGAAATGAGGGGTAAGGATGACAAAAGAAAAATGGGGATTTATAGATTCTGGATATTGTTCACCGGCTTTTAATATGGCGATGGACGAAGCTCTTTTAAACTGGCAGAGTAAAGGGGAAATACCACCGATTATCCGCTTTTACGGTTGGGACCCAGCTACATTGTCGATTGGTTATTTTCAAAAGGCAGAATCTGAAATTGATATAGAAGAAGTTAAAAGGCAGGGCCTCGGTTTTGTTCGCAGACCAACAGGAGGACGTGCTGTACTGCACGAACATGAATTGACTTATAGCGTAATTGTCCCAGAATCCTATCCGGGAATGCCTACTACTGTTACTGAGGCATATCGAGTTATTTCTGAAGGAATATTAATGGGGTTCAGGAATCTTGGATTGGATGCTTATTTTGCTGTACCTCGAACCGATCAGGAGAAAGCGGCTTTAAAAGCACCCAAGTCTTCCGTCTGTTTTGATGCGCCAAGCTGGTATGAATTGGTCGTTGAGGGCCGTAAGGTAGCTGGCAGTGCACAAACAAGGCAAAAGGGCGTCATCCTTCAACACGGGGCCATTTTACTTGAACTTGATGATGAAAAGCTCTTTAGCGTGTTTAAATTCTCAAATGACAGGGTTAAAGAGAGAATGCAAAAAAACTTAAAAAACAAAGCCGTGGCCATAAATGACATTGCCGGAAGAAAGATTACCATCCCAGAAGCAAAAGATGCTTTTGAAAAAGGTTTTGCCGATGGACTTTCGATCGAATTAGAGCCATACGTCCTCACTGAACAGCAATTGCTGGAAGTGAAAGCCATTGCAGAAAGCAAATATGAAAGCGATGAATGGAATTTTTTGAGATAGAAGAAGCAGGATAATTAGAACAGATAATAAAAATGTTTTTTCAGATTTTTGCAAACAAATAAGCTTTTCCTTGCAACGATAAGCACTAACAAGGACAGGGAAAAAGCAAGGTTCAAATTAATTGAAATCTGATGAAAAATTATTATAAATCGACATTTTCCTCCCTTTTACTAACTATATTAATTGATTTATCGTTTGACAAAATTAAAAGTTAATCAACACAAACACAATATATAGTAGTCGAAATATTTATTACGACACTATATATTGATTTTTGAGTTTCGCTATGATAAATTTAGGGTAACTTGTTAAGCGAAACGGACATGTAAGACTACATATAAATTTTTGCAGCAAGAACGGATCTTGAAACATATAAAGGAGAGGGAATTATGTCGGTTGTAATAAAAGAAGCTTTAAAGGTTGATCTAGAAAGGTTGAATAAGGATATTTCTTTATTTCCCCAGGTCCATCCTGTAACAGCTGATATGAAAATGACGCATAAAGGCGTGTCCCGTCTAGTTATGCTTGACCGCTATTCTTTTAAGGATACTGAAAAAATTACGCTCTCGACTGGCGATTTTGTAGTATTGACGATTAAGGAAGATCCGAAATTCCCTGCACGGGGTCTTGGTTACATCGTTGAAATAGATTGGGAAACGAAAAAAGCTAAGGTATTAGTGGATGATGAATTTCGCGGAGCATTAGATAACCCGGAAGAAGTGGCAACGGGGATTGTAAATCGACCGCTTGATATCATTGAAAAGCCGCTTGAAATATACTATGAACAAATTGCAAAACGTAATGCAACGGGATTGGCTTCAGTGGAAAAGACTGAGGAAAAAAGAACGGAATGGTTCAATAAGTTCTATGAAGAATTAAAGAACCTTAATTTTGTCCCAGCAGGACGTGTATTATATGGAGCCGGTTCTAACACGGATGTTACTTATTTTAATTGCTATGTAATGCCATTTGTTCCGGATTCACGCGAAGGAATTTCCGAACATAGAAAGCAAGTCATGGAAATCATGAGCCGCGGAGGCGGTGTAGGTACGAACGGATCGACACTTCGTCCAAGAAATACATTGGCAAAAGGGGTAAATGGAAAATCCTCCGGTTCAGTTTCATGGCTTGATGATATTGCGAAATTGACCCATCTTGTTGAACAGGGCGGAAGCAGACGCGGTGCACAAATGATTATGCTTGCGGATTGGCATCCAGATATTGCTGAGTTCATTATTTCGAAAATGCAAAATCCACGGATTCTTCGCTACTTAGTGGAAAACACAAAAGATGAAACCATCAAAAAGTACGCTACAGATAAATTAAAATTCACTCCGCATACCGAACAGGAAACGGCTATGTACCAAGGTATCATCAACTATAAAGAGATTCCGGGTTTAGGCGGATTTAACGAGAAAATCATTAGAGAGGCCGAGGAAAAGGTTCGTACAGGCGGAACGTACAGTGTCCATAATGCCGATTTTCTAACAGGCGCCAATATCTCGATTTGCTTGACTAAGGAATTTATGGAAGCTGCCGAACAAGATGGCGAATATGAATTGCGTTTCCCGGATGTTGAAAGCTATAATGCTGAAGAAATGGCGATTTATAATGAAGAATGGCACAATGTCGGTGATGTACGTGAGTGGGAAAAAATGGGCCGCAAAGTCCGTGTTTACCGTAAAATCCGAGCTAAAGAGCTTTGGAACTTAATTAATATTTGTGCTACTTATTCTGCAGAGCCGGGTATTTTCTTTATTGATAATGCTAACGAGATGACAAATGCAAAAGCATACGGACAACAAGTTGTAGCAACGAACCCATGTGGTGAACAGCCACTGGCTCCATACTCTGTGTGTAACCTAGCAGCTGTAAATTTAGCAGAAATGGCTGATAAAGATAACAAAACAGTTAACTTTGAGAAACTTAAGCAGACCGTAGAAGTGGGTGTGCGTATGCAGGATAACGTCATTGACGCGACCCCTTACTTCTTAGATGAAAACAAGAAACAAGCACTCGGCGAGAGACGGGTTGGTCTTGGTGTTATGGGTCTGCATGATTTGTTAATCTATTGTGAAACGGAGTACGGATCTGAAGAAGGGAATATCCTGGTAGACAAGGTGTTTGAAACGATTGCAACTACAGCTTACAGGACTTCAGTAGACCTTGCTAAAGAAAAGGGCAGTTTCCCGTTCCTAATCGGGTCAACTGATGAAGAAACGAATGAGCTTAGAACGCGTTTCACTCAAACCGGGTTTATGGAAAAAATGCCAGAAGATATCAGAGAAAGTGTTGCTGCACATGGCATCCGTAATTCTCATTTATTGACAGTTGCTCCTACAGGCAGTACAGGTACGATGGTTGGGGTATCAACTGGTCTTGAACCATATTTCTCTTTCACCTATTTCCGTAGCGGTCGTCTTGGTAAATTCATTGAGGTTAAGGCTGACATCGTACAGGAATACTTGGATCGTCATCCAAAAGCGGATCCAGAAAAGCTTCCGAAATGGTTCATTTCTGCAATGGAATTGGCTCCTGAAGCACATGCTGACGTTCAATGCATTATTCAACGCTGGATTGACAGTTCGATTAGTAAAACGGTTAACGCTCCTAAAGGATATACCGTTGAACAAGTAGAAAAAGTATATGAACGTCTATACAAAGGCGGAGCAAAAGGCGGTACGGTATATGTAGATGGAAGCCGTGACAGTCAGGTTCTTACGCTTAAAGCGGAAGAAAATCAAATGGATGAGCAACTTGAAATGGATGAATTAACAGATGTGGAAGAAAAGAAAAAAGTCGTATTGGTTGATACGATAAATGAACTGCGTTCGACGAATGTTACGATTGGGTCGGAAGTAGGTAACACCTGTCCTGTTTGCCGTAAAGGTGAAGTTCAGGAAATGGGCGGATGTAATACATGCACGAATTGTGGCGCACAATTAAAATGCGGCCTATAAGCTTGATTTAAGAAAGTCGTTAAGGTATAGCTGAAAAGCTGATCTTAACGGCTTTTTTTTGCAAATCTAAGAGTGTATTCAATATTTTGAAATTTTAAATGTTACCTTTTATTGGTCTGTAAACTATTAATTGTTATTCATTTTCGTGAAAGCTTTTCTTTATATATGGTTAAACTACAATGTATTAACTATGATGGGGTGTATGAATGGAAAATCAGAAATGCGATAATACGAAGGTAAGTGCTTGGTGTATTGTAAGCATGGCTTCGATTCCGCTCGTCATGACACTAGGAAATTCTATGCTTATTCCGGTGTTGCCGGTTTTTGAAGAAAAAGTGAACATAACATCCTTTCAGTCGAGTATGATAATCACCAGTTATTCAATCGCTTCCATTTTTCTAATTCCAGTAGCAGGTTACTTGTCTGATCGCATTGGAAGGAAAAAAGTTATCCTACCCAGCCTGATTTTAGCTTTGATAGGTGGTTTGATTGCTGGTTTTGTTTCCTGGAAGATGGACAATCCGTATACCTGGATTATCTTGGGCCGCGTTCTACAAGGGATTGGTGCGGCTGGGGCAACTCCAATCGTCTTGCCGTTAGTAGGCGACCTTTATAAAGCTGATGATGAGAAAACAAGTTCCTGTTTAGGCATAATTGAAACATCGAATACCTTCGGGAAAGTGTTAAGTCCGATTTTAGGATCCTTATTCGCTTCACTTATTTGGTTTTTACCGTTCTTTTCTATTTCCTTTTTTAGTTTAATTTCGATTGTTCTCGTTTTTTTCTTTATAAAAGTACCGAAGAATAATCATGCACCAATAAAGTTCAAAGAATTTTTAAATAAAACGAAAGTAACCTTTGAGGAGGGAGGAAAGTGGCTTTCCGTTGTATTCCTATTGGGCGTTTTTGTCATGCTTGTTCTTTTTGCAGTGCTATTTTTTTTATCGGAAAGTCTAGAAAAATTACATGATTTAAAAGGCATTAAAAAAGGCTTTGTCTTGGCGATCCCTTTGTTCTTCTTATGTATCTCCTCTTATGTGGCGGGAAGGAAGATAAAAGGAAGCATACCGTTGATGAGAAGGATTATATTGATTAGCTTAATATTAATGTCAGGAAGTATAGTTTTTGTTGGCTATACGAAGGAAAAAATTGTGTTGCTGCTTATAATAACAAGTGTATTAGGAATCGCGATTGGTGCCATGCTTCCAACTTTGGATGCGCTCATTACTGAAAATATTGAAAAGACACAGCGGGGAACAATTTCCTCTTTCTATAGTTCTGCACGATTTATTGGTGTTGCAGCAGGACCACCACTCATGTCAGTGTTAATGAAAAACTATTTAAATATAAGTTATATTATTGCCGGAGTATTTGGTATAATCTTGCTTTTCCTTGCGTTTAAACTCCTTAAAGAAAATACAATGAAAATGAATGCAGAAGAGAAGACCGAGTCTTAGGATTCGGTCTTCTCTTCTGCATTCATTTGTCAGCCATTTTCATTTTGTTGGGCAATTTCCTTTTCGGCCAAGTATTGGTTTCCATCCTTTAACACCGAGTATTCATCGACAGAGTCTCCAGGGACATTCCGGGGATTGGGAAATTTATTATCTGTTTGTACGGTAATTACTTGTTTACCCATTCCATTTGCCAAGAAGTCTTGCTTTTTAGTCATATCACATCTCCCATACTTGAATTTACCAATTAGAATCAATCATGAGGATAATTAAATTAAGAAAAACTATCCTTATAAGTTAGATTGTCTAGTTTGAATAAAAGTATGAACAAATCCGAAAAAGAATGGAGAAGTATATGAAACCATTTATCCCACAGCTAGTATATATTGAGCCAAGAGCACTGGAATACCCGCTTGGCCGAGAATTAAAAAAGAAATTTGAGGATATGAATATTGAGATCCGTGAAACCACTTCACATAATCAAATTAGAGATTTACCTGGGGATAATGATTTGCAAAAATATCGTGTCGCCAAGTCGACGCTGGTTGTGGGAATCAGGAAAACGTTGAAGTTCGACTCGTCTAAGCCATCTGCAGAATATGCTATCCCGCTTGCTACTGGGTGTATGGGTCACTGTCACTATTGTTATTTACAGACGACGCTAGGTACAAAACCATACATTAGGACATACGTGAATCTTGATGAGATTTTCGAAGCAGCTGAAAAATATATAAACGAAAGAAAACCTGAAATTACCCGCTTCGAGGCGGCATGTACTTCTGATATTGTCGGCATTGACCATTTGACACATTCATTAAAAAGGGCCATTGAATATTTTGGTAAAAGTGAAAACGGTGTTCTCCGATTTGTAACTAAATTTCATCATGTCGATCATCTATTGGATGCCGAACATAATGGGAAAACAAGATTTCGGTTTAGTATTAATTCACGTTACGTGATCAAGAATTTTGAGCCTGGAACTTCGAGCTTTGAGGAAAGAATGGAAGCGGCACGCAAGGTAGCAGGTGCAGGATACCCATTAGGTTTTATCGTTGCACCAATATATCGTCATGAAGCATGGAAGGAAGGCTACTTTGAACTATTCGAGCGGTTAAGTGAGGCATTAGAAGGGGTGGATATTCCTGATTTAACTTTTGAGTTAATCCAGCATAGGTTTACTGGTCCTGCAAAAAAAGTGATTCAAAAAAATTACCCTAAAACAAAATTGGAACTTGATGAAACGAAACGGAAATATAAATGGGGTCGCTATGGCATTGGGAAATATGTGTATCAAACTGAAGAAGCAGCAGAACTTGAATCAACTATCCGAGGGTATATAGCGAAGTTTTTCCCAAAATCGGAAATTCAGTATTTTACCTGATGAAAGGTTGTTTCTATATAAATCAGTCATAAATCGCTCTAATCCTGCTTAAAAATGTAAAGACCGGAATAGAGGAGGGCAGCAATGATTATTGACGGCGTTTTTTCCGGAGGCGGGATTAAGGCATATGGTTTAGTAGGAGCCCTGCAGGAATTGGAGGAACGTGGATTTGTATTTAAAAGGACAGCTGGAACGAGTGCAGGCTCAATTATAGCAGCTTTTTTAGCTGCAGGTTATACAGGAAAAGAAATGGAAGAGGTTTTTCTTGATATAGAATTAAGTAGCCTGTTGGATAAGAGGCGGGGCCTTTTGCCTATCCCACTTGCCAAGTGGCTACTTGTTTATTGGAAATTAGGTTTATATAAAGGGGAGGCCTTGGAAAATTGGGTTGCGGGTAAACTAGCAGAAAGGAATGTAGTCACCTTTAATGATGTTCCACCAAATTCTCTCCGTATTATTACCTCTGATATTACACATGGGAAATTGGTAGTGCTTCCTGATGAGTTACCGAACTATGGAATCGATCCAAGCACTTTTCCAGTGGCCAAGGCGGTAAGAATGAGTTGTAGTATTCCATATTTCTTTGAACCAGTAAAGCTGAATGTTGGGAAAAGTACGTTTCTATTTGTTGATGGAGGCGTGTTAAGCAATTTTCCAATGTGGTTATTTAATTCAGACCATGTAAGAAAGGAACGACCAGTCATAGGCTTACGTCTTAGTGCAGATGAGATATGGAAGCCGCATGAAGTGGATAATGCGGTTGAATTGTTCTCAGCACTATTCAAGACGATGAAAGATGCCCATGATGCACGTTATATTTCCAAGAAACATGTTCAGAATATTGTATTTATCCCGATGAAGGGGATCTCCGCTATGGATTTCAACTTGAATGATGAAAAAAAAGGAGAGTTAATGAATCGTGGTCGTCAGTTTACTAAAGAATTCTTAAAGCATTGGACATATTAAAAAAGAAAAATCGGGCTCTTAAAAAGAAGCCCGATTTTTCTTTTTATTCTTTTTCCCTTCGATGACGGTTAAGTGACTATCTGATTTCTTTCGCACTTTTATTTTTTTAGACGATTTTGCTGCAGAGAAGCTAGCCACATTATCCTTTTTCGAAGTTCGGTTCTTTAGCCTTTTTTTCGATTGGCGTGCAGCCTTTCGAAATGCCTGTTGCTCTTTTTTTACTGGTTTTCCCTTTGTTAATCCGGTATAAATCATATAAATAATCCCTGCGACAATGGCAATTATAAGAATGTTTCTAAAAAAGCCAATCGGGTCATTAAACAGTCGGCTCATTAGTCCGAGGACTCCGAGGGCGATGATTCCGTATATCATGAATGATATGAAACGTTTCAACAAAGACACCTCCTTAAGAGCATCATAAGCATTTTTAGCTTATTTTAAACATTATTCATGTAAAATATTTGAAAAAATGAAGATTATTCTCTTTGTTTAGTATATGATTTTTCATAATCATATTGTGATAGATGTTTTACACAATAACATCCGTTTCTAAACCTTTTTCCGTCCTTTTTTCCAACCTTAACAGTTCATGAAAGGAAGCCAATGCGACTTCGACCTGATCGTCGGAAGGAGCTTTTGTAGTCAATAATTGAAGCCAAAGTCCAGGATAACCAAGGTAACGCAGAACTGGAATATCTCTCACTTTGTTTGTCAACTGCAATACCTCGAAGGAAATGCCAAGCACGACGGGAATAAGTAACACTCGATCCACGACACGTAGCCATAAAGGGTCGATTGGGACGAGCATATAGACAAACATACCAACAATGACAGTAAATAAAATAAAGCTGCTACCGCAACGATAATGAAGCCGTGAACTTGCCTGCACATTGGCGACAGTCAATTCTTTCCCGCTTTCAAAACAATTAATCACTTTATGCTCTGCACCGTGATATTGAAAGACTCGCTTGATTAATGGTGTCATGGATACTAGGTAAATGTAAATGAGCAGTAATATCAACTTAAACAAGCTTTCCATTAAAACCTGAGCCATATGACCAGGAAAAATAGGTCTTGTTAATGCTGCAAGAAAGACTGGAATCAGTGTAAACAGCAATTTACCAAATAAGAAGGAAAGTACCCCGATTACGGCAACTCCAAGCCATACACTTAGTTTTGAAGATTCCTTTGTTTCTGTTTTCTTTTCTTCTATCTTTTCCCCGCCTTCTTCTTCATACTGCTCTGTGGAAAAGTTTAGATGTTTTGAGCCGGTAGCGCTCGACTGAATCAGTGAGACAATTCCCCGTAAAAACGGTATTTTTTTTAAGCGATTGACAGCAGGCTTGGATTCACGCGGTATATGGTAATACACAATCGTTGAATCTTTGCGGCGGACAGCAGTGACTGTATGGTGTTTGCCGCCAAACATGACGCCTTCCACTACAGCCTGCCCTCCATAAACAGGTTTTTGAACCTCAGACATTTCTACACCAACCTAATAGTTATTCACGTAGCTCTCTCATGGGTGCTATCATGTTTATTATCAAGTATTCACAAGGTATAAGGCCCTATAGAACCGCCCCTCTCAAAGATCAAGGGACGAATAAATGGAGGACTAATCCTTGCAAATACTTTATGAATGATGAATCGCAGGAAAGAAGTATCCTGTGTACATATAAAATTCAACAGAGGATGGACATAATCCTCTGAAAAAAGCACATTATTTATGTTTTTATCATACAGAATAAATCCAAAAACCTCTAGTAAATCTCCTCACTACGGATAAAATAAAATAGTTCTATTTAACAAAGGGCATACTACGTAGCGGAGGTGTTTGATATGTCTTCTAATGAAAAAGGACAAAATCAACAGGAAAATAGAATCATGTTAATCAACAATGTATTAGCTATCGGTTTTGTTGGAGGGCTCCTTGCCAGTTTTGCCGGAATAATAGCACATTATTTTAATTTTATGGAGTTTAGCCCCAAATTTATACTTACTTCTTGGTCGAATATGACATGGATCGATCGCTGGCTTGGTACGGTGATGACCATGCTCGTCTTCGGAATTCTGTCCGTGGGGATTGCTTTAATATACTATGGACTTTTTAGAAAAATGAAAAGTATTCTTTCAGGTGTTTTTTTTGGTGCGGTTTGCTGGGCTTTGCTGATATTTGTCTTAAAACCGATGTTCTCTGATTTGCCATCCTTTTCGGAAATGTCGTCAAAGTCCATTATAACCAGTATCTGTATTTTTATTTTATACGGTCTTTTTGTCGGATATTCTATTTCTTACGACCATCAGGAATATATTCGTCATAATAATAAAGGTGCTGAAAATCAGTCGAGAAGCTGAACGCCTGGGTTGTAAAAAAGTAGTAAGACAATTTGTAATTATGATAGAATGTTCATGGAAAGCATTCTTTTAATTATGAGCAGGTGTTTGATAATGACAAAAATCTTATTAATTAACGGTCCGAATTTAAATCGCTTAGGGAAACGTGAGCCTGCGCATTATGGGTCTTCGACGCTTTTGGATGTGGAAACTCTATTACAACAGCAGGCTCAAGGGTTAAATGTGGAAATCACTTGTTTTCAATCTAACCATGAAGGAGCGATTATCGATAAGCTCCATTGGTCAGAAGATCATGGGATAGACGGGATTATTATTAATCCAGGAGCATTTACTCATTATAGCTATGCGATTCGCGATGCAATTGCCGGAATTGATGTTCCAGTTGTGGAAGTACATATTTCGAACATCCATGCCCGTGAAAGCTTTCGGCATGAATCAGTTACCGCACCGGTGTCGGCGGGACAGATTGTCGGCTTGGGGATACACGGATATGAATTGGCTTTGCAGGCGATTACAAAGATTGCAAAGGGGGAGAAATAAAATGAATAATCTGAAACGTTTAAGAGCCTCAATGGAAAAGGTGGGCATTGATGGTTTTTTGATTACCAGTACATATAACCGCCGATTCATGACCAATTTTACTGGAAGTGCCGGTGTTGTTTTAATTTCCCAAAAAGAAGCTAAATTCATTACTGATTTCAGATACGTAGAACAAGCGGGCAAGCAGGCAGCAGACTTTGAAATTGTTCAACACAAGGGGACAATTATTGAAGAAGTCGGTAAACAGGCTAAAGAGATGAATATAAGCATACTCGGCTTTGAGCAAGATCATCTGACTTTTGCGACATATAAAGCATACGAAAAGGTCATTGAAGGACAACTTTTGCCGGTGTCGGGAGTAATTGAGAATTTACGCTTGATAAAGACCTCATCAGAGATTAAGATATTAAAGGAAGCGGCTGCTATTGCTGATGCTGCCTTTACACATATTCTGGATTTTATGCGCCCAGGAATTTCAGAGCTGGATGTGTCCAATGAGCTTGAATTCTTTATGAGGAAACAAGGGGCCACCTCTTCTTCCTTTGATATTATTGTTGCTTCTGGGAAAAGATCTGCTCTTCCGCACGGAGTGGCTACGAATAAAATCATTGAAAAAGGCGATTTTGTCACATTAGATTATGGGGCGTACTATAACGGGTATGTGTCTGATATAACTCGGACATTAGCAGTTGGCCAGCCAAGTGAAGAACTTATTAATATTTATGACATTGTTTTAGAAGCGCAACTGCGTGGCATGGCCGGGATAAAACCTGGGATGACAGGCAGGGAAGCGGATGCACTAACTCGTAATTTAATTGAAGAAAAAGGATTTGGACAGTATTTTGGACATTCAACAGGACATGGAATTGGTCTTGAAGTTCATGAAGGTCCAGCATTATCCTTGAGGTCTGATATCATTCTAGAACCAGGTATGGCTGTTACCGTTGAGCCGGGTATTTATTTACCGGGAGTTGGCGGAGTACGGATTGAAGATGATACAATCGTTACAATAGAAGGTAACGAAGCACTTACACATTCATCAAAAGAGTTAATCATTCTGTAAACATGTACATGTAGGAGGACAATTTTATGATTTCTGTAAACGATTTTCGCACAGGTGTTACAATTGAAGTAGATAATGGAATTTGGCAGGTTATCGAGTTCCAACATGTTAAACCAGGTAAAGGCGCTGCCTTTGTACGTTCTAAGCTTCGTAATCTTCGTACAGGATCCATCCAAGAGAAAACATTCCGTGCGGGTGAAAAAGTGGCGAAAGCACATATTGAAAACCGCAAAATGCAGTACCTTTATGCAAGTGGAGACAGCCATGTCTTTATGGATAACGAAACTTACGACCAAATCGAGCTACCAGCTTCAAGTATTGAACGCGAATTAAAATTCCTAAAAGAAAATATGGAAGTGCATATTATGACTTTCCAAGCCGAAACACTTGGTGTCGAGCTTCCTAACACAGTTGAACTTGAAGTTGCAGAAACAGAGCCTGGTATTAAAGGCGATACATCTTCAGGTGGAACAAAATCAGCTGTACTTGAAACAGGCCTTTCAGTTCAAGTGCCATTCTTCATCAATCAAGGTGACAAATTATTGATCAATACAAACGAAGGTTCATACGTATCACGCGCATAATTAGAAGAAGTCCGAGATTATATCTCGGGCTCAGTTTGTAGACAAAAGGGGTTCGGAATGTTTTAATTCCGGACCCCTTTTGAAATTCCCTTTGAATTTTGCTCAAGATTAAGAGATTGGGCCTCTACGAGCCCACTTTATTAAGCCATTCTTGGACCTTGCCATGTCCAATTGGCTATCTTCTTTAAATTCATGGCAGCGAAAGTAAGCATCGCCTGCATCGACAATTTTTTAAGTCCCCTTAAAGTAGTCCAACGCATACCATGCTTTTCTTTTGCATCTGCGAATACACGCTCTATTGTTTCTTTACGTTTCGCATATATAGGTTTTACATCCTTGTGATGACGCAGATGATCTGCTTCTTCCATATAATTTTGCCAGATATGGCGTGTCACCACTTTTTGATGGTCTTTGCTTACTGTACACTGTGATAAAAATGAGCATGTCGCACAAGTGTGTTTGGGTGATTTGTACTCGCGATAGCCCTCTTTATTTGTTGTTGAGTACTTTAAAATCTCGCCCGATGGGCAGAGATAACAATCAAAATGTTCATCGTAAACATAGTCATGCTTGCGAAAGAACCCTTCTTTTGTTCGTGGACGTGTATAGGGTAAAGCTGGTGTGATTTCTTTCCCAAAAAGGTAGCTTGTAATGGCTGGTGTTTTGTAAGCTGCATCTGCGGCAACAGCTTCAGGTTTTCCAACTTTCTCAATCACTTGTTCAACAAGAGGCTCTAAGATATGACTATCATGCGTATTTCCCGGTGTTACAATCGTCCCCAGCACAAAACCGTTGCGGTCCGCAGCCGCATGAAATGAATAGGCAAACTGTTTTGTTCGTTCATCTTTTACATAGTAGCCACTCTCAGGGTCAGTTGTACTTTCTTTAATTTCTTTGGTTTCTTCTTTATCAAATTTATCCGGTGGAAAAGGCTTCTTTCCATTGTTTTCACGATCTTGATTTATTTCTTCTTGAAGGCGTCCTTGATATGCTCGTGTTTCCTTACGAACGATTTTCTTTTCGAATTTTCGCTTATTCGCACTGGCTTTCACATGTGTTGAATCAACGAATACGTGCTCTGCACTTATTAACTTTCTTTCTGAAGCTGTCATTAAGATACGATAAAAAATCCGTTCAAACAGGTCTGTATCTTTAAAGCGACGCTCATAATTTTTCCCGAACGTTGAGAAGTGAGGTACTTTATCATGGAAACCGTAACCTAAAAACCAACGGTAAGCCATATTCGTTTCAACTTCTTCAATCGTTTTACGCATCGAACGAATACCGAAGGTATATTGAATGAATGTCAATTTAACTAAAATAACTGGATCAATACTTGGGCGCCCTATCTCTGAATACATATCTTTCACCAAGTCATAAATGAAAGTGAAGTCAATGGCTCCCTCAATTTTACGAACCAAATGGTTCGCTGGCACCAGTTGATCCAAAGTAATCATTTCAAGTTGATCTCGCTGAATAGAATTATGTTTCGAAAGCATCGTCATCACCTCAAGTTTTAATACTTCTATATTAAAACAAAAAGGACTGTAGGCAAAAGTGGTTATATCTAATTGTTAAAACAAAGTTGATTGGAACGGAAGGTGCGAGACTCCTGCGGGAAATGCGTGTCCAAGGGAGACCCCACAGGCGCAAAGGCGCCGAGGAGGCTCCCTGACCGCCCGCGGAAAGCGAGTGCCTGGAGTGGAAATCAACGTCGAATTTTTACAACCCCTCAAAAAAACTGTAGACAAACTCGATTTTCATCGAGTTTGTCTACAGTCTGAGTCCGAGATTATATCTCGGGCTTTTTTTTTGTCTTTTTTCATTCCTTTTTATGTATGACTTTTTCTATAGCTAGGGATTGAAGTAGCTAAGAAGTTCTCAAAAGGATTACTAAAAGGTCAGTTTCTTTATTAGCTTGTCATTATTACAGGATGATCGGCATATATTTTATTGAAAGTGGTGTATACAGGAGGATTGTCAAAATGGAAACGATTCTTTCTTTTTTACCGAAAAAATTATACGAGCAGCTCCGGGGTATGACACCGATGATGATTGAAAAAATGGAAGAGTTGAGAATTCGGATTGGAAGGCCTCTAGAGGTCATTGTAGGGGGGGACCCTTTCTTCTTTTCATATAAAGTGACCCATTCGGATGCCGAACAATTACTGAATCAAATAGGTCAATTTTCGTTATATACGCTTGAGGAAGAATTAAAGCGAGGATATATAACTATAGCAGGTGGACATCGGGTTGGTCTTGCAGGAAAGGTAATTCTTGAAAATGGGGCGGTCAAAGCGATAAGGGATATTTCTTCCTTCAATATTCGGATAGCACGCGAAAAAATAGGTGCAGCGGAACCGCTCACTTCTTATTTATATAATGGCGAATGGCAGCATACTTTGTTAATCGGTGCTCCACAAACAGGAAAAACGACGATATTACGTGATATTGCAAGGATGATATCTAGTGGAAATGAAAAAAGAGGTATTGCCCCTCAAAAGGTGGGAATTGTGGACGAGCGATCAGAAATTGCGGGAAGTGTTCATGGAGTACCACAGCTCGAATTTGGAACAAGGGTGGATGTGCTCGATGGATGTCCTAAAGCGGAAGGAATGATGATGATGATCCGTTCTATGTCTCCGGATGTGTTAGTCGTAGATGAAATTGGTCGCGCAGAGGATACACAAGCAGTACTAGAGGCCGTAAACGCCGGTATTAAACTCGTGATAACTACACATGGTCATACTTTGGATGAAATTAAAAAACGACCCTTTTTCGCCGAAATCTTAAGGCAAAACATTTTTGAACGGTTTATAGAATTGCAAAGAAGTAAATCTGGTAAGCGGAGCTACAATGTTCTCGACTCAGCGGGCCTCCCTTTATATTTGGGTGAAAGTGTGAATCCACATGTTTAAGTTAATAGGAGCGGCAATTATAATCATAGCCACAACATGGGCAGGCTTTGAAGCTGCAAAAAAATTAAGTATGCGTCCTCGCCAACTGAGGCAGCTAAAAGTCGCCATGCAATCTCTGGAGGCTGAAATAATGTATGGTCATACACCGTTGAAAGAAGCGGCCCAGAAACTTTCCAAGCAGATGCCCAAACCTTTATCCTTATTTTTTGATACATTTGCGAATCGACTTGAATCAGGTGAAACCACTGTAAAAGATGCATGGGATGAAAGTTTGAAGAAAATATGGCAGTCCCTTGCCTTAAAGCAGGGAGAGTTCGAAATTCTTTCACAGTTTGGTGAGACCCTAGGAAAAAGTGATAAATATCATCAGCAAAAACAAATTATGCTAACGATGGCACACTTGGAACGGGAAGAGAGCGATGCACTAGACCGGCAGGGGAAATATGAAAAGATGATGAAAAGCCTTGGTTTTTTATCGGGATTATTACTAATCATTTTGCTGATGTAGGAATAAGTGGGGGGAATGAAAATGGGCATTGATGTGGACATCATATTTAAAATAGCTGGTGTTGGGCTGGTAGTGGCATTTCTTCACACGATACTCGATCAGGTTGGAAAGAAAGAATATGCCCAGTGGGTAACGCTTTTTGGATTTATTTATATTTTATTCATGGTAGCTTCTGTTGTAGAGGATTTATTCCAAAAAATTAAATCAGTATTCCTATTTCAGTAAGGGGGGATTCGCGATTGAAATCATAAAAATCGTGGGCATTGCCCTAGTTGCCACTTTTTTGGCCCTAATCGTCAAGGAGCAAAAACCTAATTTCGCTTTCCTGCTTGTCGTTTTTGTAGGCTGCTCCATTTTTCTTTTTTTAGCAGATAAAATATACGAAATCATTTTAATGTTAGAAAAAATTGCGGTAAATGCAAATGTAAATACCGTTTATTTGGAGACTATCTTGAAAATAATCGGAATCGCCTATATCGCTGAATTTGCCTCCCAAATTACAAAAGATGCAGGGCAGGGATCACTGGCTTCCAAAATAGAATTGAGCGGGAAAATCTTGATTCTGGCGATGGCAATTCCGATTTTAACCGTCATTATTGAAACGATTATACAGATGCTTCCAAGTTAATGGGCTATTCCTACTAGTCAATGAGGTGAAAGTATGAAGCAGCGGATGCCTTACTTATCCATTCTATTCGTTTTACTCTTTTTTTTGCATACATCTGTTGGACAAGCTGCCGAAAATGGTGAAAGTGGAGAAGTTGATCAAGAGCCAATTATGCAGTCTGAATTGGTACAAGCTCAAATAGAGAGACTCGGTGTTGATGAGCTCAAGAAATATTGGGATGACATTGTCACGGAGTATGGAGGGTTTTTACCTGAAAGTCAGAAAGGAAGTTTCATGGATTTTGTAAGCGGAGATAAGAAATTTTCATTTGATCAATGGATAAAAGGGATTATAAAGTTCGTTTTTCATGAACTGCTCGTGAACGGGAAGCTCCTAGGATCACTCATTTTATTGACCGTGTTCAGCATGTTCCTGCAAACTCTGCAGAATGCGTTCGAGCAAAGCTCGGTGAGTAAGGTCGCTTATGCAATCGTTTATATGGTATTAATCATTTTAGCGTTGAACAGCTTTCATGTGGCGATTGAATATACAAAAGATACGATAGATTTGATGATTTCTTTTTTAATGGCGCTCATCCCTTTGCTATTAGCTTTAATAGCAGCTTCTGGAGGACTTGTATCTGCAGCGTTCTTTCATCCTGTCTTAATGTTTTTAATGAATACCAGTGGCATCTTGATACAATATATCGTCCTACCATTATTATTCTTCGCAGCGATTTTAAGCATAGTCAGCACGCTGACCGAACATTATAAAGTGACTCAGCTGGCCCAATTGCTCCGCAACTTTGCTATCGGGATTCTGGGTGCTTTTATGACCATTTTTCTTGGTGTTATATCCGTTCAAGGAGCATCCTCTGCTGTTGCAGATGGAGTGACAATCAGGACGGCGAAATTTGTGACAGGCAACTTTATACCGGTAATAGGGCGCATGTTTACTGATGCAACCGATACGGTCATTAGTGCCTCCGTTCTTCTGAAAAATACAGTGGGTTTGTCAGGTGTCATTATCCTCCTGCTTATAACTACATTCCCAGCTATAAAAATCTTAATGATCTCCTTTGTCTATAAACTAGCGGCGAGTCTTTTGCAGCCGCTTGGTGGAGGGCCTGTAATAAAATGTCTCGACATTATAAGTAAAAGCATGATTTATATTTTCGCAGCATTGGCCATTGTCTCACTCATGTTCTTTTTAAGTATCACAGTAATTATAGCCTCTGGAAACATTACACTGATGGTTCGTTAGAAAGGAGGAGGGCTTGGTGAGTTTTTTAGCTGGCTGGGTATCCAATATTATCGTATTTGTATTGCTGGCTACTGTAATCGATATGCTCCTTCCCAATTCAGCTTTACAGAAATATGCCAAAATGGTAATCGGACTTTTACTGATTGCGATTATCATCACTCCTATATTGGGATTATTCAATAAGGATTTCGACGAAATTCTGTCAGCGGCTACAAGTGAATTTGAAGATCAGAAAAAAAAAGATTTAGGAAATTTGACAGAAATGAAGAAAAAAGAAATACAAGCTACCCAGGGTGCATATATTTTAAAACAAATGGCTGTTGAGTTACAGGCAGAAGTAGAAGAGGAGCTGATGGTGGATTATAACATGAAGATTAGTTCAATTGATGTAGGAGTCAAGAATGAGGAAGAACCAAGCATTAATGACTTGCAAAACATAACCATATCATTGGAAAAGGCAGAAGGGAAAGAAGACTCGGAGATAGAGGCAGTAGCGAAGGTTGATATTAATGCAGAGAGACCGTCTTCATCCAATGATGCCAATCTGGATGCTGTCAAAAGGTTTCTGGCAACAAGTTGGTCTGTCGATAAAGAGATCATTGAAATCGCCGGGGAAAGGAAGTGACTGAGTATTGAACAAAGACAAAGGTCCATTATCCTGGCTGCAAAAACTTGTAAATAAAGACCCTGACCAAAAAGAGCCTAAAGAAAAAAAACCTTCCCTGTATGTCTATGCTCTAATAGTTGTCCTTTTGGGAGCAGGAATTATGATGGCCGGGAATTTGTTAACCACCAACCAGACTGGACAAACATCCGAAGTAAAGACGGTATTCAATAATAAACAGGATGATGATGGAGATGTAGAAACATTCGGCCAGAAGAATAAATCCGAATTCAAGACGACAAAAGATTATGAAATATATCTTCAGAATGAAATGAAGGAAGCGCTTGAATCCATCGCGGGTGTCGATGATGTAAAAGTCGTAATCTACGTGGATGCATCCGAGAAAAAAGTTTATGAAAGAAATAAAGTCACTCAAAAACAAGTAACTGAAGAAACTGACCAGGAAGGCGGTAAAAGAACGGTTGAAGACACATCTGTTGATGAGCAGCTAGTCTTGATCAAAAGCGGTGAAAAAGAAGGACCAATCATTTCAGAAACAAAAAAACCTAGTGTACGAGGGGTCCTAGTGGTCGCTAAAGGGGCCGAAAATATTCAAATAAAGAAGTGGATTATCGAAGCTGTCACTCGCTCACTTGATGTACCAAGTCACCGGGTATCTGTTATGCCTAAAAAATAAGGGGGAAAATCTACATGTTATTAAAAAAACAAACCGTTTGGTTATTGACTATGCTAAGTCTGGTAGTGGTACTGTCTGTCTATTATTTAACCGCTCCTGAAGAAAATGCTGCTGATATGACAGCCACTGAACAGACAGAAAGTAAAACAGAGAGTAAAACGGAAAGCAAAACAGAAAGTAAAACAGAAAGTAAGGGAGAAACTAAGAGTGGTAAAGAGACCTCTTCTAAGAATGCTGCTGGTTCTTCTGTAACCATAGCATCAGGCGACGAGTTCGAATCATTAAGGATGCAGATTGAAGATGAACGGGCAAAGTTGAATGAAGAATTGACTGTGAAGATGGGCAATACAGAACTATCAGCTGAGGAAAGAGAAGATGCATATGCGAAAATCGAACAATTAAGCGAGACAAAAGTAAAGGAAAATATCATCGAAAACCTAATTGTGGCCATGGATTATAATGCCGCACTCGTACGAGTCGATGGAACGGATGTAAAAGTGAGTGTCAAAGCTGATAAACAAACAAAAACAGAGGCTAATAACATTATTCGCCTCGTACGTAAAGAAGTGGATGATGCTCAAAATGTAGTTGTGGATTTCCAACCAGAAAAGTAATCATATATTCTATAAAAAGAGCTGATACACAACAGTTTATAAATAAAAAAAATTAGAAGGGTCCTCTTTTTTAGAAAAAAAGGACTTTTTTTTTTGGTTTTTTATCAGTATAAAACATCTGGGAAACTTTGGGGGAAAAGGTTTTTTGGTGTAAATTGATTCCAGTAATTCGAATAGAAATAGTGATATTGAACCTTTCGTAATATTCTAGAAAAGTAATTAATGTAAATTTTTAGCTGATTTTCCTAGGTAATTTGGTAAAACAAGCTAGAAAACGCTTACAATTTTTAAATCAAAAAATATTCACAATCTTATAATAAAGGTGTAATATAGGAGTATAGATATCGAGTTGCAACTAATCTATCATTGAATTTTTATAAGCTAATATTGTATGATGTTAGAAGCTGGTCATAAACTTTTCAGTCCTCTAAAGATAACAATATTTTAAGAAAGTGAAATTTCTGTTATAATACAGACGAGGTATTTATTCAGTCAATCGCTTTCTGGTTTAGAAAGCGACTTCATTGTGAAGAATTGGACAAGGTATGGACAAGCTAAGTTAAAAGGTACATAAAATATTGCCTCAAAAAATTAATATCAAATTAGACAAGGGGTGCCACAAATGAAAGTGCAAGAAATTCGTGAAATTATTAAGCTAGTCGATCAATCTAACATCAGTGAATTCGTTTATGAAAATGAAGGAACAAAAATTAAACTAAAGAAACCTGAAACAGAATTAGTAGGACACCCAGCGGCTGCTCCAGAAGTTGTTCAAGCTAATGCAGCTGTTGAAGTTAAGCCTGTAGCAGCGCCTGCCCCTGCAGCGCCAAAAGCTGTTGAACCAGCTAAGCCAACTGTTGCTGTCACTGAGCAAGAAAATTTACATAAAATCACTTCTCCAATGGTTGGAACTTTCTACCAATCTCCATCTCCGGATGCTGCTGCATACGTGAAAGCAGGGGATAAAGTTACAGCAGATTCTATTGTTTGTATCGTAGAAGCTATGAAACTTTTCAATGAAATTGAGGCCGAAGTAAACGGTGAAATTGTAGAGGTTCTTGTAAAAGAAGGCCAACTTGTAGAATATGGTCAACCATTATTTTTAGTAAAGCCGGAATGAGGAGCTGTTTCTAAATGATCAAAAAGGTATTAATTGCCAATCGTGGGGAAATTGCAGTCCGAATTATCCGGGCATGCAAGGAATTAGGTATTGAAACTGTAGCGGTCTATTCAGAAGCCGACAAAGAAGCATTACATGTTCAAATTGCCGACGAAGCTTATTGCATCGGTCCTAAATTATCAAAAGACAGTTATTTAAATACAACGAACATTATCAGCACAGCCAAGAAAACAGGATCGGATGCTATTCACCCTGGTTATGGATTCCTTGCCGAAAATGCTGACTTTGCAGAGCTTTGCCGTGAATGTAATATCATATTCATCGGTCCTAGTCCCGAAGCAATAAATAAAATGGGGACAAAGGACGTAGCAAGGGAAACCATGCGCAAAGCTGGTGTACCGATTGTTCCTGGTTCTAAAGGAATTATTAAAGATACAGATGAGGGTGTAGCCCTTGCTAATGAAATGGGCTACCCTGTCATCATTAAAGCTACAGCCGGTGGCGGAGGTAAAGGTATCCGGGTCGCTAGAACGGAAGAAGATCTTATTAAAGGCATTAGCATTACGCAACAAGAAGCTGCTACAGCTTTTGGAAATCCAGGCGTGTATATTGAAAAATTCATCGAAGACTTCCGTCACGTTGAAATCCAAGTCATGGCTGATAATCATGGGAATGCAATCCATTTAGGAGAGCGTGATTGTTCGGTACAACGACGTTTGCAAAAACTGGTTGAAGAAACTCCTTCTCCTGCACTTGACGGTGAAATGCGTGCGGAAATGGGGCAGGCTGCAGTAACGGCTGCCCTTGCTGTTAACTACTCTGGTGCTGGTACAGTTGAATTTATTTATGACTATGTGAATAGAAGATACTATTTTATGGAAATGAATACACGTATCCAGGTTGAGCATCCAGTTACAGAAATGGTCACAGGTGTAGATTTGATTAAAGAACAAATCAAAGTTGCTTCAGGTGACAAACTTTCTCTTTCGCAAGAAGATGTTACATTTAACGGTTGGTCAATCGAATGCCGGATCAATGCCGAAAATCCAGAGAAAAACTTTATGCCTTCTGCCGGTAAAATTCAAATGTATTTACCGCCAGGTGGCTACGGAGTACGTGTTGATTCTGCAGCATATCCTGGGTATACGATACCGCCATATTACGATTCTATGATTGCTAAATTAATTGTCCATGCACCGACAAGGGAAGAGGCAATTGAGAAAATGAAACGTGCTCTAGGTGAGTTTGTCATTGAGGGAATCAATACTACAATTCCTTTCCATATTAAGTTACTTCAGCATGACCAATTTGTTTCTGGAGAATTTAATACCAAATTCCTTGAAATATATGACGTAATGAACTCATAATGTAAAGGAAGACAGGAGGTGCTTTGAATGAGTGAAATGGAAGGCCAATTACTCGAAATGAATGATTACAATAGTGGACTAGGCAGAGTGGAGATTGCGCCTGAGGTGATAGAGGTAATCGCGGGCATAGCTGCATCGGAAGTTGAAGGTGTCGCACATATGCGCGGGAATTTTGCTACTGGCGTAGTTGAAAAGCTTGGCAAAAAGAACCACGGTAAAGGTGTTAAAGTAGACTTAACTGGAGAAACAATTAAAGTCGAGCTTTATTGTGTCATGAAATTTGGTGTTTCTATTCCGAAAGTTGCGCAGGAAGTACAAGACAACATTCGTGAAGCTTTATTAAATATGACCGCTATCGACGCGGGCGAAGTGAACATTCATGTTGTCGGTATAGCATTTGAGAACGCAAAACAGGAAGCGGATTACGAACAAGAAGTGTAATTAGCATCATTCAACTTACACCTGCAAAAACCCGGCAATAGGCCGGGTTTTTGTTTTTTTATTTTTACCCCATCGATTACTTTCGTATAAAAAGCCTGCTTATAATATTACGTTAAATGAACATAATAAGGCGGTGTCTGGAAGTTTCCCTTTAATTCAAGGGTGATTTCTGTTAGAGTGTAAAAGATGAAATATGAGCATGAAAGCTAGGCAAGAGCTTTTTGACACTTTCGAAATGTATACATCTCTGTTGTGAATTAAACATATATAAGGTTTTCAATTTAACTTAAAAGCACCTTGGAAAAAATGTTATGAATAATAGGTGAGTGAGGGTATTTCGACCTTAATATTAGTGAAATTTAGCTAAACCTTGAAAAAATACAGCAAAAATCTTAATATTTTCGAAAAAAAGTTATTTAATGTTCGTTTGTTCTAGCATTTTCATATATAATAGTAGATGTTAAAGGAGTAAGATTATGAAAAGAAGAGTAGCCCGTGAAAAATCCCTTCAAGCACTATATCAGATAGATATCGCCAAGTCAGATGCAGAAGAAGCAATGGAAAGCGTTCTGAATGGCGCTCCTACTGATGAATATTTCAAAAAATTAGTTACTGGGATTACGGAAAATCGTGAACAACTTGATGGAATGATCAGGGACAATTTAGAGAACTGGACGTTGGAAAGATTAGCGAACATTGATCGGAATTTACTGCGTATCGCGGTTTATGAAATGGTTCACAGTGAAGATGTTCCTGTAAGTGTTGCTATGAATGAAGCTATTGAAATTGCTAAGAAATTCGGTGATGATCAATCGAGCAGCTTTGTGAATGCTGTTTTATCCAAGGTTAAGGTGAAAATCGGTTAAAGCAGCTGCCCTTTAAAAAAGGGTAATCTCAGCAATTTCTTTAGCAAAATTAACTTGGGAGGAAATATTACACATGTCAGCTCAAATCATTAATGGTAAAGAAATTGCAGAGGCAGTTAGACAGGAAATCAGTAAGGAAGTTCAACAATTAAGTGAAAAAAATATCGTACCAGGTTTGGCAGTTATTTTAGTCGGTGACAATCAAGCTTCACAAACCTATGTGCGCAATAAGCAAAAAGCCTGTGAGGACTTAGGAATGCATTCTGTATTGATTAAAAAGCCTGCAGATTTAACTCAGGAGGAATTAATTCAGAACATTGATGAATTAAACCAGGATGATAGCATTCATGGTATTTTGGTGCAGCTACCATTGCCTGGACATATTCAGGAAAAAGCGATCATTGAAGCGATTTCCCCTGAAAAGGATGTTGATGGATTCCACCCGATTAATATTGGGCGAATGATGACAGGGCAGGATGCATTTTTACCATGTACGCCTTACGGGGTAATGGTAATGCTTGAGCATATTGGCTATGAACTTGAAGGTAAGCATGTGGTCATAGTAGGGAGAAGTAATATCGTTGGCAAACCGGCCGGACAACTGTTTTTAAATGCGGATGCAACAGTTACCTACTGTCATTCAAAAACAAAGGATCTTGCTTATTATACGAAGCAGGCTGATGTGGTTGTTGCAGCTGTCGGAAAAAGAGACACAATTACTAGTGACCATATTAAAGAAGGTGCAGTCGTCATTGATGTCGGAATGAACAGGAATGATGAAGGGAAGCTTTGCGGCGATGTGGCGTTTGAAGAAGTGAAAAATAAAGCTTCATACATTACTCCTGTTCCTAAAGGGGTTGGTCCCATGACGATCACAATGCTAATGAAGAATACAGTCAAATCTGCTCAAAAAACACTTAACTTGAACAAACAAGCACTAAAAAGTTAAAAAAATCGCTAAATTATTTTAAAGAAGCGGACCTCTTGTTTTATAATAACGAGAGACCGCTTTTTTTCTATTTATAGATTTACGAAAGTTTTAAGTGTAACCTATAGGTGAGCTTTCTTATATCCGATTCTTGTCGGAAGGAGACATTATATGAGCAACCAACAATATTTGAGTGTATCGGCTTTAACGAAGTACATTAAAAGGAAGTTTGATGCCGATCCTCATTTGCAAAATGTATACATAAAAGGTGAAATTTCCAATTTCAAACAACATACAAGTGGCCATATGTACTTTACTTTGAAAGACGAGAAGGCTCGCTTGCTTTCCGTTATGTTTGCTGCAAATAACAAAGGGATGAAATTCCTTCCCGAAAATGGGATGAAGGTACTTGTGAAGGGCGATATTTCATTATATGAAGCGAGTGGACAGTATCAGCTATATGTGAAAAGCATGGCTCCTGATGGTGTTGGAGACCTGTATCTTGCATATGAACAGTTAAAGAAAAAGCTAGAAGCAGCAGGCTTGTTTTTAGCAGAACATAAGAAGACGATTCCACTATACCCTAAATCTGTAGGGGTCATAACATCTCCAACAGGTGCTGCACTGAGGGATATTTTAACAACCATTAAGCGCCGTTATCCAATTGCTAAAATTATCGTTTATCCAGCTCTTGTTCAAGGGAATAATGCCGCTAAATCGATTGCCCAGGCGATCACGATGGCTAACTCGAGGGCTGAAAGCGATGTATTGATTGTCGGAAGGGGCGGCGGTTCCATTGAGGAGCTCTGGGCCTTTAATGAGGAGATAGTAGCTGAATCCATTTATGATTCGGATATTCCAATTATTTCAGCTGTTGGACACGAAACAGATTTTACAATTGCGGATTTTGTAGCAGATATGCGGGCACCGACTCCTACAGGGGCAGCGGAGCTTGCGGTTCCTCATCTGAATGAAATACTTGAACGGCTGATGAACCGTAAGAATCGTTTGACGCGTTCCATCCAGGAAACGGTGAATTTCGAACGTACCCGCTTGACTAGGATGGAAAGATCTTATGCCTTTCGCTATCCACACAAAATGTATGAGCAGAAACTCGAACAGCTTGACAAGACTTTGGACAGGTTAGGGAAGACAAGTACCCGGTATTTCATGAAAAAAAGGGATGAGCTAAATCAGGTGACCGATATTCTGAAAAAGCAACATCCTGAACAAGCTGTGAAAAATTCAAAAGATGATTTGCATCAGCAAGAAAAAGCATTACGTCGGGCCATGGAAGCCATTTATCGTCAAAAGTCACAGCAGTTTGTTCATATCACTGCAACTTTGTCTGCCCTCAGTCCATTAAAGATTATGGAACGGGGCTATGGGCTGGTTTTTGCTGAGGATGAAACATTAATAAAAAGTACACAGCAAGTATCCAAAGGGGATAAGATAGCTGTTTCAATAAAAGATGGAACCCTAGAATGTGAAATTAAAGAAATAAAGGAGCGAATTGAACCATGACAAAGAAACAAGAAGTTACATTTGAAGAAGCAATGGAGAATCTCGAAAAAATTGTAGAGCAGTTGGAAGAAGGGGACGTGCCTCTCGAAAAAGCGATTTCCATATATAAACAAGGGATGGATTTATCCCGACTTTGTCATTCGAAGTTGAAGACTGTTGAAGAACAATTGACTCAAATTTTACGCGAAGATGGGGAACTTGAAACCTTCGCTGTACAGGAGGAAGAATAATATGAGTACGGCGTCCTTTGAAACGTTTTCAAAAGAATATAAAGCTGTAATAGAGAGAGAAATCGTTGAATATGTAAATAAGCTTGAAGCTCCAGCTGTTGTCAAGGAAGCGATGACTTATTCATTGGAAGCAGGAGGTAAACGGATTCGTCCTTTATTGGTTTTTGCGGTTTTAGAGGCCTTCGGAAAAAATTTAAAGACAGGAATCCCAGCAGCGGCGGCCATTGAAATGATTCATACATATTCCTTGATTCATGATGACCTTCCAGCGATGGATGACGATGATCTACGACGTGGAAAACCTACGAATCATAAAGTCTTTGGTGAAGCGGTAGCTGTCCTGGCAGGGGATGCCTTGCTAACATACAGTTTTCAATTGGTGACGGATATGATTGATCCTGAGGTGACTGCGGAAATGAAGTTGAACTTAGTAAGTGAAATTGCTAAATCTGCTGGCGCTGAAGGGATGGTTGGAGGTCAAGTCGCCGATATGGAAGGTGAAAGTAAACAGTTGACCCTTAAAGAATTGGAATATATTCATGAACATAAAACGGGGAAGCTATTGACTGCAAGTATCATTTCAGGTGCCATATTAGCTGGAGCAAATAACGAACAGCACCAGCATTTACGTGATTTTGCATACCATCTGGGACTTGCTTTTCAAATTCGGGATGATATTCTGGATATTGAAGGATCAGTAGAGTTAATTGGCAAGCCAGTTGGCAGTGATGAAGGCAATCATAAAAGCACATATCCTTCTTTACTTACGCTTGATGGGGCAAAGGAGAAGTTGGATTATCATATTAAACTTGCCCATAACGCTTTAGGAAAAACAAATTTACAAACAAGTTTATTAAACGAACTAACCAATTTAATTGCGACCCGTGACCATTGAGTGTGGCTAAATTTGTTATCAAATGAGGTTTTATGGTATACTCATTGTGCAAAAATATGTAAAGATAAAGATGAATTTTTTAGATAAGATACGTGATAAAATAGGTAAAAATAAGCCGCCGAAATCACCTGGGTGTTGGCGGCCATTTTTACCTTATAACGAATTTTTCGGTCAAGTCTTCTAAATAGCACTCTTTTTTGAGGCTTTGTTTATGCTTACAACCGAAAATGACAGAAAGTGAGTGGTCCAGTTTGGATCTTCTATCTATAAAAGACCCTTCTTTTTTGAAGAATATGAATAATGAAGAGCTTGTCGAATTAAGTGTAGAAATTCGTAAGTTTCTTGTAGAAAAATTATCGGTAACCGGTGGGCATATTGGGCCCAATTTAGGCGTAGTCGAATTGACAATAGCGTTGCATAAAGAATTCGATAGCCCGAAGGATAAAATATTATGGGATGTAGGACATCAATCATATGTTCATAAAATCCTGACTGGAAGAGCTGGAGAGTTTGATACTTTAAAGAAGTATAAAGGTCTTTGCGGGTTTCCTAAAATGATTGAAAGCCCTCATGATGTATGGGAAACCGGACACAGTTCTACTTCCCTTTCAGCTGCTATGGGAATGGCAGCTGCTCGTGATATTAAGGGAGAGAAAAGTTTTATTTTACCTGTAATTGGTGATGGAGCGCTTACAGGGGGAATGGCACTTGAAGCCTTGAATCACATCGGTGATGAAAAAAAGGACATGATTGTAATCTTAAATGATAACGAAATGTCAATTGCACCTAATGTCGGTGCTTTACACACGATATTGGGAAGATTACGGACAGCAGGTAAATATAATTGGGCAAAAGACGAGTTGGAACTGCTTTTGAAAAAAATCCCTGCAGTTGGCGGGAAACTTGCAGCTACTGCTGAACGCTTGAAGGACAGTATGAAGTATTTATTGGTCTCAGGGATCTTTTTTGAAGAACTAGGTTTCACATATCTTGGACCAGTGGATGGTCATAATTATGAAGAACTGTTAGAGAATTTAAGGTATGCCAAGAAAACAAAAGGACCAGTCCTGTTACATGTCATTACGAAAAAAGGTAAGGGGTATTCTCCCGCTGAGTTGGATACAACAGGGAATTGGCATGGGACAGGTCCATACAAGATTGAAACAGGTGATTTCGTTAAATCCCCTAGTAAAGGTCCTGCTTGGAGTGCACTTGTAAGTGATACTGTAAGCAGACTTGCACGCGAAGATGAACGAATTGTCGCGATTACACCTGCGATGCCTGTAGGTTCGAAATTGGTAGGGTTTTCTGAGGAATTTCCGGAACGTTTTTATGATGTGGGGATTGCCGAGCAGCATGCAGCAACTTTTGCTGCTGGATTGGCAACGCAGAAAATGAAACCATTTTTGGCGATTTACTCAACCTTCTTACAAAGAGCATATGACCAGGTAGTACATGATATCTGCCGCCAGAATTTGAATGTCTTTATTGGAATTGATAGGGCCGGCCTTGTCGGTTCTGATGGTGAAACACATCAAGGCGTTTTCGATATTGCGTTCTTACGCCATATTCCGAATATGGTTTTGATGATGCCAAAAGACGAAAATGAAGGTCAGCATATGGTAAATACAGCTTTAAACTATAATGATGGTCCGATTGCGATGCGCTTCCCGCGTGGAAATGGTTGGGGAGTTGTAATGGATACAGAATTACAGCAGATTCCTATCGGTTCATGGGAAGTCCTGAAAGAAGGAACAGATGCCGCCATTTTAACGTTCGGGACAACGATTCCTATGGCACTTGAAGCTGCAGCACTTCTGGAGAAAGAGGATTATTCTGTAAAAGTGATTAATGCTCGGTTCATAAAGCCACTGGATGTAAAAATGCTAAGTCGCCTTCTGGGTGAGAAAATGCCTATCTTAACAATAGAAGAAGCTGTCCTTCAAGGTGGCTTTGGTAGTTCTGTTCTTGAATATGCTCATGATCAAGGATTTTATGGTGCGATTATTGACCGAATGGGAATCCCTGACTATTTCATTGAACATGGAAGTGTTGACGAGCTACTTGAAGAAATAGGTTTAACGACTAAGACAGCTATGAAAAAGATTAAAATGATTACACCCAAAAAAGAAAAAAGGGCCTGACAATATGAAAGTAATGAAAGAAAGATTAGATGTATTACTAGTAGAACAAGGCTTAGCTGAAACGCGTGAAAAAGCTAAGCGTATGGTTATGGCAGGTCTTGTCTATGCAAATGAAGAGAGATACGAAAAGCCGGGAGAAAAAGTACCGGTTGATCTTGAATTAACGATTAAAGGGAAAGTAATGCCTTACGTTTCAAGAGGTGGCCTCAAACTAGAGAAGGCATTAAAAGAATTCGATTTACATGTGAATGGAAAAGTTCTCCTTGATATCGGTTCATCTACTGGAGGCTTTACTGATTGTGCTTTACAAAATGGTGCCGTCATGTCTTATGCGCTTGATGTAGGGTATAATCAACTAGCTTGGAAGCTTAGACAGGATGAAAGGGTTAAAGTAATGGAACGGACCAATTTCCGGTACGTCACTCCAGCCGATCTCGATGGGAAGATGCCAGACTTTGCAAGCATTGATGTTTCTTTTATCTCGCTCACGTTAATTTTACCGGTTCTAAAGACCTTGCTTGTACCCAAAAGCGACGTTGTAGCCCTAGTTAAACCGCAATTTGAAGCTGGGAAGGATCAAGTCGGCAAAAAGGGTATTGTTCGTGAACCCAAGATCCATAAAGAAGTGTTAAATAAAATAATTTCTTTTGCAAAAAAAGAAGGCTACGATATTAAGGATGCCTCCTTTTCTCCGATTACAGGTGGCGATGGAAATATTGAATTTTTGCTTCATTTATATTGGGAAGGGTCGAAAGTAGATGGAGACCTAATGCTCTCAAAAACGGTTGATGACATAGTTGGAGAAGCACATGCCCAGTTTAAAAAAGAATAAATAGAACTATGTATGGCTCCTTTAGCTGAATGGTTGGCTGAAGGAGCTTTTTCACTTTAGGAAGTGAAAGGCAAAAGGCCCTCGAATTATAGGGGGAGTTTACATTAAGAAATTTAAGAACAAAATATAGACATGTTATGTATTTTTGAGAAAAAGTTGTACAATTGCATAAAAATCCGATAACATTAATATTAGCAGCATCCTATAGCGTCAAATCTGTACGCAAGGGACGTTGTTAAAGGCAAGATAGATGTTGTTTATAATGCGGAAGCAACGCCTGCTTGGCAGCTTGCTTAAACGCTTATATAACGGTTATTTACTAAATTAAATTAGCCACAGTCGAGAAGAGGTGCTTCTACTTATGAATAAGGGACAACGACATATAAAAATCAGGGAAATTATTACGAATAACGATATTGAAACTCAAGATGAGCTAGTTGAAGAACTGAAAATTGCTGGATACAATGTTACTCAGGCTACTGTATCAAGGGATATTAAAGAGCTCCACCTTGTTAAGGTCCCGTTAACAGACGGAAGGTATAAATACAGCTTACCAGCCGACCAACGCTTCAATCCACTTCAAAAATTAAAGAGAATGCTGATTGATGCTTTTGTTCGCATTGATGCGGCAAATAATTTGCTTGTTATGAAAATGCTCCCGGGAAATGCCCAGGCAATCTGTGCATTAATTGATAATTTAAATTGGCAAGAAATACTCGGAACAATCGGCGGCGATGACACATGTTTAATTATCTGCCGTTCTGAGGAAGATGCGAAGATCATTTCCGGCAAATTCTTGGACATGCTCTAATAATTTTGTGAGGTGACCTAGTTTGTTAACAGAACTTTCGATTAGGAATTTTGCGATCATTGACAGCTTGTCTGTTTCATTTGAAAAAGGCCTGACTGTATTGACCGGCGAAACAGGGGCAGGGAAATCCATTATCATAGATGCCGTTCATTTATTGGTTGGTGGCCGTGGTTCGGCAGAGTTCATTCGACATGGTGAGTCGAAGGCCGAAATAGAAGGGCTCTTTCAAATTGATGATGACAAACATCCGGTCTTTGCCAAGGCTGAAGAATTTGGCTTGGATATGAATGATGGGATGGCTATCCTCCGAAGAGATATCTCACTCAGCGGCAAGAGCGTCTGCCGGGTAAATGGAAAGCTCGTAACGATTGCAATTTTACGTGAGATAGGACGGACTTTGATAGATATACATGGTCAGCATGAACATCAGGAATTAATGGATGAACGACTCCACCTTCCTTTGCTTGACCAGTTCGGCGGCGAAAAAGTTGCTTCAGCTCTTGCCGAATATCAAAAGTTATTTAAACGGTATGAGACAGCTTCTAAACAACTGAATAGTTTAAGTCAAAATGAACAGCAAATGGTTCATCGTCTCGATTTAATCCAGTTTCAATTCGATGAAATTCAGAAAGCGGATTTGAAACTACGCGAAGATGAAGAATTGATGGAAGAACGGAAAAAAATTAATAATTTCGAAAAAATTCATGAAGCGTTGCAAACCAGCTATAATGCTTTAAATGGAGAACAACATGCAATTGATTGGCTATCCGTGGCCATGAATAACCTAGAAGAAGCAGCGGGTCTCGATGAGGGTTTAAAAAATAGCTCGGAAACTGTTTCAAATAGCTACTTCCTTCTCGAAGAAGCGGTCTCGATCATCCGAGATCAGTTAGATTCTTTGGATTATGATACAGAACGAGTCGAATTTATTGAAAGTCGCCTTAATGAAATAAATCAATTAAAACGTAAATACGGACGGACCATCGAGGAAATATTGGAGTATGGTGCTGGGATTGAAGAAGAAGTCGAAAAGCTTCAAAATCGGGAAACCCATATAGCGAAGCTTGAAAAAGAAATAAAATCTATTAAAGCTGATTTAATTGTTGAAGCAAAAAACCTGTCTGAACTTCGGCAAACATTCGCACAGCAGTTAACAAAGAAAATACATCAGGAATTAAAAGATTTATACATGGAAAAAACAATTTTCGAACCGCATTTTCTTCAAACAGCTTATACTTTCGATGAGTTATCAGACAGGGGAATTAATCAGTCGGGTCTGGATTCCATGGAGTTTTATATATCCACCAATCCAGGAGAGCCGTTAAAACCTCTTTCGAAAATTGCTTCTGGCGGAGAGTTATCTAGGATTATGTTGGCTTTGAAAAGTATTTTCTCCAAACATCAAGGCATTACTTCCATTATATTCGATGAGGTGGACACAGGTGTAAGCGGCAGGGTTGCACAATCTATTGCCGAAAAAATCTATAAAGTGGCAACGGGTTCCCAGGTACTTTGTATTTCACATTTACCACAGGTTGCGGCAATGGCAGATACCCATTTATTTATTGCAAAAAATGTTAGAGCAGGACGAACCAATACTTCGGTGAAGCCTCTTATAGAAAGTGAAAAAATAAAAGAAATTGGCAGGATGATCTCCGGTGTCGAGATTACGGATTTAACGAAGCAACATGCCAATGAATTAATTCAGCTAGCCAAAAGGTTGAAAATTACGTCTTGATACGGTCTTTATAAGAGTACTTACAACTAATCATAAGCATTCATTGTAAAGCTATCCAAAAACGGATAGCTTTTATTTTGTGCTTCTGTTATAAATGACTGTCATGAAGGCTAAATTAAAGGTGTAGCCATAAAGTGTCAGAGAGCGAGGAGAGTGAATGGATTGAAATTTGTATGGATTAACAGAATCATCGGTGGAATTCTCCTTGTTTCGCTATTAACATTAGGGTTATACCAGCCATCTCGTGAATATTTTTTAATTCCAAATCATCTTGTACTATTTGAAGGAAGTCAATATAGTATTTCCAAATCATTACCCGTTTCTGCAAAAGTTTCGGAATCCAGTGATGGGATTTCGCTTCATGATGAGCAAGCTTCAATCACGCTTGGTGCTGAGAAACCAGGTACAAATGAGGTATTACTTGATGTAGCAGGCTTGCCTGCTAAAAAGGTCGATATTAGGGTGTTAAAAGACTTTAAAGTTATGCCTGGAGGCCAATCTATTGGAGTAAAGCTTAATACTCTCGGGGTTCTCGTTGTAGGTCATCATCTAATTGATACTGAGCAGGGAAAAAAATCACCAGGAGAAAAAGCGAAAATTGAAATCGGTGATATTATAACAGAAATCAATGGTCAGACGATAAAGAAGATGGGGGATGTAACCCCTTTTGTTCAGCAGGCAGGTGAAAAGGGAGAAGCGTTAAATATTGTTATCAACCGTGATAATAAAGTGCTTCACAGTATACTCTTGCCTCTAAAGGATAAGAATGAAGGAACTTACAAATTGGGCTTGTATATCCGCGATTCAGCGGCTGGAATTGGGACGATGACGTTTTATCACCCCGATTCGAAAAAATATGGAGCACTGGGGCATGTCATCTCGGATATGGATACAAAAAAGCCAATTGTTGTAAAGGATGGGCAGATTGTTCAATCGACTGTTACGTCCATCGAAAAGGGAAGCAATGGTGACCCAGGAGAAAAATTAGCACGTTTTTCTTCTAACAAAGAAAAAATAGGAAATATTAATCGCAATAGTCCCTTTGGGATTTTCGGGAAGTTAAATCAAGATTTCAAAAATGGAATTAGGGACAATGCCCTTCCAATAACTCTTTCTCACGAAGTGAAGGAAGGACCAGCAAAAATCCTTACTGTAGTGGATGGTTCTAAAGTAGAGGAATTTGATGTGGAAATAGTCAGTTCCATTCCACAAAAGTTCCCTGCAATTAAAGGAATGGTTTTAAAAGTGACAGATAAAGAATTGCTTCAAAAAACGGGTGGGATCGTTCAAGGTATGAGCGGTAGTCCTATCATACAAAATGGGAAATTAATCGGTGCAGTTACCCATGTATTTGTTAATGATCCTACAAGTGGGTATGGTGTCCATATCGAATGGATGTTAAACGAAGCCGGTATCAATATATACGACAAAGATAATTATGAAAAGGCAAGCTAAAGAGTCAGGGTATCCATTTGGATGCCCCTTTTTAATTTAATGGGCAATGTCGGACCATTCTATCTTCATTTTATAAGGAAAATAATCAGGTTTAAAAATGATTTCTTCAAAAATTGAGGTTTTTTTGAATTGATGTGATAAAATGATAACAAAATGAAGATTTTTCGACAATCTGTTTATTCGAATAGCAAACGAAGTCGAAAACAAGAGATATCCGGAGAATAATATTGAATTCCTTATATTTTTTCAAAAATAAAAGGAATTTAGTTTCCATTGTCGAAAAGTTCAATTACAATAGAATTTAGTCATATAGAAAAAAAGACCAATTGTAGTTGAGGAGGAAATCAAGCGTGAAAAAAATTAAGGTGTGCGTTGTAGACGATAATAGAGAACTTGTTGGCCTTCTGGAAGAATACATTTCAGCACAGGAAGACATGGAAGTAATTGGGGTTGCACATAACGGTCAAGATTGCCTGGGTATGTTAGAAAACGTAGACCCGGATATTTTGATTCTCGATATTATCATGCCTCATTTAGATGGGTTAGGTGTCCTTGAAAAACTTCGTGAAGTAAAACGGGGTGCAATGCCTAATGTAATTATGCTTACTGCATTTGGTCAAGAAGATGTTACGAAAAAAGCTGTTGATTTGGGTGCGTCTTACTTTATTCTAAAGCCATTTGATATGGAGAATCTGGCCAATCATATTCGTCAGGTGAGCGGCAAAGGACAGGCTGTATTGAAAAATCATAGTCAGTTTAGTTATCGTCCTCAAAATGAATCAAAGCCGAAAAACCTGGATGCCAGCATCACAAGCATAATTCACGAAATTGGAGTGCCTGCGCATATTAAAGGCTATTTATATTTAAGGGAAGCCATTTCAATGGTGTATAACGATATTGAACTATTAGGATCGATTACAAAGGTTCTATATCCGGACATTGCAAAAAAATACAATACAACCGCCAGCCGTGTTGAACGTGCCATCCGACATGCGATTGAAGTGGCTTGGAGCCGGGGGAATATTGAATCAATTTCATCTTTATTTGGTTATACCGTTAGCATGACTAAGGCAAAACCTACGAATTCCGAGTTCATTGCAATGGTTGCTGATAAGCTTCGTCTTGAGCATAAAGCTTCTTGACAGGGGTAGGGGGAGAACCGATTGTTGAGATTTAATATTTAACAATTGACCATATAAAGGCTAGAGCCGCTAAATATATATAGTAATTCTCCGTCTAGATGATAAGCAGACATGAAGAAGTTGCTTTGTGATTTTTTCTAATCAGCAACTTCATTATTTTTAACGCTGCCGATTACAAAAATTAAGCGCCTTTTATTTATTGGATTTTACAGGAAGAATCCAATAAATAAAAGGCGTTTTTGTTTGGGGTTCGTTATAGTCTCTTAGGAAGTAATCAGAGACAGTAACATCTTGCTACTTCATTTACTATCTGAATTATTAGTTAGTCAAATATGTATGTTTTTATTTTTTCTCTCAATTTTTAGATTATAATTAGGTATATATAATTATATTCACAAAGGGGAAATATATGATATATGAGAAAAATGAGTATTTTGTATTAGAATTGGAAAATGAAATAATTTATATTACTGTTTTTCAAAAGGGTTTTTCCATTCTGCATTTAAATCCTATTTTAATAAAATTTCCACAAATCCTACTGGAGAATTTTAATGACTTAAAGGATGCCCTTGCACAAGCAAGTGGAGCGAAAATTCAAATTGGAAAACAAAAACCGACCATAGAGTTGGATATAGCTGAAGATAAAATGTCAACTAGTGTCAAACTTAATTGTTCAAAAGAGTATCTGAAAGAGAATTATTCAGTAATTATGAACAATATTTTAAAGGAGCTTCAAAGGGAGAATATTTCAGAAGGGATTTTAATGCATATATTACAAAATGGACTTAGAATCAAAGATTCAATAGTTATCGCTAAGGGAATAGAACCGGTCCACGGAAAGGATGCGGTGGTTACCTATTTCAAACAATCGGAAAGAAAACCAGCGGTTCGAGAAGATGGAAAAGCCGATTATTATGACATGAGTTTTCTCGATGAAGTAAAAAGCGGTGATTGGTTAGGAGAAAAAGTCCCGCCAACAACTGGAAAGATGGGAAGGAGCATAACAGGAGAATTTGCATTGGCTAATAAAGGGAAGAATAAGAAACTACTTTATGATCGAACAACAGTTGCTGCTATTGAAGAAAATGGAAAGATTATTCTGAGAGCATTAATTAATGGAGTTGTGGAATTTAGAGGGGGAAAGATTGCTGTTGGTGATCACCTAGTCATTGAGGGAGATGTAGGTATTGAAACAGGGAATATCGAATTTGATGGAAGTGTGACCGTAAAAGGAGCGATTATTGATAATTTTTCAGTAACAGCAACCAAGGATATTTCTATTTTAAGTGAGCTTGGGGTAAGTAATGTTAAAGAAATCAAGTCAAAAGTGGGTGATGTATTCATTAAAGGAGGCATTTTTGGTAAGGGTGTGTCGAAAATTTCTGCTGGAAGAAACATCTTTGTAAAGCATGCCAATGAATGTCATATAATCGCGGGTGAAAATATACATATTGGTTCTTATTCATTGGGAAGTTTTCTGAAAGCAAAAAATATCTTCACAGATGAAAAAAAAGGAAAGTTAATCGGCGGGGTAATTGAAGCACATGGAAAAGTGAGAGCGGCGGTCATTGGTAATCGAATGGAACGTAAAACGATAATTAATGTACAAGGATTTAACCGCGAAATCTTAAAAGAGGAATTGAATAAAACATTACTTCTATACAAATCCAAAATTCAAAACCTCGAATTAGTAAAGGAAAAGCTGGAAGTATATGATATGTTTGTAGGTCAATTGAATTTAGCACAAAATTATCAATATGAACAAACAAGGAGCCAACTTGAAAGCTTGACGGCTGAAATTTTTCAATTAGATGAAAAACGAAAGTCATTAATGGATACACTCGATTCAAAAGGAGACGGGGAAATTACCATTGGTCAAATGGCCTTTCCTGATACCCGATTACAAATTAAAAGTTTGGAAAAAAAATTAAATGAACTTACAAAAGGAACTTTTTATGCAGAAAATAATTACCTGCATTTCGATTAGTTTCTATTAAATAACCGTAGTGAAATAATTTTCTGTTTCTTTTCATAAAATTGGGGAAATAGCGATTTTAGGGAGAGGGGCAGATTTCATGATGACCTTAATCTTTGCTCATCGAGGATCAGCAGGAACCCATCCGGAAAATACGATGTCGGCTTTCAAAGAAGCTGCCCGAGTTGGGGCGGACGGTATTGAAACGGATGTTCAGCTCTCGAAAGATGGTGAAGTAGTCATTATTCACGATGAAAAGCTTAATCGAACAACGAATGCCTCTGGGTTTGTGAAGGACCGGACTTTAATGGAGTTAAAAACTTTTAATGCGTCCAATAGTTATAAAGGGAAATTGGGTAATGAGAGAATTCCTACGCTTGAAGAATTATTGATATGGCTAAAGAATAATCAGCTTTTATGCATTATTGAATTGAAAAATACCCTCTTTCTATATCCAGGTTTAGAAGAGAAAGTCATTAGGCTCATTCGTAGCTACGAAATGGAAGAGAGGATAATCATTTCTTCTTTTAATCATTATAGTTTAGTTAATTGTCATCAACTGGCACCTGAAATAGAAACGGCACCACTTTACCGAGATGGTCTGTTTATGCCGTGGATTTATGCCAAGGCAATAGGAGGAAGCGCTATTCATCCAAATATCAGAGCTGCCCCTGATATCATCATTCAATCGTCGATGTGTGCGGGTGTTCCTGTACGACCATATACCATTAATAAAGAATCAGATATGAAACGATTATACAGCTTGAGATGCAGCGCCATCATCACCGATTTTCCAGAGATAGCGAAGCGAGTCAGAGAAGAATTTGAATAGAGGTAAGAAAGAAGGTGTCCATGATTCATTCATGGCACCTTCTTTTGCGTTTTAAAATTTATTAAACCTGCTTTGTACCTTATTTTGTTTCCGATCCCGATGAAGAACGAATCCTGCTATAAAGGCTATCCCGCCAATTGTGATAAGCAGCCCAATTAAAAATTGTAGCCAAAGGACTGGGTAGGGGGGCTGTAAAATACCAAAGACCATGTCCCGCATTATTTTTATACCATAGGCAGCGAAGGCACCAGGAATAAAAAGAACTAAAAAAGCGATTAAACGTTTCATGCAGTCAAATCCCTTCCAAAAATTCCGTCTTTAAAAAATGATAAAGGATATAAGAAATTTGTCAAGTTTCGGGAACTTAGAAAAAGCCTGGAAGATGGTGACTATTTATAGTCGATACTAATATGGTAAAATGAGGGTATATAGTATGAAAAAAATTGCAGAGATAATAAAAATTGAGAAAAAAATAGCAAAATAAAAGGGGGAATGAAAATGCAAAAAGTCATGATAGTAGGAGGAGGAGTAGGGGGGACAACGGTGTTGAAGCTCCTTTCGGAAATCGAAGAATTCTCAATTGTTTGTATGGCAGATACGAACGAAGCTGCTGAAGGTATACTTGCTGCAAAAGAACGAGGGATTTCTACTGTATCAAATTGGAGCAGTGCGCTAGATAAAGGCTTAGACATTATTATTGATACAACAGGAAATCCGTCTGTCTTTAATAAGATAAAAAAAGATATGGATGATCAAACAATACTCATTCCAGGAATCGTCGCTCATATTCTTACCAACCTATTTGAAGAGAAAAATCGTCTTATAAATAAATTGGAGAATGCTTCAGCAAAAATGGACTTAATACTTAATACAACCAGTGACGGAATGATAGTCATCGATCACAATGGATATGTCATAATGTTTAACGATAGTGCGGAACGAGTATCGAATACAAAGCGTGAATCAGTGATTGGTAAGCATATTAAAGATATCATCCCTTCAAGTGGATTACTGAGAGTAATGGAAACTAAACAGAGGGAAGAAAATCGACGGATCACCCTCGAGAATGGGATGGATTTCATCACGACAAGAATCCCTTTAATGAATGCAGAGGAAGAAATTATAGGGGCATTTTCTATGTTTAAGGATAAAACGGAAGCGGTACAATTAGCTGAACAGATTACTGATTTAAAAGAGATTCAGACGATGCTTGAAGCGATTATTCACTCAAGTGACGAAGCTATATCTGTCGTTGATGATCAAGGAAGGGGGCTTTTGATCAATCCAGCATATACAAGACTTACTGGTTTAACAAAGAATCAGGTGATTGGAAAGCCGGCTTCTATAGATATTTATGAAGGTGAAAGTATGCATATGAAGGTGCTTCAAACAAAAAAGCCGGTTCGTGGTGTCAATATGCGTGTCGGTCCAAAGCATAAGGAAGTAATTGTTAATGTTGCTCCGATTATTGTAGACGGACGTCTAAAAGGAAGTGTTGGGGTCATACATGATGTTTCAGAAATTCAAGCTTTAACTCACGAATTGAATCGAGCACGTCAAATTATTAGGACTTTGCAGGCCAAATACTCCTTTGATGATATAATTGGAGCTTCTGAAGAAATGAAGCTTCCGGTTGAACAGGCGAAATTATCTGCAAGAACCCCGGCCACTGTTTTGTTGAGAGGGGAATCAGGGACAGGCAAGGAGTTGTTTGCCCATGCTATCCATAATGCGAGCGATAGGAAATTTAATAAGTTTGTACGTGTAAACTGTGCGGCAATTTCTGAATCATTACTTGAAAGTGAACTGTTTGGTTATGAGGAAGGGGCCTTTACCGGTGCGATAAGAGGCGGGAAAATCGGTTATTTTGAAGAGGCAAATCAAGGAAGTATATTTTTGGATGAAATTGGTGAATTACCAGCTAACATTCAGGCAAAATTACTTCGAGTATTGCAGGAACAAGAAATCATCAGAGTTGGTGGAACAAAGCCTATTCCAATCAATGTCCGGGTAATAGCTGCTACTAATATTAATCTTGAACAAGCCATTGGTAATGGATTATTCCGGGAAGACCTATATTTCCGGTTAAATCGCATGCCCATTCTCATTACCCCGTTACGAAAACGAAAAGAAGATATGCGAGAATTAGCGGAGCATTTAATTAATAAAATCAATCAAGAATACGGACGGAGTATTGAAGGGATTACCGAAGCAGCCATCCATAAAATGCAAATCTATAATTGGCCAGGAAACGTAAGAGAGCTGGAAAATATTTTAGGGCGAGCGATTATCTTCATGAAATTAAATGAGACAATTATAGATATACAGCATATTCCGGATTTTATCGAGGCGATTCCATTAAAACAGGATAAAGTCGTGACAAAACCTTCTACCTACGTATTGGGGAAACCGCTCTCGGAAATAATAGATCAGTATGAAGCCGAAATTATTCAGCAAGCGATATATACTCACAAGGGAAATAAAACACTTACAGCTAGGGCCCTTGGAATTTCAGTAAGAAATTTATATTACAAGATGGAAAAGTTAGAACTGTGAAGTTATTTGCGTGCAAAATATTGCATTATGTGAAATAATTTGCGTATGATTTTAGAAAATATTCTAATGTAAATTGGTTCAACTTCTAACATGAAATATTTAAAAAATATGTAAAGGTTATTATTGGCCGCTTATTAACCGGAATATTCGTTTTTAGTAAAAAGATACCTTTTATTGGCATGTAATTTGCATATTGAATAGTACATGGGTTTCTTCCGGGAACCATTCTCCAAAGGGAAAAATATCATGAAATTAGCGGATATTATTTGCATGAACGAAGTAACCCAGTAAGAATGAGGAGTAATTGTCAGCCTCTCTTATCTGTCACTTAATAAAAACATCTAGGGAGGATTCTTTTATGGAAATTTTTAAATATCTTGAAAAATATGATTACGAACAACTTCTTTTCTGTCAGGATAAACAATCTGGATTAAAAGCGATTATTGCTATTCATGATACGACTTTAGGGCCTGCTCTTGGAGGCACGCGGATGTGGACGTATGCTACAGAAGAAGAAGCCATAGAAGATGCTTTAAGGCTTTCAAAAGGAATGACTTATAAGAACGCAGCCGCTGGCTTAAATTTAGGCGGAGGAAAAACGGTCATCATCGGCGATCCACGCAAGGATAAAAATGAAGAAATGTTCCGTGCATTCGGCAGATATATCCAAGGATTGAATGGTCGTTATATAACAGCTGAAGATGTTGGAACAACGGTTGAAGATATGGATCTCATTCACGAAGAAACAGACTTCGTGACAGGTATCTCCCCTGCATTCGGTTCTTCAGGTAACCCTTCACCTGTTACTGCTTACGGGGTATATCGGGGTATGAAAGCTGCAGCAAAAGAAGCATTCGGCACTGATTCTCTAGAAGGCAAGGTGATTGCAGTCCAAGGTGTCGGGAATGTAGCTTATAACTTATGCCGTCACCTTCATGAGGAGGGCGCTAAGCTGATTGTTACGGATATTAATAAAGAGAGTGTAGCCAGAGCAGTCGAATCCTTTGGTGCAACTGCCGTAAATCCTGATGAAATTTATGGTGTTCAATGTGATATTTATGCACCTTGTGCATTAGGTGCTGTAATAAACGATCAAACGATTAATCAAATCAAAGCTAAGGTCATTGCAGGTGCAGCTAATAATCAGTTAAAAGAACCTGTTCATGGTGACCAAATACATGAAAAAGGAATTGTGTATGCTCCTGATTATGTAATTAATGCAGGTGGAGTCATAAATGTGGCTGATGAGCTTTTAGGTTATAACCGGGAAAGAGCTCTTAAGAAAGTGGAAACGGTTTATGATACCATTGAACGAGTCATTGAGATTGCAAAACGTGATAATATCCCAACCTATAAAGCAGCTGATAGGATGGCAGAGGAGCGCATTGAACGTATGCGGAATTCACGGAGTCAATTTCTACAAAATGAAAAGCATATCTTAAATGGACGAAGATGATTTAAGTTGTAAAAGATATAGATTCCTGTGTTTTTTTTTGATAAACACAGGAATTTTCAACATTGATAACGTAATAAACATAGGGCAAGTAAAAACGGTAACAACTGTTTAATAGTGAGGAGGAGTGGTTTTGGCTGAAGAATTTGACCTTGTTATCCTAGGCGGAGGAACAGGCGGGTATGTGGCAGCAATTAGGGCTGCTCAATTAGGTTTGAAAACGGCTGTCGTGGAGAAAGGCAAACTCGGCGGGACGTGTCTACATAAAGGCTGTATCCCTTCAAAAGCGCTTTTAAGAAGTGCAGAAGTGTATCAGACTGCAGTGAAAAGTGAGGAATTCGGTATTGTCACCGGGGATGTTAATGTAGATTTCCTTAAGGTGCAGGACAGAAAAAATAAAATTGTTGATCAACTTTATAGAGGGGTTCAACACTTAATGAAACAAGGGAAGATAACGGTTTATGAAGGCTTAGGGCGTATACTTGGTCCATCTATATTTTCACCGATGCCCGGAACGATTTCCGTAGAAATGAATAATGGCAGTGAAAATGAAATGCTTATCCCTCAGAATATCATTATTGCTACCGGTTCACGCCCGAAGACATTACCCGGTTTACCTATTGATGGAGAATATGTACTTACGTCTGATGAAGCACTAAAGCTAGAGAGCTTGCCAAAATCAATTATTATTGTAGGCGGGGGTGTGATTGGTATTGAATGGGCCTCGATGCTGAATGATTTTGGTGTGGAAGTAACGGTTCTGGAATATGCAGATAGAATCATCCCGACTGAGGACCATGAGATTTCAAATGAAATGCTTCGTCTTCTAACGAAAAAAGGCGTCAAGTTTGTTACAGGGGCTAAGGTATTATCGGAAACGCTGAAAATAGAAGATTCGGTATCTATTTCTGCTGAAATAAAAGGAACCACCGAGGAATTCACAGCTGAAAAAATGCTGGTTTCCGTAGGCAGATCGGCAAATGTTGAAGGAATCGGCCTTGAAAATACAGAAATAGTGAAAGAAAAAGGTTTTATCGAAACCAATGAGTTCTTCCAAACTAAAGAAACACATATCTATGCAATCGGTGATTGTATCGGTGGTTTGCAGTTGGCACACGTTGCCTCCCATGAAGGTATTACAGCTGTTGAACATATGACAGGCAATAAACCTGAGCGTATAGATTATTCGCTTATTTCAAAATGTGTATATTCAAGTCCCGAAGCTGCAAGTGTTGGTTTGACAGAAGAACAGGCAAAAAAGGAAGGCTATGACCTTAAAACAGGAAAGTTTCCGTTCAGGGCAGTAGGTAAGGCCCTCGTTTTCGGGGAAGCAGATGGTTTTGTCAAAATCATTGCAGACAAAAAAACGAATGATATCTTAGGCGTTCACATGATTGGACCACATGTAACCGATATGATTTCTGAAGCAGGTCTTGCAAAAGTACTAGATGCGACACCTTGGGAAGTAGCAAAAACGATTCATCCACATCCAAGTCTTTCTGAAGCAATCGGCGAGGCAGCGTTAGCAGTCGATGGACTTGCCATTCATTCATAAAGAATAAGGTCAGGAGGTTTTATGATGGTAGAAAAACGTCATGAACAATTAGGCTTAAATGAGGAAACAGTTTTAGATATGTACCGGACAATGCTTTTGTCCCGTAGGATTGATGAGCGGATGTGGCTGTTGAACCGTTCCGGGAAAATCCCCTTTGTAATTTCTTGTCAGGGACAGGAGGCAGCTCAGGTTGGGGCTGCGTTTGCATTGGATCGTCAAAAGGACTATGTATTACCCTATTACCGAGATGTTGGAGTGGTTCTGACATTTGGAATGACCGCAAAGGACTTGATGCTTTCAGGATTTGCAAAAGAGGAAGATCCCAATTCTGGTGGACGGCAAATGCCAGGTCATTTTGGCCAGAAGAAAAACCGAATTGTCACTGGGTCTTCCCCTGTAACGACTCAGGTTCCCCATGCAGTGGGAATTGCCCTTGCCGGGAAGATGGAAGGGAAGGATCTAGTTACATTCGTCACATTTGGAGAGGGTTCATCCAACCAGGGAGATTTTCATGAAGGAGCAAATTTTGCAGGTGTGCATAAGCTTCCGGTCATCTTTATGTGTGAAAATAATAAATATGCGATTTCTGTTCCTATTTCGAAACAACTTTCCTGTGAAAATGTTTCGGATCGGGCGATTGGCTATGGTATGCCTGGAATAACTGTGGATGGCAATGACCCATTAGAAGTATACGAAGCGGTTAAAGAAGCGGCAGACCGTGCTCGCAGGGGCGAGGGACCCACTTTGATTGAAACGGTTTCGTATAGGCTCACCCCTCATTCAAGTGATGATGATGACAGAAGCTACCGAACTGCGGACGAAGTGGCAGAAGCGAAGACAAAGGATTCCATCAAGACCTTTGGAGCGTATTTAAAGGAAACAGGAATTATGGATGATGCGCTTGAAAAACAAATGAATGATGAAGTGATGGTAATAGTCAACGAAGCAACTGACTATGCCGAAAATGCTCCATATCCGAAGGCTGAAAGTGCTATGAATCATGTGTATGCACAAAAGTAAGGGGGTAATAGAATGCCAGTGATTTCTTATATAGATGCCGTTACAATGGCAATGAGGGAAGAGATGGAAAGAGATTCTCGTGTGTTTGTACTGGGAGAAGATGTAGGGAAAAAAGGTGGGGTCTTCAAAGCTACTAATGGATTATACGACCAATTTGGTGAAGCCAGAGTTATTGATACTCCCCTAGCTGAATCAGCAATTGCAGGAGTTGGAATTGGAGCCGCTATGTATGGTCTTCGGCCGATAGCTGAAATGCAATTTGCTGATTTTATCATGCCGGCTGTAAACCAAATTGTCTCAGAAGCGGCCAAAATTAGATACCGTTCTAATAATGATTGGAGCTGTCCTATCGTCATACGTGCACCTTATGGGGGAGGGATTCATGGAGCCCTATATCATTCGCAATCTGTTGAAGCTCTCTTTGCAAATCAACCGGGCTTGAAAATTGTCATGCCCTCCACTCCCTATGATGTAAAAGGGTTGCTTAAAGCAGCCATTCGAGATGAAGATCCAGTGCTTTTCTTTGAACATAAACGCGCTTACCGCTTGATTAAAGGTGAGGTACCAACTGAAGATTATGTACTTCCCATTGGCAAAGCCGATGTGAAAAGAGAAGGGGAAGACATCACGGTCATATCCTATGGTCTTTGTGTGCATTTTGCACTCCAGGCAGCAGAAAAATTAGCTGCAGATGGTATATCTGCTCATATTCTGGACTTGCGAACCGTGTACCCATTAGATAAGGAAGCTATCATTGAAGCGGCTTCTAGAACGGGGAAAGTCTTACTGGTTACAGAGGATAATAAAGAAGGAAGCATTATGAGTGAGGTCGCAGCCATCATTGCCGAACATTGCCTATTTGATTTGGATGCTCCGATTAAACGGTTAGCCGGTCCTGATATTCCTGCCATGCCATATGCTCCTACGATGGAAAAACATTTTATGGTGAATCCAGATAAAGTGGAAAAAGCGATGAGAGAACTGGCTGAGTTTTAATGACTGATAAGTAGGAGGAACAAATCATGGCTACGGAACTAATGAAAATGCCTCAACTAGGTGAAAGTGTCACAGAGGGAACTATCAGTAAATGGCTTGTTAAGCCAGGGGATCGTGTCACTAAATATGACCCGCTTGCTGAAGTGATGACAGATAAAGTAAATGCTGAGGTTCCTTCTTCCTTTACCGGTATCATTAAGGAATTGAAAGCAGACGAAAATCAAACGTTGGCAGTAGGAGAAGTTATTTGCTCGATTGAAGTTGAAACGGTAAAAGCAGAAAAAACGGAAGGTCAAGCAGAGTCATATAGTGAGAAAAATGATTCAAATGAAACAAGGGATGTTCACACATCTAGTGAAGCACCAGGGAAAACCCGCTTTTCACCAGCTGTATTAAAACTCTCTCAGGAACATGGAATTGACCTTTCCAAAGTAAAAGGTACAGGAAGTGAGGGACGGATTACCCGTAAAGATTTACTGAAACTTCTTGAATCCGGTACTCTTCCTAAAGCTGATGCTCCTTCGGCTATTCCCGAATCCGTTCGCGAAGAGACTATCTCACCAGTCACTCAGCGAGCTAGTACAGAAATCATAATTCCGACTGCGACTGGGGACAGGGAAATACCCGTTACCGGGGTGAGGAAAGCGATTGCTTCCAATATGTTAAAAAGTAAGCATGAAATTCCTCATGCTTGGACGATGGTAGAAGTTGACGCAAGCAACATGGTAAAGTTACGTGATTCACTAAAAACCGATTTTAAACAAAAAGAAGGCTACAACTTAACTTACTTTGCATTCTTTGTAAAAGCAGTTGCTCAAGCTCTTACGGAATTTCCGGAAATCAACTCGATGTGGGCAGGAGATAAAATCATTCAAAAGAAAGAAATCAATATTTCAATAGCCGTTGCCACAGAAGATGCCTTATTTGTACCTGTCATAAAAAATGCAGATGAAAAATCAATTAAAGGTATTGCTAGGGAGATAAAAGAACTTGCATCTAAAGTGAAGGCAGGTAAATTAAAATCGGAGGACATGCAAGGAGGTACGTTCACTGTAAATAACACTGGTTCATTCGGTTCCGTCCAATCCATGGGAATTATTAATTATCCACAGGCAGCTATTCTACAAGTCGAAACAATAGTAAAACGGCCGGTGATTATTAACGACATGATTGCGGTCCGTGACATGGTAAACCTTTGTTTGTCACTAGACCATCGTGTATTGGACGGACTGGTATGCGGTCGATTCCTTGCAAGAGTTAAAGAAATCATCGAAAAGATTACCGAAGACAATACATCTATTTACTAGAATAAGGGAAGAAGGAGGAAGAGCCTAGAAGGTTTCTTCCTTTTTTTCTGTGCTTCATTACTTGTTTATTAATAAATTTTTATTGGAAAATAGAAAAACATCGACAAAATTTTTATTTTTGCTTATTATTTTATAGAGAGCTGTTCTAATACACAGCTAACTGTACTTCAATAGAAATGGTATAGACTTTCTATACAACAGACTGTACTAATTTCTATTAGCTTAAATTTCAAGAAAAATATGGTAGAATGTTATTATAATTCAGATTATTAGATGGGAGGGCGGTTTTCTTATTAACTGACTGAGCGTTCGGTCTCCGTTATTAAGGGATAGAGCGATTCGGGTAGTAAACGATAAGAAAGCGATTACAGATGGAACTGAAAGATGTAAAAAACATAACCTTTCCTAAACCTTCGTTAGAAGAGTGGAAAGAAGCTACAGAAGTCAGTTTAAAAGGTAAAAGTGTTGAAAAATTAAAAACATATACATATGAGGGTATTACTTTAAATCCACTCTATACAGAAAAGGAGGATTCAGCAGCAAAAACAGCAGAATTACCGGGATTTTTTCCATTTACTCGCGGAATTACTCCGACAGGTTATTATGAACAACCTTGGCTTGTCGTTCAGCCTGTAAGCGGTATCACAGCAGATGAGGCAAATGAAAAGATGCAAGCGGCATTTAAGCGCGGTCAAAATGTCGTTGCATACCCGGCTCGTTTACTTGCTGAGGGGGCAAGAATTGAAAAATTGTTTAATAATATCCCGTTAAAGGAACTCCCAGTGTTCATTGACCTTAAGGGGAAACAAAAAGAATTTTTCCCACAAATCAAAGCTGTTGCGGATCTGCAAAAAGCCCAGTTGAAAGGTGTGCTGGCAGAGGATCCAATTGCAGAATGGCTTATTGGTGGTCAGCTCCCAGAAGATACAGACCAATATTTTGCTGAATGGATAAAAACAGTTCAAGATTATCAAAAAGTTGGACCAAATTTAAAGACAGTTCTGGTTAATACTGCTGTATTCCATAATGGCGGGGCCAATGCTGTTCAAGAGATTGCTTACGGATTGGCTGTAGCTGTCCAATATGTATTGGAAGGTCAAAAACAAGGGCTTTCTATATCTGAGATTACAGAAAAAATCGTATTTTCTTTTGCAGTTGACTCCAATTACTTTATGTCAATTGCGAAGCTGAGAGCGGCTAGGCGACTTTGGGCTGGTCTTGCTGAAGCCTTTGATACAGCTCCACATCATTTTAAAATGGCAATACACGCTGTAACGTCCGAATTGACAGAAACCCTATATGATCAGCACGTCAACATTCTTCGTACCACCAATCAAGCTTTTGCTGCTGCGATTGGAGGAATTCAATATTTGCAAATTCATCCATTTAATCATGCATTCGGGGAATCTGATGATTTTTCAGAAAGAATCGCACGAAATACACACTTGATATTAAAAGAAGAAACGAATATTACGACAGTGGTCGATCCTGCAGGCGGTTCTTGGTATGTAGAGCAATTGACGGATGAACTGGCTGAAAAAGCGTGGATGAAGTTCCTTGAAATCGATACAGCTGGTGGAATTTTTGAAGCAATTAAGCACGGCTCCTTACAGGCAGATTTAGTTGAAGTTTACCAAGGAAGAATTCAAAATGCTGCGTTAAGAAAAGAAAGTATTATCGGAACGAATGTATATCCGAATCCCGCAGATAAGATCAAAACTCCAACACAAGAAAAACAGGTGTCATATATGGTTGTAGAGAAGCCAGTGGAGATTACACCAATTACGTTGGAGCGCATTTCAGTCCAATTCGAACAGTTAAGATTACGGAGTGAAACTTTTAAACAACGTAGTGGAGAAGCCCCGAAAATCGGATTAATTAATTTAAAAGAACTTAAATCCTACAAACCTCGTGCTGATTTTGTTAAGGGGCTAGTTGCAGCAGGGGGCATTGAAACAGTAGAAAGTGCAGGCTGTCAATCAATCCAGGATGCAGTCGATTACGTAGCATCAACAAATCTTCCCATCTATTGTGTTTGTGGCAGTGATAATGACTACTCGGAATTAGCAAAAACGACAATCAAAGAAATTAAAAAGCAGTTCCCTGAAATTAATCTTTATATAGCCGGTAAGCAGACAGAAGAATTGGAAATCTCACTAAGTGAAGCCGGAGTTAAAGAATTTATCCATGTTAAAACGAATGCTGTAGCAATTTTGATAGAATTACTACAAGCGCTAGGGGTGAACTAAGATGAAAAAACCGAATTTTTCTACCATAAATCCTGCTAAGGCTGAGATAAAAGGAACGGTTGAAGCATGGAGAAAAGAAGCCGAGATAGCAGTTGAACAAAATATTGACGACCTTTTGTTTGAAACGAATGAACAAATAAGGGTTAAACCGCTTTATGTCAAAGAAGATAATCACAAGTTGGAGCATATGGAAAGTGTGCCAGGTATTGCTCCGTTTACAAGAGGGCCATATCCTTCCATGTACGTTAATCGCCCTTGGACCGTCCGGCAGTATGCAGGCTTTTCGACAGCTGAGGAATCCAATGCGTTTTACCGACGTAATCTAGCGATGGGGCAAAAGGGTCTCTCAGTTGCCTTCGATTTAGCTACTCACCGTGGCTATGACTCAGACCATCCGCGTGTTGTCGGTGATGTTGGAAAAGCGGGAGTTGCAATTGACTCCATTCTTGATATGAAAATCTTGTTCGACGGAATTCCGCTTGATCAAATGTCAGTATCGATGACGATGAATGGTGCGGTATTACCTATTCTGGCTTTTTATATTGTGACAGCTGAAGAGCAAGGGGTTACACAGGATAAACTTTCAGGTACGATTCAAAATGACATTTTAAAGGAATATATGGTTCGGAATACGTATATCTATCCACCTGAGATGTCGATGAAAATTATAGCTGATATTTTTGAGTATACATCCAAATATATGCCTAAATTTAATTCGATCTCCATTTCCGGTTATCATTTGCAAGAAGCAGGTGCTCCGGCGGACATCGAGCTCGCCTATACGTTGGCTGATGGACTTGAGTATGCACGTACAGGAATGAAAGCCGGAATCGATATCGATAAATTTGCACCACGTCTTTCATTCTTCTGGGCTGTAGGAATGAACTACTTCATGGAAGTAGCGAAAATGAGGGCGGGCCGTTTTATTTGGTCAAAACTAATGAAACAATTTGAACCGAAAAATAAAAAAGCAATGGCATTGAGAACCCATTCTCAAACCTCAGGATGGAGCCTTTCTGAGCAGGATCCGTTTAACAATGTCGCACGGACTTTGATTGAAGCACATGCGGCTGCACTTGGTCATACACAATCCCTGCATACGAACGCATTAGATGAGGCGATTGCCTTGCCAACTGATTTCTCGGCTCGTATTGCTCGTAATACACAGCTTTATCTGCAGGAGGAAACAGGAATTACAAAGGTTATTGATCCATGGGCGGGTTCATATTACGTTGAGTCGCTCACTAATGAATTAATTGAACGGGCTTGGGCTCATATCGAAGAAATCGAAGGGCTTGGCGGGATGGCTAAGGCAATTGAAACTGGTCTTCCAAAAATGAGAATCGAAGAAGCGGCAGCGAAACGTCAGGCTAAAATTGACTCTCAAGATGAAACAATCGTTGGCGTCAATAAATATCGTCTGAAAAAAGAAGATCCGATTGAAATACTGGAAATTGATAATACGGCAGTTCGCGAAAGTCAGCTAAAGCGTTTGAGCGAATTAAAAGCGAACCGTGATCAGGCTATGGTCGATGAAGCTCTTCAAGCGCTAACTCTGGCTGCTAGAACAGGTGAAGGCAACATGCTTGAATTAGCTGTGCAGGCTACCCGCGTACGGGCTTCGCTTGGTGAAATTTCTGATGCTATCGAAGACGTGGCTGGACGTCACAAAGCAACAATCCGTTCTATCAGTGGTGTATATAGCTCTGCTTATTCAAAAGAAGCAGAGATTGAGGAAGTCGTCCAAATGACAGAAGAATTCCTTGAAAATGAAGGAAGAAGACCACGGTTACTGATGGCTAAAATGGGTCAGGACGGACATGACCGTGGAGCGAAAGTAGTCGGAACAGGTTTTGCTGATTTAGGCTATGATGTTGATATAGGACCGCTATTTCAAACGCCAGAAGAAACTGCGCTTCAAGCCGTTGAAAATGATGTTCATGTTGTCGGTATGAGTTCGCTTGCTGCCGGCCATAAAACATTGTTGCCACAGCTGATGTCAGAATTAAAAAAATTAGGTCGTGAAGATATTATTGTCATCGTCGGCGGTGTTATTCCTGCGCAGGATTATGATTATTTAATGCAAAATGGTGCTTCTGCCATTTTTGGTCCTGGTACAGTCATTCCTCAGGCAGCGAAAAAAGTGCTTCAGGAAATATACAATCGCCTCGGATATGAGGAAGTGGCGCAGTAATGAGTGAAGACAAGAAGCCGGAATGGGTCGATCTCAACAATCAGGAAGGTTTTGCTTCTTCATTAAAGCCAGGTGTGGAATTAGCAGCCAGCCATAATAAAGCTTCGAAAAACAAATTCGTCAAAAAGCACAATGTAAAGATTTCGATCCCTGAACTTAAAGAAGGTATCATAAAAGGCGAAAGAGCAAAGCTTGCTAAAGGGATTACACTGGTAGAAAGTAATGCTCCCCACCACTTTGATTTGGCACAAGAATTATTGCATTCTATTTTGCCTCATACAGGGAACTCGCTTCGCATCGGGATATCTGGCGTACCGGGTGCCGGAAAGAGTACATTTATCGAGACGTTTGGTAACTATTTATGTGATAGGGGTTATATGGTGGCAGTCCTGGCTGTCGATCCGAGTTCCTCAATCAATGGAGGAAGTATACTTGGGGACAAGACGAGGATGGAGGAGCTTGCACGAAATCCTCGTGCCTTCATCAGGCCATCCCCATCGGAAGGAACCTTGGGCGGGGTTCACCGTAAAACGAGGGAAACGATGTTGCTCTGTGAGGCGGCAGGATTTGATGTCATATTGATAGAAACAGTAGGTGTTGGTCAGAGTGAAGCAATTGTCCGGAGCATGGTCGACTTTTTCATGTTGCTTGTCCTTACAGGTGCAGGGGATGAATTACAGGGCATGAAAAAAGGGATTATGGAACTTGTAGATGGAATTGTGGTCAATAAAGCAGATGGTGAGAACATTCCGCTTGCGATTAGAACAAAGTCAGAATACAGTAGAATTTTGCATTTCCTTCAGCCTGCAACCAAAGGATGGGCAGGAAAAGCATACACTTGTTCTTCAGTAACTGGTAAAGGGATTCCCGAGCTTTGGGATGTGCTACAGGAGTTCTCTGATACAACGAATGAGTCAGGTGTTTTTCAAGAGCGGAGAAGGATGCAATCTAAAGAATGGTTATATTCATTAATTGATCACCAACTCAAAACGATGTTCTATAAAAATGAAACCGTTAAAGGTCTGCTTCCTGTGCTCGAAAACCAGGTAATGTCCGGGAATAAAACCGTTACTACTGCTGTTCAGCAAGCATTTCAATCTTTCACGGATACTTTTAAGTCAAATTAAAAAAGAAAAGGATGGGGCATAAATGCTACGCATAATGCCCCATCCTTTTGTAGATGAAATTATCTTGTTGTAAACTATATGATTCCCGCTTCTTTTTCGTTTAAACATGTTAGTTCTGTGCTTTCTGTTGTTTTACAAGGTAAATATATTGAATCAAGATGAGGCAATTGTTATGATAGGATTGAAGAGAAAACTTGGAAGGAGCACATACTATGAATATGGATTTCAATTTTTTAATGAACGACGTGGTCAAACAAGCTCGCGATGAGATTAAGACTGCTGGATATACAGAACTGACTACCCCTGAGGAAGTAGAAGAAGTTTTTGCACAAAAAGGAACGACTCTTGTTATGGTCAACTCTGTTTGTGGATGTGCAGGAGGGATTGCTAGACCGGCTGCAGCTCATGCCATTCATAATGATAAGCGCCCTGATCAGCTTGTAACTGTTTTTGCTGGTCAAGATAAAGAAGCAACGGAGAAGGCCCGTGATTATTTCGAAGGTTATCCACCGTCTTCACCATCATTTGCTCTACTGAAGGATGGAAAAATCATTACGATGATAGAACGTCATGAAATCGAAGGGCATCATCCAATGTCTGTTGTCGAAAAATTGCAAGATTACTTCGATCAATATTGCGAAGAAGTGTAAGTTACTTTTTTGTAAGCTAACTTACAAGGATGAAATCCGCCAATTTGGCGGGTTTTTTTATTCATTATTCTGCATAATTAAGGAACTTTTAGGATAAAAGATAGATAAGGCAAACAGATATGCTTTAAATGAAGTAAATGTATGAAAAATAAAATTAGTTATGAGAATATTCTAAAAAATAAATCTATTTTTAACGTTATTGAATAATTACTAGAGTGTGTTAAAATACATATTAGTGTATGAATATTAGTTAATCAAATTAATTAATAATTTAACAAAAACTAAATTTAATACCAAGAGAATTGAAAATATCATTTTGGAGGAATAATAATGAAGTTGAAAAAGCAGTTAGCATTGTTGCTTACTTCTGTTTTATTAGTAGGTATTTTAGCAGCATGCGGAACATCAGAGAAAAAAGATACTAACACAGCTGATAATAAAGACAAAAAAGTTCTAGTAATGGGAACCTCTGCGGATTATCCGCCTTTTGAATATGTTGAAACTTCGAAAAGCGATGAAATAAAAGGATTTGACATTGATATCGCTAAGGCCATCGGTAAAAAATTAGGTTATGAGGTTGAAGTGAAGGATATTGACTTTAATAGCCTTGTACCGGCACTTGAAAATAAATCAATCGATTTTGTTATCTCTGGAATGACTCCGACAGCTAAACGTGAGCAATCAGTCGATTTTAGTGACATTTACTATACAGCTAAAAACATGATTGTTACGACAAAAGACAGTAAGATTAAAACCGTTGAAGATTTAAAAGGGAAAACGGTAGGCGTACAGCTTGCGTCCATCCAAGAGACATTGGCAACTGACTTGAATAAAAATAAAGATATCGGGATGAAAGTTGAAAAACGAAATAGGATTCCAGAAGTTGTTCAAGAAATGTCTTCAGGACGTTTTGATGCAGTAATAATGGAAGATACTGTGGCTAAGGGCTATTTAAAGGACAATAAAGATTTAGTAGGCTATGTGATCGAGTCTGGTGAAGAGGATGCTGGTTCAGCAATTGCTTTCCAAAAAGGGAGCAAGTTAACAGAAGAATTTAATACTGAATTGAAAAAAATGCTAGAAAATGGTGAAATGGAAAAATTAATACTAAAATGGTTTGGCGGCAGCGAAACTGAATAATACAGAGAGATGAAAAGCGTTCAGAAGCATTTAGTATGCCTTCTGAACGTTTTTCCGCGCTTTATTGTTTTTGAAAATGAAGCAAGAAGGGCCTAGGTACTGGCCTTCATAAGAGAGGATGAATGGAGTGAATCTGGATTTTGAGACGATTAGGCCGTCCCTTCCATATATTATGGAGGGAATACCGACTACTTTAAAGGTTGTAGCGGTTGCGGCTGTCATCGGTTTTATATTGGGGATATTATTATCAATACTGAAAATCAGTAGAATTAAGCCATTAAATTGGATTGCTGACTTTTATACATCGATTTTCCGCGGTACACCATTAGTCCTGCAATTGATGCTTATTTATTTTGGTTCACCACAAATATTAGGAATTCAAATCGAAGCATTTCAAGCAGCATTCTTAGCTTTCGGCTTAAACTCTGCCGCATATATCTCAGAGATAATCAGGGGAGGTATATTAGCGGTTGATAAAGGTCAGCGTGAGGCTGCGCTTGCACTTGGGGTGCCCTATTCTAGCATGATGCTTAACATTATTCTGCCGCAGGCGATCAAGAATATCTTGCCATCTCTTGTGAACGAATTGATTTCTTTAACAAAGGAATCTGCAGTTGTTACAATTATTGGATTAGGAGATATTATGCGCCGTTCTTATATTGTCGGCGGTGAGACATATAAATTCTTCGAGCCGATTTTATTTGCCGGTCTCATTTATTATGTGATGGTAATGGTTCTTACCATCTTAGGCAAAGTAATTGAAAGGAGAATGAGACGCAGTGATTAAAATTGATAAACTAAAAAAAAATTATGGTAAGCTCGAAGTATTAAAGGGGATTAGCACCGAGATAGGACAGGGTGAAGTGTTAGCGATTATCGGTCCTTCTGGTTCAGGAAAATCAACTTTCTTACGATGTATCAATATGCTTGAGACACCAACTGATGGCCAAATTTGGTTTAAGGATCAAAGTATTACTGAAAAAAAGACCAACATAATGAAAGTCCGTGAAAATGTAGGGATGGTATTTCAGCATTTTCATTTATTCCCTCATAAAACCGTGCTAGAGAATTTGACATACGCGCCTATGAAGGTGAAAAAATTATCGAAGGCAGAAGCGGTAAATCAAGCTCGTGAGCTTTTGAAAAAAGTCGGGTTGGCTGATAAAGAATCGTCTTATCCTAACCGTCTATCCGGTGGACAAAAACAAAGGGTCGCTATTGCTCGCGCATTGGCGATGAACCCGGAAGTAATGCTTTTTGATGAGCCTACTTCAGCACTTGATCCTGAGATGGTAAAAGAAGTACTCGACGTTATGAAGTCGCTTGCTCATACAGGGATGACTATGCTGATTGTAACGCATGAAATGGGGTTTGCTAAAGAAGTGGCCGATCGTGTACTTTTCTTAGACGAAGGCCTGCTTGTTGAAGAAAGTGCTCCTGAAGAGTTCTTTTCCAATCCGAAAAGTCAGCGTGCAAAAGACTTTTTAGAAAAAGTTTTATAAGCCAAAGTATTCGTATATAATTATAAAAAAAGGTAACTTTTGGTTACCTTTTTTTATTTTATCCATATAATGTATTTTTGAGAAAATGTATTTTTAAAAATTGAAAATTTTCGTTCTAAGGACTGTAAAATTATCTGAATTGCTGATAGTATTATAATAGATAGTGAAAGAGCCAGGTGATACATAACAATGTTTAAAATCGGATACAGAACGATTAAAACTGCTTTGGGGGCAACCTTGGCAATTATTATTGCACAAATGCTTAACCTGGATCATTTTTCGGCAGCGGGAATCATTACGATTTTATGCATACAAGTTACAAAAAAGAAATCGGTGTATGCCTCCTGGCATCGATTTTTGGCTTGTATAATCGCAATGGTTTATTCCACCCTATTGTTTCAGTTTATTGCCTTCCATCCATTGATAATAGGATTGATTCTTTTGATTTTCATTCCAACTACAGTTGCTTTGAAGATTAATGAAGGGATTGTAACGAGCAGCGTCATTATCATGCATCTATATGGGTCGGGTGACATTTCTTTTGCTCTTCTGATTAATGAAACGATATTAATCGCCGTAGGAGTAGGGGTAGCGCTTGTCATGAATCTGTACATGCCTAGTCTTGATGAGAAACTGCTTGCCTATCAGGAAAAAATTGAAACTAATTTTAGTGCGATTTTGATGGGGATTGTTCGCTATTTACGGGATAATGATCACACCTGGGATGGAAAGGAAATTACAGAAACAGCTAATCTTCTTAATCAAGCAAAAAGCCTTGCTTTCCGAGACGTTGAAAATCATTTTTTAAGGGAAGAAGACCTTTATTACCATTATTTCAAGATGCGTGAAAAGCAATTTGAAATAATTGAGCGGATTCTTCCTTTAGTTACAAATATTCCTCTGATAGTTAAGCAAAGCGGGATAGTGGCTGATTTTATAGAAGATCTTGCAGAAAATGTTCACCCGCAAAATACAGCCATACTTTATCTGAAGAAGCTTGAAGAAATGGAGATATTTTTTAGGGGAATGGAACTTCCGCTAACCCGAGAAGAGTTTGAATCAAGGGCCGCGTTACTGCAGCTCATGAAGGAAATGGAGCGCTACTTATTGCTTAAGCATTCCTTCAAGGGATTACCTAAGCCGACCAATAATCGAATGAAAAAGAGGCACTTGGCTTAAACTAAGCAAAAAAGTAAAGGAATTGATAGAAATGAAATGCATCCTTTCTTTATTGCTTATCCTGTCTATGTTGCCACTTCAGGTACAGGCTCAACCTGTTAAGACCGGTGACCCGTTTATAATCATCAATAAAGCTAACAACAAATTGGCCTTTATCGATGATAACGCGGTTCAGGAGATACTACCGGTCGGCACAGGAAAGAGTCAAGAATTGACACCTGAAGGATTATTTACGGTTAAGGTCAAAGCGGTTAATCCCTATTATCGAAAAAAGAATATTCCGGGTGGCGACCCTAGGAATCCACTTGGATCAAGGTGGATTGGATTTGACGCACGAAATACCGATGGCAGAATTTATGGGATACATGGTACAAATCAACCTGCATCAGTTGGAAAATATATTTCAAATGGCTGCGTACGAATGCATAAATCCGATGTAGAGCGTTTGTATGAAAAAGTCCCGATTGGATCAAAGGTGTTAATTACTATATCAAACGAGGATTTTAAAACATTGGCAAAAAAATATGGAGCCATTAAATAAAGAAGAGGGAAGCTTTTGGCTCCCCTCTCCCTTCCGGATATCTATTACAAAAGAAATGCGATACCTGATAATAAGGTCGTTAATATCATCGAGATAAGCATTAAATACACAACGATCTTTCTTATTTTTTTATTTCTCATTATGCTCTCTCCTCAAAACAGTTTGATTAATATTATTTTAACTTGAACATTTAGTAGAAACAAGCAAAAGTATAATGTTCTCATTATTCCGAAAGTTAAAGGCTTTTTCAACCAGATTAGTAGAATTTTAATAGAGGTGTCTAATAGTACATAGCAAAAGGGGTTTATTTGAATGATTAAAAATATCGATCATATCGGCATAGCTGTTAAGTCACTTGATGAAGCTTTGCCGCTTTACACTGATACGCTAAAGTTGGAGCTCGAAGGAATTGAGACAGTAGAAAGCCAAGGCGTTAAAGTGGCCTTTATCTTAGCAGGAAATACTCGTTTAGAGTTGTTGGAAGCGTTGTCACCAGAAAGCCCAATTGCCAAATTTATCGAAAAACGCGGTGAAGGTATTCATCACGTTGCCCTAGGTGTAGAACATATCGAAGATCGGATTAAAGAAATTAAAGAATCAGGCATTCGGATGATTGATGATACCTCAAGAAAAGGAGCGCACCATGCTGATGTTGCTTTCGTTCACCCTAAATCAACAGCGGGTGTATTATATGAGCTTTGTGAAAGAGCTGAATCAAAGGAGGAGCAGAAATGACAGATATATATGAAACAATTAATGACTTGTACGACAGACGCCGGAAAGTAGAACTAGGTGGCGGTGAAGAAAGAATCGATAAGCAGCATGAGAAGGGTAAACTTACAGCAAGGGAAAGAATTGAACTTTTAGTGGACCCAGGCACGTTCATTGAACTAAATCCTTTTATCAAACACCGTAATACTAATTTTGGTATGGAAAAGGCAGAAGGGCCAGGAGAAGGGGTTGTCACTGGTTACGGAAAAGTCAATGGGCGCGATATTTATTTGTTCTCACAAGACTTTACCGTATTTGGTGGAGCACTAGGGGAAATGCATGCTCTGAAAATTGCCAATGTTATGGATTTGGCAGCAGAAAATGGAGCCCCGTTCATTGGTTTAAACGATTCTGGTGGAGCACGTATTCAAGAAGGAGTAGTTTCTCTGGACGGATATGGTCAGATTTTCTATCGTAACTCTATATATTCAGGGGTTATTCCACAAATTTCTGTTATTATGGGACCTTGTGCTGGTGGAGCAGTATATTCTCCAGCGATAACGGACTTCGTCTTCATGGTTGAAAAAACGAGTCAGATGTTCATTACAGGACCAAAAGTTATTGAAACGGTTACAGGCGAAAAGATTTCATCTGAAGGATTAGGTGGGGCAACAGTACATAACACAATAAGTGGCAATGCTCATTTCAAGGGAGCTTCAGAGGAACAAGTTTTAGAGGATGTTAGACGTCTTCTAAGTTATCTGCCACAAAACAATGAAGAAAAGCCACCAGTTTTGGAGGCAGACGATGAAGATGACTACCGTCCAGACTTAACGGATGTTGTTCCATATGAAGGGATTCGTCCATATGATGTTCGTAAAGTATTGGAGCAAGTTGTCGATGATGGTTCGTTCATGGAAGTACAAGCTGGATTTGCGAAAAACATTGTGGTCGGTCTGGCACGTATTAAAGGAAAAGTGGTGGGACTTGTCTGTAACCAGCCAAAAGTATTAGCAGGAGGGCTGGATATTGATTCATCTGATAAAGCTGCCCGTTTTATTCGTTTCTGTGATTCGTTTAACATTCCATTAATTACGTTTGAAGACGTTTCTGGCTTCTTTCCTGGTGTTAAACAAGAACACGGTGGCATAATTCGTCACGGAGCAAAGCTGCTATATGCGTATTCTGAAGCAACAGTGCCAAAATTGACAATCATTCTCCGTAAAGCATACGGCGGCGCCTACGTGGCTCTTAATAGTAAATCAATCGGTGCGGACCTTACGTTTGCATGGCCTAATGCTGAAATTGCGGTTATGGGATCTGCTGGAGCAGCGAATATCATTTTTGCCCGTGAAATTCAAAATAGTGAAGACCCGGAAGCAACTCGTGCAGATAAAATTGAAGAATACCGTGAGAAATTTGCCAATCCATATGTAGCTGCAAGTCTTGGGATGGTAGATGACGTTATTGATCCTCGAGAAACCAGGATCAAGATTATTCAATCTCTTGAAATGCTACGCAACAAAAAAGAAACTCGACCATGGAAAAAACACGGAAATATTCCGTTGTGATTCTAACTTGTAAGGAGCCCAAAACAAATCTGTTTTGGGCTTCTTTTTGGCGAAGTTAAGTATGAAGTAGTAAATAACTTATCATAGATCCGTGTCCTCCTCTGCATTCGATAGTTCAATTTGATCTATCGACATGTAAGAAGACACAAACAATTTTAATGAAGGCTCTTTTTTCGGATTATTTGCCGGGTTACCACTTTTAGAAGTATACTTAAAGAGGAAAACTTTTTTTGGAGGTTTTATTTTATGATTAATGAAGAACGTTTGGTTAGCGAATTTATGGAATTAGTACAAATTGATTCTGAAACAAAAAATGAAGCCGCAATTGCCAAAGTGTTGAAAGAAAAATTCACGGCACTTGGTGTAAATGTTTTTGAAGATGATACAACGGCAGTTACTGGCCATGGGGCAGGTAATTTAGTTTGTACTCTAAAAGGTACCAAAGAGGGCGTAGATACCATTTATTTCACGTCTCATATGGATACGGTTGTGCCTGGGAACGGAATCAAGCCTTCCATTAAAGATGGATACATAGTGTCAGACGGAACGACTATTTTAGGAGCGGATGACAAAGCTGGATTAGCGGTTATGTTAGAAACGCTTAAAGTGATTAAAGAACAGAATATCGAACATGGAACGATTGAATTCATTATTACTGTTGGTGAAGAATCAGGGTTAGTTGGGGCAAAAGCACTAGATCGCTCCCTTGTGACGGCCAAATTTGGTTTTGCACTCGATAGTGATGGAAAAGTAGGAAATGTTGTGGTTGCCGCACCTACTCAGGCTAAAGTTTCAGCTGTAATTTTAGGTAAGACAGCTCATGCTGGTGTTGCTCCTGAAAAAGGCGTTTCAGCGATTACGATTGCTGCCAAGGCAATTTCAAGAATGCCCCTAGGCCGTATCGATGATGAAACAACAGCCAACATCGGACGTTTCCAAGGCGGACAGCAAACCAATATTGTTTGCGACCATGTTGAAATCTTAGCAGAAGCAAGGTCCTTAATTCCTGAAAAAATGGAAAAACAGGTAGCAAGAATGAAAGAGGCATTCGAGACCGCAGCCATCGAAATGGGTGGACGGGCCGAAGTAGAGGTCAACGTCATGTATCCTGGCTTTAAATATGGAGCTGGTGATCATGTAGTCGAAATCGCGAGAAAAGCAGCAGAGAATATCGGACGTCCATGCGAGTTAGTTAAAAGTGGCGGTGGAAGTGATGCGAATGTGATTGCAGGATTTGGAATTCCTACTGTCAATCTAGCTGTAGGCTATGAAGATATTCATACTACGAATGAGAGAATTCCTGTTGAAGAATTAACGAAGCTTGCTGAAATGGTAGTCAGTATCATTAAGGAAGTTGCTGGGGAATAGTAATCACGCTTAAAACCATTGATTGAAATAAATCAGGTGCTATTTCCAGGTAAACCTGAGTCGGACATGCATGAACAGAGATGGATTGCGATAAGGACAGATGGCCTGTCCATAGGACTTGTTGTGCAAGCAGCTCGATGAAATACTTGTTTTACAGACTTACCTAATGAACAAATCGGTTTATTAGGCAATCAAAAAACTGGATATATGCAGGGGGTTGCCAGAATAGGTAACCTTTTGATTACAATCATTGATTCGCAAATATTCGTATCATCTCTAGAAGGCGTTCAAGTATTGCAGGAATATATCTACAGTCATCAATAATATGATGGCTGTTTTTCTTGGAGTAGAAGTATCATTTCACTTTGGTTACCAAGGATAAATATGGGTACCTTAAAAGAAATAGAAATAGTTATTTTTAATTGACCCTATTATATACGGTATTTTTTCTTGTACAAGGATGTGACGGTCACATGAAGGACATGTATCCCAAAAATGGCAGGGTCATTCTCCATGTAGACATGAATAGTTTCTATGCTTCAGTGGAAATGTCCTATGATGTTTCATTGAAAGGTAAGCCGCTTGCCATAGCCGGTAATGTAGAGGAAAGAAGAGGCATCATCGTCACGTGCAGCTATGAAGCAAGAAAATTCGGCGTTAAAACGACTATGCCTATTTGGCAGGCGAAAAAACTTTGCCCTCAATTAATTATTCGGAAACCGAATTTTGAACGTTATCGAAAAGCATCACTGGCTATTTTTGAGGTATTGCGACAATATACAGAGATGGTTGAACCGGTTTCCATCGATGAAGGGTATCTGGATATTAGCGAATGCGTCGAATTAGGTTCGCCTCTAGAAATTGCCAAAAGCATTCAGGAAAGAATTTATAAAACGATGGACCTTCCTTGTAGCATCGGCATTGCCCCTAATAAATTTTTGGCCAAAACTGCCTCTGATATGAAAAAGCCAATGGGCATCACCGTGTTAAGGAAAAGAGATATTTCTAAGAAGCTTTGGCCTTTACAAGTGGGCGAAATGCATGGCATCGGCAGTAAGACATCGGAAAAACTTCACTCCATCGGTATTATGACAATAGGGGACCTTGCTCATGCTCACGATAGGCAACTGAAGCAACTGCTTGGAATCAATGGCGCCCGTTTAAAGGATAGAGCAAATGGTATCGATCCTCGGGTTGTTGATCCGGAAGCCATTTTTGATCATAAAAGCATTGGAAATTCGACAACTCTCCCACATGATTCTACTAATCAAAAGGAACTGATTGGGATATTGGAAAAGCTTTCAGAAAAGGTTGCTGTCCGATTAAAAAATAAACGTCTGCTTGGTCAGAAAATTGGTGTGACGATCCGCTATAAAGACCGTCGCACCATTACCAGAAGTAGAACAGTTCCTAATCCAGTTTTTGAAAAAGCGGATATTTTGAATAGAGCTGTTGACCTGTTTTTGAAAAATTGGAATGGGGAAGGAATTAGGCTTCTTGGTGTTACTGCGTATGATGTTATTGAAAAAGAATCGGCCTTCAAACAGCTTGATATATTTTCCTTTCAAGAAGACGCCGAAAAAGAACCTTTGTACGAAGCGATGGAACACTTGCAAAATAAGTACGGAGAAAATATTATTAAAAAGGGATTATCCTTGAAAAACCGTTCGATCGGAACAGACACAAGCTTCAGCAAAGATTTCTTTGAACAATCAAGGAGGAAGAATCCTTCTGATGACAAAGATTAGCTTATAAGTTGTGTAAAGATATAGAGAAGGGAAAGATAACCATGAAAAAACAACAGATTGGCGTTATCGGACTAGCCGTAATGGGTAAGAATCTTGCATTTAATATTGAAAGCAGAGGATATTCAATTTCAGTCTATAATCGCTCAGGATCAAAAACAGACGAAATGATGAATGAAGCAGAAGGTAAAAATGTATTTGCAGCGTATACCCTAGAAGAATTCGTGAATTCTCTGGAAACACCTCGCAAAATTTTATTGATGGTTAAAGCTGGTGCTGCAACTGATGCTACAATCGAACAATTAAAACCACTGCTTGAAAAAGGCGATATCGTCATTGATGGTGGAAATACGTTCTTTAAGGACACTCAGCGCCGTAACGAGGAATTAAGCCAGCTAGGTATTCATTTCATCGGTACGGGTGTCTCAGGAGGGGAAGAAGGAGCTTTAACAGGTCCTTCAATCATGCCTGGCGGTCAAAAAGAAGCATATGAACTTGTTGCACCAATTTTGAAGGATATTTCGGCTAAAGTAGATGGCGATGCTTGCTGTACATATATCGGACCAGATGGAGCCGGACATTATGTTAAGATGGTGCATAATGGAATTGAATATGGAGACATGCAGTTGATTTCCGAATCTTATTTCCTTTTGAAAAACCTTCTTGGTCTGACTGCTGAAGAATTCCATGAAGTGTTTACAGAATGGAATAAAGGAGAGCTTGATAGCTATTTAATCGAAATTACTGCTGATATTTTCAAAAAATATGATGATGAAACCGGCAAGCCAATGGTCGATATCATTTTAGATAAAGCAGGCCAAAAAGGAACAGGGAAATGGACAAGCCAAAGTGCCCTTGACCTTGGGGTTCCGCTTCCAATCATCACGGAATCTGTATTTGCGCGGTTTATCTCAGCAATCAAGGAAGAGCGTGTAGAAGCGAGCAAAATCCTTCGTGGACCAAAAGCTGAGTCATTTACTGGTGATAAAAAGGCATTGATTGAAAGTATTCGGAAAGCTCTTTATATGAGTAAAATTTGTTCATATGCACAAGGCTTTGCCCAAATGAAGGCAGCATCCGAAGAAAATAACTGGGATCTCCAATATGGAGAAATCGCAATGATCTTCCGTGGGGGCTGTATCATTCGTGCACAATTCCTACAAAAAATCAAAGAAGCGTACGATCGTAAAGCGAACTTGAACAATCTGCTTCTTGATCCTTATTTCCAAGGTATTGTCGAAAGCTATCAAGGTGCTTTACGTGAGGTAGTATCTACAGCAGTTATGAATGGAATTCCTGTTCCATGCTTGTCATCTGCACTTGCTTATTTTGACAGTTATCGTACAGAAACGCTACCAGCAAACCTGATTCAAGCTCAACGCGACTATTTTGGTGCACATACGTATCAACGTATCGATAAAGAAGGAACTTTCCATACAGAATGGATGGAAAAATAAATGAAAGTAGCCGGCTTAAAAAGGGAGATTTCCTTTTTAAGTCGGTTTTTTTGGCCTTTTAACGCCAATGCAGTTTGGTCACTTTGCCATTTAAGCCACTTCCTCCTCACATAGAACATGAAAAGGGGTGTACGAATTAAAGCATGTGGAGGAAATATGGTGAATAAAATTTTTATATATTGGCTGGAGAAGGATAAAATGGTAATGTTATACTGGTAATAAATAGGGCCTTTGTATTTTCTTTTTTGATAAAAAACATAGTATTATATATGTCATTCAATCTTGTTCTTTAGGTTTAAACACCTGCAATATAAGGAATGGTTAGTAAAGTCTAATGAAGATCGAAGGATACAGTATGACGTTAAGAGAGAGAGAAGGAGCGGGTAACTGTGTATATCATTTGGGTGGCTTTAGCTATAATGTTATTTTTTATTGCCTTTGAATTTGGTGTATCATTTTGGCTTAATTCAGAAACAGATAAAGAAATGTCGAAATCCAAGGAAATGATTCATACTATCCGAGCGAAATTAGTCAGGAAGAGTGCCTCATGAATAGAGAAGAGGATGCAGGTTCACTGCATCCTCTTTATTATTTAATTAATCATTTTTCTTTTCTGATTTCTCGATTTGCCACCAAATATGTCCATCTTCGGCTAGAAGCTCATCGGATGCAAGGGGGCCTGTCGATCCTGCTTCATAATTAGGGAACGATTCTTCTTTAGTATTTTCCCATGCATTAGAAATGGTGTCGACAAACTTCCATGAAAGGGCCACTTCGTCCCAGTGTGTGAAGTTTGTAGCATCTCCACGCATGCTGTCAAACAATAGCTTCTCATAGGCTTCAGGAGAGTTAATATGTTCAATTCCTTTGTTGGAGACGGTAAGCTTCACAGGCTTCGTATTCGACGTTGTCCCAGATTTTTTAACATTTAAGTATAGAGTGATTCCTTCATCAGGCTGGATATGAATAACCAGAAGATTCGGGTTCAAGGTTTCTTCCGTTTTATAATACAGATTCATTGGAATATCTTTAAATTGGACGACAATTTTTGTTGATTTTACATCCATTCTCTTACCTGTTCGGATATAAAAGGGAACACCGGCCCAACGGAAGTTATCAATCATCAATTTACCTGCAACATAGGTTTCTGTGTTGGAATCTGGATTTACGTTCAATTCATCGCGATAAGCCGAAAGTGTTTGTGCGCCTACTTTACCGCTGCCATATTGACCACGGACAAAGTATTGATTGACTTCTTCCACTTTCATTGGCCGTAGCGAACGCAGTGCTCGTACCTTTTCGCTACGCACCTCTTCTGTTGTCAAAGCAATCGGAGGTTCCATAGCAAGTAGGGCAACCATCTGCAGCAGATGGTTTTGGACCATATCTCTAAGGGCACCGCTGGTTTCATAGTAACGACCCCGTTCTTCAACCCCTAGCGTTTCGCTTGATGTAACTTGAATGTTAGAAATATAGCGGTTATTCCAAAGCGGTTCAAAGAGAGCATTGGAAAAACGAATGACTTCAATATTCTGAACCATTTCTTTTCCTAGGTAATGATCGATTCGATAGATTTCATCTTCCGCGAAAGCGGTACGAATTTGCTCATTCAATATTTGTGCTGTTTCGAAACTGTGTCCAAACGGCTTTTCTATGACAAGACGCTTATAGCCAGTCGTATCAGTTAAGCCTTGTGCTTTAATCTGCTCGGCAATTGTCCCGAAAAACTCCGGTGCCATCGCTAAATAAAAGATTCTATTACCTTCTAATTGATACTGTCCGTCTAAATTTTCAGCAAAACCTTTTAACTGCAAATACGATTCAGAGCTCGTTACATCATGAGAATGATAATGGAAATGGGAAATGAATTCATCGACTCTTTCTTCCGCATGTCCGAACGTAAGGATGGATTCTTTAACACTTGATTGAAACTCCTCGGTGGACAATGGTCTTCTTGCTACACCAACGACCGCAAATTTGTTGATTTTCTGTTTTTGAAATAGTCGATATATGGAAGGAAACAGTTTCCGTTTCGCTAAATCTCCGGTAGCACCAAAAATCATGATTAATGCTGTGGGTTTATTGTTTTCTGTCATGTTAAAACCTCAACTTTCCGTTAATTCCGTCGTATGAAGTTGGAATTTCTGTATATGTACCAATTTCTAATTTTACGGTTAGCTTACCCTCAAAGCAATCAATTTGCGCATTTTTTCTCATATTTCATGAAAAGATTAAAATGGCTCTAGTTTTAAAAGAGTCATAAATGAAAGAGCACCTTTGTTATGCTATAGTTAAATTATAAAGTTTTTGCAACGGAGGTAGGAATGTGGATTTTGTTTTATTAGGTACAGGCGCTGGTGTTCCGGCAAAAGCGCGTAATGTGACGGCAATCGCTCTTCAATTATTGGAAGAACGAGGAACGGTTTGGTTATTCGATTGTGGGGAAGCAACACAGCATCAAATTTTAAAAACGGCAGTTAAACCGCGTAAAATAGAAAAAATTTTTATTACCCATTTACATGGTGACCATATCTTTGGGCTTCCTGGTTTGTTAAGTAGCAGGTCTTTTCAGGGCGGGGTAGAAAAATTGACTGTGTATGGCCCAAAGGGTATTGATGCCTATATTACGACAAGCTTACAAGTCAGTGGCACTCATTTAAAATATCCATTAGAAATTATTGAAATAGAGGAAGGCATAGTGTTTGAGGACGAGCAGTTTACAGTGACTGCTTTGTCTCTTGATCACGGTATTTATAGTGTCGGTTACCGAATTGTAGAGAAAGACCGTCCAGGAAGCTTACTTGTAGATCAGTTGCTTCAGGAAGGTGTGAAGCCGGGACCTCTTTTTAAAGCGTTGAAAAACGGTGAAATGGTCCGACTCGATGATGGTCGCGTCTTGAATGGAAAAGATTATCTTGGTGATCCTCAAAAAGGTCGGATAATCACAGTTCTTGGTGATACAAGAGTATGCAGTAATGCCCTTATTCTTGCTGAATCTGCGGATTTTCTTGTTCATGAAGCTACCTTTTCGGCAGAAGAAACTGAAATGGCATCGGCCTATTTTCATTCGACCACCGTGCAGGCTGCAGAAACGGCGATGAAAGCAGGAGCTAAGCAGCTAATTCTTACTCATATTAGTTCTCGCTATACTCTCGAGGATTCGGAACGGCTAAAAGAGGAAAGTAAGGCAATTTTCGCAAACACGATAATGGCAGAAGATTTAATGGCGATTAAAATTCCCTTATATGTAGAGGAATAGAGAAGCTGAAATCAAAGCGATTGTTTGATATAATAATTCAATTGTTTATTGGATATACAAAGGAGTGTAAAAAATGACTGACCAAAGCAATCTACATACTAAGGCAATGGATTTTCTTTTAAAAACAAGCCGGACTTTTTTCATTCCAATCAGCTACCTTCCAAAGGGATTACAGGAAGCCATTGGAGCTGCTTACCTTTGCATGCGGGCTATCGATGAAATTGAAGACCATCCCGAATTACCTGCCGATAGTAAGATTTCCCTATTACAGACTATCAGTGAGCTGCTTAAGACTGATGATTATAGTGAAAAGGGACTTCAGACCTTGTTTGAACCGTATAAGGACGATTTACCTGAAGTGACCTTGCTTCTTTCGGATTGGATTCAATATTGTCCGCCTAGTGCGACCGCAAAAGTCTTGGGCTCGACACAGGAAATGGCCGAAGGCATGGCAAAGTGGGTTGCGAAGGACTGGCAGATACACAATAAGGAAGAACTTGATGATTACACATATTATGTTGCTGGTTTAGTTGGAGTCATGCTATCTGATATTTGGAACTGGTATGATGGAACTGAAACAGATCGTGATCTTGCTATTGCATTTGGCCGTGGACTTCAAACTGTTAATATTCTTCGAAACCGTGAGGAAGATGCAGAGCGCGGTGTTAACTTTTATCCAGATGGTTGGGGTTTCGACGAGATGCTTGCCTATACGGAACATAATCTTGCATTAGCTGATACGTATATAGCAGAGATTGAAACAAAGGAAATTATCCAATTCTGTAAAATACCATTAGAATTGGCAAAAGCTACTTTAAAAGCCTTGAAAGAAGGAAAAGAAAAAATCGACCGGGCGACTGTTACCAAAATTGTTAACCAAGTCGTCGAACACTGACATTTTAGTATGCTGCTGTGAAAGTAATAATAACTTTCACAGCAGCTTTTTTATTGTTTTAAACATAAAAACTTGTAAAATTCTAAAAAGTTAAAAAATATATTGATATAATTGAGAATAAACGATTATAATTTAGTAAATAAAAGCGTAAGAGCTGCCATCGTAGAAAGGCAGAATCTTAAAATAAGAAAAAAGCGGGGGGAAAATATGAAGAAGAAATTATATTCGACTGCAGCAATGACCTTAGTAGCGGGATTATTACTGGCAGGCTGTGGAAATGACAAAGCGAATGATACTGCGAAAAATGAAAGCGGTAAGGATACCTTCAATATTGGGGTAACACAAATCGTTCAGCATGATTCACTTGATCAAGCATATGAAGGGTTTCAGGCTGCATTGAAGGATAGTGACATCAATGCCAAGTATAATCTTCAGGTCGCACAAGGGGATCAAAACAACAGTCAGACGATTGCCAATAACTTCGTTGGGGATAAAGTGGATTTGATTTTTGCTAATTCGACTCCAAGTGCATTAAGTGCTTTAAATGCAACAAAGGATATTCCTATTGTATTTACATCTGTAACGGATCCAGTCGCAGCGGAACTTGTTACATCCATGGAGAAACCAGGTGGAAATGTGACGGGTACGACGGATTCTCATCCGGAAGCGATTGCAAAGTCTATGAAATTTCTAGCAGAAGAACTTGGCGCCAAAACAATTGGGACCGTTTATAATACAGGGGAACAAAATTCGGTCGTCCAAATAAAAAACGTAAAAGCGGAAGCAAAAAAAGCCGGATTAAAAGTCGTGGAAGCATCTGTCTCGACTTCTGCTGAGGTCAAACAGGCAGCAGAATCATTAATCGGGAAAGCAGATGCTTTCTATATCATTACTGATAATACAGTAGTCTCGGCATTGGAATCAGTCATTTCGGTGGCGAATGATCAAGATATTCCATTATTTGTTGGTGAACTTGATTCTGTGAAAGCTGGTGGTTTTGCAGCCTATGGCTTCAGTTACTATGATATTGGCTATGAGGCAGGGCAAAAAGCGGTTGAAATCTTAAAGGATGGTAAGAAACCGGGAGACATCGCCGTTCAATATCCACAAAAGTTGAAATTGGTTATTAATGAAACAGCAGCAAAAGGTATGGGTGTTGAAATAAAAGAAGAATGGAAAGCAGATGCTGAGTTTGTAAAATAAACTCTGCTTTAGTTCAGGGAAGGAAGAAAAAAATGTTCTCAGCCTTATTCAACTCTTTTGAGTCGGGAATGATTTATGCGATTATGGCACTTGGTGTCTATTTAACATTTAGGATTCTCGACTTCCCGGATATGACAGTGGAAGGTAGTTTTGTGACAGGGGCCTCTGTTGCCGCTATTATGATTGTTAACGGTTTCTCGCCGATTGTAGCCACGTTTTGTGCCATGGTTGCCGGGTTTATCGCAGGGACGATGACGGGACTGCTGCATACGAAAGGGAAAATTAATCCACTTCTTGCAGGAATTTTAATGATGATTGCCTTATATTCTATCAATTTAAGAATTATGGGTGCATCGAACATTCCGTTGCTTTCTCAAACAACAATTATCACGAATATTCAGGATGCTTGGGCTGGCACTGGGTTGGACAATATGTTGAATGGTCTATTATCAATCATGGGCGCTGGTGATAGTTTGCCAAATACATGGGCTATTTTAATTGTGATGCTTATTGTAGCTGTAATTATTCAGGCTGGAATGTCTGCATTTTTAAAAACGGAAATTGGTCTTGCACTACGTGCGACAGGTGACAATGAAGCCATGGTTAAGAGTTTTTCCGCCCATACGGGTAATATGAAGATTTTAGGACTCGCAATTGGAAATGCACTTGTTGCTTTCTCTGGATCTTTAGTTGCTCAATATAACGGTTTTAGTGATATTGGGATGGGGATTGGAATCATTGTCATTGGATTGGCATCCGTCATTATTGGGGAAGCGTTATTCGGTGCAAAAACGATTGCGCGGGCGACGCTTGCAGTTATTGGTGGAGCGATTATATACCGAATCGTCGTTACTTTGGCACTTCGTGTAGAGTTCCTTGATACGGGTGATGTTAAATTAATTACCGCGCTTATCGTGGTTGGAGCCCTTGTTATTCCAAAAATTTCTGATAAACGAAAAGAAAAAAGCCGTAAGAAAAAGCGTCTCAAAGAATTACAGATGCGTCATATCGAGACTTTATCGAAGGGGGGATAAGAATTTGCTGCAACTAAATCAGATTTATAAGGTCTTCAATGAAGGCACACCGGATGAGAAGCTGGCCCTTGGAAATCTTGAATTGCAAATGACAAAGGGGGAATTTGTAACGGTCATTGGCAGTAACGGCGCAGGCAAATCGACGTTGATGAATATGATATCCGGTAAGATTCTCCCTGATGCCGGTGAAGTCATCATTGATGGCGAAAATGTGTCGACAATTGAGGAGCATGCTCGTGCAAAAATGATTGGCCGTGTTTTTCAAGATCCGATGCTTGGTACAGCCCCGCATATGACCATTGAGGAAAATATGGCCATTGCCTATGGCAGAACTAATAGAAGAGGCTTTGGCTTTGGGGTGACAAAAAAAAGGAAAGCACTTTTTAAAGAAAGTTTGAGTACGCTTCATTTAGGATTAGAAAATCGAATGAGTGCAAAAGTCGGATTATTATCGGGAGGGGAGCGCCAGGCATTATCATTGCTGATGGCCACCTTTACCGATCCTAAAATCCTGCTTCTAGATGAACATACAGCTGCTCTCGATCCCTCTAGAGCAGAGCTCGTTACAAATCTGACGAAGGAAATCGTTGAAAAAAACCAGTTAACGACACTTATGGTGACTCATAATATGCAGCAGGCAATAGATCTTGGAAATTCATTAATCATGATGGATAAAGGTCAAATCATTTTTGAAGCAAGGGGCGTCGAAAAGCAGGAGCTTACCGTTGAAAAACTGCTGAACGAATTCCAGCGTATTAAAGGTGAAAAAATGCTCAACGACCGTGCTGTGCTTATTTAAATGATGAAAAGGCCCGGCCCTTAGGTGAAAGTTTAACCTTGGGGCCGTGGCCTTTTTATATTTGAGGTAATTACTAGCTCGGGTTCTTGAACTATTTCTGCCTTCGAAGAGTCATGGGCTAAAGGATGTACATCGAGGTCTAATGGTATTTGTATGATCTTAAATTTGCAGGTAGAAGAAGGAAGGCTATCATATTCTTTGGTATTAATCGTTGACGGCTGTGCTCTTCGAAGTAGCATCACGTTCAGTTATTTCCAAAAATCGTTTTCATGAATGGCCATTTCTTCGTTTTTTTAGTGGCAGCCGTTTCTTCAGCAGCCAGAAAATAATCGATTGGCGGAACTTTTTTTGTTTCTAACTCTTCAATACGTGCTTCAAGCTTCTTAACGAGTTTTTGTAGGTCTTCCATATCGCTTCTGTGCTGTAAAATTTGATAGGAGACAACGTCATCAGCTTTTGTCTTTAGTCCATTTTCAAGCCTAACAATCCTTTCTATCATTCGATCATGTTCTTTATTCGTTTCGGAATGTTGTTTCTGTACTGTTGCCTTTCTAATCTTTTTCTCTGATATGCTGACCTTTTGGAGAATGATTCCTTCGTTCAGCTGATCTTGGACTTTTCTCAATAATGCAATGTCATCGTCTGAAAACTGATAGTGTCCGAGCTGATTTCGTTCTACCTCCATATTCAATTGGGTAACCCAGCGTTGAATCGTACTATGGGAAACGTTCAGTAACCGGGCAACTGCACTTGTATTCATCGAAATTCCCCCTTTTGTGTGTAGAATTCTAGATGGAAGAGGCAATTCCTTTACAGGTGACAAAACAAGTAATCATTCGGCAAAGAAAGTGAATTTCCTACGTAATTTGCATCCATATGGATTATTAAAGGAATCACTTCGGCATTTTATGCTCCTTTTTTAAAGGCTGATAAAGAATGGATTTTGTTATAGAGCTATTTTAGTAACAGTGATGAAGTGATAAAAAAGGAAAAAAATCCTAAGTGTCGAACTATCATATGAAGAAAGAAAATGGGGGGGACAAGTATGAACAGAATAAACCTTATTACTTTAGGGGTTAGAGATATTAATAAATCTCTAAGATTTTATAGGGATGGATTAGGATTCCATACACCATGTAAAGAGGACAATCCTGCTGTTGTTTTTTTTAATAATGCAGGAACAAAACTTGCTTTATATCCTATAGAAGAGTTAGCAAAAGACATTAATGAGAAAGAACAGCCTAAACGGAATGGATTTTCAGGTGTTACCTTTGCTTATAACGCTAAATCAATTGAAGAAGTTGATGACATTATTAAAAAGGCTGAAAAGGCTGGAGGAATAATCGAGAAATTACCACAACGTGTTTTTTGGGGAGGATATAGCGGCTATTTTTCAGACCTCGATGGTTACTATTGGGAAGTTGCGTATTCGGAGGATTGGAGTTTTGATGAAGCAGATATGCTGATTATTAAGTAATAGTTATCAACAATTGAAGGGAATTGGTCCCTTTTTGCTGAGATAATAAAAAACAACGTTTTAGTGTTTCTCTTGTTCTGGTAAATTCCTTAACAGGTACTAGCTCCCTACATAAATAGGCTGTTGGCTTAACACTTCCGATTAGGGGGTGTAAGTCAACAGCCTATTATGATGTGCTTTTTACTGCGGTACTACATACTTGGCGAGCTCTTTGCTAATTTGATTACCCATCCGCTTAGATTGCTCGGTCGCTTCTTCAACACAGGCAATGAACGCTTCCTGAACTTGATGCGCTTGAAGTGCTTTCAAACCGGCTTCTGTGGTTCCGCCCGGTGATGTTACTTCCTTTCGAAGCACGGCAGGAGTTTTCGGTGATTTCTGCAACATCTCAGCCGCACCTATCAGTGTCTGAAGGATTAATTGCTTCGCAGTTTCAGAATCGAGCCCTATTGATTCTGCTGACTTTTCTAATGCCTCGACCAAGTAATAAATATAAGCGGGGCCGCTCCCAGATAAGCCTGTTACGGCATCGAGCTGCGTTTCTTCAACAATGGAAACCGATCCTACCGTTTCAAAAAGGGTAATCGCTGTTTGTAATTGTACTTCGTCTGTATGACTATTCGCTGCAAGAGCCGTTGCTGATCTTCCGACAGCTGCCGATGTATTAGGCATAGCGCGGACGATGGAGACCTGCTTATCGGCAATTCCTTCTAAACTAGTTGTATGAACCCCTGCCACAACGGAAATGAACAGCATTTCTTCGTGAATGTATTCTTTTATTGATTGCATCGTTTCTAAAATATCTTTCGGCTTCACTGCTAGTACGACTAGATTTGCATCTTGTAGTAATTGCTGCAGTGACCTTGTTGCAGTCACACCGTATTGCTTCTTTAAATAATCAAATCGTTCATCATTTGATTTATTTGTAACAAAAATATTTTCTGAGTCAATTACCTGTTGAGTGACCAATCCCGAAATGATTGCTTCCGCCATCGATCCAGCTCCGATAAATGCGATTTTTTTCATATTTCTCGCTCCTTCTGTACATGCTATTTATGGTCCGCTTTTTTTGAAAAGTAAAAAGACCCATCATCCGATAAAGGACGAAAGGTCTAGCTTCCGTGGTACCACCTTTGTTCAACTTTCCATAAAAAATAAATAGAAAAGCTGCACTTGAATCCTCTAACGCGGGATTTACGTCAGGTTTTCCTGAAGGCTCATAAGGTAGGTTCAATAATGAGAGGGCGATGAAGCCTTTCAGCACTTTCCGAGCTTCACTCTCTTTACGCCATCAATAAATTTACTTGGCCTTAATCTCAGCCATTCCGTCTTTAATTACTTGTGATTATGAAGGATGCATCAGTACTCTGTCAATGATAATATATGTTTTAGCTTCAAAAATAATACGTGAATTATGTGAAAATAATGACAATATTTAAGAATACATGTAAAATGGTAATTAAACATTCATTTTCTTGATAAATGGACAGGTTTATCGGTATTGTGTATAAAAAGATTTATATAAATATAATATTTAAGGTGGAAATGATTATGGTGAATTGGAATGGAGATATTGCTAAACTTGCTTTGCCAACGCCGTTTGCAGTTGGCGATGTAAATGTTTATGTAGTTAAAGGGGATGCTTTAACTTTAATTGATACTGGCGTTAAAACAAAACAATCAAAAGAAGTTTTGACTTACGGGCTTGGAGAATTGGGGCTAAAACTGTCTGATATTGAACAAATCATCTTGACCCATCATCATCCGGACCATGCCGGTGCACTCGATTTCTTTGATAAGGAAGTTCCTGTTTACGGACATAAAAATAATCAGCGGTGGCTGACTATCAGTGATGAGTTCCTTGAAACCCATAATCGTTTTTTTCTGGACTATGCTACGAAGTTTGGAGTAGCTGAAGAGTTGAAAAATAATTTGATTCATTACCGCGACGAAATCAAATTCCTTAGTGAAAGAAAGTTACAGGGGTTTTTAGCTGAGGGAGATGAACTTCCTGGACTTCCAGGATGGCGAGCAATCGAGACTCTTGGACATGCACAAAGTCATTTATCCTTTTACCGTGAAAGTGATGGTTTGATGATTGCGGGTGATCATTTACTTGCGAAAATTTCACCTAATCCGTTAATGGAACCGCCTTTACTTCCGGGCGCTGACCGTCCACGTCCGTTACTGCAATACAACGCTTCGCTTCAGAAATTCTTAGGAATATCTATATCCACTGTATACTCTGGGCATGGATCTGAAGTGGATGGAGACGCGGTTGCTGATTTGATTCAATATAGATTTGAGCGGCAGCATAATCGGGCCATGCAGGTGAAAAGTATGCTTCAAGATAAACCTTTATCAGCATTTGAAGTGTGTCAGCAGCTTTTCCCGAAAGTATATCTTCAGGAAGTCGGCCTAACACTATCGGAAACGATCGGTCAGCTAGACTATTTAGAAGATTTAGGTGAAATCGAAACAGAAACTCAATCAGGGGTAATTCTGTATTCAATCGCTTAAACGTTCTCGAGGAGGATAATTTTTTGAATAAGTTGCAAGGGAAAGTTATTGTAATTACCGGGGCTTCCGGAGGGATTGGCAAGGAAGTGGCGATTCAAGCAGCAAAGCAGGGAGGGCGCCTTGTTCTCTTGGCTAGAAGCCTGGATAAATTACATCAGCTAAGGGATGAACTAACTAATCAATATGGTGTTGATGCATATGCATATAAACTTGATGTGGCAGACACCGACCAGGTGGAAATGGTATTTGGCGATATCCATGCTCAAATCGGTGAGGTGGATGTATTGGTTAACAATGCTGGTTTCGGCACGTTTAAAGAAGCCCTGGATACAGAATTAGATGAGACAAAAGCGATGTTTGCTGTCAATGTGATTGGATTGATGGCCTGTACAAAGCTAGTTCTCCCTTATATGAAGCAGCGAAAATCGGGGCATATCATTAATATTGCCTCACAGGCCGGTAAAATTGCCACTCCCAAATCTACATTGTATTCTTCGACCAAGTTTGCGGTGCTTGGCTATTCAAACGCGCTTCGACTTGAACTAATGGAAGATCATGTTTTTGTGACCACCGTCAATCCTGGGCCAATAGAAACGAATTTCTTTAGCATTGCGGATGAATCTGGGACATATGTGAAAAATATCGAAAAATTTATGCTTAAGCCGGGGGATGTCGCAGCCAAAATCGTGGCGGCTATGCTGACTAATAAGAGGGAAATCAACCTCCCTGGCTGGATGGATTTAGCTGGGAAATGGTATAACATGTTTCCAAGAATCACCGAGACTTTTGGGAAAAAAGCATTTTTTAAAAAATAGGCTAAACTTTTGATATCGGGACAAAACGAACGGTGGCTTATAATTAAAAGGGGGACTGTCAAATGACATTCCTCTTTTTTGTATGAAGGAAAGCTAGAAAAATGGAGGAGCTGGGACATAAGTCCCTTTTACAAGAGGTTCAGTTTATTTTCAGATAAATTAGTAACTCTTTTACTGGAAAATTCGTCTATTTTATAGGAGGGATTTTCATGAAGATGATGTTAAACCTTTTTGTATATACACTAGTGGCTTTTATTCTGGGAAGCTGTCAATCCTCTTCGGAAAAAAACACGCAGGAGGCCATTGATAAGGGGGAAGAAGGCTTTATTACGGATCTAGACGATAATCGGATTTTGATTAAAGAGACGTACTACAAGGTAACCAATCGTACATATATACAAGATCAACATGGGAAGGACCTCAGCTACTCGGACTTGGTTATCGGGATGAAAGTAAAACCATGGCATCGGGGTGGTATTAAGAAAACATATCCTGCGATAGCGGAAGCAGAATTGATTCGCGTGCTAACGGACGAAAAGAGCTTGGAGGAACAAAAGACGGTAACTGCTGCAATTGAGCACATGAGCAAAGCGGAAAGTCAGCGATTCATGGTACTTGAAGTCATGCATTTACCTTCAGAGCATGTGTATAATATCGAAATGATGAATCGTTCTAACTTAGATTCATCATTTATAGTGACTGTAGAAGATTTCACGGATGAAATTTTATATATAAAATAAACCGGACAGAATTATATATAAATTCTGTCCGGTTTATTTTTAGGAATTTCTCTATGAATCGGCTGATTAGAACTTAGCCTATGTTCTTATTATCGGATTTTATAAAGTTTTCGCACCTAGGTATTTTGGTTTCCAATAAGAATTATCCATATCAGTGATGGTTATTCCTTTTGAAGACGTAGCACTAATGAATTGACCATTTCCGATATAGATCCCAACATGTGATACTCCTGTTCTTCCAGAAGAAGTATCAAAGAATACAAGATCACCTTTAGATGGTGAAGATACTTTTAAACCAGTATTGGAATAGAGCAATGATGTTGTACGCGGTAAGGTAATTCCTTGTGATTTCTGAAATACATAATAGATGAATCCTGAACAGTCGAATCCAGCTGGTGTTGTCCCGCCCCATTTGTAGGGTTTGCCTATCAAGGTTTTCGCATAGTTTATCATGCTTGTATTATTGACCTTATAAACACCAAGCGCATTAAATGTGCCTCGGCCGGCAATTCCGTCGGCAGTTAACCCTTTAGATTTTTGGAATTTTTTTACTGAAGATGTAGAATAGGTGCCGTAATATGTAGTCAGTGAACCTGAATATGTGAAATAACCTTTAGTTTTTAAAAGTTGTTGTAGTTGTTTGACATCGCTATGAGTCATTCCGGGTCTGAGGGTTTGATCTCCAATATTTGCAAAGGCTTGTAGTGGGGTTAGCATCATTGCAGAAGCAACGGCAGCTGAAGCAATCCATTTCTTCATAATTCTCATTTCCTCTCTCTCTCTATCTTTCTATTGTTCTTAACAATATTATCCTACAATACCATTGTGACAATATGACATATTTTTGATTACAGTTTCATTACAAAAGATGGGCAGTAAGACTAAAATAAGATTAGACTAAAGGCTATTGAAAAGGGATGTTGTTTTAAATGAATAATGGGAATTTAGTTGTATTTTGAATTATTCAAGATACTAATTAATCTATTTTCAAAAAAACTATTTGGTTATAATGTATTTTTATGGTAATTGAGTATTTATTAGGGTTATTTTGTTTTTTGAAGGCGATTACCTTAAAAAGTAGAAATTTGTAATAAAACTTCCATTGAAAGAGAACGTATATTCGGTTAAAGTTATGAATATAATAAAAAGCGAACGTATATTCCTATTAGGGTGAAGAAATGATGGATTATAGGACGATGCCGAAACAATCAATTATGTGTATCGATATGAAAAGTTTTTATGCAAGCTGTTCAGCGGTCATGCTTGGTTTGAATCCACTCGAATGTTATCTAGCGGTGGTTGGTGATTTGAATAGGACGGGTAGCATTGTGCTTGCGGCTTCTCCAAAAATGAAGAGGGAATTTGGTATTAAGACAGGTTCGCGGATGTTTGAGATCCCGAATGATCCAAGAATTGTCCTCGTTGAACCTAAAATGGCAACCTATTTAAGGATTTCGACGGAAATTACCCGCTTGTTCAACCGCTATGTCCCGAAAGAAGCGATTCATGTATATAGTGTGGACGAAAGTTTTGTGAAAGTCGATGGAGCCGCTTCTTTATGGGGAGATACCCGGGTGATAGCTGAAAAAATAAAAGATGAAATCGAACGGGAATTGCAACTCCCATGTGCCATTGGAATTGGGCCAAACATGCTGATGGCGAAGCTTTGCCTTGATTTGGAGGCCAAACATAAAGGGATTGCCGAATGGAAGTATGAAGATGTTCCAAACAAACTTTGGCCGATTTCTCCGCTTCGTGAAATGTGGGGGATCGGAAGACGCGTAGAAAAAACTCTTCATGGAATGGGGATATTTTCGGTTGGCCAGCTTGCCAATTATGATCTTGAATTACTTGAAGCGAAGTTTGGAATTATGGGCAATCAGCTCTACCACCACGCTTGGGGAATAGATTTATCGGATATGGGAGCAGCGATTATTGAAGGACAGGTCAGCTTTGGCAAAAGTCAAATTCTACTGCGAGATTATAAGGAGGAGCATGAGGTCAAGCAGGTCATAGTGGAAATTTGCGAAGAAGTTGGAAGAAGAGCACGTACCCATCGAAAGGCAGGAAGGACGGTCAGTCTAAGCATTGGCTACAGCAAGAATGAGTTTGGCGGAGGTTTTCACCGTTCTCGTTCGATTAACGAACCGACCAACATTACGATGGAGTTATATAAAGTCTGTCTGGAGCTTTTTCATGAGAACTATAATAAGCAAAAAACAGTTCGAAGCATAGCAGTCACGCTCTCAAATATTGTGGATGATAACGAGATGCAGCTGACTTTATTTGACGCTTCGCGCTGGAAAAAACGGGAGTTGGGTTATACGGTTGACCGGATTCGCCATAAATATGGATCAAAATCACTGTTGCGTGCGGTTTCGTATACAGAAGCAGGTACAGCTGTTTACCGAAGTAGGCTGCTTGGTGGGCATAAGGCGTGATAGAAAGCTCAGTAGTGACAAATGATTTTATATAATAATGTCACACAAAATGCAATGGAAAAGTGGGTGTTTCGAGGTGATTCGCGACAGGGGCCGTATCAAATGGGTTTCAATGATGTTACCAGAACATGTAAAATTACTAAGAGAATATAATGAAGGTCTGGATAAAGTCGAAAAGCCGGTTTTAGATGAACAAAAATATGAAGAATTCAATGAAATTATCTGTAGGGCCATGGAAGAGAACATTACCCTACAATTTACTTATTATCAAAATGGTGAAATTAAAAAATTTCTTGGTAATATTCATTATATTGATGGACTAAAAGGAGATTTACGAATTATTAGTCATGCATCCGAGAAGTGTATCTTAAAGTTAGTAAACATTATTGAAATTGAATATTAAGTATGATTTTTGGTTTAATTGCCATTGAAAAATAGGGATAGCCTGTTTTTTAAAACAAAAGGATTGATTAAAACAGGCTATTTCTACGATTTAACCAACTAGATAGTAAGGCAAGTCAAAATTTCATAGCTCCCCGAACGAAAATTCGAATAGCATTCAGGTTATTTCTCAATGAATGCACGCAAATGACTGATAAAGTTTAAAATTTGAAAATGGATTTTCGCCATTTCTTCTACCGTTTGCTCTTCGCAATTATCCAGCCACTCCTGGATTACACCTAAAATGGCTGATGTCATAAAGGCGTGCATATAATTACGAAAAGCATCATTTTGTGCTGCTGGATGTTGACGAATTAAACGTTCTAATAGTATTTCACCAAATACATGCTTCAATTTTTTGGCAAAAGAGGGGTCTCCGTGATCGCCAAGAATGGCACGCAATGCACTGGCATGCTCACTAATGAATTGAAAAATCGCTATAAAGGGTGGATATAGTTGTTGCTGATGAAGGGCTAAAAAAGCCTCTTTTGGTAGAATAGAAGTAATGCGTAATTGAAGTTCTGCTAATAATTCCTGTTGTAAGTGATCCATCAACTCATATTTATCTGCATAATGCAAATAGAATGTACCTCGATTAATGCTCGCGCGATCTGCAATTTTTTTCACCGATACATGCTGAAATCCTTCTTTTTCAACAAGTGCAATAAAATGCTGTTGAATCTGCAGTTTCGTTTTTTGAGCCTTTTGCTCATGAATCGTCGCCATCGAATTTCTCCTTCACTAAACAGTCTTCAAAAATGTGTTGATTGTATTTGACCAAATACTACCTTAGAATGTTGATACATTCAACACCGTGTTAATTATAAAAGAGGAAGGGTGTGCGTGCAGTGAATGCGATTACCATTGAGGAAATTGCTAAAGGCTTTAAACACAAAAAAGTCATTCAGCCATTAAACCTAAATATTGCAGAAAGAAAAATTTTCGGCTTATTAGGACCATCTGGTTGCGGGAAAACGACCTTAATTAAAATGATTGTCGGTATGATGAAGCCGGACACTGGAAAAATCACAGTGCTTGATTGTGAAGTGCCAAATGAAGCATTGCTATCAGAAATCGGCTATATGGCGCAGTCCGATGCCTTATATACAGAGCTGACGGGTGCTGAAAATCTTGAATTTTTTGCAAAGCTTTACCGTTTATCGAAAAAGGAACAAAGAGAACGCATTCAGTATGCAGCCGAAATTGTACAGTTAACGAATGATTTGTCTATTCGGGTTGCATATTATTCTGGGGGCATGAAGCGTCGCCTGTCACTTGCTATTGCCCTTATCCAAAATCCGAAAATTCTAATTTTGGATGAACCAACTGTCGGTATGGACCCTGTGTTGAAACAATCCATCTGGAAGGAATTAGAACGTTTAAAAAATGATGAGCATAAAACAATCCTCATTACAACGCATGTAATGGATGAAGCAGAACGTTGCGATAATCTAGCGATGCTGCGTGAAGGGAAAATCATCGCATCCGGCACACCTGCCGCATTAAAGACACAATACGGGGTACAAACGTTTGATGAAGTGTTTTTAAAGATAGTAGGTGAGCTGTAATGCGAATTACAGCTCTTGTTACACGAATTACACGACAAATGCTCCGAGATCGAAGAACACTCGCATTGCTCTTCTTTGCACCATTGCTCATCTTAACGCTCATGTATTTTATTTTTCATTCAGAAGCGAGTGATTTAAAAATCGTTGTTACAGGTAGTAATGAAAACATCGCTGAAGCATTGAAACAAGCAGATTTTCAAGTAACGGTTGCCAAGCATTTTTCAAAAGAGAGCATGGCCAAAAATAACATCGACGGCTGGCTGCAATTTGAAAATGGCAACATGAAGCTGACCCTTTTAAACGATGAACCGTCTCGTGCAAAGGCCGTTCAAATGCAATTAGCGCAAGGCTTGCAAGGAGATGCAAACAATCCTTCGATTGATTCGCATTATGTGTATGGTGATGCCGATTCGAAGATTTTTGATATTTTTAGTCCTATGCTCGTGGGCTTTTTCGTTTTCTTCTTTGTTTTTTTAATAGCGGGGATTGCGCTGCTAAAGGAACGTACAAGTGGTACATTAGAACGGTTACTTGTGACACCGATTAAACGATATGAAATTGTTGCAGGCTATGTAATTGGATATGGTTTGTTTGCACTCATTCAAACTATAATTGTTGTACTATACGCGGTAAATGTACTGGATATTGTGCTCGTCGGCTCCATTTGGCTCGTTTTATTGACGAATATTCTCGTCGCGCTTGTGGCATTATCCCTCGGTACATTATTATCAAGTTTCGCAACATCTGAATTTCAAATGGTACAATTTATTCCACTCGTCATCGTGCCACAAATCTTCTTTACGGGTATTTTTCCATTAGATGGTATGGCAGACTGGCTGCAGCAAATTGGCAAAATCATGCCGCTTTACTACGCGTCGGATGCATTGAACGGTATTATGTACAAAGGCTTAACCTTCGCTGAGGTAGTGATGGATTTACTCATTCTCCTTGCATTTGCTGTTGTTTTTATCACTTTCAATATTTTGAGTTTGAAAAAATATCGTGCCTTATAAATGAGAGGAGTTGTAAGCTACTATTTCTTTATGGAGTAGAATCAGGAATTTGAAGGAAACCGTTTGGCGGGATTCATAATGATAATGAGCTTATCCAAAGATCCATATCGTCGCTTGTTTTTAACAGGTTCACTATATCCGTCTCGCCGATATAGCGGGCGTAAGGTTAATAGAATAATAGTGGAAGGGCTGTTTCCTAGAGATAGGCCTTTTTATCGAAAATAAGAGGAAATATGAGTAACATTGGGCTGTGATTTTCTTAATGGAAGCAACATTGGTGGAAAGGACCTTCATTTGAGTATCTTGAAAATGGCATAAAGCAGTTTCATTAACAGAAACGTTTTTATCGTTTATAATGAGGGAACGAAAACACATGAGGAGGTATGTAAAATCATGTATATTGAATGGACGGAAAGAGCGGCAGATAAAATAGCCGATAAGATACAGGGGCAAGAAGGATTTTTACAGTTAAAATATGACACAGATGGCTGTGGCTGCGTTGTGAGTGGTGTGACAGCCCTATGGTTAGTCAACGAACTTGATGAAGGTAACGAGAGAGTGGAAACAAACGGAATCTCTCTATACGTAGAAAAGTCAAAAATGATTTTTCTCGATGAAGTTATGAAAATAGACTTTGTACCGGAAGCGAACAGCTTTCAGTTAAAAAGTCCGAATCAAATCTTAAATCCGAGAATGAGCTACTTTAATAAAATCTAAAAGAAGAAAAAGAGAGGATATCAAGCTTTCATGATAGGTATCCTCTCTTTTTCTATCTCAATACAAGCTGTTTAAGAAACTGATCAATTTGTTCTTCATATTCTTTTGGATTTTCATTATAAGATTGAGCGTGGGCGCCCTTTTTAGCAATGTACAGCTGCTTTGGCCCCTCTTTTGCTGCATATAATTCCGTTGTCATGGAAACGGGGATAAAGGTATCATGTTCACTATGAATGAACAGTACTGGTTTTTTAATATTTTTTATATAATTAATCGGTGACACTTCTTTAGTCCAATATCCGTCACGAAGTTTGATGAACGTACGACCAAGCGGAAACACGGTCCAAGATGGTAAAGGGATTTCCGCGCTGATTTGGTGTTTGATCTGCTCCTCAAAGTTTGAAAATGGGCAATCGGCAATGTAAAAATCAGCGCCATCTTCAAGCATCCCGGCATACAGAAGCAGAGTTGCGGCTCCCATGGATTCCCCATGAATGCCAATGTGAAGGTCGTCGGAGCCTTTACGTCTTTTCAATTCGTCGATTACGGCCTTCAAATCGAATTTTTCATAATGGCCATAACTGCTAGTCTTACCACCAGAATCTCCATGACGGCGATGATCATAAATGATAGCATTGAAGCCGCGCTTAAGAAAAATGTTCATGTACTTAATCGAATTAATTTTGTTCTCCGTCACACCATGTGAAATAATAATCCACTTATTCGTCTCAAACGGTTCGATAAACAAACATTTCAAGGAATATCCGGATGGTGAAGGTACCCAGATTTCAGTTTTAGGTAGGATATCAAAATCCTCTTTAATTAGACGTTTAGCCATAATTTCACGATTCTGGATAAAATCATCTTCCTTCTTTTTCATGTACATGATCCGATTAGAAAAATAAATGCCGACGCCGATGATATAGGTCAGAATTCCAGCCAATGCAAGCCACCATTTTTTCATGAAAATCCTCCTCAGTTATTTTCTTTATTTTACCATGAGGGAAATGGAGAAAACACTGTTTGAAAATCATAACGAGAGAAACCGCAGTCGTGATATAATAATTTCATAATGGCTAGGAGGTTTTAGGGATGAAAAAGAAACAGTCGCGGAATCAAAATCAAAGCAAAATACAAGATAAAGAGTCATCATCATTGAAACTTGGTGATATGCTTAATCAAGATATCATGTCCCAGCTTCGTCAAAAGCAAAAAGAACTGAATGATGCTGAACAAGAGAAAAAAGCAGCGGAAGAAGAAAAAAAACGCGAAGAAAGAAAACGGCGTGAGAAAAATAAATCATTCGAAGAGCTGCTGGGAGAAAGCAATCTTAACTGGAAGAACTATAAATAATGTAAAAAGGGAGCAGACTTGGTACTGTCTCCCTTTTTGATAAACCACTCTTTCTGAAAGAGTACGCCGACATTTGTTCAATAACGAATATTGCTTTATTTTATAAAGTATAACGATTATATTAAAGATAAGTTTGATATGTATTCACAATATCAAACGGACTACTACTAGCTGGTGATATGATGGAAAAAAGATTAGAAAATGTACTGGAAAACCAATTATGTTTCCTGCTTTATGCAAGTTCAAGGGAAATGACGAAAAAATATAAACCGCTGCTTGATAAACTCGAAGTGACATATCCACAGTACCTCGTTCTCCTTCTACTATGGGAGCAGGATACACTTACAGTTAAAAAATTAGGGGATTTACTTGCCCTCGACTCAGGAACGCTTACCCCCATGTTAAAACGAATGGAACAGAATGGCTTAATTGTCCGTGAACGTTCCACTCAAGATGAACGGTCTGTCATGATTCAGCTGACCGAAAAGGGAAAGGGTTTACAGGAAGAGGCCTGTTTCATTCCCGATCGCATTTCAGCTATGTCGGGTGAGGATAAGAGGGTGGTTGAGGATTTGAAAGCTTCGCTGCTCCAACTGTTGACAACATTACAGAAATTTTAGCGAAAAGAAAAAACGCTTGGGAGCCCAAGCGTTTTTTTGTCGGATATATTAATCTACATCGATTTCAATAGTGACGTCCACATTGCCGTTGATTGCTTTTGAATAAGGACACATTTGGTGCGCTTTATGAACAAGGGTTTCAAATGTCTCTTTATCGATCCCAGATCCTTTCACAGCTAAAGTGACAGCCAAGCTGTACTGATGCATCTCACCCATCAATAAACTGACACTAGCAGTGACTTTAGAATCAAATTTAATGCGTTCAATTTTACCAACGGATTGCAAAGCACTATCAAAACAAGCAGCATACCCAGCTGCAAAGAGCTGTTCAGGATTAGATGCTTCAGGCATCTTATTAGCCCTCGGCGTTCCAGGCATCGCAATATCAACTGTGAAGTTTCCATCGGCAGAAATGGCCGTTCCTTCTCTGCCCCCATTAACCGTTACAGACGTAGTAAATAATGTTTTTGTCATCATTTTCTCCTTTGCTTCCTATTTAGATTGTGCACAATTGAATTGTATAGCATATATTTAAGAAAAGCAACAGAAAAGAATTTGTGAAAATCATTAGTATCGTTAAATCTCTCAATTAATTAATAGTATGTTCAGTAACTCTTGTTACATTAAATGGCAATACATCTCCCCATAAAAACACCAATCCTTCAGGTTCTCTGTCGCATTGTTTACTAAATATCTTGTTTAATGGGAGTGATCGAATCTTTTTCAATTGGGTGTTTAATAAGTATAATGACAGTGTGCTGAAAAAAAGTGACGTTAGCCGAGATAATCTAATAAAGGAAATAAACACTATTCTTAATTAAGAAAAAAGTGATAACACATATTGTTGTGATACCCTAAAAAACAGAGTCAATACAATGCAATCAAAAGGAGTATATCCAGGAGGGGAAAATGTTGGAAGAAGGCAATTAGATGGGGTTAAGCTTGCGATAAATCAGATAATGAATATAGCGTTTAAACGAAATTAGACTACCTCAGCCCGCTTGTTTTACGGAGATAAGGTAGCCTATTGCTGGTTTTTATTTTTCTTGGAAACACTAGGTTAGTTTAAGGTCTCCCTTTTATTTCCGATGACTTTCATATTTGTTTGCTTTGGTCAACTGCTTCAACACATCAAGTTCAGCTTCAGTAAGCGAAGAGCTGTTAACGGCACGGCAGTTTTCACGGAGCTGCTGCACTGAGCTTGCTCCAGGTACGACAGCAGCAACGCTTTGGTGTGACAATACAAATTGCAGGGCCGTATCATTCAACTTTCTGCTGGAAAGCTTGTCCTTTAATTGTGGAAGCAGATCTTTAAGTTCTTGATAACTATAGTCAAGATAATCATCTTCATTTGCCTTTTCAAGCATTTTCTCACTAAGCAGTCCTTTAGCAAGGGGGCCACGGGCAATGATGCTGATCTGTTTGTTTTCCAAAAGAGGCATCCACTCTTCTGGGCGGCGGTCGAGTAGGCTGTATTGCATCATCACGGAGTCAAGATCAGATTTTTCGGTAAATTTCTTAATTACGTTGGGGCGAATTGAGGAAATTCCATAGTACCGGATATAGCCTTCCTTTTTCAACTCCTCAAATGCTTCAACAGTTTCTTCGATATTGTCTGAAATCGTGCCCCCGTGCAGCTGATAAAGATCAATATAATCGGTTCCTAGCCGTTTTAAGCTGTTCTTTACTGCCGTTTTGATATGGGTGCCAGATGGATCCCAGCTCCAACTATCCTTATTTTCATTCCAGTGGTTTCCGACCTTCGTAGCTATGTATACTTGGTCGCGGACCGATTTTAAGTTTTTTCCGACGATTTCTTCATTCACACCGAAATTATATAAGTCAGCAGTATCAAAATAATTGATTCCTTCATCCAAAGCAGCCTGTATGATCTCAGATGCCTGACTTTCGACAGTACCCAATGACATGCAGCCGAGCCCGATTTCAGATACGAATAACTCTGAATTTCCTAGTCTACGATTTTTCAATTTTATCCACTCCCTTTACCTACATTGTAAAGGACAAATCCATTTCGCTCAAAGAATTCACTTGATTCGTTTTAAAGGAGAGGTTGCCTGTTGATCGTGTATGTCGGCAATCCAATCATTGATATAGACATATTTATTTTGCAATTGTTTTAGTTTTTGAACGATCTCCCAACTCTTTCCAGATAAAATGACGCCTTTGTCCAATACATAAACTTTCATCGAATCGCCCTCCATCTCTATTATGGTAAAATGTATGAAGAATAATACTGCAATTAGAACAGAGGAGTGGTCAGGATGAAAAAATTTGAAGAAAAAACGATATCTTCGGAAAAAGTATTCACCGGTAAAGTAATCAGCCTACAGGTGGATGATGTAGAGCTTCCAGATGGAAAAACAAGTAAACGTGAAATCATCAAGCATCCGGGAGCGGTTGCAATCATAGCTGTTACAGCAGACAATAAAATCATCATGGTCGAACAGTACCGTAAAGCGCTGGAGAGAAGTCTGGTTGAAATTCCTGCAGGAAAGCTCGAAAAAGGCGAACAACCGATTCTGTCGGCAGAACGGGAACTTGAGGAAGAGACAGGGTATGTATGCGAAAAAATGGAACACATCATATCCTTTTATACGTCCCCAGGCTTTGCCGATGAATTGGTTCACATTTATGTAGCCCACAATTTGAAAAAGAAAGAAAATGCGGCCCCCTTGGATGAGGATGAATTTGTCGAGGTGATTGAGCTGACGGTAGAGGAAGCTCAAACCTATATAGATGAAGGGAAAATCCAGGATGCCAAAACGGCATATGCAGTTCAGTACCTGCAGTTGAAAAAGGTCATGACTTCATAAATGAAAGAGTATTACGCTGACCTGCATATCCACATAGGCAGAACAAGAAGTGGAAAGGCCGTAAAAATAACCGGTGCTAAAACGTTGACCTTCAGCAAGGTGATACAAGTGGCAAGTGAGAGAAAAGGTCTCGATTTAATCGGGATAATTGACTGCCATTCTCCTGAAGTTATCGAAGAGATTGAAGCAGGAATTCTGGACGGGGAAATTACAGAGAAGGATGAAGGCGGTCTTCTTTACCGGAACACAACAATCATTCCAGGCTCTGAAATTGAAATTTATGATCAGCATTGTAATGGCCCAATCCATGTTCTTGCCTATTTTCCAACATTGGAAGCGATGAAGAATTTTTCGGTGTGGATGAGCGGTTATGTTAAAAATATCACCTTAAGCTCTCAAAGAATTTATTGTGACGGAAGAACACTGCAAAAAATAGTAAAATCACTTGGCGGCTTGTTTATCCCAGCACATGTTTTTACCCCCTTTAAAAGTTTATATGGTAAAGGGGTAAAGTCGAGTCTGGCTGAAGTATTCGATCCAGAGTTAATCGACGCCATCGAGCTTGGGTTAAGTTCTGATACAGATATGGTCAAGGATATAAAAGAGTTGGAATCCTTTGTCTTCGTGACGAATTCTGACGCACATTCGCTTGGGAAAATAGCTCGTGAATATCAAAAAATTCGACTTAAAGAACCAAGTTTTAACGAGTTGGCAAAAGCCCTTCAAGATACAGAAGGACGAAAGGTATCAGCCAATTATGGGTTGAATCCCTTATTGGGAAAATATCATCAAACCGTTTGTTCAGGATGTTTACATCAATTGTTAAGGGATAATGAACAATGTCCTGAATGTGGAAACAAGACTATCATTAAAGGGGTGTCGACTCGAATAGAGGAACTATCTATTCCTAAAATGAATGGAGAGAAACGAAGGGAAAGACCGCCATATATCCATCAAGTACCCCTCGATTTCATCCCGGGACTTGGTCCTAAATCAATGGAAAAACTGCTAAAGGCATTTGGAACCGAGATGAATATCCTTCATGAGGTAACCCTTGAACAACTCAAAGAAATCGTTCCTGAAAAATTGGCCCACTATATCGATTCTGCCAGAAAAGGGGAGCTTACTTTTGAAGTTGGGGGCGGAGGTAAGTATGGGAAAGTAAAAAAGAACAGCTAATTATTTGTTTATGTAAGGGAACAAAAAAGAGTCCTGACAGAGGAGGTTTATACTGTCAGGACTTTTTTTAGTTTGTTGTTTTTGCATATATATAGGTGTCTCGCAATTCCTTGCCGTCAGCACTTATACAGTCATTATGTAAAGTTCCTTCAAGAGTATACTTTAGTTTTTCGGGAATTCGTTTACTAGCAAGGTTATTAGGGTCACAGCGGATTTCAACCCGCTTTGCCCCATAATGATGAAAAGCAAATTGGGTTAACTTTTCAATCGCTTCGGTTATGTACCCTTTTTTACTGTGCATCGTATCAATCCAATAGCCAATCTCAAATTTGGGGATATCCCAGTTAATTCGGTGCAGACCAGTGGAACCGATGAATTGGTCGTTTTCTTTCCTATAAATATGAAGTCTAATATCCTCTTTTAAAATAAAGTCCGCAAAGGCTTTTAGGACGTTCTGTTCTGAGGTTTCCAAGGACGGTTCCTGATGGGCAAATGGAAGCCATTGTTTTAATTCATTCTGGGAACGGACAATGGCTTCATACACATCTTTGCCATCTCCAGGTTGACAAGGTCTTAGATATAGCCGTGGAGTTTCAATTTTTTCTGGGAAATCCATTAATATAGCTTTCATATCACACCTCCAAGTAATGGTTATGGAAAATTATAACATGATATTGCTTTGAGGTGTTCTTCCTGATTAGGGAATTCATACTTGTTTTCTTTAGCATAAATGAAAGAGTGAAAACATAGATTCTAGTAAGCGGAGTTGGGAGGATGAAAGATGAAAAAAAAATCTGTCGTACAAAATGCCGTAATGAAACACATTAACGAACATTCCTCATTATATGTCTTTATCACTGTGCTTTTTTTAATGGGTGTCATTTTTGGCGCTGTACTCGTAAATAGTTTGAGTTTTACCCAAAAAGAGGACTTGTTCTATTATTTATCACAATTTTTTGGACAAGTTACCAAAGGAGAATTTGCATCTTCGCATGATATGTTTAGCCAAAGTATTATGCATAACATAAAATATATAGGCCTCATCTGGATTCTTGGGATTTCGGTTATTGGGTTGCCGGTTATCTTGATATTGTTATTTATTAAAGGAATGGTTGTAGGGTTTACAGTCGGCTTTTTAGTTAATCAAATGGGGTGGAGCGGGTTCTTATTATCATTTGTCGCAATTCTACCACAAAATATATTCATTGTACCGATTTTCATCGTAATAACGGTCCTTGCTGTCTCGCTATCAATGAAAATGATCAGCCGGATTTTCCTCAAGCAAATTCGAGAGCCGCTGAAGCCAATTATATCACGCTATATTTTTTCATTAATTTTGTCAGGATTATTTTTAATTACAGCTGCTGTATTTGAAGCATACTTATCACCCTCTTTAATGAAAAATGTCGTCAGTTTCCTGGGTCATTGAAGGGAATTTGCTAATCACAACAATTTTTTTATCATTAACAAGAAATCTATTTTGACAGTTTTCCCTCATTTGTTATAATGGATAAGATAGCGGCGCGGGAGGGAATATAGGTATGGAAATAGAAAATAGAATTGATAGAATAAAAAAGCAGTTGCACTCGTCCAGCTACAAACTAACGCCTCAGCGAGAAGCGACCGTCCGCGTTTTACTTGAGCACGAAGAGGATCATTTAAGCGCAGAAGACGTTTACCTCCTTGTCAAAGAAAAGTCGCCGGAAATTGGATTGGCAACAGTATACCGTACGCTAGAGTTGCTGACTGAATTGAAGATAGTAGATAAAATTAACTTTGGAGACGGGGTTTCCCGTTATGATTTAAGACAAGAAGGGGCTGCCCATTTCCATCATCATCTTGTTTGTGTGGAATGTGGAGCGGTAGATGAGATTCAAGAAGACTTACTTGAAGACGTAGAATCCATTGTAGAACGCGACTGGAACTTCAAGATTAAAGATCATAGATTAACCTTTCATGGTATTTGTCATCGATGCCATGAGAAAGACGAGAATAAAGGTGAATAAAGTCGGACCTTTTCCATTAAATGGAGAAGGTTTTCTGCATTTTTAAAAGGGTAAATATCTGCAGAGCAAGGTCCATTCGACATGTAGCTGAATTCAGGAAATTAGGATAACGTCACTTTTCTCTTTTATAGCTGTTTTTACTTTCTCCTTACCGAAACATGTATAAAACTTGTCCTGTTGGGCATAGATTGATACAAAGGATCGAATGGGAGGGGAAAGGTGATGAAAACTTCATTGTCGCTTGTTCTACATACAGCTAAAGTGATGATTCTCTTTGTTAGCTTCACTATTCTTTTTTATATAGGAATGGTATGGTTAAATCAGGAATATCAAAGTTATCATCGTTATGACGAACCCAAAGGTATGGCTGTAAAAGTATCAAAGGCTGTTGATACAGGTGATGATGCATGGCTTGAACGCTTAATGTTGTTTTATTTAAACGGGGAGTAATGAATATGGAGAATCAAATTAGGGATTTTATTCATTTTTTAACCATTGAAAAAGGACTTGCCAAGAATACGCTCGTTTCTTATGAACGCGACTTAAATTCATATTGGAGCTACTTGAAAAATGTAGAAACCATTACCAACTGGAATGATTCGCGGAGGGTGAACATCTTGCATTTTCTGGTTCATTTGAAGGATCAGGGCAAATCATCGAAAACGGTAGCGCGTCATATCGCCTCCATTAGGTCTTTTCATCAATTTCTTCTCCGAGAAAGGGTGACCGACCAGGATCCATCTTTACATATAGAAACACCAAAACCAGAGCGAAGCCTCCCAAAAGTGCTAAGCATGGAAGAGGTGGAAGCGTTATTAGAGGCCCCAAAGGTAATGGATGAATATGGTTTGCGTGATAAGGCGATGCTTGAATTGATGTATGCGACAGGGATGCGCGTAAGTGAGTTAATATCAATGGATGTGAGTGATGTCCATGCATCGATGGGCTTTGTCCGCTGTATTGGAAAAGGAAATAAAGAAAGAATCATTCCAATTGGCCAAACGGCACTTGGTGCTATTGAAAATTATTTGGATAGGGCCCGAGGAAAATTTGCTAGTCCAAAGCACCGAACAGAGTCACTTTTTTTGAATCATCATGGAAACAGGCTGACAAGACAGGGATTTTGGAAGATTTTAAAGAAACTTGTGAAAACGGCGCAAATAGAAAAAGAAATCACCCCACATACTTTGCGTCATTCCTTCGCGACACATCTATTAATGAATGGGGCAGATTTAAGGGCAGTCCAAGAGATGCTAGGTCATGCGGATATATCGACGACGCAAATTTATACGCATATTACAAACGTTCGGATTAAGGATGTATATTCAAAATTTCATCCGCGAGCTTAGAAGTTTAGTAGAATGATAGAGAGGTTGTGAACTTCACTGCAAAACAGATGAAGAAAGCAGCCTTTTTCGAAATTGAAAGGGGATACAAACGGTCGATACTAAATCGCTATAGTGGACATTGTGAAGATCTAGTGATACGTTTTTCTTTCAGAAATATATTATTTGTCTCCATCATGGTAATCGTTTACAATGTAGAGAGGTCAGACTTCTGACGTTCTCGTAATTTTCATTTTATTGAAGAGTAACTAAACAGTATACGGGTAATATAGAGAGTATAAAAACTGATTTACTATTTTAGGAGGAATGAGCATGAAAGGGAATTCAGCGTTTAAACGTATTTTTGTAGTGGTTATGGACTCAGTAGGGATTGGTGAAGCACCTGATGCAGATTTATTCGGTGATAAAGGGTCAGATACACTTGGTCATATCGCAGAAAAAATGAATGGATTAAACATGCCAAATCTCGCAAAATTGGGTTTAGGTAATATCCGTGAAATCAAAGGGATTGATAAAGCGAAGCAACCGCTCGCATACTATACGAAAATGAAAGAAGCGTCTACTGGAAAAGATACGATGACTGGACACTGGGAAATTATGGGGTTGAATATATCGACTCCATTTCGTGTGTTCCCAAATGGTTTCCCAGAATTATTAGTCAATGACCTCGAAGCGAAATTGGGTCGTGGGATTATTGGGAATATTCCGGCTAGCGGGACGGAAATCATAGAAAGACTTGGCGAAGAACATATGAAAACGGGTGCGTTAATTGTTTATACATCTGCGGATTCAGTTTTACAAATCGCTGCCCATGAAGATATAGTTCCGGTAGAAGAATTATACCGAATTTGTGAGATTGCACGTGAAGTAACAATGGCTGATGAATTTAAGGTTGGACGCGTAATCGCAAGACCTTTCACAGGCCAACCAGGCAGCTTCAAAAGAACGCCTAATCGTCATGATTATGCTTTAAAACCATTTAACAGGACGGTTATGGATGAATTGAAAGATTCCGGATATGATGTTCTGGCAATCGGGAAAATTTCTGATATTTTTGATGGTGAAGGGGTCACTGAATCCTTAAGGACCGTATCTAATATGGATGGAATGGATAAATTAATCCAAACCATCGAACAGGATTTCAAAGGTTTAAGTTTCCTTAACCTGGTCGACTTCGATGCTTTATACGGTCACAGACGTGATCCAGAGGGTTACGGAAAGGCATTAGAAGAATTCGATGCTAGAATGCCAGAAGTACTCGATAAGCTAAAAGAGGACGATTTATTAATCATCACTGCTGATCACGGGAATGACCCGGTACATGAAGGGACCGACCATACACGTGAATATGTGCCATTATTAGTTTATTCTAAACGATTTACAGAAGCTGGCGAGCTTCCAATAAGAGATACATTTGCTGATATAGGGGCAACAGTCGCAGCTAACTTTGATGTGAAAATGCCTGCCTTCGGAAAAAATATTTTGGGCGATATGAATTAAGGGGAGAGAAAATATATATGTTTAATAAAATAGAAGCAGCTGCCTCATTTATAAAAAGTAAGATTGATGGTTGTCCAGAAATAGGATTGATTCTTGGTTCGGGACTTGGGGTATTAGCAGATGAAATTGAGAATCCTATTACGATCCCATATCACGATATACCGGAATTTCCAGTATCAACTGTTGAGGGACATGCAGGTCAGCTTGTCTTCGGTATTTTAAGCGGCAAAAAAGTTGTAGCTATGCAAGGTCGTTTTCATTTTTATGAGGGATACTCTATGGAGAAAGTCACATTCCCTGTGCGTGTAATGAAGCTTCTTGGAGTTGAGCAGTTAATTGTAACTAATGCTGCGGGAAGTGTTAATGAAAGCTATGCACCGGGAGACTTGATGCTAATTACGGATCATATCAATTTAATGGGGGCAAATCCATTAATTGGTTCAAACGAAGAGCGGTTTGGTCCTAGGTTCCCTGATATGTCAGAAGCGTATAACAAAGAGCTGCGAGCTCAAGCTAAAAAAATTGCTTCATCGCTTGGTATGGATATTAAAGAAGGTGTCTATATTGGGAATTCAGGCCCGACCTATGAAACACCCGCAGAAGTGAAAATGGCAAGGATTCTTGGCGGGGATGCAGTCGGCATGTCCACTGTTCCGGAGGTTATTGTGGCAAGACATAGCGGTATGAAAGTACTCGGTATTTCATGTCTTACCAACATGGCTGCAGGCATTTTGGATCAGCCGTTGTCACATGTAGAAGTAATTGAAACGACGGAAAAAGTAAAGAGTAGTTTTCTGGAATTTGTTAAACAAATCGTTAAAGACATTTAAAACAGTTTAAATTTAAAATAAAATAAGCACAGCTAAATGTAGCAGTGCCTTTAAAAAAGCGGGGAATCTAATATGAGAATGGTAGATCTAATCGAGAAAAAACGTGATGGTAAGGCTCTTTCTACGGAAGAAATTCAGTTCATTATCCAAGGGTTTACTGATGGAACGATTCCTGATTACCAAATGAGTGCTTGGTCAATGGCCGTTTATTTCAAAGGTATGAATGAGCAAGAACGTGCTGATTTAACCATGGCTATGGTTGAATCGGGCGATCAAATTGATTTAACTATGATTGAAGGAGTTAAGGTTGATAAACATTCCACTGGAGGTGTAGGTGATACGACAACACTTGTTCTTGGACCTTTAGTGGCTGCAGTTGGAGTTCCGGTAGCGAAGATGTCAGGACGCGGTCTTGGCCATACTGGCGGAACAATTGATAAATTGGAATCTGTTACAGGTTTTCATGTGGAAATAGAAAATGATGAGTTTATACGACTTGTGAATAAAAATAAAATAGCTGTCATTGGTCAAAGTGGTAACTTAACACCTGCGGATAAAAAGTTATATGCATTGCGCGATGTAACGGCTACTGTTAACAGCATCGGCTTGATTGCTGGTTCAATTATGAGTAAAAAAATAGCTGCTGGTGCCGATGCAATTGTCCTTGATGTGAAAACGGGTGCAGGAGCATTCATGAAAACTCTCGAAGACTCAGAAGAATTAGCTCATGCAATGGTGAGCATCGGGAATAATGTTGGGCGAAACACGATGGCTGTAATTTCAGATATGAGCCAGCCGCTAGGTTACGCAATCGGAAATGCTTTAGAAGTGAAAGAAGCAATCGATACGCTTAAAGGTGAAGGTCCGGAAGATTTAACGGAACTTTCCTTAACACTAGGCAGTCATATGGTGTTCCTTGCTAAAAAGGCAAGCTCGCTTGAAGAAGCTAGAACCCTGCTTGAAAACGCAATTAAAGATGGTTCTGCTCTTAACTCATTTAAGGTTTTCTTAGAAGCGCAGGGAGGCGATGGTTCGGTTGTAGATCAGCCAGAAAAACTTCCGCAGGCTGCCTATACTTTTGAGCTTGAAGCAAAAGAAGACGGATATGTATCAAAAATCGTTGCCGATGAAGTTGGAACAGCGGCTATGCTTTTAGGAGCCGGAAGAGCGACCAAGGAATCAGAAATTGACCTAGCTGTTGGGTTAGTACTCCGTAAAAAAATCGGAGAAGTCGTGGCAAAAGGTGAATCTCTAGTGACGATTTACAGTAATTTTGAAGATGTTTCAGAAGTAAAAGAAAAATTGTATGAAAACATATCTATCTCGAAAGAAAAAGTTGAAAAACCTACGCTTATCTATAAAGAGATTATGGAATAATGTAACTTCAAAAATGTTGCTCTTTTTTTAGAGAGTGACCTTTTTGTAACCTTAGCTAGCTTATGTAGCTAAAATAATCCTATGATTTTAAAAAGAGGATGCCTATGCGCATCCTCTTTTTATTTTTGTGTTAATTTTCCTAATAATTCTTATATTTACAAAATTTATCTTTAAATGAACTTATTTGTATAAAAATGGGTGTAATGGAAAAAATAAATCATATAAAGATTGGAGGGTATGGAGATGAAGCGGATTCTTTCTCTATTTTTAACCGTATTAATAGCTGCTGGTTTTAGCATCCCACATACAAAAGCAGCGGAAGATAAAGGAGTCGACTTAGCGGCTAATGCTAAATCTGCTATTTTAATTGAACGGGATACAGGTACCGTATTGTATGATAAAAACGCAGATGATCGTCTTTCACCGGCAAGTATGACCAAGATCATGACGATGCTGCTAATCATGGAAGCAATCGATAAAGGCGATCTTACCATGAAGGAAAAAATCAGGACAAGTGAGTATGCAGCGTCGATGGGTGGTTCTCAAATCTTCCTCGAGCCAGGTGAAGAAATGACCACGGAGCAAATGCTTAAAGGCATCTCGATTGGTTCGGCGAATGATGCATCGGTGGCGATGGCGGAACGAATTGCGGGATCTGAAGAAGAGTTTGTTAAGAAAATGAACAAAAAAGCGAAAGATCTCGGGCTAAAAAACACGAAGTTTCAAAATGTGACAGGCCTTCCTGTTAAAGATCATTACAGCTCGGCTTATGATATGTCCATCATGGCGAAGGAGTTATTGAAATACGATACAATTACAAGGTTCACGGGTACATATGAAGACTATCTCCGTGAAAATACCGAAAAGAAATTCTGGCTGGTTAACACGAACCGATTAGTGAAATTTTATCCGGGGGTAGATGGGCTAAAAACAGGATTTACAAATGAAGCGAAGTATTGCCTGACGGCTACAGCGAAAAAAGGGAATATGCGGGTCATTGCCGTCGTTTTCGGAGCAGCATCTCCGAAGGAGCGAAATGCGCAGGTTACCAAAATGCTTGATTATGCTTTTTCACAATACATCACATATCCTATATATAAACGAGGCGAGATGTTAGGAGAATCAAAGGTAAGTAAAGGTCACAAGAAAATGGTTATAGGAGTAACAAGTGAACCTATTTCAGTTTTGACAACCAAGAACGGAACAGCGAAGGATTTTACAAAAAAAATTACTCTTAATAAAGATTTGAATGCACCAATCAAAAAAGGCGATCAAATTGGTACGCTTGAATTGAAGAAAAACGGTAAGGTGTATGTCGAATCGCCAATTGTTGCGAAGGAAACTGTTGAAAAAGCCAGTTGGTGGCAATTGTATAAACGGGCTTTCGGCATGTTTACTCAAGTCAAATAGAATAATTTGTCGCATTACCTGATAAATGTACTAATTTAGGCGAAAGCCCACTAGTTTTGCTATGAAGAAGGAATCTGCAGGTGAAAAAGAGAATTTGACTCTTTATAAGACAGTGAAGGAGGCTGTATATAATGAGTCTTACGATTAATATGGAGGCGAAAGATCGTGTATTATGCATTCGTCTCAAAGGTGATTTAGATCATCATACAGCAGAAAAATTGAAAAAACAGGCAGAGTCAGCAATTCAAAAGCATAACATCAAGCACATAATTCTCAACTTAGAAGAATTACATTTTATGGACAGTTCAGGACTCGGTGTTATTTTAGGGCGTTATAAGCAGGTAAACAATAAACAAGGTGAAATGGTCGTCTGCGCAATTTCTCCAGCAGTAAAGCGGTTATTTGAGATGTCAGGGTTGTTTAAAATTGTTAAAATGGAACTATCCGAAAAAAACGCTTTGCAAAGACTGGGGGTTGCCTAAGATGAAAAATAAAATGGAAACGAAATTTTCTGCACTAAGCCAAAATGAATCTTTTGCCAGGGTTACAGTTGCGGCTTTTATTGCCCAGTTAGATCCAACAATGGATGAATTGACAGAGATCAAGACTGTCGTGTCAGAAGCAGTTACGAATTCGATTATTCATGGGTACGAGAGTGACCCGGAAGGATGGGTCTACATTTCTGTGATTATTGAAGGTGATACTGTAGAATTGACCATCCGTGATGAAGGACTGGGCATTGAAGACGTCGAGGAAGCTAAACAGCCACTATTTACGACAAAACCTGAACTTGAACGTTCCGGTATGGGATTCACCATTATGGAAAACTTCATGGATGAAATCAATATTATTTCCCATAAGGGTGAAGGTACGATCATTCGATTAAAAAAGCACTTAACTACAAGCAGAGCTTTGTGCAATTAAGGGAGACTTGCATATGGATGTGGAGGTTAAAAAAGAGAAGAGCAAAAAAGGCCAGCCCCATTTAAAAGATGAGGAATTACGGAATTTAATCCAACGCAGCCAGAGTGGTGACCAGGACGCAAGAAACTTGATTGTCAATAGCAATCTAAGACTTGTCTGGTCCGTAGTACAGAGATTCCTCAATCGAGGTTATGAACCGGATGATTTATACCAGATTGGCTGCATTGGGCTTTTGAAGTCCGTAGATAAATTTGACTTATCGTTTGAAGTGAAATTCTCTACGTATGCTGTACCAATGATCATTGGAGAGATTCAACGTTTTATCCGTGATGATGGAACTGTAAAAGTAAGCCGTTCTTTAAAGGAAATGGCAAATAAAATTCGTAGAGCCAAAGAGGAACTTTCAAAAACGTACGGCCGTGTTCCAACGGTCAATGAATTGGCGGAACATCTTGAGCTGTCACCAGAGGAAATTATCATGGCCCAAGAGGCTAGTCGAAGTCCTTCTTCCATCCATGAAACGGTTTATGAAAATGATGGCGACCCGATTACTCTTCTTGACCAGATTGCCGACAATAATGAAACATCATGGTTTGACCAAATCGCTTTAAAAGAAGCCATCCATGAATTGAATGAACGTGAAAGACTAATTGTTTTCCTGAGGTACTATAAAGACCAGACGCAATCGGAAGTAGCGGCAAGACTTGGCATATCCCAAGTACAGGTGTCACGGCTGGAAAAGAAAATTCTCCAGCAGATGAAAAACCACATGAATCAGTGATTCATGTGGTTTTTTTTATTTGATTTGAGAAAAATTTGGGTTTTAGGAAAAGGTAAAAAGACTCTAATCATATTAAAAAGGAGCCCATAGTAGTTTGAGGTGATGGGAATTTACGGAAATAAGAGAGGGGATGAAATTTTTTAGTTGAATTTAGAATTAAAAACGAATATTATAGTAAAGGTCGCGCTTTTCATTCGTTTTTTATCTTTCATTCAACGAATATAATTAATCTGAAAAAAGTGTAGATGCAGTACAATTTTAGGACACCTTTGTCTTCGCATGCAAACGATTGTATCGGTGTTTCCTTTAGATCTGGAGGTCTAAATGATGTTTTTAGAAAAGTTTTTCTCCCTAAAAGAAAATGGGACGGATGTCCGTACTGAAGTTATGGCGGGTGTTACGACATTTTTAACTATGGTTTATATCCTTATTGTGAATCCGGCTTTATTATCCTCAATCGGAATTCCATTTGAACAAGTCTTTATGGCAACAGTCATTTCTGCTGTTATAGGTACCCTTATTATGGGGTTGGTCGCAAAATATCCAATTGCGATTGCACCGGGGATGGGCTTGAATGCTTATTTTGCTAGTGTAGTTGGTGCACAAGGTCTTTCATATCAAACCGTATTTGGAACAGTTTTCATCGCAGGCTTGCTATTTTTATTGATAAGTGTAACGAGCTTGCGCAAAATGATAATTGATGCCATTCCGAATTCATTAAAATATGGAATCACCTCTGGAATTGGTTTATTCATCGCGTTTATCGGATTGAAAAATGCGGGAATCGTCGTACCGAATGATTCAACTATGGTTACGCTTGGCGACTTGCATCAATCTGGAACAGTTTTAGCACTTGCAGGTTTATTTATAACGTTAATTTTAATGGCACGCAATGTTAAAGGAGCAATTTTTATTGGGATGATCATTACGGCAGTCATTGGCTACTTTATCGGTCTTCTCAACTTTAATGGAGTGCTATCTGTGCCGCCTACACCGGTATTTTTCGATATCGATATCTCTGGGGTCTTTACGAACTCTCTATATTCAGTTGTTTTTGCCTTTTTACTTGTGACAATCTTTGATACGACAGGTACATTGATTGGAGTAACGGAGCAGGCAGGTTTAACGAAGGACGGGAAAATACCTCGTGCGAAAAAAGCATTTTTAGGAGATGCAATTGCGACGACAATTGGCTCTTTGTTTGGAACAAGTCCTTCCACAGCATATGTTGAATCTAGCACAGGTGTGGCAGCAGGAGGCCGTACTGGTTTAACAGCCACGGTGGTAGCTATCTTGTTTGCAGCATCTATTTTCTTTTCTCCATTGATCTCGGCCATTTCTTCAGTTTCAGCAATCACTGCACCTGTTTTGATTATCGTAGGTTGTTTTATGATGGAAGGTTTAGCTAAAGTCAATTGGAAAATGTTTGATGATGCATTTCCGGCATTTGCGATTATTTTAACGATGCCTCTTACTTCAAGCATATCAACGGGGATTGCAATTGGATTCATAACATATCCCCTTATGAAGTTATTTAGTGGAAAAGGAAAATCAGTTCATCCACTTATTTATATTTTTGGATTGATATTTTTAGTTCAACTGATTTTTTTCCCAACTCATTAAGTTAATAATGTAAACAAAAAAGACATGCTGTCATTCAGCATGTCTTTTTTGTTTTATCTTTCACCCTCGTAATTAGTAATATTTGGACATCCGTTACTTCCTGCATTTTCACTGTGTTTCCAATCCATACTACTATCATAAGGAAATAAAAGGTCGGGATGTGATGATAATGGCAGTTGTATATATCAGGATGAGGAACCGTGTACAAGTAAAGGGAAATCAAACGGTGAGGATTAAAGATATTGCAAGGATAATCGGACCTGAAGAAGTGATTCAAATAATTGAAGAGACCTTTTTATTAACGGTCAAGAAGGAAGATAAGAATATTATTGTCATTGATTTGGCTCAACTTATCATGGCCATTCGTAAAGTGGATCCGCAAATTGAAGTGCAGACATTTGGGCCATCTCAGACCATCATCGAAGTCATATATTCAAAAAAGAAAATGTCTTACCTAACTTTTGCTCTAGTCTGGTTCTTATTATTTATTGGAGCTGGGATGACAATTATGAATTTCCATGTTGATGTCAGTATGGGGGAAGTCCATCAAAAAGTCTTTACGTTAATAACGGGGAAGCTAGATGAAAAGCCACTATTAATACAGATACCTTATAGCTTCGGACTTGGCATAGGAATGATTTTATTTTTTAATCACTTTTTTAAAAAACGCTTTAATGAGGAACCTAGTCCGCTCGAAGTTGAAATGTTCAATTACCAGCAGGATTTAGACCGTTATGTCACCATGAATGAAAATAAGGAAAACGTGCGCCATCTTGATGACAGGTAAAATTATCTTCGGAATCTTTGTCGGTCTAGCTGGAGGTTTTGCAACAGGTGCCGGTTTTGTAGCGTTTTTGACTGTACTTGGAGTGATACCGAGACTGACTCAGTTGACGAAAACGATGAAAATGATTCATTACTATGAAGCAGCAATTATTGCAGGTGTTGTCGCTGGAACATGGTTAGGCTTACAGGAAACGAAATTTTTCCTGCATCATTTTTTATTAATTCCGATTGGCTTGGCAGATGGGATTTTTAATGGGATGCTGGCTGCTGCTTTGACTGAAGTTTTGAATGTTTTTCCGATTCTTTCTAAACGAATCGGAATTCAAGAGAAGATTATTTATCTGTTAATGGCACTTGTATTAGGGAAGATAGCCGGTTCTTTATTCCAATGGATTTATTTTGTCGATTTGTAAGTTCTTAAGTATTATTCCTGATGATGAAAGAAGGGCCAAGATGGTGACCAAACGAAAAGTGATATTAATAACGGATGGAGATGAGTATGCAAAACGGGCTGTCCAGCTTGTAGCTAAGGAAATAGGTGGACGGTGCATCTCTATGTCCCAAGGTAATCCATCCCGTTATTCGGGCAATGAGCTAGTTGAATTAATAAAAAAGGCAAAGTATGATCCTGTACTGGTTATGTTTGATGATAGTGGTTTTATCGGTGAAGGATTCGGTGAACAGGCGATGAAGGTGGTTGCCGGCCATCCTGATATAGATGTCCTTGGGGTTATTGCAGTTGCTTCAAAGACTAGGAGGGAAGAATGGACAAAGGTGGATGTATGTATTGACCGGGATGGGAATTTAACACCAAACGGAGTTGATAAATACGGGGCTGAGGAATTTGAACTAGGAAAGATTACAGGAGATACAGTGTATTGCATCGATGAATTAAATGTTCCAATAGTGGTGGGGATAGGGGATATCGGGAAAATGTCCCATCAAGATGATATTAAAAAAGGTGCACCGATCACGAAGCTTGCGGTGGAAATTATTTTGGAAAGGAGCGGTCATAATGGCTTCAGAAAATCCTCAAAACATGAAACCGATTCCGAATAAAGTAGCGGAAGTAGACTCGTTCATGGAAGAAAAAGTAGGTCTTGGCGTCAGCTTTGACTTAGGGGTAAGAAGAATAAAGGTCTTAAAAAAAGATGTACATTTATACTATGTGAACGGGCTGACGGATACAGAGTTCATCATTGGAATTCTTGACTCGCTAATCCATAACAAAAATGCTGAAATTATGACGACAAAAGTGTTTGAAACAGTCAAAAACTTGCTTGTCCACCAATCTGTTGAAGAAATAAGTACAATGGATGAGCTTGTTGATCAAGTGCTGTCCGGCTTAATAGTCATCGTCGTCGATGGTAGAGCAACGGGATTGGTTGTAGATGTCAGGAGTTATCCTGGAAGGCAACCAGTAGAGCCTGATACGGAAAAGGTCGTCCGTGGATCCAGGGATGGTTTTGTCGAAAATATCATCATTAATACAGCGATAACCAGACGGAGAATTCGGGATGAAAGATTACGTTTTGAAATTTTGAAGGTGGGGGAACGTTCGAAAACGGATATAGCAATCGGATACATTAAAGATATTGCCGATCCGGATTTAATAGCAGTCGTACGCAAGGAATTGAAAAATATAGAAGTTGATGGCATAACGATGGCGGATAAGACGATTGAAGAGTTTATCGTCAAGCAAGGATATAACCCGTATCCGCTTGTAAGATACACGGAGAGGGCTGATGTAGCGGCAACGCATTTACTTGAGGGGCATGTCCTTATTTATGTGGATACTTCACCGAGTGTCATCATTACCCCGTCCACTCTTTTTCATCACATGCAACACGCTGAGGAGTATCGGCAGGCACCTGCTGTTGGAACCTTGGTGCGATGGGTCCGTTTTTTAGGGATTTTCGTTTCGCTTTATTTGCTGCCGATTTGGTTATTGTTTTCGTTAGAACCGTCCCTTCTCCCCGATAATCTTGAATTTATCGGGCCGAATAAAAAAACGCATATACCGATTATTGTCCAAATCTTCATTTCCGATATTGGGATAGAATTTTTAAGGATGGCAGCCGTTCATACCCCGACCCCGCTTTCTACTGCAATGGGTTTGGTTGCGGCAGTTTTGATAGGACAGATAGCAATAGATGTTGGCCTATTTGTCCCTGAAGTGGTTCTCTACGCTTCCGTAGCGACAATCGGTACATTTGTCACTCCAAGTTTAGAACTAGGGGTTGCGAATAAAATTTCCCGTTTAGCGCTGCTTGTGTTGGTTGCTTTATTTAAAGTGCCGGGCTTAATTATAGGTATCACAATTCATATTATTTTGCTTACCAGTATAAAAACGTTAAATACACCGTATTTATGGCCGCTTCTCCCGTTTCAGCCGAAAGCTTTGTCTCATATAATATTTAGAAGACCTTATCCAGGTTCTATAGAACGTCCGAGTATTGTACATCCCCAGGATATATATAGGCAGCCAAGAAAATCTAAAGGTTGATGTTGTCGAAAAGTTGTGGTAATTTAATTTTATTCGGAAAAAGCAGTAAAGTTAAGGCTTCACAAAGAGAAAGAGCTCTTTTGTCTCTTTGAAGTTAAACCAATCTGGCTTTCCCTTCGAACTACTAAGCAGTTTGTTTGATTAAAGAGGATGGAAAACATTTTTATTCGGGATAATCGATTAATTTGAATGAGGCTTTTTCAAAGAGGGAGAACCTTTTTCGCTTGCATAAGTGGGAACTCTCTTTGACGCTGCCTCATTTCTTATTAATCGTTAGTTTTAAGTCAGGAAGGTGAGCTATCATGCATTTGTACGGAACCGGTCGTGTCAATGATCGTGGACATCTTGAGATTGGCGGAGTGGACACAATCGAATTGATTGAACAATTTGGAACGCCATTATATGTTTATGATGTAGAGTTAATTCGCGAGCGTGCTAGAGGATTCAAGCGAACATTTGAGGAATTGGGTATTTCTGCTCAAGTCGCCTATGCGAGTAAAGCTTTTTCTTCGATTGCAATGATCCAGTTGGCTGATCAAGAGGGCCTATCACTCGATGTCGTCTCAGCGGGAGAATTGTATACAGCAATTAAAGCAAATTTTCCAACTGAACGTATTCATTTTCATGGGAACAACAAAAGTGAAGAAGAGCTACATATGGCCTTGGATTATAAAATCGGCTGTATTGTAGTCGATAATTTTTCAGAGCTAACATTATTAGAAGAGATTTGTACACAGCGAGAACAAAAAGTGAAAATTCTTCTTCGTGTGACTCCAGGTATTGAAGCCCATACGCATGATTATATCTTAACAGGGCAGGAAGATTCGAAATTTGGCTTTGATCTTATTAACGGTCAGGCTGAAGAGGCCCTTAGACAAGCGCTACAAAGCAAGTGGATTGAAGTACTAGGACTGCACTGCCATATTGGCTCACAGATCTTTCAAACGACTGGATTCCTGCTTGCCGCACAAAAAATTATAAGCAAGCTTAAAAATTGGCATAAATCATTAGATTTCCAGCCAAAGGTATTGAATCTTGGAGGCGGATTTGGAATCAGATATACCGAAGAGGACGACCCGCTTCCAGCTTCTCAATATGTAGAAGAAATCGTTAGGGAAGTGCAGAACCTGGTTGCTAATTCTGATTTGGAGATGCCGGAAATTTGGATTGAACCTGGCCGTTCATTAGTCGGCGACGCTGGTGTGACTTTATATAAAGTCGGTTCTGAAAAGGAAGTACCTAATGTTCGTAAATATATAGCAGTTGATGGTGGTATGAGTGATAATATTCGCCCAGCTCTATATGAGGCAAAGTATGATGCAATTCTTGCCAATCGGCCGCTTGATCCAGTAGAAGAAACAGTGTCCATTGCTGGGAAATGCTGTGAAAGCGGAGATATGTTGATTTGGGATTTACCTTTGCCAAAAGCAGGACGAGGTGATGTATTAGCTGTCTTTTGTACAGGGGCATATGGATATTCCATGTCCAATAATTACAACCGGATTCCGAGGCCTGCTGTCGTCTTCGTCGAAGATAGAGAAGCTCGTTTAGTCATTAAACGCGAAACCTTCGAAGATCTTATCCATTTGGATTTGGCACTTCAGGAAGCAGCCGTTACGAATAAGGATTAAGAAAAGAGGATGGCTATGCCATCCTCTTTTCTTATCTAAATCAGTTAAAAAATGATTTGATTGCGTCTATTAAACTATTGAAAACCTCTTTCAATTTATCTAAAAATGATTGTCCTTCTTCGGATCCAAGGAAATTGGACAGCTTATCTTTTGCTGCTGTCAGCTGATCACCAACAGCGTTCCAATCAATATTCAATTCTTTTAGCTTATTAAATAAATCAATCAAACTTTGCTTTTGATCTTCATTTAAGTCAATTCCCAGTTCATTTGCAGACGATTCGACAACCTTACGGACTTCTTCAGTCGTAGTCGGTGGATTTTCAGCCATTCCTTCTTTGATTTTTGTTACGAGTGCAGAGGCTTCCTCTGTACCGATTTCATCGCCCAATTTAGCTGTCTTCACCATTTCTTCATTAGCAGCTTGCTTCACATCCTCCGGAATTGTTTTATCGGAAGAAATCTCATACGCTTTTATTACTCCTGTTAAAGCAGCTGTACCTGAAACTGGTATCGGTGCAGTGACATAGACGGTGGCATCTTTTACTCCAGCAGTCGCCAGAGCATTGATATACATTTCATCAGTAACCCAGTTAATATTTTTCGACTCCAATTTAATGCCAGTACCTTTTTCTTCTAATGTAATAGCAGAGGATGAAATCGCTTTTGTGCCAATTAGCCGGCTAGCAATATAATCCCCTAAATATTCATGTTCCTCTGCATTGGTAACCGTTAAAACCTCAACGTCATCAGGAGCTTTCATTTCTGACAATAGCATACTTTTTTGTTCTTTTGTCAAATTTTCCCCTAGTGTGACGATCATTTCACCAACAGCCGCGTCCGCAAAGGCTTTATATGGCAATAATAGGCATAATAAAATGGTCACAATGACCCATTTTTTCATTTTTTTCATTGTTATCCTCCTTAACATTTCCTGCTGAATTGGATTCTTTTATTTAAAGAGCACCGCTTTAAATAAAAGTTTCATAGTATTGGACGAACCAAAAGGTAAAAAAGATACAGATTAATAAAAAATATTTATTTCGTCCAAAATAGCTAATGTTCTTACTAAGGACGAAAAGTGATTGTATCCTTGTCTAATATACCTGTGAGATATGCTATGAATCCTAAGTTTACTTTATCAATGTAGTAAAATGAATGCAAGATTGCAAGGGGTATTTGTCAGATTGTGCTAAGTTATAGTAAAATGAATTCGTTATTTAAATATTTAGACCATTGAATAAAGGGAGTATGGGATGAGGAAAAGTAATAAAACTCTTTTACTTATGATGCTTGTTATCGCTTTGATGTGGGGAATCGTATATTGGCTGTTCATCGCGTAGCACATAGGAGATCTATAAATCAAGTGCTGAAAGTGATGTTGAAACAAAAGAAAATTTTATGTATGATGGAAATGTTATAAGTGGGGATTATTATTCAAAGCGAATTAATTAGAAACAGGTAGATAATAAAAACGTTATTTAGTAACGAGGGATATTATGTTGATTAAGTATAAGAAAAGTTATGAGAAGTTTGCCATGGGATTATTATCTTTCATGCCAAATGAAAAAGAGATAAAAGTGCTTCGGAATACGATGAAGAATTACGAAACAGATGAAAATCTACAGTTGTTCTTATGGAAAGATGAAGAGATTATAGGCTTGATCGGAATAGAAGTCTCTCCAAATCACATTGAGATTCTACATATATCTGTAAATCCATCTTTTCGAAAGCAAGGTATCGGTAAAGCAATGGTCAGGGCTCTAAAGGAGCAATATCCTGACAAAGAAATAAAAGCAAATGAATATACGGAAAGCTTCCTAGACAAATGTGAAGAAGCTTAGATCATGAGAGCAAGAATAGAGGACCACTCTTAAGAGTGGTCCTCTATTCTTGCTCTTCGGAGGGATAGTTGTCGAGCTCTTTCTGAAATAACATCTGAACGGTCACGCTTTAGATGCTTGTCTATTAATGATAAATTAGCCATGTCGCTATCTGTGCACCATACGTATCCTTCCTGACTGCATATGGCTTGGCATTGTACAATCAACTCTTGATCCGTTATAGGAAGGTTGATGCTTTCATATGGTTTTTTAGACAACATACGTGCATGGGTGTTCTGAAGCAAATTAAGCAGTTCTTCGTGATCGAGGCCAAACAGTTGCAGCTCTACTTTTTTCGAACGGAGATTGTCAATGGCTTTAGCAAGGGTCCTTGTAGCACCTTGTTTGTTGCCTCTACGGTCGTGATATAGGGCAACTGCAATTTGAATCAGCCCGACCCAGTGCGAGTCACGCTCTTTTGGTGCAGTATCCTTCCAGTATTCTTCAAGAATTTCGTGACATTCAAAGTAATCCCTAGTGCCATGAAAATGGACAAGGAAAGACAGGTAGTCTTCCGGGTAATTCAATATGAGCACCCCTTTTGTTTGGTAGGTTCATTTAAGGTAGAAAAGCCATTTTAAACAGCTTTACACCGGGCGTGTTTACTCTCTTTAGTTTATCACAAAAAACACCCTGGAAAATAAGGAAAGCTGATTGCTATGCAATCAGCTTGATTCATCAGTCTTCAATTAACACCAAGAAGCACCGACAATAATTAACAAAATGAACAATACTACAATAAACGCAAATCCGCCGCCATGCCCAAAACCCATAATAAGTTCCTCCTTTGTTCTGGTATTCTTACATTCCTAGGTTATGTTAATTTTACAAATGTGATTGGGCACTGACCCAATAAACACAAATCCCTCTTAAGAACTTTTCTAAGTGCCAAATTATTATTATTGGATAAAGGTCGGTAATCCACTATACTTGATTAGTAAAAGAAATAGGCCAAACATTGGCCAATTAGATTTAAATGGGGTATTTTTATGGGTTATAATATTAAAATTGATGCTTTTGAAGGTCCGATGGATTTACTCCTTCATTTGATAAACCGTCTTGAAATAGACATCTATGATATTCCAATGGCTGATATCACAGAGCAATATTTAGGCTATATTCATACGATGCAGCATCTTGAATTAGATGTGGCCAGTGAATATTTAGTAATGGCTGCGACACTACTTGCTATCAAAAGTAAAATGTTGCTACCCAAGCATGAAGATGAACAATTGATTGATGAAGATGGAGAACTATTTGAAGAAGATCCACGGGACGAGCTTGTGGAAAAACTATTAGAATATAAAAAGTATAAAAATGCTGCAGAAGAATTTAAGGGGTTGGAAGAAGAACGAAGCTTGATGTTTACAAAACCGCCGAGTGATTTATCTGTTTATGTAAAAGAAACGGAAAATGAAAAACAAGAGTTGAATATCAGTCTATACGATATGTTGGGCGCTCTACAAAAACTACTGCGAAGGCAAAAAATTCAAAAGCCCCTATATACAAAAGTGACGAAACAAGAGATATCAATTGAAAAACGCATGGATGAAATCATGATTGAGTTACAATCATTTAAAGGGAAAAAAAGCTTTTTTGAGCTCTTTTCACAACCGGTTAAGGAGCATATCGTCATTACTTTTATGGCGGTATTGGAACTAATGAAACAAAATGAAATAATCGTTGAACAAGAAGATAATTTTTCGGAAATTATGATTGCAGCTAAGGAAGGTGTAGAACCAGTTGGAAGTTATTAATTGGAAGGGGATTCTTGAGGCATTATTGTTTGCTGCTGGAGATGAAGGCCTCTCAGTCAAACAAATTGCCTCTGTCCTAGAAATTACAGAATATCAAGCAACAGACATCATTGAAAGCTTAAAGGAAGAATATATATCGGATGTACGAGGGGTTCAAGTGATTGAAATAGCAGGTGTGTTTCAAATGACTACAAAAAAAGAACACTCGGATTATTTAAAAAAACTTGTAGAAACTTCAAGTACTCAAGGTTTATCACAGGCTGCTTTGGAAACACTCGCAATCATCGCGTATAAGCAGCCAATTACGAGAGCTGAGATTGATGAAATTCGCGGTGTCAAAACGGAACGGCCGATTCATACACTTGTCACTAAAGTGTTAATAAAAGAGGTCGGACGTGCTGAGGGGTCTGGTCGGGCTTATTTATATGGGACAACGAAAGAGTTTTTGGATTATTTCGGTCTAAACTCAATTAAAGAATTACCGCCACTCTCCGATAATTCAGAAGAAAGCTTCGAAAATGGTGAAGCAGATTTGTTTTTTGAGAAATTTCAACAAACAATCGAATAACATTTTTCTTTAAATTGTGATAATATAGAAAAAACTGAATACGGGGGGATTTCGGGTGCGAATTGTAGCATGCAATGGATTTGGACTTGAAAAAGAAAAGTCCAATTCTCCGGAGGAATTTTTTAACCGATCCGTTATAGAATACATAAAGGATGGAGAAGAAAAGACACTGAATGTGCTGTATCTTCGTTATTTTGATGAGATGGTCGCTCGGTGGACTCCATATTCCACCAATCCTTTATTCAAAAGTTTCGACCGAGATATTTATATGGCTGATATCATTGCAATGGTTTGCCTTTTCAAAGACCCGAATTTGGCTAGCCGAAAACGTTTATATATTAATTCAGAAAAAGAGTTAGCTGGTTATTTCGAAAATATAAATTTTGGAAAATTGGAGAAAGTGTTTATATCTATTGACCAAGCTAAACCATATGATATTAAATCAAATGTAGATTTTAATATTCTTTCATAATCATTTTGAGGAGGGTTCACGGTTGGGGAATACATTGGTAAAATCTCAGCTTGAGGATGTAAAAAGCTTTTTAGAAACGACAGTAGCTCAGTTAGAAGAGTTTATAAATGAGACGACCTATTCTAAGCTTCAACAGGAAAAAAGCGGGGAAGAAAGTTATTATAAAGGAATCCTCTCTAGTTTAAGAAGAATGCTTGTAAGTTGTGAAGAGGGTTTAGAAGCTTGCCAAATCGTCCTTAAAAATGAAGTTTTTAATAAAGCTGCAGCTGAAAAGACGCTATATAGAGTGTATCATCAATGTATAGAAGAATATTTTTCCCCAAAATCGGACCGTTGGTTTGAAGACAGCCGATCTGCCTATACGGGAAAAAACTCGATTAAATTTCATCAAGGTGTACCGGATAGCATTATATCTATTTTGAAATCTGTAGAAAGTGGATTTCAGACCATGCGAGAAGAATTAGAGTATTATGAAACGGATTACCGGACGAAAATGTTACAGTCAAGATAAAGAAACAGCGAGGCTTAATAGGCCTTGTTGTTTTTTTTGTTTATAAATGGAATCTTCGCTTATTCGTAACATAAAATACTCTGATGATTTATGTGTAAGTAGGTTACAGGGGGGTTGAAAGATGTCTGATGTAAGACAGTATGCAAAAGAGGTAAGTGATTGGATTGATGAAATAATGGCATACCTTGAGAGAATAGATATCACCGATTCGACAGTGTTGGCAAACATTGAAAGGCTTTCCCAATGGACTAATGATCTCGTTGCAGAGGAAATAGATTATGAGAATATGGTCTTGATTGAAGAAGAGATGGCTCGGGTCTACGAAGAAATTGAAGAGATAGCTAGAGATCTCGGTACTCAGCAAAGACAAACTCAATCTCAATCTGTACCAATTGGAAAACATACGCTTCCGCCGCTACCTTATGCCTATAATGCGTTGGAACCGACGATTTCAGAGGAAATCATGTACCTTCACCATGATAAGCATCACCAAACTTATGTAGATGGTCTGAATAAAGCAGAATTAATGATGAAAAATGCCAGGGAGACGAAGGATTATTCATTGTTGAAACATTGGGAAAAGGAAGCAGCCTTTCATGGATCCGGGCATTATTTGCATACAATATTTTGGGAAGGGATGATTCCAAGAGGCGGCGGCCAGCCAAAGGGAGACTTACTTAAACAGATTGAGAAGGATTTTGGAAGTTTCGCAGCATTTAAAAATCACTTTAGTGAAGCAGCTAAACAGGTTGAAGGTGTTGGCTGGGCGATTTTAGTCTGGGTGCCACGTGCGCGTAAACTAGAAATTCTTCAATCAGAGTTGCATATGATTTTAACACAATGGGATACGATTCCAGTACTTGTATTAGATGTGTGGGAACATGCATATTACTTACAATATAAAAATAATAGAGCTTCTTATGTGGATAAATGGTGGGACGTTGTAAACTGGCCCCAAACAGCATTACGGTTTACCGAAGCGAAAAAGCTTACTTGGAAACAACAATAAGGGATAAAATATATGTTCTACCAAAAACGAATTGTTTTGAGTTGAAGGGCCGAGCCATTATGGTTCGGCATTTTTTCGTTTAAAAGGACAGTACAGATTAGTTTTTTGGGGTTAATTAGGAATAATGTGGGAAGTATATGAAGGATGAAGTAAATTGTATGGATGAAATCGACAATTGATTCTCATTTGGAATTTATTATTTTATTGAAAAGGAGACAATATCATCTTTCGAAATAATTAGGATAGTTGTTATTTTTAACCTTGATATAACATTGAAGATGTGTTAAATACGCTATTTTAAAGTACAATGCGGTTTATAAATTGTTTAATGTATATCAATATAAAAACTGTGACTAATTTGTGAACTTAAAAATTATTAAGGTATATTTATTGACTAGTTTCTATTTAATAATTATTATAAATAGGAGCAGATTAAAAAATATATCTATTGGAGGAATTTATTATGTCATTGATTAATAAACAAGTTGAAGATTTTAAAGTACAAGCTTACCATGCAGGAGAATTCAAGGAAGTAACATTAGATGATGTTAAAGGAAAATGGGCAGTATTCTTCTTCTACCCAGCTGACTTTTCATTTGTATGTCCAACAGAATTAGCTGATCTTCAAGACAACTATGAAACATTCAAAGAAATTGGTTGTGAAGTTTACTCAGTTTCAACAGATACTCATTTCAGCCACAAAGGATGGGCTGATGCTACTGATACAATCGGTAAAATTCAATATCCAATGTTAGCTGACCCAGCAAATGTTTTATCTCGTCAATTCGGTGTATTAATCGAAGAAGATGGTTTAGCTCTACGTGGAACTTTCATCGTAAACCCAGAAGGACAAATTAAAGCATACGAAGTGAATGATTTAGGAATCGGTCGTAATGCTGAAGAACTTGTGAGAAAAGTTCAAGCTGCACAATTTGTAGCAGAACATGGTGATAAAGTTTGCCCTGCTAAATGGACTCCAGGTGAAGCTACTCTTGAACCAAGCTTAGATCTAGTAGGTAAACTTTAATCTTTTGAGGATATAATCCAATTCGTTACTGGACACTATCTACACATTGATTACGAAGACAATTCGTTTGACAAGATTCTAATGACAAAAGGCACTTACCTAAAATAAGTGCCTTTTGTTATTCAAAATAAACTGTTTTTTAGTAAGTATTATTATTCAGCAAGGAGAACAACTATGGAAAAAATACATGATTTAATAATTATTGGTGGTGGTCCTGCAGGTCTTTCTGCGGGTGTATATGCAGGTAGAGCTAAAATTAAAACAATAATTCTTGAAAAGGGTACAGGTGGCGGACAAGCTGCAACAACATCAGAAATTGCAAACTATCCTGGTATTCGTCATATTTCAGGCCCAAGGTTAGTTGAAGAAATGAAACTTCAAAATGAAGATTTTGGAGTGGAGTTTGCCAAAGCTGATGTAACAGGAGTGGATTTCTCTGGTGAGGTAAAGGTCGTTAAAACGCTTAGTGGGGATTACCATGCGCGCGCTGTAATAATTGCAACTGGCGCCTCTCCAAGAACACTTGGATTCCCAGGGGAAGAAGAATTTACTGGTCGTGGAGTAGCTTATTGTTCAACCTGTGATGGCGAATTTTTTGAAGGGTTGGAAGTTTTCGTAATTGGGGCAGGATATGCAGCAGCTGAAGAAGCTATCTTCCTGACTCGTTTTGCTACAAAAGTCACAATCATTGCCAGGGAATCAAGCTTCTCATGTGCTCCTTCTATTGTTGATAAAGTAATGGCAAATGATAAGATTGAAGTGAAATTCAATACAGAAATCCTTGGGGTATATGGGGATGGAATGATTCAAAGTGCCCGCTTCATCAATAACGTTACCAAGGAAGAGTTTGAGTATGAAGCGAAGAAAGAAGACAGTACGTTTGGAGTATTCGTATTCATTGGTTACGAACCGAAAACAGAGATTTTCAACGGCCATATCGAAATGGACAGTGCTGGTTACATTCTCACAGATGATGATATGAAAACGAATGTGAAAGGTGTATATGCAGCTGGCGACTTAAGACCAAAATCCTTGCGTCAGATTATTACCGCTGTTTCTGACGGAGCGATTGCAGCAACGGATGCAGGTAAATACATTGCTGAAGAAAAAGATCGCTTAGGTATTAAAGATGAGCCTGCTGTTGAAAAACCTGAGAAAAAAGAACAGGCTGCTGTTCCAGCAGGGAAGAGCCCTCTATTAAGTGACGCACTACGCGGTCAATTAAAGGGAATCTTCGGCAAGATGGAAAGCGATGTAACGTTGGTATCTATTGTAGACGAAAGTTTGCCAAAATCAGTCGAATTGCGTGATTTCTTGTTGGATGTTGCTGAATTAGGTGACAAACTTCATCTTGAGTTATATAACAAAGGTGAAAATAAGGAAATCGAAGAAAAAATCAATGCTGATAAGTTCCCAGTTGTCTCTCTAATAAATTCGAGAGGTGAATACAGTGGTGTCAAATACCATGGTGTACCAGGCGGTCATGAGTTGAATTCCTTCATTTTAGCTATTTATAACCTAGCTGGACCTGGTCAAGCGTTGGATTCAGTTGTTTTAAATTCGATTAAATCAATCAGTAAAAAAGCGAACATTAAAGTTATGGTATCATTGGCATGTCACTACTGCCCAGACGTTGTAGTGGGTGCACAGCGTATTGCTATTGAAAACCCTAACGTTGAAGCTGAAATGGTCGATATAAGTAATTTCCAGGAAATCAAGAAAAAATATAAAGTAATGAGCGTGCCGGCTATGATCATCAATGATGAAGAAGTAGTATTCGGTGCAAAGAAAATTGATGAAATCGCTGCATTGTTAGTATGATAGAACGCTAAATCGATAGGGGGACATCTCATGTCCCCTTATCGATTTTTTTTTTGGGTTCAAACATGGATCCGAAATTCACTCTACCTAAAATTTAAAATGATTCTCCTTTCATACTCCTCAATAGTGGGAGGAGCATTTGGATTTATCTTGATATGTTCTAGTACATGGGTAAATTTGTATAATGTCATTTAAAGTTTTATATGAAAAAGCCCTTTTAAATCCTAGGATCTTATAGATATTCACATTCTTTTTATTCATAACCCTTGTCCCTTTGCATAAACTTGTACAAAAACAAGTTAAGAGACGAGGGGGCACTCATGCGTTTTCTATATAAAGGGTTATCAGGTTTGTTTATTATCATTCTCCTTTTGTCTTTTCTAGCACCGGTACAAAGCGCTAATGCTAACGTAGCCGTTAGTGCCCACAGCGCGATATTAATGGATGAGGAAAGCGGAAGGGTCATTTATGAGGTGAATGCTCATGAAAAAAACCGTATTGCCAGCATCACGAAAATCATGACGGCTATACTGGCTATTGAATCGGGAAAAATGGGGGAAACAGTAAAGATTAGTAGTAATGCCTTCGGGACTGAGGGTTCTTCCCTTTATTTGAAAGAAGGAGAAAAGATTAAGCTTGAAGATTTGGTTTATGGATTGATGTTACGTTCGGGGAATGATGCGGCAGTCGCAATCAGCGAAAAGGTGGGCGGGAGCCTTGATGGCTTCGTCTGGATGATGAATCAAAAGGCAGAGGAAATCGGTATGAAGAATACTAATTTCTCAAATCCGCATGGTTTGGATAATACGAATAACCATTATTCAACAGCATATGATATGGCTTTACTGACTCGTTATGCTATGCAAAATAAAACGTATGCAAAGATTGCCGGTACTAAGGTGCACCGAGCACCTAATTCAACAGAACAATGGGATTATGTCTGGAAGAACAAAAATCGACTTTTGACACAATTATATGAGTATTGTACAGGGGGGAAAACAGGGTTTACCAAACTGGCAAAGCGTACCCTGGTCACGACGGCTACAAAAAACCAACATGATCTAATAGCTGTAACATTGAATGGTCCCGACGATTGGAATGATCATATTCAAATGTATGAATCCGCTTTTAAAGAATATAAGCCAACTGAAATTTTACCTGAGGGCTTGGTAAAAGATATGAAAAATAAAACGTATAGAGGCCATGTATATATTAAAAACGATTTTTCGTATCCACTCACGAAAGAAGAAAGAAAACTGGTCAATGTGAAAATGAAATTGTTGAAACCACAGAAGGCTTGGAAAGATAAACGAAAAATTCCTGAAGTAATTGGCAAAGCTTCTATCTATCTCGATGGAAAAAAAATCGGTTCACGTTCAATTTTTTATGGTGAAACAAAAGAAAGCTTCAAGCATCAATCCTTTCAATCTACCTGGGCTGAGCTATTTGAAGCAGTATTAGGAATCAAAAGCAATGGTTAATTATATTTGGGTTGGAATGACCGTGATCGGCATCGTATTTGGGATGATAAATGGAACGATGGATCAAGTGAATGAAGCTCTTTTTGTCAGTGCTAAGGAAGCAGTCACCCTTTGTCTAGGGTTGATGAGTATTTTGGTTTTTTGGCTGGGGTTAATGAAAATAGCGGAAGAATCCGGACTGCTCGATAAGTTTTCCAACTTGTTCAGACCATTTATGAGGTGGCTATTCCCAGAGGTCCCACCCAATCATCCAGCAATGGGATATATATTATCGAATATGATGGCAAACACATTTGGACTGGGGAATGCAGCCACGCCTCTTGGTATTAAAGCCATGGAGCAGTTAAAGAAACTTAATGGAGGAAAAGCAACGGTCAGCCGCTCGATGGTCACCTTTTTAGCGATAAACACATCAAGCGTTACACTTATTCCAACGACTGTCATTGCGATTCGAATGAATTATGATGCTCACTCCCCGACAGATATCGTATTTCCTACTATTATCGCCACGGCCATTTCAGCGGTTGGAGGGATTGCGATTGATCGATATTTTTATTACAGGAGAAAAAGGAACGGGAGGGAATAGGATGTTGCACTGGATGACCACCATTTCAATTTGGATGATACCGCTTTTGATTCTAACAATATTACTTTACGGGACATTGAAAAAAGTTCCTACCTATGAGACCTTCGTCGAGGGGGGGAAGGAAGGAATTAGCATGTCCTTTTCCCTTATACCTTTCTTAGTAGGAATGCTTGTGGCCATTTCCGTATTTAGGGCATCGGGGGCACTGGATTTTATTGTACATTTATTAAATCCATTGCTTGCCCTGCTTCATTTTCCAGCAGAGGTTTTACCACTTGCGATAATCCGCCCGATATCAGGTACGGCAGCTTTAGGAATGACCAGTGACTTAATTTCAGTTTATGGGCCGGATTCCTTCGTTGGGCGCTTAGCTGCCACCATTCAGGGTAGCACAGATACCACATTCTATGTTTTGACCGTTTATTTTGGAGCTGTGGGAATCAAGAAAATGGGTGATGCGCTCAAGGTTGGTCTATTAGCGGATCTAATCGGAATTGTAGCTGCTGTTGTCGTTGTAACTCTCGTATTCGGAATGAAATAAAAGTCACGGAAATGGATCATTCCATTTCTTTTTTTTGTCCTTATACGTAAACTGTTTTTTTTCAAAAGGCCAACAAGTATTTTTTATTAAAATCAAACCTTCATCAAAAGATACATTTTTTTGTATGGAAAAATAAGCTATGTTACACTCATTATGGAAACCAACCCATTTAACCGTCTGTATAATTGGTGTAATAATAAAAGATAAGCTCTTAATCACGAAAAACCTTTTGTTTTTGCCTCTCTATATGTAATAATTGTATGATTGTGTATGTATAGACAATAACAAACGAATGATTATACTATGGGGTGAAGATAGATGGAACGATTACAAAAGGTGATAGCTCATGCTGGACTGGCTTCCCGTCGTAAGGCAGAAGAGTTGATTTTAGAAGGTAAGGTAAAAGTGAACGGCAAAGTAGTGAAGGAATTGGGTGTGAAGGTCGGTCCTAATGACAAGGTTCAGGTTAATGAAGTCCCACTTGAAAAAGAAGCTCCGGTTTATTTCTTATTTTATAAACCGCGTGGTGTTATATCTGCAGTTTCGGATGACAAGAATAGAAAAGTTGTAACGGACTATTTCCCTTACATTAGTGAACGGATTTACCCAGTTGGCCGCCTGGATTATGATACTTCTGGTTTATTGCTTTTAACGAATGATGGTGAGTTTGCAAACACGTTAATGCATCCGAAACATGAAGTAGATAAAGTGTATGTGGCAAAAGTGAAAGGAATGCCATTACGTGAAAGCTTGAAAAAGTTAGAAAAGGGAATCAAATTGGAGGACGGTAAGACAGCTCCAGCTAAGACTAGGGTTCTGTCAACCGACAAAAAAAAGCAAACGGCTATTGTGGAAATCACTATACACGAAGGAAGAAATCGACAAGTCCGCCGGATGTTTGAAGCAATTGGTCATCCTGTAATTAAATTGAAGCGGGAACAATATGGCTTTTTAACTTTAGCAGGTTTAACTGCTGGTGACTCCCGTGAATTGACTCCACATGAAGTCAAATTAATGCGAACTTTAGCAACAACCGAGCCTAAACAACGGAGAATGTAAGAAAGAAGTTATCCCGTATTAATAGGTTGAAACCACTACCCCATTCTTCTAACTAGAGGGATAGGTGGTGGAAAACAACCTGTAAATACCCTTTCTTTCCTAAATCGGAAAAGAGTGTCACAAAACCTTCGGAAATGTAAAAAATATGGACATAGTGTTAAATGGTATGATGGTATGGTTAAATTTTAGTGTTGCCTTAGGAGGATTTCTATGGATAAAAAAAAGCGACGCCTAGTTAGCAGAACCATCATTCTTCTGCTGTTAGGTGCAGCTTTAGTGTTTGCCCTTTATACAAACTTCACTAAAGAAAAGAATGAAAGTCTTCGAAAAGGATCAGATGCACCTAATTTCGTTTTGACGGATATGGAAGGCAAAGAGCATAAGTTGTCCGACTATAAAGGAAAAGGTGTCTTTTTGAACTTTTGGGGTACATATTGTAAGCCATGTGAATATGAAATGCCTTATATGGAAAGTCAATATAAAAACTACAAAGACCAGGGCGTTGAGATATTAGCCGTGAATGTTGGGGAATCTGACTATGCTGTCAACAATTTTATTGCAAAACATAATCTTACCTTTCCTGTCATGATCGATAATGGTAGTAAAGTAGAGAATGCATATCGCGTGGATATTTTGCCGGTCACCTTTTTGATTGATAAAGAGGGAGAAGTGGTAGATATCATTACCGGAGCTTTGACAGAAGAGAGCATCCAAAAGCATATGGAGAGAATTAAACCATAATATTGGGGAGTTTTTGACATGAATGAAGTAAAATGCGATTGTGGTCATGTAAATCCGTTTGGTACAAAAATTTGTGGTAAATGCGGGATGGTACTTGGAAACGAAAAAGAAAACAAGCTTATTGATATGCGATATGAAGGTAGTGCCAGACGCTCACAAACTTATAAAAAAACAATCATTGATAAGATATGGAACTTTTTTTCTTCCGTTAAGGTAGGAGTGACGCTCATTGTCATTGCCTTAGTTGCTTCAGCGATTGGTACAATATTGCCACAGGAAATGTACATCCCTTCGACTGCGACGCCAGCAGAGCATTATGAATTAGAATACGGCTGGTTCGGAAAGGTGTATTATGAACTTGGATTTCATAATTTGTATAGTTCATGGTGGTATTTGATTATTATTGGCATGTTAGGCATATCACTTTTGATTGCCAGCATTGATCGCTTTTTTCCTTTATATCGTTCATTGAAGAAACAAGGAGTCACACGTCATGACGGTTTTATGAAACGTCAGAGAATTTATGGAGTGACAAAGCTGGATGAACAAGATATCGACCTTGAAGATGTGAAAAAAAGATTGAAAAAGCAGCGTTATCATATACGAGAGGAAAGCGGTAATATTCTTGCTGAAAAAGGCCGTTTTTCACGTTGGGGACCCTACGTAAACCATATCGGACTTATCATTTTTTTAATTGGGGCGTTATTGCGCTCTGTCCCCGGGATGTATATTGACAAAGTTCTCTGGCTCCGAGAAGGCGAGACGAAAGAAATTCCGGGTACAAATGGGGAATATTATCTCCAGAATAATGGGTTTACCTTAGAGGTGTATGACAAGGAAAATAAAGAGGATGAGCAATACAGTGCTGCAATAGACAAAACCGGTACAATAGCTAAAACCTATCAATCCGATGTCACACTATACGAGGCTCAGAGAGAAACGATACCTGGGGAAAAAGTGGACCTTGATAAGCTCAAAGATTTTAAAATTAAAGTCAATGAACCTTTGAAACATGATCATTATGCTCTCTACCAAGTGGACTATAAATTAGATGAACTTAGTACGATGGCTTTTAATTTAATTAATAAAAAAACCGAAGAGAATTATGGAAGCTTGAAGGTTGATTTGAATAACCCTCAAAAGAAATACGAATTAAATAAGGGATATTCAGTAGATTTAATCAGTTACTTCCCAGATTTCGAGTTCGATGAAAAAGGCCACCCAAGAACGATATCGAAGATTCCGAATAATCCGGCATTTATCTTTAAAATGTACACACCGGATAAACCAGATGGTGAAGTTAGTTTTGTTGCGATAAAAGAGACTGTGGAACCATTAGGTGAAAATACATATAAAATGGCTTTTAATGGTGTAGAAACTAAAGATGTCACTGCTTTGACGGTTAGAAAAGACCTTACACTGTGGATTTTGTTCACAGGCGGAATCATTTTTATGGTAGGTGTTGTCCAAGGTTCATATTGGAATCACCGACGTATTTGGATTAAAAGGAAAAATGAGGAGATATTAATTTCCGGCCATACAAACAAAAACTGGCACGGTATTAAAAGGGATATAAAACATGCGATAGAATCCACTTCTCTTTGCGAACCATCGGATCAACTTGAGGAGGAGAAATCTTCTACTAAGGGGGAAGTTTTAAATGGCTGAATTAAGCAGTAACTTTTTATATGCAGCTTTTATTTTATATCTGATTGCTACCTTTCTATTCGGAGGATCGATTAAGGATAAACGAGGAGCAGAGGAAAAGAAACAAAACAAATGGGCTAAATTGGGGATTATGATTACCATTCTCGGTTTTGCTTCACAAATTGGATATTTTATCACTAGGTGGATTGCTGCCGGGCATGCGCCGGTAAGTAATCTATTTGAATTTACAACCTTTTTCGGAATGATGCTGGTTGGTGCTTTCATATTAATTTATTTCCTTTATAAATTGCCTGCTCTTGGGCTATTTGCCTTACCTATTGCCTTATTAATTATCGCATATGCAAGTATGTTCCCAACAGAAATTTCACCGCTCATTCCTGCACTGCAGAGTGATTGGCTTCATATTCATGTAACAACTGCAGCAGCAGGACAGTCTATCCTTGCGATTAGTTTTATTGCTGCTATAATTTATTTAGTCAAATTCGTAGATCAATCTCAATCGAGCAAACGAACGTTCTGGCTCGAAATCATCATGTACACGTTAGTAAGTACCATAGGTTTTGTCATTATCACTTCAACTTTCGCAGCCATGGACTATAAAGCGAATTTTGATTGGGTCGATAAACATGATGAGCTGGCTAAACAGGAATTTAACCTTCCTGCACTTGTAGGTCCCCATGAAGGGGAACTAACTGATACAGAACGATTTGAACCACTGGTGAACATGCCTGCGATAATTAATGCTAAGAAACTGAATACAGTCATTTGGTCGATGGGAATCGGACTCGTACTTTATGGTCTGATTAGACTGATTTCTCGTAAAAGAGTTGCCGCATTGATCAAACCGATTGTCAAAAATGTAAATTTGAATTTATTGGATGAAATCAGTTATCGTTCGGTTCTTATCGGTTTTCCAATCTTTACACTTGGAGCCCTCATTTTTGCCATGATCTGGGCTCAAGTTGCCTGGACACGATTCTGGGGCTGGGATCCGAAAGAAGTTTGGGCACTGGTTACCTGGTTGTTTTATGCAGCTTTCTTACATTTGCGTATGTCAAAGGGTTGGCAGGGAGAAAAATCAGCATGGCTAGCCGTTATCGGTTTTGCTATTATGATATTTAACTTAATATTTGTTAATCTTGTTATTGCTGGTTTGCATTCGTATGCTTGATTCGGTAATTTAATAAATTAGATTAAGGGGGTCTTTTGGTAGAAACATCGAGGAGAATACTTATCGATGTTTCTAAGAATGATCCCTTTTTCTATACTTTTATTTCCATGTTATTCCGGGGGAAATAACAGCAGGCATTAGTGAGGGAACAGAAGGAGTGTGTTTATTGTGACAAAATGGTGAATAGTTCATAGAAGCTAAACAGAATTGGCTATTTATCGTACTTTGGAAGGAAAAAATATTAGTCATAGAAGTTTTCATTTTGTAAAATATATGTAGGGAGGCTGATTACATAATGTATAATGCTATTAAAGTTCTCGTGGTGGATGATGAAGAAAGAATCCGCCGTTTGTTAAAAATGTATTTGGAAAGAGAAGAATACATAATTGATGAAGCTGAAAATGGAGATGTTGCTTTATCAAAAGCTCTTGAAAATGATTATGATTTAATTTTATTGGATATTATGATGCCAGGTAAAGATGGAATCGAAGTTTGCCGTGAGTTAAGAGAGAAAAAAACAACACCTATAATCATGCTTACTGCAAAAGGAGAAGAAGTCAATCGGGTCCAAGGATTTGAAGTAGGAACTGATGATTATATTGTCAAACCATTCAGTCCTCGTGAAGTTGTGTTAAGGGTGAAAGCGTTATTACGCCGTTCTTCAAGCACGAGTTACGTTCAGACCGAAACGACGACAAAAGATGTGATTGTCTTTTCCCATTTAACAATTGACAATGATGCACATCGTGTACTTGCTGATGATAAAGAGGTATCTTTGACACCAAAAGAATATGAATTATTGTATTTCTTAGCGAAATCACCTGATAAAGTATTTGATCGCGAGCAATTGTTAAAAGAAGTGTGGCATTATGAATTCTTTGGAGACCTTCGAACTGTTGACACGCATGTTAAACGCCTACGTGAAAAATTAAACCGTATATCCGAAAATGCTGCCAAAATGATTGTCACTGTTTGGGGTGTCGGTTACAAGTTCGAAGTTATTAATGACTGATGTTATGGGGCAGTGTTGTAGGGAAGCTTTGGGCAACCATTCTATTGCTCGTGTCATTTGTATTAATCGTTTTAACCGTTCTATTAGTAGAATTCTTTCAGAATTTTCAAATTGAAAATATTGAAAATGATTTAACCAAAACGGCAGAGCAGATCATAGAGGTTACAAATGATCATCAGGGCTCTAGCAATTATGTTTTACAAATAGCTTCGGAATTGATAGGCGACGAAACGAAAATGATTATCCTTAATGATGACAAAATGATATTCTCATCAATCGGTGATAAGGAGATTAAAATTACGCCAGAGTCAATTAAAAATGATCCCGATTTGCAGAAAGTTTTTACGGAAAGAAAGACTGTAAAAAAAGAAATGGCGCTATCTGATGACAATGGAAATAAGGAATTATCTGCAATCGTTGTCGGAGTGCCACTTGAACTAAATGGGGAGCAGGACGAGGTCTTCTTATTTCAATCCTTGGAATCCATGGAAGAAACCACTAAGTCCACAACGCAATTCATTCTGTTGGCAGCAGGGATTGCAATTATTTTAACAACGATTTTTGCTTTCTTTTTATCTACAAGGATCAATGCTCCGCTGGTGAAGATGAGGGAAGCCGCCCTAGCCATTGCTAGGGGGAAATTTGATACAAAGGTGCCTATCTTGACGCAGGATGAAATTGGTGAGTTGGCAATAGCATTTAATCAGATGAGAAAGCAATTGAAATTCAATATGAATGCTCTTAGCCAGGAAAAAGAACATCTTTCGAGCATCCTTAGTAGTATGGCGGATGGGGTCATTACCTTCAATAAAGATGGAACTATCCTGGAAACAAATCCGCCAGCGGAAAGATTTCTGCAATCTTGGTACTTTGAAAAAGGCTACAATCGGGAAGATAATGTAAATGTCCCTTTGGTACTGATGAATCTATTTGATGAATCAGAGTCTTTCGATAAGGAGCAAGTCGGGGAAATTACATTGCAGGGTAGGGACTGGGGATTGATTGTCAGTCCTTTATATACAAATGCCGACAATATTCGCGGAGCAGTAGCTATCATTCGTGATATGAGTGATGAAAGACGTATGGACAAACTTAGGACTGATTTCATAGCAAACGTCTCTCATGAGTTAAGAACGCCGATTTCAATGCTGCAAGGATATAGTGAAGCGATTGTTGATGACATAGCTGGAAGTGAAGAGGAAAAAATGGAAATGGCCAGGATTATTTATGATGAATCTCTAAGAATGGGCCGTTTAGTCAATGATTTACTCGATCTAGCTAAATTGGAATCAGGAAAAATGAGTCTCAACTATGAATGCATACCTATTTCATCTTATTTAAAGAGGATTACAAGCAAATTTTCCGGGTTAGCTAAAGAAAAAGGGATAACGATATCCACTAATCTTCAAGACAATGGAATCGAGTGGTGTTTCGATCCCGACAGAATTGAACAGGTATTGACGAATTTAATTGATAATGCGATTCGACATACCCCTCCAGGCGGGAACATTGATGTCATTCAAAGGACAAGTGATCGAAGAGGGCTGATTATTGATGTGAAGGACTCTGGTTCGGGTATCCCTGAAGAGGATTTACCCTTTGTATTCGAGAGATTCTATAAAGCGGATAAAGCACGTACACGCGGTCGTTCGGGTACTGGCTTGGGATTGGCTATTGTTAAAAATATCATTAATGCCCATGATGGCTACATTTCGGTAAACAGTTTACCTAAAAAAGGGACGACATTCAGCATTATTCTACCTCGAATAATGGAAAATACTGAATGAATAACTGGTTGTTTGCCAGAAAATCTTGTTTCATAAGAAACAGTGGAGACAAAGGCAATTGGATTTATTTCCAACTTGTCTTTGTCTTTTTTCATAGAAAGAGAACAGGTTAGTAATATTCTAGTGAATAGGACTCTTCTATATAGAAATTCACTGAATTTTGTAATAAGATCATATGTAAAGTGTAACTTTTATATATGAATGACGACTATATTTATGAACGGATGTGGGGAAATGATGGATTCCGTTTTCCACGATCTTTATGAAAAGTATCATCACGAAATTTATCAATTCATTTATTATATGACTAAAAATCGGGAATCGGCAGAGGACCTTGTTCAAGAGGTTTATATCAGGGTTATGAAGGCCTATGACCGATTCGAGGGAAAAAGTAGTGAAAAAACGTGGATATATTCTATTGCGAGAAATGTGACGATTGATTATTTTCGGAAACAAAAACGGTGGAGAGACAAAATCTTTTCTAACTTCGACTGGGAGAGGCAAATGATTAAAGATACTCAGCCTATTCCGGATGAAGTGGCTATTATGAATGATGATATCCATGATATATATCAATGTTTGAACCGATGCACGGTCGATCAAAGGTCCGTCATCATATTACGATATATTCAAGCATTGTCCATATCAGAAACCGCGGAGGTATTAAATTGGAGTGAAAGTAAGGTTAAAACAACCCAGCATCGTGCGTTAAAAGCAATTAAAAAGATGATGGAAGATTTGTCTGGAAAGGAGGATGACCCCATTGAGAAAACCCCGTTGGAAAGAAAACGAAATTGAAGACATGCTTCACCAGCTTCCGAAAGTAAAAGACAAACGAACAAAGGATGAGGTGTATGCAAGGATTCATAATAAAAAGCGGAAAAAACAATGGTTTCCTCTTATTGTGGGTGTTGCCTACTTATTCTTAATGGTTGTTTTGGCCTCTTCACTGATTATTGGGAAAGAAGGGACTACAAGCAAAGAGGAGAGCAGCGATAAGAAATTAGCTGTCTCTGAACTTAAAAGCCTGCCAGATCATGAACAACAGGATGCAGAGGTAAAAGATAAGTCTGCCGAAGACAAAGAGGAAAATAGTAAGCTTCAGAGTATGCGTGAAGAAGATATAGAAACTAAAGAAGAAGTTTTCGATAGTGAACCGGTAAAAAAGGACAAGGCAGTAGCCCTTGCTCCTTCAATTTACCCAGGCGATCTGAAAAATAAATCGACAATTACCATGGGTGTGCCAGATAATCAACAGAATTTTGTCATCCCGATTTCAATTGTTGTCAATCGTTATGATGAATCGGATACTCTAAATCAGTTAGTTAATCAAATGTCGGATATCAATGAGGAACAATATGGTCTCTCTGACTATTTCCCGCTTGATATTGAGATTACCCAAGGAACCGAAATGAATACTGCTCATATTGAGCTACATGAAGACAGCCAGTTATTGGATGAGGATATCCTCTTTCTTCATACGATGGAAGAGACGCTGTCCTATCTTAATATAGAGAAGATGACCTTTGCTACAGATGGAAAGCAAGGTGCAAGGTTTGCCCATGCAGGATTTTTAAAGGAAGCAGATATACCTCAACAAAAAAATCGCACATTTCTACTTTATCAAAGTGATGAATCCTCACCAAAGTTTCTTGTACCAAGTAATATGGATTATCAAGACTTTGAGGAGGCACTTCAGGCAGGAAAAGAGGAGCCAGACATAGAGGGGATATCTTCTGCTATCCCCGATGATTTAATTTGGGAAAAAATAAGTTCAGATGGAGATCTTGTGACTATTCAATTAGCAGAACAAGCGGCAATTGAAAATAGTGAGGATTCTCTTCAAGCTTTAGAAGCTATTCTCTTTATTGCAAAGGAATTTGGCTTTAACAGAGTAAAGTTTGAAAATGCTCCAATTGAAAAAGTTGGCAATCTAAATCTAACAGAAGACATAGTAGTACCCAAAGCCCCTAACCAAGTGAATTGAAGGGAGGAAGTTGTCAAAAGAAGCGGGAGCTGGGCTATATAAAACATCTTGATAATGGTTGCTGAGTATCTAAAATCTCGTAGAAAAAAGAATGTGCCCGCATTAAGGGCACATTCTTTTTTTCTTATAATGAAATGAGAGCCATGAATGTAATTTCTTCTGTTTCCTTTAAAAATTGCTTCATGTTATCACTTAATGGTTTATCAAAACTTAAAACCATGATAGCTTCTCCGCCAGCTTCTTTTCGACCTACCTGCATGGTTGCAATATTCACTTCATGATCACCAAGTATCTTACCTACATTACCAATTACACCAGGTTTATCGGTGTGTTGGATATATAGTAAATTTTCTTCCGGATGGAAGTCGATTTTGAAGCCATTCAAATTTACAATACGAGAACCATAATTTTCAATGTAAGTGCCACTGATTGTTAGTTCACGGTTATCACCTTTTACTTTAAGGCTGATCAGGTTAGAATATCCTAAAGAGTCTGCAGAGATTTTTTCGCCAACGGTAATACCGCGCTCTTTTGCAATCAGCAAGGCATTCACTTCATTGACCGAAGCGTCAACTCTTGATTTAAAGAAGCCTGATATTAAACTTTTTGTCAAAATCGCTGTATCAAAGTCCAATGATTCTCCCGCATATGTAACGGAAATCTCTTGGATGCCTTCTTTCATACATTGAGATGCAATTGATCCCATTTGCTGTACGAGTTGATAAAATGGCTGAACCTTTTCAAACACTTCTTTAGAAATGGCTGGAAGGTTGATAGAACTTGAAACTGGATTTCCCTCAAAATAAGTCAGCACTTCTTGTGCAACCTGTACTGCAACATTTAATTGAGCTTCTTTTGTAGAAGCACCTAAATGAGGTGTAGCAATGACATTATCAAGTTCAAGTAGCTTATGGCCAAGCGGAGGTTCTTCAACGAAAACGTCCAACGCTGCGCCTGCTACATGCCCTTTAACAATCATTTCATATAAATCATCTTCGTCAAGAATTCCGCCACGGGCACAATTTAATACATAAACACCCTTTTTACAGGTAAGTAGTTTTTCTTTATTTATTAATCCTCTAGTTTCATTCGTCAGAGGTGTATGAACAGTAATAATGTCTGCTTTAGGAAGTAACTCATCTAACGGCAGGGAAATGACAGACATTTTTTTTGCACGATCAGCAGTTAAGAATGGGTCAAATACAATGACTTCCATACCAAAAACTTTTGCGCGTTTGGCGATTTCTCCTCCGATACGTCCAAAACCCACTATACCTAATGTTTTACCGCGTAGTTCTGTTCCAGTATAAGAAGAACGTTTCCACTCCCCATTCTTCAGAGATGCATATGCTTGCGGAATGTGGCGCATTAGTGAAGCCATCATTGCAAATGTATGTTCAGCTGTTGAAATGGTATTGCCATCAGGTGCATTAACGACGACAATCCCACGTTTAGTCGCAGCAGGGATGTCAATATTATCAACGCCGACACCAGCTCGTGCAATAATTTTCAACTGTGGCATACGGTTCATTAAATCTTCCGTAACTTTTGTTGCGCTTCTAACAAGTATTGCATCAATCTCAGCAAGTTCGTTTGATGCTTCTTCTACTGTCTTTTGAATAAGAAGGATATTGGATGCCTCTGATAGCGGTCCGAGTCCTTCGGGTTTGATGGCATCTGCTACTAAAATCCGATACACGTGTAAACACCTTCCTAAGGGAAAAATTATCTTAAATTTCAGTTAATTTTACAATTGAAATGCCGAATATGTCAATTTGGCATTTATTAATGTAAGCGCTTAAAATAATTATTATTAAGTGAAATAATTGTATAAGTCCGCAATAATAATGGATTTATCATCTATTGTTTGAAAAAGAACAATTATTTTAAATAATCTTAAAATTGATATAATCGTCAATATAATTTTTGTTTTAATACATTGATATGTAAGAAATTATGGTGGCCATGAAAAATGAATATCTTCATATAAACTTTCAAATTAAAAAAAACTATTCAAAAAAAGGAAAGTCATATATAATGGAATTTGTAAAATAAAATTTTATAGGTCTATCTTCGGGGCGGGGTGTAATTCCCCACCGGCGGTGATGAAGAAATAATTCTTCTAAGCCCGCGAGCCTTACGGGGCAGGATTTGGTGTGATTCCAAAGCCGACAGTATAGTCTGGATGGGAGAAGATGGAGGTTCCTGATTGCGTTCAAACAGTCATTTACTGAACGTTTGTTTGATGAAACCTTTAATTTATCCCTTTAATTCGGTCGGAATTAAAGGGTTTTTTATTGAACATCAACATGATGAAGGAGCACTAACCTCTTTTTCGGGTAGATCAGAAAAAGAAGGAGAGAGAACTATGAAAAAGAACAAAGTGAATAAAATGGTCACACTGGCAATGTTGGGAAGCATTTCATATCTATTGATGCTTTTGAATTTTCCGTTTCCAGGATTTCCACCTTTTCTGAATGTTGATTTTAGTGACATTCCAGCACTGATGGCAGCATTGATTTTCGGTCCGATGGCTGGAATTCTAGTTGAATTTCTTAAAAACCTATTGGATTTAGTCATGACAGGGACAATGACTGCTGTACCTGTGGGGCATATCGCTAACTTTATAGCAGGAATACTGTTCGTCTTGCCAACTTACTATGTATTTAAAAAAATCAATTCAAAAAAAGGGATGACTTTCGCTTTACTTGCTGGTACAGTTACCATGGCGGTAGTTATGAGTGTTTTAAACTATTATGTCTTTTTACCGGCATATACCTTCTTTATGGGATGGGATGCAATGTCGGCACCCGAGTCAAGGAAGTTCGTAACGACTGCAATCTTACCTTTCAATGTGATTAAAGGCGTGCTTATCACTTCTGTATTCATGTTGTTGTTTATTAAATTACAGACATGGATCAATAAGCAAGTATTATATAAAAATGCTTAATGGCATTAACTATAGAAACACAAAAAACCGGATATTTATGTCCGGTTTTTTGTCTGTTTAATTTGGTTAGTAGGGGAAGGGACATAAGTAGCAAAAAAAAAGCCATTTTCGATTGAAAATGGCTTGTACCTTTATTCGAATTTTAGTGCATCCCCGTCAAATGCCTCGTCAGCAACTTTAATAGAATCTGTTGGACATCCTTCAAATGCGTCCATCATGTCATCTATAAGTACATCTGGAATTTCAACGATACCTTCGTTATCGTCAAGGGTAACAAATGCAATCCCTTCGTCATCATAATCATATATATCCGGTGCTGCTGCTCCGCAAGCTCCACAAGCGATACATGTTTCTTTATCAACAATTGTAAATTTAGCCATGAATATAACCCCTCCTAAGTTGATTAACAACTGATAATCTTTTTATTTCAGATTATTATCTCTTTCCTATTGTAAGACCGAATGCCAAACTTTTCAATAGAAATTGTATTGATACTAACTATTATGATGTGGAATGTCAATGATAAATATAGAAAATATTATTTTGATCTTTGCTTTCCTTCGTCATTTAGCCACAATTTCTTATGGTATTTATCATTAAAAACGGCGATTTTTGCAGTTTTTTGATACAATAGGTGTAATTGGTTAATTGAAACAAGGATGTGAGTCCCATGAATAATTATCTACAGGTAATCATTCTATATGCAATAAAAAAATTTCAAGGCGAACGTTCTATTTATGCTATTTATCATATGCTACAGGGCAAAAAGTCGTCACAGACAATCCAGGATGCCCACTTATTCGGGTTAACGAATATATTTGGGACAATACCTCGTTTTACCCGACAACAATTAAATCAAAACATTCAACTATTTCATGAGCATAATTTCATTGAGATAACCGATAAAACCGATGCTTATATAATTAGTGGGCAAGGCGGGAGAAAGTTAACCGATTATTTGAAGAAGAATCCTTTTCCAACATCCTTAAATGGCTGGAAATATCAAAATATCACCCCGATATTCTGGGGGAGATTAAACTTACTCATACAAACTATATCCCATATTGTCCACAATGAAAGACGTTTTTATCCTATACAACGAAACCCCAAAATCCAATGTTTTGTAAAGGAATTCTTACAAAACAATCGCCAGGACCGAGGGTTGATTGCGCAGCATCTTTATGAAGAACTGATATCGTTATTAGAGCTGCAAAGTAATTTAAAACGAGATATTTTTATTTTGAAATTAACAGGGGTAAACAGGATTGGACTTACGTTTGAACAGATTGCGAAAAGGAAAGATGTAGAAGAAGAGTATGTGCGCTTTACATTTCTTGACTCGTTACATCAAATGCTTGCGGAAATAGAACAGGTAACAGATTACCCTATTTTGGCATCCTTATTCAGTGATTGGCAAAGGAGTGGCAATCCTCATTTGACTCATTCTACACAAACGACATTGCGATATATTCAAGCAGGTAAAACTTTGTTTGAAATAGCAGAAATCCGCCGTTTAAAAGTCAACACCATTGAAGATCATCTTGTTGAAATTGTCTTATCGGATAAAAGCTTTCCAATTGCTGAATATGTATCCCATGAGGATGAAAGGAAAATCATCGCTGCAATTAAGGAACTCAATACCAAGCAGCTAAAGGCAATCAAACAGGAAGTTGATAATAAACAGATTAGTTTTTTCCAAATAAGGCTTGTACTTGCGAAATTGGGTGATGGATGATGAATTTAGAGCATGTTTTAAAAGAAAAATTTGGATTTGATAAATTCCGTCCAGGACAAAAAGAAGTGATTGAATCATTGATGTCTGGCTGTCATACTTTAGCGATGTTGCCAACGGGGTCAGGTAAGTCATTGTGTTATCAGTTGCCTGCTTACCTTTTGAATAAGACGACCTTAATAGTTTCTCCGTTATTATCTTTAATGCAGGATCAGGCAGATCAGCTCAAAATGAGAGGTGAAAAAAGTGTATTAACCCTTAATTCTTTTTTGACGTTAAATCAAAAAAGGGAGGCTTTCGATCGCTTACATATGTATCGGTTTATTTTTTTATCTCCTGAAATGCTTAGCCTTGAGGGTGTGATAAAGTCTTTAAAGACCTTAGACATAGGTTTGTTTGTCATTGATGAAGCACACTGTATCTCACAATGGGGGTATGATTTTCGACCTGATTATTTGAATTTAGGAGAAGTTAGACTTGAGTTGAACAATCCACTAACGCTCGCCTTAACGGCAACTGCAACAAAAGAAGTGCGGAAAGATATCATTGGAAAACTCAATATCAATCAAGCTAAAGAAACTGTATCATCTGTAGATAGGGATAATATTGCCATACTTGCTGAGAGACTATTCAGCTACGAAGAAAAGCTATTCCGTGTTCTGGAGCTTGTCAGAAAATTCACGGGGAGTGGCATTATTTATTTTTCATCTAAAAAGGTGGCAGAAGCCGTCACTGGATTTTTACAGGAAAACGGGGTAGATAGCGTCAATTTTTATCATGGCGGCATGGATCAGGAACAAAGAATGCTTATTCAGCAGCAATTCATTTCTGGCCAATTAAAAATAATATGCGCAACGAGTGCTTTTGGTATGGGTGTAAATAAATCGGATGTCAGATATGTTATCCATTTTCATATGCCCTCTACAATGGAATCTTATTTGCAGGAAATAGGTAGGGCGGGGCGTGATCGGAAACAAAGTGTAGCAGTCTTATTATATAGTGAAGGAGATGAAGGGCTTCCCCTTCATTTGATGGAACAACAATTGCCGACCGATTTGCAAATAGAGGGTGTTTGTTCCTTCCTGAGTGAAGCAAAAAAGATAGGAGCAAATTTGACTCTTTCTGAAAAAGAACAGCTGTCTCAATCTTTTTCCTTAAATGATATTCAGCTTCGTTTTTTTACACAGTTTCTTACAGGAAATCAAGATCCTTTACAGCATATGGCAGAGATGAAAGAGTATTGTCAAAAGAGAAAGTCCCGGAATCAGGAAAAATTGCATAGATTTCTCAATTGGATATATGCTCAGGAGTGTCGCCGTTTGGGAATTCTGAATTACTTTGATGAAAAGCAGCAAAAGTTGAATCCTTTCTGCTGCGACTTCTGTGGAATGGATGCGAATAAGATGATCGATTTATTGCCCGCAGTGAAGGTAGAACAAGTTAATTCTTATACCACTTGGAAACAGGAATTGGCTTTTATATTATTAAAGAAGGAAAATTGGGATGAAAAATAAGCAAGCTGAATTAATAAAACAGCTAACAGATAAGCAGTTGCTATATAATTTGTTTCTTACACAAATTATTCTCTTAACGTTAGCCTTTTTTTTAGGTATTATTTTATTTAATGATCGTTCTACTTTTTTCGACTTATTTATCTTTAATGACCTTAATATATTGTTATTTGGTATCCCTGCAGGAATTATAGTCGTTCTATTTGATCTATTTATGATGAGAGTGACGCCATCATCCTATCAAGATGATGGTGGGATTAACGAACGCATTTTCAGTAGTCTGTCTTACTCGATGATTTTTGTTGTTGCTTTAGTGGTAGCAATAAGTGAGGAATTATTATTTCGTGGAGTGTTACAAACTCATCTTGGTTTACTATGGACGAGTATTATTTTTGCGGCGGTTCATTATCGCTATTTATTTAATTGGTTTTTATTTTTAAATGTTTTGGTTTTGAGCTTCTTTATCGGGTTTCTGTTTGAATGGACAAATAATTTACTGGTGACGATCACGGCCCATTTTTTGATTGACTTTATCCTTGGAGTATTAATCAGGAGGAAACAAGCAAAGCGGGTTGAGCAAGAAAGGGGGTGACCTATATGAATGATGTAAAAAAGAATGGGAAAGCCAAAGATCAGGCTGGTGAACTTGGGACGCGAGTCGAACGTCAGAAGGCGAAGTCATCTCTGCCAAAGCGTAGCCAAGTCCATCAGAATAAAAAGAAAAAAAGTAAAGTGAAGATTAAGTTTCCGATGATTAAGTTATTATCGTTGTTTTTTATCTTGCTTCCGATTGGATTTTACAGTCTTAATACATATCTTCAAGAAAAACCTGAACGTGGTACAAGAAGTGATCAAGTAGTGAACTATAATGAAAATGAAGACGCTGATAAAGAAACGATACCAACTACAGCAACTGCAGATGATTTAAAAGATAATGATTTGGAGAAAGAAGAAAAAAATTCAGCCAAGTCTGAAGCAGAGAAGAAGAAAGATAAAGAAAAGCAGAAGGCTGAAGAAAAGGAACAAGCAAAGAAAAAGGCTGAAGAAAAAGCTAAAGCGCAGCAAGAAGCTGAAGAAAAGGCTAAGGCAAAGCAAATAGCTGAAGAAAAAGCTAAAGCAAAGCAAATAGCTGAAGAAAAGGCTAAGGCAAAGCAAATAGCTGAGGAAAAAGCCAAGGCAAAGCAAATAGCTGAAGAAAAAGCCAAGAAAGAAGCAGCAGAAGACAAAAAAACAACGGAAAGAGCACCAGTCAAGCCAAATAAGGATGAATATAAGGTTGTCTTACATACTGTTAAAGCGGAAGAAACATTATTCCGAATTTCCATGAATTACTACAAATCACAGGAAGGAATTGCTCTAATTAAGGATTGGAACGGACTGAATGGCAATGAAATTTCCAAGGGTCAGGTTTTAAAAATTCCAATAAAGAAATAGAAATAGAAATAATAATGAACACTCTGTCTTTTGAGGCAGGGTGTTTTTACTTTCATACAGTTTTTGTTTGTTCCGCAAAGAGGCTAATCATGCCTAGTTATTTATCATTTTTTTCTGGACAATCTCATATTATGACTTAAAGGGTAGTTATGAGGGGGAAGGAAAATGGAATCTACAATTATTTTATTGGATGAAAAAACGGATCAAGCAACAAAGCAAATGCTGCAGAACGTTGTAGATCGAAAAAAAAAGTTCGAGGCTCTAAAAAAGAAACATCTTCATAGTTTATGGGCAACAATGATTATTGCTGCTCTTTTTTTGGTTTATCTTTATTTTTATATTGTAGTTCCTTATTCCTATTCTTTTTTTAAGATGTTTAGTGTTTTTGTTGACCATTTCAGCCATTTTCTTTTTTTAGCAGCAGCATTTGGGTTATATGGATATATGATATTAATTAAAAAGAAGCTTGATAAAGCTGAGAAGGAGTTTCAGTTGCTTCGTTGCGAAATCATTAATAAAAGTAAGCAGCTGTGGGAAAAAGAGGATGAATGGAAAAGTCGCCATAAGGTTTTTGAAATGATGAAGAAGAACTATGATATAAACTTATATCATGAAAATAAATGATTATTCGCTTTAAGAATATTTAATTGCGGGTAATATGGTTTTATGGTTATATGAAGGTAACTCTTGCCATTTGTAGAGAAAGAAGGTTTTACGGAAGATGTTATTGGTATGTGGATTATTTTTAGGCTTAATTCTGCTGTTATTTGCTACTGTTATACATATGTGGCGTACGGCAAATCAGGATAGGATAATTTTTCAAGACTTATATTTCAACGACTTTCCTGAAGGATTTGGCGATGTTCGGATTTTTTTTATATCTGATCTTCATCGACGGATCGTGTCGGATAAATTGATTGAGGAAGCCCGCGGTAAATCAGATATGGTAATTATCGGTGGTGACATCAGAGAAAGTGGGGTTCCTCTGGAGAGAGTTGAACAAAATATTTTGAAATTAAAAGTACTTGGTCCCCTTTATTTTGTTTGGGGAAATAATGATTACGAAGGAGACTTTCATGAGCTAGATGCATCACTTCTGAAGCATGGTGTGAAAATTCTGGATAATACAGCCGTTTCTTTTGAGTCCCAAAAAGGGGAGAAGTTTGCTCTCTTAGGTATTGATGATATATCAGAAGAAAGAGATAGGCTTGACCTTGCTCTATCAGATTGCGGGAATGAGCCATTCCGGATTTTGGTCAGTCATAACCCGCTAGTTAAAAAACAATTAACACCAGAACATCATATAAGACTTGTCCTATCAGGTCACACCCATGGAGGACAGATTCGGATATTCGGGCATGGGCCATATCAGATCGGTAGTATAAAAAAAGAGGGTGACTGCTTGTACATGACGAGCAATGGTTATGGGACAAGCGCAGTGCCATTAAGACTTGAAGCGAAGCCAGAAACTCACCTTTTTACGCTAAAAAGAGGAAAACATACGCAAATTGGCGAAGCCGTGGAAAAGACCTATTAAGCTGCCTTCTTAAACAAGCATATCGAAATTTTACAGAGTTGAAAGAATCCACTATAATTTCAACAAATGAATGTTCTGTTATTGGAGGCTTTGTAAAACCATGCAAGAAGGTAAATATAATATTAAGGCAGTTTCAAAACTGCTAGGTATTCAGTCGGGTACGTTGAGGGCATGGGAAAGGCGCTATCAATTTATTGAACCTGTCAGAAATGATTCAGGTCACCGGCTGTATACAGAGAAACATCTTCAAACCCTCAAATGGCTAATCAATAAAACAAATCAGGGCTTCACAATCAGTCAGGCCGTTTCACTTCTCGAAACTAGCACTGTAGCGACTGATGTTAATGAAACGAAACGATATAATGAGCAATCTATAAAGTTAGCGGACGAGCTACTTGAAGCTCTCATAAGCTTCAATGAAAATAAGGCTCAAATGCTGATCAGCCAAGCTTTCAGTATGTATACGATTGAACATACTGTTGTTGATGTGATTGGTGCCATACTTGTTCAGATTGGCGATAAGTGGGAAAGAGGAGAAATTACTTCTGCTCATGAACATTTTGCATCTAACATTCTAAAGTCCAGAATTAGTTCCGTAATGCATATGATTCCAACCAGTGAATTTCTTCCTAAAGCTCTTACTGTTTGTGCCCCCGGTGAAAAACATGAATTCGGCCTGTTGATTTTTACAATCTTTTTAAAGCGAAAAGGATATGAAACGGTCTATTTGGGAGAATCCATCGCCGACAAGGATCTTTTTACCGTTTTAAAAATCATAAGACCATCCTACTTATTTATGTCTTGTTCACTTAATGAAAACCTCGTAGGAACCTTAAGACTTGTCGAAGAATTAAGCCGGGATTTTCCTGATTTGAAGGTTGGTCTTGGAGGAGAGGCACTGAACCATGTATCGGATGAAATCCGAACCTCCTTCAGCAGAGTTTTAATCGGTGGATCTCAATCGGATTGGGAGGAATGGTTGAAAATTTAGAGGTTAGTGTTTGATAAATAATGGATATGCACCCTGAGACCAAGGCTTCATATGATGTATGAAGATGGTAACCAGGGGGCATTTTTTTATGAAGCTGGAGCGATTAACTAATAATAAAATCAAGATTTTTTTGACCCTTGATGATTTAATTGATAGAGGAATAACAAAAGAAGATATTTTAGGGAATTCTTTAAAAGTCCACAAGTTATTTCAGGATATGGTGGAGGAAGCGTGTGAAGAACTCAGCTTTAAAATGAGTGGTTCCATTGCAATCGAGATTTTTTCCCTGCCTGCTCAGGGGTTGATTATCATTGTAACGAAGGAAGAAGAAGAGTTATTAACAGAAGAAGAAGAGTTCCTGGATTTGCAAGTGAAAATTGATGACTTCCCCCATATTTTGTATGTTTTCAATGAGTTTGAAGATATCGTTCAATTATCTCATAGATTGTCATATCATGGCTTGCTTAATAGCACTCTTTATCATTATGAGGGAAGATACTATTTACTGATTGAGAATGTAAAAGATACGACTTATGACACGGTCATCTCCTTAGCGGCTGAGTATGGCCATGCTTCAACACTTACGCTATACCGCATCAACGAATATGGAACATGCATCATTGAGAAAGAAGCCATACATGTATTAATCTCACATTTTAATTAGTTGAAAAAGAGGGAGACAGGGCAGACACATATTGAACATTCCAATGTGGTTTGCCTTATTAGTCTCAAATTCCCTGTTTAAGATAAAGTATAGGAAAAGAAGCAAGAAAACCCATGGTATGATAACGTTTTCATTTTTTGAATATTTCCAACTTTTAAATTCCCATTTTTACTCTTGCATAAATATAACGAAGGTGTATACTAGCACTTGAAGAGGACTATTTGTAAATTATAATCTAAATATATGGATGAGATTTTCTAGGAGGTACTATTGATGGAATCGGCAAAAGGTAATGGCCCTGTAAATGAGGAAGAAAAACACGACGTATTGAGGTCTACCCAGACTGTTATACATAAAGCGTTAGACAAGCTGGGTTATCCTGAAGAGGTATACGAGCTCTTGAAGGAACCTTTACGTTTATTAACCGTGAAGATGCCAATACGTATGGATGATGGTTCAGTTAAAATTTTCACGGGTTACAGGGCACAGCATAATGATGCTGTTGGACCAACAAAAGGTGGCATCCGTTTTCACCCTAATGTGACGGAACGAGAAGTAAAGGCATTGTCCATTTGGATGAGTTTGAAATGTGGTATCGTTGATTTGCCTTATGGCGGAGGTAAAGGCGGAATCGTTTGTGATCCTCGTAATATGTCCTTCCGTGAGCTGGAAAGACTAAGCCGGGGCTATGTCCGTGCTATCAGTCAAATCGTAGGGCCGACAAAAGATATCCCGGCACCTGATGTATTTACTAATTCCCAGATCATGGCGTGGATGATGGATGAATATAGCCGTATGGATGAATTCAACTCACCAGGATTCATTACGGGTAAACCGCTTGTACTTGGTGGTTCTCATGGCCGTGAGTCAGCAACTGCAAAAGGTGTAACTATCTGTATAAATGAAGCTGCGAAAAAGCGCGGAATTGATATTAAAGGGGCACGAGTTGTTATTCAAGGATTTGGTAACGCTGGTAGTTTCTTAGCTAAATTCATGCACGATGCAGGTGCTAAGGTGATTGGAATTTCAGACGCCTATGGTGCTCTGCATGATCCTGAAGGCTTGGATATCGACTATCTTCTAGATCGTAGAGACAGTTTCGGAACCGTGACTAAATTGTTTAAAAGCACAATCTCAAATAAAGAGCTGCTTGAATTGGATTGCGATATTTTAGTTCCGGCTGCTATTGAAAATCAAATTACGGAAGAAAATGCTGCAGATATTAAAGCTTCTATCGTTGTCGAGGCAGCAAATGGTCCAACAACAATTGAAGCGACACAAATCTTAACGGATCGTGGCATATTACTTGTACCTGATGTCCTGGCTTCTGCTGGCGGAGTTACCGTTTCTTACTTCGAATGGGTGCAAAATAATCAAGGATATTACTGGTCTGAAGAAGAAGTGGACGAAAAACTTGAAAAAATCCTTGTGAAATCTTTTAATAATATTTACGAGCTTGCACAGTCCAGACGAGTTGATATGCGTCTTGCCGCTTATATGATTGGTGTAAGAAAAATGGCTGAAGCTTCACGCTTCCGTGGCTGGATCTAATAGGTTCAAAGCTTGGATTGTAAAGGAATAAATGCGTTCATTGCATTATCATTGAAAAGATTTGTAAAAACTCCTATCATGTATTGATAGGAGTTTTTATTTTTTTTTAGAGAACGAATTACATAGTGTGTAGGAAGGCAGTGGAATAGAAATGAATTATGAAGAAGTAATTATCATAGGTGGAGGTCCATGTGGATTGGCTGCTGCAATTGCCCTGAAGGAAGTGGGGATACAGTCTCTAATCATTGAAAAAGGCAATGTGGTGGATTCCATATACCGGTATCCAACACATCAAACCTTTTTTAGTTCAAGTGAAAAATTGGAGATTGGTGACACGGCTTTTATTACGGAAAACCGTAAGCCTGTCCGTAATCAGGCACTTGCCTATTATAGGGAGGTAGCTAGAAGGAAAGAACTGCGTGTGAATAAGTTCGAAAAAGTGGAAAAAGTGGAAAAACAGGATAATGGTAAATTTTTAGTCCGGACATCAAAAGGCGACTATACAGCTTTGCGAGTCATCGTATCGACCGGTTATTATGATCATCCTAATTATATGTGTATTCCCGGTGAACAGCTTCCTAAAGTGTTTCATTATTTCAAGGAGGGTCATCCGTACTTTAACTGTGATGTTACAGTCATCGGTGGTAAAAACTCAAGTGTAGATGCAGCGCTGGAGTTGGTCAAGTCAGGGGCAAGAGTTACAGTTCTGTATAGAGGCTCAGAATTCTCTTCAAAAATTAAACCATGGATTCTCCCTGAATTTGAATCATTAGTCCGTAATGGGACAATTATGATGGAATTTAATGCGGTTATTGACGAGATCACAGAGGAGAGTGTCATTTATCACGTAGGTAACGAGGAAAAGGTTATTAAAAATGATTTTGTGTTTGCAATGACTGGATATCATCCAGATCATTCATTTTTAGCATCAATGGGCATCAAAATTGACGAGGTTACAGGAAGGCCTACTTATAATGAGGAAACGATGGAGACGAACATTGAAGGTATCTATATTGCTGGAGTTCTAGCAGCCGGAAATAATGCGAATGAAATCTTCATTGAAAATGGTCGGTTTCATGGAGGCTTGATTGCATACCATTTGGCTGTTAAGGAAAAGTAATTTTTATTACAGGAGCTGAAAGTATGGAGAAAATATCATTAATAACAACAGGTGGAACAATCGCCAGTAAAGAAACCACGAATGGTATGTTGGCTTCTGGTGCGTTAAGCGGGATAGAATTAGCATCACTTTGCAAACTACCAAACCATATTGAAATGAAAGTTGTAGACCTTTTCCGGATTTCTAGTATGTCCATGGGTTTTGGGAAAATGGAAAAACTTAAACGTGCAATTCAAAAAGAATTGGAGGATCCAGATGTTACTGGAATTGTCGTAACACACGGTACGGATACATTAGAAGAAACGGCTTATTTCTTGGATGTTACGATTAAGGATCAACGCCCAATTGTTTTAACTGGTTCTCAGCGATCTCCTAAAGATGTTGGAACTGATGTGTATTCGAATTTAAGAAATTCAATATTATGCGCGGCGAGTGAGTTGCTTTATGACGTTGGTGTGGTTGTTGTTTTTAATGAAAGAATCTATTCAGCAAAATATGTAAAAAAAGTACATGCTTCCAATTTGCAAGGATTTGAATCTTTTGGCTATGGGTATTTAGGTATTATTGATAACGATATCGTTAGCATATATCAAAAACCACTACATCGGGAGTGCTTTGATATCCATCATCGTATCCCTAGGGTGGATATCATCAAGTGCCATACTGGCGCTGATGGCCTTTTTATAGAAGCTTCGGTCAAAAAAGGCGCTAAGGGTATCGTGCTCGAAGGTGTTGGCAGGGGACAGGTTACACCGGAAATGATTCCTGCCATCCAAGAGGCAATCGATAATGGTGTTACTATCGTCATGACAACAAGTGCGGAAGAAGGAAAAGTATATCCAGCTTATGATTATGAAGGTAGCGCATTTGATCTAAAACAACGTGGAGTAATATTAGGTGCTGATTATGACAGCAAGAAAGCAAGAATTAAGTTAGCGGTCGTTCTAGCCAGTGAACACACCGTAGATGAAAAATTCTTTAAGTACTGAGGAATTAAAAAATGTAGAAAGACTTTGATTCTTAGATTTAGTTTTTCTGCATTCCGTGGTACGATTAATAAAAAGAAAAAGAAAAGAGGGTCAGCTTATGCTGGTCATGTTGTCAGCAGCTATTGCGCCAGGGTTGGCGCTGCTCAGCTATTTCTATTTGAAAGATCAATATGAAACCGAACCCATTTCGGTTGTCATCAAAACTTTTCTCTTCGGTGTATTCCTTGTTCTGCCGATTATGTTTATCCAATATGTGCTGGAAACGGAACATATTTTAAATACCGATTTTGCTAATGCTTTTTTATGGGCTGCATTGCTTGAAGAATTTTTCAAGTGGTTCATACTCATATATGTAATATATCAACATATAGCCTTTGATGAGCCATATGATGGAATCGTCTATGGTGCAGCAGTCTCCCTTGGATTTGCCACAATGGAAAATATATTGTATTTGCTGGCCAATGGAGTAGAACATGCTTTTATCAGAGCTATTCTCCCTGTATCAAGTCACGCTTTATTCGGTGTAATCATGGGGTACTATTTGGGCAAGGCGAAATTTTCTACTTCGAATAATAGGTTCTATTTATTCTTGGCACTTGTCATACCAATCTTGCTACATGGGGTTTATGACTATATTTTAATATCACAAAAATTTTGGGTGTATTTTATCTTGCCATTTATGATTTACTTATGGTGGTTAGGTATGAAAAAAGTAAAAAAAGCTCGTTTATTGTCTGAGTTTCATGCAGAAAAACTTTCTCAAAATCATTTTCTTAGTAAGTAATTTATATTTCTATGACGGAGTGCTGGCATATTTTGCCCGCTCCGTTTTTTATTGGTTTGGAATAAAAAAGCCAGTTAAGAAGAAAATAGAATTACATTAATTCAAGAAAAAGAGGAGTGTTTTTGATGAAAGGAATTTCGTCAAAATGGAAATGGCTTTTGCTGTTTTCGTGTATAACGATTTGTTTCGGAATTTTCCCGGAAACAAGAACAAATGCCTTTTCGAGCCAAGTTATTCAAAAAGGCGCGGTTGGTGATGATGTAATTGAACTTCAGGCACGGTTACAAAACATTGGATACTATCATGGAAAGATTGATGGAGTCTATGGCTGGGGTACTTATTGGGCACTTCGAAACTTTCAACAAGATTTCGGACTACCAATCGATGGCTTTGCCGGGACCTCTACAAAACAGAAGTTGGCAAATGCCTCTAATTTTAATAGGAAATTTGTTCACGAACAGATTAATAAAGGTAATGAGTTTACGTATTATGGAGGAGTCGATATTGAAAAGCAGGTAAAAGTGAAGGGGAATGTATCAGGATCTAAGCCAAGTGGAGGCAAAGCTCCATCCGGAAAAACACCCTCCAAAACTGCTACAGCAGCAAATCTTCCGGGCGGATACTCTCAGAATGATATACAACTGATGGCCAATGCCGTTTATGGCGAGGCGCGGGGGGAGCCATATACCGGTCAAGTTGCTGTTGCAGCAGTAATTTTAAATAGGGTAGAGAGTGTATCTTTCCCGAATACCATTTCGGGAGTGATTTTTGAACCTGGGGCCTTTACGGCTGTTGCGGATGGACAGATTTGGCTGACACCAAACGAAAGGGCAAAAGAAGCCGTTGTGGATGCTATCAATGGTTGGGATCCAAGCGGAAATGCAGAATATTACTTTAATCCCGATACGGCAACAAGTAAGTGGATCTGGTCAAGAGAACAAATTAAAAGAATCGGAAAACATATCTTTTGTAAGTAAAGAGGTGAAGGAAAATGATAAGGAATATAGTGATTGTCCTGCTTGTTGTAGTCGTTGCAGGAACCGCATTCTGGGGCTATCAAGAACATAAGGAAAAAAATGCTGTATTAATCAATGCGGAAAACACGTATCAGCGAGCCTTTCATGATTTAAGCTATCAAGTAGACTTATTGCATGATAAAGTCGGCAGCACATTGGCTATGAATTCTCGATATTCATTAAGTCCGGCCTTAACCGATGTATGGCGTATCACTTCCGAAGCCCAAAGTGATGTTGGACAGCTGCCGTTGACCCTGCTCCCATTCAATAAAACAGAAGAATTTTTATCAAAAATTGCGGACTTCAGTTATAAAACAGCTGTACGTGACCTTGAAAAAGAACCATTGAATGATAAGGAATATTCGACTTTACAATCCTTGTACACACAGGCAGGTGACATCCAGGACGAGTTAAGAAAAGTGCAATATCTAGTCCTTAAAAACAATTTACGCTGGATGGATGTCGAAATGGCTCTTGCATCAGGAAAAGAAAATTCGGATAACACGATCATCGACGGATTAAAAACGGTAGAGAAAAAAGTATCAGGGTATGGGGAAACAAATGAGATGAATCCGACTTTTACTTCTGTACAACAGAAGGAGGAAAATTACAAAAATTTAGAAGGTAAAGTCTATACAAAAGAAGAAGCTGTTGCTGTTGCAAAAGGCTATGCCCATATAAAAAACGGAAATTTGAAGGTGAATGTCGAAGAAAACGGCAAAGGTTCCGATTACGGATTTTACAGTGTAAGCATTCTTGATAAGGATACCAATAACGAAGTGAATATGGATTTGACCAAAAAAGGCGGTTATCCAATTTGGTATATCAATAATAGGGACATTAACAAAACAAATATTGATTTGAATCAGGCATATACTAAAGCCGCAGATTTTTTAAAAGAACATGATTTCAGTTCACTTGAATTGTTTGAAAGTGCACAATACGATAATATCGCTCTGTTAAATTTCGTGACATCAATAGATGGAGTCAAGATTTATCCGGATTCAGTCAAGGTTAAAATAGCATTGGATGATGGATCTGTTATAGGATTTTCAGCGGACGAGTTTTTAAAATCACATAAGGTTAGGGAAATTGGAAACCCCAAAATTTCTGAGGAAGAAGCAAAGAAAAAAATTAACTTAAATGTTAAAATAATGGATCAAGGGAAAGCGTTAATCATTAATGATATTGGCGAAGAAGTACTCTGTTATGAATTTCTTGGTACGATAAACGAAGATACATACCGTATTTTCATTAATGCTGATAACGGCCAAGAAGAAAAAGTGGAAAAACTAAAAAATTCCGAGCCAATATACGAAAATTTAATGTAATTCTCTAATAATTTAACTTTACTTACTATCATAGGGAAATGTGCCTAGTCACTTTCCCTTTTTCTTATTTCATGACATAATAATATAAACTATTTTATGGATTATGTGGGAAAATTTATTGGGAAATTCTTATGCAATCTCCTTCTTTAGTGGCTATCATAGAATGCGAGGACGTGGAAATCACAATGATTAATATTGGCGATATATTAATGCTGGAACAGATATATTCTTCTCAAAATGAAAAGTTCAAATGTATGGTTGTAGAAATGGAAGCAGGGTTTGTTTATATAGACTTTCCCATCAATTTAGCGACTGGAAAAAATGCATTTCTTGTGGACGGAACTCAAGTGAACGTTACATTTTCTAATAAGGAACAGGCTGTATATGTTTTTGAGTCTGAGGTTTTAGGAAAAGTGAAAGGCCAGATACCGATGATTCAACTACTATTGCCGGATGTAGAAACATTTGTGAAGATTCAAAGAAGGGATTACGTTCGTCTTGATGTAACGCTTGATATAGCCATCCATCCCGAACATTCTGAGTTTACTCCATTTCGTGCACTTACTGAGGACATCAGTGCCGGCGGAGCTTCTATCAGGCTTTTAAAAGGTGCAAATATAAAATCGGATTCACAATTATATCTGTGGATGGCTCTTACTCTAAAATCAGGGCAAATCAACTACTTGCGGTTAAAAAGTCGAGTCATTCGAGTAACTGAGAAAGACCAGGGTAATATGCTACTGCACATACAATTCATTGAACCAACCAAAAATGATGTACAAACATTAATGAGATTTATTTTTGAAAAGCAGGTGGATTTAAAGAAAAAAGGGTTGTATGTTTGAATGAAAAACAGCGATTCTTTCCATACTGATAAGATAATCAAGTGTGGAAGGAGCAGCTTATGAAAACATTTGAAAGGCTGTTAATTAAAGTGATTATTATCCAACTGGTCTGTTTGTTCTTTTTTCAGTTCCTTTTGAGCAGGGAAGATCATATCTTCGAATTAACTAAGCTCTCAAGGTATGAAGGTGTCAATAGCAATAATTATACGAAAATCATTGAAACCTTCAATGGAATATCAAAATAAAAGCGGCCAATCCGCTTTTTTTGTATGAAGTTTTTTTCTGGAAGGAAAACTATTAATGGCCTTTTAAATCGAAAGTATACAAAAGCGAATTTGGATGTACACGCCCTTTTATTAATGATTTTCCCGCTAATTGTGATAAAATGAAAGGGTATTAAATAATCAGCATGATTGTAGGATTCTTGGGAGGATTTATGGAAAAAAAAATATCAGTTGCAATCGATGGACCAGCTGCTGCTGGAAAAAGTACGGTTGCTAAAATTGTTGCAGAAAAGTTCAATTACATATATGTGGATACAGGTGCAATGTACAGGGCCTTAACCTATAAAGCTCTGAATCATCAGATTCCTCTGAATGATGAACAAGCTTTATTTGAGATTCTTATTAATACAGAAATTGAATTAAGACCGAGTGAAAATGGGCAGTTGGTTTTCTTGGATAATGAAAACGTTTCAGCCCAAATCAGAAACAATGAAGTGACTGGGTCTGTATCAGAAGTGGCGAAGCATCGGAGTATCCGAGAAGAAATGGTGCGTAGGCAGCAGAATTTTGGTGAAAATGGTGGAGTTGTCATGGATGGAAGAGATATCGGGACACATGTGTTACCTAATGCCGAAGTAAAAGTATTTCTAATTGCCTCTGTAGATGAACGAGCTCAGCGGAGACATCAAGAAAATATTTTAAAAGGTTTCCCATCCGATATTGAAAAGTTAAGAGAAGAAATTGCAACAAGGGACAAGCTGGACTCGGAACGTGAAGTAGCTCCCCTGAAAAAGGCAACAGATGCTATAGAAATTGATACGACTTCATTATCAATTCAAGAAGTGGCAGAAAGTATCATGTCTTTGATAGAAGAGAGGAAAAGATGAAATTGGATTTTTACACATTTGCCAAAAACGTCGTTAAAAGCGTCTTAATGCCTTCGTATAGGGTTAAAACGCTTGGGAAGGAACATTTCCCTAAAGATGGAGGGGTATTGATTTGTGCCAATCACATTGATAATTTGGATCCGCCTATAGTTGGCATAACGTCTCCAAGGGATATTCACTTCATGGCGAAGGAAGAGTTGTTTCAAGCACCGGTTTTAAAGGGTATTTTACCAAGAGTAAATGCCTTTCCCGTAAAGCGGGGAAATAGCGATCGGGAATCTCTTAGAAAAGGTTTAAAGCTTTTAAAAGAAGGTAAGGTGCTTGGACTGTTTCCGGAAGGGACTAGAAGTAAGACAGGTGAATTGGGAGAAGGTATGGCTGGAGCTGGGTTTTTCGCATTGCGTTCTGATGCGGTAATTATACCTTGTGCAATTATTGGGCCCTATAAGTTTTTGCGACCATTAAAAGTGGTTTATGGTCCACCAATAAATTTCACTGAATATAGGGAAAAGAAGATTTCAGCCGATGAAGCAACCAAGATTATTATGGACCAAATCGGAAAATTGATTTCTGAGCATAAATAATCCTTCATACTTGACAATTTTATGATTTTGTTAGAATTTATAAAATAGGGGTATAGTTCCGTTTTAGGGATGAAAAGGAAAAAAACCTTGTTACTCTAAAAAAAGCTGTTTTTATCTTTATTAGGAAAGTGTTTTTATTGAACCACTTTAAATAAAATATGTGGCCGATGAAGAGGAAATTTGCTGATCAGTCATGGGTTAAGGAGGAGTTAGTAATGACAGAAGATATGAATCAGGTAGAAGTGAACAATTACAAAGTTGGGGATCAAGTAAAAGCAACCGTTTCAAAGGTAGAAGAAAAACAGGTTATTGTAGATGTAGAAAACAGCAAGTCAGATGGAATTATTCCTATCAGTGAGCTGTCGAGCCTTCATGTCGAAAAGGCGTCAGATGCCGTTTCGGAGGGGGATATATTGGAGCTTGAAGTTATTAAAGTAGAAGAAGAAGCTCTTATTCTATCAAAACGTAAAATTGATGCGTTAAAAGCATGGGATGACCTGGAACAAAAATTTGAAAACGGAGACGTATTTGAGGCAGAAGTAAAAGATGTTGTCAAAGGCGGTCTTGTTGTAGATCTAGGCGTACGTGGTTTTGTTCCAGCTTCTTTAGTAGAAGACTACTTCGTTGAAGACTTTTCTGATTACAAAAACAAAACTTTAACATTCAAGATTGTTGAGCTTGAGAAGGATAAGAATCGTTTAATTCTCTCCCATCGGGCAGTCATACAAGATCTAAAAGAAAAACAAAAAGCAAATGTTCTTGATACAATTGAAAGCGGGCAAGTACTCCATGGAACAGTACAAAGGATTACCGACTTTGGTGCATTTGTCGATATTGGAGGGGTAGACGGACTTGTCCATATTTCTCAGCTTTCTCATGAGCATGTAGATAAGGCATCAGATGTCGTTACCGAAGGCGATGAAGTACAGGTGAAAGTTCTTTCTATTGATCGCGATAATGAAAGGATTTCACTATCCATAAAAGATACTCTACCGGGGCCTTGGACAGATATTTCTGATAAAGCAGCGAAAGGATCTACACAAAAGGGCATCGTGAAACGCCTTGTTTCTTTCGGAGCATTCGTGGAGATTTTCCCGGGAGTAGAAGGACTTGTCCATATTTCGCAGATTTCACACAAACATATAGCAACACCGCAGGAAGTGTTAAAAGAAGGTCAGTCTGTCGAAGTGAAAGTTCTTGATGTCAATGAAAAAGAACACCGTTTATCATTGAGCATCAAAGAACTTGAAGATCCTCAGTCCAATTACACATCAGATTATGAACTCCCTGAAGAAACAAAGGGCTTTCAGCTGGGTGAAATGATTGGTGATCAATTGAAAAAACTAAAATAAGAAAATAATGGTGATAGCCTTGGAGAGAGCAAAACGAAAATTAGAGCATATAGACTTTGCATTAAAAACAGGTCAGCTACGTAAATCCGGACTAGAAGATATTTCGTTTATTCACCAGAGCTTACCAGGAATTTCTTTGAATAATGTGGACCTCACAGTAGAAATTGGCGGACTTAAATTAAGTTCGCCAATTTTTATAAATGCAATGACCGGTGGCGGTGGTCTTGAAACAGAAAAGTTGAATGGGGATTTGGCGATTGCTGCGAGGGAAACAGGGATTGCTATGGCAGTTGGTTCACAAATGGCAGCCATAAAGGATTCCAGTCAGCAGGCATCCTTTAAGGTAGCAAGACAGGAGAATCCTAATGGAGTCCTGATTGGAAATCTGGGTGGTGAAGCAACTGTAGAGCAAGCAAAGCGAGCGAGCGATATGATAGAGGCTGACGCTCTGCAGATTCATCTCAATGTCATTCAAGAGCTGACAATGCCTGAAGGAGATCGGAATTTTGCAGGTACATTATCACGAATTGAAGAAATCAACAGAAGCCTTGGAGTTCCTATGATTGTAAAAGAAGTCGGGTTTGGAATGAGTAAGGAAACCGTTGAACAATTACTTTCCGTTGGAGTTTCAATCATTGATGTGGGTGGGTTCGGCGGAACGAATTTTGCGAAGATTGAAAATGAAAGACGAGCGAAAATACTCGGCTATTTTAATGAATGGGGTATTCCAACAGCTGCCTCAATAGTAGAAGCAGTAAACGTTTCACCTACGCTTTCAGTTATAGGATCAGGTGGTATTCAAAGTCCTTTAGAAATTACAAAAAGCCTTGCCTTAGGGGCAAAAGGTGTAGGTTTAGCCGGCCATTTCCTAAAACTGCATAAAGAATTGGGCTTGGCACAGTTAATTAAAGAAATAAACTACATACATGAAGATTTAAAAATCATCATGACGGCGCTTGGAGCTGCTAATATTTCTGAATTAAGGAAAACAAAAATAGTTATTTCCGGCAATACCTATCATTGGTTAGCTCAAAGAGGTATTGATTGCTCGACATATGCTAAATGAAACAAAAAGAAGCATCTCTAATTGTTCAAAGACAATCGGATGCTTCTTTTTTTATTTAGCTGTTTCTTTTTCTTGCCTCTTCCGGGCTTTCCATTCTAGTGGCTCCTTTATGATCCAGTGATTGGTCTCTATCAGATTCCACCCGTTTACTTTCTTTCAATTTCTTTTCTTGACGATCTTTACCCATGAGTACACCTCCTTTTTGTAAATAACTAAATGAACAGTTTTATGTAAAGATATTACAAGTACTCATTAAAAATCGAGCTTAATGTTTATTCTTTAAATAAACAAGCCATAATGTTTCCTAAAAGGGGGACGCTACATGGATGGAATTTTGTTTTATTGGATGTCATGGATAGTTTGGGTCATTGTCATGTATTTTATTCCAAAGACTGTTCCATTTCGTTTTGATTTTCTTTTTCATCTGTTAGCTGTCTTGGTTTTAGCAGGATATAATCTGGAGGTTTCCTTGCTTTCTATACATATGAGCGGTCTATATCTTATCTTTATACTTTGTGTGTACATAAGGAAGCAATCGATTATCAAGATTATAGAGCTGATCAGCGGTTGCCTTATAATCACTCTTGCTTATGCAAGTTTTCAGCTATTTTCTATGCTTGATCCGATTTGGCTCATTATGAAACCTTCTTACCTTTTGTGTATTTTTCTGAATTATCTTATCCTATTACTTTTTAAAAATTGGAAACATCGCTTATTCGTCCTTTTAGTTGGACTGATTATGGGTGACCTCGTATATTCGGGATTGCTTGCCTATCATTCATTGTCCTATGAGGCACTTACATACGCATGGCATGATAATGCAGTATTGATATTGTGTGCAAACATAGTCTGGAGACTATTGGAACTTATGAGTAGATACATTTTTTCATCATCTCAATCGAGGTTTTTATCGAAGCAGAGAAAAGGGAACTTTAATCAATGAATATTTCTGACCTAACTATTAATGAAGCCAGAATATACGGTATGAGGATAAATGCTTGTTTTATCCAATAAGCAAGGTTGCATTTGGATTTAATTGGAATCGGAAGGCTTTTATGCATACAAACATTGTTGATTGGCGAGAAATTTGTTACTATAGGATAGTTAGAGGTCTGTAGATAAATCGTAATATGCTCTAATCAAATAAAAAGGAAGCTGAATGCCGAAAGCTTTTTTCGGCTATCTTCATTTTTTTGGGCTGTTTTTAATCACGTTTTACCATGCTGAGAGTTCAGCTTCATGTCACCTGAGGAACAGGGGAAGTGAATTGGACAATCTGCCTGTAAATACTTGATACGTTTAACTAACTATCAGTGGGGAACTCTCTTACTGATGGAAGTTTCCTTTATATGATGGTGGATGCAGCCTTTTCCTTGAAAAGGAAATAATGAAAATCAACAATGCAGATGCAATATTAAAAAAATGCATTCATGAATTTCGTGACTTTGACAGAGATATAGTAGCAGAAAGGGTGAATAGCAATGCCAAAACCGGTAATTGCGATAGTCGGTCGGCCGAACGTAGGTAAATCGACAATCTTTAATAGAATAGTGGGAGAACGTGTATCAATAGTTGAAGACGTTCCAGGAGTAACAAGAGACAGAATTTATAGTTCAGGTGAATGGTTGACACATGATTTTAACATAATTGATACAGGCGGGATCGATATCGGTGACGAGCCGTTCCTCGAACAAATTCGCCAGCAGGCTGAAATTGCTATAGACGAAGCCGATGTAATTATCTTTATGACGAATGGTCGTGAAGGAGTAACATCTGCTGATGAAGAGGTAGCGAAAATTCTCTTTAAATCGAGAAAACCTGTTGTTCTAGCGGTCAATAAAGTCGATAATCCAGAAATGAGAGATCAAATCTATGATTTCTACGCGTTAGGTTTTGGGGATCCATTCCCAATCTCTGGATCACATGGACTTGGTCTTGGGGACCTATTAGATGAAGCGGCAAAACATTTCCCTAAATTCAGTGGTCAAGATTATGCTGATGATGTTATTAAATTCAGTTTAATTGGAAGACCGAATGTTGGTAAATCATCACTAGTCAATGCCTTGCTTGGAGAAGATCGGGTTATCGTCAGTGATATTGAAGGCACGACTCGTGACGCGATTGACTCACCGTATAAATATAATGGTAAAGAGTATGTCATTATTGATACCGCAGGGATGAGAAAAAAAGGGAAAGTGTATGAAAGTACGGAAAAATATAGTGTACTTCGTGCATTGAGAGCAATTGAACGTTCAGACGTTGTTCTTGTCGTTTTGAATGCGGAAGAAGGTATCCGTGAGCAGGATAAAAAAATTGCCGGATATGCCCACGAAGCGGGTAGAGCGGTCATAATTGTCGTCAATAAATGGGATGCTATCGAGAAAGATGAAAAGACCATGAAGGACTTTGAAGAAAATATTCGTGCTCATTTCCTATTCTTAGATTATGCGCCGATCATTTATCTTTCTGCCCTAACTAAAAAACGTACACATACGTTGATACCAGTCATAGATCAAGCTAGTGAGAATCATGCTATCCGTGTTCAGACAAATGTATTGAATGAAGTGGTTATGGATGCAGTGGCTATGAATCCGACACCAACTCATAATGGGAACCGTTTGAAAATTTACTATACGACCCAGGTAGCGATTAAGCCGCCAACTTTTGTTGTATTTGTTAACGATCCAGAGTTAATGCATTTCTCATATGAGAGATTTTTAGAAAATCGAATTCGGGACGCCTTTGGATTTGAAGGAACACCGATACGCATTTTTGGACGCCAAAGAAAATAGAAAGGGCGGTATGTACAATGGTGAACGCAAAAGAAAGTATCGCAGTTATTGGTGCAGGGAGCTGGGGAACTGCTTTAGCGATGGTATTAGCTGATAATCAGCATGAAGTGAGGTTATGGGGACATAATCCGAAACAAATTGATGAAATAAATCAAGCTCATACTAATAAAAAATATTTGCCGGGTATTGAACTTCCAATAGGAATTAAAGGGTATTCTTCAATCGAGAAGGCTTTAGTTGGGATTGAAATAATTATATTAGCTGTGCCGACGAAAGCCTATCGTGAAGTGCTTGGTCAGATTGAAGCAGCCCATGATAAGCCATTAACAATTGTTCATGTAAGTAAAGGCATTGAACCTGATTCGCTACTACGTATTTCAGAAATGATTGAAGAAGTATCTTCAACAGATTGGCTTCAAGATATTGTGGTCCTTTCTGGGCCAAGTCATGCTGAAGAAGTCAGTTTACGTCATCCAACAACAGTTGCCGTTTCTTCAAAAAATATGAAGGCGGCCGAAAAGGTTCAGGACATCTTTATCAATCATAATTTCCGTGTGTATACAAACCCTGATTTGATTGGTGTCGAAATCGGGGGAGCTTTAAAGAATATAATTGCTTTAGCCGCCGGTATTACGGACGGGTTAGGCTATGGGGATAATGCAAAGGCTGCCTTAATTACACGAGGATTGGCTGAAATCTCTCGTTTAGGAGTAGCCATGGGCGCTAACCCACTCACTTTTTCAGGATTAGCTGGTATTGGTGACTTAATTGTAACTTGTACAAGCGTACACTCCCGTAACTGGAGAGCAGGAAATATGCTTGGAAAAGGACAAAAGCTTGAGGAAGTTTTAGAAAACATGGGTATGGTTGTTGAAGGTGTAAGAACCACTAAAGCTGCCTATCAACTAGCTCAAAAGTACGAAGTGAATATGCCGATTACTGAAGCCTTGTACGATGTCTTGTTTAATGGTGAAGAAGTGAAACAGGCAGTTGACCTCTTGATGAATCGTTCGAAAACGAATGAAATGGAAGAACTCTTTAACATTTTGGATAGCAGACAGCAGGATTAACCTCAAATCTGTAGTTTCAATAAAAAGAATTTCATTAAAATGGGCATTCGAGGATGCGCGTTGCAATGTATCAGCATACAATGCAACGAAAGTAAACTAGTAATTTGACCTCGGCACGGGGGATTTAGTCAAATGGGCAGAAGATATCTTGATATCTTCTGCTTTTTTTTATGAATAAAAATCACCCAATCACCTTACATTTTCGTTTATGACAAAATTAATTTTCAGCATAAATACTTATTTATTGTTTTTAAATTTGAACATCTCGAATTATGAATAAATGAATAGATTATTCAAGTTTGCATGAAGTTTCTACTAATTTCCTTGTTATTCGCTTAAAATCGACTGTTTTTTTTGGTATGAAAATTGCGAAGTGTAATATATTCAGAAATTTCGCAATAAGGGGGCACTAGAAAACGTTGGTGAAATTTTAATCAATGAACACAGATATTAGGAAGGGGAATGATACATGCAAACAGGTCAGCTGAAAAGGTCTCTAAATTTATGGCATATTGTATTGCTCGGTGTTGGATATATGACCCCGATGGTTGTTTTTGATACATTTGGGATTGTTTCTGAAAAAACAGGGGGGCATGTACCGACCGCTTATGTTATTGCTCTAATAGCGATGTTGTTTACGGCAGCCAGTTACGGGAAAATGGTAAAAGTTTACCCGCAGGCAGGTTCGGCCTATACTTACACCCAAAAAACGATTAATCCGCATTTAGGCTTTCTTGTCGGCTGGTCATCGATGCTTGATTATTTATTTTTACCAATGGTGAATGCCGTATTAACAAAAATATATTTAACTGCTCTTTTTCCTGAAGTGTCTCCATGGATATGGGTGGTTGCATTTGTTCTTTTAATGACGGTCATTAACTTATTCAATGTGAACTTTGCTGCCAATTTTAATAGCTTTCTTGTTTTTTTTCAAATGCTAGTCATTATCATATTTGTGGCACTGGTTGTTAAAGGGGTTATGGGTGGTGAAGGTACAGGAGAGGTCTTCTCGATTCAACCATTCATTGGGTCACATATGGAAATGTCCACTCTCATAACAGGAGCAACGGTTCTATGTTTTTCTTTCTTGGGATTTGATGCGGTCACTACGTTATCAGAAGAAACACCAAATCCAACCAAAACGATTCCGCGTGCCATTTTTTTAACTGCTTTTATTGGCGGAGTTTTATTTGTGACAGCTGCTTTTTTTACACAGCTATTTTTCCCTGATGTTTCCCGTTTTGCTGACCCGGAAGCGGCATCACCAGAAATTGCCCTATATGTAGGAGGAAAACTTTTTCAGGCGTTCTTTCTTGCAGGTACATTATCTGGTACCCTTGCTTCAGGTCTTGCATCACATGCTAGTGTTTCAAGGCTTCTATATGTTATGGGGCGAGACCAGATGATCCCGAAAAAACTTTTTGGGTTTATCCATCCTACATATAAAACGCCATTTTACAATGTCATCTTTGTTGGGGCTATATCACTGGTGGCATTATTCCTTGATTTAGTAACAGCTGCTTCACTCATTAATTTTGGAGCTTTAATTGCTTTCACTTTCGTAAATATTTGTGTAATTATCCATGCAATTAGGAACAAAAGCTTTCGTTCAGTTAAAGGATTTCTAAGTAATATCTTGTCCCCGGTAATAGGAGCAGCATCAGTGTTCATTCTTTGGCTTAATCTTGAAATGAGTTCACTGATTCTAGGGGTTATTTGGGCGGTAATCGGTATTGGTTATCTTCTTTATCGGACGAAATTGTTTACTAATTCTCCTCCGCAATTCCAATTTGAAAAAGCTCAAAATATCTAAAAAAATCAGAAACAAGGGAGGATGTCATATGTCTGATAGAGGGATGAACAGGTCGTAAACGCTCATTTCTGTTGTTCTATTTGGTTTTTCGTTTAAGGCGTTAGCGCATATGCTCTGAATTAATCCTATCAATAGTGAATCGGATCATAACAATACAAATGAAAAAATGTAAAAAGAGAATGAAAATTAGAAAGGAAAAATGTTCTTTTGCACAAGTCAGTTTTAAACAATTTGGGGATGCATTAGCGGTACATGTAACAAGGGTCCAATAGAGGGCCCTTTTTTATGTTTACAGATTCAGTTATATTGAAGATGAGTTCAGGAGTAAATGTTTATTTTTTATCTCGCAATTTAGAATTATGTTAAAATAAAGGCTAGTGACAAAAGGAGAGTGAAACTGTGCTATCCATACCGGATGATAAAATTAGACCATTCATAACTATCACAATTGATCAACCTACATTTTCAGCTCAAAAAGTTTATGAGATACAGGAACCTTTCTTTTTTCTGATGAAGGAACAGCAAGTGTTTGCCTATATCCGCATGGAGGACCTCCCGTTAAACGATAGAACATTAACAGCCGAACAGCTTGTGCAGTATGCCTTTTCAATTGATAATGTCTGTAAGTTGCCTCCGAACATCTCTCTGCCGCTTCTTTATCAAATTATCGGTGAACCTATCGTATTGATAAAAACGGATGAAGGCATGCTTACTGGCTATGTTAAAAGGGAAGATGTGTTAGCTGAACTATTCAAGCAGGACAGCAAACAAAATTTAGATCTGTTAAAAGTTATTTTGACATCCATTCCTATGGGGATCTTTGTAGCTGATAAAGAAAGAAATATTGTTAACTTTAATGAATCAGGCTTGAAAATGATAAAAAAGCCATCAGAACAAGTACTTAATCAACCTGCTGCGACCATCTTCAATAAGCAGCATATACATAGTGTGTTTACCAGTGGAGGCAGTATCCTCAATCAGCTGGAAATTACCGATATAATGAGTGTGCTTGTCGATTATAGCCCAATTCTAAACCATACAAAAGAAGTGGAAGGTCTTATTATCATCGTTCAGGACTTACCAATGGTTGAGGAAATGGCTATGGAAATAGAGTTGATAAAGAGTTCGAATAAGGATTTAAATGCCATTTTAGCGAATATCTATGATGAAATTCTGGTCGTTAATCAAAAAGGGGAACTGTTGCGCTACAGTGACAGCATCATTTCTGGATTCTGGGGAATGGATTTAAAGGATTATATCGGGAAGAACCTCTTGCAAATAGAGGATGAAGGGATTTTTAACCCTTCGGTCACCCGGTTAGTTCTTGAGCAAAAGAAGAAAGTATCGATTGTTCAAGATACGAAAATGAATAAGAAAGTCCTTTCCGTAGGAACCCCTGTGTTCAATGAAAAAGGAGACATTGAGCGAATTGTCATTGCATCAAGGGATATTACAGAAACAACTCAGTTAAAATCAGAGTTAAATGAAATGAGAAAAGAACTTGACTCGTTCAAAAAACAAGATCAATTTTACAAAGAGTTGATTTTCGCCAGTCCTAAAATGGAGCAGATTATTAGCCAAGTGAAAAAAATTGCCCATTTTTCATCTACCGTGTTAATCAATGGAGAGTCTGGTGTAGGTAAAGAAGTGATTGCCGAGTCAATCCATAAAATGGGTAGAAGGTCCAAACAGCCTTTCTTGAAAATAAATTGCGGAGCGATACCGGAAAATTTACTCGAAAGTGAATTGTTTGGTTATACGAAGGGATCATTTACCGGCGCAGATAAAAATGGAAAGGTAGGATACTTTCAACAGGCGAATAATGGCGTTTTATTCCTTGATGAAGTTGGAGATATGCCTATACACCTGCAAGTGAAATTGCTTCGTGTTTTACAGGAACAGGAAGTGATTCCGATTGGTAGTACTACACCTATACCGATTGATGTTCAAATTGTTGCTGCTACGAATAAGAGACTGGAAAAAATGGTCGAGATGGGGACATTTAGAGAAGATTTGTTCTATCGGTTAAACGTCATTCCCATTCATGTTCCGCCTTTAAGGGAAAGACCGGAGGATATACCGCCGCTGGCTTTTCATTTTCTACAAAAGCTAAATGAGCGGTATCACCGAAATTACCATTTTTCGCCAGATGCTCTAAATATTCTGGAGGTCTATTCATGGCCAGGTAACATTCGCGAATTGCAAAATATGATTGAAAGATTGGTTGTCTCCGCGGATGAAGAAATGATTGATGCCGACTTTATCCAGAAGTTCCTTACGGTTGGCAGCGATTTTAAACAGGCAAAACCAATTATAACGAGAATTCTTCCTCTTCAAGAGGCACAGGATTATGTGGAAGAGCAATTGATCATGCTTGCAATGAAACAATATAAAACTACGACGAAATCAGCTAAAGCGCTTGGAATCAGCCAATCGTCAGTGAGCAGAAAGTATCAAAAAATCTTAGCAGAGCAAAATAAGAGAAGCGAAAAAAATGTATTTTTTTGAATGAAAGCTGTTGACAAGTGTTTAACTTGTACAACGGCTTTTTTTTTTATGTAGTAATTGGAAAGCGTCTCGAAGGACTTCTAAAAGGGAGGTATGCATCAGAAAATAAGCTATGCATATTTGCATAGTTTTTATAGATTTTTAAAAGAAAAATAGCTATATCCTCAATGAAACATGTTGGCATGGTTCTTGCTTGTATATATGTATAAGCTAAAAGGGAGGTAAACAGTAAAGTTTTATCAGAGCTATCATAATTAGCCAACCACTACAGATTACTAAAAAAGGAGTTTTTTATATGTCAATTAATGTAGAAAATAAAACAAATCAAGTGAGCCAAACAGAAACACAGGATTATATTAAAAAAGTGCTTCAATTAATCGAACAAAAAGAAATTTCAAAAGAAGATGCCCAATGGGTAACGAAAGAAACTGTTGAAAATTTCCGTAACCATGTAAACCCAGGTTTTTTAGAATATCGGAAAACGGTAACGAAAGATACACAATTCGCAGCAGTAGAATGGTCTGACCAGGATTCCTGTTTTACGGATGTTAATGGAAAAAAATATATTGATTGTTTAGGCGGCTTTGGTATCTATAATGTTGGCCACCGTAACCCCAAAGTTGTAAAAGCCGTTACTGATCAATTGCAAAGACAAGCACTTCACAGCCAGGACTTACTAGATCCATTACGGGCAATGCTTGCTAAGATTCTTGCTGATATTACACCGGGAGATTTAAAATACTCCTTCTTTACGAACAGCGGTACTGAAAGTGTAGAAGCTGCGTTGAAGTTGGCTAAAATGTACAGCGACCGATACACGATTATTTCGACGACAAAATCATTTCACGGAAAAAGTCTTGGTTCCCTTTCGGCTACTGCAAAGGGCATGTTCCGTAAACCGTTCCTACCACTGATTCCAGGCGTACGTCATGTACCTTTCGGTGATATCGATATGATGAGGAAAACGTTCGAAAGTAGTGCCCTTGTCGGTGAAGAAGTTGCTGCTGTATTGTTGGAACCTATCCAAGGAGAGGGAGGAGTCATTCTGCCTCCACAAGGTTATTTGAAGCAAGTTCGAGAATTATGTGATGAGTATGATGCGTTATTAATCTTAGATGAAGTGCAAACGGGAATGGGGCGCACAGGCAAAATGTTTGCTTCTGAGCTTTATGATGTTGTTCCAGACATTATTTGTTTAGCTAAAGCATTTGGTGGTGGAGTGATGCCAGCTGGGGCAGTTGTAGCCAATGAGAAAGTGTTTAAAAGCTGGTTCGAAAACCCGTTCATGCACACAACCACGTTTGGAGGAAACCCACTTGCCTGTGCTGCAGCCATTGCTACAATCGATGTGCTTTTGGAAGAAAAACTACCGGAGCGTGCCGCAGAAGTAGGTGAATACTTCCTAAATGGATTAAGAGAAGTAGCTAACGAGCATAAAGATAAGGTTTTGGAGATCCGTGGACAAGGTTTAATGATTGGTATTGAGTTCCATAAAGACGAAGTAGGTTATGAATTCTCAAAAGCTCTCTTCGATAAAGGTATTTTGGTAGCAGGTACGCTTATAAACTCTAAAACAATCCGGATTGAGCCGTCATTGACAATCCATTTGGATGAAGTTGATACAGTAATCAAAGCGTTTAAAGATGTGTTGCCAACACTTAAATCTTAATTATAATTCAACAAAAAAGCAGCCGAGGGGCTGCTTTTTTGGTTGAATAAAAGGAAGAGAATGGGGAGTGTTATACATTTATTTATTCGGGTAATTTGCAAGAAGTGGAAGTCTTTTATCGGACTATATGGAAGGCTAGGGGTAGTGAAATTGAAAATTATTATTTATCAAATGATTGTGACAAGCAATTTTTTACACAGTTTGGACAATGATTTAATTCCTTTAACGTAATTTGGTATGTTATAATAATTTCTGGAAAAAGGAGTGATAATGATATGACACCTGCTCTGCAAAAAATGTGGATATCCTTTATAGCTATGGGCTTTATGGTTATCTCTATACTTCTTATTTACTTAAGCCGCTATAAATTTAAAGGTTTTTTTAAAGGCTTAACAGCAATTATTGCATACATACTTATGATTCTTGCCGGCTTGATCATCCTTATCGTTGTTCTTAGCGGGCCAACCACTTGATAGGTGAGGAGAAATGATGAAAAATTTTTTCAAAATATTATGTTTATTATGCATCTCGGGATTATTGACTGGGTGTTTGTATCCTCAGAAGCAAAAAATGCAAAATCAACTGCCTTATAAAGAGCAAATACAATCTGTCCAAAGCGCAGTTGATCAATTTCAGAAAGATGAAGGCGGCATTTTGCCAATTGTTACAAAAGAGGCTGAAACACCAATTTACCAAAAATACGTGATTAAGTTTTCTAAGATTTCACCCAAGTATATGGCAGAACCGCCTGACAATGCCTATGAATCAGGTGGAGTTTTTCAATATGTCCTTGTTAATGTTGAAGATGATCCAACTGTAAAACTGTTGGATGTCCGGATGGCTCAGAAAATTCAGGATATTTCCTTGAGATTGAAAGCTTATCAGCAAAGCAACGGATACCCCCCATTTAAGGAAAGGTTAGCGGATAATGTCTTTACTCTTGATTATGAAAAGATGGGTCTAAAGGAAGCCCCTACGGTCACGAGTCCATTTTCACAAAAAGACTTATATTTCGTGGTTGACGGTGGCGGCAATATTTTTGTTGACTATACTCCTGATTTATATGACGTATTGCAGGGGTATGACGGAGGTATTAATCCTGGTGATGATATTCGTGAACTCCTTGTACAAAATTCAGAGTTTGTTCCGGCCTATTCACTGCCATATACAATTGATAAAAAAACAAATAATCCAAAATTTCTTTCAAAATAGTCATAACCCTTCTTCTACAAAATATATTGTAGGGGAAGGGTTATTTCTTTATTTTTATTTCATCTTACTTTTAAAATAACAACCCTTATATAAAATTTCTGGTGGAGGAAGGGATTAAACCAGGGAAATAATTGGAATAAATTTTTAGGACAACATCATAGATATATAGTGTCCTAAATAAAGTAAATGGATAAACGAAATCCCAAAACTCTAATTCGGGAGGGGATACCTTGGAAAAGGTAGATATTTTCAAAGATATAGCTGAGCGGACCGGTGGCGACATTTATTTAGGTGTAGTCGGTGCCGTCAGAACAGGGAAATCCACATTTATTAAGAAATTCATGGAGCTTGTTGTTATTCCGAATATACCGTCAGAAGCTGACCGTGCCAGGGCACAAGATGAATTACCTCAAAGTGCTGCTGGAAAAACGATTATGACGACAGAACCTAAATTCGTACCGAATCAGGCAGCGTCGATTCAGGTTGCGGAAGGGCTTGAAGTGAACATTCGTTTAGTTGATTGTGTGGGTTATACAATACCTGGGGCTAAAGGGTATGAAGACGAAAATGGTCCCCGTATGATTCATACTCCATGGTACGAGGAGCCGATTCCGTTCAATGAAGCAGCTGAAATCGGCACACGAAAAGTAATCCAGGATCATTCCACGTTAGGCGTAGTCGTTACTACGGATGGATCAATCGGAGAAATTCCACGCAGTGATTATTTAGAGGCGGAGGAGAGGGTTGTTGAAGAATTGAAGGAGGTTGGCAAGCCATTTATTATGATTGTCAATTCCGTTCAGCCCCATCACCCAAATACAGTCGCACTAAAGGAATCTTTACAGGAAAAGTATGATATACCTGTATTGGCCATGAGCGTTGAAGGAATGCGGGAATCAGATGTATACAGCGTCCTGCGTGAGGCCCTATATGAATTTCCGGTACTTGAAGTCAATGTGAATCTTCCGAGCTGGGTAATGGTTCTGCGGGAGGATCATTGGTTAAGAGAAAGCTATCAGGAAGCTGTAAAAGAGACCGTGAAGGACATTAAACGCCTAAGAGATGTAGACCGTGTAGTCGGTCATTTCAATGAATTCGAGTTTATCGACCGTGCCGCTCTTGCAGGTATTGAGATGGGTCAGGGCGTGGCTGAAATCGACCTTTACGCACCGGATGAACTCTATGATGATATTTTAAAAGAAATTGTCGGTGTGGAGATACGCGGGAAGGATCATCTTTTATCCCTGATGCAGGACTTTGCATATGCCAAGGCCGAATATGATCAGGTTGCGGATGCATTAAAAATGGTTAAACAAACGGGTTATGGCGTTGCAGCCCCTTCTCTTAATGATATGAGTCTAGATGAGCCGGAAATTATCCGTCAAGGAGCCAGGTTCGGGGTCAGGCTCAAAGCTGTGGCTCCTTCAATCCATATGATTAAGGTCGATGTTGAATCGGAGTTTTCACCAATCATTGGAACGGAAAAGCAAAGTGAAGAATTGGTTCGATATTTAATGCAAGATTTCGAAGACAATCCATTATCCATTTGGAATTCTGATATTTTTGGCCGAAGCCTAAGTTCTTACGTAAGAGAAGGCATTCAGGTAAAATTAGCGATGATGCCGGATAATGCACGTTACAAATTGAAGGAGACGCTGGAAAGGATTATTAATGAGGGCAGTGGGGGATTGATTGCTATCATATTATAAAAAAGGTTAAAAGCTGGACCAACTCCTTCATCGGATTGGTCTTTTTACATGTGAGTCTAGAAATTTACTAAAAATAATAAAATGGATGATACGTTTTTGGCTTTACATTAGGGCGTACCGGCTTCTTTGTTGCCAAAGTAAGAGGGAAAACAATTATATTCTAAGAAAAATTTCTCTTGAAGGGAGTTTCTTTCTTGAAAATCTGGTTGTTTTTTCAGTATAATCGCTAAAAGCCTATGGTTATGCGATTTTCAGTAATATAACAAGTTTAATTTCTATAAAAAAGGGAAATGATGAATAGCGAAAGACAAAATTTATAATATATACAATTATTTATGAAAAGATTCCCATTATTTTTTGATTTCCCTTGCTAAGCTAATAGGATTTGTGATAATCTACATACAGAAAACGCGTTATATCAGCGATTTCAACCTATTTTAAAATTTCTAGGTGCATTTTTTGGGAAATTATTTCAGCTTGGTAACCCTGATTATCATGGAATGAAAATTTTTGACCGAAACTAATATCAAATCACTATTATAGTGTTGTAATAATGATTTTTTATAAGATCCTTTTGGGAGGAGGTGAATGGCATGAACAAAACAGAATTGATTAATGAAGTTGTTACAGCAACTGAAATTTCTAAGAAAGACGCTACAAAAGCTGTTGATGCTGTTTTTGATACAATCTTAGAAGCTCTAAAAAACGGTGATAAAGTCCAATTAATTGGTTTCGGTAACTTTGAAGTTCGTGAACGTGCGGCTCGTAAAGGTCGTAACCCACAAACTGGTGACGAAATCGAAATTGCAGCTAGCAAAGTGCCAGCTTTCAAACCTGGTAAAGCACTGAAAGATGCAGTGAAGTAACTCTACCATTACATACGGGTGCTTAACCGGAAAAGGGCCGCGTGCAAACGCGGCCCTTTTTTTGCTTCTTAATTTCTATCTGTGATAATATAAAAGACAGTGAATATTTTAGAAAAGTTGATTTTGATAAATTTATTCAAAAGGATATACCATTATGAAAAAATCAATCACGACAAAACTAAGTTTAGAGGTCGCTTTAAGCTAATACATTTCAGTTAGGCTTAGGTTGCTTTAAAAATAGGAAATATGAATGTCAGGGTGAAACTCCATGCATTTTTTTCTGAATACATACTATTTTATTTATTTTTAGGAGGTAAGTTTAAATGGCTAATGTTGACCATGCCAAAATTGAAGAAGCGGTGAAAATGCTTCTTGAGGCTGTTGGGGAAGACCCTACTAGAGAAGGACTGCTTGATACCCCTGGCCGTGTAGCAAGAATGTATGAAGAAATTTTTTCCGGACTTACTCAGGACCCAAAAGAATATTTTGATACTGTTTTTGGAGAAGACCATGAGGAACTTGTCCTTGTAAAAGATATCCCATTTTACTCAGTCTGTGAACATCATTTAGTGCCTTTTTACGGAAAAGCTCATGTAGCATATATCCCGAAAAACGGGAAAGTTACCGGCTTAAGTAAGTTAGCCCGAGCTGTAGAGGCGGTTTCAAAGCGTCCACAACTTCAAGAGCGCATCACCTCAACAGTAGCGGACTCCATAATGGAAAAGCTTGAACCTCATGGTGTCATGGTGGTAGTAGAGGCTGAACATATGTGTATGACAATGAGAGGTGTCAAAAAACCCGGGTCTAAAACAGTGACTTCAGCTGTGAGAGGAACTTTTGCTAAGGATCATCGTACAAGAGCTGAAGTACTGGCATTCATTAAAGACTAAGGATATAGGGGGTTAGAAAATGAATGAAAAAAAGATCTTGAATGATTTTGTGGTAATTAAAGCTATTGAGGATAGTGTAAATGTCATCGGTTTAACTAGAGGAACGGATACTAAGTTTCATCACTCTGAAAAACTCGATTCAGGGGAAGTGATGATCGCACAATTCACAGAGCACACTTCTGCGATTAAAATAAGAGGACATGCAAAGATTTATACTCCATTCGGTGAGGTTGAAAGTGATTCGAAAAAGAATCCTTCTGACAAGTAAAATCTTGTCCCTAATTGGTTATGTTTTAAATCAATCACCTGATATCGCGTTTTAACAAGCTGTAAATTTCCCGCATCCATTTTTTTGAATGAACATAAGACGATGGTTTCCTTATTTATGGAAGTTTCATTTTATAAACGTTGTCCATTTCATCTGATTGTTTTTATGGTATAATAATGTGTATTTTACACAGACAGAAACCAATATGTATGAAAAAAAATTATCTTTCGGGGATGCAAGGGTGATCTCAATTGTTAAACATAACGAACGACTTAAGGCAATTAAAACAATTAATAGAAACCAAAGCTCAACATCCATATTTATTGAAATATATTCAAAAGCCAAGCTTAGACGACGATAAACTGTTATTGCTTTGGGGATTGTTTAACGATTTGGACGTTTTAAGCGAAGAACGGAATCAATACATTATTTCAACTATGCTAGTGCAAATAGCTCTTGATACCCATGAAATAGTGTCAAATTCGGGCGAAGGAATAGAGTTGCCTGAGGAATTGAAAAATCGGCAATTACAAGTACTTGCTGGTGATTATTATAGTGGCTTATACTATCAAGGGCTTGCCGGTGTTGGTAATGTTGAGATGATTCGTATACTATCAAGCGCCATAAAAAAAATAAATGATCATAAAATCATTCTTTATCAACAACGGTCCATTAAGGATGTTCCAACGCTTATAACGACAATTAAAGCGATCGAGGCTTCGCTGATTTATAAATTGGCTGATTATTATAATCAACCTGCCTGGATTGACATTTCAGAAGACCTGCTTCTTTTGAATCGGCTGCATGCTGAGATGAGAAACTATCTAAAGTCAGGCCAATCGGTAGTTTTTGATGTCTTAAGAGACATATCTTTTGATGATTCGAATAGTAATGATGTTCTAACTTCAGAAAAGGAAGCACAGGTACGGACTCAATTTGATAAGTGTCTGAGGGATGCCAGGCAATCCGTAAAGCTTTCGATGCAGAAGCTAGTAACTAAGAATGACGATTTACTTCAAAGAGTAAACGTAATCTTGAAACAAACAGAGAGTGAAGCAATTTCTTACGTGAAAGAAGGGTGAGTCATGGAGCAGTCTAAAGAGCAAAAAGTTCATCATGTTTTTGAAAAGATTTACGGTAATTATGACAAGATGAATTCCCTCATCAGCTTTAAGCAGCATCTTAAATGGCGGAAGGCTACAATGGCTATAATGAAAGTCCCAAAAGGCGCCCATGCACTTGATGTATGCTGTGGAACAGCGGACTGGACCATTGCCCTTGCTAATGAAGTAGGACCTGAAGGAAAGGTTGTTGGTCTGGATTTTAGTAAAAATATGCTGAAAATCGGCGAACAAAAGGTGAATGAACTCAAGTTAGATCAAGTTTCTCTAATGCATGGGAATGCAATGGAACTTCCTTTTGAGGATAATAGCTTTGATTATGTCACAATCGGTTTCGGGCTGCGGAATGTTCCTGATTACATGCAAGTACTCAAAGAGTTAAACCGTGTTGTCAAGCCGGATGGAATGGTTGTTTGCCTCGATACCTCACAGCCAACAATGCTTGGATTTAAACAGGGCTATTACTTTTATTTCCGTTTCATAATGCCCGTGTTTGGCAAACTATTCGCTAAAAGCTATAACGAATATTCATGGCTGCAGGAATCGGCGCGCGATTTCCCGGGCATGAAAAAGCTTGAAAGTATGTTCAAACAGGCAGGAATGGAAAATGTCAGTTACAAGGCCCATTTCGGTGGTGTTGCAGCAACACATTTCGGGTACAAGCCTTCAAATAAAGCATAATAGCAATGGACAAAGCTGGGTGAAATGTATGAAATTTAAAATGATGTATTCCTTTTTGAATACAGATTTGCAATTAATAGAAAAAGAACTAGAAGCCGCAATTGAAGCAGACTCCACTGTTTTAAGGGAAGCTTCACTGCATTTACTGCAATCCGGCGGAAAACGAATTCGTCCGGTATTCGTCCTTTTGGGTGCGAAGTTTGGCGATTATGATATTCATGTCGTAAAGCATGTTGCAGCAACATTGGAACTAATCCATACTGCTTCTCTCGTACACGATGATGTTGTTGATGATGCGGACTTACGCAGGGGATCTGCAACTATAAAATCAAAATGGGATAATCGTGTCGCCATGTATACAGGCGACTTCATTTTTGCACGGGCACTAGAAATGATGGCAGTAATTGAGTCGCCGCTTGCGCATCAAATTCTCGCGGATACTATGGTTGAACTATGCCTTGGAGAAATCGAGCAAATTAAAGATAAATACAATTTTAATCAAAATTGGCGGATTTATTTCCGAAGAATCAAACGAAAGACAGCATTACTCATTGCTTCTAGCTGCCAGTTGGGAGCTATTTCAGCGGGTGTCGATGAGAAAATTCATCAAAAGCTATTTAAATTTGGTTATTATGTCGGGATGTCATATCAAATTACTGATGATATCTTGGATTTTACTGCTTCGGAAGAGGAACTTGGGAAACCGGCTGGAAGCGATTTGATTCAAGGAAACATTACTTTACCAGTATTGATTGCGATGGAAGATCCAAAGTTGAAAAGGCTTATCGAAACAGTTCGGGAAGATACGTCTAAAGACGAAATGATCCATATCATCAATGCTATCAAATCTTCAGGCGCCATTGAGCAAGCTGCTAGAATCAGTGACATGTATTTAGAAAAAGCTTTTTCAGAGTTGAAAGGTCTTCCTGCTATTAAGGCAAGGAAAACATTATCTGATATAGCGAAAAATATCGGAAAAAGAAAGTTTTAGGACTTGGAGTTGCGAAACTCATCAAACAATGGTAATATTCTAAAAGGATTGCCTTATATAGGCAAATAACAATGATACATATTAGGAGTGACAATTATGGAAAGAACATTTTTAATGGTAAAGCCTGACGGCGTTCAACGTAATTTAATCGGTGAAATCGTTTCCCGCTTTGAAAAGAAAGGCTTCCTTCTAGCAGGAGCAAAATTAATGGTTATCTCTCAAGAACTAGCTGAGCAACATTATGGTGAGCACAAAGAACGTCCTTTCTTTGGCGAATTAGTGGACTTCATCACTTCAGGTCCTGTCTTCGCAATGGTTTGGGAAGGTGAAAATGTAATCGCAACTGCACGTCAAATGATGGGCGCTACTAATCCTAAAGATGCAGCAGCAGCTACAATTCGTGGAGATTTTGCAGTAACTGTAGGCAAAAACATCATTCACGGATCAGATTCAGCTGAAAGTGCTGTTCGTGAAATCGGTTTATTCTTCAAAGAAGAAGAACTTGTTGAATATTCTAAACTAGTTAACGAGTGGGTTTATTAATAGTTAGTTAATAAATTTTAAAAAAGCGGGTTCTGTCGCCCTTATGCGATAGTACCTGCTTTTTTTTTTTTTTTAAATTCTTGACAATTTTAACTGTCACTGGTCGTAAAAACTGTTTTTTTAAGAATTTTCAGCCCTTTCCGATATATAAAGAGAAGAACTACTTAAAACAAAGGGAGTTGTAGGTATGCCTCAAGAATATGAAGAGTTTATTCGAAAAATCAAAATGTTGACAGGCATTGATTTGTCATTATATAAGGAAGGACAAATGAAACGGCGCCTCACTTCTCTTTATGAAAAAAGAGGTTATCACTCATTTCGTGAATATTATAAAGACATTCAAACAAGACCCAACGTTTTAAATGAATTTTTAGACAGAATGACAATTAATGTTTCAGAGTTTTATCGAAACGCGAAAAGATGGGAAGTATTGGAGAAAAAAATTCTTCCCTCTTTATTAGAAAGCCAAAAAAGGTTGAAAATATGGAGCGCAGCCTGTTCAACTGGTGAAGAACCGTACACGATTGCAATGATTTTATCCAATCTTGTTCCCTTAAGCCAGATAGAGATACTAGCGACGGATTTAGATGAGAATGTATTAGCACGTGCGAAATTGGGAGTTTACCCTGAGCGTTCCTTGAATGAAGTACCTGCTGATATAAAAAAGCAATACTTTATAAAAGAAGAGGATTTTTATCGCGTTGATGATGAAATTAAGCGAAGAGTCACATTTAAGAAACATAATCTTCTTGCAGATCGATTTGATCAAGAATTTGACTTAGTCGTATGCAGGAATGTTTTAATTTACTTCACTGAAGATGCCAAAAGTCTTTTATATGATAAATTCAGTGCGTCATTGAAAAGTGGGGGAGTGTTTTTTGTAGGAAGTACAGAGCAAATATTTAATCCCGGAAAATATGAGTTTGAAACGATTGACACATTTTTTTATAAAAAAAGGTAAATAGTATACAAGGGCTGATAATGCATTCAGTCCTTTTTCGTTTTACTTGCTATAAAAAAACAGAGACTGTATGTCTATGATAAGAGAGATTAAACTATATCGAAAATGTTGAAGAACATGTAAAATAAAATGAAAAGTGAATAAATTCAAACAACAAAGGTTTTTACGTTTTACATATACCCACATTTCATAAAATTGTGGTATATTGATACATATACACTTTAAAGTGCTAAAAGGGGGCTGGAAGATGAGATATTTAACAGCGGGAGAATCACATGGTCCGCAGCTGACTACTATTATTGAGGGATTACCGGCAGGGATGCCGATTACGAATGAGGATATTAATGAAGAGTTAGGACGCCGGCAAAAAGGGCATGGTCGTGGACGAAGAATGCAGATTGAGAAAGATCAGGCTTTTATATCTTCGGGAATCAGACATGGCTACACACTAGGGTCACCGGTTGCTTTAGTTGTTGAGAATGACGACTGGAAACATTGGACTAAAATTATGGGAAGTGAAGGACTTTCAGAGGAAGAAGCTGAGGAGATCAAACGTAAAATTACTCGTCCTCGTCCTGGTCATGCAGATTTGAACGGCGGTATTAAATATGGGCATCGTGATTTAAGAAACGTATTGGAACGTTCATCAGCCCGTGAAACGACTGTAAGGGTTGCTGCCGGTGCTGTCGCTAAAAAGTTATTGTCGTTATTGGGGATTGAAGTGGCATCACACGTATTGGAAATTGGTGGAATAAAGGCTGAACCACCACAATATGAAACAATTCAGCAATTACAGCAAGTTACGGAAGAATCTTCAGTCAGATGTTTTGATAAAAACGTAGAGCAGCAGATGAAAGATGCAATTGATGAAGCGAAACAAAAAGGGGATTCGATTGGCGGCATCGTTGAAGTCATTGTAGAAGGAATGCCAGTGGGCGTAGGAAGTTATGTTCATTATGACCGTAAACTAGATGCAAAGCTTGCAGCAGCGATTATGAGTATTAATGCGTTTAAAGGGGTAGAAATAGGTCTTGGGTTTGAAGCGGCCCACCGTTTTGGCAGTGATGTTCATGATGAAATTGCTTGGGACAAAGAAAATGGTTATTACCGTAAAACCAATCGCCTTGGCGGTTTTGAAGGCGGTATGACAACTGGAATGCCTATTATTGTTCGTGGCGTTATGAAGCCAATTCCTACTTTATATAAGCCGTTGCAAAGTGTTGATATTGATACAAAGGAAGTATTTGAAGCAAGTGTCGAACGTTCCGATAGCTGTGCAGTTCCTGCTGCTGCTGTTGTTGCCGAGGCTGTAGTAGCTTGGGAACTTGCAGCAGCGATTGTTGATCAATTCCCTTCAGATCGTTATGAGCAATTGGCAGAATACATGAACTCTTATCGGGAAGAAGTAAAGGAGTTTTAAACTATGGAATCCATGCAAATAAAAACGGCTTCCAAGCAGTATCCAGTTTTAATTGGTAAACAGGCGATTAACGAGCTTCCCGATTTTATAACCCATGAATTAAATCAACTAAATAAGATTTTGATTATAACCGATGAGAAAGTAGCTGAACTTCATTTACAAACTGTGAAAAAAGCTCTGATTAAGACGGGAAAACCGGTCCTGCACTATGTTGTACCGGAAGGAGAGCATGCTAAAACGTTTGAAGTGTTTTATGAATGCCAAAGCTATTGCTTATCTCAACAACTTAATCGCAAGTCATTGATTATCGCCCTTGGTGGTGGTGCAGTCGGTGATCTGGCTGGATTTGTTGCGGCTACTTTTATGAGAGGGATTCCATTTATCCAGGTTCCGACGACTCTGCTCGCCCATGATAGTGCTGTGGGCGGCAAAGTTGCCATCAATCACCCTCTTGGAAAAAATATGATTGGGGCCTTTCATCAGCCAGAAGCAGTCATATATGATCTTGAATTTTTGCAGACTCTCCCACTTCAAGAATTACGGTCGGGTTTTGCTGAAGTCATTAAACATTCCTTGATAGCAGATAAAGAGTTTTATCGATGGTTAAAGTCGAATATTGTTGATTTGAATAATATAACAGATGAGCAATTTTTAACGATGATTACAAAAGGTATTGGCATAAAAGCGTCCATTGTCGAAGAAGATGAAAAAGAAATGGGGATTCGTGCTTTTTTAAATTTCGGTCATACACTTGGACATGCTGTGGAAGGCTCTATGGGATATGGAAACTTTACGCATGGTGAATCCATTTTAATCGGGATGGTATATGCTCTTAAATTAAGCAGCAGAGAACAGGGTCTTGATTTTAAACTTGACGAGTTTATTAATTGGGTATCTTCTTTAGGTTATCAAACAACCATTCCTTTACAACTTGAAAAAGAAACCTTACTTAATTTAATGAAAACAGACAAAAAATCAATCAATGAAGGTGCTACCTTTGTCTTGCTTAAACAATTGGGGTCTCCATTATTAATGGATATAGCCGACTCTGTGCTGATAGAGGAAATGATTGAAATGAAATAAAATACAGGAAATGGAGGAACTGTGTGTGATAAGAGGAATAAGGGGCGCAACAACAGTAGAGAAGGACACAGAAATGGAAGTGATTGCTGCTGTTGAGCAGTTGATGGCAGAAATCATTCGGGTCAACGAGATTGATCCTGATATGGTTGCCTCTGTATTTTTTTCTGCAACGGATGAGATACGCTCTGTCTTTCCAGCCAAAGCCCTACGTAAATTTGAGGGTTGGACATATGTGCCAGTAACGTGCATGCAAGAAATACCAGTAAGCAACTCCCTTCCATCTTGTATACGGGTAATGATTCATGTAAATACAACAAAATCTCAAAAAGAGATACAACATGTTTATCAAGCAGGAGCTGTCGTATTGCGGCCGGATTTGACAAATAATATATAAGATATGATTTTAGGAAAAAGAATATGATATACTATTCTCACACTTTCTTACTTTAAAGTGATAAAAATATAGAGGTGAATGACATGAAGTGGAATGATGCGGTCCTTTCCTTGAAGTCTTATCAACCTGGGAAATCAACCGATGAAGTAAAAAAAATGTACGGTCTTGAAAAAATCACAAAATTAGCTTCAAATGAAAATCCTTTTGGTTGTTCTGAAAAGGTCAGAGAAAGCGTTAAGAACGCAACCCATTCTTTTGCTATCTATCCGGATGGATATGCAACATTGCTTAGAGAAGCTGTTGCAAAGCATACAGGTGTAAAAGAAACACAGCTTATTTTTGGAAATGGGTCTGATGAGAACATTCAAATCATTTCTAGAAGCCTATTGGGAGCTGGTAAAAACACCGTCATGGCAACAGGCACTTTTTCGCAGTATCGCCATAATGCTACACTTGAAGGCGCGGAAATCAGAGAAGTTCCTCATATTGACGGAGCACATGATTTAGAAGGTATGTTAAAAGCGATAGATGAGAACACTGCTGTTGTCTGGGTTTGTACACCTAATAATCCAACAGGAAAATACATTCCGGAACAGGATTTATTAACATTCATTGAAAAGGTACCGAATGATGTTCTTGTCGTATTGGATGAAGCCTATTGTGAATATGCAGTGGCTGAGGATTACCCGAAAACAAATCAATGGATCAATAAATTTAAGAATTTGATTATACTTCGCACATTTTCAAAAATTTATGGTCTTGCCAGCTTTAGGGTCGGGTACGGATTGGCAGATGATGATATTATTCAGAAGCTCGACCCATCCCGAGAACCATTCAATGTCAATACTTTCGCACAAAAGATTGCTATTGTTGCTCTGGAAGATCAAGCTTTTATTGAAAAGTGTAATACTGAGAACCAAAAAGGACTCAAACAATATTATGAGTTTTGCAGTAAGGAAAATCTAGCTTATTACCCATCACAAGGTAATTTTATTTTCATACATTTCAAACAGGATGCGGATGTAGTATTTCAATATTTGCTAGAGCGTGGATACATTGCAAGGTCTGGAAAATCGTTCGGTTTCCCGAACAGTCTGCGTGTAACGATTGGTTCAACAGAAGAAAATGAAGGAATGATTAACGCTATCAAATCTTTCTTAAATGAAGGTGCTACGCCTTCTAATTCCCTTCTTTAATCGTTTCAGCAAGCATAGAGGAGCAAAAAGAAGCGGGGGAGAGAAGTGTGAAGGGAAAGGTTTTTGTAATAGGTCTAGGTCTAATTGGTGGATCTTTGGCCATGGCTGTACGCCATGCACATCCTGAAGCTGTGATTGTTGGAATGGATCTAAGCGAAAAGAATATTCAACTATCAAGGCTACTGGGAATCATTGATGATTCAGTATCTTCTCTTGAAGCGGGAGCGTGTGACGCTGACTTAATTCTGCTGGCAGTTCCCGTAAATGAAACCGTCCAGATTTTAGCGAAATTAGCTGAGTTGGATTTGAAAAGGGATGTCCTCATTTCTGATGCGGGAAGTACAAAGGATAAAGTCGTAAATGCGGCAAGACCATTGATAGATAAAGGTGTGGCCTTCATCGGTGGTCACCCAATGGCTGGGTCTCATAAAAGCGGTGCAGGGGCTGCCAAACTGCATTTATTTGAGAATGCGTTTTATTTACTTACTCCAGATGAAACTGTAGAAGAAGGTAAAATAGAGCAGTTAAAAGAATGGTTAATTGGCACAAGAGCGAACTTTTTGGTAGTAACACCTAGTACCCACGATAGACTGACAGGAGTAATCAGCCATTTTCCACATATTGTTGCTTCCGGGTTGGTTAAACAGGCAGAGACATATAGTAAGGAAAATGAGCTGATCTCTAGACTTGCAGCTGGAGGATTCCGAGACATTACGAGAATTGCCTCAAGCAGTCCGGAAATGTGGCGTGACATTTTGTTACATAATCGTGATGTGTTACTGGTATTAATGAATGATTGGCTGAAGGAAATGGAGAATGTCAAAGAGCTTGTGGAAAATGAAGATAGTGAAGAGATTCTGCGTTTCTTTAAGGATGCAAAGACTTTTAGAGATGATTTGCCAACGCATGCGAAAGGCGCCATCCCTGCCTTTTATGATTTATATATTGATGTACCGGATTATGCTGGTGTAATTTCTGAAATTACCGGATATTTGGCTCAAGAAGGAATCAGTTTAACAAACATAAGAATTATTGAAACTAGGGAAGAAATATACGGTGTTCTAGTTATCAGCTTCCAAACGGATGTAGACCGTATTAAAGCATCGGAATGCATTTCAAGACATACAGAATATGAAACAATTCTGGCATAATAAAATAATAGTCGAAGGATGATTGTATGAATACAAAAAGTTTAAAAACGAACATTCAATCATTACGTGGTGCGATTGCTGTACCAGGAGATAAGTCTATCTCCCATCGTTCGATTATGTTCGGAGCCCTTGCTGAGGGTGAAACGACAGTTACTAATTTTCTGCCTGGAGCAGATTGTTTAAGTACTATTTCCTGTTTTAAACAGCTTGGAGTAAACATTGAACAAGATGGGCAGCAAGTCCGTATTGAAGGCAAAGGTTTTAATGGTTTGACGGAACCACGTGAAGTACTTGATGTCGGAAATTCTGGTACTACGATCAGATTAATGATGGGTATTTTGGCTGGACAGGATTTTTCGGCTGTGTTAGTAGGTGACGAATCAATAGCTAAACGCCCGATGACGCGAGTAGTGAATCCTCTCAGTCAGATGGGAGCACACATTGATGGCCGGAAAGGAGCCGAATACACGCCGCTTTTCATAAGGGGTGGCCAATTACAAGGGTTTCGCTATAAATTGCCTGTGGCAAGCGCACAAGTCAAATCAGCTATACTCCTTGCAGGCTTGCAGGCAGAAGGGGAGACAATCATTGTCGAACCGGAAGAGACTCGTGATCATACGGAACGAATGATCAAGCAGTTTGGCGGGGAAATCGAAAAAGACGGTCAAACGATAAAAGTAAAAGGCAACCAAGTGTTCAAAGGAACCAATATTCATGTGCCGGGAGATATTTCTTCTGCAGCGTTCTTTATGGTGGCTGCTGCAATTACAGAAAATAGTGAAATTGTTCTGAAGAATGTGGGCCTTAATTCGACAAGAACAGGTATCATCGAAGTTATGAAAGCGATGGGGGCAGATATAACGGTCGAGAAGAAATCGAGTGAAGGTGAACCGGCAGGCGATATTACTGTCAGAAGCTCTCGTTTAAAAGGAACAACGATCAGCGGTGATCTAATTCCGCGCCTAATCGATGAGATACCAGTTATTGCACTTTTGGCCACCCAGGCGGAAGGAATAACGACGATCAAGGACGCAGCAGAGCTTAAAGTGAAGGAGACCAATCGAATTGATACGGTAGCCAACGAGCTTTCCATCCTTGGAGCGGATATAACGCCGACTGTAGACGGTTTAATTATCAAGGGACGAAAAGCACTAAATGGTGGCACGGTTACAAGCCATGGAGACCACCGTATTGGGATGATGCTGGCTGTAGCGGCATTGATCACAGATGGGAAAGTGGAACTTGAGGATCCGGATGCAATTGATGTCTCATATCCACAATTTTTTGAGCATTTGACTCATTTAATACAGTAAAGATTTAAAGAAGTTTGCAGACCTTATTAGAGTCTGCAGACTTTTTTATATTTTTTTTTTCTTAGATTAATCTCTCGAAATTGTTGTAAGCGCTATCATTATAGCCTCTTTTCTAATAATAACTCCTTAGAATTATAAAAAAGGTGATTATCACCAAAAAGGAGATTTACCTTTGTATGGAGAATTAACTATTAACCTTTTTTTAATAAGAATGGGGGGAGAATTTCATCAATGGAATACAGGGCTGCAGTATGGTAAACTAATGAATACTGTTTTTACTATGCACCTCACGATTAGATGCAACATTTTGTACTTTATGGAAGAGAATATAACACTATCACGTGAGAGTGTTTGTCTAGAGACTAAGTTTATTATGCAAAAAGGAAGGAAGCAGCAATGAACACAGTAGATCAAGTTATTCAGCATTTAAAAAAAGGGGAATTAACAGAGGCTCTTAAACATATAAATCGAATTAAATCATCAGAGTCAGCCGAGGACATTTTGATTCTGGCTGAAGAAATGCTCCAGCTTGGTTTTGTAGAGGAGGCAAAAGATCTTTTTGAGCATCTACTAGAACTATATCCTGATGAAGGAGAATTGATTGTTTCATTAGCTGAAATTTTGATTGATATGGATCAAGAAGATGAAGCGATGTTAATGCTTGAAAAAGTAAGTGTAGATGATGAAGTATATCCAAGTGCATTGCTTTTGGAAGCAGACCTTTATCAATTACAGGGGATGGATGAGGTCAGTGAACGAAAATTGTTGCAGGCAAAGGGAATACTACCAGATGAGATCATCATTGATTTTGCACTAGGTGAACTGTTCTATCACCAAGGAAGAGACCAGGAAGCCATTGCAAATTACATAAAGGTTTTGGAACAGGAACAAGAAATTGCTGGAGTTAATGTCAATCAACGACTAGCTGAAGCATTAAGCAGCTCTGGGAAGTTTGAGGAGGCCCTTCCGTACTTTGAAAAGGCTCTAAATGACGGGCTCGAAATAAATACGTTATTTGAGTATGCATTTACAGCTTTTCAAGCAGGTCTTTATGAAACCGCCGTGCGTAAGTTTATCGAATTGAAGGAATTGGATCATGAATATCATTCCCTATATTTATACTTGGCCAAGAGTTATGAACATCTTGAAGATTTGGAAAATGCTTTGAAAACGGTCAAAGAAGGTATCAAGGCTGATGAATTCAATAAGGAGCTTTATTTCTTCGGTGGTAAAATAGCCTTAAAAAGCGGACTCGATAGTGAAGCAGAAAATTTATTCAAAGAGGCTCTTGCCATTGATCCCGGCTATTTGGAAGCTGCACTTACTCTTTTGAAACTGTATATGCACCACGAAAGATATGAAGATATCTTAGAGTGTATTGGCGAGGTTAGAAGATACGGTGAGGATGATCCGCAGTTTGAATGGATAGCTGCCGTATGTTATCAACACACCGAACAATTTAAAGAGTCATTAACCTGCTATCATAAAGCATATAATTCATTCAAGAACAATCCAGACTTTCTTGAAAACTATGGTTTCTTTTTAATTGAAGAAGGAGACAGAACCACATCTAGAGAAGTATTTAATAAGCTGCTTGAGCTAAACCCAGCAAACGATGAGTATGTGATGATTTTGGAACGGCTTGGCGAAAGTCCAGAGGAATTGTAGATAAGAGAAAATAAAATAATATCAAGACAGAGGAGGGAATTCATGGTGGCTGCCCCTGTTTCTGTGAATGAGAAAAAGGATTTTATTCGGTGGTTTTTAAATCATTATCAACTGAAAAGAAGAGAATGTGTTTGGATATTAAATTATTTAATGAGTCATGATCAATTAATGAAAAAGGTTCATTTTGTAGAAAATGCACAATATTGTCCACGCGGATTAATTATGTCGACACATTGTGTAGAAGAGGTTCCTTTTAGGTTCTATAAGTCCAATATTATGACGACCGATGCAGAGAAATCTTTTCATGATATCCGCTTAAACCGGGATGAAGATATTTATATTCAACTCAATTTTAAATCCGCTTATTCTTCATATCAGTACGCAGCAGTGCTTGAGAATAACCCTTTCATGCCGAAATCCACGGCTGCAAATGAAAAAGATCAGCTGCTGGCTGAGCAATTTTTGGAAAAAAGTATGCTGTATTTCCAAAGGGATCGTCTACTTAAGGAAATTGATGAAGCGCTCGATAAACATGACGAACAGGCATTTAAGAACTTAACCGAACAACTTAATCAATTAAAAGTACTTGGATGAACTAAAACGACCTTTCCGTAATCAGGAAAGGTTTTTATTTTTTATAAAACGCTGATAAAATCCACATTTTTGTAAAGACTATAGGTATATGGTAAAGATGTAATAAAAAAATGGTAAAATGATAAGGAGTTGATTTAATAAATCGGGAGTGAAGAAAAAATATGAAGTGGACAGCAAAAGATCTGGATATGTATATCCAGTCAAAAGAGTATGTGGATACGGTTTTGATTCCTTTGGTTCCCATAACATTTGGAAGTCAAATTAAGCAAACTGGTTCAATGAATGAATTTCTTACCATTTTAAGCTCGGAAATTGAAAAGCAGATGAAAGGAAGAATTCTTTTAATGCCAACTTTTCATTATTTGAGTGATGAGGAGGATAAGATTGATTTATTAAAGCGTTGGACTAACAAAGTGAAAGAAAATAATTTTAAACATATTTTTTTTCTTACATCAGATATTGAATGGAAAAAGGAAGAGCGGGAATTAGAACATAATTTAGTATGGATTCCAGCCATCCCTCTTGAAACCCTAGAAAATAACCAAGCTAGGGAAATGATTAACCAGCAAGTTCTCCAGATCCTTGATATTTTCACTTATAATTGGAAAAATGAAAAAAAGTAGGATTTTTCGCATTATTTGACACATAGTTGCCACCTTTTGGGTTTTACAAATATTGACCTTGGTAAATTATTGAGATATCATGGAAATGTCCTAGTTTTATAGTGTTGCTATTTATTGGTCCTTTGGGCTCTCAGTATAGTAATAGAGGGGGGGAAAACGCATGAGCAAGCATAATGTTTCACGACGTCAATTCCTTAATTACACACTTACTGGCGTTGGTGGATTTATGGCGGCCGGTATGTTGATGCCTATGGTTAGGTTTGCAATTGATCCAGTATTATCAGCAGATAAAGGCGGGGATTACATTGCAACTAAACAAAAGGTAAGTGAACTGACTACCGAACCAACCCGTGTTGACTTTAGTTTTAAGCAGGTCGACGGGTGGTATGAGTCTGAAGAAACAAATACAGCTTGGGTTTATAAAATGGAAGACGGCAATATCGTTGCTTTATCTCCAATTTGTAAACATTTAGGCTGTACGGTAGCATGGAATACGGATAAGTCTAATCCGAATCAATTTTTCTGTCCTTGTCATTATGGCAGGTACACGAAAGATGGTGTGAACGTGAAAGGGACACCACCGGTTTCACCTTTGGATGTCTATGACACGAAAGAGAAAGATGGAATTCTTTATTTGGGTCAACTAAAACCGCATGGGGGGGCGTAAACATTGCTAACAAAGTTATATGACTGGGTGGACGAGCGTTTAGATATTACGCCATTATGGCGGGATATTGCTGACCATGAGGTTCCTGAACATGTTAACCCCGCGCATCATTTTTCTGCATTCGTATATTGTTTTGGTGGGTTAACTTTCTTTATCACGGTCATCCAAATATTGTCGGGTATGTTTTTGACGATGTACTATGTACCGGACATTAAAAACGCTTGGGAATCTGTTTATTATCTACAAAATGAAGTTGCCTTCGGTCAAATTGTCCGTGGTATGCATCACTGGGGAGCAAGTCTAGTTATTGTTATGATGTTTTTACATACTCTTCGTGTCTTCTTCCAGGGAGCTTACAAAAAACCGCGCGAATTGAACTGGATGGTCGGCGTATTAATTTTCTTTATTATGCTGGCATTAGGATTAACAGGTTATTTACTGCCATGGGATATGAAAGCGCTATTTGCAACAAAGGTTACTTTGACAATTGTCGATTCGGTACCGCTAATGGGACCAGCACTTAAGACATTGATAGCAGGAGATCCAACAATAGTTGGAGCACAGACATTAACACGATTCTTCGCAATTCATGTATTCTTCCTGCCTGCAGCGCTATTTGCTTTACTAGCGGCTCATTTCTTGATGATCCGGAAACAAGGTATTTCAGGTCCACTATAAAAGAGTTATGAACTGAGAATCATAAAAACCTTTTCATAAAGGAGGGGATTGTTCAATGCATCGTGGGAAAGGTATGAAATTCGTAGGTGACTCGCGTATCTCCGCGAACCGTAAACCGAATATTCCGAAAGATTATTCAGAATATCCTGGGAAAACTGAAGCATTTTGGCCTAATTTCCTTTTAAAAGAATGGATGGTCGGAGCTGTATTTCTTGTTGGCTATTTGTGCCTAACAATTGCACATCCGTCTCCATTAGAAAGAATAGCAGATCCGACAGATACAGCGTATATTCCGCTACCTGACTGGTATTTCCTATTCCTTTACCAATTACTTAAGTATACTTATGCATCGGGTCCGTATAATGCAATCGGGGCTCTCGTTATACCTGGACTAGCATTCGGAGCATTGCTCTTGGCACCATTTTTAGACCGTGGTCCAGAGCGTAGTCCAGCAAAACGTCCATTTGCTGTAGGTTTTATGTTATTAGCAATGGCTGGTGTATTTTATCTGACATGGGAGTCTGCAGCCCATCACGACTGGGAAGCTTCTAAGAAGCAAGGTGCAATCGTAGAAGGTGCAGACATTGATAAAGACAGCGAAGGTTATAAACTTATGGATGCTAGTGGTTGTATTAGTTGCCACGGAGCTGAGTTAACAGGTGGTGCAGGTGCACCGAGCTTGATTGACACTGGTTTAAAGCCAGAAGAAATCTCTAAAATCGCTCGCAAAGGCCAAGGTGCTATGCCAGCTGGTATGTTCAAAGGTTCTGATGAAGAATTGGCAACATTAGCTGAATTTGTTTCGGGTTTAACAGCAAAATAAAGTATCTATCGACAGCATTTTCTTTCATATGCTGCCGAATGGAAAAGCTGACGACTACGGTTGTCGGCTTTTTTATTGGAAAATTGAAAAGAATCTGATAAGAAATTGAAATGAAAACTTGGATTTAAAGATCAGGAACTGTAAAATGGTTGTATTGAGAATAGTAAGAGAGGTAAAAAGAATGAATATTATCTACAGCTGGCTTGCAAATCGGCAAATGCTCTTTTTGCTATTAATGGTTAATATATTCGGAACTTTATTTGGATATTATTGGTATGGTAGTCAATTAGCAAACACACCGACTATTTTTTTAGCTTTTGTACCAGACAGCCCGACTGCTAGCCTATTTTTTGTATTTGTATTACTGGGGTTTCTTTTGAAAAGAAACTTTGGCCTTATGGAGGCATTGGCGATTATAACCCTATTCAAATATGGTTTATGGGCAGTTGTGATGAATATACTGACATTAATGACAACAGGTTCATTGCCTTGGGAAGGTTATATGTTAATGGCTTCTCATTTGGGTATGGCGATTCAAGGGATTTTATATTCACCATTTTATCGAATAAAACCTTGGCATTTGATTGTAGCAGGGATTTGGACCATACATAATGATATTATTGATTACGTTTTTGAAATGATGCCTATTTATCGTGATTTATTGGTCTATATGAATTCAATAGGCTATTTTACCTTTTGGCTAAGTATTCTTTCTATCTTTGTTGGATGGTACTTTGGTTTTAGAAAAAAGCGATTTACTCTTTCAATGATCAACTAATAGTTAGCCCCGCATTCATTTTTTGAGTGCGGGGTTAACTTTTTATGATGAACAAGGTCTACTCATGTTTTTTGTTTCATATCGTTTTAGTAGAGATATGAGGAGGGACGAGTAGCATGTTGAAAAAATTCATATTAACCATTGCTGTTTTATTTGTCGTCTTACATTTCCCTGTCTATGCAGAATCCTCTTCAAGTTTGGAGCAATTAGATAACATTTCCGATAGAGCGTTGGAAATGACAAAGTTGAAGCGATACGGAGATTCGGAAAAGATGCTTACGTTTTTTTCTGACCAGTTTATAAAAGAGACAGCGAAAGAACAAATTCTTGACATGGACGAACTTCGAATTATTACTGTAGCTCATAATGAAGCATTGATGACAATAAAGGATTTGAATAAGGGAGATTCTGAGAAGGTTAATTCAGTTACAAAATTTAGGCTTGTTGTGGATGCTGTGAAGTCAACGCATCAGCCTCTTTGGACCGAGATGGAGGATCAAATGATGAATTCCTTCAGGCAAACAAAGGATGCCGCGATCCATCAAGACACAATAACATTTAATAATCAATTGAACTTATTCCTTTCACAATACGAAATGATATATCCAAGCTTGAAAGTCGACCTTTCTAAAGAAAAGATTCAGCAACTGGATACTAGGATTCAATACATTAATCAATACCGTCCTGAAGTAATTAGAGATAGTGATAGCCAAAAAGAGCTGGATGCATTGCAAAATGAATTAACGTCTATTTTTAATGATATGGGAGAAGACGATGCAGATCCTTCCCTTTGGTGGGTTATCATAACTACTGGCAGTATTATAATAATGACTCTTTCTTACGTCGGCTGGAGAAAATATAATGGAGATCGAGAAAAACCTAGAAAAGAGCATAACGATTGAAGGTAAGTGAAGAGAACTCTATATTTGACATGGTAGCATTCATTCCATAGAATTGAGAGTAATAATAGTTTTAGGAGGATACCATGTATTTCATTTATTTGGCGATTATCATTTTAATCCCGATTTATGCACAAATGAAAGTGAAAAGTACGTATAAAAAATATTCAAAAGTATCTGCTTCTTCGGGTATGAATGGTGCTGAAACGGCGAGAGCCATTTTGGATCAAAATGGTTTATATAATGTCAGGGTCGAAGAAACACCTGGAATGCTCTCAGATCATTACGACCCTAGAGATAAAACGGTCCGTTTATCGACGGATAACTATCATGGGCATTCTGTTGCCGGTGTAGCAGTTGCAGCCCATGAAGTGGGACATGCGATTCAAGATAAAGAAGCTTATGCGTTCTTACGTTTTCGCCATGCGTTAGTACCGGTCGCTAACTTTGGTTCCAATATATCTTGGATTTTAATTTTAATCGGGGTGTTAGCCAGAATCCCAGGCTTATTAATAGCGGGTATCGTATTTATGGCAGCTGCAGTATTATTTCAAGTAATCACGCTGCCGGTGGAGTTTAATGCTTCCTCTCGGGCAATGGATCAACTCGTTTCTGTAGGAGTTATCCGTAATGATGAAGAACGAGAAACGAAAAAAGTATTAAGTGCAGCTGCGATGACGTATGTTGCTGCCGCTCTTGTAGCCGTGCTTGAACTAGTTCGACTTCTGCTTATGTATACAGGTATGAGAGAAGAAGATTAAATAAAAAGAACTCCATCACATGATGGAGTTCTTTTTATTCGTTTACGATATATTCCGGGTTTAGTTAATACTACTTATAAAACTTCACTATTCGGGGAATCATGTAAAATGATGTATTTGTAATGGTTTCACAGTTGATACTACCGTTCGATTGGATTCTTATTCTCATCTAGGGTAAAGCCTTCACCTAATACGTCATGCACTTCACTTACAGATACAAAAGCATGAGGGTCCACTGAAGTGATGGCATTTTTCAAGCGAACGAGCTCATTTTTACCGACAACACAATATAGAACTTCTCGATCAGTTCTTGTATATGATCCATACCCCCTTAAGACTGTTACTCCTCGCTCCATATCTTTCATGATTTTATCAGCAATTTCCTCATTTTTCTCGCTGATAATCATTGCTCCTCTAGCCGCATAGGCTCCTTCCTGCATAAAGTCGATAACCCGCGCACCGATGAATACCGCCACTAGGGTATACATCGCTTCCCTGTAATCCAAGTAGGTGAGAATGGATAGGCCAATAACAATGGCATCAAAAATAAACATGGTCCGGCCCATGCCCATTCCTAAATATCGATGGGCAAATCGGGCAATAATATCAACGCCGCCAGTTGTCCCGCCATAACGGAAGATGATACCTAGCCCAACACCAACAAAGACCCCGGCAAACAATGCCACCAGCATCAAATCATTCCCGAGATTTATTTCGATTTGATATCTTTCGAATACCCATAGCCAAACGGATAAACCAACTGTTCCAATGATTGTATAAAAAAAAGAAGTCCGCCCTAAATATTTCCACCCTATTAAGAATAATGGGATATTTAAAACCAAATTAGAATAAGAAGGATTTATCCCAATAAGTTGATATATAATCAAGGTGAGACCAGTGAAACCGCCTTCTGCCAAGTTATTTTGCATGTTAAAATGTACGAGGCCAAATGCGAAGATTCCAGCTCCAAAAAGGATAAATATAGTGTTTTTCAATTTTAAGCCGAAAAGCATGTCTTTTACCTCCAAAACGTTTGAATGCGGTTAATTTACTTATTATAACTAATTAACCAACTATGGGCAATTGTTGTTACCGAACGTATCTGTTGTCATATGATTCACTTTTAGCTAACATAAAGAAGGTATAATGTTTATTAACGAAAATCAAGAATGGGTGACTAAATGGAAAAGCAAAAGACGATCCAACAAATGCAAGCAGAAGTCGACCAATACATAGGACAATTCAAAGAAGGATATTTCAGCCCTTTGGCTATGCTAGCACGCTTGTCAGAGGAGCTTGGTGAACTGGCTAGAGAAGTCAATCATTACCATGGTGAAAAACCTAAGAAATCAACTGAAAATGAGAATACGGTTGAAGAGGAATTGGGTGACATGCTATTTGTGCTAATTTGTTTTGCTAATTCACTTGGTATTGACCTTCAAAGCTCGCACGATACGGTCATGCATAAGTTTGCAACACGTGATAAAGACAGATGGACAAAAAAAGAAGAGAATGTAGAGGGGGAAGTAAAGGATGAGTAAAGTAAGAGTGATTGTAGCTGGACCTCGTGGCAGAATGGGTAATGAAGCGGTGAAGCTAGTACATAGAACAGAAGGGTTTGAATTAGCAGCTGTTATAGACCGTAAATATAACGGGGAAAGCCTCTCAAATATTGATGGTTTTCAAGGAATTGAAGCACCTGTTTTTTCCGATATTAACGAATGCTTCTCGGCTGTAAATGCAGACGTATTGATTGATTTAACTACACCTGAAGTAGGAATGTATCATACAGAAACAGCACTGAATCATGGTATCCGTCCTGTTGTAGGAACAACAGGATTTACAAAAGAAGATTTAGCAAAGCTGGATTCGTTAACTAGGGAAAAAGGTATTGGATGTATTATCGCTCCAAACTTTGCAATTGGGGCTATTTTGATGATGAAGTTCTCACAAATGGCTGCAAAGTACTTCCCGAATGTAGAAATCATTGAAATGCATCATGATCAAAAATTGGATGCCCCTTCAGGTACAGCTGCTAAAACGGCAGATATGATAGCTGCAGTACGTGAGACAAAACAACAGGGTCATCCGAATGAGAAAGAAACCATTCAAGGTGCTCGAGGAGCAAATATAGATGGCATGCATATCCATAGTGTTCGTCTACCGGGGCTTGTTGCTCATCAACAGGTACTTTTCGGGAGTGATGGAGAGCTATTGACGGTTCGCCATGATTCATTCAATCGCGCGTCCTTTATGACAGGAGTTAAACTTGCTGTTGATTCAGTCATGAAATTGGATGTACTTGTATATGGACTAGAAAATATTATCGAGTAGGTATTAGGAGGAATACGATGAAAATTGCCTTAATTGCCCATGATAAGAAAAAAGAAGATATCATTCAATTTGTAACAGCCTATAAAGCTGTATTTCAACAACATGAATTATTTGCTACTGGTACAACGGGGAAACGAATTATGGAAGAAGTATCATTGCCTGTCCATCGTTTCCATTCGGGACCTCTAGGCGGAGACCAGGAAATCGGGGCAATGATTGCCCGTGGTGAAATGGATATGGTCCTGTTTTTCCGAGATCCATTAACATCGCAGCCACATGAACCGGATGTATCAGCACTAATAAGGCTCTCCGATGTATATGAAATTCCATTGGCCACAAATATGGGAACGGCAGAAGTACTTATTCAGGGTTTGAAACATGGATATATGGACTGGCTTAAACTACGAAAAAAACAAGGTGAGATAAATGACAAACAAAAGTAATATAGATATCCTCGCTTTCGGGGCACATGCGGATGATGTTGAAATTGGTATGGGTGGTACGATTGCTAAATATGCGCAACAGGGTAAGGACATCGTCATTTGTGACTTGACAAAAGCGGAAATGTCGTCCAACGGTACCGTTCTATTACGGCAAAAGGAAGCAGCTAAGGCAGCGGAAATCCTAGGGGTGGAGAGAATATCCCTAGATTTACCCGACCGTGGTTTATATATGAAAGAAGAATACATAAATCAAATTATAACGGTTATTCGCAAATATAAACCTACACTTGTATTTGCCCCTTTTTGGGAAGACCGTCATCCTGACCATGGGAATTGTGCAAAATTAGTTGAAGAAGCAGTTTTTTCAGCAGGGGTTAGAAAGTATTTGGATGAAGATGGTCTTGAAGCTCATCGTGTCCAAAATATGTACTATTTTATGATAAATGGTTTTCACAAACCTGACTTTGTCGTTGACATTACCTCTTCTATATCGGAAAAATTGGACAGTCTTAGAGCATATGGAAGTCAATTCGAAAAAAGTAATACAACGGTGGAGACACCGCTTGTGAACGGATATATCGAGACAGTAGAAGCAAGGGAAAAGATGTTCGGCAAAGAAGTGGGTGTCGCTTATGCGGAAGGATTTATGTCAAAAAAACCGTTGCTGATCGAAGCCGATTTGTTAGGGGAAAAATAATCTTATGAAATTAAAAATTGGAATTACCTGCTACCCTACAGTAGGAGGTTCGGGTGTCGTTGCAACTGAATTGGGCAAAATGCTTGCTGAAAAAGGACATGAAATTCATTTCATTTCTTCAAGCCTCCCTTTCCGCCTAAATAAGATGTACCATAATATTTATTATCACCAAGTGGAAGTCAACTCTTACTCTGTTTTTCAATATCCACCTTATGACCTTGCGCTTGCGAGTAAGATAGCGGAAGTAGTGAAGAGGGAAAAACTTGATATTCTCCATGTTCATTATGCCATTCCACATGCGGTTTGTGCGATTCTTGCAAAGCAGATGTCAGGAAATAAAGTTAAAATCGTCACGACTCTTCATGGTACAGACATTACTGTGCTAGGCCATGACCCTTCACTATCCAATTTAATAAAATTTGGGATTGAACAATCAGATGTTGTTACAGGTGTATCTAATTCGCTCGTGCAACAAACACATGAGTTAATCTCTCCGGAAAAGGAAATCAAAACCGTTTATAATTTTATTGATGAAAGGGATTATCATAAAACCAATTCAGAATATTTACGGGACGAATACGGTATCCAAGATGAAGAAAAAGTCATCATTCATGTATCAAATTTTCGTTCAGTCAAGCGGGTTAAAGATGTTATCCAAGCGTTCTTTTTAGCTCAAAAGAAAATACCTGCTAAGCTTCTTCTCGTAGGAGACGGCCCGGAAGTAACAACGGTATTAAAGTTGGCTAAAGATCTTGAAATCGAAGAAAAGGTCTTGTTCCTGGGGAAGCAGGACAACCTTGCCGAATTATATTCAATTAGTGATTTAATTTTACTGCTATCCGAAAAAGAAAGTTTTGGACTTGTACTTCTTGAGGCAATGGCATGTGGTGTTCCATGTATAGGAACGAATGTAGGAGGGATTCCAGAGGTTATTGTTGACGGAAAGACCGGCTATATTTGTGAATTGGGCGACGTCGAAATGGTAGCTGAAAAGGCTGTCGGACTTTTAAGCAACCCTATTTTACATAAACGTTTTTCTGAGGCTGCTCTAGAAAGGGCCAATACTGAATTTCACTCAGATACCATTATGTCAGAGTATGAAGCAATCTATGTTCAAGCGCTCGAAACTAATTCTATTGAATAAGGAGGGGATGCTGATGGATCAGTTATTCTTAAAATCAGTACCCATTCTTGAATTGATTGAAAAAGCAGGATTCGAAGCCTATTTTGTGGGTGGTTCTGTAAGAGATTATATACTCGGCAGGCCCATCAATGATGTGGATATCGCTAGTTCTGCTACACCTCTGGAAATTAAAGGGATCTTTCCTAAAACAGCAGATATCGGAATCGAACATGGAACGGTGCTTGTAATTGCGGAGTCTGGTACGTACGAAATTACGACATTTAGAACGGAAAGCGGGTATACGGACTTTCGCAGACCTGATTCCGTGCAATTTGTCCGTTCTTTGACCGAAGACTTACAGAGAAGAGACTTTACGATGAATGCGATTGCTATGGATAAGTCTGGGAATATGATTGATCCATTTAACGGAAAGCGTGATTTGTTACAAAAAAGAATTATCACGGTTGGCAATCCTCATGAAAGATTTCATGAGGATGCTTTGAGAATGATGCGTGCATTAAGGTTTGTCAGCCAGCTTGATTTCGAACTGGATCAGCAAACTTTTGATTCACTTCAAGAGAATGGACCAATCATTAGCGAAATTGCAATCGAAAGAATTCTCATTGAATTTGAAAAACTTTTAGCTGGAGCCTACAAGACAAGGGCTCTTTCGCTCTTACTAGAGAGCGGGTTATACCAATACTTGCCCCAATTTTCTAATCAAAAAGAAAATTTGGAGCAGTTATTAAATCTGCCGCTTCATCACTTAAAAGCGGCAGAATTATGGTCTGTTATCATGATTTATACGAATGCCAAGGATATTGAAGTGGCGTTAAGAGAGTGGAAACTGCCGCTAAAAACAATTAGAAGTGTCCAACGTATTATTCAGTTAGCAAAGAAAGAACCACCGTTTGAAAATTCTGCTCTCGAAATATTTCAGGCAGGTCAGATTGAAGCCGTCCAAGCTGCTAAAGTCCGAGCTGTCTTAACAGGACGAAATGTTAAGGATGCAGAGAAGGTTATTCATCAACGATTTAATGAATTAATAATTAAACAAATGTCTGATCTTGCGGTAACGGGTACGGACTTACTGAAATGGCGTCAAGAAAGACCGGGTCCATGGGTGAAAGAAAACTTGGAATTGATTTTGAAAGCTGTTTTGAATGCAGAATTAAGAAATGAAAAAGATGAAATTAAGAGGTGGCTGGAGAAATGCAATCTGATTTAAGAACAAAGCTGATGGAAGCCCTTTCAAAGGCGAATGGTGCATTTATATCCGGTCAAGAAATTGCTGAATATATAGGCTGTTCGCGCACGGCTGTCTGGAAGCATATAGAAGACCTGCGCAGTGAAGGTTATAATGTTGAAGCTGTCCGCAAAAAAGGCTACCGGATTATTTCAACACCGGAAAAAGTGTCAGAAAGTGAAATACAGCTTGGCTTGGAAACAAAAAAACTCGGGAAAATGATTCACTATCAGGAATCTGTAGAATCAACTCAAAAAATTGCCCATCAACTTGCAAATGAAGGAGTTCAGGAGGGGACTCTTGTTGTTGCCGAGGAACAAGTATCTGGAAAAGGAAGACTCATGAGATCTTGGCATTCTCCAAAATTCAGTGGCATCTGGATGAGTCTAATCTTAAGGCCAAAGATTCCACTTCATGAGGCTCCTCAGTTGACTTTACTGGCCGCGGTTGCCGTGGTTCAGGCAATAGAGGATATAACGGATTTACAACCTCAAATCAAATGGCCGAACGATATTTTGATAAATCGAAAGAAAGTAACTGGCATTCTGACAGAAATGCAGGCAGAATCGGACAGAATTCATTCTGTCATTATCGGAATTGGTATGAATATCAATCAACAAATTGAAGATTTCCCAGAAGATCTGCAGGAGAAAGCGTCTTCTCTTTTCATAGAAAGCGGAGAAACGGTTTCAAGGTCAAAGGTTATACAACGTGTGTTGGTTCGTTTAGAAAATTTGTATGATCTATATTTACAAGAAGGCTTTATGCCAATAAAGGGTCTATGGGAGAGTTATGCCATCAGCCTGGGACAGGTTATTAAAGCGAGTACGGTTAATGATACAATTGTCGGAAAAGCATTGGGAATAACAGATGCTGGTGTTCTGCTCCTTGAAGACAAAAAGGGAACCGTACATTCGATTTATTCAGCAGACATTGAAATTCAGTAGATTTTTGTCAAATCTGTGAAAAATAAATAGAATTTTTGATTTTGGCTTGATATAATGCAAGTGGGCAGTATCTCATGTGAACTGCACCCCCATAAATACCAAATTATTTGAAAATCTGCCTTGATCCAGCGTACTGGACTAGGACGGAGGGATGAAACTTCTGATGTTATCAAAGAGATTGACTAAAAGGACAAGTGCTGTTTTGTTGACAAAGATGAGGCGTTTTTTGCCACTTATTGTAACGTAACAGATACTCTATTTAGTCAGTCTTTTTTTTGCGTATGAATGTATAGACACCAGTTTTTAAAACGCTGATGTTTTCATCTCCTCCATCAAAAAGGAGGAAACGTAATGAAATTATCCGGAGATTTTTTGAAAATGAAACAAAATCACGAGAAAATTGTCATGCTTACGGCATATGATTATCCGTCAGCAAAGTTAGCCGAACAATCAGGTGTCGACATGATTTTAGTTGGCGATTCTTTAGGAATGGTTGTATTAGGTTATGACTCTACCATCCCTGTTACGGTTAATGACATGATTCATCATACAAAAGCAGTAAAACGTGGGGCCCCCGATACGTTTGTCGTGACAGACATGCCCTTCATGAGCTATCACCTTTCTTTAGATGAAACACTTAAAAATGCGGCCCGCATCATGCAGGAAGGCCATGCGGATGCTGTGAAGGTTGAAGGGGCAGATGATGTTGTCGAAAAAATCTCCGCATTAACAAAGGCTGGTATTCCCGTAATAGCTCATCTTGGCCTGACTCCGCAATCAGTCGGTGTGCTTGGTGGGTATAAAGTACAGGGAAAAGATGCCGAAGCAGCTGCACAGCTCGTTGAAGATGCGAAAAAATGTGAAGCGGCAGGAGCCATAGCGATAGTATTTGAGTGTGTACCATATCAAGTAGGAGAACTCGTCACACAAAACCTAGCAATTCCAACGATTGGAATTGGGGCAGGTGCTGAAACAGATGGTCAAGTCCTTGTTTATCACGATGTCATCAGTTATGGTGTTGATCGTGTTGCAAAATTTGTTAAAGTGTACGGAAATGCGAACGAACTAATAAGCAATTCGATTACAAGTTATGTGAATGACGTGAAAACTAAAGATTTTCCAACGAAAGAGCATACATTTACGATGAAGGAAGAGCAGCTTTCAGCTCTTTACGGGGGAAAAAAATGAAAACTTTTACTTCTGCAGCTGAATTACAACAAATAATCATTAAGGAAAAAAGCAATCAAAAAAGTGTCGGCTATGTAGCGACAATGGGCTTCTTACATGAGGGACATGCCACCCTTTTAGAAAACGCTCGTAAAGAAAATGATATCGTTGTTTTAAGTATTTTTGTCAATCCGTTGCAGTTCGGACCAAATGAGGACTTTGAAACATACCCTCGTGATTTGGAACGTGATGAAAATGTCGCAGCCAATGCAGGCGTAGATTATCTTTTCTACCCAACTGTCAATGAAATGTACGGTGAAGAACCATCAGTCAAGGTTGTCGTCCAAAGCAGGACGGAATGTTTATGTGGTAGACAAAGACCAGGCCATTTCGATGGTGTAGCGACGGTCCTAACGAAATTCTTTAATATCATTCTTCCAGATAGAGCTTACTTCGGTAAGAAGGATGCACAGCAAGTCGCAGTAATAGATGGTTTGATTCAAGACTTTAATTTTCCAATTAAACTCGTAGCTGTCGATACCGTTCGTGAAGAAGATGGATTAGCAAAGAGCTCTCGAAATGTATATCTGCTAGATGATGAACGCATAGAAGCAAAAGAATTATACCAAAGTTTATTAAAGGCGATAGAAGCGATTAATACAGGGGAAAGAAATCCTAATACAATTACGGCGCTAGTAAGGGAACATGTAGAAGCCCATACAAATGGGAAAATAGATTATATTGAGGTTTATCAATATCCAGAGCTCAAGCCGATTGAAACATTATCAGGAAATATCATTATTGCAATGGCCGTGAAGTTTAAGCATGCAAGGCTAATTGATAATATTACATTGACAGTAGAATAAACCTACAGCTTAGGGGGAGTTTACATGTTTCGAACAATGATGAATGGAAAAATCCATCGCGCAAGGGTTACTGAAGCCAATTTGAATTATGTTGGCAGTATTACAATCGATGAAGACATAATTGACGCGGTAGGCATTCTGCCGAATGAAAAAGTAGCCATCGTCAATAATAATAATGGTGCACGCCTTGAAACGTATGTGATTGCAGGTGAACGGGGCAGCGGTGTTGTTTGTTTGAACGGAGCAGCAGCAAGACTAGTTCAGCCTGATGATATTGTGATTATTATTTCTTATGTGATGGTCGCTGAAGATAAGCTGAGTGATCATCAGCCTAAAGTTGCGATTATGAATGAAAATAACCAAATTGTTGAACTGATTTCAAACGAACCTGCAGCTACTATCATGTAAGCGGAAGGCCGGCTCTTATGCACATGTATCATGCATATGTTGAGCCGGCCCTTTTCATTTGCTTAGAATTGTATTACCAGGATAGGGGGAGGGATTGAAGTGGATTCAAAGGTAATTAAACTTTTATTCGATAAACTGCGTGTTTCCTTTATTACGATTATTATGGTATAAAAAAGATAAGAGAATTCCATCAGGAAGTGGAGAAAGTGAAGTTTGAGGTGTACAATTCATGACACAACGATATGTAGTGGTCGATTTGGAAACAACAGGAAATTCTCCGAAAAAGGGAGACCGGATTATTCAATTTGCCGGCGTAGTCATCGAAAATGATCAAATTGTAGATGAATACTCAACGTTCATCCACCCTGGACAAGAAATTTCCTTGTTTATTGAAGAATTGACCGGAATAAGCAACGAGACGGTAAAGGATGCACCTGACTTTGAAGATGTCGCAGAAAATATTTCCAGGCTTATAGAAGGGGCTTGTTTTGTTGCCCATAATGTTTTATTTGACTTATCTTTTTTACAGGAAGAATTAGTACGCTGTGGATTGGAGCCTTTTTATGGTTCCACACTTGATACGGTAGAATTAGCGAAAATTTTGAAACCGACATCCGATGGATATAAGCTACATCAGCTGGCCAAAGAAGAAAATCTAGATCATTCTCGGCCTCATCAAGCGGATAGCGATGCATATGCTACCGCTTTATTATTATTGGAATTGAAAAAAAAGCTCATGAATCTGCCAGTGATGACGCTAAAACAGTTATACCGCTTATCTTTTTCCTTACAAAGTGAAATTTCCGAATTGATAGATGCTTGTATTGCAAGCAAACTTACAAAAGCTGAAGTTCATTCACCTGAACTTATTACATTTAGAGGCCTTGCATTTAAAAAAGTCGACGAAGAAACTGATTATAAAGACAGAGAAGCAGAATTTCCGCAAGATGATGAGAAGAAAATGGCCATGCTACAAAATGCTTTTCCTGCTTTTGAAGCGAGAAACGGACAGCTGGAAATGATGAATATGATTCATCATTCCTTCGAATCCAGTCAAGACGCAATCATTGAAGCTGGGACTGGGATTGGGAAATCCTTAGGCTATCTGCTTCCTGCTGTTTATTTTGCGAGGAAACATCAAAAGCCCGTAGTCGTTTCGACGTATACGCTTCAGTTACAGGATCAACTTCTTCAAAACGAAGTTCCTAAGCTGAAAAAAATCCTTCCTTATTCTTTTCAAGCTGTATTGCTAAAGGGAAGAAGTAATTATTTGAGTTTGGCAAAGTTTGAACGGGCATTACGTGAAAAGGAAGATAATTACGAAACAGCATTAACAAAAATGCAAATATTAGTTTGGCTAACGGAAACGGAAACAGGAGATAAAGATGAATTAAATCTCACAAGTGGTGGACAACTTTTTTGGAATAGACTTCAAAGTGACGGGCTTACATATGTCGGTTTAAAACAACCATGGCTTGAATTGGACTTTTTTGAAAGAGCAAAAAGAACAGCTGGCAAAGCAGATATCATCATTACTAATCATTCCTTTTTAATGACTGATCTTCTTACAGAAGATGCCCTCATTCCAAAAAAAGGGTATTTAATTCTTGATGAGGCTCACCATTTGGAACAGGCTGCTTCTAAACAGCTTGGACGAAGACTTAATTATATTTCCGTGAAGACGGTGCTGAACAGACTAGGGACCACAGATCAAAAGCAATTATTATACAAACTTGAAAAATTGCTCTCAAACAACGGCTTGACGGAAGGTAAGTCCACGCATGACCTAGATCGAAAGCTTAATGACTTTGCCTATGAATTTGAACAACTTTTTTATTACATCTCCAACCAAGCCCAAAAACTATCTCATTCTGTGAGTCCGAAACGCCTCTCATTTAAGATAGATGACCATCGATGGAGTAAAGCGATTCTGGTTGCTGAACGGTTAGTAGACTTGCTAGGATCGATCATCATGGAACTGGAGAAAAGGTTGAGTCTTTTATTAAATAATGAGGCCACGTTAGGGAAAAATGCTTTATTTTATTTAAATGATATAGAAGTGCTTCTTGGACATTTGCAGGATACAAGGGATTCCTTACATGAATTTTTTATCAATCCACAAGAAGAAAATATTTATTGGCTTGATTATACAAATACAGCACCACAACATGGCGTGACATTGACTGTTCAGCCAATTGCAGGAAGTAAATGGTTGTGGGATTCCTATTTTGGACGCCAGAAAAGTGTGATCATGACATCGGCAACCCTCGTTGTGAAGGATTCATTTCAGTACTTTAAAGCGCAGCTTGGTTTAGATTCTGAACCAATACAGACCGCAAGATTTCCTTCGCCTTTTCGTTATAAGGAACTTGTGAAGGTCGTAGTTCCGAACGATATTCCGGATATTAATTGCTTATCAGTGGAGGAGTTCTCGGAAACAGCGGCAAACCATATTATTGCCGCTGCACAGGCAGCTAAAGGGAGAATGATGGTTTTGTTCACATCGCATGAGATGCTGCGAGCAACCTATTTTTCCATCAAAGACTCAGGGGTCCTAGATGAGTATACCTTGTTTGCACAGGGGATTTCTGGTGGAAGCCGAATGAGGTTACTCAGAAATTTTCAAAACTTCGAGAAAGCCGTCCTATTTGGAACAACTAGCCTATGGGAAGGTGTTGATATTCCAGGAGAGGATTTATCCTGCCTAATCATTGTCAGGCTGCCGTTTTCACCACCGGATGAGCCGGTCACAGCTGCAAAATGCCAACTTCTCGAAAAGCAAGGCAGAAACGCCTTCTCTGCGTATTCTTTACCTGAAGCCTTGCTAAGGTTCCGCCAAGGATTCGGGAGGCTGATACGTACTCCTGAAGACAGAGGAGTCCTAGTTGTTCTGGACCGCCGCATTATCACCGCCAAATACGGTCTTGAATTTCAAAAGTCCATACCGGCCGTTGACTGGCATCAGGGCTCAATTAATGAGATGGTGGATATGATAGAAGAGTGGATTTAAAGAATCTTTAGATTATTCATAAATCCAATTGAATTTTTATGAAATAATAAAGAAAAATAACCTTCGAGCTGTTATAATGTGAAAGGTAGTAAAGCCTTCTAATCCTATTCATACCAGTGATTGTTGACAATTTTTAGTTAAAATGGAGGGGCGTTTTCATGGAAAGTAAAATTGAAGTAATCTCGACAGTCAGGTTGCAAAATTCTCCTGATTTGTATAAGATTGTAGATTCTTTGAACCGGACGTTGAAAAAGGACGACTTAATGTTCGGACTTGCATTAGATTCAGAAAATCAAGAAAAAGCGATATTTACAATTTATCGTACATAGAAAGAGGGAAAAGCGGCTTTGAAAAAATGGTTGATTATTGCTTCTATCCTAGTCCTTTGTTTTATCGGATTTGTCGGCGGGGCATATATTAAAGCGTTGCAGCCTAAAAAAGAAGCTGGTAATGAGGCTTTTGAAAAGGCGAAGAAAGAGGGCGGCCTTGAAACCATGGAAGAGTTCTACCTTTATAATGGGCAGGATTCGTATTCTGTCATCATTGGTAAGGGAGAAAATGGGACTAAAAAAATAGTCTGGCTTCCTGAGGACGAGAAGAAAGAAATTGTAGTGGAAAACTATAAAGATGGTAAGTCAAAAAAAGAGATTTTAAGCATTGTTAATGAAAAGCTAAATCCTCAAAAAATCATTTCAGTAAAGCTTGGTATGGAAAAAAACGTTCCACTTTGGGAAGTAACATATCTTGATGAATCTGAGCGCTTTAATTATGATTATTATGATTTCAAAACAGGGGAATGGCTAAAGTATTATCGAAGCATTTAGAATGGGGGATTAATTTATTATGAAATTAGCTAACCGGGTTCAAGCATTAACGCCATCATCAACATTGGCAATAACAGCAAAAGCAAAAGAACTAAAAGCTCAAGGTCTTGATATAATTGGTTTGGGGGCCGGTGAACCAGACTATAACACTCCTAAACATATTATTGATGCAGCCGTTCAATCGATGAATGAAGGGCAAACTAAATATACGCCATCAGCAGGTCTTCCAAAGTTAAAAGCGGCTATTGCTGCCAAATTAAAGCGTGATCAAGGTTTAGATTACAAGCCTTCTGAAATTATTGTTGGTTCAGGTGCTAAGCACGCTCTTTATACATTGTTTCAAGCAATTCTGGATGAAGAAGATGAAGTTATTGTTCCAATACCATATTGGGTAAGTTATCCAGAACAAATTAAACTTGCTGACGGAAAACCAGTATATGTTGTAGGCACTGAAGAAAATCAATATAAAATTACAAAAGAACAGTTAGAACAAGCAATTACTGAGAAAACGAAAGCAGTTATCATTAACTCTCCAAGCAATCCAACTGGTATGCTTTATTCTAGGGAAGAGTTAGCGGCTATCGGAGAAGTATGTTTAGCACATGACATCTTAATCGTTTCCGATGAAATTTACGAGAAATTGGTTTATGGAAATGCATCACATACATCGATTGCGGAGATTTCTCCTGAATTGAAAAAGCAAACAATCATCATTAATGGTGTTTCTAAATCACATTCAATGACAGGCTGGAGAATTGGTTATGCAGTAGGTGATGAGGCCATCATCAAAGCTATGACAAACCTTTCTAGCCACAGCACATCCAATCCTACGACAACAGCTCAGTACGGTGCAATTGCCGCTTATGAAGGTTCACAGGATCCTGTGGAAGAAATGCGCCAAGCATTTGAAGGTCGATTGAATACAATTTATGATAAATTAGTGGAAATTCCAGGAGTTAGCTGCATTAAACCGCAAGGAGCATTTTACTTGTTCCCGAATGTTAAACGTGCGGTTGAATTAACTGGCTACAGCAATGTGGATGATTTTACTACTGCATTGTTAGAAGAAGCTCAGGTAGCAGTAATTCCAGGTTCAGGTTTTGGTGCTCCGGACAACATCAGACTATCTTACGCGACTTCATTGGAACTGCTTGAAGCAGCGGTTGAAAGAATCCATTCATTTGTTAAGTCAAAAATGGCTTAAATATTATAAAACCTGCAGTCATTCCGCGTAAAAGTGGGTGTCAGCAGGTTTTTTTGTTTAATAAATATTTTAGTGGTACAGGATGTACTTTGGTTCCCTTTATAAAAGGATGTGACCAATTGTTTTAGATAAATTGTGTGAAGTAGATTCAGATATTGATAAAAAAAATAATAAAAGTTATGTGTAATCGGCTCCTTCAAGATTATCTTTCAGAAGTTCAATTAACTAAAGAATTACAAAAGAATATGTATTTAAAGTCATGTTGATAGTTGCCAGGACTTTATCACGATAAGTAGTGATTAAAATAATGGCCAATTTTGCTGTTAGGTGTTATAAAAGATAATACTATAAACCTAGAGCTAGAGATAAAGGTGCGTGAAAGGGTAAAGGATTATTTCTGGAACAAATTTTAAATGGTGGATTTTATATATGTGGACAGTTCAATTGTCACCCCTTTTAAATAGTATGTTTAGTCTATAAATTTTAAAAACAAAAGCTTAAAAATGACTATTGCATTTTGTATCAGCAAATACGTTAGTAAATAAGGAACCTAACAAGTACAAGGGCAATAGTTATCAAAAAAAGTATGAATAAAAAGAATATAAAAGAATTTTGGAACCTCTGATTTATGTGATTTATTTGCTTGTATGGAGGGCTATAGGTATAATAAGTAGAGTAAATTCCTTAGTAAGATAAGCTATTTTTGGAGGGAAATTCCGTGAAAATTACAATAAAAGAAGCTAGTAAATTTGTCAATCAAGAAGTGACCATTGGCGGCTGGCTTGCTAGCAAACGTTCCAGTGGGAAAATTGCTTTTCTTCAAATTCGTGATGGCTCTGGCTTCATACAAGGTGTGGTCGTTAAAGCAGATGTGGGCGAAGAAGTTTTCGCTCGTGCGAAAACGGTTACGCAAGAGACATCTATGTACGTTACAGGTGTCATTCAGAAGGATGAGCGCTCGCCGTTTGGATTTGAATTACAGGTAAAAGATATTGAAGTCATTCATGAATCAGTTGATTATCCGATTACTCCAAAAGCACATGGTCCTGAATTCTTAATGGATAACCGTCATTTATGGCTGCGTTCAAAACGTCAGCATGCTGTTATGAAAATTAGGAATGAAATCATTCGTGCTACCTATGAATTCTTTAATGAAGAAGGATTTGTTAAGGTCGATCCTCCAATTTTAACAGGAAGTGCTCCAGAGGGAACAAGTGAATTATTCGCCACGAAATATTTTGAAGAGGATGCATATCTTTCACAAAGCGGTCAGCTTTATATGGAAGCAGCAGCCATGGCATTAGGAAAAGTATTTTCTTTTGGTCCTACGTTCCGGGCAGAGAAATCCAAAACAAGACGTCATTTAATCGAGTTCTGGATGATTGAACCGGAAATGGCTTTCATTGAATTCAAAGAAAACCTGGAAGTTCAGGAGCAATTTGTCTCATCAATAATTCAGTCTGTATTGAAAAACTGTCAGCTTGAGTTGAATACACTAGGCCGTGACACAGCAAAGCTTGAACAAATTAAGGCTCCTTTCCCACGGATTACATATGATGAGGCAATTAAATTCCTTCATGAACAAGGCTTTGAAGATATCCAATGGGGTGATGATTTTGGAGCGCCACACGAAACAGCAATAGCAGAGAGTTATGAAAAGCCAGTATTTATCACTCATTATCCAACGAAAATTAAACCTTTTTATATGCAGCCAGATCCTAACAGGGAAGAAGTCGTTCTTTGTGCCGATTTGATTGCTCCAGAAGGATATGGTGAAATTATCGGTGGTTCAGAGCGGATTCATGATCAAGAACTGCTTGAACAGAGAATTAAAGAGCATGGCTTGAGTGAAGATGCTTACAAATGGTATATGGAGTTAAGAAAATATGGCTCGGTACCGCATTCGGGCTTCGGTTTGGGCTTAGAACGGACAGTAGCATGGATTAGTGGTGTTGAACACGTCCGTGAAACTATTCCATTCCCACGCCTATTAAATCGATTATATCCTTGATTCCATGATAAAACGGTTATCTTGTCATATTTGGCAGATAACCGTTTTTTGTTAAAATTATAAGCTTATTCGTAAACCCTTATTCATGTTATACTTATTCAGAGGTGTCCATAACATGAATAAAGAACATTTATATGCGTGGTTTAAGGAAGGAACGATAACGATTCCATCCTTTTTGTTGACTAACTATAAGACAATGGGACTAAATGAACAAGAAATGGTCCTATTACTTCAATTGCAAAGTTTTATTGATAAAGATAATCCTTTTCCTGCACCATCCCAACTATCTGAACGAATGACATTACAAGAATCGGAATGTCTATTTTTAATCCAACGTTTGGTTCAAAGAGGGTTTGTTGAAATGTTGGTTGAAAGTAATCAAGAAATCGGCCAGGAAAAATATTCGCTGGCTCCGCTATATGAAAAAATGATGGACTGCTTCTTAAAGTCTTTGAAACAGGCTGAATCCGCTGAGGTACAAAAAGCCGGGGAGAGTCTTTATACGATTTTTGAACAGGAGTTCGGGCGCCCATTATCTCCATTTGAATGTGAGACATTGGCAATGTGGATGGAAGATGATCATCAACCGGAAATTATTAAATCAGCTCTTAAGGAGGCTGTCATTTCTGGTAAATTGAATTTCCGATACATTGACCGGATTTTATTTGAGTGGAAAAAGAATGGAATAAAAACCCTGGAACAAGCAAGGGAGCAAGGACAAAAATTTAGAGTGCATCAAAAAAGGGACCGGAAAATAGAGCCAACACAACCGATGAAAGATGTGCCCTTTTATAATTGGCTCGAGCAGTAATGTGAATTAAAGGAGAACGAACATGCTTAATAAAGCTCAAATTCGCTATTGTTTGGATACAATGGGTGAGATGTTTCCGGATGCCCATTGTGAGCTGAATCATTCCAATCCATTTGAATTGGTGATTGCTGTTGCCCTGTCAGCTCAATGTACGGATGTATTAGTCAATAAGGTTACTAAGGATCTATTTCAAAAATATAAAACGCCTGAGGATTACATAAGCGTCCCGATAGAGGAGTTAGAAAATGACATTCGCTCAATCGGGTTGTTTCGTAATAAGGCTAAGAATATCCAAAAGTTGTCACGAATGCTGATTGAGGAATATGACAGAGAAGTTCCACGAGATCGTGATGAACTTACTAAATTACCTGGTGTCGGCCGAAAGACGGCCAATGTAGTCGTATCGGTCGCGTATGACGTGCCAGCGATTGCTGTTGATACCCATGTAGAGCGTGTTTCCAAGCGACTGGGATTATGTCGCTGGAAGGACAGTGTGCTCGAAGTTGAGAAAACATTAATGGTCAAGATACCAAAGGAAGAATGGTCTGTTACGCACCACCGGCTGATATTCTTTGGACGCTATCATTGCAAGGCCCAGTCACCGAGATGTGAAACCTGCCCGCTTCTAAAGCTGTGCCGTGAAGGGAAAAAAAGAATGAAAAGGATAGAGGTCAAATGACGCAATTGCTTTCATTAAGAGTGCCTGCTGAATTAAAACATCCTTTGTTTTTTTCTAATGAGGAAATCATCTTGGAAAAAGAAGACTATAATGAGTGGAATTGTTTGATTCAACTCGAGAAGTTCCCATATGAGTTACTTTTTTATAATAAAGTAGAGTCTTATTTACCTTGGAAAGATGGAGATGGGCATGTCCCGGAACTACTGGAAAAGTGGAAGAAAATCGAAGCTGAATGCGGTCTGCTATTTTCAGAGAGAAAAGCGGGACAGGCTTTGGAACCTATGAAGCAGGGAATTGGTTTATTTTTATCGGCAGTCTATTGGATGCATGGAATGCCAGTTGTAATGAGTGCCTGGCAGGGACAGATAAAGGACTTCACTTATATTCCAGTAAATTTGGTTGAAAGGCTTTCTTTTATCCTTGCAAGACCTGCTTTTTTTCATTCGTATAGGCAGCTCAGTGAAATGTTTAGGGAATTTGAAAAACAATATGTAAAGTCTAAAATTAAAAAATAAGAACGATAAAAAAACGTCTAAGCTTAAAGCTTAGACGTTTTTTTTGTTTGTTAGTCTGCATTTTCTTTATCTGGGTCTGGAGTGGGATCAGGAGTCTCGACTGGTTTTTCTGGTTTATTCTCCTCTACTGTGCCAGGTTCAGTATCTCCTTCATCAACAACGTTTTCGTCGTCTTTGTTGCCACTTCCATCATCTGTATTGCCATTGTTATTGCCGTTTCCATTTTCGTTACCATTACCATTGCCATTGTTCTCGGTATTGCCATTGCCGTTGCCGTTGCCGTTGCCGTTGTCCTCGCCTTGATTGTCTTTGCCTTGATTGTCCTCGCCTTCGGTTGGAGTTTCTTGTTCCAGATTTTCATCTTCGGCTGGTTTTTCAATATCCTCGTCTGGTTTCTCAGGTTCTACCGCTTCTGCAGGAATTTCCACAGAGGTACTAGCAGGATCACTTTGTTGATTATCAACTCTTGCTACAACAGAGAAAGTATATTTACTTCCAGGGGTTGGATTTGGAATCGTCAAGCTAGTATCCTTAGATTTTTTCAGCACACTTTGAGCTCCGCCATCAACGGACACGTTGACTTCGAATTGCGGATCCCCATCACTTTGAGGATATGACCATGATAGCTGAATTTCATTGCTTTCTTGATTATAGGAAGCGTTGATACTAGGTGAGTCCATTTTCTTATATTCTGTCGTTACTTGTGTTGGCTCGTGCCCTTTAACATAATATTCATAAGTGATTCTATCACTTGGCGTATATTCATTGGCTTTAATAGCTGGATTTGAGCCTTTTATGATGCCAACTTTTACTACACTGTCTGGTTGTTCAAAGTCTTTAGTTTCCTTTGAATTTGCCATATATTCCATTAAATTCTTAAATATTGCTTTTGGAATTCTTTGTGATGAATCACCCAGATATTCCATTTGCCCACCTGAAGCATTATCATAACCAGCCCATACTGCGACTGTATAATTGGTTGTATAACCCGCCATCCAGCTATCTTTTACACCGGAAGATGGGATGTTGTTCTTTGCACGCTGTTCAGGCGTGAAATTGGTTGACCCCGTTTTACCGGCTACCGGGAGATTAGGTATATTGGCTAACCTTCCTGTTCCATAAGGTTCTTTCATGACACTTTTCAGCATGTCCGTCACGATAAAAGCAGTTGAATCTTTCATTACAGGTTTCGTTTCCATTTTGTTTTTGATCGTAGTTTTATCACGTAAAACAATTTTTTTCACTGTATGCGGTTTGTTATAGATTCCGCTGTTACCGAATGTGCTGTATGCTCCGGCAAGTTCTAGTGTGGAAACATCTTTGCCACCGCCAATTGCAGCGGATTCGGTGATTTCCTTATCAAAAGGAATGCCCAGGTCTACAGCAAAATCACGTGCCCGGTCCAAGCCGACTGCTTGAAGCGTTTTTAAGGCAGGGATATTTAATGACCTTGCCAGTGCATCACGAGTCGTAACTGTACCATAATGACGCCCTGAAGCATTTTTAAGCGGTGTTCCGTCACTGTAGGTATATTCCTCATCCTTGATTTGATGGTAGGTGGACCAATTTAAATATTCTACTGCAGGACCATAATCCAGAATTGGCTTAATGGTCGAACCAGGTGAACGCTTGGCATCCGTTGCATAATTCCAGCCGCGCTTAACAGTTGTATTCCTACCGCCGCCTACAGCTTTAATTTCACCCGATTGTGTATCAAGCAAGGTAAGGCCGGCTTGAAGGTCCTTACTTGGGTAATTGATGACTTCATCACTATTTAGCATTTTATAAACATATTCTTGGGCGTCTTTATCAATAGTCGTTTGTATTTCTAATCCATCTGTAAAGACGTTATAGTCTCCCATATCCCCGACTTCCTCAATTACTAAGTCGATAAACGCATCATAAGCTGTCGTGTCTATTTGACTCTTATCAACTTCTTGAAGTCCTTCAGCAATATCGATATTTTGAGCATCTTTCATTTCCTTCTCGGATATATAACCATGTTTATTCATTAAATGAAGTACAATATCGCGACGTTCTTTTGCACGTTCGGGATATTTATATGGATCATAACGGCTTGGACTTTGCGGTAATCCAACAAGCATGGCCGCTTCGTTTAATTTCAATTCACTTAAATCTTTTCCATAATATGTTTGAGATGCAGTCAAAATCCCATTTGCACGGTTTGCAAAGAAAATTTTATTAACATACATTTCAAAAATTTCTTCTTTTGTATACTTTCTTTCAAGCTGTATGGATAGCCACATTTCTTGGACTTTCCTTTTAATAGTTTTATCAGGCGTTAAATAAGAACGTTTGATAACTTGTTGGGTTAAAGTACTAGCACCCTCTGAGCCAAATCCATTTTTGACGTTGGCGATGACTGCGCTACCCAGACGTAAAAAATCAACCCCGTGATGTTTATAAAAGCGGGAATCTTCTGTTGCCAGGAAGGCTTCTTCTACAAGATCAGGTATATCTTCATAATTGACATAATCCCGGTTCTCTCTGCCAACCTCTGCCAGTAATTTACCATCTTCATCAAGGATTTTTGAAGTAACTGGATCTTTTAAAAGCTTTTCATCAAGTTTGGGAGCATCACTTATAAAGTAAGCTAATGCAGCACCTCCAGTGACTAAGCCGATAATTCCAATTGTAACGAGTATAAGAAAAATGCGCTTGAGCATGCTTGCTGACTTTTTCGGCCCATTTTTTGGTGCCTTTTTCTGAGTCTGCCCCTGCTTTCGGCGTTCTTCTCTAGTATTATATTTTTCAGCCATTACAGCTAACCTGCCTTTCTAAAAAAAACTAAAAATTTTCTGCGATTAGTAAATCTACTACTTTAATATAGTCAATTCTCGGTTGAAAGCCAAGAGTAATCTTTTCTGAACTACTTTCGACCTCTTGGAGAGTAATAGATTTGCGTCCGCCGTCTTTCATTCTTTTCCAATAAAAACCTAGTTGTTCAGAACTCATTAAATATATATCATCCGTAGCAGAAAAACGGATGATTACAAATGCAATTCCGTCATGCTGAACAATGTGTTTCATATGTTCAATTTGATGGTCATGAAAATTCTTAAGAGGGAAGGAACTGCTGTTTTTCGTTTCCTTTGCCTCAAAATCAATGTACTTTCCTTTATAAACACCATTGTAATCGGTAGTCGATGCTTGTTTGAAGTATGCTTCTTTAATAACAGCGGCACTTCTTTTCGGGTAGTGAACATCGACAATTTGAATAGGTGTTGGTTTTTTATGAATGACGGCAATACCGTGTGCTAAATAATACTGATTGGTTTCGTTCAAATCATCTTCTAATGTTTTTCCCCGGTTGCTATAACTGATTTCTTTAAGTGGGCTTTTCTTTTCTTCCATTGCCTGCGGTACAAATCTTCGTCCGTTGGGATAATGAAATGCCACTTTTACCCCTCCTTTTTTTCACTTATCTATATTAGCAAAAAAAGAATCTAAAATGTGAATAAAAAGAATTGTTTCTTAGAACGATAGGATTTAAGTACAACACAATTGTCACATTTTATCCTTCTTGAAAGGTTGGGAGCATTAGAATGCGAATTCCAAAGACGGAAATGCAATTACTCTACTCCATAAAAGTTCAAACTGCAAAAGGGAATAGAGATAATATATCAAGAACTAAAGCATATGAACAATTTTTTAATGCTCATCCAGAAATCCAATGGTCCTTTTTGGCAGGTATGGTTTCCCGAAATGCAGGCTGGAATATGTGTGATCTTGAAGGGATTTGGTTTTCTCATTTACTTAGTTCTAAATACAGACTTCAATTATTCCTTACATATGAAGAAGCGAATTGGCGTATTTTCCAGGATGCTTATCCACAATTACTGCTCTATCATTATTCGACGAAGTATGGGCGTCCTTTGTTTCACTTATGTCATTATTTTTTTATTACCAAATTTATGACAAATCAATGGAAATCTTTTTGGAAACATAGAAATCACGAAAAATTAGTCACTGCTCTAATAATAAATGAACAAAATATCATTGAAAAACCCGTTATTAAAAAGCAATCTTTCGTATTTCATTCATTATTATTTTTGCTGCAGGACTGGATGCATTTTAGTACTGTATTATTTCCTACTTGCAATGGGAAATTGTATGGTTCGTCCGTTTCGCATTTTAGAAATATCGATGAAAGAATTAATTTGGGGAAAAAATTGGCTAATCTTTTATTTTCTAAGGAGTTGTTTCCACTATTTCATGAATTTTCCTGCCGCACTGAGCCAACCGGAGCCCGCTTCGATTATGAACAATATCGAAAAAGGCCTAGGTACCACGAGACACCGATGCTGCGGGGAGTTTATCCAATCATCCATCATAAGGCAGAAAAGATTGAACAGTGGGATTCAAATAAAAAAATTAAAAAGGAGTGGTTTATAAAACCTAAATGGGAGGAAGACCCTATGTTGACCGACTGGTATGACCATAAACAAAAACAGCTACACACAGCCGTAATGGTCAAAAATTGGTTTTTTAATAAAATGACAAACAGGGAAGGCGTTGATTAAGCCTTCCCTGTTAATGGTGATGCAAGTGTTACAGCCTTAGGTAGAGGGCCGGTTTTCTCCACTAAGTTTCGGATTTCCCGTTCCTGCCTTGTTGCTGGGCGGCTTTTGTCGTTTTTCGTTTGCTTTCTGTCTGCTTTCATTCGACTGCATAAAATTCACCTCCTGTCTGTATTTTTGTTTAAAACTCCATTCTTCATTCTGCCATTGTTGTCGAAGGTCCCAATAAATTAAGTGAATAGCACTTTCTTTGCCGATTCCCTTCTAGTTTTGTCAACGTTGAAGGGCTTTCTAATAAAAAAAAGAATAGTACAGGTAATGAATGGGAGGGGTCAGCATGGTCAATAATAGTGTCGCAACAGAGGAAATACTAAGGATGATAGCTGAGATCAGTACCAGTCTGGACTGTTTGGAAAATTCATATGGAGAAACTGTTAATACAGTAAGGTGTAAACTATGGGCAGAGCAGTATACATTAGTAAATGAAGCCCAGGAGGCCATTGAGAAAGCAGAAGATTATTGGATTAATACTGAAAAAGAAAACCATTCCTATTCCATTACACTAGATAAATCCAAAAGGACGCACAAGATTTTAGCTGAAGTGCAGTTTTAAGCCAACAGGATTTCATTTTATAAAGAACTAGATTATACTATTGGAAACAAATGTGCGGAGGAATTTATTGTGCAAAAAGAAAATCTTCAAAGATTAACTGAACAATTATTGAATTATGCGGTTAAAGCAGATGATATATATGAAAATGTACGTAGGGAAGGAAAAGAAAAGGATTTCTTTTCTGAGGTTAAGCCGTTTGCAGATCAAGTCAGAACCATTTGTATGGAATGGGAAAGCGGAATGAAGGAGTGGATGAAAGAAACGGAGTTTAAACATCTTTTCCCCGAGCAAATTGAACAAACAGCACATAACCTTTCCGATGTAGCCGTTCAGGCATTTTTTCCAAAAACCAGTTACAAGCGATTTAAAAGTCATGTCCAATCGGTTGTGTTTATTCTTAATAATGTAAAATCAGAAATCGATCGGATATTATCATAAAAACACCTACACTATATTTCCTCTTTTTTCATATATTATTGGAACCATGCCATGAATAATGAGGAGGGCTCATTGGAAATGATGAGATCCGGTTATAACCAAGTCTCCCCTAGTCAAGAACATTATCCTCAATCAATATCAGAATACTGGGGAGGATACCAGCAGCCAATGCCGTATCCTCAGCCCAGTAATCAAGAACCATATATGTATCCTTATCCTCCCCAGGAAAAAGGGGGCTATATGCCGACAAATCATGACCCATATCAACAGGCGGCCTATCATCCGTTTCAACAAATGCAACAACAGGTGATGCCTGTGGGAGCGTTTCCAGGCAACAGTGTAATGCAGCCAATGCAGTCGATGCATCCAATGCAGCAGCCAATGCAGTCGATGCAGCCAATGCAGCCAATGCAACTGCAGCCCTATCAGCAGCAACATCAGCAGCAACATCAGCCTCAAGCTTTTAGTCCGTTTGATAACCCGCTCCAGCCGGCTAAACGTCCCCCACATAATCAGCAGCAGGCTCACAATCCATATCCAAAGCAGCAATTCATGCAAAAACAGCAGCCATCGGGTATCAAGTCGGTTATGAATCAATTCAAAACACAAGATGGATCCATGGATATAACGAAAATGATGAACACAGCTGGACAAATGATGAATACAGTCTCTCAAGTTTCTTCAATGGTCAAAGGAGTAGGGGGCTTCTTCAAAGTTTAGATGTTGAATAAAGTAAAAGCAGACTTACAAGTGACCCAGCCACTTAATTAAGTCTGCTTTTTAATTGCTTAAAAAGATTAATCATTGATTTCAATTCGATTTCCCTTAACCTTGGGTAAATGTAGAGTGAGAATGCCATCGCGATGTCTTGCTGTTACTTTTCTTTCATTAATTGGTTTTGGAAAGGAAATGGTTCTAGATAATCGGCTTGCTGACAGATCTTTCTGAAACATTCCTTGAGTTTTATGTTGCGTAGCAAGGCTATCTACATGATTTGCCGAGATGGTTACCGCCTGGGTCAACAAATCAATGGAAATTTGGCTGCGTGCAATTCCGGGCAAGCTAGCAGTGAGGATATATTCGGAATTCGTCTCATGAAGGTCGACCGGAAAGCTTCGTTCTTTTGCTGAACTAAAGAAATCATCAAGTGATTGCAGCATGCCTTTGGGTCTCTCGGAAAACAATCGATCCATCTTGTGAATAAAATGGGTAAAAGGCTCATTTCTGCCCTTGTGGTTATTATTTTTTTCAGAAGAGGTCATCACAGTGCTCCTTTCTAAAAATTCCTTTGCATATAGGCTATGTAGAGACTTAATATGTGTGAATCAAAGAAGGGTTTAGATATAGGGAGGAAGGGAATAACGTTACTAAATGATTATTTTTAGAAAAGAGGGATAGAGATGAATAAAAGGAACAAGCTTTCTTACATAGATAGCGGGGAAGGTAAAAAAACGTTGCTATTTATCCATGGATTTTGCGGAAGTCATGGGTATTGGCAGGACATCATTAGTGGTTTAAAAGATAAATATCGAGTTATTGCCATTGATTTACCAGGTCATGGTGCAAGTGAGCCACTAGGGACATCTTTCACGATTGAAGAGATGGCAGTGAATATTGCTGCATTCTTAGATGAACAGCAAATCAATCAGGTTTACATGTTCGGTCATTCGCTCGGAGGTTATATCACATTGTCATTTGCTGAGCAGTTTGCTGAAAAATTGAGTGGTTTCTCCCTCATTCATTCCACCGCATTGCCTGACGATGAGGCTGGGAAGGAAGGGCGGTTAAAATCTGTTGAAAAAATTGAAATTGACGGGATCCCTGCCTTTATTGACGGACTTGTACCGAAGCTTTTTGCTAAATCTGATGATCCTAACATTGAAAATGCAAAAGAAATAGGTTATAAAACAAGTGAAAGTGGAGCAATCGGTTCTTTGCATGCTATGAGGAAAAGAAGAGACCGAAATCATGTACTGAAAGATACAAAGCTACCTGTCCTTTTGGTTGCAGGTGAACAAGATAAGGTTATTCCTGCTAAAAAAACCTTTACTGTAAAAGGGGATCATATTAAAGAAGTTATACTCAAAGGAAGCGGGCATATGGGGATGTTGGAAGCCCCAGGCAAACTTGCCGAAGAAATTATACGTTTTGTCGAAGGAAAATAAGTGAAGAAATAACAAGTAGGAACACGGAATTTTACCGTTTCCTGCTTTTTTTTTGTAAAAGGAAATAGTTTCCCTTTTGTACAGAACGTTCATTCGGTAGAATAGGAGTATGAGGTGGGTTATATGAAACTGCGAAAAAATTTACAAGAAGTTATCACTGGTTTAAAAACAAATGAGGAATTTAAAAATAATATTGTTCACTGGCAAGTTATTGACGCGAAAGAGGCAAAAATCGTCTCTTTCCCAGATCAAATAGATGATAAAATCAAGCAGGCTCTTAATAAACGAGGGATAAATGGGTTGTATACCCATCAGGCGACTGCTTTTGAGACTGCTGTGAGTGGTAAAAGCCTTGTGGCTGTCACACCGACAGCTTCTGGTAAAACGTTATGCTATAATTTGCCAGTTCTTCAAAAAGTACTTGAAGATGAAAAAACAAGAGCACTTTATATTTTTCCGACAAAAGCATTAAGTTATGATCAAAAAAGTGAATTGAACGAAATGATTAATGAGATGGAAGCTGATATAAATAGTTATACGTACGATGGAGACACACCATCCAATATAAGGCAAAAAATACGTCAGGCAGGGCATATTGTGATTACCAACCCTGATATGCTCCATTCGGGAATCCTGCCGCATCACACGAAATGGGTTTCTTTATTTGAGAATTTAAAGTATGTGATCATCGATGAACTTCATATATACCGAGGCGTTTTTGGAAGTCATACGGCAAACGTCATTAGAAGACTAAAACGAATCTGCCAGTTTTATGGAAGTGATCCTGTATTCATCTGTACATCTGCGACAATCAATAATCCAAAAGAGTTGGCTGAGGAACTTACGGAAAAAGAGATGGTTCTGGTCAATAACAATGGAGCACCGAGCGGAAAAAAACATTTTGTGTTTTATAATCCGCCAGTAATTAATAAACCGCTTAATATTCGAAGAAGTGCGGTGTTGGAAGTCAGGAAACTCGCAAATGAGTTTTTGAAAAATAAGATTCAAACAATTGTTTTCGCTCGAAGCAGGGTCCGTGTGGAGATTTTACTAACCTATTTACAGGAACTAGTGTCCAAACAGTTGGGTCCAAAATCGATCCGAGGTTATCGTGGAGGTTATTTGCCAACACAGCGTAGAGAAATTGAAAAGGGGCTGCGGGATGGTTCAATTTATGGTGTGATCTCTACGAATGCTCTTGAGTTAGGGGTTGATATCGGTCAGCTTCAGGTTTGCATCATGACTGGCTACCCTGGATCAATATCGAGCGCCTGGCAGCAGGCAGGACGTGCAGGTAGAAGGCATGGAGAAGCTTTAATCATCATGGTCGGCAGCTCTAGTGCTCTTGATCAGTATATCGTGAAGCATCCTGACTATTTCTTTACGAGAAATCCGGAAACCGCAAGAATTAATCCAGATAATCTCGTAATCTTGGTTGATCATATCAAATGTGCAGCATATGAGCTTCCTTTTAAAAAAGGAGATGCCTTTGGCAAAGCGGAGATTATTGACGTTCTTGAATTTCTGACAGAAGAAAGAGTTTTACACCAAAATGGCGATAAATGGCATTGGATGAATGACGCATTTCCGGCGAGCAATATCAGTCTTCGTTCTGCAGCACAGGAAAATGTCGTCATCGTCGATCAAACGAATGCCCCAGACAATAGGGTTATCGGAGAAATGGATACGTTCAGTGCGATGACCCTTCTTCACGATGAAGCAATTTATTTGCATCAAGGAATACAATTCCAAGTGGAAGAATTAGATTGGGAAGAAAAGAAAGCGTATGTACGTGAAGTCAATGTGGACTATTACACCGATGCTAACCTTGCTGTTCAGTTATCTGTATTGGAAGTGGATAAACAGCAAACATTCTCTTCAACTACAGCAGCTTTTGGAGATGTCTCTATCCGGGCGATGCCTACGATATTCAAAAAAATTAAATTTGAGACTCATGAAAATATTGGATCAGGGCCAATCAGCCTCCCGGAAGTGGAACTTCATACGAGCTCTGCCATGCTTTCCATGGAACCTGATATTTTTGAATGGGATGAAAATCGAATCGAGCAAGGAATGATAGGTGCCTCACACGCGCTGAATTACATGATTCCGCTTTATGTAATGTGTGATCCCCATGATATACATGTGTATCCACAAGTTAAAGCAGCACATAATGAAAAACCTACCATTTTTATTTATGACAGTTATCCAGGTGGAATAGGACTAAGTGATAAAGTGTTTGAAAATGCTGCGGTCATTTTGTTGGAAACAAAATCAATGATTGAAAATTGTTCTTGTGAAAACGGCTGTCCTTCCTGTATCGGAACGGAATCTGCTTCGAAGACAGCCAAAAGTGATGCTAAGCGGTTATTGGATCTGTTTTGTAAGGAAAACCATGCATCAAATGCAGGGGTATGTGAATAGAGGTGCAGTATTTTGTCATTAAAAAATAAATTGAATCGTATGAAAACACATATGAACTTAGAACCAATGAACAATCCTTCTCCTATAGAGGAAGATAGCACGTCAGTAAATACAGATATTCCTTTTCATGATAAGTGGCTGGAGAACGATACCGTTTCCTTTCATTTCGATGATGACTATTGTTTCATCCGTGAAGTCCGCTATCCCCTTAATCATAAGCATGGGTTGTATTCATTTTCTGAGTTGAAAAAGATTGTGAAAGAATGGAATCAAACTTCATTAGTGCATCCCCTTTCCGCTAAAGGTGTAAAAAGCGAAGAACTCTTTTTCTTCGATACCGAAACAACAGGGCTTGGCGGTGGTGCCGGAAATACAATTTTTTTACTAGGTTATGCCTATTTAGAAGATGAAGAAGTGGTCGTTAAACAGCATATCTTGCCACAGCCTGGTAGTGAAATACCGCTTTACCAAAGCTTTCTGGAAAACATCAATTATGAAACCCTTGTCACATATAATGGTAAGTCATTTGATTGGCCGCAGTTAAAAACCAGACATACCTTGATAAAGGAACATGTTCCAAAACTGCCTGAATTCGGACATTTTGATTTGTATCATGCTTCAAGACGCCTTTGGAAAAACAAATTAGAACGTGTAAAATTATCCGTTGTCGAAACAGAAATTTTAGGTGTACATAGAGAGGATGATATTCCTGGATATTTGGCGCCGATGATTTACTTTGATTTCGTTGAAAGAAAGAACCCGGAAATTTTGTTTGGAATCATGAAGCATAATGAAGTGGATATTTTATCACTAATCACTCTGTATATTCACTTGTCCCGGAAAATTCTCCAAATAGATGGATATACGGAAGAGTCGATGGAAATTGCACGCTGGCTCGATTATCTAGGAAAAAAAGAGGAATCGGTTGAGACCTATCAAAGAATATTGGAAGTAGGAAGTGAGGAAGATCGGATTATAGCTGGTAATGCTTTAGCCTTTCAGAAAAAGAAGCAAAAGCAATTCAATGAAGCGTTGGAGATTTGGAAGGAAGTTGCTTTAAAAGGGGATGTTCACTTAAGGATACAGGCTCAGATTGAATGTGCAAAATTATTTGAACATCAATTTAAGGACATCGCTTCAGCAATAAATTGTGCTAGAAATGCGCATCAAGAGATGATGAGGACAGAGAATGGCAACCATCTACCAAAAAAAATCTTGGATCTGAAAAAAAGGATTCAAAGACTCGAAAGGAAAAAAGGTTCTAAGGGTAGACTTGTATAATATAGATAGTCTTAAATAGGAATCTACATAGTCAATAAATACGTGATTATGAAATTTAAAAAAATGGTTACAAATATTGTAGCATTCAGTCATTATGTGTAAAATGGTAATGGTTGAGGGTGAAATTCTGAAACATTCATTTCATGCCTTACATCATTTAAATTCAAGGTGAAAGCGGAGCGGAGAAATGTATAAAACGACTTTATTTCTATTTTTTGTTGTCCTTTGTTTAACGATTGTTTTATTTACATCATTAAAAGACAGTTTCTACTCCTTTTTATAAGAAATTCACTCTGCAAGCACTTTTGTAGGGCTATCACATATAACGATGTGTACTTTTAGGTTGTCGCATAGAGTTTTATACTTATTACGTATAAATAGGTCTTTTCATCAGTACACGTAGCCCCTTTTTTTCATAGTCTATAATGGTAAGACCAAAATTATTATGACGAAAGGGGACGTAATATAAATGAATTTTCGTAATTGTGGAGGACATAAATCCAATGTTATGGGAACATCCAATGTAATGGGTGCATCGAATGTAATGGGAGCATCAAATGTAATGGGTGCTTCAACTGGAAAAAAACCTTCCCATGTAATGGGAGCTTATACTAGTCCGATGGCTGGCGGTTATCCGATGGCTGGCGGTTATCCGACTGCGGTATCTCCAGCGCAATATGGTCCAACACAAGCACTTCCATCTCAAGTAGCCCCAGCACAAGTATCTCCAACGCAGCAATATGTTAATACAAACGTTTCGAACACAGTGATACCTGTCGTTCACCCATCACATACTACAACCGTTAATAAACATGTAAACACGTATAAACATTACTTTCCGCATACTCAATCTGTAGTGAATGAGTGTTACACTCAAAACTTTATTTGTGGAAGGCCGCATCACCACCATCATTGCTGCCCACCTGGGCATTTCGGATATTAAAATTTAAGGGCTTATTTTAAGCCCTTATCTTCTTACATAATCATGTGAAAAGGGAGATTGGCCAAGTAATGAAGGTTTTGTACATAACTGGCTACAAAGCTTTTGAAATGGGAATATTTAAAAATGATCATGAAGCAGTAAAATATATAAAAAAAGCAATTAAGCAACGTCTTTTACCATTGGTGGAAGAGGGGTTAGAATGGGTAATTATTTCAGGCCAGTTAGGCACAGAACTATGGAGTGCAGAAGTAGTATTCGAGATACAGGAAGAATATACCCAGCTTAAATTAGGGGTACTTACTCCCTTCCTGAAACAGGAAGAGTCATGGAACGAGACGAATCAAGACTATTACCGTTCCATTTTAGCACGTGCTGATTTTATAGAATCCATCTTCAAAAAACCGTATGAAGGACCACAACAGCTGAAAACTAAAAATCGTTATATGGTCCATAAAAGTGATGCCATGCTAATCATTTTTGATCCCGAAAAAGAAGGATCCGCCCAATATCCTTATTACGAAGCAATGAAAAAAGCGGAAACTCAACTATACCCTATTTTACAGATAAGCTTTGATGATCTGCAACTGGCTGCAGAAGAAGACAGTTGGGCCGAAGATTAGCACAGTAAAAATAATTATGGACTAAAAGTTGTTTCAAAAGCATATTCATATTATGATGAAAATTAGATACAGATTTATGGGAGTACATATCGGGCACTAAAAAAGTATGACGTATAAAAAAAGTGTTTCGTTGACAAACCCAAGTAGATTTGAAAAAATAATAAAAAGTCGATTGTATTGGCGAAAGTATTGAGGTGAAGTCTTATGCTATCCGATAAGATAAAATTAACGGCTAAAGATATTCTTGAAAAAGATTTTAAAACAGCCATAAAGGGTTATAAACCTGAGGATGTGGATCAATTTCTGGATCTAATCATTAAAGATTATGAAGTGTTTCATCAGGAAATTGATGATCTTAAACAAGAAAATCTTAAATTAAAAAAACAGGCCGAAGAGAGTACAAAACGTCCGAGCCAACCTGCACCTGGTGCCACTCCTGGGACCACTAACTTTGATATCCTTAAACGGTTATCCAACTTGGAAAAGCACGTATTTGGAAACAAGCTTTTTGATTAATGTTTTTAAAAGGTAAAATAATTTGTATTGTGTTTTCTTGAATAATGTATTATAATCAATAATGTTATGTTAACGTTTGGGTAATTGCTGCTGCATTTTTTTGCAGTAGAGGAAAGTCCATGCTCGCACGGACTGAGATGTCCGTAGTGTTCGTGCCTGGCGAAAAAATAAGCTTGGGCAGCAGTCTTGGATTGCTGACGGCTGGGAAAATGCCTAAGTCCTTTTGGATATGGCATGAATACCTATAAAAGTGCCACAGTGACGGAGCCTTTACAGAAATGTAAAGGGTGGAACGAGGTAAACCCCACGAGCGAGAAACCCAAATTAATGGTAGGGGCGCTTTCTTCCTTGGAATTGAACGAGGAGAAGGACAGAAGCTATGCTTCTGTAGATAGATGATTACCGCCGAAGTACGAGACGTGAGTCGCTTGCAGTACTGAGGAACAAAACATGGCTTACAGAACGTTACCATATAACACTTAAAGCACAACTCTCCTTTTTAAAAGGAGAGTTTTTGTTTGTGAAAAAATTGTCCATTTTAAAATTTCCCTCAATATCTTAACACTAGAGGTGCAAAATACCTTATCATAGAAGTGAAAATGACTTTGTAAAAGTATTCGAAGATTATGTGAGTGACATAAATGAACAGGTCAGTATTCTAGAGTTTTTTTAATTTACTAATACTTTTATACAGCAATATGATATGTATAGTGATTCACCAGTGATTATCCATAAAGGGGGAGTTCTTTACCTTATAGTTAAGATTCCCCCATTTCCGAAGAGTCGAATCGGGATGTATTACGTTGCTCTATTTTTGGACATTACCAATCGAGAAAAAAGATCAGTTTCAAAAGTGGGTCAGTAAGACGTATTGTTGGGTACGGCAATGTTAACTCTAAATCATGAGTATAATAATAATAACTTTCATAAGGGTATAATCAATACCTTTCTGTGTTAAACTTGGATTTTGACTGCAATTGAAAGAAATGAGTTGCAGGTACATTATCTTCCGCAAGTTCACTTGGAAACAGGAGATGTGATTGGACCGGAATACATATCACCTTGGAGAGTTCATTTCTTTTCCAAAAGAGACAGACCTTGTTAACCTAAATCAGCCAGTTGGTTATAAAATGAACATGTGAGTATGTTAAGTAATTCCATATTTCTGGGTATCCTAATTGCAAGGTTAGCATTAACATTTCTAGTTTGTATTTTAACAGGAATAATGTTAGAAAAAGGTATTGTCCTTATTGAAAATAAGAACATTTCCCCTATTGCGCAAGGATTGAAACTGTTGGATAGCAGAATTATGGCAAATGCAGAGGGTTCTGTTGAATAATTGGTTATTCTTAAAAAACAGGGGGTCATTTTGTCTATCAATGATCTTGGTACTGGTTATTCTTCCTTAAGTTATATTAAATGGTTTCCGATTGATACAATGAAAATTTATCAAAGTTTTAATGAAAAGTTGGTCAATTATAAAGGTGACTTGCTCATTGTAAAAGCTACCATCACGATGTCGAAGACACTTAATCTGGAAATCATTGCTGAAGTCGTTGAACATAAAAAGCATGTAGACTTTTTGAAAAAGCAAAAGTGTGATATCATTCAAGAGTTTTACTTGTCAAAACCGCTACCTGTTTCTGAATTAAAAAAAATTTGGAAATGCGGGAACCGATTTTGATTAATGGAAAGTAGGTGCATGAAGAAATGAAACAATTCGATATTATTGCAACATCAGCAATGGGATTGGAATCAATTGTTGCCAAGGAAGTTCGGGATCTTGGCTACGATTGTCAAGTGGAAAACGGGAAAATTATGTACAAAGGGGACCAATCAGCCATTGCTCGCTCTAATTTGTGGCTGCGCAGTGCAGACCGTGTGAAAATTAAAGTCGCTGAATTTAAAGCTTATTCTTTTGATGAGCTGTTTGAAAAAACAAAAGCCTTGAACTGGGAAGATTACTTATCTGCAGACGTTGAGTTCCCTGTAAGTGGTAAATCAGTTAAATCGCAGCTTTACAGTGTCCCTGATTGTCAGGCTATCGTTAAAAAGGCGATTGTTGATAGATTGAAAAGTAAATATAAACAAGTATCTTGGTTTGAAGAAACAGGTCCTTTGTTTAAAATTGAAGTTTCTATCTTAAAAGATGTAGTGACACTTACTATGGACACATCAGGTGCAGGACTTCATAAGCGCGGATATCGCACAGGGCAAGGGGAAGCGCCCCTTAAAGAAACTTTGGCGGCTGCATTGATCATGCTGACTAATTGGAAACCGGATAAACCTTTCATTGACCCATTTTGTGGATCTGGAACTATTCCTATTGAAGCTGCATTGATTGGGCAGAACATCGCTCCTGGTTTTAACCGGGAATTTGTTTCTGAAAGCTGGGCTTGGATGGACAGTAAGGTTTGGGATGAAGCGAGAATTGAAGCTGAAGATTTAGCGAATTATGATCAGTATTTAGACATAACAGGTTGTGATATTGATCATCGCATGGTTGAAATTTCAAAAGCCAATAGTTTTGAAGCAGGACTTGGTGATCTTGTTGAATTCAAACAAATGCAAGTGAGAGATATCTCGACCAGGAAAGAATATGGTGTTATTGTGGGGAACCCACCCTATGGTGAACGTCTAGGGGAGAAAAAAGCTGTTGAACAGATGTATAAAGAAATGGGGCAGGCCTTCAAGAAGCTTGATACTTGGTCAGTGTACATGATTACCTCGAACCCTGACTTTGAACAGTTTTATGGTAAGCCTGCAACTAAAAAAAGGAAGTTGTTCAATGGATTCATCCGAGCGGACCTTTATCAGTATTGGGGAAAACGGCCGCCAAAACAACCGAGAAATGAATAAATAGGTATAATATAATGGAAAATTTAGAATAGTCAGGACATTTTATTCATAATAGGTTCCAGTCTTGCTTATCATTTCCTTTTCTGTTATTCTAATAATGAATTATTTTTGTTCAGATTTAAGGAATACCTTAATATTCAATGAGCAAGGATAGTAATATAATGTGTGGCGAACACACTAGGAGGCAACAAAAATGGAACAAGGTAAAGTAAAATGGTTTAACGCAGAAAAAGGTTTTGGATTCATCGAACGTGAAGGTGGAGACGATGTATTCGTACATTTCTCAGCTATCCAAGGCGAAGGTTTCAAAACACTTGAAGAAGGCCAAGATGTTACATTTGATGTAGAACAAGGTCAACGTGGACCACAAGCATCAAACGTAAACAAAGCTTAATTCAACTAAATAGTACTTACAGACAGGCTCTCATGAAGAGCCTGTCTTTTATTTTACGAGTAGGGAGCCGCTTTGCTTACATACATAGAAGATGCAGTTTATACGGGAAAATTCATTTCTTGTAGAAAGGTAAATAACTTGACTATCAATGTAGAATAAAGGATAATATACTTTTGCCTAGATAAGTTATTTTACGAAATTTTATATACTGATGATAGATAAAAGGGGAGACCATGATGCTTAAAACACTGCCTTTTTCGGTTACAAAGGAAGATTCTTTTTACGATAAGCTTTCAGAATGGATCGGTGATGTTTTTTACGATATTCTTCCCGAAAAAGGATTTGAGCTGCGTGACGAACAAATCTTCATGGCTTTTCAATTAGAAAAAGCCTTTAAAGAAAAGAATGTAAGTTTTGCGGAGGCTGGTGTAGGGACTGGTAAGACATTGGTCTATTTACTATATGCCATTTGTTATGCCCGATATACTAATAAACCGGCAATTATTTCGTGTGCAGACGAAACATTGATTGAACAGCTTGTCAAAGAAGAAGGCGACATTCAAAAAATTAAGAACGCATTAGGTATTGAAGTGGATGTACGTCTTGCCAAATATCATGATCAATATGTATGCCTTAAGAAATTGGAGTATGCAGTGAATCATGAAGATTCAGAGGGAATAGATCAGCTATATGATGAACTTCCCAAGTTTGTCCATGATAACTCATCCATGAATGCTTATACTGCTTACGGGGACCGTAAACAATATCCATATTTGAATGATGAAGACTGGTCAAAAGTAGGCTGGGATCAGCTTCAAAACTGTTTTACGTGTGATAAACGCCATCGTTGTGGACAAACCCTTTCACGAGACCACTACCGAAAATCAAGTGATTTGATCATTTGTTCACATGACTTCTTTATGGAGCATGTTTGGACAAAAGAAAAACGTAAGCGTGAAGGACAGTTACCGTTATTGCCAGAACATAGCTGTGTAGTCTTTGATGAAGGCCATTTATTGGAGTTTTCTGCTCAAAAGGCACTAACGTATAAAGTTGGTGAACAAACTCTTGCTTCGGTTTTAGAATTGCTAACAGCCAACCAGGTGCGTGAAGAAACGCTTTACATCATTGAAGACTTAATTGACATTAATGAAGAGTTCTTCGATTTGCTTGATGAAAAGGCCATTCATGTTAGTGGTTCTAATCGGTATGAAATTCCGATGTCCAAAGAAATTACAAACTTTGCACAAAAGCTTCATAAAAAGGTTGAAGAGTTAGAAGAAAACCTTGTTTTTGAAGCGGAAATGTACACCATTAATGACTATGATTTAAAAGTGACAGAAGAATACTTAGAACAGCTAGGATACTCACTTTCTCTATTTGTGAAGGATGAACAGGCGGTATCATGGTTTGAAGAAAATGAAATGACAAAAACATTGGTCATTATGCCAAGGCTTGTACAAGATATTTTGTCTGAACAAGTTTTTTCTAAAAAAATCCCTTACATTTTTTCTTCGGCAACATTATCTGATAATAAATCGTTCCAATACATTGCAGATAGCTTAGGGATAGATAAGTATGATAGCTTCTCTGTTGAATCGCCTTTTGATTATGATGAAGTCATGAAAATGAATATGCCGGTCTTTGAAAATGGAGACAAATTGGCTAAACTTAATTATACAATGAAGACGATTGAGGAAAATGAAGGTAGAACGCTAGTATTATTCCAATCAAAAGAAGAATTGCAATGGTTCAAGGAAAACAGCCAGAAAACAGCATATCCCTTTTATTTTGAAGGTGAAGCGGAGATTAGCGATCTTGTTAAAAGGTTTCAAGAAGAAGAGCAATCTGTTCTGTTCTCATATCATTTATGGGAAGGGCTCGATGTTCCGGGGGCTTCATTACAAAATGTAGTGATTCACTCACTTCCATTCCCGCCACATGATCCAGTATTCGAGGCAAAACGAAACTCGGTTACTAATGCATTTGAAGAAGTGGATCTTCCATATATGCTTCTTCGCTTGCGTCAGGGAATTGGACGTTTGATCCGTACCAGCAATGACTCGGGGACCGTACAGATTTTGATTGAGAAGGATCTTTCGGAACAGGTGAAAGAGAAAATTATTTCTGTTCTTCCTGTATCGCTTTAATTAAACTATTTTGAGAGTCAAGGGGCAAAGCCAGCCCTTGGCTCTTATTTTATTTTTAAGCTGCTGGTAGTTCTGATATGAAAACTTTTTGTATAATATGGTAAAGTGTAGATGGAAGGGGCAGTGAATATGAAAAAGGGTACTAATGTGATAGAAAAAGAATTTCAAGAATATGTGAAGAAAATTTCAGCCTATAATGAAGCCCTCGCATTAATTAATTGGGATTTACGTACAGGTGCACCCAAAAAGGGAGTAGAGCAGCGTTCTGAAGTTATTGGGGTACTTTCCTCTGAAGTTTTCAATATGATCACAAGTAAAGAGATGGAGTGCTTCATCGACGACCTTACAACAGAGGAAGCTTCTCTTAGTGAAACGACGAATAAAATGGTACAAGAATGTAAAAAAGAGTTTGAAAGGAATAAGAAAATCCCAGCAGACGAATTTAAAGAATTCGTTATTTTACAATCCCGATCTGAAAGCGCTTGGGAAGAGGCAAGGGAAAAGGCGGATTTTTCGTTATTTCAACCTTATCTGGAACAAATTGTTGCCTATACTCGTAAATTCGTTGAATATTGGGGTTATGAGGGTCAGAAATATAATACCCTATTAGATATGTATGAACCAGGTATGACCGTTGACATTCTTGATAAGGTATTTAGTCAACTGCGAGCAAGTATAGTTCCTCTAGTAAAACAAATAGCGGAGAGTAAGCATCAACCTGAAACTGCTTTCCTTTATAAAGAATTCCCGAAAGAACAACAGCATCAACTCAATCTTCGAGTTTTAAAACAGCTTGGATACGATTTCAAGGCTGGAAGGTTGGATGAAACAGTCCACCCTTTTGCGACTGGAATCAACAGAGGTGATGTAAGGGTGACGACCCGCTATGATGAATATGATTTTAGAGGGGCGATTTTTGGTACGATTCATGAATGTGGACATGCTATTTATGAGCAGAATATCGCTGAAGAGTTAACGGGGACACTGCTAGATGATGGGACGTCAATGGGAATCCACGAATCACAATCATTGTTTTTTGAAAATTTTATTGGACGAAACTATAGTTTCTGGAAAAATAAATACCCTCTTTTAAAAGAGTATGCACCAGAACAATTTGCTGATGTGAAACTTGATGACTTTTACCGTGGCATTAACGAATCAAAACCGTCCTTCATCCGTATTGAAGCTGATGAACTGACATATCCTTTACATATTATGATTCGTTATGAACTGGAGAAAGCACTTTTTAATGGAGAGCTTGAAGTGAAGGATTTACCGGAGGTTTGGAATAAAAAATACAAGGAATACTTAGGGATTGTACCTGAAGATGATGCCATGGGCGTTCTACAAGATGTACACTGGTCAGACGGCAGCTTTGGTTACTTCCCATCCTATGCATTAGGGTATATGTATGCGGCCCAAATCAAGCAGGCTATGCTTAAAGATTTGCCTGATTTTGATGATTTGTTGGCATCCGGTGATATTGCTCCAATTAGAACATGGCTTAATGAAAAGATACATAAATACGGAAAAACAAAAAAGCCGCTTGAGATTTTGAAAGAAACAACAGGTGAAGGCTTAAACGTGCAGTATTTAATAGATTATCTTGAAAGTAAGTATAAGGAAGTTTATAAAATTAAATAAAATCTTCAAATAAAAAAACCTTGGCAAATCTGCCAAGGTTTTTTTATGGTGTAGGATCACCATAATTTAAATCCTTTTGATCCCGGTGGTGCATTTTGGAGAATATCAATAAACGGAATTGTATACGCAAAGAGAATGAGTGCTGCAGTTATTCCAAGCCATAATTTCCAATTTTCAAAAACGAGAGGCGTTTTTTCGGCTTTATCAGTAACTTCACCAACAGGGAACTCTTCGTTGCCTTTTGGAGCAATGAAGGATAACTGTATAAAAATAATGATATATAAAATAATCCCGATAAAGAGTATGGTTCCACCTACAGCTTGGGCGATTTGATAAGGAATCCAATCAAGTGCCTGTGTGGAATCTCCATAAGTGGAGTACGAAGAGCGGCGAGGTGCTCCCAGCAATCCAGCGATATGCATGGCCCCAGACATAAAGGACATCCCAATTGCCCAAAAGACCCCTTGAATAATCGCTAATTTATTTAATTTTTTTGTTAAGGTGCGTCCAGTTAAATGGGGAACGAGCCAATATGAAATCCCAAAGAAAGTTAGGATTACGGAAGTCGCCAACGTTAAATGAAAATGTCCTGTAACCCAAATAGTATTATGGACAACCTGGTTTAATTGGTTTGAGGCATTGACTAAGCCTCCGGCACCTGCTGGTATGAAAGCCGCCATTCCGATAAAAGGAACGGTAAAACGCGCATCTCCCCAAGGTAGCATCTTAAACCAACCGAATATCCCTTGGGCACCCTGAGAACGTCCGTATTGTTCAAAAGATCCGAATAAAGAAAAGGCCCGTCATTAAAGATGGAACAACGACCAAGAAGGTTAAAATCACTTGTAAAAACTTCCAGGCAGGATCGATACCGGGTTCTAGCAATTGGTGATGAAGTCCAACAGGGATAGAGAAAAGCAGGAAAAGAATAAAAGACATTCGAGCCAATGAATCTGAAAAAATTTTCCCGCCAATGACTTTAGGAATCACTACATACCAGCACATATAAGCTGGTAGCAACCAAAAATATACGAGCGGATGCCCGAAATACCAAAATAAAGTTCGGCTTGCTAAAACGTTAATAGAATCCACCCAGCCTAATGACCATGGGAGAATTTGAAATAACACGGTAGCTGCCACTCCGATAGTAGCAACAATCCAAAGTAGAGTATTTACAACAGCCATAAAACTTAATAAGGGGCTTGCTTGGCCGCGATTGTTTTTCTTCCACTTGCGGTATGCCGCTATAAGGGCTCCACCACTAATCCAGCTGCCAACGATCACAAGTGTTAAGCCACCATAGAAAATAGGATGCGCTTGAAGAGGTGCATAAAAAGTATAAAGGACAGATGCTTCATTTAATAAAACCATAACAGCGGCCATAACAGTGCCGAGTGTCATTATCCAAAAACCAATCCAGCCTGCAATTCTGGAAGGGGTGGACAATGGACCGATTGTTTTACTAACTGCTGATAGCTGAAATCCTATGATAAAGAAAGTTGTTAGCACCAGAGCAAGTAAAACTCCGTGAACCGTAAGTAATTGATAATACGTTATACCGGCAGGTAATTCCATTCTGCCTGAGCGAACCAAAGTTTGAAGTAATCCTGCAAATCCTCCAAGTGCTAAAGCAATAATGGCTACATAGAAATGAGCCATGGATAGTTTTGCATCCAGTGGGTGAACTTTTTCATTTTCAGCCGTTTTTTTCATTTTGAAACCACCTCGATACGGGAGCTCATCATGTGGTGACCAACCCCGCAATATTCATTGCAAATAATCAAATTTTCTCCTTCATTATTAAATCTAGTGGTATATTCACTGACGAATCCAGGTTCAAGCATCATATTAACGTTAGTCCCAGCTATCTCAAAGCCATGGATAACATCTTTTGATGTTGCGATAACCTTGACAGTTGAACCTTTAGGGATTTCCACTTTTGCAGGACTATACGAAAAGGCAGAAGCTACAAACACTAATTCATAGTCCCAATCTTTTCCTGTGACCTCATGTAAGCCAGGGGCATTAAATGGAGCAGTGACCTCCACTTTTTCAGGATCAATTGTAACTAAACAGCTGGGAGGTTGATTCCCTAGATAGAAAGCACTAACCCCAAGCACTGTCAAGAAAACTAGCAGGGCTACTGTACCGAAAATCAACCAAACCTTTTCAAACTTGTGCATGTGCATTATTTCTCCTCCTCAATTAACCTAAACGATTTACAAAAATAAAATAGATGCTGACCCATACAATAATTAGAATAATTCCTAGTATTAAAACAGAAGCAAGTGTACCTTTTAAATTAGAAGTCTCTTTTATTTGTGATTTGTTCTTAAGTTTAGGTGCGGCCATCGTTTTCACTCCTTTCTAATTCCCAAAAATACATGAGTACATGTTCATCATACAAAAGTAGTGGTAAGTTAGAATCCACTTTTTCTCTTTTCACAAATTGTTCAATCGTTACTTTTATAAGTTCGATATAGTGTAAAGTTGAAGTAAGTATAAAAATTTGCTTTTGATGTGTATCAAGTTGTGAAAAAATTGTGAAGATTATATAGTCTGGATTTTTTCACACAAAGATGGTAGGAAAAAATCCTATGAAACGATCAGTCAATTTCTAAATTTTCTAAAAATACGAATGATCATTTGTTATTTAAAGTGAAAGTTCGGTTTTTGTTAAAAATACCTTTTCAAATAGAGAAAGCGTTGTTATAATTCATATATTACAAAAATATAAAGTTTCACTCGTATAATAGCAGGGATATGGCCTGCAAGTTTCTACCGAATTACCGTAAATAATTCGACTATGGGTGAGTAATAGATCTTGTCGCACAATAAAAGGGTTTTGTTGAGTCCTTTTTCATTTATGCCCAAGAAATATTGCCTCACTCTAAAAAAAGTGCTGCAATGTTTCTTGGGCTTTTTATTTGTCGGGAAACATCTGCATGACTATGGGTTAAATAAACATCCAAGATTGGGAGGAACCTTCATGCAACTTTTAAAGGAAAAAATCTTGTCCGAGGGTCAAGCTTTATCAGAAGATATTTTAAAAGTAGATTCATTCTTAAACCACCAAATGGATCCTATCCTGATGAAAGAAATCGGTAAGGAATTTGTGAAACGTTTTGAACATAAGGAAATAACAAAAGTACTAACGATTGAATCTTCAGGGATTGGACCTGGACTGATGGCGGCCTTAGAATTAGAAGTTCCGCTAATTTTTGCACGTAAACGTAAATCACTGACTTTGACTGAAGGTTTAGTGACAGCATCTGTTCATTCCTTTACTAAGCAAGAAACGAATACAATCACGGTGTCCAATAAATATATTGAAGCAGGTGATAAGGTATTGATCATCGATGACTTTCTTGCAGTTGGTCAAGCAGCCCGAGGTTTGGCGGATATTTGTGACCAAGTTGGAGCAGAAGTGGCCGGAATCGGGATTGTAATTGAGAAAGCTTTCCAAAGTGGTGGAAAGGATCTCAGAGAACAAGGCTTCCAAGTGGAATCTCTAGCTCGAATCGCAAAGTTGAAATTCGGCGAGATAACATTCGCTGAGGAACAGGAAGGGGCAACAGTAAATGTCTAACCAATCACCAATAAAAGTTGCTTCTTTAGGATTACAACATGTACTTGCGATGTATGCAGGTGCGATTGTTGTTCCCCTGATAGTCGGTGGGGCGTTGGGTTTAACGGCAGCGCAGTTAACTTATTTAGTATCGATTGATATTTTAATGTGTGGTATAGCAACCTTATTACAAGTGTGGAAAAATAAATTCTTTGGAATTGGGCTGCCAGTCGTTCTTGGCTGCACATTCACAGCAGTTAGCCCAATGATTGCGGTTGGTACCCAATATGGAGTCACTACCATTTATGGAGCCATTTTGGTCTCAGGATTGATTGTGGTTATAATAAGTAAGTTTTTTGGTAAGTTGGCAAGATTTTTCCCTCCTGTTGTTACAGGATCAGTAGTTATGATTATCGGAATCACGCTTATTCCAGTTGCGATTAACAATCTGGGGGGCGGCCAAGGTGCAGCTGATTTCGGTGCCTTGAATAATGTGGGTCTTGGTTTTGGAACATTGCTATTTATCATTTTTATGTATAAATTCTCAACGGGATTTGTGCGTTCTATTTCTATTTTATTAGGTTTACTAGTCGGAACATTTGTAGCTTTCTTCCTGGGGAAAGTGGATTTTAGCTCAGTAGCAAGTGCATCTTGGTTGCATTTACCTCATTTTTTCTACTTTGGAACTCCGACATTTAACATTACAGCTATTATTACAATGACATTGGTGGCAATAGTTAGCTTAGTGGAATCAACAGGTGTTTATTATGCATTAGGGGAAATTACAGATAAAGAGATTTCAGAAGATGATCTAGCACGTGGATATCGTTCTGAGGGGATTGCGATCATGTTGGGTGGGTTGTTTAATGCATTTCCTTATACGGCATTTTCACAGAATGTCGGTCTGATACAATTGTCCGGTATTAAGACAAGAAATGTTATTTATACAGCAGCAGGTATGCTTATTTTGATCGGATTTGTTCCTAAAATAGGTGCGTTCACGACCATTATTCCTTCATCCGTTTTAGGCGGAGCGATGGTAGCCATGTTCGGAATGGTTATTGCAGCAGGAATTAAAATGTTAAGCAAAGTAGACTTTGCTTCCCAAGAAAATTTATTGATTATCGCCTGTTCAGTAGGTATGGGACTTGGGGTAACGGTTGTTCCTGAGCTATTTGCTCAAATTCCAGAAAGTATCCAAATTTTAACGGATAACGGAATTGTGGCAGGAAGTTTGACCGCTATTTTCTTGAATATTGTTTTCAATATCGTCCCTGCAAACGGGAAAGTGAAAGAAGCACGTATCGAAGGACGGAAAGTAGCCTAAATAGTTTCGAAAAAGCTGATAGGTTTATACCTTAGAGTAAACTGCCTCAAACGCACAGATATTTTTGCGTTTGAGGCAGTATTTTTTTATTCTGATTGGTTATTAAATCATTACCGGATTGAAAGAAAGCCCTCCAGAGAATTCTAATTATAATGAAAAAAAGATTTAACAGATAAAAGGAAACTCTCTTCACTTTTTGAATATATTGATAGTATCTATACAAGAAAGTAAGTGATAGAGATGGAAAAAAAATATTGTATTCATTGTCGAACTATATTAAATCAGGAATTTAGATGCCGTGTGTGCGGAAAAGAGGAATTTCAAAATATCATTATACAAGTACAAAACCAATCCTCAATAAAGAAGGAAGAATGAAGGCCCCCCTTACCGCTTGTGAAGGTAAGGGGGGTTTTATGATTTAAAAACTACAATTCAATCATCAAGATAATATGAATCTTATGGGCCCATTCAGTATAATCAGGAAAATGATTACTTGATTAAAGCCGTATATTTGACCGACAAAAACAGTTGGAGGGGTAATATCCATAATGGTCTCATCCACTGTTAAGGATGTTGCTATAATAACAGCTAGCATATTGCCAAGTTCTGCGCAAATGAGTCAAGCATTTCTCCTTCTAGAGGGATACCAAACATGGCTCGACTATTTTCCTCATGCACCCACTAGTTCCTCAATGAAAAATCTTCCTCGGAAATCAACTGTCATGCCAATTAGCACGCTGATGGTTTCCTGTTCGAAGACTGATTAGAAAAAAGAGAAGGCTTTTGAATATCTTATCAAAGATATAGGTTTTTTTACCTACTTAATAAAATGAAAAAAACAAAATATTTATAAAAAACATATATATATCACTATTTATCGTTAAAGCATTAAATGGGTTATTGTGGGTATATTAACCATATCATGTATATTAAGGGGTGGGTTCATGCCATATTTATTATCCGCATCTCATATAAAACTTCCTTATTTACTTTCACAGGAAAAGATCATGGAATTTTCCAGGGAAATCTTTGGTTCCTCTTTTAAGAATATTGAACGATTATTGCGGGCATTTAAAAATGGCCAAGTCGAAAATCGTTATTTTTCAAATGATCTTGATTGGTTCAAAGAGGAACATACGTTTGCGGAAAGGAATGATATATATATTAAACAAGCAGTCGAGTTTGGTAAAGAAGCAATTGAAAAATGTTTAGCTAACACTGAATTTTTAAAAGATAAACTGCAGCCAAGTGAGCTTGATGCCTTCTTTTATATATCAAGTACAGGGATGGCTACTCCTACCATTGATGCAAGAATAATGAATGAACTACCTTTTAACCCACATACAAAAAGAATTCCCATATGGGGGCTAGGATGTGCGGGGGGAGCGAGTGGGCTATCGCGTGCTTTTGAATATTGTAAAGCATATCCGAAAGCAAAGGTCATAGTATTAAGTGTGGAATTGTGTAGCTTAACCTTTCAAAGAAACGATATTTCCAAGAGCAATTTAATTGGAACATCCTTATTTTCTGATGGAATTAGCTGCGTTTTAATTTGTGGTGATGAAGTGTCAGCTGAAAAGTTCTCGAAAAAAGATCAGCATTTAAAATTTTTAGATTCACAATCAACGCTTATGCCAAATTCGTTGGATGTAATGGGGTGGGAAGTTAAAGATCAGGGGTTGTACGTGGTTTTTTCAAAAGATATTCCAACCATTATCAAAGATTGGCTTAAACCTAACGTGGAATCTTTTTTAGTGGAGAATGGATTGATGCTGGGGGATGTGAAAGATTTTATAGCGCATCCAGGCGGAAAAAAAGTAATCGATGCCTATCACGAAGCTCTGGGATTTAATGAAAGCATGACAGCAGAGTCAATGGGTATATTGAGGGAGTTTGGAAATATGTCTTCGGCTACGATTTTGTATGTACTAGAAAGATTCATGATTCGTGGCGGGAATATAGGTGAATATGGCTTGGCAGCTGCATTGGGGCCAGGGTTTTCTTCAGAACTAGTGTTAATGAGGTGGAATTGATGATTTTCACCATTTTTATTGCGCTGATTGCTATTCAGCGTCTTGTTGAATTATATATTGCAAAACAAAACGAAAAGCAGTTGAAAATGGAGGGGGCTGTTGAGTTCGGTGAGTCCCATTATCGGTGGATGGTTCTGATGCACCTGAGTTTTTTTATTGTACTCACTATCGAGGTAATGGTCTATGAAAGGAAAATTGCTACGCTTTGGCCGATCTGGCTGACTCTTTTTCTCATTGCTCAGTCAGGCAGGGTTTGGGTAATCAGTTCACTAGGAAAACATTGGAATACGAAAATCATTGTGGTGCCAAATGCCGAAGTTGTAGTTAAAGGCCCTTATAAATACTTCAAACATCCTAACTATCTCATTGTTGCAACGGAGATTATCGTCATTTCCTTATTATTCAATGCTTATTATACAGCTATTATTTTTAGTTTGTTGAACGCTTGGATGATGGCGGTGAGAATCCCCTTGGAAGAGAAGGCTTTAAAAACACACACAGAATATTCTACAGTTTTTAAGCAAAAATAATAAAAGTTTCATTTTTCTTATTGAAAATGATTATCGTTCGTGATAAGATTCTAATTGAAGATGAAAATTATTCTCATTCACTTACTGATAAATATTTTTGAAACTTAAAAGCTACCCAATATAAAAGAGGATGGTGTTCGTAATGGTCTGGTTATTCATTTTATTGACAATCGCTACATATAGTTTTGTGATGAAACATGTATTAAGTAATATTCAAAAACCGGCAAAGGCAGTAAAAGCTTATACGGAGTCAACAATTGAAAACCGAGCTACATATAACCCATCTCCTACAACCAGGTAAATTACCTGGTTTTTTTATGCAATTAGAAAGTAATTACGAAGATGTAACAAACAAAGTGGAAGCCACCAATCGGTGGATTTTTTTGTTTTCTGAACACGTTTTGTAAGAATTCATATAGTAAAACTAAAAGCTTTCGGTATGAATAACAATCGAAATCGTTTACAATAAGATTATTAAAATGAAGATAGATTAAGGGGTATGGATTCATGATTCAAGAAACATTAAAGCAACAGTCTAAATTGGGGATTTTGACTGCCATGTATGAGAAATTTCAATCAGCAGGAGATACAAGCAATGCTGATAAACTGAAACAGCTAATCATGAAAGTGAAAAATGAGGAATTTATCATTGCTTTTTGCGGGCATTTTTCAGCAGGGAAATCAAGCATGATTAACTTCTTCCTAGATGATCAAGTATTGCCTTCAAGTCCGATTCCAACGAGTGCCAATACGGTTAAGGTTCAAAAAGGGGAGGACTATGCCAAAGTCTTTTATCATCATCAGGCACCGGTCGTATTTCCCGCCCCTTATGATTTTAAAGAGGTAAAGAAATTTGCTAAAGATGGTGATTCAGTATCGGCAATAACAATAAGCTCCAATCAGTTTTCACTGCCAGAGTCATGTGCAATCATGGATACGCCAGGGATTGATTCGACAGATGATGCACATAGAGTTTCTACTGAATCGGCCTTGCATCTTGCTGATGTAGTCTTCTATGTAATGGATTATAATCATGTTCAATCAGAAGTGAACTTTCTTTTTACTAAAGAATTGTTAGAAGCGGAAAAACCAACATATTTAATTATCAATATGATTGATAAACATGATGAAAATGAGCTCAGCTTCCAAGACTTTAAATTATCTGTTTCTGAAGCATTTGCAAACTGGAATGTATACCCTGATGGAATATTTTATACATCAGTCAGAGACTTGAACAATAGTGAGAATGAAATCGAAACCGTTCGTCAATTTATATATGAAATGGCAGAGAAAGGTCAAAATGATGGGAAAGATGCCATAATGCAATCGGCAAAGGCCCTAATCGAAAGACACCTTATTTGGCTGAAGGAACAGTATGAAGAGGATCATGCCAGTGAATTTGAAGTTTTATCAGAACTTCCATATGAAGAGCGAATCGACCTAACGAATAAAGTGGACAGCCTTATAAAGGGAAAAAAATCATTAACAGAACGTTTAGAGAATGTGAAAGTGCAATTTGCCAAAGATTTAGAAACCATTTTGAAAAGTGCTTACATCATGCCGGCGGCTACACGGGACCTAGGTAAATCATTCTTGGAATCAGCACAACCCGATTTTAAAATGGGGCTATTATTTGCCAAGAAAAAAACGGAGGCCGAGCGCGAGGAGCGTCTAAACGTATTCTTGGCAGATTTACAAGAGAAGGTCAAAACCCAGCTTGAATGGCATCTTAAAGAGTTAGCGGTTAAAACCCTTACTGAAGCTGAAGTCCATGACTCAACGCTTGAAAGTAAGGCTCAGGCCCTGCACATCGAGGTGACAGAAGCTTACATAAAAAATTCTTTAAAGCCCCAAGTCAATATTACAGGTGAATACGTTTTAAACTATACAAATGATTTGGCCTCTGCTATCAAAAAAAAGTCACGTGATGAAGCTGAAGAATTTTTGCACAGCATGATTGCTGTCATGCAGGGTATAGTGGAGCAACAGACGATATCCATCGATAATGAACTTGAAGGTTTTGCTGAATTTGCGGAAGCCCTCAAAGTTACCGCAGCGATGAATGCAGAAATCGAGTCCCAAACAGAACAATTAGAGGGTATTGCTAATCAAACGGTATCGCTAATGGATGAGCGTTATGTCGAGACACTTTTGACTGAATGGGATGAAGAAGAAAAAAATATTACAGTCAAAATTATGAACACGAATGATGACAATAGGGTTAAGCAGGCTAACGAACTACATGTGGCGGATCTTGAAATCGAAACTAAGGCAGCAGAATCAACTGTAGGCGTTCCATTATCTAATACGATAGATTTACGTGGGAAGGAAAAGTTAATGGAGACTGCATCAAATTTACAGCAGGCAGCCAAACTAATTCAACCTTTGAAAGGTTTTCAATCACTTTATAAAGAATTAACAGATAAGGCAAACCGACTAGAAAAGCAGACTTTCACGGTTGCGCTATTCGGTGCATTTAGTGCAGGCAAATCTTCATTTGCAAATGCGTTAATGGGAGAAAGCGTTCTTCCTGTTTCGCCAAATCCTACTACTGCTGCCATTAACAAAATCATGTCATCTGACGCTGAGCATCCACATGGTACGGCAACAGTTAAATTAAAAACCGAAGCTATGCTGCTAGAAGATGTAACCTTAGCTTTAGTTGCTTTTGGTAAGACAGCAAAATCACTCGATGAGGCTCACCATCTTGCTGGACAGATCATTGAAACCGCAGGGGAAGTGGATAAAGGGAAAACGCATCTATCTTTCCTAAGGGCTTTTTATCAAGGATTGCCTCCTCACAAAAGTGATTTAGGAAATGTCATTACAGTGGACCTTGAAGGGTTTAAACGTTTTGCTGCTGAAGAGTCCAAATCGTGTCTCGTTGATTTGATTGAATTGCGTTATGACTGTGAAATGACAAAGCAGGGAATGGTACTTGTTGACACTCCTGGAGCGGATTCAATAAATGCTCGGCATACTGGTGCTGCTTTCGAATATATTAAGAATTCTGATGCCATTCTTTTTGTGACCTATTATAATCACCCATTCTCTCGGGCAGATCGGGAGTTCCTAATCCAACTTGGGCGAGTGAAAGATTCCTTTGCTATGGATAAGATGTTCTTTATTGTCAATGCGGTCGATCTTGCTCAAACTACTGACGAACTGGACGAAGTTATGGATTATGTGAAAGATCAATTAAATGGATTCGGAATCCGTTTTCCAAAGCTGTTCCCGCTAACAAGTAAGGGAGCATTAATAGAAAAACAAATTCCAGGTTCATTTATACACTCTTTCCTTCCTAATAGTGGAATTTCGGAATTCCAATTACAATTTGATTCTTTCATCGAGAACGACTTAACAGGACTGGCAATTGAATCAGCGCAAGCTGCTGTAAAAAGAACAGAAGAACTGCTTCGAGATGTTATAACAGCGTCCAAGCAGGATGAAAAAGCGAAACAAAAAGCGCTCGAGACTCTCGCTCTTGAGGCACAGTCTATTTCTGGTCTTCTGGAAGTCATTAAAGGGGACGCCGAAAAACAACGTTTGAAAAAAGAGATTGATGAATTGACTTTCTATAGTAAACAACGCGTATTTTTCCGGTTTAATGATTTCTTCAAGGAATCTTTTAATCCGGCTGTCATTAAAGACGATGGGCAGGATTTGAAGCTGGTCCTTAAACAAGCATTAAAAAATTTATTAGAAGCACTAGGCTTTGACCTTGCACAGGAAATGCGTGCTACGGCGTTAAGGACTGAAATGTTCGTTAATAAATTATTGAATGAGAAACAAGTCGGATTGCTTCAGCAGATACAGAAAGTAAGAAAGACTCTTTCGTTACAGCCATATGAACCAAATGAGAGGGATTCCCTTGAATTTTCGGGTGCTTTTGTCCAATTAGTCACGAGTGAATTCAAAAAAGAATTGGCGTTGTTTAAAAATCCAAAGGCTTTCTTTGAAAAAAATGAGAAAGTGAAAATGAGCGAGGGACTTCAGCAGCGTTTGGATGAACCTGCCCTTATATATGTAAAAGAGCAAGGTGGGAGAATATTCGAAATGTATACGAAAATTCTTGATCAAGAGTTACTTTCCATTCAAAAAGAATATAAAACGGAAATATCGGATATTTTCGCAGGCTTACGTGCAGCCTTAGAAGAAAAGGTTGATTTACCGTATTATGAAAAGGCTGTAATTGAATTGGAAAAAATGCATTTGTAATAGAAACGAGGTTCGTTTATGAAAGAAAACCTTATTTCAATTTTGAGAAACCTAGAAAAGAAAAAGAATATCACAATATTAATGGCTGCTGTAACTGGCAGCCATTCTTTTGGTTTATCATCAGCCAATTCAGATAGTGATGTCCGGTTTATATATGTTCATAATGATAGGCGGTCCTATCTCTCACTTAGTCAACCCGACGAAGTGATTCAATTGAATGAAGGCTTTTGTGACGTGGAAGGCTGGGATCTATTTAAAACATCACGGCTAACGTTAAAGAGCAACCCCGCACTATTTGAATTATTTCAGTCGCCCATCCAACTGATTGCTCAACCGGATTATTATCGCGTGATGAAGGGGTTAATCGAAGAATGCTATTCCAAAAAGGCTCTAGGACATCATTACTACCGGATGATGACAGGCAATCTTCAGCAATTGACAAAAACAAGTAGTTCCGAAAAAAAAGTGCTGAAAACATGGGTACAGGTTTATCGTTCCTATTTAGTACTGCAATATTTAATCCTGTTTAGAGCTCTTCCACCTTTATGCGTTTGGGAATTACTCGATTCTGTATTAATTGATAAGGAAATGAAAAGCAGAATGACGCGAATATTTACAGCAAAACAAAAAGAAGAATTTTCAAAACATGAAAGTATAAAAAGTCTTGAGTTTTTGGAGGGGAAATTACCTTCCATAAAGAATGAAATAACTAAGCTTCCTATGGGGAAGCACATGGAAGAGGAGCTTAATCAATTAATTTGGTCCATTTTGAAATAGGGAGATGTGTAGATGGGTTATATAATGGAAAAAGAAGAGCTGTTGTCGCTGTTGAATTCTAGAGATATTAGAATCTGTGACTGTCGTTTTCAGTTAGGAGCCCCTGATGTGGGTTATATTGAATACGAGAAAGAACATATTACGGGTGCTGTCTATTTTGATCTTGAAAAAGATTTATCCGGCCAGGTTGAAAAACACGGCGGGAGACATCCGCTTCCTGACCTTAATACATTAAAAGAGAGGCTTGAATCAAAGGGTATTACCAATGAAACGGTACTTATTGCTTATGACGGAGGGGAAGGTTCCTTTGCTTCTAGGTTTGTCTGGCTGCTGAGCTATCTTGGTCATCAGAAAGTGTTTGTACTTAACGGCGGCTTTAGGGCATGGAAGGATGCGGGCTATCCGCTCGAAACGAATCAGTCGAAATATGCTTCAGCCGATTATAATATAGTTTTAAATGAATCTGTTTTGGCTTCTTATCAAAAAGTGAAGGAATATACAGTAAAAAGACCCACTGATGTTGTTTTAATTGATTCAAGGGAGTCTAAACGGTACCAAGGGATTGAAGAGCCGATTGATAAAAAAGCGGGACATATACCTGGGGCAGTCAACAAGGTATGGACAAAGGTTCTTGAAAATGGATTTTATAAAAAATCGGAAGAACTTCAATTAAGAGATAAGGAGATTATCGTTTACTGTGGATCAGGTGTGACGGCTTCTCCCAATTATATAGCCTTAAAAGAAGCTGGTTTTAAAGATGTGAAGGTATATGTCGGTAGTTTTAGTGACTGGATTTCCTATTCTGATAATCCTATTGAATGATTAGTTTTTCCAATTAACGATCCTCAAAAAGGTGGACAGCTATGTTAAAATAGATATACATCATGATAGAGGTGATAAATGTGTTAATGAAAGAAAACGAACAGCATCCTTCCTTTATGCTTGTCGACGGGATGGCGCTTTTATTTAGAGCTTTTTATGCAACAGCCGTTACAGGTCAATTTATGATTAACTCAAAAGGTATTCCAACAAATGCCGTACAGGGTTTCTTAAAGCATATGCTGACAGCGGTGAATCATTTTTCTCCTAGTCATGTAGCAGTATGTTGGGATATGGGAAGCAAAACTTTCCGCAATGAACTATTTGATGGATACAAGGCTAATCGTTCAGAAGCACCAGTTGAAATGATTCCTCAATTCGATTTAGCGAAAAAAGCTGTTGAAGCCTTTGATATCCCGAACATTGGGCTTTCCGGATACGAAGCTGATGATTGTATTGGGACAATAGCAAAAGCATCTGCTGAACATAGTCGAGTAGGCATATTGACAGGAGATCAAGATATGCTTCAGTTAATTGAAGAAAACATTTCTGTACTTTTATTGAGAAAAGGGTATGGTAATTATGAAGTGCATAATCCCGATAGCTTTTTTGAATGGAAAGGGATTACACCAAGACAAATGATTGATTTAAAAGCTTTAATGGGAGATACAGCTGATAACTACCCCGGCGTCAAAGGAATTGGGGAAAAGACAGCTTTGAAATTGTTGATTCAGTATCAAAATATAGAGGGTATTCTTGAAAATGTTGCTTCATTAACCAAGGGGCAGCGATCTAAGATTGAATCGGCTGTCGATATGCTTCACCTATCGAGAAAACTTGCCGAAATCAAGTGTGACGTACCTGTTTCATGCTCCTTAGATGAAGCGGTGTATCAGTATGACCGTGAAAAAGTGAAAAATCTGGCTAGAGACCATGAATTTAGGACTTTACTGCGAATGCTGTAAAATAAATGAAGCGGGGTTCCCTGAACTGTGCCCCATTTTACGGACAGTATAAAAAAGTGCCTAAGCGGCTAATAAGTGGTCCCGGTATTGTACCGGGGCCATTTTCTTTAGCCCCCATTGATAACGATGTTCATTATATTCTTCAATAACTCGATCAATTTCTTCCTTCACATCCGTTAAATTAGTACATGTTTTATATTCTGCCAAATCCTTAAAGTGGCCAAAGAAACTTTCCATTGGCGCATTATCCCAACAGTTTCCCTTGCGGGACATGGATTGGGTTATCCCAAGTTCCTTCACTTTGCGTTGAAATAGCGGATGGGTGTAATGGAACCCCTGGTCAGAATGAAGGATTGCACTCGGGTGGAACTCGTGACACACAGCCTGCTTTAGCTTATTTAAAGTCTCGTAAGCGATATCCATTTCTAATGAAGTAGATAAATGGTACGTAACGATTTCTTTTGTGGCGGCATCTTTTACGCAGGATAAATACGCTTTTTGGCCTTTCCCATAATAAAGATAGGTAATGTCAGTAAGCAGGACCTTCCCTGGCACCTCCTGATTGAATTCACGATTAAGGAGGTTTGGACAAGTAAGGTGCTCCTTGGTTGCCTTGGCCATCTTCCGATACGGGTTGGCCCTTCTGATTTTCGCTAGGAGATTATATTTTGTCATCAACCGTCTGATTTTCTTATGATTCATTACGGCCGAGTAGTCATTCTCCATAATCATTTTGATTTGGAGGGCGCCTACTTTTTCCTTTTTACTGATGAAGATATTTCTGATCAATTTTATGTCCAATTCATCCTGTTCTTCACGAAGCTCACGGTAAGGAGCTGCCTTTAACCAATCATAGTAGCCACTTCGACTTACACCAGCCAATTTGCATAGATAAGAAACAGCCTTCTTTAATTGGTGTATTCTGATCGTCCTTTCAATCAGATAGAACTTCTCAGCAGCAGTTAGAATCATTTCTTTTTCAGAGCCTGCCTTTCTAGCTCTTCCAGCTTTTTTAGGAAGTCATTTTCTGCTTCAAGGAATTTGATTCTCGCCTCGGCCTTCCTAAGTTGATCCTCTACAGACTGTGGCTTGGAAGTGGGGCGTCCTGTACTTCCTTTTCCACGGCGTTCCGTAAGGAAGCCTTCCTCACCAAACCTTTCAAAGGTACTACGCCAGCGCTGTAGACAACGTTTGGGTTGTTTCTTTCCAATTATTTCGAGATTAATTCCCTGGTCAATGAAAATTTGAGAGGGGGCTTTCCCCTTTTTATATTCCTTAACAGCTTTTGTCTTAAATTCAGGACTATAGGAAATAGATCGCTCGGAAGCACTAATGATATTTGGATTCTTTTCAAGTTCTTTAATCTGAAATTCAGTATATATATTCTTACTCATAGAAACCCTCCGTCCATACTCATTACATCTATTGAAACATAAAAAAACCCGGATAAGGGACACTTTTTTATGTGTGTCCGTTATACGGGGTATAGTTCACCCTTGGGAGCTCCGTTTATTTTTATAGGAAGTATTTTGTCGAAAAATGGATAGGCAAAATCTTATATTTACGGTAAGATGAAATTAAGGCAAGTATTATGGAGTGGATGCAGAAGTGGGGCAATCAACTGAAGAGTATGTGAGTTTTTTAGAAGGAAAGGGATTCACTTTTGGGAATGACGCTATTGGTTTTATTTATTTTGGCAAACGCTATACAAACGCAAGTGATATTTTAGTCAATGTAGCAATCGAATTGACATTGAAAGTTCAAAAGAATTTTGATGGTAGCTTTTATATTTCCTTTTTAGAAAACTTAAAACAAAATGGCATTGAAACTCGCAGTGCTGCGTTATCATTTGCAAAAAAGCAGGGACTGCTAAAATAAATCGGACTTCGTAAATTAGAAGTCCGATTTATTTTTATTTAATCTTTTAAGAAAAATCTTGAGTTGCTATCGATTTCTTTTTCTTCGATGGCAACTCAGCGAGAATCATGCCAAGGAAAATGAATACGCAGCCGATGATTGAAGCAGAAGTCAATTTTTCCCCAATCAATATGAATGAGGAAAACGCCGCAAAAACCGGTTCCATTGAAAAGATTAATGCGACCCTTGTAGGTGTCGTATAAGCCTGGAAGAAGGTTTGTGCGAAAAAGGCAAATGCCGTTGCAAGAGCAGCCGTAACCAATAAGGCGGTCCAGACCTCTGGCTGTAACATGACTTCCGACTTAAAGATTACAGAATAATCTTCATTAAATAATATGGCTGAACCTAAGGATAAAAAAGAAACCGTGAAAATTTGAATCAGAGTTAACGGTAAGGCAGGAAGGGTTTTAGCATACCTGGCAGTCGTAATAATCTGCATGGCAAAACTGATCGCACATAAAAATACTAGAAAATCACCAACATTCAAGTTAGAGCGGTCGGCGAAAGTCATTAAATAAAGCCCAATCGTTGCGGCAACGACACCCAATACTGTATTACGTGATAGCCTCAGTTTTAATAGCAACAAAGAAAAAACTGGTACCATGACAACACTTAAGCCTGTTATGAAGCCAGTTTTGGCAGGGGTAGTATAATTCAAGCCTATTGTTTGAAAGCCATAACCCAAGAAAAGCCATACCCCGATATGAAGTCCTGCAATTAACAATTTCTTGTTCCAGGTTTTTCCCCTTTTATGTAAGGTTAATAAGTAAGGTATAAACAAGAAAACAAAGGCCATAAAAAACCGGATAGCATTAAATGTGAAAGGTTCAAGAAAAGAAAGGGCATTCTGCACCATAACAAATGTGACACCCCAAATGAATACAACAAACAATAATGAAACATCAGCTGTCTTTTTCATTATTTTCCTCAACTTTGTTTAAACGAATGGCCCGTCGTGCTAGCTCATCAGCTCTCTTATTTTCGAGATTTGGAATCCATTTCACAAAAAATAACTCAAGCTGGTCTGATAACTTAAGTGCTTGATCAAGCAAGGTGGCGTATTTTTTTTTAGCAAACCTTTTTTCAATGGCCTGGTTGATGGCCTGGGAATCGGTCCGAAAAGAAACGACTTGATAATGACTGGATATACATATCTCCAATGCCTTGATTAAAGCATGGTATTCCGCCTCATGATTTTCCATATTTCCAAGTGGGATGGAATGACGCTCGACTACACCGTTATTATTAATGAAAATTCCTGCGCCGCTCGGCCCCGGATTGCCCGCACTGGCTCCATCAATATACACTTCAATCATGATGTTCCTCCTCGAGTTTACACTGTTCATATGCTATGATTAGTAGTTGTTTCATATAATAATTAAAGACTGATAGATGTGAATCATGAAATTAAAAAGATTCTAATTCAACAAGAGAATTTCAGGCTGTTATGGGAACTATAAAGAAATAATTAAAAGAATATTTGATTGTTTAAATTATATTATAAATGGTATTCCGAAAAATAGGTATGAAAATTGACAAACTTTATCATGGAATAGATGACAAGGAGCTGGAAATCATTGAAGGTAATTATGCAATGGACATATCATGCTTCAAAAAAACCAACTGCCGATTTTGTTTCCGATTGGTTGGATGCTGGTACTGCCTTAGTCATTACAGAAGATCTTGAAAAGGCGGGACGTTTGAAGGAAGTGGAATTCAAGGATGAATTCGATACAATTTGGACAAAAAAAGAGTTAAAGAAACTCTTAACAGAGGTAGAGGAGGAACCTCAGGATGTGACGGTTTTTTTTGATGGTGGTTTTCAAAAAGAGCAAAGAGTAGCCGGAATTGGTGCAGCTATATATTATCGACAAGGGAAAAAACACTGGCGTATACGGACTAACCTAAGGCTTGAGCAATTTGAATCCAATAATGAAGCAGAGTATGCTGCCTTTTATGAAGCAGTGAGGCAGATGGAGGAACTTGGAGTCCACCACCAAAGCTGTTTATTTAAAGGTGATTCTCTTGTTGTATTAAACCAACTTTCTGGAGAATGGCCCTGTATGGAGGAAAACTTAAATAAATGGCTGGACCGTATAGAAGCGAAGTTAGAAAAATTAAAGATTATCCCGGTCTATAAGCCAATTTCACGGAAAGAGAACCAGGAAGCCGATCGTCTGGCAACACTTGCTCTTCAGGGAGAAGTCATATTTAGCAAATCGGAAATTGCTGAGTTAAAGGAGTCGTAACAAAAATGAACAGGAAAAAAATATATGAAGAAGTAGAAGATGTAATTTCCTCATTTTGCCATGAATGTTTTTTACAAAAACATTTTCGAAAAGAATATGGTCGTTCATATGCTCACCAATTCTGCATTTCTCAGTGTACAGTTGGTGAGAAATTAAAACAGCTCGGCAATGAACTTAACGACCGTTCTTAGGCAAAGAAAATAGCATTCATTTTCACACAAAACCAATGAATAATATGGTATTATAGGTAAAAAATAGAGAAAAGTGTGAGAGAAATGAAATATAGAAAAGGGAAGCTAAATAATGAGATTTCCCCTCTTACAATTCCTGAAATTGATTTCATAATGGAAGAAATGAATAAAGGGAAAGAAAGCGAATCAGTTAAACAACATGTACAACCCAACGTAAGAATTCATGAAAAAATTAACGGCGCTTCTGAGCAAATTAAAAATTTATTTGAAGACATCCGTAAAGAAGAAAATATTCAGCTTGAAACTGTTGAAGGAATTAAAGCTGAAATTGTTCCTATCATCGAGGAGGCTGCAAAGAACCCTGATATTTATTACCTGTTCGAAGAGATGCAGGCAAAAAATGAATATACGTATAAGCATAATATTGGTGTAGGAATCATTGCCACTTATTTGGGAACAAAGCTTGGTTTATCGAAGGAAAGTCTTTCAGATCTGACATTGGCAGCTATTCTGCATGACGTAGGTAAAACGAGGATTCCTGAGAGATTATTAGAAAAACCGGGGAAACTGACTGCGGCAGAGTATGATGAAATAAAACGCCATACAATTTATGGATACGAGCTCCTTAAAAGTATCCCGGGCATTCCACCCTCGATTGCTTTAACGGCTCTTCAGCACCATGAAAGGGAAGATGGGCAAGGCTATCCCCATAAATTGAAAGGAAGTAATATTTACTATCTTTCGAAGATCGTGGCAATAGCTGATGTATTTCATGCTATGTCATCAGATCGTGTTTATCATCAGGCTATGCCATTTTATAAGGTGATTGAGCAAATGAACCGCGATGTTTTTGGGAAATTCAATCCGAAAATGTTGCTAGTATTCATTAACCAATTGATGGGTACCTTAGTTGGGAAAGAAGTCATGCTTACTAATCAACAAATCGGAACAATTATCATGATAAATCCTTACGAGCCTCTTAAAGTTTTAATGAAAACTAATTCAGGTATCTTAGATTTAAGGTTAGAAAAAGAATTGCAGATTGAACGGATTATAGGTAAATGAGGAAAGAGCCCGATTATTATAAATCGGGCTCTTTCTCACTATGCTTTACTGAATCGAAATAGGCTTTGAGCATTGCTTTATTTTCGCTGAAGTCAGCAATAGTATATTGGTCAAGGACCTTTAGAAAAGCATCTAAGGCATTATTAAGTACGAATTTTAATGAACAAACGGGAGAAATCACACAGTTATCGTGATCTTTAAAACATTCCACTAAATAAAAATCCTCTTCAGTTTTCCGAACTAATTCCCCTACATTTATTTCAGCAGGAGGTTTTGCGAGCCGGAAACCGCCATTTCGTCCGCGTATTGTCTCAATATAACCTAATTTACCGAGATTATAAACAATCTTCATGAGATGATTTTTTGATAGTTGATAAACCTCAGAAATCTCTTTAATATTTGACAATTTGCTTTGATCTTGGGAAGCCAGGTAAATCAACACTCTTAGTGAGTAATCGGAATAACTCGTTAACCTCATGTTTATCGCCTCACATTCTATCCCTATTTGACTATATCATAAATGTGAACATTTTTTAAACATTAATACTAATAGTATAAAAAGATGTATTTTATATATTGCTTTTCAAGTCATTAAGTTCTAAGATAAACATGTATTTAAAATACTTGTTTAAGAAGAGGGGTTTACACATGCTATCCCAAAAAACTATCGACATCATCAAATCCACTGTACCTGTTTTAGAAGTACATGGTACAACTATTACAACTGTATTTTATGAAAATCTTTTCGAAGCGCATCCTGAACTATTGAATGTTTTCAATCACGCCAATCAGAAAAAAGGACGCCAACAAAATGCACTTGCTAACACAGTATTAGCCGCAGCTAAATATATAGATCAACTTGAAACGATTTTACCAGCTGTGAAACAAATAGCACAAAAACATAGAAGTCTGGCTGTTAAACCGGAACATTACCCTATTGTAGGAGAATTCTTATTAGGAGCAATTAAAGAAGTATTAAAAGATGCGGCTACCGAGGAAATCATCCATGCGTGGGGAGAAGCATATGGAGTCATTGCCGGTGTATTTATTAGCATAGAAAAGGAAATGTACGATCAAGCTTCCAATCAGGACGGAGGATGGTCTGATTTCAAACCATTCACTGTAGTGGAAAAAGTACAGGAAAGCGATGTAATTACTTCCTTTTATTTAAAGCCAGCAAATGGTGATGCGGTTCCATCTTTTTTACCTGGACAATATGTGACCATACGTATGGAGATACAGGGTGAACGTTACTTATTCAACCGTCAGTATAGTTTATCAGCTTCACCTGGAAAAGATTACTTCCGGATTTCTGTCAAAAAAGAAAAGCCGGGAATCTCTCCAGATGGTAGAGTCTCAAACTATCTGCATGAAGTTATTCAGGTGGGAGACATGATAGACGTAACCGCTCCTGCTGGAGATTTCACTATCAACATGGAAAAACAAACACCTCTAGTATTTCTTAGCGGCGGCGTTGGAATAACTCCTTTCATGAGCATGGTACATGCGGTTGCTGATCAAAAGCCCGAACGTGATGTACAATTCATTCATGCATCTGAAAATGGTGCATTGCAGCCGTTTAGAAGTGAGTTGACAGAACTTTCTCGAAAATTGACTAATTATCAATTATCCTTTGTTTATAAAAATCCGAGCGAAGAAGATAAGAACTTACCGAATTTTGAGAAGCAAGGTTATATGGATGCGGAACTATTAAGCAGACATGTAAAACCTGAAGCAGATTATTATGTATGTGGTCCGGTCCCGTTTATGAAAGCTATTATTACTTGTCTGAAAGAGCTTGGGATAGATCCAGAAAAAATCCACTATGAATTCTTCGGCCCAGCGATAGCGCTTTAAGATTTAATAAAGGTTTTTGAATGGTGTTGACATCAAGAAGATAATTTTGCATACTATATTAAAACCATGAACGTTGAAGGAAGATTAGTATGCGAAAATTTACTGTGACAGAGAGCGGTGTTAATTGCTGGAAGACCCGCGACAGGAAAGCGCAGAACCTGCTTCTTGAGTCCTATGCGAAACATAGGCGCAAATCCTGGCGTTATCAGGCAAAGTGGGATGCATAAATTTGCATTCAATGAAGGTGGTACCACGGAGAGAAGCCCTTTTCGTCCTTGTTTAGAGGACGAAAAGGGCTTTTTTTCATGTCTAAGATATTAATTGGAGGAAAAAATCGATGGAAAAGAAGCGCATCGTTGTAAAGATAGGAAGTAGTTCTTTAACCAACACACAAGGTGAAATCGACCAAAAGAAATTTTCCGATCATATCCAGGCAGTGGCAGCATTAAGGAAGGCTGGACATGAAGTTGTTCTTGTTTCATCAGGGGCTGTAGCAACCGGTTTTCGCAAGCTTGGATACCCTTCAAGACCTGTTACTCTAAAAGGAAAACAGGCAGCTGCAGCCGTCGGGCAAAGCCTGTTGATCCAGTCTTATATGGAACAATTGGGGCACTTTGGAATTGTTCCAGCACAAATTTTACTTACAAGAAAAGATTTCTCAAAAAAAGATCGGTATAAAAATGCCTATGCCACATTAATGGAATTGCTTGAGCGGGGCATTCTCCCGATAATAAATGAAAACGACACCGTATCGGTAGAAGAGTTGACTTTCGGTGATAATGATATGCTATCTGCTCTTGTAAGCGGGCTTGTCCATGCCAACAACCTGATTATTTTAACTGATATTAATGGGCTCTATGATTCCAATCCCCAAACAAATCCAGAGGCTAACAGATTTGATAAGCTTTCCGAAGTTACCGAAGAGTTATTACAAATGGCTGAAGGAGCGGGTTCAAGTGTTGGTACGGGGGGAATGAAATCCAAGCTGATTGCAGCGCAAACAGCACTGTCTCTTGGAGTCAAAGTATTTATCGGTTCAGGAGAGGGTAGTGAAAAACTTCTTACAATACTTTCAGGAAATGGTGATGGCACGTATATTGGCAATGATGTCTTAACAACTGTTACAAAAAACAAACAGTGGATTTCCCTTCATTCAAAAGTATCCGGGAAAATCTATGTCGATGCAGGTGCAGAAAAGGCACTAGTTTCAAATGGCAGCAGTCTATTACCGGCTGGGATTTATGATATTAAAGGAGTTTTCAATAAGGGAGATGTCGTCGAGGTCTTCGGGGCAAATGGATTATTAGGACGTGGAGAGGTTCTATATTCCGAAGCGGAGTTAAAACAGGCGATGGGCAAACGAACAACGGAGCTTGTACTAACTTCCATTGAAGTAATCCATCGTGATAAATGGGTGAAGGCATAGTTGTATATCAATTTTATCGAAGGTAAAGGGGGCTTATAAAATGAGTGAAGTGATTGCGAAAGGAAAGGCAGCGAAAATAGCAAGTTATCAGCTAATCGGACTGTCTACCGAACAGAAAAATGAGGCGCTTGAGAAAATCGCCATGCAACTAGTTATTGATAGAGAAAGTTTGTTAATAGAAAACCAAAAGGATCTCGAACAAGGCCGGCTAAAAGGTTTTAGTGAGTCTACGTTAGACCGAATTATGTTAAACCCTAAACGTATTGATGACATTGCCGCGGCGATACGGCTATTGATTGAATTAAAAGATCCAATAGGTGAAAAATTGGAAATGATAGAAAAAGAAAACGGTTTATTAATTAAAAAATTACGTGTCCCAATCGGTGTTATTGGAATGATCTATGAAGCAAGACCGAATGTGACTATTGATGCAGCTACATTATCTTTAAAAACAGGGAATGCGGTCATATTACGGGGAAGCTCTTCAGCAAAGTATTCCAATATGGCGCTAGTCTCTTCTATTCACGAAGCATTGAAGAATACGAAAATTCCTGTAGATGCTGTTCAATTAATTGAAGATACAAGTCGTGAGACAGCTAAGGAACTTTTTCACCTTAAAGATTATTTAGATGTTTTGATTCCGCGCGGTGGAAAGAATTTAATTGAAACAGTAATTAGGGAGTCTACCGTCCCCGTCCTTGAAACGGGGGCAGGTAATTGTCATATCTTCATCGATGAGACGGCAGATTTAACCATGGTAGAGAATATTGTCTTAAACGGTAAAACACAGCGTCCTTCCGTTTGTAACGCAATTGAAAGCCTGCTTATTCATGAAAAATGGTTCGAAGAAAATGGGAAGAGTCTTTTGGCAGTCCTGAACGAAAAGGGCATTGAAATATACGGTGATGAAGCGGTTTGTAACGCTTTTCCTGAAGCCAAAACTGCTACGGAAGAAGATTGGTCAACAGAGTATTTAGCATTGAAAATCAGCGTGAAAACCGTCAGTTGTGTTTCAGATGCTATTGAACATATTAATCGATATGGTACAAATCATTCCGAAGCAATCCTGACAAAAGATGAACAAAATGCGGCTGTCTTCTTGAATAAAGTAGATGCAGCAGCAGTTTATCATAATGCTTCCACACGTTTTACTGACGGATTTGAATTCGGTTATGGCGCTGAAATAGGCATTTCTACACAAAAGCTTCATGCGCGTGGACCAATGGGCTTGCCGGCATTAACTTCAAGCAAATATTTTATTTATGGCGAGGGGCAAATCCGGGAGTAATTCCATTTTTTAATAGATGGTTATCAAAACTCACTTAAGGGTATTGTACAGTACATTACTTTTAAAGGAGAAGATACCATGGACAATAGATTTATAGCAATTTATGATAATGAAAATGAAGCAACCTTAGCAGTTGAAAATTTAAAGAAAAAAGGATATTCATCCGATCAAATATCATTAGTTGCTAAAAATATTGATAAATTACCAAATGAAGCCGAAGAAGTGAGTCCTACAAAGACTGATGGATTCGTAGCCGGTGCAGCAGCAGGTGGCGCTCTTGGTTTAACTGGTTTAGTTATTGGGATGAGTGCATTGGCTGTACCTGGAATCGGCCCGATATTAGCTGCAGGCCCTATTTTCACCACATTTGGAGGAGCGGCAGCTGGGGCAGCATCAGGTGCCGGAGGATTGAAGAAGCCATTATTGGATATTGGTCTAGATGAAGCAGAAATCGATCGGTATGTGGAGGATATCAAGGCTGGGAAAATTCTTGTCATAGCAGATCCTATTTTAAGTAAGTCGTAAGTAAAACCTCCTTGAATTGAACAGATCTACGATGATGGACAACTGAGCTCCCTGGTCTCAAATGCTCAATATGAAACAGGTAGTGTTTATAGAAAAACCCCGTTCAGAATTTCTTGAACGGGGTTTTTGTGTTTGTACATCAATTTTATTGTCAGTAACTTTAAAATCAAAAGGAATTCCACATTTGTATGAAGAATATAAGGGATATTGTCCTATTAGTGTGAAAGGAATGAAAATTTCGAAAAATAAAATAGGTATTAAATGAAATGTCCTTACCAAGTAATTGGTTATATGAAGAGCAGGGGGGATCACCCATTTTTAGTTCAGTTTTTGATTTCATTGAATCACTAAATAATGAATACTTTAAGAAATTAAGGTGAAAATTTTACTCATAATGATTTTACGCCTATAAGAAGTTAATGTTAAAAGCGTATTCTAGTGATGAAAAGCAGGAGAACATAAACATTCGAAAAAGAAAAAGGTTAGTGGCGTAATGTAAGTAAAGAGACTTTAAAAAGTTTTATGAGATACTTTGAATGTGATACCCATCCCCCTTTAAGAAGGTGAATAACGTATTGGATGATAATCAAAACCAATCTTAATACTAGGGTTTAGAATTAAAAGTGAAAAGGCTGTGTATTGAAAAAACCCACGATAACAGGGTTTTTTATTTTTCAAAGGTGATTTTTAAAAATAAAATATCTAATTTCTAAATAAATTCTTTTGCGGTTTTGAACGAAAATTTTTGTTTGGCATTCTTAGCTATCTCGATTATATCAAGTCCTGGTTTGACTAGAGCTTTAATAAGAGGTTGCTGAGTTATAATATTCAATAAACCAAAATGAATTTTACGCTGGAGGTGTGTGTGTTGATAAAAATTAAACTCGTTGTTCCTCGAAAAGGGTATATTACGGATGCGTTTGAAAGATTTGAGGAATTCAACCAGTTGGAAGAGTTGGAAAATAAAGATAATGGTTCAGTGAAGTTTGTGTTAGAGGAGGTAGTTGTGGATGCTGATCAGATTGTGAAGTTGAAGCTTGATGCTGATGTAGTCATCTCAAGGGGATTAATCACGAAACTTTTAAAAGAAAGCAATGAATTTATTCCTATCATTGATATACCTGTACAAGGTATTGATCTCATTCGTTGTCTGTATGATTGCAAGGCACGTTTTGGCAGTAAAAAAGTGGCCGTTATAGGAGCGCTAAATATGATTTATGGAGTGGAAAACCTTTCGGATATAGTTGATTTGCCAATTCAGTCCTATATATTAAATGATATCGAGTCCTCAGCCAGTTTAGTAGATTTAGCTGCCAGTGATGGCTGTGAGGTGGTGCTAAGTGGTTTAAGTACCTGTAAATATGCTGAAGAGATAGGATTGGGAGCCATTCTAGTTGACACTGGAAAGGAATCATTTCGGCAGGCGTTGATTGAGGCGAAAAGAGTAGCTCTAGTCAGTAGAAGGGAACAGGAGAAGACCAAGCGTTACCAAACGATTCTTAATTATGCCTATGAAGGAGTTATTGCTGTAGATTTAAAAGGACAAATATCTGTATTTAATACTGCCGCTCAGGAGATATTATCCATTTACAAGGGGAGCTTAATTGGAAATTCTATATACGATATAATAAAACAGGGAAAATTTCGTAATATGCTGTTAAGTGACGATGAATACGAAAAAGATATTGTTGCTTACCAATCTATTCAATTATCGGTAAAAAAAGTTGGGATATTTTTAAAAGGTAAAAAAGTAGGAGATATGGTCGCCTTTCAAGATGTTACACGCATTCAGGAGATGGAAGGGAAGTTCTATAGGAAGATTCATTTACGCGGACATGTGGCTAAGTACACATTTGATGATATATTGTTTCAGAGTTCCGAAATTAAGAGGACGATTGAAACAGCTCAACGTTATAGTGAAGTAGATTCAAATATTCTTATAATTGGAGAAACCGGAACGGGCAAGGAAATATTCGCCCAAAGTATACATAATCATAGCAACCGGAAAAATAACCCGTTTGTAGCCATTAATTGCGCTGCGCTTCCCGAAAATTTATTGGAAAGTGAGCTATTTGGGTATGCAGAAGGAGCTTTCACAGGGGCAATGAAAGGCGGAAAGCAAGGATTTTTTGAACTGGCACATAGAGGTACGATCTTTTTAGATGAAATAGGAGAAATCTCTCCAAAAATGCAGAGCCGGCTGCTACGAGTCCTGCAAGAGCGAGAAATCATGCGCATCGGTGATGATAAAGTAATTCCGGTTGATGTGAGAATTTTGTCGGCAACGAACAAAGACCTCATGCAAATGGTTAAAAGTAATGACTTTCGGGAGGATCTGTATTATCGCTTGAGTGTACTGGACCTTGTATTGCCTCCACTTCGGGAACGAAGAGAAGATATTCCGTTATTGGTGAATGCTTTTATTCAGAAAGGTCTTTCGGATCAAAAACAAATTAAGATTACGGATGCTGCAAAGAAAAAGCTGAGTGAAGGAAATTGGGAAGGGAACATTCGTCAATTGCAAAATTTTTGTGAGCGATTAAGCGTTCTTTATAAAGACAAGTTAATTGATGTGTACGATATCGAAATGTACTTTCCGAATAAGAGTAAAAAGAAAATACTGTCGAATCAAGAGGAAGAAAGGGATATGTCACCAGGGATACATTTATCCGAGCGTGAAAGAATTGTTCAAACGTTAAAAAAGGTTAACTATAATAAAGGAAAAGCTGCCTCTGAGTTAGGGATGAGTCGCACGACTTTATGGAGAAAGTTGAAAAATTTGAATATTGAAACAAATTGAAACGAAATGAAACTATTTAATTCAATTTGAAACAATTTGTTAACTTTATTTATTTATTAATTAGAGAACTAATTGGCTTCTTTCTTGGATAAACTGATGTTTTTTATGTTGGCACGATTATTGTATATATACAATGGAGTAGGAAAGATACTTCTTTCCAGGTTAACATGAAAGGGTGTGGGCATATGAGTCATTTAGTGTATATTCCTCAAGATATTGAGAAAGAGGGGAAAAGTTATTTAGTAGAGAAAGGCTATAAGATTAAAGTAGGGTCTGATCTGGCGCAAGAAATTCTTATGGAAGAAATCAAGGATTGTGATGCAGTATTAACGAGATCAACGGCTGTAATAAATAAAGAAGTTATTCAAGCAGCTGAAAATCTCAAAGTAATTGCTAAGTATGGAGTGGGCTTGGACAATATTGATATCGAGGCCGCTACTGAGCGTGGCATTTATGTAACAAATACGCCAGAGGCAAATGCGAATGCTGTAGCTGAACATGTAATGGCATTAATTTTATCTTTGTCCAAAAACTTAAGCTTGGCGGATAAAGAGCTACGCAATGGGAATTTTGCTATCCGTAATCAACTTTTTGGCATGGACTTGGAAGGCAAGACTTTGGGGATTATTGGACTAGGGAGAATCGGTAGAATTCTGGCAAAAAAGGCTTCTAAAGGCTTCGATATGAAAGTAATTGGCTACGACCCATATGTTACAGCTAGCACGAACTTGGAGTTAGAGATAGCAACAGATTTAGAATGGGTATTCAGAAACTCTGATGTTATCAGTCTGCATCTGCCGTTAACGAACACAACAAAAGGTATAATAGGAAGCCGTGAGTTTTCCTGGATGAAACCTTCATCCTATTTTGTAAACGCTTCCAGGGGAGGTGTAGTGAAGGAAAGTGATTTAGTAAATGCTTTGCAAGCGGGCGAAATTGCCGGCGCTGGAATAGACGTATTTGAAGTTGAGCCTCCTGATAAATGGAATCCTCTTTTTAAATTGGATAATGTGATTGTCAGTCCTCATAATGCGGCATTGACGAAGGAAGGTTCGATACGCATGGCTGTACATGCAGCAATGCAAGTGGATCAAGTTCTGACTGGCGTGAATCCTAAGTGGGCTGTAAATGAGCCCTTAACTAAAGGGTTGTCAATGTAATAATACAAGTTTAATTATTTGTTTTTTATAGAATAGTAATATATGAAAAGATCGAGTTTGGCATTAGTTGATAAGGATGGTGAATAAATGAAGAAAAAAATAATCTTTGCGATAAGTGTGGTACCAGCACTTGGTTCACTTGTTGTTATCAATCGAATTGAACCTTATGTTTTAGGAATGCCATTTGTTCTTTTTTGGGCCATATTATGGGTTTGTCTTACATCATTGTTTTTGATAATTGCTAATAAACTTGATCCTTCAACCAAGGAGGAAGAAGAGTAATGAATGCAGCCCTTCTTGTTATCCTTTTCTTTCTAGTTCTGTGTATTTGGTTAGGGCTACAAGCACGAAAAGGTAAAAATATGAGTTTGGAACAATGGGCTATAGGTGGACGAGGTTTCGGCAGTTTTTTACTCTTCTTTTTGATTGCCGGTGAAATGTTTACGACATATACGTTTTTGGGGGCAAGCGGCGGCGCTTATAGATCTGGTATGCCTCCTGCCTTATACGCTTTCAATTGCTTCTATTTCGTAATCGCCTATTGGCTGTTGCCGCCAATTTGGAAATATGCCAAAAAAAACAATGTCATATCTCAATCTGATTTTTATGACAAAAAGTACAATAGTCCGGCTTTAGGTGTGCTTGTGGCGGTAATTAGCGTTATTTCAATTATTCCTTATCTGATCATGCAATTAAAAGGGTTAGGAATTATCGTATCGGAAGCCTCCTATGGGTCCATCTCTCCTAATGTGGCCATAGTTGTAAGTGTAATTGCGATCACAATTTATGTAACTGCTTCAGGGATGCATGGAGTAGCGTGGACGGCGGTTATTAAAGATATCATGATTTTGGCAGTTGTCGTCTTTATGGGGATTTATTTTCCACTTCATTATTACGGTGGTTTGCAGCCGATGTTTGAAGCAATCGATACAGCAAAACAAGGATTATTGATATTCCCTGAACAAGGATTGAGTATCTCTTGGTTTATTTCAGCTACGATTATGACAGCACTGGCATTCTATATGTTTCCTCATATGTTAGCGGGAGTGTTTTCTGCAAAAAGTCCAAAATCACTTCGTTGGAATGCTGGAGTTATGCCAATTTATCAAGTAATCATCATTTTTTCGCTTTTTATTGGTTTTTCTGCGATTCTTCAAGTTCCGAATTTACAAGGAGCAGAAGCAGACTTAGCTTTATTTAAAATGGCGAAGATGTCATTTGATCCCTGGTTTGTTGGAGTTATTGGAGCATCAGGGGCGATGGCCGCCCTTATACCTAGTTCACTCGTGTTGACGGCTACGGCCACGATTCTTTCAAAAAATGTATATAAGGTGTGGAAACCGAATACATCAGATGACCAACTTCGGAGATTGAGTAGGATGTTAGTACCTGTCATTGCTTTAGTGACACTATACTTTACGTTCAATGGCGGGGAGTCGATTTTTACTTTGTATCTTATGGCATATAGCTTTATGGCACAGTTGTTCCCAGCACTATTTTTCAGTCTGTGGAAAAAAAATCCTGTTACCGTTCAAGGAGCTTTTTTCGGAATGATCGTTGGAATTCTAATTGTCATATACTCGACTACTTCAGGTACGACACTTGCCACATTATTTCCATCTCTACCACAAGCAATACAGGATCTTGATGTGGGGTTAGCTGTACTATTTATCAACATTGCAGTGACTTTAGGAGTAAGTGCTATTACAAGAAAAACTTCAATTGAGATGGAAGAAGATAATAAACAAGTTTCCGGTATAGGAAAACTTGTAAAATAATATTAAAAATGAGTTCAAGATTAATTTAAACATAAATTACTAGAACGAAAACACGTTCTTGAAAGCGGGAGGCTTATTTATGAAAGTCAGTGGAGGTAGGGCAGTCGTAGAAGTAATGGCTAAAGAAGGGGTAAAAAAAGCTTTTTGTGTACCAGGTGAAAGTTATCTTAGTGTAATGGATGCATTATATCAACATCCTGAAATAGAACTTATTTCCGCCAGGCATGAAGGAGGTGCCTCTTTTATGGCGGAAGGGTATGCGAAGGCATCAGGTGAGGTAGGAGTTTGTATGGCAACGCGTGGAGTGGGTGCTACAAACTTAGCTATCGGTATTCATACTGCTGCTCAAGATTCAACCCCAATGGTTGCGCTTATTGGCCAAGTTGAACGCCCTTTTAAAGAAAAGGAAGCATTTCAGGAGGTAAATTTGACGGGTTTTTTCAGTCATTTATGTAAATGGACGGTAGAGATTGATCGTGTGGAAAGAATCCCAGAATTATTGCAACGGGCGTTTCATATGGCGAGATCGGGACGTCCTGGCCCTGTATTAGTGGCTTTGCCGCATGACATGTTAGAAGATGAGGCAGAGTTGAACATCTATCCTTCTTATCGCTCGCTTCCTCCTCAGCCACATATGGAAGTGGTGAAGCAGGTGATAGAGACGATACAAAACGCGGAGCGCCCCGTATTGATTGCCGGTGGCGGTGTGATTCATGGTAAGTCTAACAGGCTGCTTGTACAGTTTGTCGAGGCGATGAAACTTCCTGTTGTTACCGCTTTCCGTCGATTCGACGCGTTTCCGAACTCACACCCTTGCTATGCAGGATGGCTTGGGTTTGGGACACCTCAATATTTACTTGATGCAATTCGAGATGCAGATGTAGTTTTGGCGTTAGGGACGCGATTCTCTCAAGTAGGAACACAAGATTACACCTTGCTTTCTGAAAATACAAAACTGATCCATGTGGATATTTGTCCCGATATTTTTGGTAAAGTGTATGCTCCTTCTCTAGCCATAGAAGCAGATGTCAAGAGTTTCTTAGAACAAGCGCTGCAAGCGTCAGGATCAGATTCTTCTATTTCAAGCGAAGATAATATGAAAGAATTGCACGATAAATATATGAAATTTTCTGAACCAAAGGCCGACTACACAGAAGATTTCGTGGATATGGACGGATTAATGCATGACATTACTGTCTGTCTTCCGAAAGATACCATTATTACAAATGATGCCGGCAACTTTTTTGGATGGCTATCCAGATATTATCGTTTTGAACATGAAAACACATACGTGGGGCCAACGTCGGGAGCCATGGGATATGGACTGCCTGCGGCAATTGGGGCAAAGCTGGCGCAGCCTCACAAACATGTTGTTTCTTTTTCAGGAGATGGCGGCTTTATGATGACTCTCCAAGAGATTGAAACGGCTGTACGATATAAAATTCCGACTATATCAATTGTGGTGAACAACAATATTTACGGAACAATCCGTGTACATCAAGAAAGGCATTTTCCAAATCGGGTCGTTGGAACTGACTTGTCCAATCCTAATTTTGCCGAATTGGCCCGCTTATTTGGAGCGCATGGTGAAAAGGTTGAAAAAAATAGTGATTTTGCGCCAGCACTGCAAAGGGCGATTGCTTCAGGGCTTCCGGCTGTAATTGAAGTTGCAGTCAATCCAAAGATTCTATCTGTTGCCCAAAACAAGAAGGAAGTACACCAAAAGCTATTGTCCAACAAATAGTTGCGGGGCATATATGCTGTGGCATTGTTTTTGCATTAGAAGTTAGTGGGAATAATAAAAGATTTTGGGGAGGTTTCACAGATGTTCAAACCATATTTAGTTGTGGAATGGAATGATACGGAAACAGATGCAAAAGGTTGGCTGGTCGTGCATAACTTTGTCAAAGGCTACGCAGGCGGCGGTACAAGAATGCATCCAACGGTCACAAAAGAAGAGGTTCAAAGGTTAGCTGAGGCGATGGCTTATAAGTATGTAGCCGGTGAATCTGAGACGACTGGCGGATGTAAAGCGGGCATTGCCTATGACTATAAAGCGCCAGACGCGTATGCAGTATTAAGAAGATTTCTAATTGCGATGATGCCTTATATAGACATCGGGGTATCTTTAGGCAGTGATTTAGGTACCAAATATGAAGATGTGCTCAAAATATTTAATGAATTTGGTATTGATATCCCTCTTACGAAATCAATGAAGCAGAATCCGAATGTTCTACAAGGGATAAAGGACTTTGATGAATTGTTGAAAACAAAAATTGACGGTTGTATTTAAACGATGTCGTAACAGGCTATGGTGTAGCATTTTCGGCAGATGAGGCCTGGAAATTTAAAAGCGGAAAAGATGGAGCGAGAGTTGTCATTCAGGGATTCGGCTGTGTAGGAGCAAGCTGCGCATTGAAAATGTCCCAGTTAGGTTATAAAGTTGTTGGAATTTCTGATGCAACCCTTTTAGTAACGTGTGAAGAAGGATTAGATGTCCAAAAGCTTATTGATCATAAGAATTTGTACGGAGAAATGGATAAAGACTTTTTTGAACCGCATTATAATGTAAGGTCAAACACGGAATGGCTCGATATAGATTGCGATATTTTAATTCCGTGCGCACTAGAGGATGTCATCCACAAATCTAATGCTAAAAGTGTAAAAGCAAGCTTAATTGTGGAAGCGGCAAACATTCCCCTTTCTTCTGAGGGAGACGAAATCATAAAACAAAGAGGAATTGATGTTGTCAATGATTTCGTTGCCAACCTGGGGGCGATAAGATTTTATGAAGTGGTTATTTTCGGACTAGTTAAACCAAATCCGCAAGCTGTAGTTGATGATATTGAAAAACTTTGTAGGAAAAATACGTATCAGTTGTTTACAGAAGCAAAAAACCAAAATAAATATCAAAGAGAAGTAGCTTATGAAATATTTAAACCGACAATCAGCGACTTGCTAGAATATGCAGAACCCTCCGAAGCGTTACCTGCACAATAATGTGGTTTAATTTCAGAATAATGGGAACTCTCGTTATCTTGTGTTAATCATAAAAGTGTATAGAGCAGTTTATCGATTAGAAACGGGGGGGAATTAATGCAAACAGGACATGAAAATCAGCCAAAAGAATTACAGCGTTCGATGAAGAGCAGACATTTATTTATGCTCTCCTTAGGTGGGGTTATTGGAACAGGTCTTTTCCTGGGATCAGGTTATGCGATCGGTGAAGCCGGACCCGCAGGAGCGATTATTGCCTATTTGTTCGGTGGTTTATTAATGTACTTGGCGATGATTTGTCTCGGTGAATTATCGGTAGTGATGCCGGTGTCCGGTTCCTTTCAGGTCCATGCAACGAAATTTATTGGACCCGCTACTGGATTTGTCATTGGATGGATTTACTGGCTGAGTTGGGCTCTTTACGTAGGCTTAGAATTTGTAGCAGCTGGTTTGCTTATGACTAGATGGTTTCCTGATATACCAGTATGGGTATGGTGTATGATATTTACCGTACTTTTGTTCACTATAAATGCCTTAACAACGAGAAGTTTTGCTGAGACTGAGTATTGGTTCTCAGGGATTAAAGTACTTGCTGTTATTCTGTTCATAATTATCGGTGCGGCAGCGATGTTTGGATTGATTCGTATGGATGCACAACCTGCTCCGTTTTTTTCTAATTTTATGGGTGATGGACTATTTCCTACAGGATTCACGGGTGTGTTTATATCGATGATGACGGTCGTATACGCATTTCAGGGATCAGAAATCATGGGGGTTGCAGCAGGCGAGACGGAAAACCCCCAACAAAGTATTCCGAGAGCGATTCGAAACATCGTAATACGTGTGCTGCTTTTCTATGTTCTAGCAATCTTTATCTTGTCGGCTATCGTTCCGTGGCAAGAAGTTGGGGTGCTGGAAAGCCCATTTGTTACCGTGTTTGAAATGGTAGGTATTCCTTATGCCGCTGACATTATGAATTTCGTAATTTTGACGGCGGTCCTCTCTGTAGGGAACACGGGTCTGTTTGCTTGTACAAGGGTCCTTTTCTCCCTTTCTCAAAACGGAATGGCGCATCCTTCATTTGGAAAGCTAAATCGGCGCGGTGTACCTATTAATGCCTTACTCGTCACCTTGGTCTTTGCCTTGCTGTCGTTACTTACAAGTGTAGTAGCAGAAGAAACGCTATTTGTGGTGTTACTTTCTATAAGCGGGGTTGGAGGTGTACTTACTTGGATGGCGATTGCGTTCGCACAGTACAGATTCCGTAAGCAGTATATCAGAGAAGGAGGAAAGGTTGAAGATCTGAAGTATAGAGTACCTTTCTTCCCGTTTGCCCCGATTCTCTGCATCCTTATGTGTCTAGGTATTTTCGTGTTCACCGCTTATGATTCGACACAGCGCACTTCGTTGTATTGGGGATTAGGTTTCGTCGCTGCTTGCTATATATTTTACTATTTTAGGTATACGAGAAGGAAGGTAGATGTGCCTACCTTTACAAATGAACAGCCTAATGATTTCGTTCAATAGAAATTATTCTTAATATGCCGACAAATGAAAACGTGCAACCATTCGAGTATACACGAATGGTGGAAGAATCTATTTTAGAAGTTTCCAGTAATAAGCAAATCTATCATCTAGAAGTAGAAAAATAGAATACGGGAGGAAATCATATGCGTTACTTAAATTATATTAATGGAAAATGGAAAGAACCAACTACAGGGGAGTATAGGGAAAATCTTAGTCCCCATAATGGAGAAAATTTAGGGGAATTTCCATCTAGTGCTGCGGCTGATTTACATGATGCAGTGGCAGCCGCAAAAAATTCATTTCCTGCTTGGAAAAAACTTTCGTTTCAGCAACGGGCTTCATATTTGCAGAAAGCAGCTGATATTTTGAAAATGAATGTGCAGGAAGTAGGTCAGGATTTGATAAAGGAAGAAGGGAAAACATTCTTGGAAGGGATGGGGGAAGCCAATCGTGCTGCTAGCATACTTGAATATTATGCTGCTGAAGCTCGGCAGCCACTTGGAGAAGTAATTCCTTCAGCGAATGCAAATACATTTTTGTACACTACTCGTACTCCGCTCGGTCCGGTGGGGTTGATTACACCATGGAACTTTCCAATTGCTATCCCTGTGTGGAAATTGGCGCCAGCCCTTATTTATGGAAATACAGTCGTGATTAAACCGGCTGATCTTACACCTAAGTCGGTCTATCATGTGATAAAAGCATTAGATGAAGCGGGTCTTCCGGCTGGTGTCATTAATTGTGTATTCGGAAGGGGTTCTGTCATTGGTGCTGAATTAGTGGAACATCCGGATGTGAAGGCTATATCTTTTACAGGTTCGAATCAAGTAGGTCAGCAAATTCAAAAACAAGCCATTGAACATGGGAAGAAAGTGCAAGTGGAAATGGGAGGGAAAAACCCGCTCGTCGTTCTCGCAGATGCTGATCTTGAAAAAGCAGTGGAAATCGCTGTAGGCGGAGCTTTTAAATCCACAGGGCAAAAATGCACAGCCACTAGCAGGGTGATTGTCGAAGAAGGAATTTACGAAGCATTCCGTGAACGTCTTGTCGCGCGTACGAAAGAATTAAAAGTGGGCGACCCGCTTAACGAAGAAACATATATCGGTCCCGCTGTATCTAGATCACAACGCGATGGCGTGCTTGAAATGATTGATGCAGGGAAATCAGAAGCAACGCTTTTGTGTGGAGGAGAGATTCCGACTGAAGAGGAATTGGCGAATGGTTTTTATGTCCAACCGGCTATCTTTGAAAATGTTCCTCAACATGCCCGCATTGCACGTGAAGAAATCTTTGGACCAGTCATCGCCCTTTTTAAGGCCGGAAATTATGAGGAAGCAGTTAAGATGGCGAATGATACAGATTATGGATTGAGCGCAGCAATTTGCACGAATAATTTAACGGCGGCTCAACGGTTTATTGAAGATGTCGAAGTGGGTCTTGTCCATGTCAATTCGGAAACAGCAGGAACCGAACCGCAAATGCCATTTGGCGGATGTAAAAATTCAAGTGCAGGCAGCCGTGAACAAGGGAAGAGTGCTGTTGAATTTTATACTGAAATCAAGACAGTATATATGGATCGGGTATAACTAGAAAATAAAAATTGTACTAAGCTGTTTTTTGAACTTTAAAATTAGATGATTATCAGGAGGGATTTTCAATATGAGTACGAAAGAAAATGTACAGTTTAGCCCAACACTACCTTATTCACGGTATGTCGATCCAGAGGTATTTAATGAAGAAAGAAATAAGATTTTTAGAAAAAGTTGGATATTGGTGGGGCATGCCAGCCAAGTCGAAAAAGTAGGCGATTTCTTGACATTAGATGTCGCTGGGGAGCCTATTATCGTTTCTCACGGTACTGATGGTGAACTGCGTGCTTTTTACAATATTTGTCCGCATCGCGGAATGAAAGTAGAACAATCTGATAAAGGAAATAAAAAAGTTTTACAATGTGGATACCATGGATGGACATTTAAATTAGATGGAAATGTTAATAGAGCTCCTAATTTTAAAACGAATGAACTGGGAGCACACAGCTGTATGAAATCCATTCGCTTAGAAGTTCAGAATGCTATGATTTTTGTCAATCTAGACAAAAATGCTCCTTCTCTGGCAGAAGCATATCAGGAATTTTTAGAGGAAATGAAAGAGTATCCCTTCTTTGATTCTCTAAAACTAGTTAGGGAAACTCGTCGAGTAGTTAAAGCTAATTGGAAAGCTGTTGTTGACAACTACCTTGAATGTGATCATTGTTCCATTGCTCATCCTGGCTTTGCAAAATCTTTTGATATATCGAACTTTTGCACAACGACACACGACAAATTTACCTATCAATATATGTCAGCAAGTAAGAATGCTGAAGGTGACCAAGCACGTTTTTATTGGATTTGGCCCAATATGATGATTAACGTTTATCCAGGAGACGGGAATGTGAATACCATTCAAGTAATTCCTGTTGATGCAGAGACGTCGCTAGGTATTTATCGTGATTACTCCCTCAATGAAAAAACAACAATAGAAAAAGAAGACTATTTTAAATTTGTTGATCAAGTACGGCAGGAAGATTTTGAACTGGTGGAAAAATTGCAAAAAGGATTAAATTCCCAGGCGTTTACAAATGGTATCTTTTCTCCAACAGAACATGCAGCAGTCTATTTTCATGAACTAATTGATAAGGCCCTCCATGACTAATTACTTTTCTGCTAATAGAAATACACAGCATTAAAAAGAAACGAGAATACAAAGAATTTGTGAATGCCAAGAAATTTTATTCAACCTTTTTTGGAATAGATCTATCGTAAAGTGGTCTTACCTTGTTAAGTAGACAGTTTAAAAGCCTAAGCAAACAACCAGTATGAATCGGTAGTCTACCGGAGCATACTGGTTGAGTTGTTTTTTTAAACCTTATATTTTTTAAAAGCGCTAATCGTTTGTTGACTTATTTCAACGACCGATAAAGTTATAAAAATTTGCGAACTTCCATTTTATATTTATTCATTTTGGAAGGGTTGGTTCTTCCTTTGTTCCTCTTCTGCGAGAAACTCCAAAAAGACATTCATTGCAGATAGCGGCTGCTCATTTACCTTTTTATAGTAATTACTTTTCCTGGCATCGGTTAAATAGTTGCTTTCTTTCATTCTCTCCAGCATATATTTTTGGCTCATTTTCACTATTTCTTTTTGGTTGTGTTTGTTTTCCTTTAAAAGGGCAAATCCTATAGCACCCACTAATGCATATATTGCAAGTGCAATTTTAGAGATTGGATATGAGTCATTTTTAAATAGAAGAAAAAATAGATTTATGATGGAAAACCCTATCATCACGGTTGAAAAAAAACCGTATTTCATATTTTTCTTCAATAATGGAGACAGTTTTGATTGAAGTTTTTCGATTTCGGCCTGCATGAAACGCGGTATATTATTTATCTTAATAATCATTGTGTCCTCCTTAATATGCATACTATGCGATTTGTATTGGTTACCTTTTGTTTAATTTCATGGTCTTTATCTTTACACCAACCTATTTAAGAAATCAGGAAAAGGAACCTAATTGTCTATATCTTATCGCTTAGTTCCTTATTTGTCATTTATTATACTTTAATAGTAAGTAATCAATATGGGTAATAAAGCAAAAAGAGATGATAGAAAGATATGATGTTCCTAAACTTTAAAAAAGAAGTCTTGTTATTATAAAAAAAATTTGTTAATATCATAAAATAACTTAATGACCGATTTGTTCAAACGGTCAGTTCGAGGTGATATATGTCAATTGACAGGAAAAAGTTAATATTAGAGGCTGCGACAAAGTCTTTTTCACTCTTTGGTTATAAAGCTACAACTATGGAACAAGTAGCGAAAATAGCAAATGTCGGCAAGGGGACCATCTATACTTTTTATGCGAATAAAGAGCAATTGTTTAAAGAAATTGTGTTACGAATGATTGAAGAAATGAAATATGAGGCTGAGCAGTCAATTAAACCAAACTTAACCTTTTATGAAAACCTGCATAGTGCACTATATCGAATCTTAGAATTCAGAAAGGAGCATCAATTATCACTGAAGCTATTTCAGGAAGAAAAAGAAATGGGAACGCCAGCAGTTTTACAAATGTTAAATGAATTAGAAATAGAAATCATTTCCTATATTAAGGGGAAAATTAAAATAGCTATCGAAAAGAAAGATATTTCTCCATGTAATCCTGAAATAACAGCTTTTATCATGTTGAAGATTTATTTAGCACTTATATTCGATTGGGAAAGAAATCATAAACCACTTGAAAAAGAAGAAATAGCAGAACTATTTCAGTTATATTTGTTTAACGGATTGGCTGTCACTCCTGATAGTCCTTATTATTTACAAAAAATGACCAAATGAATTAATCGGTCAATTATTCTTAGGGGGAAATTCTTTGAAATCTAGTTTAATAAAACAGGAGTTACTTGGCCTGTTTAAAAATAAAAAACTGCTTATCCCAATTATCGCAATTCTATTTATTCCTATCTTGTATAGTGGTATGTTTTTATGGGCTTTTTGGGATCCGTATGATCGCCTAGAAGATTTACCAGTTGCCATTGTAAATAACGACACTGGTGCTAAGTTAGAGGGAGAAGAATTAAAACTCGGTGATGAATTTGTAGAAAAACTGAAGAAAAGTAAGGATTTTAATTTTCAGTTTGTTGATCGTAAAACGGGCTACAAAAACTTAGAGGATCAGAAATATTACTTACTAGTAGAAGTTCCAGAGAATTTTTCGAAAAACGCGACGACGTTAATGGATGATAAGCCGCAAAAACTTGAATTAAAGTATGTTCCAAATGAAAGCTTTAACTTCTTATCAGCTCAAATAGGAGAAACAGCTGTTCAAAAAATCCAAATGGCTCTAGCAGAAAAAGTAACTGAGACATATGCAGAAACGATGTTTGACATCATAACAGAAATGGGCGAAGGGTTTCAGTCAACGGATGAAGCAGCTGGGAAACTGAAAGATGGAATCCTGGACGTTGATAATGGTGTAAAAACTTTAGAAGAAAAATTAACATCATTAGCTGAGAAACAAGTTGAATTTACAGGTGGAACTAAGAAAGTTCAGGACGGTACCGTTGAGTTACAAAAAGGAGCACAATCACTTGCTGATGGTTTAGGGCAGTTATCTAACGCTCAAAATCAATTGATTGACGGAGCGAAAAAGGCAGAAGATGGGGCAGGAAGCCTTCAAGCAGGTATAGAAAAAGCTCATTCTGGCATTGGTACAGTTGAAGCGAAGATGAATGAGGTTGTTTCGGGTACTGAAAAAATCCATGATGGAAGTAAGCAGCTTACTGGTTACTTACAAAAGCTTGAAACAGGTGCAAATAGCGCAGCTAATGGGGCATCAGGATTGAAAGAAGGAGTTTCTACCCTTCAATCGCAATTAGAACCGTATATGGGAGCTTTACCTGAAGAACAGCAAGCAGCTTTGAAGCAAGCATTTGCACAACTGTCAGAAGGTGCAACAAAGCTTGAAGCTGGGAATAAAGAGCTTGCAAGTTCTGCAGGTCAAATTGAAGCAGGTTCAGCTAGTCTTTCTGAAAATATTGCCACACTGAATAATGGGCAAAAAGCTCTTCAAACAGGTGTTTCTCAATTAAATGAAGGAGCAGTTCAATTAGCAACAGGGGCAGCTCAATTAAAAGAAGGTCAATCTCAATTAAGAGTAGGACTAGTAACTTTCGGTGAGAAATTATCAGAAGCAAAAACTGGTAGCCAAAACCTCGCTGCAGGTTCAACGACACTTGCAGATGGAGTCAATCAACTTACAGCAGGATCGGCAGCATTAGCTGATGGATCTAGTCAATTAGCTGATGGATCTAGTAAAATTGTAAGTGGAACAAGTAAGTTGGCAGAAGGGTCGACAGAGTTTAAGGATAAAATTAATAAAGCTGCAAAAGATTCTGCAGATATTAATGCTGGTGAAGAAACGTATAACATGGTTGCAGAACCTGTTAAGGTTGAAAAAGAGAGTATCAATAAAGTTCCAAATTACGGAACTGGTTTTGCCCCTTACTTCCTATCATTAGGTTTGTTCGTTGGTGCCCTATTACTTTCAATTGTCTTTCCATTAAGAGATCCGATTGGAATTCCGAAAAACGGGTTCACTTGGTTCTTAAGTAAATTTGGCATTATTGCTTCAGTAGGTATTATCCAAGCAATTATTGCCTCAGGATTAACTTTAGTACTGCTTGATATGGAAGTGAAAAGTGTACCGTTATTCGTAATATTCTCGATTATAACGAGTTTGGTATTCATTACATTGATTCAGTTGCTTGTAACAACAATGGGAGATCCAGGTCGTTTCATCGCGATAGTTATCTTGATCTTGCAGTTAACGACAAGTGCTGGAACATTCCCACTTGAATTGATACCAGAACCATTACAAATATTCAATAATTGGTTACCGATGACTTTCTCAGTAAGAGGATTTAAAGAAGTAATATCAAGTGGTAACTTTGGTTTAATGTGGCAAAACGTCTATGTTTTACTTGGCTTTACAATTGGTTTTATGATATTGACACTGCTTTACTTTGTCGTGAAGCATAAGAAAAGCTATTCAGGAGTAAGCGAAACTACTGAAAATTAAACACAAAAAAAAGAACGATTCCTTTTAAAGGAATCGTTCTTTTTTGCTTGCAGTAGAAGAATAAAATCCATATTTAAATCTAGTACATAAATGAGATTCGTGCCCTCTAATCTCGATTAATTAGTAAATTTTCTTTTTATATATAGCTCCAAAGCTTTACCTATCTTTTACTCTGGTTTATTTCTGCATCCCAATTCCACCAGGGACAATACGCTAAAATGTAACGCAATCTAAAATAGTAGAAGGCGTTACATTTTTTTTCAATTGAATAGGAAAACTCTTTCGTCCATATACCTCACTTTTCTCGATTGCATCAGTGAATGGCTCCGGGAACGTGAGTGAAGTAAACTTTTTCACCAATTCCGTTAAGGCAATGTTAGCTTAAAAGGCGCAACGATACAGAAATGATTACCGTGTCCAAAAACAATATGAGGATTTAGATTACGGTGAATATCAAATTAATGAGCTCGTTCAAATACGTTTTCATCTTGATTAGCTGTTGCAAGTAGAGCTAATACAATTTGTTCTTTTTGTCAGAGTTTACCTCATATTAGAGTGGGCTAAAAACTAACATGATAAAAAATCTTCATCCTATTATTCTGATAGGCAACAAGTCTTTTTTTTATGGTAACATTGTCCTTATATGGTATGATAGATATGAGTGTGTTGGCTGTTGATAAACTTGGAAATAGGCTAATTATGTATTTTTCTGTATAAACTACGAGACTATTGTGGTGTTTTATTCATTTAAATCGAGTTTTCGTACGAATCAATATATAATTAGAAAGCGAGAAATTAGATTCAAAGATTAAGGAGGGACATAGAATGATGGAATGGGCGTTAGTCATTTTGTTTGGTGTAGCAGTTTTACTGTTCATTTTGTCGTTTATTAAAACGGATTCAATAAAAGTGGATAAACAATTAGAACAGTTTTCTAGTACTTTTGGAGATGAAGTAAATCAACTACAAGAAAAAATACGAAAAATCGAGATAGATGCTGAAATTACAGCACAAGAGACAGGCATTTTTGCAGGTTCTTCTGAACAGCGGCTCTTGTTACGTGAGGTTCTCGACTTACATAAGCGCGGGTATTCATTTGAAAGCATCGCATTGAAAACACAACAGTCAGAAAATGAGATAGAACGCTTGCTTACTCCTTACATAAAAACAAATAATGAAAGGAGTAATGTTGCCAATGACATCTAAATCAATGCGCAGCTTTGCAGGAGGTCTTATTGTTGCGGCGGGTTTGTGCGGTGCAGTATACTTCTTTGGTCCCAGTGAAGCGACCGGAACACAGACTTCAGAGAAGTTGTCAGAAGATGATATGAAAGATTTGCTATCTTCTGAAGGATATGTCATACATTCAGAAAAAGAGTGGGAAGATCAGATTGCTGAAACGAAATCCATTAAAGATAAAGCGAAAACAGAAACAACAGAAAAGGTCGTATACCGTACAGTTCTAAAAGTGTCTAAAGGTTCGACAAGTATTGACGTTGGTAAAACCCTTCAACGAGCAAAAGTCATTAAGAATGCAAAGGATTTTTCTGATGAAGTTGAAAAGAAAGGTAAGGCCAACGGATTACGTCCTGGAACATATGTGGTAGATAGTGAGATGACGACAGAAAAAATTATCTCTACCATTTTTAAATGAACAAATTTTAAATGCAATATTTTCACAAAAAACGACTATTTTATAAAGATAGTCGTTTCAGTTTGTAGACAAAAGGGGTTCGGAATGTTTTAATTCCGGACCCCTTTTGAAATTCCCTTTGAATTTTGCTCAAGATTAAGAGATTGGGCCTCTACGAGCCCACTTTATTAAGCCATTCTTGGACCTTGCCATGTCCAATTGGCTATCTTCTTTAAATTCATGGCAGCGAAAGTAAGCATCGCCTGCATCGACAATTTTTTAAGTCCCCTTAAAGTAGTCCAACGCATACCATGCTTTTCTTTTGCATCTGCGAATACACGCTCTATTGTTTCTTTACGTTTCGCATATATAGGTTTTACATCCTTGTGATGACGCAGATGATCTGCTTCTTCCATATAATTTTGCCAGATATGGCGTGTCACCACTTTTTGATGGTCTTTGCTTACTGTACACTGTGATAAAAATGAGCATGTCGCACAAGTGTGTTTGGGTGATTTGTACTCGCGATAGCCCTCTTTATTTGTTGTTGAGTACTTTAAAATCTCGCCCGATGGGCAGAGATAACAATCAAAATGTTCATCGTAAACATAGTCATGCTTGCGAAAGAACCCTTCTTTTGTTCGTGGACGTGTATAGGGTAAAGCTGGTGTGATTTCTTTCCCAAAAAGGTAGCTTGTAATGGCTGGTGTTTTGTAAGCTGCATCTGCGGCAACAGCTTCAGGTTTTCCAACTTTCTCAATCACTTGTTCAACAAGAGGCTCTAAGATATGACTATCATGCGTATTTCCCGGTGTTACAATCGTCCCCAGCACAAAACCGTTGCGGTCCGCAGCCGCATGAAATGAATAGGCAAACTGTTTTGTTCGTTCATCTTTTACATAGTAGCCACTCTCAGGGTCAGTTGTACTTTCTTTAATTTCTTTGGTTTCTTCTTTATCAAATTTATCCGGTGGAAAAGGCTTCTTTCCATTGTTTTCACGATCTTGATTTATTTCTTCTTGAAGGCGTCCTTGATATGCTCGTGTTTCCTTACGAACGATTTTCTTTTCGAATTTTCGCTTATTCGCACTGGCTTTCACATGTGTTGAATCAACGAATACGTGCTCTGCACTTATTAACTTTCTTTCTGAAGCTGTCATTAAGATACGATAAAAAATCCGTTCAAACAGGTCTGTATCTTTAAAGCGACGCTCATAATTTTTCCCGAACGTTGAGAAGTGAGGTACTTTATCATGGAAACCGTAACCTAAAAACCAACGGTAAGCCATATTCGTTTCAACTTCTTCAATCGTTTTACGCATCGAACGAATACCGAAGGTATATTGAATGAATGTCAATTTAACTAAAATAACTGGCTCAATACTTGGGCGCCCTATCTCTGAATACATATCTTTCACCAAGTCATAAATGAAAGTGAAGTCAATGGCTCCCTCAATTTTACGAACCAAATGGTTCGCTGGCACCAGTTGATCCAAAGTAATCATTTCAAGTTGATCTCGCTGAATAGAATTATGTTTCGAAAGCATCGTCATCACCTCAAGTTTTAATACTTCTATATTAAAACAAAAAGGACTGTAGGCAAAAGTGGCTATATCTAATTGTTAAAACAAAGTTGATTGGAACGGAAGGTGCGAGACTCCTGCGGGAAATGCGTGAAGGGAGACCCCACAGGCGCAAAGGCGCCGAGGAGGCTCCCTGACCGCCCGCAGAAAGCGAGTGCCTGGAGTGGAAATCAACGTCGAATTTTTACACCCCCTCAAAAAAACTGTAGACAAACTCGATTTTCATCGAGTTTGTCTACAGTCTGAAACGACTATTTTATAAAGATAGTCGTTTTTTATATTCCACTATAATAATATCCAGGTAAATAATTGGAATCAATATTAGGTATTTCCACTTGAATGCGAAAAGGGAGGTTGCTGCAGCACCCTTTATCTAGGGGATCTAATGGGTCAGGATACTTGAAGAAGGTAATGCATATATTCTGAATGATTTAAATGTTTATTCTTTTTATTAAAGAGGCTTGATAAAATGAAGAAATACTTTAAACAATGAGAGGAGAAAAATATGCAGAGCGTAGTTGATAAAATAAATAATTGGATAATTAAGGTCCCGAATGAGTTCAGTGGGATGTCTGAATTAGAGGTGTCACAAAGACCTATGCCAGATAAATGGTCAAAAAAAGAGATTTTGGGCCATTTATGTGATTCTGCTATTAATAATCTTGAAAGATTTATCAAAATTCAATATGAAGAACAACCATTTGCCCTTACCCCATATAATCAAGATCAGTGGGTGGATATACAGGATTATCAAGATATATCAATTGAAGAAATAATAAATCTATGGTGTGGCTTAAATAAAAAAATAATAAAAATTATTGCTAAGACGCCTTATGAAAAATTAGCGTATCAATGTGATATTGGTAATAATCAAATGAAGACTCTCGAGTGGCTTATTCAAGACTATCTTGAACATATGGAACACCATTTAAAAAATCAGGTTTTCAATTAAAGAACGATTCTTAATAATTCAACCTATATAGTTAACCCTCTTTGTAGGTGCAAGAGGGTTTTTTACGCAATAATTTGTTGTATTAAAGGGCGTGATAATTAAAGTACCGTTTTTTCTTATTCAAATAATGGAAGGATAATTGAATATAAAAGCATTAGGTGCTCCTTTAAAATAGGACATGTGTGACGACATTTCCTGCTCTAATATTCCCATTCTTCTTTCGATTCTAGAAAAGAATCGACTGATTCATCCAATAATCTTTCCCGATTTGGGTCTTCATTGACATCTGTATCCACTTCCATTGCTTGTTTAAGTATGTCGTATGTATCAATCTTTTTATTTAATCGATTAACTTGATTTTTATGTGGGACTGGATTAAGGCTATTATTTTCTTGATTTGGCATATATTCTCCTTTTTTAACAGGTATTTTATATTAGTATGAACAATTGATCCAAAATAAAATCCAATACTTTTTTAGATGGATTATATTTCATCTTCTTTCACGAACTAGTTCCTGAATCAATGAGAAAAGATTCATTAACAATCGGAGCTGTATATGTGGCAGCTTTTTCTTATTGTGCTAATTTGGCAGGTTAGCATTCCTATAGATCGTTATTTTTCGACTTTGAAAAAAATAGGGCTCCTAGTAAGGTATGAGTATAATCTAACTCAAAACTAAGGAGGAATTCTATGTAATTTTCCTGTTTATGAAGATGGCGAATTCTATTTTGTAAAAAAATAAGTGAACGTGGAAGAGGTACCAGCATCCGATCAATATTCAAAGGAAATCCGCGACCTTTTACAAAAAAATACACGGCAGGATGAAAGATTATAAGTTCATACCAAATATTCATCAAACGGGCAATAAAGCTCAATAAGACGTTTGTTAAAACTTTTTTTAAAGAATTGAATTTTTCATAAAGATATTACCTCCCTAATGAAGAGGTGTTTATAAAATGGGGAAGATGGAAATACCAACTGATGGAGAGGTTGCTATTGGCCCGCGTAAATCAAAATGGATTGAATGAAGGGTTCATTTTGTATACCGTTGTGGGAGGTACCTGTTATTTTACAGTATAAGGGAGGAAAAACATTGAAAATTTTTCGTTTATATGTAGTTGGATTCATTTTCGGAACGCTCTTTTTGGCTGGATGCAATAATACAGTCGAACCGGAAGAAACTGGGAGTACGCCAAAACAACAATTAGAGGAAGCAAATCCAGTTACTAATATGAAAGAAAATAATGGGACAAACAAGGCTATTAAAAATGGAGTCAATACTGTACTTAAATCGATAAGTACCTTGGATCAAGAAGTAAATGCGAGGGCTGACTCAGCTAAAATTCAGGAAATTGGCAAAGAAATTAGTTCTAGCTGGGATACGATTGAAAAGCAAGTAGAAGATCAGTACCCCGATTGGTATGAGAGAATTGAGAAAAACCTTTATCCTTTAATTGGTGAATCTGGAAACCCGGTTAAAAACGTAGAAAAAATCAAACAGTTCTCTAAAGCAACAAAAGCAGATTTGCAGTCCTTTATGGAAGACGTGAATAGGTAATTTCTAATATCAGGCTTATTTCCAAAGGAGAATTTATTTGCTATTTGGAAGTAAGTCCTTTTTTTATTGAAGGAATAAATATACGTAGTATATGAATAAGAAGGATGATCTTGTTCTCAATAGAAGTTCGGTATCCGGATAATGAGTTTTAAAGATTGTAGGTGGAGGACTGGATTATTTTAATCATTACTTTCTTTTTCTCCATTATCTTAGCGGGAATCATCAGATCATCATCTGGTGTATTCATAGTTCCGTCCATTCTTTGACCTTTGCAAAAAGTATCATAATAAAACGGTTATTTTCGATGTTTACTTATGGAAATCTTAATGAAAATTCCCCTAAGATATATCATCGAAGGGGAATATGAAACATCACATCTAACTATTTTACATTTTTTATAGGATGCTTTCTTCTTAATTCAATGATTTAGAAGGAGGGAAGGTTATGTTTCCAAGAATGACATCATTTTTAGCACCGGTAGCCTTAGGAACGTTACTAGGGTTACCATGAAAAGTCTCATTTGCAAGGAGAGCAAATGCCACAGCTTCTTTTGCTTCAGAAGAGTATCCCAATTCTTCTTGAGTCAAGACTTGAATAGAATTTCCAAGTAATGACTGGATCATTTCCAATAACGTTTTATTGTAGCTGCCACCACCACCAATAATTACTTCTTCTATTTTGGTTATTGGAAAGATGTAAGCGCGATAGTTCTCCACAATAGATTTTGCTGTAAACATCGTTACAGTTGCTAAAATATCTTGGCTGGGAAGTGATTCAAACATTTTTAATAGCTTTACTACATATTGCCTACCAAACAATTCTCTACCTGTTGATTTTGGTGGAGGGCTCATAATATATGGGTGGCTGAAACAATATGATAAAAGCTCTTCATTAATTAGTCCTTGTTTAGCGATTTTACCACCTTCATCATATCTTAAATTAAAAAGTTGGCGGCATACTTCATCAATAATCATATTTCCAGGTCCTGTATCAAAAGCATACATGTCATTCAGAGAAGCTTGCTTGGGTAAAACAGTTACATTTCCAATGCCTCCTATATTTTGAAGCAATCTTCCCTTCGTTTCACTTCTATAAAGAATATATTCAGTAAAAGGAACGAGAGGAGCTCCTTGTCCTCCTGCAGCCATGTCCATCGTACGAAAATTAGATATTACAATTGTGTTTGTATCGTGGGCAATTACTGCAGGTTCCCCAATTTGTAAAGTTGAAGGTACCCAGTTTTGTTCTTGCAAAGGCTGATGGTAAATAGTTTGTCCGTGGGATCCTATAAGATCCAACTGTTCAATAGGGAGTCCAGCTTTCTCGCAAACTTCCTTTGTTGCATCTGAAAATAATTTTCCTAGCTTAAAATTCAAACTACAAATTAACTGCACATTTGATGTTTCTACAGACAAAGACTGCATAATTTCTTTTTCAATATCTTTTGGAAAAGGATATGTTATGAACTCAATCATTTCTATTTCAGTTTTTAGTCCAGTATTATTCACACGAACAAGTGCTGCATCAATTCCATCTAATGATGTTCCAGACATTAATCCTACTATGTACATTGTCATTCCACCTACTTTTAATTGTCTATTAAAATCCTAGTTAATCAATAATTTTCAAGAATAAAATTATACTAAAGTTGAGGCCCCTTCTAGCATGGTTTTAAATGTATAAATTTCGTCTTTTGTAATGTCCTCAAGGATTTATACTTATTCTAAAACGCTTACAAGATTTTTTTTCATTTATTTCACACTTAAAATATATTTTGATGATTATTTTATTCTTATTTTAATCTGTTTTGTTTGTTTGCTTTCATTGTGAGTACGGTCTAAGGCAGTCACAACATATGTGTAAGTCTTTCCTTTTTGTACAGTGTGATCAATAAATAATTGACTTTTCTTTTCTTTATGAACTGTAGCCAGTAAGTTCGTTGAATCTTCTATGTTTCCTTTTTTCTTCCCATCAAAACGATAAATTGCATAATATGATGCATCTGAATGCTTGTGATCTTGAATTTCAAATTGGATTCCAGCACCTGTTTGTTTTGACCTGCTAACATTTGGAGCCTTTGGAGCATTATTATCTATCCAAGGCATTGGTGGAACTAATGCGGGATATTTATAAATGTCGTTGCTTAAACGATCTGCTACTCCAAGGGGATTTTTACGTAAATCTTTTGCACTGAAATGCATGCTTCCATCAAATTCTTTATATGTTCGATTTAATTTTAACTGGTTTGGCATTTCTTCTGGATTAAACCAGTTTTGTACACCGTTAGACTCTGTATTTATTTTATAATCAGCTTGTCCAATATAGAGCTGAACATTTTTACCTTTGACTTCTTTTGTCCACCAATTAAGTAGCTTTGCATAGTCAGCTACTGGCAATCCAATATTCCAATATAATTGTGGGGCAATATAATCAATGTATCCATTATTAATCCATGTTCTTGTATCCGCATATAAATCATCGTAATTTGTTTGTCCAGCAGCAGTGTCAGATCCAGTGGGATCTACTGCTTTGTTACGCCAAACTCCAAATGGACTAATACCAAACTTCACATATGATTTTTCTGCTTTGATTTCTTCATTAATATGCTTAACAAGATTGTTTACATTATCCCTCCGCCAATCTTCTACATTTGTAAATTTACTTGCACCATATTTTTTGTATGAAGCTTGATCAGGGAAAGGGACACCCTCAATTTTATAAGGGTAGAAATAATCGTCCATGTGAACTGCATCTATATCATAATTCTCAACAACTTCCATAATACCGTCAATCACAAATTGCTGTACCTCAGGAATACCCGGGTTAAAGTACAATTGTTGTCCATATGGTATGACCCAATCTGGGTGCTCTCTAGCAGGATGAGATTCTGGTAGTTTATCAAGGTCTGAGAGTTCAGCCGTTTTTCCTAAAGGCATAGTAATACGATACGGGTTGAACCAGGCGTGAAATTCCATATTTCGTTTGTGGGCTTCTTCAATCATGAATGAAAGAGGATTGTATCCTGGATTTTTCCCCTGAACTCCTGTTAAATATTGTGACCAAAGACCATATTCAGAAGGATAAAAAGCATCAGCAGTGGGTTTGATTTGCATAACGACAGCGTTCATACCCATTGCTTTTTGTTCATCCAAATATTTTATAAATTCTTCTTTCTGAGTTGAAACTGATAAACCGGGCTTTGAGGGCCAGTCAATGTTTAACACACTTGCAATCCAAGTTGCGCGCAGTTCCTGTTTTATATAAGCCGTTTGTTGAGGGATAGACTCGGATTCTGCACTTACAATCAAATTAGATGGCAGGAGAAGCGATCCCCCCACAAAAGCAGCTATTGCCAATGAACCTAATTTTCTCTTTGAAATTCTTTCATTCATCAATAGTACAACCTCATTTCTTAATATTTATTTATATATGATCATTTGTAAGCGGTAACAAATGATGAATATACTTACTTGTCATCTAAATGAATAGAGGATAATTTCTAAACTATAAAAAGGTCATTTAAAAATACAAAGGTTTGATTAATGAAATAGCTAGTAGCTTTTAGGATAGAACAACATATTTAGTAGAATATTAAAAATTATTAATTTATATTATGTTTATTTTAAAATTAATTTTTAGAAAAGTATACACATTATTGAAATTAATTTTTAATAGTGTTATATTCTCTATAGATTAAGAAATTTCGAAACTTTCACTAATGATAAAAAAGGATGATATGTATGCTAGAGCATTTAACGACAGAGTGTCGTAATGAAAAGACTATGTGCTTAGATGAAATGAAAACGATTGAATTTTTAGAGGTGATGAACGATGAAGACATAAAAGTTGCTCATTGTGTAAAAAAAGAACTTCCGCAAATTTCAAAAGCTGTGGAGATGATCGTTGCAGCAATGAATAAGAACGGAAGATTAATCTACATGGGTGCTGGAACAAGTGGACGAATTGGTTTATTGGATGCCGTAGAATGCCCGCCAACATTTAATACTGCTCCTAGTGAAGTAGTAGGTCTGATTGCTGGAGGAGAAAGCGCATTCATTAAGTCAGTTGAAGGTGCTGAAGACAGTTTTGAATTAGGTCCTGAAGATTTAAAGAAGATTCAATTAACAAACAAAGACGTTGTAGTAGGCATTGCGGCTAGTGGACGCACTCCATATGTTATTGCCGGTTTGGAATATGCCAATCAAGTTGGAGCAGGAACAGTATCGATAAGCTGCAACAAAGGTTCAGAGATAGGGAAAATTGCCAATGTTGCTATTGAAGTTGTAAACGGGCCTGAAGTACTGACTGGTTCTACACGGTTAAAAGCTGGAACATCGCAAAAGTTAGTATGCAACATGCTTTCTACAGCTTCAATGGTGGGAGTTGGAAAAGTTTATGGGAATTTAATGGTAGATTTACAACTGACTAATGAAAAGCTAGTTGAACGTGCAAAACGTATTATTATGGACGCTACTGACTGCAGTTATGAAGTTGCAAATAAATTTTTAGAAAAGGCACATTCCCAGCCCAAAATTGCAATTGTCATGATTTTAACGAATGTTTCATATGAAGAAGCATCAAATCGTTTAAAAATGGCACAAGGATTCATAAGAAAAGCTATTTAAAGCTTTTTTATAAAAAAATAATAGGAGGAACAAAAAATGAGAGTATTATTCGTATGTTCAGGTGGAATGTCAAGTGCAATTGTTGTAAACGCTTTAAAAAAAGAAGGGGAAAAACAGGGTGTAAATATAGATGTATTAGCAGTTGGCACTCAAGAATTTGATTCAGAGGTTCGAAACGGTTGGGATGTTGCAATGGTAGCTCCTCAAGTCAAACATCGTTTTGATGGCTTTAAGGCTTCTGCGGATGAAGCTGGAGTCCCATGTCAAGTCATTCCAGCTCAAGCATACAGTCCACTTGGTGGCCCTACGCTATTAAAACTAATAACCGAACTAGTAAAAAAATAATCTAACAAGTATGTCTTAACTATTAAAAATTAAAAGGGGATAACACGAATGGACAAGTTTGTTGCTTTTTTAGAAAACAATCTTTCAACACCCATGGCTAAATTGTCTGAACAAAAACATTTACGCGCAATTCGTGATGGTGTGGTTTCTGCTTTACCATTCATCATCTTTGGGAGTTTATTCCTTATCATTGCATTTCCACCAGTTGCAGCAGACACTGCATTAGGTGAATGGGCGGCAAAACATATAGCTGAAATTTTAATACCATATCGATTAACGATGTTTATTATGACGCTATATATTACTTTTGGTATAGGGTACAGTTTATCTCAAAGCTATAAATTGGATCCACTATCAGGAGGTTTACTGTCATTAGCGGCCTTTTTGTTCACAATAGGTGTAAAAATGATGGATGGTGTAGGGTTTGTTTTGCCAATGACAAATCTCGGAGGCCATGGCCTTTTTGTAGGAATGCTTGTATCCATTTTTGCTGTTGAAACTTTACGTCTATGTAAGACCAAAAATATTACAATAAAAATGCCGGATTCTGTTCCAACTTCAGTAGCCCGATCATTTGAAGCATTAATACCGGTTACAATTGTTCTGCTTGTTATGACCTTAATTACAGTCGTGTTTGCTGTTGATTTACATTCACTTGTTGATAAAGCGGTTGCACCACTTATTAGTGCAGGCGATACATTGCCAGGTGTATTAATCCCAGTGTTTTTGATTACATTCTTCTGGTCATTTGGTATTCATGGCGTATCAGTAGTAGGTGCCGTTGCTCGTCCAGTTTGGGAAGTTTACTTAGCTAATAACTCAGCAGCAGTCGCAGCTGGGACGGCAATTCCTCACGTAGCTCCTGAAACATTCTTCCAATGGTTTATTTGGATTGGTGGGTCTGGTGCAACCTTGGGGTTAGTAATTGCTATGCTCTTAACTGCAAAATCTACTTATAGTAAAGCCATGGGGAAAGCAACAATTGTTCCAAGCATTTTTAACATCAATGAACCAGTTATCTTTGGGATGCCAATTGTATTAAACCCAATATTGATTATTCCATTTATAATAACACCACTAATTGGTGCGACACTTGCATATATAGCAACGTCTATTGGGCTAGTAAACCCCACATATGTAATGGTTCCCTGGACATTACCAGCGCCAATAGGTGCCTATCTTTCAACAGGCGGTGATTGGAGAGCAATTATTCTCGTGCTGGTGAATTTAACAATCTCAGTTGTTATTTATCTGCCATTCTTTAAAATGTACGATAAAAAGCTTTTGGCACAGGAAAACATGGTAGAAACAACAGATAATAAAAATATCGCTTTATAAGGAATATCTGAAAGGGAGTTTGGGACTAAAAGCTCCAAACTCCTTTTAATATAATAGAGAGAGGGAGAATAAACATGAATTCAACAACCAGAATTCACTTTTTTAGTTACAAAAGTGCCTTTCTATTTTTTAGTTTTATTCTTGTTTTTAATTTTATCTTTAACACATTAATGAATGCCTTTGGGATAGATAAACAATTATCACTGTACTTAGGAAATACCTTTGCCATAAGCGCAGGATTGACGATTGTTATTATTTTGGTTGAAGGTAAGTTTAAAAACAAGAAACAAGCGACACTTTTGTTCTTGTCTTTATTAGCAGTAAGCGCACTGGTTTGTTATGCAATTATCTATGCGTAAATGAAAAATTGCAGGCTTTTTTTGTTAAATAAATGCTTACTATGAGGTGTTAGGAAAATGGAAATGAAAAAAGGATTAAAAATTGCCACAATTGGAGGCGGCTCTAGTTATACACCAGAATTAATAGAAGGTTTTATTAAACGTTTTGATGAGTTACCTATTAGAGAACTTTGGTTAGTGGATATCGAAGCAGGAAGAGAAAAACTTGAGATTGTAGGAACCTTAGCAAGGAGAATGGTAGAAAAAGCAGGAGTTCCAATGGAAATTCATCTAACATTAGACCGCCGTCAAGCATTGCATAATGCTGATTTTGTCACAACGCAAATGAGAATTGGTTTACTTGATGCACGAGTCAAAGACGAGCGTATCCCATTGGAATTAGGATTAATTGGTCAAGAAACCAATGGTGCAGGAGGTTTGTTTAAGGCACTACGAACCATACCTGTTCTTCTAGAAATCGCAGAAGAAATGCAAGAGCTTTGCCCCAATGCATGGTTAATTAACTTCACAAACCCAGCTGGAATGGTAACGGAAGCTCTTCTCCGTTACAGCAAGCATAAAAAGATCATTGGGGTATGCAATGTCCCATTTAATATGCATATGTCTATTTCTAAAATGTTGGGTGTTGAAATGGAGAGAGTACACATAGATTTCGCTGGGTTAAACCATATGGTATTCGGGATTCATGTGTTCGTTGATGATCAAGAAGTAACAGATAAAGTGCTTGAAATGCTGGGTAATCCAGAAATTCAGATGACGATGAAGAATATTGCTCCTCTGGCTTGGAACCGAAGATTTTTGAAATCATTAGGAGTTGTACCTTGTCCTTACCATCGCTATTATTACAAAACACAAACTATTTTAGATGATGAGTTAGAAGCATTCAAATCAGGAGAAACTCGAGCTGAAATTGTGAAAAAATTAGAAGTAGGTTTGTTTGACCTATACAAAGATGAAACTCTTGACATCAAGCCTCCACAATTAGAGCAACGCGGCGGTGCTTACTATAGCGATGCAGCGTGTAATGTAATTTCTTCTATTTATAATGATAAAAAAGACATTCAAGTTTTAAATGTACAAAACAAAGGATCGCTTACTGAAATTGATTATGATTCAGCAGTCGAAGTAAGCTGTATCGTCACCAAAAATGGACCAATTCCTATGACAATGGGTAAATTACCCGTACAAGTACATGGCTTAATTCAACAAATTAAATCATTTGAAAGAATAGGTGCAGAAGCAGCAGTTACAGGTTCTTATGATAAAGCATTATTAGCTTTAACTATTAACCCCCTTATTCCAAGTGATGATCTAGCTGAATTGGTTTTACAAAAACTGTTAAAAGCGCATGAAGAATACTTACCACAATTCTTCAATCAAAATGGTCTGCCTAACATTTAGTAAATTTTCTCCAGTAATTCAAACTGGAATACTATAATCCAATCTTTTTAATGAGAATATTACTTTCATAATATATTTAAATAGGAGTGTAATTATATGTCATCTGAAATTAACAATAACGAAATGGAAATTTTTGAAATAATATCACATAGTGGAAATGCGAGAGGATTAGCATTTGAAGCATTGGCAGAAGCGGAAGAATTTAATTTTGAAAAAGCTGTAGACCTAATTAAACAAGCTGAGGAAGAATTAAATTTGGCCCATAAGACACAAACCAAGTTAATTCAAGCTGAATTGAATGGAGTTCCCAGTGAAAAAACTTTATTAATGATTCATGCTCAGGATCACTTAATGACGGCAATGAGTGAACAAAAACTAATTGAACATATGATTCGTATTATAAAAAAACTAGCCCCACAACAGTAAAAAAATAGAGGTGATTAAACTATGGGGAAACTTGGTATTTCTATCTATCCAGAACATTCAACCGTTGATAAAGACATAGAATACATTGCGCTTGCACACAAATATGGATTCAGAAAAATTTTTACTTGCTTGCTTTCAGTTGAAGGCGATAAAGAGAAGATTTTAAAAGAATTTAAAGAAACGATTTTGTTTGCAAATCAATTGAATATGGAAGTGATGGTCGATATTGCTCCTCGAGTATTTGGGGCGCTAGGTATATCTTATAATGATTTATCATTCTTTGCAGAGTTAGGTGCGTATGGAATTAGGCTAGACATGGGTTTTACAGGAAATGAAGAGTCCATTATGACACATAATCCATATGATTTAAAAATTGAAATAAACATGAGCAATGCAACAAAATATTTAGAAAATATCATGGATTACAAACCTAAAAAAGAAAATTTAGTTGGATCACATAACTTCTATCCTCATCGCTATGCAGGATTGAGCTATCCACATTTTATAAAATGCTGTGAACAATTCAAAAAGCATAATATTCACACGGCAGCTTTCATTAGCTCACATGCAGCGACGTATGGACCTTGGCCTATAACTGAAGGATTATGTACATTAGAAATGCACCGGGAATTACCCATTACTACACAAGCGAAGCACTTATTTGCAACTGGATTAATTGATGATGTAATTATTGCAAATGCCTACGCATCTGAAGATGAATTAAAACATCTTAGTATGTTAAACAGTGGCTTGATAACATTTAATGTTAATCTTCACGACACTATAACAGATTTAGAGAAAAAAATAGTATTGGAAGAATTTCATTTTTACCGTGGAGACGTATCTGATTATCTTATTCGCTCCACACAATCACGCGTAAAATATAAGAATGAAGATTTTAAACCAACATTCACCCCTGATATTAGACGTGGTGATATTTTAATTGAAAATGAGCTCTATGGACAATATAAAGGTGAATTGCAGATTGCATTGAAAGAAATGAAGAACTCAGGGAAAACAAATGTAGTTGGCCGATTAGCAGAAGAGGAAATTTTTCTGCTAGATCATTTGGAACCATGGGGGAAATTCCAATTCAATATTAATTAGAATCTTCAAAGAAGATAAAGGGAAGGAACAGTGATACTCCTTCCTTTTTTACTGAATAGGAGAATGATATGAGTTATATTATCGGTGTTGACGGTGGTGGCTCTAAAACCGAAGCAGTTGCTTATGATTTAGAGGGTAATAAATTAAGTGAAGGCAAATCGGGTTATGGAAATTTGCTTATAAATGAAAAACAAGCCATTGCTAACATTATTCAGGCAATTGAACAATGCGTAGCTCCTATTAATAATGGAAATTGTCACTACATTTGCTTAGGATTAGCAGGGTATGGAGGAGTTGAAAATCCACAGGGGATAAAAAGTGCATTAAGCAAGGCATTTAATACCCCATTTACAATTGTAAATGATGGAATTATTGCTCATGCTGCTTTACTAAAAGGAAAAGATGGCATTTTGACAATTTCAGGAACAGGTTCTGTAAGTATTGGAATTCATAATAGTATTGAGAAATTGGCTGGTGGCTGGGGACACATTCTTGGGGATGAAGGAAGCGGCTATTGGATTGCCATGCAGACTTTTATAAAAATGACGAAAGAAGAAGATGAGGGATTAAATTATAGCCATTTAACTAAGTTAATACTTACAAAACTTGGCTATCACAGTGTATTAGAACTGAAGAAATTTATTTATACCGCAACGAAAGCCGAGATTGCTGCATTTGTTCCACTAATTGTCCAACATGCAGAAACTGGCGATGATTTCTCGCAAAATATTCTTAGACAGGCAGGATATCACCTTTCTAAGAATAGCCTTGATGTTTGCAAGAAGTTGAATTTTAGTGAGAATGTTACAATTGCAATTAAAGGTAGTATATTGGCTAATATACCATTGGTGCAAAGCTCTTTTATTAATCATATTAAACTTGAAAAACCGGAAGTAAAACTAGTTTTAGAAGACGTATCTTCTACATTAGGTTGTTATTACATAGCATTGAAGCATATAAGTTAATTAAAGATCAAGGGAGAAAATAATATGCACGTTGAAAATGTTTTATTAAGAATTGAAAGTTTATTAAATCAATTGCCTAAATCAGAAAGAAAAATTGCACAATATATCTTAGAAAATCCAAAGGATATTATAAGAATGACTATACATGAATTAGCTTCTCAAGCCAATGCCAGCAGTTCGGCTGTAACAAGATTTTGTCATTCTATAAAAGTTAACAGCTTTTCAGAACTAAAGGTATCTTTATCATCTCTTATTTCGCAACCAGAGAAAAAAGGTTTCTATGACATTGAACCTAATGAAACAATAGCGTCCATTAAAGATAAAATAGTTTCTAACTCTGTACAAGCTATACAAGAAACCGCACATTATTTGGATGAAGCCGTTCTAGACAATATAATTGAAACCATGAAAAGTGCAGATGTAATTTACGTCTATGGAATAGGAGCTTCATGGCTCATTGCTGAAGATATTACACAGAAATGGTTACGGTTAGGAAAGATTGTAAGTGCAAATCAAGACCCTCATATTACTGCCACAGCGCTTGCTGCATCATCAAAGAATACCGTTTTTTTCTGTATATCTAATAGTGGAGAAACTGAAGAAGTTCTGCAACTTGTTGATATTGCTAAAGCATATGGTATTAAAACAATTGGTTTATCGCGATTGGGGAACAATGGATTAACTAAAAAAGTCGATATGTCTTTACACCATGTACGTGCACCAGAGGCTAAATTTCGAAGCGCAGCAACAAGTTCCCTGTTTGCACAATTTCTAACGGTTAGTATTATTTTCTATGCGTATGTTTCAAAGTTCTATAATGAGAATAAAAATGAAATTGAACGTTCAAGAGAATCTGTATTAAAATTCACAAAAAGAAATCTAGATACTTTAGAAAAGTGAATCTAATCTGCCGAAATTTTTTATCGTGTGTTTTTTACTTTCAAAAAGCATTGGTAGGATCAGGAATGATTTTACGCTATTTTAGCTTGAGATGATCCCGATCAGGATGCCTTTTCAAAATTACATCACGATGAAAGGAAGATGTACGCTAAATGATCCAAAAGAATTCTCCGCTTCCGATTTATTATCAACTTGAAGAGGCGATTAAAGAAGCGATTCAAAACCATGAATTAGAGCCAGGCGAGATGATACCTTCAGAAAGAGAATACACTGAAAAATATGAAATAAGCAGGATGACGGTGAGACAAGCCATTTCTAATCTTGTGAATGAGGGTTATTTATACAGGCAGCGCGGAAAAGGAACATTCGTTGCCCACAATAAAATCGAGCAACCCCTGCAAGGATTAACAAGCTTTTCAGAGGATATGCGTTCAAGAGGACTTGAACCAAGTACACGTGTTATCAGTTTTACAGAGGTCAACGCAGATCATGATCTCGCTGCAAAGCTTGAGGTTGAAGCAGGAACTCCTATTTTCGAGCTGAAACGTGTAAGGCTTGCTGATCAGCAGCCGATGGCATATGAGATGCTATATATTTCAAAAGATCTTGCCCTGGGTCTAACGAAAGAAATAGCCGTAACCTCCATTTATAGCTATGTAGAAAAAACGTTTGGCCTGAAAATTCAGCATGGCAGACAGGTGATTGAAGCATCAATTGCTCAAAAAAAAGAGGCGGAAATGCTAGAGATAGCTGAAGGGGCCCCGGTATTGCTAATTGAACGAATAAGCACGCTTGATACAAAAAAACCACTTGAGGTTGTAAGATCCGTCTACCGTGCAGATCGATATAAATTCACAATGAATATGGAGCGACTATCATAATTAGTAAAAGGCGATAGAAGCAAAAAGTGAGAGGACTACGATATTAACAGGTATGTTGTCTTCACCTCTAATTGGGTACATTTAAATCCACGCTAATTCTTTTTAGTATTAAAAAGGATGATATGGACTCTAAGTAGTTATCCTAAAACGTACTTCTCAAAAAATAGTGTTAATTTGTTTTGGGGAAGTTTGGGAGTGAAAATACGACGAATTAAGTAGTTTGATAGTCAATCATATAACTTCCTATAACAACCAATTAAGGGGATACCCTTAATTATCAAAGGTGCCAGCTATAGAATAAACTCGTTGACGATAATCGCTTAATTATTTTCTCAAGCCTAATAAAAATTGTTAGTGAAAAATGAATAGGTACAATAATTTGTAAGTGATATATTTGATTCCTGAAAATCAAATATAAAGAGGGCGATTCTATATTAAGAAGGATCGCCTTTTCGTGTGTCAGCATGTTAGTAATGATTGTTAAATAACCCGATCTGAGTGGACAGAAAAGTTAGAAAAACCGTAGTGTTTTCGTATTTCTTCCATATCATCTTGTGTAAGGGTATAGTCGTATGCTGATTCTCAATTGCTTAAAGTAGAAGGGATTGTCAAGAAATCCTTTCTTTTATCAGTTGCAAGTAGTTCCGTTGCTCTTATGTCCACAGGATAATCCCTCTATTCTAACCCCAAGGTTAAATTTTTTCCTAATCTCGATATAATACTAATCTACTAACACCCGTCATATCCGTAATTTCTTTGATGTTATATTGATGAGAAGTATGTAGTTTTAAAGCACCTTCTACCATCTTATGGTCTTTGGAAGGTCTTCTTCTATATCGACCCATTCTTGCAGAGTGTAATCCTGATAGGGTAAGCTCACTGATAATATCCCGTTTTTTAGAAAATTTTAGAGAAGTGGCATTTACCTGACTCATCCTATTCATCCTTTTTAATTCCCTGAAAAAATACTTCTGCCTTTTCATGAAAAAATAAGAAGACCTAGCGCAGTCAATCGGTTGGAATTATCCCATTTTGAAATCGACCAAGTTCGGTCTGATGTGATATTTCAACAAAATATTTTAAGATGTTTAGGGATATTTCATACATATTTTAGAAAGTTTTAAGGTTTGTATGTTATTGTTCTTTTAGTTTCTTTGTAAATGGTAAATCTCCATGTTAAGCACAAGCTAGTGATAAGGTGTTTAATACACCATACTGAATAAAAAACAAAAATTCTAAGGAAAATGGTTTATATGGTGCCAAATATACTTTTAAGAAGCAGAGTGAAAAGTAAGTACTGAGGTGATTAACATGTCAATTAAAACGAGATTTCTGTTGTCTTACGTTGGAGTGATAATTTTTTCTATCACTTTATTGTTAGCGGCTGGGTTTTTAATTATTATTGCGATAACGGGCGATATAAAATCTATAGAGTATTTTTACAAAAAATCTTATGTCCAAAAACCATTGACTACAATAGAAGAAAGTGCGTTTCTCGATTTAAAGCTATTGGCTAAAAATAATCCTACACAGCTTCTAAACGAAGAGCAGCTGAAGAAAATTGAACAGAAGGATATCGAGATTGTCGTTAGAAAAGATACGAACATCGAGTATGCTTCCCCCTCTTTGGATAAGCAGGTATTGGTTAAGTCGCTTCCTGGATTTGAAGAAACAAACATCAATACGCGAGATACGATTAAAATCGAAGACTTTTTTTTCACGTATGTGAAGTTTGATTTTTATTTTTTGGATAAAAGCAAAGGAAGTATTTTTGTATTGAGAAAGGCGAGTTCCTATGCCGAGTTGGCTCGAGAGTTGTTTCCAATTTTATTTGGTCTATTGCTATTTTTGTTTATTATGATTATTGGGCTTTTAAACTATTTAGTTTCACGAAGCATCATCAAGCCCATCTCAGTTCTTAAAGAAGGTGCCAAACGAATAAAATCAGGAGATTTAAACTTTGAAATCAAAGCTACTTCGAATGATGAAATCGGACAATTAAATAGAACGTTTGATGAAATGAGAATAAAATTAAAAGAGTCCGTTACTATCCAGCTTCAGTATGAGGAAAATCGAAAAGAACTTCTATCAAATATTTCACATGATTTGAAAACGCCAATTACTTCGATTATTGGATATGTTGAGGGTATAAAAGACGGTGTAGCAAACACCCCGCAGAAAATGGAAAAGTATTTATCAACTGTATACTTAAAAGCTAAAGATATGGATTCATTGATAGATGAACTGTTCTTATTTTCTAAGCTGGATTTAAAAAAAGAACCATTCACTTTTGAAACTGTCGAACTGGATAAATATATGAGAGACTACGTAGACGAGCTTCATTTGGATTTACTTCAACAAGGGATCCAGATTGAACTTCATATTATGTATAAACTGATAAACGTGACAGCAGATAGAGAGAAATTAAAACGCGTATTGGCTAACCTGATCAGTAATTGTGTGAAGTATACGAATAAAGAAAAAAAGAACATTGCCATTTCTCTGCATGAAGGACCATATGATGTAGTCGTTCAAGTAGCAGATAACGGGCAAGGAATAGAACCATCTGCTTTACCTTACATTTTTGATCGCTTTTACCGTGCAGAACAATCAAGAAATTCTCAGACAGGCGGAAGTGGCTTAGGACTTGCGATTGCAAAACAAATTATTCACGAGCATGGAGGGGATATTTGGGCTACTAGCGAAATAGGAAAAGGCACAAGTGTCTTCTTTTCCCTAAAGAAAGGTGAGGAAATATGAAAAAAATATTACTTATTGAAGACGATGTTAGCATTGCAGAATTGCAGAGAGATTATTTAGAAATTAATGATTTTAGTGTCAATGTTCAACATACAGGTGATGCTGGACTTCAACAGGCACTTCAAGAAAATAATGATTTAATTATTCTAGATATCATGCTTCCAGGAGTAAATGGATTTGAGATATGCAAACAAATACGTGCTGTCAAAGACATTCCAATTTTGCTTGTGTCCGCCAAAAATGAAGATATTGATAAAATTCGAGGTCTTGGTTTAGGGGCAGACGATTATATTACAAAGCCTTTTAGTCCAAATGAACTGGTTGCTAGAGTGAAAGCGCATTTAGCCCGTTATGAACGTTTAGCAGGAAGTCAAGCCAAAACAAATACAGTTTTCGTTCATGGAATTTCGATCGATAAGTCGGCGCGAAAAGTTCATGTTAATGGAGAGGAAATTCCGTTTACTACAAAGGAATTCGATTTGTTACTGTTTCTTGTGATGCACCCGAACCAAGTGTTGAGCAAAGAGCAACTTTATGAAAGAATTTGGGGGATGGAGTCAGCTGCGGATGTTTCAACTGTGACCGTCCATATCAGAAAATTACGTGAAAAAATCGAAAGAGATCCTGCACATCCAAAATTCTTGGAAACCGTTTGGGGAGCCGGATATCGCTTTAATGTTTAAATAATGTGTTTTGACCCGTCACATAGGTGGCGGGTATTTTTTATAAACATTAATAAATTTTATTAATAAGTTTATCTTTTTTTAAGAAATTGTTTAGAGGGAGTTTAGGATTAAGTACTAACATAATTTAAGACGGAATAAAAAAGTTTAACTGAAAATTTATAAGGGAGGAATATTTCATGGAACCTCAATAATTACTAGAATAAGACATTTTTCAGGCACATCAGAATGTACCTGAAAAAGGAGAACTTCCCTTTGGGGCTGTTATTGTACAAAACGGGAAAATCATTGCTATTGGTATTAATGATGCATTGGAAACAAGGAAACCGACAATTCACACCGAAATGAAAGCAATTCGGGAAGCGAATTTCTCTCCGTTTGAGAGATTTAAGCCAGTGGTGAACCTTGCCGTATGTGTCTTGGAGAGATTAGAAAGAAGGACGCTTTCATAATATTGAGATGAAAAGTGCATCTAGGCCTTTGATTTATGGGTCAAGAAAAACAGTGATAATAACAAATTTTAAAGGAACGTGTATTTTATGTGGAAGTGGCTGGCAGTAATCATAGGATGCATTCTCTTGCTTCAAGGGTGTGTCTCAGATGACAAGGAAGACCTGAAAATACAGGGAAAGGAGAGAGAAGGAGTGAATGAACAACTAATTCAAGCAGCAGAACGGAAAGAAACAGAAACGATAAGCAGGTTGATTGAGGTAGGTGCAGATATTAATACACAGGACTCCGAAGGGCGAACTGCCACTATGATTGCGACTTATAACAATGATGTTGAGACTGCAAAAATCCTAATTACAGCAGGTGCAGATGTTAATATCCAAGATGACATGAAAAACAATCCCTTCCTATATGCGGGTGCAGAAGGTTACCTTGAAATCCTGAAGCTTACAATTAATGCAGGTGTGGATCCCAAGATTACCAATCGTTATGGAGGAACTGCTTTGATCCCTGCTTCGGAACATGGCTATGTGAATGTGATAAAAGAACTTCTTACCAATACTGATATTGATATAAATCATGCTAATAACCTAGGTTGGACGGCTCTAATGGAGGCAATTATATTGAGTAATGGAGATGAAAAACAGCAGCAAACAGTACAATTACTGATAGATCATGGGGCAGATGTGAACATAGCTGATCATAATAATGTGACTCCTTTGCAACATGCCCGCGAGAAAGGCTTTAAAGAGATTGAACAGATTTTGACAAAAGAAGGGGCAAAATAACCAGATGTTCTAAGCCTTCCTACTGGTGAAATCAAACTGTTGCGTTTACCAGTAGGTCAAAATTTAACATCTTATACGACATATACCGTAATGTTTGATTGGGCAAAAATCAAAAATCCACGCTTTATTACTGAAGCGATTGCCTCACCTCCACTCAAGTCTGCAGAAGCAATCGACAACAAATCGTTCCAGATAACTTTTGATAAAGATCTCTGGGTATGGAGCTATTTCCGGTCGTAAAGTGGAATTAAAGGGTGATGACTGCAGAAATATAGAAGCTCAATACCGCTTCTCCCCCTGCAAAGGACCATATGGAATCGTTGATGTGTTAAACGATAATACATTTCAATCAGGCGTCAAATACTCAGTAGTAACTATGGGTAACTGGGCAAGCCCAGATACAGTCACTTTAACAGCAAAATAAGAAGAGAATCTATAAGAACTCAATAATATATCAAGTTGAAAAGAGGGATCCTATTCGTCCAGAGTTCCCTATTTTATGTAGTTTTCATAGTAAAAGAAATTAATAAATTTAATATTTTATTAAGAATTTTTTTATAGCCAGTTTAGATGTTACTTGTATTATAAATTTTATAACAAATAACAAAATAAAGGAGATAGAGAAAAATGAATATAAAAAAACGTATAGTACCAGCTGTATTAGTTGTATCTGTAATATCGTCTGGAATAGCGACATATAACCAAACATTAAACGTAGAGGCTTCAAGTAACCACCTAGTAGAACAAGAGAAGAAACAACAAGAAGCAAGGATTACGAACATAAACGTATTGAATACGATGACTTTACAGGTCACTTTTAATAAACCGTTAGTTGCAGAAGATGTGGATCCAAACAATTTGGAGAATATTAAGAAACAATTCGAATTTAATCATGGCATGAGCATAGTCAATGTACCACGTTTGAAAACAGGAGCAAAAAGCACATACATCGTGCCAGTTGAAATTCAAAAGGATGACACCAAATACTCAATAAGCTACAAAGGGCAACGAGTAAAAACCTTTGAAGGAACAGATGAGAAAATAAATATTCGTAACACCCAACAAGTAACAAATGACACATTTGAATTGGAATCATTTTTAGAAGATGGTGTAACAGACTACGCAAATATTATCGAAGCGTATCGGGCAGGTCGAGGTGATTTAGCATTTGAATTAGATAACAGAAACAAAGACGAAAATGGGAAACGTTTCGAAATTATTTCGTCCTTACGTGATCGTGTTGTAACGATTACAGGCAGAAACGGAGAACGTTTTGTTGCGAATTACGTTCCTTTTACACAAGCAACAGATGGAAGACAAGCTCCAAAATTTCGATTACCAGCAGGACAACAATTGAAACCAGGTGTAACCTATACAGTGAAATCAAAATGGGCAGATCTTGAAAATAAAAGGTTTAAGGCACAATACATCGCTCCACTTAAACTTCAATCGGCAGAAGCTATTGATAACAAGACTATTAAAATTGTATTAGATAAAGACCCAGGCATGGAGTTATTTGCAGGCAGAAGCATACAATTGCAAGGCGAAGATGGAAGCACGGTACAAGCACAATATCGTTTCTCTTCTCGTAAAGGTTCGGTTGGTATTTTCGATGTTACAAATAACACATTGAAGACTGGTGTAAAATATAAAGTAGTACCCATGAACAATGGGGCAACTGCAGATTATATACCTTTAATAGTTAAGTGAAATTTAGTAAAAAGGAAGAGAGACAATTAATGTTCTCTCTCTTTTTCTTGTAAGGGAATTGGCTTTTATTGACATAAAATGTCGTAGCCTAGGTTTTATGTCAAAATGTTGGCGGAACCCCATGCAATTAAGCTAACAACATAATTTACTAGATTCGAAATGATCCTTGTTTCAAAACCAGCAAGTGTAAAAAATAGCCATACAATCTTTCATGCCGGTGATATAAATTCATGTGTCCAATAATTTAATAGCTATCCTGAAGCTTTAAATATATGTATCTATCATTTTGGCATAATGCCTAGAAACATGAAAAGACCGCAATGCTTTCTTGAAGAAGAACATTGCAGCCTTTTGTTTCTTTGTTTCAGAGGTGAAAATAAATAGTGTTTTCTTAGAAATCTATAACGTGATATTATGTCTCCTACGAAAAATCTGCTAAAAATGGTTACTGAAAGAATAGGATCTTCTAAAATGGCCAACACACCCAAATACTTCAAAGTCAAATGGCCGCCTCAAGTCATTTAAATCTATATTACTATTCATCAACTAAGGGTTCACGAAAAGACTCTTTTCTATCTTCGACTATCATGCGCAATCCACGCCTTGGTCTAAGTGTAATAGACGGAAGTGGTTTTACTTCATGATGGTCCGGCGCAAGCCTTATCCGATATCGTTGAGCAATGCACGCTAGGACAAGCACAGCTTCCATCATTGCGAAATGATTACCGATACAAACTCTCGCACCTCCGCCAAACGGAAAGTAAGCGAACTGAGGTAGAGTTTTCACAAAGTTGTTTTCAAATCGCTCAGGATTAAAAGAATCTGGATTATCAAAATACTCAGGCTTGTGGTGCATAACATACTGACTTATCAAGATCATATCGCCTTTTTTAAAATGATATCCTCCTATTACTACATCCTCCTCCGCTTTCCGTGATACGATATAGCCAGGCGGGTATATACGCATTGATTCCATGATAATATTTTGTGTGTACGTTAATTTCATATAATCGCCAGGTGTAGGGTTACGATTACCGATTACGCTATCTATTTCATTGAAAAGTTTAGTTTCCACATCAGGATGTTGTGAAAGCAAGTATAAGGTCCAGGAAAGTACGTTTGCAGTTGTTTCGTGACCGGCAAGGAAAATGGTCATTAGCTCATCACGTACCTGCTGGTTTGTCATAGCTAAACCATCCTCATCATCTCGAGCATCCATTAGAATCCCAAGCATATCCTCATGTCTCTCTGCATCTGCCCTACGTTTTTCAATAAAGTTATAAATCACTGTATCAAGTCTGTGTATCGAATTTTTAAATTCACGGTTATTTTTAGTTGGAACCCATAGTGGCAATTGAAGAAGTGTTCTCATCCTTTTAACAGCAATTCTCATAGATGATTCTATAGGTTCCCCGAGCTCGTCATATCCTTCCTTGAGGTTCATACTGAACATGGTCTTGCTGATAATACCGAGAGCAAGGCTCATCATATCCTCCGTCATAATCCGTTCTTCCCTGTTTTTCCAAGTGGAAATATAGTTCATTGTTATATCAATCATATCCTGTGCATAATTGCTAATATGAGACTTTTTGAAAGCAGGTTGAATAAGCCTTCTTTGGCGCATGTGAATTTCTTTTTCACTTGTAAGAAGGCCTTCTCCAAGTAATGGTTTTAAAGCATGGAAGTCCTTAGATTTCAAGAAGGATTTTTGTTTTGTTACAAGTACCTGCTTAATTAAATCTGGATTTGAAATGAAGTAAACATTTTGGAAAGGTCCAAAACGAATTTTAGCAACATCTCCATATTCTTTTGCTAAGTGGGTAAGAAAGCCAAGTGTATCTGAAATAAACTCCTTTGAATGGCCAGTAATTAGTCTTCCTTTTGGGCCCTTGGGAGAATCATGTAATAAATCTGTGTCACTCAATGGTTTGTTTCCTCCATTTCGATATAAGTACTTTTAATCATTCTATGAGGAAAGTATTAATTGGTTTGGACAGGTTGTTAAAAAGAAGACTAACAAATATTTTTTTTAAAAAAAAGTTTAAACAAATTGAATGAAATTACAAATGTGGATAATGGAATACAGTTTAAAACCGAGGCTAAAATGTTTAAGAAATTGTAAAGTAAAACACAATGGAAGATAAATTTATTTTAATAAACGAGTGGTATTGGGTAAATTGCTTAATCTCCTTTCTTATTCAGCTAACTTCAATAAAGTTTTTTCGATAAGTTAAACATAGAAAATAACAATTTTTAGAAAAGATAAGAGAGTTAATCAATTTTGTAGAATGATAATTGGAGTTAGTATAGTTTCATGGGCACATTTTAGTTAAGTTGATCGTCATGGAACGAAAGAATACAGGTGAAAAATATAATAATAAATTCAAGAAAATCATAGTAAATCTTGATCACTCGGGTAATTCGGTACGAGAACTAAGCAGCGAATAGGGTATATCAGAAGTTCCTATTAATATATGGGTTAAAGAATTTACTTCTATGCGAGAGCTTGTGCAGACTGGGTTGTGGTATGAATGCATCAAGAGCGTATAGTATTTTATAGAAACAAAGGCGCGTGTCGGATGTATTTACAGCTGGCAGGATTCAGACGCATACCCTCGCTTTGAGCTCAAGTCTGAACTGTTTTAGGAAGTGTTTGCTGACTTCAAGATGGATGGAAAGAAATATCAAGGAAAGTGGAAGTTGAACAGCGATTTCTAGAATCAAGACAAAAGAAACTGCTGATAAAATAGCCGCCTTTTCAAGGGGAAAGAAGCTGAAATACTAAGAATTATTCATATATAAAAAGCTGATTGGCAACTAACACCAATCAGCTTTTTTGAAATATTACATCTTTCTAAATGTTTTATAGCCTGTAATTGCATTAAAGCCTCTTTCTAAAAAAAACTACATCCTTGAACAGCAAGGATCGTAGGCTTTTTAGTTATTATTTAAATTCACTTTTCACAACGCCATTTCCTTCTATAAATTCTTTATTCAGTGCATAGTAAACTTTTACCTCATCTATATTCCATAGTTTAGAATTTTCATTATAAGTTAAAAACGATGTACCAATTGAGAAATGGTTCTATTTAGAGTAATCAAAGTGGAAATATCTATAAAAATCCAAAAGTTATAAGACTGTTATTTGGGCTGGTGTTATTGGATGTATGATGATAGTTGGATTCTTAGGTGTATAAATAAGGGGTGAAGAAACTGGTTAATACTGTTTACGAACTAGGTACTTGTAAAAAGGGCTATGGTATCCATTCTTGTCACAACCAAGGTATCTATCAACAAATAATTTATTCATAGCTCAGGTTTTTATCCGCTAAAACCCTGATGTTGTTGCCTTTAGGTTTTTTGAGTTCCTATTCTTACCATCCAATTATGTATATGTCCTTTTCTAGATATTAACATAGGAATAATGAATTAAAAATATTTGTAAAATTCGACCTATTCCAATTTTTAGTAAATTAGAGTATAGTATGAAATCGTAAGAAGCGGTTATCATCATAAATTTTATTTAAATCATGTAGGAATGAAAATAACTGCATCGGAGTGGTGCAATATGACGAGTCAGGTTGAAAAGTTTAGAGTTACTTTAAGGGAGAAGCTCGAGTCTATCTTTCACCTTTGGAATGTATGGACTCAGAACCATCCATACATTTTAAGAATCTTTACGATTTTTTCTTGGATATCGCTATGTGCCTTGGTATTAAGCTTAATTTTTATGGAAGACTCCCGAAAAATGTTCGTCCAGTTTTTGTGGTCATTTTACGTCATTTTGCAATTTTGGTTTTTATGTCGTAGTAAAACTTTAACATGGAAGAAGTACACCTATTTCTTTTTGGTGGGGGCATGGATAATCGTACCGTTGAATTCTTTTATCGTTAGTTTCATTACAGCTATTTTCGGTGGGATGGAACAAGATGTATGGAGTCAAGCATTTATAACCCCGATTGCTGAAGAAGTTTTAAAACTGATCCCCATTGGAGTTTATCTATTTTTGTCACGACGTGCATCCAGTTTAAGTTTAAGCGATTATGCCCTTATTGGTGCGGCAACGGGAGCTGGTTTTCAATTTTTGGAGGAAACCACACGTCGATTGGTTTCTGGAGGTATTTTCGATTATGGTGTGACACTATTTGGGGGGAAAGTGCTCCATTGGGATTTATTCACACTATTTCCTGGCTACTTTGAGGAGGGCTTTTTACCTGACAAAATGTCTGCTGGGCATTCGTTGCTAACCGCTATGGTAACGTTAGGAATCGGGTTAGCAGTGAGGTTTAAAAGTAAATTAAAGAGATCTTCTTATATTTTTCCTGTTATCCTTTTAGTTTGGGCCATTTTTGATCACTCAATATGGAATGCTAGTTATCGAGCTCCGGATTGGTTAACCGGAATTCATGATTTATTAGGAAGCGGCTATGCCGCAAAACCGGTGTTTTTAATGATGCTCGGTGCTGCGGTAATCATCGATTATTGGGAATTGAACCGAGTAAGAGAGAAGATTCTTCTGCTGGATGGGGAAACCATTATCAATCCTGTTTCTGAATTGTGGAATCTATTCAGAAGTGTTTTTGAGGAAAGACAGCGTTTTGGATACTTGCTACTATTTTATCGAGAACGGAGAGAACTAGGATTTACACTGTTACACGGTAAAACAGAAGCCAAGGTACTTTTATCAGGCTTAGAAGCCAATATTCAGAAGTACTACAAAGCTTTAATCGTTGTGTTTGTAGCATTATTCACATCTATGTTTCTATCTAACTGGGGAGTTACAGCCAATGGCCCCGAGGCTTGTATTGCCTGTTTATTTGATAATCTGCAAAACTGGTGGGATGGTTTATCTGCTTGGGAAAAAGGGTTGATTGTACTTGGAGCATTTGCCTTAACGTTCCCGTTATTAGGATTCTGGTCGGCAATAGGTGCTGTATCGACTGGAATCGGAATTGCTGCAGGTGGTCGGCAGACTGCAGACATCATCCGCAATCCTAAAAAATTACTTACGCCAGAAACGGCTCTTGCACTGGGAATTAGTGCACTGGTAAGTCGAATTCCGTTTGGGAAAGCCCTTGTAAAACTAGGTGACTCCGTTTCACCGAGAATAAAACCCTATCTAAAAAGGATCTTGGAATCGTTCACTGGAAAGAAAAGTAATAGTAACAAACAACACCATGACCAGAATTCCTCTGGGAAAAAAGCTCACCAGGAAGAAGATCCTCAGAATAAGAACGATAATAGTAAAGACGATTCTAAAGAAACTAAGGAACTGAATAAAAATATTACGTTTAAACCAGGATATGAAAAACATTTAGCGCAAGTAGTAGATATTGTTAGGAAAAAAGGCAAGGGTGTAGTTGGAGGACATAATCTCAATAATTTCGAAAAGGCATTTAAAGAGAAGGGGTGGGATTTAGAGGAATGTATCATATCAAAAAGAAAGCACCCATCTATAGAGGGAGTATATGAAATAGAATATGGCTTACCTAAACTAGACATGGAGGGGAAGTTAATACCTGGAGAGCTTAAGAAAGTTTCCCATCCAAAAACAGTTTACGATCCTAACATAATATCAGACAAACAGATACTAAAATGGGGAGAAGAAGCTATGAAAAATGGGAAGATCGTTGGGAGAGAGATAACAGGTGTTTCCCCTAACGGACTACAATTTAGAGGATTTATTAATGAATCCGGAGAAATATCAAATTTCTTCCCTACACTAGATTAATTATTAAGGAGTTGGAAGCATCGTGGAAGATAAAAAGAGAAAATTGATAAGGTACTTCTATCACCATATGGGAGACGGTAAATTTTTAAGAATCTTAAGAAGTTATGCGGATGGTGAAGGATATGGAACCGAATATGCAAGGTTTGTGTTTGCCGACTATTATGAAGAGTGGGAAGAAGATTATTTTGGTAAAGAAGGAATAGCCTATTACATTGATCGTCCTGCAGTAGAGGAAGACGAAGAAATTATTTTAGATTATCTGACATTCTATAGATATCTAAGAGAAGATTGCGTTAGTTATCTTGGAGACTATCCCCAAGATAAATCAGAAGTAGAAGAACAATTAGAAAGGATTAAAGAAAGATTTAATATACAAGAACCTTGATTAGCTTTATCCTACTACTAAAAAAGAAAGTTAGGTCAAGATTTAAAATGGAGGATTACATGCGCAACCAAGTGTTGTCGCATAACTTACATTATTTCTAGCAGGTTCTAAATTCCAAGGGTTTTTCTTTATATCTGATGGTAAAAGTTTTTATCGTACATTCTAACTAAAAAAAATCCAATGGTATTATGTCGCTTGTTGAACTAACAGGTGCGTTAGTTCATTAAGGATCACTAAAAATAATCAAACTTTTTTATAAAAAATGTATAATAATTTACAAGAAAAGACTCCATTTAGATCAATCTTTTTTCAAAATGGAGTCTTTTTATTTACGCTAATATGGGGGACAGGAGGACCTTTTGATCCCTCTTTATTTCAAAGCTACAACAGATGCTTTAGCACGATAAGAGAAGATGAAAAAAGTCAATTCCTAACGTGAACTGACCCCATATAGCAAAGTTTTATAGAGATCTTATTTTACATCCTTTCAATAAGATTGATAATGATCTATTGTAAAGTATGAACATTTATTTCATATACTTATCTAAAGGAGAGTGTAACTTATGCGCGAAACCTGTGTTCCGACTGGCGTGAAACTAAATGACACTGGCTTTGGATATACGTTGTCCTTAATAGGCGGTAAATATAAAATGATCATTATGTATTGGCTGTCTGAAAATAAGGTTATGCGGCATAATCAGCTGAAGCGAAGTATCGGTACCATTTCCTTTAAAACGCTAAGCATTATGTTAAAAGAGCTGGAGGCAGACGGCCTTATTATACGCAAGGAATTTCCCCAAATACCTCCAAAAGTAGAATATTCATTAACTGAACGAGGTCTTTCTCTCATTCCATTGTTAAATATGATGTGCGATTGGGGAGAGAAAAACAGTTTGCCGGCTCAGGAGGCTGTACAGCCGTAGGCGTAGCTATTTTGTTTAAATCAAAAGAAGTATCTCCTAAACAAGGAAATACTTCTTTAATAAAGCCATCTATTACAGGTTGTCAACAAAATTCAAATAATCTTGTGCGCTTTTTTCCAATTCGCTTGCAGACGACTTATTTTCTGTACCATAAAACGCAAAGAATGAACGATAATCTGCATTGCAGTATAGGAAGGTAGTTTCAAAGGGAGATAATAAATGTTCAAGTGTATAGCGATATCTTCCCTCTTTACTATAATCTTCTTTTTTAATTCCGGCAGATACAGCTAAAGCAGCTTTGCGATTCTTTAATTTATCACCTCCATTTGAACCATAAGCCCAACCATAAGCAAAAACATCGTCAAGCCATTTTTTTAGGAGAGGCGGACAATTAAACCAATAAACAGGGAACTGTAAAACAAGATTACTATGCGATTCAATTAATAACTGTTCTTTTTCCACATCAATGTTTCCGTCAGGGTAAACCTTATTCAATTCGTGTACAGTATACTTTTCCGGGTATTTCTTGAGTTCTTCTACCCATCGCTTATTTAAGACGGATGTTTCTAGACTTGGGTGTGTTACGATAACAAGAGTTTTCAAAGATTTGTCCTCCTTAAGTATAATTTATCTTAAGTATAAAGTGCACACTGCAAATATGTAAGTATGCACTTTTAGTATAGGTACTTACCTAAAGGAGAGTGTTAAATCAGGCAAAAAATATCTTGTCTATATTAAATTATGCGTGATACTATACGCCACGATATAATACGTACCAGCACTCATCAATGATGGTGTAAAGAACCGAATCGGTCAACTGAGCTGGGGGTTGTTCCAATATAAAAACACCATTTTCCTTATCCTAATAGGACCGTCACGTATATGAATTAAATTGTATAGATGATTTCATAGAGCAACCGGACACTCTCTTCTTTATTTCTCCAAGACAAGGATACATTTGTTGAAAAGATATAAAAGGATCATAGGCCAGGTCTGTTAGTTGAGATCCGGGGCTGCCATTTGGTGGTCTTTTTGCTTAATGAATTAAAGGGACAGGTTAGTGCAATAAGAATGTCGAAATCTATATAAACGCTTTTGGATGGGAGGGAAAAGAATGTTTGATAAATTTAAAAGGTACTATAAGAAAGATAAAAAAGAAGAAATTGATGATAAATATCTTTTCATTCCAAAAGATGAAATAAACGAAGGGTTAAAAAGAAATATAATCAAGCTAGAAAGGTTAGGAAACGAATTAAGTAAGGTTCTTCAAGTAGAGTATTCAAATGAATTTGAAAGACAAGGAAAATCAAATCTTAAAATATGGGTATGTAGGGATATTGATGGAGATGAAATAAACGAATTAACTTCTGATAGTTGTCTAGAATTGGAGTATCGTTCTCAAATAGCAATAGACTATGAAGGTCCAAAAAATGACGAGGATTTTTATGCGGATGCACTTCCGTTATGGAGTTACGGTTGTTGTAAAGCTTCAGGAACTTTATATGATATCTCAAAAGATGACCTAGAAACTTATATTGAAGAAACTTTAATAGAGTTACTTGAATTTAAATAGAATCCAGTTTCTTATTTCACTAAAGGAGCAGTTTAGTTGAACAAGGAACAGTAGTTTATAACGTCGAATTATTACAAAGTTTTTAAAAAAAGTAGGTCGATTAATGGAAAAGGACGATAACTCTTATATATCTTTTGGTGCTGAAATGGGAGATGTAAATACAGATAAAGCAGTTGCACCGCATCTCAGAAAATTAAGGAGATTACTGGATAAGTTTTGTAATAAAATTTACTGTAAAGAAGTAGATGAATTTGCTCCAATTCTGCGAGTAGACGGAGTTTTAGGGTACTGGGAGTTTGAGGGCTGTGAAAAATTAAGACTTAGCAAAAAATATCGATATATTACAATTGATGTAGGTATGCCACGTTCAAGGTGGGAAGGTATCACTGCAATAGATATTAGAAAATATCTTATTAATCAGCTTAATAATGCACTAGAGTTCATTTTATCGCTGCTAGAATTTTTTAAGCGTATCCAGTTATTCTTTTCCTCAACCATTTTTAATATTGGGCTAGCGAGGAAAGATAGTAAAATTGTGAAGTAACATACTTAAACTAACGGGTGCGTTAGTAGTATAAGAAAGCCACCAATTTGGTGGCTTTTGTAGGTTTGGAATAAAGTTTGATTAAAAGTATCGTGAAAAGCCTTACTTAGAAACAAATAAAAACGAACCGGTTTGGAAAAATTCGAGAAAAACCTTTTATGATTTTCGGATAATAACATTTCTGTTTGTAAAAAAGTTTAATCATTTCGGTAGACGAATCTTCCATTTTCGCCTCAAAGGAAAATAAAAAAAGCGTAGATATCATCTAACCTATACCTTATCTACGCCAGTTATATCATGTTTAAATTTGCTTATACTTCGTCATGTAAATAAATTTGACCCGAACCGATGATTATTGCTGGCCCGCCAACCTTAATTTGTTGAATTGTATTTTGAGTTTTTTGAATGGTCATGTCGATATAGCTTCGGCGTCCCATTTCAAATCCTTGCTCACCGCGAATATGGTATACTCCTTCTTCTGTACTAGGTATAACACCATATTCTATTAAATAAGCACCTAATGGTCCACTTGCTCCACCTGTTGCTGGATCTTCTGCAATTCCCATGGCAGGTGCAAACATACGGCTATGTACATGCGAGGTTTTCTCAACTGTTTCTGTCGTAAAAGTAAAAATATGCTGGCGTTCTAGATTTGCGCTAAAATGCTCTTTCCAAATATCCGTGCGGAAGCGAATTTTTTCCATTGCCTCTAAAGAACAAATTGGGATAAGTAAAAATGGGACACCCGTCGAAACCGTTTGTATAGGTAGTGTTGTATCAATATCATCAGTATGGAGTGATAATAGCTGTGCGACCACTTCTGCATCCAAAAACTTTTCGCCAAACTCCGCAAGGGGCTGTTCCATTTCAATTTTTTTAATAACATCCTTCTCTTTATGTACAGTTAGTGGAATATCGCCTACTCCTTCTTCAAAAATCCATTCATTGCGACCTTCTTCTGTAGCAACGATTCCCTTTGCTGCTAATACGGTGGCTGTTCCTATTGTCGGATGCCCTGCCATTGGAAGTTCTAACTTCGGTGTAAAAATGCGCACCTTTTTCGTCTTGTGCGGTTCACTTGCTGAAAATACAAAGGCAGTCTCAGATAAATTCAATTCATTTGCAAGTACTTGCATCATTTCTGTAGTAAGACCTTCTGCATCTTCAAAAACGGCAAGTTGATTGCCTCCGAATGATTCAGTCGTAAATACATCGACCAATGTATACTCGTATTTTTTCATAAGCCTTTCTCCTTGTCTAATACTACTGTCCGAATAATAAATATCTAAATATTCAATATTCTTATTTTAACTGTAACATAAATAACAAAAAAGACACTATTTCTAGTATCGGATCTCATATTTTATTGAACCTACAGCGAGAAAACGGCCGAAATTTTTTATAAACCTCGCGAATTTATAACAGTAGCCACAACATGAAAAATACCTTATATTACTGTTGTTAAATGGAAATAAAGATGTTTAAACCAGTAAATAAAGTTGCTGCATTTATTAATGTTGTTTAAAAACGTTAGTTATGTTATTCCATTAAAGGGCCATTTAAATGAATAAGTGTATATTGAAATAAAGCTGCACTGCTTTGAAAAAACTCTGTATATAAACGTGCATTTGTTGAACAAGAAGTAAAAGGGTGATACATATTATACATGACTAAAATGTATCACCCTTTTTTGTAACTTTGTATGATTTTAGGTCTTGAAAAACTTCAAACCAACATAAAAATCGGTATTATTTCTCTCTAATCTGCTCCGTTAGACGGTAGGTTATTACCCAATACAAAAGGGCCAAAGCGCTGACAGAGGCACCAAATAGACATACTCCGATCCATCCATAGTTTGCGTATATATTGGTTGAAACAATTGAACCCATGGCACTGCCGATGGAATAAAAAATCATGTAAGCAGCAGTAAGTCGGCTTCTCGCCTCAGGACGCACTGTGAAAATCATACTCTGATTGGTGACATGTACTGCTTGCACAGCCAGGTCAAGAAAGATAACGCCAATAACTAATGCGATCAGTGAGTGTTCGGTAAAGCTGATTAGGAACCATGATGCTAGCGATAAAACTAGGGCTATGCAGGTTGTTCGCTGCCCTAAACCTCGATCAGCCAGACCCCCAGCACGAGCAGCAGCTAATGCTCCGGCAACTCCAGCGAGACCAAACGCTCCAATAGCGGTATGTGAAAGAGAGTATGGTGGAGCACTGAGAGGTAGCACCAGCGAAGTCCACAATGTACTAAACGCGGTAAAAATCAGCAGAGCCAGTACTCCGCGGATGCGTAGGATTCGTTCTTGCATGAACAATGTGAGCACCGAACGAAGCAGCTGCGGATAGGATAGTGACTCTCTTTCGCTTTCATCACGCGGGAGTACTCGGAACAACACGCCAGTCATGATGAGCATCATCGCGGCAGAAACTAGATAGACCGAACGCCAACCGGCGAGATCGGTTAGTACACCAGCGAATGTTCGTGCGAGCAGAATGCCGATCACGACTCCGCTTTGCACCAAGCCGACTATACGTCCACGATCGGCTGGGGTAGCCAAAGTCGATGCGAACGCTACGAGCACCTGAGTCACCACGGCAAGCAGTCCGACCGCAGCTAACCCCGTGAACAGCACTGTGATGATGGGGGCGATGCCAACCACAATCAGGGACAACACGGATAAAAGCATCTGACCGACGATTAGCCGACGTCGATTCAGTAGATCACCGAGCGGTACCAGCAGTAGCAGTCCTAGCGCGTAACAAAGCTGAGTAATGGTAATGACAATGCCGATGGATGAATGGGCGATACCGAACTCGGTCGCCAGTGAGTCTAGCAACGGTTGTGCATAGTATATGTTGGCGACAGCCATCCCACAGGCTGTTGCAAACAATAGTGCCGTATAGCGAGTCATGGTTGATCCGGATACTATTTGTAACTGATCCGTTGTCGTATCATGATCTTCAACTATAATTGTTGTTTTTTCTTTAACCTTTACCATTACTTACATCCCCTTTTTGTACTTAACAGTATAATATATCGTTCGGTATAAAATAATTCCTAATAAGGATAACCAACAAAACGTTTTGATGTCAAGTAAGTTATGCAGTTATTTGAATACTCTTCTTGAAAGAATCATCACAATTTGACAATAGTACTTTAATTAAATAAAATCATAATATACCGATTGGTAATTAAAAGGAGGATTAATTTTCCATGAATCGAATTCGGCAACTTGATAAGGAAAGGACATTAGATGAATTGAATCAATTACCGGGGAATATCGGAATAACTGAAATATCTGGGGGCGATTCACCATCTCCAAAATTCCTACAAACAAACGAACAGATTATAAAAAGCTTCTTTGAAGTTGTCAGATCAGGTTGCACTCCCGAACAAGCTAAGGTTTTTATGGCTAAAGAGGTAAGAGCACATCAAGTGAATTCAGAAAGCATGGTGACAATTATAAGGTCACCTGAGAATTATGCCGATCATATAAGAGAAATGATAGATTCATGGGGGAAATTTAAAATAGAAATTCAAGAATTAATTTCTCAAAATCAAAAAGTTCATGTCAGATGGAAGCAGACAGGAATGCATATTGGAGAGTATGAGGATTATCTGCCTACAAATAAAGAGGTTATTGAAATAGGTAGTGCCGTATACCGATTAGAGGATCGAAAAATAGTGGAATACTGGATTCAAGTGGACAGATTCGGAATCATTGAGCAAATAAAAAAGAATCAAGAACAAGATTAATTATCTAGTGAAGAAATTTTGTTTTTTGAAATGAGGGATTTATTATGGTTCGACAACGTGAATTTGATGAGGAAAAAGCGTTGGATGATGCTATGTGGCTTTTTTGGGAAAAGGGGTACAAGGCTACTTCGCTAAGCGATTTGACTGCCAAAATGGGGATACAACGACCAAGCTTATACTCAGCTTTTGGAGACAAAGAGGAATTGTTTGAAGCTGCATTACGCAAATATACAAAGCTACATGCTTCCCATGTTCGAACAAAACTTCAAAACAATCTATCTGTAAAGGAAGCATTTCACACATTTTTTGAAGATTTGGTGGAAGAGGAATATAAAGAAAGTACGAACAAGGGATGTTTTTGCATTAATACAATGGTGGAACTTGCCCCTCACGATGAAAAATTTGAAATCCTTACAAGGGAGCATCAGATGTATCTTTCGATCATATTTCAAGAAACGATTGTCCGAGGTATTCGCTCAGGTGAGCTCGAAAGCAGCCTTAATGCTAAAGTTTTAGCACAGACACTAGTCGTTTCATTAATCGGACTTACTGTGTTAATGAAATCTCGTCCAGAGCGTTCATTTGTAGATAATTCTGTAGCGATGATATTATCATTATTAAAATAAATTTATCAATATTCCAGTTTTATCAATCATGTCAGTCTCCGTGAATAAAGGGGTTTGTATAAAGCCCAATCTATAAAATCAATTGCAGCTGTAATTCTAATTTTTATTAATCAAGTTACGGCAAGTTTTTTTAATAAAAGAATGATTCATTGATTATATTAAAAGCGTATTTTGATCAATCTTTTTTCAAAACACGCTTTTTCTTTTTGTTCGTTTATCAAGGTTATTAGTATCAATTTGATCAAACTTTATTTAAAGCAACAATGCCATTGAGTTTTCACCTGATATTTTTGCAATTAGTTAGCGGCAATACTAACTAATATTAGTAAAGTATTCTTCAATTAAAGGGCGCAATTGGTGAATAATTCCCAATTTCTCATTTATATCACTGAGAGATTGGGATTTTTTAATACTGGAATATCTTTAACGTTATAAATCCGCGGTTTGCTGGCGGTACCCCATTAAGAAGGATTGCTTTTTCTTATGCAACTAAACCAGCTAATAGTTAGTCAACATTTTTCAATGAAAACTTAAAATATTTCATGCTATACTAAATTTGTGCATGCTAAATAACCTTCCAATGAACTATATTTGGAAAGTTTTGTGCTATTTAGTTATACTTTTAAACTAGGTTAGATCTTGGAAAGTCGAGTTATTTTGTAATAGTGCATAAATCCATTGTAGAAGCTTATTGGCACATGCTATCACAGCTACTTTAAAGGGCTTTCCTTCTTCACGTTTCTTATCATAGAACTCTCGTAATCTTTTGTTCCGAGGGATGATTTCATCTGTCGTTTTCTTCTTGCGACAATCACGAATGGCACAACGAACTGCCATATATAAGGCATGGCGTAGTCTACCAGAACCTCTTTTGGTAATCCGATTTACTGAGCCTTTAAATTTACCTGATTCAAAGATACTTGGATCAATTCCGGCAAATGCCACTAGTTTTTTAGGGTGATTAAACCGATCAATCTCTCCAATTTCAGAAATAATCGTTGTAGCGATTTTTTCACCGATACCAGGGATGGATTGGATAATCTTATATTCTTCAATTTCTTTTGCCAAAGCATTTATCTCTTCTTCCAATTTGGATAGGTGCTTTTGGTATTCTAGAAGCATTTTTATATACATCTCTAGGCTTAAAATGTGACTCTGATATAAAGTTCTCTGAAAAGGATTTCGAGCTGAGGCAGCCATAAGTTTCTCTGCCTGTGTATTCGCCCACTTTCTAGAACGACTTGGACAAAGTTCATTAATCCTATTTGCTACAGTTTCTTCATCGACTGCTGATATGTCTTCAGAAGTAGGGAATTCTAATAGAGTAAGCAAAGAAACAACCGAATACAAATCTCCAAAAACCCCTCTATATTCAGGAAATACTTGATCAAGAACAGCCTGAAACTGTAGTTTTGTTTGTACATAGATACCTGTTATATTTGCATGTTGTCTTGAAAGATTACGAAGATTTAAGAGTTGTATCCCTCGTTTTTTATAAGGCTCTAAATCCTCTTTATAGTACAGCTCGCAGAGGTGACGTGCATCGATTAAATCTGTCTTTACTTTCCGTAAACTAGAGCTCTTCGCACGATAAGAAATGAGTGGGTTAACGATAATTAATAAGTAACCTCTCTCCTCAAAATACTGTACAACGGGCGTATGATAATGCCCAGTAGACTCTAAAACGACCGGAGGTCGAATTCCTGTTACGTTTTCTATCTCTCTAAGATATTGGTGTAAGCTCTCTAGTCCTTCAATGGTATGTGCTACTTTAAAACTTCTTTTATAAGGCTTCTTCTTCTCCAAGAATGCTTGAACCTGACTTTCACCTTTCGCTACATCCAGACCAACTACTGGATTCATTTATTATCTCCTCCTAAAGAATATTGCCGGTACCCCTAAATCCTTCTTGTAGTATCATAGCTTCGCTTGTTATACGAGATCTAGTCCCAACCAGCCAAATCATGTTTCTACAAGTAGGGGGCGAACTGTTTAGTTGACGGGGTCCAAGCCCCACGGGCAGGAACGTTCTACCCCGGCTACCGTTATCATATATCGATAAAAAAATTGTTCAACCAGAAATAACTGGCTGACCTTTATAATACGATAGGGGCAGGATAGTTCAATAAGATAACCCCAATAATCAGCAAAGACTGGATGGTGATTATTTGTTACAATCCCCTAAATAGAGACGCTTGACTACTAAATAGCAGTTGTAAGAGGTGTATTCATGAGTACTTCAAGTCTTATATTCTTAGCAATTTATTGGGTTGGAATAATTATTTGGTCACTAAAAAATAAGGAAAAGGCTAAAAAAGAATTACTTCAAATAAAAAACAATTGGAAGACAGGAGTAATAGTATTTTTACTTGTTTTTTCCCCATTTTTAATTGTGGCTCTTATGGCATTTGTACTGTAATTTATTGTACCTTATTAATCTAACAGTGTTTTACTTCAATAACAGGTGGTTGCTCTTTTACTATGGACTAACGGGGCAGGTTAGTTGTATAAGAACGGTGAACCAAATTTTGTTAATATTCCTTGATGTAGGATAGAATTAATATATTAAAACAAGATAATATTAGGAGGGAAACCATGAAAGAAAGTACAAAAAAAGAAATTTATTCTTGGGTAAAATCAATTGCCTTTGCTTTCATCATCGCTTTTATTTGTAGACAATTTCTTTTTACACCTACAACTGTATTGGGAGCATCAATGTCACCTACCTTTCAAGACCAAGATAGAGTAGTAGTAAGTAAAACGACTGAAATTCAACGATCTGATGTGATTGTATTCGATGCACCAGATATTGATGATAAAGACTATATTAAGAGGGTAATAGGTCTTCCAGGAGATAGTATTGATATGAAAGATGATGTGCTCTATATTAATGGAAAAGCCGTAGAAGAACCGTATTTAATTGCAAATAAAGAAGATAATCCATTTAATAAACTGACAGAGGACTTTTCATTGCAAGAAAAAACTGGAGAATCCAAAGTACCTAAAAACATGTTATTTGTGATGGGGGATAATCGTTTAAATAGTAAGGATAGCAGGATTTTCGGATTTATTTCCTACGACTCGATTGTTGGAGAAGTGAAATTTCGATTTTATCCATTACAAGAAATCGGCATACCTAAATAATAGTACAAGTAGAAGAAATGATAATTCCAATAAAGTGGTGATTTAGCACAAAAAGCATCATCAAAATCATCAAATTTTTTAAAAATCGCTATAGCAATTTGTAAGTAATGAATCTATTTTGTTCAATCTTTTTTTCAAAATGGATTCTTTTTATTTATCGTTAAATTTGGTTTTGCGAGGTATTTTTGATCAAACTTTATTCCAATGCTACAGCTTTCTTCAATTAAGGAGGATTGCCAAGGTAATCTTTTCTTAATGAACTAACGGGTGCGTTAGCTGAAAATCGGAGCTGCCTTAGGGAAGCTTTTTCTTTATGCAACTAACAGGGCAGGTTAGTTGCATAAGAACTGGTATAATTTAGAGAAAAGTAGAGTGTAGAGGTGAATTATGGCTTTCCTTATATTAGCAATCTTATTAATATTTTTATTTGACTTCACAAAAATGAGAAATCAAAATCAAACAATAATTAAACAGAATGAAAGGGTTATCTTTCTGTTGGAAGAGATTAAAAATAAAAAAGCGTAGTTCTTAACCTAACAGGTGCAATAAGGGAGTTGCTTTGGCACATCTTTGTCTTATGGCACTAACGGGGCAGTTAAGTTCAATAAAAAAATATTGTATAGAAATATCCATGAATTTAAATTTAGAGGACTCGCCAATGAAAAATATATTGAAATTGATAGCTGTCTATGTTTAGATAACATTAGTAAATATTCCCTTTTGTTAGTGAGGGTTTCCTAATGTTAATTTTATTGCAGCTACTCGTTTTCGGAATAACAGGTTGTTTAGTATACTGTGGTGTTTACTATGGAACACCTCTGTTAATTAAAAAAGGAGTCCCATTAATTTATGCTTTTTGGTTTTTTCTATGGTTTCCTGTAATGAGTTTATTTCCATTATCATTGATATTGTATCATTTAGAGGGAAATGTTTGGACATGGAAAAATATATTGGAAAGGTTTTGTTTTAATCCTTTAACAGAAAACGATTGGTATTGGGTTGTGGGTGCAATTTTTTTTACAATAATCTTCGACCAATTTCTTGAACCTTTAGGTAAGTTTTTTGCAAAGTTTCCAATACTAGCCCCACCAAGTTATCTTCCAGCTCCATTTAATCCGTTAAAAAGAATGGAATTACCTCCATCAGAATTTTTTGGTGTTTCGCTTTATGGAAATTGGAAAATGATTATTTTATTTATTCCTTTGCATCTTTTTGCTATGTTTAGTGAGGAACTAATGTGGAGAGGTTTTTTTCTTCCTATCCAGCAAGAAATTTTCGGTGATTGGGCTTGGGTAATAAACGGGTTTCTTTGGGCATGGGTCGTCCATGCTTGTCTGAAGTGGCATTTTATTAATATGCTTCCCAGTATGCTTATTGCCCCATGGATTGCTCAATTTACTAACTCAACATGGGCTTCTTTTGCAGTTCATTCTATTGGAAACAGTTTAATTTGGATTTTGTTATTAGTAGGAATCATAAAAAATATGAATAAACCTCAAAATATAAAATCAATTTAATTATCGTTTAGTTATGAGTTTGTGAAAAAATACACTTAAACTAATGGGAGCTTTAGTTCAATAACAGGGGTTGCTGCGGCAGCCTTTTTCTTATGGCACTAACGGGGCAGTTTAGTTGAACAAATCTTTTTATATATTGTTGCTGTGATTATTGAAAACAAAGTATTAAATTTAAAACCATAGAATAAGTATTAGAAGTGAAAAGGAGCTTGCCTAGTTATTTTTTTATTCTTGTTTTCGTTTTATCTCCAACTTTCTTCCTTTTTATTATTAGGGGAAAAGACGTTTTTTCGAAAAAAGGAAATTTCAATCTCATGAACTTCTTTTAAAAAGACATCAAATTTCTTTCCTGCTTATAATTATACTCGAAGGTGAGTGAACATGAAAAATAGAATAAAAGTAAAAATGATAAAAATACTCAGTGGAAACAGGGAAACTAGATTAACTGTTCAAGTTGCAGATACTCAAAGAAAAAGAGAAAAGGGCCTAATGTTTGTTGGAGAATTACCCGAAAATGAGGGGATGTTATTTGTGTTTTCAGAAAAAATATATGGTGGATTTTGGATGAAAAACACATTAATTCCTTTATCTATTGCTTTTCTTGATTCAGATGGGGAAATTCTAAAAATACTTGATATGGAGCCTTGTAAAGAGGATAAATGTCCTACCTATGATCCAGAACTTTCTTATCATTATGCAATTGAAGTGAATCTTGGATGGTTTGAAAAGAATCAAATCAAAGAAGGGGATTATGTAAAGTTTGATTGAATTCATCTCACCTCTAGTTCTTAGAGGTGAGATGATTGTTTAATGGATATTTATGTTAATATTACTGAAAAGATTGTGAAGAAATGTACTTAAACTAACGGGTGCTTTACTTCAATAAGGAAGGTTGCTGAGGCAGCCTTTTTCTTATGGTACTAACGGGGCAGGTTAGTTCAATAAGAAGTGCTTTTATATGATGTCGTAGCACACACTAAAAGAATTGTAAAGATTTCAAGAAAAATAGAAAGCGGAAACCAAAAATGGTTTCCGTTTATTTATTTTGAACTTAGGATTTTAATTGCATGATATGCTTTTCTTGGAAAATACTTAAACTTTTTGAAACTTTCTTGTTTATAGATTCCACTAATTAGTAAAGGGGGTCAAATAAGATGGAAATAGAAAGCCACCGGCTAGTTAAAAAAGCAATCAAAGGTAATAAAAGCGCCTTTGAAAAGTTAGTTCAACAACATTATGAAAGAATCTACCGTACTGCCTATCTTTATGTACATAACGAAGAAGATGCGTTGGATGTTGTCCAAGAAGCAACCTATCAGGCCTTTACATCTATCCATTCGTTAAAAAATCCGGAGTATTTTATGACCTGGCTCACCAGGATTGTCATACGATGTTCGGGACATGTCCTAAAGAGAAAAAGCAATGTTGTTCCTTTGAGTGATGAGATATTGTCAAACCTGCCGGGTCAGGTAAATCCAAACATTGAAGAATCAATACTGCTGCTTAATGCAATTCAGCAGCTGAGAGAGAATTACCGTACTGTTATTATTCTATTTTACTATTACGATTACTCGATAAAAACGATTAGCAGTGTCATGGGAATTCCAGAGAATACCGTAAAAACTTATTTAAGCAGAGGGAAAGCGGAGTTAAAAAAGTCCTATAAAAATGAGGAGGAGGACAAATGCCATGGATAACAAGGAACTCAAAGAAGCAATAGAACAAATAGCTGTACCGAAAGAAAAAGTATTTAGTGCCATTTCCAAAGGGATAAACAAGGAAGGCAATAGGGGAAGGGCAAAGAAAAAAAAGGTTCTTGCAGGTGTGGCGACTGCTGCTGCTCTTCTTGGAATCACCGTTGCCTCAGGATTTGTTAATCCTACAATGAATAGAGTATTAGCTAATACCCCTTTAATAGGCGGGATTTTTCAAGAATTTAATGATTCAACAGGCGTGGAATTAGCTAACCAGGATGCAGTTACAGAATTAAACCAATCAATTACAAAAAATGGGGTAACTGTAAAACTGACCAGCGCTTACTTTGATGGCAATGTAGTATCAATTACAGGATTTGTAGATGAAGATGTTGAAAAGGGGCATAACGAAAAAGGAGAAGTAAGCTTTGATGTAAACTTTGAACACAATAAAGGGGATCATGACCCTTGGCTAAATGGAAAGTCAAATGACATTAAGAAAGTGGAAAATGGATATAACTTTCAATGGAAAATGGTATATCCTTATAAATCATTTAAGGAGAATTCTACTCTTCCCATAACGATTCATAATATCAACGGGATAAAAGGTGAATGGAATTTTGATATTCCAATTCAACAAGAAAAAAATCGTACATTTGCTATTAATCAAGAGCAAGGATACCCGGACGATGAGGTCAAAATCCGTATTAAAGAGATTCTTACCGCAAAAGCGTCATCTTCGCTTGTTTATGAGACCGTGGAGAAATACAAGGGTGATGACATTATTATATTAAAAGCTGTTGATGATAAAGGAAATGTGTATAGGTTTGGAAACCAAACAGTTCTCGAGGATTCTGAACAAGAAGATGGATATCATAGTACCGTTCGGACAGAGATGACCAAGCTGAATTCTACTATTACTTCCCTTACTTTTTATCCGCAGATAAATGTCGCAGATCCAAAAGTACAACAGCTTTTGAATATTAAATCTTTCACCTTAAAAAGCACACGGTTCAATTTAGGCCTGCAGGTAAATGATGTTACTCAAAAAGGTGGGAAATTGGTAATAGATTATCAACTTACAGGGCTTCCGAAGAATTTGAGTAAAGGTAAACTTGAAATAATTAACCATAATTTGAAATACCTTTTCTGGTTGGTTGATAAGGAATATTTAACTAAGATCGACCCGGAAAATCCATGGCCTCCTAAAAACCACGGTATTCCCTTTAATAAAGTAAAAATGATTGATAAGGCAACAGCGCACTTCCAATCTACTTTTAACTTAAACGGAGAAGAAAGGATTGAGAATTTTAAGCTGGAAAATGCAATGTTGCTATTTGATTTTTCAAGCTTTGTCCCAGCTAAGGAATTAAAACCATTTACTGTTGTACTTCCAGTGGGGAATGAATAAACAATTAAAGTAGCTCATTTTAGGGACCATATAGTTGACGAGTGGAATTCTACTAGTGCATTGAATAATTAGTAATATCGGGGCGATGACTTATGTAAGTCACCGTCTTTTTTTTATTAGTTAGAAGTTTGTGAAATATTGTACTTAAACTATAGGGTGCGTTAGCTGAAGATCGGAGTTGTCTTTAAGGCAGCTTTTTCTTTATGCAACTATCGGGCAGTTTAGTTCAACAAGCGTAGTGTCTTCGAACTGTGCAACATTAAAATTTATTCTCCCTTCCATTATTTAGTTTATAATAATAGTAAGGAGTTGTTTTTTTATTGAATGTTAAAAATATAAGTACATCCATTTCTGAAGATATTATTATTACTAATTTGACAGGTTACATAACCCTTGCTGATGTAAACACCTGGTTTAGTTCATTTGAGAAAACGTGTTATTCATTTATTAGACAAGGAAAAAAGTATAAGTTGTTAGTTAATCGTAAAGGTTATACTCCAGAACATTTTTCTGTACAAAAATTGTGGAAAGACAAATTTTTCTCTAATAATATATTAGAGAACACCATTGCAGTCGCTTTTTTATTAGAAGAAGGGGATATTCTAATTCACCTTGAACAGTCTAATACCAAAGACAATGCAATGTTCTCAAGTAACTATGACCAATTAATTGACTGGCTTACTAAATATAAATAATGAATTTCTACTCCTAAGTTGCTGAAAGGTAACTTTTTTTATTTCACAGTTTGTGTCAACTCAACAATATGTTATAGAACTAACGGGGCAGATTAGTTGAAGAAACCGACCAATAAAGGTCGGCTATTTTTCATACTATTTTTAGCAGCCACCAACAAAGCTGGCTCCAACAATGATTAAGAGTATAAACAAAACGACTATAAAGGCGAAACCTCCACCAAATCCAAAACCGCCATCTGACATACAGAAACATCTCCTTAGTTGTTTTTAAGGAGGAACTTATTGTGGGTTATATCACCTTATGCTCTAATTAGGAAAATGACACAATAGTCTACATCTCTGCTCATAGGATAAAGTGTCGGAGGTACCTCTTATTGAGCTAACGGGTGCGTTAGTTCATTAAGAAGAAGAAAAAAAAGTCGATTCCTTAACGTCTTTTACAAACTTTTTTGATTGTTACTTCTTTAAAATAGACTCTGTTAAACAATGCTTTTGATTTTTCTTCTTCAACTAACGAAAAAACGATAGTTCACATAATCACCCTTATAGGCATGAAAAAAGGATCTTCGGCTGGAAGATCCTTTTAGCTGTTTGTTTAATTAAAGCGGCCGATTATGCAACAAAACAAAATATATATGGATTATCAGAGTTATAATTTCTAAATCTCATTTTGCTGAAGGACGCAAAATTTCTTCGCAGATTAGTACCAACCAGTCGTTCCACTGGCTATACCCCAATTGATATACCCTCTAGCATAAGCTTTATACCCAGCACCATTATACACTTGAGCGGTATAACAGGAGGTTTGACCTTTCATTATCACCCCGTTACCACCACCATCAGCACAATTATATCTCTTTCTGTAAGTACCACTACTAGTGTAACTAAACACCGTTGCATTCGCATAGTAAGCACCGTTATCGTACGGAGCGGCACGATAAAGCGTTATTTTACCCCAAGATGTTCGACACTTCGCACTCCATTTTAGCTCCACTATTCCATAAAAATTATCGTCTCTGTCAACAATACCACTACGGGATTTGGTGACTGCATCTTTTGCACAACCTGTTGAAACAGGGTTTGAACCATCATAAGATAGGGCAAATGCTTTATTTATTGGTGTAATTGCAAAAAAGAGACCAACGACAAGAGTAGCTATCATCACAATATTCAATAATTTTTTCATTATAACACCTCTCCTTTTTTCTAAACTTTACCATGTAAAAATTTGCGAGTACCAACTAGTCGGTACTTATGTAATTATTATATGATGGTAATATATTACAGGCAATATAAATATACAAAATTTTCTAAATATATAATTGTTAGAAATAATCAAAAGACATTTTTTTAATAATTTGAACAAGATCTTAAAGTATTAAAAGAAAAAGGTAAAACAAAAAAAGCCTTTTCCAAGGCTTTAGGGATGATGAACTACTTTGCGGTCTATGACAGGAACCCTGGCACTGCCCCATATAAGAAGAAGGAAGCTTAATCGTTTTCATCCGCAAACGTTCGTAAATAGAAAACGAAATTTCACGAACGCTCTATATAGTATAATTCAATTTAAAAACAAATCGTTCGCAAACGTTTACTTTTACGAACCTACAGCTTTCATAATTAGATAAATAAAGATGAAATAGAAAAAGCTCTAGTGGTTAATCTAGGGCTTTTTATTGATCATCTAGCAAACCCTTGCTACATCATGGTTGTATAAAATCCTGAATAAACGATAAAAAACGACTAAGAACCAAACCCCTGATACACATGGGTTTGGCTTTTTTAGCTGCAAAATTGATTTTATGTAAACTAAAATTGTATAGAGTATTCAAAAACCATCATTCAGACATAATACTCTTATTCATCTTTTTTATTAGGTTCTTGTATTTGAAGCAATTCAACAAAAACATTTAACATGTCCTGTATTTGAATTCGATTATCAACAAAATGTTGCAGATTAAATCCATTAAAAAGAGCCATGCTAGCCGTCGCTAAAGTTCTAGCATCCAATGAACTTCCGACAATACCTTCGTCCTTCATTTTCTGAAATAAATGTGTAAGGAATGACCTCCATTCCTCCATCTGGAGAATAAGCTTTTCTTTTATCTGAGGTAATTCATTCGAAACCATACATCCTTGGAGAAGCATAGGAGAAGACCCCTTTTCATAAGCCTCATTCACTAAACGCATAGAATATTCTTTAAATGTATTTAGTAAATCACAATCTTTTTGAGTAAGAGCTTCCTTTAAATCCTCAAAATAGAAATCAATACCTTCTTTTATCAACCTCAGTAAGAACTCCTCTTTGGTGGAAAAATGAGCATAGAAAGCACCTTTAGAGTAACCAGCATGTTTTACAATTTGATCAATGCTTGTACTAGAATAGCCTTGCTTAGAAAACAATTCAATTCCTGATCGCATTAATTTGTTGATGGTTTCTTCTGATTGTTTTTGATGATGATTTAACATAAAAAACCCCCTTTTTAAAAAACTGAATATTTCATTAATAGTAACACATTACTAATCATATAATAAATTGATTAATACCGACTAGTTGGTATTAAAAAAATAACACGTATAAAGGAGTTGGTTGTTAATGACATTAACTAGTCAGATTAATTATTTCGAACCTTAAAAGAAAAAATGAATTCGACTATATTTAACTGGTGTGTAATTTATAAATAGGGAGTGGTTGAAGTGAAAACGATTTACAGTCTCATGTTTACGGTTGCTGTTACCTTTTTAGCGATGTTCTCCTTTTCTAATGTATCTTTTGCGGCCGGGGAAAGTCAGTACGATTTAATTGATGGGAAACAGGTATCGACAAATGCAACTGATCCCAATGTCAAACATATTTACTATACAGGGGACGAACAGGGGAATGAAGTTCGTTTAGGGTTTACAACACAGCAAAAAGTAGATGATTATATCAAAAATGAAAAGAAAGTAGAGAAAGAATCGAGTGTATCCAGTAACTTTGAAACTTTGGGATCTGGTACTTGTTGTACTGATTTTTATACGGGTGCAAATAAATCTGGATCGGTCCATGCTCTCAGGGTAGGATATATTATCGGTAGTATTACTACTGAGTGGGCAAGATCTTGGGATGACGCTATATCCTCAATCAGTACAGCTAGTCAAGGATCAACTACCTTGTATCAACATGAGTATAGAAGTGGAGGCTATATTAGGTTTAACAACGCTTACTACTGGGGAAAAACAATAAACTTATCAAACTACAAATTTAGTAATGGTGTTTCGGCAAATAATAATGCATCTTCCCTGTACGTTTTAAAATGACTTTATTGTTGTTTATTTTGATAAAAATGGGTATAGGATAGAGAAAATTAAACAACTATTATTTCAACACCACACCATTTTAAAACAGTGTTATCTGTGTTTAACAAAAGGATCTTCAATTAGAGGATCCTTTTTCATTACCTATAAGCGTGATTATATTAACGAGTATTTATTTAATATGATAGTAAAATTTTCAAGACTAATTTTACTGCACATAATAATAGTGGGGTGAAAAGAATTGAAGATTAATCAAATGAAATGGGCTGGTTATGCGGCATGTATCTGGTCACATCCACATTTATTGGGCATTGGGAGAAACGACATTAATGCCTGGAGTTTGGAAAGTTGAGGCAAAGTGGGCAGCAGTAAACTGGGGAGCATCTGTAGTGTTGTTAGCATCAGCAATATTTGCACTATTACTGGTTCATCCTTGGGGACAAAAGATCCCAAGATATTTAATGCTTGCTATGGGCTGGTTTGCTTGCATATTGCCAATCACGAATGCTGTCTATGGATATATTACTAAGGGGCTTTTTCTAGCTGGTGTTATTCCTTTAGAATTTTTTGATTTCTCTGCATGGGCAAAGCACTAGGTCTTACGGTTCTGCAGTATCAAAGAAGATCTCGTATAACGAGTGAAGAAGTTAATAAATCCATATTTATAGACAACTAAGTGAGTAATGGTATTTACAAAACAAATTTTTTGTTAAATATGCAGGGAAAACAATAGGTTTTTTTGTTAATAATCGGGCGCTTATCCGAAATAAGGGTAAGCGTCTTCCTTGTAGAAAAAAAAAGATTGAGTTAGATTGCTTATTTTGAAATAATTGGTATTAAGTAATCGGGCAGTTTTCTTGAATAAGGAGGACTTGATGAAGAAGAAGGTTGAAAAGAAACTATATAACTTAATGTTTGGTGAATTTTCAGCGTTAATAATGTTTGCTTTTATTTGGGTTATATATATCTATATATTGGATAAATTTGATCATTATTTAACTTCTATGCAAAATATTTATGCATTTATTTTGCTCGAATTTATTCTTTTACAGGGTAGTATCTATTGGTACTTAAAATGGAGAAAGGTCAAGGATAACAAAAGTTACAATTTATCCGATAGCCAATTATATATTTTCCTGTGGTTAAGAAGAATCAATGTCTTTTTATTATGTTTAGGATTTATTATATTCTTGAAAAATACTAATTACTCTCCAATTAATTTTAACGGGTTTTATTTGTTTTTGTATTGCTTTGCATTAATAGAATACATTAACTATTATCATCTTCGCCTTTCCTATCAAACTCCACAAGAGATAAAAGAATTTTTACGACAAAAAGGATTAAGGCGTTCCATTTTAGCAAGAGAACTGAGTAATATAGGTAAATGAAAAATTCTATATAATGGGGCGATTTTTGAAAAGCTATCTAATATGCTTATTTCAAGCAAGTTATTCCAGAAAAGGGCGCGATTCTTTAATAAGAATCGCTTTTCTTAATGAACTAGCGGGTGCTTTAGCTGAAGATCGGAGCTGTCTTTAAGGCAGCTTTTTCTTTATGCAACTAAACCAGCTAATAGTTAGTCAACATTTTTCAATGAAAACTTAAAATATTTCATGCTATACTAAATTTGTGCATGCTAAATAACCTTCCAATGAACTATATTTGGAAAGTTTTGTGCTATTTAGTTATACTTTTAAACTAGGTTAGATCTTGGAAAGTCGAGTTATTTTGTAATAGTGCATAAATCCATTGTAGAAGCTTATTGGCACATGCTATCACAGCTACTTTAAAGGGCTTTCCTTCTTCACGTTTCTTATCATAGAACTCTCGTAATCTCTTGTTCCGAGGGATGATTTCATCTGTCGTTTTCTTCTTGCGACAATCACGAATGGCACAACGAACTGCCATATATAAGGCATGTCGTAGTCTACCAGAACCTCTTTTGGTTTTTACTGAGCCTTTAAATTTACCTGATTCAAAGATACTTGGATCAATTCCGGCAAATGCCACTAGTTTTTTAGGGTGATTAAACCGATCAATCTCTCCAATTTCAGAAATAATCGTTGTAGCGATTTTTTCACCGATACCAGGGATGGATTGGATAATCTTATATTCTTCAATTTCTTTTGCCAAAGCATTTATCTCTTCTTCAAATTTGGATAAGTGCTTTTGGTATTCTAGAAGCATTTTTATATACATCTCTAGGCTTAAAATGTGACTCTGATATAAAGTTCTCTGAAAAGGATTTCGAGCTGAGGCAGCCATAAGTTTCTCTGCCTGTGTATTCGCCCACTTTCTAGAACGACTTGGACAAAGTTCATTAATCCTATTTGCTACAGTTTCTTCATCGACTGCTGATATGTCTTCAGAAGTAGGGAATTCTAATAGAGTAAGCAAAGAAACAACCGAATACAAATCTCCAAAAACCCCTCTATATTCAGGAAATACTTGATCAAGAACAGCCTGAAACTGTAGTTTTGTTTGTACATAGATACCTGTTATATTTGCATGTTGTCTTGAAAGATTACGAAGATTTAAGAGTTGTATCCCTCGTTTTTTATAAGGCTCTAAATCCTCTTTATAGTACAGCTCGCAGAGGTGACGTGCATCGATTAAATCTGTCTTTACTTTCCGTAAACTAGAGCTCTTCGCACGATAAGAAATGAGTGGGTTAACGATAATTAATAAGTAACCTCTCTCCTCAAAATACTGTACAACGGGCGTATGATAATGCCCAGTAGACTCTAAAACGACCGGAGGTCGAATTCCTGTTACGTTTTCTATCTCTCTAAGATATTGGTGTAAGCTCTCTAGTCCTTCAATGGTATGTGCTACTTTAAAACTTCTTTTATAAGGCTTCTTTTTATCCAAGAACGCTTGAACCTGACTTTCACCTTTAGCTACATCCAGACCAACCACTGGATTCATTTTTTATCTCCTCCAAAAACATAATATTGCCGGTAACCCCTAATCCTTCTTGCAGTATCATAGCTTCGCTTGTTATACGAGATCTTGGTCCCAACCAGCCAAATCATGTTTAAGCAAGTAGGGGGCGAACTGTTTAGTTGACGGGGTCCAAGCCCCACGGGCAGGAACGTTCTACCCCGGCTACCGTTATCATATATCGATATAAAAATTGTTCAACCAGAAATAACTGGCTGACCTTTATAATACGATCGGGGCAGGATAGTTGAAGAGTGCTGTTTGATCTTTATTCAACAATTGGGCCATTTAATGGAGTAACACTTCTTATGAGATGGATATTTAAATTGTATGGTGAAGAAATGTAATTAAACAACTGGAGCTGAATAAGAAACGTGTTAAAAATAAAAAAACATACAAGGCGCTTATAAATTTAACTAGTGTGTTGATCCAAGGAGGATTAATGCGCTTTTTTGTTGAAAAACAGTTTAAATTTCTATAATGGTTCAAACTACTATTATATGACTTTAACTTGTTAAGATTGCATGATAAACGATTTGAATATTACGGGGAAGAAGCATTTGAAAAAAACAAGAGAAAAATCGGAAAGTTCTCCAGCGCCTACACTATATTCTCCGTTCGCGCCATTTCTATTGCTTCTTCGCGGTTGTTGACGTCGAGCTTCGAGTAGAGATTCGAGCAGTAATTTCGGATCGTTCCCTCCGATAAAAATAGCTTGGCGGCGATCGACTTGTAGCGCAACCCGTTTGACAGATGCTCCAGAATCTCCATCTCGCGTTTCGTAAGCCCGTACGGGTAGTTTTCCTTACTTGAGCCGATCTTCTCCAACTGCTCGCGTTGACGCCTCATCTCTTCGAAAACACGCGTAGCGACCGATTGGTCGATCCAGGTTCCTCCGTTATAAATAAGTTTCAAGGCTTCCTTCATCTCCCGCGGATGAATCGACTTCAGCATGTAGCCTTCCGCCCCGCGCTCCAATGCAGTTGCTGCCTGCAAGGTATCCTCAAACGTTGACATGAGCACAATCTTCATATCAGGCCATCGTTGTTTCATCTCAAGTAAAGCTTCAAGCCCGTCCATTTCCTGCATGCGAATATCCATTAGCACGATATCCGGCTGCGACCGCTCACAATGTTCTAATGCTTCGCACCCGTCCCCGGCCTTACCAACGACGGTAAAATCAGCATGCTGATCCAAAAGTTGCTCCAAACTGTCGGTAATGATCGCTTGGTCATCAACGATCAGCAGGCGGATCGTGTCATGTACTGGCTCTGTCTGCAACAGAATATTACATATGACGAAAGTTCCTTGCCCAGACCCGGAATGAACGGACAGCGTGCCGTGAAATAGTTCAAGCCGTTCCTTCACCCCATTGAGCCCGAATCCGAATTGGATTTCTTCCATTCCGATGCCGTTATCTTCGATCTGTAACCGGAGCTGCTGACTATCGAAATGCAGTTGAACGGATATCACGCTCGCCTGGCCGTGCCGAACCGCGTTGGTTAGAGACTCTTGAAGGCAGCGATACAGACAAAATTTTATTTTTTGCATAACGAGAGTCTCATTGCCGATCACACGAAATTTGACCGTTATACCTGTCGACTTCATAAACTTTTCGGTTAATTGCCGCAGCGATTCACTTAACGAATGGCTTAACGGAGTATGAGAAAGCTGGTGCAGATGCTTTCGGATATCATCCAGACTGTGCTGGGCAATACCGACAAGCGAATCGATCCTCTCGATCTGCGAATCCGGCACGGACGATCGTAGCGATTCGACGCCAACGATGAGCGAGGTAAGCGCATGGCCAATCGTGTCATGCAGCTCATGTGAAAGCCGGCTGCGCTCCTCTATCAGTGTAAGCTCCTCAATCCGCTTAATATGCTGCTCCAGCAACAGCTTCTGCTCTTGAATAATTCGGGCTTGCTTATGGGACTGAATTAATATATTAAACGCGATGCCGATGGCAAAACCAAGGCTGCAGCTAACGATAAACTCATACGGGAGACGATCAGCGATCCAACCGTTCAATGCAGGGAATACGATTCCACAGAGGACACCTGTCCACATATAGGTTTTTCGACTGCTCTCCAACCCGATAATCATCACGAGTAAAACGAAAGACCAAAGCAATCCCGGCGCTGCGTAGGCTAAATAAAGATGAAAAAAGCCCGCTGCCGTGACATCGACTGCAAGATACCGGTCTTCTTTCCTATAGCGGACGATTAATGGAACGAGGTAAACGACAAAAGCAAGAGAAAGAACAATCCAAAGCGACGCATCGATTAATGACGGATTGATAAAATCAGCGCTTGTGATTATGACCAGCCAAAGCGTTCGTATGGCCACAAATATCCAATCATACCAGAACCATTTTTTCATTATGGAGAACACGGATTATGAACACCTACTTGTATTTTTTTTCAAACCAATTTCCGAATGATTCAGAGCTATCATGCACCATAACTTCCCGATCCGTCAAGCGAAAGAGGGGGGGGGAATGGTTAGAATTTAGCTTAGAAAGTACGTCATATATGACAGTTGACAGTTTGTCATGCGTTATAAGTGACAGGTCCAAATAAGATGTCATCAAAAGCTTAGCGGTTTTATCACTGTTCGATTTTACAATTACGGAGGTAAGATGAGGGGGTAAATCAGAACAACATTCTAAAATAATAGGAGCGATGCATTATGAAATCATTCACCATTCAAAAAGGAGTTGCACTTACTTTAACAGCTATATTGGCGGGTCCACTGGCTTTCCATGCTTATGGAACTGTCCACGCAAAAGATCAGACGGCAACCTATCAAGCTATCGATAAAGTTGGCAATAACGAGAAAGAAAAGAAAAGAAAGCATCGGGAAGAAGTCAAACGCGTCATGGATCAAGTAGTTACCACCAAAGGAGTCCCAAGTGTCATAGCTGGCGGGCTACAGGACGGGAAAAGCTGGTCTTACGCTACAGGTACAGCAAGTTACGAAGTACCACGCCCGGTGGAGTCCGATTTCTCATTCCGTATTGGAAGCATTTCGAAGACGTTCACCGCCTCCGTTGTATTGCAGTTGGCTGACGAGAAAAAATTGAATCTGGATGATTCGGTCGAAAAATGGCTGCCAGGGGTCATAAAAGGTAAAGGGTATGACGGCAATAAAATTACGATTCGTCAGTTATTGAATCATACAAGTGGGCTTGCTAGCTATACAGATTTGGATTTCCGAGATATTACTTTGCCTCAAAATCCGTACCGTTACTATTCCGTCGATGAGCTTATCGGCATGGGACTTTCAAAGCCGCCTGTATTTGCGCCAGGGAAGGGCTGGAACTATTCCAACATAAATACTGTACTAGCCGGTCAAATTATTCAGAAGGTAACAGGAGAAACGTATGCGGAGCAGATCAGGAAACGTTTCATCATACCTCTTGGGATGACAGGAACATTTGTGATGGGAAATAGTCACGAAATTCCGGGTAAGCATGCCACAGGATATAATATGGACAGATCGGGTCATTTGTATGATTTTACAGAAATGAATCAATCATGGGCAAATGCAGCCGGAGATATAGTCTCAACAACCATAGATTTGACTACCTTCTTCAGTGCGCTGTTGAGCGGGGAGCTTCTATCTCAAGAGATGATGGACCAGATGCACACAACAGTAGATGGACCTTTTGGTAAAGTCGGACTAGGAATTTATGAATTTAAAACAGCGGACGGGCAATCCTACTGGGGGCATGCCGGCGGTACTTTCGGATATGAATCGAGAGCCGTTGGATCTCTAGACGGGAAGCATATTTTGATAACGGCCATCAACGCGGTAGGCCCGGTAGTGTCGCCGGCTCACGATAAAATAATCAATAAGGAGTTTGGCCGTTAAGTTTAAAGCCGACATCGCTCCCTTTATTTGAGAGCGGTGTCGGTTTTCTTGCTGAGATTGCAGTCTCTTCATGTAAGGGGTACTGCCAACATTTCGGGAATTTTGTAAAGTAAGCAAATTTAACCTTAAAAAAAGCCGTTAAGGAATCAACCTTTTATTTTTCTTGTTGTTACAAACGTTAAGTTGAATGGTTCTCAAAAAAACAAATTATATGTTTTTATACAATTACCAATGAGTAAAAAGAATGTTCATTGTGAAAGTAGCTCTTACAAGGAACAGTCATTAAATTATCGTTGTTAATTTTTGATATCTATTAGATTTCATTAAGATACTTCATTCACTAACAGGTGCGTTCAAAAAAGACTGATCCATCTGATACAATTGTACGAAGTTTGATATTCCACAATCGGGCGCGATTCTAGAAGAAGTTTCGCTTTTCTTATAGAACTAACGGGTGCTTTAGCTGAAGATCGGAGCTGTCTTTAAGGCAGCTTTTTCTTTATGCAACTAAACCAGCTAATAGTTTGTCAACATTTATCAATAAAAACTAAAAATATTTCATGCTATACTAAAAATATGCATACCAAATAGCCCCCCTACGAACAGCGTTTGGAAAGTTTTGTGATATTTAGTTGCACTTTCAAACTAGTCTAGATCTTGGAAAGTCGAGTTGTTTTGTAATAGTGCATAAATCCATTGTAGAAGCTTATTAGCACATGCTATAACAGCTACTTTATAGGGCTTTCCTTCTTTCCGTTTCTTATCATAGAACTCACGTAATCTCTTATTACGAGGGATGACTTCATCAGTCGTTTTCTTTTTGCGACAATCACGAATGGCACATCGAACAGCCATATATAGGGCATGCCGTAATCTACTCGAACCTCTTTTGGTTATTTTGTTTACGGATCCCTTGAATCTACCAGATTCAAAGATACTAGGATCAATTCCTGCAAATGCTACGAGTTTTTTAGGGTGATTAAACCGATCAATCTCACCAATTTCAGAAATAATCGTTGCCGCGATTTTTTCACCGATACCAGGGATTGATTGGATTATCTTATATTCTTCAATTTCTTTAGCCAAAGCACCTATCTCTTCATCCAACTTTGATAGGTGCTTTTGGTATTCCATAAGCATTTTGATATACATTTCTAAGCTCATTATGTGACTTTGATACAGTGTTGTCTGAAAGGGATTTTTAGCTGCTGCAGCTATAAGTTTCTTTGCCTTTGTATTTGCCCACTTTCTTGAACGACTTGTACATAATTCATCGATTTTATTACCTAATGCTTCTTCATCGACTACCAAAACATCTTTAGATGTAGGAAATTCTAATAAGGTTAGTAAAGAGACAACTGAATATAAGTCCCCAAAAACCCCATGATACTCAGGGAAAACCTGATCAAGAACTGCTTGAAATTGAAGTTTCGTTTGTACATATATACCCGTTACATTTTCGTGTTGTCTTGTAAGATTACGAAGGTTTAAGAGTTGAATTCCTCGTTTTTTATTTGGTTCCAAATCTTCTTTATAATACAGCTCGCAGAGATGGTAAGCATCAATCACATCTGTCTTTACTTTTCGTAGAGATGAGCTCTTTGCTCGATAGGAGACAAGTGGGTTAATGATAATTAGTAAATAACCTCTTTCCTCGAAATACTGAACAACTGGAGTATGATAATGCCCAGTAGACTCTAAAACGACCGGAGGTCGAATTCCTGCTAAGTTTTCTATCTCTCTAAGATATTGGTGTAAGCTCTCTAGCCCTTCAATGGTATGTGCTACTTTAAAACTTCTTTTATAAGGCTTCTTCTTATCCAAGAATGCTTGAACCTGACTTTCACCTTTAGCTACATCCAGACCAACTACTGGATTCATTTTTTATCTCCTCCAAAAACATAATATTTGCCGGTAACCCCTAATCCTTCTTGCAGTATCATAGCTTCGCTTGTTATACGAGATCTTGGTCCCAACCAGCCAAATCATGTTTAAGCAAGTAGGGGGCGAACTGTTTAGTTGACGGGATCTTAAGCCCCACGGGCAGGTACGTTCTACCCCGGATACCGTTATCATATATCGATATAAAAATTGTTCAACCAGAAATAACTGGCTGACCTTTATAATACGAAGGGGCAGGATAGTTCAACAAGGGGATAGATTGTTAAAGAAGATGGTAAATGAACTTAATCGAGCAAGTTAATTTAATAGATTAAAATCGGTTGTTTGATATAATTACAGAAAATTAAAAAAGTTCAGGGGGATGTAAAATGAATATTAAAGGATTTTCGATCTCTACTAATAAACAGTATTTAGATGTAGAGTTAATACATAATTTTTTGAATCAAGAAGCTTACTGGTCAAAGGGGATACCAAAGGAAACAGTAATAAGGTCAATTGAAAATACGTCATTATGTTTTGGGGTTTATAAAGGTGAAATAGGAAATGAAGGTATTGAACAAGTTGGTTTTGCAAGGGTAATAACAGATTTAGCAACATTTGCGTACCTTAGCGATGTGTTTATATTACCAGACTATCGTAAATTGGGATTATCAAAATGGTTAATGGATGTTATCACCAACCATTCCGAACTACAAGAGGTTCGTAGGTTTATGTTAGCTACTAATGATGCACATGCATTATATAAAAAATACGGTTTTAATCAGATTGATAATCCAGAACGGTTTATGCAAAAAGTCCGTAAATCCCCATATCAACAATAAGACTATTTTAACAACAGGTGCGAAAGGGATTAGACCCTACATAATCGTGCACAGAATGTCGGATGATTCGTTTCAACTCCTGCTATTCTATTGATATAAGGAGGTCATTGAATGGGTTTGCTCAAAAATATGAATGATGCCATTAAATTCATTGAAGAAAATCTTACGAACGAAATCGACTTTAAAGAAGTTGCAAGGCTAGCTTATTGCTCGGAATATCATTTTAAAAGGATGTTTTCGTTCCTTGCAGGTATTTCACTATCCGAGTATATCCGCCGAAGACGACTTACGCTTGCAGCGTTTGAGCTTAAAGATAACAACATAAAGGTCATTGATATAGCGATAAAGTACGGATACAGCTCACCAGATTCTTTTGCAAGAGCGTTTCAACATTTGCATGGCATCACACCATCAGAAGCGAGAAGTAATGGCCATTCACTTAAAGCCTATCCACCGATGTCCTTCCAATTATCCATTAAAGGAGGCAGTGAAATGAACTATCGAATTGAAGAAAAAGAGGCATTTCACATAATTGGAATTAAAAAAAGAGTTCCAATCATTTTTAACGGGGTTAATCCAGAGATCGCATCTATGTGGGAAAGATTAGACGAGAAAACGATAAATGAACTTAAAAGCCTATCGAATGTCGAGCCATTAGGACTGCTTAGTGCATCTGCGAACTTTTCCGAAGGAAGGTTGGACGAAAAAGGGGAGCTTGATCATTATATCGGCGCAGCAACAACGAGGGAGTGTCCAGATAACTTAACACAGCTTGAAGTTGATGCATCTACATGGGCGGTATTCGAAGCAGTCGGCCCCTTTCCTGAAACACTGCAAAATGTATGGGGTCGTATTTATTCTGAATGGTTCCCATCCTCTAACTATGAACAAATAGAAGGGCCGGAAATCCTTTGGAATGAAAATAAAGATGTAACTTCACCAACATTTAGAAGTGAAATATGGATCCCCGTTATGAAAAAGTAAGGATGGGCGAAGGATTTATCCGAAGAGCTGTCTTAAGGCAGCTTTTTCTTATGGAACAAACAGGGCAGGATAATGGAATAAGGGTTAGGTGAAATTTGCTATAACAGCTATAATGTTGGTTAGAAAGTGCTTATATAAGGAGAATGAAAAATGCCTGTTATTGAGTATCAACAATTTATTAAAGCACCAGTTGAAATATGTTTTGACCTTGAGGAGCGTGGATATCCACACCAAAACGACAGCGAAAACAAAGGAAATTGCTGTTGAAGGTGAGACAGAGGGGCTATTAGAGGAGGGAGATACTGTAACTTAGGAAGCCATTCCCTTTGGTATTAAACAAAGGCTGAAAGCCCAAGTGACATTAATGGAAAAACCAAATAAGTTTGTAGATATTATGGTGAAGGGAGCCTTCCATTCTTTTGTTCACACACATCAGTTTATAGAAGAACCAGGCGGAACTATAATGATAGATAAATTTCAATATAAGTCACCGTTCGGTCCGATTGGAGTTTTAGCTGATAAGTTGTTTTTGGAGAAGTACATGAGAGCATTTATCGCTTCTCGTGCAAAGGCACTGAAAAAGATTGCCGAGAATATGCTCTAACCTTGTTTAACAACAGGGTGTTGTTGTTGCCTTTTTTTGTTCCAGAAGAGTGGACTTTTATTATAAAAATGCTTTTAAATTATACAAAAACGACTTGATGGATTAGGAGTAATGGTTGATTAATAGCTGTACTCGTTTTAAAATTACCAGTTCTTAATGAACTAACGGTGCTATTGTTTAATGAAAAATCTACTAATCTAGTATAATAGTTCTTCTTTTGTCTATACTGTCTATTAATATGGTATAGAGTGGAGAGAAACAGGTATGATCTTAACTGATGTATGGGGTTTATATAAGGCAGATAAGCAAATCCAAGGTTATTCTCCACAAACATTAAAGGCCTATTACGTCCAATTTAACTTGTTGGTGAATAGTTTTGGAAATATATCCATTCAAGAACTTTCAACTAATTCTCTTAAAGTTTATCTGGGAAAAGCAGCTGAAAAGCTTAAGCCATCCAGTCTGGGTCACAGAATTCGATTTATTAAATCTTTATTTAGATGGGCTCAGGATGAAAATTTAATTAATGGAAATCCTGCTTCCAAAATCAAGGAACCAAAATTAGAATTAAGGGTTCCAAAATACTTGTCTGAAGAGGTAATTGAACATTTGCGGGAAGCTTGTCATACAACATTCGAAAATGCTTTATTTGAGTTTATGTATTCAACAGGATGCAGAATTGGTGAAGCAATAACTCTAGATAGGGCCTCAATCAATTTCTCTAATCAATCAGCAATCGTATTAGGTAAAGGACATAAAGAACGAGAAGTATATTTCAATACTCGTTGTGAAATATGGTTGAAGCGATATTTAAATGAACGAAAAGATCATGAGGAAGCACTATTTGTGACAACACGTGCACCCCATCGAATGAGTATTTCTCAAGCGAGAAACATTATAAAACTGGTAGCAAAGAGAACGGACATTAAAAAGAGCATTCATCCCCACCAGCTTAGACATAGTTACGCCACAAATTTATTGAATAATGGAGCGCCTCTAGAAGTGATTCAAAATTTAATGGGTCATGAAAAAAGTGAAACCGCAAAAATTTATGCATATCTAAGTGGTGCAATGCGGAGAGACTTGTATAGAAAGTATTTTTAAGGGACCAAGGGTCCTTTTTATTTTGTTCTTAATAAACTATCGGGGCAGGTTAGTTCAACAAACGTAGTGACTAGAACTGTTAAAACGATGAAGATGACGCAACCAAAAGATGTTTGAATCTAAGAAGCTATAGTCATTTTTAATCATTTAAATAATCAGTTTATTCTGATATTATAAAAGGGATAAAGATTGGAGGAGGAAATAACATAAAAAGCTTATTTTCAATCTTAAGTACCTTTGTGTTAGTTCTGGTAGGTGGAATGGTATTAGGTACTTCTTCTGCTCAAGCAAGTGTTCCTCAGTATTCTTTTCAAACAGAAGATGGAAAATGGGATGGTGAAATTGGAAATCCTAACAAAGGTAGTGACTTAGAGGTAGAACTAGTTTCCCCAATCTATTTAAAGACTTCTTCTGGAAGTAAGTTATTGACTAATTATAGTAACGTATGGTCTCGTCTCTGCAATGCTAGTACTGGAAAGTGCACAGGCTATCATCGCTTAGCAGGTGGAAAGACATTATTCACAGGTATGAAAATAGGTAAATTTTATGTTGATGTGAAAGATGGATACTCTTCTGGCAAAGTATATGGAAAACTACAAATTGTTTTCAAATAACTTGTATTACTTGCTACCCACTCTTAATGGGTAGCTTTTTATATGAAAAGTTTCTAAAATAAATTAATATCTAAATATTTTTGTATAATTTACTAAAATTGAGCTTCACCACTGCCCTTTTTTCCAGAAAAGAAGTGAAGTTAACTGAATTGACTAGTACGTTCACAAACGCTACACGAGCCATAATACTACAAGATACAGTAAATGGTGTTTGTGTAGACATGAAATAAAGTTTGATACTTTGTTAATGAACTAACGGGGCAGTTTAGTTGAAGAAGCATGGTAAAATTTATTTAAAGAAAATGGTACGGAAGCGGCTAAAATGGCTAAGTTAAAATTATTAAAAAGTATAGGACATAACACTGTTCATAGCTTTTTAAGTTTAATGAATTATCGAGATAACGGATATGTTATTGAACATTTATATAATATCGCTAAAGAGAAAAATATGGATAGTATTGTTATAGATATTTTAGGAAGTAGTATTAAACCTAAAGTTTTTGAAATCCCTGTCATAGAGCAGTCTTTAAATGATTTAGGGAAGGATTTCGAACGTCATTTAAAATGTGAAAATATTCCGATAGATAATATTTGTTCTGCAACAGCAAGCATAGTTTTTAATTTAGAAAACCCACATATTAGTGCTTCAGGTGGTGAATTAGAAAAATATGATTGTCTTGTAGAAATTATAGATAAAAATAAGAAATCACATGAAATTACCGTTAAAGAATGGTGGCGGTAGTTCAACGGGTGCGTTAGTTGAAGATCGGAGCTGTCTTAAGGCAGCTTTTTCTTTATGCAACTAACGGGGCAGTTTAGTTCATTACAGTTTATAATACAAGTAGACTTTGATTTAGATTGAGGAGATAAAATAATGCGTTCTTTTTTGAGAAAAGAATTTTGGGATGACAGAAATAAACCTATTCTGTTTATACAGTGGGTATTGATAATCTTTGCAATAATATTATATTTCCAAACTTATGACAGAATAGATTATATTTACTCTGGAATTTTAAGATTAATTGCAGGAATAATCATCCTTCTAACAGGAATTGAAAACTACATTGTTAAAAAAAGAGATTATATATTTTGGTTCATCCTAACGATAATGTTTTGTGGAAGGGGAATAGACATATTAATGAACTAACAGGTGCGTTAGTTCTACAAGGATCACTAAAAATAATCAAACTATTTTATAAAAATTGTTTACTAAATCACTAGAAAAGAATCCATTTTGATCAATCTTTATTTCAAAGTTACAGTTGATTCTTTTTTCAACAGATGCTTTAGCACTATAAGAGAAATAAAAGTCATTTCCTAACGTACAGGAAACGGCCTTTTTTTGCTGGGATTTGCTTAGCATACAAAATCCGAAATGTTGGCGCTACCCCTTCTATACGCCTTTTTCTATGACAAAAAACGACAAAACAAATGAAAAGTAACAGTAATAATATACGTGCAGAATAGCACTTAAAATAAGTGCAAATTATCACCTAAGTAACAAACATTCATTTCAACGGGAATTTGAGCGTGTTCAGAAAAGGACGACTTTCTGAACAGATAGCGGTAAAATCTTAGATGCTACCCTTTACCCCATTGAATAAAAACAAAAAGCACGAAAAGGAATTTGATCTTCCTTTTTGTGCTTTTTTTAGTGTTTATAGAAGAAATCGTCTTTGCTTACTGCCCTACTTGCCATGGACGACTGACTTGTGGTTTCCGTTTTCTTTGTTTTGGCCCTAATTCTTCTTTTGTCATTCTACGAGGCTCCATCCCTCGTTCAACACGGGTACGTATTTCCTTCGAATAAGAAAACAAATTGGGTGGTTGGTAGACACGGGAAGCCCCCTGCTGGCAGTCCGGACATTGCGCTGTTCCTTTATAGCCTGCCATTGACTTAAAGAATAGTGTGAACTCACCGCAATGACTGCAGTTAAAGGTGTAACTAGGCAAGGAAAGTCCCCCTTCATCCATCTATTTATTACTTCGGATCAATATTTTTATCAAATATTTGGGTCGGGATGGCCACCGTACAACACGCATTCGGGATATCGACGATTCCATTTATCCGGCCTTCAATAGGCGCTGTACCTAATAGCATATAAGCCTGCTCCCCTGTATAACCGAGTGTTTTCAAATATTCAATCGCATTCAGGCAAGCCCGGCGGTAAGCAATATGCGCATCCAAATAATGTTGTTTTCCTGTAAACTCATCTACTGAAATGCCTTCGAACACTAAATAATCGGAATAATTCGGTTCAACCGGACCAGGTTTGAAGACAGGATTGTCTTTAATTTTATATTTCTCCATACCGCCCTTGATCACGTCGACACGAAGATCAATCCATCCCGCCATTTCAATTCCACCACAAAATGTGATTTCGCCATCCCCTTGTGAAAAATGAAGGTCACCTACCGAAAGTTTTGCCCCATCCACAAACACTGGGAAGAAGATTCTTGAACCTTTTGATAAATTTTTGATGTCACAGTTTCCTCCATTTTCCCTTGGAGGAACAGTTCTCGCTCCCTCTTTGACCACCCGGTCAAATTCTGCTCCTTTTAACGTGCCGAGCACTGCATGCTCTGCTTGAGGAGAAGTTGCTAGTTCAGGTACGCGGTCAGGATCTGTCATCTTCAATTCATTTTCACGTTTGTTCCACTCTTGCAGAAGCTCCATTGAAGGCGCCACCCCAATTAACCCCGGATGGATGAGCCCGGCAAACTTAACACCCGGCACATGCCTTGAAGTCGTATAAATTCCTTCAAAGTCCCAGATAGATTTCGCTGCTTTCGGATAATGTTCCGTTAAAAAACTTCCGCCATTTTCCTTCGCAAAAATCCCATTAAAACCCCATTCAGACTCGGCAAACGCACCGATATCCAAAATATCAACAACTAATAAATCTCCCGGTTCCACTCCATTTACATAAACCGGTCCGCTTAGCACATGAACTCGCGGCAAAATAACATCCCTAATGTCGCTAGGATCGTCATTGTTGCTAATTTGTCCATCCGTCCAATCTTTACACTCCATGCGGAAAGATTGGCCCAGCTCCACCGAAAAAGCAGCGGGAATATCCGGATGCCAGCGATTATGCCCCGGGTGTGCCTGTTGCTCCATTGGCTTACTGAGATCAAGTTTAAACAAAGTTTTAGGCATGTTACTCCTCCTTCAATCTATTGATCTATGAAGTTAGTCTATGTATACGTTTTCATATTAACCATTTTAACAAAAATAGTCAAATTATTCATATTTTAACAGAGGGATACGACGCCCCCCCCGACGAGCGTAATCTTGATGACACGCCCGACTAAAAGCCGCATTGTCTACTCGCAAACGGTCGGCAGGGGAACGCGGCTGTTTCCAGGAAGACTGAATGGCGGTAAAATCAACGGATCCTACCTTTACCCCTATAACAAATTCAATTTGCCAAAGTATTGGGGAACGCGAAACGGCGCATCCCATCGATGGTGCAAAATGGGATTTGTATGAGCAAAATCTATTTTCTGAAAATCATATTTTCTATGGGGGCTATGGAGGGATTGGTTATTACGGTTCTAGTACTAGTAGATTCTTAGCGGAATCGTATTTTATGCTATAAGTCCAAACACTTGGTCAATGAATTCTTTCTGATTTTGGACAGACTGATTCCGTAAATCAATCTGTCCCTTTTTATTATATGCATGGCTTCAACACCACTCAATATAGGGGTCCAACCGTCAAAACGCACTTATTATACGCTAAGACAGATATTGTAAGATGATTCACTAAAAACGGTTTAAACTCTTCATTTTAGTAATTTGATTTTGGTATAGCTTTTAGATAGGGGTTATTAACCCGAATTACTGACCGTATTATTGCTTTAAAAAGTAACCGAAAACGGTCGTTGGCTATTAAAGGGATCAGTGAAATCTCTTTAGCTGGAATTTTAGGGGAAGCTGGAGATTTAAGTGGATTCGCCCACGGTAATTCTCTACTTCGTCATGCAGGGTTACATCTTTCCGAGGCGAGCTCTGGTAAATGGAAAGGTCAGATTATCATTTCTAAACGTGGGAGATCCAGACTGCGGCGTTTCTTATACCTAGCGACGATGTGCCTTGTCATGAATAACCCTGAGTTTAAAGCGTTGCAAGCTAATAATGTTAAGGTGAAAAAAATAAAGAAAATGAAATCAATTATAAAATTGGTTGGTAAACTGGCTCGAGTATTTGTAGGCATAGCCAAACGAAATGAATCTTATTCCCCACAAAAATTACAACCTTTTTCAGCTCTAGCAGCCTAGTTTTTATTGAATAAATCATGCTTTACAGGTTCTCGAAGGGAACCTCACTTGAAAATAATTAATACTTTATTTTCAGCTTATCTTTTGTCGAATGTTTTCTTATTCGTAGGATTTCAAAGATGCACGGAGTACCAGATTTCTTGAACAGAAGGGCACCGACCCATTAGGTTAGCATAACTGGCCTCCACCCCTTGGATAGGCATGACGAAGGAATGAGAGGGCATATTTTTCGATGACCCGTTGAGACATGGGAGGGAAAGCCTCGATTATGTGCATTATATGGTAGAATATGGAGTTTCCTATTACTCCTTTATTTAACTATGCCTCCATGAAACCAAAATGATCTGAGCTCATTGCTTTTAACCGTTAATGTATTTTCAAGGGTTATGAAATCCTGCGAATAAGTGAGCATTCGAGAGATATAGCTATCATACTGAGGGAGTTCAAGAGTGCTATTTGACCTTTTTTTAACAATTGGGCCATATTCTTGAATAAGGGTAATGCAATTTTTTAAACTCCTCATTTTTGTTTTAAGGGTAGCAATTTACCAATATAAAAATGGTTTACATCCCATAAATACCCTATAATTGGGGCAATACGAAAAATAAAAAATAGATGGGAAGAAATCCAAAATGAATACTATTAATGACATGATTATGAAGATTTCGTCTGTATTTTCTCAGTTAGAAGAAGTGGAAGGTGTTGTACTCTCTGGCTCTCTTTCAACAAATACCCAAGATGAACATTCTGATATAGATTTGTATATTTATAGTGATCAAGAAATCCCTACCAGCACTCGCAAAAAATTGTTAGAACCGTTTTCGGATTATATGGAGATTAATAACCAGTATTGGGAAACAGAAGATGATGGAACGCTAAATGAACCCAATATTGGTATAGAAATTATATATAGAAATTATGCTTGGATTGAAAACGAACTTATGAAAACGGTAGTGAATTTCCAGGCTCAGGTCGGTTACACTACATGCTTTTGGAGTAATTATTTAAATTCCAAAATACTATATGATCAAAATGGTCAATTAAAGAAACTACAGGATAAAATTAACGTAGCCTTTCCAAAAGAATTAAAAGAAAATATCCTTAACAAAAATTACCCTTTATTACGAGACAGTGTTACATCCTACTATTGTCAAATCGAGAAAGCTCTAAAAAGAAAAGACTACATAAGTGTCAATCATAGGGTTGCTGCGTTACTTGCAAGTTACTTTGATATCTTATTTGCGATTAACGAGTTGCCACACCCTGGAGAAAAGAAGTTAATTAAGATCGCACAAAAAACATGCAAATATCTCCCAGACAAGATGGAAGAAAACATAATCATGATTCTTAGCAACAATACCATAACACTATTAAGTGATATAAATGATCTGGTTGACAATTTAGATGATTTGTTAAAAAGTAATAACTTATAACCTTATCCAGCTGAAGTTCCAGTCCATAAATAATCAATACAAAGAAAACAACCTGGCTGTTAAAACCGAGAAACGATTGAGTTTAAAGCCAGCTAATAGAAGCTTCATAGTTATTCCATTATCGGGCGCGATTCTTTAATAAGAATCGCTTTTCTTATAGAACTAACGGGTGCGTTAGTGCCATAAGATGGCCGCCAATTGGCGGCATTTTTAAAGTATGATTCTTTCTATAGTCGAATATAGATGTAGGAAGCAAACTGAACAAAAGAAAAAAATTAAATATTCCTGGTAGTACTAATAATTTCCTCAATTTTAAAACAGAGAGGAGTATGATAATGGAAAATAACCGAGTAAAGAAAATGTACGATTACCATGTTTGGGCTAACCAACAAGTGTTCCAGCACTTGAAGCAACTACCTGATAAGGTTTATAACGAGACTGTTAAAAGTGTTTTCTCATCTATTTCAAATGTTCTGATGCATCTTTATGCAACAGATATTACCTGGTTGGAGACGATGAAAGGAAGCAGCTTCCATGATACTGTAAGAGAAGTTGAGCGTCGAAAGTCAATAGTATCGGGAGTGTCGATAGATGAACTCGAAGCGTTCTATGATAGTCTTTCAGAGGAATTTCACAGTTTTTTTGCAGAGCAAAAGAATCTAGAACAAATCCTCATTACTGAGCACCCTCAATATGGGCGTATGGAGTTCATACTTGCCGACCTCATTCACCATGTAGTAAATCATGGAACCTACCATCGCGGAAATGTGACGGCGATGCTTCATCAACAAGGTGAACAAGGAATACCAACGGATTTTGTATTTTTTCTCTTTAAAATATAACTTTTTGTGTTCTCGCCAGTAAAAAGCACTTCGATGGAAGAAAGATCACAGAAATGATAAAACTTTTTTATAAAGCTTCAAATCTTCTTTTACTATTGGTAATTTACTTCAATAAAGGAGTTGCTTTGGCAGCTCTTTTTCTTATGGCACTAAAGGGGCAGATTAGTTGAATAACAATTGAGCTATTACACCTCAAAAACTGGACTATTTTTCTTAAAATTAGGAAAGATAACTTCTGAGGTGAGTTTTATGAAAATGCTATATAAATTGATTATTACCATTCCGATGTTGTTTTTTTGTTCAATTCAAGGATACGCACAACCTAAAGAATGTCCTGTGTTAAGTGAATTAGAGAAAACATCGATTAAGGATAAAAAAGAGGTAATAAAAGCGTTAAATACTTTAATACCAAAAACTTATGGAACTGGAATAGATGATTTTTCTGACATATATACTAAGTGGGATGTAGTAACTGCCAAACCTTTTCCCGAAACAGTTGGCAATAAAGATGAAGAAGACTATTTTGGAATGGCAAAGACCTTTTGTGGCAAAGAAATTGCTGAAAAATCATGGCCTGTACGTTTAGATTTCCCCAAAGCACCTGGAGCTAGCTTAGGCCAAGGTCAAATATTTTTAGCTAAAAGTAAGGAAAAAGGATGGTTTGTTTGGTTTCAATACCATTAAACTGCTATTCCTTAAAGAACTAACAGGTGCTTTACTTCAATAAGTGAGTTGCTTTGGCAGCTCTTTTTTTATGGAACTATCGGGTCAGTTTAGTTGAACAAGGATGTTCTATGTTCGTAACCGAATATTGATATATATGAGAAAGATTGAAAGGGGAAACTAATATGATAATCAGAGAGGCAACGTTGGCTGATGCTGAAGGTATAGCAAAAGTACACGTTGATAGTTGGAAAACTACATATGCGAATATCATTCCAGACGAATACTTAAATAATTTGATTTATGAAGGACGAGAGCAATTATGGAAAGAGAACATTACTAATAGCGATGTATTTGTAGCAGAAAACGAGGAAGGAAAAAGTCCTATGTGACTGTTACAATGTATGATAATCAAATGAGAGCCCAATCAAATTATACGGCCTCTTATATTCGAATGAATGCTGCACATGAGATTGGTCATTCTATTAAAATGGCACATGTAGCGAAAGCCTATAATTCTGTTATGCCACAAGGGTGGAGAACAATACCTTCAAGTCTAACAAGCTATGATTCAGGTGAAGTCACTAAAAAATGGCCATTTTAGGGGAAACTTATGAAAAAGATATTATTGAGTACAGTATTAATAGGGATATTATTTTCTAGTGCATGTTCAAATGAAGCAAAAGAATTTGGTGAAAAAACAGATGAGACCGAAACAATTAGTGTAGGTGCAAATTACTTAGAATATGATGAAGAATCAAGTTTATTCAAAGAAACTGAACTTGTTGTTATTGCAGAAGTGAATTCAGATTTTGAAGAGAGAGAACATTTTGTTACGTATTTTCAATCAGAAACAGCTCAAGAAATAAACGAAATTGAAGATTATTACACAAAAGCACCAATTACAATTTAAAAAGTTTTAAAAACACCAGAAGGTTCTAATCTTGGAGAAAATAGTGAGTTAATGATTATTGAACTTATTTCTTTAATTGATCGTATTCTAACAACAGAACATTATAAAGAATTGGAAAAAGATAATACTTATGTTCTTTATTTAAACAAAAACACATATGGTGAATATAGTGTGATTAATATGAATAATGGACGTTTCAACCTAGATAAAGAAGAGGAATTTAAAGAAGAGGTTGAAAAAGAAGTAGCAGAGAAAGCGGTAACAACTGCTAAAATAGGAGCGCAATCACATGAACATTTAGATAAGCATACTGATGTAGAAAAAGTAGAAATTCACGATACTATGAAAGATGATGTTCTAAAAAAATTCGCAAAAGAAATTGAAGAAGTACAAGAAAATAAATAAGGGTCCTCGTGTTTCTTATTGGAATCTATACAACTAAAGATAAAAATTTGATTATGTACCAATAGGCTTTGCTCTATTGAGATTGTGAAGTTTCCTACTTAAACTAACGGGTGCTTTACTTCAATAAGGGAGGTTGCTGAAGCAACCTTTTTGTTATGCAACTAAACCAGCTAATAGTTAGTCAACATTTTTCAATGAAAACTTAAAATATTTCATGCTATACTAAATTTGTGCATGCTAAATAACCTTCCAATGAACTATATTTGGAAAGTTTTGTGCTATTTAGTTATACTTTTAAACTAGGTTAGATCTTGGAAAGTCGAGTTATTTTGTAATAGTGCATAAATCCATTGTAGAAGCTTATTGGCACATGCTATCACAGCTACTTTAAAGGGCTTTCCTTCTTCACGTTTCTTATCATAGAACTCTCGTAATCTCTTGTTCCGAGGGATGATTTCATCTGTCGTTTTCTTCTTGCGACAATCACGAATGGCACAACGAACTGCCATATATAAGGCATGTCGTAGTCTACCAGAACCTCTTTTGGTAATCCGATTTACTGAGCCTTTAAATTTACCTGATTCAAAGATACTTGGATCAATTCCGGCAAATGCCACTAGTTTTTTAGGGTGATTAAACCGATCAATCTCTCCAATTTCAGAAATAATCGTTGTAGCGATTTTTTCACCGATACCAGGGATGGATTGGATAATCTTATATTCTTCAATTTCTTTTGCCAAAGCATTTATCTCTTCTTCAAATTTGGATAAGTGCTTTTGGTATTCTAGAAGCATTTTTATATACATCTCTAGGCTTAAAATGTGACTCTGATATAAAGTTCTCTGAAAAGGATTTCGAGCTGAGGCAGCCATAAGTTTCTCTGCCTGTGTATTCGCCCACTTTCTAGAACGACTTGGACAAAGTTCATTAATCCTATTTGCTACAGTTTCTTCATCGACTGCTGATATGTCTTCAGAAGTAGGGAATTCTAATAGAGTAAGCAAAGAAACAACCGAATACAAATCTCCAAAAACCCCTCTATATTCAGGAAATACTTGATCAAGAACAGCCTGAAACTGTAGTTTTGTTTGTACATAGATACCTGTTATATTTGCATGTTGTCTTGAAAGATTACGAAGATTTAAGAGTTGTATCCCTCGTTTTTTATAAGGCTCTAAATCCTCTTTATAGTACAGCTCGCAGAGGTGACGTGCATCGATTAAATCTGTCTTTACTTTCCGTAAACTAGAGCTCTTCGCACGATAAGAAATGAGTGGGTTAACGATAATTAATAAGTAACCTCTCTCCTCAAAATACTGTACAACGGGCGTATGATAATGCCCAGTAGACTCTAAAACGACCGGAGGTCGAATTCCTGTTACGTTTTCTATCTCTCTAAGATATTGGTGTAAGCTCTCTAGTCCTTCAATGGTATGTGCTACTTTAAAACTTCTTTTATAAGGCTTCTTTTTATCCAAGAACGCTTGAACCTGACTTTCACCTTTAGCTACATCCAGACCAACCACTGGATTCATTTTTTATCTCCTCCAAAAACATAATATTGCCGGTAACCCCTAATCCTTCTTGCAGTATCATAGCTTCGCTTGTTATACGAGATCTTGGTCCCAACCAGCCAAATCATGTTTAAGCAAGTAGGGGGCGAACTGTTTAGTTGACGGGGTCCAAGCCCCACGGGCAGGAACGTTCTACCCCGGCTACCGTTATCATATATCGATATAAAAATTGTTCAACCAGAAATAACTGGCTGACCTTTATAATACGAAAGGGGCAGGATAGTTGAATAAGAAAAAATTGCAATGTATAACAATATAAAGTTCTTCTTAGTGTAAAAAGACAATAAAGTTATTTAATTTAAAAAATCTAAAACAAGCATAACCCCGTTCTAAATTTAGGACGGGGTTAAAATATAGTTGTTTAATTTTCGATATAAGATACTTCACTGTACTTAAAAATATAACAATAAAGTCGTTTAAAAATCTAAGTTTTATTCAACATTAGCACCATATTCTGGAATAACTAAAATGTAGACTAAGTCCTCAAACCACTGCATAATCTGAGATTAATCAACCCGTAAGCTTAATAATTTTCAAGTTTAAATCATTAAATAATACATCAATGCTAACGACTGCTGAATCATCATCAGTTGGAATATTAATATCAAATATCCATGGATTATTATCAGCATCTCAAAGACTAAGTAATCGTGCTCATTATGTAACTGGGTATTTTCACCAAGATGAATGTCTACAATTTCAAACATTATGGTAAATAATGAAAATGGATAATTAATAATATTAAATAATAAATTAATATTATTGATTTTTTGGATTAAAAAATTTAAATTTTATTATTTATATTTTTAATTACTTGTTATATAATCGAATCAACTAAAAGGAAGGAATTTCATTATGGCTTATAAAGTAATCACAAATTGTCCTGTCTGCAGTAAAACATTGAAAATTACAAAGTTGCAGTGCTCTCATTGTCACACTACGATTGAAAATGAGTTTGAATTATCTAAGCTGGCATCCTTATCAAAGGATCAGCTTCATTTTGTGGAAGTATTTTTAACATGCAGAGGGAATATCAAAGAAGTTGAAAAGGAACTGGGGATTTCGTATCCAACGGTTCGAGGCAAGCTAACAGACATCATTTCATCCCTTGGATATGTGCAGAAGAAGAAAAATGAAGTAGACGAGAAAAAAGTTGTCACCATGTTGGAAAATGGCGAAATCACACCAGAAGAAGCCATTAAGCTCTTAAAAGAGGAATAGGGAGGTATTTATCATATGAAAGAGGAAATTACAAGAGTGTTAACAATGGTTCAAGAAGGGAAGATTGATGCAGATAAGGGATCAGAACTGATCCAGGTATTAAAAGAGAAAGAAGAAACAGGTAATAAGCTTTTTGAAAAACCGACTAAATTTTTAGATAAAAAATTAAAAATTCGTGTTGTATCAGCCGAAAATGATAACGTCACGGTCAATTTGCCTATAAAACTTGTCAAGGTAGTATTAATGGCTGGACACAGCATCGCAGCGAGTATTCCTCAATCGGAAAAATACATTAAAGATATAGACATAAGCCTTATTATTGAAGCAATCGAAAACGAATTAGATGGCCAAATTGTTGATATTAAATCGGCAAACGGGGATACCGTTTCGGTCATCATTGATTAGTGATTTGCTTATGATGCATGTAAAAGTGAAAGCAAAAGACGTTCGGTTTACCATCCCAATTCCATATGCTATTTTAAACATTGTTATTTCAATTTTGTCTTCAAAATTTTTTCAGCAAAATGCAAACAAATGGACAAAAGACCACTTCGAAAGAAAAAAACTGGACTTTACCTTTCCACTAATAGACAAAAAAACGCTAAAGCCTATCGTCAAGGAACTGAAAAATTATAAGGGGATCGTGCTAGTAGATGTCAAAGCTAAGGACGGTACTGAGGTTAAGGTTAGACTATAATTTATTATAGAATACACCGACCACTGACTGGCATTTTGAAGAAAAAGCCTAATTTCTCGCTACAATACCGAGAAAATTATAAAAAAACAATAAAGTTATTTAATTTTAAATGAACTATTCTTCACTAAATTTGTGAAGTGTCACTTCTACTTAACGAAATAGACTTTATAATCAGAACTGAAAGTATAATTCACTTATAAATGAATTATACCGACTCACATTGTGATAAATTGTATTACTTCAATAACAAGGGTTGCTGCGGCAGCCTTTTTCTTATGGCACTAACGGGGCAGGTTAGTTGAACAAGTTATAAATTGAATAGTTTAAAGTTATAGAGCATTTCTTCGTAATGAGGAATGCTTTTTTATATTTTTTTAAAATGAAAGGATATTTAGGTAACAATAATTATATAATAAAAAACAACAATGTTTTATTGTAAAACGATAAAAAACGTGTTAAATTAAATTGACAATAAATAAGTGAGGTGCTTTTTATGAAACGAGGAACAACACTCTTTTTAAAGATAGCTGTTATTCTTATTGGAATTCCAGTTCTTGCTTTGTGCATATTTTTGGTGCCTGAGATAGCGAAGTTTGCAGCAGAATTGTATCCGGATATGACTTATATCAAATATCTCGTATTAATCGATTTGTATGCATCGGCGATACCATTTTACTTTGCTCTATATCAAGCTTTTAAACTTTTAAGCTATATTGACAAGAACAAAGCTTTCTCGGAATTATCTGTAAGTGCTCTAACAAAAATAAAATACTGTGCAATCACAATCAGTATCTTGTATGTGGTAGGTATGCCGCTCTTTTATCTCATAGCGGAGCTGGACGACGCCCCAGGTATCATATTAATCGGATTGGTCATTATTTTTTCTTCAATGGTGATTGCAGTCTTTGCTGCTGTTCTTCAAAGGCTTTTACAAGAAGCCATCGATATAAAATCAGAGAATGACTTAATAGTCTGAGGTGAATAACATGGCAATTATAATCAATATTGATGTGATGCTGGCTAAAAGGAAAATGAGTGTTACAGAACTTTCTGAGAGGGTTGGAATAACGATGGCTAACCTTTCTATATTGAAAAACGGCAAGGCAAAAGCGATTCGATTATCAACTTTAGAGGCGATTTGTAAGGCTTTAGAATGTCAGCCTGGAGATATTTTAGAATATCGAAATGATGACGACACCCAAGATTAAAAAAGAGGAACAAAAAGAAAAGGGGAGTTACTCATGAATTTAACCATTAAAAAAATGGAGGCACTAATCATGAGAGCACTAAAACAACTCGTTCGTTTTGGTTGGGAGCAGGCCCTATCATGTTTGTTTCCTGCCGTTATTTTTGCCTCGTTGGCTTTTACAAAACTTATGCCGCTTCCCTTTCTGCCACGGTATGACTGGCTGCTCATCATCTGCCTTCTGATGCAGTGGTGGATGGTGCGTTCTGGGCTTGAAACACGGGACGAACTAAAAGTTATCACATTGTTCCACCTTATTGGTCTTGCTCTTGAACTTTTCAAGGTACATATGGGCTCATGGTCTTATCCAGAGGAAGGATATTTCAAAATTTTTGGAGTGCCTTTGTATAGCGGATTCATGTACGCAAGTGTAGCGAGTTATCTTTGCCAGGCGTGGAGAAGGTTAAAGGTTGAATTGGTTAAGTGGCCACCGTTTTTGGTAGTTGTACCTCTTGCAGCTGCGATTTATTTAAATTTTTTCACCCACCATTATTGGATTGATATTCGTTGGTGGTTGTCTGGACTTGTCATTATCGTCTTTTGGCGATCATGGGTCATATACGAGGTTGCTGGAACTCGTTATCGTATGCCAATCGCACTTTCTTTTGTGCTCATCGGATTTTTTATATGGATAGCCGAAAATATCGCAACGTTCTTTGGAGCTTGGGAATATCCAAACCAAACCGATGCATGGAGTCTCGTTCATCTAGGAAAGGTAAGTTCATGGCTCTTATTAGTCATTGTTAGTTTCCTTATAGTAGCGATGTTAAAGCAGGTTAAGGGGAAAAATTCCACTAGAACCGATGCTAGTCAATTTTTATAACTGTTAAGAACCCTCTTTTAAAAAAGTTGGATCCTTAGCATAGTAAAGAATTCGACTTTTTTTAGGTTGAAGTTCTCCTAGCGTACAAAATTCTGAATAAGATAAATTGGAAAAAGCAACTTTCGAATTGTTGCTTTTTTCTTCTTATGGAACTAGAGAGGTAGTTTAGTTGAAGAAGCTTAATGTAAACGCACAGTTAATGACGTTTGTTTTCACAGTATGACTGTATGGATATGTGCTGTACAGTCTCTCTGTTTAAACGTACTGCGAAGCAACTAAATGTTCTATTCCAGCTAAAATTTCTCTTGATTATAAATATACCTAAAGTAAAAAAATGGTATAAATGGTCGTCGGCAGGTATAATAAAATTATCTTAAAGCAAAGGGGTTGTGCCTTATGAGTCAACGAATCTCCTACAATGATGTTGCACCCGATGGTATGAAAATTATGATGGATATGGAGAAGTACACTAAAAACTCTTCTATTAATCGAACTACTAGAGAGTTGATCAAAATTAGAGCTTCTCAAATTAACGGTTGTGCCTTCTGCATCAATATGCATACATCCGATGCTCGTAAGATGGGGGAAACTGAACAAAGAATTTATTGTTTAAATGCCTGGGAAGAATGCGATTTTTATTCACCTGAAGAAAAAGTTGCTTTGGAACTTACTGAGCATATTACCTTGATACCAACAAAACGAGTTCCTGATGACTTATACAAGCGTGTCCGAGAACATTATGATGAGAAACAATATGTTGATCTAGTTCTTATTATTAATCAAATAAACAGTTGGAATAGAATCTCTATTGCAATGGGCAATACAGCAACTAAGAGTTAATTTTCTTAACGAACATCCTATGGTGTTCGTTTTTTCATTTATTTTGTTGCATATTTTGTGTCAACTCTACAATTGGTCTTATAGAACTCCCTCAGTTTAATAGATAATGCTCACGAATACTCGCTTATTCGCAGGATTTCAAACCACATGGTATAGGTTGCTTTAAATGAACGAAAGAGATAGGATCGTTTTGATAAGATGAGGGCAGGTTGAAATAGGGGATCCATTGAGAATCCCATATTATTACATATGCTGCACGCATTTTCCACGCTGCCCCTGGAGGCTTTCCCTCCCATGTCTCAACGGGTCATAATCCTATGCCCTTTCATTCCTTCGTCATGCCTATCCAAGGGGTGGAGGCTGGTTTTGCTAACGGAACGGGTCATTGCCCTTTTGTTCTATATATCCAGTACTTCGTGCTTTCTTTGAAATCCTACGAATAAGCCAACTTTCGTAAAAACAATGTGAATGTAAATTTACGCTGCTAGTTGTTCAAGAGGGAATACCATTTCCGGTTTATAGACAGAGCCATTACGAGCAATCCCTACTAGGACACGGGCGAGTTTTCCACATAGTTTCATGATGGATTTCATTTTCTTAATCTTCTTCACCTTAACATTGTTCGAGTGTAGGGCTTTAAACTCAGGGTTATTCATCACCAGACTCATGGTCGCAAGGAAGAGGTAACGCCGCAGGCGTGATCTTCCACGTTTGGAAAGAACAATTTGGCCTTTCCACTTCCCAGAGCTTGCCTCAGCGAGATGCAATCCTGCATGACGAAGGAGCGCATTCCCGTGAGCGAACCCACTCAGATCTCCAGCTTCTCCTAAGATGCCCGCCAGTGAAATTTCGCTGATTCCTTTAATGGCAAGTATTTGCTTAACGAATGGAATCTGTTCCAAGACGTTTGTGACTTCTTGCGTCACTCTTTCGAGTTGGGATGAAGCGAGATCATATTCCTCTAATAACTGTTCCAAGTGAAGTTTATACGCATCAAGGGCTTGTTTCGTACCAATTGAACGCTTGGCCAATGTAATCAGGGAACGGGCTTTTTTATGCCCGGAATGTCGCTTCATACATGATTTCCACCCGTTTACGATATCTTGAGGCTGTAAGGAACATATTTCAGCTGGGGTAGGAAAGAGGCGTAGGGTTGCGATTGCCCCTTTACATGATACGTCTTTAAACACTTGCCGGAGCTCGGGAAAGACAACATCCACCCAGCGATTAATCTGGTTGATGGAGCTAACAAGGCGCTTAACGATCACATCTCGGTTGGCGATAAGGACACGAAGTTTTTCAAATGATTCTGAAGTGGAACGAACGAAGGCATAATAGCCATTCTTCACCATATCAGCGATGACAAGGGCATCTTTTTTATCACTTTTGGATTGCGTATTATCACGATTTTCTTTGTTTCTTTTGACATGGTGAGGATTGACCGTAACGACATCAATGTTTTGTTTGACTAGCCACTTTGAAAGGTTTATCCAATAATGACCGGTAGGTTCCATTCCGACTATCGTGGTGTCTAGGTTTTTCATGTGTTTTAGTTCCTTGATCCAATTTAGTAATCTAGTAAAACCCTCTTCGCTATTTTCAAAAGACAAAGGTTTCCCGATCACAATGCCTCGATAGTTTACAGCACGGGCCACGTGTACGTGTTGGGCGATATCCACACCAACAACTAGATGTTGATCCGTAATTCTTTCAATCAGTTGATTTTGTTTGTTTTGCATTTTAAAATTCATAGTAGGGCTTCCTCCTTAAGACTTTGAGTTAGATTGGACACTATACTCGTATCTTACTGAGGGGCTCTATTTTTTTCAAACCTGATATTTAACGATCTACAGGAATGCTAACGGGTGCTTTACTTCAATAAGTGAGGTTGCTCTCAATGTTAGGGTGGATAATTTAATGGTTCGAAATTTACATTCATCTTTTAGGAGGACAGGCCTTTGACTTTTAAAAAAATCTTCGTAGGACTCCTGGTTATATGGAGTCTTGCTGCTTGTGACAACGAACAAGAACAAGTCATAAAAAATGAAAAGGTAGATGTAGAGCAAAAAAATGAGGTGAAAGATTCTACACAACAAGAGGATGTACCCTCTTACGAAGCACCCAAGTATCATATATATGGTGGCTGGATGAATGGTGGATCTTATATACTAATCAAAAGTGATGGTGACGGTGGTGAGGGTAGATCCAAGTTCACATTAGAAAAATTCACTAAAACGGGAAAAGATACAATCATAAAGCATTTCCAGTTATCAGAATCTACTGGATCAAAACTAACCGGTATAATATCTAGCAAAGAATCAAACAAGACTTCTTTTCTAACGCTAGAATTAAATAAAGAAAAAACCGAAATAACTGTCACGTTGCCAAATGGAAAACCCGTTACATATAAAGAAGCAGAAATAGATCCGCAAGAATTTAATCCCGATTATGAGTGGGAAGAATGAAACCACAGTAAAAGACACCTCCGGAACCGTAGGAGTCGAACCCACACAGAAGGTATTTAGACCTCAGTTCTACCTTTAAACTATGTCCTTAGAAAGACAGCTATAACTACTGACCAACTGAGTGGAATTAAAACAACAATAGGAGATACAAAAATGTGGTTAAAAGTGGGGGCAGCGATATTAGCAATACTGGGTTATTATGTGGTTAACTTAATTATCTTCATTTTTTAATAAATAAATGTTGGTTAATTACCAATTGTACCAAACTACAACTCCTAATATGAAGATTGGGACGCAAGCCATAAATACTCCGTAAAAAGAAAGTTCAAAGTCCTCAGGGTTTCCCATAAAAGTTCTTAGACCTGCTCTATCCAATGCAGTTTTTTTTATTTTATGTTTTTCCTCTTCATTTTTACTCATATATGCATCCGCCTTATCCAATATTTGTTATTATGATTTTAACATATATATACATTTTAAAAAAATGCATTTTATTTTATTAGTCTTATGAATACACGATCATTTATTATATTGAGTTCTTCTACAGAGCGATTATTTAATAAGGTTAGCTTTTCTTATTGAGCTAAAGGGACATTTTAGTTTTAAAAGGAAATATTACGAAAATATGGAAACGTCATTTATCAAACACTGTAAATACAGTACAGATGTTAATGACACTATTATTTATTACTGCTGTTATTGGTTTATATAGCTTACTTATGTTTTTTCAAACTAAGAAAAGTAATACTTTTTTATTGCACATGTAATTTCCCTTCGTCATTTTCATTTTTTCATAATTCCACCTATTCCAACAGGCCCACGGCATATGAGTTTTCTTTACCTAGCGGTATGTTCAAACACTGATTTAATTTGACTTTTTTGTATTGTCCTGAAAAAAGTTGATAACTTTAAAAAACTATATTTCTAATAAATGTTGAAAATAAAAGTAGAAGATACATATTCGAGGCTTAATAATCATATTTAGTAACGATTGAAGGAAAATGAATTTTGGAGGCCATGATAATGAATGAAAAAGATTCTAAACAGACGCAAGCTTTATCAGAAGAAGACTCTAATGAAAGAAAAAAGTTATATAGAGACCTCTCCAAACGGACTAATGATGAGTCAGCTAAACTTCATTCACAGACAGTCGGCTCTAGAGGACCTGTACTGGAACAAGATAATGTACTCCACGAGTCCTTACAAGAGTTTATTCATGAAAAAATATTAGAAAGACCGGTTCATGTGAAAGGATTTGGTGCATTTGGTTATTTTCAAACGATATATTCGATGTCCGAATACACAAAACTGAACTTTTTACAAAATCCTGATCATAAGGTACCTGTTATGGTTCGCTTTTCATTAGCTGTCAGTACGAAAGGAACACCTGATACTTCCAGAAATGTACGTGGTTTCGCTACAAAATTTTATACAGAAGAAGGTGTTTTTGACCTTTTATGTAATCATATCCCCGTCTTTTCTGTTCGTGATTCGATACGTTTCCCAGAATTTATTAAAGCATTCTTACCTTCACCCAAAAATAACTTAATTGACCCTGATAGATTTTGGAGCTTTGTAGCAAGAGCACCCGAATCTATTCATTTTATTGTACGTCTCTACTCTGACGCAGGTACAGTAAAAAGTCTTCGTCACATACCAGGACATAGTGTGAATACATATGTTTGGAGAAATGCTCAAGGTATTAGAAAGTATGTTAAATACCATTGGTATCCATTTGAAGGTGTACAATACATTGGTCGCAAGGAAGCAAATAGACTAGCCGCTGAAAACCCTGATTATGCTGGTAAAGATCTATTCGATGCTATTGCGGGTGGTAAATCAGTGGAATATGGCTTATACGTTCAGCTCATGGATCCTGCAGATGAAGCCCATCTTTCTTATGATCCTTTAGACGATACAAAAGTATGGGATGAGAAAGAATACCCTCTTATACCAGTAGGGAAAATGGTATTAAGTAAAAATCCTGATAATTATATGGAACAAGTAGAAAAAGTCGCCTTCTCCCCTTCAAATTTACTTGACGGTGCAGAATTATCTGATGATAAAATACTGCAGGGCCGAGCCAATATTTATAATGATTCTCAAAGAAGAAGAATTGGGCCTGAATTTCGAAAAGTACCAGTCAATCAACAGCAAGACTGGACAACGGCTAACCAAATTACAAGTGGTGATGGAAGATATGTTGAAGGAAAACTAGAAAGAACTTCTATAACAAAGCATGATGATTTTATGCAGGCTGGTGAATTCTATATGAAGTTAACTCCTATAGAAAAAGAACATCTTGTAGAAAATTTGGCTAGCGACTTGATAGTCATATCCGATGATATTAGAAAGAAAGTTATGGAGTATTTAAATAAGGTATCATCTGACTTGGCAAAAAGAATTGAGATACAACAAAAAAAACAATAAAGATATAAAAATTAAAATTTGGTTATTATTAATGAACAGTAAAATTTGTATATAAGGTTTTAAAAAATAATATTAATTTTTAAATAGAAAGAAAAAAGAAGCTTTGCCGTTAATTAACCTGCCCTATAGATTGGGGTGCCCTGCACTTCGACAATGATCTACAAAACCAGGATGCCTTTCAAGGCGCCACACTTATGAATACTGCTAAATTAGGCTCAGTCTTAGGACTGAGTTTTTGTGGTGTTTTTGAAAGAAAACAGAATTCATCAATCATCACGAACTCTCCCTCTCTAGTATTCTGTCGACAAAATCTAGTAAATATCGGGAGTGACAGGCACCGATTTTAAGTTTTTCTAATTTCTTACCTTAGCGTGGTGACGGGCGGCTCTGGTACTTATTACTTTAGTCATCTTAAATAGAATGTTGGATGTAAAGCTTCTGTAAATTGAGATTTACAAAAGCTTAGTGTTGGAATTATGTTTGCTTAATATTTGTTTTGTATATTCATAGTGTGAAACAAAATAAAAACAAACATATTTAGGGGGAAAACGACAATGTCTTGGAACCGTAAGTGGAAAACAGGAATAATCGGTGCAATGACTATTTCAATGTTAGCAGCATGTTCATCAAATAATAATATTAAAGAATCAAGCGCAGGAGAAGAAGCAGATTATAACAAATTGACATTGACACAAATAGAAGACAAGGCAAAAGAAGAAGGCAAAGTTAATTCAGTTGGGATGCCGGATACTTGGGCAAACTGGGTGGAAACTTGGGATGAGTTGGGCGAAAAATATAATGTGCAACATACTGATACAGATATGTCGAGTGCAGAAGAGTTAGCAAAATTTGCAGCTGAAAAAAATGATGCAACAGCTGATATTGGTGATGTTGGAATTGCCTTTGGACCTATTGCAGAGGAACAAGACTTAACGATTCCCTATAAAACGTCCTATTGGGATGACATTCCAGATTGGGCGAAAGATGATAACGGAGACTGGGTAGTTGGCTATACAGGAACGATGGCAATTATTACAGATAAGAATAACGTAAAAACGGTCCCGACTTCTTGGGAAGATATAAAAAATGGTAATTACACAGTTAGTATTGGTGATGCGTTAACAGCAAACCAAGCACAATTTGCTATATTAGCAGCTGCTTATGCTTTCGGTGGAGACGAAAAGAATATTCAACCGGGTATTGACTTCTTTGCAGAATTAGCGAAACAAGGTCGTTTATCTGCTGGTGATCCTAGTGTTGCTAATCTAGAAAAAGGTGAAATTGATGTTGCTTTACTTTGGGACTTTAATGCACTGGGTTATCGTAAACAAGTTGATGAAGCACGATTTGACGTAACGATTCCAGAAGAGGCATCTGTTACATCTGGTTATGCCACAATCATTAATAAATATTCAAAAAAACCGCATGCTGCTATGTTGACTCGTGAATACATTCTTTCAGATGAGGGTCAAGAAAATTTAGCAAAAGGGTATGCACGTCCAATTCGTGAAAATGTTGAATTATCAGAAGAAGTTCAATCTCTTCTATTACCGGATAACATGTATAAAAATGCCCAACCAGTTGGCGATCAAAAGGCTTGGGAAGAAACAACGAAACAAATTCCTCAAATGTGGCAAGAGAAGGTGTTAATCCATGTCAAATAATCGTTTAATTATGATCGTTGTGGATGCGTTGCGTTTTGATACAGCGTGTTCTCATATGGGTTTTATGCAACATCTCGTTGAACAAGGAAAGGTCGCGCGTTATGAAGTGAAATCGGAAGTCCCTTCTTTATCTCGGCCACTATATGAAACGATTTTGACTGGAACGCCACCTTTAGTCCATGGAATTGTTGGCAATGGAGTCGTCCGCTTATCAACACAAGAAAGTCTGTTTCATTTAGCAAGACGCAGCGGGAAGAAAACCGCTGCAGCTGCTTATCATTGGGTAAGTGAGCTATATAATCATGCGCCATTTCGTCCTGGAATGGATCGAATTCAATTAGATAAAGATGCCCCTATTGAAAATGGTCTGTTCTACTTTGAAGATCATTATCCAGATAACCATTTATTCGCAGAAGCTAGGTGGCTCGTTTCAGAAAAGAAACCAGATTTCATCTATATTCACCCGATGAATGTAGATGATGATGGACATAAATTTACAGCAGATTCTGTTCAATATCGAAATCGCGTTTTAGCTACAGATGCCTTATTGGCACTTTCGTTGCCAGAATGGATGGAACTTGGATACAACATTATCGTGACAGCCGATCACGGAATGACAAGCGATGGAAATCACGGTGGGAATACAACTAATGATCGCCATGTTCCGTTATTTATTGCTTCGAATAAAGTGAAGCCGGTTGTTCAGGATCAAATTATCTCTCAGCTACAAGTGGCGCCACTTGCTTGCCATTTACTCGGAATCGATCCATCAGAAGCGATGGTCCCTCTCATCATACCTGGGGTCTAGTCAATTAAATAAAGGGAGACATCATGATTATGAATGGAAAAAAAAGAGTACTTTTCATACTAGTCCCGTTCGCTTTGTTGATGACGTTTTTTTTTCTCGTACCACTCTTTTACATGTTGATGAGTAGTTTTTCAAATAGTGAAGGGTTTACGTTAGAACATTATCAAGAAGTGTTAACAAGTTCTTATATTTTACAAGGGTTTAAAAACAGTTTAGCTTTGTCAGTCGTTTCAGCATTCGTCGCGTTAGTCGTTTCCTTGTTAGGTGTGTATGCGATGACGTATTTTCCTGAACCGGTCCGTGAACGGTTATTGATTTTGTCCAACTTGACTTCCAACTTCGCGGGTGTACCACTCGCTTTTGCATTTATCGTCTTACTTGGAAATAGCGGTCTCTTTACATTAGCGCTTGATTCGTTCGGCTGGGATTTATCTTTTTCTCTTTATAGTTGGTCAGGGCTGTTGCTCATTTATATTTACTTTCAACTCCCGCTTTCAATCATGCTTTTATATCCGATTTATTACGGTATTCAGCAACAATGGAAAGATGCCGCTGCGTTATTAGGAGCTTCTAAATTTACATTTTGGAAAAAAATCGGACTGCCTATTTTATTTCCTGGTATTGCGGGCACGTTCACTATATTGTTCGCTAATGCGATAGGTGCATATGCATCTGCTTACGCCTTAACAGGGAGTAATTTTAACTTAGCGGCAATTCGTATCGGGGCACTCATTACGGGGGATATTTTTGCTCAACCAGAATTGGCGAGTGCCATTGCTGTTTTACTTGGTGTGATCATGATTATCGGGATGTTACTTAGTGAATGGCTCACCAAGAAAACGAGAAAGGATTTGTCAGAACGATGAAAAAATTTACAATCGTCATCCTCATTCTGATCGGTGTATATTTAGCCCTACCAATTCTAGCGACCGCTTTGTATGCATTTTCAACGGAATGGAATAAAACCATTTTACCGGAAGGATTAACGTTGGAATGGATTAAGACTTTATTTCAAGATGCAAGATTTATAGAAGCGTTCGGACGATCTGTTCTTCTTTCAGGTAGTGCAGTTTTCATTTCTATATTATTTATTGTGCCGGCGATTTTCGTGATCGTATTATACTTTCCATCGTTAGAAAAGTGGTTCCAGGCAAGTGTTGTGATGGTATATGCTTTCCCTGGTGTTATTTTAGCAGTTGGTTTAATTCGGTTTTATTCAGGAACTAGTTTACCGATGATCCTCGCTGTGCTCGGGGTATATGTCATTAGCGTGCTTCCATATATGTACCAAGGAACACGAAATAGCTTACGGAATGTTCAAGGCCGTCAATTAATGGATGCAGCGGAATTACTAGGCGCTTCAAAAATGGAAGCTTTCCGGAAAGTGTTGCTTCCATCAGTTTATCCAGGATTATTTGTTTCAGCGCTATTATCATTCTCTGTTTTATTTGGCGAATTTGTTTTGATAAACCTCGTTGTAGGTTCTCGTTTTGAAACGGTTCAAATTTATTTAATGTCAAAATTAAGTACAAGTGGTCATGTTGCGAGTGCGATTGTGTTCGTATACATCGTGTTGATGGGTATTTTGACGCTAGTAATGGCGACATTAACGAAAAGAGCGAAAGGAATGACACGCGCATGAGTTACGTAGTGTTAAAAGACGTTTATAAACAATATCAAGATACAAAAGTTCTTTCTGGAATTGATATGAACATTAGAGATGGCGAATTTGTCACGTTACTTGGACCAAGTGGTTGTGGGAAAAGTACAATCTTGCGTATATTATCTGGACTAACAGATGCGACTGGCGGTCAAGTGATGATTGATGGGAAAGATATGAAGAAAATTTCGCCGAAAAACCGCAGAGTAGGTATGGTATTTCAATCATACGCATTATTTCCGAATATGACCGTATATGAAAATGTTGCGTTTGGAATAAAGATGCTCAAAAAACCAGAAAATGAAGTGGGAGAGCTAGTAGGGAAAATGTTAAACCTCGTTGGTTTACAAGAGAAGAAAGAGGCGTATCCGCATGAACTTTCCGGTGGTCAGCAGCAACGTGTCGCGCTTGCTCGTTCTCTCGTTGTTCGTCCGAAAGTATTGTTACTTGATGAACCGTTAAGTGCGCTTGATGCACAAATTCGTAAACATCTACAAGTCGAACTTCGAGCGATTCAACGTGAACTGGATATGACGATGATTCTTGTTACACATGACCAAGAAGAAGCGATGTCTGTTTCCGATCGTATTTTCGTCATGAATAATGGAAAGATTGCACAAGAAGGAACACCATCTGAAATCTACACGCATCCTAAAACCGAATTTGTTGCCAATTTTATAGGACGATACAATGTTTTTTCAAAAGAGCAGATAGGAAAATTAATTGGAAAAAATGTAGCGTTATCCGCAGATAAATATGCGATACGTCCAGAATCTATTCATTTACAAGCTCAGGTCTCCTCTTACAAATTAAGCGCAATTGCTGGCGATTCTATTATGAATGGAAATGTGATCCGTACAACTTTTCATGCGGACAATAAGCAATTTACGACTGAACAATTGCATCATCGTGCCTCTGCATTTGAAAAAGGTATGGAATATCAATTATTCGTAGAACCAGAGGATGTAATCGCCTTATCATGAATCAATTAAAGGAAGAACGCCATCGTTTAATTATTCAATGGGTGAATGAGGAGAAACGCGTATCAGTTGCAAAAATGGCAAAGAAGTTTTCTGTTACACCAGAAACGATTCGTCGAGACTTGACCGAGTTAGAAGAACTGGAGCAGATAACTCGAGTGCATGGAGGAGCAGTTCTATATACAACATTAGAAAAAGAACAAGCTTACTTACGGAAGCTTGATATCAATCGTGCAGAAAAAGAACAAATTGCATTCGAAGCGATATCACGTATTGAAGATGGTGATACGATTGGCATCGATGTTGGAACGACAACATTTCATATTGCCGATTTAATTCAAAATGTTCAAAATTTAACTGTTGTGACAAATTCAATTGCAGCAGCAGATCGCTTTAACCAAGCGATTGAAGAGAAGCGTGTGACGGGCAAGGTTATTTTGTTAGGTGGATTTACGAACCCTGCGCAATCCTCTGTCTCGGGTGCAATGACGCTAGAATGGTTAAGTCATATGCATATGGATAAAGCGTTTATATCCTGCGGTGGAATTGTTGGAGATACAATCTATGATTATGATTTAGATGAGTCACTCGTTTCAGCTAAAATGATGGCAAGAAGCAAGAAGAATATTTTACTTGTAGATTCATCAAAAATAGGTATTCCGTCTTTCTTTTCATTTGGTGATGCGAGCCATTTTGATGAAGTCATTAGTAATCAGCCTTGTCCGAAGGAATGGAAAGAATGGTATAAACGTTGGATTATCGCAAAAAGGAGTGGATCAGAATGTTAATCGATTATCATGTACATCTAGAAGAAGGCCCGTATTCGTTTAATTGGCTTGAACGTACGGCAAAAGCCCTTGGACATTTTCAGCCAAACGAAGTGCAAGAATACGGCTCGAAAGAAAAAATTGAGTATCAAGTGAATCAGTTGCAAAAGCGACTGAATGGTGGTTGTTACGGCGAAGAGTGGCTTGATTTATATTTAAAAAAAGCGAAACAAATCGGAATGAAAGAAGTAGGTATTGTCGATCATTTGTATCGTTTTAAAGAAACAAAAAATTATTTTGAAAAGGCGTTAAATCTTGATCCGAGCGATTCAATTGGTGTATTACAATCGTATTGGATAAAAAATGTCATGACAGAAAAAATGGATGAGTTCGTTGAAGCGATTGTAGCAGCAAAAAAACGCTGGGAAAAAGAAGGTGTCTCATTAAAGTTAGGAATTGAAGCGGATTATTTTGTCGGGCAAGAAGAGGAACTAGAAGCACTCTTAGAAGGAAAACCGTGGGACTATGTGATTGGTTCTATTCATTATATGGATGGCTGGGGATTTGATAACCCACAAACCGCATCTCACTTTGAAGAATATGATTTAGAAGAGCTGTACACTCGTTTTTATGAAACAGTTGAAAAAATGATCCGTTCAAACATGTTTGATTTTGTTGCACATTTAGATAATTTAAAAGTATTTAATTTCAAAGTAAACAATGAATCTTTTAATCAAAAATGGTATGAACGCATTGCTGTCGCACTAAAGGAAACGAATACCGCTACAGAGGTGAATGCGGGTTTATACTATCGCTATCCGGCCAAAGATATGTGCCCATCCATTGATTTTCTAACGACAATTGTTAACGAAGGTATTCCGATTACCCTTTCTTCAGATTCACACTATCCAGATGATCTTGGAAAATATGTTGCAGAGAACAAGAAAATGTTGCAGCAATTAGGTGCCTCACATCTAGCAACCTTCCATCAAAGAGAAAGAAACTTAGTGCAGATCCGGTAAAATGGGTCTTTTTTTGCCGCCCCCTGGAGCGAGATGCACGAATTTTGCACACGCCGAATGGGTGAAGATCCAGCGACTTCAGCTACAAATTGCAACAAAAACTATCGAATGTCAGCCCATTAGGACTGCTTAGTGTATCTGCGAACTTTTCCGAAGGCAGGTTGGAGGAAAAAGGGGAGCTTGATCATTATATAGGCGTAGCCTCAACGAGGGAGTGCCCAGATAACTTAACACTGCTTGAAGTTGATGCATATATATGGGCGGTATTCGAAGCAGTCGGACCTTTTCCTGAAACACTGCAAAATGTATGGGGACGTATTTATTCCGAATGGTTTCAATCCTCTAACTATGAACAAATAGAAGGTCCAGAAATCCTTTGGAACGAAAAAAAAGATGTAACCTCACCAACATTTAGAAGTGAAATATGGATTCCTGTTTTGAAAAAGTAAGCATAGGCGAAAGATTTATGCGAAGAGCTGTTTCGACAGCTCTTATTTTTTTACTCAACTACCAGTTACTTTACTTCAATAATGGCTAAGGTAATCTTTTTTATTATGGAACTATCGGGGCAGGTTAGCATTCCTGTAGATAGCTATTTTTTGATTTTGAAAAAAATAGAGCTCCTCAGTAAGATATGAGTGTAGATACCATTCTAACTCAAAACCTTAAGGAGGAAGCCCTAATATGAAGTTTAAAATGCAAGACAAACAAAATCACCTAATACTTAATGAGCAAGGCAAGTATTAGTCCTGTGAGGAAGAAACAATATCACTCTCATCTCATCCATTTAAAGAAAAGGTTTCCTTTACGATAATACCTTTATTGAATTTTTTCATACGAGATTAACGAAGGAAGTAAAGCCTTAAAAGAAAGTAAATGGTAATTGAACATCTGGCAATCTGGCATTTTCATGTTTAAGACTTCTGACTGAGACAAAATGAAAGTCACTAAATTTGGAAGCAGGAAGGAATGATCTGACGTGAAGGTAAACAGAAAACTACACCAAAAAAATCCAGAGTGACACACTACTCTGGATTTTAATATTAAGATACTTGTTCTAGATTTTTATTATTGGCAGGAGGGTGGAATTGACCTTCCCATTTAGAAATAACGATTGCTGCAAGTGCATTACCTACAACATTCACTGCCGTACGACCCATATCAAGAATACGGTCAATACCAGCAATAAATGCTAAGCCTTCAATTGGAATACCGACGGTGCCTAGTGTTGCCAAAAGGACGACGAAGGAGACACCTGGTACACCTGCAATTCCTTTAGATGTAATCATCAACACTAGCATTAAGGTAATTTGCTGCATGATGCTCAAATCAATTCCATACATTTGAGCAATGAAAATGGCTGCTAATGCTTGATATAACGTAGAACCATCAAGGTTGAAAGAGTAGCCTGTCGGAATTACGAATGATGCAATATGTTTTGGACATCCGGCCTTCTCCATTTTTTCCATGATTTTTGGGAGGACGGATTCCGAACTAGCTGTTGAAAATGCTAAAATTAACTCTTCTTTTAGAAGCTTAATCAATTTAAAAATACCAAACCCTACTACTTTAGCAATAATTCCAAGAACGACAAGTACAAAGAAAAGCATTGTTCCATATACTGAAAGCGCTAACTTACCTAAAGGAATTAATGACGCCAAACCGAATTTAGAGATTGTTACCCCTATTAGTGCAAATACACCGACTGGAGCGAATTTCATAATCAAGTTGGTTAAGTAGAACATCCCTTCTGCCGTACCTTGGAAGAATCGAAATACCGGTTTACCTTTTTCTCCAATTGCGGCAATACTAACGCCAAATAATACAGAGAAGAAAATAATGGCTAGCATATCGCCTTCTACCATCGCTTTAATCGGATTCGATGGTACGATGTGAACAATTGTATCTACAAAAGATTCATGCTGCTTAGTTTCTGCTGTATCTACATAACTGGATATATCTGTTTGTTCAAGCTGGTTCATGTTTATACCAGCGCCCGGCTGAAGTAAATTAGCGGAAACCAGACCAACAAGAATTGCTATTTGCGTTACTACCACAAAGTATAAAAGTGATTTGGCACCAATTTTACCTACTGATTTCAAATCGCCTACCCCTGCAACGGCAACAATCAGACTTGAAACAATGATTGGTACAACAATCATTTTAATCATGCGTAAGAACATATCTCCCAATGGTTGTAAATAGCCTTGGGCAGTCTCATTACCATAAAAAATGGCACCAACAATAATCCCTAGAATTAATCCAATGAATATTTGGCTAGCTAAACTTAATTTAATTTTCTTCATTTACTTTCCTCACATTCCATAAGTTCTTTGATGTAAAAACATTTTGTCTCGTAAGGGATACAAGTTATTAAATAGAAAGAAAGTGAATTTTATTTTTTGAAAATTCTGTCTTTATACCGAAAGAAAAGACACTTCATTTGTCGATTCCTATTGGCGTGACTATTCATACATGTTCCCTTTAGACTCTGACGAGGTTAGCTGTCGGGTTAGGAATTGGAAACACAAATACCCTATCATCTCTGAATTCACCCCTAGCGGAAAATATCAGCAAAATGGTTTCCCCGTTCTATTAATAAGATTAAGAGAACCAACTTATAATAAAAATATTAATCTGTAAATATTTATTATAGGATTTAGGGGCACGCCATCTTTCTCTACGATTATAAAAATTCATCCTCTTTTTTAGAGTGGGCTCATTGAAAATACGATGATTCAAATGATATTAATACATGAGACATTTAAAATCTTTTTAAAATCGCAAGTTTGATATAAAGTTTGGTAATCTTTGAGATATGTGTGTGGTGTAAATCCCCATTTACGCTTCCTCTTTTACCAATTTCATCCTCCTTTTTTAATCTATGTAGTTCTATTCAGTGATTATAAAATACTTCCTTTCTTCCTTATTTTTAAGGGATGAATCAATAATGTAACATTAAAATGAAGCGCTTACAATAATTATTTAAAGAAAATTCGGGAATATAAGACTTTTTTCGACATTTTTCGATAATTTCCATACTGAGCACACACCACCATTATTGTTCTCAATATAAACACTTAATTATTTTTATATATCGGATAGTTCCTACATTTTTCAAGGTAAACTTGATTGATTTTCAGCCATAACAGTTCCCTTTTTTCATTTTTTTCTTCTATCGTGTAATTTAGACTTACAGTGTGTTAAAGTTTATTCCTTGGAAAATACCCGATGATTTTGTGATAGTGGTAGAAAATGGCATACCAATTGGTCAATTGAAGCTTACAATACGACAGTCAGAGGCAATGAGATTGGTTATGTAAATCTATTATCTAAATCTATTATCTAATTCCTGAAAAACGTCGAGCTGATTTAGGGAGGAATTTACATGAGTATGCTCTAAAGTTTTTTCAAAACAAGGGAGTAACTGAGTATCATCTTCGACACTTAAACATTACCCAAAGTCGCTTTCAGCCTAATAGAATTACGTTTGAGGCTAAATTAAAAAAGGTCCATTTTGTTGGTTCAAAAAGAGTGGTATAGTGTGTATCAGGCTCTCAGGAGATTGTTGTTAACCTATCTGATGAGGAGCAAATGGATTATCTAGGTGAGAGTATTTGCTTGAGTGCTAGAAAAGACTTGGTAAAAATACTTTAATATGTCGGTAAGCTCTGTTAAGAGGAACCTTTACAGAGCTTTTTTCTATTCAAGTATCGGGACAGCAGCGTAAACTTTCATTTATGAGAGAAAGCAGAGGATAACCACGAAAAAAAGAATAGTTTTTTACCATTATCCTTTTTTTGGCTTATTACTCTGTTTCAAATACTAAATAGGTCTTTTGATTATTTACGTATGTGATCTCATTTTCCAAACCTATTTGACAAACATATTAGAGTATGGCTTCCCTAAAATATAAACTGGAAGGATTAAAGTCTTTTAGTATACTTATTTATTTTTCGGAAATGGCATACTCAGATCGTTATAATCCGATTGATTACGCTAGTGAGGGTATAAAATATCTCCATCGATTTCTTTTTAATGAACACTTTATTTCGCAGTCTTTTTTGAAACATTTTCACTTCGTAAATATGTATTGAATATAATGCGTGGTATTATATGGTAAAGGATTCTAGGTAAAGGAGACTTATGATGAAGACTGGACAATTCTCCAATAATAAACTATTAGATATGGTATTTGAAAGTACATATTATGGAATTGTAATTGTCGATAGTAATGGGAAAATTCAATATATTAGCAATAAATATTGTGAATTTTTAAATGTTGAACGCGACTCAGTGATTGGTGAACATGTGACGAATATAATTGAAAATACAAGGCTACACCTAGTAGTGCAAATAGGTAAATCGGAAATCGCTGATATACATTTTCTTCGTGGTGATTTTGTTATCGCTAATCGCATTCCTATCATCGAAAATGAGGAAATAATTGGTGCGATTGGGACAATAATGTTTCGTGATCTTGATGACTGGAATAAAATGAATAGCCACATTAAGGAGATACTGACAAAACATAATTTTTACAGAAATGAAAGTGATGTTACAAATGGAGTAAAGTATTCCTTACACAATTTAATTGGCAATTCACAAAAAATACAACAGTTAAAAGAACGTGTGAAAAGGGTGGCTAGAGGTGATATCTCTGTACTAATTAGAGGAGAAAGCGGTACAGGCAAGGAAATAATAGCACATAGCATTCATCAGTTAAGTGGGAGAAGCGACAAACCACTAGTGAAAATAAATTGTAGTTCAATTCCGGAACACTTGTTAGAATCTGAACTTTTCGGGTATGAAGATGGTGCCTTTACAGGGGCAAAAAAGGGAGGTAAACTTGGAAAGTTTCAATTTGCTGATGGTGGAACTGTTTTCCTTGACGAAATTGGTGATATGCCTCAGCAAATGCAAGTCAAGTTATTAAGGGTCCTTCAGGAGAAAGAATTTGAGCCTGTAGGTTCGCTTTACCCAAAAAAACTTAATGTTCGAGTGATTGCTGCAACAAATCGCCCTTTAGAAAAATTGGTTGAAGAAAAGCTATTTCGTGAAGACCTATTTTATAGAATTAATGCTGTCCAATTATTTGTTCCTCCTTTAAGTGATAGAATCGAAGATATCTCTTTACTTGTAGATTATTTTTTAAAAAAAGTCACAGCCCGAATAGGAAAACGAGTAACCTCTATACACCCTGAGGTGCTTTCATTAATAGAGCAATATAACTGGCCAGGGAATGTCAGAGAACTAGAGAATGTGATTGATGCAGGTGTTCACCTATCAAATGACGAGGTAATGGGAAAAGATGCTTTACCTGATTATCTAAAACGTCATAAGGTGAATAGGAAAGAAGTAAGTTTAAAGGATAGTGTAGAGGAAACAGAAAAGAAGACAATAGAAAGAGCGTTAAGGAGGTTTAAGTTTGATAAAAAACGGGTTGCGGAAGCTCTTGGAATAGGAAATTCTACCCTTTACGATAAAATTAAAAAATATCAAATTTCTGACCAATAAATATAAATCCGGGATTTCAGAATGCATTCCGAAATCCCGGATTTATATTATAATTTCCGTATTAGTGTAGATATAGTTCACATTAAAGGAGAAAAAAGGCTATAGAACAGATTAATTATTATATAAATTATGAAAACTGAAGAATAAAAAATCAACTGATCTAACTTAAGTTGATTTTTTTTATTTATTTTCTGAAAAATCGGAAAATAAACATTTGGATATTCCTCGATAAATAAGAAAAGTAAGTCAGTATAGGGTTTTTCCGTTTTGGAATGAATCTTGCAACCAAAATTAGAAGAAAGGAGGAAAGAAATTGGGCCTTGTTTAGAAAGATTGAGAATTATTTTGAACAGTATTGAATTTTGAATCTGCTTACCTTGAAAAGGAGGAATTTCATTGGATGTTGGTTTTATCACAAGAAAAATGGCAAATGATTTAAATAATATAAATCCTAGAAAAATAGCAATAAAAGAAGAAGTAGGAAGGTCATTGACGTACATCGATCTCCACCATTTATCAAATGCGTATGCAAACAAGCTTTACGAATTTGGCGTTCGAAAAGGGGATCGTGTCGGTATTTTACTTTACAACTGCCTCGAATATTTTAGTCTATATTTTGCCATTGCGAAAATCGGTGCAATTGCAGTTCGACTTAATTTTAGGCTTTCAAGTGCTGAGCTTGAGTATGCATTAAATGATTCACAGACAAGAATATTGTGCTTCCATTCGAACTTAGCCAATCATCTGGAATCAGTTTGTAATCATGTTTCTGTTGAGCGTTATTTTTGTCTACCTCATAGAAATGGCTCAATCCCAGGTTGGTCTGAGTCATGGAGTGTTTTAGAAAGTGGTTCGGTAGATGAGGTCAAAGTCGATAACATTAAATTAAACGATCCGGTCATGCTGATGTACACATCAGGCACAACGGGAAGACCTAAAGGTGCAATTTGGACTCATGATACAACTTTCTGGTTTTCCACGATACAAGCGCTGAAATGGAAATTTACAGGGCGAGAAGTTGCCATGACGACAGGACCACTATACCATGTTGGAGCGATGGAAGATATCGCACTTCCTACTCTTATGATGGGTGGAAGCGTAATAATTACAAAAAGCCAAGAATTCGAGATTGGAAGAATTCTTTCCGTTATTGAACAGGAAAATGTGACCGATTCTTTTTTATTCCCTTTTATGATTTATGAAATGCTAAATCTGCCTGAAATTGAAGAGTATCAGCTAAAATCTTTAAAAACTATTTATACAGGTGGTGACCCGCTAATGCCATGGGCACTAGAACAATTAAAAAAGAGGTTTCCTCAAATTGGAGTTGTTCAAGTTTACGGGTTAACTGAAGGACAACCAATTGCGGCTTCGCTTGAACCACAGGATGCTTTTACAAAAGGCCATACCGTTGGAAAGCCAATGCCACTTACAGAAATTAATATTATCGATGAGGATGGAACGCCTTTGCCTGTTGGTGAAATTGGTGAAATCGCTATTAAAAGTCCAGCGGTTTCTGAGGGTTATTGGAGAAAACCTGATGCCACAATGGAAACATTTGTGAATGGGTGGTGTAAAACAGGAGACATGGGAAAATTCGATCATGATGGGTATCTATCAATTGCAGGCAGAAAAAAAGATATGATTCGGAGCGGTGGTGAAAACATTTACTCTGCGGAAATTGAAGATGTCTTATACCGCCATGATGAAGTGAAGGAAGTTTCTATAATTGGTATTCCTGATCCGAAATACATTGAGGCTGTATGTGCTGTTATTGTTAAAAAAGAAGGAGCCAAACTTACGGAGGAAGATGTTGTTAATTACTGTAAGGAACATCTTGCTAGCTACAAAAAACCTAGAAAGGTCACATTTGTTGATGAAATACCACGTACCCCATCCGGTAAGGTTCAAAAGTTTATTCTTCGAAAACAGTTTAGTGGTATGGAATAAATAAGGAATTTCTCGAAGGTTAAAAAAGGTACTATAAAAAGGTTTTGTGAATACATTATTTCACTTTGTTTTAAACATGCACATAACCATCAAGGATTCTAACATAAATATCTGGGTTTACTCACTGATGCACGTTTTTCAACAATGCCAGAGCATCTGGAACCCACAAGTACACTTTAGGTTGAGGAGGAAAGCCGATGAAGAATAAGGATCAAGTTGTTTCATGGTCAAAACAGAGTAATATTGCAACGATTATTATTGATAATCCACCTGTTAATGTATTAAGCGCAGATGTTATAGAACAATTGAATCTTGTGGTAGATGAAATTGAAAGCGATTACAACGTTAAGGTCATTATCCTTACTGGTGAAGGCGAAAGAGCTTTTGTTGCTGGAGGGGATATTAAAGAATTTCCAGCATGGATTGGAAAAGGAGTGGAAGAAGGAAAGGGGAAATCACTTTGGCTTCAGGAACCACTTAATAAAATTGAACGTTTATCTCGACCAACTATTGCTGCAATCAACGGATTAGCATTAGGTGGAGGATGTGAACTTGCCTTAAGTTGTGATATTCGAATTGCAGAGGAACAAATTAGGATTGGGCTTCCTGAAATTAAATTGGGTTTGTTTCCAGGGGCAGGGGGAACTCAAAGACTTCCTAGACTGATAGGTAAAGCCAAAGCAAAAGAAATGATCTTTACTGGAGAGCCACTGAATGCAGAAGAGGCAAAACAAATAGGGCTTGTTAATCATGTTGTGCCAAAGGGGGAATCTTTAGAAAAAGCAATGGAAATTGCAAAATGTATTTGCAATTATTCTTTACAATCTTTAACTTTTGCAAAGCATTCTATTGATTATGGTTATGAACAAACACTTGAAGATGGACTCGTGATTGAAGCTGAAAATTTTGGTCATGTTTTTCAGACTAAGGACGTTAAGGAAGGTGTTGAAGCCTTTATTAATAAAAGAGAGCCAAATTTCGTTGATCAGTAATCCCTCATGACAAAACCAGAGTCAAGTCAATTTTTGAAAAAGTTCCTCGGGGTCCGTCTAGTTCTATAGTGCGGAATCTTTCGCCATGATTCGCGGAGGGCATATTGATGTTGCATTTTAGGAGGAATGGAAGTGCCCCATAATGGTGATTTGGCTAACTGGGTGATTCCAGGGAGAATGGTGAAAGGAATGGGCGGAGCGAAGGACCTTGTCCATGGTGCACGCAAAACAATTGTGATTATGGAACACGTTAATAAACATGGCGAATCCAAAATTCTGAAAGAGTGCACCCTACGCTCACAGGAAAAAGCGTGGTTGAACATATCATCACGGATCTTGCGGTAAAGGACGTTACAGAAAAGGGCTTGAAACTAATAGAAGTCGCAAAAGGATTCACAGTCGAACAAATCTTTAGATGTACACACAAAACTCAAAGAAATGACGTTTAAAAGAAACAATGGATTTATTCGGGAAAATAATTAGAGTTCTGTAGACAAGAAAAGTGAACTTTAATGCCGAAGAAGTCTTGGGGGAAATGGATTCAAACCAGCAACAAATGATAACATATTATACTTTGAGAAAAAGGGGGAATCAATATGGATGTAATGATTATTATTATTTCACTAGGATTACTTATGTTTCTAGCATATCGAGGATTTTCTGTTATACTTTTTGCACCATTGTGTGCTTTGTTTGCTGTATTTTTAACGGATCCTGGACATGTTTTACCTTTCTTCTCTAATATATTTATGGTTAAGTTGGTTGAATTTGTTAAATTATATTTCCCGGTTTTTCTACTAGGTGCTATTTTTGGGAAATTGGTTGAAATAAGCGGTGTTGCAAAGAGCATAGCTAAAATTATTGTCCGTTTTATCGGGGCTAAACAAGCCATTCTAGCCATTGTGATAATGGGCGCAATCCTGACTTATAGCGGAGTTAGTTTGTTTGTTGCAGTGTTTGCCATTTATCCATTTGCTGCTCAGCTATTTCGCGAAGCTAATATTCCAAAGCGTTTAATTCCTGCGACAATTGCAGTTAGTGCTTTTACCTTTTCCATGGATTCACTTCCAGGGTCTCCACAAATTCAGAATGTCATTCCAACGGGATTCTTTAAAACTGACATCTATGCTGCACCGACACTAGGAATTATTGGGGCAATATTTATCATTTCCTTGAGCCTTTTATACTTAAATCATTGTCGACATAAGGCAGCTAGAAATGGTGAAGGGTATTTTGGAATTGGTGATAAAGCTATTGATAGGGAAGCTGCTGAAGCAGAAATGGCAGCTAGTTCTGCTATATCGGTGGAAACGACTAATAAGTTGGGAATGGATTCTGAAAAAGCCATAAGTAGAAAAGACTGGCTTGCTTTTATTCCGTTGGTGTTAGTTGGAGTGATGAATAAGTTTTTTACTGAGTCTTTTCCTCTTTGGTATGCCAAAGGATTCGATTTTGCTACTATTGGGTTGAAAGATTATGGAAATGTTGATATGTCTAAAGTTATTGGTGTTTGGTCTGTAGAGATGGCTCTTATTCTCGGGATAATAGCAACCGTCTTATTAAACTTTAAAGCTGTCAAATTAAATTTCCAATCAAGTATTAATATAGGGATTAGTGGGGCATTGCTTGCAACCATGAATACGGCAACCGAATATGGTTTTGGGGGTGTGATTGCAGCTTTACCCGGCTTTACTGTGATACAAGATTATCTTACTGGAATGTTTTCGAACCCTTTAATTAATGGGGCGATCATGACAAATGTTTTGTGCGGCATTACTGGTTCAGGATCTGGTGGGATGAGCATTACGTTGAGCTTAATGGCGGATACGTATATACAAACAGCTGCTCATTTTGACATTCCGTTGGAAGTTTTACATCGTGTCATTGCTATGTCTGCAGGTGGATTTGATACTTTGCCACATAACGGAGCTATAATAACTCTTCTAGCAGTTACGGGACTCACTCATCGCCAGGCATATAAAGACATTTTTGTTATTACCATTATAAAGACACTTGCTGTATTCTTTGTAATTGGTATATTCAGCTTGTTTGCTATCGTTTAAATATTTGCCGGTGAGCATAGGAAAATACATTTCGATTTCTAGCTTTAAACGCTATTTACATGGAATAGTACGTCTTCTATATGAAAAACATTTTTTATAGGTGTTGATTTTAAGAACTATCACTAAATTATTTAGTCTATAGTATTAAATATCTGAAATTTCTGCCTACTTTTTTTCAAGCCTAAATAAAAGGAGAATGAAATAATGTTTAATAAATATTTCCATCAATATGAAATCGGAGAAACATGGGTGTCGAAAGGACGTACTATAACCGAGGCAGATCTAGTAATGTTTTCTGCATTTAGCGGTGACTGGTTTCCCCTCCATACTGATAAGGAGTATGCAGCAAATACACAGTATAAGCAGCGGATAGCACACGGAATGCTTATACTTTCGGCTGCAACTGGCTTATTTCAATTTGAACCAGGAATCGTCGTTGCATTTTATGGATTGGAGAAGGTTCGATTTACAAACCCTACCTTTATTGGGGACACGATACATGTAGAATTAAAGGTGATTGACCTTTTTGAAAAAGGCTATCAAGGTGTTGTAACAGTCATCCAAGAAATAAAAAAACAAAACGGAGAAACTGTAGCCATAGCCAATATGAAAATTATGGTCAATTCTAATACCCATGTGAAAATATAGTAATCACTTAATTTATAATGCGACAAAATTAAATATTTGAGCAGGTGCAAATCAAACTTGAATTCAGATGGCGTTTGTTCTAAAAAGTATGTCTAGATGACATAGTTTATAGATTTAAGAGACATTGAAATAATTCTTGCTCAAATTAGGGAGCCGTTGAAGTAGCTGTAATTAATACTTAAAACGTGCTTTGGAATACAATCACTATCATTGATTAAATCTATCGAATTAGCTTATGGTTATAAGAGGAAATTCGAAGTAAAAGTATTATCCCCAAACTTAGCACAGAAATTAAACGTGGCGGTAGACAGAAGAAACGAGAATAACATAATAATCAAAATAAGAGCGACTGCATTTAATTAGCAATCGCTCTTTATCTATTCTCTTTGTTACAGCTGTGTAAATAGGCCAAAACCAAAACACTTCTCCTTGTGAAATAATGTAGCTGTCTAAGAAAGTTTCAAAGAAAGCAGGTATGTATATGAAAAAGAAAACAATCGGTGAAATGACCAATAGTAGATTAAGTTGGGGATTCGATGCCTCAACTCGTGTGATTTTGAATAAGAAAGGCAAAGGATCATATAACCGGAGTAAAATAAAGCAAGAACTATCGAAGGGAAAGTAGTTTCTTTTTTATCTTTTTAGTATATTTATGTTATAATGTGGCATATATAAAAAAGACGAGATGCGCTAACATCTCGCCTAGTAACCAATCCAAAGTGGTCGGTTGCTCCTAAATATTACGCTTCTTAGAAGGCCTCCCGTGCTGTTTGGATGTAGAACGGGTGGTTTTCTTTTTGACTTTTTTAGCAGGAAGGAAGCTAAATAAATATACAACTGTCGAATTGGCAACTTCCACTAGTACGTCTATTAGAAGATCCATTGCGGTCACCTCCCTTCTCTCTTAGATAAAAGAGATAGGGGTAAGGCAACCTCCCACCCGGTTAGTTACATAAGGGAATTATGCCATATTTTACATAGTATGAGGCGGTTTTATGGAAAAAGGATGGTATGGATTAGAAATAGGGGATCTGAATAAAGGCAAAATGAAAACAGAAGCTAAGAAACCATTTCTATCGGTTTGCGAATGGTGCAAAAAGAGCAGAACCGTTGACGGCTGCTCTTTTTGAATTGCGACTCAACTTATATTAAATCCGGATAACCCATTCTACAAGAAGGGGACTCTTATTGGAAAGAGAAATAAAGAAAAGCATATCACACTACAAAACATCCATAATTTTAAAAAAATATGGACAAGAAATTCTAGTTTAGCTGAATTGTCAAAAGAAAAACTAATCATTTAGTGTAGCTTTTTTTGCATATTAATCTGCTTATATTTGGACGGGCCTTATTATATGCATGAAAATCCCATTCTCCACCGGCGTTAAGTAATTATTCTATCCCGTTGCAGGAGCAGTTCTGTAAAAACTAACTCAAATCTAGCCGATATATATATTTAAGGTATAATAATAAAGAAAGATATTTTTTAACGGATTAGGTGACGAAAATATGAAGCTAATCATTGCGGAGAAACCAGATCAAGGTTCAACGTTAGCAGGTCAATTTAAAACGAAGAAACAGCAAGGCTATATAGAAATTTTGCCGAATGAACTTTTTCCGGATGGTGCTTATGTAACATGGGCAGTCGGGCATTTATGTCAACTAGTTTCACCGGAAACGTATCATTCAAAATGGAAAAAATGGTCGATTGATACATTGCCGATGATTCCTGAGAAATTCCAATATGAAGTGACTCGACAAAAGGCAAAGCAATTCAATGTTGTGAAAACTTTGCTTAGGAAGTCGGATGTGGATGAAATTATTCATGCTGGCGATGCCGGTCGTGAAGGAGAATTGATTGTACGCAATATCGTCAATCTATGCAGCGTCAAAAAACCGATGAAACGTTTATGGATTTCCTCTTTGACTCCGAAAGCCATTTATGAAGGTTTCCAAAATCTGATTAGCGAAGAAAAAACAAGGCCACTTTATTATGAAGCATATACGAGAGCTTGTGCAGACTGGGTTGTTGGTATGAATGCTTCTAGAGCTTATAGCATTTTATTGAAACAAAGAGGGGTGTCGGATGTATTTTCAGCTGGCAGGGTTCAGACGCCTACCCTCGCTTTGATAGTAAAAAGGGAAATGGAAATTGAACAGTTCAAATCTGAACCGTTTTGGGAAGTATTTGCTGACTTCAAGATGGATGGAAATAAATATCAAGGAAAGTGGCAGCAGAAAAACGATCCGAGGATTAAAACAAAAGAACTTGCTGAAAAAATTGCCGCCTTTTGCAAGGGTAAAGAAGCTGAAATTGCAGAAATGGATACAGAAAGAAAAGAATTTCAGCCACCTTTATTATTTAATCTATCTTCTTTACAGGCAACCGTGAATAAGATTTATAAATATTCACCGAAAATGACGCTGGATATTGTTCAAAGTCTATATCAAAAAGGGATTGTTTCTTACCCGCGTTCTGACTCCAATTATGTTACAGAGGGGGAAGCCGAGACATTTCCCGATATTTTGCAAAAAATAAGCAGGTTTTCAGAGTATGAATCCCTGTTTCCGTTGCCTCAATCAAGCATCATAAATAATAAACGGTTTGTAAATGAAAAAAAAGTGACTGATCACTATGCAATTATCCCAACTGAGCAGGTCACAGATCCAAAGCGCCTTTCCGCTGAAGAACGCAATATCTATGACTTAGTGGTACGCCGCCTGATTGCGGCTCATTATGAGAAGGCGATTTTCGATTATACAACAATTAAAACGCTTGTCGATAAGCGGGCCGAGTTCATTTCGAAAGGCAAGCAGCAAATCCAAGAGGGATGGCGGAAGGTGATTTTCCAAAATGATAAGGATGATGACGATATCATTTTGCCCCCCGTCAAAAAAGGGGATTCTGGACAGGTAGCCAGTGTAAAAGTGAAAGAAGGAAAAACCCAGCCTCCTAAGCGCTATACAGAGGGTCAGTTGATTACATTGATGAAAACTGCCGGAAAACATCTGGATAATGAAGAGCTAGAAAAGGTTTTGATGAAAGCAGAAGGACTTGGAACTGAAGCTACTCGTGCAGGCATTATAACTATGCTGAAAGACCGTAAATATATTGATGTTAAAAAAAATCAGGTATTTGCGACAGATAAAGGGAAAGTACTGATTACTGCCATCGGAGAAAAAATTCTGGCTTCACCTGAAATGACGGCTAAATGGGAACAGCGCTTAAGGGAAATCGGGGAAGGAAAGGCTTCCGCTGGTGAATTTATGGAAGCTGTTAAGAAGATGTCGGCTAAAATTATCAGTGATGCAGTTGAATCATCGGAAAACTGGGATTTCCAAGGACTGGATACTGAATCAATTCAACGGAGCGGGTCTAAAAAAAGAAATACTGCATCTGTAGGCAGCTGCAAGTTATGCGGTTCGAAGATTGTCGATAAAGGTGAATTTTATGGATGTGTGAGTTATCAGAAAACGAAGTGTAACTTCACTATCTCCAAAAAAATCCTGAATAAAAAGATCAGTCAAGCAAATATAAAAAAGTTGTTGGCAAGCGGCGAAACGGATTTAATAAGTGGCTTTAAAAAAGGAGAGAAGACCTTTGACGCAATTTTATCTTGGTCCGATTCTGAAAAGAAGATTAGTTTTACATTTCCAACAGAACAAGCCGTCAAGCAAACTTAATAATAAACTTCTTTAAAAGACGTCCTGAGACGATATCTTCTTGTTTCGGGGTCGTTTATATAGTAAAATTTTTAGATATGCGTTTGAATGGGAGGATTCCGAATGCCTACACCGAGCATGGAGGATTACATAGAACAAATTTATTTACTTATTGAAGAAAAAGGATATGCCAGGGTTTCCGATATTGCAGAAAATCTTTCTGTCCATCCCTCTTCAGTTACAAAAATGGTTCAAAAACTAGATCATGAAAAATATTTAATATATGAAAAGTACCGTGGTCTCGTTTTGACTGCAAATGGGAAAAAAGTGGGTAAAAGGCTCGTATACCGACATGAACTATTAGAACAGATGCTAAGATTGATTGGGGTCAAAGAAGAAAATATCTATCAGGATGTTGAAGGTATTGAACATCACCTTAGTTGGAATGCTATCGATCGAATTGGAGATCTTGTCGAATTCTTTGAGGAATCTCCTAGTCGTGTCGAGGATTTAAGAAATATACAAAAAAGAAACGAAGAGAACTCAAAATAAGCTGCCACTGGCAGTTTTTTTTTGTTGACTTTTATAAATTAAATTACTTATAAAACAGTCAGCTATTATTGTACGGAATAAACAATCTAACTATTAATTAAACAAATGATGTTCAATAAGTGGATAATAGGAAAAGGTAAAAAAGGGATTTTTAGAGTCAGAGCAGAATAGCTATAAATAAGCCTCAGCAGTCACGGTTAGATATGGGTTTTTAAATACTAGGTAATGTAATAAAAAAGTTAAGAAACGAGGTTAGTATATCCTTGTTATTTCTTTAACAATTCTATGTGTTCATATGAAACAAAGATTTAAATGGAATGGGGGAATGCCGGATGGATTTACATACTTGGCATAAAGAATCGGAAAAGAAATGGGATGACTTTGCTTCTAAGTGGGTGGAGAATTCGCAAGAAATGTGGGAAACAGGAAGTCGAAAAAATATAATCCCGTTTTTTTCTCAATATGTGCCTACGGGAAGTAAGGTAGCTGATATAGGCTGTGGAGATGGAGTTGGTTCTCTTAAACTTGCTGAAGCGGGTTATGAAGTAACTGGAATTGATCTTTCTAACGTCATGATTGAATTTGCAATGGAAAAGACCGTACATCAGCCTAAACTTTCATTTATTCAAGGTGATTTTTATAGTCTTCCATTTAAGGACGAAGAAATGGATGCGGCATTGGTAATTAATTCCCTTGAATACACAGGTGAACCATTAACTGTGGTGAAGGAAATTCACCGTATAATAAAGCCTGGCGGCTATGCCTGTTTTGGAATACTTGGTCCGACTGCGGAACCACGTAAAAAGTTTAGTTTCCAACGTTTATTAGGCGACAAAGTGATCATGAACACGATGCAGCCGTGGGAGTTTGAGAAAATAGCAGTGGAAAGCGGATGGAAAGCAGTCGCTGATACCGGCGTCGCCAAGAGAGGGGTAGACTTTACAAAACTAGGTCACTTTTCAAAGGATTTAAAGCAAGCCGTATCTTTTATGTGGTTGTTTCTCCTTCAAAAAGAGGGTAATCAGTGATGGAAAAATATCAAATCAATCAATTCGTAGAAAAAACGAAACAGCAGGATAAGGGGCAAGGTTTGTTTGAACTTGAAACGGAAAGAATTTTGGAAATTAATCTTGAACAACAAATCTGGGCGAAAATGGGAACAATGATTTCTTATCGGGGCAATATTAAATTCGAACGAGAAGGAATATTAGAACACGGATTTGGCAAACTCTTTAAAAAGGCCTTTACAGGTGAGGGTGCATCTTTGATGAAAGCGACTGGAAGTGGAAAGTTGTATGTGGCAGATCAAGGGAAGAAGATTTCCATCTTACATTTGAATGGGGAATCAATTAGTGTAAACGGTAACGATTTACTTGCCTTTGAGCCGAGCATACAATGGGATATTAAAATGATGCGGCGTATTGCCGGTTTGCTAGCGGGGGGATTGTTCAATGTTAGACTTGAAGGGAAAGGGATGGTGGCATTTACTTCTCATTATGAACCTCTCACATTAATGGTAGAAAGGGGGAACCCAGTCTATACGGATCCAAATGCAACCGTCGCTTGGTCTGGAGACCTACAACCTGAGTTTGTAACCGATGTGTCATTAAAGTCGTTTTTTGGAAGAGGAAGTGGGGAATCGGTTCAGATGAAATTTGAAGGACAGGGATTTGTAGTAGTCCAACCTTTTGAAGAGGTGTATTTTGGTAATAAAGAGTCTTGATAAAAAAACACCATAAAGCAAATACAAGAAATTTTTTAAACTAGAATTCCAGAAAAACTTCAAAATGAAAAAACCTGAATCAAGGACTCAGGTTTTTTCATCCATACTAGATTCAGCAGGTTTCCCCGAAAAAAAGTACTTCACTTAATGAGAGAGTTTCTTTTTTTCTTTCCCTTTCAATCCCACTCATAAGGGGTCAATTGGTAGACATAATAATTCAGCCAGTTGGAGAACATGAGGCTACAGTGACTTTTCCATCGGTGAAGCGGTACTTTAGTTGGGTCGTTGTCAGGATAGTAGTTTTCAGGAAGTTGTGTATCAATTCCACGTTCCCTATCACGTTTATACTCTTCACCAAGTGTTTCGGCATCATACTCGAAATGACCTGTAACCATTATTCTTCTTCCATCAACAGAGGCGGCAATCAATACTCCGGCCTGATCGGACTGAGCTAAAATCTTCAATTCTGGATGATTAACTAATTTTTGATAGTCAATGTCAGTATGGCGCGAATGAGGTGCCATAAAATTGTCATCGAAGCCACGGACTAGATTTTCATTTGGTTCGAGTACCTCATGCTTATAAATGCCAAAGCATTTCTCAGGTAGTTCGTATTTGCCTATTCCATAATGATGGTAAAGCGCGGCTTGAGCTCCCCAACAGATATGTAGTGTAGATGTGACGTTTTCGGCTGACCAGTTCATAATATCTTGAAGTTCTTTCCAATAATTAACATCTGCGAATTCCAATTTTTCAACTGGAGCTCCTGTGATAATCAAGCCATCATATTTTTTAGAACGGATTTCATCAAATGATTTATAAAATTGATCTAAATGAAATTTACTTGTGTTTTTCGATTCATGTGTGCTTAAGCGTAGAAATGATATGTTTACCTGAATAGGAGTATTGCCAAGAAAGCGTAGCAGTTGGGCCTCTGTTTTTACTTTCTCAGGCATAAGGTTTAAAATCAATATATTTAATGGGCGAATTTCTTGCCTGGTTGCCCTTTCCTCATCCATTACAAAGATATTTTCCTGTTCTAAAATTTCCTTAGCTGGCAGTTTTTCAGGTATTCTGATTGGCATAATTAGCCTCCTTCTTCAAAAATCATAATATTTTAATTATATAGAAAATTTCCAAATAGAAAAGCTATTTTAATAATTTCTTGTAAATCCTCTAACGAATTCTCGAGAATGGTAAAATGGGGAGGAGATATATACATAGTTCTTTTTGAAAAACTTAAGAGGTTGGAGAGGTGTATGGAGATTGTTTGATCCCACAGCATTTGAGAATATGAAAGTAGTGTTAGAAGGGGCAGTTTATGATCGTGACTTTGTTGGAGATATATTGGTCATAGCCCGTGATGAGATCGTTAATCTCTCAACAATGTCAAGAACATATAAGATTGAGATGGAATTGAAGGAACCTCTCGTACCTAGTTCTGTTGTTGGTGGAATTGAGTTACATGCTTCACTCGAGAACTTAAGTTCGGAGTTGCTCGAATTCAATAATAATGAAACATATGCAGGATGTACGGTTGATATATTCATTTCATTTCATGAAAAACTTGGGGCAGGAGAAGTTGAAGATATCTTAATCGGGCTGGAGAAAATTTGGGGGAAGCAAAGAATCATTACTGTGACGACCACCGAAACGATCAGTAAAATAGATCGGCCAGTAAATTCTTCTACGTTTAAAGTTTCATTTGGTAGGCTTGTAAAAGAAGAGCAAATGGAAGATTTGGAAGATATGGTAGAGTATTTGATCCAATCTCTAAAAGTAGCCAAGGGGATAGAGAAAAATTAAAAAGAAAGAATATTAAAGTTGGAAAAGTGATCTTTAAATACGGTAAAATGACAGCATCATACTTTAGGGAGAGATCATACATGTCCATTTATGAATTTGAAGTGAAAAAAATCAATGGCGAGACCGTTTCGCTTGAGGAATACAAAGGGAAAGTAATGATTATTGTAAATACCGCAAGTAAATGCGGTTTTTCGCCACAGTATGATGATTTGCAAAGCTTATATGTACAATATAAAGAAGATGGTTTAGTCATCCTTGGTTTTCCATGTAATCAATTTCTTAACCAGGAGCCTGGTGATGACCTGGAAATCGATTCTTACTGTAAATTGAATCATGGCGTAACTTTCCCGATGTTTGCAAAAGTGAATGTTAATGGGAAGGATGCACATCCATTATTCAGTTATATTACCGAAAATGCGCCTGGAGTGATGGGTTCAAAATCGATAAAATGGAATTTCACCAAATTCCTGATTGACCGCGAAGGAAATATTGTCAGTCGATATGCGCCTCGAACAAAACCATTGGAAATAGAAGACGATTTAAAAGAATTATTATAAAAAATGAAAAATGAGTTCATCAGAAGAAGTTTTCCTGGTGAGCTCTTTTTCTGTAACGTTAATATGGTTTTTTCTTTTGTTCGAAATATACCAAATACATTCGATTTCAAGAGGGGAAAGATGAGGAAAAAGTTGAATATAATAAAGAACAACTATTTTACTCAGGAGGTAAACTATGGAACGAATTGCATGGGTAACGGACAGTACAGGATTATTAGACGAAGAATTATCACTAAATGAACATGTATATGTAGTTCCGATGATTGTCATCATTGATGGCAAGGAATATGAAGATGGTGTTGACCTATTATCTGAGGAATTATATCGCAGGATGAATGAAGAAAAGATAAACCCGACTACTTCCCAGCCGTCTGTGGGTAGATTTTATGAGTTATATAAGATGCTTGAAAAACGCTATGATAGAATCATATCAGTTCATCTTTCCAGTAAGTTAAGCGGTACAGTTTCCGCTAGTCAGCAGGCCGCACAGATGGTTACGATACCTGTAGATGTTTTTGATTCTTTACTAATTTCTTTTCCGATGCTATTAATACTGAAACGGCTCATGCATTATGTTGAAAATGGTCACTCCATTGATGAAGCTTTCGTTAAAACAAGAAAATATGCAGATAGCCATGAAACCTATGTGTTAATAGGTTCTTTAGATCAGCTGTACCGCAGTGGTAGGTTAACAAATGCTCAATATTTTCTCGGAAGTCTATTAAGTTTTAAACCCATCATTTCAATTGAAGATGGGTTGCTTCATACTAAATCGAAACCTCGAAACCTAAAAAAAGCGGAAAAACAAATTTTTAGCGATTTTCGCAAATCATTTGCAACAGGAAAAGTGAAAGAATGCACTATATTATATGGGGCGCTGTCGGAGCAGACCCAGAAGTGGAAAGCAATGATTTCTGAAGAATTTCCTAATGTAAAGACGCATGTATCTCCACTCGGCAGTGCGATAGGGGTGCATACCGGTGAACAAACGATTGGAATCAGTTGGTTCAATGAAGATTAAGGCACATTAATAAGAACCATGGTAAAATAGAATGGACTTGGAGTGGTGAAATGAAACAAACTATAATTGAACTTACGGAAAAGTATGTATATAACCAATTGAATTCTGATGCCAGTGGTCATGATTGGTTCCATATCGATCGCGTTCGAAAGCTGGCTTTACATATTGCAAGAGAAGAAAAAAAAGGAAATGAATTTATCATTGAATTGGCGGCTCTCCTTCATGATATTCCGGATGATAAATTAAATCAGGATGTCGATGCAGGTTGGAGAAAGCTGGTTGACTGGTTTAGGGAAATTAACTTGGATGTAGATACTGTTAAGGATATTAAACAGATTATCACCACAATTTCTTATAGTTCTGGACACGTACAACTTCCTTCTATTGAGGCGGAAATAGTTCAGGATGCGGACCGTTTGGATGCGATTGGTGCCATTGGGATTGCCAGGACATTTGCATATGGCGGAAAAAAGGGGCAACCAATGTATGATCCGTCACTTATTGTACGTGAGAAGATGACAAAACAGGAATATCGGATGGGTAAAAGCTCTTCCGTTCATCACTTCTATGAAAAATTATTACGGTTACAAGACATGCTTAACACCTGTACAGCTAAGAAGATTGCAAGTGAAAGGCATGAGTATATGGTTAGCTTTTTAGAGGAATTTTACAAGGAATGGGATGTACGATTATGAAAGTTTTTAGCATGGAACATGTAATGAAAACACAAGGGGAAAAGCTATTATTTAAAGATGTTTCTTTTTCTATTACCGAAGGCGAAAAGATTGGGATCGTTGGTATAAACGGAACTGGAAAATCCACAATTTTGAATATTATTGCAGGTTTAGAAGATAGTGATTTGGGAACGAAGGATCATCCAAATGATTACACGATTTCCTATTTATCTCAAGATCCTTATTTTGATGAAAAATTAACGATTATGGAGTATATGTATGAAAGTTCAACTCCAGTATTTTCCTTAATTAAGGAATATGAAAAAACACTCGTTCAGCTGCAATTAGATCCACAGAATAGCACAACTCAAGACCGGTTGTTAAAGCAACAACAGGAAATGGATGCCCTTAGTGCCTGGGATACAAGTGCGAACGCACGAACTATATTGACAAAGCTTGGTCTTCCAGATCATTCAAGGAAATTGGGTGAACTGTCAGGTGGCCAAAAAAAACGTGCCGCTCTGGCAAAGACTTTGATTGAAACTCCTGATCTGCTTATTTTGGATGAACCTACGAATCATCTTGATTTTGAAAGCATTACCTGGCTCGAAGAATATTTGGCTAAATATCAGAAGTCCGTTTTATTTGTGACCCATGATCGTTATTTTCTTGATCGGGTTTCCAATAAAATTTGGGAAATCGCTCAGTCACAGCTTTTCGAATATAAAGGAAACTATGCTGACTATTTAGAATCAAGAGCTATTCGGGAAGAAAACGAATCGACCGAACGAACGAAAAAGGAAAGTCTATTTAAAAAAGAATTAGCGTGGATTCGTAAAGGTGCAAAGGCACGTACCACTAAACAAAAGGCACGGATTCAACGTTTTGAAACATTAGAAACGGGTGTGAAAGATAAGCAAAAAACTGAAAGTCTTGAAATGGAATTAAGTGGTGCCCGCCTTGGGAAAAAAGTTCTGGAGATGCAAGATATTTCTAAATCTTTTGGTGATCAGTCTATCATCAAACATTTTTCCTTCCTATTCAAGCCAGGTGACCGCATTGGAATCGTAGGTAATAATGGCAGCGGAAAGTCTACGTTATTGAACATTTTGGCTGGGCGAGAATCGATAGATGAAGGAAATCTTGAAATAGGACAAACAGTGAAAATTGGTTATTATACGCAAGAAAGCGTTGATATGGATGAGAATCTTCGCATGATAGAATATATCCGGGAAACAGCTGATTCAATCGCTCTTAAGGATGGCAGTTTTATTACTGCTGCACAGATGCTTGAGAGATTTTTATTCCCAATGGGTTCTCATGGTACCCCAATACGCAAGCTGTCCGGAGGAGAAAAAAGACGTTTGTATCTGCTTAACATCTTAATGGGAGCACCTAATGTCCTGCTTTTGGATGAACCGACGAATGACTTGGACACGCAAACTTTGACAGTTCTCGAGGATTATTTAGAAACGTTTTCAGGTGTAGTTATTACCGTATCACATGATCGTTATTTTCTTGATAAAACCTGTCATCAGCTCCTTGTCTTCAAAAATAAAGGTGAAATTGATTTTTATTATGGCAACTATTCAGAGTTCTTAGAGGAAAAAACAGAAGAGACCGTTCTTGAAAAAAAGCCAGAGCCTCAGATAAACCGCACAGAAAAGAAAAAGAAAAAACTAACCTATGCGGAAAGTAAGGAATGGGAAGAAATCGAAGGTAACATGGAACATGTCGAGCAGCGTCTGACAGACATCACAACAGAAATGTCAGCAGCGGGGAGCGACTTTGAAAAAGTTCGTCTGCTTCTTGAAGAGGAAAAAGAACTAACAGATAAATTAGAGTATATGATGGAAAGATGGACGTATTTAGCGGAAAAATTAGAAGAGGAATAAGTGAGAGACTGGTCCAGGGGAAGTATGCTTGGTCCAGTCTTTTTTTGTCTATCTCAATTGCATGAGAATCTGTGGCCATTGTGATAAAATCTAGTACATGAGTACGTCTTGTAAAAGGAGAGAAAAGTATTGAAAATAAAATCAATAGAACCTACACCAAGTCCAAATACAATGAAAATTAATCTAACAGAAGAGCTCTTAGCAGGTAAAAGTAATAATTATAAAAAAAATCAAGCCGATCAAGCACCTCAGCTTATTAAAGATTTATTTACGATTGAAGGGGTGAAAGGCGTATATCATGTTGCCGACTTTTTAGCAGTTGAGCGTAATGCGAAATATGATTGGAAAGATATCTTGGTCCAAATTCGTCAAGTGTTTGGTGAGAAAACTGAAGAACAAAATCAACAAACGGTAATAAATGAACATTATGGTGAAGTAACAGTTGCTATTCAACAATTCAAAGGAATTCCGATGCAAATTAAAGCAAGTGATAGCCAACATGAAAAACGCTTTGCTTTACCAGAATATTTTATTAAAGGTATTGCTGCTGCTCAAAAAGAAGACGATAATGTAGTCTTGCTCCGAAAATGGAAGGATTATGGTATCCGTTACGGGGATATGGATAATATCGTGAAAGAAGTAGCGGATGAGTTGGTTGCCGCTTTTCCGGAAGAACGAATTAACCAGCTAGTAGCTGCTGCTCAAGAAACCGTTGATAAAAAAGAGGCATTCGTGAAGCGTCCCAAAATAAAACTAACCGCAGAAATGTTGAATGATGAAAATTGGGAAAAACGTTATCAAGCGTTAGAACAAATGGAAGATCCAACGGTTGAAGAGATTCCAGTATTGGATATAGCCTTGTCTGATAGTAAAGTCTCTATTCGTCGACTTGCTGTTGTTTACTTAGGGATGATCGAGGATACAAAAGTACTTCCGAGCTTGTACAAAGCATTGAAAGATTCAAGTGTGGCAGTAAGACGAACAGCGGGTGACTGTTTATCTGATCTAGGTTTTGAAGAAGCAATGGGAGAAATGTCGCAATCCTTATCAGATAAAAATAAACTAGTAAGGTGGAGGGCTGCGATGTTCTTATATGAAGTGGGAAATGAAACAGTCCTACCCTATTTAAAACAAGCTGAACAGGACCCAGAGTTCGAAGTGGCTCTACAGGTTAAAATGGCTATTGACCGAATAGAAAACGGAGAAGAAGCAAAGGGTTCAGTTTGGAAGCAAATGACAGAATCAAGGCAAACAAATGACAAGTGACTTTGATTAAAAATCGTTTTATCAACAAATCATACAAATTGCATGTTTCTATTTTGTAGGCAAAAGGTATTCGGATGGACTTAATTCCGGATGCCTTTTTGTTATTTTTATGCTCTAAAAATGTCCCGCTTTAGGGCATATTTTGTAACCAGATTTTCAGTTAGTCAGATTCACAGAGAGCATCCTCTGCAGAAATGATTTTTTTATATGCCTTGGTGTATTGATACCATAACAACTTTTGACTTGGGTAATTTTAGTGAAAATTATGCTTGTCGATTGAACGAGTACAGTTTTTACTGACCAATCATGTGTTTTTGATTTATTAACAGTCAAAAACATGCGAAATAGTATGTTTTCTACATGAAACCATTTCTTATAGGAGAAAAATATCTTTTCTATTATTTTAGTAAAACTTTTTTATGGATATTTAAGAGTTGAATGGTTGCATTTGTATGTAAATATGTTAGAATTTTTAGAGTATACTAAAAATTAGATTATATTAAATTATTAGAGAAGTGAAAATTGGGGGTTACAACAAATGTCTACATCAAATATGAGAAGTGATATGATTACAAAAGGAATCGACCGTGCTCCACACAGAAGCCTTTTGCGTGCAGCAGGTGTTAAAGAAGAAGATTTCGGAAAACCATTTATCGCGGTTTGTAATTCATACATTGATATCGTTCCAGGTCATGTTCACCTTCAGGAATTCGGTAAAATAGTGAAGGAAGCCATTCGTGAAGCTGGCGGTGTTCCTTTTGAATTTAATACAATTGGGGTAGACGATGGAATTGCCATGGGCCATATTGGTATGCGCTATTCTTTACCAAGCCGTGAGATTATTGCGGATTCTGTAGAAACGGTTGTATCTGCACATTGGTTTGACGGTATGGTTTGTATTCCAAACTGTGACAAGATTACACCGGGGATGATGATGGCAGCTCTTCGTGTTAATATTCCTACAATATTTGTAAGTGGCGGGCCTATGAAGGCAGGGAAAGACAAAAACGGTAAATCTCTTTCTTTAACGTCTGTTTTTGAAGGTGTAGGAGCATACCAAGCGGGTAATATAAATGAAGAAGATTTGCAAGAACTTGAGCAAGTTGCATGTCCTACGTGCGGTTCTTGTTCAGGGATGTTTACAGCAAATTCCATGAACTGTTTGGCCGAAGGTTTAGGTCTTGCACTTCCAGGTAATGGTACAATTTTGGCTGTAGCCGAAGAACGTAAGGATTTTGTTAAAAAATCTGCCAAACAATTGATGGAAATAATCAAACAAGATATTAAACCTCGTGATATCGTAACGATTGATGCAATTGATAACGCATTTGCTTTGGATATGGCGATGGGTGGTTCGACTAACACAGTGCTTCATACACTTGCATTGGCACATGAAGCAGGTTTTGAATATCCTATGGAACGCATCAATGAAATAGCAAACCGCGTACCACATCTTGCGAAGATTGCCCCAGCATCTGATTATCATATTGAAGATGTACACAATGCTGGTGGTGTGAGCGCAATTATACATGAGTTACTTAAAAAACCAGGTGCCTTTAACGGTGATTGTCTTTCTGTTTCAGGTAAAACGCTACGCGAAAATGTTGAGGGTTGTGAAATATTGGACAAGGATGTTATTCATCCGTTGGATAACCCGCATTCTGAACGTGGTGGTCTTGCTGTATTGTTTGGTAACCTTGCTCCTCAAGGCTCAATTATTAAAGTGGGTGCTGTTGACGAATCTGTTGGTGGATACCACAGAGGGCCAGCGATCTGCTTCGATTCACAAGAAGATGCATTATCTGGAATTATTACTGGCAAAGTAAAAGAAGGTAATGTTGTTGTCATCCGGTACGAAGGTCCAAAAGGCGGGCCGGGCATGCCGGAAATGCTGGCGCCTACTTCCCAAATCGTTGGCCGAGGTCTTGGTGCTAAAGTGGGATTAATTACTGATGGACGTTTTTCAGGTGCATCTCGAGGCATCAGTATCGGTCATATCTCCCCAGAAGCAGCTGAAGGTGGTCCAATCGCATTTGTAGAAGATGGAGATATCATCGAGTTAGATTTGAATAATCGTAAAATCGAATTAGAAATTTCCGATGAAGAATTTGAAAAACGCAAAGCTAACTGGAAAGGTTTCGAGTCAAAAGTTAAAACAGGCTATTTAGCCCGTTACTCTAAACTTGTAACTAATGCTAGTTCAGGCGGCGTAATGAAAGTTTAATTTAGATCATGTGAAATAAAAACACGGTAGAAGAATTAAATCAATTCTTTTACCGTGTTTCTTTGAGAAGACTATTTTTATAGTGTTTAATATTTGATATTTGACCAGTTTGTGTGCTAACACGGTTTCATAAATACTTTAACAAAAGTTGTAAGCGTCATTTTTGCATATGGACTTAAGAATATAGTATGATTATACTAATTGAAGAATTGTAACCAAGGAGGTTTTTTTATGTCTATGGCATATGATGAATATATGAAACAAATGGTGAAGCCTATGCGTGCTGAATTAGTTCAAGCAGGTTTTGAGGAGTTAGAAACCGCTGAAGCTGTTGAAAAATTTATGGAAGCTGTCGAGGGTACAACATTGGTTGTAGTGAATTCAGTTTGTGGCTGTGCTGCCGGGTTAGCTCGTCCAGCTGCTACTCAAGCTGTTCTCCAAGCAGAGGATAAACCAAAGCATCTTGTAACCGTATTTGCTGGTCAAGATAAAGAAGCAACAGCCAAAATGCGTGAGTATTTTGACGGAATTGAACCTTCTTCGCCATCCATGGCACTTTTAAAAGGCAAAGAAGTCTTACATTTCATTCCACGTCATGAAATTGAAGGCCAGCCGATGGAAGCTATTATGGATAACTTGTTAGCAGCATTTAGTCAAGTGAAATAAGTGATAAAGTAGAATGTCCTGGAAACAGGGCATTCTTTTTCAAATTTTTAACAGTTTAAAGGGGTAGGACGATGTTTATCACAACAGCAGGAAGAGCCGATAATGAGACAATAATGATGGCCAAAAAGTTAGCAGGAAAATTACATATTCCTTTTATTGCCCGAAGAAAACGCTCGGTTAGGGCGATTCAATCAGAAAATGGTGAAGATGATTGCCTTGTTTTTGGAAAAATGAGAATGGAGCTATATCGGTTTGAAGAAAAAGAGCCATTCTTTTTTCATCCAAACCTTGCTATGATCCGAATAAAAAGAATAAAACAAGGAGAAAGTGATCCTTTTCTCGTTGCTGGAGATATAAAGGAAGGAAGTACTGTGCTTGATTGTACAATGGGCTTGGGCTCAGATGCGATTGTCTCAAGTTTTGCTGCTGGAGAAAATGGACAGATTAGTGCTTTGGAAGAAAATCAATACTTGGCCTTGCTCGTTGACCATGGTTTGAAAACATGGGAGAATGCAGATGAAAAGATGATTCAAGCGATGAGAAGAATTAAGGTCATTCATACTGATCATTACGAGTTATTGAAAACATTACCGGATAATCATTTCGATGTGGTATATTTCGATCCAATGTTTGAGGAAACGATTCAAGAATCAAATGGGATTAGGGGATTGGCTCATTTTGCGGAAGGTCACGACTTAACAATGGAAATAATGAAAGAAGCCAAGCGGGTTGCGCGAAAGAGAGTCGTGTTGAAGGACCATTTTCGCAGCTCCCGCTTTGAGGAATTTGGATTTGAAGTATTAAAGAGAAAAACATCCAAATTTCATTATGGCTACATTTCTGTACTGTGATTAAGCTTTGTAATCTAACTCATTTAGACCTACCGCACAGCCCTCACGGCTTGAATCTGCAGCACCATAGCTTGACCCGTCAGCCGGGTTGATTTGTATTGCCTGAACATTCCCTATAGAATGGGGCACTTCATTAAATGCAAAGCCCATTGCTTCTAAGTGGCCTTTGCTAATCATATCAATACCTGATTCCCATTCAATATGAGGGCCCATAGGAGTGAAAATTCTAGGTTCTTCAATGGCTGCTTTTAAGTCCATTTTTAAATCAAGTACATTTATGATCGTTTGTACGACTGAACTGATGATGGTCGGTCCTCCTGGAGAACCTAGCGTCAATATAGGCTCACCGTCTTTAAAGATGATGGTTGGGCTTTTACAGCTGACAGGACGTTTATTTGGCTGTACTTCATTCATACCGCCTGGAATGGAATCGAAATCCGTCAGTTCGTTATTCAGCATGAAGCCATAGTCGGAAACCATGATACCGGAACCGAATGGATGTTCGACAGTTGATGTACATGCAGCAATATTTCCCCATCTGTCACGGACAGTAAAATGAGTCGTTTCACTACGTTCTTCGTCATTTGGTTGTGGGATGACATCCCTTTGTTTCACAGAATCATATATCCAAGGATTTCCAAAGTCAATTGCATTATTTCTTGCCTTAAAATTAATGAATGAGCGTCGTTTAGCTATATATTCATCATGCAAAAGACCCTTTAATGGTAATTCGGCAAATTCGGGATCAGCTAGAAAAGCCTTTTTGTCAGTAAATGCTAGACGCATTGCTTCGGCAATTAAGTAATATTTTTCCCATGAATGCACATCATATTGTTCTAAGTGGAAGCTCTCCAATATTTTTAGAATTTGAATGACAGTGAATCCTCCTGCACTTGGGGCCATCGATGAAGCAATTTGGTAATCCTTATAAGTACCAAACATTGGTTCATCAATGGTTGCTTTATAGTCCTGTAAATCAGAAAGTTCCATAAAACCTCCAAGTTCCTGAATACAGGAAATGATTCCTTCTCCGATTTTACCTTCATAAAAAGCGGAAATTCCATCACGCTGTAATATTCGATAGGTATTAGCCAATTTTTCTTTTATTAGGAGGTCACCAGCTTTGTATGGTTTACCGTTTGGAATGAAGAATTTACGGGCTTCTTCACCTAACCGATACTCAAAATTTTCAAGGGCATCACAAAATACCCAATTGACAGGAACTCCTTTTTCAGCGAATTCAATAGAGGGCTCAATAAGTTCTGCTAATGTCTTACTACCGTATTCGGAGAGAGCTTCATCCATAGCCTTAAGAATTCCTGGAATACCAACTGCTGTAGCTTTAATCGAACGTTTTTTAAATGGGATGACTTCCCCTTTTTCATCAAGAAACATGTTTGGATGCGCGGCTTTAGGTGCTCTTACATGGCCATCGAATATTTTAGTTTCATTATTCTTTTCGTTATATACCATAAGAAAACCACTGCCACCGATACCAGTCATCATAGGTTCTACAATATTCAGAGCAAATTGGATGGCAACCGCCGCATCAACCGCATTTCCACCTTCACGTAATATTTTTTCCCCAATGGAAGTAGCTACGGGATGAGCGGTAACGACCATTCCGGCCTTCCCTGTGGCTGTTTCCCTCTTGTAATCATCTTTAGTGTTTCCATTGTTGTTTTCCAAAGTAATTCCTCCAGTATTCAGTCCTTTTATCTGCCAAGTCGTAACGCCTTTTTTAAAAGAAAACCTTGTCATTACTGATGAATGACAAGGAGATTTTTCGTAGGTATTTATTTATTCTTAATCAGCAAATGATAAATATACGAAAAATGCTAACGTTACAAGACATAAAGCCACCATGGCAGTCGTAGTCAAAGCCATATAAGACCCCTCCTTAAAAAGACTTGAATCTTATTAAGTTCTCCAAATATCGTCAAAATCCTTCATTTACAAATTGAATAGTGGATATTTAGTAAAAAAGATTGGGTTCATGAACTTTATATAGGTATTTATCCATTTTAAAGATTTTTGAAACCTGGGTAACTATTTATTCGTAATTACTAAAAAATAAAAGTATACTAAATATAAAGAAAATAATAAGAAGAAGGGGGAGTGTGGAATTTGAAAGCAGCGGTTTGGTTCAGGAAAAGTCTCGTCATTTTAGTATCCGTTTTGACATTTGGGCTTGTCACCCCTTCAGATCTATCGTGGCTGGCTGAAGCCGATTCGTTAAAGGATACTAAAAAAGGGTTAGTAGAAGAAGAACATTTATCCTATCTTTCTTCTCAAAAACCTACTGATATAGAAGAGGAATTTAATCGGGAAGAGTTCTTATCAGGCATTCTGAATAAAGCTGAGGAAAACGCATTTATGAAATTTGGCGAGAAAATCAATCCTAAAATTGGTGATGAATTCAAAATAGCCATATTACCAAAAATGGAAGATGCTATTACAGAAATAACGGCCCAATTTCCTGATGAAAAATTACAGCAATTAACGATTACAGAGCAGCCAAGTGCGGGTAGAGCGGAGAAAATTTTTCATATATTTGATTCGATAAGCGGCAAGGATATCATGCGGTTCCATGTCAGGCAGGAGAATCCGCCATTAGAGGGATATTGGTTTGATTTTCATTATCATACCTATCATGATTCATATGCGACCCATTATGATTTAGGAAAAATATATTGGGATAAAAATACACCCCCAGAGTGGACAAGTAAACAAAGACTCTCTTAGTAGCTTGGTTCCATTGATTTTAAGCACATGTAAGAGTATGATAATTGTTATATAAGTATTAAATGATACGTTGTTATGCAACGTATTTATTTTGTGTTAAACAAAGTACAAGATTAGATATTTTAAAGCTAGTTAAGTAAGATGATCTTTTTCAATTGGGTTTCTACTTTTATAGTTACAGTAGCAGAGGAGTCTTCATCATGTCAGAGTTGTTAAATAACGTCATTAATACATATGCTCAATTTTTTGACTGGAATATGTGGGGTGAGGTTTTAACCGACCCGGTTAGCTGGGGATTGATTGGTACGCTCGTATTAATGGAAGGTCTACTGTCAGCGGATAACGCTTTGGTTTTGGCGGTAATGGTCAGGCACCTGCCGGAAAGACAACGGAAAAAAGCTCTTTTTTATGGTTTGTTAGGTGCTTATGCTTTCCGGTTTGTAGCAATTGGAATAGGTGTTTTCCTCATTAAACTTTGGTGGGTGAAGGTCATTGGAGCCGCCTACCTTGGTTGGCTCTCGTTCAAATACTTTAGAGATAAAAGAAAAAAACAAGCTGGAAACGATGAAGATATTCAGGGAATGAGTAAAAACAGCTTACTGATCCGCATGTTTGGTACCTTATGGGGAACGGTTGCTGCTGTAGAATTGATGGATATTGCATTTTCCGTCGATAGCGTATTGGCCGCCTTTGGTGTAAGTGAAAAAGTCTGGGTCCTCTTAACCGGTGGGATGATTGGTGTCTTGATGATGAGGGGCGTGGCTGGGTTATTTTTAAAGCTGATTGATAAGATTCCAGAATTAGAAACTGCAGCATATGTTTTAATAGGGTTCATTGCTATAAAAATGCTTATTGCTGTTGCAGGGATTGAAATTCCTCATGCTATCTTCTTTGCCTTTATTTTCATTATTTTCGGCACTACGATCGTATTTCATTTTAAGAAAGAAAAAAGGGTTAAAGAACACGGTTAAACACTCAATAATAAAAGCTGACATCAAAATGATGTCAGCTCAGTTTGTAGACAAAAGGGGTCCAGAATGTTTTAATTCTGGACCCCTTTTGAAATTCCCTTTGAATTTTGATCAAGATTAAGAGATTGGGCCTCTACGAGCCCACTTTATTAAGCCATTCTTGGACCTTGCCATGTCCAATTGGCAATCTTCTTTAAATTCATGGCAGCGAATGTAAGCATCGCCTGCATCGACAATTTTTTAAGTCCCCTTAAAGTAGTCCAACGCATACCATGCTTTTCTTTTGCATCTGCGAATACACGCTCTATTGTTTCTTTGCGTTTCGCATATATAGGTTTTACATCCTTGTGGTGACGCAGATGATCTGCTTCTTCCATATAATTTTGCCAGATATGGCGTGTCACCACTTTTTGATGGTCTTTGCTTACTGTACACTGTGATAAAAATGAGCATGTCGCACAAGTGTGTTTGGGTGATTTGTACTCGCGATAGCCCTCTTTATTTGTTGTTGAGTACTTTAAAATCTCGCCCGATGGGCAGAGATAACAATCAAAATGTTCATCGTAAACATAGTCATGCTTGCGAAAGAACCCTTCTTTTGTTCGTGGACGTGTATAGGGTAAAGCTGGTGTGATTTCTTTCCCAAAAAGGTAGCTTGTAATGGCTGGTGTTTTGTAAGCTGCATCTGCGGCAACAGCTTCAGGTTTTCCAACTTTCTCAATCACTTGTTCAACAAGAGGCTCTAAGATATGACTATCATGCGTATTTCCCGGTGTTACAATCGTCCCCAGCACAAAACCGTTGCGGTCCGCAGCCGCATGAAATGAATAGGCAAACTGTTTTGTTCGTTCATCTTTTACATAGTAGCCACTCTCAGGGTCAGTTGTACTTTCTTTAATTTCTTTGGTTTCTTCTTTATCAAATTTATCCGGTGGAAAAGGCTTCTTTCCATTGTTTTCACGATCTTGATTTATTTCTTCTTGAAGGCGTCCTTGATATGCTCGTGTTTCCTTACGAACGATTTTCTTTTCGAATTTCCGCTTACGCTTATTCGCACTGGCTTTCACATGTGTTGAATCAACGAATACGTGCTCTGCACTAATTAACTTTCTTTCTGAGGCTGTCATTAAGATACGATAAAAAATCTGTTCAAACAGGTCTGTATCTTTAAAGCGACGCTCATAATTTTTCCCGAACGTTGAGAAGTGAGGTATTTTATCATGGAACCGTAACCTAAAAACCAACGGTAAGCCATATTCGTTTCAACTTCTTCAATCGTTTTACGCATCGAACGAATACCGAAGGTATATTGAATGAATGTCAATTTAATAAAATAACTGGATCAATACTTGGGCGGCCTATCTCTGAATACATCTCTTTCACCAAGTCATAAATGAAAGTGAAGTCAATGGCCCCCTCAATTTTACGAACCAAATGGTTCGCTGGCACCAGTTGATCCAAAGTAATCATTTCAAGTTGATCTCGCTGAATAGAATTATGTTTCGAAAGCATCGTCATCACCTCAAGTTTTAATACTCCTATATTAAAACAAAAAAGACTGTAGGAAAAAGTGTTTATTTCTAATTGTTAAAACAAAGTTGATTGGAACGGAAGGTGCGAGACTCCTGCGGGAAAAGCGTGTCCAAGGGAGACCCCACAGGCGCAAAGGCGCCGAGGAGGCTCCCTGACCGCCCGCGGAAAGCGAGTGCCCTACGTTCCAATCAACGTTCGAATTTTTACAACCCCTCAAAAAAACTGTAGACAAACTCGATTTTCATCGAGTTTGTCTACAGTCTGAGCTGACATCAAAATGATGTCAGCTTTTTCTTTGGAAAATATCAAATAGTTGAAGAATGACAGTAAATGTTGTGAAAAAAAGAAAAGGTAAAAAAAAGTTAAGCCAGAGTGAAGTGAGTAAAGGATGTAGCAATATACCGAAGAAAATAGAGAACAGCAAAAGGTCGAGAATGATAAACACTTTTAAACTGTAGATATCAAGAACTTCTTCGGCAAGTTCACGGTGCTCATGCAGGATGACCTTTTTATTAATCGATTTCATGTAATCACCTTAAACCTTTTACGATTAGATACTGTTGATATATGAAAAATCCGGAGAATTGGTGCTTAGTGGGAGAAATCTTCAGCCAAATTTACCAGAAAAACATAAAGTTAATATATTGTCTTAATATGCTATACTAATATAATAGTATAGGGATTTTTTTATAGTTTAATATACATATATTTTCGCAATATACATTGGATTTAAGGAAAGGAAGGGTTGAAGGTGAAATATAAAAATTGGATAGCAATACTTGTATTATTTGCTTGTTTCCTTTCAATGCTTTCCCTATCCTTAGCTAAAGCGGAAGGAGTGAAATGGCGGAATTTGACGAAAGATAATCCTTTAAGGCAGGCGGAAATATTGCAGGATAATAAAGAACTGCAAAGTTTATTTTTATTTCCTGAAGAGGATTTCGATGAACAGGAAGCCTTAAGGATTGTAGAAACTATTGATGCACTTCCTCATTCCCTACTGTTGAAAACTGTAGACCATGGAGTGAGAATGAAGCTATTCAACGGAAATTTGACAGAAAATCAATCAGCGGCCTATTTAAAAGGGAAAGCTCCACGTGGTTATTTGAATAAAGATACAACATGGGATTCCGTTCCAGGCATGGGTGGTTCATATACCGTATTAGTTAAAATCGGTGCAAGCGATAAGGGAAAAGGACATGGTTCTGTAAATTTGGAGCTACATGAGCTTGCGCATTCCATTGATAATATTGTTTATGATGGCATCCGTGAGGACATAGATTATTTGAGAATTTGGGGAAAGGAAGTAGATGTACTGTTTCCAGGACAGTCTTATTTTTTAAATTATCCTGAAGAATACTTTGCAGAAACATTTGCCATGTTTTATGTAAACTTTGAACAAAATCAACTACTTAGACAAAAAGCACCTGAGACTTATAATTTTATTAAACAATTAGATTAAACATTGAGCTGAAATACGTTAAAATAAGAAGGATGAATGTAGAAAAGGTGGTTTACCATGAAGCAATATTTAGATTTATGTAAGCATGTACTTGAAAATGGCACTCAAAAAGGTGATCGTACGGGAACAGGAACGATAAGTACCTTTGGATATCAAATGAGATTCAATTTAAAGGATGGGTTCCCTGTCCTTACAACGAAAAAAGTTAGTTTAAAAGCGATTATTCATGAATTATTATGGTTTTTAAAGGGTGACACAAATGTCAGCTACCTTCAGGAAAATAGCGTGCGCATTTGGAATGAATGGGCTGATGAAAAGGGAGAATTAGGCCCGATTTATGGTCATCAATGGCGTTCTTGGGGAGCAGCGGATGGAAGACAAATCGACCAAATCAGTGAAGTGATTGAACAAATTAAAACCAATCCAAATTCAAGAAGATTGATAGTAAGTGCTTGGAATGTGGGAGAACTGGACGAAATGGCATTGCCGCCTTGCCATGCTTTCTTTCAATTCTATGTGGCTGATGGCAAGCTTTCGTGTCAGCTTTATCAGCGTTCTGCCGATGTATTTTTAGGTGTTCCGTTTAATATAGCTTCATATGCGCTATTAACGATGATGATTGCCCAAGTATGTGATTTAGAAGTTGGTGAATTTGTACATACATTTGGGGACGTTCATATCTATTCGAATCACCTTGACCAAGTGGAACTGCAGTTGACAAGAGATCCCAAACCACTGCCAATCATGAAAATAAATCCGGAAGTGAAAAATATCTTTGATTTTAATTTCGAGGACTTTGTTCTGGAAAACTACGAAGCCCATCCCCATATAAAAGGTGAGGTTAGCATATGATATCGTTGATAGTGGCCATGGGTCAAAATCGAGTGATAGGGAAAAACAATCAACTACCGTGGTATTTACCAGCAGATCTCCAGTATTTTAAAAAAGTGACGTTAGGTCATCCAATTGTGATGGGCCGTAAAACATTTGAATCAATCGGGAGGGTGCTGCCTGGTAGGGAAAATGTCATCGTTACCCGAAATCTTGAATTTACAGCAGAGGGCTGCACTGTATTACATGATATTTCAGAAATTAAGACGTTTGCGGATAAAAGTGACAAGGAAGTCTTCGTGATTGGTGGAGCGGAAATCTTCAAAGAAATTCTTCCTTTTACAGACCGCTTATATATTACGGAAATTCATGAGAACTTTGAAGGTGACACTTATTTTCCGGAAATTAATGATGAAGAATGGGAAAAGATCTCATCTCTCCCGGGTATCATGGATGAAAAAAATCTCTATCCGCATGAATATATTATCCTGCAAAAAAAATAAGAGTGAAATCCGATTATGGAACATTAGCCATAATCGGATTTTTTGGTTTAAAACAAACAAAAGATAGAATTTTTAGAAAAATCAATTACATTAATAACAGTAAAGTGCTATAATAATTGAATTGATTAGGAAGGAAATGAGGGATTGTTATGAACCAGACTGTATCTATGAATAGGGGGATTCAATTGGAAGATATTCTAATTGCCTATAGAGAACTGAAAGAGATTGTTTTACATACTCCTTTACAAAAAAATCAGAGGCTCTCTGAAAAATATGAATGTAATGTTTATTTAAAACGAGAGGACCTTCAACATGTACGTTCCTTTAAATTAAGAGGAGCTTACTATAAAATGAAAAGCTTGACCCAGGAAGAGACGAAGAACGGAGTCGTATGCGCCAGTGCAGGAAATCATGCACAAGGAGTGGCCTTTTCCTGTAGTCAATTAGGAATTCATGGGAAAATTTACATGCCTGCTACAACACCAAGGCAAAAAGTCGATCAAGTTCAGTTATTTGGCAGGGAAAATGTTGAAATAGTCTTAATTGGTGATACATTTGATGATGCATTTGCCATGGCGATGGAATGCTGTGAAAAAGAAGACCGTTCCTTTATCCATCCTTTCAATGATGAAAAGGTAATCGCCGGGCAAGGTACAACAGCTGTTGAAATCCTAAATGATTGTGAAGATGAAATTGACTATATATTCGCAGCAATCGGTGGTGGGGGACTAATGGCCGGTGTTTCAAGTTATTTCAAATCGGTCTCGCCGAAAACGAAATGTATTGGAGTAGAGCCACTTGGTGCTGCTTCAATGGAATATTCGTTCAAAGAAGGAAAAGCGACTGAACTTGAAAACATAGATACCTTTGTTGATGGTGCGGCTGTTAAGCATGTAGGAGAGATGACATATCAGATTTGTAAGGAAAACTTGGAAGATATCGTTGTCGTTCCTGAAGGGAAAATCTGTACCACGATACTGGATTTATATAATCAGCATGCGATTGTGGCTGAACCGGCTGGGGCGTTATCAGTAGCTGCACTGGATTTATATAAAGAACAAATCAAAGGAAAAACAGTTGTTTGTCTTGTCAGTGGGGGTAACAACGATATTGGCCGTATGCAGGAAATTAAGGAAAAGTCTTTATTATTTGAAGGTCTGCTTTATTACTTTATCGTAAATTTCCCACAACGGGCAGGAGCACTAAGGGAATTCCTTGATGAGGTGTTAGGACCGAATGATGATATTAGCCGTTTTGAATATACGAAGAAAAACAATAAAGAAAGCGGGCCGGCCCTTGTTGGTGTGGAGTTAAAAGACAAAAATGATTATAATGGACTGATTCAAAGAATGAATAAAAAAGGATTCTCCTTTGTTGAAGTCAATAAAGACAGTAATTTATTTCACTTATTAATTTAATTATAGACAAAATGGTAAAGTAGGATAGAATAATAAATATGTTTTTACATTTTATTCTACCTGCACATTTGTTATAAATAATCTGTCGATAATTGTTACCATTTTATGAAGAAATGCCAGTTTACTTTCAATTGGTTGGAAATGGTATTATAATCAGAGTAGGTCGAATTACAACACCAAAGGGGATGTATCAATGTCGAACATTGGAGTACCTGGTCTAATTCTCATCTTAATATTAGCATTAATTATTTTCGGTCCGAAGAAACTTCCCGAGATAGGTCGTGCTTTTGGACAAACACTGCGTGAATTTAAAAAATCTACGAGTGAATTAACAAAAGGTGATTATGAAGAAGAAAAGAAAACACAACAAAAAAATCATGAATAATTAAATGCTGGGCGTAAGATGGTACCGTCTTGCGCCTTTATGCTGAAACAAAGATACGGATTTTCAGATGAAGGCGTGATCAACTTTGGAAGATAAAGAATTAAATATCATCGATCATCTCGATGAATTGAGAAAACGGCTTATCATTACGGCTGTTGCTTTTTTCATCTTTTTTATCGTCAGTTTTATTTATGTTAAAGATATCTATAATTGGTTTGTGAAGGATCTTGATTTCGACTTAATGGTATTAGGACCGAGTGATATTATCTGGATTTACTTTATGCTTTCAGGAGTTGTAGCCATTGCCACAACGATTCCGATAATTGCTCTGCAAATCTGGTTATTTGTTAAACCGGCTTTGATGCCAAATGAAGTAAGAGCCACGCTTGCCTATATACCTGCTCTCTTCATACTTTTTATCGGAGGACTTGCTTTTGGTTATTTTGTCATCTTCCCAACCGTTCTTCAATTTTTGATTGAATTGGGCGATGATATGTTCATAACCAACTTTACAGCGGATAAGTATTTTTCATTCGTCTTGAATATGACACTTCCTTTTGCTGTTTTATTTGAGCTCCCTGTAGTTACCATGTTTTTGACCTCAATTGGTGTAATTAACCCATACGTGCTTCAAAAATTAAGGAAGTATGCTTATTTTGTACTTGTGGTTATAGCGGTTTGTATTACGCCACCTGATTTTATGTCAGACTTTTTGGTTATGGTTCCTCTATTGTTATTATATGAAATCAGTATTTCACTATCTAAAATAGTGTATAAACGTAAGGTGAAGCGAGAAAGTTTACTTGAAGAAACCTTTAATAACGAGGAAGATTTATAAAAAAATGACCCATGAAGGCATTATGCCCTTGTGGGTCATTTTTAATTTAAAAAATGCTGGGGCTTGTCAGTTTTTTATACATATGAATATTTATACTTTTGGGTTTATTGTGTATAATATAAGCAATCGGTTAAAAATGAGGATTGATAATTTGATGTTCAAATGCTTGGAATTCAAAGATTGTTTTGGACATAAGGTCACAATTTCAGAAATTCCTGTTTTATTGCCTAGTGATCCGAATTTTTTTATGTTGACCGTGCGTTTGGAAGTGTTTGTAAAACGAGTTTTTGATAATAAAGATCATAAAGAAAATTACTCATTTAAGCATTATTTAGCATCAGTACTTAAACGGCCTGTTTATCACAAGATTTTTCATGAGAATTTACTTAATAATGCTTAATGTGGACTGTTCCATAGCTAACTTCTCCTATAAAAGAGATGCCTCTAATTCCATGTAATATCGAATAAGCGGCGTGTGGTTAGTTGGCTTATGGGATGGTCTTTTTTTTGTGTAATCATTTAGAATTAAATGTATTCTTTAACATAGAAAATGAATAGTTTAGTTTGAATGCGTTCTTTGAGTAGGTATAATACAATAGATATGTTAATTTAGGGATGTGTAATTATGAATAAAGTAAAGATAGTAACAGACTCAACAGTAGATATGACACCAGAAGAACTAGAATATTATGATATAACAATGGTTCCTCTATCAATCTATATTGATGGAGAGACTTTTTTGGATAAGGTTGAAATAGAACAGGAAGAATTCTTGATAAGAATGAATCTGTCTAAAGAACTTCCAAAAAGCTCTCAACCAGCAGTAGGAACCTTTGTGGAGGTATATGATGAACTTGGGAAAGACGGTAGTGAGATTATTTCTATTCATATGACTGGTGGTATGAGTGGCACAGTCCGCTCAGCGGAGAGCGCGGCTAGTATGTCTGATGCAAAAGTTACCGTTTTAGACTCTAAATTCATTTCAAAGGCCATGTCATTTCAGGTTATTGAGGCAGCAAAAATGGCGAAAGAAGGGAAATCTTCTGAAGAGATAATTGAACGCCTAGAAAACATTAAAAAGCAGTCAAGTTTAATCATTGTCATTGAAACTCTTGATAACCTTGTGAAGGGTGGAAGAATTGGTAAAGTTTCTGCGTTTATCGGTTCCCTATTGCACATCAAGCCGATTGCTCTTCTTGACGATGGTGTACTGAATCCTGTGTCCAAAGCTAGAAGCCAGTCACAGGTTGTGAAATATATTGTCAAGAAATTCAAGGAAGATACACACGGAAAAACAATTAAAAGCATTGGGTTTGTTCATGCAAACGGTTTTGAAATTGCGGATAAAGTTCGTAAATCCATATCAGAATTATCAGGTTTTCACGATATAAAGATAGAGGCAACTACTGCTGTAGTCAGTACCCATACAGGTGAAGGCGCCATGGCTATTATGTATTATTGGGACTGATTTCTTATAGAAAAGCAGTTACCGAAGTTATGTGTATGATTTGAGCTATTTCATTGTTCAATAAATTGTCTTTAGATTGTAGAAAGAGTTACTTTTCTCACACCACTTGGTCTGGTAGAATAAATGAAGTAACAGAATATTTTATACATAAAGGACGGGGTAGGGATGAGAATGCTGCATTTGCTTAAGGCAGCTATAGGCACAACGGTATTATTGCTGTTAACAGCATGCGGTTCAAGCGGAGTACCTGATGCGAAAAACTGGGACCTTGAAAATTTCAGTTACATAGATCAGGAAGGGGAACCCTTTTCAAAAAGTGACCTTAAAGGAAAGGTTTGGGTCACGGACTTTATCTTTACAAGTTGTGAGGATGTATGTTTGCCAATGACTTCAAATATGTCTAAACTTCAACAAATGTTGAAGGACGAAGGCATCTCAGATGTAGAGTTTGTTTCCTTTTCAGTGGATCCAGAGATTGACAAACCCGATGTATTAAAAAAGTTTGGAGATCAATTTAATGTAGACTACGGAAACTGGCACTTCCTAACTGGCTATGGTCAAGAAGAAATCGAGCAGTTTGCATTGGAGAACTTTAAAACACTTGTTAAGAAACCTGAAAATGAGGACCAGGTTATCCATCAGACTAGCTTTTTTCTAGTGGATCAGGATGGGAAGATTATTCAAGAATACACAGGTTTGCAGGATATTCCATTTGATGAAATCATCAAACATATTAAAATTTTACAGAATTATTGAACAGGTTAAATTACCTGTTCTTTCTGTTTTTATAGTTTTAAAATGAAAATAAAGGGAAAAGTCCATTATCCTATAGTCAAATAGTTGTAAATCGTTTATGAACGAAACAGCAGAAGTGAAGAATGATTTTACATGCTAAGTACATGCTAAAATTTATAGGACTAGCTTTTAATCCCTGCTTTTTTTCATAGTATATAGTAACTATTGCTTTAGCAAAGAGTAGAATAGAAAGAGGGTATATTGTTTGCAATCTTTCGTTTTCTACATGATATAATATATGGGTAGGAAGGTGAGGATCATGTGGTACAAAATCACCTGTCTTTTCATATGCCTAGTTTGGATTTCAGGTTGCAGTCAAAGTGAAACTGTTTCAAATCAGTCATCAGTTCAGCAAAAGAGCGTCATTGAACTGAGTGAAAAGGAAACCATTCCAGCCAGCTTTTTTCCGGATCCTGTTCAAATTGTTTCCATCGGTGATTCCTTGACCCAAGGTGTCGGGGATAGCAAAGATAATGGCGGCTATCTGCCTTATTTACAAAATAAGCTGGAAAAAGAACCATCCATTATTTCTGTAGAGATGATTAATCATGGCATTCGGGGAAATCGGACCGATCAACTTTTAAAAAGATTGGATAAGGCAGAAATTCAAGACGACATTGAACAAGCCGACTCCATAGTTGTCACAATCGGTGGAAATGATATCATGAAGGTATTTAAACAGAATTTTTCCAACTTGGAACTGAATCAGTTTGATTCAGCAAAAATAGGATATGAAAAAAGATTAAGACAGATACTTGATAAGGTGCGCTCTGAAAATGATCACGCCCAGATTTACCTTGTGGGTGTATATAATCCATTTTCAAAATGGTTTGCCGATTTTTATGAACTTGATATGATCATGAATGATTGGAATGAAAGCGGGAAAGAGATTATCAAGGAATATGATTCAGCATATTTTATCGAGATAGATGATATTTTTAAAAACTCTGAAGAAGACTTGCTGTATGCTGAGGATTATTTTCATCCGAATGATCGCGGGTATGAGCTAATTGCAACAAGAATCTATAATAACATGGAAATTACCACTATTGGAAAGGACACGTTAGAAGCTAGTGCCAAAGGAGATGATGACCAAGAATGACAAAAGTCAAATGGAAGGCTTTGTTTATTTCTTTATTAGCCCTAAACATCCTGGTCATCCTGTTCGTCCTGATTTTAGTTAATCTTCCGGCTAAAGATAAAGAGCTGATACCAAAAGTAAGTTACGAAGAGGATATACAATTTCAGATTCATACGAATCGGGAAGACCTGACTCGATTAATCAACCAGTATCTTGATAAAGAAGGATTGACAGGATCTATTCATTATGAAGTTTTTTTAACGGATGAAGTCGAGCTGTATGGAACAATGCCATTTTTTAATCGTGAAGTTGAAATGAAATTAACGTTTGAACCAATTGCTCAAAAGAATGGTGATTTGATCTTAAAGCAAAAGTCTGTTGCTGTTGGACAGATGAATCTTCCGGTTTCATATGTCATGAGTTTAATTAACGATCGGTATAATATGCCGGAGTGGGTCAGTATTCGCCCCAACGACGAAAGTATTTATGTATCACTGCAGGATATGGAACTTAAAAGCGACATTAGGGTAAAGGCAAAAGAATTTGATTTGAAAAATGATGATATTTCATTTTTATTGACCATCCCGTCTTCGCTGCAGTGAATAAAGAATAAATGGGTAAAAAACCAGGATCAAGGTATCCTGGTTTTTTACCCATTTATGGAGTTAATGTAAGTGTTTCTAATGCAGGTTGATCTTGATTCAATCCGATTATATAAATAGTTGAGGAGGTATCTGCTTGAAAATCTGTGTTGGGTAATGAGAGTGCAACATCTTTTGTACCAGCGGTTCTCACTTCAAAATCAACTTTCATAGGGTATAGATTTAAATATTCGCTTACTTTACGAAACGGAAGGTTTGCAAACACGACATCTCCATCTTTTACGGCAATATCGACTGAAGGTGTATCATATGATAGATGGATAAATCGTACCTTGGCTTCATTTTGAGGAACAAATGGATTATCTTCTAAAGTTAACATTTTCAACGATTCATTTGCCCCAGCGGCAGCGACTGTAAATGATTTTCCACTTTCGAGCCCGACCTTCCGGCTCAATATGGTTGAAGTGGTTTGCCCAGTAGGGTATATATCGATTTGATACATTCCAGGGGGTAATGATAAATAACCACTGTTACCTTTATATACAAAGTTCTTGAGAATGCGCATTTCATTTACATATACATCGATAGCTGGAGACTTTGGGGCAGCGTGTAGAATTCTTACATATGAGGGTGCTACTGTATTTCTTTGTTCATATCTCATGGGTTGTGTTGCTTTTTCGAGACTTTTTAAGTGCTTATGATAATAATAATCATGCAGATGTGGATTGCTGTATTTATAGTAAGAGGATAGTAAATCATAAGCTACGGCTTTTTGTAAAAATGATTGTTTATCGCTCAAATTCCTTCACCTCTCATTTTATTCATTATGAACCCATCATATGGAAGTATGCTTGGGCATGTGTCAAACCTAACTTGAAGTGGTGAGTCAGCATATATTAATCATTTTGAACAGCAAAATATTTTACAGGGCAAGATAAAAGCGTTAAAATGCATTCAATGGAACGTTTGCATAAAAGGAGGATATTTCATTTGACTAAGCAATTAGAGAAAGCAACATTCGCAGGCGGCTGTTTCTGGTGTATGGTAAAGCCATTCGATGAGCAGCCTGGTATCGAATCAGTTATCTCAGGCTATACAGGGGGTACAAAGGAAAATCCTACTTACAAAGAGGTTTGTTCTGAAACCACGGGACATTATGAGGCTGTTCAGATTACTTTTGATCCGAGTGTATATCCTTATGAAAAATTAATCGAATTGTTTTGGCAGCAAATTGACCCAACTGATCCAGGAGGACAATTTTATGACCGTGGCAGTTCCTATCAAACGGCGATTTTTTATCATGACGAAAATCAACGCGAAATTGCTGAAGCTTCCAAAGTAAAACTGCAGGAGAGCGGCAAATTTTCCAAATCAATTGTTACTCCGATTATTCCTGCCCAAACGTTTTATCAGGCTGAGACGTATCACCAGCATTATTATAGAAAGCAACCTGAGCATTACGAAAGGTATTCGATTGGGTCAGGACGTAAATCATTTTTACAACATCATTGGGGGGGAAAAGATGAACAGTAAAGAAGAATTAAAGCAGAAACTTTCACCAATTCAATATGAAGTCACTCAAAATAATGGGACAGAACCAGCTTTTCATAATGAATATTGGAACTTGAAGGAAGCGGGACTATATGTAGACGTCGTTTCCGGCAACCCTCTATTTACTTCAAAGGAAAAGTTTGATTCTAGCTGTGGATGGCCAAGCTTCACTAAACCGCTAGTGGAAGAAGAAGTGGTAGAAAATCTAGATACTAGCTACGGTATGAGAAGGATTGAAGTGCGCTCAAAAACTGCCGATTCTCATCTTGGTCATGTTTTCAATGATGGACCCGGACCATCTGGATTACGTTATTGCATCAATTCTGCCTCGTTAAAGTTCATTCCGGTCCAAGATCTTGAAAAAGAAGGATACGGGGAATATAAGAAGTTGTTTGATTAATTAGAAAACCCTATCACTGGATGATAGGGTTTTTTTATCTGCTTTACTAGTGGTTTATATCATCGGTGATGATCGATGATATACGTACATATGGTAATGCGGTCGGATCGCTTGCCATTGTTCTTCCGGTTACTTCAAAACGGACCGTGTGTGAACCGGGAGAAAGTCCATTGGTGATAAACAAATATCTTTCTCGTGCAAAGGGCCACCATGTATTTAAAGATGTGATATTATTTCCATCGATAATTACAGCCACTTCCCCGCCATCAGGGCTTCTAAGTAGTTTCACACCAAGAATACTCCCTTTGAAATTGTATTCAATCAGGCTCCCTTTTGCATTACTTGTAAAGTAGTCTCCTCTTGGACGGAAACCGATCATCTTTTCATAGTTGTCAACTTCTGATAAATCTAATTCAGAACCGGCGTGAAGCTTGGAGGGAAGGCTTGCTATTGGCTTCTCCTGTTTTAAATTATCAAGAAATTGTTCATAAATTGCATTAGCATAAAATTGATAGCCTAGTCCATTTGGATGTATTAAGTCTTTAGTCAGCTGTTTTTCAGTATAGCCTGAAGTCTGAAAAATTGGCCGCATATCTACATTAGTAGCCCCATAATGTTTAGATAATAGTTCGATAGCTGATGCAAATTCCTCATATTTCAAGCTGCTTTCCGTTATTGTAAACATTTCTGCATTAGGATGGAGACGCTTCGCCTTCCTGATTAACGCCTCATACGTCATGATGAAATCGTCTACCTTCATGTATTTGCGGTCATTCTCGCCGAATACGATAAAAATTAAATCTTTATGGTCATGTTTCTTTCTTTGGGAGAGCTTAAAGAGGCCTTCAAAAGCAGTGGAGCCGCTTTGGACCACATAATCCCCGTGAAAAGGAATATCGTTGACGTCATTCATCTTGTTTTCTAGCTGTTTGAACCATGTTAAATTAGGATTTTCGGCTCCAGAGCCTCTTCCAATACTGTCACCAACAACAAGGTATTGAATCGGCTGGCCGGATTGAAATTTTTGATAAACATTTAATGAATCATCTGATCCATAGGTTTTAGGAACTTTTTGAAGGATATAGCTGATAAGAAGAATCGTGGCAATTGCAGCGAAAGGGATGAAGGGTTTTGCGTTCTTTTTCAATGTAGTTCCCCCGAATTAACATTTTATTTATCTAAATAGGTAAGAGATAGCTTAAAGACTTAAAGAGGCTAAGAATGGTTTTTTCCTTATTATATCCCAATTTGAAACTTACACAATAAGTACTAGGCGATTTTTTGACATTTTTCGCGGTTGCCCTTGGCTGTTCACCTAATATGATTTATAAAGATGAAAGCAATAATTGGAAAGTTTTTTCTTAAATCTAGAAAAATAGGCTAATGCACAGACCAAGGCGGGCTTAATGACATATGGTAAGGTGTAAAGAGAAATCAGAAATCAAGAAGGAGTGAAACTTAATGTACGGATATGGTGGATATGGCGGAGGATATGGTTATGGTGGTGGCTGCGGTGGCGGTTGCGGTTTTGGTTCAGGTTTCGCGTTAATCGTTGTATTGTTCATTCTGCTGATTATCATCGGTGCTTCATTCTGTTGCTAACAAAAGAAAAAACTAAAAGACCAGTAAATGCTGGTCTTTTCTTTATGTTAGTAATTTAAAGGAATAAATCCTATTTAAATACTTACTTTCTCAGACCAGTGTCTGGGGGGCTGGATTGCCCGTAAAATTATCGAAAAAAACCAACTGAAAAATATCGAAGAACCGGTTTTTAGCTGGTGAAAGAAAATAACCAGGAATCCTAGTTATTTTTCTTTGGAATAAACTATGAAATAATACGAATGCATGTTCTTAAGTGTCCTAGTTTTTCTTTATTCAGCATATCTGCTAAAATAACGAAAGATATAATTATTTTAGGGGGAAAAAAAGATATGAAACCTTCTCGTTTAAAAGCTGGCGATGAAATCCGGATTATTGCACCTTCGAGAAGTCTGGCGATTGTCAAAGGGGAACAACGCAGGCTGGCAGAAGAAAGATTAATGGAGCTTGGATTTAAAGTGACATATGGTAATACGGCTTTGGTCCATGACGACTTTTTCTCGAATTCAATTGAAGATCGAATTGAGGATTTACATGATGCGTTTCGGGACCCAAATGTAAAGGGAATCTTTACGGCTATTGGCGGTTATAATGCCAACCAATTACTACGATATATTGACTACGATTTGATTAAAGAAAATCCAAAAGTGTTGATGGGATATAGTGATATAACGGCTATCTTATTGGCAATTTATAAAAAAACAGGCTTAACTACATACCCTGGTCCTCATTTCTCGACGTTCGGCATGAAGGCTGGGCTGGAATATACAATGGAATACTTTAAAAAAGCAGTTCTCCAGGTTGATGACTTTTATCTTGAACCAAGTGAAACGTGGAGTGATGATTCATGGCATTTAGAACAGGATGATCGCACTTTCCATACAAATTCAGGATATATGGTCATTCAGGAAGGGGAAGCGACAGGGACAATCATTGGAGGCAACCTTTGTACAATCAATCTTTTACAGGGTACAGAGTATATGCCTTCTTTAAAGGATAGTATCCTGTTTATAGAAGATGATGAAGAAAGCCATCCATTCAGTTTTGACCGAGATTTACAGTCATTGCTTCAATTGCCAGATGCAAGCGGAATAAAAGGAATTGTCATAGGCCGTTTCCAAAAGGAATCCGGGATGACTGATTATGCGTTGCAGGAAATTATTTCAACAAAGAAAGAAATAAATGGTATACCTGTCATCGCGAATGCTAACTTTGGACATGTTCATCCATTTGTAACGGTCCCGGTAGGTGCAAAAGCAGTGATGAATGTGAAAAACGGAAAAGTAACTGTTAATGTCCTTTCATAAAAAAACTAGAGATAAGACGCCGTTCAAAAGTGGACGGTGTTTTAAGTTATTTTGGATGTGGTCTGGTAATTCCCTATATTATGAATATATTTCTACTTGCCTGAAGCTATGTTTTCTGGTTGATTTTAGGAGTAATACCTCTTGTCAGCGCTTAATATCTTATTATTTTACAAGCATTATTAGGGAATATGAGGCTAATTGTTCAAATTCTATGTTTTTCTGATATAATACTAAGAGATTTAAAATAGAAAAGGTGATTATGTGTTATTAACAATTCCCGCATCCATCCGTTTAGAAGGGGCTTTGGCCGAATATAATAAAAAAGGCCGTGTAAGCCATACTTGTTTCGTTTGTAACGAAGACACTTCAAATGGGGATGCAAGTAACTTGAACTACTATAAGTTAGGTACTAAAAAAGTTTGTCATTCATGCATGAAACATGTTTTGCGTCATCCATCTTTAAAAGAGTATGAATATGTACATACCTCAGTTATTGATAAAACTGCTTTTTATAAAAATGTGCTGGCTGTTTTAAAGGATGAAAATTTTTTAGAGTCAATTCGTCAAGAAAAGCTAAATAGCGCATTGTAAGAAAAAAGTGTATCTCTTGTGGATACACTTTTTTTTTGTACCCTATTAAGTCACTCCTTATAATGACCCATCTCAAAAATCTAAAAGAATTTTTTGATGTTTACAAGCTTAGGTCAATTTCCTTAGCAAGATTCCCTGAATCAGGACATACACTTTACTATAATGCTAGTTTGTTTCCAGAGAAGGAGAGTGTGGGCATATGGAGCAGTCTTCATTGATCAAGCCGGTCCTAGGAGGAGCCTACCCGACTATCAGTCATGGTGAGGGAGTATTTTTATACGATAAAGAAGGAAAGAACTACCTGGATGCTTCATCCGGTGCTGTTACTGCTAACATCGGTCATGGTGTTCAGGAAATTATTGATGCGATGAAAAAACAGGCTAATCAGGTTTCATTTGTGTATCGTTCACAGTTTACGAGTGAACCAGCGGAGAAACTCGCCAAAAAAATTGCTGAACTAACAAAAGGGGAACTGAATTATAGCTTTTTTGTAAATAGCGGATCCGAAGCGACCGAAACTGCCTTGAAAATTGCCATTCAGCACTGGCAGGAAAAAGGGAAACCTAAGAAACATAAAATTATATCCAGATGGATGAGCTACCACGGCATCACGATGGGGGCTCTTTCGATGTCGGGCCACCCTATTCGCCGTGAACGGTTTACCGCTATGCTTGAATCATATCCTTCCGTTTCTCCTCCATATTGCTACCGCTGCCCACTTCAACTTGATCCCCATACGTGCGGAATGGCCTGTGCTAAGGAATTGGAAGCAACAATTAGACGCATTGGTGGTGACAATATTGCCGCTTTTATTGCTGAGCCTGTCATTGGCGCAGCCGGGGGAGCTATTGTTCCACCGGATGGTTATTTTAAAAAACTCAAGAAAATTTGTGAAGAACATGACATTTTATTCATTGCCGATGAAGTTATGACTGGATTCGGTCGGACCGGTAAGATGCTTTCTTCCGAATATTGGGATGTAGAACCTGATATCGTAACATTCGGAAAGGGAATGAGTGGGGGGTATACTCCTATAGCTGCCGCTGTAATGACGAGAAAAGTGATGGAGCCAATCATGAGTGGCTCTCAGTCGATTATCGGAGGGCATACACTTAGCGCCAATCCATTATCATGTGCGGTATCGTTAGCGGTGTTAGAATATGTAGAAAAAAACAATCTCGTTGAAAAATCAGCCGACAGAGGGAAAAACTTAATTAGAGGACTGAAGAGGTTAGGAGAGAAGTATTCCTTTATCGGAGACATCCGTGGAAGGGGTTTATTGATTGGTATGGAATTTGTCCAGGATAAATCGACAAAGTCTCCGCTTCCAAAGGTTGTCGACGTGACTAATGAAATCATTAAATTGGGAATGAAAAATGGAATCCTATTGTACCCTGCAGCAGCGGGTCTAGATGGTGTAACCGGGGCTGCAATTATCATATCTCCTCCTTTAACGATTTCGGAGGATGAGTGTGCAGAATTGTTAATGAGGCTCGATATAACACTCCGACAATTTAATGAGCAGATCCTACCGGGTCATCTGTCATCCTAACAAGGAAGTGAGTTAGTATGTTAGAAAATTCATTTCAGAAAATTTGCCGTTTTGAGGATGTTCTACATCTCTTTAAAGATAATCAGTCTATTCTTTTTGGAGGGTTCGGTGGCATCGGTACCCCGCCGGGATTGATCAATTTAATTTTGGAATCAGGTATTAAAAATTTAACCTTAATCGGAAATGACACTGGTTTTCCAGAAATAGGGGTCGGGAAACTGGTCACACAGCGGCGTGCGAAAAAAATCATCGTTTCTCATATTGGTTCTAACCCAAATGCGGGCCTATTTATGAACAATGGTGAGCTGGAAGTAGAGTTCTCACCGCAAGGGACGCTTGTCGAACGCATCCGGGCAGGTGGGATGGGTCTTGGTGGGATATTGACCGACATTGGCCTGGACGTCGATATAGTCCGTGACGGAAAACAAACCATAAGGCTGGGTGAGAAAAATTATCTAGTGGAACCTGCGTTGACTGCAGATATCGCAATTGTTTATGCAGAAAAGGCAGATCCTTATGGAAATCTAATATTTGATAAAAGTGCTCGGAATACGAATCCGCTCGTAGCAACTGCCGGACAAATCACCATAGTCGAGGCAGTGCAAATCGTCCCACTTGGCGCTTTGAATCCGGAAGACATTATTGTTCCGGGTGCATTTGTGGATTATATCATTCCATCAAAAGGAGTCGATTGGAAATGGGTTTGGGAACCAAAGTCAGAAATCGATTAGCGAAACGAGCCGCAGCAGAAATAAGCAATGGCATGCTGGTCAATTTGGGAATTGGCATACCATCCCTTGTGCCGAATCATCTTTTGAATGATCATCGAGTTATGTTTCATGCTGAAAATGGGCTTGTTGGAATCGGAAGTTCTCCAAAAAAGGGGAAGGAAGATCCGCATCTCTGTAATGCTGGAGGTCTTCCCATTACCATTAGAGAAGGAGCTTCATACTGTGACAGTACGATCGCATTTGGAATGATACGCCGGGGCAGGGTGGATATCACGATTCTTGGAGCACTACAAGTAAGCGAATTAGGCGACTTGGCTAATTGGAATGTGCCAGGAAAAAGAGTACCAGGGATGGGTGGGGCGATGGAACTTGCGGCAAAGGCCAAAAAGGTCATCGTATTAATGGAGCATACTGATAAAATAGGCATGTCTAAATTAGTAAAAGAATGTACGTTACCATTAACGGCTAAAGAATGCGTACATATGATTATCACGGAGCTTGGCGTATTTTCTGTGACGCCCGAAGGTCTCTTATTAACTGATTTATTTGAAAATTCTAGTATCGAGGAAATCAGGAATCAAACCGAAGCCTCGTTTACAGTCTCTAAAAATATCCATATTTTAAAAGAATGAGAGAGGAGAATGGTGATATGTATGAAGAGAAAATCAGCACTTGGTTGAATGAACATCGAACGAATGGAATTAGGCTTTTACAAAAACTGGTACAGGAACCGAGCAAGCGAGGCCAAGAGGGGAGTGCGCAAGCTATTGTAGTTGAAAAGTGCAGACAGCTTGGTCTCGAAATAGATTTATGGGAGATTGGGGATGAAAAATTAAGAAATCATCCCCATTTTTATTGTGATCGTAAAGATTTTAAAGGAAACCCCAACCTTGTTGCGATTAAAAGAGGAATCGGCAACGGTAAATCTCTTATTTTAAATGGTCATATTGATGTGGTTCCCGAGGGAGATCATACTGCGTGGCACGATGACCCATATAGCGGCATGGCAAAAGACGGAAAAGTGTTTGGGCGTGGAACGACTGATATGAAAGGTGGCAATGTTTCTTTATTATTAGCACTCGAGGCAATTATTGAATCTGGTATACAATTGAAGGGGGATGTTATTTTCCAAAGTGTGATTGAAGAAGAAAGCGGAGGTGCAGGTACACTTGCGGCAGTCTTGCGAGGATACCGGGCTGATGGGGCAATCATTCCTGAGCCAACTAATATGAAACTATTTCCACTTCAACAAGGATCGATGTGGTTTCGGCTTATAGTCAAAGGTAAGTCGGCACATGGAGGTACAAGATATGAAGGGGTAAGTGCAATAGATAAAGCAATTAGTGTAATGCTAGAAATCAAGAAGCTTGAACAAGAACGAAACGAGTCACTTCGTCATTCTCTCTATAAAAATGTAACAATTCCAATTCCGATTAATATTGGGAGTATTCAAAGTGGGAATTGGCCTTCTTCTGTTCCGGATACAGCCGTACTAGAAGGCCGGTTTGGGATTGCCCCCACGGAAACAATGGAAGCGGCACAACGCTCTCTGATGCAGTGTATTGAGGCTTTAAACCAGACTGATGCATGGTTCAAAGAGAAGCCAATTGAATTAGAATGGTTTGGGGCTAGATGGTTGCCTGGCAGTCTCGAACTTGAGCATCCATTGATGAAAACACTAGGTGCGTACTATGAAAAGGTGATGGGTGAACAGCCGCTTGTTGAAGCCTCCCCCTGGGCGACGGATGGAGGGTATCTTTCATCAGTGGGATCGACTCCTGTAGTTGTTTTCGGACCGGGGGAAACGAAGTTGGCTCATGATTCTAATGAATATATAGAAGTGGATAAAATGATGGACGTGGCAAAAATCATCGCTTTAACTATAATCGAATGGTGTGGAGTGGAAGAGCAATAATAAGTTTCTCTCGGGTCTGATTCTCATAGGGTCAGGCCTTTTGTTACAATAATTAGATTGATAGGAAAGGAGCAAGTTAGATGGAGACAGGAATTATTGAAAAAAGAATTCAAAAACCGCGTTGTACATTACATATTACAATCGACCGGTTTAATAAGCGGGTCCGGGTGGAAGATTATCTCGGTCACTTTCAAGATTGCGTAGAAGAATCTTTGAAGGTGGCTGAGAACATATCAGCAGAGAAAATCATTTTTAAGACACGAAAGGAAAACGTTCAAGAATTACTAGTTCAAGGCTTTTTATATGAAGGAAGTATAGATAAGTACTTTTTAGGAAGCGATTGCTTCTTCCTTGTTAAATATAACAAGAATGAACGTAGAAACAGTGAAAACTGGGAAAAGGAGGATCAAATCCTTGCCGGTGTACAGACTCTCCCGTTAAAAGCCGCTTTAGATGCTCCGCCAGCAGACTACCAATGTCGTAAAGCAGATGAATCCGATGCTATTCAGCTGGCACAATTGTATGGAAAGGTGTTTGAAATATACCCCACTCCGATGAATGATCCGGAATATGTGAAAAAGTGCATGAAAAGCGGAACAGTTTTTTATATTTACGCCCATAATGATAAAATCGTTAGTGCTGCCTCAGCAGAAATCGATGCCTTCTACCATAACGCTGAAATCACTGATTGTGCGACACTGCCCGAACACCGGCAGTACGGCTTAATGAAGCATTTGATTGCTAAACTTGAAGACCACCTTGTCTCACATGAAATTTATTGTATCTATTCCATTGCCCGATCACTGTCATTCGGTATGAATGCGGCCCTGCACCAGCATGATTACGCATACCGCGGGCGATTAGCCAATAACTGTTACATCTTCGATAAACTTGAGGACATGAATCTGTGGGTGAAAAATTATACATGAGTGCTCATTTTCAGGCAGGTTTATGACAAGTTTTTGGCATTTCCTCATATATATTAAGTAAGGACGTATTAGAGGAGGTGGACCTTGCCTAGTGAATTTTTTAATACAAGTGAAGTATTAGAAGCGATACTTGAAACCATTGATGAGGGCATTCATGTGATTGATCCAAAGGGACAAACCATCTTTTATAATGGAGTGGCAGCCAATCATGATGGAATGAAAGTAGGGGAAGTACTCGGGAAACCATTACTTGAAGCCTTCCCTTCGTTAAATCACAAATCTTCTACATTACTGAGAGTTATTAAGTCTGAAAAGCCCATTTATAATTACAGTCAATCGTATGTAAATGCACATGGTAGGATCATTGAAACGTTAAATACAACGCTCCCCATTTATGTAGATGGGTTTATAGTTGGTGCCATAGAAATAGCGAAGGATTATTCGAGTTTGAAGCAGTTATCTGAACGGTTAGCTGACCTGGAAAGCTCGCTCAAGACAATGAAAGGTCCTGAAAAAAAAGCGGAAGTGAATGGTAATTTATATACGTTTAACGATATTTTAACCAGTGATACTGAATTCAGAAACATAATTTCACTAGGGAAAAAGGCTGCCCGTTCCTCTTCCTCTGTATTAGTTTATGGAGAAAGCGGTGTAGGAAAAGAACTTTTTGTTCAAAGTATCCATAAGGATTCTAACCGCCGAAAAGAACCGTTCATCGCACAAAATTGTGCGGCCTTACCAGAAAATTTATTAGAATCTCTTTTATTCGGTACCGCTAAAGGCAGTTACACAGGTGCAGTGGATCGCCAGGGCTTATTTGAATTGGCCAATGGTGGCACCTTGTTTTTGGATGAATTACAATCGATGCCGATTGACCTGCAGGCAAAGTTGCTGCGGGTGCTTGAAGATGGGTTTATTAGGAGGATAGGTGCCGCAAAGAATGTCCAAGTGGATGTAAGAATTATGGCAGCGATGAATATAGATCCGAAAAAAGCCGTTACGGAAAACAAGTTACGAGCAGATTTATTTTACCGATTACATGTATTAAGCTATGAGCTGCCTCCGCTAAGAGAGCGCCCTGAAGATATATTATTCCTTACTAATCATTTTATTTTATTCTATAACAAGAAATTAGGACTTCCCATAGAGGGAATTGATGAGAAGACAAAGGTTTTCTTACAGAATTATCATTGGCCAGGGAATGTTAGAGAGCTTAAGCATACGATTGAATTCATGATGAATCATACAGAAAAAGATATATTAACACTTGAAGATTTGCCGCAGTTTTTAAAAAAACGTCCCACTTCAAAAGAAAAAATACTTCCACTGCGTCAGGCAATGATGGAAATGGAGACGAAATTGATCACCGAGGCTCTTCTTCAAACAGGAGGCAATGTCTTTCAGGCCTCGAAGCTATTGAAGATTCCACGGCAGACCCTGCAATATAAAATGAAAAAACATACTTGAATGTTTAAAATTCGGATGGACCATGTAATCCGGATTTTTTTATGGGCATATGTAGTTTTTGGTTAATTTTGGCATCCTTCTTGCATTAAATACTACTATCAAGACTCAGGAGGTATTACCATGTTATTTGACTTATATAAGCCCGAGCGTAATTGGAAAGATATAGAGCTATGGAAAGATGTAACCGATGAACAATGGAACAACTGGCTGTGGCAGCTTACGAATACTATCCGAACTGTGGAGGATTTGAAAAAAGTTATAGACTTGACTCCTGATGAAGAGGAAGGTGTCAGGATCTCTACGAAAACCATCCCATTAAATATTACCCCCTATTATGCTTCGTTGATGAATAAGGATGACCCAAGGTGTCCAATCAGAATGCAATCTGTCCCAATCTCAGAAGAAATGCATAAAACCAAATATGACATGGAGGACCCGCTTCATGAAGATGAAGATTCACCAGTACCGGGATTGACTCACAGATATCCTGATCGCGTCCTTTTTTTGGTCACGAATCAGTGCTCCATGTACTGCCGCTATTGTACGAGAAGACGCTTTTCAGGACAAATAGGTATGGGAGTACCAAAAAAACAATTAGACGCTGCAATCGGCTATATTCGTGATACACCAGCAGTCCGAGATGTTCTTATTTCCGGCGGTGACGGATTATTGATTAATGACACCATCCTGGAATATATTTTAAAAAACTTAAGGGAAATCCCCCACGTTGAAATAATCAGGATAGGTACGAGAGCTCCAGTTGTATTCCCTCAACGAATCACAGAAAATTTGTGTGCAATTTTAAAAAAGTATCATCCAATTTGGTTAAATACGCACTTCAATACATCTATAGAAATTACCGAAGAATCAAAGAAAGCGTGTGAGATGCTAGCAGATGCAGGTGTACCGGTAGGCAACCAGGCTGTTATTCTAGCCGGTATAAATGATAGTGTTGCGATCATGAAAAAGCTGATGCACGACCTCGTTAAGATTCGTGTCCGTCCTTACTACATTTATCAGTGCGACCTATCCGAAGGAATTGGTCATTTCCGAGCCCCGATATCTAAGGGGATTGAAATTATTGAAGGCTTACGCGGTCATACGTCTGGATATGCTGTCCCGACTTTCGTTGTAGATGCACCAGGGGGTGGAGGGAAAATTACATTACAACCGAACTATATCCTTTCACAATCACCGACAAAAACAGTGCTACGTAATTTTGAAGGAGTAATTACCACTTATCCCGAACCTGAGCATTACACACCAGGACTTGCAGATGATTATTTCAAAGGCATATATCCTGATATGGAAGAAAAACGGTCAGATATAGGAATAGCTGGTTTGATGAATGACAAGCAATTTAATTTAGTGCCTGAAGGGCTGAAACGAATGAATCGCCGTGAAAATTACGTTACCAACCCGGAGCATGCTTCATTAAAAAATCAACGTGAAAAGCGAGATCAGTTAAAAGAAAAGAAATTCCAGGCACAGCAAAAAAAGAGCACTCCAAAGGGGGAAGAATAGCATGGAAACTTGTCCATGGTGTGAGATAGGAAAACTTACACCGGTAACTGGTACGGTCTATTGGGAATTACCAGATGGAACGCGAGCCGTTGAAATTACTGAAACTCCTTCTTCCCATTGTGAGAATTGTAAAGCTCTTTTTCAGAGTGATGAAATTGTAAAAGGAATTGAAGATCAGCTATTTTTAATTGATTCGAAACAGCTTGCAAAACAGACCAAGTATGATGAGTTATTGAAGATGAAGAGATTATTGAAGCGGAATTACTTTGATTTTGGGAAATAACAAAATGATTAGAAGTTGCCTCATCTACTTTTTTGGGTGAGGTTTTTCTGTGCGCCCGGCGGTGTGGTCTATAGGGTGTACATCTCGAACGGTGAAGGCATTAGTAGCGGCCTCATTTTAAATTTTCATCTTCACTACCCTTACTTTGACCAATAGGAATAAAAAAATCCATGCAGTATCTCCTCACATATTCAAATTCCTTTTCATAGCAAATAGGTATTTGGATTACCTGTTTCTCTGAACATTCCCCAAATGAATTCATTCATATTCATCCCGCCTATAAATGTGATTGTGAGAAATTACCATTCTTAATAAACATTTTTTGGGATAACTTAGAAATGAAATCTTAAAAGAAAGGATACATATATGAAAACAAAATGGGTTCTATTAGCCATTCTTTCTACCATAGTCAATGTGCTTTCTGGATGTGAATCATTAGCGGTCTTAGATCCTAAAGGACCTCAAGCCCAAACGCAAGCCAATGTGATTTGGCTATCAATTGCGATCATGGCGGTTATTGTTATTGTTGTTTGTGCTATTTTAGTCTTTGTGTTAACGAAATACCGTGACTCTAAACTACCTAAAGAATATGAACCACCCTACATTGAAGGGAATCATGTTGTTGAAACGATTATTGTTGGGGTGCCAATTTTAATCGTCATTTTCTTCTCCGTTGTTTCTGTAATTTCCAACAATAAAGTGGAAGCCACTCCGGAAGGGTACAAAGGTCAAGATCCATTAGTTATTTACGCTTCGTCATCTGACTGGAAGTGGCATTTTAGTTATCCAGAAAACGATATCGAGACAGTAAACTACTTGTATATTCCAACAAATCGACCACTTGAATTTAAACTTTATTCATTCGGGCCTATCACGAGTTTCTGGATTCCACAACTTGGCGGTCAAAAATATGCCATGTCTAACATGGTGACCACATTACACTTAGCAGCGGACGAATCAGGGGAAATGATGGGACGAAATGCAAACTTTAGTGGGAAAGGATTCGCTGAAAATACGTTTCACGTCGAAGCGATGTCTCAAGATAAGTTTGATGAATGGGTAAAGGAAGTTAAAGAAACTGCGAAACCTATTACTGAAGTAAGATTCAATGAATTATTAAAACCGGGTCATGAGGGACAGTTAACGTTTACTGGAACTCATTTAGACTTCTCACCAGCTCCAGAAGGTGAAAATGCTGGACATCATCATGGCTCAAGTGACTCTAACACGAATTCAAAAGGTGAACATATGGAGCATGATCATAAGTCAAGTAATAGTAAAGAAAAATCAGCACACAATCATGAATAATTTCTTAGTCTATCTCAAGAAAAATATTTTCAGAAAGGAAACACAAAAGTATGGGTTTTTTCTCTAGATTTCTTATACCTAATCCTAGTCCCGTCATTTACTCATCAATGGTGGCCATTGGTGTTACTGTTCTCTTGATCATTGTTGGTTTAACCCACTTTAAAAAATGGTTTTATTTATGGAGTGGCTGGTTAACAACAGTCGATCATAAAAGAATAGGTATTATGTATCTAATATCTGCTTTGTTGATGCTATTTCGTGGTGGGGTAGATGCTGTGATGATGCGTGCGCAACTTGCCGTACCGGATAACAAATTATTAGATTCACAGCACTATAATGAAATTTTTTCAACACACGGGGTTGTGATGATTATCTTTATGGCGATGCCGTACATTATGGCCTTAATGAATTTCGTCGTGCCATTACAAATTGGAGCCCGAGATGTAGCATTCCCACGTCTAAATGCCATAAGTTTCTGGTTATTTTTTATGGGTGCGATGCTATTCAACATCTCTTTTGTAATTGGTGGTTCGCCTGATGCAGGGTGGTCATCTTATTTCCCGCTTGCAGGTAATGAATTTAGCCCACATGTTGGAACGAATTATTATATGATTGGTATTCAGATAGCCGGAATAGGTACATTAATGACGGGGATTAACTTTTTGACGACTATTCTTAAAATGAGAGCACCCGGTATGACATTAATGAAAATGCCAATGTTTACATGGTCTGCTTTAGTCACAAGCATTATTATCATTTTCGCATTCCCTGTATTAACAGTGGCGCTGATCATGGGAACAATGGATCGACTATTCGCAACCAAGTTTTTCACAATGACTGAGGGCGGTATGGATATGCTTTGGGCTAACCTGTTCTGGGTTTGGGGACATCCTGAAGTATATATCTTAATCTTGCCTGCATTTGGTCTTTTTAGTGAGATTATCCCAACCTTTTCACGACGTAACCTATATGGCTATCGATCAATGGTTGCTTCAATGGTATTTATCTCTATATATTCATTCTTCGTTTGGACGCACCATTTCTTTACAATGGGGCAAGCAGCATATGTTAATAGTATTTTCTCGATTACAACGATGGTAATTGCTATTCCGACTGGAATCAAGATCTTTAACTGGTTGTTCACGATGTGGAAAGGTAGAATCAGATTTACCGTACCTATGCTTTATTCAATAGGTTTCATACCTCTTTTCACAATCGGTGGAGTTACGGGGGTTATGCTTGCGATGTCAGCGGCGGATTATCAATACCATAATACAATGTTTTTAGTAGCTCACTTCCACAATGTCATCATTCCGGGTGTAGTATTTGCTGTGCTTGGTGCCGGAACTTACTACTGGCCGAAAATGTTTGGTTTCATGTTGAATGAAAGGATTGGGAAATGGGCGTTCTGGTTTCTAACCATTGGTTTTTGCTTAGCATTCTTCCCTATGTATATCACTGGTTTAGATGGTCAAGCACGTCGTATATACACATACTCTGAATCGACTGGATTTGGACCATTAAATATGATTTCGTTTATCGGGGCAGCTTTAATGGCAATCAGCTTTGTATTAATCGTATATACGATTTACTATAGCATTCGCCATGCTCCAAGAGATGTTAGTGAGGATCCGTGGGATGCACGTTCCCTTGAATGGGCTACTCATAATCCAGTACCAGAATATAACTTTGCTATTATTCCACAAGTGAACTCAAGGGAAACGTTTTGGGATGCTAAATATAAAGGTCATGAATTATTCAAGGGTGACTATGAAAAAATTCATATGCCCAATAACAGCGGCGGACCGTTTATCATGTCCTGTATCTTCTTTGTCTTTGGATTTGCGTTAGTATTCAGCATATGGTTTCTTGCGATTATTGGGTTAATCGGTATCTTTGTTTGCATGGCTCATCGTTCATTCGAAATAGATCATGGGCATTACATTTCTGTAGAAGAAATTAAAGAGACAGAAGCAAAATTCGGGGGTGTTAATAAATGGAAATAGATCACTCGCAACCTCTTGAATATAGTACGGAACAAAATCGTCTAAATATTTTAGGCTTTTGGATTTTCCTTGGAGCCGAAATTATGCTTTTTGCAACACTCTTTGCATCATATTTTACATTAGTTGATCGTACGGGTAACGGTCCTACTGGAGCAGAAATTTTTGAAATCACTCCAGTACTTGCTGAAACATTCTTGCTCTTAACAAGCAGTTTTGTCATCGGGCTTGGAATTCATGCCATGCGACTTGGCAACAAGAAAGCCATGTTGACATTCTTCGTAATCACTCTCCTTCTTGGATTAGGATTCTTAGGATTTGAAATTACTGAGTTCATTACCTATTATCACGAAGGAGCTACACTGCAAACTAGTGCATTTACTTCGATGCTCTTTACAACATTAGGGACACATGGAGCACATGTTACATTAGGACTTTTCTGGGGGTTATTTATTATCCTTCAAGTGAAAAAACGCGGGTTGACACCTGAAACAGCCAATAAATCCTTCATTTTCTCTCTTTACTGGCATTTCTTAGATATCGTTTGGATCTTCATCTTCACCTTTATCTACATGAAAGGAATGACATAAACATGAAGGAATTATTCCCGGCTAAACAAGTATGGGGTTTTGTATTTTCATTGATTTTGACGTTTGTAGCTCTTTTGGTTTACTTCTTCAATATGTCAAAAGCAACAGGCATGACGATTTTTATATTGACAGCATTCATACAAGCAGCTGTTCAACTAGTTGTGTTTATGCATGCTCGTGAAACTGATGATAGCAAATCAATTTTTATGACTCTATATTGCGCTATATTCCTAGCTCTAATTACTGTCTTCGGTACAATACTATGTATGATCTGGGGTTGGAGTTATTGATATGAAACAGCTTGGGAAACAGAAGGCGTATGATGAGTAATTGAAGATGAAGAGATTATTGAAGCTGAATTACTTTGATTTTTAGGTAGGAAGAGATTGTACAGTTTCTATAAAAACATATATTTCTCTATTTAAAGGATATGATTCCCTTAGTGTAGACAGAAAAGAGTAAGTCATTGAGTTATATGATTGTTGAATAATTGTAAACAAACCTATTTAAGCTCCATTAAACGTTAGCTTGTACTCAGTAAAAAGAATAGATTAGTTTGGTATTAATTATTCAACTATTTAGAAAGATTAAAACTCGTCTGTACTGTTAGGTTCGTGCCCGAAAAAAGAGAATTTCGACAAGAAAGCCGATGTTTCCTACGCTAAGGAAACATCGGCTTTTATTTTTATTGGATAAGAGCTGACCTGACAGGCAAGACTTGGACACTTTTGTGAAAGGTTAATATAAATTAATTTCGAAGAAAATTGACATTGTACTCTTTCTTCAATCACAGTTCATCATAAATTGCGTTCTGTTTCTGGTGAAATATCGTTAGTTATCCTATAATTGTAGGAAGAAAAACCCATGTTGGTTTTTAAAAATGTAGACGGAAGGTAAAGTTTCCGATATATTAAAGCTGAAATCTTAGTTACTTTTTAGGAGGGCTCGTCACATGAGACCGTTTTATTTATATTTAATGAAATTCCGACAACCTAAAGAAATTGATGCCATCACTAAATTTGCTAATCACGCTTATAACGATCACAGTTTCCCAAAGCAATCGGATGATTATAATGAATTAAGTAGTTATTTAGAATTGAATGGCGACTATCTCGAAAGTATGACTGTATTTGATCGTGCGTGGGAACAATATGTCCAAATAGAAGAAGGACTCCAGTAGGGAGATCAGGAATAGGGGGGATCGAAGGATGCTTAAAAGCCTTCAAACCCGAATTTTGCTTTATTCTTTACTTATAGCAAGTCTACCTGTTCTGATATTAGGAATAATTTCCTATGGATCACAACGCTCTTTGCTTGAAAAAGAAGCAAAAAATGCCTTGAATGCAGGTTCACTTAATATCGTCAATGAAACATATAATTATTTGAACGAACGGAATAGTGATGTGAAGTTATTAAGTGCAAATTCGGTAATCATAAATCCTGGCTCATCAAAAGAAGAGAAGTCTGATGAACTAAAAAAGTTTATTGGAGCAAAACGGGAATATTACGGAGCTTTGTATTTGGATTTGGAAGGTAAAGTTATTGCAGATACATCTAATAAAATGATTGGAGCTAACTTAGCTGAGAGAATTTGGTTTGAAGAAGCACTAGAAGGTAATGAATTTCTTTCTGACGTGTATAAAACACGAGCTTATTCTGAACCCATAATAACTTTAAGTGCACCGGTATATGGTAGTACAGGGCAAATGGTTGGTGTTGTCTCCTCGGCCTTCCGCTTAGAAAACCTTTGGGAGATGATCGAGAGAAAAGCTATTGATATTAGTGATAAGTATCCTGTGAACATTTTCATGATTAATCAAGAAGGTATCATGGTTTCCAAAAAAGATCCCCATGGCGTCCAACAGAATTCTACCTTAGAGGAAATGGGATTAACAAAAGCAAAACTGATAGAAGCTTCTGAAACGGATAACTTGTACAGTGCAGAGAATGGAGAGAAAATATATTCTATTCAGGCTGTTCATACGATGGCACAAACGGAAAATAAATGGTTTGTGGTTGTGGGAGCTGATAAGAAACAAGTGTTTCAGCCTTTGAATGATCTTTTGTCACGTTATCTAACCATTTACACGATTTTATTTGTATCAATCATTATAGTGGTCTATTTATTTACAAAGACTCTTGTACGACCTGTTCAAGATCTTGTTGAAGCAACAGAGGAATTTATTGAAGGAAAAGAATTCGTCGTTTCTAATAAAAGAAGCTTTGAAGAAATGGTAAAACTGAACCTTGCTTTTCAGAGAATGATGGAAACGATAGAGGATCGTGAAAAGGAAATCGTTCGTACTGAAAAGTTGAAATATGTAGGTCAGCTAGCTGCAGGGGTTGCCCATGAAATTAGGAACCCATTGACTACAATAAAGGGGTTCTTCCAACTATTGAAGAGCCAGGATTATGATAAAACTTTAATAGTAAAGTATAGTGATGTCATGCTTGAGGAAGTCAATCGGGTTAATGTATTTGTAACTCAACTTCTTGATTTAGCAAAGCCTCATCAGCTTGAATGGGAGAAACTTGATCTAAAAGATTTCCTCGATGAAATTATAGATGTCTATTCTTCTTCAAATCCTAGTTCTCATGTAACATTAATTAACTCAGTGACACAATCTATATATATTTATACTGATCGAAACCGATTGAGGCAAGTTCTCTTGAATGTCTTGAATAATTCTTGTGAAGCATTCGATTCTAAGGGGAAGATTGAATTGAATCTTACATTCATTCCTCAATATATAAAATTAATCATTCGTGATGATGGAATAGGAATTAGCCCCGAGAATTTAAAAAATATCGGTATGCCCTTTTATACAACAAAATTGGAAGGGAATGGTCTGGGAGTTGCGACATGCATCCAGATTATGGAGGAACTAAAAGGGAAATTTCAAATTGAAAGTACATATGGCCAAGGAACAGACGTAATCCTGACTATTCCTACAACGAACCGTCTCATTCGATGAGACGGTTTTTTACGTAAAGAATGAATAGTAACCCACATAACTTTAGCATTGAAATGACCCTTTATTAAATGAGAGTACTTTTGTATCTAAATGAGCAAAATGCCCCCCTCTTTCTATTAACCTCCATGTTTGTTTGTGCATATAATTTACTAATCAAACGATAAGGACCATATTGGGGGATGTCTCTTATGGGCAAGAAAAAACAGCCGAAATTTAAAATAGGCGATACAGTCGTAATAATAATGTATGGGACAGTCGGGAAAATAACCGATGTAAAATTTCTCGATGGTGCTTATGTGTATGAAGTGAATTATAGTGAAGGTCTTTATATTGAAAAAACATTGCAATCCATAAATGAATACGAAGGAGAAATCCTTTATCAAAGAGAACAGATCGATATTGAGTATAAATATTTATTAGGTGACTTAGTCCAGGTAGATGGATATGAACAGGATTATTTCAAGATTATCGGCTATCGAACAGAAATATGGCGCTATAAGGAAAATGCCTGGGAGGATGTGATCTATGAGTTATCACGAATCTCCGACGGGGAATGGCTTGAAGCGCATGAAGAAGAATTGACCTTAATAGCCGATGCCAAACGTGCAGATGCAATTATTCGAAAATTAGGGCTGCTCCTTTCTAAAAAGAATAATGAGCTTGCTATCATTGCTAAACAAAACAACCCTGGTAAAGGTGAGCGAGAAATGACTATGACAAAAAATGAAAAAAAGGAAATGATCGATGGACTGTTAGATTTATATAATGATTACTGTAAGCTCTATGAACATTTTGGCGATGATGAATATCACCATATCATGAAAATCGCCCTTGCTAAAATTGAAAAAGCGGCAGAGGAAATTTATCCGGATCATAAAAAAAAGCAAACAAAGTGAAAGGTATTCCACCCTTCTAATAAGCCAATTAACTAATTACTATACAAAAGCTTCTGTTCAATAATGGCAGGAGTAGATAATTATAAGTGGAGGCAATTTTCATGAAAAAGTGAACACTTCATATGTTTTTATATAATGAAATGCCTTACTGGAATATTTGTCTCTATACATTCATACACCTTTAATTAAGGGGGCGATGATTTGCGAGAAATTGAGGTTTTTATTGATACAGAAGAGATAGCGGAATTCTTCTTTCAAGAATTGATAAGACGGGGCTATCTTCCAACAGAAGCTGAAGTTGAAGATCTTGCTGACATCACATTCGAATATCTTCTTGAAAAATGCATAATTGATGAAGAAGTCGATGAGTAACCTGTCATTAGACGGTTAGCAGCTTCCTTTCCCTTAATTCTAAAAATATTTTAAAAGACGGCGGACCACCGCCGTTTTGTTTGTATTTTTATATGTAAGAGCCTTATTCTAGATCTCTTAATAGATTCCAGATTTCAATCCCTTACAAGCTCTTGAAATTAAGGTTCTGTTTTCCTATCTTGAGGTTGATATGGTATAGTAGTTTTTGAACATCTTTTCAACCAAAAGTTAAGGAGGACATAGTTGTATGAGCGTACATATTGGTGCTAAAGAACATGAAATTGCGGAAACGGTCTTACTTCCTGGGGACCCGTTACGAGCAAAATACATAGCAGAAACATTTTTAGAAGATGCTAAACTATACAATGAAGTACGTAACATGTTTGGATATACGGGGACATATAAAGGGAAACGCATTTCTGTCCAAGGTACAGGGATGGGTGTTCCATCCATTTCCATCTACATAAATGAATTAATGAATAGCTATAATGTGCAGAAGCTGATTCGTGTTGGGACTGCTGGTGCCATTCAGAAAGATGTAAAAGTTAGAGATGTAATCCTGGCAATGAGCGCTTCTACGGATTCACAAATGAACCGCCTGACATTCGGGGGAGTCGATTTTGCTCCAACAGCAAATTTCGATTTGCTAAGAAAAGCTTATGAGGCAGGTATTGCCAAAGGTTTGCAATTAAAGGTCGGTAACGTGTTTACGGCCGATCACTTTTATAACGATAATAGTGAATTAGAAAAATGGGCGAAATATCAGATTCTAGCTATAGAAATGGAATCAGCAGCTCTATACACGCTTGCTGCTAAATTTGGACGTCAAGCTCTTTCTGTTTTAACCATTTCCGATCACATATTAACTGGTGAGGAAACGACGTCTGCTGAGCGCCAGTCAACATTTAACGAAATGATTGAGGTAGCATTAGAAGCAGCAATACAGGACTGATATTTAAGAAGAAAATTTACTTGCGGGTTACCAGGAATAAATGAAGCTGTACGATGATAGTTAGGATACAGACTCATTTATTCCATGGTATCCGCATTTTTGTAATTTAACAGATTATTGGCAGGGAAATATTATGGGTTTGGTTAAGAATTTTATTTCTGATTTTACCTACGCGAAATGGTGAAAAAAGATATATATATGATCAAAAGTTGTTTTTTTGATAACTAATATTTTCCGATTAGCCTGAAAGCTGATAAAATAGAGAAAAAGTTTATATCGTCATGAAGAATGAAAGTGGTGAGGCTTCAGTGGAAGAAGAAAATCAAAAACAGCCTAAAGAGGCAGGGAAATTCATAAAAATAAAGAAGTTTACGTTCATTATGGGGATTTTCTTACTCATATTTCTAACCGCAGGGATTACTACAATAGCCTTGACCTTTGGAGATGAAAAAGTAGAGTCTTTAGCACCGGATAAACATTCGGAATTTGAAAAGCTGTATTCTACATACGATACGATAAAAGATAACTACTATGAAGAGATTGATCAAGACAAGCTGGTTGACGGGGCAATTAATGGAATGATCAAATCATTGGATGACCCATATTCTACTTATATGGATAAAAAGGAAGCATCGAGTTTCCATGAGAGCATCTCTTCATCTTTTGAAGGAATCGGTGCTGAGATACAAGAGCAGGATGGAAAAATTATGGTCGTTTCACCGATAAAAGGGTCTCCAGCAGAAAAAGCAGGGGTAAAACCGAATGATATCATTTTAAGTGTGGACGGTAAAAGCATTGAAGGATTAAGCTCTTCTGAGGCTGTCCTGAAAATCAGAGGCGAAAAAGGGACGAAAGTGGATTTATCCATCACTAGAGCAGGTGAGCCGGAACCGATTGCTCTTACGATTAAGCGGGATACCATTCCAATTGAAACAGTATATGCCGAAATGCTAGATGATGGAGTTGCCAAAATCCAAGTAACAAGTTTTTCTGAGCATACTGTTAAAGAGTTGGAAACGGCACTTAATGATATGTCCAAGAAAGATATGAAAGGCCTTATCTTGGACTTGCGTGGTAACCCAGGTGGATTGCTTGACCAGGCTATAGATATGGCAAGCTTGTTTATTCCAAATGGGGAAGTAGTTCTTCAAGTTGAGGAACGTAGCGGGAAAAAAGATGTCTATAAATCGAAGAATAATGGAGAGTTGAAGATTCCAGTAGTCGTATTGATTGATGATGGCAGTGCAAGTGCATCTGAAATTGTCGCAGCGGCTGTCAGTGAATCAGCGGATATTCCTTTAATAGGTGTTAAATCATTTGGGAAAGGAACTGTACAAACAGCCCAAGACTTCGATGATGGATCTAACTTTAAATACACGGCAGCAAAATGGCTGACTCCTGAAGGTAATTGGATTCATAAAAAAGGGATCAAGCCGGATATTAAAGTGAATCTTCCTGATTATGCCAGCCTTCCATATATTTCGCCGGATAAGGAATTGAAAGCATCTGATTCTTCCAGTGAAGTAAAGGCAGCTGAAAAAATGCTGAAAGCAGCAGGCTATAATCCAGGTAAGATAGATGGATTCTTTGATGAAGAAACAACAAATGCAGTTAAAGAATTCCAAAAAGAACAAAAGGTTAAAGAAACAGGTATTATCAAAGACGATACAACCGTAAAATTAATGCAGGTCATCCGGGAGAAAATCCTTGAAAATGATACACAAGTGAAAAAAGCAGTGGAAGTTTTAAAGAAGGAAATCAAATAATTTGAGTATAAACAGCCTGTCAGCGATTACCGTTGACAGGCTGTTTATCGTTAATTGCATAATACTTCAATAAAAGGGGAAAAATATGGTTACTTTTACCGATGAGGTGAGGATATGAAAGAGAAGGTACTGTTCATATGTTTAATTGTCTTAATGCTGGCTGGTTGTTCATATTCGCCTGTTCCCCAATTAAATAAGAATAAAAATACGGAAAAAAACCTTTCTAAAGAAGAGAGCCAAGAAAGTATGAAAACTTTTCTATTGATTGGTGTCGATTCTCGTGGAGAGGAGGATTCTCGGGCAGATGCTGTGATACTAGCACGCTACTTTCCTGAGCAGCAGAAGCTAAAACTGGCTTCTATTATGCGTGATAGTTATGTGAAAATACCGGGTTATAAATACGGATATAACAAAATAAATGCTGCTTATTATTATGGTGGCAGTGAACTACTTAAGAAAACAATACAAGAAAACTTAGATGTTAAAGTCGATCATGTTGCAGTAATTGATTTTAAGGGATTCGTAAAGATGGTTGACCTACTTGCCCCAGATGGTGTGATGGTAAATGTGAATCAGGAAATTATTGATGATATGAGCATTGAAGCCAGCAGCGGTAAAAATGTATTACATGGTGAGGAAATATTGAAATATGTCCGTTTCCGACATGATGATGAAAGTGATTTTGGACGGGTCGCGCGTCAACAGGAAGTATTAGTTCAATTAAAAACGGGATTTATTAATCAAATCTCATCCTTTGAAGGGATGGTCGCCCTACCTAGTATTATTGAAAAAGGGATGTCCTACCTAGATACGGATATTGGGATGAAAACGATTATGGAAATGGGCTCTCAAGTTGTCTTCCAATCCCCAGATTCTGTAGAAACCTTAAGGATTCCAGTTGAAGGAAGCTATAAAGATGAAATATATCCCCAATCTGGAGCAGTTTTGAAAATGGACTACACTAAAAATAAGGAGGCACTTCAAGAATTTTTTTCAAGGTAAGAAGTGCTGATCGATCACTATTTGTTAATATTTAATCAATTTTTTGAAAAATTAAGCTTGATTTAATAATATATAATCTTTTATAAAGAACCTCGCAAGAATAAATATAAATATCATAGTAAAATGAACGAGGCGAAATCACATATGCGATTCCGCCTCGTTATGATTAGTTTCATCTAAAAGATGAAACCTGGCTCAATTGACAAAAAGCGGAATGTTTTTCACATAGTCTGGTGAAATAATACCGTTTTCTGTTATGATGCTCGTGATTAGATGATTCGGTGTGACGTCAAAGGCTGGATTGAATGTCTTTACATTATCTGGGGCTATCTTTACTCCCTGAATGAAGGTAATCTCGTCCCCATTCCGCTCCTCAATCGGGATGGATGTGCCAGATTCAAGGGAAAGGTCGAAAGTGCTTGAAGGAGCGGCCACATAGAATGGGATACCGTAATGATTAGCTAATATTGCCAATCCCAAGGTCCCGATTTTATTAGCAGTATCTCCGTTTGCCGCAATCCTATCAGCACCAACTATAATACCATTGATTTGTTTATGATGAATGGTATGAGCAGCCATATTGTCAGAGATTAAAGTGACGTCCACTCCAGATTGCATTAGTTCCCAAGCAGTCAAACGTGCCCCTTGCAGGACAGGTCTTGTTTCACATGCATATACCTTTATCGGAAAGGCTCTTTCTTTCGCTAGATGGAAGGGAGCCAAGGCTGTACCATAGCGAGCAGTGGCAATTCCCCCAGCGTTGCAATGCGTTAATATGGAATCTCCTTCAGCAAATAAGGATAAACCATGTTCCCCGATTTTTCGGCACATTTCTTCATCTTCTGTAAAGATTGCTTTTGCTTCCAGTATAAGTGCCTCTTTGGCAGTTGGAATACTCTTGGCTGCTTGCAAAATGTTTTCCATCCTTTTTAACGCCCAAAAAAGGTTGACTGCAGTAGGGCGTGAAGAAGCTAGTTTTTTAATATGTGTAGTTACATTTTGTTTGAATTCCCCTAAATCAGTTGAACCATCCTGATTCGCTCCAAGTGCGACACCGAATGCTGCAGTTAGACCAATTGCTGGGGCACCGCGGACCTTTAATGTCAAAATGCTGTCAAATACATCCTCAACGGAATAAAGTTTAATGAATTCTGTAATTGTAGGTAAGGCCTGTTGATTTAATAAAGTTATATGAGTATCATCCCATTGAACGGAATAAGGTAAGGCTGTTGTCGTCGTCATATGTAGTTCTCCTTTTAAAGGGTTGAATAGGTAGGCAGTGTATGTTGCTTCAATGCTTCAATCACAGCTGGAACATCTAATTCTTCCCTTTTTTTAATTAAAAAAGCACCAATTTTCAATGTAGCCGTTTTGGCAGCGATTCTTGTTTCTTTATCTTCAATAACATTTAAATCTGCAACATGAGATAAGCCTATTGTTCTCCGAATCAGCTCGCAGCCAGCAAAACCATATGCATCTTTTCTGAATTTAGTGAGCACATATGATAGATAACCATTTACTTGACGAAACGGACTTTTATTTTGGGTATTCCAAAGACTAGTATATGTCTCTTCAAAAGTATCCCAAAATTCTTGGAGGTGTGTGAAAATTTCCTCTTTTCCAGCGGGATTACGTGTAACTGCCTGGAATAGAATGTTTGCTGTGTATTGGCCAAGATCAAACCCAACTGGTCCATAAAAAGCGAATTCAGGATCAATAATCTTCGTTTCGGTATCACTTGCAAATATACTTCCCGTATGTAAATCTCCATGAAGTAAGGCTTCCTGTTCGGTTTCAAAGCTTTGTTTCAGCTTAGCGACTTCAAGTATTACTTCTTGATCATTCCAAATGCTTTTGGCAGCATCCGTCAATTCTACTTCATATTCACCCGGTAGTTCTTCAAAAAAAGGATCTGTGAAAACAAAAACTTCAGTAATTTTGCAGAGTTCAGGATTCGTGAAGTTTCGGGCCACTTCTTTTTTCGCAGACGGTTCTAAATGAAAATCAGATGTGTAAAATGCCGTTTTGGCAACATACTCACCAATATGTTTCGATAGTAATGGAAATTGATCGCCATCGATTAAGCCTGTTCTCGCTATTTTTAAGTGTGAGAGGTCTTCCATGATTGTGATAGCAAGCTGTTCATCTGAATAATAGACTTGCGGTACAAATTCGGGACAATAGCTCTTGAAATGGATAAGTGCATTTGCTTCAATTGCAGCCCTTTTTAAGGTCAGCGGCCAACTTTCACCAAGTACCTTTGCATAAGGAACCGCTTGTTTGATTATAATTCCTTTTTTTGTGGCTGTGTCTGTAATATGAAAGACATAATTTAAGTTTCCATCGCCTATCTCTCTACATTTTAAAGTGGCATCTGTTTTGACCAACCCTAGTTTTTTTGCAAGGGTTATTGCAGTTTCATTTGACAGTAATTCAAAGTTCGAATGGTTTAAAGTCATTATTTTCCCCTCCAAATATTTAAAATAATAATGAAAAAGCCTCTTTCATATAGAAAGAGGCAGAAGTTTTAGCTTCGGACCTCTTATCTTCCAGAAATATTGCTTTCTGGTGGAATTAGCACCGTGCCCTGTGGATTTATAATCCGGCGGAAACTCCGCCCCATTTCACAATGGTATTACAGTCGGTTGCTGGGCTTCATAGGGCCTTTATCCCTCAGCCTGCTCTTGATAAGAGTAAATGTAAATGTTTTCTGAAATTTTAATCTTCGGGAAAATAATATCAACTTTTTAAATAGTTTGTCAATGGGTAATTTAATAATAATCCGCACGACGTTCTTCGAATTCAGTTTTGTTACATGCTTCCGTTACTTTTGAGAGGTCCAGGGTACCTGTTAGGAGTTCTTTCTTCGCCGGCTTCACTTACGATATTCCCCCATGGATCTATAATCAGGGATTGTTCGGCAAATAGTTTAATAAAATCGGACCCTGAACGATTTAATGCTAAAACGTAGGGTTGGTTCTCCATGGCACGGCTGACCCTATATCGGTCCCTAATGATCGAGGCTCGGTTTGGGCCACTCGGCGGATACGAATAGAACTTCCGCACCTTGAACGGCATGGACTCACTGACATCCTTGTATACGTATGTTATAACAAATGAATGTAATCGTTTTTTCTGCTTCTTCATCCGCAATCTCATTCAACCTAGTTAAGTCGTATCCAACTGTTCAAAGTTCAGGTAAAATAACTATATCCGGATTAGATTAGACGGCGTTTTCTATCCATTTGTACTGCGAAATGAAAGTTAATATAGGGTTATCCAAAGGCATATCCATTTGGTGGAAGGAGATTTTCCATTTCATTTTTTAAAACCTCTATATGTAAAAAAACACTTTACAAGACTATGATAAACATATATCATTTGTGACTAGAATTTCAAGAAATTTCAGAGAAGGTGTTTAATGATGCAATTCGAAAAATCCAGACAGCTTCAGGAACTACCCAAGCAGTTTTTTGCTTCTCTAGTTGCAAAAGTTAAGGCAATTACAGAGCAAGGTCATGATGTCATTAATTTAGGGCAGGGAAATCCTGACCAGCCGACGCCAGAGCATATTGTGAAAAGTTTGCAGACTGCTGCAGAAAATACAATAAATCATAAATATTCTCCTTTCCGAGGACATCAATACTTAAAAGAAGCTGCGACTGTCTTTTATGAACGTGAATATGGTGTCAAGTTAGATCCTAATAGTGAAGTGGCTATTCTATTTGGTGGAAAGGCAGGACTTGTCGAACTTCCACAATGTTTATTGAATCCCGGGGATACGATTCTGGTACCTGATCCAGGCTATCCTGATTATCTATCTGGTGTAGTTTTAGCCCAAGCAAAAACAGAATTCATGCCTTTGACAGAAGAAAATGATTATCTTCCGCATTATGGAGAAATACATACAGAAACCCTTGAAAGAGCCAAAATGATGTTCTTGAACTATCCGAATAATCCAACTGGAGCATCAGCAACTGAGGGTTTTTTTGAGGAAACCGTCTCGTTTGCGAAAGAACATTCAATTTGTGTGGTTCACGACTTTGCTTATGGAGCGATTGGATTTGATGGAAAAAAACCGATTAGTTTCCTTCAAGCAGAGGGGGCAAAAGATGTAGGTATCGAAATATATACTTTATCTAAAACATATAATATGGCAGGGTGGAGAGTGGGCTTCGCTGTTGGAAATAAAAGTGTCATCGAAGCTCTTGAACTGTTGCAAGATCATCTTTATGTAAGTCTTTTCCCTGCAATTCAAGAAGCAGCGGCAAGTGCGTTACTAGATTCACAAAGTTGCGTAGAAGAATTAGTGAACAAATATGAAGGGCGCAGAAATGTTTTTATTGATGGATTACGTTCCATCGGCTGGGATGTCCAAGCTCCTAAAGCATCTTTCTTTGCATGGCTCAAGATTCCTGAAGGTTTCACGTCCGAGAGTTTTGCTGATTATTTATTAACGCATGCTCACGTAGCTGTTGCTGCTGGAAATGGATTCGGTGAATTTGGAGAAGGATATGTTAGGGTGGGGTTACTTACTTCTGAAGAACGGCTTCAAGAAGCAGTTGAACGGATTCGCGCATTGAATTTATTTGGAGAATAGTGGAAGATTCCAAGTTAGCTACCGTTAAATTGTTGAAAACTTATTGACAAAGTATGGATTACCTGTCAGAATACAAAATAAATTCTTAATCTTTTGATACTTGAAGTTTAAATATATCAGCGTTTTCTTATTTTGAGCAGGTGGAGGGACTAGCCCTATGAAGCCCAGCAACCGACCGTAATTCCATTGCGAAATGGGGCGGAATTCTTCGCCGGATTTTTTTGGAATCCACAAGGCACGGTGCTAATTCTTGCAGCTATAAGCTGGGAGATAAGAAGATGGCTTTTTTAAAGCCTCTTCTTTATGAAGGGGCTTTTATTGTTTTAACATGGATTAACAGCCGAAGATTCCATTCTCCATATATCGAGGTAATAGGAAAATGATGGAAACCGTATTAGCCAGATATTAGAATACTGACTTCAAGACTTTACTAACGTTTAATAGGAGTGATCAGATGAGCGAGATAATCGCTACTTATTTAATTCATGATTTCAATGGCGAACATGAGAAAAAAGCCGAGAGTATTGCCTTAGGTTTGACAGTAGGAACATGGACGGACCTGCCTCATTTGGTCCAGAAGCAGTTGGAGAAACATAAAGGACGTGTTGTTTCCGTCACCCCTCTACCTGAAGCAGAAAGAGCAAACCGTTTTTTCAATCGTAAGGTGTACCGTTCGATGATAAAAATTGCCTACCCGTCGGGAAATTTTTCTAATGATTTACCGGCTATTCTCACGACAGTATTCGGTAAATTGTCATTGGATGGGGAAATCAAACTGATTGACTTGGATTTTGTTGGCGATATACACAAGGCTTTTCCAGGACCTCAATTTGGGATTACAGGTATAAGAGAAAAGATTAACGTATTGGACCGGCCTCTGGTGATGAGTATTTTTAAAGGGGTATTAGGACGGGATCTCTTATTCCATAATGAGCAGCTGAAACAACAAGCATTAGGAGGAGTCGACCTGGTAAAAGATGATGAGATTCTCTTCGATCAGGAGCAGACCCCATTCATTGATAGAATAAGAACGGGCAGACAAATTTTGAAAGAAGTCTATGAAACAACGGGCCATCGAACTTTATATGCTGTCAATCTATCAGGTAAAACTTTTGAATTATTAGAAAAGGCAGAGCGTGCAGCAGAAGCAGGTGCCGATGCCTTATTATTTAACGTTCATACATATGGATTGGATGTACTTCAAGCTTTGCGTGAAAACGATCGTATTAATCTACCGATCATGGCTCACCCTGCATATAGCGGAGCAGTAGCTTCATCGTCATTTTATGGTGTCAGCTACGCGTTATTGCTTGGAAAATTAGTAAGACTATCAGGTGCGGATTTATCTCTATTCCCTTCTCCATATGGAAATGTGGCACTTGAGAAAGAGGAAACATTAGCGATTGCTGAAGCTTTGACGAAAGATGAGCCGTCATGGAAAAAAGCCTTCCCGGTTCCTTCAGCAGGTATTCATCCGGGAATGGTTCCTAATCTAATTAAGGATTTTGGGAAGGACAGCGTAATTAATGCAGGCGGTGGAATCCACGGACATCCCGACGGAGCAAAGGGCGGGGCAAAGGCTTTCCGTTCTGCTGTAGAAGCTGTTCTTACAGGCAAGGCATTATCTGATGCGGCTTATGAAGATGAAGCACTAAGCAAAGCACTTGAGTTATGGGGAGGCTTGTAAGGAATAATGAAACCGATTATTTTTTGTGATTTTGACGGAACAATTACTAACTCAGATAATATCATCGCTATCATGAAAAAATTTGCACCTCCGGGATGGGAAGAGCTAAAAGACGGTGTTCTTCAGCAAAAAATCAGTATATCTACAGGAGTTGGGAAAATGTTTTCCCTGCTTGACAGTAGTCTAAAGGAAGACATTATTCAATATGTGAAGGATACAGCCGGCATTCGCCCAGGGTTCAACGAATTTGTGGATTTTACAAAACAAGCGAACATACCTTTGTATATTGTAAGTGGCGGTATGGACTTTTTTATTGAACCGCTTTTAAATGATATATTGCCTTCAGATTGTGTTTATTGCAACAGAGCTTATTTCAATCAGGAAAAGATCTTAATTGAGTGGCCGCATACTTGTGATAAACAATGTAACAATGATTGTGGTTGCTGTAAGCCATCTATAATGAGGGAAATTACAGAAGCAGATGATTATAAAATTGTTATTGGAGATTCGGTGACTGATTTTGAAGCGGCAAAGCAGGCTGATTTTGTAATCGCCCGTGACATACTGCTTGAGAGGTGCAGAACAGAAGAGATTCCCCATCAAGGATTTGAAACGTTTTATGATGTGATGCACATTTTAAAACAGCAGATGGAGGTAAAAGCATGAAGAACCATACTAAAAAGTGGCAGGAATTAGCGGAAATTAAGGCTGAACTTGCCGAACGGGATTGGTTTATGGGGACGAGTGGGAATTTATCCATTCGCGAGTCTAGAAGCAGTTCCTTTTATATTACGGCAAGCGGTAAGGATAAACGGAAGCAAACGGATGCGGACTTTTTACTAGTGGATTTAAAAGGAATCCCAGTTGAGAAAACAGAGCTGAGGCCATCTGCTGAAACTCTGCTTCATACAGTGATTTACGAGAAAACTAATGCGAACTGTGTACTCCATGTCCATACTGTAGAAAATAATGTGATTTCTGAATTATATGGAGATGAAGGGGAAGTGACTTTCCGTAATCATGAAATTATTAAAGCGACAGGGCGATGGAATGAAGATGCAGAGTTTAGAATTCCAATAATATACAATCACGCTGACATTCCTTTGTTAACTGAAAAGTTCAAGCCACATGTTGAAGAAGACTCAGGAGCGGTGCTTATTCGCAATCACGGAATCACGGTTTGGGGGAAAAGTGGACTCGAAGCAAAAAGAATTCTAGAAGCATGTGAATTTTTGTTTCAATACCAACTGTTGCTCAATCAGCAACAGGCATTTGCAGGTTCGATAAAATAAAAACTCATAGAGGAGGAATAGGTAATGGCTACAATTAGATTCCATGAAACAAATGAGGTTATTGAAAACAGTGAACAGGTAAAAGATTTTTTAGAAACACAAGGTGTTATATACGAACAATGGGATATATCGAAATTACCGTCCCATCTGGTAGAAAAATATGATCTAACGGATGACGATAAAGATGAAATCCTTGTAACGTTCAAATCAGAGATTGCAGAGATTTCTGAAAGACGCGGATATAAAGCACATGATATCATCACACTATCCGATGCAAACCCAAACTTGGATCAAATGCTTGAAAACTTTAAGCAGGAACATCATCATGAAGATGATGAAGTACGTTTTATAGCAGGTGGAACCAGTATCTTTGCTATTGAAGGCAGTGAACAAAAATGGTTTGATGTACGACTGAATCCTGGAGATTTAATCAGCGTACCAGAATCGACGCGTCATTACTTCACGTTAGCAGAAGATAGAAAAACTGTAGCTGTCCGTATCTTCGTAACAGCAGCAGGTTGGGTTCCAATTTACGAAAAAGACGAAGTTCAAGCATAAATCAATTGAGAAAAACCAGCTATCGGGCTGGTTTTTTTATATGGCCTTCGCGGGTGCTTTAGAAGGGCAAGTATGATAAAATTTAACGGAATTAAATTTAGCTGGATTATAGGAGCAGATACGAATGAAAACAACCGAAGTGTACATATTAGGTGGTTTTCTCGGTAGCGGGAAAACAACGCTTCTTCGAAATATATTAAAGCAGGAAAGTGTAGCGGGTAGAAAAGTGGCCGTGCTATTAAATGAGCTCGGCAGTGTTTCAGTGGACAGCGGTTTGATTGGTGATGATGTACCTCTGAAGGAGCTGTTTGACGGTTGTATCTGTTGTACAATTCAGGATAAGCTCGAAGTTCAGCTGCATGAATTGTTGACGGAAAATGATTTAGACGCCGTTTATATTGAAACAACAGGTGCTGCGCATCCAGTTGAAGTGCTGGATGGTATTATGTCACCGCTATTCGCGAAAAAACTGGAATATAAAGGGATTATAACAGTTGTTGACTTGTTGAGGTGGCGCGACCGAGATGAGCTTTCTCCACAGCTACGCCAGTTGCTTGCTGAGCAAATCCATCATGCGGATTTCATTTTATTAAATAAAGCGGATCTAGTAAGCGAAATGGAGGCAGCCCAACTTATTTATTCCATTCAAGGTCTGAATCCTGAAGCTGTATGTTTATTGACAGAGTATGCAGCTGTCTCCTTGATATCTTTGCAACAGATGCAAAGGAAACAGCATAAAGTCCATCAAAAACTGGATGTCCAGAGCCATTTGCATTTAACGGCCGTTGTTCATACATTTGAAGGGGCAGTGGTACAAACCGACTTTGAAGATTGGCTTAGGGCACTTCCAGAAACGGTCTATCGAATGAAAGGATACATTTCCTTCACACATTCACAATACCCTCATTTATTTCAATACTCATACGGAATGCCAATGTATATGAATGAAATGATAAAAATGCCACTAAATATCGTTATTATCGGTGAGAAATTGGATAAAGAAATGATGATTAGTCAGTTAAAAGCTTTGGAAGCAAAAGCACCACATTAAACGATTACTGCCGATGAAAGAGGGGAAAAGAAAGTTAACTTTCTTTTCAAGGAGGCGGTATTTGTGCCCTGGAATAAAAACGATTACCCTGATTCAATGAATAATCTTGATAAAGATGTCCGAGAAAAAGCAATTGAGATTGCGAATGCCTTACTTAATGAAGGCTATAAGGATGGAAAAGCTATTCCAATTGCCATTGACCGGGCCAAAATGGCTGTCAAAAAAGATTGAAAAATGGTCAGACCCCATTAAACGGGTCTGACTATTTTTATTGCTGCAACCCACCAAAGGCTGCAAATGTTTTCTCATCTTCAATTAACCCGCATGCTGCACATTGCACACGAACTTCAGGACCATTATAAGCTAGATGGAATGGCTGAAGAGAATCGTTCGAGTATTGTTCAACAATCTCACCGGATTGCGGATCCTTTTTAACAGGTGTTGGTATTTGCTGAATGAGATTGAAGCGAGATTTATTTGTCCGGCAATTCGGACAGCGGTATACTTGAGACATTATACTCACTCCTTTTTTGAATTTTTAAAAGTGTAATCGTATTATAAAGGTAGTCTTTACGAAAATGATTCTTAATATGTATAAATTAGTAATGGATGGAAGGGATAATTTTATGAAAGAAACGGTCATGAATGAAGCATTATTGGAAGCATATATAAGTATCTGGAATAATCGGAAGATAACAAATGGGGAAGGGGGAAAAGTGTTATCAGAACTTATCCGACGTGAACTTTTAGATGAAAACACCCATCCTCGTGCCCGAAAACCAATACTTGAAAAGTTTTACCTCAGCATTAAACGGGTGATGGAATCTTCGCTTTCTGATGAGAAAAAGAACGCAATCGTTATGGCCTATGTTACGGAACTCGAAAGGCTCTCATCCTCGAAGTAAATATCACAAGTGAATGTTAGTTAATATTCTTTTTTGTTTCATACTTTTTTCACAACTCATTGTTAAAATTTAAAAAAAATAGATATTTTATGAATAAGGAGCCGAAAATATGAAGTGGGGTGTTGCGCTTTTGTTTGCCGTCATACTACTTAGTGGGTGTAATAGAAGTGATACATATACAAAAATAAACAAAGATAAATCTTTTTTGGCGACAGTCAATATTAAGGATACGTCCCTTACATTCATAGATAAAAACTATCAACCTTTTGCCAATTGGGATATTTCAGAACCATTTACCGGAGCATTGCTCCTAGCAGATAAAGATACTATACTTCTTTATGGAAAAGAGATGGAGAAAATCCAGGTGTTTTCATTATCAGCCGGAAAACTGATAGACAGCTGGGAAATAGGGAAAGGGATTGTCAATATGCTGTTGCTTCATGACGGAAAAAGCATCGTGGCAGTCAATCAGTCGAATCATTCCATCTATTTTTTAAATGATAAAGGTGAGGAGCAGGATATAGTCAAGGTTGGGAAAAGCCCATTGACCGTTCTTCAAGGAGAGAAAGCGAATCGCTTGTATGTCATTAACTTTGGCGATACCAAATGTTCGGTAATCAATCTGGAGACGAAAAAGGTGGATATGGAATTTCCGATACATAGTTCTTCAACAGGCACCTTATTAAGGGAAGAAAAGGATGAAGTTTGGATAGGCGGCCATGGTGTTGGAGACAAAGTAGAAGAAAATCTCTATATTTATTCGGCAAAAACGGGAGAGTTGAAGCAAAAGTTGAAGGCCCCAACTATGCCGATAAAGTTCATTGAGAATGCTGAAGGGATTTTTATCCTCAGTCACGGCACTAGCTCCTTATATAAATTGAATGATCAGTATGAAGAAGTGAAAAGCAGAGTGGTCGGCGTCAATCCTTTTGAAATGGCGAACTTTAAACAAGACGTGATTGTGGCGGGATATGATAGTGATGAAGTGTATGTAGTGGATGCTGAAACAGTCGAGGTTAAAAAAACCATCAAAGTCGGTCAAGGTCCATTTCAATTGATGTTGAGGGAGTAGATAACATGCACGGTTACACCATTTTAGTCGTTGATGATGAAGAAGATATGCGTAATTTAGTTGAAATGTATTTGCTTAACTCAGGGTATCGATGCCTTCAAGCTGCAAATGGTAAAGAGGCTATAAGTCTGGTTGAAACATATGAAGTCGATTTAATCCTTTTGGATATCATGATGCCAGAAATGGACGGTTTTTGCGTCTGTGAAAAAATCCGTTCAAGTTCGGATGTTCCTGTAATTTTTGTTAGTGCGAAAGGTGAAGAATGGGATAAGGTAAAAGGGTTGAAGCTCGGTGGGGACGATTACATTGTAAAGCCATTTAATCCGGGTGAACTCGTAGCAAGGGTGGAAGCGGTATTAAGAAGAACAGGGAAAATCTCATTGAATGAAGAAAATCAAACTTCCGTCCGATTCGGTAAAATCAATTTAAACCTCCAATCAAGAACGGTTCTGCTAGATGGGAAGCCAATCAATTTGACCTTGAAAGAGTTTGAATTGCTTCTATTTCTTATGCGTCATAAAAATCAGGCACTAAGCCGTGAACAACTACTTGAAAATGTTTGGAGCGGAGAATATGGAGGATCTTTACGTACGGTCGATACCCATATCAAAACGCTTAGGATGAAATTGAGGGCGGCCGATTATATTCAAACTGTCTGGGGAATTGGTTATAAGATTGAGGAAAAAAATGAGTAATAAGTGGTCATCACTCTCTTTTAAACTATGGCTAACTATTATTACAGCAATCATTCTTTCAGTGTTGTTCGCTTATTCTCTTTCTCAATATTATTATAAAAATTTGTATGTGGAAAAGTTGAAAACCGATCTAGTCAATGAAGCTTCCTTACTTGGAGCGGACTATTTCGGAGGTGAGATCAGTGATGCTTTCAAACAACAAGTTGAATGGTTTAACAGTAAAAGTGACAGCGAGGTCTTTGTCGTCAATAATCCAAGGGAATTAAGTGCCTGCCTTCCCTTTGAAATCAATTATGACACCCTCATTTCTGCAGAAGAACGGCAAATGCTCTTAGATGGAAAGGTTGTTGAAAAAGAGGGGTATGAGAAAAGGTTTGAAAAGAACATCGTAGCGGCTATCATTCCCTTGATTGATGAAGACCGCCTCGAAGGTATCATCTATACATATATTCCTGTAGACTCGATTACAGATTTACTTAAGGAATTTGCTGCAAAATGGATGGCAGCCGTTCTCTTATTCTTAATTGTTTCCATTTTATTGACAACAAAATGGTTGAAAAAGCTAGTCAGTCCGATTAAGGAAATCGAGACAGCTGTCCATCGTGTCTCAGAGGGAGATTATGACATACAGATTCAGGTAAAGAGCCATGATGAAATAGGGAATCTAGCACATGCTTTTAATGAAATGGCCAAATCCATTCATTTAGAGGAAGAAAGAAAAAAAGAGTTTCTCGAAAATGTTGCCCATGAACTACGGACGCCGTTAAGTTACGTGAAAGGTTACACGCAGGCTATATTGGATGGTGTTGTGAAAAATGAGGAAGAAGAGCAAAAATATCTTCAACTTATTTCAAGGGAAGCACTTAGGCTACAGCGGCTTGTAGGTGATTTGATGGACTTATCTAAATTGGACAGTGATCAATTCACTTTAAATAAAACTCCGATTGCCTATGCACAATTCATTGAAGATGTACTTGCCAAATATGAACCGATATTAAAAGAAAAGCAGCTTGGTTTAGAGCTCGAACTAGATCCGGATCCAATTATACTAGGAGATGAAGGAAGGATAGAGCAAATCCTTCATAATGTCTTTGATAACGCCGTTAAGTATACGAATCCAGATGGATTCATCAAAATTACTTTAAGACAGTATAAAGGAGATTGCGAGCTCATAGTCACTGACACGGGCAACGGGATTCCTGCAGCTGATTTACCTTATGTCATGAATCGCTTTTATAGAGTAAACAAAGCACGAAGCCGATTTGATGGCGGATCGGGGCTGGGTCTTTCCATCGTGAAAAAATTGGTGGAGCTACAAAATGGTAAAATTGAAATAGAAAGCAGGGAACATACAGGTACAAAAGTCAGCATTGTGCTTCCGACCATAAAAGAAGATTGGACTTCATAAAAAAGGGGAAACGTTCAATGATAAAAAAGATAATGTTATTATGTACAGCTTTAATCTTGTTGGCAGGATGTGGCAAGGAAGAGGAAATTCCGAAAATGCTAAATGTCGAGTTAACTGTCGATCCTGTTCAAGGAGAAATAAATGAGCCGGTAAAGTTTCAGGCAAAAGTGACTTATGGGGATGAAGAAGTGACGGATGCGGATGATGTCAGTTTTGAAATATGGCTTGCAAATAGTGATGACCACGACAAAACGGCTGTAAAACATAAAGGAAAAGGTATCTATGAATTGGAAAAAACCTTTGATAAAGAAGGAACCTATTATGTTTATGCTCATGTAACGGCAAGGAATATGCACAACATGCCTAAAGAGGAATTCGTCATAGGCAAACCAAGTCAGCCTGAAGAAAACGGAGGTAAAAAGGAAATGGACGAGATGAATGATGAAGAAAAGAAATAATAATTTTACTGATAAAACTAAAACAATTCGGGGTTTACCCGGATTGTTCAGACTGTAGACAAACTCGATGGAAATCGAGTTTGTCTACAGTTTTTTTGAGGGGGTGTAAAAATTCGAACGTTGATTTCCGCTCTAGGCACTCGCTTTCCGCGGGCGGTCAGGGAGCCTCCTCGGCGCCTTTGCGCCTGTGGGGTCTCCCTTGGACACGCTTTTCCCGCAGGAGTCTCGCACCTTCCGTTCCAATCAACTTTGTTTTAACAATTAGAAATAAACACTTTTTCCTACAGTCTTTTTTGTTTTAATATAGGAGTATTAAAACTTGAGGTGATGACGATGCTTTCGAAACATAATTCTATTCAGCGAGATCAACTTGAAATGATTACTTTGGATCAACTGGTGCCAGCGAACCATTTGGTTCGTAAAATTGAGGGGGCCATAGACTTCACTTTCATTTATGACTTGGTGAAAGAGATGTATTCAGAGATAGGCCGCCCAAGTATTGATCCAGTTATTTTAGTTAAATTGACATTCATTCAATATACCTTCGGTATTCGTTCGATGCGTAAAACGATTGAAGAAGTTGAAACGAATATGGCTTACCGTTGGTTTTTAGGTTACGGTTTCCATGATAAAGTACCTCACTTCTCAACGTTCGGGAAAAATTATGAGCGTCGCTTTAAAGATACAGACCTGTTTGAACAGATTTTTTATCGTATCTTAATGACAGCCTCAGAAAGAAAGTTAATTAGTGCAGAGCACGTATTCGTTGATTCAACACATGTGAAAGCCAGTGCGAATAAGCGGAAATTCGAAAAGAAAATCGTTCGTAAGGAAACACGAGCATATCAAGGACGCCTTCAAGAAGAAATAAATCAAGATCGTGAAAACAATGGAAAGAAGCCTTTTCCACCGGATAAATTTGATAAAGAAGAAACCAAAGAAATTAAAGAAAGTACAACTGACCCTGAGAGTGGCTACTATGTAAAAGATGAACGAACAAAACAGTTTGCCTATTCATTTCATGCGGCTGCGGACCGCAACGGTTTTGTGCTGGGGACGATTGTAACACCGGGAAATACGCATGATAGTCATATCTTAGAGCCTCTTGTTGAACAAGTGATTGAGAAAGTTGGAAAACCTGAAGCTGTTGCCGCAGATGCAGCTTACAAAACACCAGCCATTACAAGCTACCTTTTTGGGAAAGAAATCACACCAGCTTTACCCTATACACGTCCACGAACAAAAGAAGGGTTCTTTCGCAAGCATGACTATGTTTACGATGAACATTTTGATTGTTATCTCTGCCCATCGGGCGAGATTTTAAAGTACTCAACAACAAATAAAGAGGGCTATCGCGAGTACAAATCACCCAAACACACTTGTGCGACATGCTCATTTTTATCACAGTGTACAGTAAGCAAAGACCATCAAAAAGTGGTGACACGCCATATCTGGCAAAATTATATGGAAGAAGCAGATCATCTGCGTCACCACAAGGATGTAAAACCTATATATGCGAAACGCAAAGAAACAATAGAGCGTGTATTCGCAGATGCAAAAGAAAAGCATGGTATGCGTTGGACTACTTTAAGGGGACTTAAAAAATTGTCGATGCAGGCGATGCTTACATTCGCTGCCATGAATTTAAAGAAGATTGCCAATTGGACATGGCAAGGTCCAATAATGGCTTAATAAAGTGGGCTCGTAGAGGCCCAATCTCTTAATCTTGATCAAAATTCAAAGGGAATTTCAAAAGGGGTATAGAATTAAAACATTCTGGACCCCTTTTGTCTACAAACTGAACAATTCGGGGTTTACCCGGATTGTTTTTTATTTTTGTAAAAATTAAGGGTTTTAAAATAGTTTTAGAGTATATGAATTTTGAATTCTCATTACTTAAGAAAAAAGTACACATAAAAATGACGAAAATCAACTTTAAATCGATAAATTTGTAACATAAAAGTAAAGAAAGTCATACTAAAGGGTTTGGCAACGAGATGTCAACTAAAAGTTATTAGTATTCCATGGAAATGGTTCTATGTAACTACCATTGACAAGGATTGTCTGGAAAAATATGAGTATATGTACTAGATCCCAAAACATCGATAGAGAAAGCTTTTTTGATTACTTTCTCTGAAACTTGGATCGAAATTTTTTCACATTCGTTACCTGTAAAACATATGGAAATAGATGGTTCCTATATTACAAAAAACGCATGTTATGATGAATCCAGAAACAAAACACCAATGAACTTTACAGGAGGAATTACAAATGAAAAAGAAAATGTTTATGTCAGCAGCAGCAGCAGCAGCTATAATTTTCACTGGAGTGGGAGCTAACCAAGCAGAAGCAGCAAACTGTGATACTGTTAAACAAGTAACATATAAATCTATTAATCAAGAAGATATGCAAAAAGTCCTTAACCAATATTTAACTAAATACAACATAACATTACCTGCTTCACAATCCTTACAAGTTCAACAACCAGTTCAACAACCAGTTCAACAACCAGTTCAAAAACCAGCTCAAAAACCAGTTCAACAACCAGCTCAAGAACAAGCTCAAAAACCAGTTCAAAAACCAGTTCAAAAACCAGCTGGAACTACGAATTCACAACCTGAAAAAAATACTGATGAAAAAACAGAGACAAGCTCTGAATTAAGCGCTTTTGAACAACAAGTGGTTAAATTAACTAATGCAGAGCGTGCAAAACAAGGATTGGCAGCTCTTAAAATAGATACAGAATTGAGCAAGGTTGCTCGTTTGAAATCTCAAGATATGAAAGACAAAAATTACTTTGATCATAATAGCCCAACTTACGGCTCTCCATTTGATATGATGAAAAAATTTGGAATCAGCTACACATCAGCTGGGGAAAATATCGCACAAGGTCAAAAAACACCTGAAGAAGTAGTTGAAGCTTGGATGAACAGCCAAGGACATCGTGAAAACATCATGAACTCAAGCTTTACTCATATCGGAGTAGGCTACGTAGAATCTGGTAACTACTGGACTCAACAGTTCATCGGAAAATAATAAGAATGATAGATTAATAGTAGAGTGTACCCTGGGAATCATATGGGTGCACTCTTTTTTTTTATTAAGTCGTTGAAATATATAGGATAGATAAGGGAATTGATTCTAAATAGAATGAATTCCATCAAATCCGAATAAAATTTAGTCGATACTGCTATAAATAGCATCGATTTTACAAATACTCGCATCAACACAAAAGCAGGAACCGCACTTATTCATTAGTGAGGCTCCAGTAGCGCCAAATTAAATATCAGATACATCAATTTCCGAATACTGGGCATTGAAACTTTTCTGGAGACGGATTTCCAATGTTGATTCTTTAAATTGTGCGGATGCTCCTTTCTTCTTTACAAGAGCAGGCAATGTAATTACATGCCGGTCCGTCGCTTCTGGGATTCCCTCAACGATGGATTGATTAGATGTATGGTAAAGTTTCATTTTTTTTAGCCATGCTTCATCTTCTATGGGAATTCTTACAAAGACAAATAAATGGGTTTCAAATACCTCGGCATGTAAAGGGTGTTCAGTTCTAGTATTTTCTTTTTGTGAGCTAGTATCGTTTTGTTGCATCATTCCTTGCATATTTTCAGGGATCATCTGCGAAAATATCTTTTCAATGAACGACTGTACATCACTTTGCTGCATATTTTTCATGAAATCCTTTTGGTTTGAATTATTTTTTAAAGAAAAAAGTGAATTCCAAGGAAACATGTTGAATTCCTCTCTCCTGCAATCAACTGACAGGGTTATTTCTGTTATTTTATGCAGGCTGAAGCCTAGATGTTCATTTGTATATTTGCTAAATTATAGAAAATGAATCAAACTTATGTATAATTAAGTAAAATCCATTAGATAAAGAGGGAAAGCCTGTGGATGATAAAGTAGCTTTTATAACTGGAGGAGCAACGGGAATCGGCAAGAGAATCGCCTATTCACTCGCAAATAATGGAGTGTCTATTATCATTACGTATCGAAAAAGTAAAAAAGCAGCTTTAGCATTGGTGACTGAATTGCAGGAAAGGTACCATATTAAGGCGCTCGCTCTTGAAGGTGATGCTTCAAGTGAGAAAGATTGTAAACAGGTAACAGAATTGGTCATAGAAGCCTTCGGACATGTTGACATGTTCATTCATAATGCTGGGCCATATATGCATGAACGTAGGCCTATGACTGAATATAGCAGTGATGAGTGGAATTACATTATGAACGGTAATTTAAATGGTTTTTTCTATTTTGCTAAGGAAATAATTCCTCATATGCGCAGAAGAAGTTGGGGTAGGATCATTACTTTAGGGTTTGACCGCTGTGAGACGGCACCAGGTTGGATTTATCGTTCCGCTTTTGCCGCAGCCAAAAGCGGATTGACTTCCTTAACTAGAACTTTAGCGGTTGAAGAAGCAACAAATGGAATCACCGTGAATATGGTCTGTCCCGGCGATATTATTGGTGAATGGAAGGAAGAAGAGATAATAGTTGCAAAAGGACAAAAGGATGTAACTGTTCCAATTGGCAGACCGGGGACGGGAGAAGATTTAGCTCGAGTTATCACGTTCTTATGTGATGAACAATCCGATTTTATTACCGGAAGCATCATTCCGGTTACAGGTGGAAAAGATGTTTTGGGGAAAATTCACAAAGCTTAGTTTGTTTAATTTGGTTATTAAAATGGAAAAAGGTGAGTCCGTTAATTCGGCCTCACCTTTTTTTAAACCATTTTTTTATATTTTACTTGCTGTATATACCTTAAACGTGCTGCCAAACCTATAGCTCCAAGAGCCAAACCGGAAATTAAGCCAATCCAATATCCGAAGGCTCCCATACCTGTATATTTTGCAAATATAAAACCGATGGGTAGCCCTAGAATCCAATAGGATACTAGAGACATAGCGAAGGTAACATTTACATCTTTATATCCTCGTAGTATTCCTTGTATAGGTGCCTGGAGTGCATCAGAAATCTGAAAGAAGATTGCATATATTAAAAAATGTGATGTCAGCATCATTACATTATAGTCTTTTGTGTATGCCGACGCGACGGGTTCACGGAAGAGAAATAGAATGGCCGACAAAACAAGCGACATCGTTAATGCCATGGTAATCCCAATCCAGCTGTATTCTTTGGCATCTTTGTATCGAGCTGCCCCGATTTCAAATCCAATTACAATTGTCAATGCCATTGATATACTTAGCGGCATCATATAAAGCAATGATGCAAAATTCATTGCAATCTGGTGCGAAGCAATTGTCACGGTATCATATTTACTCATCAAAAGGGTAACCGCTGAGAAAATACTTGTTTCAAAAAAGATAGCCAGCCCGATAGGCACCCCAATTATTAATAGTGCACGCCACTCTTTCCAGGAAATCCGGAAAAACTCACGGAAAACTTTATAGGTTGAAAATGGGCTGATTTTCACCACAACAAGGATGGCAACCAGGGCAATTAACCAATAAGTAATTGCTGTTGCATACCCTGAACCAACGCCGCCAAGTTCAGGGAATCCAAACTTTCCGTATATTAACAGGTAATTAAATACGACGTTAATTGGCAGTGCACATAAGGTTATTATCATAGAAATTCTAGTTTGGCCAAGCGCATCAATGAAGGCTCTCAACGCATTATAAACGAATAGGGGAATAATCCCGATTGAAAGGGCGATCAAATAGTCATGGGCTACCCGGTGGACAGTATCTTCAAGATTCATGGCATTTAATATGGGGTTTAATGCAAACGCCCCAATGATTAAAATGACTAAAGCTAAAGTGACGGCTAAATAAACTGCCTGCATTACTGAATAGGAAACGGATTTCGACTGCTTGGAACCGACGAGCTGTGAGACCACCGGCGTTAAGGCAATCAAAATCCCGCTCAACCCCGTATAAACAGGTGTCCAAAGTGAACTACCGATTGATACGCCAGCAACGTCCTGCGTACTGTACTGTCCCGACATCATCACATCAAAAAATGTCATGGCATAAAGGCCAATTTGAGTGATCAGAATGGGGATTAATATATAAAATAATAGGCGGATCTTTTGTGATTTTGTATAAGTCTGATTCATCGATGTACCTCAATATCAATATTTGAAATTTTCCACACAATGAAAGAATTATATCACATAAGCTTGTGATGGTTTAAGTTTTTATTTGATACCAAAAAAGACTTACCGTAAAAACGGCAAGTCTTTTTGTCAGTCGCGCATGGATTCAAATTCATTCATGTCCGCGGTTGAGTCTTTTTGAAGGATGAATGCTTGTGAAGGGATGGCGATTTGAACGTCTTCATTTTCAAGTATCTCCATTATATTAAAGTTAACATCTTCTTTGAGTGATAGATATCCCCCAAAGTCTGTTGCATTTGAGAAGAAATATAGGTAGAGATTGAAACCAGAATGACTAAACTCGTCAAATTTCACAAGAATCGTTTCTGGATGTATTTCTGGGTGTTCAATGAGCATATTTTCTATTCTCTTAATGACGTTTTCCAACTTATCTTTTGGTGTTGTGAAATTTATACCTAGATGAAAAGCAATCTGTCTTTTACCCATTTTTGACCAGTTGATGATAGGTTCATTCGAAAGGGTAGCATTCGGGACAGTAACTAAAGCTTGGGCAAAAGTCCGTACTTTGGTACTTCGAAATGTGATATCTTCAATGGTTCCTTCCACGCTTGGTGTTTTGATCCAATCACCAATGGTAAAGGGTTTTTCTGTAACGATGACAATTCCTCCAAAGAAATTGCTGACGGTATCCTTAGCGGCAAGTGCAAAGGCTAATCCTCCTAAGCCAAGTCCGGCAACAAATCCATTGACGTTAAATCCCCACTCTTCCGCAATGATAGAGAAGCCCAAAGCCATGATGATTATTTTAATGATTTTTGTAAAGAATGGCATGACAATTAGATCTACCTCAAGACCGAATTTACTGACCAATTTCGGAAAAAGGATGGTTAAGATCGAACTGATATTGATCATCGTCCAAAAGAATAAGAAAGCAAAAAATGAACGGTATATCTTCGATTTTAATTCATCCGAAGGTATGTCAATCGGAAAATAATACAACGATAGAATCACACCGAGCAAAACGATAAGCCATCTCATCGGCTGTTCTAAGGCAAGCATTAAGTTGGCTGCAAATTCAACTTTGCGTTTTTTTGCAACTCGTAGAAAGAACTTGAATATATAGGTGGTAAATACTTTCCGAAGCAAAAGGACGATTAGAAAAATACCTATTGAAATTCCTAGTTTGGTCCATGCCTCTATTCCATCAAATTGATGGAGAGATTGAGAAACTTCTTGCAATGTATTACTCCTCCAATGTATCTTGTAGTATTGTAGAATACTAAGATTATAATATAATCATAATGAAAAAGGAAAATTAATCGATGATTACATTTATTACGTTACATTACGGTTCACTGAATACTTTTTCAAGTTATTAATGTTAGGGATATATGGTAATATGGATGCAAAGTGATTTTTTAAGTTTGGAAGGTGGAAATATTGACTAAGAAAATAGTGTTTACTGGAGGCGGCTCAGCCGGCCACGTGTCTGTTAATGCAGCCATTATCCCGGAATTTTTAGAGCATGATTGGGATATTACTTATATTGGTTCAAAAAAAGGTATAGAAAAAAATATTATCGAAAAGGAATTTCCTGAAATCCGTTATGAAACGATTTCAGTTGGGAAATTCAGACGATACCTATCAGCGGAGAACCTAAAAGATCCGTTCCGAGTCATTAAAGGGATTTTTGATGCACGAAAAATTTTAAAAAAGACAAAGCCTGATTTCATATTTTCAAAAGGCGGGTTCGTATCCGTACCAGTCGTATTGGCGGGAAGGATGCTGAGAATCCCGATTGCCATACATGAATCGGACTATACACCTGGCCTAGCTAATAAAATTGCAATGCCGCTTGCATCGAAAATTTTCACCACGTTCCAGGAGACAGAAAAGGACTTGCCAAAAGAGAAGGCCATGTATCTTGGAGCAGTATTACGGGATGGGATTTTTTCTGGAAACGCTTCGAGTGGAAAAGCATTTTGTGGTTTTACGAACAACAAGCCAGTGTTACTCGTTATGGGTGGCAGCCTTGGAGCTGTAAAAATCAATAAATTGATTACTGAAAACCTTGAAGCATTATTAAAGGACTACCAGATTATTCATATTTGTGGAAAAGGGAATGTCCAAACGGAATTGAAACAAAGAGGGTATGCTCCTTTTGAATATGTCCACGAAGAATTATTTGACCTTTTAGCAGCGGCTGATGTAGTTGTTTCAAGGGCTGGTTCAAATTCAATCTTTGAATTCCTTGGTCTGCAAAAGCCAATGTTGCTCATTCCGCTAAGTGCCAATGCATCTCGTGGGGATCAAATTTTAAATGCTTCAAGCTTTGAAAAACAAGGTTTTTGTAAAGTCATTCAAGAAGAAGATTTAAATGATCAAATCTTTAATAGCACATTAGCTGATTTAGTGAATAAATCAGATGAGTATCAAGCGAAAATGCGTCAAAAGCGCCCATTCAAAACGGCGGCTGAAATGTATGATTTATTAATTGATGTAATGACAGCAAAAAAATAAGTATCAATTCCCTCTTCAAAGCATATCTTTTTCGAACAGAGGAGGGGGTAGTATGGCTTATAAATATTCCAAAGGTTGGTTCGTTCAACAATTAAAAGATGCAGAAATAAGATACCATCCAATTGAGCGAAGAAAGCTGGAGCTTTATAAAACCCATATTTTGAGACGTTTATACGAAGACCTGCAAAAAGAGAAACCATAAAAGAACCGTAACTGCTAGTACGTTTGAACTGCACCCCAATTGTTAGACAACATCTAACAATTGGAGGTGCAGTTTTTTTGACTAAATATACGATAGACGAAAAATTACATGCAGTTTTAGAGTACTTGGAAGGGAAAAAATCCTATAAATCCATCGCACAAGAAAGAAATGTAGGTTTATCCCCTCTGAAGAGATGGGTCGCTCGCTATCTAGAACATGGGATGGAAGGAATTGCTTCATCCTATACAAATTACACTCTGCCCTTTAAACTAGAGGTACTTAATTATATGAACGAATATGGGGCATCGATCAGCGAGACCGCTGTACACTATAATCTTCCTTCCGATTCTACACTTTTGAAATGGTCAAATCAGTTGAAGGAAGGAGGTATAGACGCCCTTAAACCAAAGAAAAAGGGGCGTCTATCCATGAAAAAAGAAACCAAAAAAACATCACCAGCTAAAGGCTCTCAAGAAGCACTTCTTGCCGAATTAGAATACTTACGTGCAGAGAATGCCTATCTAAAAAAGTTGAATGCCTTAGTTCAAGAAAAGGAAGCCCTACAAAGAAAGACAAAGCGAAAGTAGTCCATGAACTAAGGAAACAATTTGATTTAAATCTGCTTCTATCCATTTCTAACATGGCACGGAGTACATACTATTATTGGGTAAACGCCTTCGGGCGTGAGGATAAATACACAGAAATGAAATCCCTTATCGAAGAGATTTTCCATACGCATAAAGGGCGCTATGGGTATCGGCGTATCACCCTAGAATTACGTAACAGAGGTGCTCGCATCAATCATAAAACAGTTCTCCGATTGATGAATGAACTAGGATTGAAGTCTTTAGTTCGCATGAAGAAATACCGTTCGTACAAAGGGAAAATCGGCAAGATTGCACCCAACATTCTAGCACGTGATTTCAAGGCAACAAACTCAAATGAAAAATGGGTGACAGACGTCACAGAATTCCATCTAGCTGGGGAGAAACTATACTTATCGGCCATTCTTGATCTGTTTAATGGAGAAATCATCGCCTATAATGTCGAATCTCGGCCTGTTTATCCCCTCGTTTCCAAAATGCTGGAGAAAGCCTTTGACCGCTTGGAATCGAAAGATTCACCCATTCTTCATTCAGATCAGGGCTGGCATTACCAGATGAAACAATATTCGCATGATTTGAAAAGACATAACATTACACAAAGCATGTCCCGTAAAGGAAATTGTCTCGATAATGCGGTCATAGAAAACTTCTTTGGCCTATTAAAATCAGAGTTACTTTATCTTCAAGAATTTGAAAGCATGGAGCATTTCAAACAAGAATTAGAAGAATATATCCATTACTACAATCATCAACGAATCAAGGTAAAATTAAAAGGCATGAGCCCGGTAGAATTCCGGGTTCATGCCCTCAAGGCTGCCTAATTAAATAAAGTGTCTAACTTTTTGGGTTCACTTCAGTTGCGGTTCTTTTTTCTAAACGTCGTTAACTTTTTGTGAGGAGATTAGTAAACCTAAAAAAATTTGTGAAAAGTCTATAATAGTAGAATAGTACGAAACTAGAATAAATAATAAAGAAGCCGACTCTTTTTGGGAATTTCTAACTAGAGGATCGGCTTCTTTTTTTGTATGAAAAACAATCCTTGGATATAAACCCAATATTCAGCAAAAGATAAACCTCAATAATAAACAGTAAACAGTTGCTGGTTCCTATATAAAATACTTTAAGTTCGGAGTTTAAAACATGACAAAGATTAATTCCAAATCCTCACTAAATATTGTTGTCCTTTCAGTAGGATTGCTGAATCACGTTATGATTATTCCTCTCGTACTAGAGGTAGCGGGAAGAGATGCTTGGTTATTTGCCGCTCTTACAGGACTTTTATCAATAGCTTGGGGGTTCCTTTTATATTGGATATTAAAAAAGAAAAAAAAAGAACACCTCTTTCCCTGGCTGGAAAATCGGATTGGTAAACGATTTACCAAGCTGATATTCTTTTTCCTCGTAATTTATTTGATTACGATCATCTTGACGACAGCTAAAGATATGGTTGACTGGATCAATACAACTTCTTTAAATCAAACACCACCATTTGCCATTATTATTCCTTTTGCGTTGATATGTGCTGCACTTTCTTACTCGAATCTTAGATCAATTGCTATTAATTCAGCTATTTTATTACCTTTTGTCATTATCCTTGGTATCTTTGTAGCCACTGGTAATATTCCCGAAAAAAATTATGATTTTCTATTTCCTCTATTCGAACAAGGCTATTTTCATGGCATTAAGTCAATGTACTACATAGCAAATGGATATTTGGAGTTGATTATCATTATATTGTTCCAGCATCACCTATCTAATGGGGATTCCATTAAGCTGAAAACAGTTATTGGAATGATGGTTATTGTAACTATATTAATTCTCGGGCCGCTTACTGGTGCCATTGTTGAGTTTGGACCCGTCCTGTCTAATGAAATGCGCTATCCGGCTTATGAACAATGGCGACTGTTGACAATTGGAAAATATATTGCCCATACTGACTTCTTTTCCATATATCAATGGCTTTCAGGCGCATTTATTCGAATTTCTATAGCCATGTTTTTAATTCCTGATTTATTAAGAGTCAAATCACTGCTCATTAAAAAGGGGATACTCATGAGTCTTGCCATTATGATGGTTATCATCACTATTATTCCTCTTAGTAATATCATTTTTTATGATTTTTTAAAGAACTATTATTTTCAAGGAACTTTCTTTTTCCTTGTAACCCTAATTCTTTTGTTTACAGTTACCGCAGTTATACAACCTAAACGGAAGGAGGTTTCTGATGAAACTATTCAAAAATAAACAAATTGAACAGTCATTTTATAACGAAGAGTTCTTCAGGCAGCTTTTCAGCAATAGTCCGGACGTATCATTTAAGGTGATATTAGGTGAAAATGACGAAACAGCTAAAATCACTTTATTTTTTTATCCTGGAATGGTAGATACTCTTGAGTTGAATGGCAATGTATTACGAAACCTCAAATCAATGTTAGATAAGAAAGATAATATTAGAAATATGATAACGGCATTTCATCCTTCATTAGCATTGACAGAAATTTCTTGCAGTCCAGTTGACAACGACGATGTAAATAGACGGATTTTTAGCGGCGAAGTGTTAATTTTCTTTCAACAATCACAACAGCTATTTTCATTACCTTTGCCTGATGTTCCCAACCGGAAGCCAGAGGAATCTTCATTTGAAGTATCCCTTCGTGGACCACGTGATGGATTTGTTGAAGACCTTTCGACAAACGTTGCTCTCATTCGTAAACGGCTGAGAACAGGTTCCCTCTCTTACGAAGAGTTTATTATTGGGAATCGCAGTCAAACTACAGTAGCACTGATGTATATAGATGACATCATCAATCCTGAACTTGTTAGGCTCGTCCGTGAAAGACTGAATACTCTAGATGTTGATGTGTTAATTAGTAGCCATCAGCTTGAGGAACTCATCTCTAAAGGGAAATTCAAATTATTTCCTTTGACTCATTATACAAGCAGACCCGATTTTTGTGTCGGATCATTAACCCAAGGCAGGTTTATAGTACTTATGAACGGTGCACCTACTGTTATCATAGCCCCGACCACTTTATTGCTTCAGATTAAAGCAGCTGAAGATTCGAGTCTTCCTTTTCTATTCGTTTCTTTTGAACGGTTTCTTCGAGTATTTGGTTTGATTTTTTCTATTTTACTTCCAGGGTTTTGGGTAGCTTTATCAGCATATAACATTGACCAGATGCCTTTTCCTTTACTTGCAACAGTCAGCATCTCAAGGTTGGGCCTTCCTGTTTCTGTTGCCATTGAAATGTTCCTTATGCTCGGTTTATTTGAGCTATTTCGAGAATCTGGAGTAAGGCTGCCACAAGCAGTTGGTCAAACTGTGGCGGTTGTAGGTGGTTTAATTGTCGGTGATGCAGCTATCCGTGCCGGTTTGACGTCCCCAACGATGCTTGTTATCGCTTCGGTCACATCAGTCGCATCCTATACATTAGTTAATCAATCTTTAACGGGGACTGTATCTGTGCTTCGTTTATTTATCTTAATATTAGGTTCTGTTCTAGGCATCTATGGTCTTCTTGTTGGTTTCTTAATTGTTACTTGTTGCGTCTCTTGTCTTGAGTCATTTGGAGTTCCATATATGAATGAATTTTCACCGCCTAATTTCCAAAAACTCACAGATGCTATTTTCAAAAGACCGTGGTATTCAAAGAAAAAAAATGAAGGTGCTCTTGATCGCACGCAAAAGGGGGAGTAACAATGACACGACGTTTGTCGAAGCTTTTCCTTATCTTTTCGGTCTTGTTCATTTTAACAGGTTGCTGGGATTATAAAGACATTCAGGATATCCATTATGTAACTGCTTTAGGAGTAGATTATGAAGACGGTAAGTATGTTGTGTATGTGCAACTTGTTGATTTGTCTGCTGTTGCCAAAACTGAAGCTAAAAGTTCGGAACCAACAAAAGTTTATATAGGCAAACATAGTGGAAAATCCATATCAGAAGCCATTAATCACTTATATCAAACAGCTCAACAGCGATTATATCTTGGACAAGTTTCAACATTTGTGCTCACAGATAAAGCAATAGAGCATAATATTAATGATATAGTGGATGCCGCCTTCAGGTTTAATTTAATCAGGTATTCAAGTAATATTTTTGCGACAAAAAAACCTTTGGATGAATTGTTTTCTATAAAAGGGTTTTTTAATTTAACCCCTTTATACTCAGAGTTGCATTTTCCAAAACCTATCTATGAAAACCTTTCCTATATTGAACCGATTACATTGAGAACCTTTATTTCCACCTACAGGGATGTATCTATCACAACAACACTCCCAACTATTTCATGGAGTGGCAATGATTGGACTGAAGATAAAAAAAAGCGGAAGACCTTTACAATTGACGGGGCTTATGTGATTTATTATAAAAAATCCATGAATTGGTATTCAGTTGAAGACTTGAAAGGATCGCGTTGGATTACAAAGAAAACGAATAGAACACCAATCGAATTCACAAAAGCGAATGGGACAACTTATATTTCGTTAACTCACCCTCATGTAAAAATTAAACCGATTGTGAAAAATAATGAAGCTAAATTCACCTTAGATGTTGACATTAAGGGGAGTATTTTAGAATTATCAACAAACGATAGCTTGAAAAACCTTGAAAAATTTGTTCAGGATTATATAAAAAAAGACATTGAACAAACATTTGAAATTGGCTTAAAACGCAATGGGGATCCACTTGGTCTTGGCCAAAAATTGTACCGAAAAGACTTGCGATTTTGGAAGAACAACAATATTAATGAACCGAAGGATTATTTGCATGCAAATTCTTTCGAACAAATTAACATAAATGTTAACCTTGCCAATGCTGGTACTCTCGAATACAATCCGTTTAAAAATGAAAAACTCCCTAATAACTAAGTTCAGCATTAAAAAAACAGGGACTGGCAGTTTCAAAAGAACCGCAACGTCTCTTGACGTTGCGGTTCTTTTATTTTATAAAAAATTATCTATTAGAGGAAAGAAGCAGGAAATAAGGATACCGGCGATAGCCATGGCTGCGCCTGCGACAGCACCAGTAAATTCACTTTCCTGTGTAGCTTGCGCAGTACCGAGACCATGAGCAATAGTACCATAAGCAATGCCGCGAGCGAATGGCATAGTAATGTTAAGTTTATCCATCATTCTAGGGGCAATCATCGTACCTAATACTCCGGTCAAAATAACGAAGGCGGCTGAAACATTAGGGTTACCTCCATAAAGTTCGGTGATTTCTACAGCGATTGGTACTGTAATTGACTTAACCGCTAATCCTTGAAGAATGAACTGTGGAAGAGAAAAGGCATTGGCGATGACGAAGGCAAGAATTAATGTTACCGTAAGCCCTAAAAGCATGCCGCTAATAGCAGGAATTCCATATTTAACAATTATGGTCCTATTTTTATAAAGTGGTACGGCCAAGGCAACGGTAGCTGGGCCCAGGAAATAGGTAATGATGTCTTTACCTGTTGAATAATCATTGAAATCTAAACCGCTGAACAGAAGCACAAGAATAATTGTTACCGTACTAAAAAATACGGGAGTCGTAAAGGGTGATGGATGTTTAGCATATATTTTCCTTCCAATAAAATAGGCAAGGATTGTTATTAATATGCTATAAATGGTAATGAGCGTTGTCATGCTGTTTAACCTCTCCTCTATGGGATAACTTCTGAACCGTCCAGGCTGAAACGATAAATCCAAAAATTAAACTGACGCCCAATGTGAGTGCTAACGGCAGACCAAATTTTATGAAAAGCCACCCCATGGTCATTAAGCTAATAGAAATAGGGATAAAGAAAAAGGCAAGGTGCTTCACCAGAAATCCTGAAGTAAGTTCAATCCACTCGACTTTTAGAATTCTTGTCTGTAACAAAATGAATAAAAGAATCATGCCGATTACATTACCTGGAATAGGCAATTGAAGGTGATCAGATAAATAATAGCCAAGCTTGCAAAGGATAAGCAACATTAAAAGTTGCATGATAAAAGTAAATGATTTTTTCATGATTAGTTCCTTTCAAAAACGGTTTGAATATATTTGTGAATAAGTCAAGTGTATTCATTATAAAAAAATAATCCTAAAAATAATAGGGTATTGCAACATTCTTTTATATCTTCCTGTAAAAATTGAAAAAGGAGCGTTCCAATTTAGGAAGCTCCTATCTTATATGAATAATAAGTAACCTATCTTATCCAAGGATATTAACTTGCGTTATTTCTTTTATGCTTCAAGTAACTGCTGTTCGTCATCATCGTTCTGTCTAAGGATGTGAAAGGTGTATAAATCTTTAGGAATTTCATACAAATCAAAGATATCTTCACCATGATTAATTTGATCATAAAGGGACTTTCTTGTTCCGTTTGCATTGACGGCATAGGGGAGCTTTTCAGCGGCTTTCAAAGAGCGGATATTTTTTTTGCGAATACGCATGAAGACTGTTTCCATACCGAGCTCGAAAAAAAGCTCTTTAAAGAAAGCATCTTTTGCGATGGCATTATATCCTTTACCATGATAGGGTTTGCCAAGCCACGTGCCAAGGAAACCTGCACCATTTTCAATATCGTATAAAGAAATACAACCGATGGGGTTTTCCCATTCATCTAAAATTGTTCGTGAAATGAGTTCACCAGTTTCTTCGGCCTCGATCGTTTGCTTAGTAACGAATACATATTCTTCATATGAATCTACTTTATGGCGCACGAAAGGGAAGACATCTGGATGCGTCATTTGTTCATAAAGAGAAAAACAATCTGTAAAATCTCTCTTTTTTAACATTTCCGTCCCTCCGTTTGAGGGCAGTTCTTATGCGTAGTCGCTGCCCACCCTCGAAATTTTTTAAGTCGTTCGTCAAAAAATTTCGGGGTGGGAATCGAACCCACTAGAACCGGAAACCGGTGGCGCACCATTTGCCTTCCCTATTTTTATTGTCTGAAAATATATAAATCTAAAGAACCTTACGAAGGTATAATACTAAAAAAAAAACGGTTTGGGAATAGGTTTTTTGCCTTTTTTTTTCGTCAAATTTCAACTTTTTTATGAAGGTTAAAATTGGAAGGCAAACGCGTGCTTTTTTCTTTAGAAAAATTGATTTTATTCCCTATTTTTTTGAGAAATGCTTTTTGTTTTTATTAAAATTTCCCTGTAATTTGCATGAATAAAATGATCGTACCGAGTGCCCAAACATAAATAGAAAATATTTTCAGTGAACGCTTCTTTAAAAAATCAATCATCCACACAACGGCGATATAGCCAAAGATTGCTGCGGCCAGGGTACCGACAAAAAGGGCTGTGATTGGAAGCCGTTCAACATCTCCTGTAAAAATGGGTTTCATCTGAAATACGATGCCCCCTGTAATTGCAGGAATCGATAACAAAAAGGAAAAATAGGCGGCAGTGGCTCTGTCAAGCTTGCAGAAAAGTCCAGCGGCGATGGTCAATCCAGAACGTGATAGGGCAGGCATGATGGCAGCGGCTTGAAATGTCCCGATAATAAGGGCATCTTTTATGGAAATTTCATTCAGCGATTTGCTCCCTTTTCTTACCCCGTCTGCTAACCATAAAATCAGTCCGGTGACTAAAAATTCCCAGGCGATTGTCACTCCTGTTTTTGATAGGCCGTCAAACCAATCGCCTAGTAAAAGACCGGCAACCACAGCAGGGAATGTTCCTGCAATCAAGAGCAGCGTCATTTTGGAGAAAGGGTTTTTCAGTAAGAAAATAATGTCATCCTTGTAGACAACTAATAAGGCAAGCAAGGTTCCGATATGAAGCATGGTATCTAGAAAAATGCCTGCCTCGTCAAGATGGAATAAATGCCGCCCTAAATATAAATGTCCTGTACTTGAAATAGGTAAAAACTCAGTCAAGCCTTGAATGATTCCAAGGATAAAGGCTTGAAATTGATTTAGCAAAAAAACATCACCCCAGTCTAGGTGTTTTAGGACAATCCTTTATTTTATCTGTATGCACAAGAAGGATGAAAATGTTCAGATTTTTTGGAAATTAAATTACCAACAAGATTTGTGAAGGAAAAGATAGTCCTCTTCAACTTTTTTCGAATATAATGAAAGGAAAATGAAACTATTTGTTATTTGATTCGTAATTATTCATATGAGAGAGGAGGAGAAGACACTATGCCTACTAAAGATGAAAGAGTGTTTGCTGCCCTTATATATGTCATCAGCTTTTTTACAGCTTTTGTCGGTCCTTTGGTCATTTGGCTACTTAAGAAGGACTCGTCACAATTTGTAGATTATCACGGAAGGGAATATCTGAACTTTTTTATTTCCTACACCGTATATTCGATTGTTGCAGGGATTCTGTCACTGGTACTGATTGGATTCTTACTATTGCCGGTTATCGGAATAGCTTTAATCGTATTTACTATCATTGCTGCAGTCAGGGCTTATGAAGGAACAGACTATCGCTTTCCACTAATTTTTAGAATTTTATAGAATGTAAAAAGGGGTTCGTTATACACGAGTCCCTTTTTATCATCTGGGAATATTTACTTTGTTAGGAAAAATAATTACGACGCTGTGTTTAGTTCGATAATTGCCTTATTATTAAAAAAGGGAATAGGTCACATTAAAGCGAATAAAGTATTATAATATTTCCTTCAATAACCTTTAAGAGAAATGAGTGACAGGCTGCTTGACACCTTGCCGATAATTGTCAATTCAGACGGTGATTCTTCTATATAAGGAGTAAGGAGCAGAATATGAATATTCGCGAATATTATCAAAAAACGAGCAATTCAAATTTTCATGCATCTTGGATCTCTCTTGTATTGGCCATTGTTTTTTTTATTTGTCATGCTTTTACAATAATTCCTGGTAACATTTTATTGATAACGGCTCCATTTATTTTTTTAAGTATTGCCCAATTTGTAAGTCATCGGATTTATGAAAATAGAATAAAGGAATTGCCTATCGAACTAATTGAAACGAATACAGGTTTATTACAAACTAAACATGTACTACTGACTTTTATGCCTGCTCCAACTTTACGGCTACTCCTATTTGCGCCTAATGGGTCTCTTTTGGGCGAAATTCGAGATTTAAATATGAAGTGGTTCATGTGGATGGTTCCGAATTTCTTATCGATGCTATTGCCTAAGCGATATGAATTGGTCGACCATGAGGGGCATTTACTTGCTAAGTACTATATTAAAAGAGGCCTTTTTAATAAGGTTACGATTTTGGATCATCAAGGTGGGGTTATTGGGTTTTATCAAGAAAATAAGTCACTCGTGAAAATTAATGGAATGATTTATAAGTTTGACGGGACAGAATGGATGCCTGTTCAAACATCGGGAAGTTTAACTTCTTTTGAGATTAAGACAAAAGAAGGAGAAAAGGTTGTTTCGTACCAAGAAGGGTGGATGCCCTTAGAGTGGGGGAAAAGATTTAAGACAAATACACCTATTCTTACCTTTTCATCTAACGTTGAAGAAAGTCCAAAGATCATCATATTTGGGTTTTGTGCAGCTACTCTAAACCATCGCTCTAATTGACTAAAATATCTTTTTAACCAATCTTCGAAATATTTGATATAATAAAAGTGAAATACATAGAAAAAAGGGTGGTAATTATGAGTTTACTTAATGAAATTCTTGAATTTAATGAACAGTTTGTAGAAGAAGGTGAATATGTTAAGTACACAACTGATAAGTACCCTGAGAAACGTATGGTTATTATCAGTTGTATGGATACTCGGCTTGTCGAGTTATTGCCAAAATCTATGAATGTCAAAAATGGCGATGTGAAAATATTGAAAACTGCTGGCGCAATCGTCTCCCATCCATTTGGAAGCGTCATGCGGAGTATTCTTGTAGCTATTTATGAGCTAAAAGCAGATGAAGTTTTTGTTATACCTCATCATGACTGTGGAATGGCATCAGTTGATGCTGATTCTGTAGTTGAAAAGATGATTGATCGTGATATTCCGAAAAGTACCATTGATACACTTGGAGCTGCGGGAATAGATATCCGTAGTTGGCTTCGCGGATTTGATGATGTATATGAAAGTGTTAAAAAAAGCGTGGAAGTAATCAAAGGCCATCCTTTAATTCCAAAGAATATTCCTGTACATGGACTGATTATTTCGCCGGATACAGGTAAATTAGAATTGGTTGTTGATGGTTATGCGGTAGAAGAAAACCAATAAAAACAATTGGTTCGTTGAAAAAACTGTCGGAATTATTTCCGACAGTTTTTTTAAGTTTGAGAAATGCTATTTATTTTTATCAGTTTTTTTGTTAAAATCACCAAGTGTAGTTTGTCACAGATACAAACGGGTGGGTGAGGGATAAATTTAGTAAGGATACAACATGAATAAAAAAAACTTGGAAGCGTTTTTTCATTTTTCCAAATATGAAACGAATGGAAAACGTGAAATCCTCGCCGGAGTTGTCGGCTATTTTACGATAGTGTATATTCTCGTCGTGAATTCTCTGATTTTATCAGAGGCGGGCATACCGATTAATGGTGCAGTAATTGCCACAATTCTTCTATCAGCTTTAAGCTGTATCATGATAGGGCTTTGGGCAAATGTTCCAATCCTTATCGTTCCAGGCATGGGTGTCAATGCCCTTTTTGCATATACAATGGTTCAAGGAATGGGTCTGTCTTGGCAATCGGCACTTGGTGCTGTTTTTATCTCGGGGTTTATTTTTGTAGTCATCGCTTTTACAAAATACTCGAAATTAATTAGTGATTCAATCCCAAGTTCGATAAAAGATGCCATCTCTGTGGGTCTAGGTTTATTTTTGATGCTAATCGGTCTCGAAAAGGGCGGGATTATAACAGGCGGTTCGTCGTCAATTGTTGCCCTTGGAGATTTAGGTGATCCAGCTGTGCTTTCGACGGTGCTGACATTTTTACTGGCCATCACGTTATTTATCAAGAATGTTCCAGGTAATTTTATGATTACCATCATAGCAGGTAGTCTTATTGCTTACTGGTTTGGTACAGTTCAACTCTCGGATATCCAATTTTCAGGTTTAGACACAGCCTCCTATAGTGATCTCTTCTTTTCATTATCGTTCATTGAGGCAGGCAGAATTGAATTCTGGATAAGCGTCTTTGCTATGACAATGGTTCTTGTCTTTGAAAATATTGGTCTTGTACACGGACATGTACAAAGTATCAACCGTCCTGAAGCTTATAAAAAGTCACTGCAAGCTACAAGTGTTTCCGTTCTTCTTTCAGGTATCTTCGGTTCTAGTCCTACGGTTGCAACTGTCGAAACAGCAGCTGGAATCGCATCAGGAGGCAGAACTGGTTTGACATCAGTAGTGACAGGCCTGTTATTCATTCTTTCCCTATTATTTATACCGGTAATTAAAGTGATCCCAGACAGTGCCATTGCTCCAATATTAATTATTATTGGCATTCTGATGCTAGAAAATATTAAAAAGCTAGATTTTAGCGACTTTACCGAAAGCATACCGGCAATCTTAATTATCACAATCATTCCATTTACTTACAGTATTGCAGATGGAATGGCTTTTGGTTTTATCCTTTACCCGTTCTTGAAACTGGTAACTGGAAAAGCAAAAGAGGTCTCAACTCCGATGTATGTGAGTGCGGGATTGTTTATCGTCTATTTTATTATCGGAATGATTGGTTGACATTTTGGAAGAGCGGTTGGAATAAGAAACTTCTTATTCTAGCCGCTCTTTATTGCATATAGTAACTAAAATGGAGTGGACTATAATGTTGCTTACACTCTGTGCCTTTAATAGGTGAGATGAAAAAAACTCCTGAAGGAAATTTCGATTTATTGTAAATTTCGCAATGACACATCTGTTCTGAAAATGCTATGATAAAAGATATTAAAATAATGATATATAAAAGTAGCAAATTGAGGAAGTGACAGGATGATTATTGAAGGTTTAAAAAGCCATGGATCAGGCAATGATTTTTTAATCATTGATGAATTAACAACAACCTTGACGTTTACTGAAGAAGAACGCAAAAATTTAGCCCAGACTCTTTGTAATAGGGAAAAGCTCGGAGCGGATGGTATTTTATTTGTAATGAAAAGTGAACATGCAGATGCAAGAATGCGTGTCTTTAATGCGGATGGGTCGGAAGCATCAATGTGTGGTAATGGACTTCGTTGTGTGGCTCGTTATGCATATGACGTTCTAGGGCTTGATAAAATGATTGTGGAGACGATGAAAGCAAATTTACTCGTTGAAAAAACGGAAGATATCTATAAAGGGATTCCAACTTTCAAGGTGGAAATTTCCCCAGTTAGTTTTAAGGTAAAGGACCTTCCGCTTATCGTTGAAAAGGAACAATTGCAAAATGAACCATTGCCGGAGCTACATGATTCCCTTTTATTTTCGGCATTGGCAGTTCCTAATCCGCATTTAATTACTTTGGTCGATAGTGATGTGCTGCAAAGTGAATTGCAGGCAGAACTTTCAATGAAGGTCAATCAGTCGAACGAGCTGTTCCCTGATGGTGTCAATGTCAGTTTTGTGAAAGAGCTGGAGCCAGGTAGTATTTATGTCCGGACATTTGAACGAGGCGTAGGATTCACAAATGCCTGCGGAACAGCGATGTCGGCTTCTAGTCTGATTACATGTTCTGTTGGACTAAACTCATTAGAAAGTGAAATTTCCGTTTATAATAATGGCGGGAAAGTTAAATGTGTTGTGCATTATGATAAAGAAAGCAAAAAATATTCGATTGATTTAATCGGGAACGCAACCTATGAATATAAGGCGTTGATTGAAATTGACTTAAATCAGCCGGAAAAGTTTGAACTACTTGAAAAACATGACTATGACGCGGAAACAAGTCTGTATGCTAAGTTGCAGGCAGAAGTACAAAGCTATTTAAAAACTACGCTATAAAGTACGAGACCAACTATGAGTTGGTCTTTTTTTGTTTGAGAAAGGACAAAACCTCAAGAAAAGCAGGGCCATTATTGACATGTCTGTAATCCTTAAAGGCACACCCCAATCTTTTAATTCTATTTGGTACGGTTTCAATCGTAAAGTCTTTGAGCTGAAGTCTTTCGCCCACTTCTTCCCAATATAATGGTGTAGCAACACCAGCAAACGGATTACCGCGCGGGGAATAAGGGGCAATAATGGTTTTCCCTTCACTATGCTGTACAAAGTCAAGGTAGAGTCGATTTTGCCGATTTTTCTTCAATCGTTCCATTGTAAAATCATCTGGGTAAGAGCTTATTAAGTAATGACCGAGAAAATCGGTGAACATACGTGTTTCTTGATAGGAAAAGATGTCTTCCGGTAGTGGAATATGAATTTGCAGCCCTTTGTTTCCGGAAGTTTTTACAAATGCTTTGATATTTAAAGAATCCATTACCTTCTTTATTTCAAGTGCAGCTTTAATTGCTAAAGAAAAAAATTCAATCGAGGGTGGATCTAAATCCAGGACGATTTCATCAGGTTTTACTTTTCCCGCTTTCTGAAATGGAGTATGAAACTCTAGTGCAAGTTGGTTGCCAAACCACAGCAATGTTTCAATATCATTACACAACATATACTCAATATCCTCATCCCAGAACGTTTTAATAGATGCAGGCGCATAATCTGGTTTGTTTTTTTGGAAAAATTTTTCATTGTCCATAGATCCATGGGGATAACGAATCGTTGTTAGCAGTTTATCCTTTAAAAAGGGTAAGAAAAATGCAGAAACCTCTCGTAAATATTGAAGGTATTCAACTTTTATCACCTGTTTGTCATCGATTATCCAAAGTGGTTTATCCCGGGAAGATATTTGTATTGAATCTGGAAATGTAAATTGGCTGATTACGAATTTTTCCCAAGTACATTCATTGGGGGATGTCTGTAAAAGCCATTGTGAAAACTGAGGTTCACGTAATTCATTTTCCTCGTATACATGTAAAAATTGAACTTCAATACAAATGGACGGATGTATATAAAAGAATTGTTCGTCTTCTTCTGAAGCATTTTGTTTTATCAGTTCGTGTAAGATACTTTTATCATGAGCGCTAAGCCCATTTTTGACACTACCAATTTTCGTGATTTCATTCCCTTTATATACTGCGAGGGAAACATATCCGTTTTCTTTATTCAAAGCTGTGATGAAGCAGGAAACAGCCCTCCAATTTTTCACTTTGATCCAGGAAGTGGAACGTTTTCCTTCTTGCCAAGTACTTTGAATTTCCTTGGCGACTATCCCTTCTCCATCTAAGAGGATGACTTTATTTATTGCCTTATCTAAATCGACATAACTCTCAATCAATTGAATTAAAGCCTTATCATTTGGATTAGGAGGCATAGGCAATTCAAGTATTTCTCCAAGGTTTTTAATCATTTTCCTTCGTTCTGACATTGAATTAGTGGTAAGGTCATTTCCGTTGATCCTAAGCAGGTCAAACACGATAAACCGGCATGGGGTAAAATTAGCTTTTTCAGAAATCAGGGATTGTTTCCGTAGGCGGCCACGCCATTGTACCTCAAAAAAGTCTGCTTTTGCTTCATTTGTGAGCCAGACTAATTCACCATCTAACTGCAGTGGTAGAAAACTTTTAAGATCTAGGTCATTAATAAATGTACTGATTTCTGGGAAAAGGGAAGATAATTCCTTCCCGTTTCGACTCGTAATTTTTACCGTATGGGCATCTATTGTTAAAATGGCACGAAAACCGTCATATTTGACTTCATAACGCCAATCCGTGGATTTCGGGGCTTCGGGGTAATATGTTGGCAGCATCGGTTTCATTTTATTTGTACCTCCGCAATAAGTGATTGACATTATTTTTGCCAAAATAATGAGGTGTTAGAGTTGGCAAATGTTTTTTCGAATTATTTTAGACAAGAGGGAATAATAAGCCTGTACTTCTATTTATAAAAAGTTATGAGGTGATGAATATGCATACCATTTGGAAGGGAAGCATTTCTTTCGGTTTGGTGAACATTCCGATAAAACTTCATGCCGCAACGGAAGATAAGGACATATCCTTGCGAACGTTGCATAAGGAATGCCACTCACCAATTAAATACGAAAAAGTTTGTCCGGTCTGCCAGAAGGAAGTAGGCAAGGAAGACATTGTTCGTGCTTTTGAATATACAAAAGGAAAGTTTGTTGTATTAGAAGACAATGAGCTAGAAGAACTTAAAAAACAAAATGAAGAAAAATCAGTGGAAATCATGGATTTTGTTAAAATTGAAGAAATAGATCCGATATATTTTAACCGTAGTTATTTTATGTCTCCAAATGATGGTGGCATAAAAGCCTATTCCCTATTGCGGCAAGCACTCAAGGAATCGAATAAAGTTGGGTTAGCAAAAATCATCATCCGTTCAAAGGAACAAATGGCGGTTATAAGGGTTGTAGATAACACCTTGTTGATGGAAACGATTCATTATCCAGATGAAGTACGCTCCGCAGCAGATGTTCCGAATATCCCTGCAAATGATACAATTGTAAAAAAAGAAATTGATACGGCAATTTTATTAATAGATCAATTAACGACGACTTTCGATCCGACAAAATACAATGATGATTATCGAACGGCGTTACTTGAGCTGATTGAATCAAAGAAGACAGGACAGAAGACGATTACAGCCAAAACAAAAGAAACAGTGTCCAACAATGTTACCGATTTAATGGAAGCTTTACAAGCATCCATTGATCGAACGAAACCTGATAAACTGGAAGGGAAAAAAACGACGACCCGGAAAAAAGCGGCACCGAAAAAAAAGAAACAAGCGTAAAAAAAGAAGCTGAGTGGAAGACGAACCAATGTCTCTCAGCTTCTTTTTGTTTTTTCAGAAGGGGAACAAAGTGAATACAGTGGTTAAAGAGGTACACATAGCTGAAGAGTTTAAACGGAATACATATTAATAAAGTTTGTGTTTTGTATAGATAATTGGGTTGCCCGTGGAGATATTTGTAGGACTAATCTATGCGGTAGAGGAAGAATGTGAATTAAAACCCTTGGTTTTTTTAGTAAGAAAAACGAAATGGTTCTTTTTGACAGAGAAGAAGCTGAGAATTTAAAAAGAAAAGGTAGTGTTTTAGGCTGATGTGTTTTAATGGAGTGATTCTGAGCAGAGCAAAATATTATTCTGAAGATGATAGTGTCATTCAGTAAGGCGATATATGGCTGATCTTTATTGTAGGGATTGAGTAGTGGATTTGAAGAAGGCAAAAAAATTCGCTCCCTGAAGAGCGACAAAGAGGAAATTAATCGTGAAATCAACATATAGGCGACCAATTTTGTTTTTCGACTATATATTGTGTTCATATTCTACCATATTTAATTCTGAAATAGCAACCAAATTACCGAAACTATAGTACGATTTTTCTGAAAATCAGTAATTTTCCACCATTTCTCCCGGAAGTAGACGTTTTTATCTTCTCTGAAATAGTAAAGTAATTAAAATAGATGCAGAATAAAATGAATTTTTAGTATAATGTATTCATATAAGGATGATATAAAGTAAATAGGATTGGAAGATGTTAATTGGAAAATGGAAAAATCGTGTCCCTTCAAGCCGGAAAGCCTAAACAGGAAATGTTTTCGAATGTTAAGATTTTATCAGCTATGGATAAAAAAACTTTGGATAATGTGACCGTAACAAAATCAGGAATAGTTGGAGACGGAGTAGGGAATCTAAAGTTCCATGGAGGCCCTGACCGTGCATTGTGCATTTATCCTTTTGAGCATTACTCATTTTGGAATGAAAAATTCTCTAAACAGCTTGATATCCCTGCTTTTGGTGAGAATTTAACAGTAGCTGGGATGATGGAAACTCAAACGTATATCGGTGATATCTATCAAATAGGTGGGACAATTGTTCAGATCACCCAAGGACGAATTCCTTGCTCGACTATTTCTCATTTTAACCAAGAACCTAAGTTTTTGACATCAGTGATGAAAACAAGTTTTACTGGTTATTTTGCAAAGGTCATTCAAGAAGGAGTTATTAAAAAACAAGATGAAATTGTTTTATTAGATCGACTTCAAGAAAACATCTCTGTATATTATGCAACTGAAGTGATCCTGCATAATCGAGACGGACAGGATGGAGCTCATGCTCTACTTTCTGTAGATTCGTTAGCGGTGGACTGGAAACAAAGGATATTAAAGAGAGTTTAAACTTTGAAGGATGTATGATCTTAGTAGAAAAGAAAAAAATGACTATCAAACTATTGAAATTGACAGATTATTAATGTAAATTAAATATAAACAAATTTTGAAATGTTAAGAAAACTTTATAAATGGATCTTATCGAGAGAGGTGGAGGGACTGGCCCGAGGAAACCTCAGCAACCAGCTTAGGCAAAGGTGCTAAATCCAGCAAGCAGAGCTTGATAGATGAGGAGAATGTTTCAAAAAACCTTCTTCTTTGAGAAGGTTTTTTTTCTTTTCTCTCATACTCATAGAAAACGACAAAAACAGAATTGTTTTTGAGAGAGGGTGTACATATGGATTTTCGTAAAGAATTGAAAGAAAGAATGCTGGTTGGAGAAGGAGCAATGGGAACATTATTATACTCATATGGAATCGATCAATGTTATGAGGAATTAAACTGCACTAATCCTGATCAAATTGAATCCATTCATCGTGCCTATTTAGAAGCAGGTGCTGATATTCTACAATCGAATACTTACGGAGCCAACTTTAATAAATTGAAAAGGCATGGTCTTGAAGATGAAGTAAGCCGAATTAACCGACAGGGAGTTATCCTTGCTAAAAAAGCTGCAAAAGGCAATGCATTTGTATTTGGTACTATAGGGGCTCAGCGAAGTATCCGTAAATCGGATTTAAGCATGGAAGAAATTAAGCGAGGTTTTCGTGAGCAGCTATATAGTCTGCTTATAGAAAATCCTGATGGGATTCTCCTTGAAACATTTTATGATCTGGAAGAACTTGAAACCGTGTTGCAAATTGCTAAAAAAGAAACGGAATTGCCAATTATTGCAAATGTATCGATGCATGAATTAGGTAATCTTCAAAATGGGATCCATTTAAATGAAGCATTTCAAAAACTCGAGCAATTGGGTGCTGATGTTGTTGGTGTGAATTGCCGTCTAGGTCCACATCATATGATTCGCGCCTTGGAAGAAGTGACTTTGCCAAAGCATGCGGCTATCGCTATCTATCCAAATGCTAGCCTACCGGATTACGTGGATGGAAGACTAGTTTATAAAGCAGTGCCTGAATATTTTGGCTCAAGTGCCCTTGAGCTTCGTGAGCAGGGTGCCACGATAATCGGTGGGTGTTGTGGAACAACACCACTTCATATTCAATCTGTGAAAAATGCGATTGGGAGTTTAGTTCCAGTAGAAGAAAAAATGACGAAAGCACGTGAAATCGAAATAATTGAAGTGAATCATAGAGAACTGGAACTACCCCTGCATGAGCAGGCCAAAACTGAAAGAACGATTCTTGTTGAACTTGATCCGCCGAAAAAATTAGGAATTGAAGGTTTTATGGCTGGTGCGGAGGCATTAAAAAATGCGGGTGTTGATTCGATTACATTAGCTGATAATTCACTTGCTTCGCCGAGGATATCTAATGAGGCGCTGGCCAATTTGTTGAAAAACCAATTAGATGTAAATCCAATGGTGCATATTACGTGCCGTGATAGGAACTTAATTGGCCTTCAATCACATTTAATGGGGCTTCAAACGGTGGGGTTGAACGAGATTCTGATTATCACTGGTGATCCTTCAAAAATAGGGGACTTCCCAGGTGCAACTTCAGTCTATGATTTATCGTCATTTGACTTAATTAGTATGGTAAAACAATTTAATGAAGGTCTTTCCTATTCCGGTCAAAGTCTTGGTCAACGGGCAAATTTTAAAATTGCGGCTGCCTTTAACCCAAATGTGAAATATTTGAATAAGGCCGTTCAGCGGATGGAAAAGAAGATTGCTTGCGGTGCTCAGTCCTTTTTGACCCAACCGATTTATTCAGTCGATCAGATTGAAGAGGTTTATGAAGCGACAAAACATATAGATACTCCGATTTTCGTCGGAATTATGCCGTTAACGAGCACACGAAATGCGGAATTTATCCATAACGAAATACCGGGTATTAAATTACCTGATAATGTAAGGCGGGCTATGGCTTTAGCAGGGGATGACCCGATAAAGTCAAGAATGGAAGGTGTGAATATCGCCAGAGAACTGGTGGACGCCGCAAGAGAAAAATTCAAGGGGATTTATTTAATTACACCATTCCTTCGCTATGAAATGACTGCGGAACTTACAAAATATATTAGAGAAGTCGATAGTAAACATACATCAGAGGTGGCAGTACATGAATAAAAAAGCGATTCAAGAACAGTTAAAGTCTAAGATTCTCCTTCTTGATGGTGCAATGGGAACCATGCTACAAGCTGAGAATTTAACAGCAAAGGACTTTGGGGGAGAACAATTCGAGGGATGTAATGAATATTTATCACTGACGCAACCTGAAATCATCCAAACCATCCATGAAAAATACTTAGCAGCAGGTGCCGATATTATTGAGACAAATACCTTCGGAGCCACGAGCATCGTTCTTGAGGAATACCAAATAAGTACGATTGCTTATAAGCTTAATAAAATTTCAGCTGAACTTGCCGTGAAAGCTTGTGAAAAATATTCAAATGATAAATGGCCAAGATATGTTGCTGGTTCAATGGGACCAACAACAAAAACACTTTCTGTTACAGGAGGAACCACATTTGATATTTTAACCGATTCTTATGAAGAACAGGCACTCGGTCTATTAGACGGTGGTGTGGACCTGTTGTTAGTGGAAACCTGTCAGGATATGCTTAATGTTAAGGCTGCCTTTTCTGGAATAAAAGCGGCCTTTGCTAAAACAGGGAAAGAAGTGCCTGTCATCATTTCGGGGACAATCGAACCGATGGGTACTACCCTAGCCGGTCAGTCCATTGAAGCGTTCTATTTATCAGTTGAACATATGAAGCCTGTGGCTGTTGGTTTGAACTGTGCGACAGGACCAGAGTTCATGATAGACCATATTCGGACGCTTGCAGATATATCAAACAGCGCCATTAGCTGTTATCCGAATGCAGGCCTACCTGATGAAGAAGGTCATTATCATGAATCCCCGACTTCCCTTGCAGAGAAAATGAAGCAATTTGCAGAAAAAGGCTGGGTCAATATCATTGGGGGCTGCTGTGGAACAACACCAGAACATATTAAAGAGCTTTCTAAGGTTCTAGAAGGCGTACAGCCCCGTGAAATGAAGGAATCAGCACATGGTCATGCCGTATCAGGAATTGAGCCACTTATTTATGATGATTCAATGCGTCCCTTGTTCGTCGGTGAGAGAACGAACGTCATCGGATCTCGTAAATTCAAGGAGTTAATTCGTGGGAAGCATTATGAGCCAGCTGCCGAAATTGCTCGTGCTCAGGTGAAGAAAGGCGCCCATGTCATTGATATTTGTCTTGCTGATCCTGATGGTGATGAGTTAGGTGATATGAAGGAATTCGTCGAAGAAGTTGTCAAAAAAGTGAAAGTACCATTAGTCATTGATACTACAGATGAAGCCGTTCTTGAACAGGCTTTAAAGCATTCTCAAGGAAAGTCAATTATTAATTCTATCAACCTTGAAGATGGTGAAGAGCGCTTTGAAAAAATTGTTCCACTCGTTCATCAATACGGTGCTGCCGTTGTGGTAGGAACAATTGACGAGATTGGAATGGCCGTTGATGCTGAACGGAAAATTGAAGTGGCTACCCGCTCTGTGGACTTGCTAGTAAATAAATATGGCCTAAACGAAAGCGACCTCATTTTTGATCCGCTTGTTTTCCCTGTAGGTACGGGAGATGAGCAATATATAGGCTCTGCTTTAGAAACGGTTAAAGGAATTAAGGCAATCAAAGAGAAATTTCCAGAATGCTTAACGATTCTTGGAATTTCAAATGTGTCATTCGGCCTCCCATCACGCGGAAGGGAAATTCTAAATGCCGTTTTCTTATATCACTGTACAAAGGCTGGTCTTGACTACGCAATTGTGAATACGGAAAAACTTGAACGTTTTGCTTTGATACCGGAAGAGGAAGTGAAACTGGCCGAAGCACTCCTGTTTAATACCTCCACAGAAACATTAGCTATCTTCACTGAATTTTATCGTGGAAAAAAAGCGGAGAAGAAAGATAATGGTGTTATCCTTCCGTTAAACGAACGTTTAGGTAACTATATTATTGAGGGAACGAAAGAAGGCTTAATTGAAGATTTAAATAAAGCAATCGAGCGTGGGGACGCTCCATTAGAAATCATCAATGGACCATTGATGGATGGGATGAGTGAAGTGGGTAGGTTATTTAATGATAATCAGCTCATTGTCGCGGAAGTACTTCAAAGTGCCGAGGCGATGAAGGCTGCTGTCTCACATCTTGAACCACTCATGGAAAATGCTGAAGATAGTGCTAAGAAAGGTAAGATCCTTTTAGCGACTGTCAAGGGTGACGTACATGATATTGGTAAAAACCTAGTGGATATCATTCTTTCCAATAATGGCTATGAAGTCATTGACCTTGGAATTAAAGTCGCACCACAACAAATTATTGAAGAGGTCCGAAAACATGAGCCTACTATCATAGGCCTGTCTGGATTACTTGTAAAATCAGCACAGCAAATGGTTTTAACTGCCCAGGATTTAAAACAGGCAGGGATTGATACTCCAATATTAGTGGGGGGAGCAGCATTATCCCGTAAATTCACTGATTTCAAAATTTCACCAGAATATGGCGGTCCTGTTTTATATTCCAAAGATGCTATGGATGGATTAGCTGTCACGAATATTTTACATGATTCCAACAAAAAGGTTGTCTACTTAGAGGAGTTAGTTGCAAAACGGGAAAAATCGAAAGCCAATGCGGCAATTGCAGCAACCATGGAAAAACCAGTTCGCAAGCAAACACCAGCAGCTCCGTTAAGCAATGTCCCGGTTCAAAAACCGCGTGACATCAAAAGACATGTTTTGAAAAATTATCCATTAGATGTCATCCAACCATATATTAATAGGCAAATGTTAATTGGTCATCATTTAGGATTAAAAGGTAAAGTTGCTGAGCTGGTGAAGCAAGGGAATGAAAAAGCAATTCAACTGAATGATTTGGTTGATGAGCTGATTGAATTCTTAAAGGCAGAACCAGACTACGGGTTAAATGCTATTTATCAATTTTTCCCTGCTCAAAGTGATGGAGACCAGTTATTCATTTATAATCCGGATAATCATCAGGAAGTATTGGAAACTTTTGATTTTCCTAGACAAGATACAAGTCCACACCTTTGTTTGGCGGATTTTGCGAAGCCGGTTTCTTCCGGGGAAATGGATTATGTTGGTTTCTTCCTCGTTACAGCTGGTAGAGGTATCAGAAAATGGGCAGAACAACTAAAACTTGAAGGTGATTTCTTGAAAAACCATGCTCTTCAATCACTGGCTCTTGAAACTGCAGAAGGATTTGCAGAAAGAATCCACCAATTGATGAGAGATGACCTGGGTATAAGCGATCCTATAGAAATGTCAATGAAAGAGCGGTTCGCAGCCAAGTATACCGGTCAAAGGTTTTCATTTGGTTATCCAGCTTGTCCAAATCTGGAAGACCAAGAAAAGCTATTCCGTTTGTTACAACCGCAGGATATTGGAGTAGAATTGACTGAAGGATTCATGATGGAACCAGAGGCTTCTGTTTCAGCTATTGTATTTGCTCATCCTGAAGCGCGTTACTTTAATGTCGATCGATAAGCAGTGAGGAGACAGCGGTATTTTTTACCGCTGTCTTATTGCGCATGAAACCCCTGAATTAGTACACCTTAATGGTCAAAAGGAAGGGGATACAACTATATGAGGAGTCTATTCCGACTATATCTTTTCATAATGTGTGCTTTCATTATCTTGGTTATGACAGGTGAACCGCCAGTTCTTGTACACGCAACAATTCCGGAAGAAATAACACCGCTTGTAAAAAGTAAAGAAGATCAGAAAATTGCATATTTGACATTCGATGATGGACCGTCTACGAATACGATGGATATTTTAGATATATTAGATCGATATCATGTTAAAGCTACCTTTTTTGTAAAAGGTAATGAAGAACCTTACGCAAAACAATGCTATAAAGAAATGATTTCCCGGGGTCATGAAATCGCCCTCCATTCCTATACACATGATTATTCTATTGTTTATCGGTCAACGGAAAGTTTTTTTCAAGATCTGAATAGGCTTGAAACCATGCTTGAAAAAGAGTATGGGGTAAAGAGCCGTATTGTACGTATACCGGGTGGTTCAAATAATCATCTTAGACATCAGGTTACAACTAGACCAATCATTAATGGAATCCTTCAACAATTATCAGAAAAAGGTTATATTTACTTTGATTGGAACATCGATTCAACAGATGGCATCAGTCCGTCGATAAGTGAGCAACAAATCATTACCTCTGTGAAAAGAGGATTGAAAGATCAAAAGCAGGTTAATATCTTATTACATGATATCAATAGTATGAAAAATACGGTAAAAGCATTGCCGGATATTATAGAAAACCTAAAAAGAGAAGGGTATACCTTTGATACGATTGATGAGACAACTCCTAAAATACAATTTAAATGATGAACTTAGTGTTTATATATAGTAAATTAAGGTATAGGGATAAGAGATTACATGGGAAAGGATATATCGTTTCTATGATGCCATCATTGTTTTTATCACATGGAACACCTCTATTAGCATTGGAAAAGAACAGCTACACTTCTTTTTTAAAGGAATATATGAAAGTTATGAATAAACCAACTGCAATCGTTATCCTGTCAGCACATTGGGAAAGTAAGGAGCAGTTGATTTCAGCAGTCAGTAAACATGAAGTTATTTATGATTTTGCCGGTTTTCCTGAAGAAATATATCAGGTGACATATCCCGCTTCGGGATGTCTAGAGTTATCCGATAAAATATTAACCCTATTGTCAAAAATAGGGGTATTAGGGGAACTAGATGATAGGCGTCCGCTCGATCACGGGGCATGGGGACTTTTGCATATTATGTACCCTGAAGCCGATATCCCTATCGTATCATTGTCTATTAGTCCCTATCTTCCATTTGCGAAGCAATATGAGATCGGCAAAGTATTGGGGGATCTTAAGAAAAGTAATGTCCTTATTATCGGGAGCGGTGGAATTGTCCATAACTTTAACCATATTCAGGAAGATATGCATGTGGCAGAGGGATGGGCAATCAGTTTTGAGGAATGGGTAGAAGAAAGGATCATGAATTGGGATATGGAGACTTTGGTTAACTATGAGCAAATGGCTCCTTATAGTAAAGATGCTGTACCTACAAAAGAGCATTTTATTCCATTAGTCATCGCCATGGGATCAGGGGATGACAACAAAAAGCCAAAGCTGTTACACCGGACTTTCCAATATGGGAATCTGAGTTTAACAGCTTGGCAGTTTGACTGATTTTAAAGGGTTTTTGGTATGGTAAAATATACCTGGTAATAATCAAAATGCAAAAATACAAAAATCTTTTTTTAGCGAAAAAGGACTTAAATGAGCAATAAAGTCTGTTAAAGGCGTAATATGACGAATTAAGCAGAAAAATAGTTTCAAAAAGGGTGAATAAAGTGTTTTAACCTTTGGATATTTCGACAAAAACATGTTAATATAACATCTGAAAACGTTTTATCCTTTAAAATTTTATTATTCAATAACCAAATTTGTTTATTATATATTATATATTTGGGGAAAATTTAGAAGTAAGAATTTGGGGATGGATAAAACGAAATGAAAAAAATTATGAGAAAAATTTGGGGGTTTACAAAATGACCATCAAGGACGCTAAGGCATACGACCCATGGAAAACTTTTTCAGGTCCAAACCTTGGGTATGTCATGGAGCAATACGATCTATTTCAAGCCAATCCGGAAGAAGTAGATCCGGAACTGAGAAACTTTTTTGAAGTATCAGGTCCTCCTTCATTAGATGTATCGGCTGAAGTAACTATCGGAAATGCACCAACTGTACAAACTGGAGAAGTTCTTCCTATGAAGAAAATAATGTCTGCAGTAAAATTAGCGGAAAATATCCGTGCATATGGACATCTAGCTGCAAATATTTATCCTTTAAAAGAAGAAGCATTAGACACGGAACAAATTCACTTCGAAAAATATGGGTTGACTGCAGATGATTTAAGAAAAATCCCGGCTGACTTTATTTGTCCCGAATCACCTAATGATGTGAAAGACGGATACGAAGCCGTACAATACCTAAAACAACTTTATACAAAAACGATAGCCTTTGAATTTCACCATGTTAATGACCTGGACGAAAAGCAATGGCTTACTGATATGGTCGAATCCGGAAACATGTTCCCGGAAGTGGCTAAAGAGAAAAAAGCATTATTACTTAAACGCTTGAATGAAGTTGAAGGTTTCGAAAAATTCCTTCATCGCACATATGTAGGGCAAAAACGTTTCTCTATTGAAGGACTAGATACTTTAGTACCGATTTTAGATGAAATGATTTCACAGACTGTTCAAAATGGAACTGGAAATGTAAATATTGCGATGGCTCACCGAGGACGTTTAAATGTACTTGCACATGTTCTAGGAAAACCATATGAGGTTATTTTTTCAGAATTCCAACATTCACCTAATAAAGATTTAGTTCCTTCCGAAGGTTCAACCGGCATTAATTACGGATGGACAGGAGATGTTAAATACCATTTAGGTCTGGATAAACAAATTACTAAAGCAAATATACAAAAAGCAAGAATTACTCTTGCCAATAACCCAAGTCACTTGGAAGTAGTTGGTCCAATCGTGGAAGGGTATTCTCGTGCGGCCCAAGAAGACCGTACAGAAAAAGGCTTCCCAGTTCAAGATATTTCAAAATCACTTGCAATCCTGATTCATGGTGATGCAGCATTCCCTGGTGAAGGAATTGTACCGGAAACGTTTAACTTAAGCCGTCTGCGCGGTTACCAAGTTGGCGGAGCTATTCATATCATCGCTAATAACATGATTGGTTTTACAACGGAAAGTGAAGATTCACGCTCAACTAAATATGCTAGTGATTTGGCTAAAGGCTTTGAAGTGCCTATCGTGCATGTGAATGCTGACGATCCAGAAGCATGTATGGCTGCAGTAAACCTTGCTAACCAATATCGCGAAAAATATAATAAAGATTTCTTGATCGATTTAATCGGTTACAGACGTTTCGGTCATAATGAAATGGATGAGCCATTGGTTACTCAACCTGAAATGTATGCATTGATTCATAAGCATCCAACAGTTAAAGAACTTTATGCTAAAAAACTAATTCAATCTGGCGAGTTCACAGAAGATGAAGTTAAAACAGTGGCAGAGCAAGTAGATACAAAACTGGCAGATGCTTATGCGAGAATTTCTGGAAATAAACCAGAAGCTACTAAAGAATGTAACCCGCCGGGCATTATTGAAAAAGGACTTCCTACTATTGAAACAGCTGTATCAAAAGGAGAACTTGTTTCAATTAATGAAGAACTTGTTAAATGGCCAGAAGGATTTACACCTAATAAAAAATTAGGAAAAATCCTATCACGTCGCTTAGATTCATTTGGAGATGACGGTAAAATTGACTGGGCGCATGCTGAAACACTTGCATTTGCATCCATTTTGAATGACGGTACTCCAATTCGTCTAACTGGACAAGATTCAGAGCGTGGAACATTCGCACAGCGTAACATTATGTTGCATGACAGTGTTAATGGAAAAACATATTCACCACTTCACACACTTGAAACTGCTAAAGCTTCTTTCGCTGTTCATAACAGCCCGCTTACTGAAACAGCAGTTCTAGCGTATGAATATGGTTATAATGTATTCGCACCTGAAACACTTGTTCTTTGGGAAGGTCAATTCGGTGACTTTGCAAATACAGCACAAGTAATCTTTGACCAATTTATCGCGGCAGGCCGTGCAAAATGGGGTCAAAGATCAGGTCTTGTTATGCTGCTTCCACACGGATATGAAGGACAAGGACCAGAGCATTCAAGTGCCCGCTTGGAACGTTTCCTTCAATTAGCAGCTGAAAACAACTGGACAGTTGCTAACTTAAGTTCGGCAGCTCAATACTTCCATATCCTTAGAAGACAAGCTAAGATACTGGAACAAGAGCAAGTACGTCCACTTGTCATCATGACACCGAAGAGTATGCTTCGTAATCAGGTGATGGCTTCTACAGCTGAAGAATTCAGTGAAGGTAGTTTTGAATCATTCGTTGAAACAAAAGCATTGGGCAAAAAACCAAAAGCAGTAGAGCGCATTGTTTTTGCAACAGGTAAATTGGTTGTTGAACTTCGTGAAAAAGCAGCAGCTGAAAAAAATACGGATTGGTTGCAAATCATCAGTATCGAAGAGATTTATCCATTCCCGTTCACTGGCGTTCAAGAAGCATTGAAAAAATATACCAACCTAAAAGAAATCTTCTGGGCACAAGAAGAACCGAAAAACATGGGAGCTTGGACATTTGTTGAACCTCGCTTAAATGCAGCGGCACCAGGTAACCTTTCTGTAACATATATCGGCAGAAAACGCAGATCCAGTCCGGCTGAGGGAGATCCACTAGTCCATAAAAACGAACAACAACGGATTATGACTCAAGCAATAACACGCAATAATGAGGGGGAGAAATAAAATGGCTGAAGTAAAAGTACCTGAATTAGCAGAATCAATTTCTGAAGGATCTATTGCGCAATGGTTAAAACAACCCGGTGACCGTGTTGAAAAAGGTGAATATGTCCTTGAACTGGAAACTGATAAAGTAAACGTAGAAATCATTTCAGATTATACTGGTACGCTTACAGAACTTTTAGCAGAAGAAGGCGATACAGTCCAAGTTGGACAATCTATCGCTATCGTTGATGAAAATGGAACAGCAGCAGCAGCAGCGCCAAAGGCGGAAGCTCCTAAGACTGAAGAAGTGAAAGCAGAACCAGTTAAAGCGGAACAAGCGGCACCTGCACAAGAAGCTCCTAAAGCAGAAACGAAAGAAGCATCTTCAACTCAGCAAGTTATTGCTTCACCAGCGGCAAGAAAATTGGCTCGTGAAAAAGGAATTGACTTAACTCAAGTGCCTGTTGTTGATCCACTAGGTCGTGTACGTGTACAAGACGTAGAAGCAGCAAGTAATGCCCCTGCACCTGTAGCAGCACCTAAGCAAGCAGCTCCTGCAGCTAAACAAGCAGCAGCTCCTGTTGAAGTGAACGATGACCGTATTGAAGTAGTGAAAATGACTCGCCGTCGTCAAACTATCGCTAAACGTCTAGTTCAAGTTCAATCTGAAGCTGCCATGCTTACAACTTTCAACGAAGTCGACCTTTCTGCTGTTATGGAATTACGTAGCCGTCATAAAGATTCTTTCGTTAAAGCTAATGATGTTAAACTTGGTTTTATGTCATTCTTTACTAAAGCTGTTATTGGAGCTTTGAAAAAGTATCCATTATTGAATGCTGAAATCAAAGGCGACCATATTCTGAAAAAGAACTTCTATGATATCGGTGTAGCAGTATCCACTGATGAAGGATTAGTTGTTCCTGTAGTAAGAGACGCTGACCGTAAAAGCTTTGCTGAAATCGAACAAAACATTTCGGATTTAGCTGTTAAAGCGCGTAACAACAAATTAGGACTTTCAGATTTATCTGGTGGTACTTTTACTATCACAAACGGTGGAACTTTCGGTTCCCTTTTATCTACACCAATTTTGAATGCTCCACAAGTTGGTATCCTAGGGATGCATACAATTAAGACACGTCCAATCGCTGTTGGAGATCAAATCGAAAACAGACCAATGATGTATCTTGCATTATCATATGATCACCGTATCGTTGATGGAAAAGAAGCAGTTGGTTTCTTAGTAGCAATCAAGGATATGCTTGAAGATCCAGAACAACTTTTACTTCAAGGTTAATTAGTAAAATTATTAAAACCCTCTGTCATCATGACAGAGGGTTTTTTTGATGCAGGAAAATAAATACATATTTTCATAGGGAAGAACCGTCTAATCAAGGTAATAGGAAATGAAATTCTTGAAAGGGTAAATGAAAAAATTAATAAATGCTTAAATAAATAATGATTTTGATTTTAATCTTTAAATGAATGTTTTTGAATGAATTAGATGGAGAAAAGTGAATGAATTTGAATAAATTTAAACGTTTATGATTGATTATTCTATCTTTTTCATATATGATGATGGTATTAAACTGGAGGTGGGCGAATTGTTGACAACAGAAAGGCACCAGTTCATCATATCGCTTCTTAAGAAACAAGGAACGATTAAGTTGCAGGAGCTTGTAGATCTGTTACATGCATCAGAATCAACCATTCGAAGAGATTTAGTGCAGCTCGAAGAAATGAAGGCATTAAAACGTGTGCATGGCGGAGCGGCATTGCTTCAAAGAAAAGGCCTGGAGCCTTCAACAATGGAAAAGCAAAATAAAGCAATAGTTGAAAAACAAAGTATAGCCAAGTTAGGCTCATCATTTGTTGAGAAGAATGATTGTATTTACCTTGATGCAGGTACGACCATATCAGAAATGATTCCCTATTTAAAAGATAAAAATGTAACGGTCTTAACAAATGGCCTTATGCATATTCCAAAATTGATCGAGTTAGAAATCAAAACTGTTTTAGTAGGTGGAACGATTAAATTCTCCACTAATGCAGTTATAGGCAGCACCGCTGTACAGTTTCTAAACGAATATCGCTTCGATAAATGTTTCTTAGGTATGAATGGTATCCATCAAGAAATGGGTTTCACCACTCCAGACCCTGAGGAAGCTTTGTTGAAGAAAATAGCATTGCGACTCTCTAACGAAAGTTACGTGCTTGCTGACAGTTCTAAATTGAATGAAGCTACTTTCGCTAAGGTTGCGGATGTAAGCGATGCCATAATCCTAACTGATAGGAATAATGAAGATGCTATTGCTCAATTCAAAAAAAATCCCAAGATAAAGGTCGTGACTATTTAATGATTTATACAGTAACACTCAACCCATCCATCGATTATCTGGTTGAGGTGGAAAATTTTCAAATGGGCAAGGTGAATCGAACAAGCTATGAAGTTAAATTTCCTGGTGGGAAAGGAATTAATGTTTCCCGGGTGCTGAAAAGACTTGGAAATGATACAACAGCTTTTGGTTTCATTGGCGGACAAACTGGAGAGTTTGTAAAAAGGTATTTAAGACAAGAAGAGATTTTTACGGACTTTACAGAGATAGCAGGAGATACGAGAATCAACATTAAGTTGAAAACGGGAATGGAGACGGAAATTAATAGCCAAGGACCAGTTATTTCAAAGGCGAATTATCAACAGTTATTTAGTCAAATCGAACAGCTGAAAAACAACGATATTCTTGTTTTATCAGGGAGCATTCCATCAAGCGTTCCTTCTGATGTATACGAATCTATGGCTAAAACGTGTTCAGATAATGGCATTAAATTAGTAGTGGATACGAGCGGAAAAGAGTTGTTGAGCGTACTTCAACATCGACCCTTTCTTATTAAGCCTAATCATCATGAACTTGGTGAACTTTTCTCTACTAAAATTAAAAATGTTGAGGATGCAAGCAAATACGGATCTAAATTGGTTGAATCCGGTGCTCAGCACGTAATAGTTTCAATGGCAGGAAGCGGTGCTGTACTTTGCACAGATGGCGATTCATATACCGCTAATGTTCCAAAAGGAAAAGTTATAAACTCGGTGGGTGCCGGTGATTCCATGGTGGCTGGGTTTATTGGAACATATGAAAAAACAGAGGATATTTTCTCTTCTTTTTGTTTCAGTCTTGCATCAGGAAGTGCTACAGCCTTTTCATCCGATCTCTGTACATTGGATAAAATCGAAGAATTATTACCGCAAATTGAAATAAATAAGATAACTGGGGGCTAACTCTATGAAAATTACAGACTTGTTGAAATTAGATACAATTATTATCGATTTACAAAGTGATACAAAGCAAGCTGTTATTGATGAATTGTCTGGGAAGTTAGCCAAAGCCGACAAATTAAATGATGAAAATACTTTCAAAGCAGCCATTTTAAAACGTGAAGAACAAAGCACCACAGGGATTGGTGAGGGAATAGCTATTCCACACGCAAAAACAAGTGCTGTGAAAACACCGGCTATCTGTTTCGGTAAATCGGTATCAGGTATTGATTATGAGTCGCTTGACGGTCAGCCAGCACATCTATTTTTTATGATTGCAGCTAGCGAAGGGGCCAATACAGACCACTTAGAGACACTCTCCCGGCTTTCTTCATTACTAATGGATACAAACTTCAGGTCCCGTCTGATTTCTGCTACTTCCAAAGAGGAAGTGCTAGGCATAATCAATCAAAAAGAACAGGAAGCGGATGAAGAAGAAAGAGAAGAACAAGAAGAACAACGAACAAGTGCCACTGCTATAAGTACCAAAGGAAAAGTTCTTGCCGTTACAGCTTGTCCAACCGGGATTGCCCATACTTATATGGCGGCCGATGCCTTGAAGGCGAAGGCAAAAGAAATGGGAATCGATTTCAAAGTAGAGACAAATGGTTCAACGGGAATCAAAAATGGGTTAACAGCTAGAGATATTGCAGATGCTGATGCGATTATTGTTGCTGCGGATAAGCAGGTCGAGATGGATCGTTTTAATGGAAAACATGTCATTATCGTCCCAGTTGCCCATGGTATTAGGAAGCCTGAAGAACTGCTAAATCGGGCCATAAATCAGGATACACCAGTTTATAAAGGAACCGGGAATGAAAGAAGTGAGGATGGTGATTCATCAAAAGGAGGGCTTGGGATTTACAAGCATTTAATGAACGGTGTAAGTAATATGCTTCCATTTGTTGTAGGAGGCGGAATCTTGGTTGCGCTTTCTTTCTTTTTCGGAATTGAAGCAGCAGATCCAACAAAGCCTGAATTTAATCCCATTGCCAAAGCATTAAGTGATATTGGCGGAGGGGCTAGCGGTGCCTTCTTCTTGCTTGTCCCGGTACTAGCCGGTTTCATTGCCTCAAGTATCGCTGATCGTCCAGGTTTTGCTCCTGGTATGGTTGGAGGGTTATTGGCAGCACAAGCTAATGCTGGTTTTCTAGGTGGTCTAATTGCTGGTTTTCTTGCCGGATATGTCGTTTTATTATTGAAAAAATTGTTTTCCAAGTTGCCACAGAACTTCGAAGGGATTAAGCCAGTTTTACTTTATCCTGTATTCGGCATGTTAATTACAGGTTTAATCATGATATTTGTAATAAATGAGCCAGTAACTGCAGTAAACATAGGCTTAACCAACTGGCTACAAGGTTTATCAGGTACGAATGCTATTTTGCTTGGATTGATTTTAGGAGGTATGATGGCTGTAGATATGGGTGGACCCCTGAATAAAGCCGCTTTCACTTTCGGACTTGCAGCTATTGAAGCACAAAGTTTCGGGCCTCATGCTGCCGTAATGGCAGGTGGAATGGTACCTCCTCTCGGAATTGCCTTTGCGACTACATTCTTTAAAAGTAAATTCAGTGAAATGGAAAGAAAATCTGGATTCACTAATTACTTTATGGGTGCATCATTCATTACAGAAGGAGCTATTCCTTTTGCGGCAGCTGACCCTTTTCGAGTTATCGTAAGCAGTGTAATCGGGGCTGCAACAGCTGGTGCACTGTCGATGGCTTTTAACGTCACTCTTCCGGCACCACATGGCGGTATATTTGTTATCCCGCTAGTCAATCATCCATTTCGCTATATGCTGGCAATATTAATAGGTTCTCTTATTACTGCGTTTATATTGGGAATCTGGAAAAAGAAACAGAAATAAATCACGAAAAAAGGCGGGTTCAATAATCATTGAACCCGCTTTTTTCATATCCACTCTAAAATTTCAATTCGATTACCAAAGGGGTCGGATACATAAATTCGATTTGCTCCTGGTAGCTTTTTATCTTCAATAAAAGGTATATGATTACTTATTAGATGTTGTTTAAGGTCTACTAGATTTTCAACTTCTAGAGCTGGATGGGCTTTCCGTGCTGGAATAAAATGATCTTCGGTTCCAATATGAATTTGGATCGATCCAGATTTAAACCATACTCCTCCATTGGACTTTAAAGTTTCAGGCTTATCAATTTCCTGAAACTTTAATACATTAGTGAAAAACTTCCTTGCTATCTCTTCTGTATTTTTAGGAGATGCTAATTGGAAATGATCGATGGATATAAAATTAAAGCTCATCTTAATACGCCTCCTCATTCCTTATATATCCAATTTTAATGCAATACTGTTAATAAGAACAGATTAATCTATTTATTAATGTCGATAAGTTATTCTTATTTTTACTATTTAATTCTGCATAATTAAACGAACAAAAGCATGTTTTCAAATGTTTTTGGGTATGTGTATAAAAAGGTATTAAAGGAGTGGAACGTTCATGCTGAAGAAAAATTCATTAAAAACTACTAAAAGGGATGATATGATTGATGTTACAACAGAAGTGCAGGCATTTATCACGGAAACTGGTATTCAAGAGGGTATAGCTCTTGTATATTGTTCACATACTACTGCTGGAATCACGATTAATGAAAATGCGGATCCAAACGTCAAAAAGGATATGCTAAGGAGGCTGGACGAGCAATATCCATGGAATCATACTCTAGATCTACATATGGAAGGGAATACTGCAGCCCATTTGAAATCAAGTACGGTAGGTTCGTCACAACAAGTGATTATTCATAAAGGAAGTTTGATTCTGGGTACATGGCAGGGTCTTTATTTTTGTGAATTCGATGGTCCTAGAGAGAGGCAGTACTTTATCAAATTGACTAGTTAAGGCTAGGAATAGTCAGGTAAGGGTAAAATAGGAGGAATCAGATTGGATGATGTTTGGATTAAAGGAAGAAATGTAGTATTGAGAAACGTAAAAAAAGATGATTTAAAACTTTTGTGGAGCTTAAAGTATGGGGAAGAGAATCCAGAGTGGAAAAAATGGGATGCACCATATTATCCTCACGAACTCATTGATTTTAATACGTATATCGATAAAGAAGAGAAACATCGGAACTATGATGAGAAAATGGGAGTATACTCCGAGTTAATAATGGAAAAGGATCATCAAATAATCGGATCAATTGTATATTATTGGGAACATGAACCATCGCGTTGGCTTGAAATCGGTATTACTATTTTTGAGACCAATTATTGGAATGGCGGATATGGCACGGAAGCCATAAAGTTGTTTATCACCTATTTATTTGAAAACATTGAAATCGAACGGGTTGGACTGACGACCTGGTCAGGAAATGAGCGGATGATGGCTGTTGCATTAAAAGTAGGTATGCAGCTTGAAGGAAGAATGAGGAAATGCCGTTATTTTGATGGTTATTATTACGATTCCATAAGGATGGGAATTTTACGTGAAGAATGGGAATCCCTTCAAAAAATAAATAATTAAGCGGATTTGAAAGAGTTAAATAAAAATTCAAAGTGTGTAATATTTTACCTGGATTCCCTTGGAAATAATTTAGCACTGTTTTCTCCAATTGGGTCTGTTATCCTAGGTAGATGCTTAACAAGGAGGTTACAGGATGAAATTATCAGCATTATTAACAGTGATAATAACTCTAAGCGTCATCGTACTTGGAATAGCATTCCCTTTTGGAACCATAAGTAAAGCTTCTAATGGCGCAAAAAAACATGTCATTAAGCAAGGTGAATCGATATGGGATATTGCGAAGCAATACGGAGTGCCAATTGGTACGTTAAAAGAAGTCAATCATAATGAAAATAATGTTGCCGATCCAGGTAAAACATTGATTATTCCTCATGTAATGAGTGAAAATGATAAAGATCTATTAGCTAGGCTGGTGCATGCTGAAGCAAAAGGAGAGCCATACCGAGGAAAGGTCGAGGTTGCGGGAGTTGTTTTGAATCGCCTAGATAGCAATGAATTTCCCGATACGATCCGTGAAGTGATTTATCAAAAAAATCAATTCTCCCCTGTTGGTGATGGTAGTATTAATAAAGCAGCAGGAGCTGATGCTAAGAGAGCTGTAAATGAAGCTATAGCGATCCATGGCTACACAAATGATGCATTGTATTTCTGGAACCCAAGTATATCGGACAGCGAATGGATGAAACAATTGGAGGTAATCAAAATTATTGGCGGCCACCATTTTGCCATTTAACTAAAATTCTCAAGGACCGGCTCACCATTTAATGGAGCCGGTCCTTTTTTCTATACCGGCTACAGTTAGACGATAATTGGTGGTGGAACGACATGGTGGAAAATCTTTTTCTTGATAATTACATATATATAAGTCAAAGATTGAATTACTTTCCTATATTGCTTTGAAGAACTGATGTATAATTGAGAAGAATTTCAAAACAATAATTTTTTCCTAAGATTAAGGAGCTGTAACGTGGCTAATACACATGTTTATACAAAAAAAGAAGAAGTGGTAAATGCAATTACTCATGGAGTAGGTGTCTTGTTAAGTATTGCCGCTCTTGTGTTTTTAATAATTTTCTCAGTTCAGAAGGGGTCGGCCTGGCATGTAGTGATTTCAGTCATTTATGGGGTTTCCATGCTACTCTTATATGTTTCTTCAACTTTAGTTCATAGCTTTCCAGCAGGGAAAACGAAGGACCTATTTGAAATCTTTGATCATTCAGCAATTTATCTCTTCATAGCAGGAACGTACACGCCTATCATGCTGCTTGTAATCCAAGGGACACTAGGATGGACACTGCTTGGAATTGTATGGGGAGTGGCAGTTATAGGCGTTGTATTCAAAGCTTTCTTTGTGAAGAAGTTTCTTTTCCTTTCTACAATTCTTTATATCGCGATGGGGTGGTTGATTGTTATTGCATGGGGTCCACTATCAGCAGCAATGCCTTCAACAGGTATCCAGCTATTGGTTGCAGGGGGATTGCTTTATACGTTTGGGGCTGTCTTTTATGTTTGGCGCGGTTTCCCTTATCATCATGCTGTTTGGCATCTATTTGTGCTTGCAGGCTCTGTCGCGCACTTCTTTGCTGTATTGTTTTATATCATTCCCCTTTAATCCTAGAAGGACTTTATTCTTTAATCTGCTCTACCTTATGACACTTGGAAGAGGTTTTAATTGCATTCTTTTAGGAAATAAATAAGCTATACAGACTAAGGAAGGAAATGACTTATGAGAAAAACAATAAAAGTACTATCACTCCCATTTGCAGCCATGCTTGTTATGGCTGGGTGCGGGGAAGATAACGATGAAGTTAAGAATCGACCGGTTGAGGAAAATGAAAACAAAGCAGAAACCAATTCTGAAACAGGAACGGATAATAATAAAAAGCTGCCTTTTACTTTTAAGGATTTTCAATTAGAAGTTGACTATGCAGGTAATGACAACGAATATGAAGCAGAATATGATGCGATGGGAGTCCAAACAGAAGCCTCTATTGATGACCAACTAAATAAACACGAAGTCCACAGTGAAGAAGCGTTGGAAGAGCTAACGCCGATATTAGAAAAGCTGACATTCACCAAAGATTCTTCTGATGATGAGGTCATTCAAGATGTAACAAAGGCTTTTAATTTGAAAGATGATTATGAAGAATTCGACTTAGAAGTGAATTACGATGATGGTACGAAAAAAGAATATAAAGTGTATAATAAATAATTCAATATCAGCTACATAATCCTATATGAAATAGTATTTTTTTGCCCAATATCGTAGCGAATTCATGTTCCTTCAATAGTTGTCAAAACACTATTACTATAGTAAAATGATTACGGTTAGCAAAGGGGTTAACATACATTTGCTATTCATATTCGGACTTATGGGGATAGGACCGCAATAATTACTTGTAAAAAAAGATTCTTTTTCAGAAAGAGTCTTTTTTTTTTCCTTCCTTTAACTTCAAAAAAACTTGATCAAGATGGATTAATTGCGAATTACTTGAAATAGTATTTATAGAGATATAACAGACAGGAACTTCAAGAATTCAGGGGTTGATAATTCTTTTTTAAAATGTAAGAGAGGATACCACATTTGTGGTATCCTGTTTTCTGATTACCTGGATAGAAATATTATTAGATTGTTGCATTTTTTTTAGGTAGCATTTTAGCAGATGCTAACCTTGAACGAATCGTAATGCCAAGCCATGAGGCAAGGAAGGCTTTTAGGGTACCGACAATTACAAATGGAGCAAATCCACTAGCTATGGCTGCTGTCCATGTTAATGAAGCCATATATTTTAGCCATACCGTCCCTATGATTAAGGTAATAATCATCCCGATGATATTTGCAAGGAAAGCTATTGCAACTGTAAAACGGGTCTTTTCTAAAATCAGACCGGTAATATAGACTGTTGGTATATAGGATAATAAATAACCGCCAGTCGGACCGAATATTTTTGCAAGTCCTCCAGACATTTCAGCAAATACCGGTACACCTGCAGCCCCAATAAACAAGTACAATAAAACTGAAGAGGTTCCATAACGTGAACCAAGTATAGTAGCCGCCAGTCCAATGGCCAGAGTCTGACCTGTAATCGGAACCAAAGGCAGTGGGATAGTAATTTGGGCGAATATTCCTATTAGTGCTGCAAATAAGGCTGTAACCATCATCATTCTTAATTTTTCATGACTTTCCTTCATAATGTTGCCTCCTATTGTAAACCCATCTGTTAGTTAAGTTAACATATAAGAATTTTAATATGATAAGTAAACGCTGTCAATAATATTTTGAATTTTTCTTTTTATAAAGCTGTTTTTAAAAGGTCAAGTATTAAAATGTACTGAAAGGGTGTGTCCGGATTTAAAAGAGAATGATAAAAAAATGAAACCTTTAAAGCTTTAATTCGTATAATTTGGTAGGGAAAGTATTTAAAGGGGGAATATAACAATACTTTTTTTGCATATATAGGTTAGAACAATACATAAACTAATCAGTTAGAAGCTTACTTCAAGCTGTTTAGGTATTGGGGCATAAAAAATCCAATTTAAAGGATGAAAGAGATGGAGTTATTTGGGGTTCCATTAGAAACAATTTATTTATATGGATTAATTATTTCCGGTGTACTAACTTTTTTATTTATTTTGTTTAATGATATATTTTCCGGATTAGAATTACCGGACCAATTTAATCCAACTCTCATTTTTAGTTTTTTAACTGTATTTTTTGCAAGTGGTTTTTTGTTTGAATCGGTCACAGGTCTTAATAGTGGAGTGATTGCGGCGATTTCCTTGCTTATATCATTGTCCACTGTCACCTTATTGAATGTATTTGTTTTGATTCCCATCTCATCAGCAGAGGAAAGTTTAGTATTTCATGATAATGACCTGAGAGGAAGGGTTGGAAGGGTGCTGACATCCATCCCAGTTGACGGGTTTGGCGAAGTCTTAATTGAGAGTATTAGTGGCAGCATTGCGAAGACCGCTGCCAGTTTTAAAAATGAAGGAATTGCATCAGATACTAAAGTCTTAATCATTGAAGTCAAAAATGGGGTTGTCTATGTGATGCCTCATCAAAATTAATAAAAGGTTCGGAGGTAGTTTATGTTTAGTTTAATTTGGGTTGTTGTTGCTATTGTTGCTTTTTTACTTATTGCACTTATTGCTGTCTTTGTTACGAAATACCGTACGGCTGGTCCTGATGAAGCATTGATCGTAACTGGAAGCTACTTAGGTAGCAAAAATGTTCATATCGATGAATCAGGGAATAAAATTAAGATTGTCCGTGGTGGAGGGGCATTCGTTTTACCAGTGTTCCAACAAGCAGAGCCATTGAGCTTGCTGTCAAGCAAACTTGAAGTCTCTACTCCCGAAGTGTACACAGAGCAGGGTGTTCCGGTCATGGCTGATGGTGTATCAATTATAAAAATTGGTGGTTCAATCACTGATATTGCCACTGCGGCAGAGCAATTTCTTGGAAAATCCAAGGATGATCGTGAACAGGAAGCACGTGAGGTACTTGAGGGACATCTTCGTTCCATTCTTGGCTCGATGACAGTCGAGGAGATTTATAAAAATCGCGAAAAGTTTTCCCAGGAAGTACAGAGGGTGGCTTCACAAGATTTGGCGAAAATGGGACTCATCATCGTATCGTTCACAATTAAAGATGTCCGAGATAAAAATGGATATCTTGAATCCCTTGGTAAACCAAGAATTGCACAAGTAAAGAGAGATGCAGATATTGCAACAGCGGAGGCAGAGAAAGAAACGCGAATCAAGCGTGCAGAAGCTTCAAAGGAAGCCCAGCGTGCTGAAGTCGAACGGGCTACAGAAATAGCGGAAGCCGAAAAAATCAACAAGCTAAAGGTCGCCGAGTTCCGACGCGAGCAAGATATTGCCAAAGCCCGAGCTGACCAAGCTTATGACCTAGAAACTGCAAGGTCAAAACAGGAAGTTACGGAACAGGAAATGCAAATCAGAATCATCGAGCGGCAAAAGCAAATCGAGCTTGAAGAAAAAGAAATTCTCCGCCGTGAAAAGCAATATGATTCTGAGGTGAAGAAAAAGGCGGATGCTGACCGCTATGCGGTAGAGCAAGCAGCCTCTGCTAATAAGATGAAACAGATTACAGAAGCGGATGCCGATAAATATAAAATTGAAGCTATGGCGAAAGCAGAAGCAGAACGTGTAAGAATGGATGGACTTGCAAAAGCGGATGCACAAAGGGCCCAAGGTACGTCGGAAGCAGAAATTATCCGGTTAAAAGGGGTGGCAGAAGCGGAAGCTAAGCAGAAGATAGCGGAAGCCTTTGAACAGTTTGGGCAAGCGGCAGTGATGGATATGATTTTGAAAATGCTACCGGAATATGCTAAACAAGTAGCAGGTCCACTTAGTAATATCGACAAAATTACCGTAGTGGATACGGGTGGAAGTGGTGCGAATGGTGGTGCGAATAAAGTGACTGGGTATGCAACAAATTTAATGGCAACATTGCAGGAGTCATTAAAGGCTTCTTCAGGCATTGATGTCAAAGACTTACTTGAGAATTTCTCAGGTAAGCGTAATTTGTTCCCGACTACAATCAATCAAGAGAATGCTGAAACTAATATGAATATGGCGGCAGCGAAAGAAGAAGTAGCAAAGTGAAGTTGAAAAAGGTAAGAGCATAATTATGCTCTTACCTTTTTTTGTGGAGTGGTGTTAGGATGTCTAAGCGCACTTTCTATATGTCTAAAAGGTTTTATAGATTTCTGTGGTTTTATTTAGCTTTTAATAGGCTAGTAAAAATATGACATGTTAACAATAAGTGTGAAATTTCTATTACTTTGTCGATATGTTTTCAACTAAAATGGTACGAATAAATTTTTGAATTTCCTCTACAAGATCAAAATCCCCTCCAAATATAAGCCAATCATAAAGTGTTCCTCGCATGCAACGTGTGATCAGCATAGTAATTTCTTCAGATGGAATCTCTTTTCTAAATTCTCCTGCAACTTGTCCTTCTTGAACAAATGAATGAACGATTCTGTATAGGGTTCTATCTGTGTCTGAAAGAGATTTAGGTTGATTTGGAATCAATGCACTAACGTAAACTGTTCTCATCAAATCCTTTCCTAAGTCATCTCTCAAAAAAACCATTTGAGATTTGGTTAAGAGAAGAATTTTCTCACTACAGCTAAGGTCTTTAGGTATTGATTTAGTGAAAGAGGCATAAAAATCATCAATCTCTTTAAACTTTTCAATGAAGATTTCATACTTAGATTTAAAATGCACGTAGAACGCACCTTTTGATGTATTGCTAACACTTACAATTTCATCAACTGAAACCTGATTGAATCCTTTTTTGCTAAAAAGATCCAGAGCAACTTCTAAAATTTTCTTTTTAGTTTGTTGGGATTTAATTTGTCTTGGGGTAGAACGTGCCATTTATATCTCTCCTTTTTAAAAGGTGGTTTAAAAATTGCCATTCGAAGAACTTCTCATAACTATAAACCTCATTTTATTTTGGCGATTACAATGAATAACAACTTTGTTAATTTATATCTATCAGCCGCTATTAATTAGGAATAGGGCCTCACTCGAGTCAGTTGGTAGTTTTTTAATAAGGTTAATTATACAGGATTTGAGGAGATGTTCTTTATTTATTTCTTAAATACCTTGATACAATAGAGCTTGGGAATATCGAATTATCATAATTATAATAGAATTATAAATATTCTGAAAATTAATTGACTGTGATGCGATGTATAATTATAATTAAATCGAAGACTGTAGTTTGTGAATATAGTCTCTATTTTGTATTCTTTGGTGAGAAATGTAAGCGTTTTATTTGGGTGTGTCAAACATGCTGGGATTTAAAGGGGGAAAATGGATGGATATTGTCGGAAATAGAACATTGAAAGAGTTATTAAACGAGCAAGCAGCTAGGCACAAAGATAAAACGTTTCTACTTTTTGAAGATATAGAACAGAAGAGATTTGAATTAACTTATGGTGAATTTGCTGATACAGTAAATCGTTTAAGTAACGTATTTATTGATTTAGGTGTAACGAAAGGTAAACATGTAACATTGCATCTCCCAAATTGTCTAGAGTTTATGACTTCGTGGTTTGCATTGGCTAAAATCGGAGCTATTATGGTCCCAACCAACATTTTATCTACTAAAGATGAAATGGAATATCTACTGAATCATTCGGAGTCAATACTTCTCATTACGGAAGAGAAATATTTAGACAAATTTACAAACACACGTGAAAGTCTACCGTATTTACAGGAAATATTGCTAGTTCGTTGTGAAAGTGAGAAATATGTGGATAAAGACTTAAAGCACTTAATAGCAAAAGCTAAATCTGATTTACCGGATATTTATGTAGATTCCGAGGATGTGGCTGCATTACTTTATACATCAGGTACAACATCAAAACCAAAGGGGGTTCAGATTACACACGCGAACTATCTATTCACAGGAGAAGTTATGTCAAAATCAATTCGCTTAGCTCCGAATGATAGGCAATTAATCGTTCTTCCATTGTTTCATGGAAATGCACAGTATTATTCTACAATGTCTGCTCTAGTAGTAGGGGGCAGTATTGCAATAACCGAACGATTTAGTGCTTCGCGTTATTTCAAACAAGCCAAAAGCTTAGGTGCAACGGTAGGTTCCTTATTCGCTGCACCTATAAGAATGATTCTTGCAAAGAAATTCGACCAAACTGATATTCATCATTCTTTAAGAGTTATCTGGTTTGCTCAGTCGGTTGCGGAAGAACAATTAAAGGATTTTGAAGGGAAGTATAATGTCTCTTTACTACAGATGTATGGGATGACTGAAACTGTGGGAGTACCACTAATGAATCCATTAGATGGGATTCGCAATAATAATAGTATTGGAAAGCCTACCATTGGTTATGAAGTAAAAATAGTCGATGAAATAGGAAATGAAGTACAAAATGGACAATCAGGTCAAATCGTAGTTAAAGGGATTCCGGGTCGTTCATTAATGAAGGGGTATTATAAAAATTTAGAGGCAACGAAAGAAACATTAAGAGATGGTTGGTTGTACACAGGCGATAATGGCAGAATCGGGGATGATGGTTACTTTTATTTTGTTGATCGAATTAAAGATATGATTAAACGGGCAGGCGAAAATGTTGCGGCAAACGAGGTTGAAAGTGCTCTGGCAGATTATGAAGGGGTTTATGAGGCTGCTGTAATCAGCATTCCTGATGAGATGCGCGACGAAGCTATTAAGGCATATGTTATTTTACATAAAAATTCCAATGTTTACGAAGATGAACTTATTCTTTACTGTCGCAAACGCTTAGCCAAATTTAAAGTCCCTGATACAATAGAATTTGTTGATGAATTTCCTAGAACTGCAGTGGGAAAAGTGCAGAAACACATCTTAAGACAAATGCATAATCAAAGATTTAAAACTCATTCCTAAAGATTTGTTAATTATAACGAAACTTAAATACCAACAGATTTTATAAATTAATAGAATTGGGTCAATGTTATTTGAAAAAGACAGAGGTCGTCAAAAGGGGATGTTCTATATGAATAAGAATCGAGTTCTATTGGCAAGTCTTTCCGGTTCAGTTATTGAATGGTATGACTTTTACTTGTACGGTACCGCTACGGGCTTAGTATTTTCAACTCTCTTTTTTTCAGGTCAAGATCCATCAATTGCCCTTCTTCTTGCATTCGCCACCTTTGGGATAGGTTATGCTGCGAGACCAATAGGAAGTATTATTTTTGGACACTTTGGAGATAGAATAGGACGAAAAGCTACACTAATGTGGACTCTTATCGGTATGGGAGGTAGTTCATTTCTTATTGGTTTACTCCCTACGTATAATCAAGTTGGCCTGCTAGCACCTATATTATTGGTTGTCCTAAGGCTTATTCAGGGAATCTCCTTAGGAGGAGAATGGGGAGGAGCAGTCCTCCTGGCGACCGAATCCGCACCGAAGGGACGTCGGGGACTTTACGGTTCTGTTCCACAATTAGGGGTTCCATTAGGTTTGGTAGCGGGTTCTTTCAGTCTTACTCTTATAGCCTACTTGACTACCGATGCCCAGTTTTTAGCCTGGGGTTGGCGGATTCCTTTCCTTTTTAGTGCTGTTCTAATCGTTTTGGCTCTTTGGATCAGAGGGGGGATAGAGGAAACTTCGGCTTTCCAAAAACAGAAGGAAAGCGGAGAAATTGCGAAAGTACCTATTGTAGAAACATTCCGCAATCATCGTAAAAGCCTCTTTCATGTGATTGGACTCAAAATTGGAGATGGGTTCTTCAATGTATTTCTTATGTCTTTTGTACTCGTCTATACTACTACCTATTTGGGTTATTCAAACGAAATAGCCTTAACGGCTCTAACAATTGGCTGTGCTACGATGATTATTACGATTCCAGTGGTGGGATATATTTCTGACTTTATCGGTAGGAAAGTTATCTATATTAGTGGATTGGTACTTATGTTTCTTCTTGCAATACCTTACTTTTTCATGATTGAACAAGGAGCGACTTGGTTGTACTATATGCAAGCTGCCATGCTCGGTATAATTTGGGCGGCAATTTTCGCTACACAAGGAACATTGTTCTCTGAACTCTTTCCAGCTAAAGTTCGTTATACTGGGCTATCTTTCGGCTATCAAATGGCCGCAGCTATAGTAGGTTTTGGTCCTATGTTATGGACAACAATGGTAGATTCATTTGGCCCATCGCATTGGGTATTTGGAGGATTCATGATGGGAGGGCTTACACTTTCTTTGGTATTAAGCCTGTTTGTTCCCAACACTAAAAATGTATCACAATATGAAGAAAGTATAGAAAAGTTTAAAAAAGATAATTCACTTCAAATTTAATTATTATCTGAATACTGGTAAAAGCTATAGTGTCAATTTCTTTAACAATCATTATTTTCGAACCAGGGGGCTTCAGCATTGGTTTTGGACGTCTTTATGTTTGCACACTGTTAGGAGGTTTGCCTGCGGGCCTATTAATTGGTCCTGCTTTTGGCGGCTACGGATAAGCCTATCCTTACTCCCCCATCTCCTATCTTTTTTTAAAATGTTAATTATATGGCCGGGTCTATAACCCGGTTTTTTGATTTCAGCAAATATGTTCATCATAATCGGGTTTTAGGAAAGTTGACCACTTCTGTTTTTGATAGGAATAATGAAAACAATTAAAGAAAAACGAAAAATCGTCAAAAAAGAGTGAACCTTTATCATCAAAGCTATAGGAATTTAAAAAATCAACAATAATAGCTTGTTGATCCACTAGGTCAAATATTCCGGTTACATAAAATTGATAACTGAATTTATCATATAAAAAAAGATAGCCTGTCTCCTCAAAAGCATTTTTTACTGAAATCTCATCCAATTTAACTCACTCCTTTCTTAACAATATACCTTTTACTTCTCAATATTATTCAGTGCTAAAAGGAAAAGATTACTATTGATTAATAATTATTAAAGATTGTTTTTTATCTTCTATACGTAGGATAAAAAAAGAACTGTATGGTAGGGGAACTGAGGAAATGAAAACAGCACATCCATTATAAAAGGATGTGCTGCTTTCATTAATCTATTATTTGTACATTTCAGCAACTTGTTTTTGCAATTGAGTATCTTCAAGGTACTCATCGTAACTAATTTGCTTATCGATAGTACCTTTTGGTGTAAGTTCAATAATTCGGTTTGCTACCGTTTGAATAAATTGATGATCATGAGAAGAGAAAATCATAGACCCTTTAAAGCTGATTAATCCATTATTCAATGCCGTAATTGACTCTAAGTCAAGATGGTTAGTCGGTTCGTCAAGCATTAGAACGTTTGAACCGCTTAGCATCATTTTAGAAAGCATGCAGCGGACTTTTTCGCCCCCTGAAAGAACACTAGCCTTTTTCGTAACTTCATCACCAGAGAATAACATTCTGCCTAGGAAGCCGCGAAGGAAGCTTTCGCTCTGATCATTAGGAGAATATTGACGCAGCCAATCGACAAGAGTTAAGTCAACACCATCGAAGAATTCAGCGTTATCTTTAGGGAAGTATGCCTGAGAAGTCGTAACACCCCATTTGAAAGATCCGCTATCCGGCTCTATTTCACCTGCTAAGATCTTGAACATGGTGGTTTTTGCAATTTCATCTTTACCGACAAAAGCAATCTTGTCACCTTTATTCATCGTGAAGCTGACGTTTTCCAATATTTTTATACCATCAATTGTTTTTGTAATTCCATCTACACGAAGCAAGTCGTTTCCGATTTCACGCTCCGGTGTAAAGCCAACATATGGATAGCGGCGGGAAGAAGGTTGAATATCATCTAAGCTGATTTTATCCAATAATTTCTTACGGGAAGTTGCCTGACTCGATTTAGATGCATTGGCACTGAATCGAGCGATGAAATTTTGAAGTTCTTTGATTTTTTCTTCTTTTTTCTTATTGGCATCTTGTGTTAATTTAAGAGCAAGCTGGCTTGATTCATACCAGAAGTCATAGTTACCAATATAAACTTTGATTTTACCGAAATCAAGATCCGCGATATGCGTACAAACTTTGTTAAGGAAGTAACGATCATGGGAAACTACGATAACTGTGTTTTCAAAGTTGATTAAGAACTCTTCCAACCATTTAATCGCTTTTAAATCCAAATGGTTGGTAGGCTCATCTAGTAAAAGAACGTCTGGTTTTCCGAATAGTGCTTGAGCAAGTAATACTTTAACTTTGTCGCCACCGTTTAATTCAGCCATTTTCTTTGTATGAAGGTCCTCAGTAATACCAAGGCCTTTCAAAAGGATCGAAGCTTCAGGTTCAGCTTCCCAACCGTTTAATTCTGCAAATTCACCTTCAAGTTCGGCTGCTTTCATTCCGTCTTCATCAGTGAAGTTTTCTTTCATATAGATTGCATCTTTTTCTTGCATGACTTCATATAATCTTTCATGCCCCATTATAACTACTTTAAGAACTTCCTCTTCTTCAAAAGCGAAGTGATCTTGTTTTAAAACGGCTAGGCGCTCGCCAGGCCCCATATGAACATCACCGGATTGTGCTTCAATTTCACCGGAAAGAATTTTTAAGAACGTGGATTTACCGGCACCATTTGCCCCAATTAGTCCGTAGCAGTTACCAGGCGTGAATTTTATATTAACATCTTCAAACAGTTTACGATCGCCATAGCGTAAACCAACATTATTTACAGTAATCATTTATTTACATTCCTCCAAAACTATGTTTGCATCAACGTTTTTAGCAACTTTTTATTTTTTTTAAGACACTGAATAACATGAGCAGAAATTTACACTTGTATATTTTTAAAACTTTGCCGTAAGTTAGATTGTATCTTATTTCAGAGGAAAATTAAAGTTAGATTAGCAAAAACAAACGCTTAGGGGCAAAAATTTAACGAGCATTTTTGTTTTAAGATATAATTTGAAAAATTTCATCAAATATTTTTGACATACATGTATATTTTTCGTCATTCACACAAAATTCAATCGACATGAGAAAATCGTAGCCACTTTTTTATATTTTTATGTAGTAGTGGAAGAGATATTTGGTGTCGGTATGAGGTTGGATGCTTTCCGAATTATGCATAATAAGTTAAATAAAATGAGGTTAATAATTAATCATTTCTAATATGTTTATTCCTTTCACGCAAATAGATTACTTTAGCGCGTTAACTAATCTGCAAATAAAGAAATTGCTGAGCAATTAGACGTTAAGCTACACAAATTAATGCAAGGAAATATGAAGATAATATTTTGCAAAAAGAGAAGTTAAGTGAAAACAGATACTTGTCCACACCTTCTATCAAAATATACATATACAGTATAAAGGAGGTTGTTAGGATGAAAAAAAATCCGTTTTGGTTTCCTGAAATACATTGTGAATTCGAACACAAATGTAAAAGTGAACACAAATGTAAATCTAAATGGAAATGGGAATGGAAATTCTAACACAAATATAAAAAAATCGTTTCTATTTATCTTATAATTTACAAAAAAGCTATTAAACTAGTATGGGTGAGTTTGCAGATGAGAATTTAGTATGTAGGCATCCGAATAAATGGGTGCTTTTTTAATAGATTAAATCATAATCGATTCTTTGAGAAAAAAAGCACCTGTCAATCCAGATATCCTTTTCAACCTTGTTAAAGAACGACTTAACTATGCATCCGAAAATGTCTTTATATCTGGACGGCTAAATTTTGTCGTTTCTACATCTCCTGCAAGTAATACAGTAGGTATGGTTGCTCCCAAATAGTATACAATGTAAGTTCGTCTTCTTGCTAATAATAAGGAATTTTGTGCAGTCGTGTAAGCAGTTTGAAGGGAAGCAAGAAAGGAAGGGTTTATCTGTTACAATTCAAGCTTGATTGGCTTAACATCTTTTTGATAAGCAAGATGTTCACTAATTTCTGATAAAGAGATATACAATGGACGGAAACAACAATAAACTTCCGCCTCCCAACATGGTAATGAATTTCCTGGGATGTAGTTTTTATATATTTATCTCTTGAATTTCTGAAAGGTATTCAATTAATTGCCTACTGAGAGCATTTAGATGCTCTTTCATAAGTCAACATATAAAAACAAAATTCAATCAGGAATATATCATTTATCCTTCAAATATTGGGTAATATTCTGGGATTTTTGTTTTGAAAAATAAATCTATGTTAAGGGATTTGTCAACCCATTGGTTTTCTGATAGTATGAATGTCCATTTCATCGTTGTATCGGTATTTTTTCTCCCGTTTAATCAATCAAAAGTAGGAAGGAGAATGGTTCTTTTGGTAAGACATCCTGATTTTGAACAAGAACGTCAGAGGTTGGATTTCACTAAGCGCTATATAGATGTAGTCATCAAAACATCAGAAACCAGCAAAGATCAATTTCAACGGAATATGCAAGAGGCTTTTGGTGATGCGGATTGGTCTGAGTCGGGCTTATATTCTCAGTTGTTGACAACTGCCAACTTTTTTGAAATGTCTAGATCTGAACTGGAAAGCTTACGCAAGGCAAGCAAAAAGCCTTATTTTGCAAGAGTTGATTTTGAACGAAATGATGGTGATCTAGGCGAAGTACTTTATTTCGGGAAAACTTCCCTTTATCAGAGGGAAAGCCAGGAACAGATTATCGTCGATTGGAGATCTCCAATAGCTAATCTTTATTACGAGGGTCGGATTGGTGAAATTGAATATGAAGCAGAAGGGGAAACATTTAGCGGGAACATCACTTTAAAGAGGCAGTTAATGATAGAAGATGGTGAGTTAGAAGAGGTCAGGGACATTGATTTAACAACAACGGATGAATTATTACAGGAATCCCTTTCCAAAAGTTCGAGCAATCGTTTGACCGATATCATTACCACGATACAGGAAGAACAAAATAGAATCATTCGTGCTGATTTAAATAAACCAATCATTGTTCAGGGAGCTGCGGGCAGTGGTAAAACAACAATAGCCTTACATAGGATTTCTTATTTTATATACCATTATAAAGACTTGTTTGACCCACGCCAGTTGATGATTCTTGCCCCGAGCCGGGTATTCATTGATTACATTTCTGAAGCATTGCCGGAATTAGGTGTTGAAAAAGTAAAACAATTCACATTCGCCGAGTATGTTCAGGTAGCAATCGGAAAGCAACTGAAGCTAGTAGCTGATAATAAATTGACACGTTTGTTGGAAAAGGATGATGAAGAAACAAAAGCAGCGATCTGGATATCTGGATTTAAGGGTTCTCCATTATTTAAATTAATTTTGGACGAATATGTGAAGGATATTTTCAGGAGTTTTCATCCGGAAGAAGATTTTTATTGTGACAAATATCGCCTCTATTCTGCAAAGAAGTTCATTAGGCTACTGGAAGAGGATTATTGGTATTTACCATTATACAGCAGGCTCGACAAGCTAAAGGCCATTTTACAAAATGAAGTAAAGCTGAAAAAGAAAAAAATGCTTGAACGAGTAACGGATTTTTATGACGTCAAAATAGAAAAGGCCCTCTATAAGAATATTGATCCAGTAATACGCAAGGAATTTGTAACAAAATGTCTCGATAAAAAGGAGGAACGAATCGGACAGATTAAAAAAGCAATCCGTTCCTCTGTAAAAGGCTATTTTAAGCATTTTAAAAATAAAAACCTTCTTCAATACTATCAGGAATTGTACCAAGATCCCGAGCAACTGGCTTCGTACAGTAGCGGTAAACTTAGTCGTGAAGATGCATGTGCTTTATGTAATTATAATCAAAAGTTAATTCATGAGAAAAGTTATGAATTGGAGGACTTGGGTGCATTATTATATTTACAGGAGCTACTTTTTGGTGTGGATAAAGATAACAAAGCAAAAAATGTCGTCATAGATGAAGCTCAGGATTATAGCTTCATGCAATTGCAGGCGCTAAAAACGGCAGTAGATACTGATATGTTCACTCTAGTAGGTGATCTTGCTCAAGGTATCCACTCATATCGAGGACTTCAAACATGGGAAGAGGTCCATCGTCGTATTTTTCCGAGGGCGACATACACAGAACTACAAAAAAGCTACAGAACGACTGTTGAAATAATGAAACAGGCTAATCAAATTCTTCAATTGTTACAATATGATTTCCCAGAAGTTGAGCCTGTAGTCCGCCATGGGACAGAACCAGAATTCATTTCTATCGATAAGGATGATTGGGGAGAAGAGTTGATTAAACATATCGAAGAATTAAAAGGAGAAGGTTTCAAAACGTTTGCCGTTATTGCCAAAACGATGAAAGATTGTAAGCTAGCAAACGAGAAATTGAGTAGATGTCATAATGGCTTCCATTTAGTAGATGAAGCAGGAATTATTCCGAAAGATAAAACGTTAATTGTACCCTCATATCAAGCAAAAGGTCTAGAATTCGATGTAGTCTTTGCGATATCTCTGGAGGAAATTTATAGTCGGAAGAATGAACTCGATATTAAACTACTTTACGTCACAATGACAAGACCATTACACCGGCTTTATTTTTTGGGAAGTGAAAAAGAGGATTTCCTTCTGAGGAAATGATAGGAGGGGGATTTTAATTTTAATCTACCTCCTATTGCCATGATTTTCTTACAAATGCAAAAGAATTTCGTGAATGTCATCCCATCCATAACCGACTTCGATTAACTCAATTCCGGCCATTTTAACAGTTTTTTCAGCGATTACATGACCACCGAGAGCTTTGTAAAAACCGCATGAAGGATTATCTTTTAAAGCCCAGATAATTAAATTTTTATGTTCCTTATCTATGAGTTCATCAACAACCGTTTTAATCATTTTTCGACCAATTCCTTGTCTTTGATACTCTTTTAATAAATAGATGGCATATACTTCTCCTTGAATATGGGAATCATTAGTTTGTTCGGGGCCACCAGCTACAAAACCAATAATTTGTCCTTCACCATTTTCAGCTACATAAGTGGCATTATGCAGCATCTTTAAATTTCTTAGCCAATTTTTTTTTCTGGTTTCTAGATTCAAAGAAGCCAGATATTGATTCGGCAGGATTCCTTTATACGTCGATTGCCAACTGTTTATATGTACATAGGCTATTCCGGTTACATCTTTTTCTGTAGCCTTCCTTATTTTCATAAAAATCACCTTCTGATTTCGTTATTTTTTCTAGAATATCATGTAAAAAGTGAATAAGCATTTAATTTATGTTTATTACTACTCTAAAAAGGATAAGAAATAAGAGAGTGATTCAACCAGATGAAGGGAAGGATGAGAAAGATGAAATTGAAAGTTAGTTTTTATTTTCCGGGCGGCAAAGAAATAGAGCATGAGGTAGACGGCGATGACTCAACTCAAATGATTTCAAATATTCAAAAACACCGCTATTATAATTTAGTTAAAGGCGATTGCCATTATGTCGTAGATACTGAAAAAGCAGCTTATTTTTCTGTAACTGAAATATTGGATTGATTATAAACCGTATTGGACTTTTGTTCCAATACGGTTTATTCTTTTTGTTGTAGAGATGACCTGAAAAGGAGTAAACAATGAAAATTAATTTTACGAAAAAACAATATGAAACATTGTTCAAAATGGTTCAGTATGGATATTGGGTTGCTTCCGATATTGAAAATAATAAAGAGTTTAGTGACTTAGAACAATACCTGAATTCCTATGCAAAGGATTTTGGCATGGAAGGAATCCACTTTGTGAAGGAATATGAAATATATGATTTAAGTCATGACTTGGAAAATAAACTTCATGAAGTTATAGATGAATATGAAGAAGGGGTTTTCAGGGATAAGCTTGCCTATCATATGGCAAGAAAAGAGTTTGCAAAGGAATCGAACCTTCAAGAGTATACTCAAGAGGAAGCATTTAAACGAATTATGGAACTCGAAGAAAAATATCACCTTCATATTGAAGAACGTGGGTTAGAGAATCTAAAGATAGAAGAATAAGGGGTGAAAGGGAGAGAGGGCATTATTTGTCCTCTCTCCTTTATTTTCGGTACTATAACTTCGAAGTGAAAATAATATGAATTCCACCACTATAATGATTTTTTTACCACATAAGCTTTTTATTCATCATGACCAAATTTTGAGCGGATTTGTTCAGCTGTGAATTCGTAAAAAGCCATTAAATCTTTTTGTGAAGCAAACCCCGCTTGAGCAGACTTTTCATTACCCCCGCCTTTACCATTATACGAGCTGAGTGTTTCTTTAAAATATTGTCCGCAATGAATGGAGGAGGACCCATTGTGCGCGAGCAGGATCTTTTGTTCCTTATATGATGCAAATAACACGAGCACTTTTTCTTTTTGAACCATTGTAGCTGTAAGAAATTGGAGTTCTTTCAATGAGCTGTCTTCGAAAATATGAGATATGAACCCATCCCCATTATTTTCAAGCAGGGAATCAGCAAGGAACTTTGCATTTTCAAGTTTGAGTTTTTCATGTGTTGCTGCTAGTTGTTTGTAGTCATCTTCTAGTTTTTCCACCCTGTTGATTATTTCTTTTCGTCCGGTATTAAATTTAGTTGATAATGCTGAAAGAACATTAAGACTATCAGAAAAATCGTTCAATGCCCTTAATCCGCATTTGAAATATAGACGTGTATGTTCTTTTTGTTTCTCCGTTTTGAGGATTTTAATTAGGCCAATCTCCCCGGTTTGTTCTACATGCGTTCCGCCACAAGGATTATACTCAATCCCTTTAATTTCAACAATACGGATATTCTCTGACACCTTTGGCATTTTGACGACAGGAAGTGCCTGTATTTGCTCTTTTGTCACAAAATATGTGAGAAGCTTGCGATTCTCATAGATATATTGATTAACCTGCTTTTCAGTAGCTATCGTATGTTCCTCGGTCCATTGGGGCGCGATTATATCAATAGTTATATTTTCCGTTCCAAGATGAAAACTGACAGTATTCGCATCAAACAGTTCCCGGCAGACAGCCGAGAGTAGATGCTGACCGCTATGCTGTTGCATATGATCGAAGCGGCGTTCCCAATTGAGTTCACAATGAACAAATTCAGAACCTGGCCTACATTCAAGCTTGTGAAGGATATTTCCATCCTCGCTTTTTGTAACGTCAAGGACAGTGATTCCTTCTATACTGCCTGTATCGGAAGGTTGACCACCTCCTTCTGGATAAAAAGCAGTTTCTTCAAGAGTGATGTAATAAAAGCCATTTTCTTCGAAAATCTGCTGGATTTTTGTATCCCATTGAGATGTCTTTGATGACGTGTAATACAATTTTCTAGTCATGAATAATTCCTTTCCCTTTCAGTTGGTCATTAAATTATAACATCGCAAGTCATTTTTATGAAAAAGCAAGGTTTGTAGATTGGCAAAGGTTTTTATGGTTAGTAGGTGTGTTAGAGTTGGACGAATCCAAGACTATTACGACGTAAAAGGTATTTCGGAACACTAGTTAAACCATACAAACCCAGTCACTTTTCAAAATTCATTATGCAAACTTTGTGGTAATGGAAAACGAGTTCAAATTTTAGTTCCTCAAACAACCATGGAAGTTGACAAGGAGCAAAAAATAAAAAACCGTAATAGGTATACAGAACAACAAAAAAATGATAAATTCAAATATGTTGGAAAAATAAATAATTGGGTACAATTGTAGGTAAAGGTAAGTTACAGGAGGATTTTTATACATGCAAAAAATTCAGGCCGGTTTGGCTGTAGAGTTAGAAGTAGAACGTAAGGCAGATTTCGGTTGGTTCTTGACGGATGGTTCGGAAGATGTCTTACTTCATCATAATGAAATGAATGAAGAAACTGAGCTTGAAATTGGTGATGAAGTAACGGTATTTATCTATCATGATAAACAAGCCAGGTTGACAGCAACAATGAAAATTCCTGAAATTCAGATCGATCAGTATGGCTGGGCAGAAGTAGTCAATGTGAAAAAGAAACTAGGGGTCTTTGTCAACATCGGCCTTTCCAAAGATATTCTGGTATCACTGGATGATCTGCCAAACATTGACCATTTATGGCCTGAAGTTGGTGATCGACTATATGTTTCCCTGAAAACCGATCGTAATGAACGGTTGTTCGGTAAACTTGCAACAGAAGATGTAATTCAAGAGATTGCTGTTAAAGCTCCTTTAAAAGGAGTCCGTAACACGACCGTGAAAGGGAATGTCTATCGTTTGCTAATGGTTGGTTCTTTCTTTGTTTCACAAGAAGGGTATCGCTGCTTTATTCACGAAAGTGAACGCAAACAGGAGCCCCGCCTAGGAGAATTAGTTGAAGGGCGTGTCATTGATAGTAAAGAAGATGGTACCCTCAATGTTTCTTTATTTCCGTTTAAGCAAGATTTAATGGAAGAAGATGCAGATGTCATCTTCACTTATTTATTGAACCGTGGTGGCGCGATGCCTTATGGCGATAAGACTCCACCTGATGATATCCAGTTCCACTTCGGATTAAGTAAGGGAGCATTCAAACGTGCTCTGGGCAAACTGATGAAAGAAGAAAAGATTTATCAGGAAGATGGATGGACCTATTCTTCAGACCGAAAATGACAAAAAGGCAGCGGGAAATTTCCGTTGCCTTTTTTATATGGATTTTATTAAAAAAACTTTTTTTTCCCTTTGTCCTCTTTTAGAATTTCTACAGCTTCTCTGAACCTCATGGAATGTACAATCTCTCTTTCCCTTAAAAATCTTAGTGAATCATTAATATCCGGGTCATCCGAGATGTCAATCAACCATTGATAGGTTGCACGGGCTTTCTCTTCAGCGGCAATATCTTCATATAAATCAGCAATAGGATCGCCTTTAGCTTGGATGTATGTGGCTGTCCATGGATCACCTGCTGCATTTTGATAGAAAAGGGCACCATCATGATTCGCATAATGTTCGCCAAGACCAGCTGCAACCATCTGCTGTGGTGTGGCGTCCTTTGTAAGCTTATAAACCATTGTGGCAATCATTTCTAAGTGAGCGAATTCTTCTGTTCCGATATCCGTAAGTAATCCGATGACTTTATCAGGTATTGTATAGCGTTGATTTAAGTATCGGAGTGCGGCAGCCAACTCACCATCAGCTCCCCCATATTGTTCTATTAAATATTTTGCCAGTCTGGGGTTACAGTTGCTAACCCTTACTGGGTATTGTAGCTTTTTTTCATAAACCCACATAGATATCTCTCCTTATACTTGCCATGGCCAAGGGCCTTGGCCCCATTCCCATTTATTTTCCCCTCCAGGACTATTTCCGAATCCAAGTAATGGCCCATATTTAGGCTCGAATACTGCTTTCAATTGTTTGGAGTACAGTTGGAATTGATTGAATTGCTGCAGTGCCTGCTGGTCAGTGGGATGTGTATCTAAATAATGGGTTAGTTCGACAAGTACGAAATCTGCAGCCTGTATTTGCTCAAGCAACTGATAATATTCATCATCCAGTTTCTTATTCATTTACGTCTCCCTTTCGCGATAAGGATTATCATAAAAATCGTAAAAGAATTTCCAAAGGGTACCGTATTTGAGTGCCTCTTCTGGTGTGAACTGTTCTAGATTTGGTGGCTGGAAATTTATATACAATTGGGGAGGTGTACTGAAATACTTTCTTCCAATCGGTGGGCAGGGATCGAATTTGCTATGGAACGGTTTATAAGACTTGATTAGGGTGAAAGTCTTTGCTCGTGTCAAGTTGAAACCTCCTTTTTAAAAGGTACATCCTTAAATAATTATGCTTGGATAAAAAAAATATGACCCAAAAAGGGGGGGATCAGTTAAATACAAGCCATTATTCATTGTAATATTCAGACTATTTGTTATCGGCTCGTTATCTTACTGTGATGTTTGTCATCTATTCTTTATCTGTTTGTTCTTTGTATAGGAAATAACTATGGTAATATTGAAAACGTTAGCTTATGAAAAAGCTCACAAGGAGGTAACAACATATGAAAAAATCAATCTTATCGTTAGCGGCAGCGGCTGCAATATCCGGTGCATTCACTATTCCGGTACAAGCAGAAGATGTCAATGTGAAAGATGGAGACACATTATGGGGGATATCTCAAACATATAAAGTATCAATAGAAGATATTAAGGATTGGAACCATTTGTCTTCAGATACGATTTATTCAGGAGAAACATTACATATTTCTCAAGAAAAGCATTATAAGGTCAAGTCCGGGGACACGTTATGGGAAATTGCAGGCAAATATCATGTATCAGTAAATGACCTTAAATCTTGGAACGGTTTAAATTCAGATACAATCCATCCAAAGCAGGAACTAGTTATTAAACCTGCGACGTACAAAGATGAGGCAGCGAGCGTTAAGCCTGAACAGCCATCAGCGCCAGCTGAGCAAGCGAAACCATCAGCGCCAACTAAGCAAGCGAAACCAGCAGCACCAGCTGAGCAAGCAAAGCCAGCAGCACCAGCTGAGCAAGCAAAGCCAGCAGCACCAGCTGAGCAAGCAAAGCCAGCAGCACCAGCTGAAAAAGCAGAAAAAGAAAAAACAGTATCTAACAGTGAATCTACGAATCAATCAGGCATAGAAAAAGAGATTACTGTAAGAGCAACTGCATATACTGCTGATTGTCAAGGTTGTAGCGGTACTACAGCTACTGGAATCGACTTAAAAGCAAATCCGGATACAAAAGTTATATCAGTAGACCCATCAGTTATCCCACTTGGTTCAAAAGTTTATGTGGAGGGTTATGGCTACGCAACAGCGGCTGATACAGGCAGTGCCATAAAGGGAAATAAAGTAGACATCTTTATTCCAAATGAGCAGGATGCTATTAATTGGGGCGTTAAAAACGTTAAATTACAAATCTTAAACTAATTTAGTCATGTAAAACATGTTTATATATAGAAAAAGTAGGCACAGAGTTTTCAGGTGTCTACTTTTTTTGTCCTTTTGGTTCACGGAAAAAGCAGGTACAATGAAAGTAATAAATCCTTACAAGTTAAATAGGAGGAGTAGTACATTGATAGAAAAAGCACGTGATTATTTACAAAAGTATTTTGGATATGAGTCATTCCGTACCGGTCAGGAACAGATAATTGAACAAGTTTTAGGAGGAATAAATACAGCAGGAATCATGCCGACTGGCGGAGGCAAATCAATATGCTATCAGATTCCAGCTCTTCTATTGCCTGGTGTCACCCTCGTCATATCCCCACTTATTTCCTTGATGAAGGACCAAGTAGATGCCCTCGAACAAAATGGTATAGATGCCACATTACTTAACAGCTCTATTTCAGGGATAGAAGCTTCCAATAGAATGAACGATATTAAGCAGGGAAGGTACAAGCTTGTTTATGTGGCACCTGAACGATTGGAAAACCCTGCTTTTCAGAGGGAACTGGCTAATGTTGATATTTCATTGGTGGCCATTGATGAAGCTCACTGTATCTCGCAATGGGGTCATGATTTCAGACCAAGCTATTTAAAAATCAAAAACTTGTTGAAAGAAATGCCCTCAGCTCCGACCGTTCTAGCATTAACGGCGACAGCCACACCACATGTGACGAAGGACATTTGTCAGTCACTTGGAATATCTGAACAACATACAATATCAACAGGATTTGCAAGAGATAATTTGTTTTTTTCCGTCGTCAAGGAAGAGAACCGCGGACGGTTTTTAATGCGCTATATTGAAAAAAACAAAAATGAGTCGGGTATCATATATGCAGCAACAAGGAAAGAAGTCGATTCATTGTACGCCAAGCTTAATAAAGCTGGCTTCAAAACAGGCAGATATCACGCTGGTATGAATGAACAAGACCGTTCGGAACAGCAGGAGCAATTTATTCGTGATGATGTTCCTTTGATAGTAGCGACATCAGCTTTTGGAATGGGTATCGATAAGTCGAATGTTCGTTACGTCATTCATTATCAAACCCCTAAGAATATGGAGAGCTATTATCAAGAAGCAGGTCGTGCAGGTCGAGATGGTTTGGATAGCGAATGTATTCTTTTATACTCCCCTCAAGATATACAGATACAACGCTTCCTAATCGATCAATCGAACCCTTCGCAAGAGTGGCAGGCACAAGAACTGAAGAAATTGAATAGAATGAAGGATTATTGCTTTACTGAAGGTTGTTTACAAGCCTATATTCTTCAATACTTTGGAGAAGAGAATCCTGAAGATTGCGGCCACTGTGAAAACTGTACAGATAAACGTGACTCAGTTGAAGTAACGACTCAGGCACAGATGGTTCTTTCGTGTATGTTACGAATGGGTGAAAGATTTGGCAAAACGATGATTAGTCAGGTACTCACTGGTTCCCGGAATAAGAAAATTGAAGAGTTTGGCTTTCAAAAGATTTCAACTTATGGAATTATCAAAAATCAATCGGCAAAGGATGTTGCTGACTTCATTGATTTCCTGACTGCTAAACAGTATATCGAAATGACAGGCGGGCAATATCCAGTTCTTAAAGTAACCAATGCTGGACGAGAAGTGCTTTTAGGACAGAAAAAAGTCCTGCGAAAAGAAATAAAACAAGTAAGCAGCATTAGTATCGATCATGGATTGTTCGAAGAATTGAGACATTTAAGAAAAGAAATCGCAAGCAAGGAAAATGTACCGCCTTTCATTATTTTTTCCGATGCATCCTTGAAAGATATGGCAGCAAAACTGCCGAGAACAGAACAGGAATTCCTTGATGTTAAGGGTGTAGGCACTCAGAAATACGACCGCTTTGGAGCAGTGTTCTTAGAAGTGATTTCTCATTATTTACAAGCACATCCTGAAATAGAAGTGAATACAATGGTTAAAAAAGAAACAACAAAGCGAACCACGGTACCATCTCATCTAGAAAGCTACCGTTTCTATCAGGAAGGCAAATCCCTCAAAGAAATTGCGACATTAAGAGGACTGTCTTCGATCTCCATTGAAAATCATCTATTAAAGTGTGCAGAAGAACGTTTGGAGATCAAGTGGGAAGAGTTTTTCTTAGATGAGGAGTATGACCTTGTACTGGAAACAGCCAAACAATTGGATTCTGAGAAACTAAAACCATTGAAAGAGGCCCTTCCTGACCATTTTTCATACTTTATGATAAAAGCAATCATGGTAAAAGCAGGATTAAAAAACTAATAGAATAAGGTTTTTGGATAATTTTTTCATTGGATAAATAAGAATTTGATTTGATGCGTATACTAGGAATGAAAAAAGGTAAAAAACTCAGTGCCTTTAATCAGAATCTTTATATAAAAAAGAGGAGGTTGCTCATGTATTTTGGTAAAAAGAATTCAGAGGAACCAGAAATCATTATGGAAGATACAATTGTATATGCATGCGGATCAGCAGATTGTAATGGATGGATGAGGAAAGATTTTGCCTCTGAAAACTATGATTGTCCAATGTGCGGCAGTCAATTAGTTGAAGAAGTAAGGGAACTGCCAAAAATTGAAAATGAATATAATGCGTTTAAATAAAAGAGGTGAATTATTGCCTCTTTTATTTTTTATTTTATAGTATGAGTATCACGCGGTGTTCTGTTTTAGTCGCATCCTTTACATATAAAATCATATGTGGTATGATAGAGATTCAGTGTTATTAAGAGTAAACACTGGAGGGTAATTTAAAGTAACATTTTTATTAATAAAATATTTTTCATCATCTTTATGATGGAGTAGAATCAAGTTAAACACATCTAGAAAAAGAAATACGTCTAATCACCAAGTATTTTCCTCGATCCATTTTTGTTCTTCATTAACTTACTTCTATGTACCATTTATCTTTTGGAATTTAAGTTTCCCAATTGGAATTACGGACGGTTTTAATTAATAAACATGTACTTACAAGCTTTTATCTGATTCTATCAGGCACGGTCTAGGAACCGTATGGATGGGAGAGAGGCAGGGCTTTCATTGTTTTAGGTTTTGGCACTAAAATTACTCTCATGCTTGATTCGCATTCTATTCATTCGAATGAGCAGGAAGAATCATGTGAAATTGATTCTTCAATAACGCAGTCTTGATTGCCTTAGGGAAATCAGAGACTGTGTTTCATGATTATCTGATCTATGGATACGAGGATATAAAGAATAATGGCTTTCATTTCTTCATAAGAAGTTTTACTCAATTATAATATGCATATATATGATATAATGGTTTCTGGGATACTAAAAATTCATGGTTGTGATCTCAAGTTCTTTCCACTCAATGAGTTTGAGTGTATAGAATAACAACAAATCTTAGATAAGTGAATGAGTGTTTACTCACAATTATTTAGATTAATCGCCATCTATTCTTCTTTTATCTTTATGGCTTGGGATCTGTTATGCAGGACGGAGTCAATTCAATTCTAAGGAGTGAGATACATGTATAGAAGAAATAATACGGAAGAAATCATTCCTGAAGAAACAAAGGTGTGGGAATGTACATCAGAAGATTGTAAAGGCTGGATCCGCGATAACTTTACAAGTAATGATGAGCACGTTTGTCCACTATGTGGCAGCGAAATGAAACCCGGCACTAGAATGCTTCAAGCAATCAACAATCCAAGAAACTATTAAGTCTTTATAAAAAAAGCTGAAGGGGGATTCCCCTTCAGCTTTTTTTATCTTTTTGCTTATTTAAGTAGATGTAGCAAAAAGCCAGAAAAATTAAAGATAAGGAAGATTAGTGAATATCCTTTTTCTTGAACCGGCCCCCACGAACTTCAGCAATATCTCCGACTGCAAGGAAGGCAGATGGATCAAAGCTTTTGACTATATCTTTAAGCTTTGCTTCCTCAAGGCGATTTATTACACAAAAGATAACCTTTTTATCGTCTCCCGAATAAGCACCTTCGCCAGCTAAAAAGGTCACACCTCGACCAAGCCGACTCATAATTGCATCACCGATATCTCCAAACTCATCGCTGATAATCCAAACAAATTTAGATTCATCCAAACCAGCGATAACAATATCCATCGTTTTATAAGCTACGAAATACGCTATAATCGAATACATGGCACGGTCCCATGAAAAAACAAAGCCAGCACTGCCAAGGATGAATAAATTAAAGAACATGACAATCTCTCCAACAGAAAAAGGAAGCTTCTTGCTAGCTAGAATAGCTAGAATTTCTGTTCCATCTAGAGAACCGCCATATCGAATAACCATTCCAACACCAATTCCAAGAATCATTCCGCCAAAAGCGGACGCAAGGAGGATATCTTGAGTGAAAGCTGGTACGTGGTGAAGCAATGTAGTGGTTATGGAAAGGACTAAAATCCCATATAGAGTAGATAATGCGAAGGTTTTTCCAATTTGTTTATAACCGATAAAAAAGAAAGGGAGATTCAAAACAAAAAGAAAGATACCGAGCTTCCAGCCCGTGATATAAGATAGCATAATAGATATACCTGTTATACCACCATCTATTACATTATTTGGTACTAAAAAAATCTCGAGGCCGACAGCCATTAAAACAGCACCGATTGTAATTAAAAGACCTCTTTGTAATATTTGCCTTAGTGTTAATTTTTTATGCTGGGTCTTCTTTTGCATAATTTCTGTTGTATTTGTATTTGCCAAGTCTGACATAATCATGCCCCCACTCCTTCTCTCTATATATGTACTATTTAATTATAAACCTATAGGTATAATTAAATAAAGAAATTAACATTCTTAATTAATATACTTTTTAAATAATAACCAGTGTAATTGTACATTTAAGTGTTTCATGCAATAAAAAACCGTATATGAATGCTTGTCAATTCACAAGCCCTTTCTATTTTACTCTATACAGAAGAATAGTATTTCTCATTTTACTGCATTTATTAAAAAAACTTCTCTTTTTCTTTAGAAAAATGATGAGCAGGAAGATAGTATATGTAAATAGATAGGTATTAGGAAATAAAAGTCTTTAAGGTACAACATATTTCCATTACAATATAGGAGAATAGAATGACAGAGGTGACAATGTAAACAATGGAACAATCAATAGTATCATTTAATCCTATCCTTTTTATGATTGCCGTACTGTTGGTATTTATGGCGTGTTATACAGCGTTAGATTTACTGACAACATTAATTACAATAGTAAAATACAAACGTCTTTTGTATGTAGGGAGCATTTGCTCTATGGGAGTAGCTATCTGGACGCTTAATTTTGTGGTCATTTTTACTTTTGAGAATACGGGAATGGCATCGTACAATTTTGCTTCGATAATGCTTTCATTAGCAATAGGGGTTGTTCTTGCAGGGGTAGGATTATTAGCTATTTCTTATAAACAACAGTTACTACAAATGATTTTTTGCAGTTTTATGTTTACCATGGCGATTTTGTCGAATTATATAATGGGCATGTTTGTTTTAAACAACTCTGTGCAATTTAACCCTTTGTTACTTGTTATTACACTACTCATTATTTTTAGCTTATTTTTAATCTCACTGTTAGTCTTATTTTATATAAATAAAGTAAGTCAATCTTCCCTTAAGCCAGTCAGTACACTGATTATGAGTGCGGCAATCATCGAAGGGTATTTTCTTTTTTTGAGAGTGTTTCCGGTTACTGGAGAAAAGGAGAAAAATGAATTTGTTCAACTTAGCCCGTTTATTTTATATCTAGTCAGTTTTGTTTCGTTATTTATCCTTGCCAGTTTAATTGGTTCTAGCACGATTGTTGGAAGGCGTTTGGCAAAGAGTGATAGCACAGTGAGTGATATCCGTTATGCTTTGGATCAATCTTCTATTGTAGCTATAACTGATGCAGAAGGAATCATTACATATGTTAACGAAAAATTTATAGAAATCTCACAATATGAAGAACATGAACTGATTGGAAAAAGTCATTCTATCATTAATTCGGGTTATCATCCTCAAGAGTTTTTCGCTGACCTTTGGTGCACAATCAAACAAGGAAAAACGTGGAATGGGGAAATCTGTAATCGGGCAAAAGATGGCGAGATTTATTGGGTGGATACTACAATCGTACCATTTATGAAAAAGGGAAAACCATATCAATATATTTCAATTCGTTCGGATATTTCCCGTCGAAAAAGAGCGGAAAGCGACCTAAGGGTCTCAATTAAGGAATTAGAGGATATGTATTATGCTATTAACCAATCATCCATAGTGGCGATTACCGATGAGAAAGGGATCATTGTCGATGTAAACGATAAATTCTCAGAAGTTTCCGGGTACAAGAGAAGTGAGTTAATTGGTCATACTCACCAATTGGTTAATTCCGGATATCACTCAAAGGAATTCTTCGATGATATGTGGAAGACCATTCAAAATCGTAAAGTATGGAATGGTGAAATTAGAAACAGAGCGAAAGATGGCAGTTATTATTGGGTCGATACAACAATCGTTCCATTTTACACTGTGGAAGGTAAACCATTTCAGTTTTTGGCGCTTAGGTATGATATAACGGAGCGTAAACAAACAGAAGAGATGCTTCATCGACAGGATAAACTAGCTGCAGTCGGCCAGCTTGCTGCTGGTGTCGCACATGAAATTCGGAATCCACTTACCTCGATGAAAGGGTATACTGAATACTTACAATTAGATGAAAAAGATGAAAATAGACTTGAGTATTTGGGAATTATTATGGATGAGATTAACCGTGTAAATGAGATAGTTGAAGAATTCTTAGAACTATCCAAACCGCAGTCCCTGATTTTGGAAACGAAGAATATAGTACCAATTATTCAAAATGTTTTATCTCTAACAGAGTTTGATGCACGGAAGAAGAATGTTATTCTCTTCTTTGATTGTTATCACGAGGAAATCCTAATTCGATGTGATGAGAATCGTTTAAAACAAGTCTTATTGAACTTTGTTATAAATGGGATAGAAGCAATGCCTGACGGGGGAGAAATAAAAGTCGTTACAGAACTTAAAGAAGAGAAAGTACATATCTCCATAATCGACACGGGAGTTGGTATGCCACCCGATCAGCTCAGGAGGATTGGAGAACCATTTTTCACGACGAAAAAATCCGGTAATGGGTTAGGACTTATGATTAGCTTTAAAATCATTGAAAGCCACCTAGGGCGAGTATTTGTAGAAAGCGAAGTTAACAAAGGTACAGTTTTTAATATTGTCCTTCCTATGGAAATAGTAAAGGATTTTTCCAATGATGGAATCGAAAAAGTGGGGCTTGTATAATATCTGGTATTTGATGCATGTATATGATAATTTTGAAGAAGATGACCGCATGGGGGATACTGGATTTGGAAAAACAAAAACAAGCTAATATCTTAAGTTTGAAGATTTTTTATCTTTTTTCGTTTTTTGCTGTGGGAAGTTTAACACCGCTCTTAAGTGTTTATTTAGCAAATGAGGCAGGGTTAAATGGAATTGAAATAGGTACTATTATGTCTGTCGGGCCGATAGTAATGATCGTTTTTCAGCCAATTTGGGGTATTGTCTGTGATTGGAGCGGAAAACCTGCTAAAATTCTTGCAATGACATCGTTGCTCGCTGGTTTGTTTGGCTTAGGATACTTGCTCTTCGAACCCTATTTACTTTTAGTATCTGTCGCAGTTGTATTGGCAATCTTTCAAAGTGCCATTATACCGGTTTCAGATAGTATTACCCTTCAATATACAACAAGAATCAAATCGAATTATGGAAAAATACGTTTATTCGGTTCGCTTGGTTTTGGTGTGGCTGTTTTTGTAATGGGAAAGTTATCGGAATCATTTATTGGTCCTTCTGTTATATTTTACGCCTTTTTTATCGGCCTATTAATTGCGGCACTTCTAGCTTTACGCTTGCCTGAAGAGCCTCCTCAAGTAAAGGCAAAACTTTTCAGTGGGATGAAAGAACTGTTAACAATGAAACGTTTCCTAATCTTTCTTGCTGTAACATTTCTAATCTTCGGCCCTAACCTTGCTAATAATGTCTATTATGGCCTATTTGTTGAGGCAAGGGGCGGGACATATACAGGAATTGGTATTGCGTTCCTGCTAGCTGTATTGTCGGAAATACCATTTATGAGAATGGCAGGCAGCTGGATAAATAAATTAGGCCTGCTGCCAATCACATTATTAGCTGGAATTGCTTCGTTGGTTCGTTGGTTGTTTTATTTTACGGAACCAAGTTTGGCAATAGTATATGTGACTTCCATGATCCAAGGTTTTTCACTGGGGTTATTCATTCCTGCAGCTTTACAATATATTAGAGAAGTCGTCCCACCTCATATAACAGTTACTGCAGTAACGCTTTATTCTGCAATAGGTAATGGGTTAGGTAACTGGTTCAGTACCTTTAGCGGCGGAATAATCTTGGATAAATCAGGGATTTATATGGTGTACTTATTTTACAGTTTGCTCACACTTATGGGGATGCTTCTAACAGTGTGGCTCATGAGGCTTGAGAAAGTACCTGGAAGAATGAAAACTATTTTTTGGAAATAATTTTGTTCAGCATGAAGGTGTATTTTATATATTGTTTTGTTTATTAAATAGACCTATTCGTTATAGCGAATAGGTCTATTTTCAGTGGAAATATTTTATTGCAAAAAGGTTTAGTATTTTACTGAAAATCCCATAGAGATTATTAATGTATAATTGTGTATTTGATTCAGCGTCTGATGTAGCTAAGAAAAATAAAAAAAGTATTAAAAAGATAAAGAAATTAGTTCTTATCGTTAATTTTATTTTTAAAGAAAAAGTAAATCTGGGGACAAAAGAAGTTAGGTGTTGCGTTGGCCACTGCTCATTTTTCACCTCTTGCTGCAGTTCCTATAGGGCTAACTTCAGTGCCTGGCATAATATTTTCGAACACTTGCTTACAACGTATTTGTCAAAAAGAGCAGAATTACGGTGTGGTGATTTCCTCTGTTTTTGTAATGAGACCCATTCAGTTTTTTATTTTTGGAAATAATATGTTTTAATGGAAGGAAGAGAATGTATGGAAGGATGAGTGTTATTGAGCAAAACCAAAGTGCTCGCTGTTACCGTTGTATCAGTAGTTATCGGACTGTTTTTTTTATTTTGTCTTGGATGGGCGATAATTGATTATTATGGAAAAAAGGCTTCTGATATAGGTTTAAATGAAACAAACCCCATTGAAAAGAACCTCCCCGAAGACTTTACAGTAGTTGCATTAGGGGATTCGTTGACGCGCGGAACTGGTGATGAAACAGGGAAGGGCTATGTCGGCCTTGTCGTGGAAGATTTGGAAAGTAAATATAATAGCAAACCGCTTATTCATAATCTTGGGATTAATGGACAAGTGTCTCAAGAATTGGTGCAGCAGGTGAAACAAACGGAAGTGAAACGCCAATTGCATACAGCTGATGTTATTTTAATTACTATTGGCGGGAACGATTTATTTCAACAAGGCCAAACCCTGTTTGATTATGATCTTACTGCGACTTCTGAGTTACAAGAGAATTATCTGGAAAACTTGAATACCATTTTTAAAGAAATCAATAATGTCAATGATAAGGCAGCCATTTTATTGATTGGCTTATATAATCCATTCATAGAGTTGGATGAAGATTTTGATACAAACCGAATTGTCCGGGACTGGAATAATGAAACCGCTGAAGTGGTGGCTCTTTATAAAAATGCTATTTTTGTTCCTACATTTGATTTGTTTCAATTGTCGGTCAATGACTATTTGTATTCAGACAAATTTCATCCAAACAAGGCAGGATATCGTTTAATTGCTGATAGGGTTGCTCCTTTAATACAATGGGAGGATGAGAAATAATGAGTAATGTGACATTGTCTGTTAAGGGCCTGAAAAAAAGGATTGGTAAACGGGAAATTATTAAGGGAATAGATTTTGAGTTAAATGAAGGAGAGGTTTTTGGTTTTCTTGGACCGAATGGAGCTGGAAAAACGACGACGATTCGCATGTTGGTCGGTTTGATAAAGCCAACTTCAGGATCCATTCAAATATGTGGGTATGATGTGCGCCAGGACTTCACGAAAGCGATGCAACATCTGGGATGTATAGTTGAAAATCCAGAGCTATATCCTTTTTTGAACGGCTGGGATAACTTGCTTCATTTTGCACGAATGCTACCTGATGTTGAAGAGTCAAGGATCAATGAGGTAGTGGAACTCGTCGGTCTACAATCGAGAATTTACGATAAAGTGAAAACCTATTCCTTAGGTATGAGGCAGCGTCTAGGGATAGCTCAGGCAATGCTGAACCGTCCAAAGGTATTGGTCTTGGATGAACCAACTAACGGCCTAGATCCTGCTGGAATTCGTGAAATGCGCCAATTCATTAGAAAGCTTGCGGAAGAAGAAGGGATGAGTGTTCTGGTTTCTTCCCACTTATTAAGTGAAATCCAGCTCCTATGTGACCGGGTGGCCATCATTAAAAGTGGAGAGATTATTCAAACCGATACGGTGGAAAGTTTATTAACCACTCAAGAGCGGTTAATTTGGCGGGTGTGGCCTTTAGAAAAGGGAAAAGAAATTCTTAGCAGTTTTACGGAAATTACCGTAGATCAGGACAATATCATTACAGCTTTTAATGAACATGAAACGCCTAAGTGGAATGCTGCACTTAACGAAGCTGGTGTAAAGGTGTATGAAATGAATCGTAAGCTTCCGGGATTGGAAGAGTTATTTTTACAAATAACTGGTGGCGGAGGTGCTGGTATTGAATAACCTGATCCAAAATGAAATGATGAAGCTTCTGGCAAAGAAACGGTTAGTCATCATTGGTATCATTGTGGGTGTTTTAGTGCTGATGTTTACATATGCGCAATACAAACAAGTGAAAGAGCAACAGGAGAAGTTAGGTACGGATGATTGGCGTGCAGCTCTTCAGCAGCAAATCATTGATACCCAAAATCGGTTAGGATCAAACAGGATGCTAGATGAGTGGCGTGAACAGCTCCAGGTAAGTTTAAAACAGCAGCAATATTACCTAGATCATGACATTAACCCTTCAGAACCAGGGGCCACGACATTTACGCGTATGTTTTTAGAAAATGCTATTGATTTGTTCATCCCACTGCTGGTCATGATTGTAGCAAGCGATATGGTTTCTTTCGAAAACAGTCAGGGCACGATTAAACTTCTGCTTACAAGACCAGTGAATCGCTGGAAAATACTAATGAGCAAATATGTGACATTATTATTGTCCGTTTCTATTATCGTGGCTATGACAGCGTTATTGTCATATTTTTTATCGGGACTTGTTTTTGGGTATCATGGATGGGGAGCCCCTGTAATAACCGGTTTTGGATTGAATGGCAGCGATGTGGATGTCAGTCAGGTTAGAATAGTTGAGCAATGGAGATTTCTATTAATGGATATGGGGCTTGTCTGGCTGGTAGCAGTAGTTGTAGGGACTCTCTCTTTCATGTTATCGGTTTTAGTTCGAAGTACACCTGCGGGTATGGGCATAATGCTTGCGGCACTCATATCAGGGGCTATTTTGAACAATATGGTGTCGTCATGGGAATCGGCGAAGTACTTCTTTATGGTAAATTTAAAATTAACCACTTATGTTAGCGGAACAGCACCACCTATTGAGGGAATGACCTTATTATCCTCCGTCATTACTCTTTTAGTCTGGTGGGCGCTTGCTTTGATTGTTTCTTTTGCAGTATTTACCAGAAGGGATGTTTATTAAGTAAGGACAGCTTTGTAAAAATCAAGGCTGTCTTTTATTTTTTTTTACAGGGTATCCTTTTAAGTAGATAAAATGGATGATCTTCATTTGAATGAAAAATTCCTTCCAATGACTTCAGTTTCCAGTGAGAAGTTAAAATTGTTAAAGATGATATTTATTGTCTCCGATTCAAATTGTTAATATTATTTTTGTAGGCTCCCCAAAAGATGAAAATAGCTAGACCGGATTATGGTAAGTATGTGAATTGAATGCTATTGGGGTTTTGAATAATATCTTTTAAATTGTCAACAATAATCAAGCAACTATTGCTAAATGGAGGGGTTTCTATGACTACACTAAGAGAAATTATGACAACAGACGTGGACTGTTGCACTGTGGAAGATAATATATATGAAGCAGCAGTCAAAATGAAGGATGCTGATGTTGGAGTCATTCCTGTATTGGAGAATAACCATTTAATTGGTGTCATTACAGACAGGGATATCGTTATCCGTTGTGTTGCCGAGAAAAAGCCGAATTCAACTAGAATAACCGATGTTATTTCCACGGATCTTGTAACAGGCACCCCTGATATGTCCGTAGAAGAAGCAGAGGATTTAATGGGGAATGAACAAATCAGAAGGCTCCCTATAGTTGAAAATGACAAGCTGGTCGGAGTTGTAGCATTAGGTGATCTTGCTGTACACCATCAGACAAATTCAATTGCGGGAAATGCTTTAAGTTCAATTTCCGAGGACAGAGATCAAATTCAACACTAAAAACAAAACTCTGTTAGCTTTTGCTAACAGAGTTTTGTTTTTAAAAATATTTATTGAACCAACCTTTGATTTCTTCAACATGTTGAAGACGCATCTTTGGAGAACCGCTTCGCGATACTTCATGGGTTTCTCCTGGAAATGAAACGAGTTGAGCTTCTTTCTTTTGTCGTTTTAAAGCAACAAAAAATTGTTCGCTCTGTTCAATTGGGCATCGATGATCCTTTTCGCCATGCAGTAAAAGCAAAGGGGTATTCACATTAGAGACATACTTTAAGGGCGAGTGTTGCCACAATTTATCCGCCGAGTCAAAAATATCACCCTCAATTTCCCACTCCGTAAAATAATAGCCAATGTCGCTTACGCCATAAAAGCTTAGCCAATTACTGATGCAGCGCTGAGTCACAGCTGCCTTGAAACGATTCGTATGACCGACAATCCAGTTTGTCATGAACCCTCCGTAACTGCCGCCGGATACTCCTAATTTTTCATGGTCTATAAAATCATAGGTCGCTAAAGTATAGTCTACAGCGGCCATTAAGTCCTTATAATCCATTCCTCCATAATCTCCTCGACATGCATTAACAAAGTCCTGACCGTATCCCACACTCCCACGTGGGTTGGTGAATAAGACAGTATAACCTTCATTAGCCAATGTCTGGAATTCGTGAACGTAACTATTAGCATACATCATATGTGGCCCGCCATGGATTTCTAAAATGAGTGGATACTTTTGGTTGTCTTTAAATTCGGTCGGTCTCATAATCCAGCCGTGGATGGTAAGCCCATCAACAGATGGAAAAGAAATAGGTTCAGGTTGTGATAAATATTTATGCTGTAAAAATTCATCATTCACAAAACTGATTTGTGCTTTTTCTCCATTCGTAAGGTTATAAACAAAAAGGTCACCGGGATGAACAGGTGTACTGATGGCGACAATGGCACGGTGACTTTCAGGATCTATGGTTAGACCGTATATATGCTGTGGGTCAAGGATTGATGGATACATGGCTCCTTCAATCGATCCATAATAAACTCCGGTATTTCCATAATCGCTTATTAAAAAATAAAAGCCTTGGCTATCGTTTGTCCATAAAATTCCTGGGTCTACTGCCCCGATTTGGAAATCGCCGATTGCAGAATCTCCTATTTGAACGTCCCATCCTTCCGTCAGGCACTGTATGGTTTGATCAAACATAGAGTATAGCCAAATTTTTGAAAAGGTAGCCCCGGCAAACTCTTTGTTATGACCAATGAAGGAGAGATACTGACCATTTGGAGACCACTTCGGATCTTTAAAAAAACCAGAACTGCCCGTTATTTTCTTTGAAGATTTTGTTTCAAGATCCATGATAAAAATATCGCTGAAAAGATCGTCATCGCTTTTTTCAGCTTCTCCGCATATGTAAGCAATCTGCTTCCCGTCAGGAGACCAGGCATTTGGGCGATAATCGATGTTATTTTTTGTTAGCAAGATGGTTTCGTCTTTTTCTATATCTACTATAACAAGCTGTTGATATAGCTGATCAAAATAGCCTCTGCCATCCCATTTATACTTAAGTTGGTCATAGCGCTGAACTTCTTTGGACAGGTCCTTTTCTTCTTCCACAGTAAAAAGGGCTTCACCCTCCTTTAACCCGGTTGAAAGTAACAGCTTTGTAGAGCACGGGGACCAAATCGGATTTGTTGCTCCGTTGATAAAATGGGTTATTTGTTGAGATTCCCCGCCAACGGTAGAGATTAAATGGACTTGTTTTTTTCCTGACCGGTCTGATATAAAGGCTATATTCTTTCCATCTGGGGACCAGCATGGAGATGTGTCTCGGTTTTCTCCAAATGTCCATTGCTGTGTTTCATTCGTAATCAAGCTGAACATATACAAGTTGGAAACGTATTTTTCTGTTTTTTCATCAATTCTTGTTTGAACATAAACCGCCATGCTACCATCAGGTGATAACTTTGGATCGGTCGCTGATTTCAAGTGGAATAAGTCTTTTGCTGCTATTCCTATTTTGTTCATGCTTTTCACCCTTTCATGTTTCTCATAGTTATGTATTTCGCTAAAGAGAAATATAAACCCTTTAGTAAATATTTAACTCTTAAGTATTATTTATTGAGAAACGAAGGATTAAAAAAATCCGACCTTTTTATAATGGACGGATTGATCAAGATATATGGATAAATAAATTGTTAATAGGTTGTTTCCTTGATTAATTAGACTTGTGTTGTGTATGTGGACGGTGAGGCGGAATTTGGAAATTGTGTTCTTCCATCATTTTATAATGCTTTTCAAAGTGTGAAAACATTTTATCGGCTTCTTCCTTGGAAAGTGCCCCGAACTCTACGTATTTTTCAATTAATTTCTTTTTGTCCGCCAGAATCTGCTGTTGGATTTTTGCGAGTTCTGCCTTTTGGGCATCGGTGAATTGTACGCTTTCTGGTTTATCAGATTTTTGAGTATCCATTGCTGAAGCCGGGTGATTCAAACTTAAAAAGAATAGAGAACAAACGGCAAAACAAATGACTAAAAACTTTTTCATGAATAAACGTCTCCTTTGTTATTTGTCTTATTAAAGCTGTGGAACCTATTTAAAAAACTTACTATTGTGCCTTCTAATAGGTTTCTCAGCTGCAGGAAGAATTACTTTATACCTTTTTATCTTTTACAGCATTAACAGATATATGTAATATTTTTCTGTTCATTCGCTAGATGGTTTGTAAGAGGCTGAAATGGGTAATGTAAATTTAAGGTTGAAACTTTTGCAGGAACTCATCATCACGGAAGTGAAATTTATGGAGTCAGATGATGAATATGACTGAGAAGAAAGGAAGATTATAATGTTTTGGACGATAATAGGGGCATTAATATTAATATGGGTACTTGGTTTAGTGTTTAAAGTGGCCGCGGGCTTTATTCATATATTGCTTATCATAGCGGTCATTCTTATACTTGTTAAGGTTTTTCAAGGGAGAAGATGAGTGTAGATTTACTTGCGATTCGATGGTCATACGCAATAGCATTTATAAGTGTACAAATACAAAGAGCGCCCTCGCATATAGGGCGCATTTTTGAGTTTTCTATAAGTTAACTTGCTTTAATCCATGTAAGGAGGTGGTTCACCCATCAGTCTTTTGTGTATCCATATTGCGGCCTGAGTCCCGTCTCCCATGGAAATGGTGACTTGTTCGGAATGGGCAACAAGGTCGCCACCAGCCCAGACACCGTTAATATTAGTTTCTTTTGTACGTGGATGGATAACGACGTGATTACTATCATTTACCTTCACACCTAATTGCAAGGCAAGATTATTATTCAGTTTGTTACCTTTAAAAGCGGTGAATGCCTTTTCAGCTTCAATTATTTTCCCATTTACTAATTGAATCGCTGTCAACTGTTGTTTAGCATCAATAATTGCTTCTTGTACTTCTTCTTCGTATACAGGAATCTTATTTTCCTCCAGCTTTTTTCTATACTTATCATCAATTTTTGATTTTAAGTGATTTACGTAAACGATATCTTTTGACCAATATAATAGAGTAAGGGCCATACCTGCACCCGCATTTCCCCCGCCGAGAACCACCGTTTGCTTATTCATAATTTCATAACCATCGCAGTCGGGGCAAATATAGGTGGATGTTCCAAGAGTGGGATAGAGGTTTTTAATCGGAGGGATGTTATCGGTAATGCCTGTTCCGAGAAAAATTGTTTTTGCTTGGTATTCCAGGCTATTCGCTGTACGAATGAAAAACTTGTCCTGTCTTTTTTCCAGTAATGTCACAGAATCATTAAAGAATTCGACACCGAATTTTTCTGCGTGCTGTCTGCCGAGACGTCTTAATTGGCTGCCGCTCACTCCGTCTGGCCATCCAAGTATATTATGGTAAGCCTTAGCTATTGTAGATCGGCCGTGTGCAGAATCAATTACGATAATATCATGTTTATATCTACCGAGCTGAATGGCTGCTTGGATACCGGCGATTCCCCCGCCAATAATAATGCAGTCTGCTTGCTTCATAAATTCACCGCCCATAATTTTAGGAATAAACCTAGTTTTATTCTTTCTGTAAAAAATATACCACCAGACATAGATCGGTAAACTATTGGAAGACATAAAAAGAGGATAATCGCCATTTGCGACCTTCCTCTTTTTCTTGCATATGCTATTGATTCTGTATTGGTTCGAGCCATTCTTGTGCCCAGTGTTGAATTTCAGTCATTACGGGCGCAAGAGCTTTGCCTTTTTCTGTTAAAGAATATTCAATCCTGACAGGTGTCTCTGGATAAACGTCTCTTTTTACAATACCTTCAAATTCCAAGTCCTTTAAACGTTCAGAAAGAATCCTGCCACTGATTGGGAAGGCAGATTCAATATTACAAAACCGTTGAGGGCCAGTAAGCAATTGATTGACAATCAATCCAGTCCAACGTTTACTCAAGATTTGCATGCCTTTTTCAAATCGCGGACAAAGTGTCGTATTATTCATCATATCACCCCATTATTATATATTATAATGCATTTACCGCTTCTGTAACAACTTTACCGAATATTATTTAGTTACTAGAGACGTTTTAGTATAAAAAATATATTAGCTTACTTAAGGTATAATATAAGATGTTAGAAAAATTTTCGCCTCGAAAATGCCACATTTTAAAAGAAATGATCATTCAAAAAGAAGTTCCTTTAGAGATAAAATGAGAAATGTGGTACTTTATTAGTGAACTAAAAGTTTGTGTAAATGGAAGGATTCGTGGGATAGATGAGTGATTTACTGCAAGAGGCCGTATCCTTTATCAGGAAATGCTATTCAGAATTAGTAAAAACAGAAGAAGAAACGAATAGTAGAATTGAACATATTAAAAAGGAAATTATAGATACAGGTAGATATGAACATACATTAGAAGAATTAGAACATGGTGCTAAATTAGCATGGCGTAATAGCAATCGCTGCATTGGTCGCTTTTTTTGGGAGTCGTTGAGAGTGATTGATAAAAGGATGCTTCAAAGCGAAGAAGATATTTCATCCGCTCTTTTTGAACATATTGGTTACGCTACGAATAATGGAAACATCAGACCTGTGATTACGATTTTCAAACAAAAAGATGATGAAAAAAAGGTGGATATTTGGAATCACCAGCTTATCCGCTACGCAGGGTATGAAACAGAACATGGTGTTATTGGAGATCCAAGTTCAGTAGAATTTACGAAGCAATGCCAAGCATTAGGGTGGGAAGGGAAATTTGGATCTTTCGATGTTTTACCACTTGTAGTCCAGTTGGACGGAGAAGAACCGAAACTTTATGAAATTCCTAAAGAACTAGTTAAAGAAGTTCCAATCAGCCATCCTGAATTTTCCTGGTTCACAGATCTTGAGATTAAATGGTATGCAGTTCCAATCATTTCAGGCATGAGACTTGAAATCGGCGGTATTACATATACTGCTGCACCATTTAATGGCTGGTATATGGGGACGGAGATTGGTGCGAGAAACCTTGCAGATGAGGATCGCTACAATATGCTTCCCAAAATAGGCGAGAAGATGGGTTTGAATATTAAACGAGAATCTAATCTATGGAAAGATCGAGCCTTGATTGAATTAAATGAAGCGGTCCTTTATTCCTTTAAAAAATATGGCGTTAGCATTGTGGATCACCATACAGCCGCTAAACAGTTCAAGAAATTTGAGGAAAGAGAATCCTCTTGTAACCGAAAAGTAACGGGGGATTGGACATGGCTAATTCCCCCAGTCTCACCAGCTACGACACACGTTTTTCATAAACCGTATAACAATGAAATAATAAAGCCGAATTTCTTTTATCAAAAGCCTCCATATAATTAGAGGTTTACGTTAACTTACACTGGGTATATTTATATTAATCCAACGTAAGGAGGAAGGTAATGATGGCATTAGGAAGAAACGTAGTATTGCTAGGAGTCGGAGTTGCCGGAGTCTCGTTTTTATCAACAAAAACGAACAGAGGAAAAGTGAAGGATATATGGTCCAATGCAAAAGATAAGACTATGAGCTTATGGCAAAAAAAACATTCAAATTTGGATCCTTTAATTGAAAAGGCAGGTCACCCGGATCCATATGATCATGAAGATAATAAAATGGTTGACGAAGGCGCTATGTACAGTGTGAACTACTATAATAATGCGAAGCATGGATAATTAAGTGAAGAATCGCTTGGGGATGTCCCCAAGCGATTTTTTTATGATATTATTCTTTGGCATATTTATAAAATTTCTTGCTTTTAAAAGTAAATAATCAGAAAATTCTAAATTTATATTAGGTAGTTTCAAGGTGGGAAATTCGTTATTGTGCTTTATTAGAATAAGGATTAAGATAAAAGAATCGAAAGGAAGTGGATACAAGTGAGCAGCAGTTCTTATGATCCTGAACCCAGAAAGCAAGAGGAAGCCAATATGATGCTAGACGTCGAGACTGTTATTCTTCCTGAGTATCTGCTCGAAGAAGGTAAATAGTGCTTTCTCTATAGAAGAGGAGGTCAACTAAATGATTGAAATCTACAAGACGAATGAAAACCGTATTCTGAATAAAACCGGGGAAATGACAAAAGGTTCTTGGGTGAACATTGTTACACCGACAGAAGCCGAAATTGAATATATATGTACGACTTTGCAATTACCGATTAATTTCATGAAAGATCCGCTAGATGATGAGGAACGGCCACGAATCGAAAAAGAAGATGATAATGTGTTAATTATCGTCGATTTTCCTTATTTGACTCAAGACGAAGCGAACCTGCCTATCTATGAAACGATTCCCATTGGGATGATCTTTACCAAAGACTGTTTTATTACAGTATCATTAAAAGAGACTCCTATATTAACAAACTTTAAAAACAATAAAATCAAAGGGTTTTTTACAAACAAGAAGACAAGGTTTGCCTTGCAATTATTATTTGAAATTTCATCTTATTATTTACGTTATTTAAAACAAATTAACAAGATGACTAATGAAGCGGAACGTGAATTGCACCAGTCAATGAAAAACAAAGAACTATATACATTCTTAGCATTGGAAAAAAGCCTGGTTTATTTTACGACATCATTGAAATCTAATAGGGTTGTTCTTGATAAAATTCTCCGTTTTAATTATTTGAAAATGTATGAGGAAGATAAAGATTTACTAGAGGACGTAATTATCGAAAATGCACAAGCTATTGAAATGGCAGAAGTGTATCTATCGATTCTTAGCGGGATGATGGATGCGTTCGCTTCCATTATATCCAATAATGTTAATAATGCTATGAAGTTCCTAACATCAGTTACGATTATATTAACACTCCCAACCATGGTGGCGAGTTTTTACGGAATGAATGTAGAACTCCCGTTTGAACATAGTTCGTTTGCATTTATCTTTACTTTATTAATTGCTATTACTTTAGCGGGTACAACAGCATTTATTTTTTGGAAAAAGAAATATTTTTAAGGTTAACCGGCTTACAAGTAAGCCGGTTTTGTTATGATTCCTCAAAATATTCTTCAAAGCCTTCACTGCTTATTCTATCGGTATAGGGGTTCTTATCCGTTACATTCTTTGTATCTAAATTTGTTTTAATGACTAGTCTGGGGCTTTGTGATGATTGCGCAATGATACGGTCATTTAAATCCTTAAAATCTGGTAACTCCTTATTGCCGGGATTGTTTGGTTCCAAAAAAATCACCTCCACTTGTATCTTTGGAAAAAATGATGCAATGTATTCATGAATATGCTCGTTGATGGAAATCATAAAAGAACAAGAGGAGGAGATTATGATGACTACATGGAATGAGCAGGCAGCTCCTGATAATAATTTAAAGGCAACTGATATAAAACCAGAAAGAGCTGTAAAAGCAAAATCGAAAACAATGATCATTGATGAAAATCAATTGAATGATGTGAAAATTCAACAGGAAATCATGAAACAGAATATATAATAACAAAATGGGCCTAGTTTTAGGCCCATTTTGTTATTATGAACGTTTCTGCTTTTTTTGTGATGAGGATTGGGTAAAGGAACCAGTTTCTTTCGTTGTTGTACCTTGTCCCTCTATTTGTGAAGAACCTAAACGAGTTTGCGATGCGTCTTTTTTATTTTTTCCATTCATATTTATCACCTCGACATTACTTTTCCTATTTCCTTTGCATCCTATACATATATTGAAGGTAAAAAGGACAGCTTAGCAAGTAGAGGAGGTGTGTGTTGATGTCAAAAATCGGTGTTGAAGAATCATTAACGAATATTCAGGAAGCACTTCGTGAAAAAGGTTTTGATGTTGTAGAGATTAAACAAGAAGCTGACGCAAAAAACTTGGACTGTTGTGTGGTAACAGGTTTGGAAACTAATGTGATGGGAATAATCGATACTTCATCTAAAGCTTCTATCATAGAGGCAAATGGTTTATCGGCTGATGAAGTGTGCCGCGAGGTTGAAAATAAAATTAACTCTATTCAATAGTACAAAAAGTGCCTAACCCTCTATAGGGTTAGGCACTTCTTCTGTTCAGGGCTGAGCTATGGAAATAGTAGCGATTAATTCAACTTCTACATTGCCTTTGATGGCTCGGGAAATCATACAACTTGATTCCGCTTTTACTGCAAGTTTCCGGGCTTTTTCTGCCTCCTTTTCCGATGTAATGGATGCTAATACGAGAGTTGGCCGATGAATGATTTTCTTGTAAGTGAATACACCATTCGTAACATCCACTAAGGCTTCTGATTGCATAGTCAAACTGACCTTTTCAATTTTACTTCGCTCTAACATGGCAGCAAAGGTAATGATATAGCAAGTCGAAGCTGCTCCGAGCAGCATTTCATCCGGATTAGTTCCAATCCCAGGTCCTTCCATTTCGGTTGGCACGCTTATTTGGGTCTGAAGATTCCCCGATTGAATCGTGCCGATATCATTTCTTCCGCCTGGCCATTCCGCGCTTAAATGAAAGTGATGCATCGTCATATCTAAAACCTCCTTAATATTCTTTTAGTGTAAACGAATAAACAGGGTATGTATTCGATTTTGCTCGTAAATCAGGAAGTAATCTCATACATATTGAATTCATATGGAAAGCAAAAATTAATAAAGCTAGTGAAACAAAAAGGCAGAGGCATTAGGCTATTTTAAGCACCATAATGGATAGGCTTTTCTATAATAATATAAATCGCTTTATAAAAAGATAGATATTTCATTACGGGAGGGTTGATAAGTTGACAACATTAAGTAATATGTTCGATTTAACGAATAAAACGGCTATTATTACCGGAGGCGGTAGAGGGCTAGGCAAACAGATAGCTTTGGCGCTGGCAGAGGCAGGAGCTAATATTGTTATTGCCTCACGCAATCTTTCTGTATGTAAAGAGGTTTGTGATCACCTACAATCATTAGGAATTAAAGCGATCGCCTTTGAATGTGATATTACCAATAAGAGTGACATCGAACATGTTGTAAAAGAAACTGTTTCTCAATTCGGTGCCATTGATATTCTTGTCAATAATAGCGGTACATCTTGGTCAGGCCCGCTATTGGATGTTCCTGAGGATAAATGGGAGAAAGTGTTGAAGGTAAATGTTACGGGTACGTTCTTGTTTTCGCAAGCTGTAGCAAAGGTCATGTTACAGCAAAAGGCCGGTAAAATCATTAATATTGCATCTGTGTCGGGTCTTGGCGGTTCGATACCTGAAGTATTGGATACCATTGCTTATAACACAAGTAAGGGCGCTGTGATAACAATGACTAAGGATCTAGGGGTTAAACTTGCTAGACACGGGATTCAAGTCAACGCGATAGCACCAGGCTTTTTCCCGACTAAAATCACAAAAAAAATCCTTGAAGAATCCAACTTTGACATCGTAGGTCAAACTCCGGCTGGCCGGTTTGGTAATGAAGAGGATTTAAAAGGAGCCGCCGTTTTTTTAGCCTCGAAAGCGTCCGATTATTTGGTTGGACATGTTTTAATCGTTGACGGAGGTATAGCAGCATTAGCATAATCCGAGAAGAGAGGAACGATATATATGGCAGAAAAATCAGATTTATATAAAGAGCTAAAAGTGTTTGGCAAACAAAAAGAGCAACAGTTGAATAGTAAAATTCAGGAGTTAATAAATAATAGGGAGTTAATAGAATCAGTTAGTAGAAGTTCACAAATGCAGGTTCCAGAGATAATAAAGATGCAGGAGGCCTCAGAAAGAAGGTCCATTATCATGAATTATCCCACAAAAAAAGATGTAGCCAATATTGCGAAATTAGTCCTCCAGCTCGAAGAAAAAATTGACAAATTAGAAGAGCTACTTTCCACTGTAATTCCACAAAGGGATGGGTTTCTTAGAAGTCAACCTTCTTTGAGTGATTTAGGGGTCGTTTATTCATTAGGTAGTAAAAAAATGAACTCAAGAGAGGAATCTAATAAAAAGGAAGTTAGTAAAAAAATGAACTCAAGAGGGGAATCTAACAAAAAGGAAGAGAATAGAAAAAGGATTTTAGATTTAATAAACCAATTACAAGATTTAAAGTTTGTTGGACAGGGGAATAGAAATGTCTAAACGAAAAGTGCCAAAAAATCAACCTGAATCGATTTCTAAATGGAAACATTTTTCGGATATTCCCAATCAGCCTATGCCGGAAATGGGATTAACACCAAAAATTTCGGTGTGGAAAAAAAATAAATCTACACTTTGGTATTATCCGGCGGTAAAAAAAAAATATAACGTGCCGGTTTTTCTAATTTATTCACTCATCAATACCCCGTTAATTCTCGATTTAGCTCCAGGTAATAGTTTAATAGAAGCTTTTGTAAATGAAGGGTTTGAAGTGTATTTGCTTGATTTTGGAAGTCCAGGCTATGAAGATGGGGACATCTCGATTGATGATTATATCGTCGATTACATTCAAAAAGGAGTCCAGCGCGCATTGCGACACTCCGGAGCGTCAGAGATAACTGTGATGGGTTTTTGTCTTGGAGGTACAATAGCTGCTATGTATGCGGCTATTGCAGACGAGCCTGTTAAGAATTTAATTCTCTCCGTTACACCTATAGATTTTAGTGCCTCCCAATCTTTTGATCAATGGCAAGCTGCAATAAAAGATGGTACCGCAGATTTTGACGAGACGATTGACATTTTTAAAACGATCCCAGCTAGTGAGGTTAAATATGGAATCCGCTTGATCACATCACCTATCTATATATCACCCTATCTGTCTTTATTAAATCAAGCTGATGATGAAGAATATGTTCAACATTGGCGTCGATTCAATGCGTGGACAAATGGACACGTGCCTTTAGCTGGAGCGACTGCAAAACAGATAGGTCAAGATCTTGTGATAAACAATCGTTTGGTTAAGGGGAGTTTAAGAATCAGAGGAAAAAAAGCTAGGCTATCCAATATTGACGCTAGTGTATTAGTATCAGCAAATGAAAATGACCGTCTGGTACCGCAGGAAATGATTAATCCGGTTATGAAGCATTTGACTTGTAAGGATAAGACGTACATTCTCCTACCAAGTGGACATGCTTCCAAGGAGTATGTGAGTGGACTCCCACTTTACCTTAAGGAATGGCTTCCGAAGCGATCCTCTCCAATAAATAATTAACAGTTTTTGAAGGGAGATGTATGATGTACGTGGTAAATGAATATGAAAATTTTAAAATTATGCCAATTATAGGTTATTTAGGGTTTGCACCTGTAGTATTCACAAGATTTTTTGGAACAATTCCAGATTATATCGGTTGAAAATAGTAGGGCTGGCTCGGAAGTTGAGCCAGCCCTACTACTTTATGAGTTATATTTTTACTCGATCTTCAAGTGGGGAGAAGGTTTTATCACCTGGATAGGCAGTGGGTTTTCCAAATGGCATCGGTGCAGTCAGCTTCCAATTCTGATGAATGTTCAATGTCTTGCTCATTTCGACACCAATTTAGGGATTATAGTGCTGAAGGCTGCTCTGAACCCTTTAATTTCTAAGGCTGTCCAAACGACAAACTGAAAAATACCTGACGATTAGTTGGACCAAATCGGGAAGTTTTCAGCATACAATTTAAATGGCTCTTGAAGACCTTTAATAAAAGCCTGATAATCAACAAATAAAAACTTACCATATCCATTTTCTCTACTGATTGTCTGAAATTTTTTTTATAATAAGTAGAAATAAATGGTCGTATTTTTTTCATAGTATTTTCTATAAGTGAAAGGCAAGAATGGTTGACAAAAATATCACTCTAGTTTATCTTTAAATCAAGATATTTGGATTAAAAGTATTGTTCTTTATGCTGATACCTCGAAGTCGAGATATTAATCACAGGTTAATTTATCTCTCTAAAGGGGAGATATATATAGAAAGGAGTGGTGCAGATGGAATTAAAAGGATTGCATCACGTTTCGGCGATTACGGCTAGAGCGGGTGGGAATTTTGATTTCTACACGAAAACGTTAGGGTTTCGATTAATCAAAAAAACGGTGAATCAGGATGATATTCGTGTGTATCACTTATTTTACGGAGACGAGGCAGGTTCTCCGGGGACAGAACTAACGTTTTTTGAAATACCTCAAGCTGCCCGTACACATGAGGGGAACAATAGTATTTCAGAAATTGCTCTAAGAGTGAAAGATAATAAAGCGCTGGATTTTTGGAAAAAACGGTTTGTAGAATATAATGTTGAGCACGGCGAAGTAACGACTCGTTTTCAACGACAGGTACTTGCATTTAAAGATCCAGAAGGGCAGAGACTACTACTGGTTTCCGATCAGGATAATAAAGGCGTTCACGGAGGAGTGCCATGGGATAAGAGCCCGGTACCGAAGGAATTTTCTATCCTTGGATTAGGACCAGTTAAGCTTACAGTTCCTAATATTGAACCGACTGAAAGAGTACTTACTGAGGTGTTGGGGTTCAGGAAATCAGGCGCTTATTCATCATCTATAAGGGGTCAAAGCAAGATTATCGTTTATGAGACAGGCAAAGGTGGAACTGGTGCAGAAATTCATATTGAAGAGCGGAATGACTTGCCGCGTGAACGACTAGGAAGGGGAGGCGTACACCATGTTGCCTTTCGTGTCGATAACGAAGAAGAACTGAGAAAATGGATAGCAAAATTAAATGAATCAAGTTTAATAAACTCTGGGTTTATTGACCGTTTTTACTTTCGTTCCCTCTATTTTAGGGAACCAAATGGTATATTGTTTGAACTAGCAACAGACGGACCTGGTTTTGCAACGGATGAAGAAGAGCAATACCTAGGAGAGTCTTTGGCCTTGCCACCCTTTTTAGAATCAAAAAGAGCGGATATAGAGGCGAATTTAAAACCACTAAATACAAAATCTACATTTTAATTGAATTGAAAGGTGGTTGACACCATGCGAAAGCAGACAAAAGGAATTCATCATATAACCGCCATAGTAGGTAATCCGCAAGAGAATGTGGATTTCTATGCAGGGGTATTGGGAATGCGAATGGTGAAAAAAACTGTGAATTTTGATGATCCAGGTACCTATCATTTATATTTCGGAGATGAATCAGGTTCACCTGGCTCCATCATCACTTTCTTTCCGTGGCCTGATGCATACCAAGGAAGAATTGGTTCCGGACAAGTAGGGATTACGACATATGTCGTTCCAGAAGGATCTATTGAATTCTGGGAACTACGTTTATCCAAATTTAATATTGAATTCGAGAAAGCCACCCGTTTCGGAGAGGAATATCTCGAATTTAACGATCCTCATGGTTTGCACCTTGAACTTGTCGCTCGTAAAGAGGGTAAAAATAGCGAGTGGTCATTTGGCGGTGTGCCTGCTGATAAGGCGGTCAAAGGGTTCGGTGGCGCGATATTATTGACGGCAAAACCGGACAAAACGATGAAATTATTAGAAGAAGTGATGGGATTGAAGAGAATTGCAGAAGAAGGGGACTTTATTCGCTTCAAATCCAATTCAGACATCGGGAATTTGATTGATATCAAAAAAACTATTATGCCAATTGGGAAAATAGGAGTAGGGACAGTACATCATCTCGCATGGCGTGCGAATGATTTTGATGATCATAAGGATTGGAGAGAGCATATCGGAAGCTTTGGCTATGGAGTGACACCTTTTACGGACCGTCAATATTTCGATGCCATTTATTTCCGTGAAGAAGGCGGCATTCTTTTTGAAGTTGCCACAGATCCACCCGGATTTGCTCACGATGAATCGAAGGAAACAATGGGAAGTAAATTAATGCTGCCACAATGGTTGGAAGAAAAGCGAGAAATTATGGAAAAAACGTTACTTCCGGCTGTACCAAGGGTTCTTAAGGAGGATATATAATGTTAATGAAACATATTTTTGAAAAAGGAAGTAATCCAGGAGCTCCGTTACTTTTGCTTTTGCATGGTACAGGGGGAACGGAAACAGACCTTTTACCATTAGTAGAAATGGTTTCACCAGGTTCATCCGTATTGAGTGTGCGCGGAAATGTTCTTGAAAACGGTATGCCACGTTTTTTTCGAAGGTTGGCTGAGGGTATTTTTGATGAAGAGGATTTGATTTTTCGTACAAAAGAGCTTAATGACTTCTTGGATATAGCAGCCGAAAAGTACGATTTTGACCGTGAGAATGTGGTAGCATTAGGTTATTCTAATGGTGCTAATATCGCTGCAAGTTTGATGTTTCATTTTGAAGGGGCATTAAAAGGGGCAATTCTTCACCATCCAATGGTTCCTAGACGAGGGATGACTTTGCCGTCACTTTCCGATGTACCTATCTTTATTGCCGCTGGGAAAAACGATCCGATTTGCCCGGCTCAAGAAACGGGTGAACTTTTGCAACTCTTACAGCAAGCAGGTGCGACAGTCGACATTCACTGGGAAAATCACGGACATCAGTTAACACGATCAGAGGTCGAAGCAGCTAGTTCATGGTTTCAAAAACATTTATTTAAAGATTGAAAGAGGGAGAGAAGATGATTTCAGTAAATCCTGAAGGTCTAAGTGAACGGGAAAATTATAAATTTTTGACTGGAAGTATTATTCCAAGACCCGTAGCCCTTGTTACCACACAATCTGAAACTGGAGTATTCAATATAGCGCCGTTTAGTTTTTTTAATATAGTCAGTTCTAATCCTCCAATGATTTCAGTATCCGTTCAAAGGAAAAAAGGAGTGTCAAAAGATACTGCACGAAATGCGATTGAAACCGGTGAATTTGTTGTTCACATCACTGATGAAGACAATGTTGTAGATGCAAATCAAACTGCAGCAGAACTCCCAGCTGAGGAAAGTGAATTAAGGCTAACTAATTTCACGACGACGGCTAGTGATAAGGTTGCGGTTCCTGGGTTACGAGAAGCGAAGGTGCGCCTTGAATGCAAACTTGAACGGGCTATACCATTAGCTGGTTCATCAGATAAACCAGGTTGCGATTTGTTGATAGGGAAAGTAGTGTGCTACCATATCAAGCAAGACATCTATCACAATGGTCGAATTGACCAGAATGGACTCAAACCAGTAGCCCGGTTAGCCGGTCATACGTATACTAAACTAGGCGAGTTATTTGATCTTGAGCGTCCTTAAAAATCACATTTGGATACAACAAATGGCGACATCTTTATTAGATGTCGCCATTGTTCTTACTGTTATTTTTTAAGATAAAGACTTTATTCATGTAGTTACATGTATTTTTTGTTTGTCCCTTAGTGGGGCAAGTAGACCCTTAATGCCTAATGCCGACAGGACCTAATGGGATGCTGAATGCAAGTGCGTTTATATCTTTTGTAATAACAAGTAACCCTGTTAAATCAACATTTTCATTTTAGGCTCATCTTTTGACGTATCATCTGTCATTACAGTCCTTCTTTTTAAATGGTCAAAATTGCAAGCGATATTGAGAAATTTGTTTCGGACTCTTTTCTAATATCAGGTCTAACCTAAAAGCTGCAATGAATACATTAAAAAGATGTAAGTAAAATGATTAAGGGGGAACTCAGTTGTCAGAAGGATTACATAGTATCATCTTACCCGTTTCAATTGAAAATGTATGGGGGTTTGTCAGTGTCATTGATCTATGGGCGCCTCTGGTCCCAGGATATATTAGTCATGAGATAATAAATGATGAGACACTCGTATGGGAGTTTAAAAGCGATTTGGGATTAATGAAAAAGAAAATTAAACTTGAAGTTGATATATTAGAATGGAACGAACCTAATAAGGTAACATTTAACCTTCGGGGATTAAATGAAAAATTTGATGGATATGGTTACTTTTTTGCTGAACAGATCGGGAAAGGACAGACTAAGATGACTGGTTGTCTTGCGATAATGGCTAAAGGAGCTAAAGCGCCGATTGTAAATGCGTTGTTAAAATCCTACGTTCCCCAAATGACTGTTGAATTTTCAGAGGCTATTGCACAAAATCTCCTTGTACAAAAATAGAGTATTTACCTATCGAATAAGGGTTATTTGAGATAAATACTTGACAAGTATACCTGAGAGGTATGTATTATGAATTGTAAGGCGATAAGATTATTTTTTTACATTCATTCCATATGGGACTAAACGTGGATGATATGCCTGATAAGAATAATAAGTTACAAGGGATAGGAGGTCAACCTCACACATGGAATATGAAAAGCAAATGAAAAATAGAGTTAAACGAATTGAAGGACAGCTTCGTGGGATTTTGAAAATGATGGAAGAAAATAAAGACTGTAGAGATGTCGTAACACAGTTATCTGCCACTCGATCTGCAATCGACCGTACAATTGGTGTAATTGTGAGCTCCAATCTTGTAGAATGTGTCCGGGAAGCTAATGAGACAGGTGAAAAGAACCCTGAAGAACTTGTTAAAGAGGCAGTTAATTTATTAGTGAAAAGCCGATAAAATAAATGAGTTAAATACAATGTATCCTGTATATTGCAATGAAAGTTTGTATAAGAAGATTAAAAGTCACCCTGGCAGTTATGGATGTTTTAAGGGTTGGTTCGAAAATACTTAAATAGAGATAGGCCCCTACAGGAAGGGGCCTATTTTTGCGAATTTTTGTTTTCTTTTTTCTAATAGGCAAATCCTTTGATATAAAGAATTTGCATGTTATCCTTAAAGGGATAAAAATTGAGTGAGGGTATGCTATGGAATTTACGCATGTTACATCGGTTTTGTTAGGCCTCGTTATTATTCTTAATATTCTATTTGCAACGATTGTTATATTTTTTGAAAGAAGAGAAGCCAGCACGACCTGGGCTTGGTTATTGGTGTTATATTTTTTACCTGTAGTCGGTTTTATTTTATATCTTCTTTTTGGAACAAGTTTGAGGCACGCTCACTTATTCCAATGGGAGGATAAGAAAAAAATTGGGATTGAAGAAATCCTTGATAAACAGATGGAAGAGCTTTCTACGGATCACTTTCCTTTTCGAAATACCTCTTCGAGCAATTACCGTGATTTGATTTATATGCACCTTCGAAATAATGATGCAGTTCTGACGGAAGATAATCATGTCGATATTTTTTCGGATGGAAGAAAGAAGTTTGAACAGCTTTTTAAAGATATCGAAGAGGCAGAAAACCATATACATATACAATATTATATTATTCAAAGAGACGGTCTCGGAAAACGGTTCATTGAGGCTTTGACGAAAAAAGCAAATGAAGGTGTCAAAGTCCGCCTGCTTTATGATGAATTAGGGTCAAGGGGAATGACAAAAAGTTTTTTCAAGGACTTTAGGCAGGCAGGCGGCAGAGTGGAAGCATTTTTTCCATCCAAGTTAAAATTTATTAATTTACGTTTGAATTTCCGTAATCATCGAAAGCTCGTCATCATAGATGGAAAAGTAGGGTATGTTGGGGGCTTTAATGTCGGAGATGAATATTTGGGGCTTAATCCAAAGTTCGGTTATTGGCGTGATACACACCTTAGAATAAAGGGATCGGCGGTCAAAGCCATTCAAACTCGTTTTATTCTTGATTGGAATCAGGCTTCAAAAAATCATGATATTATTTATCAGCCACATTATTTTCCTAATTTGAAGCCTCAGGGTAATATTGATTTGCAAATTGTGACAAGTGGTCCTGATTCTGAATGGGAACAAATAAAAAATGGCTATATTAAATTAATTTCTTCAGCAAAGAAATCGATTCTGATTCAAACACCTTACTTTATACCGGATGCTAGTTTATTGGATGCACTCCGGATTGCCAGCTTGTCAGGGCTGGATGTGAAAATCATGATTCCAAATAAACCTGATCATCTTTTCGTTTATTGGGCAACAACCTTTAATGCAGGGCAGTTATTAAGAGCGGGAGCTAAGGTATACATCTATGATAACGGTTTTATACATGCGAAAATGATTGTTGTGGACGAAGAGGTCTCTTCGGTCGGTACTGCTAACATTGATGTCCGGAGTTTTAAATTGAATTTTGAAGTCAATGCCTTTATTTATGATGAAGGAATGGCCGAAACGCTGACGAAAAATTTTTATAATGATGTAGAAGTTTGTAGACAACTAACAATTGAAGAGTTTGAAAAACGTTCAAAGTGGATTCGTTTTAAAGAGTCCATAGCAAGGCTGTTATCACCCATTTTATAATTTTTATTCGGAGCAGCCAAACACTATACGGGCTGCTTCTTTTGGTACAATAAATAATAATCAATGAAAGGGAGGAATTGTGGTGAAGACTTTTATAATCACAGGAGCTTCGAGAGGATTAGGTGCAGCTATTGCTAAGCAATGCTTGCAGAAAAGTGACCATTGTATTTTATTATCCCGTACAGCTCATCCTGAAATGGTGGAAATAGCTGCTCAATCCGGAACAAAACTTACTTTTATTTCCGTTGATTTAATTGAAATTGAGCAGCTTACTTCGTTAGTCAATAAGATTCTTGAAGAGGTCGATGAAAAAAGCGAGATTTACTTTGTTAATAATGCTGGTGTAATTGAACCAATCAAGCCGGTAGGAAATCTGGGACAGGAAAGTTTGGAAACCAGCATGCGAGTAAATTTTATGGCACCAGTAGTATTAGCAGATGCATTCGTTAAACGAACAAAGCATTGGGACCGAAAGAAGGTTATGGTCAACATTTCTTCAGGAGCAGCGAAAAATCCCTATCATGGCTGGGCTGCCTACTGTAGTACAAAGGCGGGACTTGAAATGTTCACCCGTGTTGCAGGGTTGGAACAGGATAAGGCGCCTTTCCCTATGACTCTCATATCTTTTTCACCAGGTGTAATGGACACAGGGATGCAAGAAACAATTCGTTCAGCTAATGAACAGGACTTTTCCGACAGGGAAAAATTTCATGACTATAAAGAAAAAGGCAATCTAAGAAGCCCAGAATTCGTTGCGGAAAAACTATTGGAGCTACTCGAAGTGGATGAGTTGGAAAATGGGAAGTTTTACGATATTAAAAGTTTACTTTGAGGTATAGAAGAAAAGCTGGGATGGAAACTTAGCAAATAGTATTAAAAGTAAGAGGTTGTCCTTTTGGACAGCCTCTTTTCATTTTAAACAGTGATGATAATATATTTTTCTCTTTGTACACTTCTCTCATTTTGACAAGGTTCTATCTATGTAAACCAATTTTCTTTGCTTCATATGATTTTCGAAGTACATTTCATAAAGAGTGTAAGTAGTTTGCAGCCAGACCAATAGAAATGGTTTTGTTGACAATTTGATAATTCCTTTAAATTAGCCTCCTATGACTGTTTTTTTGCGTCATGTATAAAAGTGCGGGGAGACTGGAATATTGTAAGTTTTATTTACAAATCAATCAGTATAGATTAATAACATGGCGACTCTGAGTGTCAATATATTCAGAATATGCAACACGATGAAAATTTGATAATTCGTTCTATATAAATGCCCGAATAACATACACTTTTTCAAGGGAGTGGGAGGGTTTTGAATGACGATCGTTATTGTGAAAAAAGGTGATAGCCTATGGGGAATTGCGAAAATGAATAAGGTTGACCCATCGAGGATAGTCGAAGTTAACGGATTGGAATCAACAGCACTGGTTCCGGGTCTGGCGTTGTATATCCCGGATGACAAAGTGGTGAATCGAACGTATCTTATAAAAAATGGTGATACGCTCTCTGAAATTGCCCGACGTTTTGGAACAAGTATAGCGGCCATCATGAAAGCAAATCCAGGGCTTGTTGCAAGCTCACTTAAGGTCGACACGGAAATTTTGATTCCGTCTCCTTATAAAAATCAATTGATCACGCTTGGGTTTGCCTTCCCAACTTCAGGTGGAGTAGTGTTTAAAACGCTTGAGGAGAATGGTGATAAGTTATCCTATTTAGCAATTGTAGCTTATTCCTTTACCAAGGAAGGCTATGCATTCGTTGATGGTGATGATCTCCCTCTTATCGCGAAATGCGAACAGACCGGGGTGACGCCACTATTGATGATCCGGAATTTTCAAGACGGTGATTTTGATGCTGACTTGGCGGGTGAAGTTCTCACTAGTTCGATTTACAGAGGGAATTTGATTAATAGTATGCTGAATATCGTAAGGGAGAAAGGCTATGGGGGGGTCAGTATGGACATCGAATTCATCCCTCCTGCAAGACGGTCTGATTATGTGCTTTTTTTAAAAGAATTAAAAGAGGGGTTGAACGAACTAATTCTTCATGTTAACGTACATGCAAAAACTTCAGATAATCCTGACAATCGAATTGTAGGCGGTCATGATTATCGGGGAATTGGAGAGGTAGCCGACCTTGTTGCCGTGATGACAATTGATTTTGGGTATCCAACGGGCCCACCCGAACCAATTTCTCCACTTTGGTGGATGGTCGAGGTTCTTCGTTACGCTTTAACGAATATCCCTGCGTATAAATTGCAGTCGGCATTTCCTATGTATGGATACGATTGGATTGTACCAAGCAATGAGACGAAGGCATTATCAGCGCAAAATGCACAAAATCTTGCCATTGCGACTGGCTCGGAAATCTCTTTCGACACGTCAGCGGCATCACCTACCTATTCTTATAGAAAAGAAAACTTGGATCATGTCGTTTGGTTTGAAGATATCCGTTCGATAAGCGCAAAATATGAAGTGATTGATTCCTATGAACTGATAGGTGCCACCTATTGGCAGATTGGTTTGGAATTTCCGCAGAATTGGGCGTATATGGAACAGAATATTATAATTATAAAATAGAATGTTTTGGTGTAAGTAATGAGCATTAAAAAGAGAATATCGATCAACCGTGCAATTTTGGATCGTTCTGTTGGCATGCTGTTAACGGGTCCAAGCAAGTTCCTACCGAGGAAAAATATGAGGACAGGACAGCCAATCATGATCAACACAGCCTTGGGTGTCATAAAAAGGGAAAGGAGCTACGAAATGAAAGCTCCTTTCAAATACAGAAACAAATGGAGGTACAGTTACACAGACAAGAAGGCTTGCAGTGAGGATTTTATATTTCTTTCCCTTGAAAGTCCTTCCTTTTCCAAATCGCATAAAGAAAGGCAATGAATATTAAAATTGAAGAGAATTGGAAAGTTGTTTTGACACCGTATGTTTCCGTTATATAGCCTAGAAGCAGAACGGAACTTGCAAAGGTAAGATTGATAACAGCTCCCCAAACCGCATATATTTTTGCTAATGTTTTTTCCGATGCTTGATCTTGGATAAGCTTGGTGTAAAATACATCCCGAATTTGTTCTGGGAGGCCGTACAGACATGCTAGCAGCAAAGCAATTGCTGGATTAGTGTTGGCACCGAATAGCAGTGTCAGTAGGGCACTGAGAAATAGTCCGAAAACAATGAAAAAGCAGATATATCTTTCTAGTAACTTTGCAAAACGGATGACAAGCAATCCACTAACAATCATGCCGATAAAGTAGCTTGTGTTAATATACCCCCACCATTGCTCTCCTAGTTTTAAGTTCTGTTCGACATATACATATATAATAGCAGCGATCCAGACGCTAGATGCTAAAGTTGTTATAAAATCAAGGGAGATGAGTGTACGGATAGTTGGTTTTTTTCGGATCGCCACCCATCCGGATTTAATCGAATCCCGACTTGATGAAAGAATGGTTTCTGCTGTTTGTTCAGTGATTTCAATTTTTATGGTACAGATTGTTGAAACGGCATAAAGTATAACTGTCATCCAAATAATAAAGCTACTGTTGGTGGATATTAATAAAACAGAACCAAGTGGCCACCCTGAGACAAAGATTGTCTGGGTGATTACATTCAAAAAACCATTTGCCCTTATCAATTCTTCTTTTGGAACTAATTGAGGAGTCAAAGCTGCACTTACCGGGGCAGCTACTCCATCTAATAATGAAATCATGGCGATAAAGATTAGAGCTACCACAGCAAAAGCTTGATTAAAATTAGTTATATTGATTCCTAGTATAATGAGTAAGATAGTTTTCCACAATTGTGATAGTACAAGGATTCGTTTTAAAGTAAATCTGTCAATAATGAGAGGTGCAAGTAAACTGCTGATAAACCGAAAAATCGTTGTTGTGAACGGAAGCAAGCTCAAATAAAGAGCCGATCCTGTTAAGGCATATATAAGTGAAATCAACCCGACTACATAAAATATATCTCCAAGATTAGCAAACGCCTGACCAATCCAAAGGTGGCGAAACGATTTGTTCTTCATGATTACCATCCTTTTGAATGAATAATGTTATATGGTATTAGAATGGATTTTTAAAATTACACTGGATTTCACTCCTTAAAATTAATAGGTTTATGAGCCGGGTTAGTGGCTGTTTAATATAGATAATTTTACCATAATTTTAGCTTCGTAATCCGAAATACTTGAAGATTAATGAATATGGAATTATACTCCTTTATATATGTTTAAAAGGAGAATAATTTGATGATTCGACGTTTTGCTTCATATTACCTGCCACATAAGCGGTTATTCATTATTGATTTCTTCAGTGCAGTGGTTGTTGCTGTGCTTGAACTTGCTTTTCCGCTAGCTGTTCAATGGTTTATAGATACACTGTTGCCGGGGGACGATTGGTCGGCAATTGTTTCTGTGAGTGCGGGCTTATTACTTCTCTATATTATTAGTACATTCTTGCAGTTTATCGTAGGTTACTGGGGGCATAAACTGGGGATTAATATCGAAACTGATATGCGCGAAGAGCTATTTGAACATGTTCAAAAACAGTCTTTTAGATTTTTCGATAACACAAAAACTGGCCATATCATGAGCCGAATCACGAATGATTTGTTTGATATCGGAGAACTAGCACACCATGGTCCCGAAGATTTATTCATTGCTATTATGACCTTTATTGGAGCTTTTTGGATTATGTTGACGATCAATGTGAAGTTGGCGCTCATATCCGTTTGTATATTGCCATTCCTTGTTTTGCTAATTGTTATAAGTAATTTAAAGATGAATAAAGCATGGAAGCAAATGTACAAAGAAGTTGCAGATGTTAATGCACGTGTGGAAGACAGCGTCTCAGGTGTTAGGGTCGTTCAGTCTTTTACTAATGAAACATATGAAATGGAACGATTTTCGACGAATAATCGCAGATTCCGTAAGGCGAAGTTACTTGGATATAAGGTAATGTCCTTCAGCTTATCAGGCATTTACATGATGACAAGGTTTATGACACTCGCAGTGTTAGTAATGGGTGCTTGGCTTACTTTTCATGGACAGCTCTCATATGGGGAACTAGTCGCGTTTGTCTTATATGTGAACGTTTTATTTAAGCCAATCGATAAAATCAGTGCGTTGATGGAAATATATCCGAAAGGGATGGCTGGATTTAAGCGTTTTACTGAACTTCTGGATATAGAGCCAGATGTCGAGGATAAAAAGAATGCATTTGCCGTTAATGCTCTTTTAGGTGATATTTCTTTTAATGATGTCACTTTTAATTATGAAGACAAAAAAACTGTTTTAAAAGGCATTGATTTGAATATCAAAGCTGGTGAAACCATTGCTTTTGTAGGTCCATCCGGAGCTGGAAAAACGACTATCTGTTCGTTAATCCCTAGATTCTATGATGTTATTTCCGGTTCAATTTCTATTGATGGAATTGATATTCGAGAGATGACAAAAAAATCACTACGGTCACAAATAGGCATAGTCCAGCAAGATGTGTTTCTTTTTACAGGAACATTAAAAGAGAATATCTCATACGGATTGCTTAATGCAACGCATGAACAAATTCAAGAAGCAGCAAGAAAAGCCCATCTAGAGGCTTTCATTGAAGGATTACCAGAAGGATATGAAACTCAAATAGGTGAGCGAGGTTTAAAGTTATCGGGAGGACAGAAACAAAGAATTGCAATCGCCAGGATGTTCTTAAAAAATCCACCGATATTAATTCTCGATGAGGCAACATCTGCGCTTGATACTGAAACCGAAAGAATCATCCAGCAGGCACTTACCGAACTTGCTGAAAATAGAACTACACTCATTATCGCCCACCGATTAGCAACGATTCGAAACGCCGACAAAATTATTGTTGTTACAGAAGAAGGAATTGCTGAAGAGGGCCGCCATGAAGACTTACTTAAGCAAGGTGGTATCTTTGCTAATCTGCATAAATTACAATTTCAAAAATAATAGTGATCTAAAGCTACATGTCCATTCATTGAGGATATGTAGCTTTCTTAATTTATTTGAATTATTCCTCAGTTATTGAAGTAATTTTAATTAATGATAACAAAGTTACGGGAAAAAAGTTTGCAAGGGAATTATAAATTTTTACTATATAAACATGTAGGGGTGCGTTAATTGGTTACGGATATCATTAAAAGAATGGAAGATTTCATGAATGAAATGGAGGGAAAATGGGGGGCAATGGATAAAGAGTTTGATAAAGTACAATTTCAGGAGGATATCTCAAAAAGGTTCCAAACAACTTTATACACCCTTAAGGACTCACTTTTTATGCAAGAGCAAATCGAAATTGAAAAATGGAAGAATCATGTGCAGAAACAATTGGAAGGATAGCTTGCTCAAGTATCAAGATTTATTTAAAGAAGAATCTCCCGCAAGTAAAAAAAGCATCAGTAATCTCTTTGAATAAAAGGGGTTACTGATGCTTTTTGATTTGCTTTATAGGCCTAAGATTAAGGCCATATCGAAAGTGGCGGAAACTTCATCAAGTTGCTGAGCATTATTGCATACCTAAAAGAGAAACTGACTTTTCGATATTAGTGCTTAAAAACGGAACGTATCATGCGTTAAGTAACCGGAACCCTGAATTCAGAAGGCAAGATTAACTATTAAAATGGCTCCATCAAAAATCCGGCGATTAAGCATGAGAGCTATCGTAAAATATAAAAAGTTCAAGAAAACTCCGTCCATGTCAGATTCATTGGAATAGTGCGAAGGAAGGTGAAGTTAAGTACCTCCGAATGTCACCATAATGAAAAATAAAAGAATGGATTGATAAATCGTAACTTGCTAACAGGTATAGGAATACTTTTTTATAGAATCGATAAGGCTAGGAGGATGCCGATAATCCCCGATAGCTCTATATATTATGAAAAATTATCATAATGTCAATCTCCGCCAAAATTAACTCGGGGGGAGGTCCGAATGCGAGAATAATTACCAGACATACCCTATAGTAACCCATTACCTCTCCAAGACGTTTAGGTCGAAAGAGGTTTAAACGATTGTCGAAACATGTGTTCTGGATGTTCCCCAGCCTACATTCTGAAGGTACCAAAACTTTATCTTTTTAGAAACATGTGATTCTGCTAGAGAATTGATTGATGCTATGGACAACAAAAATAACATCAAGAAGGTTTCTGTTAAAGAGAGTAGGAAAGAGCGACTTTAATGTCGACTAATCAATGTCTTAAGAAATCTTAAAAATATCCTAATATAGAAAAAATGAAACTTCTATTCATTCTTCAAATGGTTTAAATATTTATTGTTTAATTAATTTAGTGAAATTTCCAGAATGTTGTTATTCCACTTGTGAGTAAAAATCTTTGTGCTTGGGCTCAGTTGAAATAACTTCCTCCACCGAACCGAAAATGACAGATAGGGCAACAGAATTATGCTTTGTTTCCTTGAGGACATCGGGAGGAGATGTTTAAATATAGACTGGAAAGAAGAGTATCTATTGTATTTTGTTAAGTTGTTAAAAAATTCAAAAAATGGTTTGACAAGGATAAAAACAGAAGCTTATAATCAACGTAAGTTCTAATTTTGAAAACTGAGTTTTACATTATAGAACACATTTAATCTATATTTTAATACTGAAGAAAAACTTAGGTCTAAAAATTGTATAAATAATGGGTAAACAGATATTTATTGATAAACAATCTTCCTTGCTCCGGTTAAAACAAAACGGAGTTTTATATTATAAAACAAGATTCTGTGAAACTAACAAGAAATAGTAAGGGGAAGTTCTTAATATCAGTCTATAATGATAACGCTTACAAAAACTATTGGGGGTGTTTTAAATGAAAAAAAGAAAGTTTTATGGATTTGCCACAAGCGTAACTCTTGCTGGGGTATTACTTCTTTCAGGATGTGGAAGTGAGGGAGAAAAGACTAGCGGTGGGATTGAAAAGAAAACCATTAAAGTTGCACATTATTTTGCTGAAGATCATCCTCAAAATATTGCATTAAAAGAAAAATTCAAAACACAGGTTGAAAAGGAAAGCAATGGAGAATTAGAGGTCCAAATTTATGCTAACAGTACATTAGGAGCGGAAAAAGAATTTTATGATGGTGTCAGAAACGGAACAATCGAAATGGGTATCCCAGGTCTAATAATGCAGGCTGACATTCCTAAAATGGGGGTTCCTGAATGGCCATTCCTATTTAGAGATTTCGAACATGTAAAATCGGTACTGAATGGCCCGATCGGTGAAGAATTGACAGCTGACCTAAATCCAAAACATGGAGTAACACCACTAGCATGGAGTGCAAATGGATTTAGAATGTTTTCGAGCAATCGTACGATAGAAAGTATGGATGACTTTGATGGTCTTCGACTTAGAATGCCCAACATTCCAAACTACATAAAACTAGGTGAATCGCTCGGAACAAACGTTAGTCCACTGCCTATTTCTGAAGTATTTACTGCTCTTGAACAAAAGGTAGTAGATGCTCAAGAAAACCCTATTGCTACTCTTAGATCCTCAGGATGGAATGAAGTACAAAGTGATGTACTAGAATCAAAGCATATGTTTAGCCCTAATATTTACATTATTAATAGCAAATTCTTTAACGGTTTGACTAAGGAACAACAAAAGATTATTGAAACAGCAGCAAAAGAAGCAGCAGCATATGAGTTTGAATTACTGGAACAAAGCTATGAAGATGATAAAAAATTCCTCCAGGATAATGGAATCAAATTTACTACGCCTGACGAAAGATTTACCCAAGAAATGGTAGAGGCGTCTCAACCTGTATATGATGAAGTCTTTGCAGAAAATGATTGGGCAAAAGAGCTAGTTGGAAAAATTAAAGCAGAATAAAGCAAGGTCATAGGAAGGGGGAGATGTAAAGATGAGTAAAATATCCAGACTATTAGAAAATACTTTGAACATTGTTATGGCTGCTGCATTAGCGATCATGGTTGTTCTCGTCTTTGGCAATGTAGTTCTTCGATATTTCTTTAATTCAGGTATCACTTGGTCAGAAGAAATGTCAAGGTACCTTTTTATCTGGCTGACGTTCCTCGGTGCCATTGGTGCTTATAAAAACAAAGAACACTTGGGTGTTGACATGGTCATTAAAAGGCTTCCAAATAAGATGAAAAAAGTGGTGCTCGTTATTAGTGATTTGATGATATTGTTTGTCCTTCTCCTTGTCCTGGATGGTAGCTGGAAAATGACTTTGATTAACATTGATAGTACAGCGCCTGCTACTGGTATGCCATTAGCATTTGTATATGGGACAGGTATCCTTGTTAGTGTTTCCATGGGTTTATTGATCATTAACAATTTATATAGGATCTTTTTCAATAAGATTAAGGACGAAGAATTAGTCAGTATTAGTGAGTCTGAAGAGCTAATCTCTCTCCATGGTGATGAATTTATAACAGAAGGAATTATAGAAGGGAAGGAGGAGAAACAAGGATGATAGGTGTATTTGTCGGATCTTTACTAGGAGCAATGTCTTTGGGAATGCCTATTGCTTTTGCCTTACTCGTAAGTAGCGTAGTGTTAATGTACGCTCTTGGTATTTTTGACAGTCAAATCATCGCGCAAAACTTAATCAGTGGTGCTGATAATTTCCCACTCATGGCGATTCCGTTCTTTATGTTGGCGGGGGAGGCAATGAATCGGGGTGGATTGTCACGGCGTATCGTTGAGATGGCAATGTCTATGGTTGGGCATATCAAAGGAGGACTTGGCTATGTTGCAATAATTGCGAGTGTATTATTTGCAAGTTTATCAGGTTCAGCCGTTGCTGATACAGCAGCTCTTGGGGCTATCTTAATACCAATGATGACAAAAGCTGGCTATAATGTGAACCGTTCAAGCGGGTTGATAGCATCTGGTGGAATTATTGCCCCAATCATCCCACCGAGTATTGGTTTTATTATTTTCGGTGTAGCCAGTGGTGTGTCCATTACAAAGCTATTTATGGCAGGGATCGTTCCGGGGATTCTACTTGCGGTCGGACTTACTATTACCTGGGCCATTATAGCACGCAAAGATAATGTAGCCGTTAAACCTCGTGCCTCAATTAAAGAAATACTTATTTCACTTCGTCAAGGGATATGGGCTCTATTCCTACCCGTCATTATCATTGGGGGATTGAAATTCGGATTATTTACACCGACTGAAGCTGCAGTCGTGGCTGCAGTGTACGCAATATTTGTCGGTCTAGTAATCTATCGTGAAATGAAAGTGACAGATTTGTACGATGTCTTTGTTCATGCCGGAAAAATGACAAGTGTGGTCATGTTTCTGGTCGCAGCAGCACTCGTGTCATCTTGGCTGATTACTGTAGCTGATTTACCTGGTCAGGTAATTGGCTTGTTGGAACCATTTTTGGATCATCCACTCCTTCTATTAATAATGATTAACTTGCTAGTTATTGTAGTTGGAACAGCGATGGATATGACGCCGACGATCCTAATTCTCACACCTGTTTTGATGCCGCTAGTTGAAGCAGCAGGAATTGACCCAGTATACTTTGGTGTCCTGTTTATCCTGAATAATGCCATTGGTTTGCTTACACCACCGGTTGGAACCGTTTTAAATGTCATGTGTGGGATAAGTAAAATCAGTATGGAAGACATCATGAAAGGGATATGGCCTTTCTTGCTCGTTGAAGTAATTGTTTTGATTTTGTTAATCTTGTTCCCATCCTTAGTGTTAGTCCCCCTAGGATGGTTTACATCCTAATGGAATGAAACCAGTAATTGGATTTGTATGCTCAGAGTTATAACATTTTAGGAGGAAATATGATGAATAATTGGCTTAAGCGTTTGGCAGCTGGTGTGATTTTGCCGGGAATATTACTTTTAAGTGCTTGTGGAAGTGCACAAAATGAAAGCGCTACAACAGACGGTATCCAGGAAAGAACAATCAAAGCAGGTATCGGAAATAGTAAAATGCACCCACAAGGGCAGGGGATGGTCAAATTTAAAGAACTGCTTGAAGAAAAAAGTGGAGGGAAAATGAAAGTCCAAAACTTCTTTGATGCCACCCTTGGAGATGATCAAAAAATGACAGAAGCTCTTCAAGGAGGCTTACAGGAAGTAACAGTTCCTTCAACTTCTCCACTTGTGGGGATGATAAAGGAATTTGGAATCTATGACTTTCCATTTGTCTTTAATAATGAAGAAGAAGCCTATTCAGTACTTGATGGTGCTATAGGTAAAAAGCTTTTGGATAAATTACCGGAACATGATTTAGTAGGTCTGGGATATTGGGAAAACGGCTTCCGAAACTTAACAAACAGCAAACACCCAGTTGTAACAGCTGATGATTTCAAGGGCCTTAAGATACGTACTATGCAAAATGAAGTGCACTTAGATGCATTTTCAAAGTTAGGGGCTAATCCATCTCCCATGGCTTTCTCTGAAGTATTCACCGCATTAGAAACAGGCACTGTTGATGGTCAAGAGAATCCTCTCGCGACAATTCAAACGCAAAAATACAATGAAGTACAAGACTACTTAAGCCTTACAAAGCATGTTTATACACCATTTGTATTCCTTGTCAGCAAAAAGTTCTGGGATGACTTATCGGAAGAAGAACAAAAAATCATGAGTGAGGCTGCACAAGAGGCTGGAGAGTACCAACGGTCACTTAATAGAAAGGAAAATGAGAAAGCACTTAAATATCTAGAAGAAGAAGGAATGAAAATCAACGAAGTAAAGCCGGAAGAAATGGCAAAAATGAAGGAAGTTATTCAACCAGTGACGGACAAGTTTGCCCAAAAATTCGGCCCGGATCTTGTTGAAGAAATGATGACCGAAGTTGAAAAAGTGCGCGGTAATTAAACAGCACTGCAGTATGGAGGAATGATAATGAATATTATCTCTGAGCTTTTACGAGAAATTCAATTACCGAAAATGGTCAAAGTGCGGCAGGTATTTCATGCACCTCAACTCGCTGATGTAGCGGGTGAGGTGCAAAAGGCGATAAAAGAAGCTGGGGTCTTATCAAGAATAATTGAAAATGACAATGTGGCTATTGCTGTAGGAAGCAGGGGGCTAGCAGATCTCCCTATATTGGTAAGAGAAACAGCAGCTGCAGTTAAGAATGCAGGAGGCAATCCATTTATTGTACCTGCAATGGGGAGCCATGGCGGAGCAACAGCGGAAGGGCAAATTGACGTGTTGCATCAGCTGGGTGTGACAGAAGAAGTGGTTGGAGCGCCAATAAGGTCTTCAATGGAAGTGGTGAAACTGGATGAGTTGCCTAATGGGCTCCCTATATATATCGATAAATTTGCCTATGAATCGGACAAAATTATAGTCATTAATCGGATAAAACCACACACTGCATTTCGTGGGCCGGTTGAAAGTGGTCTAATGAAAATGATCACAATTGGTTTAGGTAAACAAAAAGGAGCCGAAGCAGCTCATGCATATAGTTTTAAGTATATGGCTGAGCATGTACCTGAGATGGCGAAAATTTCCTTATCGAAAGCTCCGATTATATTCGGCATTGCGACTATTGAGAATGCCTACGATAAACCTGCGAAAATCGTAGCTGTACCGGCGGAGGATTTAGAAAAGGTTGAGCCGGGACTGTTGATAGAAGCGAAATCGTTAATGCCAAAGATTCATTTCGATAAGATGGATGTACTTATTGTAAATGAACTAGGAAAAGACATTTCCGGAGATGGAATGGATCCAAACATAACGGGCAACTTCGCCACTCCTTATGCTTCTGGCGGTCCAGAAGTTAAACGGACCGTTGTCCTTGGACTTACCGAGAAAACTCATGGGAATGCAAACGGCATCGGTATGGCTGATATGACGACGAAAGCGGTCATGAATGAAATTGAATGGGAAAAAGGGTATGCCAATGCACTCACCAGCACCGTGACAGATGTTGTAAAGCTCCCTATGTTTTTAGATACTCAGGAATTGGCTGTAAAAGCTGCAATTAAAACGTGCAATGCCTTCGATTTAAATCAAGTAAGAGTCGTAAGAATAAAAAATACACTTGAGATCGGTGAAATTTGGATTTCTGAAAGCATGATGGAAGAGGCTGAAAGAAATAGCAAGTTAGAAATCTTGTCAGAATTAGAAGACTTGGTTTTAGACTAATAGATACCCTTCTTTATTTCTTTTAATAGATTTCATTTGAAAATAGTGAAAAGGAGTGCTTTAAATGACTCACCTATATCCGCTCATTGATAACGAAGTTAACCCTTACCGAGATAACGTACAGGGAAAAGCAAATGAACCGATTACGGTCGCGGGTCTGCTTGACCGCTCCAAATTGACACTTGGTTCTACCTATGAAGGTGGCAAGCCGGACTGGACGCTGGAAGAAATTTATATGCGGCTTGAAAGAAATGCGCCGCGTATTGCGATTATCGGCGGTTCATCCGATCACCCGGCGCACATTATGGATTACCAAACGTCCGCACGGGCAGCAATCCGCATCTGGCAAAATGGCGGTGTGCCGTTTCACTTCTCGACACCGGTAATGTGTGATGGAACTGCACAAAGCAATCAAGGGATGAGTTACTCACTTCAAAGCAGAAATGCGGTTGCACAAATGGTTGTCAATCAGCTTGAAGCTCACAGTTATCATGGTGCATTCGTTATTCAAGGGTGTGATAAACAGCCTCTTGGTGTTGTAAGCGCGCTCGCGCATGTCGACCGTGTGCGTCGCAACCGCGGTGAAGCGCCCTTTTTCGCGACATTCGCACCTGCTCACGTATTAGAAGGTGGTTCAATTCCTGCCGACGTGATAGAAGAATTGGAAGCACTGGCGAAAAAAGCGGAAAGTGAAGGTGTAGCTGATGTAGCGGTTGATTTACGTGATACGATGGCGTATATCTTGCAATGTTCATCGAATACTGCATTTCAGGGTGTATTCGAACGTGCATATGAACGTGGCATCTTGACGAAAGAACAGCATAAATATTTTGAAATGAGGCTTGCTGTGGCTACTTGTGATGGCCAGGGAGGCGTGTGTGCCTTTAACGGAACAGGCAATAGTTCACGTCATCTAGTTGCAGGCATGGGACTCGTTCATCCAGCAGTTGAGCTATTAACAGATCCACCATCACAGCGCCAGATTAACGCCGTGCTTGATAGCTTTTCTGTAATGATTAACGACGAGCGATACGGAGTGGCCAACATTGTCGCATCGAATATAAAAAATGCAATACGCATTCACAGCGCTTCGGGTGGTTCTACGAACTTAATGATGCATATCGTAGCTGCCATGCTATATGCAGGATACAAATTCAGCTTATGGGATCTTGACCGCATTCACCATTTACATCCGATTCCTGATTTATTTGATTACAGCTTGACTGAAGGACGTGACATTTATTCACTTGCAATGCAGTGTTGCAGTGGCACAAGCCGTGGGATGGAAACGCTTGTTTACGAACTTATTGAAAATGGTGTACCAATGGATCAGGATGTTCCAACAGTCGCCGCAAAAACGTGGAAAGAACGTCTTGCGATTACACGCAGCCTTCAGGCAGTAAATGTAAAGAATAATCAAGTTATTTTATCCACTCCACGCCGTGGATTCAGCGGTGTAGATGTATTAAAAGGAAACTTTTTTGAAAGTGCTGTTGTGAAAATTAGCGGGATGCCGACACCGCAGCTTAATCAGTTCGATGATAAGCTAGCATTCGTTCTTTATTACGAAAATGAAGATGATGCCAATAGAGGCCTGCTTGATTCAAGCCTGCTCTCGAAAATAAAAGAGCAAAAGCTGTTCGAGCATGATCATCTTCTTGCATCACTTAAATACAATAATGAGCCTGAATGGTCACGAATAAAAGATGCACCTTACGAGGAATTATTTGACGAGATGGCTGATCAAGGTACTTTGAAAATTGCCGTCATTATCGCAGGGCAGGGTCCCATTGCTTTCGGTATGCCAGAAATGTTTACACCGATGCAACATATTAATGCTAACCGTGTTATGAAAAAACTCGCAACAATCATTAGCGACGGCCGCTATTCGGGTGTCACTTACGGCGCCGCTATTGGTCATATGACACCAGAAGCATATGAAGATGGAGGCATTGGTTTCCTCCAAACGGGTGATGTTGTTCATCTTCAGCTTCGCGAGGGCCGCATTGATTTTGTCAATGCCGCTCAACTTCTTACCGGAAAGGTTGTGCATGAGTTTGAGGATTATATAAAAGAAGAAAGACAATCATTGGTCACGGAACGTAAGCAACGAATGAAAGATCGTCAAAAAATGGTTGCGGCCAGCAACCGGATGTATGGACATACAGATGCGGCAAATGGGGTTGTACCAATCGCCGTCGTAGAAGATGCTACACTTGATTATGAACAGGATATTTTGCTTCTGGAAAAAAACATAGTAATAAAGTAAGGAACGCTCGTCATAAATCCGATAAAATAAAGATAGACAGAAAATGAAGGAGTGAAGAACAATGCCTATCATCCAATCAGTGGAGCGCGCATTGAAAATATTGGATTTATTTGACGAGCGTGACAGGGAATTAACTATCACAGAAATAAGCAAACGAATGAATTTGCATAAAAGCACGGTTCATTCGCTTTTAAAAACCTTACAGTTGCATCAATATATTTCACAAGGTGAAGAAAATGGCAAATACTCTCTAGGTTTAAAGCTATTAGAGAGGGGGAGCGTGGTGGTGACCCATCTCGATTTGCGTAATGTCGCAAGAAAACATCTTGAATGGCTTTCCGAGACCACAAACTTAACGCTCCACCTCGTCATATTAGACGGGCAGGAAGGTGTATATATCGATAAAGTGGAAGGCAGAGGGGTTACGGTTTTGTATTCTCGTATTGGCCGCCGTGTCCCGATACATACAAGTGCAGTAGGTAAATCACTAGTGGCAACTAAAACCGATAGTGAACTAGATTTGCTCTTGGACGGCTATGTATATACAGGACCAACCGAAAGATCAATAAGGTCAAAAGAACAGTTCTTAGCTGAAATCGAAAAAGCACGTATTGCTGGGTATTCAATGGATAATGAAGAAAACGAACCAGGAATTTTCTGTCTGGCTGTGCCAATAAAAGATTATTCAGGCAAAGTAATAGCCGCTATGAGCGTATCGATGCCTTCATCGAAAGTAAATGAAGAAACACACGAGTATTATGTACGTATATTAAAGGAATGCAGCAGTAAAATTTCGCAGGAGCTTGGATATGAATATCAAAAAATATAAAACGTGACTGCCATTTAGGAGGGACTAGCAAATGAGAATTATTCGCTATGTAAAAGAAAACGAGAAACAACTTGCTGCCGTGACAAACGAAAACAAGGTGGTGGATCTTCCGTTTATAGATTTTATGTCGTTGATTGAAACGGCACGTCAGAAAAACAAAACTGCGTTTGATATTGTAAAACAAATAGTTGCCGAAGAAGAAAAACAGCCATTAGAAGGTCTTAAATTAACAACGCCCATCGACGCACCAGAAGTATGGGCATCTGGTGTAACGTATAAAAAAAGCAAGGAAGCACGTAATTACGAAGCAACGCAAGGAAAGCTTGACCGCCAAACGTTCTATGACAAAGTTTATGATGCAGTGCGTCCCGAGATTTTCTTTAAATCGACTGCAGCAAGAACCGTAGGACCGAATGATCCAGTTTACTTACGTTCAGATTCACACTGGCAAATCCCGGAGCCAGAGCTTGGTCTTGTCATCGACAAAGAAGGGACGATACTCGGATACATCGCAGGTAATGATATGAGCTGCAGGGACATTGAAGGTGAGAATCCACTTTATCTTCCACAGGCAAAAGTATGGAAAAATTCTTGCTCTATCGGACCGGCCATCTTATTAAAAGAGGCTGTTTCGGATCCATATGACCTTAAAATAATGTGCCGTATCTATCGAAATGAAGAAAAGGTATTTGACGGAGAAGCAAAAGTAAACCAACTGAAACGTAAACTGGAAGAGCTTGTAGAGTATTTAGTGTTAGATAACATTATTTTTGACGGAACAGTTCTGCTCACAGGTACATGCGTGGTTCCACCGAATGAATTTACATTGTATGACAACGATCGGATTGAAATTGAAATTCCAGGCATTGGAATTTTGAATAACCCCGTCATCCAAAGTAATGCCGTACAAACAATTTAAGGAGTGACAAAATGAGCGAATATAAAACCCTGTATTTAAGTAAGGAAGATAGTGTAGCTGTTGCCTTATCCGAAATTCCTGAAAAGACATCAGTGGTTGTGAAAGTAGGTCAAGATGACCTCGCTGTAACCGTAACCATTCTTGAACCGATTCGCTTTGGCCATAAGTTCGCAGTTAAAGCGATCGAACATGGAGCAGACATCATTAAATACGGTGAAGTCATCGGTGCAGCCTCCGCTTTTATTCCTGCTGGAGCACACGTTCATGTACACAATTTAGAAGGCAAAAGAGGAAGGGGTGACAAGATTGCTGAATGAAAAAATGCAGTTTTGGGGCTACCGCCGTCAGGATGGACGCGTAGGTGTCCGGAATCATGTTCTGATTTTACCGACGATTACTTGCGCAACGCAAACAGCTCAGCGCGTAACAGAGCTGGTAAGCGGAACAGTCACATTTATTCACCAGCATGGCTGTGCGCAAGTAGGCACTGATTATGATCAAACGGCCAGAACCTATGCGGGAATGGGTATGAATCCAAATGTATACGGTGTCATTGTACTTGGCCTTGGCTGTGAAACACATCAGGCGCATCGAATTGGAGATGAGATTGCCAAATGCGGCAAACCAGTCGAAACGGTGTCGATACAGGATCATGGCGGCACACTTCAAACCATTGCAGAAGTAGCTAAAATTGCAGTCAAAATGGTACAGGATGCCTCGATGGTACAACGAGAATTATGTGATTTTAGCGAGCTGATTGTCGGCACAGAATGCGGTGGGTCGGATGCATGCTCTGGATTATCGGCGAACCCAGCAGTCGGGCGTACGAGCGATTTGGTTGTCCAACAGGGGGGAACGGCTATTTTAGCAGAAACGACTGAACTCATCGGAGCAGAGCATTTGATAGCTAACCGGGCAGCAAACGACCAGGTAGCTAAAAAAGCTTATGCGGTTATTAAAATGATGGAAAACCGCTCGATTCAAATGGGCGTAGACATTCGCACCGGAAATCCAAGTCCGGGCAACATTGAGGGAGGTCTCAGCTCACTCGAAGAAAAATCACTAGGGGCTGCGACAAAATCAGGTACAACCCGGCTGGAGGAAGTCATTGATTATGCACAGGTACCGACGAAAAAAGGGCTCGTATGGATGGATACGCCTGGCCACGACATTGAGCAATTGACGGGCATGGTCGCAGGCGGTGCCCAAATCGTTCTCTTTACAAGTGGACGAGGCACGCCAACTGGTTCTCCGATTGCACCTGTTATTAAAATTTCAACGAATACGCCAATGTTTGAGCGGATGAATGAAAATATGGATTTAAATGCAGGTACGATTGTCGATGGTATAGAAACCGTTGATGAAGTGGGCCGGCGCATTATGGATGAAATTCAACACGTTTCAAACGGAAAACTCACAAAAGCGGAAATATTAAAGCAGCATGACTTTGGGATTTGGAGAATTGGACCAACATTTTAATATAAAAAGGAGCCAAAAACAATGATATCAACTACATTTGCAACGAAAACATATAAAAATTTTATTAACAATGAGTGGGTAAACGCATCTTCTATGGAGACGATTAAAAGCATTAATCCGGCGGATAAAGAACCGGTTGGCTACGTTCAGAGCTCAACGGAAGATGACTTGAACAAAGCGGTAGTATCTGCGGATAAGGCGAAGAAAGCTTGGCGTAAGCTTGGACAGTCTGCACGTAGCCAACTTCTTTTCAAAACGGCCAATATCTTAGAAGAAAACCTCGATGAAATTGCTGAAACAATGACCCGCGAAATGGGTAAAACATTACCCGAAGCAAAAGGCGAAACGGCACGAGGTGTTGCGATCTTACGTTACTATGCAGGGGAAGGAATGCGCAAAGATGGCGATGTTATTCCATCATCTGATAAAGATGCCCTTATGTTTACAAAACGTACACCACTTGGTGTTGTCGGCGTTATCACGCCATGGAACTTCCCAGTTGCGATTCCCATATGGAAAATGGCTCCGGCCCTTGTATATGGCAATTCCATCGTGTGGAAACCTGCTACGGAGGGAGCTGTTACAGCAGCAAAAGTGATGGAATGCTTCACAAAAGCCGGCTTCCCAGAGGGTGTTGTGAACTTCATTACCGGTACAGGATCTATCATCGGCCAAGGACTCATCGATCATCCGCTTTTAAATGCAATCACATTTACCGGTTCTGAAAGTGTCGGGCAAGGTGTAGCGAAGTCAGCTTCCGCGCGTGGCATTAAATATCAGCTTGAAATGGGTGGCAAGAATCCAGTTATCGTGACGAAAGATGCGAACATCGATCAAGCAGTCGAAGCAGTCATCAGCGGTGGATTTCGTTCTTCTGGCCAAAAATGTACAGCTTCAAGTCGTGTGGTCGTTGAATCAAAAGTCTATGATGAATTTAAACAAAAACTTGTAGACGCAACTGCAAAAATTACCGTTGGCAATGGTCTACAAGAGGGTATTTGGATGGGTCCGTGTGCAAGCGAAAGCCAGTTTAATACGGTGAAAGAATACATTGAAAAAGGCAAGCAGGAAGGCGCAAAACTCATACATGGCGGAGAGATATTAACTGGCGGAGATTACGATAGGGGCTTTTTCATTACTCCAGCGATTTTTGAAGACGTCACGACGGATATGGTGATTGCACAGGAAGAAATTTTTGGACCAGTTATTGCACTTATAAAAGCAACCGATCTTGTCGAAGCAATTGACATGGCAAATAATACGAAATACGGATTGAGTGCATCGATCTTTACTTCAAATATTAGCTCAATTTTAGAATTCATCGATGAAATCGAAGTAGGGCTTGTCCGCATTAACGCAGAAAGCGCAGGCGTTGAGTTGCAAGCACCCTTCGGCGGCATGAAGGCATCAAGCACAGGTTCTCGAGAGCAAGGTGAAGCGGCGAAAGAATTTTATACAGCATTAAAAACGGTTTTTATTAAAGGTTCTTAACAAAAGAAAGAGAGGTTTTCATATTTGAAGATCTCTCTACTTCCAAAAAAACATTGCGAGGTGCCAAATGAAAATCACAAAAATTTCTCTATTCAAAGTTCCACCCCGCTGGCTATTTTTAAAAATCGATACGGATGAAGGCATTTCTGGCTGGGGGGAGCCTGTCGTTGAAGGCCGTGCTGAAACGGTAAAAGCAGCAGTTAACGAACTGACCGATTATTTAATCGGGAGAAACCCGAACGACATTGAAGACATTTGGCAAACGCTTTATCGAGGGGGATTTTACCGAGGAGGCCCTATTTTAATGAGTGCCATTTCTGGCATTGAGCAGGCATTATGGGACATTAAAGGAAAATACTTTAATATTCCTGTATACCAAATGCTCGGGGGCAAAGCACGTGAAAAAATTAAAGTGTACTCGTGGGTCGGCGGCGATCGTCCAGTGGATGTCGTTGCTGCCGCAAAAGAAAAACAGAACGAGGGCTTTCTCGCTGTCAAAATGAACGCATCAGAAGAAATGAACTACATAGACAGCTTTTCGAAAGTAGAAGCGGTCATTGAACGCGTAGCGTCAATTCGGGAAGCGGTAGGGAAAGACTTTGGCATTGGTGTAGATTTTCACGGGAGGATTCATAAAACGATGTCAAAAACGATCGTGAAAGAACTCGAACCATACCGCCCAATGTTCATTGAAGAGCCGGTGCTGCCAGAAAATAATGAAGCACTTCGTGAGATTGCCTGGCACACGACGTGCCCGATTGCGACGGGTGAAAGGATGTATACTCGCTGGGGCTTTAAGCAGCTTCTTCAAGATGGCTATGTCGATATTATTCAGCCGGATCTGTCTCACACAGGTGGTATTTTAGAAGGGAAAAAAATTGCCGCGATGGCAGAAGCGTATGATGTAGCCATTGCGCCGCACTGTCCGCTCGGCCCAATGACACTCGCTTCATCGATTCATCTGGATGCTACGACGCCGAATTTCATTATTCAGGAGCAAAGCCTTGGTATTCATTACAACAAAGGGATGGATATTCTCGATTATGTTAAAAATTCTGAAATATTTGACTATGAAAATGGTTATGTGAACATTCCGGATAAACCGGGTCTTGGGTTAGAAATTGACGAAGAAAAAGTGAAGCAGGCAGCAGAAATAGGACATGATTGGAAAAACCCAATTTGGCGTCATGAAGACGGAAGTATCGCTGAATGGTAAAAAAGAGGAGGTCAAAACAATGAATTTTCATGGAATCATTCCGCCGGTAGTCACTCTTTTTGACGAAGCGGGAAATTTAGATATAGAGCTGAACAGAAGCTATATGGATCAAATAATTTCACGGAATATTGACGGTATTTTATTGATGGGAAGTTCAGGTGAGTTCTCATCACTTACAACAGAAGAACGAAAGCTATACGTACGCGAAATGATTAAGCACATTAACGGTCGAGTGCCGGTTATGGTTGGCGTTGGACATACCGCATTAAAAGAGGTACATGAATTAACTTCTTATGCAGAAGAGCATGGAGCTGATGGGGTTCTTGTAGTCAACCCATATTACTGGAAACTGTCTGACGAACAATTATACCGTTATTATTCCAGCGTAGCTGATCACACAAATCTACAAGTGTTCATTTATAACATTCCACTTTTAACAGGACAAAATATATCGGTAGAATTGATTAAAAGATTAGTAGTAGATCATTCAAATATTGCCGGTATTAAAGAAACAGTCAGTGATTTCGGCCACCTGCGGCAAGTCCTGACCGAAGTGAAAAAAGTTCGCAGTGATTTCCGTGTCTTTTCTGCATTTGATGAGCATTTACTTCCAGCTCAAATGATTGGTGCAGCGGGTAGCATTAACGGAAGCGCTGTTTTTGCACCTGAAATATCCGTTGATTTATATAATTCATATCAAAAAGGTGATCTGGAAAAAGCACAGAAAAATCATCAAATGATTTCAAAGCTGATGGATATCTACACGTACGGACCGACATTTTTTACTGCCATGAAAGAAGCCGTTCATCAGCGCTGGTTTGACGTATCCGCTGGACACCGTGCTCCGTGTGATGTATTCCCGGCTGATTTGCGTGACAAAGTAACGGCTCTTTTAAAAAATATTGATATGAAAGAAGGTGTCCAATAATGAAAGAATCACGCGACTTGCTCGAGCAATTAGGCTACCCATCAACTGATCTTAAAGAACTTCCGACATCAACGAAAACATTTCCAGACGGGGCGCAATACCGCATTGAGCTTCCAAGTGTAGAAGGTCCAGTTGCACTAAAAGAAACATTGAAAGAAATTGACCGCTTAGGCTTAACGATTCACAGAATATCTCAAGGAAGCGGCATCATGCTACAAACGGATGAAGAAATTAAAGAAATGTGTGAAATGACAGCAGAACGTGGAATGGAGCTTAGTTTGTTTGTCGGTCCCCGAGGTTCATGGGATGTCAGTGCGGGACCGCTTACACCTGGGGGCAAATCACAGGGGATACGCCATGAAGGTGCTGACCAGCTTGTTTATGCAATGGAAGATTTGAAAAGAGGAGCAGCTCTTGGTCTACGGGGTGCGTTAGTTGCAGATGAAGGACTTCTTCTTATAACGAAAGAAATGAAAAAGCACCGACAGTTGCCGGAAGATTTTGTTGTAAAAGTTTCGGTCCAAATGGGGTCAGCCAATCCAGTATCCGTTAAATTAATGGAAGACATCGGAGCGAATACGTACAACGTGCCACCTGCATTGACGCTTTCTAAACTTGCAGCGATTCGTCTAGCAATAGACATTCCAATTGATTTGTATGTCGAGGTACCGGATACATTTGGCGGCTTTTTGCGCTATTATGAAATACCGGAAATTATCCGTGTATTGGCGCCAGTTTACATCAAATTTGGTCTTCGTAATCACCCTGATGTATACCCATCTGGGAAACAATGGGAGAGTACGAACATCTCACTTGCACATGAACGTGTACGCCGTGCCGCAATTGGAATTCAAATGATTGAACGATATTATCCAGAAGCGAAAACATCGAAACTTGGTGCGGAAGGCCTCGGAATTGCGAAAGTCGAAAAAGCAGCTGCGAAATAAATGATTTTCACCTGAAACGGGAGGAATCCCCCTGACCTAAAGGGGTTTAATACCATATGTGGGAGTGGAGTCTAAATGGCCTTTAAAATATTATTAACGGATTATGAATTTGAGCATTTGCAATATGAAGAAGACGTTTTTAAAGAAAGCGGATTGGACATTGATTTCATAAAAGCGCAATGCAAAACAGAAGAAGAAGTTATTGAGTTGGCAAAAGAAGTGGATGCGATTTTAAATCAATATGCTCCTGTCTCACGCCGTGTCATTGGATCACTTGAAAACACGAAAATCATATCCCGCTACGGTGTCGGGGTCAATACAATTGATCTCGATGCGGCGAAAGAAAAGGGGATTACTGTTGCCAATGTACCTGATTATGGTATGGAAGAAGTTTCGAACCATGCATTGGCGCTTTTGCTTTCATGGGCGCGCAAAGTGACGCTGTTAAACAATGAGGTAAAAAAAGGTAACTGGGACTTTAAAGCTTGTGTGCCGATTCATCGTTTTAACGAGCAAACGGTTGGGGTTCTTGGTTTTGGTCGTATTCCGCGTCGTTTCGTGGAAAAGGTGAAACCGCTCGGCTTTAAAACGGCTGCATACGATCCATTCGTATCGGCAGAAGATATGGCAGCCGTCGGCGTTCAAAAAATGAATCTCGAAGAAATTATTAGTGAAGCTGATTATTTGTCAGTACATGTACCGCTAATTGATGATACGTTTCATCTGATCAATGAGGAGCGCTTAAAACAAATGAAAAGAAACGCGGTCATCATTAACACAGCTCGTGGGCCGATAATCGATGAAAAAGCACTCGCTGAAGCACTTGAAAAAGGGATAATTGCAGGTGCCGCACTTGATGTTACAGAAGATGAGCCGGTCAGCATCGATAGCCCGCTTCTCAAAATGGACAATGTCATCATCACACCGCACAGCGCCTGGTATTCTGAGGAAGCGATGATTGAACTTCGTCAAAAAGCAGCGAAAAATATCGTTCAGGTCTTAAACGGCGAAAAAACACCATACGCGTTGACGTAAGAAAGGATAAAAATATGAAAATAGCATCTTTTTCGGTAAAATCCGACCATCATATCGGCATCGTACAAGATGATCAAATCATAAGTTTAACGGCACTCGGTCCAGATGATTTTCCTGCTTGTATGAAAACGTTTATAGAACGAGGAAGCGAGTTGCGTAAACGTGCTGAACAGTTAATCGAGCAACGGGGTAATGACGATGCAAAATTCTCACTATCAGAAGTAAAATTCCTCCCACCGATCGCACAGCCGGAAAAAATCATTTGCGTCGGGCTGAACTATATAGATCATTGCACGGAAACTGGGATGGAGCCGCCGGCTTCACCGGTCATTTTTTCAAAATATGCGAATGCGATTGTCGGTCAAAATGATGTTATTGAAATCCCAATTAATTCAAAAGAAGTCGATTTTGAAGCAGAGCTTGCGATTGTCATTGGAAAAAAAGCGAAAAATGTGTCAGAAGAAGAGGCGAATGACTACGTCTTTGGCTATACAATTATGAATGACATTAGCGCGCGGGATTTGCAATTTCAGGATGGCCAGTGGTCACGCGGCAAAACGGCGGACACATTTGCGCCAATAGGTCCTGTTGTCGTTACACATGATGAAGTGGGTGATCCCCATGAGCTGGCGATTTCCCTTGAATTAAACGGAGAAATGATGCAGGATTCCAATACAAGTAACTTAATTTTTACCGTTCCGCAAATCATCTCATTTTTATCACAGTCCATGACGCTAAAGCCAGGTGATTTGATTGCAACTGGTACACCACCTGGCGTTGGAATGGGACGTAATCCGAAAGTCTGGTTGAAAAACGGTGACCGGATGAACGTCAGTATTGAAAGAATCGGTACGCTTTCTAATCACGTTAAAGCCTAACATGAGAGAAAGAAGTTGATGATATGGATGTTGTAACAATCGGAGAAACGATGACAGTATTTACCCCGAATGAAGAAGGACCCCTTCGCCACGCCCGCTCTTTTTCAATGAAGTTCGGCGGTGCGGAATCCAATGTCGCGATCGGGTTAAGCCGTCTCGGTCACAGGTCACGCTGGATAAGCCGTCTCGGTGAGGATGAATTTGGCGATGCGATGCACTCGTTTATTCGCGGTGAAGGTGTCGATGTCTCATATGTAACACGAGATGCTAATGCGCCGACCGGAGTCTTTTTCAAAGAATTCAGGCGGCTAAATGATACGCGAGTCTATTACTACCGTAAAGATTCGGCGGCTAGCAAAATGACAGCAGAATTACTGGCGGAACATGTGATTCAAGACGCCGTTTACTTACACATTACCGGTATTACTCCTGCACTTGGTGAGTCGTGCCAGTTGCTCATAGACAAAGCGATCCGCATTGCCAAGGAAACCGGAACAAAAATCGTCTTCGATCCGAATATTCGGTTGAAAATATGGGCGGATGAAAATGAAGCACGTCACTTCATTACAAAATACGCATCGGAAAGTGATATCGTCATGCCGGGTGTGGCAGAAGCTGAATTTTTATTCGGTTCCTACACACCGGAGCAGTTTATCGATCATTTTCATGAACTCGGAGTCGAAACAGTTTTGCTGAAATTGGGCAAAGAAGGTTCTCTAATTTCATCCCCGTCTGTACCGAAAACACACGTACCAGGATTTTTTGTAGATCGTGTCGTAGACCCAATCGGTGCTGGGGACGCTTTTGCATCTGGTGTACTCTCCGGCCTTCTTGATGGACTGGCGTTAGAAGAAGCTGCACGGCGCGGAAATGCCATGGGAGCAATGGTAACGATGGTAAATGGCGATGTAGAGGGTTTGCCGATACGTGACGACCTCGATTTATTTATGAGTGGCGGAGCAGAAGATGTGACTAGGTAGAAAGGTGGAAAAGAATGACTAAACTAGTAGAGCTGAAACAAGGAAAGTTAGTCGCCGTTATTCGTGGTGCACGTCCCGATCAAATTGTACCAATCGCCAGAGCCCTGAATAAAGGTGGAATCCGAACACTCGAAATAACAGTAGAAACACCCAAAGTTTGCGAGTTAATTGATAAAGTAAAAGAGGAGTTCGGCGATGATATCATAGTGGGTGCCGGTACAGTATTGGATCCAGAAACGGCTCGTTCGGTCATCATGGCTGGAGCGGAATTTATCTTTTCGCCAACCGTCAATATTGAAACGATTAAAATGGCAAAGCGCTATGGCATTATTAGCATCCCCGGTGCGCTTACACCAACTGAAATTTTGACAGCTTACGAGCATGGAGCCGACGTTATTAAAGTATTTCCGGCAGATGCACTTGGGGTTGGTTACTTTAAAAATCTTAAAGGTCCGCTGCCTCACATCCCTCTAATGCCGACTGGCGGTGTTAATTTGGATAACCTCGCTTCCTTTTTAAAGGCAGGTGCCGTCGCAGCGGGAATCGGCAGTTCTTTAATCAACCCAAAGAAATTGCTTTCAGAGGAAGATTACACTGAACTGGAAGAAACGGCAAAAAAATTCTCTGCTATTGTACAAAATAATTAGAGTAAACCGAAGCTAATACGCGGGGCTTTATAGGGAAATAGGGATGAAATAAAACGTAAAAAAAACTGGAGCCATTTCCACCTTCTCTATTTTGTCATTGGCAACTTAAAAAAATCCCTGTAGAGCCTCTGTTCAATCTTTATGTGGCACTTACAGGTGTTCCTGTTAGCAGTACAGGAGGATAAAATTAGTATTATTTTATCAAGAAAGGAGAACAATTTGGCATGATACAAGAAAAATACAAAAAACTTCAGGATATTCTTGTAAAGATGGAGACTGTTGTGGTCGCATTTTCAGGAGGGGTAGACAGCACATTTTTGCTTAAAGTTGCAATTGATACTTTGGGATATGACAACGTGTTAGCCATTACAGCGGATTCGGAAACTTATCCGTCGAGCGAGCTGGAAGAAGCCATTATGCTCTCAAAATGGATCGGTGCCAGCCATCGTGTCATTCAAACATCAGAGTTAGCCATTCCAGGATATACAGAAAATAACCAAAATCGCTGTTACTTTTGTAAAAGTAGTTTATTTGACCACTTGCTTCCTATTCTTGAAGATTATGAATTTAATAATATTATTTATGGGGTTATTGCCGATGATGCGAATGAATTTCGTCCAGGCATGAAAGCAGCAAAAGAAAAAGGCATCCGGGGACCTCTTCAAGAAGCGAATTTATTCAAAGAAGAAATAAGAGTGTTGTCTAAAGAAGTAGGTTTACCAACTTGGGATAAACCATCATTTGCCTGCCTATCATCACGTATAGCCTACGGCGAAATCATTACGAAAGAAAAATTGACGAAAGTAGATAAGTCAGAGGCTTATTTAAAATCATTAGATATTCACCAGGTGCGTGTTCGGACCCATGAGGATACCGCCCGTATAGAAGTAGATCCTGCTGATATGCCACTTGTGCTTGAATATCACGTTTTAATTACGAAACGTCTGAAGCAATTTGGTTATAAATATGTCTCTTTGGATCTCACGGGCTATACAAGCGGGAGTATGAATTTAGCGCTTAAAAAGGAAGAAATGGTATGATTGACGATATTCTAGAGCAGGTACAAAATGGTACATTGACAGCAGCGGAAGCAAAAACAAAACTTGCATCCTATGAAAATTTAGGGTTTGTAAAAATTGATCATCATCGTAAAAAAAGACAAGGCTTTCCCGAAATTGTATTTGGAGAAGGGAAAACAGCAGAACAAATTTTAACGATTGTTCAATCGTTACGGGCTAGGAATGATTCTGTACTAGTGACACGTATTTCTCGAGAAAAAGCGTTATTTGTACAAAAAGAATGTGGGGAATTTGAGTACAACGAGATTGCACGGACACTCGCATGGGTTAAAGAAAAGAAGAAAACTAATGGTTCATATATCGCGATTGTGTGTGCTGGGACATCGGACTTGCCCGTTGCGGAAGAAGCAGCCGTCACGGCCGAAACTTTAGGTATTCCAGTCAGGCGTATTTACGATGTGGGTGTCGCAGGGCTGCACCGACTTCTTGATAATATAGACGAAATACGAAATGCGACTGTTTCGGTATGCGTCGCGGGAATGGAGGGAGCGCTTCCGAGCGTGCTAGGAGGCCTTGTCATGAATCCGATTATTGCTGTGCCAACAAGTGTTGGCTATGGTGCGAATTTCAACGGATTATCGGCACTTTTATCGATGCTCAATTCATGCGCATCAGGTGTAAGCGTTGTCAACATTGATAATGGATTTGGTGCGGCATACAACGCAGCGCTCATTTACAAACTCGTACATAAAAAGGAGGTCAATGATGAGGACATTATATTTTGACTGTTTTTCTGGCATAAGCGGCGACATGGTAATTGGTGCTTTGATTGATGCAGGTGCCGATCCTTTTCAAATGGAAGAAGAGTTAAAAAAGCTAAATATTGAAGAAGAATATACTCTGTCCTGGGAAAAAGTTGTTAAAAATGGTATTGCCAGTACAAAATTTGATGTCATTCTTTCCAGAAAACCGGAGCGCCTTCATGAACACATCCATAGTCATGAACACCATCACCATCACGAACATAGTCACTCCAACGACCATAGCCATGATCACGAGCAAAGTCAAATTCTTGATCACAATGAGCATAGTCACTCCAACAGTAATAGCCATGAACACCATCATCATCATGATCACCGCACGTACAAACAAATTGTCGAGATAATCAATGAGGCTAACTTTAATGCATCGGTTAAGAACATGTCACTTGCTATTTTTAAGAAGATTGGTGAAGCTGAAGGGCACATCCACGGGCTTCCCCTCGAGAAAGTTCACTTTCACGAAGTAGGAGCGGTTGATTCGATTATAGATATAATTGGAACAGCAATTTTAATCAATCAACTCGGTATTCAATCGGTACTTTCATCAGCCATCCCAACGGGGTCTGGACATATTCATATTGATCACGGTATATACCCGGTTCCTGCACCTGCTACACTGGAAATATTAAAAGGTGTACCGATTGCCGCAAGCGATATTCGATCGGAATTGGCTACGCCCACAGGGGCTGCAATCGCAGCTGTTTTAGCAGAATCATTTTGTCCGCTCCCGACCATGACTGTCAAATCAATCGGCTATGGTGCGGGAACAAAAACATTTAAAAATCATCCGAACGTCCTTCGCATTATCATAGGAGAGATGCAATGAACCACCCACCTGATCACGAGCATATCGATGACCAAATGATCAAAATGGAAGTTAATCTAGATGATATTTCCGGTGAATGGCTAGGCTATGTAATGGATTTGCTGTTTGAATCAGGGGCAAATGATGTTTTTTATACGCCGATTTTTATGAAAAAAAATCGACCGGGAGTATTGTTGCAGCTTCTCTGTTCACAACAGATGATTCCCGAAATGAAAAAGATATTATTTGCTGAAACAACGACTCTTGGTATCCGCTACTATCCGCTTACGGTGCACAGGCTTGAACGCTCATTTTCCAAAGTACATTCACTATGGGGCGCGGTAACGGTAAAGAAAGGGGTATATGGCGGGCAGCTCGTGCAACAAGCACCTGAATTTGAGGACTGTCGGAAAATTGCTGTTGAGAACAATATACCACTTAAACAAGTGTATGAAGAAGTATGGAAGTGTCTTGGGGAGGAGAAAGAAAATTGAGTCTTGTGTCGATTCTTACATTGGATTCTTATTAGGGAAAAAACATGCGTTAGTACCGGAGAATGTTATTGCAGAGGCAACTACAGCAGGCAATAAGAAAAAAATATTGCGGTCCACACTTACGGGCGTGTATTGGGGATTCGGCCATACTTGTACTCTGTTCCTGCCTTGTATTAGGCTAGTAATATTTGGACTAAGCTGTTTTTTTACATACCGTCAGAATATCAGGCACGATCATGAGCATGAGTAACATGTTTTCTCTTTAAAAAGGAAACCAGGGTAGTACAGACTGTCGGTAACGTCCAGGCAGTCTCTTTTTATATTTATTTATTAAGATTGTCGATAAGTACACAACATTACTGGGAAGCCCTCATCAAGGTAAAGATGTTTTCTCGTCGGTGATTTATTTTGGAAAGCCCCCAATAGCAAAAGCCCCTCGTGCTATGTGCCATGAGTTCAGAACGACGACAAGATGCTACAGTCGGGGGGACTTTGAAAAGCCTATTCCCTTAATAGGAAAAGGAATGATTGAGGCCATTCAGTTCAGTGAAATTGCCGCTTGAAGAAATTGTGCAGGATTTTGGATTAATGGAGATCCCGGATGTATCTTTAAAGATATTATTTGGCCGGATTAAACGAAAGAGGTGAAGATATGGTAGTTAATTTATTTGGATTAGAGGGAAAAGTTGCAGCGGTGACAGGGGCTACTAGAGGAATAGGACGTTCTATGGCTATAGCATTAGCAGAAGCGGGTGCAAACATTGCACTACTTCAGCGTTCGGTTGAACAAGTTGATGTAAAGTACGAAATTGAAAAATTAGGAAGAAAATGCTTGATTATTCCCTGTGATTTAGAAGATTTAAATCAAGTAAAGGAAGCAATTCCTAGTGTCGTCGCGCATTTTGGAAAGATTGATATTTTAGTTAATAATGCTGGTATTCAGCGCCGCTCACCTTCAGTCGATTTTCCAGAATCCGATTGGGATGATGTGATCCAGGTGAATTTAAAAACAGTTTGGCTTTTATGTCAGATGGCAGGTCGCTATATGGTACCACAAAGAAAAGGGAAGATTATTAATATGGCCTCTCTGCTCTCTTTTCAAGGGGGATTAACCGTCCCAGCGTATGCAGCAGCAAAAGGCGGAGTAGCACAGCTAACAAAAGCGTTGTCTAATGAATGGGCACAATACAATGTGAATGTAAATGCCATTGTTCCAGGTTATATAGCTACAGATATGAATGAGGCTCTAATCAATGATGCTGCAAGAAACAGGCAAATACTTGAACGAATTCCAGCGGGGCGCTGGGGAAACTCGGAAGATTTTAAGGGGGCTGTTGTATTCTTAGCTTCGGAGGCAGCAGGTTATGTTCATGGTCATTTATTATCTATTGATGGTGGATGGTTAGGCAGATAATCTTCAAATGTGTTATATCTGGCGAATATTTATATTTTAGTAGAAAGACAGTTATGTATTTGCTTAACCCGTTTTAGAATCCTAATAAAATTATGATGTTGAAATTAAATTACAAAAACAAAAAAATACGGATATTATTGAAATGAAGTTATATTTCCAGAAGGTTTGTAAATGAAGGATGGCTCAAAAATCAGTATATTTTCCTCAGATTAAAAATTATTGAAATTACCTGCTGAATGAATCCGCAATAAATATTAAGTGTCGAGGGGACAAAATACGTAAAGGTGAATTAAACATTTTGAGACCATTAACTTTCAATATATGTACTTTATTATTGTACTATTTTGGAAGGTTAATGGTCTCTCAATATATAAGGTTAGCCCCCAGACCCCTCTTGTATAAGTTCGAAGTCTGTTCAAGGATTATAGACTAGCAACATCTTCAATCTAAGTTGATTGCAACTATGCAGATATACCTTTATTTTTTCTCTGAAGAATCCATATTTCTAATGCCCCCGATCCAAGCAGGACTCCTGAAATAATGAAGATAAGACCCAAGAAATGTGCAGGAACAATGGCTTCATTAAGAAAAATGGCTGCCCCGACTAAAGAAAATAAGGTGTTTAAATTAAGAAATATAGAGGATTCGGCCGCACCAACCTTACCAATGGCGTAATTATAGCCCAGATGCCCAAGTGCCGTGGCAATCACTGCTGAGAAAATGAAAGCTACCCATATGGAAGGTGGAGCAGAAGCGAGTAATGCTAAGCCATCTGGTTCCTTCCATAAGCTGATGGCGAAAAGAATAAAAGATCCTATTAACATCATATAGCCGGTTAATAAGCGTGGATCCATTGTTTTTGAAGCTTGATTAATTAAAATAAAACTTAACGCTTGTGAAAGAATGGAGAGTAAGATATCCACATCTCCCAGATTAATAGAATGAATACCACCACTTCCTGCCAAAACGGTAAAACTCACACCAAGAGCACCACAAACAAAACCAAGAAATCGGATAATGGTCGGCTTTTTACGGAAAAATATCATTGATAATATGACTGTCAAAATTGGCCCCATTCCCAAAATCAATCCAGCATTTGTAGCTGACGTTTTTGTTAACCCTTCCGCTAAAAAATAATGATGAAAAACCACACTTAAAAGGGCGCCTCCGAAAACGTAAAAAAGTTCGTTTTTTTTAGGGAGACGTATTAGACCAAGAAAGTAGAGGATAAGGGAAACTATTAAAGAAGCCGCAAAAATTCTTAAAGAGGTAATTGTCACAGGTTGGGTATGTTCAACTAAAATTTTAATAACAGAAACGTTTAACCCCCAAGTAATCATGATTCCGATAAGTAAGATGTAGATTTTTAAATAGCTCATTCAAAACAACCTTTCAAACAAATTTAACAATTGATATATTATACAACTATCCCCAAATTAATAGCAAAAAAGTAAATTTTGATAATACTAAAAGGGGGAAGGGGAAAATCGAAACTGCTAATCAATTAGAACCTATGTAGTACATGTGTGGTGAAGGGAGAATGGTTAAAAGATTATAGATTATGGAAATGATAGTGTGTTAAAACATACTAACTTAAGTTGTCCTGTTCAGATTATCCCAAAATAAATCCATATGGATCCTCTGGCAGAGTTACCAAGAGGAGTGAAAAGTATTGAACTAAACTTTTTATGTAGAGATTCTTAGGGATATGTAGGTTTATTTGGTAATATGTAGGGTTTAATGGTGTGGAAAATTCACGAATAGAAATAAAATTACAAATTATTAAATTTTTCTATTGTTTTTGGTAGGGTTTTCAATTACAATTTCCTTATGATTTACCAAACCGGTTTAGTAAATTACTAAATCGATTTACCTTAAAAGGAAATGTTGGATATGATCAAATATATTACCTTTTATTTGTGAATGTTCGAAAAAAGGAGGTACTGTATTGTCATCAAAATTTGGTGTTTTAACACTGGGTGACGCCATGATTACGTTAAACCCAGAAGAAACTGGGCCTTTAAGATTCGTGAACAGATTTGAGCGAAAAGTAGGAGGGGCTGAACTGAATTTTGCCATTGGTTGTGCTCGGCTTGGTATGAGGGCAAAGTGGTTAAGCCGTTTGGGTAAGGATGAGTTTGGTCGTGTTATTTATAATTTCGCACGTGGGGAAGGGGTGGATATGAGTGATGTTGCCTTTGTAAATGGTTATCCAACATCCCTAAATTTCAAAGAAATTCGAGAGGATGGTTCCGGAAAGACTTTTTATTATCGCTATCAGTCACCCATATTAACTCTAAAACCGGAAGATATCACAGATCGGATGTTTGAAGATATTGACCTTGTCCATCTTACTGGTGTTTTTTTGGCTATAGATCCTAAAAATGTAGATATTGCTAAGAGGGTTATAGAAATCGCTAAACAAAAAGATATCCCTGTCTCATTTGATCCGAATATCCGCCTAAAGCTATGGTCTATCGAAGAAGCGAGATCTGTTTATTTAGAAGTTTTTCCATCTGTTGATATTTTGCTAACAGGTCTAGACGAAATACGATTGATTATCGGGATTGACTCTGAAGAATCATTGGCGGAATTCGCAAATGTAAATAATATAGATCAGCTTGTCATCAAGGACGGGGAACATGGCTCAAAACTATATACAAATAGTGTTTGGCATAAAAAAGAAGCATTCCCTGTTACCCCGATAGACACTGTTGGTGCGGGAGATGGCTTTGATGCCGGCTATATATACGGATATCTTCATGGTTTATCTATCGAAGAACGATTGGAATTCGCAAATGGCGTTGGAGCTCTTGTAACGACTGTTTCGGGAGATAATGAGGGGTTACCCTATTTGGAAGAGGTATGGCCTTTCATACAGAATGAAGCTGTTATTGAAAGATAAGGTGGAGAAGGAGCATGTCTACCGTCAATCAATGCAATTAAAGATAGTTTATCAGAGGGTCAAACAAACGATACATTAAGAGCGAAACATACAAATGTAGAGTAGGGGGGAGAAAATGACAACAGTAACAATACAAGCAGAGGAAGCTAAACAACTAGTTATTAAGAAGTTAACAGAAGCGGGTTTAGGTGAAGGGCATGCAGGGAAAATCGCAGAGGTATTGGTCCATGCTGACCTTAGAAATGTGAATTCCCATGGGGTATTGCGGACAGAGCATTATATAAACCGTTTACAGGCAGGAGGAATTAACCCTGATGCGCAGATTTCCTTTCAATCGAGCGGACCTGTAACGGGAGTAGTTGATGGGGATGATGGATTTGGGCATGTTATCGGGGAAGTAGCTATGGATCATGCAATCGAAATGGCTCGTAACAATGGAGTGGGTATGGTGACTGTTGTAAATAGTAGCCATTGCGGAGCATTAAGCTATTTCGTTCAAAAAGCTACGGATGCAAAACTAATCGGGATTGCGATGTCACATACAGATAAAATCGTGGTTCCTTTTGGAGGTAAGACATCGTTTCTTGGAACAAACCCTATTGCTTATGGAGTACCTACAAAGACAAAGAAACCCTTTATCCTAGACATGGCGACATCCAATGTAGCATTGGGCAAAATCCTTCAAGCACGAGAAGAAGGAAAGGCAATCCCTGAAGGCTGGGGAGTCGATGAAAATGGAGCTACTGTCACAGATCCAAACAAAGTCGTTTCCCTTTCCACTTTTGGAGGTCCAAAAGGCTATGGGTTATCTGTCATAGTGGATGTGTTTTCTGGATTATTAGCAGGTGCGGCATTTGGTCCACACATTGGAAAAATGTATGATGATCTTGAAAAGAAAAGAAAGCTTGGTCACTATTTCTGTGTAATTAATCCTTCGTTCTTCACTGATTCTGACCTGTTTTTGGAGCAGATGGATCGGATGATAGAAGAGCTTCAACAGGTTCAACCAGCTCCAGGGTTCGACCGAGTATATGTACCGGGTGAAATAGAACAGCTTCATGAAGAAAGAAACCTAGTACAAGGTATTACGATAGCGTCGAGTGTGTATGAATTTCTTACAAAGTAGGTGGAGAAATGAAAGCGGTTCAAGTACGAAAAGCACATGAACTTGTTATTCAAGAAGTAGAAAAACCCGAGATTTCGAACTCAACAGATGTCCTTGTTAAAGTTAAAAGAGTCGGGATTTGTGGATCAGATATGCATATCTACCATGGTACAAATCCTCTTGCTACATTGCCCCGAGTTGTAGGGCATGAGGTAGCTGGAGAAGTTGTGGAGATTGGTCAAGATGTCACAGGTATTAAAGTGGGAGACCACGTGGTTATTGAGCCTATCAGTTATTGTGGAGAGTGTTATGCTTGCCGTAAAGGTCGCCAAAATGTATGCGAAACATTGTCTGTTTTTGGTGTACATGAAGATGGTGGGATGAGGGAATGGTGTGTTCTTCCCGAAAAACAACTACATGTTGTGGATTCCGCTTTAGCTTGGGAAGAAATAGTATTAGCTGAACCTTATACAATCGGTGCACAAGCGGTTTGGAGAGGAGAAGTAGAGAAAGGGGACACAGTACTTATCCAAGGAGCAGGTCCTATTGGGATTTGTATATTAAAGATGGCCAAGCTTCAAGGGGCATCGGTAATGATCACGGATTTAAGTGATGAGCGCTTGGCTTTTGCTAAAGTAAATGGCGCTGATATTACTGTTCATGCGGGCAGTGAAGATGTTCAAAAGCGTGTACAGGAATGGACGAATGGCGAAGGTGCCAATGTTGTCATTGATGCCGTATGTTTGCCCATGACTTTTGAATTGTCCTTTGAAGTAGTTTCTACTGCAGGACGGATAGTCGTGCTAGGTTTTGATGAGCGAACTGCAGCGGTTTCCCAGCTTCCAATCACTAAAAAGGAAGTTTCGGTGAAAGGTTCTAGATTGCAAACCAACCAGTTCCCAAAAGTAGTGAAACTGTTAAATGAAGGTAATCTACGACATGAAGGTTTAGTTACACATACATTTTCCCTTGATGATGTCCAAGAGGCATTTAATTTTGTTGAAAACCATCCAGAACAGGTTCGAAAAGCGATCATCGTATTTAATTAAGGGGGTTGACGTAATGGATAAACATTCAATAATTCACCAAATAACAGAAACGAAAGTTGTAGCTGTTATCCGGGGACAGGATGCAGAGGAAGCGGCACAACTGTCTAAAGCAGCTGTTGAAGGTGGTATACGGTCAATCGAATTGACTTATACAACACCACGAATTGAAGAAGCTTTCAAGGAACTGCAAAATACAGATGCACTTATAGGAGCAGGTTCGGTATTGGATTCTGAAACAGCTCGCCATGCCATTTTAGCTGGTGCCAGTTTTATTGTAAGTCCCTATTTTGTTGAAGAAGTTGCTATCCTTTGTAATCGATATGGCATTCCATATATGCCTGGTTGTATGACAATTCGAGAAATGGCTACAGCACTTGAAGCAGGTTGTGATGTTCTGAAACTATTTCCGGCAAACCACTTTGAACCTTCTTTCATCAAGTCCGTTAATGGTCCGCTACCTAATGTAAGGATTATGCCTACCGGCGGAATTAATTTGGACAATATGAAGGACTGGCTGAATGCAGGTGCAGTAGCTGCAGGAATTGGTAGTGACTTAAACAAAGCCTATAGAAGCGGTGGCTATGAAGCCGTAGTTGAATTAAGTAGAGAATACATGCAGAAAATTGCAGAATAATGGGGGTGCACAATGAATATTACATTTAGATGGTATGGGAAAGACAATGATACCGTTACATTGGAGCAGGTTAAACAAATCCCTGGAGTTAAGGGGATTGTCTGGGCATTGCACCAAAAACCTGTTGGTGAGGTATGGGGAAAAGAAGAAATTAAAAAAGAAATTGAGTATATCCAATCATTTGGTTTTCACACAGATGTTGTTGAAAGTGTAAATGTTCATGAATCGATTAAATTAGGAAATGAAGATCGTATGATGTATATCGAGAAATACAAAGAGACGATCCGTAACCTTTCAGAGGCTGGCGTAAAAGTCATTTGTTATAATTTTATGCCGATTTTTGATTGGACTCGAACAGAAATGTTCCATCCATTAGAAGATGGTTCAACTGCATTATTTTATGAAAAAGCAAAAGTAGATACGTTAGATCCACAAGAGTTAATTCGTACGGTAGCAGAAGCTTCAGATTTAACATTGCCTGGTTGGGAACCAGAAAAGATGGAGCAGATTTCTGAATTATTCGAAGCATATAAAAGTATAGATGAAGATCAGCTATGGGCGAATTTAGAAATTTTCCTTAAGGAAATATTACCTGTTGCCGAGGCATGCGGCATTAAAATGGCGATACATCCGGATGATCCACCATGGTCCATTTTTGGCTTGCCACGAATCATCACGGGAGAATCAAGTTATGAAAAACTAATCGCCATTTCGGATTCGACATCGAATGCGTTTACGATGTGTACAGGCTCGATGGGTGCGAACCCTGAAAATGATATGGTACAAGTAGCTAAAAAGTATGCTTACCGTGCTCCTTTCTCGCATATCCGTAATGTGAAAATTTATGAAAACGGTGACTTTGTGGAAACATCGCATTATACACAGGATGGATCCATTAATGTGCAGGGTGTTGTAGAAGAATTGAACAAGCAAAATTATACTGGCTATGTAAGACCTGACCACGGCCGTCACATTTGGGGAGAGGTTTGTCGCCCAGGTTACGGATTATACGACAGGGCATTAGGTATTATGTATTTACTTGGATTGTGGGATGCATATGAAGCCTCCAAAGTTGGTAAGCAATCATGATGCCTATCCACGAAAACTTAACAAATAGGGTGGCAGTAATCACCGGCGGCAGTGGTGTATTGTGTTCCAAAATGGCTGTAGAGTTAGCCCGTCATGGTGTCAAAATAGCTATATTGAACAGAACGGCTGAAAAAGGACAACAGATAGTCGATATCATTGGCCAAACAGGCGGAACTGCAATATCCATCGCGACAGACGTTTTGGATAGAATCTCATTAGAGAATGCAAGAGAGAAAATACTGGAAAAGTTCGGACGAGTGGACCTATTAATAAATGGTGCTGGAGGCAATCACCCTGATGCCATTACAGCTCCAGAGAAATATGGGGAAGATGTAGATGGAAAGTCATTTTTCGATTTAGATGAAAATGGTTTTTCTCAAGTTTTTGCCAGTAATTTCACAGGTACATTTTTGGCGAGTCAGGTTTTTGGGAAAGCGTTATTACAAGTGGAAGCACCAGTTATATTAAATATTTCTTCCATGAGCTCTTACGCTCCAATGACTAAAGTACCAGCATATAGTGCTGCCAAAGCTTCGATAAATAACTTTACAATGTGGATGGCTGTTCATTTTGCTGAAGAGGGCTTACGTGTGAATGCTATTGCACCAGGTTTCTTTCTGACGAAGCAAAATCGAGACCTTTTGCTTAATGAAGATGGTAGTCTTACGGCAAGGTCCAATAAAATTATTACAGCAACACCTATGAAACGCTTTGGGCAACCTGAAGATTTGCTTGGTACATTGCTTTGGCTTGTTGATGAATCCTATTCGGGTTTTGTCACAGGAATTACGGTGCCAGTTGATGGCGGTTTCATGGCCTACTCAGGAGTGTGAACAAATTTCTTTTTTTAAAATAAAGAAGCCATGCAGGCGACTGGTCTTTTTATGATAGCTCACTGATTATGGGATGGTATTGGGATGTGCATTTTCGGTATAACAGAAGGTGATTGTAAAGCTGTTCTTAATATAATAGAATATTTCTTATATATCATAAACCACTTTGTTAAATGGTGATAAGCACAGAAATGAAAACACGAGACAGGAATGAATGAAATGAAAACTATTACAATTACTGATGTCGCCAAAAATGCGAAAGTATCGAAAAGCACTGTTTCCCAATACTTGAATAAGCGATACGAGTACATGAGTGAAAAAACTAGAAAAAAAATTGAAGAGACTATTGAAGAGTTGAACTATCAACCTAATATTATAGCGCGCAGTTTAAAACAAAAATCGACTTTTACGGTTGGAGTAGTGGTTGCCAATATTCTTCACACGTTTTCCACACAAATTATACGTGCAATAGAAAACTACTTTTATAAACAAGGGTTTCATATTATTGTATGTAATGCAGATGATAATCCTGAGAAGGAAAAGAATTATATTGAAATGCTAAGAGCAAAGCAAGTTGATGGAATCATCATTTTCCCCACAGGGGACAATCTTGATTTATATAAACGTATGAAGAGTGATCAGTTTCCAATTGTATTTATGGATCGGACGATAGAAGAATTAAATATTGCGACTGTTATGCTTGATAATCATCTTGCGTCAAAGTTAGCGGTTGATCGGTTTGTAGAAAAAGGTTATGAAAAAATTGCAATCATAACCACTTCTATAGTCCATAATATCAGTCCTCGAATTGAACGTATCCAAGGGTACAAAGATACACTCGCGTCACATGGAATACAATTCAATGCAGATTATATTAAAACAGTGAATGCAGAAGAAATCCCGAATGCACTTTCAGAATTTTTCGAATTAAAAAAACCGCCTCAAGCCATATTAGCAGGAAATGATATCGTACTTAATGAAATTTTGCGATATATGAAAAAACACGATATGAATATTCCTGAGGATGTTGCGGTTATTGGAATTGATGAAGTCCCGTACGCTAACTTCTATACACCGACTATAACAACGGTTAATCAGCCAGCAATTGAAATGGCAAATCAGGCAGCAGAGTTATTGCTTAGGCAGATAAATAAAACTGGAAAAGAAGACACAAGCGTGCATCGTTTGAAACCGAATTTGCTGTCAAGAAATTCTTGCTAGACGCAAGATTTTAAGTAAAAAAGAAAGCGCTTTTTTAGAGTTTACTAAACCGATTTACTTTTTCATGTTTTTTAGGGGTTTATTTTATATGTTTTGGTTCTTGGTTATAAATTGGAAACGTTTTCAAAGGTACTTTTACATTTATTGAAACATCTAGGGGGGTTCTTTATGTTTACAAAAGGTAGAGGAATGATCATTCTTTTCTTGTTCTTAGCAGGTGTAATAAATTATTTAGACCGTTCTGCATTGTCTATAGCAGCGCCGTTTATTCAAGATGATTTATCGTTAACAGCGACACAGATGGGGATTATTTTTAGTAGTTTTTCTGTAGGATATGCGATATTTAACTTTCTTGGAGGAATGGCATCCGATAAATATGGTGCGAAGCTGACACTTTTCGTTGCTATGATTGTTTGGTCTATATTCAGTGGTGCACTTGTACTGGCTGTCGGGTTTGTCAGTATGATTGTTATTCGTATTTTGTTCGGGATGGGTGAAGGTCCACTCTCCTCAACAATTAATAAAATGGTAAATAACTGGTTTCCTTCTAATCAACGGGCATCTGTTGTTGGTTTGACTAATAGCGGGACACCACTTGGTGGAGCCATTGCAGGACCGATTGTTGGCTTTATAGCAATCTCATATGGTTGGAGAGTTTCATTTATTGCTATCATGGTGATTGGTCTTATATGGGCTGTTTGCTGGTGGAAATTTGCTAAAGAAAAACCAGAAGAGTCAACTGAACAGGAAAATATGGGAAAAGAATATGTAGCAGCAGCATCGGAAGGAAAATTGAAATTCACCTTCTATTTAAAACAAAAAACTGTATTATTTACAGCACTTGCATTTTTTTCGTACAACTATATCTTATTCTTTTTCTTAACATGGTTCCCAAGCTATTTGGTAAATGCACGCGGACTAAGCGTAGAAAATATGAGTATCATCACAGTAATTCCGTGGATATTTGGGTTTATTGGTCTTGCTTTGGGAGGTTTCGTGTCGGATTTCTTCTTTAAAAAGTTCGCACAAAAAGGCGTTTTATTCTCACGTAAGCTCGTGCTTGTTACTTGTTTGTTCTTATCGGCTGTTTGTATCGGATTTGCCGGCCTTGTATCGACAACATTAAGTGCAGTAACTCTAGTTGCACTTTCTGTGTTCTTCCTATATTTAACAGGTGCAATATACTGGGCGATTATTAATGATGTCGTAGACCCAGATAACGTTGGATCAGTTGGTGGTTTTATGCATTTCTTAGCAAATACAGCAGGAATTATCGGACCAACTTTAACAGGATACATTGTTGATACATCAGGCACATACACAGTAGCTTTCTTGCTTGCAGGTGGATTAGCTATTGTTGCATCGCTTGCAGTAATTCGCTTTGTACGTCCGATAGTTAAACCCGCGTAATAGATTAATAAAATAGAAGTGTCCCCCCAATGGAATTATCTATGGGGGGACACTTCTATTTTAATAGGATACATATTTTTGCAACTACACAATATCGAAAGTTTAGTTAGCTTATATTTTATCCAAATAAGGAATTATGCGGTAATCTGTACGAGTTCGAGGGAGCTGTATGAATCATCATGCACCTACTCAATTTTTCTGAATCTAAGATTTATGGTGTGCTTTTCGAAAATTAGCTGGAGTCCTATCATTGTATTTTTTGAAGATACGATGAAAATGGGGCATACTTTCGAAACCACACATTTCAGCAATATGCGAAACTGTGTGATTCGTTTCCAATAACAGTTCCTTTGCTTTAATGACTCTTTTCGTATTCAGATACACGATTAACCCGATTCCAGTTGTTTCTTTAAAGACTCTACTGAAATGAGAGGGACTGACCAAGGATTTATTAGCAAGTATCGTCAAGGTTAATGGTTCACTTAAATGGTCATTAATATATGCCAAAATATCTTTAATCCATACTGAACTATAGGTATTAGTCTCCGACATATCCTGTTCGTTATTTATTCGTATACGGCATAAATCAAGCATAATCTGGTGAACAATCAGCAAAGTGGCATGCCTTGCGCCTAATGCATTTTCTGATGTTTCTTGATAAATGTGTAGAAGCTGTTCTTCCATTTTTACCTGTTTCTTTGGTGGTAAGGATATTTTATAATTCTTACTCTTTTTTGTCAGGTCAAACAAATTTAAATATGAAAAAGAATCATCAACAATGTCCTTATATATTAATGTGGGGCTGAAAAAGATAATCGTAGAAGTAACAGGGTCGTCCTTATTCGGCATTGCTCTATGAATCGTATCGTTAGGGATTAGGAATACATCTCCTTGTTGCATATCATAAAACACATCACCGACAAAAAAGGTCCCATTACCGCTATAAACATAAACAATTTCATAATAATCATGCATATGATCAGATAGTTCTTTCTGAGGACTTTTAGTATCTTGATAGACAAAAGATAAAGGGAACAGTAAATCATGATTGGACACTTTTTGATATTTTTTCATTTCGCTCATCACCTGATTGTATATTACAACAAAAATGAGTATATATATATCAAAAAATGCAATTTATATTTCAATTCTTGATGTTAAAATGATAATAGATTCATAAGGAAATAAATTCATGCTTGAAAATGAAAGGGTTTTCTAATAGTAATTACCGTTTAGGTGTTGTACGCCAACACTCAAAATAGGAGGGGACAAAATGAATAAGATTGTTCAATTGCATTCAAAAGATGATGTGGTTATTTCCTTGCATGAGATCCGAAAAGGGGAGAGCCTTCAAATTCAATCGGGAGACAATGAAATTATCAATATAAAGGCTCGTGATGATATTCCGAAAGGACATAAGATATTAGTAAACCCGGTAAAGCAGGGGGCAGATGTTCTTAAGTTTGGCTACTCGATTGGGAAAGCCAAAAAAGATCTGGATGCTGGGGAGTGGGTTCATACTCATAACCTAGGATCCGGTTTGCAGGGGATATTGGAATATTCCTATCAACCAAGCATTCAAAATACAGAAGTCGAAGACTCAAAACATACATTCCAAGGATATATTCGTGAAAACGGGGATGTGGGCATCCGTAATGAAATATGGATTATCAATACGGTTGGTTGTATCAATAAAACATGTGAAGTGCTTGCTAAAATGGGCAATGAGCAGTTTAAGGAGCGACAAATTGATGGAATTCATCACTTTCCTCATCCCTACGGTTGTTCTCAATTAGGGGATGACTTGACTAATACACAGAAGCTATTAGCATCCTTGGCTCAACACCCGAATGCAGCCGGAGTGTTGGTTGTGGGATTAGGATGTGAGAATAATCAAATTGAAGCATTTAAAGAAGTCATTGGCGAGTATCCCCCGAATCGTATTAAATTTCTCAAAGCCCAAGAGGTTAATGACGAATTAGAGTGCGGCTTACGATTATTGGAAGAATTAGTGGGATACGCGGAACAATTTGAACGTCAGCCGATACCGGTTTCAAAGTTGAAAATAGGATTAAAGTGTGGAGGATCTGATGGTTTTTCAGGTATTACCGCCAATCCATTAGTTGGAGCGGTATCCGATCTTATTGTTGAAAATGGTGGGACAACAATTTTGACAGAGGTTCCAGAGATGTTTGGAGCGGAAACTATATTAATGAACCGGGCAAAAGATGAAGAAACATTTAATAAAATCGTTCATCTTATTAATGATTTTAAACAATATTTCATTCGGCATGATCAGGAAATTTATGAAAATCCCTCACCGGGAAATAAAGAAGGTGGTATTAGTACACTGGAGGAAAAATCACTTGGATGTACGCAAAAAGGCGGTCATGCTACGGTTGTAGATGTCAATCCATATGGCAAACGAGTAGTTAAACATGGACTGAATTTGGTCAATGCTCCTGGTAATGACTTGATATCGGTTACGGCTTTGGCAGCATCAGGGGCTCATATCGTTCTATTTACCACAGGAAGAGGAACACCATTTGGCGGCCCGGTGCCAACTGTGAAAATAGCGACAAACTCAGATTTAGCCAAACGCAAAAAGCATTGGATTGATTATAATGCGGGACAGTTAATTGAAGGTCAAAACATAGATAAATTAAAGCATGATTTATTCCGTTACATTCTTGAGCTTGCATCTGGTGAAAAGAAAACCAATAATGAAAAATTCGGCTATAGGGAGATAAGTATTTTTAAAGAGGGAGTCATTCTTTAAAATAGGTAATTTTCTCATCTTTTAAGTAGATTAAAAATATAAAAAAAGGAGTGTTATTTTGTGAAAAGTATAGTCTGTGAGCAACCTTATCAATTTAAAATGATAGAGGCTGAACAACCTGTTCCAAACTCAGGAGAAGCTTTAATTCGTGTGAAGCGCATTGGAATATGTGGAACGGACATTCATGCCTATGGAGGTAATCAACCATTTTTTAGCTATCCACGGATACTTGGTCATGAACTATCTGGGCATATTGAATCCATCCCTGAGAATGCATCGGGACTAAAAATTGGTGATCAGGTCTCGATCATTCCATATATGGAGTGTGGAAAATGTATTGCTTGTAAAAACAGAAAAACGAACTGCTGTACGAGTATGAAAGTGTTGGGTGTACATATGGAAGGTGGAATGCGTGAATGGATTACGGTTCCTTATGATCATTTAGTGAAAACTGAAGGGCTTACCCTTGATCAATCAGCTATGATAGAGCCTTTAAGTATAGGGGCTCACGCGGTTAGACGTGCTGCGATTCAAGAAGGGGAGTTTGCACTCGTTATTGGTGCAGGTCCAATAGGATTAGGAGTTATGGCATTTGCTAAAGAACAAGGAGCGAAAGTAATTGCAATGGATGTAAACAATGAGCGCCTTGCGTTTGCTGGTAAATGGGCAAAGGCAGATTATTCGTTGAACGTTTTGGATCAACCATTAGAGAAATTAGCCGAGTTGACAAATGGAGAAATGCCTACCGTTGTATTTGACGCAACTGGTAATGCGAAGTCGATGATGGAGGCGTTTAAATACCCTGCTCACGGAGGAAGACTGATCTATGTAGGTTTAGTGAAGTCTGATATTTCCTTTAATGACCCTGACTTCCATAGCAAAGAGCTTACCCTAATGGGAAGCCGAAATGCTACTCGAGAAGATTTTGATTATGTAGTGAATACGGTGAAAAATGGTGGAGTGGATTTAAGTTTGTATATTTCACACCGTACGCATTTGGATGAAATGATCCAACAGTTTGAAGGATGGTTAACTCCAGATGCTAAAGTCATTAAGGCTATTGTTGAAATTTAAACGATGGTTTCATGCCTAATAAAAGCAACCGTGTGATGTGGTTGCTTTGTTCATCTTCTGTAGAGAGAAATTTTCTGTTATGAAAGGGAGTTTATAATCATGAATAAAAATCAAAGTCATGTGAAGAGCCTAAGTAAAGAAACAGGAGCTGTGCAAATTGGACATATGATGCAGGATTACCCAGTAAAAGTGCTGCAAATTGGAGAGGGGAATTTTCTGCGTGGCTTCTTTGATTGGATGATTTCTGAATGTAATAAACAAGGGCATTTCCAGGGAAGTATTGTCGTTACCCAGCCTCGCCCCACTGGAAAAGGAAAAATAGAGAAATTGAAGCAACAAGATGGATTATATACGTTGATGATACGGGGATTTAAGAATGGGGAGAAAGTAGATAATAAAGAGATTATCTCCGTTTTTTCGAAGGCAATTGATCCGTATGAAGAATGGGACGAGTTTTTGGCGTTGTCCCAAAACCCTACATTGGAATTTATAGTCTCTAACACGACAGAGGCTGGGCTAAAATACCAGCATATTCCTTGGGAAGAGGGAGTACCGATTGAATCTTTTCCGGGGAGACTAACAGCATTTTTATATCAGCGATATTTATATTTTAACGGAGAAACAGAAAAAGGTCTCATTATGTTACCATGTGAGCTTTTGGAGAGAAATGGTGATATGTTGAAGCAATGTGTCCTTCAGCACAGTAGGGACTGGGAATTACCGAAGTCATTTATGGATTGGGTAGACCAAAATAATCTGTTCCTTAACTCCCTTGTAGATCGTATTGTAACAGGATTTCCTGCTAAAGAGGCGGATGAATTATTTGCATCGTGGGAATATGAGGATTCTTTATTAAATACAGCTGAGCCGTATCATTTATGGGCTATAGAAGGTGACCCTTCTTTTGACCAGCGTCTTCCTTTGAAACAATCAGGCTTAAACGTGCATTGGGTAAAGGATTTAGTTCCTTATCAAATGAGGAAGATACGTATTCTAAATGGCTCACATACGTTAATGGCTCCTCTGGGTATATTATCTGGATTGGAAGAAGTGAAACAGGTAATCGATCACCCTGATTTTAATCAATTTCTGCGACAAGCAATTAATGAGGAAATAATTCCCTCATTACCATTTGATCGTAATGAGATGATAATATATGGAGAAAGCGTTATGGAGCGTTTTATGAATCCTTTTGTTCATCATCGTCTGGCCGACATTTCATTGAATAGTGTATCGAAGTTTAAGGTTCGTCTTCTGCCGACTATAGAAGATTATTTTGAGAAGAAAGATAGGTTGCCTGTTTGCGTTGTACGAGCATTTGCTGGTCTGATCAGATTTTATAAGGTACAGAAAGTGAAAGGGAATTATGTAGGGGAAAGCTTTGGTGGTAAAGAGTATGTTGTAAAAGATGATGTAAAAACAATTGAATTTTTTAGAGAACAGTGGCTTCGTTATGAGGCAGAAGAAATTTCACTTAAACAATTGGTTGAGACCTTTCTAGGTAATCAACATTTATGGGGGAAGGATTTGAACAAGTTCACTGCTCTTGTTGACGAATTATGCTACCACTTAGAAGTGATGCTTAGGAAACAATAAGGTTAGGTAACCCAGGCTCAGTTGCAAGATATCAAGTTTTCTCTAATAGTTTCCTTATCGTATTTGTATGATGTAGAATTTTAATAGCTCTTTACAAAGAAAAACTAAGCGGAAATATGATGAATATACCAAGCCAGAAGATAGACCAAGACAATATATTCTATCTATAAGCTGATAAACCAATTATTTCCTAGGAAAGTCCAGAAAATTAATCATTATTTTTTACTTTATTTTATTCATATATTTGGTATAATAGAATTGCAATAAGATTTCTTTAAGTTTTCTATAATGCAAGATACTTAGATTTTAGGGAAAAATTTCATAATACTTATCCCGTGAAGGGGAGTAGCGTCAGGTGTTACCTGAAATAAAGTCGTCATTACGTGGAATTTCTCCACCGGCTTTATTGGCCTAATCAATTAGTGCTTAGCGAGACCTTTGCCATTTATGGCAGAGGTCTCTTTATTTTTGTTTAAAAGGAGGAAGATGTGTTGGATTTTTTAACAGGTGAATTTATTTCAGGTCTTTTAGCAATCATTATGATAGATTTGGTTCTTGCTGGAGATAATGCGATCCTTATTGGATTGGCTGCAAGAAAGCTTCCAAAAGATCAGCAAAAAAAGGTGATCATTTGGGGAGCAGTCGGGGCAATTGTTATCAGGATTATTGCAACGCTATTGGTTGTTGTAATCTTAGAGGTGCCTGGCCTGCATTTAATTGGAGGATTACTGCTGGTATGGATTGCTTATAAGCTTCTTATTGATGAGGAAGAACATGATGTGAAACCCGCTGACTCAATGTGGGCTGCCATTAAAACTATTATTATTGCAGATGCTTTAATGGGATTGGATAATGTTCTAGCTGTAGCTGGCGCATCACATGGAAATTTCACATTAGTTGTGATTGGATTGCTTGTGTCGATTCCAGTAGTGATGTATGGAAGCACTTTGATCCTGAAACTGATTGAACGCTACCCATTCATCATAGTAATTGGAGCCGGGATACTAGGCTGGACAGCTGCTAAGATGATCGTAGCTGAACCTTTCATGCACAACTACTTTGCTAATCCCTTCGTAAAATACGGATTTGAAGCAATAGTCGTGATTGGGATTTTAGTGGCGGGTAACCTTAGACAACAAAAAGTAGAAAAAGAAAAAGCTATCAGAAATAAAATCCAAATCGAACAGAATGGTTAAACGGTAATCCAAAGAGACTTTTCGTAAAAGAAAGGTCTCTTTTTTTCGTCTATTTGGCCAGTACTAGTTAATTCTTTCAGAGTTTTAATTTGAAACCTTTATGGAGTGTGTCGTCAGCTGATGTACTATACTAGTATATATATTTTTATTTTAACGGATAATGGTCCTTAGTTGGAAAATAACTAGCCCCCCTTTTAATAATGAAGGGGGAGAAAACCCATTATAAAATAACAAATCGGGAGTCATACTATAGTGGTTGCATCGTAACTAAACAAGAAAAAAATTAAAGGGATATCATAAGAAAAACAGAAATATTTTATATGAGAAGAAAAAAACTGCGTTAAGGTATATTACCAATGGGATACAAATACATGTTATAACAGGAGAATTAGTAGATGAAACTAAAAGTTGAAATTGAAAGAAAAATCTCTAAGTCAATTGACAAGGTTTTTGAAGCAATTGTTGATCCTGAAATAATGTCTCAATACTTTATATCTAGCGGGACTAGTCGCATTGAAAGCAATAAAACTATTACTTGGAGATGGGACGATGTTGGTGCAGAGTTTCCTATTACTGTTAAGAAAGTAAGCGAAGAAGAGCACTATATAACATTTCTGTGGTCGGCTAGTGGAGTAGAAACTAATGTAGAATTCAAGCTAGAGTGGTTAGACGCAACCTCAACCTTGGTAAAGGTGAGTGAGGATGGCTGGGAAGGAAATGAACAAGGAATAAAATGTTACGGACAACAGACGCAAGGCTGGGTTGATATGATCTTATGTATGAAGGCTTTTCTTGAATTTGGTATCAATTTACGCTCCGGTATCAAAGACAAATTGATGATAATGCCTGTTTCAATACCAGACCTTTCATCAAGACCTTTTTCTCTAACGGTGGACCGTATAATTTGCCTGATGCTCTTTTCCTAGCGTGGACTAAACAGTTTGACCTCTGGTTTGCATCTCCAGGATCGGTGTTAATGAATGGAGAAGTCAACTCGGTTTTCTTCTTTGAGACAATCTACGAATTCGAGACCGAAAGAAAGGCAAAGCGTCATCCCCATTACGGCCGATTTCTTAGGCTTGAACCCAATAGACTCATCGAATTAACGTGGGTTACCGGGGCTGAGGGAACAAGAGGAGCTGAAACGGTTGTTACGATTGAACTAGAATCTTACACAAACGGTACGCATTTGCGTCTTACTCATGCTGGCTTTCTAGATGAGGAGTCGAGAAATCAGCACGAACAGGCTTGGCCGATTGTGCTTGAAGAATTAGACAAGCGAATGAGGGCAAGTACCACCCAAGAATAAAGAATAGCCCCGTTAGTAAAAGGGAGATATCATAATAATGCAGCGATACTCCCTTCTTCAGTCTAAGAAAACGGCTTTTGTTTTCGATGAATGATCACACAAAAAAAGGGATGGCAATTTGGAATGAAGATGGAGTAAAAAATCTGAAAATTAAAAGATGTATTCTGGTTCCGTAATCTTTTATCGGGCTATTACAATAGGAATGTGTAAGAGAGAAATGGAAAGTTTGTTGATTTGGAAAAATGCCAGATAAATCAACAAACTTTAAACCATACTGGAAAGGCATTTTTAAAGCCTAACCTAAATCAAGTCTAGATCACTCTTATTTTTACTTTACTTTTGCTTTTTCTAAATAAGCAGTTGCTGTTTCAATTGTAGCGTAGAGGCTTCCAAGCGCTGCCATAAATACGTCATGGACATCGGTGGCTTGTATGTTGCGTCCGCGAAAAGATAGGTCAGGAGATGTGCAGGCATCTTCAATGACGGTGCACGTGAACCCATAGTCTACGGCGGCACGGGCAGTTGCGTCGATACACATGTGGCTCATCATGCCACATATGACAACATGCTCGGTGCCAGCTTGACGAAGTTGATTAAGGAGGGGAGTCTCTCGGAAGCTATTCGGATAATTCTTCTGAATGATAGTTTCTCCTTCAAGTGGTGTAACAGCCTCGTTAATCGTGATACCTTCTGTTCCTGGAGCAAAAAATGGAGCGTTGTGATCATTGAATATATGCTGAATATGAAATATTGGCATGTTTTGGTTGCGGAAAAAATTTAGCAACTTTCGGGAGTTATTTGCTGCTCTATTAGGTTCAAATAGCTCCATCCGACCATTTGGAAAATAATCATTCTGAACGTCAACAAGAATTAAAGCTGTCTTTTCCATTTAATCTCTCTCCTTATTCTTCCATTTAGATAAAATCTGTTAGTATTAAGTGTTGGTTTTAGGGATTCTGCAAATCCTACCTATCTCTTAATAATATAGAAGGGATAAATTACAAATTAAGTTTATTTGCGTGTAACATAAATAAAATATATAAGCAAACAGGGACAAAGATGCCCCTGTTTTAAGTGGTTTATAAAGTTTTATTAGTTTAAGTTAATCCATACACTTTTAACTTCAGTATAGTTATCTAACGCATAGCTTCCCATTTCTCGACCAATTCCACTTTGTTTGTACCCTCCAAAAGGAGAAGCGGCATCAAAAGCGTTATAGCAGTTTACCCAAACTGTACCTGCTTTTAATTCATTGGCCACATAATGGGCTTTTTTTACATCTTGTGTCCATAAACCTGCTGCTAATCCATATTCGGTGTTATTTGCACGGCGAATCACATCGTCTAAATCGTCAAACGGCATGGCAGCTACAACAGGTCCGAAGATTTCTTCTTTAGCAATAGTCATTTCATCATTGACACCAGCAAATATTGTAGGTGCTACAAAATAGCCATCGCCTTGTCCATAACTACCGCCTGTAACCACTTCTGCACCTTCTGATTTTCCTTGTTCAATATAACTACCCACACGTTCTAGTTGCTCATTAGATACCAATGGCCCTATCTGTGTAGATGGATCAAGGCCAGCCCCTTGTTTAATGTTTTTTGCGTGGGAAACTAAATCAGCTACCACATTATCATAGGACTTCTTCTGAATATAAAGGCGAGAGCCAGCACAACAAACTTGTCCTTGATTAAACATAATGCCCGATAAAGCACCGGGAATCGCTTTAGTCATATCAGCATCTGGTAAAATGATATTTGGTGATTTCCCACCCAGTTCTAGTGAAATCTTTTTCACTGTACCTGAAGCTTGGCGCATAATCATTTTACCTACTGAGGTAGAACCTGTAAAAGCAATTTTATCCACATCCGGATGGTCTACAAGTGGTGAGCCTGCTGTTTCACCAAATCCTGGTATAACATTAAGAACACCAGGAGGAAACCCGGCTTCGAGTGCGAGTTGACCTAAATACAATGCTGAAAGTGGTGTTTGCTCTGCTGGTTTTAAAACGATTGTACATCCGGTTGCAAGGGCTGCACCTAATTTCCACGCTGCCATAAGAAGAGGGAAATTCCAAGGAATAATTTGTCCAACTACACCTACTGCTTCATGGCGAGTATAGTTGAAGTAATTCCCTGCAACAGGAATCGTTTGACCGACAATCTTAGTAGTCCACCCAGCATAATAACGGAAGTGATCAATGGCAAGAGGGACGTCCGCATTAGTTGTTTCACCAATAGGCTTCCCGTTATCTAGTGTATCCAATTGTGCTAACTCTTCTTTGTGGGCTTCCATTAAATCCGCTAATTTATAAATGAGGCGACTGCGTTCAGAAGCACTCATTTTTTTCCAAGGACCATTGTCAAATGCTTGGCGGGCTGCTTTGACTGCTTTATCAACATCTTCTGGTCCGGCTTCGCTCACAATTGCTAAAACTTTCCCGTTGGAAGGATCAAGGGTCTCAAAAGTTTGACCAGAAGTAGCTTCTACCAATTCCCCATTAATCAAAAGCTTTTTAGTACCTTTTAAGAATTCTTGTACACGTGGATTAAGTCGAATTGTTTGTTCCATTTATAAAACCCCTTTTCATTTGGTATAAGTAAATGTTTATTCTTGCAAATTCGCTCAGATAATATGAAAGTCTATCCATGAAACCTATCAAACTTCAGTTTGCTATTAGAATTATGGCATATAGATGTTATACCTAGATTATCAATCGATATATGTGCGCTACCTTTTGTTAATTCAACTATCCTTTATTCAGAATTCTTAGCCTTACCATTTATTGAAACGGCAGTACCTAATTCCTTCGCGAGATTAAGAGTATGACTCATAAACACGTGACTACCAACTTCATCAATTACTGCACGAAATTTGTGTCCAATAACAAAGGGGATACTTAGACCGAATCAACAAAAATATTTATCCTTGCATGCAATTTCTACGACAAATCATCTGCAGCTAGTGCTGAATCGGGCATTTTTAAGACCTTCAAGAGCTGTTGATGTTCAGTTAGTACCACAATGCTTCGTGACGAATCTGTGTTTTTTTATCCAATTTTCGGATGCAACTCATGTTTAAAACAGGTTTGTGCTGCCATTCATTCTTTCTATTTATCTATCTTTCCTGGTTATTTAATCCTCCTTTTAATAAAATTGGAATAAGGTACTCAACTGGTTATAATGCAAGACTCATGCCAATAACAAAAACCCTATGAAAACCGTAAAAAATGATTGGATAGTTTTTAGAAAAATAGTTTTTGTTCTAGTATGGAACAATTACATGTTCCATATTAGAACAAAATCGAACGAAAGGTAGAATTCGTTGGTTTAGTTTCTGAATTTTCTGCTATAATGAAGTTGTATGGACAAACCCTTTTTATCCTATAAAAATTTTGTTGTTCTATGTGTTCAAAGTTAAGATAGTGAATCAACAAAATTACATAAAGAGTATTTTACAAATGGGAGGAGTTATTCTATGTCAGTCAATATTAGCGCGCCTAAAGAAACCATTCCTACTTTCATTCAAGAATCATGGAAGCGCTGCCATTCAAAAGGACTACAACCTAGAATAATGGACAAGGAAAATATGCTGGGTGAATTTGAGCTGGCCGAATTCCAGGATCAATATGCAGAGCTCCTATATTATTCTTCACCCATTTTAGAAGACGTGTATAGCTCTATACATGGCATGGAATCTATTCTATTACTTGCTGCTCCTGAAGGATACATCATTGAAACTGTCGGAGATCCATCATTTATTCGGCATGCTGACAATGTTGCCCTTAGAAAAGGGGCAAATTGGCTGGAGGAATCAAAAGGGACAAATGCAATAGGTACAGCTATAGTTGAGAAAAAAACAGTACTTATTCACGGCAGCCAACATTTTTATCAGGATAACCATTTCCTTACTTGTACCGCAACTCCCATTTATCATCCTGATGGACATCTTCTTGGTGTTTTAAACTTAAGTAGTCATCAACAGGATTATCATCCGTTTTCTATAAGTTTAGTTCAAAGAGTGGCAGATAGTATTAAACAAGCCCTCTTATTAGCCCAAACACAAAAACGAGAGAAAAATCTTTATTTTATATATGATCAGCATCCTGACCCTCTATTTACTATTAATAAAGAAGGTAACGTTACAAGTCTTAATATCGCAGCATCCCGTGCTATTGGCAGTTTAGAACAAACCACAACGGGGCAACCGATATCGAGTATAATATCAGGACTAGATACTCTTGCATTAATTAAAGGACTAGAACAAAAGGTTGCAATAAAAAATCAGAAGTTTACAGCTCAGCCCCTTATTAAAGATACCCAACATCTGTCCTATGTGATTCTTCGGTTAGAGAAACTAAAACAGAAAGATGAACAAACAAATCGTTATCATTTTTCTGATATCATCAGTAATGATTCTCAAATGAATCAAACGATATCTATAGCAAAAAGGGCTGCGAAACTTGATATTAGTCTTCTTATCACTGGTGAAAGCGGCACAGGCAAAGAGCTGTTTGCTCAATCTATTCATGGTGTCAGCTTTAGAAGAGATAAACCATTTATCGCGATTAATTGCAGTGCAATACCTGAAAATTTATTAGAAAGTGAGTTATTTGGGTATGAAAAGGGTGCCTTTACTGGTGCAAATAGCAGTGGACATAAGGGGAAGTTTGAAGCGGCAAATGGTGGAACCTTGTTTTTAGATGAAATCGGGGATATGCCCCTTACTGCTCAAGCGACTTTACTTCGGGTGCTTCAGGAACGTTGTGTTACACGTGTCGGCGGTAATACTTCGCGCCCCATCGATGTGAGAATAATCGCAGCAACTAACAAAGACTTACAGAAAGAAATAGAAGCAGGACAGTTTCGTGCGGATCTATTTTTTCGTCTGAATGGGTTAACCTTAAAACTTCCAAAATTAAAGAATCGTACAGATTTATTAATGTTAGCTGAACATGTTTTATCGCATTTACCATATAGAAATGAAAGTACAGAGTTAACAGAAGATGCTAAAACATTTATTTTTGAATATGAATGGCCAGGAAACTTCCGCGAATTACAAAACGTGCTAGGGCAGGCTGCTTTTCTAGCCAATCAGAATCCGATTACAAAGGCTTTGCTCGTTTCACTTTGTCCAGTTTCATCTCCGTCAAGAAATGTAGAAGAAACAAAGGAGCAAGAACCTACAAGCATGCTAGATCAAGAAATCCAACTTATAAAAAAAGCGTTGGAACGAACAAATGGAAATATTAGCAACGCAGCAAAACAACTTAAAATTGGCCGTAATACTCTTTATAGAAAGATGAGAACCTACAATATCATGCGATAACTCAAAAAGTAGGTGATTCAGAGTGTTTTTGAAGTATTTAACTGATGATACTTTTTAACCAATCACCAACTTCCCCGACCTATTTTGGTCGGTTTCTTTGTTATCCACCAATCATACTTGTGGTCTCCAGACTATTTTCCCTGTCACCTATCAACATTTCATCTACTTTACGAGCTGTTTTTTCATGTGTTTGTTCCTTTTGGAGTTTGTTTTTTCTATTCTAAAATCGTATCATAAGAAGATTAACAGATCTTGAATAAAACAATGATAGGCTTATCGTACTTATATATATATATGTCGTGTGAAGTGCAGGAAATTAAAACATCATATAGAATAATGTTATTAATATAATAAACTAAAATTCCGAAAGAGAATGTGGTGGTCAATAGTATGGAATTGTTATCAGAACAAAAGAAGTATAAAAAAGTATTGATTCAATATTTAGAAGAAAATCAATCACTGTTTTTAAATGAATGGAACGAGACCATCAAAGTAAATGAAATCGACCCCTACAAAGAAAAAATAAAAGAAAATGGATATGGGATGTACTCCCTAGTCATTAATATTTTTAATGGGTCATTGTCAAATGACGTGCTAACAAAATTGGCTTACCAGGTAGCAAATGAACGCCTTAAAGCAAATATTAATATTGGAGATTTTTTGTACAATATTAATTTAGGTAGAAATATCATTGTCAGAAATGTTTTTGGGGCAAATATCCCCATTAAATATATACAGAAGTTTATTGATGAAATCAACACACACTTCGATACATTCAGTTATCATGCCGTAACGAGGTATACAAATCTAACAAATGAAGTGATTGAGGAAAAACAATCTTTTATAAGTGAAAATCACAAAGATAAATTAGCGGTATTGGGACAAATATCATCAAGCTTTGTACATGAGTTCAGAAATCCTCTTACAGCTATTATGGGGTTTAATAAATTACTAATAAGGGAGAACCCCAATCTAAAATATTTAGATATAATAGATTATGAACTAAATCAGCTGAATTTTAGAATAACCCAATTCCTCCACACCTCTAAATCTGATTTTAACGAGGAACAAAGAGAGGAAATTTCTGTGTTGGAATTACTTGAAGAAATCCAACAACTAACATATGCGAGTATTGTCGATGCTAGCGTTAATGTAGAAATAGATATTTATCCGAACTTTGTCATAACAGCGAGCAAGGATGGACTAAAGCAGGTATTTCTTAACCTTTTTATAAATTCAATTGATGCTTTAAAGGGGAAAGACCAGCCTAGAACATTAAAAATACATACAATGACTGAGCCAAATGAACGGGTTATTAGAATATCAAATAATGGACCTGCTATTGCAAGTGAAATGATAGAATCAATTTTTGAGCCGTTTTTCACAACAAAAGAGTTAGGTACAGGAATTGGACTTTACGTATGTAAGAAGATTATAGAAAGTAATGATGGTTATATGAATTGTGTGTCTAATGACAATTTAACAACATTCAGTATACATTTCCCCAATAGTTAAATTATTAGTGACCTAAAAGTTCAAGTTCATGGGGATTAATACATATTCACATATTTTACAGCAGAAACTGTAGTGTTGTATCTAGCTAAATAGTTGAAGCCACATCACTAAACTTACGGTTATTTTTAGGGAGAGGACCAAAATCTGTATGGCCAATATACCCCGAAAATCAAGATTCTCTTACTTTTACAGGTTTTAGGTGTACGAGTTTACAGGGCAAGAATGATTTCTAAGGGCGGCGGAGTGATGAAAGCGATTAATCGGATAAAGGTGATTTCGTCTTTCCTAAGAATTTAAAATAATATTTAAAGAAGATGCCTAAATTAGTAATGGAAATTTAGGCATCTTCTTTTCATTTAAATTATTAACCCTCTAGTCTGATATTTTTCACTACGGACATGTTTGAATATTTACGGATTTAAGCATTTACTACAAGTGTCAGATCTTTAGACATTTTCAATAAATTGTCCTGGTATGACGATCAATTCATTTTCACCCGGAATGAACGGATGCAATATATCTTAGAAGTTCACCATAAAAGTTATGTCGAAATTCTAAAAGAAAACAATTAAATTGTCATTTTGTGATTCGAATATGAATCAAAAGGTGTTAATAATTAATTTATGAATCAAAAATTAAGATTTTGATTCAATTTTGAATCGAATAAAAGTCATGAAACCTTTAAATCCTTATATACTAACAATCCTTTTTTTGGCATGGATATTGCTTTTATTTTTATATATAATTACAAATTTTCATTAAGAGAGGATGCTTTATATAAAAAAAGGTGAGGTAAAGAGAGTATTGATAGAGTCAGATATATAATGATTTATACATCAAAAGCCGTCGCTTTGTAAGTAGTAGCCGTCTGTTAAATTCAATTATACCGCAGTGAAGGTAGCATGATTATTGATCAATTAGATGATCAAATTCTTAATAAATTAAGAGATTTCTTTATAGCGGAAGGCATCACCAAGAAGTTGGAGCCGTTATTATGGAACCAGTGCAAGGAGAAGGCGGATTTATAGTGCCATCTGTGCGGTTCGTTTAAGGCCTGATGATGATTACTAAAGAGTAAGTTTCCGGATCAGTAGTTGCTGATATAAAAAGGTGGCTGTTTATGAAGAAGCACTAGAAAAAGCACTAGAAAAAGCGAATGATACTACTTATGGTTTATGAGCTTCGCTTTTTGCAACATATCTAGATAAGGCTTTTCATTTTATCAATAACAGTGAATTTGGACTTGTTCAAATTAATGGAGAAACTGGTGAGGATGAACCGAAGAAATAATTGGTGGAATGAAAGAGTCCAGCTCTGTTACCCGTGAACAAGGACATGTAGCAATTGAGTTTTTTACTGCTATTAAAAACAGTGACAATTTTAAGGGATGGTGACAATAGTGGCTTATCAACCAAATGAACTGAAACATGGTCTCAAGACTAGACATGTAACAATGATTTCTATTGGTGGTGTTATCGGTGCAGGCTTATTTATAGGGAGCGGGAATATTATTGATTCAGCAGGACCTGGTGCAATCTTATCTTATATAATCGCAGGATTAATGATCGTTCTTATTATGCGCATGCTTGGTGAAATGGCTGTTGTGAATCCTGATAGTGGGTCCTTTTCAACTTACGCACATCAAGCGATTGGTCCTTGGGCCGGTTACACGATTGGCTGGTTATACTGGTTTAACTGGGTAATCATTATTGCGATTGAAACCACTTTATTGGGTACTATGATTCATGATTGGTTTCCTGCTATACCTATGTGGATAGCAAGTTTATCTTTCCCTATTTTGATGACACTTACAAATATCTATTCTGTCAAAGCTTATGGAGAATTTGAATACTGGTTAGCTTTTATTAAAGTAGCTGCTATTGTAATATTCCTATGCTTAGGTGCAGCAATGATCTTTGGATTTGTTCCTGGATTTGAAACACCAGGTCTTTCTAATATTACTGGAAATGACGGATTCTTTCCGAATGGTTTTCTACCTGTACTCCTTAGTGTAATATTTATTACCTTTTCATTATCTGGGAGTGAGGTAGCGGCTATTGCAGCAGGAGAGTCTGAAAATCCCGAAAAAAATATTATAAGAGCAATAAACGCTGTAGTGTGGCGTCTTCTTCTATTCTTTGTTGGTTCGGTAGCTGTGTTAGTTATACTAATCCCGCAGGGGGCTGAAGGTTTACTTAAAACTCCCTATGCTAGCGTATTTAACATGGCAGGACTTCCTGGTGCTGGTCAAGTAATGAATATTGTAATATTCATATCATTGCTTTCTGTTTTAAATTCAGGGCTATATACAAGTTCACGCATGCTTTACTCCCTATCAAAAAAGGGAGATGCCCCTAGAATTTTATCCCGTGTGAATAAGAGAGGCATCCCGATTTGGGCGTTAATGGCAAGTGTTTTCTTTGCTTATGTGTGCACGACATTTAAATTTGTGTCTCCTGATAAATTATTTGCTTTTCTAGCTAATAGCTCGGGTGGAGTTACGATGATTATGTATATTTTTATCGCTTTTTCTCATCTGTTTTTAAGAAATAAGATTGAAAAAGAAAATCCAGGGACACTCAAAGTGAAAATGTGGTTATTCCCTTATTTAACCTACGCAACTATTGCAGTATTATTTGCTATTTTTGTTGCCCAGGCTTTCATTGATTCCATGCGCTTGCAATTCTTTCTCACCTCTCTTCTCACGATTCTCGTTATAGGTTCCTACTTTCTGTTTTATCATAAGAAAGAAGAGGTAATAACTCCAAAGCAAGAAGAAAAACTAAAAAAAATTCTTTAAAAAAGTGTAAAGAAGTCTTTTTCTGAATGACTGATAACATATTTAATAAATACTTACAGTAGTTTCTAGCTCTTAGTGTAGCTTTTATAGACAAATTATTCTTATTTAAATCCGTTTAGATATATTCATTGCTTTTAAATTGATTAATGTAAAAAGGCTACTCTTGATGAGTAGTCTTTATTCTGTTCCATAAATAAAGGGAGGATGTAGAGTTGATATTTTCAGATGAAAGTGTGCGGAATGACTACATCTTTACAATCCTTTGGTATAGTAACTACTATCATGGCAGACTACTTACATTTAAACGTAAAAACTGAATAATTATTTTTTATAGGAATTAGCAGGAGTTAGTTAGGAGTGGTCAGTTGAATTAAACTTAATTATGCTCATTCATTTGCAACTTTGCATTCCTTTGCTAGAATATAAGCATAAAGAAAAAAATAGGAGTGGTGACTGTGGCTGAAACTCCAGCTGAAGTAAAGGATTTAATTCACTATATTGAACCAAAGGGAGAGTTTATCTCTTTTTCAGATGAGGCGGATTATATCGCTAAAGGTTTAGAATGGAAATTATTCACTGCTCGTTCAGTAAAAAGAGAACTACTATATAAATGCGGAAGCTATCAAGGAAAAGTGAAATTGGCTGGTTATGAACAATATGGTAACGGTCTTGATACGATTGTTGTTGAATTTGAAAATGGTAAGCTAAGTTGCATTCACCCTTCATATTTAAAGGAAATGCAAAGTTCGAATTTCGGTAAAGAGCTATTGAGTGGGCCAGTTGCTGAAGCATCAGCACCTTTAACTGAAGGTGAACAAGTAACAGTTGTCCAAGTGACAGAAAGTCCTGAGCAGCTAAGTGAAGCACCAAAAAAGGCAAAGTCAAAGAGTAAAAAGGCACCAGCGAAACCTAAACTGGACTTACCAGCAGACAAAGTCCATTTCACAGCAACCGTCAAGGAATTTACTGCAAAAATGAACCATTTCACCGGTGAAGAAGATGAGGTAATCCTGTTAGAGAATGTCAAAGTGACCACAGATCCAGAACTCTCCATTGGTGATGCCTGGTGTGGATATAGCAAAACATTAAAAAAGGCAGAACTTGAAGAAGGCGACGAAATAGAATTTGACGGAAAAGTGGTTGACAAGAAATACGATAAAGAAATTCGTTATAAAGTGAACAATCCATCAAAGTTAAAAAAAACGGAAGCTTAATTCTAACTTTATACCTTAGTAAAATAGGTAGTAGGCTATTGCTTACTGCCTTTTTGTATGGATTGTTTGCTCCAAGTGACAGGTATTTATAGCAAAAAATGTACAGAGGGGTTCGATTTTTATCTTAGTAATTGATGTTTAGAAGTGGAATAAAATCATGAATATGGAGAACTGCTGAACTCATCAGTGATCTGAAGGATGAAGGGGCACTTTTGAAATGTACGTTGGCAATTCATTCATGACGAGAATGTTGAACTCAATTGAAATAGAGAGCTTTTTCCCTTTTTTGGTTTCATATAATACAGCGTTGGGGATAATACAATATTATAAAAGCTTATTAAAAGTAAAGGGGGCCTCTATTGTGAAAGAATTATTCCGGTTATTAAAACAAGGCAATAAATCGGCATTTATTGCCGCTTGTGTGAATAGTATTATCGCTGTGTTAAAGGGGATAGCTTATTTCATGACGGGGAATGTGGCTATGTTTGCGGAAACATTGCATACCTTGGGGGATGCTGCGAACCAGTTTTTCGTTTTCATTGGTTCCGCATTAAGTAAAAAGTCACCAACAAATCGTTTTCCAGATGGATTCGGACGACTGGTTAACCTAGTTCTTTTAGGGGCTGTGTTGGTTGTTGGGATCATGTCTTATGAAACGATAAAAGAAGGATTTCATCACATCTTGCATCCAGTAGAGTCAAGTGGGATGATAATTAATTTGTCCGTTCTCTCGTTAGCGGTTGTGTTGGAATCATATGTATTATTTAAAGCGATGAAAGAAGTAGTACATGAAGCGGGGATAGAGGCGAAAGGAACTGCAGTCATCTATAAAAGCTTCGCTGGTTTAAAACGTGCAAAACCAGCAACGAAATTAGTATTTATGGAAGATATGGTCGCAACAGGTGGCGGTATACTGGCGTTAGTAGCCATATTGTTGGCGAATTTCACACCCTTTATTCAAGCAGAAGGTGTTGCTTCTGTCATGATTGGTCTCGGTATGTTTTATGTGGTTGGAAGGGTTTTTCTTGATAATGCAGCGGGAGCTCTTGGTGAAGCTGATATTGAGATGCGTCAGAAAATAGGAACTATGGTCATGAGTGATCCGGATGTGAGAGATATCCAAAAACTGGCGGTATTAAAAGAAGGAGAAGATTTTCATGTGGAATTAGAGGTAGAACTTGATGCCCACATTTCTATCGCCCAGGCTGATGACATTAAAGACCGGCTCTTTGATGAAATTTTCAAGGAAAGAGGGGTAACGGATGTCATTATAGAATTTGATGAAAATGACGGCGTTGCTAATTGGGAAGGTGAACTTAATAAAGAACTAAATGAAAGGAAACAAGATAAATAGAAGGAGTGTCCTATCTCCAAAATTTGAATCTTGTCTAATTGGTGTAGGGGCTTCTTTTGAAAATAGAAAATTTAATTAGGTTTGATTTAGGATAATATTAAATAAAAAAGTAACATTTATTTATGCAAAATAGTTAAAATTAATAAAATATAAATCTAAATAAAATGCTAAAAGGTCACAAAATTTTTTGTGACCTTGAAACCTGTTCATTGAATCACGTTCTTTCCTTGGATAAGCAATATACGCTATTATGGAATTATGTACATAGAGAAGAATTCAGAAAGGGTGAATAAGAATGAATAAACCAGAAATTAAACTAGTAGCGCTCGACATGGATGGGACACTTCTAAATGAAGCGGGAGAGATTTCTGCGGAAAATCGGAAAGCAATTAAAGAAGCAGAAAATCAGGGGGTTTTCGTGGTGCTAAGCACTGGAAGATCCTATGCGACTTGCAGTGATTTTGCAAAGTCAATGGAGCTGCAGTCATATCTTATTACGGTTAATGGTAGTGAAATTTACGACAATCAAGGGAAATTGGTGGAAAGAAATATAGTCGATAGTGAATCCATACAGTGGATGTGGGAATTAAGCCAAAAGTATAGTACGCATTTTTGGGCAATTAGCTGTGATAGTATATATAGGGCTGAAATGCCTCAACGAATTCATGACTCGCAATGGCTTAAATTCGGCTTTGATACAAAAGATGAAGCCATTCGCCAAACTATTATGGACGAACTTAAATCAAAAGGAAATCTTGAAATAAGCAATTCAAGTCCAACGAATATTGAAGTGAATGCACTTGGAGTCAATAAAGCGAAAGCAATTGACGTTGTTTGTTCATTGCTCAATATTACAATGGATAATGTAATGGCAGTAGGAGATAGTCTAAATGACCTTGCCATGATTCAAGAAGCAAAGATGGGTGTAGCGATGGGTAACGCTCAAAAGATAGTTAAGGAAAAAGCAGATTGGGTCACTGCAACTAACCAAGAAGATGGAGTGGCTAAAGCAATCCAAAAATGGGTGCTCTCCAATTAATTGAAAGCTGTATGTGGATTTAATCCATATACAGCTTTTTATTTAAATTTAACTCGTTAAGAGTGGTATTTTGCCGCTGAAAATAATTTCTTGAAAATTTTGTCTTTAAGAAGTATGATAATCTTATAGTGTTATATTTTGGTAATATATTAAAAATGGGAGGTTTTATAGATGAGAAGAACTGTACCTGAACACTGGTGGAATCAATTATCTTTACCAGTTATCTCAGCGCCTATGTTTTTAATTTCTGGTCCTGAATTAGTGAAAGAATGCTGTTTGAATGGAGTAATTGGCTCTTTTCCAGCACCGAATGCTCGGCCGATAGAAGTACTGGATCAATGGATGGGTGATATAAAAAACACACTAATTGCAGCAAGAGATAAAGAACCCAGCAAGAAAATTGCTCCATGGGCAATGAATATGGTTGTTCACCGAACTTATAGCCGTCTTGAAGAAGAATTGGAATTAGTCAAAAAGCACCAACCTCCCATCGTTATTACATCTCTTGGATCTCCAAAACATGTTGTAGATGTCGTACATAGCTATGGTGGGTTGGTCTTTTCAGATGTCAGCAGCGTGGAATTTGCCAAAAAAGCTGCAGAGTCAGGTGTGGATGGATTGATCTTAGTTGCTTCAGGAGCTGGCGGACATGCGGGTGAGATAAATAGTTTTGCTTTCGTTGACAGTGTAAGGACGTTCTGGGATGGAATCATTTTGCTTGCTGGATCCATTAGTACAGGTCACAGCATCTTAGCTGCTCAAGCTGCCGGAGCGGATCTTGCTTATATGGGTACACGTTTTATCGTGGCAAAAGAGAGCAGGGCAAATGATGAATATCGTGAAATGCTTGTCGAGTCGAATCATGATGACATTATCTTGACTGATGCATTTTCCGGGGTTAATTGTAATATGTTGAAACCAAGTATTAAAAAGGCAGGTATGGATCCAGATCAATTAGCAAAAAAAGAAAATGTCGATTTTGACAGCATGTCTAAATCATCAGATTCTAAAGCATGGCGTGATATTTGGTCCGCGGGACATGGAGTAGGGGCGATAAAACAAATAGATACCACTGCTGGTATCATCAAACAGCTAGAAAAAGAGTATCAGGAATCCCTTGAGAGATTAACCGAGCAGGCGGGTAAATTAAAGGGTATTATATCAAAGTGATTTGAAAGCGCTTTATCAAGTTGTTCGAAATTTGTTGTTTTTTTGTTTGAAGAGGGTATCCATTATGGGTACCCTTTTTTTAGTGCTACATACTATTTTAGAATACATTATTTTAATGGATTACATAATCTTGTATAAATAACCATTCAAAAATACTACAGATAAGAAGAAAAATTATGTGATTTTATAAAGTAAATAAATTTGATATCCAACAGTAGAAATGTTATATTATTTTTCGTGATAATGACCGGATGAACAATATAGTCATAATTTTTCTAGAAGAAAATATATATTTATAATAAAGAAATAAAATATATATATTTTAGATGATAAACAGTCATGAATGTATTTTCAATTCGCTTTACACCGAAGTAGAGTAAATAAACGACATGTTTGTCGTATAGGAGGATTTGATAGGTGTGTTAAAATCGCTGAAAGGAGAATTATTGGCTATTATAAAAAAACCAATAATTCTCATTTCTATATTAGGAATTATTAGTGTTCCTTTACTTTATAGCGGGACATTTTTATGGGCATTTTGGGATCCGTATGGTAAGGTCGATCAATTGCCGGTTGCCATTGTCAATATGGATGAAGGAGCCGAGCTTAACGAATCAGAACTTACCATTGGGAAAGACTTAGTGAAAGAGTTAAAGGAGAAAAAGGACTTTGATTGGCATTTTGTCAGTCAAAAAGAAGCGAATGAAGGCCTGGCGAACCAGGACTATTACATGAAGATTGAAATTCCGAAAAACTTTTCGGAAAATGCAACTACCTTGCAAGAAGAAAATCCGGAAAAACTTGATTTAATATATACATCAAATGAAGGGTATAACTATATTTCTACTAAGATAGGTGACGCAGCTTCCGAGAAAATTAAAGGTGAGGTTTCTGCGGCCGTTACAAAAACCTATGCTGAGTCAATGTTTGATAATTTGAAAGAAGTTGCTGATGGACTTGGATCCGCCAGTGATGGAGCAGGTGAACTGAAAGACGGGACCGATAAGGTAAAAAATGGGTCTAAAGAACTAGGAGAGGGAATTAACTCTGCTAAAGAAGGTTCACAAAAAGTAGATGAAGGAATTGGTTCTCTACATTCAGGTTCAGTTGAAATCCATAAAAACCTGGAAACATTAGCTGAAAAGTCCTTGACCTTTTCGGATGGAGTGGGTTCAGCAGCTTCTGGCTCGAAAGAACTTAATCAAGGCTTACAACAATTTAGTTCTGGGATTGGACAAATGAAAGATGGGCAATCAAAACTTTTAGAAGGAGCCAAAAAATCTGAAGCAGGTTCTGGGGAATTAGCTTCAGGACTGCAACAATCTTTAGAAGGGTTCAATCAGATTGAAGAAAAGCTACCTACTCTGACCGAGGGGGCAAATGGTGTAGCTACTGGTGCAAGCCAGCTCTCAGGTTCTTTGTCCGATTGGAGTGCTGCTACGAGTGAAGCAAAAGCAGGAGCATCGAACGTTGCGGCCGGATTGGAAGAAGTTATTTCCGGTTTAAAACAACAATCTCAAACTGCGGATGATCCTGCAGAGAAAGCTCGTTTAGAAGGATTAATTGCTTCTCTATCTGGAATTAGTGAAGGAAGTAGAGGAGTAGCTGAAGGAGTAGGAAAACTATCCGCAAGTGCTTCTGAAATTGCTAAGGGAGGCACAAGTCTTAGTGAAGGGGCAAATCAGTTAGGAAAAGGCACCAATGCGCTCAGCGGTGGTTTTACTCAATTAAAACAAGCTCAAGATAAACTTGCCAATGGAGCGAATGATCTGCAAAGCGGACAGGGTCAATTAGTAGCTGGATTGACAACATTTGGCGAAAGTATAGATTCAGCACAGAGTGGACTTGGACAATTAACGGAAGGCAGCAATAATTTGGTCAGTGGGCTTGATCAATTAGAAGATGGGTCGAAGCAATTATCAAATGGAACTTCTCAGCTATCAGAAGGTTCGAAAAGTCTGATTACTGGAACAGATAAGTTAAAAGAAGGTACATCAAGTCTTACAAGTGGCATGGGAGAGTTAGCGAATGGAGCTATTAAGCTTCAAGATGGAATCGCCAAACTTTCAGATGGTTCGGAAGAATTACATGACGAATTGAAAGACGGAGCAAGCGAAGCAGGTAATATAAAAGCCGATGAAGATGTTTATGACATGTTTGCAAGTCCAGTAAAGGTTGATAAATTGCCTATTAATAATGTGCCAAACTATGGAACTAGCTTTGCACCTTATTTAATTTCATTGAGTTTATTTATTGGGGCAATCGTTCTGACAATCATTTTCCCATTAAGAGATCCTGCTGTTATTCCTGCAAATGGATTCAGCTGGTTTATTAGTAAATACGGGGTCATGGCTATTATAGGAATATGTCAGGCTATATTGGTGGATTTGATATTAATATTAGGACTTGGAATTGAAGTCACTAGTCTGCCATTATTTTTTGTAGTAAGCATTCTTGCTAGCTGCACATTTATGGCTATCATTCTATTTCTTGGTTCAGCCTTTGATAATCCAGGTCGTTTTATAGCGTTACTCATATTAATTCTACAGCTGACCAGCAGCGGCGGAACTTTCCCAAATGAATTAGTTCCTAGCTTCCTGCAAGGGTTCACGCCATTCTTACCGATGACGTATTCGATTAATGCTTTTAGAGCAGTAATCTCAACTGGAGACTTTGGATTCATGTGGCATAACCTTAGTATACTTGCCATTTTCCTTGTAGTGGCATTAATACTATCTTTCGTATACTTCATTTATAGATATAAAAAGATGAAAAACGTATTTACGGAAGATGCAGGCAAATAATAATGAAAAAACAGCGACTCGAATAGGGTTCGCTGTTTTTTTCTATTATACCCAAGATTTTTGAGACGAAGGGGCATATTTTTTCATAGGATTTTTAGCAATAACATCTTTTAAATAGGGATAGCCCGAAGGACTAGGTTTTCGCAGCAGCTCCATTAGATAAGAAATGTCGTCCATTGCCCGGTGTGTTTGGAAATTTGTGATGTTATGAGCCCGCAGCAATGTTAAGAGTTTACAATTTACAAAACCGTATTGTTTCCATGGGACATTGCGCATTGTACAGAACCACTGATGGTTATTGATTTCTGGATACATATGGTAGAGGAAACTTCTGTCGAATGAAGCATTATGGGCAAAAATTGAGTCAGAACGATCTATAAAAGATTTTATTTTTTCATCGTGAAAGCTTTTTCCTTCGACAGAGCTATATGGAATTCCATGAACCCTGTATGCTTGATCATAATTCCTTCTTGCTTGATAAGAGAGGGGCTCTCTTAAAAACGATTCTTGATCAACAAGGTTAATAATTTCACCGGTTTCGCTGCTATAGGTAAAAAGAATAAGGGCAAGTTCGATAATTTCATCAGAAGTAGGACGCAATCCAGTTGTCTCTACGTCTAGTACTAAACCTAATCTATTAGACAATTAATTTTCCTCCATTTTGGCTACTTTTATCTATTATATCTGATTTTGGTTGCCTATTGAAAGTGCCGTATTTCTAAATGATAGTGTTCCTTTGAGATTTCAATTAATTTATTGTTAAAATTTTACAGACTATAGTTAGGTACATAGGAATTTGAGTAATAAAGGAAAAATTATTGAAGATGCTCATGGGAAGCATAGAGGTGACGGAGTAATCGGTTAACTTTTATGCGAAAAAAATTCAGTTAGATCTACGATTGTTAGTGTAATTTCTATGCTTAATCACTAAATATTAGAAGATCACTTTCAAACACTTTCTTATTGATATGAAATAATAGGAAACTAAAAAAGGTAGAGAAATGCTTTTTAAAGCACTCTCTAACTTTGTATAATTCAATTCAGGACTAGTATAGATTGTAAGATTCTTTCTAATTCATGGTCGATTATTTGTACATATTCTTCGTTTTTTTGAATACTGAATATGGTTCTGGAGTGATTTAAATATTGCAGTCCTTCATTCTGTTGTTGAAGATGAATCAGATTTTTCCCGGTAAGAAAATGAAGTTCTGCAAATAAATATAAAGATTCGATAGAATTACAAATATTAATGCCTTTTAGCGTATAATTTAATGACTCTTGATAGCAATGAAGTTCGGTTAAGGTTTGAGCTAATCCATGAATGATTTTTACTAAAATTGTACCTTCCTGATTCACATGAGGAATATTCTCGATAAATTCCAATGCTTCATTGAAGATGATTATAGCCTCATCGTAATCCTTTGTTTTAAAGTGAATAATTCCAATACTATTTAAAACTTCTATTTCCTGTTGATGAAGAATTACCCGTTTGCCCATTGTAATCTGAATGGCCTCATTTAATAGATCAATAGCCATTTGTTTATTCTTGAACAAATAAAAAAAAGACATACCCTCATGCCATTTTAAGAATTGATAAAATGATATGGATTTTTCCGGTGCCGTTGCCATTTCTTTTTGGACGATTTCATAGATTGCTTCATAATTACGTGTACGTTTATATCTGTTTATTAATAATTTAATAGTTTCTATGTAATTATAAATCGGTTCATTTTTGGTAGTGAAAAAATACGAAAGATCAACTTTAAGTTTATCTGCTAATAGTCCCAACTCATCAATTGTTGGTGATGAGATGCTTCTTTCATAATCTAACAAGGTAATAGGCTCGCAAATATCTTTTGCTAATTCTTCTCTTGTGAGATTTTGTTTTATTCTTAATTCGTTGATAACAGAGCCAACCTCTATTTTCATTGCAATTGCCCCTTTATACCTATGTCTAGATTTTCTATTGTAACATAATTTTTTTTTTTTCAATATGATTACTGAAAAGATAGTATTATGTAACTACTTTTAAACTGCTGCATCCTTTGAAATCCCTATCCTTCCTTTTTAATGGGAAAGCTTACTATCGCATCTCGGGCGGGTATGGTTGGAACGGAACGGTTTACAGTGTTATTCTCTCACAAATTATTAGAGATTTGATTATTAAGGGCGGGCATCCCGATTCTGCATTATACCTTAAGGAAAGGAAATTATTGAAAAGTTTTGTCCATTAATACAGGTATCTCTTTTTCACAAATAGAATAAAGAAGATAGTGAATCCACGGGGGGATTGTAGGATGAGATTTCAAGAGTTAGAAACAGAGAGGCTGCGTTTAATCGAAATAGGTCACCAGCATACGGAAAGTCTGTTTGAAATTCTCTCAAAAGATGAAGTAACCAAATATGATGGGATAGAAAGCTTAATTCGAGTGGAAGAGGCTCGTCGATTAATAGACTCGTTTAAAAGTGCATATATAAACAAAAGGGGGATTCGATGGGGAGTAGTGGTGAAAGATTCCGAGAAATTTATTGGTACTGTTGGCCTTAATCATTTGAGCATATCTAATAAACGTGCTGAAATCGGGTATGAAATCCATCCGGATTATTGGAGGAAACACTTTACATCGGAAGCTGTCAGAGAAGTATTACGTTATTCATTTGAAGAATTAAACTTACATCGAATCGCTGCATTAACCTTCCCTGATAATATTGCATCAACAAACCTCTTAAAGAAATTTGGTTTTAAGCAAGAGGGGAATCTTAGAAATTATATATTTCTTCGTAATCAATCGCATGATGCCGTGATATTTTCCTTGCTATATACGGAGTTTTAGCTTATACATCACCTAGTTTAGTCAGTTTCCCCAATTAATTAAGGCAGAATCATTGATAAATAGTTTAATAAAAAGATGTAAAAGGATATCGGGGCTGCCCATTTGGGCCTTTTTTTGTTTATAAAGAAAGAATCTGCATATTACTATTTGTTTTGATAAAAAAGGGAATCTATACATATTTTTCATGATAAAATTAAATGAATTCATCATCACGTCCATTGGACATGAAAAGGAGCATATTTATTGTGAAAATTTTATTTCCGTTACTTGCAGTCCTAGGCGGCATTACAATAGCAATTCAAGGACAGATAAATGGCGGTTTAGGAAAAAAAGTAGGGGTCATTGAAGCCTCTTTCATTTCTTTTGGAATCGGGACACTTGCTTTATTATTTATTGTTTTGTTTGCAGGAAATGGAAATATTTCAGCTATCACTTCTGTACCTAAATGGCAACTGATAGGTGGTCTCTTAGGGGCTATTTATGTCATAGTCATCGTCTTAGTAGTCCCTCAAATTGGAGTGGCCCCTACTTTAGTTGGGGTTATCTTAGGACAAATACTGATTGGAGCTGTCATTGATCATTTTGGCTTATTGGGTGGGGTACGTATTCCATTGGATGCGAAAAAGATAGCAGGTATTTGTTTACTCTTTGTGTCATTGTATTTATTTAATCATAAGTGAAGTAGTACAGAAATAAAATACTTAATTATTATGTTTTAATGAGGGCATAAAATGGATATTAGACATTTGAAGCACGGATTAGTCATTAAAGCAACTAAACTTCGGACATGGATCCTGTGGGGCAGCGTGACTGACATCAACAGTGCGATCATAATTTCTCTGATTATCCAATTTTTGTATTTGATTAGCTAGTGGGTAATGAAAGTGAATATGTCGATGACATTATTATGTACAAGTTGGTTTATTAAGGTAACGGGTGCGTTCGTATTTTATGATTAGCTGGTTTTTACTGGTTGATCTTTTTTTAATAGAATCTATTATATCAGGAGCTAGGGTAGGACGTACAGGTGCGTGGGACATGATTCCGTGAACTAAATTGTCCGCCCCCTAATTTAAGAGAACAAGATTTATTAAAGAATATTTATATTCGTGGTGAAAGTCATACAGTACTTGGAGCAATAGAGAGACAGACATTAGGCCAAATTTTTTATATTAGTAATCAATTAAAAGATGAGAATTGGGAAGCCCCTTAGTTATCAAGAAAGGAAAATCGGAAGAATACTTGCTACACAAGCTTAAAAAACATAAGTGAAAGCAGCTATTGAGTTAACCATTTATAGAGGCTTTTTTAAGTGAATTAAGTTTATTAAGTATTCAGGCACAATCCTTTTACAAGGAATTGTGTTTTTTTTGGGTGAACGACCTTGGTTCATTAAGACGTACTAAAGACCACAGGTGTTGTTTTAGAATAAGGTTTGCTCAAATGATACTAATGACCTTAAAAATATCAAATAGAAAGAGCTTGTTTTGAAAAAAGTTTGATCACTTCTGTGACCCTTATTCAAAAATGGAATCTAATAAAAAGTGGTTAACTTGGGAAGTTGAGTCACTTAATAATTCAACCTCTTCTGAATAATGAGAAAAATATGTATAATAAGATGATCAAATATAGCTTCCAATCAAGTTGATATAAATATAGTGATTTGTACTTGTGAGTCTATAATGAAACGCATAATGAAGGGGTTTGAAATTGAAATAAGTTAATGTTTCAATTCTTTTTACCTACTATATAAATCAAAATTACTAGCGTTTAATACCTATCTTGTGAAAAAGTACTCATTGGTTTATTGATTTTTTAATTTATTCGTAATATACTTAATATTCAACATCTTTAATTCAAAGTATAGTACCCTTTTGCGAGGTTGAAAGGAAGGTGGTTTTAAGCTATAAAACTACTGATTTTGGGTTTTTGAGAAAAAACGTAAATTTATGCAAACGCTTCGCTAGTTATTTTTGGTGAGTTTCTGCTATGAATACTTCTAACTATCCTCGCAGAATATTTTAGTGTACTAAACCAGAAGTTAATAGATGGAAGAAGGATAATCTCTTAAACTAGGGATACTCCAAGATAGACTAAAGATGAGGGGGAATATTTTTGAAAAAGTCTAAATTTTCAGTGCTTGCGCTTCTAATGGCTATTATGCTTGTGCTTGCAGCATGTAACAGCGGTTCGAAGGAAACTTCGAATGAAAAAGAAGGTGGCTCGAGTGACTCAGCCAAATCAAAAGTATTAAACGTAAACAACTCAAGTGAACCTGGTTCGCTTCATCCTGCCAATGCGCAAGGTACTCATGAATCATGGATTCTTGAACATACGTTTGAAGGACTGACCAAGAAAACAGAAGAAGGTAAAATCGTACCAGGTGCTGCAGAATCATGGAAGATCAGTGAAGATGGATTAAAATGGACATTTAAATTGAAAGATGGATTAAAATGGTCAAATGGAGATCCGCTTACAGCGAATGATTTCGAATATGCTTGGAAATACGCACTGAAACCAGAAACAGCTGCTGATTATGCTTACCAACTTTATTATCTTAAAGGCGGGGAAGCTTACAACAGTAAAAAAGGCAAGGAAGAGGATGTAGGAGTAAAAGCAACAGACGACCTTACGTTAGAGGTTACATTGGAACAGCCTACACCATATTTCCTTGATTTGACTTCTTTCTATACCTTCTACCCGATCGATAAAAAGGTACAAGAAGAAAATCCGAAATGGGCTTTGGATGCCAAAACACATGTATCAAACGGTCCATTCAAGTTAACGGAGTGGAAACATAAAGAAAGTCTGAAAATCGAAAAGAATGAAAATTACTATGATAAAGACAAAATCAAATTGGATGCCGTTAATTTTGCTCTAATTGAAGATGAAAATACTGCATGGCAAATGTATCAGAGTGGCGAATTGGACATCGCTTATCCACTACCAGTGGATGTACAAGGTCAATTGGTTAATTCTGGAGATAAAGAATTCAAAAATGGAGCAGAACTTGCTGTCTACTATTACAACTTTAATACTAAAGTAAAACCTTTCAATAATCCTAAAGTAAGAAAAGCGTTATCAATGGCTATCGAACGTAAAAAAATTACGGATAATGTTGCTCAAGGTGGTCAAAAGCCTGCATTTGGAGTAATCCCGCCGGGTATTCCGGATGCAACTGGAGATTTCCAAGAAAATACAGGAGACCTTTTTGCGGAAAATGTTGATGAAGCTAAGAAATTGTTAAAAGAAGGACTTGCTGAAGAAGGCATGAAAAAACTTCCTGATTTTTCAATTTTATATAATACATTAGATTCTCATAAAAAAATTGCTGAAGCCGTTCAAGGAATGTGGCGCGATAACCTAGGTGTTGAAGTTACACTTGAAAATGCTGAATTCCAAGTTAAACTTGACCGTGAAAAAGCTGGGGACTTCGAGATTTCCCGTGCAGGATGGGTTGGTGACTATGTAGATCCGATGACATTCATGCTTTGGGAGACAGACGGTGCCTATAATGATGCGGATTGGTCCAACAAAGAATATGATAAATATTTAAAAGAGGCGAAATCTACAATGGAACCAAAAGAACGGATGGCTGCTTTGCATAAAGCAGAGGAAGTTCTGATTGATGAAATGCCGATTCTCCCGGTTTACTTCTATACAAAACCATATATGGTTAAATCGAATGTTACTGGGGTTTATGCACCAATAAACGCTTATCCGAACTTTATTTACGCGGATAAAAAATAAAAGAAGGATGAAAATAGGAGGTATGTCCGATTATGGACATACCCCATTTTTCAATTGCGAATTTGAATATTTCATGAATTCATTTCCGTTTTCAACTCCTTAGAAAATCGATGATTGGGGTGATTACCATGTTGAGATATACATTAAATCGTTTTAAATGGGCGATTATTACTTTATGGGCGGTTATTACATTAACGTTCATCATAATGCATACGATTCCGGGAAATCCATTTGCGAAAGAAGGAGCAATGCCTCCCGCTGTTTATGAAAACCTTCAAGTCCACTATGGATTGGACAAGCCTTTGTTGACCCAATATGGAAATTATTTGTTGGAAGTCGTTCAATTTGATTTTGGTCCTTCTTTGAAATCCTCATCCATTTCTGTGAATGATTACATTTTGAAGGGATTTCCAGTGTCCTTGCATTTAGGAGCGCAAGCACTGGTGATTGCCATCTTTTTTGGGCTCATTTTAGGTGTAGTGGCATCACTGAAACGAAATAAATGGCCTGACTATTTATCAATGGTCATTGCCATCGTCGGGATATCTGTTCCGAACTTTATTTTGGCGACTATTTTAATCAATTATTTTGCAATAAAATGGCATATATTCCCTGTTGCTACATGGGCGACATGGCAGCATACCATATTACCATCCATTGCCCTGTCGATGATGCCTCTTGCTTTCATTGCCAGATTGATGCGGACAAGCATGCTTGAAGTAATGGGACAAGATTACATTTTGACCGCAAAGGCAAAAGGGCTAAAACGTAGCGGTGTCATAATCAAACATGCGATCCGAAATGCGTTATTGCCGATTATCACGATTCTTGGTATCCTAACGGCTAATATCGTGACAGGAAGCTTCATTATTGAACGTATTTTTGGTATTCCGGGCATGGGAGATATGTTTGTAAAGGGAATATCCAATCGAGACTATCCGGTCATTCTTGGTTCCACAATTGTGTATAGTGCAGTGCTTATCCTATTGATATTCATCGTTGATATAGCCTATACGTTGATTGATCCTAGAATTAAAGTGACGGGGGAGAAAAAATAATGGCAGATAAAGTGCATTTAACCGAAGATATGTTCCTACCCGCTGAAGGAAACTTTAAGGAAGCTGAAAAAATTGCTAGGCCAACGGTTTCATATTGGTCTGACGTCTGGCGTCGCTTTAAAGAAAATAAACTAGCAATGACGGGGTTTGTTCTAATTATCCTGTTGGTCTTGCTGGCTATTTTTGGTCCGTATATTAATGGATATACTTATTATGGTCAAGATTTCGAGAAAAAGAATCTTAGCCCCAATGCCGAGCATTGGTTTGGGACGGATTCATCAGGAAGGGATTTATTTACGCGAGCTTGGTATGGTGCAAGGATATCCTTGTTCATTGGCTTGATGGCGGCGCTAATAGACTTTTTAATTGGTGTCCTATATGGCGGGATTTCAGCTATTCGTGGCGGACGCACCGATAATATAATGATGAGGTTTGCTGAAGTGATCTATGCGATCCCTTACCTATTGATGGTTATCTTGATGATGGTTGTATTAAAACCTGGTATATTGCCGATAATCATAGCCATGTCGATTACAGGATGGATTCCTATGGCCCGACTGGTAAGAGGGCAGGTTTTACAATTAAAAGAGAATGAATATATTCATGCTGCAACCATCTCTGGTGCTAATACGAGCTGGACTTTAAGAAAACACATGATTCCAAATACAATGGGACCGATCCTTGTCAATTTAACGTTGACTGTACCTACGGCGATTTTTGCCGAAGCTACTCTAAGCTTTTTGGGACTGGGTGTGCCAGCACCTCAGGCAAGTTGGGGAACATTGACCAGTGATGCTCTGGGAAGCATTTTGGTAGGGAATTTCTATCAACTTTTAATCCCGGCGATATTGATCTCATTAACCATGTTCGCGTTTAATGTGGCTGGTGATGGACTACAGGATGCCCTAGATCCAAAACTACGGAAATAAATGAGTCATAACATAAAGATTTTGATAATACTAGAATAGGAGGGACGATGATGGAGAACCTATTAGAAGTTAACGATTTACACATCACCTTCCATACGTATGCAGGAAAAGTACAAGCTGTTCGCGGCGTGAACTTTGAAGTGAAAAAAGGGGAAGCAGTCGCCATCGTAGGAGAGTCCGGATGCGGAAAAAGCGTTACTGCAAAATCGATCATGCGATTATTGGAAACACCTCCAGCAGAGTATGGAACAGGGTCAATATCATTTGGTGGTAAAGACCTTATTAAAATGAGTGAAAAGGAAATGCAGAAGATTCGTGGAAATGAAATCAGTATGATTTTCCAGGATCCAATGACTTCGCTCAATCCAACGACTAAAATCGGCAGCCAAATTATGGAGGGTATTTTAAAGCATAATAATAATATCTCTCGAAAAGATGCATATGAACGAGCGTTAGAAACGCTTAAACTGGTAGGTATTCCTCAGCCGGAAAAAAGGATGCAGCAATATCCACATGAGTTTTCAGGGGGCATGCGCCAGCGGGCGATGATAGCGATGGCTCTAGCCTGTGAACCGAAATTGTTAATTGCGGATGAACCTACAACGGCATTGGATGTAACGATACAAGCGCAAATTTTAGAACTGATGAAAGATATCCAACGTAGAATGGATACTTCCATCATTTTAATCACTCATGATCTAGGTGTGGTTGCGGAAACTTGCGAAAGGGTAGTAGTCATGTATGCAGGTAAAGTTGTGGAAACAGGTACAGTTGAAGCAATATTTGCAAACCCGCAACACCCATATACAAGAGGATTGCTTAAAACGGTGCCAAGGCTGGATATGGAAAAAACGGCTCCGTTGGTACCCATTATCGGATCACCACCTGATTTGTTAGATCCGCCTAAAGGATGCCCATTTTATCCAAGATGTGAATCTGCAATGAAAGTGTGCAAAGAACATGACCCGGAACTTGAGGTAGTAGAAGAGGGACAGACAGCTGCATGCTGGCTTCACCATCCAATGGCAAAAGCAACACGCGTTCAAGCACCGACTAATGTTTAAAGGAGGAGAACCAATGGTTTCACTAAAGAATAAGTCAGTAAAAGAAAAGACAGTCAACGAAAATTCTCCTCTTGTTGAAATAAAGAATCTGAAGAAATATTTCCCTGTTGGTTCACAGTCGTTGAAAGCGGTAGATGGTTTGGATCTCAAAATCTACGCAGGGGAAACTGTCGGACTTGTTGGGGAAAGCGGTTGTGGAAAATCTACTGCTGGGCGTACGATAACCCGCCTTTATGAACCGACAGAAGGAGAAGTTCTTTTTCAAGGGAAAAATATTTTTGATTACAAACCTGGTGAAATGTCACATATTCGCCGTGAAATCCAGATGATCTTCCAAGATCCTTACGCTTCCTTAAACCCAAGGATGAAGGTAGAAGAATTAATTGGTGAACCACTTGCCATTCATGGGATTTCAAAAGGTAAAGAGAGAAGAAAACGGGTGGAAGACCTGTTAAAACTGGTTGGTTTAAGTCCGGAACATATCACTCGTTTTCCGCATGAATTCAGTGGCGGACAACGTCAGCGTATCGGAATTGCAAGGGCGCTGGCTTTGAATCCTAAATTCATTGTTTGTGATGAACCAATTTCTGCACTTGATGTTTCAATCCAAGCTCAAGTAGTAAATTTATTAAAAGAGTTACAAAAAGAAATGGGCTTGACTTATTTATTCATCGCCCATGATTTATCGATGGTCAAGTATATTTCAGATCGTATTTTAGTCATGTATCTTGGGAGAATGATGGAACTTTCAGATAGTGATTCTTTAACGAAGGATCCGCTTCACCCATACACACAAGCCTTGCTCTCTGCGGTGCCGATACCAGATCCCACTATTAAACGGGAAAGGATCGTACTAAAAGGCGATGTACCAAGTCCGATCAATCCGCCGAGCGGCTGTGTATTCCGTACTCGTTGTCCGAAAGCGATGGAGATATGTTCTAGCGCTGTGCCTGAATGGAAAGAACAAAAACCTGGGCACTACGTTGCTTGTCATTTATATTGGTAAATAAAATAATGAGGCCAGTTGCAAAATCTGCGGCTGGTCTTTTTTTGAAAATACACATTAAAAAAACTTTTTATTTTCAGGAAAGATGCCACTAGGTTTTTAGAAAATATTTTTTATAGATTTATAATAATTAAATCTAGGAATTTGAAAATAAAACATATAAAATGTAATTATATGTAAAATTAAAATTACCCAGAAATGGCTTCATTTTGTGAGATAAGGAGGAATAATGTTGTATTCCACAATAACTAGTGAAATTGTCGATCATGTCATGATTATTACACTTAACCGTCCTGAAAGAATGAATGCCTTTAATGAAAAAATGTGTGAGGAAATGATTCGTGCTTTTGATGAAGCGGATGAAAATGATGACGTACGAGCCATTATTTTAACTGGGGCAGGGAAGGCTTTCTGTGCTGGCATGGATTTGGAAAAAGGTGCAGAAACTTTTATGGATCACACTCCTTTAGTTGAGTACCGTGATGCAGGTGGTGTTTTATCATTAAGGATTTTTGAGATGAAGAAACCTATAATAGCAGCCATTAATGGAGCAGCGGTTGGTATTGGTATAACTATGACTTTGCCTATGGATATTAGAATTGCTTCAACTGATGCGAAAATGGGGTTTGTTTTTGCAAGGCGAGGAATTACAATGGAGGCTTGCAGTGGTTGGTTCCTGCCTAGACTTGTCGGAATGGGGAAGGCATCCGAATGGATTTTTACTGGAAGAATGATTTCAGCTAAGGAGGCCTATGAGGGGAGACTAGTTAACAAGATTGTAGAGCCTGATGAATTGATGCCAACTGCAATGGAAATCGCATCTGAAATAGCGGAAAATACCTCTTCCGTATCTGTGACATTATCTCGGCAGCTAATGTGGACTATGCTTGGAGCAAATCATCCAGTTGAATCACATAAAATAGAATCGAAAATGCTTCATTGGACCGGAAAGCAAGCTGATGCACAAGAAGGAATCGAAGCTTTCTTAGAAAAACGGAAAGCTGAATTTACAATGAAGAGCAGCTCTGATATGCCGCCGTTTTACCCGTGGGGTCTGGATCGAACATACGAATCAGATAAAAAATAAATGATTAATTCTGTATTGAAATCATTCTTAGGAACTGTGTGAGAATTTTTACTTTTCGGATAAATTAGGGTTTCTTTTCTTAGTGTGTTATACTGTGTTTACCATTTACTAAACTTGTTTCATATTCCCCTATTCCTTGTGAATAGGGGTTTTTTTATTTTCAAAAAAAGATATTCTATAAAGAATATTTTTATTCAAAAAAAACAGACTCTACAAGTAGAGTCCGTTATATATTGTATTTAAAATTATGCTTTTTGAACGTTAGTAGCTTGGGGTCCACGTTGACCTTGCTCAACTTCAAAAGTAACTTCTTGACCTTCGTCTAATGATTTGAATCCTTCGCTTTGAATAGCTGAGAAATGTACGAATACATCGTCTCCGTTTTCGCGTTCGATGAAGCCAAATCCTTTTTCTGCGTTAAACCATTTCACTTTACCTTGTTCCATTGTTGTTGCCTCCTAGTGTGAATCCACACAATGTGTTACTACCCTTGCTCAATCTTCAGACGAAAAGTGTTTCACTTATCAATCTTCCCGAACAAAAATAATTCTTATTAAATATAACAGATAATGTCGGAATCTGCAAGCTATCATAGTAAGATTATTTTTTGTGAAATTGCTATGAAGATTCGTTAATATCCTTTCTTGTAATTAAGTAAATTTGTTGTAGGGTTTTTACCGTTGAGATAGTTCTTCAAATTGGGAATGAAAATATCTTCAATCAATCGTTTGTCGTAATATTCAGTGTTTCCGGATGTGTGTGGCGTGATGATGACATTGTTCATTTCCCATAAAGGGCTACTTTCCGGAAGTGGTTCAGTTTCAAACACATCTAGTCCTGCACCTGCAATCTGCTGGTCCTTAAGCGCTTGAATCAATTCATTTTGAACAACGAGGGATCCTCTTCCAATATTAATGAAAAAAGCGGAAGGCTTCATTAACTTGAATTCGTTTGTGCCGAACATATCCTGTGTTTCTGGAGTCAAAGGTAATGTCACGACAACATAATCACACTTAGGGAGAAGATCATTCAATTGTTTCTGGGTGAACATCTCATCAACATATTCTTCTGATTTACCAGAATGACGAACCCCTAATACGGTCATTCCAAAAGCCTTGGCAATTTTAGCTGTTTCCTTCCCGATTTTTCCAACCCCAATGATGCCTATAGTCTTTTCGTGAATTTCCTGCTTCATATCAGCGTGGTGCCAAGTCTTTTCCTGCTGTTGCTTAACATATGTATCTATTTTTCTTGTAAAGGCGAGCATTAGGGCGAAAATGGTCTCTGAAATGGGATATGCGTGGACACCATTTGCAGTCGTAATCTGCACATTCTTTTGTTCTAACTTTTCCAGTGGCAAAGCATTCACTCCAGCACTCCATGTCTGGATCCATTTCAATTCACTTGCTTCATATAAAATAGATTCGTACATTTCTGATTTCCAGCCAGCGATTATTTCCGCATCGTTTATATGATCCTGCCATATTGCAGGGGCTCTTCCAGTAATCACAGTCCAATCGGGAATCAATCCTTTAACTTGCTGCAATAAATGTTCATTCAGGTTTTGGGTAATAATGAGTTTTTTATTTGGCATAATCATCATCCTCTATCATTTTTCTGAATTATACGTAAGTTTTGAGAATAATTCAATTGGAAACAGTGATTACTAAGCAATCTTGATATAATACAAATATCTAACAAGGATGGGGTGTAATCATGAAGGTGAAGGATATATATGGGCAGCTACCAACTTTAGAAACAGAACGTTTAATTATGAGGAAAATCACTATGAAGGATGCTGAAGATATGTATGCATATGCTTCCGAAAGTGAAGTATCTCGTTTTGTCACGTGGGAACCGCATCGTTCACTATCTGATACAAGAGATTTTATCCAATTCGTGTTACAGAATTATGAAGATAATAAGCTTGCTCCATGGGGAATTGAATACAAGGACAATGGTGAGTTTATTGGTACTATCGACTTTGTTTCATGGCATTTGAATCATCAAATCGCTGAAATAGGGTATGTCCTTGCTCCACAATATTGGGGAAATGGCATGATAACGGAGGCTGCCAAAAAGGTAATAGAGTTTGGTTTCGAAAATATGAATCTTGTTCGTATTCAGGCCCGCTGCTTTGTGGATAATCTTGGTTCAGAACGGGTCATGCAAAAGTCTGGAATGTCTTTTGAAGGTATTTTGCGAAAAGGTATGTTTGTTAAAGGTAAGCATGAGGACCTGAAATTATATTCAATTATTAAATGATCATACATTAATGTAAGGATTACGAAAAATCTATAAGGGTTGCTGTACTTTTAAGGGGATGGATTTATAAATGTTGAAGAAGTCAAACCAAATCTTAGGTTAGCTCACTGTTTCCGTCTATGTGAAAATTCTGGAAAACACTCATTTCCCATTTTATCAAGAATAATAAGAAAGGAAACTGACAGCCTTCAATTTGCATTTCTAGCTCTCGTAAATTTTGACGAGGAATATTCCATGGCTCTAGGAAGATATGAAATTTAAAAACAAACAAAATGTGCAAATAATCATTCAAAAACTATACAAAACGTCTAATGTAAAAAGTCCGTTTAAAAAATATAATAAAACTATGAAATCGGGTTGAAATGGAGGGTGTCTTAATGGCAGTTATTAATGATGTAGAAACGTTGAAAAATTATATAGGTGGCAAGTGGGTAGAATCCACAACGTCAAAACATGAAGAGGTGCCTAATCCGGCAACAGGAGAAGTGTTGGCGATTGTACCGCTTTCCACAAAAGAAGATGTCAATCAAGCAGTTCGGGTGGCAAAAAATGCTTATAAAGAATGGAAAAAGGTAGCTGTACCTAAAAGAGCTCGCTTCTTATTCCGCTACCAGCAATTGTTGATTGAACACTGGGATGAGCTTGCGAAGCTCGTCACCATTGAAAATGGAAAAAGCTATACAGAAGCATATGGTGAAGTTCAACGTGGCATAGAATGTGTGGAATTCGCTGCAGGTGCGCCAACCTTAATGATGGGCAGCCAGCTTCCGGATATTTCTCCGGGTATTGAATCGGGCATGTACCGTTATCCAATGGGAGTAGTAGCAGGCATTACTCCATTTAACTTCCCAATGATGGTTCCATGTTGGATGTTCCCGCTTGCGATTGCCTGTGGAAACACATTTATTCTAAAACCTTCTGAAAGAACGCCTCTTCTAGCCAACCGTCTTGTTGAGTTATTAACAGAAGCAGGTGTTCCAGATGGTGTTGTAAATATTGTCCATGGGGCACACGATGTGGTGAATGGGATATTGGAGCATGAAGACATTAAAGGAGTATCTTTTGTTGGCTCCCAGCCAGTTGCAGAGTATGTATATAAAACAGCAGCTGCTAATAAAAAACGCGTTCAGGCTTTATCAGGAGCAAAAAATCATTCAATTGTAATGCCTGATGCAGATCTGGATAATGCAGTAACCAACATTACCAACGCTGCTTTTGGATCTGCAGGTGAGCGCTGTATGGCCGCTTCAGTAGTTGTTGCAGTAGGAGAAGTGGGAGATCTGCTTGTAGAAAGATTAAAGGCAGCAGCTGATGAAATCAAGATTGGAAATGGAATGGATAAAGAAGTTTTCCTTGGCCCAGTCATTCGTGATACTCATAAAAAGAGGACGGAACAATATATTGAGATTGGTGAAAAAGAAGGGGCTGTTCTCCTTCGTGACGGTCGAAATGAAGGTGATCAGGAAAACGGCTATTATGTAGGACCAACATTATTTGATCATGTTAAAACAGATATGAAAATTTGGAAGGATGAAATTTTTGCTCCTGTTTTATCAATAGTGCGGGTTAATACACTTGAGGAAGCAATTGAATTAACTAACCAATCCGAATTTGCTAATGGTGCCTGTCTCTATTCAGATAGCGCGAAAGCTGTCCGTGAATTCCGTGAAGAAATTGATGCAGGAATGCTAGGGGTGAATCTTGGTGTACCTGCTCCGATGGCATTCTTTCCATTCTCCGGCTATAAAAGCTCATTTTATGGAGACCTGCATGCAAATGGAAGAGACGGCGTAGAATTTTACACAAGGAAAAAAATGCTAACAGCAAGATACTGATATAGAAAGGAGGTCGACGCTATTTATGGTCGGCCTTCCTTTATACAATTATAAGAGGAGTGGGGATTATGCAGGTTGAAAAACAAGGTCAAGATCTTAAGACAATAGATGAAAAATATGTTTGGCATCATATGAAAGGAGCTGGACCGAATCCTGGGACAATGGTCGTTCAAAAAGGGGAAGGGGCATGGATCACGGATGTTGATGGAAATCGTTATCTTGACGGGATGTCAGGGTTATGGTGTGTCAATGTTGGTTATGGACGGACAGAACTAGCAGAAGCAGCTTATGAGCAGCTGAAGGAACTTCCTTATTCTCCTTTAACAAACAGTCACATTCCCGCTATTAAGCTTGCAGAGAAGTTAAATGATTGGCTGGGAGGAGATTATGTAATTTTCTTCTCGAACAGTGGTTCAGAAGCAAATGAAACCGCTTTTAAAATTGCCCGTCAGTATCATCAGCAAAAGGGTGAACATGGACGCTATAAATTCATTTCCCGTTATCGTGCTTATCATGGAAATTCAATGGGAGCGCTTGCAGCGACTGGGCAGGCACAACGGAAGTATAAATACGAACCGCTTGCGCCAGGGTTTCTTCATGTCTCACCTCCTGATTTATACCGTAATCCAGAAGACGAAAGCGGTGAAAAAAGTGCTGCGGAAATTGATCGTGCCATAACATGGGAATTAAGTGAAACGGTAGCAGCAGTTATTATGGAACCGATTATTACTGGCGGAGGGATTCTGATGCCTCCTGATGGATATATGAAAAGGGTTAAAGAAATTTGTGAGAAAAATGGAGTTCTTCTTATTTCAGATGAGGTTATTTGCGGTTTTGGCCGTACTGGGAAGAAGTTTGGATTTATGAATTATGATGTTCAACCAGACATCATTACAATGGCAAAAGGGATTACTAGCGCTTACCTGCCGCTTTCCGCTACAGCTGTAAAACGTGAAATTTATGAAGCGTACGCTGGTTCCGAAGAATATGACCGCTTCCGACACGTAAATACATTTGGTGGCAATCCTGCTTCCTGTGCCTTGGCTTTGAAAAATATGGAGATATATGAAAATGAGAAACTAATTGAACGGTCCAAAGATTTAGGTCTTCGTTTTCTACAAGAATTAGATGAAATTAAGTCTCATCCAAATGTTGGAGATGTCCGTGGCAAAGGTTTGTTGGTTGGAATTGAACTTGTGGAAGATAAACAAACAAAACAACCGATTGATATTTCCAAAATCAATAAAGTAATTGCATCGTGCAAAAATAAAGGACTCATCATCGGCAAGAATGGTGATACCGTAGCTGGTTTCAATAATGTCCTGACGCTCGCACCTCCGTTAAGTATTACTGAAGAGGATTTTTCTTTTATTGTAATGACGGTAAAGCAAGTATTAGCTGAACTGTAATAAATATTAATAAACAGTGGGAACAGAATCTATTTTTCTTCTGTTCCTTTTTTGTATATAAAAGTATGTTAACTCCGTTCCTTGAAAAGTACTAGAGGAGTGCTGAAAAACTAGAATGCACTAAAGATTGTAGGGTTATATGATTTATATCACCAATTTATAGGAAATTCAGATGCAATCAGCGCTCTAATTTTACAGATTCTTTTTTTTCCTTAAAACCTTGGCAAATTACGAAAAAATCCCAAAGTATTTCTGATGTACTGCAGGTTTTGTTATTGTCTATCTTTAGACGGATATTGTTCTTAGACCTTGAAACTCTTATCTTTAGGGAATCAAACAAGGCATGTTTCAAGAATACGAAAACCATCACTGTTTCACATTATTTTCCTATTGTTATAGAACTTATTATTTTTTTAATTAAAGGCAATAAATAATAATATTCCTAATTTAAGATGGTTGGTTGTTCTTTAATGAACTGTAATGGTGAATAAGGGGAGGATCTGGGTTGAAGTTATCAATTTTGTGCACCTTATCTATGCTTAGTTCATTGGTAATCGTTTTATCGTTATTACCAAATAATGTGCTGGTGGCAACAGCAGAGAATGGAAACAAGCAAATCACGATTTTTCACACCAATGACATGCATGGCCATTTGCTGAATAATTCGAATCAGATTGGTATTGATATTATTACAAGTATGAAAAATATGGAGTCGAATTCTCTGCTGATTGATGCTGGGGATGCAACCCAAGGCCTTCCTTTTGCTAATTTAAGAAAAGGTAAAGATGTGATTACCTTAATGAATGCAGCTGGTTATGATGGTATGACTTTGGGGAATCATGAATTTGATTTTGGCTTGGAACAAGTGTTAAAGAATGTGGCACTTGCTAAATTTCCTGTTATCTCAGCCAACACGATATATAGGGGCAAACCACTTCTTGCAGGTATAAACGGAAATAACGGGGAGTTCTTCATTAAAGAAATTAATGGTGTAGAAGTAGGGTTCTTTGGAATTACCACTCAAGAAACCGCGTATAAAACTAACCCGAATAATGTGAAGGGAGTTACATTTGAAAATCCTATAAAAACTGCCCAAAATCAGGTCGACAAGTTAGAAAAAGCAGGAGCAGATGTTATTGTCGGTATTGTTCATTTAGGCAATGAAACTTCCAGTAAACTGAAAAGTGAAGATATTGCAATTGAAGTAGATGGAATTGATGTTATATTAGATGGTCACAGTCATACTCTCATTAATGAGCATGTGAATGGAACGTTGATTGCTCAAACCGGCAGTGCAAGTGCAAATGTAGGCAAAGTGGACATTACTCTAAAAAATGATGAAATAGTCGAAGCAAAAGAAACCTTGATATCCAAAACAGAATCTGTGACCTACAAGTCTGAAGTCGAAGTGGCTAACTTCACTAAAAAAATCAGTGAATCACAAGGTACGAGCTTTAATCAAGTTGTTGGCCGAACTGAAACCCCTCTTTGGGGTGCGACAGTAAATGGGATTGCTATCGGCAGGATTAGTGAAACTAACCTAGGAGATTTGATTGCGGATTCAATGGTTTGGTCTGCTGCGTCACAAGTTAAAGAATCCAGTTATGAAAACCAGCCGATTGTCTCCTTGATAAATGGGGGAGGCATACGCGATTCGATACCTGAGGGTATTATTAACCGAGGACAAGTCATTTCAATCCTCCCTTTTGGTAATATTTTATTTCTCAAAGAAGTTAGTCCTGCTATTTTATATGATGTACTGGAAAATGGTGTTTCAAAAATAGAGAGCGTTAATCCGAAAACTGGGTTTATTACCGGTGTGGATGGAAGGTATCCACAAATTTCAGGAATGCGATTTGAATTTGATCCATCCAAAACCGCTGCCAATACGAAAGACACTACAAAGCCGTTTACAAAAGGCGAACGGGTCACTAAAATCATTTTACTTGATGCAGAAGGGTCAGATGGCGAAGTATTAAATCGTTCAGACACTACGACAAAAATCGTACTTGCTACAAATAATTTTGAAACAGCCGGTGGAGATGGCTATACAATGCTAAAAAGCCTAACTAATATTGGTGAAGGTGCTTCATTGGATATAATATTTGAAGAGTACATTACAAAGTTGACCAAAGCGGGGGATGGAGTTTTTTACTATCCGGTAAGCAAAAGAAGGTCAAGGGCAGTTACTTCTCATGTGTACTATCCTTATACTGCAGCTATTACAATCAAAAAAGGCAGAGAGATTGTCGCTAATAGTGAAGTGGTGTATACGATTGATAAAGGGAAAGCATTTAAGGGGAAAACAGATGAAAAAGGGATTTTGACTATTGGTCATATCAAATCAGGACCACATTCAATAGCTCTCTCATCTAAAGGATTATCAACGTATATTTATGTAAATGATTTGATTGATTCCACAATTATGAATTCAAGTCTTGGATCTGAAGGATATGGCAATTTCAGCAGCTATCAATTTAATCAGCGCACTACCAGAAACAATAACAAGCTGAAATAAAGAGGAGGTTGCTTTTACTAGAAGCTTAGTTTGGTCGAGTCGTAAATACAGGCAGTCAAAAATATTGTTTAGCATAAGGATGCTGAAAAACAACTAAAACTAAAAAGAATAGCTACCTTATTGTTTAAATGAATGATAAACATTGTACATATTAAAGATAATACAATGGAATCGTTTTCCTTGCTTAGTTATACAAGATGTTTGAAAATAGAATTATAATAAATGATTGGAGAACAAAAGATCTCATCTTTATTATTATCAGTCAAAAGAGGTGTGGGACATGAAAAATGAAGACATAACCAAAAAATTAACTTTACATAACCCCGAAATTTTAGGGAGTGGGAATTTCTCAAAGTATGCAGTGCTTTTACCTCTCTTAGAAAAAGAAGATGGCATACATGTTCTTTTTGAAGAGAGATCACACAAACTAAGAAGGCAGCCAGGGGATATTTGTTTTCCAGGCGGAAGAATCGATAAACAGGATAGTAATGAGCAGGCAGCAGCTCTCAGGGAAACACATGAAGAACTTGGTTTGAAAAAGGAAGATATATATAATGTCTTTCCGATTGATTATCTGGTTTCTCCGTTTGGGATGATTGTTTATCCCTATGCAGGATTTGTCCGTAACCATCATCAAATAACACCTAACCCTTCTGAAGTGGAAACAATTTTTACGGTACCCCTGTCTTTTTTTATGGAAAAACCGCCAGAGATCTATCATGTGAACTATAGAGTCGAACCACCCGAAAACTTCCCCCACAAATTAGTAGTTGGCGGGGAAAATTATAAATGGCAGCCTAGACAAATGGAAGAATATTTCTACTTGTATAACGGCCGAGTAATCTGGGGAATGACGGCGAAAATTCTTACCCATTTTATTGAAATTCTACGTTAGACACTTCTAAAGCACCTTTTATTCTGAATAGAAATCTATTAAACTTTAAATATGGTAAAAGTTAGGTTTAATAAAAGGCGGGGGGATGAGTGGATGAAGAATAGTTTGGAATTACTTGAAAGGGAACGAGAATTGGCATTGGCTGAACTTGTGAAATTCAGTGAAAACCGTGAATACTACGATGAAAAAAAAGATCGAAAAATTCAGGAAGAATACTATCAGGCTGGCTCTTGGGACAGAGAAAGACTGAACAACCTGCTTGTAACCACCCACAAAAACCAGCTGAACTACTCCCCACATCGTCATGTTTATCCATGGGTTGATTTACAGGAAAACGGCAAGCTGAAAAGTTTGTATTCCGGGAAAAGGATGGACCCTGTGCAGGTCATTGAGGAAGATATTCGTATCCTTGAAATCTTGACAAAAGACATTCAAACATCAAATGTTGAAAATAATATCGTTAATTGCGAACATGTCGTACCTCAATCATGGTTTAATAAAAAAGAACCGATGAGGGGGGATTTGCATCACTTATTTGCCTGTGAACCAACTTGTAACAGTAGCCGAGGGAACTATCCATATCATGACTTCAAGGATTATGTGCCTGAGGTATCATCTAGAGGTATAAAAGAGGGTTGCGGAAAGACAGAGGAAGGAAAATTCGAGCCAGAATATGGTAAAGGTATTGTGGCCAGGGCGACTCTGTATTTTTTACTCCGATATGAGGGGATCATTGATAGCGCCAATGTTAACATGGAACTATTGTTAGAATGGCATCAGCTTTTCCCAGTCAGTCTTTATGAAAAGCATAGAAACCAAGCTATATTTGAAGTGCAGGGTAACCGAAATCCATTTATTGATTTCCCAGAAATGGTGGAGGTATGGAAGTAGTTAAATAAATTTATTCATTTATTATTATCAAATTTGAAAGTCTGTCGTAAAAATAGATTAAAAAAATCAATTTTATAAATGGATATATTAGATAATAATGCATTTGTTTATTGAAAAAGAAAAGGATTGAAGCTGTAGTTTAGCTCCAATCCTTTTTTTAGGTATTACCAATAAGATTAGCCTTGAAGAAATTTCACACATACAGGGAAGGGAACTTGAACATCCTTTTGAAGTAATGTTAATTTTCCAGTGCTTTCATTCCGAGAATATAGTGTCAAGTTTCCTGATTCTTCATTAGAAGCAACAAGGAATTTCCCGCTAGGATCTATTGCAAAGTCCCGTGGCCAGTGGCCTTCGGTTGATACCAGTTCAACTAATGTAAGATTACCGGTTGCATGATTAGTTTGGAAAACAGCAATACTATCATGTCCACGGTTTGCGGCATATACGAAATGCCCATCCGCTGAAATATGAATGGCACTGCCTTGATTATTTTCACTAAAATCTTCTGGAACAGTCCGTACTGTTTGTAATTCAGAAAAGCGCCCGTTTAAGCTGTCGTAGCTTAACACAATAACTTCGGGTACTAGCTCTGCCATCACAAATGCAAATTTTCCATTAGGGTGGAAGGTCAGATGCCGGGGGCCGCTGCCGGGAGCTATTGATAGACTATTTACTTCTTCCAAGACTCCATTATGTATTTTATAGGTGATGACTTTATCAATTCCGAGATCGACTACCGCTATGAACTTTTCATCCGGTGTGAACCCTGCAAAGTGTGTATGTGCTTTTTCCTGACGATCCTTATTCGGTCCTTTTCCTTCATGGCGGATAGTGGATGATACAGGTAGGGGGGTCGCATCTTTCTGAAGTTGATAAGCTTCAATAATGCCGTCTCCGTAATTGGAAGTAACTAAAATGTGTTTCTCGCTATCAATACTGATATGGCAAGAAGACCCATTAGGTGTAAGTTGTTTGCCTAGGTAAGTAAGATCGCTTGAATCTTCATTGATGGAGTAGGCAGAAACACCGCCGCTTCCTGCTTCCTTTAATATGGCATATAGATGCTTATTGTCTTCGCTAATTGTGATATATGTTGGATCGGTTAATTCTGCTGCAAGTACAGGTGTACTTATTTTTCCTTCAACTGTATCGAGAGTAAAACGATAAATGCCCTTACTGTTTCCTTTTGTGTATGTTCCTATATATCCTATAATGGTTTGTTGATTCTGTTTTACCATATTTATCCCCTCCAAGAAAGATTTGAGTTTATTTTAACATAGAAAGCACATATATACCTTTTTCCCGGTTTAAGTGGAGTTGGAACCTTTATTATGTAAAAGTTTTTAAATGAATAAAAATCCCCCTTTTAGGGGATTAATTAATTTCCATTCTATTGACTGGTAAAACTGCATCGATAGAGATGTGCATAAAAGAGGAGACCGAAAATAAGCCTTGGTCTGTCAGTTTAATTTCCGGGATAACAGGAAGTGCTAAAAAGGCGAGAGTCAGGAAAGGATTGAAATGGCGATTAGCACCGAGTGTTAATAACGCCTCGTCGATCCTTTTTAAGGAATCAACAACTTCATTATAAGTACCTGTGCTCATTAATCCGGAAATAGGGAGAGGAAGGGAAGCAAGTGTTCTTCCATCTTGGATTACGACTAATCCACCCTGCATCTTTTTAATTTCCGTTGCTGCTATGAGCATATCCTGATCATTCGTGCCCGCAATGATTAAATTATGTGAATCATGGGCGACTGTCGTGGCAATCGCACCTGATTGCAAGCCAAGTCCTTTGACAATTCCGAGCCCTATTTGTTTTGTCACATGATGCCGTTCAATAACTGCGAGCTTAATGTGATCATTTCGTTCAGAAAATTGGAATAGGCCATTATTTAGATAAACCGGTTCAATTAGGTGCTTTGTAATCAAGCTGTTTGGTGTTATTTCAATAATATTAGCCAATTTATTTTTGAGCTGAATGGATAAATCTTTCTCTGTTATATTATGAAGGTTTACAGAATGTTTTAAATCATTTTCCATAATACATTCCTTGCTTTCCGGAAAGTTTATTAGTTGATTATTTTGTACAATAAGATTTCCATCTTTAAATACGGAGTGAATTTGGAGAGAAACAAGATCATCAAATAGAAGAAAGTCTGCCCTATATCCAGGTGCAATTGCCCCGTGTTCCTTTAACCCAAAGCATTCGGCCGCGTTAATGGTCGCCATTTGAATTGCAGTCAGAGGGGGAATGCCATTTTCTATGGAAAGTCGAACGTTATGGTCAATGCTTCCTTCTGACACAATATCATCCAGATGTCGGTCATCTGTGACAAATAAACAACGACGGGAATTTCTCTCGTTTATGGCTGGAACCAGGTTTATTAAGTCTTTTGCAACAGTGCCCTCCCTGATCATAAGATACATTCCTTTACGAAGTCTCTCTTTTGCCTCTTTTGCTGTTGTGCATTCATGATCGGTTTTAATACCTGCAGACATATAAACATTGAGCTGTTGTTCGGTTAAGCCCGCGGCGTGGCCATCAATGTTTTTGCCATGTTTTATTGCATCGTTTAATTTTTGCAGCATATCCTCTTCTGTATTGGAGACGGCTGGAAAATTCATCACTTCGGCTAAACCAAGCACCCTTGGATTTTGATAGAATGGAGTTAGATCTTCGTTATTTAAGACAGCACCTGAATGTTCGAATTTTGTCGCCGGTACACAAGATGGCATCATAAAGTAGAAGTCAAAAGGAAGGTCATTGGATTGTTCGATCATGTATTGAATGCCCTTTGTTCCTGAAACGTTGGCAATTTCATGCGGATCTGCAACAATACAGGTCACTCCATGTAAAAGCAGTATTTTTGCTAGTTCAGAAGGACGAACCATTGAGGATTCAATATGGACATGACCATCGATAAAGGTGGGTGAAACATATTTACCAGCGGCTTCAATTTCTGATTTGCCCTCGTAACTTCCAATACCGGCAAAAAAACCGTCCACGATTGCGATGTCGCCAGTATAGGTATCACCATTAAATACATCAATAATCCGACCATTTTTAATGATGCAATCAGCAGGCTTTCTTCCTGACGCAACGTCGATTCTCCTTTGAAGCAAACTTTTTTCCATTATCATACCCTCCTTTTCAAAAAAACTTTCCGATTAGTATTTCACTTTTTTCGAATATGTCTCCCATGTACGGAAAGGTAAATCATGGTTATTGAAAGGTATTTGCTGCATTTTAATAGAACGGTTCTCCATTGGTAGGGCGAGTTCTTGGTATATAAAATGATCATCGAAGCCGATACAGGCAGCATCCTCTTTTGTACAAGCGTAATAAATCACTTTTGGACGGGCCCAATAAAGAGCACCGATACACATTGGGCACGGTTCGCAGCTTGTGTATATTTCACAATCAGTAAGCTGGTAACTGTTAAGATTTCTGCAAGCATCACGAATCGCTTGTACTTCAGCATGAGCGGTCGGATCATTGGCTGTTGTCACATTATTACAACCTCTTCCAACAATCACGCCATCTTTTACAATAATAGCCCCAAATGGTCCTCCGTTCTTTGCCAATACATTTTCATATGCAAGTTGAACTGCCATCTCCATGAATTTTACATCCAATTAAAACACCCCTTAAAATATTTTTGATAAACAGTAAAGAGTTTGTGTGATATTTCATAACGTAAATACAATAAATAATATACCATATATGGATAAAAGTTGAATAATATTTTCAGAAAATAATGAAAAATACTTTTGTGTTAGTAAATATAACGTCGATAATATTAAAATTATTGAGAAGTATTTTTACAAATTATTTTAAAACTGATATTGTTAGAAGAAAATCATTAAGATTATGAAGGTGAAATGTATGGGGTTTTTGGGAGTTCTTTTACCGATATTCGGTATTTTTGTTTTAGGGTTCGTCGGTCAAAAAAAGTTTCAACTTGATACAAAATCCATTTCGACGGCAGCATTATATTTAATGTCACCTTTTCTTGTGTTCCGTACGTTTTATACAGCTGAATTTAATGTTAATTATTTTTATCTGTTTTTATTCACGATTGTACTCTGTCTTTCTCTTATTTTAGTTGTCTATATCATTTCGTTTTTTCGTAATTATACAGTAACGGAAACGAGTGGGATGATCTTAGCGTCCGCATTCATGAATAATGGAAATTACGGAACACCAGTCATTTTCCTTCTATTTGGAGCAGCAGGACTTGATTATGCCATCATTCTAATGGTAGGCCAGCAGTTAGTCATGTGTACAATAGGTATATATTTTGCTGCAAAGGGAAGTCCGGAAGGTAACGGAGTACATTCTGCACTTAAAGCTGTGTGTAGGATGCCGATTGTGTACGGAGCAATTGCAGGTGTAGTTTTTAAGTTTGTGAACATTCCTTTAAGCAATTCGGTTATGGAAGCCGTCAACCTTGTTGCAAATGCGGCAATTCCGACAATTATGATTACACTTGGAATGCAGCTTGCCAACATCTCACTAAAAAAAATCGCGCTACAAAAGCTCTCTATCTCGTTGCTGGTAAAGCTTGCTATATCTCCAGCCATTGCTTTCCTATTATCACTTGCTTTGCCGGTAGATGATATGGTCAGGCATATTATGATTATCGTAGCTGCTATGCCGACGGCAGCTAACACTACGATGTACGCGCTCCAATTTAATACGGAGCCTGAATTTGTATCAAGTGCCACGTTCATTAGTACATCCTTAAGTTTGATTACGCTTCCTATCGTCTTTTTCTTTGTATTATAGATTAATATTTTAATATTTATGAAAATTAATTAGGAAACATTAGTTTATTATGAAACTTAAAATCTTTCCGTACCTACAAAAAAACAAACCGAAATATTACTTTGATTATTACAGGGATTTTGTCCCAAATTATATCGGTTTTTATTACTCTTGAAGTATTAATGACTGTTGAAAAAAATAGCAAATTCAGAAGTGAGCTTCAAGCTTTATTCGCTATGAATACGTATATATATAGTACAGCCATTTCTTATTTTGTGGCAGAATATTCTTGGAGCTTCTTTTTCTCTGCAATAGGAATTGTATTTGATATTTTATCGGCGAAAAAGGCGTCAAGATTAAATCTGATTAAACCTCTTGGCCATGAATAAGATGTGTGAAAAACTTGTACATGAATAAACTGTACAAGTTTTTTTACATTGCAAAAGTGTATAAGGATAATTACTATTATGCAATAAGAGATACGTGGATTAAAAAGCAATGCATCCATCCAAGTAGATGGAAAAAAAACAAAAACCCTAATAAATAAATACCCATCAAAAAGAAATTAAGAACGATAATAGATGATAGATAAGTGGGTGAGTACAGTTTTTTTCTCTTTAGTTAGCATCAAGTTAACCATCCTTTCGAAATGTTAATTTTACTATAAAGGGATTTCAGAAAAGGTTGCCCAATGACTATTTTTGAACATGTTCATCAATGATACATTTTTCTTCTTTGTATAGGTGGGAATCGTTAGAAAGATATACTTAATGTTGTAAAACCGCATTTTCAGAACGGTACCCCAATTAGCGCAATTAGGAGAAGACCTGCAGCGATTCCGATAAAGACTGGATTAATCATAACTGCAAGATTCAAGAGAATAACGCTTAATAAGGATGGGGTAATTGCCAATGGAAATGCTTCTTCATATTTCACAATATTTTTGCGAAAACCAAATAATAGATGGTGAATTAAGACGTAAAGATCAGTCAATAATAGGGAACGAAAAATAGCTAAGAGATCTGATTTAAAGTTATGGGTAGGAAAGAATAGAAAAGGCCTAAGTTAGGAAAGTTACTTAATAATTGTAACGGTATTACTCTGTCTGAACTTAGTAGCGGCAAGGGTAAATAGAAATAGCATTAGTAGAACAACTCAAACTAAGGAATTAAGCTGTCTATGACAAATGCAGCTATTATCAATCATAAGGCTTTGAAAAAAATGGACATAATAATTATGATGGTTTATAGAGCAAATAAAGTGAGTGGATTTTTTTATATATGGAAGGAGAAAACCACGAAAAGTATACGGGTTTAATTTAGATCTGTTGTATTTATTGGAATAAGAAATCTCAATGAAATTTGAAACATACTAAAAGGAGCTTTTCATGGAAGACTTAATGCAACCAATTATTCGTACAGGTATTTCCTATATAGTCTTACTTGTTTTTACATACTTGTTTGGTAAACGCATGAATTCCCAACTAAATTATTATAGTTTTGCTTTATCCGTAACAGTTGGCTCCTATATTGCAAATATGGGATTTGATACAAACCTTAAATTTTTTCCAACACTCGCTTCTTTTCTAACACTGATTTTTATCTTTTTTCTATCTTCTATTTTTTCTTTCAAACAAAGAGGTTTTCGAAAATACTTATCAGGACAGCCTATTATTATTATTGAAAAAGGGGAAATCAATGAGTTCAACATGAGAAAAGCTAAATATTCTATCGATGATTTAAAACAGCAAATCAGGGAACAAGGGGTATTTAAGATAGATCAAATTGAAACAGCAATACTCGAAGTTAGTGGTAAACTTTCGATTCAAAAAAAAGAAGAATACCAACCATTATTGAAGAAAGATAAAGATCTATTATCTTCCGAAATTCCCATTGAACTCATATTTAATGGTGTAATTATTACAAAAAATTTAACCTCTGTCTACAACAAAGAATGGGTTATGAAACAATGCAAAGATCGCAAAATAACGGCTAAGGATGTTCGATATGGAGTCGTCGGCAGGAATGGAGTTTTTTATGTAATGAATTGATAGGAGATAATTATGCGGCATTCAGGATATTTTAACACCACAAGATTCATAAAATCCTATATGCTAATTTAACTTCAAAAATAAAAAAAGAAAACTTCCTGGAGAAGTTTGGAATGATGCAGGATCTTGTTACAGGATGCGTAGCTATAGTGTATTGGAATGATTCAACTAAAGAAAAATCGGGCAGTCTGGCATGTGGAATTTAGCATAAAATCTTAAAGCTGAGCTTACTTTTTTTATTTTCTGCGCAGCTAGTTTATAATTTTCTATACAATTATTTTTAAAAAAACTGGGGAGGAGATTTTGTGTTTCAGACTAAAATCCAACTAGCTAATCCTGACAAAATTGATTCCGTTTTAAAAGAAATTGTTCAAAACTCCTATGAAGAGGTGCGGGAAGAAAGACTTCTGCTATGTATGGAATGTGGAGATGTGGATCTTTATATCGCCGCTTCAAATCATGAAGAACTTCAAGATGCGATTAACGAAAATTTTGAAATTGATGAATGTGGTGAAATCATAAAGTTAGAAGAACACCAACAACTTATGGATGATCTATACGAGTATTTCTTAAAGCTGCATAAGGAAAGTAATTTGTTTGATTTTTTTCCTGCAGGTTATTATATTGTGGATGGGGAAAGTCGTGAATCGGAAACGGATATGTTGGGACCAAAAGGTCTATTTTCAGCGCCGTTTGAAGATGCTATAAAGGAATAAAAAAGACGGCGTATTGCTGTCTTTTTTATTGGTCTACTTGTTTTATTAACATTTGCTGTCTTCCGCTAAAACGTACGTACCACTGACTGGTATTTTGGGAAATAAATACTTTTTTTGATTATGGAGGAAAAAAACGAGTGGTAAAATGGACCTAATTAGGTGAAATTTATGAAATATAGCAATAATATCATGAAACACAATGAGGTTTTTAACAATTTTAAGTTTATATGGTAATTTTAAGAAGTATTAGATATAATAAAAATGTAATGATAGAATATGATATTTAAATTACTAGTTTAATATAGCTTTAATAATCGTCTTATATATTTTCATCGTTTCAAGGGAAATAATAGAAGATGAAGTTTTAACTTATGATTTCAGATAGATATTAAAAAGAAGATTTTTTACCCAACAGATTGCAACTTTATATATTTAGAATTCTGATTATTATTAATTTTCGGACTTTAATCACTTTTACATATCTTATAGGCTTAGGGAGGTTAATTATGATTGTTTTTGATCAAGTTAATAAGTATTATGGTGATTTTCATGTTTTGAAAAATATTAATCTTACAATTAACAAAGGGGAAGTAGTTGTTGTCATTGGTCCATCCGGTTCTGGAAAAAGTACACTGCTTCGTTGTATTAATCGCTTAGAAACGATATCAGAAGGTTCACTTTCGGTTAACGGTTTGAATGTAGCGGATAAAAAAACAGATATAAACAAGCTGCGCCGAAATATTGGTATGGTTTTTCAACATTTTCATCTCTATCCTCATAAAACCGTGCTTGAGAATATCATGCTTGCTCCTAAGAAGGTTTTAGGACAAACAGATGCTGAAGCGAAAAAAATCGCGCAAAAGTATTTGGAAAAGGTGGGAATTGCAGATAAAGCAAATTCTTTTCCTTCGCAGCTTTCAGGTGGACAGCAGCAGCGGGTAGCCATTGCCAGAGGCTTGGCTATGGGACCGGAAATCATGTTGTTTGATGAACCAACCTCAGCCTTGGATCCAGAAATGATTGGCGAGGTACTGGATGTAATGAAGGCACTTGCCCATGAAGGAATGACGATGGTCGTAGTAACGCACGAAATGGGATTTGCCCGTGAAGTCGCAGATCGAATCGTTTTCATGGACGAGGGCAAGGTTTTAGAAGAGGCAATACCGGCTGAGTTTTACGCAAATCCTCGTGAAGAGAGGGCTCGATTATTTCTTAGCCGTATATTAAATCATTAAATAAAAAACAGGGGTGAATAACATGTTGAAGAAAAAAAAGTGGTTGCAATTATCATTGCTTTCAGTACTGGCTGTAATTTTATTAGCTGGCTGTGGCGGGGACAAAGTGTCCAATAATGGTAAAGAAAGCGGAAGCAAAGACAAAGATAAAGACGTTCTAACACAGGTAAAGGATAATGATAAGATTGTTTTCGGCGTAAAAAATGATACACGGTTATTCGGCTTGAAAAACCCGAGTACAGGTGAGGTAGAAGGCTTTGATATTGATATTGCTAAAGCTCTTGCAGCTGAGATTCTTGGTGACGAAAAGAAAGTTGAATTCAAAGAAGTAACTTCGAAAACAAGAATGGCATTATTGAATAATGGAGATATCGATGCGATTGTAGCTACTATGACAATCACAGATGATCGAAAAAAAGAAGTTGATTTCACTGATGTATACTTTGATGCTGGACAATCTTTACTTGTTAAAAAAGGAAGCGATATTAAAGGTATTGATAGTTTAAAAGGTAAAAAGGTATTGGCTGTAAAAGGTTCTACTTCAGCCATAAATATCCGTGAAAAAGCTCCTGACGCACAAGTACTGGAATTTGAAAACTATTCTGAAGCATTTGCTGCACTTAAGTCTGGCCAAGGCGAAGCCTTAACTACAGATGATTCCATCCTTTATGGAATGGCAGATGAAGATCCGAATTATGAGCTTGTTGGTGGTACATTTACAGACGAACCTTATGGAATTGCTGTTAAAAAAGGAAATGAAAACTTTGTGGCTGAATTGAATAAGGCACTTAAATCTCTTAAAGATTCAGGCAAGTATGATGAAATCCATGATAAATGGATTAAACATTAATACATTTACCTTTTAAAAAGGTGAATAAGTTTAAATTGGATTTTTATAATAATTCTGAAGTTTAAACATTGTCATCTGTCAGGATGAGCAAATTACTCATCCTGATTAGTTAGGGGAGTGTATGCCGTGCTTGATTTCTCCATTTTAACAGAGAATCTAGATATGTATTTAGTAGGCTTCAAAAATACAATCATGTCGAGTTTGATAGCGTTGGTAGCGAGTTTGATTCTTGGTGTGCTTGTTGCTATTATGCGGATAGCCCCGCTAAAGCCACTAAACTGGTTTGGAACCGCCTATGTCGAGATTGTTCGAAATATTCCGTTATTGATTATTACATTTTTCTTCTTTTTAGGTCTTAAATTAAGTGGAATATACGCAGGAACCTTAGCCTTAACTATTTATACGTCATCTTTTATAGCAGAAGCCATTCGAGCTGGTATACTTTCTGTACCAAAGGGCCAAATGGAAGCTGCGCGTTCATCAGGACTGACTTATGGGCAGGCAATGAGACTTGTCATTCTGCCACAAGCAGTAAAAATAGTTATTCCCCCGCTCGGAAACCAATTTATCAATCTTGTTAAAAATTCTTCCATTTTAGCCGTGGTTGCTGGGCTTGATCTTATGTACCATGGTGATTTGATTTCTTCAAGGACATTTATTGTATTCGATGTCTATATTTTCGTCGCAGCTTTTTACTTAATTCTTACCATTCCTTTAAGTCTTGGCGTTGGTTATTTAGAAAAACGTCTGGCTAAGAGTAATTGAGGGAGGTATAAGACATGGATTTTGCAGGTGCCTATACACCAGATAATATCAAATTTTTATTAGAAGGTTTTTGGGTAACAATACAGGTGGCCTTTGTATCTATTATTTTGAGTTTCATTATTGGTGGGCTTGTGGGAATAATCCGGTATGCAAAAGTGCCAGTGTTATCACAAATATTAGCAATGATTGTGGAAACAGTACGTAATTTACCATTGCTATTAATTATATTTTTTACGTATTTTGCTTTACCAGAGGTACGAATAAAATTAGAGATCATTCCGGCTGCTATCGTTGCCTTGACAATTTTTGAGTCAGCCATGCTTTCTGAGGTAATTCGAAGTGGATTAAAATCCGTTGATAAAGGCCAAATGGAGGCTGCGCGTTCATCAGGTTTGAGCTATGTACAGGCATTGATACATATCATCCTCCCTCAGGCTTTGCGCCGCATGGTACCTCCTATTGTCAGTCAATTTATATCTTTATTAAAGGATACCTCTTTAGCGGTTGTTATATCATTACCGGAGCTAACTCATCATGGCCAAATTATTTATGGGCAAAGTCAAAAATTTTTAATACCAATTTTAATTCTCGTTGCTCTCATGTATTTCGTCGTTAATTATAGTTTGTCTATAGTAGCACAGAGACTTGAATTGAAACGAACTTAAAAAATCCGACTCATTATTTGAGTCGGTTTTTTTAACATTCATGTTTTATTTGGAGGATTCAATCCACTCAATTGGCATTGTATCAAAAAGTAGTTTGTAATGAATTACTCAATAAATGAATCTTTTACTGACATAAACCGTATATATAAGTAAAAAAGAAAGTAGGTGGAATAATTGTCTGAAATTAAACAAAGTAATAGTAAAGCAATTGTATCATTAATTATGGGGATTTTATCTCTTCTTATTCCATTCATCGGAATTATATTAGGTATTCTAGGTTTGATTTTTGCTTCAAAGAGTAAAAAAGAAATGGCCCAATCGGGGGAATCTGGAATTGGTTTGGTGACTGCTGGTAAAATATGTAGTATTATCGGAATAATCCTAAATGTGATTATGATTCTTATTTTTCTAGTGTTATTTTTTTTCACAGTAAATACGGACAGTATGGTTTATTAAATTTCAAATGCAAACTTGACAAAGAAAAATAAGTTGAAACTATTTTAGGTGGGATTTTGTGCTATAATTAACATAAAAACCTAAAGATTCATAGGAGGGATGATATTTTTGACCGTTCAGATCTATGAGTATCCAGCCGTTTTTTATTACGAAAAACACCCCTTAATATTAGACTCATTTTCCGTTCAAGTTTGTTTTCCAGATTTTAAGCGAAATGGATTTATCTCAACCGTTAGCGGCAGAAATCGGGTCGAAGCTTTAGCTTGTGCTCAAGAACTGTTAGAATCCATGGTCGAACATTTTATTCACGACAAAAAAACAATCCCTGATGCCAGTGAAATGGAAAAAGTGAATTTAGATAGAGGTATTAATATATGCGAGGCTGCTCCATTTCGCATTGAAATAGAAAATATCATATATGAGAAATAAAAAAACCTTGCCTGGTAGAAGACAAGGTTTTTTGTTTGATAATAATAACATCTATGAGTCCTTTAGAAGTTGTAAAAACGGAAGGTATGTAAAAACCGTTACAAAGATATTGGGTCTTGTATTTTCGAGCCTAAAAAGGCTTACTTGTTTCGCAAAACCAGGAAAACAATGATAGCAAATGAAGAGATATAAGATGAGACCTTTTTTCCTGAAGGCATGGAGAGCGCATCCGATTATTGAGTTATAGTATGGGAGCAAAGGGGAAAGAGACTATTGAAAACAAAACCATCATTACCTATAGAGGAATGATGGTTTTGTTTTTTAAAAATTAAATAAAACCATGAAAAACAAATACTTAAAGAAATAATCCTTATTTATTAAAATTAATATTTTTTTGGAAAGGATATTGCGTTCTCTATAACGAATATGTATAGTAAAGGTAATCTAGGTAAAAAGTATCAATAGTTAAAGATTTGGAGGTATATGAATGAAATATTATATAGCATCAGACGAAAAAAATTTGAAGCAAGTTAGATCGTTGATAAAGAAATTGAATGCCAAGGGATTTACATGTGTAAATGACTGGAATTTAATCGAGAACGACGATAAACAAGGAGTTATAGATAGTATAGGGGAGTACGAAAAAAAGGGAATTGAGGATGCAGATTTTATGCTAATTTTTCTTACTGCAGGTAAAGGAAATCTTTATGAGCTTGGATATGCTTTGTCTTTAAATAAGAAAATTGTTGTATATTCTCCAGAGAAAGACAATTACCACATTAATAAAAAATCAATTTTCCATAATCTACCCGGTGTAACTATCTGTAGTGGAACGTTATATAAGCTTGTTAAATTGATAAATACGCTTTCTTCACAAGGAGTAGATGAAACAAGTTCACTGCACCTTAAATAAATCTCAAATGTAGAAATAGGTAAAGATACCCTCAAATAAAATATCTTTTGAACGTAATGTTTAATATATTAAACATGAGGGTAAAAATTACTTAAACTAAAAGGGAGGCAGACTGTTTTGGCTATTATAGATATCGACCAATTGTTGCTAGCTACAGAAGAGATTGCCGAAGAGTCAGTTCCATTCCATCTCTATACATTTGACATTGATCAATTATTAGATAAAACGGATAACTGGTAAAGTAAAGCATGCCTAGAGGATATGCTTCTTTTCTGTGGGAAAATTAACCTGATTACCATTATAAAAAGAAATATAAAGTAATCAGGCAATGAAGTTCATATTAAGAAGTGGGAAAAAAATTAAAAATGGCGCCCTTTAACGAATCCTAAAATCACAAACATTGATATAGTACCGGCAACAAAAGTTACTTTAATTATATTTATGAGTAGTTCATCGTACATTTGTATTCCCTCCTTGTATGTAATGAAAGACAATGCGGTTATGATTAGCTGTTTATGTATAAATTATAACATAAACTTTACAAGTGAAGGTGGGAAAAAGGAACCGAAATGTATGATAATGTAATAATTGTTACATTTTAGACTAAAATCTAGCCAAAAAAAAGATATCATCAATAACAGATGATATCAATGATCGATTATTTAATTCCTAGGGCTTTCTTCGTTTTTGGTCCAACTACCCCATCAGGTGTTAGTTTGTTATTCTTCTGGAATTTCTTTACAGCTATTTCTGTATTATTTCCAAATACCCCATCTATTCCCTTTGTACTATATCCAAGAGTTGTTAATCTTTTTTGAAGTTCACGTACTTGTGGTCCGTTGCTTCCTTTCTTTAAAATTGAAATTGTGTTCCCCACTGGGATACTCTCTGATCCGTTAACCTTATATCCATTTGTAGCCGCTATGGAAGCAAATGATTTACTGGAACTGGTAATTATGACGATTGTGTTCATATTAACCTTACCATATAACCACTTTACATCTTCATTATACATACGAACACAGCCGGCACTTATATATTTTCCAATGGACTTTGAATCATTATTTCCATGTATTGCATACGTATTTCCTGGTGTATTTCGTGCATTAATCCCCAACCATCGATTGCCTAGAGGATTTTTAGGATCTCCTCCTCTAATTTTACCTTTATAATAGGGGCGATTGACAATCTTTGTAACTACCTTAAACTTTCCTTCAGGAGTGTAGGAGGATTTTTTTCCAGTCGCTACAATAAATACTCTCACTAATTTATTATTTTCATAGTAGGCAAGCTGATTATTGGACTTATTGATGATAATCAGCTGTTTTGATGCTGCATTTGAAGAATTACTGTATCCACCAAAACAAAAAAAGAACATTAATACAAATACGATAAATTTTTTCATGTTTTCCCCGTCCCTTATTTAAGTACCTGCATATTCACGCATATACTATCCTATGCACGAAGTGAAGCTAAAGTGACATTTTTTCAAAGGAAAGGTAAACTTAAAATAAGAAGGATTTACTCAAATCGGATTTTTATCGTTGCAAAATTACTAAAAAGAAAGCAGGGCACTGTTTGTGGTCACATTACATACATTATTGAAGTGAAACCGGAGGTGGGAAAAGATTGTCACGCTTAAAAGTAGAGGACTACCTTGAACAAGGAATGTACGGTCCAAAAGAAATAAAGCCTGGTGAACGAAGGGAATTCCTTGGCACATTACGAGAGCGCGTTATTGTCGTCCTAAAAAAACCTCAAGTATTTGAACTAAATGTATATCCAGAGATTGAGGAAATGATGAAGCAATTTCCTCTGTCAAATTTGTTTTTAAATGGTCAAATGGACTATCAATACCTAGGGAAATATATTAAATTAGCTAATCGACATAATATACCTTACAAAATTGTCCTAAACAAAGACCATAACTCCGAATTAGGCCTAGTACTTGCAGAAAAAAATGCCATAAATAAAGAAGAGATTTATATTGAGAAGAAGAAGCAGTTCAATCAAGTTAAAAAGAAAAACAGTGTCAAAGCATTTATCAAACAATTGGTTAGAAAATTTATAAAAAAACGCTGAAAAATTCAATCAGCGTTTTTTTAGTAAACTCCTATAGGGTTGTTGAAATTCATGAGTGATTAATGAAGTTATATTCAATTACCTAAATAAAATAAAAAGGATGCCTATCTGCTTTATGTATAGGTCACTTTTTGTTTTATCAGTTGGAAAAGTTGATCAGATAGCAAATCTGTTAATTATGTATTCATCTTCCTTAACCTATAAAACTTTCTGAAGTTTCCTATAATCGTTTTAACCACAGAATAAGCAGGGATGGCTATAAGAATTCCAATGAATCCGTATATTGAACCGGCAGCAAGTAGCAATAAGATAATGGTTAATGGGTGAATATTAAGTCGTTTCCCCATAATATTCGGAGTAACGAGGTGGCCTTCTGCTTGTTGAACGACAGTAAGGACAATGAGTACTTTTACAGCCAACCCTACATCTTGCTGTAAGGCTATGAAAAGGGCTGGAATAACGCTGATTAATGGACCTAGAAAGGGTACAACGGTAAAAATCATTGCGAAAAGGGCTAATACGAGTGCATAATCGAGTCCAATAATTAGGTACCCCACATACATAAAAGCCCCTATTACGATTGAAACGATGAATTGGCCGATGATATAAGTTGAAAGGGTTTTATCTACATCTTTTAAAATCGCGTTCCCTTCTGGTTCAACTTCATTCGGTATATACTTTAATAAAAACGGTCTTAGCTTATCTCCATCCTTCAAGAAATAAAATAAGATAAATGGTGTAATAACCAGTACAGTTAGAACACTTGTAATCGCAGAGAATATGGTATTAACATTTTCTATAAGTTTTTCAGAATAATTTTTAAAATGAGATATGCCATTTGCTTTCAAGTCTTTTATATTAACCATACCAAAATCATTTTGTTCTATCATGTCTTCAGATTCCTTAGAGAATTCCTTGACTTTGCTTGGAAGGTTAGCAGATAAATTTTGGAATTGATCCATGACTACAGGACTTCCAAAGTAGCTGCCTGTCCCGATTATTCCAAATATAACCAAGAAGACAATAAAAATGCTGACTGTCCTTGGTATAAATTTAGTTAAAAAGTTAACGACAGGTCGTAATATATAGTATAAGAGTCCAGCCACAATGATTGGGAAAAACATTGCTGTAATGATTTTTTGAATCGGCAAAAGAATATAATCAATCTTGCCTAGCAAAAAAATAATTAAAATTATTAAGATAATTCCACATGCATACTTAAAAAATGGTTTGTTTATCCACAAGACAATCCCCCCTAAATCTCATCAGCTACTTAATACCCTTGTTAGGCTTAGAGTTAAACAATAATACCAACAGTAATAAATGATTAGGGGGGAAATAGATGTAATTTGACATTAGATGGTTCAAGTACAGACTGTTTTCAAGCGAGATGTTGATTCTACCTTTAATTAGAATTCAAATATTTCGTAATTCGGAACAAAGGGTGTATTCTAAAGTAATTTCTAATTTAGGGCAGATGCATTCATCTCATTTACTTCACAGAATCATTGAAGTTCTTTAATAAACCAATATATTTCAAGTAAGAGGCAGCTGAAACCTCATATTAAAATACCAAAATTCTTTGGTTAAAATGAAAAACAAACCTCCATTGGAAAATGAAGGCCTTGTATTAAAAAAATTATGATGATTTTTTTATATACTTTATTTCTTCTACAACTTTTTTGTCCTGACGTGCATAAGCTCCGTAATACAGACCGCCTACGAGAATGGCACCACCAACAGCATTTCCAAGGAAGACTGGGATAAAGTTCATAAAATACTCACCCCAAGTAACGGCACCAACGAAAATTCCTGCTGGAATGACAAACATATTGGCAACAATATGCTGGAATCCAAGTGTAATGAAAGCACAAATCGGCAAGAACAATCCAATGATTTTTCCTGTAGTATCTTCAGCGCTGTATGTAATCCAAATAGCCAGGGCTACCAGCCAATTACAGCCGACAGCTGAAATGAATGCTTCGATAAAATTGGCATCAACCTTTGATTGTGCTGCAGCTATCGTTTTATTCAAAAAGATGTCAGTTTCGGTCAATCCAAGTAGATGTCCGAAAAAGTAAGCAACAAAAATGGCACCTGCGAAGTTGGTTATAGCAATTAAGATCCAGTTTATTGATAATTGTTTAACAGATACTTTTTTAGCAAGCGCAGCCATCGATACAGCCATCATATTTCCAGTTAATAATTCTCCGCCGGCAATTACAGTAAGTATTAAACCTAACGGGAATACTAAACCACCTATTAAGTTATTCAGTGTACCCCACTCATGTGGTAAGCCTGCGGTGACCCTTATGTTAAATAAATAGCCCAAAGCGATAAAGGCCCCACCTAGGAAACCTAGTATTATTAGACTAGTTAGCGGCAATGTTGCTTTCTTAGTTCCTGCTTTGATTGCAATTTTCGCCATTTGTTGCGGGTTATAATAACTCATATTGCTCCCCCTAGTTGATGTTTCAAAAAAATTTGTTAGAATGTGTTACTTATTTAGTAGTAAAAACCCTTGAAAATACTTACTAAACAAAGATTACCAACAGTTATTATACATTAGTTTTAAAAATATGCTATAACGAAATAACTAATTTAGGATTTTTTTATAGAAAAAACTAAGCCTTTATCACAGTTTAGGGTGGTTCAAAAATATATAATACAAAAAGAAAATGCTAATAATATAAAGCCTGAATTTTTAAAAGTGTAAATTATAACTGCCTTTTAAATATGATAAAACGATTTTATACTTTTGAGTTTGAGTGCAATAGGGGGAGTAGGGTAGATAGTAATATGTATGAAAGGGAAGGGAGGGATTATGAATTTACTGAGGTTTCTAGAAGTTTTATATTGAAGTTCCTGAAAAGTGCCATTCAGTAATTGTTTTCAATTTTTATAAAATGTAAATTCTGATGAAATATAATAAAGAGTAAAATATAAAATGAAAAAGGCATTATCACAAGAAAATTCCCAATAAGGAAGTTACCTTGATAATGCCTTGATCTAGTATATTTATCGAACAAAATAGTCAGAAAAACTACTCTCTAAATTTATGATATTTTACTTAATTTATTAGTAAATCCTTGTTTCTGTTCTCTTTGCATTTTTTTGATATCTAAACGCAGCCAGATGGAAATCAAGAAAGCAATTGCAATTAATGCAGCGAAAACATAGAACACTGGAATATAACTGTTTGTACTTTCTCTAATTGCGGTAACCAGCATTGGTCCACAAACTCCTCCAAGAGACCATGTTGTTAAAAGATAACCATGGATAGCACCAATTTCTTTTGTTCCAAATAAATCTCCAGCAAATGCAGGAAGATTTGAGAAACCTCCACCATAACAACTAACAACTAACAATATAAGACCTTGGAACAATAACGAATTTGTAGTAGTTGGAAGTAAGAGGAACGCTCCGATTTGAATAATAAAGAAAATGACGAAAACATTTGGGCGACCAATATAATCAGAGGCTGCTGCCCAACCAAGTCTGCCTCCACCATTGAAGATTCCCATGATACCAACCAGAGTTGCTGCGCCAGCTACAGACAATCCAACTACGTCTTGAGCCATAGGAGAAGCCACAGAAATCATCATAATCCCTGCACTAGTATTAATTAATTTCATCGACCAAAGCATCCAGAAATGTTTTGTTTTAACCGCTTCTTTTGCAGTTAATTGTCTTAGATCTTTCTTAATTTCTTTTTTTCCTGACTCAATATCTTTTTTCATACCTTCAGGAATCCAATTCGCTTTTGGTGGTGCAATGTATGAAGCACCTAAAAACATAAGAATGAAATAGCCTGCTCCTAAAATGTAATAAGTAGAATAAATTCCAACGGATTCCATAAGGCTTGCTGCAACTGGGGCTGTAATAAGAGCTCCAGCACCAAAACCGAGTACAGCCATTCCTGTTGCTAGTCCTCTTCTATCAGGGAACCATTTGACAAGAGTAGATACTGGTGAAATGTATCCAATACCCATACCAAGACCACTTAATACTCCATATGTTAGTAAGTAAAGTGGAAGTGAATCGATCATGACAGCCAAACCAGAACCAGCTTGTCCTAAACCGAATAATACAGCAGCAACTAAGGCTGATTTTCTTGGACCATTCTTTTCAACAAATTTCCCAAAGAAAGCTGCAGAGGTTCCTGCAAGCGCCATCATAATTGTAAATGCTAAAGTTACTTCAGTTTCTGACCACCCCATAGTCTCAACTAAAGGTTTCTTGTATACGCTATATGCGTATGCACCACCAATGGAAAGGTGAATAGCAATAGCTGATAAAGCAATTAACCACCTGTTTTTTGTCATATTGTTACCCCTTTTCGTGAATTATAAGAGAGTGGCATGCGTTTTATCTATAATAATATGAGTTGCATGCATTTTATCTATCTCGTGGGATAAGTATATAAGATTATTATTTAGTAGTAAACTACTAAATTAAATTTTACTAAAAAAAATGTTGCTATAACATTCTTGTACAAATCCGAATCGGCTTAGGGAAAATTTTTATTTTATATCTTACTCACATAGGGAATAGGAAGCCAATTTTAGATGAGAGGCATAAATTAGCAGCTGTAGAATGTTATATAAGAATCTCTTGTATCTTGATTGTGATTGGCATTTTGAATGTGGCAAATGCCCTTAATTCGCTCCATTCTATCTATTTTGAATCGGTAATGATTTTCCTTCGCTATTGTAGGTCTTATGTAATCAAGATGGTAATCTTCAACGGCAAACGGAAAAGATGCACATTGGCATTATTCAATGATATTTGTTAAAATTAACTTAAGACTTTATAAAAGAATCTTCAGAATTCCAATCAAGCCATTAGTATTAAAGGATTTTAATAGGGATAATAAAAGTTTTTTTCTTACAAAAAAGGAATATTAGAGTCTTTTTTCAGGAATCATACGTAAAGTAATCAAAAAAAATCAAATTATTTTGAAAAAATTCCGAAAATTTAGTCATAAGGGCTTGAACTATGATTCCTGATAGGAGTAAACTAAGTTAAGATAGATTTTATGGAAGTGAAATCTTGTAAAAATATTCAACAAGGGGTTTTGGTAATGAAGGAACATGACATGCAAATCACGCTTAGTACAACAAAGAAAGAAAAACCACAAGCGGACCAGCTTGAGTTCGGTAAGAAATTTACCGATCATATGTTTATTATGGATTACACACGAGGGCAAGGGTGGCATGATCCAAGAATTGTTCCTTATCAACCGCTCGCATTAGAGCCGTCAGCTATGATTTTTCACTATGGCCAATCTGTTTTTGAAGGATTAAAAGCATATGTATCATCAGATGATGAAATTATTTTATTCCGCCCGAAAAAGAATTTTGAACGCTTAAATAATTCAAATAGTCGCCTATGTATACCAGATGTTGATGTGGATTTCGCGTTAAAGGCCTTAAAAACCTTAATTAGCGTTGATAAAGAATGGATTCCTCGAGCAGAAGGGACGTCCTTATATATTCGACCTTTCATTATAGCTACTGAACCTTATCTCGGAGTTTCTCCATCAGATCGTTATCAATTTATCATCATTATGTCACCGGTAGGTTCTTATTATAAAGAGGGAATTCACCCTGTTAAAATAGCGGTGGAATCAGCTTTTACACGTGCCGTAAATGGTGGTACAGGAGAAGCTAAAACAGGTGGTAATTATGCATCAAGCCTTAAAGCTCAAGAGGAATCTGAAAAGATGGGATATTCTCAAGTGCTTTGGCTAGACGGAGTAGAAAAAAAATATATTGAAGAAGTAGGAAGCATGAATGTCTTCTTCAAAATCAATGGTGAAATCATTACTCCAGCTTTAAATGGTAGCATCCTTTCAGGAATTACTCGGGATTCTATTATTGAATTGTTAAAGCATTGGAATCTTCCAGTAACAGAACGGCGTATTTCTATGGAGGAAGTCTATGAAGCCTTTAAATCAGGACAATTAGAAGAGGCATTCGGTACTGGTACAGCTGCTGTGATTTCTCCAATTGGTGAATTCTTGTGGAATGGTGAAGAAATGATAGTTCAAAACGGAGAGACTGGTGAATTATCTAAAAAACTTTATGATACATTAACTGGTATCCAAACAGGTAAGGTTGAAGATGAATTAAACTGGACTACGAAAGTTGAAGAAAAAGTCACTCAATAATATTTTAAAACAAAAAAACCTTCTATGAAGGTTTTTTTGTTTTATATTCTTTTAAATAATTATCTTGTGCCGGATAGCGACAGCTACAGCCTCTGTACGATGATTGACTCCTAATTTCCTAATGGCAGAAGAAATATAATCCCTAACAGTGTATTCACTTACCCTCATCTTTGGTGCCATTTGTTTTAACCCTAGACCATTAGCTAAATATTGTAGGACTTCGACTTCACGATTACTAAGAAGGTATGAGGGGGGGGAGGATTCTAAAGTTGTACTGACTGCCAGTTCTAAATAATGGGAAAGCTTCATTAAATCATGCTTTGTAACAGGTTCGTTGGTCTGTATTGGGTCAACTAAAACAAAACCAATAACCATTTCATTGACCATAACCGGAATTACAGCTAATGAAGAGATTGCAAATCTTTTAACGTATTTTGCAGGTATGGATGATTTCGTATGTTTAATTGTTAAATATACTGGTTTGTTATTTATGAGAGCTTGGTGGATGGGGTATATATCATGAATATTTTCTTTGACATGATGTAACGAAATTGTTTCTTTACTTGTGCATGAGTAAATACCTTCACCCATACCACTTAAACAAGAGTAACTGAACAAAGAGGCACGTTGAAATGAAAAAAAATCTACACAGCCCTTTACAATCATTTTGGATTTATTTCTCATATCTTTTTGTATGGAAATATTTTTAACATGATTCAACAAGGTTTCCTCAAGCATTCGACTTTATTCCTCCCTACTTTTTCAGTGATAGGTAAAAACTTACTAATATCTTACAATATAAGGTAGGGCCTTACAAATTTGATTATCTATGCTTATGTGTTTACAAGTTTACGATTCTCTATTTTAAGGAGGATAAAAAATGAAAAGAACGAATTTGACGACCAGCAGCCGAAGTTTTAGAGAAGATACCCTTCCGTTTAAACTCTATCAAAAGGCAAAAAAATTCGGTGTATGGAATCCGCGTGACATTAATTTCAGTCAGGATATAGAAGATTGGAAGTCGTTTACTAGTATTGAAAGAGAAGTTTTATTACGGATTATTTCGCTTTTCCAGGGCGGAGAAGAAGCCGTAACATTGGATTTACTTCCGCTTATTATGGCTATAGCAAAGGAAGGTAGAATTGAAGAGGAAATGTACTTAACAACTTTCTTATTCGAGGAAGCAAAGCATATGGAATTTTTCCGTTATACTTTAGATCAAATTGGTGAAACAGGTGATCTAACAGTTTATCATTCAGAAACATACAAATCTATTTTTTACGAAATACTGCCTGAGGCGATGGAGAAACTAATACACGATCAGTCTCCTGAAGCATTGGCGGAAGCGGCCACTGTATATAATATGTTTACCGAGGGAGTACTTGCTGAAACCGGGTATTTTGGGTTTTATCAGACACTCGAAAACAATAATATGATGCCTGGTTTATTAAAAGGGGTTGGCCTTTTGAAAAAAGATGAATCGCGCCATATTGCATATGGCACTTTTTTGCTCCAGAGGATTATCAGTGAGCATCCACATATTTTTAGACAAGTTGAAAAAAGAATGGCAGAACTTGCCCCACTTGCCATCGCGTTAAATATGGAAGGATATGATCGGTTTGGCAATCCATTTGATAATGATAAACAAGCTGTTTTAGATTTCACCATGAAACAATTAGCTGTTCGGATGGAAGTATTGGCACGGGCCAAGGGTAAGAAAATTGAAGAAATCTATCAAAGTAACGAAAAGGAATATGGAGTTTTGTAAAAAGAATGAAAAATAGGATATGACTGTACGTGATGATGTAAAGAAATTTATTCATTTAAATAGGTGGTGGATATACGGCGCAATAATTTTTCAAGCAGTTTGGGAATCTTAACATTCCTGGCTGCTTTTTATTTTTAGCATTAAAGTCTAATCTATTAACATAAACCACAGGGTGTCTCCAATTATGGTTCAATAAGTCATTAAAATTATAAAACAATTAAAGGCAGCAGGAACACAATACTTCTAGTCGATCAATTTTGATAAAAGGTCCGTTGTTTTTGCAGGTACTAATGATCAACTAAACCGAGATGTAATGAATAAATTTTTAACTTAAAATTTATGAAAATCATTTATATATTTGAAATTTGAGCAAAAAGGAGGCGGGTATAAGGAAATGTCCGTCTCCTTCTATATGTTAAACAGATTTGAGTTTATATTTGTTAAGCAATCGTGATTCAATGAATTAGTTATTGTTTTTTCCTAAGTTTTCCTGAGCCATCTGTATAAGTTCCTTGACCATACCTCCTCCTAACTTTCCACCAATTTTTCCAGCTTGCTTTGATGTCAGTTGACCGTTATAGTCTTTTTTCAGTGGTACGCCAACTTCTTTTGCAACTTCAAACTTTGCATCTTCATGATTCTTCGTACCAGCTACTTTGGCTTTTAAATCATCAAGACCTTTTCTAGCTCCCGCTACTAGGATTTTATTTCTTCTTGTCATATATAATCACTCCTTAGTTTTTAGGTTATCCTAAAGTATAGAAAATGATCATTAACCTCTTTATTTTAATCTTTTATTTAGGTTCTACTTTGTATTTACCTTAACATTATAGGGAGATTTGCTTTAGTTTGATTTCTAGGAGTTTTTGCCACAGACCAGTCCATTATAATAATTTATGAGATTGGATTCACTCTGCTTTTTTTTGCAGACTAGCTCAGGCTGATACAGATGAAATCAAAAAAATTTGAATCTATTGCAGCATCTTTTAATATGACGAGAGAATTAGCTGTTATGGACGTTTACTTTATCAAATTCTGGGTATAAGATAGTATATCAATTTGAAGGAGAAAAGAGATGCTGACTGCGAATTCATGTTTGTTAACGAAAGAAGATATGAAAAATCCTGATCGAGTACCTCGATGGTTAATCAAGGAATATCAAACTTTCCACAATACAGTGATGGATAAAACATTTCCTTGTTATTTTGGTATGAACGCGGAAAAAAAAGGTGAGCTTCGTTATGCATATATTACACAGAAAGATTGGTCCAATCTCCCAAAAGCTGTGGAAAGCTTTCTAGACTTATTCCAGGAACCTCCATATGTCAGACATGGTTTGTTTGTTTTTATGGAGCCAGAAAAGCAAGAGGGAGATTTAGAATTATATCGAAAACGATTTTGGGAAATCCTTCAGTATCTTCATATAAATGATAAGAAACCTTGGCCAAATGAAAAGCCAAAAGATCCGGATCATTATTTATGGGATTACCATTTTGCAGGGGAACCAATTTTTATCTTTGGTAATGCACCTGCATATAAACAGCGTAAAACCCGTGATTTAGGAAATAGTCTTGTACTAGGCTTCCAACCCCGAATGATCTTTGAAGGATTAGAAGGTACAGAAAAAGGCGGAATCATGTCACGTGAAAAGGTGCGTGAACGAGTAGAAAAATGGGATAATCTCCCGAAACATCCGGATATCAGCCACTTTGGCGATGTAAATCATAATGAATGGAAACAATTTTTTATTGGTGATGATATTGAACCGATAAAAGGAAAATGTCCTTTCAATCATAAAGAGTTATAAACGAGAGTATTTGCTCTCGTTTATTTATTTGCTCTTTTCTTCTATATTATATGCTTGTAACTGTTAAAAAGGGGATTTAGAAAGTTCACCATAACTCGAGAACTCCGATATTTATTTCTTTATATGTCTGTAAAAGTATCTAAAACACAAAATATAGTATATAACCCCAAAAACATATATCTTGTTTTATTTTATTAACACAATTATAATGTGTATGTAGGAATTGCAGTTACTTCGAGATATCTTGATTAAATATTTCGGATTAAACTGTGCTATTCACATACACATATTAATTACAATTGGGGGAACCAACTATGTCTAAAGTATTATTAATCAAAGCAAACGACCGTCCAGCAGAGCAAGCAATCAGCGTGAAAATGTATGAATCGTTTTTAAGCACATATAAAGAAGCAAATCCTAACGATGAAATTACTGAATTGGATTTATTCAAACTCAACTTACCATATTACGGAAACACAGCAATTACAGCGATATTCAAACGCAACCAAGGTATGGAATTGACTGAAGAAGAATCAAAAGAAGCGGATAACGTGCAACAATACTTGAACCAGTTTCTTGCTGCTGATAAAGTAGTATTTGCATTCCCGTTATGGAACGCTACGGTACCGGCTCCTCTTGTAACATATATTTCTTATCTTGCTCAAGCAGGTACAACATTTAAATATACTGCGGAAGGCCCAGTTGGTCTTATTCCAGAGAAAAAAGTGGCTGTACTTAATGCTCGTGGTTCAGATTATGCTTTACCAGGAATGGATGCTGCTGAAATGGCAGTGAAATTTGTAACAATGAATCTAAACCTATGGGGGATAACGAACCCAGAAACAGTTGTTATCGAAGGGCACAATCAATATCCAGACCGCACACAAGACATTATTGCTGAAGGATTGACGAAAGTTGTAGAAGCTGCAGCTAAATTCTAATTATATTTTATGTAATAACCAGTATGTATTTTTAGCATACTGGTTTTTTTATGCAGGTTTTTCTGAAAGTCGCTTATAATAGAGGGTAAGCCTATAAGTATGAAAGGAAGTGCCAATAAAATGCAAACGTACAAAACACGTGACGAAATCAAAGAGGAAGAAACTTGGAATCTAAATGATATTTACGATAACAAGGATAAATGGGAAAAGGATTATCAAGAAGTCCTTAAGATGACAGAAAAATTAAAAACCTATGATGGACAAATTCAGACAGCTCAAGACTTGTTTGAGTATTTACGGTCAAGTGAGGAACTTGGTTACATTTATAATAAACTCTATGTATTTGCGATGCTGCAAACAGATTTGGATACAAGGGTTACTTCATCACAGGCTTTGCTTGATCGGGCAAGTCAGTTAGGTCAGAAAATTAGCAATGCTTCTTCATTCTTCATGCCATTTCTTTTAAGCCTAGAAGAAAAAACGCTAAAAGGGTACATAAAAGAAATAGAGGGTTTGAAATATTTTGAAGAAGATTTACTAGATTCTTATCGATATAAAACCCATGTGTTAACGAAAGAACAGGAAGAGGTCCTTTCCCAAATAGGTGAAGCCTTTTCAGCACCACAAAAAACATTCGGGATGATCAACAATGCTGACATTAAGTTTGGTGAAGTGACAAATGGAGACGGCGAAAAAGTAGAGCTGACCCGAGGATTATATTCAAAATTGATTGAAGATGACAATCGTGATATTCGAAAAGAGGCATACATTGCGTATTATCAGCCATATGTACAACTGAAAAATACGATTGCTTCAACACTTTCAACAGCAATCAAGAATAACGTGAATCTCTCTAAACTAAGGAACTACCCTTCTGCATTAGAAAAATCATTGTTCGGTGATCAAGTTCCAAAAGAGGTATATGATAACTTAATTATGTCTACTAAACAAAATATAGGACCGATGCATAAATACATCCAGCTGCGGAAAGAGCTTTTGGGTGTAAATGAATTGCGTGCATACGATTTAAGTGTGCCATTGGTCGAAGGTGCAAAAGAAGAAATATCATATGATGACAGTTTTGCTTTAATGATTGAGGCGTTGAAACCGCTGGGTGAAGAATATACTTCTATCTTAAAAACCTTTAAAGAAAAACGCTATATTGATGTCAGAGAAACACCTGGAAAACGGTCTGGGGCTTACAACTTAGGACTTTATGGTGTTCATCCATTTATCTTACTAAATCACCGTGATGATCTTGACAGCGTATTTACACTTGCGCATGAATCTGGCCATGGGATGCATTCATACTATAGCTCAAAATATCAACCGCAAATAACAGCAGGCTATTCCATTTTTGTAGCGGAAGTTGCTTCTACGGTGAATGAAATTCTGCTGATTCGCCATTTAATTAATACAACAAAAGACGTTCAAAAGAAAAAGCACTTACTTAACCATTTTATCGATAGCTTTAAGGGAACTTTCTTCACACAGGTGATGTTCGCAGAATTTGAAAAGATCGTTCACGAGAAGGCAGAAAATGATGAACCACTAAATGCCGAGGTGTTTAACACAGCTTATGAAACAATTTTCCGAACATATAATGGTGATGAAATAGTTTTCGATGAAGAAGTGAAGTATGGCTGGTCACGCATTCCGCATTTTTATCGTCCATTTTATGTGTATAAATATGCTACAGGTTACGTTTCAGCTATTACAATTGCAGATAAAATTCTTTCCGGAGATCAAAAAACCCTCGAAAGTTATTTGACCTTCTTGAAAAGCGGCAGTTCTGAATTCCCGTTAGACCTGCTCAAGAAAACAGGCGTAGATTTAACTAAACCTGAGCCTATTGAAAATGCTATGAGGATTTTCAGTGATTTAGTAGAACAATTCACAGAGCTGTCAAAGGGCTAATGTAAACCATTTCTTCCAAAAGAGCCCATGGTATGATGAAATAAAAAATGCTATAGTAAGACTATTGGCAAATGAGAGGCCCAATCTTTTGATTGGGCCTTATTTTATATGTTAAAGAAGAGATATTGTCACGGGACAGGTTTTGCATAAAAAGCCTAGAGCCTTGGTTATTCATCGCAATAGCGCCTAGCTAATGGGCCAGTTCTTTATACATCCAAAGGCATATTTTGTGAGGAAAGTGAAAAATGAATTCAACGGTTAACTATATAAAAGAATGGCAACAGGCACTTCAACTTGAAATTTTGCATTTGAAAAAATACGGAAGCACAAAATACCTTGTTTCGAATGGCCATTTACTTACAAGTGATGGTTCTTTCACCTACTATTTTGAAACAAGCTCCTCGATAAAAATTCCTATAGGTTCCATTATTCGATTGGAATGGGGAGGAATAAAACAGGATGGGAGGGTCTTATCATCTGAAGGGAAAAGTATAATCATCGCTTTTGAACGATCATTAGGTGATTTAATCGGGGAAGCTTTTTTATACCATGATCCCTGGGAATTACTAGAACAATTGATTACCCGTCTAGATGAAATCAAGAGAAGCAAAAAGAAAAGGCTACGGATTAAGCGTCTAATGGATCCATCTATGCCCCAAAAACATCCGGTAAATGAAAAACAAAGCAGTGTAAAAGAATTATATGCACGTTCAAAGTTTAATCCTGTCACTTTTGTCTGGGGACCTCCAGGAACAGGAAAGACTTATACATTGGCACGTACGGTTGCAAATCATTATTTCCAAGATAAAAATATCCTGGTGCTGTCACATAGCAATCAAGCTGTCGATGTACTGATGGCTGAAATCTCTACATTTATTAAAAAGAAAGACCGTTTCCATGAAGGGGATGTGCTTCGCTATGGTTCACAAATAGGTGATTCTCTAGCTATCCATGATGATATTGTTACAGGTCAACTATTAGGGAAGCATGAACCGGACTTGATGAAAGAAAAAGAGCAACTTGCAGAAGAAAAGAGGTTGTTAAAGCAGGATTTAGCTGGTTCATTTAGCAAAAGAGATACCAATCATTTAATTGAATTAGAAAAAAAATTAGCTAAAGTATTAGAGAAAATTCGTCAAAAAGAGATGCTACTTGTGAAAGAGGCTAAAATTATTGGAATGACCTTGGCTAAAGCTGCTAGCGATGAAACGGTATACCAAAAAGAATATGATCTAATCATTTTGGACGAAGCCAGCATGGCTTACGTACCGCAAGTAGCTTTTGCGGCAGCCTTATCCAAACATATTATCGTTTGCGGTGATTTCAAACAATTGCCACCAATTGCTTCTGCACGTGATTCTCTAGTGAAACTTTGGCTGAAAGAAGACATCTTTCATCGCGCGGGGGTTGCACAATCAGTAGAAGAGGGGGAACTTCATCCTCATTTATTTCTCTTAAAAGAACAGCGCCGTATGCATCCAGAAATTTCGGCATTTACGAATCGTGTGGTCTATAACAATTTTGTTGGAGACCATGAAAGTGTTTTGACAAGTAGAGATAGCATAAGATCAGCGGAACCGTTTGCAAATCAGGCAGCTGCACTTGTCGATACTAGCTTTTCAGGTGAATATTGCATGACGGAACGCACATCCCATTCGAGAATGAATCCATGGCAGTTGCTTTTGTCCTTTCAGCTGATTCATGAATCGTATGTTGGCGGGGCTCGATCCATTGGTTATGTTGCTCCATATCGTGCCCAGGCTAACTTGATGGAAAAACTTTTGGATGACTTGTATAGTCAAGAAAGGCAAACAGCAGACATCATAGCTGCAACTGTACATCGTTTCCAAGGCAGTGAAAGGGATGTCATGATTTTTGACACGGTTGATAGTTATCCGCAAAATCGTGCAGGAATGTTGCTGACCGGAAGAGAAAGTGAAAGGCTAATAAATGTGGCGATAACAAGGACCAAAGGGAAGTTCGTACATGTTTGTGATACTTCTTTTGTTAATAAGCATGTTTATCGTAGCAAAACACTTCGTCAGCTTGTTGATCATCAAATCCAAAACGGTCAGATGGTCGCAAGGAAAGATATTGGAAAATGGGTGAAACTTCAGCATCCCCGACTGCAATGGATGCATGCCCGTAAGTTGGACAACTTATTAGCAGATATAGATTCCTCTAAACAAGAAATTATTGTGGCCGTGCCAGATTTTAAAAATTTGTCAGAGGAATGGAAGCTGATTCTAATGAAAAGAGACCCTGAAGTCAAATTGACTATCATTTCAGGGAATAGAAATCCGGAAATTTTTACAGATTATTTCATTTGTATGCCAGTTTCCTTCTCTTTTATTATCATCGATGGTCATGTTGTCTGGTTAGGATTGCCTGTAGAATCGAATAATCGAGTGCAACCTCCCTTTGTAGCGGCTCGCTTGGATTCACCTATTATTGCAGAAGAAATCTTATCTCAGTTTAAAAAAAATGAATAATTTAAAGGAAAGGCCCAATTTTAGGGTCTTTCTATTTTTTTATTCAATAAATATTCCTTAAAACATCTCTTTAGAATATATGGTAAAAACAAATCGGGTTCCATCTATAAGAGTAATAAAAAATGTATATTTTAAAAATAACCTCGTTAGAATTTACAATTCACTCCTATTTACCAATCCAGAATATCCACTTATTATTTCAGCTAAGAGTTACAAACTAAACTAACAACAAGCGTATTAGGCGACATTTTATATTCAATGTTTTACGATTATATAACTAAGAGAGAAATGGGAAGAAGGGAACCCTAATGAAGCTAAGCATTTTAGATCAATCACCAATCGCATCCGGTCAAACCGCGCAGCAGGCATTGAACGATTCACTTTTACTCGCACAAGAGGGAGATAGACTTGGCTATAGCAGGGTTTGGTTTACGGAACATCATGATTTACCAGGATTAGCCTGTTCAGCTCCGGAGGTATTGATAAGCTATATTGGTGCGCAAACAAAAAACATTCGAATTGGAGCAGGGGCTGTGTTGCTTCCGCATTACAAGCCATATCGCGTTGCAGAGACCTATAATATGCTTGCAACACTTTTTCCGGGCCGAATTGATATCGGCATAGGACGTGCTCCAGGAGGATCGGCAGAAGCGACTATGGCATTATCCGATAATTATCTGCAAAATGTATACAAAATGCCTGACCTCGTAAAGGAACTATTGTATTTTCTTCGAGAGAAATTTCCAAAAGATCACCTTTTTGAAAATACTTCTGCTGCACCAATCCCAAAAATTCCACCTGTACCATGGGTACTTGGAACAAGTGAAAAAAGTGCAAAACTCGCGGCGGAAAATGGGGTTTCTTACGCATTCGGTGAATTCATGAGCGACAATGATGGGATTAAGAGTCTTCAGTATTATCGTGAACATTTTCAAGCAAAAGGGATCCTGAATGCGCCTAAAACAATATTAACGGTTTCGGCCCTTTGTGCCGAAACCGAGGAACAAGCGAAAGAGATAGCACTAAGCAATACACTCTGGAAAATCCAAAGTGGCTTTGGGGAAAGAAAAATGGTCCCAAGTATAGAAGAGGCGAGGGAGTATGCATGGAATGCAAAAGAAAAAGAACTGAAGGGAAAGATGGATAAAAAAATGATTATGGGCACACCTTCAAAAGTAAAGCACCAGCTCTTGGAGTTACAGGAGAAATATCAAGCAGATGAAATCATGCTTATTACTATAACTCATAAGTTGGAGGACCGTCTGAAGTCGTATCGTTTGATTGCTAATGAACTTCTGCTCAAATAATCAGGTAGAGCATTTTGTGTGCAATTTATCTGCATTTTCTATATGATGACTTTGCGTCCAATTAATCATAATTGAAAGAAGTTGAAGATATGAATGCTGATCAGCCTGCAAAAAAACTTAGAGACATTTCTTTTTCCGTACTGGACCTAGCTTCTATTGTCGAGGGTGGTACAGTATCAGCAGCCTTTAAAAATACAGTAGATTTAGCTCAGCATGTGGAGAAATGGAATTATAACCGTTTCTGGGTAGCAGAACACCATAGCATGCCTGGAATCGCTAGCTCTGCGACTTCTGTGTTAATCGGTTATGTTGCTGGAAGGACAGAAAAAATACGTGTGGGTTCTGGGGGCATAATGCTTCCAAATCATGCACCACTCGTCATCGCAGAACAATTTGGAACGTTAGAAGCTATGTATCCTGGTAGAATAGATTTAGGATTAGGTCGTGCTCCAGGAAGTGACCAATATACTGCAATGGCTCTCCGTGGCGATGTCCGTAATAATGGCCAAGATTTTCCTGAGCAGTTAGCGCAACTCCGCAGCTATTTAGATGCTGATTCAAAACATAATCGAGTCCGTGCTATTCCTGGTGAAGGGCAAGATATCCCGATTTGGCTGCTTGGTTCAAGCGGCTTCAGTGCGGCACTATCAGCACAGCTGGGATTACCATTCTCATTTGCAAGCCATTTTTCACCTGAAAATACTCAACCGGCTTTAGCACGTTATCGTAATAATTTTCAGCCATCAGAAGTTTTAGATAAGCCGTATGTGATGGTCGGTGTCAATGTATTTGCAGCGGATACTACTGAAGAAGCACAAAGAATTGCTACCTCTTATCAGCAGCAATTTTTAAACTTGATTCGAAATACACCTGGACAAATGGCTCCGCCAGTTGATACGATGGAAGGTATTTGGACAGAATATGAAAAAGCCATTGTCATGAAACAACTGAACGCTTCTATTGTCGGAAACCCGAAAGAAGTTGAAGAACAATTACAGACCTTTTTAGATGAGACTCAGGCGGATGAAATGATTATTAACTCTGCCATTTATAATCATAACGCACGCCTTCGTTCCTATGAAATCATTGCAGAAGTTACTGGAATGAAATAAGTGTAAATGTGAATGAGCTTGCAGATTATGTGTCTGCAAGCTCATTTTCAATTACATACCATATCTAATTACTTAGAATCTTATAAATAAAGTAAGGAGAGAAGCATGAAACAGGAAGAACCTTTATCACTATTATTTCACTTCACAGATAAACAAGATGTTAAAAAACCGTTATATTTTACGGAACCGAAAGAAGTTTTTATCGCCCATTCTTTACAGGATGTCCTCCCTCAATTCCAAAAGGTCCAGGCAGCAATCGAGCAGGGATATTATGCAGCAGGCTATGTATCTTATGAAGCGGCGCCTGCTTTTGAAAAGTCTTTTAAAGTAAAAGAAGGAGCAAAAATGCCGTTATTGTGGTTCGGTATCTTTGAGAAACCGGAAGAGTTCCCGGGAAAAATAACTGGTTCATTTCAATTAAATGATTGGGAATCAGAAACGGATTCCCATACATATCATTCTGGGTTTCAAACGATAAAAGCTGAAATCGAGAAAGGCAATACCTATCAAGTGAATTATACGATGCGATTGCAATCTATGTTCGAGGGGGACGACTTTGCTTTCTATGATCGGCTAAAGAGAGCACAACGATCGAACTATAGTGCTTTTTTGAATATCGGGACACATCGAATTCTGTCGGCTTCTCCCGAGTTATTTTTCCGCTGGGTGGATGGTCAGCTAATTACTCGTCCAATGAAAGGGACAGTCAAGCGTGGGATTACCGTGAAAACGGATCAGGCAAATGCGGACTGGTTAGCATGTTCTGAAAAAAATCAGGCTGAGAATTTAATGATTGTTGATTTGCTCAGGAATGACCTAGGAATGATTGCTGAACAAGGGAGCGTTCAGGTACCGAAACTTAAGGAAATTGAAAAGTACCCGACTGTGTGGCAAATGACATCAACCATCACAGCTAAAACGAAACCAAAAACAACGATTATTGATATATTCAAGGCGCTTTTTCCCTGTGGATCGATAACAGGAGCACCGAAAATCAAAACGATGAAAATTATCACTGAACTTGAGAATTCTCCACGTGAAGTGTATTGCGGTGCAATCGGCTTTATTACCCCGGAATGTGAAGCAGTTTTCAATGTACCTATTCGGACGGTTGTTATCGAAAAGGAAACAGGAAAAGCTGAATATGGGGTAGGAGGGGGAATAACCTGGGATTCTGTCTTACTTGAGGAGTATGACGAAGCCTTTTTAAAAGCTAAATTATTGTCAGAGGAAAGACCTACCTATCAGCTGTTAGAGTCGATTAAGCTTGAAGATGGCCAGTATTTTTTATTGGATGAGCATATTGATAGAATGATGCAGTCAGCTGGATACTTTGACTATCCGTTTTCTGAAACAGAACTTAGAAATAAGCTCCAAAAATATGCAGATTCACATTATGATTCGATGCAAAAAGTACGGGTTCTGCTTTTTGAAAATGGAGATTTTGAAGTTTCAGGACAAATAATCAAGACAATGGAAGCAGAAATTTCAGCTATCATAGCCGAAAGTCCAATATCAACTGAAAATCCATTTCTCTATCATAAGACGACTAACCGGGAAGTTTATGAAAAATTTCAAACTAGGCACCCTGAGTTCTATGACGTTTTACTTTGGAATGAACAAGGATATATTACAGAGTTCACGAACGGAAATGTAGTAGTAAAGATAAATGGAGATCTGTTCACCCCTCCAGTAGAATCAGGATTGCTTGCAGGGACTTTCCGTCAGGAGCTATTAAGGAAGAAAGAAATAAAAGAAAAATTAATAACAAAGGCTGATCTTCATAATGCTGAGGAAGTTTGGTTTATTAATAGTGTGCGAAGGGGATTAAAAGTGAATCTTACATTTTAAACCAAAATTGTCCTAGTAAAAGAGTACTGTATTCGTACATAGCAATTTGCTAAGTTATAGTAGATGATAAATATTGTTACATATGACTAGGAGGGAAATGCTATGGAGAAACAAAAAATCGCAGGTTTATCTTTGATAGAGTGGAAAGAGAAATATCCTTTAATAAAAAAACTTATAAAGACAGATGAAGTTTTTTGGTTGAATCCCAATTATGGAAGCAATCAGGGCATTTCAATCGCTTGGATTTAAGGTTACTGTACATATGTCGGCAGATGCCAAGCAGTGGAAAAAAGATAAACTAAGAAACCTTGGTGTCATTGTAAAGGAATATGAAGACGATTACAGTAAAGCCGTCGAAGAAGGGCGAAAAGAAGCATCTCTTGACCCAAATTGCCATTTTATTGATGATGAAAATTCAAAAGATTTGTTGCTAGGCTATGCGACAGCTGCAACACGTCTGAAAAATCAATTAAAAGGAATGTCGATCCTGGTTGACGAAGATCATCCTTTATTTGTTTACTTACCATGCGGAGTAGGTGGTGGCCCCGGCGGTATAACATATGGGCTAAAATTGGCCTTCAAAGACGATGTCCATTGCTTTTTTGCAGAGCCAACACATTCGCCGTGTATGTTGCTTGGATTGGCAACGGAACTTCATGACAAAGTCTCGGTACAGGATTTTGGAATTGATAACAAAACGGAAGCAGATGGACTAGCGGTCGGAAGGTCATCTGAATAGTAAGCGGCAGCTATACAATACAGGACAAAAGATTATTTGACTTGCTTCGAGAGTTGGCTGAGACAGAAGGATATTATTTAGAGCCGTCTGCCCTCGCAGGAGTATATGGACCAGTTCAATTGTTCAGTAGCGAAGAGGGAAAACAATATCTCAAGGATCAAAAACTTCAAGAAAAAATAAAACAGTCCACACATATTATTTGGGCTACAGGTGGCAGTATGGTACCAAAGGTCATGATGGAAGAATATTTAACTAAAAGTTAAAAAAGAAAAAGGAAGTTTACATTTGTGAACTTCCTTTTTCTTTTTAAAACCCCCAGGAGTTCAATAAAAGATGAATAGCTTTTTCTAATTCTGCTTCAGGTATCCCTGCAAAGCCTAATATAATTTTAGGAGGATGTTCATCTATTTTCTCAATGGAATAAGTGGAAAGTCCGTATATTTTAATGTCGTCATCAGCCGCTTTTTGAATTAGTGTTTGTTCATCCATCCCATTTTTTACGGTGAGAACAATATGCAGTCCTGATCGTTCACCAATGATTGATATTTGTTGATGATAGGGTTTAATCAAATCAATCACTTTTTCTAATTTACGGCGGTAAACTTTCCTCATACGATTTAAATGTTTTTCAAAATCTCCCTCCCTCATAAACTCTGTTAAAACATGTTGGTCAATCCTTGATACGGTTGAATGGTAGAAAGATAATTCCTCTTGATACCTCTGTAATAACGGAGCTGGAAGAACCATATAACTGATACGAATCGAAGGCATCAATGATTTGGAAAACGATCCTAAGTAAATCACTTTTTCTCCAACATCCATACTTTGTAAAGAAGGAATCGTTTTTCCACTATAACGAAATTCACTATCATAATCGTCTTCGATAATATATCTATTTGCTGCCCCTTGGGCCCAATTCAACAATCGTGTACGTCTGTTAACAGACAGAATTGTTCCATAGGGGAAGTGATGGGAAGGGGTTACATAAACTACATCAATTGAAGACTGCTCAATAGGGTTGACCTTCACCCCTTCTTCATCAACTTCTAATGGATATACATCATTTGGATAGCTACGTAAAATACGATAAATCAAGTGATAACCGGGATCTTCGACTCCGTATATGGTGGTTTTATCAAAAAGAAGAACAAGCTGCTGTAGTAAAATTTCCAGTCCCGCACCAATGATAATCTGTTCAGGGACACATTGGACCCCACGAGCATGATATAGATAGTGGGCAATTTCACAACGTAATTCATATTCACCTTGAGAATCTCCCAGTAAAAGAAGGTCTTGATGAGATTCATCGATTTTATTTTTAATATACTTTCGCCATTTTTCAAATGGAAAGTTCTCAGTATCAATTTGGCTTGGGTGAAAATGATAGAGCAATTCCCTTACTTTATTATCATTCTGTTCTAAGGGAACATTGTCAGTTTGAGTATACTCTAAATCCTCAAATGTTTGTATGTAGTATCCCTTTCTGGGAATAACTTCAACGTATCCTTCAGCAGTTAATTGTTCATAGGCAGTCTCGACTGTATTTTGACTAATCTGCAGAAACTCCGCTAATTTTCGCTTCGATGGCAGCTTCGTTCCAAAGAGAAGACGTCCATCAATTATCTCTTTTTTAATATGCGAATATAATTGTTCGTATAATGGTTCTTCACTCATACGATTTAAGTTACAGGTTAACATATTCATTTTGCTTCCGCCTTTTTTAAATAATTCGTATCTGACCCCATTAAATTATTGAAAACTGATACTTTCAATACGGTCATCTATTTTTTATACTAATTAACAAATCTAAAAAATGCAAATATTAGGGGGGAAGTAGAGGGAAAATTATTAGGAACTGACCCCATTAAATTATTGAAAACTGATACTTTCAATACGGTCATCTATTTTTTATACTAATTAACAAATCTAAAAAATGCAAATATTAGGGGGGAAAGTAGAGGGAAAATTATTAGGAACTGACCCCATTAAATTATTGAAAACTGACACTTTCAATACGGTCATCTATTTTTTATACTAATTAACAAATCTAAAAAATGCAAATATTAGGAGGAAAAGTAATGGAAAAATTATTAGGAACTGACACAGTAAAAAGAGGAATGGCACAGATGCAAAAGGGTGGCGTAATTATGGACGTCATTAATGCTGAACAAGCAAAAATCGCCGAAGCAGCGGGTGCTGTTGCTGTCATGGCTTTAGAAAGGGTACCTTCTGATATTCGTGCAGCTGGTGGTGTAGCAAGAATGGCAGATCCTCGTATCGTTGAGGAAGTATTGAATGCTGTTTCTATTCCGGTCATGGCTAAAGCAAGGATTGGTCACATTGTTGAAGCAAGGATTCTGGAATCAATGGGTGTTGATTATATTGACGAAAGCGAAGTGCTGACGCCTGCTGATGAAGAATATCATTTGTTAAAAAGCGATTTCACAGTACCTTTTGTATGTGGATGCCGTGACTTAGGCGAAGCTGCACGCAGGATTGGTGAAGGAGCATCGATGCTTCGTACAAAAGGAGAACCTGGAACAGGAAATATTGTGGAAGCTGTTCGACATATGAGAAAGGTTTTGTCCCAAATTCGTAAAGTGAGCGTAATGAGTGACGATGAATTAATGACAGAAGCAAAAATCTTAGGTGCTCCTTATGAGATTCTAAGAGAAATTAAGCGGACAGGTAAATTGCCTGTAGTTAACTTTGCAGCAGGTGGAATTGCTACTCCAGCAGATGCAGCACTGATGATGGAACTGGGCGCAGATGGCGTATTTGTGGGTTCAGGTATATTTAAATCAGAGAATCCTGAAAAATTTGCAACTGCAATCGTTCAAGCGACTACATATTATACTGATTATGAATTGATTGGCCGGCTGTCAAAAGAGTTAGGCAGTGCAATGAAAGGTATTGATATTTCTAAGCTTGCTCCATCAGAACGGATGCAGGAACGTGGCTGGTAATATGATAACCATCGGTGTTTTGGGTTTACAGGGTGCTGTTGAAGAACATTTAAATCAAATTAAAGCTGCAGGTGAACAAGCTATAATTGTTAAAAAACCTGAACAGTTAAAAGAAATTGATGGCTTAATTATTCCAGGCGGAGAAAGCACTACGATGAGAAAGCTCATGGATCGTTACGGATTTATGGAACCCATCAAAACCTTTTTTGAACTAAAAAAACCTGTCTTCGGTACATGTGCGGGAATGGTATTGGCCGCAAAGAAATTGACTGGGGATGAAGAGGCTTATCTTGGATTAATGGACATTTCCGTGAAAAGGAACGGATTTGGACGTCAGCGGGATAGTTTTGAAGCACAACTCTCGATCAAAGGAATGGAAGAACCATTTACAACTGTCTTCATCCGGGCACCATTCGCGGAAGAAATTGGTGAAGACGTAGAGGTATTAGCTCTTTATGAAGAACATGTTGTTGCTGCGAGACAAGAACATGTCCTGGTTAGTGCTTTTCATCCAGAATTAACAGGGGATAATCGTTTTATACAACTCTTCATCGAAATGGTGAAAGAATCTATCAGTAAAGTTGAAGTAAAAATGTGCTAAATATTAATGAGCTGTCCTATTTTAATAGGGCAGCTTTTTGTATGCAATAAGATATAAAGGGAACTTTAAAAAAACATCATTTCGCTTGAAATTATTATTCAATAAATCAATAATAAAAGTGAGTAAATACTTACTTATTTATTTTGAGCGTTGAAAGGGGAATTTATATGACAGCAAGAGTGGCAGTTATTACAGGTGGAGCAAGTGGAATAGGCCGTGCAACATGTCTAAAATTTGCAAAAAAAGGGGACAAAGTCGTTGTTGCGGATTTTAACGAGGCCATGGCAGAAGAAACTGTTGAACTGATTAAGGCAGAAGGCGGAGAAGCTATTTTTGTTAAAACTGATGTTTCAAAGCAAGAAGATGTGGAAGCATTGGTCAATATCGCTGTAGATGTTTATGGAAGAATTGATATTATGTTCAATAACGCTGGCATAGGTGCGGGTGGCATGATTCTTGAACAAAATATGGAAGGGTACTTTAAAACGATCGGAGTAAACCAACACGGTGTGGCTTTTGGCATCATGGCAGCCGGACGTAAAATGAAGGAACTAGGAAGTAAGGGAGTTATTATAAATGCTGCTTCGGTGTTTGGCTATTTAGCTTCACATGGGACTTTCGCATACCAGGCTTCTAAAGGCGCTGTAAGAATGATGACACAAACAGCGGCTTTGGAATTGGGTGCTTATGGAATACGAGTAGTAGGTATCGCACCAGGCGGTGTGGATACTCCAATTATCCAAGGATATAAAGATATGGGAATCATCGATAAATTGAATGCAAGCCAAATGCGCGGCAAATTAATTAAGCCGGAAGCAATTGCGAATGCTGTTTATCTACTATCATTAGATGAAGCTGATGCGATTAATGGCAGTATTGTTATGGTTGATGATGGCTATGCATCTTTTAAATAATTTTGAAAAGGAAAACAGCGTCCTAATCCGACGATGTTTTCTTTTTATGTCTTATATGACTAATGCAAGTCTCATAGACCAAAGGTTATATTGACCGATTGGTATCATCAGGCTATTATGGAAAATAGATCGGACAAGCCGGTCTTATCTTTTTTAAAAGAAGGTTGATATTTTTGAAAAAAGGGCAGCAAACAAAAGAACGGATCATTAATGTAGCCCGGACTCTTTTTGCCAGTAAAGGTTTTGACATGACCAGAACGAATGAAATCGCTTCTGCCTGTAATGTTTCCGAAGCTACGATTTACAAATACTTTGACAGCAAAAAAGAGTTGCTTTTGGCTACGATTACTCCTAGTGAAAAAGAAGATGCGGAAGTTGAGACTAGCCACCTTTCTACGGATGAGCTTGTAGAGAATCACGTTATCACATTGATAAAAAAAATTCTTGAAAATAAAGAACAGTATTCGATATTATTTCGAGAAACTCAATACGATCAAGAAATTTCTAAACAATATGTTGAGCAAATCTTCAAGCCAAATGCTAAGCTTATTGAACTTCAGAAGAGAATTGATACTGGAGAGATTCACTATATTTCCGATATTATCTTATTTAATGTAGGAATTATTTCTTTTACATTAGCTTTATCGACCCATTATGAGATTCATCAACAGAAAACGGAACCGTATTTTACTGAGGAACGAATAAAGAGTATTGCTCAGCTTTTAGTATATGGGATTCATGGAAAAAGCAATAATACATAAATAAACGGTCATATTTAAGGCGTATGAGTCAACAAGCCGCAAATATGACCGTTGCTTTATCTACTATTAGTATTAGTTATTCAAGCTTGTACCTCTAGACTTGACGATACATTGTGCAAACTAGTGTAATCCGAAGAATGGAACTATACCTGTTATTTTGGAGATGCAAAAATTAAAAGGTCAAGGAAGAAACAGATTTAAATTTCAGGGAAAAAAGAGGGGGATAACTGATGAAAGTTTCTGAATAGGTTATTCATATTAATCCCGAGTTAAACACTTGACTTTTATTTTTCTGAATATTACGATGATTATATGATACATGACTTTACCTAGGCAGGGTTCTTATCCGATTTATTAGTGATTGAGTGATTTTTATTGAATCAGCAAGTCTTATCGCAGATAAGAAAATAATAGGAGGAAATTTATATGAGCGAAATCGTAATTTTATCAGGCAGTCCAGCGAGTCCATCAAGAACTGATATCTCTTTAAAACATGTTCGATCACTAGTTGAACAAGTGGGGTTTACCACTGCTTATTACTCTATAACGGATTTTTCCGCAGATGATCTATTCCAAGGCCGGTATAATAGTGAAGATATAATAAAGCTTTCAGAAAAAATTCAGGAAGCTAGAGGTATCATTATTGGTTCACCAGTATATAAGGCATCTTACACAGGCGTGTTAAAAGCTTTGATTGATTTGCTACCTGAGGGTGCATTTAAAAATAAGCCTGTTCTGCCAATTATGATTGGTGGAAGTAACAGGCATTTATTGGCGATTGATTACGCACTTAAACCTTTAATTTCAATTTTAAAAGGTGAGCCGTTGCAGGGCTTATATTTTGTAGATAAGGAAATAGATAAGCAGAATCCAGAAAGCCCAATTAAAGATAGCGAATTAGTTGATCGTGTGCAAAGTCAGGTGCAAGAATTTGTTGAAGCGATTCAATTAAGAAATAATTAAATGCTGTTAATAGACTAAAAGTAAAGGCTTAAGGTTTTGAACTATTTTTATTTTCATGAGATTAAAGATTATTTATGTACAATCATTAAAACTAATTAACCTTAACAATTAGGCCTTAAACAATTGTAAAAAGAGGTAAGTAATGAAATAGACTCATTTTTTTTAAGAGTTTCTCTTGAAAATGAGTCTATTTTCATATTTAACTTATACAATATCCGTTCAAGGAAAAGTGTGTATAATAATAACAGTTCACCCATTTTATTAATCCAAGTTATTTTATAAGAAAACTCCATTGACAAGGAATAAATATATGTTAATATTTAAAATAATAAAACTTATCCAGAGCGACGGAGGGAATTGGCCCTTTGAAGTCCAGCAACCTGCATGATGGATGCAAGGTGCTACATCCAACAAAATGTTGATCATTTTGGAAGATAAGGTAAAAAATATTACCTTGAAAATCTTTCCATCATGGAAGGGTTTTTATTTCTGTAAAATTCGTTTGCAAACCATAGCATTGTAAGATGTTTTGGAATATATAAATTTAAGAAAATGCATTTTATAAACGGGTCAGCTATACGATAAGCTAGTCTCGGATTTTCTTAAAGGAGGAACTGGCTTGGAAAAAGAGAATCAGCTGGAGGAAATATTTGAACGCCTACAAGAAATGCTTAAGTCGATGAAATATGGATCCATAACACTTATCGTCCAGGATGGTAAAATTATCCAAATGGAAAGAAATGAAAAGCTGAGAATTAAATAAGGTATCTGCTGACTAGAAAACTAGAGGTGGATTTAACTGATATAAAAGAGAGTATTAGTTAAATTCGTCTCTTTTTTCTAGGGTCTTTTAAGCGTTAAAAAACAACAGCGAGTATTAATCGCAAGTTACTCTATTCTGTGAAACATTTAGCAAGTTTTTAGAGGGGGCTTTAAGATTGTCTGCATTAGTAAACTATGAAAATTTCGACACAGAGATTTTGCCTGCATTTCCTGAGGACAGTGAGACAAAAGGTGCTTTAGAAGTTCTTGAGTGGGCAAATTCCCAATATGGTAACAAACTCATTTATGCATGTAGTTTCGGCATTGAAGGAATAGTACTTACGGATTTATTGGCAAAGGTCAATCCTTCAGCCAAAATTGTTTTTCTGGATACGGATGTTCATTTTGAAGAGACTTACAAATTAATTGAACAAGTTAAAAAGCGCTATCCGCAGCTTTCAATTGAAATGAAAAAGCCGGCATTGACGCTCGAGGAACAAGCAACTGAATATGGAGATGAGTTATGGCTCCGTGATTCAAATAAATGTTGCAGCATACGTAAGATCGCGCCGCTTACTGAGGTACTTTCAACGGCAACTGCTTGGCTCTCGGGACTACGCAGGGAGCAATCTGAAACAAGAGCATTAACGGAATATATTAATCAAGATAATAAGTTTAAATCAATTAAAATATGCCCGCTTATTCATTGGACATGGAAAGATGTATGGCGCTATGCCCATAAAAATGGACTTCCATATAATGTTCTTCACGATAATGGATATCCTAGTATTGGCTGTAAAACATGTACGGCACCTGCTATCAATGCCGATGATTTACGCTCAGGACGTTGGCAGGGCGCGCAAAAAACAGAATGCGGATTACATTTATCTTAATAAATAGAAAATTTAGGGGGAAATTAGTATGACAGTTAGCTTACCGCACGGAGGAACGTTGATCAATCGTTGGGAACCAGACTATGATATTACTAAAATAAACAACTCAATCGAAATTGATGAGATTGCTTTAAGTGACCTGGAATTAATAGGTACTGGGGCCTATAGTCCTATTAAAGGATTCTTTACAAAAGATGACTATCAAGCAGTGGTTAAGGATATGAGGCTTAGCAGCGGCCATGTTTGGAGCATCCCGATTACTTTGCCGATTACTGATGAAGTAGCAAAAGCTCTTACTCTAGGAGAAGAAGTAAAGTTGAATCATGAAGGAGAAACATACGGAGTTCTCATTGTTTCTGATATCTTCAGACCTGATAAACAATTGGAAGCCACATTAGTTTATCAAACGGATGATGAGAAACATCCTGGTGTGAAAAATTTGTATAACCGTGGTGAAGTATATGTCGGCGGGGATATTAAATTAGTTAAACGAATCGAACGTCCACTATTCCAAGATCATTATTTGGATCCTGTTGACACAAGAAAAACTTTTGCTGAAAAAGGCTGGAAAACAGTTGTTGGATTCCAAACAAGAAATCCTGTTCACCGTGCACATGAATACATTCAAAAAACTGCATTGGAGATTGTAGACGGTTTATTTTTAAATCCGCTAGTAGGTGCTACTAAATCAGATGACATACCAGCTGATGTACGGATGGAGAGTTATAAAGTACTACTAGAGAAATATTATCCTAAGGATCGTGTCTCCCTAGCAGTTTTCCCTGCTGCCATGCGTTATGCAGGGCCAAGAGAAGCCATTTTCCATGCCATGGTTCGTAAAAATTACGGATGCACCCACTTTATTGTTGGCCGTGACCATGCCGGTGTGGGCGATTATTACGGCACTTATGATGCACAAAAAATCTTTGGTAATTTCAAACCTGACGAGTTAGGAATCACGCTATTATTCTTTGAACATAGCTTTTATTGTAAAACATGTGGAAATATGGCTTCTGCTAAAACATGTCCGCATGGTAAAGAAGATCATGTTATCTTATCCGGAACGAAGGTTAGGGAAATGTTGCGTAATGGTGAAATTCCACCAGCTACCTTCAGTCGTAAAGAAGTCATCGAAGTGTTAATCGAAGGCCTGAAAAAGAATGAAGTATTTAACTAAACTAGTTTCAAATATATGTAAGTAGTAAGAGGGGGATAATAATGAGTAATAGCACGAATGTAACTTGGCATGAAGCGTCTTTGACTAAGGAACTCCGTCGTAAGCAAAACGGACATGAGAGTACAGTTCTATGGTTCACAGGACTCTCAGGCTCCGGAAAATCAACGATTGCAAATGCAGTCGCTAAAGAGTTGTATAACCGAAATATTCGAAGTTATGTCTTGGATGGAGATAATATTCGTCATGGCTTAAATAAAGATTTGGGTTTTTCTGAAGAGGATCGGACTGAGAATATTAGGCGGATCGGTGAAGTTTCCAAGCTTTTTGTGGATAGCGGGCAGTTCGTATTAACGGCATTTATTTCCCCTTTTCGAGCAGACCGTCAAATTGTACGCGATTTGCTTGAAGAAGGCGAGTTTATTGAGGTCTACATAAAATGTCCGATTGAAGAATGTGAAGTGCGTGATCCAAAAGGTCTTTACGATAAGGCACGTAAGGGAATCATTAAAGACTTTACTGGGATTGACTCTCCATATGAAGAACCTGAACAGCCGGAAATCGTTTTAGAATCCAACCAATATAGTGTTGAAGAGTGCGTCGAACAGGTAATCAACTATTTGACAACTAAGAGAGCGATTTAATCGAGGAGGAAAAAGTAGTGGTATATGAGAAGTTTTGGTCTGAAAATCCGGTAATTGCTAAAAACAAAACTGAAGTCTGGAAATTAGAAAAAGATGGTTTGAAGATCTTTGACGATATTCCTCATTATGCAGCAAATGGATTTGAATCCATTCCTAAAGAAAAGTGGGATATGTTCAAGTGGGCAGGTCTATACTTGCAACGACCAAAAGAAGCGGGCTATTGGATGATGCGTGTCGTTATTCCTGGTGGTATCCTTACTTATGACCAACAAATCACACTTGCTAATATTGCGAAAGATTACGGTAGAGATGTTTATGACATCACAACTCGCCAAGCTATTCAGTTTCACTGGTTGACTATTGAACAAGTCCCTGATATTTTGAACCGTCTAGAACAGGTTGGGATGACTACTGCTGGTGCATGTGGTGATATTACACGGAATATAATCGGAAATGCATTAGCTGGAATCGATCCTGACGAACTTTTTGATACACGTGACGTCCTTTATAATGTATTTGAGTATTTCCGACTTAACGAAGATTTTTCAAACCTTCCAAGGAAATATAAAATGTCAGTCAGTGCTAATGTTCATAATGCTGCCAATGCTGAAATTAACTGCGTTTCATTTAATCCAGCTACGAAGGTTATTGATGGAAAGACAGAAGTTGGTTTTCACGTTAAAGTAGGGGGTGGATTATCCTCCGTTCCTATGCTAGCAGAAGAACTTGATTTATTCATTTTACCGGAGAAAACAGTGGAAGTGGCAGCCGCCATCACAACGATTTTCCGTGACTTCGGTTACCGTGAAAAGCGTCATCGCTCTCGTTTGAAATTCCTTGTTGCTGATTGGGGTCCAGAGCAATTTAAGGAAAAATTGCTTGAATACACCGGTCCACTTCCAGAAAAGGGAGAAAGTGCATTGAAGGAATGGAATGCTGGCTATTTCTATGGTATCCATAAACAAAAACAAGAAGGACTTAACTATGTTGGAGTCAATATCCCAGTTGGCCGTTTAACTCCAGACGAAGTTATTGAGTTTGCTGAACTTTCTAAAAAATACGGAAATGGTGAAATCCGCAACTGTAATTCGCAAAATCTAATTATTCCTAATGTTCCGGATGCAAAACTTGAAGAATTAAAACAAGAATCAATTTTTGAAAGATTTCCATATCAACCAAAAAAATTCATTGGATATTCCGTTTCTTGCACAGGCATTGAGTATTGCAACCTGGCACTTGTTGAAACCAAAAACCGGATGAAAACTATTGCTGAAAAACTGGATAAAGAAATTGATTTAGATGTACCGGTAAGAATGCATATGGTGGGTTGCCCTAATAACTGTGGTCAACGAGCTATTGCTGAAATCGGGTTGCAAGGTATCAAAATGAAAAACCAAGACAAAAAAATGGTCGAGGCTTTTGAAATATACGTAGGCGGAACACTTAATGCTGGTGGGAAGTTCAATGAAAAATTAAAAGGGAAAGTGGAAGCTGAAAAGCTTTATGACGTATTAAAAGAGCTTATCCTGTTTTTCAAAGAAACAAAGCTATTGTCTGAAACTTTCTTGGATTTTGTAGAGCGAGTAGGAAAATCAGAATTACAAAGTAAACTTGATAATATTTTAACAGAGGTTGCTGTTTAAATAGCGGAAGGTAAGAAGAATATGAATCTATACCGTTTTGAAGTCACTATTAAAGAAGAACTAATTCATGTCATCATCGCCGCAGATTCGGATGAAAAGGCCTTCCAGCTCGTTGATATCGAGCTGGAAAAGCGTTTTTTGAAAATGCCTGAAGTGGATGATATATCATTATACGAAAAAAGAAAAATTAATTATGGAACAGGTTACGTATTATCGGAATTCGAAACAATTCTCTAAGGGAAGGCAGGTTGCATAATGGGGAAAGTATATCTAGTAGGAGCCGGTCCTGGAGATCCAGATTTAATTACAATAAAAGGATTAAAGTGCATTCAAGAAGCCGATGTCATTTTATATGACCGTCTTGTCAATAAAGAACTGTTGAATTATGCAAAAGAAGGAGTCGAATTGATTAATTGCGGTAAACTGCCGGATTATCATTTGTTGCAGCAAGATACAATCAATCGATTTCTAGTTAAATATGCAAAAAAGGGGAAAATTGTTACGCGATTAAAAGGTGGCGATCCCTTTGTTTTTGGAAGAGGCGGAGAGGAAGCTGAAGCCCTTGCAAAAAATGGCGTAAGTTTTGAAATTGTGCCAGGCATTACGGCTGGAATTGCTGCCACAGCTTATGCTGGAATTCCAGTGACCCATCGAGATCATGCTTCTTCATTTGCCATTGTTACCGGCCATCGGAAAAAAGACGAAGATGATAATATCAAGTGGGGATCTCTTGCAAATGGTATTGATACATTAGCTATATACATGGGAGTGAAGAATCTACCGTATATTCAAGGGAAACTTTTGGAGCATGGAAAAAATCCCAATACTCCAGTAGCTCTTATTCATTGGGGAACGTTAAAAACACAAAAGACAGCTGTCAGTACATTAGATAATGTAGTAGAAACAGCCAAAAGTGAGCAAATTTCCAATCCTTGCATGATAGTTGTAGGAGATGTGGTCAATTTACGAGAGAAGATCAAATGGTTTGAACAAAAACAAGCGGAAAATTTGTTGGCAAATGAGGCCTTTTAATGGAAGCTATATTATATATTTGCCATGGAAGCCGTGTCAAAGAAGCATCTGCCCAAGCGATTGATTTTATTCATGTATGCATGGAAGGACAATCTAACACAATTCAGGAGTATTGCTTTTTAGAATTACAAAGTCCTACGATAGAAGATGCCTATGATCGATGTGTGCAACGCGGAGCGACGAAAATCATTGCTATTCCAGTTCTTCTGTTAACTGCTGCACATGCAAAATATGATATTCCAGTAATTCTATGTAAAATGAAAAAACAGTATCCAGAGGTAGAGTTGAAGTACGGAAGACCCATAGGGGTCAGTGATAAAATGGTTGACATTTTAGTAGAAAGATTGAAAGAGACAAACGAAAAGGTAACGGAGAATTCACTAGTTTTATTAGTTGGAAGGGGCAGCAGTGATCCCGACGTGAAACGAGATTTAAGCCAATTAGCGGGTTTACTTAAGCGCAGGTTACCAAAAAGCCAAGTACAAGATTGTTATCTGACTGCTGCTTCACCAACTTTTGCAGAAGCATTGGAAATGGCTGAAGATTCCCAATCAGATCAAATTTTTATTATTCCTTACCTTTTATTTACCGGTATTTTAATGCAATCCATCCAAACAGCTATTAAAAAGATCCAGAAAAAAGGCAAACAGAATTTTGTTCTCTGCCGTTATCTCGGTTATCATCCGAAGATAGAAAAAGCATTATCAGAACGAATTCACGAAGTGTCTGAGGAGGGTGCTTATGTATCCAATTACTCTTAATATTGAGAATAGAAAGTGTATCATTATCGGCGGTGGTAAAATAGCTTACTTTAAAGCGGGCCCCTTACTAGAAGCAGGTGCTGAAGTAACTGTTGTAAGTCCTGAAATATGCGAAGGTTTCCAGAAGCTACAAGAGGAAGGGAAAATCCATGTTTTACTTAAAGAAGTAGAAGAAACTGACTATAAAGATGCTTTTTTAATCATAGCTGCAACAAACTCCTCAGAAATTAACGAGCAAGTCTATAAGAACACATCTCATAGCCAACTTGTTAACGTTATTAGTAATCAAGAGCTGGGCAACTTTCATATACCAGCTACATTGAATAGAGGTAAGCTCACAATTAGCGTTTCTACCAATGGGGCAAGTCCAAAACTCGCTAAAAAAATCCGAAATGATTTACAGGAAGTTTATGATGAGTCATATGAAGAATACCTTGAATTTCTTTTCGAAGTAAGGATGCATATAAAAAAGAGTTCATTATCAAAAGATGAAAAATCTCAGTTACTAAAAGATTCAATTGAGGATATTTATAAATATTCCCTTAAAGAAAGATATCGTTTTTTAGCTAGGCTTTTGCCAGTAGAAACTGAATATAAATCATTGGGCTGATCAGAAAAACTGAAGGCACCTAATCAAAATGAAACAATTATTTTGGTTAGGTGCCTCTTTGTGTCTGAAAATAAATTTTGAATGTTCTATTTACTAGAGAATTGTATGTAGGTCGGGTCGAGGGTAATTTAGGTTCTATCTAAGTAAAAAAAAGGGGGAAGTCATGAAAAAGTTAATCGTTTTAGCCTTTATCGGGTTATTAGCCCAATTAATAGATGGTTCACTTGGAATGGGGTATGGAGTAAGTTCAACTTCCTTATTGTTGACATTCGGGATCGTACCTGCAGTAGCATCAGCATCTGTTCACTTATCTGAAGTAGTAACTACAGCTGTTTCTGGAGCATCTCATATCAAGTTTGGGAACGTAGATAAGAATATGGTCTATCGTTTGATTATTCCAGGTTCTGTTGGAGCATTTGTGGGTGCATGTTTTCTGAGCAATTTGCCAGCTGAATTAGCAAAACCGTATATTGCTATCTTTCTATTTGGCCTAGGAGTATACGTTTTGTTTCGTTTTCTATTTATTTTCAAGCCGTCTAAGGAAAATGAAACCGTAAAGCCATTAACAGCGAAACAATCTATCCCGCTAGGACTTTTTGCAGGGTTTTGTGATGCAACAGGTGGAGGGGGATGGGGACCGATAGCGACGCCTGTTCTATTGTCCAAAAAAGGAATGACTGCGAGGAAAGCTGTCGGGACAGTTGATACTAGTGAGTTTGCGATTGCTTTTTTTGGTAGCCTTGGTTTTATCATTTCTCTTGGATGGGAAGCGGTTAATTGGCTTTGGGTTGGAGCACTGATTATCGGTGGAGTAATTGCCGCACCGATTGCGGCCTGGCTTGTTCGTATGCTTCCTGCTCAATTAATGGGGGTTTTAGTAGGTGGTTTCATCATTTTAATTAATGTAAGAACCCTTTTATCTACATGGGTTCCAGACGATGCACACATCTATATTTATGCAGTTATTGTCATTGGATGGATTGCAGGGATTTATTTTACAATCAATAAGATGTCTACGGCGAAAAAACAAGGTTACGTGGAACAACAGCAGAATGTTTCTTAATTGCGGTAGAAGGCAGAAGTTGATATTACAGATTTGTTTTAATAACTAATGAAAAACTCGTAGGTACATAGAATACCTACGAGAAAGGTCTTTTAATAAAAGCAATATGTTTTTGAGTATGAAATCTACCTATGTATTCTTCTGTATAGTTTACACCTGTTACAATGCAATAATGTAAATAAACATTGAAATGGCTTCTTTCATTAATAAAGGGAAGGGACGTATTCGCCTTGCAATAAAGAGACCACGACTAAAACTATCGAACCAAAAGGCTACCAGACATGATGAGTTCTTAACGTTTCATTCTTGTTCAGACTTTATAGGACTGATTTGACCATTTCTGGAGTTCGTGTCTAAACGCCTCATTGAATAATTCAGCTCCTACATTATTAAACGAACATGTATAAAAATCTCATCCCAACTCTCCCTCATTCAATATTCCATTCTTTATTATAGATCCAATATATCGTTCCAATCTCTATTTACTGCTTTCAACCGAATGAATTTGATGAACCATGTTATAGCCCCGCTGCATAATCTGCTTTCCAGATAGTTTCAGAGTGAACTAAAAAGTGATTTCTCTTTATCGACAGAATTCCGTTCGTTAAACGCAATAAATTATCAATCTTCAAGTTTTTTCGATGTAGTATTCAAAAGTAAAGTATTGCTTACAAGAACTTTATTAGTATGATGCTGAATAGAAACAAACAAGTTAGGCATGGTACAAGAGCCGACATAATTATTATTAAAAGGCATTAAACTGAAAAACTTCCAAATAAGAGGTTCGTTATTAATTGAAATTTCTGTTAATTTAGAAAAATGTAAAATCGTGATGTGTTAATATTGGTATAAAAGGATTTTGTTGTAAAGGTATATGAAAAGGGGAGAAATTGATTGGAGCTTACAAAGAGAGAAAAATTGATAAGAAGAATTGACCGTCATCTTCGTATAACGGCTAGGCAACTTATTATGTTCGATACAGAAGAAGAGACGCTGAAGTTTCTAATAGATTCGTTTCAATCAGATTTAAACTGTGACTTTGTCTGTATTCTTTTGAATGAAGATGGATATTTAATTCCAAAGGTATTCAACGGTGAATCCGATTCATTCATAGAGAATTTCCCTATTAATATCAGGAATAACAGTTCTGACCTTTTAGAATATCCCTTGGCGTTTTCCGATTCGGAAGTAGAGAAAATACATGAACTTTCGGATGTGATTAGAAAAGAAAAGATACAATCATGGTTCACTGTTCCTTATAAAGGGGATTACGGAGTATCAGGTGTCTGTTTAATTGGTTTTAAAGATTTGGTTCCTTTATATCAAGAAATGGTATTGATTTTTACTGACTTTGGAAAAGATATTGCGGTTGCAATCAAATTAGCAAAGCAAAGAGAAGAACAAAAGAAAATTGGAATTGAGTGGATTACGGAAAGTTTATCCGTTAATTCGCCAATAGAAAAAACTATTGGGAAAATAATAGAGAGAGCGGGAAAGGGAACGCAATCAAAGAGAGCTTGTGTTTATTTATATATAGAAAAAGATAATAGTTTCATTTTGCAAGAACCATGCTTTGGCCAACCACTGTCACTAAAAAGAATCGTTCCCCAGAATAATAAACTTATCGACTACTTTCCATATCTTGCTGCATGGGGAGGTAAAGCATTAACAGTTTCCTTAACGATGAATTTAAAAACGATTGGTGTGCTCCACGTAGAAGAGAAGGAAACTAACAACGGAATATATACAGCAGATGATTTACAAACTTTAAAATTGATGGCTCAACATATGGCTGCATTAATTGAAAATATCCGATTATTTGAAAGTGAAAAGGAGCATAAGCAAAGATTGCATATGCTGCTAGATTATCAGCAGGCTTTGGTAAAAGAAACGATTGAGCAAGATAGTTTTATTGGTATAACCAATACAGTCAGCGAACTTTTCTCTAGTTCGGTCTTACTCTTTGATCGGTTCATGAGACCTATTGCCCATTCCATGTATCCATTAGATAACGCTGACGTTCAGTTACTTATTGAACAGGCGACTTACCAGGTATTTCAAGGGCGTAATCAAGAAATTTGGCAGGCATCCATGGGTGACACGGAAAAAAAACTAATGATCTGGCCAATTAATCACGGAGGAGATCTTCTCGGACATTTGGCTATTCATCTAAACCAAAATCACATGGATGACTTTTTTAAGCTCAGTGTCAATATCGCTAGAAATATATTCTATTTGCAATTTATTAAACAAAAGCTTGTGTTTGATACGAAAGAACAGGTTAAGGATGGTTTTATCAATAAATTGTTAGTGCATAATTTGATAAATGAAGAAGAAATCATTCAATATGCAAATGTATTCAATTGGAATTTATTTTTACCTCACCGTATTTCTGTACTTTCTTTTAATTTTGGAAACAAAGTTGAATCTGAAAATGGAATTATTGAGTTTCAAGAGAAAAAAACCTTGTTATTTAACCGGGTGAGGGAGTGGATTGCAGCATTTGATAAAGAAATTCTATTTGCAACTAAAGGGGAATTATTTATATTAATCGTCCCAATTTCAATAGAGAAAGATAACCCGAGGGAATTTTGGACTAAACTCTTTACCTATATCCAAAAGTGGAGCAAGACTGAACTGGCAAAGCCCTTCTATTTAGGTATAGGAGGAAAAACAGCAGCAATCGGTGACTATTTTGTTTCTTATCAACAAGCTGTGGAATCGCAAAACGTGATAATAAACCAGTTTAAAGAATCGAATTTTGTTCTTTATGATGATTTAGGAGCATACCCTTTATTTCATCATTTGAAGAACAGTACATCGACCCGATTGTTCATAAAAAAATATCTAAGCCCTATTTTAAATGACTCTGATGACAAAAATAATACCCTTTTTCAGACACTGCGAGCTTATTTAAATAATAATGGAAGCATTAAAGAAACTTCTGAGGAACTTTTCATTCATCGCAGTACACTGCAGTACAGAATGGAAAAGATTCAGAGCCTGTTGGATATCGAATTGACTAGTTCTGAACAGCGATTTAATCTGCAGCTCGCATTTAAATTAAATGACATCATTGATTTGTAATTCGACATGATGATGAAAAACTAAATACTTTTTCCTTCACGGTGCAGGTATTTTTGACTGCCCTATTTTTTTATAATGAAAATACAGAATAAACAAAAAACAAGTGTGGTTTTTAAAAGGTTTGGTGATAAGACTTACAGAAAAATGAAAGCGATTACAGGGAGGGGCTAATATGATGAAGGACATACAGAGTATTCTTGAGAATGCTTACAAGGCTGAACCGGATAAGGAAGCTATATTCGATGGTTATAGGAGAATTACCTATAGGGAGTTATATTCAGATGTAGAAAATCTGTCATCAGCGCTTGCTCATTTAAATATTACAAAAGGAGATCGAGTGATGGTCTGCTTGCCAAATTGGCATGAATTCGTCACTATTACATTCAGCCTTGCTAAAATAGGAGCGATCATTGTTCCTTGTAATACAAGATATAAAGCAGATGAGCTCTCATACATATTAGAAAATTCGAGGTCAAAAGCAGTGTTTTTAATAGACAATAATGATCATATAGAGATTTTTAAGAATAAAGTAAATAACACAACAGTAAGTAAAGGACTTGAACAAATCTTTACGGTTCGATGTAAATCTGAAGGATATAGGTCTTTAGAAGAATTAATCGAGCTAGGTAGGGAAAAGTCTACCCCTAAAATCATGATTGATTCTCGAGAAGATATATTTTCGATTCTATATACATCTGGTACGACTGGTAATCCAAAAGGTGTAATGCTGACTCATTATAATGTATTAAAAACTGCTCAATTAACCAATGTAGCATTGGAAAGTTCGAAGGAGGATGTATTCTTAATTCCTGTTCCTGTCTTTCATATATTTGGGATGGCTGCATCGATTGTGCCAGCCGTTGAGGCTGGAGCAAAAATGGTTTTGTTGGAAGAGTATAAAGCATTAAAAGCCTTAAGACTAGTAGAACAAGAGAAAATAACAGTCCATCAAGGAGTCCCAACTATGTTTATTTTGGAGCTTAATCACCCTGAATTTGCAGACATGGACTTATCCTCACTAAGAACAGGGATTATTGCTGCAGCTCCATGTCCCGAAGAAATTGTTAAAAAAATAAGAATCGAAATGGGTTGTAATATTGTTGTTGCTTATGGTTCTACAGAGACGTCTTCTACACTTACTGTAACATCCTTGGAAGATGATGATATAATCCGCTCTCAAACAGTTGGAAAGCCAACTTCTGGTTCAGAAGTGAAAATTATTGATTCAAACAGAAAAGAGATGCCTACAGGTGAAATTGGAGAGATAATCTGTCGGAGCCCTGGGGTCATGAAAGGTTATTTTGAGATGCCTGAAAAAACTAGTGAAGCCGTTGATTCAGATGGCTGGTTTTATACGGGGGATCTTGGAACAATAGATGATCAGGGGAACCTCCGAATCGTAGGCAGGAAAAAAGAGCTGATTATTAGGGGAGGTTATAATATCTATCCCCGAGAAGTCGAAGAATTGCTTTATCAGCATCATAGTGTATTAGAAGTGGCCATTATTGGTCTGCCAGATACTGTTATGGGTGAGGTGGCCTGTGCGGCTATTAAATTAAAACCGGGTAAAGAGGAAACAGAGGAATCCATTCGGGAATTTATTGAAGAACGTATAGCAAATTATAAAGTACCTGACCGTTTTATCTTTTTAGATGAGCTGCCTATGACCCCTAGTGGGAAAATTAAAAAGTTAGCGTTACAGGAAGAATTGAGAGCGAAATTGCATTCTACTTTACGCTAAATATAATTCCTTATTCGATGTGGATACTAAATATTATTTTTATTGCCTGTTTCTACACTGAAAAGAGCTCAGTTAAACTCAGTAAAAATGTTGCAAATACATGGACGAAGCAGGTCTAATAAATGTGGAAACCATTGAAATAGTCATAAAAAAAGATTTCTAAACTGATGGTATAAAGCGGTCATATAAGTGTCTCTTAAAGGGAATGGGAAGATGTATTCTATTGAATGGAAGCCTAGAGATTTAATTCTCAAGGCTTCTTTATATTCAATAATAAAAGAAACAAGTCAAAAAGGAGTGTCTGCAGACTAGCAGATGCTTTTTTTAAAGGAAGTGGTTTCGTATTTTGCATCAAACAGTCATGATTATTGAAGAGTTTCTTCCTAAAATTAGTAAACGCTTAATCGAATTTTATTGTATAATTCTGAATGAGAATAATCTAATTTACCAAACAATTGGAGAAGGGATACAATATGAGAAATAAAGGAAAATACCGGATTGTTATTGAGATATTGAGTATTATATTTGGTAGCTTATTAATTGCTATTGGTGCAAATACATTGTTACTTCCAGCTAATTTACTGTCTGGAGGTGTCATAGGGATTTGTATGATTTTGTACCACTTTTTTCATTGGTCAGTGGGAGTACAATATTTTATCTATAATATCCCACTATTAATCTTAGGATATATCCATTTAGGGAAAAAATTTATCCTTTATACAATTCTTGCTGTCATTTCTGACACCATATTCCTTCATTTTATCCCCATTCGTCTAATGTGGACGGATAATATTATTTTAGCTTCTATTTTCGGGGGTATAATTTCTTTTGCTGGCGGAGCAATCATGCTTCGTGTAGGAGGTTCAAATGGCGGATTAGATGTTCTTGGACGGATCATTGCTAAACACAAAAATCTGTCCATTGCAAAATTTGGTCTTATCGTTAATCTGATTATTGTTGCTATTTCTGCTGTGATTTTTGATGTACAGGCAGCCATGTTTACCATTCTTTCGCTATATGTTGGAGCTAAGACTTATGAATCCTTACTTAATATGGCGGAAAGAAGTTCTGTAATTATTGTGACGGATAAGGGAGAAGAGATATCTGAAGCTCTCAATCAAGCGTTCCATCGCGGTGTTACATCTTGGGACGCTTTAGGTGCCTACTCACATAGTGAAAAACAAGTCATACTTTGTGTGATTGTGAATATTCAATGGTCAGAATTATGTCAAACTGTACAAAGTATAGATGATCACGCATTTATTTCAGCCATGCCAGCTCAAAAAGTCATTGGTAATTTTAAAAATGTCTGGTAGAAAAAAGAATTAGATATAAGGGAAGATCCGTTCGTAAAAGTAAAACCTTTGCGGATGGGTCTTTTTTTATAAAATGGTTTTTTTATCCTTTTGTTAAAGTACTAAATGAAGGAGACATCTTTATGAAAAAAAAGGGGGGATTTCAAGTAATTTCAATATCAATTATTAAAGCCCATGATTGGGAACAGGAATGTTCTATACTTTCATTCACAAGATCGTTTTGGCAGAAACAAAGAAGAAATCCTTCAGGATTGGCATGAGATCACAAAAAATATCCAAGCGGATATCGTTGTCATGGATATTCCATTATTGGATACTACTTAATTTAAAGATAGCCAAGGTCCAAGGTACATTCATTGCGGATCTTGTTTTACAAATCAATTCCTAGATGGTGGAAGTGGAACAGGACCGTATTCGAAAACTACGGAATGGGGCAATTGATGTGGCTTTGCAAAATGGTGTGCTATTCGGACGACCGAAAATTCAAGAAACGGAAGAGTTTAATGAAGTCTATGATTTTTGGAAAGCAGAAGAGATGACAGCTGGTAAAGCTAAAGCCATGTCAGAACTAGACATTATAAAGACGACTTTTTATAAGTTGGTTAAGGAATATGAAAAAGATTTTAAGAAGAGCATTTTATATATAAAAGAAACTCGACAATAAAAGAAGAAGGGTTTGCTCAAGGAAGCAAATGCTATTCACTGGTAAGAGAGAGGCGTTTGGAATTGCGGAAAAAACCTCATTGAACCGAAACAAAAAGAAGAAAAATGAAGGAATCAACGTTTCTAATATCCAATATTTCTTTTTGACTATTTATACTGAAAAGGGCACAGATTTTATTATGATAGATTATAAATCTTCTTAAACTTCTAAAAAAAGTTAGTGATGCAAATGTTAACTAAAGTATAGTTGCACCAATTGTGACCGGTGAATTAGTACAAGTTGCTGGCGAAAATCTTGCGCATTGATATGATATGTCAAATACAACTTTTAGCTCTAAATCAGTAGCGTTATATTTATTTATTTATTTAATCGTTCAGAGACGTCATTCGTTAATATCGGCAAGAGTACTATAATCTAATCAGACCTATATTGAAATGAGCGAAAAAATGTATCTAGGCGTTAAGAAATAGTCAAAATAGAGAGAAATTAAAGCACCTATTACCATTTGGTGTTTTTTTATTTTGAAGAATTAACGAAGCACCCCTTTTGTCATTTTGATATTTTTGCTAAAGACAAGGTAAAAAGCCACATAGTATGTTCACAATTTGTTGACTTTCTCGACTGTAAGCAAAAATTACTAATATATTACCAAGTTTTGTAGTTTATGTCATATAAGATCAAAATATGCATGATTTTGTAATGAAACTGTAAAAAAAAGTGTCGTGAATGAGTGATAGAATTAAAAAAAGAGATTTTCTGGAGGAAAATATATAATATGAAAAAAATTATAGCTGCATGTGTTGTGACCGGTTTGTTGCTATCCAATCCTTTAGTTAGTAATGCTGCATTAGGTGATCGTACGTTGAAAAGTGGAATGACGCATACCGAAGTTAAACAATTACAAGGGGTTCTGAAGAAAAAAGGATACTTCACTAGTAAAAACACGACTACATATTTTGGGACGGTTACGAAAAGCTCAGTTGTGAAATTTCAAAAAAGAAAAGGCCTAAAAGCAGATGGTATTGTCGGTTCGAATACCTATAAGGCTTTGGGGATAACCAAAAAAAACGCCCAACAAGCAAACAGTTATTCATCTGCTAAGCTGGTAAGTAACGCTAAAAAACATTTGAATGTCCCTTATGTATGGGGAGGGAGTTCGCCAAAAGGTTTTGATTGCAGTGGGTTTGTAAAATATGTTTTTAAAGAAAGTTCCAATGTGACTATGCCACGAACTGTTGGGGAAGTATACAAGAAGGGGAAAAAGGTTTCTTCCCCAAAAGCCGGGGATCTTGTGTTTTTTGAAACCTATAAATCAGGTGCCTCTCATATGGGGATTTATATCGGTGGAAACCAATTCATTCATAGCTCCTCCTCAAAAGGTGTATCAATTACTTCGATGAATAATAGTTATTGGTCGGATAGATATATAGGAGCAAAAACATATAAATGATAGGGTTACTTTTCTGACATATAAATATAGAGTTTAAGGCCAGTTCTGTTAAAAAAGGACTGGCTTTTGCTTTTTTTAGTACAATAGGGTTATTATATAGACCACTTCATTAGGTTTATTGAAAAATTCATGAACTTCTTTTTCTGCTTTTTTTATATTTAGGTTCGTGCCGGCTCCTCTTTTTTCGTAAACATCATCGTAACTTGTGAAAATGAGGTCTACTGGTAGTCTAAAGTCGTCGCCAGTCTGAATTGACCGTTTAGAAGCATAATGATTAGTGTTTGGAAGATAAAGGGTGTGGGAAGTCAGAAAGAGTAAAAAGTGAGTATGATGTGAAAATTATTAATGCAGTTATTGAAGCAAATAATAATTCGAAGGGGCTCTGAAATGGGGACATCAAAAAAATAGGGATTTTGTTTATGATCTGTAGTATGTTTTAAGTATCATCAATTATGTTGTTTAATCTAAGGCGTTATAAATTTTTCGAGTAAAATTAAGTAGATATGGATGTTTTGGGCACTACAAACTCCTGGCTTTGTTATTGACGCTTACTTAACTGGCATGCCTGTTTTTTTAGTTTTATTCTTAAAGTTACTGCATTTTTTGATATGTTATTATTTGTTGGAGGAGATTTATGGACGAGGCTGCTAAGTTAATAACTGACTTTATTTAAAGCCAAAGTCATACCAAATATGTGCTTCAATCTCCTATATAATATGAATTGATTATCAATAGGGGATGAAAGATAGGAGAGAAAGTCATGCATCTAGAAAAATTAATTGATCGAAGAAAAACACATTCGGTTAAATGGTACATAGAAGATCAAGATATTATTCCATTATGTATTGCCGATATGGATTTTCAAGTTTCAGAAGAAATAGTAAATGCCATAAGTCAAAAGGCACTGCACGGAATTTACGGGTATAGTACGTTTTGTGAGCGTTATTATGATGCTGTTCAGTATTGGTGGAAAACACAATACGATTGGGAGTTAAAACGAGAATGGATTTCTTTTAGCCCGGGAATCATTCCTGGAATTAATTTATTATTAAAAGCATTAACACAACCGGGTGATGGGGTTATCGTACAAGACCCCGTATATTATCCGTTCTTTTCTACGATTGAAACACAAGGTTGTACCATTTTAAACAATTCTCTCATTTATTCGAATGGTACCTATGAAATGAATTTTGAAGATTTTGAGGAAAAAGCATCACAGCCAAATACGAAAGTATTTATTTTGTGTAGCCCTCACAATCCAGTAGGTAGAGTGTGGACTCCTGAAGAATTGAGAAAAATAGGAGAAATTTGTGATAAACATGGTGTCTTTGTTATTTCGGATGAAATGCATGGAGATTTAACTTACTCAGGTTATAAACACATACCATTTGCAACGGTTCATCCAAACCATTTAAAATTTTCTATTACATGTGCTGCACCGAGTAAAACATTTAACATTGCGGGAATGCAAAGCTCTATTTTTATTATTCCGAATAGAGATGTTAAAGAAAAGTATGAGGCGCTTTTAACAGGATATGGATTAATGCGTCCAAATGCCTTTGCCGTGGAGGGAACGATTGCTGCCTACTATAAAGGTTTACCTTGGCTACAAGAAGTAAAGGAGTATTTGGAAGAGAATCTTCAATATGTTTGTTCCTTTTTAAAAGAATATATTCCTTCAATTAAAGTTGTGAAACCAGAAGCAACCCATTTGATTTGGTTAGATTGTCGAGATCTAGGAATTCCACATGACAAATTGCATTCGTTCTTCTTAGAAAATGTAAGAGTTCGCCTCGATGAAGGTATGAAGTTCGGTAGCGGTGGCTATGGTTTTGAACGTATAAATATTGCATGTCCGCGTGAGGTTCTAACTGAGGCTTTACTTAGAATGAAAGCGGCAGTAAAAGGAAAAGAAGAAACCTGCTAACGATTTTTGCTAGCAGGTTTCTTCTTTATTTTACTCATGAATAAATCCACTACCTTTCCATTGTGTTAGGCGGGTGTTACTACAGACTTTCCAGAAAGGAAAAGACCCTTTCTGTAAAGTCTGGTGCGTGTCGATTCGGCATTATATGGCCCGAAAACCTCGGACTATATGGGTGGCGCCAACACTCCTAGTTACCTATTACATTTTCAGCAAAATAATGTCGGAAAAGGTAGGAAAATATTTTTCAGTTTTGTACAATAATATATAAGAAAATGGAAAAGGGGTTTTACAATGGAAGGCATATCCGATCATTTGAAAGAAAACCTAGATATTTTGTTTGTTGGCTTTAATCCAAGTATCCGTTCGGGACAGACAGGTCATCATTATGCGAATCCCAACAATCGCTTTTGGAAAATTCTCTTCGAATCTGGACTTACACCTAGAAAATATCACCCAACTGAAGATTCTTCATTACTAGATTTAGGCTATGGTTTTACAAATATCGTTTCTAGGCCTACCAAAGCTGCTGATGAAATCACAAAAGAAGAGTATAAAGAAGGCAGGAAACAATTAAAGAAAAAAATTGAAAAATATAAACCTTTACTAGTCTGTTTCGTTGGTAAGGGTGTCTATCAGGAATATCGGCAAATACGAAAAATTGCATGGGGACTCCAAAAAAATTCAGACGATGTCGTGACGAAGGAATTTGTTGCTCCATCATCAAGCGGTTTAGTAAGAATGAGAATTGAAGAAATTATTGAAATATATAGTGAGTTGCCAGTACTTATCGACAATTTAAAATATAGTTAATGTTACATACTAAAACAAGGGTGGAGTTTTATATGAGTCAGGATAGTGCGGAATGGAAAAGTGGTACTTTTTCCGATGTTAAAGAAGGTGAAGGCTTTTGGCAGGGCGTTAAGGATTGTATTCCGACATTATTGGGATACTTAAGCATTGGTTTTGCAGCAGGGGTAGTCGAAAAAACGTCAGGATTAAGCATGATTGAAGTGGCACTTATGTCTCTTTTACTATATGCAGGATCCGGCCAATTTATAGCAGCAGGTATGATTGCTGCAAGCCATCCGGTATCGGCCATTATTTTCACGATATTTTTCGTTAACAGTCGTCATCTTTTATTAAGTGCAGCATTGGCACCTTATTTCCGACATCAAACCTCGAGGCAAAACCTGATAACAGGAGCCTTATTAACTGATGAAACGTTTGGAGTGGCTGTCACCCAAGCGCAGAAAAAGAAAAAACTTGATTTTAAATGGATGTTAGGCCTGAATCTAGCAGCCTATTTAAACTGGTTTGTTGCAAACATGGCAGGGGGTTATTTTGGCCAGTGGATTCCGAATCCAGAAAAATACGGGATGGACTTTGCCTTGCCTGCTATGTTTATTGGTCTATTAGTTTTACAGATTCTAAGTAAAAAAAAGTTTTTCATAGATCTTGTAGTCGCTTTAAGTGCCATTTTAATTGTGGTTGCTATAAGTTTTATCTTTCCTGGAAGTACAGGCGTTATAGTTGCAACAATATTAGCTTCAGCGATAGGGATGGTGATTGAAAGATGGAAATAACAGGATATATCCTTCTTGTTATCTTAGGTACTTCAATTGTAACCTTCATCCCCAGAGTCGTTCCATTAATGCTGCTTAGCAAAATGGAGATTCCTGAGTGGGGAATCAATTGGTTAAAGCATGTACCAGTAGCCGTTATGGCTGCTTTGCTTGCACAAGAACTTCTTTTATCAGAGCAGGCCTTTTCAATTAAGGAAAATGCACTGAATTTAGCTGCGGCTATACCGACGTTTATAGTTGCCATTTTTACTAGAAGTTTATTAGTAACTGTTCTAATAGGAGTACTATCTTTGATGGTAATGAGATTTTTCTTTTAAAATAGGCAAAATAAAGACTAAACATTATAACGACAGGACAATATTACTAGTAGTGAGTAATCATTACTAGTTTTTTTGTGCTCATATATAAATAGCAAAAAATATAAAGTTTTTTCTTATCAAATAGGCATATAACGCTTTTTAGAGAACATTGAAAGCTTGATTATCAAAAGAGACCTTTAGTACATAAACTAATGTAAATGAACTTCTAGAATGTAGTTTCTGATAACTGAATTGAAAGCGCTTCTAATTTAAAATAAATGACAAAACGTTTAGAAAATGGAAGGCTGTCAACAATGAGAATAAGCAAATAGCTTCGGAGGTGTATAACTAATGAATGTAAACGGTGCACTAGAGGTTCTTGATCGTATGCGTCTTTCCAATGGAGCGTATACAGCGAGTGTTTCCAATGATTATAATTATGTCTGGATCCGGGATGTCGTATATACAGTATTGCCTTTTTTAAATGATACATCCGATCGTTATGAGAAAGCGTACCATGCTTTATTTGAGTTATTTCGAACCTACGAATGGAAAATAGATATTCATACTGAACAGAAACCCCAGTATCTTTTTGAATTTATCCATTCTAGATATTCCACTGATCTTAAAGAACTTCCGGAAGAGTGGGGGCATGCTCAAAATGATGCGATTGGTGCCTTTTTATGGGGAGTTGGTGAAGGGTATCGGCATGGTAAAAAGGTGTTAAGAGATGAGCATGATTTACGGATTGTTCAAAAGTTAGTTAACTACTTGGAATGCCTTCAATATTGGCAATCAGAAGATAATGGCATGTGGGAAGAAAATATAGAAATTCACGCTTCCAGTATCGGTGCCTGTGTAGCTGGTTTGAATTCCGTTAAAATGCTAGTCAACGTAAAAGAGGAATTAATTAAAAGGGGTGAGGAAACACTTCGTTTTTTGCTTCCAAGAGAAAGCTATACGAAAGAGACGGACTTAGCCCTACTATCTTTAATTTATCCTTACCGGCTTGTCGATCGAGATACAGCCCTTAAAATATTGCAGAATGTTTCAGAACGTCTTGAAAGAACAAACGGCTGTATACGGTATGAAAGGGACCTTTATTATAATGAAGGTCAAGAAGCAGAGTGGTGTTTCGGACTTCCGTGGCTGGGATTATGCTATCATGAACTAGGTATGATGAACAAGGCAAAGGAATATATAGAGAAAACAAAAAATATAATACCAGAGAACTGGGAAGTTCCTGAATTATATATCGGAGGCAGTAATATTCCTAACGGAAATACTCCTCTGGCATGGTCCGTTTCTTTATCTTATTTATTCTTAACAAAAACTAAAATGATACGTACTGAACAAGTAACATGAAGTTTTCGTACATGGCTACTTAGAGCTCTTCCTAAAATATGGGAAGGGCTTTAATTTTGTACTTTATTTTTACATAAAATGGTTATATTTTACGAAAAATGTTTTAAAATTTAAAAAAAGGGCATTAATTACAATAACTTCACCTCCATTTGAAGGATTAATATAATTTCCATCGAATATATATAATATCTGGGGAAGGAAGGGAAAAATGCTATCGAGTTCATGTTGATGGAGGGGTAAAATTTGAATACAATTATCGACCAGCTACAAGAGATTTATCCAAGCGAATTTGATTTGTATTTATTTCATGAAGGAACCCTTTATGAAAGTTATAAAATGCTTGGGGCACACTTTGTTACATCATCAGGTAAAACAGGAGTCAGATTTGCCGTTTGGGCACCCCATGCCAAGCAAGTTTCAGTAGTCGGTAATTTTAATAATTGGGATGGAAATGATCATGCTATGGAGCGGATTGAGCGTTCAGGTATCTGGGTGTTGTTTGTACCAGGATTACAAGAAGGAGAGCTATACAAATACGAAATACATACACCCGGAAATAAACGTATCCTAAAGGCCGATCCTTATGCTTTTTATTCGGAAATAAGACCAAATACAGCCTCTATCATTAAAAGGTTGGATAATTTTGAATGGCAAGATTCGAAATGGATAGCCGATAGGAAAAAAGAAAATATTTATCATAAACCTATGTCGATATATGAAGTTCATCCGGGAACATGGAAACAGACAGAGGACGGGGAATTTTATTCGTACCGTGAACTGGCTGATAGATTAGTTGACTATGTGATTGATAATAGTTTTACACACGTGGAAATCATGGCCATATTGGAACACCCATTCGATAAATCTTGGGGATACCAGGTTACTGGATATTATTCAGTAAATAGCCGTTATGGCTCACCAGAAGATTTCAAGTATTTTATAAACCGCTGCCATCAAAATGGTATTGGTGTAATTCTTGACTGGGTTCCCGCCCATTTTTGTAAAGATGCGCATGGTCTTGCCCGATTTGATGGAACACCTCTCTATGAACCAATTGACTATACTAGAGCTGATCGCCCAATATGGGGAACATACAATTTCGATTTTACTAAACCAGAGGTAATTAGTTTTCTCATATCAAATGTGTTGTTTTGGATGGACGTTTACCATATCGACGGGGTTCGTGTCGATGCGGTATCTTCTATGGTGTATTTAAATCATGATAACCCTTTGCCGGTAAAGTTAAAAAACCAAAATGGCGGTGAAGAAAACATTGAGGCAATACAATTTTTGCAAAAACTTAATGAAGTGGTTTTTAAGAAGTATCCAAACGCCTTAATGATGGCTGAAGAAGCAACAGACCGGCCACTTATAACTTCTCCTACCGATATAGGCGGTCTAGGTTTTAATTATAAGTGGAATATGGGATGGACTAACGATATTCTTCGATATATGAAACTTGATACGAGTGAAAGACCAAATCATCACAGCCTTTTAACCTTTTCATTTTTCTATGCTTTTTCAGAGAATTTCGTATTACCCTTTTCACATGATGAAGTAGTTCATGGCAAAAGGTCTTTATTGAATAAGATGCCAGGTGACTATTGGCAGAAATTTGCGAATTTGCGTTTACTCTTGGGTTATTTTATGACTCATCCTGGAAAGAAACTTCTCTTTATGGGTGGGGAATTTGGTCAGTTTATTGAGTGGAAAGATGAGGAGCAATTAGATTGGCTGCTATTGGAATATGAATCACACACAAAGCTAGCACATTACTTCCGTAGCCTCCAAGAATTATATAGAGAAACTTCTTGCCTATGGAGACTAGATCATGATCAGGAGGGTTTTGAATGGATAGATCCTAACAATAGTAGTCAGAGTATTCTTACCTTTATGAGAAAAGGTAAACGCAAAGGCGATTATTGTATTGTAGTCTGTAATTTTTCTGCTCAGACTCATAATCATTATAAAATCGGTGTACCATCTCAGGGGAAATATATAGAGGTCTTTAATAGTGATTCTGTAGCTTTCGGAGGGTCAGGTCAGGTTAATAAAGAACCCATAAATGTAAAAAAAGAGCCTTATCATAATCAACTATTCAGTATGGAAATAACAGTACCTCCATTAGGCGTATCGATTTACATGAAGCAAACCAAAAAAAGACGCGGGAGAGTGAACGATTAATGGGAGCGAAAAAATGGATTGCAATGTTATTGGCAGGAGGGCAGGGTTCAAGATTAGGTGAATTAACTATTGGGCTGGCAAAACCAGCTGTTCCGTTCGGGGGTAAATATAGAATCATCGATTTTCCATTGAGTAACTGCACTCATTCTGGTATTGATACTGTTGGGGTACTGACCCAATATCAGCCTTTGATACTTAATGATTATGTGGGTAACGGTAAAGCTTGGGATTTAGATCTAGATGTTGGCGGGGTTTCTGTTCTTCCTCCATATCAAGGGAAAGAAGGCGGCGAGTGGTATAAAGGAACAGCCAATGCTGTTTATCAAAATATCCAATACATTGATAACTATGATCCGGAACACGTGTTGATCCTATCAGGTGACCATATTTATAAAATGGATTACAGCAAAATGCTTGATTATCATATCGAAAAAAATGCAGAGGCCACAATAGCTGTCATTCAAGTACCTTGGCAGGAAGCAAGCCGTTTTGGCATTATGAATACGAATGAGGCCGATAGGGTTACCCAATTCGATGAGAAACCAAAATATCCAAAGAGTAACCTGGCTTCTATGGGTGTTTACCTTTTCAATTGGAAGACCTTAAGGAAATACTTAATTAACGATGAAAAAGATGTGAATTCATCCAATGATTTCGGCAGCAACATTATTCCAAAGATGCTGGAAGATCGAAAAAAACTTTTTGCCTATCGTTTTAATGATTATTGGAAGGATGTTGGAACCGTTGAGAGCCTTTGGCAGGCACATATGGATTTATTGGAGGAAACACCAAATTTCCAGTTGGATGATCAGCAGTGGAAGATTTTTGCTCGAAATGCAAATCACCCTCCACAATATATATCATCAGAAGCAGAGGTCAGCCAATCGCTTATTAATGAGGGCTGCATGATACATGGAAACATTGATCACTCAGTTTTATCCTATAATGTACAGGTGGGATATGGATCAACGATTAAAGATTCAGTCATTATGCCTAATGTTACGATTGGTAAAAACGTTCATATAGAAAGAAGTATTATTGCCAGCAATTGTGTTATAGAAGATGGTGCTGTAGTAGGCAATTCAGCCGTTAATTCTGAAATTACCTTGATAGGCGAAAATCAGACCATTACAAATCCAAACAAAAAAAAGATTACTCTTAACTAGAAAAAGGGGACGATGTTATGGATAACGTGTTGGGAATTATTAACTTAATCAATGAAAGACAACATTTAAAAGAGTTGACTGCTCATCGTAATGTAGCATCTGTGCCATTTGGTGGACGTTACCGTCTAATTGACTTTACGATGTCGAACTTCATAAATGCAGATGTATCGAAGGTAGCCGTTTTTCCAAAGGAAAAATATCTTTCTGTTATGGATCATCTTGGGTCGGGGAAAGAATGGAATTTGGATCGGCGTTCAGGAGGGTTGTTCATCTTGCCTCCTATCCATCCAGATGAAACTGTGACAGGTGATATGAAACAGTTTTATGATCATCTCAGCTTTTTTGAGAGGGCTGATGCAGAAACAGTTATCATTTCTCCTGGAAGTCATGTATGCAAAATAGATTTTAATGAAGTACTTGCTTATCATAAAAAACATAAAGCAGATATCACAGTCGTCTATAAAGATTATGTAGGGGAATTGATAGAAAAACCAATTTATCACACCTGCTCAGTTGATTCAGATGAAGATATCACGGACATTAGCTTTTATACGATCCCTAGACCTGGAGACCATGTGTGTCTAGAAACCTTCATTATTAGTAAAACCCTTTTGGTGAAATTGATCAAAGGCTGTGTAGCTAGTGGGGAAAATGACTTCTTGAAAGATGCTGTAAAAGCTAACCTTCATCGTTTTAATGTTAAAGGTTACAATTTCACCGGAGATATGCCATTTATCCACTCGATTGAAAGTTTTCATTCAAGCAATATGAATTTTTTGAATCCCTCAGTTATCCGCTCTTTCTTCGGTGATACATGGGATGTTTATACAAAAATTAAACATGAAGCACCTACCAAATATTCAGGATCCTCTAAGGTTACCAATTCTTTAATAGCCAACGGTTGTGTTATTGAGGGGACTGTCGAAAACAGTATACTTTTTCGTGGGGTAAAGGTAAAAAAAGGTGCTATCATAAGGAATAGTATCATCATGCAAAAAGGTGAGATAGAAGAAGGGGCAATCGTAGAAAATATTATTACTGACAAAGAAGTAAAAATTACTAGTGAGAAAACAGTTATTGGTATAAAACAACCGACTGTAATAAAAAAAGCAGAAATTATTTAATAGAGGAGGTGCGGCAATGAATGTTTTATTTGCTGCTTCAGAATGCGCCCCTTTTATAAAAACGGGAGGGCTAGGAGACGTAATAGGTGCGCTCCCGAAAGCACTAAAAAAACAGGGAGTCCATGTAAGTGTTATTCTTCCAAAATTTGAGGATCTTCCTTTTCATTTTAAACAGGATATGAGACATATTACGAGTATCGAAGTTCCTGTTGGATGGCGTCAGCAATTTTGCGGAATTGAAAAGCTTGTTGCAAATGGAATTACATATTATTTTCTTGATAATGAATATTATTTCAAAAGACATGGAAGTTATGGGTTTTTCGATGATGGTGAGAGATTTGCCTTTTTCTCCCGTGCCATTTTAGAAGCTCTACCTTATTTAGAAGAAAAGCCGGACATCATTCACTGTCATGATTGGCAAACAGGCCTGGTCAGTGTCCTGAAGAAAGCTCATTATCACAATCATCCTTTCTACCAAGATATTAAAACAGTATTTACGATACATAATTTACGCTACCAAGGAGTTTATTCAAAAACTGTTCTAGCAGAATTATTGGATTTGAGTGAATTGTATTTTAATATCGACGGACTAGAATTCCATGGAAATGTCAGTTATCTGAAAGCAGGTATTGCTTTCTCAAACATTGTCACAACTGTAAGCCCAAGTTATGCAGAAGAAATTCAGACTGCATATTATGGTGAGAATTTGAATGGTTTCTTGAGTAAACGAAGTGGCGATCTTAGAGGAATTATTAATGGGATTGATTATGAAGAATATAATCCTGTCACAGATGAATTCCTTTCGATTCCCTTTAACACCTATAATGGAAAGATGGAAAATAAACGTCAGTTACAGGAATCATTGAATCTCCCAGTCAATGATGGCATCCCTGTTATATCAATGGTAACCAGGCTGGTTGATCAAAAAGGAATTGACCTTATTCTTCATGTTTTTCATGAAATGATAAACCAAGGAATTCAATTCATTCTACTAGGTACCGGTGATGAACAATATGAATCGGTCTTCCGTAATCTGGCTGATCAATATCCAAATCAAGTTTCGGTGAATACATACTTTGATGAAGGATTGGCAAGACGGATTTATGCTGGATCTGATTTATTTTTAATGCCTTCTCAATTCGAACCATGTGGAATCGGGCAACTCTTGGCGATGAGGTATGGTACATTACCGATAGTAAGGGAGACCGGTGGGCTTCGGGATACGGTGATTCCATACAATCAATTTACTGACGAGGGAAATGGTTTTAGTTTTACGAATTATAATGCACACGATATGCTTCATACAATTGAGCAATCAGTAGGAATGTATAAATTCCAGCCGAAAAGGTGGAAGAAGTTGGTTGAAAATACAATGAAACTAGATTTTAGTTGGGCTTCGTCATCCGTAAAATATCTTGACCTGTATGAAAGCTTAATTCCTGTAAAAATCAGATAAAGAAAAAGATAAACACTTACGAAATTTGTCTTCGTAAGTGTTTTTGTTTCTTTTGCAATGAAATATGGGTATATGACAGATATATAAAATATTGCAGTGTAGGAGAATGAAAAAATGAGAAGAAGAAGAATGGAATTTGTATTTTTATTTATTTTACTCGTATCGGTTTATATGATCGTTTTTAGTCAGGTTAGCTTCAACACGAAGCTATTTTTTATTGGGTTATATGTTTTTGTTATGTTTATTACAATATACTCACTGATGCTAGAAAATAGATTTGCGCATGATACTCTTCTATGGATGTATGTGCTTTTATTTTTCCCTGTATTTGGCTATGTCTTTTACTTGTTTTCGGGCCAACTTTATTTAAAGGGGTATTTGTTCCAAAGTAAAAGAAAAAAAGACCGGGAAGAATGGAAAAGTCTTGTCACTCATGTATCTTCACCAGACCTTACGTTCTTGAACAATCATCAGAAGTCCTTTGCAGCTTTTGCCAAGAATGCTTCTGAGACGACTATAAGTACAGCTTCAAAAACGGAAGTGTTGAAAAATGGAAATGAAACGTTTTCAGAAATCATTAAACAGTTAAAGAAAGCGGAAAAATTCATTCATATTGAGTATTATATTTTCCGTTCAGACAGACTTGGAACAGAAATTATAGATATTCTAATTGAAAAGGCAAAAAAAGGTGTAGAAGTTTTATTTATTTTTGATGCTGCAGGTAGTTTAAGTCTTTCAAATAATGAAGTTAAGCGGATGAAAAAGGCAGGTGTTAAAGCATACCCATTTTCGCCGTTAAAGCACGGATTTTTCAATCAAAAGTTTAATTTTAGGAATCACCGAAAAATCATCATCATAGATGGGGAAATTGGTTTTGTGGGTGGTTTGAACATTGGTGAGGAGTATTTAGGAAGAAATAAAAACATTGGATTTTGGCGTGATACGCATATGGTCCTTGAAGGGGAAGCCGTTTACATGCTTCATACGGTATTCCTGTTAGATTGGGAATATGTAAGTGGAGAAGATGTTTTAGAAGAACGTCCGGAGATCAATACCAGAGTTGAAAAAGGAGATGGAGCGGTTCAGGTTGTTGCTAGTGGCCCTGATACACAGCAGGGAATCATGAGTGATTTTTACTATTCTCTGATAACTTGTGCAACAAAATCAATCTGGATTGCAAGTCCATACTTTGTACCGAATCAAGCGATCAAAGCAGCGATTAAGCATGCTGCCTTAAAAGGGATACAAGTCCGACTTATGGTTCCTGCGGTAAATGATGGTTTTTTAACCCAATATGGGAGTCGTTCTTATTTCGGTGAACTTCTTCAATTTGGTGTAGAAGTTTACTCGTACAAAAAGGGTTTCTTGCATCAAAAACTTATCATTGTGGATGGTGATATTGCTTCAATTGGAACGGCAAACATGGATATGAGGAGTTTCCATCTTAATTTCGAGGTGAATGTCTTCCTTATGGGTAGCAGTTCCATTAACGATCTAGTCACTCATTATCAAGAGGATATGAAGGATAGCGAAAAACTAGATCCATTAAGTTATAATAATCGAGGTTTGCTGGAACGTTCAAAAGAATCTTTTGCCCGGTTATTTTCCAATGTACTCTGATGGGCAAAAAATCAAATCAATAGTATAGTTGTGATAGAAAAGAAAAGTTTGCTATAAGGAGATTGTAAAAGAATATGAAATTGGTTTCTTGGAACGTAAATGGAATTCGAGCTTGTGTAAAAAAAGGATTTTTAGATTACTTTAAAGATGTGGACGCAGATATTTTTTGTCTTCAAGAAACTAAACTTCAAGAAGGGCAGATTTCACTTGAACTAGAGGGGTATCATCAATATTGGAATTATGCTTTGAAAAAAGGTTATTCAGGTACAGCCATCTTCACGAAGGAAAAACCGCTTTCAGTCAAATATGGTGTAGGGGAACGCGGTGAGGAACCGGAAGGCAGAATCATAACACTCGAGTATGAGAAATTTTATATGGTTAATGTTTATACGCCAAATGCTAAAAGAGATTTATCAAGACTTGATTACCGTCTTGAATGGGAAGATGAAATTCGTAATTATCTGAGAGAGCTAGACTTAGTAAAACCAGTTATTTATTGTGGCGATCTAAATGTAGCACATCAGGAAATAGACTTGAAAAACCCTAAACCAAATGTTGGGAATTCTGGTTTCACATTAGAAGAACGAGGTAAAATGACTGATTTACTTGATGCAGGGTTTGTTGATACGTTCCGCCATTTTTATCCTGACCAGGAAGGTGCTTATACCTGGTGGTCATATATGAGTAAGGTAAGGGAGAGGAATATCGGATGGAGAATCGATTATTTTATTGTTTCCCAACGTCTCGTGGATTCTTTAATAGAGGCCAATATTCATTGCGATATTATGGGCAGTGATCATTGTCCGGTTGTTTTGGAAACAGCTCTTTAACTCGGATAAATTCGGTAAAATGGGGATACTATGGGTTATCCATACTCAACAGGAGGTAAAACGTTATGAACACATTTATTGTGAGTTTCCATCAAGAAGATAATGTTGACAGCATGCAGGTACAAAAATTGACGACCGCAGAATTTGAAAAATCAGCATCACGTGGATTCCGCAGGTTATTTGAACTGGATACAAATATGGGATCTTTCGTCTTTTTTGATGCAGAGGATGATGAAGGAGATTTATCACATCTTGTTCTACAATATGAAGAAGATAGTCAGGATCCTAGTGATTGTTACTCGTTCTCCAAAAATGATTTTTATGAATTCATGGCCCTTTATTTACAAGGCATGGATGAAATGGAAGAGGAAGAGGAAGAGGAAGAGGAAGAGGAAGAGGATGAAGATTATGGACCAATTCATCATCTTGCACACTTGATGTTTCATGTAGTTGAAGAAGGAAAGTCCGTTAAACCGTAACCGATTTTAGATTATGGTCTGTGAGGTACTTGTGAGCTTGATCAACTATCAATTAACACCTAGGAAGATCGTGTTCTTCTCTATAAATCGTGTCATAAACAAATTCACGTCTTGTATTCAAATCGTGAGATAGCCAAAAAATTATATAACGTAAGGAAAAGCCCATCTTGAAAAAGATGGGCTTTTGCAGTCTTTTTATTCAGCTTGCTTTATTTTTCAACCGATCCAGTAAAAACCCACCTTTAAAATACCTTGGTTCATAAGAAATAATGAAGGCTTTTGGTTCAAACTTTTCAACTGTTGCAATTAATTCTTGCTCTCGGTTTCGTTTTGTTAAAATTTCCATCCGATAACGGTTGCTGTCCCTTCCTTCACCGGTATAAAGAGTGACACCGAATCCAATGTTTCTTAAAGTATCAATCAAATATTCATTTTTTGCTTGAGTATTAACGGTTACATTTATATAACCGATGGCGAGTTTTTGCTCAATTTTCGTTCCAAAAATAATCCCGATACCAAAACCAACTGCATATACAACCATGGCGATTATGCTTTGGTCACCGCCAAATACAAGAGATAAACCAAAAACGTATACTAACATTTCTGCAATGCCTAATATAGATGCCAGTACGGTTATATTTTTCACTAAAAATATAGTCCGTAGTGTATAAATTGGAACATAAATAAGTTGCAATAATAAAATGAGCAGAATTTCTTTCAATTGAGCACCTCACCAATTTTTTTATAATTTCTTTGATATTTCATATAGAATCGCCCTCCCATATGAAACATCTTCCATAATCTAATCATAAGACAATGGATGAATTCAATGGAAATATTATGTATTTATTCTCAGCATTTCTAATCATAGAAAATCCTATAATTTAATGTGTTTGAGAATTTCATAATACTCTTTTTTGCTTTAATTTGGTATCATTATCCTAAATAATTTATCTGGGGGATTGTCTATGCTTAATTATAACGGAAGAACATTTATAGCTAAAGATAATTCGGAAAATGGAGAAGTATCGGCAAATACATTCTTTTACTATTCACAAGAAGGAAATATTCTTACAGCAAGTTATGAAGGGGGAGAGATTATTAAAGGGACTTTAAAAGGTATTGTTAATATGGATGGGTCACTGGAATTTAGGTACAATCATATTAATGAAAAAGGTGAAATTAGAGGAGGTAGCTGTCTTTCCACGCCGGAAATGTTGCCTGATGGACGAGTCCGATTGCATGAAAAGTGGAAATGGTTAGATCTCGAGCAGAGTGAAGGTCATTCCATCATTGAAGAAGTGAAAAAATAAAGATTTTACATAGAGAGGTTTGGGGACAATTACTACTATTTGTCTAGTACGTCATGGTCAAACTGATTGGAATGCACTGGGAAAACTGCAGGGACAGACTGACATCCCACTAAATGAACAAGGAAAGATACAAGCACAGAAGTGTGGTGAATTTTTGTCTAAAGCAGATTGGGATGTAATTATTACAAGCCCTCTAAAAAGGGCTAAAGAAACTGCCGAAATCATTAGCTTCTATATTGATAGGCCAGTGATTGAAAAATTAGAATTCATAGAAAAGAACTTTGGCTCTGCTGAAGGAATGACAGCGCATGAAAGAGAGTCTGCATTCAGTGATAAAGTCTATCCTAATCAGGAGAGTCAGGAGTCTTTACGTGGTAGGCTGGTAAAAGGACTTCAAGAGATTCAGCAGGGGTATCCTGAGAAGAAAGTGATCCTTGTTGCACATGGCGCAGTGATTCATTTTATTTTACGATTGATGTCAAATGAGACAATCGTTTCAAAACAAATGAGGTTATTTAATGCTTGTTTAAGTACGATTAAATTTGAGATGGATTCCTGGATTATTGAGGATTTTAATCAAGTAAATCATCTATCCTAATACTCTATGATTTTCAAAAAGTTCTTTAGGAAGAAAAAATGAAATAAAAGTATAGCTGCTATTTAGTAGCTTATAAAGGAAAGAAGGAAATCATGACTATAAAAACTGCATTGATTTTAGGTGCAACTGGAGTCGTTGGTACCCATTTAGTTAAAGAGTTAAGTAACAGCAATAATTATAAGGAAATCCACTTGCTATCTAGAAGGGAAATAGAATCTAAAGAACCTAATTGCGAAGTCCATATTGTGGAGTTTGATAATTTAGTCAGATATGCAGATTTATTCAATGCCACTGATGTTTTTATTTGTTTAGGTACAACTATTAAGAAAGCCAAATCGAAAGAAGCTTTTCGTAAAGTTGATTATGAATTTGTTATTGAAGCGGCGAAAATGGCGAAAGCCTCTAATGTTGAGAAATTTCTCGTCATAACAGCCATGGGAGCCAATTCCAAATCCAAGTTTTTCTACAGTCGTGTTAAAGGCGATGTGGAAGGAACACTACAACAACTAGAATTGAATTCTGTACATATATTTCGCCCGTCCTTACTTCTTGGTGAACGAAAGGAATTTAGGGCAGGTGAAAAGATTTCTGGTATGATTGGTTCTTTTGCTAAATTTCTCTTAGTTGGCCCTTTACGTCCATATCGTGCCATAGAAGCAAACAAAGTAGCTGCTGCAATGTATGGTGCGGCCCAAAAGCCGACACTAGGGTATCATTTCTATAATTCTGATGAAATAGAAAAACTTACAACAAGGAGTTAATCATTAATTAGTGAAACGAGCCTTCATTAGGCTCGTTTCTTTAAAATTCGAAGCAAAAACTGAGATTTAATGTGAAAACAAATTATTATGGAGATTCATTCTGCTTATCAGGAAAAAAGGATCCGGGTTTTGGATGTACCTGTTAGCAGGGAAACATTTGGAGCTGAAAGGAATTTTGACTGTAATAGCAGGTGGAGATCCAGAAGTACTGGAAAAAGCCAGGCCAGTGTTGGAGGTAATGAATGGCAAAATAATCATTTGGTAGGCCATATTGGTGCTAGAAAAGCTATTAAAGCAATTAATCAAATGTTGTCAGGTCATGAAAAATCATTTCGATGGTCGGCATCATGTAATTAACACGCTATTTCCAACCATACTTCAATCTTGTATGCATTACTCGACTCAATTAAGCTTAACAATTAATAATCCAAGAAGGGTTACAAATTCGATTGTGCCGCCCATAAAGATATTTGGATATACATCAGATCTAATCTTCCTGATGAAACTTGATTCTAACAAGAATTTCCACTACAATTCGTAGTGGGAGGGTAAAAGATGAATATTAAAAATTTTAAATATGATGAAGTTGGACTGAATCGTTTCTTTGGTCCCTTGGAAGCTAGTATCATGGAATATTTATGGGATAAAAATGAACAGAGTATTAAAGCGGTGCAGCAATCATTGGAGCTTGAAAAGCCTATCAACTTTAATACTGTAATGACAGTCATGAATCGTCTAGTCGAAAAAGGCATTCTTGAAAAGTGGTCTGAAGGAAGGCTTTCATTATTTCGCCCTGTGCAATCTAAAGCGGAGTTTTTAGAAGAGCAGTCAAAGAAACTGACTGAGAATTTGCTAGATGAATTTGGTGGTGCTGTCATTAGCCATATGCTTGATGCCATGAAAGACGCTGACCAAGCTTTAATTGAAAAATTGGAACAAAAAATTCAATCGTTAAAAAAGGATAAATTATAATGTGGAAGAAAAAGTCTTATTTTGTGATAAGCCTTAGTCTTTTAATTGCCGGTGTAGTATGGAGCCAAATGGGAGCGTTTTTGGTACACATCTTTTTTGGAGTAAATATTAAAGCCAACTTTTTTAAATTTTGCTTTAGTCTATTTAAAGAAGGTTCAGTATACTACTTTGTCGTCATCACACTGCTCATTATAGTAATATCCTATAGTATTTTGATCACACTATTCAAAATTGCAGAGCAATATCTCCTTTCCAGAAGGTTTAAACAAAAGCTTTTTAACTACAAAAACGTTGAAAAGACAAGGTCTATAAACGAAACATTCAAACGGGCCAACAAAGATATCTTAGTTGTGAATGCTGATCAACCTCTTGCGTTTACGCTTGGTTTCAGGCGCCCTTTCATTGTGTTTAGTACTGGTTTAATTCAATTATTGGACTTTGATGAGCTAGAAGCAGTAGTAGAGCATGAAGCCTTTCACCAAAAAAAATATGATCCATTAGTAATCTTTATTTTACAGTTGATCTCACAGGCGTTATGGTTTGTCCCACTGACAAAATGGTGTTATGAAAATTACAAAATAATTAGTGAACTATTAGCCGATGAATATGCGATTAATAAAATGGGGACTGAATTAGGCATAAGCGCTGCTTTGTTGAAGTTAATTAAACATTCTTGCTCTGATAAATCCTCTCCCGTCCTTGTCCACTTCTCGAATGAATCAGTTAACTATAGACTTCAGGAATTAGTTGATCCTAAAAGTAGAATTCCTTTAAGGGCTGATATTACCACGATTTTTGTTTCTATATATGTTTTGATTATACTATTGGGAATGACTATAGTGATTGTCGGATGACTTTCACTTGATTTTTTTATATCATTACACTACACTTTGTAGTGTGAAATATAATAAAAGGAGATGTGTCATGAAAAAACAAGAAATCGGTACCTTTTTATTAAGAGTAATGTTGGGACTTACATTTTTGATGCATGGTTTGTCAAAATTCCAAAGTGGATTGGATAACATTTCTGGATGGTTTCAAAGTATAGGCATTCCGGGATTTATGGCCTATGTAGTTGGTACAATTGAATTGGTTGGAGGAATTGCTTTAATTTTAGGTCTTGGAACAAGAATAATTTCTGCCCTCCTTATATTCATTATGGCTGGTGCAATTGTTTATGTGAAATTTCCAGCAGGCTTTATGGGGAATGGAGAAGGTGCAGGATTCGAATTAGACCTCATTCTTATGATTATTGCACTTCACCTAGTATTAAATGGAAGCCGATTCCTATCGATAGATTCTAAGTTACCAAACCATAAAAAAGGACAAGATTCAGAAATAATAGCGAGTTAATAAGGATATACAATATCAAAGTGTTAAGTTTTATGCTCACCAAATTGAAACGCTAGACTAAAGTCAAAAAAAGAGCTTATCAAATAAAGAGAACCCAAGAAATTAGACAATTTTTTTTAGTTAGTTAGGCAGCTTTGAGGGCATGAACCGAGTAATCTACTGGGCTCATGCCTTTTAATTTCACCTTGATGCGTTGGTGATTGTAGTAATGGATATAATCTTCTAGTTCTTGTTTGAAATGCTCAAAAATTGTTAGTCTTCAAGTAATATATATTGACGAACATACGTTCTTTATTATAAAATACAATCATGGGTAATAATGGTATAGTAGTTATTATCACTGACAAGTTCAAAAGGAAGCTTGGAAGTTACTCAAGATTTGTAAAGAAATTAGAACCAAAGGAGCTATTTAATTATGACAATGCGATTATCTCCCTATTTAATGATGAACGGAAATGCGAAGGAAGCGATCCAATTTTACGAAAAAGCATTGGGTGCAAAAGTCCTTTTTAATCAAACTTTTGGAGAAATGCCAGAAAACCCGGAATTTCCTATACCAGAAGAAGCAAAGGAACTTGTGTCACACGCAATGTTAAAGGTTGGAGAAACGGACCTCATGTTTTCAGATATGTTTCCAGGTCAAACTAGTCAAACTGGAGATCAGGTTACGATCTGTATTTCAACTAACGATATCGAAAAATCAAAACAAATTTTTGAATACTTGTCGCAAGATGGACAAGTAAAAATGCCGCTGCAGGAAGCTTTTTTTAGCCCTGCTTATGGGATTGTATCGGACAAATTCGGTGTAACTTTTCAAATTTACACAGAGGGTCAACAATAATTTTTTTCTAGTATAAAAAATAGCCCCATGTATGAAGCCCAAAGCAGCTGATTTGGTGACTTTTCCGTTCCAACATATAATCAATAGTTGAGCTTGTATAAATCCAAATTGGAACATCATATTGAAAATTCGCACGAAATAGCGGTTATTTTGAATGAGATCAATAAGAAACAATCAAGGCGAAAAAAATTTATTTAATGATTGAATATGATTGGGCAAAAGATTATAACTGAATTTTCCACTAATAGGGAAATGATTGGTTAAAAACGTTTCCAAGGTAACCAACTTAAGGCGCAATGGTGAAGAATAATTAAATCTCAATTTCTCATTTATATCACTGAGAGATTGGGATTTTTTTTATTCTGGAATATTCTTAACGTTGTAACTCTGCGTTTTGCTTGAGGTACTCCTTATGGAATGATAGGTGCGATTCTTCATTAAGAAGGATCGCCTTTTCTTATGCCTAAAGTAATCATATCATGTATCAGAGGAAGAGAAGACCACGTTTGTGCAATATGTAGGCATTCGGAAAGTGAGGAATTATTAAATCCCAAAATACCCTATATTACAAAAATAACCTCGGCAGAATACAAGATTAACCCATATTTAATCAGTTAAGTATCAATCATCATTTTCTTAAATCATGTAGCTTTTCAAATAATATAATCAAAAATGAATTTAAAATGGTGAAAAATAGATTTTTAAAAGGGAATTCAATACTTTTGTTGAACATGAATATTATGGGCCATTTTGACAGTTTGATGATTTTTATTATTGTAACCGTTTACATCTATATATTTAGCCTATTTATCTTGATTATGGTTGTGGATTACAAGATATTTCACATTGATGTATCTCAACAAAATCATTAGCGAATGGAGGTTAACCCATGGTTAACACGATGGCGTTCAATAAGAATGATTCACGTTCCTTCCTCACAGAAGAACACTTATTATTTAAACAATCAATTCGTGAATTTCTCGACAAGGAAGCTATCCCCTTTTATGATAAGTGGGAAAAAGAGGGGGAAGTACCTCGCTCATTTTGGAAAAAGATTGGGGATAACGGATTTTTATGTCCATGGCTTGATGTGGAATTCGGTGGGGTAGGAGCAGATTTTGGATATTCAGTTGTTCTGGCAGAGGAATTGGAAATGGTTGGATCAGCCTTAGTAGGCATTTCAATTCATTCTGATGTTGTAGCCCCGTATATTGCTTCATTCGGAACAATAGATCAAAAACAAAAGTATTTACCCAAGTTCAGTTCAGGAGAAATGATTTCTGCTTTTGCAATGACAGAGCCAGGAATGGATTCAGAATTAGCGAATATCCAAACCACAGCCATCAAGAAAGAAGGGTATTATATTGTCAATGGAGCCAAAACGTTTATCACAAATGGCTTTAAAGCTGACTTATTGATTGTAGCATGTAAAACTGATCTTGATGCTAATCCTTCCAATGATGGAATCAGTTTGTTGCTTATTGATAAAGATACGCCAGGGCTTACACGAGGCAGAAAGCTTGAAAAAGCAGGCCAGAATAGCTCAGAAACAGCCGAACTATTTTTCGATGATGCTTCAGTTCCTGCTGGGAACATCCTTGGGGAGGAAGGGAAGGGCCTATCATATATAATGCAAAAACTGCAGCAGGAAAGACTTATGTGTGCGATTGGGTCTTTAATGGCAGCTAAGGACATGCTCCACTTAACGATGAATTTTATAAAAGAACGAAAAGCATTTGGTAATAAAATAAGTAAATTTAATAAGGCACAGTTTACCATTGCTGAAATAGCGACCGATATTCAGCTGGGTAGAACGTTTGTTGATGGTTTGATCTGTAAACATATGAATGGGGAGAATATCATAACTGAAGTATCGATGGCTAAATATTGGATTACGGAGATGTCAAAGCGAATATCTGAAAAGTGCATGCAGTTACATGATGGATACGGAAATATGGGTGATTATAAAATTGCCCGGCGTCATCGAGACATTCGTTTGACAACATTCTATACAGGGTCAGATGAAATAGTGAAAACCCTCATCGCTAAAAATATCGGGTTTTAATTCAATGTTAAAAACTTAAATCTATTAACTACCTTTATTAAAATGAGGTAGTTTTTTTCATTCCATTTCTTCAATGTAATTACATTGAACTAGTTTATTTTAATAAAAGGTTTAATATTTTTTCGTATGGGTATAAGAGACTGTGCATATGAAAAGTGAAATGAATTTGTAAAATTTGTAATTGTATGCGAATGATGGAGGTGCTTGTCGTGTTAAAAATTGAAAATGTATCGAAAGTCTATAAGGGAGGGAAGAAAGCTGTAAAGAATATAACACTTGATATAAAAAAAGGGGAGTTCATCTGTTTCATTGGTCCGAGTGGCTGTGGGAAAACAACGACAATGAAAATGATTAATCGCCTGATTGAACCGTCCGAAGGTAAGATACTCATAAATGGAGAAAATATAATGGAAAAGGATCCGGTTAAGCTTAGAAGACAGATCGGGTATGTAATTCAACAAATTGGTCTTTTCCCTCATATGACGATTCTTGAAAATATCACCCTCGTTCCAAAACTACTTAAATGGAGTGATCAAGAGAAAAAAGAACGTGCGCTAGAATTGCTGCAGCTCGTTGATATGGGTCCCGAATATTTAGAACGGTATCCCTACGAACTGAGCGGCGGTCAGCAACAGCGAATTGGCGTTCTCAGGGCTCTAGCTTCTAATCCACCACTCATATTAATGGATGAACCTTTTGGTGCTCTAGATCCGATCACCCGCGATGCTCTTCAGGAGGAATTTAAAAATCTGCAGCGCACACTTAATAAGACAATTGTTTTTGTTACCCATGATATGGATGAAGCGATTAAACTTGCTGATCGTATTGTGATTTTAAAGGCTGGGGAAATTGTTCAAGTGGGAACCCCGGATGAAATTCTCAGAAATCCAGCCAATGAATTTGTTGAAGAATTTATCGGTAAAGAACGATTGCTTCAAACAAGACCGAACGTACAATTGGTCGAACAAATCATGAGTCGTAATCCCATTTCAATTACTGAGGAAAAGTCTCTTACTAACGCTATCACTATTATGAGAGAAAAACGAGTTGATTCTCTGCTCGTGGTAGATGAAGAGAATGTATTAAAAGGATTTGTAGATGTTGAAACGATTAGTGAATATCGTAAAAAAGCTACATTTATTAGTGAAGTAATCAATACTGAAGTCTATTCTGTGAAACAAGACTCATTAATCCGTGATTCAGTTCAGAAGATTTTAAAACGCGGATTTAAATATGTGCCGGTCGTTGACCAAAATAAACATTTGGTCGGAATTGTTACTAGAGCTACATTGGTTGACATCGTGTACGACAGCATCTGGGGGGAAGAAGATAATCTAGTGGCTGAAATGGCTGAGATGTTTTAGGAGGTGAATGAGATGGAAACATTGCTCGATTTTTTACAAACGAATTGGCTAGAGTTGCTTTACAAGGCGTGGGAGCATTTATATATATCTATGATTGCTGTATTCCTTGGAATACTAGTTGCTGTACCGCTTGGCATTTTGTTGACCCGTATGAAAAAAAGCGCATCTATAATTATTGGAATTGCAAACATCATGCAGACGTTGCCAAGCTTGGCAGTACTAGCATTTTTCATTCCATTCCTCGGTGTTGGGAAGACACCTGCTATTATTGCGTTATTTTTCTATTCTGTTTTACCTATTCTCAGGAATACGTATACAGGCATTAAAGGTGTAAATAAAAATTTACTTGAATCTGGTAGAGGCATCGGGATGACGAGTTGGGAGAGAATTCGTCTAGTTGAATTTCCACTTGCACTTTCCGTCATTATGGCTGGGATTCGCACTGCCTCCGTTTATTTAATTGGCTGGGCAACATTGGCTTCCTTTATTGGAGGCGGAGGACTTGGGGATTACATATTTATTGGTTTGAATTTATACCAAACAGAATATATCATCGCAGGTGCAGTACCGGTAATCATCATGGCTATCCTGGTGGATTATGTTTTCTCGATCATTGAACGAAAAGTCGTACCAAAAGGATTAAAAGGTATGAAGGAAGTTGCTTGAGGAGGAATACCATGTATAAAAAAATAAGAAAAATAAGTTTTACTACCCTTTTATTGTTTTCATTATTCATCAGCGGCTGCTCATTGCCTGGGTTGGGGTCATCTTCTGAAAAAACGGTTAAAATTGGTGCGCAGAGTATGACCGAATCCGAAATCTTGGCAAACATGATAGCACAACTACTTGAACGAAATACAGACCTTGATACGAAGATTATTAAGAATTTAGGTTCGAATTTCGTACAGCAACAAGCAATGGAGAGTGGGGATATTGATGTAGCCGCAACTCGTTATACGGGGACGGATTTAACGAGTGTTTTAGCTCAGGATATTGAAAAAGATCCAGTAAAGGCAATGGAAATTGTTCAAAAGGAATTTAAAAAACAATATGGATTCAAATTTTACGATTCTTATGGATTTGATAATACTTATGCATTTACGATATCAAATGAATTGGCAGAGGAAAAAGGCTATAAAAAAATATCCGATTTGGAAAAAGATGCAGGGAATTTGAGATTAGGTGTCGATAGTGCTTGGCTGAAAAGAAAAGGGGACGGCTATAAGGAATTCGTAGACACCTATGGATTAGAATTCGGAGAAACCTATCCGATGCAAATTGGACTAGTTTACGACGCTGTCAAAAATGGTCAGATGGACATTGTCCTCGCATACTCTTCAGATGGACGGATTAAGGTGAATAATTTGCAGCTTTTAGAAGATGACAAACAATATTTCCCTCCTTATGATTGTTCACCCGTTGTCACGAAAGATGCGTTAGAACGATATCCGGAAATAGAAAATCAACTAACTAAGTTAATTGGAGAAATCACAACCGAAACGATGCAGGAACTGAACTATGAAGTTGATGGAAACTTGAAAGAACCATCGATTGTAGCAACGGAGTTCCTTGAAGCACATAATTATTTTGAATAAATGGGAGGTGCAATCTAATGGAAACCTTGGAACAACTGGGAACGTATTACTCCCAGAATTGGATGTACGTACTTACTGAATTTTATCGCCACTTTTTAATGTCTGCTTACGGAGTTCTATTTGCCGCAATCATTGCTATCCCGCTAGGTATATTCATCGCAAAGCATAAAAAGTTGAGTAATTGGGTGTTTTCGATAACTAATGTCATACAAACCACACCAGCCTTAGCAATGCTTGCTCTCCTTATGTTAGTAATGGGACTGGGGACAAACACAGTTATTTTGTCATTGTTTTTATATTCTTTACTACCAATCCTAAGAAATACGTATGTAGGAATTACAAACATTGATCATGCCTATTTAGAATCGGGTAAGGCTATGGGGATGACGAAGTTCCAATTACTAGGAATGGTCGAACTGCCATTATCCCTGTCTGTCATCATGGCTGGTCTACGAACGGCACTTGTCGTTGCGATTGGTGTAACTGCAGTCGGCACATTCGTCGGTGCAGGTGGACTGGGTGATATCATTGTCAGGGGAACCAATGCTTCGAATGGTACCGCAATTATTCTCGCAGGAGCTATACCAACAGCATTAATGGCTATTCTGGCTGACATTTTATTAGGGTGGTTAGAACGTGCACTTTCACCAATTAAAAGAAAGAAATTAATACAATCCGAAGCAAAATAGGGAAAAAGAGCAGTTGCAACTGCTCTTTTTTTATTAAGGTTATTAGCCATAAATTCTTCCCTTTAGTTTTTTATTTCTAATAAAGGGTAACTATAAGAACAGTTGTAAAAAAATAAGGGGAATCGATCAAACATGAAACTTACACCAGAACAACGAATTGAACTCCATGGTTTTAATAATCTTACGAAATCATTAAGTTTTAATATGTATGATATTTGTTTTACAAAAACAAAGAAAGAACGCGAAGCCTACCTAGAATATATCGATGAGCAGTATAATGCAGAAAGGCTTTCGAAGATTTTGCAAAACGTATCGGATTTAATTGGAGCACACGTTTTGAATACGGCAAAACAGGACTATATTCCACAGGGTGCAAGTGTAACGATGCTTGTTTCCGAAGGACCTGTCGTCGAAGTTCCGACTGGTACCTATGAGGAATCCCCTGGCCCATTACCCAATAATGTTGTCATGCAACTGGATAAAAGCCACATTACTGTTCATACATACCCTGAGTTTCATCCGAATGAAGGCATTAGTACATTCAGGGCTGATATCGATGTATCTACTTGTGGAGAAATCTCTCCACTAAAAGCACTTAATTATCTTATACATTCCTTTGATACTGACATAATTACTATTGATTACCGTGTCCGAGGATTTACACGGGATAAAAATGGACGGAAATTATTCATTGATCATGATATAAATTCCATTCAAAATTACATCCCTGATGAAGTAAAGAGTTTATATGATATGATAGACGTCAATGTGTATCAGGAAAATATATTTCATACGAAATGTAAGTTGAAAAGATTCGATATAAATAATTATTTATTCGGCTTCACAGAAGAAAAATTAAATTCAGAGGAACGACAGGAAATTATAGAAAGACTACAAACAGAGATGGATGAAATTTTTTATGGAGCTAACGTTCCGCATCTATTAAAGAAAAACAAGCATTCCAATTAAGGAATGCTTGTCTACAGTTTTTTTGAGGGGTTGTAAAAATTCGACGTTGATTTCCACTCCAGGCACTCGCTTTCCGCGGGCGGTCAGGGAGCCTCCTCGGCGCCTTTGCGCCTGTGGGGTCTCCCTTGGACACGCATTTCCCGCAGGAGTCTCGCACCTTCCGTTCCAATCAACTTTGTTTTAACAATTAGATATAACCACTTTTGCCTACAGTCCTTTTTGTTTTAATATAGAAGTATTAAAACTTGAGGTGATGACGATGCTTTCGAAACATAATTCTATTCAGCGAGATCAACTTGAAATGATTACTTTGGATCAACTGGTGCCAGCGAACTATTTGGTTCGTAAAATTGAGGGGGACATTGACTTCACTTTCATTTATGACTTGGTGAAAGATATGTATTCAGAGATAGGGCGCCCAAGTATTGATCCAGTTATTTTAGTTAAATTGACATTCATTCAATATACCTTCGGTATTCGTTCGATGCGTAAAACGATTGAAGAAGTTGAAACGAATATGGCTTACCGTTGGTTTTTAGGTTACGGTTTCCATGATAAAGTACCTCACTTCTCAACGTTCGGGAAAAATTATGAGCGTCGCTTTAAAGATACAGACCTGTTTGAACGGATTTTTTATCGTATCTTAATGACAGCTTCAGAAAGAAAGTTAATAAGTGCAGAGCACGTATTCGTTGATTCAACACATGTGAAAGCCAGTGCGAATAAGCGAAAATTCGAAAAGAAAATCGTTCGTAAGGAAACACGAGCATATCAAGGACGCCTTCAAGAAGAAATAAATCAAGATCGTGAAAACAAGGGAAAGAAGCCTTTTCCACCGGATAAATTTGATAAAGAAGAAACCAAAGAAATTAAAGAAAGTACAACTGACCCTGAGAGTGGCTACTATGTAAAAGATGAACGAACAAAACAGTTTGCCTATTCATTTCATGCGGCTGCGGACCGCAACGGTTTTGTGCTGGGGACGATTGTAACACCGGGAAATACGCATGATAGTCATATCTTAGAGCCTCTTGTTGAACAAGTGATTGAGAAAGTTGGAAAACCTGAAGCTGTTGCCGCAGATGCAGCTTACAAAACACCAGCTATTACAAGCTACCTTTTTGGGAAAGAAATCACACCAGCTTTACCCTATACACGTCCACGAACAAAAGAAGGGTTCTTTCGCAAGCATGACTATGTTTACGATGAACATTTTGATAGTTACCTCTGCCCATCGGGCGAGATTTTAAAGTACTCAACAACAAATAAAGAGGGCTATCGCGAGTACAAATCACCCAAACACACTTGTGCGACATGCTCATTTTTATCACAGTGTACAGTAAGCAAAGACCATCAAAAAGTGGTGACACGCCATATCTGGCAAAATTATATGGAAGAAGCAGATCATCTGCGTCATCACAAGGATGTAAAACCTATATATGCGAAACGTAAAGAAACAATAGAGCGTAGAGCGTGTATTCGCAGATGCAAAAGAAAAGCATGGTATGCGTTGGACTACTTTAAGGGGACTTAAAAAATTGTCGATGCAGGCGATGCTTACTTTCGCTGCCATGAATTTAAAGAAGATAGCCAATTGGACATGGCAAGGTCCAAGAATGGCTTAATAAAGTGGGCTCGTAGAGGCCCAATCTCTTAATCTTGAGCAAAATTCAAAGGGGATTTCAAAAGGGGTCCGGAATTAAAACATTCCGAACCCCTTTTGTCTACAAACTGAAACAAGCATTCCAATTAAGGAATGCTTGTTTTGTGAATATTAATTTAATTGTAATACGCGGACCAATACATAACCAAGAATTGATAATAAGATTGAACCGAATAGACCAGCAACAAATGGTTTTCCACCATATTTCTTGAATATTACAAGATCTATATTTAATCCGAGTCCCGCCATAGACATTGCCATGAGGATATAAGAAAGTGAAACAATGTATTCAGCAATAGCTTCTGGTACTACTCCTGTAGAATAAAGTGCACTAGTTGCTAAAAACCCTAAAATAAACCAAGGAATCTGGATAGATTTCCATGAAAATTTCTTCCCAGGATTAGCTGTTCTCTCTTTCAAATTCATTATGAATCCAATAAAAATTGCAACAGGAATGAGTAAGGCAACCCTTGTTAACTTGACCATGACTGCCATATCTACTGCCTCATTTCCACCTGGTGCTGAAGCGGCAATTACATGAGCAATTTCATGCAGTGTAGCTCCCGAGAAAATTCCGTATCCCTGATCTGATAAACCTAGGAATGGGTAAAGAATGGTGTAACCAAATGTAAAGGTTGTTCCCAATACCGCAACCGTTGCCACGGCAATCGCTGTATCTTTTTCTTTTGCTTTAATTTGTGTGGAAATCGCAAGGACAGCCGCAGCTCCACAAATTCCTGTTCCACAGGCTGTCAAAATACCCAGCTTTTTTTCGACCTTAAAAAGACGGGTCAATCCATAAACTATTAATATAGCAAATACAAGACTAATAGCTCCGACAGCAAAAGTTTTTGGTCCAGCATTAAAAATATCCTTTAAGTTCAAACGCATCCCTAACAAAATGATACCAAATCGCAAAAGAACCTTACTAGAATAATTGGTCCCTGCAACCACATAATCAGGCAAGCCGACTATGGATTTCCAAAACACCCCTATTAATATCGCTATGACGAGCTGCCCCATTATATGAAGGAAGGGGAGCTCTGCCAAGAATTTTGCTGCAATAGCAATTAGTAGGGTTAAAACTATCCCTTTAATAAAGCCAAGCTTTATTGTTTCTCTTGCTGTTTTTCCCAAGTTGAACACTCCATCTTTATTGTTTCCTTTACTTTAAGGGTAAATTAAAAATAAGTGAAATATATATTTGCTATTGTAATAATCACTTTTACTTATGGTAAAATAAATTATAAAGAGGAGGTAACTATGGATCCTTTAAAGGTTTTTGTAACCGTAATCGAACAGAAAAATTTCTCAAGAGCAGGTGATATTCTTAATCTGTCACAGCCGGGAGTTAGCCTTCATATAAGGAATCTGGAAAATGAATTGGGGACGAAACTGATTTACCGTTCCCCGAAACAGGTTCAAATAACAGAGCCTGGAAAAATCTTATATAGGCATGCAAAGCAAATGCTGAATCACTATGAGACAGCAATAAGAGAAATTAATGATTTTAATAACGTGGTAAGTGGGACTCTAAAAATTGGGGCTAGTTTTACAATAGGAGAATATTATCTTCCGAAAGTTTTGGCGGAATATTCTGTCCTATATCCTCTAGTTGATATTCAAATTATTATTTCAAATTCTAATGAAGTTATTCAAGGCGTACGTTCTAACCAGATTGATATAGGTCTGATTGAAGGGGAAACGGATTATAAAGATATTGATGTTAACTCATTCATGAATGATGAAATGATTGTCGTCGTTCCGCCTGATCATCCACTTTCACAAATGGAAATCATAGATGGTGCCATGCTTCAGGATCAAACATGGGTACTTAGGGAGCAAGGGTCGGGAACTCGTACGTATTCAGATAAACTTATAAACAAACTAGATCTAAACATAAAACGAAGCTTTATTTTTACCAGTATTCAAGGAGTGAAAGAAGCAGTTATGGCTGGTCTTGGCATTGCACTGTTATCCCGATTAACCGTGCAAAAAGAACTGAAAACCGGTGAATTGAAGACCTTTCATTTGAAAAATGAAGCCTTTATTAGACCTTTTTCAGTGGTGAAAAAGAAAGATTTCGAAGCATCAAAAGCATTGGAGATGTTTTTAAATAAAGTGAGAGAATTTGCGATAAAAGGACAACTAAAATGATACGGAATTCTATGTATAAAAGCTGACCTCCTCATTTACACGATTGAGGAGCCTGGCATTTTTGATTTAATCGAAAGCGCTTTCGAATTATTCCTTTTTTTTAAGAACCCGTAATAGCCTTAATTTCAAGTATAAGGGAAGTTCACGAATTTCGGGGTGCAATCGTCGTGACACTAGGTACATAGATCCTGTTACATTTAGGACATATGATAATACCCACGTCATAATGTTAGTGTGGATAAAACTAGAAAGTGAAACTTCATAGATGACACTAGAAATGGCTGTAGATATCAAGCCAAACGGGAAGGTATCTGTTTCGGAATGGATGAAAAAAGGAAATCAGTTACCCTCAACCAACATTTACGTATGTTCGCTTGATTACAAACATATTATTAAATAGGAAAAGACTAGGATGCTTTTTTTGTCCCTTTATTGACTTTTTCTATTTTATATTAATTTGTAAAAGGAGCGTCCACATTGGCTATAGAGGAGCAGAAAAATAAGCGAATTTCTGTTTTCGACAGAATTATAGGATTCATGCCAAAATTATATGTGATTGGGACTATTTTGATTTTTGTTTATACACTGGTTGCGATGGCCCTATTAGGAATCCAAACGTGGAAGGAGCCTGATAAAGTCGTCAATCCCGTAAATACACAGAATCCAGCTATTTCTGAAGGCTTTGAACATACATTGATAACGTTAATCATAGAACCGATTGTAACATCTGAGTTTTATCAAATAATCTTCAACACATTATTTCTTTACCTAGTGTGGATACTACTTTTTTTATTAGCACCGATTGCTTTTTACCGGCTAAAACACTTTAAGTTTTTTAATATAGAAATTGAGATTGAAAAACAAGATGCAGCTGTTTTTGAGGTGTTTAGCGTGAGCAGTTCAAAAATGAAATTTGCAGCATATTTAACATCTGAGGAATTTCAGCTGGAGATATCAGAGGAGATTGCAAATAGCAAGGATTTTAAAGCTCCCTTAATTTATACATTGGATAGTACGATCGAGTTTTATTCCAATCAATTAGGACTTGACTTTACTTATGAAATTTATAACTTAAATCAATTCAAAAAAGCTAAGCTACCTAAATCCATCAAATCGATGCTTGATAAGTCCATCCAAACTGGTGATCCATGTATAACGAATAAAAGCAACAGTGACAGTGAATATTATAAGAATTTTCTCTTGCATTATTATGAAAACCTAGACGGCAAATTTGTCACGGTTTTAAGCAGTTATCAAACGGAATTCGATACCTTCGATAAATCACTAATAAAAATTCTACACAATGTCATATACGATTATTATCTACAATATAACTATATATATGATGTAACGTTGACGATGGTGAAGAATGAAGAAATTTCATACAATAAATAAAAACCACCCTACAAGTGGTTATTTTTTTTTGTAAGGTGATTGTTAATTATATTTTGAACGATTACATTATTACCAATAAGCTCAGAAGATTTCTTTACGTGTTGCTCTCTAAAATCCATGTTTTTTATTTTCTTAGACTTTTTCCCTTTTTTAAAATTATTGAAGGCGTTTAGAAAGGCTATTTGGATCACTCCCCTTATAGATTAGTATATTCATATTATTGATAAAGTTTCTAATAAAAAAGTCTCGTTAGAAAAAAAATTTTAAAGGTTTTGTATATAAATACGAGCCTTTAATAAGGTTAATTTCAATATAATATTTTTATAGAGTAAGTCAAGACGAAGTCTACTTGGCTCTAACATTTCTGGTTAGCTTTGTGTAGCTATATTTACTTAAGCATTATGAGTTTCTTTCTCAAAAAGAGAAATCTGCCTTATTGCATCGAGCTTAGCGACACCAGGATGAGCTTTCATATTCTTTATTTCAATTCCTCTTTGTGTACTTTGTAATATTGTTCATGATTTATTTTGAATTTTAGCACTTATTGCCTCTTCGTTTTTCATGATTTTCACGAGTAGGATAGCCCAATAACTATTTAACCTGAAAATGGTGATACGACTAGAAGTGAGTGAACAAAATTCAAAGGATTCTAAGAACATTACAAAGAGGGAATAAGGTTCTTCTTATTTTGAAATCAAGGAATAATCCCATTTTTTTAAAAGAAATAAAGAAATTCAGTAAAAAATATTGTATAGTTAAAAAGCAAGGTGTTCGAACAAACATTCGATTGTGATATGGAAGATAACTTCTTAGAAGAACAGGAGAGAGACAGTGAACGGGACAGCGCATATGGCATTAGGAGCAGCAGTGGGATTTTTAACAGCAAACACACTTCAAACCGATCCAACCACTACTTTATTCTTAGTTGGGGTTGGGGGTGTTTCAGGTCTAATGCCCGACATGGATATTGACGGAAAGTTAAGCAATAGAATTACCTTTTCACACAAGTTCATCCGAACTTTAGCACAAACCATCGGGATTCTCATGATTATTTATAGCGTTTTGGAAGGTTCTGAAACGGAAAAGTGGGTTGGTGTAGGAGCAGGAATTGGCATTATTATAATATCTACATTTATAACGCAAAGGCATATGCTGACCCTGACAGGATTAGGGGTATTAGGAGGCGGCCTATCTTTACAGGAAAACTGGTTATGGCTGTTAGGTATCTATATAATTCTAGCATCTTTCACACCTCATAGAAGTTATACGCATTCGATTGCTGGCATCGTTTTCTTTGGCGTCATTGCTCATCAATTCGAATCATCTTTGGGGATAGAGGGGATTTTCACTACTTGTATATTAGGCTACATAAGTCATTTAATTGCGGATATGAAATTTTTACCTTTTAATAGACGAGGAGTAAAGTTATTCTTGCCATTTTTCTCAAAGGAATTTTAAGTAAAAGAAACAGTGGTTCTGTCAGAACCACTGTTTCTTTTACTATTCATCATGAGATATGGTATTTTTTGATAAAGTAAAAAAATATTAAATATAAAATAATAGGAAATGATAACTATTATAGGGTAAATTTAACTTATCTTCCTCATTTTCAGATGATACGACTCTTGATCAGTTAGAGTTTTTGGACAGACGCTTAGATAGAATAGTGGAGATTGCATGAATTCGTATTAATGTATGCAATCAAACAAAGTGAAAAAGTATAAAAATGGAAGAATAAAAATTGATGGAGTGTATGGAAGAATCGTTTTTGGTGTTTATAACGCAACAAGAAGGAGAAAAAATAGAGAAAATTATTCGCGTTCTCGGAGATTTTGAAAAAGAGAGTTTTGATGTTAATACCATACATGAAATGGTAGTACGCCCCAGGTTCTTGATTAAATAGTAGCATTGAATCTGAACTACAAAATAACAAAGGGATTTGACAGACTCGAGTATGTTCACTTGATAATCCTATTACACGACCACATGCAAAAATAATTTGTTCATTTGGCTTTACAACTGAAACAGTGTAAACTAATTTTGTTATTAACAATATCAATGCAAAGGATGTCAAACATGAAAAAACCTCGTATTGGAATGATAGGTTTAGGAAGTATAGCTCAAAAAGCATATTTACCAATCCTTACTAAAGAAACGGATTGGTCATTTGTAGGTGCTTTTTCACCAAGTAAAGATAAACGAAAAATGATTTGCAATCAGTATCGTATTCAAGATTTTAATAGCTTACAAACACTCGCTGCAGAGTGTGATGCTGTTTTCGTACATAGTTCCACTAGCTCACATTTTGAAGTCGTATCTTCTCTATTAACTAAAGGAATAGATGTTTATGTCGATAAACCATTAGCTGCAACTGTTGCTGAAGCTGAAAAATTAGTAGAGTTAAGTGAAAAATCACGAAGAAAGCTTATGGTTGGATTTAATCGCCGCTTTGCTCCTATGTATGTACAAGCAAAACAACAAGCTCAAAACATAGCATCAGTTCGTATAGAAAAACATAGAACAGATAGTATGGGACCTTATTCTTATGATTTTAGAATGTTAGATGATTATTTACATGTAGTTGATACTGCAAGATGGTTAGCTAATGGTGATTTAGATGTGCTGCATGGAACAGTAAATATCAGTAGTGAGAATTACCTTGTTTATGCAGGACATGTTTATAAATCCAAGGAGGGTATACCTTTCTTTACAGACATGCATCGAAAAGCAGGTACTAATCTTGAGAGGCTTGAACTATTAACAGATGGAGCAATTTTAAGTGTTAGGAACATGAATACTTTAGAAATTGCTTCTAATAACAGCCACTCAACTTCATTTTCTCCATCTTGGGATACAACGTTAAAGCAAAGAGGATTTGAAGATGCTGTACAACATTTTATTAATTGTATTCAAAATGATGAGAAACCACTGATTGATGGACTAGAAGGTCTGAAATCTCAATTGTTAGTCAATCAATTATTAAAAGCAGTAGCCAAATAAATAATATCAATTTAATGATATTGGAGCGCTTTCTAACTTTTTACAAAGAGTCTAGCAAAAAAGAGACAAAATTTCTTAGAGTAGAAAATTCGTTCCTTCTTATGGCGAAAATTACTTAGCTTATGAATAAAACTAAACAGATAGTACATTTTTATAATGTAGCCCCTTTGATTGAATCTGCTCAAGTTGTTGGTGAAGCCATACATTCAGAAACAAACTCTGTTAAAAAGGGCTACAAACGGTTTTACAATAAAGTTATCATCGAAAAAAGTTAACACAACAAACATAAAAGTCAGATTAGATGAACATTTCGTGATTGTATCTGTATAAATTAAAAAAAACCTCAAATGAACACGAAAGACACTACCGGTTTGGGAGTGTCTTTTTCTTTATTATATATAAATGCTCTTGGTTAATTCAATAGCTATAGAGTGAAGGAAGTTAGAGTTATTAATCTATTTGACCCATTTCTCTCATACAGATTTTTAAATACCCTGTATGAGAATATGGAACATAATTTAGTAACCTTTAATTTAACTCATAGGAATTACATAATGATTATCTTTCAGACTTATCACCAGTATTATTGGTAGTTGTCTTTGAGTCATTCGCGTGTTTAACGCCTTTACTTACATAAGGTTTTGCGCTCTTTTTCTTGTTGGCACTAGTTTTCCAACGATTCCAACCCTTCTTACCCGTTCCCGTACCTGTACCCTTACCTGTTCCAGTTTTAGCCTTAGCTTTACTCATGAAATCACTCCATTAATATTGTATGGTTAGTTTAAACCATTTTACTTGATTATTATCCAAGTATGTTGAAATATACATCAACTAAGGAGATAAGTACAGAGAAAGGCTCAATAAATTTTAAATTGATTTATTTTTTTCACCAAAATACAAAGGGAATCCGATATTGACATAAGACATAAAAAACTGAATAAGGGGTACTTTTTGATTAGAAATAATGCTAACAAAGAGAGAACAGAAGGGAAGATCTTTTTAAAAAGTGAAAAAGTTATTTAGTATAGTACAAAAGCTTACATATGCATCTGTACGGTGTAATATCTTAGCTAATGATTTTTTTAAGCGGTTACTGAAATGGACTAAAAATATTCAAAAATTATAGGGATTTGTAGTTTACTTTATGAAGTTAATAGTAATGAATGTTGATTATAGCCTATTGATGGAGATATTAATAAGATCCTAATTGAAAGAATTATGATAAATTAAAAAATCCCCTTACCATTTTGCTCCTTAATAATTTTTAAGAAACCTCTTGCTGATGTTGAAAAATATCTTTTTTTTGAACGGATAAAACCACAAGTTAAATTGGAGCGTTCATAATTAACTAAGGGAATTATAATAATTTGACCATTAATAACTCTTTCATCATTAATTACAGTAAATTCAGAGAGGAAACTAATCCCTATCCCTTCGGCTATCGAGTTTTTTATCGTTTCCGTATTAGGAGATTCAAATAAAACCTTAAGGGGTCCATATTGGCGTATTATATCATCTAAAATAGGTTTGGTTATGGTATGTAAAATTAATTTTTGATTTAGTAATTCTTCAGGTGTAATACTTTCTTTGAAAGCAAGAGGAGAATTTTCGCATACACAAATATACATTCTTCCTTGAAATAATGTATCAAAATGCAATACATTTTTATTTGAATTTCCCCACTTAATCCAAGTCATTTCATCAACCGTGATGAAACCTAGATCATGCTCATTGTTTGAAATTTCCCTAATTACATTCTGATTTTCCTCAATAATAATCTCTGTGTTTGGATATTTTTTATTAAAGGCGGAAATAGCTTTAGGTAAAAAAGTAAGTAAAGTACTCGGGCTAGCAACTATTCTAAGTTCTTTATCGATATTTGTGCTCTGAAATTTTGCTTCTCTTTCTAAGTCTACTAACAAATCGCTAATTTTATATGCTTTTTCTATTATTCTTTTTCCTTGTTCTGTGGGTTTGGTTCCCAACCTTGATCTTTTAAATAAGCTTAATCCAAATTTCTGTTCGAAATTTGATAAAGACTGACTTATAGTAGCTACAGAAACATGAAGGTTATTTGCTGCCTCAGTAATCGAACCTGTTTTTGCCACTTCAATAATATATTCAATTTGTTGTATTTGCATAGCATATTCCCTCCTTTCTTTAGGAAAACCTAAAGTAACCTTAATATATAACTGATATACTCCTATTAAAATTCATTATAGGATAAATTTAGAATATTTCAATAATTATAATTTATCAGCTAAATATACGATTGTGAGGAGGAGAGGTGATTATGGAAAGAGTACACAACGAATAAAGTATGGTGCTGGTAACAGATATTTTAAATGAATTTTTCATAAGAAAGCAATGATTAGAAATGAAAGCCCTTACAAATTGATTGGATTTTAAATTTATTTCACTAAGTAATGATGAATAAGAAACTCTACAAAAATACTAAAAAGAGGTGAAACAGATGAGTGGAAAATACCGCTATTTCTTAATGATGATGATTACCTTTATTACAATTATTAATTATGTTGATCGCTCTATAATGGCTTATGCACAGGAGTATATAATAAATGAATATGGATTAAATGCTAAATCATGGGGGCATGTATTAGGTTTTTTTGGATACGGATATATTTTTGGCGGTTTTTTTGGAGGACTATTAGCCGATAAAAAAGGTCCTAAATTTGTGTGGATGCTTTCGGCTGTTACTTGGTCTATATTTGCTTTGGGTATGGGGGTTTCAGGGGATATTGGTATTGCCGTTTTTGGAGGTTCTGCACTTGCAGGATTTGCTGTATTTCGAATCTTATTTGGATTAGCAGAAGGACCTGCTCTTGTAGGCAATGCCCGGACGTTGGCAAATTGGGCACCTGTAAAAGAAAGAGCATTTTTGAATGGAATAGGTATATTAGGAGTCCCATTTGGAGCTTTAATTACGGCACCAATTGCCGTATTTTTAATTTCTACAGTAGGTTGGAAAATGATGTTTGTCGTATTGGGAGCGATTGGTATAATTTGGGCGATTATATGGCGCAAAATATTTACAGATTATCCTGAAGATCATCCCCTTGTTTCAAAAGAAGAACTAGAAGTAATTCGTTATTCTAATGACATAAAAAAGAATGAAGGTGGAGATAAGGCCATTTCCCCCTGGTATCATTTTTTTAAAAGTCCAACATTAATGTTAAATTCGATTGCTCACTTTTGTGCGAACTACATTAATTTTTTAATTTTAACCTGGGCTCCAAAATACCTGCAGGACGTCTTCAATTACGATTTAAAAGCGTTAGGTTATCTAGGGATGATTCCTTGGGCATTAGCCTGTATTACTGTTCTACTGGGACCAAAAATCTCAGATATTCTATTTAAAAGGACGAACAACTTGTGGATAGCAAGATCGGGACTATGCATGATTTCATTTATCCTAACAGGTTTGTTCTTTACACTCATTCTTACTGTTAATTCTCCATTAGTCATTTTACTCTTAATGTCATTGGGGACTGGTTCTTCATTTTTAGGTGGTGCTTTGTTTTGGGTAGTCATTCAGGACACTGCACCTACAAGAGTTGGAGCATATACAGGGGTTAACCATTTCATAATTAACGCAGCTGCTATAGTCGCTCCGACCTTAACTGGTTATCTTGTCATGACTAATGGTTATCCAGCGATGTTTATTGCAGCAGTAGTGGTTTGCTTAATTGGATTCATCCTGATGATTTTTGTTAAACCAGGAATAAAAAATAATCAATCAGAAGTCATAGTAAATAATGCTCGTATGTAAATATTGCTCGTATAATTGAAAACTATTCGATTCAAATTGCTAATGTTACTTAAAATTTAAAAGTGTAAAAAATATATGTTTTGATTTAGGTAATCTTGAACGCTTCACTCTTTCTTTAGGAAAAATTGAAGTAACCTTAAAATTTAAGTGATTTACACTTAAAATCACCTAAGATAGAATAAATTTAGAATATTCAGATAAATTTAAAAGCCACCAAAATTAAAATGGAAAAGGGGAAGAGACATGGATTTTAGATTAACTGATGAGCAAAGAATGGTACAAGAAACAGTTCGAGATTTTGTTGAAAAAGAATTAGCGCCACTCGAAAATCAAGTGTTAAGAAATGAACGTGAAGGTAAACCTGGAATTACTAGGGAGGAATTACGTAAACTTCAATTAAAAGCTAAGGACATAGGTTTTTGGGGAATTAACTCTCCAGAGGAATATGGAGGAGCCGACTTGGGTCCTGTAATGAGTAGTTTAATACAAATGGAATTAGGTAGAACGATTGTTCCTTTTGATTTTGGAGGACATGCACCAAATCTTTTATATATAGCACTTAATGAAGAACAAAAAAAGAAGTATTTATTGCCAGTTGTTGATGGAGAGAAAATTGCTTGCTTTGCATTGACAGAATCAAGTTCTGGTTCAGATGCTTCAAATATGGAAACAACTGCTGTGAAACAAGGAAATGAGTGGATTATTAATGGGGAAAAGATATTTATTACTCATGGTAGTGAATCAGACTTTGCCATCGTATTTGCAGTAACAGATAGACAGAAAGGTATGAATGGGGGAATCACTTGTTTCCTAGTTGACCGCGAACTGGGGTACCGTTCTGAGCCAATTCCGGTGATGTCTGGAAGTCATCATGAACCTGCAACGCTAGTTTTTGATAATGTACGTGTTCCTGAAGAAAATGTTATTGGAGAAGTGGGAGATGGCTTTAAATATGCAATGGTGTTCATTAACCATAATCGTGGATGGGTTATTCCTTCTTGGGCTATTGGTGGTGCTGAACGTTTATTAAATATGGCAATAGAATGGGCAAATAATCGTGTTTCATTCGGAGAGCCACTTGCTGAACGTCAAGCAATTCAATGGATGATCGCTGATTCTGCTACCGAAATTGAAGCAGCAAAATGGATTTTTCTCCGTTCTGCGTGGATGGCTGAACAAGAAGGATCATGGAAAACTGGGCAAGATAGCATTCAATTCCGCCATCAGTCCTCAATCTCAAAGTTATATTCGACTAATATGATAAGTCGAGTAGTTGACCGCGTTTTACAAATTCATGGAGGTTTAGGTTATACAAAAGAATCGCCTGTAGAGCGCTGGTATCGTGAGGTAAGAATTTGGCGTATTTTTGAAGGTTCAGATGAAATGCTCCGCCGTTCAATCGCTACTAATTTACTGAAAGAAAAAGTAAAAGTCGGTGAATTGATGAAAGCAGGTAGTGAATTTGTTTTGAATTAACTCTATTTTTAGAAAAAGATCCGAAAATTAGTAAGCGTTTACATTTAAGAGAGTAATAAAATTTATTGAAATAAAATCCTAAATGAGAGTGAGTTGAAATACAAGATATACCTTTAGTCTACTTCCTCTTCAAGGTGGGTGGTGTGAACATAAGTGTCAGACTGTCTTTCAATTATTGCTTCATACTAAGCAGTAAGATACTATATCAGTATTTTTTGGAGAGGGCATCCCCTAATGAAATGCCCTCTTAGTTTCAAATCGAATAGTTAAGGTATATATCATTAATTTTTTTAGGGGGAGGTATGAAATGGGTACAGATTTTGATCTAATTGTCCCAGAATACTATAACATTGCTTGGGACATTGATGGCTATGCTGATGGGGAGCCCCAAGTAGCTATTTATTGGGAAGATGCAATAGGAATCACAAAGACCTTAACCTACCAAGAGCTCCGCCATTTATCAAATAAATTTGCTAATGTCTTAAAAAACATTGGTTTAACAAAAGGGGATAAGATTTTAATTGTCCTTCCAAGAATTCCTGAGACATATATTGCTTATATTGCTGCTTTAAAGTTAGGGTTAGTTATATCTCCCGGTTCAGATATGCTTATGCCTAAGGATCTTTTATATAGAATTAATCAATCACAAGCTAAAGCAATCATTTGTTATCATACCTTAACAGATCGGGTCCATAAAATTAGTTCAGAAACGGTGAGCCTTAGATATTATCTCACGGTTGGCGGCGAAGTGGAAGGATGGCAAAACTACGAGAATTTAATCAAAGGAATGCCATCAAAATTTGACCCTGTTGCAACCCGTTCTGATGATAGCGCTTTCCTTTGCTATACATCTGGTGCGACGGGGAATCCAAAGGGAGTAATACATGATCATGGATGGGTTTATGCACATCGAGCGTTATCCGTAAAAATTGGGTTTAACTGTGGACCGGATACTCTGATTTGGAGCACTGTTAGTCCAGCATGGATAAAGTGGGTACACAATGCCTTTATTAACACGTTAGGGTCTGGTGCTACAGGATTAGCTTATAACGGTCATCTTGATGGGGAGAAATATTTACAAATGATAGAAAAATACAATGTAAACTTTTTATGTGCTACCGCAACTGAATATCGCAAAATTTCTAATGTCGATCAATTAGATCGTTTTAAAATTTCTAGTCTAAAAAATGCTTTAAGTGCAGGGGAACCTCTTAATAACCAAGTTATCGATAAGTTTAAGAGACACTTCAACGTGAAGGTTGGAGATGGTTATGGACAAACAGAAAACACTCTACTAATTACATCATTAAATGACATGAATGTAAAACGAGGGTCACTAGGAAGATCAACTCTGGGTGATCTGGTAAGAGTTAATGATGATAATGGGAATCCATTACCATTTGGGGAAGTGGGAGTGATTGCAGTACACCGAAGTGTTCGAGGTTTATTCAAAGAGTATCATAATGATCCGGAACGCACGAAATCAGTATTCCATGGTGATTGGTATATGACTGGTGATCTTGCGAAGATGGATCAAGACGGATATTTTTGGTTTGAAGGTCGTTCAGATGATCTCATAATAAGCTCTGGCTACACCATTGGACCATCTGAAATAGAAGAGGCTCTGCTAAGTTATGAAAATGTGAAAGAATGTGCTGTTGTACCAAGTCCTGATGCAGTTAGAGGAGCCGTTGTAAAAGCTTTTGTTGTCATAGATAAAAAAGTTATACCGTCAGATAACCTAGTAAAGGAATTACAGAATTATGTAAAAACAATTACAGCTCCTTATAAATATCCAAGAGAAATTGAATTTGTTTCAGAACTACCCAAAACCGTCTCAGGTAAGATTCAAAGAGGGAAATTACGTCAGTTAGAAAAACAAAGAAAACAAATAGAAAACATAAAAACTCAAACTGTCCCTAAGGATGAATAATATTATGAATTAATAATTCTAATAATAATGATGATGATAGTGAATGTTGTTTCCGTAGTCGTAGCATATATTAACATAATTTTTTAAACAGTAATGAGCTCGCTAATGTCAAGGGGGAGCTGAGGTGCTTCACATAGACCATGCGTTACTATAAATTGGACAGACCGGTAGAGTGGACACATCTAGTTTAATAATCACCTTGTATTTTAATGAGTAATCTAAAACCAAGTCTTGAAGAGATTAAAAGGCCTAGTATTACCTCCTGAATATCGAAAAGTAAATATAAGTATTCCTCCTTTTTATTGGAGAGAAGGTAAAATAATGATGAACTGCCCTAAATCAAGCTTTTGATTTGTGTAATTGTTGGTATGTGATTTTTCATTGAGTAACAGGCACGGTTAAAAAGCACCTAATGACCTTAATACAGATATAACGACAACGAGAATCAATCCAATAAATTACCTTAAGTTGCAGTCTACATTAATTAACCTCATAAGAATTGAAAAGACACAGCCTGATTGAGGAGTGTCTTTTTCTTCACATTTTATTTGAATATTTTAAAAAGGTTTTGAGTTTTGTCACCGTTATTATTGCTGACATTTTGAATCATTCGAGTGTTTAACGTCTAACTACATATGTTATGTTGATCGTTCGGTTTTTTTACCTTTCTTGCCCGTACGTTTATCCGGTCTTAGCCTTAGCTTTATTTATGATATCACTTCATTAATATTGTATGATATTTTAAAGAATATTCTTGACTAAAATCAAATTAGGTTGAAAACTCACTAACTATCTAGATAAGTACAGGTTACTTCATTATTATAGATCTCGATTTTGTTAACCAGATGCTTATCCCTATTTTTTTACATATAGTTAAGTAATGCATAAGGGTTAATAATACAGCACCTGTATTCATGCCTAAGATGATGCCTCCCATGTTAAGAGAGGCTTGGGAGCCGAGAATATACATCATCACAAAGGCGACGATATGTGACCACACAGTATGGAAAAAAGCCTCTTTAACTAAGCCTAAGCCAATAAGATAGGCTTGCATCGGAATAACAAAAAAGTGAAAAAGAAAATAAGGACATAATAATTTTAAATAATAAGCAGCTGAAGTGGAGGAAAAAAAGAGTGAGGTCAAAGGTTCCGCAAAGAGATAAATAAAGACCACTGCAGGAACCCCATACAAGATTGTAAAAGACATCGATTTTTGTAATAAAACTCTCAATTTTTCCTCATCCTGTCTCTTGTAAGCATTCGATACATTAGGGATAAGCATTATCATTAGTGAATGAGCAATAAAAGCAGGGAAGAAGCCGATAGTCATCGCAACTCCTGTGAGCATCCCAAAATGTTCAGTAGCCATTACCGCGCCGAATCCTGCTGAGAGAAGGGCAGCATGAATCAGAAAAGGTTGAATCGCATTTGTTATTGCGTGAAAGATTCTTAGTCCCATAGTAGGTAGTGAAACCTCCAGCAACTTTTGACGTGCATATCTACCAGAGGTACGCGAGTTTGTACCACGCTTCATAATACGCATTTGAAGAATCAATAGGCTAATCAGGTATAAGAAGACGAGGAACTCACTGCCTATTAAAACAAAGAAGGCCATCAGCAGGGACTTTTCCTGGTTAAAATTAAATAAGGTAAAGATGAAGAACAGCAAGCCAAATTGAATAATATCTTTTAAAAAGTTGGAAAATGCAATCTTTCCCATCTGCTGAACGCCCATAAAATATCCTCTTGCAATCGACGAAAAGGCGACTATAGGGATTAAGGTAATAAGCAGCCATTTTATATATGGGTGGTATCTGTCCATTATGGATGAAAAGGTAAGAATAAAAGGCATGACGACACACATAACCAGCACTACAACCATAGCCATTTTAAGTGCATGTATCACAAGATTATAATGCAATGTGTGTTTATTTTCTGCCACGAATTTTGAAATGGAAATATGTAATTCAAGACTGGCAATCACATATATCAAAAAGAAAATCGGCAATATAGACATATAGAGCCCCATGCCTTCTTCTTGTAATTCCCTGGCTAGGATCATGTTCACTAAAAATTCGATACATTCACCAAAAAACGCTGCGACAATCAAAATGAGCGTTCCTTTATAGAAAGATTTCATGTTGGCACACTCCTAACAAAGGTGTTTGTATAAGATATGAGACATGCCATGGAATATTCATAAGGAAGGACATAAAGCGGAGGTACTTATTGACTTATCATGGTTTTACTAAAAAAATATAGATTAAGAATATAAGTTTTTTTAAGAACTACCTTAATGGAAAGTGAGCATAGTTTAACCTTCACATTAATCTTTTCATACTAATATTTTTCCCCTTAAATCGTTCAGAAAAAAGTACGGAAATAAAAATAACAAAACCCTGTTGGATTTTGCTAAGAATTTTCATTTTTATCGTTGATAATCCTCTTTGTTTTATTTGGGGCACATTGATTTAATCCATAGATTTTTCTTTTCAGCTAATGGCACATTATCGTATGGTGAGCGTATAGATAGATGTTACTTTAGAATAAAGTTTGATCATTTTCAGGGTTTAAGTACGACGAATACTCTCCGTTATATAGGAAGTTACCTTTATGCACTATGCAATAGTTTATTTAAATTGATTTTGTCATCGTGATATTCGTAATTTCATAGCCCGACTTTTCATATAATCCACGTGCAATTTTGTTATGGCCAAAAACGTGAAGTGAAATCTTCTTCATTCCTAATTCTTTAGCGATAATTTCAATTTCTTTCATTGCATTCTTACCATATCCCAGCCCTTGATATTGCTCAAAGATAATAAAATCATAAATAAAGCCTTCGTCATTATTTTTAGGTGATTTTTGTGCAATCCAAATCGTTCCGACTATGTGTTGGTCGTGAAAGATAGAGAATATATAATTAAACTCGGATTTTTCACCTTTTGGTAAAAGTTGAGTAAATTCTTTCCTAGAAAGATCCATTGCTTCATCTTCACTCCAATTTCCAGAAGCAACTTTGTCTTTTGCATAGTCATCAATTGCATGAATAATATATTGCTTAAAATCCTCTTGTTTAATAGGTTTTAATGTAACCATTTAATTCCCTCCTAATATATTGATAATTCTTCTATTAAACATAATATATTTTAAAAAAACTATCGCATACCTGTTAGCTTAATAATGTTAATTCCTCTTTTTTTATAAATGATGAGACTTTATCCAAAAGCCACAATAGACGCTTAGAGAACATAGTTTTTTTAAAAATTAATTCTAATTCAAGTCATCGCATATTTTGCGGAAAAACCAAAGCTTTATCTATATTTGCTGATTATTTCATTCTCATGATGTCCACTCTTAAAGTGACCTTTGTTTTATTATTAAAAGTTTTGGCTAAACCAGATGAACTTAGTTAAAAAAATTTAGTGATTTTTCAATTTTCCACTAGATTAGAAATGCCGGATAAATAGTAAAGGCCTTCTACTAGAGGATATATTCACTTTGTAATTCAGCCTATATTTTGCTATTCTGTATTCAGAGGAGATGATCAAAATGAAATTTACATCTATTAGTAAGTCAGACATTGATGAATTATGCATTGCGTTTGAAAGTTGTTTAACACAACATGATATTACATTCAAATATGTAGATATGACAGAAGATAACGGAATAATCTCGTTTATTTTTTGCAATGATCCGGAAAAGGCTAGATCAGTCGATTTAGAAGGCAAACAGTTTATTGGATTAGAAACAGATTACATAGCCAAGGAAATTTTGGAGCCAATCCTACCTCGGTTAAAAGAATATGCAAAAAAATAAAATCATCGTTTAAGATGATTTTATTTTTTTGATTAATTACATATTTGTTATCCTAAATTAAAAGCTGCTGTTATTTTTGAGGGTGAAATGGTAAAGGGATTCCGTTTTAATGCAAAGTCTACAATTGCTGGAAGCAAACGAATTTTCAACTTTTAGTAAACGAGTTAAACCTTTAGCTACTGATTTGAAGTTTTTTTATCTGAAACTAAGAGTTTGTTTCTTTTGGACAATACAATACTATTAGCCTTGTTGCTTTACTGACTCGATAAGGCTAGCTGTTTCCGAACATCCATTGACTCTTACAAATTAAATTGGAATCTTACACTAAGTCCCCATTTAAAATCAAAATGGGGACTTAGTGTAGCTAACAATTATTATTTGATACATATGAATTTAGTTAAAGAACACGAACTGCTTTTACAAAGCGAGGTTCCCAGTAAGAACTGTTAATGTTTGCATAAGATACACCTTTAGATGTTGAAGCATTAAGCATTTGACCGTTACCGGCATAAATTCCTACGTGATTAATTACTCCATCATTATTGGTATCAAAAAATACTAAATCTCCTTTTTGCAGGGTGTTCGAAGATACAAGTTTCCCAACCTGGGATTGAGCCGATGAAGTTCGTGGTAAGGAAATACCTACAGCTTGGAATGCTTTCAATGTGAATGAAGAGCAATCAAATATATCTGTACGTGATGTGCTTGCACCATAAACATACCTAGCCCCTAAATATTTCGCACCAGCAGCTAATATTTTATCAGCTTGTGCTGAATTAGTTGATATGGACTCTTTTTTAGCTACAGATGATGTAGCTTTTCCAGAAAGTTTAATAGACTGACCAATATGAAGAGTATTTGCATTTGAAATGCTTGGATTTAAAGAAAGTAAAGAATTTACAGTTGTATTATGTGCTTTAGCAATTTTGTCTAGGGTGTCACCTGATTTGACTGTATAGGTTTTACTTGAACTACTTTTGCTAGCCGTTGAACTAGATGTAGAGGCTTGTCCAGATACACGGATAGATTGGCCAATACGAATACGATCTGAATTAGAAATATTAGGATTTAATTTAATTAATGCACTAAGAGATAGATTATATCTTTTAGCAATTGTAGATAAAGAATCCCCAAGTTTAACCACATATTTTTCTGTTGTATTAGTAGTGTTATTCGTATATTTGTTGAATTCATTAATCTTTAAAACTTGACCTGGAAAAATAAGATTACTAGTCAAATTGTTTTTAGATTTTAATTTTTGGACAGTCGTATTATGTGTTTTAGCAATTTTGTCTAGGGTGTCACCTGATTTGACTTTATAGGTATCACTTGAACTACCTTTGCTAGCCGTTGAACTAGATGTAGGGGCTTGTCCAGATACACGGATAGATTGGCCAATATGAATACGATCTGAATTAGAAATCTCAGGGTTTAATTTAATCAATGTACTAAGAGAAAGATTATATCTTTTAGCAATTGTAGATAAAGAATCCCCAAGTTTAACTACATATTTTTCCTTTGTATCTGTACTTTTATTATAGTTGAATTCATTAATCTTTAAAACTTGACCTGGCAAAATAAGATTACTAGTCAAATTGTTTTCAGATTTTAATTTTTGGACAGTTGTATTATGCGCTTTAGAAATTTCGTCTAGGGTGTCACCCGATTTAACTTGATAAGAACTTGCATAAGCAGAAGTGCTGGCAAATAGGGTACCTATAATAGTTCCCGCGAGAATAAAAGAGTTTTTCGAATTCTTCATATAGGAAAGTTCCTCCTGATGTGGTAAAAAAATATTTAACCTTTATATTATAGGGCTATGAAATATATAAAAACCATGACAAATAGAATAAAAAAGTGTTTCTAAGATTACAAAATAATTTCTAATGTTACAGTTTCGTTGCTAGATGTCGTGTTTTAGGACAATTGGTGTGTATCAATGATAGTTATCTATAGGTTTCTTCTATTGATAATATAGTAATTTTCGGTAGAGATAGATCCTGTTGAAGGGTTTTAGAAAGAAAGTTGATAATAATACCTTTTAAAAAGAGGTATAAAGCATAGAGAATATAAAATCTGAGGGGAACTAGTAAGGTGGTTTGGATGCTCAAAAAAGAGGGAGATGGAACAATGAAGAAATTACTTACTGGTTTGGTAGTATTCACAATGGTCCTGGGGATAACTTTTTCAACCACCTCTGCATCTGATGGGATTTCACTATTCGCAAAGCTGGGATAGAAACTCTATTTTGCGGAAGGACACTCATGGGGTGAAAGTCTCTTGTTATTCGAGGAAGGAAAAGATCTGCAGATTTAATCTTGCATGGACAGTCATGTTATACGCCGTAGTTATGTATTTCGTTTATGGATAAAAAGAATTTGGCGAAGAGAATTTATAGTCGCTCAGTAATGACTGCAGCAAAGGACAATCTTTCAGACACCTGGGTTACCATAGTAAAGGTAGTATGAATCATCGGTTCTCATTTTAACCACAAATTTCCTGCTTTTAAAGCAGGTAAGGAAAAAAGAAGTTGTTTAATAGTTGTTTAGTGTAAAAATACTCTGGAAATGAGATATCTCCAGAGTATTTTTTCTTTATGTAAATACTCTCGCGTTGATTTTATGTAATGCCCAGTATGAAAAGCAATCTTATTTAACAAAGATTGCTTTTCATTACTTTACTTTCTTCTCTAGATAATCTGGACAAGATTAAATGACCATTTTTTTACCAGAATTTAATTCCACTTCCTGTTGTGGTGTATTTACTTGCTTGTTTTTCTTCACCTTAAAGTGATAAACAGCATAACAACCAAGGAAGAACGATCCGCCGCAATAAAGGGCCATCCGCTGTTCAGGAACAAATGCTAGACTAATCATGACGATGCAGTTTGCTATTAAGGCAAGAATGGGAATGAATGGATATAGTGGTACTTTGAATTTTAAATTTTCTACCTTTCCACCCTTACGGATATATGATCTTCTAAAAGCAAGAAGAGAGGCCGCAATGGCAATCCAGCCAATTTGTGCTCCTAATCCTGCAAGGGAGAGAAGAAAAACAAACACTGTTTTTGCAGCTACTACACTTGAAAGTAAAGACAACCCGGCTATTGCAAGAGTGATAAGTAATGCATTTAGTGGAATTCCTCTCTTATTTACCATACCGAGCTTTGGACTTGCCATTCCTTCTCTAGAAAGCGAGTACAGCATTCGTGTCGCCGCATAAAGGCCGGAGTTTGCAACTGACAACAAAGCCGTGAGAATGATAAAGTTCATAATGTCCGCCGCATAAGGCACTCCTATGCTATCTAGTACAACAACGAATGGACTTTCAGCGATTCCTGCTTTTTCCCTTGGAATCAATGCTGAGAGTACAGAGACTGAAAGCACAAAGAAGAAAAGAGTTCGCCAAACTGTTTGTTTGATAGATTTAGGTATGACCTTTTCTGGGTTTTCACTTTCTCCTGCTGCAATTCCGATTAACTCTGTGCCCTGGAATGAAAAGTTCACTGTAATCATTGTAATAAGTAGGGCCGATATCCCATTTGGAAAGAGGCCTTCACTGAAAAAGTTGGAGAAAAACGGTGCCTCCTGTCCGCCTTTCATATCAATAATACCAAACATAGCAGCACCGCCAACTACGATAAACAGTATAATGGCCAATACTTTAATGCTTGAAAACACAAACTCCGATTCGCCAAATGCCTTTGCTGATAAAGCGTTTAGTAAAAAGATGAGAAAAGCAAAGATTGCACACCACATCCAAACGGGTGATTCAGGAAACCATCTTTGCATAAGTTGTCCCGCTGCCAAAAACTCTAAGGCAACTGTAACTGCCCACCCTAACCAGTATAGCCATCCAATGGCAAAGCCGGTTCCAGGACCAATGAATTTTGTCGCATATGTCTGAAACGAACCGGAAACAGGCATGGCAACCGATAGTTCACCGAGACAAAGCATCGTTAAATACATGATAAAACCGCCAACTATGTAAGAGAGAATAGCACCGATGGCCCCTGCTTCATGAATGGTGTAGCCTGAACCAATGAAAAAGCCTGTACCAATACATCCCCCTATTGAAATCATAAATAAATGTCTTGCTTTCATGCTCCGTTTTAATTCATTTGGTTGATTTTCTACTGTTTTCATTGAAAAACTCCTTTACCTGATGGGTGCAAACGGTTTCATTTATGTTAGGACGTTTTTAGGGAATTAATGTTTCTCCATTAACAAGTTTTATGCTTTGATTTCAATCTTAGGTGATATTATCCCTTGAATAAGAGATTGCTTCTGCATGTAGAGAAACAGGAGTTAACATAGGTACCAATGCAAAAATAATTTCGATGACGTCTCTTAAGAAAGAAAAAGAAGCCAAACGTCTGGAAACTATAGATATAAATTGATTCATGTGGGCCATCCGTCAATGGGGAAGAAGCCCGCAGATGACAATATGGGCTTTTTTCAATGGACCATCTTTTTAAAAATTTGAGATTAATAAAATCGCTCTATATTTCTATCAATAACAGTTACTCAAAAAAAGTTCGACTATTTAACATCAGCCAGTAAATTAGGAGTGATAAGGTGATCGTCCGCTCCATAAAGTAATTTTTCTCCAAACAAAGAGCCCATTAATGCGACAGCAACTTCAGCTGTTTTATTATGCTCGTCCAAAATTGGATTTATCTCTACAAACTCTGCGGATGTAATGATATTGGCTTCAGCTAGCATTTCCATGGCAAGATGGCTCTCACGGTAACTAATACCTCCCATGACAGGCGTTCCTACTCCCGGTGCATCGTCTGGATCAAGACCATCAAGGTCAAGGGATAAATGAACAAGATCTGTACGTTCTTTAAGATAGGCAATCGATTCATCCATTACTCTTGTCATTCCCAATCTATCAATCTCATGCATTGTATATACTTTAATACCCTTTTCTCTAATTAACTCTTTCTCACCTTGGTCCAAGGAACGGGCACCAATAATAACAATATTCTCTGGTTTTATTTTTGGAGTATATCCACCAATGTTAGTCAGTGCAGGATGGCCAAGTCCCAAACTTACCGCTAGAGACATACCATGTATATTTCCTGAAGGAGAAGTTTCGGCTGTGTTTAAATCGCCATGCGCATCATACCAAATTACCCCTAAGTTCTCAGATTGCTGTGCTAAACCTGATAATGTTCCGATAGCTATACTATGATCTCCACCTAAAACTAAAGGAAATCGATTTAATTGAGTGACTTCAGCAACTTTTTGACTTAATTTTTCATTGCCTTCTGCTACATCCTGTAAATTCTTTAAATTAGTATCTGCATCACTTTGTGCTCTCTCTCGTATCTCTACTTTAATATCACCTTCATCATGGACAGTATAGCCAATGTTTTCAAGTCTTTCACTCAAACCTGCATATCTGATAGCACTTGGACCCATATCTACTCCTCTTCTAGTTTGACCAAGATCCATTGGAACACCAATAATTGAAATTTCTTTCTTCATGTATAATTCTCCCCCTTCAATTTTTCTTCCCTAGTATAAGGGTAAAAGGATAGATGACTCAACTCGACATTTTTTTGAATATTTATACGATTGAGAATAGAGAGAAAGGCATGGTAAAAAAAGCCTATTGACAATCCGTGAATCATGCAAAACCTTTTCTAACGAGGTTATATGTTATGTTTAAATACAGTGTTTTAAATTAGTACATAATCACGATGCTTACAGAGCTGCAAACCTCATTAATGAGAGGGGGCAGTTCTTTCAAATTAGACTTCCTAGTGAAGAGATGATTGATTTCTGGAGTAATAAATACCTTGAGCAAATCAATATACAAGCAGGAATTAGAGCAGTTACTAATATAAACCAAGGAAGGATTTTATATCTTCATATTGAATATATTAGGTAGACAGTTTTTTTCAGCATAAGAAAAATTTCTAATAGTATATTATTCTGATTTTTATTTCACATAGTTAAAATAATCATATTTCACTACATATATATCATCTAAAACATTGAGTGTTTTTGTATATCGATTTAGGTATTGTCTAGGAGGTATTTATGCAGAAAAGTAATAATAAACACAGTGAAACAATGGATCGTAGCGAAGCGAATGGTATTGAGTATCTATCGAATCGTTGGTCAAGTAAAATTAATAATTTTTTGGTACTCTGCATTTATGAACAAAACAATCAATATCATGATTTCAATAAGGTATTCAAATCACATAGGCTGGAGGGTTCGACAGGTTTTCTAACGTTTAAAGATGGATTAAATAATAAAAGCTTTGTTATTTGGGAGAATGCATATAAAGAAAATGAAGAACTGTTTGCCAAGTTGAGGCTAACGGCGAGAAACGAAACGATATCACAAATAGCTCAAAATGTTGTGTTTTACCTTTTATGTGAATATGAAAGAATTTCTTCTAAAAGTCATGCTATTTTAAAAGAAAAACAGTTAATAGAAGATTCAATATATCAAATGGAGAAAATTTTGAAAAAGGATACATTTTTGGTTGAAAAACCTGTTTGGGATGAATTCAATAGCTGGTTTAGACTTCAAATAAAAGAATGTATCCTTGAAGAAATAGCCATATCAATTGGCTTTAATGAAATGGAAAGACTTGATGTTCAAGAATTGAATAAATTATTTTATCATTTTCTCACTAAAAATTTTGCTGAAAACAAAGAATTTGTTTCGAAAATAACATATATAGTAAATGGGTATACCCAAGAGTGGGTTGATAAAATTATTTTTGAATTTAATTTAGAAACCAGTACGATTGAAAAAATAGAAAATCTTCTTTGTTTTAAAAAAGATTCTTTTCAAACATCAGATTTATTATTATCCACAATAAGAGATTTTTCTTTCAACTTAACTATTCAAGACCATCTGCTTGTGATGAATAGCGCCCCGTACCAATCAGTTAGAGACGCAATCTATAAAAAAAATTTCGGAAATGATGGGGATATCCCTTGGCCTGCAACACCTATTCAAAAAGGTAATACAGAAGGTTTTATACAAATTATCCCTATAGAGAACAATCAAACATCAATTATTGAGCATGCAATTGTTAAAGAAGCATGGAACCGAGTACAATTATTGTCTGATGTGGATGTGGATGTTTTTGATGCACTTTGCAGCCTTTTTTTATCCAAGGCAAGACATAATGAAGAAATAGTAGAAATCTATTTGAATGACCTACTATCAATTAGAGGGTTAAAGCCTAAACTTGGAGGAGACGGGCGTCGAGGTGGATATGAAGCAAGACAACGCGAACAAATTTTGAAATCGCTTACAAATATTCAAAGCATATGGATTAACATTAACAAAGCTGTCATCTATGAAAAAGGTAAACCTGTTCAGACAACACTCCAGGGGCGGACGTTCATTTTTAAAGATTATATGGGAGAAGAATATGGTATTTCAGAAGAAACATGTAGAAAAAAGATAACGTTTACAATTGATAAAGTGTTTGCTAAGTATCTAAATGGTTCTGCAAGGCAAGTTGCTCTTCTTTCAATTAAGGCATTGCAATATAATCCTTATAGACAAATTTGGGAGAAAAGACTTACAAGGTATTTAAGCTGGCGTTGGAGGACTCAAGCTAGAAAAGGAGACTTTTTACAGCCAAATAAAACAAGTACACTATTGGAATCAATCGGCGAAAAAATGAATAATCGCACACCTTCTCGTACTAGAGAGCGTTTTGAAAAAGCTATGGATACATTATTAGAAGATGGTGTCATCGCGTCATGGCATTATGAAAAATGGGATGAATCTATTGCGGATTATAAAGGATGGGCTAGTATTTGGTTGAATTCTATGATTTTAATTGAGCCACCGGAGATTATTAAGGACCAATATCGTTCAATTGAAAAAAAACAAAAAGTTCGAAGTGACATTCGGCATTCACAACAGGATTCTAATAGTCAAAAGAGAAGTGAAAATATTGGTGAACAAATAAGAATCACTAGAAAAATTCTTAATCTTTCTTTATATCAATTAGCAGAAGAACTAGAAATATCTGCTCCTTACGTGAGTAACATTGAGAGAGGAATCAAAAGGCCATCACATAAAATTCGAACGAAAATGATAAAATGGCTGGAAAAACAGGAACATAAAAATAAATCATAGCATTATACTAAACCTCTTCATCTATATGGAAGAGGTTTCAGACTGTAGACAAACTCGATGAAAATCGAGTTTGTCTACAGTTTTTTTGAGGGGTTGTAAAAATTCGAACGTTGATTGGAACGTAGGGCACTCGCTTTCCGCGGGCGGTCAGGGAGCCTCCTCGGCGCCTTTGCGCCTGTGGGGTCTCCCTTGGACACGCTTTTCCCGCAGGAGTCTCGCACCTTCCGTTCCAATCAACTTTGTTCTAACAATTAGATATAACCACTTTTGTCTACAGTCTTTTTTGTTTTAATATAGGAGTATTAAAACTTGAGGTGATGACGATGCTTTCGAAACATAATTCTATTCAGCGAGATCAACTTGAAATGATTACTTCGGATCAACTGGAGCCCGTGAACCATTTAGTTCGTAAAATTGAGGGGGCCATTGACTTCACTTTCATTTATGACTTGGTGAAAGATATGTATTCAGAGATAGGGCGCCCAAGTATTGATCCAGTTATAGTTAAATTTGACATTCATTCAATATACCTTCGGTATTCGTTCGATGCGTAAAACGATTGAAGAAATTGAAACGAATATGGCTTACCGTTGTTTTTTAGGTTACGGTTTCCATGATAAAGTACCTCACTTCTCAACGCCCGGGAAAAATTATGAGCGTCGCTTTAAAGATACAGACCTGTTTGAACAGATTTTTTATCGTATCTTAATGACAGCTTCAGAAAGAAAAGTTAATAAGTGCAGAGCACGGACGCCTTCAAGAAGAAATAAATCAAGATCGTGAAAACAATGGAAAGAAGCCTTTTCCACCGGATAAATTTGATAAAGAAGAAACCAAAGAAATTAAAGAAAGTACAACTGATCCTGAGAGTGGCTACTATGTAAAAGATGAACAAACAAAACAGTTTGCCTATTCATTTCATGCGGCTGCAGACCGCAACGGTTTTGTGCTGGGGACGATTGTAACACCGGGAAATACGCATGATAGTCATATCTTAGAGCTCTTGTTGAACAAGTGCTTGAGAAAGTTGGAAAACCTGAAGCTGTTGCTGCAGATGCAGCTTACAAAACACCAGCCATTACAAGCTACCTTTTTGGGAAAGAAATCACACCAGCTTTACCCTATACACGTCCACGAACAAAAGAAGGGTTCTTTCGCAAGCATGACTATGTTTACGATGAACATTTTGATTGTTATCTCTGCCCATCGGGCGAGATTTTAAAGTACTCAACAACAAATAAAGAGGGCTATCGCGAGTACAAACCACCCAAACACACTTGTGCGACATGCTCATTTTTATCACAGTGTACAGAAAGCAAAGACCATCAAAAAGTCGCCATATCTGGCAAAATTATATGGAAGAAACAGATCATCTGCGTCATCACAAGGATGTAAAACCTATATATGCGAAACGTAAAGAAACAATAGAGCGTGTATTCGCAGATGCAAAAGAAAAGCATGGTATGCGTTGGACTACTTTAAGGGGACTTAAAAAATTGTCGATGCAGGCGATGCTTACTTTCGCTGCCATGAATTTAAAGAAGATGGCCAATTAGACATGGCAAGGTCCAAGAATGGCTTAATAAAGTGGGCTCGTAGAGGCCCAATCTCTTAATCTTGAGCAAAATTCAAAGGGAAATTCAAAAGGGGTCCGGAATTAAAGCATTCCGAACCCCTTTTGTCTACAAACTGAAACCTCTTCATCTATATGGAAGAGGTTTTTTCGTTATTAAATGTGAATGTTTCTTCAAGATTCATGAATTCTTGATAAGGAAAAATCCTGAATGTATTTTTCATATTTTGTTATACTTTTTAATTTTAAGAAATTTCCCATATATGGTTTTCTGAAAAATAGTTCGGCGCTTATCTTGTTCCAATGTCGGGGTTATCGGTGCGTAAAGTCGGGGTAATCGAGAACATTTATTTTTAATAGGATTCTCGAAAACCTTGCTGCATATAGTTTTTTGCAGCCTTTTTTAATTATTAACACCCTAATGTTTAAATGAATTTAACAAATGTGATTTTTAAGAATTTTATTGCCTTCCATATAAGATTACAACAAAGATATTTTCTGTATATGTGGGGGGGAAGATTTTTGACAAAAGATAATAAGTTAAATAATTCTTATGAAACTCTTGAGCCATTATTTAATCCAAAATCTGTCGCAATCCTAGGTGCTTCTGAGAGTAAATACAAAATCGGATATTTACAAGTTAAAGCTCTTTTAGATGGCCAGTTTAGTGGAGAGATATATCCAATCAATCGTAAAGCAAAAGAAATCGAGGGTTTAAAATGTTACCCATCTTTATCAGGTATCCCAAACGATATTGATTTAGCTATTTTTTGCCTAGGTGCTGAACAGGTACAGCAAGCTATAGAGGACTGTGCGCAAAAGAAAGTAAAAGCAGCGATCATTTTTGCTGCAGGTTTTTCTGAAACCGGGGAAGAAGGTGTCAAACAACAGGAGACACTTACTGAACTTGCTAGAAAGAATGGCATACGGATAGTGGGACCTAACTGCGTTGGTTTAGTGAATTTGTCTAATGGTTTAATAGGTACTTTTTCACCTGCTATTCTATCTGTACCTTTAAATGATCAAAGAGGTGTGGGGTATGTTTCACAAAGTGGAGCGTTTGGTGTATTAACTTATATGGCAGCAGCGCAGAATGGGCTAAGCTTTAATTACTTCGTGAGTGTAGGAAATGAAATGGAAACTGAATTCTCAGATATTATTGAATATATGATTCATGATCCAAAAACAAGTGTAATAAGTGGCTATTTAGAAGGAGCTAAAAACCCAGATAAATTAAGAAGCTTAGCTAAAGAAGCGTTGGATATGAATAAACCAATTGTTGTCATGAAAACAGGACGAAGTATAGCCGGTAGCAGAGCTGCTGCATCTCATACAGGATCACTTGCCGGATCAGATAAGGTATATGATGCCTTTTTTAAACAATCAGGCATGGTTAGAGCCGACGATTATGAAGATATCATTTCTTTTTCTAAGCTTTTCCTTTCCAAGAAACTTCCAAATGGAAGGAATACGGTAATAATCACTAGTTCTGGTGGCAGGGGTATAAATGAAGCAGATCGTTGTGAGGCCTATGGTCTTAATATCATACCGCTAAGTTCGAAGACAACAACAGAGATTAAGCGCTTTTTACCTAACTTTGCAAGCGCTTCCAACCCTGTTGATTTAACAGCTGCTGCATCAGTTTCAAATCCAGAATTATTTATAGCTCCATTACGAGCACTTATTGAGGATCCAGATGTCGATAACATCATTTTCACAGAATTTCCGTTTAGTTGGACCGCTGAAAATCCATTATTGCAAGAGTTTATAGATATTTGTAGCCGTTCAAATAAATTTGTATTTATTACAACATTCCCGTTAGATGGTATGTCCCTTCCTCCGGGAACTCCAGAGCTTGTAAAAAATGGTATTCCAGTTATACCAGGTAATCTAAATCCGATTAGAGGATTAGCTAAATTAGTGGAGTACAGTGAATACTATCGGAAAAATCAGGAAGCAAACGTTTTCAATTCCTCAAAGAAAATAGAGAAACAAAGATTACAAAACTTGTTGGAACCCGGTACTACATTAAGTGAATCTCAAGCAAGTGATATTTTAGAACGCTATCAGATTCCGACAACAAAGCGGGTAATAGCTGAAAATGCAGAAAAAGCTTCCCAACATGCAAACAAAATCGGTTACCCGGTTGTGCTAAAGGTTGATTCTCCAGATATTCCTCATAAAACGGAGGCAGATGCCATTCGATTGAATCTAAAAAATGATCAAGAAGTAAAGAAAGCATTTAATGAGATAAAACGTAATGCACTAAATTATAAACCAGATGCAAAAATCAATGGAATTTCTGTTCAGGAAATGTTACCTGATGGAGTTGAAGTTATTGTTGGTGCGAGTAACGATCCTGTATTTGGACCAGTTATTATGTTTGGTTTAGGCGGAATATTTGTTGAGATTTACAAAGATATTTCGTTTAGAATAGCCCCTCTAACGAGAAAAGATGCGCTTGAAATGATTGAAGATATTAAAGGAAATGCAATTCTAAAAGGGGCGCGCGGAAAATCTTCAATTGATATTGAAGCCATCATTGATGTCTTATTAAAGGTTTCTGCTCTGGTTACTGATTATAAAGACTCCATCGAAGAGTTGGATATTAATCCTTTAATAGTTTACGAAAATGGGATCAAAGCGGCAGATGCCATGATTGTAGTAGGTAACAAAGTCGATGAAAAAGCAACCATTAGGGGGTAGAAAGCAAATGGATTTGGAAAATTTAAACGGTTTAACGGGATCAGAATTTATATTTGAAGTCGAAAAAAGGCATATACGTCAATTCGCAGAAGCGATAGGCGACCTTAATCCTTTATACGTGGATGAAGAGTATGCTGCAAAAACGTCATATGGCGGCATTATTGCACCACCAACCTTCCCTATAGCAATTGGACAAGATAGTGGAGAAAGCCTTGACTTGGGTCTCGATCAAAAAAGAATGCTGCATGGGGAACAGGAGTTTATTTATAATCGTCCAATTCGACTCGGGGATATCTTATATTGCCAGATGAAAGTATCTGATGTGTACGAACGTGAAGGCAGAAAAGGACCTATGCAATTCTTGGTACTTGATACAGAAATGAAAGATGAATCTGGAGAGTTGGTTGTTATTAGCAGAACGAATATTATTTACCGTCCTTTAAGTGGCAGTCATTCGCCTGTTTGAAAACATCATCAATTATAAGTGAGAAGCAAATTAATAAGAGAGGAATAATCATCCAAGACAGAAGGATAATTTGCCACTGAAAGGAGGAATTGAAAATGTTGATTTATGAAGGTTTATATGAAGGTCAAAAGCTTATGTCCCTCATCAAGCCGGCAGTAACAAAGGTGCAACTAGTCAAATATGCAGGTGCTTCAGGAGATTTTAACCCGCTACATACAGATGATGCCTTCGCAAAGGAAATCGGAATGCAAGGTGTGATTGCTCAGGGAATGCTGGTAATGGGATTTTTAGGTGAATATGTAATGAAACTAGCTGGTGATACAGCGGTGCCGTCTAACTTTAGAATGAGATTTGGCGCTGTAACTATACCAGGAGACCAAATTACTTGTTCTGCGTTTGTAAATAATGTGTATGAAGAAAAAGGTCAGCGGTTTGTCAGACTTGACCTTATTGCTGAAAAGGAACCAGAGCAGGTAGTAGGTTCAGGCCAAGTAGTTTTACAGTTTCAGTAAGTAGTTTTTAAGCAATAAAAGGGGAGGTATTTTTTATGGGAAGCATGAAAGATCGCTATGCCATAGTTGGTGTAGGAGAAAGCGAGCGTTCCAAGAATTCGGGCACAACTCCGTTACATTTGGCATTGGATGCAGCACGAGCTGCATTGAATGATGCTGGTCTTCAAGCGAAAGATATTGATGGTTTTATGAGTTATTCAGAAAATGATTCTTGTACATCACATCAGTTAGCAACATATTTAGGGGTCCGTCCGAAATATGTAAAAGATATTATGGGTGGAGGAAGCAGTACGGAAATGTTGGTTGCTGATGCCGTTGGACTTATTGAAACAGGCCAATTAACTACAGTGTTGATTTATCGTTCTATGAATGGTCGTTCTGGTGTGCGCATGGGCGGAGGCGGATGGGATGTAAATATGCTTCAATCAGCCATTGAAGGTGGAAGCTTTATCATTCCTTACGGAGCTGGTAGTCCAGCTCAATGGTTCGGACTTTTTGCAACTCGTCATATGCATGAAACTGGGCTTACCCAGGAGCATCTTGGACATGTTTGCTTAAGTTTTTATGAACATGCTCAACGGAATCCTAAAGCTTACTTTTACGGTAAACCTTTAACGATGGAGGAATATCAGAAAACACCATATTTAAGTTATCCGTTTAAAAAACATGACTTCTGTCTGGAATCTGATGAAGCAAATGCGATTATTGTTACATCAGCAGACCGAGCTAAAGATTGCAAATCCAAACCAGTATACATCATGGGTTTATCAGCTAGACAGTGTGTGTCACATGCACATTATTGGAATGATTTATCTGAAGTGGCAGCAGACTATGTTGCCCCTGAAGTATATAAAATGGCTGATGTAAAACCTGAAGATATTAATGTTGCTTCTATTTATGACTGTTATAGCTGGGTTGTCCTTCGTCAGTTAGAGGCATATGGATTTGCTCCACGAGGTGAAGTAGGGAATTTTGTAGCCGAAGGAAACTTGCGTATGGGTGGAAAATTACCTTCAAATACAGCAGGAGGAATGCTGTCAGAAGGCTATACACATGGGATGAATAACGTATTGGAAATTGTTAGGCAAGTTCGGCACGAATATAAAGGATCAGATCGTCAAGTAGAAAATTGCGAAATAGGCATATGTACTGGCTGGGCTGGTCCTGATATGGCTGGAGCTATGATTCTTAGAAATTAGGAGGGGACAAAATGGAATCCCAAAAACCAATTCCGCTGAAAACACAAGATAATAGTCCGTATTGGGATGGAGCAGACCGTCATGAACTGATTCTACAAAAATGTAAAAGTTGTAATGAATATTCACATCCTCCAGGTCCGAGTTGTGCAAAATGCGGCAGTACTGAACTAAGCTGGGAAAGCCAAGGCAGTGATATAAATGGAAAAGTCTATTCGTATATTGTTTCTTATCGTCCTTTTCTTCCAGGGTTTCAAGATAATTTACCGCTCATTATTGCGATTGTTGAATTAAATAAGTTGCCACAGGTCAAATTAATCGGAAATATTCTTCAATGTTCACCTGATGATATTGAAATAGGAATGCCTGTTAAGATGGTTTGGAAAGAAATTACGGAAGACCGCTCACTTCCGCAATGGGCTCAAGTGTAGAAAAATAATTTTGTTTAGCTAAAAGGAGGAAAGAAAACTATGGATTTTTCATTTACAACAAAAGAAGAAGAATTCCGACATGAATTGAGAACCTGGCTTGAAGAAAATTTACCTGAAGGTTGGTTAGATGGAACTAGCAAAATATCTAAAAATGAAGGTGAGTATGCTATTTTCTTGAGAAACTGGCAAAGAAAATTATATGAAGGTGGTTGGGCAGCGATTGCTTGGCCTGAAAAATATGGAGGTCGAGAAGCAACGTTGATGGAGGAAATTGTTTATCAACAGGAAATGGTACGTGTTAAGGCGCCTGCACTTGTGAATTATGTAGGCATTCATATGGTAGCACCGACTCTAATGCAAATTGGGACAGAAGAACAAAAATCAAAGTATATCCAAAAGATTCTCACAGGTGAAGAGGTATGGTGTCAAGGATATTCCGAACCAAACGCAGGATCCGATTTATCAGCTATTCAAACAAGCGCAGTGAAAGATGGAGATCGTTGGATAATAAATGGTCAAAAGGTATGGACCAGTTTTGGTCATTTAGCGGATCGATGCTTTTTACTAGCTCGAACTAATCGTTTCGATAAGAAGCATAAAGGAATAACGGTGTTTCTTTTAGATATGAATCAACCAGGAGTAGAAACTAGACCTATCATTCAAATGGATGGTCAGCATGATTTTAATGAAGTGTATTTAAATGATGCGATTGCGTATGACGCTGAAATTGTTGGTGAAGTGGATGAAGGTTGGAAGGTTACAATCGCCCTGCTTATGCACGAGAGAACAGGAATCGGCGGACAGGTTTTTACACTAGAGCAGCAGTTTAATGAGCTTGTGTCTTTGACTAAAGAGTTAAAAGAGGATGAGCAGCCATTAATGGCTAACCCGCTTGTTCGTAAAGAAATGCTAGATTTATATACTCGTACCCGTGGTTCGCTATTAAATTATTATCGGAATTTAACGAAAACATTAAAAAACGGTCACCCGGGAGCGGAAGGCTCAATGGATAAATTGATGGTAAGTGAACTCACCAAAGAGCTTCTTTCTCAATCGATATCTCTACAGGGTCATCAAGGCGTTTTGTGGAAAGAAGATGCAATCACTGCCAATTCATACTGGCAAGATAATTATCTTTATTCCTTCGGCCAGACTATTGGCGGAGGAACGAGCGAAATACAAAAAAACACAATTGGAGAAAGAATTCTAGGTTTGCCGAAAGATATGGGACGTTAAGACTAAAAAGGGGTGATTAAAGATGGATTTTTCTTTAAATCAAGAGCAAGAGATGTTTCGAGGATATGTCCGAAAGTATTTAGATGATGCCGGGCAAACAAAAACGGCCCGTGAATTTATAAAAGGTGAAACAGAATCATTACAATCAATATTAACTGGTATGGCCGAATTAGGTTGTACAAGTATTAATATTTCGGAAAATTACGGAGGAATGGGTTTAGGTCCTCTAGATTTAATACCTGTTCTTGAAGAAACTGGTCGTTCTTTATTGCCAGGCTTATATTTAGAAACGAATGCACTTGCAGTTCCATTACTAGAGAAATTCGGTACGGAAGAACAAAAAGAAAGATATTTGTCTGAAATTTCGAATGGGACAAAATCATTTTCTCTAGCTTGGTTGGAACCAGGTGGAAGTTATAACCCATCTGGTATTAATCTAGCAGTAAAAGAAGAAAATAACCATTTGGTATTAAATGGTGTGAAATCATTAGTTCCCGATGCGGAGTCAGCTGATCATTATATCGTACTAGGTCGCACCAGTACAGGTAATGGTAAAGAAGGGATTTCATTAATTATTATTGATCGAACAGCAACAAACATGACTATCCAAAGCCAAAAAAACATTGATGAAACGCGAAGATTAGCAGAACTAACATTCACTAATGTTGAAATTCCAATGAATCAAATACTTGGACCTCTCCATCATGGCTGGGAAACTCTTCAAGAAGGGTTACTCTCTTTCAATGCGGCTCTTTCCGCAGTAATTGTCGGTAGTATGGAGAAAGTGGTAGAGATGGCTGCAGAGTATGCAAAAATTCGGGAACAGTTTGGTCAGCCTATCGGAAGATTTCAAGCCATTAAACATAGAATAGTAGATATGAAAATGGATCTTGAGACAGCTCGGTCCTTAGCTTATTATGCAAACTGGGCTTTGGAAAGTAATGCAGAAGATCGTGTTCAGGCTATTTCTTGCGCTCGATTATTTGCAACTGACGCATTTACCCGTATTTCTTCCGATAATATTCAGATTCATGGCGGCATTGGATTTACAGAAGAAATTGATTGCCATCTTTTTATCAAGCGTGCTAGGTTCTATGAAAATTATTTAGGCAGTACAGAGCATTATTATAATCAAGCGGCTACAGCATTAGGTTGGTCTAACAAAGATGAAGCTATTATTTCTGTTTAAAAGGCTTACTTATTTTGAAAGGGCGGAGATTTTCATTGAAAACTGCAAATGAAATAAGAGAGTTTCATAATATCATTAATGGAAACCTGATTTCTTCTTCTTCGGGAACCCGAATAGAGAGTATTGATCCTTCAACAGGAAAGGTCTGGGCTACATTTCCTTGTAGCACAAGCCAAGATGCTGAATCGGCAGTAGAAGCAGCTCGAGCAGCTTTTGAGGAGTGGTCGTCTCGACCGGCTATGGAGCGTGCTGCTTTTTTAAGACAAATAGGTGACTTAATCATTCAACATGGTGAAGAGTTAGCTGAACTAGAAACAAGAGATAATGGATGGGTAATTAAAGAAACGAGCTATGGTCTAATCCCTAGTTTAGCAAGTCTTTGGTATGATGCAGCAGGAGCAACGGCTGTTGGAAGTAAGGGGAAAACTGTTCAATTGGGTCCAACAAGCGTTGGATATACATTGAGGGAACCATTAGGGGTCGTAGTAGGCGTTCTTCCATGGAACTCCCCGCTTTTTACTTTTTCTATTAAAGCAGCTTATGCGCTTGCTGCTGGAAATACGGTGATTATCAAACCATCAGAAATGGCATCTATTGCTTCATTGCGATATGGTGAACTAATTAATAAGATCCTTCCACCTGGAATTCTAAATGTTGTATCAGGAAATGGAGTGGAAGTAGGAGATACATTAGTCAGTCATCCTGGAGTAAATAAGATTAGTCTAACTGGATCTGGAGGAACGGCTAGGGCGATTGCGCAATCAATAGCTCGGAAACCAAAGCCGATGATTTTAGAACTGGGTGGGAAGTCACCAAACATAGTCTTTGCAGATGCTGATCTTGATAAAGCTGCACAAGGAGTTACAATTTATGGAATCTTTAGTGGTAACGCAGGTCAACTCTGTGTAGGTGGATCACGGATTCTTATTCAAAGGCCGATTTTTGATGAGATGATTATCAAAATGAAAGAAGTAATAGCTCAGCAAATTCAACTAGGAGATCCAATGAATCCAAAAATCTCAATGGGACCAATTGCTAACTCCTCACAATATGACAAGGTATGCTCGTATATAGAATTAGGAAAAAAAGAGGGGGGAGAAGTTATCATAGGCGGTCGTCATGGGGGTGCCGCTCTATTACCTGACGATCCCCAATTAGCGGATGGTTATTGGGTTGAGCCTACGTTAATTAAGGTCAATAGTAATTCTCTTCGAATCTGCCAAGAGGAAATCTTTGGTCCTGTAGCAACCGTGATACCATTCGATACGGAAGAGGAAGCAATAGCCATTGCAAATGATAGTGCATTTGGTTTAGGAGCTGGCGTTTGGACATCGAATTTGGATCGAGCTCACCGGATGATTCGTCAATTAGAATCAGGAAATGTCTGGGTGAACTTGTTCCGTAGAGTTGGACCAGAGCTTCCATTTGGAGGACAAAAAGACAGTGGATTTGGAACGGATTCCATCCTTGAATATACCCGTGAGAAGACCTGTTATATTGAAATCGGATGAACCTCACATTATGTAATCTAGCTAGTAAAGAACTTGTTGTAAATAGAGAAACTGGAGGTTCAATAAATGGCACAAGGGTCTAAAGGTGTTTTTTATGGATGGTATGTTGTGTTGTGTGGCTTCTTTATTATGTTCGCCGGCTTCTCTATAATAAATTCTTTACACAGTTTATTCATGGTCCCTGTTACAGATGATTTAGGGATAAGCAGAACCGCTTTTTCAATCGCACTTTCGATTGCCGGCCTTGGAGTGGCTGTTGCTTCTCCATTCATGGGTAAACTGCTAGCAAAAGGAAATATGAAATTGATTATGTCAATTTGCGTAATTATGGCCGGAGTAGGATTTATGTCATATTCACTAGCAAACTCAGCGCTATATTTTAGCATTGTAGGATTTATGATTGGTATCTGTGTGGCAGGATTCTCCAATATCCCAATTTCAATTATGGTAACCAACTGGTTTTATGAGAAAAAAGGAAAAGCAATGGGTTTAGCCTTTGCGGGTTCAGGTATTGGAGCTGCAGTGTTAAGTCCAATTTTAACTACATTAATCTCAAACTACGGTTGGAGAACAGCCTACGTTATTGCTGGTGCACTTATCATTGTTTTAACGTTGCCTTTAGTACTACTATTTGCCAAGAAAAGTCCTGCTGAAAAAGGACTAGTTCCACTGGGAGCAGACAAGATGGAATCTGCGGAGAATTTAGAGTCTGAACAGAGTGGCCTAACCATGGGAGAAGCAAAGAAGACAGCTATGTTTTGGATTTTTGTCCTAGGAATCGTTTGCTTTGCATTAGTTGCAGGCGGCGTTCAAATGCATATTCCAGCCTATCTAATGGATATCGGACATCCAGCCATCTTTGCCGGCACAATTTTTGGTATTCTTTCCCTTGCAAATACGGTAGGGAAGTTGATTTTAGGTGCAGTATTTGATAAGTTCGGTACTGCAGGTGGTGCAATTTATGTTGGATTTTGTATGACGACTGCTATGGTAGCGCTTCTGTTAGCTAAGACACAAGCATTCGCTTTCTTATTTGCAATTGCATTTGGCTTTAGTATTGTCATTTCCACATTAGGTCCGCCTTTTATGACAAATGATATCTTTGGAAAGAAAGATTTTGGATCTATTTTTGGTATAGTGCAAGTTTTCTTTGTAGCGGCAGGTTCCTTTGGGGTAATAGTTTCTGGTTTAATCTATGATGTGACTCAAAGCTACCGTGTAGCTTGGATTTTCTTCCTTTGCTTATTCATCTTGAGTATGGTCTGTGTGTTAGTAGCAAACAGTATGAAAAAAACAACGAAAGAAAAATTCAAAAACACTTCCAATCAAAAAATTATATAAAGTTGTTGAATCATGTTAATAGATCCTAAGAAATATCACTGGTACGACATTTCAACTTAAAATGTACCATTCCTATTAAATGAATGTTTTCTAAAAAAAGACACTAACTTTACGAGTAGTGTCTTTTTTCTTATTCATAACCAAGGTGAGTTATTCTCTATTTTGTCAATTAGTAATCAAATTCATCATTTATGAGAAAATCCAAGAAATATTAAGAATATTCATGTGTCTGTTTAGGGTTATTTGTGAAGGGGATTTTTGTCCCTTAATATCGGATCCAATTACAGGGCATGGATCCAGAGAGTATCACAGTGGCAGGTGACAGCGATTACCTTGATGTCCAAAGAACGTGGAGGTCCGATTATCCGCCAACAATTCTGAAAAAAGTATCAGGTCGTTCGTCCTTATCATCAAACTTTTAGGTGGAAGTAGTAAAAGAGAATCTGTATGGGAAATACATACACAAACAAATCTTTATCGAACATGGATTTGTGAACAATACCATAAGTAAGCCGGGCTGCTTTTTCTATGTAAAGGTTGATTATCCTTGTAACGATGGATTATACCTCCTAATTTATTTTAGTATAGCTAAAGACTAAGGCTGAATAGGCATATCGAACACAAAAATCGTCATCGCAGTATCAATATCTATATTAATATCCGTAATCGAACTCAAAATATGTTGATTGTTGGAAAACAGGAGGGTTGAATAACTTAAAGCGATGGGAGAATTAGACGTTAAAAAGCTGACATTTTATAAGTTGGCATAAGAATACGAAAGAGATGTAAAAAGGATGATTATATATAGAAGAAACTCGTCTAAAAAGAGCATCTGCTAAGGAAAAGGCAGATGCTCTTTCAAGAAAAGGGGACTAATTTTTTGTGGATATGACATTCACAACGAAATAATCATCCTTAAGTAACGAAATGGAGTATTTCTAAGGTGAGAATATGATTTCATCACGAAAAATTCTTTACTATTTCATGGATTTTTTCAGGTTTCAAAAATGATGATATAGATTCTTCAGTTTGAATGGTAAGAGCAGCACCAGCAAGACCTAATTTGCAAGCACTAAATAGCGATTCTTCGTTCAGGATTCCGTAGATTGCACATGAAGAAAATGCTTCACCAGCCCCTGTGACATCAACTACGTCAGTTTTGAAAGGAGGCAAGTGTCCAGATTCCTCTGTAGAAAAATAATAAACCCCCTGATCACCAAGTGTGATAATAACTTTTTGAACGCCACGCTGTCTAATTTTTTCACAGGCTAATTGGCAATCCTTGATTGATTCGATTTTTATTTCAGCAAGTATCTCTGCTTCTTCTCGGTTAGGCATCAGCAGTTCTACACCGTCAAGACGAAATGGAAGTTTTCGTGCTTTGGCTGTAGATACAGGGTCAATGTACATAGGAATGTTTTCCTCACGGCAGCGGTTAATTAAATAACTGAGACATTCCTTAGGAATATTCGTATCCAAAAAAACAGCTTGGGAGGAAATGATATAGGACCATTTTTCCTCAAACATAGATGTTGTTATTTTTTCGTATATATTCATATCAGCCATGGAGACAATGCTTTCACCATTAATATCTAATAAGGTGGTAAAAGTCCCTGTTCGCTCTGTTGGTAAAACCCATACTTGACTAACATCCACTCCTTGTCTTTTCGTTTCATTCAGTATCCAGTTACCTTCTTTGTCGTCCCCTACACAAGCCATTAGAGTAGTGCTACAGCCGAGTCGACTTAAATTTTCGGCAAAGTTGCGTGCTATACCGCCACAAGCTTCAGTAATTTTTACTGGATTAGATGAATATAAACGCACCTCCTGATTTGATCGGGCTTTCCGGTCTGTGTTTGCCCCTCCAATACAGACAATCGATGATTCTTCTCGGAGAATATAGGCGCGTCCTTTTATTTCACCACGTTTCGTCAAGTTAGCAATATAATTGGCAACTGCAGGTCGTGATAAACCAACTTTACTTGCTAATTCTTGCTGTGATATGAAAGGATTTATTTTTATGTAATCTAAAATTTGTTTCTCTTTATCCATGAAGTAGCCTCACTTCTCATTAAACGATAGTTTATTATATAAACAAAAGTTTGTAAACGTTTAAATAGATTAATCATAATAACTTTAACTTCTGTTTGTTTACAAGATAGCCGAAATTTCTTAGTATACAAAATACCCTTTTTTTCGAACCCAAGTAAAACAATAGGATTAATTCATTTTTTTGAAAGATATTAAAATTTTTTAGTATTCTCATTTCTAGCGACAAATAAATTATACGCTATCTAAATATTACAGACAAATGATTGGCCAATCAATAATAAACAAAAAATAGATTGTAAAAATGTTTATCTTTGATTTATATTGAAGATTATGATTTTTTGTTGGATTTTCAAAAATCATATTTAAAATTCAATGAATATTAAAAAATGATAGGAGGAATTAGAATAATGAAGATTTATCTGTACCCCTTGTTGGTAGTAATAGCAGCTAGTAGTTATGGTTTAGTTTCAACTATCATAAAACTAGCAATGAGTAGTGGTTTTTCGGCATCTGAAGCTGTTACAAGTCAATTTTTTTTCGGTTTTTGTATTGCAGTATGTATTTTCATTCTGACAAACCGAACAAAATTTAGCTTTAATGGAGTTAAAATTCTTTTCTTAGCTGGAGTATTTACAGGGTTGACAAATATTTTTTATGGTCTTTCTTTGAACTATTTACCTGCATCCTTGGCCGTTGTACTATTGTTTCAATTTACATGGATAGGCATGTTGATTTCTTGTATAACAAAACGAAAATTTCCCAGTCGAATTGAATTGATATCTCTAATAATATTGGTTGCAGGGACCATACCAGCTGCGGGTTTGATAGATGTTGATTTATCTCAAATACCTTTTCAAGGTTGGTTATGGGGTTTAGCAACTGCTCTTTGTTATTCCCTATTTTTATTTGTAAACGGTAGAGCAACTACAAATATGAATACCACTAATCGCTTAGTATTGGTTTCATTCTTTGCTTTTATGATGTCGGTTGTTTTTCAGTCTCCAGAAGTTATTTGGAATGGAACCTTGTTTAGCGAAGGACTTTGGATTTATGGTTTGATATTGGGGTTATTTGGGATGATTATTCCGGTTTTCTTATTCACTATTGCAGTTCCTAAAGTTGGATTGAGTATGTCATCAATATTGGGTGCTATTGAATTGCCAATCGCAGTGATGGTGTCAGTCATATTGTTAAGTGAAAATGTTACTTCACTGCAAATAGTAGGTATTGTAACCATTCTTCTAGGCATGAGCTTACCAACAATGCTTAATAGAAATATATTGTTAATTAAAAAGAAAGTAGTACAACGTTAGGCGCAAAATAAAATTTTCAATAAAATAACATGGTGTCATTTGTAATTGAATAATTATTTAAAATATTATTGACAATTAAAAATGTAAGCGTATACTAAACTTATGTTCATGGAATAAACAATTGTTTAAAGAAGTGAGGTGTAAAAATGGCTAATGATATTAATGAAAAAGAAGAGTTGATATTAGATATGATTCGAGAAAATCCCTTTATTTCTCAACAGGAGTTATCGGAAATTGTGGGTATATCAAAGTCGTCTATTGCTAATATTATTTCTGGATTAATCAAGAAAGAGTATGTCTTTGGCAAGGCTTATGTTTTAAATGAAATAGCTCCTATTGTTTGCATAGGAGGTGCTAACGTAGATAAGAAATTTTATACAAAATATAAAATTACTAATGAAACATCTAATCCAGTAAGATCTTCTAGATCGGTTGGAGGAGTAGCAAGAAATATTGCTGAAAATTTAGGTAGATTAGGTGAGGATGTTACATTAATTTCAGCAAGTGGTCTCGATTCAGAGTGGAAAGAGATTTATGAATTATCGTCACCTTTTATGAATTTAGAACATGTCTCTCAAAATGAAAATTTGACAACAGGATCTTATACAGCAGTTTTAGATATGAATGGGGATTTATCAATTGCATTAGCAGACATGGACGTTTTTGAGAATATTACACCTGAGTTGTTGATTAAAAACAGTAATATTCTTAGAAGAGCCAAATGTATAGTAGTGGATTTAAATTGTCCTAGTGAAACAATTGATTTTCTTTGTTTTTTCACATCTAAACATAATATTCCATTAGTCATTATTCCTGTTTCGTCTCCCAAAATGAATAGACTTCCAAAAACCTTGAATGCAGTTAGTTGGCTCATCGTAAATAAAGATGAAACAGAAACTTTTATGAATATTAAAATCAATGATGAAGAAGATTGGGGAAATTCAGTTAAAGAGTGGATAGATTTAGGAGTCAAAAATGTTATTGTAACGAATGGTTCAAAAGGTGTAATGACAGGTAGTGAAAATGGTGAGATTCATTATTTTCCTGCCATAGAAACACCAATTGTTGTTGATGTTACAGGTGCTGGAGATTCATTTTGTTCAGGCGTTATTTATTCCTGGTTACAAAAAAAAGAAATTGATTACATAATAAAAGCTGGCTTGGTCAATTCCCATAAAACAATTATGTCGAAGTATACAGTTAGACAAGAATTATCAAAAAAACAATTAATGTTAGATATGGAGGCAATTTAAATGAAAAAATATATTGAATTATCTGCAGAGGTACAACAAGCAAAAGAGGAAGGAAAAGCAATCGTTGCATTAGAATCTACTATTATTTCACATGGTATGCCTTATCCTCAAAATGTCAAAATGGCTCGTGAAGTTGAACAAATTGTTCGTGATAACGGTGCTGTTCCAGCGACAATTGCTATCATTGATGGAAAAATTAAAATTGGTCTAACAGAAGATGAATTAGAATTATTTGGTAAAAGTTCAGATGTTGCTAAAGTATCAAGACGTGATTTAGCTCAAATTATTGCTACAAAACAACTAGGAGCAACGACTGTTGCTACAACGATGATTTGCGCTGATTTGGCAGAAATCAAAATCTTTGTAACAGGTGGTATTGGTGGGGTTCATAAAGGTGCAGAAACTACTATGGATATCTCAGCTGACCTTGAAGAATTAGCCCAAACTAATGTAGCGGTAATTTGTGCTGGTGCTAAATCAATCCTAGATTTATCGCTTACACTAGAATACCTTGAAACAAAAGGGGTGCCTGTAATTGGATATGAAACGGAGTGCCTACCAGCATTCTACACAAGAAATAGTGAATATCTATTAAACTTCTCCACTGATTCAATCGATGAAATTGCTGAAACATTAAAAACGAAATGGGAATTAAATCTTAATGGTGGAGCAGTTATCGCTAATCCTATTCCTGAAAGATTTGCTATGGATGAAGATTATATCAATGAAATTATCAGTCAAGCAATTAAGCAAGCAGAAGAAAATCATATTATTGGTAAGGATAGTACACCATTCCTGCTCGGAAAAATAAAAGAATTAACCGGCGGTAAAAGCCTTGATGCCAATATAGAATTAGTAAAACATAATGCTAAAGTAGGAGCCGAAATAGCAGTTAGTTTCAACAACAAAACTAAACTAATACTAAACTGAGTTCGTAATTAGCATAAACTCAACTTCTATAAAGTTAAATGTCTCAGATTATTGTTAACAACTAGACTTTATAGAAGTTGTTTTTTATAACAAATGTAAACGTTTCCATTTAAAAGGAGAGCCTGAAAATGAATTTTATCTTCTTAATAACAGGAATTTTACTTGTTTTTGTTGTTGCTTTTTTAGTAAGTAACAATAGAAAACAAATACAATATAAACGTATTCTGATTATGTTAGCTGTGCAAATCATTTTAGTTTACTTCATGATGAATACTAGTATAGGGCTAATTGCGATTACTAAAATAGGAGTGTTTTTTGAAAAATTAATGGCGATTGCTGATTCAGGAATTCAATTTGTATTCGGTGGAATGGTGAATGAAGGTGCAATAACGTTTTTCTTTGTAGCGTTATTACCTCTGGTTTTTATGTCAGTTTTAATAGGAATACTTAATTATATAAAAGTATTACCATTCGTAATCAAATATATCGGTTTGGTTTTAAGTAAAATAACAGGAATGGGTAAACTAGAAAGCTATTTTGCTGTATCTACAGCTGCGCTGGGACAACCAGAAGTGTTCTTAACCATTATCAAGCAAATACCACTCTTATCTCCAAAAAGACTTTACACAATTTGTACATCAGCAATGAGTGCAGTAAGTATGGCGATGGTTGGGGCTTATATGACAATGTTAGAGCCAAAATATGTTGTAACTGCTGTTGTATTGAATATTTTTAGTGCACTCATAGTTGCTAATATTATTAACCCATATGATTTAGACGATAATGAGGATCTAATTCAAATTGAAGAAAATGAAAGAGTTCCTTTCTTCCAAATGGTTGGGGAAAGTGTAATGGATGGATTTAAAATTGTTATTATCGTTGCTGCTATGCTATTAGGGTTTATTTCCTTGATGGAATTGATCAATGTGATTTTTCTAGGTGTATTTCATGTTTCTTTCCAAACGGTTATTGGTTATATTTTTGCACCAATTGCTTTTTTAATAGGTGTTCCTTGGGCAGAAGCTGTACAAGCAGGTGGAATAATGGCGACAAAACTAGTTACAAATGAATTTGTTGCAATGTTGAATTTTGGTGAGATTTCAAACCATCTTTCCGATAAAACAGTTGCTATTGTTTCAGTTTATTTAGTTAGTTTTGCAAATTTTGGAACTGTGGGTATTGTTTCAGGTTCAATCAAATCAATCAGTGAAAAACAAGGGAGTTATGTTGCAAAATTTTCATTGAAATTATTGTTAGGTGCGACATTAGCATCTGTAATTTCAGCTACAATTATGGGTATTTTCATGTAATTTTTAGATAGAGGTGAAATATGATGATTAAAAGAAGAATTATTATGGATTGTGATCCAGGACATGATGACGCAATTGCAATTATTTTAGCTGCTGCACAACTAGAATTGGAGATTTTAGGGATTACAACAGTTTCCGGGAATGCTGAAATTGAAAAAACAACTATGAATGCATTAAAAATTTGTGATTTAGTTTCACTAACGGATGTTGTTGTTTCAAAAGGGGCAAGCGAGCCATTGATTCGATTACGAGAAACTGCACCTGGTATTCATGGAGATTCAGGTCTGGATGGTCCAGAATTGCCCGAACCTTCTCGTAGCTGGAGTGAGGAGCATGGAGCTGACACAATCATAAGACTGTTAAAAGAGTCAAAAGAGCCTGTTACAATTCTTCCAACAGGACCATTAACAAATATTGCATTAGCTTTATCAAAAGCACCAGAAATTAAGGACAATATTGAAGAAGTTGTTCTTATGGGTGGTGGAACATTTGGTAACTGGACTCCAACTGCTGAATTTAATATATGGGTTGATCCAGAAGCTGCAAAAAAAGTATTTGATAGTGGTATTCCAATAGTAGTTATGGGATTAGATATAACACATCAAGCCATAGCAACACGAGAAGTTATCGATCAAGTGAATAAAATTGATAACAATGTTGCTAAAATAGTTGGTGAATTATTAGTGTTTTTTGCATCAACATATAAGGAGATGTTCGACTTTGATGGGGCACCAGTACACGATGTATTAACTGTGGCATATTGTGTTGCACCAGAATTGTTTAAGACGAAAGATGTAAATATTACAGTGGAAACTAAAGGAGAGTTTACTGCAGGAACTACGTTAATCGATCTACATGGGGTCACTGGTAGAAAAGTTAATGCTAAGTTTGGATTAGAACTTGATGTAGAAGGTTTTTGGAAGCTAATGATTGAAGCACTTAAAAAATACTAGATTTGAGTGGTGTACTTGAAACATTAACGGAAGTATCTCATGATAAAACCCTAGATAGATTATAAGAGTCAAAAGAAAAACCCCGGTGACTATCCCGGGTAGAACTATCTTAGAAATACACCCAGCTCAACAGATAGTCTTTGCAAATGAAATTGTACCAGTAACATCGTTGAAAAAAATTCATAAGGAACAAAAACAACTCAAAGTAAAGCATGAGCAGCTAAAATTGTTTTGAAATAATAAGAAATTAATATTCAAAAGAAGAAGTAGACAATTATCCAGTAGAAAAGCCTATAAATTAGGCTTTTCAGACTGTAGACAAACTCGATGAAAATCGAGTTTGTCTACAGTTTTTTTGAGGGGTTGTAAAAATTCGACGTTGATTTCCACTCCAGGCACTCGCTTTCCGCGGGCGGTCAGGGAGCCTCCTCGGCGCCTTTGCGCCTGTGGGGTCTCCCTTGGACACGCATTTCCCGCAGGAGTCTCGCACCTTCCGTTCCAATCAACTTTGTTTTAACAATTAGATATAACCACTTTTGCCTACAGTCCTTTTTGTTTTAATATAGAAGTATTAAAACTTGAGGTGATGACGATGCTTTCGAAACATAATTCTATTCAGCGAGATCAACTTGAAATGATTACTTTGGATCAACTGGTGCCAGCGAACCATTTGGTTCGTAAAATTGAGGGGGCCATTGACTTCACTTTCATTTATGACTTGGTGAAAGATATGTATTCAGAGATAGGGCGCCCAAGTATTGATCCAGTTATTTTAGTTAAATTGACATTCATTCAATATACCTTCGGTATTCGTTCGATGCGTAAAACGATTGAAGAAGTTGAAACGAATATGGCTTACCGTTGGTTTTTAGGTTACGGTTTCCATGATAAAGTACCTCACTTCTCAACGTTCGGGAAAAATTATGAGCGTCGCTTTAAAGATACAGACCTGTTTGAACGGATTTTTTATCGTATCTTAATGACAGCTTCAGAAAGAAAGTTAATAAGTGCAGAGCACGTATTCGTTGATTCAACACATGTGAAAGCCAGTGCGAATAAGCGAAAATTCGAAAAGAAAATCGTTCGTAAGGAAACACGAGCATATCAAGGACGCCTTCAAGAAGAAATAAATCAAGATCGTGAAAACAATGGAAAGAAGCCTTTTCCACCGGATAAATTTGATAAAGAAGAAACCAAAGAAATTAAAGAAAGTACAACTGACCCTGAGAGTGGCTACTATGTAAAAGATGAACGAACAAAACAGTTTGCCTATTCATTTCATGCGGCTGCGGACCGCAACGGTTTTGTGCTGGGGACGATTGTAACACCGGGAAATACGCATGATAGTCATATCTTAGAGCCTCTTGTTGAACAAGTGATTGAGAAAGTTGGAAAACCTGAAGCTGTTGCCGCAGATGCAGCTTACAAAACACCAGCCATTACAAGCTACCTTTTTGGGAAAGAAATCACACCAGCTTTACCCTATACACGTCCACGAACAAAAGAAGGGTTCTTTCGCAAGCATGACTATGTTTACGATGAACATTTTGATTGTTATCTCTGCCCATCGGGCGAGATTTTAAAGTACTCAACAACAAATAAAGAGGGCTATCGCGAGTACAAATCACCCAAACACACTTGTGCGACATGCTCATTTTTATCACAGTGTACAGTAAGCAAAGACCATCAAAAAGTGGTGACACGCCATATCTGGCAAAATTATATGGAAGAAGCAGATCATCTGCGTCATCACAAGGATGTAAAACCTATATATGCGAAACGTAAAGAAACAATAGAGCGTGTATTCGCAGATGCAAAAGAAAAGCATGGTATGCGTTGGACTACTTTAAGGGGACTTAAAAAATTGTCGATGCAGGCGATGCTTACTTTCGATGCCATGAATTTAAAGAAGATAGCCAATTGGACATGGCAAGGTCCAAGAATGGCTTAATAAAGTGGGCTCGTAGAGGCCCAATCTCTTAATCTTGAGCAAAATTCAAAGGGAATTTCAAAAGGGGTCCGGAATTAAAACATTCCGAACCCCTTTTGTCTACAAACTGAAAAGCCTATAAATTAGGCTTTTTTTATCTGTTTTTAAATTAAAGCAGGGGTCTCAGTAAATAATGGTTGGTATTAGATGCTCGATAATATATATGAGGTAAAATTAATTTTTACCAAAAAAATATTTTTTTACCATCTTTTTTAAAAATGATATAATTTTCTTAAAATTATATTTATTTAAAAAAGGACTGGTGGAGAGTATGCTGACATTTGGTACAGTTATAAAGCAAAATGCAAGTAAGTACAAAAATAAGCCGGCTGTTATTTTTCAAAATACGATCAATACATATGAAGAGTTAAACATTCGCGCGAACAAAATTGGAAACGCTTTCTTGGATCGTAGCTTTCAAAAAGGCGATAAAGTAGCTGTCATGTTAAAGAACCATGCTGCTTATGTCGAGATCATTGCCGGGCTGTCCAAAATCGGAGTCATCATTGTACCGATAAACTATCGCCTGGTTGGACAGGAAGTAGAATATATACTAAGAAACTCTGAAAGCCGGGGATTCATTATTTCAGAAGAATATGAAGGTATTGCACAAGAGTTGCTCCCAAGAAACTCTCAATTAGACACCGTACTGGTAGTGGGCGGTGCGTCCAATGAAATTTTGGAAGGGTATGTAGATTTTCTTGCTTCAGGCTGTGATGCGGAGCCGAACATTGAGGTTCATGAGAAAGATACTTTCTATTTGGGCTACACTTCCGGTACGACCGGAAAGCCAAAAGGAGTGGTCATTTCCCATCGGTCCCGAATACTGACAGGAATGGCGGCAGCTTATGAATACAAGATTGGCGAATCAGATATTCACCTTGTTGCAGGGCCCATATATCATGCAGCCCCTTGGATTTTTCTTGTCATGCAGCTGCTCGTGGGTGGCACCCTTGTCATTCATGAATCATTTAATGCAGAACAAGTGCTTGAAGACATTGAGCGATACCAGATAACAAACACGTTCCTTGCACCCACGATGTACAATTTCTTGATCAACACGAAGGAAGAAATAAAAGCAAAGCATGACATCTCCTCTATGCGTGTGTTGGTTTCAGCAGGCTCGCCGCTGCCGACACAAACAAAACTGGATATTCTGGACTTTTTCAAAAATGCCGATTTGAACGAATTTTACGGTTCGACTGAAAGTGCGATTACACTGAACATTAAACCAGGTGACATTCGCCGGAAGGAACGTTCAGTGGGACATCCTTTCCCTCTTGTGGAATGTTTAATTTTGGATGACGAGAAGAACCCGATTTCGAACGGTGAAGTAGGGGAGCTATATTTTAAATCACCGTACAACTTAGACGGTTATTATAACAATCCGGATGCTGACGCCGCTTCGTTTTATCATGGTTTTTTTACAGTGGGAGATATGGCGCTACAGGATGAGGATGGATTTTACTATATTGTGGACCGAAAGAAAGACATGCTGATCAGCGGCGGCGTTAATATTTATCCGCGTGAAATTGAGGAAGTCCTTTATTCACATCCCGGGATTCTCGATGTTGCGGTGATTGGTGTACCTGATGCCGTGTGGGGGGAATCGGTTAAAGCCATTGTTGTACAAAGGGAAGGGGCTAATCTTATAGCAGAAGATATCATTGGTTACTGCGAAGGAAAATTAGCCGGCTATAAGAAACCAAAATCAGTAGACTTTGTACATGAGCTCCCACGAAACCCATCGGGGAAAATATTAAAAACAACATTGCGGGATTCCTTTGCAAACGATAGAAAGGGAATCTTTCATATAAAATAATTTTTTCTATTACCGAAACAGGATGAAAAGCAACTGCGTTGATTAGGCAGTTGCTTTTTTTTATAAAATAGACTATCGCTAATAGGTTTAAAATAACAGCCTTTGCTCCTTGTGAGTAAAAGGCTGTTTTAGAGGATAAGGGGAGTATTCTGTTAAATAAGTTTATAAACACCTATTAAAAAAAAGTTATAGTGTTGAATTTTTTTAGTCAATAACTCTAGTTTTTCTCAACTACAATACAAGCCATTTTATATAAAAGTCATATCATGTATAGAAGGCAGGATATGATCGATATTACGGCCCTTTTTCGCCTGGGGATTTCATGAAATTTACCTATACTCAAAAAATCATCTAGGAATCGATGCTTTTTTTTCTCCTGTCTTTGTCACTGGATGTGAAGTGGAAGAGGAGGTGGAGATAAATAAGTATCAATTAAAAAAAGGAATGTGTTCCTGGTAAGCCAGTATGTAATGCACCGAAAGCCCGAGTATTTCTATAATATATAGTCTTTTAAGCCTGAACGATTGAAATTAATTTTGTGGAAACCATCCGGATATATGCCTACTTTTCATTTTGCGAAGGTCCGAGAGATTGTATTGGTAATAATTTTGCATTGATGAAAGCAGTGCTTGTGCTTGCGACTATTGCAAAGCGGTACAAGCTAAGGGTAGCTTCGAATCATCATGAAGTAAAGCCCCATCCATCTATTACCCTCAGGCCAAGCGAGGATTGCGCATGATCGTAGAAAAAAGAAATGAATTCGGTCGGCTATCAACCAGTAGCAAAATAAATAATTTCTCAACGCTCCAATATAAACAGCTAGAACACAATCTTTTACTTAGTGACTCTTCTAAGTATATGTTTTTCAATATCCCTGGAAATATCATTCTATAGTTACAAATTTTTTAAAAAAGGAGACGTTTAGGGGATGTGCCCAATTAACAATGGTAATGAAAGAATACAGTCTAATGAAAGTTCTATGTTGTCCCGTGAAGAGATAAAATCCATTGAATCCTGGATATCTCAAATGGGAAAATACCAATTTTTTAAAACGGCAAAACAAAAAATGGTTACTGCTAAAAAAACTCTAAAATTCAAGTATAAAATGATTGGATATGGTTATAACAGAATTGTCTATGATCTCAATAATGGCTATATCTTAAAAATTGCACTGTGTGAAGTAGGATTAATAGGCAACGCAAATGAAGCATACATTTATTATAACTGCAATGAGGAAGCCCAAAAGTACCTATGTCCGGTTAAGGAGTTTGGGTCTGGCTGGATTATTATGAAGAAGATGGGCACAAAAGTGCCACTTGCAATCATGGAATATACGAAACTAATCGAGTTGGAATTAAAATTCCTAAGATACGGCATTATTCCAATAGATTTGCGGTTAGATAATGTCGCATTTTCCGAGGATAATGAAATGGTTGTCATTGATTACGGTCTATTCAACATGGATCTCAAAAGCCCTGTGTTGCGTTGGTTCGATTGACGATAGGGGGAATGACCCAATCAAATGGTGCTGCTGACAGCATAAGATTTTTTATCGGTTCATTAGCAAATGAAGCATAGATGACAGCCATTGGGCTTCCAAGACAGGAATCCCAGAATAGGAATCTCTTCCGCTCTAGAATGCCTTAACGACTTCTGTAGCCCTTTTGAATATAATCCACAATATAGTTATTCATGCTGGTATATCCATCTTCATACCCATAAAGGTCGGCACCAATAAGAAATGAAACCCCGGTTACTGTTTTCCTAGTTTTAAAAGTAGGGATGGAAAATGTTCTTGATCTATTCACCCGGTATGGGAATCATCCAGCTGGAAACACATGACTTAGGGATGGCTTCACAGGTGTTTGCGTTGTTTTGTCTTATTTAAAACAAATGGATGTTGGACAAGTAAGGGAATATTAACTAGATTACTAACTTTTTTTTCATCTTGAGGGACTAGCCGTTACAAGTAATGACATTCATTAATAAAATAAAGAAAAGATGAAAGGAGTGTTATTTATGAGAAGAAGAATTCGCATCAGAAACCCTTTTTTTCGTTTATTAAAAGAGAGCCAGTTACTTCACTCGAGTATTGTTGATCAACATATAGAATTCTTACGTAAAGTAAGAAACTCTATAAAGTAAAGAGTCAGTTTTAGCTGGAGATAACAAAAACTGAAGACTACAACCAGCCGCCCTAGAAGTTGGTTGTGGTTTTTAGATATAAGCCCAGTTTTCTAGATGTAAAGTCGCATTACTTCTCGATTGAGTTGTTTTGACTTAACCATAATTTCAAAGAAACGCTTTGTGAAGAATATATGATTGAAACTTCAAAACCTAATTCAAACCATATTGAAATTTTCCAAGTTACTAATAAACATGGTGTAGGAAACTAGTGTTATGTAATTTCGTTCAATGAAAATATTGATGGTAAAGAGTTACCTTTACTTACTTCTCTAGGACACGCCGTAGGTTATGGCTTTCCTTCCATCGTTTCGTGTATACCCAACAAACTTAGAGTTAATATTGTTTCATGGACACATTTTAGTTAGTCCTTACAATGATTTTTGAAAGGATGTGTCTGTCTTGGAACGAAAGAATTCAGGTAAAAAATATACTATTTTTGTCTTCTCATCCATTGTGTTGCAACCCATTTTTCGCCAGTTATAACTGGCGCTCCACCATGTAATGTTAGTTCGTTTATGTTTTTATCGGTATAGAAATATTCGAAATACACCGCCATTCCTTTTCGTGGGGATACTGAAAGATTTAGTTTAGGAAAAAAAGTTTCTCCTCCATGCTCCACATCATTTAAGTACATGACGATTGTGCTAATTCTATTATTTTTTGTTGCTTTACTTGAAGATGTAAAAAAATCAAAATGAGCTTTATACTCTTGACCAGGAGTATATTTAAGAATTTGAATACCATCCCCATGTTCAATGGGTATATTCATAATAGATGATACTCTTTTTTCAATTTTGGTAATGATGTCATTTTCATTATCTTGAAAATACATACTACTACTTGTTCTTATCTCATTTACTTCGTGTGTAACTCCAATTTTAGAACGATGCATTTTGTCTTTTGACAATCTAATTAGTTCGTCACATTCTTCGTCACTCAAAACATTTCCTAAAATTACTATTAGTGGTTCTTCTAATCTAGCAATTATATTAATTTCTCTATCTTCTGTTTTGATTTTATTTCCAATGTGATTAAAAATAGTTTGTTCTTTACTAATTGATTTTTTACTATCAATTGTCAACTTTCATCGACTCCTTAAAAGATTTAATTTTCAGAATGATTAATTTGTTTTGTTTGTAAGAGATTATCTATGATAATTATATCATGAACCCCATTATATAACTGTTTCTTATTCAATTAACGGGTGCGTCGTATTATAAGGTCGACCAGTAAAAATTACTGGTTGACCTTTTTTTAATAGATTCTATGATATCAGTATCCTGGGGAGGACGTACGGGTGCGTGCGATGTTTAATTTGTGTGTGCTTTATTACAAAGAGGATTTTGACCCTCATGAAATTAGAGAAATTCACCTTTAGACCTTCGGAATTTGTCAAGACAACAGAAAATCGTAACGAATATATGTATGTGGAAGCTAAACTTCATTTTCGCACATTGATATTAAAGGAATATCCCACTTCAGAGGCCGGATTAACAGCCGGGCAAAGTAGACTAGCAAAAACATAATGGACTCCGCATCTCGAAATCCATTGTTTCGTAAATAATCTCATAAATCCTTTGTTTTTTAAGGAGAGTTGGTTAAGAAAAAAACTTTGTAATAACTCTAAATTGCTTTCCGAATATTATCTATTATTTTTGTTTATGTAATCCGGCCAAGTGGTGAGGAACTCTAATTCTCTAAGGCATTATTTTATTGAATTTATTGTATTTAAGACGCAGCAAACAGCAAACTTGAATAATAGCAGTATACAGTACGGTACAACAAGTAGCAGGTGCAATCGGTACAGCTATTTTTGTTACATTAATGACAACGTATGCTGCAGATCGTACGACAGAACTAAGTCATACAATGGATGCTGCAATAGCAGGCTAACAAGCTTTACTGGATGCCATTAACTATACCTCACTTGTTACAATTGGATTAGCTATTGTTGCAACAATTTTCTCACTCTTTATCCGTAAACATATGCACGAAGAAATTTAAAATGGGGAGTCTATACTTCTATGAAAAATAATTGCCTTATTTATAAAACCTTAAATACGAATTTTAAAAGAGTAATCATAATTCAAAGAAATAGAGTTAAGTACTATAGTGGCTTTTATTATGTGTAGACCAATTTATAGTAATAGATTATGAAACTTCGAATCTTAAACAAATGGGGGCATTGATCCAAGAACGGTTAATGCTCTTTATTTGTACTAACGGTACAGGATTGTAAATAAAAAGAGTTTAAAATATAGGAAATAACTTTTCCACAAAGTACCTCTATTTTATAACTATTCTCCATAGTAAACTAGTAAAGTTAAATTTATCAAAATTTAAGGAGAATAAAATAATAGTGAAAAAATTCTTTGGATGTCTTATTATGTTCTGCCTTCTTTGTATTTGTCTCTTTCCAACCAGTGGTAAAGCATCAAGTAATACACTTTACATAGGTTCTGTTAAAGCGGGTACTACAAAGGTTTATAGTTCTCCTAAACTAGGTTCCACTATACTAATGACCTTAAAAAAAGGTGAGGAGTTTCCCATCATTTCTTCTGTCGTTGGAGATTCTACGAAGCCTATTATACATAAAGTAAAGACTGGAAACACATTATGGAAAGTAGCAAATCAATATGGAGTTTCAGTAAGTGAGTTACAGAAAGAAAACAAATTAACCTCTTCCGAAATTAATGTTGGCCAAAACCTGAAGATTCCCCAAAAGTATAAGATCCATAAGGTTGTATCAGGAGATACATTGTGGAAGATTTCTACTAAATATGAGGTAACCACAAGTGATTTGACGAAATTAAATAACTTACGAACAGTTACCCTTAAAGTTGGTCAAAAATTGAAGATTCCCGATTATTACTACCAGGTTCAACTGCTTGATGGTAAAAAGGGATGGATAAAGAAATCTCTACTTCAAAAAAAGAAGCAAAGCCTTATCGTCATGGGCTGGAAGCATAATGGATCGAAAGAAAACTACACCCAACAACTTAAACACCCCAATTTAAATGTAGTATCTCCTCGTTCCTATACGCTGAAGGATTCCGGTAATTTCGTATCCGTTTCTGTCGATACAAAATACGTTCAATACGCTCATAAACAAGGAAAACAAGTTTGGCAACTTATCGGTAATAAATTTGACCCTGTTTTAACTGGTTCTATACTAGGCAGTACTAAAAAACGCCAGAAATTAGTTTCAGCTTTACGAGATTCGCTTGTTAAAACTAAAAGTGATGGAATAAATGTAGATTTTGAAAACATCGATCCAAAAAATAAGAAGGACTTTGTACTTTTTATAGGCGAACTAAAAAAGGCCCTAAAACCACATGGTATTAAACTATCGGTGGATGTCACTCGAGAAAATGACGACCCTTTTTGGTCAAAAAGTCTAGATAGGAAAGAACTTGGCAAAATAGCAGACTATATAATCATAATGGGTTATGACGAGCATTGGGGAGGGAGCCCAGTAGCCGGGTCCGTTTCCTCGTTACCTTGGATCAAAGAAGGAACTAAGCTTTTAATGAAAGAAGTACCTGCTCATAAGATAATATTGGCTGTACCATTTTATACGAGAGAATGGGTAACCGATCTATCGACCAATAAAGTGAAAAGTCATGACCGTACCATGGCTGAGGTCAACAAAATCATTTCATCTCATGGACTTAAAAAGGTATGGGATAAAAAGACATCACAAAATTACGTGGAGTATACTTCCAAAGGGAAAAAGCATCAAATATGGATAGAAGATAAAAAATCGATGAAGCTTCGGCTTGATCTGGTAAAACAAAATCATCTAGGCGGTGTATCTGCTTGGTACATTGGATCAGAAACACCTGACATTTGGGATGTATTTCATTTTAATCAATAGTGTAACAGAAAAACCTTCGGATAATGGAGGCTGTTCAGCTTGTAGAATACGGTCCTTTTTAGGGTCTAAATCTGCAAGCTTTTTTTGTGTAATTAAAAATAACAAATTACAGATAAAAGTAGTATAAACAATTTGAAGGAGGAATGAATAATGGCCATTAGGAAATTAACTAAAGTCGCCAATAGTTTGGGTATTACGTTTCCAGTTGAAATGTTGAAAACTGCAAATTTAGCTTTTGGAGACGAATTAGAGGTTGAGTTTAAGGGTGAAGAAATCATTTTAAGGAAAAATAAAAAGTGAAATTACCTAAAGGTGTAGATGTGGAATTTATGGAAATATTTTCAAGTGTTATTAAAGGACATGACGAAGTATTCAAGGGATTGGTGGATAGATAATATGACGTTGGATAATTATCTATTTTTCCACTAATCAAATTATTGCTATCGATGCCATTCAATAAAAGTTTATTCTCCTACTGAATCAATCGGAGTAAAAGATCCCGGTTTCCTTGATTCTGCATTGAACAGACCCAGACAAACTGTTAAGACCTCTCTTAATTTCCTTTATAACCTTAATATTGTATATGTAATGTTAATAACGAAAAAGCTGACTACAAAAGCCCGGTCAAGACGGCTCCTTTAATCAGCTTTTCTTTTTTCGCTATAGCATCCAACCAGTTTGAATTAATTCCGACATGACTGTATCCTGAAATCAAACATGTATATTGAGTTGCTTACGGAGTCGTTGCATTTCAGAATTAAAATAGGCTTTACTGTAATCACATCCGACAATAGCAACGATATTGCCGTCATCATCAATAATTGGCGCAAAGCTTGTTTTCCACTCACCGTACCTGTCTTCGTAAATGGGAGTAACACCCGCTTTACCATTAAACGCCTGGTAAGCGACATTAACCATTTCCGGGGGACCAATATATTCTTCCCCCGGTTCAATTACAAAGCCTTTGTCTGCAACGAGGTGAATCAGACGTCCATCCTCCGTCATGATAAATATAAAGACCCATTCAATTACGCCTTCCTTTTCTTGAATCATGGTAAGCTTTTGTTTTAATTTCTGGGAATAGGAAGTTTGCCGGTTCATATTTTTTTGTAGACTGATAACCTCTTCAGCTGGAATGATAGCTGCGGTTACAGCGGCAACGGAACGAAGCCGTTGATTTATTTGTTCTTCCAAAATTGCCCGTTTATTCACTGGTGAAAAGCGTGCCTCTTCAATTTTATTACGTAATTTTTTATATTTCCTACTCATCGTCGGCTGGCTGACTTCCAATACCTTTGCCGCTAGTTTTAATGATTTGTATTGTTCCATTGCCATGTTGATCAGTTGTTCCTCCACAAGTTCGACTGCTTCTTGCAAAGGCATTAGAAAATCGATAACAGGTAGTGAAGTGGGTTTGGGCCCTTTAAAAGGGAGGACCTCTTTAACCAAAGCAACATCCACTTCCGGTATTCCGCTTGTAATCACAAGCCTCTCAACTGTATTTTCAAGTTCCCGCACGTTACCGGGCCATTGATAGATACATAGCAAGTCGATTGCATCCGGGGTGAAGGCTACATTTCGATAGTACAGTGTATTGTACTTTTGTAAAAAAAATTGAACCAGGTGAGGGATTTCATCTACACGATTCCTAAGCGGCGGAAGATGGATAGGTACGACATGAAGACGATAATATAAGTCTTCTCGAAATTCACCTTTTTTCACCATTTTTTCGAGCGATTTATTTGTTGCGGCAATCACTTGAATATCAACAGGGTGTGAGGTTGTACTTCCTATTGGTGTGACCACGCGTTCCTGAAGGACGCGAAGCAGTTTTACCTGTACGTTAAGCGGTAACTCGCCCACTTCATCCAAGAATAAGATACCCTTATGGGCCAGTGTGAATTTCCCTTTGGCGCCGTCTTTCCGTGCGCTGGTAAAAGCCCCTTCTACATAGCCAAACAGTTCGCTTTCAATCAGGTTTTCCGGGATGGCGCCGCAATTGACAGGTATAAATGGACCGTCGCTTCTGTTACCCATATTATGTATGGCCCTGGCGGCTATTTCCTTTCCTACACCGGATTCCCCCAATAAAAGGACTGTTGCGCTGACATCACAAACCATTTGCATTTTATGAAGAACATCAAGCATGGGTTTACTGCGGATCACAAATGGAAAAGATGGCTTCTTTGATTCCAACAAAGGCCCCGATTGCCTCATTGATGTATCTGGATAAGAGTCTTTAATTTCTTTGTAGGCCCAGACCCATGCCCCAGATTCAATCGGGTACGCCGTCATCAGCATCTCTGGCCCCTGCCATGAGGGCTGCATGAAAGATCTTTTTTCATTTTTGCCCATTACCTCTTCTGCCAAGCTTGTAGAAAATAAATCTTGTTCAACATCCTTGATGGAACCACCGACATTAGCGGATTTGACTGTATGGAATAATGAATTCCCTGTTCCAATCGATTTCAGTATGGTGCCATTATTATCTGTCACAATAAGCTGATCGTAAATAGACAAGAGTGCAGAGGTGAAGTGATCCATTTATGTCTACCTGCCTTTCATTAAACTTCATAGTTTTATATTACAGAAATTTCACAATTGTTCAATAGTTTCAAAAATGAATATTCTTCCTATTGAAAACCCTGTAAGCATAGTGTTTCTGATTGGCATGGTAATTGCTATAAAGTAAAGAGAAGGGACTAAAATGCATGCTTGCAAAGGAGGGAGAACTATTTTGAATAAAGAGAATCAGTTTCAACAGAATATCAATTCTGAAGATCCCTTTATTAAAAACCTATATTCAGATTTGAATGAGCGGATCAATGCGTATGAGCAGGAAGATGCCGTGAAAATCGACAAAATGAAATGGAAGGATGCGACAGGTTCTATTTTTTTCATGATTTTAATCATCGTTTACCTCATCTATTCACTTGTTTAAAGTAGTTTTGTTTAGATCACCCAAAACAATAACAGCCTTATTTACAAGCAATACAATCATTATTTTATAGTTGGGAGAGAAGCGTGTGAGTAAAGAGAATTCCTCCATTTCAAAGGATGTGGCCTTTGGCTTTTTACCGGCAAGTAAAAATGACCGGATTTTTAATCTTCGGGATTTAATTTTAGTTCAGGTTGTTATTGGCCTCTCATCTTTTGGGCTGTTAACTGGTGGATACACAGGTACAATGCTTGATGCGAAGCAGTCACTCGCAGCGATTTTATTCGGTAACGCCTTCCCTATGCTGTTGATTGTTCCCATTACCCTTTATTTTGCGCGTTATGGCATAGACACTTTTGTAGGGTTTCGAAGTTCACTAGGGTATCTAGGATCCAATATCTTTTTCTTTGTTTTTCTTATTTTAACTCTCGGCTACATTTCCATTGCGCTTTTTATGTCTGGACAGGCTTTAGCAGAGGCTGCTAATTGGATGGGGATGCCCGCCATTTTCTCAAGCCAAGCAACGGGAGCGCCGTTTTTCTCGATTTTACTCTTTATCTGTGCATTTCTTGTAACGGTGAGGGGACCGGTAGCGATTCAAAAATATACCGCAGTAGCCGTTCCAGTTTTTATGGTTCTCATGTTTGGCCTTCTCGCAATAGTCTTGTTTGGACAGGGATTCACGAAAGTTGCCAATATACTTCCTTCTGAACCGTTTGAAATGACTTCTCGATCATTCGCGACAGCCCTGGAATTAAATATCGGTCTCGGGTTTTCATGGCTTCCGTACCTTGGTCAATACAGCCGTTTATCTAAAACAGAAGGAGGCGCATTTAAAGCAGGATTCTACAGCTTTGGAATCATCGTCTGTATCGCTGCATTAGTCGGGGCCCTTGCTGCATTAGTCGCTGGATCACTTAATCCTTCTGACTGGATGTTTTCAATTGCAGGAAGTTGGGGCGGATTCATCGGCTTGATTTTACTTTCGGTAGGGAATGTCGGTGCAGCCATTTTCCTTATGTACTCACAAGCTGTCAGCTTTAAAACTGTATTCCCGAAAAAGTCATGGATGATTGCGATGGGTACAACGGTACCGACTATATTCCTACTTCTAAGCTCAACGTTCTACGATGCATTTGGTTCATTCATTGCTGTCATTTCTTTTATTATGGCTGTTCTTGGCGGCATTGTCGTTGCAGATTACTTTTTTGTAAAGCGCCAACGCATTTCGATAAGGGATTTGTATGACACGCAAGGCTCTTATACCTATTGGAAAGGCATTAACCCGTCGGCCGTTCTCACGGTGGTCATAGGAACGATCGTTTACTGGGCACTCTATAATCCATTGACTTTTGAAGCAAGTGACTTTTTCCTTTATACGGCTGCCGGAATTCCAACATACTTTGTCGCTTTAGTCACCTATTATGTTTCATCTAAATACATTTTCCGTTTTGAAGTTGACATGGAGCGTCCATCCGTTGAATTAAAGGAAGCTAAATAGAAAAAAACGCACTTTAAAGAATCTAGGGAACGAGAGGAGATTGTTCAATGTTTACACAAAGTTTAGATTTCAAAACAACTGATTTAGATACATTCCCATTTCCATTCACTTCAGGTAACTATCGTTATTCAAACGACTTGAAAAGACTCTCAAACATTAACTGTATTGAAGTTACACCAGAATACAAACTCCAAGTGGAAACGAAGCGTCGTCTCCTTCAAGAACAGCCGCATATAAGGTTTCAATCTTTTTCACACACATTAGAAATGCAATGGGAAGTATTGGAAATGCTAATCGACATGGCAACTGATCGCTATCCGGAGCATTTCGAGGTCATTAAAGATGGAGACAACTGGACCTTCAAGAACCACATTTTCGGGGAATCCGATTCATTTGTGTATGGCGATGCCAGCACACTTCCAAATGAGCCGCTTGATTATATAGGCCGCCATTTCCACAATGATTTTGTTTTAATGGTTCATCGCGATAGTAATTTCTATTTGGAAGTGGGGCAGGTTTCATACGCCGCACTCTTCTCGGCTAACTGGAATAAAGGCATGTCTTTCGATGAAATCCATGCACCTGTTCCATTTGTATCGCGGAAAGGTGATGAACTGGCAGATCGCGTTCGTAAGTTTTTATTATCCATCGAGCCAGGAAAGCCATGGACACGCATCAACTGGAACCTGATGGCGAACCGTTGGGATGTCAACTATGAAACGATGGATGTGTGGGAGCCGCAGCGTTCTGAGATAACACCAGAAAATGCAGGAAAGCTGGTTCGTTTGCGTGTTGAAGAACAAAAATTTTATCGCATGCCACGAAGCAATGCCATTCTATTCGTATTGAACACACAGTTCCTGCCACTTGAAGATTTGACATTGCGCAAGGAGTGGTTTGATCTGACATATAGCGTGCTGCAGGATATTCCAGAACCTATGGCAGAATACAAAGGGATCGCCCCGTTTCTTCCGCAATCAGTCGAATATTTGAGACGCATTGATGAAGAACAAAAAGCAAAAATAAACAATAAGTAGGAGGAAGAGGGCCTTGTACAATAGTCCAGTATTGTTTGATAAATCTGTTACGATCGTAAATCAATTTACTCCTCGGAATGAACGAAGAAAGTTTGTCGTCATTTCAGATCAAGCCGGATACGAAAAGGCTAAGAGTTTCACTTCTGAAATCGCAGGTACAGTGCCTGTCGAATATCTTTCTATTAACGGAATGCAAGATAAAGAGGAGATTAAGAGATTCATCTTGTCACAAAAGATGGGCACCCAATTTTATATTGCGGCTGCATGGAACAATGCCGTTATGGTCTTCTCGCTGGGGGTAGAAGCTGGTCTATCTGAAGCTGAGATCCAGACGGTGATTATCGGGCCTAAACGACGTTACGTATATTGCATGAAATGTTTCGAAGTGTCGGAAGTCGAAGAAGAAGCAGAGATTGCAGAATGTGACCATTGCAGAGCCAGTCTTGAAATAGGTCCTTTTTATTCAATCGTACGGGAAGGCTATATTGGTTACCCATTCATCCCAATCGGAAAAGAAGAAGAAGTAGGGAGCTGAACATCATGCGGGTAGTAGGAAATATTCAAATGAAAGTAAATAAGATCATTCAAGAAACTCCATTCGTGAAACAGTTCGAGTTAATTCCAGTTGATGGAAAACCGTTGCCTGCATTTACAGGCGGTGCGCATTTGACCACTTTCATGCCGGCCGGGGATACGATTTTCGAGAGAGAATATTCCCTTATCAGCAACCCAAGGGACCGTAAAAAATATGCAATTTCCATTCGGCGTGATGAGACGTCACGCGGAGGTTCTGCTTTCTGGCATGAACATGTAAAGGTAGATTCCAGGTTGGAAGTCAGTTTCCCTAAAAACAACTTCCCTCTCAGCTTTCGAGCTAAGCATCATGCTTTTTATGCAGCTGGAATTGGCATCACCCCATTTCTGGCAATGATGGAAGACATGGCTGCCGATGGGCAAACCTTCGAACTCCATTATGCAGCACGCACACCGGAATTATGTCCTTTTTATGATCTGCTGAAAGCCAAATATCCTGATCAATGTACCTTTTATTTTTCGAAGGCAGAAGACAAACGCAGAATGTTGCCAGAGACGATGATGGATCAACGCATTGGCACACATGTATATTTTTGCGGACCACTCGAGATGGTACAAGAGTATCGAAAAGCTGCCAGTTCATATGGTTATCCGGAACACGCGATCCACTTCGAATTATTTGCGACAAAAAATGATGGGCCGCAAGAACCTTTCATTGTCGACCTTACAGACAGCGATCGGTCCATTCACGTTCATGAAGGTGAAACACTGCTTGATGCGCTTTTAAGGGAAGGAATTGATGCACCTTATTCTTGTAAAGTGGGCGGGTGCGGAAGTTGTGAGATAGATGTTGCAGAAGGTGAAGTGGATCACCGGGATAACTTCCTTAGCGAAGAAAACCGTCAAACACGCAAGTCAATCCTGACTTGCTGCTCACGTGCGAAGGACGACAGACTTGTCTTAAAACTTTAACGATTCCGTACAGGTAAAATTTAAAAAATAATGAAAACCGGAGGCATAAAACATGACAATTTTAGAAACGGCAGTTTTAGAGCTTAAAAATTACATCGACGGTAAGTGGCAGACCTCATCTTCATATGAAGTAATCCCGGTAATTAATCCTGCAACACAGGAAGTCATTGCAAGGGCTCCGCGTGCTACCAAGGAAGATACAGAAAATGCAATCTCAGTAGCGAAAGCAGCTTTTGAAAGTGGAATCTGGTCAGGTCTAACAGCACAGGAGCGTGCTTCCTACCTATATAAAATTGCGGATAAAATTGATGAACGTGCGGAAGAGTTAACGATTCTTGAAACAATGGACAACGGGAAACTTAAAGCAGAGGCGGGCTTCGATATTGCCGATGCCGCCGCGTGTTTCCGTTACTACGCTGGCTTAATCCTTCATCCAGAAGGTGAAACTTACCAAGTTCCCGGTCCCGTGCAAGCGATGGTTGTTCGTGAGCCAGTAGGTGTAGCCGGTTTGATTGTACCTTGGAATTTCCCTCTTTTAATGAGTGTCTGGAAAATCGCACCCGCCCTTGCGGCAGGTAACACCATTGTATATAAACCGGCTGAATTGACACCTGTAACAGCAATGAAATTATTTGAAATCCTAGAGGAAGTAGGTATCCCTAAAGGTGTGGCTAATATGGTGATGGGCCGCGGCACTGTTGTCGGTCAGACCATTGCAGAAAGTAAGGATGTTGACATTGTTTCATTTACAGGAAGTACGGATGTTGGCCGCTCTATCATGAAAGCGGCCGCGGGCAACTTAAAGAAAATTTCCCTTGAGCTTGGCGGTAAATCGCCTAACATCGTTTTTGCAGATGCAGATTTAGAGACAGCCGTCGATTACGGATTATTTGGCATCTTCTTCGGTGCCGGTCAAGTATGTTCATCAGGTAGCCGAATTCTAGTTGAAGAAAGTATTTATGATGAATATGTAAAACGCTATGTGGAACGCGCAAATAAAATCAAAGTTGGACCTGGCCTTGCAGAAGACAGTAATATGGGGGCAATTGTCAGCGAAGCGCAAATGAATAGCATTTTGAACTATATTGAAATCGGGAAACAGGAAGGTGCGACACTTGCAGCAGGCGGTTACCGTCTTGTTGATGAGGGCCTTGACAAAGGATTCTTCATTGCACCGACTGTCTTCACCGATGTAACACCTGACATGCGCATCGTACAAGAGGAAATCTTTGGTCCAGTTGTTGTCATCCAAAAGTTTAAAGATGAAGAAGAAGCTATTAAACTTGCAAATGATACAGACTACGGTCTTGCAGGCGGCGTTTTCTCTAACGATGGGGCTAAAGGACTTCGTGTGATCAAGAAAGTACGGGCAGGCATTACATGGGTAAATGATTATCATCCCACATATGTCGAGGCGCCATGGGGCGGTTACAAACAGAGCGGGATTGGACGCAGTTTAGGAAAATACGGCTTAGACGAATACCAAGAAATTAAACAAATCAACATTAATCTCGATGTAAAGCCGGTCGGCTGGTTTCCAAATTAAGTATATATAATTTGAGAAGTAGCAATCAATTTAATCAAATCAAAAAACCTAATCCAAATACGGATTAGGTTTTTTTCAAATTGTCGATAAACCTTTTAAAGCCCTCAAAAAGGAAGTTAAAGATGTTCTTAATATTTCTTAATCTTATTAATAACTGAGGGCAACTATATGTATTTTAGATCCAGTTTAAAATCATACATAAGCTTATTAAGAAGATAATTATTCCACAAACGGGCCTGAAGATCAGAGCTGTCTTTAAGGCATTAACTTCTTTATATAACTAAACCAGCTAATAGTTAGTCAACATTTTTCAATGAAAACTTAAAATATTTCATGCTATACTAAATTTGTGCATGCTAAATAACCTTCCAATGAACTATATTTGGAAAGTTTTGTGCTATTTAGTTATACTTTTAAACTAGGTTAGATCTTGGAAAGTCGAGTTATTTTGTAATAGTGCATAAATCCATTGTAGAAGCTTATTGGCACATGCTATCACAGCTACTTTAAAGGGCTTTCCTTCTTCACGTTTCTTATCATAGAACTCTCGTAATCTTTTGTTCCGAGGGATGATTTCATCTGTCGTTTTCTTCTTGCGACAATCACGAATGGCACAACGAACTGCCATATATAAGGCATGGCGTAGTCTACCAGAACCTCTTTTGGTAATCCGATTTACTGAGCCTTTAAATTTACCTGATTCAAAGATACTTGGATCAATTCCGGCAAATGCCACTAGTTTTTTAGGGTGATTAAACCGATCAATCTCTCCAATTTCAGAAATAATCGTTGTAGCGATTTTTTCACCGATACCAGGGATGGATTGGATAATCTTATATTCTTCAATTTCTTTTGCCAAAGCATTTATCTCTTCTTCCAATTTGGATAGGTGCTTTTGGTATTCTAGAAGCATTTTTATATACATCTCTAGGCTTAAAATGTGACTCTGATATAAAGTTCTCTGAAAAGGATTTCGAGCTGAGGCAGCCATAAGTTTCTCTGCCTGTGTATTCGCCCACTTTCTAGAACGACTTGGACAAAGTTCATTAATCCTATTTGCTACAGTTTCTTCATCGACTGCTGATATGTCTTCAGAAGTAGGGAATTCTAATAGAGTAAGCAAAGAAACAACCGAATACAAATCTCCAAAAACCCCTCTATATTCAGGAAATACTTGATCAAGAACAGCCTGAAACTGTAGTTTTGTTTGTACATAGATACCTGTTATATTTGCATGTTGTCTTGAAAGATTACGAAGATTTAAGAGTTGTATCCCTCGTTTTTTATAAGGCTCTAAATCCTCTTTATAGTACAGCTCGCAGAGGTGACGTGCATCGATTAAATCTGTCTTTACTTTCCGTAAACTAGAGCTCTTCGCACGATAAGAAATGAGTGGGTTAACGATAATTAATAAGTAACCTCTCTCCTCAAAATACTGTACAACGGGCGTATGATAATGCCCAGTAGACTCTAAAACGACCGGAGGTCGAATTCCTGTTACGTTTTCTATCTCTCTAAGATATTGGTGTAAGCTCTCTAGTCCTTCAATGGTATGTGCTACTTTAAAACTTCTTTTATAAGGCTTCTTCTTCTCCAAGAATGCTTGAACCTGACTTTCACCTTTCGCTACATCCAGACCAACTACTGGATTCATTTATTATCTCCTCCTAAAGAATATTGCCGGTACCCCTAAATCCTTCTTGTAGTATCATAGCTTCGCTTGTTATACGAGATCTAGTCCCAACCAGCCAAATCATGTTTCTACAAGTAGGGGGCGAACTGTTTAGTTGACGGGGTCCAAGCCCCACGGGCAGGAACGTTCTACCCCGGCTACCGTTATCATATATCGATAAAAAAATTGTTCAACCAGAAATAACTGGCTGACCTTTATAATACGATCGGGGCAGGATAGTTCGACAATCTATTGGGATTTCATGGTAATTCACGTTAAGGGAGGAGGATGAGAGATGACATACGCAGTAATTATTTTAGTAATTGGAATAATAATAGCTATTTTTCTAAGTATCAAGAAACCAAATAAATCGAAGTACAGCATTTGTTGGATAACTATAATGTTCCCTTTTCTTTTTATAGCTGGGGTAGTCCTTTTTTGGATAGGCGATTGATAAAAGAAATCTAAACAATTTATTTCTTCAATTAAAGGGGCAGTTTTCCTGTTATGAATGAAAATGAGATTTGAACACAAAAAGACCTCTTGATATGATGGAAGTGTCCCAAAGCTCGCCAGCGAAACGGATAAATACATCAAAACCAGGAGGCCAAATATGAAGTATAACCAAAATAAAAAAATCTCTTAAATTACTTCTGAAACACTTTTTGTCGGTGTCGGTATCGCAAAATTCAAACATGTAGCCAGAGCTCAAGACTTTAACAATGCATGTCTTCTATTCGCTTATTCGTAGTCTTTACACATAATTATTAGATTTTTTTGTGTGTTACAATAAAGACATTGGCATACACTGTCTCTTATTTTCTAACGAGAAACTTAGATAAAGAGTAACATTTTAGAATTAAAAGCTATAACACTACATTTATAGAAAGGGGAAAAGAACATGAATGAGATTAGAAATATTTATTGCGTTGGTCGAAACTACGTAGCACATGCAAAGGAATTAAATAATGAGGTACCTACTTCCCCATTTCTATTTTCTAAGCCTACCCATGCCTACATGGAAGCAAATGGTCAAGAGATTTACCTGCCTGGCAATCGTGGTTCTGTCCATTTTGAAACTGAACTTGTCATAAAGATTGGAAGACAACATGAAGTAGGCATGAAGGTAGATGAAGTGATAGAAAGTATGGGGATTGGGATCGATTTTACTTTACGGGAAGTTCAAAGTGAACTTAAGAAAAAGGGGCATCCATGGTTACTTGCAAAAGGGTTCCCTAATTCGGCTATTGTGAGTGAATTCGTTGTTTTTCCAGGAATAGAAGAAATAAAAAAAGTAGATTTCATGCTAATTAAAAATGGGGAGAAGGTTCAGCAAGGAAATATTAAAAATATGATTTTTGATTTGCAGACAATCGTGGATTTCACGGCCCTACACTTTGGATTGGGTGAAGGTGACATAATCTTTACGGGAACACCTGAAGGAGTTGGACCAGTTTTAGACGGAGATCATTTATCTTTGGTATGGGATAATAAAGTTCTCGGTGAATGTTGTATTAAATTAGCTTAATTCAGTTTTCTTATATTTTTAACTATTAAATTTATCATAATATGAGATTCTAGATCTCGCTGTGTGGCGTATTTGTATTTAAAAAGGAGCGATTTAATGAGTATAATCCAACCTAATATTCTTGTCTTTAGCCCTATGCAAACAGATGTTGAGACTTATGCTGAAAGTATTCGCAATGATGGGTTTATGTCAGTAAAGACAGCTACAACTTTGGATGAAGTTGAAAAATATTTACCTGGTACTGAAGTTATTTTGGGATGGAACTTCCCCACACATCTACTAAGTAAACCAATTGCCTCATCTGTCCGCTGGTTTCAGTCAATGGGAGCCGGAGTCAATGATTTAATTGAAGACAAATCTATACCTGAGAGCATTATATTAACCCGAATTGTCAACCAATTTGGTACTTATATTTCTGAATATGTATTTTCGTTTCTCTTGTACATAGTGAAAGACAATCCCCGTATGAGACAATCACAAATGGAACGGAGATGGGATCCTTTCATTTCTGAAACTCTGAAAGGGAAAACAATCGGGGTAGCCGGACTCGGATCGATTGGTGCCGAAATTGTACGTAAAGCTCGAGTGTTTGATATGAATGTACATGGATTAAGCTTTAGCGGAAAACAAGCATCATTAGTGGACTGTCACTTTACTCCAGATCAATTGAGTGAATTTGTAAAAGATCTAGATTATTTGGTCCTAACCCTTCCTTTAACAGATTCCACACATCATATTATGACTAGGGACCTCCTTTTAGCAATGAAACCAAAAGCTTGTCTTATCAATGTTGGCCGTGGATTATTAATTGATGAAGAGAATTTAATATCTGTTATGCAATCAGGACATCTTCAGACAGCCATCCTTGATGTTTTTGAGACAGAACCGTTACCTAAAGACCATGTCTTCTGGACAATGCCGAATGTATATGTCACTTCTCATCTGTCAGGACCGAGTACTATTGAAGGCGTAAGCAGTTTTTTTATTGGAAATTTAAAGCGATTTTTAAGTGAACAGCCGTTACATGGATTGGTAGATCGGAAACGAGGATATTAACTAGAAGCATGAATAAACCGCTTTGAATCAATTCATTCAAAACGGTTTATTCATGTCGTCTATTATCTCTTCAGATTTTCCTTTTGTTAAACAACCGTTGAGAAAGACTTCTAGGACAAAGTTAAAAACTTCACTTGCTTTGAATTCACTACCATAGAAATAATTAGACTCAAATGGGCTAATTTTTGTTAGCAGTTATACTGTACGCAAAGCATTATTCGACAATAAAAATGATAAATTTCCGTACGCTAAGGCAGTTCCATAAAGGCACTTTGATTTTGAAATGCCTTTTAGAACTAACTTCCATACTAAATTTAGCTTATCTTGAACAGTACCATAAACGAACGTTATTGGTACTTTGTTGTTATTCCAAGAATTCAACGCTTAGCGTACATTTTAGCCAAAAAGATGGTGGGACCCCTTATAGAAGTTTGGTCAACATTACCAACGTCTGTCTACTTTTTAGTAGAACGGCATTTACTTTACCATTGCTTTATTGTTTACTAGACAATTGAGCAGCTATATTTTGTTGAGAGCCATTCCTGTCCCTTAAAACATTAGGGGAATGGCTTTTTTATTTGTGCGAAACAATAATTACTGACGATTATAGACCTCTTAAATTCTTTATTCAAAAAGGATTTTTTCGTTTTCTAATTTTTCAATCTACATGTAGACGAGTAGATTTGTAGACTAATCTACATCTTCAGACACTATTTTTCCTATCTGAAAATTTCTAAAAAATTTTTTTCATCGGCCTAATCTACATTCTTGATTCATCGCTTCATGAACATCTAGTAAGGGCGATTTTACCTTTTCTCGTAGGTACGCATCATAGTTTTTAATCGCTTTTCCCCAGACGAACAATTCCGGCCAATAGTAGCCGGATCTTCAACTTAGGCCTCCGCTAGTAAAAATACGAAGCAATCAATTAATACTTCAAAATCTGGAAGGAATTAGCTTCCGATATAGATGGAAACGAGCAGTTACCGATTTACTGCTTAGTAAACGAAGCCTTTGTCCAACTTCAATTTTTTTCATACTATTTTTAACAACAGGCTCCATATCCGTAATCGCCGCCGCATCCACCAACAAAGCTAGCTCCAACAATGATTAAGAGTATAAACAAAACGACTATAAAGGCGAAACCTCCACCAAATCCAATACCGTCGTCACATCTTGATTCACAACCTGACATACAGAAACCTCTCCTTATTTGTTTTTAAGGAGGAAATTAATTAAATGGGTTATATCACCTTATGCTCTAATTAGTAAAATGACACAAAGGTCTCCACCTCTGTTCATAGGATAAAATGTTGGAGGTACCTCTTAATGAGCTGACAGGTGCGTTAGCAGAAGATCGGAAAGGCGGCCTTTTGAAATTATTTGTTTCAAAGCTACATCCGCCCCCATCCGGCACAATCTCAGATGTCCCACACTCTACTGGTGGATCTTAACAACCCCCTTACGATGCAGAGACGCCGAAGCCCATTAAAAAAAGGTTTTCCATTAATAAAAGACCGACTCTATTGCTTTGCAATGTAGGGAACTATCTGATGTAACCTGTTATTAATGCTTATTTAATTTTTGTGCTAGTATTAGAATAGATTTAATTATCAGTCAATTATGAATAATGGATAATCAGAAATGACTAGGAGGTAAACCATGGATTTAAGAGAAGACGTTTCTATACTTTTAAAACATATTTTGGAACATTCTTTTGATGAAATCTTTATTGCTGACGCATTGGGTAATATTTTATACACAAGTCAAACCACCGAAAAAATGTTTGGAATTTCATGTAAACCAAAAATGCATCAAAATATCTTTGACCTCGAAAAAGATGGCGTGTTTTCTCCCTCCGTCATTGCGAATGTATTGAGAAGCGCAAGAAAAGAAACCCTTATTCAAGAAACTATACATAATAGGAAAACTATCATCTCTGGCTATCCTATCTATGATGACAAAGGAATTTTGATTGGAGCACTTAGTTTCTCAAGGGACATAACAGAATTTGAATACTTAAAAAATGAAAACGAACAGGTTGCAAAAGCTGTGCAGTTATACAAAAAAGAAATTGAAAAATTAAAAAAACAGGCTATTAACACATATTTTCCTAATAATGAAAAAATGGGAAAAGTACTTGATGTCATTTCAAAAGTAACAGATTTGGATGTAACTGTTTTGTTAGTTGGCGAGTCGGGGGTCGGTAAAAACCGAATCGCACGAATGATTCATGAAATGTCCAAAAGAAGCATTCACCCTTTTATTGAAGTAAACTGTGGCGCCATACCGGAATCATTAATTGAGTCTGAATTATTCGGATACGAAGAAGGTGCTTTTACAGGTGCAAAAAAGGGTGGAAAACAAGGGTATTTTGAAGCTGCGGGGGAAGGGACGTTAATCTTAGATGAAATTGGAGAGCTCCCAATGAACCTTCAAGTGAAATTATTGTCTGTTTTACAAAACAAATCATTGATGAGAATAGGCGGGAATAAATCTGTTCAGCTTTCTTGCAGAATAATTTGTGCCACGAATCAAAATTTAGAAGAACTTGTAAATGCAAAGCAGTTCAGGGAAGATCTTTATTATCGTATAAATATTGTTAAAATTATTATCCCTCCTCTTAGGGAGAGAAAGGACGAAATCCTATCCTTGATTTTCGATATAACGAAAGAAATGAATAAGAAATATGACATGAATAAACGGTTTACACCAGCCATGCTTGCCTGGCTCGGTCAACAAGTATGGAAGGGTAATATTAGAGAGTTGCGTAATTTTATTGAAAAAGCAGTTATCACCTCGGGCGAAGATGAGATTGACCTCGAGTTTGATGGTGAAGATTTTGAACAATTTTCAGAAAAGAGAATGAAAGAAACCACTTTGCAAAAGTATATGGAATCTATCGAAAAGGAGTTTATTATGCGCATGTATCAAAAATACCCAAGTAGTATTAAGCTTGCAGAAAAATTGAATATTAGCCAGTCTACAGCAAATAGAAAGATACAAAAGTACATAGAAGAGCGCTAGTCACTTTTGACTATATCCTCTCATGAATACTGACTTTTCAAAATGGCATGGAAATTGCTTTTATTTGAGTGTAATTACATTTTGAAGGAGGCAATTAACATGTCTAATAGAAAAGAAAAAGATTTTCTTAATCTTCCCTTTACAGGAATCTGTACGTTTGGAAAATACCCGATTTGTACTGACCTCGATCAACTTGATGCAGATGTAGCTGTCATTGGTGTTCCAAATGATATGGGTACACAATGGAAATCAGGAGCGAGAATGGGGCCGCGTGGAATACGTGAAGGATCTACATTATATAGCTTCGGATTAGACGGTGCCTATGATATCGAAAAAGATATTATGTATTTAGGTCCTGATTGGAAAGTTGTTGATTGTGGCGATGTGGATATGGTACATGGAGATTTACTGCAGTGTATGGAGAATACAGAAGAAGCAATAAAAAAAATCGTTTCAAAAGGGGCGATGCCGGTTATTTTAGGTGGCGATCACTCTATTACGATTCCAGTAGGAAAGGGATTAGCTGAAGCGGGACCTTTCCATGTTATTCAAATAGATGCTCATTTGGATTGGGCAGATCATCGCTCAGGGCAACGGTATGGTCATGGAAGCTGCATACGTCGTTTGTCTGAAATGGATCATGTGGATAAGATTTTTCAGTTTGGTATTCGAGGAATCAGTAGCAGCAAAAAGGAAGATGTCGATGCTGCAAGAGAATATGGAAGTGTTATATTATCACCGCGTCAAATGAGAAAAATGGGAATAGAAAGCGTTTTAGAACAAATTCCAGCCGGGGAACGCTATTTCATTACCATTGATATTGATGGTTTGGATCCTTCGATAGCTCCTGCAACGGGAACCCCTTCTCCAGGCGGTCTCATTTATGATGAAGTAAATGAATTACTCGAAGGGATTGCGAAAAGGGGGCAGGTCATTGGGTTTGATATGGTCGAAGTAGCACCTCCATATGACCATGCGGGTATGACTGGACAAGTAGCAGCACGGCTTACTTTAGACTTAATGAGTTTTATTTTAAAAGAAAGAGAAATAGTGAGTGCTACTAAAACAGAAAAAATTTCCTTATGACTTAGAAAATATGTCATTGGTTTATTTGGCTCTTAGATTTACATAGAAAACGACTTTCTATGTAAATCTTTTCAATCGATTCGACGGACGTATCACAGGGAACTTACAAAAAAGAACCGGAGGGGTGTCTATGAAAGTAGAGACAAGGAGCATTGAGTATATTCCCGAAAATGAACGGCATGGGAAAGCAAGAGGGCTATTCCCAGTTTGGTTTGGTGCCCAAATGCATTTGACCACTCTAGTTACAGGAGCCTTATGCATTAGTTTTGGATTAAATCTTTTCTGGAGTGTAATGGCAATTATTACTGGAAATTTACTCGGAGCCATTTTTATGGCCTCGCACTCCGCGCAAGGACCAAAACTTGGTATTCCTCAAATGATACAAAGCCGGGCGCAATTTGGTGTTATTGGTGCTGTGATTCCCTTAATACTTGTCATATTTATGTACTTAGGATTCTTTGCGAGCAGCGGTTTGCTAGGTGCTCAAGTCTTGAGCAACTCATTATCAATTGATTTGACATGGAGTATTATTATTATGAATGGCATCACTTTCATCGTTACGATGATAGGTCATGACTTAATTCATAAAATGCAGAAATATTTATCATGGTTCTTTTTTATCATATTCTTAGCTGCGACAATAGTCGTATTCAATTTGCCAATACCAGCAGAAAGCTGGTCTCCGGCTGGATTTGAATTTTCAACTTTCATGTTATGCGTTAGTATTGTAGCTACCTGGCAGCTCTCATTTGCTCCGTATGTTGCAGACTACTCGAGGTATTTACCGATTGACACCCCTCCAGCTAAAACATTCTGGTATACGTACGCAGGATCAGTCATAGGAACCGTATGGATGATGCTATTAGGAGTCCTTTTAGCTGTTGCCATTCCTGGTTACCTTGAAAACTCCGGGACTTATTTGTCTCAATTGCTTGGTAATCGATTTGTGTTTATTATGCTTCTGGCCATTTTTTTAGGCCAACTCTCTATCAACGTGTTTAATTTGTACGGTTCTTTCATGTCAACAGTATCAACGATTGAGCCTTTTACAAAATTAAAGGTATCTCCAAAAGTAAGAATGTTTTTTGTCTTAGGTATCACTATTATTGGAACTTTATTAACAATAATCGGAAAAGGGAATTTCTTGGAGTATTTCACCAACTTTATTTTGTTGATCAGTTACTTTTTAATCCCCTGGACGGCCATAAATCTCGTTGATTATTATGTACTTCGAAGGGGAGAGTACAATATTAAGGACATGTTTGATTTAAACGGGCAGTATGGAAAGGTAAATTGGATTACAACCTTTTCATTTTTAATATCCATCATCGTTGAAATACCTTTTATCAATACATCTATCTATGTCGGCCCGATTGCCCAATCTTTAGGGGGTGCTGATCTTGCATGGATTGTAGGGCTGATTGTTCCATCTTTACTCTACTATGTAATGATGAAAAGAAAATTATATCATTCACCAAAAGTTTCACTCAGTGAGAGCAAAACTACAAATCTTCTTAGGTAATACAGTGGAGTAAGCATAGTTTCATGGACACATTTTAGTTAAGTCCTTTATTTCATTATGGGAGTTGCTTCGGCAACTCTTTTTCTTATGGGGGTACCGTTAGCAAAACGCGGATATACAACGTTAAGGGGATCTGGATGCAAAAATAGCCACTCCCTCCAAAAACTATTAATCTATGTCAAAAAGTATATCAATAATATGAAATGTTTCAAAATGAAAAAACATACTTAATGACACACGGAATATTACCTGTTTTCCAACGTGTCATTAAGTTTTCTTTTTGACAGTAGCTACAACATGAAAAATACATTAAACATTAAATTACTGTTGTTAAATGGCAATAAAGATGTTTAAACCAGTAAATAAAGTTGCTACACATTATTAATATGTTGTTTAAAAACGTTAGTCATATTATTTCATTAAAGGGCCATTTAATGGAATAATAGGTTGGATAAAACCCCACTTTTTATACAGCCATCAGGAGTACCAGAGTGTCCTGTAATATTGATTTATTAACGATGTATAAAAATCAGATACGATTGACAGAAAGATAATAATAAAGTTAGCTGAATTTAAGTAAGTAATAACTTTCAAACGCTCGCTTCATCATATGTGGCATAATGCCACTCGTTGTGCATGTTAATGTTCCTTGTTTAGACGGTTTATTCATAATAAACATAGCACCTTCTTTTCCAAGCTCCATAAAATAAAGTGTTTCGTGTTGGAATGATCGAAGTGGTTCATGATGCATTTGTTTGACAATATTTTCAACAGCAAGTTCGCCCTGGAGCTCAGCAGCACGCCCTGTTTTTGTTCCTTTGATATTATTTGCATCACCAACAACATAAATATTTTCCCATTGAACGGATTGGAGAGTTTCATGAACAGGTAGGATGCCATTTTCATGCTCAAAATCTTTCGATGATAGAATACATTCCTTTCCTTTATAAGGAGGCAAAACGAGTAAAAATGAATAAGGAAGTCGTTCTCCGTTATTCAAATAGACCTTTCCATCATCAACCTGTTCAATAGAAACATTACAGTAGTACGGTATCTGTTTTTCCGCCATTAATACTTCAAGCTTCTCTGTCGGCTCTTTTCCATTTCCGTCAAATAGCTCTTTTTCATATGTGAAAAACGTCATGGGGCATTTGATACGACGCTCTTTGAGATATGCATCCAACTCAAATAAAAACTCATAAGCAATACCTTGGTTCGGATTCTCCTGCGCAACTCCTATAACAATTGGTTCACCTTCTTCCATTTCTTCAAGCTTTTTTCTTGTTTTAAGAGCAGATGATACATCATAGATAGATGCACTTTTTCCTTCTAATCCTTTTATTCTTGCCCAGTCAGGAGAAGCGCCTGATGCAAGTATTAAATAATCGTACTCAATGATTACATCATCATTACATATCACATAATTTTGTTTTGGCATAAGTGATTTAACACTTTTTTCAATGAACCTAACACCGATCTTTTCAAATGTTGGACGAAGTGGAAAGGAGAGCTTTTTAATACTATGTTTGTGAAATGGAAGCCAAATTAGTGATGGACGAAAAATAAATTCTTCCTTATCAGAAATAACGGTGATCTCATGTTGAGAATGTTTTAATTTTTTTCTAATCTCAACAACAGCATTTAACCCTCCAAATCCACTACCAATAACAACGATACGCATCGCATTCACTTCACTTCCACTTTTTTCTTTAGTTTTTTCTAAACCATGCCTATTTATGTTTTATTTCTACACGTTTAAATATATTTAAGGCGTTTTATAACTTATTTGTTGTAGCTCTTGAGATTTTTTAATATTCAATAATCGTGCGCTTTAGTCGAACAAGAAGTTAAAGGGTGATACATATTAAACATGTCTAATATGTATCACCCTTTATTTTTATAACTTTTTACAATTTAGGTCTTGATAAAAAAAGCATCTTTCTGTCATTCCGTATGTGTCGCTTCGGACTGATAACCACGGACTGTACGGCTCACGCCTACATTCCGTAGATTCCTGTTCCATTTACGGCTAAGGCCACCATACCAACGAGCCGAAAACCGGAAAATCAGGATTGAAAGATCAAAAGAATAAAAGACAAAAGGAGAGCAGCCGAAACGGCTACTTTGTTGTAATTCTCTTAGCGTATAAAATTTCCGAAAAGGGCGGTATAGCATTATTGCTACTTTCCGTAAAAGTACACTTTTATGAACGGTGTTTATCGAGTGTAAAAAGCAATCTACTCCCATTCAAATCATTATCACTTGGGGTACTAGGGCAGTACTAACGCAAAAACAAAGATACCCCTGCCCAACTTTTTAAGGCTGGTAACAGAGGCAATTGCAGTAAACCATTTAGATGTTTCAAATTATAGTATTACCCCAAACATGGTTTGCGTTTCCAAAGAGATTTAGCCTGTCATGATAACAAGTGCTTTTTAAATGGGCAGGGAATTGGGAAATAATGAACGTTAATGCGGCCACCGATATTTGTCAGATCAAAAAAAGAGCTTTAATTATCTTATGAACAAATATAAAAAACCACAAAAACTTCCTTTTCAACTCAGGTAGCTTCTGTGGTTGGATCCAACACATTTGTAATACAAAAGCGAAAGAATTATACCCCAATTTGGAAAATAAATGTTTATGTATCGTTTATGGTTAAGTTCCAATGCTATGTTCTACTGCATTATCCCAACTGGGAAAATAATACAATGCATTTTTCATTAACTCTGGATCTGACTTCTTTACCTCTTTCTTCCGAGGTGGCTTCCCTTCTTTTTCTACTAATTCAGAAATTTGATTCACGACTTCTTCAACACTCATACTTACTTCCATTTGTATCCTCCTTCTCGAGATTTAGTTATATATATATTTTCCTATTAAAGAAAAATAATACATTTTTTTCTATCTGAACTGCCCAGTTCGAAACGAAGGCGTCATTGGATTTACAAAATCGATTGCTCTTGAACTTGATCAATATGGCATTACTGCTAACTGTATTGCCCCATAAATAAAAGTAAAAGTGAAATTGTATTTACTCGTACGATTGAAACAAAAAGCTAAAGCAAAGACTGAAGCTAGTACTAGCAATGATGAAATGGATTCAATCGATATATTGCTTGAAGGTAAGAAAGCACACTCTAAAAGAATATACAAGCCCTACCCCTACTAGAAATGATGTTGGTTTATAAAAGTGTTTGATCATTTAACAATACACTATGTGTTATGAAACTAAAGCCGTCCTTTAGCATAAGAAAAGAATCTTAACAAAAATGTTTAATCAATCATAACTTAGATCAATAACATTTTTAACTTTTTCATATTTCGACAGCGTTTTCATTTGTTGTCCTTTATACTTTTAATTTGATAGAGAAATGATCAAGAGATATTAAAGTGGATTAAACAAGCGCTAGTTTCATAATGAATACATTATTTCTATATTGGTTTAGTTGCCTTAAGGAAAAGACAATCTATCAGTATATTAAACATCAGAACTCAATTAAGTTTGGCGGAGGGATATGAGTGAGGGTAAACATCGGAGTACAGCAGATTGAAAATTATGCTAAATTAGAAGATAAAGTTTTGGTAAAGATGGTTCATAGTGGAGATAGCGAGTCATTGGCTTTTTTAATTAATAAATATCAGAATTTTGTTCGTGCGAAGACAACCCCATACTTTTTAATTGGCGCAGATAAAGAAGATCTTGTTCAAGAGGGAATGATTGGTCTATATAAAGCTATTCGTGACTTTAGAGAGGACAGGATGACTTCTTTTAAAGCTTTTGCTGAACTTTGTATCACTAGACAGATTATAACCGCGATCAAAACGGCTACTCGTCAAAAGCATGCACCTCTAAATTCGTATGTTTCTCTTGACAAGCCTCTTTATGATGAAGAATCTAACTATACACTTATGGATATGATATCCGGAGAAAAAATAACGAATCCCGAAGCATTAATCATTAACCAAGAAAAAGCTGATGATATAGAACTAAAAATATCAGAATTGCTTAGTGATTTGGAAAGAAGAGTGTTGGCCTTATATATGGATGGACAATCATATGTGGAAATTTCTGAAGAACTAAACACGCATGTAAAGTCGATTGATAATGCTCTCCAACGAGTAAAAAGAAAACTTGAACGGCATCTGGGGATAAGGATGGCTATCTGATAACTTCGTTTAAATTTCCCAAATTGATATATAGTTCCATTTGTTTTTGTGAAAATTAAAAACGTCGTTATTTTCAACCCCAGAAGTTACTTGGAGGGCATAGGCAGTTTCTGTGGTTTTTTCATTGCCCATAAGAAATTTTATGTTAAATAGACAAACAAAGAAATTGTGCTTTACTTATTCCCACAATGGGCGCAATTCTGTAGCAAGAATTGTGTTCTTTCTTTATGTTAAGGTCATTTAAGGTATATTTAGGCAGTATAGCTAAATAAACTATGAATAAAATCACTTCTTAATATTTAACGAATAAGAGTTTTGTTACTATAAAAATAAGTGAAATAAGGAGGTGTTTACGGTTGGAAAAGAAAGTATTAGTTGTCATTGATGTGCAAACGGCCGTTGTTGAACACGGGTATAAACGCGATAAGACAATTGACAAAATCAACCGATTAATTCGTTGTGCAAGAGAGCAACAGATACCGATTATATATATTCAACACGAATATCCAGAAGGTCCGATGAGTAAGGGCGAACCTGGATGGCAGTTTCACCCGCGACTTGAGAAGCCCCTCCATCAAGAGGTTACCATCTATAAAACCGTACCAAATTCATTTACTCACACACCTTTAAAACAAACACTCGACAAGCTAGACGCAACGCACATCTACATTTGTGGGGCACAGACGGAATTCTGTGTTGATTCTACATGTCGAGGAGCCTTTGATTTAGATTATAACGTCACCCTCATCACAGATGCTCATACCACGAGTGATGCAGATCACCTATCAGCCCCCCGCATTATCGAACATACCCATGTAACGTTAAAGAATTTTTGGAGTCCAAATGCAACAATAACTTTGGAAAAATCACTAGATCTTGACTGGATAAAAAATGAAGTAAACCCCAAATAAGGGATAGACTAGTAACCTTTCATTTAGGGTTCTTCAGCAATTGGGCGCGATTCTTTAATAAGAATCGCTTTTCTTATAGAATTAACAGATGCTTTACTTCAATAAGGAAGATTGCTGAGGCAGCCTTTTTCTTATGGCAATAACGGGGCAGGATAGGTTTATTAAGAATAAAGTCGCATGTGCTATAATTTGGAATAATCAAAATGTAAGGTTAAGGGGAAATGTTAAACGTGGTGAATGAATTTTATTAAAGCCAAATAATTTTAGAAAATCATCTTGTTAAGTTAATTCCATTTGAAGAAAAATACAAAGAGCAGTAAAAAAATATCATTTATGATGAAGAGGTTTACTCTACAATAGAGTGTAAGAATGATGCAGAACTCAACAAGTACATAGATGAAACCGTTAATCAAAGAATGTTGGGCTATTCATATCCTTTTTTAGTGATTGATAAAAGAACCAATGAAATTGCTGGTTCAACAAGGTTTGGACATATTCAGTTTAATAATAAGCGATTGGAAATTGGATGGACTTGGTACGGTAAGCCATATATGAAGACATCGACTGATTGTCCTCTTTTAAGAGTTAAGGGGAACACAGCTTCTTCAAAGGAAATCGTCGCTACGCTGTCATAGTGGCCAATCGAATCAATCGTTTTATCTTCGGGTGCTGTATATGTATAGAGAAGTGCTTCATCTTGCTTTGTTACCTCAACACCCTCATCTTTCAATAAAAGCACGAGTATTGTCTAAATTGGTGAATAGGCTTCAAACGAAATGTCAACGGGTACTGCACGTCCATCTAGAGATAGAAAATACTCGAGTTGATCGTCTGTCAGTTCAACAATATCTTCTCGCAGCTCATAGCCATTTTGCTTTGCTAATACTTGTGTATAATCCGTTTCCCCATCCCCATTACCGTTCGAACGAGGCGGATAAAAACCTTTTGTATCGTGTGCAATTTCCATTACATACTATCATCTTGCTCAACTATATAGGAGACTGCTAGAGTTTTAGGAGCTTCGTCAAATTGAACCGACATGACAACTGGCTCTTTTAAATGCGTTTTAGGCCAAGCGAAATACGTTCCTAGCGCTATAATCACCACTAAAATTATGATCCATTTCTTCACCTATTTGCCTCCCTGCTCACTTCGTTTTAAAATTTTCTGCCTAGTGTTAAAGATTCATCCACTGAAACTTATAGGCAAATATTATTACTTCTATTCTATCGTAAATATCAAAAGCCGAGACTAATTAATTAGTCTCGGCTTAGTTTCAAACAAACGTACTAAAGCTTTTGATTGTATCTAGCGTGCAAAATAGTACTTAAAATATACGCAAATTACCGCCTAAAGTGACATACAAGTGTTTTCAGATACAGTAGGCATATCAGAGATAGCAAGCACATCTGATATAGCAACACATGATATGCCTAACTTTTTTTCCTATTTCGTACTCTGTTTCAAACGAATGAAGTGTTCATTTTAAATATCAAATAGATATTTTTGTTGTTATTTCCTAAAAACACTCTACTATAATAGTAGGGAGGTAGCATTTGCCATGAAAAGAATACTAGTGTTTCTAGCTACATTTATGTGTTTGTTATGGATCCTTGCACCATTTGTAAAAGGTCAATTTCAAGAGGAACCAAAAGTCTCGGAAACAAAGGCTGAAAATAAAAAGAAACTTAAAGCCGAAAACGCTTCATCTCACGCTCATACACCTGTTCCGAAACAAAAAGTAACGGCAGCAACCATAGGCGCTGTGGGAGATATTTTAATTCACGATAGGGTGTATATACCCGCCCGCAAGTCAAACGGCTCGTATGACTTTAATCCGATGTTCCGATTTGTGAAGCCCTATCTGGGAAAAACGGATATTACGGTGGCTAATCAGGAAACGATGATTGGCGGGAAAGAAATAGGGCTTTCCTCATATCCTTCCTTTAATTCACCAGTAGAGGTGGGAGATGCTCTAAAGTCAAACGGGGTTGATCTCGTGACAATCGCCAATAACCATACACTTGACCGGGGAGAAAAGGCCATTTTGAATGCGATTAACCATTGGAACAGTATTGGGATGCCTTATACAGGAGCTTATCAATCGTCTGTAGACCAGCAGATCATTCGGGTATTAAAAAGAAACGATATTACCTTTTCGTTTCTCAGCTATACGTATGGAACGAACGGGATTCCTGTTCCTGCGGGGAAACCGCATCTTGTGAATTTAATTGATACCTCGAGAATCCAGGCGGAAGTTAAAGAAGCAGAGAAAGTTTCAGATGTCGTTGTGGTCAGTCTGCATTTCGGTAAAGAGTATGAACGGTTGCCTAATGATGAACAAAAGCTGCTTGCTCAAACGACAGCTAATGCAGGTGCTGATATTATTATTGGCCACCACCCACACGTTTTGCAGCCTGTTTCATGGCTTACAAAACCAAACGGCGAACGGGCATTTGTTGCTTATTCACTTGGGAATTTCTTATCCGGCCAGCAGGGAGATTACAAAGACATCGGCGGTATTATGCAAATTGGCGTAAAAAAAATCCAAACCGGGGATGATGTGAAAATCGAACTACAAAATCCAAAATTCCTGCCAACCTGGGTCAACCGGCCATATGAGATCATTCCAATGAAAGCCTTGAGTGATCAGTCCGACAAATATAACGAAATCCAAAAACATATGAATCAATTCATGCCTGAACTGTCATTTGATTTTTAATGAAGGTACAGTCTTTGGACTTGGAAAAAACTAATTGTTTTACATAATGAAAAAGCCACCGGCTATGTAGCCGGTGGACCGCATATTCCTCCTAATAAGGTAAACACTATTGTTCCAGCTAAACGGCTTGAACCAACAGACGAACACGACTCATTGACAAAGAACCTATTCCGCAAAACATATACGAAAAACTGTCATATGAGGTTATTTCTCTTATATCTAAAGTTGAAAGTGGTGGGATTTAGATAACATAGTCCGTATTATTAAGAAATAAGAAAAAACAAGATATTAACCCCTTTGTTCAACTAATAGGTGCGTTCGTATTATAAGGTCGACCAGTAAAAATTACTGGCTGACCTTTTTTTAATAGAATCTATTATATCAGCAGCCAGGGTAGGACGTACGGGTGCGGGGGACATGATCCCGTGAACTAAACTGTCCGCCCCCTACTTGTAGAAACATGTTTGAGGCTGTTGTTGGGACGTAGATCTCGTATAACAAGCGAAGCTATGACACTATATGGAGGACTAGGGGTACTGGTAAGTAAGTAAGTAAGTAAGTAAGTAAGTAAGTAAGTAAGTAAGTAAGTAAGTAAGTAAGTAAGTAAGTAAGTAAGTAGAGGAGGAAAATCAGAGCTGTCTTTAAGGTAGCTTTTTGTTATACAACTATCGGGGCAGGTTATTCAAGAAGGGTTTTCTCTAAAATGCTAGAAACATATACTTGTGTAACAAAAAGTGGTAGTTTATTTGCTCTTATTTAATGTTGCTTTGACCAAAAATTAAATTGAGTTTATTAAGAGGGGGGAAAAACATTGAATGTGATTAATCTGATAATTTATGAAATAGAACATACTTATAGTCAAGATAACTGGTACTCACCATTAAAACTTGTAATAAATGACCTGACTGTTGAGCAGGCAGTATGGAAGCCTAAAAACAAGACAATAAATTCTATTTGGGAAACTACTGTTCACTTGCTATATTACAAAGAGCGGTTGTTATTGCGGTTACAAGGAAAAAATGCAGAGTACACTTCAAATAACCATGATACCTTTGCATTTGAGGGAGATTCTCAAGAAGATTGGGATGCTTTAATAAGAAGAATGCATCAAGTCAATCAAGAAATATATGAGCACGTTCAAAAATTGAGTATAACAGATTTAGAAAATGATATATCTAAACATCCCCTATGGAAACATATTAATGGTGTAATCCGTCATGACGCTCATCATGCGGGGCAAATCATAGTAAATCGAAAATTACAAGGTGCATGGCCAGTCTATGAAAATAAAAACAGGTAGTTATGGAATTAAACATTTCTGTTGTTCAACTAAAAAGTGCGATACTTCAATAACGAAGTGTCGTTTTTTCTTGTAGAGCTAAAGGGGCAGGTTAGTTGAACAAGAAAAATAAAAAGCATTCTATATTGAATGGTTTTTACCTTTATCATAATTTGGTGATGTACTAGAGTGTGTTAATATGCGGTCTAATACTTTTTCAGTAAATGGCATAAAGTAAATAAGTATTAGCCCCCCTTTAACAAACGGTTAATAATGTTCCAACGCCAATTGGTCCATTTAAAATCATTGCCATTATCAAGAATACGAGGTAAATGAATGTTCTCGAAAAAAATATTTGCTCTAGTTAATTCTTGTATGATTAATGTTAATCGGACAACTGGAATCGGTGCAAAATTTGTATGTAAATATGTTGCAGTTCCTAATCCTATAACAACTAAACCGATTCCAAAACAAACATCTTTGCTGTACCATAGTTCAGGTGTTATCAAATTGTGCAATAAAAAAAGCCACATATCAATACCAAGACCCGTTATAAATGCCGTTAACAACCCCAAAACTTATGGTCTTTGTCTTTTTAAAAATGAATTACAACATATCAATATTAAAGCTATTATTATTTCCCAACTTCCCACAGTAAGCCTCACATTTATAGACAGTCCTAAAAGTGCATCAAAAGGTGAAGTTCCAAGGTCTGATTGTATAGTGAAAGAAATACCAAGGGTTAATATTAAAATTCCTAATAAATAAAAACATATTTCACTTTACTAGACCTCTTTATTATTATTTTTTTGTTGCAAACGCAACAAAGTTAGGTTAAATTTAATATATGTTATTTTTATTGCATTTGCAACAAAAATATGTACTAAGGAGTTAATTATGAATGAAATTCTTCGTGAAATTGGAATGATTGCAAGGGCATTAGATTCTATAAGTAATATAGAATTTAAAGAATATGACCTTACAAAAGGGCAGTATTTGTACCTTGTGCGAATTTGTGAAAACCCAGGAATCATTCAAGAAAAGTTAGCTGAGATGATAAAAGTAGATCGAACAACAGCAGCTCGTGCTATAAAAAAACTTGAAATTAATGGCTTTATTGAAAAGAAAGAAGATAAACATAACAAAAAAATTAAAAAACTCTTTCCAACAGAGAAAGGGAAAAATGTTTATCCTTTTATAAAAAGAGAAAATGATTATTCCAATATCGTTGCATTAGAGGGATTTTCCGAAAGAGAAGTAGAAACCATTTTCAATCTTCTTCAAAGAGTAAGAAAAAATATAGAAAAAGACTGGGAATTTGTAAAAAAGGGAAACAAGAGAAATTATTGATTATATAAAGGAGCGGCATATATGACTATAAATATAAAAAAGTGTACGCTTGAAGATTCACGCAAACTTCAAGAAATTAGTTATGAAACATTTAATGAGACATTTAAGCATCAGAATTCACCCGAAAATATGAATGTCTATTTGGAAAGGGCATTTAACTTAAAACAATTAGAAAAAGAATTATCCAATATTTCTTCGCAATTCTTTTTTGTTTATTTTGATAATGTAGTCGCTGGATATTTAAAGGTCAATACCAATGATGCTCAGTCTGAAGAAATGGGTGCTGAATCACTTGAAATCGAGAGGATTTATATAAAGAAAAAATTTCAAAAACATGGGCTTGGTAAATATCTGCTAAATAAAGCTATGGAAATTGCGATGGAACGTAATAAAAAGAAAATCTGGCTAGGCGTATGGGAAAAAAATGAAAATGCTATTGCTTTTTATAAGAAACTGGGGTTTGTTCAAACTGGAGCCCACTCTTTTTATATGGGTGATGAAAGACAAATGGACTTTATAATGACCAAAACACTCATATAACTTTTTTTGAAAGGTGGATTATTATGTATATTCCAAAATATTATAAGGTCAAAAATGTTGATGAAATTTGGGGTTTTGTTCAAAAAAACTCTTTTGGCACGATTGTCACAACAGAACAAGGGAAACCAATTGCCACTCATTTGCCTTTGGGGTTAAATAAAAAAGGTGATGATTACTATATTACTGGGCATATGGCTTATGGAAATCCTCAGTGGAGAACATTTGAAACCTGTGAAGATGTGCTTGTAATGTTTCAGGGATCGAACGCTTACATTTCTTCTTCTTGGTATGGGCATGAAGAAGTTCCAACATGGAATTATCAAGCCGTCCATGTATATGGTAAAGCAAGCATTTTAGAGAAAGATGAATTAATAGAAGAATTAACAATAATGCTGGAAAAATATGAAGAAAATCGTGAAAATCCTGTTTTATGGGATAAACTTTCTCCTTATCTCTTAGAAAGTGAACTGAAAGGTATAGTTGGATTTAAGATTAAGGTGGGAGAAATTCAGGCTGCTGATAAATTAAGTCAGAACCGAAATGAAACAGATTATATTAACATCATTGATAAATTACAAAATGAAGGAAATCCAAATTCGAAACAAATGGCAGAACTAATGGAAAAGAGATTAAAAAATCACATATAACACAATTTTTATTCAACCCTCAGATGCAAGAATTAAAGAGCTGTGACGATGAACTGCACCCCAATTGTTAGACAACATCTAACAATTGGAGGTGCAGTTTTTTTGACTAAATATACGATAGACGAAAAATTACATGCAGTTTTAGAGTACATGAAAGGGAAAAAATCCTATAAATCCATCGCACAAGAAAGAAATGTAGGTTTATCCCCTCTGAAGAGATGGGTCGCTCGCTATCTAGAACATGGGATGGAAGGAATTGCTTCATCCTATACAAATTACACTCTGCCCTTTAAACTAGAGGTACTTAATTATATGAACGAATATGGGGCATCGATCAGCGAGACCGCTGTACACTATAATCTTCCTTCCGATTCTACACTTTTGAAATGGTCAAATCAGTTGAAGGAAGGAGGTATAGACGCCCTTAAACCAAAGAAAAAGGGGCGTCTATCCATGAAAAAAGAAACCAAAAAAACATCACCAGCTAAGGGCTCTCAAGAAGCACTTCTTGCCGAATTAGAATACTTACGTGCAGAGAATGCCTATCTAAAGAAGTTGAATGCCTTAGTTCAAGAAAAGGAAGCCCTACAAAGAAAGACAAAGCGAAAGTAGTCCATGAACTAAGGAAACAATTTGATTTAAATCTGCTTCTATCCATTTCTAACATGGCACGGAGTACATACTATTATTGGGTAAACGCCTTCGGGCGTGAGGATAAATACACAGAAATGAAATCCCTTATCGAAGAGATTTTCCATACGCATAAAGGGCGCTATGGGTATCGGCGTATCACCCTAGAATTACGTAACAGAGGTGCTCGCATCAATCATAAAACAGTTCTCCGATTGATGAATGAACTAGGATTGAAGTCTTTAGTTCGCATGAAGAAATACCGTTCGTACAAAGGGAAAATCGGCAAGATTGCACCCAACATTCTAGCACGTGATTTCAAGGCAACAAACTCAAATGAAAAATGGGTGACAGACGTCACAGAATTCCATCTAGCTGGGGAGAAACTATACTTATCGGCCATTCTTGATCTGTTTAATGGAGAAATCATCGCCTATAATGTCGAATCTCGGCCTGTTTATCCCCTCGTTTCCAAAACGCTGGAGAAAACCTTTGACCGCTTGGAATCGAAAGATTCACCCATTCTTCATTCATATCAGGGCTGGCATTACCAGATGAAACAATATTCGCATGATTTGAAAAGACATAACATTACACAAAGCATGTCCCGTAAAGGGAATTGTCTCGATAATGCGGTCATAGAAAACTTCTTTGGCCTATTAAAATCAGAGTTACTTTATCTTCAAGAAATTTCAAACAAGAATTAGAAGAATATATCCATTACTACAATCATCAACGAATCAAGGTAAAATTAAAAGGCATGAGCCCGGTAGAATTCCGGGTTCATGCCCTCAAGGCTGCCTAATTAAATAAAGTGTCTAACTTTTTGGATTCACTTCACGATCAGCTCTTTTTGTATGAAAACATATTCGTGAAAGGCCATACTAAAATAAGCCCACCATATTCTAATTTTTTTGAAGGACGTAAATGAACTATATGTCGTTATTTTAACTGGTTATGCAGTTTGTTGTTCTGATGGATCGATTGTATAGCCTTTCTTTTTTAGGTATTCGATCATTTTTAATTCTTTGTTCATTTGTTTTTCTTCAAGGTAATTGGAGCCTAGTTCATGATAGGGTTCTCCTGTTTTTAAGATGTTGTAAGCAATCGTCAATAGTAAATGAGCAGAAGCAATTCGGCCCTTCATTTTTCCCTGTCGTTTGGTAATCCTTTTTCGATGTGAAGCAATTCGATTATTTTGCCTTGAGGTTGCCAGTACACACTCTACGGCCATCGTTTTTAATGCTTTGTTACCTTGTGTGGTTTTACTCGTTTTTTTTTACCAGCACTTTCGTAATTTCCGGGACTCACACCAGCCCAAGAGGCAAGATGTTTAGCTGACTTAAATACGGACATATCAACGCCCATCTCTGCAATAAAAGTAGCTGCGGCAGCTTTGTTCACACCAGGTATTCCATCCAATAATTCTACTTCCTTACGATAGGGGGACAGGAGTTGATCGATTTGTTTTTCCAATTCTTCTATGGCTTTTTCTAAATAACTCATATGCTCCCAATGGTAACGCAACATATCACGATGATGACGGCGAATACGACCATTAATTGCACTGGCAATGTCAGTAATACTTGCTTTTGTTCGCCAATCCACCATTTTTCGAAGACCATCGGTCTCTATTTTTTCACCGTTTAGAATCGCTTCAAGGATACGGCGTCCCGATACACCAAAAATGTCTGATAGTACGGATGTTAGCTTGATATTAGCATCTTGAAGAATTTTGTGAATGCGATTCTGCTCTGAAGTGCGATGATGAATCAATTTTTTTCGATAACGAGTAAGATCTCGTAAATCACGAATATCCCCCGGTGGAACAAAATTGCTTTCAATAAGTCCACATCTTAGAAGCTTGGCAAGCCATTCGGCATCTTTCACATCAGTTTTACGCCCTGGAACATTTTTGACATGTCTGGCATTGGCAAGAACAAGGTGAAAAGAATCTTCGAGAATATTCCATATTGGTTTCCAGTAGACTCCGGTACTTTCCATCACAACATCGGATACCTGAAGGGTAGTTAACCAATCACTTAAAGCCAAGAGTCCCGTTGTTGTAGTTGAAAACGTTTCAATAGAGGTATTTGGCTTTTTATCTAATGGACCAAATAGTACACAGGCTACTACTGTTTCTTGGTGTACATCTAGGCCAGCACACCGTTCAATCATTGCTTCCATAGGAGAATCACCTCAATAAAAGATTAACAATACATATGACAGGAGATTTGTTACAAAAATTTTTGTATACGTACTTGTAGTACACTAAATGGTTCTTCAATACTGTCACAACCAGTTTCTTATACAGGGTATCTTCCTTAAGATCCACCAAAAAAAGTTCAGCCTGGTTGTATTGTTATCATCCATTATTGTCAAGGGTTTAATGGGTTAGACTTTATTTTGGGTAAAGAGCAGGTTTTCATGCTAGATGGTGGCGGCGAGAATCGCCGCCATAGAAGTTTCTTATGGAGCTAAATCCAATTAATAGTATAGTCATTTGTACTAGATCCTTTTTGTGGTCTATTTCTTGATCGAAGAAAAATTCAGCTGAGGAGTATTGTACCAAATAATTTACATTGCTTTTATTTTTCGAGAAAATAAAGGTACAATTAATACTTATATAGTTTATTGATGATAAAAGATAATGAGGTAGGAAAAAAATGATTGCAAAAACAGAAGAAGATTTTAATGGTTTGAAGGAAATTGGCAAAATTATTGCCTCCATTAGAGATGAATTGGTACAAAGAACAATTCCTGGCATAACGACCAAAGAACTTGATGATATAGCCGGAGAACTTTTAGAAAAAGCAGGTGCAGTTTCAGCTCCAAAAGGTGAATATGATTTTCCTGGCTATACTTGCATTAGTCTTAATGAAGAAGTGGCACATGGTATTCCGGGTCATCGGGTTATTCATGAAGGGGATCTTGTAAATATAGATGTATCTGCTTCAAAGAACGGTTATTTCGCAGATACAGGAATCTCATTTGTAGTAGGAGAAGGAGAAGAAGTATTAACGAAAATATGCGACGTTGCTAAAAAGGCATTTGAAGCCGGTCTTAAGAAAGCAAAACCCGGTTCCAAAAAAAGTAGAATCGGAAAAGCAGTATTCGAAACAGCGAGACAGCATGGATTCACTGTTATCAAAAACCTTACAGGACATGGTGTTGGACGTAGAATACACGAAGCACCTGACCATATTTGTAATTATAATGATCCATGGGATAATGAAATATTAAAGGAAGGGATGGTTATTGCATTCGAACCATTTATCTCAACCTTTGAAGAAGAAGTATTCCAAAAAGAAGACGGTTGGACCTATGCTACAGAAAAAAGCTATGTAGCACAATTGGAACATACGATTATCCTTACTAAAAATGGTCCGATTATTGTCACACTTTAATTCAAGCATAGACGGAAAAGACTCGTATAAATATAAGTAGTTCGCTTACCGTGTAGGAAACTTAAATGGAGTAACATATAAATTCGTAACACTTTTAAAGAATGTTACTCGCATCTAAAAAAAGAAGGATTCGATTGGTGTATCCCACATCAACCCACTTAAATAAGGGAGTTGATGTGGCAGCTCTTTTCTTATGGAGCTAAAGGGGCAGGTTAGTTCAACAAAAAGTCATTAAAAAAGAGTAATGTTATACTTTTGATAAGGGGGAAATTAAATGATATTGGAAGCTGTTATGCTACAAGTTAAGGAAGGTATGGAAGCAGAATATGAAGAAGCATTTCGTGGGGCATCAGAAATTATTTCTTCAATGAAAGGGTACATATCTCACGAATTACAGCGTTGTATGGAAGTTGAGGGGAAATATTTACTACTGGTGCAGTGGGAAACATTAGAAGACCATACAATTGGATTTAGACAATCCAAAGAGTATCAAGAATGGAAAAAGAAATTACATAATTTTTATGACCCATTTCCAACAGTTGAACATTTTGAGAAGGTTAAACTATAATAGTTGTTCTTGAACTAACAGGTGCTTAGTTTTAGAACAAGAGTTGCTACGACAACTTTTTTTATGGACGAACGGATGATTATTAAATAAAGAGAGTTATTACCCTCTTTATTTAATATCCTTTAAGAATTCTTCTAAGGAATCATTTAATACAGATGGTTCCCATTCACCCATGCCGTGTTCAGCAGTCAGAACAGGATAATTTTTATTATGTATATCCACAAATATTGGGTCTCCTAAATCTTCATCGTAACCTATAACAAACCAACTTTCTTTCCAATCGCCTTCGTTATTGCCTACAAAGGAGTTACCTTCCTCATCTTCTCTATATCCTAGTTGTCCTTCTTCAAATTCATCTTTGGAAAACAGATGAAAAGAAACGGAGATCGTTTCCTCTTCTACGCCCTCAAAATTTATTTCAATCTCATTAGTTTCGAGTGCTTCAAATCTGCTAAAATCTTCTCTAAATCTTGATTTAACAATTTCCTTACCTCCCTTTTGACACATTGTCTATTTTAATTATATCTTTTTTCTTCAACTAACAGGTGCTTTACTTCAATAAGGGAGTTGCTTTGGCACCTTTTTTTGTATGAAAACACTTTAGTGAAAGGCCATACTTAAATAAGCCCACCATATTCTAATTTTTTTGAAGGACGTAAATGTACTATGTCGTTATTTTAACTGGTTATGCAGTTTGTTGTTCAGATGGAGCGATTGTATAGCCTTTCTTTTTTAGGTATTCGATCATTTTTAATTCTTTGTTATTTTGTTTTTCTTCAAGGTAATTTGAACCTAGTTCATGATAGGGTTCTCCTGTTTTTAAGATGTTGTAAGCTATCGTTAATAGTAAATGAGCAGAAGCGATTCGTCCCTTCATTTTTCCCTGCCGTTTGGTAATCCTTTTTCGATGTGAAGCAATTCGATTATTTTGCCTTGATGTCGCTAGTACACACTCTACAGCCATCGTTTTCAAAGCTTTGTTACCTTGTGTGGTTTTACTCGTTTTTTTTTACCAGCACTTTCGTAATTTCCGGGACTCACACCAGCCCAAGAGGCAAGATGTTTAGCCGATTTAAATACGGACATATCAACGCCCATCTCTGCAATAAAAGTAGCTGCGGCAGCTTTGTTCACACCAGGTATACCATCCAATAGTTCTACTTCCTTACGATAGGGGGACAGGAGTTGATCGATTTGTTTTTCCAATTCTTCTATGGCTTTTTCTAAATAACTCATATGCTCCCAATGGTAACGCAACATATCACGGTGATGACGGCGAATACGACCATTCATTGCATTTGCAATGTCAATAATACTTGCTTTTGTTCGCCAATCCACCATTTTTCGAAGACCATCGGTCTCTATTTTTTCACCGTTTAGAATCGCTTCAAGGATACGGCGTCCCGATACACCAAAAATGTCTGATAATACGGATGTTAGCTTGATATTAGCATCTTGAAGATTTTTATGAATGCGATTCTGCTCTGAAGTGCGATGATGAATCAATTTTTTTCGATAACGAGTAAGATCTCGTAAATCACGAATATCCTCCGGTGGAACAAAATTGCTTTCAATAAGTCCACATCTTAGAAGCTTGGCAAGCCATTCGGCATCTTTCACATCAGTTTTACGCCCTGGAACATTTTTGACATGTCTGGCATTGGCAAGAACAAGGTGAAAAGAATCTTCGGGAATATTCCATATTGGTTTCCAGTAGACTCCGGTACTTTCCATCACAACATCGGATACCTGAAGGGTAGTTAACCAATCACTTAAAGCCAAGAGTCCCGTTGTTGTAGTTGAAAACGTTTCAATAGAGGTTTTTGGCTTTTTATCTAATGGACCAAATAATACACAGGCTACTACTGTTTCTTGGTGTACATCTAGGCCAGCACACCGTTCAATCATTGCTTCCATAGGAGAATCACCTCAATAAAAGATTAACAATACATATGACAGGAGATTTGTTACAAAAATTTTTGTATACGTACTTGTAGTACACTAAATGGTTCTTCAATACTGTCACAACCAGTTTCTTATACAGGGTATCTTCCTTAAGATCCACCAAAAAAAGTTCAGCCTGGTTGTATTGTTATCATCCATTATTGTCAAGGGTTTAATGGGTTAGACTTTATTTTGGGTAAAGAGCAGGTTTTCGTGGTAGATGGTGGCGGCGAGGAGCGCCGCCATAGGAGTTTCTTATGGAACAAAAAGGGCAGGTAAGTTTATCAAGCTATGTAGACACCAAAATTAATATGTAATGGAAAAAGGGATTTTTGACGGTTATGTGAACAGGTAGGATTAGCAACTAGACATAGAGAATACCTATTATCAAAAGGGGGCTTCTTTAATGGAAAAAGAAAACTTACTACCTGTAAAATGTTCGGCGTGCAAAAAAGAATTGGACGCAATTGACTTGGTCATAATCAATGAATCACTTCAGCTGACGCATATTCAATGCCCGAATAAAGGAGAAATAGCAATTATTGATGTAGGATATTTTAATGCTGTATCCCGAAAATACCTGACCTGTATTCATGAAAAAGCCCTATTAAGTAGGGGCATGTAAATCTTTCTTTTGCAATTGCATTGTGGCAGATTATGTACTGATTGTGTTTTCTTACACTAACAGTGCTTTACTTCAATAACAAGGGTTGCTGCGGCAACCTTTTTTTCTTGTGGAACTAAAGGGCCAGGATACTTGAAGAGTGTTGTTTGACCTTTATTCAACAATTGAGCCAGATTGTTGGACATTTCTTTAAATTCGCACTAAGTCTATCGGCGAAAAAATAAACATCTACACTTAGATTCATTACGGAGAACCATATCATTAATAACGGAGCGATTTTAACCATATCAGGCAAGATTGGCTTTTTATTTATTTAGGGTAGTACATTCATAGTGCAATAAAAAAGATCTTAAGGCTATAGCCTCAAATTCCTGCATATAATTTTATATTGATAAAAAGGAAGGTGGGCTGAATATGGACATGTATGATCTCAGAAAAGCGATCCATTACTATCAAACAAAAATACAAGAAACGAATGATCCTTATTATTGGTTCTTTCTGGCTGATGCGCAGGTAAGAGTGGGATTAACAGACGAAGCACTGGAAACAATTGATAACGCCTTGTCGTTCCCAAATCCGTATCCTTCAAAGCAAGAGCTACTGGAAATGAAGGTGAAGCTCCAGCATTTTCTTTCAAGAGAAATAAATCAGAACAACCCTTCAATTGTAACTGAAAATCGGGTAGATATTGACGGAGACGGTATAATTGATAATGTCCTTCTTACAGCAAATAAAACTCCTGATAGTCCACTATGGCAAAATATAACTCTTGTCATCCAAAATGGGCGAACAAATCACTATCAGCAATTCCCCTTAAAGGATAACCTCGGATACAACCCCACACTCTTTCTTGGTGATTTTACAGACAACAAGGTGGATGATATTTTAGTAGTCATGGATACAGGAGGAAGCTCCGGTACGATTTATACGTATGTATTTTCTTATATTAACGGTCAAATGAGGCAGATTTTTAATTCTGATGCATTCAATGAAGATTATAAGTACAGTGTGACCTATCAAGATCAATACAAAGCGACTGTGATTAGTCATAAACTAAAAGAAAAGTACATTCTTGAACTTACTTACAAGGGAAATGAATATTTAACTGAAATTTATAATAAGAATGGTATTTTGAAGGCATCGATAGAAGGCTGGGTCAATCCTTTGTCCGGTTTATATCCGGTCGATTTTAACAAGGACGGCACTTATGAGCTCGAAGCCTATCAGAGGATAGCAGGGAGGTACAATGCTGACTCACTCGGATTTGTACAGACCGTATTGAAATGGAACGGGCATGTGTTTGGTCCTGACCGGCAGAATGTGGCAATCTTTGGCGGGGAAATATAGCAGCTGGAATCATTATTTTTGGTATCTAAAGAAACTTCTTCATGTGTACGAGATTAATAGGCGATATTTCATCGCAATTTGAATTTCGGTCTACAATATCTGAATTTGATTTCGAGTCAGAATGATCTGCATATCGAATTTGTGAAATTACAAATGTATCAAGAGCTTCATGTATAGTTAAAAATTAGGAGGAGTTAGAAATGACAAACCGTAACAATGAAGCTTCACCACTTTATTATTCTAGAGTCGCAGGGTTCGGGCTTCTACTTATGGCTATCCTTGCTATGTTTTCTAACTTTTCTGTTTTTAATGGTCTTATTATATCGGATGATGCAGCAACAACTGCTAATAACATCATAACTAATGAGATGTTATTTAGAAGTGGATTTATTAGCTTTGTCATCGTGCTTATTCTTGATGTGCTGTTAGCATGGGCACTGTATGTTCTACTCAAACCCGTTAATAAGAATCTTGCGATGCTCGCCGCGTGGTTTAGATTGGTATACACCGCCATTTTTGGTATCGCTTTGCATAATTTTTTGAATGTTTTACAACTTCTAAGTGGTACTGAATATTTGACGGTATTCACAACAGATCAGTTCCAAGCTCAGGTGATGTTACTAATCGATGCTTTTAACAATGGATGGATTATTGGATTAGTATTTTTTGGATTTCATTTGTTTGTCGTTGGTTATTTAATAATCAAGTCAGGAGGCTACATACCAAGAATGATTGGGTTCTTCTTGGTCATTGCATCTGCTGGATATTTAATAGATAGTTTTGCACATTTTCTTCTACCCAACTACACCGACTACAAAACGATATTCTTACTGGTTGTAGCCGTACCCGGTGTGATTGGAGAGCTTTCATTAGCATTCTGGCTTTTGATTAAGGGTGTAAAGGTTCAACAGAGGCGATAGTTATCCAAAAAAAGGAGGGCTATCTATTGCTGTTGTTGAGCAAGAATTTGCTTTTATAGCTGACGACTTCGGAGATTGCAACAATCCTGCCCCGATAGTTGATAAAAGAAAAAGCTGCGTTAAAGGCACCTCGGATCTTAAACTAACGCATCGTTAAGTTTAATACAAGAAATGAGATAGAATACAGAAGGAAAACCTCACTCCTTGTTATCCCTCCAGTATCCTTTTGGAAGGATTTTTCTCTGTTACACAAAACCGTTAATCAGGCTAAATCTAGGAAAGTTTCTTTTCTCTTTAATAAAGCGTAAATCCAATGAAGCAACTTATTAATACAGGCAACGATTGACACTTTGGCAGTGGAAATGAGTTTGGATTCCTTATATGTCCCACTCCTGCTAACGTCTTGAACATCATGTATCCGATTATACAAGTGAACCATCTCGTGCATTAGGGTATCCATTGTTTCGTAGATATCCAAGTCAAGAAATTCTGGTGTTAAGTTAATTTCAAACATCTTATGTACAAACGGCAACATTGTAGGTAATAACTTATAAAATAACCGAACTGGAACTTATTATTCACTTTGTTTTTTACCCGAATTACCTGACAGATTCATGTTACTATCGTTTTTAATTCGGGGTATATTTCTTCTTTCTGATCTCATACTAAAGATAAGAAGGAGGGGTATCCATGGCAAAACGAACAAAGAAAAATGATGCAGACCAAAAGAACAAACAAGGATTTGATTCAAGCAAAACTGATTCAGAATTCTCTCAAGAATTTGGCAGTGCAAACGCTAATCAAGCACATAAAAATAAAGCAAAAAAAGAAAAGGCTTCTAAAAATCAAGGTGAGTGGAAAGGCATGCATTAATTAATACTTGCCAGACTCGACTTATGATAAGTGATACCTGCACCGAGTACAAAGGGTGGAGGCTTATCATGCTTCAAACTGTTTACTGAACTTTATGTATAGGAGCTTATTTAGATGACTCAATCTAAGCGACAACAAGAACGCCAATGGAAAGATCGTAAGCAATCGCAGAATCCAACTGGTAAGGTCAGATCATTTGAACAATTAACTGAAGATATGGGCAAAAATGAATCTGAAACTAAGTAAAACTGTTTAAGAATGAGAGGCTATCCCAAAGGTCAGAGCCCCACATAATAGTGAGGTCACTCCCTTGGGGTACCCTCTCTTTGTCGTTAAAACGTTAGTCATGCTATTCCATTAAAGGGCCATTTAATGGAGCAACGAAAAAAGCCTAATTTCTATAAAAGAACTGGCAATGACAAAAATGGTAAAGACATAAACGTTTACGTTGAGCATGAATCTTATAAAGGTGATCTTAAACCAAAATTCACTAAATAAAAAACGTTAAAAAAGATTAGCATCTAGTCAAAAAGGGAATGGGTTTCTCCGTTCCCTTTTTGTTTTCCTTTAACAAGAAAAGAAATAATTAGTAATTCCTGGACAACTGAACTTTTTCCTCCGACAATGGTATCCCCAATTTCAAATTTTTAAAACTATAGTGTTTATAGGTGAACGATTATTCAGCAAGGCCATTGTTAATGTCTTATAATTACATTAACAGTATTTAATTTAAATCATTAATGGAGGTTTTGAAATGGATTTATTCATGGAACGAGCAGTAGAACTAGCGGTAGAAAATGTTCGTGAGGGTGGACAACCTTTTGGTGCAGTACTTGTGAAAAATAACAACGTTGTAGCTGAAGGTGTTAATGAGCTGCACAAAACTTATGATGTTAGTGGACATGCGGAATTACTGGCTATCCGGCGCGCGCAAGAGCAATTACAAACGAATGATCTATCAGGTTATACAATGTATGCAAGTGGGGAGCCTTGTCCGATGTGTCTAACGGCAATGTACTTTGCTGGAATCGAAAAGGTTTTTTATTGTGCTTCAGTTGAGAATGCGGTTGAAGTGGGATTAGGGAAATCTAAAATTATATATGAGGATTTACAAAAAACAAAAGCAGAACGCTCACTTTCGATGATACAAATGCCATTAAATGAAGGGCAAAAAAATCCAATGAAGCTTTGGAAGGAGAGAACGTAGTCTTGGGAAACTGTGGGTATAATGATTCAGGAAACAAGTTTATATAAGTTTATTGATCTTCAGCAAACGGGCGCATTTCTGTAGTAACGATAAAAGTCCAATTTCTCAATTTTAATGCTGAGAAATTGGACTTTTAATATTTACTTATAGTGCAAAAGAAAACCTAAAATGACATATTTGTTTATTTATTCTTGTTTCATGTCTAGACGTTAGTCTGTAATTATTAGTATAAAACACTTAAGACTTTTAGACAAAGGGTGATACATATTGTTAATTGGTTATGCGAGGGTTTCAACTACTGTTCAGGATTTAGAAAGGCAATTGGAAATATTAGAAAAGGAAGGGTGGGAAAAGCTTTTTGTTGAAAAAGTAACCGGGACAAGTACAAAACAAAGAGCCCAACTTTTATGAAGCTATTGAATTTGCACGAGAAGGAGATACTTTAGTAGTAACTGAAATAGATCGTTTAGCTCATTCTATTATGGACTTAAATAAGATAGTTCATGAATTAGCTGAAAAAGGGGTTAATGTAAGATTTGTAAAAGAGGATATGAAATTTGATGGTTCAAACGAAGGAAATAGCTTACAAACACTGCTTTTTAATATTTAAGGTTCATTCGCACAATTTGAACGTGATTTGATTGTAGAAAGAACTACAGAAGGCCGGGAGAGAGCAAAAAGGTAAGGGAAGCATATGGGAAGAGCAGGACAAGATGAAAAGACTTTAAAACGAGCTATTCAGCTATATAATGAACGTGAAACAAACGGAATGAGTGTGAATGACATTGTAAAAGCTACAGGAGTTCCACGTTCCACGTTATATGCAAAAATTAAATAAAATAGATTTGGTGAATGGACTGATAATCTGGTTTATTACATCAATTCGAAATAGAAAATTCTTAAACTGACTAGTGCGTTAGTTGAGATCCGGGGCTGACATTTGGTGGCCTTTTTTCTTAATGAACAAACGGGGCAGGTTAGTTCATTAAGAAAAGTAATTCTTGAGGTATAAAGTATGATTTTTGGAATGAAGAACAAGAGGATGTAACCGAAAAGAAATTGACAAAAACTTTTATTTAAAGAGTAGTAGTGGTTTCAAATGATCTTAAAGTTGCCGATATTTCTATTACTAGGCCCTGTTGGTTTTTACGGTAATTAAAAATAAAAGCAGACGGTACATCGAGAATCTTATAGAGATTCTATTGACCATCTACTTTTAAATGAACGTAAAATTGTTGAGGCATTTCAAATTTGCAATAATATTACCAGCTATTTTTCAAAACAATTTTTCCTATCGCCTTGCCTGACTCCATGTACTCATGGGCTTTTGAGACTTCATCAAACGTAAAAATGTTTGAATCCAAAAGCGGACGCAGTTTCCCTTCCTCAACCATCCTAGCAACCTTCATCAAAATTTCTCCATAATGTTTATGCATGTCCTTGTTTAATATCTTCAACAACATAAAGGTAACATGAAGAGAAAGTCCCTTTGAATGCACGGGGGAGAGGTCATGAGTCGAACGAGTAGCAATGGCTGTTACCGTTCCATGTACCGCTGCTGCCTCAAAAGAGCGATCAAGGTTTTCACCCCCTACCGTGTCAAACACGACGTCAAATCCTTTTCCGTTTGTATATTTTTGTACATAGTCATGAACGTTTTCTTCTCGATAATTAATAGTTATATCAGCACCAAGGCGCGTGCCAATCTCCAGTTTCTCTTGCGAAGAGGCAGTTGTATAGACTGTTGCTCCTCCCCGTTTGGCTAGTTGAATGGCGATGTGTCCTACACCTCCGGTGGCCCCATGGATCAATATATTTTGTCCAGGTATAAGCCTTGCACGATTAAATAATGCTTCCCAAGCGGTGATGGAAACTAATGGTAAATCTGCGGCTTCTTCCATCGTCAAATTTTTCGGCTTATGAGCAAGTAAATCGGCATCTGCAAGCATAAACTCTGCAAGTGCACCGCCAGTGCCTCTAAATCCACCCGCGCATCCAAACACTTCATCGCCAATTTTAAACGAGGTTACTCCTTCACCCACTGCAGATACCAACCCTGACACATCTCCGTGTAATACTGCTGGAAACTCGGGTGCAACGGCTGGAACTGCACCAGCACGAACTTTCGTATCAATAGGATTTACACTTGTAGCCTTTACTTGAATAAGTACATGTCCAGGTTTCAGTTCAGGTTTTGAAATCTCTTTATATTGAAATACGGATGGTTCACCAAAAGATTGAATAATTTGTGATTTCATTTTAGTCACTCCTTTTTTTTTGCCTAAAAATAGGAAAATGTCTCATTACCTATTCATGGTCAGGATGATTGGTATGTGCTAAGAATAAAGCTAATATATCCTACTTTTACTTTCCCTTTGACCTTTATGATCCAAGCTTCTTCTCTAATCTATGTCTAGGTGATTTATTAAATCGTAAATTACCTGTTAAAAGAAACCGGATGGTTCCCATGGTAAATGGAGGGGATCACAGAAGACCAAATTTAACAGAAACAGCTCCAGATGCCTATAAAATGGTAAATAATATCCCCGAAAACAATCCCAATTTCTTACCCTCCCTTCGAAACGATCATAAAAATGATTCCTTCATGTGTTATGAGATGATCTGGTTCCAATCCACTGCTGTGCTAGTTAGTGACATTCTCATCGGATTTTTTTACAAAACATCTTTAATGGTGAATAGTCCAAAAAGAGAGAATATTTAGTCTTCACTTGTAAAATCAATGATACTTTAAATATTATAAATTTAAAAGTACGCACAATTTTGTGGAATAGGATAAAATTTGTAATATAGTATACAATTTGATACTTAAAAAAATTGGGGCGTTACTATGAAGGACTTTAAAACAGAAAAGTGTCCTGATACCGCAGCTTGCCCTGTTGCAATTACAGTAGATGTGATAGGCGGCAAATGGAAAGGGATCATATTATATAACTTAATTTCCGGACCTAAACGTTTTAACGAGTTAGGGAAACTTATGCCCTATACCACAAAACGTATGTTAACATAACAACTTCGGGAATTGGAACAAGATGGTATGGTATATCGCGAAATATATCGAGAGATTCCTCCAAAAGTCGAATATGCTCTTACTGCTTTTGGAGAAACATTAAAACCTATTATCTACCTCATGCGAGATTGGGGAGATAGGTACGAAAATGAGATTTTAATGAAACGAAAGACCTCAGAAAATTTGTAGCATCAATAGGGTCTCGCCGACAGATGATGTACGTTCTATTGCTGTAGTTCATTCTGAAGGAGGAACAGCCGAAGGGACATTTTGCTTTCCTTTCCGTGATAAAAAATCATTTTTTGACTAACGGGTGCTAATTTAGTTAAAAAAGACCATCTTTTTTGGGGGTAAAAAAATCTCCAAATTTTTACTCCACTTAAGGTTGCGAAAAATGTACTTAAACTAACAAGTGCGGAAGCTAAAGATCGGAGCTGTCTTTAAGGCAGCTTTTTTGTATGAAAATATATTCGTTAAAGGCCATACAAAATAAGCCCCATATTCTAATTTTTTGAAGGACGTAAATGTACCATGTCGTTATATTAACTGGTTATGCAGTTTGTTGTTCAGATGGAGCGATTGTATAGCCTTTCTTTTTTAGGTATTCGATCATTTTTAATTCTTTGTTATTTTGTTTTTCTTCAAGGTAATTTGAACCTAGTTCATGATAGGGTTCTCCTGTTTTTAAGATGTTGTAAGCAATCGTTAATAGTAAATGAGCAGAAGCGATTCGTCCCTTCATTTTTCCCTGCCGTTTGGTAATCCTTTTTCGATGTGAAGCAATTCGATTATTTTGCCTTGATGTCGCTAGTACACACTCTACAGCCAACGTTTTCAAAGCTTTGTTACCTAAGGAATTATTATTAACGAAAAGGGATCTGACTGTTACAGGAGAAGCAGAAAAAATGCAAGGGGGAGCTGCGGCTTTTGACAAGCTTATAGATGGAGATCTAAGCGAGGGTTCATTGGCCGAATTGAAATGGGGCATAACATCTGAAGAAGGAATTTCACTACCTTTAAGTCTAGAGTTTAACTTTAATAAGCCACAAGAAATTACTAGATTCGAAGTTTTTAACCGTCCACAATACACTAATGGTAAAATCAAGAAGTTAAGTGCCAAAGCATATGATGAAGCTGGAAAAGTTTATGATTTAGGTACTAAAGAGGTTACTAATGAGGATAAATCTGTAACATTCAATATCGTTGAAGCTAAGACACAAGTACCAAGTGGTACTAAGCTTGCTAAGGTAGGTATTGTTTTTGAGGAATCACATAGCGGTCCTCTTATGTTATCTGTTGCAGAAGTTCAATTTACAGCTAAGAATAGTGCTTATGTGGAATAATGGCATTAGAATCCAAAATAAAAAAGAGACCGAGGCAATAAGCAAAGAGCGGCACCTAAAATGATACAGATAAAAGATATTAAATAAATAATAATGTGTACCAGCCACTTCTCTAAGCTTTAAGGGGGTGGCTATTTTTAATTAATTAGTTAGTATGCAAAGTCAAATACACTAATTACACTTTCGGCCAGCGGAAACGCTCCAGCAAGCATAATACCGATATATCCGGCAATTTCTAACCCTCTAAACTGATCTTATGTATCCGCAATTATCGGATCCCCAGCCCTCCACACACCGTCCAAAAAAAACGTAAAATATTCTACATTTGAAAAAAAACTAGCCGTTCTTTAATAATACTTCTGCGATACCGAACAAGCTCACGCAATTCTCGCTGATTTCTATCAGGGATAAAGCTTGCCTTCAACAGCCCATGACGAAGAAGTTGAGCAATCCACTCAGCATCCTGACATCTGTTTTTCGACTAGGGACTGCTTTCATATGTTGTGGTTTAACAACTAAAAATTACATTTCTTCAGCCTCAATTAAGTTCACGATAGGCTTCTAAAACACACCTGTGCTTTCCATAGCGACGTTAGTGCAACCAGGTGATTTAATCCAATCCATCAGTTGAATTAAAAACACCGTTTTTGTAGAAAATGTTTGAATCTCCTTTCCTTCAGGGGTCATAATGCAGGCGGTAATGTTGTTTTATGCACATCCATTCCGCATACTCGTTCACTGATAACTTCCATTGAAACCATCCTTCCTATGGCGAAAAATTAGAGGCTGGTGCAAAAACCAGAAAGAATAGGATTAATCTACCATGAGTGCTTCCCGTAAGGGAGCGACAGTCTGTGATGCACCGAGGTCGTTGGAGTCAGACTAACGGATGGGCTCTAATGGCACCATAGTTCATCGACCTTCCTCACCCAGCCATAGAATCAGTATAAATCCTCCGCTAAGAGTTTAGAACCACTTACTCCTTTCAAATATTTTAAACTTCCTTCACTTGACCAATCGATGTTTTGTATATACTTAAATTCTTAGAATTTTAGTAGTGTTCAATTGATTAGATGAAAAGTTATAGTTTTCTGAAATAATAGTGTTCCCAGCCAGGGCAAGGGCATTTAGGGAAACTATATGAGTTAATCTAAATTGTTTATAATTATCCCACTGTTTAGGTGATATTTTTTTATTTAATTAAAGAAATAGAGTGAAATATATAAAATTTTTTCTTTGGATAATTCAGCTAAATATGATTTTATCGTCCATAATTTTAAAAACCTTATTAATGTAGCTCTTTTGTGATTTTTGTGCAAAACGGGCGCTTAATTGAATAAGGATCACAGAAATGATCAATCTTTTTTTATAAAGTTACAATTGTTAAGAAAAGAACCACGAATAAATATTTGACTATTTTGAAAATTCGTGATAATATTTACGCATAAAAGAATGAATCGGCAATGGCGCCTGTTTCAATAGCTAATAACGAGCTATTGGGCAGGCGTCTTTTGCATTTTTCAGGGGGGATAATATGAATAATAGAACCAAATTAAAAGCTTTATTTGGCATGATCGTTATTTGCTTGTTTTTGTATGCTCCCTTAGGAGCGGCTGCAAGCGGAAAAGCAGTTTCGACTCCGCAAAAAAGGGAGGGCCATTGTATTCAAGTGTTGGATAAAGGGAAATGGGCTCCTGACACCTATAAGTCTGTTCAAAACCTAATTGATAAGCATGGTGCTGGAAGTACAGGATACGATCCAAAGCGAAAACCTTATGTTGTTTTTGATTGGGATCATACGAGCATCATGAATGATACGGAGGAGGCCCTCTTTCTTTATCAAATCGATCACTTGGCATATAACATGCAACCGGATGAGTTTTATGAAGTAATCAAAAAGAATGTGCCGAATGGACCCTTTTCACACGAGTTTAAAAACCTTCAAGGAGATGCGGTCACTCTCAAGGAAATTGCCGAGGATCTGAAGCGCGATTACGAATTTCTTTATTCCAACTATAATGGGATGAATGGAACAGAGCGGTTAGAAACGCTTCATTCAACTGATCAATTTAAAGATTTTAAAGCGAAAATGTACTTTCTTTATGAAGCCATTGGGGAAACATACGGTGTTGAAATCGGATATCCATGGGTGCTTTATTTATTTGCCAACATGTCGACCGAAGAAGTTCAGCAGCTTGCAGAGGCTTCAAATGATTATAATTTAGGGGCGGAAATGGCATCGGTGACGCTTATAAGTCCTGGGGCCATGTTAGGAAAAGCCGGTACTGTTCAAGTTACCTATACAACAGGACTGCGTCTGGCCTCGGAAATCGCAAACTTAATGCATACTTTTATGGAGAATGGGATTGACGTTTATGTTATTTCGGCTTCGATGGAAGAGGTGGTGGAGGTATTTTCGTCAAATCCAAAATACGGCTACAACCTTCCTAAGGAAAATGTCTTTGGGATGAGATTAAAAAAGAAGGAAGGAATTACTCAAGCAGAATATGAAGACAATTGGCCGATCACTGCTCGAGAAGGTAAGGTGGAAGTGATCAAACACGCCATCTCCAAAACGCGGGGCGGATACGGTCCGATATTCGTAGCGGGAGACAGCAACACAGATTATGAAATGCTGACAATTAAGAGTTTGAAACTCGGTTTAATTATCAACCGCCTCAAAACAGGTGATATCGGCAAGCTTGCGAAAACAGCTGCAGAACGGATGGGCAAAAACAACCCGAAATATGTTCTCCAAGGAAGAAATGAGAATACAGGCTTATGGATACCGACTGAATACACGATCAAGCTTGGGTCAAATGAAGAAAAATTGTTGGCGAATCCATAAAAAGATTCGTCCCAGGAGATTCAGTCACACTCGGAGTATAAAATAAAGATTGATGATGACATCTTAGACTCGCTTTTATACATTCAAGTTACCAAAACATAACCAAAATCAGTGTAAATCATGCACCCTATTCCCATTAAGCCATTTTAAATGAAGATAAATCTTCTACTCTCATTTCGTAAACATAAAGTATTTTGGGTTTTACATATTGAAGAATTAAATCAAATTCGGTAGCAAACAAAAGTATTTATATAAAAGTAATTGAAATTCAAGAAAAGGGCGCTTTCCTGTAAGAAGGATAGCGCTCATTTTGACATTTAAGGGCCATTTAATGGAATAAGACTAACAAACAAAACTGGATATTAATATTGGTGTGAGAATGTGGGGGGGGCTCTATTTTTTTCAAACCTGATATTTAACGATCTACAGGAATGCTAACAGGTGCGTTCGTATTATAAGGTCGACCAGTAAAAATTACTGGTTGACCTTTTTTTAATTGAATCTATTATATCAGTAGCCAGGGTAGGACGTACGGGTGCGTGGGACTTGATCCCGTGAACTAAACTGTCCGCCCCCTATTTGTAGAAACATGTTTGAGGCTGGTTGGGACGTAGATCTCGTATAACAAGCGAAGCTATGACACTACATGGAGGACTAGGGGTACTGGTAAGTAAGTAAGTAAGTAAGTAAGTAAGTAAGTAAGTAAGTAAGTAAGTAAGTAAGTAAGTAAGTAAGTAAGTAGAGGAGGAAAAAACAATGAATCCAGTTGTTGGTCTGGATGTGGCAAAGGGAGAGAGTCAAGTTCAGGCATTTTTAGATCAATCTAAACCGTATGGGAAGAGCTTTTTAATGAAGCATATCAAAGAGGAATTAGATCATTTTTTAGACTTTTTAAAAGAGATTGAAGAGGTGACAGGGCAGATGCCTATGGTCATTTTAGAATCTACAGGGCATTACCATACTCCTTTTATTCAATACTTGGAGGAACAAGGGATTCTATATATCTTACTAAATCCGATTATTTCTTATCAGGCAAAGAAGACCAGTTTACGAAAGGTAAAAACAGACGCAATCGATGTGTATCAGTTGTGTGTGCTGTATTATAAAGAGGATTTTGAACCTCATAAAATTAAGAGGAATTAAGCTTTTAGATCTGCGGAATTGTCTCAAGACAACAGGAAATCGTAACGAATATGTATGGAAGCTAGACTTCAGTTTCACACCATTTTAGATCAAGTGTTTCCTGAATACCGGAAGGTTTTTGGGGATCCATATTCGAAGGTTTCTTTATTGATGTTAAAGAAATATTCCACTTCAAAGGCGGTATTAACAGCCGGAGAAAGTAGACTAGCAGAGAGTGTTATAGAGTTCTGTTCTAGCCGATCAGGTGAATGGGCATGGGGAAAAGCAAAAAAAATAATGGATTCCGCATCTAGAAATCCATTTCAAAAAAACGTGTATGAAAGTCACGTAATCAATCTTCGTATGTATATTGAGTTGCTTTTTCATTACTAGGGACACCTTTCTGATTTGGAAGATCGTATAGTGGCCCTGGCAAATGAAATGGAAGAATATAAGATCATCCAATCGATTCCCGGTATAGGAGAAAAAATCGCAGCCACGATTATCTCTGAAATTGGTGAAATCGATAGGTTTAATCATCCGAAAAAACTGGTTGCCTTCGCTGGAGTAGATCCAAGTGTTCACTCATCGGGTAAGTTTACGGCAACCATTAATCGTATGACTAAAAGAGGTTCGAGCAGACTACGTCATTCTCTGTATCTTGCCGTACTATGCGGCATAAGAAGTTCAAGGAACAAAAAGCTTAAAGAATTCTATGATAAGAAAAAATCAGAAGGAAAACCTGCCAAAGTGTCAATCGTTGCCTGTATTAATAAGTTGCTTCATTGGATTTACGCTTTATTAAAGAGAAAAGAAACGTTCCTAGATTTATCCTAATTAATGGTTTTGTGAAACAGAGAAAAATCCTTCCGAAATTTTTGGAGGGATATTTGGCATGGTCAAAAATAATAGAAGTAGCTTAATAAAAAAGTTTGATCATTTCTGTGATCCTTCTTCTATTAAAGCGCCCGATAATTGAAGATAGTTCGCGATGCAAGGCTATTATTTAACATCTTACATTTTTGCGTTTGAAACCAAGCTGCCCTTTATCTACTTCCTTTTGAATACCTTCGGAAGCGAGTAGGAAACTGCTTTTTTTCTTGTCCCGTTTGACTTCTACTGGGCCTACTGCCTTTGCGGTCTCGACCGCCTTATCATGGAGCGGCAAATATGAAATCCCCACTGTGTATATAAAATTATTCATAGCGTATTTAGTTCGTTCTGGAGAATCGTGAATCGTATTTTTCACATTTCCAAGCATATTGGCAATCTTGCTTTCGGAAAATTCACCGTCCGGGCGATTTCCCAAAAGCCAGCAGTAGCAACTCCAGCCCGCTGACATTCTCAGCTCTTCACCGCTTGCGATCCATTTATCGGAAACGTCTTGTGCAATATCTGTTTCAGCTAAAGTTACTGCAACCACATAATCGGACAGCATATAAAAATATGCCGCATCCATCCAACGCTCAAAATCCGCCTCAGCCATTGTTTTTGGGTCTGCAATTATGCCTGCAAAGTACATTGCGTCGTAGTTCCCTGTGGCGTAAAGCTGCTCAGCCAAAGGTTGATTTTTTTTGATCTTCTTGGCGATCGGTTTCATAGCGCCTGTAGCCACGCCAAAAAGCGGCTCGTGCGCGCCATTGGATTCGTAAATTTTCTTGGTTCGTTCCTTGCCGAGAACTTCAAGCTCCTGCATAACCATTTGTAAATTCATCGTTTAACACTTCCTTCTTTTGGAGGTTTTTCCCCCTAGATTTAAGACCCTCAAATCCATCTCTCTTAGCCTATAACAAATCTTTACATTTGTCAGCAAAACCAAAGTCTCAACATGTGCAGAGTGTAAGTGGAAACACATGGGATGTTGGTGAGTTCAAACTCGATTATAAAGATTTATCCTTATATCAAGGATTTTTGGATGAAGCAAACCTAAAAGAGATCATTTGTTCACATAATACAGATTAGAGGAAATCAAAAAGCCCATGAATTTCATAGAATTCGAGGGCTTTTCCATGTAACTTGACCGTTGGGGACAAACTACAAAACAGTTAAACGAGCTTTTTACCGATTTAGAAGCGCATGGAAATTATTTATAAATACTAATTTGCTTTTGAAGTGATTAAAATAGGATAAAAATTCAGCTGTTTATTAACTGAAAATTCTTAATTTACACAAAAATAAGTGTATAATATTATAAAACAGTTATTTAAGTTTGTGGGTTACTATTTCTTAATAAGGAGGCGATACTCTTAAACATGTATGGAAATTTATTTTTAAAAGGAAATATTAGTAGGATGCCGAAAGGAGAAATTTATTAGTCTAGAAAGGAATTAAAGCAGCTACAGTAGCCGCTGGGAATGCGGGTTTAGGTATTGCGTTTCCACCAAGTCGTTCAATGTTTATTTTATTGGGATTCGCTCCTATTGCAGCACTAGTTTCGGACGGTCAACTTTAGGTAGCGTTACTTACTGGGGGAGCTTATCAAATTTTATACAGAATGTTTTTAACGATGTGGTTTGTTCAACGTTATAAAATTAAAGCGCTTTCAACAGGATTTGTTAAGCCCATTAGCCAGTCATTTCGTGTTGTATTCTATTAAACTATGTATTAATAAATTTATATATACAAAAAAATCACTATATATACATACTGGAGGTTTTAGGATGAAAAAGAAAAAAGCATTATCCGGCCTGATGGCTGTGAGTTTACTAACAGTAATTCCGTGGAGTTCTGGACATGCTGAGAAACCTCAATGGACAAATGTGAATACATATGAGGAACAGGACGGAAGCAAGTTTAATAGCGAAAACTATGACTTTGTGAAATTCTCACAAATTGGTTCCAAATTAAAAGAGATTGAAAAACTTTCAAACCGTGTGAAAGTTGAAGTCCGTGGAACATCAGCTGATGGAAACCCACTCTACGTTGTCACGATTGCTGACCCAACAACGCAAGGAAAGTTCGGAAAATTGAAGGCACTTAGAAAGCAAATGTTTAAGAATCCAGGCAAAGCTCAAGAATGGGTTGCCAATAATCCTGACTTTAAAGTTCCAATCATGATTAATGGTTCTATTCATGGGACTGAATTTGTCGGAAGCGATGCAATCCTTCAATTAATTGAACGTTTTGCTACCCAAAATGATGCAACAACCAAAGACGTTTTAGAGAATAATATTCTTATTTTCAATGTCGTACAAAACCCTGATGGACGTATTGATGCCATCCGTTTTAATGGAGAAGGAATTGACATAAATCGTGACTTTATCACCCAGTCGCAGCCAGAAACAAAAGAGATGGTTGAGCTCATTAAAGAATGGAACCCGATGGTGTTCCTTGATACTCATGGTTATGTGAAGAATTATCAGCCAAATCTGCAGGGGTTAATTGAGCCTTGTACGCCACCGCATAATCCTAATTACGAGTATGACTTATACGGGAAATGGGCCTATAAACAGGCAAAAGCGATGGAAGCGGAAATAATGAAGGATCATGAGAACTATTCAGGATCCTTGTATCAAAACATGAAAGGTACCTATATTCCGTTGCGCGATGATTCCGCCGGCTGGGATGATTACCCACCAATTTTCACACCAATGTATGCGATGTACCATGGTGCTTACGGTCATACATTAGAAGCGCCAACAAATGATTGGGATGGCGTACGATGGATGTATAATTCGATTATGGGGGCACTGAAATTTGCAACAGCTAACAAGCAATCCATGATTACTGATCAAATTGAAGTTTTTAAAAGAGGAATTAACTTTGACCATCCTTTTCATAAGGAAGGGTTATTTCCAAAAAACTACATACTTCCACTAGACCCTATGGATCCGACTGTTACGAATAAGGCAGTAAATCATTTGATCAATAATGATATTGAAGTTGTTAAAGCTGTGAATGCATTTGAAGCGGATGGAGTGTCATATCCAAAAGGAACTTATCTCGTTGAGATGAATCAGGCGAAAGCCGGATTAGCAAACACGATGCTCTGGGATGGGGAAGACATCACGAACGATACCCCAGCAATGTACGACATTTCCGCATGGAGTTTACCGGAGCTTTGGGGATTCGAGGCAGTAGCCACACAAAATCCTATTAAAGTCAATGCAACGAAAGTAAAACAGATTACAGGTCAAGGAACGGTTTCAGGAAAAGGACCGTTTCTGATACTGAACAGCTCTGTCCAATCGGTAAATTTAGTAAATGCATTGCTTAAGCAAGGAATACCTATAGTACGTGATGCACAAGGCAACTTCTTTGCAAAAGCAGTAGCTAATCAGGTTTCAGCAGCGGTGAAAGAATCTGGGTTACAGGTTGGAACTGCTGAGGTACCATTAGATGCAGTGGCTATTACGTCTTTAAAAGTGGCTATATTAAAGGATGGAGGTATGGGTAAACAGAAATCACACGCAGGAACAAAGCTCGCTTTGAAAAGACTAGGTTTTGATGTGACAGAAGTTACGCCAGTCGAAGTGGCTAAAAATACCCTTAACGGTTTTGATATTTTTGTCTATAGTGGAACGGAAAGTCTCATTTCTACCAACCTATCTGAAGCTAATAAAGAATTTGGATTACAGAACGACGGGCAACTTAATGCGTTTAAAGACAATGTGACAAGCTTCTTAAATGAAGGAGGCAAATATATAGCTGTAGGTGCTGGTGCATCTAGAGCAACTAAGACACTTGGTCTTACAGACGACATCATTAATGTAGGAGGTTCCAACAGTAATGGTATCGTAAAAGTCGATTATGAGGGAACCGGTTTAACAGCAGGATATGGAGAGGATGATATCGGCTTTGTCTATCGTCCAACATGGTTCACGGGTACGGATAATGATGAAGTCGTCGCGACCCTTGCAGATTCAGATAATTTCTTCGTAGCTGGTCACTGGAAAAATAGCATTACCGCCAAGGGCCAAGCCGTAATCGTAAAAGAACAGAATAAAGATGTAACTCTTATTGGGTTAGAAGCAGGTTTCCGCGACCACCCGGATTACTTGTTCCGTCTTCTATCAAATGCAATTTTCGAAAAATAGTAGAAATAGCCAAAGCCGGATTCAGCAATGAATCCGGCTTTGGCTATTTGAAAAATGCTAAACGCTTGCTACTGAGTTTTGAACAATTATCTCAGCAACTGCTATATAAATACTCATTACTTTTAAATCATCTGTTGCAAAAAACCGCTGAAGGACGATTCTTATCAAGAAGTGGTTGTTTAGCAGATTGAAAGGCGTTTTCTACCATTTTAAAGGATTACTTGAAAAATAAATTAAAAAATTGGAAGTCTAAACCTAGTAAAGCTCCTCCATCCAACTATAAAAACGTATATCAAAGACTTTTCTTCGTCTGTATTACCTTTTGGAGAAAAACGGACGGAAATGTCATCGTTATAACAAGAAAACGGTCTTTGATATCTAGGTATTGTCTATGATCATTCGATGTCACAAAAACTCAAAGTTGCCCAATATTATTTAAAAACTCTATTTAATGGTTTTTTTTGTCATGCGCAATTTTAGTATTAATGTAGCAAAATAAAGAGAATACACTTTAAATTAACACATGGACGCTTAGCTAGATGGGGATTTTGTAAAACCCCTTTATTTAAATAAAACAATTTTATTGTTATTCAACATTGATAATGTGTATAAGTTTTGTTTGCTATACCCATATTAAAATTATTGAATTTACTTTTCCCCAGAGTAATAGTAAAGGGAGGTGAAATTTCCAATGCCTAAAAACGATTCAGTTTTTCAAAGAAGCGAGCTGGCCAAGCTTTTAACAGCGTGCGGAGAGTCAGCAGACTTTCTTACTTTCAGGCTTTATGAAAACTCGCCCTTCTTCATTGCCTATTTTAAAACTTTAGTTAAACCAGAGATTATTCACCACGATATTCTCCCTATAGTTAAAGAAGAGTTTTCTACTTTAGAAGAAATAAAAGAAAAGCTGTTGATCGAGGATCTTTCTATTACGGACAATATACCGGATATTCAAGATAAATTAATGACCGGAAATTTGATTTTTTACAAGAAAGAAGGGCAGCCTGCCTGCCTGACTGTTCCGGCACCAGCCGTCGAAAAACGGCAAGTAGCCACTCCGGAAACGGAATACTCAGTCGTTGGTCCTAAGGAAGCCTTTGTTGAATCACTCGATACAAATTTAAATCTCGTGCGCAAACGTCTGCCGATTCCAGAACTGCAGGTTAAAGAACTGATGGTCGGAAAGTTATCAAAAACCCGGATCGCGGTCGTCTACGTGAAAGGAATCGCTGACTCGGACAACGTGAATACGGTCATCCAGCGGATTCAAGGGATTGAATACGATGAAATTGCCGACAGTTCGTTTCTCAGCCAAATGATTACCGATAATAAAAACTCGCCATTCCCACAGTTAGTCGACACAGAGAGGCCTGATCGACTGGCCGCCTTACTCGCCGAAGGGAAAGTTGCCATCTTTTCGGACGGATCGCCCACTGCGATATCAGGTCCCGTGTCACTCATTACATTTTTCACGGCATTTGAAGACTATCTTTCCATTTGGAATGTCGCATCCGCTTTCCGGCTCCTCCGGCTCATTGCGGTTCTTTTCTCAGTTTTAGCCACATCGACTTATGTAGCCATTTTAACTTATCATTATGAAATGATTCCCCGTGATGTACTCAGCTTGCTGATTACATCACGGGGAAGTATTCCGTTTCCACCTTTTTTGGAAGCTGTTCTCCTTGAATTGGCGATTGAGCTTTTGCGGGAAGCAGGCGCCCGGCTGCCGACAAAGATTGGCCAAACGATTGGGATTGTCGGCGGTATAGTGCTCGGAACAGCGGCCGTTCAAGCAGGCTTGACGAGCAATGTACTGCTCATTGTCGTGGCCACGGGCGCGCTTGCTTCTTTCACTACGCCTATCTACCAACTTAGCAACGTGATCCGCCTGATCCGCTTTCCATTTATCCTGCTTGCCCAGCTGCTAGGCCTTGTCGGAGTCGCCGTCTGCTTTGCTTTTCTTATGTCTCATTTATTAAAGCTGACTTCTCTCGGTCGTCCTTTTCTTGAGCCGATCTATCCTTTGCGCGTGAAGGATTTCAAAGACTCTATTATTCGACTGCCGTTCAGCAAGCAAGCACTCCGTCCCCTCCAAATAAGAGCAAAAGACCGTGTAAGATTTCAGCAGGAGGCTCCGCAAAAAAAAGAATGGGATATTGACGACTAATTTGCATTTGGAGGTGCTGTATGCTGCCCTTACCGCCGGAGAGCCGGAAAGTCTCTCCTTTCTTTGTTTTTTATCTAATAGTAGCGGCGCAATTTGGCTTGGGCGTTTTCAGCTTTCAACGGTATATTGTTAAAGCCGTGGGCAATGATGCCTGGATCGCTGTTATTATCGCCGGTCTCTCGATTCACATTGTCTTGTGGATGATTTATCAAATATTAAATAAAGGAACGAATGATATTACTGTTATCCACAAGGAACTGTTTGGAAAAGGGCTTGGAGGGCTCCTCAGTTTGGCTTTGATTGTTTATTTGCTGACTTTGGCTGTCTCTGTGTTCCGTAGTTATATCGAATTGATTCAAGTCTGGATCTTTCCGCAATTGGAAACATGGTATATGGCCCTGATTCTCTCTTCGCTCGTTTATGTGTATGTAATCGGAGGCTTTCGAGTCGTTGTTGGGATTTGCTTCCTCAGTTTCATCTTAACGACTCCTATATTTTTTATAATGTTAGAGTTCCCTTTACGGCACGTGCATTTTTCTCATCTTTTGCCTATTTTGGATCATACCGCAGTTGAGTTCTTATCCGCCTCTAAAAAGATGACGTATAGTTTAACGGGATTTGAAACACTTTTTTTCTTTTATCCTTTTATAAAAAATGCTCCAAGCTCGCAAAAGTGGGTGCATTATGGAGCGGCGTTCAGTACTTTTAGTTATTTAGTAATAATGATTGTTTCCCTTATGTACTTTACTAAGGCTCAATTACTTGAGTCGATTTGGCCGACATTAACTATTTGGAAAATTGCTGATTTTCCTTTTCTTGAAAGGTTTGAGTTTATGGGGCTCTCCCTTTGGCTGTTTAACGCTCTTAATAGTGTTTGTATATTTATTTGGGCCGGCACGAGAGGACTAAAGCAGCTGTTTACCGTGAAGCAAAAACATAGCCTTATTTTCGTTATCATCATGACAGCTGTGGTGGCTGTTCTCTTGAAAAACCGCGAGCAGATCGAGCAGCTAAATACAGTAATGGGCTTGGTGAGCCTTTATGTCATGTATGCTTACATTCCATTTCTCTTCTTTTACCAAATGATTAAAAGTAAAATGAGGCGAACGTCATGAAAAGGTACCTCTTTTGGAGCATTTTTACGCTCATCCTGCTGTTCAATTATTCGATTGAAACAAAGATACTTGAAGATATCCAGCACGTTTCCGCCATTGGTTATGACTATGTGGACGAGGACCGGATGAAGGGAACAGCCGCCGCTCCTTTTTATCCTGCGGGGTTAGATGTTCAGCCGCTCAATGCCTTCTTTACGGCGGTCGGCCATACCGTTCTAGACATCTTACAAAAGCAGCAGATGGAGTCCCAAAGAAGACTTGCCACGGGACGTTTGCAGAATTTTTTGATTAGTAAAGATCTGGCAAAACACGGAGTCGCCGAGCTTACTGATCCACTCGGCCGCTCTACCGATATTGGCAGAGATGTTTACATGGCGGTCGTCGACGGCAGCGTCGAGGAGCTGTTAACTTTTAAGTATCCTAATGCGCCGACATCTGCTCAATATCTTTCCGATTTCATGGAGAGAAATCTGAAAGACATTGTTCCTGAACCAACTGTTCATGCTTTCCTGGATCAATATGACGGGTTCGCTCAAGATCCTTTTCTACCTATTATCGGGAAAAAAGACGATCATATTCAATATAAAGGTCTCGCTCTTTTTAAGGATGATCTCTACGTAGGAGAGCTTTCCAATAAGGACAGTTATGTATTTAAACTCTTTTACGAAAAGACTAAAACAGGCACGTATGAAATAAGCTTCAAAAATAAAAAGTACATTGCTACTGAAAATATTCGATCCAAAGTGAAATATAAAGTGTCCGGCAGCCAAGACAATCCGCGGGTGTCGGTTCATGTCTCGTTGATAGGAGAGGTTAAAGATGCTTCCAGCGTGTTGATGAAAGGGAACACCATGAAAGAAGTGGAGCAGGAATGGAGCAAAGAAACCACGAAAAGAGCGGAAAAGATGATGAGGAAATTTCAGGAGCTAAAGATTGATCCGCTCGGAATCGGCGAAAAAGTCCGGAGCCATTTTCGGAACTTTGATAAAGAAGCATGGAAAGACCGCTACCCAACCGTTCCTGTTGAATTTGATATGAAGGTTCGTATTGTGAACACCGGCATCACCGAATAGAAAGTGACGTCAAAAAAGGGAGTGACTCAAAAAGGATAATTAAAAAATGTTTGAAGGCTTATACGATTATGCTTTTAAAAGCAAATTCCGTGTACCATTTATTGCATAGGAGTGATTTCAAAACTTACTTAGCCGAAAGTTCAAAGGTTAAAGTACATCACGGATCGATTTCTTTAAAAAGGAAATTCAAAGGAGGAAGAAAAATGTCATTTTTATGGTCATTAATTATTGGCTGGTTAGCAGCTATGATTAACGGACGCGATACTCCATTGGTAATATCAATGGTTTCGTAGGTGCTTGGTTAGGCTTATTCAAAATAGGTTCTTTTTATTTCTATTAAAATCAGTGTTTGAAACATCTTTTTAATCAACCTTTTTTCCAAACTAACAACTGAGGCTATATTTTAGTTAATACATTAAAGGGCGCACTTCTTAAGTAAGAAGGTGTCTTATTTTTTGTTTATTATTCAATAATAAAAGCAAGTGAATTTGAGAATAAAGGGAATTCTCACTTTAGCATAGTTATGGATGAATGATCCTTTGCAGAATATTTTAGAATTAATCTGCAAATATTTAAACAGGAACATATAAATAATCAATCACGTTTTTAGTCGGATAAAAATGGTAGTGTAAAAAGTTCTATGAAAACTAACTGAGCGTGTAGGGTCTTTTCTATTTATTGGGTGGAAAGGCCATGCAATCGTCCTTTACAAACGCTAATAATGGAGGTGTAATTATGGAAACAACAAGTTATAAAGGCACAAATAAAATGATTACAGGAATTGTATTTGGGGTCATCACATTTTGGCTCTTTGCCCAGTCTATGGTCAATATTGTTCCGGCCGTTCAGAAAGATTTAGGCATTTCACTTGGAACATTAAATATAGCAATTAGTTTATCTGCTTTGTTCTCAGGTATGTTTATCGTTGCAGCTGGTGGCCTTGCAGATAAGATTGGACGTAAAAAAATTACGTATTTAGGGTTAATTTTAAGCATTATCGGTTCCTTGCTTATTGTTTTGACTCAAGGCGCAGCATTATTAATTATCGGACGTATCCTCATAGGGATTTCAGCAGCATGTATTATGCCAGCAACAATTGCTTTAGTGAAAGCTTATTATGAGGGGGCTGATCGCCAACGTGCCCTCAGCTTCTGGTCCATTGGTTCTTGGGGCGGCTCAGGTGTTTGTTCGCTAGCTGGTGGTGCGATAGCAACATATATGGGCTGGAGATGGATTTTCATCTTTTCGATTATTTTCGCTCTTCTTGCGATGTGGCTTATTAAAGACACTCCAGAAAGTAAAGCAGAATCAACTGGTGCTTTTAAATTTGACTATACCGGATTAGTTATTTTTATCATTACGATGCTTGCATTGAACCTTTTCATTACTCGCGGAGCAGATTGGGGTTGGACAAGTACTATTACATTAGTCTGTGCGGTTATCACAATCATTGGGATTATAGTATTCGTCAAAGTGGAAAGAAATAATGACATAGCTCTAATTGACTTCTCTTTATTTAAAAATAAACCATACGCAGGAGCCACATATTCCAATTTCTTGTTAAACGCTGTAGCTGGAACACTAGTGGTTGCTAATACGTATGTTCAAGTTGGTCGTGGATTTACGGCTTTCCAATCTGGATTGTTATCAATCGGGTATTTAATAGCAGTACTTGCAATGATTCGTGTTGGTGAGAAAATTTTACAAAAATCCGGGGCAAAATCTCCAATGATTTGGGGAGCTATAATAACGACAGTTGGTTGTGCACTAATGGGCTTAACATTCTTACCTGGTTTTTCCTATACTGTTGCCGTATTCATTGGATTTGCTTTATTCGGTCTTGGACTTGGAATATACGCAACCCCTTCTACAGATACTTCTGTATCTAATTCACCTCCTGATAAAGTTGGAGCAGCAGCAGGGGTTTACAAAATGGCAAGCTCACTAGGTGGAGCGTTCGGAGTTGCGATTTCTGCTACTGTTTATGGTGCCATTGCAGCTGTTAGTAGTGTCGAAGTTGCTGCAACAGGTGGTATTATCGCAAACGTAATCTTCGGTATACTTTCAATCATTTCTATAATAGCATTAGTACCAAAAGATACTGGAAAAACAACAAACGAAAAAGCAACAAAAATAGATTACAGGAACAATACTGAGCCAGAACCAAGTCATTAACCAAAAATTGGTATAGAAGAAGAACAGGATTTTGTTGTAGATGTCGTCAACCATAAGTATGATTTTAAAGGTATCACATTAAGGCTTTATATAGGCGGGCGATATTGATGATAACAAATTGCTCCCTTATTTCGCTAACAGGTGCATTACTTCAAAAACAGGGGTTGCTGCGGCAGCCTTTTTTTAATAGAACTAATCCAGCTAAGCTCAGCTATTCCTCTCTGTTTATCGTATCCATCCTATTGACATAACACCAATTTTGAACTACATTGGGCGTGGTTTAAACTTAAGTAATGTAATAATAAAAGGGGAGAAATTAGATATTTACTAAAATTAATAAGAAAAAGTGAACAAATAACAAGCCTTTGGTCAGGTGGTAAAACAACTCAACTTGCTATTTATCCTGAAAATGGAGATTACTCGAAGCGTGATTTCAAATGGCGGTTAAGCACCGCAGATGTTGAGGTAGACGAATCCTTATTTACTCATCTTCCAGGCATTCAGAGAATTATCATGATCCTTGATGGAGAAATGTTGCTTCAACATAAAGGAAAGCACCATGTGCATTTAAAGCCATTTGAACAGGATCGGTTTGATGGCGGCTGGACAACCCGAAGTATTGGGAGGGTTACGGACTTTAATTTGATGTTAGCAGAAGGATGCGAGGGAGACCTTAACATGATTCATATTAATAATGGGATCCAACATGAAGTGTTGGATAATAGGGAATCTACGAATAGATCCGAAGCCTTTTATTGTGTCAAAGGAACAAGTAAAATGAGCATAGATGAAAAAGAGACTTTTGTTTTAGATCAAGGTGACGTAGTAATCTTAAACATGGATCATTCATGCAACAATTTAAATATAAAGTTATCCAATCACAATGACTCAATTGCAAAAATTATTAAGGCAAGTATTTTTTATTGATAGAGATATTTTGGTTCTAGTGCAAAAATATTCACTAGAAGTATAGTATTCTTTCGAATTGTGGGTTAAGAGGCTAAACCAAATAAATCAATCATTATTATTTGGTGATTACTGGTAGTGTAAAAAATGGGGAGTGAACGATATATTAAAAATACTCCAATGTTACTTCTTTTCGCATTTCCTTTTATTGGCATTTTTGGATTTTGGCTAAGAAAAAGGATTCTTTCATTCGATTTTAAAAACAAAAGTAAATTGTTCTTCTTGTTGGGCAACTATGTGTTGGTTGGTGGAGTTCTTATTGGTATAGGCTTACTATTTATTGTGATTTTTCTCTAAGATTTATTTCACTCCCATGAAAATTAAAATATTCTTAAAACCAAAAAAGAGCATACAAAAGATAGACCCAAAAATGACTTTTTAAAAAAAAGGCTGAACCTTATGAGTGATCTGATTGAGTTTGGTAAGTCGTTAAACAAAAACCTCCAATTATAGCAAATTAAGTAGAGGCTAGCGCGACGACCAAAAAAGGATTAATCTCCCATGAGTGCTACCCATAAAGGGCGCGACAGTCGGTGGTACACCGTGGTCGTCGGAGTCAGACTAACGGATGGGCTTAAAGGCACCATAATTCAACGACCTTCTTCGCCAGCCATTAAAACATTATCGACCTAGAAACCAATTTTCATTCTCTGTGGTGAAGCGCTGATTTTTGCGCTTCATGGATGGCTAACGGGTGCTTTACTTCAAAAAGGGAGTTGCTTCAGCAGCTCTTTTTTGTATGAAAACACTTTAGTGAAAGGCCATACTTAAATAAGCCCCACCATATTCTAATTTTTTTGAAGGACGTAAATGTACTATGTCGTTATTTTAACTGGTTATGCAGTTTTTTGTTCTGATGAATCGATTGTATAGCCTTTCTTTTTTAGGTATTCAATCATTTTTAATTCTTTGTTCATTTGTTTTTCTTCAAGGTAATTTGAGCCTAGTTCATGATAGGGTTCTCCTGTTTTTAAGATATTGTAAGCAATCGTCAATAGTAAATGAGCAGAAGCAATTCGTCCCTTCATTTTCCCCTGTCGTTTGGTAATCCTTTTTCGATGTGAAGCTATTCGATTATTTTGTCTTGAGGTTGCCAGTACACACTCTACGGCCATCGTTTTTAATGCTTTGTTTCCTTCTGTGGTTTTACTTGTTTTTTTTTACCAGCACTTTCATAATTTCCGGGACTCACGCCAGCCCATGAGGCAAGATGTTTAGCCGACTTAAATACGGTCATATTAACGCCCATCTCTGCGATAAAAGTTGCTGCGGCTGCTTTGTTCACACCAGGTATACCATCCAATAATTCTACTTCCTTACGATATGGGGAGAGGAGTTGATCGATTTGTTTTTCCAATTCTTCTATGGCTTTTTCTAAATAACTCATATGCTCCCAATGGAAACTCAACATATCACGATGATGACGGCGAATACGACCATTAATTGCACTGGAAATGTCCGTAATACTAGCTTTTGTTCGCCTATCCACCATTTTTCGAAGACCATCGGTCTCTATTTTTTCACCGTTTAGAATCGCTTCAAGGATACGGCGTCCCGATACACCAAAAATGTCTGATAGAACGGATGTTAGCTTGATATTAGCATCTTGAAGAATTTTATGAATGCGATTCTGCTCTGAGGTGCGATGATGAATCAATTTTTTTCGATAACGAGTAAGATCTCGTAAATCACGAATATCCTCCGGTGGAACAAAATTACTTTCAATAAGTCCGCATCTTAGAAGCTTGGCAAGCCATTCGGCATCTTTCACATCAGTTTTACGCCCTGGAACATTTTTGACATGTCTGGCATTGGCAAGAACAAGGTGAAAAGAATCTTCGAGTATATTCCATATTGGTTTCCAGTAGACTCCAGTACTTTCCATCACAACATCGGATACCTGAAGGGTAGTTAACCAATCACTTAAAGCCAAGAGTCCTGTTGTTGTAGTTGAAAAAGTTTCAATAGAGGTATTTGGCTTTTTATCTAATGGACCAAATAATACACAGGCTACTACTGTTTCTTGGTGTACATCTAGGCCAGCACACCGTTCAATCATTGCTTCCATAGGAGAATCACCTCAATATAATTAACTGAGGGAGTTTAACAAGAAACAAAAATACAACTTTTTCACATAGAGTAGGACAAATCGTCTTTTTAATTCCATATAAACTCTTAACGAAGGTTTACGTCAAAATGTTGGCGGTACACCATACATAAATTCGGATATTCTTCAGATCTAATCTTCCGGATGAAACCTGATTCTAGCAAGGTTTTCCAATACAATTCCGAAAGCATCAGATATTTAAAAGAGTATGTTATATTTTGGATTATGGGGTCGAATGAAATAGTATAATTAAGCGTAATTTAACTTGTTTCGTAAGAGGTGCTGAGTTTGTTTAAAAAGAATATATTGATTGGACATTCAGAAGATGCTGTCCTGTCAATTATCGAACACTTAGTGAAAAATAACGTTCCATTTGAAATAGGAATCAAAGATATTTTAAAGCGGTCGTCTGAATGATTCCGCTCGAAAAAAAACGATGAAGTATACGAAGTGTTTTATACAGTCGAAGTTCGAAAAAAATATGCGGAACAAGTAGAAGCTATTGTTGCGCAGTATGTATCGCGAGAAGATGTGAAGCATTGGTATAAAGTGGCGAAAAAGAAAAGTGGAAAATTACAATTGAAGGAAAAAGCACTTTATTTATTTGTGTTTTTTATAAACTGTATAGCGATACTAGCCATCGACATAGGTAAGATGGATGGAGCGGACATCGTTTCGTATATCGCTTGTGCCGTGTTATTGATGTCTGGTGTGTTTGTGACGACAAAATATTACAAAGAGATGCAAAAAGAATCGGGCGATTTGAGAGAGAATAATATGATGTTGATGTTCATAGGTATTGGTGTGATATTTTATGCCGTTTCTTCTTTTTCATCTTTACTTCAAATAGACATTTTTCATTTTCTCTTAATGATTCAACTGTGTGCAATAGTTTGATTTTTGACAAGCTGAAATAAGCATTTGCTCTACCCGCTTTTCAAATGCATAGTTTTTATGTAATTCAAGCCAATAATACCAATAGGGTTAATTGTCTAAATAATACGTACCAACGCCTTGAAACCGTTCCATCAATCCTTTCAACCGACGATAGAAATTATTAACGTATTGTATGTGGTATATTCCTTTTTTTACTCGTTGATTTTGATTTAGATTAACTGTTTCGTGCTTAATATTTTTGGATACAGCAAACTTTTTGTAATTGGTAGCTGCATCAGTGCATAACAAAGATGAGGGGGCTATATGGTCCCCAATAGCTGCATCTATTTCTTCTGCTTTTACACGACCCTTTCCCGCGATTCTTGCAATAATATTGTGATATCGAACTTGTGCTACAATTACAGCAATTTTTTGATTTGAAATCCCTCGTTTTTCATCTTTTTCTCCCCGTTTTTTCGGTTTTCGATGTGTAAATCTACGACCTTTTAATGACTCACGAAAAAAAGTCTCATCACTTTCAACGATACCAGATAATTGATTGAACCCGTGACTTCCTAAAGCATTTAAAATCTTGTGCCTCCAATAAAATGAGGTAGATATAAGAATGTTTAATAATCAGCGATTTTAGGTAATGTAACACCGTGTATCATCATTTCAATGTAATTCAACCACTTTCCTGGATAACGTGAACCTGAAAAGGGGGTGTTTGTCATATCATTAAAGGTTTGTCCGCAATCCTTACATAAATAACGTTGTCTGGAACGATACATACCGTTTCTTTTTACTGATATTTCCACAATGAATACAACCTAAACCGGCAGAAAAGCGAGTCTCCCTAATCTTTGTAAGTAACTTCTCTGTTTTATTTACTTCTTTTGGATATAGATCTTGTTCTAGTGCCTTAAATAAGGCTTGTTGATCTGCTTTCTTTAATTCACTGACCACTTCATACACATATCTCCACATTATCAAACGCCTCCTTGAACTTGTATTAGATTATATTAAACTATAATCAGTATTTTCAAAGGAGCAACAATCTATACAGCCTAAAAAAAAGTAAAGATAGTAAGGGTTAAACTTACTATCTTTTTTTGTTGCTTTATTTTAAGCCTTTGAAAAAACAGCCTAAACAAAAGGCAGAGTGTGAATAACACTCCGCTTTTTGTCTATAGGTTATAATAATTTTCAGCTGTATAAGTGGTCCAGTTCCAAAAATCATTCCCCTGAGAAATAATATATCGATCAAGAAACAATTCGAAGTTAAGTTGAATGTCTTCGTCTTCGGAAAATTCTTCAGAAGGTATGTCGAAATTAAGTAAATAATTTGGTTCTTTAGCATTGAGTTTTTTAATACTTATAGCCAAAGTTCCGTCTAGTACGCTACCTATAGGAATAAAAGGTAGGGGATTATCTGGCTCATCCGCTTGCATATCTTTATATGCACTCTCGATTTCTTCTAAAGAATGAAGCCATAATCCTCCGCCTACATTGTCACCATCTTCGTCTATATGTTCAAAAAGCATACAACCGTTATGAATAAATAAGAAAGCCTTGTAGTCTTCCGGTAAAATCCAATCTGTTTTCTTTTCAAATTCCTCTATTTGTTCTCTAGTAGCCGGATTATTAAAGGAACAAACAATATTCGAATTTTCTCCTTCGGGACCTGAAATAATCATACTTAAGTCTTCATCTAATCTATTTTTAAAACTTGTTAAAGTTTGATTAATAAATGGCATATAGTTAATCTCCTTAATTAGTAGTTTTTCCACCAAGTGTTAACTTCATTACGGTGTATTTTTAGAGGAAGCGGAAATAAATTTTGAAATGCGTTAGTTCCACCGTATTTTATTGGAATAACGTGATGTATCTCGGTAGATCTTTCGTCTAAACCATACAAATAAACATTTGTCCTGCGCAAATAGGTCAGATCTTTTGAACGGGAACTTGAATTTCAAAGGTAATCTCGTTTGGTTTATCTGTGATCGTAATATCAACATGCATAATTTGCAGCGCATCGCCGGTAATTTGATAACCACCTTCATCAAGATAATCAAATATTTTACTCAAGCTTTCGCTTCGGTTCCATAGTAATTCTCCGTTATATCGGATACACGCAAATAACCCAGCCGGAACGATCCGTTGGTACTGTTTTGGTATTTTTTCTTTACTTTTTGCCACAACGAAAATGACTGATGGTTCTTCAAAACGTTTAGTTCTAAGATCCGCTTCCTGGATGAGAATGCCTAGTCTGTTACTGGCCAGAATCGGTGTCTTCTCAGCAAGCATATTTTCTAGCCTTATAACACCATAACAGAGTTCCAAATTATTATTGATTTTTTCATTCAATGTAATTAACTTCCTGCGTCCTAATTCACGAAACATAACCGTTTGAAGTTCCGTTTCTCTTGCTACGTGATCCAAATATACAATTTTTTCCTGGATATTTTCCTCCAAGTCAGTTAATTCGTTCAGCTTTGAAACAAGATCTGCGTGCTTTGCTTTAAGAATGTCCAAAGACTTACTAAAATTGCGTTCATTGAAATAATCCTTTATTTCGTCCGTACTCATTCCAAGTTGTCGTAATTCTTTGATGGTTCCTAAAACCTCGTACTGGAAAATAGAATAGTAGCGGTATCCCGAATGTGAATCGATATATTGCGGCTTGAATAAGTTAATCCGATCATAATGGCGCAAAGTCTCCGTAGTCATCCCTCGTAACTTTGCCATCTCACCAATTGTTAATTTTTCTTTCAGTATAATCGCCCCCTTAAAAAAAATAATACAGGTGTTGACCTTTGTGTTACAACAACCTTTATAATCAAAATACACAATAATTTAAATCTTCTGAGTATTCTTTATAAATGTGAGGGAGCTGATTATGAAACGGAAGAAACTTGCTAGAACACTTACTTTGTCACAGGTTGTTTTTTTAGGGATTGCTTGGAATAACCCCATGGTATTTTTTAATACCTATGGAATAGCTACCGTAACCTCACATGGTGTAATTACGGGTGCGTACATTATTGCATTTCTAGCGATACTGTTTACAGCGCTCAGCTACGGAAAGATGGCAAAAGCATATCCTATCTCAGGTTCAGCTTATACATTTACTCAAAAGTCTATTAATTCTGAAGTTGGGTTTCTTGTAGGTTGGACAATTATGCTTGATTATATTATAACACCTATGGTGACGTGTTTGATGTCCACTGTCTTTTTAAGTGCAGTGTTTCCAGGGATTCCACATTATGTGTGGATTATTCTTTTAACTACTATCATAGTTGTACCAAGCATACTAGGGGTAAAGACATCAGCACCCGCAAGTAAAATTTTCGTTATTGCTCAAATCATTTTCGTTTGTTTTTTCTGGATATTAACCGTCAAAAATTTATTAGATGGAGTTGGGACAGGAACTCTTTTCTCGAGTAAACCATTATTCAATTCAGAGGTTCCCTTGTCAGTAATCTTAGCAGGCTCTTCAATTCTTTGTTTTAGTTTCCTTGGTTTTGACTCACTTACTACCTTGTCAGAGGAAACAATCAATCCTGAAAAAACCATCCCAAGAGCTATTATCATAATGTTGCTATTAATAGGGGTTTTGTATATTGGCTCTTCCTACTTAGCACAATTGGTCTATCCGGGTTTTTCATTTGAAAACACTGATTCAGCAGCCATGGAAATCGCTATACTTGTTGGAGGAAACGTATTTAAATCATTATTTATTACTGCGGTAATTATTGGTAACTTTTCTTCAGGAGTTGCTTCAATTACAAGCGCATCACGTGTGTTATATGCAATGGGCCGGGATTCAGTATTGCCTGAAAATCTATTTGGTTATATTCATCCCAAATTTAAAACACCGTCACACGGAATTATCGTGATAGGAATAATTTCTTTACTAGGCGTCGTGTTAACTCTGGAGCAAGTCATCAAGTTTATCAATTTTGGAGGGCTCATTGCTTTTACATCTGTTAATCTATCTGTCATCGCCCATTATTTTATAAAAAATCAGAAACGATCTTTTAACGATTGCATAAGGTATTTATTTTTACCGTTCATTGGCGCAGTATTTACTATGTGGTTATGGTCACATTTAGAAATAGAGGCATTGATTCTTGGAGGCATTTGGGTGATATGTGGCTTAGCATATCTTCTTTATATGACAAATTTTTTCCGCAAGCCTCTTCCTGAGTTTCATTTTGATGAGGAGATCATTCCTCAAGAGGTAGAAGATATGAATGAAAAAATTCTTTCCCAAAAGGTAGAAGACTTTTAATCCGTTTTTTACACTGAAGTAAGTATATGTAACTAAAGGAGGTGTGAATATTTTGAAAATAAGGAAAAATGAAAGCGTTACCTATTTTTAAAGCGGGATTGTTAAAGTAAGAATAACGAACAGGAGGTTTTTTCAAATTGTTGAAGCTGAAAAAGTTTATAAACGGTGAGTGGATGGATTCTTTGAGTAAACAAACGAGTAATGTTGTTAACCCCGCAAACGGCAAGATCATTGCGGAGGCTCCCAACGGAAATGCAGAAGATGCCAGGATGGCCATTGATGCGGCACGAACCGCATTTGATTCCGGGATTTGGTCGGACTTACCGGCTTCGGAACGGGCTTCCTATTTATTTAAAATAGCAGAGAAAATTGAAGAACATGCTTCTGAGCTTAGCCAACTTGAAACAGCCAATACCGGAAAACCTCTAAAAGAGGCAGAGTTTGACATTGCGGATGCAGCGGATTGTTTTCGTTATTATGCCGGCTTAGTCACTAAACCGGACGGCCAAACGTATCCTGTTTCCGGTCCTGTACAGGCCATGGTTGTTCGAGAGCCGGTAGGGGTATGTGGACTGATCGCTCCGTGGAATTTCCCTTTACTGACTGGAGCTTGGAAAATAGCCCCTGCCCTTGCTGCAGGAAATACGATTGTATTTAAAACATCCGAGGTCACTCCGATTACGACTACTAAATTATTTGAGATTATCGAAGAGGTTGGCATACCAGATGGCGTTGCAAATCTAGTTATGGGTGGTGGTGCAACAGTAGGAAATGAACTAGCGGAAAGCGATAAAGTTGATATGGTTTCGTTCACTGGCAGTACATCGACAGGCAGAAGCATCATGAAAGCAGCAGCTGGAAATATTAAAAACATTGCACTCGAATTAGGCGGCAAGTCACCTAACATCGTTTTTGCCGACGCAGACTTTGAGACGGCCGTGGATTATGCTTTATATGGAATTTTTGTAAACGCCGGCCAAATTTGTAATGCAGGATCGCGTTTGCTGCTGGAAGAGAGCATTCACGACAAGTTTATCGATAGACTGATAGAGAAAGCGAAAAAAATCCGGGTCGGCCCTGGTAATCAACCGTCTACACAAATGGGTGCCCTTGTCAGTGAAGCGCATATGAATAAGGTACTCCAATATATTCAACTTGGCATAGAAGAAGGGGCGACATTAGCCTGCGGCGGCAAGCGTATCACAAGCAATGGACTTGAAATGGGCTATTTTGTTGAGCCGACGATATTTGTTGATACCAAACCGGACATGAGAATTGTTCAGGAAGAAATATTCGGGCCAGTACTTACCGTGCAAAAATTTAAAGATGAAGCGGAAGCCATCCAACTTGCCAATGATACTCCATACGGCCTCGCAGCAGGTGTATTTTCACAAGACGGCGCGAAGGCTTTAAGAGTGACTAAGAAAATAAGAGCAGGAATTACGTGGATTAATGCTTATAATCTAGCCTACAATGAAGCACCGTGGGGAGGCTACAAACAGAGCGGAATTGGCCGTGGATTAGGAACTTTTGGTTTAGATGAGTTTAGTGAGGTAAAACAAATTAACATTAATTTAGAAGTGGAGCCAACCAAGTGGTTTGATCATTAAAAATGGATAAGTAGATATAAAAGAGTAAAAGAGTAAAAGAGTAAAAGAGTAAAAGAGAGTGAGTCACTGTACTATTACACTGTTTGAAAAATTGAAAGGGGACATTAATGATGATCTGGGATTTTAATTTCAATCTTCCTACTTCTATAGAGTTTGGGAACGGAAAAGTTAAAAATATTGGGAAAAGAGCAAAAGAGCTAGGAGGAAAAAAGGCACTTCTAATTACCGATAAAGGACTGGCGCAAACTGGAATTTTACAAAAGGTTACCGATTCGTTAGACCAAGAAGGTGTCAATTATATTGTTTTTGATGAAATTACTCCTAATCCAAAAGATGTAGATTGCCATAGAGCCTATCAACAATTTAAAGACGAGGAAATAGATCTTTTGATAGGTCTTGGCGGCGGAAGTTCGATGGATACAGCAAAAGCAATTGGTACACTTTTAACCCATGGAGGAGAGCTTAGAGATCGTTACGGTTTTAATTTACTAGAGAGAGAAATCACTCCACTTATTTGTATTCCTACTACTTCAGGTACTGGAAGTGAGGTTACAACAGGTTCTGTCATTACAGATACAGTTACAAAACAGAAAGAGGCTATACTTGACATTAGACTGGCTCCCAAACTAGCAATTTTGGATCCTGAATTAACTCTAACTCTGCCTAAATCTATTACTGCTGCTACCGGAATGGATGCACTTACACACGCTATAGAGGCTTATACCAGCAATATTGCTGAACCGATTTCAAATGCTCTCAGTCTTTATGCAATTGAATTAATTGCTAAGTACCTTCCGTTAGCTGTAGAAAATGGGAACAACTTAGAAGCAAGGAAAAATATGCTTGTAGCCAGTTTAATTGCAGGTATGGCATTTAATCACGCGGATCTTGGTGCTGTACATGCTATGGCTGAACCACTTGGAGGTCTTTATGATACTCCACATGGGGTAGCGAATTCCATCTTTCTTCCACATGTGTTTGAATTTAATATTCCTTCAAACCCTGAAAAGCATTCAATTGTAGCTGAAAAGCTTGGAGCAAATAAAGAAGGTAAAACAATAGAGGAAACTGCCTATGAAGGTGTTGTATTGTTAAAAGAGCTTGCACGTAAAATTGGCATTCCTGATTTCCGAGATTTAAATAATATCAATCCTGAAGATTTCCCATTCCTTGCTGAAGGAGCATCCGTTCATTTGTGTACACAGACTAATTCACGAAAAGTGACACCTGCAGATTATTTGGAATTATTTCAAAAGACTTATGAGGCGAAAAACACAACATTAATTTAAAAATTTAACTAGATTAATGTTGATCTAGAATTTTTGAATCGGCGGTCGGCTTAATGGGAGTTTTAATTGGGCGGCCGCCATGGTTTACAGAAAACATGCGTATGCCCACTTGCTGCGGGTACATAATTAGCTATTTATGGATATGAGATTGCTATAAAGTAAGAATAACGAACTGGAGGTTTTTCTAATTGCATAAGTTGAAAATGTTTATAAACGGTGAGTGGATGGATTCTTTAAGTAAACAGAAGAAAAATATTGTAAATCCGGCAAACGGCAAGATCATTGCAGAGGCTCCTAACGGAAATGCAGAAGATGCCCGGATGGCCATTGATGCGGCACGAACCGCATTTGATTCCGGGATTTGGTCGGACTTACCGGCTTCGGAACGGGCTTCCTATTTATTTAAAATAGCAGAGAAAATTGAAGAACATGTATCTGAGCTTAGCCAACTTGAAACAGCCAATACCGGAAAACCTCTTAAAGAGTCAGAGTTTGACATTGCTGACGCAGCGGATTGTTTTCGTTATTATGCCGGCTTAGTCACTAAACCTGACGGCCAAACGTATCCTGTTTCTGGTCCTGTACAGGCTATGGTTGTTTGAGAGCCGGTAGGGGTATGTGGACTGATCGCTCCGTGGAATTTCCCTTTACTGACGGGAGCTTGGAAAATAGCCCCTGCCCTTGCTGCAGGAAATACGGTCGTGTTTAAACCAGCCGGGATAACTCCGGTTACCACCACTAATTTGTTCGAGATTATCAAAGAAGTTGGCATACCAGATGGTGTTGCAAACCTAGTTATGGGTGGTGGGGGAACAGTAGGAAATGAACTAGCGGAAAGCGATAAAGTTGATATGGTTTCGTTTACTGGCAGCACGTCAACAGGAAGAAACGTCATGCAAAAAGCAGCTGGAAATATTAAAAACATTGCACTCGAATTAGGCGGCAAGTCACCTAACATCGTTTTTGCCGACGCAGACTTTGATACGGCCGTGGATTATGCTTTATATGGAATTTTTGTCAACGCCGGCCAAGTTTGTAATGCAGGATCGCGTTTGCTGCTTGAAGAGAGCATTCACGACAAGTTTATCGATAGACTGATAGAGAAAGCGAAAAAGATCCGGGTCGGCCCTGGTGATCAACCATCTACAGAAATGGGTGCCCTTGTCAGTGAAGCACATATGAATGAGGTACTCCAATATATTCAACATGGCATAGAAGAAGGGGCTACATTAGCCTGCGGCGGCAAGCGTATCACAAGCAATGGACTTGAAAAGGGCTATTTTGTTGAGCCGACAATATTTGTTGATACCAAACCGGACATGAGAATTGTTCAGGAAGAAATATTTGGGCCAGTACTGACTGTACAAAAGTTTAAAGATGAAGCGGAAGCCATCCAGCTTGCCAATGATACTCCATACGGCCTCGCAGCAGGTGTATTTTCCCAAGACGGTGCGAAGGCATTAAGAGTGATTAAGAAAATAAGAGCCGGAATTACATGGATTAATGCCTACAATCTAGCCTACAATGAAGCACCGTGGGGAGGCTACAAGCAGAGCGGGATTGGTCGGGGGTTAGGAACTTATGGTTTAGATGAGTTTAGTGAGGTAAAACAAATCAATATTAATTTAGAAGTGGAGCCAACCAAGTGGTTTGATCATTAAAAATGGAGAAGTAGAGATAAAAGAGAGTGAGTAATGCTTACATCAAAGAAATTTTTGACTAATAATAGAGGATGCACTTTTTTGAATTCACCAATATTTTAAAAATTGACTACACAATTCCGTTTTGCCTAGTTTTATAGGTTGGCATAAAGCTTGCATATATATTAACGAGAACGTAATACAAGTGGGAGGCAAAGTACATGTCGAATAATGAAAAACAACATCTTAATTTACCTTTTACCGGAATCTGTACTTTCGGGAAATATCCCGTATGTCCGGATCTAGACCAGCTAGATGCAGATGTAGCTGTCATTGGAGTTCCAAATGATATGGGAACACAATGGAAGTCAGGCGCAAGAATGGGTCCAAGAGGAATTCGTGAAGGCTCTACATTATATAGTTTCGGGTTAGATGGAGCCTATGATATTGAAAATGATATCATGTATCTTGGCCCGAAATGGAAAGTTGTTGATTGCGGCGATGTAGACATAGTACATGGGGATATGATGCAATCCCATGATAATACGGAAGAAGCCATTCGAAAAATCGTTTCAAAAGGTGCAATGCCGGTTGTTTTAGGTGGAGATCATTCCATTACAATTCCAGTAGGAAAGGGCTTGGGTGAACTCGGGCCATTTCATGTGATCCAGATTGATGCGCATTTAGACTGGGCAGATCACCGTTCAGGAATGCGGGTTGGACATGGAAGCTGCATCCGCCGCTTATCTGAAATGAATCATGTTCAAAAGATTTTCCAATTGGGCATTCGTGGAATCAGCAGCAGTAAAAAAGAAGATGTCGATGCTGCCAGAGAATACGGAAGTGTCATCTTGTCTCCCCGCCAAATGAGAAAGATGGGATTTGAACAGGTTTTGGAACTTATTCCAGCAGGTGAAAAATATTATATTACCATGGACATTGATGGCCTCGACCCATCGATCGCCCCTGCGACAGGCACACCTTCTCCTGGAGGCCTGCTTTATGATGAAGTCAACGAATTACTCCATGGAATTGCAAAAAGAGGAGAAGTAATCGGTTTTGATATGGTAGAAGTTGCTACTCCTTACGATCATACGGGAATAACTGGACAAGTGGCAGCGCGCCTCTCATTAGACTTGCTTAGTTATGTTTTAAAAGAAAAAGAGAGAAACCAGGATGCAATCAGCGATCATCAAGAGCAGAACTTCATAAAGAAGCATTAGTCTGTTAAATTTGAAAGCGTTTGCTGATATAAAGTGATTTTCCTCCGTTTTATCTTTTCTTAGTTTCCTGAATATGTATAAAAATAGAGGCGAAATCATAAAAAACACTTATGTAAATAATTATCTATTTAGAATATTTAGAGTATTTCAAAAAACGTATAGCTGTTGACGATTGTGGGAGAGTGCAATGTAGACAGCCACCGAAGGAGCAAGTTCCAAAAAAAAACCTTGGAACAAATCTCTCAGGTATAAGAACCACAATGGGACGCAACTCTGGAGAGCGCGTTTATAAAACGCCACCAAAGAGGAAGACTCTTTTTAGCATAGAGTTAAACTCTCAGTTAAAAGGACAGAGAAGGGAATGTTGCCAACGTTATCACTTTAAATGTTTTTGTTCTGGTTTGAATTGTACACCAAAACAAGGGAAGTTAAGTGACTAAAACTATTAAGCACATTAAAGATAACTTCGGTATTGAATTGGAGGTTTTTCTTTATGATTTCCAATAATAATGATTACGTAAACAGAGGATGCTTTTATCTAGAAAGCATCCTCTGTAGTGTATATTTGAAAGGTATAAGTAGTTTGTAAAAGTACACTATTATGAACGGTGTTTATCGACTGTAAAAAGCAATCTACTCCTATTCAATTCACAATTCACTTGGGGTACTAGGGGCATATAATTTATGAACTGTCAGAAACCTCTTCTCTATATTTAAAATTCTGAAAATAAAGTTTTTTCAGATATTAATTGAAATTTCCATTAGAACCATTTATTATACAACTGTTAATGCAATTTTATATCAGCGGATGATAATTGTGGGAGAGACTAAACGCATTGTTTAGCACCGAAGGGGCAATTCCCAAAAAAATTGGGTATCAATCTCTCAGGTAAAAGGACCACAATAGGACGCGTCTCTGGAGAGAGCCATGAGCCACCAAAGGAGTTAAACTCTCAGGTAAAAGGACAGAGGAATGATAGGAGAACACCTATCTTTCCTCTGCCCTTTTTATGCTGGGGAAAGATAGAACAAACGAAAAAAGGAGGATTGTGCTATGAAATTTATTAAAGAATGAGTCTTTCTTTTCAATTTTCCTGACTACAACTTTTACCTTAGAGAGTATCTGCAATTGGTTGAACGCAATACCTTTATCTTTTCAAAAGCTTGGTAGATTATTTCGAGGTTTGCACCAGAACCAGAATATTTATCAGCAACATATTGAGTGTATTATTATATTAAAATTGTAAGCGTTTTCTTTGTTGGATTGAATAATAATATGTCAAAATTTTATCGGAATATTATTATTCAATTATCTGGAAATTAGGGAGTGGGAAATCATATGCAGGAACAAAAGTTGGAGAGAGGCCTAAAAAACAGACATGTACAACTCATCGCTATTGGTGGGGCAATCGGAACGGGATTATTTCTTGGGGCAGGAAAATCTATTCATTTAGCAGGACCATCAATTTTATTTGCTTACTTGATAACAGGCGTCATTTGTTTTTTAATCATGCGCGCTCTTGGAGAACTACTCTTATCTAATTTGAACTATCATTCTTTTGTTGACTTTGTAAGAGACTATTTAGGTAATATGGCAGCATTTGTTACTGGCTGGACCTACTGGTTTTGCTGGATTTCAATTGCAATGGCCGACTTAACAGCAGTTGGTCTTTATACCCAGTATTGGTTTCCCTCCGTACCACAGTGGATGCCAGGTTTAATTGCGCTTGTCATTTTGCTATTTATGAATCTAGCAACCGTAAAACTTTTTGGCGAAATGGAATTCTGGTTCGCATTAATTAAAGTTATCGCTATTCTAGCACTAATTGTTATCGGTATTTTCATGATTATTAAAGGCTTTTCCACAGATTCAGGCGCAGCCAGTTTCACGAATCTATGGAGCCACGAAGGTATGTTCCCAAATGGAATAAATGGATTTATCCTCTCATTCCAGATGGTAGTGTTTGCGTTTGTTGGTATTGAACTTGTAGGACTTACAGCAGGTGAAACAGAAGATCCAGAGAAAGTTATCCCAAAAGCAATCAATAATATTCCTATTCGGATTATAATTTTCTACATTGGCGCACTTATTGTCATTATGAGTGTTTATCCGTGGAACGCAATCATCCCATCGGAAAGCCCATTCGTCCAAGTATTCGTGGCTGTTGGTATCGCTGCAGCTGCTGGTATCGTCAATTTTGTCGTCCTAACATCGGCTGCTTCGGCATGTAACAGCGCAATCTTCAGTACAAGCCGGATGATATACTCACTTGCCAAAGATAAAAATGCACCTGTGCCATTTGCAAAACTTAATGCCCGTAAAGTACCTTCCAATGCATTGGCCTTTTCAACTGTCGTCATTCTAACTTCCGTTGTGTTGAACTATTTAATGCCAGAAGGAGTATTTACGTTAATTACAAGTATTTCTACAGTATGTTTCATCTTTATTTGGGGAATTACTGTCATCAGTCATTTGAAATACCGCAAAACAAGGCCAGATCTAGCGAAAATGAACAAATTTAAATTACCACTTTATCCAGTTTCTAATTACTTGATCCTTACTTTCCTAGCGTTCGTACTTGTTGTGCTTGCACTTTCGGAAGATACTCGTGTTGCCTTGTTCGTAACCCCTGTTTGGTTTATTTCGCTGATTGCGATTTATAAGATGCAGAAAACGAAGGCAAATCATGCTGATCAGTCGAATCAGGGAGAGGTAGCGGAAAATTAAGAGGCAACGGACAAAAGTCAGTGACCTACTATTAACTTTACCAAAATAGTCAACTTGCAAAAAAACGATGATAAAAGCAGCCGTGAGTAATCTGGACGACCATAATGTGACATTCATAAAGTAAGAATTTTCAAAAAAATAATGTTAACGCTTACAAGAAAATCTTGACATTCTTATTTCCACCAATTATTCTAAATATAATAAAAATTCAATATGAGCGAATGACGGTTGTGGGAGAGTGCAATGCGACACGCCACCGAAGGAGCAAGTTCCAAAAAGACCCTTGGAACAAATCTCTCAGGTAGATGGAACCACAACTGGACGCACCTCTGGAGAGCGCGTATAAAGTAGTACGCCACCAAAGGGGAAAGGCCCTATTAATATAAAAGGGTTAAACTCTCAGGTAAAAGGACAGAGAAGGGTAGAGAAAGCTAAGCTAAGCTACCCTTCTCTGTTCTTTTTTGTGCGCAAAAAAGGGTAGTGTTTCGTAGTCACTAGCTATGCAACAAACCTTTAATACAAAAATTTTCAAGGGGGAGTACAAATGAGTTTACAGCAAAATGATTCAATCATTTTTCAAGCTATCAGAAACGAGCAAAATCGTCAGCATCAAACCTTAGAGTTGATTGCATCAGAAAACTTCGTCAGCCAAGATGTATTAGAAGCAATGGGAAGTGTAATGACGAATAAATATGCAGAAGGTTATCCAGGAAAACGTTATTATGGCGGATGTGAATTTGTCGATGTGGCAGAACAAGCAGCTATTGAGCGCTTAACAAAGCTGTTTGGTGCCAAATATGCAAATGTTCAGCCTCACTCGGGTGCACAAGCAAATTTCGCAGTATTTTTCGCACTGCTTCAGCCTGGTGATAAAGTAATGGGAATGAACCTTTCACATGGCGGCCACTTAACTCATGGAAGTCCAGTCAGTGTTTCAGGAAAATGGTTTGAAGTTGTGTCTTATGGAGTTAGAGAAGATACCCAATTAATTGATTATGATGAGTTGGAAGCTATCGCAAAGAAAGAAAAACCAAAATTGATTATTGCAGGGACAAGTGCCTACCCAAGAACCATTAATTTTGCACGATTTAGAGAAATTGCTGATCAAGTTGGAGCAAAACTTATGGTGGATATGGCTCATATAGCAGGGCTGGTAGCGGCCGGTCTTCACCCATCCCCAATCCAATATGCAGATGTTGTGACAAGTACTACTCATAAAACATTGAGAGGTCCTCGCGGGGGGATCATTTTAACAAACGATGAAGAGATTATCAAATCGATTAATAAATCTGTGTTCCCAGGAATTCAGGGCGGCCCTCTCATGCACATTATTGCAGCAAAAGCGGTCGCTTTCAACGAAGCATTACAACCAAGCTTTAAGGACTATGCGAAACAAGTCATTGAAAATGCTGCAACGCTTAGTGAAACATTAAAAAATGAAGGTGCAGCTCTTGTTTCTGGTGGTACAGATAATCATATTGTCCTTTTAGATTTACGTCCGTGGAATTTAACAGGAAAAGAAGCAGAGAGATTATTAGAAGAAGCAGGCATCACCGCTAATAAAAATACGATTCCATATGATCCAGAAAAGCCATTTGTTACGAGTGGTATCCGAATGGGAACAGCAGCTTTAACAACTCGAGGCATGAAGCAGGATGAAATGGTGAAAATCGGTGAAGTGATTTCAGCTGTTTTAAAGAGTAAAGGAGATAAAGACGTTCTTAAGAAAGCAAAAGAAACAACCAAAGGAATTTGTGATATTTATCCGTTATTTCAACAACCAATTACTGTGTAAGAAAAAAAGGGGGGGACTCAATGGATTTTCAAAGTTGTTTTGACATAATAGGTCCAATCATGGTAGGACCGTCAAGTTCCCACACAGCCGGAGTCGTGTCAATCGGTAAATTCATCCATGAACTGTTAGGAGATTATCCAAAAGAAGTCAAAATTGTATTCTATGATTCATTTGCTGAAACCTATCAAGGACATGGAACAGATAAAGCACTGCTTGGCGGATTACTTGGGATGGATACCGATGATTCACGCATTAAAAACTCGTTGGAATGGGCAAAAGAGAATGGAATGCAGTACGAAATTGAATTTGAAAGCTGCTGCGAGTATTTTGACCATCCTAACACAACAATCGTGACAGCAAAACGCGGCGATTGTGTAGTAAAGGTAGGCGGAGCATCACTTGGTGGTGGTTTATCCAAGATTTTCATGATAGACGACGATATGGTAGCGATTCGTCTCAGTGCAGGTGATGACTTTTCAGCCCTTGCTAGTTCTTATCATCCAAGAAAGAAAGTAATGGACAAGGCTATATGATGGAAATCCAGACCATGAAAGAACTAAATGAAGCTTGCCAAAGAGAAGAAAAAAGCATTGGCGAAATCATGCTAATGATGGAAGCAGAAAAGTCTGGAAGAGACCAACAAGCTATTATCAGTATGATGGAAGAACGATTGATTAAAATGAAGGAAGCCGTTGATAATGGTATAAAGGATGCCACAACCGCACCGAGTGGAATTTCTGGCGGAGATGCTTTGAAAATGAATGATTACGTTCAACAAGGTAAATCTTTGTCAGGCAGCTATATAAGCAACGCAATGAGCTTTTCATTGGCAACTTCTGAAAGTAACGCCCGAATGGGGGTCATTGTAGCTACCCCAACTGCGGGTGCAGCAGGGATTCTGCCTGGGGTACTGTTTTCGCTTCATAAAAATGATGGCACGCCTTATAAAGATTTAGTTATGGGGTTATTCACGGCAAGTATGCTCGGGCTTATCATTGCGAACCGTTCTTTCATTTCGGGGGCTGCTGGAGGCTGTCAAGCAGAGGTGGGCTCCGCAACGGCCATGGCAGCGGGGACAATCGTTGAGTTAAAAGGCGGAACACCACTGCAAGCCGTGAATGCGACAGCCATTGCGATGAAGTCACTTTTAGGATTGGTTTGTGATCCAGTCGCAGGACTTGTGGAAGTTCCTTGCATCAAGCGGAATGTGATTGGAACCTCAATTGCATTTTCAGCGGCCGACATGTCTCTAGCTGGGATTGAAAGCCGCATACCTTGTGATGAGGTAATTGAAGCCATGTATAAGGTTGGAAATGATATGCCAAGGACCCTTCGAGAAACGGCTCTTGGTGGCTTGGCAATGACAGAAACCGGTAAACGGGTGAAAGAACGTCTTTTTTGTAGGAAATCATGAATCATAATCGGGGGTAGATCATGGGTACTGAAACAGCATTAAAGCAAACACCGCTTTTTGAAGTATATAAAAAATACGGAGCAAAAGTTATTGATTTTGGTGGCTGGGCTCTGCCAGTTCAGTTTTCCAGCATTTTAGAAGAGCATGAAGCTGTTCGAACAGAAGCAGGACTTTTTGATGTTTCTCATATGGGAGAAGTACTTGTGGAAGGGAAAGATGCCGAGAGTTATATTAACTACCTTGTTACAAATGATGTAACAAAGCTTAGCATCAATCAAGCACAGTATACCGCAATGTGCTATCCAGACGGCGGAACGGTCGATGATTTATTAGTTTATAAATTAGGGAATGAAAAATATTTACTCGTTATTAATGCCGCAAACATTGAGAAAGATTACGAATGGATGAAACAGCATGTAAAAGGAGAGATGGCGCTCCAAAATATTTCGGAAGACATCGCCCAGCTTGCCATCCAAGGTCCAAAGGCAGAAAGCATTTTGCAAAAGTTAACGGAAATAGATTTATCAGAAATTGGCTCTTTTAAATTCGCCCAACATGTCAACATCTCCGGGATTACCGACATACTTGTATCCCGTACAGGTTACACAGGAGAAAATGGGTATGAACTTTATTTAGCAGCAGACAAAGCGGTAATACTCTGGGAAAAGCTCTTAGAAGCAGGAACCACGAATGGATTACAACCATGTGGACTTGGTGCACGGGACACGCTTCGACTTGAAGCACGTCTTGCACTCTATGGCCAAGAACTCAGTAACGATATCAGCCCGCTTGAAGCAGGAATCGGCTTTGTCGTAAAGACGAATAAAGAAAGTGACTTTATCGGAAAATCTGCTCTTACAGAACAAAAAGAAGCTGGATTAAAACGAAAATTAGTAGGCATTGAAGTAACAGGCAGAGGGATTCCGCGTCATGGTTACAAGGTAATTTCTCAAGGTGGAGAGGAAATAGGTATTGTTACATCCGGAACACAATCACCATCTTTGAAGAAAAGCTTAGGTCTTGCCTTAGTATCAGCCGACCAAGCTGAAGTGGGGACGCCGATAAAAGTGGAAATTCGTAATAAACTGATTGAAGCTGTTATTGTTAATGCACCATTCTACAAAAGATAAGTGGAAATATTTTAATAGAGTTATCGTGTAATTTTCTTAAGTCTATTTCGGTTACCTTGCACGTAGACCGAAATAGACAACCTGTTATGAGTAAAATCGGTCTTTTATTTTCTGAATTATGACAAAAATTAAAAAACGGAGAGGGAGAAAAAACAATGACAAAAGTAATATCAAGTTTACGATATAGCAAAGAACATGAGTGGGTGCAACAATTAGAAGGAAATCGTGTACGTATTGGAATCTCTGATTATGCACAAAAGGCGTTAGGTGATATCGTCTTTGTTGAAAATCCAGCGATTGATGATGAAGTAACTGTCAATGAATCGATGGGAACGATCGAGTCAGTTAAAGCAGTTTCCGAACTTTATTCACCTGTTTCAGGTACGGTAGTTACCGTAAACGAAGAGTTAGAAGGCGCTCCAGAGACGATTAACGAGCATCCATTTGAAGCAGGGTGGTTAGTCGAAGTAGAAATGTCCAATCCAGAAGAATTAGATTCACTTCTAAACGAAGATGAATATCAAGCATTTACTAATGAAGGAGAGGAATAATATGACAGCCACTTATAGATACCTCCCTGATACGAAACAGGACCAAGAGGAAATGCTCAAATTTCTAAATATTTCTTCTATAGATGAGTTATTTGAAGATATTCCAGCTGAAATTAGCCTGCAGGATGAGCTAAACATTCCAGAGGCGGTTCCTGAACCGCTTCTTTTGAAAAAAATGAATCAGCTTGCTACAAAAAACAAAAATGCAAATCATTACCCAACTTTTCTAGGTGCAGGTACCTATGATCACTATATTCCAAGTGTGGTAAATCATATGATTTCACGTTCCGAATTTTACACAGCTTATACACCCTACCAACCGGAAATCAGTCAAGGTGAATTACAAGCGATTTTTGAATTTCAAACGATGGTTTGTGAGTTGACAGGAATGGATGTGGCTAACTCTTCCATGTACGATGGTTTTACATCGCTTGCAGAGGCTGCATCACTTGCCGTTGCATCTACAAGACGTTCAAAAGTACTTGTATCCAAAGCGGTACATCCTGAATCCCGTGCTATTTTACATACAGTAGCTGGAGGTCCGGGATACACAGCTGAGGAAGTAAATCTTGCTGATGAGGTTACAGATTTAGGGAAGCTGCAAGAACAAATCGATAAGGACACTGCTGCCGTAATTGTTCAATATCCAAATTTCTTCGGTTCCATTGAGGATTTAAAAGCAATTAAGAAAATTGCGGAAGAAAAAGGTGCCCTTTTAATCGTAAGCGCCAATCCTCTTGCACTAGCACTCTTGCAGGCTCCTGGGAAACTTGGGGCAGATATTGTGATCGGTGATATGCAGCCATTAGGAATCCCAATGTCCTTTGGCGGTCCACACTGCGGCTATTTTGCGGTAAGTAAGAAACTCATGCGCAAAATCCCAGGACGTATTGTAGGGCAAACAGCAGATGAAAAAGGACAACGTGGGTTTGTGTTAACACTGCAAGCGCGTGAACAGCATATTCGCCGTGATAAAGCCTCATCCAATATTTGTTCCAACCAGGCATTAAATGCTCTTGCCTCCTCTATTTGTATGACATCACTTGGAAAGCAAGGGATTCGTCAAATGGCACAGCTAAACATTGAGAAAGCTGATTACATGGCGAAAACTTTAGAACAGAAGGGCTTTACCATAATCAATGAAGCACCATTCTTCAATGAGTTTGTTGTCGGGCTTCCTCGACCGGTAAAGGAAGTCAATGAAAAACTTCTTAAGGCCGGTATTATCGGTGGATTTGATTTAAAAAGTGATTACGGCTTTGAAAATCAAATGCTGCTAGCTGTAACTGAGCAGCGAACAAAAGAAGAAATTGATCAATTTATTGATGTTTTGGAGGCGATTGTAAATGGTTGAATATAATGAGTTAATTTTTGAGATAAGTCGACCAGGACGTGTGGGCTCAAGTCTTCCGGAAAGTGACGTTGACTGTGTTGATATAAATGACAAATTTCCAAAGCATTTAATTCGTGATGAACCGGCAGAACTCCCGGAAGTATCAGAGTTGCAACTTGTCCGCCATTATACAGCGCTTTCTAATAAAAACCATGGGATCGATAATGGGTTCTATCCGCTGGGTTCTTGTACGATGAAATACAATCCGAAAATAAATGAAGATGTGGCACGTTTGGAAGGATTTAGCCGCATTCATCCATATCAGCCGGTTGAAACTGTACAGGGTGCACTAGAGGTTTTATATGAATTACAAGAAGAGCTAGCTGTCATCACAGGAATGGATGCTGTAACTTTACAGCCATCTGCAGGGGCTCAAGGGGAATGGACAGGTTTAATGATGGCTAAGGCGTACCATGCTCAAAAAGGTGAAACCAGAACGAAAGTACTTGTTCCAGACTCCGCGCACGGTACAAATCCTGCAAGTGCAAGTGTTGCTGGTTTTCAAACGATCACGATCCCATCCGATAAAAATGGATTAGTTAACCTAGAAGAATTAAAGAAACATGTAGGCCCTGATACTGCTGCGCTAATGTTGACTAATCCAAATACCCTTGGACTTTTTGAAAAAGAAATTGTGGAAATCGCTCAGGTTGTTCATGAAGCTGGCGGCTTATTATACTATGATGGAGCGAATGCCAATGCCATTTTAGGTAAAACAACACCAGGTCAAATGGGCTTTGACATCGTGCACTTAAATCTTCACAAAACATTTACGACGCCTCATGGCGGTGGCGGTCCAGGGGCAGGTCCTGTCGGTGTGAAAGAGAAACTTATTCCTTTCTTGCCAGTTCCGCGAATAGAAAAATCCGGGGATAAATATGTGCTGAACTCTGATCATTCGCACTCTATAGGACGGGTAAAAGGGTATTATGGAAACTTCGGAATTCTCTTGCGGGCGTATACTTATATTCGCACGATGGGGCCTGAAGGGCTGCGCCAAGTATCTGAAAGTGCCGTACTTCATGCTAATTACCTTCGCAAAAGATTAGCGCCATATTTTGAAGCGCCATTTTCACAAATTTGTAAGCATGAATTTGTCCTATCCGGTTCTAGGCAGAAAAAGCTGGGTGTAAGAACGCTTGATATGGCAAAACGTCTGCTAGATTTCGGCTACCATCCGCCGACCATCTATTTCCCGTTAAATGTTGAGGAATGTTTGATGATTGAACCGACAGAAACAGAGTCGAAGGAAACACTCGATGCTTTTGCGGATGTAATGATTCAAATTGCCAAAGAAGTGGAAGAAAACCCAGGGGTTGTTTTAGACGCACCACATACTACGGTCATAGGGCGATTGGATGAGGTCCAAGCAGCTAGACAACCAATTTTGCGTTATTCCAAAGAGGAAGTAGTAGAGGAAGAAACGGTAAAGTCATAAATAAATGCTTGAACATGAACCACCAGGGATGAAAATAAAGAGAAAAAGGAAAGTCTCATTATTTTATTCATGGTGGTTTGATTAAGCGCGTGTAAAAAGGATGACAAAAAGAGCCAAGAAGTGCAAGGAGAAATAGTCTTGAGAACCAAAAAGTCAGAGCAACGGAGAAACTCAATCGGTCTTTTTATAGGACTATTGAATAACCTCTTTAAAGCTAAAATTACATCTGCTCATAGGAGTGAGAAATAAAATGTCCATCAGTAATCTTCGTAAACCAGAATGGCTTAAAATTAAATTAAATACGAATGAACAATATACGGGCTTAAAGAAAATGATGCGTGAAAAAAAGCTTCATACTGTTTGTGAAGAAGCAAGATGTCCTAACATTCATGAATGCTGGGCGGTCAGAAAAACGGCAACTTTCATGATTTTAGGAAGTGTATGTACGCGAGCTTGCAGGTTCTGTGCAGTTCAAACTGGGCTACCTTCAGAGCTTGATTGGGAAGAGCCTGAACGTGTCGCAGAATCAGTAGAGCAAATGGGCTTAAAGCATGTCGTGATTACCGCTGTTGCTCGTGATGATTTAAAAGACGGTGGAGCAAAGGTATTTGCAGAAACTGTAAGGGCTGTGAGGCGGCGAAATCCATTCTGCAGCATTGAAGTTCTCCCCTCCGATTTGAATGGAGAATATGACAACTTAAAAACATTAATGGATACAAGGCCAGACATTTTGAATCATAACATTGAAACAGTAAAACGATTATCTCCACAAGTTCGTGCTCGTGCAACATACGAACGTTCACTAGAGTTTTTAAAGCGGGCAAAGCTAATGAATGCCACTATCCCGACGAAATCAAGCATTATGATTGGTCTAGGAGAAACAAAAGAAGAAATTATGGAGACGATGGATGACCTTCGTGCTAACAATGTGGAGATTATGACTATTGGCCAATATTTACAGCCTACTAAACGACATTTGAAGGTCCAAAAATATTGGAGTCCAGAAGAGTTTGAAGAACTGAAAAACATTGCCTTGTCAAAAGGGTTTAGTCATTGCGAAGCCGGTCCGCTTGTTCGCTCCTCCTATCATGCAGATGAACAAGTCCGTGCAGCAAAGGCTAATGCGTAATCATTTTTAAATAAACCTAGTAAGAAAGGGGAGAATTAGATGGTAGTCAAAATCACATTGGCAGCCATAATTAAGCTGAAGGAAATGGCTCGTAAGGATGCACAAATTCCTCGTATTGATGCCGATATTGCCGGCGGCTGCGGGGTGTCGGTGAAGTTCTCCCTCGTATTGGACGAGCCCCGCAGAAACGATACAATTATTGAATATGAGGGAGTTCAGCTTAGATTAGATCTTTTTACTAAACGCTATTTAGATGAGGAGACACAAATTGATTATTTAGAAGATCGTGGCTTTATTGTCGGTGATAGCTTTGCATCCAGTGCATGTGCCATTGAAATAGATTAATAGAATCGTTACAGCTTACCTATTATATAGAAGATCGTGTTTAGAAAGGTTTTTTTCTTACAATATTCAAATATCCAAGTTTATGAAAACAAAAGGGGGAAGTATTAGATGAATCAAGAATATGACATTGTTATCATCGGAGGCGGCACCGGTGGATATGTTGCGGCCATTCGTGCATCTCAATTAGGATTAAAAACAGCGGTAGTTGAACGAGGTAAACTTGGTGGAACATGCCTTCATGCAGGTTGTATTCCAAGTAAAGCCTTATTAAGAAGTGCAGAAGTATATTCAAATGCAAAGAATGCAGATAAATTCGGTGTTATTGCCCCGGAAGTAGGACTGGATTTCTCAAAAGTACAGGCCAGGAAAGAAGAAATTACAGAACGTTTATATAAAGGTGTACAACATTTAATGAAAAAAGGAAAAATAGATGTGTACGAGGGTAAAGGAAGTATTTTACAGTCAAAAGATGTTTTGGTGAAATTGAATAATGAAGAAAGGGAAATGATATTAACCCCCAGAAATATTTTAATAGCAACAGGGTCTCGTCCGAGAACACTTCCCGGTTTAGAAGCGGATAGCGAATATGTGATGACATCGGATGAAGCACTGCAAATGAAAGAGCTCCCAAATTCCATCATTATTGTCGGCGGCGGTGTTATTGGAATTGAATGGGCATCGATGCTTATTGACTTTGGATTAGAAGTGACTGTGATAGAGTATGCCGAGCGCATTTTACCGACGGAAGATAAAGATATTTCAAAGGAAGTACAGCGATTAATGAAGAAAAAAGGTGTGAAAATTGTAACAGGGGCAAAGGTTCTTCCAGAATCGTTAGAAAAAGGGGATGGAGTCTCTATTAAGGCGGAATATAAGGGGAAAGAAACGACATTTACAGCAGAAAAATTATTAGTATCCGTCGGAAGATTACCTAACGTAGAAGGCATTCATCTTGAAAATACGAAAGTTGAAGTCGAACGTTTTATTCAAACAAATGAGTATTATCAAACGAATGAGCCAAACATTTATGCAATTGGAGATGTGATTGGCGGATTGCAGCTTGCTCATGTTGCTTCACATGAAGGAATTATCGCGATCGAACATATGACAGGAGAAAACCCTGTGCCTCTTGATCCAACACTTGTTTCAAAATGCGTATATAGCAGTCCAGAGGTAGCGAGTGTCGGTCTAACAGAAGAAGAAGCAATGCAGAAAGGATATCAAGTAAAAACAGGCAAATTCTCATTCCGTGCGATTGGAAAGGCTCTTGTTTTTGGTGAATCAGATGGTTTTGTCAAACTTGTTGTTGAAGAAGAATCTAATAAGATATTAGGAGCGCATATGGTTGGGCCACATGTAACCGATATGATCACAGAGGTTGGTCTTGCACAGGTATTAAATGCAACTGCAATGGATATCGCTCATACAATACACCCGCACCCTACATTAGCGGAAGCTATTGGGGAAGCAGCCCTGGCTGTGTATGGTAAAGAAATACATGCCTAGATAAAAATTCTAGTGAAAACTGAAAATATGTGTTGTGATTGCAAAATTCTTTGTAATTCTTTCGCCCATCCTCACCGTATTTCAAGAATGATAGGATTCGTTATTGCAGTTACAGGGATTGTTCAATCATCGATAGTAGTATATTCAGTTTTGAATCCGCAGCTTTTTAGTGCTTTAATTACAATTCAATAGGATGGTGAAAGAACCTTGATTAAAGAAGTGAATGTTAACCGGGCTAAATTATTAATATCTTGCCCAGAGAAGCCAGGTATTATCTCGGTTGTATCTAATCTGTTATTAGAAAACAAAGCAAATGTTGTTCATTTTGATCAACATACGACGGATCCACAAACAGGTATGTTTTTTATGAGGATCGAATTTGATTTAAATGATTTTGATGTTTCCTATGAAAAACTTGAGGAAGACTTACATATGCTGGCTCAGGCTTATTCAATGGATTGGAGCTTAAGCGGTAATAAGAAACGAAAACGAATGGCCATTTTTGTATCTAAAATGGATCACTGTCTAATGGAGCTTATATGGCGTTGGAAATCGAATGAACTTCTAGTGGAAATTCCAATGGTAATCAGTAATCATCCTGATTTAAAAGAAGTAGTAGAGAGTTATGGTATCCCTTATTATCATATCCCTATAACTCATGAAACAAAACAACAAGCTGAACAGAAAGCTCTAGAACTACTGAAAGGGAAAGTAGACTCTATTGCCTTGGCCAGATATATGCAAATCCTTTCCCCTAAATTTATTTCCGAGTTTCCCAATCAAATTATTAATATTCATCATTCTTTCTTACCGGCATTTGTCGGAGCAAACCCTTATGCCAGGGCCTATAACCGAGGTGTTAAGTTAATTGGAGCAACTGCCCATTATGTTACGAATGATCTTGATGAAGGACCCATTATTCAGCAAGATGTAAAGCGGGTTAATCATAGACATACAATAGAAGAATTAAAGGTTGCCGGAAGTCATGTTGAAAGACAAGTTTTTGCCGAAGCTGTTTCCTGGCATATTGAAGATAAAGTTATTGTTCATGGTAATAAAACAATCGTGTTTGATTAAGTTCATATTAACACGTTGCAAAGATAGGAGATAGACAAAAATTTTAAAGATAATTGAGTAACTTATTTAATTTTTTCAATATTTCAAAAATAAACATTTTTCTGATACTATTAGAACAGACAGAATACTAGACTTGGAAGTATTTTGTTCTATCACAAATGCGATGCCAGTACTAGTTTGTGCCTCCCATGACTAGCTATTCCCTATATCAATACCAACATGTCCACCTCTTTTTAAGTATTAAAGAATACTATATGTCTGGCATTACTCCCCTAGGAGATACCGGTTTTTCAGTAGTTCATCTCTTGGCGATGAACCACGCTTTGGATTACGTGAAAAAACTTATTGGGCAGGGAGCATTCCTGTAGAACGCTAGATTTTAACTTCGAAAAAGAGCCCATCAGTGCGATAAGTATACATAATCACAACACGCATCATAAGGTGGAAGCTCTACTATGAAGTATAAAATGCAAAAAAAATAAAATCAGCTATTGAACAAATTTCGGATCGTCATCTCGTTGTCGGTGTGAATATTTCACAACTATTAAAAGTGTCACGAGCTGTAAATTTTCGTGGAATCGTCGTTGGTGATTCTCTTACTTTTGAAAATAGCCAAAGGGTATTCACTAGATTACTAGAATAGATTAAAAAACTACAAGATTCAAACAACTTATAATTAATTTCAGGGGTTATGAAATCCTGCGAGTAAGTGAGCTTTCGAGAGATATAGCTATCATACTAAGGGAGTTTGAAAAAGGATGTTGAAGGATTTTTTTGAAGACTTGGGAATAGAAATAGAAAGTCTATTTGATATATGCATAATCACATTGATTGTTTTTGTTTTTTTAAAAAGAAAAGGATGGATTAATTAAAGGGGGTTTGAAAAGGTAAGGTAGTTAAAGAAGACATAGATAGCGGACTTACACCGTCAAGTAGACAGCATCTAAAAAAGTTTAGGAAGCCATCGAGTTTCGATATTCAATCGAAGCTCGATTGTTGAGCCTAATTTCAAGGGAATTTTCAAATTTGATCTACTTTATTCTCACAGTGGACTAGAGGGAAGACATGTTACGCTTATGTCTATAGGATCAAGAGAACATAAAGGCTTTATAAAAGGGTTCGAGATTCATTGAGTATTTAAGCTAATTTGCTCTTTACCAAAGGTTGGTTTTTTTATAACATTGGAAAAATATAAAGATGGAGATATGTAGCAAATTCATGCTTTGGAATACAATAAGTGCTTATTCTAAAAAAGTGGAAGCAAGTCATCTAGATGACTCTTGTCTCAGAATTTAATCAGGTCAAATGTCGTCCTTGAATATGCCTCATCGATACAGGCAACCATTTTCTGTTTGAAAAAATGAAAAAAAACATTATTAAAGAAATGAAAAAAAGGTGTCTATAATAAATGGATTTCCAAATAGTAGAAATGTTAAGGGACTTTAAAGAAATTGCGAATTTTTGTTAAAAAATGGTAAATAAGATTCTGATTTTCTGAAATGCCTGTATGATAGTCTTGTAACTAAATTTGAACAATCATGGAGGCAGAAAAGGATGAAGAACCTTAAAAAATGGCTTATGGTATTGATGGCGTCTTTCATGTTGGTTGGTGTTGTCGAAGGTTGCAGTAGTGCGGGTACAGAGACAGAAGATACAGAAACGGAAGATAATCAAACTGATGATGGAGCTGAAACAGAAGGTACTGAAGACGATTCACAAACAGATGAAAACGGACGATAAGAAAAATAAAACAGTGGCTGAATCATTTATGGTTCAGCCTTGATTAATAATCAAAACAAAAATACCGACAAAGTTAAACGTTCCTAGATAGCCTAATTAACGGAATATGCATGTTAAAGGTAAACTAGCTTTCTATATTTTTCTTTTTGTAGAACTAACGGGTGCGTTAGTTGAAGATTGGGGCTGTCTTAAGGCAGCTTTTTCTTTATGCAACTATCGGGGCAGATTAGTTAAAGAACCCCCATAATATTCCTTAGTTTGATAAACTGAGAATGTACGTTTTATTAAGGAACCGTAGTATTAAAATTTTTAGGGGGCAAACAAATGAAAGAAACAGAGTATCTGCAAGTATGGAACTTGGATAAATTGTTTCCAGATGGGAGCCAATCATCTCAATTTCGTGAACATTTAAAACAATTGGAAACCAAAGTTTCTAAATTTGAAGAAAAATTAAAATTTTTTCATACTCCAAAAGAATTAAATGAATCATTAAAAGTTGTAGATATTATTGAATACATAATAGACATTCGAATGAACCTATCACAAGCCAATTCTTTTATAACCTGTCTTCTTGCACAAAACCCAAAGGATCAAACTGCTACAACACTACGAGGAAAAACATCTTCTATAAATGCTCGTTTTGAGTCTGCTTTTAAAAAAGTACAAAAAGTACTTGTAAACACAAATCAACATTTGTGGGAAGGTATACTAGATACTGAGGTTTTAAATAACTATAAGTTCATACTTAATGAATGGCGTAAAAAAGCCGAGATGCATCTTTCAGATGAAGAAGAAAGCTTAGTTTCAGATCTGATGGTAGATGGTTATCATGCTTGGGGGCAGTTTTATAATTCACTTGTTAATAGTATTAGAGTTAATGTTCAAATCGACGGAGAAAAAAGTGAATTATCTGTTGGTCAAGCGATAAATTTACGTTCACACCCTGATGAAGAGGTTCGCAAAGAGTCTCATAGGGCTTTGGAAGATAAATGGAACGAGCAAGAAGAACTATTTGCCAAAATACTGAATCATATCGCAGGTTTCCGATTACAAGTGTACAAAAAACGAGGATTAGAAAATATACTAAAAGTTCCTTTGATTGAAAATCGCATCAAAGAGGAAACACTGAATGCAATGTGGAAAGCCGTTAGTAAATACAAAAAACCTTTTACAAATTACCTAAATCAAAAAGCAAAAATGAATGGCGATGAAAAAATGCATTCGTATAACTTTTGGGCTTCTGTTACAAAAGGTAATCAAAAGATAAAATATGAAGATGCTGTGGATTTTATTTTGGAGCATTTTAGTCAATTTGGAACGGAATTAGAAAGTTTTTCTCGGCAGGCATTTGATAAAGGTTGGATAGAGGCTGAAGATCGTCCAAATAAATCAACTGTTGCGTTTTGTGCGGGGTTCCCACTTTCAGGAGAATCAAGAGTTTTTATGACATATGGTGGTGGAATTACCAATGTTTTAACCTTGGCACATGAATTAGGTCATGCATTTCATAACCATGCGATGAAACCGGTTAATGGAATGAATAAACAATATCCAATGAGTATTGCTGAAACTGCTTCAACATTTTCCGAAATGATCATCTTAGATGCTGCAATGGAAAAAGCTGAATCCACTAAAGAAAAATTGTTTCTGCTTGATGAAAAATTAAAACGTAGTGTGATGAATTTCATGAATATACATTCTAGGTTCTTGTTTGAAAAGAAATTTTACGAGGAACGTAAAGAGGGGATTGTTTCATCATCACGTTTAAATGAACTAATGCAAGAAGCAATAGATGAAGGGTATGAAGGTTCTCTTGATAATGCTTCTATCCATTCGTGGATTTGGACACCACATTATTATATGACCAAATCTCCATTTTACAACTTCCCATATACATTCGGATACTTATTTTCTCTAAGTATTTATGCAAAGGCAAAGGAAAAAGGAAAAGAATTTGAAAAAGATTATTTAGACTTGCTTCGTGATTCAGGAAGTATGTCCACAGAAGATTTAGTAATGAAGCATTTAGGGGAAGATATTACATCAGAAGCCTTTTGGGAAAAAGGAATTGAATTATGCGTTAAAGATGCCGAAGAATTTGTTACCTTAACATCTTCTTAAGTTTACGGTTACTTTACTTCAAAATAAGTAAGGTTGCTGAGGCAGCCTTTTTCTTATGGCACTAGCGGGGCAGGATAGTTTAATAAGCAACAAAACAAACAAAAAGTAAATAAATAATAATAAAGGCAATTAATGAACTGTAGGGTGATAAAATGGATAACTTTGAACGTATGCTGAATGAATTGCAACAATCAGCGATGGAACAAATGAAAAATTCAAATATTCAAATCGACAAAAATAAATTAAACTCGTTCAAAGATATTATCTCAGAGTTAGTAAGCATTAGAAATGAGTTTGCGAGTAAACTTTCCCAATTACAGAATTCAAAAGAAAGGGAAATTGTCACTTTTGAGTATTCAAAAGGTGGAGAAACACTTCACAGAGGATATTATTGTCCAAGTCTGGTACTTGATTTGATCGTAGGAAATTTTAAAAGAGGTAAACTACTTAAAAGAAAACCGGATTTTGGGAAATATTCTTATGAATACGGCTTCGATGCAGACAATAGATTGATAAGGGTAAAAGGTGTAAATGAGTTTACCACTCCAGTTAGCCGTTTTGATGAAGAATTCTTGATTTACTCCGATGATATTGTTCTTGGAGTAGAGTTTAATAATATGGGTCACATTGATGTGGTGTCCAAATGTACTTATGATAAAGGGAAAATTGTTAAGTATGAACGTAGCGTATGTGGCACACAGGAGTACGCAAACCTTTACTACGAGGAATACTTCTATGAAAACAATATGCTTTCAGAGGTTAGCATATTTGATGTAACTCCACGTATTGAAATATACGAAGAGCAAAAATATAAGGTTGAAATTGATGAAGACAGTAAAATAGTTAAATTAATAGGTGGGTTTATGACAAATGGAGTCGCGGAAAAAGATGTTTTGGATTTTTATGAAGTAATTTATAAATAGGACTTTTTCTTATAAAACTACAGGAGCGTTAGCTGAAGATCAAAGCTGTCTTTAAAGCAGCTTTTTCTTTATGGAACTATCGGGGCAGTTTAGTTGAAGAAGGATTTGAATCCGAAGTTAAAGAATAACTAATGAAATACATTTTACAAGGAGTAATTTTAAAGTGATAATGAGGAAGAAATCGTTTCGCTTATTAGAGAAGATAAATGGATGATGGAAATATTAGAATCTGCCAAATCATTGAATTTGCCTGATTGGTGGATATGTGCTGGATTTATCCGATCAAAGGTCTGGGATGTGTTACACGATTTTAGCGTAAGAACAACTATTCCAGATATTGATGTGATCTATGTTGATCCAACAAATATTGATAAATTAGAAGAAAAGAAAATCGAAAAAAAACTAAAATCCCTTATACCCAATATCCCTTGGTCGGTAAAGAATGAAGCGAGAATGCATGTTAAAAGTAATATGCCTCCTTATTCTTCGTCTGTTGATGCTATATCGAAGTTTCCAGAAACAGCAACAGCTTTAGGAGTAAAGTTAGATGAAAATGACAATGTAATATTAACAGCCCCTTGTGGAATTAGTGATGTTATTAATTTAGAGGTAAAACCAACACCTTATTTTAAAGAGACTAAAGAGCGAGTGGAAATTTATGAAGATCGCATAACAAAAAAGAATTGGAAATCAACTTGGTATTAGATAAAAGTTAACCACATCAAAATCCCTTATTAAGCTAAAGGGTGCTTTACTTCATTTAGGAAGGGTTGCCGCGGCAGCCTTTTTCTTATGGCACTAACGGAACAGTTTAGTTTATTAAGAATAAAAGGAATTTCTTACTAATTAGTGGAATTTATATTAAAATGATTAAATCCAAATAACAAGAATTATAATTACATATGAAAGAGTGATGAAAATGAGTTTTACTATCCGTAAAATGCAAATGGAGGACATACATCAAGTTCAACAAGTTGCAAAAAAAAGTTGGAACTCTACCTATGAAGGCATTATCCCTCTTAAAATTCAGGAAAATTTCTTAAAGTATGCTTATAATGATGAGATGATGCAAAAACGTTTAGAGGGTTCTTTTATATTTGTTTCAGAGGTTGATAGGAAAATTGTGGGCTTCGCTAACTTCTCTCCTGTAAAAGAAGGCGGGGAGGCGGAACTTGGAGCGATTTATATAAACCCAGAATACCAAGGAAAAGGAATAGGAACTGCTTTGCTAAAAGAGGGCATTAAGAACTTAGAAGGTGCAAAAGAAATTTTTATCAATGTAGAAAAAGATAATCAAATAGGAACAACGTTTTACAAGGCAAAAGGATTAGAAGTTGTATCTGAATTTGATGATAACTTTGATGGACATACCCTTAAAACCGTAAGAATGGTCCTGAAACTATAATTCTGATTTGTTAAAAGAACAATGATTTGAGAAGTTAAACCTTATGGTAACTATTTAAATCGTGTTAACCTAAATGGTGCGAAAGTTTAACAAAGGGTTGCTGCGGCAACCTTTTTCTTATTCAACAAATGGGGCAGTTTACTAAATTAAGAAAATAGAAATGATTTTTATTACGGAAAAAGGAGGGTGAAAATGGAGACTTGTATCTTTTGTGAGATCATCCAAAAAAAAGCTGAGGCCTACATAATATATGAAAATGAGTTGGTGTGTTGCTCTTTAGATAAATTCCCAATAAATAAAGGGCACGTTTTAGTTGTTCCCAAAACACATTACCAAGAATTCAGTGAAGTTGATGGAAAGAGTTTGAATGAAGTAATTCTTATATCTCAAAAAGTAGCTATTTCACTTGAAAATTTACTCAATACAGATGGAATAACCATTATGCAAGAAAATGGAATTTACAAAGATGTTGAACACTATCATATGCATATAATACCGAGGTTTAAAGGTGATGGTTTTTCTTGGATCGAACCTGAAATTACCGTGAATCAAGTTGATTTTATGGATTTAAAAATAAGTTTGCAGGGCTATCTTAGTAAAAATTTCATTTAAAGCTTATAGAACTCCCTCAGTTTAATAGATAATGCTCACGAATACTCGCTTATTCGCAGGATTTCAAACCACATGGTATAGGTTGCTTTAGATGAACGAAAGAGATAGGACCGTTTTGATAAGATGAGGGCAGGTTGAAATAGGGGATCCAATGAGAATCCCATATTATTACATATGCTGCACGCATTTTCCACGCTGCCCCTGGAGGCTTTCCCTCCCATGTCTCAACGGGTCATAATCATATGCCCTTTCATTCCTTCGTCATGCCTATCCAAGGGGTGGAGGCTGGTTTTGCTAACGGAACGGGTCATTGCCCTTTTGTTCTATATATCCAGTACTTCGTGCTTTCTTTGAATCCTACGAATAAGCCAACTTTCGTAAAAACAATGTGAATGTAAATTTACGCTGCTAGTTGTTCAAGAGGGAATACCATTTCCGGTTTATAGACAGAGCCATTACGAGCAATCCCTACTAGGACACGGGCGAGTTTTCCACATAGTTTCATGATGGATTTCATTTTCTTAATCTTCTTCACCTTAACATTGTTCGAGTGTAGGGCTTTAAACTCAGGGTTATTCATCACCAGACTCATGGTCGCAAGGAAGAGGTAACGCCGCAGGCGTGATCTTCCACGTTTGGAAAGAACAATTTGGCCTTTCCACTTCCCAGAGCTTGCCTCAGCGAGATGCAATCCTGCATGACGAAGGAGCGCATTCCCGTGAGCGAACCCACTCAGATCTCCAGCTTCTCCTAAGATGCCCGCCAGTGAAATTTCGCTGATTCCTTTAATGGCAAGTATTTGCTTAACGAATGGAATCTGTTCCAAGACGTTTGTGACTTCTTGCGTCACTCTTTCGAGTTGGGATGAAGCGAGATCATATTCCTCTAATAACTGTTCCAAGTGAAGTTTATACGCATCAAGGGCTTGTTTCGTACCAATTGAACGCTTGGCCAATGTAATCAGGGAACGGGCTTTTTTATGCCCGGAATGTCGCTTCATACATGATTTCCACCCGGTTACGATATCTTGAGGCTGTAAGGAACATATTTCAGCTGGGGTAGGAAAGAGGCGTAGGGTTGCGATTGCCCCTTTACATGATACGTCTTTAAACACTTGCCGGAGCTCGGGAAAGACAACATCCACCCAGCGATTAATCTGGTTGATGGAGCTAACAAGGCGCTTAACGATCACATCTCGGTTGGCCATAAGGACACGAAGTTTTTCAAATGATTCTGAAGTGGAACGAACGAAGGCATAATAGCCATTCTTCACCATATCAGCGATGACAAGGGCATCTTTTTTATCACTTTTGGATTGCGTATTATCACGATTTTCTTTGTTTCTTTTGACATGGTGAGGATTGACCGTAACGACATCAATGTTTTGTTTGACTAGCCACTTTGAAAGGTTTATCCAATAATGACCGGTAGGTTCCATTCCGACTATCGTGGTGTCTAGGTTTTTCATGTGTTTTAGTTCCTTGATCCAATTTAGTAATCTAGTAAAACCCTCTTCGTTATTTTCAAAAGACAAAGGTTTCCCGATCACAATGCCTCGATAGTTTACAGCACGGGCCACGTGTACGTGTTGGGCGATATCCACACCAACAACTAGATGTTGATCCGTAATTCTTTCAATCAGTTGATTTTGTTTGTTTTGCATTTTAAAATTCATAGTAGGGCTTCCTCCTTAAGACTTTGAGTTAGATTGGACACTATACTCGTATCTTACTGAGGGGCTCTATTTTTTTTAAACCTGATATTTAACGATCTACAGGAATGCTAACAGGTGCTTTACTTCATTACTAGGAGCTGATCAACAGCTCCTTTTCTTATAGAGCTAAAGGGTAGGATAGTTCAAGAATGCTGTTTGTCCTTTGTTCAACAAATGGGGCCAGATAGTTGAAGAAGGATTACTGAATTTATATATAGAATAGAATTATAGATCTAAATATAAATCAATTTAACTTTGATAGTACAAGGAGAGTTTAATGGGAATTAATTTTAATGAATTTTTCAGAGAAGAGTTACCGATTAATGACATACAAAAAGCTATGGGAAATGGAGAAGTATCTTCAAAAGAGTTGGTAATGTATTACCTGTCTAGAATAGCAAAGTATGACCAAGACGGACCGAAAATAAATTCTATTCTTGAAATAAACCCTGACGCAATATTCATTGCTGAAGCATTAGATTATGAAAGAGTAACAAAAGGTGTTAGAGGACCCTTACATGGTATTCCTGTCTTTATTAAAGACAATATTGAAACAAATGATTCAATGCATACAAGTGCAGGAACAATTGCACTTGAGAATAATATTAGTGGTAAAGATGCATTTCTTGTTAAAAAACTCCGTAAAGCAGGCGCGGTTATCTTAGGTAAGACGAATATGACAGAATTAGCTAATGGGATGTCATTTGAAATGTGGGCTGGCTACAGTTCAAGAGGCGGACAAGTATTAAATCCATATGGGGATGCTAATCTTTATGTTGGTGGTTCAAGCTCAGGATCAGCAGTGGCGGTTGCAACAAATTTTACTGTATTATCAGTAGGTACTGAGACAGATGCTTCTATTCTTAGTCCAGCAGTTACAAACTCGGTGGTCGGTATTAAACCTACTGTCGGTTTAGTTAGTCGCAGTGGGATTATTCCCTTTACATATTCTCAAGATACAGCAGGACCATTCGCAAGAACTGTTACAGACGCAGCAATTTTATTAGGAACTTTAGCTGGAGTTGATAAGGCTGATCCTGCTACACATAAAAATGAAGGAAGGTTACAACAGGATTATACAGTTTATTTAGATTCTATGGGTCTTAAGGATGCTAAAATTGGAGTATTCAACAAAGCCTCTAATGATTATTATGACTCTGAAGAGTACGATGAGGCATTGTTTAATAATGTCATTCAAACACTAAGAAACGAAGGCGCACAGGTCTTTGAAAATATAGAGATCCCTTCTTTTCATAGGGAATGGAGCTGGGGAGTGTCATTATATGAATTGAAACATAGCTTAGATAATTATCTTTCAAAATTACCATCAAATACACCTGTGCATTCTATTGCTGAATTAATTCAGTTTAACAAGAATATCGAAGAAAAAGCATTAAAGTACGGTCAAAATAAGTTGGAGCTAAGAGAAAGTTTCCCTAACACATTAAGAAATCCTGAATATTTGAATGCAAAATTAGAAGATTTGTATTTTTCCCAGGAACAGGGTATTGATTTTGCCTTAAAAAAGTATAATCTTGATGCGATACTTTTCCCTTCGTATATAGGTTCAACAATATGTGCAAAAGCTGGTTATCCTTCCATAGCTATACCTGCTGGATATATGAAAAGTGGAAGACCTTTTGGTGTCACTTTGGCGAGTACTGCTTTTAGCGAAGGGGTTTTAATAAAACTCGCTTTTGCCTTTGAGCAGGCTACAAAGCATCGTAGAAGCCCAAAAATAACATGTTGATATATACTATACTCTCTTTTTTTAAATCATTTTTAATTAAAACTAAAGGGACAGATTAGTTGTTTAAGAAAAAAAAGAATAGAAGAGAATTATAATAAAAGGAGCTATATCAGTGATAAAAGGTTTATATGAAGCACATTTACCAGTAAGTAATTTAAATCGTTCAATTGAATTTTATGAAGGACTTGGTTTGCAATTTGATCACAAGGTTGAAGACAGATTGGCTTTTCTATGGATTGAAAAAGATAAAAGTTGGTTGGGACTATGGGAAACAGATAAAGTAGAAGTTGAGTATCATCCATCAATAAGACATATTGCTTTTCAAGTAGCGTTAGAAGATTTAAAAAACTCAGTTGTTTGGCTTGAAAATAAAGGTTATAAGCCAAGAGAGGCTTTTGGGTTTGAACCTATTGAGCCTTTTGTAATGCCGCACGAAGAATATGCACACGCTAAAATTCATTTTAATGACCTAGACGGAAACAGTTTAGAATTAATTTGTAAACTAGAAAACCCGAAAAAAATTAAGCAACGTATGTATTTAAGTGAATGGGAACAAATAAATGAAATGTAATTTGCATCTGAAATAATATTCGCAAAATACTTCAACTAACGGGTGCGTTAGCTAAAGATCGGAGCTGTCTTTAAGGCAGCTTTTTCTTTATTCAACTATCGTGTAGAGTGACAATAAAGTTGTTACATTTACAATAAATTCATTTAAGTTATATTATAGTTGTTTAAAAAAGTCGTTTGTTTATAATGGGGAAGTCTGATATAATGATTTGATAAATTTTTAAGGAGTTTTAGAGAGGGTGAGTCAATTGACTAAAAAACTTAGGCAATTGAAAAACGTTTCAGTGTCCAAACGCTTCTAACTTAGAAAAAATAATTTAGAAGCGAGGAATAATAATATGAAAAATCAAAGAATCTTTAATAAATCATTTCTTTTTTTATTTATAAGCAACTTTTTAGTTTTTATAGGGTTTGAAATGTTGCTCCCTATTTTGCCAGCCTATTTGTTAAGTATGAATGCATCTTCCATTCAAGTAGGGTTAGTGACATCATTATTTACGATAGGCGCTGTTCTAATCAGACCTTTTGTAGGGTACTATTTAATTGATAACCAACGGAAAAGTCTAGCTATTAGTGCAAGTGCAGCTTTAATGATTATTACAATGCTGTATCCTTTTCTTAATATTATATGGCTTTTTCTATTGTTACGACTTTTCCATGGCGCAGCGTGGGGGGTATCAACCACAGCGAATAGTACAATAGTAGTCGATTTAATTCCTAAGACACGGTTAGGAGAAGGAATGGGGTATTTTTCTATTTCAACAACGGTCGGGGCTATCATTGCACCGAGTATAGGTATCCTTATCTATGACTCTTTTTCCTTCGATATTTTAATTTGGTCATCAGTAGTACTCAGCCTATTGGCAGTAATTGCGCTTCAATTTGTATATTCACCTACTACTGTAAAGCGTGAGAAGCAACCATTTCGATTTTTAGATATGATTTTTGAAAAAGACGTATGGTTCCCAGCTTTACTGACGGTTATTACAACACTTGGTTTTGGAGCGATTATTACATTTTTAGTTCTTTTTGGGAAACAAAAGGGATTAGATCATATTTTTCTATTCTTCCTTATCAATGCAACAGTAGCAACTTTACTACGTCCGTTTACCGGAAAATGGTATGACAAAAAAGGACCTTGGTCTATCATCATTATGTCAGCTGTGTTAGGATTTTTGTCACTTGTTATGCTGTCATATGCGACAAATGAACTTCATCTTATTATTGCTGCGATTTTATTTGGGGCAGGTTACGGAACTGTTATGCCATGTTTACAAACATGGACGGTTCAAAAGGTAAGTGAAGAAAAAAGTGGCGCAGCCAATGCAACCTTCTTTTCCAGTTTTGACGTTGGTGTTGGAGTAAGCGCCTTTGTATTAGGTATTTTAGCTGAATGGATTAGTTTAGAGATGATCTTCCGGGTTGTTAGTCTAAGTTTTATTGTTGTTGCTGTTTTAGTCTATAAGGATTTTTTAAATGTTAAGAAAAGGTATAAAAATATATAAATCGATCTAAAACAATCCACCTCTATTAACATAGAGGTGGATTGTTTTGCATAAAAAGTCGATTATAAACTACATAGGTGACAAGAAACATATATATGAATATTTATAAAAATGATGTAGACTTTCTTACTATAAGTTCAATAGGAAGGTTAATACTTACTGGATCAGACGTTCCATGTTCAATTATATTTAAAATAGTTTGAGCTGAAAGGACTCCTTTATTAAATACATTCTGGCTAATTGTCGTCAAACTGGGTATTGAATAACGACTAATTACTAGATCATCAAATCCAACGATAGAATAATCTTTTGGAACCTTCTTTCCATGTTCTAGTAGTGCTTTAATTATACCAACCGCTAAAATATCTGAAGTTGCAAAAATAGCTGTTGCCTTATCTCCTAATTCTAATAGCTTTAACCCCATTTGAAAGCCAACCTCATAAAAACTACCAGTACCATCAAATAATAGGTCCTCATTCAAAGAAAGATTAGCTTCCTGTAGTGCTTTAATATACCCACTAAGTCGTTTTTCATCTACTGAGATCGTTTTTAAATCGTGTCCCATAAAACTAATACGTTTATGACCCATATCAATTAAATGTTTTGTAGCAATATACCCACCCAGTTCATCATCAATTCTTATATTAGGATAGTTTACTCCATGTTTTTCATAATTATCTATTAAAACAATCGGTATATCTAACGTTTTTATTTCGTTATAAACACTCTCAGGAAATAACCCTAAAAAAATGAGACCATCTAAATTTCGTTTTTGAATCCAATTTTTGAATTCAATAGGATTCATCATACCAGAGATGAAAAGGTCATAGTTATGGTTCTTAAAGACATACTCCATTCCACCCAAAATTTCAGTATAGTAATGGTTTTCTCTAAAAATAGGGGCAAGAGAATCATCAAATGTAGGAATTACGACACCTATAATATTTGATTTTTTCTTGGACAAGCTGATTGCAGTGAAATCAGGTTGATAATTAAGCTCTTTAATTGCTTTCAATACTTTTTCTTTTGTTTCTTCCGAAGTTTTGTTTATACCGTTAACTATATTAGAAACGGTTGTACGTGATACGCCTGTATATGCTGCTACATCGCGAATAGTAACTTTTTTTTCCATAATCCCTCCGTTGACCGGTTAACTTAATATAAATTATAAAGATAGGTTGGTTCTAATGCAACACAAAGAACTGGTTAGATTTAATTTTCTAAATAAATTTAATTTTCTCAATCTTTTCTTTACAAAAAAGTAATTAGATGTTAATTTTATTAAGAAATATTTTCAATACAAAAAAACAAGAAAGGTTAACCGGTTAACAAACAAAAAAGTAAATGGTGAGCCTGATAACAGATGGGGAAAGTTTGAGCCTCTTGTATCAAGTGAACCGGTCAACAAAAATGAAGTTAATGTTTTTAGCAAGATTTTGAAAGGGTGGATGGGAAACAATTATCCCCGGATGTCTATTAAGGTTTGCACATCGTAAGTAATTGAGTGTTAGTAGGATAACAGAAATTTATTATCCTAATTGGCATCCACCTAAAAAAATGGGAGGATAAAAGAAATGGAAAAGCACTACGACATCATTATAATCGGTACTGGTGCTGGTGGTGGGACTTTGGCTTACGCATTAAAAGACAGCGGAATGAAAATTCTGATTTTAGAGCGTGGCGACTATCTGCCAGAGGAACCAGAAAATTGGAATACGAAAGCAGTATTCACAGAAAAACGCTATAAGACGAAGGAATACTGGTACGACGAACAGGGAAATCCTTTCTCGCCAGGAACTAATTATTGTGTGGGAGGTAATACAAAAGTTTATGGTGCTGTTATGTACCGATTACGAAAAGAAGACTTTAAGGAGATTAAACATGAGGGCGGTATTTCGCCAGCTTGGCCGATAGACTATGAAGACTTAGAACCTTACTATGCTCGTGCTGAAGAACTTTATCTTGTACATGGTAAATCAGGAGAAGATTTAACGGATCCACCGCGGTCTTCACCTTTTCCTTTTCCAGAAGTTCCTCATGAACCGACATTAGAAAAAATTGCAGCTAGGTTGAAGAAACAAGGTCTGAACCCTCTTCATCTTCCTATGGCTGTTGACTTACACGAGGGCGGGAAATGTATACGCTGTAAAACATGTGATGGATTCCCATGTAATATCCATGCGAAGGGCGATGCGGATGTGTGCTGTATACAGCCAGCACTTAAATCTCAGAATGTAACTATGATTACAAATGCTTATGCTCATCGAATTTTGACTGATGAAAGTGGAAGTCGTGCTACTGCAGTCGAATTTGAGAAGGATGGAAAAATTTATATAGCAGTGGCTGACACTATTGTGGCTTCATGTGGTGCTGTAAATTCAGCTGCTTTACTTTTACGTTCGGCGAATGCCAAGCATCCTGAAGGATTAGCAAACCAATCGGGCTTAGTTGGACGTAATTATATGATGCATATTAACACTGCGGTCATTGCTTTGGAGCCTAAGGAAAATCCGACTGTCTTCCAAAAAACATTTGCACTTAATGACTTTTACTTTGGTAGCTCTACTTTCCCTTACCCTATGGGAAATGTACAAATGCTTGGGAAACTGCAAGGATCTATGATGAAAGATAAAAAGCCGTTCATCCCTTACCCAATTCTGAACGGTGTTGCAAAGCGAAGTATAGATTTCTTACTTATGTCCGAAGATCTCCCAGATAATGAAAATCGCGTGACTTTAACCGAAGACGGTAAGATTCAGGTTCAATATAAAGTGAATAACCTGAATGCTCATAAAGAATTAATTAAAGAGACAAAAAAAATGCTTAAGAGGGCTGGATATCCAATCTTAGTGGCTCAGCCGATGGGGGGAATAGAAACAAATTCCCATCAGTGCGGTACGATTCGTTTTGGTAATGACCCTGCTACCTCAGTCCTTGATCAATACTGTCGAGCCCATACGGTTCAAAACTTATATGTCATGGATGCATCGTTTTTCCCATCATCAGCAGCACTTAATCCAGTTCTAACTATCGTTGCACAAGCGTTGCGTGTTGGGAATCATCTACTTAAGCAAAAGACCATATTACCAGCTGGTGAAAGTATGCATTTGTCAAAGTGAAATTGTAAAAATGGCCTGATTATGGAAATCAATGAAGGTTAAAACTAGATGCATTACTAAATGTACGAAAACTGAGTAAGGTATGTAATTAAAAGAAGGGAAGTGAGAAGAATGAGTGAATTATTGAAAGCGGATACATTAAAAACGAGTACAAGTTTGAATGACAGATCAAATAAGATAGGTGTAATGGAGAAAGTGAGCTTTGGATTAGGAGATATGGCTTCAAATTTTATTTGGGGCATGACCGCGAGTTATTTACTCTTTTTCTATACCAATGTTTATGGTATTTCAGCAGCTGCAGTTGGCACCTTGTTTTTAATTACAAGAATATGCGATGCCGTTGCTAATCCAGTGATGGGCATTATAGTTGATAGAACTAAAAGTAAACATGGAAAAGCCAGGCCTTATTTGCTTTACCTATCCATACCTCTTGGGGTTCTTAGTGTATTAACCTTTATTACACCAGATTTTTCAGATACCGGGAAACTAATATATGCATATATAACATATTTTTTACTAGGTCTCTGTTATACAGCGGTCAATCTTCCTTATGGTTCAATGCTAACAATGATGACACAGGATAAGCATGAAAGGCAACAATTAGGTAGTTATCGTACGATGGGAATGGGGATGGGTGCTACTATTGTAGCTTTTTGTACCTTGCCATTAGTCAGCCTTTTCGGGAATGGAAATCAGCAGGTGGGGTTCCCAATTGTGATGGCCTTATATTCTATCCTTGGTACAATAATGTTTTTCCTTGTTTTTAAAAACTGTAAAGAACGATTTGCAGAGTATACAGAAATAGGAGATAAAGATGAAACTAGGAAACAAGTAATCAATATGTTTAAAAATAAACCTTGGATATTGCTTACTATTAGTTGTTTAATGCAATACTTAGGACTAGGAGCGGTGTCTGGTATCATTATCTATTATGCAGCGTATGTTCTAAACGTACCTGCAATGGCTACAATTTTATTGGTAGTGGTCAATGGAGGCAACTTCGTCGGTGGCCTAATTGCAAGCCCTATTTTAAAACGATTTGGTAATAGAAATGGAAATCTCATCGCCCTTGCCGGAGCTTTATTATCATTTATTCTTCTAATCTTTCTAGGTGAACAAACTATCCTTTTTACTATTTTGATGCTAATCACCTACATTTTAATGGGAGTGAGTTTTGCAGCGATCTATGCGATGTTGAGTGATACAGTTGATTATCAAGAGTGGAAATTTGGGAAGAAAAGTGAAAGTTTGCTATATTCTTCATATAGCTTCGCTACCTTATTCGGTATTGCGATAGGTTCTGCACTCGTAGGGTATGCATTAGGATGGGCGGGGTATGACCCAAACGCAATTACGGATGGAGCTCGAAACGCCATCTCCATTATACTGTTTACTAGTGGCATTTTATTCACAGCACTTCAGATTCTTCCACTCCTGTTCTATAAGCTAGACAGATACCATGGACAAATTCTTAACGAGTTAAATGATAGAAGACCGTAATGGTGGAGCCTCCAAGCACTTTGTTATGAAAAAAAGATAACTGCTATGAGACAAGTTTAAGAAGGAATTGTCATGTGTGATAGTAGAGCTATTTATCTGAATATATTAAATTATATAAAAAATGTTCTTTACAAAAAATTATTAAAATGTTAGTTTTGTTAGTGAACCGGTCAACAAAGAAAAAAATTGATTCAATATGTTAAGTTGACCGGTCAACAAAAAACTAAATATAACAGGTAATCCTGATAAGAGTGATTCAATTTTGGGGTCTATCGTATAGGTGAACCGGTCAACAAAACGAGAAAAGGAGAAAAATTATGAGCAAATCAATCGATACCGTGAAAAATGAAGTCGAAAAATTGGGTAATGATGCAAGTAGTCGTAAGACATTAACAGGTAGTCAAATTATTGCGAAGGCTTTAAAAAATTATGGAGTTCCTTATGTTGCAGGTATTCCTGGTCACGGAAGCTGGACACTCATGGATGCTTTCCATCAGGAAGGCTGTGAAATTCCCTTTATCCAGATGATGCACGAGCAAAGTGCTGTTCATCTCGCAGACGGATATTACCGTGCTTCTGGAAAACCGATGGCTGCTATGACTTCCGTGGGTCCTGGTGCAGCAAATACGATAATTGGATTAGCCGCAGCCTATGCCGACTCGACAGCCACTCTTCTTCTTACTGGTGGGGTTGGAACCCATATGCGTGGTCACGGATGCATGCAGGAATTAGATCGTTACCACTCTAACGATTTTAATCGCGTCACTGAAGGAGTAACTAAGCGAAATTGGGAAGTCAGCCGAGTTGATGAGCTTCCGTTCATTATGCACCGTGCCTTTAACTCTATGATGAGTGGAAGACCAGGTCCCGTACATGTAGAAGTTCCAATGGACGTACAAGCTGAAAGTGCAGATGTTGAAATTCATGATCTTAAGAAAAGAATGCCGATGGGAAGACTTCGTCCTGACCCAGAGGCAATCGAAGCCGCAGCAAAATTACTGTTGTCCTCTGAACGACCAGTGATTGTTGTCGGAGGTGGCGCCATCACGGCAGAAGCTTCACCTGAATTGCGTCAACTGGCGGAAGTAGTTGGGGCAGCTGTAGTAACAACATGGAATGGAAAAAGTGCTATGCCTGAGGATCACCCTCTATTTGCAGGGGCAATTGGTCATACGGGAACAACTAGCGGCAATTTTCTAGCAGCGAATGCAGACGTAGTCATCTCAGTTGGTTGTCGATTCACGGATAGTTCTTCTTCAAGTTATGTAAAGGGAGTGACGTACTCTTTCCCTCCAGCCAAGCTCATTCACATTGATATTGATCCACAGGAGATTGGAAAGAACTATCCAACAGAAGTGGGAATTGTAGCCGATGCAAAGTTTGCCCTACAGGATCTGTTGGAGATCATAACGCCAGAGCAGGCAGAGGAAATGAATGAACGTCGCGGGAGTTATCATCTTGAGATTGAACAGAAAAAGGAAGAGTGGGAACAAAAGCTTGCTCCGCGCCGAGAGAGTGATAGCTCACCAATGACCCAACAACGTGTATTGGCTGAATTACGTAAAGTACTTCCTCGTGACGGAATTGTGGCTGCAGGTTCAGGGAATTGTGAAAGTGTAATTAAACAAGGATTTCCTTTATATGAGCCACGGACTTATATTCACTCAGGAAGCTGGTCACCAATGGGGTGGGCTGTTCCAGCGTCTCTCGGAGCAAAATTGGCAAAGCCAGATAAAAAAGTTGTATGTGTTGTTGGTGATGGGGATTTTATGCAGTCATTACCTGAGATTGCGGTGGCAGTGATGCACAATATTCCTGTAGTTTTCTTGATTTTAAACAACATGGGTTATATGTCTATTCGCGGTGGCCAGCGCAAACTGACCAATCGGCATATTGGAGCTGAATTTAGTTTGAAAAATGGAGAGCCGTACACACCAAATTTCTCTGAAGTAGCTAAAAATTTCGGACTTAAGTCTTGGAGAACAGAAACGCCAAATGAAGTGGCTAAAGCTCTCGCAGAAGCCTTAGAAACAGATGGACCTACATTAATAGAAGCAATGACTTCAAGGGATGCAGCAGGGCCGTTTACTCCAGGTTGGTGGGACTTCCCAGTGGCGGACTACATGGATAAAGAACGACGAGATGATTACGCGAAGCACCGATCTCTTCAGCAACATCTATAAGCAAAATTTGATTTTTTTGGGAGGGAAATCAAATGAATAGAAAAAAAGCATTGGTATTACATGGCGGATGGAAATGGCATTATCCAACCGAATTGGCTGACTTGACAGTTAATCGTTTGCTTGAGGGGTATGTGGTGGAGTGTACTGATGACTTAAGTATCCTGGAGTCAAATCGCTTACATGAGTTTGATGTAATTATTCCTATCTGGACTGCCGATGAACTCAGTATCATGCAAGAACAGGCGCTGGTTAAAGCTATCGAGCGAGGCGTGGGTCTAGTTGGTTGGCATGCATTAGCCGGGGCATTCGACAGTAGTCATCCCCATAAGTTCTTCAAGATGGTTTTGGGGGGGCATGTTCTCGGACATCCAGGTGATTTTATAGAGTATGAAGTTGATTTTCCAAAGGATGATCCTTTGACGGATGGACTTTCGAGCTTTAAGTTGTTCTCAGAACAGTACTATATGCATACGGATCCCAGTAATGATGTGATTGCAACAACAGTGATGGACGGGGATGAGTTTACTTGGTTGAAAGGCAACCAGATGCCAGTAGCATGGAAGAGACAATGGGGAAAAGGTCGAGTGTTTTATCACACATTGGGACATAGTACCAAGGAGTTTGAAATCCACGAGGTAATGGAACTGACTATACGAGGAATCCGTTGGGCCACGAGGTAAACTAGTTATTTATGATAGAGAATAGGTAATTAATATAAAAATAATACTAAATGCACTTACTTTTTAAAACCAGTCACCTTAAGAACCTATAGAATATTGCAAAACATGAAATAAAAAATATTGATCTTTAAGAGATGAATCTTGATAATTTCGATGATTCATCTCTTAAAGCAAAAGATATATTTAAAATGAACTTCCAATTTTGAATAAAAGTTGTTAAATCGAAAGGAGATAGAATAAGCTATGGCGATTACTTATCTAAAAAGTGCAGAACAGGCGTCTGAATCTGCTAGTCCAGAAATCAGTCAGACAGTTAAACAGATCCTGGAGGATGTAAAAGAACAAGGCATCAAAGCGGTACGAAAATATTCGCAAAAGTTTGATATGTGGAACCCTGAATCGTTCCGTGTCGATGAAGAAATGATTGAGAAGGCAAGACGAGAAACGCCACCTGAATTGCGAGCTAGTATTGATTTTGCCCGTGAACAGGTAGATAACTTTGCTAGACGTCAACGATCCACAATAGGTAGCCTAGAGGTCGAAACTATGCCCGGCGTCACCCTTGGGCATAAGTTAGTCCCTGTAAATGCAGTCGGCTGTTATGTACCAGGTGGAAGATATCCTCTCATCTCATCTGCTATTATGACGATTACAACTGCAAAGGCGGCGGGTGTGTCACGCGTTATCGCATGCGCACCTCCAACCAGAGAAGGGGGCATTCATGCCCCACAACTTTACGCGATGGCAGCTGCTGGTGCGGATGAGATTTACTGCTTTGGCGGAGTTCAAGCACTTGCAGCAATGGCGTATGGTGTGGACGGTATCAAACCTGTAGATATGATCGTAGGCGCAGGCAATGCGTATGTGGCTGAGGCGAAACGACAACTATTCGGCCCGATAGGTATCGATTTACTAGCAGGTCCAACTGAAGCGTTGGTGATTGCTGATGAGAGCGCCGATGCTAGGCTTGTTGCAACTGATTTATTGGGACAAGCTGAACATGGCCCCACGTCCCAGGTGGTATTGGTCACTGATTCGGAATTATTTGCACAGAAGGTTATTGAGGAAGTGGAACAGTGGTTGAAGACCTCTTGGCCTACTGCTGAAGTATCGGAGCAGGCATGGAAAAATCGAGGTGAAATTATTTTATGCGACAACCGGGAAGAAGTACTTCAAGTAGCTGATGAGATCGCCTCTGAACATGTTGAACTTCAGACGAGCGATAATAACTGGTATTTTGATCGACTAACCAACTATGGGTCACTATTTATTGGAGCACGGTCAACGGTTGCATATGGAGATAAAGCGATTGGGACTAACCATGTGTTGCCTACTGACGGCGCAGCTCGTTATACTGGCGGGTTATGGGTTGGAAAATTCCTAAAAACTCTGACGTACCAGAAAGTATCGGAAGAGGGAACAAGAGTAGTGGCTCCACATGTTGCAGCGATTTGTGATGCAGAACGGATGGAGGGTCATGCCATCACTGCACGTCTTCGCCTAGAGTATGAAGACAATTTGCTAAGTAAGAAATGAACTTGATGCAGAAATGTAGGAAGTCAATCTTGGTGTTTTGGTACTATGGACTCCTTCCCCTTCTTGGGGTATAAAAAGTCATTCTTCGGAAATTCACATGCGAGTAGTAGAAATAGATTGATTCCTGTAAGTCAATGGAGGTTTAAATGGAAACTAACATTTTATGTAATATTGACCGGGGAGTAGGTTGGTTAAAACTGAACCGTCCTCAGGCACTCAATGCTCTTACTGCAGAAATGGTAGAGAGTATGAAGACAACTTTAGATACGTGGAGAGCAGATCCAAAAGTGTCGTTAATCTGTATTTCAGGAGAAGGAACAAAAGGTTTGTGTGCTGGAGGAGATATGCGATTCTTCTATAATCAACGGAACGCTAACGTAGAAGTACATGCCCGCCGTTTCTTTACTACGGAATACCGGATGGATCTAATGATACATCAATACCCAAAACCAATTCTTGTTTATATGGATGGTATTGTTATGGGAGGTGGTGTAGGATTATCTGTCGGGGCAAGTGAAAGGATTGTTACAGAAAAAACAAAATGGGCCATGCCTGAAATGAATATCGGTTTCTTCCCTGATGTAGGCGCAAGTTACTTTCTGAATAAAATGCCTGGTCATGTAGGACGTTACCTTGCGCTAACTGGGGCAACTATAAAGTCTGCTGATGTAATTTATGTAGGAGCTGCGAATCGTTATATGGAAAGTACTCGTTGGGAGGAATTCATTTACGAGGTTCAAAATAAAAATTGGAATTTGGACGATGCAAGGAAACAAATTTGTGAGTTACTAGATTCCTTTTGTTCTCATCTAGTAGAAAAATCTCCTCTATCCGCCTTGCAATTAAAAATAGATAAACACTTTGCATATGAAACTTTGGAAGAAATTGTTGCTTCATTGGGTATGGCGGCTGATTCAGGAGACGATTGGGCATCTAAAACAAAATCTACAATCCAATCTAAATCTCCAACTTCATTGAAAGTAACTTTAAGCCAATTACAGAAGGGAAATAATCAGTCACTTACTTCATGTTTTAATATGGAGCTTAAATTAAGTATGAATTTTATGAAGAATCATGATTTCTATGAAGGAGTTCGTTCTGTGTTAGTTGAGAAGGGTCGTAAACCACATTGGAGGCCAAATTCTTTAGCTGATGTAAGTAAAGAGGATATAGAGAGGCATTTTAATCATAATATTAATATTTCAAATTAAAAGGAATCTTCACTATGAAATGTGACTCTTAAAAGTAGAGAGTTAAACAACAACAAGTGGGCTTAAGGAAACAAGAGATGACTTCTGAGTTCATCAGGAGTCTTCTTTTTTAAAGGATGGGAGCACATTGATGTTATGACATTTAATAAAGGAGAATTGAGCATTATTTTGAAAGAAAAAAGATAATGAAAGGAGGAGAATTATGGGAGAATATTCAGAGTTTCGTATGCCTAACTCAGTTATATACGGTCAAAATTCTTTAACTCAGCTTGGGGAACAAGTTGTAGCTCATGGTAATAAAGTACTTTTGATAAGTGATCGTATAATGGAGAAAATAGGTCTTGTAAAAAAATGCGGAAAATATTTAGAAGGTTCAGATGTTTCTTATGTTTCATATTTGGATGTTAACACTGAACCGACGGATTTACATATCAATGAAGCACTTAATCTTTGCTTAAGAGAGCAATGTGATGTCATTGTGGCGGTAGGAGGAGGCAGTTGCATCGACGCTGCCAAAGCTGTAGCAGTAGTAGCAACCAATGGTGGATATATTGGTGATTATATGGGAGAGAATTCTACAATTAAGGAACAACCTATTCCTCTCATTGCAATTCCAACTACGGCTGGAACTGGTTCAGAAGTAACAAACGTAACAGTGATCACCAATACTAAGGAAGATATTAAAATGATGATTAAACATCCATCATTCCTTCCAAATGTAGCTATTGTGGATCCAATTCTTACAATTTCAACACCACCTCCAGTTACCGCCGCAACAGGAATTGATGCACTTTGCCATGCAATTGAAGCTTATATATCACGTTTATCACAACCATTAACAGAAAATTTTGCACTTTCGGCGATAGAAGCTATTTTGAATCATTTAAGAATAGCTTATGAAGACCGAGAGAATTTGGATGCAAGAGAAAAAATGGCAATTGCGTCTATGCAAGCTGGCCTTGCTTTTACTAATGCTTCCGTCACGCTAGTTCATGGGATGTCACGACCAATTGGAGCTTTATTTCACGTGCCACACGGTATTTCAAATGCCATGTTGCTTCCAGCAGTACTCGAATTTACTAAAGAATCTGCCATCGATGCATTAGCAACAATTGGTAGAGTTATATCTCCCGAATTGAAAACTTCGACAAATGAAGAGTTAGCAGATGTGACTATCAATAAGATTAAGCGGCTTTGTTACGATTTGAATATCCCGAATATGAAAAAGTGGGGAATCGATAAAAATAAATTTCAACAAGTAGTTCATAAGATGGCAACTGATGCTATAGCAAGTGGCAGTCCCGCAAATAACCCAAAAGTGCCATCTCACCAAGAAATAGTTGATCTATATTACTACTGTTTTGATTATGATTTTCAGGCCAACAAAAATACAATTAAATCATAAAAGTCTACTAGTTTATTAAAAAGGAGAATACAAAATGTCAACTACAACTAACACAAAAGTAATAAAAAATTATATTGGCGGTGAATGGGTAGCATCATCTACGGCCAAAACGGAATCTGTATATAATCCAGCTACAGGTGAAGTCATTGCTCAAGTACCACTTTCAACAAAAGAAGATGTAGAGCAAGCTGTACAAGCAGCTAACAAAGCCTTTAAAGGATGGTCAAAAACAGCTGTGCCAAAACGTGCGCGTATCCTGTTTAAATACCAACAATTATTAGTAGAAAATTGGGATGAGTTAGCGAAAATAGTCACAATTGAAAATGGGAAAAGCTTTAACGAGGCGTATGGGGAAGTACAACGTGGAATCGAATGTGTTGAATTTGCAGCAGGAGCTCCTACATTAATGATGGGGAAACAGCTTCCTGATATTGCAACAGGCATTGAGTCTGGTATGTATCGCTATCCAATTGGAGTTATTGGTGGTATTACACCTTTTAACTTCCCAATGATGGTGCCGTGTTGGATGTTCCCACTTGCGATTGCTTGTGGTAATACATTTGTATTAAAGCCATCAGAGCGAACACCACTTTTAGCTGCAAGAATAGTAGAATTATTTGAAGAAGCTGGTTTACCAAAAGGCGTACTAAACATCGTCAATGGTGCCCATGAAGTGGTAAATGGCCTTCTTGAACATAAATTAGTTAAAGCTATTTCATTTGTTGGCTCACAGCCAGTAGCTGAGTATGTGTACAAAAAAGGAACAGAGAACTTAAAACGTGTTCAAGCGTTGGCTGGTGCGAAAAATCATTCAATTGTGCTAAATGATGCAGATCTAAATATAGCAACGAAACAAATTATCGGGGCAGCTTTCGGTTCAGCTGGAGAGCGTTGTATGGCGGCATCGATTGTAACTGTGCAAGAAGAAATTGCAGATCAATTGATCGACAGATTAGTAGAAGAAGCGAACAATATTGTGATTGGCAACGGGTTAGAGGAGAATGTATTCTTAGGACCTGTTATTCGTGAAAATCATAAAGAACGTACGCTTAGCTACATTGATTCGGGCGTGAAAGAAGGAGCTCAATTAGTTCGTGATGGCCGTGAAGATGCAGCTGTGAACGGGAAAGGCTACTTTGTTGGGCCAACTATTTTTGATAACGTAACACAAGAAATGAAAATATGGCAAGATGAAATTTTTGCACCAGTGTTATCTATTGTACGTGTCAAAACATTAGAAGAAGCAATTGATGTGGCTAACAATTCTCGATTCGCAAATGGTGCTTGTATTTATACAGATAGTGGTGCAAATGTACGCGAATTCCGTGAAAATATCGAATCTGGCATGCTAGGTGTGAATGTAGGGGTTCCTGCACCAATGGCATTCTTCCCATTCTCTGGTTGGAAAGACTCTTTCTATGGGGATCTGCATGCCAATGGTACAGATGGCGTTGAATTCTTCACAAGAAAAAAAATGGTCACAGCCCGTTACTAGAAAGATAGTTAGGAAGAAGAGTGAGTAAGAAAAAACAATCCCTAAAATACAGTTTATGTCTTCCTTTAACTTACTAGCTTAAGAATCCACTCTCTGTTTTCAAATTTTCATGTTGCTTAATTTAATGTAGGATTTCTAAAATTGGAGGGGGAATGGTAATATGACTCACAATCTAAATGGGAAAATTGCATTAGTTACAGGCGGTTCAAGAGGAATTGGAAGACATATAAGTGCAACTTTAGCCGATTCAGGTGCAACAGTTATTGTCAACTATGCAACTAACCAAGAAGCAGCACAACAAAGCGTTGATTTCATACTATCTACTGGAGGAAAAGCTCTATTAGTCAAAGGGGACGTGACAGATGAGGAATCAGTAAAACACCTTGTAAAACAATCTGAGGAAAAAGTCGGTGAAAGCATTGGTATTTTAATTAATAATGCCACTGGCCCCCAACCTGAGTTATCTATTGAAGAAAGTACATGGGACGATTATTTAGATCAACTTAATTTCTTCGTAAAAGCACCTTTATTATTAACAAAAGCTATTTTACCTGGAATGAAGAAAAAAAACGAAGGTCGAATTATTAATATCGGAAGCGAAGTTATTCAGATGGGAAATCCAAATTTTTCAAACTACGTAACAGCAAAGTCTTCCCAAATTGGAATGACACGTTCCTGGGCAAGTGAATTAGGACCTTTTGGCATTACGGTCAATTTAATAAATCCAGGTTTTATCCCAGTAGAAAGACACGAGGGAATAGATACGAGTGAATATAAAAAAGGCGTTCCTCTTTGTAAAATGGGTGAGCCCCGAGATATTGGAAATGCTGTTGTATTTTTGGCATCCAATGAAGCAAAATTTATTACGGGACAATGTTTATCAGTTAATGGTGGAAATACTTTTGGCATATAGATGTTGTACTTTCAGAAGGGCATATGATTGATTGGTATTTAAGCAAATCAAGAAATAAACATGCAGCCAAGCGCTTTATTAAGAAAGCCTTGGCTTTTTCGCACGTGTCTAAACCTCTCGTGTAAACAGTAGATGAGAACACTGCTTACCCTATAGCACTTCAAGAGTTAAAAAAGGGAAACATAATCTGAAGGCATACAACTAAGGCAATTTTTTAGATATCTCAATAATAGAGTGGAACAAAATCAAGTCGATAACCCATGGAAATCAGGAGAGATTACAGCCGTTAAAGCCATAACGAATTTAGGCCTTAAAAAGACGACTTTTTTAAGTTGGTTAAAAAATACGAAAGAGATATTAAAAATAACCTTATATAATAGAAGAAACTCGTCAAAAAAATGGCGAAACAGTTAGGGTTATCGGTTCAAGTAGCAACACAAGCAGAACTTACAAAGGGAGACGCGAAAAAAGCAGTGGATGCTTTGTTTGAAACGATCGCCAATACGCACGCTAAAGAGGAAAAAATCCAAGTAGTTGGATTTGGCACATTTGATGTGCGCGAGCGAGCAGCTAGAACGGGTAGAAACCCACAAACAGGAGAAGAAATACAAATTGCGGCTTCCAAAGTTCCTGCTTTTAAACCAGGTAAGGAATTAAAAGAGGCTGTTAAATAAAATTAATAGTTGTTTAGTGTAAAAATACTCTGGGGATGAGATATTCTCCAGAGTATTTTTTTCTTTATGAAAAGTTAGGGTTTTTACTTTCGCATCGGTTTTCACATAGGTTAATTGCTATGGTTCTTGACGTCAACAATATTAAAAAAGTTGAGCGTAATTTCCGAATCCAATTCATCTTGAATGAAGATTTTCTTTTCGTAGGGATCTAATTTTGTAACCGATCCGATCCTTGAAGAAAAGTAGCCATCTTTCCATGTAGTAATGTTTAAAAGTGTTTTTTCCTCTAGGCTTTCTGATAACAGCATTTCAAAGTGTGGATTTTGAATTAAGTCTGATCGTTTATAATAAAGTTTGATCAAAAGTCCTGTTGTGAAGCAGGATTTTTTTATTAAACAAAGGGCCAGATTGTTGAGGAACGTTTTCAATGCAGAGGCTTGAGAATAAAAGGAATATATAAGTTTATATAGAACTTTATACTAATAATAGAATGGTTGAAGGAGTAGCTTAAAATGCCTGTTAACACAGAAAAGATGGCTAAGGGTAAAACCGGTGAGCAAAAACAACAATTCGTTCAATAAATATTACCGTACTACAAATAACTATTCACTAAAAGATGTTTATAATTTCATTCTCCGTGACTTCTATTCTGATCGCTATAAAGAAAATGGATGAAGAATACTTACTAATATGATGAAGCAATGGAATCACTCCTTTATTTTTTTGAAAATAAAAAAACCGCAGATTTTACTTTGCGGTTCCTCTTCTCCAGTAATACCTATGCCACCTATTGTGTGACATCAGATAATTCGAACAACATTACCTTTTTCACAAATTTGCAATTATTTATATCACATACGTATATATTTATCTATAAAATAAAAAGAAAAACTAGATGTAAAATCATTTCTATCAGAAATCAGATTGATAAATACCTTCCTTCTCCAAAATGGAAAGTGCTATCTTTGCAGTAGAACTTCCACCTGCTTGCTTTTCACCTTGAATATGAAAGGCAAAGAAAAAAGTATTATCTACAGTTTCTACATATCCCACAAACCAACCATCAATATTTTCCCCGTTTACAACTGCGGTTCCCGTTTTTCCAGATAACAAATTACCATTTGATTCTTCTAAAAGTAAGGAGTCTTTCACAGTTTGAATATTAGATTGTTCAAAAGCGAATTCATTATCATAAAACTTTTTCAAAATATCTACCTGTTCAACAGGAGAAATTTTTAGAGAGGCATCTAGCCAATAATTAGTTATATTGCCAGATAAATCGCCATTTCCATAATTTATCTGTTCAAAATAATTCTGCAATTTCTTTTTGCCCATCTGTTGATCAAGTTTTTGAAAATACCATGTGGAGGAGCTTTCCATAGCTGAGAATAAATCTTGATCTTGATTCCATTCCTCATATGGATATAGGGTTCCATCCCAATTCATTTGAGAATTGTCCCTTGTAATAATCCCAGATTCTAGCGCAAACAATGCACTGAATATCTTATAAGTGGAAGTAGGTTGGAATCTAGTAGTGCTTTCTTTCTTATTGTATATAGTATACTGTTTCATTTTGGAATCATACAGTACCGCACTCCCTGAAAGTTCATCAAAAAAGCTACTGTAATCTTTGTACACTACATTGGTATGAGAAAAAGGATGTGTTTCTTTGTTCACAGCCGCCAATGCAGATATCGAAGGAATACTAATCAAAATGATCGCAAGAAGAATGATGAATACTAGATTACTTTTCATTTTTAGCAGATGTGATTCTACTTGAAAATTTCCGATTGTAACAATACGCCTTTTTACTTGTTTGTATGAGCTACTGATTTCCGAAGCAGCTAACAGTGATGATGTTCGTTGCGAAAGAGAAGCAAATTTTAAAATAACCTCACCATATTTGAGATGTGATTCCTTATCTAGCGTTTTTAAAACTGCATAATCGCAAGAAATCTCCATCTCTGTTTTCATTTCCCTTAAGAAATACCATACGAGAGGATTAAACCAATAAACAGTTCTGGCCAGACACATGAAATAGTTTACTAGCATATCTCTACGTTTACAATGGTATAACTCGTGAAGCAATACACATTTCATCTCGTCAATAGAAAGCCTTGAAATATCTTTTGGTATGACAATATATGGATTGATAATCCCGAAGGTAATGGGTGATTTTATCAATGAGGAATATCCTAAGACAACCTTTTTATGAAAATGTATTTCCTCTTTACATGTATAAAAAAGCGCTGATAACTCTTTGTTTTCAACTACTTGTAGGCTTTTTTTTATTTTGCCAATTCTTAGATTGCTATATAAAGTAGCCATAAGCATAACAATCATTCCTAATATCCACACTATGAAAAAGACAGAATCCATCATTCTGAAAGACGATTGCTCAATTGACATAGAAAAATCTTGTAGCCAATTTGCATTTTGAACAATTGTTTCTTTCGTTTTACCTGTAGAATGGATATCAGATAATTTTGAATTACTTCCCAAGTTTATCATCCAGTCAAAAAAAGAGTTTATTTTTAGAAAATGAAAGGGGATAAAGGGAGCAATCAATGTCAAAAGAGAAATGACACTGATATGATATTGGGTGTTTACAGTTATTTGAATCTTTAATATTTTTTTTATGAATATGATCATGCAAAAAATCACAGACAATATAATATTACTGATGAAAAAGAGAGAAAAGAAAGAGCTGCCCATATTATTCCTTCTTTCTGTTCTTACGTTCTTCTAAAATTTGATACAACTCATTAATTTCATCATCTGACAGCTTATCTTTTTCCAAAAAGTTTAATACCATAGAATTAAGAGTACCATTATAAAAACGATTCAAAAAACTACGACTCTCAATTTCTAAATAATCACTTTCAGCTACATTTGGTGTATAAACAAATACACGACTTTCCTTATAATGATTCAGTGCTCCTTTTTTTATTAGCCGTAACAACATTGTTTGAATTGTTTTAGGGCTCCATTTACTAGTTTTGGATAACTTTTCAATAACCTCATTGGTATTGATATTAGGGTGTTTCCAGATTATTTTCATAACTTCTAATTCTGCTTCTGAAATTTGAGGTAATTTTTTCATATAAACCATCCTTAAACTTACGATTGTAATAATTTAATTATATTGTTCATATTTTAAGAAGTCAATGAAACGATAGGATAAAGAAAAAACATTGATCTTAAATATTACATACGTAATATTTAAGATCTACATTTCTGTAAATTAAATGAAAAAAAGATAGGAGAAACTTGTTTTTTTCTTTTTCAACATTGTAACACCTACTTTTATTTATTCTTCATGCTACCTATCAACATTCTTATTTTAAAAAGATTCTTGTATACTACTCTTTACCTTAAAACTTACGACTGTAATATTTTGTTTTTTATATAGCTATCACTTTAAGAATAAAAGTATTGACTCCAAATCCTACATATGTAATACTTTCAAAAACTACATATGTAATATTTTCATAAGTGGTAAACAGGGGATATAGATGATGGTAATAGCTCTTTTTCTTGGTATTTCTGGAATAACAGTAGACAACTATTTTCCGGCAAAATGGAATGTGAGGGGGAAATTTAGCAAGATAGAGTGGAGAAACTAATGTGAAAGAAAAGATACAACACCTTAAATAATGTCGAAATAGTAAACAACCTCTCAAAAACTTAACAAAGTCAGCGCATTTAGTAGACAAAGATAATAAATTATCATTTAAAAAATTCATGGAATGGAAAGAGTTTAACAAGTTGTTTTTATAGGAGGTAACGTAGTGAAAAAGACTAAACCGTTTATGGTACTGTTTATGATGATTTTTTGCTACATATTTATATCTGGATGCTCAAAAGAGAGTAAACAAAAAGAGAGGTTTGAGAGCTTTTCTCAAATGTTATCGAAACAAGATTATGGTAGGCTGATTGCTTTATTATCTTCAGTAAATGAAAAACTGCAAATCAGGCCTATTTGAGGAAGAGGGATGAACAATGAAGAAAGTAACAATATTGGTGCTGGTTGTAGCATTGGCGGCTGGGGGCCTGCTTCTGTGGCATTTCCTTAAAGCGAATCAGGCAACCCCGGAAGAAGTTTTTAATGAATATGTGAGACAATTTTCTGAACAAAACTACGAGGAAATGCTGAAACTTATTTCTGAAGGGGAATTGGAAACCTACGATTATACGAAAAAGAGTTTTACAGATAAATATGATGCGATTTTTTCAGGCATTGAGGCTTCTTCAATCGACGTTTTATCCAAGGAGCTGCTTTACGAAGAGGATAATGAAACGTATGAAGGACGCTTCAAGGTGAAAATTCATACATTTCTTGGAGAGGTGACAGCGTCCTATCAAACCTTTTTTATAGAAGAGAAGACGGATGACGGGAAGGCATGGAAGGTGAAATGGAATCCTGATTTGATCTTCGCTGGGATGGAGAAAGGAGATAAAGTCAGCGTGCAATCCTTTTTGCCGCATCGGGGCGAAATCCTTGACCGTAATGGAAATCCGCTCGCACTGGATAAAGATGTGTATGAAATGGGGATCATCCCAGGGAAGCTTGGAGAGTCCAAGGAAGCTGGAATAAAGAAGCTAAGCGCTTATTTCAAGATTCCGGAAGAAAGCTTTCAAAAGGCGCTTGATCAAAAATGGGTGACCGAAGATATCTTCGTCCCGATTGCTGCCATGCCTGCAGAGTTTCAGCCGGAAAGTATCGATGAGGATCTACCTGGAGTATTTTTCCAAATGAAAAGGATAAGGTATTATCCCGAAAAAGAAAGCAGTGCCCATCTGATTGGCTATGTGAAGCAAGTAACGAGTGAAGACCTCGAAAAGGACGCCGACCATGAATACACGTCAGGTGATTACATCGGTAAGTCCGGACTGGAACAAGTGTATGAGAAGCAGTTGAGAGGAAAGAAGGGCGGCATCATTCAAATAAAGAACGAGGAAGGCAAACAGAAAAGCACTCTTAAAAAAGTGGCTGCCATCAATGGTAAAAACATAAATCTGACGATCGATGCTGCATTGCAGAGTAACATGTATGAAGCGATGAAGCAAGATGCCGGCGCGGTGTCAGCGATACATCCGGTGACCGGGGAAATATTAGCGCTCGTCAGCTATCCATCCTTCGATCCGAATTTAATGGTGAGCGGGATGACAGAGGAGCAGTGGAAAGCATACAGTGAAAACCCAAAGCTTCCATTCTTGAACCGTTTCTCCAGCCTGTATGCACCAGGGTCGACCTTCAAGGCAATTACTGCCGCCTCCGGACTCACCGTCGGAACGACATTCCCGGAGAAGAAACGGGAAATATCCGGCTTGCAGTGGAAGAAGGACAACAGCTGGGGAGGCTATTTTGTCACCCGCGTAAAGGAAGCAAGTCCGGTGGACATGGTTGATGCACTGGTCTATTCCGATAATATCTATTTCGCTCAGGAAGCCCTGGAAATGGGAGCTGCCAATTTTGAGAAGAATGCTATGGCATTTGGGTTCCAGGAGGATTTCCAGCTGCCGATTTATTTGAAAAAGAGCCAGCTGTCCAATGATGGGATCGAGAATGAAGTCTTGCTCGCTGATTCTGCCTATGGACAGGGTGAAGTTCTGATGTCAATGGTCCATTTAGGGACTGCGTTTACACCGTTTGTGAATGGCGGAAATATGGTGATGCCTGTTTTGATAGCGGATGAAAAGGAGCCTATCCGCAAATCCGTCATTTCCAGTGAGGTTGCTTCAACCGTCCAAAAGGCATTGATTCAGGTAGTGGAGCGTGATACTGGGACTGCCCATAATCTTAAGACGGCAAAAGAGGTACTAGCTGCAAAGACGGGGACAGCTGAGCTGAAGAGCAAGAAAGGCGAAGACGGGATGGAGAATGGCTTTGTCGTCGTGTTTGATACAAAGAGTCCATCTATCTTGCTTACAGCCATTGTGGAGGATGTAAAAAATCGCGGGGGGAGCCATTATGTGACCGCGAAAATAAAACCTGTGCTGGATCAGTATTTAGCTGAGAATGAATAAAGGAATACATCTGTCAGTGGGATTTTTTCATCAGCTGATGGTTAGTTGGTACTAAATAAAAAGGAGTTGTGTAAGGTGAGTAAGTGGAGAGACAGAATGAGCTCCATCCGTGTTCTACTGGTGATTATCAGTAGTGTGATATACACTATTTTTCCTCAGCCTCTTACACTCAGTTTATTCTGCATCGTCGGCATAGCTTGTGTCAGTCTGACGACGCTAAACGAAAAAAATAGGAAAAAAGCGAGGGGACAGGACGTTGGTGGAGAGGAAGAAGACTAAAAAAAAGCGGACGAAATCGGCCATGCTGAATATTATCTTGACAGTTGTGTTTGTATTGTTTACCGTTCTGGTTTTCAGACTGGCCTTTGTACAGCTCAATGAAGGGGAAATGTACGAGAAGAAACTGAATAGCACCAATGTGAAGGAAGTGAGATATCACCTACCACGAGGAAAAATATACGACAGGAACAATCAAGTGATTGTCGATAATGAAGCGTCAAACATTATTGTCTATACTAAAAAGGGAAATGAAACAGACCAGGAACTGCTGGAAGTTGCTACGAAACTCTCCGCGTATATATCGATCAAAACAGACAAGATTACAGAACGAGACATGAAGGACTACTGGATCGTGACCCGTCCTAAGAAAGCACTTAAGAAGCTGACAGACAAGGAACTGCAGAACCAAGAGCTGACAAATATGGAACGTTATCAGAGGCAGCTGGACCGGATTGGTGAATCCGATTTAAAAGAAATCGGAAATGGTGAAAAGAAGGTTCTCGCCATTTTAAGAGAAATGAAGAAAGGCTATGCCTATAGCCCTCAGCCAATCAAGGTCGAACATGTAACAAATCAGGAATTAGCACGAGTGAGTGAGGCACTGAATGAAATTCCTGGAGTGGATATTTTGACCGATTGGGAAAGGACTTATCGGTATGGGGAATTATTCCGTTCCGTATTGGGAAGCACGACATCCCGGGAGGAAGGAATTCCGAAGGAGAAGCTGGACGGTTACTTATCAAAGGGTTACAGCAGGAATGACCGGGTAGGAAAAAGCCAGTTGGAATACCAATATGAAGATGTCCTCAGGGGCAGGAAGTCCGTGACAGAAATTGAAACGGATAGAAAAGGAAACGTTGTTAGAACCCATGAGGTCTCCGCCGGTGAGCCGGGTAAGGATCTTATGCTGACCATTGATATAGGTTTACAGGAGAAGGTGGAAGAGATACTTACTGCTGAACTGATTAATGCCAAGAGGAACGGAGGTGGGGCATTCCTAAATAAGGCCTTTGTAGTCATGATGAATCCTGTAACGGGAGAAGTTCTGGCTATGGCTGGGAAACAGATTGAAGAAGTCAACGACAAGTGGGTAGCGACCGATTATGCCCTTGGCACTGTCAATTCATCTTTTGAAATGGGATCATCCGTTAAGGGGGCGACAGTACTTTCCGGGTATGAGAGTGGGGCCATCCAGCCGGGCCAGTCTTTCCTGGATGAGCCAATCTATATGCTGAGTACCCCAGTCAAGAAGTCAGTACGAACGATGGGGATGGTCAATGACCTGACTGCATTGAAGCAATCCTCCAATGTCTATATGTTTAAGACGGCTATGAGTATGCTTGGGAAGACCTATTATAGAAACATGAAGCTGCCGCTAGATTCGAATGCCTTTGAAACGTTTCGCTATTATTTCAATCAATTCGGACTAGGGGTAAAGACAGGAATCGATCTCCCGAATGAAGCGAGCGGATATCGCGGCCAAGGCGGCTCCCCAGGCTATTTGCTAGATTTCACGATCGGCCAATATGATACTTACACTCCCATTCAACTGACTCAATACATATCGACAATTGCTAATGGAGGATATAGGGTGCAGCCTCACCTTCTTAAGGAGATCCGCGAGCCGCAAATGGAAGACCAAGATCCGGTCATTTTCCAAAGCTTCTCTCCTGTTTATCTGAATCGCATCGACATGGATAAGCAAAAGGTTGAACGTGTGCAAGAGGGATTCCGCAAGGTGTTTCACGAACAAGGCGGAAGCGCTGCCTCCCACTTCAATAAACAGCCATACAAAAGCTACAAAATAGCCGGTAAAACGGGGACAGCACAATCCTTTTACTATGATCCTGAATTACGAAAGACATATACAGATAAACCGACGAACAACCTAACACTGGTTGGGTATGCTCCCTACGACAATCCTGAAGTCGCTTTTTCAGTAGTCGTCCCAAATGCCAGGACAAACTCCCATCCAATTAGCCAGAAGATTGGACAGGGAATCATGGAAGCATTTTTCGAAGATGATGATCAAGATCAGCACGAATGATGAGTATATGGATAGGTAGGCTGAAAGGGCAGCTACTTTTGTGTCTTTTTATTGCTTGAAATTTTCAGGGAGTTCAATTGTATAATGAACATTTCAGTTTTCTATGTTTATGAGATGATTAAATTAAGTGAGGGAAATCGAATATGAGAAAACGAAAGAATTTATCATTTCTTTTAGCACTTATTGGTGCAGTTGTTCTATTAATTACAAGTGTGCAACTACCAAGTGAAGCGAATGCTTCCAAGGGCAAGCTGAATCATAAGAAGTTCGAGGTCGATGAATTTTTTACGAACCATGACGGAACGTTCATATTACGTGATATGAAAAGAGAAAAAACATTAGTCTATAACAATGAACGCGCGAATCAACGATTTGCACCGCAATCGACTTTTAAAGTGCCAAATTCACTCATTGGGTTACAGGTAGGAGCTGTAGAAGATGAATACGACATTAAATATTGGGATGGTGTTGAGCGAGAAATCGAGGTCTGGAACCAAGATCACACGCTTGGGTCTGCTATGAGAAACTCTGTCGTTTGGTATTATCAAGCCATGGCTCGTGACATTGGAGAAAATCGAATGGAGGAATGGGTTCAAAACATTTCTTATGGTAACCAAGATATTAGTGGAGGAATTGATCAGTTTTGGTTAAGTAGTTCACTCAAAATTTCTCCAATAGAACAAGTTGATTTTATGGAATCATTGTATAAAGAGAAGCTTCCATTTGATAAGGATGTATTGAAAACCGTTAAACGGATGATGATCCAGAAGGAAGGAAATAACTATACTCTTTACGGAAAAACAGGTCAAGGGTCAGGCATAGGGTGGTTTGTCGGTTTTATAGAAACGGACAATCGGGCGTATAGCTTTGCTACGAATATTGCTGGAACAAGTACAGACGCTAAAAACATTACAATAGACATTTTAAAGAAATATTATTTAATGGCAGAGTAAGGGCAGGAAATTTAATTATTAACATAATTTAAATATATAAGATAGGACCTGCACTATTGTGGAACAACATAAGTAGGAAATGATCAAACTTTTTTATAAAAACTAAGCTGCTGAAAATGAAGCCATTTTGATCAATCTTTAGTCAAAGTGGATTCATTATTTTTTGGAATTATGGATTAAATGGAATATACTACCAATTGAAAAAGTCATCAAATATGGATAGAAGATAAAAAATCGATCGGTCTTCGACTTAACCTGGTAAAACAAAATCACTTAGGGGTTGTATCAGCTTGGTACATTGGTTCAGAAACCCCTGACATATGTATGTATATCATTTTAATCAATAGTTTAACAGAACAACCTTCAGATGATGGAGGTTGTTCAGCTTGTAGAATAAGGTCCCCTTTTAGGGTCTAAATCTGCAAGCTTTTTTGTGTAGTAATAACAATTATAACTTTCTTTTGAAGGAGGAATGAATAATGACCATTAGGAAATTAACTAAAGTCGGCGCAGTTGAAATGTTGAAAACTGCAAATTTAACTTTTGGAGACGAATTAGAGGTTGAGTTCAAGGGTGAAGAAATCATTTTAAGGAAAAATAAAAATGTGAAATTACCTAAAGGTGTAGATGCAGAATTTATGGAAATATTTTCAGACGTTATTAAAGGTCATGACGAAGCATTCAAGGGATTGATGGTTAGATAATATGACGTTTATAATCTATCTTTCCACTAATCAAATTATTGCTATTAATGCCATTCAAATAAAATTTTATTCTCCTACTGAACAAATCGGAGTGAAAGATCCCGGTCTCCTTGATTCTGCAGTGAACAAACCCAGACAAACTATATTCGAGAATGATGCTTACCCATCTATTCATAAAAAGGCTGCAGCATTATTCGAATCCATTTCAAAAAATCATGCGTTCCACAACGCAAACAAGAGGACAGCACTCGCTTCCCCCCTATTATGTTTCTGAAGATCAATCATTATCAATGGATAATGGAAATAGAAGAAGAACAGGATTATGTTGTAGATGTCGTTAACCATAGGTATGATTATAAAGCTATCGCAATAATCATCCAAGAGAACATAAAGGCTTTATAAAGGGGTTCGAAATTGATAACTAATTGCTCCCTTATTTCGCTAACAGGTGCATTACTTTAATACAGGGTTGCTTCGGCAGCCATCATTTTTACATGGATCCGGATTTAGTTGTAGAACGGGAAGGGTGGTCGTCTAACCATTATTTCACGGGACAATGAAGAAGTATTATTTGCCAACTTTCCTTCAAGTACAGCAGCATGGGCTATTAAATCACAAGATACAGCACTTGTTTTAGTTGCAAAGGAATATATTAGGTATGACCTAATGTTTTCTGAACTAGCCAAAGAGGTTGATCTGCATAGAGCAGGGGAACTCTGGAAAAAAACCTAACCTATTGAAGTTACAGGAAAACGGTTCAAGTAATTTGGACCGTATTTTCTTTGTCTTTTTCTATAATAATTAGGTTAATAATCTCTAAGATGATAAATAAGCTCTTCGGATAGGAAGACAGAATAATGTCCAATAAAGCTGAAGTATTAAAAAGTATAGGGAAAATCGACTAGGTTGGTTACAAAGATACATTGATTCTCCAGAAAAAAACAACAGTTTTATCGACGTTCTTTGTGGATTGTTGTCATATCACAAATATTCGGGGGTGCAGTTCTTGCAGCTGGAGTAACCGTCGGAGCACTTCTTGTTTAAGACATGTTGAGTACAGATAGTATGGTACAGGTTAAAACTGGATGTATTGTCCTTATTGTTTCAACGGTCATCGTGTTAATAACAGGGTACCTATCATTTTATTTGAAAACCCGGACTCACCGTCCATTAAAAATAGGAAGAAGTAAAGACTTATCAAATAAATTTTGAAGGTATAAGGAACTGAATTTAATGTTCTCAATTCTTATGGAGATATAAAAAAGACAATTGAAAATCTTAACCAATTAATCTATTGCTTTCATTTCCAACATGCTATTTTGTTTTCACTAAAAAGTTTAATGGAACTGAAAGTGAAATTTACCCTACAATAGCAAGTGTTTTAACAACAGAACAGGGAACAAAGTTTAATTACAAAAAATTGATACTTAATTAATATTTTGCTGCATAGTTTCTCTGATCTTATATTAATAATAAGAAACATCAACACAAAATGAGCTTGGAAGTGCATCCAAGCTCATTTATGTAATTCATAACCTATATAATAAATCCAGTAGTTTAAATGAACCAATTAATCCTCTTCAATATTCTCCATTTTTATATTTAAATCTTCAGCTTTAATAATTATCATGAATTTTATTTTCTTAATATATCCATTTTCACTTAAATTTAAATTATTTCCACCGATAAAAAAGAATACGTATTCTGAAAATTCATCATCATTTCCTTCATAATAATTAATCTTCTCCACATCTTCCCACGAATAAGTATATTCTTTCAGCGATAAAAGAGTAGAATATGAAATTGAATCTTCCGATAATGATTTATAAGATTGAGAAGCTACATAAAAAGAAGTTATACTCAACAATATTTGCTAAAGATAGATACAAGCCTAAAATAAACTAAAAAACGGAAATAATAACATAAGATAATGATTTTTAAATGTTTCATTTTGTATATTTAACAGAAAATCTACTAGAAGAAAAAGTCCAGCGAGATAAATTACACCAATCATAATATAGAGTGTAGTTTTTATAGTTTCCTCCTTATTATTATAATATTTTTTTGCTGGTTGACTATTGTATAATAAGTAATATACTTACATAATGTGAATATTTTACTATTTTAAAAGGAAATTATAATTAAATCAGCAAAGATTCTATTATCAATTGGAATTTTATCTTTATCCTTGGGTATAGCAAACTCACATGCTTTTGTAGAAGGAACGGTTCTGGTGCAAAAACTTCAAGACAATGGCAATTAATCTTTAAATCTTGGACATACTGATACTATTAATCTAAAAAAGGTGCGTGATCAGTATGGAAAAGCAAAATTTATTCAAGTGGAAACATTATCAACCCGATATTATTCTTCTAACCGTCAGATGGTACCTACAGTACAACTTGAGCTTTCGTAATCTTGTGGAAATGATGGAGGAACGAGGATTATCGATGGCTCACACGACAATTATGCGTTGGGTTCATCAGTATAGTCCTGAATTAGACAGGCGACTTCGTCGTCATATAAAACGTACAAATGATTCATCGAGAGTAGACGAAACGTTTATCAAAGTAAAAGGTTTCAATGGATGTATCTGTATCGTGCAGTAGATTCCGAAGGAAACACCATTGACTTTTACCTGAGTAAAACAAGAGACCAAAAGGCTGCAAAGTACTTCTTCAAGAAAGCTTTGCGGTCTTTTCATGTTTCTAAGCCTCGTGTCGTAACTGTCGATAAAAATCCAGCGTATCCTGTAGCCATTCAACAGCTAAAAGACGAGTAAAAGATGCCTGAAGGCATCCAAATGAGACAAGTGAAATATCTTAATAATATCGTAGAACAAGATCATCGTTTCATTAAGAAAAGAGTACGCTCCATGCTGGGATTCAAAACGTATGAAACTGCTACTTCAATAGTACGTGGCATTGAAGCCATGCATATGATGAAAAAAGGGCAAGTTCACCAAGGGGTGAAGTCTGCCCAAAATCGAAAAGAATTCATTGATAAACTGTTTGGCATCGCATCATAATCCGTAAGTTAGCAGGAAATTCATGTCCTATGTTTTTTTGAAATCATCTTTGCACCAGAACCCTATATAGAATATTATTTCATCCAGATTAAAAGGAGAATGGAAATATGCGTTCTATTAATATTGCGATTATTTCAGGTTCACAGAATACCAGTCAATATTTAGCCAGGCAGTTGAGTGACCTTTTAGGCAAATATTTATCTTTCGTTCCTTTTTCGAAGGAAGAGTGGGTGAAGAATGAGACAGATTATGATCTCATACTACTAAGTACCCAGACGATCTTTACCCACCAGCCGCTCCTAAAAGTAAAAACATCTTTAGAGAGCATGGTTATCAGACGTACGCTGTTAAAATCCAGCTGGGACAAAGTCTTATCGATCCAATCCGGTAGCAAATGGCTGCTTTATAACGATGAACGAGAATCGGCAGACGAAACTGTTTCTTTACTTTACGAGCTTGGAGCTAGGCATATCGAACTTATTCCAGCTTTTCCGTCTATGGAGAAAATCCCTTCTATTACAAGTGCAATAACGCCAAATGAATATAAAATTATACCTCCAAACATCACAGAGGTTATTAACATAGGGGAGCGGGTAATTGATGTAAGCACCATTGTCGATATATTGACTCGGTTTGACTTATTGCAGGAAGATACACAGCATATTGTTTCCGATTACACGAAAAAAATAATTACTCGAAGCCAGGGTCTCCATGTCACGATGGAAGGATTGATAAAAACAACAAAGGTTCTTCAGCAAACCGTTAACATGGTCCAAGATGCAGTAATCGCCTATGACCACCAAAAGAATATCACGATATTTAACAAAGCTGCGGAAGAAATATTTGCTCTTTCCTCTTGGGAGGTGGCAGGAAGAGATATTCTTTCTCTTTTTCACGACGAAAAACTAACAAGAGAGACTTTAGACACTCCTTTTACAGGAGTTCCTTTTATAATAAGAAACCAACAGGTGATCATGAACCATATAAGTATTGAAAATGGGGAAGTAGAAACCGTTTCGGGAGGAGTTCTAATCCTTCAAGTTGCAAAGAAGTTAGAAGAACTTGAGTTAAAAATAAGAACCAAGTTGAAGACGTCCGGTCATCAGGCCAAATATACATTTCAGGACATTATTACAGAATCCGAAGAGATGATGATGCTGATCGATATGGCAAAAAAGATGGCTCAGAGCGATCTAAATGTACTTATTCTAGGAGAAAGTGGAACGGGAAAAGAATTGTTTGCCCATTCCATTCATCAGTACTCGACTCGTGCAGCATTCCCATTTGTTGCAGTGAACTGCAGTGCTTTATCAGAATCACTGCTTGAGAGTGAATTATTTGGTTATGAAGAAGGGGCATTTACAGGGGCCAGAAAAGGAGGCAAGCCTGGACTATTTGAGCAAGCACATCGAGGAACCATTTTTCTTGATGAGATCGGAGATATTTCCTTATCTTTTCAGAAACGGCTCCTTCGGGTTCTACAGCAAAGAGAAGTCCTAAGAGTAGGGGGAACAAAAGTGATTCCTATTGATGTGAGGGTTATTTCTGCTACAAATCGTAACCTCTTAGATTTCGTCAAAGAAGGGAAATTTAGAGCTGATCTATATTACCGCTTGAAGGTATTACCCCTGTCCATTCCACCTTTGCGAGAGAGAGGAAAGGATATCCTTCAACTAGCTAACTTTTTTCTTCGTCGTAACGGATGGAATAAGAATTTATCAGCAGCCGTGTCGGAAGTGTTTCTGCAATATCATTGGCCAGGAAACATCAGGGAACTACAAAATACTATGGAATACTTATCGATTATGAATAATGGTCATATTACAACTAAAGATTTACCGTTTCTTGATTCTCTTGCTTACAAACCCATGGCTACTACAAATGTGGATAAACCCCTAAGCGAATTTTCTAAACTGTCCAAAGAAGACTTAAGCCTATTTATTCTCCAGTCAATCCTCAGTGAAAGACAAAAAGGTAGAAGTATTGGCAGGCGAGGCCTATGGAATATAGCCCAACAGAGGACGCTGCTTACCAGTGAAACTGAAATACGTATTCTACTAAAAGAGCTTCATGAAAAGCAATGGATTAAGGTTGGTAAGGGAAGACAAGGATGCCATATAACAGAAAAAGGATTGTACCAATTACAAAATGGGGTAAACGGGATAAACAGGATTTAATGAACTCTTAAAACCGTTTATCCCATTAAATTAGAGAAAAAATCCCTTTGCATGGTTTAATAAAAGTTGGCATACTTTTTGCATTATAAGTTAGAGTATTCCTAATTGACGTAATATTAAGAAAGAGGTGAACGGTTTTAAAAAAAAGGGGAGATTTGATTTGAATAAAGAAGTTGTGCCGGCTTGCGACATTAAACATAAAGATTCTATTGAAGGGCTTGCCTGTGAACTTATTCGTATGGAAGCTACCACATCAGAACGTATTAATGCCTCCATTGGATATTGTGCAGAATGGCTAAGACAAAGAGGGCTTACTATAACTTTGTTGGAGAATCAGGGATTAATGAGCCTTGTTTGTATCGTAAATGAAGAGAGAGAGGGTCCTACTATTATACTAAACGGACATGTAGATGTTGTGTCAGCTGCCTCGGAAGATTTCAGCCCTCGGATTGAAGAAAGGAAGTTATTTGGGCGAGGAAGCTATGATATGCTGGGTTCCGTTGCTGCAATGATGCACGCTATGGTTGATTTGTCTAAAATGGACCTTCTGGTAAAAATCATGCTCTGTATAGTACCAGATGAGGAACGTGGTGGATTTGATGGAACAGGCTTCTTAGTTGACCAAGGATATCGTGGGGAAATTGCCATTTGCGGTGAACCTACCAATTATAAAATTGCTGTTCAAGCTAAAGGTGTACTGCAATTGAAGATGGAGGTTTCTGGCATAGCTGCTCACGGCAGTCGACCGTGGCTAGGGGATAACGCGATTCTTAAGGCGATGAAATATTGTGAGGCTATTGAAGCTATCGAGCAAATCCAAAAGACCAATTTATTTTTTACACGCCCTTCCTTTAATCTCTCGAAGATTGAAGCGGGCAAGGGCATCAATCAGGTTCCTGATCAATGCACGTTCCATTTAGATATTCGATATCTACCAGGTGAAGAAGTAAGCGAAATCATAGAGCAAATTCAACGTGCTGCTCCCGATGCAAATCTGGAAATTCTCGCTCAAGGTGTACCTGTGCTGACGGATGAAGGTCACCCCTATGTAGTCCAGTTAAAACAAGTCACTGAACATTTTTTGAACCGGAAAATTGAATTCTTTGGTCAAGACGGGACTGCAGATACAAGATTTTACGCCAACTATGGAATACCAGCGATTGAATTTGGGCCGGTGGGGGCAGGACATCACGGTCCCGAGGAATACGTTGAAATCGAATCACTTTATAGCTTTAAGGAAATTTTAAAGCTATTTGCTATTAATCTAGTAAAAATGGAGGAGTAAAAGATATGAAATTAAAAAATAAAGTAGCAATTATTACAGGTGCAGGATCTGGCAACGGAAGAGGGATTGCTCTTCGTTTTATGCAAGAAGGGGCTCATATTGTTATCGCAGATGTGAATGAAAAAGGGGCTCAGGAAACAGCAGAAAATGCTCCGCAAGAATCTAAGGTATTAATTGTTAAAACGGATGTAACCAAAAAAGCGGATGTGGAACAACTGGTAGCGAAGACAATGGAGACGTTTGGAAGAATCGATATTCTTGTCAACAATGCTGGAATTGTTGGCTTCACTCCTTTTTTTGAACTTGGTGAAGAAGAATGGGATCGTATTCATGATGTGAATTTAAAAGGTCCGTTTTTCTGTACTCAGGCGATCGCCAAGGAAATGATCAACCAGGGAACAAAGGGTAGAATTATTAATATCACCTCAGTTGAAGCGCATGTTATTGTCTCCAGCAGTGGAAGCTGTCAGCCGCACTATAATACCTCAAAGGGTGGGCTTAATCTTTTGACAAAAGCAACTGCTTTTGAGTTAGCACGTCATGGCATTACAGTAAACAGCTTGGCGCCTGGGGTAGTTCAAACACCATTTACTGAACAAGGACTTAAGATCCCACAAGTGAGGGATTGGATCATCGAGCGTCTTCCGGTTGGAAGAGTTGGACAACCGGAAGATATTGCCAATTCAGCGCTATTCTTAGCACTTGACGAATCCAGTTATATAACAGGAACGACACTGTTTGTTGATGGCGGTTGGACCATTCAATAAGTTCATGGGAGAACAACTTCTCCCATGATGAACTAAAACACAAGGAGGCATATAAATCATGATAGATCTCAATCGTTTACAGGATATGGTTGTCAATGGACATATTGAAACCGTTATTATTGCAGCTGCAGACATGCAAGGGAAGCTTTTCGGAAAGCGTGTTACTGCAGACTATTTTTTAGAGTCAGCTCAGAAGGGAATTCACGCCTGCGCGGTTAATCTTGTTTGGGACGTCAGCCTCGATTTTCAGGATAACTATGAATTTTGCAGTTTAGACAATGGACTCCATGATATGGTGATCAAACCTGACATGTCAACGCTAAGGCTCTATCCGTGGTGTGAAAAAACGGTCCTTGTTTTAGGAGATTTACAAAATAAGGATCAGACTGAAATTTCAGTTGCTCCCCGTACAATCTTAAAAAGGCAAATTCAGCGCGCAAAGGATTTCGGATATAAAGTGAACGCTGCGAGTGAACTAGAATTCTATTTATTTAAGGAAACTGAAGATACATTGCGAGAAAAAAACTATCATCAGCTTTCACCGCTGTTCCCTTATCCTGTTGATTATTCAATTAATCGCCTCACACGTGACGACAGGTTTCTAAGCAAGATTACTCGCCATTTGACGATGGCAGGCATACCTGTGGAATCCATCAAAGGGGAATGGGGCAAGGGACAATACGAAATTAACTTAAAATACTCGGATGCACTTAGGATGGCAGACCATACAGCCGTATACAAAAATGCCGTGAAAGAATTGGCTGCCATGGATGGTTTAACGGCAACTTTCATGGCCAAACCAGTAACTGATGACTCCGGAAGCAGCGGACATACTCATATTAGTTTGTGGGATTTACAAAGTGGGAAAAACTTATTCTATGATCCGTTGCAAGAGCACGGCATCTCGAATACTGGACGCTATTTCCTAGGCGGTGTAATGGAATTAGCTTCAGAGTTCATGCTTTTTTATGCGCCTTATATCAACTCTTATAAGAGGCTGATTGCAGGAATGGGAGCACCCAATACGTTAACATGGGGAGTAGACAATCGCACAACCTCTTTCCGCAGTGATGGAAAAGAGAAATCGATGCGCCTTGAAAACCGTGTACCAGGAGCAGATGCTAATTTTTACCTAGTTATAGCAGCATGCATTGCTTCAGGACTCTATGGAATTGAAAACAAGATTGAACCACCTGCATGTACAACAACGAACGCATATAACCTAAGCAATATAGGGTCTCTGCCGCTTAACCTTATGGAGGCTGTAGAACGCTTAGACCACAGTGAACGAGTAAGAGCCTTGCTGGGTAACGATGTCGTTGATCACTATCTAACAGCTGCAAAGATGGAAATTCAGGGTTATTTATCTGAAGTAACTGACTGGGAGCGAAGAAAATATTTTGAGTTTATTTAATATAGAGGGAGAGGAAGTAATGCTAAGAGCTACGGATGGGAATTTTATGTGGATTAATGGAGAGAAAGTAACGGCATCTAAGGAGATGGATGTCATCAATCCAAGCACAGGCAAGATTATAGGAAAGGTTCCAGATGCAGATGAAAGCCAAGTGGATCAAGCCATTACTGCAGCTTCCGATTCCTTTGAAAAATGGGCAGAGCTTCCGGCTGATCAAAGAGCTGTTTATCTTCAGGCGTGGGCCGATAGGATTTTAAGAAACCAAGAAAAACTAGCCCGTCTTTTATCTATGGAACAAGGGAAGCCGCTAAACGAAGCGATGGGAGAAATATATGGGACCCAGCTCATTATTCGATGGTTTGCCGAGCAAGGCAAACGGGTGTATGGGGAGATTGTCCCTTCTTCTCAACCGGGTAAACAGCTATACGTTCTTAAAAAGGCGGTAGGAGTAGTAGGGCTGATTACGCCATCTAATGTTCCAGCTGCTATCTTGGCAAACAAAGTTGCTCCAGCGCTAGCTGCCGGCTGTACGGTAATTTTAAAGCCTGCTGATCAGACCCCGCTCATTGCCATTGCTCTTATAGAAGAATTGATAAAAACTGAAATCCCTAATGGGGTTGTCAATATCGTGACAGGTAATGGTAAGCTGATTGGAGATCAATTAGTTAAAGATGAGCGCGTGAAGAAGATTGCATTTACTGGTTCTACACGAGTTGGCAAATTGATTATGGAGAATGCTGCCTCACATATTAAACGGTTAACACTAGAATTAGGCGGTAACTGTCCAATTATTGTGTTCCCAGATACAGATATTGAAAAAGTTGCGGATGCAATTATTGCTAACAAATTTGAAAACTGCGGACAGGTTTGTAACGGAATCAATCTCGTCTATGTTCACGAAACCATTCATGATGCATTGATTAATGCCCTTCAACAAAAAATGTGTAAACTAACTTTCCGGTTAGACGGTCAATATGAAGGTGACGTAGGTCCTATGATTGATGAAGGATATAGAATGAAAATTCAGGATTTAGTAGACGATGCCTTAGCAAAGGGAGCGACAATTCGGGCTGGTGGCAACTGTGTAGTTGAAGAACCGTACCGTAACGGATACTATTATCAGCCCACCCTATTAAGCAGAATCACACCAGAGATGAACCTCACAAAGAACGAAATTTTTGGTCCCATTCTTCCGGTGATGGCGTTTCAAGAGGAGGACGAAGTTTTACAGGGCTGCAATGAAACGCCATATGCTCTAGCTGCATATGTCTATACAAAAGAAGCCGCTCGAATGCATAGGTTAATGGCCCGTTTGGACTTTGGAAATGTTGGTGTTAATACCACTTCTTTAGCGTGTCCTCAAGCACCATTTGGAGGAACAAAAGAAAGCGGATTGGGAAGAGTCGGAGGACATCAGGGACTTGAAGAGTATTTAGAACTTCGCTATGTAGCATTGTTACCTGAATAGATTTTAAAAAGGGGAGGATGTTGAATGGAATTAAACGAACAAATTCAAAACCCTGTTGCTTCAAAACCAGGAAGGAGTGCTGGGGTAGGATATAAACAGGAACTGAATCGGGCCTTAACCTAAAAGATTTAATAATATATGGGGTTCTGGTGCAAAAACTTCAAGACAAATACAATTAATCTCTAAATCTTTGATACTATTACTCTAAAAAAGGTGCATGATCAGTATGATGCATACTGTATAAACTTTCAGTTTATATGAAAGCCGTTAGGAGAGACTAAAAATCTTTCAACTTCCTAAAATGACAAAATTCCCAATAAATTATAAACACTGTAAATACCTAACCGATTATAATAATACTTTTTAAAAAAATAGGCTAGGTGATGATCTAGTTATTTAAAAACCACACTAAGACATGTTGTCCCCAATGTGATTTATTATTACAAATAGAAACAATCAGAGAACGAATGATATCTACTGCCCTTAAAAATGGCTTTATAGATCTCCAAACGATAGAGCTAAGTCAGAATCTAGATCAGCTGTTGAATAGATTAATATCAACTGATTCTGGACTAAATTGCACAGCTATTTAGTCCTTTATTTTTTCTTCAAGATGTATCTATTATACAAAACGGTTCTGGTGAAAAAATTTAAGACACTTGCAATGAATCTCTAAATCTTGGGCATACTGATACTATCAGTCTAAAAAAAGGATGTGTACCTGTATGAAACAGAAATGATTCTTCTCACAGTAAGATGGTACATACGGTACAACTTGAGTTTTCGTGATTTGGTGGAAAATGGAGGAACGAGGCATATCCATAGCTTACACAACCATTATGCGGTGGGTCCATCAATATGGTCCTGAGCTGGATAAGAGAGTCCGGTGTCACTTCAAACAAACCGATTCTGTTGGTCGGAATTAACTATATTTGAAGAACGGTTCCTGTGGTCTTTCTAAAAAGTTATGACAGGATGTATGATGAGGCTCTAAAAATTGATTTAATCTCAACTAAAAAAATATATTCTTATAAAAATTGAATTTATTTCCACACCCGTTATAATAATAAATAGGAATTTGTAAGCGAACACACTGTATAATTTTAATTCTTGTAAAAAATAGGAGGAAATCATGGGAAGATTAGTTCATTTCGAAATTCATGTGAATGACATGGAGCGGGCAAAGAAGTTTTATGGAGAGGTATTCGGATGGTCATTTCAAGATTGGAGTGATTATGCAGGAATGCCTTACTTTGGAGCAGTAACTGGCGATGAGAATGAACTTGGGATCAATGGTGCTTTGATGCAGCGTCAAAGTGCTCCGCCGGAAACAAACCAAGCTTTAAATGCATTTGCTTGTACAATGGGAGTGGAAAATTACGATTTAACGGAAGCTAAAATTATGGAGAATGGCGGCAAGGTCGCAAAGTCCAAATATGCCCTGTCTGGAATGGCGTGGCAAGGATACTATATTGATACCGAAGGCAATATATTCGGAATTCATCAACCAGATGTGAATGCAAAATAGATTCGATAATAGGTGATTTAAAACATGAAATTACAAGACACGGCAGGCATGCTTGAAAATGTTCGCAATATCTGTCTTGCGCTGCCCGAAGCTGTTGAACTTATTGACGGTTTCGGTCACAATACTTTTAAAATCAATGGAAAATCCTTCGTGATTTCAGGTGAAAGAGAGAAAGGATTCAGCTTATCTTTCAAGTCAGATCGGGACACTCAAGAATTATTGCTACAGAAAGAGAATTTTTTCAAAACACCGTATATAGGACATCACGGTTGGGTCTCTATTCAAAATCCGGATAGGGATGACTGGGATGAATTGACCGATCTAATACAAGAAGCCTATTTACGGGCGGCACCGAAGCGTTTGGTTAAGAAATGGAATGAGTTACATAAAAAGTGAAGAAAGGCGGATGATCTGCCTTTCTTTATTTTACGGAAGGGTGTTTGGTCAAAGTGAATGTTGAATCTTTTTTATCTGAAAACATTAAAGCGGCACTTAAGAATGATCCGCCCGGTGCATGGATGCCAGATCTTCCAGATGGTTGTATTCGCTTGAGTTCAGGCTATCCGGATCCTGCTCTCGTTCCTGCTGAGGAGCTCAAGGGAGCAGTAGCAAGACTTCTTGATGAGGAGCAGGATTTGCCGCTCCATTATCTCGGAAGTCCACGTATTGCAAGACTGAAGCAGCAACTCCAGATAAGATTGGCAGAGCGTGGAATTTGCGTTTTGGAAGAACAGCTTTTGATTACATCAGGAGCTTGCCAGGCGATTGATCTTATTGCCCGCATTCTCCTTGATGATAAAGCGGTCGTAGTGGTGGAATCTCCCACCTACATGGAGGCTTTAGAGATTTTTCAAAACTATACGAAGCAAATTATTAGTATACCTATAGATGAACACGGACTCCAAACATACCGATTAAAAGAAATGCTGGATGAAAGGAAACGTACAGGTCTCCCCCTCCCGCGTTTTCTATATACCATCCCATCCTTTCAAAATCCAACTGGGACGACTATGACAACTGAGCGTCGGAAGCATTTATTGGAGCTTTCCATCGAGTTTGATTTCCTCATTTTAGAAGATGATGCATACGGAGAATTATCCTTCGATAAAAGTCCGCTGCCAATAAAATCTTTTGATAAACGCGGACGAGTCCTTCATGTGGGTTCATTATCCAAGGTTGTGGCGCCAGGAATGCGAATTGGATGGATAGCAGGAGAAAGTGAATTCATTAAGGCTTTAGAGTGGTTTAAAAAAGATTTAGACCATCCATTTGCTCAAAGTACAATGGCTGTATACTTAGAAAACACCGATCTTGAGAAACGACTCGACCTTTTAAAAGATGTGTATCGTACTAAATGTACTGCGTTAATCCGTTCGATGGAACAATTTCTTCCAGAATCCGTTTCCTGGTATGTACCAGATGGTGGTTACTTTGTATGGGTGAGGATTCCAGGTGTTGATACGTCGCATTTATTATCACAAGCTTTAGCTGAGGGTGTTTCATATGTTCCAGGGAAATACTTTTTCTTGGATCAAAAGGATGGAATCGAGTTTCTCAGGCTCTCGTTCAGTTATGCCAATGAGAAAGAAATAATCAAGGGAATTCGAAGACTAGGACAGCTTATCTCATCTGTTTATCAAAGATAGTCCTGAAGGATTGTTAGTTAGTTGTGTTAATCATTGCAATGATTAACACTCTAAGCTATTTCGAAGCTTTTTTGAAAATGAATTTGAATACGCCTACTTCCTTAAAGGAGGTAGGTTTTTTGATAATGAAAGGATTCTTTATCTCTTTCGCGATGATTTTATGGACAAATGCTTTCATTCTTTGCGTAAACGAAACCATTAGTATTGCAGCACCGGCCAAGATTATAAGAAAAATTCCGAGTAAACTTAGCAAAATCTTCTTAGTTTTACTCATAAATCCCCCCTTTCTTTAACACCTAATTTCATTATTTTCCATATTATCCTAACGTTTGTGTAGCATATAAAGATCCTAAAAATATTAGAATATATGAACTTGAAAGTCTAAGAAATTTGAGAGACCTCATGAATATTAGCAGTTTTGTTTTCTGTGCTTTGTGAAACTATTTGAATCCCTCTACATAATAGAAATATTTTGATACAATATTTTAGTAAAGAGGACCTCAAAGGGAGCGATTTTCTTGGATACTTTTCAAAGAGAAATGAATCATAATCGAGATGAATTCAGAAGAACTAGATGGACAATGCATCGTGAACAAGTTACAGGATTATTCGATGCTGTTTTTTTGAAAAAAGGTTTAGTTGATAACGTAGCAATATTTGGTGCAGGCAATTGCGATGATCTAGATCTTGACCATCTTGCGACTAAATGTAACTCCATTTATTTATTCGATATAGATATAGAAAGTATGAAAAAAGGTACGAAGCATTTTTCAGAAAGTACTCGTAATAAAATCAAACTGATTGAATTCGATGTAACAGGGTTGAATAAAATAGATTTTGAACATAAGCTTTCTTTTTTGCTAGAGCGCGGGGAAAAAGCCGATGATATTGTAAGATTTCTGAAAGATACTGAGAGTCAGTTAGGTCAGATAGCAGATGGAGTTTTCGCTGATTATATTAATCATTTTGATATCGTTGCAACATCCGCAATTTATACCCAATTATTTTATAATTGGGCAATAGATACACTTTCTGAATATGAGCACCAATATGAGAGGGAAGAAATAGAAAAGATTAAGGATGGCTTTCTTGACTTAAGAGATCAGATTGTACTTACCTTACATCACTCAATTTCTAAATGTTGCGTTGAAAAAGGGTTTTATATTACATGGTCTGATATTTTAAAGATAGAGCCTGAGTATATGGATACTTTTAATAAAGGGCTTAATGCCATCTTTGCTTTAGCTTCTAATGTAGGGTATGGTGCAGCCCTGATTGGAATAAAAGATTTTATGGAAAAAGCGGATAAAAGTGAACTATCCCTTAGATATTGGCCATGGGACTTTAATGAAAATAAACAGTATTTTACTATGGGGCTTATTGGGAGGTTTCAACAGATTTAATAGTTGAAATAAAAAGAAGAAATTTAAAAGGATAGATAAAGCCATCTCATAGGCTTTATCTATCCTTTTCTAGTAAGAAAAAGTCTTCCTTCAAACATTTCAAAGTAAAAAGGAATACCACTCTGCAGGAGATTTAGTTTTGTGTGAATTGAATTCTATAATTCGTATTGCGAGTTAGAATATTCCTGTTCAATAGAGGTTACATGTAGGTGGATATCAATGCTTGCTTTCTCTATATCCTCATTTATTATGCCTCAACTAATAGGTAATTTTACCACTGGATAATTTGCGAATAAGACATAATCATATGAAAAGTATAAAAAATCGATGAAATTTTTAACTTTTTGTCTAATGTATATAATTCCTAATGTAGATATAATGAAACTACTGAAAACTGAATATTCAAAATTGTGGTCCTTGGAGGTATCGGACGAGTGTAAGTATTGTGAGAATACTAGTCAGCATTATTTTGGTTATGAAAAAGGGATTTACAGATCAGAAATAAGGTTTTAAATACTGTCTCTTTAAAAGCGAAGTTCAATAAGGGGTGTGTTTATGCAAGCTGATATTGTGTTCATTAACGGAGAAGTTATTACAGTTGATCAAAGGAATAAAGTAGTCGAAGCGGTAGCGGTGAAAGGGAATCGTATCTCAGCAGTTGGTTCAAACCGAGAAGTTAAGGACTTTATCGGAGAAGAAACGAAAGTGATTGATTTGCAAGGAAAGACACTACTTCCAGGATTTATTGATGCTCATATTCACCTTATTTTATACGGGGTTAATCAGTTGGCAGTAAGTTGTAAAGATGAGCATATCAAATCTATAGAGGATTTGTTAAATGATTTGAAGGAGAAAGCATCAACCATCCCAAAAGGTGAATGGATACGTGCTTGGGGATTCAATGAGACGGTTGTGAAAGAAAAGCGTTATCCAACAATAGCCGAGTTGGATACAATTTCAGTCGAACATCCAATTATAGTATCCCGTACATGCAGTCATATAAGCGTGGTTAATAGCAAGGCGTTAGAGATTGCCAAAATTAATGAAAAATCTGAAAATCCTACAGGAGGGATTATTGAAAAGGATAAGACGGGAAGGTTTACAGGCAGATTAATTGAAACAGCAAATATGATAATGACTGAGATTGCAAGTTATACAGAAAGTGAACTTATGAAAGCAGTGAAAATTGCGTCAGAGCATTTCGTTGCAGCAGGCATAACAAGTATTCATGAAGCAGGTGCTTATGGTCCTGAGAGTTTCCGTTTACTTCAACAAGCTGTTAAAAGTAAGGATATTCGTGTTCGAATATATGCAATGATTGGTTCATTAAATAATTCTCATGAATTTGTTAATAAAATGGTAGAAGCAGGTGTAGTAACCGGTACCGGGGACGAAAGATTCAAAATTGGACCGGCTAAATTATTTACAGATGGAAGTAGTACTGGTCCTACGATTGCCACTCGTGAGACATACTCCAGTGACCCTAACAATTTTGGCATTCTTTATTATAGTGAAGAAGAAATCTATCAAGTTTTAGGACAAGCACATAAAAAAGGCTATCAAATCACTGTGCATGCTCAAGGGGATAGAGCGATTGAAATGTATTTAAATTGTGTAGAAAAGGCGTTGGAGGAATCACCAAGAAAAGAACATCGCCACAGAATTGAGCATGCGGGGATCTCATCGCCAGATTTACAAGAGAGAATGAAAAATCTCGAACTCATCCCTATCCCAAACCCTCCATTTCCTTATGAATTCGGGGATATATATATCCAACACTATGGTAATCGAGTCAACCACATGTATGCTGTTCGTGATTTTATTGATAATGGCATCATTGCAGCAGGTGGTTCAGATGCTCCAGTTACTGATTATAACCCTTTATTAGGTATTCACGTTGCTGTTAATAGAAGAAGCCAATCTGGTTCTGAAATAGGTGTTGCTCAATCGATTAGCGTAATGGAAGCCATTAAACTATACACTTGGAATGGCGCCTATGCGAGTTTTGAAGAAGATATTAAAGGCAGCATAGAGGTAGGCAAGTTGGCAGATTTCGTGGTTTTAACTGACAGTATTTTAAAAGTTAACCCGCTTCATATTAAAGATTTACAAGTAGAATCAACGATTATAGATGGTGAGATTCTATATCATAGAGAATCATTAGTGGAAATATAATCTATCGTAGTGGGTGCTTCACATTACTTTTTCAATGCAAGGGTAGTATTTTCACTGCAAGGATTTTCCGAAGAGCTTACATTTTTTTAAAAAGTGAAAAGCCGAAAAAATCGCTTTAAGAAATTTAGCAGTTTATTGAAAGGGGATATGCTCTATGAAAAAACAAAAATTATTAATTAATGGTGAAAGGCTAAGTAAAACGCTTGAAAAATTTGCGGATTTTGGACGAACAGTAAACAATGGAGTCACTCGCCTATCACTGACTGAAGAAGATCGTTTAGTTCGTGATTACTTTTGCTATTGTTGTGAAGAATTGGGAATGACCATTAAAGTTGATGATTTGGGGAATATTTACGCTACATTAGCAGGAATTGAAGACAAGCCGCCGGTTGTAATGGGTTCACATATGGATACAGTAAAAAAGGGTGGACGGTTTGATGGCATCTTAGGAGTAGTTGCTGGTTTAGAAGTTGTGCGAACCCTAGTAGAAAATAATATCAAACCCAAAATTCCGGTTATGATTGTTAATTTTACTAATGAAGAAGGAGCTAGATTTGAACCTTCTATGATGTCATCGGGAATTCTTTCAGGAAAATTCGAAAAAACTATTATGCTGCAAAAAACAGATAGTGAGGGAACTACTTTTGAAGAAGCATTAAATGCTAGTGGGTATGAAGGTGAAGTAGAGTCTCGTTTAAAAGAAGCTACAGCATTTTTAGAGTTGCATATTGAACAAGGACCTATTCTTGAACGTGAATCACTAACCATAGGTGTTGTTGAATGTGTGCTTGGAATGGTTTGCTATGAAATCGAAGTAACAGGGGAATCTGATCATGCCGGAACCACTCCTATGAATATGAGAAAAGATGCTTTCTTTACTACGAATAGCTTAATCACAGAGGCTCGTCAAAAACTGGGTATGCTTGACGACGATTTAGTTTTTACGATGGGAAGGGTAAATGTGTTTCCTAATATTCATACGGTTATTCCAAATAAAGTTATTTTCTCGTTAGAAGCTAGACATAAGGATCCAAAAACTATTAGGCAGGTAGAGGAAATAATTGAAGGACTTACAACACCAGGTTCAAAAGATGGATGTGAAATCCAAGTAACAAAATTATGGGACCGGGATACCGTTTGGTTCGATAAGTCAATCTGTGATTTGTTAGAACAATCTACTAATTCATTAGGTCTTTCATATAAAAGAATGGTAAGTGGAGCTGGTCATGACGCCCAGTTCATAGCTAGTTACATTCCAACTGCTATGGTTTTTGTCCCAAGTATTAACGGTAAAAGTCATTGTGAAGAAGAGCTTACCACATGGGAAGATTGTGAAAAAGGAGTAAATGTGATTTTAGAAACTGTACTTGCCATACTGTCTAAATAAGAATTCTTAGTAAGAATAATTAAAATAGAATTGATTTGTAATTTGTTTGTTGTATGGATTTAAGAACATAAAAGGGTGACTAATGTTTATCCATCATACCATCAGTAATGGATAAAAGAATCCTTACTGATGGTGATTCACTTAATCTAAAGATTAACTATTGAACCTACGAATTACAGGGAGGGTATAATTTGAATGCTATTAAGCTATTGCTCTGGGTACCATTCATAGGGTTTTTAGTTTTTCTGCCCTATGCAAATAAAATAGAACCTTACATATTAGGAATGCCTTTTTTGTTATTTTGGGTTGCATTTTGGATGGTGATGGCTTCGGTTATTTTAATGATTGTATATAAGTTCGATCCTGATAATAAAGGAAGTGATCTAGAATGAATATCTCATTATTTATTATTGCTATCTTCTTAGTTCTAGCACTTTATTTAGGGATAAAAGCAAGAAAAGGAAAGGATATGGATATGGAGCAATTTGCCGTAGGCGGCAGGGGCTTCGGTACATTCTTTATTTTTCTACTAATTGCAGGTGAAATTTATACAACATTTACGTTTCTTGGTGGAAGTGGATGGGCTTACTCAAAAGGAGCAGCGGCTTATTACGTTCCTGCATATATATTCTTAGCCTATGTACTATCTTATTGGTTAGTGCCCAAAATATGGAGATATTCAAAGCAACATTCAATTATTTCTCAGCCAGATTATTTTGCATCAAAATACAGCAGTCGTTCAATGGGGATGTTAGTGGCTGTTTTGGGAAGTTTGGCACTTGTACCTTATATAGTTATACAACTCAAAGGGTTAGGGATAATTGTTTCAGAAGCTTCTTATGGAGCAATTTCACCAGTTGCAGCTAGTATAATAGGTGCTATCGTTGTAACAACTTATGTAATGATATCAGGTATTCATGGCTCAGCATGGACCGCTATACTTAAAGACTTTATGATTTTGGTAGTTGTAATATTTTTAGGTATTTATATTCCGTTCCATTACTTTGGAGGAATTCAGCCAATGTTTGAGACGGTTCAGTCTGCTAAACCTGAAATGCTAATCTTAGCTGATCAAGGGTTGAGTCAATCCTGGTTTATCTCCACGGTGTTGTTAAATGCTTTAGGGTTTTATTTATTACCACAAACATTCATGGTTGTTCTTTCATCAAATGGAGAAAGAACGCTTCGTAAAAATGCAATTGCTTTACCACTATACACCTTGTTATTGCTCTTTGTCTTTTTCATAGGTTTTGCAGCTATTATGGAAATCCCGGGTTTGCAAGGGGCTGATGGAGATCTTTCGCTATTAAGATTAGCGATACAAACATTTGATCCATGGGTAATCGGATTAATCGGAGCTGCAGGATTATTGACCGCTCTAGTTCCGGCTTCCGTTATGCTAATGGCTGCATCGGTAGGGCTAACAAATAGTTTTTACAAAGTTTTGGTTCCAGCAGCTAATGAGAAACAACAATTAATTGTCTCAAGATTAATAATAATTGGCATCTCAATCATTGCCTTAATCGTAACGGTAACAGGTGGCGAAGCGCTAGCCATCTTGAATATCATGTCATATAGTTTAATCACTCAATTAGCACCTGCATTATTTTGCAGTTTACCAAAAAGCAATATAATTAATAAATATGGAGCAATTGCTGGGATATTTGCTGGAGTGCTTATTGTTTTATATGCGACAATTTCAGGTGTGAAAATAGCTACATTTCTGCCAAATATACCACACGTAATTAATGACATCAGTACAGGTGTAATAGCTTTGTTAATAAATATAATAGTAACGTTTATTGTAAGTGGACTAACTAAAAACATCAATATTCATGGTAAGCAAATGAATAATATGAATAAAAGTAATATTTCCTGATTCCTACTCTAGTTTGAAGTTGTCATGTCATTCTCTATTCGTTGAAAAGGCTAACTAGACCAAGGAGGGCTTTGGGCGTTTAAATAAAATTAATGATTATATCATTGCTACAAAAAGAAATAAATTGGGAGGGGTTCTGTGAAAGTCCAAATAACTGCTTGTCAATTTCGTGTAGAAAAAGTAGCATCGTTTAATGAATTCCAGAAACAAGTAGAAGACTTAATCAATCAAGTTCCCGAAAACTCAGATTATATTATTTTTCCTGAACTGTTAACTATCGGGTTATTAGCGACTTTTCCTGATCAGAATGCTTCGTCATTAATCAAGATCGACGAATATACCACTCAATATAAAGAACTTTTTAGTTCGATTTCAAGAAAAAGAAAGCAGGTTATCATTGCAGGCTCGCATCTTGAATGTCGTGATGATGAGTACTTTAATATTGCATACATTTTTGATAAAGATGGGTCTTATGTTGAACATAAAAAAACTCATATCTTTCCTGCTGAAGCAAATTGGCAAACCTCTGAAGGAAATACACTTGAAGTGTATTCTGTAGGTCCTGTTAAGATTGGCATAGCCGTGTGTTATGAAGCTGAGATACCAGAAATATCAAGAATCCTAAGTGTAAACGGAGCAGACATTATATTCTGTCCATCATACACTTTTACTGAGGCAGGTTTTTGGAGAGTACGCCATTGTGCTCATGCACGTGCGATTGAAAACCAAGTATACTTTGTTCATTGTCCTACTGTTGGTGAACCAGGAGATCCTCTACCAAATGGATATGGGCGTGCAAGCATATTAAGTCCTTGTGACAAAGCTTGGCAAGCCAATGGGGTAGTAGCTGAAGCAGAAGTTAATAAACATACAGTAATTACTGGTACAGTGGATATTGACGAACTCTATGAGAATCGGAAAAGTGGTGCAGCAACAACATTTAAAGATAGAAAGCGCCGTAAAGATGTTTATACAAAGTATGAGCCTTATATGCTGCTGAAATAATGTACAACATATTTTGTTAAATAGACTCTATTGTTATGGTAATGTAAGGCTGTCGAGAAACCCTCGACAGCCTTATCTATTTGTTGAGTTGATTCACATGATGGCTTATTTATTCACACAGCCTATTCTTGATAATTAAAGAGAATGTCCCAGGTTTCTGGACCAACAATTCCGTCTACTTGCAAACCGAATTTTTTCTGGAATTCCTTCACTTTGACTTGAGTTTTTAGTCCGAAAATACCATCCACTTTAATTGATCCCCCTGCGTCATTAAGCCGCGCTTGAATTCTAGTCACATTCATACCTCGATCTCCAATTTTAATAACATGACCTGGATAAGGAAACTCGGTTTGATAAAGTGCAGTCCAAGTGGACGGTCCAACTATCCCATCTGTGTTCAAATGTCTTCGCATTTGAAATTCTTTGACCTTCTTAAGCGTAATCGAACCAAAAATGCCATCCACTGAGATTGGGACGTTGTTCTTGTTTAATTGGTTCTGTACTTTCCTCACTTCAGGTCCTTGATCCCCGTATTTTATGACATGACCCGGGTAAGGATCACTTGCATTTACATAATGAGTGATGTTGGATTTGACAGCCGTTGAGGCTTCAGTCATTGTAGGGAGTAAAATTTGAAGTGCTATGAATCCAGCTGTAGACACTCCTATTAAGGATTTTTTCATGCTCATACCCATTTCCTCCTTAAATATTAAAATGGTAAACATAACACAGGTATAACTCTTGTTTCCTTTTTACATATTTTGTATATAATGTAATTATATACTCTATTGAGTTCTGATGCAAAAAAATTCAGGACAAATGCAAGTATTCTCTAAATCTTAGACATAATGATACTACTACTGTACAAAATGTGTTGGATCTGTATGGAAAACCAAAATTGTTTATAGTAACATTATCACCCAAACATGGATTGCTAACAGTGAGATGATACCCACGCGGTACGAATTGAGCTCTCGTAATGAAGTTGAAATGATGGAAGTACGTGGCTTATTAATGGCTTACTCAGCAATAAATATACCTGCTTTCACAATGATATAGTAATTTGATGTTGTTAAGTTTTTATATTCAATGTCATAAGATTAATTTTATCATAATAATATATTCCTCAAATTATAAACAAAGTTAAGGTGAGGATACTTGCTATGTCAACCTTTTTACAATTGAATACACTATTTATTAATATCTTAATATAAGCATTTCCGTTTGTGTTAATCGATGTTTTTGTGGCTGGAAAAATAAAGATGTTTGTTAGTGAAGAAATGGTTGGGAAAGTAGTGCCGAAGACAACCTAATACAGTAGTTATTACGGAGATGAAGATTATTAAGAGTTAAGGGAGGAAGAATTTAAGGCACTCTCCACAAAAAAAGAGAGTATGGTTTTAAATGATAAAAACTACCTATAAGGATTAGATATCCTATATAATTTCCCAGGTAACTTTATGGACAAAACTATTGAGTTTTATGGTATTACATTTTATGGAGAAGCAGTGAGTGCTAAACTGCTCTCTGTAATATGATTCCGAGTTATACATTATATCGCTGATTTAGGGGGAATTATCCTCAATTTATTACCAGCCATTCAAAGCAACTATTTCGTATCTCATAGCCCAAGATTGGAATACACTTGAAGATTCTGACAATCCTTACACCTATAAAAAGTATTAAATTGCTGGAATTTAAAATGCAGAAACATAATAAGTACAAATTACGGTCTTTTGATTTAACGAAAACGTAAAAAACATCAGTTAAGATGACAACATTCATAGTCATCCTACTGATGTTTTTTATTAAAAAAGCTCAATAAAAATAATCCGGATTTTGACCGTATAGGTTACAGGATGTTATTGATGAATAGGATAAACATCCGACAAATTCTCAAATAAAAATAATCTTAATATAGTAATTTATTATAATCGTAATCTTGAGCCTTTAAGGATATATTTTGTACTAATACTAAACAAGTTCGTTCAAAAACTTCAATACTTTTTATCTTCATAATTTCAAATCAAGTACTATTATTTATTTGATAGTTTCTAAGTACCTCTCTAAATCCTTATCCATAATAAAAACTTCGATTCTTTCACCTGTTTTAGTGCTAATATCACTATGGGAGGAAAGAACCTTGCATCCAGTATGATCTTCAACTATTTTTTCGTAATCCTTGGTGTACATTTCACGAAGAAGCGAACGCATTTTTTTTACAAGTTTTTTGCCGGAATTGTGGCTGACAAGGTGCTTTTCTTCCACTGTCAGAACACCTTTAAAACGAGTAATCAACATGTCATTAATTAAATATGTTTTGGCTTCCTGTGGTCCTCTGCCAATAAGATCACGCTGGAATTTAATAAATGCTTCACTTATTTCAGCCTCAAGTTTCTTTTTAGAATTTAACATATTGCCTCCATTTTATCTCAGGAATTTATGGGGTTTATCATAATGCCCAATCTAAGTTCTTGTCAATATGAGTTTGTAAAACTTTAGAAAAATCCGTAATATATAGGATTTAAGAGTAAATAAAGGTTTTTATGGATAAATTTGATTGAAATGGACTTATATGAATGAATTTGAAGTTTTTTCGAGATTTAATGAGGTTTACAAACCTTTAATGGTGAGCGTAGAATAATCCTCATAAATAACAATTTGATATCGGCCAAATCTCAAGTAATTGAGAACGGAGGACCCACTATTATTGGGGTTAATTCTGCATTTGCAGAAGGGATGAGACACTCTTTCGCCATCCTACCCGTCAGCTAACTTCGTCGGCTAAAGCGAAGGAGGTCATTAGACCACCTTAATTCAGGAGGCTTTTTTTGTTGTGATTAAAGCAAAAAAGCAACCTGTCATTTCAGTAGGTCTTTTTATTATGCCTATAAATGAAAAGGTTTCTTGGAAGACTGATCGCAGAGAGAGCTGTATAGCTTGCTAGGCGTTAAGTAGACCAATGAGTACTTTTTCTCCAACAATATGTTTGTTTGTGCAAGTCATTCTTTTTTCCGCTGCGTGAATGTTTTTTACGCTGCTGGAATCTGAATAGAATTTGCATGGCTGCATACTGGAGAGAGAGTAAGCATTGGTCTATTTTTTATGTTTTAGTAGTTAGGATTATCTAACCAAGAAAAAATTAAGCGTGGAAAACAAAAAAAGTAAATGGAGCGGTTGTATGGGAAAAGTACTGATTAGAAATTATTCAAATTTAGAAAAGATAAGCATCTTGGCAAGCCATATGCACACAAATAATCTGCAAATATTTGACTATGACAAAAAGTGGTTTAAGACCACTATCAATTTGCCCGAATGCACTAGCTTTTTATAACTATATCTCTTTCCTAATTCTCTTATTGATGGAAATAACTTTGTTAGAATTTTTCCAGAGTTCAAACCTTTCAGACTAATAGTTGTCACTTGTCATAACCAATATATTAGCATGTGTTAAAGAAGGGGAGCCGATTGTGTCATCGGCTTTTAACAAACATTGTTCTTTAGTTTAATTGCCAGTAATTATTAAGCGGTGGAAAAAAGAAAATTATTATTAATGGCTGTTTGGAAGAAGAAGGGAGAAATTTACATGGATTTTGTATCGATATTACTTATAGCTATAACTTTTTTTCTCTTTTTAGGATTTATTCTTTTTTGTAACAAAGTTATAGAAAAAGAGGGAGAGTAGAAAATGTTTTTATTTCTTATCGTCGGAGCGATTACATTGTATTTAATTCATGCTCTAATTTATCCAGAAAAATATTAATAGTTACTAACGGAGGAAAAGTAAATGGATTTTTTACAAATCGGCGTGGTATTGGCACTTGTCGTTATATTCTCCATACCAATGGCCAAATATTTAACGAATGTTTATTCTCTTGAAATAACCAAACAAGATAGCATGTTTGGAAAAATAGAACGAGTTATTTTCAAACTATCTGGCATTGATACAAATGATATGAGATGGCAGCAGTATGCCAAGGCACTGCTATTGAGTAACTTAGTAATGTTTATTATCTCGTACATTATCATTCGCTTTCAAGGTGTTTTACCAGGTAACCCTAGTAAGATAGACAGCATGGAGCCATTGTTGGCATTTAATACTGCTGCAAGTTTTCTTACAAATACCAATTTACAGCACTATAGTGGAGAATCGGGTCTCTCTTATTTATCTCAAATGGCAGTAATTATATTCTTGATGTTTACGACACCCGCTACTGGTCTTTCATTATGTATGGCATTTTTTAGAGGGTTAACGAATCAGCGGAGTATAGGAAACTTTTATGTGGATTTAATTCGTTCAATTACTCGGGTGCTACTTCCATTATCTATTTTGATTGGTTTAGTTCTAGTGTCACAGGGGGTGCCGCAAACACTTAATCCTACGGCAATTGCTACCACATTAGAAGGAGCCACGCAAAATATTGCAAGAGGGCCTGTAGCTGCATTGGAGTCTATCAAGCACATTGGTACAAATGGAGGAGGTTTCTTTGGGGTCAACTCAGCCCATCCATTTGAAAATCCTAACGGTTTTACAAATGTCTTGGAAATATTATCTATGTTTCTGATACCTGCAGCTCTTCCATTCACTTTTGGATATATGGCGAGAAATAAGAAACAAGGCTGGATCCTTTTTTCAGCGATGGGATTAATGTTGCTTGTCTTCTTAAGTATTACTTATATCAATGAAAAAAATGGTAATCCAGCATTAGAGAAAATAGGTCTTTCACAAGAGAATGGGAGTATGGAAGGAAAAGAGGTTCGTTTTGGTATTGCTCAGAGTGCATTATTTACAAGTGTGACAACAGCTGCTACTACAGGCTCTGTTAACAATATGCATGATACCCTTACTCCACTCGGAGGCATAGCACCACTGGCCATGATGATGTTGAACTGTGTGTTTGGCGGTGATGGAGTAGGAACGGTAAATATCCTTATGTATTCAGTAATGGCTGTATTTCTTGCCGGACTTATGGTTGGCCGTACACCTGAGTTTTTAGGTAAGAAAATTGAAGGAAAGGAGATGAAATTAATAGCAATAGCAATTCTTCTGCATCCATTAATCATCTTAGTACCCTCTGCCATAGCTTTAGCAACACAGTTGGGTTCATCGGCTATTTCAAACCCTGGTTTTCATGGTATTTCTCAAGTAGTCTATGAGTTTACTTCTTCTGCAGCCAATAATGGTTCTGGTTTTGAAGGTTTAGGTGACAATACACCATTTTGGAATATTTCCACTGGTTTAGTCATGTTGTTTGGCCGTTACTTCTCAATGATTGCAATGATTGCTGTCGCTGGATCATTACTCGCTAAGAAACGTGTTCCAGAAACAATCGGAACATTTAAAACAGATAATAGTACGTTCCTTGTTATTCTTTTAGCTACTGTTTTAATTATTGGAGCATTGACTTTCTTCCCAGTAATTGCACTTGGGCCAGTCGCTGAGTGGCTAACGATTAGATAAATGTTGAAAAGGAGTATTCCAAATGAGTACAAAGCGTAAAGCAAACGTAAGTAAGAAAATTGTTTTAGAGGCGATTAAAGATGCGTTCAAAAAATTAAATCCAAAAGTAATGGCTCGTAATCCAGTTATGTTTGTAGTTGAAATAGGGTTTGTTATTACCCTTCTCCTTTCAATATACCCTGCACTTTTTGGTGGAATATCAGAAAGAGGATATAACATTGCAGTGACCATCATTTTATTTGTGACCATTATTTTTGCTAATTTTGCTGAAGCTCTGGCAGAAGGACGCGGAAAAGCACAAGCTAATAGTCTTAAAAAGACAAAGCAGGATACTAAAGCAAGGTTAATCCAGAAAGATGGCAGCATAAAAATAGTCGATGCCACAGAACTACGCAAGGGCGATACAGTTTTAGTGAAAGCCAATGATTTAATTCCAACGGATGGTGATGTAATCGAAGGAGTGGCTGCTGTAGACGAATCAGCAATTACTGGTGAATCAGCTGCTGTAATAAAAGAGTCTGGTGGGGATTTTAGTTCGGTAACAGGTGGAACAAAAGTTATTAGTGACTATATCAAAGTCAAAGTAAGTACTGATCCTGGGGAATCTTTCCTTGATCGTATGATTAACTTGGTAGAAGGAGCTAAAAGACAAAAAACACCTAATGAAATTGCCCTTAGTACTCTGCTTGTTAGTTTGACACTTATCTTTTTGCTTGTATGTACTACGCTAGTACCTATTGCTTCATATATCAAAGTGACATTGCCAATCGCTACCTTAATAGCATTACTGGTATGCTTGATTCCTACAACAATCGGAGGTCTACTCTCTGCTATTGGAATAGCGGGAATGGACAGAGTAACACAATATAATGTAATTGCGAAGTCTGGAAAATCGGTAGAAGCAGCTGGTGATATTAATACGATCATCCTTGATAAAACGGGAACCATCACACATGGGAACCGCATGGCTGCTGCCCTTTTACCGGTTAGTGGTATAAGTCAAGAAGAGCTTAACAAATTTGCGGTATATTCATCTTTACATGATGAAACTCCAGAAGGCCGTTCTGTCATAGAATTTGCAAAAAAATCCGGCTTGTCTGAAAAAGAATTAAATAAAAATGGTACGGAAGGAATAGAGTTTACAGCTGAAACCAGGATGAGCGGAACTGACTTTACTGATGGGAAAAAGGTCAGAAAAGGTGCAGTTGATGCAATAATCGAAAACATCCTGTATCAGGGGGGAAAAGTCCCAAGTGATTTAAAAGACATTAGTGATAAAGTAGCCATGCAAGGCGGGACGCCACTTGTTGTTATAGAAGGAAATCGTGTACTAGGTGTTATTTACTTGAAAGATACAGTAAAACCAGGTATGAAGGAACGTTTTGATGAATTACGAAAAATGGGCATTAAAAGCGTGATGTGTACTGGTGATAACCCGTTAACAGCTGCGACTATTGCTAAAGAAGCCGGAGTAGATGATTTTATTGCCGAAGCAAAGCCTGAAGATAAAATTTCTGTTATTAAGAGGGAACAAGCGGAAGGTAAACTTGTAGCAATGACTGGTGATGGTACAAATGATGCGCCTGCGTTAGCACAGGCTGATGTTGGATTGGCAATGAATACAGGAACAAATGCAGCAAAGGAAGCAGCTAATATGGTGGATTTGGATTCAGATCCTACAAAAATCATTGAAGTGGTAGCCATTGGAAAACAGTTGCTCATGACCCGAGGTGCTTTAACCACCTTTAGTATTGCGAATGACGTGGCTAAATATTTTGCGATAATCCCTGCTATGTTCATGTTGGCTATTCCTCAAATGAAAGCTCTAAATATTATGGGATTAGCAACACCTCAAAGTGCTATATTATCAGCTTTGATATTTAACGCCATTATCATTCCATTGCTAATACCATTAGCTATGAAAGGTGTCAAATATGTTCCTATGAGCGCCACAAGATTATTAACAAAGAATTTGTCTCTATATGGATTAGGAGGAGTGCTAGTTCCTTTTATCGGAATTAAATTTATTGATTTAATTCTTGTGATGTTTAGAGTAGCTTAAAATTAAAAATAAGGGTGAGAATTCATGTTAAAGAATATACGTACAGTTTTCGTACTACTATTTATTTGTGGAATTGCGTATCCGTTACTGATGACAATGCTAGCTCAGGTGATAATGCCTGTAAAAGCAGAGGGTAGCTTAATTAAAAATGAATCGGGTGAAATTATAGGCTCCGAAATGATTGGTCAATCTTATAAAGATCCGGGTTACTTCCATGGTCGTATTTCTTCCATTAATTACGACGCAGCTGGCTCAGGTACGCCAAACTATTCTCCATCAAATAAAGAAATGATTGAACGGACATTAAATGATATTGAAGAATTTTTAAATGAAAATCCTACAGTAGATAAAGCAGATGTACCTTCTGACTTAATGACAAATTCGGCTTCAGGACTTGATCCAAATGTTTCTCCTCAAGGAGCGATTGTTCAGGTTCCCCGTATTGCAAATGAGAGAGGATTATCTGAAAAAAGTTTATATAATCTTGTTGACGAATACACGGAAAGTCGTTCATTTGGACTTTTTGGTGAACCTCGAATTAATGTTTTGAAGTTAAATATAGCATTGGACGAACTAGAATAATTTTAATTAGGAGAGTTTTTCTACTCTCCTTTTACCTTAGAATGAAACTGGAGGTAGTAATATGCCAGATCAATTTCGTAGAAAAACACCAGATGAAATTCTACAGTCGATCTCTAATATTAAAAAAGGCAGGCTGAAGATCATACTTGGGGCTGTATATGGTTCAGGGAAAACCTATCATTTGCTCCTTGAAGGAAATGAGTTAAAAAAACGTGGGATTGACGTAGTTGTCGGGGTAGTTTGCACATCGAGTAGTCCTAAAACACTTGAGCAATTAGGCTGCCTAGAAATTATACCTTCTATCGAATGGGAGCAAAACGGTCATGTTAGACAAGATTTGAATATGAAGGAAATTTACAAACGAAACCCGGAAGTAATTTTAGTTGACCAATTAGCTCATAAAAATCATTCATCTGCTAAAAACCCAACTAGATTAGAAGATGTTAAGGAATTAATAAACAATGAGATTAGTGTCATAACAACAATAAATATTTACGAGTTGAAAGGAGTGAAAAAAGTTGCAGAGCAATTACTACAACTGCCACTTCATGTAAATGATACTGTACCCGAAGATACATTGACGCAGGCAGATGAAGTACGTCTTTTAGATGTTACTCCTGAAGCAATTTTAAAACGTCTCCAGGAAGGGGAAATTGAAGAAAAAGACGAACAAGCCAAAGGACTTGTGCAATTATACAATAAGGATAACCTAGCGGTACTTAGGGAACTGTCACTCCGGTTTTTGGCTGGAGAAGTGGAAGAGGATCTAACTGAATATCGAGAAGAGGAAGGGTTATTGGGACCTTCAGGTGCTTCTGAACGGATTTTGGTATGTGTACAATATCATTGGAATGGATCCATCTTAATACGAAGAGGGGATCAAATAGCCAAGCGTTTAGGTGGGGAGCTATTGATTGTTAGCTTTGTTCCAACTCAAAGAAAATTATCTAAAGAAGAAGAAATGTTTAAAAGATCCATGCAAAAACTCATTAATAAATTAAATGGCAAATTTGAGGAAATGACAATAAAAGGGGAAGAAATCGCTGAAGAAATAGTTGAATATGCCATGCAACATTATGTAACTCGAATTATCCTTGGTCATTCTAAAAGGACGAGATGGGAAGAGATTATTCACGGTTCAATAGTAAATAGAATATTGAGAAAAACGAAAAATATTGATGTGTTTATTGTAGCAGACCGTGCAGAAGTACATGGAGAAAGAGTAATACCCGCTATTCAGTCAAAAACAAGGAAAAAAAATCCATATCAAAGGCTTTCTCCTGATGAAATAAAAGAAAAAATACAAGGAGTAAAAAGAGGTACGTTAAAAATTTATATTGGGGCTGCACCTGGTGTAGGAAAAACATATACCATGCTGAGGGAAGCAAATCAATTGAATCAAAACGAAATTGATGTTGTGATTGGATTATTGGAAACACACGGGCGTAAAGAGACAGCAGCGCAAATTGGAACTTTAGAAATCATACCTCGAAAACATATTACATATAAAAACGTAGTACTTGAGGAAATGGACCTTAAGGCCATAATTATTCGCAATCCTGAAGTAGTGCTGGTAGATGAATTAGCACATACGAATGTACCCGGAAGTAACAACCAAAAACGGTATCAAGATGTAATTGCCATTCTGGATGCCGGAATTTCGGTTATTTCTACAATGAATATTCAACATGTAGAAAGTTTAAATGATAGTGTAAAGCAAATAACAGGAGTGTGTGTAAGAGAAACTGTTCCAGACAGTTTTCTTCATTTAGCAGACGAACTAGAGTTAATTGATATCTCCCCAAAGGCACTCAGACAACGGATGCAGGAAGGATATATATATGCTAGAGATAAAGTAGAACAGTCACTTAGCAATTTCTTTAAGACACGAAACCTTATAGCATTGAGAGAACTTACGCTCCGTGAATTAGCAGATGATGTGGATGACAGATTAGAGTCATTAAAACGAAAAGAGGGAGTAAGAGGGCCGTGGAGAAAAGAAGAAGTAATCTTTGTCTGTGTAAATCTTAGACCAGATTCTGAGCGCTTAATTAGAAGGGGATTTCGTATTGCCTATCGTCTTAAAGCTAAGTGGTTTGTTGTGTACGTTAAAGATCAACCATCTCTGTCAAATGATGAGCAGAATATACTCGATAAAATCATAAGTCTTACGAATCGATTAGGTGGTAATTTCGAATTATATTCAACTGCAGACAGACGATTAGTGGTTGGTGAAATAACTAAACAATTACAAGATAAAAAAGCGACACAAGTTATCATAGGGCATTCAGCAAGATCGAGATGGCAAGAAATTAAACAAGGTTCCATTGTTGCACGTCTACTAAGAGAGGCTAGACATCTCGATGTTCTTGTGGTAGCTGATTAAATGACATGTTTGGCTAGCGATGAAAGAGATCTCTTTCCCAATTTTCTAGTGCTAATACTTGCTAAGAAAATTTTTTTTAGAATTCTTTAGATAAGGACCGTAAAAGTTGTTGTAAATTTCAACATCTGTGCTGAATACCGAATATCAACGTTTTAAATTCCCCCAAAAATAAAAGTTAATCATCTTATCACCTAATAGAGTTGGAGTGTTAAGACGACGCTAACTAAAGACTCGATTTTTATCAGAAAAATTCCCTCTATGGATTATAAAAAAACGGAAAAGAATGCTTACAAATGCTCGTTTTTCTTTAATGATCTTGCCTACATTCAATTGGTTCCTGTCCCGTTTTCAACAAACAAAGAACGACCCAAAACCATTATGTCTTTGGGTCCGTGCCAAATACCCCGCTAACGGTAACCAGATGGATAACTTTATACGAAAGGTCCGTGTATATTTTCTTAGTTTTACAACTATTTATAATCAAAAGCTCATGAGGACAGTTAGTTTTACGTCTGTTTTACAGATGAAAAAACGAGACATATCAGACTGTAAGAGCAGTAACAAAAACCGTCCGTAAAGTATTTCATAAATTTAGGGAATTTTACACTTACAGAAATATCCCATAATTGTAATATAAAGGGTGAATGAATTTCATGAAGGGAATGATTGATGCAATGAAAAGAATGGTTTTATGTATTTCATTGACTTTTGTAGCTTTTTTTGTCCTTTTTGGCTCCCTTGATTTCTTTACCAACAAGGCATCTGCAGAAACCCACGCCTATGATGGAAAAAGCCCTTACTACAATAGTTGTGCGGCTAGTGCGGTTACGAAGAAGAATTTGAAAATTTATGCAAACGGTGCTTCTGCAAATTTAGAGTTGAAATTCAGTACAACTTGCAAAACCGCTTGGGCAAAGATTACTCTAAGCAGGCCAGCTAAAACTGACGGAGAGGCAACGGCATTAGTCGTCCGGAACACTGATAATAAACAATTTAGTTGTGCATCTCCTGGAGGAAATGGGGAGATTAATAAAGGTCAAACAACATGTTATACACCTATGGTATATGATTTAGATCCGCGAAAGGCGAAAGCAGTTGCATTTTGGCCATATACGGCAGGTGAAACCGGCTGGTATTAATGATAAAGCAAAAGCCTTCTTCTACTTTTATGTAAAGAAAGGATGAATGACTTGAATCATAAACTTAAAATGATAGGTTTATCGTTAGTAATGATGTTGTCGATGTTCGTTATTGATTTTTTTATATTTGGGAATAATCAAGCACTAGCCGAAAATCATAATTATGATGGAAAAAGCCCTAACTATAATAGTTGTGCAAGCTCGGCTGTTACGAAGGATACAAAATGGATTGATTCCGTTTCGTATGTAGAATTGAAATTCAGCACTACCTGTAAAACTGCCTGGGCGAAAGTTACTGTTACGCGTCCGGCTGTATACAATCATGAAGCGGATGCTAGAATCGTTAGAAGCACAGATGGTAAAGCTTATACGTGTAACAGCACAGGAGGAAATGGAGTTGTAAATAAAGGGCAGACCTCATGTTATACACCAATGGTATATGACTTAGACCCGCGCAAGGCACAGGCCCAGGGGATACATGCAATCCCTAATAGTGACGCCTATAAGAAAGCGGTAACTATTTGGTATTAGAAGTGGTCTTTGATCATCATATAATGATTAGATGATAAATATTTCTTCAGAACAAGCCTAGCTCTTTTTTTGTGTGGATTTGTCAACCGAGAGCCATTCCATTGCGGAGTGGCTCTCTTTTTACTTTTTCTGAATGCCCTCCCTTTCCATCTGGATCTGGCTTAATACCTATGATAACAAGTGTCGCTTTTTTGTCTTGTAATTGATTCGTTATTGGGATGTGTACAAAGAGTTCCATGAAATCTTCGTATTAACTAATTTAATAATAGTGATTTGTTGAGAAGTATTTTATCTTGTAATGGTGATTATATAATTACCATTTCATCCTGTTAAATTGAATGGTACTTTAGGTCGGGGCAATGATCGCAAGAGTAGTAGTTTTATTTTTAAATATAAGGTAAAATATGGTATAATAATTACAGATTTTTCATTATATTAAAAATATAAGGAGTTGCAAACGATGATTTCATTTCCTAAGCCTGATGTTGAGCAGTTTTTGCGAACTTTTTCTATTGGTGATTTTGCACTTAGTCCAGATGAAAAGCAGCTGGTTTTTAGTACGAATTTGAGTGGCAAGTATAATTTATGGGGGATGAATCTGCCAAACACCTTCCCTTATCCGCTCACATTTGTGGATCAAAGCTGCCAAGGTCTTTTATATGATAAGCAAAGCAGGTTTATTATTGCTGGATTTGACCAAGACGGCAATGAAAATACTCAATTTTACGGGATTCCCTTGCAAGGTGGGGCGATGAAGGAAATTGTCTATCATGAAGATACTCGTAATTTTATGCCGATGTTATCGGAAGACAGCAATAAACTTTATTACACTTCATCGAAAGGAAATCCGTCCTATTTGAATGCCTATTGTTTAGATTTAGAATCGGGGCGTGAAACAAAGGTTCTAGAAGGAAAGGATGCAGCAACGTATTTATATGGCTTAAGCCCAGATGAAGAAACCTTACTATACTATAAACACTTTGCTAATACATATACTCTTCTATATGCGAAACGCGGCAATGAAAATATCCTGCTTACGCCTCCTACTGAGAAACAACACACAGTTAATGATGGTGTTTTTGTTTCAGATTCAATGGTATATTTACTGACTGATTATGATTCAGATTTTACCTATTTGGCTTCATACAACCTTGAAACAGACCAATTCAGTAAAGTTAAAGAATTGGAAAATGAGAGTTTTGATGGCTTAAAATATAGTAAAGAGCATCAATTATTATATGTAACTAGTCAAAAGGGTGTAGAGGATCATTTATATGAATACAATCTCCAAAGTACTGATTGGAAGAAGCTTTCGTCCCCTTGCAGTGTCATTGAAAAGCTTGAAGTCGCTAAATCAGGCACTCTGTACTTATTAGGAAGGAGTGCAACTAATCCTCATAATATTTATAAACGATTGGGAAATGAGTGGATATCATTAACTCAGTATTCTGTTCCTGGAGTAGATTCAAATGACTTAGTTGAACCGGATGTCATAACATACCCATCATTTGATGGTATGGAGATTGAAGCGTTATTTTTTAGGGCAAAAAAGGAAAATGATAATGGTGAAGTTATTTTCTGGCCTCACGGAGGTCCACAAGCGGCAGAACGGAAATTTTTTAGAGCTTCATTTCAGTTCTTTTTAAATCATGGGTACAGTATTTTCGCTCCAAACTTTCGTGGTTCTTCTGGTTATGGTTTGGAATTCATGAAAATGGTAGAAGGAGACTGGGGATATGGGCCACGCTTAGATAATGTCGCTGGTCTCGACTGGTTGATAAAACAAGGATATGCGCATAAAGGAAATATTTTATTAATGGGTGGAAGCTATGGTGGTTATATGGCTCTTCTTCTACACGGTCGTCATGCTGATTACTTTAAAGCGGTTGTTGATATTTTCGGTCCATCTAATCTATTTTCTTTTATCAATTCGGTTCCTGAAGATTGGAAGCCAGTTATGGATCAATGGGTAGGGAATCCGGAAAAAGATAAAGAAAAGCTTACTGAATATTCTCCAATCACTTATTTAGACTCTATGACAAAGCCAATGCTTGTTATTCAAGGCGCAAACGATCCTCGTGTGGTCAAAGAAGAATCAGACCAAATTGTGCAAGCATTAAAGGATAAAGGAAGAGATGTTGAGTATATGCTATTAGAAGATGAAGGGCATGGCTTTTCCAAGAAAGAAAATGAAATTGCCGTCTATCAAAAGATACTTTCATTCTTTAATCAATTCGTTCGTTCAAAAGAGAAAGCATAAACTAAAATTCCTGTTTGGGACACCTCCGAAGCTACAAAGGTTATGAAACTATTATAAATTACCAAATAATAATTGTATAACCTAAATTAGGATTTTGAAGGGCATAATTCTTCCACAGGACAAAAACACTAATTTAGCTAACACAAATTTTATTTAAGCTATTTCTAAATGAAGCGGAGTCCTTAGATGTAATAAGAAAATTAAGGAATTTAAAATGAAAAAGAGGTTGTTTCAAAATTCGGACAGCCTCTTTAAATTTTTTTATTAATTAATTTAAAGATGAAAATATGAAGCCGATTTAACTTTGCACAGTTTGTTAGTTACGAATTCAAGTGGAATGTATAATTGATAGAGATGAATGGAGAAAACAACTCCTTTATCAGATTTGTTCCATAAAAATATTTGCATATATATATTAGAGTTTTAGTGGGCTATTCCTTATTTGCCCTAAATACTCTATATCCCAAACTGTTTCCACAACTTAGGACAAGCCGATAATGTTCCTCTATGATTTGTTCCAAAGATTCATTTAAAGGAAGAATGAGGTTATCGACAGCTGATGAATTTTTTAATTCTTCTAAAACTGTATTCGACTTTAGAATTTTTAGATTTTTAAATCCCTCCTTTTTGAATGCTTTTAACCATTCCGATTGTGTCAAGACATTCGTTAAATTATAGAATTTCATTATTTCCTTTTTTTGATTAAGGTTAAGTTCAGTCTCTGCCGTCATATCTATAGAAATCAAAGTACCACCAGGTTTTAGGACTCTGTAATATTCACAAAGCGATTGTTGAATATTAGTGAATGCTGTTGTGGATTCAGCCATGATAAAATCAAAATAATTATTAGTAAAAGGTAAATCTTCTATGGAATTCATATAAACATTACTGGGTATGTTAGCTTGTTGAAATCGTTGGTTTGCATGTTTTACCATCTCAGGGTGATTATCCAATGCGTAAACTTGGCAAAGAAAGTGTTGAGCCAAGAATTGAGATGTTTGCCCTGTTCCGCATCCAGCATCAAGGATTATTGTGGATTGGTCTATTTTTTCATTCTTTAAGAGTTGTTTAGTTAGTTCAAATCCTCCAGGATGAGCCCCTTCAATTCCTAAGAATGCTAAGGCGTCTTGGTATGAATGATTCATTGCATTGTCTCCTTTAAAAAGTAATTCATTTATTTTATGCAGCTGAATCAATGCGTGATTGAATTCAACAAAAAGGTAAATTTGAAACAGACTTTTCATTTGTATTGGGTGTTTAATCTATGCAGGCTAGTCCCCGGATGCATACGATGTAGAACGATTAACAAGGGGAGTGTTAAAATGGGAAACCACAATTATTATCATAAGTGCAGGCAAGGTGTTGGAAGACCAGTAGAAATTCGTACAAATAGAGGGACGGTTCATCGTGGAATTATACATCGGGTTACTCCTAACCGTGTTTATATTCGCCCAATTGATGATGGTGGTAACATTGGAGGATTTGGTTATGGTTTTGGTTTTAATTCAGGATTTGGTCGGGGGGCTGCTAATGGATTTGCCTTTGGGGCTATTTCGTCCTTAATCTTTCTTGCATTTCTTTGGTAGTAAAATAAAATAGAACACTAAAAAACCTGAAAAATAGATTCAGGTTTTTTTATTTTGTTTCGCGGAATGTCATATTAGTGGAAATAATCTAGATGAAAAAAGGTACAAAAAAATAAAGGGGATTTTCTCTTCACTTGAAACCGGAATTTTTTCAATAAACCTGAAGACGAAGCGTTAAAGCAAGAGAGCCAGAGGGTGATAGTACTCTTATAAACAGTTCACATTCTTGATTTTTCAGGGCATCTATAGAAATTGAATGTTAATTTTAATACTTTTTTCACTTCAGGCTGCTTTATGGAGGAAGAATTGCAAACATGAAAACCTTTGATATATATATTTAGGCATGAAGTTATCGTGCCATAAATTGTATGTAAAGTGTATAATTGTAATGGAAATGATAGATTTGAATCCCAAATCTGTGTAGCAAGGAGAAGTGTAATGATTGCCTTATATAAAATGAGTGACTCATTGGAAAATCAAATTGGAAAGCTGTTTCGAGGAGTAGGATACAAAACTGCTCGTTTTTATTCTGTGAATGCTTTGTTAGAGCAGATTATGAACCCGATGGTCATTATAACGCCCGCAATCTATCAAAAAGAATTAGCAGCTCTTCAAGTTCCAATTCTACCGCTTTCCATTCGTCTGGATGATATTGAGAAAACGAAAGAAAAAGAAGGTCTAATGAATGATTCTAACAAAATATGTTGTGTTGTTGCATCAGAAGAAGAAATTAAATGGCTAAAAAAAGAATATGATGAGAATCCACGAATCCCATTACATTTTGTCAGTAAAGAAGAGTTTTTTTCAGCTGGTATTCAACCGGATAGGGTGTATGTAGCTCCCGTTTGGATGAAAGACTTACTCACTCATTCACATTCAGGAACCGTACATCTTATCAAACCCTCCCTATCTTCTTTGATTTCTAGTATACAAATGGCAATTTCCATAGACAAATTAACAGCAAGTATAGCCATGGAAAGGTATCAGGTAGAAGCTATTGTTAAATCTGCTCATGATGGAGTTGTGGCAGTAGACCATGAGGGAAGAATTACAGTAGCTAACGAACATGCAAAAAAATTATTAGGTCTACAAGATGGAGTAAAAGGACATAAGATTACGGAATTTATCCCTCATTCCGATTTGATGCGCATTCTTGCAACTGGAAAAATTGAAATGGGGGATATTGCAACAGTCAAGGGGAGGCAAATTGTCATTAACCGATTCCCAGTGATTGTCAAAGGTAAAATTGTTGGGGTAGTTTCAAGTTTTAAAGAAATCACTAATATTCAAAAAATGGAGCTTAAACTTAGAAAGATGTTACATCAAAGTGGACTTGAAGCAAAACATAGACTGAGTGATATTGTTGGTCAATCCAAGGAATTGATAAAGGCTAAGGAATTAGCCCAAAGATTTGCTCAAACTGAAGCAACTGTATTAATTACAGGTGAATCTGGAACCGGAAAAGAACTATTCGCACAAGGTATTCATTTGGCAAGTCCACGTGTTCTGGGTCCTTTTGTTGCTGTAAACTGTTCTGCATTACCAGAAAGCCTGTTGGAAAGTGAATTATTTGGATATGAAGAGGGTGCATTTACAGGGGCGAATAAGGGAGGAAAAGTAGGTCTATTTGAACTTGCTCACGGTGGTACTTTATTTTTAGATGAAATCGGTGAAATGCCTCTTCATATCCAAGCTCTATTATTGCGTGTTCTTCAGGAAAGAACAGTGCGAAGGGTCGGGGGAGAACGTGTTGTGCCAGTAGATGTTCGAATTATTGCTGCAACAAATCGAAAATTAGAGGAAGAAATTAGAGAAAAAAAGTTTCGAACTGACCTTTATTACCGAATTAACGTTTTGAATGTTGAGTTACCACCTTTGCGCGATCGATTAATCGATATTCCTGACCTATTGGAGGCAATTGTTAATCAATTCAACGAAAAACGCGAATCGAAAATCGTTAGTATTGACCAAGAGGTATATACATTATTTAAGGCATATGACTGGCCAGGAAATATAAGGGAGCTCAGAAATATAGTTGAACGAATGGTACTGCTTGAAGAGGGAACAACCTTAACAGTGCAAAGCGGCGAATTCCTTTTACAAAAGCTTAATAGGAACAAAAGTCAGAAAGATCTTTCTGATTTAAGCATTAAAGTGAAGGAACGAGAACTGATTGAGGAGGCATTAAAAAAATATTTCAATAACAAAACTAAGACTGCACAAGCACTTGGAGTAGACCGATCTACTTTATGGAGAAAACTAAAAGAATATAATCTGTAGTGTTTCAAAATTCAACACCTTGTTGTAATTTAAAACACTTATCGAAGGGTTAATAAAATAGAAAACCCTTTTGTCGCTTAATATATCTGAATTTTCAGTATTTTGATTTTATTGGCACGGTTTTTGCAAGTTATGAAATTGTAGCACATTATTATGAAACATAATGAGGTGAAGAAATTGCAAAAACACTTTTCCATCGCAATTATTCCTGGGGACGGAATTGGTCCAGAAGTAGTTAATGAAGGGTTGAAGGTTTTAAAAGTGCTTGAAGAAGTACATTCAGATGTAAGATTTGTTTACGATTTCTATGATTGGAATTGTGAGTATTATCTAAAACATGGAAGGATGATGCCAACGAATGGACTAAATTTATTAGAGGATTACGACACGATTTTATTTGGAGCTGTTGGAGCTCCTACTGTTCCAGATCATGTTTCGGTATGGGAACTTATTCTTCCAATCCGCAGGCATTTTCAGCAATATGTTAACTTGAGACCGGTCAAACTGCTTAAAGGGTTGGAAAGCCCATTGAGATATAAATCACATGATGATTTAGACTTTGTCGTAATTAGAGAAAATACGGAAGGGGAGTATTCGAATATAGGTGGTCGCCTTCACGAAGGCACACCTTATGAAACAGCGATACAAAACAATGTATTTACCCGATATGGAAGTGAAAGGATTCTCAAGTATGCCTATTCAGTGGCTGAAAGTAGACCAAAGAAAAGGCTGACGGTCGCAACAAAGTCCAATGCGATTAATCATACCATGCCATTTTGGGATGAAATCGTTAAAGAAATTGGAAATGAGTACCCTCAGATAGATGTTCAACTCTATCATATAGATGCACTTGCTGCTTATTTTATCTCAAAGCCTGAAAGTTTTGATGTCGTTGCGGGAAGCAATCTGTTTGGGGATATATTAACGGATTTGGGAGCCGCTATAGTTGGGGGACTGGGGTTGGCACCTTCTGGAAACATCAATCCTGAAAGGAAATATCCTTCGATGTTTGAACCAATACACGGCTCAGCACCAGATATAGCAGGAAAAGGGATTGCCAATCCAATTGCACAAATTTGGAGTATTAGCCTCATGATGGATCATCTTAGACTTCCTGAATTAGGAAAATTGGTGTTGAACGCCATAGAAGAAGTGTTATTCGATGGTACTGTCAGGACTCCTGATCTCGGAGGAACGGCTAATACCATGGAAATGGGAGATGCAATTGTTTCAAAAATACGGGAAATGAGTTTAAAAACCAATTTGGGGGAGAAAAAATGATTATAAAAGACTATCATTTATCTATTGGTGGACAGCAAGTACCTACAGAAGAAACGATTCCTGTATATAACAAATATACAGGTGAAGTATTAACTCATGTTGCTAAGGCAGAAAAGCAACATGTTTATAATGCTATAACAGAGGCACGAAAATGCTTTAAACAAGATCAATTAACTGCATTTCAAAGGTATCAAATTTTATTGAAAGCCTCCGAGTTGTTCCAAGAACGTAGAGAAGAATTTGAGATCACCTTGGTGAGAGAAGTAGGTAAGACCATTAAAGATGCCAAAGGTGAACTGGATCGCACAATTGAAACTTTGCGTTTGTCCGCGGAAGAAGCAAAAAGAATTACTGGTGAAATGATTCCGTTACAGGCTGTCGAAGGAGCGGATAATCGATTGGGGTTCACAATCCGTGTCCCTAAAGGAGTCATTGGAGCCATCACTCCCTTTAATTACCCATTATTGTTAGCGATACATAAAATCGCCCCAGCACTAGCATCAGGAAATACAGTGGTAGTAAAACCAGCACCAAACACACCTGTGACCACATTTCAATTAGTAGAACTGTTTGAAGAGGCTGGTCTGCCAAAAGGATATGTAAATGTGGTAAATGGTGGTGCCGAAGTTGGTGAATGGCTTTTACAGGATGAACGGATTGCCATGTATTCTTTCACTGGATCAGCAGGAGTTGGAAGATATATTAAAGAGAAAAGTGGAATGCGCCCAGTAACCTTGGAGCTAGGAAACAATTCTCCAAACATTATTCATTTTGATGCTGATTTGGACCAAGCGGCCAAGCTTACGGCTTCCCGTAGCTTTCACAATGCAGGGCAAGCATGTATATCTGTTCAGCGTTTATATGTGCATAATTCTGTATTGGATGATTTTACAGAAAAGTATCTTTCATATGTTCAACAACTGAAAGTTGGGAATCCGGAAGAACCGGACACGGATATAGGTCCAATGATTAATGAAAAAGAGGCGATTCGCGTAGAACAGTGGGTCAATGAGGCTATTTCAGAAGGTGCTGTTGCGCTTACGCCGATTCTTAGAGAAGGTTCACTGTTTTATCCAGCTGTATTAACTCAAACAACACCGAACATGAAAGTTGTTTGTCAGGAAGTGTTCGCACCGGTAGTGGCGATAATCCCTTACGAGGATATTTTGGAAGCATTAGAGTCGGCCAATCAATCGGATTATGGTCTTCAAGCAGGCATTTTTACACAAGATCTGGCTTTAGCCTTAAAGGCAGTCAAGGTGCTGGAATATGGTGGAGTAATCGTGAATGACGTATCAACCTACCGCAACGATATGATGCCATATGGTGGAGTTAAGAAAAGTGGAATTGGTAAGGAAGGACCAAGATATACGATTGAAGAAATGACAGATGAAAAAATGGTGGTGATTAACTTATGATTGAGAAATTATTACAGGGGAAAACAGCCATTGTAACGGGAGCAGGGTCAGGTATGGGGAAAGCCATTGCACAATTATTTGTTGAACAAAAAGCAAATGTAATCTTCGCAGACTTGAATATCGAGGCAGCAAAAGCAGCAAGCGATTCGTTTTCTAGCGAAAATGTCAAGGCCGTTCAGGTCGATGTTTCTAATAACGAAGATGTGGCTGCACTGTTCCAGGAAGTGGAGGACATTTTTGGAAGATTAGACATTGTAGTGAATTGTGCTGGTGTACCTCAGGTCTTCACAGAGGTAGAGGATTTAAGTATAGAACAATGGGATCGGATTATGGACGTTAATACGAAATCTATCTTTTTAACTACCAAGTATGCAGCTCCAATCATGAAAAAACAGCAAAGCGGTTCGATTATAAATATCGCTTCCATTGCAGGGGTACGAGCTCGTCCCGGTTTAAATGCATACTGTGCGTCAAAAGGAGCTGCCATTATGCTTACTAAGGCATTGGCATTGGAGTTCGCACCTTATAAAATTCGTGTGAATGCCATTAACCCAGGACCTGCTGATACACCGATGATCAATCAATTTTTGAATGGGGACGGGACACTGATGGAAGAAGATAAGAAAAAGATCTTTTTGGACAGCGTTCCATTAGGTTCCCTTATACAGGCAGAAGATATTGCGCAAGCTTCCCTTTATCTCGCTTCCGACTTAGCAAAAATAGTGACTGGTGAGATACTCAATGTAGATGGTGGACGTGGGATATAATTAGTGAGCTGGACGAAAATATAGATAACGAGACTCCCTTAATTAAGTGTATTTTTTCAGCCAAGCCATACGATATTGTGAAATGACTTTAAGCAATATCGTATGCATTCAAAAAATGTAAGTGTCCGCTAGTTGCATTTGATGTTGAGACTTTTGATTTTGCCATAATACTTTTAAAGAACGACTTCAATCTAGTATTTTTTAGTTCATCAGTATTTATAGCCTTTGAACCCGGTATAGCAGTCAAAGTTAGAGCGAATCTGTCTAACACACTATTGCAACCAAAATGTCAGCTTACTTTGAATTTACCTAGGACGATAGGACTTCACGAACCTCGATTACGAGACCGAAATCAGTAGAACTAGCAACAAGCTGGCTCACATGTTTCGTTAAATAAGACTTTCTTTTATGCTTCAACTTTATGTGATGTATCGAGGTACGAGATTACTATGGGCAGAGCCTACTAAATTATCCCCCTACAAAAAAGTAGGAGGAATCAAATAAAAATGGCTCAAGGATATCCTTGAAAGATTTAACTGGGCAACTGCAGTGATTCTATTAGTTAGAATAGTAGTAAAAAAACGAGCAAATCTCTAGTACTCCAATGTTAACAAAATTTCCTAAATAGGAGTTGTAATATGCAGGAATCTGAATTAGGAGCACGTACAATAAAAAAGGTATCCAGAAGGATTATTCCTTATATTTTTGTGTTGTATATCATTGCTTTTTTAGACAGAGTAAACATTGGCTATGCTGCTCTGGAGATGAATAAAGATCTCGGTTTAACAGCATCCACTTTGGGGTTAATTTCTGGTATTTTCTTTATTGGTTACTTTCTTTTTGAAGTACCCAGTAATATGCTAATGCATCGTATAGGAGCGAGAAAGTGGATTGGGCGAATAATGATAACCTGGGGTATTGTTGTAATATTAACAGCCTGGGTCCAAAATGCGAATCATTTGTATATCCTACGTTTTTTGCTAGGAGTTGCCGAAGCTGGATTTTTTCCAGGCGTTTTACTTTATATTACGTATTGGTTCCGAGGAAAAGAACGAGCTCGTGCAGTAGCCCTTTTCATGACAGCTTTGACAGTGTCCAATATTATTGGAGCACCTGTTACCACGTGGATAATAGATAATATTAATTGGGGTGGAATGGCTGGATGGCGCTGGATATTTGTACTGGAAGGAATTCCTGCTGTCATTTTAGGGATTACGACTATCTTTTATTTAACAGATCGTCCTGAACAGGCAAAGTGGCTTACAAAGGAAGAGAAAGGGTGGCTCATATCCGAAATTGAAAAAGAAAATCAAGGTAAGGAGATAGGCAAACACTCTAGTCTGAAAAATATTTTTGGGAGTTCTAGAATTTGGAGATTGTCGTTTATTTACCTTACATTAGTCACTGGTTTGTATGGAATAGGGTTTTGGATGCCAACTATTATCAAATCCTTTTCAAATATTTTAACAAATACTCAAGTCGGTTTGATTACAATGATACCTTATATTTTTGGAGGAATAGCGATGGTTTGGTGGGCACGCCGATCTGATCGCACTGGTGAAAGAAAAATGCATGCTGCCATTCCGCCGCTTGTTGGTGCTATTGGCCTTATGGGATGTGGATTAACTACGGATCCTATCCTATCTATAATCATGATGTCTGTTGCAACTGTTGGTATTTACAGTATTTTCGGACCTTTTTGGGCAATTCCTTCATTATTCCTTACTGAATTAGAAGCTGCTGTAGGAATAGCGCTCATTAGTTCCATTGGTAATTTAGGTGGGTTTATCGGCCCATATGTAATTGGATATGTACAGGATTCTACAGGTAGTGTAGAGATGGGATTATATTTTATTAGTATAGTCTTATTCATCTGCTTTTTACTCGTCTTTACAATTAAGAAAGGACTTGTTACTTCTGCTTCAGTTCAGCAGCAATCAAAAAACCTTAATATAAGGTAAAGAGAAACGTTAGTGCAGAACAAGAAATCGAATTGAAAATAGATATATACGGATTAATAATAGGGAGTCTGTAGAGGGAGTCTGTAGAGAGATTCCCTAATTTCATATAAGTAGGAGTAAGGTCATTGATATTAGAACTAAATAAGTAATTTATTTACCAAATCTTTTTTGACTACAAAATATGCAACTTCGAAAATATTAGGGTAAACGTCATTGATTTAATGAAAAATGAGAAACTAGTGAAAGTTGTAAAAGAAGAATTTGAGAAAGAATTAGAAGCCAAAGGTAATTACAGAACTCCTCTTCCAGAAGGAACAAACCCTCCACTACATTAGTAAGAAACCTGTCCATATAAAAAACAGAATGAAAAAAAGGGGGAAAGAAAATGTTTGTAAAGAAAAATCTTTTCATTTCGATAGTCATGTTGATTTGTGCTCTTGCCCTTGGTGGATGCAGTTCGAAGTCAGATAATTCAAACAATGATACTTCGTCAGCATCTAAGGGAGGTTCACTAAAAGTGGCTTATCCAGCACAGCCGACATCACTGGATCCACACCTGACGACAGCAAATGCAACACGCGACCCAGCAAGGCATATATTTGAGACATTAGTCACTTTAAATTCTAAATTTGAAGTAACTCCAATGCTTGCTGAATCCTATGAGGTTAGTAAAGATAGAAAAAAAGTTACATTTGTATTAAGAAAAGGCGTCAAATTTCATAATGGGAAAGAAATGAAAGCTGAGGATGTCATTGCTTCCATGAAAAAATGGCAAGAAGGGGCCGTTGCAAAGGCAAACCTAGGAAATTCTAAGTGGGAAGCTAAAGATGAATATACGGTTATCCTACATGTCGAAACACCATCTATCGTTCTATTACCAGTACTGGCAGAAGTGGGGCAATTCGCAGCCATCATGCCAAAAGAGGTGATAGAATCGGGTGGTACAAGTGGAATCACAGAATATATCGGAACAGGTCCATTTAAGTTTGTAGAGTGGAAACAAAATCAATACGTTCATTTAAAGAAATTTGATGATTATAAGGCTTCATCTCAACCTGCAGACGGTTTAGCTGGTAAAAAGGAAGCTCTTGTAGATGACATATATTTTCACTTCGTCACTGATAACTCGACTCGAGTAGCAGGGATGATTAGTGGAGAATATGACTTGAGCGTAATGATGCCATGGGATGCAGCACCACAATTTAAAAATGTACCAAGTCTCGAAACCATTCAAGCGCCTTTGGGAATTCACACTCTAATTTTTAATAAACAAAATGGATTCCTAAAAAATGTTAAAGCTCGCCAAGCGGTGAATTTAGCAATTGATAAAAAAGAGGTCTTAACAGCTGCTGTTACTGATGGTTATTTTAGACTGGACCCTGGATTTATGTTAAAAGAGCAAGGCTTATGGTACACGGATACAGGGAAAGAAATTTATGAAGCTAAAGATACTGAAAAGGCCAAACAATTGCTTAAGGAAGCTGGGTATAATGGGGAAGAATTAAGAATCCTGACAAGCCGTGACTATTCACAACATTATAATTCCGCCGTCGCAGTTCAGCAACAACTTAAGAAAATTGGTATGAACGTAAAGCTAGACGTGGTGGATTGGTCTACTCTATTAGATCGCCGAAATAAGCCTGATCAATGGGAAATGTTTTTTACTAGCTGGCCTGTTAGCGCAACCCCGCTCCAATATCCATTCTTGGATTCTAGAGCAAAGTTTGCAGGCTGGACGAATAACCCTGAAATAGACAAACTATTGGATCAAATTAAAGCTCAATCTTCCCAGGATAAAGCTAAAGAAACCTTTAATGAATTGCAAAAAGTGATTTGGGAAGATATGCCTGTTGTTAATATTGGTGCTTATGATTCCATATCCGTAAAAGCGGAAAAAGTCAAAGGATATCAAGAATTCCTTGGACCTGTTTTATGGAATACGACCGTTAAAGAATAAAATCAATTGCTCAGATACCCCTTCATACGTTTTACATTGTGAAGGGGTTAATTGTAGAAAGGAGATTTTTAATGAAAGCCTATATTCTACAGCGAGTCTTATCTCTCATTCCGGTTCTATTAACTGTAGCTATTGTAGTCTTTTTCATTATGCATTTAATACCAGGAGATCCAGCATCAGTAATGCTTGGGGCAGATGCAACTGAAGATGACATTGAAAGATTACGAGAAGAACTCGGTTTAAATCTACCTATGTATGAGCAATTTTTTAATTGGGTCTTTGGTATTCTTCAAGGCGACTTGGGAATGTCTATTTATATGAAGGAACCAGTATTACAGGTATTTATGGATCACTTAGGTCCGACTCTTTCATTAGCGATATTGGCACAGGGGATTTCTATACTTATAGCTATTCCTATGGGAATTATTGCTGCCAAAAAACGGGGAACAAGCACAGACCAAATGTTCATGGTGGGTTCTTTGTTGGGAATTTCCTTGCCAAGCTTTCTCCTTGCATTATTATTATCTTTATTTTTCGCAGTGAAACTCCAATGGTTTCCGGTAGCTGGATATAAACCACTTGATGATGGTCTATTGGCTCACCTTGAATATCTAATATTGCCTGCCTTGTCTCTTGGGGCCATACAAGCGGCTTTGATTGCGCGGATGACAAGGGCCTCAATGTTAGAGGTACTAAGCATGAACTACATTAAAACCGCAAAATCAAAAGGTGTAAAAGAAAAATTAATCATTTATAAACATGCATTGAGAAATGCTTTTATCCCTATTCTGACTGTCGTTGGACAAACCTTTGGGACATTGGTAGCGGGAGCAGTAATTACAGAAACGGTTTTTAATATTCCGGGACTCGGTCAACTTATCATGAACTCAATAGTGCAGCGAGATTACGAGGTTCTCCAAGGAACAGTTCTGCTGGTATCCGCCGCTTATGTATTCATTAATTTAATAGTAGATTTACTGTACGGTGTGGTTGATCCAAGGGTACGGTTAAGCCGGAAATAGAGAAATGAATAGAAGGGGAAATGATTTATGGAAGCAAAAACAATAATACAAAAAACAGACCCATTGTATTCAAAAAATCATATGAAGAAAGAACGTCAATCTATCCTTCTGCGCAGGTATTTTTCAAATCGGCTTGTAGTTACTGGAAGTGTGATTATCTTAGTTCTCAGTTTAATCTCTATTTTTGCACCTTTGATCACAGTATATACACCTTATGACATGATAGTAACAGCTCGTCTGAGCCCACCAAGTGCTGAACATTTTTTTGGAACAGATAACTTTGGCAGGGATATATTTAGCCGGGTAGTTTATGGCACTCGGGTATCCATGACCGTTGGACTTACGGTAGCTGTGATAACACTGGTAATTGGAGCAGTAATTGGTTTGTACTCAGCTTATTATAGGACCTTGGATCATATCCTGATGAGGATATGTGATGGCTTAATGGCATTTCCAGCAATTCTATTGGCCATTGCGCTCATGGCAGCATTAGGGCCGAATATAGTTAATGTCATTCTTTCGTTATCTATTGTAAATACACCTACTGTCGCACGTGTCGTTCGTTCGGCCGCCATTGTAGTCAAAGAACAAACCTTTATAGAAGCTTTGAGATCACAAGGTGCCAGTTCATGGCGAATTATCTGGCTTCATATTGCTCCAAACACTATGTCTCCTCTGATTGTTCAAATCACCTACGTATTTGGGGTTTCTGTCATAATTGAAGCATCGCTCAGCTTTTTGGGAGCTGGTATTCCTGCGCCAGCACCAAGTCTAGGAAACATTTTATTTGATGGTAAAATCGTAATTTATAATGCCTGGTGGATGACAGTTTTCCCAGGTGCATTCATTATTCTATCCGTATTGGGTTTGAATTTATTCGGTGATGGACTTCGAGACTTGCTCGATCCGCATACCAATAAAGTAAAGAAATAATTTGATTACACGGTATTAATGAGGAGGACGTTTATGGGTAAAGAATGTTTATTAGAGGTTAAAAACCTGAAAACGACGTTCATGACAGAAAAGGGACCTGTTACCGCGGTTAATGGGGTTTCATTCGAGATATATTCAGGAGAGACCCTTGGGATTGTTGGAGAGTCGGGATGCGGAAAAAGTGTAACCTCTGAATCAATTTTACGATTGTTAAATGAAAACACGACTAAATATGAAGGAGAGCTGATCTATAAGGGCAGTAACTTGCTATCCTTGAGCGAAGATCAAATGAGACACATTCGTGGGAACGAAATATCTATGATATTTCAAGATCCGATGACTTCTCTTAATCCTGTATATACAATTGGCTATCAAATTGCAGAATCTTTCATCATTCATCAAAAGCTAGGAAAAGAAGAAGCTTATACCCAAGCTATAGAAATGCTTAAATTAACAGGGATTCCTTCTCCAGAAAAAAGGGTGAATGAGTATCCTCATGAGCTATCAGGAGGAATGAGACAGAGGGTAATGATAGCGATGGCATTGGCGTGTAACCCTAATCTACTAATCGCAGATGAGCCCACGACCGCATTAGACGTTACTATTCAAGCCCAAATATTGGACTTGATTCAAGGTTTGAAGAAGGAACTAAACATGGGAGTCATGTTGATAACACACGACTTAGGAGTAGTTGCTGAGGTCTGTACACGTGTGGTGGTTATGTATTTAGGTCAAATAATCGAAGAAGCTGAAGTAGGATCTTTATTTTCGGAACCCTTACATCCCTACACCAAAGGATTGTTAAAATCCGTTCCACGTTTGGATGGGGATCGTTCTAAACATATGCATGTGATTGAAGGGATGGTCCCGTCTCTTAATAATATTCCCCAAGGGTGTCGCTTTGCTCCAAGGTGTTCGTATTCTACAAGCCAGTGTGAAGAAAAACCACCAGAATTAAAAGAGATTGAAGACGGACATAAAGTGCGCTGTTGGCATTATGAAACTGTATTACAAGAGGGGAGGCGAAAAGGTATTGCAGACGCTGTCAGATGAAAGAGCTCCGATTTTACAGGTTAAGAATTTGAGTAAGTATTTTCCAATTTATTCTCCTCTTGGCCGAGTGAAAGGGCATGTTAAAGCGGTAAATAATGTAGAGTTTACCTTAAATGAACGAGAAACGCTTGGGCTTGTAGGTGAATCGGGTTGTGGGAAAAGCACAACAGGAAGAACCATCATGCGTTTAACGGAACCTACAGAGGGTCAAGCCATATATAAGGAAAGCGACCTATTTAAGTTAAAGGGGAAGGAAATTGAGCAAATTAGGCAAGAAATACAAATGGTGTTTCAAGATCCTCATTCTTCTTTAGACCCTAAGCAAACGATAGGACATGCAATTGAAGAGCCTATGAAGATACATAAAATAGGGTCAAAGAAAGAACGTATGGAAAGAACCTTGGACTTACTTCATAAAGTCGGACTTAGAGAAGACCAATATTACCGTTATCCCCATGAATTTTCAGGTGGGCAAAGACAGAGAATTGGAATTGCTAGAGCTTTAGCAGTAAACCCTAAAATTGTAATTTGTGATGAACCAGTGTCCGCTCTCGATGTATCCATTCAATCTCAGGTCATAAACTTGTTGCAGGAATTGCAAGATAACTTAAATCTTTCTTACCTCTTTATTGCCCATGATTTAAGTGTAGTCCGACATATAGCTGATAACATTGGAGTTATGTATTTGGGACATATGGTAGAACGCGCTTCAACAGATGAACTATTTTCTCATCCCTTGCATCCGTATACTCAAGCATTATTATCCGCGGTTCCAATTCCCGATCCTAAATTAAAAAAGGAACGGATTATTTTAAAAGGGGATGTACCGTCTCCACTTAATCCGCCATCGGGATGCATTTTTCATACGAGATGTCCTCATGTAATGGATCGTTGCAAGGTTCTATCGCCTGCACTTACAAAAAAGGGGGCCAATCACTTTGTAGCTTGTCATTTATATGAATAATATATTTACATTATTCTGGTTCACTACTATTCTCCCAAACTAACTTTTCTTTTTTAAAAAGAAGAATCTAAACCGATAACGAGGTGAATTGATGTTTGCAGATTTAGTGTTAGTTAATGGTCAAGTAATTACATCAAACAAGGAATACGACGTAAATGAAGCTGTTGCTGTTACTGATAACCTAATTGTTGCGGTGGGAACGAATGAAGAAGTGAAACGATTAATTGGTCCTCAAACGGAGGTAGTGGATTTAGCAGGTAGAAGTTTAGTGCCAGGCTTTATTGACTCTCACCTTCATATTACTTTATTTGGTACAAATAAATTAGGAGTAAGCTGTAAGGAGCCCACAATCGAATCTCTACATGACGTTTTAAAAGAAATTGAAAAAAAAGTGAATGAAACACCAATTGGAAACTGGGTGCGTGTATGGGGATTCAATGAAACCAAATTATTAGAAAATAGATATCCTTCTAGAAAAGAATTGGATCTTATTTCTAGCAATCACCCGATCATTCTTAGGCGCGCCTGTGGTCACATTTCCGTGGTAAATAGCAAGGGGTTAGAGATAGCAGGGATTGATGGACATACCCCAGATCCCGAAGGTGGAATAGTGGTCCGCGATGAAGTAGGAGTTCCTACAGGAGTTTTAATAGAAAACGCACAAATGCCTTATTACGAATTGGCTGATTATACACATGAAGAGCTTCTACAAGGTTTGATGATGGCTTCTAATGATTTTATCGCTTCTGGCATTACCAGTATTCACGATGCAGGTGTCTCTAGCCCGGAAAACTTTAGGGTGATGCAAGAGGCAGTTCGTAACGGACAGGTTCAGGTTAGGACTTATGCAATTGTCTCAACAATCAATAAGTCAGAAGAATTTGTTGACAAGATGATAAAAGCAGGAATTTCAACAGGTCTGGGAGATGAGAAATTTAAAATTGGTCCAGCTAAGGTTTTTACTGATGGGAGTAGTAGCGGGCCAACTGCTGCAATGAGGGAACCTTACACTGATAATTCGGAACATTCTGGTATCCTGTACTTTAGCCAGGAGGAACTTAACCGTATTCTCGGGGAGGCTCATGAAAAAGGGTTTCAGATCACAGCTCATGCTCAAGGAGACCGGGCTATTGAAATGATGCTTAATTGTATTGAAGAGGCATTGAAAAAACATCCTAGAAAGAATCACCGCCATCGGATTGAACATGCAGGAATTACAATGCCTGATTTAGTTGAACGGATGAGGCAATTAGAGGTTATTCCTATTCCGAATCCTGCTTTCTTCCTTGAATACGGTGATGGCTACATTAAAAGCTACGGAGACCGAGTCAATCATATGTATCCAGTTCGTGATTTCATTGATAAGGGGATAATAGCTGCCGGAGGTTCCGACAGTCCGGTCACCTCGTTTAATCCGCTTATAGGAATTCATGGAGCTGTAAATAGGAAAAGTTCAACAGGGCAGGATGTAGGAGGTAACCAGCGAATAGGCGTATTAGAGGCAATCAAGCTGTTTACATGGAATGGAGCATATGCGAGTTTTGAAGAGAATATAAAAGGTAGCATAGAAATAGGAAAGTTAGCAGATTTGGTTGTATTAAACGGTGCAATTCTCGATGTACCTACTGATCAAATTAAAGATATGCAAGTGAATTATACAATAATAGGCGGTAAAGTGGTATTCCAAAAAGAAAGCAATGATATATTATCCAAATCCTAATTAAATCAAGATATCAATTTAAATAGAGATAGATGAAGTATATGTTCCTTAAATAGGAAGGATGAAAGGAATTGAGAATAGGTATAGGTCATATTATGCATGAAACTAATACGTTTTCCGCTGTAAAAACAACTGAAGATTCATTCAAGAAGATTCTTTGGGCAAGAAACGAGGAGGTGTTACGATCTCACGATGGTGTAAAGGATTATATTGGTGGAATGATTGATAAAGGAAGGGAATTAGGAGTTGACCTTATTCCAAGTTTTTCTGCATTTGCCAATCCAGCTGGTACGATAACTAGAGAATGTTTTGAAACATTAAAAAAGGAGCTGTTAACAAATATACAAGGTAAAGGAAAACTAGATGCTATTTGCCTCGCTTTACATGGTGCTGGGGTTGTGGATGGAATTGATGATTTAGAAGGTGAATTACTAAAAGAGTTAAGAAAGATACTAGGCTATGAAATTCCCATAGTCGTCACTTTGGATTTACATGGAAATCTTTCTGAAACAATGGTAAATGAGGCAAATTTGCTATTAGGTGTTAAGTATTATCCGCATATTGATTGTTATGAAACAGGTTTAAAGGCTATGGATTTAACAGTGAAAATACTTCAGGGAGAAATCAACCCTGTAATGGTAATGAAAAAATTGCCAATTTTAATACCAATAGCCGCTGGTACGACGGATATGTCTCCTGCAAAAGATATTACTCAATTATGTCTGGACATGGAAGAACAAACAGAAGTGATTGATTGTACCTTTTTTCATGGATTCCCATATACAGACATTCCAGATGTATCGGCAACTGTCATAACGATAACAGATGGAAATGATGAAATAGCGCAAACTGTCTGCAAGGAAGTGGCCAAGGATATATGGGCTATGAGAGCAAAGTTTTTACGGGAACTTCCTGATCCTAAAAATGGGATGCTCCAAGCGTTATCTATTGGAGAATGTCCAATTATCATTAATGAATCTTCTGATAACCCCGGGGCTGGCGCTCCAGGGGACGGTACTTATTTATTGAGGGAAATGTTAGAGTTTAATATTCCCAAATCATGCTTTGGGTTTATTTATGATCCAGAAGTAGCAAACCTAGCTCACCAGGTAGGGGTTGGTGGAAAAATAGATGTGTCCATTGGTGGGAAAACTGATTCCCTACATGGAGAACCAATTGCTCTAACTTCTGCTTATATAAAAGCACTGACCGATGGTAGATTTACCACTTCATCACCTATGATGAAAGGATTTGAATTTAATCTAGGAAAGTCAGTTCGGTTACAGGTTGGGAATGTAGATATTATAGTTTGTTCAGTAAATTGGCAGACGTTAGACGAACAAATCTTTTTGTTACATGGAATTGATGTTACTGAATTTAGGATTGTCGCATTAAAATCAGCACAGCATTTCCGTGCTGGTTTTAAGCACCTTGCTAAAAAGATTATCTCTGTAGATTCACCAGGATTAAGTACGAGTAAAGTAGCTAGCTTTAATTATCAAAGAATTATTAGACCGATCTATCCGTTAGATTGCAATTAATTATGAGTCTCGTGTACCCAACATTAAATAAAAAAGGGAAGGCAATCGAAGGACTCTTTAACAGTGTCTTTTTTGGATATAACGATGATACCAACGTTTCTCTATTGAAGGTGAACCACCACTAATTTTAAAAAAACTTCTAATAGAAAGGGAGTATTTACGAATGAGTGTACATCAAATGCAGGCTAGGAGAATAAGAGATAAAGAGGATGTAATCCGACTTACCCAGTCCCTTGTCAAAATCGAAAGTGTTTATCGCCCCGGAGTTGAAGGGGGAAACGAAGAAAAAGTTGCGAACTATGTAGCAAACTATCTAAGGGATATAGGGATTGAGGTATTTATTGAAGAAGTAGAGCCAGGCCGTCCTAATGTTATAGGCATTGTTGATTCCGGCAGACCCGGAAAAACGTTACTTTTCGAAGGTCATACAGATGTAGTAACGGAAGGAGAACGTGAAGCGTGGAAGTACGATCCATTTGGAGCGGAAATTGTAAATGGAAGAATGTATGGCAGAGGGACAAATGATACAAAAGGAAATCTGTCTTGTATGATTACTGCTGTTCATTCCTTATTAAGAGATAAGGAATACTGGTCAGGGAAAATTATTTTATGCATTCCTTGTGATGAAGAGGGAATGATGATTGGTATTAAACATTTTATCAAACAGGGATGGGCAAAAGATGTGGCAGGAGCTATCATTTGTGAACCTGAAGAAAATGAAGTCTGCATTACACAAAAGGGGGCTATGCGGATTGCCATTAATGTTTACGGAAAAATGGCTCATGGAGCTATGCCTTTAAGCGGGATCAATCCGAATACACGTATGGCTAAAATAATCTGTGAAATTGATAAGTTAGAAACTCTTGAGAAAGAACGTCTTGGAAAGCACGATCTGTTGGGCTGGCCCTCCATAACACCGACAATCTTAATGGGACCTGTTCACGGGGAAGCACAAATTAATGTTGTTCCAGATCAATGCATGACCACATTGGATATTCGAACTATACCTGGCCAAGAGCATAAGGTTATAAAATCTCAATTGCAAAACATAATAGATAAACTTGCTAAAGATGATCCTGATTTTAAAGCAGAAATGGAAGTGATTGAGGAACGTCCATGGACCATTACCGACCGTGATAACCCAGTAGTCACGGCTGTTGCAAAAGCTGCTCAAATCGTTACGGGAAAAGAAGCGGTGTATAACGGAGTCCCAGGAGCAACAGATGGGACATTCCTGCATATGGCTGGTATTCCAATTGTCACGATTGGAGCGGGGGAAAGGGAAGTACCACACCAAATAAATGAATATGTAGATGTTGAAGAACTTGCGGAGACAACAGAAATCTATCGGACTGCCGCCCTTATTTTTTTAAATGGAGAATCATTTTAGTGAAAGGATATTAAATTACTGTACTCCCTTGAAATTGGATAAGTCTTATAGCAGATTTATGCGATTAATAGAGCAAATTCGTAAAAAGCCTTTACTCTTCAAGAGTAAAGGCTTTTTACACTGGGTAAATATTTAAAGTATTAGTTTAGTAACAGGAGCTAAACACTTATTATCGGTGTCGATAACGCAAAATTCAAACATGGTCCAGAGCTCAAGACTTTAGAGGAATAGAGTTTGGCTTACCCTGCTAAAAAGAAAGTGTGAAGTGAAAATATGGATGAATACAAGGAAGCCAAAAACGAACTTTTCCAATGTGGCACCACTTTCTCGAATCTCTTCCGTACCCCTTTTCCAGCTAAATGGATTCACTACTTGAGAGGTTATTTAGCTTCTTTAATATCTCTGTAGTTAGTGGTAAAATATCACAGCGTGAAAAAAGCGTGCCTGATAACATTTGTGAAACAACCATTTTCTTAACTTGATGGCGATTGGGACTTACCCTCGGGAGCGTGCAGGACTTTGGTATATTAATTAATTTAAAATAGTTACTGATACGATTCTACCGTTATAATATATTTATATTTCATTTTAGAGGTGAAACAACATAATGAAAATTGGTGTTATAGGCTCAAAGTATTTTTTGGAATCCTTATCTGTCCATTATCCCTTATTTCCTGAAGTACAATTTATTTCCTTTCAGTACGAAATGCCGGAAGAAAGTAGTCTGTTAATAGAAGAAGCTGGTAAACAAACTGATTTAGTATTGTTTTCAGGTTCAATCCCTTTTTATTATGGGTACAAGCAAGTTAAAAGAAATTTCATTGAAGCTATATATGTCCCTTTTGATGAATTGACTGTAGCGCTCTCGTTATTTTCGATTTCTCATCGGGAACAAGTGACTTTGAATGAAATTTCTATCGATTTACCGGATCAAAGCCGGTTAATGAAGGTGCTGGAAGAATCAGAAATCGTAGAAAAGTCCCTTTATGTTAAGGATTACCCTTGGATATATAAGAGGGATGAAGAAACCCAGGCACTAAATATAGCTGAATTTGTCCACTTTCACAGCAAACAATATAGGGAAGGAAAAACCCTTTTTGCACTAACGAGTATTCATGCAGTTTATCAGGAGCTTCAAAGGCTATCCATTCCTTCTAGATATATGGTCCAGCCCAAACATACCTTAATTGAAAGCCTAACAAGAGCTATATCCTTGTTGAAACTAAAGAAAACGGAAGAATCTCAGATTGCTGTTATTTCTATTCAAGATTATCAACAAAATCTTAATGGGAGTGATTCATTTTTAAATTTTTTACAGAAGTTGAGTAAAAGGCTACAAGCTCGTGTTTCTCTTGAATACTTAAATCCATATTTGATTTATACAACACGTGGAGCATTGCAGGCGTTCGAAAACGATTTTTATAATGATATTATCGGACAAATGGAAAGAGAATTTCAAACTTTATTCCAAATAGGTATTGGGTATGGGTATACAATTCAGGAGGCGGAAAAACATTCAGCCCAGGCGTTATTTTTTACTAATAAATTTCTAAAGAGTAAAACGATTGCATGCTTGGTGGATGAAGATCAAAAATTACAAGGACCTTTATTTGAAGAAAATCACCTTGTGGAATTGAAAAACGAGGATGAAACTATTCAAAAACTAGCTAGTGAACTTAAAATGAGTGCAAAAAATATAAAGTTAATTCATCAGTTTATTTCCATAAACAATTTTCGAGCTTTTTCTGCAGCAGAGCTAGAAGAATACATGAATTGCACCCGACGATCGGCAGAAAGATTCATTAAAAGGCTCATTGAAGGAGGCTGTCTTTTAAAAGGAGGTGAGGAACATCCTTACGATCAAGGAAGACCTCGAAATTTATATTTAGCTACAGAAAAATTCAAGAACCTAACTGGAATTTAAAAATTCAGACTTTACAGAAAAAGGGGATTAGTATATATTATTTTTATTAACGACATATAGCGACAGTATGAAAGGGGAGCTTAGTTTTGATTATCGAACGTTGTGAAATTTATGCCACTCATTTGCCTTTAAAAGAACCATTTGTTATTTCCTATGAAACATATAAGTATATGCCTTCTGTTATCGTAAAATTGATAGCCGATAACGGGCTAGTAGGATATGGTGAAGCAGTACCTGATGAACATGTAACAGGGGAAACGTTTTATGCAACATTCGAAGTATTAAAGCATGTCCTATTGCCTGCTTTGAAACAAGAAAATCCTTTTAATTTGGAAAAAATTCACGACATTATGAATTCGGCCATTATGGGAAATCCCTCAGCAAAAGCGGCAATTGATATTGCCTGCTATGACCTTATGGGAAAATACACAAAATTGCCGATTTATGATTTATTAGGTGGGAAATTTCATGAATCCCTAACTTTTGCAAAGGTTTTAAGTATTGACGAACCAGAGATTATGGCTGAAAAAGCTCAGGAAGCTGTCGACCAAGGATATACTTCGTTAAAACTTAAGGTGGGTTGGGATATTGAGTCAGATGTAGAGCGTATAGCAGCGGTTCGAGAAAAAGTTGGGGAGAAGTTTCCAATTCGGGTAGATGCCAATCAGGGATGGGGAACTTATGCCAATGCCCTTCCAGCAGTAAAAGCTTTGGAACCATTTCACCTTTCATGGTTAGAACAGCCGATTAGAATGGGAGATATTGACGGTCTTGCAGAACTCAAAGAAAAAACAACCATTCCCATTATGGCTGATGAAAGCATCCATCACGGGTACCATCTACAGGAACTAATTAAAAAGAAGGCCGTAGATAAAATCAATATAAAACTAATGAAGTGCGGTGGAATTTATCAGGCAATCCAATTGGCAAAGACAGCTGAGATTGCAGGTATCAGCTGCCAAATTGGGTCCATGGTAGAATCCTCAATTGGATCGTCTGCAGGATACCATACGGCCATTTCACGAAAAAATATTACCAGTACAGAACTGACAGGTCCACTGCTATTCAGTCAGGACATTGGAAATCTTGATTATGAAATTCCCTATGTACATCTTACAAGAGAACCGGGGCTTGGAATTAATATCAACGAGGAAGTTCTTGGGCAATTAACCATAAAAAAAGAGCAAGTTTAATATTTTTATTGAAACCGGATGGAGCAAATCAATTAGGATGAGGTGAAATGATGGAAACTGAAAAAAATAATGTGACAGTTAAGAAAAAGGCATGGTTAAAAGTGCCACATACATATACACTCATATTTATCATAATCATCATGGCAGGGCTTGCTTCATATGTAATTCCTGCCGGTGAATTCGATCGTGTTGAAGATGAGAAATCGGGTAGAATGCTTGTTGTCGACGGAAGCTATCATGCTATTGATCGTGATCCTGTGAGCTTCTTTGACCTTTTCACGTCCATTCCATTGGGCTTAGAAAAGGGAGCCCAGATTATTTTTTATATTTTTCTTGTAAGTGGTGTATTTGGTATTATTCGCACTACTGGTGCAATTGAAGCAGGGGTCTATAAAGGGGTACGATCTCTTGAAGGGCGAGAAAAACTATTAATTCCGTTGAGTATGTTGCTTTTTTCCATAGGCGGCTTTAGCATGGGGATGGCAGAAGAAACCATTATCTTCGTGCCTATAGGGATCGCGATAGCAAGAGCTATGGGCTTTGATGCGGTTACTGGAACGGCTATGATTACCCTTGGTGCTGCTAGCGGATTTTTTGGAGGCATGCTCAACCCGTTCACTGTAGGGGTCGCCCAATCACTGGCAGAAGTACCTTTATTCTCTGGAATTGGTTTCCGTTTTGTTGTATATATTTTTGTCCTGGCATTTGCCATTTGGTATGTCAGCCGTTATGCAAATAAGGTAAAACGGAATCCTGAAAAAAGTGTAATCTATGATATTGAACAAAAAGAAAAACAAACGGCCGGATTAGTTGATTTCCCTGAATTGACCGGACGCCATAAGCTAGTTTTTCTAGCAATGATCTTTGGGCTGGCTTTTAACATTTATGGCGTGTTTAAATGGGGCTGGTTTTTAACAGAGCTCACAGCTTCTTTCTTGATTATGGGTATCGTTAGCGGGCTGGTTGGCGGTTTGCAACTTGGGAAACTTTTTGATTCATTTATTGAGGGAGCTCGAGCAGTCACATTTGGTGCCTTGATCGTCGGCTTTGCAAGGGCTATTACAGTAGTTTTAGAAGAAGGTAAAATCATAGATTCGTTAGTCTTTATGGCAGCTTCGGGGATAAGTCACCTACCACAAACATTGAATGTCGTAGGTATGTTCTTCACCCAAGCATTCCTTAATTTATTCATTTCTTCAGGCAGTGGACAGGCTGCGGCTACAATGCCAATTATGGTTCCTATTACTGATATTTTGGGATTGGAAAGACAGCTTGCCGTTCTTGCCTTCCAATATGGGGATTCTGTTACGAACTCAATTATTCCAACGTCCTCAGCATTAATGGGATACCTGGCTATTGCTGGAATTCCATATGAGAGATGGGTTAAATTTATTTGGAAATTAATTCTCGGATGGACTTTGATTGCTTGTTTAGCATTAATAGCGGCAGTCGCTCTCGGTGTCTCCTGAGAAAATAAGGAGCGGTTTGATGAAAGAATTATTGAAGGAAATAGAACCTCAAGTTTTGGAGATTTTCCGCCATCTTCATGAGAATCCTGAAGTGAGCTGGAAAGAGTTTCAGACTACATCTTATATTTCAAAGGTGATCCAACAAAACGGGATTGAAGTGACCACTTTTTCGGATATGCCTGGAGTAATAGGTAAGTGGTCACCAGTGGACAGTATAAGTAATTTAACGATTGGATTACGAGCTGATATGGATGCTCTACTTCAGGATGTGGACGGGACTTTTCGTGCTAACCATTCCTGCGGACATGATGCTCATATGACGATTGTATTAGGTGTCTTGCTTTTATTAAGAAAAATGAAGATTATTCTTCCAGGTACGTTAAAATTTATTTTTCAGCCAGCTGAAGAAGTGGGTGAAGGTGCTTTAAAGATAATTGAAAAACAGGTACTGGATGATGTTGACTTTCTATATGGTCTTCATCTGCGTCCTATTCAGGAAATTAAGAATGGACAAGCTACTTCAGGCATCATTCATGGCTCAGCTGATACAGTATTTGGTGAGATTCACGGATTTGACGGACATGGCGCAAGACCTCATTTAACTTTAAATGCCATTGAAGTGATTAGTGCGATTGTTGAACAAATTAAAGGAATCCGTCTAAACCCGCAACTATCTTATTCAGTCAAAATGACACAGGTTTCTGCGGGAGGGGAAAATGCGAATATTATACCTGGGTCCTCCAAGTTCAGCCTTGATTTACGTGCGCAAACAAATGAAGCGATGGATGAATTGATAGAGAAGGTGGACGATGTCCTGAATAAAATGTCTGTCTTCTATCAATGCCAAATAAGCTTCAAGCACAAAGAAAGAGTTTATGCCGCATCTGTTGATCAAGAAGCAGCAGAATTTATGGAGAAAGCAATCGAAAACACCTTAGGGGCTAAAGGGCTTGTGGGGCCTATTATTACACCCGGTGGAGAGGATTTTCATTTTTATACAAAAGAAAGGCCTGCAATCAAGGCCACAATGCTGGGTGTGGGCTGCGATTTAGAGCCTGGTCTACATCATCCCAACATGGTATTTAATCAGGACGCCATTTTCACAGGAATTGAGATATTAACTAGGGTAGTTATTGAAACTTTTGAAAAATATAACAAATAAAAATATAGTAAATCGAATTCTTATATCGCTATGAATCATTTCAATTATAAAAAAGAGCAGACCTTTATGGTGAAGAAATCGAGGAAGCAGAAAGAATTGTAAGAGCGTTCGAACAGGCATTAGCCAAAGGGGAAGGTGTATTACTACTGAAGGGAAAATGATCGACCTTCCTATTGTAGAACGTGAAAGCGTACCCTTCAATCAGTTAAATTATATCAATCGTGACGACTCCAGTTCCTACTGGAGCTTGAAGGGAGGAATATCTTATGAAGAAGATTAGAATTGGTTCAGGTGCGGGATACGCAGGCGATCGAATTGAACCAGCGATGGAATTAATACAAAAAGGAAATTTGGATTACATAATTTTTGAATGCTTAGCAGAAAGAACAATTGCCCTTGCTCAGCAAGAGAAAATGAAAAATCCTGATATGGGGTATAACCATTTATTGAAGTATCGTATGGATAAGGTCTTATCACTGTGTGTCGAGAATAATGTCACATTAATCACCAATATGGGAGCAGCAAACCCACTTGCCGCAGCTAAGATTGTTAAGAATATAGCAGAGGAAAAAGGCATCCATGATTTAAAAATAGCAGCAGTAAGTGGAGATGATGTGTATCCAAACATCGGGATGTACTTGGAATGCTCAATTATAGAAACCGGAGTACCATTGAAAGATGTGAAGTCTTCCATAATTTCTGCAAATGCCTATATCGGAATTTTTGGAATTGTGACCGCGTTGAAAGAAGGGGCAGATATTGTAATTACCGGCCGGGTATCAGATCCCTCATTAGTAGTTGCACCACTTCAGCATGAATTTGGTTGGCAGGATACAGACTATGAGCTTCTTGGTAAGGGGACAGCGGCTGGTCATTTACTCGAGTGTGCAGCCCAAGTGACAGGTGGTTATTTCGCCGATCCGGGGTATAAGGATGTTCCTGACTTATGGAATGTCGGTTATCCGATCGCCGAAGTACAGGGAAATGGGGACTTTTTTTTAACCAAGCTTGAGGATTCGGGAGGCATGGTTACGGCTGCGACCGTAAAGGAACAAGTTGTTTATGAAATTCACGACCCAACCCAATATCTTACTCCTGATGTTATTGCTGATTTCTCTCAAATAGAAGTGATAGAAAAAGTGATAAACCAAGTGCATATTACTGGGGTGTCTGGAAAAGAGAAGAGTGGACTCTATAAAACAAGCATCGGCTACGTGGACGGATACATAGTTGAAGCAGAAATTAGTTACGGCGGTTCGGGTTGTTTGGAAAGGTCAAGACTGGCGGAAGAAGTAGTGAGACACCGGTTGATTCAGGCTAATATAGAGATTCAAGAAATGAGAATCGATCATATTGGTTCTAATTCACTGTATGGATCTTCTATTTCAGAGCCGTTGTATGACAGAGAAAGGCTATCCGAGGTACGATTAAGAGTGGCTGCCAGGACGGCTGATAAAGGAGCTGCTGATGTGATCGGGCAAGAGGTGGAAGCACTCTATACTAATGGGCCTGCTGGAGGCGGTGGTGTTCGGGTTAATGTCCAAGAGGTTGTATCAATTGCATCCATTCTTATTCCTAGCGAAGAGATTACAATCGAAGTAACGTACGAGGAGGTCGGCAAGATTGAAACTCAAGCAAGTCACTCACTCTAGGTCAGGGGATAAAGGAAATATTTCAAATGTTTCCGTCATCGTCTATCGTATGGAAGATTATGAGAAAGTAAAAAAACAGGTAACAGCAGAAAAGGTTAAGGATTACTTTCACGAAATAGTGAAGGGTGATGTGGTTAGGTATGAACTGCCGAAAATTGGCGCATTGAACTTTGTCATGCAAAACGCATTAGGCGGAGGCGTCACAAAATCACTTACTTTGGATCGACATGGAAAAAGTTTGAGCTCGGCTTTAATGGATATGGAAATCGATATGGAAGCTGATGTGAATGACTCAAATTATTAATTTTCTTACGAAGGCGAGCCAATTATTCAGAGGTTCGTTTTTTGTATTCCGAAATTTTGGGACGATAAAAGTCTATATAGTAATTCTATGTAGATGGTGATGAATGTGTAAAACTCTTCTGTTCAAGTGGGATATCAAAACCAACTGCAATAATGAAGATTTTCTTTCGATTCCTACCTAAGATAAATAAGCTCGACACATTGTTATACGTCACTTGTGGCTTATACAAAACGATTGTGAGGTTAAGATTATTGGGATATGTTATTACTAGTGAAGATACATTCTACAGCTACTTGGTAGTATAAGTTGAAGAGCAAAGAGGGCTGCAGCGAACCTTTCTCTTTCCGTTAAAAATGATAATCAAATAAAAAAACTTGCGGGCAAACACAGTTTGCTGACCTTTTTTCATTTTTTTGTTCATAAGTATATCCGTAAAGGAATAAAAAATCATAAATGTTTTCGATTATTAAGATATGGAGGATAATAAATGAGCGAAGTATGGGAAAAGAAAGCAAGATTCGAGCATCAGTTTTGGCTGCAAATCTTAGGGGATCATTCCCGATTTATCCATGAGTCTTTAGCACCGGTTGAACTAGAAAATATTGAAATTGCATCCGAGTTTATTCAAATATTTGACACTCTCCTTGGTAAAGTCAAATCGGAAGATATTTCACAATTGACTTTTGCGGCAGAAGATGCGGCTTTAAAACTTCGAGAGTTTAAGTTAAACCTAATGAAAAAACATTTAGTAGGGAAAATCAAAATACATCTTTCACCTACATTTCTTAATCATATGGTGAACGAATTAGAAGAATATTTAAGGTTATTAAAACACTTTAAATCCAATCAAACCCCACCAGTTTATCATGAACTTCATCATCATTTGGTTTGGCTGTTAGATGCCGCTGGGCATGCAGGTGCCATATCATCCAATTTGGATGATGTTGAAAAACGATTAAAAGAGAAAAGTGACCAATATACGAAGCATTTTAATGAATATTATATAAAAGCAGTCGAATTGGCGGGATATTTACGGACTAATTTATCCACTTTTCCTGCATTAGAAAAGATGAATGTAGACGTCAAATTAGAAATAAAACTTTTTCAGCACTTTCTAAATGAATTGGAGGAACTAGAACTTAGTGCACAAGCTCTAGGAACATTTTCTCCATTAATGGCGGATCATATGTCGCGTGAAGAATGTTATTATTTGATGAAGCTCGCTGAATCGACAAATTCTGAAAAGCCTAACTGCGATCCAGCCAAACCTAGACTAAATGAGGGTATTTGAACAGCTAACCAGTTCGAAAAAGTGCACGATAAACTTATCTTAATGCACCCAACCTAACATGAAACTGTTAAATAACATAAGCAATCCAAGTTGTATTCACGCTATCAAACGAAGGGTATACGTATTGTAACTTTTATTGAACCTCTGAATTTATAAGTGAATAATTGATCCAAACCTAACTTCAAAATCAGACATTCTGATCGTTTATATAGACCTTATAGTCTAAACATACTGAATTTTTTAGAAAGGTAACATTTTTTTTGATAATAAGATGGGATGTATACTTGTCATTGGTGAAATGTAACCATTTATTTGTCTTAATATCATTACTTCTTTTAGAATCTAACCCTACAACATCCACAACTTGATAAACAAGGTATTTTTTAGTATTAGAAACACAAAAAGGATATAGAAACTTTTCTCTATAAGAAAAGCCCTATATCCTTTAAATTTCTAGCAAAAATGTATTTTCACATTTCTCCAGTGTCATAATTTAATTGCCAAATAATTCCGAACTTATCTGTTACCTGACCATAGAGTTTGCTCCAGAATGTTTCTTGAAGGTCCATAACTACTGTGCCGCCTTCTTTCAGTTTATTAAAGATAGATTTAATTTCATCCATGTTTTTATTAACTACTGCAAGGCTTATGTTGTTTCCTTCAACAAAAGGCATTCCAGGAAAAACATCAGAAAACATTACATTACTTCCCTCAATATTAAGCCTTGTGTGCATAACTAAATTTTTTGCTTCTTCTGGGAGAGGGAATTCAGGGTTAGGTGGTGTTTCTCCAAAGGTCATAATTTGTGGTGTTTCAGTCCCAAAAACCTGTGCGTAAAACTCTACTGCTTCACGGCAGTTCCCATTAAAATTAATATAAACATCAACTGACATTTGTTTCACTCCTATGAATTATATTGTTTTTCATTGCTACATGATTTATTTACATATTGTAACATTTAACTGTTTAAAATCAAAAATATTTCCACGAGTTCCATAAAAAAGGTTTCGACAAACTAGAAATAAAATACGAATACAAATGGAATATAAATTCAGAGAGATTGTAGTATCTACCAAAAAAATTTTGTCACTTTTAGAATACAATCCTTTTTCAATAAACTCCAATCTTCCTTATCCTCTTCCTTATCCTCGTTTAAATTCACTATTTCATAATAATGCTCTGTCCTAATAAAAACTAATAACAATTGAAGGCACTGCAAAATACAAACAAATATTTTCGACCTCGAATAAATCCATTCTGAAAGGGGATAGATAAAAGGTAAGTTAATAAGGATATAAAACTAGTGTCTATTATGGGAAGGGGATGTATTTTTGAAGGCAGCAGAGCTTTTTGTAAAATGTTTAGAGGGTCAGGGTGTTGAATACATATTTGGAGTGCCGGGGGAAGAAAACATAGATTTGTTGGACGCGATAAATAAGTCGAGCATACAGTTTATCGTTTGCCGGCATGAAACTGGAGCAGCGTTTATCGCTGGGATGATGGGTAAGTTGACAGGAAAACCCGGAGTTTGTCTTTCAACACTTGGACCCGGGGCCACCAATATGGTGACGGGTGTTGCCTGTGCTACTTTGGATCGAATGCCGCTAATCGCGATTACGGCACAGACCGATCTCAACATGCAGTTTAAAGGGGCTCATCAATACATAAATATTCTCGAGCTATATCACCCGATTTCGAAATGGAGTACAACTATTTATGATGGTTCCGTTATTCCAAAAATTATAACTAAAGCTTTTGCATTGGCTGCAAAGGATTTGACTGGAGCCATTCATATCGAGTTTCCGAATGATATCGCCTCCGCCCTTGTGCATGGAGAACCTTTACAAACTCAGCTTTATGACAAAAAAGTACGATCATCTGAGCAAGCAATCAATGAAGTGGCTATGGCTATCAATCAAGCAAAATTCCCCCTATTTTTGATAGGGAATAATGCTTCAAAAGGTGGAGCATCTACTGATATTTTAACTTTAATCGAAAAGCTTAAAGCCCCTTTCACAGAAACATTTATGGCGAAAGGCGTAGTTCCAGAAAATCACCCACTGCATTTACAAACAATTGGACTACCAGAAGGTGATATTGTCAATAAAGCCTTTAGTCGCGCAGATTTAGTCATTGCTATCGGATATGACCCTATCGAATACGAACCTAAAAAATGGAACCCATTACTATCACCTATCATTCATATCGATGTACAAGACCATGAGTTAGATAACTATTATCCGGTAAAGGCATCCCTTGTTGGTGACTTGTCTGCAAATCTTTTACGTTTAATTGACCAAATTGATCAAAGGAATGAAATCGATCCATTTTATCGTAATGTAAAGGAAACGATATTGTCAGATCTATTGTTACATTCAACCAGTAATTCATACCCAATGTCTCCTCAACGTATCATTAAGGAAATACGGGAAGTTCTATCAAATGATGATATTTTACTATCAGATGTTGGAGCCCATAAATTGTGGATTGGCCGGCAATATGAGACATTAAAGCCAAATACATGTATCCTATCAAATGGGCTTGCTTCAATGGGTATCGCACTTCCGGGAGCAATTGGTGCGAAACTTGCGTGTCCTGATAAAAAAGTAATGGCTGTATGCGGTGACGGGGCTTTTATCATGTCTATAGCAGAGTTTGAAACAGCGGTTCGTTTGAAGGTACCGATTGTTATTATGATTTGGCGAGATGGAAGATATGGAATGATTGAATGGGAACAAAAAAACAAGTTAGGCCATTCATCTAATATCCAATTTAATAACCCGGATTTTGTTGCCCTTGCAAGATCATATGGTGCGAAAGGATATAAGGTAAAAAAAGCAGCAGAGCTAACAACAGTCTTACAAAAAGCAATATCTGAAGATGGACCGGTAATTGTTGAATGTGAGGTTGATTATCAAGAAAGTTTCAGGTTGAGTGAACGTTTAAAGGACTCTCGTTAGATGACTCACGAAACTTTAATAAATAAAGGAAAGAGAAGCCGAATATAGTATGCATGACGAACGATTGAAGGGGTGAGCATAAATTGTTACTTCAACCAATTACAGATCATGCGAAAATAGTCCACTATTCCTTTAATGAAAAAGCTTCTATTTCAAGGAAGATTACGGTCATTGCACTGTTAAGTACTATGGCGGCTACTCTCCAGGCAGCTGGCGGATTGATTCCGGCAGCTGGTTTGTTCATTAGTCCCCTTGCAACAACACCCGCTATCCTTAGTATGGTTTTATCAGAAAGATATGGTTTGCTTGGTTACTTATTAACCTTGTTTTTGCTCTTTCTCATTCAGCCGAATCAGTAGATTAATAGGTGTATGTAATTCCGGACAGAATACGTCAATTTCGTATCCTCTGGGTAATGCAATGTCATTCGGATTAAGATTTCTCTTCTTATTTTCGTTCATTCCTTTTCTGCCCCCTAATATCAAATGACAAGCACCTTTTCACCCCCAGCAACAGCTCTAGGGACAGCTGCACCAAAGCGAATTGATATGTTAGACAATTTGTATTAGACACCAACATTTTTTTAACCATCCAGAAGTTTCATTAATAGATATTCCATGTGTGTTATTCTCATTAACAAAGATTTAAATAGATTAAGAAGGATTGTCCCCTTTAAGGAACTTAAGAGACAAGTAGTATAGCTAATGGGGAGTCGACATTTTTCAATAAAAACTTAAAATATTGCTTCAAATAACACTTTATAAGGTGAGATTGATTTTTATTATAAAGAAAAACGCCAATTAAGGCGCTTAACAAAATATATAAGATACTTTGAACCGTTAATTATCTTTATCGTGAAGTTTATCTTCATATTCAGTTTCTAACATACCATACATGCCATTCATCTCTTGTTCATCGGGATCTGCCCCAAAGTCGTTATCATTTTTTTTGCTATTATTATCAAGAATTTCTTCTTTATTATTTTTCTTATTCATACATCTCACCTCCAACTATTAGGGTGTCTTATTACCAAAGTAAATATACTATCGTAGACTCAGGTACATTTAGGAGTAAGTGTACCAATTGTATATGGATACTATATCGTTTTTTATTAGTGATTATACTTATAATAGATTTTGGTATTCTAAATAGTTATTACTCTTACTATTTGTTAAAATATAAATAAACTAGAGATAACGGGGAGAGAATGTGAAGCGGAAACGGAAGAAATCAAACACTATTTTTGTAATCTTTATCCTGCTTTTTGTATTTTTGCTCATGAAGCAGGTCATGGAAAGTTCAATTGAGGGAAATTTCTTCACACCAGTGAATCCACCTGATTCGTTTGCGAATGTGAAAAAGTATAGCAACCTTCTGCACGATGAGTTAGCAAAATATGGGCTTGAGGAGCACACATCGACATTGATAGCCCTGATGCAGCAGGAAAGTCGTGGGCGGGGTGGTGATCCAATGCAGGCGTCTGAATCGGCGGGACTCGATCCAAATACAATTACCGATCCTACCGAAAGCATCAGGTATGGAGTGAAACATTTCCAGCGAATTATCAAATATGGGAATGAAAAGAACGTGGATTTCTCTACAATCATTCAATCTTATAATATGGGAATTGGTTATATTGATTACATTGCAAATGCAGGAGGGAAGCATACTGAAGAACTAGCGAAGCAGTTCTCGATGCTCCAAGTTGAAAAGAATCCTACGCTCTATGATTGCGGAGGCGACAAAGGAAATTTCCGATATCCATATTGCTACGGTGACTTTTCATATAGTGCAAAGGTAGCTAAGTACATTGATGAACTTGCAGATAGTGTACCTACTCATGTAAATGGAGAGTAAATAGGTGAAGTACCTTAACGGCCTCACCTGTGTTTTCAGTTCATCAAATTTGATCCTATACATTTTTAGATTTAAAACCGATATTAATCAGAGTGCCCAGCACCTCGGACATGGACTTTTAACATCTGGTTATAGTCCATGTCGATATCAGCGTGAACTGGAAATCTTGTTCGGTATCATAGAAGCATCATTGAAGAAAGAGCACGATAACATTACCTAATTCAAAAAGTACGTACTAGAGGGGTAAACATAAACAACAATCTAGCTCGGTTGTATTTGATATTATGGGCGTTTCATCTAAGGATATGCTTCGTGGCATCGCCGAAAGTGAGATCCTGCTATATGCCGGGATCATAAGACCCTATTTTGTATTAATTATTATATTGATTTGATTTTGTTAGGCCATTTTTTGTTTAATGCACTTATAAATGTTTTCACGTTCTTTTTATCTACCATAATGGGGGAATACACGTAGGAAAGCGTTCTGTTAAAAGACTCATTTTTCAACTGTATAATTGAAAGAGTCTTATGCAGAATGTCTCTTTCAATGACACTACGGGATAAGAGAGTTAGCCCCATACTATTTTTTATAAGTGTTTCTTTAATTCCTTGATTACTGCTTATGGTAAGAAGCGATTTAACTTTCAAACCATTTGAACGAAGGAAGTGGTTAAGATATTCTCGTGTACCTGATCCAACTTCTCTGGTTATCCATGCTTGATTCTGAAGGTCAGCAATCGTAACTTCATCTTTACAAGCGAGTTTATGATTGTTTGAAGAAACTATAAATAACTCATCCTGCAAAAAAGCGTGTACGGAAAGTTCTTTTTCATTTGTTTGACCTTCTATTAAACCTATATCTACTTGATATAACCTGACTGATTTTACGATTTCTTCCGTGTTTCCAATTACAACTTGAAGTTCAAGTTCCGGAAAGTCTTTTTGAAGGTCAATAAGTAAAGAAGGCAAGATATACTCGCCGATTGTAAAACTTGCGCCTATTTTTAATTCTCCTTTTATGGATTTATCATGTTCTTGAATGTCTTGTCTGGTCTGTTCATAGATTGTGATCATTTGCTTAGCGCGATCATAAAGAATTTCTCCTGTTAAAGTGACTTTTAAGAATTTAGGAGAGCGGAGAAATAATTTAGTTTGGAACTCTTCTTCTAATTTTTTTATGTGCAAACTAACACTTGGTTGTGACATAAGAAGCATTTCTGCTGTTTTTGTAAAATTCTTGACTTCTACAAGGGTCACAAAAGTTTTTAAAGCATCATAGTACATAGGAATCCCACCTTATTATTAATATTCTTAATAGTTGCAATTAATTATATATATTTTACTAATGATGTGCCTTTCGGTAAAGTTAATGAGAAACTTATTTTAGGAAGAATCTAGGTTGGGGAAGGCTATCGTCCTTTATTATGTTATTTTTTATTAATAGTGAGCTATGAAAAAGTGTTCCTTCCCTGTATGAACTGAACTTTCTAAATTTTTTTACAGTTAAAACCGACTTCGTCTATAGGAGTAAACGAGTTAATTTCATAGTTCTAAAAAATGTCTAAAACAACTCGTATAAGAATCAACTAAGATAAGTTTATATTCCTTTGTGAGGTGGAAAACGTGCAACTTCAGGTAAGTAACAGTCCTTTTAATCATGAACAGACAGAGCTTCTTAACAATCTACTGCCTAGCTTGACAGAAACACAAAAAGTTTGGCTGAGCGGTTATCTGACCGCGTCTTTGTCAGTTTTCAACGCAGGAACAGCCGACGTATCGGTGGCTCAACCCAGCGGGAAGACAATATCAAAAGAGGTTACCATCCTTTATGGTTCACAGACGGGAAATGCTCAAGGGTTGGCAGAGAATGCAGCAAGAAAGCTTGAGGGTAATGGTTTTCAGGTAACCATTTCATCCATGAGTGACTTTAAAGTGAACAATTTGAAAAAAGTCCAGAATCTTCTTATTGCCGTTAGCACGCATGGAGAAGGGGACCCACCGGATAATACTTTGTCCTTCCATGAGTTTCTTCATGGCAGAAGGGCACCAAACCTTGGAGATCTCCGCTTCTCCGTATTGGCGCTGGGGGACAGCTCATATGAGTTTTTCTGTGAAACGGGAATACAATTCGATAAGCGCTTGGAAGAACTTGGCGGGACCCGGCTATTTCCGCGGATGGACTGTGATCTTGATTATGATGAGCCGGCTGCAGAATGGCTGGAAGGAGTAATTTCGAGCTTAAGTGAGGAGCAAGGAAGTACTGTTTCTGCCGTTCCCGCAACAATAACACCAGTAAGTGAACACACGTATTCCAGGACAAACCCTTTTAAAGCGGAAGTTATGGAAAATATTAACTTGAACGGCCGTGGCTCCAATAAAGAGACACACCATATCGAGTTATCGCTTGAAGGCTCTGGAATTACATTTGAACCTGGTGACAGCCTTGGTATTTATCCACAAAATGATTCCATTTTAGTGGATATGCTCCTTAAAGAAATCAATTGGGACCCTGAAGAAATCGTGAAGGTCAACAAGCAGGGAGACCTTCGAAAACTAAGGGAAGCGCTCATCTCCAATTTTGAAATAACAGTATTAACAAAATCGCTCCTTGAGCAAGCGGCCCAACTTTCAGGCAACGAGGATTTAAAGGCACTTTTATCAGCTGGTAATGAAGAAAAACTAAAAGAATATCGTGAAGGCCGTGATTTGCTTGATTTTGTCCGTGATTTTGGCTCATGGGGTGAATCGGCGCAAGAATTCGTCTCCATCCTTCGAAAAATTCCAGCCCGTCTATATTCGATTGCGAACAGCCTATCCGCGTATCCAGATGAAGTGCATCTGACAGTCGGAGCTGTCCGGTATGATAGTCATGGACGAGAAAGAAAAGGTGTCTGCTCCATTTTATGTGCGGAACGTTTACAGCCAGGGGATACGCTTCCTGTTTACATTCAGCATAACCAAAACTTTAAGCAGCCGAAGAACCCAGACACTCCAATCATCATGGTTGGACCGGGAACAGGCATTGCTCCGTTCAGATCCTTTATACAAGAGCGCGAAGAAACAGAAGCGATTGGGAAAACGTGGCTTTTTTTCGGCGATCAGCATTTCTTAACGGATTTCCTATATCAGACTGAATGGCAAAAGTGGTTGAAAACAGGTGTACTTACGAAAATGGATGTAGCCTTTTCGCGTGACGCGGATGAAAAAGTATATGTTCAACACCGGATGCTTGAGCACAGTAGGAAATTATACGAATGGCTTCAAGAAGGAGCGGCGGTATACATTTGCGGAGATGAGAAAAACATGGCACATGACGTCCATAATACACTTATTGAGATCATTGAAAAAGAAGGGCAGATGAGCCATGCTGATGCACAAGATTACCTTGAAGAAATGCAACAGAATAAACGCTATCAACGTGATGTGTACTGAAATATGAATGAAAAGGAGATATCAATATGGTGAACCAACTATTAAAAGCACCAGAAGGCCCGCCTAGTGATGTTGAACAAATAAAAGATAAAAGCAATTATTTGCGTGGTACACTGGGAGAAGTAATGCTGGATCGGATCAGCGCCGGTATTCCAGATGATGACAATCGATTAATGAAACATCACGGCAGCTATTTGCAGGATGACCGGGATCTCCGCAATGAGCGTCAAAAGCAAAAACTTGAACCTGCGTATCAGTTCATGCTGCGTGTCCGTATGCCAGGTGGCGTGGCATTGCCTGCTCAATGGCTTGTCATGGACGAACTGGCCCAAAAATACGGCAATGATACCTTAAAATTGACAACACGCCAGACGTTTCAAATGCATGGCATTTTAAAATGGAACATGAAAAAAACGATTCAGGAAATCCACGCGTCTATGTTGGATACAATTGCGGCATGCGGTGATGTAAACCGGAACGTCATGTGCAACTCGAATCCATTTCAATCGGAAATCCACTCCGAAGTATATGATTGGTCAACAAAATTGAGTGATTACTTATTGCCACGCACCAGAGCGTATCACGAAATTTGGCTGGATGAAGAAAAAGTGGTTGGCACGGCAGAAATGGAAGAAGTCGAACCAATGTACGGAAAGCTTTATTTACCGCGTAAATTTAAAATTGGTATCGCCGTTCCGCCATCGAATGATATTGATGTCTTTTCACAGGATCTTGGATTCATTGCGATTGTTGAAGATGACAAGCTTGTCGGTTTTAATGTGGCGATAGGTGGTGGCATGGGCATGTCGCACGGCGACAAAGAAACCTATCCGCAGCTTGCCAAAGTAATTGGCTTCTGTATGCCGGACCAAATTCTTGATGTAGCGGAAAAAGTCATTACGATACAGCGTGATTACGGAAACCGTTCCCTCCGCAAAAATGCAAGATTTAAGTACACAGTTGACCGACTTGGGTTAGAGACGGTCAAGGCTGAACTGGAAAACCGTCTAGGCTGGAGGTTGGAGGAGGCGAAGAAGTATCATTTTGACAATAACGGTGACCGCTATGGTTGGGTAAAAGGCATTCAAGGAAAATGGCATTTTACTTTGTTTGTAGAAGGAGGCCGTATTGCGGATATTGATGATTACAAGTTGATGACCGGTATACGCGAGATAGCCAAAATCCATACCGGTGATTTCCGTCTGACTGCAAATCAAAACCTGATCATTGCCAATGTATCAAGCCAGGAAAAGGAAAAAATCAGCGACCTGATCGTACAATACGGTTTGACGGATGGCGGTCATTATACAGCCCTCCGCCGCAGCTCAATGGCGTGCGTTTCCCTTCCAACATGCGGGTTAGCGATGGCGGAAGCAGAACGTTATTTGCCGGTTTTATTGGATAAGATCGAGACCATTGTCGATGAAAATGGTCTAAGGAATGAAGAAATTACGATTCGCATGACTGGTTGCCCGAACGGATGTGCCCGCCACGCACTCGGAGAAATCGGCTTTATCGGCAAAGCTCCCGGTAAATACAACATGTATCTCGGTGCAGCTTTTGACGGTAGCCGGTTAAGCAAAATGTATCGTGAAAACATCGGTGAAGAAGAAATTTTGAGAGAGCTGCGTGTGCTTCTTTCCCGCTACGCGAAAGAACGGCAGGAAGAAGAGCACTTCGGTGACTTCGCTGTCCGCGCAGGCATCATCAAAGCAGTGACAGACGGCACAAATTTTCATGATTGATGAAGATGCATCAGAGACAGGAATACGTTCCTGTCTCTTTTTTATCATTTCCCGCCAGAAGACTCCCTCTTCAAGCGTGTGAAGGGCGAGATGAATGGCGGTTGGGATAAGCCAAAGTAATCTTTGACAAACATACGTTCGGTAGTTAATAATAACTATAAGGGGGTGAAACCAATGGTCGTAAACAAAGCTTATAAATTTCGAATCTATCCAACTAAAGAACAACTAGTTCTAATCAATAAAACGATCGGCTGCTCCCGTTTTGTCTTTAACTTCTTTTTAGGCAAACAAAAGGAGAAAGATGCCTACTGGTATATTTGTGAAGAAATGAAGCAGAACGGCCAATTACGCTCTAATGAATGGAAAGGTTCTTTTCTGGATAAATACGCAACAATCAAAGAACTTCCAGCTTTAAAGAAAGAGTATTCTTTCCTGAAAGAAGTAGACAATATTGCCTTACAGAAATCGGTGGAAAATTTAGCAGATTCCTATAGTCGATATTATAAAAAGCAAAATATGTCACCACGCTTCAAATCGAAAAAGAATCCTATCCAGTCCTACACGACTAAACATACGAATGGAAATATCGGAATAATTGGAAACAAAATCAAATTGCCAAAACTCGGTCTAGTTCGTTTTGCTAAAAGCCGCGAAGTCGAAGGGCGAATCATCAATGCCACAATCAGGCGGAACCCTTCGGGTAAATATTTCATTTCCGTTTTAGCGGAAACCAATGTACAAGTACTTCCTAAAAATAATCGTTCGTGCGGTGTAGATGTTGGTTTGAAGAACTTTGCTATTCTTTCAGATGGTACGGTCTATCAAAATCCAAAATTCTTCCGGACGGTCGAAAAGAAATTGGCCAAAGCACAACGGATTCTTTCAAGGCGACAAGAAATAGCCTTGAATCAAAATAAACCATTGGCTGAAGCTAAAAACTATCAAAAACAAAAACAAAAAGTGGCTATCCTACACGAAAAAATTTCAAATGCCCGAATGGATTACTTTCATAAAGTTTCTACCGAAATCATCAAAAACCAGGATGTTATTGGAATGGAAGACTTGCAAGTGTCGAATATGATGAAAAATCACAAACTAGCTAAAGCTATTAGTGAAGTATCTTGGTACCAATTCAAAAAAATGTTGGAATACAAAGCAAAATGGTATGGTAAACAAATCGTGACCGTATCTAAAACGTTTGCTTCTAGCCAATTGTGTTCTAGCTGCGGTAACTAAAATAAAGACGTTAAACATCTGAATCTTCGTGAATGGGATTGTCCTTTTTGTTCTACTCACCACGATCGAGATATTAACGCAGGACTCAATCTAATGAATGAAGCCATAAGGCTTCTAACCGTAGGAACTACGGGAGTAGCCTAATTAAAAATTGGCCGATAGGCTAATGTTCTTAGGAATCCCCCACTTCAATCAGACCGTAAGGTCGATAAGTGGTGGGTAGTTCAATTGGTCCTGTTTGAAATGACTGTATTTTTTAAAAACTACTATTCAGACAGACAGGAACAAAAAACTGTGTATCATGCCATTATTAGGGGTGACAATGACATATTTATTGTCATCTGTACAGAAGGGAACGGGATAGACTTCACCTCTCCCTTTTTTTTCATCACCGATTCAATGCTCTACTATATCTCGAATGCTGTTTTGAAGTAGTTCAACAGGAATAGGAAATAAACGAAGGGGTGTTTTAAAAAGAAATATATACTGTTATAAAGTAACAAGTAAGGAACGGAAAAAATCACGGTTTTAGAAATATAAGAGAAGGTACTAGGACATCTATTTAAGAAGCGTAGGACGTGATAATTGGAGCCATTAAAATATTTTAAACAAAATATTGCACCATTAACCTCGATAGAATATATAAATAATCCTTTAACCTTAAATATCTTAATATCGTATTTTTTTTATTTAAGCCTCGCGATTAAGTCATTTTATAGACTTTTTAGAACAAGAGGAGGTACCAGGACAGATGCCCTTAATTATTTTAGAATCTATAGGGCATTATTATTCCACCGTCGATAAATACTGCGAAATAAAGGGGGCGGAAAAAATGATAATTCGTTCGATAATAAAGTTTTTTCAATGATTGCTGGGTTTGGTAAATCTGTATTTATTGATTACTTATTAGTGATTGCTTAAAAAATAAGAGGGCCGCCAATTGACAGCCTTTGAATGTACGATCATTTACAATCTCATACTAAGATAAACGCCATATCAAGGTGATTATCTTTGGGATCTTTCTTTCACTGACAAACGCCATTAGCGATTTAGAAGACATTTTTTATTTAACAGGAAGCTGAACATGAAAGGTAGTTCCTTTTCCAACTACACTTTTAACTGAGATATCTCCTCCATGTTTATGTATCGTTGTAAATACTTGAGTTAGGCCTAAACCTGTTCCTTCGCTTTTGGTGGAAAAGAACGGTGTTCCTAGCATCTTTAACTTATCTTTAGATATTCCTACTCCTGTATCACTAAGTTTTATATGAATCCTTCCACTTTTATAATAATGTTCAATTCTAATTTTTCCCTTACCCTGAATCCCCTCAATTGCCTCAATTGCCTCAATTGCATTCTTCACCAGATTAAAAAAGGCTTTTAGAAATAAATTTCTCTTTCCAACTACTTTTCTCTCTGAATCCCTTAAATCCCATTCTATTTCCACGTTATAAAGTTTTTCTTGGAATAAAAACAAAAGAGCAGTTAACTCCTTACATAAATCAATGGGAACAAAAGGCTCCTCGTTTAAATCAGGTTTAGAAACGTGTAATAGATTTTGCAGAGTCTCTAATGCTTTTTCTAATTCTGCTTCCATCGTATTGATATAAGGATGAGGATGGGATTCTTTTAATAGCTGTAAAAATCCCTTTACTGAAGTAAGAGGATTTTTAACTTCATGAACAATCCCAGCAGCTATTTGACCTATTGATGCTAATTTTTCTCTGTCTTTCAAAAGAATTTCTGCTTTTTTACGATCTGTAATGTCTCGAATAATGACTTGAGTCAAGATCATCTCTTTCAAATAAAAAGGGGCAGCTGTTACTTCAATATCAATAACCTCTCCATTACTACAAATCATTTTTTGTTCCGCCAGTTCTAATATCTCTTGTTTTTCCAGCACCCTTTTTAATCGGTCATTACAACTAGCATGGTTATCTGGCGGGAGAAAAACGTACAAGTTTTTATACAATATGTCCTCAGGAGAAGCTAACTTTAGCAATTCCAAACAAGCTCTATTACAGTAAAGAATTTTTCCTGCCTGTCCAACAATCATAATTGAATTGAGGGAATACGAGATCAATTGATGGAAGTCAATGTCTGTTGAGTCAATTTGTAATTCCAAGTAAATCACTCCGTATTTAATCATTGCCATTAGTTTATCAGGAAACATGCTTAACTGGAATAAAAATTTTAACTTTAGCTCTTTTTAATTATTTGTTTAACTATTTTTTACACGTTCGTTCAAGAACAGATCATCATTCCTCAACATCATTAATATGTGGAGAAGTTTAGATAAAATATATTGAATTTCTATAAAAAAGAGTATACAAAAAAAAGCACAGCCTTATGAAAAGGGGTGCGAAGAGGTTAGGAAAGGGTTAAGAAATTTAAATGTACGACCCTAAAGCATAAGTAGTTTATGAATTAGGGCATGAATTTCAGGTGAAAATATATATTTGAACATTTTATCTCCTAATAATAGTTAAGATTATTTGCATCAAAATAAGATTTAAAAGATTTGTTTTATTGCACTAAACTGTTCTGATAGTTGAAGAAGGGTATTTTATTTGAATGTATGATAATAGTAATCATCAATAGTCCTTAGCAGTGTATTTTTCTTGAAACTTTCATTCAATTTCTAGATAGGATTGCCGAGTAATGGTAAACCTCATTCTAATTTGGAGATATGTAATTTGAGGTATTTTAAAAACTCTCTGGCTGCTAAAGAAAAATGTTTTTTCTTTGACCGTACCCATCCGAAGGATCGGTGGTTGGATTCAAAGTTTATTAATGATATTGGGATAATTTCTCCACTTTTAACATAATGGTCATCTTTTAGTGCTATATCCATCAAAAAGCTTATCGCTAACCCTTCTGAAACCGCTTTTTTGATGACTTCGGTATTGTTAGAAGCAAATAAAATATTCATCGGTCCGTATCTATTCATAAATATAGAGATGGAATCTTTCCATATTACCCCATCATACATCACTACTGTTTCATTAATTAGCTCCTCAGGAGTTATATGATCACTGAATGCTAAAGGAGAATGTTTGCTGACACACACCATGATTTTCCCTTCTAATAAGGATTCGAAAACCAGCTCTTCATGTGCATTCCAATCTATTTCATCAAGCATGGCTAATCCAATGTCAATCTTCCCTTGGGAAACATCTTCAATAATATTTAGTGACTTTTTTTCGGTCATGACAATACGGAAGTTAGGATAGTCCTTTTTAAAGTTTGCTAACGCTTTGAGTAAAATCGGCATGAATAAGCTGGGGCTGGCCGATATATTTAATTCTCCGTTTATTAAGGATGTTTGCTCTTGCGCTTCTTCTTGTATTTCTTCAATCTTCACAACAATTTCATAGGCTTTTTTAATGATGTTTTTACCCTCTGTTGTCAGCTGGGCGCCTAACCGCGAACGTGTAAACAAATGTATGCTTAATTCTTGTTCTAAATTGGTAATCGCCTTACTAATGGTAGATTGTGAAACATGAAGATTTTGTGCAGCAATGGAAATAGAACGTGTTTTAGCTACTTCAACAATATATTTTAATTGTTCTAGATGCACAACATTCCCTCCTTTATATGAATTTGGTTCAAGTATATATGATATATAGCTATTTTACTTTAATATCAACCATATATAAAATAAAATTATGAATATTAAAACTATTCAAATAACCATGAGAATAATTGAAATCACTTTTAAAAGCAGGGATTAGAAAGGAGGAAAGTATGCAGGAAACAGTACAAATCGAGAATATAGAACATTTAAGGGATAGGCTGCTTCATTTCATTCACAATGAGTTGTTACCGTTTGAAAGAGAACACGAAATTGACTCAGAAAAAGAGATTCCGATGGAACAGATCAAATGGGTAAGAAAGCGAGCGAAGGAGCTCGGGTTTTATGGCATCAGCCTTCCTAAGGAGGCAGGAGGGCAATCACTTAGCTTGAAAGGGCTATGTGGTTTAAAGGAGGAACTAGCAAAATCAGGGGCTGCTTTATGGGGGCATGTATTAGGTGAAATAGGCGGTCCTTTGCGCATTGGCCAGATGTTAAAAATTTTTACTCCGGATCAAATAACAAGGTATGTAATGCCGGTAATTAATGCAGAAGCGGGATGTTGTTTTGCATTGTCAGAACCCGGGGCGGGATCAGATGCCCATGCCATTCAAACGACTGCAGTACGCGAAGGTGATGACTACATTTTACATGGTAAAAAGCATTTTATTAGCGCTGCGCCTTATGCAGATTGGGCCATTGTGATGGCGAAAGAGATTGTGGAGGCAGATGGTGAAAGAGTTACTGCCTTTATTGTAGAGAAACAAACAGAGGGAAGGTCGGGTTTTGAATTAGGAAACATTCAAGTTCCAATTTCCGGTGAACGGAGCACGGCCGAGCTAATCTTTAATCAATGCCGAGTCCCATCTACTAATATTCTCGGTCAACCGGGCAAAGGGTTGATGCTGGGGCTCAGCAGAATAAATGAAAATCGGGCTTCTTGGGGGGCTACCTACCTTGGCGTTGCACAACGGCTATTAGACTTATCTATCGATCATGCCAAACAGCGGGTACAGTTCGGTAGACCAATTGGAGATTTTCAAGCGATTCAACATATGCTAGCGGAGATGGCGACTGAAATATACGCCGCACGTTGCATGCGCTCTACGATGTCATCGAGAAGATTGATCATGGTGAAGAGGTGAGAGGAGCTTCATCCATGGTTAAACTGTATTCCTCTGAGGTTGCTAATCGAGTTGCCGACAAGGCTGTTCAAATCTTTGGCGGGCAAGGGTTAATGAAAGGACACCCTGTCGAGAAAATGTACAGGGACGTACGGATGTTTAGAATTCTGACTGGTACATCTGAAATTCAGAAAAACATGATTTCCAAAGAACTGCTGAAGAAATAAAAAAAGGATTATTGTGTCAACTATACATTTGGAAAAATTCGGAGTTTCAAATTGAAAAGAACCATATTTTACACTAACTTTCGTATTTTACTAGGGAGAGGAATTTTTCATGGATACTTTAACCTATCAGGCTTTTCTGTTCAATAGTATGAACAAATTTGATTACCAACCGGCACTTACTTGTGTAGATACAAATGAAACCATCACTTACAGGGAATTACTGGATAAGGTGGAGACGGCAGCGAACCAGTTAATTCGGCATGGCGTACAAATCGGAACCCATGTTGCGATACTGATCCCAAATAGTATTGAAAATGTTGTATATAATCTTGCTGTAAGTAGATGCGGGGCAACAGTCATCCCGTTAAATGATAAGCTGGGCGTTAGAGAAATCGAGTTTATCTTGAGAGATGCCGAGCCCCAAATGGTTATTATGGCAACCCAGAAACATGTAGAGTCTGTACTTGACTATCAAAAAGAGGCAGATAAAAACAGTGTAACGGTTATTGGTCTTACAGGCTTTGGTGTTGAATACCCAGAAGAATTCTATTCTGTTGATATGGATGATAAAAAAGGCAGCTTGACATTCCCTGTTGCCTCATTGGATGATTTAGCAACCATATCGTACACCGGTGGTACAACAGGCACACCAAAAGGGGTGATGCATTCTCAACAAGGCTTTGGAGCCTCACTCATGGCTTCATGCATGGAATATCCGTACGATGATCAGGACAAGGTACTGCTTTGTACGCCGCTTATTCATGCTGCAGGTGTACTGCTGCAGCGGTCATTAGTATCCGGCTGCCATGTCTATATCATGAAGGCGTTTCATCCAGAAGTGTTTTTGCAGACCGTACAAGAAGCGCAGATTACAAGTACTTTTGTTGTTCCAACCATTATTTACCGCTTGATTGATGAGGCAAAGAAAAAAACTTACAACGTGAGCTCATTGCGTAACATGAATTATGGTTCATCCCCCATCTCTACAGAACGTCTAAAAGAAGCATTTACGATTTTTGGACCTATTCTAAGGCAGCAGTATGGAATGACAGAATGCAGTATTTTAATTGCCAGACTCACAAAAAGTGATCATCTCTGGGCGTACGAGCACAAACCAGACGTGTTAAAGAGCTGCGGAAAACCGTGTATGCTAACCCAAATTCGCTTGATTGACGATAATGGATATGATGTAGAACCACTTCATCCAGGGGAAATTGCTGTCAAAACCCCTTCTGTCTCTGTCGGTTATTACAAAAGACCCGATCTTACCGAAGCGGCATATCGTGATGGTTGGTTTTATACGGGAGATATCGGGAAACTGGATAAGCATGGTTTTCTTCATATTATCGAACGGAAAAAGGATATGATCATTTCTGGCGGTTTCAATGTATATCCCGCTGAAGTGGAGAGGCTTATCAATCAGCACCCTGCAGTTGCGATGAGCGCATGCATTGGCATACCACATAATGATTGGGGAGAAGCGGTCTGTATATTTGCGGTGCTTCGTGAGGGTGAAACCTGCTCTAAGGAAGAGTTAATGGAGTTCTGTAAAGAACGAACTTCTGTCTATATGCTTCCAAAAGAAATCTATTTTGAGACGTCATTACCTCTAACAATGGTAGGGAAGATAGACAAGAAAGAGCTGAAAAAACCTTTCTGGGAAGGGACAGAACGTCTGGTAAATTAGTAAGACATCAACAGGCAAAGGACATACAAAATATGTCCCTTGCCAAGACTTCTATCAATATTTTTTTAAATAAGATATTTTACAAAAAAATGAAAGCCCTTCCATTTCATGTTTTTGAAATTGGTTAAGTATAGTATTGATTACGGCTAACAGTGTTGATTCATACTGCGAAAGGGGGCGAATGGAATGCAAGCGTATGCGACAAATAAAAAGCGTAAAACCATTATTATCATTTTACTATTTATCGGAATGACATTAAGTTACATTGATAAAGCGTCGATTAACGTAGCCATCATTCCAATTCAGAAAGAACTACAGCTTAACTCTTTAGAATCAGGTTTTGTATTAAGTATTTTCTTTTTCAGCTACGCCTTCATGCACCTATTAGGAGGATGGCTTACAGATAAGTACGGGTCACGAAAAGTGTTAGTCCTTTCCATCTTAGCTTTTTCGCTTTTTACTACTTTTACGAGTTTTGCTTGGTCATTTGCATCACTACTTTTGTTTCGTTTCCTGTTTGGTATCGGGGAAGGCAGTGTTTTTCCTGCAAGTATACGATCGATTTCCGATAACTTTCCCGAAAATGAAAGAGGGAGAGCAAGTTCATTCTTTCTATCTGCACAAACGTTCGGTGGTGCGATAGGTTCCGTTACGATAGGGGTTTTGGTGGTTTCCCTTGGATGGAGATCGATGTTTGTCAGTATTGGGATTATAGGTGTTTTAGTCGCATGGGCATTTTGGGTCTATCTAAAATCTCCGGCAGATGCACAAATCAATAACGAAAAGCAGAATCAAAAGAAGGTTTCTTATAAAAAGGTATTTAAAACAAATAATTTTTGGAAGCTCTTCTTTACTAAGTTTTTTTCCAATATCGTGAATTGGGGTATGATTTCCTGGATGCCATCTTATTTGGTAAATAAAGGTTTAGATCTGTTGTCAGTAAGTGCCTTGATGTCCATTCCATATCTTGCTTCTTTTCTTATGTTTAATGTAAACGGCTGGATTTTAGATAAATATATGAGCGGAAGAGAAAAATATCTGGCTGTAGCAGGATCCATATCTTCTGGTGTCTTTCTTTATATGATGTTTAATGCAACGTCCGTTACCCTTGGGATTGTTTATATGACCTTTAATGCGATTTCCATCGCGTTTATCGGAACATCCCTTTACACGATGGTCATTAAATACTCACCAAAGGAGTTAACTGGATCTGTGACAGGGCTTGTCAGTTTTGGCGGGCAAATTGCCGGAGGGATTTCTCCTGTTGTAATTGGATTTGTTCTTACTCTTTTCAAGGGTTCATACAATGCTGCTTCCTGGTTTTTAATCACTGCTGCATTGGCAGGGGCCATTGCATCAATAACGATTAAAAATAAAGTCAAAGAAACAAAAGAAGACGTGCTTATAGAGCATTCTTTTTAATGAATAGGAGGAGGGATTTGTCATGCAGTCCATTACAAAGAATGATATGAAAGTTTTTCCGCCAAATTCAGAGGATATCGTGACGAAGGATAATTGGTTTACTACTCAAAAAAATTTGCAAGGGTATTGTCATAGCGGGGAACTAAGTTCCAACCGTATTATCTGGAGAGGAAACCATAGTCCCACCCCATTATCATATGCTAAAGATTCATTAGATTTAGCAAAGATAAACGTTACCAATGCTGAAAGTGTTTTATCGTATCTTGAGCGAACGAACACAGATGCTTTTTTAGTGATGCATAAAGGAGAAGTTTTATACGAGAACTATTTTAATGGATATAAATCATATCAGCCGCATGCATTGAACTCCGCGACAAAATCATTTGTCGGCTTGATTGTTAGTTTGCTTTCTGATGAAGGAGTATTGGATTTAAATAAAAAAGCTTCCTTCTACGTTCCAGAGTTAGAAGGAACAGGACTTGGTGAGGGAACTATTCAGCAATTGCTAGATATGCAAGTTCCTGTGAAATATATGGAAGCTGACACGCCAATGGGGATAGGCCGGGGGACACCGATTTTCATTGCATCCGGTTCAATGCCAAAACCAGATAACTATAATGGGCCGGAAAACCTATACGAATTTATGATATCGAGTAAAAAAGATAAACTACCTGGTACTGTATTTAAGTATGAGAACGGACAAACAGAAACATTGGGATGGATTGTCAAACGTTTGACAGGAAAAAACTTAGCAGAATTAATACAAGAATTCATCTGGTCTAAATTGGGGGTAGAAGAAAACGCCTTGATGCACTTGGATCAAATCGGTACGGATATAGCCAGTGGCGGTATGCGGGCTACATTGCGTGATTTGGCAAGATTTGGCGAAATGATGCGAAATAATGGTTACTACAATGGCCAACAAATCATTCCGGAACATATGATTAGGGATATTCAAAAAGGTGGGAATCAAAAATATCTTGCGGAAAGTAGCCATCATTATCTTTTAGGATTTTCTTATTATAATAAATGGTGGATTAGCCATGATCGATACGGGGGGTATTCAGCTCGAGGGAAGTTTGATCAGCAAATACACATTGCCCCAAAAGCCGATACAGTGATTGTTAAATTATCTTCCTATCATTCTCCTAATTCAGTGGGAATAGACGCATTTCAAGCGATACTAGATTATTTAGTAAAGCAATAACATCAAGCCGGGAGTATTTGTTGTTTTAAAAGCACTAAAAAAGCTACTTCACAGAATACGAGACTATCAAGAAAAGGAAAGCGGAAGGGTAACCTTTTATGGAAGCATTAAATAAATGGAAGAAGGGGCAGGCGATAGTGTAAAATTTGCACAGCAGCATTTAGCGAATGAAAGAACGTATTTAGCTTGGATACGGACTAGTGTATCTATTGTCGGAGTAGGGTTTTGACCAGGTCTTTGCATTTTACGATTAAAATTAACTCGAATCATAATATTAATAACGTAGCGATATTCCTCGGCATCTTTGCCCGTATCGTTGGTTTTATAATAGGAGTACTGGCTACTCTTCAATATTCAGGAAAAGGAAAGAAATCCAGGATGGTATATTTAATCCTTCTAATCGTTGTATTTTCTTTATACCTTCCCTGTATTCCATCTTAATCTTCATTATTTTTATGTATCTTTCTTGTTATTTATATAGGTTAATAACAAAATGGGTTATTTTTAAAAAAACGTGTCTTAACGAAATTAAATTTTGCATAAATAAAAGTGATAAGAAATAAAGTGGTAAAGAATTATATGTAAAAATCCCCCACTAAATAAATTATAGAACTTCAAATAAAATAAGCAATTCGTTAAATATAAGGGATATTATAGACAAAACATTATTAAGTCCATTATTTGAGGGATCTTCTGGGGATAGGTATTTATAATATAAGCTTTGTAAATACGATGTTTAAAAATAACCAAAATAAAAACTGAATTTTGTATAAATCTGGGGGTAGAATATATTTTACCTCTTTTTACCTTGGTCGTCTAATGGGCGGTCATGCGAACGGACAGATTTACCCTGAGTTTATTTTCTATTATATTATCTTTTAAAGAAAGAGGGGTTTTATGAAAAGACAGTTGCAAAAGTCGAGTGGTCAGGTATGCGATTCAGATAGATCTAGTCCCAGAAACCAACGATTAACAATATTTAAAATCACTTCCTGTTCAAGGTCACATTCAAACTGAACATTTAATAAATAACCAATGGGCAGCATTTTTAAAAAAGTATCTGGTCTATTTGTCAACAGCCTCGTTCGGGTGCTTTTATTTTATTATTTCTCCCTTTTGCCTTGTAGGAAACTAACACGCTTTAAGACGTGATCAAGAAGTAGAAAAAGCTTTTGTTCTATATCGGAACGATGAATAGAATGGTACGGTTATTCATTGCCCTCTTATTGTCAAGACATCACTACATTTAATAGGTTGAATAGATTGTTTACAGAGTTAATATATCAAGTATTCAAAGTAACTTTGTACTCAATTTTTCTTCTTAGATTACTTTTAATATACCTGATTCTTATAGTACAGATAAAGCATTTTCCTGATTGGATCCGAGTTGCGTCAGGAAAATGCGAATTTACAAAGGTTAGATTTTGGTACAAGTCTTATAGAAATAGAATGAGTAGTTATGAATAGAGGACAACACCAACTAAACCAGAAAGAATAATGACATAGGCTGGATGCCAGCGTAATTTCAACAGGGAGAATAACGATAACCCAAAGACGAGTAATAAGCTTATCGAATGCCACGAAAAGTTTAGAGCAATCATATGATTGGAAATGGCAAAACTGATTGCTGCAAAGAGGATTAAACTAGTGACAATGGGTCTTAATCCATAAAACATCGATTGAACAACTTGATAATGATTCAATTTATTGAAGAAGGTGGCTATAACGATTACGAGTATAATAGCAGGAAGCAAGATTCCGAGAGCGGATGATATGGATCCTGCTAATCCAGCAGTCGAATAGCCAACGAGAATGGCACTATTGATGGTGATAGGACCTGGGGACATGCCGGCAATAGCGATTACATCGGTAAATTGTTGCGTCGTCATCCATCCATGCTGTGAGACTTCAGATTCTATTACGGGAATCATGGCGTATCCCCCTCCGAATGATACAAAGCCGATAATAAAGAAGGTGCTAAACAACTCCCATAATTCTATCATTCTATATCCCACGCTTTCTTGAAAATTAGTTTAACAGTTTATACCGATAACATTTCAGGAAAATATCGTCCAACTTCGATGGACCTATATGCCTGCACCCATGAAATATTCGAAATCATTTTCTTCTACTTTCTTTTCTTTTCGGTCCATGTTGATTTTGTAACCTAATTTCCTCTTAACAGAGATAGTCACAATCCCTGCTATTGCTCCTGATAATATAGCTAAAACCGGGTGAATGAAGAAAAGGACTGGAATCCCTACTATAAATATACCGAATGTTGATTTGTCAACAATAGCTGTTTTTCCTATCTTGATAGCCGCATAGGCGATGATGGCTACTATGGAAGCTCTAATCGATATAAATGCGGATTCTATCTTTGGATTGTCCTGAATGAAAAAATACAAAATGCCGAGGAGTAGAACAATTATAAAGGTAGGAAATGATACACCAATCATGGCTGCCATTGCGCCCTTCATTCCGGCAATTCGATGGCCGATAAAGGTGGCGGAGTTAATAGCGACAGCTCCCGGTACGGACTGAGATAACGCAAAAACATCTGTAACTTCTTCGCTTTTCAGCCATTTTCTCTTCTCCACTACTTCTTTTTCGATTAAAGGGATCATCGCGAACCCGCCTCCGAATGTGACAGGTGCTATTTTAAAAAAGGTCCAAAATAATTGGAACAGTGTTTTCCATTGTCCAGTCATTGTCATCAGTCACTCCCCTTTGCTACTTTATATAAATCTTATAATTAACATATCAAAGAAAAAGGAATGGGTAAATTGCAACTAAATCATTGGGTATAACAAAACGTTATACCTAGAAGATTTATCCGTTTTATATAGAATTTCACCAATAATTGAATAGGCTCACCTGTTCAGGGAATATAGCGCTGCTTTTCCATTTCACCATTTACCTATATGATGCTATCATTTTATTAAACTATTTAAAGACATGGAGGTTGGTTTCTTTTGAAACTAGAAAATCTAAGAATGTTTTGTTTAGTAGTGGATGAAGGAAGTATAAGCCAGGCAGCGAGGTTAAGTTTCTTATCACAACCCGCGGTAACAAGACAGATTCACCAATTGGAAAATTATTATAGCACTTTGTTATTCGACCGTGAGGAAGGGAGGCTGAGAGTGACAGAAGCAGGAAAGTTGTTATAACCTTTTGCAAAAGCCATTGTGAATGACTTCAACCATTCAAAGGAAGTGATTCAGCAATCAACGGGCGCTTACAATACAAACCTCATAGTAGGTGCATCCTTGACTATCGGAGAGTATTTGTTGCCGAGTTTGCTTGGGAAATTTAAAAAACAACAGCCTGAAGTAAAAGTAACATTAACGATAAAAAATACCCCCCGAGTTCTAGAGGATTTATCAAACGATGTTATTGATTTAGCCTTGGTGGAAGGACTTGTAGAAAATACCGATTTTATTGTGGAGAAGTTCGCCGATGACGAATTGATATTGGTTTGTCCATCAGACCACCCATGGAAAGACAGAAAAGAAATCCAGGTAGAGGAATTGGGAAATGAAAGGATGATCTGGCGTGAATCCATTTCAGGGACACGACTTATCGTAGAAAACATGTTAAGAGAGCACGGGGTTTTAGAAAAAATAGAAAGCTACATGGAGATTGGGAGTACACAAGCGATAAAAAGTGCGGTTGAATCTGGACTTGGAATCAGTATTCTGCCAAGGTTAACAGTGGCCAGGGAATTGGATCAAGGTTTTTTGCGGGAAGTGGGTATTTCCAGAATAGATATAACAAGAAATCTATGGCTAGTCAGAAAAAACAAGCGTTTTAATAAAATAGGGGTATCTAATTTTGTGAATTTTCTTCAATAGAGAATGAAGCATACCTTGATTTATCATTACTTCACTTCTTATTCACTTTAAAGAGATTTTCTATCCTTTTATTTAGACTATTTGGGATATGCCAATTTTTTAATTATTGGCTGGGTTGAAAGACGACGTGAACAGACGAATGTTGGGCCATTAGTACAAAAAAGATGCATGAATTTTTAATTGATATGCTGGAAGATGAAATTGCCTGTCGTATGTCACTTAGAAGACCGGAAGCAGGAATATACGATGTGAAAATCATTGAAACTGAAGTGCCAGGTCAATTCAGGTAAAGTACCTAAAAATATGGTTTTCTAATAATACAATACATAACCAAGGGTGAAAAACTGGAGCTGGTTAGAGGAATTTACATGAGTATGCTCTAAAGTTTTTTCAAAAAGGTAGAGAAGTGAGGTACTTTATCATGAAAGCCGTATCCTAAGAACTAACGATAGGCCATGTTTGTTTCTATCTCTTTAATGGTCTTACGCATCGAGCGAATACCAAAGGTACATTGAATGAATGTCAGTTTAACTAAAATAACTGGATCATTTCTTGGGCGCCCTACCTCTGAATACATATCTTTCACCAAGTCATAAATGAAAGAGAAGTCAATGGCGGCCTCAATTTTACGAACGAAATGGTTCGCTGACACCAGTTGATCTAAAGTAATCATTTCAAGTTGATCTCGCTGAATAGAAACAAGTTTAGAAAGCATCCTTATCACCTCAAGTTTTTATACTTCTATTTTAAAACAAAAAAGACTGTTGGAAAAAGGGGTTCTATCTAAATGTTAAAACAAAGTTGATTGGAAGAAAGGTGCGAGACTCCTGCGGGAAAAGCGAGTCCAAGGGAGACACTACAGGCGCAAATGGCGCCGAGGAGGCTCCCGGACCGCCCGTGGAAAGCGAGTGCCTGAAGTAGAAATCAACGTTCAAATTTTTACAAATCCTCAAAAAAACTGTAGACAAACTCAATTATTTATCGAGTTTGTCTACAGTCTGGGGCTGATCTTACTAGATCAGCCTTTTATTTATAGGCTCAAAAAGATGGTTTATTTAGCTTAAATTTCAAAATTAAGATAATTTAGCTTGGCTAATTCTTAAAGAACCACATTGTGTGAACGAGTTGACCAAGGAATGGAAAAAATTCTTATTCTGGGCAGTACATAAATTTCATAATGAGGCGGTTCGGGTAGGGTCTTTTTTGTAGCCGTCCTTCGTTTACTAATTCTGTAGGGTTCTTTCAACCTCCTCTGTATTTACATGAAAAAGATCTGCGATTTTAACTGTGGAAATGGAGATGTATTTCGGCTTTTTGGTAGAAGAAATAATCATAGTTTGTACTCGATGAAACAAAGTATCCTTTTCCATTTGTAAGCCTCCTTCCCTGTTCGTATATGAATATATAGAAACTTAACTAATTCCCTAAAAGGGTAACCAATTTAGATGTTCATATGCACCCTTTTTTCTATCTCAACTGTAAAATCTCGATAATGAATAATATTAATTTCAAATAAGGTAAATCTAAAAGGAACAAGGAGGGATATCATGGGATTTCATAGTCAGCCACGGATTGCACATTTAACGGTAGAGGCAGATACTCGAAAAGTCACATTGCCCCTTCACAGTATGCTTATCCTTGGTTTTTTGGGAGGGTTGAGTCTGCAAAAACAGCTGGCAACATTAAGTTTTATTGAAGATGCAGCTTCTTATGAGGATTTTCTTCAAGCTATTAAAGATACGGGCTTCACTATCGAGACATCAAATCATTAATTTTCAATCTTGGTAAGCAAATACTTTTATTTTTTCATGATAAGGAGGGTTAAAAATGAGAATCTGTGAACTCTGTGGTCTAGAAGAAGAATTGGAAAACGTAAACAAAGATGAATCGGTACCTACTAGAATGCTTCATCTTTGCGAAAATTGCAGAAATGATCGGAAATTCGAGAACTTTCTAGAAACTCATCTTTAATAAAACAGGAGCTTACTGATAGATCAGCAAATTTTTTCCTCAATTCTAATCCCAGTAATTCTTCTCCAATTTCTAAAGTTTCAAAAAACCTGTTGTATTTATAGAAGGAATGGGCTTGCAAAGTATCACGTAGTCACAAAAAAACATTGTAGTCCTTGTGCAAGGGATGCATTGAAATTCACTAAAATAAAGTACCGACCTAAAAAAACTCGGTTAAATCAATTTGGTAACTACTAATACATCCTGAAACCTTGAAAAATTTAATCATTTCATACCATTTCTTTACAATAAGTTCATTGGTCTGTAGCAGGTTCTACACATTAGATTAGGATAATGAAACCGACGGAACACAAGGTGTTCTATTAGGGGGAGGGGTCGAAAAATGAAGAAAAATTCAATGAAAATTTTTCAAAGGCTTGTCAGTAAAGGATTATTTTCAGCAATGGCATTAACAGCTGGTTCGATTTTAACGTTAGACTTTCCATCAAGTGTTGTACAAGCCGCGTCTGTGAAGGAACAAGCTCTTCCTCTAGGGAATTCTAATCTTGCGGAAACCCGGGATCAAACAAAGATTACGCAGGGCTTAACCTATACGCATATCATCCGTGGGGCCAGTTCGGAAAAAGATGTCTTTATCATTGATGTGGGATTTTACAAAACCAAGGAAGAAGCTAATAAGGTGAAAATTCAACTGGATTCAAAAGGTTACGAGTCCAAAGTTAAGAAAATTTCAGAACGGCCTGCCGACGATCATGAACAAGGTCCGCTTGGATACCTTGTACGTGTTGGATCATTTAAAGCGGAGAGAGATGCCAACAAATTAAGAGATGAATTAAAAGGAAAAGGATATGGTAATTCACGCGTTGTTTTTTCGGCTGAAGATGGAGGGAAATCTACGGGCCCTTGGGTTGTGAATATTTTAGAAATCGATCCAAAGAAGTTTAAAGGAAAAGTTTTATCTGAACTGGGAACTGAGATAGTACCCGGGAAGGAAAAATTAACTAGCATTTCAGCCCGTACTGGTGCGATAGCGACTGTAAACGGTGGATATTTTGTAATGGGACCGAGTGATGGTACAGAAGGGGATCTTGCTGGTGCGTCCATGATTGGTGGCGAGCTCATTAGCGAAGCGGTAAATGGCAGGACAAGCCTGGTTTTATCTGGAAATAGGGCACAGATAGCTTCAGTAGAAACTAAACTTTCAGTTACGGCATCTGATGCTGCAAAGAGAGAATTGGATGGCCTTAACCGTAAACCTGGCCTGATCCGTGGATGTGGAGGCATTGGTGATAATTTAAACTTTGCAAAGCATGATTTCACTTGTACGGATTCTGGGGAACTTATTCAATTTACATCCTCCTTTGGTGCTAAAACTGAGCCTGGGGATGGAGTGGAAGTTAATTTAAATTCAAAGGGTGAAGTTACAGAAGTACGCAAAAGCAGAGGCAGCTTCATTCCGCTTAAAGGCTCCATCCTAGCAGGTACAGGCGATGCCGCTAATTGGCTTTTGGCCCATGCGAAGCTAGGTGCAAAACTGAAAGTGAATACCAGGATTCTTGCTGATAAACAACCACTTAAGGCGGCACCGAAAATTAGTATTGTCAATGGTGGGCCGCAATTGCTGCATGACGGTAAAGAGAAGATTAATGCGGTAAAAGAGGGGTTCAATTGGAGCGAAAATCCAGAATTCTACTATAAATTTGGAGAGCGTAGAAATCCCCGAACTCTTGCAGGGGTCACTGAAAAAGGGAAAATTCTCTTGGTTACGGTTGATGGACGTCAGCCATTTTATAGTGTGGGAGCAAATTTTAAAGAGAGTGCCCGTCTCATGAAAGCTCTCGGGGCGGTTGATGCAGTAAACTTGGATGGCGGAGGTTCTACGACTATGACAGTAGGCTCCAAATTGGTGAATCGTACATCCGATGCGGCCGGTGAACGTCCGATTGGGGATGCGATTGTTATTTTACCTAAATAAAGGATGAGGAAACCTTATATCATTTTGTGTTATCGCTAAATATTACAATTCTTCACTTGATTGAAGGGATTTGTCGCTTAGATAAAAGCAGCTATAGATTTATTCCGATTTAACAGGTCGTCAGTGAAGAGTGTCGAGAATAGTATATCGACGGATTGGAATTCTTTTTAAAAGATGAACAGGAAACAGTTGATTTTTTATTTGGGAATTGCAGATGAAGTAACGAACCCAAGTATTAAAGAGGCCTTTCGCAGAGCGGCAGCAGATGAACAAAATCATGCCGTTTGGTTTTTATATTATCTTGTTAATGCGAAATAGCTAAAGCGATTTGAGATTGACGATAGGGTCCAGTAAATTAAAAAAGCAGCTAAATAGAAGGACAAGAGACATCGTTTAATATGGATGTCTCTTGTCTTTTTTATTAGGAAACTATTCTATCCTGTGGTTCTAGTAAATTAGAAAAAAGAATTATAAATGTAAATCCTCATCATATTCTGCCTCAACCGGTACAGGTGCTACATTGGACCTTTCCAGTGCCGGTGTGTCCGGACGGGCTGCTTGATAGACTGCTGCACCGAGCACTTGAGCCGTCTTTAACAATTTTTCCTTACTGATCAGCTCAATTGTATCCTTTGCCGTATGGTATTCCGGCTCCAATGGAGCATACGTAAACACCGCGGCAGGAATACCCACTTCTGTGAATGGCTGGTGGTCACTTCTTCCAATTTGATTATAAGGAATGGCATCATAAAGCCTTGTTCCTGCTGAATTTCCTAATGTCGTGACTGTATTTGGTTTTCCATCGTACGTAAACATGGCAAATTCGCCGGCATTTTTGCTGCCCACCATATCCATATTAAACATCGCTACCGTTCTGTTAATCTCATCTTTCGTAAGGCTTTGTGCATAATGCTTGGAGCCTAATAATCCGTTCTCCTCTGCGCCAAAGGTAATAAACCTGATTTCTGTATCAGAAGGTGCATTTTCCAGGACTCTTGCCAGTTCCAGCACAATGGATGTACCTGATGCATTATCACTGGCTCCTGATGAAACAGAAACAGAGTCATGATGCGCGCCAACTATAATAATTTGATTCGTATCCTTATTTTTCATCGGTTTTTTCGTGGCAATCACATTGTGAGAAGTGGCTTTTACAAACTCTGCTCCTTCAACAGACATATTTGCTGTCAGGTTATTGCCTTGCAGAGAAGAAATTAACTCATCACCATCGCTCTTTTTCATAAATAGTACAGGTAGATTACTCTCATTTGCCGGCAAGCTAAAAAGCGGCGTGGAATTATCTGTATTAATGAACACGACTCCGATCGCTCCGGCTTTTTTTGCATTATCCATTTTTTCTGTAAATGGGATCGTGCCTCTTTTAATTAAGGCGATTTTTCCTTCTACCGAAGCATGAGCTACCTCTGCCGTCGTTCCTAAACCTGCGTACACAAGCTCTGCTGACACTCCGCCGGAAGGTGTGTTATTGGAAAAGCGGAAGGCGGCCGTTTCATAATTACACCCATTTACTTTTAAGGAAACAGAGCTTGGGTGTTTATAGTCCTTAATAAAATGAAAAGGCTGGACCTCTACTTCGTTAAGTCCATACTCCTTAAATTTACCAGTTATGTAATCTACAGTCGTTTGTTCACTTTGTGTTCCGGCTACCCGTGGTCCAATATTTACAGCTAAATGTGAAAGATTCTGGTAGATTTTTTCAACATCGATTCGTTTGATCACTTTATTGTCAAATGCATGCTCGGACGGGTTTTCACCCTGGATTGCCATAACAGAATGTGATGAAAACAGTAAACTCCCTGCCAATAAAGAAGCTCCTAAAATCTTCGTTCCTTTTTTCAAACTCCTTCGCCTCCCCAAAAATAGAATACTAGTTTAGTATATGGCTAGTATGTAAGCGCTATCAATGAGACTTTTGTAATGTTTTTAAAAAAATACATATTATAACAAAAAATAAAGAAGTATGACAGCATATGATAGTCCACAACATGTCGTCTAGTCTTACTAAAGCGGCAACAACAGCCGAGAAAAATGCAGTTGTAATGCGCGCCATTAAAGAAATGCAACTTGCTCTTCCTTATGAAGACCGCGTCGGATTAAAGACAATAATGCGTGATAAATCTGTAACGTTACATTTCGGTTAGGGGAGAGACGATGGGATTTTTTAATAAACTTCGCGATATGAAAGATTCAGTAAGCTATAAATTAGATGATGTAAAATATTTTGTTGTTGACAAGGCGGAAGATGCGAAAGACTTTGTCAAGGATAAGGTACTCGATACAAAATATATTATTGCTGATAAGGCAAGTGATGTGAAGGACTTAGTAGAGGATGCAGCATATTATGTTACGGATAAAGCGAGTGACACCAAAAACTTTATTGTCGACAAAGCGATAGATACGAAGGATTTTGTTAGTGATAAAATGTTTGATGCACGCTACTTTATTGCGGACAAGCAGGAGATATTAGGGACTTTGTCAGTGATAAAACATTTGATGCGAAATACTTTATTACCAAAAAGGTAAAAATTAAATCAAAGGCGGATGTAGTGGAACTTACTTCTAATCTACTGAAATCACATTACTTAATAAATGTTTCAAAATAGATAGCGGTAACATTATTTTAGAATAGAGTCGAGGTAAATGCTCAGCTCTTCTTTAGAAGCAAGTTTTTTTATGATTGTTTCTCTATTTAAAGTGCAAATGAGGGAATTTGCATCGTTTCTATAGATTCTTTAGAAATTTCATGTTCAGTATCCTTAAAAAACAGTTACTCGTACTATTCAGACGTGCGTATAAAATTGGGGGACAAGAGTAAGCTACAAACGTATGATAAGCTGTTGCAGGAGGTGAATAAATATGAGTAATGGTGCAGGACGTTCTAAAAAGAACGAACCAAATGATGCAAACCATGTGAATGCGGAGACGAAAGCATATCAAAGACAAATGTCAGAAAAGAATAACCAAGAGCATAATGATGGAAGCAAGTATAAGGGGAAGGTTCAATAGGGCCTGATCTTTTTTGGTTTCCAGTATAAATTTCCTCTCATATCCCTCACAAATGTAGAAGAATATTTACTAGGGAACTGATATATCAATATCAGTTCTCTTTTTTGATATACCTTGAGTAAATCATATCTGTAACTAGTTTATATATATGGAGTAATGGGAAAAGCCTTGGAAATAAACATTTAAGGGCTATTTATGCAGCTCTCAAATTTATTCAATAGAGCTTGATCCCCGACTATCCGTTTGAATAGCATTTAAAAAGATTGTAAATTGTGTTTCAGTTTGACTTTGGCTTCCTAAACCTATGGGTGTGTTATTTATGTATGAGTTAGACTACAACCAATATTTTATAAGAAAAAACGCTACCCTAAAGTTTTCTTTTAGTCAGGTTCATCAAGTTACAATCGTTAATTTTTATATTAACTAACTTCCTCAATACCCATATGTATGCCAAATTATAAAGATATCCATATGAGTATTCACATCTATTGATGTAGGAATTATTGGCCTTCTTGGATGATTTGAAAGACCTGGTTATTGTAATTATGCGTCCAACATTATTCTTCCTCTATTTTAGAATACAATAAATGATATGAAAGACTTCACGTGAATTCTTGGTTATTTAACAATATTCGGAATAGACTTAATAGGTAGTCGTAGGAAATAAAACATATAAATAAATAAAAATAAAAGCAGTAAGACTCGCATATTCTAACTGCTTTTGCACGTTATTATACAGGTAATCTTCATAAAAAAGTATAATTATTGGGACAGCTTGAATGACTTTACTTATTTCCAGGCGCTGGCTGGTCAACACCCTTTACCTGATGGCGATGTCCGTTTGCTTCAGTCGTATAAAAATCATAATTATGAACATGCATTCCATTTCCTACAGGAATAGCAGGACCCGAATATGCCTGGTAATAATGAGTATGACCATCTTCAAAGACAACATAACCCTCAGTGTAATGCACATGGTTATCATCCTTAATCATAACTGGAGGTGAAGTTACATCTAAACACAGATGAACATGGCCATCACTAACAGATGTATAGTCAACGGACCCATGATTATGGTTTGGCACAAATCCCTGAACAAAATCATCCTTTCCAACCATCCTAACACTTCTAACTATCACTTTTCCAAAGAATATTGGTCGCTATTTTTATAACCGTTCACCCATTTTTTTCATTAAATCCATCTTCCAATACCTAAATCATGTAAACGCATTGGTTCAAGTAATACATGGTTGACAAGATGCTACAAATTTGGCCTGTTTGGATTAAAATCTTATACTGCTGCCTTGTTTTATTGTATTTCCGATTGGTACTTGACATGCCCCTAAATTCAAGGGAAATATGTTTAAAACCATAAGATTTGATAAAGAATACCTACTTTCCATTAGCTCCCGATGACTTTCTGCTTTTAATTTCTTTTACCTTTCTTTGACGCTGAAAACGTACCACTAATCACACCATGCTTATCTAAAAAGAATACTCCTATTTTAGTAAACATTGGTAAGCTAAGTGATTTCCGGGGGTTATTCCCGGAATTCCATAAAACTAAAAAGGTTTGACAAACTTTCTAATCTTACCGTATGATAAATAATATACTTGAATATATTCTCCTAAGGGGAGTAGCTTTTACAACAATGTCGTCAATACGGAGTTCTTCGCTCTCGGCTTTGTTGGCAACATTTTGTTGTTAGCCAGACCTTACCTAGTGGTAAAGGTCTATTTTCTATTAGTAAACCTTTACCGAAATGGTAAAGGTTTTTTTGTAGTCCGGATAATGTAGCCCTTCAAGAATTGTTTAAGCTAAGCTTGTGGAATGATAAATGAAAAACAAATAAATATAAATGGAGTGTATTCTTTGATACTGAGAAAATCTTTGTTACTTTTAGGGATAGGGTCTGCACAGATAGATTTAATCCTTCCCAAAAATACGTATAAATCTGGTGAATTAATAAATGGGTATTTCTTGATTAAGGGTGGTACCCAGGAGCAAAGAATAAGGAGGATTGAATGTGATTTAATTATGGATACTCATTCTACGGGAATGGAAGATATCCTTAAAACGAGCACCATTTTATCTTCAAGTGAGATTGATTCAGGGGAAAGTAATGAAATTCCTTTTAACTTTCGTCTGCCTACATTAAAGGAACCATATAAGCGAGGGGTTTCCTATCGCCTAAAAACGAGACTTATTCTTGATAAAGGGATAATAGGCAAGGATGATGATTGGATTTTAATCGATTCTGAATAAGAGTGGAAACGGAGGTGGGAACATGGATATTTTGAATTTTACAGAGCGGGTTTTGGATTATTTGAAAGAATTCTTATTATTGAGGCTTTTTATAATAGCTCTACTGTTATTGGCCGGTTATTATATATTGAACAAAATGGTTGAATGGTTCTTTAGAAGGTCTAATTTTTTTGAGGAAGAAGTCGAAAGAACGATACAGGGTGTTACTCGTTCTGCTCTAAGGTACGGTATTTCGGCGCTTTTCCTCATTTATCTGATTGGACAGTTTATTGACATAAAGGGAATACTGGCTGGAGCTGGGATTGTAGGGGTCGTTATCGGATTTGCCGCTCAACAAATGCTTAAGGATATCTTATTGGGATTTGTTAGGTTTTCAGATAATGAATTTCGAGTGGGGAACTTTGTTACATTTAATGGGACAAGTTCCGGGACGGTTGAGGAAATTGGCATCCGGTTCATGCAGATTCGGGAATGGTCAGGAAAACTGCTTACTATCCCACACAGTGAAATCAAGACGATTCAAAATTTTAATAAAGGGAGAATGCGAATCATTGAACGCATCACGGTGAGTTACCAAGAAAAACCAGATAGGGTGAAGCGGATGTTGGAAGAATTATGCCTCACTTGTAATGAGAAGTTTGCTGAAAGCCTTCTAAGGCTCGAGGACGGTACACCTGAAGAAGATTTTAGATATCTTGGCATTACGGATTTAAATCCGAATCTTAAATATGTTGGATATGAGCTATGCATAGTTGGACTAGTAAAACCTGAAGATTATTTTGAAACATCAAGAAATGTGAGGTTTGAGATGATGTCTGCTTTACATGAGCATCAAATTCAAATGCCATCTTCCAATTTACTTGTTCAGACAAATCCGAATCATGGAAGTTTGATGGAGAGCTAAAAAAGAAGCATCTTTTTGGATTTTTGTTGGGGCTATTTCGGAAGTGTTATAAATAATATTGGATTCTTATGAAATGACGGATTGTGGGGAAGTCATTATTAACTAGGACTGTTGAGGCAGAAAAATAGACTTAGCAACTATTCATGAGGTTGAAGAATATAAACGGGCTTTCTTAAAGAAAGTCTCAGTTTGTAGACAAAAGGGGTTCGGAATGTTTTAATTCCGGACCCCTTTTGAAATTCCCTTTGAATTTTGCTCAAGATTAAGAGATTGGGCCTCTACGAGCCCACTTTATTAAGCCATTCTTGGACCTTGCCATGTCCAATTGGCTATCTTCTTTAAATTCATGGCAGCGAAAGTAAGCATCGCCTGCATCGACAATTTTTTAAGTCCCCTTAAAGTAGTCCAACGCATACCATGCTTTTCTTTTGCATCTGCGAATACACGCTCTATTGTTTCTTTACGTTTCGCATATATAGGTTTTACATCCTTGTGATGACGCAGATGATCTGCTTCTTCCATATAATTTTGCCAGATATGGCGTGTCACCACTTTTTGATGGTCTTTGCTTACTGTACACTGTGATAAAAATGAGCATGTCGCACAAGTGTGTTTGGGTGATTTGTACTCGCGATAGCCCTCTTTATTTGTTGTTGAGTACTTTAAAATCTCGCCCGATGGGCAGAGATAACAATCAAAATGTTCATCGTAAACATAGTCATGCTTGCGAAAGAACCCTTCTTTTGTTCGTGGACGTGTATAGGGTAAAGCTGGTGTGATTTCTTTCCCAAAAAGGTAGCTTGTAATGGCTGGTGTTTTGTAAGCTGCATCTGCGGCAACAACTTCAGGTTTTCCAACTTTCTCAATCACTTGTTCAACAAGAGGCTCTAAGATATGACTATCATGCGTATTTCCCGGTGTTACAATCGTCCCCAGCACAAAACCGTTGCGGTCCGCAGCCGCATGAAATGAATAGGCAAACTGTTTTGTTCGTTCATCTTTTACATAGTAGCCACTCTCAGGATCAGTTGTACTTTCTTTAATTTCTTTGGTTTCTTCTTTATCAAATTTATCCGGTGGAAAAGGCTTCTTTCCATTGTTTTCACGATCTTGATTTATTTCTTCTTGAAGGCGTCCTTGATATGCTCGTGTTTCCTTACGAACGATTTTCTTTTCGAATTTCCGCTTATTCGCACTGGCTTTCACATGTGTTGAATCAACGAATACGTGCTCTGCACTAATTAACTTTCTTTCTGAGGCTGTCATTAGGATACGATAAAAAATCTGTTCAAACAGGTCTGTATCTTTAAAGCGACGCTCATAATTTTTCCCGAACGTTGAGAAGTGAGGTACTTTATCATGGAAACCGTAACCTAAAAACCAACGGTAAGCCATATTCGTTTCAACTTCTTCAATCGTTTTACGCATCGAACGAATACCGAAGGTATATTGAATGAATGTCAATTTAACTAAAATAACTGGATCAATACTTGGGCGGCCTATCTCTGAATACATCTCTTTCACCAAGTCATAAATGAAAGTGAAGTCAATGGCCCCCTCAATTTTACGAACCAAATGGTTCGCTGGCACCAGTTGATCCAAAGTAATCATTTCAAGTTGATCTCGCTGAATAGAATTATGTTTCGAAAGCATCGTCATCACCTCAAGTTTTAATACTTCTATATTAAAACAAAAAGGACTGTAGGCAAAAGTGGTTATATCTAATTGTTAAAACAAAGTTGATTGGAACGGAAGGTGCGAGACTCCTGCGGGAAATGCGTGTCCAAGGGAGACCCCACAGGCGCAAAGGCGCCGAGGAGGCTCCCTGACCGCCCGCGGAAAGCGAGTGCCTGGGGTGGAAATCAACGTCGAATTTTTACAACCCCTCAAAAAAACTGTAGACAAACTCGATTTTCATCGAGTTTGTCTACAGTCTGGGGCTTTCTTAAAGAAAGTCTGTTTTTTTATTTTCATGACTTAATACTTGGTAATTATTCTATAATAGTATTATTTTTTGAAATTTGCACTTGATTAATCAGAATGATTCGATTATTATATAATTAACATTAAATGGAAGGGTGACCTTTAAACAATGATATATAATCCTATTCTTTAAGAAAAAATGCGTGTTAAATACGAACTTTTTTCTGGATAGGATTAGTCTGTACATTAAAATACAAACAAAGATCATTGTGTTCCTTCCATCATCAGGGATATTTTGCCTTTTTAATTTGTATTGTACTGCCTCCTGTCCAGATATTTGACAGGAGGTTTTTATATTGGGGAAAAACGCATCTGTAACATTAAGTAATAAGGAACCTAACTTATTTACAAATCGTGTATTTCGGGCCATTATCTTTTCAGGATTATTTCTACAAATAGGGATATGGGTACGGAATTTTGCAGTTTTGCTATTCGTTATGGAACAAACAAACGGTGATGCCTTTGCCATTTCAATGATTTCAGTGGCTGAATTCGCACCTATTTTTATTTTTTCATTTATTGGTGGGACGTTTGCAGACCGATGGAGCCCGAAAAAAACGATGGTTTGGTGTGATATTTTAAGTGCAGTATCGGTATTTGCTGTGCTTATCGCCCTTATCTTCGGAAGTTGGAAAGTGGTATTTTTTGCAACATTAATTTCAGCAATACTTTCTCAATTCTCTCAGCCATCGGGCATGAAGCTATTTAAGATGCATTTGCCAGAGAGTCAAATTCAAACAGGGATGTCTGTATATCAGACCGTATTCGCCGTATTTATGGTTTTAGGCCCGATCCTGGGCACATTTGCCTTCCAATCATTCGGAATCAACATCTCGATTGCGATTACTGGCCTAGCGTTTTTACTATCAGCGGGTGCACTCGCTTTCCTTCCAAAAGATCGCAAACTGGATGAAGGAACCGTAAAAACGACATTATGGCAGGAAATGAAAAGCGGAGTGAGCTACGTGTTGCGAAAAAAAGAGCTAAGTCTATTAGGATTATGTTTTCTGGCAGCCGGGCTCGGACTTGGATTCATTCAGCCGCTCTCGATTTTCCTAGTTACCGAACAATTAGGTCTGCCGAAGGAAAATCTACAATGGTTATTTATGGTGAATGGTATTGGTATGATTTTAGGCGGTGCTGGAGTGATGATTTTTGCTAAAAAAGTGGCACCGCAGAGGTTATTGGCCTTTGGAATGCTTGTGAATGCCATTGGATTAGCGGTAATGGGGTTGTCGACCAACCTTTGGATTACACTTTCCGCAGAGTTCTTTAACGGGCTAATGTTGCCTTGTATTCAAATTGGAATTAATACATTGATATTGCAGAGGACCGAAGGCGAGTTCATCGGAAGAGTAAATGGAATCTTAAGCCCATTATTCACTGGTTCGATGGTTTTGACTATGAGTGCGGCAGGAGTGTTGAAAGAACAATTTTCACTCGTCGCTATATTTGAAACAGCGGCATTCTTTTTTATTATTGGGATGTTTTTCATTTTGCCATTGTACAATCAAAAGATAGAAACGAAATCATTGGAAACTCAGTCGCAGGAATAAGGAAAAGTCAGTGAAGTGGTGAAAATTTACATGTAAGTTGAAAGCAGAGAGCAGGCTCTCTGCTTTTTTGAATAACATGAATCTAGAAGATATCAACTTATTAAAGGAGTGGGTATTACTTAAAGATTGAATCTGGTTACTTAAACTTTGTACTTCATTCACTATGTTATTCATGAATAAATCGTTAAGAATAATATACTATTGGTTTCTGAAGGTAACAGATGCTAAAAACCATTAATAAAGAGAAGTATAACTATTGCCGGGTAAATTTGATGTTGCATCCTTATTTAAGGTTTGCCAGTTTGATAGGATTAACCGTATTATTTCAGATTCTAAGCTGTCGGAAAAAGTATTGCAGAGGTACGAAAAGAAGAAATTGAGATTGTGAATAAATAGAAATCATACCATGTTACGTTGAGGAAAAGTGAATGTTGGCTTTTCCTCTTTTTATTAGTTTAAAAAATGAACATGGAATTATTTGTTTGAATTAACAACAAAATCAAAAAAAATACACTTCACATTAACGTTAGCTTAATAATTAATAAGTAATATTGAGTTGGAAGTAGGCCGTTTGTGGAAAAGTTGTTTTATTGTGGGCTTTGTTGAGAGCAAATGATGGTCGGAAACAAATCATTACAAGCATTAACAATTTTTCCGTTATTATTACCTGCATAGACAATAAATACTGTACCGACAAACAAGTCTTAGTTCCTCTAGATCTTTCATATAGGAAGATACAGAATTCAAATTAGAAAATTTTATTCCTTCTTTTTAGAGTTTGTCAAAGTAAGTGATACACAATTTGCGTTACTAACTTTAGGAGTGAATTTTTCTACTGAAAAAATGAATATAAGAGGGGGGATTGAGTGGCGGGTTCCATGATATGAATACATTCTTATTACCAAAATTTCAATGATTTATTATATATAAAATAAACTAAAAGTACCTTGAAATTTGCTTTACTTACATAAATTTTTAGAAATTTCATTAGATTGGTCTTAATTGAAATCAATAAAATCATATTGTGAAAAGAGGAGTAGCAATGAAAGATGAGCAACTAAAAAACGAAACTGAAAAATTGTCAAATACTATCTTAGAAAAGGGAATGGATCGACGTAGTTTTTTGGGAGGTACAACGAAGATTGCCGGGCTTACGCTTGGATTATCGCTAGTAAACTCACTAAATGGACTTGAGGCCGAAGCAGCATCGCATGTCGAAAAAGCATCAAAGTTCGGTTTACACAAAAATCCTGATTTGGTGTTTCCTGTTATTAGTGATGTGCATATGTTGAAGAGTGGTACAACCGATCTGCAAAAGTTGGGTAGCGCATTGCATCAATTGAATGAGTTGGTGCCAAAACAAGATGCTCTTGTTGTTGTTGGGGATTTAACAGAAAATGGATTTACGGAAGAGTATGATCGCTTTGTGGCTCTTTATAATGCAAAAAAACAAACGCAGGCCGCTTCTTTGTTTGCGATAGGAAATCATGACTATTGGAATGGTTTATCTGTAACAGATGCCCAAAAACTGTTTTTAAAGAAAATGGGGATGGAGTCTATTTTCTACCATAAGGTAATCAAAGGGTTTCATTTCATAGTTCTTGGCACTGAAAATGGAAAGACAGAAGGATACTTTTCAGAACAACAAATTGCGTGGTTAGGGGAGCAACTGCAGCAGGCGAAACAAGATGATCCTAAGAAACCGATATTTGTGTTTCTGCATCAGCCTATCAAAAATACAGTATACGGGAGTGAATGGGGATTCGAAGTTAACAGAGAGTTACTGTATAACACTCTAAAAGAATATCCGCAAGTAATTACGTTTTCCGGTCACACACATTATCCATTGGATGAACCAAGAGCAATCCATCAAAAGGATTTTACCTCTGTTGCAACAGCTTCTCTAAAAAATATGTGGGTAGAGGCTGGGTATCTTCAAGGAGAATTACCTAAAGGATCCGAAACCTTTAGTCAGGGTCTAATTGTAGAGGTTCATGGAAACAAAGTGAACATTCATCGTCGTGACTTTAATCAAAATAATTGGATAGGCGAGCCATGGGTAATTGACTATCCCGCTAAAAAAAATACATTTAAATATACAGAAATGAGAGAGCAAGTAAAACCTCATTTCCCTAAAGGAGCAAGCATTACGGTTCTTGACACAACTAGTACTGAGATGAATGTCATGTTTACTCAGGCAAATGATAATTTACTGGTACATTCTTATAAAGTAGTGGCGAAGAACAAACAAACAGGACAAATAGCGAAAGAGTTTCGGGCTTTCTCAGAATTCTACAAAGATCCTATACCCAACCCATTCGTTCTGCCAGTAAAGGGATTGCAGCCAGGTATAAGTTATGATATCGAAGTATATGCGATAGATTCATTTGGTAATATGAGTAAAACATTCTTGAAAATAGAGGGAAAAACAAAAGCATTAGCTACTCTCTAATATAACTTTAGCTTTCAGGAGAAATACAAGAGGACAACCTGATGGAAAACAAACCGTGAAATCGGCGTACCATTTTTACATATATGGGAACAGGTGCTGCAGCCCTTGCAGCCGTAACTTCTGGTTTACTATTTTAAGAGAGACAGCCAATATAGAAACTGAGAGTTTGTTACGTTTTAGACCGAAGAAAAAAGGAATTAAATTTTAAGGAGGATACACAATGTTTCAAAATATTGGGATGCCTGGATTGATATTGATTTTAGTCATTGCCCTCATCATATTTGGACCATCTAAGTTGCCCGAAATTGGACGTGCTTTTGGCAGCACATTAAGAGAATTTAAAAACTCTACAAAAGATTTGATTTCTCCAGATGAGAAAGAAGAAAAGACACAATCCAAATAATTTTTTAGGAAGATGTAAGCAACAAGCTTGCATCTTCCTCTTGTTTTTACAAGTATTCCATCTGAAGAATGAGTACTCCCATATCCCAAATGTTTTGATAAAGAAAGGCGATGTTGAAAATTAAGTCTGGTGTAAAATATAAAGTAGTACCTATAAACAATTGGGCAACTGCAGATCATGTATCTTTAATAGCTAAGTGATATTTAGAAATAAAAGGAAGAGTGGCAATTAATGTTCTCTCTTTTTTCTTGTAAGGAAGTTTCCATTTTATTTCCGTAAAATGTCTTAGCCTGGGTTTTAGGTTTAGAAGTATCGTTTTTGCATGTGACTATATAATTTAGACAGTTTCATTTTTAATGGGCTCTTTTATTCAATTTTCGCGAAAATATTCAGCTGCCCTTTATAATGTTGTGATTTTTAACTAGGCGTAATTCTTGTACAAGGAATTGTGTCTTTTTTAGTTACATTAGTTATTTACCATTTATGGCAAGATTCCTTTTTGATACAAAGTAGAAGATATAACTACCTAAAATTAATGATATTTTAGCTAGAGGTAATTGTATAAATGTTAAATTACTTAGACAAACTAGAATGTTCAAATATGTAAAAGGGAAGGAAAGATGCAGAATGACAAAGGTATTATACATCACAGCTCATCCGAATGATGAAACTCAATCTTACAGTATGGCCGTTGGAAAAACATTTATTGAAACTTATAAAGAAGTAAATCCTAGCCATGAAATTGTGAATATTGACCTTTATAAAGAAAATATTCCTGAAATTGATGTGGATGTTTTCAGTGGTTGGGGAAAACTTCAATCTGGAAAGGGATTTGAAGAACTTTCGTCGGAAGAGAAAACTAAAGTTGGTCGACTCTCAGAATTATGTGAGCAATTCATTGTTGCCGATAAATATATATTTGTAACACCATTATGGAATTTTTCATTCCCACCAGTATTAAAAGCATATATTGATTCTGTTTCTGTTGCAGGAAAAACATTTAAATATACCGACAAAGGTCCAGTTGGCCTTTTAACTGACAAGAAAGCATTGCATATTCAAGCTCGTGGTGGTATTTATTCCGAAGGACCAGCAGCTGAAATGGAAATGGGACACCGATATCTAAATATCATAATGCAATTCTTCGGAGTTCCTTCATTTGAAGGATTATTCGTTGAAGGACATGCTGCAATGCCTGATAAAGCACAAGAAATTAAAGAAAATGCTATTACAAGAGCAAAAGATTTAGCTTCTACTTTTTAATTACCATAGAATCAACAACTTGTTGGCTTTTTTTATGTAGATTTATACTTAAAGCTATCAGACCTTCAACAATCAGGTGCTTTAGTTGAAGAAGCATTAAACAAACTAGATGCCTGAATTAACATAAAGAACCTATTTTGAATTTCAATATTTTTTCAAAATAGGTTCTATTATTAGTCGGAAATCCAGACTGGAATGTTAAATGTGATCAACTTTTATTTTAGATTTTTAAAAAGAGGGTTTAGTCCAATACTGTTTTGGCTTAGAAAAAAACGTAAAATAGTTAATTAACATCCTAAATATAAAAAGGAGTAGGGAGTTTTCCTTACTCCTTTTTTGCATGAAAAGATTTCCCCTGCAGAGAGACTATTCTTAATAAATTGAAGATAGGTATCAGTCGTGAAAAGGTCAAGACGTAGTGCTTGTTGCAATGACAGTTAAAAGATAAAAAAATTCTGCAAATCATAGTATCCTTGTTAATTACAGAATAGCAGTGAAAATTTGGTTAAATAATTTCTAGCTATATTACATAATATATAGGTCAAACAATCTCTCAAGGGCGTTCACATGTTAACTATGTAAAATAAGAATTGGAATAGTCCTTAAGGTACTCTAAGACTCAACACAAAAAATAGTCGGTAGGTTATGTACTAATAAAAACTTAATTGAACTGAAATTTTGTTAAATAGCTCTACGAACGTTTAAAGGATAGGAAAACACCAAGGAAGGGTTGAAATAATTGAAGACAATAATTAAATGGTCAGGAGAAATGGCTTTTTCTGGATCTACTCCGTCAGGACATGTAATAAAAATGGATGCTGCCAAAGAAGTAGGAGGACAAAATAGCGGAGCGAGACCCACAGAGTTACTGTTACATTCCTTAGCCGGTTGCACAGGAATTGATATTGTAATGATCTTGAAAAAAATGCGATTTGAACCAATTACTTTTCAAATAGAAATAGAAGGATCACGGGCAGAAAATCATCCAAAACGATTTACCGATTACCATATCCATTATTTACTAGAAGGGGAACTGCCAGAAGATAAAGTGGTCCGTGCTATTAAATTATCGAAAGATACGTACTGTTCAGTATATCACTCATTAAATGCAAACATTGAAGTGAGTTATTCAATTAATGGAGTCAAAGGAGATCAAAAATTATAATTTTTGATCTATGAACTATTTACCACTATTTCAATTTACTCTCGACATATTAGAGGGAGTAATTTAAAGCACAGCTAATTTTTTAATGAATTTTTATATTATTTAAAATAACCGAACTTTTCGCTCCTTTATTTTTTATGCAATGGCTTATGTTCAAAAAAGAGCCTTCTTTTATTGAAAATACTATTGAATTAGAGTTAAAGCGTTTACGAACGTTGATGCGAAAAAGTATTATTAGAACTCATACATGAGGAAAATAATAAAGATTCTTTAATGTACATATAAACCCTTTTACAATCCATTTAAAGGTCCTTTCATTTTTTAAATCCCGCTCTTGAGGTGAATTGTGTGGTTTTATACCCCAATCCTTCAATGGCTTTTTTGTGTTTTAAAACGTTAGGATAAAGTGATTAGTGCGATGGGATTTACACAAATAAGCAATGTATTAGTAGCATGACCATATGCTATATATGTACGGAGAAAGTCAACCGATTATCCTTTTCGGTAGCAAAACGCTTGAGATATTAAGTGGTCTACCATTATTGTTTCTAGTGAAGAAAAAGATGATCAGTAGACAAATTCTTGTTCAACAGAGACATGCTTAGATAATATTCTTTACAAACATCTATTAGGGATTTAACGGTAATCTAAAGGTTAATTAGTTTTGTACGTCAGAGTTCCCCAAGCTTAATTTAAATAGATTTATTGAAAATTGAAAATTTGAATTCTTTAGTTTTCTATATTATCTTGTTATTATAGAAGTAGCTATTAGAAAAATCATAGGAGTGAAGGACAATGAGTGTACATAAAGCCCTTTCTTTACATGCCCAAAAACAAAATCAACTTTTTACTGAATTTTCGCTTTTAGACCAACAACGTGAAGATTATATTCAAGGAGCTATTGAATTATGTAAAGCTGAAAAGGATTTTACAACAGACCAAATTAATCAAATCACTATGCAAATCAATGTTCTTGCAAATCAAAGGTTTATACCTACTCGTAAATTAGTTACCCCAGACATGGTTCGTTCATATGTGGAGTCATTGAAGTAAACTAATTTACAGATCTTAGATGTAAGAAAAAGCACCGAACATCGGTGCGAGCCTGACACTCATTATATAGATGAGTGTTTTTTTATACACGAATTTTAAACTACCAATTAAGATAGATGGCATATAGAAATATTTTTAGTTGTTTAGTTGGAATGATATTAAGAGGGATATAGAGTTATTAGATACTGTTGAATTCACCTAAAATGGTGGACACTTAAAAAGGTCCGATTTGGGTTTTTTAAATAGTAATAAATCAGGAATGATGAAAATAGAAAAACTATGGCATCATGAATAACATAGCTAGTTCAATTGTTTGTTCTTCGCTTTAAAAGCATGATTCTTTAAGGCACATGTAGGCGTGGCAAGAGTAAACCACCTTTCGATGATTGCGTAGTCCTTAGAAGGTCTGCTAAAGAAAAACCGAGTAAATGTTAGATTGAGGACATATGTCCTTTCCAAAATACGTGAATCTATCATTTAATATAGAGAGCAATCTAAATGGGTGAGTGAAAAATGAGAGGAAGTTTCTTCGCGTTTTTAGGAAGTGCCTTTATTACTTTGCAAGAAGTAGTTAATTAGCGGATGATTCAAGATATAAGAACTTGGTAAACTGCAACGATTACCTAATTGGGATTCGTGATAACACTATTTTAGCAGTGCTCCTTGCCCGGCTCAGTTTGATCTTTGGCATTGATTGTAATGGCGGTTCGGTGAAATCAAGCAGCAGATGAAGCTACCGCAGTTTATCGGTATTGAGTATGTTGGTAGCTAGCGTTGTGATATTAGTGCTTAAATAGTAGAACTTTTTCAGAAATGGAATGAATGAGGGGGAAGAGGCGGAAGCGATTCATGAAGCAAACCGAAGATAGACAGCAACTCAATTACTATTTGCATGCTCATCAAATAGAATCTATATTTAACGCTCCATTAATAGCCCAGTTGTCGTTGTATAGCTTTGATCAGGGAGAGATTATTTGTGCACAAGGAGAGCCATCACAGTATCTCTATATACTTGTGAAGGGGAAAATTAAAATTTATACCACCTCTTTGGAAGGTAAGAAATTGATTCTTTCTTTTAAGACACCACTTGAATTGATTGGGGATATTGAATACGTACAAGGTATTGATATTATCAATACGGTTGAGGCCGTCTCGTCTGTTAACATGATTGGAATTCATTATGATTCGTTAGGAAAATACGGAAGTGATTATACACCGTTTCTACAATTTTTACTCAAAACCATTACAAGAAAATTTTGTATTAAATCTAACTCTTTGAGCTTTAATTTGATGTATCCAGTAGAAATACGATTAGCAAGTTATTTATTGTCCATATCTTTTGATGAATCAGATGCTCATTTTAAAGGCCGTCTCAGTACAAATAGTTTAAGAGATGTAGCGGATTTAATCGGGACGAGCTATAGACATCTCAATCGAGTTATCCAACACCTATGTACAGAGGGTTTGATTGAACGTAACAAGGAGTTCATCCATGTTAAAAATCGAGAAGGATTGAGTGACCTAGCCAATCACAATATTTATGAATGAATTAGAATAGAATCATTAAATTGGGGAGTAGAGGTTATTATTGTAGGACTAACATTTGCACTGATCGTAGGTTTGTTAGTCAGTTCGCAAAATATAATGAATAGTAAAGCGAATGAAAATATAGGCTCTTGGGCTGCAACGACACTTGTATTAGGAATGGAATCTTTCCCTTTGCTGATGATTGGTCTCATCGTTGAAGGATATTTGCTTTGCAAAATATGAAGCCCTGGTACTGGTTCAGTGACTTAACCGGAGTAGGTGTCTTCATCAGTATAATGAGGGCCATCAAGTTGCTTGGTCCCAGATATGCTAGCTCAATTTTGTAAATTACATACGTAGGAATGGAGAAGGAATTGTGAAAAAATATCAGACATTATTATTTGATGTAGATGATACACTATTGGATTTTGGCGCAGCAGAAAAATTAGCTTTGCGCTTGCTTTTCGAGGATCAAAATATCCACTTAACTCCTGAAATCGAAGCACAATATAAAAAAATAAACCAAGATCTCTGGAAGTCCTTTGAAAAAGGAATAATAGATCGTGATACGGTAGTGAATACTCGCCATTCACGTTTATTTAAGGAATACGGTCGAGAAGTTGATGGAGTATTAATGGAAAAGAACTATCGTAGCTATTTAGAAGAGGGGCATCAGCTTGTTAATGGGGCCTTTGAATTGATAGCCGATCTGCAAAATAAATATGACTTATATATTGTTACTAATGGTGTTTCCAAGACCCAGTATAAACGCTTACGTGATTCAGGATTATTTCCGCTATTTAAGGATATTTTCGTTTCAGAGGATACTGGTTTTCAAAAGCCCATGAAGGAATATTTCGATTATGTCTTTGCGCGAATTCCTAATTTCTCGATGGAAAAAGCATTAATCATCGGAGACTCCTTAAGTGCGGATATTAAAGGCGGACAGCAAACTGCTATAGATACATGTTGGCTCAACCCTAAACTGGAACCTAATGAAACTAAAATTGTTCCAACATATCAAATACAAAAGCTTGAAGAGCTGTATTGCATTTTAAACGTAGAAAAAGAATCAACAGCTGTTAGTCAGTACTGTTCCTGACTATCGCATTATCTTTGTTAACAGCTTTAATAAAATGATCAATTTTTTTATGAAATCTATATTAATTAGCAAGAAAAGAACCATTTTGATCTAACTTTGATTAAAATGGTTTCTTTTTGTATCTTGAAAAACATGAGTGTTAGATGTTTTTAATCAAACTTTTTTTAGAACAACAAGGGTTTAATAAAGGGCTGTTGATGCAGCTCTTTTCTATTGGAGACAAATAGGCAGGTTTAATTGAACATCAAAATGCAAACTTAATTATTCAACTGATAAATTAAACCTATCGATATTTATAAATATTATTAAATTTCATTATGCAAATTCAGGATATAAAATTTAGTAGAAAGGTAATTAGACTGGAGGAAAAAATATGAAAGTTTTGATTCGCATTTACATATTATCGATAATGCGTTACAAACCCTTGGTGAAAACTTTGTTGGTGTAACTCAATTGCCATACAATACATCAGATGATGAAATCATTAAACTTAAGGAACTTGGTGTGAAAGCTATTCGATTCAATGTAAATCGTGGAGGTTCCGAGGATATATCACGTTTAGATTACTTAGCGAGAAGAGTTTATGAATTAGTAAATTGGCATACAGAGCTATACATTGATTCTAACTCTTTAACAGAGATAACAACGATAGTAGAAAAGCTTCCTTCGGTTTCGATAGATCATCTTGGTTTATCAAAAAGCGGTTTTACGAATCTTTTATCTTTAGTTGATAAAGGTGTAAGAGTAAAAGCAACTGGTTTCGGAAGAATTGATTTTGATGATGAAGAAGCAATTCGGACTATATACTCTACAAACCCAGATGCATTGATGTTCGGAACAGATTTACCCTCAACAAGGGCTAATAGGCCTTTTTGATATTCAGATATAGAGCTGATAAATAATATACTTGAGGAAGAAGAAGCTATAAAAGTTCTTTATAAAAATGCACTTAATTGGTATTTAAAAATATCAGTATAGGAGTTGGTGAAATGGCCTTAACGCTATTACAAATTGATTAATTACTGCACAGTCCGTCTATTATATGCATTTTAAGAGAAGTGACTTGTTCAACTAATGAGTGCTTGAGTTTAATAATGAGGTTGCTGCGGTAGCCTTTTATTTTGTTGAGCTAAATGGGAAGGAAATTTGAGTAAGAAAACGTTATAATATATGTAAATGAAATTCTAAGGGTTTGGTTTAATGAGAGGAGAAATCATGGAGGGATCCTATATGTTTAAATCAATTGATGAATACATTTTACAATTTCCTCATGAGGTTCAGGAAAAACTTAAAAGGTTAAGAAAAGTTATAAAAGAATCAGCACCAGATGCAGAAGAAAAGATAAGTTATCAAATGCCTACCTTTGTTTTACATGGGAATCTGGTACATTTCGCTGCCTATAAAAAACATATAGGATTTTATCCAACTTCTAGCGGAATCGCTGCTTTTGAACATGAATTTTCGGAATATAAAAGTTCAAAAGGGGCAGTTCAGTTTCCTCTAGAAAAGCCGATGCCGTATGAATTAATAAGCGAGATAGTTAAATTTAGAGTTGCTGAGAATATAAAGAAAGCTGAAGGCAGATTGAAAAAGAAAAAATAATTTCATTCAAATTCTGTTGATTATAAATTCTTATTCAAGTAACGGGACAGTTTAGTCACATAACAAAATTTAATAAGAATACTTCTTTTTTGTTCTGTTATTCATACTTTTTCATAAATTGTTCAAGCAGAAGAAAATCATAATCTAGAAGTGAAAGTAAATTATCAAATACTTCTATATGGGGCAGGCTAGAAACAGGTGCATTTCTTATGCTACTAATTGGGCAGATTTATATAACAAAAAATGTAGGTACTTAACTTTATTTGTTCATCAAATACGGAATTAAAAGAGAAGCATAGCAAAACTTGGCTTAAATCTTACATTTGGTATAATCATTAAGTAGTTATATTCTTAAAAACAAAAGTATAATGCTCAAACGAAAAAAATATCAATATTAACCTAACTAGTAGAAATGGAGAGAAGCAAATGATTAATAAAGTCGGTCAAATTATGTTATATGTAAATAACCAAGATGAGACATTGAAATTTTGGACAGAAAAAGTAGGGTTTACCGTAGTTTCTGAAGAAGATAACGGCCAAATGAGATGGATTGAAATTGCTCCAACTAAGGAAGCAGAAACGAGTATCATTCTCCACAATAAAGAATTAATTGCAAAAATGCAGCCTGAATTAAATCTTAATACACCGTCGTTAATGTTTTACTCGGAAAATCTCGATAAATTATATAAAGACTTTTCGGATAAAAATATCACAGTCGGAGAACTTGTAAGTATGCCATTTGGTAGAGTATTTAACTTTGCTGATAATGAAGAAAATTACTTTGCGGTTATGGAAAAAAAGTAAATCATATACAAATGAAAACGGATTCAGAAATATCCTTGACAGAAGACTTAAGTTCCCATATGATTAAGGTAACATAAAACGGACAACAAAATAGCAATACTAATTGGGTATGTGACTAAGTGAATCCCCACAAAAGTTGACAGATAGCTGTCGATTCTTTGTGGGGATTTTTGTTCGTTTATTTTATAGAAATGGGGAGATTACATGCCAAAAACAAGGAGAATGGCAAACATATTTGCAGAAGATGGGAAGTCAATCACATTGGCTCTTGATGGTTATTATTTCTCGACGAATACCAGGGGAATTGATGACACAATTGCCGAATTGCCAAAGATGATTGAAAATGGCCTTGATGCAGTACTTGTCACGTATGGTATGGCAAAGACTTACGCCAATTCACTTGCAGATGTGGGCATGCTCGTTCGTGCTGATTTATCGACGGGAGTGTTCGATTCAAGTGTACCAAATACAACTGGTTTGATAGTCGTTGAGGATGCACTGAAGCTTGGTGCAGACGGCATTATTTCAATGACGTTTCCTGGTGCAGCTAACGAAGCAGCCTCACATCAAATTGCCTGGCACCTAGCTCGTGATGCCGATAAATGGAACATGCCATTTATGTGTGAGACATTGCCTTACGGATACGCTGTTACGAATGAGGATTCCAATAATCCGGGAGTGATAGCCACTGGGGCACGTCTTGGTACAGAGCTTGGAGCTGATATTATCAAGACACGTTTTTCAGGGGAAGCAGGAGATTCAGAAATCGTAAAGATGGCTCAAAGGCCTGTTCTTGCCTTGGGAGGACCAAAAACCGAACATATACTAGATTATTTCAAATTCGTAAAACACTGCATGGATGTTGGTGCAAAAGGGGTAGCCGTTGGTCGCAATATTACGCAAAATGAAAAGCCAGCGGGTGTGGTAGCCGCGCTGAATGTAATCATTCACGGGAAAGGTACAGCAGAAGAGGCGTATGAAACATACAGAGCATACTGAAACCATGCAGCACATACAATGTGTAAGAACATGACTTGACACTTTTTTAGGAACATTTTACAATTGAAGGTTGTAAGCGCTATATTAAAAGGGTGGTCGAGATGTTTTCAGATAAGACAGTTATTCCATCAACAAGACAATTAAAAGATTTGGACAGTGCGCTCTCAAGTAAGTCGGAGTACGTATTGTTATCAGAAGCACATATCGGCAATTTAAAGGAATTGACGAAACGGTGTCATCAAGCAGGTAAGAAAGTGTTAGTACACTTAGATTTGATTGAAGGATTAACGAAGGATGCAAAGGGTGTTAAGTGGTTAAAGGAAATGTTCAAGGTTGATGGGGTCATTTCACCGAACCAACGTGTATTAAACACAGCTATGAAGCTTGATTTACTGGCAATTTACCGCGTGTTCCTACTTGATTCTCGTTCTCTTGAACAAGCTTTGAAATCTTTGGAGAATATTAACTTTGATGGAGTTGAGGTTTTACCGGGTCCTTTCGCGATTCATTACGTTAACCAAATTCAGTCAATAATACCAAACACTCATTTACTTGCGGGTGGTTTCCTTGATTCAAAAGTAAAGATTGAAACCGTCTTTCGCGCTGGATTTTCAGCTGTGACGACGAGTCAAAAAGAACTTTGGTAAACAAATACAACAAAATAGCAAGAATGGGTATGAGACCATGGAGAGTCCCCACAAAGTTGACAGAGTTTAAGCTGTCGTTCTTTGTGGTTTTTTTGTTTTAAAAAGAAGGAAAAAGGGGGAGTTTGCATGGAAATGATTAATTGGGTGATCAATTTAGGTCCGTCGGTGATGATGCCGATAATTTTTTTTATCATGGCGCTCTGTTTTCGAGTGACAATTGGCCGTGCCTTTAAAGCAGCCATGCTTGTAGGTATTGGATTTGTCGGTATTAGCTTAATTATCACACTTCTTCTTGAAAGCATGGGACCAGCTGCTGAAGCAATGGTTTCCCGATTTGATTTGCAATTGACAGTCATCGACCCTGGGTGGCCTGTAGCAGCGGCGATAGGCTGGGGGACGCCTATCGTTCCATTTGCCGTAGCGGGGATCATTCTTTTAAATATCATTCTACTATTCTTGAAAGTAACAAAAACTGTTAATATTGATATATTTAACTTCTGGGTCTTCATGGTTACAGGTGCACTTATTTATAGTATGACAGATAGTATATGGATTGCGACCTTGGCAGCACTGATTCACTTTGTCATTGTCTTGATTATTGGTGATTTGACTGCTCCACGTATTCAGTCTGACTTTAATTTAAAGGGTGTATCTTTTCCACATGGGACGACCGCCGTGTTTGTTCCGTTTGGGATAGCCATCAACTGGATCATTGAACGCATACCCTGGTTGCGCGATGTGAAGGCGGACCCTGAATCAATTACAAAGAAATTCGGTGTGTTCGGCGAACCATTAACACTAGGAGCGATTATCGGCGTCTTGCTTGGGATTCTTGCTGGCTTTGACATTGGATCAGTTATGACGCTAGGGGTGACCGTTGGTGCGGTCATGGTACTTTTACCTAAAATGGTTGACGTCCTTGTCGAAGGTTTATCAATCATACGGGAAGCAGCGGAAGCTTTCTTGAAGAGAAGGTTTCCAAACCGTGAATTTTACATCGCTATGGATACAGCGCTACTCATTGCCCATCCGGCAGTTCTGGCAACTGGACTTTTAATGATACCAACTGCGCTTGTGCTCGCAGTAATCCTTCCAGGTAATCGTTTATTGCCATTCACGGATTTGGCATCGCTTTCATTTCTATTTGCGATGTGTTCACCATTCCTTAAACATAATATGGTCCGCCTTTATATTACTGGAATCGTCATCATGACTATGGTTCTCTACATTGGGACGGATATCTCGGGCGCATTTACAGAAGCTGCAAAATTGGCTAATGTCGCCTTACCAGACAATATTAGCAACACTACTGAACTCGCTAACTTAGTCGGTGGAGCTTCGACTCCGCTTGGATGGTTACTGATTAAAATCGCGTCATTCTTTGCATAGGGAGGAACGATAATGGAGAATTATTTACTGGGAATTGATAATGGTGGCACAGTCACAAAAGCAGCCTTATACACACTGTCTGGAAAAGAAGTGGAGATTGCCTCGCAAAAGACAAAAATGATAATGCCAAAGCCATTTCATACGGAACGGGATATCGATGAGCTATGGGAAGCAAACGTCAAGGTAATTAAAGAAGTGTTGAGGAAATCGGCGATAGATGCAGGGCAAATTGTTGGTATATCCATTACCGGTCACGGTAACGGTCTTTATTTAGCGACAAAAGACGGAGGGTCTCCTTATAACGGAATCATCTCTACTGATAATCGGGCGAAGAAGTATATAGATGAATGGTATGCAGATCCTCGCTTCGAGACTGAAGTACTTCCTAAGACTATGCAATCTGTTTGGGCGGGTCAGCCAGTAGCATTGCTAGCTTGGTTGCAAGACCATGAGCAAGAAGTAATTGATCAGTCTGATTATATATTCATGGTTAAGGATTTTCTGCGCTTTAAATTGACAGGAGAAGCATACTTGGAGTTGACCGATATTTCTGGCACGAGCTTATTGAATGTGAGAGATCAATGTTTTGATGAGGAATTACTTGACTTCTTCGGGTTACAAAAGATTTTGACTAAGCTTCCCCCACTTAAACAATCTACTGATGTGTGCGGATACATCACAAAAGAAGCTGCGGAAGCGACTGGGCTAAAAGAAGGAACTCCCCTTGCTGGAGGGCTTTTTGATATTGCCGCGTCAGCCATTGCATCCGGTCTAGTGGAAGAAAATAAGCTATGTATCGTCGCTGGAACATGGAGCATTAATGAGTACATCACAAAAAAGCCAGTCATTGATAAAGATTTGTTCATGACGTCAATTTACTGTTTGCCTGATTACTGGCTCACAACTGAAGCGAGTCCAACATCAGCGAGCAATCTTGAATGGTTTATTGATAAGTTCATGGTTGGAGAAAAGTTTGAGTATGAGAATCAAGGGAGGTCCGTGTACGATCTTTGCAATGAATTGGTGGCTTCAACAGGACCGGAGGACAGTAATTTGCTCTTTTTCCCTTTCTTATTCGGGTCGAACACGGTACCAAATGCCACTTCTTGTTTTATTGGCATGAATAGTTGGCATAAGCAGGAGCATTTCGTTCGTGCCGTATACGAAGGAATCGTGTTCGGCCATATGTATCATATTGAGCGATTGCTTAAATATGGTGATAAACCAGTCTCCTCTCGCATTGCCGGGGGAGTAACAAAATCAGATGTATGGCTTCAAATGTTCGCTGATTCCTTGCAGATCCCCCTTGAAATTGTTGAAGTAAAAGAACACGGTACGCTTGGAACCGTAATGTGTGCCGCTGTTATGAATGGACAATATGGTTCAATTAAAGAAGCGGCTATTAAAATGGTGAATGTCGACCGTATTATTAAACCGAATCTGGATAAAGCAAAAGTGTATGCTGAAAAGTACAATAGGTATAAAGAAACTCTGGCGCATATGGAAAAAATGTGGAAGGTAGGTATATAATGCTATGGACTTAGGTATTCAAGGAAAAACTGCAATCATCACGGGTGGCTCACGAGGGGTAGGTCGTGAAACCGCCCTCTCCTTAGCGCATGAAGGTGCTAACATCGTCTTAACGTACCAGGGCAATCAAAAAAAAGCACAAGAAGTGGTTGAGGAGATTAAGTCGCTTGGCTGCAAAGCAGTCTCCTTTCAAGTAAACTTAGCCAATGCGGATGCAGCTGTTGAGCTAATTCATAAGAGCATCGAGCATTTTGGTGAAGTGGATTTGCTCATCAATAATGCTGGGGTGTGGCCAACGAGCTATGTGAAGGATATGAGCTTAGCGGAATGGAATGAAACGATCGAAATCAATTTGACTAGCGTTTTTCTGACGTGTCAAACATTTGCCAATCATTGCCTTGAACGAAACAAACGTGGCAAAATCTTAAACATCACGTCGCAAGCTGCGTTTCATGGATCGACGACTGGACACGCTCATTACGCTGCAAGCAAGGCGGGGATGGTCGGGTTTACGATTTCGCTCGCTCGTGAAATAGCGAAGAATGGTATAAATGTCAATAACCTTGCATTAGGTATTGTTGAGACCGACATGATCAGAGAATCACTTGAGAAGAATGAAGACTATTACGTCAATCGTATTCCACTTGGGCGAGTTGCTACAGCGAAAGAAATCGCTGACATTGCTATCTTCCTAGTTTCCGAAAAAGCAAACTACATTACGGGAGCGACGCTAGACGCCACAGGCGGCATGTTAATGCGCTAAAAGTAAAGAAAAATGATGATAAGGAGTGTTCAACGGTGAGATGCTTAGCGATTGCTGATTTATTTATTACAAAAGATATGATGGTACAGGGCTTGAAAAAATTAGTTGAAGCTGGAATAGAAGTAACTGTCCGCGAGTGGATACATGAGAATTTAGAACAGCTGCAAAAAGACAATTTAACTATCGAAAATGGAGGGAGCGAAGTCGTGGAGTTACCCGACACTTTGTTTGAGGACATCGAGACATTTGATATCGTCATTACGCAATTTGCCCCTATAAATACTAAATTAATCCTTGCTGCTAGCAACTTGAAGTTGATAGGTGTCCTGCGTGGTGGTACGGAGAATGTCAATGAGGATCTGGCGAAAGACAGAAACATTGAAGTCATCAATACTCCTGGGCGCAACGCCCGTAGTGTAGCTGAATTTACAGTCGGTTTAATTCTATCAGAAATTCGTAACATAGCTCGTTCTCACGCCTCTTTAAAACAAGGCAAATGGCGCAAGGACTTTCCTAACGGAGCGTTCGTGCCAGAACTCCAAGAAAGAACGATCGGTCTAATTGGATTTGGGAACATCGGTCAACTCGTTGGACGTTTCTTAAACGGATTCGATGCACGAATCATATACTATGACCCGTATTATAAAGGTCAAAACGACTTCGAACAAGTTGACCTTAACACATTACTTGCACAGTCCGACGTCGTTTCGATGCATGGACGATTAACAGAAGAGACAAAAGATATGATCCGTTACCAGCACTTCCAACAAATGAAGGACACGGCTATAATCGTTAATACAGCGAGGTCCGGCCTCATTAAGGAAGACGATCTCATTCAAGCGTTGCAAAATAATGAAATTGCAGGAGCAGCTATCGACACCTTTGACCATGAGCCATTGGGGAACAACAGTCCATTCCTGCAACTCGACAATGTGACAATCACATCTCATATGGCTGGAAGTACAAATGATGCCTTTCGAAACACCCCGAAGAAATTGGCGGAACGGCTGCTGGAGTGGGATAATAAGAAATCATAAAGCTTTATTTATAAAAAAGAGCCCCGGTAATTTGACGGGGTTCTATGTCTGGAAAAAAATGAGTACCATCTTTTCACTGAAATCAATCGTTCGATATTTAGCAAGGCTGCCATCCATTGTTTAACGTACTTTTTTTGGATCGAATGAATCGGTATGAAACCCAACTTCTAATAATACATCATCTAAACATTCTTCATAATCTTGATGATTACCATGTAAATATCTTTTAATAATATCGTTGAGTAAGCCGCCGTATGTTTGAATCAGAAACGTAATGCTTTTCTCATTACGTTCCTATTATTAGCTCATCACGAATATTAGGAAAATACACCCTATGCCTTTTTTGGTATTCCATTGCTTTTGTAGGTGAAGTGTATTCTAAACATTAATGGAATTTATTGATATTTAAGTACTAGATGTAGTTGATGCTGTATGGTTCGTTCCATAAGTTCCACTTGTTTCCTAAGAAAATAGCTGTTGATAGACTATTCATGGCTACCCTCTGAAAATTTCGTATATAAAATTACTTTTTCATCTGTGCTGATAGCCTATTTTTTACCAGCTGTATGAAAAGAAAACGTAATATTTTAGTTAACGACGGACGATAAGAGGTATTCTTTTGTCTACAAACTGGGCAGCCGTCTTAAGTAACGGCTGCTTCTTTCTACAAATACCACTACTAAACCATCTATATTTCCCATATAATTGAAATACACTATGTATAGAGGTGAATTTATGGACTCTTCCTCGTTTTATTCTATTGTGATCATAATTGCTGTATTGGTCTTATGGCGTAGAACCAGAGCAATGTATCGTCCTATTAAGGGAAACGGGACCCGCATTCTCTTACCCATACTATTTTTGTTATTACCCTTTATTCTCGTCATTTTAAATCCAACAGCACATGTCGCTGGTTGGGAATGGGTTTGTGCAGGTATCTTTGGGTTCCTTTTGTCAATTCCACTTATTTGGACCACTAACTATGAACTCCGATCTGATCAGCATATTTATGCTGTAAAAAGCAAAAGCTTTATCATTACCTTTCTCATCGTACTTATTTTCCGGTTTTTGCTTCGTGATTATTTAAAATGGCTAGGTCCAGAAACAGAAGCATCACTATTTATGACTGTAGCACTAGGATATATCTTACCTTGGAGAATTATCTCTTTCATCAAATTTCGCCAGCTATACAAAAGTCGAATCCAAACTAGCGACAACATTGACTTTCGATAATACTGATTATGTGAATGGAAAGTCTCTTCAGAACTTGAAATAGATTCTATAGAGTAGACATAAATAAGGGCTCCCTGTTGGTATTATCTTCTTTAAGTAGACAGTGTAACATCCATGTATATACATGGATATTACACTATTACTTGGAGGGGATTTTTCTATTTTTCCTTATTTTGTAGAGATAGATAAACAACTAATATTAAAATAAGGAGTCCACCAACAATCTGCAAAAATCCAAATGGTAACTGCAACCAAAGAATACTACTGACAACAGCTGTTAATGGCTCAACTGTGCCAAGTAAAGTCGTTTCCTTCGCCGTTAAGTATTCTAAGCTTTTGATAAACATCCAAAAAGCGAGTGCTGTGCCAAAGAGGATTGTAAACCCTAACGCGATATAAATGGAAGCGGACCAATTTGTAGCTTCGATTGCCCAAATAGGATGTACAAAATTCATAATAATTCCGGCAAGTAACATAGCCCAACCAACAACAATAACGGATGAAAAGGACTCCAATAACGAACGTGCATAGAGTGTGTAAAAAGCTAATGATAGTCCTGAAATTACGCCCCAAATAACAGCTGATAAGGGTACAGATAAATTATTAAATGATCCATTGGTTAATAATAAAAAAGTACCAAGGAGTGTCAAACTAATGGCCAAAAGATCGGAACCTGTTAATTTTTGAATCCCCTTTACAATGAAATAAAAAATAATAAAAATCGGTGCTAAGTATTGTAGTAATGTAGCTATTGCAGCATTGCCGAGAGCGATGGAAACCATGTAAGAATATTGAACAAGTAACATGCCGAACAGACTGAAGGTGATTAACCGATTCCGACTGGTCGGCTCCCTCCAAATTTGAAAAAGATGCTTACGATTACTGCTCACTAATTGGCTACTAAGTAAGAGAATCCCCCCAATTAAGAGTCGTGTTGTCACAAACCAATCCACATCGATATTACCAGATTGAAAAAGATGCTGCGCGACTGTCCCACCAACTCCCCAAAAACTAGCGCCAAAAATGACATAGAAAATTCCTATTAAACGATTTTGTTTATTCATATAATCACCTATCAATATTAAGATATAATCAATATATAGAATATTAAGATCTATAAATAGCGAATTAATCTCTAAAAATATAAGAATATTGAGGTGATTAAGTGCAAATCTACAACATTTCTATTAATTCACAGTACCAAGAACTTGTACAATACAAAGATCCACAATGGCCAGTCATTTTCTATCATACTAATATTCGGAAAAATATTGTTGGCTATATTCCACTTCATTGGCATGAGGAGCTACAGTTTGTCGTTGTAACAGGTGGTCATGTATGCTTTCAAATTCATGGTGAAGAAATTAATTTAAATGAAGGAGAAGGGATTTTTATTAATTCAGGAGTAATTCATGAAGCACATGCCGATTCATGTGAGGGACGTTATATTTGTTGGAATGTAGGTGTGCATTTAGCCAGTTCGTATATTGAAAAGAAGTATATAGGGTTCCTTATTCAAAATGAAAAAGTTCCTTTTATCCCTTTTTCACCTAGTATCAATTGGCAAAATGACATTATGGAAGCAATCAAAAAAGGATTTGTCGCGTATGAGAACAAATCATTTGGATGTGAATTAGTGATTACACAACAGTACCTTTTCTGTATTGAGCGTCTGGTCACGAACATCGTACCTAATCATGGGCAGAAAAAAGTAGTTTACGATCCAAGAGTAAAAGAAATATTACGATATATGCATCATCATTATGGAAGTAAAATCACACTAGATGATGTCGCAAATGTTGCTTATTTAAGTAGAGCTGAAACCAATCGTCTTTTTAAAAAGCATCTGGGCCGAACACCTTTTCAGTATTTATTGTCTTACCGCTTAGATAGAAGTAAAGAGCTTTTAGTTCGAACAACAAGTTCTATTACAGAAATCTCTTTAGAAGTAGGTTTTTCAAGTACTAGCTATTTTATCGAAAAGTTTAAAACTGCATTTGGCATGACTCCGAATAAATTTCGTCTAGTTGAAAAAAATTTTTAAAGCCTTTTGGCAAGTTGCTTCATCCAAAGAGATATTGTTTTTTTTATTAATGGATCAGAAAATGATGAAAGTGGTTTAGGGTACGGTCATACCAGTTAGTTTCAAGATTATTCAGATCAAACCTTGCTATTTTTGATTGTTAAAGGATTTTCCAACCGAAAATCCTTTTTTCATTGCGGATAAGCGCCATTATGTGATCTAGATACTATTTTCATTTTCCCTTAATCTTCAAATAACAGGGAAGGATACTTTAATTAATATGTCAAATATAAGTATTATAAGGAGTTGAATTAAAATGAATTACGAAAAAATTGGCTCGGCTAGTGGAATAGTACTAGCTGTAAGTAAAAGTAATAAACACACATTTAGTAAGGATAATTGCAGTAGTATAAAACTTTTGAAAGGTTTGGGAGTCGAAGGAGATGCCCATTTAGGTAAAACAGTTAAGCATCGTTCACGTGTAGCAAGTAACCCAAATCAACCTAACCTGCGACAAGTTCATCTAATCCACTCAGAATTATTAGATGAGTTGAAAGATAGCTTTAATGTTACAGCTGGTCAAATGGGTGAAAATATCACCACACAAGGTATCGATCTGCTTGGTTTACCGAGGGATACCTTTCTATATATTGGGGAAACAGCAGTTATTAAAGTAACAGGCTTACGAAATCCATGTGTCCAAATAGATCAATTTAAATCAGGTCTTATGAAAGCAGTTTTAGAACGTGATAAGCAGGGGCACTTGATACGGAAAGCAGGAATAATGAGCATAGTTATGGAAAGTGGTGAGGTTCACCCCGGAGACCCGGTTAGAATACAATTACCTCCTTTACCTCATATACCTCTTGAAAGGGTGTAATGTTTTCATTTGAACCTCTTTTTTGTTTGAAAAGTATTTAAGAATATAAGATTATTATCCATTCTATCCCCGGAACGACAGCAGAACTTTAAACCCTTATTTAACTGCCGATAGTCCTGAGTATTGTTTAATTAATGGTGCTTCAGCCTCTATTTCATATCTTCCAGCTGCTACTGATCACGAATCGGCTGCAGCTTATATTTTGATGTTATGATGTTAGAATGGGTCACTGAATAAAATATTGTTCAAATTTAGTCAGCTGGCCTTGGTCCAGCGTCTATTCGAGAGTTTTCTACAGTCATGATCGGTCGAATGGTTATGTCTCCATTGACAAAAATTTGACAGGATAAACGCAAATGATCTTCCATTCCTTTTTCCTCAAAAGCCTTTTTTTCTTTATGTGTTACCTCAAAAAAATCACCTGCCAATATTTCTACTCTGCAAGTCGTACATTTTGCTTTCCCTCCACATCGATGGAGAATATTAATGTCGTTATCTTCTAGAGCTAATACTAACTTTTTACCCATTTCAACTTCAAAAGTTCCTTGGTCAAATACAGTTACGTAAGGCATTTTATACCACCTCATATATATAATATCTTCCAATTGGTCTTTAACATATTTATTGTCTTACCTTGCCCTTATGACATAATAAAATGTAAAGTCATTCCTGATTGATGTAAAAAGATGAATGAAGAAATGGAAAACTCGTTTTGCTTTCATTAATGAATAATAACTCTCTTGAAGACAAACTTTAAGTACATTAATAAATCTAGATTGAACAAGATGTAAACCGATATAAATAAATAAAAATCTAGATTGAACTTTTTGCGTTCAATGATGATTATCGCAAAAAAGAGAGTGAAAAAATAGAAGGGAGGTGCGTGTCTGTGAATAATGGTAATTGCGATTTTTCACCAATGAAACAAATATTAAAAGAGGATATTCGCCAAGTAATAACTGAATTACAGAATAACTTAGAAGCAATGGATAATGAAAACTATTGTCTTCTTGGAAATTTTGAAAAAATCAAAGAAAATTTTGTCTACATTGACATGAAAGCTGCAACTTTTTATTTAAACTGTTATTTGTCTCCGTTTACGGACAAATATCCCGAATTATCAATTTGTGTACAAAATATGTCGAATCTGAGACATGGTGGCTTAATTGTGATTCAACGGGAAGATTCTCTTGAGTCTTTGATTCAACCAGGAATTTCAATTGGAGCAGAATTAACCCATTCTTTATTGGAATCAATTTTTTTCCCTGGAAATCCACTACATGATGGTGCTGTACTGGTTACTCTTAATCATATTGATTCCGCAGCAAATGTCCTTCCACTTTCAGACAGATCATCAGGGGGTAAAAAACTTGGAACACGCCATCGTGCTGCTTTAGGTTTAACTGAACGAAGTGATGCTCTTGTACTGGTAGTATCTGAGGAAACAGGTAGAGTTTCATTTGCCTTAAATGGGAACCTGTACCCAATTACTAATCATGGGTCTCTATAGATAAGAATTTCTAAAATCATATTTTTTATTAATTACAGTCGCACTATATATAAATACAGTAACCACCTTTGGTGTTATCCTAGCTTATATTGGATACACAATTGGTCTCGCATTTTATTGAAATTCTGAACGCTTACTCAATTAACGGGCGCTTTAACGGGGGAAGGATCACAGAAATCATCAAAATTTTTAATAAAAGAATGATTCAAATGAATATATTAAGAGCGTGTTTTTGATTAAAATCTTTTTCAAAACACGCTCTTTCTTTTTTTCGTTTATAAAGGTTAATAGTATTAATTTGAGCAAACATTATTCAAAAGTTACAAATGCAACAATTTCATTTTTTTGTAAAAAATATAGCTTGATTAATATTGACCAGATAGGTCAACGATAGTACAATTTGATTGACTGATGTGGTCAACCGTAAATTTAGAATGAAAGAAAAGAGGGCTGCCCCTATGTTTTCAAAATTTTTGAACATGGATAAAGAAAAACAAGACCGTATAATAAATGCTGCGATAAAGGAATTTGCCCAGAAGGGATATGACAATGCATCCACCAATGAAATCGTCAAGGAAGCAGGAATATCAAAGGGGTTATTATTTCATTATTTTCAAAATAAAAAGCAATTATATTTATTCTTGTATGAACATATGATCGATATTCTAATGGATAAAATTATGGAAAAAATAAATTGGGAAGAAAAAGACATTTTTGTCCGCTATCGGCAAATCGCATTACTGAAAATTGAAATATATCAAATTTACCCTGAAATGTTAAATTTCGTTAAGTCGATCTATAAAGACTCCTCCCCTGCAGTTAAAATTGATATAAACAGCAGGGGGAAGGAATTGTTCGAAAGTTCCTTTAATAAATTATTTTCCGATATTGATCTTTCTAAATTTAAAAAAGGGATTGATATTAAAAAGGCGATCAACATTATTAATTGGACATTAGAAGGGTTTGCGTATCAAATGCAAGAAAAAGTATCGTCCCTATCCCTGGAGCAAATCGCTAGCGATAAGACAATGGCAGAAATGGAAGAATACTTGGAAATACTAAGGGATTCTTTGTACGAATAAGGTAGTGATCCATCATTTCTAAAATTGGTAATTCCGCATACCGATGAGAAAAAAGGGAGGAATTATAAATGAACGTAATAGAAATTAAAAATCTAACCAAAACTTACGGCAAATCAAGAGGAATATCCGATATTAGTTTTAATGTTGAACAGGGTGAAATTTTCGGGTTTATAGGACCGAATGGTGCCGGGAAGTCGACAACGATTCGCACATTATTATCGCTCATTTACCCAACGAGCGGCAGCGCCACTATTTTTGGGAAAGACTGTATTCGTTTTGCTCCAGAAATAAAAAAGGAAATTGGCTATTTACCATCAGAAGTTTTTTACTATGACAATATGAAAGTAAAGGAACTTTTAAATTACTCAGCCAGTTTTTATAAAAAGGATTGTAGTAAGAGAATCAAAGATTTAGCAAAAATAATGGACTTGGATCTCAATAAAAAAATTGATGACCTTTCTTTAGGAAACAAGAAAAAGGTCGGGATTGTTCAAGGGCTTCTCCATGAACCTAAACTTATTATTTTGGATGAACCCACGAGCGGGCTTGACCCATTAATGCAGCAAAAATTTTTTGAACTATTAGAGGAAGAGAATAAAAAAGGTGCTACGATTCTATTTTCGTCGCACATCCTCAGCGAGGTTCAAAGATTATGTAATCGAGTTGCCATCATTAAAGAAGGTAAAATCGTAACGGTAGAAAAGATTAGTACGTTACAGGAGAACAACTATAAAAAGTTTAAAATTGAGACGAAATCTGCCCTAGATAAGAATTATTTCCAAATCGGAGGGGTCAATAAATTAGAGGTTAACAATAACGTAATCAGCTTTTTATTTAGAGGTAATATCAATACAGTGATGAAAAGAATCGCGGAAATTGAAATCGCGAATCTATGGATCGAAGAGCCGGACCTTGAGGAGATATTTATGCATTATTACGAAAAGGAGGCCTAAGAAACTATGAATATCTTTATGCATGAATTGAAGGCTTATCGAAAGTCTACAATCATATGGTCTCTATCGTTAATTGTGATCATCGTTATTTTCATGTCGATGTATTCCTCATTTGCAGAGGATGCAGAGGATTTTAAAAAAATATTGGAAAATTATCCGGCTGCAATAAGAAACGCACTTGGGTTTAATCAAGAAAATTTCTTTACTATTATAGGATTCTATAGCTTCCCATTATCGTTCATTACTCTTTGCGCAGCAATCCAGGCAATGAATCTCGGCACTTCTATTGTCAGCAAGGAAGTCCTTGCAAAAACAGCGGACTTTTTGTTAACGAAGCCTGTTACCCGTACTAAAATTTTGACAGCCAAGTTATTGGCAGCTTTTGTTTCGATTGTCATGACGAATATCGTTTATTTCGCGGCAGCTAGCTTTGTGGCATTACAAGTCAAGACTGATGAGTTTAGCTTGAAAATTTTCTTTTTGCTGTCGCTTACAATTTTTTTCATTCAACTCCTATTCTTAGCCTTGGGGATCATCATTTCTGTTATTGTCCAAAGGATCAAATCCGTGCTGACCGTCTCGATTGCCACTGTCTTTGTTTTCTACTTTGTGGGAATGTTCAGTGATACGACAGGTGATGAAGTGAAACGTTATATTTCCCCGTTTAAATATTTCGACGCGGCTTATATCATTAAACATTCCAGCTATGAAGCAACATTTTTGATTGTTGGTGCAGTTATTATCATTCTTGCCATAGCAGCTAGTTATGTCGTCTATAACAAGAAGGATATACATGCTGTTTAAGAATGCTTGCTTTACTTGTGGAACGCTATATGGAGGAGTTGGGTCATGAATATATTTTTAAAAGAAATGAAGTATCATCGAAAATCGCTCATATTTTGGAGCATCGGTGTCTTCCTTATGGTGACATCAGGAATGACTAAATATGAAGCATATTCGTCATCGGGGCAATCGATAAATGATTTGATCGCAGATATTCCAAAATCGCTGCGGGCTGTATTGGGTTTCAGTGATTTAGATTTAACGAAGGCCAGCGGCTACTATGGAATGCTTTTTCTCTATTTATTATTAATGGCAACCATTCATGCGGTAATGCTTGGAGCAACCATTATTGCTAAAGAAGAACGGGATAAAACATCCGAGTTTTTATTCGTCAAACCAGTATCTAGAAGTAAAGTCATTACAAATAAGCTATGGGCAGCATTCACTAATATCGTGATCATTAATCTAGCAACATTCGTTTCGTCCATTTTTCTTTTAGGGAAATATAGCGATGGTGAGGCGGTTAATGGTGAAATAGCCATATTAATGGCGGCAATGTTCTTTTTGCAGGTCTTGTTCATGGTCATCGGCAGCGCACTTGCTGCTGTAAAAAAGAAGCCAAAAACGGCTGCATCTGTAGCGGCTGGAATCCTTTTACTAACGTATTTGTTATCAATCGTTATTGATTTGAATGAGAACCTTGATGGCTTAAGATATCTTACACCATTTAAATATTTTGAAGCGAAAAATGTAATGTATGGCGGCGGTTTGGATGTAATATTTGTAGTAATTTCACTAATATTGATTCTAACACTTTTGGTCGTAACCTATGTTTTTTATAAAAAAAGAGATTTGAATGTTTAGTACAAAGACCGTAATTTTCGGTCTTTTTTCATGGAAATAAAAAGCAACAATGAAATGTAAAATAGCCTATTAAATAAAACTTTTGAAAGCAAACAGCTAAAAGATTTATAAAAAATTCAACTATTATTACTCAGGATTTGTAAATATTTAAATCCTTGAGCTTTATTCCAGAAAAGGGCGCTTTTATGAAGTAACTAAAGCCTAATAAATAAATAGTGATGGCTGGAGTTAGTATAGTTTCATGAACACATTTTAGTTAAGTCCTTACAATGATAAAAAAATCATATAACGAAGATTCTTTTAAAAGAAATTAGATTCCTATAGATTCCACAGCTACAATGTGTGAGTTACAAGTTACTGATTCAGGAAAACAGAAAAAGGTCATTTATATATGTATGTGGAGACAGTAGCATTCCTAAAGATGAGGATAAACTGCGGCAGTAATAATGAAAAATGCTTTGGACAATACCAAGCGAAGTGTGGTAAATCAAAAACTAAATAAGGTACTTGTTAATATCTACTTTAATATGTTTTCATCTGAATCAATTTTTAAGCCTATTGAATCAGAAGAGCAAGAAGTAAAAAAGTATGAGTAGGTAGGCTCATTTCCATGCACTTGCACATTATATCAATGAGCAAGGATTCACAGGAATGACTTTATAGAAGCACAGTGCACCTACTGGTCAGCAAAGATAGCCAGAAACTAGCGGAGTTTACGTCTTTTAATGAAAGTTGTCAAAAGGTAAACGATGATAAAACGTTTTATATTTGTGAGAATTACGTTTGTTACAAGCCGATTACGAATACAGAAATGGCGATCAATTTATTAACCCGGTAATTTTACCGGGTTTTTGGTTGCTTTTTATATAAAAAAAGGCATATGATAAATAAGGAGTCTCAATCAGAAAAGATATTAAACGAAAGAGGATTTTAAATGATTACAATAAAAAGTGAACGAGAAATACATTTGATGCATGAAGCAGGAAAGCTTCTTGCTGCGACGCATAGAGAAATCGCTAAAATGATTAAGCCGGGCATTACAACTTGGGAAATTGAAGAGTTTGTCGACAAATATCTAGCAGAGCACGGTGCAACGCCGGAACAAAAGGGCTATAATGGCTACAAATATGCAACTTGTGCATCTGTGAATGATGTAATTTGCCATGGTTTCCCGCAAAAGAAAGCCTTGAAAGAGGGAGACATCGTAACGATTGATATGGTTGTGAATCTTAATGGTGGATTGGCGGATTCAGCGTGGACCTATGCAGTTGGTGAGGTTTCCGAGGAAGCTCAACGTTTGATGGATGTAACAAAAAATGCACTTTATAGAGGCATTGAAGTTGCCCGGGCAGGCAATCGCCTTGGTGACATTGGACATGCGATTCAATCTTATGCAGAAGGCGAAAAATTTTCTGTAGTCCGTGATTTCACAGGACACGGCATTGGTAAAACAATGCATGAAGACCCTACTGTTTTACATTATGGTAAACCAGGTAAAGGTGCTCGTCTGAAAGAAGGAATGGTCATAACAATCGAGCCAATGTTGAATGCAGGAACATGGCATATGAAAATGGACCAAGACGGCTGGACCGCTAGAACAACGGACGGCAAACTTTCCGCTCAATATGAACATACTCTTGTTATTACAAAAGAAGCTCCGATTATTTTAACGGAACAATAAGAGTATTTAAAAAAGCAACGGCCTAATAATTGGCCGTTGCTTTTTTTATGTCGTAAATATCATTATTTATTTGAAAGAATACCTCGGCAGAATATTCAGAATTCTATTCAACCAATAATAGATGAAATCCCAAACTATAGTACTAAGTGGATTAGGCATTAAAAACTTTACTATTATGTGGTAGCACAGGATAATAAGGGGAGGACGAAGAAATATTTATTCTAACGAGTTAACTGATACACAATATAAAGGAGGTTTTGACAGTGAAGAAAGGGGAAAAACTGTCTACAACGGTAGAATCGGTTGGTTTAAGTCAGAGAGAATTTTTAACGATTTTTTTACTGCATTCTTTAACAGTAAAAACAAATTATCCAAGGGCGATTCATCAGGACCTGAAAAATACGTTTACTGGAAAAGTGCATAGCTATGACTACTTATGTAAGATTTCTAATACTCTTGTCGAATCCGGCCATTTATCATTATACACGAACAAGGGAAGAAATTATTATCAAATAACGGAAAAAGGGAAAGAACTTTATAAATGGTACCAGGAGAATTTTCTAGAACGCTTTTCTGAAGTGAAAAATGTCATTGACCGCTTTATGTTCGATTTAAAAGGATCTGGTGAAAACCCTCCGGTTGTGAACGAACTTCCTGAGGAATACCGATCTTATTTCTCGAAAATAATATCCGTAAAGGACTTAGTCCGTTATGTCACATTGAAGGCGGCTTTCAAAAAGAAGCCCATTTATATGGGGGAAATAGGGGACCTGCTTAAAAATCAGTTCGGTTGGATTGCTTCTAACGGGTATTTATACGATTTATCACATGAAATGGAAGAGACCGGCCTGCTTGTTGGCAGATGGGAAAGTGAAAAACGAACAAAACGTTATTTACGAATTACGGATGAAGGACAACATCATTACAAACAGATTGCTGATTCAGCCGCATATCAAGTACAGGAAATTCAAAAATACATGGCCAGTGTGGTTATGTTTCTAAAAGATAAATCCTGACTGAGAAATGAACAATTCGCTCCAGTTCTAGTTTCCTGAAGAACAGATAAATCCCCTTTAGCTGATGTAATGGGATGGTTCGATGAACATGCTTAAGTTGAACCAATCAGGGGTAAATATTATATAAAACAGTTCTTATCAAGGGGGAATTCACATGGTAGAGAAACACGATGAAATGGGCAGTTTGTTTACGTTTATTAAAGGTCAGGTAAATAAATTACCTATTTCAGAATCGAAAAAGAACAAAATGCTCGATCAGCTTTTGAAGCTTAAAACGATGACGGTCGATGCGAGGGAACCGCGGATTGCTCTTGTTGGGAGGCGCGGTTCAGGGAAGTCATCACTGATTAATGCAATGTTTGGCCAAGAACGGCAATACGTTAGCTCCGTTAAATCTGGAACTGGTAAAGGTAAATGGCTTTGGTATCCGAGTGATTCTCAACCTAAAATTCGTCTGCTGGACTCTCGTGGATTGGGTGAGAGTGAGACTCCTACGGAAGACTATGAAGAAGAGACACCAATGGATGAATTAATTAAAGCGGTGACTGAGGAACAGCCGGATGTGTTTCTTTTCTTAATCAAAGCAAAAGAAACGGATTCTCGGATTGAAGAGGATTTACAAGAGTTAAGTAAATTGAGGAAAATTGTGAAAGATAAACATCATTATGATGTGCCAGTAATCTGTGTTATCACCCAGGTAGATGAATTAGATCCGCCACATTATAAACAAGTACCTTTTGATGCCCACCCTAAGAAAAAACATCATATTGATGAGGCCATCGGTTTAATGGCTAAGCGGTTTAAAGAAAGTGAAATCCCACTATTAAACATCATTCCAATTTGTTCATATATTGATTTTGATGAAAAGGGAATAATTGAATATGACATGCGCTGGAATATAGATTTGCTTTCTGATTACTTAATTGAGGCCTTACCCAGTGAAGCGAAACTAAAGACTGCAAAGGCGATACAGAGCCAATTCGTTAAGAAAAAATTTGCGCGGACTATCGTAGGTACGTTCACGGCCATTGCCAGTCTAATCGGTGCCGAGCCAATCCCTTTTGCTGATTTTCCAATATTGACTGGTATCCAAGGACTGATGATTGTTGTGATTGGTTTTATCGCAGATAAAGATATCAATACGAAAACTGCCAGTGAATTCATCACAGCTTTAGGAATTAACGTCGGAATTGGTTTGCTTGTCAGGGAAGGTGTTCGAGCTGCAGTTCGATTCATTCCAGGTGCTGGTCTTGCTGTTTCAGGTGCGGTAGCGGGAGCTGTTACTTATGGTATTGGTCAAGCTGCCATTGCATATTTCATAGAAAATAAAGATATGAATCAAGCGAAAGAAGCTTATAAGAATGCTAATAAACAATATAAAAATGAAGACATTAACTCTTAATGTACAGATTCAAACTGTAATCACCACTAAAGTGATATGATAAAGGTGAGTTCTAGCAGATGCTGATTCCCCTGCTAGATGGTATAGGATATTGTTTTACATATATAGAAGGGATGATCTTCATGTCGTTTTTTCAATCAGCAGAGCAAAAAGAATATATACAAAAATTAGAGGCGGCGATTAAGTCTTTTTCCGGACGATCTGAAAATCTTGATGAATCAAAAGGCTTTCCTTTTGAAAACATTCAGGAATTAAAGGATTTCGGATATCCTAAATTAACGCTAGCAAAAGAGTATGGAGGTAATGGTGGATCCTTGTATGATTTCCTCCTTAGCCAGGAGAAAATAGCTGAGTATTGTGGTCCAACTGCCTTAGGAATCGGCTGGCATGTAGGAACGGTACTTTCTCTGACTGAAAAAAGACCATGGGAAAAAGAGGTTATGGACGAATTGTTTGATGAAGTGTCCAAAGGTGCCCTCATCAACACGGCAGCATCAGAGGCAGGAACAGGAAGTCCGACACGTGGAGGACGTCCTGAAACGACAGCTATCAAGAAAGGTAATCAATGGGTATTGAATGGCAGAAAAACCTTTACGACCCTATCACCTGTCCTAGATATTTTCCTTGTTACAGCCTGGGTACCTCACGATGAGCAACTTGGCACCTTTTTGGTTCATCGAAACATAAAAGGGATAAGTATAGAAGAAACATGGGATATGATTTCTATGCAGGGTACAGGAAGTCATGATTTAGTGTTAAATGAAGTCATCCTTCCAGATAAGTATTATGTCATGCAAAGCAAACCTGGCAAGAAGAAACCTGAATCATGGCTGTTACATATACCAGCCTGCTATTTAGGAATCGCGATGGCTGCAAGAAATTATGCAGTCGAATTTGCGAAAACTTATTCACCAAATAGCCTGCCGGGACCAATTCGAGATCTTCCTAATGTTCAAAGAATGATTGGAGAAATTGAACTGGAATTAAGTGAAGCACGCCATTTTCTCTATTCTGTCGCGGAAAAATGGGAAACACAAACTGAAAATCATGATGAATTATCGAAAGAGCTGGGTGCGGTTAAGTTATCAGTCGTAAACAAATCAATATCTATCGTTGATAAAGCGATGAGGGTCGTTGGGGCCAAAAGCTTACAACGGACGAACCCATTGCAACGTTATTACAGAGATGTACGTGCGGGACTTCATAATCCTCCAATGGACGATGCAACGATTACTATGCTCGCAAAAGCAGCTCTTTATTAAAGAATTATATTTGTGCTGCACTGAAATGACTGTTTCAGTGCTTTTTTTTGTCTTTTTTGAGAAGTTCTCACCTATTCATTTTTTAGACTGAATCGACCGCTTCTTGTTTCGTATTCTATTATGTACTTCAGTGTTTTGCGCTTTTCTTTATTGAAAATTACTCAATAATTTTACTAGATTAAAATTCCCTAACTTGTTATGATTTATATGCATTTCAAAATTTTCGCAAAACATTGAAAGTTCGGTGTAGATATGAATCTTATGACCAAAGATTTACTGATTAACTTTTTATTAATTCTTCTTCCCATCTTTTTATTGCAAATGGTGTATCTAGTGAAATACGTGTACCGTTTAGATGCATTAAAAGGATGGTTCTTAGCCATTTTTCCTATTCTTTCACTTGTTCTATGTATGTTATTTCCAGTAGTAATAGAAGAACACTTTGTTTGGGATCTCCGATGGATTCCATTTCTTTTAGGTGGTTTATATGGAGGTTATCGATTAAGTTTTTTATTAATAGCTATCACTCTTATTATTCGATATTTGTCGGGGGGAGAAAATGGATTTTATATTTCATGCATCACTTTTCCGTTAATTGGTATTTCAATATCTTTTCTTTCTAAATACTATTTACAAATGTCTGTATTCAAAAAAAATATCGTTGGTATTTTATTAATCTTTATTGTTCAGATTCTTACACAGTTTATTGCAACACAAATATTTGGAATCAATATAGGTATAAGTTTATGGAAACAATACTTTATAATCCAAGTCGTTGGCATTGTTATTGTGATTATTCTGTGGGAGGCCATCCTTGCGAATTTTCAGATTTTAGAAAAATTAGCAAAAGCAGAAAAGTTACAAATCGTAAGTCACCTTGCTGCAAGTATTTCACATGAAGTTCGTAATCCCCTAACAGTAACTAGAGGATATATTCAAATGTTACAAGAGGAAGTTTCTTCGCAAACAAAGGTAAAGTATGCAAATATCGCTTTGAGGGAATTAGATCGAGCTACAGAAGTCATTAATGATTATTTAACGTTTGCAGCAACAACCCCTGAAAATAAAGAACACTTAAGAGTGTCCGATGAGATTCAGCATGCGGTAAATATTATTAAGCCCTTGGCAAACATGAATGGAATAGACATAAAATTATCGCTTTTGGAAGATGACGCTTATTATATCATAGGAGAAAGAAAAAAATTTCAACAGTGCTTGTTTAATATTTTAAAAAACGGCATCGAATCGATGCAAGTTAATGGTGAACTATACATACATTTAATCCATCACGCCCCAACAACAACTCTCCAAATTAAGATTCAAGATAAAGGCGTTGGCATGACAAAAGAACAAATAAGCCGCTTAGGTGAGCCTTATTTTACGACAAAAGAAAAAGGGACAGGACTAGGTATGATGGTTTCTTATAGTATTATTAAAAGTATGAATGGAACTATTAGTGTGTCAAGTGTGAAAGGGAAAGGAACTTGCTTCTGTATTAAACTTCCTATTCATAGAAACGAAAGTGATAGATTAAAGAATTAATCCATCCTAAGTTTGAGTGAATTGACGGTTTTGAGAGAATACTTTATCATTTAATTAAACTACCAATTATATGAAATAATTCAATAATGCATTTGATGCCAAAGGGAGATGATTTAAATGAAAACGCTTGCAGATGGACAAATCATTTGGGAACCGAGTAAAGAACAAATCGATCAGACGGTATTGAGTCATTACGTGAATTGGTTAAAGGAAAAGAAAGGTTTGGCGTTTCATAATTATCATGAGCTATGGAAATGGTCGGTTTATGAGCTAGAGAACTTCTGGGCGTCAATATGGGATTTTTGTGAAGTAAAAGCTGAAAGAAAATATGACAAGGTTTTAGCAGATAATTCGATGCCGGGTGCAAAGTGGTTTGAAGGATCGAGACTCAATTATGCAGAGAATGCATTATCGAATGATCAAGAAGATAAAACGGCGATTTTTTTCCGTTCCGAGCATATCAAGAAGCAAGAGGTAAGCTGGAAAGAGCTGAAAGAAAAAGTTGCCTCTGTCGCTCATTCATTAAGGAAACTTGGTGTGAAATCGGGTGACCGTGTTGTGGCCTATATGCCAAATATCCCTGAAACCGTCATAGCGTTCTTGGCAACAGCAAGTATAGGCGCCATCTGGTCGAGTTGTTCACCCGACTTCGGGGCAAGAAGTGTCATTGACCGCTTTAAGCAAATTGAACCGGTTGTTTTACTTGCAATTGACGGGTATCAGTATAATGGGAACGTGTATGATAAAACCTCAGTTGTTTCGCAGCTGCAAAAGGAAATAGCCACTATCAAGCATACAGTGTTGATTCCGTACATAGATAAAACGAACTTTGAGGTAAATCTGAAGAAAATAATTCCATGGTCAACCCTTCTAAACGAATCAGCGGATCTATCTTTTGAAAGTGTTCCATTCGATCACCCGCTTTGGATCCTCTATTCATCAGGTACAACCGGAATGCCAAAACCGATTGTACAGGGGCATGGGGGCATTTTATTGGAGCATTTTAAATCCACACGATTGCATCAAAGTATGACTTCCGAAGATACCGTTTTCTGGTTCACAACGACAGGTTGGATGATGTGGAACCTGCTAATGGGTGGTTTGCTTAATGGAGCGACAATAGTTCTTTATGACGGTAGTCCTTCCTTCCCTAACATGGATACTCTTTGGGAATTGGCTGAAGATACAGGCATGACATTCTTTGGAACAAGTGCCCCTTTTCTAACGAATTCTATGAAATTAGGAATCAAGCCAATGGAAAAATATAATCTATCGAAATTGAAAGCTCTTTTTTCTACAGGAGCTCCTTTATCAGGTGACGGATACAAGTGGGTATATGGAAATGTTAAAAAGGATATCTGGCTCAGTTCATCGAGTGGCGGAACAGATGTCTGTGCCGGATTTGTAGGAGGTGTGCCTACATTACCCGTTAGAATTGGCGAAATACAGGGACGGGCATTAGGTGTTCATGTCGAAGCCTTTGATGAACAAGGCCAATCTTTAATTAATGATGTCGGAGAACTGGTCATTACCAAACCGATGCCATCCATGCCGCTTTATTTCTGGAATGACAAAGATGGGATAAGATACTACGAGAGTTATTTTGATACGTATCCTGGTATTTGGAAACATGGTGATTGGATAAAAATTGACGATAAAGGCAGTTGTATCATTTATGGACGTTCCGATTCGACGATTAATCGTTCTGGAGTACGTATGGGTACAAGTGATATTTACCGGGTTGTTGAAGCGATTGACGAGGTAATGGAAAGTCTTGTTATTGATAGAGAAGTGCTAGGGCGTGGTTCTTCCTTACTGATGTTTGTTGTTCTTAAGTCTGGCAACAGTCTAGACCCTACCCTGAAAGCAAAAATTAAGGAACAAATTAGAGGGAATGTTTCTCCTCGTTTTATCCCAGACCAAATTTATGTCGTTGAGCAAATACCAAAAACATTGAACGGAAAGAAAATGGAAGTTCCGATTCGCAAAGTACTATTAGGTTTTGAGTTTGATAAGGTAGTGAATCCAGACTCTATGGGCAATCCAGAATCGCTTCAATTTTTCAAAGATTTAGCATTTGAATTAAATGAGGGAAAAATATTCTAAGAATACTGTGGCTTTAAAATAGAGTCGTGATGTTTAAAAAATGTTCCGACGAAGAGTGGTTAGATAAGATATCCTGTTTAATGCAGGATATTTTTTATTTAACGAAAGTAGTAGGTTGGTGAAAAAAGAGGGAAGTAACTTTTTTCTTAGAAGACAAGGTAGGATAGAGACAACGGAAGAGAAAAATTTGTTATCCATAAGATTGATGAAGAAGTCTCTTTGAGATTATTAAATGAAGATGACGCAGAAGGATTTTATATATAAAAAATGGCTCGGTTGGTTCGACAGCGGGAGAAGCTAAAAGGGTAAAGAAGTACCTAAAACACGTTTTAAATCTACATTCTGACTCAACGGATATTTATTAGTAGATAAGATCAAAACCCCTTGTTCAATATGGACAAAGGGTTTTGATACAAATAAAAGTATAACTTTTCGAGTTAGAAAAATTGTCAATCTCCACAAGGAAAGCTACTTTGTATGATCATCACAGGAAAAAACCTGGGTTTTTGATTGTTCAAAGGCTCCCTGTGCTTTTCTAATTATTTCGCTAAGCTTTCTACCAATCGGTTTTCTTTCCAAATGACTGTAATACCAAGGCCAATGACGATAATGACAGCAGCGAAAAGATAAGGATAGTGGATGTTTATGTCAAATAGTAATCCTCCCATAGATGGCCCGGCGATATTCCCTAAGCTCGTATAGGTTGAGTTCATTCCAGCAACAAATCCTTGCTCTTTCCCGGCAGCTTTTGATAAAAATGTCGTCAATGCCGGACGAAGCAAGTCAAATGCAAGGAAGATGAAGCAAGTTACCACAAGAACTGCCAAAAAGCTAGAGATCATAGTGGACGCTACCGCAAAAATTGCACCGACGATTAAACATAATTGGATAAGCTTTTTTTCGCCGAGGATATCTACCAGTTTTCCAAACATAAATACTTGCACAACAACTCCGAAAATAGAGCTTATTGTAATGATAATTGCAATATCCTTCGGCGTGAAGCCGAATTTATGATCAGAAAATAGGCTAAAAACAGTTTCATAGGCCGATAAACCAAAAGCGAGTACAAATACAATGATGAACGCAATAAAGTAAAGTGGATTAAGTGATCTTTTTAAATCACCAATAAAGTTTGTTTGCTTTGTATTAGCAGAAACTTTTGCAAGCTGTTCCTTTGTCATCGGCTCTTTTAAAATGAATATTGATGAAAGGCATGCTAAAAAAGCAATGGCCGCTGCCAGGAAGAAGGGTAAGCGTATACCAAATTCTGCAATAAAGCCACCGATCCCAGGTCCTATTATAAAGCCCAAGCTAATGGCGGCTGAAATATAGCCCATTGCTTTTGGCCTTTCTTGAACAGATGTAATATCTGCAACATATGCAGTAACACCTGGCATAATAAAGGCGGCACTGATTCCCCCTAGGATCCTTGATAAATAAAACACGGATACGTTCGTGCCTACACCAAAGATAAGTTCTGAAACACCAAAAAGGAATAATCCGATAATGATGATTTTCTTTCTGCCGTAACGGTCAACCCAACGACCCGCGAATGGTGACATAACAAGCTGTGATACCGCAAATACAGCAACAAGATAGCCCATCGTACTTCCTGATAAATGCATGATATTCATAAATGACGGCATAACGGGGATAATGAGTCCAATTCCCAGAAAAGCAATGAATATATTGCTTAGAAGAATAATTAATACCGCCTTTTGTTCTTTTATTGTTTTCTCCATGTATCAACACCTCCTTTCTTTATGAATCATTGATGTGAAATACCTCTCCAAAATACTGTCCAAGAGGCTTCTAATTTATCCTTCAGCCGCTTCTCATCATTGCCATATACAAGCTCCAGCAAAATAGAATCGACTACTCCTAAGAAGGCAAAGGTCGGCGTTTTTGATACATCTCCGACTATTACTTTAGCATCGATCCAATCCTGAAATTTACTTTCCAGTATCACCTGCACCTTATCTTCTATATCGATTACTTCCTTTTCGATTGCTTTCGCAAGATGTGCTGGCGGAAAAAAAGACATACGTAGCCAAAACTTTAACTGCTCATTTTTTTGGAAAAGATCGATTACCAATTGTAGAAATCCGTATAAATCTGATTTAGGATTTTGTGAATCAATTTCACTGAAATATTGGAGTTTTGAAGATAATTCAGTCTCTTTAGCATCACGTAAAACTTGTAGAAAAAGATCATCCTTTCCTTTAAAATGTGCGTAAATGGATTGCTTTTTCATGCCGACTTCTTCAGCTATTAGAGAAAGGGATGCTCCTTCATAACCATGAATTGTGAAATATTTTAGAGCTGCCTCCTTAATTTCATTGCTTTTCAATAAAATCACCTCGAATCTAACGAACGTTCGTCAGTTATATTAGCAAATTAAATAAACATAAGCAAGTGGAAAATATATTTAGATATCTAAACAAATAATTTAATGTTAAATACTTTAGTAATAATAAATATTGTAATACAGATTATTATGTCAGGTATCGACTTACATAACCAAACGGGCCCTATCTGTAATATAGTGCAGCGCGGTAATGCAGAACGATCTTCAACCTAACAGGTGGATTTACTTCTATTACAGGGTTGCTACGCAACTTTTTTTATAAGTTGAGGTAATTTACTTATTATGGGAATCCGAACGATACTGAGAAATATGTTACAAAAGCATCTTAAATATCAACTTTTGAATAGCGACGAACTAAATATTTGCTTTGGTCTGACTAGACAATTTGAATTTGATAGTAGTTGTCTACCGTTATCGCCACTGCCTCTTACCAAAGAGGTAGAACGATAGGTATTTATTTCTTTGCAATATCCAGAAATACTAATCCAAAAAAAGCGTACGAAGAATTTAATAATTCAGTTTTACCTGCCATGGATTCAAGAACAAACAACAAAATCAGATACAGCAATTTTAGGTATAGAAGAATTAATAATCGAACGGAATGAAAAATACATATATTTCATAATGTGAGATTTCTATAATAACCATCTAAAGGTAGGTGGAATCGACGTCTTCTTCAACTTAACGGTGCTTTACTTCAATATCCGGAGCAGGTCAGCAGCACTTTTATGGAACTAACGGGGGCTTTAGCAGAAGAAGGTTCAATGAAATAATCAAACTTTTTTCAAAATGGAGTCTTTGTGTTAACAACCAAATAAGGTTACTTTTTATCAAACTTTATTACAAAGCTACAAATACAGGCGGAGCAAAATGGATCCGTCTTTTTTTGTCCCCATCTCTATTAGTTTTTGAACTGCTATTTAATAGTACCTATCAATTTTGCATGCTAAATCATGTTACATACATTCTATATGAAAAATTCTAAAACCCCCTTTTATCATTTTTTGTTTAAAACGAGACAAAACGAGACAACATTCTCATTTTGTCTCGTTTTGTTTCTTTAGAAAATAGATAAATTCCTAATATAGCGAATTTTCATTTTGGCACGTAAATTGCACTATATATTATTGACTCATTATTAAGATTGGGGGCTGGAATATGGAAACGATTCAAACTAAAGAAATTCAGTTATCACAGGACAAGGCTTATTGGATGTACAAAAAAATGCTTGAGATTAGAAAATTCGAAGACCAAGTTCATGAATCATTTGCTAAGGGAATCTTACCAGGATTTGTTCATTTGTATGCTGGGGAGGAAGCGGTGGCAGTAGGAGTGTGTGCCCACCTTACAGAAAAGGACAGCATTACAAGCACTCATCGGGGTCATGGTCACTGTATAGCTAAAGAATGCGACCTAAATGGAATGATGGCCGAAATCTACGGGAAAGTAACAGGTCTTTGTAAAGGAAAAGGCGGTTCCATGCATATAGCCGATTTAGATAAAGGAATGTTAGGCGCAAACGGTATTGTCGGAGGAGGCTTTCCACTTGCTTGTGGTGCAGCATTAACTGCCAAGTATAAAAAAACTGATCATGTAAGTGTATGTTTTTTTGGAGATGGTGCTAATAATCACGGCACTTTTCATGAAGGGATCAATCTTGCGGCTATTTGGAATCTTCCTGTTGTTTTTATTGCTGAAAACAATGGTTATGGTGAAGCCACACCTTTTAATTATGCTTCTAGCTGCAAAACAATAGCCGATCGTGCGATAAGCTACAATATCCCGGGAGTTCGAGTGGATGGGAAGGATGTAATTGCTGTTTATCAGGCAGCAGAAGAAGCAGTTCAAAGAGCTCGCAGAGGAGAAGGTCCTTCATTAATAGAATGCGTAACCTATAGAAATTATGGACACTTCGAGGGCGATGCTCAGAAATATAAAAAAGAACAAGACAAGAAAGAACATAAACAAGAAAAAGATGCTATTGCTCAATTTAGAAAATACTTACTGAATCAGAATCTGTTAGCTTCAACTGAATTGGTTTCCCTCGAGAATTCAGTTGAAGAGGCAATTAAACAAGCTGTTAAGTTTAGTGAAGAAAGCCCATATCCAGAGGCTTCCGATTTATTAAACGATGTTTATGTTTCTTATTAAACAATAAAAGGAGGAATTGAGATGAGTAGAAAAATCAGTATGTCACAAGCAATAAATGAAGCAATGGCGCTCGCAATGAGAAAAGATGAAAATGTCATTCTTATGGGAGAGGATGTAGCCGGCGGAGCAGAAGTTGATCATCTTCAAGATGACGAAGCATGGGGTGGTGTTTTAGGGGTTACAAAAGGATTAGTGCAAGAATTTGGTCGTGACCGGATTTTAGATACACCGATTGCCGAAGCAGGGTATATGGGAGCCGCTATGGCAGCAGCTTCTACGGGATTACGTCCGATTGCAGAGTTAATGTTTAACGATTTTATTGGGAGTTGTTTAGATGAGGTTTTAAATCAAGGGGCCAAGTTCCGTTATATGTTTGGAGGAAAAGCGCAAGTTCCTGTTACGATTCGTACGATGCATGGCGCAGGATTTAGGGCAGCAGCTCAGCATTCGCAAAGCTTATATGCCTTGTTTACAAGTATTCCGGGACTGAAAGTAGTTGTCCCCTCTTCCCCTTATGATGCAAAAGGGCTGTTACTCTCAGCTATCGAGGATAATGATCCAGTAATCTTTTTTGAAGATAAAACGCTATATAACATGGTAGGTGAGGTACCAGAAGGTTATTATACGATTCCAATCGGAAAAGCAGAAATAAAACGGTCTGGTTCAGATTTAACCATCGTTGCTATCGGTAAACAAGTTCATACGGCAATGGATGCTGCTGAACAACTTGCTGGTAGAGGCATTGAAGTTGAAATTGTTGATCCAAGGAGCTTGTCACCGCTGGATGAAGAATCGATTCTTTCCTCCGTCGCAAAAACAAACCGTCTTATTGTGATGGATGAAGCAAATCCAAGGTGCAGCGTGGCCACAGATATTGCAGCATTGGTCGCGGATAAAGGATTTGATACGCTTGATGCGCCAATAAAAAGAATTACTGCACCACATACGCCGGTACCTTTTTCTCCACCACTAGAAGATATCTATCTACCTACACCAGAGAAAGTAATTAAAGTTGTATCAGAATTGTTAGGAGAACCATCTATTCTTAGGGTGTAAGTAAAAATGAAAAAGGCTCCACCTTTTTGGCATTGATCCTCGAAAGTTGGAGCCTGAAACCAATGATAGGCAAAGAAACAAAGCTGAAGGGAGAAAAAAGACATGGCTGTTGAAGTAGTAATGCCGAAATTAGGCATGGCAATGAAAGAAGGTACTGTTTCGGAATGGAGTAAGGGAGTCGGCGATACTGTAGAAAAGGGCGAAGCAATAGCCAGCATTAATTCTGAGAAAATAGAAATGGATATCGAGTCGCCGTCAGAAGGTACGATACTAAACATAGCTGTACCAGAAGGACAAGGCGTCCCTCCTGGAACAGTTATCTGTTATATCGGAAATCCGAATGAAAACGTATTGGTTAATGAGCCTGTTGCTGAAGAAATCAAGCCGGAAAACCACAAAAAAGAAACACAGAAAAATCCAGATCTACCTAATTTGCCAATTAGTAAAAATGTGGATCGTGTGATGATTACCCCTGTTGCACGTAAAATGGCACAGGCCGCTAATCTTGATATTGAGAAAATTCAAGGCACTGGACCGGGTGGAAGAATTACTAAAGATGATGTACAGAAAGCAATTAAGAGACCTGAATCAAAGCCTGAAAATAAAGAAGATAGTATCTTAATCCCTGCGCAATCTATAGAGAAAACACAGGAGATTCCTGTAAACGGAATGCGGAAAATTATTGCCACACGTATGCAGGATAGCTTACAAAGTAGTGCTCAATTAACTCTTACGATGAAGGCAGATGTAACCGCTTTAATCAAATTGCAAAGACAAGCTACAGAAATTATTCAAAAACATGATGATAGTAAACTGACGGTCACAGACTTTGTTGCCAAAGCTGTCGTCCATTCATTAAAAGATCACCCTAAAATGAACAGTGCTTATGTAGAAGATAAAATCCATTTATTTGAGCATGTACATCTTGGATTAGCTGTTGCCTTGGAAAAGGGGTTAGTTGTTCCAGTTATAAGAAATGCGGATGTCTGTACACTAAAGCAGTTATCGAAGAAAGGAAAGGAACTAGCTAAGCTTGCTCGTGAAGGTCAATTGCCATCTGAAGAAATGAATGGCTCTACTTTTACGATCAGCAATTTGGGAGCATACGGTGTAGAACACTTCACGCCGATTTTAAATACCCCGGAAACAGGAATTCTTGGAATTGGCTCTGCTTATGATACTCCGCTCTATATTGAAGATACGTTGGAAAGAAGAACTATTTTGCCACTCAGTTTAACCTTTGATCATCGTGTCTTAGATGGGGCTCCTGCTTCTGCCTTTTTACAAACAATAAAAAGATATTTAGAAGAGCCAATGACTATGCTTTTATAGAAAAAGGAGGAAATCTCTTGAATCGTATAGCAATTATCGGAGGCGGTCCTGCTGGGTATGTAGCGGCAATTACTGCTGCCCAGCAGGGAAAAGAAGTGATACTGGTTGTCGATGGGCCACTTGGAGGAACCTGTTTAAACGAAGGATGCATGCCAACGAAGTCTTTGTTAGAAAGTGCTGATACGTATGAGTTGGTGAAAAATGCAGGTGAATTGGGAATCCGTCTCCCATCTAACTCAATTGATATCGATTGGGAAGTGGTGCAGAAACGAAAGAAAGCTATTGTGTCGACACTTGTCCAAGGCGTTCATTATTTAATGAAAAAAAATAAAATAAAAGTAATTCAAGGAAGAGCTTCTTTAATAACGAACCACCAACTTCGGATAGAAAATGACAATAAATATGAAGAGATTGAAGCTAGTAAAATCATTATTTCTACAGGTTCCGAACCGATTCCATTACCATTTGCACCGTTCGATGGTAAATGGATCATCCATAGTGGCCAAGCCATGTCACTCCCTTCTATTCCTACTTCACTTTTGATTATTGGAGGCGGAGTCATTGGATGCGAGTTTGCAAGTATTTATAGCCGGATGGGCACTAAGGTTACAATCGTTGAGATGGGTGAAAAGCTGCTCCCAGGGGAAGATGAAGATATCTCAGCCGTCCTACATAAAGAATTGGAAAGCCAAGGGGTAATAATCCATGCCTCCACATCTGTCAAAGACATGAATACCAATAATAAGAAAGTATTTTTAGATAAAGGTGATGGCAGTATTGACGAAGTTCATGCCGATTACGTACTTGTTTCAATAGGGAGAAAGCCTAGAGTAAACGGAATGGACCTAGAGCGGAATGGTATTGATTTTTCCAAACATGGTATTTCTGTAAATAATCAAATGCAAACAAGTAATTCTTCAATATATGCCTGTGGTGATGTGATTGGTGGAATCCAACTTGCACATGTAGCTTTTCATGAGGGAAGAGTAGCTGCTCTGAATGCCTGTGGACACGAGACTAAAGTAAATTATCGAGCAATTCCTCGATGTATTTATACTTCCCCTGAGATTGCTAGCGTAGGATTGACGGAAACAGAAGCAAGAAATAAATATGGTGATATTAAAGTTGGAGAATTTCCTTTTTCCGCAAATGGAAAAGCGCTTATTTCTAACAAACAGATTGGAAAGGTCAAAGTCGTAGTAGATCCTCAATTTAATGAGATACTGGGGTTTTCCATCGTTGGCCCACACGCGACAGAAATAATTGGTCAAGGAACGGTCATGCTCCATGCGGAAATTACGACTGATATTATGGAAGATCTAATAGCAGCGCACTCAACCTTGTCGGAGTGCATACATGAGGCATTATTAAGCGTTAGTGGCCAAGCAGTGCATACTTAAATGAACTGAATCCTATTGAATTGGGGGTATTTTGTATGGTTATTAGTCATCGAACAGCGATTGTCACTGGTTCAGGTCGTGGAATTGGACGTGCGATTGCATTGAGACTAGCTCAAGATGGATTGAATGTGGTGATTAACGACGTCAATTTGGATAGCGCCGAATCGGTTGTAAACGAAATTAAGGAACTTGGACGTGAAAGCTTTGCAGTGAAAGCTGATGTAAGTAAAAGAAATGAAGTATTCAATATGGTTGATCAAGTTGTGGATCATTTTGGACAACTTGATGTTATGGTTTCAAATGCAGGAATTGCCCAAATTAAACCATTGCTTGAAGTAACTCAGGAAGACCTTGAACAGATTTTTAGTATAAATGTAAATGGTGTGCTTTTTTGTCTGCAAGCGGCTGCTGAGCAAATGAAAAAGCAAGAAGGCGGGAAAATTATTAGTGCTGCCAGTATAGCTAGTTACAAAGGGTTTAGCCTACTAGGAACTTACTCAGCAACTAAATTTGCCGTTAGAGGCATTACACAAGCGGCAGCACAAGAATTGGCTCAGTTTGGAATTACGGTAAATGCATACTGTCCAGGTATCGTCGGTACACAAATGTGGGATCTTATCGATGAAAAAATGGGGCAATATATGAATCTGGGAAAAGGAGAAGCATTTAAAAAGTTTTCGGATTCTATTACCTTGGGACGACCTGAGACCCCAGAGGATGTTGCGAAGTTTGTATCGTATCTCGCCTCACGAGATTCTGACTATATGACAGGACAATCTATCATGATTGATGGAGGCGTCATTTTTTCATAAAAACAAGCATTATAGGAATAGGCATTACGCATAAATGATTAATAAGTAAGCTTCACGTGAATGATCATGTGAAGCTTTTATTGTGAAGTTTTTGTTAATTGTAATCAAAATATTGTAAGCGCATACATAATCTACTATAATAAAGTGGACCTCGATCAACATCCTTTTTATTACTCCACGGTATTATTTCTCTTGATTGAAAAGACATGCTCTTATTTTTCAAATGAATGTTGAAAATGTTTAAACCAGATGATTAGAGGAGGATTATATGTTATCCACTAGTTGTTATTTACGTACATGGGAACGTTTTATTAGTGAGGGGGTTCTCGATTCAAATCGTTTGGACAAGCGAATTAAGGAATCTTGGCATCGCTGTAAAAAAGAACAAGTCAATCCGTATCTAAATAAAGGTAATCATGTGTTAACAAATGATTTATTGAACGTTCAAAGAGAAAAAAACTCCGTACTTCTAGATGTAGCATCGCCCCAATTAACAAGAATGAACCAAGCGATTAAAGAGTCTGGAATGATGGCTTTATTAGTAGACCCTGATGGATATGTTCTTTCCCTATCTGGAAACGAAAAAATTCTGGATGAAGCAGGTAAGATAAATTTTGTGGAAGGCGTACGCTGGACGGAGGGTGAAGTCGGAACAAACGCTATTGGAACTGCTTTGAAAACGGGGGAGGCAGTAATGATTCAAGGAACCGAACATTACTCTATTGCCTCACATAAATGGAGTTGTTCTGCAATGCCTATTTTTAATGAAGATAGGATGTTAATGGGCGTTTTAGATATATCGTGTCCGGTTGAATATTTTCATCCATCTATGCTTGGTATGGTTGCCACTTTGGCGTATACGATAGAACAAGAGATGGCGGTTCGCTCCTATAAAAGAGAGTTGTCACTAACTCAGCAATCTATTGAACTAGCAGAAGCTTATCCAGACCGCCCCTTTATTGTTTGTAATCATAAAGAAATCATCATTTCAGCCAGCAAACAAGTTCGTCAAAAAATTTCTCAATCTATTGGAATGAGACTGTCTGATTTTTTAAACTTTGGATACCAAATTGAAAAGGAAACTCTTCTTATTTCTACAGAAGATAAAAGGGTATCAGGAAAGTGTTTATTTTTATCAGAAGGTCTTAGTCATACCCAAAATAGGCTTTTTCCAACTTCTTCGCCATCTAAGTTGTTTAATTTCAAGGGTGAAATGGGTATTAGTGAAGCGTTTCAAAACACATTACATAAAGTAAAGCTTGTTGCACCAACCGAAGCTAATGTGTATATATCTGGTGAAACAGGGGTTGGAAAAGAGCTTGTTGCTATGTCTATTCACGAAAATAGTCCTCGAAAAAAAGGACCGTTTATCACCATAAATTGCGGAGCCATCCCCAAAGATTTAATGGAGAGTGAATTATTTGGTTATGTCGAAGGCGCATTTACAGGGGCTAAGCGTCAAGGGCATACAGGGAAATTTGAGCAGGCTAATGGAGGGACCATTTTTCTCGATGAAATTGGTGAAATCCCACATGCCATGCAAGTGGCGTTATTGCGTGTACTTCAAGAAAAAAAAATCGTTCCGATTGGTGGTACAAAAAGTATTTCTTTAGACATTCGCATTATTACAGCAACACATCGTAACCTTGCAGAGCTTGTAAATGAAGGATCCTTTCGCCAAGATTTATATTATCGTTTAAATGTTTATCCTGTATTTGTACCACCCTTAAGGGAAGGGAAAGGAAAGGGGATATTCCGTATCTTGTCCGCTATCTTAGTGAAGTGAATAACTGGAATATTCCATTATCAGAAGAATTATTAAATAGTTTAAAGGGTTACAATTGGCCAGGGAATATAAGAGAACTACAGAATGTTCTGCAACGATTGTCTATCTTGCTTCAAGATGGTCGAGTAGATTATGAACAATTATTAAATTCTATGCATTCACTAGCAATTACGCAGCAAGTGGATTGCCAGTCTCCGAAGGGAATTGATAAAAATTGGATTAAGGAAAATGAACTGACAACCCGAGAAAAAATACAAAGAGATTTAATGCTAGAGGCATTGCAAAGGACACAAGGAAATGTCACCGCAGCTGCAAAATTGATAGATCTCCCTAGAAGTACATTTTACAAGCGGCTTCATAAATATGGTCTATAGTCATGGATGTGTATTTTTCATTGGAATAAAAGATTATTTATATTTAACGGAATGCATGAGTATAGAGAGGGGTATGGCCTATGAAAACGAGAATTACTGAATTATTAGGAATAGAATATCCAATTATTTGCGGTGGCATGTTTCAAGTTGGCCGAGCTCAGCTTGCTGCTGCAGTAACTGAAGCAGGTGGATTAGGTATCATTACCTCCAAAACACAGGTTACACCCGAAGGTCTTCGTGATGAAGTACGCAAAGTAAAAGCATTTACGAAGAAACCCTTTGCTGTCAACCTGAATCTATTTCCAAGTCAAACTGCTACTCCAAATGAAGACTTTATTGATATTTTAGTAGAGGAAGACGTTAAAATTGTTGAAACCAGTGGCCGAAGTCCTGAGGCTTTAATGCCAAAACTTAAAAAGCATGGTTTTACTGTCATCCATAAGGTTGCAAGTGTCAAAAACGCACTGTCTGCAGAGAAATTGGGAGTCGATGCTGTTGTTATCGTAGGGAATGAAACGGGCGGCCATCCTGGCATGGGGGATGTAGGAACGCTTGTAATGCTCCCTAGAGTGGTTGATTCTGTTAAAATACCTGTACTAGCAGGTGGAGGATTTTCAGACGGTAGAGGCCTTATTAGTGCATTGGCACTCGGTGCTGAAGGGATTGTTATGGGGACTCGCTTTATGGCTACAAAGGAAGCCCCTATTCATGATAACGTGAAGAACTGGATGGTTTCAGCAAATGAATCGGATACAATCGTCATTCAGCGAAATATAGGAAGTCCTTCACGTGTAGCGTTAAATACTGTTAGTAAAGAGGTCGACCGACTAGAAAATGAGGGAGCCACTATAGGAGAATTAATCCCACTAATAACGGGACAAAGAAGTAAAAGCGTCTACTTTGAAGGTAATTTAGACGGAGGGATCTGGTCATGCGGTCAATCAGTCGGTTTAATTAAGGAAGTCATAACAGTTGATGAACTTTTAAAACAAATCGTTCATGAAGCTAAAGGTTCGTTGGAATATATCCAAAATCGTGTCGAATCGATTCGAACTTAATCAACAAAGCTTTTCATATAGAATAGGAAAACGCATATGATTTCCTATTCTATTTTTTATTGATGAATAGTATAAGCGACTATATAAAATGATTTCTTTATTTGTCGTTAATATGTGTTATTTAAAAGTAATTATTCTCTACATAGATTACTCAACTAAAACAGGTCATTGATGCTTTACTTCAAGGGAAGTTCTGCTGTTGCAACCTCTTTCTTAAGGAATGAAAGGATCAGGTTAGTTGACGAAAAAAAAATATGATAAAATACGGGTTTATATAAAAATATAAGCTATATGAGTTAGGAGATTTAAGAATGAGCATTACAATTAGGCAGGAACTATCTGAGGATTATAAAATTACTGAAAAAGTTGTAAGAAGTGCATTTGCTAATATGGAGTTTAGTGATAAAAAAGAACATGAATTGGTGTCTCGTATTAGAAAATCCGACGCATTTATTCCAAATTTATCTTTAGTGGCCGTGAATAAAGAAATTGTTGGCCATATTCTTTTATCTAAATTAAAAATTAATAATGACAATCAATTTGCTGAATCCCTTGCCCTTGCTCCTGTTTCAGTCTTGCCAGAGTATCAAAATGAAGGTATAGGAAGACTCTTAATTCTTGAAGCATTAAAAAAAGCAAAAGAACTTGAATACAATTCTGTTGTTGTACAGGGCACCCAGAATATTATCCAAAATTCGGGTTTGAAAAAACATCTTTATGGGGAATAAAAGCACCTTTCGAAGTACCAGAAGAGGCATTTATGGCATTGGAGTTGCAAGAAAATGCTCTTTATAATATTTCAGGAGTTGTTGAATATCCAAGTGCATTTTTGAATAAGGGAATACCTAAAAAAGGGTTAAATAAAAGAGCGCGATTCTTAAATAAGAAGCGCTTTTTTTTATGAATTAACTCGTACGTTAGTAGTATAAAAAGGAGCTGGTCAAAAAAACTGTTATTAAGATAAAATATTTGTTCATGAGCTAATCTAAAGATATATAATCGTGATTCCTAGCCATACTAATAAAGATTAAAATTTAGTTAGGAGGCAGTATTATGGGAAGATCAAACAATCAAAAATCATCTAGCAGAAAAAAATCATTACCTCAAACTCCCAAAAACTTAAAAATAGAACCGGAACGTGTTAATGAAGAGTTTTCTCGTGAGCTAGGTGAAAGTCCGAAAATAAGAGCTACAAGACCTAAATGAAACTAAGATACGGATTGATTACATGCCTTTATTAAATTTTAGTAAAACAGATACAAAAGGGGCCACAATAAGTGGTCTCTTTTGTATGTTTAAAAATCAACATTATTAAGGTTTACAAAGCTATATGTTGAAAAGATCATATTGTGTTCATATTCAGTAACTTATTTTACCTTAAAGCTATTAATTATCGCGCAATATGCGAAAGTACTCTCCGATTGCTGAATCTTTGTATCTCGTATCCTTTTCTCGAAATGCTTAGTTGTTTAGTGATTTTTTAGTACATTACAGAATACTACTTGAAATGACTTAGTAGCTATTTGAGCATTATTGTGTTTAATATAGCGGAAAAGAGACTCAAACTTAATGTTACGTTTAACATTATTAGTCATAATATCTTTATTATGATGTAATTAAGTTTGATCATTTGAAAGCGGATCTACTTTGTTTTTCTCCATCATTATTTCCTAGTGTGCTTAATAAGAATGGTTAATTAATTCAGCATTAATCTACCTAAGAGCGGATTTAATATTTGATCAAAATGTTTGATATTTATTAACATATTTCTGAAAGTTATTTATGCTAACCGTTCCTCTAACAGCATTTTCAAACACAACTTTGTTTAAGTAGCATTAGCAATAAACAGTTAATTAATAATAAAACATATTAACGGTATTATGAGAATTATGTGGGTAGAGAGAGAAGACTATCTTATTATTTCTTATTGGTAAGCGGAACTTATGATATTTCAGGTTGTTAATTAAACAACTGCATAATTTTTGATGGATTTATTCAATTCAATAAGGAATTTCCGTTTTTTTAAAATTATTTTAATATAACTTTTTCGAAGTGTTAACCCGAAATATTTCTCATTTTGCTTATATTTATATATATCAGAATAATAAATTTGTGATTTTAATTCTTTTTGACCTTTAAAGTTGAAGGATACCAAGTACAGAGCAAAATATTTGCTGAATTTGTAAGAGTTTTTATGTAAACAAATCGTGAGGAAACATTCTGATAATTAATGCTGGATTTAATTTGGGAAAAATCCGAAATAAACTACGAATGAAATATTAGATCCTGGTTAAAATAAAGATTGAAAATCATTTATGTACGTAGCCAGAAGAAATTAGCAGATAATTATAGAAATAAGTAAAAGTAAAGTAAAGTAAATTACATAAGATTTGAACTTTCTGTGAAATTAGTAAGAACCGCAATAATGAGAATTAAAAAACACATTATAATGCTGAGATTCTAAATCAATCAAATTTTTAACGAAATTATGATATATGATAATTATTTGATTTTTTCTAACTAAATGTAATTTCTAAAATTAATAAATAAAACAGATTATAAATAATAAAAATCTGAGTTTCCGTCTCACTTTGTTAAGTATTCTTAAGATATGAGACAAAATTAACAATTAAAATACAACTTCCTATAATATATATTATGTAAACTAGAATAAAAATTAGTTATGATATAGTTAAACCTTTGAACCTCCTTTATTATCTGGACTTTGGAACCTCTACCTCTTAAGATCCTTAGAATTATGAATGCTTTTCATGTGAATTATAATTAGAAGTTATTGAACGAATAATTTATTATCGTATATGCACCTTTGACTATAGTGGTTTGTTTGTAGTTACAGCAAGCAATAGTTGAATCCATTCTGTACATTCAATTTGAAAATAAGCAATTTGAATATGTTTATAGCGTTTTTGAATGGGCTTACAGACTATCACGAAAACAAAACTTGAGCGCGTTTCATACAGCATCAAATTAGATCAAGTTCAAAAACAAAAAAAATTAACCTTGACTCGGAAATTATGAATGGGATTGAAAATGGGTCATAAAACTACCGGTATATGTCTCTGTAGGATTTAATTTAAAATAGTGTTTTTCCGCTTCTTAAAACAAAATACATCGCGATTAGCCAAACCGAATGAAGTGATTTTTAAATACTTGCGACAACAGGAATCGGACGTTACGTAGGAACACATCTACTAAATTAAACGATATGAATTTATGGAAAAAAAGACTTTGCTGCCGTTTCATCCGCTTCTCCCCCCCAAGGGTTCGTTTCAAATCCACGATAAGGAAGTCTTTTATAAAGATGGAAAGTAATTGGGGATACGTGGCTATAAAGTGAAAAAGCACGGTTGCTTACTGCGCGTTTTTCCCTGTCTCATTTTACAGCATACGCTTACGCCCCCTTTTGTGTGTGAGGAAAACCATTTTAACATCGATTTACGGACTCTTCAGGAGCTTTTAGACCATGAAAGTATTACATCAACACAAGTATTTACGCATATCGCGTTTTTACAAAAGAAGAAAACCATCAATTCTTCGTTTGATATTTTGTAATCCCTTTTACTTAAAAAAATAACTACCTCAATTGGGTAGTTATTTTTAAATCTGTTTGATACTCCATTTGAGGATTTGTAGGTCGTTGATAGATTCCCCCATGAGTTAGTACCGGATAGGTTGAATATAAAAGGATTTGTCCTATATGTGGTTGCGTCGGTACATAATATTAGCTGGTTGAACAATGGCTAAGGCAGTCCATTGAAACAACATGGGCGGCATTACACCTGCTAAATAAAGGTATTTCAGACGAAGCTCCTTCCTTCTATATATACCTCACCACATACTATTAAAGGTTACCAGACTAATATTTTCAAATTCCCTTTGGACTCCAATACATTAAGGCTGCATGAAATGGATATTCATACTCATATTTCCCCTCTTTTTCTACCACATATTTATCAAGAATAGTTTTCACCTCATGGTCAGAATAATGCTGATCCAGAATTTTTGTAGTATTATCGCGAATCATTTCCTCATAAGAAGAATAGATTTTTTTGCTTTTCAATTTCACGATCTTACAGTCGGCTAGTATTCCAAGTTGATACAATACATTTAAAATGTGTATGTAATCTCGTTTTCTCAAATTGATTGTATATCCTCGTTGTTTCAATTCCATATAATGAGGTTTTTCTGGTCCTGTTGTCATACCTACGATAACTAAACGTGTTGCTGACTCATTCATTTTTAATAAGGTATGACCGATTTCTTTCATACGGTAGTAGCAATTAAAACCAAATACTACGTCATATTTCTCTCTTTTTGTCTCACTTTCCCACTTATTATTAATCAATTCCATGTTTTCGAAACCTTTTTCATTTGCCTGAGATGCCAAAAAACTGATAATGCTTTTTGAACTATCTATACAAGTTAACTTCCTGACTTCTTCAGCAATAGCGAAGGTATAATTGCCCCACCCAGGACCGATTTCTAAAACATGATCATCTTGATTTAATAATGTTAGTAGCTCTTGTTGCACAAGTTTTGCATAAGGGTCCTCTTTATGTTGTTTTTTCCCTTCAACCCTCGAAGACCAAAAAGCTTCTTCTGCTGCATCATCATTTAGCCTTTTCGGTATATTTCCAGTATGATCTACCATGGCTTGTCTCCAAAGTTCAATATAATCAAAATTATCTGTCTTCATCTTTTCTCTCCTCAAATTATATAATTTATGTATAATACTTTCTTAAACTATTCTACCCCATAGTTGCAAAAGAAAAAGAGCTGCAAATCAGCTCCTGATAATGAACAAAGCCCTTTTCAATAATGATCTCTCAACAGATTAGCATTCGTCATTCTTAACTTCGTTCAATGCTTTGTGTATTGACTCACTGTTACTTTTAAGGATTTCTATCACCCTATTTTATAGGTAATTATTCTAATAATACAATAAGATTATTCAAACAGAATGAAGTAATGTTTACATTACTTGCGAAAAAGGGAATGAGGCGTTCAGAAATCGTGTCTTTTACGGGAGAACAAGTCGATCTAAAGAATCAAACGATAAGAGTGTAAGGGAAATGCTGCCGCTTCTCCCACTCTATAAAAATTATTAAAGGTTTACACGTTTTTAAAATGCTGTTGGATATAAAAATTCACTTTATCAGGTACTTCAATTTGGATGAAATGCCCGGCATTTTGAATGATGTGAACCTGTGCATGTGGTAAACCTTCTTTCTGGAGCTTGTAGGCAAATTCAAAAGGGATATAAGGATCCTTCTCCCCCCAAATTATGGTGACAGGTATTTTGATCTGGTTTAGTTTTTGATTGTACGATTTAACCTTTTCTATATTTCCTGACCGGTATAGATCTAAGATGACTTTACCTGATTCGGGAGTTCTAAAGACACGATAGAAGTCTTCCAGAGTTTCGTCAACTATGTTCGGAATCGAATTCTTCATGTCAGTTTGAAATTGGGAATCATCTGACATGCGCTTCATTATTTTTTCTCCGACATTTGGTGTTCTCCAAATCTGAGCAAGTGAGTGCCACTTGTAATCTCCTGATATGGTTGTATTTGAAACAAAGAGACTTAGTATTCTCTCTGGATGATCACATGCCCATTTAAGTCCAATAAGTCCGCCCCAGTCATGTACAATCAGATGGAATTTATCTAGTTTTAGTTCCCTCGTAAAATCCGAGACAAACTGTTCATATCTCTCCCATGTTGAGGATTCATCAAACCGTTCACTTTCGCCGAATCCAGGGAGATCCGGTGCAATGGTTCTAAATCCACAAGACACAAGGCAAGGAATCATTTCCCTCCACAAAAGGCTGGACTCAGGTACCCCGTGCAATAAAAGAACAGGGGGGTCATTAACATTGCCCTTCTCAATATAAGATATCTTCTTTCCATTTATTATCATATTTTTCTTTTCCACTTTAATCTACCTCCTAAAATAAGTATGGTGAAACCTTATTAGCATAAAATCAGGTCATAGTTACTGGATTGTAGAAAGGAAATTTCTTTGGAAACAGACTATTGATAAAATACTGAATTGACTATACAGAGAGACTCAATGAAATTTCTACCAATCTCCCTCTCTCATTTCTATGTTTAACTGCGATTTAATGCTTGTGTTTTTTTATACAATGCTTATTTAAAAATGCATTCTCAGGGATTTTTTTATGATTAGTCTTTATTAATTCATGCATCTCCAATATATATTAGGTTTATATTGATTTCGAAATGTTTCCACATCAAGAATACTTGCAATGCAAAATTTTTTATTTACATAGAACTTATAAAACAAAACAAAAAAGGTAAAGCATAAAAATCAGGCCTCACCTCTGAAATGATTAAAACCTATATTTCTCTCAAGATATCAAAGCTAATTTATTTTACCTTGTTGTTCCGCTCTTTAATATACTGATCTAATTCTTTACGGGTGTTTCATCTAATTTATTTAATACCTTAAAGATAATTCATTTATCTCCCGCACCTTTTGTATCAAGGATTCTCTATTTTAGCATTTTTAGCAGATGACACTTATCTAGGATTAAGGTATTACCTTTATAAATGAATTTAGACATCTGTGGACTTTTGCTGAGTGAAGAAAAATATGAAAATGATAATGGGAAGGGCTATTAGAAATGCATTGTTTCTAGAACTTTTTACTGTAGGAATATCTGTTAATGACATTTTACTCATTCCCTCTTATATTAGTTAATAATTCTGGTGGTACGATATAATGCTTAGTTATGATTGTATTAAACAAGTTATAATCTTCAATTGGCAGTGCCGGAACAACTTCAGGATAACCAAAAATAGGACCTGAAACATTAATTGTAAACTCACCAGACGAAACAAAAAAGCCAGTCACATGTATTACATCATTGATTAATAATATAGCTATAATGATGTCCAGTATATCGATAAAAAGGTTTCCTTCTTGCGAGTGGTCCTTCCCTTCTAAACGATGTCCTCCAAAAAGAGGACCACCTAATGAGAGACTAAATCTGCCTGGCCTTACAAATATGCCAATGATTGTGATTTGCCCGGTTAATAATAGGATTGCTGAAGTAATTTCGATACTACGTTGAAAGGAGTGAATTACTTTTTTATTTGTATCAAATTCACAGGTCTCATTCAATATCATCACTCCCTATGTAGGCATTTTATTCAGATATACTGACAAACGTCACTTAATTGATTGATTTTTTATATTGTTTATTACTGAACGTATTGATTCTTCAATTTCTTTATATCCGGTGCAACGACAAATATTCGAAGAAAGCCATGATTTAATCTTTTCAGGACTAGGATTGTTGTCATTAAGGAGTAATGCCTGACAAATCAATATAAATCCTGATGTACAATACCCGCATTGAAAACCAAAATGCTCTACAAATGCTCTTTGAATCGGTGTATCCTTGAGACCTTCTATTGTAAGAATTTCTGTATCAATTGCCTCAATAGCTAACATTAAACAGGATTTTATTGGCTGATTATTCACTATCACAGTACAAGCCCCGCAGTCCCCATTTAAACACCCAGGTTTAGCTCCAGTAAGTCCGATTTTATCTCGGAGTACATCAAGCAATATATCTGAAGCCAGTATATCTATCTCGTACCACTCTTTATTTATTTCTAAATTAATTGTGATTCTTTGATTTGTGGGGTACCTATTCAAGTTCTTCACCACCTAAATATGACAAAATATTAGATAGGGTATTTTCTAAAACAAATAATCTATATCCATCTGATCCTTCAATATCGTTTAATATAGGACTTGGTAAATACTCAAAAGAAGCTAAAACTCGCTCCTTATAAGATAATTTCTTGTCATTTAGTATTTTTTCCATTGGAATTGAACGAAATGGATATGAGCATACCCCACTGAATGCAAATCTAATAATCCCGTCTTTTTTTAAAGCAGCAACTGTTAAAAGTGGGTATCCCGTGTCCCATTGCTTACGTTTCTTTACACTTAGGTATGGTGCTTTTAGATATTCTTTTTCTGTACCAATTTGAACTAGAAATTCCCCTTGGTCCAGGCGTAACTCTTTATTAAAAATCTCATTAATTAAAATTTTTTTTACTCCGCTTGGTCCTGCAATAATAACAGTACTATCTGATAATAAAAATGGCAGTACAGCCTCCCTATAAAAAATTTGTCCACATATATTTCCACCTATAGTAATTGAATTTCTTGATGAATAATCCGCAACCTCTTTTGAAGTATTCGTTAATAAAGGGAACACCTTGTTTTCTTCAAATACACTTAAACTCAATGTTGAACCAATGATTAGTTCATTGTTTTGAAAGCCGAATACCTTACATTCAGGAATACCCTTCAAATCAATAATCGCATCGGTATATATATAATTCAGACGTCCTAATGTTAAAATTTCTGTTCCTCCACCATAGTACAAAGGTTTTTTATCTTGTGATTTTAATGTTTGGTATTGTTCTATCGCTTCTTTTATGGATTTTGGTTTATAGTATTCGAAATTGTAAGATAACATCACAGTCTACTCCCTTTCTTCCCTCTCCAAATAAGTTCAGGGATTAACGGCAACTGGTTTAATGGTATTCCAGCAGCAAGAGATAAACAGTTACCGAGAGCAGCTGGCATGCCAAGAAGACCATGTTCTCCAAGGCCCCTAGCGCCATATGGAGCATCTAATTGTGGTGTATTTACAAATTCACAAATATATTCAGGATTTTCTCCATATCTTAACGGTCTATATGTTCTAAATTGAGGATTCAACACCCTACCAAAGTTATCAAAGTAGAACGTTTCACGTCCGCCAAAAGCTAAGCCCATGCTCATTGCACCCATTATTTGTCCTTCTGCAGTTTTTTGATTCAGTACCCTTCCTGCATCAATGACAGATATTGCCCTGACTATCTTGTAAGTATATTCATTTATGTCATACTCTACTTCAACCCCTTGTGCACCAACTGTCCATTCAGGTCCTGGCTTGCCTGCACCTGTTTCGGGGTCTAAATTTGTTATGTGTGGAATGGTATATTGTCCTCTACCGATTATTTGTCCTCCTATTGCACTTCCATCAGGATATTTATATCCATAAACTAACTGATTGAATGGTATTCCAATTTCAGGATCGCCCCTTAGATATACCCTTTCTTGACCGAGGTCGATGTCTTCAACTGGGGCTCTTAACACAATGGAAGCAAGTTGCTTTATTTGTAATAGAGCATCTTCGGCAGCTTGAATCGCTGCCCTCCCTGCCATTAATGTCGCACGACTTGCTACAGTTTTCCAATGTTCTGGAGTACTCTGTGTATTTACCTCCATCTGAACTTTTACATGATCAATATCCATCTTCAATTTTTCAGATACAATCTGTGCTAATACCGTTTTCGTTCCTGTACCGATTTCTATTACTCCTGATATGACGTTTACACTTCCATCAGGATTAAAGGTTAAAATGACACCTGAGCCAGCGTTGGTATCAATCGTAGAAGTTTTCCATACACAAGCTATCCCTTTTGCCCTTATTGTATTGTCGTTTATTTTAACTAGCTGGCCCTCTTCCCAATTCATTTTTTTCTTAAGCTCACTTATACATTTAGGAAGATTACCTACCGTGCTAGAATTCAATTGAACCTGGGTTGGAGTGGAATTACCTGGGAGTATCGCATTCATTTCACGAAGTTCAAGTGGATCTATTCCAAGCTTTTTAGAAAGGGAATCCATAGTCCGCTCAAATGCAAACAGAACTTCTGAATGCGCAAAGCCACGATAAGGTGAGGCATATGGATGGTTCGTATACATACAAAGAGAATCGCACCAAATATTTTCTATATTGTAAGGACCAGTGCAATCAACTGCTCCAGCACGACTCAGGTCTGTAGCCTTGTCAGCATATGCTCCTCCGTCCCAAAGATAAGTCATTTCCGCAATTTTAAGCAAACCAGATTTTGTACATCCTAATTTCACTGTCGCATCTAATCCTATATGACATGGTGATGTCAAAATATCCTCTTCACGACTATTTTCAACTTTTACTAGCCTTCCATTAACAGCCTTTGATGCAATATAGGCTAATAGTTCAAGTTGTACCGAGGCTTTACCACCAAAAGCACCTCCAACTAGAGGCGTGTTTACAATGACATTTCCGATTTCAACACCAAAATAATCACTTATTAAACGCTTGATCATGAATGGTGCTTGAGAAGAAGAGCTTATCACGACTTTATTATCTGCCCGAATTTCTGCCAAGGAACATCTTGTTTCCATAGCAACATGATCTGAAGGGGAAAAAGAGAACTTTTCCTCGACAATAATATCGCTCTCTTGCCAACCTTTTTTCATATCACCTTTTCGGATTTTGGTTCGATTTGCTATATTTGTACCTGGCTCAGGAAATACCTCGGATATTTTTTTATAGGTATCTAAATCTGGGTGGAGTAAAGGATATTTAGGATTTATGGCATCCATTGGTGAATTGATAACAGGTAAAGGTTCATAAATAACTTGAATACTGTCTGCTGCAAATTTTGCTTGTTTGGGTGTATCAGCAACAACAAGTGCGACAACTTCTCCATGATAGCGGACTTTATCTTGAGCTATGGGGTACCGATCCCTGATTTCTTCTCCTGTTAGCGGTAAATTCCCGCCAGTTATGATTGCACGAACTCCAGCAACTTTTTCAGCCTTGGTTATGTCAATATTTTTAATATTGGCATGTCCATACGGACTAATTACCTTTTTAACATGAAGGATTTTTGTTTCTTTATGGTCACCGGTGTAAATCGCTTGTCCTGTCACCTTATCCCATGCATCTTTACGAATTACACCTTTTCCGATAATATCCATATAGAATCCCCTCGTTATCATTATTATTCTTGGTTAATTGTTATCAAATACCAATTTTCCAAAATAAGTAATCTAATATATCATCAATGTAAGCAAACAGATTTCCCTCTAAAAAAGGCACAAGTATTCCTGTGCTATCTAAAACTTCAGAATATGTTTTGCCTCTTGGTTTCCTTGTATATTGTTAATTTCAGAAAAAGATATTTTTGTCTCTAAGTATTGGAGGTTGTAAACAGCCTTGAAAACTAGAAGCAACTAAGGAGTAGATAGGCTTTTTGAATACTTCGATGATGGTAGCCACCATTAAAGCAAATACTAAAAGGGTTTTTCGTGTTATGTAATTAACATCTATATCTTTGGACATTAAATTACTTCTAGGAGAAAAGTTTTCTATCAATATCAGATCAACATACTCAAGCTCAAGCATAATATATACCGTTCATTAACGTATGAATTCAAATATATGTATTACTAACTTTATGTTGAGTTATAAAGAAAATGTGTTTTTAGGGGGAATTAATAAATAATTCATTATATATACAATGAAATGTACAAAGTGTTTGGAGTGCATTTTGGAGCTAAGGTTTCCCATTAGAAGACCCTTTTGCTTTATGGCTTCATCTATATTGGTTTTCTCAGCTTATGCTTTGTAAGACAACACCTAATATGGAATATGATTAATGATTAATGATTAACGGTGAATCAGAAGAACATTACTTTTGTGATTTTTAATGTAATGATATTTAAACATAAGAAAAAGGAGCAAAACAATGCTCCTTTTTCTTATGTTATTAAACTAAAACGCTAATAGTTGAACGAGTAACTTACTTTATATTCTTTAAAATAAAAATTGTGTCATTTAATATTTACTTTTTAGATAAGGCTGTCCATGTGTTTTCAAGCCAATTATCAAAGTCCGCTCCCTTTTCACCTTCGTAAGTATCATAAATGTCCATTCTCATTTTCTTTAACTTCTCTTTGAATTCTTTAAACGTATGATCTTCAGGTAAGCTCTTCTTAATTCTTAACAGGATTTTTCGTAATCCCTTAATCAATTCTCCTTTTTTCCTTGAAGGTAATTGAACATCTTCACCGAATGCTTTAAGTTTACGGTAAGCGGCCTCTTGAATCTTATACACAGCATCGTTATTTATTATATGTGTAAGTACATCAATAACTTGTTTATTTTTGAACTGACCTAACTCTTCAATCGCATCTAAACGTTCTCTCCAATTCGATGTACGATTGGCAGATTTTTTTAATTCCTCATAATTTGCAGGTAACTCAATTTTTTTTGCTTCTTTATTATTCAAACGAATCATTTCTCCTTCTGTCTTTATGTAAGTATCTAAGGTTTTATAAAAAATTAAACCCGATACTACAAATATCCTTTTTACTAAGAAATTTATTCTTACATTTCTTATTATACCCTTTTCCATATGTTAATATAGTAAAATTTCAAGGCCTTATGATTAGTAATATCAATTAAAGGTTTTAATCAATCGAACTAAAAGGGGTCATCGAGGCGGCTCACCCTAACTTTCGATAAAATGAAGTTAAAAAAATGGAATAGAAACATCCGCTTCTGTACAATAAAAATTAAACTGTTTATATAAGTTCTCCTTAGATTTCTTACCAGCACATTTCGAGCAACTGATAATGCCATCTACCGAGTCAGACAGCTATAGTATGTATTGAAATCAATCATATAATTTCGTAACATATGCTTTAAGAATTGAGAATGAAATAGATTATTATGGATTAACAAAAAGAACCAGCAATTTCTCCTTATTTAAAGGAATTGCTGGTGCTTCTTATGCTTACTTGTTCTATTGACTAATTACCGCATTTTTCTTTCCATTCATTAATGTAATCCGCAAGCCTCAGCGAGTATTTCAACAAGATGCATACTTTTGATTCGCTTTGCCGCTCCCTCTCTTTGAATGCCAATGCTCATTTGCATCTGACAGCCAGAATTAACAGTGATGGCTGTGGCCACATTGGAACTACTAGGGTCAGGTGGATAGAACAATCCACTTCTTCAGCTTTTATATGTATATTTGCCAATTTTACTAATTTACTAATTTCAGTTGCATTCTTTGGTTGAATAACTATTTCAGGTAAATACTCTCCAAAAGAAGCATCATAGCTATAACAATACCTTTCTGATAAATCATTAAATATTCTGTCACTGGGGATAATCTGACTTATTTCAGCAAGTACTTCTTTCTCCATGCTTCTCACTGCCTTCTCTATAATAATCTAGAGATAAATGAATAGAAAAAATCATCATACCCACTTTATAGTTTTCGAATAAAAATATGGCTGATCGAAAAGATTGTACACATATGAATCGAGTTTCACGACAGAAAAGATCATCGATAAGTGATATCACTTCTTCAGTCAAACACTTTATCATTTTCCTAACAAGAGACATACTTTATTGAACACCTATCCAACATTTTTTATTAAATGAGGTTTTTATCGAAGTGATTTTGTAACCTCTGTCATTCGTATTCATTTTTAAGAATATAATAGCGTTGCAGTGTCCTGCTAGATATAATGAAATTAAAGAAAAAGGAGGATTTCTATTGAAAATTGCATTGATTCATGCAACAACAACCGCACTAAATCCGATTGAAAAAGCGTTTCAGACAGTTGAACCAGACCTTGAGCTTCTTCATTTCATGGACACGAACCTGCTTGCTTTAATGGAAAAAAGCGGCACGCTAACTCCAGAAATCATTCGCCGCTTTTCTTTATTAGTGAACTTAGCCTATGACTCTGGTGTTTCCTGTATTCAACTTACCTGCTCTGCATTTAACGATATTACATCAATTTTACAACCTCTTTATCCTGTGAAGTTATTTCGGTCAGATGAGGCGATGCTTGATGAAGCACTTCAATATAATAGTATCGGTCTAATATCTACAGTAAAAGAAACACCAATCGCCCTTCAAAACTATCTAAGAGATAAAAACCCAGACTGTATTGTGGAATCCATAGTTGATCCTGGGATTATTCACTTATTATCGCAAGGAAAAAGAACAGAACATGACGAGCGGGTAAAAATGATGGTTGAACAAATGGATGGAAGAACAGAAGTGATTGTGCTTTCCCAATATAGTATGGAACATGTAGCAAAGCTGGTTAACCCTTCTGTCCCCATCCTAACGGCTCCTTTATCAGCAGCAAAACGGTGTTTAGCTTATTTGAATGGACAAATTGTGTAAAAACCCGCAGGAAAAATGTCTGAAAAATTAATTAATTCAAGCTAGTGAATAATAAACTTATTGTCTACGTTTCTATTAACCGTTCGTATGATGAGAACCGCCGAAAACCTTTCCGACACCTTGAATTTTTTCAAGTATAACGATTAGAACGACTGATATGAAAATAACTACGCTTGACACGGAAGCAACGATTGGATTATAGGCATCCTGCATTTGTGAAAAAATCTCAATTGGAAGCGTACGCATTTCAGGTGATACCATAAAAAGAGAGACAGTTACATTATCAAATGATGTTAGAAATGCAAATAGTCCTCCTGAGATAGCAGCTGATCCAATAAGCGGAAGTGTCACTTTCAAAAAAACAGTAAGTGGATTAGCACCAAGTATAGCTGCAGCACGTTCAAGATTATAATCAAATCCACTTAAACCAGTTAAAACGAGACGCATTACATATGGGATACAAATGACAATATGGGCAATTAAAAATCCTGTAGAAGTACCGGCAAGCATCATTGGTGTGAAATACATCAACAGTGCAATACCTAAAACAAGCTGCGGCACACTTAATGGAGAAGTTAAGAGTGCCGTAATGTACGATTTGCCGGGTATATCATACTTTGCAATGCCAAGAGCCCCTAAAGTTCCAAATATGACGGAGAAAATAGCTGCTAAGGCGGCGAATTTGGAACTATTAATAAATGCTTCCAAAAACTCAGGGCGTTCTAAAATTTTGGTATACCATTGTAGTGAGAAACCTTCTGCTGGAAAACTTGGATAATTAGCACTTGTAAAAGAAGCAGGTATAACTACAATGAGTGGTATTAAGATATAGATTATTGCTAACACAGCAACAGCGATGCGAAGGCCACCAAGAGTTTTCATCATCGGAATACCTCCTTAAATTTCCCTTTTTCAAACATTCTAGTAAAGACAGCTACTGAAATGACCGTTGTTGCTAATAGAATATAAGAAAGCGCTGATCCAAATGTCCAGTGAAGCAAGTTATTTATTTGATCATATATGACAACTGGCATAACAGGTACATTTGCTCCACCCATTAGTGCAGGTGTAACATAGGCACTCATCGACAAGCTAAATACAAGAATGCAACCAGAGACAATACCAGGTATACTTAGCGGCAAAGTAATTGAAAAGAACCTTCTGAAAGGACTTGCCCCAAGAATTGCTCCCGCCTTATCTAAAGAAGGATCAATATTATATAAGCTAGCAACAATAGATAAGATCATGAAAGGCAGATATGCATTAGAAAGCCCGATAACAACTCCAATTTCCGAAAATAGTAGTTTCAATGGAGTATCTATAATACCTAGAGCCATCAACGTTTGATTTATCGTTCCGTTAGGCAGTAGCAATAGATACCAACCAAAATTACGAACCACTATACTTACCAAAAGTGGTGACACGATCAAGAGAGTGATGTACCCTCTAATTCGTGGTGAACTTTTTGCCATTGTCATTGCTACTGGATAACCTAGAAATAGAGAAACTAAAACCGAATATAAACTGATTTTCACTGTCAACCATAAAGAAGACAAATAGTAACTATCCGTAAATATTTGTGTATAGTTTTTCAAGCTATATACTGCATCTGCCCCACCAAGATTATCAGTTGAAATAAAGCTTAAATATAGAATGTATAGCATTGGAATGACAAAGAAACCAAAGATAAATAATAAAATAGGTGTTAAAAGGAGTAGTCCAGGTATCCAAACTTTTCTTTTTTTGAATTTAGGTTCTTTTTGTGGCTCTATTGGATTCATATCCTTTTCTATTTCTTGACTAGCATAACTTCTGATGGGCTCCATCCGATATACACCTCACTCCCATTTTGCCATGAATAATTAAAAGAAGAAGTCAAAACTTGAACACTTTTCCCTTGTAATAAAACATTAATTTCCCATGACGTACCAAGATAATTAATTTGACTAATCTTGGCTTTATGGTAATCAAAAAGTGATAAAGCGGTTTCTTCTGCAGGAACAATTTGTACCTTTTCGGGTCTAATATACATCTTCACCTCATCCCCAGCTTTCAAATTGCTATCATTTCCCATGATATTATCTGCATCAACATGAGTGATATCATCACCTATTTTGACTGAAATTCTCCGCTTATCCACTTCTGAAACTTTACCTTCAAAACAATTTGACTTTCCAATAAATTGAAAGACGAATTCTGTTTTAGGATGATTGTAAATATCAGTTGGGGTACTGATTTGTTCGATTTTACCTGCATTCATAACCACTACTCGATCTGACATAGACAGAGCCTCTTCTTGATCATGTGTTACAAAAATAGTTGTTACCCCAATCTCCTTTTGTAAACGTTTAATCTCGGCTCTTAGCTCATGGCGTAACTTAGCATCAAGATTTGAAAGGGGCTCATCAAGTAAAAGGAGTTCTGGCTCAACTACAAGTGCCCTGGATATAGCAACACGCTGACGTTGCCCTCCTGATAATTCTCTCGGATAACGATTTTCCAATCCTGACATTTTTACTAATTCCAGTGCTTTACTTATTTTCTTTTTTTGTTCAGCTTTACCTACTTTTCGCAACTTCAATCCAAAGCTAAGATTTTCATATACTGTCATATGAGGAAAAAGGGAATAAGTTTGAAAAACCATACCTAAATCTCTCTTATATGGCGGAACTTTCGTTACATTGTTCCCTTTAATATAAACCTCACCTCGATCTGCATCGAGGAAACCTGCAATAAGATTTAAGGTTGTCGACTTTCCACATCCAGAAGGACCAAGAAGAGTAAGTAACTCTCCTTGCTTCACCTCTAAATCAATGCCATTTAATACAACATTTGATCCAAATTGTTTAAATGCTCCTTTTACCTCTACATCATTTTTATTTGAACCTAAGTGTTGTACTGGTTCAAGATGTGTATGTGTCCTTTTAATTTCTACATCGTTTTTTAAGACTTCCATGTGTTCAACCCGCTCCTTTTTATTTGAGTTTTTTACCTAGTTCAGGAGTTACTTCTTTTGCCCATCTGTCAGATACTTCAGCACGAATCTCAGCAAACTTAGCAAAATCAGGTTTGAATGTTTTATCGGTTTCTTTAAGTCCGATTGACTCTTCGAATTTTTCTGAAATTTTCATTCCTTCTACCGTCGGATAAAATCCTTTCTCAGAAATTAGCTCTTGTGCTTCTTCACTAATTAAATAGTTGATAAATTCAAGTGCTTCTTCATTGTTAGGTGTATTTTTCACAAGTGAAGCACTAAATGCTTGAAGCGGCACACCTTCTTTAGGAACAGCCATTTTGATTGGAACTCCTGAAACAGCAAGTTCGCCAATAGAATAACTTCCCATCACGGTTACGTCAGCAGCTCCTTGTTGGATAGCTGGCATCATTTGTGTTGAATTTTTATAAAAAGTATTCGAATATCCTGCAAGATCTTTTGCTTTTTCAAGCCCTGGCTCCATGTTGTCTGTACTGCCGCCATTTGAAATTGCTAAACCATTAAGAGTATTAAAGCCCCAATCATTCGTAATGTCTGAAAATGCCGTTTTACCCTCGTAATCTGGAGATACAAGATCGTTCCAAGATTCAATCGATTTTAACCCTTTCTTTTTAAATGTTTCTGTATTGTAAGCTGGTGCAATAACCAAGCCGAATACTGGAGCAGCAGCCTTTTCAATTGGAATGAATCGCGAATCTACAGATTTCATATTTGGAACATTAGACTCATCAACGGAATCAATCAGTCCCTTGTCTTGAGCTCGTATTACATCAACAGGTACAAAAAGGGCGACATCAATTTGTGGAGAGTTTTTCTGTAATTCCACTTTTGACAAAATTTCACCTGATAAACCCGAAATATAGTTAACTGTAATCCCAGTTTCTTCTTTGAATTTTGGAGCAATCACATCTCGAATGGCACTTTCAATAACCCCGCCATTACCGGCTATCGTAATTTTTTTCTCACCTTTTTCACCTGTACTTGTTTGAGTTGCTTCCCCCGGCTTTTGTGGCGTCGGATTACCACATCCTGCAAGCATAACCAATAATATTATTGAGAATAAACTAATTATTTTTTTCAATTGATGAACCTCCCCATTTTACTTTATTAATGAATAATTCCTTGTTCGGTAAAATAATTTATGGCACCTTGATGATACTCAATTGGAATTTGCTTAATTGCTTCATTTAATGAAATATCAGAAGCAGCTGGATGTGTATGCTGCAACTCAGGCAGATGTTCATATAATGTTTTAACAAGATTGTACGCCTGCAAATCTGACATTTCGTCGTAAGTTAATAAGACATTTTTAATTGAAATCGTTTGAATATTCTTTTTCATTCCTTTATATGTGTCACTTGAAATTTCATTCTTTGTATAACCACCATTTTGTTTTTGAAGGCGGTCAATGATATCTTCCGGTATAGGTATAAATGAGAGATTCGTTTCCTTTGAGATGAAAGCGATTTCATTATTCGGGATACCTGAAGAGAAGAAAGCCACATCAATAGTACCATTACGTAATGCTTCTGCAGATTGAGAAAATGAAAGATAGGATAAATTCAATTGGTCAAGCGGTAAATCAGTTTCCAAGAGGACCCGTTCTGCAATCAGTCTTGTACCACTTCCTGACGTGCCAATACTAATGCGTTTCCCAACTAAATCTTCTAAGGAATCAATATTGTTTTGTTTCGTTGTAACAATTTGAACATAGTTTGAATAAAGGGTGGTTAATGCACGTAACTTTGATTTATTCGTTTCTGGCAAATCAAGTACATCTACAGTAGTAAACCCAATTTCTGCTTGATGTTGGCTAACTAATTCAGTATTTTCAATAGATGCATGAGTGACTTGAGTCCCCGATACAGCTCCATTATATTTTTCATACAAGTTGGACAATACTTGTCCTAATGAAAAATAAACTCCTGACATATCTCCTGTTGCAATAATTAGCAGCCGATTATTTAAATCCTGACCCTCAGAAATTAATTGCTTCTGAATTAAGGTATTAGCAGGTGTAGTTATTTCCTGCTGCTCATTCATAAAAGAGCATCCTGTTATGAAACAAAATAACAAAGCAGCTTTTATAAAGAGTGCTCCATTTTTCATATTGGCCCTCCTTTCTTAGTAAAGTTAAATGCAAGTACTGTGCCAAGTCGATTTATAGCTATAAAATGCAATTCCTGCCGAATTTTTGTGCATTTTAATCTTAAAAATCGGCATTTTTTGCCGGGTACCCAGAAAAAAATGCCGGTAAGTGGTTGATTTAATTTATCTCTTATTCCCCATTTGAAATAAGCTTAATTTTATCGCGAAGGCTTCTTTCTGAAATTTTTAGAATTTGTGCTGTTTTTTGTCGGTGATTTTTACAGTATTGAAGTGTAGCTGTTATTACTTTTTCCTCTATCTCTTTCATCGAGATTCCGATTGGGATACTAAAACTGTTAAAGTCTTCATTGGGACTGCCAGACTGTAATATTAGCTTTTGTTCTTGAACATATTGTGGCAGGTCAGTATCTTCCATATTATTTGAGTTTGAAAGGGCAACAGCATACTCTATAATGTTACCAAGCTCGCGCACATTCCCTGGATAATGATAATCTAGCAACAACCGACGTGCTGATGCTGTGAACGTCTTATCTTCCCGATTCATATCCTTAGCGTGTTTTTTGATGAAATAATCCATAAGCAATGGTAAATCTTCTTTTCTTTCTCTTAATGGTGGCATAGAAATTGGGATAACATTTAGTCTGAAATACAAATCCTCTCGGAACTTACCTTCCATTACCATTTGTTCTAGATTTTTGTTAGCTGCGCTTATAATACGGAAATCCAATGATATTTTTGTATTGGAACCAAGAGGTGTTACTTCCCGTTCCTGTAGCACACGTAATAATTTAGCTTGAAGAGGAAGTGGCATTTCACTAATCTCATCGAGAAAAAGGATACCCCCATCGGCAGCAACGCATTTCCCTTCCTTCCGCTGTGTGGCACCGGAAAACGCTCCTTTTTCATAACCGAATAATTCAGATTCTAGCAACATCTCAGGTATAGCTGCACAATTAACAATCTGCATTGGATTGTTTTTTCGTCTTCCTAAAGTATGAATGCTTCGGGCGACAAGTTCTTTTCCAGTTCCGCTTTCTCCTGTAATAAGAACACTTGAATCAATATCCTTCACTCTTTCGATCATTGAAAAAATACGTTGCATTGCTTTGCTGTTACCAAGGAAATTTCCGAATCCTCTTGTCTTCTCTAATTCTTCATGAAGCGTCTCTAACTGATTGGACATCTGTTTAAATTCGGCTGCCCTCATTAAAAGCAATGACAGTTCTTCTATATTGATAGGCTTTTCGATATAGTAATAGGCCCCATTTTTTATTGCCTCAATGGAAGTATCAATAGATGAATAGGCCGTCATCATAATTACAGTAACATTGGGGGACCTGTGTTTAATTTTTTGAAGAATATCTAATCCACTTTTACTTCCAATCCGCAAATCAAGTAGAACAATATCAACTGAAATCTGTTCAATATGTCGAAGACCTTCATCTGGATCTGTAGTAGTGACAACTTGATAATCGTCTTCTAATGCAAAGCTAAGAGCTGTACAAATTGCAGGTTCGTCATCGATCACTAGCACATGTGGCTTCATATTTCTGTTCCTCCTTTTATAATCATAACAAAAGATTTAATAACATTATTAACTCAAAATGGCTTCTTGTTCTTCAGATAAAGGTAATAAGATGACGAACTTTGTTCCTGAATTAAGATAACTTTTCACATAAATATCCCCATTATTTTCTTTAATTAGTCTGTATGATAACGTAAGGCCTAATCCGACCCCTTTTTCTTTATTGGTGAAGAAAGGTTCAAAGATGTGATTTTGTTCCTCCTGTTTCATCCCCTTGCCCGTGTCAGCTATGACAATCCGTCCTGTTTTTTCGTTCATTTTATCAATTGTAATTTTAATAGTTTTATGCTCTGTTTCTTCTACCGCTTGAATAGAATTTAATACTAAGTTAAGAAGCACCTGATGAATTTGTTGTAAATCTATATAAAAAACAAGATCTTCATCAATTGTTTGTTCAAAATTAATTTGTTTTTTTTCCATAGTTACCTTATGAAAAGCAAGTAAAGAAATAAGTTCGTGAGCGTAATAATTTCGTATATTTGGTGGACGTGGACGTGCATAATCAATTAGATCAGTAACAATCGCATTTAACCGGTTTACTTCAGTAGGCAAGTGTTCCATAAGAACTTGGCGAAATTGAGGATTTTCATATTTACTCGGAAGCAGATCTATGAAAGTTTTTATAGATGTTAAGGGATTCCGAATTTCATGTGCAACACCTGCGACTAGTTGACCAAGTGCATGCAACTTTTCTTGAGTGACCAATTTTTTCTCTAATAGTTTCTTTTCCGTCTCATCATTCATGGAAAGTAAGAATCCTGTTTGTATTTCTTCAGAATTGTACATTTTATGTACCGTATACGAGATTACTTTGCGTTCACTCTCCTCATTTAATACCAAAACTTGAAAATAGTTTGTCCCATTTTTCTCTTCATGTTCTTGATAGGAACTATTAAATAACCTTATTAGAGTTGGATAATTCCTAAGATTCAAAATATTTTCCGCGGAGATGTTAAGAATATCCGATGCTTTTGTATTACAGCTAGTTATTACAAAATCAAGGTCGAATGTAATGATCCCTGTATTTATATTGTTTAAAATTTGATCTTTAAATGCTTTACTATTAGCAATATTTTGCCGTTGCATCTGTAAATCCTTATTTAAAAGGTGTAGACTCTTTGTTTGGGCATGGACTGATTTCTTAAGTTTTTGATTCCATATGTAAATAATTAAAAGGATCAGAGCTACTGCGGCTAAGATTATGATTAACCAAAAGATAAATTGCTCCAGCTTGGCAATTTTTTGATTGGATTGAGGCATGACCCATTTATCAATTATCTCGTTTAAATTTCGATTTGCTTTAAGTTCAGTGAGTGTATTGTCCATCATGAAAAGCAACGTTTGATTCCCTTGTTTAACTGCAATCGTATAATCTGCGGGTTCAATAACTTCATCAAGTATGATGTAATGATTTTCTTGTCTGAACTTTTTTAAATAATAGTCTGCAGTCCATTTGTTTCCGATAAATACATCTGCCCGTTTGTTCAATAATGTTAGAATACCCGAGTATTGATTAGAAACAGTAGTTAGGTTTGTATTTCTCATGTTCAAAAATGTGCTGATTACTGGCGTGTTATTATCAAGTACAACATGTGAATTACGTAAATCTGTGAGAGTATGAATATCATTTTGCTTGGCGTTTGGGATAATTATTGATTGAGACATTGTGAAATATGATTGGGTAAAATCAAATTGATTATCTTTTTCGGTACTATATGTACTACCAACAATCGCATCAATAGATCCATCCTTTAATGCCTTTTCCGCATCTTGCATACCCATAGGAATATATTCAAAATCAAGCCCATTATAATCCGCTATTTTCTCCATTATATCAATGTTAATACCAGTCAGCTCTCCATCCTTATTTTTAAATGAAAAAGGTGGAAGAGCCCATTCTCCCGCAATTTTATACGTTTTTTGTTCGGCAAAAATATCAGGGGACCATATTGTTTGAAAAAAGAGAGTGAAACAACAGATACCTAATATTTTATACAATTGTTTTATAATTAAGAGCCCTCCTTAAAGTTGAAATTCTTAATTCCATGTAGTTATACTCTCGTTAAAAAACGCCATGATATTAATATTTCTCCAATAAGAACTTGATACCTTTAATATCAAACATATTATTAGTGAAATCTGACACAGTTTTACATGTTGCAACAAATTATTTGCCGCTATTCTACAATAAATAAATCAACTTTATTGTAGTAGGTAGCCACGCTGCCACCCTTGCATCAGCACGTTTGCAAAATCTGTATATATGTAAATCGGGCTTAATGTCAAAAGCGTAATTACTATATAATTAAGTACCACATATTCACACTAAATACAGAAAGCTAAGCAACTAAAGTAAGAATAGCCCCTCTCACATTGAGAAGGGCTATTCAAACATTTCATATAATTTTCATTCACTTTTAGAAATAGCATCTGATTCTATTTAGTTTAGTTTAGAAAAGATTAACCTAGCAGGTGCCGATTTCAGAGAATTCCAACAGAAATAAATAGTCCGCATAGGCAATTGTATACTCCTAAAAAGTAAACTCTTCCTCGTATAAAATTAATGTAATTTTGGCAAATTGAGATTAATTAAATTGATATATGTCAATAATATTAAGAAAAGGAGTGAATAAAATGTCGATACAACAAACTAGGTCAATTAAACACCAAGTAGTCTCTGAAACAGAGAAGACCTTAAGGATGTTAGTGAAGAATGAAAATATGTCTCCAGAATTACAAGATTGCTATAAATTAGTGATTGGACACTTAAAACATACAATGGGCCATAAATATAACGGAAAGTAATGTTTGGTCATACTCACTATTTAGATTTAGTTCCGGATGTTTATTAGATTCAATTTCAACTTAAAGTCAATTTTTTTCGTTCAGTTTACTCCATTTCACTATCTTATACAAAAACCCTAATAATAGGAAAACGTTTGAAAGTCTATTTTCTTAGGTTCAGATATAGAATCCAATTCGAACATTTAGGGTGTTTTCCTAATTAAATTTCATAGGACAAAATTGTCTATTCATTGATTATTTGCCCAATTTAATTTCTAACAACTCAAAAAGCTAATATTACTCTATAGATGGAAAAATTTTGAAAAGCATTTCCTTAAAATTACAAGGCTTTATTTATGGCAGGTTCTGTTATCTTGTTCAACTAACGGTTCAGATTTGATTCCAAATGCTCCTCTAGAGACAAAATTCTAAACGCTAACTCTTGATTTAGGTCCAAGACCCCTATAACAATCTGATTATCTTCCGTTATTGTTACATATCTTAAGGTTTCATCACCTTGAATCCGAAAATTGGTTTCCAATGGTGTTTCCATCTTTGCAAAGACAGTATCTGTGTACGTAAGTGGAAGAAAATCATCTAAACCTTCTTCGGGGTTACCTAGCCACTTAAACATAAAATCTTTCAATGAAAGTTGTTCAATCGTCGATAGATGATTTTTAAATGTTAATTTGTCTATTGTTACCTTTTTCAACTTAACCACTCCTCAATATTAAATAAAGTTTATACGTATAAACTCCTAACATCAAGGGTATTACAATGACAAACGATTTACATTTTGATTACTAGCCAACTTAATAAGCCATCTATTCCAACCATTTACTAAGTATCTAATTACTTCTTCTTAAATCTTTTTTTTAAATAGTAAGGTATTTTTTTTCAAATTTCCAAATCGTATTTCACCATTCCCTCTAAACAGTAGCTTTGCCTACCTATCATTAGTACTCATTTTCTTTTAACTCCTTATATATTTATCTACCATGAGGTTTTGTAGTTTCCTTTACCATTTAAAGGAGTTTTATAGCTATTATTTTTACCATCTTGCCATGTAGTATTTCCATTTTCATCTTTTATGAGAAACTTGAATTCATAGAATCGATCTGCGGCTAAATGGAATGTTCCACTCCAGTTGCCTTCTGGATTTTGGGTTAGCTTATATTCGTAATCTGCAGGATTCCACCTGCCGATTTCTCCTCTATCACCAATCAAGTAAACACCCTGATTGGGTGAGACAGGTACATTTTCAACTGTGAATGTAACTGGAATAGACTTACCTTCTAATTTATCTGCCAGCATCCTAAACTCATTTGTTGGATTTCCTTCATCATCGAATAAATATGACATTCTAAGCAAGGTAAAGCCGTCAAAATCGTAGTTGAAAACCATTTCTGCTATATTATCGAAACCCCATTCATTATTGATAAGAGGAAGTGCATTTTCACCGTTTAAGGAAATTCCTTTCTTTTTAGCTAAAGTAGCGATTTGAGTCACTAACGTTTTAGGAGCGCTGTAGTATGGTGCAGTATGGGCGTCGTAATCACCCATTTCTAAACAAGTAAACGTGAGGGCCAAATTAGACTTTTTAAACTGCTCAAGTAGTTGAGAGTAATTATAGTAACCAGCGCTATACTCTGCTGAATGCGGCATAACTGGATCATTCATTTTCCAATGGACACCTGAGATTTTAGCCCCAATTGGTACATTAAAAACTTTATCAAAATGTTTATGGGCAAATTCCGAAATTTTTGAAAGATGATTTTCAAGAGCTCCTTGATACCACTCCATAAAGTCGTTTCCAAATTGTGTGTCACTTGCTTCACCACTAGTAAAAAATTCATCCCCGTTACCTGGCGGTTGAATCTCATTCCATTTTTTATACTCTGTTCCCCAAGCAGCATTGAGTTTTTTAATAGTGGAATATTTTTCTTTCATGGTAAGCCTGAAATTCCGTTTCGCACCTTCTGTATAAACTTGAAGCTGTCCCCTCTCAGGATAGTTCCAACCGTCTGCATTTTGATAGGAGGGATATCTCAATTCCCCAGCTGGACCTGCACTTAGATAGATTTTGACAATTAGATCCTTTTTATCAGCAAAGTTCGTTGCAAAGGATTTGTACAATTCGTTGTATTGATCAGCTGTTCCATCCCACCATGGAGCAAGTACTTCTTTATTCCAGTAACCACTTTCACTCTTGAATGCCATGTTTTCGGCAGAATCTTTCTTCCAGAGCCAACTTGGGATGGGATAGTTACAATCATCACCCACATTACCACCACATTGATGCGTAGATAAAATGGGCACCCATTTTAAACCGGAAGCTTCCACTACCTCCCCATATTTTTTATAATAGGACCATTCAAACTTATTATCTTTTTTACTCTCGACTAATCCCCACCAGATATCTGTTGTTATTGCATATACTCCATTTTCCTTCAACTGAATCAATTCTGCTTTAAATGCTTCCCAATCTGTTATTTCACCCAATGGCGCCATCACATATAGCTTGTAATCTGGTTTTACTTCTGCAAAGCCAGGTGAAGTACTTGATAAAGGAACAAAATACAGCATAAAGGTAAACATTCCAATAGATAATTTTTTCAAAAAACCACACCTTCCCTTATTGATAATAGAATCCGAGACTTAGTAATAAAATCAGAAATAAGGTTCATGATGTGATAACGTTTTCATTTTCGTGAAAAATAAAGTTGACCTTTACAAAAAAGTATATTTCACTTGGAAATATTTATCAATTATTTTTTCGGGAAAGAAAGGGAAATATCCGTCTCGCTAAGCAGGGACTTCAGGAATTCATAACTCCTCAAAAAAGAAAAACTGGATAGTCCTAAAAAAGACTATCCAGAAAAAAATTCCTAATGGATCTCTTTCTATGTATGTTCAGTTAGGGATATATATTTTCGAACCGTTAACGATTCAAACTATTAATGAGCTTCATCAGCAAATGTCATTAATAGATTGAATCGGTATCTCTCAATTAGAATTTTCATTAAGGATTTTGCATTCTTAATAAGACCTATTTCTTACATTTCCTTTTATTGATGACTACATCTTCATTTGAGGGTTGGTTCTACTCACTGCACGAAACAAGAACTTACTTCATATGATGTGTTATTGGCGGGGAGTAGATATGGAACAATCAGTATTATAGCCAAGGAAAGGTTGGGTGCAACAATATGAGGCAATATCCAATTCATAACATTCCATTTCAAAATCTTCAGGAAAAAAACATGTCATTTGAAGAGGTATTCGATCATATTGTAAAGTTCATGAAATTAAATCCATCTGGTAACTATCGATTGATGGTCGGTACTGATTCTCAAGTACATAAAAAACATACGGTTTTCATTACAGGCATTGTGATACAGCAGGTCGGGAATGGTGTGTGGGCTTGTATAAGAAAAGTGACGATTCCTAGAAGGATGACCCAATTACATGAACGTATTTCCCATGAATTGTCGTTAACTGAGGAGATTGTATCCATGTTTACGGAAGAAAGAAAAAATCAGTTAATCGATATTGTACTGCCTGCTGTATATCAAGGGGCAACGTTCATCATGGAGGGCCACATTGATATCGGGATTGGAAAACGGAACAAAACAAGTGAGTTTGTAAAAGAAATGGTAGCTAGGATGGAATCCATGGGAGTGGAACCCAAAATTAAACCCAATGCTTTCGTTGCCTCAAGTTATGCCAATCGGTATACAAAGCAAGAATAAATGTTGCTAATAAACAACACGTAAGGTACCAAGCTGTAAACTATGGAAAAAATGTAAGACGGTTGAAAATAAATATATTAGTTCAATATAGGTTCGATATTATCGGTTCGGTTCTTCAGACTACAAAGCGATACATACAATTCCGATAGTACGTTGTGAAAAAAACAGCAAAAAACCGGCCTCAGACCGAGACCGGTTTCAACATTTAAAGATGTAAGCCGCCATTGCCGTATTCAGTAAGAAAGTTTTAAACCACCACTCCTCAAAGTGGGTGTTTGCAGAAACAATCCTGTTGTCCAAGTCAATGACAAGGCATAACATTCCTGTTTCAATATAAAACTCCCTATTACAGCTTAAAGGTTAAAACTTAATAATCATTACGAACAGCGCAGCTTGTATACTTATATTACCTAAACTCCGCTCATTCCACAATGTAAACAATTACCATTATCTAAAAAGATTCAGCAAAGCCCTATACAACCTAAAAATAGCTACGAATGAATTGAACATTTGTAAATCAAAATATCGGTAAATTCCCATTTTTACTAACTTAAATGATCACTGTCTCAAAAGTTTATGTAACACCCATTCGATAAAAATATATTTATATTGAAATAAACGATTGATTAAAAAAACCTATATAATCCCCATGTTTTTTCTTGAAGGTGTAATCCTGTTTTTTTGTCAGAAAAGGTGGCTGGCTACTGATATAATAGAATCTATTAAAAAAGGTCAACCAGTAATTTTTACTGGTCGACCTTATAATACGAACTATCCGATAGTTAAACAAGCACCTTATTTTCTATTGCATTATTGCGTAATTCTGAAATAAAAGCACGAGCGAAAGTAGACGCTCGGTGAATGTAATTTAAGATGGATAATTAATTTTACCAGTTTCTACCAATTGTTTTAACCCTTCAAACATATAACCCCAACCTTGTTCAGTTTGACTATTATATTCATCATGTGCTTTTTCAATGTCTTCCTCAGTCCAACCTTCTTCGTGAGGAACGACAATCAATTGTGTGAAGGTCATCTCGCAGCCATTTTCAAAAGGATTAATTTCAACGGTAATCCTGTCCTCCGTATCACTGAATTGAGGCATTTTAAATGTGAAAACTAATTTACTTGGTGAGTCAACTTCTATGTACTTACCAACTGCCCTGTAATCTTTACCTTCTCTATGGTCGACAATTTCCCAGGAGCCACCTACAATAGGCTCATTGTTTGCCACTTTATTCGTTGATTCCATTGTAAAAAACCATTTTCTCATCATTTCTGGGCTCAGCCAAGCGTCAAATATTCTTTCCGCAGGGACATCAAAACGACGAATCATAGTAAGTGTTGTGGTTGATGTATTAACCATCTTTATCAACCTTTCCTAAATAAGTTAATTATAAAATTGTACTAATAATCTAATGTTCTTCCTTTTTGGCTTTATTTAGCTCACGTTCAAGAACATCAAACTGCCTGTTCCAAAATCACTCATAAAAACGAAGCCATTCTATAACGGATGATAACGAATCGGGATTTAGACGACATATATATGTTCTCCCTTTCGTTGTCTTATTAAGTAATTCTGTCCGTTCTAAAACTTTGATATGCTTAGAAATTGCTGCTAAAGACATTTCAACAGGTGCTGCCAGTTCTGAAACTGTTCGGTCATTAGAAGCAATAAGACGAACTATTTCTCTTCGAGTTGGGTCAGCCAAAGCTTGGAAAATATTATCTAGGTAATCATTATTTTGTTCAACCAAATGGTTAACTATAATGGATTAAACTAAATAACTCAACCATTTGGTTAAATAAGATCTTTGTGCCTTTTATTTTTAACAGATTCGTGTAATGTATAACATCAACTCTTTATTTGACTATCTTGCTTACGTTAGGTCAACAAGAAAAGCGATTTATTCCGATAACTGCCTAATATAGCGGAAGCTCTTCTATATAATGTAAGTTCCTCATAGAATAAGCGATGGATGATAAATAAATACTTAGCTGTAAGCTAAATTGGATTGCAACTCTTAAATCATTCCCTTTTCTTTATGTAGATAGGGTAAACGCTACTTTTGAAAGAAATAATATGAACAAATTATGTATACTCCAATAAAAACTAAAAATATATTATGAAATTACTAAAATTTCTCTTTTACTAATGTCGATCTTGTTGTAATATAAATGTAACAATTGTAATATTAATTGCGCTATTGTTACATAATTATCCTAATTAGAGATTGGGGAGAGAAAGTATGAAAAAATTTTCAGGTATGCTATTATCAATCATCATTCTTTTTTGTACAATGAGTACCGTAGTTACAGCACAAAATACATCACAGAATTTATCTGACAAAAATGCATTAAAGATAGCCGATAAAGCCAGCAATCATTTCTGGAATGCATTACATGGATACACTAATCAATCCTGTTCACAAAAAACATTTAATTATAAAGGTACAGAGTATTCTTACCTTTGCCAAGAATTTAATACTAAAGACAAGCTAGTTAAATACTTAACTGAAACATTTACTAATAGTGCAGTAGAAAAAGGGCTGACAAAGTATAAATATATTACGTATAAAGGAAAATTAGCTCGTCCTATAGGAGACGGCGACAGCATGTTAGAGTGGAGAAAAGCGAAAATTAAATTGGTCTATCAAAAACCGAACGTTAAATCCTATAATTTAACGGTCCCTACAGTCGACGGTGAGTCGGTTAAAAGAACAGTTACTTTTTATAAGTCCGGATCCAAGTGGAAAGTTAATCAGTTCGATGCAGTTCAATAAGTTAATGGCTTTGATGAAAAACCTCTTATGCAGTAAACATAAGAGGTTTTTCATTTGAATGTTTCCCCGCGAGTTCAGATTCCCCATCACCACACTATTTAAAAGCTTCATATTAAGAACTGATTTAATGGATTATATAAATGAAACAGACTTTAATATTACATCTCATAAATAGTCATACGAATCAACATAATTATTTATGAGGCACGTAAAACATAATTTAGCAATGAAGTTTTTACTTTTCAAGAAAGGAAATGCTCTGCAAATGCTTCACATGTTCTTTTATATCTTTAGTTAATCTTAACCATTCTGTTTTGGTTTTTAATGCATCAGAATCACTTGCATCAGGAGCTATTACTTCGTCTCTAAGACTTCCATAGGTCTTCTTGAGGTGTAAAGTCGCCATACTTGTTTCTGGTACAGGAATTTTATTAAACATCTCGTCACTAACTATGGCAATCACAGTTTCGAAACTTGGGTCTGGGATATATCCGAACCAAGCTGGATCATCATGTTGTGCTTTAAATTTAATATCATTCATCGTAACTTCCTTTAAACGTTTTACATTTTCCGAGCTATCGTATCGTGATAATAGCAATGCGGTATCTTTTTCAACATCGGGTAAAGATTGAATGGAATAAGAATCAGAAAAAGTAGGAGATTTCACATTCTTTGGTCGACGTAACAATCCTTGTTTTACAAGCTCTTCAGCTGTATCTCTCTTCAAAATTAACGTATTTAAATCTTCGATTGTAGATTGTTTAATTTTATATACGGCATTTGATTGAATTTTATTTTTATATTGATTAACTATGTCTTGTAATGGTTGTTCGTTACCTATCAGTAACATCCCATTTCTAGTCTGGGTTTCGTGCTTATTATCGAATAGTGAACAAGCACTCAAAAGAGAAATAGCCATTACTCCAATGATGCATATACGAATTATTTTCTTCATTTTACATTCTCCTCAATTAAATATATTGGACAACAATTCACATGGTTTTTTTATACAAATATCGAAGGTAACGCCAACGAATCACAAAAAAGTATACAATTTGTAAGAACATAAAGGATACAAGTATAACAAAAGAATCAGTTACAATAGAAAACGAAACTAGATTTTGTAGTGCATTAAAGGCAACAATACTATGAACTACAGCTATTGTAATTGGTAAAAAGAACATGATACAGAGCTGACGTGTTATGATCTTTTTTAACTCGTTTTGAGTTAAACCAACTTTCGCAATCGTCTTGTATTGTTGTTGGTCCCTTTCTAGGTCTGTATATAGACGTGAGTATAGAAAACTTGCAGCAAAGGTAAAAAACACAATTCCAACTAATGCGCTGATAATGAGTAACATTCCGTTTTCTTGTTTGTCAGACAACCATTGCAATACTAGAGAGTTAAGATAATATTTTCCTTCTTCATCCAGTGGGATAGAGTGCTGTAATTGACTGGCAACTTCTTTGGATTTCTCCCAATCTTTCACAGCAAATACATGGTACTTTGGTAACCCCATTGCATTCAGGCTCATGTTTGGAATTTTTTCATACATGCTGTCAGAAACTACAACCATCGTTTTTCCAGTATCTTTTTCATTCCATCCTATATAGGATACCGTTTTCTTAATATGAAACTGAATATCCATATTTCCTTGCAATAAATCAATTGTTTTAATGACGTCTTCTTTATTTCTAAATTTTGTTTGCTGTGAAACTGTTGTTGGCACTATAATAGCTTCATCGTCATTTCTGATTGTTTCTTTTGGATGCCCAAGTGCATTGGCGATGCTGTTAAAATCTGCCAAACTAAAAATAATAAGATCGTTTTCGGTCTCTTTTGGAGTGGCAGTACCTTCATGATAGGAAAAACGAGCCTCTGACAACTGTTTTTTAATTTCTGAAACATGTGTTTCTTCTTGCTTGTTTTCAGGAGAGGATTGATAAGTAAAAGCAAATGGGTTGGTCATTTCAGCTAATCCTGGATTTCCCAGAGACATAAAAGTTCCAATCCCTGTGAACGAAACAGCTGAAATAATCGCTACCATAAAAAACATAATGGCATTATCTTTCATACGATATATTAATTCTGAAATTGTAAGTAGGTTGAGTTTTTTTAAGAAGATGGATTCCTTACGTTTCAATATATACAACATATACACACTCAATTGAGTAAATAAGAAATATGTTCCTATTACAACCAACACTACGCCTATTGGAATCAAAACGAGCAAATTCTGATGCAAGGTAAAATAAAACTCTACTGCATACCCTACAACGATTAATATAATTGCCAGCAAAGAAAGTACAATAGATGCTTTAGGTTCTGGTTTTGGTTTTTCTTCAGACAGTAAAAGTTCAATTAGTTGTCCTACTTTCACTATTCTAGAAGTTAATAAAGCAATGGATAGAAACAACAGTAAAAAAGCTCCGACAGTCATTAAGATTGCTTTTATTGGTATATAAAACGCTAATCCTTTATGGATCGCAAAAATGTTAGCGCATATTATTAAAACAAGTTTAGCCAAAATAAGACCGACCGTAATCCCACATATAATAGCAGCCATTCCAATTAGCATATTTTCAATGAATAACAGTTGATGCAATTGTCTAGGTGACATACCTTGAATCATTAGAAGTCCAAATTCTTTTTTTCTCACTTTTAAGAATGCACTTACAGAGTATAAGAGGAAGAAAAACGAGAAGATAAATATTAAATATTGAGATGTCTGCATCCCTATCTTTCCTAGTATATTTATTGTTGCACTTATAGTAGTCAGTTCACCCTGCAGGTCAGGATGGAATACTAGTAGTGCGTATATAAAAAAAACCATCACAGAAAATGCGCTACTCAAGAAGTGAGCAACATATGTGCGCTTGTTTCGAATAATATTATTAAACGCGAACTGCCGAAAAGTCATTCCCACGTCCCCCTAATAACGATAAAACATCTAGAATTTTTTGATAAAACACTTTACGACTATCTCCACAATAAATTTCATTGTACAGCTTTCCATCTTTAATAAATACAATACGATCGCAATAACTTGCAGCCATCGCATCATGTGTCACAAGCATCATTGTTGTACCCAACTCTTTATTGAGTTTTGAAAATTGTTCCATCACATCACTTGCAGATTGTGAATCCAAGTTTCCTGTGGGTTCATCTGCTAGTAATAATTTCGGATTATGAATAATTGCACGTGCAATAGCCGTTCGCTGTGCTTGTCCGCCAGAAATTTCATACGTACGCTTATTTAAGATATCTGTAATCCCTAATTTTCCAGCAATAGATGCCACACGTTGATTCATTTCTTGAGGGGGTACCCCATCTAACGTAAGCGGTAGAATAATATTTTCTTTTACTGTTAATGTGTTTAATAAGTTAAACGATTGAAACACAAATCCTAATTCCCGTCTTCTAAATAAAGCTAATTGATTTATTGGCAACTGATGTGGACTTTCTCCATCAATGATAACTTCCCCTGAAGTAGGGGTATCAATAGTTGAAATCATATTTAGTAGTGTTGTTTTACCACTCCCAGATGGCCCCATAATTCCTACAAACTCGCCTTTATTTATCTTTAAATCAATATTAGACAGGGCTGTATAGGAAACATCCCCCTTATATATTTTACTTACATCGTAAACATTTAGTATTCCCATAGCATTCTCACCTTTCATTTCTGGTTGTTTATATTATAAAGTGTAACCAATTTTTCTTTTCTCTCATATCGAACTTCCTAACATTTATCTAACAACTTTGTAAGATTCAAAAAAAATACCGATAAATGATATTTCATTCATCGGCTAATGATATGCATAAGGGAATACAAGTTGAACTGTTGTTCCCTCTCCTATTTTAGATTCCAATTTAATTTCATGATGTAATTTAGTACATACTTCTTGTGAAAGATATAATCCCATTCCTGTCGATTCTTTAAATTTCCGACCGTTTTCTCCTGTATAAAATGGTCGGAACACGCGCGGTAAATCAGAAGCTATGATTCCCACACCTCGATCTTTCACTTCTAAAATAACTGTACGTTTGTTGATAAAGGCTGAAATTGTAATTTTTTCTTTGCTTCCTGTTGAATATTTAATCGCATTTGAAAGAAGTTGGTTAAGAATAAATCGAAACCATTTCTTATCTGTTTCTACTGTAAGATCTGGATCTACTTTTACTTCTGGGTAGACATCACTACGTATAAAATAACGTTTATTTTCATGAATGACAGAATCAATCATTTTCAGCAATGATACCCTCTCTACAATGAAATCTTGTTCAAATGTCTCTAGTCGAGCAAGATATAGCACAGTTTCTAATCCTTTTTTGATTCGCTCCGTTTCTTCCATTATACTATCAAATTCGGAACCTTCAGTTGCCTGTGTAATTAATTCAATGACAGAAAGAGGCGTTTTCATTTGATGAACCCATTGGTTCATAAAGGTAAGTTGTTCCTGGTGTTTTCGTTCCCATTTTTTTAATTGTTTTTGATAATGACGATATTGGACTTGTAGTAATGTATCTAACGCTGTTGATAAAGGAGTGAAATCCCTCTCCCTTATTGATTCACTTAGTGTATCCATTGGATTTGATAAACTTGTATAAAATGATCGATGACTACAATATCGATATACAAGGTATACAATTAATAAGCAAACACCGAGAAACAATGTATATAATACAATCGATACATGAGAAAAACCATCCAGCCAATATATTAAAAGGATGATGAATGATTGAATCATTGAAATACAAATAAGTGGGATATGTTCTCTTAAAAATAATTTCATTACTGGTTATCACCCTTTGTCCAAGTAGTATTCAAGCGATATCCGGCACCACGAACAGTTTCTAGTACATCACCAACTCCTAAATATTGTAATTTTTTTCGAACTCGACCGATATTGACACTTAACGTATTTTCATCTACATATGTATGAACGTCCCAAAGCTCTTCTAAAATTGCTTCACGTTTTACAAGGATAGGGGACTTTATTAATAACATTTCTAGTAATAATGTTTCTTTTTTTGTAAGTGTAACAACTTTTTCTTCCAATCGAAGTTCCATCCTTTCAGGAAAAAGGGTTAATCCAGATTTTTCAACTACACGTTCCGTTACTTTAGGTGCATATTCACCATACGCCCTTCTTAATTGACTACGAATTTTAGACATTACCACTTCATAGTAAAATGGTTTTGTAATATAGTCATCACCACCATTTTCTAAGGCCATCACTTGATCCATCTCTCCACTCCTTGCAGATAGAAATATAATTGGACAAGTAGAAATAGCTCGTATTTGGCGGCACCAATAAAAACCGTCAAAATTAGGCAGATTTATATCTAATAGCACTAAATCTGGTTTAATCTTTTGAAATGTATCTAAGATATTTTCAAAATCCTCTATAATAACACTTTGATATCCGTATTTTTTAATATGAATTCGCAGTAATTCAGCGATTTTTATATCATCTTCTACAATCATGATTGTATTCATATTGTACTCACCTCTAATTTAAGTGTGATTTTTAATGTTCGTTTGGCTTTTTATATTTAATTTTTAAGTTAATTTATATAAAAGAGATGATATCTTACATACACCCTTAAATGCAATTAATATCAAATAAAGCGTATATCGTGGAGTTAGTATAGTTTCATGGACACATTTTAGTTAAGTCCTTACAATGATTTTTGAGAGGATGTGTCCGTCTTGGAACGTAAGAATACAGGTGAAAAATATAATAATGAATTCAAGAAGACTATTGTAGATCTTTATCACTCGGGTAATTCGGTCAAAGAATTAAGCGGCGAATATGGCGTATCAGAAGTTACCATTTATAAATGGGTTAAAGAATTTACCCCTATCAGTTTAGGGGAAGAGTCTATGACTCCAAAGGAATTAGCCGCCATACAGAAGGAAAACCTTCGGTTAAAGCAAGAAGTTGAAATCTTAAAAAAGGCTATGGCCATATTCGCGAAAAAGTAACCGAGACAGTTCTTACCGAATTTATTGAGGAACACAAGAAACAATATCCCATACAAAAAATGTGTGAAATACTAGAAATCCCAAGAAGCAGCCATTATCAGTCCCCCTTCAAATAGTCTTATCAAATCGCAAACAGGAAAACCAAGAACTCACGAAGGAAATTCATCTCATTTACCAGGAAAGCAATGGAACGATATGGGGCTCCAAATATTCATGAAAGCTTATTATCCAAAAGGTTTTCCCTAAGTCTAAAGCGTGTTCAACGCTTAATAAGCAAGGCGAGAATTCGTCCTATTACTAAGAAAAAATACCGTCCCTATCCATCTAAAGAAAAGGTTATTTAATTGGATAATTTGTTAAAACGAGACTTCACTACTCAGACCATTAATGAGAAATGGGTAGCAGATATTACGTATATCCACACGTTAAAAGACGGATGGTGTTATTTAGCTTCGGTATTGGACCTTCATTCTAAGAAAATAGTAGGGTATTCATTTTCTCGTTCAATGACGACAGAACTGGTCATAAAAGCTTTCAATAACGCACACACTTCACAAAAGCCCTTGGAGATTTAACTGAAACATTTACTAATAGTGCAGTAGAAAAAGGGCTGACAAAGTATAAATATATTACGTATAAAGGAAAATTAGCTCGTCCTATAGGGGACGGCGACAGCATGTTAGAATGGCGGAAAGCAAAAATTAAATTGGTCTCTCAAAAACTAAACGTTAGATCTTATAAATTAATTGTTCCTACTGTTGATGGTGACACCGTAAACCGAATTGTTACCTTTTACAAGTCAGGATCTACTTGGAAAGTAAATCAGTTCGATGCAGTTCAATAAGAAAATAGCAAAAATGAAACACCTCTTATCCAAATAGTTAAAACTATATTGGATAAGAGGTGTATTTTTTATGAGAACTACCATTTGAATGGATAATTCTTTATATAGGCTCATATTTGTGTATGGCGCGGAACCTCACTTCTAATAAAGCACAGCAAGTATGCTGTGTATTAACGGATTTTTGCTTTTCGAAAGCCTTTATAGGATTCCAAGACTGTAAAAAATACATCGATTAGTATGACTCCCCAGTAAATCGAGCTTTTCCATTCATTGATAGAAAATAGATTCGAGATATACGTAATGAATTCGTGGGTGAATAAATTCGGATTACTGATGATGATGATAAATGTTATAGTGGATAGTAGCTGATAAATGGCATTGATCAAGGCAAGTTTTAGCGTCCATTGTCCTACGAGTAACTTGTAAATAGCCAAGATGACACCCAAGATAATGATGCAAAAAATCAGCGGCCAATAGGAATTCAAGACATCTTGATTAAAAGAGGGTGTCACAAAAATGAGGCCGTTATTTCTTCCTTCATAGACACCTAAGAGGTTGGCTGCGTTGAAATAAACGACAGCGAATATTGAGATAGCTAACAAACTTCCGAAAATCTCAATCTTAGGAATTACTTTTTTCTTAGAAATGTTCGGAATATGTTTTAAATCCTCTGGAGTCCATCGTTTCAAACTTTTTGTTAAAGGCATCTGATCCTTTGAAGTATCTGTGCGTTCTAAAATGGCAAATAAAAGCGTTAACCAAAAAAACACTTGGATACCTGTACTGATGATCCCTGCTATCCCTTTTCCTATTAACATGATAACTACTTCTATAATCGTTTTTTCACCAATATCTCCAAACACATTTTCTCCTATAAGTGCAATCAAGGAAATTACGGCTGTGATTGGTAAAATCATTTTTAATAGACTGATATATACATCATAATAACGTGGTCCAATCAAGTGCATCGGCCGATCTCGATAACCACTTGCCAGTGTAACCGGATCTCCTAATTTTAAAAGGACCTCTTTCACGTCTTGCTCGGTATAATCGTCTGGAAGCATATCTTCGATTGTAGACTGAAGCTCAAGCGCAATATCCTCTCGGTTTTTCTCTGGTAGTCTGCGGGTAACTTCCTGAATATAAAGTTCAATCAGTTCCATCGTCTTCCTCTCCTTTTAATAAAATATAAAGCTCCTGAGATGTTTTTTCCCATTCCTTCTTTAGTTGAATGAAAATTTCGTTTCCATAATCGCTTAAAATATAATACTTACGCGGTCTGCTCTCTGTAGTATCCCAGCTACTAGTCACCAATTCCTGTTTTTCCAGGCGTCGAAGCAATGGATATAATGTACTTTGATCAATGGTAATTCCCGACTTCTCTAATCGTTGGACAAGCGAATAACCATATTGGGGTTTTTTGAGCTGACTTAGAACTGCTAACGTCAAAGTTCCTCTGCGAAGCTCTGTTGTTAATGAATTCAATAAAGTGCTCACCCACTCACCTCTTCTCTATACTATGTGACGTACACTATACTTTATACTATGTATCATACACTATTATAGTTCCTACACCAACAAAAAATGTAAATATTTTCTGAAAAAGGATTTAGTGTATGGAAATTTTAGAATCACAAAAAAGAGAAGCGGTTTCCGCCTCTCTGCATTTCGTTATTAAAATCTTACAAGAATGACCCATAAAATCATCGTGGTAATTATCGTAACTACGCCCTGGAGCAATGTTGCCATCGTTTGTGCTTTGTAGGCATCCGTTACTTTCATTCCACTAAATTGGGTGACTACCCAGAAGAAGCTATCATTTACATGGCTAACAGTCATCGCACCTGCTCCAACAGCCATAACAACCAGTGCAAGTGGGACAGCACCCTCAATACCTAGTGTTGGTAGCATTGGTGCAATCAGTGATGATGTAATGACTAATGATGCTGTGGATGACCCCTGAGCTGTTTTCAAACCAGCTGCAATAAGGAATGGAACTAACAGGAACAAAGCTCCACTAAAGATGCTTCCAAGATCCCAACCTTGAATGATGTCAGCGATACCTGTATTTTTAATGACTGTTCCAAAAGCCCCGCCTGCTCCTGTAATTAATAAAATTGGGGCTGCATCTAATAAGGCTGTCGCAATCCAATTTGTTAACGTTTCTTCATCATATTTTGGTAGCAAGGTGAGTGCTGAGATAACACCTACAAGCAATGCAATCACGGGCTGGCCTAAGAAAATGAAAAATGAAGCGATACTTCCTTCTGTTCCAATCAGATTTAATACCGAACTAACTCCAATTAGGACGATTGGTAAGACAATCGGTAAAAAGGATTGAAAAGCAGATGGCATTTTCCCAAATGAACGAACAATCTCATCATAATCGTAGTCCAAATCATTTCGATCATCTTCTACCTCTATTTTGCTGGCCACTTTTATTGACCATAAATATCCAGCAAGTGCCGCAGGAATAGCGGTAATAAGCCCTATTAAAATGACAGTTCCTAAATATCCATCTGCTCCTATATTTCCTGCTGCTGCAATTGGACCAGGAGTAGGCGGCACAAGCGTATGTGTTGCATACAAACCAGTTGCAAGCGCAACTGACATTGAAGCAACAGCTACTTTTGCTCGTTTTGCCAAGGCTTTTCTTAAGCTGGATAGAATTACGAATCCAGAATCACAAAAAACAGGTATGGATACAATAAAGCCAATCATACTCATCGCTAGCTGCGGTCTTTTTGGACCGACAATACGCAGTGCAACCTCTGCCATTCGTAAAGCTGCTCCTGCCTTTTCCAAAATAGTTCCAATAATTGTTCCAAAAACGATGACAAGCCCAATGCTTGTCATCAAACCACCAAATCCCCCGTTTATATTCTCTACAATTTGTTCTAGAGGCATTCCTGAAGCAAACCCAACAAACAAGGTTCCTAATAGAAGCGATAAGAACGGATGTAGCTTAAATTTGGTTGTTGCAAATACAATCAAAAAAACTCCGATGGCTAAAACAATAAATAACATATGATAACCCCCTATTTTTTATTTTTTAAAAGAAGCTAAAAAAGTACGCATTACTTGCTCAGCTGAAACCTCTAAAAGTTCAGCCCCTCTTTCCATAGCTTCTTGTAACGGCATGGGAGCGTTTACAAGACTATGAATGCTAGTAATTCCATGATTATATAAAACGTCAATACCTGTTCCAATGGAACCAGCTAAGACAAATACCGGAATGCCTTGCTTTTTCGCTTCTTCTGCCACTCCCATTGGTGTTTTACCTGATGCTGTTTGGTAATCGATTTGTCCTTCACCAGTAAAGACACAATGAGCTCCACGGAGTTTTTCTCCAAGTTTGGTATATTCAATAACGATATCGACGCCTCTTTTCGTTTCGGCAGAGAAAAAGGCTTGGAATGCACCGCCAATTCCGCCTGCAGCACCAGCCCCTGCTTTATTATGCAAGCGAATACCTGTCTTGGTTTCTACCAAATTAGCCCAAATTGATAATGCTTTATCAAGAAGATCCACCATGACTGGTGTTGCCCCTTTTTGTGGACCAAATACAGAAGAGGCCCCATCAGGTCCGACCAATGGATTTTGAACATCTGATGCGATTATAAACTCACATTCTGCTATTCTTGAATCAAAATCTTGTGTATTTATTTCCACAATTCGTGATAATTCCGCCCCTCCGAATCCAACCGATTTCCCTTCTAAATCTAATGTTTTCATTCCTAAAGCCTGGAGCATTCCCACTCCGCCATCATTGGTAGCGCTTCCACCAATTCCTAAAATAAATTTTCGACATCCATCGTTCAATGCTTTTTGAATGAGCTCGCCAGTTCCATATGTAGTGGCTATCAATGGGTTCAGTTTATCTGACTCGACTAAACATAAACCTGATGCACTTGCCATTTCAATCACACATGTTTCCTGATCTCCCAAGATTCCATATGCAGCCTGCACACTATCAAGTAATGGTCCTTTTACTGTAACTTCGACTTTCCGACCATTTGTTGCAGCAACAAGACTATCCATTGTACCCTCGCCGCCATCCGCTACGGGAACTAGTAGTGTCTCTGCTGCTGGCAATACCTTTTTGACTCCCCGGTCTATTGCTTGCGAAGCCTCTAGTGCTGTCAAGCTTCCTTTAAAGGAATCTGGTGCAATAACAATTTTCATGGTCAGGCCCCCCTACGAATAAATTTAATATTAGGTTTATTATAATCTTCAGAAATATTTTAATCATCGTTCAAGCTATACAAAAAATTAGTATGACATATTTAGTTTTTTTGGCTATACTACATAGAAATAATTATCCTATGTTTGTTTTTTTCATTAATATCTAAATTTATAAAACTACTAGTATTAGAGCGGGTTTGAGTATTACCTTAAAACACTTATATAAAAATTAAAAGGTTAGTTAATAAAAATAGCTACACTTACTCTATCTCAGCAGTATAACTACCTAAAAAACTATTTAAGGATGATTTATATGCTAACTCAAGAAATCGCAAGGGAAATTGTTAAACAAACAACTATTAGACTCAATCGAAATATCAATATTATGGATGAGAAAGGAATCATTATTGCTTCAGGGAATCCTGATCGTATTAACCAAGCGCATTTTGGAGCAATAGAGGTACTTAAAACCGGTAAACCTTTAATTATTCATGAACAGGATCGCCATCATTGGCTGGGTGTACTTCCTGGTATTAATTTACCCATAGAGTTCCAGAAAGTAATTATTGGTGTTATAGGGATAACAGGAGACCCCGCAAAACTCAAGGAGTTTGGAGAATTAGTGAAAATGATTACAGAAATGATGCTTAATCAATCATTTATGGCAGAACAACTCGAGTGGAAACAGCATTTGAAGGAACTCGTTTTTGAAGACTTACTTAAGGAAACGATTAATCAAAATTCAATAGATCAGCGACTCAACCTGATTGGAATGAAATTAGAACCTCCTTTTCAAGTAGGTATTTTGGAAATAAAATTGAATCCGTTAAAAAAGAATGAGGTGATCCAACTATTAGAAAATGTTTTCGATACACAACACACCCTTATTGGATTCTTAAACGTTAATCGAGTTTTCATACTAACTTCTACCCTTACTGAAAATTTAATGAAGCAAAAAATGAATACAGCTATCCATCAATTAATCGCAAAAAGATTTTCTTTGCGGGTTGGGATGGGTTCATTGGCGGAATCTGAATTATATATATGTCACTCATTCCACGAAGCCGAATCAGCCCTGCTACTCGGCGACGACAATCAGTCTTTAACTACATATACAGAAGTGGAAACCAAAGCCCTTTTGGACCGAATAAATGATCGAACGAAACAACAATTTCAAGAAAGAATATTGGGGAGCTTATCTGAAAAACTGATTGAAACACTCCAACAATTTTTCCTTAGTAACTTAAATATCGGCGAATGTGCAAAAAGTATGTACATTCACCGTAATTCTCTTATTTACAGAATCAAAAAAATAAAGGAAATCACCGGTTATAACCCTCAGGAGCTAAATGATGCAATAACCTTACAATTAGCCATTTGGGTCAAACAAATGCAGCGGAAAGTTTGATTTTTATTGAGTGATAAAGTTGTACCTTCAATCTAATTATGTTCCTTTCATGTTTAAGAGTCTGAAGTAAATTTTTGTATAAATAATCGAAGTACCGAGTAGATTAACAATACATGATTCTTTGCATACAGGAGGGCTAGGATGAATAGCATCGCAAATATTTTAATTATTCTTGGATTTTCTATTATTTTCTTAATTTTCATTGTAATAGTTCTTTTATTAATCTATATGATTTTCTTTGATCGTAGGCAGAAACATCATGCGATTCTAAGGAATTATCCAGTGCTGGGAAGGGTTCGTTACTTTTTAGAAAAGATAGGTCCTGAAATGCGTCAATACTGGTTCAACAGTGATAATGAGGGAAAACCTTTTTCTCGAGATGACTATGAACACATGGTAAAAAGCTCAAAATATTTACGGGATGTCATTGGTTTTGGTTCAAAACGAGATTTCGATGAAGAAGGATTCTTTGTAAGGAATAGTATGTTCCCAAAATTGGCTGAAGAAGAAAAATACGACCGAGAAACAAAAGTGATGACTAAAAGATACGTCCTTATGAAGGATCCGCTTTTCTCACAACGAGAAGAAACATGGGGAGATGAAGAATCCAATGCCTATTTATTGGATGATGAGGATGCTGTGATTATTGGTCCGAACACAAAAAATCCCTTTAAATTAAAAGGACTTATCGGGATGTCTGCTATGAGTTATGGATCATTGGGGAAGAATGCTATCACTGCTCTGTCTGAAGGATTAGCTTTAGCAAAAGGCACATGGATGAATACAGGAGAAGGTGGCCTTTCCCCTTATCATTTAATAGGAGGGGTCGATATTATTATGCAAATCGGACCAGCCATGTTTGGAGTTCGAGATAGTATCGGCGAAATGGATTGGGATGAGTTAAAAAGAAAAAGTGAAATTCCAGAAATCAAAGCCTTTGAGGTTAAATTAGCCCAAGGGGCAAAAACTCGCGGAGGTCATATCGATGCTGAAAAAGTAAATCCTGAAATTGCAGAGATTCGAAAGGTTGAGGCTTACAAATCAATCGATAGTCCGAATCGATTTCATCAATTTCATGATGTAGAATCAATGTGTGACTTCGTTGACAAAATCCGAAACCATACAGGCATACCGGTTGGTATTAAGATGGTTATCGGTGGAAATGATAGTGTTGAAAAACTTGCCAAATATATGAAAGATACTGGAAAAGGTCCAGATTTCATAACATTGGATGGCGGAGAAGGAGGCACAGGTGCTTCTTATCAAGAATTGATTGATAGCGTAGGGTTGCCTATCAAATCAGCTTTACCAATCCTAGTTTCAACTCTTGAAAAATATGGCGTCCGAGATCAGGTGAAAATCATTGCCTCTGGTAAGCTGTTCACTCCTGACCGAATTGCCATCGCTTTAGCTATGGGAGCTGATCTTGTCAATATAGCCCGTGGTTTCATGATTTCAATCGGATGTATACAGACTATGAAATGTCAATCCAATGCTTGTCCTGTCGGGGTTGCAACGACTGATCCAGAATTGCAACAGGCACTAGTCATTGATGAAAAGAAATACCGGGTCGTAAATTTTCTCGTTACCCTAAGAAAAGGACTATTCCGAATATCAGCAGCCGCTGGTTTGGATTCTCCCGTTCGTTTCCAGCCAATGCATATTAGCTATAAGGACGACAAAGGAATCGTCACGTCCCTTGAAAATATTCTAAATGAAGTTAAGGGACAAATAAGAGTAAGTAAATAGTTGTAAAAGTACTAAACCACCGCCTATTTTGTTGATAGGCGTTTTTTTGTCGAAGTCTCCTCTTCTATTTCTTTCGATACGAAAAGAAATGAAAGTGAAGTCAATGGCCCCCTCAATTTTACGAACCAAATGGTTCGCTGGCACCAGTTGATCCAAAGTAATCATTTCAAGTTGATCTCGCTGAATAGAATTATGTTTCGAGAGCATTGTCATCACATCAAGTTTTAATACTCCTATATTTATTAAAACAAAAAAGACTGTAGGCAAAAGTGTTTATTTCTAATTGTTAAAACAAAGTTGATTGGAACGGAAGGTGCGAGACTCCTGCGGGAAAAGCATGTCCAAGGGAGACCCCACAGGCGCAAAGGCGCCGAGGAGGCTCCCTGACCGCCCGCGGAAAGCGAGTGCCCTACGTTCCAATCAACGTTCGAATTTTTACAACCCCTCGAAAACACTGTAGACAAACTCGATTTTCATCGAGTTTGTCTACAGTCTGAAAGCTCATGTGTATGAGCTTGTATAAACCAAATTAAATTTTTAAATCAAAACTAGGAAGAAAAATTAAATGGATTGATAATACCATATGCCTTCACGTTTGAATTTACTGCATTGGTCGTTGGAATAAAGGTATTCAAGGTGTGCCAATGTTTCACCCACCGCAAACCGTGATTCGTGGATTGATAAATTTTTAAAAAGGACATTGCACGCGGCATTTACTGTTATCGGCTCTTTCATGTTTTCATAAACTTCATTTAATCGATCTTGATGGTGATCCAATAATTCCACAATTCTTTTATTGGCATTTTTAAAAGGTGTTCCATGTGAAGGGATGACATATTCAACGTCCAGCTTTTGTATTTTTTTCAATGAAGTAAAAAACGCTTCTAATGGATTGGTGATGCCTCGAAACCAATACGAGATATTTGGTGAAATCCTAGGTAAAATATGATCTGTTGAGAAAAGGACACTATTTTCCTTATTATATAGGGTAATTAGCCCATCTGAATGTCCAGGTGTCAAAATCACTTCATATTCGTACTTGCCAAAACATATTTTCATCCCTTCTTCAAGGTGATTATTCACAGTAGGATAGGGTTTTACCTGTGTGATAAAGCTAATTTCATCACTGGACATGGCAGATGCTTTATCATCTATAATACCGCATGCATCATAATTGCCCTTAAGGAATTGTAGTGAACCAGGTTCCCAATATGTCGTCCCCGCCAATTCATCCACTTGTGTCATCCAAACATCTGCACCTGTTAATGCTTGTAAAGTCCCAGCATAGCCGAAATGATCTGGATGATAATGAGTAAGTACGATATCATTAACATCGTGTTTTTCAATTATGGGATTCCATATATCCCTTGTTACTTTGTTGTTCAATCCTGTATCAATAATTGTCCACCCTTTTTCACCTTCTGCTAGAAAACAATGAACGTGGTCCAACCTAAAAGGCAATGGAATGGTAACTTGAGTAACTTCTAATTCATTCAGCAAGTCTAATTCTCCTTCCAATATAACTATTGAATTCACTTTTCTTCTTGGATTCCCTCCTTCTTTAATAACGAAAAAACATTTTACGCCATGTAGTTATGGGATTCCTTTTATGGGGACTGTTTGGTTATCATATTCTACAAACAAATAGTTAATAGAAGCAACTATTAAATAAAGTTATATAATTTATTAATTCGACGAGTTCTCTGATGTTCCTCTAAACAATATCCTTGGATTTATCGATAATGGTATAAAAATCAAATTATTATTTTCTTTAAATAGTTGAGTTGCTGTATAAAGCAACACGATAATCTTACATCAAATTCAATTCGTGTAGAAATTATTCTATAAGAGAGGTCATTTTGCTTGCTTATTCCATTGTAATCACTACTAGTTAACTTAATGAAAAAGAACCGCCATCACTATATGATGGCGGTTCTTCGCTTTACTTATCTTCCTCGATTGTTTCAACAAGAATAAATAGAAAATTATAGATTAGACTAAAAGCTTCTCCTAATGACATGTCTTCTCGAAATCCTTTAACATTATTCAAGGCAAAATTCACGTCCCATAGCCCATCACCTTGGTTGAACATCAAACTGAATGACCCGATACCGCCTTGAAGCTCCTTATTTAAATAGGCTTTTATAGCATCTCCTAATTTTTTCTGAAATTTTAATCCGAACATGGCGTTATAAGTACTGAATACATCATCAACTTCCAAAGAAAGTGCCTCAACCCCGATTAGTTCGAACCATGAAGATTCAAAGTAAAGGAATTCCTCTATATTTGTTTTTAAAAACTCAATTGGTTGAGATAAAAATGCAGCAGTTTCTTCAGAAATCATTTCTTCGCTTTCTTTATTACTGCGTTCGATATAAGCATCATCAAAGCGGAAAGTGTTATCTTTTTCTACGATAGAAATATCGTCAGGGATTAACTTATGTCTCTCTGCATAATCCAATTCTTCTTTAAACAATTCCAGCTTGTTTTCACTTAAAGTTTTTGATATGTATGCTTCCATTTGTTTTTTTAACATGGTATGTCCTCCTAGTATCTTTTCAAACTGATCCGTTTCAATCATAGCATATTCATTACAGATAAAATAACTATGTGAAAAATCAATTAATATATCGATTGTGGCAATCGTTTGGCGTCTTCGATATAGTTATACTAGAGGGTTTTATACAAATGAAAGAAATGAGATGTTAAACATGCAAAAAATCATTATAGTGGGAGCAGGAATTTTAGGAGCCTCCACGGCCTATCAGCTTGTAAAAATGGGAGCCGATGTTGTCATTGTTGATCGCCTAGATAGAGGACAAGCCACCGCCGCTGCGGCAGGCATCGTGTGTCCATGGATTTCACAACGGCGTAATAAAGATTGGTATCACCTCGCGAAAAATGGTGCGCGTTTTTATCCCAATCTAATTAAAGAGCTTGAACGGGACGGGGAAACAGAGACTGGCTATGCCCAAGTAGGGGCTATCAGCTTACATACGGATGAAGAAAAACTGCTGGCCATGCAGAAACGAGCGACAAAGCGAAAAGAAGATGCACCTGAGATAGGGGATATTACTTTGCTCACTTCTGAGGAAACGAATGCCCTATTTCCGCCTCTTTCCGGCGAATATGCTGCTGTCCATATAAGTGGAGCCGCACGAGTCGATGGACGGGCACTTCGTGATTCATTACTTCGTGCTTCACAAAAAAACGGAGCGAAACTTATGTATGGTGAGGCTGCTCTGACATATAGCGATTCACAGGTAACAGGTGTAACAATTGCTGATGAGGTCATTGCCGCCGATAAAGTAATTGTATGCGCAGGAGCATGGGCCCATCAATTACTGGAACCATTGGGAGTCAATTTTCAAGTCAGCTTTCAAAAAGCTCAAATTGTTCATCTAGGATTGCCGGATACAAACACAAATAACTGGCCGGTTGTTATGCCGCCTAGTGACCAATACTTGTTGGCTTTCGAAGATAATAAAATCGTAGCCGGGGCAACACATGAAAATATGGAAGTATTCGATAATCGAATGACCGCAGGAGGATTACAGGAAGTTTTTAATAAAGCATTAAATACTGCTCCTGGTTTGGCAGATAGTACGTTTATTGAAGCAAGAGTAGGGTTCAGACCCTTCACTCCTGATTTCCTTCCAGTAATTGGCCCCATACCTGATTGGGAAGGTATCATAGTTGCTAATGGGCTAGGTGCTTCCGGTCTAACAATGGGCCCTTATATCGGCTCTCAACTGGCAAATCTTGCACTTGATAGAGAAATAGACATCGATTTAGAAAAGTATGACGTGAAGGGTGCTATAGAAATGTAACCTCTTGTATTAGCGCTCGATATATAAATACACGAAACAAATAAAATAGATTAAGAATATGAACTGTGCCCAAGAAATAGACGATTGACAACAGTAATATCTTTGATTTACCACTAAATGACCCCGGCCTTTGTCCAGGGTCATTCTTTTCGGTATGCAATCGTACTTCAGTTTCGAATTCAGAGAAAAAAAAGACAAATTCTCGTTCCGAACCGAAAGGCAGGAAAAGAATTTATCTTTAAAAGGTTTTTGGGGATAGAGATAAACGATAGGGTTTACAGGTAAAACTTATTGGTTAAAACGTCCGCGCTGGCGTAGTAATTCTCGGTTCAAGTTTGGATCCTTTTCAAATGCAGCACGTCCGTGAAGCCAAAAAATATTATTAACGACAACCAAATCACCAACAGGAAGTTCTAGTTCAATTACACTTTCATCAGCTTCCAATGATTTAGAGAAATCACGTAGGTATTTTGCTTGTTCAATGGACTCAGGATAAACAAATTGATCGATAAAACAAACACCCGGCTTGTTATTATGATTAAAGAAAGTTAAACGTTCAATTTCTTGATCAATATTTTTACTTTTTGGAGCTTTATACGTAAATTTTTGATTTGCTAATGGGTGATTGACGTACTTATCAAGTTCCTTCCAATCATCAAGGTGTAATAAACGTGATTCACCTCCGCGGGCATTTTCTTCGATCGTCTTCATCATAAGCAACCAGTCTGTCGGCTCATCTACAAAGGTACCGTCTGTATGAAGAGTAAATAAACGATATGCCTGACGTAGATATGAATCGCTGCTATCTGTATCTTGTACACTAAAACGTGCATAGTACTTTCCAGACATTGCATCATGGTTTGGAGTTCCAAGTAAATGTGAAATCGCTGTTGCGAAAATAACATATTCATCAGTATTTTCAGAGACACCTTCTAAACCAAGAGTGAATCCGCCAGACTCTCGATCATGAACAATGCTCCGAAGTACTTCGCCAAACTCTTCTCCTACTTGGTCCAATAGGTAAGAAGCGACAATGCGACGTGCGTATGGTGTATATTCCAAATGTTGTACAGATTGATTATCCTTTAATACTACTTCTAAAAAACTTGCAATTGCCTCTTTTGAGATTTCAATATGATACAAACGATCTGTTTGCGGGTGAACTTTCACCTCATATATTTCAGTTTTCTTTTCAAACTTCGCTTTCTTTTTTTCTGCAATACTCATGAATAATTCCTCCTGTTATTTGTAAAATAGGGTAATGAGTTAACGGGAAATATAAAAAGCCAGTCGCACAAGTTCCCTACTAAAATAGGATTCTACTTGTACAACTGGCTTATATTCACTTCACTGCTCTATGCAAATAGAGTCACAGCGAATATGCAGTTTATGTATTATTTATGTTTCCTGTTTCCAATTATTATAATCTATTCACGATTTTGAAAAGGTATTTTACAAAAGGTGATAATGTCATAATATTGGCTTAATTCAATTAAAACACTTTCGTATTCTAATGTCAACTCTTTTTACTTATTATTCAGATAAATTAAATCAAAAATCTAGTTCGGTTGTTTTGGTTTTTCCCCGGCCTTAATTTGCTGAAAATGGAGATCTAAGTCTTTTAATGCAGCGATCAACGCATTTGTTGCCTTTCCCCGATAATAGGATTGAATAGATTCTATCGCATTATCAACACCATCATTTAAACTAGTCCCTTTTAACACGCGTCCAATAAATTCACGTCCATGTTCTGTTGCCAATGTACAGGAAGCTTCTAGTATAACCCCATATTTAGCATCGACTTCTGCAGTAATGGTTAACGTTTCAAAGACACTTTTTGCTGCCATTCCCTGGGGTAAACGTGCGTGACCTGCAATAAATATTGTTTTGCCATTAAACATGAGGCTTCTTCCTTTCTAAAAATGATTTATTTTATTAAAGCTGCTTCCAATAAGTGCGATTGTTCTGGAATACGGTTAACAACCTCTTTTCCAATTTCAATAGAAGCTGTAGCTGCAGGAGACGGAGCGTTACATACATGAACAGTACGTTTCCCCATTATAATATGAAAGTCATCTACCATATTCCCATCGTCCTGTAGAGCCTGCGCTCGAACGCCTGCAGGTGCCGGAATTAAATCATCTTCCTGAATTTCAGGAATTAACTCCTGGAGGCTTTTCGTAAATTGCTTCTTGCTAAAAGAACGGACATATTCATCCATCCCTTCTTTCATAAATTTACTCGCGAGTTTCCAGAACCCTTTGTAACTTAAAACTTCTGTTAAATCTTTTGCATTGAAGTCTGTTTTTTTATAGCCTTCACGTTTAAAACTTAACACAGCATTTGGACCAGCATCTACTTCTCCGCTAATCATCCGAGTAAAATGGACCCCTAAAAACGGAAATTTTGGATTTGGAACAGGATAAATTAAATGGTTAACGAGATGGCGTTTTTCTGGTATCAACTTAAAATACTCGCCACGGAATGGTACAATTTTCATATCAGTTTTGTACCCCGCTGCTGCTGCAATACGGTCACTGTGCAACCCAGCACAATTAATTACCAATCGTGCTTTTAGGGTGCCGTTGTTCGTCTCAATCGTTACACTATCTGATTCCTCGTTAATTTTTTCTACTTTTGTATTTAGCTTAATCTCACCGCCATATTCTTTGACAATATCGGCGATTTTTTCGCTGACCTGACGATAATTTACAATACCTGCTTGCGGGACGCGAATCGCACCAAGTCCGTTTACATGTGGTTCGATTTCCTTTAATTCATCCACACTTATTTTTTTTATAGCCAGTTCATTTTGTAGACCACGTGTATACAAATCATTAAGAATTGGTAACTCATCTTGCTTTGTCGCAACAATGACCTTTCCACAAATATCATGTTCGATTCCATGTGTTTGACAGAATTCCGTCATTGATTTGCTTCCTTGGCGAGCAAATTGTGCTTTAAAACTTCCTGGTTTATAATATATTCCGGAATGAATAACACCGCTGTTATGACCAGTTTGATGATCTGCAACAACAGACTCTTTTTCAATAACTACCACTCTCGCATTAGGATACCGCTTATAAAGTGCCATTCCCGTTGATAAACCTACAATTCCCCCACCAACAATTGCAAAATCATACATAATTACCACTCCTTATTATTTATGGTTTTTTTAGCAACTCCATACACGTGATTAAATTATTCTTTGTTCGTAAAATATGATATTCCACAGATGCTCGAAGTTCTGCAGGATCGCCTCGTAAAGCTGCTTCATAAATCATCCTGTGTTCCCGCTGAGTTTCAAGGTAATAATCAATAAGCAAGTTGGGCGCAATTGGCGAGATACCTAGCGTTTCTACCATTTTTTGAACCCTAGGCCATGGACAACCTTTTCGAAGGGTTTCATGAAAAGTCGCATTCAATTGAATATAGTGTTCATTTGTTACATCGGATAACTGAATCTCTTCCATTTCAATCAATATTTTCTCTAATTGTTTTTTGTCTTCTTTTGTTAAATAGGGAAGTGACTTTTCAACAGCTAGGCCTTCAAGAAGAGACCTAGTATGGTAGATTTCTTCAATATCATCTCGGGTTATTGGAGTGACGATAGCTCCTTTGTGTGGAACCATTTCCACTAAACCTTCCATTTGAAGCTGTGTAAGCGCTTCTCGAATGGGCATTCTGCTTACATCTAATCGTTCAGCCCATTCCTCTTGAATTAAACGCTCGCCTTTTTTCAGTGTCCCGTTTAAAATTGCCTGTCTAAGACTTTTTGTTACATTGTTTACGATTGTTGACTTATCTCTATTAGCATTATCCAATTTATCTTCCACCTTTCAACATTGGATACAATTTTAACTATAACAACTATATAAAACGATTACAATAGTAAAAATAAAAGATATTGTATCCAATCCTAAAATAATTGGATACAATATATCGAAAATCCACCTTTTATCTATCACAAGAGAAAGTAACCTTCTGCTACGCTTACTTTAGTTCAATCTTTAATTTTTCTACTCTACGTAATAATGTCGTTCTATGGAAGACCGAGTTTTTCATCAGTTTAGACACATCCTCTCCTTTGTATAGATTATATAATTATTAATGTTGGTATTTAAAAGAGGAAAAAAAAACTTGGTCCTCTTTATGTTTTTCAACTATGCTTCCGTTTGTTATTTTGAAAAAGGTGATTCTTTTTTTCTGACTATGATACAATTAACTAAAAAACCAAATTTATACAAAGGAGTGAGGATATAATGAGTAAAGAAGTATATATTATTGGCGATATTCGCACTAATAATTTCACGGATGAAAATTTATTCGATAAAATTGGGTCATTATGGAATAAAATGAATGATTTCAATATTGAAAATGATATTAAGTATGGGGTTTACCATCAATACACAAGTAATTATCGTGGTGACTATACTTTAACTATTGCTACTGAAACTCCAGTGTCAAATGAAAAAATTATTATTCCAGAAAATGAATATAAAGTGTTTGAATGTTTACAAGATGAGCATTCCATAAGTGAAACTTGGAAAAAGATATGGCAGCTTGAAGATGAAAAAAAGTTAAATAGGGCATATAGCCTGGATTATGAAAAATATTATCCTGATGGAAAAGTGGAAATACATATAGCGATTAAATAATGCATTAACAAAAGAACCCTATAAAATATAGGGTTCTTTTGTAATGTCCCTAAAAAATAGTTATCTAAGATCTTTGTTATCTATACTATCCTTAGCTCAATTTCCCATTGAATTTAACACCTAATATCTAAGAAGAAAAAGACACTGTCATTACTCTTGTTGAGCAATATTCCCTCATGTTCTTTATTCTTCCCTCTTTATTTTAGATTCATCAAATATTTTGTTAGTACAGATTTAAATATCTTTTCTAAATATAAGGAATTCTACTTTCCAGTTATTTATAATGTGCGCTGATGGTTCTATAAAATAACAACTATTCCAAAAGAATATTATATTAATATGTAAGATATTTAATAACAAAACTTTTTTTGATTTACCTCATTTTATTCCCCAGGGTTTCTTATAAGATGTACCACCAATTTATATACAAATGATTCATCCTAGATAATTTACTCTTAAATTTAGAATTATAATTGAAAATAACTAGTTTACATAATGTTATTATGATAAATAAAAAAAGAACCTTATTGGTCCTTTTTTTAATAATAGAAATCCATCAATGTTTCGTCCATTAAATCCTGTGTGAGTCCTATGTATATCATCGTATCTTTTGGATTGGAGTGATTAAGAATTTGTTGAAGTAAAGCGATATCCTTAAATTTTTGATAATGCAAATAGCCAAATGTTTTTCGGAGTGTATGTGTGCCAACATCCGGAATATCAGCCATTTCTGCTGCTTTGTTTAAAACCCTATATGCTTGTACCCTAGTGATTGGACCATTTCCTTTTCGGCTAGGAAATAAATAGTTTTCACTTTTCAGGTTCATCTTCCGAACATACTTCCGGACCTCTTTCCGAAGTTGAGGGTTGACAAGGAACCGTTTAATTTTCTCTGTCTTTTGCTCTACAATGACGATATGCGTTCCCTCTAGGATATCTTTTACACGTAACTGTAAAAGATCACCGATTCGAAGTCCAATGTTAATCCCGATAGAGAACATCATATAATCGCGGTAGCTGCAATATTTTAATAGAGATTTTTTCATCTTATCTATGTGATCCAGTCGGCGTATCGGCTGGACATTTTTGATTCTTTGAGAGGTTGCTTGCATGAGTAACTCATTCCCCTTTCCTCTTCTTTCATTGTACGTGAATTGACGAAAAAAAGGCAAGTTTTTTAAATTATAATGCTCTCAAAAACCTTGATTTGACGCGATTTCGAATGTATCAATACAGGTCCTTTGTTACATTCGGAATATTCTTATATTAATAGTAGATAAAGAGTTTAATTCTCCCAATCCCCTTAAATGTATTTTAATAGCGTTTAGAAAGACTTTATAACAATCGCGATGAAATACCCTAACGATTAAAAATGGACACCTTAAAATCAATTTATGGGACCTGTTTTTTATCTTTTATTGTTTTTTTTATGAAAAATGTAGAAGTTCAAACACTGGTATTTTTTTCAGGATTATAATTTACAATAATACCCTTCCTCTTCCCTGTGACATTATACAACTTTCCCCATTTATTTTATTTACGATAATAACATTATGTAAACTATATATTTTTAATATTTATTCTATTACATTTGATAAAGAGCCTTACATATCTCTTCATCAAATGTAAGTTTTATCCAAGTCTCTCAGCGGATATAAAAACTTGCACCGTCAATCATCTCAATTTCCGGGTAGGCTCTTAGTTGATCCATCAATTGGAAAAGTGCACCATCTTTTTGCTTCGCTTCAATCATACAATCTAACTGTGGTAAACTTCCTTTTATTTGTTGTAAAAACTCCATAAACATATCCGGATCAACGTAATCAGCGTGTGCTCTAAATTCTTTTTCCGATCTTGGGCTAGAAATATGCATCTTCGGAGATAGTTTGGAGTAATCCCAAGTTTGGAGTATTCGATTCCAATGATCAATCCATTTTTCAGATGCCGAATGGTGCGCAAGGTAATGGTGGTAATCAAAAACCATGGGAATTCCTAGTTTTTCACACAAGTAGAGAGTTTCCGATAAAGTAAATGTAGTATCATCGTTTTCAAGAATCACCATTTTTTGAATCGACTCAGGTATAAACCCCCAATTATGTATAAACTGCTCTAGCGCCTGTTCATGTTCACCATAACCACCACCGACATGGAGAACACAACGATGCTCAGGGTCCAATCCCATTTTTTTTAATAAAGTATAATGAATTCTTAATGTTTTTAGAGAAGTCTTCAGTATATCGATATTCGAACTATTTAAAATGACGAAATGATCTGGATGAAAATCAATTCTTATAGCTGGCTGATTAGTAAGATAGGTTTTAATTTTTTCAAGTTCTTCTGAAATTGGTTCTAGGTAGTCCCATTCTGGAATTTCTGGGTGATTGACAAGGGGAATGAGTTTAGATGAAAGCCTAAAAAATTGGATATCATGAGCTGCGTTATGGATTAGTAATCGCCAGCAATTATTAAAATTAGAAACTGAAATGCGTTCAAGTTTTCTTATGGCTGCCTCCCTATCCTTAATTTTCGAAAACTGGGAAAAAGTCATGGTTTGGGATGGTGAGCAGTTTGGCACATGAGTACTCATGGCCACATAACCAAGGCGGATTAAAGTCAAATGGATAACCCCCTTATATTTTTTTGTTGTTTTTGTCAGTATTCCCTTATTTATCTTTAATATGAATAATAAAAAAGAGCCTCATAATTTGAACTGCCCCCCAATTGTTAGACAACATCTAACAATTGGGGGGAGCAGTTTTTTTTTGACTAAATATACGATAGACGAAAAACTACATGCAGCTTTTGAGTACTTGGAAGGGAAAAAAACTATAAATTTATTGCCTTTGTTACCAAAATGCTGGATAAAGCCTTTGACCGCTTGGAATCGAAAGATTCACCCATTCTTCATTCAGATTAGGGCTAGCATTACCAGATGAAACAATATTGCATGATTTAAAAGGACATAACACTACACAAAGCATGTCCCACAAAAGAAATTGTATCGATAATGCGGTCATTGAAAACTTCTTTGGCATATTAAAATTAGATTTACTCTATCTTCAAGAATTTGAAAGCATGGAGCATTTCAAACAAGAACTAGAAGAAGAATATATCCATTACTACAGTCTCAAACGAATCAAGGTAAAATTAAAAGGCATGAGCCGGGTCGATTACCGGGTTCATGCCTTCAAGGCTGACCTATTAAATAAAGTGTCTACCTTTTTGGGTTACTTCATTTCAGGCTCTTTTTCATTTATTTACTCGCTTGTAACTATTTAATTTGGAAATTCATAAACTTAAACCTCAGGAGTAGGTGTTGGTTTTGCATATCCACTCTTATATTTTTCATCCACTTTAGTACGGATATCTTTAATTGACATCCCATCCCTTAAATCTAAAATGGATTGAGCTGCTATTTCTAGGCAAACTCCACATCTAGTACCATGATCGTCCCAAACCACTTCACCACTTTTTTTATTTTCATGGATAAAACAATCGTAATTGTTTTTATGGTTAGCTTCTTCGCCACAACCACAGTAACATGGTATATTTTCTAATAGTTCCTGATTTTGAGCAACCGCTAAATAGATGGTTTTCATTTCTTCTGGTTTTCCAGATAGAAATTCAGGTGCTATTTCCTTACTGCTAGTCTCTTCTTGTAGATCTCCTGAAACAGTATGGGCTGAATGGCCTTCATGACTAGTTTCTTTATCCACAACACTTTTTTCTTCATTCGAACAACCGGAAAGTAGTAAAGATGAACAGATACCAATTATGGCTATTAATTTAAAATTCATTTGCACACTCCTTGAATATTATAGTTACTCCCATTTTATGGGGTGGAATGTATTTCTACAAGTTATTTCACAAAAAGTACATTATTAAATGATGTCTTCATGAAAAGATATTTTTAAATTATTCAAGTAATGTAAGAAAGGCATTCATCAAAGGACCCTTCCCTATTAATTTATTCTCATTTGTTTCTTCTTTGATAGCGTCAGTGGAATGGTTATGAACGAATTTCCGGCTAAAATCCAAAACCAGCTAGAGTTACTTATCCCAAATGACTCAGAGCCATTTTGCCTCACAATCGATAATTAAAATTTCAGTGACTTGTACATCCTGACAAGCCTCTACACAACGGCCGCAAAGGATGCATTGGTCCTGATCATAACGGAAAATGGATTTAAATTATCCATTACATACGGTTGATGAATGACCCATTATTGTAATCACAAACCGTACAGTACAGTTCATGGTTATACAGTATCTTGAACATTGCGATAACCTATGCTTCTTTGACATCAGGTGCAACTGTATCAATTACATCCCCATCTTTGAATTCGGTAGAACACAATCTCACAAGCTCTCCATTAACATTCACGAGACATGACATGCATCACATGTTTCAATCGGGTCTAAGTTTGGATGGTAACAAACATTCGAAACTTAAATCGAACTATTTGTTAGCAAATGTAAAATTGTTTGATTACCGTTCAGGATGGCCTCAGCCTCATTAATAATTATATGTACTTTCTCTGGCAAAATAATCGTCTCCTCACTAAAAAAACGAGAAAATTTATTCATTTAATATTTTCTGCACTAGGAAATTTTCCCTGAACTTAATTAATGATGGGAGATTATATTTCAACATTATTAGCTATTTCACTATTCCATTTTTTAGTAAATATTTCGATAGAAAGCTAAAAAAAACAAATTCGAAGTGAGTGATCACCTATCATTCACTTCGAATCACTATTTTACAAATTACTTCTCAACACATATGAACTTAAAGGGGAAACGGTTATATGACTCCCCTGAATCCTTTCAATTTCTTCTAGACCCGCCCGCTGACCATTCGCTAAAACAGCCCATTCTCCATGGAGTGGGAGTGTAAAATTTACAGCTTCCCAGTTTGCATTATGAATAACAACAATCTTTGAATGTTCTGTCATTAGAGTAAATGCAATTACATTCGCCGGAGCATCAAGGAATATTAACTGCTGCTCGATGTCTTCAGCTGTTCTTAACCTGAAAGCGGAAATATTGTTTCGAAGCGAAATTAGCCCTTTTAAATATTCTACTTCATAATCAAACTCCGCTCTTCTTTTCCAATCCAATCGGTTAACCCAGTCAGATGATTGATAGCTATTTTCATCTCCATCCTTTGTTCGCATAAATTCTTGTCCAGCATGGATCATTGGAATTCCCTGTGACAGTAATACCACTGAGGAACCAAGCTTGTGCATCTGCTTACGTTCTTGCTCTGTCGCATCTGGATTGGTAATTACGAGCTTATCCCATAATGTATAATTATCATGGGCCTCGACATAGTTGATGACCTGGGCTGGATTTTGATAGGTTGCTATATGATCATCGTATTTCAATCCACCAGCTATCCCTTTTTTAATGATATCTTCCATACCTGGTTTGCCATTGATAAAGCCTTTATCATGTTCATTCATCACAAAGCCTTTTAGCCCATCCCGGATAGCGTCATTAAAATGTGCTATACCAGGCATTTTATAAGCATTCTTTTGATTCGCTTTCTGATCCTGAGACAATGTGGTATTCATATCCCACCCTTCTCCTAAAACAATAATAGTCGGATCAATTTCACCAACAGCTTTTTTCACTTCATTCATCGTTTCCACATCATGAATCCCCATTAAATCAAAACGGAAGCCGTCGAGGTTAAACTCTTTCGCCCAATAGATTACAGATTCAACGATAAATTTACGCATCATTTTATGTTCGGACGCTGTGTCGTTTCCTACACCGGTACCATTGGATAGTGTGCCGTCCTCGTTAAAGCGAAAAAAATAGTTAGGTACAAGTTTGTTAAAGCTAGAATCATCCACCGAATATACGTGATTGTAAACTACATCCATAATTACACGTAATCCCTTATCATGTAATGCTTGGATCATCTGCTTCGCCTCACGAATTCTGAGCTTTGGTTGGAAGGGGTCAGTCGAATAAGACCCTTCTGGTGCATTATAATTCTTTGGGTCGTATCCCCAATTATATTGAGGTTCATTTAATTTCATTTCATTGACAGTAGCAAAATCAAAAATGGGGATAAATTGAACATGAGTCACACCCAAATCCTTAATATGATCGAGACCAGTTTTAACTCCTTCAGGACCTTTGGTACCCATTTCGGTTACTCCTAAAAATTTCCCTTTATTTTGAATTCCACTTTCAGGATGAATCGATAAATCCCTGATATGAATTTCATAGATAATTGCATCCTCAGGGCTATTCAGCGCAGGTTTATCATTTGTCCACTTTTCTGGGTTGGTGTCTGCTAAATCTATTACAACACCTCTATTCCCATTTACAGTCACTGCCCGGACATAGGGATCCACAGCTTCATTCCATACATCGCCCACTTTCACTTTATATGTATAAATCAACCCATCCTGATCACCGGATATTTCAACAGTCCACGTTCCCTTCTCCGAACGCTGCATATCAATTTCTAATCCATCTGTATCATCCCAACGTTTATAAGTAACGAGCTTAGCTTCAGATGAAGTAGGAGCCCATAACCGGAAGGAAGTTTTATCTTTTAAATAGGAATTTCCTAAGTCTTTTCCTTCATAGTAATAAAGATTATCCAGTTCTTCAGGATTTTGAGTATTTGCAATGGGTAGAACATCCGACTTATTATCGAGATCTTTATCTTTAGGTGTTTGATTGGTATTTTCCTCTTCAAAATAAGAAAGTGAATCTTTAATAGGTCATTCCTCCAATGAAATTCCTATTTCAAAACAGGAATTTATTTCATATATTTTTATTATTTCCTTTTTATGAAGGGTTGCTATCAAAAATCAGTGTGATATTTTCAATATGATTCCAACGCCCTAGGGTCTCAGGGATATATGTTAATAAACTTGATGTATTCATTTATCAATAATAAGTATTATCACCCGAAAAAAGTTCAGGAATAATTGAGAATCTCGATGTCCATTTTTTATAGTTTAGTTTATCTAAGTTGTTCCAAAAATCATAAACCTGTACTACTTTTACATAAAATTCTACTTCTGTGTAGAATATACCTCTCTTTGTCTTTTAAATAGTCATATTGAAATTCTATACCTTAAAAAGTGATAAAAAAAAATGCCTCCATAACAGTTTTACGGTCTTGGAGGCATTTCTAGTACTCTTTATGGTGTTTTGATTATTTTAACCTGATTATCTTCAACAACTGCCATGAAGTTTTTCACTTTAGGCTGATCAAAGATATAGTCAGTAATGCCATCTTCTAGCTGTTCCTGAAGAACACGGCGGAGCGGTCTTGCCCCGAATGATGGATGATAACCTAACTCGATCAGTTTTTGTTTTGCTTCATCTGTTACGACCAATGATATGTCTTGAGAAGTAAGTGTTTTGTCAAGATCCTGAATCATAATATCAACAATTTGCAAAAGGTCTTCCTTCTTCAGTGCTGAGAATTCAATGATGCTGTCAAATCGGTTCAGGAATTCCGGTTTGAAGAAACTGCCTAATGATTGTAAGATAGAAGCTTCATCTACGGCTGTACTTGTACCGAATCCCATTACTTTTTGTTTTTCCCCGACTCCAGCATTAGATGTCATGATAATGACGGTATCTTTAAAGGTAACAGTACGTCCCTGGCTATCAGTTAACCGGCCATCTTCTAGAATTTGTAAGAACATGTGCATCACATCTGGATGTGCTTTTTCAATCTCATCCAATAAGATAATACTGTAGGGCTTACGACGAACTTTTTCAGTTAATTGGCCTGCTTCCTCATGTCCTACGTATCCAGGAGGAGAACCAATTAATTTGGAAACACTATGTTTCTCCATAAATTCACTCATATCAAGGCGAATCATGGCTTCTTTATCACCAAATAATTCCAAAGCAAGGGTTTTCGCTAATTCAGTTTTCCCAACTCCTGTCGGACCAACGAATAGGAAAGAACCAGTGGGACGGTTTTTGGACTTCAAACCGGCACGACTCCTTCGGACGGCCTTCGCAACTTTCCTGACTGCTTCTTCCTGCCCAATTACTTTTTTCATAAGCTCCTCTTGAAGATGAAGCATTCTTTCCTGCTCATCTTCTTGCAGCTTGCCTACAGGGATTCCAGTTTTTTGTTCGATAATCTTTTGGATATCTTCGACAGTGACGTTTGGTTTAACTGAATTTACTCCAGCTTGCAATGATTTTTCCAGTTTTTCTTCTTCATCCCGAAGTACAGCTGCTTTTTCATAGTCTTCTTCATTTAGGGCCTGCTCTTTTTCCTTATAGATATTTGCAAGACGTTCTTTCATAACCTCTTCCTGTCCATCTTCAATGGTCAAGTTTAATTTAGAACCTGCCTCGTCCATTAAGTCGATTGCTTTGTCAGGTAGAAAACGGTCTTGAATGTAGCGGTTTGAAAGTTCAACAGCTGCTCTAAGCGCTTCCTCGCTATATGTGACCCCATGATACGCTTCATAACTGTCTTTTAAACCTTGCAAAATAACCAATGCTTCATCTGTTGTAGGCTCATTAACCTGAACGGGTTGAAAGCGGCGTTCAAGTGCTCCGTCTTTTTCAATTTTCCGATATTCAGACAAAGTGGTCGCTCCCACCAGCTGAAGTTCACCTCGTGCAAGTGCGGGTTTTAAGATATTCCCAGCATCCATCGATCCTTCGGCTGAACCAGCACCGACAATTTGGTGAATTTCATCAATGAATAAAATGACATTCTTTCTTTCCTGCAATTCACTGATTAATTGCTTCATTCGTTCTTCGAATTGTCCCCGGATTCCAGTGTTTGTAACAAGTGAAGCGATATCAAGCATATACACCAGCTTATTACGCAATTTAACAGGAACTGCACCTTCAACAATGGCTAGGGCAAGTCCTTCAGCAATCGCTGTTTTACCTACGCCAGGTTCACCTATTAATACTGGATTATTTTTATTACGTCTATTTAGAACTTCAATCACTCTTTTTATTTCTTCATTCCTGCCGATAACCGGATCAATTAGGCCTGCTTTAGCAGCATCTGTCAGATTCTGTCCGTACTCTTCTAATAATCCTCTTCCGCCGCTTTGTTGAGCAGGTTCCGGTTGAGGGATTTTACTATTATTAAAGGGATAAAATAAATTGTGGGATCCATTAAATTGGAAGTTCCCTAAATCTTTTCCTCCCATAGCTGCACCAAGTTTATTTCTCTCTTCTTTATAACAAGTGGAGCACAGCATAACATCATGCTCCTGACCATTCATATTTAGATGTACTTGAATATTAGCTTGGTTTACATGGCATTTTTCACAAAGCATGTAGTACTCCTCCTTAAAGTTTGTTTTTATGAATCAAATTTGACCTTCTTTGACTTTCTGATTTTATTATACATTGACCTTCTTTGACTTTCAATAATTTTGACTGGAAATTCTTTTGGATTGTTTTCTCAAATTTTTTCTATTGATAACAGCCATATCGGTAATTCATCTTCAGAAATTGGTTGCAATTTCCTTATAAAGATAATGATAAATATATCGGAGAAAAAGTATATTGTTAATAGTGAAAATAAAAAATTTAAACAACATTATTTTGATTTTGATGTAAAACATCAAGATTTAGCATCCATTGAGATTATCTTGAGTTTTTGCATCAGAACCGATTTTCTTATAATTTTTTCGCCATTAATCATACTTTTGTTCTCATACTGTATTTATGATTAATAACCAATACTCTTCAAATAAGCCAAACTCTGGCTAACATCTGGTAGACTATTATCACAATTTCTAGGATCACGCTCTTGCTCTACAGTAATGTGCCCGTGATAATCGATTACTTTAAGTAACCTATTAATGGATTTATAGTCAATGATGCCTTTTCCGATTGGGCACATAACTCCCTTGCTACATACCTCAAAAAAGCGGATACACTCAGTCATTATTTGTTGATATTTATCTAGATTAATATCTTTAAAATGTATATAATCCAGTCTATTTGCACAGTCCCTAAGCCACTGTACGGGGTCCATCTTTGAATAATAAAGATGTTCTGTGTCAAGGCAAAGTCCTGAAATTTTATGTGGAATATCCTGCATATGTTCCTTTATTTCATCTTCAAATTCGATAGCCACCAGCATGAGGATGGACTACCGATCGTACTCCATATTTTGTCCATGCATGCTCTGCCAATATCCGGATATGAGTCATCATATTGTTCCATCCCTCTGGAGATAAGCGTTTTGCATCATCTGGGTGACCAGCTGTGTAATCCCTTTCATCATGTCCCCAATCAATTAGTACAGGATAAGGTGTTGGAAATTGCTGTCCTTCTTCATGTATCGAAGGAGGAAGTTTGATAATTAGAGAACAAATGTCATCAACTTGGCGCACTAAGTGTTCCAAATTCGAATCTGCTACCAAATTATCAAAATATCTACGTAATTCATTAGAACGACTCCCTTTTTGTTATAATCCTTTAATAGTTAATAATTCCACATCTTTTGAAATGGAAATATTACCGTAATCCTCTGCGAATTCAATAATCTTTTCCATGTCGCTTTTGGTAAATTGGGTCTACACGTTCACTTCTGTTTTGTTTAATTTTCTTCATCTGATATTCTCCTTTTTGTGTTATATAGTATCTATAAATACTGAGTGTAAAAGTCAGTAGAAGTTACACACTTTTTTTAAATAATTTCACTCCGTCATTATATTGAAAAAAATTAAAAAGTAAGGACGCTTAACCATATATGAATAAATTTATTTTTTATAAAGGTTGCTAGCTACAATTTGGTGAATTAGTATTAAAGTATCAGAATATTTAGTATATTAGGAGGGGTTACTATGAAACCAATAACGACTATGGACTTACAATTGTTAGCAGATGTTCTTAGGGAGAATAATTGTACAAGTTTAATTCGTGCGATTGCCGAAAAGGATTTTCAGGTTGCTCAAATGGTTGATGTATTAATAATTGAGGATAAATGGGAGGATGACATTTGACTAAGCTCAGAATCCTTTTAACCATTCCAATTTTGCTATATGGAATTTTCATATTTGTTGTCATTCAAAATGATAAGAATATTCCACTTTATTTGCACCTTCTATTGGCAATCTACTTGATGTTGTTTGTACATTATGAAGAAAAAGACGGAGCTTGAGGAACTACGTATCAAGTACCGCCTGTACGAATATTAGTCATTGGAAAGTAGGAGAAGCCATGGAAAAGCCAAATAGTTTACAAAAAATATATAACGCTAACCGACCGGAGAATAATGAACTTTTTCGAGTGATACAACAGCATCTTCAAATGACACATCCAGACAAGCGAATGACAGCCACGAGAACTTTACAATATATTGTGGCTGTCTGTTTTATCTGGAGAGCTGCGTAATGTTGAAAGTCAGATTTTATATAGTTGAAATCCTAAGGTCATTTGAAATGAACTTAGAAAATTACATAACACAGGAGGTTTGCTTCCATCGAAAAATAAACTGAAGTTGACCATGGCGCTTCAAAAGATTGGGAAGGTATGCCCAAAGATGAATATCAAAAAATTAAAATTGCGGAGGAACAAAAATATTATTATGAATGGTATAAACCAATTAAAGATGAATATGAATGTTAAAAGGACCCCCGCTTAATAAGCGAAGTCTTTTTTTTAAGCAGGTAAAACCGTTCCATTTGATGAAATGAAGTAAATGGAAGGAAGTGATAATATGAGTGCTCAAGATGAATTTAAAAATTTGGATGTTGGCAAATTAAGCAAGCAAGACATACAAATGGCCACTGTTTTAACTTTAGTAAATTTATTGAAAAAAAAGGGTATTCTTACAGGTGAAGAGTATGCCGAAAAACTCAGAAATATAGTGAACGAAATGAAAATTGAAAAGGATAATGAATAAATGAAAACAGACATCCTTTCGGGGATGTTTTTTTATTTGTTCACTAAACCGCCCTGGTTGATGTGCTTCACTAGATAATGAAAATTGCGTGTAATCGCCGTCTAAGACCCATTCGTCAACAACTAGCATGGGAATGAATCGGGCGTCCCACAACGGGGCGTCTCTTTTTGTTTTCATTATTGAACTATTAGTTATACCTTAGTTAGTTTCTATTCATTTTCATAGGAAAGTTCCGTTAATGAATTTCTGTGGCTAGCGAGGATTTTTTCAATCCCTCGGTTTTCTTCATCTCTTGATAGTCGCAAATAAATAGCCACATGCTCTATGTTTTCGTTTGTAATCATTGGTACAACAACACTCCTTCATGTGTCAATTATACCTCAGTTGTCCCCAGTTACTTAACTCGTACATTGAGAGAAATCTGAGGAGGGATATACGCCAGTTCCCGATTGATGACGGACTTTATCTGCTAAATGTATGTACTTTAAATAATCTCCGTACTTAACAATTTGCGTAAGCGATTCCTCCTCTTTATATGGTGAATATATCAAGGAATAACATAGAGCTGCCCCACCTTTTTTTACATTTATTTATCCTTTTGAGATACCTTATTTACAATTCCACCTTACTTTTATCACTAATTTACAGGTTGATGGTGATATTTTATATTCTAACAAGGTATATGTTGAAATTAGTAATAAGCATAAATGTTAATATCTTTTCTCTGCAACACGATTTTTCAAGCTAGGAATAGTAACGGCTATAGAAAATTAATTAGAAATAAATTGAATTCCATTCTTTTAGGAACACTACTATTAAAAACAGGAGGATAATATATATGACACCTCGAAATGTACCGGCAAACAAAGATAATGAAGAGAATGAAAATAAGGTCTCACCATTAGTTAAGGAAAATGAAATAGTTCAACTCAACCGATTGTTAGGTGCCGTCATGAAGTATTTATCCGATGATGAACAAGAAGAAATTGACATTGAATATCTACTAGAAAACACGGAAGGATTACGAGACTGGTGGAATAAATATAGGGAGCTTGATCGAAAAAGGATTGAAGAAGAAATAAAAAAATCTCTAGGTGATCTATCCTTAGAAGAACTTGAAACAATCCGTGAACAAATACGAAATAAAGAAAACTAAGAAAAATCTTTCTGCTTATGGATTTCCCCAATTCTGATGCGATTCTTAGTAAAACGCAAAATTCACATTAGCTTATATACTTAGGACCCTTTAGTTTCATCAGACAGTTGAATCGCCCCTAATTTGGGGCAGTACTAATGTTCTTTTATACAAGACTCTAAATTGTGGATTTTTCAGAGGAAGTCTTCATGTTTTTTTATATTTTATAAATCCAATTAATTTTTTTCAAAACACTTTAACTTCTACCATCTTTCATTGATGGTTTCTTCCGAAGATCTAATTGATCAATCACGGAATCTGTTCATACATTCAATGGATTAATTATAGTCTTAGTTGTCAAATGTTCAAACTGCTCTGCTGCCTCAACCATTGATAGTTGGGTCACTGCAAGTATTCTATTTTCATCTTTAATCAAATCGTTTAAGTATTTGTAAATTTCCTGATTATATTTCTCTCTTAATCCATAGCATAAAATCCATTTATTCTTATATAGAATACATAGAAAAAGCCCCGCAATTCGATATTGAATTGATACATTTTGTAGACCCGGCATTGATGCATCGAGTGACATCAGATGATAAATTTAAGGATACATATGCGCAAAAAAGGGTTAAAGAACAAACTGAATGGATTGCCGAATGTAAAGTGGGTGCCATACTATTCTCAAATAGACTTATAGATAATGAAACGAAATCAGTTTAAAAAGATAAAAAAAGACACTAACGCGATAGTTAGTGCTTTTTCTTCAACTTAGACAGTGTATTTTTCTGATTTTACGATACGTTCCGCAATGGATCTTTTTCGTGCTGTTTTATTTATTGGTGAATGTTCGAAAAGGTTTGATAGAATGGCTCTCTGCCTTTCCAAATCTTCTCCAGATTCCATGGTAGTTAATGCTTCTAGAGCCGATGCATGAATTTGTTCAAAAGCTTCATGTACAAATACCTGTGTCATTTCAATCGCATTTAATACTTTGTTTTCTCCGTTTTTGGAAATTGTTTTTTCTGTCCTACCTACTATGCCTTCCATTGCGAAAATTTGAATCAACATATCGGCTAAGTTCGTCATTATTTCCTGCTCTTTTTCAAGTTCCTCTCCATACTTTCCGATTGCCATACCGCCTATAAATAAAAACATTTTTTTAGCTATAGACACTAAATACGATTCTTTAGCTAATGTATTAGTAAACGAACTTTGTGGGATAAAGGTTGCTGCCTCCTTTCTAAATTCTTCCATTCGTTGCACTAATGGAGATGCTTCCTTAGCTGATTTTTTGAATAATGTACTTGGAATGAGCAAACGGTTGATTTCATTCGTCCCTTCAAAAATACGATTGACGCGTGAGTCACGGTACATCCGTTCAATTTTGTATTCCTGGATAAATCCGTATCCTCCATGAATTTGTACACCTTCATCTACAACAAAGTCGAGCACTTCTGAACCAAACACCTTAACTATGGAGCATTCGATGGCATATTCAGCTATGGCCTTTTCTGACTGGCTCGCGATTTCTGGAGAAGAATGATCTATATCCCGCATGGAATCGTCAAACATTCCTGCAATTCTGTATACCATTGTTTCTAGTACATAAATCAGGATATTGATTTCAGCAAGTTTTTTTCCTATCAGTGGATATTTAGCAATTGTAGTGCCAAATTGGGTACGAGCATTCGCATAAGTAGCACTTAATTCAAGCGCTTCTTTTGCATTTCCAAGACAATTGGTGGGAAGCTTATGACGGCCTAAATTCAATATATTAAAGGCAATCAAATGGCCTTTACCGACTTTTCCTAACAAATTCTCGACTGGTATATGCACGTTATCAAAATAAAGCGGGCAGGTGGAAGATGCTTTAAGTCCCATTTTCTTCTCTTCAGGACCAACCGTAAATCCTGGAGTATCTCTTTCCACGATAAACGCACTAAAATGTTTTCCATCTACTTTTGCATAAACGATATAAATATCCGCAAAACCTCCGTTTGTAATAAATACTTTGGATCCATTCAATATGTATTGTTTGCTGTCCCTGCTAAGAACTGCTGTAGTTTTCGCCCCAAGTGCATCAGAACCAGCGGATGGCTCCGTAAGACAGTAAGCACCTACTTTAGTTCCTGTTACGATATCAGGTAAATATTTCTGTCTTTGTTCGAGTGTTCCGAAGTAGACGATTGGAAGAGAACCAATTCCAGTCTGTGTGCCAATCGATAATAGAAATGATGAAGTTTTTGATAATGCTTCTGAAATAAAGGTACTAGAAACCTTATCAAGTTCCAAACCGCCGAATTGCTCGGGAACATCCACCCCCAGTAGACCGATTTCCCCCGCTTTCCCAAGTAATGTTTTAGTAAGCTCATAGTCTAACTTTTCTAGTTTTTCTTCATTAGGAATAATTTCGTTTATGACAAAGTCACGAGTCATCTTAACAAACAATTTCTGTTCTTCTGTTATATCTTCTGGAGTAACGCATGTATCACTTTTTAGGTCTTCCACAATAAAACTGCCGCCGTATATTCCTTTTGTTTTTTGCATTAATATTGCTCCTTCCAAATAAATTAAATTTCAAGAATTATCCATCATTTTTTTTATTCCTTTAGGGTTCTTCGTAAAATCTTGCCTACACTGGTTTTCGGAAGCGTTTCACGTATATCCACAACTTTTGGCACTTTGTAGGGCGATAAATATTTTTGGCAATGGATAGTCAATTCATCTTTCGTCAAATATTTGCCTTCCTTCAGCACGATAACCGCTTTAACCGTTTCTCCACGGTAATCATCCTTAATCCCAACTACAACCGCTTCTAAAATCGACGGGTGTTCATAAAGAACTTCCTCCACTTCCCGAGGATAAACATTGTATCCGCTCGCTATTATCAAATCCTTTTTCCGATCTACAATGTAATAAAATCCATCACCGTCCTTCTTGGCTATATCTCCTGTATATAACCAGCCATCCTTTAACGAAGCTTCCGTTTCCTTTGGCATATTCCAATATCCTTTCATAATTTGCGGCCCCCTTATTACCAGCTCTCCTACTACGCCTATGTCGGCTTCATATAATCCTGTAGCAAGGTCAAGGATTTTTGCCTCTGTATATGGTAAAGGAATACCCACGGATCCGTTTTTCCGCTTTATGTAAGAAGGAGTACACAAAACCCCTGGGGCTGCCTCCGATAACCCATATGACTGGGAAATTTCCGCTCCTGTCCTTCGCTCGAATTCATCCATCACTTCACCCGGTAATGGTGATGATCCACTATGGCAAAGTTTAATTGAATTGAGCCCAAACTTTTCAGCCTCCGGATGATTATTAAGGGCTGTATACATAGTAGGAACCCCTGCAAAACGAGTAGGTTTTTCCCATTTAATTGTGTTTAACACCTCTTCTAAATGAAATTTTGGAAGAAGGATTAAACAAGAACCTTGTAATATTCCTAGATTCATGCAAATGGTCATTCCGTACACATGAAATAAGGGAATAACAGTTAGGACCTTTTCCACGCCCGGTATCATTGTCTCCTTCAAGATCATGTTATGCTGTTCAATATTCGCAACTAGATTACGATGAGTAAGCATGACCCCCTTTGAACGGCCTGTTGTGCCACCGGTATATTGGATCACAGCAAGATCTTCTTTCGGATTTAACATAACCGGTTCAAATAGACTGCTTCCTGCTTTTATAATAGATTCATAGCTATGTTTGACTAAATCGCTTGAGGCTGATGGTTTAATGCTAACAGAAATGATATTCTTTATAGTAGTCTCAGCTTGAATTGACTTAATGATAGGAGTAAGGGAATCCGAGGCGATGATTGTTTCTGCAGCACAATCAGAAACAATATATTGAATCTCCCTTTTCGTAAACATCGGGTTGATTTGAACAACTACTCCCCCAATGGCTAATATCCCAAAATAGGCAACGACATATTGCGGGCAATTGGAAAGAATCAAAGCAATTCTTTCCCCTTTCTTGATGCCCGCTTTCTGTAGGCCAGCAGCAAAAGAATCGACCTGATTTTTCAATTGAGTATAAGTCCATATTTCTCCCTTATAAGATATGGCTTCATTTTTCGACCATTTAGAAACCGATTGTTCAAGCATTTCATATAAAGTAATGTTTGAAATCTCCTCATTTTCTCTCATTATTTCCCCTCCATTTAGTTATTTACATCGAAAAGGTAGCGCTTTCAAATCATGTGAATCAGAAATTATAGCACTCTCTCTTTTCTTTATTACTTAATATGCAATTTCCATACCAGCATCGAAAGTATTATCAAAACTACTAATGGTTTAATACCATGTTCATTTTTGACTATCCACTTTTGACAAGATGATCAATATTGACCATCATCTATCGCTATGCAATAATTTCTATAAAAAGGATGAGGAGGGAATTTTATTTATAAAACTCGGTATTTCGAAACCCAGAATGTTAATGATTTGCTCTCACTGTTATCAAACGTATTAAATACTTCATCTGATGGTCTTTTCGTATGTAATATAGAAGGTTATCCGATTCTCTATAATGAAGCCTTATTAGAAATGACCAATTTGTCTCATTCATTTATAAATTCCTATGTTATTTACGATGCTGTAGAAATGATGGCGGTTCCAAAAACTAGCGCTGCGATTGTCCTTGAAACGAAACAAGCTTGTACGACAATTATTGAATATGAACACGGGAAAAAGTGTATCGTCACAGCCACTCCTTATTTAGATGCAGATAATGAAATACTGTTCGTTGTTTCCAACCTACGGGATATAACAGAAATGAACCGGCTGCAAAAAGAACTGGAAGAAACACAACAAATCAAAGACATGTATCAAAAGAACTTAGAGCGGTTGCGGAATGAAATAGACAATCAACAGCATATTATTTATCAGAGTAAGAACATGATGCAGGTGATGTCGCTTGCAGAAAGGTTTGCTGAGAATGACTTACCGATATTACTGTTAGGAGAATCTGGAGTCGGGAAAGATGTCCTGGCTAATTTCATTCACGAGCAAAGTAAACGAAAAGGTCCATTAATTAAAATTAACTGCGGAGCGATACCTGATCATCTTTTGGAATCAGAATTATTCGGGTATGAGAAAGGTGCTTTCACTGGTGCCAGTCAGGCGAAGAAAGGATTATTTGAAGCTGCACAGGATGGTACCATCTTTTTGGATGAAGTAGGTGATCTCCCCTATTCGCTTCAAGTTAAACTATTAAATGTGGTACAGGATTATAAAATAAGGAGATTGGGTGGAACAGAAATGAAAGAAGTGAATGTCCGTATCATTACTGCCACAAATGCGGATATCGAAGGACTAGTCAAAAAGAAAGCATTCCGTTTGGATTTATACTATAGACTGAATGTATTATCTATTCATATACCACCATTAAGGGAAAGAAAAGAGGATATTCCAAGTTTTGTATTTTACTATCTGAGACAATTCGAACAAAAATACCACATAAAAAAGAAAGTGGACAATCAAGTATTACAGCAATTTATGGCATATGGCTGGCCTGGTAATATTCGTGAATTGAAAAACTTGATGGAGCGGCTATATCATTTGAGTGAAGGTACAACGATTACAACTGATTATCTACCTGAAAATTTGCTTAGACACAGATCTCGTTTAGAAAAAAGTGAAGAATGGAGTGAACTCGACCAGCACCGCACATTAAAGGAAGCTGTTACTTCATTTGAACAGGCTTATATTTCACGTGCATTAAGTCGTTCAACTTCTTTACAAGAATGTGCAGGTCAATTGGGAATCAGTATATCCTCCCTAGTCCGAAAAAAAAGAAGTATTAAATAGTAAAAGCTGCTATATTTTTTTATGGCTAACATAGTGTTTATATAGCGATAATGTTATATTTAGATGAAAATTATCGTCTTTTTTAGTTAACCAATTTATGTCCATGATTTATGTACACAAAAGAAATTTTATATTCTTTACCGTAAACGATATATACAATAGTGTATTTGACAACGAAAAAGCCTTTCGAGAACCATTGTTGCTGTTTTTAATATAAGTAAATAGACCTTAACTAATGAAGGTCTATTTATTACTCAATACTTCTTCAAATTTTTTCATCTTAATTTTCTCTTGGTATAACATCTAGGTTTAATTTCCAAGATGTTCAGATGTAACAGGATTACCTAATTACTCATATTTTATGGTGTTGCAAAGCATTAAACTTAAAAACTTAATCAAATATTATTAAAACTCCATATTTGTTTTGAAATACCGGCAAGGTATTTACTTCTATTTAAAATTTCATCAAAATCCCACTTCTTTTTCTTACATAGTTCTTTTGTTAATAAAATATTGGACTGACCATTTCCGAATCTCCCTCTCTGTTCCAACGGAAAGACTGATAGAAGGGGTTGGACGGTTAAAAAAATACTTTTCAAATCTATAAAAAGAAGCAGCCACAACTCCTTCAAATCAAACGGACGATGATATATAAAATCACTGTCCGTTCTATATTTCTATCCATTAATTATCCCCCTGGCACTCTTCCTCTCCATGCAAACGCATACAAAGAAAGATCTAACCCATTTATGGTTAGATCCTTTTGTCTTTTTCATTTTTTAAACAACTTTTTCTATGCAACCTTCTGTGTCAATTCTTCAACAGGTTAAAGCGTATGTTTCTTTTTAATCAACTGAAGTTCCATTTCCTTTTTCAACTATGACCGGCAATTTTTTGAACAATACGGCTTTTCTATGATCAAAACATCCTTCCCATTTGGATATAGCGATAGTTGCTAATGCATTCCCAATAATATTGACGATTCCGCGTGCCATATCCATAAGCCTATCGACTGCAAGAACCAAAGCTAGACCTTCTACCGGCAATCCAACAGCGACAAGCGTTGCGGATAAAACAGCAAATGATGCCCCAGGTACAGCTGCAATCCCCTTTGATGTTAGCATCAATACAAGAAGAATCGTAAACTGCTCCATAAGTGTTAAATCAATACCATATAACTGTGCGATAAACGGAACAACCATTGCCTGATACAAAGCTGAACCGTCTAAATTAAATGTGTATCCAGTAGGAATGACAAAAGATACTACAGAGCGATCACATCCAAATCGATTCATTTTATCCATAAGCTGTGGCATTACGGTTTCCGTACTGTCAGTAACGTAACCAATAATTAATTCCTCTTTTAGGTTGCGAATCAGTGTCCACAAATTCACTTTTAAAAGCCATGCGAGGGAACCAAATATAATTACAATAAATACTATAATCGTAATGTGGTTAACGATTAGTAATTTGCCCAACGGAATGAGAGATTTAAATCCAAAGGTCGCAACGGTATTAGCCATTATGGCAAAAACACCGAACGGAGCAAATTTCATTACAAGGTGGACGAAATTAAACATCGTTTCCGAAACCCCTTGGAAAAAATGCAGCACAATTTTTCCTTTGTCTCCTGTGGAAGCCAGCGCGATACCGAACATCACAGCAAAGAATATAACAGGAAGTATTTTCCCTTCCGCTAATGATTTAAAAAGATTAGGTGAAAAAATACCGATTAAAACGTCAATAGGTTTGGTGTCTTCTGCTGTTTCCGTATATTGCTGAATATCGGCCTTTTCCAATTGGCTACTATCGATACCTACACCAGGTTGAGCCAAATTAGAGGCAAATAATCCTACAACTAGAGCTATCGTCGTTAAAATCTCAAAATAAATGATTGTCTTGAATCCTATTTTGCCCATCCGTTTCAAGTTCCCCATGCTGGCAATACTGGAAACAATAACTGAAAATACAAGAGGGATAATAACAATTTTAATCATGTTAATAAAAATCTCACCAAGAGGCTTTACGGCTTGACCATATTGCTTAGACAAAAATCCCAATAAAAGCCCCAACACCATACCCGCGACAATTTGCCATATTAAACCTTTTTTATTCATAACTTACCTCCTTAATAGTTTTAATATTAGATACCTATTAGGTCCAGTCGTTTTTGGGAAAATATACATTAAGACTGAAAGCCCTGCTCTACTAGGGAAGTTCTGAAAACGGCCGTTTACGCTTCTTGTATTAATGGTTACATGTGCTAGCAATATCTATAAAATAAATGATTTGTTAAGATACCATTTCCATAATCCATATCCCTCCTATACTTTATTCATTTTCTAGACTGGGGTCATAGATTCCCCATTAGCGTGATTTCTCCTGTTACTCCCTTTCGTTTCTTTCAATTATTGAAACAGCATTTCAAATATATTAAAATTATATGATAGCGCTTTATTTTTTTAATAGTAAAATTAGTCTGCTAATTCAGAAATCCAAAATTTCCTATAACGGGTATCATTTAACCAGAAAATCCAAATAATTTGTAAAACACCTCGGTAAAGGTTCCACGTCTTGTTGAAGAATTAAATCCCCCTAATTTATTTCGAATGAAGATAATAGTTTATTTCTGTCCATCGTTTGATCCTTTGTATTGGATTTGGACAGAAACCAGCTGTCCTCCATAAAGGGTTTTCTTGCCCCCATTGTCCATGCTACAAAGAAGAAGTAACAGCTACTGTTTTTATACGCTGTAAAAAATTCAACAGCCGCCTGACCTTGTTCTCGCGTACCCGAGCTTGATTCTTTCATACCTCAAAATGGAGCCTGCGGTTCTGCGCCACCTGTTTCACCGTTAATTTGAACCATGCCTACTTCACTATTTCTAATAAAATGGAATGCTTTGTCCAGATTAGTCGTAAACAGGGAAGCACTTAATCCATAAATGGTATCATTCGCTTTAACTATGGATTCTGAATAATCAGCTACTTGTGTAACAGTTAGTACAGGCCCAAAAATTCCCTCTCTTGCAATCGTCATCTCATTTGTTACATTTTCAAATATTGTTGGTTCGATAAAGTACCCTCCATTGAAATTTGATCCCTCTAAACGGATTCCACCGTATAGAAGTTCAGCCCCTTCTTCAGTCCCTTTACCTATATAAGAAGAAACCGTTTCCAATTGTTTTTTAGAAGCTAACGGTCCCATATCTACCGTTTCGTCTAAGCCATCCCCTACTTTAATTTGTTTTGCTTTATCCAAAAGCTTTTCCTTAAATGAATCATAAATGGACTGTTCTACATACACTCGGTTTGTTGCTGTACAGCGCTGACCTGTTTGCTTCATAGCCCCTTCAAATGTTAGCTTACATCCAAATCCATATCAGCATCCTCAAGGACAACTACAGGATTTTTCCCTCCAAGCTCTAGCTGGAATTTTTTGTTTTGCGCCACCGCTATTGAGGCACTCTCTCTCCCTACTTGGTTAGATCCAGTAAAGGTAATAGCTGCAATATCTTGATGCTCTACAAGGGCATTCCCCACCGTCGCACCTCTTCCATTTACTAAATTTAAAACACCTTTAGGCAAACCAGTCTTTTCGAAAATTTCCGTCAGTTTAACCCCTGTTATCCCTGTTTCCTGTGCAGACTTTCCAGACAACTGTATTTCCATACACTAAAGCGGGTGCAATCTTCCAAATCGGAATCGACACTGGGAAATTCCATGGAGAGATCACGGAAACAACTCCTAAAGAGACTCGGAGCGAATAATAACGCTTTTCGGTTTTAGTCCGCATTTTTATTATTGTCTCCATTTTTTATATTTCCTTAACTTTACGTACTGCTTAAAGGGAGAAAGTGAGGATTTATGATCAATAATACAAAATTCGGATTAAAATCCAGTTTTCCTTTAGCACAGGGAAAACTGGATTTTACATTTTTGAGGTGGAAAAATTAAAGACTCTATGTAGAAACTAAGCAGTAATAATATCTTTGAAATATCAGTATGTCTAAGATTTAGGGGATTTCCCACCAGAATTCTCTTCTGTATATGAGTGTATTTGTTTAGGCTTTTTGCGTCGACTTTTCACGTATAGAGTTAATGGTTGCTTGTACAGAAATACGCTCAGGATTTGTCATGATTTCAATGAGTGTTACTCCTTTAGATATAAGTGCACGCTCAAGCGTATCTTTAAATTCTTCATCCGTTGTTACCCTAAAAGCTTGAGCTCCTAGGGCAGCCCCTAAAGAAGAAAAATTTACATCACTTAACTCAGTGCCGATCACTCGCTCCGGATAATGTATTTCTTGATGCATGCGAATCGTTCCATACATACTATTGTTAAATACAAGTGCGATCACTGGAATATTGTAACGGACTGCCGTTTCTAACTCTTGTGTCGTCATCATAAAACCACCGTCACCTGATAATGAAACGACCGTTTTATCTGGATTTGCCAGTTTGGCACCTAAAGCCGCTGGTAAACCATATCCCATCGCACCAGATGTTGGACCAATATATGTTTTAGAACGGTTAAAGGAATAAAAATTGTGTAACCAACTTGCAAAATTACCGGCATCATTCGTAATAATTGCATCCTCTGGAAGTGTTTCCTTAAGAATTCGAATAATTTCCTTATTATCTACACTATGCTCCTTCTCCGCGTCCACTCCGTCTCCAGCATGCTTATATATTTCATTCCTCTCATTTGCCCATTTAGACCAGCTTTTGTCCACCTTCATATCAAGTAATTCTTCTAGTGCTTCTCTCGCATCAGCAACAATACCAACATGTGGACTATACACCTTACCGAGTGTCTCCTCTTCAATATCGATATGAACCAATTTCTGTTCCGGGTTTAGAATGCTATAATCCTGTGTTGTAACCTCCGATAAACGTGTGCCAATTGCCAGAACCAGGTCAGCCTGACGAAGCGTACCGAGTATAGGCGCAAATGTGCCAAGTCCAGAGTGACCGACATACAACGCATGATCATTAGGAAACACATCATGACGACGGAATGACGACATTACTGGAATCTCAAATTTTTCTGCCAGTTTACGCAACGCCTGTTCTCCATTTGCTGCAATTACGCCTCCTCCAGCAAGAATAACCGGACGCTCTGATTGTTCCAGTAGTCGTTGAACGGATACGATCTCTTGCGTACCTGGACGTGGTGCCGGAACTGGAGTAACAGGTCCGAAGCTCATTTCCGCTTCTGCTACGAGAACGTCTTCCGGAAGAGCAATGACAACAGGTCCCGGTCGCCCGCTCTTTGCGATGCGAAACGCCCGCTGAACAAGTTCTGGCATACGTTCTACGTCTTTAATTTCCACGGTCCATTTGGCAATGTGACCGAAAAAACGATCCAAGTCTACCTCTTGAAACCCTTCCCTGCCCCGGAATTTACTATGGACCTGGCCTAAGAAAACAACCATAGGCGTGGAATCCTGGTAAGCAGTATGAATACCAATAGCTAAATTGGCACCACCTACCGCCCGCGTCGCCATGGCGACACCCGGTTTACGCGTCGCTTTACCGTATGCCTCAGCCATAAAAGCGGCACCGCCTTCATGACGTGTAGAAATCAATTGAATGCTTTCCGTTTCATAAATGCTATCCATTAAAGGTAAATAACTTTCTCCGGGAACGCAGAAAACATGCTCAACACCTTCTAGTTTCATACATTCTACAATAGCACGTGCTCCATTCATCGATTTTCCCATTGTTTTTCTCTCCTCTATAATTTCAATATATGAAATAGCATTTCATATATAGCGCAGAACTAAACAGTAATCGTTATTTTTGTTTTAATTCGATGTATTGCTTCATACAATCTTTCAGTTGGTACGGATAAAGAGATTCTGAAATATCCCTCTCCGTATTCTCCAAATGCTACGCCCGGCGTTACAATTACACCGGCTTCTTCAAGCACCTTGGTTGCAAATTCGCTAGAAGTGTATCCTTCTGGTACAGATGCCCAGATAAAAAAACTTCCTTTCGGTGTATCGGATTCAATTCCTATTTCCCGAAGCGCCGCAAGCATTCCTTCCATCCGCTCTATATATATCTGATTGTATTCTTCTACGCAATATTGTTCAGACACAAGTGCAGTGGCAGCAGCTTTTTGAATGGGAAGGAACTGGCTTGTATCCATATTACTCTTCACAACGGATAGCGATTGAAGAGCTTCTTTGTTTCCTACTGCGTACCCAATTCTCCATCCTGTCATGCTATATGTCTTTGAAAGAGAACCAAACTCAACGGCAATCTCCTTTGCGCCTTCTACCTGCAGAATGCTTGGAGCTGTATATCCGTTAAATGTAACCATTTGATATGCAGCATCATGTGTAACGACCATTTGATTACGTCTAGCAAAATCCACGGCTCCCTGGAAAAATGCTAAATCCGCTGTAGCGGCCGTTGGATTTCCCGGATAATTCAAAAACATTAGCTTCGCTTTTTCGACTTCTTGCACGGGAATTGATGTAAAATCCGGTAGAAATCCATTTTCTTTTAATAGCGCCATACTATAAGGAATGCCATTGGCCAGATAAGTAGCCGTTCGATATGTAGGATATCCCGGGTCTGGAAGCAATACAACATCTCCTGGATCAATCGATGCAGTAATAAAATGAGAGATTCCCTCTTTTGAACCGATTAGCGCAAGAATTTCCGTCTCTGGGTCCAAGTCAACATTAAAACGATCTTTATAAAATTGGGCCACCGCTTTTCGGAATTCTAGACAACCACTGTAACCAGGATATTTAAAATTATCCGGGTCTTTCATTTCCTCAATTAATCGATCTACAATGTGCTGTGGAGTAGGCAGATCTGGACATCCAATGCCTAAATCAATTATATCTACTCCTTGCTCAATTAAATTTTGTTTCTTTTTATTAATCTCATTAAACAAATAAGGGGGGACATTCTTAACACGCTTCGGTTTTATAAACATTTTTTCTCCTTTCTGTGCAATCCCAATTCAATATTTAAAAGGGAATTTTATATTTCATTTCAATTATTGAAACGGTATTTCTTTTTTATTTATAATCTAATATTAAAACAAAAAAACTGAATATTCAAAAGTTTTGTAAAATAATGTTATATATTTTTTGTTCTTTACATTTCTTTCATTTTTAATAAAATTTTATTTATCATAATATTACAAAAAAACTGTTTCAATATTTGAAACACCATTTAAAATATGATTAAATATTTGATAAGTATGAACCGTTTAGGGGGGGGAAATATGAACCAAAGTGTAATTAAAGCACTCAAGTTGCTGGATTTTTTTTTAGAAGAAAAAAAAGAGTTAACACTTAGTGAAATAGCAACAAAATCTGATATGCCAAAGCCATCAGCCTATCGATTCCTCACCTCTCTGGAGGTATGTGGTTTTTTGGTAAAGATAAAGAATACCGAACAAGATGTTCGCTACCGTTTGGGTCTAAAGCTGCTTGAATTAGGTAACATAGTCTCAGAACAATTAGATTTACGTACCATTGCTTTGCCCTGGATGAGAGAACTTTGTGCTGACATTAATGAAGCTGTACATCTGGTTATACTCGATGGAGATGAAGCTGTATACATCGAAAAAGTAGAAAGCAGCCAAGCGGTACGGCTGCATACAAGGGTTGGGAAGCGTTCTGAGTTATATATCGGTTCCGGTCCAAAATTGTTGCTTGCTTATTTGCCCGAGACAGAACGGGAAACTCTTCTGAAAAAAATGACTTTTACTAAATTTACGCCGTATACAATTAAAAATAAAGAAATTCTGTATAAGGAAATTGAACAAATACGGTGTAAGGGATATTCCATTAGTAAGGGTGAGCAGGATGAAGAAACAATAGGTATTTCCTATCCTGTACTAGACTATACGGATAAGGTTGTCGCTGCGCTTACTGTAAGTGGTCCGAATACGAGAATGCAGGAGAAAGTTGAAGAAACTATTCGTAAGAAAACAAAAGAAACTGCCAGTCGAATTTCTCATGAACTAGGATATGTAGAAACAGACGTTCTATAGAACAGGATATACTAACCGCTGTTATTTAGAAGAAGTTTTTTATACGGAGGCAATGACATTAATTTCATTCTAAAAACGATCGTTTTTGATGAGCTTTTAGCATACACGAAATGTACGTTTGTATTGTTTAAGTTAGCTTAGTGAACAAAATTTCCCTTTTTTGGAGATATCCCTATAAAACATGAGTGTTTGCTTTTGATAAAGTAGCTTTCATAGTTAAAAGCAGTCCGTTTCCGAACTGCTTTTATTGGCTATGTTCCCTCAACCACTTCAGCATTTTTTGGTCATTGTTTTTGTTTTGGCGTTTGCTTTGGTTTCGGATATAGCGAGAGAGTGTGCTGTGAGAGATGCCGATTTCTTCTGCTGCTTTCCGAATGCTGGTGTTTAGGGATTCGATGGTTTTTTTCATCAGCTCCGGGCTTAAGATTATCTCTTGCTTTTCCTCGAAATGGAAAAAGTCTTGTACGGGTAACGAAGATGCTGCTGTGAGAACAGCTGTCGGTTTTTCCGCCATATGTGAGACCATTGACTTGGCTTCAAGTGGTTCATGTTGTTGAACGGTGTTAATGGAAATCTTCTTTTGACTTTCTTTGACGACGAAATCTGGAGGGAGAATCGTTACGTTAATATTGCTCCAGTAGTCTTTGAACCAGCCTTTCTTTCCGACGCATTTTTCATCGATAGGTTCACTGTATTGCCAGCTTTTAATGACGTTGTCTTGTTGCAGTTCATCCAGGATATGTTCGAATTTATCCCGAATTTGTACGCCATTGTACCGTGAAGAAAAGTCCATTGTTTTTAGCAAGGTGGCCAGATTGCCACGTCCGAACCTTTTGCTTCAAACGCCGCGTGAATTTCGCAGCGTAGTTACCACCAGTCTTGTAACTGTTTACACTCACATATTCTACCCATCTATTAACTTCATAAAGGGGGATGTCATTCTCAGTGATATAATATTGGATTACTTCTTCCCCAAGATTAGGAATGTATTTAAGTCCCTGTTCAACTTTCAAACCGTAATTCACACTGTCACTCTTTCCAGCCATTTAGCTTTTACTCCTTCATTTGAGTTTTCATATTGGTTAAGTTTAACAGTAGCTACAGCATGCAATAATTAAAATACCTTTTTACTGCCTCCGCAGCTTTCTTTCGATTTTTTAAACCACGACTCTTATGTCTAATGTTTTAGAAAAATAAATTGGTTAGACACTTCTAGCTCTCTTATAACCAAATTAACATTATAATTAGTTTATTTCAATAACATTCCCCCCTTCATCTCCCGTGGATTTTTCTCTTAAGAAAATCATTATTTATAAAAAATCACTTATATATATTTTTATTTAATTATTAAAAAACTCCTATAAATATACATAAGAATATAAATTTTATGTTTATACAAAAAAATAAACCTATAAATAATTATAAGTCACGTATTTTTATATTTTTTGACTTTCATCACATGAAATTATTTTAATATAATAAAACTGTAATAAAATCTATAATAAATGAACCTAAAAAAAATGCTATTTTTATAGCAATTAGTCAAGAGTTTAATATTATGTAAGAGCTATACCTTTGATCAACGGAAACGCCTCCCGTTATGGGCAACTTCCTCTAAAAGAATTATAACTGCTATTTAAACACTAATTCCCCATTTATTATATAAGTTATAGTTATTTATTAGCTATTTCTCGTAAAGCATACACCTCTTAAACTTGTATACTCATTCACTCTAACTCCTAAAAGATAAAATACCTTATGTACACTATTGTATATATCGTGTACATAAGGTATATAAAAATATTTGGAGAGTGTTTATTATTCTTTATTTAATCGCGATTCTTTTCCCGCCTTTAGCAGTCTTATTAGCAGGCAAACCAATTCAGGCCGTGCTTAATTTGATTCTTACCCTATTTTTCTATGTACCGGGTTTGATTCATGCAATCTTGGTCGTTCATGATAAGAAAGCCGATAAAAGAATGAAGCAGCAGGCCGCCATTATTGCCCAGTCGAAAAGAAATGACTAAGTGTAAAAATAATCATTTTATGACCAACAACCCGAATAACGACGCTTTTTAAAGGCGTATTTATTCGGGTTGATCTGTCTCTAAAATTCACCAGTTGCCAATTTCCTTAAACAAGTTCAGCTATTTGGATCTGTGTGTTCTTCTTTGACCCTTATGATAGCATGCGTCACAAATTTGAAACCGTAAGCTATCCGGCAACTTTTTTCCACATCGCTTGCATTTTTTCTGATAATTAATCATTTCATCTTTTAACTGATCATGAACACCATCACTGATCTCTTCACGGACACGTTCCCAATAAATGGCTTCAGTTCTTCTTCCCATTCGGTATAGAAATAAAAGATGTAGACCTATGGCTTTATAGGAAAGTTCCAATTCCTCTAGATTCCTTGTCTTGATGATTGGATCTGGTAGATTGCTGCTCTCGGCAATGGCTTCGACCGTATCTAGCCACTGCCGGATAAGTCTAGGTTCTTTAGCTGAAAAGGGTAGATGTAGGAATCCATATAAATCCATTAACGAAAAACGTGCTTCGATTTCAGTATCTCGAATCAACTCGTAAAGCTCGCGTTCTTCTGTGAGGGATGCCTTTTTAGTTCCGTTTGGGGGCTCGAATTTCTCCCACAATTCAAAAAATGTTCCTAGATGCCGATAATACTTCTGAAAACGTTCAAATACTGCAGAAGTAGGAGCTATAGTAAAAGTTTGAACGGGCTCATCTACCTGTTCAAGCATTTTATTCATTATTTTTATCTCTGCTGTAAAAGCAACCTTTCCGGTGTCGTAAATACCTTTTCTCCCTGCCCGTCCTGCGATTTGTTTAACTTCTTGTGATGTCAGTCTTCTTCTGCGTGTCCCGTCGAATTTTTCATTCTCAAGAAAGACAATGCGACGGATTGGCAAGTTCAATCCCATTCCTATTGCATCTGTGGCAACAACAACAGATGTTTCGCCACGATTAAAAAGCTCAATTTGTCGTTTTCTATTCTCAGGGGGCATGCTCCCATATATCATGCTGACACTATGCCCACTCCCTTGGAGACGGGAGGCAGTTTCTAGAACCTGCCTTCTTGAAAAACAAATAAGCGCATCCCCTTTTTTGGTATACTTCAATCCAAACTCTCTTGGTTCTATCTCCAAGGGAATGTCCCGTGTGTATTCATGCAGTTCCAAATTTGCTCCATTTAATAAGTTGAGAAGCATCATTTTTATATTCCTGCTCCCAATAATGTGTACTTCCTTAGCATTTGCTTGTGTGATTGCTCGAAACCAAGAAAAGCCACGATCTTTATCTGCAATCATTTGGGCTTCGTCAATGACGATTACCTCATGGTAGTCTTTTTCATGAAACATTTCGACTGTACAAGAGAAATGTTTAGCACCCTCCACTGACTTTTCTTCTTCACCGGTCTTTAATGAGCAAGGCACCCCTTCTGCATTTAGCTTGTCAAACACTTCTAGTGCTAGAAGTCTTAGCGGGGCAAGATATAAACCACTTTCGGCTGCCTTCATTTTTTTGAGTGCCTGATGTGTCTTCCCAGTATTGGTCTCACCGATATGCAAAACATACCTAACCCTTTTTCCTAATGAAGGAGTATAGGCCTTTCCAAAAATATCTTCAATAATCCTTTCCTCTTCTGCTTGCCTTCTGGCTTGTTCCGCTAATGCTTCAGCTTTTCTTCTTTCCCTGTTCTCCTCATCTTCTTCAAATATTTTCTGATGCAATGATTCATTAAAAGGAGTCTTCACAAGTTTCAGTAAATCAGAAAGGTATTCTTCTTGAAGTTCATCAAAACAAGCCTGTGACAAATCAGCCAATTCATCTCGAAGTATTCCTTGAAGGGCTCCCGAAGTCAATTTTTCCCCATATGCTTCCAAAAAATCATGGTGCAGTGTTACAGGTAAATGGTTAATGAACTTTTTGGGGGCGAATCCTAAAATAAACTCTGAAATTAACCTTTCATACCTATAAAAATAATTTTCATATTCGTAATGATTCTTCCCCCAATCAAACAAGGAGTGTATATCACCTGTTAGTTCTTCAAAAAAATCAGTCACCATTAAGTATTCTGTTGATTCAAACAAACCTGCTTCCACCAATTGTTCTTCTAGCATATATGGGGTAACATATTGAAATTTCGGTTTATTTTGCAGATCAGCTACTAATATTTCAGCGATATAATACCTAACATGCAAATATAAAAGAAGCGAACTCTCCTCAAAAAAAGTATTAGCTTCGTTTTGAAGCCTTTGTCGTACTTTCCACCGCTCATTAGCCAGCCGTTGTTCTTCTTGTCGTTTAAAGAAGTTTTCCCTTGCTTTTTTATATCTCTTTTCCCATTCTTCCTGATTTTCAGAGAAGGTTTTTTTAATCCAGGTTAAAACATCAAAAGGACGATAGCTCTTTAATTCATTGCGGAACAAGCTGTTGATTAGCTTGTGATCTGACCCTTCAGTAACAAAGCCCCTTTCGTTTAGAAATCCCCTTTTTTCTTTTCTAGGCACATCGTTTGAAGCCTTACTCAACCAGACATTAATCCATATCTGCTCTATATAAGACATCCTGTCAGATATGTACGTCGAATAAGAAGGTAATGTCTCTTGATTCTCTAAATAAAAATCCATATCCTGGATGATTTTTTGTTTTGTATTCTCTATTGCAAATGGGTATATATTTTCTAATTTTCCCATAATGATCCCCTTTTGAATTTCCTGTATGTAAGTTGACTCTTTTTCTTATTTATCCTCTCCAAAACAATTTTATAAATTATCTCCACGCATGTTTTATCTGCAAAATTCATAAGGACTTAGTCGTTCGTTAAAGAAACGTACAAACGCAACCTTGCAGATAATATGATAAATCATACCAGGTGTGTTAGGTAAATGGTACTCTTACCATTTCATGTACAGTATAATACATGATAATTAGATTAGTTACTTATTATAATGGACTTTCATCGAGAAGTGATACAAATCACGTCTTATTGATTTTGCAGAGGAAACGTATGAATGACAATATATTGACTAATGCTTATGTAAAAGGTATATAAGGAAGATTTTAAATGAGGATAAGGAATTTAATGATTTTTCAATTTATCCGAAATATAATAAGGGGCATGAGTATACTGACAAAACATACTGAACTTAGAAATATAGAGAGTGTTACTTACATAATCGATAACATTATGTGTCCTTATAAATGAATTCAAACTGTCACGGCAATCAATATATTGCTCTTGAGTCTTTCTAGTTGTTTATGAAAAAATCCAGAAAAGCTAAAAAGACTATAGAAAAAGGGGAGCCTGAAAATGATTCAGCATGATATCAATTACTATAAAAATTTCGACTCTATCGCTAAGGAGGTATTAGCATTATTAGCACATACGATAGAGGTCAATACATTCTTCCTTTCTATTCGTACTCCCTTACAAAGTTTTATGATCAAATCTTTTAACCGAAATGCAGAGTTAATATTTGAAGGAGACACCCTTCCTTATAATATGGTTTTTTGCAAATTAGTTGTTGAAAATGATTTTGAACCGCTTGTTATCCCCAACTTAAAGCAACATCCATTGACAAGTGATCATCCTATAACGAAGGTTATTGGAAACGGATGTTTTATGGGCTATCCCCTTACAAATGGGGAGAATATCTTCGGGACACTTTGTGCTTTTGACATTAAACCTTTTGATTTCAAAGAGTATGATGTGATACTAGTTAAGTCTTTGGCAACTTTAATCAGTCAATCAATCGTTCTTGAAAATGGGATTATCAGGGACTCATTGACAGGTCTCTATAATCGGAACTTCATTTATAATTATTTCAATTATAATAAGGATAAAATGCACAATGAAATGGCTATACTTTATATTGATTTGGATCATTTTAAATATTTCAATGATTCTTTTGGTCATGATGTCGGAGACTTTGTTATTAAAAGGACGGCTGAATGTCTATTGCAATTTGTACCCGAGGATAGTTATGTGGCACGAATCGGCGGGGATGAATTTATCGTTTTGTTACCTACATCTCAGTGTGAGGATCTCTTAATAAGCACCCAACAAAAGGCTGAATTCATTTTAAAACAATTATCCACCATGCCCATTCACATTAATGAAAATGTTTATTTTGTCTCCGCAAGCATCGGGATAAGTTTTTATCCTGACAACGGTACCGAAATGGAGTCACTATTGAAAAAAGCGGATTGGACAATGTATAAGGCTAAAGAGTCTGGACGAAAGAATATCCGATACTATCAAGAATGATTCCTGCACTTCTAAATAAATACAAAAACCAGTGTTTATTATACACTGGTTTTCCATTATCGTAAAAAGATCCAACGTTTCGCTTTTAACCTTTGCAGAAGCTTCAGCAAGTCAGCATTTTCTTTATGTATCCGTTTCTCAGATGGTGAAGCGGAGGGGGTCGGGATGTTCACTCTCTCGGGTTTTTTGTTCATATACTGAAAGACCCTTCCTATTCTTTAGTTTTGAATAGTATATGCATATTTCCTCCAAATATCATAAGGGCAGAGGAATTTTCCTCTGCCCTTATACTTATAGTACGTCTCTTAATCGGCTGAACCGTGCAGTTTTTTCTTTTTGATTCAGGATAATGCGTTCATTCTGTTTCATCACCTTTTTAGTATGAGGGCTTAAGCCTACATCGGGAATCTTGACCTGCGGTTTGATTACGGCAACTGAAATCTCGCTGCCTGCTTTATCATAAATGCTCATTCATCCTTCACCACCTTGCTTTTGTTTTATGACCATATCAAACATCATGATCAATAATGCTATTAATAAACAATCCACTTCTGAAACGAAGCTTTCTGATTTAACATTTAGGATATAGGGTTCCATTAAAATACTTACAGGCTGCAATGCCATTTTTTCTTCATCGTTATAATACGTATCTTCTCTTTCCAATGTAGCACGGATGATACTGCCATTCAAGTTCGGATGCCCATTTAGCACCAATTGCTTGTCCTGTTCCGTTTTAAAAGGGAGAATCTTCACGTTCATTCCCTCTTTAGCTGCATAGGCCTGAAGCAGAATACTCAAGTAAGCTAGGTATTCCTTATTCGTTTGATAATACTCCGGAATTCCCTCTTTTTTCAAAAGGTGAAACATATTTTTTACCTTTTCGCGGTTGTCCGTTAAAAGTTTGTCACTTTCCGCAACAGCTCTTGTGGCATAGGAAAGTTCATTATCGCCGATTTTAGATATATACATACTCAAAAACACAAACATATCCACCAGAACAAACACAATCGCCATAATCAAAAAGTTCTTCCACTCAATGAATATACTTTTCGGATAGAAACTCCAATAAATCAATGCTCCCAAAATAAAAATGACATACCAGGTTTTCCTAATCGCTTCAATCTTCCTACTTACCTTATCTTTAAATTTCCAGGAAAGAACAACATATGCTAATAAAGCTATAAATACAATCCACACAAAGACTCTGAAAAACATTAACACATCGTTTTATCACCCTGCCCCTCATACAGCTGTTACCTTTCTCATCTCTCTCTCTATATATTATTCAGTATATATACATCTTTTCCCTGCATAGGGAGTGTGAAACTTATGTGCCGGTGGAGAGTTTTTCCCTATATAAATAAGACACTAACATATCTCGGTACGATTGACGGTGTGTTAGTCCTGTAATGACAAGTAAAGTAATAACCTCACCATTGTGAGGAAGGAATCCATCCCTCCGGCAGCCATTGAAACTACTAGAAACTACTCGATGTTACTTCAAACGGATACTGGTCTGTATTTTGGATGTACTTATCTGCCATTAACGCATAGAGAAATTCCCATTCCTCCTGATGCAGAACCTGTGATTCCAGCAAGGATAGTAGTAGTTACCTAACCATTTATTAGAGGACGTGTGAAAATACTTGAAATACAATCACGAACGGCTTTTAACTCAGGTAGCGATGTGATTTACTGCACCGAATACTTACATTTAATCTGATCTTAAATTCCGTCTTACCATTTCAATTATTTTCAGAAAATTCATATTTTTATGGTGAAGAACATAGCAAGATAGTATTCATACTGAATTGTTTGTCTCTTTCAATCACGCCGATTACGATATAGCCACTAGCCTTCCATACTGCTTCTCCCAACCTTTCAGTTGTTTTACTTGGAACAGGAACTGAATTTTCCCAATAACAAAGCCAGTTTTTTTCCTTCAGGAGAGCAATTCCCTACTGTTACTCCAAGGCTGAATCCCCTCGGGTAGCTGGGATCAGGAAAAACGACAATGTTAGCCCCTTTTTTCCTGATTCTGGGGTTAATGAAACAGCCTTTCCTGTACTTGCTTCTCGATTCATAATAACAGAAACAGCTTGGACGACAGCTACTTACAAATACGCTTACTATTTATTTTTTTACAGGGTGTCTTTCTAAGATCTTTTTAAAGCACTGTCCTAGGCATCCTCGATAAAATGGACCGATTCTATTTGGAATCATTGATGAATAATGTAATCACTTTCAAAATCTAATTTAAACTAGAGTTGGTTGGATCCATGGAATATAAATGCATTCACTAATTTACCTACATCCGACTCCCAAGATCGAGCAACGCCCCCGCTACCTTGAATGATGCCGCCCTTGCATTTTGCCAAAAAGCTACTAGGGTGTATTCCTTAAATTAATAATAGATTATTGATATTATTCCATACTTTAGTGTTACCTTCTTGTTACCAGTCTCCAGAACTTCTTTCCCTTACTAGCTGGATGATCGTAATCAGTTGGCTGCTCTTTTAGCTTTTAAGTGATTGAATCTAAAATGAAACCTTTCCGTTTAATGTCCCGTAGTTCCTTACAAATCAATTCTTCTCTATGTCACCCTGTTATTTTTTATATGCCTCCCTCCCATGATTCCATATCCGATCACATTAGCAACATAAATTCATCATAGCTTGATTAAAGATAGTTATATAGTTTCAAAGTTTTCTCATTTTCTAATACATCTCAATCCTATTATTATTTTCAAAAAAACTTTGCACCTCGATTCGAATTGTAATCATGTGTTTTAGAATTAGAACGCACCTAAACGGCCCTTGACCTGGCATTATTCTTGCATGTATTACCAATGAAAAAATTAAAGGAGTGATTTTCTTGTTTAATTTTAACCCTTCTGAAGAACAACAAATCATGATTGAAAAAGCAACTGCATTTATGAACGAGTTCGTTTACCCAAATGAAAAATATATGGTTCCACATCGCGGCCTGCCGGATGATATTTTAAAACCATTACAGGAACGAGTGAAAGAGCTTGGATTATGGGCCGGTCATTTACCAAAAGAAGTTAATGGAATGGGGATGGGCTTCGTTTCCCTCGGTTTACTGTCTGAAGTAATTGGTAGAAGTCCAATTGGTCCATACATTTTCGGCTCTATGGCACCTGATGCTGGAAATGGGGAAATTCTATGGAAGGCAGCCACCCCGAAGCAGAAAGAGAAGTACTTGGTGCCTCTTGCCAACTGTGATATCCGCTCCTGCTTTGCGATGACAGAACCAGAAGTTTCCGGATCGGACCCTACGACACTTCAGGCCCGAGCTGAACTGGAGGGCGATGAATGGGTCATTAATGCCCATAAATGGTTTACAACAGGCGCTATAGGTGCATCGTTTTCCATTGTAATGGCGATGACAGATCCGGAAGCTCCACGTCATCAAAGATTCAGCTTGTTTCTCGTCGATTCTGATAATCCTGGTTTTGAAATCGTTCGTGAAGTACCTATTATCGGCGATCATTATACTGGTGGCCATTGTGAAGTGCGGTATACGAACTGCCGCATTCCTAAAGAAAACCTTCTTGGACAGCGTGGTGAAGGGTTTAGGCTTGCCCAACTAAGGCTTGGACCAGGAAGAATCACCCATGCAATGCGCTGGATTGGCGTTTCGAAACGAAGCTTCGATTTAATGCTTGACTACGCTTCTCGACGTGTGACACGTGGAAAAACACTAACCGAGTTCCAATCGATCCAAAACTTCATTGCTGATTCATCTGCTGATATTGAAGCTGCTCGTCTAATGACGCTCCATGCTGCCTGGAAATTGGACAATGGTGATCAAGCTCGTAAGGAAATCTCAAGAATCAAATATTTTGGAGCAAAAGTGCTGCATGATGTCATCGACCGAGCCATTCAAGTGCATGGCGCTCTCGGAATTACAGGGGATACGCCACTTGAAGGCTTTTACCGTGAAGCACGGACTGCCAGAATCTATGACGGTCCGGATGAAGTCCATCGCAGCGTAGTAGCCAAGCTGGAACTCAAGGAGTTCATGGGGGGGGAATCCAATGTCCAAAAACCAGTCCAAAACACAAGCCAGTCAAATTGATTGGAACGTAATCGAAAACTACATCCGCTCACATATTCCTTTTTTACCGAATGATTCACTGCAGGCTAAAGCTTTCTCTGCAGGTTACTCGAATATTACGTACCAAATCAATATCGGAAAGTGGGAGGGTGTTTTCCGTCGTCAACCATTCGGAGACCTCCCGCCAAATGCACATGACATGAAGCGAGAGTTTACGATTTTGGGCAAGCTTAATCCCGTTTTTCCTTTGGCACCAAAACCGTTTTTATATTGTGATGACCCAGCCATTACGGATAAGCAATTTTATATAATGGAAAAGAAGGTAGGGCTTGTCCTTGATGATTCCCTTCCCCCTGAGTTGGATGGAAATCAAGCATATGCTAAGGCAGTCTCGGAAACGGTTGTCGATACACTTACACGTTTACACAGCATTGATTATCAAGCAGCCGGGCTCAATATGATCGGCAAACCGAATGGATATCTCGAACGTCAAGTCAAAGGCTGGATTAAACGCTACGAACGGTCGAAAACAGATGAATTAGACGGGGTAGGTGAAACCGAGCAGTGGCTGCTCGGCAAGCTTCCCTCCTCGTCACTTTCCAGTATTGTGCATAATGACTTCAAATTGAATAATATGATGTTCTCCTACAATAGCCCTGAAGCCGTGGCTGTTTTTGACTGGGAAATGAGCACAATCGGTGATCCATTAACGGATCTCGCCATCAGCTTGGCTTATTGGACCGAGCCAGGTGAAACCGAAACAGGACTCACCTCCGTTACTAGCAAGCCAGGATTCCTAACACGTAGGGAATTTGCCAACCTTTATGCATTAAAAAGTGGCAACAGTCTCAGTGATATTGACTATTATCTAACCTTTGCCTTCTATAAGATAGCCGTTGTCCTTCAGCAGCTTTATTATCGTTGGAAAAATGGGGATAGTCAGGACAGCCGGTTTGAACATTTACACATTGGAATCAAAAATTTAATGCATCAAGCAAATCGAGCAAAAAACCGTGAATTGTTATAAGTAACAATTGAAAGTGTCTACCCACACCTTGGGTTAAAAATTTAGATAAATGTTTAAAAGTACAAATTCCCACTTAACAGCGACTGGCGGATGTCAGTAAGCTGGATTAGTCTTCTACCCCAACGATTAGCATATGCCCTCGAGCCGATGGTGTCTGGTGCTAGACACCAAGACATTTCATATTATTTACATTTCCATAAAATATAAAAACAGCCCAAGACCAAGACAGAAAAACTTCACGATCATTTCTGTTCCAGATGGTTGTGGAGTTTTTCTTCTATGGGTGGTTTCATAGTATTCAGAGATCTGTTTCCGAATAAATGGATTCAAGTGATATCTTGACCAATTTCCCATGAATTCTGTTGAAGAAATTCCCTTGATCTTCATGTTCGATTCCTTCTGCGATATGACGAAAAGCAATCTAGAAAAAAAGAAAAATAATATTGCCAACAACATGGTAAAACAGAAAAGGTGAAATCTGTTGGACTTCACCTTTACTGTTCTTCTATAATAATCCGAAAAGAAAAACCATTGACTAGACTAATATTGTGTTTCTATAATCCATACTATTCCCCATCTAAATAATCAATGGCAAGTGCAATAAAATAACGGATAGATTCTATGAACTTATCAATTTCTACATATTCATCCGGCTGGTGAGCAAGTCGTGGGTTTCCGGGACCAATTATAATAGTTGGAATTCGTAAATGCGGCCAATACACTGAAGCGTCAGTATAATAATTAACACCTGAGGGCCTTAGGTCTAAATTAAGGTGATTCTTCCCTGTTTGAACAGCAAGTTTTACAAAGTCATCAAATTCATTTGTGGACACGGAATCCATTCGGTTAATAACCTTTATTTGATATGTTGACTGTAACTTCTCTGAAATCTCTTTGATCATATTCTCAATATCATGTAAAATGCTGTCATTATCCTGTCCAGGGACAGTTCGTATATCTAGAGTCAAATTACACTGATCAGGCACAACATTTGTTTTTACTCCACCTTCAATTGTTCCAATATTAATCGTTGGGTAGCCTAATAGTGGATGTGGAGAATATTCAAATCCATAGGTATGGAGACGATTCATTAATTCGTTCATCGCTGTAATGGCATTTATCCCTTGGTCAGGCATTGATCCATGGGCCGTTTTTCCGTAGGTGATAATTTCCAGCCACAGACATCCTTTATGAGATGTATACAGTTCGTTTTCACTAGGTTCCGATACAACTAACGCAGTAGCTTTATCTATTTGTCCCTTTTCTACGACTTTTTTTGCACCGTATCCATCAACCTCTTCTCCTGCAGTGCCGACAAACTGCAACTTCCCATTTAATTGAACACCAGCCCGTTCGATACATTCTAAAGCGAGGACCATTGCAGCTACACCGCTTTTCATATCGGTTGCCCCTCGACCAAATACTTTATTATCTATTAATTTTCCGGAAAACGGTTCGTGTTCCCATTCTACTTTACCCGTAGGGACCGTATCAAAATGCCCACTATACACTAAATATCTATCATCTGATTTCACATTCGGGTATGTTACAAATAGATTTGCACGATCGTTACCGAGATCATCCAATTCGACTTGAAGGTTTGATGATTTTAAATAAGATTGAATAACCTCAGCAACCCTTTTTTCATTTCCTTGTGGATTCACGCTGTTCACTTGAATAAGTGATTGTAGAAATCGAACAGATCTTGATTCATCAATAAGTTCAAAAATAGAATGTAAATCAGTCATCCAATCCCACCTTTTTTAGAATGATGCTTCTTTAGGTTTTTTAGCTTGAAATTTTATTCACAAATACCAAAAATCAACTTGTCTCCATGTATATTGGGAGACAAGTGAATAATTGGAACTAGGTTTCTATCACTAATTTTTATTGGATATACTCAATGATTTGAACGGTCACATAACCAACTATTTAATATGCCTGCAAGTTTCCCGGTTAATGCCAAGGAAGCATGGCCGGCTTCCACAAGTTGATGGGTTTTATCTTCACTTGAAACCAAATCCATCAATGGAAGGCTTTGTCCTTGAGGTATAAGGTTATCATTTTTTGAGATAACAACTAATAGGTTTGACTTAATTTTACCCAAATCGACTTTATTACCACGAATAGTGAACTCGCCCTTAACGAGTTTATTTTCTTTCATGAGGTCATTACTTATTTGTCGGAAAGCTTCTCCAGTTAAAGGTACATGGCCTTTTGTCCATTGGTTCATACGCCGCCACTTTTCCACAAAACGCTTATCATTAGCACGGGTCAAAAGTGTAACATAAGGACTGTAGTAGATTGGAGAAGTTATGGACCTAAACATTGCTTCAATATAGACAGGAGGAATTAATCCGTAAACATCAATGAAGCGGTCTATATTAAAAGCACCTTCTTTTAGTCCCTCCGCCCATTTCTCAGGCATGGCAGGCACACTATAATCAATTGGTACTGCCGCACATACCAGGTTCTTAATTGGCTCATCCGCAATTGCGGCATACATGGCTGCAAGTGTCCCTCCCAGGCAATACCCGACTACAGACACTTCATCTGCACCCGAATGCCTTAATGCTCGCCCTACACCTTTTTTAATATAGTCAACAACATAATCACCCAAAGTAATGTCTTTATCTTCGTATCCCGCAATCCCCCAGTCTAATAAATACACATCATAGCCACTGTTTACAAGGCCTCCTATTACACTGGTACCAGGTGCAAAATCTAGGATAGTAGGGCGGTTGATTAGCGAGTAAACAATAAAGACAGGAACATCATATTTTTTTTCAACGGTAGGATAATGCCATAAAGTCGCCTTATTTTTTTTCCAAATAGCATGTCTTGGAGTGTGACCTTCACTTAGTTCAGGTCCACTGATGGCATTTGAAAATTCGTTCCAACGCGTCATCTCTTTTTCAAAATCGAAAGAGGGAATTGTATTATTATTTAGAGTTTCAGTAGCCAAATTTATTCCTCCTTATTATCATTTAGATGTAACAGCTAGGTTTTGTTCTTGTTTTGCTTTTGTATCAATGTTTTTGCCCATTAGCTCTTTAAGAATCAGAATCTCCTCTTTTAAGCTATGGATTTCTGCCAATTCACTTTTCACTTCTTGGAGATTTGATTTCAACTGTTTTACCTCTTCTAACTCTTTTTTGGATATCGTTTGCTCTTTTTTTAGCTGTTTTACTAGCTTAATAATGTCACGGGAAACTTCAGTAATGCTTTCCATTTCCTTATTGGAGGAATCAACAGAATCTTGTAATTTCCATAACTGTTCTTCCAGCGAGTCCAATTTTTCTTCCGTTTGGATAGCTAATTTCGCTACGTTAGACAAATCTGCTTTAGTAGGTACGTTCCATTGATTGGCGAAAAACTCCTGGTTCTTTTTAAAAAACTCCAGATAACGTGCTTGGGTATCCGAAGTTAATCTTGAATAGCTTACAAATTCCGGATTATTTGACGATCCTTTGATGAAATCATTTGCTTGTTTTTCCCATTGGTCACTAAATTTTTTAAACATATCATATGGATCAAATGTTTTTTGATCTACCATTTTCTGAAGAACCCCCTGTATTTTGATTTGATTTAATTGATTCGTTTAATCCCTCCATATATGTATGAAAAGGAAAAAACACATTTTTCATTTGGTTATTCATTATTTTCAAGAAATCACGTTGTTTATTCTGGATAATGGAAGCAGTTTGTTTCATATTGTCCACATACAGATTGCGGTTATTTTGTCTAAATTCAACATGCTCTTTCAATACGGACATAAAGTTGTCAACATGTTCGCCATTTAGCAGATTAGCCCCTGATGTTAACTTTGTTGTATTGTTTTGAACATCATCTAATTGTTTGTTAATTTCCTCATAGGACTTTACTGGGAAAAAATATTGCAGGACAGTCGTTGCGTTGAGAAGTTCCTCTCTAGAGATTTTTTCCCAATGATGCAGCTCTTTAGAAAATTGTTCACTGAGTTCTTTACTATTTTTATGATTCCTTTTAACATTTTCTGCAAATTGGAGAGCAGATTGAAGTAGTACTTCCTCACGAAATTCTGTCCTTTCAACCCAAGCATCTAATTGTTCAAACGCTTGATTCCATAAAAGGTCTAAACTTGAACTTGAAGTGTTTTTTTCGATTTGGTGTATTTTTGCCATTATATTTTCCCTCCACGCTTTACGATCGAAGTCATTATTTATAGGACTTCGTCAAAAATTCATATATACTTCCCTTACCCACAAATAATCAAAGATAATAAAAATTACTAAGCAACCTTAAATAACCTTCTCTTGGTTTACCGTTGGAATAACTGAATCCGATACCGGCTTTTCTTTAAGTATGATTGCACAAACAACAGACAGGGCCGCTACTGAGGCAAAAAATATAAAAACGTTACCAAAGTCTTGTGAACCATCCGCCCCTACAGTCACTAAATAACCCGCGACAAGAGGAGACACAAACGCACCCAGTTGACCAATACCATTAGATAACCCAGTAGCACTTCCGACTATTTCCTTTGGATAGCGTTTAGGCAAAAAAGCATAAATTGAGCCGAAGTTTAAGTTAACAAAGAAACCGACAAGCAAGAGCAGAGTGAGCAACAGGGCAGGTTTCCCACTGTCTATCGCACCAAGCATCCACAATACAGGAATACTACCTATCCCTCCAATTAAAGCAACAGGTTTCATACGACCAAGAACTTTATCCATCAGCCATCCCCCTAATAACATAGCGAAGAAAGCAATGATATAAGGGGCAGAACCAAAGAAGCCCATTTCCTTAATATTCATCCCATGCTGCGTAACCAAAAAACTAGTTAACCAGGTAGTAGTTCCCCAATAAACGGCCAATTGACAAAAAAGAAGCAAAGTATAGACATAAAAATGAAAGTCTTTTAAGAAAAGCCCGTAGGTTTTTCTTTTCTCTTCCTTCGACATCTTTTCAATTGGAGAATCGTCTTGTCCATCAATATCCTGTTCCTTACTTATTCTCCCTTTAGCAATCATTTCTTTTGGGGTATTCGATACAAAATACCACAGTAAAAAAATTGCAACCGCACCCGGAATAGCAAGAACATAGAATACCGGTCTCCAATCCCCCCCAAAAAAGTAGAAAGAGATACTAGTGACTATAACTGGCACAATTGCGGGAGCAACTGCCCATGAAGTTGCGAAAAAAGAAGTGGCTCTTCCTTTTTCATTTTGAGGAAACCAGTTGTTTATTGCCCGAATCGCTGGGGCAAAATGATGTCCTTCTCCAAATCCTAAGCCAATACGTAATAATAAAAACTGGGTGAAGTTTTTGACAGCTCCTGTTAAGGCTGTAATGACAGTGAATACCAATATTGCAATGTACATAACCTTTTTAGGACCAATTTTATCAGCAAGATAACCAGCGCTTATTTGAGCAGCAGCATAAGCAAAGAAAAACACGGATGCAAGTTGTCCTACTTCGACTGGGGTTAAGTTTAAATCTTCCTGAATAAATGGAAGGAAGGTTAAGACTGCCATCCTATCAAAATAATTAATAATATAGACCAGCCAAAGAACGACAAGAACGACATAACGGTAGTTCCATGCTTTTTTCACAATTTTATTCAATATGATCGCTTCCTCTACATAGATTATGGTAAATCAATCCGCAATAAATAATTAGAGATGCTTTACTACTAAATAGTGTGAAATTTTAATTAAGCAGAAGATTCTTCAACTCGGCCTTTAAAACTTTGCCTGCCGAATTACGAGGAAATTCTTCTACGAATTGAATTTCTGTTGGGACCTTATAATTGGCTAAATATTCGGAAACAAAATCTTTTATTTCTTGCTTTTCAATGGTTTCATCAGCCTTGGGTATGATAAAGGTTTTTACGACTTCGCCCCAGAGAGGATCTGGAATTCCTACTACAGCGGCTTCTAATACTTTTGGATGATTATATAAAACATTTTCTACTTCAATCGAGAATATTTTTTCCCCACCACGGTTTATCATGTCTTTTTTACGGTCCATAATATATACAAAACCATCCTGGTCTATTTTTGCTAAATCTCCTGAGCGCCAGAACCCATCAATGAATGATGCTTGGTTCGCTACCTCATTGTCCCAATAGCCCTCAACCACCATTGGTCCCTTCATTAATAATTCTCCAACTTCTTCAGGTAAACATGGTTCACCCTTATCATTAACCACTTTTAATACTCCAACAGGAACCGGCAATCCAACCGAAACACTCTTGTTTTGATTATAGGATTGTGGCATTATTGTTGCTGGTGAAGTACTCTCGGTTGCGCCGTAAGCATTATGCAGATAGGCATTCGGAAAATGCCTTTTTAAATTATTAATAGTTTCGGAAGACATAGGTGCACCACCAAAGGCAATACAATTTACATTTGGATACCTATAATTTAGAAAATCTTGGTGAGACATCATCATGACATAGATGGTTGGGACGTTAAATAAAAAGGAAACATTTTCTTCAGCTGTTAAACGAATATATTCTTCCGTCCTATATCTACTCATGATAACGGATGTCCCACCTATTCTAACCATGTGCATTAACTGGCCAATCAAGCCGGTGACGTGAAAGAGAGGAACAGCGATCAATGTCCGTGTTTCTTGATTTAATTTTAGTACCTGTTCATAATTCATTGAGCTGTGAATGGCTCCTAAATGACTACCAATGGCTCCTTTTGGAAGTCCCGTTGTACCTGAAGTATACATAATGAATAACTCATCATCTTCCGAGACATTTATGTTTACAACTGAAGATTTTTGTTCTAGGACTTCAAAAGGAAGATAGTCTTTTCGCCTTGGTGTTCCATTTCCAATCAAGAAATAATTTTGAACATTTATGATTGAATCTTCATCCCTCAAGTTTTCTACTTTAGGTAAAAATTCATCATCCGTAATCAAAATTTTGGTGCCGGAATGTTCTACCATATAAGAAAGTTCTTTTTCTTTTAATCTCGTATTTAATGGCACAACTATGGCGCCAATTTTCGCACAAGCAAACACTAGTAAAGAGAACTCGATACTATTCCCCAATAAAAGGGCCACACGGTCTCCCTTCCCAACAAGCAAAGAGTTTTGTAAATTACCGGCAATATTTTCCACTTTATCGAGCATCTCTTGATATGTGAGTCGAATTCCATTCATGACCAGTGCTTCTTTTTCGGGATATTGTTCAACCGTTTCTTTCAACATAGACATGATATTTTTTGGCCGTTTTCCGAAAACCTTCATTTTACGATTAAAATGCATTTCTTCCACGATGTTCATTTTCATACCTCCTTAACTAGCTATTTATCTTGCAGTCCAGCCCCCATCGACATTCAATATTTGGCCCGTAACATACGCAGATGTATCAGAAGCCAAGAAAACCACTGGCCCTACCAAGTCTGAAATTTCTCCAATTCGTTTGATCATTGCGGAATCTATTATCTTTTGAAGCCTTTCAGGGTCAGAGAGCCAGTCACCAGTCATCGGAGTTTTTATATATCCTGGTCCAATTGCATTAACGGTAATATTATATGCAGCTAATTCTTCCGCCCATACTTTTGTCATTTGGTTAATGCCACCTTTACTTGCAGCATAAGATGTTTGGAATGGCATTCCAATCGTTCCTAAAATAGATGAGATATTGATTATTTTTCCATAGCTTTGTTTGATCATTTGTTTTGCACAAGTTTGACCAACTAGAAAGATTCCTTTTAAATTAACTTCTAAAACTGTATCCCAGTCGCTTTCTTCTATGTCAATTAATGGCTTACGAATATTGAGTCCCGCATTGTTCACTAAAATATCAAGTGAACCAAATCTATCGACAATTTGGCTAACCAAATCTTCCACTTGACACTTCTTAGTAACATCGCAAGAAATGTAGTGTGCATCAATATTTTCTTCCCTTAACTGTAAAACCGCTCGTTCTCCTTCCTCAGTTCCTCGGCTGGAAATGACAACTGTTGCATCATGATGGCCTAAAGCCTGAGCCATTCCAAATCCAATACCTTTACTACCTCCTGTTACTAGTGCAATCTTTCCTGCTAGATTAAATGTAGGCAAATTCATACTCTTTTTCCCCTTCCCCTTTTTGAATGACTGTTCTTTTGTTTCAGCAAAAGAATAATCAAACCGCCATTTATATATTTTTTTAGACTTACACAAATAATTAGTTAATGCAATTGCCGTGCCAACTTTTATAATTGGATGAAAAAAATTAATTCATGGCACCTTTTTTACCCGAAATATGTTTATATAGCAATGAATCGGGGTAGTAAAACTTTATTTATTACAAAAAAAGCCAACGAATATACGTTGACCATAATGGATTATATAAATTTCCCTTGATTACTTTCTTCATCATTTACCGTGTTTACAAACCTAATCTCTTCATTTTCTTTACAAGTGCCGATTGACTGATGCCTAATTCTTTAGCCGTGCTACGTGTTGTTTTATATTCTTGAATTTTCTCTTTTATTATCTTTCGTTCAACATTTTCAATGATTTCTTTTAATGTACTCTTTACATTTTGTTTAAGTTCTAATCCTTGTAACATACTTGGTGGCAAATCCTCCAAGCCTATTTGTTCCAGATCGGCCGTTACAACTAATCTCTCAATCAAGTTTTCCAACTCCCTAATATTACCAGGCCATGGATATTCCTCGAAGAAACGAATGATTTCCGGATGAAAACGCTTATTTAATCGGTTCTTTTTGTTCATTTTATTTAAAAAATAGAAGGCTAGCGGTACGATATCTGCTTTCCTTTCTCGTAATGCTGGTATTTTAATGGGAACAATATTTAATCGATAGTAAAGATCCTTTCTAAACTCGCCATTTTCGACCATTTCCTCCAAATTCCTATGTGTCGCTGAAACGACCCTTACATCTATTTTGAAGCTACTTCTCCCGCCGACACGAGTGATTTCAAATTCTTGTAAAACCCTTAATAATTTAACTTGAAGATCAATTGGCATGTCTCCAATCTCATCTAAAAAAATCGTACCCCCATTTGCTTGTTCAAATAAACCAGGTTTTCCACGACTGTCCGCACCTGTAAATGCGCCCTTTTCATATCCAAAAAGTTCAGATTCAAGAAGGTGCTTTGGTATGGCTGCACAATTCACTTTAATTAAAGGTTGGTTTGCGCGTTCACTTTCTTGGTGTAGGTATTTAACGATGACTTCTTTCCCGACGCCAGACTCACCTAAGATGAGTAAAGTTGAATCAACTTTTGCCAGTTTTTTAGCAAGAAGAAAAACCTTTATAATCTCTTGGCTTTGAGCTACGGATCCGTCAAGGTTCATATGCAGCATTTCCTTTTTTTTAAGTTCCTCGATTTCATTTAAATATTTTTGGGTTAAATTTATGGAATTTTGCAGTTCGGTCTTCATATGGTTTAAATCCGTTATATCCCTTACGTTCGTTACAACGTAAGCAATTTCCCCATTCTTGTCATATACAGGATTTCCAGTAACTAATAGTTCCTTTCCTCTTACAGTCTGAATAATCGTTTTTGGCGCTTTTCCATCTAAAACTTTCATTGTAACGGATTCAGAAACTAGGCCCTCTTTCACCACTGTTTTCATATTTTTACCAAGAAGTTCCTGGCTTTTCACACCAGTAACTCTTGAGTATGCATGATTTACCATCATTCCATTACCATTTTTGTCGGCAACGTATATCCCATCGTAACTTGACTGAAATATGGAAGCTAAGATGTTTTGGATGTCTGTATTGTCAACACTTTCTATCTTGGTGTCCTGAGATATGATGAAGTCACCAATTGTATACATATTTTGCATTTCATTCGCCCCTAAAAAGTGTTTTGTAAGAATAACAGGTAAAGCGTTTTTAAATAAACTTTTTGTTTTAGATAAATAGAATGATGAATTTTCGAATCGAAAAACATAGGTGATTCAAAATGTACTCAATTACATTTATTTATTTAATTCTCCAAATTGTTGGAAATACCTTTCTCTTTTTTCAGAATTTTCACTATACTCTACATAGTTAACGAATTCTTTACAAAACTTCTAATTAGTTGGATGAATTTGAAAATGGCCAAAAAAAATAACCCGTACAAGCACTAATGGAAAGTACCTGTTCATGGTTATTTCTCAATGAGATTTTTCATTTTTAATAATTAACGGTCTCGAGCTTACAATCTACTACTTATTTACCCCTGAACCTACCATAACTTTAAAACCGTCTTCCACACGACGTAATAATCTAAGCTGTGCTGTTCTAGCAAGATTAATGTATTCGTTTGAATTAGCTGTACGTTCTTTTCTATGTGTTTGTAAGTTCTCTACATAGGCTTTATTGTTTTCAACAGCCCTCTTTTCAAATCGCTCCATTATATCAAAGGATGATTTTAATGGAGTTAACATAATGTTTTCGAATCGATTCACGACTTCCTGTCCTTCATTAATGAAAGAACGATGTCCCTCTGACAAAACTTCCTCCGCTTTATTACTTTGGAATGAGTTCATAACATCCGCATTTACTTTTTTATTTCCTTCGTAAAAGGATGTGAGTGATTTACGAAGTTCAGCATTGAACTTTGACGTTTCCTCAAGTGTCCTAATGTATACTTCCTCTTGATTTTCAAGGACTTTGCGGGACCGCTCAATAGCACCTTCATACTGATTCCAAACTGTATTAACGATTGATTCAGAAATATAGGCCTTTTCAATTTGTTCATTCTTCTTTTGACTCATTTTTGTTCCTCCCCTTATTCTTGCTAGATTTCTCTATTGAATCCCTCATCTGAAATGAAGGCATATAGAGCTCTAAAAAACTTGAATACATACGGAAAAATTGATCCAACATGGATTGGTAGTTCTCCAAATGGGTTGCATGGGTTCTTAAATAAGCAACACCAGCGTCTGTGATCGAATATTTCCTTTTAGCGGGACCACTGCCTGTGGTATCCCATTCAGAACTCACTAAATTATCTTGTTCCAGTTTTCGCAATAGCCGATATAAGTTCCCTTGATCAAGGGTTTGGAACCCAAAGTTTTGCAGCTTTTGGATAAGCTCGTAGCCATGTAAGGAAAATCCGCTGAGAAGTAACAAAATAAATGGCATAATAAAATTTTTCGAAGGGGCTAATGATTGTTCTTTGTTGTCTTTTGCCATCCAATTTCACCTCGATAATTAATCTATATATGTATTTTACACCTATAAGTAATTACAAGTCAAGCGAGCACATATATATATAATGCAATTGAATGAAATTTCAAAAATAAGCCACCATGAGGTAAGGTTTTGAACTTACAGAAAAAGGAATATCTTGCTAAATCTCGAATTAGTCAATTACGGACCAAACTATTTAAGAATGGTGGTGACTCAAAACGCTTGTTAGACAAAGAAATGGCATCCAGGAATTATACGACTTAGAACCTACAACGTTTGATTCAAACAAAATTTGGATTCTGTCTTGCGTTTTATTTCAAAATAGCCATGGTTGGGTGCTCCTAAGAATTGAACTATGCTGATGGTATATGTACGAGTGGAGTGAATGGCGAGCTCATCCACTATTGTACGAAAATTTTATTACTAGCAGCTTGACGTTACATTAAAAGAGAGCATGCGGACATCGATGCAATTACCATGTTTCATTCTTCGTATTTATGGCAATTAAATCAAAACAAGTTAAGGGGGTTTTGATTGTGAAAAAGACAGCTGTCAGTAAAAACGAAATGCCTTATTTACGTGTTGGTTATGGCGAATCTTTAATTCTCATTCATGGACTTGGTGAAATAAAGGAGGGTTGGGGGAAACAGTTTGAATTAGCAGATCAGTATGACCTGATTGTTCCTGATTTAAGAGGACATGGTGATAATCTAAGAATGGACGGAATAACGATTAAAAATTTTGCAAAGGATATTTTGTCCTTACTTGATGAATTAAAAATAGAAAGCGCTCATATTTGTGGAATGTCAATGGGGGGTATTGTAGTACAGGAAATTTATCGGCAAGCACCAGAAAGATGCCTATCCTTAATTTTAGTCAGTACGTTTTATCATGCCCCAGCACAGTTTAGAACAATCTTTTTCCCTGTTCGAAAGGCAAGGGCACTCTTATTGTCTTCCGAGGAGCAAAAATTAATGGCTGCCAAAACTTGTTTATACTCTTGGAAACAGGAGAACATGGAAGCGTTCTTCAAGTTTTATAAACCAAACAAAGAAGCTTACGTTAAATCTATGGAGGCATGCCTAGAAATCGATAATCGCTCTTTATTGCCGAAAATTAAAGTTCCTACACTTGTTATTGGCTGTCAATATGATTCAATAACCCCAGTTTGGATACAGATTCTTATGCACGAACAAATCCCTAACTCTGATTTAGTTATTTTCCAAAAATCAGGACATATTGCAAAACTTGAAGTTACGGAAAAATTCAATCACACATTGCGTCACTTTTTAAATGAAAACGGACTGACTGAAAAAGCTGGATAACTTGTCGAAGGAGTACTTTCTTCCCCTTTTATCTACCCATTGGAATCAAAGAATATTATTAATTCTAGATCAACACCAATAATTCAGTCTCAGAAACGAAGAAATGATTCCTTTTTCAATGGAAGCATTTCTTCTTTATTTTATTGAACATTGATCACTACATTGATTGTTAATGCTTAGATTTTATTTTCCCACCCAATCCGTTCCTTTGAAACAGTTACAGAAGGAGCAAGGAAGTTATTTACATAATCAAAAACTCATTCGAATTGAGTGAGTTTTTTGCATGATTAGAAATTAAATAGCTGAATATGTGCAAAGGATATCATTCTTTTCACGGCTTTGAGGGGAAATCAAATTATTTGAACAACATCGGGGGACAAAATCATCGGTTCATTAAGAGACAAGTCCTACTTTAACGTTAATTCGTTGACATTTTTGCCTTTATTAAACTTATTAAAATAACCCTAATCATCACTTCATGATTTTAGGGTTATTTCAGCATATCTTTAGGTAAATTGAATGAATTTATAATTCACATCCATTTAGAACAGTGGTGACTCCCAACACGTAATATAAGACAAAGAAGCTTTAGGGTATTCAGGAGTCCTACGCTTTAAGACTGGATATTATTTTGCCTTACATTTCAAAATAGTTATTTTAGATTTGAACTATGCTGGAAGATATATTCTTTGTTCGAGAGGATTGTCGAGCGCCTCCCTACTATCAAAGACTTGATACAAAGATTAAAACATGACCTTAACTTTCGCTGCGAATGTAACAATCACGTTTCTGATATACATCCTCCGTTACTTCCTATTCCCGTTTAGTCAAGAAATCTCAGAAATAATATGCTGGAAAAAGTGCAGGACTCCATTCCTCTTCATGCTATGAAAAGGGTTTAGTTCTTTTAGATGCCACACATTTTGAGCAAGAGACGACCGTACAACTGCACAACATAAAACTCTTACCGGAAAGAAGGCAAAAGATTATAGAAACAATTATTAAACACTCAATTACAAGTGATTAACCATCCGTAATTATGGAAACTCTATTAAAACAAGTTAAGGAGGTTTTGAATGTGAAAACGATAGCTGTTAGTGAAGACGAAATGCCCTATTTGCGTACTGGCAATGGCGAACCTTTAGTTCTCATTCATGGACTTGGTGAAATAAAGGAAGGATGGGAAAAACAGTTTGAATTAGCAGATCAGTATGACCTGATTGTTCCTGATTTAAGAGGTCATGGCAATAATCCAAGAATGGACGGAATAACGATTAAAAATTTCGCGAAGGATATTTTGTCCTTACTTGATGAATTAAAAATAGAAAGCGCACACATTTGTGGAATGTCAATGGGGGGTATTGTAGTACAGGAAATTTATCGGCAAGCATCAGAGAGATGCCTATCTTTAATTCTAGTCAGTACGTTTTATCATGCTCCAGTTCAATTAAGAACATTGTTTTTCCCTGTTCGAAAGGCACGAGCACTCTTGTTGTCTTCCGAGGAGCAAAAATTAATGGCTGCCAAAACTTGTTTATACTCTTGGAAACAGGAGAATATGGATGAGTTCTACAAGTTTTACAAACCAAACAAAGAAGGTTATGTAAAATCTATGGAAGCATGCCTTGAGGTCGATAATCGCTCTTTGTTGCCAGAAATAAAGGTTCCTACACTTGTTATTGGTTGTCAATATGATTCAATAATCCCAGTTTGGATACAGATCCTTATGCACGAGCTAATCCCTAATTCTAAATTAGTTATTCTTAAGAAATCAGGGCATATTGCAAAGCTTGAAGTAACAGAAAAATTTAATCATACATTGCGTCAATTTTTAAATGAAAACGGACTGACTGAAAAAGCTGGATAAATGGGAAGGAGTTCATCCTTCCCTCTACATTCTTTAATTGTTTCCTTTGGAACTGACAAGTTTGCGTCACTTTACAAAGAGCAACTTTACCTCTTTTAGTTCATTCTTTAAATTATTGATTTCATTATTCATCAATTCCATACGACTTTCTTTAAGTACAAGTCTCATCTCATTCAATACTTCTTTCAAGGAAGTGAAGTTACCTTTTTCATTCCATTTTTTTGATATGTTGTATGTTATGTCATCTAAATGATCTAGTTTAGTTTCATTCATAATATAATGCTTAGCAACATTAACTATCTCTTCTTTACTCATGTAATTCATGAAGTCCAACCAATATTTAATAATGGCTCTTTGGTCCTGGACTTGGTTTAGGTGTGACCCTACTAACTCTTCTACCAGCAATACGAATCGTTCGCAATTCGCCGTTTGTTTAATATGTTTATTCCACTCTTCTTCAAGCTTTTTATATTCAATATATGTCTCATTTTCCATACCTGGCATTCTATTCTCCTAATCTACTAACCCCTATGGTGTCCAGATTAAGCGTAATGTAGTATAGGATTTTAGTCAATTAGCAATTTTTGAAATATTTGGTACGATCACATAATAGAATCATATATAATGAATAAAATATTAATTACAGAAAAGAGGTATTTTCATGCCATTCGTAAATCATGCCAATGAAAGCCTTTACTATGAGGTTCACGGACAAGGTGATCCTTTATTGTTGATTATGGGGCTCGGCTATAACTCTTTATCCTGGCATAGAACGTTGCCCACTTTAGCTAAGCGCTTTAAAGTAATCGTTTTTGATAATCGTGGTGTTGGTAAGAGCAGTAAGCCTGAACAGCCATATTCTATTGAAATGATGGCTGAGGATGCAAGAGCGGTCCTTGATGCTGTTTCGGTTGACTCAGCACATGTATATGGGATTTCAATGGGTGGAATGATTGCCCAAAGGCTGGCAATCACTTATCCGGAACGTGTTCGTTCTCTTGTTCTAGGTTGTACCACTGCGGGTGGTACTACTCATATTCAACCTGCTCCAGAAATATCTACTTTAATGGTATCTCGAGCCTCCCTTACAGGTTCTCCAAGGGATAATGCCTGGTTAGCGGCACCCATAGTTTATAGTCAAGCTTTTATTGAGAAGCACCCTGAATTAATTCAGGAAGATATCCAAAAGCGAATAGAAATCATTAGTCCGCCAAGCGCATATCTGTCTCAACTACAAGCTTGTCTAACTCATGATACATCCAATGAACTTGATAAAATAAACATACCAACATTGATTATACACGGTGATGCAGATAATTTGGTTCCATATGAAAACGGTAAAATGTTAGCTGAACGTATTCAGGGTTCTCAGTTTCACACCGTATCCTGTGCAGGCCACATTTACATAACAGAAGCAGCTGAGGAAGCAAATGACAAAGTTATACAGTTTCTAGCTCATCAATAAAGTCAGCAAAAAGGATCTGTGGGGCGATTGCAACTGCTACAATACTTCCAGATCAAGCATAGGAAATTAGCGGATATCGCAATAAAATTACCTGGCTCACCAAAAGGTCAGTAAGAAGGCGATTATAAACCAATCCATCTAATGGGCTCTCTTGTTGAGCAAGCGCTTTTACTTTTCTACGATGCTGTCATCCTTAGATTTAAAGACAAAAAGAAATTGGATCCAATAAAATGTATGGACGACATGCCAATCAATGATGAAATAAAAAGTAAGATGTAAAAAACAGCAAGGAATTCTTCTAAATTCCTTGCTGTTTTTTGAATTAAGATAGTTGATTGAAGTTTATTTTAATGGAATTATTTTATTTTCAAACCTAACCCAAACATTTTATATATGGGCTAAAATCAAACATATCCTTCACTCCTTCTGATTATTAATTATATTCAGTTTAGTAATATGCAATAAACATGCCAGTTAAGGAATAAGATGTAAGGCTTTTTAGAACATCACAGTAAATAACCTTCCAAATTCTGTGTTATGATAAGTAAACGAAAATATTGATTAAATTTAGGAGGAAAGTATATATGCTTAAAATTATAAAGTTTTTAACTTTCTTTTTTATTTCAGGTACACTTTTTTTGTACCTTTATCCTCCTTTAGGGAGACGAGCGACTAAAGAAAAAATAAAAAGTTTCAGCACGAAGGAGAATTTTGTTGATGGGAAGTTCATCAACCAGATTCCTGCAAGTCAGGCGATGAGCCTCAAACATACAGGTTCGATACTACGGGATTATATAAAAGGAAATCCCAATAGGCGGCCCGACAATCCTATTCTGATTGAAACTAAAGAACATATGATAGGTGATTTCAATAAAATCACCTGGTTTGGACATTCTGCCTTCATGTTGGAGATGGATGGAAAAACCTTATTAGTGGATCCAATGTTTGGTAAGGCCCCCACTCCCTTTCCACTGTTTGGAAATAAGCGGTTTAGCAGGGACTTACCTATAGATTTGGAAAGACTTCCTCCAATCGATGCGGTTCTCCTATCACATGACCACTATGATCATTTAGATTATTACTCTATAAAGAAGTTAAAAGATAAGGTCGGTCAGTTCATTGTTCCACTGGGGGTTGGGGGCCATCTTGAAAGATGGGGCGTTAATAAAGAAAAGATTCAGGAGCATAATTGGTGGGATAAAGTTAATTACAACGGCCTGCATTTGGTTTGCACGCCTGCGAGACATTTTTCCGGAAGAAGTTTACGTGATGGCAATACAACTCTGTGGTGCTCCTGGGTAATTAACGGAAAACAAGACAAGATATTTTTTAGCGGGGACAGTGGGTATGGTACTCATTTCAAAGAAATTGGAGAAAAATTCGGTCCATTTGATCTTACATTAATGGAATGTGGCCAATATGATGAGCGCTGGTCCACCATCCATATGACGCCTGAAGAAACAGTTCAAGCAAACATCGATGTGCAAGGAAAACTAATGATTCCGATTCATTGGGCAGGGTTCACATTGTCATTTCATGACTGGACAGACCCAATTGAAAGGGTAACTAATGCGGCCAAAGAACATTCCGTTCAGGTTTCTACACCGCAAATAGGCGAACCAGTATTTATTGGAGTAAAAGAGTTCCCTCAAACAATATGGTGGAAGTAAAATCAGTCTATCCTAATTTGGGATAGACTGATTTTATTTATTTATTTAACTGTGTTCCTTCTTATTATAATAAAGATTCATTTTTATAGTATGATCTTTCTTTCCCCCAAAATAATTTGTTCCGATTACACCTAAAATGATAAGAACCGACCCGATTATATCGTAGGTTGTAATCTTTTCATTTAGAATAAGTGCTCCTGCCACTATCGTGACAACGGTGGAAAGGTTTGCAAAGACACTCATTTGTGACGCCTTGATTTCTGATAAAATGCTGTTAGATAGCAACGAAGTGACCAATGAGGCCAATATTCCTAAATACAAAATGGAACTGATGAATTCCATGCTCAACCATGGTGAAAGGAATTCCTGCATTGTTCCTTGGTTGATGTGGGAACTGATAGCGGCAATGTTAAAAATGACGAATCCTATTCCCATCATAAAAAAGGACATTTCACCTGGGGTATAATCTTTGGCTAGTGAACGGGTCATTGTCGTATAACATGCGGTAGCAATACAGGATAGAAGGATTAACACCATTCCGAGCATGTCGGAAAAATTGATTGAGCTCCCTTTCAATACAAAAATAAAAATGACACCCACTACCGATAAGACAATCGAAAGCTTCTGATATAAAGACGTTTTTTCCTTTAAAAAATATCCCGCTATCATCACCGTTATAATCGGAGTAACGGCTGATAAGATTCCAGCATCGGTGGATTGTGAGTATTTAAGTCCGAAAGCTTGAAAGGCAAAGAAAAGAGTTGGAAATAATAATGACAGCGGAACCAGTTTTTTTGCGGACTCCCACGTGTAATTTACTTTGATGACTTTAAAAGCAACTAATAATGATATGATGGCGAAGGAAACGCTGAATCGGAACGCCAATGTATCAAGTGGATTTGATTCAGAAATTGCCATTTTCGTGAATAAGAATGATAGGCCGACAATACTGGCATGAAATATGGCCAACATATATGCAAAAGAGGATTTCATAGATGCAGCTCCTCAACTAGACTACTATATATCCATTTTAGGTATAGTACCCCTTGTATCTGAATTGCAACCCAAGTTTAAAGGTAAAAGATACAGGTCCCACGATCCTCCCCTTAAATATTGCAGGTTATATTAAGCTTCAGTAATCTTATTATTCTTAGGAACGACAAAAATTGTTACGATTAGGGAGTTTTTTTACTCTTGGATATATCTTTTGGCTTTTATTTGGATGGTTCTAGTATTATATGAATGACTAAAACTAAGATTCCTTAAAAGGCAATAAGAAAAAGCTAATCCGTAGGTAAAGGATTTGCTTCTTCTGTTCTGCTTAAAATATAACTTGAAACAATTCCTAAGTACTTAACATTAAATCTTCTTTTAAATTTAGTATGTAAATTAAATTGGAACTAACTTCATAAAGTTAGTTCCAATTTCCATATGTGTAATACAATCTGATTTCTTCAAAGCAAATCAGGATATTTAATTTATTTTAGTGTGATACAAATTCAAACCCATTTAGGGTGAATGGTCGGTTGAAAATATGGTCTGCGGATTTTGATAATAAAAGGTATTCAGCAAAAAAGTTTACTTGGTAACATACCTCTTGTAGTCATACCTTTAATTATATTGAAAAGCTTCGATTTGTCGGAAACATGGTGGTATATCTCGAAGAAACCCAATAATGAATATCCTAGTCTAGATGTAGCATGACTTCATTTTCTTTAATAATGCTAGAATAGATGGAGATTCTGTAGCTAACTTTCAGTTATTATCACTATTTATTCACAAAATAATAGAAACGACCATTAAGACATTACTAAATAATGATTATTTTCCATTTTCACTTATGATAAAATTTCAAGGAGAAAGTGAGGTTTATATATGTTAGTGACCACTATTATATTTCTTTTGGCCGGTCTAGCTGAGATTGGTGGGGGTTATCTTATTTGGCTTTGGTTAAGAGATGGAAAATCCATTTATTTAGGATTTATTGGAGGAATCGTTTTAGTTTTATATGGCATCATTGCAACATTCCAAACGTTTCCAACTTTCGGGCGTGTATATGCTGCATATGGCGGTGTTTTTATTGTGTTATCGGTATTATGGGGATGGGGATCGATAAGAAAACGCCTGATTTATATGATTGGATTGGGGCTGCAATCTGTTTAATTGGGGTGTCTGTCATCATTTGGGCGCCGAGACATTAGAAGTAAAGGGCTTTAAAGCCCTTTACTTACTCAAAGCAGCCGATTGATTAAATATTTTTCGATCGTAAGCGTACGCAATATAAAATCTCATGTCCTCTCGGGAACATTATTTAGGTGTTACATATCTTCAGATAACCTTGGTATGAATGTTTTTCTAAACCAATTTCTTTTCCTTACTACTAACGGCCATATTGCTGGATTTTTCCTGTATAAACCAAATCGCAACTGCCGCGATAATGCATGGAATGGCAAATGCTAAGAAATTAACCTGCAATGACAATTTCATATCAAGCAAGACCCCGCAGAAAGTAGGAGCGATAATTCCACCTATTCTTCCTACACCTAATGCCCAGCCTACTCCAGTTGAACGGATTTCGTTAGGATAAAACTGTGATACATAAGCGTTCGTTACGATTTGTGTACCAGTTGTATTTCCTCCCGCAATGGCAATCAACACATAGAGCATAATCATGCTTGGTTTAAAGCTCAGCATCGTAAGTGCTGCAAACCCTATGACTAAGAAGGAAACCAGAACCACTTTAGATCCAAATCGATCAGCAAGCTTTCCTCCGACAATTGCCCCAGATACGGCGCCGAGGTTAAGTGTCACTAGGAATGCTAAGCTGGATCCTAATTCAAATCCTGCCCCTTCCATAATTTTTGGAAGCCATGTACTCAATCCGTACATCACAAACAGGCACATGAAAAAGGCGACCCAGAACATGATTGTACTAACTGTCCGACCATTTTTGAATAATTGTTTCACCGGGAAACCAGTAGAATCATTTTTACTTTTCTCATGAAGAACATAATGATCATTAGCAGTGTATTTTCGAGTTTACATCCACTTGATTCAGTACGTCCGTCAATTGGCTTTTTTGTTTTTTTAATATAAAATAATTCAATGATTCTGGTAACATTTTATAGAGAATCGGCATAAAGATCAGTGGAAGAGCACCAAGCCATACCACTGCGCGCCATTCAAAGTTCGGAATCAGATACATCGCACCTAATGATGCAACAACGCCACCTAATGCATGTCCACTGAACATAATAGCAACCAGTGTGCTACGGATTTTTTTCGGAGCATATTCAGTAATAATTGCTATTAGATTAGGCATGACTCCCCCCAATCCTAAACCTGCAACAAAACGTTGTATTCCAAAAGAAGTTGGTGTATCTGCAAACCCTGAAGTAAAAGTAAATATAGAAAAAATGACCGTACAAATTAAGATAACTTTCTTTCTTCCAAATTTATCAGCTATTGGTCCAAAGACTAACGCGCCTATCATCATTCCAAACAAAGCATAGCTGCTAAATAATCCTGCTTCTACAGCAGTGATTTTCCACTCAGTCATCAAAGATGGTAGGATTGTTCCAAGCATGAACATATCATATCCATCACAGATAATGATAAAGATACAACATAATAAAACCTGTAAATGAAAGCGGTTAAATTTTTGTTCATCAATCATTTCAGATACATGGATTGTGCGCATTTCCTTCGTCTCTTTCTTCTTTTCCTTTATTGACGAAAGTCTAAAGGAACATTCTAAGTTTTTTGAAACCAGCTAACCACCAAATTAAAAAATAACAACAAAGACTTAAATTACACTTATATAGAACTAAGTTCACTATATATTAACTTTATTTTTAGAATATTGTCAATTATAAAAGTTCGTCAAGGTTCATAGAATAGGAAAAACTTTTTATAAAAAAAGGCAAAAAAAAGCCCTCTAGTCAAAAGAGGACTTTTTTGAAAATAAAGAATTTAGGCATCTAATGCTTCTTTTCTCTTTCTTTTTTTAGATTCTGTTATAAGATCATACCCAAGATAAAGGATAATGACTGCGCCTAACAATTTAATATATAACGGAATATCCGCTACAAAGAAATATATCATTGAGAATAATGTTCCTATTATAGATAACCAAAAAATTAAATGTTTTAGAATTTTTTTCAAAGTAATGACTCCCTCTCAAAAGATGAGATTAATTATTCTAGTTCGCTCCACTTCAAGGAGGAATATTAATTATCCGTTCTTTCATTTTAACATTTATCCTTTAAATAATGGAGTAAATCATATTGCGAAATATGAACAATTAAGCAACTTTTAATAGAAATTTTATTATTGCTCTAATACTTAGACCACATTATTTATGATATCATTTATTTTTACAACCTATCATTGACAAATATACATTTTCCACTCCCCTAATAATAATTACTTTGTCATTTAAGGAATTTATAGATAATGGGGTTTACAATATAGTTTGCATCAGTCATCTATTGAATCTCATTTTTGTAATGATTACACTCTATCCAGACAGCACCCTTCGTTATTTAGAACATTGTGTCCTTTGAGCAGATCTGCGACGAAACTAATTATAAGAATAAGAAAGAAATTTAATTAGGAGCAACTATACAATCTCTCCTAACATAAAATTAACATGAAAATGGCAGCGTGGATATCTCCTACGCTGCCATTTTCATGTTAATTCTTACAGTATATTCATTTTATTGGAGTCTACCTTTATTTCTTCACTTTGTTTTGGTTGATTATTTTTATAATAAGCCATCTTAACTGGAACAAAGGATAAAGCAATCGCGGCAATAAGACCAGGAATAGCAAAAGCAATAAAATTCAATTGAATTGGTAACGAGATTGATAATAGGAATCCACCAAGGATGGGTCCGAGCATACCACCAATCCTTCCTATTCCAGATGCAACCCCAAGTGCAGTCGATCTAATATTTGGTGGATAGTACTGGGAAACATAGGCTTGTACAAGATTTTGGGCGCCAATCGTACAGGCCCCTGCAATCGCTACTAATGTGTAAATCATGAAGGAACTTCCACCCATTCCTAACAGTGTCAAACTAATTGCACCTAGCGCATACAACGGTACAAGCATTTTTTTAGAACCATATCTATCACAAAGCTTAGCTATTATAAGAGTACCTACGATAGCTCCACCTTGAAGAACGATTAAGAAACCTAGACTTGAATTCAAAGCATACCCCGCTTCAATCATTAGCTTTGGTAGCCATGTATTCAATCCATATACCATCAGTAGACACATGAAAAAGGCAACCCAGAACATCAAAGTACTTAGAGCGCGGGAATTTTTAAACAATCCGACAATCGGCAGTTTCTCATCTGATTTTTTCACTTCTACAATTTCGTCATGTATGGTGAAATTGCTATCAGGACTGACTTTGGATAATACTCTGATTAATTCCTCTTTTCTGTTAATTCTAATGAGATGTGTGGAGGTTTCTGGTAAATGCTTCATCATGATTGGTAGAAATAGTAAAGGTATGCCGGCAAACCAGAATATGGACTCCCAGCCTAATGAAGGCATAAGTAGGATACCTAGTATCGGGGCAAGCATCCCCCCGAATGAATAGCCGCATAATACAATCGAAACGACCATGCTTCTCATTGTTTTCGGGGCGTAATCCGTCAATAAAGCGATGACGTTCGGCATAATGCCTCCCAGTCCTAACCCCGCTAAAAATCGAAAAGTAGAAAATATAGTAGGTGTACTCGCAAATCCACATAGCAATGTAAATAAACTAAATAAAATCAATGAAATGGCAATGACGTTTTTTCTTCCAATCCGATCCGCTAATGTCCCAAAAAAGATGGCGCCGAACATCATACCGAATAGACCATAGCTTCCCATTGCTCCCGCTTCCACTGAAGTTAGATTCCACTCCTCTGTTAACACTGGTACAACCGTTCCATAAACGACAAGGTCGTACCCATCAAAAAGGATGATAATGAAACACCATGCCAACAAACCGAAATGAAAGCGGTTAAATTTACTGTTACTAATTACCTCTGTCGTGTTAATACTAGCCATAAAAAATTTCCCCTCTCTAGGTGACTATCAATATCCACATGATAGCGCTTACGGAATTGCTAATAAAAAAAATAACTTTTCACTAACTTTACACAAATAGTGAACCGAGTTATCTAATTGTTATTATAATAGGCAATTATCTGATATTTCAATAAAAATTTTCACAAATTAGTCATAAACATCAAAACACCAAAGCATAAGCCATCTTGAAATATAATGAATTCATGAGTGTAATGGAGAATTAAGATGATTTCGATTGAAATCGTTTCCAAGTTACCTGTATTAAAAAAATTTTTTTCACACTATAATACAACAACTATTTATTATAGATATGTTATTCAATAGCTCAACAGGATGAAAAAACAGAAAAAAACCAGTCCCTGATCGGAACTGGTTTCTAATTTTAAAGATAGAGCCGCCATTGCCGTATTCACGTAAGAAAGTTTTAAACCACCACTCCTCAAAGTGGGTGTTTGCAGAAACAATCCTGTTGTCCAAGTCAGTGACGAGGCATAACATTCCTGTTTCGATGTAAAACTCCCTATTACAGCTTAAAGGTTAAAACTTAATTATCATTACGAACAACGCAGCTTGTATAGTTATAATACATAAATTCATTCTCTCTTGCAAGACTAATAATTCCCAAGTAACAAAAAAATTTTTGTATTTCGTAATTAGTTATTGATTGCAATGAGACTCTAATAGTGGGTTCTGTAATCCTTCCATAAAAGACTATCTATGTAAAGACATTAATTTTTCCAAAAAAGTATAATATGTTATGTAACAAACATTATAATGAAGAAAGATCTATAGAATTTCATGTGATTTATAAGATATAGGAGGTAGAATCTAAAGGTTTTTAAAGTACTATTTATCCCTTTATATATATAGACTCTTACAATTAATAGTAATTTACATTTGCAAATGCTCGTCAGGGGTCTATAATATTATATATCAGATTTGATAGGAGTGACTAGCTATGCTTTCAAACATTGGTTTTCCTGGTTTAATTCTAATCTTTCTTTTAGCATTAATTGTCTTTGGGCCGAAAAAACTTCCTCAAATCGGACGCGCTGTAGGTACATCGCTTCGAGAGTTTAAGGATGCAACGAAGGGAATAACAGATGAAATTCAAGAGGAATTTAAAGAAGACGTTCAAGCTGCGAAAAAAGAATCGGTAAAATAAAAAAACAATGAAAAAGACGCCTGCACGCAGCAGGCGTCTTTGATGCGTTTGAGGCGGGAACCGTCAGGCCACATCCCGACGTTTAGCTTAAAAAGCATGTTCTTCGACTTACACAAATTAGCTCATCGCTTTATTAATATAACATTTATCCTTTATTATTTCAAGAGAATTATTGAAACTCTTTAAAGAAATTTCATTGTTGTAAGTTGTTAGTGTAAAACCGTTTCTTTTTGTAATTGGTTATAAATTAATAAAAAACCATGTAATTTTATCCTGCTAACCCGGGTTGATGTTTTATAATTAAATATTCTATCGAGGAAACTTTTCAGATATAAAAATTAATATCTATATTCTTCACTGGCAAAAAATAGGCATTAGCCTTCTTGAAAAGATACTACACTCCTTTTTGCACCATCTTTTAGACGACCTCTCTCCTATTTACTTTTAAAATCCAACATATTGTTTATTACTGATTAACTTCAACTCCATTTAAAATAGCTTTATCATTGTTGTTCAAGCTTCAATATATACTTGCCACTTTTATTTCAACCATAACACTGCATATTAGTCTTAAACTACTTTGACTTTCTCCACCTTTAATTTAGAGTTAAACAAAAAAACACTCCGATGAGTGTTTTTTTAAAATTATTATTTTTCCTGCTGATTAAGATTGGAATGTTTTCGAGAATAAACAAAGTAAATCACGATACCAATAGCCATCCAAATTAAGAAGCGTATCCATGTATGGCTACCTAGTTGTAACATAAGGAATACACAAAAAACGATGGCTAAACCTGGCACAAGCGGTACGGCCGGACAATAGAATGCACGTTTCATATCTGGTCTTGTTTTACGTAAAACGATTACCGCTACCGAAATCATCGTAAACGCTGTTAACGTTCCGATATTAACCAATTCGGCCAATTCACCAAGTGGTACAAAGGCTCCTAGTAAGGCTGCAATTATACCAAACATCCATGATGCCGCATAAGGCGTATTATATTTCTTATGAAGTTTTGATAAAGATTTAGGCATCAATCCATCACGTGACATCGCAAACATGATACGAGTTTGTCCATATAACATAACCAAAATGACCGTTGTCATTCCAATAAAGGCTCCAAGGTCAATAATTCCTGCAATCCAATTCTGGCCTGCACTTTGTAGTACTAAAGAAATCGGGTGATCCAGTGCCGTTGCGAACTGAGCATACGGTACCACACCTGTCATAATTAAACTAACAATCATATAAAGTACAACACAAATAATCAATGAACCGATTATTCCTCGTGGTAAATTCTTTCCTGGATCTCTTGTTTCCTCAGCTGCAGATGCTACTGCATCAAAGCCGATAAATGCAAAGAACATTAAAGCGGCTGTAGAAAATACTCCACTGATTCCGAATGGCATGAATGGCTGCCAGTTTTCAGGTTTCACATAGTAAATAGAAGAGACGATAAACAGCAAAACAACGATCACTTTAATAACAACCATACTGTTGTTGATCCTGGTTGTTTGTTTCGTACCTCTAGAAATCAATAAAGTAATAGCCATAACTATTATAAAGGCTGGCAAGTTCATATAAGTTGTAACACCCTCAATTGAACCAGGTGCTGCCGTTAGCTTCTCCGGGAAGTTAATCCCGAATCCACCTAAAAACGATTGGAAATAACCAGACCAGCCGGCCGATACGGCACTAACCGCCAATAAGTATTCAAGGATTAAATCCCACCCTATAATCCAGGCAGCAAATTCACCTAGTGTTGCATAGGCATAAGTGTAAGTTGAACCAGATACCGGCACGGATGATGCAAATTCAGCATATGAAAGTGCTGCGAATAAACAAGCAAGACCGGCAATGACAAACGATAACGAAAGCGCCGGACCAGCATTAACTGCTCCAGTTCCCGTTAATACAAAAATACCAGTGCCAATTATTGCTCCAATTCCAAGCATCGTTAAATCCCAAGCACCTAGTTCCCTTTTCAACCCCTTACTGTTGGAACCAGCGTTTTTCAATAAGTCCTCAATAGACTTCTTTCTAAAAATACTCATGTTTTCTCCTCCGCAAATTTAAAAAACTATTCAGAAAATAACAAATAAATGAATTCACTTACTTTTTATAGTAGAGAATTTTCGACAAAATCCAACAATTCCTGAATTATCTGACTTTCAAATTATACGTATTAAACCCTTATACGTCAATGGTTTTATTATAGTAGAATTTCTATTTTGAAAATTCGCTGAATATCTCTAGTGATTTTTCGACATAATTCTCAATCCAATATTTAGGCGCATTTACATATAGAACGTTAAAATAAATATCAAAATTTTAGAATCTTATATGAATGGATTTGACAAATCCTGAGCTGGGATACCTACTTACCCTTTTAAATCTTAATTTGATCCTATTTTCCAATATACCCAAATTTTAGATAGAGACTCCAGTTTATGTTCCCTACTCTTATTATTATGGAATAATACACCATAATTATTCTATCCATTCAAGAACTAAACGTTTGACGGAATCGATGTACATCTCTATACTTATTAAGTCTAAAAAGTACGGGAAATATGCTTAATTGGAGATGGTGACTTTCATGGATTTTACGATTACCTATCTGTCTTTTTATTTAATACAGGTTGAAGGAAAAGGCGATCAGGCTGATAAACGATTTAAACATTTTCAAACACTCGATACCCAGGAATACGAAGAAAGTCCTTTAAAGGATTTTTTGGATGGGGAATTGATGAAAATCTCCAAACGAAAAGTAGACCGTCATCCAAAAACTGAACAAATACCCACAAAAATCGGTTCTTTTATTGTTGAAGAAGGCCATGCACTTGATTCCAATCCTAATTACAATGTATTTAACCGTGTCCGCTTTGCCGGTACAAAAGAAGTCTTCCAGCAGGAAAATGAACAATTCGCTCAGTCTTATATAGATACAAGTGCAGTGCGTGGCGGAGTCTTCCTAGTCGCATCTGCTAAATTAACGAAATATCTAGATGAACCGTTCGTCTTCTTATTAAAATGTGATTTCGAGCCGAAGGTTGCTTCTATTTCAGATGAACGAACACTAATTCGACACGTTGAAATGGCAATCACCACTAAAAATATGAAATCCATCCAATACCCCTACATGCCCGAAGAAGGAATGGTAGAGGAAGCCGAACTGAAAATCCACCAGGCTTCACATGCTCGCTACTTTGAAGACTTTTTGAAATTCGTCGAATATGGTGAATCGATGCCGGAAATCATGAAAAACCAAGTCATCCACATGGTTCATGAACATGTATCCGCCCAATTCGAAGAAAACAGTGACGAACTGCAGAAATTCGAACAGGACCTGGAAATCTGGGAAACTAGCGATAAACGTGAAATCCAAGAACGTCTTGAAACCCACCAAGTCGTCGAAGCTACTGCCCAGATTGTTGAGCATACACCTGAAGCCGAACTGCGCATGAAGCTTGGGAGTACATCTATCAAAGGACTTCTAGCCGATTTTGGGGAAAGCATTCATTTAGGGAAGATTAATGGGAAGTATGTATTGATGATAGAAGCCGATTCAATTCAGTTCGATAAAGGCGTTTCGCCGATTGAATTTCACAGGCCGGATGATTTGCAAATTTTAGTAGAAAAAATTCTAAATAAAAGTTAATAATAGCCCGAGTCACAAGAAAATATGATCTTTTGTGACTCGGAACGTGACTCTAGAGTCACACTATACCTGTGTTGTATCCCGATTATGGCGGTCTTTGTGACTGCCTATTTTTTATTTTTCTTCTATTAAATAAGGTTATCTTGTTTGTCTTACACCACCTCCCTTATGTAACTAAGTCACTGCTTCAAATTTTTGAATTGCCCCTTGTCTGCTACGTTTGTAAAGATTCTTTTTTATTTCTTTTTAAGAAGATAATTTTCTGTAGGAAGCGAATAATACATCAACAACTACTTTTGAAGCTTGCCTTTCACCTTTCCTATCATGCTTTTCAAGTTGTTTTTCTAATTCAGCTATTTCTATTTTGTTTCTGTGATAATTTCATCGAGGATATCAGAGGCAAGTGTAATGGAAAGAAGACTGTTATTCATAAGTTAATCACCCTGTATTCACAGATGTACTCATTTGCAGACCATTTAGGAAACTCTTCTGTGTACCACTGAACAACACCCTCGGCAGTTTCAACGTTGTATGTAAATACCTGTTCCTGCTACATAATCATGTAGGTCTTCAATAGAAGCTAATTGATATTCGAATCCTGCTTGCATTTCATTTTCGAATACAATCCATTGTGCAGTGTTATCAGTAATAAATACCTTTTTAGCTTCGATTGTTTGAGTTGTCATTTTGGTTATCCCCTTTTAATTTCAATTTTTGCGAACTTTATCGTGAACCCGACACTTGATTATGTAAATGACTCGGAGTTTAAATCGGAGTCCTCTTGTCTACCATTGACTCCCTGATAAAGTGGGAATCCTCAAATTTGAGTTCTCACCTTCAAAGGGGAAAACTTTCGGACAAATGTGTCCATAACTTCCTAATTACACTTGTTCCTGACTCAATTGATACTTAAGTCTTTTACCTGCAGCTTTGTCTGTTACGTTGGATAGAACGGTTAAGGTCATTTAATTCACCTCTCACTGACAACGTTTTGTTGTTGTTAAATAAAGTGTATTACGACTACGTTCAATTGTCAACAACATTCCGTAGTTATTAACTACTTTTTGTAGTCAATATTTTTCTATGTGATATAATTGATTTATGTAGAAGGAAAAGGTGGGTTAATCATGGGGATCAGAGTTAAATCTAATTTAAAAAAGATTCTTGATGAGAGAAATATATCTATAAGACAGTTAGCTTCCATGACTGATTTGAAATTTGAAACATTAAGAAGACTATATAATGACGATACAAAACAATATCAAAGAGACACTATCGGTAGGATTTGCGAAGTATTAGACATTCAAATTAATGACATATTGGTACTAATTGAAGATAATAAATAAGAAAACCACCAATCTTAACTGGTGGCTTCTGTATAAATAGGTATTTTATTGTAAATAATACTCATTAACACTAGCTTTTCTTTTTCTTTGAGTTTCCCCTCTTTGAGCTAAGGAATAAACCTTAGCTTTTTTTGTTCTTATTATACTTTTTATTGTTATTGTATATATCAATAATCATTTTTGCCATTTGTGCAATATTTTATTGTTTTTTTTAAGTAATCTTTCTTCTTTTTTAGTCCACTTTTTTACCATGAAATAACCCTTTCAATTAGACTACTTATTTTTATTTTTATCGTACAGGAATATACTTCTACATCTGTCATATCGACATCATCAAAATTAACTTTTTTAGTTTTTTATCCAATTATTACTCACTCTTATCTAATATTTGTGATTTTTTAATCTTAACTTTTTCCTCTATTTGTTTAAAATAATCTGCTGCCTTATTATCATCACCACAAAATTTTGCTAAAAATAATTTTCTTCCTATCGTATCTAGTTCATGATCATTAAATCCTCCATCAAATTGTTTGAAGTAGGCATCACTAAGCATTTGAGCCATTCTCTTCAAATCTGGTTTTCCTGTTTCCCATGCAAGCCCAACACCCTCTACGTAGGTATAATTATCTTTGTTTGCTTCATCTACTCCCATTATATTCCTTATCTTTTCAATTTCTTCCGTATCCATCTTCTTATTTACTTTCTTAACCATCTATAAACACTCCCTTGTTGTTAGATTCTTTCACTCCTTCCCTACATAATAATTTCCAAACAAAATAGTTTATATTCACTTTTCATTTAATTTTCTATAAAAATAGTAATACGTAAAATTATATAAAATATGAGAATAATACGTAAATTTATATAATAGAAGAAAGATGGAATTCCCAATAAAACACCTTCAATCTTTTACCTCTACCGCTACAAGATCCTCAAAATTCACCCTAATAATATGCCCCTTTTCTTTCTCCAACTCCAGATGAATTACTTTTGTAAACGGTTCTAACCTATGAACTAAGCCGACATAATCCCAATCAAAACCATCTTCCCATACAGTAAACTTTATAGTGGAACTGAACTCCATAGCAGCGTGTATTTTGTTCTCAAACTCCTCCAACTGGTATTCATCTAATGCTGGTTTTTGTTGTCGGTAGTAATCCTTATTAACAGCATTCAATAATTTTACGTATTCAGGTAACATCATTGCAGGTTGCCATTTAAGCTTTCCACGATCTTTTATAGACATAAAAACAACTCCATTCATTCTATAAATACATTATAGAACATTTGTTCTTAATTTGGTCAAAAAAAAAGAAGAGAAAAATTTCCCTTCTTAAAGATGACGTAGATATTTTTCCTGTAACAATGTTTTAATTAACCCCTCTAAATCCTGATTACCCTCTTCAGTAGCAGTACCAATTCCCTCTATATGAGTGTATTCTTCAGTATCTACAATTTTTAAGCCTTCTAGGTTGCGCATGTTTATCCCTCCAAATATCAATCGATAGACGTCAAAATTACATTATTCAGTTTTTCAAATTTCTTTATTGCAAATTGGATTGCTTCTTCTTCACTATATTTTTCACGGCACAACTTCACAGGCATACAATCCTCAGCCATTAAGAATACATGATCATCAAATAACTGTAAGTTAGCCTTTATATTACCGATTCGCTCAAAACTCAATTTCACAAAACCAACCTCCCTCATAGCCTATATATTCATTATATAGGTAAAAAGTCCTCGTGACAGTATTGTGAATAAATTAGCAATTATTTTTTAATTGTGACAGAAAACGTAAAAAACACCCCTTAAATAGAGTGTTTCTTTTGTATTTCAGATTCAATTCGATTAATCACCTTACTCATATTCCTGTTTATTGTACTACCACTAAACCGCAGCGTTACCCATCCCTTTGATCTTAAATATTTATCTCTTCTTCTGTCGTGAGCTTTTTGTTTTGGTGATGAATGGTAGGCCTTTCCGTCACATTCAATGGCTATACGGTACTCTGGCAGTGCTAAATCAAGTCTATATGGACTCATAGGATATTGCGCTGTAGCTTTGTAATCCCTCATCCATAATGCTTTCAATACCCTCTTCTCGATAGGACTTTCGCACTTATCCAATTCCTCAAAGTATGGTGGAATGTGTTGATCCACCTTCACTCCCCTGCTTCTTCGTATGTCCAAGCCTAGAAAGACAAACCCTGATATGACTAGTCCAAAAAACACGATATATTCTACCATTGTAAATAAATTTCCCCTTTCTCGTAGGTACAAGCAACATCTACGAACTTTCTACATATCATTTATCAAAGTAGATACGATTCCTTTATTGAATCACCTACTGATTATCTAAAATAAATCAAATAATTACCGACTGATCAGTTACTTTGTTTTTACTTATTATCATTACCAATGAAAAACAAGTTTAATCCTTTGGTATGACTGAAGCAAAGAAATTTGTTAAGAGTGAACGGAGTAAGGGATTAAGGGGGAGCGCGAGGGGGATTTAGTTAATTCATAATTGATTGAGTATTTAAAAGGAGGAATATTTCTTATGAGAAGAAAGCATACTATTGAGTTGATTTCATTTATGGATAGAAGTTTTAAGGATAAAAAGAAGGTAAAAAGGAAAGCCAGTCCGAATATTAACCTATATTCAGTCAGTCCACTTATGTTATTAGACCCTACAATTTGTCTAATGGGCGTTGGGCTTGTATCCATTGCCCTCTTGGAAAAGTTTTTTGAACAACAGGGCAATTATGACGTAGCTGAAGCACTTCACACAGGATTTAATATTGCTATTCCTTGTGTTGCATTCGGATTGATATGGAAACTAATGATTGCTGTTAGTGGTGCGTTCCTATGATGAAAATGTGGAGAGCTAAAATGAAGCTGCGAGGTTCGTTGATGAGGGCATTTAAGCTGGGTGGAATCCATAAGCACACTACAATGCAATCAAAGACGTATACACGCTATCCCAAGATTCATGATGTCCATATTGATGAGGAAAATGAAGCCGTTCGATTTACATTTACTTTACCCGATGGTGCTAATCCTGAATTAGTTTTGAAACAAGAATGGGTATTCAAACAGTGCTTTGGAAATAACATTGAAATTGAAGGTAAAATTAAAAAGTTTATCCTGTGGTGTTATGCGAAGGACATGGAAACTGATATTGATTTTGATTTTAAAAAGATTCAGCCTCATTGTAAGGATAAAATAATCCCTATTATGTGCGGTGTAGATAGGTCAGGTAAGATGACTGTAAAGGACATGGCAGAAGAACATCATATGTTGCTCACAGGAACTACTGGAAGTGGTAAGAGTTCTTTAATTAGGGGAATATTGACCTCTTTAATCCTGCATAAGTCACCAGATGAAATACAATTCTTACTTGGTGATTTAAAGTTTTCGGAATTTGGGATATACAGACGACTTCCTCATGTAATGGGTGTTTTTATGGATGCCAAGGCATTATTACCACCACTTCAAAGAATTGCGAAGGAAATGGAACGTAGAGGTAAATTACTCGACAAGTTAGACGTAGAGAGTATTTATGAATTAAAAGATAAGCCACCTACAATTATAGTGTGTATTGATGAGGTTATATTGCTCAAAGATAAACCAAAAATAATGAAAATAATTGAAAGTATATCCTGTATTGGTAGGTCTAATGGAGTTTATCTGATGTTGTCAATGCAACGTGGCGATGCGAAGTCATTAGGTGGACAATTGAAAAATAACCTTACCTTTAGAATATCAGGTAAACAGTCAGATGAAACGAATGCAAAAATAAGTGGATTGAAGCAATCAGTTGACTTAGATACTGCAGGTAGGATGATACTTTCAACTAAAGAAGGGGAAATAATGATTCAAGTCCCTTACATGAACAAGAAAAAAGCTAAAGGATTACTTGATCCATTAAAAGTGAAACAAGAAAAACTAGAACTTAAAGACGTCGAAGATCGAAAGGTAAATGAATTTTCTATAGATGAGGTGTTCGATAGTGAACCAAAGGGATAAAGCCATTATTAACGATTTAAGGCAATTCAGAATGATGTCAAGAAACCAAATTGTTGAATTGCATTTTAAGCACCTTAAGAATCCTATAAATTCTTGTAATAGCGTTTTAAAACGTTTAACAAGAGATAACTTTATCAAATGCAGTACCCTTCACTCTCCATACGTTTACTTCAACTCTGACTGCAACATTAGACCAGACTCAACAAAAATCCCCCACTTCCTTGAACTTGTCGATACTGTCATTGAAATGAAAGCACATAGGGAAACCAAAAACCTTATGATTGAGCCTAAATATGGAGATAAAGGAACAATAGAACCAGACATCTTTTCTATCTGGTTTAACCCTATATTTATCGAAGTTCAACGCAATGTTTATACGAAGGAAGTCATGCAAAAGAAAATTGATCTTTATGAAGATTATTATGATACAGGCGATTGGAAAGATGAACCCTGGCAAAAACCAGACAAAAAGGTATTCCCATCTATCCTAATTATTACCCCTACTCGATATGCAGTTAAAAGTACAAAACTTGAAATCTATCAATCCCCTTCTATTTCTGATTTTATAGAAAGCAGGTCTGGTGAATCAACACTTCAAATCAAACCTAAACCTGTTAAAAATGTAATTCAATCAAATGGTGGATCATTGAAGCTGAAAAAGTAAAATTTATTTACAAATTATATCCATAACTGTTAATATTTATAATATAAAATAGGTTATTATACCTAAACCTAGAGGAGGATTTTATGGAGAAACTTTTTGAAATAAGTTATGAAAAGTTGTCACAAACTAAAAAAGTTTATCTTAAAAACGTACCTGAAATAGTTTTATTTGAGATAGCAGAAGATGTTTTGGATAAAAAAGTCCAAATGACTAGTAAGTCTGAGCTAATTGAAGACTACAAAACAACGATTTATTCCTTTTCTAATTATTCTAGGGGCCTTCAACTCAAAATAAGAGTTTCTGAAATTGTAGTTTACGACTCATACCAAGAGTATCTATAAGGAGATAATTATGAGAAGAGATATGGATCTTATTAGAGAAATTTTACTTGAAATTGAAAGTAAGGAAAGTGAAACATCTTGGGTCACGGTTTCATTTGAAGGATATTCAGAGCAAGAGGTAAATTATCATGTAAAGCTACTAAGCCAAGAAGGATTAATAAAAGCTAAGCCCTACATGTCGGGACATATGATACAAAATTTGACTTGGCAGGGACATGATTTTATTGAAGATGCTAAAAATGAAACAGTATGGATTAAAGCAAAAGAATTTATAAAAGAAAAAGGAGGCTCTGCTTCTCTCTCAGTTATGACAGAAGTATTAAAATCATTTGCGTTAAAACATTTTAATGTGGAATAATATCTATTTTTCCATTATATGAGAAAAGTAGAGTTACTTATAGAAGTTTTTTTAAAAAAGCCCCTACTCAAAAAGAGTAAGGGTTAATTTTATGTAATCATGTTATGAAAGGTAGTTTATAATAAATATAGAAATATATAACAAGGAGAAGATAATTTATGAAGAAATTATTAATTGTAAGTTTTGCTGCTTTAATGTTAGCAGCCTGTGGAAATGAAGAAAAAACTAGTGAACCTGCGAAGGATACAGTAAAAAACGTGTCAAATGAGGTTGTTAATGAAACAACTAACGAAGATGAGGAAGTTGAATCTAAAGAAAATAATAGTCTTAAAGAATCGCTATCTGTTGATGAATTTAACGCAAGGTTTAAGCAAGATTCAGAGGAAAAACAATATCCAAACGGTAAGTTTCAGTTAAAAGATGGATCAATAGTTAACGCAGATAAGTTTAACTATGAAGGAAATAGCATGTTTGACTATGCAACTGTAATTTTCTTTGGGGGTAAGATTGCACACATGCAAGTTGATACTGAGTCATCGATAGAAGATATTGAAAAGGGACTTGGAATTTCTTTTAAAGATGCTAGAGTTGAAGAGTATAAGTATGGAAGTGGTTATGAAGTTATTTTCAATGAAACGTTTGCAGATGAAAATATAGCAGTACTTCCTAATGAATGGGATTAATAAAATGAAGACTATTACTATAAAAGAATTGAAACATAAAAGTGTTTTAACTATTAGTGGAAGTAATGGAGAACTCATTAGGAAAATAGATCTAATACGAGGTTATGAATATATTTTAAACCCTTTGAATCCGAACATGCATAAAAATCGAGATAGGAAAGTAGTTTTTGTAAAGATAGAAACTGATAAAAGAGGGATATATGGCAAAGTTAAGTATCTTGATACATCCCGGCCAGGTAAAGTTGAAATTAGTGATTTAGATACCTTTCTGTAATTTTAATTGATTTGGTTGTTTTAAAGGAAAGTTTATTGAGAGTAATTTAATACATACTGAGTTTTAATGTAAGGAGGAAAATAATAATGACTGATAGAGAAAAAGCTATTGAGGCTGTAATGAAGTTTTTGGGAGATAGAACGAGTCGAATATTATTGGTAAGAGGCTATGATAATGACGCTAAGGTCAGGGTGATTCTCTCTTGTTTGAATAAAGAGTTTGACAAGGGAATAATAAGAACCAGTTCTATGACCGATATATCATCCCATATTAATCGTGCTTTTAATAAAAATCTATTACCCAGTGCAATTAAATCAACAGCAAATTATAGCTTGGGGAGTATGACTGTCAATATAAATAGTTATACAAGTCGTACAAAAAATAATCCAAGAGGCAATGAAGATACTTTTACTTTATTTCACCCTGTGCAAACAGTTCTAGATGATTCGAAAAGATATGAAAATTTTTTAAATGATATAAAGAATACTAATTCAAGAAAAATAATATTAAGTACTACAAATGAATGGAGTATAAAGGATTGGGATATTGAAGACCATGTCGATGAAGTGTTCTTTTATGAAGTAGAAAATGATAATCCTGATATAATGAGAAATTTAAGGTTTAATGGCGCAGTATAAAAATATGGTCAATATAATTAAATGACAATTCTATAGGAAATAAAAAAAGCCCCTCTCGATTAAGAGAAGGGCTTTTTATCCTGGAGTATCACTGAAGTGACACTTATATTGTATCCATTAATTTATTTAATATTCCCTTAAATTTAAAAGAGCCCCTCTTAGCTAAGAGAAGGGCTTTAATCAGGAGGCTACTTTGGGTACTCAATCTATTTTATTCAATTACTTTTTATTCATTCTTATTGAATAAAAAAACCCTCTCAAACAAGAAGGCCTTTTTAAAATTAAACGATCACAGTTTGATATCCTTTTTTATTCAATTCTGCAGCCAGTTTCTCAGCATTTTTCTTATCTGAAAAAGAGCCAACTTGAACCTTGTGTAACTTTTTTTTCTTTTCAACAGGCTTAGCATCTTCTTTCAACTTTTTACCCGATAACGTTTCAGCTATAGCCTTACAACATTTATCGAAGTTCTTTTTGTATGCATCAGCGTTGGTTTTAGTATCGACAAAGCATACTTCAATTAGAATGGCCGGTTTAGCTGTTCCTTTTAGGAATCCGAGATCCGTTCTCTTCTTAGCTCCACGGTCTTTAATACCAATTGCTTCAGAAATAGCTTTTGATACTTTTGCAGCTAATGCTTTATTTTCGTCACCATAATAAAGAACCTCGGTACCACCAGTTTCCTTTGTACCAGCATTAAAATGTACAGATACATCTAAATCACGACTTTTGCTATTGTGATATTTTACAATTGTATTGATATTATCCCGTTGAGTTTTTGACGTATCATCATTAAATGTATGTACTTTACAATCCAGTTCTTTTAGATATTCGGCAACATTCGGTACTACCTTCCTAGCTTCATTAACCTCATCTAGATACCCACTAGCACCACGAACTGTTTTGGCGTGTCCACTTGAAATAACGAATTCATTCAATTTAAATTCCTCCTTGATTATTTATTTTCCTGTACAATGATTTGTTTAATTTCATTTACATCTTGAGCCAGTGTTGAGAATGCTTGAGCTTGTGTTTCAATTACATCTTGATTCTTTTCAATTACTGCTTGATAATTTGCTTCACGTTCTTTATTAGTTTTCATTGTTGTCCATAGTAACCATACGAATAAGACTGCGTATCCACCCTGTTTTAAAAATAAATTGAATATTTCTGTTTCCAATGTCCCTCTCCCCTTTCATTGCATAATAAAAAAGCCGCCCTTTTGGGACGACTTGGTAATTATTTTTATAGGCATTAAGAAATAGTTATTTATGAACATCCAATATAGGATATAATTTACATGATTTGATAGAATGGAGTGGTAAATATTGAAATTTGGAATCCTTGTTGGAAATGGTTTTACTACTGATTTTGTAAGTCAGTATAAAATGGATTCATCTCTCCCCATTAGAAATTTTAAAAACAGACATGTAAAAAAACGCTATGGCTTTATTAAAAAACTACCAGCTATTCAAACAGACCTTCTTACAATAAAAAATAGAGATTATAATGCAATCTCCAAATATATTGTGAGAAATAAAAATGACGTTACTAAGCTTCATCAATTGAAAACATTTTTAGCCCTCTCTTACTCGGCTTTTCAGGAACAAGTTGATTTATTTGATATGACTGAATGGAAATGGTCAAATTGGTTGCAGCAAAATAGAGAGGGTCTGTCTTGTGCAGTTTCGTTGAATTATGATTTGGTTCTTGAAAAAGCATTAAATATTGCTGATATACCTTATTCAAGAGTTGGCTCAGATGAAAATCCAATTGGCACTCCAATTTACAAACCCCATGGATCTATAGACTTTGACTTAAGCTCCAAATTTATTTCAATACCATTTGAAGGCCGTTGGCCACCTAATTTAATACATAATAATGATGGTGGAATAGTTACTGTAATCCCTAAAGAAGACTTCCATCAACCACGCGTTCAGGCTGATATTGTACCACCTTCCATGCATAATATTAACCAAAACTTACGGTGGGTAAGAGGTCTTTATAATAACTACTTAGAAAAAGCAAGTCAATTAGATGCGTTTGTAATAATTGGTAGCTCTTACTGGGAAGTTGATAGACCAGAAATAAATTTCTTTTTAGAAAAATTACCTCAGACAGCTAAAGTATATATTTCAAACCCAGAGCCAGATCGAGACCTTGTTAAAAAGATACGTTCACTAGGGCTTCCTTATAAAACGTTTGGGTTTAATGAATTGCCTTGGTAAAAAAAACATCCACCTAATTGAAGTTAGGTGGATGTTTTTCTAATACTACATAGTCATCAGCAAACTTCCCACATGGATTTCCTTTACAGTAAACAAGTCCTTTGTCTTCATCAGCGACTTCCTCCACAACCCAAGTACTGCCTAATGGATAGGGTGTTGGCCCACCTAATCGAGGATGCTCGCGTACAATTTTTATTGTTTCACCTACTTTAGCAACCCTTTTTACTTCCTTCATAAAAATCACCCTCTGTTATTACATTGTATTCCCAACAAGGTATGAAAGTAACATGAAATATCACTTTTATCATTTTGTCATGCATACCGTACAGTTTGTTCCGAAAGGTACAATATAAAAAAATATTGTAAAACTATCTAAAAACAAGCTAATTGTTATATTATAATTAAATTATTATATTTGAAGGAGTGGCTATAATGAGATTGTTAGCATTAAGTCATAAAAAAATTAAAAGTCATGAATCCTATTTTGTTACGGATGGGCCGTATCCTGATGGTTCGTATTCTGTTAGTTTTAATTCTCCTTATGCTCCTCTTAAATATTTAGAAACATGTCACAGTTTAAAAGATTGCAGAATTTTTATCTCTAAATATGTGGTTAACAATCTTGATGGGAATAAAAATACGATTTTTAACCAATTATGTAAAAAACCTCTACGTGAAAAAGATATACCTGATCAATGGGAAGTATCACAATTTTTATAAAGAGGAGCAGAAGAAAATCCCCACTTAAACCTTTCCGCTTATGAACCTATATTTTTGTCCAAGTGATTGCTCCTGTATTACTCATCGAGGCTTTCCACCTACCTCCATCAGGAGACTTCATCACCAAACCTTTCAGTGTATCTCCAAATTCCAAGTCACCATAAAGTTGGTTATCTGTTTCTGTATTAACGAAAGTAACTGGCGGTGAGGTCGCAGCAGTTGCGAATATCCTGTTAATTCGAATGAGTCCGTTAACATTATTGGGAACAGAAATGGTCAACCGTATCTTGTAGACATTAGTTGCTCTTGAAACAATCTTCACTGAACCTAATGTATTATTCGTGATGTTCGCTAGTTGTGCATACGCTCCACCTGATGTTAGCACTCTCTCCACTTTAATATTTTTCGGAGATTCGCCCCATCCGAAATTCAGACCTAAAGTTTCCATGTACTGAATTGGTTTTGTACCAAAATCTATCTCCATTACAATCGGTGCTGCAGTAGTTGGATTTGTCTATCTGCAGAATGCTTCACGTTTTAAAGAGAACATGTCTGCAATATTTCCCCCTGTTTTGACCGCCCCTGTTGAAATTACTGAATAACGCTTGTCTGCCAATAGAAGAATATCATCTTGTTCGCCAGCCATAGTTGCTTCACCGGGTAACGCTGGCGAAATTGAAAGGGAAGTCGTACTGGCATTACTCCAGGTTCCGTCTGCATTAAGCTTTATAGTTCTGGCAACTCCATTTACATCGACCATAGTCAACGCGTCCGTGAATTGCGGTATGTATGCTTTCCCTAAAGCCTTTGATGAAATAGCGACCACACGACCAATTGTTACTTTTTTATCTGCTTTAGGGGATCCATAAAAAGAAATTCTTATTTTATGTAAGAAATCTACTGCGGAATACGGAGGGGAAATTAAATAGTCATTGGACTGATTTCCTTTTACCTCATGCAACCAAATCCATTCTGTCCCTGTCCAACCCTCTACGAGTAGTCCTTCAGGTGTGGCATCCCAAGGATGTACAGTTCCAATATATTGCGCATAAACTACTGGATCTGTGGAGCAATCAATAACGATTTCTATATGGTTCATGTAATCCGTGCCCGTCATATTCCACGAAGGACCTTGTTCAGAATCTGGTAGAAATATGTCTGTCAGTGTACCTGTAGGCGCAGCTCCTTTTGTTTGCGTCACTGTGTATCCACGAAGGTTACCGTTAATCAGGTAGTCATCTTGGTTACCGTTAAACTGACCTTTATAAGGTGTGGATATTCGATTAGCCAAAGTCCTAGTCTCTGTCACGTAATTCCCAGGACTACAAATTTTATTCATGTACCCTTCGTCTATCCAAGATTCAGTAATTTCTAGTTGCATCGCTGTATGAATCTCATTAAACCTTGAGGACTTAGTGAACTGGATAGCAGGTTTTGAATCATTCATTTTGTGTAAGTCCCACATGAATAGATTGAATGTATTATAAGCGCCTTCACAATATACGATTGCCTCTGTAGTCTCTTCAGCTTGAAATTGACATTGATCGAACATGTTTCCACCTACATCTCGCGGCACACTAGCTTTTCCTTCTAAATAAATACCGTACTTAAAGTTTTGAGCTGTAATTTGGAAGAAGTAGTTAGCATTTACCCATGCCATAACGTTAGGGTCTGTTTTAAACATTTCATCCAAAATAGGATCAACCCGTAAGTGTATAACCTTATCAAAATTAATGAAAGTAAGATTATTAAACTTAACATTATCAATAAATCCCATATTCGTTTTTGCTTCACAGAATATGCCTGTACCTGTAAAAGCACCTTTAACTGTAGGGACTTTGTTCAGTATGTTCATATCTGAAATTACTGCGCTCTGACCGTAAAATTGAAATACATCTTCTGCATCTAAGTAGTAAACAGCTTTTGTGAAATTTACATTTTGTAAATCAACTACTCCACCTGTCAACCTTGCTTCAGGCTTTAATTGGAATATGTTGAAATCACCAGATGTAGGTCTAATAATTGCTTTTTGCCCTAATTCTAGGTGAACTCCTCTAGGAATAACTATTGTCTTATTGACAAGGTACGTACCATCAGGAATTTTAACACGTTGAACAGAACTAATCGCTGTTAATGACAAAGCACTACTGATAGCATTTGAATCTATAACATTACCAGTACCAGTTGCCCCTGATGATAATACATTTATCCCACCGCTTTTTAAATCAATCACTGTATCCGCCAACTGTGCGGAAACAACACTCACCTGACCTTCAACATCTGCCTTTACTTGTGTTACCATTGATTCCACATCACCTGCAGTCACCGATCTATTCGGTGAAACCATAGGTGGAAAATTAACATTTACGTCAGTCACTTTTTCACTCCTCATTTTAGACAAAATAAAAAGCCTCCATAAAGGATGACTTAAAATATCATGTCACTAACCTATTTTTACGCATTCAACATTTCCTGAACATCTGAGCGCCATTGTAACGGGACATTTTCAATCTTCCGTAATCCTAGTTTGATTAGGTCATAGTATATTTTTGCCAAGATCAAACACCTCCATTTATATTTTCAGCTAATTCTGCCACCGCTAACATCATATTAATTTTTTCGATTTCCATTTCTTCAGCCATTTTAGCAAGCGCCAGTTTCAAATCGGTGTTTTCCTCTTGTAAAATCTGAATTTCTGTTGGTTTGTTTTCCATTTCGTTTTTCTGCTCGATTAGTTCTTGTTGATATCCCGTATCCTTAACTAAATTCCCGCTTGTAAATTTATAAATAAACGGGTTTTTAAGGAATTCATGATTATCTTCAACTGTTATTTCAACATCTGAAACATTACCTCTTGTACTACCGTAACCTATAACGCGTTTATCCGTTCCTACGTTTATAAAAACCTTCATCTAATCCCCTCCTCAAAAAGCTAATACGCGCCTTAATGTAACATCGTCACTTTGTGAAAAACTGTTTTTATTTGTGTCATTGCCTTTTATCGTTGAATCCGTAAAGGTCAATTGTTTAATTGTCGTTTGATTTTGCGTTTCACTTACATAGTTTGGAATTTGAAAATACGAATCTTTCCCAGGAAACAAACTAGTGAATGTTTTTGGAACGAATGTGAAGACGAATTGATAATCATTAGACCCTGCGCCAACATCGTAATCACCCCAAACTAATATCCAACCATTCGGACATTCTGATAATTTTTTTGAAGGGGTAATCGTGTCAGCTGCCATTGGGTATACTGCACCAGACCATAAAAGAGATTGGTCGAACAACATATTTTTAACCGTGTCCGCTTTTGCTTGCGCCCCTGCGGTTGTTTCTTTTGCATTCCAATTACTTTTTTCTGTCGCTGTAACAAATTGATTGTTTGTATCCTGTGTAATAATGGATGCTGGATGTGTAGTTGGATGAACGTAATTATTTGCGTTTGTTGCAACGATAGGCATTGCACCTAACCCTTTATTCAATCGTTTAATCTCATCGTTTAAATCCTTCATGCTGGCATTCGGGCCTAGCTGTTGCAATGCAAAACGGGCAGTATTAGCATTGTTGGCCATCCTATTAAGGGTTCCGACCACTGCTAAACCTGCCCTATTGGCGTTATATAGAGGATTATTCATGCGGGCAATTGCGGCGGCGTTTTTATCCGCTTGAGGTGTCATGTTAGCGAATGTTCCAATCGTTCTATACATACTTTGTCTCATTCTGTCATCATTCGCCATCATGCCGTCTGTAGCTTTCTTATGTGCCAGTCCCATTTTATCAATGGCGCGTATTAATTCACCAGTCGTTCCCCCGTACCTTCTTCCAACTTGCGCTAGTTTGAAAAAATCATATTCGGCAGCGACTAAGTTGTTTCGAAACTTTTTAAAAGCATCATTTTGATTCCGCCAACCCATGTTCATTTCACGCATCATATCTCTTGAATCATCGTTTAAATCTCCATAAGATCGCCCTATTAACCGCGATTGTCGGATAATATCATCCATTTCCCTGTTGATACCGCGTAATGGATCAGCGTCTGCCATAATATCCAAAAGTATATGGGTTTCACGAACTGCCATGTAATCACCACCCTATTTCTTCTTTTTGCTATTTTTCTTCATAGCGTCATCTCTTAATTTCATCATCTTGTCTAAGGCGGCATTAGCAATACCAAGTTCCGTTTTGCTCATAGCGAAAGCTTCGGTATAACTAACGTTGCAATCCTCTGCCATGACTAAACGCCACCTTAACCATTCTTCCGGTTCTTCGACCGCTGCTTTCCAAGGGTTAGATGTCAGATTTACCGACAAGAAAATTACTGGCTGCCTTGAAGACCTCCGTTTGGTGATTAAAGTTTTCTAACTCTTCCCAGTAATCCCAATTGGTTCTTTTCCCATCGATAAAAATAACTTTTTCCATTAACCCTTCCCAAAGCTTCGTTTGTTCCATCGCTCCATTAGCGCCAGCTGCTTTATCTCTCAGCATCATTCCCGCTCTAGCTCCCGGATGTTGAAGTGTGTATTTTTTCTTCTCTCCATTTTCTAATTCGATTACCAATTCTTCTTGTTTCCCTGCTACTGTTGCCATATATAACAGCTCCCTTTTATTTGAGTTGTGACGCGCTTTCCCCATAAAACATACCTCCTATAAGATAAAGGACAGCGAACTGTCCCCCACTTATCAAACGTCTGTATAGTCAAATACTTTAATTTCAAATTCTCTTTCGCCTGTCTCGTCAGTAATAGATCCTTCTGGTGTTTTTAGAACCATGGCTTGTGAACCACCAATTTTCTCACTGTGCTCGCCACCAGTGTTTACCCATATAGCAAATTGTTTTCCTGTATTAGCAAGTTTCTTTAAGAATCCAACCTCAGGAGAACCTTGCATAATTAGAACGGTAATTGTACCGATTGAATTAATTTTCTTGGTGATACCTACTGTCCCTGTCACACCAACTTTTGGTTCAAAATTATCCTCATCTTTTTCCCATTGAACGGCATCCCCTTCAGCAAAATCTGTTAAGTACCTGCCGTCAACCACAACGCTAACTTGCGAAGCGTCAAATGTGTATGAATTTGTCATCTTGTAGCCTCCCTATCTTTTATTAAATATTTACAACGCCTGTAACTCTAGCTTCATGGATTGCTCCACTTTTTCCATAGCTAAATGAGCCTACTGGATAAACACGTAAAGCTCGGTCTTGTATATCTACTTCATCTCTTGATAGAGTGGTAACAGTGTAATCAGGTAAACCACCTTCAAGTGTTGCAATAATGCCATTTTTAAATCCTCTTTGTAGAGTAGTAGACATAGCTGCTTCAATTGCGCCAATACCTCTAGCATCATATGGGATTTTAGGAGCGTTACCGAGTGTATATGAGATTTCGTTTTCCATATCTGCTTTGATCCAATCTTGTCCATGTATATCATCGATATAAGATCCATCTGCTAACCATCCCTCAGATAATTGCCCACGACCACCTTTGACTATGTAAGCAACGGCAAAATCAGCATCAATTGCATTAATTTCTGTTTCATTTAAATATCTTGCTGTAACACCTTTTAAGCTTTTAAATTTCCATGTAATTGACCCTACTGTTTGTGAACCTAGATCACCAACTGCAGCAGCATCCAAATGTTCATCGGCAATGGTGTGGTCGTATATTTTTGTGCGTTTCTTGGCTTTCAATGCTTTTCTATCCGCCTCTGTTCTAACTTGAACCACCAAAAATTTAAAATCTTTATCACTAATAAACGTAGCAGCTGCCAACTGATCAACAGCCAAGTCATTAGCCACTAAAGCAAAATGCCATTCCCGGCCATAGAAAAGTGCCATTGACGTTTTAATGTCTGTCGCATAGGTAGCAACCGCCACTTTATCAGGACGATTATCTTGTTTAAAGATAGTTGCCGCTTTTGCTTCTACCGCTGTTCCTGTTGCATAGTCTACTTGTAAAGCTGCCAATGTTGAATATTCTTTGTATTCTGCTGCACCTGTTTTTTGAACAAAAATTACAGGTCTTCCTAGACCAATTTTAGGTGCAGGTGATGCTACGTTGATTTTTACTGATACATCTTGTAATGGCATTTCCTAACCTCCTTAAGGTTGTGTTTCTGTTGTTAATGTTACTTCTTCTATTGCTTCCATTGTCTTTACATCTGAATGCCTAATCCGCAATCGCAAATCAAAGCCTACTTGTCGTTCAACCTCAATAGAAATAAAGTTATCCCGACTTCCAAAACCATCTATTCTAACTACAGCTAACCCTTTTTCATAAAGTCTTTGACGAGTACCAGTTGCTTTTAAAAGTGAGGCGCATTGTTGTGCTAAAGATAAAGCTTCAAATGAATCCTCTGATATCCATGTGTAAGATATAACTATCTCAACATCTTCCGTCTGTGTTTCCCCACCACTTCTGTATGTCTTTACATTTAAATAAGGACTAGTTACTGTGTATGTGAAAAATGGATATACTGGTTGCTTTTCTGTACTCATTCGCTCTATTCCTATGTATGGTAACTCTTTGCGCAGCTCATGATTAACTGCACTTACAATTGCCTTGTAATCAATCAAATTGATCCACTCCTTTCAGCGTATAAACACTAAAATCAGCAATATCAGAGTTATCGTTTTGACGTTCTACACTGTAAGTGGTTCCCTTATATCGGATCTTACTTTTATCAGGAATATCGTGAGCCAATGAATATAAGAGCCTATCAGATGAAGTAATCCTTCCCCCGCTTTGGTATATCTGTTTATCTGTTGGGGACACTATGGCACCCTCAGAATGTTGTATAAAAGGCTGAACTCCTGAATTAATCAGTTTTCCCAGATCATCATAATCTGTAGGGTTAGTGGGCTTACTTTGATTTACTGGATATTCAATCGTAAACGAAACAGTATATCTCCTAATCAATGATTTGAATCTAAAGGACTTCATGTGTAATCGCTCCAATCAATCTACCTGTATCAACAAGTGGATTACTACTTCCCTTTTGGTCAACGGTGAATGGATGATTTGAAGGATCATTTAAATTCCTAGCAAACTCCTGAAGCTTTCCTTCTGCTTCAAGGCCAATTGCATCTAATGCGTCATTTGTAGATGGTTTACCCTCTATAATTCTATCGACCAACATATTAACTGCCTTATCCAAAATCCCCTTTTCATGTTCATCCCATCCGGCACGTATATAAGAACGCTCAGGAATTGTGATGTGAGTAGTTGACTTTTTGAGAGGTAATCCTTGTGAAGCCAAGTAACCCCGCATTTTATCAGTGACTTGTATTCTAGTCCCGTATTCCTGAATAGCAGCGATTTCCCCCATAGTTATGTCTGAATCTCCATGACCACTTTGAGCCGATACTCCAAAAATGCCTACAAGAATTTGTTTGTTGTTCAATTCTTCTGCGTGTTTGATGATCTCGGGTATCTTATTTTTATCTTTAATCCTTACTCGTCTCATTAGAAAAACCCTACTTTTGTGTTGTAGGGTTTCCAAAGTCTATATACAGGTGTATACCTTTGACTATCACTTGTGAAGGTTTGAGTTGCTCCTGCAAGGGAATCGCTCACCGCTCCTACAGGAACAGTTAGGTCAATTTCAATCATTAATGCAATTCCCTTTTTAACAGGTGATGGAATAAGTAAATCTGCATTTTCATTTTCAAATGAAGTACCGCACCATTCCTTTGCATATTCAATAGCATCATTAAGAGCTATTTTCAATGAATCATCTTGACTTGTATCATCAACAGGAATACCTAACCTAGTTTTAAGTTCGACTAATTCCATGGTCATTCACCTTCAGGAAATTCAATATTTTTTTCCTGTTCAGCATCAGAAGGCTTGGAAGTGATTTTTTCCTTTTCACCTTTATAACCTAGTTTTTTCAGAGTCTTAATTACTTCATCCTCTGTTGTTTTAAGTTCACCATCTACAAACTCACATAATGGCTTATTATTTTCCTTATCCCATACAACACCGTAACCTACAAATTTCATTTATCGCTCACTCCTTATTATTTCATTAATCCTACTGCTTTTAATTTAGCTAACAATGCGTTAAAATCTGCTTTCAATGCAGCTACATCAACTGCGGAAGAATCTGCTTGAGCATCCATTTGTAATACTTCTTTTAGTACTAAATCTACTCGTGAATCATTTTGTAATTTACCCATTCCCTAACCCCCTTTCTGATTGTAATAAAAAAAGATAGGTACAAAAATGCACCTATCCACTAAATGTTATTAAGATGAAGCTAGACCAGTAATTGAACCGTGTAAAGCTTTATTTCCGTGATCTAGTCCCATTTGTCCAAAGATTTGACCAGATTCAGCAGCGCCTGTTTTCGCTAATTCCTCATAGAACAAATGTCCTTTCTCAGGTACTAATTGAAGTACAGGAGAGACATGAGCCATATCGAATAGTCCAACTTTATCTGCCCCAACAAAACGATCTAAAACAATACCGATTTTTCCGAAGTCAGTTTCAATTTGTTGAATGTCTAATCCACCAACATTACGATCTTGTGGAGCATATCCATAAATACTAGTGATTACTTGTTTTTGGAATGCATTTGTAAATAGAACCATATTGTCAAAACGAGCACCATTAGTAAACATATCCCTTAACAATTTATCAATCATTGCTTTAGTTAATTGCGCACCTGCACCAGCAACTGTATTTCCTGTTGATGTAAGTTCGAACATACCACGAGTTTTATCAACTGTAGCCGCAGTAGTCGCAAGATTGTATGTACCATTTAGGAAAGTATGTTCAGCATCACGTGCAATTTTAGTCAATGCACGAGCAATTTGAAAGTCCTTCTCAGATACAACATTGTTAGATTGTCCTGCAATATTCAAGCCGGATAGTTTACCTCCATTAGATAATGCACGGTATGTAATATTTACTGATTCTTGGAAGATTTGAGTTACGTTCTTAGATTGATCACGTACGTAAGTTACTGCTGTTGGTGCTGTTGTTGAAGCTTGCTCAGAGATTGCTGGTTGTGCTGGATTTGGATAGCTGTATGTAGAATCAATTGTAAATTCATTAGATGTTGTTTGTTTGCCTCCAGTTAGCCCTCCAGCCATAGAAAGAAATGGCGTTACTTCTGCATCAATTGTGAAAAGCTCTCCTGAATAGTTTGGTAAGTTAAATGAATTTCCTTGTCCGTTAATGTTTGTTGGCATGTGATTGCCCTCCTAATTTAAAAGTTATTTTTGTAATTCGTGAATCTTATTCTTTAGTGCAATTTGTAACGCTGAATTTTTGGATTGAATAGCCTGTGTATAATCTTTCTGTAATTGATCTAATTCAGATAATTGTTTACCTGAGCCTGCTAAAGGTGGTCTACCCGGTAAAGCAGCATTAGCAGCTACTTGTACAGCCTCATTAAATGCTGATTTAAATGCCTGAATGTTTTCATTGGTGGCTTCTGCTGTGTCTGAAATTAAGAATTTAGCAAAAGAAGCGTCTAAACTCTCGGAGATTAATACTTTTTCAGTTTCAGTGAATAATTTTTCTTGATTGAATTGTAAACGTTCAGCCTCAAATGACTTTCTATCCTCTTCAATCTTTGCTAATTCTTTATCACGTTCAACCTTGAATCTTTCTTCCTGAGACAACTTAGCAAGCTTTTCTGCTTCTTCTCGTTCCTGTTGAATACGTGTTTCTAATTCCTGAGTAGTCTTAGCTTCCCATTTTTTCTGTGCTTCTGTGACTCGTCTGTCTGCCTCTTGTTGTAATTTTAGATTTAATTCTTCTTGAGTTAGTGTAATACTTTCAGGTTGCTGTCCTGCTTCATTATTAGAATCAGCGCCTCCATTTTCTCCCTCTGCAAAGAATTGCATATCTAGTTTTAACGGCAAATCAGGTGTATGTACGTGTTTAAATAATTCCATAGTATATATTCCTCCTAGCCCTCTACAGTTGCCATATGGCCCCTATATAGTTCTAATTAAGTCCGATTAATTATGATGCCCAATCGACAAAAGGCAAAAAAAGCTTCCAAAATTGCCCGCGATATTTTGTAAGGGTAGTAGTAATAAACAATGTCCAAAAAGGGGGTATGGGGGGTACCATCTAGGCAAATAAAAAAGGAGTGTCAGTTAGACACCCCTTTGTTGTTCCTTTACTACTCTATATATAGTTGCCTTACTAACCTTTGTTACCTGATCGTCTGTGCGTTCATAAAAGTATACGTTTGCGAACACTATTCGTTTAATTCGTGAACACTTGCTATCACTACATTCATCAATCAGATAGATAGTTCGTTTATGTACAATTACATTATACGAACGTTCACTGACTTGCATAAACGTTTACGAACGTTCAATATTAGATAACCTTTCCTGCTTCCACTCTTCAAGCTGCATATCTTCTAGGTGATCATGTTGAGTATTATTGCCGATACCAAGGATCTCATAAGTGAGGAAACAACGACAATTAATCGTGTTTTCTGGTCTAGAGAACATTTTAGGTGCTTTAGCTAAGTCATCACCAATTCTAAAGTCCCCTTTTACAAGTATAGTAACATCATGCAATGCCGTATGTTTTACTCTTACTCGCTCATCTCCAACACTGTTCCATTTCTTCCCCATCTGTATTCCTTTACTCTCAGCATGCAAAGCGCTATTCAATTTAGCCTTCTCTAATACTCTTCCACTCTCTGTCCTTACAACTCGATTAGCCTTAACAACATCGCCTTCAAACACTTCCTGAACACTCTTACTCATCGTCTTATATGTGCTACCTCTAACCAATCCCTGAGTAATAATATTACGTAACTTTAAAATCACATCATTACGATTCTTTTCTAAGTGTTCATTCAATGTTAAATAGACAAATTCATTTTCAATACTTTCTTTCACAACATCTAACTTCAATGAACGATAACTTAATTTAACCTTTGAATCACTCTCGATAGCCCAACCAATATAATAGAAGGAATCCGTATAAACATCATACAAATGACTATTCAAATCAGCCTCTATACCCTTATACAAGTCCTTCATGATATCAATCGTAGCTTTATCAAAAGATTTCATGCGGCCATACTTATTCATCTCTTGGTATGTAAGTATCCCATCAACTTCATAGTTGCTATATGTCTTCATTAAAAAAGACAGGTATTTATTCAACGCCTTCTCATAAAAACTAACAACATTATTTTCAAGCTTGTTTGACTTCTTCTCCAATTGTTGTGTTAGCTTCTTTATTCGTTCCATTATTCGGTTCATTTAAATCATCCTTAACATTTAAACGGATATATTCTTCATTCTCATGCTCAATTAATTCCTTTTCATAAGCAGGATCTTCAATGTGAGCCATCTTACGTAATGTTTGCATACTTGCAATATTAGTCCCAACTAACGCAACAGCATTTGCAATATCAGTCTGTGTATCAGTAGGCAAATTTCTTTGGAATTTAATATCAATATCTAAATAATCGTATTTCTTGCTGATATTAAGAATATTAGTAATCATCCTAATCCTACGCTGTAGGCCTTCTTTGAAGTATCTTTCCTTTGTACTTCGAGTGTTTTCAAGTGGTAATATCCGTCTTTCGAGGGCAACACCTGAACTTTCTGCAAATGATTTATCGGTCATATCTGGAACTTTACTCAAATCAAGAATATCCTTTTTAGTACGATTCTTTTGATTCTCTTTCCACTCGGAGTTTATATTCTTAATTAACCAGTCCGCATCAGCTTTTTCGTCTTTCTCCACCTTACCGAAGTTTAACAATCGTTTTTCTTTCATCTCCTGAGTTTCAGGAATATTATCGATTCCCCATACCTTCAAAATGGCATCTGTACTCGACTCAGACTCATTTACATCGTCTGAAATTAATGCGTCATAGCTATTATTCAATGGAATAATACCTTCAAAATCAGACTTCAACTGACTTCCCTTGTTCCAATAATAATTGACTGGCACTTCACCGTATCCGTGAGCCTCTTCACTTTCCAGAAAGAATTCTTCATTATCCTTTTGGACAAAATGATAGTTGGTATGATCTGAATAGACATACGCATGTAATGATTTCGAATCATCCAAAACATCTTCATTTTCCCAATATCTGATTGCTAATATAAGATTCTCTTCTACACTATTATCGAAAACTAGTACTATGTTATTCTCAATCAACGGTAAAGGTCTAAACCGAGGTTCTTTTTTACCTGATTTGGTCTCCTTAGTGTAAAGTATCTCCACTCCATAACCATAACGACTACATTGTTCAGCAATCTCATAATTAATTTTCTGTTCATCGTTCGAATCATAAATATCCTGTAATTCCTGCATATACTCTTTATTCTTACTTGAGTAAACAACAGGCTTCCCCATGAAATAACCTACATGTTGATCACTAATATACTCACACCAATTTGCTACAATTTTATTATTCGGCTTACTCTCGTCTGCAAATTTCCTATCGAGTATTTTGTGTTCACCCAGGTAGTAATTGTGCATTTTTTCTTCACGTTTTGTATCATGCTTATAAATAAGCGTTTCAATTATTCCAGGTACAATAACTTCAATTTGACTCTTATCTAACCTAAACAATATTCCACCTCCTACCATATACCAAGCGAATCTTTAGTTAATTCCTTCATCTTGTCACCTTTTAAATCAATATGATCATAATCATCTAAGGCATACCAAATAGCACTGAGGCTATGCGGATCAGTGCTGAACTCATCTTCTTTTATTATTCCTTTTGAATCCTTTTTAAATGTTAGCCATTGCAACTCACGAATTACATTAGGACACGCATCACTACAAATAATTTTCTTAAACCTTTTTACCTTTTTGGTGTATTGCAGTCTGCTTCCCTTATACTTCCTTGCTGACCTCATGTTAAATCCTTGTTGTCTGAAGTATCTAATTGTCTTTGGTTCTGCTGAATCACCTTTTATCAATTCTTTTGTGAATGCAAAATCTTTTAAGTCCTCTGCTGTCTCCGGGTCAGTTTTATTTTTGTCATAATATTCATAATGAATGTAGAGAATATTTTCGTTTTTATCAATTACAAGCTTTACCAAACAATTGTAAGATGTCGCAAATCCGAAATCCATTCCACATTTTCGTGAAGGATTTTGTATTTTCCTTACCTTTTCAATTATTTCATCATGAGGCATTGTTTGAAACTGCGAGAACACCCGTAAACCACTAAATCCAAATCTTCCTTCAAATTTAATCCTATAGGTATCTGGATCATATTCCTTAGTCTCTTGTAAAGCTTCTATGTATTTGTCCGTTGCAAATTTATTATCTGTTACGACACTGTGATGATAATAAGTATCTTCCAATTTAATAATTCTTTTTTCGTACAATTCTTCGTCATTTAACCTAAAGTAATCCTTTAAATCATCTTTAAAAAAGAAACGATAAGTCCAATTATCTTTTGATACAGGGTTGGTGGAGAGTAAAGTATGTAAGCTTAATGTAGGATGTCTTAAACGTCCTTTAAGCTCATGGTAAACTTCTTCCCTAATCTCAGAGCATTCTTCAATCCAGATGACACTAATGTTTACCAAACTTTTCAACTTTTCTGTACTGTCTCCCCCCTTGAAGATAATCTTTGAACCATTTGGAAAAATGATTTGCATAGGATTCAAGGTGAAATTAAACTGATTGTGTAACTCTAAATGATCTTTAACAATTTCTCTAAATAATGCGTAGGTGGATTCCCGATGTGTTTCAAACGTATTCCTTAAAACTAAAGCTGTCCGTTTTTCACTTAATAATTTGAGGATTATTTTAAGTGCTGTATTAAATGATTTACTTGATCCATACCCGCCAACTAATAGATAGTTAGTGTGATCCCAATCGTAAATGAAATCTTCAAAGTGTGGATTGATTTTTAATTCAGTCATCTTCGCCAGCTCGTTTTAAAACGATTTTAAATTCCTTATCAGTATCCCCGTCAATCAAATTAGTAAATTTACTTAATATCTCCAGTGCTTTTGTTCTGTCGCTTAATTTCAAAGTAGGAGCTTTTCCACCTGCGATGTATTCAATTACTGAACCATCTACAGTCGCAGAATCTTTAAAATTAAGATAGTTTGCATTGTACTTATTGCCATTTTCATCAATTTTTTCTTTCGTACCAAAATCAACGTAATCAGTAATATCAGCGAAGGCAATTTTTATATACTGCTCTAACACATCTTTTGAATCCATCAAAGTTTCTGTAAATAATTCCTTCTTCAATTTCTTAATATAGCTATTTATTTTTTCACTTTTCATCAAAATATGAGCTGCCTGTTTGTCATACTTAGTTTCATTAAATGCTTCCCGATACGCCTTTGCCGCATTAAAATGTCTTAGATATTGAAGGCAAAACATCTTCTCTTTGTCAGTAAGGTTATCATCACCCTCTAATAACTCTTCAAACTCATCAATTTTCTTATCCTTTTCCATTACTTAGTCCCCCTTTAAAAAATCATTGAAATCTTTACCTGTATCATCTGCAAATTTCTTAAACCGTATCTGTTGAATGATAGTAATCAATAACGAAAACACGTAGAAAAACAATCCTATTCCAGCAGGAATAACGTAATTAATATCAACTTTAAGAACCAATTGAAAAAGCTATCCCTGATGGAATAGCAACAAATACACACGCTATTATGATTATTAATATTCCTGATAACACCTTCTCAAGTGGACTTTTCTTCACATTAAACATTTATTTTATCTCCCTTATTTAGACAAAATAAAAAGCACCAATAGGGTGCTTACCTTAGATATAATCATTTTTTTTAGCTTTAGCAAAGTTTATTAAATCTGCTTTTTAATAAACTTTTGTAATTCGTCCAATGCCTTAAACCCCATTATCATTAAACTAATACCGAATCCAATCAATACGACAGCTTTGTCTATTTTTGCAAGCCATTCTAAATTTATTCTAATAAACGGTAATACAATAATACTAATCCCTGCAAACATATATAAGAACATTTTTCCTCCTATTAATGTTTGTGTCCATATATTACTTAAGGTATCTCGTTTCTTGTCACGTAAATCTTCTAATAAATCCGCAATAATTAAGAATAATCCAGCTAACGAGAAGCCAAATAAAGTCAAAGGATCCACTTTTACGAAACCCAATAATGAAAACATCCCTAATATGATCATAGCGAATCCTAAAAATACAACTAATAAATTTGCCTTTAACATAGAAAAAACTAACTCCTTTTGTCTTTATTTAATTACATAATTCGACAACAAGAACTAGTTTTCCTTCCATCCTCTCACTTAAAGACCAACAATCTTTCTCCAAAATAAAAAACATCCGATTTTACTCGGATGCCTTGAAAATTATTTTACTTCTGAAACAGAAAAACCAATTACGTTTTCTAAGTTGATAACATACCCATTTTTCATTATGTACCATCTCTCATTCCGTGTTATAGAACTTATTAATTCTGCTTCAGTCGTTGATTCAATTGTAAATTCTTTTGTTCGACCACTTGAAAATTCAATAATCACTTTAAATTTCTTCATTACCTATCCCCCCCTTATTCTACCATTATACTATATATAGGAATTATTTTCCTATATAATAAGTAAAAAGGAGTGATTTAAATGTACATGACCAAAGATGGTGATTTCCGAAAGACGGACAAAGATTTTGAAGCACATCAGAATTTACTTACGCCTGTTGATGTAGAATATTTAACAGAAGATGAAGCAGTTCTTACGACTGGCCTAATTCAAGAAATTACTGATGACTATGTTAAAATTAATGATCATTATTATAACCGAAAAGAACATCTATTTGTATCTCGACCATTTGCTAAATAATATCATTCTCACATACACAAAAAAGCACTGACCATTAAGGTAAAGTGCTTCTTTGTTTTATTTATATTTATCTTTATCTTTATCTTTATCTTTATCTTTATCTTTATCTTGTTCATCCTGATCAGTTTTCTTATTTAGTTTATCATCTACTAAATCTGTATCAGAAATTGCACTTTCCCCAAACCAAATCCTAATTCGTTCTTTTGCATTTAACTTAACTTCCTCATCAATAAACATTGAGACAGTGACCAATGCTCCAAATAACCCTGAGAAATCGTCTGTATATCCACCAGGGATTAAGTCAGGAATTAAATCAATTGGAAGTATGAAATACCCCAGCGCTCCAATAATTACTGTCTTTGCCCAAACAGGAGTGGTTGGTTTTTGAAGTGTGTAAAACAATAGTAAAGCTACATAAACTACTGAAACCCCTGCTTTTTTGCCGAATTTTTTAATCTTCTTCCAAAAGGAATCCTCTGAAAAGTTCTCCGAGTATTTAGTTGTATCTATTACAATCTCCTCCTATTCGTCATTAATATTTTACCATACTAATAGGAAGATTTCCCCTTTTTATAAACACATAAACACCCAATTACTCAAATCCTTCCTATATTCTCCGATTCATCAAATCTTTACATGATTAATATATTATATTTGATTTTCTATTATATAATTCTAATATAATTTAATAATTCATCATAAGGAGGGTACAATCATGGAAATAAATGAAAGGCAACCATTTGAGTCTTTTTTATCTCCTCGTCAACTTACTGAGCTAAAAATCTTATCTACTAAAACAAACATAGCTTTCCATGAATTATTAGCAATGCCATCAATAGTCTCACTTCTAGAGAAACTGAACAATATTACCGAACTAAATGATGAGCTTAATAATAAAGAAATGATATTAAGAAATAAAGTTTTCATTAATAAAAATAAAGAAGTATTAAATAAGACACAAAAAGCACTCGACCATTTAGGCTGAGTGCTTTTATGATTGATGAGTTCCTCGGGTTAAATATTTTTACTCTTATCAAGAACTTTAAAATAAACATTTAAAATTTCATCATACAGTTCAAATCCTTCTTGTATTTTGAACGATGAACTCTGGTATTTCAGTCGATATTTCCATTCTTCGGTTTCAATCTCTAATTCATCTGTACTTTTTATAACCGAGAGAATATCATGTATATCTGTTCTCATATAACTAAAGATATTTTCTTTGGTTTCAAAATCAAGGTAATTAACCTCAATAAATTCATTATAATGTTTTTCCAAAACAACTAAACTTTCATTTGTTTCTCCATCACTTTGTAATGGTATAATAGTCTTCAACGTATAATTTTCATCATTATGATTGTAATTTATTAAATGTTCTACCGCTTGTGTATACTCATCTTTTGTCGCATGACCTATTTTATTTCCATTGTTATTAACCTTGTAAATCTCAAATTGCATTCTAACACTCCCTATCCAAATATTTCCTCACTTTAACAATATTCAGCAAAGAGTGACAAAAGTCCTGCATTTAGACAAAATAAAAAAGCTCTCAAATTAATGAGAACTTTTATTAAACTTCATCATTTTCCATTAATAAATCAGATAACTTATTGGCTAATGCTAAGCAATGTTCCTGATTTTCCTTCATTTCATCAGTAGGGAATGATAACAAAAGTAATTCTTGCCTGAATTGATTAATGTGACCTTCAAAAGTTGCCCATACTGAATCAATCAAAAACTGTTCTTCTTCATTAAAATATTTGGCTAGAAGTTCATCTTCGAAGCCATGAGTTTTGGGTTCTGTGAGTAATTCTTCAAAATTAGATTCTTTTTCTAATGTATGGGATAAACTGTGAACCTTTTTCCACATTTCAATTCGATTTCTGTCTCTAATATTCTTTTCTTCATTTCTTTTTTCATCTGCAATTTTTTCTGACAGCTCATAGCTTAACCGTGCTAAATTATTTGTAGCATGAGTAGCTTTCCATAGTAACCAACTGAATACACCAGTAATGACAATGCCTAATAAATTAACTATAATCCCTAATAATGTTAAAAATAAATCCGTTGTGTCTTTTAGTCCGATTTCTTTTACATAATATAGCAATATATCTGACATGATTGTACTCCTTATTGAATGGTGATTAATAAAGAATATCACATAAATATTGCAATTAAATAAAAAACACCCGATAAAACTCGGATGTCTGTTGCCTGATTTATTTTTTATCTACAAATTCACCAATTACTTTCCAATATGTTTCATCTTTGATAACTTCATTATTTTCTGTAATAGCGTGAGAAATGGCTCTTCTTAGATTTTCCATAGTCAATTCATCGTGATCGCCCAGACCATATTCCTTTAGTGATTGTTCAATAAGGAATCTATTATGTTCTTTTCTGTTCAATTCTCCCACTCCCCATACATTTATTACTTACTTTAACAATATTCGATAGGAGTGACAAAAGTCCTGCGTGGATATAAAAAAGACACCCTAAATGAATCACTTTGTCTTCATAATTTTTTTCGTTAGCAAGAACAATTAATCAATGATTACAGGTGTATAGGCATATACCATCAATAACTCTTTGACACCCTTTACAAACATAAGTAATGCCTTGATTTGTCTCTATCCTTTTCATACCACCATTAGTGAACCACTCAGGGTGATTTTCAATGTTTTCAAAAAAGAATTCTTTCCTTAAATTATTATTTACACTATGATCAATCAATTGTTTTTCAGGGTATCCTTTTGTGTCCCTTAACCAAGTTTCCCAATATAATGCAAGTTCACTATAAGTACCATGTCCATCAAGTAAACCTCTTTGACCCTTAGGAGCTATTTCAATTCCTATGCCCAAGGCTTTATCCCAACTAATTCTATTTTTCATCCGCACCATCTCCCTAATAAGAAAATATTACATTTTTATGGGAGTTGCAATATTTTTTTATCTCTTAACGAAAAACACACCCAATATATGGGCTGCTAGTGAAGAAATTTTATGTATTACTTATGTATTCTACCGTGGTTTTCTATGTAATATTTATTCTATGTAATACTAATTCGAATATGGTAAGTATGTAGTATCCTTCATTAAATTTTCTCCTTATAAGTACGATTCAAGCAGATATTCTGAATAGATCTTGCTGTAACACCTAATTCCTTTCCTTTTTGTTTGTACCATTCAACTTTATTCTGAGTCATCTTTTTAAAATCATTTCTAATTTTATTAGCCGTTTCCATTGAGAGCCTGGTCTTATTCCAATACCTGTCCCTAGAGTTCTTTTTATTCCCAACATCTGTTATCAAACGCAAATTTTCTATCTTATTATTACGTGGGTTTTTATCGATATGATCTATCTGCAATCCTTGCGATAACCAAAAACCTTTCATAGTCCCATATGCTGAACTTAGAACAATCTCATGTTTGTACATAGGCACCATTTCTTCCGTTAAATCACACTTAAGGCTCGTCATTAAATATTGTCCGTAATCACCTGTACCTTTGCAAAATTCACCCTCAATTAACCATCTGTTACTAACCTTGCTCCAAACTCTCCCCGATGGTGTGTGACATAGGTATCTAGAAAATCCGGGTACAGGGGTCATCTCAGCTTTCAAATTTTCAAATTCTTTTACAACTTCTTTCATTTTACATTCCTCCACATTTTTATTAGCGTATAAACTTATGCTTATACACTTATTGCAGCAATCCCACATGATTTAACGCATAATAAAACCCACCTAAATGATTAGATGGATTTCTTATACGCTAAATGGAGATGTGGCTCCAATAAATGTACAAATTTTATAGATATTGCTTGCTTTAGATGATTCCATAGGGTATTATGAATTTAAGTTATTAATAATTACGGAACCGTATGACCATTTTTAAAGATTGCAAAAAAATTAAAGGGGAGTACACTGCCGATTATTGTATATATTGACTTGGATTCTTCCCCCCTAACATACGGTTAACTCTAATAATAAGAAAAGCCCAGATACCTTACGGCTGTAGGGTTCATGGGCTATTTCGTATTTAGCTATTAAATCTCATGCGGACATATCATTTAGTCTCTGTCTTACCTTGCGCTTACGCTCTTTATCCTGGCTGAGCCTATACTTATTCTGACACTTATCACACCTAATCTGGCGTTGCCTAGGCTCATATACTGTCACTCCACAGCCAGAGCAATCAATTTCTTTATGTACATTCTTTCTAATACTATTTACCACTTCAGTTCCAAACGACTCCCATAATGTCCTCTTGTACTTGCTATCTTTAACTCCAAATAAGTATCTAACCAACACATCCGCAATTTTATTAGCATCTGGATAAATTTCTAATAATTTTTGACGGATAACAATATAGATATATTGTTTCAGTTTGTAGACAAAAGGGGTTCGGAATGTTTTAATTCCGGACCCCTTTTGAAATTCCCTTTGAATTTTGCTCATGATTAAGAGATTGGGCCTCTACGAGCCCACTTTATTAAGCCATTCTTGGACCTTGCCATGTCCAATTGGCTATCTTCTTTAAATTCATGGCAGCGAAAGTAAGCATCGCCTGCATCGACAATTTTTTAAGTCCCCTTAAAGTAGTCCAACGCATACCATGCTTTTCTTTTGCATCTGCGAATACACGCTCTATTGTTTCTTTACGTTTCGCATATATAGGTTTTACATCCTTGTGATGACGCAGATGATCTGCTTCTTCCATATAATTTTGCCAGATATGGCGTGTCACCACTTTTTGATGGTCTTTGCTTACTGTACACTGTGATAAAAATGAGCATGTCGCACAAGTGTGTTTGGGTGATTTGTACTCGCGATAGCCCTCTTTATTTGTTGTTGAGTACTTTAAAATCTCGCCCGATGGGCAGAGATAACAATCAAAATGTTCATCGTAAACATAGTCATGCTTGCGAAAGAACCCTTCTTTTGTTCGTGGACGTGTATAGGGTAAAGCTGGTGTGATTTCTTTCCCAAAAAGGTAGCTTGTAATGGCTGGTGTTTTGTAAGCTGCATCTGCGGCAACAGCTTCAGGTTTTCCAACTTTCTCAATCACTTGTTCAACAAGAGGCTCTAAGATATGACTATCATGCGTATTTCCCGGTGTTACAATCGTCCCCAGCACAAAACCGTTGCGGTCCGCAGCCGCATGAAATGAATAGGCAAACTGTTTTGTTCGTTCATCTTTTACATAGTAGCCACTCTCAGGGTCAGTTGTACTTTCTTTAATTTCTTTGGTTTCTTCTTTATCAAATTTATCCGGTGGAAAAGGCTTCTTTCCATTGTTTTCACGATCTTGATTTATTTCTTCTTGAAGGCGTCCTTGATATGCTCGTGTTTCCTTACGAACGATTTTCTTTTCGAATTTTCGCTTATTCGCACTGGCTTTCACATGTGTTGAATCAACGAATACGTGCTCTGCACTTATTAACTTTCTTTCTGAAGCTGTCATTAAGATACGATAAAAAATCCGTTCAAACAGGTCTGTATCTTTAAAGCGACGCTCATAATTTTTCCCGAACGTTGAGAAGTGAGGTACTTTATCATGGAAACCGTAACCTAAAAACCAACGGTAAGCCATATTCGTTTCAACTTCTTCAATCGTTTTACGCATCGAACGAATACCGAAGGTATATTGAATGAATGTCAATTTAACTAAAATAACTGGATCAATACTTGGGCGCCCTATCTCTGAATACATATCTTTCACCAAGTCATAAATGAAAGTGAAGTCAATGGCTCCCTCAATTTTACGAACCAAATGGTTCGCTGGCACCAGTTGATCCAAAGTAATCATTTCAAGTTGATCTCGCTGAATAGAATTATGTTTCGAAAGCATCGTCATCACCTCAAGTTTTAATACTTCTATATTAAAACAAAAAGGACTGTAGGCAAAAGTGGTTATATCTAATTGTTAAAACAAAGTTGATTGGAACGGAAGGTGCGAGACTCCTGCGGGAAATGCGTGTCCAAGGGAGACCCCACAGGCGCAAAGGCGCCGAGGAGGCTCCCTGACCGCCCGCGGAAAGCGAGTGCCTGGAGTGGAAATCAACGTCGAATTTTTACAACCCCTCAAAAAAACTGTAGACAAACTCGATTTTCATCGAGTTTGTCTACAGTCTGTAACAATATAGATATATTGTTTCTTATCGTCCATATCATCTTCATTAGTAGAAATATAATGTCTTTTATTTTGATCTAAGTATGTATACGCATCAATAATTCCTTTATCGATTTTTTCATTAATTACAAAGGCTTCATCTTTAATATTTGGAGTCCACAATAACTTTCTGTAATCAAATTTACCTACCACACTTTTAAAATGAATACGCTTATCGATAATCGCATCCTCAACTCTGTTGACGGTGCTTTGATTTTTATACAATACATTTTCTTTATTCTTAGCATATGTGAAAAAATACGGAAGTTTTTGCTTATCATATTTATTCCATTCTGCTTTAACACTTGGAGGTAATTTTACATCATCAAGAGTCTTAGCCATATCTATAATATGATTATTATATGACGTTAATTTTTTGATCAAAGTGTAATCAGACTTAGGATCAAATTCATTTTTATTATAGATTTTCGATATGGTATTTGAAATAATTCCGATATTCGCTTTGAACGCTATTTTTAGACTTTCAAAAATGTTATCGGAATTAATCGGCTTAGGATCAGATACTCCCATTTCGTACTCTAAAGGAACAATATCTAATCGTTCAGCATTTTCTTCAACAACTTTGATTAGGGATTTTGACGGGGTGCACATGATTTTATCCCCATCAAAGTCCGCCATAAGTATTTTGGGGATTAAATCATCAGCTGATATGTGAATCCCCTTAGTAATAAACCACTTTTTCATTTCTTCAGTTTTTATATTTTCTCGAATTGCATGTTCAAAACTTAATGCTGGAGCCCTCATTAGATCAACTTTACCTTCATCATATAGATTACAGTATACTTGCCCATCGTTCAGTAGTCCTATTGGATTCTCAATACCCTTAAAAATATTTTCCATTACAGCAAACCAATCTGGCAAAACGTAAGTGTATTTTCCATCAATACTAAGCTTAGCTGACTTAGCTTCTTCAATAATTTTCTCTTTCCTCTTCTTTATTGCTTCTTTACTATTTTTGTCATTCAACAAAGCAGGATACAGGTTAATCGCTTGCTGAAATTCATTTTTATCTTCATTTTCATCTTCACAGCCAAGAACACGAATCATTGTGTCTACATCTGTTCCCAAATTAATAAGGTCGTCATTTGTCATTTGTACCAAATCCATTAAATCCTCATTTTCTATGTAAACCAATGACTGCAAGTATTGATAATTAGTTTTCGCATTTGGAATAGAATCCTCTTCAGCATTTATAAACGCAGCTTCACAATTGTATAGTTTGAAATTGTCTTGGTATTTCTTCCAGCTTTCTTTTACATTACTTTTATCTATAAAATGCTTCCACATTTTAAATTGGGATTTGAAGAATATTATCTCGATACCTGTCTCTTCATTCAATTTCCACTGTTTACCATAGATATCCGTCACTTCAAGATTGTCTCCAAATTCATTCCACGGTACAGGGGAAAGGCAGCCCTTCATCCACGGAAGACGAAACTGAATATTTTTATATACTCCTTCACCGAATAACCTTTCGCTTACTTTTGGAAGCATCATCCCTGCTCCATCAGTAATTTCTAAATCCACCGTCCTATTTTCATCACGTTTCACATCGAAAGTATCTCTGCTAATAAAATCAACAGTTCTATTTTTCAACGAAACTTTTACATCATCCACAACGATGCAATTCTAATACTAAAGTTTTCCCATTTCTCACTGGCGCTACTTGCTAAACTTTTATACGCGAGAAACTTATTGACGCTCATACCATCATTATCATTTATTTCCTCAATACTTAATCCCGCAGTTATTGCATTTTCAATTCCGTTTTTACCATTCCAAGCGTCCTCTTGAATAAAAACAGCCTTCTTGTCTCTGATTTGGCCACTTGAGGAAGACCAATATACGAAGTGTTTATTTTTAAAATCAAACCCTTTATCTAACAGGCTCTTAAAGACTCCATAATTATATACCTCTACAATTATTAACTTTTCGGATAGTTTACCAGTTTCCAATTTTAATTGACGGGTCAATGTAGACTCGAATAATGAAATCGTTTGACTCTTATTCAATTTGATGGAGTCTAAGGTACGTATACTGTCATTTTCATCAACTTTAGCATTCAACTCACGTTTGAGCCTTGCATTAGATATCTTTTTATCCTTAAAAACAGTATCCCTTAACCATTCCAAATATTCCAATAGTCTATTACATTTAGAAACTTGTGACTCAACAAATTCCCTTTCCTTTCCTTTTTGGCTTTGAGTTAATTGAATTCTTAATTCCTGTAGTTTAGATTCTATATCCTCCTTTTGAGCAGATAACCTTTTTAAATCGTGATATCGATCCTTAAGCAACTTTAAATTTCTTTCTTCCTCGCTGAAAAATACATCTGTAGATAATGAATAGATATAAACTTGGTTTGATAAATTTCCCATTAAATCATTCTCCTTTTGTATAATTGTTTAATTTCATTTCTAACTGACCGATTATGTAAAAATTAAATTTAAAAACTTATGATATGAAAAATGTAATTCCACATTTCGAAGCGTATTTTTTCGAAATTGAAATACTGTATATTGTTTTATCTTGTATGTATATTAATATTAAATTGTATACTACTTACAGTACTGCCAATGCTGCACTAGGAGTACCGCACCTCTGCATTCTAAATTTCTACTTCTGCATTCTTAAACGCTACCTCTGCATGTAGAGTACTTAGAGAAAACCCTTATTTTTAGTGGAGAATATCAGCCACAAAATAATGATTATTATAGCGGTCATATTGCAGCTCTTCGTCTATGTATTCATGAGTTGGTTCTAGCTTATGTTTGACTATTTTAAGCAGCTTTGCTTTCTTCAATTGCGTATTCGCCTCTTCCACTTTTGATCTAGATATACGAAACCTCTTAGTCATTGACTCAAAACCTGAAAAACAATAATCATGTCCGTTTCCATCTAGGCTTTTATTGATGCGACTCTTATAGTAGAAAATTTGTCTAAATGCATAGGTATCAATCTGATCGTTAATAAAGTATGTAAAAACTGAAGCTGATAATTTTGTAAATGCTCTACCTTCTGCGATTGAATCATTAAATACGATACTTATTTGCCCTTTAGTGGGGACTTTCTCAATTTTGTTCTTAATTAAATCCAAACTATGTAAGTGATTAATCCTCTTCTTAAAAGTTCTCGTGTCGGTTATTTTCAAGAAGTTCATTAAAGTACGATGATCTAATTTCAGGATATTTCCCTTATCCTTTGGGTTTCTAAAGTGTAAAAAACAAAGTCGCGTATACATTACAAATTCATCATTACTTAAGTGGATATCCTCATTCCTAACAATGTGAGTAGGCACATGTACGTATAACTTTTTCTTTTGTTCAGTTTCTTCCATATACATCCTCCTGAATAATTGTTTAACTGAATAGTTAATTAATTTGACGCCTGAGTGTGTTCTTTCATGATATTTTCAATTTCGATACACCTTGGATAGAGCCAAAATTTTCTATCTGATAAGCTAATTGCAGATGTAAGGTACGAATAACCTTCCCGTTTAATCTTCCGATGTAGCACCACATCATAACAAAATATTAGATCTTCTTTTTTTACCACGTTCACACCTCCTTCAACTTCAAATGAAACAGTTCTTTTATGTGGAGTACCCACCACCTTTCCATATTATTTGTTGACCTTTTATAAACTTGTTGATATAATTCTTTTTATAGAAAGGTCTCATTCTACATGCCCTTCTCTAGTTTCAACTACAGAAAAAGAATATAGGAAACTAAGACAATGCCAAAAATGGTCTTGTCATTTTGTCGTTCCATCCTTACCGTTCTAATTGTAGCGGTAAATTTTCATTTGGCAAATAAGAATCTTTAAAGAGTTAAAAATATTCGTCTGTTAAAACTGATCTAATCCTTATTCAATATTTGAACTATGTTCTTTATTTCTTATTATGTAATTTTACTTGTTAAACACTTTTTATTTGCATATCATATTAACATTTTATTCATCCACGTTTCACTCCCTTCACTCAATTCAACTCTTATGAAGAACCAAGTATCACCTGATAAACCAACTATATTCCCTTTCACAAATACCGTCAATACCCTCTATTTAAAGGCATTTAAAAGCACTGTATAAATTCCCCTGTCACAAAGTTAAAATACCATCCAGTCGTCATGATAATTTTCAGTATCACTACAATTCAAATAATAAATATTCATAAAAATGAATAAAAATTTATTTTATTATCCTTTAACTTTCTTCCACTTAATCATTAACGAATGCCTAATATCTATGTTAAAATCACGTTAGGGATATTAACACAGGTATAAAAGATACATTAGGAGGTCTTTTATACCATGTCAGTTAAGTTGAATAAGAAAACTGGAAAATGGGAGTTTTGTTTTGACTTAGGAAAAAACCCTATTACAGGGAAACGCAAACAGATCCGAAGAAGGGGTTTTGTTTCTAAAGATGTAGCGGTGAAAGCTTATGTAGAGGTTAAATCTGAGATTCTTGGTGATGCCTTTGTTGATATATCTTCCATGAAGTACGAACAATTTATGGACGAGTATTGGGAAGAACGAAAGATATCACTCCAGTCATCAACATACGAAACTCATACAATATTCTACAAAAAACACATTCAACCTAGATTAGGAAAAATAAAGCTTCAAGGCATTAGACATACTCAAATTCAACGTACCATCAATGAATTAGTTAGTGAAAAGTATTCACCTGAAACAGTTCATTTGATTTACCGTATAATGAACGCTTCATTCAAGAAAGCTATTCTTCTAAAACTGATTAAAGAAAACCCTTGTTCAGGAGCTACACTACCAAAAAGGAATAGACGTGAGATGAATATTTGGTCCCTTGATCAAGTTAATTACTTTTTACAAGAAGCTCCTCATGTTACTAGGGTTACTAGGTGTCTAATTGGGTTCCAGATTGGCCTATTAGCTGGATTAAGGCAGGGTGAGATTTTAGCACTTCGTTGGAAAGATATTGATTTCGAAAAAGGAATTATTTATATTAGGCAAACACTTACCCAATCTGCCGAAATAAAAAATGGTGCTAAAAACAATTCAAGTGTTAGATCGCTCACAATTCCTAATCGATTACTTGAAGAACTTAAAATCCATCGTAAATTGATTGATTTTGAAAAAGTTAATTGTAAATTAAATTATCAAGACCATGATTTAGTCTTACCAACAAGGTATGGTGCTCCCATGATTCCTAGAAACTTTAGAAAAGAGTTCTATAACATAACGAAATATCTTAATTTGCCTAAAATTAGGTTTCATGATTTGAGGCACACTCATGCCACTTTGTTAATAGAACAAAATATTAATGTGAAACTCATAGCTGATCGCTTAGGGCATACAGATATTGAAACAACGCTTAACACATATAGTCATGTCCTTCCGAATATGCAGCGGTCTGTTAGTGATAAACTTGATGAAATAATTAAATTTTAAGTTCAATATGCTCAATTTTGTGACTCTGAATGTGACTTTGCTCTATAAAGTCCTTGATATAGCTACCTTCCCCCCTACATGCCCGAAGAAGGAATGGTAGAGGAAGCCGAACTGAAAATCCACCAGGCTTCACATGCTCGCTACTTTGAAGACTTTTTGAAATTCGTCGAATATGGTGAATCGATGCCGGAAATCATGAAAAACCAAGTCATCCACATGGTTCATGAACATGTATCCGCCCAATTCGAAGAAAACAGTGACGAACTGCAGAAATTCGAACAGGACCTGGAAATCTGGGAAACTAGCGATAAACGTGAAATCCAAGAACGTCTTGAAACCCACCAAGTCGTCGAAGCTACTGCCCAGATTGTTGAGCATACACCTGAAGCCGAACTGCGCATGAAGCTTGGGAGTACATCTATCAAAGGACTTCTAGCCGATTTTGGGGAAAGCATTCATTTAGGGAAGATTAATGGGAAGTATGTATTGATGATAGAAGCCGATTCAATTCAGTTCGATAAAGGCGTTTCGCCGATTGAATTTCATAGACCTGATGATTTGATGGAGAATGGTCCGTTGGATAATTACCAAACGGGATAACTTTCTATGCTGCTTTTTTAGTGCTAAAACTTCCGTCAGAAAAATCACACCTTTTATTATTCATTTATTACTATTATATCCTAATATCAAATTAGGAAAAATAACTTTGAATAATAGAAGTTCTAACCTACGCTCAGTTTGTTCCAATAGTTTAAATACAGATCAATTTCTTCGATGTCAATGTCGATATATTTTTGTTTAATTTTTAAGGCATTACTTAAAAATCCTTTTACATCCCTTTAGTTTATTTTCATTATAACGGATACCCCAGGTCTGTAAAAGCCCATTAAGCTTCGTTCAACAATTATTAACCTGCTGTAAATACTGGTGCTCCTGCATCTGATACAGTCATTTTGTAACGTGTTCCATTTGCACTATACATATATGTCCCTTCAAAACTTGTTGTGGAAGCGTTGTTCAATCCTTTCGTTAATCCAACTAAATCATTATTGAAAGTCTGAATGTTACTACAAGTAGTTGTAATATCAATCCCATACTTTTGATTAGCTCCACGTACTTTGTTATTGTAAATACGTCCATTCCTTGAACTAGCTGATGCACTAATAGCACTACGTGTACCAACCGTTTCTGTAGTGGAATTAATGATTACATTAGAATGAACTTCTAGCCCATCCAAGCCACTCCTATTAAATACACTACGCCCACAATTCTCCACTCTATTCCCACTAATCTATAATCCTTCGTGTACCCTAATCCCACATAACTTGTAGAGCCATCAGCAGTAGCGTCACTCACATATACTACTTCTTTCGTAATTCCATTAACTAAGTTATCTTTAACTAATACGTTAATACTGTAGTATCCCATAACAAAACGAGAAGTAGTATTGGAGATATTCCCTCTAATTAACACATCCTCACAGAATGATAGATACATTGTCTCTGCTGTTGAAAGACCTTCAAAAATGTTATCAAGGATTGGAATGTTTTTCACTCTTGCAGTTATACCATCTTTCACCAAACCCGCAACATAAATATCTCTATTTTTAGACTTAATAAAATGATTTCCTTGTATTTTTTAGTTCATCATAAAAAAAGCGGTAATACTTGGTCCAGTATTACCGCAAAATGTATAAACAGATAGCTTTTAAAACTAATTTAATCTTGTTACTAGCTTACCTTTACTGTTTTACTCTTACTCTTGTTTCCTGATTTGTCTTGAGCGTATACCTTTAATGACGAACCCTTCTTTTGTGCCTTAATTTTCACCTTAAAGTTTCCTCGACTATCCACGATTCCTTGCCCAATCTTCTTACTTCCATTGTAAATATAAATAGATGCTCCTTTTTCACCTTTACCAGTTACTGTTACTGTCTTACTTGTAATTTTATTAACTGTTGGTACGGATGGAGCTGTTTTGTCTATTACCTTAACTTTTTTACTTCCACTTTTATTACCTGAAGTATCTTTAGCATAAACAACGATGGTTGTACCTGCTTTTTGTTTTGCAATCTTAATCGTATATTGACCATTTTTTGCAGTTGTTTCTCCAATTTTCTTACTTCCTACCATCGCATATACCTTTGCATTTAATTCAGCTTTACCAGTAATAACAGTGGCATTATCATATACATTATTAACTGTTGGTATCGATGGAGCTGTCTTGTCTATTACCTTAACTGTTTTACTTCCACTCTTATTACCTGAAGTATCTTTAGCATAAACAACGATGGTTGTACCTGCTTTTTGTTTTGCAATCTTAATCGTATATTGACCATTTTTTGCAGCTGTTTCTCCAATTTTCTTGCTTCCTACCGTCGCATATACCTTTGCATTTGATTCAGCTTTACCAGTAATAACAGTAGCATTATCATATACAGTATTGACTGTTGGTATGGATGGTGCTGTTACATCTTTTATCACCACAGTACAGCTTGCAGTCTTAATTCCATCCTCTGTGGTTACTGTTATGGTAGCTGTACCCTCCTTTTTTGCGATTATTTTACCTGTGCCATCAATAGCTGCGATATCTGAATGATTACTTTCCCATTTAACCCTTTGATTTGTTGCATTAGAAGGCAAAACATTAGCAGTCAAATTAAATTCTTCTCCAATTTTTAATTCAAGATTCGTTTTGGAAAGAGTAACTCCTGTAACTATAACTGGTTTTGTCTCTATTCTTAAAAGTTCCCCACCGATAACGCCATAAAGCTCATTATTAACCCAGTAATTGTTCAAACCTATTGTATATAGTTTTATTGGTTGACTTCCGTCATTCTTGATAAAATAGTAGCCATTACTAAACCTAGCTATTACATCACCATTAGCATTTAGAGATACAATTGATGTATCAGATCCTAAATAAGTGATTTGATTAGAAATACCATCTTTCCAAATAAAAATTTGCTTTGTTCCATTTATATAATTGGTATACGCCACATAGCCATTGTTAATGGTATAATCTCTTCCAGGTGAGAAATCATTTGATGATGTAGCAATCGTCTCATCTTTTCCATCAACATTCAAAATTAAGAAATGTGTATTCTCATTATATCGATGTCTTTCATATACAGTTAAGCTTCCATCCGACACTGGATATACATTAAAATAACTTCCATCAGAAGATAGCCTACTTGTATTTCCATTGGAATATTTATAAATATTGTAATTAAATATTGTATCCCCTGACCCATTCCATCCATAACCTGACCAATAAATCACATCACCATTAGATGTTACATTATTCATCCAATTTCCTGCTTCGTTAGATACAAGTGTGATATTATCACTCTCTAGATTCTTTAAATATAATTCGACTCCAGAAGCAATACCAGGTGTTGAAAGAGGTTTTAAATCACCATTCCAAATTGCATAATGACCATTAACCTTTAAAGAACTATTTGAGTTTAATCTCCCTAAATAAGTAAGAGTACCATTTTTATATTCATATAAACTATTGGAGATATAATATGGATCAACATTTTGTACAACAAGCATCACACCTAAAGGAGTTAAAAAACCATAATCCACTTTATTTATCGAATGAGAAAAAACTAATGTTTCGTTTGTTGTGTGTAAATCTTTTATTCTTATATCATTATTTGTTCGATATAATATTTTATTATCCTTATAATCTAATATTTCCCCATCAATTCGATCTTTTGGGCTTAAAAGTGGGCTATTATCAACATAAATTTCCCTAGTTGTAGTAAATGTGCCCCCAGATTCATTTGAAACTACAAATGTCATATAGATTTCTTTTCCATTATATTTACTAATATCAACAGTCTCATCGATTCTATTTACTCTCTCCAGCAATTTCGTCCCATAACCTTCATCATTAGAAGAGGCATATACCCCTATTGTAGAGGTTTCACCAGCTAAATCAGAAGCCTCTGCAGTGATCCGTAATTTTCCATTTGTAAAATCAAAAGATTTAGGAGAAATAATATTTAAACCTGGTGGCTGCGTATACTTAAATGTCGTTTGTTTCGCTACAGCATTCCCATAAACATCATAGACAGTGACTTCAAGTGTTTTTATTCCTCTTGATAAACCATTCAAATTTAATGTACCAACCCATCCTGGAAGATGTTCACCATAAGCATTGTTATCATATGTTAGAAGGATTTCCTTTCCCTCAACCTTTGCCTTAACTTGACTTACTTGATAGGTGGAGTTCGGTTTAGAAATAATAACTTTTAATTCATCATTTTTCGTAGTATTTGACGTAGGGGAAATAATACTAAAAGAAATATTTGGCTTTGTACTTTCTGCCTTAACCACTGGATTTATACTGAATCCTGATATGATGCAAATTAAAACAATTATTACCCATTTAAGCAACCACTTCAAAATTTCGCCCCCTTCTATAATATCAGTTAAATTTTACCATAATAATAGGAGGACTGTATTACATTTTCTAAATACTGAAATTATTCATATTATTATTATTTGAATATTTATCCTTTTATGACTTAATTTGAAAGTTGTACCCTCTTTTATTCCGCTCAAAATCATTTCTAATGTGTCTGCTGCTTTATTCTGACCACCTAAACAATATTTAGTTAAAAATATTTCATCTATCACAAATCAAAATTACATTCCAGATGCTTCCTTTCTTTTGTAATTGACATCAAAACTTTACTATTTTTTTACCCCAATTTAATGTTGAGTTTGAAATTTCTATAATATAATTAAACTAATAAAAATAACTCATCATATGGAGGGTACAATCATGGACACAAAGGAAAGACAAGCATTAGAGTTATTGTTATCTCCAGAATTAATCAATAAGCTTGAAAGCTTATCAGCTAAAACAGACATGTCTATCCCTGAATTATTAGAAATATCTGTAGCTTCCCTTATAGAGAAGATGAGCAATACTACCGAACTAAATGTTGGGCTTAATAATAAAGAAATGATATTAAGAAATAAAATCATCATTAATCAGAATAAAGACGTATTAAATATATAAACACAAAAAAGAACTCGACCATTTAAGGTAAAGTGCTTTTACTTTTTACAAAATTTAAACCCAATAATGAATTGACCCAAAAGATCGCCCACTTATCATTATTCTATCAATACCAGGTGGAGTGATTTTGGCTTGATAAGTGTTACTACCTAGAATTTTATAGTCAATTAATCCTTTATCTTGTAGATACTCATACACTAGATGCTCTTGTTTTTCATCATCGTTTTCATAAAGATCCGTATATTTGATACCTGCTACTCTTCCGCCACTTTTTTCGTTATGATCATATAACTCTTAAAGTTCTCTATGTGCTTTCTTTCCATCTACAGACATTTATACCTTCTTACTCTACCTTTATAATGGATCTATTTCCTCTTGCTTGTGGTTCATTATTTTCACACTCCTAGGAAACACTTTATTTAATTTTTATATAAATTACACAATTTATATATTTGTACAAATTGTTCCTTCGTACACTGAACGAGGATTTTGTGCTCCTCGCCTTCTTCGTCGATCAAATAAATGTACGCAGTCGAGTTGTCTTTTTTCATTGCTCTGACAGCAACTTCAGCGATTGTACCGACTGAACCCACAAGTGCCGTACTAAGTATAGTACTACCATAACCTTTACCGACGTTTCGATCTCCACTTTGTTCCCACTCAATCTGTGAAAGTGTGAAGTGCTTATGTCCATATGCCGTTGTGACCTTGACTTCGCCTGACTTCCTCCCCTTTATTACAGACATTCTATTAACTAGCCCTTTGCCTTCGACATTATCAGTTAATACGTGACCGCCCTTCAATACGCTGACCCGAGGTCTAAAAACCTGTTTCCAGAATCCCATAATAGTACCGTCCCTTTTCCTTATATTATCTTATATGTTATATGTACGCATCCGCCTACAAATGGGTTCATCTTTCTTCGCAGTTGCCTATTTTTGTACCCAAAAACCTTAGCCTTCGAGGAAAGAATGATTCCGTAATCTGGCCGAAGTTCATCACAAGTGCTCCGATAATAAGAATTCATCTGCACTACTAAGAAAATGACTATTGTAACAATAAAAGAAAATAAAGGAATTAAAGGATGCATCCAGGATTGCTTCGTCTAAAACTTCCGTATAATTTTCGGGAGTTAACGCCAAATTTACACTTGCGAATCGTCGTCGCCAATGATGATTACGAGATTTACTACTGCAAGACCGCTATCAACCGCGGTCAGCGCTATGTTTAAGTCGTCCATGTCGAGGTCTATTTCGTCCTCACTAACGAAAATCTGCAGGTTAGGTAGAAAGATGCCAACACTTCGTCAGAGTGAAGATTACTCGCTTATAATCAATATCCATTTGCTCAATGGTGTTTACTTCTTATTGATGATTTAATAAAGAAAAACCTTTCGTAAATAGGGTTAATAGTGATATTTTATTGTAAAACAAATATAAAAAAATCCTGAGCATTGTGCCCAGACTCTTATCCTGAAATTATTTTTGGTATGTTGGTTTTTTAATTGCTATCAAAACCCAAAAAACCATGATTATTGGAATAAAAAATAAATTCAAATTAATTCTTCTATCAACGATAATTGAAAAAATATCGTTAATAATTAAACTAACTAAGCTTAATAAAATGCATATAAGCAAAGAATGTATCAATAATTTCAGCATTTTCACTCTCGAAAAGTCAACTATGTCAAACATTGTGTTTCCCCCTTAGTTTCAGATATTTTACCAGTATCCTAGTGTTTTACACGTTTTTTAACTTTAGGTTTCTTTTACCCCATTTGTGGCAAGCTGCATAAGCTCCTAATTTATACATGTCTTGAACAATTAAAGTAGCACCAGTCACTCCGACAACGGTTCCAAATGCAATTTTTAAAGTTTTTTCCAATGCTGAAGGCGGTGCAGCATGTCTACCTGTAGCTGACGCTGTTAGTTCGTCTATTTGAATAACATCGTCTTGTTTAAGTATTTCCTTATCTAATAATCTTGTTTCACTTTCAATTTCATTTAATTCATCTGAAGAAATTTCAATAAGTGCCTGTTGGAGATTATTAATTTCTGTATTCGATAGACCATATTCCTTAGCATAATCTACGTTTAACTTAGTTTCATCATTTTCTTTAACAATACCATTTTGTATAACTTCTAATACTGAAAGCATTTTATCCTTTTCAATAGTAGTAGTTAACGTGTCAGCATATGCCGATTGCATTGCTCTATTGTCACTTATTCAGCCCACTTCAATGCATACTCTAACTTCATGTACCTTTAATGCCGAGAAGTTTTTTGTCCAGAATTACAACATAATCTTTTTTCTTCATTATCTCATTTAAAATCATAGCTCCTTATAAACTTCTTTCATTCATATTGTTTCCACTCCATAAATAGCCTTTAAATAAATCCTTAACGAGAAAGATCCAACATTTTTCAGTTGTTTAACTTTATCAAGTGCTTCTGTTAATAAAGGGTCAACTGAAATTTCCTAACAAAAAAAGCAGCTATTAAGCTGCCTATCTTATAATCAAGGTTTATTCGATGTCACGTATGTACCAGCTATGAAATCATGGATTGCTCTATGATCTTTTCTTAAACCAACCATAAACGCGCTAACAATAAATCCTATTCCTAATGTGATTCCATAAACTATTCCAGCAACTAAACATCTTAAAAGCATAGTACCTATACCTAATTTTTTACCGTCAACCCTTACTATACGTATACCCATCATTCTTTTGCCTACTGTATATCCATACCAAAATATTGGTACGAACATTGTGTAAAGAAAGACGACAAAGGTTGAAATACTATCATCTTCCCATTGACCAGTGATCAAACCAAAAATTACCGCCAATGGAATGCCTATTATAATGCCATCTAGAACTTCTGCTAAAAATCGTTTCCAAAACCCTACTGAATTGCTCATATATGTTCCTCCTGTTGAATTAGTTACAATTAACTATTTTACCATATTCCAGGTAATTTAACGAGCTTTTAAAGAATTAAATATAGTTAAAATCGCTCTTTTTTTACCAAACATCCGCTTAAGCTTAATAGATTATTTTATCTTTTCTTGAATATATTTTTGAGTTAGTATACCCGTACCATATACGACTGAAATCAAACCAAAGTAAAAGAATATTTTAGAAAACCTTGCTTTACTAGTAAACTCAATGTATGAAAAAGTTGTATAAATAAAACCAATAGCAACTATTATTGATAAAATCAAATGCCCTTCACAGGCCTCATCATAGTTTCCTTCCAATACATTAACCCTAACCAACAAACCATGTTTCCTACCCTATTGTTAAATAACAGATAGTAAATTTTATTTTAAACATCTTATAACATTGTTTCTATAAATATTCCAAAATATCTTTATAAGCGATGTATTTGTTTCTTGTATTGGATGAACGCAGCTTTGAATTAGAATTGTATTTATAAAAACCTTATCCATTTAAACGGTATTCTCTCCCTACTTATTGAAGCCAATACGATTCAGTTCGTTAAAGGGGTTTAAAAAAAACAGGATGATTTGTGACTCGGAAACGTGACTCTAGAGCCACATTAATGTGGTATTATCCATTTTTATTAACATGTGCGAATACCTTGAATGCAATATAGAAGACGTAATTGAATTAGTTCAAACAGAAGAAAACCACCAGTAATTGGACTGGTGGTTTCAAGATTTTATTAAGTGAAATTTTTGTTTTTAATAATGATCTATTTGCGCACCCAGATTATCTAGGTCTTGTGAAATATTTAGAATGATTAAATATCTCCATTCATTTTTAAGTTTACCTAAGTCTACAACTTGATGAACCTCTACTACATCATTTTCATACTCTTTACTAGTCTCGCAAATTTCATATAAACTTTCTACTAATTCAGCATTATCCCAATTCCTTACATCTAACTGTACAAATGTTTGACTTTTCTTTATACTCATTTTCTTCTCTCCAAGTTTTTGAAGTATAACGGATATTGAGTACTCCTACTTGATTTAGTTTTATTAGAATGTCCATTGTCTTTAATGATTCATCTGTAACAACAGATGTAATATCACCGTGAATTTAATGTTTTACAACCTTAGTAGTTGCCTTTGAACTAACATTTCCTGCTTTATCCTTTGCAGTTATTGAAAGGGTAGTTCCCTTTTTCTGTGCTTTTATCTTAACTGAGTAGCTCCCCTTAGACGTTGCTTTCGCTGAACCAAGGGATTTACTACCTACCTTTACGGTCACAGTCGATAATGCTTCAGCTTTCCCTTTTACAACTTTATCATTATCATCTACCTTACTTACCTTAGGCTTACTTGGTGGAACAACATCTAACACTGTGACAGAAGCACTTGAACTCACATTCCCTGAACTATCTTTTGCTGTGACCGTTAATTTAGTTCCCGCTTTTTGCACGGCTATTTTAATAGAGTATGTTCCTTTAGTTGTTGCCTTTGCAGAGCCTAATGCTTTACTGCCATTTTTAACAGTAACCGTAGAATTAGCTTCTGCTTTCCCTGTTACTACTTTGTCATTATTATCTACCTTACTTACTGTAGGTTTACTTGGTGGAACAACGTCTAAAACAGTTACAGCAACACTTGAACTTACATTCCCTGAACTATCTTTAGCTGTGATGGTCAATTTAGTTCCCGCTTTTTGCACGGCTATTTTAATAGAGAATGTTCCTTTAGATGTTGCTTTTGCAGAGCCTAACACTTTACTTCCACTTTTAACAGTAACCGTAGAATTAGCTTCTGCTTTCCCTGTTATAACTTTGTCATTATTGTCAACCTTATTAACACTTGGCTTAGATGGCTTAACATTATCTACAAATCCAGTTGAGATAGCATATAAATCCTCTTCTGTATTATTGTCAATGTAGTCATTATCAGTGTCTATAACACCCACATAATATGTGCCAGCTTTAGCTTGATACGCTTGTACTTCAACATCATCCTCATATTCACTACCCAAATATTCCAAATTGCTACTCTCAACAAAATCTTTTTGTACGGCAGTAAATAGAAGATCAATGGAGTATGAGTTAGTTTCTCCTCCTACTAATAAAATTCCACTCTGAGGTACTTTTACTTTATAAAAATCAACATCGTACAAAGGAAGTAGTTGACCGATTGTCGGTTTTTCATATGATGATATATTTGCTGAATTAAAGTCGTCATTATATTCACTTTCAATCAAGTAATCTTCATCAGAATTGCCACTACTCATCCTACCCATTTTATTGAAACTATTTACTGAGTATGATTGTGAACCTTTTAATGCTTGTTCAATTTGGTTAAATGTTTTAGGATCAATAGCACCTTTTTGGAGAGGTTTTTCTACTTGACTTTCTATAGCTTTCCTAGCCAACTCGTTCTTGTTTCCTTCAGCCTTAACAATACCCACGGACACTGTGGAAGCTAATAACCCTACAGCAACCAATGACAAAATACCTTTATTACGCACGTTTTCTCCCCCTGAATTCGTTATAATGAACAATTTACTATATTTATCCTAATACATATGTACCTGAATTACCATATGTTTCTATATATATTTTTTCACATAAAAATATATTTCAAATGAGAGTCATTAATCTCTCGACTTTGCTCATTAAGTCACTTCAGCAGTTTTCTATACAAATAGATTCTAGTATGGTTATCCACTACTCTTTGAGCAGCTGTTTTAATGGTCCTTTCAATTCAAAAGAACCTTTAAATGATGAATCCTTCCCTTTGAATTTTACGTAATTGCTACCGTCCCTGACATCTGTGTAATATTGAGGAAGTTGTTGAGTTTATTGAAACAAAAGAAAACCATCAATCCTAACCGACTGGTGGTTTTTTTGGATTATTCATTTTATGTAAACAAAAAGCTAAGTTTTGAAAAAATGCAGCTATTGAAAAATAATAAATCACTTCTCCTAGGTACCCTTTTAAGGTAAAATTAACCAATATAAGGAAGCTCATTCATTATGGGTGAATTATTATCATTAGCATTAGATTTTTTATTCGTTGCATCAATGTCATTACATAATAGTACAAAACATACGGATAAACACCTTGATATGTTAAAAGAATACGATTGGTTTACTACTTTGTATTACAACCCTAAATATACTAGGCTTTTTAATCATAACAAACAAATTCGTGGCTATATAGGACAACGCTAGTCAATTAATAGGATGATTAAGAAAAAGAAAACAAGTGAAATACTTATTATTATGCTTGATAAATAAGCACAAAAACAAATCGTATGATTGTGTATTCATATCTCTTTTCACCAACATTTCTTATGTCTTTGACTGTGTTCCTGAGCAACAATTTATCCAAACACAGTCTAGTAATATTATTGTCACTAGCTTTTTTTATTATCTTTTATCTCTGATTTTGTAGTATTAATTTTTTCCTCTATTTTGCTTTAAATTTAAATTCACATTTATTAACTTTTCTATGAGTAACATGTAAAATTATGAATATAACAAAGTGGTATTTCCATTTAAATTTCTTTACTCTTTAACTTCAACCTCTACAATATCTTCAAATTTTATTTTTATAATATATCCCTTTTCTTTCTCCAACTCTAAATGAATCAAATTAGTTATTGGGTCTAATCTATGTAATAATCCTGTATACTCCCAATCGAAGCCGTCTTCCCAAACAGTAAACTTTACGGGTGAACTAAACTCCATAGCATTGTGTATTTTGTTTTCAAACTCCTCTATTTGGTATTCATCTAATATTGGTTTTACTTGCCGATAATAATCTTTATTTAAATCTTTTAGTAATTTAACGTGCTCAGGCAAAAACATAGCTGATTTCCATTTAATATTTCCGCGATCTTTAAGTGACATAGGAACAACTCCATTCATTCTATAAGTTATATTATAGAACATTTGTTCCGATTTATGATAAAAAAGATACATCCAATGATTGGATGCTTTAACGTTGTTACTAAATTTTCATCCAACCTCTCGCTCCCTTCAACCCTTTGTACGCTTTCATTAATTGGGAGTTATCCTCTAGATAATCTTCTCCCTTTTCAATTATCATAGCGTGGAATATATCATAATTCCCAGTAAGATATACTTCAGCACCATCAATATACCCTTCGTCTTGTAGGAATTCAACAGCATCATTAAGCGCATTAGGTTCAATCCCTAAATCCACATGTTTAAAGGCGTAATTTCCGTTGTCTAATTCCTTTAAAATAGCCAAACGTGGTGTCCATGCTTGAATAGTTTGGTAACAGGGTACCAATAAACAAAGCTGATAATCCAAGTTCGAATATCTTTTGTCTCCCCATTTCGAAATTAATAAGCCGACCTTTTGGACGACTTTGGATTTGTTTCTTATTTATTTTTCAAGATACCCACAGTTTCTTCCTATTAAAAGGACTACTAGGGAATTCATTATCAATGATTGTAACTAATATATTTGACAAGGTTCATGTAATCCTACCTATTTAATGACAGATAAAAAATAAAATCTAACTGTGTAACTAAACAATTTTATATATTTTCCCTATTCTTAGGTTTTTCTGTAGTACTATCTGTAAATCGATAAGGCATAGTAACAGTCAACATTAAAACTTTTAGATTTCACCGTTTTCAAGCCTACTAAAATACTCAATTTTACTTATTAGCCCTTTTCCATTACAAGTAAGACAGTCAGTATATATATCATAGGCACCTGTTCCGTCACAGACATGACATTGAAAGTGTGTGTCAGGTATTTCTTTTTGTTTGATTGAAAAAAAATTTACAATAGTTTCTGAAAATTTCATCTCAATAAACTCCTTTTTCACAATCATACAACTAAAAATCAGGAAATTACCTAGGATTCCAAAAATTTACGAAATTCACGTATATTCATTACAAAATTTACATAGATTCCAAAAAACTTTCGATTTTATTAATTAAAAATGAGTGGTAATTTACATATTTTCGTTAACATGAAGTTTCTTTAAGATGTGTAACAACAAAGTGCCAACATTTATGGTTGACTCAACGTATCTTGCTTAACATTTTAGTTTTTTTATGTAAAAACCGACTTCCTGTGCTAGGGATATCTCTTTTCTCACCTAGATAAAATACTAACGATTATCATTTATATTTTTCATTTTCTAAAATAATCACTTTTTCCTCACTTGAGAATTTCCCTATTTGTTTGGTGTTTTCAACCAACCGAAAAATATTATCACAGCATTGTTTGGCACCTATAATTAATAATGGTACACCAATAAAATCAATTTTTAATTGTCTTGATAAAAAACCCCCAATTGACATCACAAACGGTACAGTTGGTGATGTATTAGAGAATATTATTTTTTCATGAAATTGATGTTTGTTTTGCAGTATGAAGCTTAAGTTTTTTAATGCTGGAACAACAATTTTGGATGATCGCCGTCCTAGAGTATATACCGAGTCTCCATTTTCATCTATCCCATGGAAAATAATTTTCCCTGAATCATCTTTTGTTAATTTATTGAAGTAATTAACATTTAATATTTCTTCTTTAGTTAGTTTTCGTTCTGATTGGATAATTTCTTTTAAATGATAGGCAGCTGCTAGAGCCGTGGTATGTGTCCCACCATAGTCATTATAGATATAAATCATGATATCATCCTTACATCCTTTATATTTTTATCTATGGCTATTATGGTCATTATGGTCATTTATTCTAGTTCCAATTCAGGGGATTATCTTTTAGCTAATATTACACAGTTGATTCCTTCTGTTCATCGAATCATTTTAAACTTAACTTATAACATGATCAGTTACTGTACCAGTACTACCTATAGGTAACCCTTTGTTTTAACCATTCGAGATGTAGTGATCCCCATGGAATAAAGTGCAGTTTTTCCTTGAGAAAAACTTGTTCAAAGAACGCTTGGTCTATATTCTTCAAGTAAAATCAGTTCCCGAATTTGTAGTAGATACTATAAATACATCCAAATAAACGACACCTTTTAATCCTCTTTTACTTCCTTATATTTTTTAACTTTTAAGATAAAATTAAACATAATTAACATGTTATGATATTATCTGCAAATAATAATGATAAGAATATAAAAAGGGGATTATAAAATGAAAATAGTTTTTAAAAAAACTTTTATAACACTTTTGGGATGCCTCATAATCTTAAATATGTCCGGTATTACTACTAGCGCTGCCAACACAGTCCCAACAAAAACGACTACTATAGACCGGGTATTTGAATATTTAGGCCTGAAATATGAAAATGCTATACAAAACTTTGATTATGGTGATAAAAATGAAGTTTTTATTACTCAGAGAGTTAAATCGGCTACAGTGCTTTCACGCTGCATTATAAAAGGTGAAAAATGTGAAGTAGAAGATTATGTAATACTTGGAGACTATGGACACGGAGAGTCTTTAGAAGTGATAAAAGAGAATGGAAAAACTTTATTATGGGTAGGGAATACCGTAAATAGTGGTGATAGCAATAAATGGTCTACTGATATATCACTTATTGAGTATAAAGTTACCCCTGCAAAACCAACGGGCGCAGAAGTAGTAAATGTAAAAACGATAACAAATCTAGAAGAAGTCACATCAAAAATAAGTGGTAGTGCCTATAGAAGTGCTGTTGCAATAGCAGATGGCAAAGATCGTATTTGTTTTAGAATTCAAATTGGAACTTCAGCATCTAATACCTACTACGCCGTATATAAACTAAGTGACGTAACAAAGGCATTAAAGGCTTCATCAGATAATAAAATGTCCATAAAAGATCTAAGCTCATTGCAGTTGACAAATTTCACAGGACTCACAAGACCCAATAATTCCTTTCAAGGATTTGATATCACTGGAATAGGTTCTGGTAACAAATTCCTTTATCTGTATGGCGGTGCAGCAGGTGATACACCTACACTCTATAAATATTCTTATACTAACGGTGGTAATGCCGAGCATATCAACACCATAAAAATAACAGGAAGTTATGTTGGCAATCTTGAAGCAGAGGGAATTAAAGTTGAAAATAATCCAAATAATTCAAGTGTAGAGACTGTATTTTTAAGTTTAAATCCCGGATTAGATTCTTCTGGAAATCAAAAACCGATTCGATTATATACTCTGTTTGAATAGATAGAGAAAAAAAAGCCCCTCTCGATTTAGAGATGGGCTTCTAACGTGGTGTGATTCTAGGAGTTATACAACAATTCGCCCATAAAGTTATTGCATATTCATGCACACAATTTTATGTCATGCAAACAACTTAGCAAATGTATTTTCACCAGCGATACCATCTGCTGGTAATCCGTTAGCTTTTTGAAATACTTTTACCGCTGATTTTGTGCCACTTCCAAATATACCATCTACCCCATTTGGATTGTAACCTTCAGAATAAAGTACAGCTTGTAAGATATATGTGATATTCCCATTCGCCCCTTCTCTAATAATGGGTGAAGCTGCCTTTGTATTATGACCCCATTTCCCATCGACCTTAAGCTTTGCTCTATATTGTTTATTTAGCTCCCTTTGGAACCCCTTTATCAGCGCCGTCTTAGTGTTAGGTCCATAAAAACCATCCACAACGATTCTTGTATTATACCTACTGTTTAATGTTTTTTGGATTTGTTTTACAATCTGATCACCAGTAGGCACTTTTGATACCAAATTGGGTTTTTTGCCTGCTTGTAATTGTGAATAGGATAATCCACCCGTCATCTCCAAATGAGGATAGTCTTTAAACGAAGCCCAATCTCCACCCCATTTAAAACCCAAATCTTTACCAATAGCAGCTACACGTTTCCACTTTGAATCAACTGTCCATATTGCATTCTTCCCATCATCACTCACTATGATATAATCAATGGCTAGTCCATAGTTGTGATAAGATTGACCTGGCTGAGCGTTTGTCACTTTTGGTTTCGATAGATCACTATAATTTTTCCCTTTATAACTATATCCTAGGCGACCTTGACCATATAACTTTGCTTGCTCTTCCATAGAACGGTAGCCTGCGCTGATTTGAACAAAAATACCTTCTTTATAGGCGCGTTTAATCATTTCTAATGCTGATTCTTTCACCACTGGATGTATACCACTGCCCATATTCTTTTCGGATCTGGTTAATAACGTTTGTAATTTTGCCTTCATTTTATTCACCTCATATTATTTTTATGCAATTTAATCACAAATGCTTGTACACCTAACTGCTCTTTGCATAATAAAAAGCCACCCCTAATTAAGAGGCGACTCGTATTTTGTTACTTATTATTTTTTAAATACCGTACAGTTTGTTCTCACTGTTTATTAAAAGGTAGTATATATCATAAAAAAGAAGTTATTAACCTAGCCCAAATGTGAAAGCCAAGTTGTTGCAATCAGTTCACAAAAACATATAATAATTTTGCCATCCAATCCTTTCCATCATATAATAGAAGTAATACAGCTGAAGGAGGAATACATTTGAGCGGAGATAGAGATCCAATAGATGTAACTCTGGCTTCTCATTTAAACATGCGACTCACTCGTTTAGCCGAAGAAAGGAATATCCAACTGGAAAGGTTGTTGGATAAGTCTGTCGAATTATTACTTGAATATATGGAAGATAACGAATTAATTAATGACCATGTTAAGTTTAACAATGTTGAAGCAATCAATAAAAATAAAGAGATTATCTTACAAAGCAGACAAATTTTAAAGAAAGAATAGTTCCATGTAAAAAACACTTACCATTAAGGTTTAGTGCTTTTTCTATTATTACACACATCACTTTTATCAAATTTTCACTTTCCATGACATTAAGTCATAATATGACTATTTGGAGCCTGGTAGTTAAAGACTAATCAATATGTTTATCACTTTTATTTTAAAATATCCCCACAGTTCCTCCATACATCCAGCAAATAACTCCTGTTCAATCCTTTTCTTGCCTATTACTATACATATTATTCCCATTTAGATTTTTATCATATAAAAGGGCAGTCTCTAGGACTGCCCCTAAAAAATATTACTATTAATCGGTATACACGCACTATCATCAGGCTTTTTATTACGTATTTGCTTCTAAACTGTAAAAAACCTTCTAAAACGGTTGCTTCTTACTTTTAAGTGATTAATAAAAACGATGCCTGTTCTTACATTTGCAACGCTTTTTAGGAACCCAAACTGTACTTGGATCATTATTCTCAAAGCATTTTTCTATAAAACAATTCATCCTAACACCCTCCTTAATATTGTATATGCATAGACAAAAAGAAGGTGTGGACAAGTACAGAAAAACACTCATAAATAATTTGGTTTTAAAGACTTATTGAAACATACAACCCTTTTTCTTGGTTTTAACTGACTTTCGAATTCTTCTGCATCGTGTTTAGGATTTTTCTTGAACTTGACTTCTATTTCTGAGATTCTTTGGACATGGTATTACATACCCGTACCCGTACCCTTAACACAATCACTCTTGACTGCAAACTTCTGTACGAAATCCTTAATCTTCATATTATCAAAAGTGACATTCTTGTAGCTGTTTCCATACGCAGTAGCTAATTCCTCGACCCTAATACGAAGAGGCAATTTCTCTTTGCCGATTTCCGTGCCAAAGGCTTGGACCTTCTGAACCAGCTTTTGCGCAAATTCCTTACTGTAAGGGATGAACTTTGTACCACTTGCTACTTTATCAGCGACCTTCGCAGCATCTGCCACACCGCCAATTCCAAGGGCTATCATCAGCCCGTTCTGGCGCTGTTCTTCGGTTAGATGGTTTCCAAACATGTCTATACCTGTGACCGCTTCGGCTAGTCCGTTGGCTGCGGTGAGCACGTACAGGCCGTATTCGGTTTTCTGGAGGAGGCTACAGCCTTTTGTCGTTTTATAGACAGCGAGTGCATGATTCCCCGCGTTGAGTCCTTTGGCCGTTTTGTAGATGGCGCTGCCGCCTTTGATGGCCCGGCCCCAGCCGACTACAGGGATAAATCCAGCGGCGGCCATAGCTCCGGCGGCGATTCGTTCGGCTTCGGACAACTTGCGGCCCGTTACTGGTTCGACTCCGGTTGATGCCCTGATTGAATGATAATATCCCGTGAATTCCCATGTAAAGGTATTTATCGTATCCCAGGCCTTTTCATACCATGGGCGGTTTTCGAGTTCTTCCCATTTCGCGTTCGATTTCCTTGGCTTCCGCTTGTTGCTTTTTGAAGGTCTGATAGTCTTTCATCTGACCGGCGACTTCATCCTTCACTTGATAGACGTCACTATTCTTAAAGGCCGATTGGTTAAAAGTCATCGGCGAAACGTTGCCATCCTGTTTCGTGGCATCAAGCAAGGCACGGAAAAGGCCAACAGCCACGTTTTCCTGCCCGACGGAGACATCATATTCCTCCACCAATTGCCGGTCGACATTTTCGACCTTTGTCATGGTGTCATCCAGTCTTTGTCCGGCCAGCGTGATTTTTTCATTAAAGTCTTTTTGGTCGAACATATGAAGAGGAAGGATATCGTCAATGCTGTTCAGGAACCTTTGAAGATCACTCGCTTGTTCATCGACAAGCGACTTCGCTTGATTAATGCCATTCGAAACTTCGCCATCTAAAAAGGGAACCTCGACCACCGTATCTCCGGAAAGGTCCGCTTCTTCCAGACTGGCAGGAATACCTTCCAAAAAACTGATCTGGGTAGTGAATAATTCGATCCAGGCGTCCGCCACATCGATTTGTGCTTCATAGAAGCTTTTGATGGCCGCGGCCCCGGCGCCTTGAAACTCGTGATCCAGGCTGACGATACCCTGAAATTCCTTTTTTAGGGCAACGACTTCCTTCTTTAGTTCTTCATATTGCTTGGCACGCGACTTGGTTGCGGCCGTCAATGTCTTGGCTTCATATATTTTCATCGCGGCTGATACCCATTTGAAGACGAATGGGTGATGGCATCGTCCTGTTCTTTCAATAGATCAATGTTCGCCTGGGTATCTTCCACATTTTTTTGAACGATTTTGATATATCGCTCAAATACTTTTTCGAGGTTTGCTTCACGGTCGATCCACTTTGAGGTAAATTCAAGCTTATTTTTCCCAAGCTCGTCGGCCGGCAGATTTCCAAGCGTTACTGTACCAAGAGCAGTCTTTACCTGATTAACTTGCTTTGTTACTGCAGGATGATTCAGTTTGATTGTCGCCATTAAATCAACCGCCTTTTTAAATCTGATATTTTACTTTCCAGCTGCCCAAGTGCCTCCTCACCTTTGTCTAAAAGGTGATCGGCTTCTTGGGCTATATTTCCAGCTATATTCATAAGAGTTTTCTCGGCATTTAGCTTTGTAATCATCGCTTCAATTTTCCATTGATAGTCGTCATAGTCGTCATGGATGATGCTATACATCAAATTATAAGCATCACCACGGGCTTCCTGGAAATCATCTGAGCGGCTTCCTGTCCAACTACTACCCATCTCCGGATTTTTAATATTTCTAATCTCGTTAAGACACATACTTTGTTCTTTTATAATACCGTCTTTCGCATTCACTAAACGTTCAATTTTTTCGTCTAAACTAGCTATTTTACTGGAGATAGCAGAGTGCATGTTACTCAATATGTCTGCATATACCATAAAGACTCACCTCAAAAATAGTATATTTCTATTATAACTGTCATTTTTTTCATATTTTCTATTATAAGGATTAAAGTCTGAGAGTTAAATAGGGAATAATATGCTATTTTGTCTGTAAACAGAGAAAATTGACATAATTATAATTAAGTACAACAAATTCTTTATACCCTGTTTTTTACCAAAATTAAACAACAAAAAAACACTTCATCTACTAAGGAATGGAAAGATGGACCCTCTACTGAAACACAAAATTATCTTAGAATATGATGTCTTAAATTTATTATCAGACATATTGAAAAGCTAGGTAAACTATGAACAAACAAGGAGATATTCATTCAAATAGAACTCATGGTTTCCTAAATTCAGTTAAATTCACCAGAATCATATCTGTTTATCAAATTTTCACGAACAAATTCTCTGCAAGTAGAAGATAAATGTGATCTTTGAGGGTGAATCAAATCTCCAAAAGGCATATTCTGGACAAATTTGATTTCACCTTCAAATTCCCTTTCAGCATCAGCATCAAAACCTACTATTTTCACAAAGTAAGTTTTGTGACCAGTTTTCATAAAATCAATTATTGTTAACATGTGATTATTTTCTTTTTGCATACTTTTTCCTCCACCAGATAAATCAAATAGCCTTTACGTATTGTTAAAAATCTAACTTATAATAATAATCCAATATACCTGTTGTTACTAGAACATAATTAGGCTCGTAATCACTAATTTAGCTCTTTGTTATTTTAAACAACTTATAAATAAAAAAGCCAATCAATACAATCAAGGCTAAAATTGTTACTTTCATTTTCTACTTGATCTTTATCTTTTCTATGTATCGAATGTTGTATAGCCACCGGCTAGACTTCATATATTAACTATACCTTTATTTAGCTGCCATTGCATCCTTGCTTAAGTTTTACGGATAAGGTCTTCTTCTTTTCCGAATTACTCCATTTTCATTCATACCATGCATTTAATTCTTCTTTAAATGTTTCCTAGTTTTGCCCTAAAAAAGATCAACCATTGTGCTGAGCTAAAAATAACTGAAAAACAAAAAACACACTCGATATTAATGAGTGTCTTAGCTTAATCGTTAAACGATTGCATTCATTTCAACTATCCTTCCTTCTCAATCATACTAGCTATATTTTCTATGACATCTATGTAAAATGATGCAGAATAAACCTAATAACTTATCCCTTCTATATAAAATTATAACCTGCTATAATTTAGGGATTGGAGGTGTTATTCATGAAAGACTTCATCCAGATATTAGCGGAAATCGTAAACAATATTCATGATTTTATACTATTATTTGTAAGCGACACTCTAAATTCAAATGCAACGGACAAAGATCTACATTTTTGGATAATGGGGATTATAGGAATTATTATATTTTTGTTTGTGTTATTTTTATCTAATTTAATATCCCGGATGCGTTTTGGGATTACCATTCTTTCTTTCCTATATACCTTTACTGTCATGGTTGTCTTAGTATTTGCAATTGAAATACAACAAGCTCTAACTAGTAGAGGAAATATGGAATTTCAAGATGCTGCAGTAGGCCTCTGGGGCTTCATCGTATTTTTCTTAGTTTTTGCTGCAATTTCCTCACTGTATTTATTGATAAAAAAATTCTTCAAACAATCAAAAAAAAGGTAACAAGAGATCACCTTGCTCTTAACATTACTTACGCTAGTTTATCGGAATTTAGCTTTGGAGTTATATAAGAGGTTATAATGAGAACTTTCTCTGTAGCATATCTTAGAATGGAAAAAGGGAGTAGTTACAGAGAAGCTGGCATTATGTGGAGTAATAGATTTTACAATCTTAGAATTTCAGATTTACTTTGATTCATTTTCATTAAATAAATCAATGCTAAACAGATTGAAAGAATCGTCGTCATTTAAACTTTCCTGATTATGTCCAGATATTTCAGAGCTATTTTCCTTACGACGGCGGTTTACTTCTCTTAATTCCGCTTCTAGAAATTCTGCTTGACCGTGTGAAAGCTTAATCGTTATTTCATTATTATTATCATCTGCCGCTTTCAAAAGAACATAACTGTCAGCTGCATTGCGTAAAGTAACATTGCTAAGTGTTAAGTTCATGTTTTCGAGTTCATATCTTGCCTTCATATCGTAAAAAGAACCTCCATCGGAAAACCATTTAAAATTATATATATTAAATATACTCTACTTCAAGATATCTAAATATACAAATACTTTGTTTACCATTTTCCGATGCAAAAAGCGGTCTGGTACCTGTATATGGAGAATCCCTTTATATTAAATAGTCTTCCTATAAATGGAATTATAGTCTACAACTAAAAAAATCACCGCATACCTCTCAAAGTGTGCGATGATTTTATTGTTCATATTATTCTCCCTTTAGCATTCTCTGTGCCACTTAGGCCAGTTGGCTGGCATAAGATTTGATATCTATCATGGTTGTTGAAATCTCTTCTGTGACGGCTGACTGGTTTTCAGTTTCTGCGTTAATAGAAATAATAGTAGAACTAGAAAGACTGTAAGGGTTTTGTTCCAGAGGAATCGTCATCACCACAAGTTTTAATACTCCTATATTAAAACAAAAAAGACTGTAGGAAAAAGTGTTTATTTCTAATTGTTAAAACAAAGTTGATTGGAACGGAAGGAGCGAGACTCCTGCGGGAAAAGCGTGTCCAAGGGAGACCCCACAGGCGCAAAGGCGCCGAGGAGGCTCCCTGACCGCCCGCGGAAAGCGAGTGTCCTACGTTCCAATCAACGTTCGAATTTTTACAACCCCTCAAAAAAACTGTAGACAAACTCGATTTTCATCGAGTTTGTCTACAGTCTGAATGGAACCTTTCACTTTAGGAAAGGTTCCATTTTTTACTGCTGGGTTTGGCCCAAAATGGGAATATTTGAAAATCTCATGATTGGTTTGCTTCCCCATAACCATAGTATTCTACTGCATCTTCTAGTAATATGGGCTCTAATAATAGAATCGTAATCCTGCATTTTCAACAGTGATTGGCGTTTATCATTCAATTACATGCTGAAGTCCTATCTTAACTAAGCTTCTCCATTATTCCTTCATTTCCACCAAGTATCGTACACGTTAATGGCTTCATTCCGTTTATGTTCGGTTTTTGTATACCAGCCTTCGATGATTTCGGCCGCTTCCGTTCTTATCTCCTTACCTTCAAGGTAATCATCGATTTCATCATAACTCACTCCTAAAGCCACTTCATCAGGAATCAGAGGTTTGTCATCTTCTAGATCTGCAGTTGGAATTTTCGTATATAGACGCTCAGGTGCTCCGACGAATTTCAGAATTTCTTTTCCTTGCCTTTTATTCAAACGATATAACGGGATGATATCCGCTGCCCCGTCACCATGTTTTGTAAAGAAACCGGTGATTGCTTCCGCTGCATGGTCTGTACCAAGCACGACACCTTTATATAGTCCGGCTAAATCGTATTGCACCTTCATCCGCTCACGTGCTTTGACATTTCCTCTTAAGAAATGGGATAGTTTTTCACCCGTAGCGTCTTCCACAGCCTTTACCGATGCATCCACTGCTTCCTTAATATTAACTGTTACCGTTTGACTTGGCTTAATGAATTTCAAAGCCAATTGTCTGTCATCTTCATCAGCCTGTACACCGTATGGAAGGCTCACAGCAACAAATTTATATTCTTTGCTGTTCGTTTCATGATTCAATTCATTGACAGCAGTTTGTGCAATATAGCCGCCTAGCGTTGAATCTTGACCTCCAGAAATACCCAGTACAAAGCTTTTTAGAAAAGCGTTTTTCTTCATATAATCTTTTAGAAGATCGACACTTTTTCTGAATTCAGCTTCAGGATTAATCTTTGGTTGGACAAGTAATTTTTTTACGATTTCATTTTGTAATGGACGCATTGGCATAGCCCCTCTTTCCTTATAAAATAGACTCGTTATTTCGTAAACATTCTCTCAACATTGGCTTTTACTTCATCTATATTTCTCATTTTATTATCCCAACAGTCCTGGCTTAAGTCGACCGGATATTCTTCAGGATTGAGTGCACGTAAGTACTCTGGCCATAATACTTGAAGATTTTTTTCCGTAAAGGTCTTGATTTCATCAATGGATGGTAATTCATAGATTAAACTTCCGTCCATAAAAATATCCTCATGCAGGTCCACCGCATCGAAATCAGTGACAAATTTACTTAGGAAAGTATGGACAGGATGGAACATTTTTAATTTTTCCTGTTCCTGAGGCTTTTCATATTCCATAGCCAAGTAGTCGCCTTCTGCATGGTGGTTGACTTTATTAATGATTCTGTATACTCGTTTTAGGCCAGGTGTCGTTACCTTTTCAGGGTTAGAAGAAATTTTGATGGTATCTCTCATATTCCCATTTTCGTCCTCAATTGAAACCATCTTATAAACGGCACCTAATGCAGGCTGGTCATAAGCCGTAATTAATTTGGTCCCGATTCCCCAAATATCGATTCTTGCTCCTTGTTGCTTCAGGTTGATAATCGTATATTCATCCAAATCATTTGAAGCGACAATCTTCGCATCATGGAAACCTGCAGTATCTAGCATACGGCGTGCTTCTTTTGACAGATAAGCCAAATCGCCGCTATCAAGACGGACGCCAATGAAATTAATTTTATCGCCCAGTTCTTTGGCGACACGGATTGCATTCGGGATGCCGGAACGTAGCGTATCATAAGTATCCACCAAAAATACACAATCTTTATGAGAGCTTGCATATTTATGAAATGCCGTATATTCGTCTTTATAGGCCTGAATCATGGAATGAGCATGTGTCCCTGAAACCGGAATACCGAACAGCTTACCTGCACGGACATTGCTTGTAGAGTCAAAGCCTGCAATGTAGGCAGCGCGTGCTCCCCATATTGCGGCATCCATTTCTTGTGCTCGTCTTGAGCCGAATTCAAGTGCAGATTCATCGCCAATTACTTGTTTGATACGCGAAGCCTTTGTCGCAACGAGTGTGTGATAGTTCACAATGTTCAACAGCGCTGTTTCTATGAGTTGCGCTTCACCAAGAGGTGCCTCTACACGTAAAATCGGTTCGTTGCCAAAAACAAGCTCGCCCTCTTTCATGCAACGAATCGTTCCAGTAAAACGGACGTTCTGCAAATAATCCAAAAATTCATCATCGTAATGTAATTCCGATTTTAAATAGTTGATATCACTTTCTGAAAAGCAAAAGTTCTGTAGGTAATGAACAATTTTCTCTAGTCCTGCAAAAATTGCATATCCGCTGTTAAATGGAAGCTTTCTGAAAAAAACCTCGAATACGGCCTTTCGGTTATGTGTTTTGTCTTGCCAATAAGTTTGAGCCATATTGATTTGGTAAAGATCTGTGTGTAGTGCGTAACTGTCGTCGTTGTACTTTTTTTCCATGGATAGTTCCTCCCAAAAGAGAAGCGGCCGCCTCTCTTCTATTCTGTTGCGTGAATAGATATTAAAGAATGGTTGCTCCAAGTGATCCTTTAAAATGTGTAAGTGCCCATTCGTGACCCGCACTATTGAATGAGGCCACTGCATTTTCGTAAACAAAGATATTATAGCCTAAATTGTAAGCTTCAATTGCAGTATGTAATATGCAGATATCGGTACAAACACCGACTAAATATACGTCGGTAATGCCCCGTTCCCTAAGTCTGATATCAAGGTCCGTTCCTACAAAAGCCGAATAACGTGTTTTATCTATATAATAAACATTCTTTAGATTTTTATTTGTTTCATATTCCTCTTTTAACGTACCATAAAGGTCTCTACCCATTGTACCGCTAATATTATGTAGTGGAAACAATTTCGTTTCAGGATGTAAGCGGTCTCCTTCTTCATGAAGATCAATCGCAAATACCGTGTATTCCCCTTGCTTGATAAATTCCTTAGTTATACCGACCAGTGTATCTTCGATTTCCTGTCCAGGCTTTCCACATGTCAATGCACCGCAGTCTGCCACGAAGTCATATGTATAATCAATATTGATTAAAGCCTTTTTACCCATTTCACTCATTCCTCCTAATAATAAATAGAGTCCATGACAATCTCTGCATTAAATCGGTAAAGTTGTGAAGGCCGAAATGAATTACGTTTAGTTTTCTTCTGTAAGCCCTTTTCATCCAATACTTTCTCCAAGAACGGGAGCTTTGGGGCTTTTGCAAAAAAAAGTGAATCTGCACTGATTTTCGCATCATCCCTAACTGTTAGTAAAACACGTTGGAGTTCTGAAAGTGTAAATTCTTCTGGTAAAAACTTTTGAGCTATCGTTGTTTGCACCATTTCTTTTTTCATTAAATTTATCGCTTCATTAATAATTGTATAATGATCAAAAGCAAGTTCTAATTTTAAAGCTTCCTGTATCGTGAACAATTCCACCTCAGCTGCATCGTCATTCGCTTTTCTTTGATGAAGAAATTCTTCCTGAACAATTGCATAAAAAGCATTAGAGATAATCCACCCTCTCTGATCACGTCCCGGATGGTCATATACACCAAAATGCTTCACATGAAATCCTGTCACACCTGTTTCTTCTTTTAATTCTCGTTTGGCTGCCTCATAGGCTGTCTCGCCAGCATTCACAAAGCCACCGGGTAAAGCCCATTTATCACCTTCAACATTCGGGCTTCCTTCCCTATCTTTTGTAGCACGTTTGATTAATAATAGCTTTAATAACATTTCAGGCGGGGCTTTCTCGGCCGTCTTCTTGGTGGTAATCGTAAAGATCGCAATATCTGCTGTGTATCCATCTGGAGTAATATATTTCTTTTTTTCCTGCTGAACCATGGCAACTCTCACTTTCTTTTACTAAGACTGAAAACGTAGTAATTAGTAAATCATTAATTACTAATTATAGTACTCTTCCTTGATTAATATTGCAACACTTAACTTAGTAAAATTTTCATATTATTAGAAAAATCATTCATCATATTCTTCCGTACTGCAAAATAAACAGCCCGGTCAACATGACCGGGCTGTTTATTATATTTATTATACGGGATATACTCCGTGTTTACGCTCAGTAAATGTCATTTGCTTGCTACTATATGCTTCAAACCGAGCGCTCAATTCATCACGCAGGTCATTTGGCTGGATAATAGCATCAACAATCATCTCTGAGGCTAAGCGGTAAATATCAATATCTTCATTATACTCATTTCGCTTCTGCTCAATGAAAGCAGGTCGTTCTACTGCATCCATTGCACTGATTTTGTTAGCATAGACTGCGTTAACCGCTGCTTCCGCACCCATAACAGCAATCAAAGCAGTTGGTAAGGCGAGAACGCAATCCGGTTCAAAAGCAGGACCTGCCATCGCGTATAATCCGGCACCATAAGCCTTACGAACAACGACAGAAATTTTGGGAACCGTGGCTTCGCTCATTGCAGATATCATTTTCGCACCATGGCGAATAATGCCTGCCTGTTCGACCTTAGTTCCAATCATAAATCCTGGAATATCCGCTAGGAACAAAAGTGGGATATGGAAAGCGTCACATAAATTGATGAACTTGGCGGCCTTATCAGCAGAATCATGGAACAGAACCCCCCCTTTGACACGCGGCTGGTTGGCTATAATTCCAATCGTATGGCCATTTAACCTTGCAAGACCAGTAATCAATTCAGGGGCAAATAATTTTTTGATTTCGCAAAATGAATTACGGTCTATAATCCTGTCGATGAGGTCATACATATTAAATGCAGCATTTTGATTTTTTGGAATCAGCTCTTCCAGCGTTTTTTCAAATTCAGCAGGTAGCTCAGGTTTGGTAGCTTTCGGCTTTTGTTGATAATTTCCTGGAAAATAGCTTAAGTATCGGCGAGCAAAGGCAATGGATTCTTCTTCTGATTTAACGAGTACATCACCACATCCTGAAACGGAACAATGCATTTTCGCTCCACCCATTTCCTCTTCGGTCACTTTTTCGCCAATGACCATTTCGGCCATCCTCGGTGAACCTAAATACATGGATGCATTTCCATCAACCATAACAACAATATCGCAAAAAGCAGGGATATATGCCCCACCTGCTGCGGATGGACCGAACAATAGACAGATTTGAGGCACTTTTCCAGATAGCTTCACTTGGTTGTAAAAGATCCGGCCTGCCCCACGGCGTCCAGGAAACATTTCGACTTGATCCGTTATGCGGGCACCAGCTGAATCAACTAAATATAGTAGTGGCAATTGTAACTTATCAGCGGTTTCCTGAATGCGGATGATTTTCTCGACAGTCCTCGCTCCCCAAGAACCTGCTTTTACAGTCGAATCATTGGCCATGACACAGACCCTCTGTCCGTTGATTTTGCCGATGCCTGTAACGACACCATCTGCAGGCAGCCCATCACTCGCACAATTTGCGAAGAAGGCGTCCTCGATTTCAACTCCTTCGTCAAATAGAAGCTGTAGCCGATCACGTACGAAAAGCTTCCCTTTTTCAGCATTTTTTTGATGATATTTTTCTAAGCCGCCTTTTTTTATCGTTTCTACCGTTTCTGTAAGTTTATCCGTCGTTACCATCTATGTTCCTCCTTCAATTGAAATCAACTACCCGTAAATACCGGTTTGCGTTTTTCCTTGAATGCTGACAGCCCCTCCAGTCGGTCACGGGTTTGCAGTGTTGTCTGATAGCAGTCCTTCTCGATTTGCAATCCAGTTTTCAAGTCTGTATCTGCCCCTTGATTCATGGCAGCTTTTGCCGCTCTTAGTGCTAAAGGGGCATTGACAGCAATTTCTCCAGCCAGTTTTTTCGCTTCCTCAAGTAGATGTTGAGGCGGGTACATATGGCTGATGATTTGCATGGCATGTGCCGTTTTAGCGTCCAGTCTCCTTGCCGTATAAATCAGTTCTTTCGCTGTCGCCATTCCGACAATCCGCGGCAACCGCTGAGTACCTCCACCGCCTGGAATTATTCCAAGCGCAGTTTCAGTCAGTCCCATCTTTGCCGTTTCAGATGCTATGCGAATGTCACAGGCAAGAGCCAGCTCAAGTCCTCCGCCAAAAGCGGAGCCATTAATTGCAGCAATGACTGGAACTGGAAGATTTTCAACCGCTGTAATCGTGTCACCAATTAGCTTTAATGTCTCCCTGACTTTCTCGTCATTCATCCCTGCTCGTTCCTTTAGATCTGCACCAGCACAAAATGCCTTTTCTCCAGCTCCTGTTATTATGACTGTCCGCAGATTAGACTGTAATTTCAATTCATTTAGTCCTTCGTATAAGCAATGAAGTAGTTCTGTGGATAACGCATTGGCAGCATCCGGCCGATTTAAGGTCACAATGGCAATTCCCTGTTCCTCATGACTAATCTCTACTATCGATGTCATAGTTTCACCTCATGTTTTTTTATTGCGCGTTATAGACAGCCATCTGATGGCTAGGCAATGGTTTTTCCAAGAAGCTTTGCATCATAGACGCTGCACCTATAAGTTTCCCTTGATCGATTCCCGTGTGAATCCCCATATTATGTAGCATATGAATCAGGTCATCCGTAGCTACATTCCCGCTCGCACCTGGTGCATATGGGCATCCCCCTAAACCACCGAGCGCGGAGTCGAAAGTTTTAATCCCATAATCTAGTGATTTGAGGACATTAGCGAGAGCCATGCCTCTTGTATCATGAAAATGGAGAGCAATTCGGTCTATATCGTATCTTTTTACAGCCTGTTCAAGGAATAAGGCTACCTGTCTAGGAGATGCGACACCGATGGTATCTCCTAATGATAGCTCGTTGATTCCGTATTCAAACAGCTGATCACAAACCTTGAAAACCTGTTCGATTGAAACCTCGCCTTCATAAGGACACCCGAATACAGTTGAAACATAGCCTCGAACTGATTTCCTGCTTCTTGCTGCTGAATCGATAACTTCCTTTAATACAGGAAAGGTATCTGAAATCGTTTTATTTATATTCTTTAGATTATGGGTCTCACTTGATGACATGAAAACTGAAATTTCATCAATATCCGCTTCTAGGGCCGACTCCAATCCTCTTTGATTCGGAACAAGAGCCGCATAGGTGATATCTGGATTCCTATTGATACTTTTGGCTACCTCCACAGCATCACTCAATTGAGGAATCCATTTTGGATGTACAAAAGAAGTGGCTTCAATATAGGAAAGGCCAGTATCAGAAAGCTGATTGATCCAGTCTATTTTTCTTTGCGTCGGTATAATGACCTTTTCATTTTGAAGCCCATCACGCGGACCCACTTCTTTAATGGTTACTTTTTCAGGCCAATTCATTTTACCCCTCCGTCTCTTTATTCAATGACGGCCAAAACGTCGCCCTCATTTACGAAATCCCCTTCATTAACTTTAAGTTCCTTAACAGTACCCGCTTCCTCAGCAGCAATGGGGATTTCCATTTTCATGGATTCTAAGATTATGATATCCTGTCCATCGGTAACACTTTGACCTTCACCCGCTACGATTTTCCATACGCTTCCTGCCATACTTGCTTTTAATTCTGCCATATCATATTCCTCCAAATAATTTTAGTTTTTAGTAACGGATCGGTTTTCCCTCCCGATCCCCGACAAACAGTTTATACAGTAATTTTTTTAATATATTTATCAATAAAGTCCGTTGTTGTATCGCCTTTAGAAAAAGCTTCATGGACGATTATTTCCTTAAGTAGAGGAAGGTTCGTTTTAATTCCATCTATTTTATAGGTGTTCAATGCTTCTCTTAATCTATCGATGGCTTCATTCCTCGAACCACCGCTTACTACCAATTTGGCGATCATAGGATCGTAAAAATGTGAAACGACCGATGTGTTCTGAACGGCCAGTTCATGACGAATTCCTTCACCTTCAGGAAGTTTCAAACCGCTAATTTTCCCCGGTGCAGGATAAAAGGTTTTGGGATCTTCCGCATAAATGCGCACTTCAATAGAATGCCCCTCCCTTTTCACCTCTTCTTGTGTAAAGTCGAGTTTGTTGCCTGAAGCAATTTTAATTTGCTGTTCAACAAGATCAAGTCCTGTGATTTCCTCAGTGACCGGATGCTCGACCTGAAGGCGTGTATTCATTTCTAGAAAATAGAAGTTTTTATCGGCATCAACTAAGAATTCAAGGGTACCCGCATTACAATACCCGATAGCCTTCACCGCTTTTACAGCGGCTATCCCCATCTGCTTTCTTGTTTCTTCATCAAGAAATGAAGAAGGGGCTTCTTCTACGACCTTCTGGTGGCGCCTTTGAATGGAACATTCTCGTTCCCATAAGTAAACAGCATTTCCAAATCCATCTGCTAATACTTGAATTTCGATATGACGGGGTTTTTCAATCAATTTTTCAATGAACATGTCTCCATTACCGAAAAATAATTGAGCACGTTTTTGATTCCCTTCGAATGCTTTTAACAGTTCATCGGCATTTGCAACTGCCTGCATACCGATACCACCGCCGCCGGCTGACGCTTTCAGCATAACTGGATACCCTATCTTTTCGGCAACTGCCGCTGCTTCAGCGCTATCAATTAATGGCCGTGAGAATCCTGGCACTAATGGAAGCCCTGCTTGCTCCATCTTTTTTCGCGCTTCAACTTTATTGCCCATCTGCTGGATAACTTCAGGTTTGGGTCCAATGAAAATCAATCCAGCATCTTCACATGAGCGAGCGAAATCTGCATTTTCACTTAGAAATCCGTATCCTGGATGGATGGCATCTACACCGGCCTCTTTAGCTATTTCTAAAATCTTCTTGACGTTTAAATAGCTTTCCTGAACTCTGGACCCTCCCAATAAATAGGCCTCATCCGCATATTCTACAAATGGTGCTTCCGAATCTGCCTCGGAATAGACAGCGACCGTACTAATTCCCAAATTCTTGCACGTACGGATTACACGTGATGCAATTTCTCCTCTGTTTGCGATAAGAATTTTTCGAATCATTCGATATCCCCCTTATTTGGTACGTTCCGTTAATAGTTCAAGAGTTTGCTCCCGAAGCTTATACTTTTGAATTTTCCCAGATGCAGTCATTGGATATCCATCAGTAAATTGAATGTATCGAGGAATTTTGTGAAAAGATATTTTCCCTTTGCAATACTCTCTCAATTCTTCCTCCGTCAAGGTTTCTCCTGCTTTCAAAATGACCCATGCAGCTACCTCTTCCCCATACTTCTGATCGGGAACACCAAGGATTTGGACATCGACTATAGCAGGATGCTGATAGAGAAATTCTTCTATCTCGCGCGGGTATATATTTTCCCCACCGCGTATAATCATATCTTTCAGTCGGCCAGTAATCTTGCAATAACCGTTTTCGTCCATCACCGCTAAATCTCCTGTGTGGAGCCAGCCCTCCGAATCAATCGCTTGCTCCGTCGCTTCCGGATTATTATAATACCCCTTCATGACATGGTATCCTCTTGAACAGAGTTCTCCTTGTCTGCCCCGCTTGACTTCTTCTCCGCTATTAGGATCAATGATCTTCACTTCCACATTCGGAAGAGCCTTTCCCACTGAGGATACACGAAGTTCAATTGGATCATCGGTACGGGTCATCGTAATTCCTGGGGACGATTCCGTTTGACCATAGGTAATCGTGATTTCAGAGATTCCCATCTTATCCACCACGTTTTTCATAACTTCTATCGGACAAGTGGAGCCAGCCATTATTCCAGTCCGTAATGAACGTAAATCATACTGATCGAAGTCATCGAGATTCAATTCAGCAATGAACATAGTCGGCACCCCGTGAAGCCCCGTACATTTTTCAGCTTCCACTGTCTGTAGCACAGTACGTGGATTGAATTCTACGATTGGCACCATTGTGGCTCCAACAGTAACAGAGGCCATTGTACCAAGGGAACAGCCGAAACAATGAAACAGTGGGACGGGGATACAAAGCCGATCATTCTTTGTAAGCTTCATACAAGCTGCAATATTTAGCCCATTGTTGACTAAATTCGAATGTGTCAGCATGACCCCTTTTGGAAATCCAGTCGTCCCTGAAGTGTATTGCATATTAATGACATCCTCAGGAGCAAGGTCCTTCATTCGGATGTCCAGCATCTCCTCCGAAACCGATTCGCTTCCGCTTATGACGTCTTCCCACGAAAACGTACCAGGATAACGCGTTTCACCTAAGATAATGATATTCTTTAATTTTGGTAGTTTTTCAGATTGTAACTTTCCTGGTTTAGCCGTTTTCAATTCAGGAACTATCTCATAAAGCGTATCTATATAAGAATGATCCTTAAATTGTTCCATCAGGATTATCGTCGTTGCATCCGATTGATGAAGCAGATATTCGAGTTCACTTGTGCGGTAATTTGTATTGACCGTAACCAGCACACCGCCCATTTTTGCAGTTGAAAATTGGGAAATCAGCCATTCCGGTTTATTAGACGCCCATATGGCGATATGTTCCCCTTTTTCAATCTCAAGTGACATGAAACCGCGGGCCGCCTTCCGGCAAACTTTTTCAAATTCACTGTACGTATAACGAAGACCTAGTTCGTGATAAACTACCGCTTCATTATTACCGTATTCTTCAGCTGTCTTTTCAAGCAGTTTTCCGATAGTAACATCTAGCAAATCAGACATCAAACTCCTCCCAATAAGTAAAAGTAAGTATGTACGCTTCTTGCTGTATAGAAATAATCTGCCTTTCACCAAAATGAACAGAAGCATTTTGGTTCATTTGCGTTCTAAAAAGATTAACAGCCCAATTGTCTGGCGATTACGATTCTTTGAATTTCTGATGTCCCTTCCCCAATTTCTAGTAATTTAGCATCTCTTAAATAGCGTTCCACCTCATATTCCCGCATATATCCAGACCCGCCATGGATTTGAATGGCTTGATTGCTCGTTCGGAACGCAGTCTCACTTGCAAAAAGCTTAGCGAACGCCGCTTCTTTCGCAAAAGGTTTTTTATTGTCTTTTAACCACGCTGCTTTATATACCATATTTCTTGCTAATTCAATCTCCATCGCCATATCAGCAAGTTTGAATTGGATTGCTTGAAAATTTGAAATAGATTTACCGAATTGAACTCGCTCTTTTGAAAAAGCTAAAGCCTTATCAAAGGCTGCTTGCGCAATACCGACCGCCAACGCGGCAATTGAAATCCTTCCACCGTCTAAAGTGAATAAAAACTGTTTGAATCCTTTTTCTGGATCCCCCAATAAGTTCTTCTTTGGCACTCGAACATTATCAAGAATGATTTCACATGTATTTGAAGCTCGAACTCCCATTTTTTCATAATTACTATTAATTGTTATTCCCGGTGTATCCGTTGGGACGATGAATGCAGAGATGATGTTCTTGCCTCGACTGTCTTTTCCCGATACAGCCGTTACGGTGACAGTTCTGGAATAACTTGCATTAGTTATCCATGTTTTCTCGCCATTTATCACATATTCATCACCTTCTAATACTGCGGTCGTTCTTGTACCGCCCGCATCAGAGCCCGCATTCGGCTCGGTCAACCCGAAAGCTGCCAATGTTTCACCGGTCGTGATTGGAATAAGGTATTTTTGTTTCTGTTCCTCGGTACCGAAATAATAAATCGGGCTTGCTCCAAGTGAAACAGCTGCTGCATAGCTTAAACCAGTGCCTCCACAGGCCTTGCCAATCTCCTCAACAGCAATAGCATAGGAAATCGTGTCTCCGCCTGAACCACCATACTCTTCAGGGAATGGAATCCCCAGTAGCCCCAGCTTCCCCATTTTTTTGAATACATCCGCTGCAAACATGGACTTTGCATCCAGTTCTATCGCAATTGGTTTTATTTCTTTTTCAGCGAAATCTCTTACCATATCCTTAATCATCTGCTGTTCTTTTGTAAGTGAGAAATCCATTTCTTTATTCCCCTTTCTAATGAGACCGACTAGTTGGTCTGTGAAATGCAAGCGTTTTTATTGTTAATCCACAACCATCTGATTTTTTAGTAAATATGGCTGGGTTATTGCGTCTTTTTTTTGTTTATCTGTTAATAATGCCTGTAATATTAAATCGACGTAAATTTCTCCAATTTCCTCAATTGTTTTTCCCCCGTCCCTTTTGTACCATTTATAGGACCAGTTCACCATGCCTAAAATAGACATTCCGGTGATTTCAACCGGCAGTTCGCTGCGGAATTCACCCTTGTCTATTCCTTCTTGAATTACGGAAAATATGATTTCTTTATACATTTGACGCTTCTTTTTGATTGCTTCTACATAAGGTGGTTTTAAGTAAATGCTTTCTTGATAGAAAACTGAGATGTGTGGTTTATAGAGGTCAAAAACTTTAACAAATGATTGAATAATCTTTTGCATTTTTTCTGTTGGGTGGGTACTTGCTGAAATGGCTTCCTGTGCTTTCGTTAAAACATATGAAATAAAGTAATCATGAATGACAAATAAGAGTTCGTCTTTAGAAGAAAAATGGTGATAAAAACCACCTTTGCTTGTTCCGCACTCCTTTACAATTTCGTTAACGGAGATGCCATGAAAACCATGCTGTTCAAAGAGTGCCAGCGATGTTTCGATTATTTTTTCTTTTAACTCCGTAAGACAGCACCTCCTGTTGTATCCGCTTACATTTTATCCAGTAATATTAAGATAAATAGTATGATTATACATAAACTGGATTTATTTAGATTTTACCAAATATTTTATATTTGTCAATTTTTAATTACAAACTAAAAACAGCTCTCATACTTAAGAGCTGTCTCCTATTTTATTCAAGCCAATAATGCCTTGGTGATACATAGCAAACAAGATGTTTGAATTCAGAATAAGTTGAGTGGAATTAACTCCTTTAGTGTTTCAAGATCCCACTCCGCCTCAAGCCTTGTGCACTAACTACTCTTTCTTCTTTACCTTGATTGGTTTAACCTGGGCCTTTACAAGTTTCCACCCATCGTTGTAGGTCCATACTGATTTAATCTCCATCAACGGATCACGCTCGTCAGCCCCTTTCACATATTGAACCCCCACAAGGCCCTTTCCTTTTCCAAAAACGGTCTTGAGGTTCAATGACGAGTAGGGATCAACCAAAAGCTCGGTCGGTTCATTCAACTTTCCATCTTGATAAATACCTAATTCTTCATAATCTTGTTTTCTTGAACTGACATCTATCACCACAGGCTTTTGCCCTTCAATAATGATTTCCGCTTTGTAGCCGTCAAGAAATTGAGCCATTACAGGAACAGATGGCGGAACCTCTAATTCCTGAACTTTTCCATCTTTGAACGTGAAGGCATAACTATTTAGTAAGCGATCAGTACCTTCCATCAAAACCGTGACTAAAACATCCTGAACCCCATCATTATTCAAGTCAGCAAGCATGAGGTCGGGATTATACCCTGCTTTTAGAGGTACGCTAATTGTACGGCGGTTGCTTTCAACACTCAGCTCTATTTTTTTAAGAAACTTGCTTCCTTTCTCATACGGCAATCCTTGAACCTGGATGATATCTATTTTTTGGTCACCTGTGACATCTCTTTTTGTCGAAATATAGGTCCCATCAACTTGAAAATTTTTATCATGTGCTTCAACTGCTTGATAACTTAAAAAGAGTGAGATGACTAAAACCGCATATTTTAGCAAATCTAACTTTTTCATAGTGATAACCTCGCTTTTAGAAGATATACTAATTCGTCATTTGTCGCCGTTTGAATTTTCGACGTTGATCTTTCATAAAGATGGACCAGAAATAATAGAAACCTGGAACTAAAATCGCAAAGCCTACAATATATGTGGCAAACACTGCCCGGAATGACGTCGGGTCGGTAAAACCTGAGAGGATTGTTACATTCGGATAAATGATATATGGCAAATGAGCAATCCCATAAACATAGCTGCCGACCAAATACTGAATGATAATCGCTATGACAGCGATTCGCGGCATTCCTTTAACCTCCCGTTTGGAAAAATAAGGAAGATATAGAGCCACTCCGCTAATGATAAAAAAGACTAACGAAACGAGTAATAATGCAGAGTTTTTCATCATCCCCTCGTAGAGCCAATTCGCTTCACTTTTTAATGTAATCATTACCATCATAGCCATGACTAACATAAGCGGCCCCGTTATCATCGCGTCCCGCCGGTATATTTTATATGCTTTCATTTCATCAGCCTGTTTTGAGTAATCAGATAGAAGTAACGATGATAAAAACAGCGTGCTCAAAATTCCGAACCCCATAAAGGCATATTCATTTGGACTTGTGAAAAGCTTGAAAAGATTAAGTTCTTCATTTCCTCGCATTCCTTCAACAAACCCAAGATGGGTAATCGGCAAAACACTGATTAATAGCCCGGGAATGATTAATCCAGTTAACCCCGATATATACGTTAATGCTTTTTCATACTTGTCGACACTATGTGAAAAAACTAAGAACGCACTCCTAATACAAAGAAGCACTAAAATTAAACTGGCGGGAACAATTAATGCTACCCCAATGGTAAAAACTGCCCCCGGAAACAAACTATAAATGGCAATGACAAGGCCAACTACGAAGGTATTAGTCACTTCCCATGTAGGAGATAAATAGCTGTTTGCTATCTTTGTAGCATTCGTTTCTTCCTTTTTAATGTAAGTCATTGCCCAGAAACCAGCTCCAAAATCCATCGAGGCCATAATTGCATAAAGAAAAATAAAACCCCACACTAGCGTTATTGCAAGAAGTGCATCACTCATTGGCTTTCCCCCCTTTTATGAATTAGAATCGAACAGCCTCTCATCTTTCTGTTCGGCTATATATATATCATCCATCACAGAATGACGTTTGAAATAATACAAAAGTGTAAACACGACGGATACGCATAAAATGATATATACAAGAATGAACATCGTGAATAAAAACCCTAGATTTTCATATGAAGTTACTGAATCCGCAGTGGAAAGCATCCTGTATATCGTCCACGGCTGTCTGCCTGTACAAGCAAAAATCCAACCGCATTCTATCGAAATCACCGATGACGGGCCTGCAGCAACAAACAGCCATAGAACCCATCTGGGATAAGTATCCTTCTTCAACCACTTATTCCAGACTAAAGCGAACAAGGCTAAAGCGATTAAGCCTGAACCAATAAGGACCATAGCATTGAATAAAATATGGACATAAAGCGGTGGCCAATACTCTTCTGGAAAATCGTTCAAACCGGTAACGACTGTATCAAAACTATTGCCTGATAAGAAGCTTAATACCCATGGAAATTCAATCCCATACTTCACTTCCTGAGCTTCCCTGTCGGTATAGCCGAATAAAGTAAGTCCTGCATGGTCCTTTGTTTCAAACAAGCCTTCTGCGGCCGCCAATTTTTCCGGCTGTTCCCTATATAAATGCTGGGTCGTCGCGTGACCGTTAAGTGCCGTCAAAAAAGAGAAGACCAATCCTAATACAATGCTGAGCTTTAATGCTTTTTGGTGAAAATTAAATTCAGTAGTACCAAATTTATTCTTCAACATCTTATAGGCTGCAACTGCTGCTACGACAAAAGCACCTGTCGTATAAGCTGTCAGTGCAGTATGTCCTGCTGTTACTAAGAAACTTGGGTTAAAAAAAGCCGCCCAAGGATCAACATCGACAATTTCCCCATTTTCAAACCGAAACCCAGCCGGTGTCCCCTCAAAAGCATGTACATTAGAAATCAAGACAGCTGATGCCATAGCTCCAAAAGCAACAAAGAATAAACTCACGACACGAGCCCATGGCTTGATTTTTTCAGCAGCATACACGTAGATGGACATGAACAACGCTTCAATCATAAATGCATAAATCTCAATCTGGAACGGAAGCGCCATAACTCGCCCAATCACTTCCATGAATCCAGGCCATAAAAGTGACAGTTGTACACCCGCAATCGTACCAGTCGGAATCCCAACCCCAAGCAACACCCCTAATGTTTTAGTCCATCGTTTCGCCATGACAACATACTGTAAATCTTTTGTCCTTTGGTACATCAATTCTGCCGCCAACATCATCATCGGCAACCCGACGCCAATCGTTGCAAATATGATATGTACAGCCATATTCGTCCCGAACATCGCACGGGCCATTTGTATATGATCCATACTGTCTTCCTTTCTAACCTTTGTCTCCTGATAGTATCTCCGCATAAAAGGAAAATATTTAATAAAATCCCACATACTATGTTTCCTGAGTTTTTGTCGGAATTTTGTAGCCTGTTTACCGTCTTTTGAGTATTAGAATATATTTATTCTGTCGAGGTTATTCTTGGGATATATTATTTCCAGTTGATCGCTTCTTAACCTAGCTTAGATTGCATGTACGAACGGCGATTTTATTATAGCTGTGCAAATAATAAATATTTCCTTCTCATAAAAATACACACATACCCTACATTATAGTAGTCTATGTGTGTATTTGCGGTCGGCATTGACATTTGCCCAATTTTAGGAGGGATTTTCACAAACATCAGATTAAAAGCACGGGTACTAGCCTATATATGTATTTTATATGTCAGGATCCTAAATACCCTTTGAACCTTCTTATCAATCACTTCCTGTGAATAATAAATCATCCTGTAACTGAATTAACATTTTTTCATTCCTTACATTTTGATTTATTGTCTTTGCACCTCGTAGGTTATAAGTTTTATCTTCTATATGAAAGTTAAGGATAATCTACATTTAAAAACGTAGCCACATCTTTGCTTTTTTGTTTTCTCTGTTTCCGCATACTTGCTCGATCTAATGCCGTTTCATGTAATTTTTTTTCTTCTTCTGTTTCCGGAATAACTTGTGGAACACGTGTTGGACGTTTATGTTCATCAAGTGCAACAAATGTTAATAGAGCAGTCGCTGCAATTCTACGTACACTGCTTTTTAAATCTTCAGCAATAATTTTCACAAATACCTCCATTGAAGATGTGCCTGTCCATGCCACATAAGATATAAAACATACTGAATCTGTTGTACGAATGGGATGTAAAAAGTCAACTGAATCTGTTGAAGCAGTTACACATTCTCTTCGGCTATGACGTGCTGCAGAAATCGATGCTACTTGATCTACGTCACTCATTAACCGGCCGCCAAATAATGTATTATGATTGTTCACATCATTTGGGAATATACGACTTGTTCTTATCACCCTTGATTCTCTGCAATATTTAGCTTCTATAAACCCGTCCTCCTAAACATGGGACCTAAAATCACCTATGTAAACTTTTAGTATATGGTTATATTATGATACAATTTTGAGCTTTTTATCCTTTAAACACTATCGGCCTACGTAGCCTAGTGTTCCGAGAATGCGCAGCTTACTTTTTAATATCATTCACCAATTTACTTTATAGGTGTGGCTAGTTTTGAAGTGCTAGCCAGCCCGCTACCCACCTTTCATAATAATCATCTGGAGACTGCAGCAGATTCGCTTGAACAGCTGCTTGTCCGATAATGACACCACCAACTACATCATCCTGCATAACCATTAGAGATTTTAGATTTTCCAGCTTTTGATCCAATTTAATATGCAAGGTTTTGCTTCTCATGGTGAACTCCTTTGGTTAATCGAGTTAAAACTAGTTCCTCTTTTTCCAGTTTTATATACGAAAGCGTGCAATCATTTAGACCCTAGTTTTAAGGCGTTTACAATAACATCAATTTTCAAGACAACATTCCCCTTCTTCCTTTGGAGTATGCCCATGATACCAAATGTCAGATTGTATTTTAGTTATTGTTTTCTTAAGAAAAAATCTCTTAAAATGAACAACGATAAAAGACACATTCTTAACTCTTAATTTTGAATCGATATATCTTACACAGTTTTCTATCATGCTGAAAATCAATCTTGACTACACCTCAAAACATTCACCCATCCTTTCGTCGATTAATAATCCTTCTTTAGAATAAAATGATTTCCGAATGACACACTTTACGCATAGGGCCTAGTGGCTCTATTCGGCTTTGTGGCAAGTAATGTACCATTTACGAAACAAGTTACAATTATATTCTAATAAGGTTAATATGGGATGTAATTGGAATAATAGGATAAAAAGCTTAAGTTTAGAGGTGGAAATGTTGTTTAACCGCAGAAATTCCCAAAAAAACTTAAATCAAAAAGACGATTTTAATAAGGTTTCCGATATACGAAGCCTATTTAATTCCCTTTCGTCATCAAATGATTTTATAAACCATCAAGGCAACTTAAAAGGAATTGGCTATTGGGTATCTTTTTATCGCTCTTTAATTGACGGGCAAGAACTACATGAGAGCGTACTATCTGTAATACCAACTTTAGAAACGATTAGTTTGGAACAAATTAAAGAAAATATCCCCATAGAGAATACTCTAATCACTTGCACTAGGAAGGTAATTGAAGAAAGGATAATGAGAGGCGAAATTGCCATTCGTTTAGATACCAACCTCGATGAGTGTTTGTTGATAAATATTGCCTCCAAACAAGGAAGACAAATTGGTAAACCCGAGCTTGAATTTGGAATCATTAGTCCTCAAGAAGCTTTTGTCGAAGATATTGATATCAATCTGAATCTAGTGAGAAAAAGACTGCCTATCCCAGAGTTACAAGTAAATGAATTAACTGTAGGATCCTTATCTAAAACAAAAGTAGCTGTTATATATATAGAAGGAATTGTTGAACAGGAAAATGTCGATACCGTTATACAACGAATCAATGAAATAGAGTTCGATGAAATTTTGGATGGATCCAATCTAGCGCAAATGCTTTATGATGATTCAAATACTCTATTCCCACTTTTCTTACATACGGAAAGACCCGATCGGATTGCAAGTGCTTTGTCTGAAGGTAAGGTAGCCATGGTGATAGATAGGTCTTCTTCTGCACTAATTGCTCCAACCATTTTATTGGAGTATTTTATTACCATGGAAGATTATAATATGCCCTGGGTTCCAGCTTCCGCTTTCCGATTATTAAGAATATTCGCGGTCATTTTTTCTATATTCGCTACACCTCTTTATGTAGCCGTGCTGACCTTTCATTATGAACTGATTCCTAAAGACCTTTTGGAGACGATTGTTGCTTCAAGGAATTTGATACCTTTCCCTCCTTTAATTGAAGCTTTATTCTTAGAGATTTCAATTGAACTGTTAAGGGAAGCCGCTGCCAGGTTACCAACAAAGGTAGGTCAGACATTAGGTATCGTCGGCGGTATTGTTATCGGTCAGGCTGCTGTTGTGGCTGGACTTACCAGTAATATTTTATTAATCATTGTCGCCTTATCGGCACTAGCATCATTTGTAACGCCAATTTATAAAATGGGAAATGCTATTCGATTACTTAGATTCCCCTTTCTACTAGGGGCACAAATCTGGGGTTTGCTTGGGATAACCCTTGCTTCCGTGTTTTTAATGACACATCTTATTAAGTTGACTTCAATGGGACATCCTTACCTAGAACCAATATACCCGTTTCGCATTAAAGATTGGAAAGACAGCTTTGTTCGGCTTCCTTTTAATTTTTTCCAGTCACGACCTGTAAATTTACGAACAGAGAATGTGACAAGACAACCACAAAAGCAAAAAACATCAAAAAAAAGAAAGAATGATTTTAATGAGTGATAAAAAATGAGGGTGCTGTATGAACCAAGCTGGTGTAAATGATAAATATAAAGTATCACCATTCTATGTATTTTTTTTAGTACATTCCATGCAAACAGGCATAGGTGTGTTGAGTTTCCAAAGAGTTTTAGCGAAGTCGGCGGGGACGGACGGCTGGATCTCCATAATTCTAGCAGGGCTAATTGTTCATATTATGATTTGGATCATCTATAAAATATTCAGTATCGTTCCAGGGGATATCATTTCCGCCAATACACAGGCATTAGGGAAATGGCTTGGGAATTTTTTCAGTCTGTTATTCATCATTTACTTTTTGATTCTTGGGATGACAGTAATAATTAGCTATATAAATGTCGTACATGTTTGGATGTTTGAAGAAGTACCTTCCTGGGCATTTGCTCTAGTGTTTCTAATTCTGATTTATTACATAAATTCTGGGGGGTTCCGAACTGTTACCGGCGTTACCTTTTTAAGCGTATTGTTGACATACTGGCTTCTATTTGACCTCATCTATGCTATGAAATATGCTGAATTTACGAATTTGCTTCCTATTTTTGACCACAGCATTTTAGATATACTTAAAGGAGTACAAGATAATTCATTAACCATGATTGGATTTGAAATGATTCTGATATTTTATCCGTTTATCAAAGATGCTAAAACTTCACAAAAATATGCCCATGGAGGTGCCTTAACAACTACGTTACTGACCGTGTTCATTTATTTAGTTTCACTGGTCTTTTATTCACAAAAACAGTTAGTCCTGACTATTTGGCCGACACTGACAATGACTAGCGTTGTCGAGTTGCCCTTTATTCAACGTTTCGAATATATTGAGATCTCTTGGTGGGCCTTAGTTATCATACCCAATATGACCATTTCATTATGGGCTGCCAGCAGGGGATTTAAACGCTTATTTAATGTTCAGCAAAAGTATCCATTATGGTGTATGAGTATTATTATTCTGCTTATCAATATTTTTGTTTTTGATATGGATTCCCTTTATATTTTGAATAAAATTATCAATCCATATGGCCTGTACTTCATTTGTTTATACTTGCCTCTTCTTTTGTTAATCATTTATACAAAGAAATTGAGGAAACGTTTATGAGAAAAGTACTTCCTGTTATCCTAATCTATTCACTTCTTTGCAGCTGTGCACAACAGAAAGTAGTCGACGAAGTGAATATGGCCCAGGCTATTGGCTACGATTTAACAAAGGATGATATGATCGAAGGAATGTTCGTCATCCCCATCTTTCAACAAGAAAAGATGGGGAAATATCAAATCTTAAGTGGAAAATCAACGACAACGAGTGATGTTCAAGCTATTGTATCAAAAAAGGCAAATAAGCCGGTGCTCCTTGGACAGACACGAATCGTTTTTTTTAGTGAGAAAATCGTTCAACAAATTGGAATGACAGAGCTAACCGATTATATCTACCGTGAACCCCAACTTGGGAACAGGGTTATTTTGGCAATTGTCGAAGGAAAGGTTAAAGATGTCATTTATACAAAATCTCCTAATAGCAATGTGAATATTGGCATTTTTTTAGCCGATTTAATTACTCAACAAAAAGAATCTGGTAACGGACCGGATACTAATCTCCATATTTTTTTAAAGGACGCTCTAGCAGATGGCGGAGATGCGTTTCTTCCGTTATTAAAAAAACGTAATAACGATATTATGGTTTCTGGAGTAGCATTGATACACGAAAATAAAATAGTGAGTAAAGTGAAAACCCAAAATATGTTTGTATTTAAGACTTTAGTTCAATCCCATAAACGAGGAATTTATAAATTCAGTTTAAAAGATAAGAAAAAAAGCGAAATTGTGGTAGAGAGTATCCGAAGTGGTTCAAGTTATAATGTTTCAAACTCAGGGAGTGACCCCTCGATCACGATTAAAATCAAAATTGAAGGTCAAGTAAAGGAATCCATGAGAAGTGAAAACCTAACAAATAGAAAAATGATTAAAAAAATTGAAATGGCAATGAAACAGGATTTAACTAGGGAAGCTAACAAACTTATTAATGATTTTCAGAAAAAAAACATTGATCCGATTGGCTTAAAGGAGAAATATCATGCCAAAAATAAAAGAATGACATATGAAGAATGGAAAAAGATTTATCCTAATATGACGATAAAAGTAGAAACTGAAGTTCACATTCTTCAAACTGGCGTTTCGGAATAAGGTCAATTAATAGATGAAGTAAATGGCATCTAATTACAACCTCTTTATTCCTTCAAAGGAGTTGATAAAGGTAATACTTTTATGACCCGATAGGGCTAAATTAATATTTCACAAAAGGTAAAAGAACAGAGTGAAAATTTCACTCTGTTCTAAAAATAGAGATATCACCCTCTGAAAAATGAGGATCTTCATGGAACGAAAAAACCATAGTTCAAATTGACTTTTTTACTTACCCCTTTATTTCTAAAGACGAGCTTACAGTAAAGTCAGCCTCTGTATTGCGTTTCACTTGATCAAGTGTAACGCCGTTCTGCAATTCGATCAATTCCATACCTGCTTCTGAAAATTGAAAAACAGCCAAGTCAGTAATCAGGCAATGGATGACATTCTCTCCCGTCAATGGCAGTGTACAGCTCTTTTTCACTTTTGATTCCCCATGCTTGTTCACATGATCCATAATGACAACGATTCGTTTTGCCCCTTGGACGAGGTCCATCGCCCCACCCATTCCTTTTACCATCTTCCCAGGGATCATCCAGTTAGCTAAATCCCCTTTTTCGGAAACTTCCATTCCACCTAAAATGGCAAGATCGATATGTCCGCCGCGAATCATCGCGAACGACTCAGCACTATCAAAAAAGGAAGCCCCGGCTTTTGCCGTTACTGTTTCCTTTCCTGCATTAATCAGATCCGGATCCACTTCATCTTTATTTGGATAAGGCCCAATTCCAAGTAAGCCATTTTCTGATTGAAGCATGACATTGAGGTCACCAGGAATCATGTTAGCAATCAAGGTCGGCATGCCGATTCCTAAATTCACACACATACCATCTTGGATTTCTTTTACGGCCCGTTCTAATATTTGTTGTCTTGACATTCGAAAACTCCCCCTTTTTATACGTTAGTGGTTGTAAGTTTTTCAATTCGTTTTTGATAATGGTTTCCTACAAAGATTTTTTGTACATAAACCCCAGGAGTATGAATTTCATCTGGATCAAGCTCTCCAATATTAACAAGCTCCTCCACTTCGGCAATCGTGATTTTCCCCGCGGTGGCTACAACTGGGTTAAAGTTTCTTGCCGTTTTTCTATAAATGAGATTACCAAACGGATCTGACTTCCATGCTTTGATAAAGGCGAAGTCCCCGACTAGCCCTTTTTCCATAATGTATGTGCGACCATCAAATTCCTTATGTTCTTTACCTTCAGCCACTTCTGTCCCAACTCCAGTAGCTGTATAAAAAGCAGGAATACCTGCTCCACCCGCTCTTAGACGCTCAGCAAGCGTCCCCTGAGGAACTAGCTCAACCTCCAGTTCTCCATTTAAAAATTGTTGCTCAAACAGTTTATTTTCACCTACATAAGAAGCAATCATTTTTTTGATTTGCCTATTCTCCAACAATAGTCCGAGACCTGCATCATCGACTCCACAATTATTGCTGATAACAGTCAAATCTTTTACTCCTTTATCACGCAAAGCATGAATTAGATTTTCTGGAATTCCACTTAATCCAAAACCGCCAACAACAATCGTTGCTCCATCCTCAATTTGTTGAATGGCACTATCCAAAGAAGACAATAATTTTCCCATTTTCTCCATCTCCATTTCTTAGTTTATTCTTTTAAATAAACAGTGATGCTGAAAAAGCAAGGATGAACACTGTAACCGTTTTCAAGATCGTAATAACAAATATGTCTTTATACGATTGCCGATGTGTCAATCCTGTAATCGCAAGTAATGTAATAACGGCACCGTTATGTGGAAGCGTATCCATCCCTCCGGATGCCATGGAAGCAATACGATGAAGCATTTCCGGGCTGAACCCAACAGTTTGTGCCACCTGCAAGTAATGACTTCCCATTACCTCTAATGCAATGGAAAGTCCACCAGAAGCAGATCCGGTAATTCCTGATAGCACATTGACAGCGACTGCTTCCGAAACGAGTGGATTGCTGCTTGCGTTGAACACCCAATTTTGAATCACAGAGAAACCCGGAAGCGTTTTCACAACATTTCCAAAACCAACCTCAGAAGCGGTATTGAAGATTGCTAGCAAAGATCCCATTGCAGCAGCTGTTAAACCACTTGCCAGTTTGACCTTTATGCGCCCAACATTCAGAAGCATCGCTGCTAGGATCCCGATTGTCAGTGCAACAATTAAAGACCAAGAAGAAGTTACGGAGCTTACATCAGCGATATTGAAGGTTTCCTTTAACATCGTGCCATCATACCAGTTCTTTACGGAAATAGCACTGCGACTGAAAGCGAAGTTGAACGCAACTACAAGCACAAGTGGTACGATGGACAGCCAAAAGTTAGGCAGGTTTTGCTGTTCGCCACTTTCGGGTTCATTAGTATGTCCTTCCCCGTAACCTTCACCTTTTGCTAACGCTTGTTTACGACGATGTTCTAACCAGATCATTCCACCTGTGAATACCATGATTGCGCCAATGATTCCAATTAATGGTGCCGCATACGTATCTGTTCCAAAATAATTCGTTGGAATGATGTTTTGAATCTGCGGTGTTCCAGGAAGCGCATCCATCGTATAAGTGAAAGCACCCAGTGCTATGGTTCCTGGCAATAACCGCTTTGGAATATCCGCCTCTTTATAAATCGCTGCAGCAAATGGATAAACTGCAAAGGCTACAACAAACAGTGAAACCCCACCATATGTCAGCGCTGAACAGGCTAGGACTACAGCAAGAATGGCCCGCTTTGAACCTAGTGATTTAACGATGGTCTTGGCAATAGATGCTGCTGCACCACTCATCTCCATTACTTTCCCAAATATAGCACCTAATAGAAATATTGGGAAGAATGATTTTACATAATTTGCTGCATATGTCATATATGTCTCTGTATAGCTCGGTAACAAATGACCACCAGATAAAATGACCGCCAATAATGTAACAAGCGGTGCTATAATAATGACCGGATAACCTCTATAAGCTAAAAAGATTAAAAGTCCAAGAGCCACAACAATGGCTAAAATTTGAATCACCAATACAATTCCCCCTTTTCTCTTCTCCCTATGCCCCCAAATTCACATTTTCAATCGGATTTTACAATTCGAGCCTGCCTTCCCCAAGTCAAGCTGAATGATTATACTACTACTTCCCCCAATTGATAATGCTTTCAACAAACTATGAAACTTTAAAATTGCTCCCTATCCATTTTCCCAATCGTAGCCCTTTGTAAAATGACAGATGGACCATTCAGTAAAATACATATGCAATATTCGTGCCAACATAATTAAAATTTAAAATCACTCATCTATTAAAGCATTTCAAATCATTTTCCTTCCCCTTTTTATTAACTGTAGAAGCTAAACTCCTCTAAAACTGTTCAGGTTTCTTTACACTCTATTTATAACCTCAAAAAAAGTGTAAGCCTTTTCATACACTTTTCAAATTACCTCTCGTTTAATGAACGGATTTCTTAACACATTCATAAAAAATCCAAACAAAGAAAACTCGCCGACTTACACAAGTGTCGTAGGTTCCTAATAAAGACCACTACGAAACATCTATATTAATCCTCTAAAAGAGGTTGTTCAAAAGTATAAAAAAGTACCCGTTGCAAATGCACAGGGTACTTTTCTACAATCATAATTCATAAACCATACTTATTCATCTTCTCATAAAGTGTCGTCCGACTCACTCCGAGCCGCTTTGCCGTTTCGGATTTATTACCTGAAGTCATTTCCAGACAAGAAAATATTGTAGCACGTTCGGTTTCTTCCATTACTTCGGCTAAAGTGCGGATTGGGGCTAGTTCTTTGTGACCCGTTATTTCTTCAGGAAGATGCTTGGAATCTATCATTTCCTCTTCATCAACAATATTCAACGCGCGTTCAATGATATTTTCCAGCTCACGAATATTACCCGGCCACTTATAAAAACGAAGTAGCCGTAAAGCTTGATCACTCATACCCTGTACACGCTTTTTCATAAGGTTTTGGTATTTTTCAACAAAATAATTCACCAGAATTTCAACGTCCTCTAATCGCTTCCTTAAGGACGGAACGTGAATTTGCATGACCTTTAACCGATAATACAAATCAAGCCTGAACTCACCTTTTGAAACCATTTCTTCTAGATTGCGGTTCGTTGCCGCGATTACCCGTACATCAATCTGAACACTGCCCGTAGAACCGACCCGTTCAATTTCTTTTTCTTGTAAAACACGAAGTAATTTCACCTGCATATGCAGTGGTAGCTCACCGATTTCATCAAGAAAAATTGTCCCGCCATCAGCTGCTTCGAACTTACCTGCCTTCCCGCCTTTTTTTGCACCGGTGAAAGAACCCTCTTCATAGCCAAAGAGCTCTGACTCTAGCAATTCTGCTGGGATAGCTGCACAGTTCACTTTAACGAATACACCCATGGCTCGTCTGCTTTCATTATGAATGGAATGGGCAAACAGCTCCTTACCTGTTCCGCTTTCACCCAGTATCAACACATTTGAGTCACTTTTAGCTGCAATTCTGGCTTGTACTTTTACTTCCATAAGAGCAGGACTTTTCCCCATAATATGATCAAACGTATAGGATGCTTTATTTCTCTCGCGAAAATCACCTTTATACTTTTTTAGCTCTATTTCCAATAAGTTTACCCGTTTGGAAAGAGCCGTAAATTGCCCGACATTTTTAAATAATATTTTCCCGACCGCCCCTACGATTTTACCTTGTTTCAGAATCGGGGAACGGGTCGCAATAATGTAATTATCTTTAATTTTTTGTAATTCAGCGACTTCCTGTTTGCCAGTTTTGGCTACTAAATGCATACGGGTATTTTCGATGATTTCCGTTACATGCTTCCCAATTGAGCTTTCCTGATCGACCCCAAGAAAATCAGCATATGCATGGCTCAACATTTGTACATACCCTTCCGTATCGACCATAACCAAACCATCATAGGCAAATTCAATAATATCTTTAAAAAGGATTTCTTCATGATTATCAATATTAAGAAAATCATTTTTATTGTTCGTAAATAACAGGAAATAAAATTGATACTCCTCATCAGCCACTTGAACAATCTCTTTTCTAACAATCACATTATTACCGTTCAAATAAATAGGCGTATTTACAGCTGACAATAGATTTTTTTTAATAATCAACGTTGTTTGCTGATCAAATTGATCCTCTGAAAACCCCTCAGATAATACGCGATTGTATAGGACGATTTCTTTTTCGTTTTTCGTTACCAAAATCCCAAAAGGTAATTCTTCCAATATCGCTTTTACTAATTCTAATTGAACCGTTTTATTATCATTGGCCATACCTATTCTCCTTAATCCATCTGATGTTTACCCATTATATCATAGGAAAATAAGACCAAGTCACCTTTACCGTTCAACAATCAGCGCTGTACCCTGCCCGCCACCAATACATAAAGTAGCAAGGCCCGTTTTTGCACCTCTACGCTTCATTTCATACAATAATGTAACTAAAATCCGCGCACCAGAAGCACCTACAGGATGGCCAAGTGCTATCGCACCGCCATTAACATTCACTTTTTCTGGATCCAGTTCAAGGTCCTTCAGCACAGCGAGTGACTGTGCCGCAAAGGCTTCATTCACTTCCATTAAATCAATTTCATCAATTTTCAATCCCGCTTTTGCTAAAGCTTTTTTTGTCGCAGGTACTGGACCGTATCCCATGATTTTTGGATCAAGCGCAGCGTTAGCATATGACTTGATAGATGCTAAAATTTCCAGTCCCAGCTCGTCAGCTTTTTCTTTAGACATCAATACCAGCATCGCACCGCCATCATTGATTCCAGACGCATTTCCGGCCGTAACCGTTCCATTTTCCTTAAAAGCAGGTCGAAGTTTCGTTAGCTGGTCTATCGTTAGCCCATGGCGTGGATGTTCATCTTGGTCAACTAAGACCGTTTTTCCTCTGCGTTTATATTCAACAGGGACGATTTCATCTACAAATCGACCTTCAATTTGGGCCTTTTCAGCTTTCAACTGACTATGTAAAGCAAATTCATCCTGCTTTACACGACTGATTTCCCACTGTGCCGCAATATTCTCGGCCGTTACACCCATATGATACTGATTAAAAACATCCGTTAAGGCATCATAAGTCATTGAATCCACGACCTCGGCATTCCCCATCTTCTGTCCAAAACGGTAATTCGGAAGTAAATACGGGGCATTGCTCATGCTTTCAATACCCCCAGCAAGAATCACATCGGCATCACCAAGTGCTATGAATTGGGCCCCCATAATTACCGTACGGAGCCCCGACCCGCAAAGCTTATTGATGGCCATAGCTGGTGTTGTTTCCGGGACCCCTGCATGAATCGCAACCTGACGTGCCACATTTTGCCCTAACCCGGCCGATAGAATATTCCCAACCAATACCTCATCGATCATGTCAGCCGAAATATTGGCCCGCTTAATTGCTTCTTTAGCTGCTACCACTCCCAGTTCAACCGCTGAAACATTGGCAAGACTACCTCCAAGCGTACCAACTGGTGTTCTTGCTGCTCCTACAATCACTACTTCTCTCATAATACTTCCTCCTTCTCCATTTTTAATTTTCCTAGTTTAATAAAATTACGGTCCCTCTCATTGATTTTCTGAGAAACGGTAGATTCCTCATAAGTGAAAATCCCTTCACCTGACTTCGCCCCAAGCTTCCCCTTTTCCACTAAATCCCGAATAATGATCGGGGCTTGCTTACTTTGGTCCAACTCTGGTGCAACATTATCAAAAACGCGCTGCCATGTATCAAGCCCCCCAAAATCAGCAATCTCGATTGGCCCAGTAAACGCCCAGCGAAATCCAGGTCCCGCTGTAATGGCTGTATCAATATCCTCAGCAGTGGCTACGCCCTCTTTTAAGAGATAAAAGGCTTCCCGCATCAAGGCAGTCTGCAGACGATTGGCAATGAATCCTGCTATTTCTTTTTTTAAAAGAATCGGAGACTTGCCTATTTTACGAATTAAATTAAGTGTAGCCTCGACGACTTCCGGCTTTGTTACATTATGCTGAACAATTTCAACTAAAGGAACCAGATGCCCAGGATTAAAAAAATGCGCGATTATCATCCGGTCCGCAAACGAAGCAGTCTCCATCAATCGAGAAATCGGGAAGGTGGATGTATTTGAAGCAATAATTGCATCCTCTTTCACTATTTGCTCCAATTGTTGATAAAGGTCCAACTTCAATTCAATGACTTCCGGAATAGCCTCAATTATAAAGTCAGCATCCTTGACGGCCTCCTTCAAGTCAACCTTATATGTAATATTAGATAAAGCACCCTGCTTTTCCTGTTCAGTCATAGCACCTTCTTCAATGAGCAGGGATAGATTCTCAGATATTCGATCTTGGGCTTTCGATAGAAACTCTTCTTTAATATCGTTGATAGTGACGAAATACCCGCTAACTGCGAATGACTGAGCGATTCCACTCCCCATTACACCTGAACCGATAATTGCTATATTTTTGATCATCTCGTTTCTCCTTTCTTATCCATGATATTTCCTACATTTTACTCAACTTATATACATGCAATATCCATGCCAACACTAAGAGAAAATAAAAATCTTTTGTTATTTTGAAAATTATGATAGACTCTAAATCAATAACCATCCCCCCATATTTTTATTACCTTCCCTTGATATTTTAAATTTGATTTCATATGAATATTCCCTATATATCAAACTAAACTTTTTGACAGATTTAGACCGTTACATTTTTTTTGGAGGAATGTAATATGGTTAAAGATAAAGTGGCGATCATTACGGGGTCTGCTAGAGGAATCGGTTTTGAAATTGGAAAGATCTTTGCTGAAAATGGAGCAAAGGTCGTTCTTTCAGACCTTAATCAAATTACAGTTGAAGATGCAGCTCTAGATTTAAGAAACAAAGGCTTGGAAGTCACCGGCTTTAAAGCAGACGTAACAAATGAAGAAGAAATTATTCAACTAATCAAACAGACCAAAAGGAAATATGGCCGAATTGATATTTTCATTAATAACGCTGGACTTCAGCATGTTGCTCCGATTGAAGAGTTCCCAACTGAAAAATTCGAACAGATGATCAAAATTATGCTAACCGCTCCATTCATAGCAATTAAAAACGTTTTGCCCATTATGAAAGAACAAGGTTTTGGCAGAATCATTAATATCTCTTCCATTAATGGACTGATTGGATTTGCTAATAAAGCAGCGTACAATAGTGCAAAACACGGTGTAATTGGATTGACGAAAGTCGCCGCCCTTGAAAGCGCATCTTCGGGAATAACAGTAAACGCCCTTTGCCCAGGATACGTGGACACACCTCTCGTACGCGGCCAACTGGAAGATCTAGCAAGAACAAGACAAGTGCCACTAGAAAGCGTTTTGGAAGAAGTTATCTATCCGCTCGTCCCACAAAACCGCTTACTCGACGTAAGCGAAATCGCCGATTATGCCATTTTCCTAGCAAGTGACAAAGCCCGAGGCATCACCGGCCAGGCTGTTGTGTTGGATGGTGGTTATACAGCTCAATAAAAAGAAAAGAGCTCCTACCAGAGGATTATAACCCGGATAAAGGACACTTAATAAAGCGCCCTTTATCTGGGTTTTCTTTATCCTACGAAGGAAACAAATAATAAATAAGGTGTTATTTTTTATTGACATTAAAAATGGTAGGTCATATCCAAACAAAAAAAGAAAGAAAAAAAGAGTTAGTAGCCATTAACCACTCACTCCGTAGATTTCAATTTCATAGGTACAAAATAAATTCATACTATTTAATCTTAAAGTTATGATTGAGAGTGCCTAAAAATTTAAGAAGTTCTCAAATTTAAATTGGAATAATTTCTAAAAAAACGTCTTAAAAATCTCTTGGTGCTGACTACATTCATTGCAGATATATTCTATTTCTAATGCATCTTCTCTCACTGTATGAACTGTCTCTTTTTTACAAGTTTTACAAAATCTTTCTTCGTATATTTCTTCCATTACTAATCACTCTCCATGTTCATATTGTCTTTTTTTACATTATTTTGTGTAGCTATTATATTTTGTGAATAATTTAAGGAAAAATACCATTTTTTCCTGAAGGACCTCCATAATGAAAAAGAAGAAAAGAATTCAGAGACAAAAAAACAACATTATGATGCGATTCCTAGTAACAAGAAGGCTCTGGGTGTCCATATATACGTATCGGCATTTGGTTATAGTAACTTATACCAGAGGCTTTGAATGACTTCAAATGAGTTTTAATATACAATTAATATACATGTATATTAATTGTATATTCGAAGGGAGCACCATGGAAGCAAACCATTATCAGTATATTAAAGAGCAAATTGAATATTATTCATCTAAACCCTTAAGGGAAGCAATATTTTACGTTGTTAAGAATGCAATTATAGAAGGGGTATTTTTACCTGGGGATCGTTTAACGGAAGATGATATCGCCCAACAATTTAACTGTAGCCGTACACCGGTTCGTGAAGCATTGAGAAAATTGGAACAGGAAAACATTCAAGGGTATGGTCAAAAAATACTACTTTACCATTACCCTTGAAAATCACTTTTAAGACTACAATTTAATGCACTACTAGCAAATCATGCGAATAAGGAAGTACTATGCATTGGCTGAACTTTGGCTTTAGGATCAATATAGGCTTTAGCATTATTGACTGCAGTAGGACCTTCACCAAATCCTGTTGTAATTAATTTAACCTTTCCTTCATACGTACAAATATCCCCGGCAGCGTATATGCCTGAAATATTTGTTTCTTGCTTGGAATTAACTATAATTGAATTTTTCTCAAGTTTTAGACCCCATTCTTTAATTGGGCCAAGAGAGGAAATAAAACCATAGTTAACAATTAGGTCATCTATATCAACTAGTTCTTTTTGTTGAGTCTTAGTGTGTTCTAAGACAATTTTAGTGATTTGATCTGCTCCTACCAGCTCTGAAGGAACATATGGTGTTTTGACTTCAACAGACGAATTCATCAATTGGTTTACACTATGTTCATGAGCACGAAATTTATCTCTTCGATGTATCAATGTTACTTTTTCAGCGATAGGCTCAAGCATAAGTGCCCAATCAAGAGCCGAATCTCCACCGCCTAGAATCGCTACTTTTTTTCCTTTGAATCGAGTCATGTCATTCACAAAATAATGTAAATTCTTGTTTTCAAACTGTGTTGCATCTTCTAGTTCTAATTTACGAGGCTGAAAAGCTCCATTCCCTGCAGTAATAATAACTGATTTAGAAAAATGAGTATCTAGGTTTGTAGTGATTTTAAATGTCCCATCTTCTTGCTTTTCAATCAGTTTAACCGCTTCGTCAAGACAAATCGTCGGTTCGAATACCTTCATTTGTTCTTTTAAATTCTCTACCAATTCTTGAGCCCGTACTTTTGGAAATCCAGCTATATCATAAATGAATTTTTCAGGGTAAAGAGCGGTGAGTTGTCCTCCCAATTGTGGAAGACTCTCTATGATTTTCACCTTTGCTTGCCTCATTCCACCATAGAAAGCTGTAAATAAACCTACTGGACCGCCACCAATAATTGTAATATCATCAATCTTCTTTTCTTCTATCATCAGTAATCACCTCGAGTTATACCCTATTAGAATCAATCGTTCTTCTTTCTGGTCATGGATCTATAAATCTTGAAGGGCGGACTTGCCATATTTCTAGTGATATTTCTCATTACAATGATAAGTGATAACAAAATACAAGGAGTCAAAAATGTTAAATATCCGGCTTATGCTTTTCAATGTAGCAATAATAAATAATGTCAAACTAGCGACTTTATTTTCCTTACTAAAAAATAACATGATTCTAAGGAATCATATAAACCTGGTACTAGTTGAGACCATTTTAAGATATCTCCAGTTTAAAAGGATTGCCATCAAAAGAAGCTTGGGCTATTTTTATAGATTCGGTTGGACATCCTTCTAAAGCATCTAGCACATTCTCCTCTAATTCATCAGGGATGACCGCTGTTCCTTCATTATTATCTAATGTAACAAATGCAATACCTTCTTCATCGTAATCATAAATTTCAGGAGCTGTAGCTCCACATGCTCCACAAGCAATACAAGTTTCTTTATCAACAATCGTATAATTAGCCATTTCCCCTCGTTTTCTCTCCTTTCTAAGTTCCAGTTTCTACCCAAGGCTCATACAAATCTGGTTGTAGAAATCTGGCTATTTCCTATGCTTTTTCTATTTACTCATTCTTGTTCAGATTTTCTATGTTTCCAAATTAATGCTTCACTGAGTATTGATAATTACTCATTATGTAAGTCCTAAGTGTTCAGACACTTTAATATGAACACATATTTTAGCTGGTAATTGAATGACATTCGTTTACGTATCAAAACGTTCTAGCAATTCAATAATCACTTTATATGTCGATGTCGTGTCCATATATGCATATCGTCCTTTTCCGTTATAAAAGTTACCTGTCTGAATGACCGGATAACCCATTTTTTCCAACATCTTCATTTTCTCATCCATATCTTTTACGACAAACGAGATATGGTGAACTCCTTCCCCATACGTTTCAAGATGATGCTTCCAAGTACTCGGAGAATCGCCCGGCTCAATCAATTCAATTTGAATTAATGGCGTATTGAAAAATATATATCTTGATTTTCCTTCGGTAGGCTTTCCTTTGTAAATCACATTTGTTACCTCAGGGGAACCAGAGTGAATGATCGACGGTTTTTCCATATCTAGTAATCTACAGTAGGCATCCGCAGCCGCATCAAGGTCTTTAACGACAATTGCAAGCTGTTCTACTTTGTTAGTCCCTAAAAGCGGCTGAACGCTATCATCTTCCGGTTTTTCCCACACTGTTTGCCTCGGTTCTGCACTCTCAAGCAGTTCAACTAACGTTTTATGATCATCTAGTGTATCTACATACACGTACCGGCCGTCACTCGAGGTAAATTCACCTGTTTGCAATACTGGATATCCACTTTTCTCCATCACAGGAAGCCTCTTTTGGATAGAGTCAACATCAAAAGCAATATGATGAATTCCTTCACCTACTGTATCCAAAAACTCACGCATTGTTCCTGGATTTTTATCCGGTTCTATGAGTTCGAATTGGACGGTTGGTGTATTAAGAAAAGCCAGTTTAGATTTTGAATCTGTTGGTTCACCTTTAAAAATCACCTTCGAAACAGTACTGTCACCAGTTAGAAATGGTTCAACCTTCTTAATGCCTAACAATTTTGTAAAAGCTACATTAGCAGATTCAATATCTTTTACAACAAATGCAAGCTGATTAATATTTCTATTGCCTAATAGTGATTCAGTCATGTTTATAAACCTTCTTTCTAAAGTCTATTTATTCTAAACATTCATTCAGCCAAGTCCCCTCACTGACAATCCACCATCACTAGAAATGACTTCACCGGTAATCGCGCGCGCTTCGTCAGAAGCTAACAGTACATACGCAGCAACGTGATCTTCTGGCAACTGGGCAAGTTGAAGTGGGTTTCTTTTTTTAATGCTGCTTGCTTTTGTATCATTATCCACGACTTTAACAAATGGGCTCAGAGGTGGAATGACCGATAATGCTGTCAGTGTGCCACCAGGCGCTACAGCATTTACCCGAATATTTGGAGCGAGTTCGAACGCAAGTTGGCGCATTAATCCGATTTGAGCGTGCTTGCTTGCTGTGTACCAAACGCCACCTCCATCAGGATAGAAACTTGCACCAGATACAGTAAAAATAATATTGCCATTAGATTTCTGCAGTTCTTCAAGTGCTGCTTTCGCACCGAAGAAAGAGCCTTTAACGTTAATATTGAGCAGGAAATCATATGCTTCGGAAAGTGCATCGGGAGTTACGTCGGCAAATTTAGCAAATCCATCGAAGACTCCTGCATTAGCGACGAGAACATCTAACTTCCCAAATTGCTTAACAGTGGCCTGTACAGCCTTCTCATTGTCTTCGTATTTACTTACATCTCCTTGGTTAATGAGAATTTCTTCACCAAATTCCTCTTTCATTTTCTTTAGCGTTTCTATAGAGCGGCCGATAATGCTGACTTTTGCCCCTTCTTGTATAAAACGTCGAGTGACAGCTTCTCCTATACCCGAATTACCACCAGTAATCAACACTACTTTATCTTTTAAGGCCATTGCCATTGTAACCAACCTCCTTGTTATCTTTTTTACGATACTTACTGTTATACGAAGATAGCGAGGTTCCTTGTATTTATTGTTGTTTGATCAACAATGAATATCCGTTTGGAAAGTTTCCATTTACCATCTTCGAATATGAATTCATCATTTCGTTCCCCCGAAATCAAATCGTGTTGAATATCAGTGCTACGGCTTCGATAGATAAGTAGATAGCTCTTAACGACCGCCTTTTCACCTTCAACAAAGTCTTTAACACGCACGTTGCTGACAAAACGCCGCGTTCTGGAAGGAGGAATTTCTGCCCATGCATAATCCGTTTTCAAACGATCTACGCGGAGCTTAAGTAATTCAATATCATCATTAAATGTAAACATTTTAGTTGAATAATCCGGACGTTCAACTCCTTCCTTATTGACACGTACAGGCATTTGATAACACAAACTCGAATGCATTAGATCGAACCATTCATCAAATTCAATATCATCAAGTAATTGTGCTTCATCATACAACCACTGTTCAAATTCACATTTAACAAGCATTTCTTCCACTTTCATTTTTCTTCCCCCTCCCGCTTATCATTTCGTCATTAATTCCAACCAGTATTTATAAAAATTCCGTTGACTTGCTTCTGTAAATTTATCATCGTAAGCAACACCTGGTCCGATAAAATCAACAGGTTCGCGATGAAGACCCATTGTATAATTATAAGTTAAATTCTTTAGAAAAGGCATCGGACCCTGGGCGGCTTCAGTAATGTCCGTAAATACTTCCGTGTCATCTTGCTCAAAAATGCCAGATGGGCTAAACGTCAAGATAAACGAATCTCTTGAACGATCTTTCCAATCTTGAGAGGCGTTTTTTTCAACGAGCATCCAAGCGATTACTTCCATCTTATTGTGACCAATTGGCCGCCACATTCTAATTGAAGTGTTAGAGATAAACTGGTCTTTAATTTTTGTATGAGAAATTAAAAATGATAAGTTCGGGAAAACGTTTCCAATCATATTTTTTAAGTTTGATAATACTTCATATTGTTCTTCTGACAAATTACTTTTAAATTCATTTTTCAATTCTTCCGGGAAAGCAAAATCAGGGTTAGGTGTTCCTAAGTTTAGTCCATGTCCGTTTTCCGTATGAATTTGAAAACCACGCTTTGAATACGTTGCATTAGGTACCATTCCTAGTTTTGCAATTGAACCATGTGTGACCATCGTATGATAGGAATCACCAACAAAGTTATCAGAACCTACTTTCCAGTTAGAACTAACAACAAATCGTTGAGGGACCCCGATTACTTCCATTTCTGCCCGTCCTACAAGGATATCTAAATACCATTTAATATCACCTAGAAACTCTTCAAGCGGCTCTACATCTTCATTCCATGTTCCAAATAAAAGACCTTTATAGGATTCAAGCTTCACTTGGTGAAGCCCCATTTGTGAACGATCAAGCGTCCCGCCATAAATATCTTTTTGAAGTGGCACACCCACAAGCTCTCCTGTGTTTTTAAAGTTAAATCCATGATATGGACACGTAAATAAAGTCTTGTTACCTTTGTCAGCCCGACAAAGTTTCATTCCACGATGGGTACACATATTATAAAAAGCACGAATTCCCCCTTCATTATCACGTGTAATAATGAGCGAATATCCTGCGAGGTCACGTGTCATGTAGTCTCCTTTGTTCGGGACTTCAGATTCATGACCGACAAAGACCCATGTTTTCAAAAATACTTTTTCATGTTCTATATCGTAAACCGTTTGATTGCCTAGGAGGTAAGCAGGTATTACTCCTTCCTCTGGTTTGACCGTTTCGTTCAAATAGCTAACAACTTGCTGTTTCGACATTTCTTCTATGGATTTATCAGTTTTAAGCATACTTGTAGTCTCCCCTCTATGAACATGAAATGACTTAAATCAATTATTACCCAATTTGAACACTCTTCTCTTTGTTTTGCAGAGTAGCCAATACACTTAACGCAGCTAAGTAACTCGTTTTCGGATTGTTTGGCATTGGATCATTTTCTACTTCAAGTTTAAGTTTTCCGAATGAACCTGACGCTTCAATAAGATGAATATTTTTCAATACATATGGATCGGCAATGATTTTCACTTTCGTCTTTTCAGACCCGAGACCAGCCAAAGACAATACAATAGCAACATTAATATTTCTCGGAAACTGCTTAATTGCTTCCGCAGCAGAACCTTCGAATAATACCGTTTCTTCTTCTAATGAAGAACCTGCAGGCAACGCGCTAGGCGGTTTTCTCGTTGTGATACTCACGGATTCAAGTCCATTAACTGCTTTTGCCGATTTAAGTACATCGAGACCTCCGATTGCACCGGACGGGAGGAAAATATTAACGTTATTTTTTTGGCAGAGGCGTTTAATATTGTCTTCATAAGCAGCATCGGCCATTACACCTATGCTGCTTAATAAAAGATTTTTTCCGCTTTTTATCACTTTCAATGCGTACTCTTCAGCAGCTTCAATTGTCGCTGCTTCTATGACTAAATCCACATCTGAATTAAGGAGAGAGTCAACATCACTATACGACTGTGTCCCAAATTCTTCAACTAGTTGAGCTGCTATTTCTTCACGGCGTGCATAAATCGAAACGATTTTCCCTCCTGGAAGAAGTCCGTCTTTATTTATTGCCTGAAGCAGAAATTTCCCGATATTACCGCATCCAATTAGCCCTAGTTTCATGTAATTTCATCCTTCCTCAATCAGCAAACCCATATGAGTCTGCAAAGAATTCAAGTCCACAATGTCTCGTTTCGCGGGAAACACCACTTTCTTTTAAACCAGGAAAATCGAGGGCCAATTCGTTGAAAACGGTATGGTTATTATGGAAAACCGCTCCTGCTTCGAGACGATCGGCCATCGCTATAGCTAATTCTTCATTCACAGTCCAAACAGACGCACGCAAACCAAATTCACTATCATTCGCTAACCTTACCGCTTCATCAACATCAGAGAAAGGCAAAATAGGGATGACTGGTCCAAATTGCTCGACCCGGACCACTTCGCTTTGCTGATCGACTCCTGTAATAATAGAAGGAAGCATATAATAACCTTGATCCCATGTTTCTGGATTAAGTTGTATCCCAGTAGTGACAACTTTTCCACCAGACTTAGCCGTACGTTCGATCAACTCATTCACAAAGTCAAACTGTGCTTTATTATTCAATGGCCCCATTGTTACATCAGGCTGAATGCCATCACCAACCACGACTCGGCCAAACTCTTTGGTTAATTTTTTCACAACTTCGTCAAAGCGTGATTCATGGACATACACTCGTTTAACAGCAGAGCATACATGGCCTGCAGCTCGTAAAATACCCATTCTCAAACGTTTGATTGCTGCTTCATCCATGTTGGCATCTTCCAAAATAATAGCAGGATCATTACCTCCAAGTTCCATATAAACTTTTTGTAGATTTCCTGCTGATTTCTTCATAATTTCTTTTCCAGTTTCTGTACTGCCGACAAAAGCAACGGTACGCACACGAGAATCAGAGCAAAGTGTGTCTCCGATTGCTTTTCCTGAACCAGACACAATATTAATGACTCCTGGCGGAAAATGTTCAGCTACCACTTTTAAACAAGTCATTATCGTTAACGGACAATTTGTAGCAGGTTTCACAACAACAGTATTGCCTGCTAAAATCGCTGGTATGACTCGTTTAAATGTCAAAATCATCGGAGAGTTCCACGGTGTGATGATTGCCGTGACACCTCTCGCTCTTCTTCTGACTTGTACATTTTGATTTCCTGGGAGCACTTCTGGTTGCCACCAGTTAAGTACCTCTGTTGCACAACCCTTCATGACCTCAACACAACGTAGTAAATCCTTTTTAGCTTCAACAAGCGTTTTTCCATTTTCTCGAACAAAAACTGTGACATTTTCCTCAATTATTTTAGCCAGTTCCTCTGCCGCTGTATTCATCCGGGTAGCCCGGTCCTTTACATCAGAGCGAGACCAGGTTTCATAAGCCTTAACTGCCACTTCTATCGTTTCATTTACGATTACTTCAGAACAAATTGCCACTTGGCCGACTACTTCTGACGTGTTTGCGGGATTGATTACATCAACTGTTTCTGTTATTTCTTTCCATTCTCCATTAACAAGGTATTTACCTGAAACAACCGGATATGTCGAAATCATTCTCAATCCTCCATTAAAGTTTTTTTGGTTTAAATGCTTCGGCTGCTCCTGGAGGTCCACCAAACGGCTTTGCCATTGGTCCCACAGCTTCCATATCAACAACGATCATTGAAGGCTTACGTCTTTCTTTTGCTTTTTTCAGTTCGCTTACAAATTCATCCCCAGAACCAATCCGTACAGCATCAAAGTGCATGGACTCAGCAAGTTTCACAAAATCTGGACTCAATAAATCAACTGCTACCTGGCGCCCATAGGCAGCTTCTTGAATATTGCGGAGAACACCGTAGCCTGAGTCATCAAATAATACAATGATAACAGGTAAATTTTCTTCAGCTGCAGTAACCATTTCCCCGACATTAACCATAAAACCACCATCTCCAGCCATCAGCACAACTGTTTTATCTTGACAGCCCATTTGGGCGCCAATAGCTGTTGGAAGGCCTTGACCAATTCCGCCACCAGATGCATGAATTGAGGTTCTCGGTTCATAAATTTCAAATAAACGGCTGCCCCAAACGTTTGCCTGAACAGTAACATCTCGAACAATAATGGTATCGTTCGGCAAATTTTCTCTCATGCCATCTACAAATTGCTCATACGGTCCAAGCGTTGCACGCAGTTGTGCGCGCACTTCATTTCTAAGTGAACGGACTTCACTTACATAAGAAGGATCTGCATAAACTGACTTTTCTTCAAGCTTTTGAATGAGGGCCGCTAACATATCTTTCGCATCGCCAACCAAACCTATTGTCGACTTATAGTTACGGTTAATTGCCTGCAAATCTGCATCGATTGCAATATGCTCTTCAGGTACTGGTACTTTCCAGTTGGACGTTTCATTCCCTCTAAAACGAACACCTACGCTGATTAACAAATCCGCATTTTGCAAAAACTCTTTTGTGGACTCATAAGCCGCGAAATGTCCTATGCATTGCTCGTGGTTTTCGGGAATCGAACCTTTTCCTGATTGGCTTGTTATAACTGCTGCACCAAGAAGTTCCGCCAATTTTTGCAGCTCTTGCGAAGCATTAGCACTTATGACACCACCTCCGGCCCAAATCACTGGACGGCGCGCTTCAACCATTTTTTCCACGGCTTGTTCAGGAATAAATGCCGTTGATTGTTTTTCAGATGTTGCAACTTGTATTCCATCGAGAGAAATATCCTCAATAATTGCCGATTGATAGTCAATTGGAATTTCCAATGTAACTGGTCCAGTTGGCGCAGTTAACGCTTCTTGAATCGCCTTTCTTACAACCGCAGCTGATTGTGCCGGATTTCTAAGCCTTACAGCATTTTTACAAGCACCGCTCATCATCGAGAGCTGGTCTTTACATTCATGTATGTATCCTCTACCTGTTCCAAGATATGTTGAAGCGACTTCGCCGGTAAGATGAAGAAGGGGAACACCAGCGGCCCAAGCTTCTACTAATGAACCTGCTGCATTTCCTGCTCCTGTACCTGTACTAGTAATTACTACACCTAGTTTTCCAGTCGCACGTGCATAACCATCGGCCATATTGACTGCACCGCTCTCTCCACGTGAACAGATGAGTTTAATGCTTCCTTCTCTAAGAATCGCATCATAGATAGGCATATTATGAATACTGACAATCCCGAAAGCAGCTTCTACGCCAGCTTGCACTAGCTCTTTTACGATGGAATCAGCGGTCGTAAACTCTATTTCTTCTTGTTTTTTCATATTGTTATCCTACCTTTTTTAAGTAATATTATTAAAGCGCTTTACCGATTGCTCCTGCAGTTTCAATCGTCGATCCAGCTACATAACTAGCTTTATCTGAAGCAAGAAATACAATAACACTAGCGACTTCTTCCGCCTCACCTACACGGCCAAGTGGAATATTCCGTTTTTTCGCAAGATCTCCATAATATTCTTCCGGATCCATATCAGGTGCATTTTTCAATCTTCTGCGCTCCCATTGATCAGTCCGTATCAATCCGAGGCTAACTGAGTTCACCAAAATATTGTCAAAGGCTAGTTCCTGAGATAGCGTTTTGCTTAAATTTAAAAGACCCGCCCGTGCTGCTGCCGTCGCTACCATGTGACGCTCAGGTTCTTTTGCAAGCGTTGCATTAATATTGATAATCCGCCCGCCACCCCGTTTAACTAGATGTGGATGCGCAGCACGAACGGCATATATGATAGCAAAAAACTTTAATTGAATTTGTTCATGCCACTGTTCATCTGTAATATCAAAAAAGTAACCCATCACGCTTTGTCCAGCTGCATTCACCAATATATCGATCCCGCCAAACTTTTCTGCAGTACCATTAATAAATGAATCCACATCCGATTTAGAAGTAACATCACAAGTTGATGCCAAAATATTTTCTTTGTCCCCAAATGACAGCAAGTGACTTTGGGCATTTTCCATACGATCTTTGCTTCTTCCGCAGATAGCTACTTTTGCACCTTCACCTAGAAACATTTCTGCTGTTTTTAATCCAACACCAGACGTGCCTCCCATAATAACAGCAACTTTCCCTTTCAAGCCTAAATCCATCTCGTCACTCCTTTTATAACAGGTTTTTCTTACACGATATAGGGCTAAAAAAGAACAAGATGTTACATCTCAAGTGAATCTATAACGTCCTGCCCGATGACAATGGGAGGTAAAGAATTCCGCGAATTATATCTTTTTCCACTCATCTTTGACCTCATTTCTCTCCAATTAACGAAACATCAACTTTAGAATCTACCCAGCCTAGATCCGGTTCCCCCCCCATTGCTTTACGGGCTTCAGGCTTCGGGGGTCCTGCAATACCCCATTGATCCATTAAGTGAGGTACTCGTTTCCAAACACGTGCTCTCCACTCAGATTCATCTTCAATCGTTTCGAGATAGCATGTATACTCCATAACAAAACCGCCTAGATCCTGGAAATAACAGAAAATATTGTCTCCCGGCCCATGACGTCCAGGTCCCCAAAGTTCTGACAGTCCTGCTTTTCGAACGTTACTTATACCACGCATTAGTTCATCGACAGAATCAACCTCATAAGCAATATGATTGACTGAAGCATGTTCATCTTGGTTGAATGCTATGGAGTGGTGTTTCCGGTTGCACCTTAAGAAAGACATTTGGTGCTCGCTCCAATCAGTAACTTTAAAACCAAGTACATTTGTATAAAACTCTACAATCATATCTAAGTTTTTTGTATTCATGACGACATGATTCAATTTCACAGGATCTACATTTTTCTTGTTCCAAATTGACGTTTGAACTTCCACCCATGCTGAAAGCTCAATAACACGGTTTTCAGGATCAATAAATCGAAGTCCATAACCAGCACCAGCTTCATCCAAATACCCGGGTTGTTCGATAATACGCACGCCTTTTGATTGTAATATTTCAGCTGCACGATCCACTGCGTTTTTATCGACCATTCCAAATGAGATGTGGTGCAAACCACGCTTTTCTCCTTTGTAAAGGCTTAAAATATGATGTTCTGGGCCAGCCCCGCGAAAATATACTGTATTCTCTTCTTCTGGAACATCCACTCTATCCAAGCCCCAAACCTTCTCATAAAACTTTGCCTGTTCTTCAAAGTTCGGAGTGATCAAACTAATATGCCGTAAATGAGTAATTCCAAGCATCTTTTTATGCCTCCCATTAAATAGATTGCTTTTTTGATAGATTGTCTTGCTCACCTTTAACAATCTAATCGAAAGGGGCGCCTCATTATTTTTCATAATGTAGGTGCCCCTCTTCTTTTAATTGATCAGTCTTTAATGATGGCTTCTCTTTCCTTGGACCGTTGTTTTCGTAATTCTTCAAGCTCGCTACCTTCTGGATATGTTGGCAAATTAGGCTTCACCGCTCCAAGCATAACAAGCATGCGCGCCTCTTCTTTCCCATCATTTCTAATTCCCCGATACACTCCCGGAGGGTTGCTTATGCAGTCTCTTGCACTCAATTTAATCTCATGTACTTCGCTGTAGCTGTCTTCTTGAATCAACGCTGTAACTTCTCCCTCAAGAATGAAAAATACTTCTTCTACATCATCGTGGAGATGTAACGGCCCGACACATCCCGGAGGAAGCACCATTGTACTTAGTGTAAAATGTTCCCCTGCAATTACATTTGTATCATTATTCGCTGTGGCACCTCGTCCAATATATCTCATTTGAGCACGTCTATAAGCTGGATCAATTTCCTCTTGGAACTTTAAGACGTTCCAATCGAGTGTACGGTCTTCCAAGCGTGCAACATATTTTTTTTCAAATTCTTTCACCGAAAAAGTTTCATTTGTCATTTTAAAAATCCTCCCTTATTTGTTGTTTCTAAATCTCATATTGTTTCATAAGCAAAACATTGTTTTATCTATGAATTAATTCTAAAATGAAAGCCCTTCATTGTCAAGATAAGTTTTTAGAATATTTGAAACTTTATTTATAATCAAAACAACCCTTTTTATGAACATATGTTCAAGCGCCTTATTCAACAGGGGGCTGGAACTATAACATTCATAAATTTTTTTAAAACGACAAAAAAGTGCGGATACCCATAAAGACTGGGTACCCACACTTTTGAAAAAGGTTATTCATTTTTCAGATTAAAAATCCAGCTTTTTAGACGTCCTTATGATGAAACATATTTCCTCCACTGTATCCCATATGAGAGGATAGCTGTTGAGAAACTTCCAGTAATTTCGGCAAGGCAATTTTATCGATAAAATCTTCCTGATAAGCAGATTCTGTTGCCACCACATTCAAAGCAGCCAATACTTTTCCAGTCCGGTCAAATATCGGCGCTGCTACAGAACGGATACCAGGGTGAAACTCCCCGCTTGTCATCGAATATCCTTTTTGCCGAATAGTTTCCAACTGCTTCTGGAATTCCCCCGGCGCTGTAAGGGTTTTGTCTGTATAAGGAGTGAGGTTAGTGATTTGGAACATTTGCATTAACATTTCTTTTGGCTGATAGGCCAGCAGTAATTTCCCATTGGCTAATGCGTGTGCTGGTAGTCGCAAACCAATGTTCACATTGACAGCTGATACACCTCTGATTGGGGCACTACCTACATATACCACTTCCTGACCATCCAAGATGGACAAATGACAAGATGCTCCGATTTCATCACGCAGCGTCTCCATATAAGGTTGGACAATTTCCTGGAATTTCAAGCTGTTTAAATAACTAAAACCCAATTCAAGCACTTTTGGCGTTAAATTATAACGTTTTGTATGTTCATCCTGAGACAGGTACCCAATATTTTGTAGTGTAAATAATAAACGATATGGCACCGTTCTGCTTACTCCCAGTTGTTTCGCTATTTCTGAAAGCGATAAACTCGGCTGTGATTCATTAAAAAGCTTAATGATTTCCAATCCTCTTACTAATGAATTGGCACTATACTTCTCTTTCTCTTCGCTTGCCATTCAAGTATTCCTCCCGTTGTAAATTCATTACATTTCGGCGTCGCAAAAAACTATGCAGAGGAGATACCTTCAACTATTTTAATCTTTTCTACACTGAAATAAAAAAAGATAGAGACAATTTAGAAATCTATCTTCATGCAACCATTCATCGATTAAGAAAAAGTAGAAAAATGTAATTCCCGACTTCAACATAGCTTTATCACAGATCACCTGAAACTTAGAAAAGGACATGCAGTAAAATGTCCACCGTTCTCTGCAGTTTTCCTAGAAAATTTTCTTGTTTTATTTATTTCCTTTTTTGTTTTTGTAAGCATTTATTTCTGACCTACCGGTTGTTTCTGTAAAAACTCAGTGACATATTTATTGAACACTCCAGGATCTTCTTGATAGCATAAATGACCTGTATTCGGAACGATGGCAAACTCTGATTTCGGAATCAATTCATGAAAAATCTTTGATTCACTTACCGGTGTGACCTGATCCAGCTCTCCACACATAACAAGTGTCGGAATAGATATAGAAGAAAGTATCTCCATTTGGTTTAAATTTGATAAAGAGTAGGAAACAGACCGGTATCCAGGCGGTCGCACTTGCGACATAATTCGTTCTGCTTCTTTCACTACCTCAACTGGTGCATTTGGCGACACTAACGCTTTCACCCTTTTTTTCGCAAGTTCACTAGGCTTTAACGTATCGATAGAGTGTAATCTACTCTGAAGCTTTCTTTTATTTTCTTCCGGACTTACTCCGGCTGCTCCACGTGTCGCATCTGATATAATCAGCGCCTCTACCATTTCTGGAAAACGGTTCGTAAAATCGATTGCAATTGCCGATCCCATTGAATGCCCGAGTAGGTAAACTGAGTGCAGCCTCAGACTCTCCAGGAATTCTTTCAATACATCTGCAAACTGGGAAAATTCTTGAAATTCTTCTTTTGGATCGGAACTTTCACCATACCCAGGTGCGTCCCAAGCAATTACTCTAAATTCTTCCTTCATCTGACTGAGTTGATGTCCCCAAGATTGAGAATTATTTCCCAATCCATGTAGAATAACAAGCGCTTTTCCTTCACCAGATTCCCGATAATGAATCGAGTATTCTTCTAATTGACAAATTGGCATCCTTTTTAACCTCACAATCTTTTCACTTTCACTAATAAATAGATTTTAATGTATATTTTTAATTAAAACATATTTCCGTATATAAAACTAATTGGGGGGTCCAGTTTTATTGTCGTAAATGAGGGAAGAACTTCTTATTCCCAAAGTTACAGTTAACTACACAAACTTTACTAAAAATATAAATTTAATACACTGAAGGTAAAAGTAATAAATATTTCATATACAAAACATTATTAATATATAAATTATAGATTTTTCTTAATTTAAATTCAATATGAATAAATCAGAATCTTTCGATTTAAGTTTGAGTAACCTTTTTGGACGCAAAAAAGTCATATACACATTTCTAATTAGTCTCTGTTGTATCACCCAAAGAAATGGACAATACTAGTTTTTTTGTTTGGCAGTATTAATATCAGGGCAAGTAACTTCTTCCATTCAGGATGTTAATTCTTATGTACCTCGATAAATCCCTTAAAATCTTTCTCAGTGATTTCCCTTAAATTGTTATGGTCTTTTTAAGATTTCAACTTTCTTCCTTAACAGAAAGTTTCCCTCTGCATGTTGACTAAGAAAGCACTCTTCCCCTACATCAATAGATGTTTTCTTACCTATATTCTCACGGTCCAAGAATTGCAATCCTTTCAAGTACAAATTAGAAAGACTTATTGTGCCCATGGAAATAAACCGTTTACAAATCACGTGACTTTTTACTTTTTAAATAAAAAACATCTTTATAAAAATGTTAAAATCACAAAAGTTTATTTATTCAAAAAATATAAAATTATTAAAATATTAAATTGACAATCAATTCTATTTATTTTATCGTTAAGAAAGTAAAACTTTGTTTTCCTAGCAAAACATCACCAGTGCATATTTATCGGTCAGTATTGTGAAGAAAGGCGGGATACAGCTCATTAACGAGAAAATCAAAACTAGTACATATACAAAATTACTTTGATTAGGGCAACCGTAATTCACTTATACTCGATGGTAAGTGTTTTAAGCATGCTTAAAAATCGACAAGGAGATGGTATTATGTTAAATGGGCAAAAAAGATGGTTATATATTGCCGTTCCAATTTTTTTCTTTTGGTTTTTCGGACAAATTGATAAGGTTGGCATTTCCATCATTCAAACAGATCCAGAATTCTTGAATGCACTCGGTATGACAGGCGATGACAAAAATGCAAAGATCGGTCTTCTTTCTTTTGTATTCACCATTGCTTATGGAGTTTCAAATCTTTTTTGGGGCTTCATCATTGACAAATTAGGTGCCCGAAAAACAGCCATCGCCGGTTTATTCGTATGGACACTTACCATGATTGTGTCAGGCCTCGCTAATTCATATGAAATGTTTTTAGTAAGCCGCGTTATTCTTGGTTTTGGCGAAGGGATGATGATTCCTGTATCAGGTAAATTCATTTCTAGCTGGTTTAACAAACGCGAATTAGGACGTGCACAGGCATCATGGCTTACTGGAAACTATTTAGGACCGGCGATTGGAGCCATTGTATTGGTGCTTGTTATTTCCTCTCTCCACTGGCAAGCTGCTTTCTTTATGCTTGCGTCCTTCAACTTATTTATTAATATCCCGATGTTTATATTTATGACAAGAAATACACCAGAAGAGCACCCGCGAATTAGTAAAGAAGAACTGGCTTTCATCCGTCAATCCGATGATGAAGAAAAGGAAGGAAACTCCTCTGTGAATAAGAGTTTCACTCAGGATTATCGTTTCTGGATTGTCTGGTTTGGCATGCTTGTATGTTCTTTTCTTTTCTTTGGAATTAGTATTTGGCTCCCTACCTATCTTATCGAAGCTAAAGGATTCGAAAAAGAAGGGATGTCAAGCATTACTTCCCTCTCCTGGTTATTTGCTTTAGGATTTGTCCTAGCCTGCGGTTTTCTGGCCGACAAGACGAGGCGTCCAAGTTTGATGGCCTCGATTTTATTTTCAATGACTGCTGTCTTTTTGACAGTAGCAGTTTTCATCCCAAATCCAATTATAGCGGGGATTTGTATGGGACTGGCAATGGGATGCCAAGGCGGTGTGTTCCATCTAAGTAATATGCTCATGGTAAAATACTCAACACCCGAAACAGCAGGCCGGGCAGCTGGTCTGATAGGATTTACAAATATTATGGGTGGCTTTTCAAGCTATATCATGGGTTGGCTTCGTGACTTATCAGGCGGGGACTTCAGTACATCAATTGCGATGCTGATTTTTGCAGCTATTTTAGGTTTAGGTGCTTATATATTCTCAATCAAGAAGGAAGCAGCTGAACTTCATTTAACACCCTTGTCTGCACAAAAAATTCAATTATAAAAAGAGGTCGGAGGCTCCTAGTCTCCGACCTCTTTCATAGATTTTCTAAACCCTGATATATCAAGGATATTATTATCTTGAGCAGGAATATGTGCAATTGCCAATATCCCTATTCTGTTATTTCATGAAGCTGCCCTAGTACTTTGAGTTTTCATACTCTTGTACCTTGGCAGCTTTCATTGTTAGGTTGATAGTACGCTTTAGAAAAGCAAATCAAATTTTTGCACTTCTCTTCAAAGTACAATCCCAGAGTTTGAACCGACATTGCATCTAAACCGCTTGCCAGGCTGCAGTTGGATGATGTTAATATGGCCCAAGAAAAGGAAAAAAAACTCGTTAATATAAGCCGTTTGCTTTCTCTACTTCACCTCGAAAAAGAAAAAAGTAATCGAAATCATCATCTTTTAATAAAGACTGCTTACCCCTACTTAGAGTAACTCTATATCTTCTTAATCCATAATTTTATGGGGAATATTTTTGTATAAAAATGTCGATAGTTAAAATATTCAAAAAATGACAATTCCTTAATTACCCATGTTATATTGTTAATGAAAAAATACTAATCAAGAAATGTAAGGTGAGTGTGTGACAATTGAAGTTTTAATACTCCATTATATTCAGGAAAAACGTCAAAAGCCTAGCCATGCAAATGAATTATTAGATTATATTCAGCAAGAATATGTGAGCGGTAAGTTGTCAATTTTGCAATATAGAAGTCTCTGTCAGGATTTATACTTTCGAGGGGCAAAACAAACTAACTCTGTATGAACCTTTCCACTAAATCAATAATTGAACTAAAGGTTACTTCCACTTCTAATGCTAAGACTTCCAGTCGAGTAACGTTTTCAGTTATTTATAATGCCCTTAACTTATAACATGGATGAATCGAATTCGCAAAGTAGCAATACAAGATCCGAAACTTTCATCAAAAAACCTCCGTGATATGTCCTTGAACTAGACGTTTCACGGAGGTTAGAGGTTAAGTTTTAATAGGCTTTAAATAAATATATCTAATATTAAAACCAGACCAAATGCTACAAAAGAAAGTATGGTTTCCATAACTGTCCATGTTTTGAACGTTTCTTTTACGGTTAATCCAAGATATTCTTTTACTAACCAGAAACCTGCGTCATTAACATGAGAAAACATAAGTGATCCAGCCCCTGTGGCAATAACAAGTAATTCTAAGTTAACACCCGTCATATTGGCAACAACTGGAGAAACAATTCCGGCTGCAGTTGTCAAAGCGACTGTTGCAGATCCAGTGGCAATCCGAATTAATCCCGCCACCAAGAACGCTAAGACAATTGGTGATAATGATATTACTTCAGACATGGAAGCAATTGCAGTCCCTACTCCACTATCAATTAAAATTTGTTTGAATCCGCCACCCGCACCGATAATAAGTATTATGGAGGCTAATGGCAATAAACATTCTTCTGTTAGTTTTTTAATTAACGATTTGTCCATCCCTTGTCGGTATCCTAAGAAATAGTAAGCTGCAAAACAAGAAATTAGTAAGGCTATGACCGGGCTCCCGATAAACAATAAGAATTTTTCAAAGTAACCCGGTAGTGGTAAATAAGGTGCCACTACTGTTAATACCATTAATAATACAGGTAAAAGGATGATAAAGAACGAAACTCCAGTCCCAGGTAAACCACTTGACTTTGTTTCTACTCGGATTAATTCCGGTTCTCCCACAGGAATAACCCGTTTATGAATCCATTTTGCGAATAAAGGACCAGCAATTATAGCTGTTGGGAATGCGATGATTAATGAGTAAAGTAATACGTGTCCCATGTTTGCATTATAAATGCCTATAGCCGTCATGGCTCCCGGATGCGGGGGTACCAAACCATGGACAATCGATAAACCAGCTAATACTGGAATACCAATTAATAAGATGTTCACTTTGGTTGATTTACGAATGGAAATGACTAAAGGTAGCAATATTACTAAACCAACTTCAAAAAATACCGGAATACCGATAATGAACCCAGAGAGAAGCATAGCCCATGGGAGATTCTTCACACCGAATTTATTAATGAAGAAGTCTGCTACCTGCATACCAGCTCCTGAGTCCGACATCATCTTTCCTAAGATGGTACCCAATGCCAAGATACCAATAAGATGACCGAGGACAGCACCGACACCCGTTTCGTAAGCACCTACAATCTTGTCCATAGGCAACCCTGAAAAAACTGCTAAAAATAAACTGGCTACAGTTAAGCTTATGAATGCATGCCATTTCCACCATGATACTCCCAAAATAACAATTACGATTGCTATCAGCGTGATTCCTAATAAATATAGATCCATATATTCTCCCCATCCCTAAGAAATCGCTTACAATCAAACCAATACAATAAACAGAATTATTGTATCGGCTCGTTATAGGTCACAATATAGTTCTGTTTAGCCGTATTGTAATACCCTTCACTATATTCCATTACATTACCTTCTCCATCGCTAGAAATCCGGATCCTCTTTAGTACTGCTCTGTCTTTTTCCATTTTCAGTGTTTCACAAATGTGATTAGGAGGAATAGCAACGGCAAACTCGTCTCTAAATGTTTCAAGTTTAATGTTTTGATCTTCCAAAAAACCATACAATGAATTTATCTGAATTTCTTTTAAATCTTCTTCGTTTATGTCCAATAAAATATAATGTGTAAAGTAAATATATGGTTCATTGTCCAATAAGTATATTCGCTCAATCTGAATGCAATTTTCTCCAAATAAAGGATAGAGGTCTGACTCTGAAGATAATTCAATCTTTCTTACGCTTAGCACTTTTTTTATAATGTAGTGACCTTCCTCAACTAATAACTCTGTGAAGCGTTTTCCTTTGGAAAGCCTCACAATCGAAGCATTCGCGATTACCTTTGTTCCTTTACCGCTTTTCTTTTCAACATAGCCTTCTTGAACAAGTTCTTTAATTGCGTTGCGTATAGTAATTTTACTCACATTAAATTCTTCTTCTAATTGAGGCTCGGAGGGAATGTTTGTGTTGATAGCATAAACACCATGTAAAATACGATCCTTCAATATTTCTTTTATTTGTAAATACAATGGTCCTTTTTTTCTATTCACATTCATTCCTTATCTCCTACCCTTATCTCTTTATATCTTCCATTTCCCCTGCCATAGCTGACAGTATCTCATTTTCCGTTGACATTGGGGTATCCCCGACAATCGTGCATGCCAACATTCCTGCTGCTGCTGCAAACCGGACAGTTTTCTCAGGTGAAAAGCCTGCCAATTGGCCATGTAAGATCCCGCTGGTATAAGCATCACCTGCACCAATTCTATCATATACAGAAAAAGAGTTGTTTTCAGAAAAGTAAAACGTTTGATCTTTATACATGTACCCGCGTAAAGAATGGGTATTGTCACTATTAATCGAACGATGAGTGCCAGCTATCGAGTGAATATTGAAGGTTTTAGCAACTTTAGGAATTAGCTCTCTAAGCTGTTCTTCTCTTAAGGTACTCACTGCCTCCATCCCTAAAACATAAATGGCATCTTTTTCATTCATCATGACAATATCAGACAACGCAAGCATTTCTTCATAATGAGATTTTGCTTTATTGTAACCACCCTCCCATAAGGAGGGGCGGTAATTACAATCGAAACAAACTATTCCGCCTTTTTCTTTTACTTTTTTAGCAAGCACTTTCATACTTTCACGCACATTATCCGCCATTGCAAGGGTAATCCCACAAAAGTGGATGATATCTGTATTTTCTGCAATCACTTCAATATCATAATCAGACAATGACGCTGTATTAAAGCTGCTTTCCAGACGATTGGAGTAAGTGACACGGCTCGTTCGTTGTCCAAAGCCATTTTCCAAAAAGTACATTCCCAAGTATTTGCCGCCTCTAGTAATGAAATTCCGGCTAATTCCTAAGCGTTGCAAGGAAGAAATCGCTGCATCTCCTAGAGGATTATCAGGTAGTTTTGTAACAACGTATCCATCATGCCCAAGCTTTGTCATCGCAGAAGCAACGTTAACTCCTGTGCCTGAAAAAGAGTATTGTAAGGTGTTAGCCTGTGTCAGTAATTCATATCCTGGCACCTGCAAACGCATCATTACTTCTCCGAAAGCTACAATCTGTTTACGCATGTCTATCAACCAATTTTTTTGTTATGGCTAATAATTTCCGTACATCCTCCTCATTTGTTTTTCCAGTCTCTTTATTAATAATAGAAGAATAGATATGAGGAATAACTTTAGGCACTTTTGCTTCTAATGCGATTTCTAATATAGTCTCAAAATTATTTAAATCAATACCACCAGTTGGTTCTAAAGCAAACCCTTCTTCACCACAAGCTTTTGCAACCGCACGATACTCTTCTTCATGCTTTAGCCCTTTCATCGGGAAGTATTTCAATGCATTTCCTCCCATATCACGGACTAAGGCAATCGCAGCTTTGATAGGTACAATCGCAAGATCACTAGCTTCAGCACTTACAGGGCCGGTAGAGATATTAACGTAGCCTACTTTACCTGTTGGGGAAACCAGGGAATTTATCCAACTATCTTTCTCTCCTAAATTGGCCCTTGTCGCAGCTACGGCAGGGAAGACTTGATTAATATGACTACCAGGGTAGTATTTAGCAATTTCAGCAACGACGGCTGCCTGCTTATTATCTCCAGCACCTAATCCAATCGAAACAGCTTCATCAATAGCACCCCCGTATTCCTTCATCGCTGTAACACTAGCCTCTACAGTAGGATAATCTTTCGAAAGTACCCCAACTAATACATGCCCTTCGGCAGCTTCAAAAACTTCTACTGCATTTTCTACACTATTAGCGAGAACATTTAAAGCTACACGATTATTTAGAAAACGTTTGTTTAAGTTAGTCATTCTTTGTTTCCTCCTAAGATGGCTTTTAATTGAGCTTCAATGACGAATATATCATCACCTTGCAATGGTCGTGGATCAATATCGAAAAAGCCCTGGCGAACTCCGTAATCACGGGTATAAATAGCAATAACTCCATTTCTCAGCTTATCATTAACTTCCTTCGCAGTTGTATCCGTAATCACAGGATTAATATGAATGCGTGCTCTATAGATTGCTCGTCCAGCTTCATCCTGTACAATCACTACTTTTACACCGTCAATTGATTCAAGTGATGTGAGAACTTGTAAACTAGCTTTTTCTTTTTCACTATTGTCTGTTTTGATAAAATACTCATCCAATGCCTGAAGCAATCCAAATGTTGTTTCCTTACCGACCTTCATACTCCGTCCAATACAGTGTAATTGAACCTTTAACCATTCGATATATTTTTTCTTCCCAGCAACGATACCTGATGTCGGACCCTCAATCGCTTTAGATCCGCTATAAATGGCTAAATCCGAAACCTTTACATATTTTCCTAAATCCTCTTCCGCCGCAGCATCAACGATTAGTGGTACGTTATTCGCTTTGGCCACTTCCCAGGCTTCTTCAACTGAAATCATATTTTTTTGAACAGCATGATGTGATTTTACGAATAAAATGGCCGCTGTATTTTCATTAATGGCATCCGCAATATGCTCTGCCTTCCCTTCATTTGCATACCCTACTTCAACCAATTTTCCTCCACCCAGGTAAATCATGGTTTCTACCGGCGCCCCATATTGAACGTTATGGCCTTTCAGCATTATGACTTCATTCTTTTGAATAGGTTCTTGATGAAGTCTTTCGCTTTTCCTTCTGTTTCCTTCTGTTACAATAGCGGCTACTGAAAGGGCAATTCCGCTTGATGCTGAGTTTACGACAACCGCTGCTTCAGATTGAAGCAATTGCGCAATATGTTGTCCTGCCTTATCAACCAAATCTGAGATTTCAACGTAATTTTGACCGCCAGTTTTCATGGCATCCATTACGGTATCTGTAGGGGCAGAAACACCTAATATGCTCATTCTTCCGCTTGCATTAATAACTCTTTTCAAACCATATTTAGCATTCAATGAATTCTCCATTTATAACCACTCCTTTTACATCAACTCTTTGTTCTGCTACTCGCTTTTCGCCCTCGGAATCCAGTAAAGGGGTCGATTCATTCTCAATTGAGAATAATGTGAGGTTCGCGATATCTCCCACAGAAATCCTTCCCAGCTCTGGTTTCTTTAACCACTCTGATGCATTAATAGTAACCGCATCAATTACCTCTTTTAGCGGATATCCCAAATACAAAAATTTAGAAAGAACATTTGCCATACTAAAAACAGGGCCATTCAATCGATTTCTCCGGTATATATCCGTACTAATTGTATTGAAGTGGATACCACACTTTTTCGCAGTTTCTGCTGTTGGGAAAGAAAAACTTGCAGTTCCGTGACCAACATCTAAATGAACACCCCGTTCAATAGCCTGACTGAACTCAGGTAGAGGCTTTCCTTTATCATCAAATAAATTATTAGCTTTCCCATTTAAGTAATGTGTAATAATGTCTTTTTCCTCAAGTAATTCAAGGACCTCTTTTATATCAGGTGGTCCTGAACCGATATGGACCATAAGAGGTAAATCAGTATCTTCAGAAAATTTTCTAGCAATTTTTAATGGTTCAACACCATTTGTACCAACCACACTTTTACTAATTCTTGCTTTAAGACCTATGATAAAGTCTCTATTTTCGGCAATGGCCTTTTTTAATTTTTCTTCGTTTAGCCAAGATATATCTGATAACTCATCGATTCGCTTCAATCCGATTCGTGAAATATTTAGGAAGGCGAATACATTCGTTTTGGAATTTTTACAACTACTAACCAAGTCTGGTAAGCGGTCTGCTCCAGTACTGCCAGCATCTATAATCGTTGTTACACCTGTTTTATAACCAATCTCGTCAACATCGTCTCCATACGGATCGAATTCGGGAAAGGCATGTACATGCATATCAATCCAGCCGCTGGAAACAAATACTTTGTGTTTGTAGTCCATTACTTTTTCGCCGATTCCAGTTCCGGGCGGAACAATTTCTACAATTTTTCTATTTTCCAATATGATATCTGCAGCATTTCCCTCTACCATTTTTACATTTTGTAGTACGAACCTACCTGTCATTTCACTCATCCTTTTCGGTACGCCCTAAAGATTGTTAAATAGCGATTTTGTATACGTTTACAACTCTTATAAGTAGTTATTTATTTCACTTAACAAAAATAGATTATCACATTTTTCTGGATTAATCAATATAACGTTATAATGTTTAGTTTTATATTTTTTCGGAGGCATTTTCAAGTTCTAATTATGCGTAAGTTGCTGCCTGATAATACTTGAAAAAAATTTTTTCTCTTAAACATAGGTCCCTAGCTATAAGTGGACATTATTAATAATAATTAGGTATAAAGAATAACGAAGGTTTGACAGGGCTTTTTAATGCAGAAGGAAGTTAAATCCCATAAACAGTGAAAACCACATATTTGTTTAAACTGATGGAGCTAAATACAAATTTGTGGTTTAAGCCATTGTTGGACTCCTTAACTTAACCCATTTACTTTGCTGACGTTTTTTCAATTCCTGCCTTATGAAAAACTGAATTTCCCCAACGCAAGAAAAAAATTTCAATGTACCAATTCTATTTATTTCATGGAATGTGAATGAAGTTTCTAAAATGTTAGATTAGGGTGTCTTAACAGGTCTTAAAAGCACTAAAAAAGGATCTTCAATTAGAAGATCCTTTTAGAACCGCTATATTACATACAATAATCTTAGTATTTAGAAACAGTTGATAATAACCGTTTATCTGAAAAACAAGTGAGAAAGCCTTTAATTTACCTTCTTCGATCCTTTCCAATGTATTTCTCTCAAACGATATTTTTGCAGTTTTCCAGTTGCTGTTTTTGGTAAAGATTCCACAAATTCTACTAATCTAGGTGCTTTAAAGTGAGCCATTTGAGACCGGCAGTAATTAATAACTTCTTCTTCAGTCACATTCGCATTGGAATGCAGCACAATGATTGCCTTAGGAGTTTCTCCCCATTTCTCATCTGGAACGGCAATAACAGCCACTTCTAATACATCTGGATGTTTATACAACACCCCTTCAACCTCTGTAGAAGAAATATTTTCTCCTCCGGAAATGATTAAATCCTTAGCCCTGTCCTGTATTTCAATATATCCATCAGGATAGGTTACTGCCAAATCCCCAGTATAAAACCATCCACCTCTAATTGCTTCGGCAGTCTTTTCCGGATCCTTATAATATCCATCCATCACAACATTGCCGCGGGTAATGATTTCTCCTAATTCCTTCCCATCCCAAGCGACTTCTTCTCCATCTTGATTAACAACTTTTGTTTCCCCGTTAAAAACCAATTCTATTCCTTGTCTTGCCTTAATTGTTGCTTGTTCGTCAAGCGATTTAGATTCAAATTCATCCTTCCACTCGTTATAAAGAATGAAAGGTGAAGTTTCTGTTAATCCATACACATGGATCATATTTAAACCAAGAATATCTTGTGCTTTATGAATAAGAGCCGCAGCTGGAGGAGCACCAGCTGTCGCCATACGTGGACGCATCTTGATATTAGTTTCTTTTGCTTTCGGATCATTCACAAGCATATTGACGACAGTAGGTGCTCCACATAACAATGTAATATTTTGATTTTCAAATAAGTCCAGAATAAGAGGAGGATCAACTTTTCTTAAACATACATGAGTACCACCAGCAGCCGTAACCGCCCAAACACCCCCCCACCCATTTGCGTGAAACATTGGTAAGGTATGAAGATACACATCATCATGTTTTACTCCAAGATGATACATGAAATTTGCAGCGTTAATGTAATTTCCACGATGAGTTAACATAACCCCTTTTGGTTTTGAAGTCGTTCCACTCGTATAATTTAAAGTCAGAAGCTGATTTTCATCGATTACAACCTCTGGCTGTGCTTCAAAATCAAAATCTTTAGCTTGTTGAATAAAGTTCTCATAATCTATACCATTTAAAGATGTTTTATGCCCTGTAACAGATACCATAATGATTTTATCCAAGGCAAGTTTATGAACGATCTTCTCAATCGGAGCAATAAATTCTTCATCGACGACTAACATTTTTGAATCACTGTGACTGATAATATACTCCAGGTCCTCAGCTGAGAGACGGTAATTCAAAGGCACCATTACCGCACCCATTTGACAAATACCATAGAAGCATTCCAACATATAATGAGTGTTTGGCAACATCACTGCAACATGGTCACCTTCTTCTATACCCGCTTTATTTAAAGCCATAGAAAGTTGATCTACTCGCTGCCCAAATTCCTTATATGTAAACTCCTTCTCATCATCAATGACAGCCACTTTATTCGGATAATATTTCACCGCCCTACGCTTCCAGTCCATTGGGGTTAATGGGGAAAACATCATAAACAACTCCTTTTTTTAACATTTATTTGCCTGAATATTTGTAAAATTCAGTATACTTACCTCTACTAGTTTCGTCAATGTTCTAATTAAGAAATGTCACCCGACAAAACAAAAAAATTATTTCCATAAATAGTTAGCCACTCACTTCAAATCAGTAAGCATTTAAAGAGAATCTTATACTAGTCTTTTCTATTTGAAAGCTTACTAACAAAACGATTTATAAGGGATTATTTTCTCTATTGCTACAATAGGCTTAATAGTAAAAAAATTCTTAGAGGTAACAGATTATGAGTCTGCAAGGAGAAGTTTCAGTTGTTACTAGAAGCAGATGAGAGGTGAAGAAAGTCTAGAGGGTTTTTGTTTTAATTGTTTTTCTACTCGGTGTAAACAATGGATTGATCGCCGATTATCCGCTGACATCTCATAGAATAGTTAAAGCAGTGAGATTATTGCGAAATTCACTGCTTTTATAGTGGTTTTTCTTGTACAAAGCTTAAGATGATGATGACATCAAGTTGACTAAGCTTGCATAATATTGTTCAGTTGAGGCTACTAAAAAACCATTCAACTTTCCTCTGACTTTTTTCTATAGGTTGTTCTCTATACGTGACGATACATGTTCGGTTAGTTTTCCCACGATTTGTTTAAGTCGTTGGGTTTCTTCTTCATTTAATACACTATAAAAATCTTGAAAAATATTTGCGAAGCACTTATTGATAGAATGATAGGTTTCTCTACCATTTACGGTGGATTTAATATAAACGACACGTCGATCATCCTCACTGTGAACTCTTTCAATTAGATTCTTCCGTTCAAGCCGGTCAATTAACGCTGTCCCTGCTGCAGGCTTAATTTTCAAATGATTTGAAACATTTTTAACAGCTATGGATTCCTTTAAGACAATTAATTGTAATGCGTGATATTGCACGGAAGTTAAATCGTATTTAACTAATAACGGCTCAATTAATTCCTGTGAGAGACTACTAAGCTCTTTAATCGCATTATGTAAATTATATAATTCACTCGAATACATATTAGACAATCCTTTCTTATTGACAACTATCTATCTAAAACTATAACATAATTAACGTGTCAAAAAATTAACCATACGAATTAAATTGGTTATTGATATTTAAAAGAGAAAGAGAGGCTGTTTATGTCAGCAGAACAACGTAAAAAGATAATTATCCTTATGATCAATATGTTTATTGCAATAGGAAGCTTCGGTATTATTATTCCAATCTTACCTGCATACCTGGCTTCCATTAATCAAGGTGGAACTGCTGCTGGGCTAATGATTGCCATTTTCGCAGGTGCACAACTTATCTTTTCGCCAATTGCCGGAAAATGGACTGATCAATTTGGTCGTAGAAAAATGATTATATATGGATTAATTGGTTTGACTATTTCCATGTTTATTTTTTATGCTGTTAATTCCATTTGGCTACTGTATGCTTCTCGGGTTGTCGGTGGGGTCGGGGCTGCTTTGCTTGTACCAGCAATATTTGCTTATGTTGCTGATATCACCACTTTCGATCAACGGGCTAAAGGCAATAGTTTAGTGTCTGCTGCCATGTCCCTAGGGATCGTTGTTGGCCCAGGAATTGGTGGATTTTTAGCTGACTTTGGCTTAAAATTTCCATTTTTGATTTCTGCGCTAGTATCACTCGTCGCAGTAATATTTTCTATTTTTGTTTTAAAGGAAAGCGAAACGAAACAAGCTTCACAAGGTATGGACATGGCAAATAACGAATCGATGGTTCGCAAAATTGCCTTGTCTGTAAAAATGCCCTATTTCATTCCTCTTATCATTACACTTGTGATGAGCTTTGGATTAATGGCATATGAATCTGTTATCGGCCTTTATCTTGACAATCAATTTAATTCAACACCTAAGGACATCGCAACAATGGTTACAGCTACTGGTATCGTCAGCGTAATCGTTCAACTCTTTGTTGTCGACCGGATTGTTCGTCGTTTTGGGGAGGTAAGTGTGCTAATTATCTTTATTAGCGTCGCAGCCATAGGATTCCTTCTTTCACTTTTTGCTTCAAGTTACCTAATTTTCTTTGGAATCTCTCTCATCATCTTCCTTTCTACCTCCATCCTTCGACCAGTCTTAAACACACTGATTTCTAAGATGGCGGGGAATGAGCAGGGATTTGCGATGGGTATGAATAATGCATATATGAGCATTGGAAATGTGCTTGGACCCACTCTTGCCGGAATGATGTATGATGTTCAAATTACCTATCCTTTCATTTTAGGACTCTTACTCTTGATCCTAACTTTAATGATTACAATGGCTTGGCAAAAGAAATCCCTTCATGCGAAGGCATTATCGTAGAGCTACGATAAAAGATAATGTATATATTTTTAACAATACCCCGAATAGTAGCAACTATTCGGGGTATTGTTAAATTTATGTATTATTGAAAATAAGGGAAGCTCCTCACCTTTGAAGTCTCTCTTTATTATTCAAAAATATTTCATTTTAAGTTAGATGTTTTAGCGCTTCTCTCTTGCTAAGAGGTTTTAATTGATGATTTAAAACAAATGATTTCACGCTCTCGGGGTTAGTTTTTGCATATTCACGTAACACCCAACCAATTGCCTTTTGAACAAAGAATTCATCGCTATTTGCTCGTCTTATTATGTAACGGAATAGACGTTCTTCATCCGTTCCGCCTTTGTATTGTAGTTGATATAATATCGCTGATCTTTGCAACCAAATATTCTCATCTTCAATCCACAAATCGGAGTATTGAGGAATAAGTTTAGGATAAGTTGAAAACATATAGCCCATGATATGAGGAGAAAGTACATCTACTGTATCCCACCATGACTTACTTACAATCAAATTGACTAACCAAGGCATATCCTCAGGGCAGAGGTTCTTTTTTTCCTTTTCAAGAATATCAAGGGCTGCTTTTTGGTATTCCCTTTCTGGGAGGTCCCAAAGCATAAGAATGATATCTTTACGATTACTTTCCGTTGGCAATCCGTGTTCCTTCAGAAACTGTTTAGTTAATGTTCGACGAATAGGGGATCGAATCCCCAAAAATTCAAATTGGTTCCTCAAATATTTTTTAGACCATTCTGCATATTCCACATCAGTGTGTTTTGAATATACATTAACCAGTTCTTGAATATAAGAATTCATAAATACCTCCATAATTTAATACACTTTGAAAAATGTTCCCCAAAATTGATTTCCCTTCATGTAACTTTATCTTGATATGTAAGGACCACTAGGAAATTAAAACCCTTGGAACTAACACTAACCTAAAGTTCCTGCTTTATCGACAGCAGTAAAAAGCAACCTGTTTATTCCTTTTGGAAAAACAAGGCTGCCTATTATTTTCATCTTCTGATTTCATTTTGATGCAAAAAGAGAAAAAAGAATTCAATGGGACAACAAAGTATTTCAATTAACATATATAGCTTTTTTCCCTTGACTGCTTTCCAACGCTGCATCAATGATCTTAATGACGGATAGCCCCTCTTCCGATGTGACAGGAGCCTTTTTCCCCTCAAATATACTTTCTGCAATTTCTTTATAATATGTTAAATAAGATCCATGTAAAGTTTGTATTGTTTCATGTTTCTCTTTTTCTCCATCAATCGTAACCAACTGACCATAGAATTGAGGATTATCTGCACCCCAAGAGTTATCTATAGGCTTTTTCCCCTCACTTAGCGCAGCCTCTTGTCCATCAAGCCCATATTTAATAAAAGTTCCTTTACTTCCATGTACCTGAAACCGCGGTCCATTAATCGGAACGATTGACCCTGAATGCAATATCACTCGCAGCTTTTCGTACCCTAAAATAACATGAAAATAATCATCCGTTTCTGCATTCTCTCTTTGCGCAAAAACATCTGCCCATACGAATTGTGGCCAACCAAATAAATGTAAGGCTTGATCAATTAGATGTGAGCCCAAATCATATAGCATGCCAGCTCCTGGACCCTGCTTTTCTCTCCACCTATCTCTAACCACTGGTCTGAAGCGATCATAATGGACCTGATATGTATTGATTTCTCCAAGTACACCATCATTCATAAGTTTTTTAATTGTCAAAAAATCATTATCCCATCTTCTGTTATGATAGATACTTAAAAGAAGCTCCTTTTCCTCAGCAATCTGTATGAGCTCCTCTGCCTCCCATGTTTCTACTACCATCGGCTTTTCCAAGATAACATGTTTTCCAGCAAGTAAACTTTGTTTAGCCATTTCATAATGCAAACCGCTTGGTGTCGTAATAACTACTAAATCAATCGCTACATCTTCTAAAACTTCTTCTAAGCTACTTACTACTGCCACGTGCTTCAAATCCTGCTGCACTTTTTCCTTTTTAGAGCTTACTACTTTCGCTATTTCAAACTGCTCTAAAACACTTAGCAAAGGCGCGTGAAATGTAGCACCTGAAAGGCCGTATCCAACTATACCCACTTTAATTTTTCTCATTTTGCTTCCTCTCACTTTCTTGATCTTCTGAAACAATTAAAGGATAATCATCCACATACGTTCACTCTACTTATTCGGATAGGTTTCTCTCAAAAATTTTACAGATTGGTTAATTAACTCTTTTAAAACATTAAGATCAATATCTGCTACTTTATTTATGTAAACACAACTTTTTCCGGAAGTATGTTTTCCAAAGCCCTTTAATAATTCCTCTCGTTTTGTGTCACCCGTAGCAAAATATAAACTGATTTTTGCTTTTCGAGGTGAAAAACCTACAAGAGGAGCATCACCTTCATGACCAGATTCATATTTATAATGATATGTACCGAATCCAATTATACTCGGTCCCCACATCTTTGCTATAAAACCTGTCGTTTCAGTAAAAATATCTAATAATTGATATGCATCCTCACGCTTTTTGGGGCTGTCGACATTTTCAATAAACTCGATAACACTGCTGTCAGTTTCTTTGGTTTTTGGTTGGTACATTAGAATCTCTCCTATACTAAGGGATTTAATATATATTTTTCAAAGATAACATATGCTTAAAACTCAGATCATTTGATAAGCACAATTGCATTTGTTTTAGCAGGTATATTTATGGTTTCACCAGGCTTACGGGTGCGGTATAACGACGTGGAGGTTATATCTGGTGAAGTTATTGGCAATTGAAGCCATCTTTAGCCGAAAATTACGCAAGAGTATGAATAAAGAATTCTTTCAAATGATTTTATGTGAGATTATATTATTAAATCTCTTAATTTATTCTCCGAACGTCATCCAATACCCTCCAAACAAATATCCTTAATATATTATAGAACATTGATTTGTTTTATTCTAATTTCTACCCAGTGTTCATTAAAAAAGCCAAAATAAATGTTTTTTGATCAAAGTGTACTCAGGCTTGATAATTCGTTACTAAAACGCTTTCTATAATAATCTAAAACGATCAGGTATGGAACGGGATCTCATTCCTGATCATTGAGTATAATCCTTGTCTATTAATCTCGCAAGTAAACTAGTTGTTCTTGCAGTTCTAGATGAAAGATGAAGGATTACTCGAACAACTAATAATGGGAGCTCTATTGTCTACGAATCTTTTCAATTTCATCCGCTACGAATTGTACCTGCGTACCCACAACGACTTGAATGCTATGTGGACCAACGATATTGATTCCCGCGACTCCTGTGGATTTAATTTTATTTTGATCAACTGCTCCCATATTCTTCACTTCTACTCTCAAACGGGTTATACAGTTGTCAACAGACATTACGTTAGCGTCTCCACCTAAGCCTTCATAAATCGCAGCAGCCATCCCAAAGAATTTACTTCCTGTTGACTCAGCATGGTTGCTTGCATTTGCCTCTACTCCTCCACCATTAAGTTCTTCATCTGTATCATCCTCCCTCCCTGGAGTCATTAAGTTAAACTTTGCGATCAAGAAGCGGAATAAGAAATAGTAAATGACAGCGAAAGCTAACCCTTGAAGAAGGAGCATATAAGGTTCATTTGCCAATGGCAATCTTGAACTTAAAACAAAGTCAACAAAGCCTGCACTAAAACCAAAACCTGCTGTCCATTGAAAAGATGCAGCAATGGCTAACGAAATACCTGTTAATAAAGCATGAACAACAAAAAGAGCGGGTGCTACAAACATGAAGGCAAATTCAAGAGGTTCTGTAACTCCTGTAAAAAATGAAGCAAATCCTGCAGCGAGCATTAATGACGCCACTTGTTTTTTCTTTTTAGATTTTGCTGAATGGTACATAGCAAGTGCCGCGGCAGGCAATCCGAACATCATGACAGGGAAGAATCCGGCTTGATACATGCCTGTAGTTCCTTTTGTTCCAGTTCCTGCCCAGAAATTACCGATATCGTTAAGCCCAATTACATCAAACCAGAACACGGAGTTTAATGCATGATGTAAACCCGTTGGTATCAATAACCGATTGAAGAATCCATAAAGTCCTGCACCTGCAGCACCTAATCCACTTATCGCTTCACCGAAATTAACTAACCAAGAGTAGATGAGCGGCCATACAAAAAATAATATAAGGGAAACGAGTAACATAATAACCGCAGTCAGTATGGGGACCAGCCTTTTACCACTAAAGAAAGCGAGGGCATCCGGCAGCTCGACCTTACTAAACCGATTATACATAGCAGCAGCTATAAGGCCCGAGAGAATTCCGACAAATTGATTTTCTATATTCTCAAATGCTGGATTTACACTTTCTACATCAATACCTTGCAGCATAGCTACTGATTCTGTGGCAAGCAATGTCGTTACGACTAGATAGGCTACCAACCCACTCAAAGCGGCTGAACCATCTTTTCCTTTCGACATCCCCAATGCAACCCCGACAGCAAACAAGATAGACATATTGCCAATGATGGAAGAACCAGCTTTAATTAAGAAAGCCGCTATCGGACTTCCCTCTCCCCATCCTGCTGGATCTATCCAATAACCAATCCCCATTAAAATGGCAGCTGCCGGCAATACGGCTACTGGCAACATCAATGAACGGCCAATTTTTTGAAGATATTTTTTCATCCCACTTTCCCCCTGACAGTTATTAATTTAGGATAACCCTATACACCTATTAGACAGCGGTTTCTTCTTTTTTAGAACTTCTTTTCTTTTATAAACTGTCTATTTCTAGGGAATTCTTAACGTTATACCCCTTTAATTTAAAAAAAGAAAAGCCCTTACAGACTTTTCTAAGTTCCTCCGGTTATTTATAGAGTAAATACTGTGCGCGAACCTTTTTAAAAGCATCTTGCTCTGGCTGATATTCTTTCATAATTTCATTCACAGATGAGCCTTCTTTAATCATTGTTCTCACCAAGTCATTACCTATTAATAGACTGAAATTATTGGCTGCGAGAAATTCGAAATCATCTGGATAAAGATCATGAATGGTCTTGATAATGTGCAGTCCAGTTGGTACAGCCCTAAATTCATCACGATCAGTTACATAGATTTCAACTCCATGGCTAAGTTTACCTGCATACTTTGAAAACGAAGGTGTAAAAGAGGCAGCCCTAAATTTCACACCGGGCAAACGTAGTCCATTTAATTTCCCCGCAAGTTCATCGCTGTTGATATAGGGTGCACCAATTAATTCGAATGGCTTAGTCGTCCCTCTGCCTTCCGAGACATTTGTTCCCTCAATTAGCCCTGTAGCTGGATATACAAATGTAGTGGACACTGTTGGCATATTTGGCGATGGCAAGACAAATGGAAGCCCAGTTTCGTCATAATCCATCGAGCGCTTCCAGCCTTTCATTTTAATGACCTTTAAATCTGCACCAATTTTAAACTCTTTATTAAACAATGTAGCGAGTTCGCCGACTGTCATCCCATGTTTAAGCGGAATCGGATACAAACCAACAAATGATGAGAATTCCGGTTCAAGTACTGGTCCATCTACTGATATCCCCCCTTGCGGATTCGGCCTGTCTAACACGATAAACGGGATGTTATTTTCTTTCGCGGCTTCCATTGCATAGGCCATCGTATAAATATAGGTGTAATAACGCGTTCCGACATCTTGGATATCAAAGACAAGAGCCTCTACACCTTCTAACATTTCAGGCGTTGGCTTTTTCGTTTTACCATACAAGCTATAAACGGGCAATCCTGTTTTTTCATCTATATAAAATTCAACGCTTGCCCCTGCCTGCGCATCTCCACGAACCCCATGTTCGGGTCCATATAACGCAGTTAATTCAATATCCGGATCGTCATACAGCAGATCAACGATGCTCGTTAATTTGGAATCGATTCCTGTTGGATTTGTAATCAACCCCACCTTTTTTCCTTTTAGTACATCCTTCTCATCTTTTAAAAGAACTTCAATACCAGGCATGACCTTTTGTTTTTTCTTTTCCTTATCGGCAGTAACACTTTTAGAGGAAACTATACTAAAGGCCAACAGACAAATGGTGAATATAATAAGAATTCTTTTCATTGTGTTTCCCCTCTACTTTTTAATAGGCTTGCCAGATTTAATATCTAATCCATACCCAAATTTATAAAGGCTTTCGGATGGTTTTGTCACGGATGGAATATCCACTGGCAACGTCCCCCTCGGTTTTGATTCTCCAAAGATCGTCGCGATGCCTGCCGGTATATTTGGCTGCCTATACCGCCCATTTGAATATCCTTTAAATCCGTATACAACCATCACGGCTTTTGCTTCTTCAAAATTGGCAACATCATAAGGGTTTCTTACACTCATTAACACAAACCCTTTATCTTTTTTCTGTGCATATTTCATGGCCGCTCTTGGAAAGGCTGTTGCCCACTTGCTTGAATCTTGAATACTGTCATCAATCACTCCATCATTTACGGCCGGATCGTTTTTTACAATATAGGACCCAGTAATGACATAGTCGGCTTCATCAATGAGTCTTGCCACTTCAATAGTGAATGACTTTTCTGAAAAACTCATACCTGTAACTTGGACTTTCTTTATCCTCTTTTGATCAACTAATTCATTGATGCTCCTTGACATAGATTCAATCTGATCGGCAAAAGGAGCAAGAACTAAAATATTTTCATTTTTCTTAGGTTTGAAGGGCAATGTTTTATCTTCATTTTTCAAAAGAGTGATTGCATCTTCCGCAATTTTCCTTTCTTTTTTCAAAGAATTTTTATTACCGACCACTTGAAGAGCCCTTAATATTTTTTTATCAATTGGGGTGTCGGCAGCGACTTTTCCCAGCTTTAGAATCCCTCTTTTCACTTTTAGCTCAAGTATTCTTGTTACAGAACGATTGACTTGATCAAGCGGAATTTCACCACTTTCCACGGCTTCCTTCACTGCATCGAATACAGAGGTTATATTCTTTTCCATTTGAAGCGAGTTTACTTGTGCAGGCATCAATGCAATATCAACACCCGATTTCAAGGCCAAAACAACAGCATCTTCTTGTCCAAAATTGTCCGCAATGGCTTGCATATTCAATGCATCTGTAACCACTACGCCATCAAATCCCATTTCTTCACGTAAAAGACCAGTAATGACCTTCTGTGACAGTGTTGCCGGGACCATAATTTCTTGTCCGTCTTTTTTACTGATATAAGTAGTATCATCGAATGCAGGAAATTGAACATGTGCGGTCATCATCATATCTACTCCAGCATCGATTGCCTTTTGGAAAGGAACTAACTCGATAGAACGTAAGCGCTCTTTATTATGCGAGACAAGGGGAAGACCATAATGACTATCAACCGCCGTATCTCCATGACCAGGGAAATGCTTAGTCGTTGCTATCATATTCTGACTTTGCAATCCTTTTATGGTTTGAATCCCAAGTTTTGATACAAGATCTGGATCAGAACTGAAGGAACGGACGCCAATAACTGGATTTCCAGGGTTATTATTGACATCAACAGCCGGTCCAAAATTTACATTTATACCAAGAGAGGACAATTCCTTGCCGATGATTTCTCCAGACTGATAGGCGTAATTCTTATTTCTAGTTGCACCCAGCGCCATATTTCCCGGAAGATTCGTTCCTGTTTGAAGGCGAGTTACGATTCCTCCTGATCAATAGTTATAAATAGTGGAAGATCCCTGCTCGCATTCTGTAAACCATCTGTCAGCCGTACCGTTTGCTCGGTATCTACAACATTTTCAGCAAACAATATCACTCCGCCTAAATGATATTTTTCAATGATGCTTGCAACTTCTGAGTTCATTTCTATAAAACCTGTTGCTTTTCTTTCTCCTTGTTCTTGCCAATTACGAAAATCTGGCATGAGCATTTGACCGACTTTCTCCTCAATGGACATATTTTCTACGGTTGTCTGAACATCCGGCACTGGTTTTTCTTCCGCAAACTCCCTTGCTGATGTAATTCCACCAAGAGTGGATAAAGCCAAGGAAAAAGCTAACCCAGCAGGTGCCCATATCTTTTTATTCATTTTGGCATTCTCCTTTTTACTTTTTAATCTCAAAAGGCTTTCTTAGCAGTAGTAGGTAAAAAGGTTTCCAAGAGCTTTAATCAATATCTGTCTAAAGAAGTCAGTGAATCCTCATCTATCTTCAATGCTTCTTAAGTGTGTGATGATGTGTACTAAATGTTGTTAGCCTTATGATCGTTTTTTTACAAATTTCTACTCTCTTATGAAAATAAAGGCAGCACCTTGAAATCCCAGTAGCCACCTTTTTCAATTTCTCATTCACTTTTTTATTTTCCAAGGAAAATCCAGCTCTTTTTCTGGGATCTTAGCTTTCTTAATGACAGAAAATCCTTTTGTTGTATCATTAGTTGCTAATTAACACTTCGTGGGCAAGGGCTTTTAGTTCGTGAGTGTAATAGAGTGTAAGAACTGAAGTGAGTGAAATGATCACCTATTTTCTGTGTATTTCTAAATCTATATATATAATTCTTCACATTGTAGGTTTACGGATTGACCAGATTCCAGAAGTTCTAACAAAGGAAGATCTTCCTCTATAACTAGCCCTATCACATTGACTCGATGATTTGCTTCTAAATCTCGCCTGCAAATTTGGACCTCTCCCCGATATCGCCCATATGCATCATTGTCCATCGTAATGGAACCAAGGTAGCGTTCGACAGTATTTTGCGGTTTAACCTGTGTTGTGACACGGGTATGTTGTAGCCGATACACATCCCTTGAAACATCTGGCCGCAAATCGTAAATACCGCTTTGCAAAACGGAAGACTTCACGCGAATAGATAGAATATTCCGATCATTAAACGCGGATAGGTTCTCAATCAAATCGTTTTCCACACCTTGATCTCCAATATATACTCCATTCACATGCTGAAACAGTTCAACTCCGGCAGCAAAAGGATTCATAAACCTGTGTTTTTCAAGCGTCGGAAGGCCATCATGAAGGGGTCCTCGCTTACTTCCTGAACCCGGGATAAAAGCAACAATAGGTATTCCATACTTCTTGAACATTTTATTTTGATTTTGAAAGAATTCTTCCTCGAGACCCGTTTCACGCCTTGGATAGAAGTTATGCCAGGCTATGAGTCTATCAGGTTTTATTCCGCTCCCAAGTGCGGCCATTAGTTCATCTTCCTTTAACGTACTTGCGTTTAGCGAAAGAGAAAATACCTCAGATAAAGATCTTATCGTTTCATAGTCAAACCCATCATCCAAGCGAATTCCCTTAACCCCTAATGACGATAACTCCTCAAAATTGCTAATTCCCAAATGACTAAGCGTGTTTAATGAGACATCTGCATGGATTTCCATTTCATATGACTCTACAAGCTTTAATAGTTCAACCATTCTTTGTACGTGATCACCTTTTTCTTCAGGAATATGAAGCGAGGTAAATGCTCGCTTCACACCTAAGTTTGCTGCATGAATGATTTGTGTTTCTGCATCTGGGTCTTGTAGATAAAAAGAGATTCCAATCACTTGAATTCAACCGCCATTTCATCTTTAAATCCAAATAAGTACGTAAAAATAAATCCTGCTGCGTAGGAAATGAATAACCCTGCCAAGAAAAGCACAATTTGGTTTGGATGAACTAAAAAGGTAAGTGGTAATCCAGATACACCGATTGCAGTGGTCGCAATTCCGAAGTGAGCTTGAAATGCGCCTCCTACCCCTGCCCCTAGACATGCGGTTAAGAAAGGACGACCGAGTGGTAATGTCACTCCAAATATAAGAGGTTCGCCGATACCAAGCATTCCTGATGGAAGACCTCCACCTATCGCTCGCTTTAGGCTTGCTTTCTTCGTTTTGAAATAGATGGCAAATGCCGCACCTACTTGGCCAGCTCCACCCATTGCCAAAATGGGAAGCAGAGGATCGTCTCCAATCGCGTTGATCAATTCAAGATGAACAGGTGTTAAACCTTGATGCAGACCAGTTATGACTAGCGGTAGGAATGTTGCTCCAAGCACAAATCCAGCTACAACTCCACCGAAATCTAATATATTTAATAAACCTGTTGTAATCGTATCCGATAAAAATCCTCCTACCGGCATAAATACAATGTAAGTGACTATCCCTGTAATAAGTAAAGAGATGGTTGGAGTCAACATTATATCCAGTGATTGAGGAATGAATTTCCTTACCTGCTTTTCTACCAATGCTATAAAAATCGCGGCAAAAAGGACTCCAATTAACCCTCCACGTCCTGGGAGCAAGTTTTCACCAAACAATGAAATGTCGCCTACTGCCGGGTTGATAACCAAGATACCAGCCAGTGCACCAAGTGCAGGTGATCCCCCGTATTCCTTTGCCGCATTAGTCCCAACTAAAATCCCAAGGTAAGCAAATAATCCAGATCCAATAACAGTTAATATAATGGCTAATTGTGAATCTCCCGCAAGCCAGCCCGCTTGAACGACCGCTTTTGTAATCCCTGTAATCAGGCCTGAAGCTACTAATGCAGGAATTAACGGGATAAAGATACTCGCAATTCTACGTAAAAATAGTTTAAAAGGTTTTGCATTTTTCCTATCAATCTCTGATTTGTTCTTGGTAGCAGTTTCTTTTAAATTAAAATCTTCAGATGATGCGAGAAACTTTTCAAATTCAGCGTACACCTTGTTCACTACTCCTGGACCCAGAACGATTTGAATCGTTTCTTCTTCGATGACACCAAGAACGCCTTCCGTTTTTTTAATTTCATCCATGTTTACTTTTGAACGATCGATTGGTGATACCCGCAGCCTGGTCATACAATGTGCAGATCCTACAACATTTGATGCCCCACCTAACTTTTCTAATAATTCTCGTGCTAAATCGGCGTACTTATCCCCCTTGCCCATTCAAAAGCCCCCTTTGTCAAAATCTCCAAATGAATGTTCATTTATAACGATCTGTCATCGATTGGATGGCTGCCCGTGTGTTATCAATATATTGGACAGTCTCTTCGTACTGTTCTGACGCCATTCCTAAAAATAAAATATCAATCATATATAACTGTGCCAATCGGGAAGATGTTGCAGCACTTCTAAACGGAGCTTCATTTGAAAAGGATGTATACAGCGAAGCGTCACACAAAGAAGATACCGTTGTTTGACCAAAATGAGTCAGGCCGATCGTTTTGACTCCTCGATCTTTAGCAAGTTTTAATATATTGACAACTTCAGGTGTTTCTCCTGAGAATGAAATAGCAAAAACGATATCATTTTCATCCGCATTGGCAATCAGAGTTGCAACTAAATGCATGTCAGTAAAGGCAGTTGCCCCTTTGTTGATTCGAAGCAGTTTTTGCTGAGCGTCTGCGGCAACAATATTCGAAGCCCCCACTCCACAAAAGTGAACTGTTTTAGCGTTCAGCAGCAATTTAATTGCATTGTTGAGATTATCGTGATCGATAATTTCAGAAGTGTCACGAATAATCTGAATCGTATTACTGGTTGTTTTTTCAACAATCCGATACAGTGATTCTGAAGGCTCAATATCTCGGTAACCCTGTTCAACAGACTTCATTAAATCCCCAGCAATCCGCATTTTCAAATCTTGAAATCCTTTCAAACCGAGAGATTTGCACAACCTTATCACAGCAGCCCCGCTTGTATGAGCAGAAGTGCTCAACTCCTGTACAGTGCTATTCACTACCTCATGAGGATTCTGTAGGATATATTCTGCTAGTTTTTGTTCTGATTGTGGAAGCTTACTTAGCATCGTCTGTATAATGGATAATCCTCCAGTAACCATTGCTTTCTCTCCTTAATCCACGCGCATCGAGATGGCTTTTCTGACATCTCCATCCGCTTTTTCTAGTAACTCCGTTGATTGATCATAAGTTGTTGAAGTCTTTATCATTACAATCGCTGGTTTAACCTGATTATTCGCCTTTTCGAGCATTTTCATTGCAATATCATATTCAACATTCGTAACAGTTTGTATAATGCTTATTGCACGATCCTTTAGTTTTTGATTGCTTACATTTACATCTACCATCAGATTTCCATACACTTTTCCCATTCTAATCATGGTAGCTGTTGAGATCATATTAAGTACCATTTTATGTGCAGTTGCCGCTTTCATTCTCGTAGACCCTGTTAAAACTTCGGGTCCGACCTCAACTTCAATTCCAATATTAGCGACTTCCGTGATGATGGAGTTTTTATTGCACGATAAAGCCACCGTTTTTGCTCCTACCTTTCTTGCATAATGTAAAGCTCCTTTCACATAAGGAGTACGACCGCTTGCTGCAATGCCGATAACCGTATCATTAGCTGTAAGATCCACGTTTTTTAAATCTCTTTTCCCAAACTCTTCTTTATCCTCTGCTCCTTCAATTGCTCGAACAAATGACTTTTCCCCTCCAGCCATTATTCCCAGCACCTTATCCGGTGATGTGCTGAAAGTCGGTGGACATTCCACTGCATCAAGAACACCAAGTCTACCGCTCGTTCCAGCCCCAATGTAGATGAGTCTTCCTCCTTTCATTAACGATTCATAAGCAAATTCAACCGCCGTTTTAATATCTAATAAAACCTCCTGTACGGCTACTGCCACTTTTAAATCTTCGTTGTTAATAGCAGTAATAATTTCCAGTGTATTTACACTGTCGATGTTCATGGTACCTTCATTGCGTAATTCAGTCGTTAATGAACGCAGTCGTTCTTCCATAGACAAATAGATCCTCCTATTATCAATTACTTAAATATAATTTCAATTTATACTCAATTATCTTGAAATTATATTTTATATTATATTAAATGGCAGCGCTTTCATTACTAAATAACAAGATTTTTTTTGTAAGTTTAGTATCATTTTACTTTTTAATACCTGATTTCAGAAAATCATTCTATTATTTCAAAAGAACGCTTACCACGTCATATTATGGAGTATGTAATACCACAGCCATCAGATGGATTCTTAGAGGATAAACCTGATAGCATAATATCTACTCTTATGAATACTTCGGAATTTTCTTATATTGTAGACGGTGTTATTAGATTATCATCTGCATTTCTTTTAAAAAAGAATAAAATCATTTACCTTTTCAAATAATAATTAGACAAATAATAAGGGAGGGATTTTTGTGGATGTTAATCGTGTAAAACAGATTCTTTCTTCACCATCTGACATTGAGGTGAGATATAATGGCACTTCAGTTTGGATTGATAATATAAATGAAGATGGAAGAACAGCTACTGTACATCTAAGAGGGCCATTAGAGGAAAGGTCAGAAGTCGGTATTGAAGAGCTTAAAGAAATATAAAGAGTAATAAAACATTATCCACCCATAACATCCCGAGAGAACAAAACAGGAATAGTTGCAGCCATACTTAATGAATTAGTATGGCTGCTTATTAGTGAAATCGAGATGAACATGCTTTGAACTGCCTGTGAATTTCATTTCATATTGGGTTCATTGTTGCTGAGAAGGCTTGTAGTTAAATTGAATTGTTGAGGTAAGTTAGGTAACTGTATTAGTGGTTTCTCTGAAGAATTTGGTCGAAATGTATTTGGTCCTTCACTATTCATTAATATATACACAATTATTAAATTAAAAAAAGCCACTCTCTTTATGAGGAAGGCTTTGTTAATGATAATTGAATTATCGTTACATTTTTTCAACTTTAATCAGACTTTCTACTATCCAATTTAGTGTCCGTTTATCTTTTTCCTCTTCTGTCAGACTTCTTGGGAGTTCTATCCATTGATCTTTTTCAGGGACTAAATGAATCTGCCCCCTTAATGAATTTGGCACTTCCCTGTCCAATAAACGTATCTCTATATCATTATTAATAGTTACATATATATGACCAGTATATTCGATTTCTTCAATTTTCATGTTAAAGTGACCTCGGGTATTAGGACGGCACCATATATGATTTCCTTTAAGTTTTCTCAAAGAGTATTCAAAACCAAAAAGTTGTTCTTCCGATATATAATAATCTTTGATGTAATACAAATTTTCATTATGTTTTTTGTCATTCACATCATACACATCATACGTAAAATGTATATTTGAATCTTTTCTTATCTTAGGATTTTGGTCGGTCCAATTGTTATTTACCATTATTGGTCGTACAAAAGATTCTAGCCTTTCTTTTACTAAATATTCAATATTGCTATGATCAAGATTACATCCAAAGGTAAATAAAAAATAGTCTTTCAATTACTTCTAGCCCCATTTCAGCAATGAATTATTATTTAATCTAATATTCCCCCTATAATCAGACAAATCATCTTATGTATGGTAATGACAATTTATTGAATTTTCAGATTGATTTTTAAATACATGAAATCTAAAGTAAGGATTCCATTATCACCTAATAATTCAAAAATATGCTCTCCTTGTTTGATACCATTATAGGTGCTGTACTACCTAATGGTCCTACACGTCTAGAATATCCATACTTACCATATCTTTTTTTTTCCCATAATATCTAGAGTAGACCTTACTTTCTTATAAAAATCTTTTTCAATCGTTACTTAGGAAAGTAAGGATCCGTCATCTACTCTTTTACCAGAGTTGGAAATAACTACACGAAGCTCACATTTTGCTATTGTCGCCTTTATTATTGTTTTTCTATCGTTCAGGCCTTTACTAGAATATTATCATTTCTAGAAAGTACCTGACAGTATGAATCTTACCCTAGTAATGGATACATTGTGGAAGAAACAAAAAAAGAAACGTGTACTGGAATCCTTCATTTGAAGGATTCCAGTACACGTCCAAGAAATACAACAATCTACTCTATCAGTACATACTGGTAGAATTCTGCCGCACACTAGCTACTTTTTTTATGACTGTTTACTTGATTATCAGGGATATTTTTCGTGACACCAGCACTGGCTTTGTTCACCTTAACGAATGGGAACTACTTTTCCATCTTCAACCGCTCCAACGACAATTGTAGATGCGAATCCTCCATTCTCATCAATTGTTGGGATATCGTAGATTTTCTGTTCAGCAGAAATATTAGTCAGCCCGTCCTGCATATGTTCGCGAATCGCCTTGACGTCATCCACGCTTCCTGCTGATTTCATCGCTTCTACAAAAGCATACATCGCGATGTAATTCAAACCGACTTCGGAGCTTGGATCTTCCTTATAATTTTTTTGATATTTCTCAATAAAAGCTGGCACTGCTTCTTCATCGGAGTTAATCAGAGGTAGGACACCGATTGAGCCTTCCAATGTTTCATATGATCCTGCAATCGGCTTCATTTGATCCAGCTTCGCCTGATCCATAATAATAAAACCGCCTTTAAACCCTAACTCCCGAGCTTGCTTCGCTACTTTTGCCGTCGGTTCAGACGCACCTCCGATAAACAGCACATCAGGATCCTTTTTCAATGCATTTGTAACAATCGTAAAGAAATCTGTTTCTTTAGCAAAATCAATCGAGGAATTATAAACGACTTTACCACCTTGCTTTTTCCAATGAGGGAGAACCGCTTCTGTCCAGTCTTTTCCGTATTGAGAAGAGGTTGGCAAAGCTGCAATTTTTTTGCCGAAATGTTCCATGGCATACGTTGTAAACGGTTCGATATATCCTTCATAATTCGGTGGAATTCGTACGGTTAATGAATTTCCGCTTTCGGTAACTGAAGGCTCACTCGTATAGGCGCCAATGATAAATTTCTCTTGTTCATTAAAAACCTGCAGCGCCAGGACACCGCCGCTATGCGGCGTAAATATAATCGGTGTATCATATTCCTGAATTAAGCGTTTAGCATTCGAACCTGTTTCATTCGGTAAGTATTTATCATCCAAAGAAACGAGATTAAGCGTGTATTTTTCCCCATCTACTTCAAACCCTCCGTCATCATTGATTTCATTGACGGCCATTTCCACACCATTTAACGTTCGTTTCCCATACAATGCTGCAGCCCCGCTTAACGGACCGCTAAAACCAATGTTAACGACATTTCCTCCTTTACCTTTTTTACCACTACTTGATGCGGGGCTGTCTCCCTTGTTACAGCCAACCAATGCAGTTACTACTACCAGCATGAATACAAATAACACTTTCAGTTGTTTCATATAAATAAATCCCCCATTCTTTTTTTCATGCTCCAATATACGCTTTCCGTACTTCACCATTAGCCAATAAATCATCTGCTGTTCCTTGAACGACAATTTCCCCATTTTCAAAAACATAACCTTTATCTGCAATGCTGAGGGCAGCATTCGCATTCTGTTCTGCAAGTAGAACGGTGATTCCTTCCCGGTTTATTTCTTCGATAACCTTAAACATCTGTTCCACAATCAAAGGTGCGAGTCCAACCGAAGGCTCATCAAGCATCAGCAGCTTTGGCTTAGACATTAATGCCCTACCTATGGCAAGCATCTGCTGTTGCCCACCGCTCAGACTTCCTGCATCATTATGATTCTTTTCTTTTAAAATCGGGAATAAATTATATACCTTTTCCAAAGAATGCTTGATTTCCGCCTTTTTCTTTCGATGCACATATGCCCCCATCCTCAAATTTTCCTGGACAGTCATTTGCGGAAACAGTTTACGTCCTTCGGCACACTGAACAATTCCAGCTTGAACATTCTTATCCGGGGCCCGACCGCCTATAGGACTATTTTGAAAATAAATTTCTCCTTGAGACAGCTTACTGATACCACTAATGGAACGAAAAGTCGTACTTTTACCCGCTCCATTCGCCCCCAATAAAACGACAATCTCCCCTTTGGCAACTTCGATATTCACATGTTTGATTGCAGTAAAACTTCCATAACTGACTGCAACTTTAGATAACTTTAGCACTAGCACTACCTCCCAAATAGGCTTTAATAACCGCTTCATTACTTCGGATTTCCTTAGGTGTACCCTCGGCAATTTTTTCTCCGTAATTCAAAACCATGATGTGGTCAGCCAAGTTCATAATCATATGCATTTTGTGCTCGATTAAACATATCGTAAGACCGGATTGATTTAACTTCTTGATCAGAACTGTCAGTCCTTCCGTTTCATCCGGGTTGATTCCTGCAGCGGGTTCATCAAGAAAGATAATTTCCGGGTCCGTTGCAAGAGCAAGGGCGATGGCTGTCCGTTTCTTTTCCTCCTGCGAAACACTAGCGACTATTTTGTCAGCCACATCCGTTAATCCAACAATCTCCAGCACCTCCATAGCCTTATCCCGACATGCCGCTTCCTCTCGTTTTAAGCGTTTTGTTCTTAGAATGGCGTCTACCAAATTCGATTTGGTGCGTAGTCTATGCCCAACAATGACATTATCCAATACGGTCGATTTATCAAAAAGACTGGTTGTTTGGAAGGTCCTTGAAATTCCTAGCGCTGCTATTTCATTAGCTGGAAGCTTGGTGATATCAATTCCTTTAAAAATGACGGTTCCAGTGCTTGGACGATGAAAGCCGCTAATCAAGTTGAAAAAAGTGGATTTCCCCGCCCCATTCGGTCCGATAATAGCATTGATTTTTCCTTTTTTAATCAAAAAATCCACATTATTGACTGCTGCTAAGCCGCCAAACCGCTTTGTCAAATTCTTAGTTTCAATAATCATTTTCATCCCTCCCCCACTTTAATAGAAACATCGTTTCTCAAAACAGGCGGCTTCTTATCTTTTCGTTTGATTTTCCAATCAAAGATGGCACCTGCGATTCCACGTGGATAAAAAATGATGATTAATGTAAGCAAAGGTCCGAAGATCAACATTCGGTACTCTTGAAGAAATTGCAGATTTTGCGAAAGTATTACGAGCAGTAACGTTCCCACCAACGGTCCCGAAAGTGTCCCAATTCCACCAACTAAGAGATACATCAATAGGTCGAACATAATGGAGGTGGAGCCGATATCAGGTCCAATAAACCGAATGAATGAAGCATACAGGGCTCCAGCCAAACCTGCGAAAAATGTAGAAAGGACAAAGGCCGTCAGTTTATTCTTCATCGTGGATATACCAATCGTTTGAGCAAGGTCCTCACTATTCCTGATGGCCATATACGTTCTACCTGTTAACGAATGGATAATCCGATACATGACTATGATCACCGCAAGCAGAAACACAAGGACAAGATAATATTGTGAAGTTGCCGTATCGAATGTTATTGGACCGATATTACCTGGGGCAGGGATGCCAATCAATCCTCTAACTCCCTCCGTCAGCCCCTCCCATTTATCAATGACCAGATATATGATATAGCCTACACATAATGTGTATATGGCGAAAAAGTGTTCCTTTGTCCTCAATGCTATTAATCCGATTACAAATCCAATCGCACATGTGATCAAACAGGCCCCCACAAGAGCCAGCCAAAAATTCATTCCAGATTTTACTGTCAGCAGCCCAAGTGAGTATGCACCAATTGCAAAAAATCCAGCATGAGCAAGCGAGAGATAACCAGTATAGCCTGATAACAAATTGATTCCGTAAACAGCAATTGTCCAAATGAATGAGAGTGTTAACATATGAAGATAATAGTCGTTTTGACCGATAATAGGGAATAAAAAAGCTAAGATGATAAGAGCAATAATTCCATTTCGTTTCGTCAAAATCTTCATGCTACCTCTCCCCCTTAGCAAAAAGTCCCGTTGGTTTCACTGTTAGAATTACAACTAAAAGAACGAATGCAATGATGTCTTTATAATCATTTGAAATATAAGTTGCGCCCAGGCTCTCGCTGAAACCAAGGATATAACCGCCGACAATCGCCCCTGGAATACTTCCCATGCCTCCCAGAATGATAATGACGAATGCCTTCAAGATGACGAGATGTCCCATGCCGGGGAAAACGAGGTTAATCGGTGAAGCAAGAGATGAGGCAATGGCGGCTAAGCCACCAGATATCATGAAGGTCAGCATAGCGACTTTGTTGATGTTAATCCCTACAAGTGAAGCTCCTTCACGACTTTGGGACATCGCAATTATCGTTGAACCGGTATACGTTTTCTTGAGGAAAAGATAAAGCAAAATCATCACCACGATAGCCGAAACGATAATCAACAAGCGCTGCAGTGTAAACGTCAACCCCATGATGTTGACGACTTGATCGTAAGGAGAATTCATTGTATGGAAATCGGCGCCCCAGACAAATTGCGCAAAGGCTTCAAGAAAAAGAAGAATCCCGATTGCCGCAATTTTATCGTGCAATGGCGGTGCCTCCCTTAACAAGCGGAACACGAAACGTTCCAATAGAACACCCATCAAACCAACAACGATTACGGATACAAACATAGCAAACCAATAATTAACGCCATATAACGTCATCATTGATAATGTGATGTACCCTCCCAACATATAGAGAGCTCCGTGGGCAAAGTTCGGGATATGCAAAATTCCATATACAAGCGTCAATCCCAGGGCAACTAAACTATAAACGCTTCCAATTGTCAAACCATTAAAAAGCTGCTGGATTAAAATATCCATTTACTTCCTCCTTCTTAATTATTGAATTTTTATCATGCTATTTGGTTATTCCTGCTTCACAATCAAAGGCATGCCTAGAAAACCAGCATTCCAAAAAGTGAGAGGCATCTATACATTAATCAAACTGACGATTTTTGATTCTGTTAACGGCAACGGAATTCTAATACTGTTTACCCTACGCTCGCCCGATAATGGATTGCGACAAGCAGTTGAAGAAGCCTCCGATAAACCGTAGCCTTCAATGATTTTTATTTTTGTTAGCTTTTCAAACTGATGTAACATCGTAGGAGACAAATGGGCTGAATCACATAAACAGAGCTATAATGTATGCAAAGCATTATGAGTATCACCGAGTTCTTTGATTAAAGAGTTTTACATTTGTGGTAAGCCAGGAAAAATGGTCACTTTGCAAGTCTCGCTCAACTCGATTACCCGTTTAGCCTAAAACACGGGCACGATGACATTCGCTGCACCAAGCATAACAGCCAAGTTCATCGTGATAGTCATCATATACACATGATAAAGCGGAGAAGCCGTCATGATTACTTCCTCACCGAACTGAATCCTCGATTGAAGAAAACTTTGGTTCTGAATCACATTGGCAACTAAATTAAAATGGGTTAGTTCCACACCCATTCTCTGTCCGGAAGTCCCGCCTATATACTAATCACAGCCATATCTACTTTTGGACTTATAGTCGCTTCCCCTACCTCTTTCGGAGGGGCATGGATAAGGTCATCAAGATATTCAAAAGGCAATGTGAGTCTTATTTCTTTATTATCACCACCTACATATATACGAGGTCTTGAAGTAGCTGATAAAACGCCCAACTTGTTAGCGCTTTCATTTCCGGTGACTAAGTATTGCAATTGTACGTCTTCTTGAATCTCTCACATTTCTCTAACCATACATAGCGGGTTGATTAGTATAATGATCATTCCTAGTTTAATAGCAGCATAATAGGCGATTAGATAATCGGGTTGATTACCTAGCAAGAAACCAATTTTATTACACTTTTTTGCCCCAGCCTTATAACAAGCAGTTGCAAGACCATCCACATTTCGCATAAGGAATCATTTGTTCTTCATAATAAATGGGCGCCCGGTCCCCAAAACCTCTTTACGGAAAGCATTCTGTATAGTCTGATTTTAGGGATATTCGTAGATTTCATCGTCTGAATATAACCGCTTTCCCATGGTCGATCACCTGGATCAATCAACTATCTCACCTCACACTTTCTACATGGAAATTCCGTAGATTAATTCCTTATTAATATGCAAGTGCTGTGCCATAGTTAAACACAGTTACTGTGGCTATTTCAAAGTCCCAGAAAATTCATTATTGAATCATATAAATGAAAAAAAGGGGTTCTATATAGGATAGTCATCATTCACTTTTGACTGAAAAAATCATTTCTGAATTAAGTTAGTTTCGTGAATGAAGACCTAAAATATTTGTTATTCAACGGGTAGCGATAAATAGTAAGAGGGGATTTCCGATAAACGGAAATCCCCTCTTACTTACCTATCCTTTTCACTGACCTTTAATTGATATTTTTTAAGTTTCCTCACAATTGTCGCCTGACTCGAATCTAGGGCTTCTGCGATTTCATATGTAGTTTGGTAGGTTTGCGCCGCTTTCGTCAATATTTCCTTTTCCGCTCTTTCTACCGCTTCTTTTAAAGTAAGTGTGCCTTTAAGGTTGGAATGATTCTGATTTACCTGCTGATATTCTTCCGGAAGATCGCTAAGTGAAAGTAATTGATTATTTGTTAGGACGACGAGCCTTTCCACTATATTATTCAACTCACGGACATTTCCTGGCCAATCATATTGAAAAAAATATTCTTTCAATCTCGAATCTATTTCTTTCGAGAATTTATATTGTTCGTTGGCTTTTGTTAAAAATAAATCCGTCAATGCTAGAATGTCTTCTCTTCTCTCCCTTAAAGGGGGAATCGTAATTGGTATGACATTCAGCCTGTAATAAAGATCTTCACGGAATTCACCTACTTTAACCATTTCCAATAAGTTGCGGTTCGTGGCTGCGATTATTCGAACATCAATTTTTTTGGGCTTCGTTCCTCCGATTCTTTGAATCTCCCTTTCCTGAAGTGCCCTAAGTAGCTTTACCTGCAATTGTAGAGGAAGCTCCCCCACTTCATCCAAAAATAAAATCCCACTCTCAGCCACTTCAAACATCCCTGGTTTCCCTTTTTGATTAGCTCCGGTAAACGCGCCGCCTTCATATCCAAAGAGTTCGGATTCCAATAAATCCGCCGGAATTGCCCCGCAGTTTATCTTTACGAAGTCTCCTTTTTTAGATCGGATGCTCCGGTTGTAAATATTACGGGCCAGTACATCTTTTCCAACGCCCGTTTCTCCTAAGATCAGTACTGTCGCATCAATATCCGAGATTCTTTCGGCAATCTCATAAATCATTTTCATCTTATCACTGACAAAAACAACCCCATCCTGACTTGTTATCTTTCGAAGTTTTTCAATTTCCTGCTTATATTGATTATTCAATTCATTAACTTTCGTCAATTCATGCATCAGTTCATTTAAATCTGACAAATCACGTATGTTCGTAACGACTTGCTCAATTTCACCTTCTTCATTAAAAACGGGACTTCCTGTAATTAATGTTTCTTTTCCAGCAAAATTATCCTGTACGACTGAAACCGTTCGTCGCAGCTTCACTACCTTATGTGTCACCGAAGTATTCAAAATACCTCGTTTTATTAATTGGTCCACCGATTTGCCGATATAATACTCTTTCGGAATTCCAGTAATCCGTTCAATCGCTGAATTTGTGTAAAGTGTAATGCCATTTTGATCGGTGATATAAATCCCATCATAGGAATTTTCAATAATGGCATCTAGAGCGCGATTCAGTTTTTCCGTTTCATGGGCATCAACCAATAAATTATCCAAAAATTGTGTTTCACTGCCTACATAAAGAATATCGCCATTATCCAATTGTGTCAGAAATATAAATAAATACCGTTTGTCATGCAGGCGTGCAGCTGCCAATCTATTATTATCGAGAAATTGCCACTCTTCAAATTGTTCGGTAAGTAGTTTCTTCCCATTCTGTCCTATCCGATCATTTAGGTAACTGCTCCAATCCCTAATCCGGTATTCAGAATCAACGACTAGAGCAGGAAAGATCCACTCTTTGAGCAAATTAATTTGAGAATCCTGTTTTACATGATTCATTAATAATATTCACCGCCGCAAAAAGAATTCTTTTTTAGTACAATTCTGGATAGATTTCGAATCTCCTTTAATATTGTCGAATTTTAATCCTAAAAAAAGTAGTGATGAAATAAATTTCACCACTACTTTCCTTTAGTAGGTCCTAAAAATAACCTCACCACTGATCGCTTCCTTACCTGATTGGTTGATTGCTGCTACATTGAAATAATACTTATCTTCCTTTTTCTCTTTTAAATCTGCTTGAAGGGTTATAACATCATTCAAGAAAACCATACCTTTGAAACGAATCTTGTATTCTTCAATGTACCCAATTTCATATAGATTACTGAAAATCTTTGCCAGGTTTCCCATCGTCCACATTCCGTGTGCAATAATCCCAGGCAAACCAGCATTTATTGCTTCTTCATCAATCGTATGAATGGGATTAAAATCACCTGATGCCCCTGCATACTTAATGAGATCCAAACGTGTTACAGGTCCAAGCTCTATCGAATGCAACGAGTCGCCAATATGCAGTTCAGTTAATGTAGTCACTTGCTCATCACCATCCTTTTTATCGTTTCATTGATAATGACAAGTTGTTCAGCGGTAAAAACAATTTCTCCATTTGCATCTGTCCCGTAATTTTTCAAGGCTAGGAATCCCATTTCCCCTTGCTTCCCTTTTTTCTCATAGTAGTCCCTCACTTCTGTATAACAGGTAATTTCTTCTCCAACCCTCAGCGGACGGTTATAATGATATTTCTGTTCACCGTGTATCAATCCTTTATTTGGGAGGTCTAAGCCTTCAATCGTTCCAAAATCAAAAACTCTTGGAAAAGTTGGGGGCGCAATATTCGTACCATACCTTGATTGCCTACCTTTTTCTTCATCGATGAAAATCGGATGCGGGTCACCAATTGCTAACGCAAATTTTTTAACGGCTCCCCGTTCAACCAGATTTTTAACCGGTTTAGATTGTTTTCCAATACTTTCATTGAACATATCATCCCGCCTTTACTCTTAATTTTTTGGACCACCCGCAACATATAGAACTTGCCCACTAACGAAAGATGATGCTTCATCAGCGAAAAATGCAACAGCATTAGCGATGTCACTTGGCATACCGCTTCTAGCAACTGGAATACTGTTTGCCCTATCCTGGATAAATTGTTCAAAACTCACTCCCATTCGCCGTGCTGTTTCTTTCGTCATTTCGGTTTCAATAAAACCAGGTGCTACCGAATTAGCCGTTATTCCATATTTACCAAGTTCAATTGCGAGTGTTTTTGTTAACCCCTGCAACCCCGCTTTTGCCGCTGCATAATTAGCCTGACCGCGGTTACCTAGTGCCGAGGTTGATGATATATTAATAATTCTCCCATATTTGTTTTCCACCATATACTTCTGAGCCGCACGAACCGCATTGAAGGTACCTTTTAAATGCACGTCCATTACTGTCTGCCAATCTGAATCGGTCATTTTAAATAGTAAATTATCTCGAATGACACCTGCATTATTCACAAGAATATCTAACGAACCGAACGTATCAGCTATTTCTTTTACTGATGCTTCTACCTCTTCTGAATCCACCACATTGGCGACCCTTGTAAAAATGGTATGGCCTTGATCCCTTAGTTCATTTCCTGTTGAGGTCAAAACTTCCTCATTTATATCTATGATAGCAACCTTTGCGCCTTCATTTGCAAATAGTTCTACGATTGCCCGTCCAATTCCCCTACTTCCACCAGTAACTAAAGCGGTTTTCCCTGAAAATCTTCCTGTCATAATCTTTTCCTCCTAATCTATTATAAAAATTGTCCTAATTTAACATGTCCTTTAATTAAATTCCGTGAAATAATCATGCGCTGTATTTCATCGGTCCCATCATATATTCTCCAAAGTCTTGCCTCACGGTACCAGCGCTCAATTGGAAGTTCCTTCGTATAACCCATGCCCCCATGTATTTGCAACACGCGATCAACGACACGATTCCCCATATTTGCTCCATAGAGTTTAGCCATAGAAGCTAGATGACGATTGTCTTCTCCATGATCTAGTGTGTAGGCGGCATTTAACACAAGCCACCTTGCAGCTTCGATTTCAACAGCCGAGTCAGCAATCTGCCATTGAATAGCCTGGCGCTCAGCGATTGGTTTACCGAATGTGACGCGTTCTTTTGCATAATCTATAGCCATTTGCAGCAATCTTTCTGAAGAACCGACAGCACGTGCCCCCACGATCCATCTTGCAAAACCAATCCATTCAAGGCCAAGTTTATAACCGCCATGCACTTCTCCTAAAATATTTTCCTCGGGTACCCGAACATTATCGAAAACTAAACCAGCCGGTCCCCATTCTCCCATCGTGTTGATATACTCAGATTTCCAGCCCATGCTCCGATCTACGATGAAACAGGTGACCCCTTTTGTACCAGTTTCTTGATGAAGTTCTTTATCGGTAACAGCAATGACCATGACGAAATCGGCATCATTTCCACCTGTAATGAATGTTTTTTCTCCATTCAGCACCCACTCATTGCCATCTTTTATCGCAGTCATTTTAATATTTCGAGTATCGGACCCAGCTCCCGGCTCCGTCATCGCAAAACAGGATTTTTTCTCCCCATTAATCGTAGGAATCAGATACTTCTTTTTCTGTTCTTCGTTTCCATAATAAAGAATATTGTCCGCAGAACCGCCAAAGCTGAAAGGTACAAACGTTTTTGATACTTCCATCAAGACTATTGCCATCATCATCTGCCCTAAGTCGGCCCCGCCAAACTCCACCGGCGTATTAATGCCCCAGAACCCCGCTTTTTTTGCTTTTTCCTGTAATTCTATTAATTTCCCTTCAGGTAAACTAGGTTTTCCTGCTATTTCGTTGCGAAGTACTTCATTTTCCAAAGGAATTAATTCATTTTCCACGAACTTGCGTATTGTTTTTTGTACCATTTTTTGTTCATCTGATAAACGTAAATCCATTATAACCCCTCCATTTTCTCATTAAACTATTTTTGATAATTTTTCTTTAATTGTCCTGTAATGATATTTTTCTGGATTTCGGACGTTCCTTCATAAATTCTAGTAATTCGTGCATCCCGATAGAAACGTTCGACTGGATAATCCTTCATGTATCCCATCCCTCCATGAATTTGAACTGCTCTATCAGCGACCCTGTTATATACTTCCGAACCATACAGCTTCAGCATTGCCGCTTCTTTAATAATTTTCTCTTTTTGATCGACCATCCATGCAACCCGGTATGTGAATGAGCGGAGCGCTTCTACTTCCATCGCCATTTCGGCAATCATATGAGATACGGCTTGATGATCGATAATAGGAACATCGAATTGTTCACGTTCAGTAGCATAATGGATTGATAAATCAAGCAGGTATTGGCAGGATCCCAAATTTCGTGCGGCAAGTCCCGCCCGGCCATTTGCAAGGATTTTTAATGCATTGACATAGCCTTTCCCAACTTCCCCTAGTACATTTTCCACCGGAACCTCACAATCTTCAAAAACCAGTTCGGCAGAATGTGAGCCCCGAAGTCCCATTTTCCTTTCAATGCTACCAATTTGAAAACCTGGGAACCCCTTCTCTACAATGAATGACGTGATTCCTTTTGCTCCTTTTCCCTTATCCGTTACCGCCATAACAGTAAAAATATCGGCCACATCTGCATTCGTTATATAATGCTTAGTCCCATTAAGAATATACTTATCTCCTCTTTTGACAGCAGTCATTTTTAGATTCGTCGCATGAGATCCGGCAGCAGGCTCAGTTAAAGCGAATGCGCCAATTTTATTTCCGCTTGCCATATCTGGCAGGTACTTTTGCTTTTGCATTTCATTGCCCATTTCTACGATTCCGACCGTCCCTATGCCAGTATGGGCACCAATTAGAGTGGTATATCCATTATGTGTTTTACCGATTTCTTCATATAAAGCACATTTCCCTACCATCCCAATGCCTAGCCCGCCGTACTGTTCTGGGATACTGAGTCCGAATAGCCCGATTTCCTTCGATAATTTGATGATGGATTCTGGAATATGATCATCTTCCTCTATTTGCATTGAATATGGTTCAATTTCTTCTTCGATAAACTGCCGTATATTTTCTTTTAAAAGTAGGATGTCTTCATCTAAGCGAAAGTCCATTTGCATTCCCCTTTTTACCTATGAATTATTTGTTAGCGTTTTCATTCATTACCGGATAAGCAGCTTTATATTTTTCTTGAAGCTTTCGTTTTAAAATTTTACCGACCGCAGTTTTGGGAAGTTCACTTTGAAAGGTGATAACTTCCGGTACTTTAAAGGCGGCGAGCTGTTTTCGGCAGTATTCATTCAGTTCCTTTTCAGTTATCCATTCATTCGGCTTAATAACAACGGCTGCATGAACGGTTTCACCACGATATTGGTCGGGAACACCGAATACCGCTGCTTCAAGTACCTTTGGATGGCTGTAAAAAACCTCTTCAATTTCAATAGGGTAAATATTAAATCCGCCTGCGATAATCATTTCTTTCTTTCGTCCAACGATGTAAAAGAAACCATCTTCATCCATCTTTGCGATGTCACCGGTATATAGCCATCCGTTTTGAATCGCCTGCAACGTTTCTTCTGGCATGCCCCAATACCCTTTCATCACCTGAGGTCCCTTAATAACCAATTCGCCAGGTGTATCAACCAAAAGGGACGGCTCACCTGTAATACTGTCAATAATGGCGGCATCTGTATTTGGGATAGGTATACCAATACTTCCGGGTTTTTGCAGGCCTCTAACTGGATTTCGATGCGTCACTGGTGAAGCCTCAGACAAACCATATCCTTCAGCAATCATTGATCCGCTTACTTCGTTAAAACGTGACAATACATTTAGAGGCAATGGCGACGAACCCGAAGTGCATGTTTTCAAAGAATGCAAATCAAAAGGATGGGACTGGTAATATTGTAATAAAGCAATATACATCGTCGGCACAGCTGGGAAAATAGTCGGTTTGAGCTTATTAATAATATCAACTATCTCAGCCACCTCAAACCTAGGTACTATAATTAAATTACCTCCATTATAAAACGTCAGATTCATAGCAGAGGTCATACCATATACATGAAATAGAGGAGAAACGGCAAGTACCCTTTCCTTCGCCTTTTGAGTATTGATTTGTGAAGTAGCCGCGCTTTGCAAGGTGTTAGCCACGATGTTTCGATGTGTTAGCATCGCACCTTTTGAACGCCCCGTCGTTCCTCCTGTATATTGGAGGACAGCAACATCTTCATCAGGTTCAATTGGTACAGTAAAATCTTCCTCTATTATTTTCATAAGCCTTTTTGTCAGCTCACACCTGCCATTTTCCATAGACACGCTTATTGTCTTTTCAACACGTGTTTCTGGTAATATGGCTTCTACCGTGGGATAAAGTTTATCGAGCACAATGATGTGTCTTGCACCTGAGTCTTTTAGGACATGTATCAATTCGTTCGCCTTATACATTGGATTGATTTGAACAACGATCGCACCATTCAAAAGTGTTCCAAAAAAACTAATCGGATATTGAGGACAATTGGGCAGCATAAGAGCCACACGATCTCCCTTTTTAACCCCATCATCAGCAAGTATCCGGGCACATCTTTTCACTAACTGCCCAAACTCAGAATATGTATACGTTTGATCCATAAACGTAATCGCTGTTTTATCCGGATACAGTCCAACTGATTGGTAAAATAATTCTGTTAGAGATATTTCAGGTATATCAATTTCCATTGGATTTCCGGACGGGATATGCTTGTTCCAAGGTCTATCCATTAGTCCTCCCCTTTCTTCATTCAAAAAATAAAGAAGTCATGCTAATAATATGCAAGGAGTGTGCCAAAAATAAATCGTACTGGTGCATAGATTCTATCAGCATTAGAATTCATAATTGAATTATTTGTTGTTTGGATAAGATTATTAGCTTGCTAGTACAAGGATTTAAAATTGACTCAATAATTCATTTTTGATTTAAGAATATAGCCCGAAAAAATAATAATTGTAGTAGTTGCAAATAATGGGATATTATCAGGAGATTATTTGGTCGATGAACATGATACATAACCGGCACCCTACCGTTTATTTGTTTTGTTTGTTTTTCATCATAATAAACTAAATAAAAGGGATGCTGATTATTGTCAGCATCCCTTTTTATAAAAAAATTGTTTACGACTCTAAAGCAGATTCATCCTCTAAAGATATCTTCCACAATTCTTTCGCTTTTCCACTTACAGTTTCATCAAAAACAAAAGATCCATTCGTGTAACGATCATGATTTTTTAATGAAGCAGCATGGATTGTTTCAATTATGCCCTTTTCAGAAAGAATGAAAAGACTGTCGGTTTTATTGACAGTTTCAAATCCAATGACCCGATGTGGATTCGATTTCAATTCTCTCAAGACCACGACCCCGCGTTTTGCACGGCCAGTTTTTTCAAACTCGGTTAATTTCATTTTCTTGATGGCTCCGCGCTGGGTAACAATCAGAATTGATTCTTTACTATCCTTAGCTAAAACCTTGCCGCCAATAACATAGTCATCTTCTTTTAAATTAATCCCCTTAACTCCTGCTGCACGGACTCCAACGACACTTACTTCTTCTTCATCAAACCATAAACCGTAGCCATTATGAGTGACTAGGAAAAGCTCGGCCTGACCATCTGTATGATGGACATCAACCAATTCATCATCGCCCTTTAAATTGACACCAACTAGCGGTTTCGAATGCCGCTGTGCTTTATAGGAAGCTAGTTCAGTCTTTTTCACCATACCGTTTTTCGTGACGAACACTAAGAATTGCGGCAGGGTAAAGTCTTTGATTGGAATCGCTTTTATGATTTGTTCTTCTCGATCAATAGGAATGATGTTCGCGATATGCTGGCCGGTTTCCTTCCAGCGAATATCAGGAAGCTGATGAACTGGACAATAAAGGTAATTACCTTTGGAAGTAAACAGCAACAGAACGTCTGTTGTATTCATTTCCAGCCGCTGGAGCATTCGATCGGAATCTTTCATTCCAAAATCAAGCCCGCCTGATGCTGAATACGATCGTAAGGACGTCCGTTTGACATATCCTTCTTTCGTCACTGTCACCATCACGTCTTCACTCGCGATTAAGACTTCAAGATTGATTTTGATTTCTTCAATCTCTTTCTCAATTTTAGAGCGGCGTCCGTCATCAAACCCTTTTTTAATGAATCGTAATTCTTTTTTTATTACTTGAAGAAGTACCCTTTCACTGCCTAGGATTTTGGTCAATTCCTCAATTTTGCTGTTCAACTCCGCTGCCTCTTCTTCAAGAGCCGTAATATCTGTGTTTGTTAAGCGGTATAATTGTAAGGATACAATAGCTTCTGCTTGGGCTTCTGTAAAAGAAAATTTAGCGATAAGGTTATCTTTAGCATTACGTTTGTCTTTAGACGCACGGATGACAGCAATAACTTCATCTAAAATTGACAGTGCTTTCATTAAACCATCGACAATATGTGCCCGGTCATGTGCTTTTTGCAATTCATAACGAGAACGGTTTACAATTACTTCTTTACGATGATTGATATACGCATCGAGCATTTTTGGAAGGCTCATTAACGTTGGTCGTTTTTTATAAATCGCGACCATATTAAAATTGTATGCAATTTGAAGATCTGAATTTTTGTATAAATAATGCAGGACACCATTTGCATCTGCTTCTTTTTTCAGTTCAATTACAATACGTAAACCTGTACGATCAGTTTCATCACGTACTTCTGCAATGCCTTCTACTTTCCGATCAAGACGGAATTCATCCATTTTCTTAACAAGGTTCGCTTTATTGACTTCATAAGGGATTTCAGTGATGACGATTTGCTGTTTACCACCACGGATTGTTTCCACTTCAGCCAAGCCACGAATTATGATTTTCCCTTTACCTGTTTCATAGGCTTTACGGATACCTTCAATTCCTTGAATGATACCACCTGTAGGGAAATCCGGACCTTTAATTACCGTCATTAATTCTGCTACTGTTGCTTCTGGATTATCAATTCGCATTATAGCAGCATCAATGACCTCACCTAATTGATGCGGAGGGATTTCCGTTGCATAGCCTGCAGAAATTCCTGTCGAGCCGTTAACAAGTAAATTAGGGAACATCGCAGGTAATACGATAGGTTCTTCTGAGGTATCATCAAAATTCGGGACAAAATCAACAGTTCGTTTTTCAATATCACGTAACATCTCAGATGCAATTGATGAAAGCCTTGCTTCTGTATATCGCATTGCAGCAGGCGGATCTCCATCAATACTACCGTTGTTTCCGTGCATTTGGACCATGACTTTACGCAACTTCCAGTCCTGGCTCATCCGTACCATCGCCTCGTAAACCGAAGAATCTCCATGAGGGTGATAATTACCAATTACATTTCCGACTGTTTTTGCAGATTTTCTAAATCCTTTTTCCTGTGTATTTCCTTCTACATACATCGCATATAATATCCTGCGCTGTACCGGTTTTAACCCATCCCGTGCATCTGGAAGTGCTCGATCCTGAATAATATATTTACTATAACGCCCGAAACGGTCTCCAATAACCTCTTCAAGCGGCAAATCACGAAACGTTTCCTCAAATACCATCGTTATTGACCTCCTCTTCAATCGACATATTTTCATTATCTAAAATATTCGATTCTTCTTCGAGACCAAAAGCGACATTGGTTTCAATCCATTTACGGCGTGGTTCCACTTTGTCTCCCATTAACGTTGTCACACGTCTTTCTGCACGCGCACCGTCATCGATTTTCACGCGTATTAATGTTCTGGTTTCCGGGTTCATTGTCGTATCCCATAATTGATCGGCATTCATCTCACCCAGCCCTTTATAGCGCTGAATCATATAGCCTTTCCCCACCTTGTTTATCGCTCCCTGAAGTTCATCATCACTCCATGCATATTCAATGACTTCTTTCTTCCCGGTCCCTTTACTCACTTTATATAACGGCGGCAAGGCTATGAACACCTTACCTGCCTCAATTAACGGCTTCATATAGCGGTAAAAGAATGTTAGCAGCAGCACTTGGATATGGGCGCCATCCGTATCGGCATCAGTCATGATAATCACTTTATCATAATTAGTGTCCGAGGTATTAAACTCGGCCCCGACGCCTGCACCGATAGCATGGATAATCGTATTGATTTCTTCGTTTTTAAAAATATCCGCTAGTTTTGCCTTTTCTGTATTGATAACTTTACCCCGTAATGGCAGTACCGCTTGGAAACGGCGATCGCGGCCTTGTTTTGCGGATCCTCCTGCAGAGTCCCCTTCCACAAGATACAATTCATTCCGCTCAGGATTTTTAGATTGAGCTGGTGTCAATTTACCAGAAAGGATGGCATCCGACTTTTTCCGTTTCTTCCCACTTCTTGCATCTTCACGCGCTTTACGAGCAGCTTCACGTGCCTGGAATGCTTTAATTGATTTTTTCACCAGCAGTGCACTAGTAGTCGGATCTTCTTCAAAAAAGTAAGCCAAGTGCTCCGACACGATTGAATCAACAGCCGAACGGGCTTCGCTTGTTCCAAGCTTGCTCTTGGTTTGTCCTTCAAATTGCAAAAGTTCTTCAGGGATACGCACAGAAATAATTGAAGATAAGCCTTCTCGTATATCGGTACCTTCGAGGTTTTTATCTTTTTCCTTAAGCAGCCCCATTTTTCTAGCATAATCATTAAATGCCCGTGTCATAGCCGTTTTTGCGCCAATCTCATGGGTGCCGCCGTCTTTTGTACGAACATTATTTACAAAGCTTAGAATATTTTCTGAATACCCATCATTAAATTGAAAAGCCAGGTCGACTTCTATCCCATTCTGTTCTCCTTCTAAGCTAATAACACTATGAAGGGTTTCCTTTTCTTCATTTAAGTAGGCTACAAAGGCTTCAATTCCGTTTTCATAATGAAAAGTCTCATGCAGGTCATTACGTTCATCCGTCAATTCTATTTTCATGCCTTTTAAAAGAAAGGCTGATTCGCGTAGACGTTCAGAGAGGATATCATAATTAAAAGTCGTAACCGAAAAAATTTTCGGATCTGGCTTGAAATGGATTTTCGTCCCAACTTGGTTGGTCTTTCCAATTTTCTCTAGGGTCGTTTCCGGTTTTCCTCCCTTGAAAAACCGTTGTTCATAAACAAAGCCATCCCTTTTAATCGTCACGACAAGCCATTCAGACAATGCGTTAACGACAGAGGCACCCACACCATGAAGGCCACCGCTCGTTTTATATCCGCCTTGTCCAAATTTACCGCCTGCATGAAGAATCGTCAAAATGACTTCAGGTGTTGGTTTCCCCAATTTATGCATTCCAGTGGGCATCCCACGCCCTTTATCTGTCACACTTATACTGTTATCTTTATGTATTTTCACACTAATCTGGTCTCCATATCCAGCCAAAGCCTCATCTACGGAGTTATCTACAATCTCGTACACTAAATGATGAAGTCCACGTGCATCAGTACTGCCGATATACATACCGGGACGTTTTCTGACCGCTTCAAGTCCTTCCAGTACCTGAATTGCATCATCATTGTACTCGATTGTTTTTACTTTCTTTGCCACAGAAATTCCCCTTTCCTTACTAAACACAATTTCCGGGCCAAATCATACTGCAATGAAATGACTCTCTAGCTCTTACAAAATAATTCATACGTTGATAATCATACAAAAAGTATAATACTTTCACGAACAAAGAACAAGTGTTCTATTTTTTTAGTCCCTTTTATTAGCGTTAGCACCATCCGTTAGAACTTGTTAGTTTTGTAAACGTATCTTAGCTACCGTTCTAATTGTAGCGGTAATTTTTCATTTGGCAAATACACTTTTACTATTTCGCTTAAATTATTCTTTAAAATGATCGATATGCCCCCACGTTCTCCAAATCCAGTCATAGCTAGGCATTATTGGATTTCTTCGGATGAAGCTTTCGATACCTTTAAGAAAGAGCGGAAAATCCGCTCTTTCCAATTTACTTCGTAAGGGCGTGTTCAACTTTTATACATCGATCCATGATGACAGTATAACCTTTTTCTTTTAGATAATCATAAGCTTCTTCATTTTCAACCCCAAGCTGCGCCCAAAAAATATCAGCATCGATTTCTGCGAATTCTTTTGCAATCCCCGGGAGGAATTCAGAACGGCGAAAAACATTGACGATATCAACATGTCCTTCAATATCTTTAAGTGCTTTTACGGCCTTAACGCCCAGCACTTCAGATACAGCTGGATTTACCGGGATGATTTCATATCCGCTATCCTGCATTGCTTTTGATACCATATAAGAAGTACGCTCGGGGTTATTTGATAATCCCACAACAGCAATGCGCTTCGATTTTTTTAACATCTGACCCATTTCTTCTCTGCTTGGATTTTCTATCATTTTTATCAATCCCCTTTATAATAAAATGTATTCTTACGCATAAAGTCTTCCTCAACATGGATATTTTACAGAGAAAAGCTGACTATTACCATTATTAAGAAAAACTATTATACAAGAAATAACTTGCTTCGAAAAGGTAAGTCTCTCTTAACTTCCTTTATTTTCATACAGACTACCACGGATTGCATCAATTTATACACTATAGGTAACCCGCATATCTTATATTTACGAAAAAACGAATTCATAAACCTCTCCACCCTATATGAACATAAACGTATATCAAATGATGTATGTTCATCAAGGAAAAATCTTTTTTTAGAGGATTTTTTTTTGGACAGCCATACCATTTTGTCACGAAAATGTTACAATAAGAGGAGCTTATCAGGTATTTAAAGGCTGTTTTAGCTGTTCCTCTACGTCCAATATCGATAAAAGGAACATTCAGCCTGTTAACCGAGATAAAATAAGAAGATTTTTCTTTAAAGAAAGGGTCATAGAATGCTTACATTTATCACTTTACTGTCTGCCTACTTGATTGGTTCGATTCCATCCGGTCTAATAATCGGAAAAACCTTTTACAAAATCGATATTCGGGAGCATGGCAGTAAAAATCTAGGCGGGACAAATACCTTCCGGACACTTGGTGTCAAGGCAGGGCTAACCGTTACTATCATGGATATACTTAAAGGGACTCTAGCAACTTTTCTTCCGTTAATGCTAGGCGTGGAAATGAATCTATTGCTAGCCGGAGTTTTTGCAGTAATCGGTCATATGTTCCCTATTTTTGCAAACTTTCGGGGTGGGAAAGCTGTCGCAACATCGGCTGGTGTTATCCTTGCATATGAACCATTATTTTTTCTTATTGTCCTTATCATATTCTTTATATCCTTATACATATCCAAATATGTTTCACTATCTTCCATGATTGCTTGCCTACTAGCTCTCATTTACAGCTTAGTGTTTCATACCGATGATTGGGCTCTTATTATTGTAATTGCCATTTTAACGATTTTCATCTTTTACCGCCACCGTGCGAACATCAAACGAATAATCGATAAAACTGAACCAAAAGTAAAATGGTTGTAAGAGGAGGCCATTGGCTTTTTTAAACAAAAATAAAAGCCCGTCTTTACGGGCTTATTTCTATTCTAAAATTAATTGGCCATATGCTTCAGAATCCTGGCATGTCCTAACACCTTTTCCGAATAATTCCCAATTTTCTAAATCATTATGTTTTTAACAAACTTCATTGTTAATATTAAATATGTTCAGCAGTATTACGTTTCACCTTTTAATCTCCTACCTACTAGCGGAAGCAAAAGACTGACTGATTGATTCATGCAAATTGCCCTCATAAGGATTGAATAATTGAAGCATTGAGGCTACACTAGAACTAACCAAAAATCGTCTTTAGGAGAAGAGCCATGAAACCATTACAAATATCAACTGAAACTGCATTAAAGTTATCCGAATCTCTCAACATGCCATTAGAGCAAATCATGCATATGCCCACGCCCATCTTGCTGAAAAAGCTGGCTGAGGCTGAAGCCAAAGAAAAAACAAAATAGCTGCAGACATTGCAGCTATTTTTGTGTGCGATCATAGATAGGTGAAACAACCTTACCGATTACATCTTGAAAGGCGTTCCACTCTTCCCATTGAACTTGAAATTGAGCAACACCCAATTTCGTCGCATAATAGTATTTTCTTTTAGGACCTTCTAAAGAATCTCGCCAATAACTTATTAGATACTCTTTGCCTTCTAGCCTTTTTAAAGCGGGGTATAGCATACCTTCTTTATAATGCAAGTAGCCATCACTTAACTGTTTAAGCTGTTCAATCATTTCATACCCATACATATCCTTTTGAGCTAATAGTGAAAGCAGCACCATCTCCGTACTCCCTTTTAGAAGCTCTGTTTTCCGCAAATCAGCTACCCCCTCTAAATAAGATGATCTATCCCTAAATCTTCACATTGTATAGTTTCCTAAATATACTATTGGAACTAAAAAGCTTGCTTAACTCACTATAATACCAATATTCCAAATATTCATCTGCCAATTTATGTTATATAGGTAAGGACATAATAAATACTTCCCTTGAATTCAAAAAAAAACCGCTCAAAGGCGGATTTTAGTTGGAGAAATATTTTTTTTCATGTTAGGCAATGGCTTCTTTTTAACGGAGAGTAAAAGATTGTTTTCATATGTACAAACAAATTCGTATGGAGGGTCATCCAGTAAAATATCGCTTAGATAATACTTTATGTTGGGCACAACTTCATCTGCCTCCATAACCCATTGATATGGCTTCCAGGCAAGTTCTCCTTCATCGCAAGCTAGAAGTCCACCCCCGGTATCTTCGGCTCGGTATACATACATTCCTCCCGTTTGATTCCATGTCACAATCCCACGAAAGGTCAGTCCTTTTACCTTCAAACCAGTTTCTTCAATAATTTCTCGTTCCATCGACTCATCGATTGTTTCACCTGGTTCAATTTTTCCGCCTACACCATTCCATTTATGTTTATTTGGCTCTTTTTTGCGAAAAAGCATTAAGACTTCATTTTTGCCAGATTTTTTTCGAGTAATAAAACAAATATTGTATATAATCTCCAAAGCGATTTCCTTTCTATAGCGCACAATATTCGCATCTGCTATATAATTACTTTATACTTAAATAGCGAACCTCTGGGAAGGAGAATTTGAATGAAACTAACAATTTCCGAACAAGCTGCTAAGTGGTATAGCGATGAGTTAGAGCTTCAGGAAGGCTCTCATTTGCGCTTTTATGTAAGATATGGAGGATATAGTTCCGTTCAAAGCGGCTTTTCATTAGGTATCATGATAGAAGAACCTGAAGCTGTGGCAGCGGCAACTACATTGAATAAGATTACTTTCTATGTGGAAGAAAAAGATATCTGGTACTTCGATGGTCACGATTTACTTATCACCTTTAATGAAAAACTAACTGAGCCTGAATTTCATTACGAAAAAAGTGCTTGATACATGCAGCAGCGGTGTAGACTGCTGTTGCAAAATTCCCTATTCAATTGACCAGCCTTTCGTTAATATCCTCAGCTTTAAGAATTTCCTTTTGCCTAGCCCCCAATAGATCAAAATGAGAATAGCCATCCTTCCGGTGATGAATCCATTCTTTTTTCAGTCCGTATTTTTTGCCCCACTCTGCTAATCGTTCTAAATCATTGCACCCAACTTTTGTCACGGTCTTACAACCAGGAAAGCGATCATCGAGCCAATAATGAGTCAGAAATGCAATTTGTCCCTGATCAATTTGCTGCTTCCAGGCTACTACGTCTACCCGTTTTATCCCAAACGCCATCCTTAATTCACCTCAAATTATGTAATTACATTAGTTAATCCTGTTTTTTATTTTGCTCATAGGCCTCATGCCAATCAGGGAACATACGTTTAATAGATATAGGTCGGAAGTTGTCCTTTTTAACGCAAACATGTGAAGACTGGCCGGTTGCAGACACTTCATTTTCCCCGTTAATGATTTCATATCCATAAATGACACGCAGACCATCATATTTTTCAATCCAAGTTTTTACCTTTACTTTATCACCATAGCGGACAGGTATTTTATATGAAGCCTGGATATCCATAACAGGAGAGAGGATACCAACCGCCTCCATATCAGCATAATAAAACCCTAAATCATTGATTAATTTCGTTCTGCCAAGTTCCATCCATACAAAATAATTAGCATGGTACACTACACCCATTTGATCTGTCTCTGCATATCGAACCTCAATTTCATTTTCAGCAATCAACATCATATTTCCCCACTTTCATTTCTATTGCAATATACATTTTACCATAACTTCCGGCTAACTTTCATGTAAGCGAATCTCCTACTCTCCATTCTTTATCCATTCATCTAAAAACGAAAAATCATAAAAGAAGGGGGAGAAAGAACCTTCTTTCTCCCCCTTTCTATTTATTCTAATTGATTATCGGTTTTATAACCTCTTTCACGAGCTTGTTGTTCATCTTCTACTTCTGACATCATGCCAGCAATACTCTCTTTCCTTCGGTCGTTTTTGGCCCTTATAGCCTCTTTATCCGCTGATGAAGAGAGTGACATTGTTTCATTTGCAGCCTTTATGTTCTCTTCTGTATTCTGAATTGCATCCTGAAGTTTTTCAACATTATCCAATCTGTTGTCTTGATTGTGTTTAAATGAGCCCATTTTCTATCGCCTCAAATCATGTTATTTTTTTGTAAATAGTTCACATAATATTATTACAAGTATTTAATTAAAAGCAGTTTATTCGCCTTTTGTTTGAATAACCTGAGCATGCTTACCAGATTTGTCCTGCATTTGCTTTCCGTTATTTCCTCCTGCCGCTCTCGGCTGTGTACCAAGATGGCTTGGTCTGAAGTGTTTAGAATCTTTTTTAGGATTACCCATTTTTAATCGCCTCCTTACCTTATCATTGTTAAAAAAGCTGAAATTCATGAGTGCCAGTTTTTGAAAAGGCACTATATTTTTTAAACTAAACCGAAAAAGAGCCAGCACTTTGAAGAAAACTTCAATGTACTGGCTCTTTTTTTTCGAAAGAAAGCCCTTGCAAAGGTTATTCAGCCTTTTGCATATGTTTTTTCTCAAGTCGTTCCTCAAGTCTTTCCATTTGTTTAACGTCCATCAACAATTCTTTTTTATTTTCTTTAATCAATTCTTCAAACGTCCGTTTTCTTTTTTTCATGTTTTTCACCTACTTGTTCATAATATAATGTTCAGCATTACCCAATTAACGTAATATTATGACTATATGGTGCGAATTCTTTCAATTGTCATAATTATCAGTTATTTATATTTATAAACACCCCTTTATATCACCCTCTATACTTTAACCCATTTTTCATAGGCAGTAACCTTATTTTTAATATTTTTTTGATTTTTCAATTAATTTATGACAAATTTGTTACATATAAGCTAAATCAATAACCACTATATAAAAAAATACGGAACCCCATAAGGATTCCGTCAATTGATGCTATTGATGTTTCGTTCCATATCTTTAAGCTGCATCGCTGAAATAACTTTATTTCTGATAATACCCTTACTGTCGATAAAGTACGTCGTCGGAATACTAAGAATTTTATAACGCTCATTTACCGGGTTTTTTGCACTCTGACTGTCTAAAGGAATGGTAAAAGTGATACCATTATCTTCAACAAATGCTCGTACATCATTTTCCGGATCAATGTTGACAGCTAGAATGACGACATCTTCTCCTGCCTGTTGCGAATATTTCTGCATATCTGGCATTTCCTTTTTACAAGGCGGGCACCACGTAGCCCAGAAGTTCAGCATTACTTTTTTCCCTTTATAGTCCGACAAATTAACCTGCTTGCCATCGAGCGTCTTTAGGGAGAAATCTGGTGCCGCTGCACCAATTTTAAGTCCGCCCAGGGAATCATTTTCAGCATTTTTATCCGGTTTATTATCCATCGCTTGCACGATTGCTATCGTAAACAGTGACAGTAAGACCACCGAGGCAATAATTTTTTTAAGCATACTCGTCCCCCTAGTCCCATTACAATATAATATTTGTTCAATTCCAGAAATAGAACAACTTACTTCCATTTCCACTAACCTCTTCCATCTTATCAATAAATGCATATTCAGAAAAGCGTTATTAATAAAAATCACTATATATTATTCCAGTATTTCATAATCTTGACACAAAAAAAGCGGCAAACCTAGCATGTAGGTTTGCCGCTTCTCAAAAGCTTAAATTAGCCTTTTAATTTATTACGTAATACCATTTGAAGGATACCACCGTGACGGTAGTAGTCGATTTCGATTTCAGAGTCGAAACGAACAAGTACATCAAATTCTTTTACGTTTCCAGCTTCATCAGTAGCTGTAACTGTTACGATATCACGTGGTTTAACTGTTTCGTCGATTTTAACAGCAATCGCTTCTTTACCAGTTAATCCTAGTGTTTCAGCGTTTTCGCCTTCTTTGAATTGAAGAGGAAGAACACCCATTAACGCAAGGTTAGAACGGTGAATACGTTCGAAGCTTTCAGCGATAACTGTTTTGATGCCAAGAAGGTTAGTACCTTTTGCAGCCCAGTCACGAGAGCTTCCCATACCGTAGTCTTTACCAGCAATAACTGCAAGACCTGTTCCATCAGCTTTGTATTTCATACAAGCATCATAGATAGCCATTACATCGCCTGTTGGCCAGTAAGTAGTGTAACCACCTTCTGTACCTGGAGCAACTTGGTTACGGATACGAATGTTAGCGAAAGTTCCACGCATCATTGCTTCATGGTTACCACGACGAGAACCGTAAGAGTTAAAGTCACGTGGTTTCACACCGTTTTCACGAAGGTAGATACCAGCTGGTGTATCTTTACCGATAGCACCTGCAGGAGAAATGTGGTCAGTTGTTACTGAGTCACCGAATTTACCTACTACGCGCAAGCCAGAAAGTGGGTTAACTGAACCTGGTTCTGGTGATAATCCTTCAAAGAATGGAGGATTTTGAATGTATGTTGATTTAGAATCGAAAGCGTAAATTGCTTCGTTGCTTGTTTGGATTTCATTCCAACGTTTGTTATCGTTGAATACTGTTTCGTATTCTTTACGGAATAATTCCGGTGTAACTGTTGCTTTAACAGCAGCGTTAACCTCTTCTTGTGATGGCCAGATATCAGCAAGATACACATCGTTGCCGTCTTTATCTTTACCAAGTGAATCATTGTTAAGATCGAAGTCCACAGTACCTGCAAGTGCATATGCCACAACCAAAGTTGGAGAAGCAAGGTAGTTTGCTTTCACTAGTGGATGAATACGACCTTCGAAGTTACGGTTACCAGAAAGTACTGAAGTTACTAGTAGATCTGCTTCAGCAACTGCTGCTTCGATTTCGTCCGCTAATGGACCTGAGTTACCGATACATGTTGTACATCCGTAACCAACTACGTTGAATCCTAATTGATCAAGGTATGGTTGAAGACCTGCATCACGAAGGTAACCAGTAACAACTTTAGAACCTGGTGCTAATGATGTTTTTACATAATCCGGAACAGTCAAGCCTTTTTCAACTGCTTTTTTAGCAATAAGACCTGCTCCAAGCATTACGTATGGGTTAGAAGTATTTGTACAGCTTGTGATTGCAGCAATTGCGATCGCGCCTGTTTTCATTACCGTTTCTTTACCATCGGCAAATTTAACAGTTACTTCTTTATCTAATTCAGAATTGTCCATGCCGAAACCTTGGTTACCCATAGGTGCATTGATAGCATCATGGAAAGATTGTTTCATTTGAGAAAGTGGAATCAAATCTTGTGGGCGTTTAGGGCCTGAAAGGTTTGGTTCAATTGCTGAAAGGTCGATTTCCACAACATCATTGTAAGCTGGATCTTCGTTTTCAGGAGAGTAGAACAATCCATTTTCTTTGCAGTAAGATTCAACAACTTTAATTTGTTTTTCATCACGGCCTGTTAAGCGCATGTAATCGATGGCTTCTGCATCAACTGGGAAGAAACCAACTGTAGCACCGTATTCAGGAGCCATGTTAGCAATTGTTGCACGGTCAGCAAGTGGAAGGTATCCTACTCCAGGGCCGTAGAACTCAACAAATTTACCAACTACGCCGTGTGCACGAAGAACTTGAGTTACTTTCAATGCAAGGTCAGTAGCTGTTGTTCCTTTAGGAAGTTGACCAGTTAGTTTCACACCAACTACTTTTGGTACTGGGAAGTATGAAGGCTGTCCAAGCATACCTGCTTCTGCTTCGATACCGCCGACACCCCAACCAAGAACACCAATACCGTTGATCATTGTAGTATGTGAATCTGTACCGAATACAGAGTCAGGGAATACTTCAAAGTCGCCGTTTGGAGTTTCAACCGCATGTACTACGTTCGCAAGGTACTCAAGGTTAACTTGGTGAACGATACCAGTTGCTGGTGGAACCGCACGGTAGTTGTTGAATGATTTTTGAGCCCAGCTTAGGAACTGGTAACGCTCTGCATTACGTTCGAATTCAAGATCCATATTGGCATCAAGAGAATCAATTGTACCTGCTTTATCAACTTGTACAGAGTGGTCAATTACAAGGTCAACTGGAATTTCCGGGTTGATTTTATCAGGATCTCCACCAAGTGCAGCGAATGCATTACGTAGAGAAGCTAAATCTACAACAACTGGAACACCAGTGAAATCTTGTAGGATAACACGTGAAGGCTTGAACGGAACATCTATATCTTGTTGCTCGCTTGTTCCCCATTTAGCAAGGTTCGCAACGTGTTCTTTTGTGATTACTCTTCCGTCTACTTGGCGAAGTACTGCTTCAAGTAGGACTTTAATGGAATATGGAAGGCGTGATACTTGGCCGTCCCCTGCTTTTTCAATAGCGTCTAGGCTGTAGTAGTTGTAGCGTTCCCCTTCAATTTCAAAGGATTTACGCGCTTGGTATACGTCATTTTTCGTCATGAATATTACCCCCTATTAAACTGTCAGAACTTATTCTGCACATAAAAGTAAAACCTGGTTCACTGAAACCATGTCTACTATAAATATAAGTAAAAAAGTTAGTTTGTCGAATTTTCTCTCTGTTCTCCCACCCTAACTCTTCCTTCGACTTAATACTAATATAGAATTGAGTATAAGTAAATAACAAGAAAGTTATTGTTTTTGATAAGTTTGACTTATAGAAAAATCTCCTTTATTTATTAAAGTGCTTTGGGAAGCCTTACTTGCATGTTGTTTTTCTAAAATGTTCTAATTATATACCTGATAAATTATTCCAATAAAACATATTAGTAATGCATACATAATCATTCACCATTATCACACTCTATGAGTGGAGGTGTCGAAATGGCAAAACAAAAGGCTAATCATGTAATACCCGGAATGAACGCTGCAAAAGCACAGGGTAATGGAGCGGGTTACCATGATGAATTAGGAAATGAACCACCGTTAACCGAGATCCAAAGGCAAAATAATAAAAAACGAAAGAAAAACCAATAATTTCCTTATTCTAGCATTAAATAGTAAAGGCTTTTTGAAAATGCAGATGAACTGCATTCTTCAAAAAGCCTATTCTATTCTAAAAACAGGGAAAAAGCGCTTCTACTAGTGCCTTCAGGTATAGAAATCAATAATCGTCTGAATTGACTTCATTTACAATTGCCTGAATATCCTGTTCAAATTGTTTTAATTGTTCTCGCTGATGCTCAGAAGCGGTGACTAAAGCTGATTGTATTTGCTGAAAGGCCTCATTTACTTCCTGCTTCACATGTTTCAATTCTGTTCCGTAATTCGGCGCCGTTTTTTCAATGGCTGAGTACATATCAGTTACTTGTTGATGGCTTTGCTGAGCTTCTTGAAAAGTCCTCCGCTTATCTTGTTTATCCTGCATTAGATTCATCTCCTTAATTAGTATCCATCCATAGCATGTACGAGGTATACAAATATATGTATATGAATAATTTTTCACCGATTGATTATCTTAAGGTGTAGGAGGGATCGCACATGAACAAAAATGATGGTAAAGATATTCGAAAAAATGCACCTAAAGGTAATAACCCAGGTCAACCTGCCCCGCTAAGCGGTTCTCATAAGGTAAAAAATAGACAGCATTCCCGTCAGAAACATAATAGCAGTCACGATATGTAAACGGTTCTGCTATATATTCGTTCCATAACAAAAGCGGTGCCGCCTTAAAGGGTCGACATCGCTTTTGTTTACATACTTTTTCTAATTCACAGAATGACCAAATGCTGGATTCAAAATAGTCCGGACTAATCTTTTTATATTTTTTTGGGTTCGCATTAATTACCCAGATATATCTCTGCACTTGAGTATAAGGCTATAATCTTGGGGGATTTCGTTATCCATTTATCACTTTTTCCAAATGTTTCACTGTTGGTGTCAAGTGTCAAGTTAGCGAAGAAATATGCTTCACGAAGGCGACGTGATGGTGCACTGTCTTTTAAATAACCGGCACTCCCGTTATGCATCATACTTGATTGAACGGCTTTAATTGTTAAGTATTCCGCTTTAAGGCGGATATTAGCACTTGGGTAACACCCAGACCGAGAGGAATTTGGTAAGCTATGAATGCCGGACGAATCTGCTCCACAAATGTATCAGCATCTTCAGATAACACCCAGAATACGATTATTTTCGTTGACACCTGCTATTAATCCGAACCAATGATTATACCAAGGTTTGAAACAGACGCCAGAACACCTTTAAGAATATAGCCGCCTTCTGTAGGTTCTGCGCTTAAGTTCAGCTTTTCAAGCCCTGCTTAATATTTCAACAAGATAGACTGTCCTGTTGCACCTAACAGTTCCCATTCTCAAAAGATGACACCAATTTACTTTTTATCACTTCATTATTAGTTACGGATATACGTAACTGCAGCAAGGTGGCACCAGATACAAAAAGCTGTAGTTATGCATACTTTAGCTGTTTCCTCTTCTATGCATCTCATCTAATAAGATTTCCTTTTGCGTCTTATTAATAGAAGAAAGTAAACCAGCTTTCCCTAGCTTTTTTATATAAGAAAGGTACACGGCAAGTGTATAGAGGATTAGTCAGCAGTGATATGAGAGGTTTTAAATAAGTAGGACTAGCATAGGTTGAAAACTAGGAGAAAAAGGATATCTGCTAAATTCGTTTTGTTATGCAGAAACTCTTTTATTTCTTTGGTTCAATGAACCTGAAAAAGGCACACTGATGTCAGACAAAGACGTAGGCTTTTCACGCTTAACAAGGTTTCCATCCCCTACTTGACCACCTAAGCAATAATATCGGAGGTAAATATATGCTAGTTTTATGGGTGATTGATAGCTTGAAATAAACGGATAGCACATCTTTGCCTAACACTCTTTCAGTGTGAATTTTCATTTTACTGACTGCAATAATTTAGCCTAAATAGCGATGATACAACGATTTTGCTTCTGCGATTTCTTTTGTTCCATGAATCAGGGCCCGACCATCTTTAAAAACAACTAATCGATGAGGCCCGATTGTGAATGAAAGTAAATATGGATTTCGAACGATTTTACCACCTTGAGCAAGCAGATTTTTTTCAAGTTGCACTAAATCTCTTTCAAACTTCATTGCTGGGCGAATCTGGACAGACTCCCTCCCGCATAAAACCGCTGTTTTTGTTTTATTTAGATAAGAAAGGTGTGGGTAGGTTCGCTTTGACCCACATGACAAACAGCTGTCTTTTTTTAATTTCTTTACATTTATGGCTGTATGCTCATTTTTCCAAAGGTCAAATGAAACGATTTTATTTCTAAGGGAATCATAATCTTCCACAAGAATTTTTAATGCTTCAGTCAGTTGATAAGCAACAACCGTTTGAACGGCGGGACTAATAATTCCAGCCGTATCACAGGTTAATCCACCAATTGGAACCGTTTCCAGCAAACAATTCAAACATGGAGTTACTTCTGGGACAATTGTGTAACTTATTCCATAGCTCCCCACACACGCTCCGTAAATCCATGGAATTTTGAATTTTTGTGATATATCATTAATCAGCATCCTTGTATCAAAATTATCGGTGGCGTCCAATATTAAATCGACTCTGTCAACGAGTCGCTCCAGTTCCTCCACTGACACATCCAACACATGTGATTTTACAATTACATCTGAATTTAGCGCTTTCAATCGATTCTCCGCCGCCACTGCTTTTGGCATTCTTTTTTCAGCATCTTCCTCACAATAAAGTTGCTGTCTTTGAAGATTACTCCACTCCACATAATCTCTGTCAACAATGGTCAGTTTTCCAATTCCTGCTCGCACAAGTCCTTCAGCACTTCCCGTACCGAGAGCCCCTGCTCCAATCACCAAAACGTGTTTCTTAGAAATTTTCTGTTGCCCTTCGACTCCAATTGGTGAAAAGAGTTCTTGGCGTGAATAACGTTCATTCATCCAATGCTCATTCCTTCAACTGGACTGCTTGCTATAGCGTACTCATTTTTTTCAATTCTCCCTGCTTCATACCCTAAGCGCCCTGATTCAATAGCAAGCTTCATTGCTTTCGCCATTTTGATTGGATCTTTGGCACCCGATACAGCTGTATTAAGCAATACACCATCTGCCCCTAATTCCATGGCAATCGTTGCATCCGATGGTGTTCCAATTCCAGCATCAACAATTACCGGAACATTGGACTGTTCAATAATAAATCGTAAGTTTAGTCGGTTTATAATACCTTGGCCTGATCCAATTGGAGAAGCTCCAGGCATAATCGCATGACATCCTACTTCTTCTAAACGTTTAGCAAGTAACACATCATCAGAAGTATATGGTAACACTATAAAACCTAGCTTTACTAATTCCTCTGCTGCCTTTAGTGTTTCAATCGGATCAGGCAATAGTGTTTTTTGACAACCAATCACTTCTACCTTTATCATGTCACAAAGCCCAGACGCCTTGGCAAGCTGAGCTATTCGGACAGCTTCTTTGGCCGTTTTAGCTCCTGCTGTATTGGGAAGAAGTGTATATTTTTTCAAATCAAGCTTTTCTAAAAAATTTGGTTGGCTAGCTTCAAAAATATTCATTCTCCGAACTGCAAATGTTAATATTTCAGTCTCTGAAATCTCCACTGCTTGCTTCTGAACATCGAAACTTGAATATTTCCCAGTACCTAATAGTAATCTTGAAGAAAATTCATAAGAACCAATTTTTAACATATCATCCGCCTCCTACAAAATGTACAATCTCAACTTTGTCTCCATTTGACAAACGCGTTTCATTCTGATATTCTTTTTCTAAAATTTCATCATTTAATTCCACAATCACGACTTTCTGATGTAAGCTAAAATGCTGCAATAACTCCGCAACAGTTGACTCATTAGCAGGAATTTGTATTTTTTCTCCATTAATAATTAATTCCAATTCATTCACCTCTATTATGAAAAAATTGTATTTATCGAACGATCCACTCGAAAAGCAGACCATTCAGAATTTGCCTTTCTTTCAACTATATCTGCTATAAGTACACCCGTAATAGGAGATAGTAGAATTCCATTCCTAAAGTGACCCGTTGCAATAAAAAGTCCATTGTATGCTGGATGTTCTCCAAAGTAAGGTAGGCCATCTCCTGTTTGAGGACGTATTCCAGCCCATGCTTTTTCCCACTCCGTTTCTTTAAGTGCTGGAAGCAGATGTGTTGCCTTTTCTATTAATGTTGAAATTCCTTCGATACTTACCTTTTGGTCAAAAGTGTGAGCTTTAACCGTCGCACCAACAATGATTCTCCCGCCAACTTTAGGTACAAGATAGCACCCATGTGAAAAAATCGTTTTTTCAAGCAATGGACGATTAGTCAAAACTGAAAAGCACTCGCCTTTTACGGGATATGTATCAAGCTTTACCCCGGCCTTTTCTAGAAGAAAATTGCTCCATGCTCCACTTGCTACTATTACATTTTCACTAAAAAATTCTCCTATATTAGTGACCACACCTCTTACACACGCGTTTTCAATAATCAAATCAGAAACATGTACATATTCCTTTATATCAGCGCCTAGAGCAGCAGCAGATTTAGTAAAAGCGAGCGACAACCTAGAGGCCGAAACTTGTCCATCCTTTGGAATATACATACCACCTCTAATCTCATCAGAAAGAAGAGGCTCCTTTTTTCTTATTTCAGCAGTTGTAAACCATTCCGCCTCAAGCCCGGCTTTTTGCTGGATTTTGATCATGTTCTTCAAATCTGATTCTTGTTCACTAGTAAGTGCTACCTTAAACATTCCTTTGTTAACTAATTCAATATCAATCCCGCTTATGTCTTTTAATTCTTCCGACAGCTCGGGAAACATCCCCCTGCTTTGTCTTGCTAATGTAAAAAGCGGGTTATCAGATTCTAACTCGGATTGCGCTCCTAACATCCCGGCAGCTGCACTAGATGCTTTACTAGCAAGTCTATCTTTCTCTAATAAAAGGACTTTTTTACCTCGTTTAGCTAATTGATAAGCAATAGACCCTCCAATTACACCACCACCTACAATGATCGCATCATATATGGAATTCATCTTATATCTCCTTTCCTAAAGACCTTGCATACTCTTTTGCAGATTTTATTGGATTTTCCGCTTCTAGAACACCTGACATAACCGCGATCCCTTGTGCACCTGAATTTAGTACAAGTTGACTATTAGATGGTGTTATTCCACCTATTGCAATAATAGGTAGTTTGATATTCATCGTGATTTTTTGAAGCTCCTCTACTCCCTTAGGAGCGAGACCTCGTTTTGAGTTTGTTTCGAAAATATGGCCATAAATCGCGTAATTGGCTCCATTATGGAAAGCAGCCTTTGCTTCATCAAAGGAATGAATAGAGCTCCCAACCCTGATTTCTGGAAATGCTTGCTTTACGACTCTGACATCTAAACTATGAAAAGCCAATTGCACACCAAAAACCTTCATAGCCCAAGCTACATCCACTCGGTCATTAATAATGATTTTAGACAACGGAATCTTTTTTTCATGTAATAAGGTCACAGCTTTATAGAGTTGTGACGCACTCATCTGCTTTTCTCTAAGATAAAAGAAATCAACATAATCCTGAATGTTTGAAGCAATCTCAACAAACTTTTCAATTGGCTGTTTCCCAGTAGAAATAATATGCAATTCTTGTGCATTCATACTAAGAACTCCTTAACGATAATAATCAATTCTTCTTTAATCAAATTGATAAATACGGAAATTGGACAGATAGATAAAACCCTGCCAACAACAAGATGACAAAATACAGAATGAACCCATGGTCATTTTTAGAAAACCCAAATTCATAATAGTATGTTCGATTCCTGGTATCTGAAAATCGTTTGGCCTCCATCGCAACCGCAATCCGGTGAGCCCGTCTAATACTTCCGGATAACAACGGAATGGAGTAGGCTTTCATTTTAAAATATACGGATCTTATTCCTTTTTTCCTTTCGACGCCACGTACCCTCATCGCATTCCGTATCGTTTGAAATTCCTCCAACATGATAGGAATAAGCCTTAACGCCGCCATGAAACTATAAGCATATTTAGGTTTAAGCTTAACTTGCTGCATTAAGGAATAAAACAGGTTGACAGGTCTCGTCGTTAACGAAAAAGTTAATCCAAGTACCGCAAAAAGCAAGGCTCGAAAGCCAACCAATAATCCCCTCATGAAACTCTCTTCCGTAATCGAAATGAGTCCCCACTTAAACCAAAGTGTTTCCCCTTGTCCGAATAATATCATTGCAGAAGAAGTAGATAAAAAAATGAAACAAAAAGGAATTGATAGGAGTAAAATACGTTTTATCGGATGACCGGAAAAACACAAAAATAAGAGTAAAACACCCATGGTAACGTTAATCATATAATTTAGGTCTTTAATAAATAACGCCACCATACATAACACAATTAATACAAAAAGCTTAAGGCTTGGATTAATCTTATGGAGCCATGTTTCTGCACTCGAAACATTCACTTACATGACACCCCTTCTATAGTGATAAAACTTCGGTCTCTAAAAACGCTAGTTGCTTGCTAATCTTTTCATCACTAATTACTTTCCCATCCTTAACCGTCCAGATCCTAGTTGCAAAGTTTTTTGAAATATGATCATCATGGGTTACCATAATCACTGTAATACCCCGCTTTCGATATTCCTCGAACCATTCCAGTAAGGCAAAGGTATTTTTCGAATCTTGGCCAAAGGTAGGCTCATCTAAAAGAATGATCTTTTTTTCTTTCACTATTGAAGCCGCTACACTTAATCGCCGCTTTTGACCCATCGATAATTGAAAAGGATGTTTATCGCGATGGGCCGTAAGGTGGAACACTTCAAGCAGTGCATGAACTCTCTCTTCTATTTCTTTTGGAGGCTTTTTGTCAATTCGTAATGAATAAGCGATTTCTTCATATACAGAATTCGCAACGAATTGAAACTCAGGATTTTGAAAGACAAACGTCATGTAATCTGTTAGATTTTTCACCTTTTTAATCGAGGTTCCCATCAAATCATAATAACCATTCGTTTTAATGAACTGCATCAGTGCATGCAAAAGCGTACTCTTGCCCGCTCCATTTTCTCCGCTGATGACAATCCATTCCCCTGAGTGGATCTGCAGCTCTTCAACCATAATTTTTTCTTCCTTTTTTCGGAAACCTCTAAAACCTTGCATTTGCATAATGGTACCGCCATCATTAACTTCCGTTTGTTCACGAATGGGTGCATGGTCATGAATATACTCATCCCAAACACCAGGGAACCAGATTCCATGTTCTTTCATTTTGTTTTTGTATAATGAAAGAATGTTGTCTTTGGGACCATCAGCAATGATTTGACCGTTATCGTTAAAAAGCACTATTCGTTCGATAAATTCTAAAACATGGTCAATTTTATGTTCAACGATAATAACGGTCTTGTCTTTGCCAATTTCCTTTAAAACACCCCAAATTTCTTTTGTTCCAACCGGATCAAGCATAGCGGTTGGTTCATCTAAAAATATCACTTCAGGTTCAAGTGCCAATACTGACGCAATCGCTAAACGCTGTTTCATCCCGCCTGATAATGTATCAATACTTGTATGGATATCATCTAAGTGTAATCCTACCTGCCGGATATGATTGTGAATCCTTTCATTCATTTGCTGCTTAGGAACGGAAAGGTTTTCAAGGACGAAGGCAATTTCTTCATCTGCAAATGGCATACAAAACTGACTATCTGGGTCTTGAAAAACATATCCCCATGAAGAAGGGCTCTCCAGTTCTTTCGCTTTCATCGGGACTTCAATGGAATGTGGGATCAGCCCACTTAACACTTGCAAAAGTGTAGACTTTCCACATCCGGACGGTCCCAACAATAGAACTTTTTCACCTTTATCAAACGAGACGGATAAGTCCTTGAATATCAAGGACTCATCACCGGGAAACTTCAATCTTAACTTTTCAACAAGAGCTATTCGTTCCATACTTATCAACCTCTACTTTTGATCCAGTGCAGCATAATCCTTACTTGATACTGGACGAACTAGATTAGTTACTCCTGTTGCTTCTAATACTTTTACTAGATAGTAAGCAAATACACCAGCAAAGAAAATTGACCCGATAAATCTTGCAATCATAAATAATAGTAAATTCCAAAGAGAGAGGGCACCAATTTCTCCGTATGCAAAATCCATGAGGACCGATCCTACACATGAAGCTATCGCCGCTAATACAGCAACCGACATATTAAACTTTTTATACCTGAACGCCATAAACACCAGTTCCGCGAATACTCCTTGTACAACTCCATATAAGAGTACGGTTAATCCCCACGGTGAACCTAAAAAGAATTCACCGGACGCTGCCGCGATTTCTGCCAACAGAGCCACACCCGGTTTCCTCATAACTAAAAAAGCAACGGGCCCTGCTATAAACCACATTCCATAAATTAATTGATCTACATGTAACCCTAATGGTTTAACGGAATAATATATCGATCCCCAAAGGATATAAACTATTCCAAATGCGACGGCAATCACGATTGTGACTAAAATATCCGTTAATTTCAACCCTTTTCTCATTGTCAATCTCCTTTATACTTCTAATGTTTCCTTATGCACTGGCCAAGTTTCTAAGCGATAAGCCATTTCCCAAAATGAGTATTCATATTGACTGCTAAGGATAAAATGCTCTTTCATTCTTTCTTTGTCTTCTTCCGTTACTTTTTCAGCGATCTCATCAAGTCTCGCGATTTGTTCTTCTACCAACGTACGGAACCATTCTCCTCCGTATGCCGCAATCCACTCTTGATAAATTGGCTCATCAGGTATACACCCTTGCAGTTTTTCACCTATTTCATAGTACAGCCAGTAACACGGTAAGATGGCCGCAATCACATCCCCTAAATGGCCAGAATACGCGGCACGATACATATGGGATGTGTAGGCATAGGCAGTAGGAGCAGGCTTAAAGTTTTTCCTTTCTTCTTCTGTAATACCTAATCTCTCAGAAAAATTTTCATGAAGCTTTAATTCAGCTTCATATGTTCCTTGTGCATGGCTTGCTAGTCGACTAGTTGTATGTAAATCTGTTGCTTTGACTGCACCTAAAGCTTGAACTCTAGCAAAGTGAGATAAATAATATGCATCTTGCATGACATAAAAACGAAAACACTCTACTGGCAATGTGCCATCTCCAATTCCTCTAACAAACGGGTGATTGAAGCTTGCTTCCCAAATATGATCTACTTCTTTACGAATGACCTCTGAAAATTTCATTTTCTATACCTCCAAATTTGTATTTTATTAAGCAATGAAACTGGATAAATAATGATTGGTAACCTATAATCACCTCTTTTGAGCAAATAAAAAACCACTTCCTTTACCGACGTAAAGAAAGTGGTTGTACTTGAAATAATACATAAACGTATTGTTTCATGACCCCACTTCCCTACGCTGGTGTAAACCAGATCAGGTTCTAAGGGTCTTAAAGTTATACTTTAATCTCAGCTTCTGCGGTAAAATTGACTTTTACCTGTAAAGCACCCCTAGTGGTACAAATTGTATATTTAGTTCATTTGCCTTTATATTAACACGTTCAATCTAATTGTCAAACTTATTAAATAAAGTTTTTTTTAGTAATGTATAAAATCCAACGATATGTTAAATAAAAAATCGCCTAACATACTCTTTGGAAATCGAACTTAATCACATAAAAAATATTCTCTATTAACCTTAAGCAAAGTTTATTTTACTATTAATCCTGCTTTCCTAATTATCGTTGGTACTGTTTATGAAGCTGAGCCGCTATGATATTCTTTTGGATTTCGGATGTACCTTCATAAATTCTCGTAATACGTGCATCACGATAAAAACGTTCAATGGGATATTCAGAAATGTAACCAATCCCTCCATGAATTTGGAGAGCCTTATCAGCTACACGATTATACGTTTCTGAACCAAGTAACTTGACCATAGCCGCATTTTTAATGACGTTCTTTTTTTGATCAACCATCCACGCAACGCGATAGGTCATGGATCGAAGGGCTTCTGTATCTAATGCCATATCTGCCAAGTAATGTTGAATAATTTGTTGTTCGAAGATTGGTTTGTCGAACTGAATTCTCATATGAGCAAAATCAATCGACATCTCAAGTAATTTTTCACACGACCCTAGGTTTCGTGCTGCCATTCCTGCACGTCCATTCGCCAAGATTTTCAGGGCATTCATATACCCTTGCCCCTCTTCACCCAATACATTCTCAACTGGAACTTCACAATCCTCAAAGAAAATTTCAGAAGAATGTGAACCATGAAGGCCCATTTTCCGTTCGATTTTTCCTAGTTGAAATCCTGGGGAGTCTTTTTCGACGATAAAAGATGTGATTCCTTTTGCACCCTTAGAAGGATCTGTAACAGCCATTACTGTAAACACATCTGCGATTGGAGCATTAGTAATGTAATGTTTGCTTCCATTCAGGATATACTTTTCACCCTTTTTAACCGCTGTTGTTTTCAGATTTGAGGCATGTGAACCTGCGCTTGGTTCAGTTAAAGCAAAAGCGCCAATTCTGTCACCTGATGCCATGTCAGGTAAATATCTGCGTTTTTGTTCTTCATTTCCCATCTCTACAATTCCAACGCCGCCAATTCCCGTATGTCCGCCTATTACTGTTGTATAACCGTTATGTGTTCTTCCCAACTCCTCTAGAATGGCGCATTTCCCTACCATATCAATGCCTAACCCACCATATTCTACAGGAATGCTAAGGCCAAACAGTCCCATTTCTTTCGATTTCCCCATAATGATTTCTGGGATTTCATTGCTTTCTTCAATTAACATGGCATGTGGTTCTACTTCGTTATCAATAAATTCTCGGATTCCTTGTTTTAAAATTTTGATATCGTCTGAAAATTCAAAATTCACGGTATTTTCTCCCCCTTCTATTGGTATTAGGTTTAATTCCTTAACCCGATTTCTTTTACATTTAGGAGGATACTATTCTCCTAAGCTTCGAAATAATACAAATGGCTATCAAATCAAACAAAATCAACCTATTTGACCCACTGGGTGATTAAAAATCCTAAGAAATATTTTCAGGCTATAGTTTTACTTTTTGTGATTACCATTTAATCAGTTTCATAAAGTCAAACCATGGTTAAGCCGCCATTGACGGAAAGAGTTTGCCCAGTTACATATCCTGCTTCTTCCGAAACAAAATAGGCCACAGCACCGGCAATATCTTCTGGTTGAGCTAAACGACGGAACGGAATCGCTTTCTCCAAAGCTCCAGCTATTCCTTCATTGTAAGAACCAATTTCTTGAAATAAAGGCGTGTCGGCTGGACCTGGCGCAATACAATTGATGTTAAGCTTATGACGTGCCATTTCTCTTGCTATTGTTTTCGTGAACGCAATGACCCCACCCTTAGCAGCCGAATAGACGGCCTCACCGCTAGATCCAATTCTTGCTGCATCCGACGCAATATTGACTACCTTTCCGTAACCGTTTTCAATCATAAGCGGTAAAATTTCCTTACAAGTATGAACTTGACCCAGTAAATTAATATCGATAATCCTTTTCCAAGTGCTTGGATCACTTTTTAGGAAAGGTTCTACTTTGTCCCATCCTGCATTATTAACCAATACATCAATCTTTTGATAAAGGCTCACTGATTCTTCAACTGCTTTTTTCACACTCTCTAAACTCGTTACATCACAATAGACGGCCTTAGCTTCATAACCCGCTTGCTCAATTAAAGAAACAGTTTCTTCTGCGTTTTTACTATTGATATCGGCCACAACAATGTTCATATTTCGAGAGGCTAATGTTTTAGCAATCTCTCTACCAATTCCGCTTCCTGCTCCAGTGATAAATGCTACTCGGTTATTCATCATAAATCCCTCCATTTTTATCATGAAATTGCTATGTGGTTACATTAACTGGTCCTATATTTTGTCTTGTATCTTTTCGTTTATCATTTCCCGAAGACGGAACTTCTGGATTTTCCCGCTAGGAGTACGCGGAAAATCATCCATGATTTCAAGTTGTTCTGGCCAATATTGTTTGGCCAAACCTTTTTCATATAGAAATTTCTTTAATGATTCCATTGTAATCGGGCTCTTCCCTGGTCTTACGCTGATACATGCACATGCTTTTTCCTGAAGCCTAACATCTGGTACAGCAATGACCTGCACGCTTGAAATATCCGGGTGTTCATATAATACGTTTTCTACGTAAGCGACTGGTATATTTTCACCTCCACGAATGATAATGTCTTTGTTTCTTCCAGAAATCCTGATATATCCTTCTTCATCCATAATTGCTCGATCACCGGTAATGAACCATCCGTCCTTATGTTCTGCAATGGTGTCATCAATCCTCTTCAAATACCCGACAAATAGGGCAGGACCCCTAGCAAGTAAATCACCTTCTTCATTTGGAGCGCAGATCTTTCCTTCAAAATTCACTACTTTCAACTCCATTTCCGGAAATGGAACCCCATCGGTATTTGTCAGTTTTTCTGCTGAATCTTCAAGTCTCGTCAAGGTCACTAGGCCATCTTCTGTTTGTCCCCATCCTGACAATATTTTGAACCGTACTTTTTCTGCCGCGTCTTTCACCAACTGCCTTGGAATCGGGGCGCCTAAAGCTACAAAGACTTGGAATGAGTTAAGATTGTACGTTTCTATTCCCTCCATTTGAATCATATCTTGCAGAAAGGGAGTCGCACCCGCTGTAAACGTTATCTTCTCCTTCTCAATCCATTCAATAAATTCATTCGGATTCCAAATGTCTTGATAAACACCTGTACCCCCAAAATGAGTTGGTAGCCTCACCCCATAACCAAATCCAGTTTGATGAGCAAATGTTGACGCCATGAATAGGACGTCATCGGATGTTAAATGTAAATGGTCAATCCAGTAATTCGTTGATACACAAAGAGTATTATGTGTATGCATGACTCCCTTGGACTCCCCGTCGTTCCCGATGTAAAGATAATTTCGGTAACATCATTTGGGTCATGTATGATTTCATCCAAAATGGATGCATCCATCCGCTCTTCCCAAGGTTCCTCAAGCAAAGAAGAGAAAGATTTCATCCCATTCGGCACTTCGTCCCCTATCACATAAATATGTTCTAATGAAGGCCATTTATGGCTTAGCCTCTCAATCATGGCAGGATAATAAAAACCTCGGAAACTATCTGGAACAACGATCATTTTAGACTCTGCCATTTCGACCATATAGCCAATTTCCCGATCACGATAAATCGGAATTAAGGGATTGCTTATGGCGCCTATCCTTGTAACCGCATAATGAAGGATAATGAACTCATTCCAATTAGGCAGTTGAAAAGAGATAACATCTCCTTTTCCCAATCCTATATTCAAAAGGCCTAAAGCGATTCGATCAACCAACTTACCGAGTTCCTTGTAAGTAAAACGGCTTTTTTTATCAATAATCGCTATTTTATCTGGATCATTCTCTATCGCATCATTTAAATAATCTAAAATCGTTCGATTTGGCCAAATACATTGATATTTTTCCACATATTCTTGACTCAAAATCGTATCCAATTTCACTAGTTTCCATCCCCCTCATTACCTTCTGAACTTTTTAAAATCTACTGGCCGCTTTTCTAGGAAAGCATTCTTTCCTTCTTCCGATTCTTGCGTGTTGTAAAACATCGCTAGACTGCCCATCGATAGCTGAGAAATCCCTTGGATGTTTGCACTATCAGCATTAAAGGAGTATTTAAGCATTTTAAGCGCTGTCGGGCTCTTCTCGAGAATCTTTTCCGCCCATTCTTCTGCTGCTTGTTGCAGTTGTTCTGCGGGAACGATTTTGTTCACAAGTCCCATTTCTTTTGCTTCTTGTGCAGTGTATTGTTCACACAAATACCAGATTTCCCTTGCTTTCTTTTCACCGACAATTCGGGCTAGATAAGCAGAACCAAATCCGGCATCATAACTTCCTACCTTAGGCCCACTCTGGCCGAATTTTGCCGTTTCAGATGCAATCGTTAAATCACAAACGACATGAAGGACATGCCCACCTCCAATAGCAAATCCATTAACCGCTGCAATAACAGGCTTTGGGATATTGCGGATTGTTTGGTGTAGATTTTCAATTTCCAACCCCATCCCTCCCCCTAAACCTCCAGAATAATCATATCCACCTTCTTCTCCTTTTTCTTTTTGATCTCCACCGACACAAAATGCCTTCTCTCCAGCTCCTGTCAAGATTACCGCGCCAATACGGTTATCGTCCCAAGCATCACGGAAGGTCCAAATTAATTCTTGAACTGTTCTTGCACGAAAAGCATTGTAGACTTTAGGCCGATTCATTGTAATCTTTGCAATCCCATTGGTTTTTTCATATAAAACATCTGTTAATTCCATCGTATTAATCCCTCCATTGTCATAATAGTTTCAGAATAATTTTCCCTTGAATCACGTCAATACGAAGTTCATTCCTACATCGAACTTTTATTGTGATCCAATTTCGCTGTACATTCACATCAATAATCTCTATCTCTGCTGTAATCGTGTTGTCGATTTGAACTGGATGTATGAACACTAATTCCTTTTGTATAATGACACATGATCCACCTGGCAACTCTTTACTGATTGCCTCTGTTAGGAGACCTTCGCTTAAAATTCCTGGGACCAGTGAGCGACCTAAATCTTTACTGAAAAATTCCGGGTCATAGACATCATTGAAATCCTGCGTTAACAAACTCCAGCGCTTCACATCATCCTCTGTAAAGGTTCTTTGCACTCTTGCAATTTGACCGATAAAATAGCAATTTACCTTTTCCATACACTACAATCCTCTAGTTTAATATGATCGGAATTCTTTTCCAATAATGTCTTTTGCAATGACCATCATATTGGCTTGAGCAGTTCCATCACCAATTTCTAAACCAATGACGTCACGTAAACGTTGCTCTAGCGGCATTTCCTTCGTATAAGCATAGTGGCCGTTCAACAGTAAACATTCATGAATGGCATCTACACTATATTTTGGACCTAACCATTTTACTGAAGCTGATTCTTTACTATGGTTCAACCCTTGATCACGAAGCCAAAGTCCTCGATAGGCTTGCCACTTCACAAGCTCTAACTGAGTATAGTGAGTCACTATTGGGAATGAAACTCCTTGATACGTTGCCAACGGCTTGTTAAAAGAATGTCTAACTTTCACATGTTCGATGGTCTCATCAATACTTTGTGAGGCAGCCCCAACACATTGCAATCCAATTAAGAGCCGGCTTAGATCAAACCCATTCATCACCTGGGAAAAGCCTTTATTCTGAAGACCGATCATATACTCTTCTGGAACTTCTACATCGTTTAAATAGATAGAACCTCTGCTAATTGGAATATTACCCATGTCTTTGTAACCTTTGCATTCAACTCCTGGAAGATTGGCAGGAACTATAAAAGCGCTAATTCCCCGATTTCCTAATTCAGGTTCTGTTTTTGCAAATATAACAAAGGCATCTCCACATGTAGCTACGCTAATTCCTGACTTTTCTCCATTAAGAACATATACATTCCCTTTATGTACTGCTGTTGTTTTAATCCCGCCTGCATCCGTCCCTGCCGATGGTTCTGTAATAGCGATGCCGATAATTTTTTCCCCGCTCGCAATTTTGGGAAGCCATTCTTTTTTCAATTCCTCTCTAGCGTGATTATTGATAATTTCACCTATTAACGCATTCAACATCACAGCATAGGTTAGATTGAAATCACCTCGTCCTATCTCCTCCGCAGCAATCCCCGTTGTCACACAGTCGGCACCGCTACCGCCATACTCAACTGGAATCCGCAGGCCATTTACGCCTAACTCCCCAAGCTTTTTCCACAAGTGTCTTGGAGTAATCTCTTCTCGATCCCACTTTGTATAGTGAGGAAGCAGTTCCTCCTTCGCAAATTCTTTCAACATTTTACGAAAATAATCTTGTTCTTCTGTAAAGGAAAAATTCAACATATTATTACCTCCTTTGTTATGTTTAACGAAGTTACAAAACAATCTATTCACGGGCTATCTTATGATCTAAGTTAAGTAACTTCATCCTTTGTCAATCTAATATTGCAAGTTGTGTGCCAACTTATTTTTGCTGCATATCAGGCTTCATTTAATATCGTTTTCGCATTTTTAATTTTTTTCGCAATCTTGCAAATCAAATATGCGAAATCAAAAAAAAGACACACTTCTAAAGTGTGTTCAAAGGTTAACTTGATTTATATTTCACTTATCAACTTTATAGTAACGTTATTTCAGCTTGTACTTCGCAATTTTTCTATATAAGCTCGCAATATGAATTTTCAGCTTTTGAGCGGCTAAAGAACGATCTCCATCCGACTCTGTTAACGCACGCTGAATAGCAGATATCTCAGCTTTCCCGACCACCTCATCCAAGCTACTTGAGTAAGAAATCCCCAGTTCCTCTACCTTATCATGCAAAGTTAAATTAGGTGTAAAATATAAAGAGTCCAATGTTAAAGTCCGTCCCTCTACGATATTCATACCTCGTTCGATAATTGCTTTAAATTCACGAACGTTTCCGGGCCAGCTATAATTGGACAGCCATTCTTGGAGTTTAGGCTCAATTTCTCTAACGTTACACCCTAATTTGTTATTAAAATAATCGATAAAATAATAAGCTAACGGAAGAATATCTTCCGGCCGTTCTCTTAATGAAGGAATTTTCAATTCAAAAACATAAAGACGGTAATATAAATCTTGCCGGAATTTCCCTTCTTGAATAAGGGTTTTTAGATCTCTGTTCGTCGCCGCAATAATACGGATATCGACATTCTTACTCCCTGTTCCACCGAGTCTTTCTACTTCCCTTTCCTGTAAGACACGTAAGAGCTTGCCCTGAGCCTGATAAGGCAGTTCAGAAATCTCGTCTAAAAAAAGGGTACCATTTTGAGCTAATTCTATTTTCCCAGGTTTACCTTCTTTTTTCGCACCGCTAAATGCCCCAGCTTCATAACCAAAGATCTCCGATTCAAATAATTCATCTGGTATTGCAGCACAATTGACCGGAACAAACGGGTGTGATTTTCTTGTACTCAAACCATGAATCGCTTGAGCAAACAGTTCCTTACCTGTTCCAGTTTCTCCGGTAAGCAGCACTGTTGAACTACTGGTAGCAATTCTAGCTGCCAGCTCTTTTATCCGTTCAATCGCTTGGCTTTTTCCAACAATCTCTTCAAAGCCATATCGACTTTTACTTCCAGTTTTCCTCTTAGCTTTATGCCTATCCAAGGAATTTGCATAATATACTAAATCAGCGTATTCAAGCTCTTCTTGTCGGATGATTACATTATAAATGGTAATGCTTTTTTTTCGAATAGTTCTAATAAAACAAGAGTGTCCTGAGATCACACCGGGAAACACATGTTTTTTATCAGGATTTTTCAAAGAATTATTCGTAGAAGTGTGAATGACCTTCGCAATGGACTCCCCTATCAAATCAGTCGGTATTATAGTGAAATGCTCATAAAAATCAGCACTGGCGCCTATAACTTTTCCGTTTTCATCGACTTCAATTGATCCCCAATTTCTTTTAACGTTTTTAACGTTTTCCATTCACATCACCTAACATCTTGATTAGTTAAAACTAATATCACAACTTGTCCTTTAATAACTTCAATTCCTGCTTGATTATAGCAAGTCACCTTTTGTGTCACCCAATCTCTATTTAAATTAATGTCAATAACCTCCAGCTCAGCCGAAATCATATCTCCTATATGTACAGGATGGTAAAACACTAATTCCTTTTGTAGTAAAATACAGGCACTGCCAGGGAGTTTTTCACTTATTACTTGAGTAATAAGCCCTTCTGTTAACAAACCAGGAACAATCGGCTTGCTGTAATTGCTTCTCCACTCCTCTTTATTCACTTGATAAATCGGGCTATAATCTTTTGTTAATTCACTGCATAACCTTACATCTGATTCATTAAAAGTACGCTGAAGACTAGCAATCTGTCCGATAAACAAATCTGTGATTGTTAAGCTCATAACTTCCCTTCTCTCTATTTTGAATATTCTAACTATTTTGCATATAATACTAACTATACATAATATTCAATGCAAATGAAAGGTGTAGCGTGGACAATTACAACACATCAAATATGGAAAGTAACCTTTTAAAAAATATGAGTGCTCATAAGAAAAGCAGCATCACTTGTTTTTGTGATGCCACCTAGTACTCCTTCAAAAAGAATGATTTTTGCTCAATCTATCGGATTTTCTCCAACTTATATCTCAATCTATTAAATTTTTGATAGCAGAGTAACGATTTATCTATATGTACACCTGAGATCTAATAAATATTCTACTCGTTACACTTAATACCAGTATTAATGACAATCCCAATTGTATAAAACGTTAGAGAAATCAAGTTTCTTTAAATCCTCTACCTTGATGAAGAAGTTAGCTACGCCGCAATCTCCCCACATAATCTCATTATCATCGTCTGTATCAATTTGTAGTAATAAGACGTTATAATGCTTATAAGATCTATCTTCCCTTGGATCAGATTGCGTAAAAAAAGCATATCCACCAATCTTATGACCCTCATTAGATAGGTTTTCTTCATACAATTCCAAGAGAGTAATTTCATCTCCATTTACATCTTCTCCTACTATTTCCTCAAAATCTAATTCACCATAGAATTCATCAAAAGCTCGATCAGAGGTAGAAACGGCTTCAAAATTTACCGAGAAAGATAGACTAACCTCATCTCCAATTGGAAAATGCTCATCTTCAAAAGTGGCCATATATGAGAAATCAGTTGTCACCTCGCCTTCCTTCAAGATATCTTCATGATAGATGACCCGGAAATTCTTTTGGTTGGTTTGATTATTAAAATCAAGCCCCATAACATCATCGTCACCAGAAAGGAAAATTTGCAACATACCTTTTTGTGGCATATCATTTAGTACACGTGGTAAATCTTCAAAATTGATTTGCGCTAATAGTTTCATATAGTTCCCTTTTCCATCGATTGGGTGTTCAAAATTTTTAGGTAAATAAGGATAGCCTGCAAACTTGCTTGCAAACAAAGTCGGCTTGTTCGTTGATGTCGAGATTTTTATAGTCGGTTGCATAGTTGATTCAATGTCTTTCCTGAATTTCTCTAATTCTTTAGGTAAAGACAAATGTGGCCTCATAGTCATCAGATATCTCCTTTTTATAAGCTTTTTATTATTATACAAGGTATAAATAGCAAATACTATCAGAAAAGTAAATGATAACCATAATGCTTCTTTTTCCAAACTGTTTTGTTTTTTAAAGCATCAAGAAAATATAATGTTAATTTAAATCATAATTGTCCTATGTGTGTATGACTCCAATGTAAATGAAGAGGTGAGGAAAGTTTCAATTTGGCGTTCCATTCGAAAGTTCTTTCAGTTTTTTGTAGATAAACCTATTAAAAAAGGTGCAGTTTTGTATGATCGATACGAGGTCATAAGTGTTATAGGAACTGGAAGTTACGGCATTGTTTATCTCTGCAACGATTTGAAAACAAATGAGAATAGAGTAGTCAAACAGCTTCGTCCAAGTAAACGCCGTATCAAAAAAGAGATTAAGCTGTTTGAAAATGAAATCTCTATTCTGCGTTTGTTAAACCACAAAAGTATGCCTAAGTTATATGATGAATTTTCAAATAACGGATATTTTTATTATGTAATGAATTACATTGAAGGGGACAATTTGGAAGACCAAATTTTCTTAAATCATAAAACCTTTAAAGAGAAAGAGTCTCTACTTTTACTTGCTCACCTGCTAGAATTAGTAGCTTATCTTCACAAAAATGGTATGTACCATCAAGATTTACGAATTCCAAATATTTTACTAAAAGACAAAGAGCCTTTTTTAATCGACTTTGGTCTGTCGAAACAGATTGTCTCGGTTGACCCATTTTGTTCATCATCAATAGAATTAGAAATGAAACAGCAGGACTATTATGATTTAGGAGACATACTTTTATATTTACTTTATACGACTTACTCTTCCAACAATAAAAAAGTTCTTCCTTGGACAGAAGAACTTTCTTTAGAAAAAGAAACCGTACATTTACTAAAAAGGTTATTAAGAATTCAAGAACCTTATTCAGATATCAGTGAACTTTCAGCAGATCTTCATGCTGCACTTATATCTAAAGAAAAATAAATTAATTCATGGAGGGGTATTAACTGCTACTCCTCCCTCCTTTTCGTTTATAGCGGTTACTACCACTCATTGGAGACCGTTTATACCCCCTGCTGCTACTGCTACTGCTGCCTCGGCGATAATGGCTATGTCTTCCCTCGCTGCTGCCTTCGGAAAGCTGCTTAATTTTCTTCATTATTTTTTTAAACATATTTTTCACCTCTTTTCTTCTTTTCTAGCGCTTACTGTTTTATTGTTATAGCCTAACATATACTAGAGATAAACCTTACTAATAAGTACTTATTAAAAATCTTCGTTTGTTAAATCTGTTTAACTTCAATAGCTACCTTTTTCAGCGCAATATAACTAAATGTTAGTACGGCCTAAATTAAACGCAAATAAAAGAATAAACTTTTAAAATGAAACTTATTTAAATAAAAAAACTCTGGAGACTTTTCTCATCTCCAGAGTTTTTTTCACTACATGTTTATTTTATTTTACAGCTTCTTTTAATTCCTTACCTGCTTTAAAAGCGGGTACTTTGCTAGCTGCAATTTGTATTTCTTCACCTGTTTGTGGGTTTCTTCCTGTACGAGCTGCACGGTCGCGCACTTCAAATGTTCCAAATCCTACTAATTGGATTTTTTCCTCTTTAGCAAGCGTAGTTGTGATTGTTTCAAACAATGCATCCACTACTTTTTTAGCGTCGTCTTTTGTTAGTTCAGCTTGTGCTGCTACACTACTCACTAGTTCTGTTTTGTTCATATCAAACACCTCATCCTTTTAATTCTATAAATTATGTAGAGAAGCCAACATAACATATCTTGTATATGTCTGTCACTTAATATGACTAAATAAAAGAAAGTTTAACCCTGTAATTAATGGTGAATGTGATTTTCACGAAAGTAAATAATATAAAAACGAAAGAATATTAGTTCATTTGAATCCTTACGATATACAATAAAGCGCAATTCTTTCCATGATACATGGAAAGAATTGCGCTTTATTTTAGATAATAATTCACGATAGCTTGATGGATAAGGTGAGACTACTATTCAACTTTCCATGGTTTCAAACTGCAGCCATTCATAAATAGTATCCATATCTATATTTTCTTCCAAATGTGAAGCTAAGAGGTTATAAGCTTCTTCTCTTCGCTCTAAGTCACTTTGAACATTTTCCTTCACTTCATCTAATCCTTTTGACCTTCGAATTTGATTAACTAGCATTCTTGTAAACAAGCGATTATGGAATATCCCATGAAGATAGGTTCCAATGACTTTGTTGTCTGCAGAAATAGCCCCATCCTCTCTTCCATCCTTCAATAAAAGAAATGGCCTTACTAGTGCAGAGTCCAATGATGTTCTCCCTAAATGGATCTCAAATCCGGTCAGATTCATTTCTCCTTCCATGATCCCTGAAGAAAGAACACCTTCCATTTGGACCGTTTTCTTTTCTGCATTAAAAACGGTTTGTACTGGAAGAAGAGAAAGTCCTATTGCATTTTCTCCGCAGCCCTCGACAGCATCAGGATCGAAAAGATTCGTACCAAGCATTTGAAATCCACCACATATCCCAAATATTAATGTCCCTTTTTCACGCAAATCTTGGATAGCCCTATCCAGTCCTGCTCTTCTCAGCCACTCTAGATCTTCCATCGTGTTTTTTGTACCTGGCAAGATAAGCAGGTCAGGATTCCCTAATTCGTGCACACTGCCTACAAGTCTGACGCCTACACCCGGTTCATCAAAGAAAGGATCCACATCTGTAAAATTGGAGATACGAGGCAATCTTAAAACGGCGACATCGATTGGAAATTCCGCCTTTTTAGGTTTTTTAAACCGCAAGGAAGATAGTGCTAATGAATCTTCCGCTTCAATATTCACGTCTATATAAGGAAGTACACCGAGGACTGGAATCCCTGTTTCTTTTTCCACCCATTCAATGCCGTCATCCAATAACTCACGCATCCCACGAAATTTATTGATGATAATCCCCTTTACACATTCGCGTTCATCCTTATCCAATAAGGCAAGTGTTCCAATAATTGACGCAAAAACTCCACCGCGATCAATGTCAGCTACCAAAATGACCGAGGCATCTGCAAGTTTGGCCATACGCATATTTGCAATATCTCGGTCCTTCAGGTTGATTTCAGCTGGACTTCCTGCTCCTTCAAGAACGATAATGTCATATTCGTCCTGAAGTTTTTCCACCGATTTACGAACGATGGGCATGGCCTCTTGGACAAATTGATATCGATAGCTTTTTGCATCCATATCAAGAAAATGTTTTCCATGCACAATGACTTCTGAAACCATATCCTGCTTCGGTTTTAATAGAATCGGATTCATATCAGTGGTTGCTGTAATACGTGCAGCCTCGGCTTGTACTCCTTGAGCACGGCCGATTTCACCGCCATCCAACGTTACATACGAATTTAAAGCCATATTTTGCGATTTGAATGGTACGACTCGTAATCCTTTATTGGAAAAAACCCGGCACAGTGCCGTACAAATCAAACTTTTCCCTACATCAGAGGACGTCCCTTGTATCATAATGGATCTTGCCTTCATTCGACTCACCCCTTAAAACTCTAATCCTTTGACAGCGCCGATTCCCTCTTCATAGTAATGCTTAGTCGCATCAATATTAGAGACTAAATCCGCCAAATCCATCAGTTCCCGTTTGGCATCTCTGCCAGTAACGACTAGATGCATATGAGCGGGTCGATTACGAATCACATCGATTACTTCTGCTAGTGGCAAGACATCTTCAATCGGGAACTTAGAGATGGCTAACGCATTGTTTAACTCATCCAGAACCAGTAAATCGATGGTTGAATCACAAAGGGCCTGTTTTGCTTTTTCCCAAGCAATCGTTAGTGCCTCCCGATGCTCTTGTGGTGTTTTGGTCCATGTAAAACCAATCCCGAGTTGTTCCATTTCAACCCCTAATTTCTTTAAAGCCAATGCCTCTCCATATGTACGCTCTGGAGATTTTATAAATTGGAGAAATTTAACGTTCATGCCTCTCCCAATCGCCCGTAAAGTAACACCAAGCGAGGCAGTCGTTTTCCCTTTCCCATTTCCGGTATATATAAGAAACAATCCTCTGCGAGCCATCTTATTCGCCTACCTTCATAGCCAAACTGTTTTTTCTATGTATGAAGTTCTTTTAGTAGCAGGAACAGGTTGACCCTTTTTAGGATAGCCTATAAAAATAGTACCGATTACTTTTTTGTTTTCCGGCGAACCGATAAATTCGTGCAGTCGTTCATCTCTGACAAGGCCTACTCCTCTAGTGCGCCATACAAAGCCAAGACCTAGTTCTTTTGCTGCAAGCCACATCGAATGGACAGCACAACAAGAGGCAAACACATTGTCCTCGGTTGATTCCGGATCGTCAGGCAAAATATCAGAGGTTATGACAATGATAAGCGGTGTGGTTTTTACAACTTCTAGTGAACTATCAATCAATTTCGGCTTGGTCGGGAAACGCTCATGTAAATATTTTTCTGCCAACTGTTCGTAGCGCTGCTTCGCGTCTCCTTTTATTACATAAAACCCCCAAGGTTCACGTAGTCGGTCATTAGGGGCATATGTAGCTGCTTCTAATAACTGCCTGATTTTTTCATCTTCTACTTCTTGCTCTTCATAGTTCCGAATAGCTCTGCGGTCTTTCAATTCTTGAATGATAGACATTTAGACTCGTTCCCTTCACTCGTAGACTCTGATTCAATCACTTTTTCAAACCATTGGATTTTTTCTCTTAATTGAACGACTTCACCTACCAGAAAGATTGCCGGATTTTGAATTTCCTCTTTCAAAGCAAGCATAGAAATCGTGTTCAAGGTTCCAGTTATCGTCCTTTGTTTATCTGTAGTACCCCATTCAATGACAGCCACTGGTGTTTCTTCGTCCCTACCATGCTCTATCAATTGTTCGCAGATAAATGGCATATTACCAATTCCCATGTAAAAGGCGATGGTATCAATTCCTTGAGCCAATGCCCGCCAATTCAGGTTGTCTTGACCCTTGTAATCACGTCCATGGCCGGTCACAATCGCAAAACTCGACGCATGTTCACGATGGGTAACCGGTATACCGGCATAAGCTGGAGCTGCAATGCCCGCAGTTACTCCTGGGATTATTTCATATTCTATCCCATTAGCCGCCAGGACCTCTGCTTCCTCTCCTCCCCGACCAAAGACAAACGGATCTCCTCCCTTTAGGCGGGTAACATTTTTCCCCTGCAAGGCCTTTTCTACCAAAAGTGAATGAATTTCTTCTTGAATGAGATGATGTCTCCCGGGTGATTTCCCGCAATATACAAGCTCCGCATTTTCTTTTGCATAGGTTAATAGTTTTGGATTGACGAGCCTGTCATAAGCTATGACATCAGCCTTTTGAATACATTCCATTCCATATACCGTAATTAGTTTCGGATCTCCGGGACCCGCACCGACCAGATGTACCTTTCCCGGTTTCATGCTCTTGCCTCCTCTTATTTATCAAAAAAACAACTTTTCATTGTTGATATGTTTCGTGTCCCATCAGTTTTTTTTGTTTTAAGCATGCACCTATCCAATTCTCAACAAGTTTAGGATTGGAAGCAAAATGAAAATGGGTATAACCAGCAACCAGATTACCTATTATGCACCCTTCTTTCTTTGAACCAAATCTTCCTTTCGCCTCGTAGGCATGCGGAAGCACATCATCTGACTCAAATGTGGAATAGTGGAATTCATGACCTTTTGCCTGCTCACAATCTTTTATTAAAAAATTGCTTTCGGTTCCAGTTATTTCACGATATCCCAGTGCCGCAAGCTTTTTCTGCATTTTGATCCTACCTGGAATCAATCCTGCCATCGGATACATTTCTCTAGAAGTTGTTTCAATAGATTTGCTCAAAAACATGAATCCACCACATTCTGCTAGAGTTGGCAAACCCTTTTCAATGGCATTTCTGATGGATTTTATAGCAATTTCATTGCGAGAAAGTTCATCTGCAAATTCTTCTGGAAAACCGCCTCCAAGGTATAAGCCATCCGCATCCACCGGAACTTCATCCCCTTTTAATGGAGAAAAATACTTGATGTTCGCTCCTTTTGCTTCAAGCAACTCAAGGTTTTCCTGATAATAAAAATTAAAGGCCGCATCTTTTGCAACGGCTATGCACACGTCTTTCTTGCTACTAGACTGAAAGATTCCTGAATTCCCACTGGAAATGGTGCTGGTCTTAGCCAAGAGATACAGCTGTTCGATATCAATCGTTTCCATAACTAAATGAGCGAGTTTATCGAAAAATGGTTCAAGTTCACCTCGTTCAATGGCAGGAATTAAGCCTAAATGACGGCTAGGAATATCAATATCTAACTCTCGCTTCATATACCCCATCACTGGAACATCGCATTCCTGCTCGATGGCTGCTTTGACAATTTTGTAATGCCCCTCACTTCCCACTTGATTGGCAATTACTCCAATAATGTTCGGACCCGTAGAAAAAGCTTGAAACCCTTTAACAATCGCAGCTGCGCTACGCGCCATACTCGCACAGTTGACAATTAACAAGACAGGACTTTCAGTAATCATGCTGATTTCAGCTGTTGACCCCGTATTCGATAAAGGATTTTTTCCATCGAAAAAGCCCATGACTCCTTCGATAATCGAGATATCCGCTCCAACGCTTGCTTTGTTAAGTATTTCTCGGACGATATCGTGCTTAAACATCCAGCTGTCAAGATTTCGTGAAGTTCGCCCTGTAACGGCTGTATGATAGGTTGGATCAATATAGTCAGGACCACATTTAAAACCCTGAACGGTATACCCTTTCTTCTGGAGGGCTGCCATAATTCCGATGGTCAATGTCGTTTTTCCGACCCCGCTTCCGGTGCCAGCAATAACTAATCTTCTATCGCTCATAAATATCCCCCCTTCCTTATAAAGGAATAATCCCTACAGAAATAGTGACATTTCCCGATTTTTTCTTAACCAGCTCCAGTTGTTCCGCTCCTGTAAAAATTCTAACAGCTGGCTCACTCACACCATAAGTACCTGTGTATTTATATACTGTGTCTGACGGAGCTTCAATTTTAGCCTGATTAAGTTCTTCCGGTTCAAAATACACAAATTCCCAACCGTGTTTTTGAACGACTTCGAGCAAACCAATTTCATCTTTCTTTATTGAAATTGTACATATTGCTTTAACACTTTTTATTGAAAATGATAATTCCGCTAATGTTTCCACAATTACCTGCTCAATTTCAACGGCTGATGTTCCTCGATTACAGCCGATTCCAAGAACAATGACTTTTGGACGAAATACAATACCATTGTCCAGGATCTTATTTTCAGTCTGCCTAAGCTCCCGATGAGTAACTACTAAGGCTGCTTGAGGCTTTGCTTTAAGGGCGTCATCAATTGACGGATAAACGATTATTTGTTCAGGTAATACTGTTTCATACGTCCACCAGTTCCGTTCACCCGACTCCTGAACGATTGCAACATGCTCTTCATTTACAACGGACGCACTGACTGGCGTTAATTTTTCCGCAGAATCCCAAACCCAGCCAAAGCGCTGGCCAAATAAATCGACAGGAATTGTTTTTTGTACATCTGATGCAGTTGTAATAATTGCATTTGCATCAAGCGCTGCTGCAACTTCCTTGGTAAGTTCATTTGCTCCTCCAAGGTGTCCTGACAAAACACTGATAACATTCTCCCCTTTGTCATCAATGACAACAACTCCTGGGTCCGTTTTTTTATCCTTCAAAATTGGAGCTATCATCCGGACGACGGCACCGAGTGAAATAATTAAAATGATTCCTTTATATTCCTTGAATAAAGCGGGTAACAGCATACGGACACTTCCCGAAAAAAGCTGGATTTGTCTGTGCTCTTCATCCCCTTTTTCAAACTTGCTCATGTAATATAGATCAGAATTTGAAAAAACAGTGTGTAATTTTCTTGCTAGTTCTACACCATGCTTTGTAATCGCTACGATTGCATAAGTATGAGACTGTTTTATGGGGGCTAGTTCCTCTTCTTTTAATTCAATGATCATGGCTTGACACCTTTTCGGAAACCGTGGGTAAAGCTCGCATCATATAGTTTGGAACGGTATTCATCTTTATCATGGATATTAGGGTCTAACGCCCATCCAGCCAAAATCATTGCATGCTTGCGGATTCCATTTTTACGCATATCATCATCTAAATTCACTAAGGTAGTACGAACAATTTTTTGGTCCGGCCATGTTGCCCGTTGAATGACTGCAACAGGCGTATCATCTTTCCACCCCGCTGTTTGGAGTTCTTTGACGATTTTTTTTGTTAAGGTTGCGCTTAAGAAAAGGGCAATCGTACAATGATGACTCGCTAAATCTCGTAATTTTTCGAATTCTGGAACCGGTGTCCGTCCTTCAGCTCTCGTTAAAATAAGTGTCTGAGTTAAATCGGGAATCGTCAGCTCGGCGCCAATTGCTGCTGCTGAAGCAAATACTGAACTAACACCAGGAATCACCTCATAGCCAATATCCTCTTTCTTCAATAGAACAATTTGTTCCATGATTGCACCGTACATAGCAGGATCTCCTGTGTGAATACGGGCTACCATTTTTCCTGCTTTAACACGATCAACCATAACATCAACAATTTCTTCCAAATGCATTCCAGCCGTTTTCAGCACCTCGGCATCAGGTTTTGCCTTTGCAATCAATTCTTCATTTACTAATGAATCCGTATATAATATAACGTCTGCTGTTTGGAGAATATTCAATCCTTTTACCGTAATCAAATCCGGATCTCCTGGACCAGCACCTACAATATATATTTTCACTTTCTCACCACCATCAAAGTTAAGTATTCTAGTTCAAGTCCTTCCAATTCACTTAAGTTCCAAATTACTTCTTCATCGGAAGTGACTTTGGTTACAACTGAAGCCTTTTCAAGCAAATCTAAATCTTTTAATACAGTTATCATTAAATCGATTACTTTTGCGACTTTAATGAACACTACAGCATCATGATCTTCAATCGCCTTCTTCATCGCTTCATAATCATCTCTTGCAGGAATAATCGCGACATGATCATCGCCATCTGCCAAAGCAATGCCCAATCTTGAAGCTGACCCGTTAAACGAAGAAATGCCTGGTACCGTCTTAATCTCAACTTCAGGATGCAATTCCTGCATCAATTTCATCATATGTATGAACGTACTATATAAAAGCGGATCTCCTTCTGTAACGAAAGCAACATCCTTACCTTCATATAACTTTTGCCAAACCTTCTCAACTGTTTCGTTCCATTCCCGATCCAAAATCGTTTGATCCTTCGTCATCGGAAAAACAAGTCCGAGCATTTCCTTCTCCTCAGGCCGAATGTATACTTCTACGATACGATGGGCGTAGCTTTTGCTACCTTTTCTTTTTTTCGGATACGCAATAACTGGCGATTCCTGAATGACTCGAAACGCTTTTACTGTAATAAGCTCCGGATCTCCAGGACCGACGCCAAGACCATATAATGTACCAAGATTACTCATTCATGTCTTCCTTTCGTTGTGCAGTAATGATATAAACCGGATTCAGCGGAACAAATCTGTTCATTCCTAAAATAGGCTTGCTTCGTGAAATTTGAGCGTGCATGATGGAGGTTTGAAAACCTGCTTCTGCAAATGCCTCGTTCGCACGGTAAAGATTTTCTATCGTAGCGGCATTAAGGACAATCCTTCCGCCTTTTTTCAACCGATTGCAGCAAGTATTGATGAGGTCTACCATCTCTCCGCCTGTCCCACCGATAAAAACGGCATCCGGATCAGGAAACGTTTCTAAGCCTTGCGGTGCTTTTCCATGAATCGCCGTTAAATCGGTACGAAACTTACGTTGGTTTTGTAAACAATTTTCTAAATCCGGCTCATTTTTTTCAATCGCAAAAACTTGACCTTCAGGTGAGAGCTTCGCAGCTTCAATCCCCATTGAGCCCGTACACGTCCCAACATCCCAGACTATGCTGCTTTTCTTAAGTTTTAACGCATGAAGGCTTAATACTCGAATTTCCTTTTTGGTAATGAGACCTTTATCTGGCTTCCGCTGCGAAAATTCTTCATCTTCAATGCCTAAAGACCAGCTCGGTCCTTCAGATATCTTTTTCAAAATGACGACATTTAACGGAGAGAATTTCCGCTCTATCATTTCTTCAAGTTCATACCAGCCTGAATGTTCATTTTCTCCTTGAAGATTCTCCGCCACAAATGCCCGATATTCTGTCATACCAAATGATAGAAGATATTTAGCAAGTTGATTAGGACTATTTTCAACGTCAGTAAGCAATGCAACTTTTGCTTTCCCATCGATCCGTTGGGCCAACCCTTTCATACTTCGACCATGAACACTAACAAGGAAAGCATCTTGCCAGCTTTCACCCATTTTGGCAAAAGCGAGTTGAATTGAACTAAAATATGGGTATACTTCTATATTCATCTTGCTGGAAAGATAGCCGCCAATTCCGTAAAATAGCGGATCACCAGAAGCTAAAACGACCGTCGGACGAGTCTCTTCCTGTAGTCGTTCTACAACTGCTTTCATGCCGCCCTTTATGACAATTTTCTTTCCTTGATAATTCGGGAAGAAGGACAAGACCCTCTCACCGCCGATAAGCACTTCACTTTCTTCAATCCATTGTGCATATTGAGGCAGTAAGCTTTCTTGACCGTTATCTCCTATCCCGATTAATTTAATCGATTGAGTCAATTCCAACAGCCCTTCCTAGTAATTGTCCTTTCAACGAATAAATCGCTGTTTCCATTTCAATGCCGCCCTTCACTTGCTTTAATCCTGAGTGACAGCAGGCTTCACAAAGTTTATTGAAGAATTCTTTGTTATCAATCTCGGCCATCATATCACCGACTTGCGATGCGGTGTTTGCGTTCTTAATTTCAAAAACAAGATTATCATCTGCTCCGACACTTTGGGCAATTTCAGATAAAAAGCCGAAGTCGACTGGTGCACTTTTTGAATGCACCATCATCACACCTTGTGCAACTTTCGAAAATTTCCCCATCATACCGACAAGAGATACCTTTTTAATTCCCTGTCTTTTGCATTGCTTTAGCGAGAACCCTACAAAGTCACCCATTTCAATAAAGGCTTCTTCAGGTAACCCCTGAAGAAGACCCATTGCATACTTTTCGCTTCGACCACCTGTCGTTAAGACAAGATGATCACAGCCACCAGCTTTAGCAACACTAATCGCCTGAACAATACTTGCCATATACGCGGAACTGGAAAAAGGAACGACGGTGCCCCTTGTTCCCAAAATGGAAATGCCACCGACAATCCCTAACCGGCCGTTTAATGTTTTCTTCGCAATTTCTTCACCTGCTGGTACGGATATAACGACTTTCACACCTCTATTAACCTTAAATTCTTCTAATGTTTGTTGCACGGTTGTTAAAATCATTTTGCGCGGCACAGGATTAATTGCCGCTTCTCCGACAGGAACAGGAAGACCAGCTTTGGTCACGCGACCAACACCAATCCCTCCATCCAAGATGATGCCAGGTGTATCTACCCAGCTGACAGTAGAAATTATATGTGCCAGATGAGTGGCATCTGGATCATCGCCAGCATCTTTAATTGTTTCTGCACTAACTGAATTTTCCGTTATATCATATTTCTCAATTGTAAAAGTAGCATCTCTACCTATAGGCAAAGAAATCGTTGCCTCCTCAAGTGCATCACCAGTGATCAATGCGATCAATGCCGCTTTAGTTACTGCTGTTGAACAGGCTCCGGTCGTATACCCATGCCGCATTTGGGAGGGATCTTTCTTGACTTTCTTTTCCATGATTTAACCTAATCAGCTAAAAGGGAAATCGCATTCAATGCCGCAACCGTGACAGTACTTCCGCCTTTTCGGCCAACATTTGTAATGAATGGCACTTCGGTAATTTTTGCTAGTTCTTCTTTTGATTCCGCGGCAGAAACAAATCCAACAGGCATACCAATAATTAAGTCGGGTTTAGCAATCCCTTCTTTAATAAGACGAATGAGTTCTAATAATGCTGTTGGTGCGTTACCAATGGCATATATCCCGCCTTCATTTTCCTTTACGGCTTTTTGCATCGAAATGATGGCTCTTGTCGTTTTCAATCGTTTTGCTTCAACCATTACATCTGGGTCTGAAATATAGCAATGCACGTCCCCGCCATGTTTTTGAAAACGTTTTTTCCCCGTTCCACTTTCTATCATTTGAACATCGGCAATAACATGTCTTCCTTTGCGGATTGCTTCCACACCAGCTTGAATGGCATTTGGATGGATAATGACACTTCTTCCTAATTCAAAGTCTGCTGATGCATGAATTACACGGCGAACTATCTTCCACTCATCTTCTGAAAAATCATGATTACCCATTTCTTCAGCAATAATTGAAAAACTATAATCATATATTTTATCTGGATCAACCGTTAGGGGTTTAAAATCTGTTTTAAAATCCATCGTACATTCCTCCTATTTTTCGTTTAGTTGTTTTTTCAAATCGGCAATGACCAGATTAAAACTGGAATGAACATTTTTATAATCAACATCAGGACGAGAAATCATAATCGTCTCAATTCCACATTCCAATGCTGCTTCCAATTTCTCATCAACAGATCCAACCTTGCCACTTTCTTTTGTAATCATTAACGTGACACCATATTGATTGTATAGCGCTTTGTTCAATTCTTTTGAAAATGGACCTTGAACAGCGACTATATTTTTTTGCTCAATGCCTAACTGAGCACATTTTTCCATATTATCAATGCGCGGAAGCATTCTCGCTATCACTCTTGTATTCTCCAGACCTACTAACTCTTTAGCAAAAATCGCTAAGGTTTTACTTCCAGTCGTTAGCATAATAACTCCCCGCTTTGTAGCAGCAAGCTTGGCGGCTTCAGCATAATCACGAACCATAATCAATTTCTCATTCTGGAATCGTTGACTTTCACGTTCATAACGAATATAAGGAACATTTGCTTCCTTTGCTGCCTGAAGAGCGTTTTTCGATGCTTCTTCTGCAAATGGGTGACTTGCATCAACTACCGCATGAAATCCTTTTTCGATGATTAAAGATGCCATATCTGTTGCAGTTAATCGTCCAATTTGAGTTGCTATCTTCGCATCTTGCAAACTTTTTGCTGCCGACTCGGTTACTACCGTTGCCAAAACTTGGAATCCAACCCGTTGGATTTCAATCGCTAATTCCCTTGCATCGCTTGTACCCGCTAAGAACAAAATCATTTTGTCGTCCCCACCACTTGCTCATCATGGTCATGGTGGTCATGTCCATGGTCTGTTTCATGACCGTGATCGTGGTCATGGTGGTCATGCCCATGGTCGTGATCGTGGTCATGATGATGATGGTGATGGTGGGCATGGCCATGTTCCTCCACATGTTTACGATAGTTTTCTAGATCACGGGTACCACTTGACCTTCCTTCGCTAGCTTCGATTACACGTTCTTTCAGTATGGTTTGTAATGTTGGATGATAACCAAAGTATTTCGCCAAAACAAATTCATGCTCTGGATATTGGTCTTGATAGCCTGTTAGCATATTCTCCATTCTCTCCATTAACACACCTGTGAAGAGGAAATATGGAAGCATCACTATTTTTTTGGCACCTAACCGAATACAGCGTTCAATGCCTTCATCAACAAACGGATCCGTAACACCCATGAAGGCATTTTCGACCCACTTCACATTTAATTTTTCCCACAATAATCGTGAAATTTTATAAATATCACTATTTGCATCAGCATCACTTCCACCTCGACCTATCAGCAATATTGCTGTCTCCGGATGTTCCAAAGATGTATCGAATCCAACTTCCTCAAGGCGATCTGTCAGAATCGTTAATACTTCCTGGTGAACCCCAATCGTTTGTCCATATGTGAATGTAACCGCTGGATACTTATTCCTTCCATCCTCTATTTCAGCTGGAATATGTAATTTTGAATGTCCTGCATGCAACAAAATAATCGGAATGACGATAACTTCAGTGGCTCCTCTTTTTATGCAATTGTCAATGCCTTGGGATATACTTGGCGTGGCAAATTCCAAGAAGCATGTTTCAATTAATAAAGAGTCGTCCATTGTTGGAATCATATTTTTAATAAAATGAATAACTTCGTCGTTTCCAGAAGCTAGTCTGCTTCCATGTCCTACGAATAATACTGCTTTCATTTGTTATCCCCCTCTTGATTAGTCTTCACAAGGCGCAGGCTCTATTTTTATTTTGGGAGCAATGTCTTGATATAAATAGCCCTGTATCTTTTTCGCCCGTTTGAAATATTTAAATAGTCGTTCATTAGGATGAGCATTTTGTTTATATTCGTTGACAATGTTTGTAATTAATTCAACTAGTTGATCCGGTTCAATTCCTTCTGCAACTGGTTGACCAGGATGAGCCGTTCTGCCAACAGGTTTCGCTCCAAGGAATAAATCAAATTTCCCTTTTCGGAAAACGATCCCTATATCATCCATCACTGCACTATAACAAGCCATTCCACACCCATTAAAACCAATGTTCAGTTCCTTAGGCATATCAATCCCACCAAGCACCCTCTGTATTTCATCCGCGTAAGGAATGGATTCCACTTTTTCACCATCACAGAAATCACAGGCTTTTAAAGTCAATACATCCCCAATTGGCGATAATAAAAAGTTTGCTGATTGCAATTTTCCAGTAATAACTTCTGGATCTGTTGTAGGAATCTTTAAAACGATTTTATGATTTGGCGTGTATTCCATCGTTCCCTTTTCTCCAACAACTTCTGCAAGTGTCATCATTTGTTTCGGAGTAAATTGCTTGTTCGCCACACCTGGGCTAACGGCAAGCTCGAATACCGACTCAATTTTTTGCTGAACAATCGGCGTAATTGATTGCTGAACTGTTTGACCCTTAACTCTTGTGAGTGCTTCCATTGCCACTTCAAAAGAAGTGCTCTTTTTTTCTGGTGCTTTTGTAAGCAATCCAACTCCGCCAGTCGACTCGGTGTACGCTTCCTGCATAGAACCTGTTTCTTGATCTAATGCCCAAGGTTCTGCTTCTTTTTGCAAGCGTTGATGCGGCTTCAATGGTTGCTTTTCCGAATTCAATGTATACTTTCTTTGATATCCACGTGGCGTGATGATTTTGTCATCATATAAAAAGGTAGATGAATTTCCAATAATGACGGTTGTTAGCATCCCTATATCGTGATTTAACATGTCTTTCAAATTGGTTATCACAATATCCTGACGATCGCGATAAGCACTTTTTACCAATCCGACAGGTGTTTCGGGCGAGCGGTAACGCAGTAAAATGTTCTGTGTTTCAACAATTTGCCTTGTCCGTCTACCGCTTCGAGGATTATAAAGTGCAATGACAAAGTCAGCCATTGCTGCAGCCTCCACTCTTTTGGCAATCAGATCCCAAGGCGTTAAGTGGTCACTGAGGCTGATGGTACAGGAATCATGCATGACAGGTGCACCAAGTAAAGACGCACATGAATTGATGGCAGAAATACCAGGAACGATTTCAATGGCTACTCCCGTTTCTTCTTTCCAGCCTTTTTCAATCAATACTTCATAAACCAGCCCTGCCATTCCGTATACCCCTGCATCACCACTCGAAATTACAGCCACTTTCTTTCCCAACTCCGCCTGTTTCACTGCTTCTTGTGCACGTGATACTTCTTCAGTCATACCTGTACTTATAATCGTTTGATCTGTAAGAAGGCCCTGTATGAGTTCCACATATGTTTTGTAACCAATGATGAAGTCACTTTCTTGAAGGGCTTCTACAGCACGTTTGGTAATATGTTCAAAATTCCCTGGTCCAAAGCCAACGACAAATAATTTACCGTTTGTACTCATTTAGACATCTCCTTTTACAACTTGTCTTTTGAAATTCCTGTTTGAGCTGGAAAATCTGGATTAGGAGTCATTTCTCCATTAGTAAATTGGTAAATCATCTGTGGAATGAACTTCTCATCATCGAGATTACGGACAATCTCTCGTCCAAAATCAGGTGAATCCACTCGATACCATGTCCCTTGAGGATAAGCAATCACAACGCAGGCATCCTTACACCTTCCGTTACAGCGAGTTCTAGTAGTATGAATTTTTTGATTCAGACCTTGTGAAGTAATTTCATCACGAATTGCTTGCGTTATTTCTTCGCCACCTTTTTTCATGCAACTGCTGCCGTTACAAATCAAAAGATGCGAATTTGTGCCTTTTAAGTTCCAAGTTGTCATCTTCTTCCTCCTAAATCTGAGAAAAGGCAAAATAAAAAACCTTAACTGTTAGAGTTAAGGTTTAAAAAAAACTATATGAAAAGGGAGCCTCCAGCAAGCAAAGTGAAACTCTCAAAATCTCCATAGTCCTTCTACCTTTCCCTCCGAAAAGTATCACACAATTTTAAAAGCAGGTTTCCTGGCTTACGCTTCAATTTACTTTTGTCCCTTCCCAGCTCTAGGCCAGTGGTTATCGACAATTTCATCAGCGTTACAGTAGCGGGGGCTGCATCGGATTCTCACCGATTTCCCTATTATCCCTTGCGTGTTCATACAAGAGCACTTTTAAATTGAAATATTTGGTTTTATAATAATATATTTCTAGTTAACTTTATCTATCATATAACAACTTTTTTAAAATTCAATAGTTTATTCCGACTGTTTTGAAAAGTTTAATGGTGAAAATCCAGCTTAATGCCTATCCTCACTGCGATTTTATCCTTCTCAAAAAAAATATGAATAGAGTGTAGATGGAATCATTGCTTTATGGTACAATAAACGAGAATTTTCAAAAAATTACATAAGTTTTATGGTGCTAGATTCCTCGGAATTTAGCTTAATAGGGAAGTCGGTGTAAATCCGGCGCGGTCCCGCCACTGTAAAGGGAAGTCCTAATACGTAATGAATAATCCACTGTCAAACGCGATGGGAAGGATGTATGAGGATGATGATCCAGAGCCAGGAGACCTGCCATGAAGCGTGAAACTGTTTACAACCTACGAGGATGGGTGTGCGGATCAGGCAGCTAAGCTAATATTTGTATTATGCTGCAAACTTACTGTTCATTACGCACTTCTTTCTTTTTGAGAGAAGTGCTTTTTATGTTGCCCGCCACTTCTCTTCTCAGCTTTAATCATTAAAAATAAAAGCGTTGAAAGGAGAAAAAATGAAAAAAGCCAATTGGAAAATACTTTATTTTGTCATTTTACTACTTTTCGTACCAAAGAAAGCAATGGCAATGCATATTATGGAGGGCTTCTTACCGATCGAATGGGCGATATTCTGGTGGGCTGTGACACTTCCATTTTTAATCTTGGGTTACCGTTCTATTAGGTCTAAAGTGAAGGAAAACCCAGAAACAAAAATGATGCTGGGTCTGTCCGGCGCATTCGTTTTTATTTTATCAGCCCTAAAAATCCCTTCCGTTACAGGAAGCTCTTCACACCCTACCGGCGTCGGTTTAGGTTCAATCTTGTTTGGGCCACTGGCCATGAGTGTCGTCGGTTCTATTGTTCTGTTATTTCAAGCTGTATTACTAGCTCATGGAGGACTAACTACGCTAGGAGCCAATGCCTTTTCCATGGCTGTTTGCGGGCCGTTCATTGCTTATTTTGTATTCAAAGGCGCTACTAAATTAGGTTGGTCCTTCTCTCTTGCTGTTTTCTTAGCAGCAGCTTTCGGAGATTTGGGCACCTATGTGATAACTTCTGTACAACTTGCTTTAGCTTTCCCATCGGAGGTAGGTGGATTCATGGCCTCATTCACTAAATTTTCAGGAATCTTTGCCCTTACCCAAATACCTTTAGCAATCAGTGAAGGTTTATTGACAGTCGTTGTCATGAATTTCTTGAAGAAATACAATCTAGGCGAATTGAAATTACTGCGAGTGTTATCTAAGGAGGCTCGTTAGCATGAAAAAAAGTTTATTGTTGCTTTTTCTAGTCGTCATACTTGCTATAATTCCGTTAATCACCCAACAAGGAACAGAATTTGGTGGAGCTGATGGAGTGGCGGAAGAAGCCATCACTAAAATCCAACCAGAATATAAGCCTTGGTTCAACAGTATCTGGGAGCCGCCAGGTGCAGAAACCGAAAGCTTATTGTTTGCTCTCCAAGCCGCGATTGGCGCCGGATTCATAGGATACTTCATCGGCGTTATGCGACAAAAAAATAAACAGTCCGTTCAAGAAAAGGACGAACAGGCAAAACATGTTACTCATAGATAAATACGCCTATTTCAACCGGCTAAAGCATGTACATCCTTTAGAGAAAATGATTTTTGCCCTCTCCCTTTTGTTGTTTTCTTTAGCAGTGAGGGATACGACCGTCTCACTCATCACCTTTACCGTGATGAGTGCTTTTATCATTTTCGGGGCAAAAATCCCAATCTCTTATTATCTAAAATTACTCTTATTACCTGGATTTTTTGTACTATCAGGTACAATTACCATCCTTTTTTCATTCGCAAGTAAATTCACTTCGATACCAAATGTATGGTGGTCCTGGAATTTCGGCAGCTGGCAAATATTTATCAGCGAAGACAGTATAAAAACGGTAATTGGTCTAATCGTTGTTGTATTAAGCAGTATCAGCTGTTTATATTTCCTAACCTTAACTACTCCCATCACAGTTATACTATATGTATTGCGTAAGCTGAAACTGCCTTCATTGCTGATTGATTTAATCGAATTAACTTATCGCTTCATCTTTATTTTTTTAGATACAGCTATGGCCATTCATCAATCACAGTCATCACGGCTTGGGTATAGTTCAGTGAGGAAGGGAATTCGATCTCTCGGGTTACTCATATCTTCCCTGTTTTTAGGAGTGTTTCAGCGCTCTGAACAATTAACGATGGCAATGAACGCAAGAGGGTATCAAGAGAATATTTCATTTATCGATGACTCTTACACTTATTCCTCTCGTAATTGGCTGATTACCATTGTAACTCTAGTAAGCTTATTCTTTATTTATAGATATATATAAATTGGGGGCAGTTCGATAATGGAAGAACATATTTTTAATATAGATGGCCTCACCCATCAATTCGCAGATGGGACGTTCGCATTAAAAGATCTTTCTCTTACTATTCAACAAGGTAAAAAAATTGCTTTATTAGGCAATAACGGTGCCGGTAAGTCAACTTTATTCCAACATTTAAACGGTCTATTAAAGCCAACAACAGGATCCATCAAATTTAAGGGAAAGAAATTAAAATATGACAGAAAAACATTATTACTATTACGAAAACAGATTGGAATCGTTTTTCAAGACCCGGATTCACAACTTTTTTCCGCTAATGTTCAACAGGATATATCGTTTGGACCGATGAACTTAGGTTGGGAAAGAGATGTCGTGCGGGAGAAAGTTGAATGGGCGATGGCCCAAACAGAAGTAACAGAATTGAAAGATAAGCCCACCCATTTTTTGAGCTTAGGACAAAAGAAGCGTGTTGCCATAGCTGGTGTGTTAGCCATGGAACCCGAAGTCTGGATCCTAGATGAGCCTACGGCGGGATTGGATTCTTATTTTTCCAAACAGATTATGGCTCTTTTGGATAACATCCATCTCCCTGATAAAACAATCATTTTATCAACCCATGATGTTAACTTAGCCTATCAATGGGCTGACGAAATCATTGTCATGAACGATGGAAAGGTCATATATCAAGGAGATCCTGTCACTATTTTTCATCATGAAGACCTTTTGTATCAAGCACATTTAGAAAAACCATGGATATTTGAAATGTTTCAATCACTTATTCAATCAAAGATATTCACAGAAAAAGACCCTGCCCCTAGAACGAAAGAAGAATTACTTCAAAAAATGGAGATTGAAAAGGTTAATTAAGAAGCAACCCCTAGCCTGTTTCATTAGGTCAAAACAAACTAGGGGATAAAATGGAGATATTCTTCACTATCCAGGTAATTGAGTCGGTACCCCAATACCTGGATAGTTTTAACCTCAGAGAAACACAAGTAGCTGCAAAGTATCACTCTTGAAAGCTCATGCAATGCCCTGGTATTTATCCCTAATTATTTTATTGGCTTTCTTCTTCAGCCTCTTCCCCTTTTATCTCTATATTCTTTCCGTCTACATCATCAACTATAGATTGCATTTCACCTTCCGTATAGGTATCCGAAACTTGCTCGTGGGTTTTAGCAAGCCCATAGGACAATGTATCCTTTCGTTTATAATCACTGACGTCATAAATTCTTCCAGCTATATCTAAAGAATCCTTTTTTGATTCCTTGCTATCCATAGAATTCACTCCTTATTTCGAATTATTTTTATCTTGCCTATTTTATTAAAACAGGGAAACTTGGTTTCATTTGTCATCTCATATAGATTGACAGCATGAAGTAATAACAATGGTATTTTGCGTAAAAAATAATCCAATATTCAATAAAGATAAAAAAATGATTTATCACTGATTTAACAACCAGAGGGTTCAATCTTATTTGAATGGGAAACATGGAGGTATTTCAGTATCCATATCCATCATTCCTATCCATTTTTATGAACTCCGTTTAATGTTATTTTTTCAAAAAAGCGCCCAATTGAAGTTGAAGAATGAGGTTAATTTCATCCTCCTTTTTTATTTGAAATTTTCCTTGTTTCTGATCCATTAGCTTATAAGCACTATTACTTTTCCCTTAGGTCCAATAGAAAAAGCAATTACTTGGAATAGGAACCGCCTTCATTCTCTGTCAACAATCTTTGCAAAGTCGTCAAGGCTAGTTGAATATTTGATATAGATTCGTGGTAAAAGATAGAGTTCGTCTTTAATGCCCTTCTCAGAAAATGGTTCAGGAGTTGTCGTAAGTCCAAACAAATAATATTTCTTCGTTTCTGCTACGACTTTGTCATTGAAATTCCCGTATGGATACGCAAGTGCATAAACTGGTTTGCCCGTTATTTTTTGAATTTTATCTTTGGACCCTTTCATTTCATATTCATAATTTTTAATTTTCGTCAAGTCAGGATGTGTAGCAGTATGAGACTGAATTGAGATCATACCCGAATCAGCCATCGTTTTCAAATCCGATTTCGATAATCGGTTTGAGCGACCAATAAAGTCAGATATAACAAACATGGTACCAGATGGTTTAAAACGTTCGTTTTTCAATTTTTGAAAGATAGCAAATGCATTCAGGTTGTTTTTGTATCCGTCATCAAAGGTAATGAAAATGGGTTTGTTTACTTTATTAATGTCTTGCCATCGATCAAAAGTTAATAATGTGTAGCCATGGTCTCGTAAATAAATCATTTGTTTCTCGAAATTCTTTGGGGTTACATATAACTCCATAGAACCGTGTCCATTAAACTCGTCAATCGAATGATAAATTAAAATAGGTACTTTTCGTTGAGCAATAACTTGTGATGGAAAAATTAAGATAAGAAGACATAGGAAAAACATTGCTATCTTTTTCATAAAACTCCTCGCTTTGTATCCTTTTTATATCTTTTCAATTTATTGTTCCTCAAAAGCATAGTTCTATTATGATTTCTCTCATATTTCATTCTATCTTCCATTTTGATCAATGGTGACTTTGATATTCCCAAATGAAAAGTAATTCCCTAAAACACTAAGGAATCGGCTTTTTTATAAGTCCTCCTTCACCAATAACCCTTTTTGCTTAATAAGAATTTCTGTTATTCTTCATCATCAATTTCTTCTTCAGAGTTTAGAAAGAAGATATGCAACTTCTTGATGAACTTTTCCTTCCACCACTCACCTCCCCCTTTAGTAGGTAAGAAAAAAAGGTTGCCGCAGCAACCTCCCTTATTAAAGTAAAGCACCCCTTAGTTGAACAAAACTTTTTCGTTTAATTATCAAATAACTCAAAATTAGTAAACGGAATGAACGTTTGTCAATTTAAAAATCGTTATTTTTTTACAGACAAATATATTTATTTTGCTTCACTGTTTTTCTGTTCTTCCTTTAGATAAAAACCATCCACCTAATGCAATAAGCAGCATTACTGACCAAAAGATTGTATTCCAAATAGGTCCTTCAACAAACTCGTGAGGAATAATGTGCAAGGCTGGATGCGCAAGAGTATGCATTAATAACTTAAACCCAACCCAACCAACGAGTAACATTGCTGCAGTTTCAAGACTAGGGCGTTCTGTCAATATCTTAACGAAGTAGCCTGCTGCAAACCTAATAACAATTAAACCAGCAATTGCTCCTAATAAAATAACTATAAATTGTGCGCCATCCATCCCCCCAATTTCCCCCATTGGTGTATCTGGCAGGGCAATGACAAGAGCTACCGCTGCTAAAATAGAATCAACAGCGAAGGCGATATCAGCTAATGCAATTTGCACAATAGTCATACGATAGCTTTTCCCTTTTTTCTCTTTTTCTCCGTGGTCCTTTTTTAGTAAATGTTTTAATGAGATGAAAATTAAATAAGCAGCCCCAATTGCTTGAACTTGCCAAACGTGGAAAAGGTACGAAATAATAAAGATTGCACCAATCCTAAATATAAAAGCTAATAGCAACCCAATATTAATCGCTTTTTTTTGCAGTTCTTCTGGTAAATGTTTTGACATAATAGCTAAAACTAAAGCATTATCTGCAGATAATAAACCTTCTAAAAAAATCAAAATAATTAATACCCAGCCATACTCTAATAATAAAGAAAGTTCCATATTATCCCCCTATAAATTATCACTTCATAAGCCAGTATAAGTATGCTACATGAGTTTAATAACGTTTTGTATTATCGGTATTATATTTCACCCAGCCCATATTAAAGAAAGTTTGCCTTTTTCTTATTCCAATATTGTCTCAACGTATCCACTTCCTTATTCAACTCTTCTGCCCCGATAGTGGAATAAGAAAGGACATATGCTTTTTATATGCTGATATTCTCCCACCTATAAACGAATAATTTAAGTTATCATCTGCAATGTTAGTTAACATGCTATCCACTATTTTAGCTCCCATTGCCTCATAAGAAGTGGCAAGAACTATTTTTCTCTAACCCTTTAACACTAGCCGAATTGAAGTCTAAACTCTTAAATTCAGGAAGGAGTTTTTTTAATAATTTTTTTCTATCTCTAAAACTTGAAGTTCGTTTAAAATATATATAGAAGTTACGTCCTATGTCAAAATTCAGTTTGACGAGTTAATTCTTATTTCACTAAAGAAGTATTGAGTTGAAGAAGGCGATTTAATTAAAATAACGAAAATGATGTATTAGAGGTGATTAAATTTAACAAAGTTTTTGTCTTAGATGGTGAAAATTTTTCGGACTTTAATGGACTCTGTAACGAGTTTTCGAATGTAGTTCTCTCTGGAAAATACAAGTGGAATGGAAGTCTCGATGCATTTAATGATATTTTATTTGGTGGTTTCGGTGATATAGAAGTTGAAGAAGAATATACAATTTTTTGGAGAAATTCTGTCAAATCTAAAATCGATTTAGTGTACGGAGAAACAATAACCATACTGAATGAGATGTTGAAAAATTGCCATCCAAGTAATGAAGAAAAAGTAATTAAAGAAATAAGGGATGCAAAAATGAACATTGGTTCAACTATATTTAATTGGGTAGAAGAAATTATCCTTGATAATAAAAATATAACGTTGATTTTGGAGTAATCCTTAATCAAGTAAAGGGTAGCGTTAGTTGAATTAAAAAGGGAACTTAATATGTATCAAGAGTTCCCTTTCTTAATGTATACATATCAACATTTAGATTTAACATCGCCTATACAAAAAAAGCTTATAGACTTGTCCCAAAAAAAGGGACTTTTCTACAAGCTGAAATGCCTTAATTTATCTTTAACTTTCGATTGCTCTTACTCTCATCCACATTATCGGATGGATCACCCCAACATTCCACATTCTTCAAACCTTTAATATTGTTTACATGGAAAACTGGGTTTTTTCCACTCTTCTTTTGTTTTTGATAATCGGCTAGTGCAGCAAATGCAATTTTTCCAAGTAAGGCTATGGCGATTAAGTTGATAATGGCCATTAACCCCATCAGCAAGTCAGCTAGACCCCATACAAACTTGAGTGAAGCAAGCGAACCGAAAATCACCATCCCAACGACTGCGATACGATATAAGTTTAACCAAACTTTATTTTCATTAATAAAGCCAATGTTCGACTCTCCATAATAGTAGTTACCAACTATGGAACTAAAGGCGAATAACAGTACGATAATGGCAAGGAAAATGCCAGCCCAAGATCCTAATGCCGTACCAAGTGCATTTTGGGTAAGGACTATACCATCTGTTTCCTTCGATGTATACAGGCCTGAGAACAAAATGATGAAGGCGGTCGAACTACAAATGACAAGCGTATCCACAAATACACCAAGAGACTGAATGAGCCCTTGTTTTACGGGATGACTGACATCTGCTGTCGCACCTGCATTAGGGGCACTACCCATCCCGGCTTCATTAGAAAATAGACCTCTCTTGATTCCTTGCATCATGGCAGCGCCTAGTGCTCCGCCAGCAACTTCCCTTAATCCATCAAAAGCACTTTCAAAGATTAAAACAAAAACACCAGGTAACTCGGTAATATTCATGATAATGATAATCAATGCTACTATCACATATGCTCCTGCCATAATCGGTACGATGACTTCAGATACTTTTGCAATCATTTTAATGCCTCCAAAAATGATGACAGCCGTAACAAGAGCAAGGATGATTGCCGTAACCCACTTATCGATCCCAAACGATTCATTGAACGCACTTGTGATCGTGTTGGCTTGTACAGAGTTGAAAGCAAGCCCAAATGTAAGCGAAATCAATACAGCAAACGTGATACCCATCCAACGGGCATTCAATGCTTTTTCCATATAATAAGCAGGGCCACCTCGGAATGTATCGCCATCCTTGACCTTATAAATTTGTGCAAGTGTACTTTCAATGAAGGCAGAGGCAGACCCGATAAGTGCTATTAACCACATCCAGAAAACGGCTCCTGGACCACCCATTGTGATGGCTATGGCAACACCTGCAAGGTTACCTGTTCCAACCCGTGAAGCAGTACTGATGCAAAAAGCCTGAAACGATGTCACACCTTTTTTATCCGCTGTGGCACCTTCTCCCAAAAGCCTGAACATTTCCCCTACCATTCTGAATTGGACAAACTTCGTACGAACGGAAAAATAAAGACCCAATCCAATCAGCATAATAATCAGTATTTTTGACCACAGTAAATCATTTGTTCCACTAATAAAACTTCCTAACATCTCCATTAAAAACAAACCACCTCTAATTATTAACTTATATATGATAGCAATTGACAACCATTGTTTATTTCCCCATTCTCTCGGTAAGATAAACGATAGAAGTCCATAGTAAAAAAGGGAGATTCAAGAATGAATCCCCAATACAATAATCTATTATATCCTACCATTCAATTTATTTCATTCATAAATTTGAGGAATGAATCGGGAAACTCCCATCGAGAATAAGAATGATATAATATTCTGTATCATTTCTAAATATAAATAATTATTCTCCCACGATTTCTGATACTTTCAATTGAACCCTTCTAAGATCAAAATTGTAAAGAGTTCTATGAATAAAAGCTAAATATATATTTATTAAAATGGACGCATATAAAAAAACACCCTAGATCTAAAGATTCAGGGTGTTTTTCTGTTTAATTCACTTTTTCAAGAAGTATGTTTCTTCTCTTCGCTCCCTGAAAATCGCGGAAAACCAATCAAAATGGCTATGACTCCACAAATCCCAATTAATACTGGGTAAAAAGAATAGGGTAAAATACTTACAGGTGAAATTTGTGCTACCCCCGCCGCAACAAGCAGTTGTGCCCCATATGGAATTAACCCTTGAATACAACAAGCAAAAACGTCAAGCAAGCTCGCCGATTTACGGGGATCGATGCCATACTTTTCCGCAATATTTTTGGCTAGCGGACCGGCAATGATAATAGAAATCGTGTTATTTGCCGTAGATAGATTTGTCAAACCGACTAAACCGGCAATGCTGAATTCAGCACCTTTTCTTGATTTGCTATTACGGGTCACGACGTGGAGAAGATAATCGATGCCGCCGTTATGTTTGATGACTGACACCATACCAGCAATTAAAATGGCAAGAAAAGAGATCTCATACATTCCCGCCATTCCATCCCCCATTTTTTGAATGACGCCCATCAGTTGATAACTACCATCCGCTAACCCGATAATTCCGGCAAACACAATACCGATGGAGAGGACAAGGAACACATTGACTCCAGCTAATGCAGTGATCAAAACGCAAATATAAGGTAGAATCTTCACCCAATTATAGGAATGTTGAGAGATAGCTGCTTGTTCACCCATTGTTAAAAAGCCAAGGATGACACATGTGATGATGGCCGCAGGTAAAACAATGAAAAAATTCACTTTAAACTTATCCTTCATTTTCGTTCCCTGCGTTCGAACAGCTGCGATTGTCGTATCTGAAATGAAAGATAGGTTGTCACCAAACATCGCACCACCGATAACGGCGGCCATTGAAAGGGCAAGCGAAATATCGGTTTGTTCACTAATTCCTACACCTATAGGTGCTAGCGCTACGATTGTTCCCATGCTTGTCCCCATAGATAGAGAAATAAAACAAGCGATAATGAAAATACCTACCATTAATAGATTTTGCGGAAATACCGATAACGCAAGATTCACCGTTGATTCTACCGCACCCATTCCATTCGCCACTTCTGAAAAAGCACCGGCCAAAAGGAAAATGATAACCATTAACATAATATTGGAGTCCCCGGCACCTTTACAAAAGATTTCAACTTTTTGATTGAAAGACTCTTTTCGATTCATTGCCAATGCAGCCGCTGATGCAATCGCAATCGCCACAATCACCGGAAATGAATAAAAATCTCTTGTAATAACCCCGGAACCTATAAATAAAATTAAAAAAACGACAAATGGGACTAAAGCCCAAGGATTCCCTTTATTGTTTGTACTCATGATGAACACCTCTTTTTATTTTTCCCATGACAAATATGTCATAGCCCTTATTCATTGAACTAATTCGGTAAAAAATTCTAGTAAGATCCAACATTTCTTTCATATTATTGTAAGCATGACTCCAAAAGCATAATAGCCAATACGAAGCTAAAGCTAAACCATCGAACGTGAAAAAAGACCTCTTCTATTAAACAATAAGAAGAGGTCTTTTAATCTATAAAAAACACCCTCCTCATCTTTCAGACGTATTCGCCTGCTGGATTTGGCACAGCACTCCTATTAAGTCTGCTGCCGAGACATCTTCGGGCCAGTCCCTCCGTCTCTCTTGATAAGAAGATCCAAATTACGTAATGATATTATCAAATGTTCCGATGTCTACGAGTAAAGAATCAGGCAGGTTAACAAGTGCACTGCATTGTTCGATTGCTAAGTTGTCTTTTTGCAGTCCTAGCTTTTCATCCATTCACTCTAGGAAAGTGACATCGATACCCGCATCGAAAAGCAAATATAAGAGTACAGTATTTTATGTATTTCCGCAAGGTGTAGCCTAAAGTATTTTATAAAGAGGTTTTTTTCAAATGAGTAAAGAGGAACTTATGAATGATGATAAAGTACTTCACCTTTAATTGAAAAGAGAAAAACAAAAAGAGGTCCTAGGACCTCTCAGCAAATTTGGTGTATTAACTTAGGTGAATTATTTTTAGGTGAGTTCACATCATTCGATACCTCAAAAGCTTCCATCTGTTCAGTATCAAATGATTTTAAGTATTGCTGTAGATATGCAGTATCATTAATTGAAGGATCCAGCCAAGTCTTTTCATCTTCAGGTTTAAGTATAACTGGCATGCGATCATGAATACTAGTCATTAGCTCATTCGGAGTAGTGGTAATAACTGAGCAGGAATATATCGTGATACCTTCAGGTGATTTCCATGATTCCCAGAGACCAGCCATTCCAAATGGGGCATTACTCTTAAGTTTTATTCGCATAGGTATTTTACGTTCTGGTGTCTTCTTCCACTCATAAAAAGAGTCGGCAAGTATCAAACACCGTTTCTTCTTATACGAATTCTTAAAACTTGTTTTCTCAGCAATGGTCTCCGCTCGGGCATTAATCATCTTGTAGCCCATTTTCTCATCTTTTGCCCAGTAAGGTATGAGTCCCCAACGAAGATATCCAAGTCGATTCCTAGATCCGTCATTAATAACGGATAAGACAGAGTGAGAAGGTGCTATGTTGTAGCTGAATTGGTACTCGGCATTAAATGGCGCTTGAATATCAAACCTGTCAATTATTTCTTCAATGTCTGTGAAAAGGGTGAAACGCCCGCACATAATATCGCCTACTGTTTTAAGATTTATTATGATTGTAACAAATGGAGAGTTCAGTAACAAATTAGCGTTCTAAAATCCTAATGTCAGTAAAAGGTTGATTAAATAATTCGCTAGTAATCAATAGTGTGCCAACGACTTCTCTTTCATCTTCAGCTTTAATAATTTCTGACAGAATTACTGTGCTGCCATTCTTAACTGTAACATTATATTCATTCAAAGTTTCACCCCCTGATATGGCTTGATAATTGTTATTATAAACCAAAAACACACTTGTAAAAACTAAAGAGCACCGTCATCAATTAACTAAACGCAAGGAGAAAAGCATTGAAAACATACGTTCAATTATGCAATTTTTTTAATCTAGTGATAAAGTGAAGAGTTAATTTCATCTCGTAGGATCACTAGTTATTTACACGAAATTCCCAAGCAGGTTTTCATAGGTAATTCGTTTTTTGACTACTTCATATAGGCTACACTGAAGCCCATAATTTCATTGATTATTACTGAAAAGAATGATTTTTTATTTCAACACAAGTATGGATTACTATGCGTTTGTTTTAATTACTTATATGTATAGAGTGATCGCTATTAATCTATCGCTCTGGATCAGCTTCAAAAATTCACCCTTTTCTTATTAACTCTTAATTTCATTTAAAAATTAAATGTAAAAAATATAATCCTCCGGTAAGACTCTTTTTAAGAACTTCTTTGTTCTTTCTTCTTTTGGTTTCACAAAAATATCTTTAGGTGATCCTTCTTCTACTACGACACCAGCATCCATAAATATTACTCTGTTTGCTACATCCTTTGCAAAAGACATTTCATGCGTGACTACTAACATGGTTGTTCCTTCTTTTGCTATTTGCTTCATTACTGTTAAAACTTCACCGACAAGTTCAGGATCAAGTGCAGAAGTTGGTTCGTCAAATAGAATAATGTCAGGATTTAAAGCTACTGCTCTCGCAATGCCAACCCTTTGTTGCTGACCACCTGATAGTTCAATAGGGTAAGCATTGTATTTTTCTGACAGACCTACTTTATCTAATGCTTTTTTACCAATCTCATTTGCTTCGGCTTTCGCAATCTTCCTTCCAATAACAAGACCTTCTGTCACATTTTCTAATGCCGTTTTATTATTAAACAGATTATAATTTTGAAATACAAAAGCTATCTTTTGCCTAATTCCATGAATCGCCTTTTTTGATGCTGTTTTAAGATTTACATCAATATCCCCAAAAATTGCATGTCCTTGATCTGCTTTTTCAAGAAAGTTAATGCATCGAAGTAATGTTGTCTTTCCTGAACCGCTTGGGCCCAGAATTACTACCACGTCACCCTTTTCTATTTTTAAATCTACACCTTTTAAAATCTCATTTTCTCCAAATGATTTATGGATATTTGTAATTTCTAACATCATGTCCACCTCCTGCTTCATTTCAAATACCTACTGCTCTATACCTACTTAAACGTTTTTCATACAGCTTAAATAAATACTCTACTAAACTACATAAAATCAGGTATACAAGAAAGATATCAATATAAGCCTCAACATAATTGTAGCCTACATTGGCAGCTACCTTGGCTCTTAGAGTAATTTCTTGCAATGACAATGCATATCCGAGAGATGTTGCTTTAATTAGATTGACTGTTGCTGTACAAATATTTGGTAATGCTACAACTAATGTCTGTGGAATGATAATTCTTCTAAATGCTTGGACATTTGTTAATCCGACTGAATAAGCAGCTTCTAGTTGTCCCTTACTCACTGTGCTTATTGCTGAACGAAACACTTCTATTAGAATAGCTGTCGTATTCAATGAAAAAACAATGAATGCGTACCAAATTGGATTTACATCGTATACATTCATTTCGATGTTATACTTATCAAATATCGAAGCTAGCAGTAAGGGTACACTGCTATAAATAATAAAAATTTGAATTATGACAGGAGTTCCTCTTACAAAGGAAACATATATCTGTGCTACACGATTTAAAACTGGAATTTGATTTATTCTTGTTAAAGCAAGCAAAAATCCTAACGGAAGCGCAACAAGTAAAGCTACAATTGTAATGAATAACGCCGTGGGCACCCCTGATAATGCTACAAAAAAGGTTTCCACTAAAAATTTATAATCCAATCCTTCTGACACTCTGTCACCCCCTATGTAGTTGTTATCACTTGTTTTCCTTTACTAAATACCTTCTCTAATTTTAAGAATAGTTGTTCAATAGCAATCGATAATATCCAGTAAATAACAGCTAAAGCAAGATAAATTTCTAATGCATGAGTATTATAATTCCCAGCGATTATAAGCTCTGCTTTCCCCATGATATCTATCAATCCGATTGTATATGCTAGGGCTCCTTCTTTCATCAACTCAAGTAAGCTGTTACCGAAGTTTGGTAAAGCAACTACAAAACCTTGCGGTAAAATAATTCTCCAATACGCTTGTGTATTACTTAATCCTACACTTACTGCAGCTTCAAATTGCCCTCTATCTATAGATTCATACGATGTTCTGATAACCTCAGACATGGCAGCTGCAAATTGAAGCGAAAAGGTAATAACAACAAATACCGCTTTGTCAATGTCGTTTAGGTTTACGCCAAAATTATCTGCAATTGCTGGAATCCCATAATAAGTTAGAAATAGGAGAACAATAGATGGTGTACATCTTAATATTGTTGTATACCCATAGGCAATTTTCTTAGCAATTTTACTATTTCCTATTTTCATGGCTGCTAAGATGAAACCTAGGATTGTCCCGAATAGGACCGAAAGACCAGCAACCATTAATGTTACTTTTAGAAAAGGAATTAATATTGGTACTGATTCAACTATGTAATTTACATCAAAGTATTTCTCCATGTTTCACATCCATCTTCTTTTTCCTATTTAAAAGGTTCAATATTCAAAACGTAATCATTCTTCAATATTAGAGGTATATATACAAAAACTTGCCACTCCTTTACTTTTTAGGTTTGAATTGAGGTTACCCACTCAACAACCTAAAATAAGAAAGTGACAAGTATAGCCTCAGTGATTGACTTTTTTAGGCTCTGGTAGATTAGAGTGTTGTTATCTTTTTACAGTTTCCAATACCTCAAACAAATCTCTTCCGTAAAATTCTGTACTTAACTGATTTGTCTTCTTTTCTTCTTTTAACTTTTTGATTGCTTCATCATAAGCGTCTGCAAATTCTTGTTCTTTTTTGTTAAACAATGGCCAAGTTTTGATTACTGCGAATTCATTGTAAACGAGATCATTTTTTAAATTATGATATGGACCATCTTCTGCTACTTGCTTCTTAAAAGCTCCCTCAATTGCTATTCCACCGTCTACACGGCCTTCGTTTACCCATTGAACTACATCAACTGTGAATGCATCTCCGGCTTTTAATTTTACTTTATTGTCCTTATTGGCCTGGTTATATTCATCAACAATTGTATATTGCGCGTTGTTTGCAGCAATTGGTGCTAAAGAAAAACCAGCTGAAGCAAAGTCTTTTAGATTTTTTATCTTTTCATTTTCTTTCTTTAACACAAGTCCTGCACTGCTTAACCCAAGGAATTCTTTAGGAAAGATAAACTTCTCTGTCCTTTCCTGTGTCCAGAAAGCATTTTTAACCCCTGCTTGATATTTACCTTGTTCAATGCCTACTAATAAGTCATCACTTGATGTCCCAATATATTCAAATTCGTATTCTGGAAGTAATTCATCAACCAATTTCATAACTTCTACATCGTAACCAGTTGGATTTCCCTTCTCATCTAACCAAGACATTGGTTTTGACGCTTGGTCATATGCTATTTTTACCTTTTTTACTTCTGTGTCGCTACTACCTTCATTTGTATTTGCTTCTTTTCCGGACGATGAACTTGAACCGCATCCTGTTAAAAGGGTTACTAATGCTAAACCGGTGGCTACCACATTGAAAAACTTTTTATTTTTCATAAAAAATCTCCTTCTTTTGTTTATTTGTATAATGCTTATTACATACCTTTAACTATCCTCATATAGTAGATCCACCTGCTGCCCTTGAATACCAACTATTTTGGTAGGTTAAGTATGGTAACTGATAATTTAAATATTAGATTGATAATATTTTAAAGTCAATGTATTTTTTGGAAATCTCTAACTAATTTACTGGATATAAATTCCTTGACAACTTAAACCGTCACAATTATCATTTAAACCAATAAGACTAATAGGGATTATTTTGTTAAATTAATAGGTAAACCTTTAAAATAGCAGGAGGGCAAAACGTGATTAACTTATTTATTAAAACAGAGAGTCAAAAAACGTGGTTACAAAAGTTACATGAACTAGAATCAAAATTCAAAAATAATTCTGCTCAAATTGATGAATTAGCAACCTTCCCAACAGAACACATTCAAGATTTAATAAATATGGGATATACAAGTTCAACTCTTCCCAAAGCCTATGGTGGCGGAGGTTTAAAAATATATGACATGATACTCCTTCAAGAAACATTGGCTAGTTTTGATGCAACAACAGCACTTTCCATTGGCTGGAACCTTGGAGTGATAGGCGAACTTTTTGAAAAAAAGAGTTGGACAGATAAGAACATAAACTTTTTTGCTAATGAAGTTCTAAATGGTGCCTTAGTGAATCGTTCAGTTAGTGAAGCACAAACAGGAAGTCCAACCCGGGGAGGCCGTCCTGGAACAAAAGCTGTCAAAAAAGAGAATTCTTGGGTTATTTCAGGACGTAAAACTTTTACAACCATGTCCCCAGTATTAACTTATTTTCTAGTATCTGCATGGATTGAAGAAAAGCAAAAGGTTGGATTTTTTCTCCTACATAAAGATTTAGTAGGACTAACCATAGATGAAACATGGGACGTAATTTCAATGAGGGGAACTGGAAGCCATGATCTGGTTCTTAAAGAGGTAGAAGTAGATGATTCAAAACTTGTCGAACTTCCTGAAATACCAAGTGGCATCCAATTGAATGCATGGATTCTTCATATACCAGCTTGTTACCTTGGTATTGCGCAAGCTGCAAGAGATTACGCTATACAATTTGCTAATAATTATTCGCCAAATAGTCTAAATGGACCTATTAGCCAGCTAGCAAATGTCCAACAACTTCTAGGAGAAATTGATTTGGAATTATTGAAAGCAAGGCATTTCTTATATAGCGTTGCAGAGGCTTATGATGATGAATCACGAAGAGCTCATATCACCAATGAGCTTGGAGCTGCTAAGCATATTGTTACAAACGCAGCAATTACAATTGTCGATAAAGCTATGCGAATAGTCGGTGCAAAAAGCCTTCAACGAAGCAATCCTCTTCAAAGGTACTATAGAGATGTAAGAGCCGGTTTACACAATCCTCCAATGGATGATGTAACAATAAAAAAATTAGCATTATCTGCTATTGAACAGGAGAAATCTAATTTTAGTTATCCTGCACCATCAAAATAATTTTTGGGGTAAAAGAGCCTGTCCCCTTCATAAATAATAGTGTAGCTAAATCAGGTTCTTTAAATTGAATTTCAAACCGGATTAAGCTTAATTCGTCGTATAGTTAATCTTACTTATATTGAATGAGAGGGATTTTATGATCAAGCTACTTCAACCTTCACTTGCGTTATTTCTAAGTCTGCTTTCGCTCGCGGGCTTTATTTTGATTGGGTGCACACTTCCCAAGTGACATCCTTGGCGGCTTTTTCACAGTTGGGTTTTGGCTTTAAAATAATTCCCCTTATGCACATAGCACAAGGGGAATTATTATCATTCAGTTAGGTTTATGACTATCATCACTTTCAAATTCTTCGTTCTCTAAGAGTCTTTTCCAACGATAATAGACCTAAAACTTAGAGTAAAAAATTAATTGGTGATAGTACCATCATCATCAGGATCTTCCACATCAGTTTTGTCTTTTTCTAACAGTACTACTTTATCTTTTTCGTCCCATTCTACTTTGTATCCCAATGATTTCGCGACTTTTATAACTGGTAAATACGATTTATTATCTGGTTTATATGTTTTTAAATCCGCTGTGCCAATTACACCTAAACCAAGTAGCAATTTATCTGACTGAATATAAGGTTTTCCATTAATGATTTTCATTTGATTGGCTGTATAGGGATATACGGCTCCATTCACTTTCAAGGTAAACGGTCCCTTCTTCTCTTCTCTTATTTCTTTTGGCTTTTTCGATTTATAGGATATCCTATCTACCCCAAGGACTGTACCTTGTCTCGTATTATCGGCTCCTCCATACATTTTCCCATGTTCATAATCAAAAATAACAGCCTGCACATTTCCAATATGCTGCGGTTGTTCTTCATATACATGCCCTTTTGCCATTAACTCCAATCTTGCATTTTGTTCAATTCCTGGTTCCCATCTCACAGTCGGATAACTAGCGGAATAAATACGAGGCATTAAAATGGCTTCTTGAATCGACATATGATGATCAATCACATTCATAATTGTTTCAGACACCGATGAGATAATCGTTGCTCCCCCCGGAGAACCAATGGCCATAAATGGCTGACCGTCTTTTAATACAAAGGTTGGAGACATACTGCTTCTCGGTCTTTTTCCTGGCTCTACTTGGTTAACGCCGCCCGGAGTCGCATCAAAATCTGTCATTTCATTATTAAGCATAAATCCATAATCAGGCACCATAATACCTGATCCAAATACTTGTTCAATCGTTGTCGTATAAGAAACCATATTTCCCCACTTATCCATGACAGAGAAGTGAGTCGTTTGTCCAATTGGGGTCTTCTCTTCTTTTACTTTCACCCTAGAAGTAGGTTCTTTGCCTTCATATTTCCATGGATCTCCTTCTTTTACATCAGCGGTTGATCTATTTGCCTTAATAAGTTTTCTTCTTTCTTTTATATAGTCGTCATCTAAAAGTCCTTTTTTAGGTACATCATAGAAATCTTCATCTGCCATATACGCTGCCCGATCAGCAAAAGCCAAATGCGTTGCTTCAGTTAGATAATGAAGATATTCTGGTGAGTTTGCTCCCATCTTTTGTACATCGTAACCTTCCATTAATTTCAGGATTTGTTGGACAGTCAAACTGCCAGAACTTGGTGAAGCTGCCCCTGCCAATTCGAATCCTCTATATTCCGATCTAATCGGTTCTCTTTCTTTCACCACATAATTCTCTAAATCCTCTGTAGTCATTGTTCCTTCGCGTTTTTGCACTTCTTTGGTAAGTGCTTTACCAATTTGACCACTATAAAATACTTCCGATCCTTGTTTTTTAATTAATTTAAGCGTCTTTGCCAGATCTGGTTGAACGAGGGTATCTCCCTCTTTCAAGGGTTGGCCGTTAGGAACAAACACATTTGCTGCCGCTTGATTATTTTGAAGTTTTTTTACATTTTCATCGATGTATTGAGCAGTGATCCAATTGACTTTAACCCCTTTTTCAGCTTGTTTAATTGCTGGATCTATTACTTGAGATATATCCAACGTTCCATATTTCTCAAGAGCTGTTTCGACACCCTTTAACGTTCCTGGAACTCCTACTGCTTTTCCAGTAGTGTGACGCTTACTAAAAGGAATTGGTTTTCCTTTTCCATCTAAAAAAAGTTCAGGCGTTACATTTTGCGGGGCCATTTCACGACTATCAATCATCGTAATTTTATTTTCCTTTTTACTATAAATCATAATGAAACCACCGCCACCAATTCCAGACATCATTGGTTCCACTACGTTTAACGACAATTGAATGGCAGCTGCAGCATCGACCGCGTTTCCTCCCTGTTTTAATATTTTTATACCAGCCTCAGCAGCTAACGGATGAGCAACGGATACTATTCCTTTTGTTGCCCCCTTTTTCATTGACTTATCTACCCCAGGCACACTTGCAAAAGCCGGTGTAATCATACAAAAGAAACTGAAAGTAACTAAAATAAAACTTTTTATAAATTTCATAAATTAGTCTCCTTTCAAAATGATTATTGTTTCTAAAACAAATGAGATAACTAATGAAACTTTTACTGATCTACACAAATTCACAAAGGGCTGTTACAGGATTCGACTACAATTCACTATTATCAGACGGAATGTGCGTGATGCACTCTATACTATATAAAAGCAGTTTGAACTGACTGAAGCACATTCTTTTATTCTCTCTTTTTGTCAAAATATGAATTGGAAACTTTACCTCATTAAACCACCCCCTTAAAATCAAAAATTAAAATTTGATTTAGATTTCTTATGCTATAAAAAAACCATTACCTGCTTTTCTTCAACTCTAGTATTTATTGATACCATTCGTTGTCCTTACGATTATAGTCACAAAGAGTACAAACACATACCTTACACCCTCTGCTGCCCATATAATATCGTTGCAGGTATGATTTCTACATATTTTGTTTATGTTCCAATATATTAGAACTGTTATCCTTGTCTCGATTCCTCAAATATTGTAAACCAAGTAATATTACAAACGTAGTTAATCCAATAATGTCCGAAATTGTTTCAGGATAGATTAATAGCAGCCCAACCACGATAGCAAGGATTCTTTCTAACCAGTGCATCCCCCTCACCCAGTAACCAATTACACCGGCTCCAATTGCGATCATACCCGTCATTGCTGTAAGAACAACCCATGCAACTTCCATCCAAGTTGTATCAATCATAAGCATTTGCGGAGAAAGTACAAAAATGTATGGAATAATAAATGCGGCTATTGCCAGTTTTGATGACTCTATCCCAGTTTTTATCGGTTCTCCACCAGAAACTCCTGCAGCTGCAAAAGCTGCTAATGCAACTGGTGGTGTTATGTCTGCAATTATTCCAAAGTAGAAAACGAATAAATGTGCCGATAAATCCGGTACACCTAGTAAAATTATTGCAGGCGCCGCAATTGTGGATGTGATTACATAGTTTGCAGTTGTCGGTGATCCCATTCCCAAAACAAGTGCTGCTACCATCGTTAGCATAAGTGTTGGTATTAAATATCCACCAGACAAATCGATTAAACCATTTGCCAGCTTTAGCCCTAATCCCGTTTTCGTCACAATTCCTACAATAATACCAGCTGATGCAGTGGCAGCTGCTACTGCAAGTGCTGTACGAGCTCCATCAACTAATGCATAAATAATATCAATGAATTTCATACGTACATCTTTGTTAATAAAGCCCACTATGACAGAAATGACAATTGAGTACAGTGCAGCATGTGTAACCGTTATATTTGACATGAGTAATAAAACAATGGCGATTATCGGAATTAATAAATAAATCTTACCAAATACTTCTTTCTTACTAGGCATTTCTTCTTTGGTTAACCCACGCAATCCAAGTCTCTTCGCTTCAAAGTGTGTCATTATCCAAATTCCTGAAAAGTAAAGTATGGCTGGAATGGAAGCTGCTTTAGCTATATCCCAATACGTAATCCCGTTACCAATAAACTCAACCATTAAAAATGCAGCAGCCCCCATTATTGGCGGCATTAATTGACCACCTGTTGAAGCAGCTGCCTCTACTGCACCAGCAAATTCCTTTTTATATCCAAGGTTTTTCATCATCGGAATCGTGAATGCTCCTGAAGTAACAACATTAGCTACAGAGCTTCCGCTTATCGTTCCTTGAAGAGCACTTGAAAAAATTGCAACCTTTGCAGGCCCTCCTATTCTTCTACCAGCAATCGCTGTTGAAAGATCATTAAAATATTGACCAACCCCTGTTCGAATAAGGAAAGAACCAAACAATAAAAACAGGAAGATAAATGTAGATGAAATCGCTAATGGCGTGCCTAATATCCCCTCCGTAGAGAAATACATCGTTTGTACCATACGCTCAAAGGTTAAACCACGATGTGATAAGAACCCAGGCATATATTGTCCAAAAAGTCCATAGAGAACAAATACTATGGCAATAACCATAATTGGAAGACCTACTGCACGCCTAGTAGCCTCAAGTACAAGTAGAATCGCTACTAAACCAACTGCAAAATCCAAAGTGCCTAAACGACCAACATTCATAACGAGATCCTCGAAAAATAATGGCCAATAAGCGCCTACTCCAATACTAAGAACAGCTAAAATAATATCGTACCAGGCAATTTGGAACTTTCCCTTTTGACGTTTCTTGCGGTTTGCGGGGAATAGTAAAAAAATTAAAGAAAGTGCAAAACCTAAATGTATCGTCCTTTGAATTTGTGCTGTAAAAACACCAAAAACAGCCGTATATAATTGAAATAATGAAAAGGCTAAGAGACCGATAAAAGCAATGTAACCCAAAATACCTGTTAATTTCCTTGTTCCCGCTTCAGGATCGTATTTTTCTAATAGTTCCTGTTGTTCTTCTTCCGTTAAATACTTCGCTATTTCGTTATCATCAGCCATTTATATTCACTCCATTCAATTGTTCCCAAAATGAAATTTTTTTTGGAGAAATTCTGATCCATGTGCCTGGCTTAATAAAACTTGAAAATGTGTATGTACACCCCTTATAAATTAACCGATGATTTGCTCTAACTTTCCCTATTCTTAAATCAATATATGCAAATTGGCGATTCATATTTTTTATATAATAAGTGCCGTCTTTCTCTTCAAATACTTCCTCACCTTCTGCATTAGAAGGCATACCAACTGCAAAATCTTTATATGCAAGCTCGGTTAGTTTCATTTTCTTGTCGGATAAGTGATAAGTTTCGAGTACTTCTGATAAGTGAATAGAGTGTGTATACTTTATTTGAACAGTTTTTTCTTTTTTCAACGGTAAATATGCTAGTAATTCCTCTTGATCCTGGTAAGAAAAAGCAATGACTTGTTTATATGGAAAGAAGAATAGAAAAGCGCTAAACAATAGTAGAGGTATACAATAAATCGTAAATTTCTTCACTCTCATAGATACCCCTTTCAAAATTAGGAATCTATTTTCCAGAAAACAAAAGTCGATAGAACACATATAGCGTACTACCGACCATTATAGTGTTTACTGAGTTACACCTTTTTCTTTAAAGTATTTAGCTGCACCAGGATGAAGCTCCATATCCCCTAATCCTTCAAGTGCCGTTTCAGGTGTAATGAACTTACCTTTTGCATGTGTGATTTTGTCTGTATTTTCATAAATAGCTCTTGTCATTTCGTATACTAATTCTTCATCAAGATCCTTTGATACAACTAACATTGCTTTAACAGCCACCGTTTTAATGTCAGATTTTATTTTATAAGTGCCACTAGGAATGGTATCCTCTGCATAGTATGGATATTTGTCAACCAATGCTTGAACTTTGTCGTCTTCCATTGGAATAATGACAATATCATTTTGTACAGATAACGCTTCAACCGCACCAGTTGGTGTGCCTGCAGTTATAAATGCTGCGTCAATATTACCTGCCTGGATTCCGTCAGTTGACTCATCAAAAGATAGATTTTGTGCTTTAATATCTTTGTCTGATAATCCATGAATTTCTAGAATTTGCATGGCATTAATGTATGCTCCTGATCCAGGTGCGCCCACTGATACTTTTTTTCCTTTTAGATCGCTAACTGATTTAATTCCACTTTTAGCTGTCGTTACAAGTTGTACCGTTTCCGGATATAAAGAGCTGATTGCTTGGATATTATCAATTGGTTTTCCTTCAAACATTTCTTTTCCTTCAATTGCATATGCTCCGATATCTGTTTGCGAGAAAGCAATTTCAGCTTCTCCCACTCTCAAGGTTTCCATGTTTTCAGCTGATGCACCGGATGTTTGGGGTGTTATATTCGCCTTTGTGTTATCAGAAATGATATTTCCAATTTGTCCACCAAGTGGATAATATGTACCGCCAGTTCCGCCAGTCAATAGACTTAAGTTTTGGCTTCCACCGCCGGAGACACCTTCTTTACTGCCACTACATGCTGTCATGATTCCGATAAGCATCAAGATACTAACTAATAGAAAGCCACTGTATAATTTTTTCATTAAAATCCTCCTTTTGCATTTTTATCACCATTTAATAGATGATATTGTTAATATTCTACCGACCACCTTGATTTCCCTTCATTTTCCAGTTAGACCTTAGTACTGAAAAATCTCTAGGAATAAATTATTATTTCTTACAAAATCAGTAAAATACAAGGCGTAAATGGGTCAAAATACTGCAAATAAATAAGAAAATTCAATCATTTGTGAGTGGAAATCCCTAATTATACAGCTCCACCCTTTATTAAAGGATAATATTGACTCTTCTATATTAGAAATATATTATTGTTATAAACTTATAAGTGTTCATTATAAAAATTACCTTTTTGGCAGTGATTCTTGAAATCCAACTGAAGTGAGTGATCATATGAATTTTCTATCTCTACGCTATTTTATAGAGATTTCTAACCATCTTAGTTTCAGTGAGGCATCCAAAACCCTGCATATTTCCCAACCCGGGCTAAGTCAACAAATCTCTTCCCTTGAAAAACAACTAGGTTTTAAACTTTTAAATCGAACAACAAGAAAAATCACATTAACAGAGGAGGGAGAGTACATCTATAAAAAACTCGCTCCTTCCTTCGATGATATTGAGAAAACGATCAATTACATAGTTGAAAACAAGATTATCCCCAAACCTAAAATAGAAATCGCTACCGTACCCTCTGCAGCTAGCATTTATATCCCAAAGCTATTAAAAAAGTTTCTTGGGGAATATCCTGATGTTGAATTTTATCTACATGAAACAACATCATCAAGGGCTGTCAAACTAGTTAATCAACAAAATTATCACATCGGGTTTATCCGAACACCCATTCACAATAACATAATTGCCCATGAAGGATTGAACATGATTGAATTCAAAAGATTTCCATTACAATTAGTGGTTTCAACTGTTCATCCACTAGCTCAAAAGGATTCTATACACTTATACGAAGCAAAGGATGAATCTTTCATTCATTATGATGCGGTTCAAGCACACTCCCTTCAATTTCTATTGGAAAAGGCTTGTTTAACTGCTGGATTTTCTCCGAAAGAATTATGTAAAGGATCGGAATTATTAACTATAGCTAATTTGGTCTCTAATAACCTAGGCGTTGCTCTCATGCCCAAAGATATGATTGGTTTGTTAGGGACCAGTAACGTTAAAGCTTTAGACATCGATAACACTGAATTAACTAGTTCCATTTCAGCGATATGGAAAAACAACGATGATACGTCATTATTAACTAATCAAATTTTGCATACTCTACAAAACGATCCAACGTTTTACGATAGATAAGAGTTTTTTATTTTGATCCAGAATAAACATTAGGTTATTTTAAAAAAAGAGGCCCTACCAAAAGTAAAACCTTTGGTAGAGCCTCTTTTACATAAATTTATATTGATTATTCAATTTCAATTATAATCCAAATAATTTTCCCGCTTTGAACAAATACGTTTCTTGATAATTCCCCCTTTCATTAAGTACTCCCTTCTATAACCAATATTTATAAGTATATAAAAATTTACTATTTTTATTATTTATCTTACCATGTTAGCATTTTTTTATACGATATTTGAAAGGATGAGAGATTATTGACTAAACAACATTCAAAATTTTCAGTATTCGGACTCGGCCCTATTGGTATAGAAATTCTCCGCAGTGCATACCAAACTAATCCACACTCGATTATTGGTGTTATAGATATTGATCCTGAAAAGATTGGAAATGATATTGGGTTATTAATCAATGAAAAACAAACAGGACTTAATGTAGTATCCAGTATACAAGAAGTAAAAACGAACACAGATCATCCTGTCGCCCTTCATGCAACCGGTTCTAACTTACAACAAGTATGGCCACAAATCAAAGAACTTCTAGATCATGGTTTTTCAGTCGTTTCTACCTGCGAACAGCTTTCTTTCCCCTGGGACCGTTACCCTGAACTTGCCAAGGAAATAGATGATTACGCTAAGGCTAAAAGGCTTAGTGTCATTGGGACTGGAATTAATCCAGGATTCATCATGGATACATTGGTCATCTGTTTTTCAACAGTATTAACAACGGTCAATAAAATAATTGTCAACCGTAGGGTAGATGTTTCAAAACGACGCATTCCCTTACAAAAAAAAGTCGGTATCGGTATGCCCAAAGAAGAATTTGAATCCTTAGCTGAACAGAATAAAATTGGGCATGTTGGGCTTGAAGAATCTGTCAGATTAATCGCTTATGGTCTCAATTGGAACCTTGCAAGTGTAAAAAATACAATTGAACCGACGATTGCTGGAGAAAATATTACCGTTCCACTTACTTCCTTAAAACCAGGAGATGTAAATGGCCTTCATCAAGTATCCAAGGGCAAGACCTCAAATGGAAGGGAAATATGCTTGGATTTGACTATGTCTGTTGGAATTAATCAAGAAGATGAAATTATTATTGAAGGAAACGAAACGCAAAGATTGATCATTCCAAATGGTATTTTTGGAGATACTGCGACCGCTGCAATGGTTATCAATACCGCTAAGCAGATCGATGCCATTCGCAAACCAGGGTTACTTACCATGGCTGACATTGGAGTACCAAGGAATATATATCAATCCGAATTTGCACGTATTTAAATGCAGAAACAGCATCACTGGGGCGAAGTGTAACCTGCTCTAATGGCTTAAAAAAAATAGACAACACAGAATATGTTCATTTCTTCAATAGTTTATTATATTTCCTTGACGTGTACGAGAATACTAGATTTGAAAATAGGATGATTCCCGTACACGTTTCGTTTCTTATACGATGAATTCTCCTAATTATTTCCGATTATGGTTTAGTTCATTTTATTTGTTCCCTTACAAGAGTAAATATCGTATTTTAACAGTCTACGTGGACGGATTAAATTATAAAATAAAGTATTGTTTTATTTTTCTGAGGCATACGCCGTATAAAAAAAATCAGCTTCTTCACAAGCAGATATTTATTCAACAAAAATGTTATGGAAGACGGTATCAAAACTATCATAAGGGACTATGATACTGAAAAAGGTTGGAGAGCTCAATTTATATGCTTAGATGTTTTAACAACTCAATGAGGATAAAAACTGTTAGTAAAATGTTAACAAAAACCCCAAAAATCACCTAATCGTAAATGATTAGAGTGGTTACACAAATTATTCCCTTAGTTGAGATGAAGCCTTCACTACCTTCAAGGAACCAAGTGGTAAAAGGTTCTCCTAAGAAATAACAAAGAAAGGTCTGCTCATGGTTGTTTCCGTTCGGGAATGGCTTTCCATAGTCCTATCCATCAACTTTTAGAAATTCCAAGTAAATCTTATGGAAACAAAAATCAGACAGTATAGTACTGAATTGAATTGGGGGACATACAAAGTTTATTAATCTGCTACCTCTTTTTCGGTTTTAGTTTACGAAGTTTGAGAACCTAGTTTCAATGAAATTCGTCTGGCGGCATTCGTTACTTTTTCAATTAATTCCGGCAAGCGATCTTCTTGAAATCTTGCATCAATTCCAGCTACGCTTATACCTGCTACAATTTGATTTTTACCGTTAAGTATTGGTGCACTTACGGATTTTGTATAATCCTCTAATTCAGAGGAAGTAATCGTATAACCTTTCATTCTTGCATCTTCCAAAGCATGACGGAGTATTTTTTTATCTGTTATCGTTCCAATAGCAATTGGTTTTAATTCTATATTTTCGAGATATGCTTCACACTCTTCTTCAGACAAATAGGCGAGTATTATTCGAGAGTCACCTGCGTACAGTGGTGAACGCCTTCCGATTGAAGTATATAAACGAACAGGATGCAACGTATCTACCTTTTCAATATACATGGCTTCGTTAGTATCTCTCACAATTAGATTCACAGCTTCTTCAACATCATCTCGAAGTTCTTTCATAATGGGGTATGCGATTTTTCTTATATCTAAACGCTCCCCTACGAGTTGTCCAAACTGCAAGAATATTAGCCCAAGTGAATAATAACCATCATCATCTCTTGTTAAAAACCCCATTTCTTCTAATGATCCAATCATACGGTGCAGAGAGGTTTTTGGGAGGCCAGAAAGTTCCATCATTTCATTAAAAGTGAGCCTGGAATGATTTATGAAAAGGTTAAGAATCTGCATTGACTTTATAACGGTTTTATTTTGTGATTGCATACATGGCTCCTTTCATGATTTTAGTATTTTTATTAGTGCAGAAGATAGAAATTGGTGTTCACCTTTACTATCAATTTATTATAAAACAAAGCACAAAAGTTGTATTGAATAAGACTGTTTTCGCATAGATTGTTATTTTGCATAAATGCTCTGAGCACATATTCATATTAGCTTCGTAGCGGTTTTCTTCATAACTTTCAACTTTTGTTTGCTTGTAAATTGGAAGCTTTCGCCATGGGTTATAAGCTTAACAGACCCCTTAGAGGATCTTTAATGGGAATATTATCTTAATGCGTAAAGCTATCAGGAATTCCTTGGGAGCTAAATTTACCTGATCGTTACAAAAAAATTTCTTTACAAAGGTATTTCCAAAAATACTTTTGTCCCTTTCTCCTCAACAGAATGAAGGGAAAGGTTTCCACCGGCAGCTTTGGCTCTCTCTTCCATACTGAATATGCCTACTCCACGGGTAACCTTTTCTAAATCAAATCCCTTTCCTTTATCCTCTATAACCACACGAATTTCGTCATCTATTTCCCGAATCGTCACTGTTGCTTCTTCGGTTTGAGCATATTTACGAATATTCGTTAATGCTTCTTGGATTACACGGTAAATGGTAATTTCTTTGTTTGTATTCAGACGGCAATTTAAATAGCAGTCAAAATGGATCTTGATATGGTGATGCTCTGAAAACCGGACCAAATAAGAGCGAATGGCTGGGAACAAACCAAGATCATCAAGTACTGATGGCCGCAGTTCCCATGATAGGTGTCGGAGTTCTTCGATAATTTCAGTTGCTTCATCTCGCATCTGATCTAAAAGAGGATGACTCATTTCTGTCTGCAGCCTGTTAATCGTGATGAGATGGCTGTATAAGTTTTGTCCGATACCATCGTGAAGCTCTCGAGAAAGGCGTTTCCTTTCATCTTCCTGAACATCAATGATTTTTCCCGTCATTTTCTGAATCTCTTCTTCCGCAATCTTCCTCTTGGTCACTTCATAGCGAATCGCTAAATACTGGTATGGTTTATTGTGCTCATCAAGAAACGGAACTATAGTCGTATCTACCCAATAATAGGTTCCACCCTTGGTCTTATTTTTAATCTCACCTTTCCATACTTTCCCCGATGAAATTGTTCTCCAAAGATCATTGAAAAATTCTCTAGAATGAAATCCCGAGTTAATAATTCGATGATTCTGTCCAATCAGCTCTTCCTTTGAAAACTCCGAAATCCGGCAAAATTGATCATTAACAAATTTGATGGTCCCTCTTTGATCGGTTATAGCTACAATTGATGAAGCATCCAAAGCAAATTGAAAATCGACAAGTTTATTTACGGACTTTTTCAGTTCCTCTACAACTCGTTTATATTCGGTAATTTCCTTCCGAATTGCCAGGTATTTATAAGGGCTCCCTATTTCATTTAAGAAAGGGACAATTGTGGTATCTACCCAATAATAGGTTCCATCCTTTGCTCTGTTCTTAATTTCGCCCCTCCATACACTTCCTGTCGAGATTGTTATCCAAAGATTTTGCATAAATTCCTTTGAATGATAACCTGAATTGATAATTCGATGATCCTTCCCTATAAGTTCTGCTGCTGAATATTGGGATACAGCACAAAATTTCTTGTTTATGGATTGTATCTTGCCTTTTTCATCTGTAAAAGCGACAATCGTTGATTCATCGAGTGCGTACATTAAATCAACCAGCTCATTTATGGGATAGGTTTGCTGTTGATTAAGTCGTGATTGGTCTTTCACTTTATGGAACACGACTAAGTAATAGACCTCTTTTTCAAGCGAAAAGGCATTTACCCTGAAAAAAAGTGAAAAAGTATGTCCATCCCTGTGGATTCCGAACTGGTGGATTATTTCCCCTTCCCCACTGGCCTGAAGATTTGCTCCTGGCATAAGATTCAAAAGCTTTTCTCCTATTAATTCATGATTTAAATAACCAAAATTTTCATATACCTGTTGATTCGCAAATGAGATGACGCCTGATTCATTAACGAGAATTGTCGCTTCGCTGGACCCAAAAGAATTCTCTTTTTCCATTTCCAAATGATTATTCCAGTCCATACATAGTCCTCCTGTTGCCGTTAAATTGAGCTGTTTAATTCCTTTTCCAATCTTTTCGCTGCATCAAGGATCGTATGCTGGTCACTTTCAGAAATAGGCTGTTTTGTTCTATTACCTACTAATAATACACCTTTGAGAACACCTTTAAATTGAATTGGAACTGCGAAAGCGTAGCTGAGATTTTCCGCGAGCATGATAGGATATTCTAGTGCTTTGCCCAGAATATTATTAGGAAAATCTTCAATTCCCATCGGTCTGCCTGTTGATATTACCTTACCTGCTATCCCTTTTCCATATCGAACTGTTATTCTTTTGTATTTATCATTTCTGTTCCCGGCGGCATAATGCCAGCTTACGTCTGGACCGATGCTGTTTTGTAAAGCCAGTCCAACAAAATCACAGTTCAATTCTTCTAATACTTGTTCACACGCTTGTTTAAATGGTTGATCTTTTCTCGATTTATTGCACACGTTAAATTCCATACCCTAATAACCCCTTTTTTAAAGCAAATGCAACAAGTTCAGGTCTTGTTTTCATCTGAAGCTTCTCCATCAGGTTTCCTTTATGGGTTTCAACCGTTTTCACACTTATAACAAGCTGTCCGGCAATTTCTTTATTGGAAAATCCTTTCGCAATCAAGGTCAGGACCTCTTTTTCACGGTCCGAAAGCAGATTGAAAGTATCAGAGGTCCCCTGCTTCACACTGCCTATGTATACTTCCATTAACCTTTTAGTTGCAGATGGATGAAGGTAAGCATTTCCGGTCGAAACAGAGCGAATAGCTACCAATAATTCTTCATGTGGTGCAGTTTTTAAAATACAGCCTGAAGCACCCGCTTGAATAGCTCTGAACAAATATTCTTCATCATCATGCATAGTAAGTATTAATATGGCTACTTCAGGCATTAGTTTTTTCAGTTCTGAAGTTGCTGATAAGCCATCTTTCCCATGAGGCATGCTTAAATCCATGACTACCACATTTGGCTGGAGCTCTAGTGCTTGCTGTATTCCTTCGTTCCCCTCGGAAGCTTCCCCTATCACTTCCATATCAGAATGATTATTTAATAGCATCTTTAAGCCCATTCTTACAACGGCGTGATCATCGCAAAGCAAAATTTTTATCAAAGCTGTTCCCCCTTAGCTTTGTTCGTATATGTATTGTTATAAATGAATTTGAAACAACAACGGGGATTGCTCAATTAGCAAACCCCCTGTTTAGTCCATTTTAATATAATGGAAGAGAAATCTCTATAGAAGTCCCTTTATCTATTTTTGAAAATATGGTACATTCTCCGCCAATCAAATGCATTCTTTCACTCAGGGCTGCAAGCCCGCTCGACTTATTCATAGCCGTTTCCACCTCAAACCCTTTTCCTGAATCTTTAATCATAATCAATAACCTGCTTTTTTTCCATTTGAATATTATACTTGCCTTCATCGTATCAGCATACCTTGCTATATTCACTAATGCTTCCTGGCAGACTCTGAAAAGTGTAATGCTATCTCTATCAGAGATTTGCGATTCAACACCCAGATTCTCTACCTCAACTTCAATGCCATATGTTGAAGTGTATAATTTTATATAGCTTTTCATAGCAGAAATTAGCCCCAGAGTTGTAAGGGTAGGAGGATGCAATTCTACAGCCAAGAGCCTGATTTCTTGAATTGTCTTTTCCAATAGCTGGCTCATATCACCTGCATAGCTTTTCATGGCAGGCTGTTCGATTGCCTTTTCAATGAGCTGCATACCTGTAAAAAGACTGTAGAGGGACTGTCCCACGCCTTCATGAAGCTCCATTGCAATTCGTTTAATCTCTTCTTCATGAGTTTGAATAATATAAGAACTGATGTTTTTTTTGAGTGGCTGAGTATTCATTCCCACCCTCCTTAATCGTTTGTCGCAAATTATCGGGCAGGCCGACTAATACGAGACGTCCTCCCAAAAGTTACGCTTTCGGTCGAGCGATGTAAAAGCTGATGAAGAGTTTCTGTCCTTAGGGAAAGTTTGCACTAGTACTTCTTGTACGTCGAAAACTCCGCTTCAAAACTGGGATTCAATGATTTACTGCACATTGATTTTTTATGTTTTTTTCATTTTATGACTTGAAATGTCACTAAACATCCCGGCATATTGAACAACATCCCCAGCATTATTCTTTATTGCACTAATTGTCAGCCATTGTAGATATTGTTGTCCATCCTTACGGCTATTCAAGATTTCACCTTGCCAGAAACCATTTTTTTCAATAGATTTCCATAAATCCTTATAAAAAGTTTGAGGCTGTTTACCTGACTTAAGTATACTAGGATTCTTTCCAATTACTTCATTTTCCTGATAGCCCGTAATACTTGTAAACGCAGGGTTTACTGAAATGATTTTACCACTGGTATCGGTGATCAAAATGCCTTCTATTGTATGGTCAATAACTTCTTTGGCCAGCTCCATTTTACCTTGGAAATACATCCAGACGACTAAAATCAAACTTGCAAGAGCAACTTCTGACAATGCCATGAACCCGATTGCATAATGGCCTGTGATATTGAATAACAAGGATAGAATTAACGGCGGGAAAAATCCTCCCAAACCGCCCATTGCGGACACAATTCCATTCACAATACCAGCCTGTTTTTGGAAATACATGGGCACTAGCTTAAAAATAACACCATTTCCCATTCCAGCACATAGAGCAATACTTAAACAGCCAAATGTGTACCAGCTAATTGAAGGAGCAAAGGATAGGATCATTGCTGAAATCGTATAAACTCCAAAAACAAACATGAGCAGAATAAGAGAATGGAAGCGGTCGGCAAGCCACCCGCCAATTGGTCTCATAAGAGTAGCAAGGACAATAAAGCCTGCTGTCCTTATACCGGCATCAACTTTATCTAATCCAAAGTTCGCTACAAGAAAGTTTGGCAGGTAAATAGTAAATGCAACAAAAGAACCGAATGTTATAAAGTAAAATAAGCTTAGCAGCCATAGTTTTTCATTTTTGTAGACACCCTTAATTTGTTCTAAAAGCGGTGTTTTAACTCTCAGTTCCCTTTTATCTCCTAATAGGAAGTTACCTGCAATAAAGACTGCCAAAATTACAAGGTAAAGCTGCACGGTTGTAGACCAGCCAAACTTCGTAGCTACAACAGGGGCTGCAAACGCTGATATAGCCGTTCCAAGGTTTCCTGCACCGTAAATTCCGTTTATAAAGCCATGGCGTTCCTTAGGATAATACTTTGGTAAAGAGGTTACTCCTACAGAGAATACGGCTCCCCCAATACCAAGAAAAAGCCCTCCAATCAACAAATCAGCAAGAGAGTCCGCGATACTGATATAATAAACAGGGAATAACAGCAATATAAAGCTAATCAGGAAAATTTTCCTAGCCCCGAACTGATTGGCGTAAAAGCCAAGGGGAATGCGAAGAATAGATCCTAAAATAACAGGAACAGCTGTTACCAGTGCAAGCTGACCATCCTGTATAGCGATATCTTCTTTAATAAAAGGCAGCAGGGAAGAAATTAATACCCACACCATAAATCCTACAACGAGATTTAAGGTTTGTAATGGAAGCTGAATTTTTCTAAACATCCTGACCACTCTCTCTTCTAATTATATATTGTAAACCCGAATTTTCATCAAAAGCTGACCACTCATTTTCATTTTTAGTCACATTGGATATCAATGGGACAGCGAAAAAGTTAATGTCGTCAAAATAAATACGCAGATGTGTTTTGTCAGGACAAAGCTCCACCTTAACAATCGTTATAGAAACGAAAGGAGCTTTATCCTGGCCATGATCATCGAAGATGGCTACTCTTGCTTTTTCCGATACTAATGGTTGTATATCTTCTACATTAATTTGTTCCACAGGTATTGCACCCTCTCTTTGCCATGTAAACATTCATCTGATAACCCTTCAAATATTTCCAGAATGTATCTTTTGCATAATTCTCGATAAATTCCATTGTTTCCTCTTCAGACTCCCATCTGCTCATTCCCTTTACTTCGGCAACTACAATATCAACCCCATCTATTGACTTTTCATCTAAATACCAGTTAAGACGGACATCTTTAAAAAGGTCTGAAAGGAGCTTATCGATTTCAGTAGCAAAATTTCCAGATGCTTCTTTTATAAAACAAAAATCAAGGTATGTTTCACTGTTCATTTGATTCACGCCTTTTCATTTTTCGTTTTTTTATAAGTAAATAACGCTAAGGGAAACACCACAATGTTTAATCCCCCAAATATTAATACATTTACATAATTTTCATAATAATATTGGTGAACCATAAATTGGGTAAATACAATATTCATCATAAAGAAGGCACAAAGCAGCGCGACACCAATAAACTTAAGCCTCATAACGCTTCACCCTTACTGCGTATACCGCGCCATTTTCAACTTTCACCTGAATCTCAGGCAGCGGCCTTCTTGGCGGACCCGCAGTTGGAGCACCTGTTTCAACATCAAATTTTCCATGATGACAAGGACAAATCATCTCTCCTTCTTCCTTCACCCAGAAAACCGGACAGCGAAGATGTGTGCATGCATTTTGGTAAGCTACGTATTTCTTTTCTGACAATCTGATCAAAAGAGCATCATCATGATCACCTGGAAATTTAAACTCTAATGCGTCACCAATTGCAAGTTTGCTTACATCTGTGATTTTTTTGTGAGGATACTCCTTTTCCCCAAGCCCCAGCAATTCTTTAGCCGCTACCGCCCCCCAAGGAAGGGAGGAAATTGCGAATACGCCAGCAGCCCCCACTAATGTTTTCATGAACCCACGTCTGTCAAGCTTTCTTTCATTATTCCGTTCAATATTATGAGTGTAATTATCTTCATTAAAGGGAATTTTATTATTTTTATCTGACGGCACCTTAATCCCTCCTAAAATAGCTTTGTTATCCCCTGTAAAATACCAGGCAAATTTACTTTAACGTTCGTTTCACCTTCAAGATACGGTATGCTAGTCACCCATTTTCCATTATCTAGATTAAATTGTTTTTTCTTATTTTCAATTTCTTCATCTGTTAGCCATTGAAGTGTATTAGACGGGCAAACACTTGCACACATTGGCGGGGTACTGTCTTTTGTCCGGTCGATACATAAATCGCATTTGTACATTAAGTTTTGTTCAGTATCAAATTTTGGTATTCCGTATGGACAAGCAATCGTACAGTTTTGGCAGCCGATACATTTTTCAACGAGAGCTGATAATACGGCCCCTGTTTCATGGATTTGGATTGCCTGGGCTGGACAGCTTCTTGCACAGGCTGGATTCACACAATGAAGGCACATAAGAGGCATGGTTTGCCGATTAACCATAGGGTTTACATCGTAAACGTAGTTTCTGTTCCGCTCTTCATGCCCTCCGCATTGTGTACATGCTGCAAGGCATGAACGGCATCCTATACAGTTTTCAAGTTCTAAGTACAGCCTCTTTTCCATTTATTGCACCTTCTTTATTTCTACTTTTTCCAATTGAGCAGCACATGCCTTATATTCCGGCATACGGGAAATCGGATCCAGTGCTGCAATGGTTAATAGATTGATAGATTGCTCGTGACCAAAGTGGTACGGAACAAATACAGTATCTTTACGAATTGCTTCTGTAATTTTCACTTTATAGATTGCCTCACCTCTTCGGGTAAATAGGCGGATTCTTTCTTCATGTTCCATATTGTATATTTTTGCTGTTTCCGGATGTACTTCGACGTATGGCTCCGGACACATATCACGCAGGAACTGGATTCTTCTCGTCTGGTTCCCTGATAAGTAGTGGTAAACGACACGTCCAGTTGTTAAACGAAGCGGATATTTTTCATCTGGCTCTTCAGCAGGGGGGCGGTAAGGAAGTGCACAAATTTTCGCTTTGCCGTCTGCGTGATAGAATTTTTTATCCAGGAACATATGCGGCGTTCCCTTATCATTTTCATCCTTGCAAGGCCAAAATACACCGTCCTGTTTGTCGATTTTATCCCATGTAGCTCCATAATAATCGGCATATCCGCCTTTACTAGCCAGTCTGAATTCATCAGCTATATCTTTTGCTGTTTTCAAATTCGAAAAATATTTTCCTCTTCCGAGACGTTCTGCAAGCTCTACTTGTATTTGCCAATCGGGCTTAGATTCACCGATTGGTTCTTGTGCCTTATTTATCTTAATAATTCTTCCTTCCAGGTTTGTAACTGTCCCTTCATCTTCTGACCACGTTACAGACGGCAGGATCACATCCGCAAACTCTGCTGATTCAGAAAGATAGAAATCCGAACACAACATAAAATCCAGGTTTTTCATCGCGCTTCTGACGAAATTTAAATTCGGCGCGGATACTGCAGGATTAGAACATAGCAGATACAATCCGCGGATCGTTTTTTGTTCCATTAGTTCAAACATTTCATAAGCAGAAACACCCGGCTGAGGCATTTCTTCCGGAGTGATTTTCCATACTTTACAAACTTCTTCTACATGTTTAGGATTTGTAATTTTTCGATATCCTGGCAATAAATCCGCTTTCTGACCATGCTCTCGTCCACCCTGTCCGTTTCCTTGACCTGTGAATGTTGCTACACCAGACTTCGGACGGCCAATCTTACCCGTTACAAGCGCCATGTTTGTATATCCAGATACATTGTCAACACCCTTATGCTGCTGTTCAATTCCACGGGCAAACATGACAACTGCATTCGGTGCTTTTCCATAAATCTCTGCTGCGCGAATGATTTTTTCCGGTGCCACACCTGTAAGCTCACTCGTATATTCCGGTGTAAATTCTTTTACAAGCTCTTTTGTTTCTTCAAATCCGTTTGTATGATTATTAATAAACTCTTTGTCAGCATAACCCTTTTGAATTAATAAATTTAAGATTCCATTAGCAAGGGCAAGATCCGTTCCCGGTTTCAGGTCAAGGTGCACATCTGCTCTTCTCGCAATTGGCGTTTCGCGGGGATCCACCACGATAATGTATCCGCCTCTTTCTTGAACGTTCCAGACTCGGAACATAGAAGTTGGATGACATTCTGCTGTATTACTTCCTGCAATAAATAAGCAATCCGTTTCATGAATATCTGTCCAGGGTAATGTTGAACCTCTATCTACGCCGAAAGAACGAAGGAATCCCCCGGCCGCACTAGACATACAGAAACGGCCATTATAGTCAATGTAGCGCGTTCCAAGAGCCACACGTGCAAATTTCCCTGTTAAATAGCATTTTTCATTTGTCATTGATACGCCGCTGAAAACGGATAATGAATCTTTTCCATATTTATTTTGAAGCTCACTGAACTTTTTCACGATTAAATCATATGCTTCATTCCAACTTGCTTCACGAAAGCCTTCCTTTGTTCCCTTTAATGATGCATCATCACGAATAAGCGGTTTTAAAATACGATCATCATGGTTCGTCTGCTGGTAAGCTGTAACCCCTTTTGGACACATTTTTCCAACCGTTACAGGCCAGTCATAACGTGGTTCAACCCCAATGATTTTATTTGTCGCTCTATTTACCCTTAAATTCATTCCGCACTGCATTCCACAATATGCACAATGCGTTTTGACCAATGTTTCATTCGGGTGTATCACATTCTCTACTTCTTTAAAAAACTTATCCCTTTGCATTCTGGTTTGCCTCCTTAACTTTTAGCTCATGGATAGGGAAACCGGAAAATTGAGCAATCCGGTATTTTCTTCGGCAAGGTAGGCACATTTCAGCGAGATGATGGCCTTCCTTCGTTTGAAATTCGATATCGTTCACGCCGAGAACCTCTACGACATCTTTTGATTGTTCTGTTGAAACAAACTCATCACCACACACTTTGCATCCTTTCATGGATTGTTCCGCATAATGCTCTCTGTAGTTTCTTGCAAATACACTCATTGGGCGGAATGGTATGTGAGCAAGTTTTCCGAACGGAAGATAAATCAATGTAATAATGACTGACCACTGGTGAATCAGGGACATAGCTGGCTGACCTGCACCGTGCAAAGAGATGTTCATAAACGTTAGTGACAAGCCTGTAATGCTAACTAATAACAGCATATATAATGGAAGAAAGTCATACATGAATTTTTGTTCTGCTCTTGCCTGCATATTTTTCAAACGGCGGTATAGAGCCATGCATACTCCGGCGATAACCATCACAGCTGTAATGTTCAGAGCGTTATATGATAAGTTCGCAATGATCCCATTAGCTGGTACTGTTATTACCCGAATCCCCATTGCGATAATGTTGTAGTAGCCATTCTCGTCCATGGTGAAGTACATCCATCCAAATACTAGAGGAAATGTCACGAAGCAGGAAAGAATACATCCCCATCCGATTAGAATGTGCTGAGTCCATCGGTAAATTCCCCTATTCCAGATGAAATTGTATGTTGCTAAATGTTCAACTGATGTTTTAGGCGTTGATTTTCTAAATAGAAGTTTGATGCCTTTTTTTATAAAAATCTTTGTTGGCGGCCTTTCTCCCCATGCGATAAACCTGTAAAAGAACCCCCCAATAAAAATAATCGTCCCCACCATATAGCCATAAAGGTTTAAATCTACGTGTGTAAACATTCTTGTGCCAAAAAACGATAAGGTTACAAGTCCGCAAACTGCTAGAAACATAGACTTAGCAAAATGTGATGCAAATGCATTATCAATTGATTTTCCTGTTTTTTGATTTGCTGCGACTTTTGCCTGCATTACTATTCCTCCTCATTACAAACAATTACCATACCCTTATTGTAAGAGGTGCCCCGATTTTTCCATATCGGGGAACTTCCCTATCCTAAGGGGAAAATTCCCCTATCTTTGAAAATAAAAAAGCAGCTCTGATGTGCAGAACTGCCTGTACTTTATTACAAACTTCCTCTTTTCCAGTTTCTTGTAATTCATATTATATAGGAGGAAATACTGATGGAATTTTTTCTTAATGTTAGGCTGTTTTCGGAGAATAAACAAAAAAAAAGAAAGTGCCCTTTTAATAAGAGTACTCTCTTCCTTTTGCTACTTCTTGATGTGAAATAACTATATAATATGCTGTTTTTTTAGAGCTAATGAAATTGAAACCTTTAATTCATTTAATTGTTGTTCTTTTTGAAGGAAAAGCTGCTCAGCTTCTTTTAATGATACTCGTGAAAATTGAATAGCTTCCCCTGGTTTGACCTGAGCAATTAATGGTAAATCTGCAGTTATCACTTGAGCTATCTTAGGATACCCTCCCGTTGTTTGGCTATCCGCAAGAAGAATGATAGGGTTTCCATCAGGAGGAACTTGAACAGACCCGTTAGTTACTGCTTCAGACAATAGCTCACGTTTTTCTTGTAACTCCAGCAAAGGGCCTGATATTCTATAGCCCATACGATCAGATTGGTTTGAAACTTTAAACAAATTCTCTGTAAAACTAACTTTACTAGAGGCCGTAAAATAATCGTACTGGCTTCCATCTATGAAACGAATAACTGGCATGCGACTTGGCATAAACTCCTTTTCATTGACAAACCACTTTGGAGCGGTAAACGCTTCCTTAAACTTCCGGTTATCTAGAATAGTAGAAGTTTCATTAAAATCCACAACATCATCTACTTTTAATGCTCTTCCCTTATAGCCGCCAATTTCCCCTCTTAAATATGTACTTTTACTATTCATAACTGTAGAAATAGCGTATCCTCCCGCTACAGACAAATAAGCCCTACAACCTGATTTACATCCAGCGAATCGAAGAATCGTGCCTTTTTTTACATAAACAGGCTTCCACATTGGAACAGCTTGACTGTCAATAGTAGGTGATAAATTTCCACCTGTTATCGCGATCAAGCAATTTTTTTCTATTTTAAGAGTCGGACCCATTAACGTAATTTCCAGGGCCGCTTCACCTTCTTTATTGCCAACTAACATATTGGCAATTCGTAGGGAATATGCATCCATTGCCCCGCTTACAATCACTCCATGTTGCTGAAATCCTTTTCTTCCAAGATCCTGTATACTAGTTAATAATCCCGGCTTGATTACACGCAGGCTCACTGTAACCCCTCCTTTAGAATAATTTCTTTATACTCTTGATTAGAAATTGGATGGAATTTCACAATGTCTCCTGCTTGTAATAAACTTGGAGGATTTACATTTGGTAAAAATAGTTTGGTTGGCGTTTGTCCAATTAATTGCCACCCTCCAGGTGTTGATATAGGATATACACCCGTTTGCATACCTGCAATTCCAACTGCCCCTGTTGGTATGGTCATTCTTGGAGAAGATCGTCTAGGCGTTGAAATTTTTTCTGATAGTCCACCGAGAAATGGAAAACCTGGTGCAAATCCAATCATATAGGCTAGGTACTCACCGTTTGAATGAATATGGATGACTTCATCAGTAGATAAATTATTATAACGAGCTACATATTCCAAATCCGGGCCATATTCATCCCCATAACATACAGGAATAGAAACTGTTCGATGTGTCAGCTTTTTATCTTCTTTTAACCACTGTAGTTTCCTTTCCAGGATAGAACGAACCACTTCATATGGAGAAATTAATTCATCGTTATTGCTTTGTTTTTGTTTCTTATAGATAACTAGAGGATCATAAAAAACTGTCAAATTTGTAAAAGCCGGCACACATTCTATATATCCAACAAAAGGTTCATCTTCAAGCAAATCCATAAACATTTTAATTTTTTTGTGAATGTCGTATTTAATTTCATTCCCAAATGTAATCACGATTGCAGAATCGCCTAAGGGAGACAGTACGCATGTAGTATTATTCAAAAGCTTTTCCGGCATAGAACTCATCTCTTTCTGTTAGTTATAAAACGCCTAATTTTTCATCACGAATATCCGTTATAAACATATGTCCTGGTGCATGCGTAATCATAATCGCCGGTTTTGTTTCCATTGCGATAGATTGAGGCGTTACTCCACAAGCCCAGAAGACCGGCACTTCTCCTTCACGAATCGTTACTGCATCACCAAAATCAGGCTGCTGTATGTTAGAAACACCAATCGCCCCCGGATCTCCAATATGGATTGGACCACCATGAACAGCAGGAAAACGCGATGTAACTTGAGCCGCTCGCACCACATCTTGCTGAGGAATCGGACGCATGCTTGCTACCATTTTCCCGTGAAATATCCCTGCTTCAATACATGAAATATTCGTTTTATACATCGGTACATTACAGTCCTCTTCAATATGACGAATGGAAATATCATTGTTTAAAAGGGCATGTTCAAATGTAAAGCTGCAACCGATTAAAAATCCAACCATATCATCTTCCCAATAATCTGAAATATCCGTTACTTCTTCCACTAATTCACCATATTTATATATACGATATTTTGGAATATCTGTACGTATATCACCAGACTTAGCAGCAAATTTAGGAATAGGAGAACCAATTTCTGTTACGTCTAGAAGTGGACAAGACTTAGGATTACGCTGACAAAATAATAAAAAATCAAAAGCATGCTCTTTTTTTAAGATGGCTAAGTTTGCTTGTGCATAGCCGGTTGCCATTCCAGCAGTCGGTTTAATCAATTCATTGTTGCGGATCATTGCGCGCAATTCAGCCGGGGTTGCTTGCGAAAGATTAATCATATTATACATCTCCTATAAGTAACTAGCAGTTTTTCACAAACTGCTAGTCGTAATAATTAGATTGAATCTATAGTTATTAAAATAGTGATGGTAGTTGAGTAATTAATGTATATCCACCCATTAACGCCATAACAATGACCACAAATACACCTGATATCGTTAACCATAAAGGATGTTTATAATCACCCACAATATTCTTCTTATATGCCGCAATTAAAAGTGTACCAAGTGCAATTGGTAAAATCAGACCATTAATTGCCCCCACTACAAGTAGTACTTTAACTGGTTGGCCAATTAACAAAAAGCAAATTGTTGAAACGACTATAAAGGCAATTATAATCCAGTTCGCCTTTTTATTTATTTTTTCACTGAATGTTCTGACAAACGAAACAGAGGTATATGCAGCACCAACTACTGATGTGATTGCTGCAGCCCACATAACAACACCAAAGATCTTATAACCAACATTTCCAGCAGCAAGTTGAAAAACGGATGCCGCAGGGTTTCCTGAATCAATTTGTAAGCCTTTAGATACAACACCTAGAACTGCTAAAAATAATGCAACTCGCATAACTGTGGTTATTAAAATACCCATTACTGAACTCTTTGTGACTTCTGGCAGTGCTCCGACACCTTTCACGCCTGCATCCAATAGACGATGCCCACCAGCAAATGTAATATACCCACCTACAGATCCTCCAACTAAAGTAACAATTGCGATAATATCAATCTTATCGGGTACAAATGTTCTTACTACTGCTTCACCAACTGGAGGGGATGTTGTCCAAGCAACGTACACCATCAAACAGATCATGAACACGCCGGCAATTTGTGTAAAACGGTCCATCGCTTTACCTGCTTCTTTTACAACAAAAATTAATATTGCAATGACGGCACTAATTGCCGCCCCAACAGTTGGGGAAATTCCAGTCATCGCATTTAGACCAAGTCCAGCTCCTGCGATGTTCCCTATATTAAATGCTAGCCCACCCATAACTATGAGTGCCGCTAGAACATAACCTAGTCCTGGAAGAACCATGTTTGCAATCTCTTGTCCTCGTTTTTCAGATACAGCAATAATGCGCCATACATTTGTTTGTGCAAAAATATCAAGAATAACTGAAATAAGAATAACAAACCCAAAACTTGCTGCAAGACTTTGGGTATATACAGTTGTCTGCATTAAAAAACCTGGCCCTATGGCTGATGTTGCCATAAGAAATGCTGCACCTAGCAATAATGTCCGGTTAGTTTTTGGCTTAGAATGATTTTTTTTCTGGTCAGTTGTTGTATTTTTGATTGGCTCCAATGGAATCTACCCCCTAGATATGATTTTATATAGAAATAGACTTAACTGTAATTTCAGATATTTCTAAGGATTTTTTTACATGACGAGCAAAGGTTAAAGCATGTTCTCCGTCCCCATGAATACAAATTGTATCTGCCTTTAAAGTCACATCAGTTCCTTGCTGTGACAAAACCTTTCCTTCTTTAACCATTCGAATAACTTGTGCAACAGCATCATCATCATTTTCTATCAATGCATACTTTTCCATTCGAGAAGTCAATGAACCATCCTGCTGATAAGTTCGATCCGCGAACACTTCACTAGCAGTTTGTAATCCAATGGTCTGTCCAGCACTTATTAGTTCACTTCCCGACAAGCCAAATAAAATGAGCTCAGGATTAATTTTGTATACAGCTTCAGCAATGGCAAGAGACAACTCTTTATTCTTTGCCGCCATATTGTACAAAGCACCATGTGGTTTAACATGTTGCATACTCCCGCCCTCTGATTGCAAGAAGCCATTTAATGCACCAATTTGATATACAACAATATCATAAGCTTCCTGTGGAGAAATATTAATATTGCGTCGGCCAAAACCTATTAAATCTTGTAATCCAGGGTGGGCACCAATTTTGACATCTTTCTCTAAAGCAAGTTGAACCGTTTTTCTCATAACGGTCGGATCACCAGCATGAAAGCCACAAGCAACATTGACAGATGTTACATAATCCAAAATCTCTTCATCATTCCCAATTCGATATGTGCCAAAACTCTCTCCTAAATCACAATTCAAATCAACTGTATTCATTGAACACTCCTCCTATTTACAGAAATTTCGAAAATTAAAACTTATAAATATGTAGAAAATCTGTATTTCACTTTCATTCAATTTCACAAATCCCGAAATTCGGAATTAGTGTTTCATATTTCGGAATATTCTCATTCTAGCATGTTTTTTTTATTTCGACAATATAATTTGTTAGCTAACCTAACATATGTTTTTGTATTTTTTATTAACCTTGAATATATTGATATATTCTTCAATTGATACAGAAGATTATTCTATATAGATTAAAGTAAAAAAATAATCTATAGGTGTAATAACAATTAACCAGTAAAAACAAATGCTAAGGCATTTTCCAATAAAAAAAGCCGTTTTTTCCTTAGATAAGGAATCAACGACTTGGATTTTCATTCTATATGTAGGTTCATGTTAAACTTGCGACTTTGTATTTTCATCCCGATAGCAAAATATTTTTTTCAAGTCTTCTCATTTTTAATTAAATCGATTTATAGAAAATACTGAGATATCATTCTCACTCTTACCTGAAATAATTAGGTCACTTAAAATCTCTCCAATAACACTACTGAATTTAAACCCGTGCCCAGAGAAACCTGCTGCAATAGCAATGTGTGGATAATTAGGATGGGTATCCACTATAAAGTTCTCATCAGGGGTCATTGTATAGATGCAGTTTTTCCCATATTTTATTTTTTGACCGGTAGGCATAAATTGTTGTAGGAACTGTACCAAATCTCCCTCATCTTCATCCAATTCACCAAACCCTGCTATAGAATCATCAGGATTAATGTAATTTCCCCCATCATGTCTCCCTAATTTTAAACCACTGTCATTTATACTTGGAAAGCCATAGTATGTACCTACAGATGTATCAAAAGTGAAGGCCGGAAAGTTTTTGTAATTATATAATTCATTTGCTTCAAACCATGCAAATGTTTTTCTGATAGGGGCTAGAGGAACATTTAAGTCTAACATCGCTAAAAGTTTTGGTGACCATGCTCCCGCTGCAACAACTAATGCTTCTGCGTAGAAAGTCTGTTCATCAGTTTTAATCGTGACCCCATTTCTATGAACACATATCTTCCTTACTTGGCTATTCACAATGATGTTAGCACCATGTGACTCCGCAAGTTGTTGATACGCTCGAATACACTCTTCACTTTTTAACACACCCGAAGTCGATTCAAAGCAACCAATATAATCTTCTGGTAGTGAAATACCTGGCCATCTTTTATGGATTTGATTTGAATCTAGGATTTCTAAAGGTAAATTAAATTTATTTGAACTTGCGATTACTTGCTTAATAAATGTGGATTTTTGACTGCCTGCATTCAGTACACCTGTTGGAAGAAATAACTGTTTATCCGTAAGTTTTTCTAAGTCATTCCATAGTTTTTGAGATTTAAGTGCCAAAGAAACATACTCTTCCCCTTCACCATAAGCATGTCTTATAATTCTTGTTTCTCCATGATGACTGCCCTTATTATGAGGAGGAACAAAAGAGTCTAATAATAATACCTTTTGTCCATTTTTAGATAGGAAATATCCTGCAGACATTCCCATAGATCCAGCTCCTATTACAATTACATCATAATGCATTTTTTCTTTACTCCTCCTATATTAGGTGATTAAGCATTTTAGATAGTATAGTTGGGAAAAAACTATGCTTTCTGCTATAAGCGTGATGATAATAAATTCCTAACTTGATGAAAGATAAAAAAGGAAGCCGCTTTACTTAGATTGGTTAGAGTAAAACAGCTTCCACTATAGTTTTAGAACTCAATTTCACCAACCGCCATTTCGACTAGTTTGACTATTTCTCCTTCGTGAATTTGCTCATAAACGGTTTCGATATCAGGATAAAAAAATCGATCTTCTTTTACCATTGGGACTTGGTCGCGTATTAAATGGTACACACTTTCCGTAATCGGCGACGGTTTCAAGGGGTGATGAAAATCCATTGCTTGCGTGGCCGTCATAAGCTCAATGGCTAAAATATATTCAAGTTTCTTTGAAATCTGATATGCTTTCTTCGAAGCATAATAGGCAAAACTTATCAGGTCTTCTTGGTTAGCGCATGTTGGGACATTATCTACGGTTGCAGGATGTGAAAGAACTCTAATCTCATTCAATAGTCCCGCAGCTGTATATTGTGGAATCATGTAGCCGCTATTTAACCCTGGATTAACTACTAAGAAATTAGGAAGTTCACTAAGGTGATGGTTTACTAGACGATCAATTCTTCGTTCGGTAATTTTCGCTAAATTCGCTAAGGCAATGCACATCGTATCCGCGTAGATTCCTACGTAGGAACCATCAAAATTTCCACCCATGAGTGCAATTCCATCTTCCTCTTCCGGAAATATAATTGGATTGTCACTTGCAGAGTTCATCTCATTCTCAATAGTAACCGCAGCGTCCTTCAATACTCTCTTTATGGCACCATGAACTTGTGGAATACATCGTATGCTAAGCATCTTGTAATCTATGTTCCTTGTATGTATCAATGATTTGGCTGCCCTCAAGTATTCTTGTTACATTTCTGGCTGTCTTAGCCTGTTCCTCATGTTTCTTTACGGTGTGGGAACGGGGATCAAATGCTTTAATTGTACCTTTTAGCACTTCTAAGGACATAGCCCCTGTAATGTCGGCAGTTTTCGCTGCTTGCATGCTATTGTATAAGGCCAAGATAGCCATCGCTGTGACAGAAGTAGTTCCACTTGTAAGTGCCAATCCTTCTTTAGCACCCAACGTAACAGGTGCTAATCCAGCTTTCTCTAGCGCTTCTATTCCAGGGATGAGCTCATCTTTATACCATGCCTTCCCCTCTCCAATCACTACTAAGGCCATGTGAGCTTCAGGAGAAAGATATCCCACTGACCCATCACCTGGAACAAACGGAATAATATCGTGATTTAAAAGTGAAGCAATTAGATTTAATACTTTTAATCTGACTCCTGAAAAACCTTGACCTAAATTCACAAGAATCATCAATTGAATGGCTCTCACTACTTCTCTTTCTAGAGGCGGTCCAACAGAAACTGCATGAGAACGAATAATATTTCGTTGAAGAGTTTCTGCATCTTCAGAAGAAATTACCTCTGTCATATTACTGCCAAATCCTGTTGTTACACCATAAATCAATCGATTTTCATCTAAAAACTTGTCTATTAGGCTACGGGATTTATCCACCCTATCACAATATGTTTGAGTAAAGGAAACGCTCGCCCCATATCTAGCAACCGCAATCACTTCTTGGATTGAGATAGCACCATCCCCAAGTACAACCTCTTTAATATCTTTAGGGTGTATACAATTTATTGTTGTCATGATCCAACACTCCTCCCCTTTCGAAAATATATTCAAGATTAAACAAGGAGACGATAGTAACGTTTCTTCTCAATTATTTACTAGAAAATAATCTTATGTTATTTTCTTATTTTCTGTAAAGAGAATATCGGTTCCCTTCGGAGAGTTACCCGCTTCAAGCAAAGGATCACTTGCTTCATGTAAGGAAAGATTCTTCGTTTCAGGTGCCCAGGCAATCGATACAATCAAACCGATTAGCAGAACTACAGCCATACCAATCATTGAAGTACCCAATCCGAATGAATTTAGACTAATAGGCAGCAGAAATGTTCCAATTGCAGAACCAATCCGACTAATTGCTGTTACCATACCTATTCCAGATCCACGAATCTCAGTTGGAAATAGCTCTGCTGGGTATACTAATGTAAGGTTTGATGCTGCTGACATGAAAAAAGTAAAGATCAAGAAGGCTATCAACATTAAGAACTGAGAACCATTGTGTAAGAAGCTGAGTGAAAACAATGAAATAGTAAGGATTGTAAAAGCCCCGATGGTAAATCCTCTACGTGAAAATTTCGCAAGCAACCAAAGACCAACAATTGCCCCAACAAGCAAGAATAGATTTAACATTGTATCGGCAAAAAAGTTTTGTTCAAAACCCATTGTACTTAGTATGGACGGTAGAAAGGTGTAGATTGCAAAGTACGGAATAACAAGAGTTAATTTGAATATTCCACCAAAAGCCAAACGCTTACGAAGCTTTTTACTGAAAAGCCCACGAAATCCTAGAGTCTTTTGATTTTCAGCACTAGTAGTCGTTTCTCCCATTTCAACGTTCGATCCAAGGTGTTTCTTTACAATCTGGCGAGCTTCTTCGACACGCCCCATGCTGACAAGCCATCTTGGTGATTCAGGCGTTCCTATCCGTAAGATTAAAACCACAATAGCGGGAATAGCAGCACTAACAAGCATCCAACGCCATGAGTCTGAACCAACCTGTCCCAAGTAATGACCCACAAAGTTTGATGCTACATATCCAAGCGTCCATACTACGTTTATAGACGCGAGGAGCGAGGAGCGATACTTTTTTGGTGAAAACTCGGCGAGTAAAGTCGTACCGACAGCGTAATCTCCTCCAAGTCCAAAACCAATTAGTAACCGTAAAATCAAAAGCTCTTCTGGACTACTAACAAAAAATTGTAAAATAGTAGCAATCGTGATAAGTAAAAAGTTTACGAGAAAGATTTTCTGTCTGCCTATACGATCAGAAAGCCTTCCAAGTACCAAAGCTCCCGCAAAAAGACCGACTAATGCAGAACTTCCGATCAATCCCGTCCACATTGCATTTAGCTCCAATTGAGGACCAAGTACTGTCAGAGCCATCGCGATGATTCCAAGTGAATAACCATCACAGAAGCTTGATCCAAAAGTAAGGCCAGCAATACGAAAATGAAACTTTTTAAATGGTGCATCGTCAATCGTGAATTTTTGTTCGCTCAAAGAATCCCCTCCATTTTTAGATTTTTCAGATATATCAACTTAAAAAAATACTTTACAATGAAATATCAGTTAGGACATATTCCAACAAAATCACTAAATTTTCCGGCCTCCGCAACAACTAATTCAAAATGAATAATCTATATACAAAATGCCAACTCCAGCATGCTGTACTATACATTCATTATTTCACCATTTGTTATCGCTTTGATATATTTTTACCTCCTAGCTATGAACCTAATTTTATTATGAAAATCTCACAAAAAATATTATAAATTAATGATTATCTTATTATTTATATTATAATATTATATTTCTATTGTATTTTTATTAAAAAACACAAAACATTTATAAATATAAACACTTATAACGAAAATTTCGCTAGTATTATCTCTTTTGTGCCAAACTAATGTAACTCAAGTATTATAGATTTCATCATTTTGCAAATACTTTCAACTATCCTCAATTTTCTATAAAAGAGTCTTCTACCAAATCACCTATGGAACCGAAACTATCATGATTAAGCTAAACAATAATCATTGAAATAAATGACTTCACTAAGGATTTTACACCCTTGTATTCTCTCGAATTTTGCCCGTGCTTCCTTTTCAGTGTCATACTCAAACATTTTTATACTGTTCTTCGCATGGACAGTGATTATCCACATAAAAATTCCCTCCCCTTAGAAGATTTTATTTTAAACCCCTTATTTTCCTATTTAAATAGAGATTTTCACATTTTATACCCAGCCACGGAAAGACGAAGCTTCAGCCGACTTTTTAATTCCAACCATATAGGCGGCTAAACGCATATCCACTTTATAAACCTGTGCGTTTTGATATATATTTTCAAAAGAATCAATCATTACTTTACGCAGTTTTTCAACAACCTCTTCCTCTGACCAATAATACCCTTGATTATTTTGAACCCATTCGAAGTAAGAAACAGTTACCCCACCGGCACTTGCCAATATATCCGGAACAAGGAGGACTCCTCTTTCATCCAATATTTTGGTTGCTTCGAGGGTTGTTGGCCCATTTGCTGCCTCCACCACAATCGATGCCTTAATACGATGGGCATTTTGTGCTGTAATCTGGTTTGAAATAGCTGCCGGTACAAGAATGTCACATTCTTTTTCAAGTAATTCTTGATTCGTAATAACATTGGTAAATAAGTTCGTTACTGTTCCAAAACTATCACGTCGATCAATCAAATAATCAATATCAAGTCCTTTTGGATCATAAAGAGCACCATTTGCATCAGAAATGCCGATCACCATAGCTCCTGCATTATGCATAAATTTTGCCAGAAAGCTCCCTGCATTCCCAAAGCCTTGAATAATGATGCGTGCACCATGTAAGTCAATGCCTTTTTTCTTTCCCGCTTCTTCAATGCAAATAGTTACGCCACGTGCAGTAGCCGTTTCACGACCTTGTGACCCTCCTAATACAATCGGTTTTCCTGTTATAAATCCAGGAGAATCGAATTCTCGAAGGCGGCTGTACTCATCCATCATCCACGCCATTATTTGAGAATTCGTATACATATCAGGTGCTGGTATATCTTTTGTAGGGCCAACAATTTGGCTAATAGCACGAACATATCCACGACTTAATCTCTCAAGTTCTCCAAACGACATTACCCTTGGGTCGCAAATAATACCACCTTTTCCCCCGCCGTAAGGAAGATCAGTAATGCCGCACTTTAAACTCATCCAAATGGATAATGCTTTTACCTCATTTTCATTTACTTCTGGATGGAAGCGAACGCCTCCTTTCGTAGGTCCTACAGCATCATTATGTTGAGAACGGTAGCCGGTGAAAACTTTAACAGAACCATCGTCCATTTTGACAGGTATACGAACTGTCAGCATTCGAAGAGGCTCTTTTAATAATTCAAATAATTCGTTTGAGTAACCTAGTTTATTCAGCGCCTCTTTGATGACCGTTTGTGTTGAAAGAAATAAATCGAGTGATTCATTTTCCTTTTTCTGTTCCTCGGATAAGCTCTCCGAAGTCTTTATAATTGACATGATATCCACCCCATTATTAGTAATTAAATTTATCCCTCGTTGTCTTTTCTATTGCAGTGGAGGATTAAACCTATTTAGAAAAACAATTTTGAGACGCATCATACAAATAGAACATTTGCTTTGTGTCTCGTACTAATCCATGAAGCGGAAATCAAGAGAAAGGATGTGTATAGGATTATCAAAAAAGAAAACATCCAATGCAACATCCACTTATCTTGGATTAAGAAGCTAATCCAACCTCTCTTATATCAATATTTATTGTTTCTCTTTTAGCATCATCTTACAAAAAAGGAGCAATCGCCGTAACCATTGCTCCTTATAAGCTGTAAGTTCTTATTTATTGGTCTTAATCTCTTCTTTCTAATTTACTTTCTTTGTTGAAACCCTATTTCCTAGAAAGACTATGTTTTTAACTGACCATATCATTGGTTGATTTAGACGAGTTACTTTGTTTACCTGGTTTCACAAAAACCATGGCTATCATTCCTATTGTTACTGCAATGGATGCTGCAATAAACATTGCATTATATCCATGTTTTGCTACAAGACTTCCTGTTAGGGTCGGTGCAATAATAGTAGCTAGATTCGCAATAAAATGAGTTACTCCCCCAAAAGTTCCTGCTTTATTTGGCTCTGTATCAAGAACAACAATCCAATAGATAGAATTTGGTAAATAATTAAAGGCATTGCCTATACACATTAATGCAAGTACTGCTGCTGCACTCTCAACAGTTGGGATCAACATAAAACAAACAGCTGTACAAAATAAGGAAACTACTGTGAACCAAGATCTAGCAAAACGTAAATTCCCTGTTTTTCTACGTAATATATCCGAGATTTTACCACCTAATAATCCAGTGATAATAGCTCCTACCCAGGGAATCATACCAATATATGAAAGAGATGAAAGTGAATAATTAAATTCATCTTGCAGATATTTGGGAGTCCATGTAAGTAATAAAATATTTACATATAAAAAGGCAAAATATCCAATGGCATTCATTACTAACGTAGGGTTTTTAAAAAAATGGTACCACGGTACATTTATTTGTTCGTCTAATTTCGTTTCGCCTTTAATTAATATATCTGCACTTCGAATTTCTTCTAGTTCGGTTTTCGAGACTCTTGGATGATCTTCAGGTAGGTTTGTAAATACTTTGTTCCAAATTACTACCCAAATAAAACCTAATAAACCGAGAATAACAAATGTTACTTTCCAGCTAGTGAATGTTAGAAGACCTACTACGATGGGTGCAGTAATTAATGCTCCAATTGGCGTCCCAACTAATCCAAGTGCTACAGCAAACCCTTTTTCTTTAGGAGATACCCAGTTTGCCATAGTTCGGTTCATTGTTGATAAGGTAGGTCCTTCAGCGAACCCAAATAAAACACGAAACACCGCAAATCCTGCCAATGCAGAACCTCCAAATAATGCTGCACCTATATGACCTGCGAATATTGTCCCAATTTCAAAAAAAGACCATGTAGTTCCAGCAATGATCCACATAAATTTAGGACCTTTCTTATCTGCTAAAGCACCACCAAATAGCGCTCCGAATATATAACCATATCCAAAATATCCTAAGATTGCTCCCCAACTTACTGGATCTAAATTGAACTCCTTGATGATTTCAGCTTGGGCATATGAAAGTGCACCTCTATCAATATAATTTATGATTGTAATAAGAATAATCATAAAAATAATAAAATAACGATATTTATTTCTCAACATGTAGTTCCCCCCTTGATGTGTGATAGAGAGCAGCAATACTTACTGATTTTAAACATAAAAACTGTAATCATAAGACCCTTTATCTAGTCTGTATTAGCAACCTGTAATAAATTGCAGCCATGCATACCCTGACTTTGACTGTTTCGGCACCCGTATAGGCTTTGCTCGGATCAAGACAGACAAAATCAATTTGCATGACAATCGTGTGCTGGCCAATATCTAGTAAAATATCAATCAACTCATTAGCTGGCATTCCACCTTGGGTAGAAGCATGTACACCCAGCGCAGCTAAAATATCAAGTATATCTCCTTCATTGACAATTCGGAATTCTGTTAGATCCACTTTTTCATCCAAGTTGTAGGTAACAAAGCCTATTCACATCCGCCGAAATTTCAGCGGATATAAAGAGGCTCCTGATACACTGATTGAGGACCGTGAAATGGGTGCTCCATAAAGGATAAGGTAAGGCGTATCTTCTTCTGGTACATTCCAAGATCATCAGGCTTTTGAAGCCATTCTTTCTCTATATTATTTCACCACTTGTACGCCTTTTTTCCATACGGACTTAACGTGGTTAACTCCAAATAAATATTGCAATTCCTGATAGTTTTCTACATTCCATAAAACAACATCTGCTTGTTTTCCGACTTCCAGCGATCCTACCTTTTCCTGCCTATTGATCGCACAAGCAGCATTATATGTCGCCGCCGTTAATGCTTCTGCTGGGGTGAGCCGCATCGAGATGCATGCTAGATTCATAACCAGGGGCATAGAAGTCGTCGGTGAGGACCCGGGATTGCAATCCGTCGAAATGGCCACCGCTACACCTTCATCTATCATCCGTCGTCCTGCAGCCGCCTCTTCACGTAAATACAGAGCTGTTGCTGGAAGGAGGCAGGCAATCGTTCCTGATTTGGCCATATCTTGAATGCCCTCTTCTGAAGCTTTCAATAAATGCTCGGCTGAAATAGCTCCTATTTTCGCAGCTAATTCTGCGCCACCATAAGACTCAATTTCATCAGCATGAATTTTAGGAATCAAACCGTAATTTTTTCCCGCCTCTAGAATCCGCTCCGATTGTTCAGGTGTAAAGACGCCTTTTTCACAAAATACATCATTAAACTCTGCCAGCTTTTCTTTTGCTACAATGGGAAGCATTTCATTAATCAAATGATCGACAAAGTCATCTTCACGACCTTTAAACTCCTTCGGCACCGCATGTGCTCCCATAAAAGTTGGAACAAGATCAATAGGGTGCTTTTCCTGAAGCTTTTTCATCACACGCAACTGTTTCAACTCAGTTTCCAGATTCATACCGTAACCGCTTTTCCCTTCCACCGTTGTCACACCATGAGCGAGAAACGAATCAAGTCGACGTATGGTTTGTTCCATCAATTCTTCTTCACTTGCTTCCCTTGTCATACGGGTGGTTGCATGGATACCGCCACCCGCATTCATAATGTCCATATATGTTGCACCTTCAAGACGCATTTCAAATTCACTTGCTCGACTCCCGCCATATACAACATGCGTATGGGGATCCACTAGACCCGGTGTTACAAGGTGGCCAGACGCATCGAAAACTTCAGCTTCATGCAATCTATCTGCATAAAGCTCCTCTATTTCTTTAGTCGTACCCACAGCTTGGATCAAGCCATTTTCCATCCACAAGCTGCCATCTTCGATCAATCCAAGGTCAGACATAGCCTCTTTTGAACGAGGACCTTTTTTTTCTGATGCAAGAGTAGCGAGATGTGTGGCATTTTTTATCCAAATTGGTTTTGTCATGACTTATCTTTTCCTTTATCAAGCATTGGGATATTAATGCCCTTTTCACGAGCAGTTTTCTCTGCCAATTCATACCCTGCATCCACATGTCGCACTACACCCATACCCGGGTCTGTTGTCAATACACGTTCAATGCGAGCCCCTGCTTCTTTTGTACCGTCAGCCACAATAACCACACCTGCATGAAGAGAGTAACCCATTCCTACTCCACCGCCGTGATGTACGGATACCCAGGTAGCTCCACCGACTGCGTTCACCATGGCATTTAAAATTGGCCAGTCAGCTACCACATCTGATCCGTCTTTCATAGCTTCAGTTTCACGATTTGGCGAAGCAACAGAGCCTGAATCCAGATGATCACGCCCAATTACTATTGGTGCCTTTAATTCTCCGCTCGCGACCATATCATTTAGAATTTTCCCGAAACGGGCACGCTCGCCATACCCGAGCCAGCAAATCCTAGAAGGGAGGCCTTGGAATTGAATTTTTTCCTGAGCCATTTTAATCCAATTGCATAAATGTTCATTATCTGCAAATTCACGTAAAATCGCCTGATCTGTTTTATATATGTCTTCAGGATCTCCAGACAGTGCTACCCAACGGAAAGGACCTTTTCCTTCACAGAATTGTGGGCGGATATAAGCTGGAACAAATCCAGGGAAGTCAAATGCATTTTCCACCCCTTCATCTTTCGCCACTTGTCTAATGTTATTACCATAGTCAAACGTCACTGCACCTTTTTCCATCATTTCAAGCATTGCTCTTACATGTTTGGCCATAGAAGCTTTAGAGCGTTTTACATACTCTTTTGGATTCGATTTGCGCAATTCAGCTGCTGCTTCAAATGACATACTTGAAGGTGTATAACCGTTTAGTGGGTCGTGTGCAGATGTTTGATCGGTTAACACGTCCGGGATAAAGTTACTAGCAATCATTTCAGGAAGAATGTCAGAAGCATTCCCAATCAGACCAATGGATAAAGCTTTTCCTGCTTGTTTTGCTTCTATAGCTAAACGGATAGCCTCTTCTAATGAATCCGTTTTCACATCCGTGTAACGAGTTTCAATTCTCCGGTCAATTCTTGTTTCATCTACATCAATTCCGATACAGACACCGCCGTTCATTGTTACGGCTAGCGGCTGTGCCCCACCCATACCGCCAAGACCCGCAGTTACTGTGATAGTGCCTCTTAAAGTATTATTGAAATGCTGCTTCGCTAGCTCCGCGAATGTTTCGTAAGTTCCTTGCACAATTCCTTGAGAACCGATATATATCCAGCTGCCAGCTGTCATTTGTCCATACATCATCAACCCTTTTTTATCGAGTTCATGGAATGTTTCCCAATTTGCATAAGCCGGGACAATGTTCGAATTTGCAATAAGTACACGTGGTGCATCGGTATGAGTTTTAAAAATAGCCACCGGTTTTCCAGATTGAACAAGTAAAGTTTCATTGTCTTCCAGTTCTTTCAGTGATTTGACAATTGCATCAAAGCACTCCCAGTTACGAGCTGCTTTTCCAATTCCACCGTATACCACAAGATCTTCTGGGCGTTCAGCTACTTCTGGATCTAAGTTATTCATCAACATTCGAAGAACGGCCTCTTGTTGCCACCCTTTTGTATTCAAATCTGTACCTTCATATCGTATAACCTTGTTTTTTGTATTAGCATTCATTTTTTACAGCCTCCTTGATGTGTTATATTTTCATTTTAAACTAAAAATTCAAATAATTTATTATAATTTAATGATATTTTTATGAATTGTTTTCATATTTTTTTATTTGTTTTATATTTTTATAAACAATTTCATTTTTTTTCATTTGTAGCCCAATAAAAAAAACGATTCAGTATTAGCTGAATCGCCTTTTTTCATAATCCAGACCGATAAGCAGATGGTGTACACGCTTCAAGCAGTTTGAATTTTGCATTAAAATATGTTTGATGTGAATAACCCGTTAATTGTGCAATTTCTTCCAATGATAAATCCGATTCCTTTAATAGACGTTTAGCCTCTCTAATTCGAACTTGATGCAGGGTATTGCGAAAAGACTGACCGGATTCGGCTGCAAAACGACGGCTTAGAGTGCTTTTATTAATACGAAGCGCATCAGCGCATGTTGATAAACTCCATTGGGCATCCCAATAGTTAGACTCAATTAACTCCCTTGCTTTTTCCACAAGTGTGCGCGCCCCATTTTGTAATTGCTCATGGTCCTGAAGAAGCAAACGGGTGGTAAACATAAGCAGCTCTTTAACAATTTGATAAATAACTGGTTTATGTACTATTTGCTGAAAAACTTCATGATAGATTGCTTCTAAAGAAGAGTTTTGGAGGTTGTATGATTTCATATGCCTCCTGATTTGTGCAAGAACACTTGTAAGGCGAATGCGAACTATTTCAGGGTCAGGGTATGGTTGCTGAAAAGTCAGAAATTCATGCTCGACCCAATTCCTAATCGCTTTCGTATCTCGTCTTTCAAGCATTTCAATCCATTGCCGTTGTTCCAGAGGAGTGAGAAATGGATCCATCTCTTGAGAGGACATTTGTTGACTTTCTGCTAAAATAATATCATAACCTTCGAAAAAAATTCGCCTCGTCAATTCACGAGTTTGCTGGTATGTATTTTTTAACGAATCATCTGAAGTTGCTACTTTGATTATTATGGCAAGAGGCTCATCCATACGTTCTTTCCAGTGAGCAAGAAACGCTTGATACTCTTCCTTATATACATCGACTTCCTTAGTTTCCTGGACGCATAAAATAAAATCCGATAACGCAAATATTTGATTATTGCCGGTAAAAGAATAACGTTGTAATTCATCATAAACTAAAGGAAGCGTGTTATGATGAGGTGTCAAAAATGCGACCATCGTTAACCTACTGTTATGTCTCCGCTCTGTCAAAAAGAAATCAGGGTAACCGATGGCCAACGTATTCTCTACTTCCATTGTGTTATTTGAGAGATAACCTTGACCGTTTCTCAATTGATAACGTAATTGTTGAATATGTTTTACTAAGTCTACAGAAGAAAAAGGACGGAATAAAACATCTTCCGCACGAAAACGAAGCGCTCGATATGCAGTTTGAAAGATTCGCTCAGATGAAACTCCTAACCATCGAATACCTCGTTGCTTTAACTTAACACCCAACATCTCACTTTCACTCGTCCATAAATCCATATCCAAAATGACGAATTCTGGTTGTTGATTTTGCATACCCACTTCAAATTCCTCAATTGTTTTCCACAGAATCAATCGAACTCCAGTAAGATGAGACTCCACTATCCACCGGATTCCTTGAGCTTCTATCTCATCTTTTGCCACCAAATGGATTTCCACATTATTCCCTCATCTCTTCTTGCATTTACTTTCATCAAGGAAACGTACCTATACATTAAAGTCGCCTTTAAAAGAAAATGAATAATACAATTATTTTCTAAGAAGCTTTCACCTTTCCTTCAATTCTATTCCACACAGAATGTTAAGAACAAGTCTTGTTGAGCAGCTTCATCCATTCGGATTTATTAAAAGTTTTTACAGAAGGAACTAACATTAAGAGCAACCACTGAAGATAACTGCTATCTTACAAAGACTTACCATTAATCTAAATACGAGTCATTGTTCGTTCATGAGTTTCTTATTCTTAGTATATTAACTGTCTTTCCAAGTTTTCAATTCACGCTTTCTAAAAAATGGGTGGGGCAGTAAAAGAGCTTGTTCTTTCTTTACGATACAACTATATTAAAAAATAAAAAGAAACACCAGAGAAAAATCTTACACTTTTCAATGGTGTTTCTTTTTATATCCCTTTTAAGGCACACAATTTAATTTTCATTTAAATCAGTTATAATTGATTAATATTGACTTCAACTTCTTTTACGATGTTTTCATCTGAAGCACTTGTCAATTTTAATGATAATAGGGTGATGACTCCTATTACAAGTAATCCAGATAAGATAAACATACCTTGAGTAAAAGCAACAGTTCCGAGAATCATCGGTCCTACAAAACCGCCTAAAGCCGCAAATGAATTGACTAGGGCTATTCCAACTGGTGCAGTGGATTCAGTGAAGAAAAAGGTCATATATGCAAAGAAACATCCACTGAAACCGTATAACCCGAAAGATGTAATCGTTAACATAAGCACCATCATAAAGACACTATCAGAAAAGCCGCACCCAATAAAACCGATAACTGCTATCATGAGACAAACGAGCAAGTGTGATTTATGTGCATTGGTCCGATCTGAATTCCAGCCTACAAACATAACGGCAGGTATCCCTACTAACGATGGAATCATCGCTAACCATCCAATTTCTAAATTGGTTGTTGCATTTTCCGATAAAGATTTTATGATGGTTGGCATCCAGAATGACAATCCATAGATAGATGTGTACCCTGCGAAATAGAAAAGTGCCAACTTCCATATTTTCGAATCTTTCAGCATATCAAGCTTTGTGACTTTATTTATTTTCGAGCTTAGTTTTCTTTCCGCACTCAATTCCCCTTCTAACCAATCACTTTCTTCCTTAGATAACCATTTAGCGTTAGTCGGTCTATTAGTTAAATAGAAAACAACAACAATTCCAATAATAATGGCCGGAATGCCCTCAAGGATGAACATCCATCTCCAGCCTGCCATACCAAACCAGGAAATATTGTCAAGAATCCACGTCGACACAGGCGCACCAATCAATCCGCCTATCGGTAAGGCTAAAAGCAAAACCGCTGTTGCCCGTCCTCTTTCGCGGGCCCTGAACCAATAAGTTAAATACAAAATTATACCAGGAAAAAAACCCGCTTCGGCGACACCTAATAAAAAACGGAGAATGTATAAATGCATCGTTGTTTGTGCAAAACCTGTTAATATTACCACGAGTCCCCACGAAATCATTATACGGGCAATCCACATCCGAGCTCCCACTTTATGCATGATCATGTTGCTTGGTACTTCAAAAAAGAAATAGCCTATGAAGAAAATACCAGAAAGCAATCCAAAAACTTCAGCGGATAAGGCTAATTCAGCATTCATTTGTAAAGCAGCATAGCCTAAATTGACCCTGTCCAAGTAAGCAATGATATAAAGGATCAAGATAAATGGAAGAATCCGTTTCATCGTTTTACTGATCGTTCTTTTCTCTATTTCACCACTGGAATGATTCATGATTATTTCCTCCCTTTTCATGCTACTATTTCCCAAAAAATAATCCGTTTACTGCACATCTCTTTTCGTGCTTCCCGACTCTCTGGTTCATTCCTAGGACTATCAATTTATCCTGATACCACCTCCCTCCATTTACATATACTGAATCCAACAATATTATAAATACAATCCATATACTCAGGGCTAAAGAGGAATAAGCCTTTCTAGATGATAGTAACTGATTGTATAGGAATCTTCAGAAAAATCTAACGAACCTTATCACCAAATTCTTCTACTTTGAAAAACCTCCTATTTAAACTGAATGAACCTCCCCCATACTTATCTTGAATTTTGTAAACGCCTTCTAAATGTGCAAAATGCAATTAAGAAAGCGTTGTGATTATTCATGATCTACGTTAGATTAAATAGACCAACAATCCTTTAACTAGACTGTAGTCTGATATTAAACTATATAGGAATATTCTGTCAATTTACATTTGGAGGTTTTTTATGATTGAACCCAGAAAGAAACAGCTTAGGGGAGAAAAGACTCGTGAAAAAATTTTAAAAATATCTTTAAAGCTATTTAGCGAAAAAGGTTATGATAAAGTTACCGTTGACGAAATCGTGAAAAAAAGCGGCACATCAAAAGGGTCATTTTATCAACACTTTTCAGCGAAATCGGACATCTTTTTAGTGAGATTCACAGAAGTCGATGATTACTATCGCGAAGTCTTCCGTTCGTTCCCAGTCGATATGGACCCTACCGAGAAATTGTTTATTTTCATACGCAAATTGATGCGTTTTCTGGAAGAAGAAATGGGCAAAGATTTAATGAAAGTGATTTACAGTTCCGCTTTAGATTCAAAAGAACATACTTACTTTTTAAATTCAAATCGCTCACTCGTCCAAATTATTCGTTCATTAATTGAAGAGGCGAAAGAACAAAACGACATTGGCACTGACCAATCAGTTAACGAAATTTCACAACTTATCACCCAAAGCCTGATGGGAATCATCTATCATTGGGGATTAAACAACTCAGAACAAAGCTTGGAATCACTATCCATACCGCTAACCGAAACAATCATTAATGGGCTGAAAAGAACAAATACATAAATCAAAAGATTCATTTTCAAAAGATCTGACATTTAATTCAATATTAACCCCAATCTCATTGAATGGTCAGGGTAACTCCATTAATCTATAAAGTTCATACATTTTCATTATTTCACTTGAGTGTCAGACATTTTAAACGAGGAGTCGAAAGCCAGATATTATGAAACGATTTTTCTTTATCATCCTATATGCAATCTTATTTGGATTATCACTGCAGGCTTTTAATTTCAAGCTTGACCACCCTATTGCAGAAGATATCAGCCGGCTGATGCCCGTTAAAATGAAAGCGATAAAGGCAGAAGATAGTGAAGAAGCAATCAAAAAGGTCATTTTAGAAGCCGGAAAAAACGATGATCATATTTCCATTGCCGGAATGCAACATAGCCAAGGAGGACAGACATTATATCCAAATGGTATTCTGCTAGATATGAAACAATATGATAAAATACTTGATTTGGATGTAAAAGAAAAACGCATCACGGTCCAAAGCGGAGCAACCTGGGCTGTTCTCCAGGAATATATCAACCCATATGGACTTGCACTGAAGGTCAGTCAATCTCAAAATATTTTTACCATAGGCGGTTCTTTGAGCGTTAATGTCCACGGCCGCGATATTCGGCATCATGCCTTGATAGAAACTGTGGAGTCTTTTAGATTGCTAAACGCAAAAGGACAAATCCTAACAGTGAGCCGCAAAGAAAATTCGGAGCTCTTCTATTCGGTTATTGGCGGGTATGGTTTGTTTGGAGTAATACTCGACGTGACACTCCAACTTACCGATGACGAACTTTATAAAATTAAAACTAAATCACTCCATTATAATGAATATACGTCGTACTTTAAAAGAGATGTTCTTCAAAACGATGATGTTAAAATGCATCTGGCAAGAATATCGGTTGCTCCTGACTCCTATTTGGATGAAATGTATGTAACGGATTATTATAGGGCAACTGACCAAACACAGCTATCTAACTACAATACTCTCAAACGGGAAACGATCATCGCCGTGCCTAAATTCTTTCTTGGCCTCTCCCGTTATAATGACTGGGGTAAAAAAAGGTTTTGGGAAACTCAAGAAACCTACACGGCCAATATTGATGGGAACTTGATTTCCAGAAATAATGTGATGCGGTCTGACTCTGCTTTTATGGATTACAGCCACCCCTCCAAAACTGAAGTTCTTCAAGAATATTTCGTTCCGATTGATCAATTTGCTGATTATATCGATGATTTAAGAAAAACCTTATCTGATGAAAAAGAGTTTAATTTATTAAATATTACCATTCGTTATGTGGAACATAATGATGAATCACTCATGTCCTATGCCAAGGATGATATGTTCGCTCTTGTAATGCTCATCAATCAAGGTACAGATAACGAAAGTAAGGAAAATACGGGAAGGGTCATCCGTAACATGATTAATGTGACGCTTGACCATAACGGCAGCTACTATTTGCCCTATTATGGGTATCCAACAAAGACACAATTATTTGAAGCGTATCCGCGTACCGATGAATTCTTTCGATTAAAGAAGAAATATGATCCTGATAATCGCTTCATGAATCTTTTCTATAAGGAGTATCATCCATGAATTATAAACGTTTTGTTTTTTACCAAGGCACTGTTGGAATGGCTGCCAGCATGATTTTCCCTTTTTATATTTTACTAATTAAAAATGTAGGCACCAGTTATTCGCAATTCGGATGGGCATATGGAATATTCTCACTGACTGCAGCACTTAGCTATCCTTTAATCGGAAAATTCACTGACAAAGCCGGTGACAAAGCATTTCTCCTTTTCTATTCATGGGGAATGGCACTAATCCTTCTTGCCTTTCCTCTCGCATATGAAATTTGGCATGTCTATCTCCTGCAGATCATAATGGGGCTCCTTGGAGCTGTACAAAAAAACACTGAAAAAACGGTACTTGCAAGATATGTTACGAAGACAACAGCGGGTGAGGAAATTGGAAACTACCATGTCTGGACATCCATAGGTGCTGCAGCTGCGGTGATTGCAACCGGATATTTAGTCGACTTTTTAACGATTGGCAGCATCTTTTACCTTGCATCCTTAATGTTTGCCTGGAGTGGATTTATTATAATGAAGATGGAGAAAAACACTTCACTATATAATGTAGAATAAATAAAAAATATAAGGATTTATTACTGGTTAGCGCTAATAAATCAGTTACCCCTTTTAGTAGAAGAAGCATCTGCATTAACCTCAGCAGATGCTTCTTCTACTATATAAATCATTTGCGGATCAAAAAACAAAAAATGATCTTACAAAGATATATTAAACCTGCTCCCCTTTTCTCAATTTGGTTTCGTTAAATATACGAATTCTAAAATTACTTTGTTTATAAGTATAAAGATAACGGACCAGAGCTCAAATAATATAAAAAGCTACTTTCTTATCAACATGGTTATTATTTTTTCGTCTGATAAAACTAATGACATCATAATAACACCCATTCCAATCAACTGTTGAATAGACAACGCTTCATGTAAAAAGAAAAAGCCTAAAATCATTCCTATGACTGGCACAATATAATTACTAAATGACGTAAATAACGCGCCTTCTTGCTGAATCAGCCTATTAAATAATGCATAAACAACACCAGCGTGGAAAATGCCTAAAATGACTAAGTAAATAGATTGAGATCTTTCTAAATCCAATTCGAAAGATTGCTCAAACACAAGGGACATTGGGATGAGCATTGCACTGGCAATCAGTAATACATTTCTCATATGAATAACGGAAGATCCCTCGTTTAATTTCTCCAGGATAATCAATGATAATCCAAAACTCATAGCTGCTAATATCAATAGGATATTACCCTGAATGCTGTTGAAAAGATCTTGAAAACCGTGTGTTGGCCAGGAAAGAACGACAATACCGGCAAATCCGAATAGGATACTTGTAATCTCCGGCATTGTGCTTTTTCTTTTGAAAAATGCTATTAAAAAGAGGATAGTAAAAACAGGAACCATTCCAATCAACATCGCTGCGACACTGCTAGGCACCGTTTTCTGGCCTTGTGCAATGAATGCAAATGGCAGTACAACCTCGAAAACCGCAATGATTATATACCATTTATAATAACTCTTATTTACTCTTCGCTCTTCTTTCGATAAAAAAAAGCCAATGAAGAGTAAACAGATACCACCTATACATGCTTTGATGGCTGACAAAGTAATAACCCCAACATCATCTATAACTAATGCAATAAAGAAGAATTGAGATCCCCATATACAGCTAATCAAGAGTAATAAAACATATTTATTCATTCACTTTACTCCCCTTTTTCATCAATGGATCGGCAATAGTCTTATTAATATGCTTTGACCGATTACTACCAAGATAGTTCGTGCCAATTACACCAACAAGAATAATCATCGCACCTACAACGTGATAATAGTAAATGGATTCATGTAAGAAAATCACCCCAGCTATGATCGTAATCAATGTTGCTAAATTACTAAAAACGCTCATTTTAGAGGCAGGTAATATAGATAATGCATAGTTTGATAAAAACCCAGTAAGCAGTGACGATAATGCACCAAGATATACGATTGAAATGAGAAATGAACTACTTGCTAAGGGTAAAAAAAAGCTACTAATTGATTGGTTAATTATATGGTTGATGATGGCCATGCTATTAAAAGCAACAAAACCAAAGAACGTCATCACATAAGTTAACGTAAATAGTGAATATTGCTTTGTTAATGTCCTTGCTACCACATTATAGAAAGCTGCAGCAATTGAGGATAATAAGATCAGTATCGTTCCTTTCAAACTATGAGCCTCAAGTTGCAAGTCGTTCATGACAAAGATAAAGATAACCCCCATCACAGATAAATAAAGAAAAAATTTTTGACCTTTACCAGCATATTCTTTCAAAAATAATGAAGCTGATAATAACGTAAAAATTGGTATGGTCGCTTGGATAATACCCGCTTCTGAAGATGAAGTATAAACGAGACCAAACACTTGAAATGTAAAGAATAAAATTGGATAAAGGAACACCAACGGAAGAATTTTCAAAGTATCCTTTGCACTCATCTTCACTGAAGACCTCCTATACAACAGCTTTAAAATTATAGCGATCAAAAAAGCCATCGTAAATCGATGTGCTAAAGTATCTAGCGGACTCGCTTCTATTAATGATATTTTTGTAAAGATAAATGAAAATCCAATAATAATGGCATATACTATCGCCGCAAAATAGGCTTTTTTTTGTTCTGACATATGCGTAAATCCTCCTTTTCATCACTCGGCCGGTTGTTAGTATCGTATTAAAAGTTCCACTACGATACAATACAAATAAGAAGCATCTGTAACGGTACAGTTTATAGGAGGTATACATGCTAAAATACGTAGCTTTGTTTAATGAATTTGAATCTCTCATCCAGAATGGACAACTCAAAGCGGGCTTTAAACTCCCATCTATTCGTCAATTAAGCGATAAACATCAATGTAGTAAAAGTACAGTCTTGAAAGCCCTGCAAGAATTGGAAAAGAGGCATTTAATCTACTCGGTTCCTAAAAGTGGATATTATGTCGTGCAAAAAGAATTTGATGCTAAAAGTGAACCAACTTCGGAAATCGATTTTGTTACCTCCGCTCCTGCTTGGCATCAATTTCCGTATCATGACTTTCAACATTGTATCAACAAAGCCATCGATACCTATCAGCAAGAATTGTTTATCTATGGCACTCCAAAAGGACTACCCTCTTTAATTAAAGTGATACAAAAACAATTAGAGCAATATCAGGTATTCGCAAAAGAAGAACAGATTTTCATTACTTCTGGCGTGCAACAAGCACTTTCCTTATTAACGTTCATCCCCTTTCCAAATGAACGTACTCATATACTTGTGGAACAGCCCAGCTATCATCTATTTGTGGAACAATTGAAAGCGTACAAGATTTCCGTGCTAGGAATCCAAAGAACAGCAGAAGGTATTGATTTAGGGGAATTAGAGAGGATTTTTAGAAGTCAGGATATTAAATTTTTTTATACGATGCCTCGTTTTCATAATCCGTTAGGGACTTCTTACTCTAAAAAGGACAGAGAAGAGATACTAAAACTTGCTGTAAAGTATGGTGTTTATATTGTAGAAGATGATTATTTAGCAGATTTCGAAGAAAATTTGAAGGTAGACCCTATTTTTTCCGAGGATACTCATCACATGGTCATTTATTTAAAAAGTTTTTCTAAAATAATGTTTCCAGGATTACGCATAGGTGTCGCCGTATTGCCTAAATCATTAGTAGACAGCTTCCAACTTTATAAAAGAACAGCCGATATTGATAGTTCAATGATTTCACAAGCAGCCTTGGAAATCTACATAAAAAGCGGCATGTTTGAACGTCATAGAAACAAAGTACGTCTGTCCTATTTAATGCGTGCAAACTTGCTATATGATGCTCTAGAAAAGCACTCTACCCTAGGCTTTTATCGCCCAGCATCCATATGTATGAATTCTCATATCGTGCTACCTCATCGTTTAAATAGTGCTCACCTCATAAAAAACTTACAGAATCAACAAGTACTTGTAGAGACGATAGGTCAAAATTATATAGACGGCTTTCACCAAGAAAAAATATTAAAATTAAATGTGTCCAATACAAATATACAAAAGCTAGACCAAGGAATAGCTCTCATTTTTAAAGAATTGAATAACAAACAGAACTATTACCTATAAACTAACTTAAAATGCAGCTTTACATTTTGAAATATCATTTCAGGATAACATTTACATTTGTGATTCTGAAAAAGCATGTGCAAAATGAGTACAAAGAAAGAGCCAATTTAGTATTGGCTCTCAACAAAGTTTTTCTTCCTAGTCCACTTTATTTGTAAAATTTAATACGGTCTTCAAGTGGTTGGAATTCTTTTTCTCCCGCTGGAGCAGTTGGATTACCAAATGGCATTTGCGCAATCAGTTTCCAATTATTTGGTATACTCCATTCTTTTTTCACTTCATCATCAATTAGTGGATTATAATGCTGCAAAGTTGCTCCTAATCCTTCTGCTTCCAGTGCTGTCCAAACAACCAGTTGATGCATACCTGAGGTGTGTTGTGACCAGATTGGGAAGTTATCAGCATATGTTGCAAATTGTTCTTGAAGCGATTTCACAACAGATTCATCTTCCAAGAATAATATTGTTCCGTATCCAGATTTAAAGGAATCCATTTTTTGTTGAGTACCTGTAAAATCTCCCCCTCCAACCGCTTTTCTTAACGTTTCAGTAGTAATATCCCATAATTTATTATGTGCTTCACCAGTTAACACAACAAGACGGGAAGATTGAGAATTAAATGCCGATGGGGTATGTTTTACAGCAAATTCAACAATCTCTTTAATCTTTTCATCTGATACTTTTACCTCATTATTTATTCCATAAATAGAACGTCTTTCTTTAATAGCTGTATAAAAATCTTTAGTCATAACTCATTTCCTCCTGAACTATTTTTAAAATGTATCTTGAATCATTCTTTTCATATTATTTCTACCTGTTTTAGTATTAGGAACAAACCAGCATATAATTCGTTTAAAGATGTAATTCACATCAATTATTCTTTAATGAATTCCTTTGTACTTCTTACTGTATCAATTGGACGAACTAATTTTTCAATTTGTTCACGTTTTGGTTCTAAGAATGGCGGTAAAGATAATTTTTCTCCTAGCGCTTCGTATGGCTCATCTCCCATAAAGCCAGGGCCATCTGTTGCAAATTCGAATAAAATTTGCGGTGCCACTCTTACGTAAAGTGACTCAAAAAAGTGACGGTCTACATAACCAGACGTTTGAAATTGGAAGCTTTCCATTCTTTTAATCCATTCTTCTAAAACAGAACGGTCTTCAACACGGAATGCAGTATGGTGAACAGTACCAAAACCTTGCCGTGCTTGAGGAAGAATTGCATTATGCTCTACAATTACTTGAGCACCATTCCCACCTTCTCCAACTTCAAATAAATGAAATGATCCTTCTTTCCCTATTTCTTTAAATAATAAAACTTTTTCCAACATTTCTTTAAAATAATCAAAGTTGGCAATCCGTATAAAAATGGGGCCTAATCCTGTAATAGCATATTCTAAAGGAATAGGTCCTTTTTGCCATGGTATCCCCGCAGCAACGCCTTCATTGTTTTCATCTGAAATCAATTGATATTGCTGGTCATCAAAATCAACAAATGAAATGATTTTTTTACCAAATTGTTCTTGAATTCCGGTATTTTTAACCTCTAGACGATCAAAACGTTTAACCCAATACTCTAATGCTTTATCATTTGGTACACGGAAAGATGTTTTTGAAATTTCATTAGTGCCATGTACTCCTTTTGGAATACCAGGGAAGTCGAAGAAAGTCATATCTGTACCTGGACCACCAACATCATCTGCAAAAAATAGGTGATATGTTTGAATATCATCTTGGTTTACCGTTTTTTTGACTAAACGCATTCCTAAAATATAAGTGAAAAATTCATAATTCTTTTCTGCACTACTTGTAATGGCTGTTACGTGGTGGATTCCTTTTAATTCATTCATTTATATTCCTCCTACTAAAATCGACAATTTGGCTTATTGGGTACTGCTGCTTTTTGCTGATTCACTCATTCGTAATCGGTTACTACATTTTTCCTTTAACGTCGATTGTCTATTCAAGTGATATTGTGTTTAGAGTTTTATCTTCAGTCAATTATCTCGAATTAATATATCTTCGTTTAAAGATAATTTATCATGGATATCATTCTCTGTCAACAAATATGGATTATGATTACAATTATGCAACCTTTGTTAATATGACCTTACTTGAACTCAATCTTTTTACTCGCTGTTACTCATCATAATAAAATCCATTTATTAATAGTTCTCTATCTATTGGCAAAGAAAAACCCGAATAGAAGACTTTTTTAGTGTCGCTGCCATTAGGGGGTCATGAACTTCTTAGATATATAACTTTTCGCTAATACGTAATGCAGCTACTAAAAGTTATTTCTTCCTAATCAATTTTATTTAAAAAATTTAACACGATCTTCAAGTGGTTGAAATTCTTTTTCTCCCACTGGAGCTGTTGGATTACCAAATGGCATTTGAGCAATTAGTTTCCAGTTACTTGGGATGTTCCATTCATTTTTCACTTCATCATCAATTAGTGGATTATAATGCTGTAATGTTGCTCCTAATCCTTCTGTTTCCAATGCTGTCCACACAACTAATTGATGCATACCTGAAGCTTGTTGTGACCAAATTGGGAAATTATCAGCATATAAAGCGAATTGTTCTTGAAGAGATTTCACAACCGCCTTATCTTCAAAGAATAATACTGTTCCATAACCGGATTTAAAGGAATCCATTTTTTGTTGAGTACCTGTAAAATCTCCTTCTCCAACTGCTTTTCTCAACGTTTCAGTCGTGATGTCCCATAATTTATCATGTGCTTCGCCTGTTAACACAACAAGGCGTGCTGATTGAGAATTGAAAGCTGATGGAGTGTATTTTACTGCAAATTCAACAATGTCCTTTATTTTGTCATCTGAAACTTGTACTTCTTTATTGATTCCATAATAAGAACGTCTTTCTTTAATTGCGGTGTAAAAATCTTTTGTCATAACGTTTATTCCCTCCAGAATTCTTTATATTTATCTCGAATACATATATCTTTATTTCAAAGTAATTTTAAACATAAAAAAAAATAATGTCAAACATTTCATACTGATCTAATTGTATTGCTGATAGGAAAAGGCTGTCGTTTCTTCTGAGAAGTCCTTAGTAATGCCTGCTTATCCGAGGCTGGGCTATAAATGATGAGTGATTGTATATGGGATAAATTGAGAAGTTGCTTAATTTGAATTAATAGGTGGCTAGTTTCATGAAGGTTCAGTTTTTTTGGGAACAGGTAATTGGAGATGTCGCTAGTATCGGAAAAATCCGCTTCCAATTACCTTATACTTCACTTGTTTAGAAATACATCATATATTCCCCAATTCATTTGAACTTACATGTTTGCTAAAAAAGCTTAAAAAATTTCAGTAGCATTGGGCGATAAGTTTTGGATATGTTTTAGGTATGTAATAACACTCTTTTCATTTTCATAAGGATATTCATAATTCAAATGTTTTCCAACATACATCGCTGTACTATCAAAAAGATCACACATTGAAAATAAAGCTCTCCAAACACCATCATAACTTCCATCTGCATAAGTGGAAAGAAGCTTCTGCCAACTCTTTTCAGTCAAAAAACACTCCAAATATTTGCCGTGTTTACCAACGCTTACTGAAAAGTTCGTTTCAATACCTACCTGCCATTCTAGCATTTGAATAAGCATTAATCTGACATTGTTAAGATGCTCTTGTGCATATAGAATTTCCTTTCTCCATAAACCCTTTGCTACATAAGTTGATACCCACCAAAATTCAATGCAACAATCATCAAAGAATTCGGTAGAAGGTTTTTTAATCCAATAATCTACATCGGTCGGATTAGGAATTGAAGGAAGGCAATTATCCTTGTCCATTAAAATAATCGTAAGTTTATCCTCTTTGCAATAAACATCTTTTTCATCGAAAGGAACTAATAATAGGTCAATACGGTTTCCGTCTGTAAACTGCATTAAATAAGAGAAACGCCCTCCTAATTCTGGTGGAAATAATGACATTTCTTCAGGTTTTTGCATAATGATTCGTTCACCAAAAACATCAATCCATTTATGGTCTCGTATGAAAGATTCCATTTCGGTCACAATATAAACGATATCATAATCCTGAAACACATCTTTTGGAACTTTCGTATTCGTTCGTGAACCATTCATTCCCACAGCACGGACTCTATCATCTTTTTCTGCAATTTTTAAAATTAATTCAATCATGTCAGCTTCAGTCCGCATACATTTACCTCCAGTTAATTAAACACGCCTTATGTGTAAGGTATATTTTTCTCAATAAATGGAGGCACCTTCCTGAAAGGCAGTTTCAATAATTTCTTTTATTCTAGCTAAAAATTTACCGCATACTAAACCATCAAGTACCCGATGGTCAATCGACAAACATAAATTCACCATATTCCTTACCGCGATCATATCATCAATGATTACTGGACGTTTGACGATAGACTCAACTTGAAGGATGGCTGCCTGTGGATGGTTAATAATTCCCATCGACTGAATAGATCCGAATGCCCCCGTGTTATTAACCGTAAATGTCCCATTCTGCATATCTTCTGGTTTCAACTTTCCTGTTCGCGCTTTTTGAGCGAGTTCATGAACCTCCCTGGCTAGTCCCTTAATTGATTTTTCGTCCGCATGTTTAATCACTGGAACAAAAAGAGCATTACTCGCAGCTACAGCAATTGATATATTAATATCCTTTTTTTGAATGATTTTATCACCAGCCCACATAGAGTTCATCTCCGGAAATTCGGTTAGAGCTTGTGATACTGCTTTGATGAAAAATGCAAAGTATGTTAAATTATAGCCTTCTTTTTGCTTGAATTCAGCTTTTAATGAATCGCGATTCTTAACAAGGTTTGTTGCATCGACTTCGACCATCATCCAAGCGTGCGGGACTTCATGTTTACTTTTCACCATATTGGCTGCAATTGTTTTTCTGATTCCTGTAATAGGAATCTCTATATCGCCAACTGAATGGACTGATGTCTCAATGGAAGAAAACGATTTTTCAACAGGATCTTGTTTTGAAGCAATAACTGTTGGTGCCAACTCCTGATTTTCTTCAATTTTATTCACTCCTTTTTCAAGAAGTTTCACTAAATCTTTCCGGGTGATTCTTCCGTCTCTTCCCGATCCTTTGACTTTAGTTAAATCAATGCCATTTTCCTGTGAAATTTTTAATACGGCTGGTGAATATCTTGTTTTAAGGTGATTAGTGCTAGTTGTTGTTTCAATCGTTTTCAGGCTTTCGACTAATTGTTGGTCACTGTCTTCCTTCTTTTCACTGACATTTTCCACTTCTATCGCACAAATCACTTCGCCAACTACCATTGTCTCATTTTCTTTTGCAAAAATTTCTATAATCTTTCCGGTAAAAGACGAAGGGATTTCCGCTGTGACTTTATCAGTCATCACTTCCGCAATTGAATCATATTTATTCACATGGTCTCCAGGCCTAACGAGCCACTTGCTGATTGTTCCTTCCGTAACACTTTCCCCTAGCTGAGGCATTTTCATTTGTTGTATTTTCAATTTTCATACCCTCCCTGCCGATAATTTAATAGGCTGCAAGATCCCGTAGAGCTTTTTCTACTTTTTCAGGATTCACCATAAAGGATTTTTCCAATGGTGGAGAATATGGCATGGCTGGAACATCCGGACCGGCGAGTCTCATTATCGGCGCATCCAGATCAAAAAGACAGTTTTCTGCAATAATGGCTGACACTTCACTAATAATGCTTCCTTCTTTATTATCTTCTGTAATTAATAGAACTTTTCCAGTTTTGCATGCTGCTTCAATAATGGCTTCTTGATCTAATGGATAAACGGTTCGTAAATCAAGAATATAAACAGATATCCCATCACTGGCCAATTTTTCAGCTGCCTGAAGCGCAAAATGAACACAAAGGCCGTAAGTAATCACGGTAACGTCCTCACCGTAACGCTTCACATCTGCTTTGCCAATAGGTATTACATAATCATCAGTCGGTACTTCTTCTTTAATTAGGCGATAAGCACGTTTATGTTCAAAGAAAAGAACTGGGTCTTCATCACGAATAGCTGCTTTCAATAACCCTTTCACGTCATATGGCGTGGATGGCATGACGATTTTCAGCCCTGGTTGATTGGCAAAAATGGCTTCTACGGATTGTGAATGATATAACGCCCCATGGACTCCGCCGCCGTATGGAGCTCTAATGACTATTGGACATTGCCAGTCATTATTAGAGCGATAACGTATTTTGGCAGCCTCTGAAATAATTTGGTTGATTGCAGGCATGATAAAATCAGCAAATTGCATTTCTGCAATCGGCCTCATTCCATACATAGCCGCACCAATGCCAACCCCAGCTATAGCCGATTCAGCAAGCGGAGTATCAATAACCCGTTGTTCTCCGAATTGTTCATATAAACCAGTTGTTGCTTTAAAAACCCCGCCTTTTTTCCCTACATCCTCACCTAGTACAAATACACGCGGATCGCGTTCCATTTCTTCGCGTATAGCCATTATCACTGCATCTATATAAGAAATTACAGCCATCTTCTTTCCTCCTTACTTATCTGCATAAACGTATTTCGAGAGCGTTTCTTCATTTGCAAATGGAGCTTTTTCTGCATAATCAGTCGCTTCGTTCACAACGTCCATTATCTCGTCATTAATTTGTTTCTCAAGTTGATCATCTAGGACCCCTGTTGCTTTTAAATAGGCACCAAATGTAATAATCGAATCTATTTTTTTTGCTTCTGCCACTTCATCAGGTGAGCGATACATACTGTCATCATCATCGCTTGAGTGGGGTGTTAACCTATATGAAACAGTTTCTATTAAACTTGGCCCATCGCCTCGTCTGCCTCTTTCGGCGGCTTCTTTTACCACCTGGTATACTTCAATCGGATCATTTCCGTCAACCGTTACACCTGGCATTCCATAACCAATGGCCCGATCCGATACTTTTTTACACGCTAACTGTTTTTCAATTGGAACGGAAATGGCATATTGATTATTCTCGCACATCAAGATAACCGGGAGTTTATGAACGCCAGCAAAATTTGCTCCTTCATGGAAGTCACCTTGATTAGATGAACCTTCTCCAAAAGTAACAAATGAAACGATATCTTTCCCTTCCATTTTTGCAGCTAGTGCAATTCCAACCGCATGTGGTACTTGAGTTGTAACAGGCGATGAACCCGTCACGATGCGATTCTTTTTTTGCCCGAAATGGCCAGGCATTTGACGCCCCCCTGAATTCGGATCTTCTGCTTTTGCAAAACTGGATAACATTAGATCTTTAGCGGTCATCCCAAACGCAAGCACTACTCCAAGATCTCGATAATAGGGAAGTACATAATCCTTTTCACGATTTAATGCAAACGCAGCCCCTACTTGAGCGGCTTCTTGTCCTTGACAAGAAACAACAAATGGAATTTTCCCTGATCGGTTTAATAACCACATCCGCTCATCTATACGTCTTGCTAATAACATCACTTTATACATCTCAAGCACTTTTTCATCACTGAGACCTGCCTGTAGATGACGGTTTTCAACCATACGTCATCATCCCTCCTAATAATTAGTACATTTTTCTTTTAAAACCGAATGTTAGTCTTCATACTCGCACCCTTAAATACAAAACGGAACGCTGTAACCTGAAACACAATGCTTTCTCTTTAACTGATTTTGACAAAATTAAATTTGGTTATGTATCCACCAGGGATGAAAAGTTCCTATTATGTAATACATGCTTTCTATTTAACACCATTACATTCTCATTTACGTTATCATCTAGTGTTATTACCTGGTACTAACTTTAGTAATATTATCCTAACACTTTCTATCTCACATTTTCAACTAATTCCACTTTGGTAATCAGATTATTTTCTTGTCTTTTGAATTAAGAGCAAATCAAACAATCCACAAGGCATCGTTAAGAGCACTGCTTTATCACTATTCTTCCTTCCACTTTCATAACGCTTTCTAGGGTAGCAAACGGATTTTAGTCAAAAGAGAACTCTATATACTATAAAAAAATCACTCTACGCAGTTTAATATTGTAAAACAGTAAAGCACCCAAGCTCTATCAAATTCGAAGATTTCCTTATTAATTAATCAATTTTTTTAGTTTGTATTCCAGAACTCAATTATTGAATTAGTTGTCCATATACCTAACCGAATAATCGAGCCGCATAGATAAACCCCTTACCTCCTTTGTTGAATAAGTTTAGTACTTGACTGAAGTTTAAAACTTGTTTTTTAGGTTAGCACTAAGGGCAAGATACACACTGAAATGATGCAATTGTTTTTTGCTTGACTAAGCGGAAAAATAGATGTAAATTTAAGTAATTCATAAAATGAACTGTTCGTTATGGAACAGTTCAAAATAGGAAGAATGGTGAAGTTGAGTGGAGAGTGAAAATCAAGAATTAATGCGTTCAGTACAACTATTACGTTCATTTTCGAACGTGCAGAAAAATATCATGCGATTCGTTCAAAAAACAGCAGTAGAAAATGGATTAACAGTTCCCCAATATTCTATTTTGATGGCCATTATTCTTCACGAGGATATGACTCAAAAAAACGTTGGGGAGAAAACATTTCTTCCAAAAAGCACACTGAGCCAAGCGGTCGATGGTCTCGTTCGAGCTGGCATGCTCCATCGTGAGCATGTGGAGGGCAACCGGCGTGAAATCCAGTTGTCCATCACCGAAAAGGGAAGAGCTTTGTTAAAAACGATTCATATGCATGAAGGCAGTATTCACCAAATCTTTCAAACGGTCATTGAATTACTTACTGAAGAACAGTTTGAAGAGTTACTTGAAACGCATCTTCAAATTACAAACTATTTGGAAGCACAAGCAACAGAACAAGGAGAGTGTACAAAATGATAAAAATACTGAAAAATTTATCCGTTTATAAGTGGATTATTTTAGCAGTTTTCGGTCTAGTCTTTGTTCAATCAATGTCGGACCTCTTTTTGCCTACACTAATGGCCGATATTATTGACAAAGGTGTCGTTCCTGGAGACACCTCCTACATTTGGAAAATTGGTGGTTTGATGTTGTTAGTTTCAGCTCTTGGCGCTTGTGCTTCCATTATCGCAAGCTACTATTCGTCAAAAGCAGCAATGGGAATGGGACGCGATGTCCGCCTGAAAGTCTTTAATCATGTTGAAAAATTTTCGTTACAAGAATTTGACGAAGTCGGTACCGCGTCACTAATTACACGGACGACCAATGATATAACACAAGTCCAGCAAGTGGTTATTATGATGCTTCGTATGGTTATCAGTGCACCTATTATGCTAGTCGGCGGAGTGATTATGGCCGTTTCGAAGGATGCCAAATTATCCCTTGTTATTGTCGTCGCAATGCCTGTGTTGATTGGTTCGATCCTGCTTATTCTATATAAAGGTGTGCCTCTTTTTCAAACGGTGCAAAAACGATTAGACCGGTTGAACCTTGTATTACGAGAAAATTTAACTGGGATTCGCGTCATTCGTGCCTTTAATCGTGAAACCCAAGAGAAGGAACGCCTTAAGAAAGCTAATAAAGAATTGACAGATGTCTCGATTAAAGTAAATAAAGTTATGGCCTTTATGATGCCTATAATGATGCTTGTCATGAACTTGACGGTTGTTGGTATCATTTGGTTTGGTGGAGTTCGAATAGATAACGGCGGTATGCAAATTGGGGACTTAATGGCCTTTATCCAATATGTGATGCAAATTATGTTCGCACTTGTTATGGCATCCATGATGTTCGTTATGGTTCCTCGTGCGGCTGTGTCGGCAACTCGGATAAACGAAGTCCTTGACATGAAACCTTCATTCCTAGATGAGGGAACAGATAAGGCAGATCGTGAACACGGTACACTTGAATTTGAACATGTATCGTTCAGTTACCCAGGAGCAGAAGAACCTGCATTATCGGATATTAGTTTTTCTGCAAGACCTGGTGAGATCACCGCAATCATCGGTGGAACAGGTTCAGGAAAATCAACGCTCGTCAATTTGATCCCTCGCTTTTATGATATTTCAAGTGGATCTATTCGCGTTAATGGTGTTGATATTCGTATGGCATCACAAGATGAAATCCGTTCAAAAATTGGCTTTGTGCCACAAAAAGCCATCCTCTTTACGGGTACTATTGCTGACAACATTCGCTTTGGAAAACAAACAGCCACACAGGAGGAAATTGAGCATGCGGCTCGTATTGCGCAAGCAGAAGATTTTATAAGCAAAATGAAAGACGGCTATAATGCAGAAATCGAACAAGGCGGCTCAAACCTATCAGGTGGACAAAAACAACGACTCTCGATTGCAAGAGCACTCATTCGAAAACCAGATATTTATATATTCGATGATAGCTTTTCTGCACTTGATTTCAAGACAGATGCCAACCTTCGTGCAGCCCTGAAAGATGAAACAAAAAATGCGACGGTATTACTTGTTGCACAGCGTGTTAGTACGGTTGTAGACGCTGACCGAATCATCGTGTTAGATGAAGGACACATTGTAGGCATGGGTACACACCAAGAGTTGCTTAGTACAAACGACGTATACCGTGAAATCGCCTTATCACAGCTCTCAGAGGAGGAAATTGCATGAGTAATCAAAAAAAACCTCAAAGCGGCGGGCAAATGGGGCATGGCCCTGGTGGCGGTAACATGATGATGATGGGTCAAAAAGCAAAAGATTTTAAAGGAACACTAAGACGTCTCTTGGCTTATTTAAAACCCCGACGCAACAAATTGATTGCCGTGTTCTTCGCTGCAATCATGAGTACAATTTTTATGATTGTAGGGCCCAAAATCATGGGAACGGCGATTACAGAATTATTCGAAGGAGCTTACGGGAAATTCCAAGGAATACCAGGAGCAACTATTAACTTTGATAAAATTGGACAGATTCTTCTACTACTTGCTGGACTGTATGCCTTAAGCAGTCTTTTCAACTATGTACAACAATACATTATGTCTAGTGTTGCACAAGATACAGTATATGATCTTCGAGAAGATGTTAATAGAAAGCTTGAGAAACTTCCTCTCAAATATTTTGAAGGACGTCCTAACGGAGAAACACTAAGCCGAATGACAAATGACATTGATACAATCGGGAGCACCCTTCAACAAAGCTTAACGCAGTTCATCACATCAATTGTTACAATTTTGGGGATTATCATTATGATGCTTTCGATAAGCCCGTTATTGACATTAATCTCGATTGTCAGCTTACCTTTGTCAATATTTGCAATCCGGCCCATTTTAAAAAGATCCCAAAAACATTTTGCCGATCAACAGCGCACACTCGGACAATTAAATGGGCACATTGAAGAAATGTATACTGGCCATCAAGTCGTTAAAGCATTCGGACATGAAAAAAAGGCAAGCGCCCAGTTTGTTTTGGTTAATGAAGAATTGTATAAAGCGGGAAGTAAAGCACAGTTTATATCTGGTATCATCATGCCTATGATGTTCTTTATCGGAAATTTGAGTTATGTCCTTATCAGCGTTGTCGGCGGGATATTGGTAACGCAACGTTCGATCTCAATTGGTGATATTCAAGCATTTATCACATATTCAAAGCAGTTCACCCAGCCGATCACACAAACAGCTAACATTGCAAACATTATTCAGTCGACGGTTGCTGCAGCTGAGCGTGTCTTTGAGCTACTCGATGAAGAAGAGGAAATGAAAGAAAAAACGACAGCTAGTATAATGAGAGCAAATGGCGATGTAACTTTTGAACATGTAGATTTTGGATACGGTGAAGACTTGTTAATTAAAGATATGAACATTGATGTCTTGTCTGGACAGACGGTCGCAATTGTTGGACCGACCGGTGCTGGAAAAACGACAATGATAAATCTCTTGATGAGATTTTATGAACTCAATGGCGGAAAGATTAAGATTGATGGTCTAGATACACGGAATATGTCTCGGAATGACCTTCGAAAGAACTTTGGGATGGTGCTTCAAGACACCTGGCTCTTTAATGGTACGATTAAAGACAATATCGCTTATGGAAAAAATGGAGCAACAGATGATGAAATTTTCGCAGCTGCTCGTACGGCACATGCCGATCATTTCATTCGGACACTACCAGATGGTTATGAGACAGTCTTAAACGAAGAAGCCTCGAACATCTCACAAGGTCAAAAGCAGCTTTTGACAATCGCACGAGCTGTCCTTGCAGATCCACCAATCATGATATTGGATGAAGCGACGTCGAGTGTGGACACTAGGACCGAGGTCTTTATCCAAAAGGCGATGAAGCGACTGATGGAAGGACGTACTAGCTTTGTAATTGCCCATCGTCTCTCAACGATTAAGGATGCAGATTTGATTCTTGTTATGGATCAAGGAAAGGTGATTGAGCAAGGAACACATTCAGAACTTTTAGAGGTAAATGGTTTCTATGCAGATCTTTACAATAGTCAGTTCACTGAAAATGTAGCTGGATAATAAGAAAGAGGCTCAATTTCAAATAGAAATTCGAGCCTCTTTCTATTAAATTCATATCCACAACTATATAAAATTTTGAACAACTCCATCAATCCTTACAACACAAAGATTATCCAAATTAATCTCTAGAACGGGTTATGGGTGTAGAGGTTTTTACTTTATTCACTTTACATATCTTTCTCATTTAAGAAGTACAGATGCAAATTAGCTTATGCTGCCTCAACTAATGCCCCGTTTAGTCATCTATGAAGCAGGGATAATATATAAGCCTATATCAATACCCCCTTTTATTTCCTTTTTTTACAAATTCCCAATCTACCTCAATATTTTTTCTGACCTTTTGAATAAGATGAAATATTGTTTCTGTTTCTTCCAAAGAAAATCCAGATAATGCAACCTTGTCGGTATACTCTCCTTCTTTCTTTAAAAAGGGATAAACATTTTCACCCTTATCAGTTGGATATAACTTTTTAATTTTTTTGTTGTTATCATCATTTTTCTTTTCAATAAAACCTTGAATCTCCAGTTTTTTAATTGCACGAGCTGCTGTCGTGCGGTCAACCTTTATCATTTCTGCTACCTTTTCTTGAATGATTCCAGGATTTTCACATATTCGAACAAGATACAAATACTGCCCTTTTGTAAGGTCAAATTCTTTAAATTCTATATTACTTATAGAGTCCAATGCCCTTGCTATCATTCCAATTTCACGAAGTATTTCCTTCATCAAAAAAACCCCTAACTTTTTTGTTGTATTTACAACAAAAATAATTTCATTTATACTAATAAAAGGTCATAAAGTTATTATGACTTGTATAATTAAATAAATCTAGAAAAGGGAGGAAGATCATTGGATTCAAAGAGAATAACAGTAGATAGCGATTTAAAAAATGCTTTTCATATCAGAAAAGAAGTATTTGTTGAGGAACAAGGTTTCTCATTAGAAGATGAATTTGATGAATTTGATACACTTAATGGACTATCAGAACATATTTTAGTCTATTATAATGAAAAACCTGTCGGAACTGGAAGGTTAAGAGTTGTTGATGGTTTAGGTAAATTGGAGAGAATTTGTATCTTAGAGCCTTACCGTAAATTTGGTCTTGGAAAAATAATTATTAAAACATTAGAAGAAATCGCAAAAGAAAAGGAAATATCCCAGGTTAAATTACATGGGCAAACACAAGCAGAGGGTTTTTATAAAAAACTCGGCTATCAAACCTCATCAAATGTTTTTATGGAAGATGGTAGTCCACATATTTTAATGATAAAAGAATTAGCTAATGAATAAATGTGTTAAATGTGAGTAACACGAAATTTATCCTCTATGTGTTAGGAATCATACTATTAGCCCTTGGTTGTTCTTTAACCATACAATCAGACCTTGGAACATCACCATTTGATGCCCTTTTGGTCGGCCTTTCTATACAAGTCGGACTAACGGTTGGAAGCTGGGAATTTATAATAGCATTTATCATGATATTTTGTAATTCACTTTTAAAAAGACAAAGACCAGAATTTTTTGGTTTACTAACAGCTTTTATAACAGGTCTTGGAATTGATATATGGCTTTTTTTATTACATAACTTGGTTCAGCCAGAACAAATACTCATAAAACTTGTTTGTTTAGGGGTTGGATTAGTTGTTATTGGACTAGGAACAGCAATCTACTTACATGCAAATTTTGCTCCAATTCCTGTAGACCGTTTGATGTTCATCATTCAAGATTTAACTGGAATGAATATACTGTTTTCAAAAACATTAATTTATCTTGTTTTCTTAGTAATGGCAATTACATTCAATGGACCAATTGGTATCGGAACTCTATTAACCGTTTGTTTAGGAGGTCCAATTCTCAATTATTCCATCCCATTAATTGGTAGTTTAATAGATAACCCTAATCCAACAGCAAATAGAGATAAAGATAAAAACCATTCGATATAGAATGGTTTTTATTTACAAAGAATTATCCTTTAGTTTGCACAATAATCTTTAGTCCACAAATCTGGCATGAACAAAGATCAAAATGCACTCTTGAACTCCCTCAGTATAATAATGAAAAAGCTGCCTTAAAGACAACCTAAAACCACAGAAAAAATAAGTGAATCAGTGATATTCATTCGCCTTAACCTTATACTCACCATCTGTTTTGGTGCTCAAGCAAAATACTATTGAATCCGAAAGTATAGAGTATGTATAACCTTGAATTTATCCACCTAACCCCCCTTTTACGTAATGACGCGAGGTTTAGAAACATGAAAAGACCGTTAAGCTTTCTTGAAGAAGTGTTTGCAGCCTTTTTGTCTCTTGTTTTACTGAGATAAAAATCAATCGTGTTTCCTTTGGAATCCACTGCACGATACAGATACATTCATTGACGTTTTACTTGATATACGTTTCATCGACTCTCCAGGAGTCATTTATGGTAGCTGCTTAAGAATATCAATAAAGTAATATAAAAATATAATGATAGTTGAATGCTAATCCTCAAGAAAAACTAAAATAGCTTTAATTAACAGAAGTTGATTCTCATACTATTTATTTTGAGTATAAAAACTTTTTTAATTGCCAATATTCTGTTCTATGTAAACAAAAGGTATTTCGCATAGGAAGTTAGCTTAAACAATAATCTTCAACTATAGCGCCCCGATTGTTGAATAACAGTCCAATCTACGATATGGTCCTTCTAATAAAAAGCAAACCCTATCGCGTAGACAGGGTTTACTTTTTACTTTCATTCGTTAATTGCCATCAACCACTTCTTTTAAAAGTTCATAAGAACGTTTTTGTTTGTCAGGATTATAAATATAAGATACGGCCATGATTTCGTCCACGTTATACTTCTCTTGAAAACTCGTTAACTGTTCTCGTATCGAAAGTTTACTTCCTAACAAAGTCACACTGGACATCGATGTAGCCATTTCTTTCTCTGGCTGACTCCAAATGTGATCCATGTTTTCAATTGGAGGACTTAACAGCGTTCGTGAGCCTCGCACAACATTCAAGAAAAATTGCTGCATCGTTGTCGATTCAAATTTGGCCTCTTCATCACTTTCTGCTGCAATCACATTAAGACATACTATCATATATGGAGAGTCCAGATATTCTGATGGCTGGAATTGATTACGATAAATTGAAATGGCTTCATCCATATACCTTGGTGCAAAGTGGGAAGCAAATACATACGGCAAACCTAATTTAGCTGCTAAAACCGCTGAATCCGTTGATGAACCGAGGATATAAATCGGAAGATTCGTGCCAACACCTGGATAAGCTTTTATATAACCTTGAAGCTCTTCGGGCCCAAAATAAGCAAGCAAATCCTTTACATCTTTTGGAAATGTGTAGACTGAATCATTTTGAGAACGTCTTAATGCACTTGCGGTCATCATATCTGTACCAGGAGCCCGGCCAAGACCCAAGTCCAATCGATTAGGATAGATAGTTGCCATAGTTCCAAATTGTTCGGCTACTACCAAAGGAGAATGGTTAGGTAGCATAATTCCGCCAGACCCAACTCGTATGTGTTCTGTATGTTCCAAGATATGTTTAATTAAAATCGAAGTAGCTGAGCTCACTAGTGTTGGCGTATTATGATGCTCTGCAACCCAATATCGTTTATAACCCATTTTCTCAGTGGCTTGCGCCAAATCAACCATTGCATCAATGGCTTCTTTTGCCCCCTGCCCTTTGCGAATAGGGGCCAAATTTAAGACCGATACAGGTATTTGTATATTTGACATTTAAAATTTGTCCTTTCTTGATGAAGTTTCAATTCTATACTAACAATTAAAACCCTAGAAACAAACTTAAATGCTTGGGTGGAAAATCAAATGTATAATAAGCACCTCAGGTTGGTCAATCAAGCCCTTTATAGGAATAACTTGACTGGCGTTTTTATCTGTTCAAAACCATCAGAATCTACATTAACGATTAGAGAACCAAAAATAACCTAAGCCTCTCTACTTTCTTAGAAAGGCTTAGGGTATTTTATCCAGTCGGTAATACTTATTAGTACATTTACAAAATTAGTTGTTCTTTCGGGACATTTTCATCGCAAATGAATACATATCTGACCGGAATAAACCTTTATAATATTCTACTAAATTACCATCAGAATCAAAAATCATTCGTTCTGTAATTAGCAAGCACATAGCTTCTGTTATACCTAAATGTTCAGCATCTTCTTTTGTTGGAAAGCCGCATGTTATAATTTGTTCTGCTTCACAAAAGTTAATATTTAGATCACCTTCGAGTGCATCATACAAAACAGTAGTACTTAAATCAAATTTCGTTAATTTTTGTCCAAGTTCTAAAGAATAGTAATGCAATTCAATTGCGATTGGTAAATCCCCCTGTAACCGTAGCCTCTTAATATGGTATGATTCATCCTCAAACCCATTTGCATCGGCTATATTTTCAGGAGTCAATACACGACCATGATTTAGTAATTTAATCCCCATATTTTTAGTCGTCTCAGTAAAACTAATCATCTTAAGCCATTCTTGAACTGGTTTAAGAGATACAAAGGTCCCTTTACCATGCCTTTTTTCTAATATCCCATCACGAACTAAAATAGATACAGCTTCTCTTACAGTGCTTCTACTAACAGAATACATATCCATGAGTTCTCTTTCACTTGGGATCTTGTCCTTATAATAACCTTGTAAAATTTGGTCTTCTAATATTATTTTTAATTGAACATGTAATGGGATTGGATTGTTAAAGTCTAGCTCCATAAAATTTCCTCCAAACAGAAAAAGACATTGTGATGTTCGTATCAGTGATTATATTGTAAACCAAATTGTAATAATATTCAAATAAATCGGTATCAATTGATTCGTCTAGTTTAGAAATAAACGTGAGATGTTCCCTGTCTTGTTTTCTATTAAACTCTCACTTTCGAACAATCAGAAAAGTTTTGTACAGTGATTGCTCTCTAAACGGTTCCAATGATTATTAAAAATAATTTACTATGTTCATACTCTTCGCATGAATTAAACGAGTATCCATGGATATAGAAAACCCTGAATAGTGACAACTATTCAGGATACAGTTCAAAGTGGGGGATGTTTACGTTTAAAAAATACCCTTACATCTGGATTATGTTATCTGTATTAAATAATTCCTTAGTGATTTTATAGACAACACTGGAAGGCTCCACCAAAAATTATAAGATCCTCTACCTTTAGACTATAAAATACGAGATTATAGAAAGAAGCAACGAGGTAATGGTCATTGCCAAAAGTGGACGCATGGCTTTTGTACGAAGCGCCTGCAAGCTGACATTTAGTCCTAGACCAATCATGGCCATTGTCAAAATAACTGTAGTAGTTTTAGAAATACCCTCCATTACGATTGGAGAAACTGAGATATATGTTCCAAACACATAACTTCCAATTAAACTCATAATTATAAAACCAACGAGGAACCATGGAAAATCTAGTTTTGCATCTTGACCTGTTTTTTCCGATGAACGTTTTTTCATCCAATACATAAAAATGAAGCATAATGGGATGAGTAAAAAGACACGACCTAATTTAGCCAATAGCGCAATAGCTAGTGCATCTTCACCTGCTGGGGCTCCTGCCAATGCAACATGAGCTATTTCATGAAGACTGATTCCAGACCATATACCATAATCCAACGCTGATATTGGAAGGATAGGACGTATTAGGGTATAAATTATGGAAAAAAGTGTCCCCATTAAAGCGATTATCCCTACACCTATGGCCGTATCTTCTTCTTTTGCTTTTACGATAGGAGAAATTGCTGCGATAGCTGCTGCACCGCACACACCCGTTCCTACCGCGAGAAGTAGCGAAATTGAAGGGTCAGCTTTTAACCACTTTGCAATCAGAACCATTACGATTATTGCAAAAGCTACGGTTCCTATGTCACGAACCAATAATGGCAAACCCTGATTAAAAATCACATCAATATTTAATTTCAAACCATATAAAATAATTGCAAAACGGAGAAGTTTTTTAGCGGAAAATTCAATGCCCTTACGGAATTTTTCTGGATAGCCTGCGATTTGGCGATAAATGACCGCAATAATAATTGAGCAAGCAAGCGGTCCAATTCGATCAAATCCTGTAATTTTAGACAGCCCCAAACCTAAAAGTGCGATAAAAAATGTAAAAGCAATACCACCAATCCACAATAGTAAGCTTGATTTCTTTTCTTGTAGAGGTAATTTTGAATTTTGTTGTCCCTCACTTGTTTCCTCTAGGGGCTTATATTTTTCTAATTGCATTCATTCCTTCCCCCTTTCCAGATAAATTAAGACCACTTGTAACCCGGTTTGCTTTAAAAATCATGTATCATCGCTACATTTCTATTGTTTGAAAAAGATCAGTTTCTTCTATAATATAGGGAGGATTTCCTTTAATAAAGTACTCGTATTCTGTTAAAAAAGGTAAAGTAGGTTTTTGATTATCCCATAATTCAGGAACGGCTAAAGTTTGGGAACGATGAGACCTTAAAGCCCGAATCTTTTTTTGCAGAGTTTCTGAGATATTTACTTTAGTCACACTTTTCAGCATGCTCTCTTTTATCCATTTTTCATAATATGTATGCCAAAGGACAAAGTACAGTCTCTGAGCCTTAAAGGCAGAGAAAACAGAATCTGGATAAAAATCTGAATCACCTGATTTTGAAAATGCTAATGTCGCTGCACGACCAATTGCACAATGGTCTGGATGTCCCCCATATTTCTCATTAAACGTTACTATTACTTGAGGTTTAATTTCTCGAATCACTTTTACAATTCGCTCTACTAATAAATCTATATCTTCAAACTCAATTGTTTTATCCCTTAAATTTAAATACCGCAGGTCGTTTATCCCTAATTCTTCGCATGCGTTTTTTAACTCTAGTTCTCGTAATATCGGCAATGATTCTCTCGTTGTAAGAATGGGATTGCCCATACGCCTGCCCATCTCACCTTTTGTTGCACAAAGTAAGGTTACCTGTACACCAAGTTTAGAAATTTTGGCGATCGTTCCTCCACAAAGAAATGACTCATCATCAGGATGCGCAAGTATTACCAATAACTTTTTTTGAGATACCATAATACCTCCGCTTTTGTATTAGTCTATCAGCATTTATATAAAAAAAACGGACATGGATGTCAAAACAGTTAGACATATCATGCCCACTTTAATCGTGACCAATAAAGTTATCTGAAGCCTTTATCTACATTAAGGGTTAACACAATTCATACAAAACAGATTTAACAGTTTCTATGACAAAGTGTAAATCTTCAACAGTTGAGGATAAAGGCGGTGCAATAATTAATACATTCCCGTATCCAGGAACTGTATCTCCGTTTCTGCCAATAATCAGGCCTTTTTTCTTACAAGCCCCAATTACCTTTCCCATTAGCTCTTCAGATACAGGTGTTTTTGATTTTTTATCTTCTACTAGTTCAATTCCATATAAAAATCCAATTCCACGCACTTCTCCAACTTTTTCTAGAGCAGTTAATTCAAAGAGTTCACTTAGTGTTGATTCACTGAGTTCAGATACTCGTTGAACAATATTTTCATTTTCGATAATTTCAATGTTCTTGAGGGCAACTGCGCAAGATGCAGGGTGACCTCCGTAGGTTGACACATGTCTAAAATGATTTAAATTTCCGTTCTCCTTAAATTTTCCATAAATCCTAGAGTTCACAGCTGTTGCTCCTAGTGGAAGATAACCGCTGGTCAATCCCTTTGCCATTGTTACAATATCAGGTTGAACCCCATCAGAGTGCATAAAGCCAAACATTTTTCCTGTTCTGCCAAAACCTGAAACCACTTCATCCACAATTAAAAGAACATCATGCTTCTTACAAATTTCCGAAACTTTTGTTAAGTATTCTTTTGAAGGGATAAGGACCCCGCCGCCTGAAATGAATGGTTCAAGTATAACGCCAGCTACAGTCTCTGATCCTTCAAAGTTAATAACCTGATCAAGATATTCTGCTGCAAGGAGGTCAGAGTTCTCTGCGTTTTCTCCAAATGGGCTTCGATAACTATATGGTGGTGGCACATGCAGAAAACCCGGAACCGCTGGGTCATATTTCACTCTCCGATTCGCCTGAGCTGTTGCACTTAAAGCACCGAAAGTATTACCATGATAGGCTCGATACCTAGAGATGAATTTGTATTTCCCCGGGTTTCCATTTTGAGAATGATATTGGCGAGCAATTTTAAAAGCGGTCTCATTCGCTTCAGATCCACTGTTAGTGAAAAAAGTTGTATATGAACCTTTTAAATGTTCACTTATTTTAGAAGATAGTTCAATAGCTGGCTTATGGCTTAAAGTTAATGGGAAGTAAGATAAATTCACCATTTGCTCATACGCTGCTTGAGCAATTTCTTTTCGTCCATGTCCTAAATTCAAGCACCATAATCCAGAAACCCCATCTAAATATTTATCCCCTTTTGTATCGGTAAACCATGAGCCGCTTCCTTCCGTTGCAATCATGGGACTTTCCTTTTCGTTATAACGATGCATCGCATGCCATAAATGATCTTTATCCATTTGAACAAGGCCTTTCGTTTCAGTTTCTAATTTCAATATTAAAACCCCCTTTTTATTTATTGAAATGAATTTTAGTTAAGTTACCTATACCGATCCAACTCAAAATAGAAAACAAGAGTATGAAAATATTGATGTTAAGTAGTAAATAGACGCGATAACTCAAAATACATCCATTAAGTATCGCGTCCGTTATAACATTCTTTTTTAGAAATTATTTATCCCAGTTTTTATGATCTAAATGAGCGTACTTTTCTAATAATCTAGTTGGCATTTTTAAAGCGTCTTTTCTAAATGGAGGCGCTAATTGGGTTCCATCCACCTGAATATCAATGACGGTTGGTTTGTTTGATTTTATTGCCGCTTCTATGACAGGTCCTAATTCTTCAGGTTTTTCCACTCTAATTCCAACTGCCCCCATCGAACGAGCAACTTCTGCAAAATCTGGATTTTGGATATCTGCCCCAACAAAACGATTATTATAAAAATCGACTTGGTTCTTTTTCTCTGCACACCATGCATTATTATTAAAGACGCACGCGATGACTGGAATGTTTTCTTCAACTGCTGTACTTACTTCATGTAAGCTCATTCCCCATGCTCCATCTCCAACGATTGCTAAAACAGGTGTATTCGGCTCAGCTAATTTGGCACCAAGTGCAGATGGATAAGCAAAACCGGTGTTTCCGAATGTTAGGGCAGCGATGTGTCTACGGCTCTGGTTAAATTTCAAGTAAGCGTTTGCAGTTGATGATACATTACCAATATCTGTTGAAACAATAGCATTCTCAGGTAACACTTTTGTTAATTCTAAGAGGGCGCGACGCGGGTTAATTGGTGTCCCATCTATCATCGCAAGTTCTACTAGTTCTTCTTCCCATTTTTGTTTTTCATTTGTTACTTCTACCATCCGCGCTTTTTCTTGTTTTAGGCTAGGTTTAATTTCCTTTAACCGTTTCATAATTTCTCGACTAGCTTCACGAGCATCACCGATAATACCAACTTCAACTGGGTGGGTTCTAGCGATTTGCCTTGGATTAATATCTATTTGAATTATTTTTGCCTCTTTAGGGAAATATTCAATGTCATAACATGGTAATGTACCAAATACGGATAATCTTGTACCAACAGCTAAAATAACATCTGCTTTCTTTAGTGTATTCATAGCAGCTTTTGATCCCATATATCCTATTGGGCCAACAGCTAACGGATGATCTGCAGGAAATGCATCATTATGCATATAGGATACAGCTACCGGAGCTGTCAAGTGTTCTGCTATATTTTTAATTTCCTCAATACCATCTGAATCAACTGTCCCTCTACCTGAAATAATAACTGGATACTCAGCCTCAGCTAAAATTTCAGCTGCTCTATCCAAGGATTCAGATGACCCGCATCCTCGTGAATCTACGCGATATTGATGTGGTTGAAGAATTTGATCCTCCACTTCACCATAGAAATAATCACGAGGGATATCAAATAATACAGGTCCTCTTTCAGCATAAGCAATTCGAAATGCTGTCCGTAGACAATCAGCGACTCGACCTGGGTGGGTCACTCTCACCGTTTCTTTTGTGATGGCCTTGAAAATGGAAACCTGATCACATTCCTGAAAACCATCCCATCCAACAGTTGGTGTACCTGCTGAAGGAGATATTACTACCATAGGAGTATGAGCTTGATTGGCCGCTGCTACAGAGGTTACCATATTGGTCATTCCAGGTCCGTTTTGACCGATAACAACCCCAGCAACACCTGAGACACGACAATAAGCATCTTCCATATGAGCAGCACTTTGTTCATGTCGAACTCCAATAAATCGAATGCCTGCTGTTGGCAATAAATCAAGCATATCCATAAAAGCAGAACCTAGAATTCCCGATATATGTTTGACTCCCTCTGCCACTAATGTCTCAACAATAGCTTCACTTGGTGTCATTTTTACTTTCGTTCCTCTTAACATTTTTGTTTCGACCATTGCACATTCTCCTTAACTTTAATGTATTTCTGATAATGACGTTGCAACGTCCGTACCAGTTATAAGATGTATAATACTACCATTCTATCGAACAGTCAATGAATAAATTGAATATTTTGAATTTATTTAAAATTAATATCCTTGCACATACAGATAAGAGTGGTAATATCACATTTTTTATTAATATATCTGTTTTAGCCCCCGATAAAAGTTTCTTTTTTTTCTGTCAATCTGTAATTAATTCTATCAATTATTTCTAATAAATCTCCTATTTCATCAATAACGAAGTCGGCACCTGCATTTAGAAAACGATTTTCAGCATTCTTCATTCGCTTTTTGAGCTCATACGGATCCATTTCGTTGATTTCTTGTTCAGAAAGGCCTATTTCGCTGCCGCCTTTTAATACACCAACAGTCCACATTCCAGCATGAATCCCCTCTTTGATGTCACTGATTGTATCACCAACCTTTACAATCTTACTTAGTGGATATACTTGTAGGTTAATAGCTGTTTGAAAACACATCCAAGGAGCAGGACGTCCTGTAGGCACTTCTGAAGACGCGACAATAGAGTCTGGTTGATAGCCCCACTTTTTTGCCTCTCCTGATACAACATCTATCATTTCACGAGTATAGCCAGTTGTTGAACCGATTTTTATTCCTTGTTGTCTTAAACCGCTAACGAGTTCAATTAAACCAGCTACAGGCTTGGCGTGATTTTGGAGAACCTTGAATAACAAATCCTCAAAGTCCCTATATAGAGCATTTACATCTTTTTCATTTGGTTCTTTCCCAAATGCTGTAACCCATAAATTCGAGATCCTAGTCATTTTCAGGAGTTCCCTTATGTGGTCAATTTTTAATAAGCCCATTGGTTTTCTTGCTTCCTCAATGGTAATATCAATCCCCCTTTTACTAAATACTTCTACAAACACTTGGACCGGTGCAAAACAACCATAATCAACCGTTGTGCCAGCCCAATCAAATATAACTGCCTGAACCTTCCCATTCAGTTCATTTGTACTTTCCAAGCTGTTTTCCCCTCCCAATTTATTGATCCCTCACAAAAAGGGGCTTATTCTAAAAAAGCACGTAAAGTCCTCTTGAGAATCGATGCGGATATTAGGAAATACTATTTCACTTCCTCCAAAAATAACTGTAAATCATCTTTCGTAGCTTTAGAGAGTTTGTTGATCTTTTTTATGTCTTTTTTAGGATTTCCAGACTCACCAATTAAAGGATAAAGGTTTTTCTCAATTCGTTCATACCAATCGGGATAAGCTTCTTCTACTTGCTTTTCTATCGAATCCCAGTTTGAACTAATTTCTTTGCCTATTTCTTGAATTTTTGCTGAATCCTCCCCAGCACTTACCTCTTGTTCCAAGGCGTTTATGGATTGAAGCACTTCATCGACTCCATTTTTAATAGCTTCTGTACCTTTGTTACCCTGAGTTTCATCGGCCGTTTTATTGGACTTTTCATTTATTACTGGATTAGCTTCTTGTTGGTCCTCATCCGGATTAGCAGTATTATTGCATCCTGACAGCAATATGGTCCCGAGAAAGAACCCAATTGTAAATAACGAAAACCTTTCAATTTTATACCTCCCTTATCCCATATAGAAATAAAAGAGACAGGGCCATAGAACCTTGGCGAAATAATCCCTTTTTCTATTAGATTTTTTTAAGACTTTGCGGTAATTGTGGACTGACAATGAAGGAATGTCTCATTTATTAAAGAGTAAAACAATATGATTTACCTGAAACTGAATTCTATTAAGTACTTTTTATAGATAAATATTAAGGAACTCATATAGTCTAGCTAAAAAATGCAGATAATTGAAGAATGTTCATCTGAGGAAATCCATAGAAGCAAACGTAGCAATAAATATTCTGATTTTAATTGGTTAAGTTGAATCGAACTAGCTTTGTAATTGTCATATTACCAATGTCTATTGATCGCGTAGAAGTTTAGATTAATTATATTTAGAATTTCTCAGAATTAGGGGGGCTAGGAACAATATTTAATTCATTCTCCATATACTTCGCTTTTTTTCGTCGAAATAAAAAGAAAGAACCTATAACTATAAAACTGAATAGCATCGTAAAAATAAACTGTGGACGCTGTGAATCTATAAATGCCATTAATATTAAAACGGAAATCATAGAAATGATGGTTGCATAAGTTAAATACGGAAATAACCACATTTTAATCTTGAAAATCCCAGGATTCTCTTTTTCCATTCTTTTCCTTAAACGGAGATGAGAAATCGCAATGGCTAGATAGACAAGAATTCCAATTCCACCAGAAGAATTTACTAAAAAGAAAAATATTTTGTCAGGAGAAATATAACTAAAAATTGTGCTAATAAAGGCAAACAGAGTACTTGCAATTACCGCCAAAACTGGGACCCCATTCTTGCTCACTTTTGAAAATAATTTTGGGGCATCACCCTTTTGTGCAAGAGAAAATAACATCCGAGAGCTCGTATAAAGTCCTGAATTCAAACAGGACAGCAAAGCGGTTAGAACTACGATATTCATAATTAAAGCAGCTGAAGGAATTCCCATCATTTCAAGAACAGCAACAAAAGGACTTTTAAGCAAGGATGCTGAATTCCAAGGTAAAAGTGTCACTAGTATAGCTATTGAACCGATATAAAAAATAAGTATTCGCCATACCACGCTATTTAACGCACTTCTTACAGACTTTACTGGATCACTAGTCTCTCCAGCTGCAATGGCGGGAATCTCAACTCCAACGAAAGCGTGAAAAACAATCGCTACACCAACAAGAACTGAACTAATCCCGTTAGGAATAAAACCACCAAAGTTCAAAAGGTTAGAAGTGCCAGGTGGCTTTATCGTTGGTATTAAACCCAGAATCACCGCTACTCCTAGACATAAGAATAGAATAATACTGACTATTTTAATAATAGAAAACCAATATTCAAATTCGCCAAATGATTTAACAGAAAATATATTTGTTAGTTTTAATAGAATTATTAATGAGAGACTTATTAACCAGACTGGAACTGAAGGAAGCCACTCATGTATTATCGCTGCCCCTGCTGTTGCTTCTAGTGCAATTACAATAACCCAAAAAAACCAATATAACCAACCTGTAGTAAAACCGGCCCACTCACCAATCCCTTCTCTTGCATAAACAGCAAAAGATCCTGTATTAGGGTTTACTGTAGCCATTTCTCCGAGCATTCTCATGACTAAAACAACGATTAAGCCTGCTAATACGTATGATAAAATCGCTCCGGGGCCTGTTTGACCAATAATAATACCGCTTCCTACGAATAAACCAGCTCCTATTACACCACTCAAAGATATCATTGTTAAATGTCTTTGTTTAAGACCAGGTTTCAATTCTTCTTGTTGATGTTTCATAACCTCCACCAACTTTCAGTAATTTGGTAACCACCTATTGATAACGCTTACATCCACTTAAAAAGCCAGGCTACTCTAACACAACTACATAAACTACCTTTCCCTTACATACTCACAAAATAGTGGAAAAAATCATACATAACCATAAAACGGTGCAGAGTTACCAATAAATAGACATTTCCGAAACAAACACTAGCGTTATTCTTATGTGTGTAGACACATAAGAATAGGTCTTTTCAGCTAATATTATTCACAACCGAAGAGACGAAGCTCTAGATTTTCTGTTATCCTATTTCCTCCTCCATATAGTTTATTATGACAATTGAAATGGAACTAACATCACTACGTCATGATGTTAGGACCACTTTCTATGTGTATAATACACTCTGACTTTTTTAAAGTCAATTTAAAAATCAGAATATTTAGACAACCGTTCAAGAATCATTATAAGAACATAATTTTAATGTTTACAAAACACCAGACTGACTCCTGATCTCGTAATTCTATTTTTCCATTTTAGCTGTTTTGTCCAATTGCCCTTCGGTATCTATCATTACTGCCTTATGATTTCTATTAAGCATTTTCTTTAAAAGTGACGAAAAGATCAACGTAAACGCAACACCCTTTATGATCGAAGTATAACCATAAACAAGCAGACCCAATAATAGTACAATAAGATTAATTATCCTGATTGTCGCTGCTATATCTATTTTTTTATTTTTGTTATGTAAAATTAAAGCTATAACATCAAACCCCACAGTGGATGCATTTGCTGTTATACATAAATAGTATCCTAGTGCTATCAAAATCGACGAAATAATAATTACTACAATGATGTTTACATCAATGCTTATATTCAGTGAATAAAAAAGGTTAAAAAAAAGCATATAGCTAAGGGAACTTACTATTGATTTGAAAAAGTACTCTTTTCCTAGAAAAACTAAACATATAATTAATAATAGTCCTGTAACAAAATTGGCAAGCATGGCTATGTTATAGCCAGATAAGGCATTTAATAGTAACGCGGAACTCGTCACACCACCATTAATAATTTCATTTGGTACGATCAAATAAGCATAGGCAAAGGTCATTGAAATATTTCCCACAATAATTTTAATTAAGTCCTTCATTAATTTTGTCACCTTCCTATTACAATTTAAGAAAAAGTCTAAAAATTAGCCAGTAGAGCTTTCTCCTCCTTCGATATATATATTTATACTTGAACTATATGAACAACATTCATTTGTAAGTTCAAATATTCAAGATTCGTTCAAGTTACATTTAGTCTTTACCGCCACTGCTTTTTGATATAAGTAGAATGAATTCCTTGCTAGAAGCTCTCTTCCCTCTTATCACCGTAATATTCATGCAATCTGACAATAATTGTATTAAGCCTCCTATTAAGTTAAAAGGAATCTTAGTTTGAAATAGTCCTACTCTCAGAACCTGATTCATTCATTATCAAAAGTAGTAATAATATTGGCAGACAAATTAAAAGATCGTAGAATTATCAAGTGGCAGTCAGCATCATTTCTTCCTGAACAATCCAATAGGCTCGAGAACGGTTAGTATATTAAAGCAAACCAAACCCATTTTGAGTGAATACTCAATTGAAGAATATTATTGCTAAAATTATGAATCTTATCTTTTGTATGAAAATTGGATTCCGAGACGTTTCATTCTCCTTATCAGATTTGCATGGTCAATGTCGAGCTTAATGGCAGCTTTTCTAAGGCTTTGTGAAGATTGATGGGCATTTAAGATCATCTGAGATTCAAATTGAGCCATGGCTTCCTTTAGATTAAGATTATTTGTGGATAATAGATTAATATCTGACTTTTAATCGCGGAAAATTTCTTGAGGAATTTCTAAATTCCATTTATCTCTTATATGTTCTAGCAAGTCTCTAGGGGTTATGAATGGTACTGAGGTTGATACTACTAAAAACTCTATAATATTTTTTAATTCACGAACATTACCAGGCCATTGATAGCTTTCCATAATCTTTAAAGATTCAGGCATGATTTGTTTTTTTTATCCGTACTGCTCACAAAGCATTGTAAGGTAAACATCAATAAGAGGTAAAATGTCGGATTTCCGCTTGTATAACGGTGGAATATTCAAATGAATCACATTAATTCGGTACCACAAGTCTTCTCTGAATTGTTTTTTATTAACAAGATCCCTGAGGTCTTTACTGGTGGAACAAACTAACCGAAACGTAAGAGGAATTAGCTTCGAATCACCTATTCGAGTAATTGCTTGATCTTGAAGAACACGAAGCAATTTAGCTTGCATCAACAATGGTAGTTCACCAATTTCATCTAAGAGTATGGTGCCTGTATTAGCTTTTTCAAAAAGACCAGCCTTCCCTCCTTTTTTACCTTTTCCATTTAATTTTGCATTTCCTGACTTCTATAAACAATTTGTGAAGTATTAATTCTTTGTTTTGCTTCAATTTCTTTATCAGGTTCAATTATTTTCGCCATTATCCACTCTCCTTTTGGAGTCATTTTATTACCAGGTCGGTGACAATTCAACATCATTATTATATAAGTTGATATATAATATCTAAATATTTCGTGCATTCAAACTTCGGCATAATTCTTGCATCAGTAAATCAATAGTACTGAATCCTAAACTTTTTGAGGCTTGATAAAAAATTGAGAAGACATTCATAAAAAAACTAAGAAAAAATTACAAACTCCTTAAACAAAAAAGAAAAAATGACACCTAAAGATTAAATAGAGGTCACTTTCTCAAATGGGTGTTCTTTATAACGATATGTTCGTTTTTTATAGAGATATGCACTCCCTATTTCCAACTGTATGAAATAAGTTTACCTCAGTCAGGCATGTACAAAATACAGCTCACATGAAAGATGCTTACACACTCAAGCGGTAAGTTTTAAGAGATGTCAATTTTGCTAATTGGGATACTAGTCATAAAGCGTTATATATAAGAAGTCAACCCTTTTGGTTGTCCTTCCCCTTCTTAGAATGATAAAAATTATATTGGTATATTGTATTTTTTCTATATTTTCACAATTGGAATCAATTATATGATTATATTTATGTTAGGGAGGGAAAAAGATGGGAAAAACACTATATCAAGACCAAACATTAGTGTTAATTCAAACATGCCAGATTCATGATGAGGTATTAAGTGAACATGGCTTTTACATGATTAAGGTATTGGAAAAACGTATGAATATGAGTGAACAGTAAAAAAAACCGAAATCTATATATATTGAAAAAGTGAGATGATTGGGAGTGGATTAATGGTAGGAAAGAATGTTTTTATTCAAGGATTTGTGCCAAACCACAATCATAGATCCGTTTACTATACATCTGTTGATGCTGGCCATGTTCATCAGTGTTTAGATGTAACTTCTCCTCCTGTTATGAGTAAAGATGATAACCATGTGCATTACACGGAAGGATATGTTGTCTATGAAGATGGCCATACTCACTATTACCAGGCATACTCCGGCCCTGCTTATCCTGTAGGAAATGGAATGCATGTTCATTATTATGATTTTTATACAACAGAAGCCAATGGACATCGCCATCGAGTGAAGAGCGTTGACCAGCCAGCTCCAGGAAACAAGTAAAGTAATTCAACTGTTCCAAACACCTTTATTTTTTTATTAAGGCTTCTCTGTAATTAATTATCTCTCCCTGGCTTGTAGTAATAAGGATCGCTTTTATGTTCCTTAATTTCATTATTATCTATAAATAACTTTCCATCTTCTAAAAAAGTTGCTAATGTAATATTCTCTATTTTTTCACCCATTTTTTCGAGCTCGTTAATTAGCCAACTTTGGTTTAATTGTAGATATTTTAAATTATGGTAAATAATTTGGCTGTCCAGTATGAGTGGGATAGGAAGATATTCTTTCTTGACACTTAAATTTATATCATTAGGTTGAACTGGTCGGTATTCTGACTTGGGAATAACACTAATACTTCCTGTTTCCTCCATCACTGCAATGGCAATGTTTTGAGTATCGGTATACCCTTTTACTCTTAAATGTGACAATAATTCATTTATTGGCATACGTACCTTTTTCAACCCCTTTATATCAATATCCCCGTTTTGAATTAATACCGTTGGACTTTCATATAAGAACCATCTTAATTTATTATGTAAGGATATACGTATAAAAATTTTATATAAAATTACTGTAATTCCAGCATAGGTAATAGCCTTTCCCAAATTATTATCCTCTACTGGGGAACTGATGATATTGGTAAGGACAAGGATATACAATAAATCGAAAGTGTGCATTTGAGCTACTGCTTTTTTTCCACTCAACCTTAAAAATAAATATCCTACAACAAAAATCAAGAATGTACGGTAAAATGTTTCCAATTTTGCATCACCTCTTATAAAAATTCTCAACTTCTATCAAACGTACTAACTGAATAAAAGTTATCTTTAGTATTAGAAGTTTAATTCGTATCTAAACCGGATAATTTGGATTTGCAAAGGTCAAGTAAATCATTTTAGACAAACACGACTTAAATGCTCAATATGTTCAATTAATCTTCTTGAAAAAAAGATATAGGTAGCTCCTCATTTCAGTATTACCATAGCATAGGTAGCTTCAAATAATATTTCTCTATTTTTACTGAGACACCTTCTTCAACAAAACTGCCCATTTAGCTCCATAAGAAAAAGAGCTGCCGAAGCAACTCCCTTATTGAAGTAAAGCACCCGTTATTTGAAGAAAATTTTCAAGAATCTCTTTGTTTCGTACTGTTTCGGTCAATTGTCTTAATTTTTTTAATGAAATAATAATGTTTATAGAGGGCGAGCACTACCAACAGGATTTTCACTAAAAGGATGTCCACAAAAAATACAGAAATTATGATGAAGAAATCAGCAACTAAATTGATTCTGATTTTCTCTTTTCGAGTCATCCCTTTTTTTTGCAGGAATGCTTCAACGTATTTTTCATATAATGAGGTGCTTTTGAACCAGTTTTCAATCGACTTGGAACTTTTCGCAAAGCAAAAAGCAGCGAATAAGTAAAACGGACCGCCCGGCAGAACAGGTAACACAGTCCCTGCAACACCGATCACAAGTGATATGAATCCAAGAAGCAAAAATAGGATACTTTTTACTTTTTTAATTGTAATCACCTTTTTATTTATATTCTATTCCCTTATAACGTAAAAGGGAAGTCCAATTGATTCAACATCACTGATTAGTATCTTACCATTTTCTTATTGACTCCTCAGTTTAATACGATTTTCTCACAAATACTCGCTTTGTCTATATAGATTTTTCGCCTTTATTATTGAAAATTGTTATCCTAATCTTAATTACACATTTTACAATGAGGAGAACACTATATCCTCCAAAATGATAAATGAATCGAAATATTGGTTAAAGTGTAATAAAATCAATAATACTGAACTCGGAGAAAACATTAATATAAGTTTTTCATTTTACCAAATCTAATTTGAATTTTGGTAACAAATGACAATAGAAAAGTAACATGATACAATGTCTCGATACTTTTCTATTTTTTAATCTATGTCTTAGTTTATACCTTCCGTAACATCCTAAGCCAAAATCTTTGTTGCGGCTACTCCTTTAACAAATTATAAGAAATGATTGTCGGTTTGAAATAAGTTTGATCCAAAGTATGTTGAAATATTGTTCATTGAATTTCTCTCCATATTAAATTTTATCCCCTTTTAATCCTTTCCATGATTCATATTTAGTTATTAAAATTGCTTTCTGTTTCTCATTTAATGCTACTAGGCTTATTTTCGGTCTGCCTAGATGTTTGCCTTTTGCTTTGGCCGATTGAATTCCTTCTCGTTGCCTCCTATTAATATCCTCTCTTTCTTTTTCAGCAACGAACGAAAGAACCTGCAATACTATAGTAGTGTCAATGGTGACAGGCACCACAAAAATACACTGTCCATGCGGTGTGGACAGTCATCTGAATGTGATTTTTTATACTATGAGATTTTTATTTATGGCGGCAGTTTTTGCAGACTTTGATGGCTTGGTTTGTTTCAGTTTTGTGCGGGTAGAGAAGCTTTACTCCTGTTCTTTCACACAGTGGGCATGTCCCTCTGCCATTTGAAGGCAAGTAGCTGATTGTTTTTCCTCGGTTTCTTTTTGCCATTCCCCATCATTCCTATTCATAATAATTCTTGTTTCTTTATTAAATGTTGGACTGGCACAAAGTTGATAGGCATTTAATGGTTTTTAACAATAGAGCCGCAATTCACATGAAATATATTACAACTATCCTTTTACAAAATTAAACAAAAAGCAACAATATTAAACAATAAAAACAGTTGATTATCAATATACAGTTTATGGGAATTATAATGGAATAAAATCTAGTAATTTTGTGCTCCTAAAATTACTAGATTTTTCGAGTGGCACAGTACTTTTTAAATAGGAAAAACAGCCTAAAATTTAATCTTCTAAAATAAAGTATTATATTTTCTCAATAAAATTTTTGTAGAGCGGATTTTTAACTGCCCCTGATTTTACGACAAGATATTTAGTACATTCAATTTACAATAAGCTTGTATTAAAATTTCTAGCATTTTGGGGGGACAGTTTTTGACAAAACAGAAAAAGCAGAAATGGAAAAGGAATTTAGTGGTGATGACTGCCATAACCGGACTAGGGTTCTCTACATTTTATCCAGGCCTAAGTATTCCGGTTGCAGCGGTCGAACAGCCTGACCAGCCGATTCCTAAGGAGGAATCGGTCTCAATTGTTCAACTTGTAGTACCAAATGATAAGGCAAAGGACAAGCTTCTTGAGCTTGGAATTGACCTTACCCACAGAATCGAAGCACACGACGGAGTCTATGAAGTGGATGCCGTTGTCACACCAACAGAAATTGCCATGTTAAAGACCGTTGGCATCAATGTAAAAGAGACCCTGATCACCGAAAATCAATGGAACACACGCGTGGCAGAGCGGCAATCTACTGTCCAGCTGCAAGCCAGTCTGGCAGCTTCCGAGGAAACACTTAAAGTCCTTAGGACAAACCATTTTACCAATCAATCAGGCACCTTCCTATATCTCGAAGTGAAATCAAGCGCCGGTGCGACTGCTAGCACAGCACTTAAAGCAACTTGGACCGAGAACGGTGAGGAAAAATCTGCTACACTTTCTAGATTGGTAGATTACGGTGAATATTTATATCACTATTTGCTTCTACCAGTTAGCGCCATTCCTTCATCTGTTAAAATTGAAAGTAATCTTGGAGGAACAGCTACGAGCACCATTACTGAATGGTTAGGGAAAGAGCCGAAACATCCAAAAACAGATTATGTTACGGATTTTGTTGACCACTATATGGCACCAAATGAATTATATGAACGTGCCGAAAAACTTGCAAAAGAATTCCCGAACTTGGTAGAAATCATTGATATGCCAAATAAAACAAATGGTTACAGACGTCTTGCCCAAGCAACTATCGGCGGCACGACCAATCTCGCAGTTGTTGTTTCCTCAAAAGCATGGGGGCATGAAGGCGGGAATGATGTATCGGTAGAATTCAAGAATCCGGGAACCAATAATGCACCACTAAAAGTGACTGTGGATGGTACCAAGATTTTAGTAGATTTAGCTACTGATTCGTCAGGAAAGGCAACAAGTACTGCCGCACAAGTGGTTAAAGCATTGAATGAGAATGCTAGCCAACTTGTCACTGCGACTACATACCGCGGTAATACTGGTGCTGGTGTTGTCGCACCAACAACAAATGCTGCGATATTAACTGACGGCTTGAAAGCAGGGGCAGACGTCTCCAGTGATCCTTTTACAGTAAAAGCGATCCGAATCGGCAAGCATCGTGACGGTTCTAAACCAGGTGTTCTTGGATATGCTCAGGAGCATGCCCGTGAATGGGTGACCCCACTCGTAACAATCGAAACGGCGGAAAGACTACTGCGAAACTATAGTCAAGATAGTGAGACAAGAAAGCTTGTCGATAATCTTGATATATTCCTTGTACCTTCAGTAAACCCTGATGGTGCCAATTACAGCTTCAATGATTACAATATGCAGCGTAAGAATATGACCAATCACTGTGGTCCCACTGCCTCTGACCCTGGGTACCGTAATAATTGGGGAGTTGACCTTAACCGCAACCATTCTGTTGGTTCCGTTTTTGATGGCTATATTGGCGGAGGTACAAGTTGTACGGGAGAAACTTACGCTGGACCAGCTGAAAACTCTGAGCCTGAAGGAAGAAACCTTGTCTGGCTTGCTGACAAAAACCCAAATATTAAGTTTGCAATGAATATTCATAGTTATGGCGGCTACTTCATGTGGTCCCCTGGTGCTTATGATTCAAAACGTACAACACTGCCACGCCCATCAGCTGGTGAAGAAGCGTTTTACTGGGCAGCTTCTGATAACATCTTAAATGATATTCAGGACCACCGCGGAACGGTCATTCTACCTAGCCGTACAGGTCCAATTCCTGACGTACTATACTCTGCTGCAGGTAACTCTGCGGACTACCTATGGTATGAAAAGGGGATTTATGCCTGGAACTTCGAAGTAGGGGCAGATTTATGGAATAAGGATACAAAAAGATGGCAGGCAGTTGGATTCCAGCCAGCCTTTGTAGAAGGTCATGAAGAAGCAATGGAATTTGCCAATGGGTTGATTGGCTTAATTAAAGTAGCCTACAACAGTGCAAAAGACCATCAGCCGCCTTCCTCAAAAGCTACACCTGGAAACGGTAAATACACAGGTCCGGTTGATGTTAAGATTGAAACAAGTGAGCCAGCCACCATTTATTATACGCTTGACGGCAGCCGCCCTACCTTCCAATCAGCTAAAATTAAATTAAGCGGCACCCGTGAATTTGCAGAAACATTAAAAATTGAAAAGACAACAACCATCAATTATTTCACTGTGGACGCCGCAGGAAACATTGAGAAAAACTACAATCCACTTGGTAATGGGAAAAACTATAATTCTGTAACGCTTACAATAAAATAACGGTTTGCAAGGGGTTGGCCTTACGGGGTCAACTCCTTTTTCATTGGTACCTTTGAACTGATAGACTTTCTATTATATTGAGCCTTCTTTATATTTCAGCCTCTTTAATAGGTGGCCATAAAATCAACAAACCTCTAGCAAATGCTTCTGCTATTCCAAACCCGTTGTCACATAGCTTAATAGGATTAAAGGCGATAACCCTAGTACAAATTATCGCACTTTTCAACTGTAATTATATAGAAATACTATGGTTTCCAAATTTTTAAAACACGCTCCTTCGTATTCGTAACCTTCCCCTTTTCTTCCAGATATCTATATGTCGCCTTTAGATTGTGATATCAAACATCGATCCCTGTTTCACCCTCATATCTCGGTTCATATCCTTGGTTCATTGCTGCCAACCTTAATATAAACATCCCGGTAAGAAAATGTCCTGTCAACAACACTCTCCTCACACAGCTGGCAATAGCGAATGCAAGCTTGCAAATCTCCTTCTTCGATAGCGGGAGAAAGGCTTTCCATTTCTTCATGCCTTTTAACTCTATCTTGCCACTCTTGGCGTCAAGATTAGTAGCGTAAAAGCCCGAGAAAAGGAAATGAAGCATTTTAACCTCTGTTTGGGGTCCTTATCCAATCAGCCGCATTACTAAGAAAATGTATGAAGAAAGGATTCTGGAATTAAACGAAAAATACAGCCAAAATTATATGGATGGTATTCATACTTGTGGAAAAATGATTTTTCGGAAAGCATTAACTCAAGGCCTGATAAAAAATAATCCTACTGAGGATTTCAAAATGCCAAAAAGCAGCAAAGTGTTGAAGAACTGGAGAAAGCAGAAGAGGATATTGTCTTTCTTGAAAAAGAGAAGCTTGCCCATTTTCTTAAATTATCCTATACAGACTGGCTTGAAATGGATCATCTTGTCTTCATTGTACTTTCCTATACCGGATTACGAATAGGTGAATTATTGCCTTAAAATGGGGGGATTTTAATGAAAAGCAAGGTTCTATTAGAGTTACTAAAACTCTTTATAACCCTAACAATCATTTTGAAAAATATCAGCTTTTAACGCCAAAGACAAAGGGCTCTGTCCGAACAATCAGGATTGATGAAATGCTGATCAACATGTTAAAGAAGCATCGGCTTAAACAAAATGAAATGAAATTAAAAAACAGCCTTGTTTACCAAGATAACGGATTTATTTTCGCTCGAGAGAATGTGCATCCACAATTAAGAAAAGTTATTGAGACCCGGCTAAAAAGGCTTCTAAAAAAAGCAGAAATAGAAAAGAACATTACTCCACACTCATTTAGACATACGCACACTTCATTATTGATTGAAGCTGGAGTTGGCATTAAAGAAATACAACAGCGACTTGGACATACAGATATTAATACTACAATGAATATATGCTCACATGACCGCCAATATGGAAGAAAAGGCCTCCCAACAGTTTAGCAAACTGATGAAAGACCTTCTCCTATAGTTAGCTTTTTTGTCACAGGTTGCCGTGTTTTTTAAAATCCGAGGACAAGAATAGCATATTATCATTTTAGACGTTGATATAACAAGGTTTTTAACCCCTTATTACATCATGCTGCCCATTCCTCCATATTAGGCATGCCCAAGCCACCTGCACCAACAGGTTCTGGTTTAGCTTCTGTTTCCTAAGAAGCTAGGAATTCCCCTGCTGGTTTAAGAGACTATGGGAATAAGATGATCCATTCAATAATGGACGTGCTGAATTTCCCTGTCATGTAACAGGAAACGCTGATTGCTCTCTTAAAAGCCTTTTTCGATAAACAATATTAGACAGCTGTACACTAACTTCATAAAGAACAAGCAAAGGGACAATAACCAAAATGTCCGAAATTAAATCCGGGGGCGTAATCAGGATTGATACGATAACCAGGGCAAAATAAGAAATCTTACGTGACTTTTTCAGCCTTGTAGGATTTAATATTCCTAATCTTGTTAGGAACATGACCACAAGCGGCATTTCAAATAAAATACCAAATGGTAAAATCAAGTTAATCATAAACCGAAAATATTTTTCCGCAGTAAACATCATCTCGAACTGCCCAGCGGAAAGTGAAGTCAGAAACCCTAAAACAATAGGAAATAACACAAAATATCCAAAAGAGATTCCTATGATAAATAAGATGAATAACCCAGGGATAAAACGAAATGTAACCTTCCTCTCCTCGGGTTTCAATGCAGGTGCTACAAAGCGCCATACCTGAAATGCAGCTAGCGGAATAGTTGCAGCTATTGCACATACAGCAGCGATAATCATATAGACCCACAGGATCTCACTTGGACCGAGAACTGCAAGTTTTCCTTCTAAATCCTTAATAAGCAGTTCATATATATCCTGTACGAATATGAAACTCAATATGAAGAAAGCAACAAAACCTATCAGAGTTTTTATAATTCTGCTTCGGAGTTCCTCCATATGCTCAATAACGTGCGAATCCTTGCTTTCCATATTTGCTCCTCCTTTTTTGGTCACTTTGCGTACAAACCAATAGCCCCCCGAGTGGTGGCAAGTATTTTATAATATAGCTTGAAGAAAAAAAAAACACGGAAATACTATTTAAGCTCCGTCTAGTCTGAATTTCTTTTGAACTTATTGGCAACAACTATTACAATATTGACGACATACAAAGAAGCAGACGAGTCTCCCCGCCCGCTATCTCATCATTCCTATTTATCCCTCTTTTTTAACAGCTCTCACTTCAGACTTATTCTCTTTTTCTTCCTCTTTATCTGAATCAGATACTAATCCTTTGGTTGCACCTTTGAATTCTGATAAAGTGCGTCCAAAAGCCCGACCGATTTCCGGCAGCTTGGAGGGTCCAAAAATGATTAGAGCAATAACAAGCACGATGACCAACCCAGGAATTCCGATATTTGAAAGCATTCTCAGACCCACTCCTTTTTAGATACTTTTCCATTTTATATATATTAACTATTATTAACCTTCAAGTATCACTCTGGATAACTATTAATTAGTGACTTTCCCCCGCTTGTTCATCCTTTGTTTTTCATGTGCACGATTATGGGCGCGCGTACGATCTTCTTCGACTTCATTAGTTTTTTGGACACCTTCAGCGACTATGGCTGATGATACTTTTCTGAGTCCAGCTTGATCTTTATCAAAAACAAAGGATGCTCTTGTTGAAATATCTGCCCCAGGCTCTGTTACGAATGGAACCACACGGTAATCCGCCCTCCATTGCTCTGGTGTTACCTTGCATCGGACGTACCCACGGTAATCATTGAAGAATTTAATATGTGGATTTTGGCTTAATATTTTGTCAGTATCTGCTCGTTTGTCTGCCCCGTTTCCACCAGATGTGATGGATGTACCGACAAATTCCACACCGAAAGTCTTTGAGTTTGGATCATTGAAATCAGTTTTCAAATTGGAAGCCCAGCTAGCATGTACATCACCGGTCAATACGACCAGATTTTCAATGTTTTTGCTTTTTACTACATCTATCAAACGGTCGCGTGCAGCCGGATAACCATCCCAAGAATCCATACTATATTTTGGAGCAGTAGGTGTTCCATAATTCCGCTGTGCAAAGAATATCTGCTGAGGAAGCACATTCCACTTTGTTTTTGAATTCGAAAGATTCTCAGTTAGCCACTGCTCCTGCTCTGGTCCGAGTAATGAACGCTTCGGATCAAGAGACTCTGGCGTTTGCGGTGAGCTACCATCGCCGTTTGCCTGATCATCACGGTATTGCCGTGAATCAAGTACAAAGAAAGAAGCCAGGTCACCATATGAGAAATTCCGGTATAAACGCATATCAGCCCCCTTTGGCAATGACGATTTACGAAGTGGCATATGCTCGTAGTAAGCCTGATAAGCAGCTGCCCTGCGTTTGATAAATGCCTCCACTGATTGTCCCTTTTCCGGAATTACATTTGCATAGTTGTTTTCAACTTCATGGTCATCCCATGTCACGACCCATGGGAATGCAGCATGCGCTGCTTTTAAATGTATATCAGAACGGTATTGAGCGTATCTGTTTCGATAGTCCTCAAGTGTAATAATCTCCGGACTGTTATGTACACGGACATTACCCGTAGATGAAACATATTCATTTGGACCGTACTCATATATGTAATCGCCAAGGTGAAAGACAAGATCAAGATCTTCTTTTGCCAAATGTTTATATGCTGTATAATAGCCATGTTCAAATTGTTGGCATGAAACAAAAGCGAATGTCAGACTAGAAACACTGGAACCTAATAACGGAAGTGTTTTCGTTTTCCCTGTCTGGCTTACTTCCCCTCCACTTTTAAAACGGTAAAAATAAACCTTGTCAGGTTTTAACCCGCTTACTTCCACATGGACAGAGTGACCCAGTTCTGGCCTGGCTATTTCCTTGCCATTCTTTATAATTTTTCTAAAATGCTCATCCTTTGCAATTTCCCATTTAACTGAAACAGCTTCATGAGGCATTCCCCCGCCATTCAACGGATCTGGAGCCAACCTTGTCCATAAAACAACACTATCTGAGAGTGGATCACCAGATGATACACCAAGAGTAAATGGATAATCGCTGAATTTTGGGGCAGCATTTACCTCAATCCCTCCCATTGATTGCGCAAGGGCAAGACCCAATGAAAGTCCGGCAAGCTTACTCGCTCCCTGGATAAAATTCCGGCGGTCCATATTTTTGCCTAAGCTTTCTTCGCTCCAATTCTTAATCAATTCATCCATAGCTTTTTCATTCTTCATTGATCTTTCCCCTCCTATATAATTCTTTGAATCTGGTTTTAGTATAGGGGGACTTTTTAAAAGACATATTAAGGAATGTAAATCACTAATTTTTAAATCAGGTATTTAGATACGGGACTTTGGAACCCCATAAACAAAAAAACAGTATGACTTAACCATTCATTAATCAATTCCCATAATATTCTAGATAAGTTGACAGTCTTTTTTCCTAATTTTCTTTATAAATCCTTTATTTAATCGTTACAAATAGGTTTCAGTTCGATTAGGTTGCATCTATTAATACTTCATATTATGTGATAATCGTATCTCAAAAACCGAAGGATACTGTCGTCTTTGAAGTTTCATTCCCCTCGATCTGCAAATCATTTTCGCACCCCAAACGACAAAATCTGAGCTTTCTGCTTTTCTTTATTTCGCTTAATGACATTAACTTAAGTCCATGTCCAGAATTGCAGGCTCACATATCATTTTTAGGTCAAATGTACGTGACTTTATTTTCCCCTTCCAGATAAGTGTAGAAGAAAACGTTTCCTGAAAGAGTCTATCAACATATCAAAATCGCAATTAAACTGGATCCAATACAATTCACTCTAAACATGAATCATAAATTTTTTAATAATAATCAAACCAATATCCTCCTCTATACGTTTATTTATAGTAAAGGGAGCAAAATTACAGCTCGATTAAAAAATTTCGAAGGAAGGTGGTTAAGAATCTGCTGCAAATTGACATATATTTAATTCTCCTGCTTATCAATCTGGCTTAAGGCTTAAAGAATCGTATTTTAACATTTAACAAGAAAATAATTTCACGGGGTGAAGAAATGTTGAAAAAAATGAAGTTTATAAGTGTATGGATTATAGCCTTACTTTCTGTGGTTATTCTACCAAATGTAATTGGTGCTTCTTCTACTAAAAGTAAAATTCCAGTGTCAGAGACAGGCTTTGACACCCACATCACCAACAATTCCCTTGCCGTAAGTCCGGATGAGCAAATAGCAGTTGTCTCAGATAGCCGTGAACAATCCGTCCTAGTCTATGATCTTACAAAAGGTAAGCTGCGCAAAAAGATCGACGGCTTTGGTTCACCGAGAAACATCGTGTTTATTGATGGCGGCTCCGAGTTTGTCGTCTCAGACAGCACGCTCGGTACGCTTCGTTTTTACAGCACAAAAAACTTCACCTTGAAAGATGAAGTCGTCGTTGGTCCAGGTGCATTCGGGACTGCTGTCAGCCCTGATGGAAAGATATTGTATGTGAACAATCAAGCACACAATTCTGTCACTGTCGTGGATTTGGAAAAACGAAAACCGATGGCCGTCATTACCGGTTTCGCCCAACCAAGACAAGGCATAAAAGTCTCTCCAGATGGAAAATACATCTTTGTCACGAACTTTCAAGGAGATAAAGTATCCATCGTTGATGCCCCAACACAGAAAATCATTCGTGAAATATCAGGTTTCTCTATGATTCGCGGAATTTCGATCACTGCTGATGGAGGTACATTGTATGCCGCGAACAGCGGACGCAACAGCATTTCCGCAGTTGATACACTTGACGGCAATATAAAGAGTGAAATCAAAGTGGGTCGTGAGCCATATGGTGCTTCTCTTTCGCCTGATAACAAGCTCCTTTTTGCAAGTAATAAAGCTGACAATACGATTGACGTAATCAATGTCGCTGATCACCGCGCAGTTAAAACAATTGACGGTTTCAATGAACCAAGACAAGCAATTGTCTTTAGCCACGACGGGGACCGGGCTTATGTATTAAATCGGGATCTCTCTATTGCACGTGTGAATGTTAAGACCTTCTCCATCACGGATATAATTCAGGATGAGTCAAAAAAGTACAAGCTTAAAAGGCTAAGATCAGACAAAGTAGGGACATATTTAGCAGACCAAGAAGGAATGACCCTTTATTATTTCACAAAAGATGATTCTACCGTCAGTAATTGCAAAGGTCAATGTAGTGAAATTTGGCCACCTTTCCATGCAGATAACATTTTCTCCGCTAAAGGATTCAACAAAAAAGAGTTTAATACTATCATAAGAGATGACGGACAAAAGCAAACAACTTATAAAGGGCATCCACTTTATTACTTTGTGAAAGATAAGCAGGCCGGTGATATAAATGGACAAGGCGTCAATAATGTCTGGTTTGTTTTAGGCAAAAAGGTTTTTGAGGAATAATTACGTTGAAAAATAGTTTTGTTTCATAAAAAATGGTCCTAAAGTATAATAAATGTCACTTTTTTATTCTAGAATTTGCTTAGCGCATTTTTTCCGCAAAAAAACTGCCGAGACCCCTTATATAAAGACTGAAAAAAAGCTGAACAGTATATTGCTGAACGTTTTTAATGAAGTACCGTTATACCAAACCGAATAAGCTGTTGTTTTTGAATAAAGATTGTTAATAGTGGTTACTTATTATTGGAGAAAACTCTAAAAAATTCTAGCCACCTTCTAATGATAGGTGGCTTTGTTTTATTCGAATAAGGTACTGGTTTATAGTCTTCATAAAATTTTAACTTGATGGTGATAGATTCTGCCGACAAAACACAGATATTATACGCTATCGCGTTTTTCACTTTAGACCCCATTAAAGAATAAATCGGCACTTATATTATTGATAAAAACAACGGAGAACGGAATCCCATATAGATGTACCAGTATAAGAGATGGAATGGCTTTACACCGGAGCTTAAACACTTGATTTTTCAGATATTCCGTTACTAACCTAATTTCCCACATCACAAACCTATAATTAACGCATCACAATATTCCCGGATATGGAGGCAGCACAGATGACAATAACTTTTTTGAAACAGGATGTTTTAATCGTTCAATTTGTTCCAAATCATCTAACCATTCAACAACCTCACCATTGTACATTACCGCTAGACGGTCTGCGATGTAATTGACTGCCTGTAAATCATGGGAAATAAAGAGATATGAAAGTTGAAACTCTTCTTTTAATTGTGCCAAAAGATTTAATATTTGTACTTGAACAAGAACATCTAAAGCACTTACAGCCTCATCAAGAATAATTAACTTTGGCTTTAAGGCAATCGCTCTTGCGATATTGATTCTTTGTAGCTGTCCTCCACTGAACTGGTGTGGGTATTTACGAATATCTTCCGGGCATAACCCAACGATCTCCAAAAGCTCCTGTACTTTCTTTTTCTCTTGAACAGACGTAAGCCTTTCGTAATTTCTTAACGGCTCAGCAATGATCTCCCCTACCGTTAGTCTTGGGTTAACAGCGCTATAACAATCTTGAAAGACAACTTGCAGATTTCGCCGTAACTCCTTTAATTCTTTTGCCTTTAAACAATAAAGGCTCTTCCCCTGAAACCATACCTCTCCCTGATCCGGCTTTTCCAGTCCCAGAATAATTTTGCCCAGGGTACTCTTTCCAGATCCACTTTCTCCAACAAGGCCTAAACATACTCCTTCTTCCATAGTTAGAGAGATGCTCTTAATGGCTTCAACAGATTTACGCTTCCCAAAAATAGGGTTCCCCAACAAGTATGTTTTCTTTATTCCTTTCAACTCAAGCAAGCTCACTCTTCATCCACCTAACTCTTTATCTTGATTTTACACATCGTACTAGATGGTCTTTTTCATACTCTTTAAATTCAAGATTATAACTAGAACATGTATAATCTGCGTCCTCACATCGTTCTAAAAAAGGGCATGTTTTTTCACTATTTATTAAATTGGGGCGCGAAACGCTGGCACGTTTTTCAATCTTTATCTTTCTTCTTGTTAATCCAAGTCTGGATTCTAACAAGACTTTGGTATACGGGTGCATTGGGCGATTTAACAACTTCAACACTGGTGCTTTCTCAACGATATAGCCGCCATACATTACAGCTACTTCGTCAGCTAACTGAGCAATCACCCCTAAATCATGTGATACTAATAAAATGCATGTATTGTATTCTTTCCTTAACTTATCCAACTGTTTCAAAACCTGGAGTTGGTTTGTCGAATCAAGTGCAGTCGTCGGCTCATCAGCAATGATGATAGATGGACTTAAAGACATGGTAATCGCAATCATAACCCGTTGCAGCATCCCGCCGCTTAGCTGAAACGGATATTGCTTCAAGACATTCTCTGGATTAGGCAGGTCCGTTTTTTCTAAATACTCCACAGCCATTTTCCGCGCTTGCTGCTTCGTTATGGGCAAATGAGTTCTAAGTGTTTCAATAAAATGCCGCCCTATCGTCCTCACAGGATTAAAGGCGATCATAGGGTTTTGCATAATCATAGCGATCTCACTACCCCGTACTTTCCTTAAGTCTTCTGTGGAAACATTTAAAAGATCAATATTTTTAAACTTGATACTCCCTTGTACCACCTTTGCCTTTTCAGGTAAAAGATTTAACAAAGACATGCATGTCATCGTTTTCCCTGATCCACTTTCTCCGACAAGGCCCAACACTTTCCCAGCCTCCAGCTTAAAACTAACATCATGGACAGTTTGAGTCACTCCATACGGTGTCGTTACAATAACATTCAATTTGTCTACAGTTAGAATGGGGTCTTGTCCCATCTTCCATCCTCCCTTCTATTCCTTTTTTAGGTCTAGAGCATCCCTCAAAGCTTCGCCAAACAAGTTAAAAGCAATCACAACGATGAAGATCATCATCCCAGGGTACAGCATCAATGAAGGGGTTTCTCTAAAAAATGGCTTACTATCATTGATCATCATTCCCCACTCTGCATCTGGAGGCTGTATGCCAAGACCTAGAAAAGAGAGACCAGAAATTGCCAAAATAACTCCTCCGATGTCCATAAAGATTAATACAACAACTTGAGAGATGATGGCAGGTAAGATATGTTTGATGATAATGCTACTCCTTGGTGTCCCGCATATTTTGGCTGCTAAGACAAAGTTTTGCTCCTTTACACTAAGTACCATACCTCGAATGACGCGTGCATAAAAAACCCATTGGACAAGCACCATCGCCAAAATCAGATTGCCAAGACTCGGTCCTAAAATTCCGACTAAAGCAAGGGACAGAAGAAAGCTTGGGAATGCCATGAGTATGTCACACATTCTCATGAAGAGATAATCAACCTTCCCCCCTATAAAGCCTGCATAAATACCAAGTGGGATACTAATAATCATCATTAATCCCATGACAAGGAAGGCTGTTCCCAACGAGGTTCGTGTTCCATAGATTAATCGGGACAAAATACATCTCCCTAAATGATCAGTCCCCAATGGAAACTGAGAGGAGGGCCCTTGCAGCTTCTGAACGATATCAATCAAGTTCGGATCATTAGGAGCCAAAAAAGGAGCAAAAAGAGCCAATACTGTCAGGAAGGAAATAATCATGATGCTGATCATCATGAGCTTATGTGTCATCAGCTTTCGTTTCACGTTTTGCACCACTCTTATTTCTCTCCCTCCCAGCGTATACGAGGATCCAGGAAAGAATATGTAAGATCCACAAGAAGATTACAGACCACAAAGATCACGCCCATAAATAATACACACCCCTGAATCATCGGATAATCTTGATTTAATATAGATGTGACAAATAACTGTCCCATGCCGGGCCAAGCAAAAATTGTTTCAACAATAACCGCTCCGCTTAGCATGTTACCGAAGCTCATGCCAAGTCCAGTTACCACAGGTAGTAAGGACTTTTTTAAGACATGCCTGATAACGATTAGTCTTTGGCGCAACCCTCTCGCTCTAGCATAAACAACAAATGGCTCATTCAAATTTCCCAGCATGCTAGCCCGAAGCAATCGCATATACGTACCTATATACGCAAAAGCCAATGTCAAGGAAGGAAGCACTAGATGAGCCAAAGTCCCCCTTCCCAATACAGGAAATAAATCTAACTTTACTGATAAAAAATAGATCAAGAGAAAGCCAAGCCAAAAGGTTGGCATAGAGACACTTACAAAGGCTAGTATTCTGCTAAACTGATCAACAAATTTCCCCTTGTAAATAGCAGAAATCATTCCTAAGGGTAAACTAATAAAAACAATAAAGATAAGCGAAGCAATTGTTAATTGAACTGTTGGGAAGAAATGTACCACAATTTCTTCCCATACAGAGTTATTGGACACATAAGACATCCCTAAATCCAATTGCAACACTTTTCCCAGCCACTCAAAATACTGGACATATAAAGGCTTGTTTAATCCAAGCTCAACTCGAAGGGCTGCCACTGTCTCATCCGTAGGAGGTATATGTGACGCCCTTAAGTAAGCTACTGCCGGATCTCCAGGAATTAAGTGAAGCAAGATAAAAGTGATGAGCGAAATTCCTAATAAAATTGGAATTAAACTTGTGAGACGTTTAAAAATAAACCAACTCATGTAGCACTCCTTAAGTTGTTTTTAAGTATCCCCACTTCAATTAACGTCAATTGAAGTTAAAGGGACCTCAGCTTCTTGAGGTAAAAAATCTACTCCACTAATGTTTTTTTGATACACTGCTATATTAGACTGATAAGATATCGGTAAATAAATTGCTTGTTCGTGCAATGTCGTTAATATTTCTGAATACAGTATTTTTCTCTCTTCTTCGTCTGTAGTTAATAATACTTTCTTAATTTTCTGGTCTATTTCTTTTTTTACTGGCAACCCTAATTGAGCGTTATAATCTGGACCACCATTTTCCGTATTTGTCGTCATAGAAGCTAAATAGGAATGTGGATCAAATGGTACAGCCCAAGTAGATGTAAATAATAAATCAAATTCACCTTGAAATGCATTTGTCCAAAAAGTATTAGTTTCTTGACTAGTCAACTTAACATCTATTCCTAGCTTTCTAAAATCACCTTGGGTAAATTCTGCGATTGACTTTTGGATGTTGTCTGTACTATTAAACAGTAATTCCAATTGCAATTCTTTTCCGTCTTTTTCTCTAAATGGTTTCCCCTTCACTTGTTTCCATCCGGCTTCATCCAATAACTGTTTTGCTTTTTCTGCATCATATTCATATGGCTTTATATTAATTTTCGTGTATGGCAAAGTAGGTGGAAACAAAGTATCAGCCTTTTTTTCCATACCATAAAAGATCTTATCAATAACAGCCTGTTTATTAAAAGCATGTTGGAGAGCTAACCGAACTTTAAGGTCTTTAGTCGCTTCTCTGTTTGAATTAAGAAGAAGCGTTCTTGTAGCTGTAGGTTCTGACAATTTGGTTTCATATTGCCCTGAATTCTTCAAAAATTGGAATGAATCTTGGCTTATGACCCCGTTTCCAAAAATAAAGTCGAGTTCTTTTTTCTCAAAAGCTAATACTCTTGACTCACCGTCAGTAATGACTTTAACAACCACCTTATCTACTTTAGGTTTAGTACCCCAATACTGTTCATTCCTTTTAAAAACTGCAAACTCATTTTTCTTATATTCGCTCAATACCCACGGTCCTGTGCCAATCGGAGACTTGAGTCCGTCCTTAAATGTGTTTTGACTGTCAGGAAAAGCAGCTTCTCCTACAAATCTCAGCGGTCTAATGTAAGTTAGTTCTTGCAGAGTTGGATAATACGCGTTGTTCAAAATAAGTTTAAATGTATATTCATCTATTATTTCAGTACCTTTGATTTGGTTAATTAATTCCACCCATTCATGTTGTTTGCGATTATCTAAAATGGTATCAAAGTTTTTCTTAACGATTGCAGCATTAAAGAGGGAACCATCGGAAAATTTAACATCTTTCCTCAGATGGAATACATATTCTTTTCCATCTTTCGATATATCCCAGCTCTCTGCAAGCCAAGGCTTAATTTCTCCGCCTTCACCGTAATAAACTAGGGATTCATATACCATAGCCTGGGAAAAAAACTCATTCGGAAAATATGTGTGTGGATTTAAGTCACCTATATCCCCAGGCCATGAAAAAGTAACAACTTTTTGTTTATCTTTATTTGATGTATTTTCTTGATCTATTGTTGTGTTGCTGCAACCAGTAACAAAAATTGTGAAAATTACTAGTAGTCCAACAAAAGAATGGAATAAATTAGACCGTTTTAAAAACATGTTTTCTCACCTTCAATTATGGAATTTTATCTATTTGAAAAATTACGAAATATAAAAAAGCATTTCCAACCAGATTTAACGGTCAGAAATGCTTATAGTTTAAGAACAAATTCGTCTTCTAGCACTCTAACACCTCCCTATCTCCCGTAGGTTTAACAGCATTTTTAGAACGGGCAGGTTTTCTGACTTAGGTTCATCATCTCCATGCGTCTTCCCGGATATTATCCAGTGACTTTCTTGCATAGGACTCACCATTACAGCGGCGGGACCGTGCCGGATTTTGCACCGGCTTCCCTTTTAAATATTCGCTTTTAAACGAATATACCCATTCCAATACTATATGAAATTTTCCCTCATCTTCATAGTAAATAATAGAGCTTGTCTATCCTAAAATTATTTTGTCGAAACCATTTGTTACTTCTTAACACTTTATTAGTTTCATCTCTAAGTAATTTTTGATAAACCTAGCTACTAATCCTATCCATCTAGCAATAAACGAAATACAGTTAGTAAAAAGGAGAATAAACAGGTTCTCTTTAAAATTCAACAAATATTAAATTCTCCTAAATTATACAGTTTTACGAATACAACTCTCTCAAAATGGAGATATTCACTATATGAAAATAAAATCAAAAAAAGTTTACCTAATACAAATTATATTCTTTATTGCAAATTTATGCTATATCAAATTAAAGTCCTGATGTTTTTTAACGGCTCGTTATGTATGGAAGTAATAATTTTATATGAATAGTTATCTGTAATTACATATATCGAATGATAGTGAGGAAGATTTGTATTGCTCCCGCCAGAATTTGTTTACTTTTAATAAGTAAATACTTACTATAATATTTAAAATCATCCTAATTTATGTAATAATAAATATACTACAATAAAGGAAAGGTTTTGAGGGGATTTTCGTTGGAAAGTATGGAACTGCTACATAATAAAATAGAGACAATGAGGAAAGAATTAATAAATACAGCCTTGAAACATGGATTCACCTCACCAAAAACATTACATTTGAGCCAAGAACTTGATAAACTCTTGAATATACTTTTGCATGAACAGGAGTCGCTAACTCCAATAGGCCTTCAATAAGATGTAAGGGTGCTTCTCCACTAAGTAAGTATGCTGTGTCTTGTAAGTCAAATTAGTGGAAAACAAGCAACTATAAATATCAACAGAACTATTTAACAGAGACTAAAAAAAGCATTGATACGAGTACCAATGCTTCTCCAAAATATTAATTTTATCTTTAAAGCTTTACCCTTTGCAGTCGAAGTGCATTTATTACAACGGATACAGAACTAAATGCCATGGCAGCACCTGCTAACCAAGGGGCAAGTAGCCCAATAGCCGCAATCGGTATTCCTATTACGTTATAGGCAAAGGCCCAGAACAGGTTTTGTTTAATATTTCGCATGGTTTTTCTACTCATGTGAATAGCATCTGCAATGCTGTTTAAATCCCCACGAATTAAAGTAATATCCGCAGCTTCCATGGCCACGTCTGTCCCCGTCCCGATAGCCATACCAATATCAGCTAGGGCAAGTGCTGGTGCATCATTGATTCCATCTCCAACCATAGCCACTTTCTTTCCAGCTGCTTGAAGTTTTTTCACTTCTTCCGCTTTCCCTTCAGGAAGTACTTCCGCAATGACCTGGTCAATGCCAACTTTGTTTCCTATGGCATGAGCAGTCCTTTGATTATCACCCGTTATCATGATGACCTGAATATCCATCTCTTTTAACCTTTTTATGGCTGTTTGAGAAGTGTCTTTTATGGTATCTGCCACAGCAATAAGACCTGCATATTCACCATCAATGCTAGCCAGCATCGCGGTTTTACCTTGCCCTTCAAGGTCTTCCATGGCCGGTAGTGCTTTTGTAATATCCACGTTATTTTGATTCATTAATTTCCGTGTTCCCACCAGTAACACTTTTTGATCCACTACAGCTTTTACCCCGTAACCTGGAATAGCTTCGAACTCCTGAACCAATCCAAGTGATATTTTTCTTTCTTGAATTCCTTGAACAATTGATTGTGCAAGTGGGTGTTCAGATTGTTTTTCAGCGGCCCCGATAAGAGATAAAAAGTGTTGTTCACCCATTCCATTTTCGATGAGGACATCGGTTAACACTGGTGTACCATTAGTAACAGTTCCCGTTTTGTCTAAAATAACCGTATCAATATGGTGAGTAGTTTCCAGGTGTTCACCGCCTTTAAATAAAATACCGAACTCTGCGGCACGCCCTGACCCAGCCATGATTGATGTTGGGGTAGCCAAACCTAAAGCACACGGGCAAGCTATTACAAGTACCGCAATCATCGCTTCAAAAGCTGGTGTAAATTCACCAGGATTAACCCAGATTATCCATACGAGAAAAGTTAAAAGGGCGATTCCGACAACAATGGGTACGAAAACACCAGAAATTTGGTCAGCGAGCCTTTGAATTGGAGCTTTAGACCCTTGAGCGTCTTCTACCACCTTGATGATTTGCGAAAGAGCGGTATCTCTGCCGATTTTCGTGGCCTTCATTTTGAGAAAACCATTTTTATTCAGGGTTGAACCAATCACAGTATCTCCCATGCTTTTATCTACTGGAATGCTTTCTCCTGTTAACATGGATTCATCGACGGCAGAGTTCCCTTCGACGACCTCTCCATCCACCGGGATTTTTTCACCTGGCTTCACCAAAACTGTATCTCCAACAATGACTTCTTCTAGAGGTATTTCGCGCTCTTCACCATTCCTCAGCACCAAGGCTGTTTTGGCCTGAAGTCCCATCAATTTTTTAATGGCTTCTGATGAACGTCCTTTTGCTTTTGCTTCAAAGAGCTTCCCTAAAAGAATGAGGGTGATAAGGATGGCACTAGTTTCAAAATATAGTTGTGCAGTATGGTGGTGGACTCCAATGGCGATGATCGATTGATAGACACTATAAAAATAGGCAGCGGACGTTCCCATTGCAACTAAAACATCCATATTCGCACTTTTGTTTTTCAAAGCCTTATATGCCCCTACATAGAATTGCTTACCAATGATGAATTGCACAGGCGTTGCGAACGCCATTTGCACCCATGGGTTCATGAGGAAATCCGGCATATAAATAAACGAAGTAAAACTAAAATGACTTACCATCGCCCATAACAACGGGAATGACAAAATTACGGCAAAAATAAATTTTCTCTTTTGTTTTTGAATTTCTTTCTGGCGAAAATCCACCGATTCCTTGTTATCATCCTTGATGATCGCCCCGTAGCCCAACTTTTCAACTCGTTGAATAATATCAATTGGGGAAGCTTCAGAAGGATCATATTCAACGGTCGCGTTTTCAAGTGCTAGGTTTACATTGGCCTTGGATACTCCATCCATCTTATTTAGCCCTTTTTCAATTCGTGTTGCACAGGCCGCGCAGGTCATTCCCGTAATGGTAAACTCTTTTTTCTCTTTTACCACATCATAGCCAAGATCTTGAATTTTCTTTTCAAAGTCCTGGGTGCTTAACTTTTCTGTATCATAAGTAATGACTGATTTTTCAAGGGCCAAATTAACAGTGGCCTCTTCAACACCTTCCATTCTATTTAACCCTTTTTCAATTCGTGTTGCACAGGCCGCGCAGGTCATTCCTGAAATTTGCATACTTGTTTCTTTTATATGTTTGCTCACTTTATCCCCGCCCCTTTATACCACCATGGGGTATAATATATTGTAAAAAAGAAGTGCTTTAAAAGCACCCTTATTCCTTATTCAACATCGTAGCCTTGATCATCAATGGTTTCTTTTATTTTTTCAAGTGATACTTTTTCATTATCAAACGCAACATCTACTTTTCCTGCGTCTAAATGTACTTTTACACTTTCTACACCCGAAAGCTTTCCTACATTCCCTTCAACTGCATTCACACAATGACCACATGACATTCCAGTTACCTTCAATGTTACGTTTTCCACCCTAATCACTTCTCCTTTATTTTTTCATTAATTTTTGTATCGTTACTAGCACTTCGTCAATGACCTCGGTATCCCCATCATTCAGTCGGTCTACTACACAATTTCTTAAATGACCTTCTAATAAAATCTTTGCCACACTATTCATGGCACTTTGTGTCGCAGCTATCTGGGTAATAACATCATCACAATAAGTATCTTTTTCGATAAGACCCTTAATACCTCGAATTTGACCTTCGATACGATTTAAGCGGGTCGTTAAATTCTTTTTCACTACTTCAGAGTGATGACTTTTTCGGCCGTGGGAAGAGGTAATACAGCATTCGCCATTTTCATCTTCAATGAACGAACCTTGCTCATTTATTTTTTTATCCATCTCTCACCCCTCCTTAAAATCATAATACCATACCCCCCTATCCTATGTAAAGAGAGAAGCTTATGTGTCAATATTTCTTTATTCTTTGCTTTTGAAGGATATCTATTCCTTAGAAATCTGTTTAACAAAACCACACACAAAATACCCCATGTGAAGCTAAACAAAAGGTTGAACTAACTGAGTCTTTTAGCGATGCAAATAAAAACACTCATCTCCGGAGAAATGAGTGTTTTTAGGTCCTACCACACTAGACTGGCATAATCCCGATTAAGTTCAACGGGTTTCTATTTTTCACCTGCAAGTTCGTTGTCTGTTTTAAAATTGTAGTTAACACACCGAAATTAATAGATATATTTGTTTTCAAATAAAGAGTGGACTTACTCCTTACCCTTTAGCTGATTACACGAAAAAGTCATTGTTTTTTATTGATTACCAAACAAATAATCCTACAATCATAGCACTTAACAAGGAAACAGCCATCCCGCTAAGCAACAGCTTCCAAACATTCCGACCGATAATGTTCGATTTCTCATCATTAAGGATGGAATTGAATGTTCCATAAATCATGCCTACTGTACTGAAGTTGGCAAATGACGTCAGATAAGTGACAGCAACAGCTACTGTATGCGGGGGTAGTGTACTGATTTTATCCTTTAAATCGAGCAGGGCAACGAACTCATTCGTGGCAAGCTTGATTCCCATCAATTGAGCGACATACATGGCATCATGTCCAGTTAATCCAAGCAGGAATGCAAATGGACTAAAAATCACAGAGAAGATTTTTTGAATGGTCAGGCCATCCACAAAGAAACCAAATATCCCATTCAAGCTTGCTGTTAACGCCACATAACCGATAACCATTGCCATGATGACGAAAACCATCTTGGCTCCCACTAGCATGCTGTTAGAAATGGTGGAAAAGAAATCTTTACGTTCCTCTTTAGTAGGAACATAAACGACATCTTCTTCTTTACTGACACTGACTGGGTTGAGCATGTTTGCAATCAGCAAGGCATTTAAACAGTTTAAAGGAATGGCGACAAATACATATGTTGCAGGTACCATGGATAAATATGCTCCAATAATGGAACCACTGATACTACTCATACTCATGATTCCAAATGTCAATAAACGCTGATCTTTAATCGCAGCGAGTTGAATCCGGAGAACGGCAAGTGCCTCTGTATTTCCAAGAAACATCATCTGGATGGAAAAGAAACTTTCAAGTTTTGGCAATCTAGACACTTTTGAAATGAGCCATCCTACTTTATCGATAATCCATGTGAGTATACCGAAATACGATAAAATATCAAAAAACGTTATAATAAAAATAATTGGCATTAAGGCACTGAAAAAGAAATCAACTTGCTCATTTGCCATAACAGACGGAAAGACAAAAGAAATCCCTTCATTTGCACATGAAATCAACCAAGTAAAGAAAGATGCAATTTGATTAATGACCCATGCCCCTATTTTAGTCGATAACATAAACCAAGTAATAAGTAACTCTAACACTAACAAGCTAAGAATGGCTTTCCAGTTAACATTTCTTTTATTAGGTGAACAAAGGTAAACGATGCCCATCACAACTAAAACACCTAGTATATTCAACAAAAAATACATGCTATCATCCCCTTTGATTTATCTTTTCCAATTTTTTTAATATAAAAAGCATTATTTAATATAAAAAGCCCTTATTTTTCACACTTTCAGCCACAGGACAGAAAGAATGAAAAATAAGAGCTTTTAAAAACAATGTATCTTGAGTCAAATAAGAACCTTTTATAAGCAGCAATATCAAACTTACTTAGGGAACGAGTGACTAAATACCTGTTAGGCCTCTTTTATTTCATACTTCCCTGTAGTCCGGCATTTTTAAGGCAGCCAGGTAGAAACTATCAGACCATTTACACTGATATTATACAAGGATATTAATTTAACGCGTTTTATAGGAATGAGTAACATTGTAAATTAATTTATTTGTAAATACAATACACTTTCTAATAATCCGAATTATTATATTAATATATTTTTTCAGATAATTAACGAAGGAAATTTATTGTTCCACCATCAATTCATCTCCTTTACAGTATGTTACCCATTACAACTTCTCCTTTACATTAATGTCTATTACTTATTCTAATCAATAATATTAGTTGTTAGTTACTTCTAAGGAGCAAAGTCAGCAACAATCAGCTGAAAGTAAATATTACAAAAAAAAGGCTAAAACCCTTGATACATCAAGGATTTCAGCCTTTCCAATAAGTAGTCCTATAGTTGAATTGAATAAATAGAGTTCCTTAAAGTAGGTCTAGACTTCATAAAAAGCTACCGTCTTTATTATAGCTTTTCTATACATTCTCAACGTTATAATCCTCCCGATTCATAGATTGTTGAAATGGCTCTGCGTGACTGATCCTAATGTTTACAGAACTTTGCAAAATCATGCTTTGGTATAGAAAATACCACTTTTGGCATCCCAGCGGTAAAAAGTTGCTTTTCTCATATACCTGTTAACCTTACTTTAAAACCTGGATACATTCCGTAAATTTTCCTACTTTACCTATATTCTCTTACAAAATCAACTTCTAGATTGTTATTCCAGAAATAAAAAATTGACTTCCCTGTATAACAAAACTAATATGGATAAGTCAGCTTTATGGAAGGTGGTTTATGATGAACTATCAGGCACTTTTGCAAATGAATACCATTTTTATTAGCATCCTAATTGAATCCCTTCCCTTCATCCTATTGGGAGTCCTTATATCTGGAATAATCCAAATGTTTGTGTCTGAAGAGATGATTGCAAAGATTATACCGAAAAACCCAGTCTTGTCTGTCTTATACGCAATAGGTGCAGGAGTCTTATTTCTTGCATGCGAGTGTGGAATTGTCCCGATTACCCGCCGCTTAATTGCTAAAGGTGTTCCTCTTTCAGCGGCCATTGCCTTTATGCTTTCTGCACCTATTCTTAATCCAATTGTTCTGTTTTCCACTTATATTGCGTTTGGGAATAGTTGGAGTATGGTTTTCTATCGTGGCGGAATTGCATTTTTGGTCGTCATTATTATTGCATTCATCCTATCCTTTCAATTTAAAACTAATCAACTGAAACATGATCATATAGGACATACACATCACCATTCTCATACATTTACAGACAAAGTAAAAGGAATGTTTAGACACTCGATTGAAGAGTTCTTTTCTGTAGGAAAATATTTAATTATTGGCGCACTTCTGGCAGCTGCCATTCAAACCTTTTTGAAAACATCCCTATTGCTTGAAATTGGTCAAGGAAATCTATCTGGGAATGTAGTAATGATGGCTTTGTCTTATGTCATGTCCTTGTGTTCTCAAGCAGACGCCTTTGTTGCAAGTTCTTTTAGAAGTACCTTTTCGACCTCTTCTCTAGTTGCTTTTCTTGTATTTGGGGCCATGTTCGATATCAAAAATACGATAATGCTTTTAGGTACGTTTAAAACAAAATTTGTTTTATGCTTGATGGCCTATATTTTTATTTCCGTACTTGGCTTAACTTTATTGTTTATTTCTTAAAGAGGGTGTTATATATGGTTCGTTTATTTATATTACTTGGACTTACTTTTTTATTTATGCATTTACACGCCTCAGGGAATATATCGAAATATATTAATATGGAGTACTCTTATGTTTCACAGATTGCTATCTATATACTTGCTATTTTTACGTTAATGGGCTCTTACCTTTATTTAAAAGAAGGAGATCAAGAAGAGTGTGAAGAGTGTCATCGAGGACATGATCACTCTCATGAAAACAAGGTATGGAAAAAAATCCTTACTTACTCGCTATTTTTGATTCCCATTTTCACCGGCCTTTTTCTGCCTGTTGCCACAATGGATTCAAATATCGTAGAAAAAAAAGGATTTCATTTCCCAGTATACGATGACACAGATGAATATAGTCAGCATCAATTTCTGCAGCCTGATACGAGTCTTTATTATGGTAAGGATGACTATTTAACTTTAATGGACCAGTCGCTCCAAAACTTAGTCGAACATAATAGTCTTCATTTAACCGACGAAAACTACCTTACCGATTTAGAAGCCATCTATTACTCTCCTGGAAAGTTCACCGGTAAACAAATTACGTTAACCGGATTTTCCTACAATTCAGAGGATGTAGCCAAAAACCAAGTATTTCTGTTTCGTTTCGGTATCATTCACTGTGTCGCAGATTCTGGGGCATTCGGTATGTTAATCGAATTTCCGGAAGGGATGAATCCTAAAAATGATGAGTGGTATTCCGTGACAGGAGAATTAGAAACCATTTATTATCAGCCATTTAAGAAGACCATTCCGATACTCAAAGTATCATCATATAATAAAACCGTTGAACCTAAGGATCCATATGTATATAGACAATATTAGGAGCTTAGCCATTAAAAGGTAAGGATACGATATCCTTACCTTTCTTTGTGGTGAAAACCTATAAAGATACAACAGATTACTCCAATCTTCGCTTTGTAATTTAATATCTCTATCCCTGTGTTTTCCCTTTAGATTTAAATAGCCTTTAAAGAGGATAAAATGAGCTTTCTTTAATCCCGGAGATTTCTTTCGTTCTTATCCAATGCTTTAGTCACTTTTTGAACGAAGTTGTACTTATCAACAATGGTCTATGCTTTAGGAAAAGTTATCCAAAATCTATTTAGTACAAGACAAAAAAGAGCAATCTTAAGATTACTCTCTCTTTTGTTTATGAGTTTTTATATTCTATTTGCAAACTGAGTTTGTATATAAACCTATTCATTTCATAAAAAGATTGGCTCTCATTACCTCTAATATACGTCTGCTTTGTAAATAATCTTGTTCCCGTTCTTGTTCAACCTTTATACGTTGCTCCAGTTTTTGAGCATATTGTGCATAACCGATCCCATGAGCCCGAAACATAGCTTTTTCCATTGCCAACGTGTACGTTAAATCGAGAAAATTAATGAAGAATCAATCCTTTCTATATTTAATATCGTACACATCCTATCATTGAATGAGAAAACATGCAAAGCTGCTCTGGACCTATATTTACTGATAATCGGGCTTCTAAACGATTGGTCTTCATTCAGTGCATGTAAACGCCATATCCCTCCATCTCCCTTTATTTCCCTTTTACGCAACATATATTTTTACATTCTTTTCTTCATCTTTTAATATAAGTGACTTAATAAAATCTTAAAAGTATGGTCTTCAAAGTGATGATCAAAAATGTATATTTCCTCTATATTTGATATGGATACCGGTTTAAAAAGCTCATTAAGTAAAATGTCCTAACATTATAATACGAACCAACCCTTAGCCTACAAAAGAGAGAAACTGCATCATAAATTGATCAAGATATATTTTAACTGCTTAATAAATGTAAAGAAGGATATGTATAACAATCTTATTACTTTAAATTGACTGAATTTTCATGTTTGTACTAATAGTTAGTGAATGAACAAGAAAAAGAATATATACTTGAAGACAGAGAACTTGTCGAAACCGCTAAAGTTAGAGTGTTCCATATCAGGTTGGATGAACTTGTGGGGAAATCTAGGAGCATTTGTATCACCGTTATTATGTGGTTGGTTAGCAGAAAACTTTGGGTGGAATATCACATTAGGAGTAACTATAATCCCTGTGTTTATTGCAGCTATCTTATGGTTGTTTGTGAAACCAGATACTTCATTACTAAACTAAATACAATTAAGAGGAGTGACCAATGTGAATTATCTAGTATTTCAAATGGATTTAGTAGTTGGAAATCCTGAAGTGAATAGGAAAATCATTGAACGCTGGTTAGAAGCTAACTACAGTGATGATTTGGATGTTGTAGTACTTCCTGAAATGTGGTCTACGGGTTATGCGTTAGAAGAATTGAAAGAAATCTGCGAAGAGGATGGTAATCAATCAATTGAATTTTTACAATCACTGGCTAAGAAGTTTAATGTAAACTTGGTGGGTGGCTCGATTGCCGTACTAGAAGGTAAAGATATCTTTAATCGTGCAGTTATTGTAAATCGAATGGGTGAGATTGTTTATACATATGACAAGATGCACCTTGTTCCGATGTTAGATGAACCCAAGTTTTTAACAGGCGGTCATAATCAAGTGGAAGTATTTGAACTTGAAGGGGTGAAAATGGGGATTATTATTTGTTACGATTTACGATTCCCTGAAATTATTCGTGACTTAGCATTACAAGGTATTCAAGTATTACATATCGTAGCAGAATGGCCACTCGCAAGGGAGACACATTGGAATACTTTACTTCGTGCACGCGCAATTGAGAACCAAATGTATGTTGTTGCATCAAATGTAACGGGAACAAAGTTAGGAGTGGAATTCGCAGGTTGCTCACAAATTGTAGATCCATGGGGAGACATTGTTCAAAAATTAGATCAAGAAGTTGGTGAATTAAAAGCAACTTTAAATTTAGAGAAAGTACCGCAAATAAGAAAAGAAGTCCCTATATTCGATTCCAGAGTACCAGAGAAGTATAGAAAGTTATAAAGTAGGAGCTACTTCAGAGTTCAATCTTTGAAGTAGCTTTTTAGGTTTAATAATAGTTCTAAACCACTTGTAACACCTAGAGTTTTATATTCATGGTAGTTCAATAAGCAAAAAATTTACATAAAAAAAACCCTTAGTTACTCTCAGAGGGTTGGTTTGTATCTCTTTTTATTTGAGTTTCTAACCCAATATACATGAAATTAGGATCATATACTTACCTTTTCTCTATCTGTAAGGTTACCTAAACTCCCTTAAAGCCTTTTTTATATTTTCTAATTTCTGGTGATTTAGTTTCAGCATTCCATGCCCTTCTTGAGTCTTTGATTTGCCCAGCGAAACTGTATTATTTAAGAGTTCATTAAATTCTTCTACCTCTGTTAATTTACGGCCAAGTTTTGTTTCAAATTTATTTATCAAAAGCGCAACAGCCCCTGACACATGTGGTACAGCCATGGATGTACCTGATAAGACGGCAAATTGGTTACCAGGAAAGGTTGATACAATTTTCTCCCCTGGGGCCACTAAATCCACTTCACCATTAGAATTACTAAATCTAGATATACGTTCACGCAGGTTAACTGAGCCTACTGCCACAACTTCCTGGTATGCAGCTGGATAACTGTACTCGTTTGTTTCGGCAATACCATCGCCTTCATTACCCGCGGCACACACGACCATTATATTAGATTGAACGGCGTTTATAATCGACGAATGTAAGGCCGGGTCATCATCCGGTCCCCCTAATGACATAGAGATAACCCGTACTTTTTCACCTTTAGGGCCTGTCCAATTGATAGCGTAATTAATAGCTGAAGTAATGCTTTCTGTTGTTCCTTCTCCTGATCCATTTAAAACCTTAAGTACCAGCAACTTCGCTTTAGGTGCTGCACCTACAACTCCAAAACCATTTTCTGCTGCTGCAATGGTTCCGCTGACATGAGTCCCATGTCCGTTATTATCGGCAAAGTTGAAAGGATCACCATAATAATCTTCCGTGAAATTATATCCTCCAATAATTTGACCAATTAAATCAGGGTGATCTGGTTGGCATCCTGAATCGATTACGGCTACTACTATGTTCTCACCCTTAAACCCTTCTCTCCAAATAGAGCGTGCACGAATCATTTTAATACCTCTTGGAACTTCCGAAGTGATTTCTGTTATTCCTTCTACTTGGAAGGGTACTAACTGAACATTTGGCAATTCTAGCCTCTCCCTTCATATTAACCCTAAAACGGGCGGAAGCATCGCCTTTTTTTGTCATGACAAATAAGGGAAACCACACTTAAAACCCGTTTGGGAAAGCTGAATCCAATAACATTGATTTCAGCCTTTCTTTATCCTATGAATGGAGACAAGCTTTTGCTATAAACCTTAGTCTAATTTGATATTTTAGTTTACTTAATCAAAAACCTATTAGTGAGATGAGGTAGATATATCACCGCTTACAATTACTTAATAAGATAGTTGAAAAAAAGAAATAAAATCTATAATCAGTCAGAACCTTAGTAAAAATAGTAATTACATGAACGACCTTATCGGAAAGAAAAAAAAGCTGCCTCCTCGGCAGCTTTTGGTGTTCCATTATAATAACCAACATAGATTTACCTTTATCATGCATATAAAAATATGGACAAGGTAAAGGTGGAATAATTGATGACTAAACAAACTCTTTTTTAAGAACTATGCTTTTTAAAGCCTTATGATTTACAAAGGTATTTGGATTTGCCAAAGGAATAATAAACTTAGCATCTCTGGATCCCTCTGCCCAAAAAGCTTATGAAACAAGTTGGTATAAATAATTCTGTTGCTATTTTTCGTAAATTTGCTAATAGGTACGTAGGCACGTATTCACTTATTTCTCTTGTTTGTCTTCCCAAGGTTCAAATGAAAATGGAATTCCAACCATTTTAGCAGTCAATTCATCATAGGAAACTAAATCTTTTTTTGACAACTCTTTTAAAGATCGTTTCCCCATCGCTCTTAATGCGGTTTTCATTTCTTCTATACTTGCTGTAAAGAATTTCTCTGCTGCTTTTACTCCATCTTCTATCTTAAATTGATCCTTGAATTTACCTTGATTCCAAACAACTTGTGTAGGTGGTTCAAAGGGAAGAGACTTCAATGCTTGATTATGGGAGACAGCAAATAATATAGCAGATCCTACATAAACAGCATCAGCACCGAGGGCAAGTACTTTTAAAAAGTGCCCAGGTACTAATAGCCCTCCTGAGACAATTAAACTAATTTGTCCCTTCATTTTTCTCTTTTCTAAATGATTAACAGCCCGGACAACTGCATGCAATGTTGGTATTCCCATGTCATCGGATAAAATCGGTGGTGCACCATGTGTGGCTGCTTGGCCGCCGTCAATCGTTATGAAATCAACACCAAGTTCAATTAAATGATCTATATCTTCTTCAATTTTCCCCCCTGCCCCCATTTTTACACCAATGGGAACACCACCAGTTATACTCCGAAGTTCGTTAACGAGTTTTTTTATATCTTTCAATGTTTGATTTTCAAAAAAATGTTCAAAAATGACTCCATCCTCATTTTCTTTTAGCCCCATCACTTCACGAGCCCGACCTGTTAAATTTTTGGGTGAAATTTTCCCACCCATCCCAAATAATGCTCCTTGTCCGAACTTAATTTCAATCATGTCGGCACGCTTAATAAGATCTTCTTCCTTTGACCATTCTGTTTTTGAAAATTGTAAAATATATTTTCCTGCTTTATCTAATTCTTCAGGTATTACTCCGCCTTCTCCGGAATTAATCGCGGTTCCTACATTTTTTGCTGCTTCCGCCAAAGAAAGCCTCGTTTGTTCACTAAGTGCGATACCATAGGCCATCCCTGTAATCATAAGAGGAATTTTTATTTTCATTGGTTTTTTTGCTTTTGGTCCAATGGTTACCTTGACATCAACGTCTTCTTCACCATCAATAGGAAACGGTGTCGTTTGTGCAGGGATAAAGGTAATTGGATCCAAATGTGGCCATTTTTTTGAAGAGCCAAGCGGGCGATGCAGTAAGTCGCCTGTTTCTGCACGCAAGCTATTTTCAAGCATATTTTGAACGCCCATATGTCTTAGGCCTGGCATCAACTCCATAATATTTTCTTGATAGCTGTCGGTTAAAATGATTTTTCCCATCTTCTTAACTATACGTTTCATAATCCAACGCCAACCAACTAGCATAAATAAAAATAGGACAAATATTATTGCAATCATAACAAAAGATAAATAGGATAGAATGTTCGACATATTCACTTCTCCACATTCAATTTAATTAAACGGTTCAATATTGTTGTTATTTCCAAAAAAAGGTAAATTGTGTTTTTTATAATGATATCACTCACCGCTTTGTAGGGGGTAAGTCACGAGCAATTGAAAAATACCTGTAGTTTTAAAAGCTACACCAAATGATTTTCTGATTTTTTTGTCCCCTAAGCTAAGTTAATATAAAGATAAAGGAGATACTTTTCATGAACTTACTAGATGATAACGCTCACCGTCCGTGGCCAATACCTTCAAAAAAATGGATTATGCGACAACCTTGGAGAAATCTCTTGTTTTCCCATTGGCCTATTCCAGCTGAAACACTGAGACCACATATTCCTCCACATTTAGAAATTGACACCTTTGATGGATATGCCTGGTTGGGAGTTATTCTTTTCGTTATGGAGGGAATTTATCCTCGTGGATTGTCATCTGTATCACTAACCCCTAAATTTTCAGAAATCAATGTAAGAACGTATGTTCAATGTGATGGTAAACCCGGTATCTTTTTCATGTCTCTTGACGTCGAGGACTGGGCCTCCTATACAATAGCCAAGAAATGGTTTCGTTTGCCCTATTATTCTGCACAAATTTCTTTTGAAAAAAAAGGACAAACCTTTCATTGTCAAAGTATTCGTAAAGGAAAAACAAATACTCCAATTAGATTTAATGTAAAATACACTCCTTTACCAGAAGTTTTTTTTCCTAAAAAAGGAACTTTAGAACATTGGCTCACTGAGCGATATTGCTTGTATAGTACGGATAATGGAGTCAATATCTATTGCGGAGAAATACACCATCGTCCTTGGCCGTTACAAACAGTAGAGGCAGAGATATGTAGGAATACACTTTTTACTCCCTTTAATTTTGACCTTACTGAAGTCAAACCAATTTTTCATTTCTCTAAAGGTGTTGATACACTTATATGGAATATTAAGAAAACACGGTACTAGTGTAAAAAGATTTCTTAGTACTATTCATTTCTTTCGAATTCGGGGATTAAGAAATTTCAATTAACTTCAATGCAAAAGATCCCCTCACATCTAATATTTACGTACCTAGTGAATCACTTTCAGGTAATCCTGTTTCTTAATGAGTACAATGCGGATAATTAATTATTTTTCAAAAAAAATTTTGGTTATATCAGACGACAATATCATTGTTGAGTATCCCTTAATGGTCGTTTCGATACTACCTTATAAACCACTTATAAAATAACCCTTAGCGTGTAAGTAATTTTGTAACTCACCGCAATTCACATAAAAATAATTAAATATTATCTTGCATTACAAGGTATTCATCTTCATAATAATTATATACCTTGTATTGCAAGACATGGAAAGAGGTGACATTCATTTGACCACTACACAGATGATGAAAGGGATATTGGACGGGTGTTTATTGGCAATCATCAAAGATAAAGAAGTATATGGATATGAGTTAGCTGAAAAATTAGAGGGATATGGATTTAATTCATTTAGTGAGGGAACCATTTACCCTTTATTGATGCGTATGCAAAAAGAAGAACTGGTAACATCTACATTAAAAAAATCAACTGCTGGGCCTAAAAGAAAATATTATTCCCTGACCCGAAAAGGAGAACAGGAATTAATAAACTTTATGGAACGATGGGAATATTTGAAGGGCAATGTCAATCGGGTTTTAAACCATGAAGCAAAAAATGATTAGTTTAAATAATCCAAAAAGGGGATGAAGAGTTGAAAAGTACAGCTGTAAATCTATCTTCTAAAAGCAAATCTTTCTTAGAGGATCTTCGAGTTTATTTATTTTCCAGTGGAAAGAATTCAGATGGAATTGAAAGTATTGTGGAAGAATTAGAGGTTCATCTTATGGAAGCAGAGAAAAAAGGGAAGTCAATCGACAACATTATTGGCCAATCACCTAAAGAATACATGGATCAGATATCAAACGAGATGACTACTGATTACCGATCTTGGTTTAAATATATCGTCATTATCATTTTTGGTGCTTTTTCTTTCACAATTATCAATGATTTAATCAAAGGAAACCTTTCCTATTCACTACTGGAATTAATCGGTCATGTATGTATTGCTGCGATTTTCATATTGGGCATCTTTAGTGCGTTTAAGTATGTTTCTGCAAATAATATTTCTAGAGGAAAAGAATTTGCAATTTATTATGTACTTGGGATGCTTCCGCTTGGTCTGTATATTGGCTTGTTTTTCTTTAATAGAATAATTGAAACACCTGTGATTCAATTTGGGACTACGTGGACGAATATTACAGCAATTATTACTTTTGTTTTTCTTATTGCAATCTCGTGGTGGGCTAGATCATGGATCGTCATTATTATTTTAGCACTTTTAACATTACCGGATTATTTGCTAAGTCAATTTGCACTTCATGATGACACCCAATTAATAGTAGGTACACTTATTAGTTTTGGAGGCATTGCTGTTTATCTTTTTATTACTAGTAAAATGAGCAAATTTGATTAACAGCAGGTCCAATATTTATATATCTGCTTTGATTTTGGAGTGAAAAATGGCGTATCAATGTACGGTTTCATCGCCTACTTACTCAAGTTTTTTTTGTGCCCCCTTATTAAAATCATGACAATGTTCACATTTAATTTTGTTTATATGTATAAATAGGATCCAAAAAAAAACAGCATTATAACAATTGCAATAAAATCAAAAAAGGTATGAGGTGATTGCCCTCATACCTTTTTCAGACTATAAATTAAAATTGTCTATTTATTTATGCGTCATCCGGTTGAGCACTAGTGTCATCTGAAAACAACTTAATTACTGTTGAATACCTTCTTTAGAGGCAAAAGCACCTCTATATCGTGCAGCAGGGTGACGCTCGCTGAGACGATTTACTCCAAAAAGCTTATGACGAAGTGTAGCTGGTTCACCGTTCTCAGCACGAGCTAAACCACGCTGGCGAAGAACAGGCATTACTTGATCGATAAACTCTTCATAAGACCCTGGAATGGTTGCATTTATTACATTGATTCCATCGACGCCTGCATTGCTCCACAGCTCAAGCTGGTCAGCAATTGTTTCAGGAGTTCCTACGATACGTGTCGTTCTACTACGCATTTGGGCAATGTCTTTAACATTAGGCGTACGTCCTGGTGTGCTTTGCTTTAACCATTCGAATGTGCTTCTTATTCCCTCAGTTTCGATATTTTCAAGCGGTGTATCAAGCCCAACGTTTCCTAGGTCAACCCCCATACCCCCTGCCATATGAGCGATCATCATATCGAAATCAACCTTATTATCTAGTTCAAATTCTTTACGCCGAGCATCTTCTTCGGTCTCCCCAACGACGAAAGACAACCCTTGATAAAAGTGAATATCATTACCATCCCGACCATTTTGAATAGCTAGACGTCGAGTATCATTGATTAGCTTACGAGCATTTTCAGGATCAGGGGCTACAATAAAGACAGCCTCAGCATTTCGAGCAGCAAAGTCTCGGCCGGCAGGCGATGATCCTGCTTGAAACAACACTGGCGTTCGCTGTGGTGATGGTGAAACAAGATGCGGACCTTCGACTTTATAGCGCTCACCAACATGGTTTATTTTATGAACCTTTGCTGGAGCTGCATGAATTCCACTCTCTCGATCTTGTAATAGCGCTCCCTCATCCCATGAACCTTCCCAAAGTTTATACAATACATCTACATATTCATCTGCCCACTTGTATCGCTCATCATGTGGGACAAGTTCATCGTAACCAAAGTTTCGAAAAGCATTTTCCAACGAACTAGTAACCATATTCCAAGCAATACGCCCCTTAGAGATATGATCGAGCGTTGAAACTCGGCGAGCAAAATTAAAGGGAGGTTCCTGCAGTGGAGCTGCAGTAAAAGCTAATCCTAGATGTTTTGTATTCACTGCAAGAGCGGACATTAATACTATTGGGTCATTACTGGGTATTTGCAAACCGGTTTCAACATGAAAATCCCAACCGCCACGGTGGTCACCGTACAAACCGATTACGTCTGCGAAAAAAATGGCATCAAAACCACCCTCCTCAAGCCTCTTAGCCAAAGATACCCAAAGATCTACATCGTTAAAGTTCAACTGATGACCTTCTTCATCACGCCACATTCCGTGAGTGATGTGAGATGCTGTATTCATAACAAAAGCAGAAAATGATAGGGGTTTAGTCATGTTAATTCGTCTCCATTCTATGAAATAAATTCATTTTTATATTTTCAAAACGCCCTTTTTATTTGAAATCTATAATTCTGAGACTTTTTCTCTTTTGTAATCCACTACTATCTAATTATTCAAATTATTTATTCGTTTTTTACAATTTCATTTTTCACAAGCCATAAAAACACGTGTTTGGTTTGCATCAATACAATCTCTCTAGTCATTAATTCGGAATAATGCTTTCTACATAACTACGAACCTTCTTTTCTGTCAGTTCTCCAGAAATGGTTTGAGTAATCTCACCATCTTCATTAATTAAATATGTAACGGGGAGATTATTAACCTTATATTGCTCAATAGCTTCCCCAGTCCGATCAAGTAAAATGGAAAAACTCAATTTTTTTTCTAAGACAAATGGACTGACTATGATTCTAGGTTCTTGCGCATTTACAGCTAGAATTTCAATTCCCTTATCTTCATATTCTTGATAGACGTTATTCAAATAAGGCATCTCCTTTTCACAAGGTGGACAATAGGTTGCCCAAAAGTTAAGTATCACACCTTTTCCACGATAATCCGAAAGTTTTACTTCATTACCCTTTAAATCTTGCAAAGTAAAATCAGGAGCAAGATTACTTTGATCTATAGTTACTGCTTCTTTTTTAATAATTAAATTCGTGTAAATTGTATAACCAAGTCCTAACACTAAAATCGCAGTCACTAAACTTTTTATTAAGAAGTTCACTGGCTTTTTTCCTTTACTCATTAGAATGACCTGGCCCCTCTCAATTACTTACCTGGAAAGATAGCTCCGGCATTTCATGCAAAGTTTTATAGCTAACATGTGCAATCACTTTTTTCTGTCCTTGATCAAAAAACTTTGTTTCTAACAAATACTTTCCATCTCCCTTATTTTTAGGAAAGACTGATCCAATTGATATTCCATTTTCAATAATTTCAAATTGAACCTCAGCCTCTTTGCTAACATTTTCGGTCCCATATTTCACTTCTGCAGTAAAAGCGACAGCTTCATTGATCTTAATTTTTTTAGGATTACTTTCCAATAATACCTTCAACGATTTCGGTTGCTCTAATTGTTGTTTATTACCTGAATCCGAACATCCTATTAACAAAAAAATTGATAGTATAAATATTATCGATTTCACAAAATAGCTCCTTCATCAAAAGTAAATTCTCTTCTATAATCTATTAAAATTAAAATTGCAGAGAGAACCTCATCATCATTCTTTTAACTAAACTTCTTAGTCTTCTTCGTTTCCTCTTCGTATTTTTTCTTTTCTCTTAATTGGCCTCATTTTTCAAGTTTGTCCAAAAAAGAATACGTTTTTTGATTTTTTCAAAAGTAAACATAACCAATAAGATAACGATACTATTAAAAATTAATCCAGCTAAAACATAATCATATTGAGTAAAATCAGTGTAGAACTGGATAAAGTAGCCCATCCCCGATTTAGCTCCAAACATTTCTGCGGTCATTAAAATTAGAAAAGATAAATTAAGTGCTGTTCCTGTACCACTTAATATAAATGGCGAACTTGCTGGAATGATTACTTTTAAAATCAAATCTTTCTGCTGTAACCCGATTGTTTTTGCATTATCCCAAAAATGATTATCAACCAATAACACACCTTGAATCGTGCCTAGAAAAATAGGCCAAAAAGCTGCAAGGAATAGAATGAAAATAGACGCTAATTCAAATGTTGGTAACAAAGCAATAGCATATGGAATAAATAATGTTAAAGGCAGTGGACTAAAAGCATTAAAAAATGGTGTTAAGATTTTCCTTGATTTTGGATGAAGACCAAAGAACAGTCCCCCGCCAATTCCTAGTATTAGAGCTAGCACAAAACTTGGGACTAATAATTTCATAGAACTTACAAATCCTTGAAATAGTTCAATTAATGCTTTAAAGAATGCCATAACAACTATTTCTGGAGATGGGAAGATAATTGGGCTTAACCATCCCGTGAAATTTGTTATATAAAACCATAAGGCGAGTAAAGCAATTGTAATTATCGTTGTATATATATAGATAGAAAAAAACTTTTTCATCATATTCTCCTTATCATTTGAAGTCTAAGTTTTGCTCATTATATCTTTGTAATACTTGTTTATAATATTCATCATTTGGATTCCCTTTAATCAGCTCATCTAATGCTTCTTCATACATAGAAAGATCGAAGTGATTTTCTAGATTAATAGTTTCTACGTCTGAAATATACCCAATATCTTGCATTTTTTTCCACGTGTTAATAACTTCCCTTTTGTTTGGGTCTGCAGAATTGATTAAATGTTTCTCATTAACTATTTCGTTCACTCTTTCTTCAGGTAATTGTTTAAAAGTAGGTTTCGAGGCTTCTAAATTTTTCTTTGGATTTTCTAATTTTACACGTTCTGCCCTTATTAGCCCTTTCATGAATTTCTTATAAGCAACTGCCTTATCACCAGTTATATTGCCTCTTACGGTAACTCGGCAGCAAAGATCATTTGGACTTAGATCATTACTCCAAAAAATAGGGGTTAATCCTAATGCCTCTGTTTTTGTCATATGCCCTGTATTGGAAAGTCCAACATCTACTTTTCCAGAATTAACAGCTTCAAGTACATCTGCCACACTTTTTACTTCTACAAATTCAACATCTTTATGAATATCAATTCCAGCATCATCTAGCGCTGACTTAAAGACAACATCAAGTGTTCCTAAACGAATAGTCGCAATTTTCTTTCCCTTGAAATCTTCTAATGTTTTATATTGACTTGCATTTTCTTTTTTTGTGACAACCGGCTGTCCACCTTCCATATGACCTCCAACAAATTTAAAATCTGCACCTTGAGCAATATAGTTTAAAGGTGTTGCTGTACCAAATGTTAATGCAATATCTATTTTGTCAGCTTGTAAAGCGTCCAATCCCCCACTAGTAAAGGAAACCATTTCTACCTCTAAATTTTCATCCTCAAAAAACCCTTCAGCTCTAGCAATATCTGCTAGAGGAGCTCCATATAATTGACCATATCCAACCTTTAATTTATATGTTTTCTCTTGCGTAGATGCTTTTTCTTCATCACCATTGCAAGCTACTAACGTTAAAGCAAAGAACATCACAATACCGAATAACCACTTTCGCTTTCTCACGCAACCATCCTCCTAATCATTTTTAATATTATTTATATTCCTTCTCCTGCTGAACGGATTTCATGACCTTGTTCTAATTTTTCAAAGATTCCTTTGTTCATAATGTCTAAAATATAATTTCTTAATTCAATAAACTCTAAACTCTCTATTAACTTTTTACGATTTCTTGGCTTAGGAAAAGGTACATTAATAGTCTCAACAAGACTTCCAGGTGGTCCAGGTGAAAATATCACAATTCGATCCGCTAAAATAATAGCCTCTTCAGCATCATGTGTAACAAATGCGATAGTACGCTGCTGCTCATAATTCACTTGGAGAATCAGATCTTGTAGCTGAATTCTTGTTACTGGATCTAAGGCACCAAAAGGCTCATCCATGAACATTAAATCTGATCCTAAAGATAGCGCCCTCGCAATTGCTGCACGCTGCCTCATCCCACCTGACATTTCTCCTGGATATTTTTTAAACGCATGACCTAACTGGACTAATAGAAGATAACTTTGGGCTAAGTGCTCCAATTCCTGTTTTGTTTTTGGTTTTTTTAATTTCTGCTTTAAAGCAAGAATTATATTTTCTTCTGCCGTTAGCCAAGGGAACAAAGAATAATCCTGAAATACAACTGCACTATCTGGTAAGGATTTTGCTATTGAATGTCCGTTGACAAGTATTTCACCCTTCTTTGGTTGAGCTAACCCTGTTAATAAGCGAAGAAGAGTACTTTTTCCAGAACCACTAGGACCCATAAAGACGACAAATTCCCCTTCTTTAATCGTTAAATCTATATTTTTTAGAATTTCTACACCGTCATAATCAAAAGCAATTGACTTAGCTTCAATTTTATTTCGTACATTGACCATTTCTTCTTTCACTGTATAAACTCGATCAAGGACTTTTGCCATTATCGATCCTCCAATTCTTTAGATAATTATCACAAAGCAAATGTTGTTCATCTGGCCATTAATAAATGGTTTTATGTTGGTATAAAGCTTTCATCCGCCAAACTATTTGTATATTCAGCTAAGAAAACAAATAAAAACCAGAGACGAATTCCGTATTTAGAAACTGTCTCTGGTTATCCAGTAAACAAAATATTAAATTCCAAATTTAGTAGTTGTTAAAAACATCAAGAAATAAATCTATCCATATAGCAGATTTTTCTACTATTAGAATACATATTCTTTCTACCTAATTTTTTAATTTATTTTCCATCTCCCCACAGCACAAGTGGTAAATTAACTAACTCCCTACCTATTTGTTCGCGGGCCAAATTATTTGAAGGAGCCATCGGGATTCCGCCTCTAGCATCGCGGTAAATTCGTTCAAAAACCCCCTCGATGTAACCAAAACCACCTGCTACGTCCATTGCAACCCGAGCTGCAGAATCTGCTAATTCTGTGGATTGAACTTTAAGTTCTGTTACCTCAGTATTAAGTTGAGTTAAAGGTTGGTTGGTCTCAAGTAACTCATCATAATGTCTAGCTAAATCAAGTTGCCAAGCTCTTAGTCCTGTAATTTGAATTTTAATTTCAGCCAATTTTTGACGAATTACTTGATATTCTGCTAGGCTTTTGTTGAAACCTTTATGAATCGTTTTTGTTACATGTGCTACCGCGGCATCTAGAGCACCTTGCGCCACACCAAGCCATACTGCGCTTAAACCGAGGACAGTACCGGTGCCATTCAATATATCTCCGCTAGCAGCGTTCAATAAATCACGATGGCTTACTTTCACATTTTTAAACGTAAGTGGTCCACTATGATTTCCGCGTACACCTAATGCTTTCCAAGGTTTTGCTCTTATCCCTTCATCATGACCATTCACAATAAAAAAACTATGATCACTCGGGTCGTCACTATTTGCGGTACGGGTTTGAACGACATAAAAATCCGCTTGTCCTCCACTTGTAGTAAATGACTTCTCAGCATTTAGAATAAAATCTTCACCGTCTCGTTCTGCCTGACTTAAGTTATACCAAACATGCCCCCCAGTAGCTTTTTCACTTACTGAAAAAGTACCGATAGCACCTTCACGAATAGGCAATAACCACCGATCTTTTTGATTATCATTACCAAAAATATTAATTACTTGAGCTGCACCAACATGCATCGCATATACAAGACCTGTAGACGCATCTACCCTGCCAATTTCTTCTGCCACAACGGACAAACCTACATAACCTAGGTTTAAGCCTCCCCATCTCTCAGGAATCGTTACCGAAGTCCAGCCTTCTTTTGCTAGGGCCTGTAAATTCCCTCGTGGAAACATGCCTTCTCTATCAATCATATCTGCATTTGGTTTAATTACTTTTTCAACAATCGGTCTAATCTTTTCTCTAATTTCCTGGATGTACGCTCTTGAATTTATATTTTTTTCTAATGCTGCATTGCTCATTTTTATATCCTCCAACTTTTTGTTTATAGATAGAAAACTCACAATTATAGACTTATCTATATCAAACTCTATATGATAATGAATACAAGGAGAAAACTTTTAGTAGATCGCTTAATGTCCATAGCAACCCATCTACTTAAAAGTAAATTTGCTTCAGCGGAAGCTTAGTACCATTCACAACGTAATTACCTATAGCACGTGCTTTGTAGACAGTTGGATTATGAGAAGCTATGGTACGGATATTACGCCAGTGACGATCGAGATTCGCTGACTTTCTGGTTGCAGATGCTCCTCCCACTTCAAAAAGTAACGTAGAAGCTTGCAATGCAAGATCGTCCACAATAACCTTAGCCTGAGCCGCCCGAAGTGAAGCATCATGACTTAAATCATAGTCAATCACGCCGTCGACCGCTGAATTCACAGCAATGTCCAGTGCATCTACAGCAGCGAGAACAATCGCTTCGGACGCGAACGCACTACTTGAGAGCTGTCCAACAACCTGTTGTAGTTGCGGGTCTGCAGATGCAGTGTCTGCAGCAGCAAAACTAAATGTTCGAGTTCGTTTATGAACCAAAGCTGATGCGTCTGCAACTACATTACGCAATATGCCTGAAATAACCGCATGGAGATAAAGCTGTAAATATGAATTGAATGGCGTCCTGTCATCACGGATTACAGTCACTTCACCTTTATTGACGAAAACATTGTTTAAATGTGTCGTGCCACTCCCAGTCAATCTTTGTCCGATTCCATCCCAATCGTCTTTTATTATGACACCTTCACGATCAGTTGGGATGATCACGGATACAGGTATTCCATCTAAGGTAGATGCCGTAACAAATACCCAGTCAGCATACATGGTACCTGTACTAAAGTACTTCGTGCCGTTCAATCGGTAACCCTCACCTTCAGGGGACAAAGTTGTTTCAAAGGCCAAATGCCCCACATTTTTCGATGAAAGCTCAGTAAAAGCATTGCCAATGATTGCTCCATCTGCTATTCTTTGTAACCACGTATCACGTTGTTCACTTGCAGGATTTCGAAGTAATTCATCCACATTGGAAAAATGAGAACGAAGGCTATGCGCGATATCTGGATCGGCTTCAGCTAATCGAATGATGACATGGAAAAGTTCACGAATACTAGCACCGCCACCCCCTAGTTCAACCGGTAAACGAAGAGCACCAAGTCGGGTTCGTCGGATTAAATCGATTGCATAATAAGGGCGTGCTTCGCTACCAGAACTCCGACGGTTCTCAGCATCTATTGCAATATCTGTAATCAATTGATCTAATTCAGCAGAGCCAACTTTTACTGGTTCAGTAAAAGTTAGTGAAGTTAAACGATCTTTGTTAACACCTAAATTTAATTGTTTTTGATTAGACATTTTTTAAAAAACTCCTTTAATTATATTTTAAATACAATTATTCACATCATATTAGTCGTATTTATTTATAAAAAAATAATTAAATAGTATTAAACTTGCTCATATTACTGTGTAGTTCCTTTCATGACAAAAGCATCAATAACATGCAGTAGGATGACGTTTATCATTTTGTTTAATCAAATACTTTTTATGTAGTAAATCATTTTGAGCTCTCTTGAAGACCAACTTTTCTATATTGGTTCCCTACGTGGTTTTCTGGTAAACGAGCTTTTTTTCCAAATAGCTTTTCTCTGAAAGTCCCTTCTTCATATTCCATTTTCACTAATCCTCTTCGTTGAAGTTCTGGTATGACAAGTTCAACAAAATCTTTAAAAGTTCCTGGTGTTATCGCATATGCAAGATTAAATCCATCGATATCCGTATCCTCAATCCATTCTTCTAGCGTATCAGCAATTTGCTCTGGTGTTCCGATTGCCACGGGACCCATTCCACCTATACCAGCAAAATTCGCTAACTCACGTACTGTCCATTTTTTATTAGTACTTGCTTTTGTCAAACTTTCGAGCATTGATTTAATTGCATTTGTTTCAATATATTCAATTTCTTGCTCAGGATCATATTCAGAGAAATCAACTCCTGACCACCCACTTAGTAAGGAAAGGGCTCCTTCATAACTTATATATTTCGATAACTCTTCATATTTTGCCCATGCCTCTTCTTCTGTTCGTCCCACAATTGGTGTAAGTAATGCGAAAACTTTCACACTTTTTGGATCTCTTCCTTGCAAATTAGCTTGTGCTCTAACATCTTTAACATATAAAGAAATCGCTTCTTTTCCAGGACCAGAAATAAATGTACATTCTGCATGTTTGCCTGCAAATTGTCGGCCTCTTGCAGATCCGCCAGCTTGATACAAAACAGGAGTTCTTTGTGGTGAAGGCTCACACAAATGAATGCCTGGCACATCGAAATATTTACCATGATGGTTGATTTCGTGAACTTTTGTTGGATCGGTATAGATTCGCTTCTCTTTATCTTTCACAACTGCATCGTCTTCCCAGCTGCCCTCCCACAATTTATAGCAAACTTCTAAATATTCATCGGCTATATTGTATCTTTCCGCATGTTGAAATTTATTACCGATGTCGATATTTTTCGTTCCACTTTCTAAATAGGAAGTAACAATATTCCAAGCAATTCGCCCGTTCGTTAGATGATCCAATGTAGACATTCTTCTTGCAAACGTATATGGGTGTTCAAACGTTGTCGAGCATGTGATTCCAAATCCTAAATGTTTAGTTTCATTAGCCATTGCTGAAACGAGCAGAATTGGATCATTTACCGGAACTTGTGTTGCTTCACGAACTGTAGTTTTTTTATCTCTACCATACACATCATAAATCCCGATTACATCCGCAATAAACAAACCATCGAACCGTCCTTTCTCCAATGTTTGCGCTAACTCCACCCAATATTCAATCTCATTATAGCGATGTGATTGATCTTCAGGATGTACCCACAAACCTGGTGATTGATGTCCAACACAATTCATATCAAATGCATTTAATAAGATTCTTTTTTTGTTCATGTTATTTGTCTCCTTTTCTGACTTTTTGAAAACTGATAATACAATAAATATTTGATAGTATAAGGTTTAAAAAAAACAAAAAACCAGAGACATCTTCTACAAAATCAGAAATTGTCTCCGGTTGACCGGCAAACCATATATTAACTATTCCTATGTTATTACTATGTTTTATATTAGCGGGCATACTTCACGTTGTCAATACACCTTATGCACTTTTCTTCAACTTTTTGCTGCACATTTAAAAGGTAATCTCCCCTAAAATCCAACAATATAAAATTAACAACTATAGACATAACTCCGGACAACCATTGAGCAACATGTAAAGGATACGTATCAAATAGAACAACAACAAGTCAAAGTCCTAATGAACATCCAATCATATATTCTAATAGTAAAATTAGCGAACAAGCTAAATCATTGGTACAGTACTACCATCAAAGAAAATCCGACTTTCCATCGAAAGGACTAATAAAATCTCATTCATTTGGATTGTTCTCTTTATCTTTTGATACAGTTCTTTATTTTTTTTGCCTTTGTTACCCGACAGCTTCATTTAATATTTTTTATTAGTCCAATGTATCGAACCCGTATCACAATGAGGGTGACTATCTAATTGAATTCTTTTGTATTCATTTTCTAACTCTTTTAAAGATAAGTTCAACAGTTGTTCCTTACTCTTATATACATTAAAGACAATCAGTTTATTAATTAATTTTCGCCTTATTTCTTCCATATCTTCGCAAATTTTATACCCCATATGACCTTCTCCTTTTCATCGTTTGTAGAATTGTAAAGGATTTAAAAAACCTTCTTCAAAAATGAGAGGTACGCCTTAAACTAGATTGTGGTAGCACGGAATTCTAAAAAAATCTTTGCTAGAAGTTTCAAAGGCCCTTTTCCTTCACCTCTCTGAATAAGTTTTACAAAGTAAATTCATGTAAACAAACAACTCCTAAGAAAAAATACTCCACTAAATTAATTGAAATTCAAAAGGTAGATATCCCATAATCTTTAAAACTAACTAAAATTAGATGATCTTACCCTGGGTTATTATCGGAATACGTTTAATGCTTCAAACGCTCATCTTTTTTTTTATCACTAATTTTATTATATTCTTCCTGTAAATCAGATAAAGTCATTTCAAATAAATGAGTGTTATTTTTCTTATAAATCCCTTCATTAATTAACTTGTTTATCAGGAAAACCTTTTTATTATTTAGAGCATTACGTAATAATTTTCCCAAGATGTAGCCTCCTTTTATAATCAAATCATTTCGTTGAATAGTGGTATGTAACAAAGAATTATATTGTTAATTTTAGTTGTAAAACGCGTTTTCTTCCTGTTCCACCTCCTTCCATACCGTTGATTTCTATAGCCAAAAGAGGCCCTCTGTCCAAGATACACTTCATCTTGAATAGAGAGCCTCTAGTAATCTAGTCAGCACATTTTATTAGTTTGAATATTTAAGTTTATACTAAATTATATTAAACACATATGTCAAGTATGAATTAAATTATATACTCGACTGAACTTATTAATAAATGACTCCGAGACCCCTCCCCTAAGCAAAACGTGTTTCACGGATACTTTTCAGAGTTATGTAATTTTATCAGGGACATCAGGGGAAAAATCTGGCCTTCATAACATAAAACAGTTTCATTTGCTCTGATTTGATAATCCGCAAAAACAATCTTATAATCTTGCCACATATTTGAACGCCTCCATAAAGTACTTTTATACGAAAACACTCAGTAGTGGAATAAGAGAAGATTTTTTTTATTTAAAGACCTGTTATAACATGCTGTTTATTTTTCACAAAGAAAAAAGGACCATATTAATAAGGTCCCTTGGTAAAACATCTTGATTTAAGCTTGAAGAGCTTTCTGTAATGATTTTTTCATTGCTTCTACAAAGTTCTGACGTGTTTCATCAGATAATTCTAACAAGGAAAGATAGGGATTTAAATCTTCTAATTCAACTAATAAAAGTTCACCTTGTTCATTCCGACAAGCATCAACTCGTTGAATCCCCCAATCAAGATTATTCCATTCAATAAATCGGTTAGCAAAAGTTAAATCTTCTTCAGTAGGCACATATTCTTTTAATTCCCATCTTTGCTCTTTATCTGGTGCATAAAGAGCATACTGAAATTCTTTATCGATAAAATAAAATGAAACCTCATACTCAAAATTGATAAATGGCTGTACCAATGTGTTTTTTGATTCTGAATCAACTTTATCTCTCAAATCATCTTTCGTGACAAATTCCATACCGATAGAATCTGCACCATCTTTCGGCTTTACAATATACGTTTTTACATTAGGGAGTTTATCTAAAGAATCAAGAGTATCGATAGTTGGAATAACAGGAAATTTAGCATTCGTTAATTCAATTAAATATTCCTTCCCGTTCATATCAGCCATTCCGTTAAATGAATTGTATGTTTTCAAATAACCAGAAACTACTCTATTTCGGAATGCTTGATACTTATCCTTAAAATTCGCTACTGGACCAGCATTTCGAAATACAGTTAAGTCAAAATCTTTTTCAAACGTTTCGGTATCTTCAGGATGACAAATGACCACCTGAAAATCTTCTCTAAGCTTCGAAGTAAGGAACAAATCCTCCTCATAATAATTTCTTCCTTTTGCTTCATAGTATAAATCTGTTACGAATAATAGTGTCTTCATTACACCTTCACCTCTTTACATTTATTTTCATTGATTTAAAAAGGATTAAAAAACAAAAAATCCCGTCTCATTAAGAGACGAGATTTTAACTCGCGGTACCACTCTTGTTTAATAAAATGCTTCGAAAGCACTTTACTACCCTTACAAACGTACAATCATACGTTGTTCCTTGTAACGGAGGAAACCGATAAAGCTTACTAATACATTCGGCTTTACTTCTCAGAGATGATTTTCGGTTATTATCTGGACACTGGCTTCCAGCAAAACACCAGCTCTCTTTGGAACAGAAACTATAACGTACTCTTTCTCTTCATAGAATTTTAAAAATTAGATTATTTCGAATTATTTTATATTAACCAGCAAGTAAAAATCAATGGTTATTTGATGAAATTAATTTTCTGCCCCTTTAGCTCGATAAGAAAGGGATCATCAGCAGCGACTTATTAAACTCTTGCACCCGTTTGTTTAAAAAAGAAAGCTGATTTAAGTACTGGCTTTATCCATCCTTATAATACTGATGAATAATAGAAAAGAAACATATCCTTTCTATGGTGGTGATGGAGTTAAGAACCTAGTTTCTTCATTAATATTTACTAACTTGTTTTGCATTCTCCTATTAACAATTGAGTGCTTTAGTTAAATACGGTGCTGATTTTTTCTACTTATTCGACTCTCATCTGAATGATGAGCCATCAACAGCAGCTTTGCATTTAATAAAGAAAGAATTTAGCTGGTAAAAAATAAATATAGTTTTCCTATTAAGTCTCCTTATTTATTGTATGTATAATATCGAATGCTTCTCCACATTAACTCCATATAACACGGTTATAATGATACAAGAGGTGATACCATGAGGAACTATCATATTCTTGTAGTAGAGGATGATCATGAGATTCAGGAATTAATTAAACAATTTTTAATGACACAACACTATACTGTTGAGGTTGCATCAGATGGATTAGAGGGAATGAAACAATATAATAAGCAATCCTTTGATTTAATTCTTTTGGATGTGATGATGCCAAACCTTAACGGATTTGAAGTTGCCAAAATGATTCGAAACCAGTCAAATGTACCAATTATTATGCTAACCGCTTTAGAAGAAGAACAAGATCAAATGAAAGGTTTTGATCTTGGAATCGATGATTATATAACTAAACCTTTTTCTTTTCATGTTTTGATTAGACGAGTCGAAGCAGTACTGAGGAGAAGCTATGATCAAAGTACAGCTAATCATTTAGTTTTTAAAGAAATGCATGTTGATTGTGATGCATATAAAGTATATGTAAATAAGGTTGAAATACCTTTAACAACAAAAGAATTTGAGATGCTGCAACTACTCCTTCAAAATGAGAAAAAAGTACTCACAAGAGAAAGCATCGTAGAAAAAGTTTGGGGATACGAGTACTACGGAGAAACACGAATTATCGATACACATATTAAAAACATACGAAAAAAATTAGAAATACCCTACATTAAAACAGTAAAGGGAATTGGTTACAAAATCGATGAATAAGATATTAAAAATCATGAAGATGAAGAAGATTACCTATAAACTCTTTTTGATTACATCCCTTATTTTGTTAGCCTTTGCAGTCCTGATCTATTTAACTTTATACTTCTTTCTCCCTACATTTTATGAGCAGTATAAAACAGACCAGCTTCAAACAGGAATAGAAGAAATAATTGATAAATCTAAGGAACTTTCTTTTCAAAATGCAATACCACTTTTTGATGAATACGCTCAAAAAAATAATGCAATCATCTACCTTCAAAATAATGAAGGAGCAATAATTTATTCTCCTTTTTTATCTTTTATTCAAGGTAGTGCTCAAGCATTACCAGGTGTAAAATTCGATAATACAAAGCCATTAAGAAATTCAAATAACCTTTCCAATTCATTTGATGTTGCCATGCCAATCCAATTCCAAGATGGTAACTTAACGCTCGTAGTATCCGCAACATTTCAACCTATTAATGAAGCTTCACAGGTCTTGGTACGTTTCCTTCCTTATATCAGTATCATTGTAGTTGTTATTGGTGTCGGAAGTGCTTATTTATATTCGAGGTTTATTACAAGACCACTCATTTATATTAATAGAGGGGCACAAAAGATGGCGAACTTGGATTTTTCCGAAAAAATTGAGGTTCGTTCCAATGATGAATTAGAGGAATTATCCAATAGTTTAAATGATATGTCACTTAATTTACAACAAACTATGCTTGATTTACAGAAAGCGAATCAGCAATTACAAAGCGACATTGAAAAAGAAAGAGAAATAGAAAAAAAACGCAGGGAATTTTTTTCAATTGTAGCTCATGAATTAAAGACTCCTCTCACTGTTATGAAAGGACACTTAGAAGGAATGATGTATAATATCGGTCCCTATAAAGACCGGGACACATATTTACAAAAAAACTTTCAAACCGTTCAGGATATGGAACAACTTGTTCGTGAGATTCTAGGTATATCCAAATTGGAACAACATACCTTTAAACTAAAATTAGAAGAAGTAAATCTCGAGGAATTAATTAATATAATCACAAAAAATCTCGGTTTTTTTGCTTCTCAAAAAGACATTCAAATAATAAAACAGATTGGTTCTCACCTTTCTGTTTTTACAGATCGTGCTCTTTTAGAAAAAGCCTGTAAAAACATTATTCATAATGGGATTATGTATTCACCGCATGGTGAGAAAGTATATATAAAGCTAACTCAGGATTCAAAACAACACCACATCCAATTTCAAGTCATCAATACGGGTGTAAAAATTAAAGAAGAGGATATACAACATATTTTCAAACCATTTTATCGAATTGAAAAATCAAGAAATCGAAATACTGGGGGGAGTGGCTTAGGGTTATATATTGTAAAGCAAATTTTTGAAGCCCTTTTTATCACGTATTCTATGAATAATACTGAACAGGGTGTACAATTTTTAGTTACCATTCCATTATCCATAAAGTAAACAAAAAAAGAGTCTGAATCCCATTTCTATAGGATGAAATGAGATTCAGACTTTTATTTAATTTCTATGAATTTACATAATCATAAACACTTATAACTAAATATGAGTGATGTTATGTCTAGTTGAATTAAATTTCCAAATTGTTCATATACTCGAAAAGAAACAAAGTAAATGATTAAATAACCGAAGTACATAGCAAAAAAGATTCTATATTTTAAAATATAGAATCTTTAAGCATGTATTTTTTTACTCATACTCATTCATTGGAGACTGCATTATTTTTACCTTCTGAATATTTCCTAATGCTCTTCTTTCATTTTTGCCTATCTTCTGAACCTTAATAGGGCTTTGCTTCCCCCTTTGTAGAGCCTTCCTCAGACCCTCCTTGATTAGGAGGGGACACGTCTCCCTGATTTGGGGACATGTCTCCCTGATTTGGTCCCATTTCATCTTGATTGGAAGGGAAAAACACCTCTGGATTATCCTGAAATAAATCTTGATAACTATCTTTTTCTTTTTCATTCAATTCTGGATTATCCCCTAAATTCATCAAGTTTGTAAACGAACCAATTAAAAGACCTATTATTATTAAACCAATGGATGTTGCAATTTTAATCCATACTTTCATCCACATCTTCTCATTCCTTTTTCATGTAGTTGAACATGTTCTCTAATTAAATTTATATTACTTAGTTATATTTCTTTTTTTATCTAACAGTGTTACCGAAACGAGTTGTAACTTCTACTATTTATTTGCCTTACAACTCTTTGATTACTAAATTTCTTTTTTCGAGATACACCGCTTTATCAGATTGTTTAGCCACCTCTTGTGAATGAGTGACGACAATGATACATTTATTTTCTTTATGAGCAAGTTCTTTAAATAACTCGATAATTCCCATGGAAGTTTCTTGATCTAAATTCCCAGTTGGTTCATCAGCAATTAATAAATCTACATTACAAGATAATGCACGAGCAATCGCTACACGCTGTTGCTGACCACCGCTAAGCTGTAATACCTTTCTTTTTGCTTCTCCTTCTGTCAGCCCTACCTTTTCTAATAACTCAAGTGCTTTTGCTTTTTTGTCTTTCACATCGACTCCTGTAATCTCCATCGCAGTGACTACATTTTGAAGAGCAGTCATATACGTAATGAGATTATATGATTGAAAGATAATCGAGACATGTTGGTTTCGATAGGAATCCAAACCTATCTTCCTTATATCTGTTCCTTTATATACTACATTCCCTCTACTTGGGATATCTAATCCACTTGCTAAACTAAGGGTCGTTGTTTTTCCTGATCCCGATGGTCCTAAAATGGTATAAAAGTGTCCGGCTTGAAACGCAAAGTTTACATTATCTAATATAGTGATTTTTTTATTATTGCTTTGATAATGGTAATTCAGATCTTTAAACTGTAAAATAGTGTCCATGTGTATATCCCTCCTATTAATCTTTTAATAAAATTTCTTTTGGTTTCAATCGAAGAATCGATAATGCTGGAATAATGGTTGATACGATTGCGATTAATAGACCTAATCCACCTACTTTCAGCACATCTTGGGATGTTACACTTACATCAATATTATCAATAGGATCCACTTCTTGACCTTGGTCATCATTCATCCCAAACATAATTGTTTGTTCCCTAGGATTATTTTCTTGCTCTTCAGCGGTAATTTCTTTCTGCAATAAACTGTCTCCCATTTTTTGAGACACTGTCCCACCTGTAAATATAGAGAGGCTAAATGCTAGAACTGCTATACATAATACTTCTACTAAGAGTTGGCCAATTAATTTCCCTTTTTTCTCGCCAATCGACAGTAAGATTCCTAACTCCTTCCGTCGTTCTTTTATGGTCAACATAATGATAAGACCTAAGATAATGGATCCTGTAATTGAAACCAGGTAGATAATCCATTTTGAAGTGGATGCCATGTTCTCAATAGGGCCTATCATTTTTTTATATAAGGCATCATGAGCATCTAGTTTAAAAAGGTCAAAATCAATGTCTGTTTTCTTTCCCTTTGCTTTAAAAGCATCGATATGATTCGGGTCAGTTAAGTAATAAATTGCTTTATCAATTGGCGTGCCCTTCATATCCTTGTTTCCTGAAAATTCTTTTAACGATTCGTACGAAACATATATTTTGTTAGATGGATGAAACAACGGTGGTGCTGTTTCCATTTGGCTAGTTATGTTGGATGTCTCATAAATCCCTATTATTTCTAACTTTATTGTCGATTTCCCATCGTCTTTTTTGATTTTTACCTTATCACCAACTTTAAGTTTGTTATGTTCAGCTAACTGTTTTTCAACCAAGGCTACTTTCTTATCTTTGTCTTCTGCTGTTATTTCACGACCCTTAATGATTTCCTCCGTTCCTTCTGTAAATTCTTTCAATAAATCAGAGCTTCTCACGCCGGTAATTGATAGATTTGGCATTTCTCTATCAGGGTTGCCTCCACCAGCTATGGAACTACTCATCACGTCTTCATTTCCTTCAATATTAATGGGAATATAACCATCTGCTAAACCCTGAGTTTCTTTTAGATAGTTGAAATTTTTCACATAGGGTGATTTAGCTAACTTATCTGCTTCCTCTGAAGAAATTTCTGGAAATTGTACTGGCTCATTAGGATTTTCTTCTCTCTGTTTTTCAATATATTTTGGAAGCTTTTCTTGATTTAATCCTAGCGTTACGTCAACTCCCAATTTTTTTCTAGCGAGATCACTCGCTGTGTCTGTGACATTTTGCATGGCGAATCCTGCTAATACTAAATTAGTAACAACTAAAAAAACAGCAAATAAGATAAGGGATTTTCCCTTTCTTGCTCGTACACTTAAAAGTGCGCGTTTGATAAAATTCATTTTTATTACCTCCTTGATATCTCTAATGTACAGGACTAATCTAGAGTCTATATGGAGATATAGAGGAGTTTATATGGAGAAGTGTGGTGTTTTTACCAAACGATAAAAAAGGTTGTTTAGTTACGAAAAAGAACCGACCATTTCCGTGTTCATAAAACAAACTAATTAATAAATAAAATAAAAAAGCCAATTTTATTAACGTACAGGAGATTGGCTTTTTTGATGGAGGGGCTTAAAGACTTATTGATCTAAATCTAAAGCCACAAACAATAATTCGATAATACCACTAAAAACAAAAAGTAACTTAATGGAATAAAGAAGAAAGGCTTAACCAAAGTACCATCCGGAGGAATGGAGAGATAACGGGTATTAAAAGTATACTTTTTGCTAATAACGTCGGTTTGTATCCTATTCCATAGAGGTAAAGGTATAAAGTCCCCGAGTAATTTCATTGATATTGTTTACTTTCTCTATAAAGTGAAAAGTTCTCCTAACTTGCCATTGTAAATAAGATCTTTACTTTGTTAACCAAGCTAATTACGATACTCAGCCTGTCCGTTTGCCTTCAGTTTTCCGTCACCATGGCACACTTTGATAAAAGCTAACCACCATGTCAGACTTACATGAAAAAAGCCAAGGTCAGCGACTATACAAATCGCTGACCTTGGCTTTAATAACTACTATTTAATGTTGTATCTATTCTCTAACTTATTTTAATGCGTAAACTTATCAGTATAAAGTCAAAAAAAGAAAACCATTTTCGAACCTAAATAAAGAGATTGTTTTACTACTTAGTATCCTCTTTTATTACCACTTGGGTCTCCAACGACATTCTGCCCATATCACTTTGGCTTCGCCATACCACATAATTATCCGTTTTTTTATGAAAAAAGTGATGAAGTTAGGCAGAATCTCTGCTAGCTTTCAGCGCTTTTGATTCACTCTTAATAAGCTCTCAAAAAGTGAGTGATTTCATACTAAAAAATCGCAACTATTTTATCAAGTATTCCAGTACTATCAAGAAATACTATGATAATTACTAAAGGAATAATGAACCTCATTATAAAAAACCATATATTAAATGCAGAAGCCCCTAAACGAGAATGCTGTAATAGTTCCTCTCTCAAAGTGCTTTTCTTAATCTTAAGTGGTACGAAAATAGAGATTAAAAACACTCCTAGTGGCATTAATATATTACTAACTAAATAATCAGCTGAATCAAATAAATTTTTCGAGAAGATTAACATATCAGCAAAAACGCTATAGGATAATGCAGAGGGAATTCCTACTGCAAAAATTAAAACACCAATAATAAATGCATATTTTGTTCGCTTCTCCACTTTTCCTTTAATTAGTGATGCGACAATTATTTCTAACATAGAAAAAGCCGAAGTTAATGTGGCAAATAAAAATAATGCTAAAAAACCTAATAAGAAAACTTCTCCAAAAACAATTTGATTAAACACAGCAGGCAGTACAACAAACAACAAACCAGGTCCTTCAGCTGGTTCTAAACCTAGTGAAAATACAGCTGGGAAGATTGCTAATCCTGCTAATAAAGCAATGAATAAATTCATTGTAACGATTGAAATGGCTGGTTGAATTAAGCTTTCTTTTTTTGAAAGATATGAACTATAAGTAACCATTACTGATACGCCGACACTTAAGGAGAAAAACGCTTGACCCATCGCATACAGAATACTTTGAGATGTAATACTCGAGAAATCAGGTGCTAGAAAGAACTTCACACCTTCCATAGCGTTATCGAGTGTTAGTGAGCGAATGATTAGAACAAAAAATAGTAAAAATAAAGCGGGCATCAAAATTTTATTTACTTTTTCAATGCCATTTTGAATCCCCTTTGCTACAACTAAAACGGTAATCGCCAAAAATGCAAATTGAGCTACAATCACCAAGATAGGATTTCCAATCGTCTCGTTAAAGACAGATCCATAATCTGCGCCCTCACTAATTATTCCACCAAATAAACCTTTTGCAAAATAAATAACAATCCAACCACCAATTACACTATAAAAAGACAATAAAAGAAAACAGGTAAATACCCCTAACCTACCAATCCAATGCCAATTACTATTAGGAGCTAAACTGCGATAAGCACTAACTGCTTCCTTTTGTGTACTTCTACCAATAACAAACTCTGCTAATAACAATGGAAAACCTATAAACAAAGAAAATAAAATAAACAGAAGGAAGAATGCGCCTCCTCCGCTTATTCCAGTTACATAAGGAAGCTTCCATATTGCGCCTACTCCTATAGCTGATCCTGCTGCTGATAAAATAAAACCAATCTTCGATGACCATTGCTCTGATGTTTGAATGCTAATCAATCCAATCTATTTTTATTACGTCCTCTACAAAACAAAGTAAAGAACAAAAAAAGCCACGTCTCTATCGTTAACGATAGGGACGTGGCTGTTCACGCGGTACCACCCTAATTGGAAACAATACATGTTTCCCACTTGTTAAAATAACGGTTTAATCCGTTTTATACTACTTTCTCAATGTTGTAGTATAAAAAAGCTCCAAGAATGAAATTCACCTAAGTCTTTGTATCAGTTTGCACCAACCACTGATTCTCTATTAACAGGGAGACCGGCTTAATAATGTTCTTTTCTTCGCTCATTAAATATTTTGAATAATAAACGAAATTATAGTATGATAACATCCGATGGTCAAGCCCTTTTTTCAGAATTTAATATTATTTAACCCCAATTACTCCTCTCAACTCTTTATATACACCACATTACGAGACATTTCCAAAATTCAAATTTATTTTAAAGGTGTACAAACTGTGTACTATGTAGCACTAGTATTTGCTTGAAATTCTCTTTTCCTGGCGTTAACTTTAAAGAAAAAAGAGCAACAGATTGAAGAAGAACAAGTCACATTATTAGAAATAAACCGCTTGATTTTTGGGCAAATAGAAAGAGCATGTTCAATTAAATGATTCTTTTATAAAAAGTTTAAATATTTTCTACCTGTGTCGCTCAAAAATCGCACTTTTGCGATGACCCTTTGACCATTCTATTTTTATTTTTGCTCTGTATAAATTAATCGCTCCTAAAGCTACAGCGATTCCAACAAGATATAATGCTAGCTGATAACTATTCAATATATTTACGACTAAACCGAATAACGAAGGTGCTATAACAATAAATAATTGATTTAATGTCAAAGCTGAACTCACCGTTAAGCCTATATAACGGGGATCCGATTGCTCTGTGACACAAGCAATAAAAATTGAATACCAACCAATTGCTAAAAACCCTAATAGTAAACAGAATAGCAGCATCAATATTTTTATTTCTACATGAATGATTAGTGGCAACATCAATGTAAGAATTACTGTAAAAACCATCACAATAAGCAATAATCTTTCTCTATTATGCTCAAAGAATTGATCACTCATCCATGCGATGACTACCCGCCCAATCATTCCACCTATTAAAACAAGGCTTAAATATTTCCCTGCCTCTGTTAGGGAATAGCTACCTTCTTGATGAACATAACTCATAAAATGTGCAATGATAATCATTTGTAATGACATCATTACAACACCTACAATGTACATCGGATATAATTCTTTATTATTTTTGATAAGATTCATTTTCTCCTTAAAGGACACCGATTTCGATTCTGGAGGACTAGTATTTTCTGGCTCATGATAAAATAATAAAAAGAGTAGACCTCCTATAATTGCTACAACTCCTTGTACAACATGCGCGACTGACAAATTGAAATGATAAAATGTATAGGTTAACATTACAGAGGCTAAAGCCCCTCCTATTGGTATACCGGTCTGTCTTATTCCTAAAGCTAGACCTCTATGTTTGTTGGGAAACCATTTTACGATAGCAGTACTACCACCAGTTTGAGCACTGCCGTACCATATCCCAACCAATAATAATAAAAGCAGCAATACAATATAATTATTAACAAAAACGAGTGTTAATGCTGAGAGCCCTAATAAAATTGTCCCCCATCCAATAATTTGTTTTTCCCCTTTTTTATCCATTAAGTAACCAAACACTAACATTGAAAACATCGGACCAATATTTACAGCTGAAACAATAAAGCCTGTTTGCAATGGTGTTAAGTTCCATTCAATTTGATAGAATGTAGCGATAGGTCCCATGCCATATGTCACAAATGTTGCTGCAGTTTGTGATAGTGTAGCCACTAATACGATTAACCATTTATAATATGTATTCATTAATGCCCCTCCAATATCTTGCTATTACATATGTATTCAATCAGTAAAATTCGGCTATGGATATTTATTATAGAGTGAATAGTCTCGTAATCTATTATTAGCTTGTAGCATCATCTCGACTCCTTATTTATTAAGCTAACTAGAGTTTACTCTCCTTACTGAGAAGCGTAAAATGGAGGAAAATGATAGGATCCATAAATTTTTTTTATAGGGTGTGTGACAAACAAAATGAACATCGAAGACATTGCATTAAAAATTGAAATATTAAATCGACAAAATTTAAGTAAATCCGCAGAAATCACAAACTATACTCAATCCGCACTTACTGCTAAAGTGAAAAAAATGGAGTCAGAAATTGGAAAACCCGTTTTTAAACGAACACCCCAAGGATTGAAGATTACTAGCGTAGGTACTCAGTATCAAAACTATCTTCAACTTATTACTCAAGAATATGAAGAATTTTTACAATCCATTGGTGCCTATCAGCTTAACTCTAAAGTGAACTTTGGCACATCACATACAACCTTAAAAATCTACGGAGCCCCCCTCGCCAATATGTTGAATACGAAAGACATTCAATTGGATGTAGACTTCGCAGTAGATTCTAGTAATGCCATAAATCAAAAAGTACACAATTCCGAATTGGATTGTGCACTAATTAGCGAACCTATTAAAAAATACCCCGATTTAGCATACGATATTGTTGCCACTGAAACATTTGAGATTATTTCAAGTAATGATCATATAATCAATTTCGATCAGAAAACACCAATTACATTGCTCGTTTTGAGTAAAGGTTGTATGTATACAAGAGCTGTAGTTGATTGGCTTATGGATAATCAACTACAATATAAATTAAAGGAAATAAAATCTATTAGTAGTATTCAAGATTTTTTACAAATCAGTAATACCATTGCTGTATTAAATACTAAGCTTATTGACTTATACAACTATACAAACATTCACTATTACAATTTAAATTTTGACAATGTCCTTAATACCGTTTTCATTTATAAGAAGAACGAAAGTAAGCAGAACAATATTTTACAATTAAAAAATGTACTTGAGGCGATTTGTTAATTTTCTATTAATAATAGAATGTAAAAATTTTAATAGGAATATCGCATAAAAAAATCCAGTTTGAACAAAGAGTTTTCAAACTGGATAGGATGCAATGTAATTCATTCTCTGCTGACTTCCATTGATCATATACTTGATTAAATTCTTCCATAACAGTGAATAATCGACCAATTAAAGTGCAGATTAAATTTCCTATTTTGTTACTGCTCCTGCTTCAACTAGTAATTCTACAAGATGTAGAGCCCTTATACTTTCCTCTAGACCTTCCCTTTTTATACCCAATTTCATTTGTAACAAGCAACCGGGATTTGTCGTTACGATAATAGAGGCTTTAGTATCCTTTGCTTTTTCCATCTTCAAATCTAAAATATCCATGGATACTTCGTAATTAACTAAATTGTAAATTCCTGCTGATCTATTTTATTCTTCACCTGAATCACCATATCAGGGAGGAACTTACCAAAAGAAGCATTGTAACTATAACTATGTCTATCAGATATACTCGTAAAAATTTGGTTAGAAGGAATGATTTCCTTTACTTCATTCAATTTTAAGTCCATTTTAACTGACTCCATCGATTAACCAATATTTGTAGATACAATTTTCTCTTCTAAATATTCTTTTTTTCCTAACTTTTAATCGTTTTACTATTTCTACAAATTTGTTGGTAATTCGGCGGCAACTTCATGATGAACATAGAATAGATTCCTACAGACGCAGGTTTGTAAAACATTATTGACGCCTACTCACTTGCAAAATCCAAATAATTCTTCCCATTTTTGTCCTCTACTATTGAGTCTTAAGCTTTCGTAACTCAAATTTCATCCCTTTCCTTGTAATAATCACGTTTCCAAAGTTCAATATATTCCATCGCATTATGAACATTTTCATTCTTATCTTCTTCCGTTAGCTCCCTAACCACTTTAGCAGGAATTCCTATAGCTAGTGCTCCTTCTGGAATAATCCTGCCTGGGGGTACAACTGCTCCAGCTCCTACTTGTGCTCCCTTTCTAACGGTAGCCCCATCTAGAACTTTCGCTCCAATGCCGATCAAAGCCCCATCCTCAATTTTACAGGCATGTAGGATAGCTCCGTGTCCAACAGTTACCATTTTCCCTATATGTAAAGGGAAATCGGGTGTAACATGACAGATACAACCATCTTGTATATTGCTTCCTTCCCCTATTTCAATGAAATTTTTATCATCTCCCCTTAACACGGCTTGTGGCCAGACGCTCACATCTTTTGCAATCCTAACATCTCCAATAATTTGCGCTGACTCATGTATAAACGTTTCAGAATTAATGGATGGAACTCTTCCTCTTAAACGATGAATCACCAACACCATCCCCCTATCACTCTCGTAATTAATATTAGGTGTTATATATTTAACTCTTTATAAGATTGATCAGATTTTTCTAATCCTAATTCTTTTAAAATTTCCTCTGTATGCTGCCCTAGCAAAGGAGCTGCATTTCTTATTTGACCAGGATTTTTTGATAATTTGATAGGAATACCTAACGCCTTAATTTTTCCAGCAATAGGGTGTTCTAACTCTTCAACCATTCGCCTGGAAATGGTATGTGAATCAGTTAATGATTCTGGATAAGAATTAATTGGGCCGGCAGGTATCCCTACCTCTTCAAACTTCTCCAGCCAATAACTTCTTGGGCGTTTACTTGTTTTTTCTTCAATTAATTGTATGAAAACCTTTAAATGCTTGATCCGTGAAGGATCATCGACAAATCTTTCGTCATTTAGAAATTCGGGTCTTCCTATGATATGACAAAATACAGGCCAATGATGTGGCGTATCTGCTCCTACAGTGAAATAGCCATCACTCGCTTGAAAGGCTTGATAAGGTGCCGACAATCGGTGTCCGCTCCCAGTAGGCTCTGGTGTTTCACCATTAACCCAATATTGCGTGCTTTCCCAAACAGATAAAGCAAGGCCGGTATCAAATAAAGAAGCATCTATAAATTGACCTTCATTTGATTGAACACGTGCATACAAAGCAGATAATATTCCATAGGCAGCGAACAGTGCAACACCCAAATCTGTGATAGGCAACCCACACTTTACTGGGTTTCCGCCTCTTTCTCCGGTCACACTCATGATTCCCGTCATTCCCTGCGCAATTAAGTCATAGCCCCCGCGAGATGAATAAGGTCCATATTGACCAAAACCGGAAATAGAGCAATAAACTAAACGAGGATTAATCTTGTTTAGGGTGTCATAGTCAACACCCAATCGCTTAACTACACCGGGACGATAATTCTCAACTAGTACGTCTGCTGTTTCAATCAATTTATAAAATATTTTCTTGTCTTCATCATCTTTCAAATTCAGCGTCATGCTGCGCTTATTTCGATTAATTGCCATAAAAGCAGCACTTTCTCCATCGATGTGAGGTGGCCACCTTCTAGTATTCTCACCAGTGGGTGGTTCAATTTTTATTACATCAGCTCCCATATCGGCTAGTAACATACTGCAATAAGGACCTGCCATTACCTGACTGAGATCTACGATACGGATACCATTCAAAGCACTCATCAAATCAATCCCTTCTATCATTTACTAAATATTTATTAATCTATCAACACAGTATCCTCCATCAAACTCATAAATAAAGTTCATTGTTACGAAGAATAGTTACACCGTCTATTTCCACCATAGCGTCTTTAACAACCATATCGTAATGACCTTTTGCCTTAATTACCCCACCAATATAAGCATTTGTACCTAAAGCAACGTGAATGGTGCCAAACACCCCTTCGTCACTTAACATACTATTTTCTAACTCACATTCCGGGTTCATACCAATTCCAAATTCACCTGCATAATAGATGTTCCCATCTTCATCATTTCGTTCAATTAATATTTTTCTAAACAAATCTGCCTCCTTTCCCCCTGTAATGGAAACAGCCTTCCCAGCCTTAAACTCAACAACCACAGGAGTATCTATAAGACCAACTCCTGGTATACTTCCATCTACTACTAGGACCCCTTCTGCAGATCCTTCAACAGGTGCTATACTGGATTCAATGCAGTGCACAGCAGATATATCCTTGGTATTTGCAAAACCTGTTAATGCTCGCCCTTCCCTTCCTTTAATGGATAGTCGTAAATCCGTTCCTTGAGTAGTCGTTACCCTAACTACATCACCCTTGGTTAATAAATTTGCTACTTGTTCCACTTGGGGTCTAAGTGAAATAAAATCAGCTTGTAAGCCTTTACTCAACAAAATGTTTTCATGGGATTCTGGCAAGACTAAAACTCTAGCACCAGCCGCTTGTGCCTCATGACGAGCATTCGTGTGTGCGATGTTATAAGTAGTTGGAGCAATCACAACATCTACTTCTTTCATAGCTGCGGCAACTGGATCGGGTAGAGCATCACCATGCCCCTTTCTTGGTGGCATGGACATCGTAATCGGTTCAGCACCTAAAGAGCAGGTTACATCTGCCAATGTTTTAGCAATACTTTCTGTTTGAAAATCAGTTAAGATCAACACTTTCTCGCCTTCTACAACTCCTGCCAAAACTTTTATCAACGCATAGGCTCCTGGATACATCATAACTTCATTCATAACTTGTGAATCCTCCTCTTGGTCTATAAATCTCTTTATCATCTTCCTTGGAAAATTGGTATTTGTTTATTAAAAAAAGATTCAATGGCATGTTTATGATCTTGCGTATCCTGGCAAGTAATAAAAGCATCTAACTCAAATGCCATGGCTTCTTGCCAATTTACATCCATTGTTTTTTGAATTGTTTCTTTAGCATTCCTGACTGCAATTGGTGCACGTGAGGCAATCATTTTTGCCCAATCTAAAGCTTCATTCATTAATGTATTATGAGGAACAACTTTGCTAGCCAAACCACGTTGAAATGCTTCATTAGCTAATACGGTTCTCCCAGTTAATATGACTTCCTTTGCGTAAGCTTCTCCCATCAACCTTACAAGTCGGGTAGGTCCGACAACTAATCCTACTTTAACTCCTGCTGCACACAGCTTTGCTCGATCGGACATAATTCGAATATCACATGCTAGGATCAGTTCAAATCCCCCACCAAAAGCATATCCATTAACAGCAGCAATCACTGGTTGTGGCATTTCATTAACAACATCATAAATGCGGCAATCTTCTTCGAGAAAGTAGCGTACAGTCTCAGGGGTCAATTCACCTTCTTCATTTAAATCAGCTCCTGCACAGAATGCCCGGTCACCGTCTCCTGTCAAAATAATGACTCGAACATCAGTACGGGACTTTAGATTTTCCATATACGGCACAAATTCTTCACGAAATTCCTTCGTCAAAATATTCATTGGTGGGTTATTTATCGTTATGGTGCAAATCTGGTTTTCAATATTGGGCTTTATCCACTTCATTCGTCCCCTCACCTTTCTAAATTTGCTGATCCACTTCTACCGGCACCTCACTTCGGTTAGAGGAATCTTCTAATCGACCGTCAATCCCTTTGCTTCTCTGGAATTTATCCCAAAAAATCACAGCAATTGGACAAAGAATGGAAGTAGTAATAGTAGAAATAGAAATTTGAATTGTAGCTAGATTAGCTATTTGTTGAAATCTTTGTGCCTCGTCTAATGACATAAGTCCTGCTCCTGCAGCAACAGAAGCAGCAGCTGCTATGGCTGCTGGTGTTCCCACTGCATTCCCTGCGGTTGATGCCTCGGCAACGGGACCAATTGTACTTTTCTCACCAAATATACGATAAACGAGGACTCCTGTTAGAGCAGTAAAAATGACGGTTACAAAACCCAAGACAAGACCGCCCCAAACAGCTTCAGCATTAAAGAAACTCATGAAATTCATTCCTGCTCCTAGACAAAAAGCAAAAAAGGGAACAAGTAACGTTTCACCTGGCTTTAGAAATTCCCTAATGTCCTCATCCAAGTTTCCTAATAACATCCCTAAAGCAATTGGCAACAATACCGCGATGAATGCGATAGCAGGGAAGTTAATTCCTACTATTCCCAATGCCATCATGGTAAAGAATGGACCATCATTTAAGGTCAAAACAGAAATTGCTCCTACATCTGAACGGTTACCATATTGTCCGGTGAGAACGGCATACATTCCTTCATTTCCATTTGTCATTGCAGCAATAATGGCAAGAGTGGATAAGCCAAGCAACCCGTTCATAGGATCAAAAAAGTAACCGAATAGAAGTCCAATTGTTATTCCAGTCAAACACTTACTAGAAGTTAAAAGGATCCCTTTTTTTAAGGCTTTTCCACCCACTCGTAAATTCATCTGACTACCTGCACAGAACAAGAATAAACCGATAAGTGTCAATGTCCCATTTTTAAAGAGAGCTTCCGAAAACCCTCCTATTCTCATAAACTCATAAATGCCTTCTTCGACAGGTGTAACTCCTAATGATTTAAGAAACTCCATTACAAGTGGAATATGAAGCTGATCAATCGTATTAAAGAGTGCCCCCAACATGAGTGGGATCACCATAAGCCCCCCCGGTACTTTTTCAATCCTCTGCTTGATCCTCATAACATCACTCCCAAATGGAATTTTCGTAGAAAGCGCTTACAATTTTCGAAAGATTATGGAAATCGAAAATACATTAGTTTTTCATAAATCACCCTCACCTTTCATTATCTTTTTCAACTATTACTAATGCAATTACTGTACCAAGTTGTTAGGAATATCAAAAAAATTAAACAAACCCTTATTCTAGACGAATTTAGCTTTACTTTTCAGAGAATAGTCAGTAGCAAGACTCTTTTCTTTTCGCAAAATGCAAATTAAAAAAGGAGGTTAGCCCTAATAAATCTTAAAAAGGACTAACCTACTACCGATTTCTTCATTAATCGCAAAATGCAAACTACATTTGCATTTTGCGATTAATTTCAAACTTATTGATTTTCCTATAGAGAGTAGCTACGTTTATTCCTAAATCCTTCGCAGCCTTCTTCTTTCCATTCAATGAATCACCATGTTTTTTTAAAGATTCGATAATCATTTTTTCTTCCATATCTGCTAAGGTTAACCCTTGGTCTAAAACACTTTGATTAGTTTTGACCCTAACTCTAGTGGGTAAATTTTCTAATGTAATCCAAAAAGATTTTGCCATATTGATAGCGTACTCCACTGTATTTTGTAGCTCTCTAATATTTCCTGGCCAATTATAAGAACATAGACATGCTTCAGCTTCTGGAGTAAAGCCCATTACTTGCTTTCCTGTAATATTCACATAGTGATTAACAAAATGGTGAAGAAGGACGGCTACATCTCCCACTCGTTCTCTTAATGGAGGAATGTGAAGAGGAATAACATTTAAACGATAAAATAAATCCTCTCTAAACTCTCTATCATTTACCATTTGCTCTAAGTTTTTATTGGTTGCTGCCAGCACCCTCACATCAATATCTAGAGAAGAATTAGAACCTATCCTTTCAACCCTTCTTTCTTCTAAAACCCGCAAAATTTTAACTTGTAGATGAAGAGGCATATCACCGATTTCATCCAGAAAAATAGTTCCGCCATTGGCCATCTCAAACTTTCCAGGCTTCCCTTTTTTCCTCGCCCCAGTAAATGCTCCTTCGTTATATCCAAATAATTCACTCTCTAGAAGATGTTCTGGAATTGCAGCACAATTAATCGCCCTAAAGGGTTTGTTTACCCTTTGACTTTCTTGATGCACGGCCCTTGCGAAAAGTTCTTTACCCGTCCCACTTTCCCCCAAAAATATCATGGTGGAGTCAGAGGTTGCTATTTGCTTAGCTATATCTTTCACTTGTAGAATGGCTTTACTTTTCCCTACGATAATGTCAAAGGTTGAATCATCTACCTCTGATGTAATCGAATATGCTAATTTTTGCACATCCTTTAAGTCTTTAAATGAAATAGCAACTCCTATAATACGATCATCATGAACAAGTGGAATAATACTACCGATTACCTGAATCTTTTTATTATGTATTTGAAGTGAAAATTCAATGTCTGAATATCCTTTCGCTGTTGATAAAACTTTCGAAATAGGTAAATCAGGAATGATATCGGATACATTAAGAGTTAGGACTTCATTTCTTTTCATTTGCAGTGTCTTTTCTGCAGAACGATTTAGCTCTAAGATATACCCGTTTTGATCTACTGCGATAATACCTTCATACATCGATTGTATAGCCACTTGAAGCATTTGAAACATGTGTAAATATTTTCCCAACAGCGATTTTGCATTTATTTTACTGCTTATTAAGTCAGCCATTTTCCCAAGGTAATTCGATAAAACAAGGTGCCTTTCTTTAAATTCTGCCTTCTGTTCTTCAGAAAATGCGGTTAAGCTAATCACCCCTACGTTTTTCCCTTCATGTTTCAGAGGAAAGGACACATCTGCTTTTTCAGGGCAGTTTCCATGGAGAATGCAACTTTGACAAACATCATGAAAACCTGGTTCAAAGTTATAAACATGCTTTCCTGTTTTTATCACTTCTTTTATAATATGTCCTCGAACCGGCTCACCCACAACAGCATGATGACCACCTCCTGTAGCAGCAACCACCACTTTATTCTGATCATAAACAATGACTTCCAAATCCAATACAGACTTAATTGCTTCTGCTACCAAATTCACTTCTTCTTGCACTTCAAAAAGGATCGATTTCCCCATCTTCCTCCCCCTGTTTAGTAAGGCATAGATCCTTAATATTTTTCGTTATATATAATTCTTCTTGTTAAAAGGAATACCTTCTTTTTATAAAATGAGTTTATAAAAAGAAGGTACTCTATTGTGCTTTCGTATTCTTATATTACTGGGCGTGAATTGGCCAATTCTCGTTATTCTGCGATTACCAATAAAATATTATTGTGCTCAGAATAAACCGCTTCACATTTTTGCTTCAGGAATACGTTAGGACAAAGTAATCTCTTATGCTCTTTTATAAAAAGAAGTCTGGTTCTACAATGTTGAATCATAATCGGATATGTGTAGCAAAAATAACTGAACGACGAAAATCGATATCTGCATCTATTTGCACTAAGGACTTTTTGAATCGTATTAACTGGATAGGTACGGCCGGATGGTATTGTTGTTCGTAGTTGGAAGATTCCCGGCCATTGTTTAGGGTTTATTACATTCTTCCATTTGAAAGGCCGTTCAGGGGATGCAAAGAGAATTAAATAATTAATTGCCTAACTAAAGAAGTAAAGAGTAGCTTATAACGAATATTCAGATTGGCTTTAATTGTGACGATTCCGCATATCGCTACTTCTAATGCGATGGATTACTAGTTACCTATCACTTATCGTATGGGCAGAAGACGTTTGCATGCAATTCTTTTGCAAGCATATCGTCATCCCTTGAAGTTGTTTAATCAGAAATTTAATTCACTTAGACATGAACTGTGAATGATTAACCGAGACACCTAAATGATATCAAAGTTGTTATTTATAAAACCCGATAAAAAACTGTTTGTCTTGTAAATATTTGGAATAAGTTATTTTACCTGTTTTTTTAGGAGGAAGAATTTGAAGAATGTATTACCGCCTTACTATTGTTAGGTCTGGATGCCTGCAACAGTGCCGAAAAGTGGAAGAAGTTGAATGAGGGCCCTTCAGATTGCCTGTAGTGAAAAATGCCTCCTGAATAATCTAGCCTTTTAAAAAAACAAAAAAAATATGAAGAATTACATTTTATATGAATTCTCCACTTTAAAATCAAGCATTCATTCATATCATTCTATTTTACAGCAGGAACTATTTGAGGATTTTCAGTAGTATAATTTTCCTTACCCGAATTTAATGTCATAAAAGCGATAAAGCAAACAACCCCGAATGAAACCAATAACCAAACAGCTCCTTTAAATGATCCGCCAAAAGTGTTTATAACAAAACCAAGAGTTAAAGGAGCAATAAAGCCAGCTACCTGCATCCCTAGATTGACCAACCCCTACCGCAGAACCCCCTATTGCTTCTGGTAAGCATTTTAGTGGCAAGCTAAAAATAATAGTAGATAATGCCGCTGAAAATATAGGTATAATGGATTGATAATGGAAGGAAAATTAGAATGACGCACTCTTCAAATAATTATAGATGTTGGTATTTATAACATTAAGCTCAATTGTTAACGCCTTTTAAAGATGCAATTAAAAGTTAAGAAGTCCTTACCGTTTCTTGACCATATACTGGCTTTCCATCAATAAAAGTAGCCAGAACTGAAATGTCCTTAATTTCTTCCGGATGAATGGCTGTAGGATCAGCCTCGAGAATGGCAAAGTCTGCATGTTTTCCAATTTCGATGCTTCCTGAACACGCTTCATCAAAATTTAGTTTTGCTCCATAAATAGTCATGGACTTTAATGCAGTTTCGACATCAATACGCTGCTCTTGGCCTAAAACATGGCCCTCTCTCGTTATTCGGTTTACTGCTACCCACACAGAAAACAGCGGTGAGATTGGAGTAATTGGACAATCAGAATGCAGGGTAAACAGTAAATTATGAGCTACAGCCTCAGCTAAAGGGCTAATACGCCTTCCCCGCTCTGGCCCCAAGAAAATTTGTTTATGCCTGTCTCCCCAAAAATATACATGATTGATGAAAAAGGATCCTGCTACATCAAGTTCTTTCATCTTCACCACATCTTCAGCGGTGGCGCTTTGGACATGTTCGATTCGATGGCGGTGATCTGCACGTGGGCTCTTGGATAAAGCATATTCGTATGCCTCTAATATCGATCCGATGGCACGATCCCCGTTTCCATGGGTTGTGATTCTAAATCCTCGACTGTGCAGGTCTAAAACTTCTTCGTTAAATGCTTCTTGCGGATGGATGAGTTCTCCATAAACATCTGGATTTTGATAATACGGTTCCCGCAATGCTCCTGTTAAGCCTTGAATGGAGCCATCCTGGAACATTTTGGCGCTATCTAATTTAGCCCGACCTCCAGATCTTTCTTGGAACTCTTTGTCCAGTTGAGCAGGAGAATATCCTCCGAAAGCTTGTCCTTCACGAAGCTGCTGGTGCATAATCATTAATTGTGTACGCATCGGATTAATCCCTTGCTCAGCCGCTTTAAGATGAATCTCTAAATCTTGCAAATCACTAGTGAAGCCTACAGCTGCATCTGTATTCGTTGTAATCCCTTGAGCTAAATAATCTTTTGAAGCCTTCCCTAGCATGTCAATCTGTTGTTTTACTGTCATTTGAGGAATCTGTTTATTAATCGGTATCATAGCTGCTGGTTCATAGATTACGCCATTCAGTCTCCCTTTCTCATCCCGCCCGTAATGGCCGCCTTGAGGGTCAGAAACATCATCTGTTAAACCAGATAATTGTAAAGCGAGTGAATTAACTGCGGATATGTGTCCTGAGGTGTGTGTGATGATAATAGGTTTATTTGGCGAAGCCTTATCTAAGTCTTCCCGTGTTATATGACGCTTTTCATACAGAAGGGTATCATCATATCCATATCCCTTGACCCATTCCCTATTGGGAGTTTCTTTTGCTTTTGCTCCAATTACCTCCAATATATCTTTTATGGATTGATTAGGCGGTGTGCCGCAATTCACCTGTCTCATTATTTGGCCATACGCCAAAATGTGATTATGTGTATCAATAAATCCTGGAATTAAAGTAGATCCCTTTAAATCAACAACATTTGTACTTGCTGTCACTTCGACGGCACTTTTAGGAGGCTCGCACTCCCTCCAAATACCAACAATTTTGCCATTTGCTACAGCCACAGACCCAGCACGACGATTCCTATTATCTAAAGTCAGTACATTGGCATTTTTAAATAAAAGATCGATTTTAATCATAAAAAATCCCTCTATTCTTTAAATATTTCATCATTCCGTTAAGATTCTATTGCAATGACACTATGGTCTGCAGTAACATAATCAGTTACTCTGGCGGGGAGAATTTTTTTTCAAGGGAAAATAGTGGTCTTGAACTACCCACCACTTTTCGACCTTACGGCCTGATTGAAGTGGGGGATTCCTAAGAACATTAGCCTATCGGCCAATTTTTAATTAGGCTACTCCCGTAGTTCCTACGGTTAGAAGCCTTATGGCTTCATTCATTAGATTGAGTCCTGCGTTAATATCTCGATCGTGGTGAGTAGAACAAAAAGGACAATCCCATTCACGAAGATTCAGATGTTTAACGTCTTTATTTTGGTAACCGCAGCTAGAACACAATTGGCTAGAAGCAAACGTTTTAGATACGGTCACGATTTGTTTACCATACCATTTTGCTTTGTATTCCAACATTTTTTTGAATTGGTACCAAGATACTTCACTAATAGCTTTAGCTAGTTTGTGATTTTTCATCATATTCGACACTTGCAAGTCTTCCATTCCAATAGCGTCGTGGTTTTTGATGATTTCGGTAGAAACTTTATGTAAGTAATCCATTCGGGCATTTGAAATTTTTTCGTGTAGGATAGCCACTTTTCGTTTTTGTTTTTGATAGTTTTTGGCTTCAGCCAATGGTTTATTTTGATTCAAGGCTATTTCTTGTCGCCTTGAAAGAATCCGTTGTGCTTTGGCCAATTTCTTTTCGACCGTCCGGAAGAATTTTGGGTTTTGATAGACCGTACCATCTGAAAGAATAGCAAAGTTCTTCAAACCAACATCTACACCACACGAACGATTCGTTTTAGGAAGTACTTGTACATGGGTTTCGGCTAAAACGGAAATGAAATATTTACCCGAAGGGTTCCGCCTGATTGTGGCATTGATGATTCGCCCTTCGACTTCGCGGCTTTTAGCAAAACGAACTAGACCGAGTTTTGGCAATTTGATTTTGTTTTCAACAATTCCAATATTCCCATTCGTATGTTTAGTCGTATAGGACTGGATAGGATTCTTTTTCGATTTGAAGCGTGGTGACTTGTTTTGCTTTTTATAATATCGACTATAGGAATCTGCTAAATTTTCCACCGATTTCTGTAAGGCAATACTGTCTACTTCTTTCAGGAAAGAGTACTCTTTCTTTAAAGCTGGAAGTTCTTTGATTGTTTCGTATTTATTCAGAAAAGAACCTTTCCGTTCATTAGAGGGTAATTGGCCGTTCTGCTTCATTTCTTCACAAATATACCAGTAGGCATCTTTCTCCTTTTGTTTGCCTAAAAAGAAGTTATAGACAAAACGGGAGCAGCCGATCGTTTTATTGATTAGAACTAGTTGTTCTTTAGTTGGATAGATTCGAAATTTATAAGCTTTGTTTACGACCATTGGTTTCACCCCCTTATAGTTATTATTAACCATCGAACGTATGTTTGCAAAAAGATTACTTTGGCTTATGCCAACCGCCATTCATCTCCCCCTTACCGTTGTGCTCTCGCCCTTCACACGCTTTAAGAGGGAGTCTTCTGGTGGGAAATGATAAAATACATCCTTTCTTAAATGAATTGAGAAGTTTTAGACTACCATACATGCGCATTCATTCTTACTAGCATCTTTACCGTCCATCAACATCACGTCGTCCGAACCAGCAAAAAGAACATATTTAAATTAAATCATTTATATTCATAATTTTCAATATTTTCAAAATGTATTTTTCGTTTAATTAATTGAACTAAATTCATGATACTTAAGGTTTTGCAAAAAGGAAGAACATGAAAAAAATACACATTAGTCTGTCAACTGGTCCATAGGCCAATTAACGAAAAAACGCCCGGAATCTAGACGTGATGCTAATCTGCCTACTGCGAACATATCTACTAAAAAACCCCACATATTCTCATAGACTCTGCTCAGCTTTCAATAAGTTAATATAAAAATTTTATTCGCGAATAGCTTTTCAATTAATAATAACAATGTGAGCAGATCATTAATCAACTGCAATCGCCCGAAGCATGCAACATGAAAAAAGACTCAAATCCTTGTAAGGATTTAAGCCTTTGATAGTTAATGACCTGTGAGGGATTTAAACCCCCAACCTCACCCCTATCAATTTTCCGAACTATCTTTTAAACAGTATTTTTGCAAGAATAGAATACATTAATTCCAATAATTCAAGTACACAATGTTTTTTATGCAAATAGATTCTCTTAATTCCATTGTTTCTAGAAATTCTGTGCAATTTTTTATCATTGAATAATAATTGAGATGAGGGTATGTTTTTTTTGCGAAACACTCCACATATCCAGAGGGTATGTTACAACACACGGAATATCGGTTATGGTTTACAACATCAATCCAGGCGCATTTTGCATAGGCGGTGCATTTATATTTGGTCTAAAAATCAACCTTTACCAAGTACAACCCAGCTGCCTCCGCCATACGACCCGTTTGGATTCTTTCTTTTGACTCTAAAATACTTGGTATATTTTCAGCATCTATTTCACCCAACCCAACTTCTATCAACGTTCCGACAATCTTTCTAACCATATTATAAAGAAATCCATCCCCTCGCACTGTAATTTGGATGAAGCCGGCATTTTCTTCTATATCAATAGAATATATTTCACGAACCATGGATTTTTTCTTAGACTTTGCATTTGAAAAAGCAGTGAAATCATGTTCACCTATAAAATATTGACATGCTCTTTTCATTCTTGTGATATTTAGCTTTTTCTCAACATGCATACTGTACTTTCGCATGAAAGGATTTGTATATTGCTCATTCCAGATCTTATATAAATAGGTTTTATCCTTAGCATTATAACGGGCATGAAAACGTTCAGGTACTAGCATAACCTCTACAATGCTGATATCTTGGGGTAAATATCTATTCAAATAATTCATAATTTCAAATTCAGTCAGATTTTCACCAATCTTAAAATTGGCGATTTGAGCAAGAGCATGTACACCGGCATCTGTTCTGCTGCATCCGATGATTTCAATTTTTTCCCCTACCATTTCCGTTAATACATTTTCTATTTTTCCTTGAATCGTATCATCACTATTACCGAGTCGTTGCCAGCCCTTATAGCGCCCGCCATCATATTGAATTGTCAATTTATAATTGTTCATTTCTTCCTCCTAATTTTATTACTTCACAGTCATCTAAACAGAAAATTTTTGATAAAATACAAGTCCCCATACAACTCCTGCTGTATGAGGGAACATATCAGTTTTTCTTAAAAACACAACAAATTGTTAAGGTGTTATTGGTCTTTGTATTATATTGTAATGTGTTTTTGTACAACCAAAAAATATGTCTCCCAAGTTCCCCGATTCCCACCGTTCGAATTAAAATAAAGATTTCCGACTGAACCCCTATTTTGCTCCTTTTTTATTTCAAAAGACTTTTTTTGAGAGAGGAGAGAAAGAAAAGATAGGAATGGCAAGGGATTGACATAAAAAAAATCCCAAAATCGGAAATGTCTATTTTCACGAAATTAGAGTTAGAATCGGAAACGGTTATTATTGGGTTATACTTTTAAAACTAACTTTGACACACACTCCACATGTGCGAAGTGTATGTGGTGATACATGGAGTGTTTCTTTTTATAAAGCTGTATCCCTTTAATTCCCTATAAATCGGGTTGAACTGACCTTCGTTACTACTTTCACTAGTCTAGAGTGAATGTAATAACAGGATAAAATGCTCCACATTTCCAGGTTTCTTTTGGAAGCACCTTACAAGGACTTTAATAAATGATTTATGAAGATCAAACATATAATCTATGCCATTCCATAATAAATCCTAGCACTCAAAGTGAAAAGTACTTCTGCATAGTGTACCAAAGAGGCTGACGTCCTGCAACGAACGAGACATTCAAATATTGTTAGATACCTCTCGAGCCGAATAAATTATCAAAGTGAGTGGCCCTCTTTGTCTATCAACAGAATGTGCATTAAAAAACTATTTTTTGTTTGTTATTCATAAAAGCTATAGAAGCTGGAGAACTTGATGAACGTCTACAAGAAATTGAAAAACATATAATGCTAAAATAGTTGTACTTCAGCTTCTAATCTAACATTTTTCTCTTCCAATGTTTCTTCTTTTTTACGAGACCTTTCTGAATGGTTTATTCGTGAATCACTCAATCCCAAAACACCTGATTTTTTATAAGCAGTACGCCTTCTATAGGCTGCTTTTTTAACCCTGTCAACATCAATGATTTCAATATCAAATCCATACTCCTCAAAAATAAGATGTGGTAGCTTTCCTTTTTCACTTTCAGCGATAAATATTCTTATAAACTCATCTGTATATGTAATTGACTTTGAACTAACAGATTTAACATAAGGGTTATTCGATAAAATATTTATTTCTTTTTCAGTAAAGTGTTTTTCATTTGAAATTCCCCAATTCGATTTTTAACTCTTAATACAAAATAGTACCCTATAGAGTAGTCCTTTTTTCAAAGTGTATACTCTATAGGGTACTTTTTACAATACTGAATTCATTTAATCGCTGCTTAATTAGCAGGTTGTCTTTTATTAAACTGTCCGAAATTTAGGGCGTGGTTCATCATCTAAAGGGTACTATCATATAGCAGAACAACAGGTATAGAAAATAGAGAAAAATAATTAATAATTAGGAAAAAAGGAATCAGTTTGATCCACAGCTGAAAGACCAAAAGAAGAAACCAAAATATGTTTCACTCCTATATCTGTCCAGCTCTTTTCTTTAAACGTCCTGCAAGTGGTACTACAATTATACCGGCTATTACGACCTGCATAACGTTTCCGGGGATGGAGCCGATTGGCTGTATCCAGTTACCGTAAAGGATAACTTCGGCAAAATAGTAGCCCACGATTTTTATAATCAGTGCAACGGCAACTGCCAGTGTGTATACAAGTTCTCTTTTGCCGGGTACCTTTTCGGAGATGAGTCCGGCTAAAAAGCCCATTGCACCTACGATGATGAATGTAAACGGTGCCCATGCTGCCCAAGGAGAGATAAGATCGGAGAAGCACATTCCGATGGCGCCTGCTATGGCTCCTGTTTTTTTGCCGTAAACGAATGCTGCTATAAAAAGAGGAACGTTACCCAGATGGATTAGGCCTCCGTTACCCATTATTGGTAGCTTTATGCTGATAAACATTGTGGCTACAAGGGTAAGTGCGATGAAAAGTGCATTGATGACTAAGGCTCTTGTTTTAGTTATTTCTGTCGGTAAGTATGTTGAATTCATATGATAACCTCTTTCTTTTTTTTAAATATTATCATACTCCTAAACAGATTTGTTGAGTTAATTTAAATATACATCTAGTAAGAAAACAGTTTTGCAGACCCATACTATTTAACACACCCTTACATGGAGGTTTTTAAGTCAGAAAAGTAGGTAAAGTATGGTGTATTAAAATTTAGGGATAAAATGGAGAGGTCAAAAAAAAAGAAAAAGCCCCAACCCTTGAAAAGGATTTGAACTCTGTTTTGAAGATGACCTGTGAGGAACTTGAACCCACGACCCCTTTTAAAAGTCAAGGCTACTATGTAGAAGTAACTAGCCCCTCTGGTGATTTTGGTGGAGATTTAATATTAAAAAATCTGTGGTACAAGCCAAGCGATATGGGGAAAACAAGAAGGTTGGTATAGATGCGATAAACGAAGTGGTAGGAGCTGCCGGATACTACAATGCAACTAAAAAGATTGTAATTACCAATCGTTATTATACCGTTGCTGCAAAGATACCTGGTAAAAGGAATGGGGTTACTTTACTTGATAGGGATGACCTAGTAAGGATGCTTAATCAATACAACGATGCACAAATTAGATTTTCAAAGCAGAAAGAACCTATTGATATATAAATTAATTTTTTTATTAATGCTGATTGAAAAGAAGTGTTACTTAAATATTAGCTATGAAACGTCTTTTATTTATGCATTAAAACTATTTTTTAAATAACCTTTTAATAAAGTATCTGAATTGATGGCTTTGGTGTGAAGGAGAGGCGGACAAGAAATGCCCTTAATATTATGGAAAGAATTCCATTGTAATATGAAAAAAATTGTAACAACCAAACTTTTGGCGCTTCAATCGATTATGGATTATTTAAGGTGCCAAGAGCAGGATTCTCATACTCTTGACTTGCCCAGGTCTCACTTTACCAAGCACTCTACTACGAGTACACCTTATTCTGCCTAGCTTTCGCTATGAGGACGGTCAACTTCTGGGGAAGTGTATTCCCTTTTAACGGGATACACTACGAGAGTAAATCGTAGCCAGGGCAGACGGGTTACCCAACGAAAAGCTTTTTCATCATATTACAACAGCATATTTGCCTTTCAAACATACTGAGGAGCGCTTCGCCACATCTATAATTGGGATTAAAATAGTTAAGATGGATTGTTTTATCCATGTTTATCATTTTAAAGTATTTTCATTAAATCCTTTTTCATAGAAGTATCTTATATAACTACCGAAAGAAAATATTATCGTTTTGGCGGTTCGTACATATCCCAATTAAATTTATATGAGTTATTAAAAATAAGTTCAATATCCTTTCCAATCTTGGTATATGCTGTCTTTTACATTCTAGCAGGTTTCACAGCATAGCCTTTGTATGATGGAAAGTCTTCTCCAGCAGTAGAATCTATAACTCCACTAAATAATAACCTCCATCTAGTATTTCTGTGATAGGTGCACTCTATCTTAATTATTAAAAAATGTATTACTTGAAAGTTAATATTCTAGAAAAATATTCCTAAAAGGAAAAGAAAAGGATTATCGAATACGATATAATAAGGATATTAGCAAGATGATAAATCAAGAAGGAGCTCAGATAGACATAGTGTCACTGGGGTCATCTGTTTTCCCATTTACTCTAGGAGGTACATTTTGAAAGAATCTAAATCGAATAAAGGATGGTTAAGTTTGGGGGCAATCGGGTTATTTTTCCTGGGAAAAATGAAATGGTTGTTTGCGCTATTGAAAATAGCAAAAGTAGGTTCTCTGATTTCTATTTTCGTTTCTTTAGGAGCTTATGCCTTGGTTTACGGTTGGAAATTTGCCGTAGCCCTAGTCTATCTAATTTACATCCATGAAATGGGGCATTTACTTGCTGCTAAGAGAAAAGGCATCAAAACATCCAATGCCATTTTCATCCCTTTTGTCGGAGCGTTAATTGCCCTTAAAGAAGAACCCAAGAATGCTAACCAAGAAGCTTATCTTGCCTTCGGAGGTCCTTTATTAGGTACATTAGCATTTCTACCAGCCATCCCCCTATTTATGATGACGGAAAATCCATTTTGGCTTTTAGTTATTACACTTGGAGCCATGATTAACCTATTTAATCTAATGCCTGTGCATCCTCTTGATGGAGGACGTATAGTGGGAGTCATCTCCACAAAGCTTTGGGTATTAGGGATTATCGGAATGGTTGTATATTTGTTTCTCCATCCAAATCCATTTTTAATTCTTTTCTTATTATTGGGTATTTCTAAGTGGTGGAAAGAATTCCGTAGCGAGACAACCAGAAATCAAAGAGACAACATCATTGAATTGAATCAATTTGGTTTAAGGCAACTAGAACAATATGCAGGGGCAACAGATGAAGAAAAAATTCGCCTGGTTAATATTTGGAATATGGAATTAAGCCAACTACATGAAAAGTTTAACAACATGAAGAGTTGGCATATCCCGCTATTTGATGATAATAAGCTAAAAGAAAAACAGCTTACCGAGGTAAAATTTAATATTTATAGGTCCTTAATGGATGCTGCTAATTCGAATGAATACCAGTACGGACCGACCGATTTTGAAAATATAGGCACGTATGAACGAATAGTAGCAACGTTCTTTAAGGAAGTGCAAGAGCAAACTGAAATTAGGGATAAAGAGAAATCCTATTACTCATCGAGTCTCAAAACAAAAGTCATCTGGCTCTCATTATACATTGGGCTTGCCATTTTCTTAATGATAACAAGCTTATATGCAGGTGATTTAATGGAACAATATAAAACTTTATTACCGTAATACATTATGAAAGGGGACCTCATTTATGAGTGTCCCCTTTGTTTGTCCAATTTATCATTGTTTAGGCTCATTAATCAAAATAATTCATCCAGTAGCTTATCACTTCTTTTTTTTGTGTATAATAATCATCCTTGCCATCAAGGTAGAATGCCTCGCCGCACTGTTTTTTTGTTATTTGAATAGTGCTGTATTTAATTTCTGTACCACTTTCTCCTGTAAAACTGCCATTTCCTACAACATGTGTACAATGTTCGTTAATAGAAGTTCTATCCCCGTTTTCGTTTATGTAATAATATTTATTGTTCACAGTACCGTAGTTCATATCTTTTGTTGAAGTAAAATAAACACCATATGGATGGAGTTTGGTACCTTCCAACGCCTTTAAATATTCTAATTTCACTCGAATAACTGAATACTCATCTTCTTTTTCTAACATTGGTTTTTTCGGAACATCATAAAAAACTATAATAGAACCCTCGAAACCACTAGGAATAAGGTACAATTCATTTGTTTCTTTTTCTAGGTGCGAACAACCTCCAATCAATAACAAGGACATAATTATAGAAAAATATCTTATCATAGAAATTAACTCTCTTTCTAACAGACTTTTAGACATTTTTTCTTCACTTAATTATATAGTTCTTTTTAACATTATTAAACAAATCCGCCCCAATACTGCAATAAGAAAAAGCTGCCTCAGCAACCTACTTTCTTAAAGTAAAGCACCCGCTAGTTAAACAAAGTTACTTAGTGAGAGCTGTTTAACAGCACACGATTATTACTATAGAGAAACCACGCTTTTTGATTTTATTGAACATACCATTCGCAGAAAAGCCAAAAAGATGGTCTTATTTTTAACCTCCATCGTTAGCTGAATAAGCAAAAAGCTTTACCTACAGTTCCTTGAAAAATTAATTATTACAAATAATTGACCTGTAATACGTTTTACTCCTTCTCTATCCGCCACCAATTAAGTAAATAATACAAAATGAACTATGTCTTTATAAACAAAAAAAGACCCAAATCCCTGTTATATCAAGGATTTAAGCCTTTGTTAGTTGATGACCTGTGAGGGATTCGAACCCACGCCCCCTTCCCTGTCAAGGTAAGGGTCCAATATCCCCAAAAATCTTATGACAAAATCCCCATCCAAATTTTCACAGCCGTTGCCAAAATTAATAAAGCTAGGATGACTTGAAGTATTTTTGTATTCACTTTTTTACCAGCCATCGCTCCTAGTGGAGACGCTATTAAGCTTGCTATAACCATGATCAAGGCAGGATAGAAGTCAACTTGCCCTGTTGAGATTTTCCCTACCGTTGCGCCAATCGATGAAATGAATGTAATCGCTAAGGAAGAGGCGATTGTTACCCTAGTTGGGATTTTCAAGACAACTAGCATAATAGGAACTAATAAGAATCCACCGGCTGCACCGACAATCCCTGAACCCAAACCGACAATTAAGGCTAAAATTGCTGCAAGCCATTTGTTAAAGGTTACTTGATCCAAAGGAACGCCATCTATTCCTTTTTTAGGAATAAACATCATGACAGCTGCTATTAGAGCAAGTAGGCCATATACGATATTTATCCCGTCTTCAGACATGGATTGCGACCCAAAACTCCCAATGACACTACCTATTAGTACACTAACACCCATATAGATGATGAGCGTCTTATTTAAATAGCCACCTTTACGATAAGCCCAGACACCACCTATGGATGCAAATAATACTTGTACTGCACTTATTCCTGAGACTTCATGAGCACTAAAAGCCGCTAAACCGAAAAGTGGTGGTATATACAAAAGCATTGGGTATTTAATGATGGATCCGCCTATACCTAGCATTCCTGAAATGTATGAACCTATAAATCCTATCAAAAAGATGGTTATGATAAAAGTAATATCCATTTTTATTGCCTCCTTGAAAAGAAGGGAACCAATAGGGTTCCCTTATCATTATCAGCCTTTTCTAATCCAAAATTTTAGAACTTCATTTTCTTCTGCAGTTTCTACTAGCTCATGGCCACCAGATTTTGACCAAGCAGCTAAATCTGCTTTAGCGCCTTTATCTGTCACATGTATTTCTAACACTTGACCAGATTGTAAATCATTCATAGCCTTCTTTGTTCTAACGATCGGCATCGGACAAGCAAGTCCCTTAGCATCTAACATTTTATCTGAATTCATCATACATCTCTCCTGTTTTCGTAGTATTTATAATCTTTTCTTAAGTTTATCGAACCGCACAACGATTTGGTCCAATTTCCATTTCGCGCTGTTTTTCCTCATCAGGGGTGATTTTCCCCATATTCGTTTCACGGATTTCTTGATATGCGTTTGGCTGTGGAGGTAAGTTTCCTGTAACCAACTCTCTGAATTCTGTTTCGTCAGCAATGTTCAAACCATGATTTTCTGTAAATAACTCTCCTAATTTCTTTGCAACACTGCCGTCTTCATTTAATTCTTCAATGATCATAAAATGAGATGGCAGTACGATTAACTCGTCTGACAATTCTCTATAGCGAGTATAAAGTGTTTCTCTCAAGTCTCCTACCCAATCCTCAGCTAATCCGGCTAAGTCCGGTCTACCAATGGAATCGATGAATAGAATATCTCCTGAAAGCAAGTATTTTTCATCGACTACAAATGAAGTGGAACCAATCGTGTGGCCCGGGGAGTATAGAGCATGAATATTGATAGCTGTGTGACCGATCGTAACCACCTTACCGCCTTCTAATGGCTGATATTCAAAAGTTACTTCTGTTGCATCTTTTGGTGGTAGCCAGTAAGTTGCATTTGCACTTTCTGCTATTTTTCTTCCACCTGAAATATGGTCAGCATGTAAGTGCGTATCAAATACATGAGTGATCTTCGCTCCAATACTATCGGCAAAATCAACGTAGATATCAGTCATTCTTGTGGAATCAATAACGGCTGCTTCACCATTAGAAATGATCATGTAAGATAAACAACCTTTACCGAGACGTACAAATTGGTAGATTTCTCCGCCATTATTCAAATCCCCAATTCTCACTGGTTCTAAATGTTCACTCCATGCTTTCATTCCGCCCTTCAAATAAGAAACATCCAGCCCTGCTTCAGATAGCATTTCAGCAACCATAATAGATGAGCCTTCTTTTGCACAGACAACTAAAATTTCTTTATTTGCTGGAATTTTATCGATGATTTCTTCAACGCCATCCAGTAAATCAAAGTAAGGAATATTAAGGAATTCAAAGTTCTCTCCTTCAATTTTCCAATCGTTAAAATCACTTTCATTTCGAACATCCAAAATAAATAATTCAGCTTTATTGATTACTTTCTTTGAAACCTCTTTGGCTGTCATTTCATTTAACGCCATAAAATATACCCCCTATAGTATTTAGCGTTTCAAAATTTTTTACCTGACTTAAAAGGTTAAAGTTACATCCGCATCTTTCGCGAATTCTAAAAATGTAACAGCTCCACCGACTTCGATGCCGTCAACGAAAGCTTCTTTTTCCAAGCCCATAACGTCCATGATCATTTGACATCCAATAAATTTGACGTCCATTTCTTGTGCCATAGAAAGTAACTCAGGAATAGAAGGTGCATTAGCCCTCGCAAATCCTTCTGCAAAATGCTCCTTACCTTCTGGCATCGGTAGTTGTTGATTCGCTACTTTATGGATTAAATTTAAGCCTTCGAATGTAAAGAAAATAGCTACTTCTTGATCCGTTGCTGCTGCTGTTGCAATGTTAAATACTTTATATGCGTCAAATAAACCACCGTTACTAGCTATTATCGCTACTTTTTTAGACATGATATGCCCCTCCATTTTTAGGATTATATGTTATTCATTCACTGATTTTTGTGTAGGACCATTCCATTGGCTCATGCCCGGTTCAACATTAACCACTTGTTTAAATCCTGCAGCTGTTAGTTTTTGTGCAGCCAGGTCACTTCGGCTACCGGTTCGGCATATGACAAAAATCTCAGACTCTTTATCCAGTTCACTAAAACGTTCTTCTAATTCACCCATTGGAAGGGATTTAGCAGATGGAATATGATTAAACGCATATTCTGCCGATTCACGTACATCAAGTACTATCGTGTTTTGATTTTCTTCTATTTTTTGTAGAAGTTCTTCATTTGAAATGACTTTTTCATGCTTTTTTACTTCATGCTCTTCACCACTTGCTTTCCGAAGATAATGTTTAAGAACGGTTCCTTCTTCAACTGTACCCAAATATTGATGACCTGTACTTTCTGCCCAAGCTTTCATATCGGCAGTTGACCCTTTATCCGTCGCTTGAACTTCTAGCACTTCTCCTGCTTCCAGGCCGTTCATTACTTTTTTCGTTCTTACTATCGGCATTGGACATGCTAATCCTTTTGCATCTAATACGGAATTTGTTTTAATCATGTTTTTTTCCTCCTTATTTGCTAATACAGATGGGGGTATTTAAGAATTTAAAAATTATTCTATTGGACCGTTCCATTCAAGCATACCGCCTGTCATATTTAGCACTTTATATCCATGATCTTCAAGTAACTTTGCTGCCCTTGAACTTCTGCCTCCTGAACGGCAAACCATGATATATTCTTTTGATTTATCCAAATCTTGCATTCGAAATTCCACGAGGCCCAATGGGATATGCGTAGCATTGGGTATTTTCCCAGCCTTTACTTCATCTACTTCCCGAACATCTATAATATTAATTGTCGAGTTTCCCTTTAATAATGCATTCACTTCATTTGGTGAGATTTCTTTCATGATTGAAATACCTCCTTTTAATTGTGCCAAGCACTCATGCCACCTTTTACGTTGGTAACTTCTTTAAATCCAAGTTTTTTTAATGACTTACTTGCTTTACTGCTTCTCATCCCACTTTGGCAGATGACAAAGACTTCTTCATCTTTTGAAAGTTCTTGTGCTCTTTTATGAAGTTCGAATAAGGGAATATTCTTAAACTCCTTAATATGATTGCCCCTATACTCATTAGGTGTACGGACATCAATAAATTGCTTACTTCCTTTGTTACTTAATTGAGCTTTTAACTCACTCGTATTAATATTCTTAATTCCCTTTGCCGGGACAAAGCGCTGAAATAAAAACCAAGCAATTGCCCCTATTATTATGACATTAAATGCTGTTCCCATTTTAATATCCTCCCCTCCTTACCATGAAATTTACCCTATTTCACATTTTATTACTTAAATGAATAAGTTTACATTACCATCTTCTGCGTCTGCTAGATAAGCTGCCACACCCGCGTATTCTATTCCATCTAATAATTCCTCTTGTTGCAAGCCCAATAAATCCATTGTCATCGTACAAGCTATTAATTTGACCTCTTGTTCTTGAGCCAACTCAATTAAATGAGGCAGTGACATGGCGTTATGTTTTTTCATTACATGTTTAATCATTTTAGGGCCCATTCCAGCAAAGTTCATGTTGGATAACCCCATCTTATCAGAACCTCGAGGCATCATTTTTGCAAACATTTTTTCAAAGAAGCCTTTTTTTAATGTCGATGGCTCATCTTTTCGTAAAGCATTTAATCCCCAGAAAGTATGGAAGATGGTTACTTCATGATCATAAGCCGCTGCACCATTTGCGATAATATAGGCCGCCATGGCCTTATCATAATCACCACTAAATAAAATGATCGTTGTTTTTTTCTTTTCAGTCAATTTGTTTTTCCCCCTTGATTCCTAATTACCCGTATGGGTATATTTTTCATTAAAAAAATATTCTTTTAAATGGATACTTTATTAGTTTAGTTTCAAATACTTTAAAATACCCAGTAGGGTATATGTTATGGTAAAAAGTTTATTTCGTCAACCCTCTTCTTTTGAAATGTTATAAAAGGAACTGGATACACCAGGTTTTTTTGAGAGATCCCTGAATACAGAAGGATAGGCTCCTTAACCACATCCTCCTGTATGTTTTAAACCATACATATAGGTAAACTATCTTGATTAGATTAACAGAAACCTCTTATTTAAACGGACCATGATTGATTTGTGTTAATCCTTCATTCACTTCGAATATTTTCCCGTTAACTGTCTCAATACCAAATCCTTTTAATCGAGCAGTGTGCATAGTTAAGTATTTTTGAGCTGATTCTTTTGACTCAAACAGATAAATACCACCAGCCTCCTTTGCCTCGCTATCTTCAGTCCAAATTTTCCAAATCACCCCTTCTTCATCATTGATGCTTTTTGCTAATTCAGTAAATTGTTCAACCATGTCATTACCAAATGGTCCATCCATTTTAAAATCCACTTGTAAAATATAAGCCATTTTTAACACTCCTTTTTAAATAACTAATAAATTCGTTTTGTTTAGATTTTGTGTTAATCGAGGGACAACGACACTACCTTGTACATTTTCCAGAATATCACCTAAATTTACCGTTGATGACAGCTTACTTTACTTCTTTTATCTGCTTTTTATCAATAAATTAACAGCTTCTTTTACAAGATGTTCAGTGCCTTCACCTTTCTCTATGTTTTCCCGAACACATTGTTCTAGATTTGCACTTACAATAACGCCCATAGTCCTATCAATTGCATTTCGTGCAGCAGACAACTGTGTGACGATATCTCTACAGTCTTTTCCCTGCTCCATCATTCCTAGAACTCCTTTAATTTGTCCTTCAATTCGCTTTAACCGATTGATGACGCTTTTATCGTATTCCATATTCTACCCACCCATCTATTTACAAACACAATCACTTATCTCATAACTGGTTACCTTAATTCCTTTTCCAATTAAGAAGCGCAGCCCCAAGTTCACTTCTATTTTATCGGAAGCAATTACATGAATGTTTTCATGTGGGATTTCTTTATTAAAACGTTTCAAATATGCATAAGGGATATTCAAAGCATCTCTATTGATATCATCCTGTTTTTGATTATAAGCCCTTATATCTAATAAAATAGCGCTATGATTTTTACTATTATTCTTTTCGCAAGGAACGTTTTTAACAGGAACATAACGTTTATACAAACTAGGGACAAAAATCACGACAGTTAATAGAAGCAAATAAAAAATCAAATCCACCACCTGTGTTTCAATTTATAACCTCATATTATACCTATGGGGGTATAATGTCAAGCTAGTTAAACTTACTTCTAAAATGATTGTCTGCGATGTCGATATATCAGTTCCTAAATATTTTTCTATATTTGTGAGTTATATGGGAGAAATTTATACTGGAAACGAATAATATTAGTCCCTACTGAACCTTCCCCTTATACTTTCTTCTATCATTTTTTTCTCATTCTTTTTTGAACCTCCTGATACTCATAATTACTCCCCCTCGAGACAACTTATCAAACGGTTAGAAACTTATTCTTGTCCCAAAATTTTATTCGCACATGGGCAACTGTTTTATCAGGATATGTAAATTTCTGAAGAATCTACAAAAATGATAACATCCCTTAATGCATGTGGACCTCTACTTAAAAACGTTTATTCAAAGCCATACTATTTTTTTTTGACGAGTTTTTCTCCTATTTACAAAGGAATCTAAGCAGGAAACCACTTGAGACGTTAGCGATTGATGCCATATACCTATTGAAACTCGAGATCAAGCTCCCTAAAAGAAAAAAGAATCTGAACTAAAACGCTAACCTAATAAATCTCATTTATATTAGATTATAACAGTCAGGTTATACTAGAATGGTGGTGCTCAGTGATGTTCACTCCCCGAATGAGCATTATTTTAATTTACCTCATTTTTCAACTCTGTTGAGGTATAATCCTCGGAGTGGTTAAGCATGGAAGACCTTTCTTTATAAAGATTTTAATCATTTGGGGTTTTAATTCACAAACGCAGAAAACACATATTTCTAAATGAATAAAGCCGATGATTCCTACCTAGGAATCATCGGCTTTCTTTTTACAATTAACCTGAAACTAATAAAAAGGAGAAATTTAATAGAACTATCCCCCCTCTCCTTCTTTGATACTGGATCGCTTACGCTTAGTAAATCATTTATGCAAGGCTTCCCCATCGTTTTATCTTCATTTAACTAAAAAGGGCCTCCTTCCTGGGTTTTTAATTCGCATACAAGCGATATTGGTCACTTAATGTATCTCCATTACCGTAAATATAGGCTTTTGAGCCGGATGTATAGGAAGAATCGTCGTACTTCCATTTGATTCTGAGACCCATGTTCCCGCCTGCTCCATATGTGTTCTCGCCATTCTTTTTAATATATTGTGAAAAACTTGCCCATGTCTTGGGGCCAACAACACCATCCACTTGGAGATGGTTTTCTTTTTGATATTTCTTTACACCCGCTTCGGTTTTCGGCCCAAAAACCCCATCAACGTCAACCACTGCTGAATCAGTATAAAAACCCATTACATTGAGGATATACTGCATATTTCTTACTTCCACCCCAAGAGTGTCCTTCCGCAAAATCGAGTTTTTATCCCAGTTTTGCGGGTGGTGAAATCCTCCAGCAGATGCTGAAGCGGTGGAAAATGATATACCCAGGGCTATTGATAATACTACCAAACCAGTAAGTAATTTCTTCATAGCTCCATCTCCCTCTTTTTTGTTTATTCAATCCACCTTACTAATTCCCCTTAGATTTTATATTCCCCTTCCGACAAATGTCCTGTTTATTTTGAAATTGCTATACAAAAATAGTCACCAGAAGGACCACAGAATAGGATAAGTTGTACGTACAATAGAGACAACCCTTAAAGCTTTAAAAGAAGATCCTAGCTATAAATCATATCCCACTTTGGGATTCCTTTACTATCCGTTCACGACTCATTTTCCTTAGTTTAACGTACACCGTTCATTTACAGGAGAAGTTAAAAAAAATGGAGGTAATTCACACAAGTATGGAGAATATGTGAATAATAGTCGTAATGGAGTGTGAAATATGAAAATAAAAGAGCTATTAGATGAACTATCCGTAACTGGAAATACAATAGCAAAAATCGCACAGGACAAGGTTGGCATTGGAGAGAAACGATTAAAGAATGCGTTACACAATGCAGGATATGAATACAGGAACAAAAATCCGAAAGGCTGGTTTTATGCAAAGGAAGGGAAAGAGCCCCTTTATCAGTCAGTGTTTGAGTTCATTGAATCAAAAAATAGTTTACCTAATGTTAAACAAAGTTCCCCCGACCTGAATATTACTTTACCAAGAAGTTCACAGCCTATTACACTCGATGTGAAGAGTGTAAGAAATGGTGAAAAATATATTCACACCGTTTTCACACCTGAAGAAGTTACGATATTAAAGGAACTGATAAAGTCATATGTTCTTGATGATCAGCAAGATAGTCAAAGAGATGATCTTTATCAAAGGGTAGTCACTTTAGAAAAAGGCAACAAAGTAAGAAAAACGATTGTCATAAACGAAGAAGTTGGGACTTTGCTTGATAGGTTCGCAGATCAACAGAAGTTTAATAAATCCGACATAATAGAACTTGCCATATTAGATTTAATTAACAAATACAAATAACTACTTAACAATATCTATTTTATGGCTCCTAGCAAGCCATAAACAGCCCTATCATGTAACTGCTTAAATATGCTTTTCTTTGTGTGTTTACTATTTAGAGTTCAGATCATAAATGGCGGCTTTCCTTCCTCATCATTGTTAATGTATTCGTTAATTGTTTGATTTTGTATATCTCTAGTAGTCAAAGGTTTCAGACAGACTGACTTGAATATCAAGCAAATTCAATTTTATGTGAACTTCTCAGAGTTGATTTTTTCTAATTCTCGTAGTCAACTACCAAATATTAGCTAATTGTACTTACCCTAGCATGTCCATATTTCTTGGCGTATCCCACTTTTACACTTTATTTATGACCCTAAATTATGTCACCATACAATACCTTACCATTACTACACTATCAAAACGGGTGGCCTATACTTTTATGTTTTGGGTAAGGTTAGTTCAAAAAAAAAGAGACTGACTATAAAAAACCAGTCTAATGTGACGTCAGGTGCTTCCTCACGTCTTATATAAATTATGCAAATGTTTGGACAAGCGTTACTCTATCGATTTATTTATGACTAGTTCATTTTTGTTCTTGGTCAAAAACCTCATCCAATATGCATATATAGTATGTGGAGATAACAACAAAACATTTCTTCTATACGTCTATTACTTGGTAGATAGATATTAACAAGGTTTTGTTAAATGTTATTAAAATAATTCATTAAATAGCAAGGTCCCTCTACTATGTTTACTAAGTCACCAATGCTGATATATTATGTTCATTTTTACATAATCAATGGGAATTCACAGAAAAATACTACTCTATGGTAAAGAAAGTAGATAAAGAGAGATGGTCTAATGAATAAAAATAGACTATTTAAACATCTTTGAATGCTTCTTTCAATAGAGATTCCTAAAGATACTAATATAATATTGAAGAATTGGTTAAAGAAATAGAAAGTGAAGGAAAAATTAATTTAAGAGGATGTATTCAAAGAGAATGCTCGGTTTATTTACATGGAATGATTAAGTATGCACCCGAATAATCGGGTGTTTTTTTATTAAGGAAATCGGACTTCTTTTAACCGCCACCTGTTTCATAAAGAACTTAAAAGTAACAGATTTATTGTCATCCAACAGCATGGAAATCCAAATTCTGATTAACTTTCACTTAGTTCTTTTCTTTTCCCTATTCAACATTTATGTTAGGAAATTAAACACTACTACACTACTCATCATTTGCCTTTGATAAATTTTCTGAAATTATCGTAATCAGTCTTAATGTAATGAAATACCTTTGCGTTGCCGTCATGATCTGGATGAGTTATTTTTAATAACCCTTTATATTCTGCTATCACGTCTTTATTACTCGCCATTTTTGCAAGTCCCAATTTTTCACTATAATCATTTGATTGATTATTGGAGTCGAAATTGTAATTGTCTCTTTTGTTTTCTTTTACTTTTATCAATTCATTACGTAATTCAATATTTTCTTTTAATAAATCCTTTGTTTCAATTTGTAATTTACTTTTCTCATTCTTTAGTATTACAACTTCCTTTTTAAACTTATCTCTTTGCTGGATTAATATTTTTTTTGCAGACTCATGAAGTTCTTCAATTCCTTTTATATGCTTATCTTGTGCTTGTATTTTTAATTTTAATCTGTGAATGATCTCGTCCTTATTTTGATCAATACGATCATTTATTGACACCTTTGAGACTGTATCATTAATTATGTATCCAGTTTCCCTATTCCCGTTTCCCTCGTATTTAATCTTACCTTCACGCATCCAACGTCTAACAGTTTGAATACTAATACTTTCTGTTATTCCTGCATCTTTTAACAGGTCAAATGCTTGATCTGTGTCATCAATTATGTATCCAGTTTTTCTATTCTTGTTTCCCCCCTCGTATTTAATTTTACCTTCACGCATCCAACGTCTAACAGTTTGAATGCTAATACTTTCTGTTACTCCTGCATCCTTTAACAGGTCAAATGCTTGATCTGTGTTCACGATGTTCCCCCTTTCACTCTTATTACGCATGTAATGTTATTTATTGAGCGATATTAGACTATTAGAAAAAACGAGTCGTTTTTTGTACCTCGCCGCAACGAAGAAAAAGATATTTTCTAAACAATCAATTATATGATTGAGTTAATTCAAGACTTGTATTTTCACGTTTTTAACGCCCCAATTTAAAGCATCCTGCTCATTAGGAATAAAGATATCTACTCTATTTCCTTTTATAGCACTGCCGGTATCCTCTGCCGTTGCGTAGCCATAGCCTTCCACATACACTTTTGATCCAAGTGGGATGACAGATGGGTCAACAGCTACTACTTTTGCATCCGGATTTGCTTTTAAGTCGATTCCAGTAGCTGTAGTGCCGCTACAACCTTGACAATCAGCAGTATATGCAGTTGCTCTTACAGTAATCTCTTTTTCTATGCCTGATTGATTCGTAAATTCACTGTTAGATACTGTTTTTTCTTTTTCTGCTTTTTCAGCTGGTGCTGCTGGCTTTGCTTGCTCAGCTGGTTTCGTTTGCTCAGCTGGTACTGCTGGTTTCGCTTGCTCAGTTGGCGCTGCTGGCTGTTCAGGCTTAACACTCGCTGCCTCATCTTTGTACGTCCCAGGTTTAATAACTAGTTCCTGCTTTGGATGGATTGTATCTGAATTTAAACCGTTCCAAGATTTAAGGTCATTTACTGATACTTGATATTTGCCTGCAATTTCCCATAACGTGTCCCCGGACTTGACCTTATAATGCTTTTCTTGAGAAATATGTAATGTTTCTCCTGAATAAATCGTGTCTGAAGACAAATGGTTCCAATCCTTAATATCTTCTATTGATACTTTATACGTTTGAGATATCCCCCATAATGTGTCTCCATCTTTCACATTGACATCTTCTGCTTGTACCGGAATAGTGAATGCACCTGATATTGCAGCCGCTGCCGCTAACGATAAGATTGATTTTTTCATATGTTGTTACCTCCTTGTAAGCTAGTAAGTTAGCTAATTTTTTCAATAATAGCATAGTTATTTGCTATACAAAGAACAAACAGATAAAGAATAGATGACAGATATCACAGAAGGATAACGAAAAGATATCAAATTTTAAAATAACACTAGAATAATTAATCCTATATGTCCGTCGTATCAAATCACGACACCACTGGACGGAGTTTGGTTGTTTTACTGGTCCGCACCATCCAGATAGACTATCTTCCAGAAAGAAAGTACTTCAAGAAATTGCAAACATTTGTCCAACCCCATTATTGCTTCATATGTAATTTCACACAGCCCTTATCCAGAAAGCAGATAAAAAAAAGAAGATGATTCAGTTCATCTTCTTTTCTCTATATATTAATCGCTACCGGTCACGAATAAATCTTCTTTAAAATAGGCGAGGACCTTGCCAGCTTCCACTTGTTCCCCCTCCAGTACCTCCAATGATTCTATCTCACCGCTGACACCAATATGGATGATTTCCTCACGTCCATCTGCCGTCTTAATATGGAACAATGGTTCCCATTCGTAGAATCCGGAATTTTTGGTTATTAAAACTTTTTCAACTTTACCATGACAAGGACTAAGAATCACATCAACGTACATATATTTCACTCCATCCTTCAATATTGTTCAAAATGAAATTGGGATTGTAAGACTGACTTGAGAAAGTATTGAAATTCAGAAATATCTTCTTGTTCAATGCCAAGCTTCGGAGCCCAGTACTGATCTAAATGAATATCATCGGCACACATTAGGATCATTCTCCCGCTTTGAAGGGAGGTGACCATTGCTTTACCTAAAAACTGAGCCGAGTAGGCAATAGTCACATCATATCTATAATTTTTTGACAATAAGCAATAATGATGAATAGCCTGGTTTTCTTTATTTTCAGAAATAATATCAAAATTCAACTGATTGCCTCCTTTCTTGTAAAGCCCTAATTAGTTTAGAACCTGACCCACCCTCGGAGCCGGGATGCTTCTGCTATTTTACGAATCCCTTCTATATAAGCAGCAATTTTCATGTTCACGGAAAATTTTTGAGAAGTATGATAGACATTCAAAAAGCTGGCTGTTATCTTTTCTTTTAAACGTGTATCTACAAGTTCTTCTGTCCAGTAATATCCTTGATTGTTTTGGCACCATTCAAAATATGAAACAATCACTCCTCCTGAATTCGCCAAAATATCCGGGACTAGTAATATACCTTTTTCATCGAGAATTTTGATTGTTTCCTTTGTTGTCGGTCCATTTGCTGCTTCAATTAGGATTTCACATTGCAGTCGTTCGACATTATCTTTATTTATCACTCCGCTAATAGCTGCGGGAATTAGCACATCACACTCTTTTTCCAATAATTCTTGATTGGATAATGAATCTTTAAATAAGTTCGTAACGACTCCATACGAATCCCTGTTTTCCAAAAGGTAAGGAATGTCTAAGCCGTTTGGGTCATATAATCCGCCAAGCTCATCCGAAATCCCGACAACCTTAGCTCCCAATTCATGCAAATACATTGCCAAATAACTTCCAACATTCCCGAATCCCTGAATAATTACCCGCATACCCTGAATAGGCATTTTCTTTAAATCACTTACCATTTGAAGAGTATATAATACTCCCTTGGAAGTAGCTGTTTCTCTGCCCTTCGATCCTCCTAATGACAATGGCTTACCCGTAATAAAGCCGGGTGAATCAAACTCCCTGATATGATCATATTCATCTAGCATCCAGGCCATTATTTGAGAATTTGTATACATATCCGGTGCAGGAATGTCCTTGGTCGGCCCAACTATTTGACTGACTGCCCTGACATACCCTCTGCTTAATCGTTCTAGCTCAGACAAACTCATCTGTCTGGGATCACAGACAATGCCACCCTTTGCTCCTCCATATGGAAGATCTGTTATTCCGCATTTCAAACTCATCCAACCCGCCAAAGCCTTAACTTCTTCAGGAGTGACATCCGGATGAAACCGAATCCCTCCTTTCGTTGGACCGGTTGCATCATTATGTTGAGCCCGATACCCTTGAAACATCCTTGTCTCACCGTTATCCATTTGGATAGGAATACAGACTTCTAAAAAGCGCATTGGTGTTTTTAAAAAATCAAAAACCTGATCTGGGTAGTCCAAAACATCAATTGCTTCTTTTAAGATATCCTGGAATTCTTGCAGAGAATTATCCTTTTCGCGTTTTTTAATCCCCTCAGTTTTAACTGCCATTTTAGCACCTCATTTTTTATTCTTATAAATTATAAAGCAATTTCCGTGCCAGCTTTAACCATGTTGCTGGTTGGTAGTATATCGCCACTTTCCTACATGGATTCACGCTTCATTCATCCAGACTATATGTATACATTCATAAGCAATTCAAATTTGCATAATGTTAAAATATGATGATGAAATAAACAAATAGAAAAAACGCATCCTTTTTAAAATGCGTTTTTCCTTTCAAACTCTATAACTGAATTTCTTCAACTTGATATTGAGGTGGAGCTGTTCGGAATGCCTTCGTGATAAATAATAGATAACAAAAACCAATTATAAACCAGCCTAACCCCATTATTAGTGAGCTAGTCTCAAGATTAATCCAGAGAATAGCAATTGAAATAGCTCCGATTAAAGGCATAATTAAATAATTGATACACCCTTTAATAGTTCGATGCTTCTTCTCTCTGAAGACAAAATGGCTGATCACTGACAGATTTACAAAAGTAAATGCCATTAATGCACCAAAGTTAATCAGTGATGCGGCAGTTACTAAATCAAAAAACAAAGCCGACAAAGAAATGACTCCAACTATGACAACATTAATAGCTGGTGTTTTCCACTTAGGGTGGATAAATCCAAACCATTTTTCCGGAAACACTTTATCCCTGCCCATAACATATAAAAGACGTGAGACACTGGCGTGTGAAGCTAGTCCTGATGCTAGCGTATTGACGAAAGTTGCACAAAGAAAAATGGATTGGAACAGCTTCCCACCTACATAAAGGGCGATTTCCGGTAAAGCAGCATCTGGTTCCTTAAAACGGGACATGTCCGGGAAAAAGAGCTGAATAAAGAATGAAGAGGTGATGAAAATAATTCCACCCCAAAGGGCCGTTAAAAAGATCGCTTTCGGAATCGTTTTTTTCGGATCTGGTGTTTCTTCTGAAAGTGTTGTTACAGCATCAAACCCCAAAAAGGAAAAACAAAGAATGGTTGCTCCAGTTATTATAGCCGAATAGTCCATTCCTCCATTTATGAAAGGCTGAATTGTAACCACTTCGCCTGTACCTTCTCCATTATGCAAGCCTTTGACAACAAGAATAATGAACACCACCATGATGGCAATCTGAATTAAAACAAAAAGGGTATTAAAGTTAGCAAGTACGTTAACACTCCGGAGATTGAGAATGGTGACAATCCCTACAAACAATACTACCCATATCCATGTTGGAACTTCTGGAAATAATGCTGTGAGATAGATTTTGGTCAACAATGCATTTACCATAGGCAAAAATAGATAATCTAACAACGAAGACCAACCTACCAGGAATCCTAAATGTCGGTTAATTGCCTTTTGCGTATAAGTATAGGCAGAACCAGCTGTCGGGAAAACTTTTACAAGTTTCCCATAGCTTGCGGCTGTAAAAAGCATACCCACCAATGCAACGATATACGCTGTTGGGACGTGCCCCCCCGTAATTCCAGATACAATACCAAATGTATCAAATACGACCATGGGCGTCATATAAGCTAACCCCATCATAACAATTTGCCATAATTTTAGAGTTCTTTTCAGTTTAGCACCATTTTCCACCTATCATTCCTCCTTGTAATCGCTTTCATTTATTAGGATTAACACATCTTTAATAGATTTAAAGACCTCCCCATTTTTCAAATTTTCAAATATATCTAAATGCAAATTCTGTGCCAAATGGTTACCTGTTTACTTAAATACATGAATTTCGCAATAATAAGCTTTTAAATTATGCAATATTGGACAGCGTATTGGATTTTATTCACGAGAATGAAGTAGTACATCGCCTTCCGATAAGCGATTCAATTTTTCATAGATTATGCGCTCCTTCATAACTCCTGCAAATAATATCTAGTTAGAACATATAGATATCACTTAATAGCGACTTGGCATGATATTTGCATTGTTTCTCTACTATGAAAGAAATAAGAAAATGGAGGAATACAAAAATGAAATATCCGTTATCTCCTGACGTAAAACCAGAGTTTTGTACGACCGGATCATTCATGCGCTTACCTGCTTCAAGAGAAAATGCCAAATTGGCAGTATTAGGTATACCTTTTGATACAGCTGCTTCATTCAGGGTAGGAGCACGGTTTGCCCCACAGGCAATCCGCCAGGCATCTATGACCTTGTTTCCTTACCATCCGATACACAAGGTGTACCCATTTGACGATTGTAATGCCATTGATATTGGGGATATTTCAGTGATTCCCCATAATATACACCGAAGCTATGAGTTAATTGAAAGTGCGATGACAGACTTAATGAAAGAAGGAATCATTCCAATAGGTATTGGCGGGGATCATTCTGTAACATTGGCAAACCTGCGAGCTGCCGCAAAAGTACATGGACCTGTTGCAATGCTCCATTTTGATTCACATACTGATACCTGGGATACCTATTATGAAGAGAAATATTGGCATGGTTCCCCTTTTATCCGTGCATATGAGGAAGGTTTGCTCCAAACGGATAAAGTTTTCCAAATTGGAATTAGAGGGACGCTCAATCATCCAGGAGATATAGATTCCAGCACGGATCTAGGATACAACGTGATAACTACGCCTGAACTGAAGGAAAGAGGAATCGAGGATGTATTGAAAGAAGTCAAGAAGACCATTGGGGATACACCATGTTTCTTGAGCTTTGATATAGATTTTGTGGATCCATCCTGTGCCCCTGGTACAGGCACCCTAGAGGTCGGCGGTCTAAACAGCTTTGAAACCCTAGAGATGATTCGTTCTCTGCAGGGATTTAACTTTATTGGATTCGACCTAGTGGAAGTCCTCCCCCCCTATGATCCAACACAAATCACATCACTATTGGCAGCCACTATCATTCATGACTTTGCTAGTTTAGTAGCCTTAAAGATAAAAGAAGAAGAACTAGAAAAATCAACCCAAAATCATTCATAATATTGTTATTAGAATCTTGTGACATTAACATAAAGAAGCAGGAACCTTAACTATGTTCCGCTTCTTTTTTTATCAGCTAGCGATAAGGCCCTCATTTTCAAAACGAACCAATTCGTGAGCGAGTGTAGGTTAAGTGGGTGATGAATCTCTAGATTGATAAAGATTCAACTGAAATAGAAGCATTTTTAACTAACAAAAATTTTGGACAGGTCTATATGTCAGAAAATCAATCTGCATCTATTTATGGAAGGCGAAGCAATAAAAATTAAAAAAGATAGGAGAAATTAATATGAAAATACCAGTGGAAAATATTGTAGAGTTAACTGTAGAACATCAATTCTTACAGGCTTATCCGATAATAAATCAGTTACATACTGATTTGACTTTAGAGGAATATCTAGAATTATTAAATGATATGCGTAAGGATGGTCAACAGTTATTTGCTTTATATCATGATACAAGCATCGTAGCTTTAGCAGGTATTAGCTGGCATGAAGATTTGTATAATGAACGCTATGTATTTGTACAAGATTTGGTTACTGATGTAAATCATCGCCCTAGTGGCCTTGGATATAGGCTGCTCAGTTATATACATAATTGGGCAAAAGAACAGGGTGCTGAATATATTTCATTGGAATCTTGATTTCAACGTCTTGATACCCATCAATATATCAAAAAAATTCGGCTATACTATATTGTGTTTTCCGTTTAAAGTACAATTTTCAGGAAGGGCTAGTACCTATTAGGTGTAGCCTTTTTTCGTACCTAAAATTACCTCATATCCTACCTATGATATTTTGAAATTTGAATAAGGGTTAGCTTTTAATGAATTTTTATAGTTTTTATAAAAATGAAGTTTACTTAAACACTTTGATTTTGATGAAAAGTTGATTTATCAATGTTTTTCATGAATTTCTTATCAAACTTAGTTTCACTTTATAACAAAAATTACATGTAGATGTAATGGAAAAGAGCCTTAGTTGAAGTATCGCCATAGTATTAATAAAAATTCCATTTACACTAAATAATTATTCTCCCGACTACTTTTTTGACGAGTTCCTTCTTTAATTAAATAGTACTAATTTTAAACTACTTTCGTATTGCTTCATTAAAGGTCGTCTTTTTAACGTCTAACTCCCTAAGATTCCCAAAAATAGAGTAACCGTTTAGGTTACCCTTTCTAAGCTTAATTGCTATTATCTTTATCGGGTCACTCAAAGGAGACCCTTTTTATGGCTGTGTTTCTGGCTCCTAGACTAAAATGTCAAGATAGTAAACATAGTTACCGATTGCTACATCAAAGAGTTCAAATTCTGACATGCTTAAATAAGATTGGCCAAGAATTATCACCCTTTATTTCTTCTTTCCGCTAGGAATATCTGAAAGTAAAATTTCCCCTTCCTCGCTTACCCAATGATGATCTATTATATCACCACTAAATTCCTTCCCTTGCTCAGAATCAATATAATAGTGTTCTGCTTTGCGAAAAGAGCTTCTGGAAATTCCCTCATATTGCTTTTATAAGAGCCCACACTAATAGCTAATTTATGATAATACAGCTCTCCGACGTTTGGCAGCACTGGAGTTAGAAAGGTAGTAGCAGTAAAAATGCATATTTACTATGAAAAGCACACAATTAGAATTATTTTTAAAGATTTAAAGATCATCTAAATCATCTTCATCTATTCTTGGAAGTTCTGGTTCGATACCTTGGAAAATCATTTTCAATTCATTTTCTAATGAATCTAAGTGTTCTGTCATGATTTTCTCTGCATATTCAACATCTTGATCTTTAATTGCTTTAAAGATTGAAAAATGTTGGGCATAAATTGCCTTATCCATTCCACTGTATTGTCCTAATTTTTCTCTTGTGATAGATAAGACCTCTATAAATAAATCGGATGCCGCTTCCATCATTATTGAGAGAACCTTATTTTGACTGGATTTTACTATATAAGAATGAAATTTATGATCTGCAGCTACACTCTTCTGAAAATCATTTTCAATGAATGCCTGTTTCATTTCTTCTAATATTACAGATATGATCGCCAGGTCATTACTTGTTCTCCGGATTGATGCTAATTTTATTGCTTGAACCTCAATGATTTTCCTAGTTTCTAACAAATCAAATATAGTGACACTATCCAAAGCCATTGTATAGGATAGGGTATGATATATCCCTTTCAACTCAGGTTCCTTAATAAAGGTACCACCAGCCTTCACTTCAACCATACCAAGCATTTCTAATGATTTTAAAGCTTCTCTTATTACTGTCCGGCTAACCTTTAACTGTGTAGACAATTCGCGTTCAGATAGCAATCTATCTCCTGGTGATAACCCACCTTCAAGAATTAAGTGTCTAATTTCCTCCATTATTTTTACGTACGACTTTACTGAAGACTCTTTACTTAGTTTAATTTTCAGTACCCCCTTTTACTCTCTTAATAAAATATATTTCTATAGTTTTTAGCTCATAAGCTAATTCAACTTTTGGTCAGACCAGGTAGTTATTCCCAATTATTATACGGGACTTCTAGTGGTATTTCAAAGTATTTTATATTATTCAAACTATTTCTAGATTTTTTTTATGAAATAACTTTTATATTATCTTTGCCTGTTTTCCTTGATCATTTTAATCCTCTGATTAAGTACTCCTACAGTTAAAAAAACACCAAAAGCACAAATAAGCCGCCAAAGATTTGCTCATTCGTTATTTCCCCTCCCAATAAAAAAGCAAGAAATTGCAGTAAAGGTAGGAATTAAATTCAAAAGAAACTCCTGACTCTTTTAGTCCGATTTCCCTAACTGATACATTCTGCCTTAGAAATTTCTAGCCCTCCAACAAACGCGAAGGGGCAAAAATGTCCATAGAATAACGGCTATTACCATTAGTAGGGCACCTTTATATTTAGTATAAAAAACCCAGACAAGTTTCCCTGTATCAATATAACTAATACTCCTATTATTGAGATGACCAACCCCAAAACTATTGAGATAACTTCTCTTTATGTTAGGATGTGATACTTGTGAGGAATATTAGAGTTTGAATCTACCTAATACTGGCCAACTATTTTCGGTCAGGTAATTTTATTTCTGGAACCTATATCTTTTCGTAGATGTCACCAATCTGGACCACTTTCGCACGTTGGTTATTAACATTGGTTTTATTAATAATAATTGTGTTTACCAAAAAGCCTAAGTGGGAGGGTTATAACGTACCCCTTTTAACAGAACTTGAGCATACCACGGTAACGAATGCTGCTTTAGTTAGTCCTTTACAACCAGGATTACCCTTCTTTTAGGGAGTATCTTTCCCAATCAAATTTTTTATATAAAAAGAAGTCATCCTAAACTTATAAAATAGCTTTGTATAGCTACTATGTTAAGAAGACTCCTAATTTTTTTGAATAATGATAAAGTGTTATCTATCTTTATAAAAAAAAGAGAAAGCAGACTTCTTTTATAGTCTGCCAATGTAACTTCATTTTTCATTTTTTACTTTCAAAAAAATTTTTTTAAGTTACGTTTTCTTTTAATAGTTTGATACATCCTCTTTTTCATCCATTTTGCTCGCTTTATCTTGGCTCGCTTCTTCTAAGCTAAGGTTCTTTGTTTCAGGTGCCATAAAGACGGATACTAGTAATCCGATAACGTTCAATCCTGCTGCTATTAGCATCGTGGGTCCAACTCCAAATGTTGCTAAAGCAATTGGTAAACCGAATGTTCCAACTGAGGCACCAATTCTAGTTACTGTTGTAGCAAATCCAACTGCAGTCCCTCTAATTTCTGTCGGGAATAGTTCATTTGGATAAGCCCATTCAAGAATAGCAGGAGCTCCTGCGAAAAATGCATACATAAAGAACAAACTAACGATGATCCAACTGCTTGCTTCAGGTGCTAACCCCAGACCAAGCAGGGCGATTGTGGTAAAAAAGAATCCCCCGATACAGAGAGATCTCCGTCCAATGCGATCAATAAAGAACATAGAGACCGTACATCCAATTAAAAACATGAATGAAATTAATGCCGATCCAATATGGGACAAATCCCCTTTATTTAAATTAAAGGTTTCTAACAAAGTTGGTGCAAATGTATAAATCGCAAACATCGGGATTAATTGAAAATTCCAGAATAACATGACAAAAATCGTACGTTTTCGATAGGCGGGCGAAAAGAGTTTCATAAGACTTGGTTTTTGAACTGGTCCTGAAGGAATATCTTCTAGTGTCGTGGATTCCCCATAGATATTTTTCATGATTCGTAATGCCTTTTCTTTCTGTCCTTTGCTTAAAAGCCATCTTGGTGATTCAGGAGTATTTAAACGCATTAATATAACAATTATTGTGGGTATAGCACTTGATCCTAACATCCATTTCCAAGCATCTGGTCCTAAGGTTAATAAAAAGTAGCCTGCAAAGTAAGCGACAGTTGCACCCAAATACCAAGATATAGTAAGGAATCCGATCATTTTTCCTCGATATTTTTTAGGTGCAAATTCAGTTAACAACGATGTGGCAATTGGATAATCAGCCCCTATGGCTATACCTAACAACACTCGGATAATAAATAGCTGTTCGACATTTGTTGCAAATATTTGAAGTATGGATAGAACAAGAAATGCTATTAGATCCAAACGATACATACTTTCTCGGCCAACCCTATCCGTTAGATAACCGAATATTATTCCACCAATGAATATTCCAATTAAAGCAGAAGAACCCAGTAGCCCGTTCCATAAACCGTTGATTTCAAATGATTGATTTAATGGGATTAAAGCCATTGCAACGATGCTAAGTATATAACCATCAAGAAAAGGACCACCTGCTGTAAATATTGTTAATTTCATGTGGAATTTCGTTAATGGTGAATCATCAACAATATTACGCGCTTTGGTTGACATTACTATTTCCCCCTTTGATTAAAAGGTTTCTTTTTTTTCTTCATAATAATTTGCGCTTCATTTCTATTTTGTTCCCATTTTTCAAAAATCTGTCTGGATGAAAGGTGGGTAAAATGAATTTTGCAAATAGCCCAAAAATTATAACACTCTCAATAGCTTGTATGATTAAGAAATACATTATGAAGAACTAAGAAGGAAAAGTAATGCTTTACTGGATTAAGGATTTTCGTTATTAAATTGACAAACAAAATCGCATTTTTAACGAAAATCCATAAAATATCACGAATTAATGGTAAAATACTAAACTGAGCCCCCACAAATAATTATTACTAATGATATTGAACCAAAGCAAGCGATTTTCAGGACATCAAATTAAATACGTTGTCTGCCGGTAAATCATTTTTATTAATGTCGTAAAACGTAATAGAACCACGTTGTATTAAATATTTTATTTTTACAAAGTATGTTCAACCTTATTCGAGTATACTTCCATACCTCTTAACGCTAATTCTTTAAAGAATGCAGTGGTTTCAATACATTTTTCCGGAGGATATACACCTTTTCGTTTAACTTGGCCCTTTGCAAGCATTTGAGCCACAATGGATGGAGGTATAGATGTTTTCAATGCTCCAGCAGGAATATTCCATTTCTTTTCACTCCCAACATAAACCTCAACTACAACTTTCTCTTTCCGACCATTTTTTTCACCTGTTACGTCAACACGAGTTACACTATACTGATCTTTATCCACTTTTGGTTGTATAAGTTGATTAGCAACAGTTAGTAATGCTTGCCTTGGAGATACCTCAACCCCACCCATATTAATAGGTTCCTTACTACCAAATCCAAGCTGAACTAAAAACTCCACTTTCTCATGGAACTCCTTTGGAAGAGCAATGCTGAAGGTAGTATTTTTACAACCCTGGTCTTTAAATGAATCATAGAGTGTAACGGGCTCAGGATGAATTGTATATACAGGATTTGCAAGGCCAATCGGTTCCTTAAATTCAACAGGTCTAGAAATAAGTGGATCAATTTTCGTTATTTCACCATCTTTTACAATCACTGGATTCAAAGTATATTCGTCGATAATAGTATCTAGCATATATGGTGTAACTAACGGAGAAGAATATTCTGTAAAATCCTTCATGGCAATTGTAATATCAATATCAGATACTGTATCTAACTGTTCTACCCCTGCTAATGCCATCATATTTGAAATTCCAGGACCACTTCCCATTCCAAGGACGGCTGTGATCCCGTTTGCCTCAAATTCTTCTGTCAATTCTAGTTGTTCTGCAGTTTCTTTTGGCCAAGCACCAAGGTCTACATAATTGACTCCCGCCTTTAATGCTGCCCTGGTTACATTTGGACATAGAAAAGCTGGACCGCTATTGATAATAACATCAAAGTCTTTAATGACATTGTCAGTTTCTTCTTCTTTAAGAACATTAATCTGCTTGGCTGTTAAACGTGGATCTCCGATTTGCTTAGCTCTTTCTTCTGCTTTTTCTATTAAAATGTCAGCAACCATAACCTCTGTAACTTCATCATTTTCTAACAAATCATAAATTGTCCCTAATGCTTGGATTCCCGCTCCACCAATAACTATAATTTTCATCTTAATTCCCCTCTCTTAATAAATTAAATAACAACATTTTGATTGATTCCCTTAAAAAATTGAACTAGATTATTTATTGCTATAATAAAAATTTCTTTTGAAGCCTCGGGTGTATTAAATGCAATATGCGGACTAAGAACTACATTTGATATTGATAGCAGCGGGTTATTTTTCAAAATAGGCTCTTCATCAAAAACATCAATACCAGCGCCTGCAATTCGTGATGAAGAAAGAAATTCAACTAATGAAATTGTATCGATTAATTCTGCTCTTGATGTGTTAATTAGATATGACTCTCGTTTCATCAGTGAAAGTTCCCTTTCGCCTAATAGTTTCCTCGTTTGTTCAGTTAACGGCAGATGAAGTGAAACAAAATCTGATTGTTCTAGAAGCTTTTCTAAGCTAGTAAATGTTACACCTAATTTTAGGGCTCTTTCTTTATTTGGGTTAAAAGTCCAACAAATGACATTCATGCCAAGTACCTTACATAGTTCAGCCATTCTCTGCCCTATTCCACCCAATCCAATCAAACCGATTGTTTTTCCCTTTATCTCCATGATCATCTTGGACTGATCCCAAATCCCACTTGTTACATTTTTGTGGTTCTGGTTAATATTTTTTGCTAGCGAAAACATTAATCCTAATGCATGTTCTGCAACTGAATTATCTGCATATCCAGGGGTATTTGTAACTGTAATACCTCGAGACGCTGCAAATTTCAAATCAATGAAATTAGATGCACCAATCCCGGTAAATGAAATGATTTTCAATTTAGGGCATTTAGCAATAACCTCATTCGGTATTAACCATCCCAGAAGTATCCCATCGGCATCCTTTACCCTGTTAACAAACTCTTCTTGAGTTTCTGGTCTTCCTTCATAAACACGAATTTCGGCAAACTGTTGTAATGGATCGAGAAGTTCATCCGTTAGTAATTTTTTAAATTGCGGATCTGCATCTGGATATACTATTAACACCTTTATCACCCCCTTACCAACTTCTCTACTAATTTGAGAAACTTTTATTAACAGATATGAGTGAAATGACAGTCTTTAAGTACTATGTTTTCAGGCTTTCTTTTTAGATATAGTACAATATCCTTTTCTTCTTTTTTTACATCGTAGGTTAGAAGGGAAACCTGATTAGGTGAAAAAAAGGACTTTCCCGTTTTCAAATCAAATTCCCATCCATGTAATGGACATTTAATTATTTCATTTTCTAACCCATATTTATATTCCTGAGGATTAGAGGTCACCATTGTACCCGTTACTGGTCCGTAAACCATGGATATCCCTTGGTGTGGGCATTCATTTCGAAAAGCGTATATTTTTTCATCTACATTTATGATTGCTATTTCTAACTGGTCTACTTTAATTAGTTTTCTTTCTCCAGGTTTTAGTTGATCAGAAGGAAATAAAACAACACGATTTTGACTTTGTGTATTTTCTACTTCCAAGAATAATTTACCTCCCTTAAAAAAAATTAAAACCTAAATGTTTCCAAAGCATTTTCATAGTATATTTTGCGTTTTAAATCATCTGGGAACCGAAGAAAAACTCTTTTGAGATTGTCTCCATCCCAATGAGGATAATCACTGCAAAATAATAGCATGTCCTCTGCATTTACCATTTGAATCATTTCTAGAAGATGATTTGGCTTAAATGGTTCCTCAATTGGTTGTGTGCCTAAACGAATATTTCTTCTGATGTATTCACTTGGAGGTATTTTCAACCAAGGAACTTCCTGCCTTAGCCCCTTCCAGTTTTTATCTAACCTCCACATTAAATGAGGTAACCAGCTAACACCGTATTCAATAAAAGCAAACTTCAATTTTGGAAACTTCTCGAAAACTCCTTCAAAAACTAAGCTCGGGATCTGCCTCATTGCAATGATTGGCAAAGTAGAATGCCATTCGATGTATGTTGATGCAGGACCAATCGCCTGATCAGGAGAGTATTCTGCCGTATTCTCTGCATCAGGATGAACTACAATAGGAAATAGGAAGTCCGTACTCCTCAGCAATTTCATAAATGGGCCAAAAATGACGCTTACCAAACGGGATGTTAACTACGCGTAAGTTAATTCCGACTATTCCAGGTTTACGACCAATTCTTTCTATTTCTTTAACACTTTGTTGTGGGTCTAAAGGGATTACTTCCATAGTCATTTTGAATCTTTTGTCACTTTTTATCCAACGATCGTAAAGCCAGTCATTCGTTGCTCTTGTGTATTCTGCTGCAAGGTTAACATTATGATAAGCTCCCATAGTTCCATGACCAATATTTAGAATACCGTGTGTCGTGTTATAACGATCAAATAAATCCTCTGTTAAAAATTTAGGGTCCGACCCAGGTATACCTCCACAAGGAGGTATCGCATCAGTCCGAAGTACATGTCCCGGATTTCCATATCTGCCCTTTGGAAATTCAAACCCACCATTATTTTGATTTTTTAACCTATCATTCTTAAATTTACCAATATTAAGTTGTTTTTGATATGCTTCATCAAGATATAGAACTAATTCATCAAGTGAAGACAAAAATGGGTGAACATCACAATCAATTAAACTAAAAGAACTCTTTACATCAAAATTGGTACTTTGGTTCTCCTTTGATAATACATCCAATCGTTTCCACCCTCTTCATTGTTAAAGTTATCATATCTTTAATATATCAACTCCTCTCAAGGTGAAAATTCAAAATGAAACCGTTTACATTAATCCATAATTTACACTGCTAAGTTGGTCTGACCATGGAATACCGTAATTATAAACCAGAAAATTACATTAGTCAAAATATTTTAAATATTTTATTAACTAATTTAATTAACATAAAATTTGCCTATGGACTACCCTTTAGTTATTTATATGGGAAAGAATATTTGATACTAAAACGAGAAGTAGCTGGGGCTGCATTGTGAAGATAGGTATTTTTCAAGGAAGGAGAAATCATCTAAAACATGGAGGGAAATTTAACAAGCCAAGAGGGCAATCGAATAGAAGGCATATTAATACAAATGAAACCAATTTGTAACGCAGGCATCCTTTATTACTCTTTTAGAAGGGTGAAAACAGAGCTTTATAATACCTTCAATTTATCTCCATATTTTATAACCAAAACTCATTATTACGAAGTAATGTTTTAAAACAAGGTAATATTTAAATAGGAACCGTTTTATATCCAAATGGTTCCTATTTTCATTGCTATAAATTCCAAATTTTCTTTAAAACTAATAGGTACTAACACTTTATCCCCATATACCTTACTACCTTATGATGTGATAAGCACGGATCTAAACTTAACCCTATTGTTTTATGCATAGCGAGATTTACTCCTAAAAACTTTTAAAAGTCTTCACGTAACCGCATAACTCTTCCTCCTTTTTTATTTTTTATACAAAACAATCTTAATTATTCGTTATTTTAACTATTGAATCAATTCATAGGGACGCGACATAAAACTTTAGAATTTCAGAGTCCATTTTCAAAAATGATTATGACACTAACTGTGTTTGTGTTTGACGTTGTAGTTCTAAATTAATTCGATTAACACCGTTGTTGATTTAAACCCTCCTGATTTGAGAGAACGGTTAACAGGTGTTTAGATTAAATTGGAAAAAATATTGAGTGCAAAAATCTGCTGTGACTCTACATCCATTTTATTTCGCTGCTTTACAACAACATCGTGAGCTTATCTGTGATTGAAGATGAAGTTGATACAGTACATTTTTTGTATAAAAAAAAGTGGAAAGGAGAAGGTAATATTGAAAGTAAAAAGCCAATAGAGAGGACGATAAAAATGAATCAAAAGTGGTTAAGACTATTATCAGTTGTTTTTCTTTCTGCCATGATGTTAATGGGTTGTAATACTACAAATAAGGATAATAATCCAGCTCCTCCTAATAAAGAAGAACCAGTTGAAGATCCTAAGGATGCAACTGACCCAGATAATATCGATGATAATGACGGGGGCACTAATACAGAAGATCCGATTGAAGACCCTAAAGATGCAACTGACCCAGATAATATCGATGATAATGATGGGGGCACTAATACAGAAGATCCGATTGAAGACCCTAAAGATGCAACTGACCCAGATAATAAAGATGAATAATAATTTAAATAAGTAAACAGCAATAAGTATTAATACCGTTTGTTTTCAAAAATGTAAAAACGCTGACCATAGTCAGCGTTTTTCAGTTTGACGTTTATTTAAATTTGTAGAAATAGCCTAAAGAGACATTGATATTCACCTTACTATGTTTGCGCTTCAGTAATTTCTTATACGGCTTGTTTAAAGCATTCTTCATATTGTAGCTGATTCCCAGCAAATTGTTTAATGGGTATTAATAAGTTCCGAGCATTTTGCTAACAATAAAAACATAATAGAGGATAAATTTTTGTTCTCAAACCTCTTTACATGTTAAAAATTAACCTTTGTTCAGCAAAAATCATTCCATCGCAGTCGTTAATTTCCCAAAGATTCGCCCCTTAAATAAGCTGTCTGTGTATACCCTGAAAATTGGGCATGGCAGCAACTTCCTGCAATGCATGGACATATGAAGTAACTTTTGCTTCTTCTCATCCACATTTTACAAAAAGGGCATTAAGATTTAATAGTTGTGATTATAAATGAGGATATAATGATTGTTTGATTCTTATTCTGCCAAAAACGCTCACTTTGTTGACCCCATGTCAGGCAAAAAGCAATGATGAACTTCTAGGGCGGGCAATTTCAATGCTATTAAAAAACACCTTACAATTTTCGTACAATAAATGTATCTCCAAGTAATTCCCAATTCTGAGGGAAAGGATAACCAAGTACCCAATAACTGAGACCCCTTGCCCTGTAACTCTTCACCAGGTCGAATTTGGCTTTAGCACTGCGTGCGTCCTCAAACCAAACTTCATGTGTGCGTCCCTGACTGTCTTTGTATCTATAATAAGGTGATTGGGCTGTCTCGTCATATTTTATTTCTACATTATATTGGGTGGCACGCCTGATGGCTTCCTGCATGTCGAAAGTCTCTGCTTCTTGACCCTCTATATGAGGAACAAGCCAGTCACGTGCATAAATTTGAAAGCCTATAAAGATTTTGTTTGTTGGAATCACTGTAACTGCATAGTCTAGAACCCGCTTGATTTGATTAATGGGAGAGATAGCCTGTGGCGGTCCCTTTCGGTAACCCCATTCATATGTCATCAGCACAACGAAATCGAGCAGCCGTCCGTGAACTGGATAATCATGTGCTTCAACTAATAATCCCTTTTGATTGGCACTAGTTTTTGGGGCAAGGGAGGAGGACACAAAGTAGCCTTCAGGACGCAATCGATCCACTGCTCTTTGGAGGAACCGATTGTAGACATCACGGTCCTCTGATGCTACACTTTCAAAGTCGATATTCAATCCACGGTAACCTTTATTTTTCATCGTATTTATGACATTGGTCAATAATTTTTCCACTAAACTTAAATCAGAAAGTATCGTATGTGCAAGCTTTGTTCCCGCTTCAGTCGCGGAAAAATTCGTTATGCACATCATGGGTACAACTCCAGTTGACTGCGCCGCTTGTATGGTCGGGTTGTCATCAATGACTTCTAAACTCCCATCTTGCCTCATTCTATAACCAAACGGACTTACGTATGTCAAATCGTAGGCTACTTCACGTACCTGCACCGCACCACTTTGCCCATAAACGTTTGTAAAACCATTCACATCAATCGTGGGTTTCGGTTTCTGGGGAATCTTTACTATCTGTCCGGGATAAATACTAAAAGGGTCTGTAATTCGATTAGTCTGCATAATGGATTGAACTGTTGTTCCATAACGTCTTGCTATGTCATAAAGTGTATCTCGTTCCCTTACTGTATGAAAAATGACCGGAATGGTGAGTCTTTGTCCTGGATAGATATTAGAAGGATTTGTGATGCGATTCGTTTGCATGATTTCCTGTAAGGTTGTTCCAAACTGAGTCACGATTTTTTCGAGAGTATCCCCTGGTTGAACTCTGTACTGAAGATAAGGTTCAGGAATCAAAAGTGCTAGGCCAATCACTAACTTTTCGGGATTTTCAAGGCCATTAATCCTAACTATTCGGTTGGTGCTGACACCATATTGCTGGGAAATCTTCCACAAGGAATCCCCCTTATTCACCACATGGATTTTCAAATGCACTGCCCCGCTTTCCTTCATATATTTCATTCATTTTATTCCTTGTAAAGACCTTATATGCTTCATGGTGGTTTCGTTATTCCATAATGCTCAGTTTTTTCGCTCTTCTAGCTTATAATTATTACAACAAATTTCTGGTTATTTAAAGTACATACAAGAAACCGTGCTACATTTTTTATCCCAGATCATTGCTCCTACAATTCAGTCATTTTAACCATCATTGTATATCTTTTACGAAATGGAGAACATTAACTTTGAAGGGCGAAACGTTCAGGGCTCCCAACACTTCATCTCCCTGACTCTCGTCCTTCATGTTTTTTCTACATTCTATTGTTGGGTTATATGAGGTATCCAATGGTTTCCATCAATTAAAAATACAAAAAAGCCCTTTTTTCTGAACTATACCCCGGATAACGGACACACATAAAAAAGTGTCCCTTATCCGGGTTTTTTTATGTTTCAATAGATGTAATGAGTATGGACGGAGGGTTTCTATGAGTAAGAATATATATACTGAATTTCAGATTAAAGAACTTGAAAAGAATCCAAATATCATTAGTGCTTCCGAGCGATCTATTTCCTATAGTCCTGAATTTAAGACAAAAGCTGTTAAGGAATATAAAAAGGGGAAAGCCCCCTCTCAAATTTTCATTGACCAGGGAATTAATCTCGAAATAATTGGAAAGAAACAACCCAAACGTTGTCTACAGCGCTGGCGTAGTACCTTTGAAAGGTTTGGTGAGGAAGGCTTCCTTACGGAACGCCGTGGAAAAGGAAGTACAGGACGCCCCACTTCCAAGCCACAGTCTGTAGAGGATCAACTTAGGAAGGCCGAGGCGAGAATCAAATTCCTTGAAGCAGAAAATGACTTCCTAAAAAAGCTGGAAGAGCTAGAAAGGCAGGCTCTGAAAAAGAAATGATTCTAACTGCTGCTGAGAAGTTCTATCTGATTGAAAGGACGATCAGAATACACCAATTAAAGAAGGCTGTTTCTTATCTATGCAAATTGGCTGGTGTAAGTCGAAGTGGCTACTATGATTGGTTAAAGGCAGCTCCTTACCGTGAGCTTCGTGAAGAACAGGATGAATTGGACATAAAATTGATCAGAAATATCTTCATCAGTAAAAAGGAAAAAGTAGGCGCCCTCCAAATCAAAATGATTATGGAGAATGACTACTCGGCCGTAATGAATCATAAGAAAATCAGACGGTTGATGACAAAATATAATCTCCTAGCGAAAATCAGAAGGGCCAACCCGTATCGGAAGATGGCCAAGGCAACCAAGGAGCACCTTACTTGTCCAAACCTCCTTAATCGTGAATTCAATCAGGAGGTGCCAGGGAAGGTCCTGCTTACTGACATTACCTATCTTTATTATGGGAAAGGCCAAAAAGCGTATTTATCCTGCGTAAAAGATGCCGCCACAAAAGAAATCGTTACGTACCATTTATCTACTTCATTAGAAATGGATATCGCTTACGAGACTTTAAATAAGCTAAAGCAGGCTGTGTGTCACGAGTTCCACCCGAGTGCAATCCTTCATTCTGACCAGGGGTTCCATTACACCCATCCGCTATTTCAACGCAAAGTGAAGGAACTTGGGATAACCCAATCCATGTCCCGCAAGGGAAACTGTTGGGATAATGCGCCAATGGAAAGTTTCTTTGGCCACTTTAAGGATTTGGCAGAATATAAAACATGTACTAATTTAACGGATGTGAAGGAAGAAATTGATCGAGTTATTGAAGAATATAATGAACATCGTTATCAATGGGGGCTAAAGAAAATGGCCCCGGTACAATACCGGGACCACTTATTAGCCGCTTAGGCACTTTTTTATACTGTCCGTAAAATGGGGCACAGTTCATTCATCTACTAAGGGCTTTTTTTGTTCATAAAAGTGTACTTTTTCGAATGAGGTAAAATTACATTTTCCAAATTTTATGAGCTAACGGTATCTATTACATTTATTACAAAAAGCAAACCGCATGTAAGGTTCAATAGCTATAGCTAGTGTTACTCATCCAAATGGTTACACTACACTATATTTTTCATTGACATTTATAGGTTGATAGTCTTTTATCCTTAACCTTTTATCTGCATAGGCAAGATTTTTCAAACATTCTATTCGAACTTTTTCGTCACATACAAAGTCGTATAAAATTTCATTTTCTAATCTTGAATATATTAATGAGATTTCATCTTCTTTAGTCCATTTTCCCATTCGACTAATTTCTAAGTGTCTTAGCATTTCTTGTTCAAAGTATTCTACCGTACCGAACAAAACAGTCATTATAATTACTCCCCCTTCCTTATCCATGATTCTCCTTTTTTTCTTTCTTAACTTTGTTTTTTTTATCATCTTTTCCCTTATTTTTTTTCTTATCTTTGTTTTCTTTATTTTTGTTTTTTATTTCTTTTAAATGTTTTTTATTTTCATGGCTTTTGTTCTCTTCAATTTTTGGTGCTTTGATTCCACTTTGGTTTTCATTATCTTGTTTTCTCTTTTCTTCTTTAGCCTTTACTTTCTTTTCTAATTGTTTTATATAGTTGCCTCCAAGTAATGATAGGTCAAACCCTTTAGTAGGGACCTCATTGCCAGATTTCAATAAAATCTCTTTAAAAATAACAGTAGCAGTTCCACTACTGGACGATGAGAGATAATGGGTTTGATCTGTTTTGTCGTATCCTAACCAAATGGCTCCTACAACTTGCGGAGTATACCCTACAAACCAATGATCCTTCGCTCCATTTTGCGTAGAAAATGGCAGTTGTGTAGTTCCTGTTTTACCGGCAATTTCTCTACCTTCAATCTGAGCCTTTACCCCTGTTCCTTCGTTTACAACACCTTTCAGCATAAAAGTGATTTTTTGGGCAACAGATGGTTCTGTTACTCGACTTTCTTTTTTATTCCACTTTCCGAGTGTTTCGCCACTGGCGTTCTCGATGCGTTGAATACCATGTGCTTCTACCATAATTCCATCGTTAGGGAAAGCGGAAAAGGCTTGTGCCATTTGCAATGGAGAAGTTCCTTTGTTCATACCCCCTAAAGCTAGACCGGGAATATAGTCTTTTTGTTCCAATGTGACTCCAAAACGTTCCACTGCCTTGCCCCCGTACTCTAGTCCTATCTTTTGCAACAAACAGACAGCTGGTACATTATAGGAATGAACTACAGCATCATACATAGAAACGCTACCGCGAAATTGTTTGTCATAATTCTGAGGTTGATATCCATCAATATTAAGGGGGCTATCTTGTAACATATCAAAGATGTCATAGCCTTGTTCCAACGCAGGGGTGTATACTGACAATGGTTTCATTATTGACCCTGGTTGTCTTTTTAATTGTGTTGCACGATTATACTGGCGGAAGCTGTGCTCTCCTCTTCCTCCAATAAGAGCATTGATTCCTCCTGTCGAAGGGTTAATTAAGATTGCCCCACTTTGAATCAATCGATCTGGCTGACTTTTTGGAAACATATTTTCACTTTTATATACCTCTTCAACAGCATTCTGCATCCTAGGATTTAATTCTGTATAAATCCGGAGACCACCTGAAAGCACTTCGTTTTGTGTGAGATGATACTTATTAATTGCCTCATCAATAATGTTATCTACATAATGAGGATATTTCCCTTTATAGTCTTCTGTTTTCTTTCCTTCTAACACTATCAATTGTTGCATGGCTTTCTCTAAATCACTTCCGCTAATATAGCCTTCATTCTTCATAAGTGACAATACAATATTTCTACGCTGAATTGCCTTGTCGTAATTTTTAAATGGCGACAGGATAGAAGGTGCCTTAATAAGTCCTGCTAGCATTGCGGACTCACTTAATGTTAATTTGTTTACGTCTTTTCCAAAGTATACTTGAGCAGCCCGCTGAATTCCCCAAGCACCTTCTCCAAAATAGATTTGATTTAAATATCGTTCCATAATCTTATCTTTAGAGTATGTCCGTTCAATTTTTTTAGTAAAAATGAGCTCTTTGAACTTTCTTGTATATGTACGTTCCTGGGTAAGAAATACATTTTTAGCTAACTGTTGTGTTATTGTACTTCCCCCCGCTACAATTCCCCCACTAAATAGATTCTTAACCATAGCTCTAGCAATACCTACGTAATTAATACCATGGTGATCGTAAAAACGCTGATCCTCAGTTGAAATGACTGCATTTATCAAATCGCTAGGAATTTGTTTAATACTAACTCCCTCAATATTTGAAGTCGAAATCTTACTTGCAACGCTTCCCGCTTGGTCGTAGATAATTGTCGGTTGTGGTACAGGATTCTCTAATTTACTTACATCAGTGGTCCAAATAAACATATTAAGAATAAGTAAAACGCATATAGTAAATGTTGTAACTATGGCCATTATCTTTAATAGAAGCTTTTTGGAATACCTCTGATTCCATATCTTTCTTAATGCAAATTTTCGTTGTTGTCTCTTATCCATTCTCCCCATGCTATGTAACCGCCCTTAAATAAAATCAATATAAAAGAATAATATAATCGTTCAGGAAAATGGAGTTAAACCCTATCCAAAAGTTAAAAATATAAGTAATATCATTTTAATCAAACGTACATAACGTATAAAAGCAGCCTTAAATATATCCTTACCTTTGTCGTTATTCAGATTTATAAACATAATGTTTTCAATCGTTTTTAGCAACTCTAGTAAAACGTCTTCTGATTTTTCATCCAAACATTTTGTTACTTTCTCTCATTTCACATCAGTATCGAGGGTAAACAAACACTGAATTCTATCAATAAATGAATCACTTCTTTCTTTTCCTATATCAAATTATTTCAGAATATTTACAAAGACCGTTATTGATAGTCATAATACATTTATTTTTGTATTTTATATAAACCAAATTAAAAACATTATTGCATATACTATTTTCAGATTTCCATACTTAATAAACTTCGAAAGATTTTACTTTTTTATAGGTGTAAAGACATTATATTTTTTAAAATTGTATTTGAGACAATATACAACAGGGGAATTATACATTTTTTCACAGAACATTCTTTGTGTACTATTCCATCTATTAAAGAGAACTTATACAATCAAATAGAACTTAATCTTAACGTTATTATCAAGGTTATGTATTAAGTCAACTCTTAGAATATTTAGTTATGATAAGAGTTTTAGGATGAAAAACATTGACCTAAATCCAGTACAACCCATTTTTTAAGATGGTCTGTACTGATTTAAAAGTGTACTTTTACGACCGGGTAAATAACTTCTATCTTGAACAACCCTAATCGAATAATTTCGCACATGCATTTCCTGTGCTCTAATCTGTTTTAAAAGGGTATACCCAAAATAACATTTGGTACATCAACTATTGTCTGTTAAACAAAATATGACTTAGAAAAAGCCGATTTCCTTTAAGGAGTCGACTTTTAACATTTCTTCAACAAAACCTATTGAGCAAAAAACAATGGATCTGTCCACGTCGTAGATCTGCTCGATAAGTAATATACTGTTCACTATTTTTCTTGCATGTTTGATTCTTTCAATTGTGGACTCTACAAATGGCTGCCTAAAATTAAAGATAAAAAAACCCGAATTGGTTTCTATAGGCCTGATTCGAGTTTTTTTTATTTTCACTATATACTTTTAGTTTTAGTTAAAACCTCAAGAGATTTATTTAAGAGAAAGTCTTTGCTTATCGTTCCTATGCTAATAAGTCAACATCATTTGATTGCGCTATTTGATTATTCTTTTTAATAGAAAGTGCTGCGATTATTGAAATTCCAGAACATACAATTAAGAACCAAAACGCTCCGTTAAAAGAACCTGTAAGGCTGATGATAAAGCCCATGACGAGTGGTGATATAAAACCAGCCGCCTGTGCCCCCATATTAATTACACCCATTGCAGAACCGATAACCTTTTTGGACATGATTTTATGCGGCAAAGCAAAAGCAACTGTAAAGGCAAAGCTCTTAAAGATCATACAAAGATTCAAATATACCATTGCTGCCACAATGGAGGTCGAGGTAAACATCAAGTATAGGAATATTCCAGACATCAGCATGCCAAATGCCGCATAATACTTTTCCAAATTATTAAAAAAGCGGTCAAGCAGCCATCCACTAAAAAGCATAGCAACTCCTGTAGAGAGACCCGGGAGTGCTGCATAAAAACCCATGGACAAAAGATCCATTCCCCTATCTTCCATTAGATAGGATGGAATCCAGGAGGAAAGTCCCCAGTTGACTATTCCGGCAGCAAACCACATGACAGTTATTTTCCACAATCCAGAATTCGCCAACAATTCCTTCAAAGGAACACTATTCTCTTTTAATGTTTTGTTAGAGGCAGTACTTTCTTTTGGTTTAAAATACACCCAGAAAGCACAATCCGATTACATAAAACATGTTTCTCCAGCCCATAAATAAAATCATCGGTGCAGCTACTAACGGAGCAAGCGCCATCCCAAAGTAATTGGATGACATTAAGTAAGCAGAAGCCTTTGGCCTTTCATCCCGGGGATAATAATCCGCAATACCTTTTTGCGAAGCGGAAGGATATCCTCCTTGACCAAGCCCGAAAAGAAATCGTATGACAAGTAACGAGATTAGAGACCAGGCAAAACCAGTAAATACGGTAAAAACCGACCACACAATGATGGACCATATTAACACTTTTCTTGAACCCAGTTTATCTGTCAGCCATCCTCCTGGTATTTGCATGATTGCATAGGATAAGAAGAAGCTACTCAAGATTGCCCCTACTGCAGCAGCATCCAAATTAAATTCTTCTTTAATAGATACAACAGCTACACTCATGACCATCCGATCCAAATAATCAACCAGATAACCAACGAACAGCAAAAATAGTATAAAGTGCTTGTTTTGGGACCTTCCAATGTAACGATTCATCTTATTCCTCCCTTTTCTTTTAATCTTTCATTTTTCAACAGACTAATTAATAGTGAAGTATTTATAAAAAATTACATTTTTCCAACTAAATCTATTTTTGAATGTCGGACTGCTCTAATTACATGCCCATCTCGTGCACCTGTGTATCTCCCATGATGAACGGTTAATTTTCCGTTTATATAAACCATAAGTATGCCTTCAGGCTCTAATAGCGGATCATCAAATGTAGCCCGATCTTTAATTTTTTCGGGATCAAATATAACAATATCTGCCTGATATCCCATTTTTATTAATCCCCTATCCTTCAATCTCATGAGCTGCGCAGGTGCACCTGTCATTCGACGAATTGCTTGTTCAAGCGTCAAAGCTCCATCTTCTCTTACGTACTTGCCTAATACTCTCGGAAATGTCCCATATAATCGAGGATGCGGCTTGCCACCAAAAATTCCATCTGATCCTACCATTTGCAGTGGATGACACATACCCAACAGAACATCATCCGCAAAGCCCCAATGAATAACCATGGCTACATTTCCTTTTTCCTCAATCAGAATATCAAATGCGGCATCTTCAGGGGACTGCTGCCTGATTTCTGCAATTTCAATCATATTCTTACCTTCAAAGCATTTATTCGAAGCCGTTTGAACGGATGTAATAATGATATTTTTCCAACCACAATTTAAAACCCAGTTTTCGTACTCTGTGTTAGTTTTAAATTCATTGGATATTCTTTTTCGGACTTCAGGAATACCCAATCGAATCAGCGTCTCTTCCGTTCCTCCTGAGTGCATCCAAGGTGGAAGAATGGCATGAAAAACGGTTGAAGCAGCTGAATATGGATATTGATCAAAGGTAATTTCAATTCCTTCCTGTCTTGCGGCGTCCATCTTGTCTAGTGCTTTCTTAAATTTATCCCGATTTCCCTGGCCTATTATCTTAAAATGGGAAATATGAAGTCTTACATCGGATTGTCTGGAGACATCTATGACTTCATCCAAAGCTGACAAAGAATGAATGCTTTCATTGCGAATATGGACAACGAAACAGCCGTCATATTTGGCGGTACCCTTACATATTTCAATTAATTCTTCCTTATTCGAGAAAATATTTGGGGGATATACCAATCCGGAGGACAACCCTACTGCTCCCATACGCATTCCTTCCTCGACTAACGAACGCATTTTTTTCAATTCTTGTTTAGTAGCGGTTCTATTCTCAAATCCCATGACCAAGGAACGGACAGCTCCATGAGGTACCAGGTAAGCAGCGTTGCCTACCATTTTTGACTTTTCGAGAAATGAAAAATATTCATCAATGCTATTCCATGGCCATTCCCCTATATCGCCATTTAGTCCGCTTAATTGCTTTTGCCATAACGGCTTTGTTTCTTCTGATACAGGAGCGACAGAAATACCATCCTGTCCAAATAATTCTGTAGTCACACCTTGAAGTGCCTTTATTTTATGAACTTCAGGAACGGTGCATAGTAAATCAGAATGGACATGAGGATCAATAAATCCTGGTGAAACCGCCAATCCTTTAGCATCGATAGTTTGTACAGCTTGTTCTCTGCCTAAATTTCCTATAAAAGCAATTTTCCCATCCTTGATTCCAATATCCGTTTTCGTCCATGGGTTTCCTGTTCCATCATAAACTCTTCCATTTTTTATTATCACGTCTAGCATTTTGCCACATCCTTTATAAGTTTAGTTAGACTAATAGATGATTTCTTATAGAATCAAAAGGGTATATAGGTCTGCTTATATTCTTGTAGTCAAAGGTTGATAACTTGACACTGCTTAACCCAGGCGAGTCAACCGTTATAATTTCTTTAGCAATAGGCATGAAGGCTGCTCGGAAATGGTGAGCTGATTTCAAACCAACAATACTTGATTTTTCAACATCTATTCCATGAAGGAGGAATATTTGTTCATCAAATGTCTGTGAATTTACAGAACATACGATGATATCCACTTTTCCGACCGATAATCTTGCACTTCTCCCCAAGTTTACTTTGCTACCATTCCACATCGGTGAGGATTGAATAAACTTGCCATCAGACAGACTTTTTACATAGGCTAATATTTTTAGAGGTTTCCCGTGTAATGTATCTGTTTTACCTCCTAATTCCACTTGAATCAGGGAACCCACACCTTCTTTATGGGCTATTTCCGCTACTCCTGGATCAAAAATAAATCCAAAGCAACTATTTGGAATGTTTGCTTCAATCATTTCCTTCAATAAAAAGGTGCCATCACCTGGTGTACCTGCACCAGGGTTATCGGAAGCTTCGTTAATGACGATGGGCATTTCATTCCGAGTGGAAGCATATGAAATTGCTTTCTTTGGTGAAAGCAAGATAGGAAAAAATTCATCTTTTTTCTCAAAAATTCTAGCAGCTATATCATCTGAAATTTTCTGTGCTAAAGAGGGTTCATTATTCGTAATGGTAATAACCGAAACACCTGCATGAGGAATATCTGAATATGGAAAGCCGTGAAATACAGTACAATCAAGCACCTCAGGATGACTTTCCCATTCTTGGCACCAGTCATTGATTTCATTAATTGGAGAATAGTAAGAAGTTGTAGTAGGAATAAGTAATGGTAATTTAGTTAAGGCCATTTCTGGGTTGACTTTCCCTTGAATAATACAAGCTGTTACATCAATCGCTTCAATCCCCCTTTCATAGGAATCCGTATGAGGGTAATCTATATTGCCGAGTAGTGCATCTGCTTCTTTAACCATGGTTTCGGTAATATTACCATGCAAATCCAATGCAGCTACGATAGGGATTTCGGAACCCACAACGCTTCTTAATTCCGATAAAATCTCACCTTCAATATCGTCAATTCCTTCAGCTACTCCGGCTCCATGAAGAAACAGACAAATACCATCAAGTTTGCCAGAATTCATTATGCTAGATATTAATAGATTTTTTGCAATTTGAAATGCTTCCTGTGTTATCGTTCCTGAAGGATTGGCCATGGCTGCGAAGGTCGGCACAATTTCAATCCCAAGCTCTTCTCCCCGGTCAATCATCCCACCCAAATAATCTAGGACACCAGTATGCCTTTCGAGAAGTTCCTTTCCTTGGGTCCATTCCCATATTTTAAATAAGTCGACAGTCGTTCTTACTCGAGAAAACGTATTCGTTTCATGGGCCAACTGACCGATTGCTATCCTCATAAAATAACCCCTTTCTTCAATAGTAAAAAAAACTCTATCTAACAGACTCCATAAAAAATTGAAATTCATAAAGCTGTCGCGGTCTACCGCGGTGTATAGGCTGTTCCTCACCAACAATGACAGCTAAATTAGTATTTTCAAGTGTATTAAGAATTCTCCTTGCGCTCCTAATGGTCAAACCTAGACCGTTAGCAAGATCATTTGCCGTGATGCATTTACTGCCGAAGCACTCACAAAAGGAAAGTAATTTATTGATGGTTGCAATACTGAGTCCAGCTTTTTTTGCTAAGTCCATTAGATGTGGGTCATCACTCCGTAAGGAATATTTCAATCTTCCATCTTTTCCAACAGGCCCATAAACTGTTTCATCCATGTCAACCACAAAGCAACTGGGTTTATTCACTTTTGCCTTCGTAAGTGCTTTACGAGCACTCACTTCTGCTTCGTTTGCAGTATGTCCAAATCCAATTCCGATGGTGGTCTCTATATCAATTTTCATGGCTATCTCATCTAATAACGGAGCTTTTTTATATTTTTGGGTCGTCCTCTCAATTGCACCGCGAGTGGTTATAAATCGCACCTCATCCCGTTCTGACCAATCAAAAATAGCTTGAGCTTCTTCACAAAAATCTATAAGAAGATTTTGTAGTACAGCCTTTTTACGCTGTTCTCCATACTCTGATAATGGCTTATGTAAAGACGAAAGCAAATTATTAAAATGCAGTATTCCAATCGCAATTTGGGTATCGCTTTGGAGCAAGGCCTTCCCTTCTAAAAGAACATTATTCAGGCTGGTTCGAATAGCAGACTTAGTAGGGAGAACCCTGAATACTAGCACCCCTAGCCCTTTTAACGATTCATATACGGATTTAACACAAGTAATGGCTACTTGAGTTTGATTGTTACTCCACAGTTCATAATGAAATTGAACCATTTCCTCAGCTTTTTGATCGGTATTCAGAAAAATCTTTTCTGGATATATCTCTAAATCCTCTAGACACTCTTTTACTTCTCTATTCGGCAATGTATCTATACTAATCCTCAATGGTGCTTTGATTGGGTTAAACTCAGTTTCAGTAATAATTTTAAAAAGAGTACGATACAAAGATGTTCCTGTTGATGGAATAAAAACCATTGGCTTAGTAATGTTTTGGTTTTTAGCTATCTGATAAGGGATAGTGCCTGCAAATAATAAAACATCCGCTTCGTCGGCTCTTTTTTTTATCACATCTAATGTTTCCTGTTCATGATTGTAAGGAGCAGGTAACATGGTAATAGCGGAGTATGATTGGCCGATAGTGACTACTAGTTCTACTAAATCCATAGGGCCGATAACTAATACTTTTGTATTCATTCATCCTCCTGCTTTTTTCAAAATATACTGAATAGTTAGATAGTTAATGTCTGTTAATGGACCGAAATACGATTTTTTTGAGTAATCAGTTATTTATTTGGTCTTTCTCTATTCGTTCCACTAGAGGATACATATTTTTGTACATTCAGTTCATTAATAGACCTGGGCCCTTATTGATAAATTATCCATATCATACGTTAATCGTGTGATATTGGAGAAAACATTTCTATTTGCCACATCAATGACTGTAACAACCCTATTTCCTCAATCACCACTAACCGGGGATATAGAAGATCCATCGTATATTTTTGGCTATGTTAAAGGAAAGGGTTGATTTATAGGTTCAAATGTAGGTGCTATTTAAAATAATGATAAATGGAATTACTGAAGAGACAAAAGGGAACAAGAATTTTTATAAAGAACACCTCAATGATGAATTTATAATATTATTCCCAATAAAAATAACTTGGAAAAGTATCTCCAAGCTTATTTGTTTTACTGTCTGATTTTTTACTAGGCCACTCGCTAGTCCGATAGAAATCTTATTCAGAATAAAGCCAAGGGATCGGTGGGGGGGTACCAGCTTCAGGTAAAAGATAAACAAAAGTGAAAAAGAAACAAATTAAAAGACCGAAAATAATAATGAATAAAGAAAGGAATGGCTTAATCTTTTTAATAATCCCATACATACCACATAGGATACTTATAACACCTATAAATAGTTCAAATAGTGCTACTGGATACACAGAATAATGCTCCATAATAATTACTCTAAAGGAATTAAAGATTGTTATTGATAGAACAAATATTATTTGTAAAGCTAGACCCCAATAAGGAATTTTCATTTTCTTCCTCCTAAAATTACATATCTCATATTCACTTTAACATAGATACCCAAAGGGCCCTTTAAACACTTCACAATTCAAATAAATGCATGGGAAACGACCATCCATATCAATCAACGAGTTTATATTTTATCTTTTTTTATATCAACCTTAACCTTTAACTATGCCATATTTTTTCTAAATGAAAAAAGATTTGCCTACAGTTGTTATGTAGGCCGGTGGTGATATAACCTTATAGGGGTAGCGTAGCTGCAACTGCATCCACCTTAATACGACATCAGATATTAAGGCTTATAATTTCTTTCAGGACCCTTGTTAAATTTAACTGCCCGGTTTGTTGCATACAAAAAAGGTTGCCTCAGCAACCCTCTCAAATAAAGGTAAAGCACTTGTTCGATTAGTCCTATTTTAACTTCGAACTATGACATGAACCTTTATATTATTTACGCGACTTTTTTATTGGGCCATATTTTTGACTTCCATCACAGGCTATCAAGCAAACATCACTCTCATTTGCAGACAGTGCTAGCCGTCCGAACTGCTCTGAAGGTCGGGCTTGGTTCCGATGACGACGGTGGCGTCCAGTTCGTCGAATCTGGCCACTTTCGGTACCAGCCCGTTGCGAGTGAAAATCTCGACGGTCTTCGGCGCCTGTCGCTCGCTAGTCTCGACCAGCAGGTGGCCACCCGGTGCCAGCCAGATTGGGGCCGCGTTCGCCACCCGTCGCTGGACGTCAAGCCCGTCCTCTCCCCCGTCGAGCGCCACCCGTGCCTCGTGTATGCGGGCCTCCGGGGGGAGCAGTCCGATCACCTCGGTGGGTACGTAGGGTGCGTTGGCGACCAAAACGTCGACGCGCCCCCTAAGTGTGGAGGGCAACGACTCGTAGAGGTCACCTTCGTACACGTAACCACCTGCGACAGTGACGTTGCGGCGGGCGCACCGCACCGCCGCCGGGTCGATGTCGGTGGCGTACAACTCGATTCGTTCCAGTGCAGCGGCCACCGCGGCGCCCACCGCGCCCGATCCACAGCACAGGTCAACCACGATGGCTCCTGGTCGGGCGATGTCGGCGGCCTGTCGGACGAGAAATTTGGTGCGTTGACGGGGTACGAAAACTCCAGGGTCCACCGCTATTCGCAGTCCGCAGAACTCCGCCCAGCCAATGACGTGTTCGAGGGGCAAACCGGCGGCTCGGCTGTCAACCATGGCGGCAAGGTCGGCTGGAGTCCGTTCCGCGGAGAGGAGCAACCGGGCCTCATCTTCGGCGAAAACACAACCGGCGGCCCGAAGCCTGCTGACTATGTTTGTACAAGTGATATCTCCATGAAAGCCACCATAATTCACAAATGATCCTGCCTCGGCATGGAGTGTTACATCATCAACATTTTTTGAAGTTGCAGACTCAGTTGTTAACTTACTTCCATCAACACAATTGACTCTCCCAAAGCTCAAAGTAGCTTTCCTTAAGTCCATAAATCCCCCTCATTCCCATCCTCGTAACTATCCGGTTAGCACAATAAGAAGCAGGCATTGTTATGTTATAACCCCTTTTCTTAAACTTAAGCAATCGTTTCGATTAACTAAAAAAGGCGTACCACTATCGTAGTAACACCTTCCTTTTTGAGCCTTCAAAGTTATATATTCGTCAAAGGGAAAAAAAATCCCTTTTTCCACTAAACCGCCCCGTTAATTGCATAAAAATAGGTTGCCTCAGCCACTCTCTCAGTGAAGTAAAGCACCCATTAGTACATTACTTTTTTTAGTAAAAAACTCATATTCCCCCCCATTTTTTCTAGTGTAATCAATTGTATATTGTTCCAATTCTAGCAATATATTAATATTTTTATGATCACTCGAAATATTGATAAGTAATGGTAATGAAAAAAAGCTTTGGCTTCTTCAACTAACCCAATTCAATTTGACCATTAATACTTTTGAGCATTGCAATACTAACTATGCCTCATTTCTTCAGTTTCAATAAGTCGGTGACTCCCTTGGGAATTAAACATCTTTTAGTCTTACGAGAACCTTATCAACCGATTAAGATTGGCCTTGCATGATTAAATGACTCTTCAAGAGTCTAGTGGCTATTCCTCCATGTTGATTTACATCCATTGACCTTTTACTTTGATATACTTTTCATCCACTCTCCAGGAGTCATTTGTTGTATTAAGATGACGCTGTATTCCTTCACCTAATGTCAATCAATATTGATGACCCAACGCATAAATCGTTGTATGAGCCATCGATAAGCCACGTTCTTCCCCTCATCTCCACTACATTAAGAAAGCTCAAGTTGCACCGCAGGTACCATCTCATTGTTAACAAAGTATATGAGTCAAACTTATTCAAAATTAATACTTCATGATGAAAATCATCTTGAACATTAATAGTCATTAGATTTTGCACCAGGATTGAACTGTCCCTACTTTATTTTTGAGACAATTAATCCAACTACAATAATCGAAAATCCCAATAAAGTTTTCCAAGTAGGCACTTCCTTTAAAAATATGTACCCCATTATCAATGCGATTAAAATTTCTATCCCCTTAGAAGTAACTAAGACATATGTCAGGTTATGTATAGCTTTAAATCCAAACTTTACTCCATAACCTATCAGCATATTAGCAGTTAAAAATAAAGGTAAGACACGAAGATGGAACTTGAGTGTTTCCCAAAAAGCTGAATCAATGTGTTTACTTTGATAAGAAAAAATCAGGTTTATCAGAAATAATCCTAAGAACAAGCACGCTAAACTGTAAATATAATTCATGCACACACTCTCTTTACTAAACTTCTTGTTTTTAGCATTAGTTTATCCTAAAAGGTTTTTCTTATACCATAAATTTTGCATAAGGTAAAAAATATGGTTCTGTCACAAAAATGAATAATAACTATTGTGAAGATATCTTTTATTTGTAATTAAAAACTTTATTACAAATTAGCCTTATTTCTGTCCGTAAAATAGTAAAAGCAACTAGTATCACTCATACAAGTTGCTTTTTTTAAAGAGACCTCTTATCAAAAAACATTGTGAAAAGATTTAAGACAGCAATCACAACCGCAATACACCATGAGAGGATCTTTTTATTTAGGCTCATTTAAACATTAATTTTGATAGTTAAACAAAAGAAAAAGGAAATTAATTTAGTCCTTTGTATGTCTTCTTGACCTAAACCAGCTAATAGGAAATACTTTTTTTGCAATCAGATTTTCAGAGATTATTTTTTTTTGAAAACTTTTTCAAAAAAATCAGCTCCTAGGTGAAAACAATTGATATCTCTTGCTTCGTATTGAAAACGCTTTTATAGGGATTTAATATATAGCTATAGGGAAGAGATACCCCTTATTAATAGAGAATCAAAATATAGAGAACATTATAGGCTCGTTAAATGAGGGAGGAATTTTTATGAAGAAAGCTTTTGAGAAAGCGCAGCAGTTCGGTAAATCTTTTATGCTCCCGATTGCCGTTTTGCCAGCGGCCGGTTTATTGCTGGGAATTGGCGGTGCTCTTTCTAATCCAAATACAGTTGAGGCCTATCCTTTTTTAGACTTTGCCTGGCTGCAGGCCATTTTCACGATCATGAGTTCTGCAGGAAGCATCGTATTCGGTAACTTGCCGGTCATTTTTGCCGTAGGTGTTGCAGTAGGATTGGCACGTTCGGATAAAGGGACCGCTGCACTGGCAGCCATGATTGGCTATTTCGTCATGAACAGTTCCATAAATGCACTGCTTCAAATAAACGGGGAACTTGCCAAAGAGAATTTGGCAGGTGCCGGACAGGGAATGGCGGTCGGAATCCAAACACTGGAGACTGGTGTGTTTGGCGGTATCGTAGTAGGTATCGTTGCCGCACTTTTGCACAATAAATATAATAAAATTCAGCTTCCGCAAGTGTTAGGATTTTTCGGTGGTTCCCGTTTCATTCCCATCATCGTTTCCTTCGCGTCCATCTTGGTTGGAGCCATGCTTTTTATCGTATGGCCTTATTTCCAACTTTTCATAAACCAATTAGGTGCGCTGGTAACGAGCACAGGTACGATTGGGACTTTCTTTTACGGATTCATATTACGGATGCTCGGGCCGTTAGGGTTGCACCATATTTTCTACCTTCCCTTCTGGCAAACAGCTTTAGGCGGAACGATGGAGATTAAAGGGCAGATTGTCAGCGGGACCCAGAATATCTTCTTTGCGCAATTGGCCGACCCAACTACCGTCAAGTACTATGAGGGTGTTTCCCGGTTCATGTCCGGAAGGTTCATCACGATGATGTTTGGTTTACCCGGCGCGGCATTGGCCATTTATCATTGCGCTAAACCTAAAAATAAGAAAGTCGTGGCCGGCTTGCTTCTTTCAGCTGCCTTAACATCATTCTTAACAGGCATCACCGAACCGCTTGAATTCAGTTTCTTATTTGTCGCCCCGATCCTTTATGTTTTTCATGCCTTGTTTGACGGACTTGCCTTCATGATGGCAGATATATTCAATATAACGATCGGTCAAACCTTTTCTGGAGGATTTATTGATTTTACTTTATTCGGGATACTCCAGGGCATCAGTAAAACAAACTGGATTTATGTACTTCTAGTCGGCATTCCGTGGTTTTTCCTATACTACTTCACTTTTAAATTCTTGATCAGGAAGAAAAATTTGAAAGTGGTCGGCCGTGAAGATGATGAACAGGTCGCAGTTACACAAGTAACGGCATCAGAGAGAACCCAGACCATCGTTAATGGATTAGGCGGACAGGAAAATATCGATATAGTCGATTGCTGCGCAACCCGTCTACGTGTCACTGTAAAGGATGAATTATTGGTAAAAGATGACTTAATTATGCAAACTGGTTCAAAAGGTATCGTGAAAAAAGGAAATGGTATTCAAATAGTATACGGTCCCCAAGTAACGATCATCAAAAATGAAGTGGAAGAATACTTGGGTCATTAAGAACATAGATAACGATAAGGACGTGTTAAACATGCAACAGGTGCTGGATAAAATTCACAAAGGCTTAATTGTATCATGTCAAGCATTGGAGAATGAGCCGCTGCACAGCTCTTTTATTATGGGACGCATGGCCATTGCTGCCAAAGAAGGCGGTGCAACGTGCATTCGCGCAAACTCTGTAGCTGACATAATGGAAATCAAGAAAAATGTGGACCTTCCAGTCATAGGGATCATTAAACAGGTGTATGGACAAAACGATGTCTATATTACTCCGACCATGGTCGAAATTGATGCTTTAATGGAAACTAAAGCGGAAATCATTGCGACGGATGCTACTGCTCGAATAAGACCGAACGGTAAAACTTTAGAGCAGTTTTATTGTGATATAAGAGCAAAATATCCAGATGTTCTGTTAATGGCTGATGTATCGACCATAGATGAGGCTGTATACGCTGACCATTTAGGATTTGATATTGTAGCACCTACACTCTACGGCTATACAAATGAAACAATGGGACAGAAAATTTATCAAGATGACTACGCTGTGCTCAAAGAGATAATAAAAGCAGTGAAAAATGCAAAAGTTATTGCAGAGGGAAATGTCATAACACCAGAAATTGCTCGTTCTATATTAGATATGAATGTCCATGCAGTAGTAGTAGGTGGCGCTATTACCAGGCCACAGCAAATCACAAAAAGATTTGTAGATGCTATGCAAAAATAGAAACTTTGTAGATGTGCACCGAACATAACAAAAGAATGAAAAAGACTCAGACTATCAGCAGTTTGGGTCTTTTTCTCGATTAATATTGTTGTAGCTGCAACTTTATTTAAAACTATCGGTTATAGACGTTCTTAATGGTTACATTAAACTATACTAAAGAAAGCATACATTTAAGAAATTCAACCTGAAATGGGTGGTCAAATGGAATATCTAGCAGAAAATCTCATATATGGAATCGAGTGCAGTATGAGCAAATTCACAAAAACAGAAGAAGAATTAGCCAAATATATTCTTCAACGCCCTGATGAAGTTAGCCAGTTGACAATAAGTCAAATTGCTAAAAATCTTCACATTTCGCCAGCAACCATTACGCGTTTTTGCCAGAAACTAGCTTTTTCAGGATTTAATGAGTTTAGACATGAGTTAAAAAGGTTCGTTGATCTGCAAAATACACCGATAAGCATGAAAAACATTAAGCAGGTAGATTATTTCGCTAAACTGTACCAAGATCACTTAGGAATCATTGACAACACCTTTCGTATAGCTACTTATGACGATATCCAGAAAGCGGTATCTTTCCTTACTCAGGCAGATAAGATACATGTCTATGGAATAGGGAGTTCGGGTATAGCCGCCCAGGAGTTTAAATCCAAGTTTTTCCGAATTGGTTTACATGTTGAGGCTGTTACGGATACTCACCAGGCAATGATGGATGCGGCTTTAAGTAACCAGAATAGTGTTGTCATTGGCATTTCCATTTCCGGAGCAACAAAAGAAGTCATTCGTGCTGTTAAAATTGCAAAGAAACAAGGCTCACTCATATTAGTTTTTACAGGTGATAAAAATTCTGAGCTTTCACAGCTGGGTGACTTATCATTATTAGTAACCAGTAAAAGTAGCATGCATATGGGACAGAATATTTCTCCCTTACTTCCGCTCTTATTACTTTTTGATTTAATATATACAGAGTTAGTAGCAAAAGATTATAAAAACAGGATAAATATTAGAGAAAAGACTTTACAGGTATTAGCTGATACTGATTAGTTTTCTTGGAACCTTTACGTCCTAATTTATATTAGACATTGGATTGCTCTATAATACTAAGAAACATACTTTCAAAAGGCCGCCAATTGGCGGCCTTCTTATGGCGCTAACGCACCTGTTCGTTGAATTAGATATATTTATTTTTTTAAAAAGTTTTAAATTATATTATCTTCGTAAATAGATATTTTCAGCTTTATGATCTGATCCTTTTTTTAAAACTAGATTGGCACGTCCTTTTGTCGGTAGTATATTTTCATGTAAATTTTTCAAATTAATTTCTTCCCAAATTTGAGTCGCTTGTTTAATAGCATTTTCTTTAGACAAGTTAATGTACCGATGAAAATAGGATTCGGGACTTTGAAATGCTGTCTCTTGAAGTAGAAGAAACCTTTCAACATACCACCTTTCTATGTCATGTATCTCTGCATCAACATAAAGTGAAAAATCAAAAAAGTCACTGACAAATACTTGATTTTCTTTGTCAACTTGAAGAACATTAACACCTTCCACTATTAAAATATCTGGATTACTGATAGTTTGTACTTCATTCGGCAAAATATCGTACGTCAAATGTGAGTAGATTGGAACTTCCACTTTATTTTTTCCAGCTTTTACATCTCCGATAAGATTAATTAATTTTTGTGTATCATAACTTTCAGGAAACCCTTTTCTTTTCATCATTCCTTTTTCTACTAAAATCTCATTTGCGTACAAAAAACCATCTGTTGTGACTAGACCTACATTTCTATGGTTATCCCATCTAGATAATAATGTCTGAAGTAACCTTGCTGTTGTACTCTTTCCTACAGCAACACTTCCTGCAATTCCAATAATATAAGGGGCTTTTTTAGCATTATTTTTTAGAAATGAAGAAGTAGCTGTGTTAAGTTGCTGATAAGCTTCGACATATAAATTAATTAAACGAGTCAAGGGCAAATAAATCTCTTCTACTTCCTGAATAGATATTTCTTCATTTATTCCTTTTAAGTTATCTAATTCTTCTTCAGTTAAAGGAAGAGGAGTATGATTTCGTAAAGATGCCCACTTTTTTCGATTGAATTCAAAATAGGGAGTATAGGAACTCATGATTTTCGTTACCTCACTTTTTAGAGTTACTTTCAGTTTAACAAGGATGGTGGCCAAAAAAACTCAGGAACCATCGATGTTTCTAATCCCTTATTGACATAAAGCCCCTGTGACTTGAGGAAGAAATTGAATAAAAAATTATGCTCCAGTAGGCATAAAATGCATTACTTAAGTTTAATCATTCTTGGTGTTTAATTTTTGAATGATAACCCATTTGTCTCCAAAGCAGTCCTAAGTTTAGGTATAGAAGCTGGTCCCATACCGTGAAATTGCAAAATCTCTTTTTCACTAAATTTTGATAGCTGTTGTAGTGAAGTTACCCCATTGTTTTCCATTGCTCGTCTGGCTGGCGCAGAAAGTAGTGAAAGAAATCCGTTGTCAGGTTTGCGCTCTTGCTCACAAATAGGGCAGGTCGGACAGTCGCTACCCTTATAATATTTGTGTCCTTTGTTGCAAGTCCTTACATTTTTCTTTGAAGTTGTCATTTCTAATGTCTCCTTTTCTCAAGAATTTTTTAGCAGTCTATCTTCTGCCAACTTTTCAATGGATTACTTAAGAAGTAATAACATCATAGGTATATCAAGCTAAGCATTAGCGGCTACGTATTCGCCCCATTCCTGCTGTTATGTAACTAAACTCCCTCAATAAAAAAGGATATAACTGGACATTTGAAGAAAAAGACTCATAGGAAAGCTGCCCCGTTAGCTCCATTAGAATAAGAGCTGCCAAAGCAATTTCCTTAATAAAATAAAGCACCTGTTAGCTTAATAATCCGTTTTATCGTTTATCATTATCTAATTCATCATCAAGAAAAGACTTTTTATCTTCCTTTAAATTCATACTTCTTTTCAAGAAATTGACCAATAATTGAACTATTAATACCTTTCCTTACTGCTGTTTCGATAACTATATATAGAATAAATAACCCAAAAATATAAAAAACATTAGGTATGAGCCTCCACTAAAAATCCCCCAAACTAATAATCAATAATTTCCTTTACTTTACCATAAAATTCAGAATTCCTTTTGGAACTAACCTGCCCCATTCGTAATATAAGGTCAGCCAATTATTAAACTGAACCCTATGTAAAGGACATTATAAAAAAAGGTCATGCCACTTGGAGAAGGTGATTTCTGTATTGAACAGGAGTCACCTTCTTTAAGTTCCATTGATATCTGAAATTGTTATAGTACGTCATATAACTTCTTATTTCCTTTTTAAGTTTTTCTATTGTATTGCAGGGTTTAATTTAGGCTTCATCTTTAAAATGACCAAAGAAGGACTCTAGTGGAGCGTTATCCTAACAGTTCCCTCTTCTCGACATGGATTGCCCAAGTCCTAGTTTTTTTTGAAAAGTGGACTAGTATAGTGTACTCCGTGATCAGAGTGAATAGAGGCCCCTTTTTACTCGTTTATTCTTCGTTAACTTTACTAATGTATCTGTAGTTAAATCTAATGTCATTCGGCTAGACACATTATAGGCAAGTATTTCATTGGTTGAACCATCTTTAATCGTGGATAAATAAGACTCATCATTAGTTAACATAATGGATCCTTTAGGAAATAAAATACGCAAAGCCCTTTTTTCTTCCCCACGGGTTGGGACTTAGAACAAACACCTATACTACCTGTTTTCTATTTTCAATTGGAGCCAGTATTGTATAAAAACCAGAGATATAAAAAAGGTCTCATCATCCATCTCAGCAGGGATTAAAGTGATCATATTTGTCATCAATTCGGTTCCGAGTTTAAGACGTTTGTCGGTAAAGCCAAATAATTTCTACTTCTTCTAACTAGGCTAAACTTTTCTTCGATCAAGAAAATGACCATAAAAAAGATCTAGTTCATATGACTAGATTCTCTTTTTAATATCTTCCCTTATTGATTCAATGATAGTATCAGATAAATTTGATGGAAGAGATGAACCATCCTCAAAAACCCATGTATTAATTATTTCAAGATCTGCTTTATTAAAAGTAATGCTATAATCTTTATAATTGTGAGTAAAATCAGCTGTAACCGTTTCTTCACCATCAAACTCGTCATCAATAATCATATTTTTTATTTCATATGGCTTCACGATCTAATCTCCTTTTTATTTTCATTCTTGTATATAGAATTGACCTAATATGATTGTTTATTCACTTTTTTCACCCAGCCTGCCCAAATCAAAAAACGGAGGGCTACTTTCATCGTATCATATATTTGCAAGACCATATTCCTTACATTGTCAACCACTCAACCAGACACACTATTAAGGTGAATGAGAAAAAGGTATTGTCAAAACAAAAATACCCGCTCGTAAAAGTCAGCTTTCGCGAACGGGTCATTAATGATTAACATAAGGGTGTTGTTCTATAAAACGTTGCTCCCATTGAATCTCTATGAATAACAGTTGACACCCTTCTCAGAAGAGTTAAAATCCCCTAAAACTCATGTAAAGTTTATAGAAGAATTGATTATACTACTCATGCAGAATGCTTTCCAGAAGTTTTAGTTTTTTACAGTCGCTAACATCGATTTAATCCGGATCCAAGGACGATCGTTTTCCCATTCTAAAGTTATAGGAACACGAAAGGTCTTTTCTAACAATGATTCTGTTAATGTGTTCTTTTTATCGCCTTTTGCAATAACGTTCCCTGAATTGATTAACAAAGCATGAGTTATTGATGGAACGATTTCTTCGATATGATGTGTAACATATAAAATGGTTGGGCCGTTCGGTGCAGCAGTCATATCTTCAATAGTGGTTAATAGTTCTTCCTTAGAGTAAATGTCCAATCCATTACAAGGCTCATCTAAAATTAATAAACGAGGCGAAGACATTAGAGCCCTTGCAATCATCGCTTTTCTTTTTTCACCTTGAGAAAGAGATTGGATGAATTGGTTGGACAAATGTTTGATTCTAAATTGGTCTAGTAATTTATTTGCTTTTTTTACATCATTCTCTGTAATTTCCTCATATAATCCAATAGAAGCAAATTTACCACTTAAGACTACTTCAAGTGCTGTATCATTCGGCCGTGATTGATATTCCTGATCTAAGGAGGAACTCACCCAGCCTATGGATTTCCGTAGCTCAGGTATATTCGTTTTTCCAAAAATGTTTCCTAAAACAGAAACTTCGCCACCACTATTGGGCCATTGATATCCCGTAATCATTTTTAAAAGAGATGTTTTACCTGATCCATTTAAACCTAGAAGCGCCCAGTGTTCCCCCGTTTGGACTTCCCATGAAACCCCATTTAATATTTGGTTCCCATTGCGTTTCCAGTTAATATTCTTAAGTGAGATGACATTGTTGCTGGTTTTTGTTTGATTCATCTTTATCCCCCATCTGTCTTATAGACTCTCAGCCATTTCGTTTTTCGTTATCACACAATACGCCGATTTTATATAGAATGCCCTTTTATAATCCCTTTTTTTAACTTCATTTATATCGTTTTAAGCCTTTATGTAAAAATCCCCTTTCTTAAGGTGTGTGTCAGTTAAACTAAAATTCATTCAACGTTTTTATTTCTTATCTATACTTACACCTCAAGAAAGTTTCTCAGTATGACTCATTTGCATATTAAGAATATTTAAAGTTCGGCTTGCGTTTTTCTAGGAAAGAATGAACACCTTCTCTATAATCCTCTGAAACAAAAGAATCGATTACAAGTTGCGCTGTCTCTTGAGAATCCTCGGTAGCTCCCATTAATACTTCATTAATAATCTTTTTTGTCCCCCGTACTGACAATTGAGCATTTTTACAAATTAGTTTTGCATAATCCAAAGTTTCTTTTTCAATTGAGTCTGAGGAAAATACACGATCCACTAACCCAATTCGAAAAGCTTCTTCAGCATCTAATAAACGGCCTGTATATAGAATGTCTTTTGCTTTTGCAGGACCTACAAGGTCGACAATATTCTTTGTTCCAGGCGTATTATAAACTAATCCAAGCTTGGCAGGGGTAATGCCCAATCTTCCATTTTCATCAGAAAATCTAAAATCGCATGCAACTGCTATTTCACAGCCCCCTCCCACAGAAAACCCTTGAATCATGGCGATTGTTGGTTTGGAAACATCCATTATGGCTTTTTCTGCGACCAGCGTTGCCCTATTATATTTATCAGCCCCTTCAGCTGTATAACGTAATGTTTTAAATTCGCTTATATCTGCTCCTGCCGAAAACGCACTATGATCTACACCTTTAAAAATAATTACTTTAACCTGTGAATTTTTTTCGCATTCTTCTATTAAATCAGGTATTTTCGTCCACATTTCGTAACTAAGTGCATTCCGTTTTTCGGGTCTGTTGAAATTGATAAACGCTATATTTCCTTCTATTTGGAGATAAAGTGGCTCATTACTAATACTATTTTTGTTCACTACCTCTAGATTTTCAGCCATCTCTTCTACGTCCCTTCTATTTCTTTTTTAAATATAGTAGATTCTTCGGGTAACCTAACGACACCAATATCACCCTTTTACTGGTCTAATTTTCTCTTTCTCTACAAATAATTCAAAAGTCTCACAATTATTAGTATGGTGAACTTTACATTGATTGGACTTATCTTCAAGTTCTCTTCGTTCAGAAATACTTCAGCCTACTCCTTAATTACACCAATAACAGGTATCGTTGGATCTACATGCTTTTAACCATGTCACCATTTTCCTCCATAATCACACTTAAGAATTTCGTTGTATCTTCTTCTCCAGAGAAAAAGCTTTACCTGTTCCGAAATCATAAGAATGTCAATATCACCATTTTTCTAAAACAGCTCAATACCTCTACTCCCCCTCAATCATTTTCATATTAATAGCATTTCGTACTAGAGGACTGCTAAATGTTAATAGTTTAAAACCTTCTAATGTTTCCGTTTCCATCTACAACCCTTTTTTTATTCAATGTCCATTTAATGAAGAATCATTTCAATCCACACTTTTTATATTATTTTAAATATTTTGATAATTTATGACAAAAAATAAAAGATACATTCCTTTATTTTTTATTTTTTTCAACTGCTTCATAAAACCTTCTTTTACCACTTTCAATATGGTCTTCTAACACTGCTTTTGCAAGATTAATTTTCCCCACTTTTATAGCATTCCAAAGCATTTTATGCTCCTCATACGATTGCTTTACACTTTCAGGAGTTTCTAAAACTATCTTTTGTAAGGTTATCAATGGTGTTCCCAAACGAGAAAAAATATTTTTAAAAACCTCATTCCCTGATAAAGACAAGACTTTATAGTGAAAATCATTATTTAGTTGTGCATAAACTTCCATATTTGCAGTAGCCATATCACTAATTATTTGATCAATTTCATTTACCTGATCCTCTTGTAATGGATATTTAAGGCGGCTTAGTGACATGTTTTCTAGAGATCCTCTGACTTCAAATAAATCACAAAGATCCTGTTTGTTGTATTTTTTTACAAATGAACCCCTTTTGGGAATTCTCTCGATCATCCCTTCATTTTCTAATATATAAAGTGCTTCTCGAACTGGACCTCGACTAGTACCAAAACTATTCGCATATCGCTCTTCAATTACTTTTTCCCCGGATTCCAAAACGTTATTTATAATATCAGTAACGATTTGACTTGCAATAATTTTTGGAAGATGCTTATCGACCTCCATAATAATACACCTCTTTTACAAATAACTTTAAGCGAATGCTCAAAAAGGAGGAAAAAAGCGAATCAATGAAGAGATTCACAATACTAGGGTCAGTTTCCTAGAAATAACTTCGCGATAAGAAAAATCTTTTTTCTTTTTGCGGAACTTTTCCTGACCTTTTTGAACAACCACTTAAGAATGATATAATGTCTTTGAGTATATTATATGTTATCTCTAAATTCCCTTCAACAAATTGTTAACAATTTATACTTATTTTCCAATAATCTAGTATGCGTTTAAGATTAAAACCTTATTATTCAAAAGATTTTATGTTAATCAGTTTTTCTAATCACATTTTTTGTTAACTATTTTATTTATTTTATTAATGGATTAGAAGGGAACTGAATCAAAAGTAATTTCTTTCAATTCGATATTTGCTAGAATATAAAAATTATCTTTAAAAGGTAATTTTATATAAACTGGAAGTTAAGGGGGATTTTTCTTGAAAGTTTTTGCATTAGTTGGAAAAAGTGGTACTGGAAAGAGCACTTCTGTTCTTCAATATACCCATAAAAAAGGGATTCCTGCCTTTATTGACGATGGTCTTTTAATTGTTAAAGGCCGGAAAATTGCAGGAACTTCTGCAAAATACGAAAAAAATTATATTAAGGCGGTTAAGCGTGCTATATTTCATTACGACGAGCATCAAGAAGAAGTAATAAAAGCTATTCATAGAGCTTCGATTGATAAAATTTTAATAGTAGGTACTTCAATCAAGATGGTTGATTTAATTGCCCAAAAATTAAAATTAGGGAAAATTGACCAATATACTGATGTATCTGATATCCGTTCCAGTAAAGAAATTAAAATGGCACTCTTTGTACGAAAGACAGAAGAAAAACATGTCATACCGATCCCATATATTCAAATCGAACCTAGCATGGTTAAAAAGATAATCTTAAAGGGTAAGAAAATCTTTTCTAATCAAAAAATATATATTGGTGAAACAACAATTATTCAGCCAAACTTTAACAAAGGTACTATCTTCATATCTGAAACTGCCTTAAAAGATATTACAATTTTCAGTTGCAAAAACATAGTCGAGGTGTCAAAAGTTAGCAACATTAGATATAATTTCTCCAATGTCCCTAAACTACAAATACAGGTCGAACTCGTTTCCTCAATTGATCAAAATATTATAAAAATGATCGAAATGATTCAAGAGAAAATCACCTTTATTCTCCTTTCTGTCTTGGAAATTGAGCTAGATTCAATCGATGTTTATATTTCTAGTCTTACTTTAGAAAAAGATTAATAGAAAAGAGGATGAAAATATGAAGTGACTCGTTAACCTCACTCCTTCATTAATCATCCTCTTTCACATTATGGAATTAATAGAATTTTCCCTACACTATTCCTACTCTCAATCCATTTATGTGCTTCTGCTGCCTCGTTTAATTTAAATTTTTTACTTATGACTATTTTTAATTCCTTGTTTTCAATTAATTTCAATACATCTGAAACTGGTTGAGCTAATGCTTCTGGCCGTGCCTTTAACTGGGTTCCTAAACTATATCCTAATACGGAACGGCATGTTTTATGGAGATCGTTGGTTTTGACTACACCTGATTCTCCTAATGAGCTTCCAAAACAGACAATTCTTCCGAAAGGAGCAAGATATTTCATACTTTCTTCAAAAATCTTCCCCCCAATTGAATCGAGAATAACGTCAGCACCTTGTCCATTTGTTAATTCAAGGATTCTTTGCTCCATGCTTTCTGTATTGTAATTAAGCACAGCATCTGCACCTGCACTTTTAGCTGTTGCAATTTTTTCATCAATTCCCACTGTTCCAATGATCATCTTTGCACCCAATACTTTTGCAATTTGTATTGCAGTTGTACCTATTCCACCAGAGGCAGAATGAATAACAATGATTTCTCCCTTTTTTACATTCGCAGATTGTGACAGTAGATTATATGAAGTTACTGAAACAACTGGGCATGCTGCTGCAATATCAAAGCTAACATTATCAGGAATGACATAGGTTAGTTTATGCCACACAATATTCTGAATAAGAACCGTTGGCTGGAAAGGCAATTACCCGATCCCCCACCTTTACATTTTTCACTGAATTACCTACAGATTCTACTATCCCAGCTACATCTAATCCTGGTATAAAAGGCGGGTTGCCTTTTCCATGATACTTACCTAATCTTGCTTTTATATCAGCAAAGTTAACACTCACTGCGGCAACTTGTATTAGAACTTGGTTTGGAGCTATGAGAGGCACAGTTGTTTCTATTACTTCTAATACCTCTGGACCTCCAAATCGATTAACATAAATGGCTTTCATCAGATTATCACTCCCTTTTTTATCTGGGGAGAAGAAAAATATTTTCAACAAGATTATAATTTCCAGCAAGTCGACCTACTGGTTGTAATTCTTCTATATTGACCTTCCCATCACAATATAAATCGTCAATAATATGATATTGAACAAGTCTGCCAATTACGAGATGATCTGATCCAAGTTCGATAATTTTCTCTAATCGACATTCCATTTTTATATCTGCTTCCATTATTAATGGAGATTTTACTATCTTACTTTCCATTGGTGTTACATTTACACTCTTAAACTCATCAACCTCAGGTTGAAAATTACCAGAACTTAAATGCATCTGATTTGCAACATTATTGGACACTACATTGATGACAAAATCTTTTTCACTACGTATATTTGTCAACGTATCCTTTTCTGTTCCATTTCTTTCACCGACACCTGGACCTATTGAAATGCCGAGCATTGGCGGGTTTCGCGAAACAACATTGTAAAAACTGAAAGGTGCTAAATTATATACTCCATTTCTACTAACCGTAGAAACCCATGCAATCGGTCTTGGGACAACTGAACCAATGAGCAATTTATATATTTCCTTAGGTGTTAGCGTCTCCGGGTCTATAAACATCTTTATCCTCCAGGGTTTCCATAATGGATACTTTTTTCATCTATTTTTTTATTAAACTAGCTTTTTCTGGAGCTGTAATATTTAATTCAACAAAGCGTAAAATTTCTTCATCACTATAACCTAACTCTTCTAAAATTTCGGTCGTATGTTCCCCTAATTGTGGTGGCACAGTTTTAACCTCCCCTGGTGTTCTTGAAAATTTAACTGGAATTCCTAACATTTTAATAGGCCCAAGTGTTGGGTGCTCCCTCTCAATTATCATTTCGCGTTCATACATATGTTTATCATTTAGAATGTCTGAAAACTTATTTACTGGACCGCACGGAATTTTCACTGATTCAAATAATGCAATCCACTCATTAATTGTTTTGTTCTGAAATACTTCATTTAAGAGAGGAATAAGTATCTCTCGGTTTTCCACCCTCTTTGGATTTGTTACAAACCTTTGATCTTTTATGGATTGTAAATCCATCACCTCAACAAATCTATCCCATAAACCATCGTTCCCAACAGCAAGTATGAAGTATCCATCAGATGCTTCAAATACTTGATAAGGGACAATATTTGGATGAGCATCTCCCAGTGGTTCTGGATTTTTTCCAGAAGCAAAATAACTGCCTGCTAAATAAGTTTGCCACGAAACGACGGTATCCAGTAAGGATGTGTCTACCCACTGACCTTCGCCAGAATGATTACGTTCATGCAAAGCTGCTAAAATGCCAAAAGCTGCCCACATTCCAGTACCGACATCCGCCATGGAAAATCCTGCTTTCACTGGTCTTTTCCCGAGTTCTCCTGTTACTGACATTAACCCGCCCATACCTTGGGCTAAAACATCATATCCTGGTTTCTTTGAATATGTACCCGTTTGGCCGAATCCGGAAATTGAAGCTAAAATAACTCCTGGATTATGCTCTTTAAGGACCTCGTAACCTATACCAAGTCTCGTTAAAGTACCTGGACGGAAATTCTCAACTACAACATCAGCATTTTTAACTAACTTTAAAAAAATTTCTTTCCCTGTTTCTTCTTTTAAATTGAGTACCAAGCTTTTTTTATTTCGATTAACGCTTAAAAAATAAGCGCTTTCATTTTGTAAAAAAGGGGGACCCCACTCTCTTGTATCGTCACCTTTTGGGGACTCTATTTTGATTACTTCTGCACCTAGGTCAGCAAGTGTCATTGTACAGTATGGACCACTCAAAATACGGGTTAAATCTACTATTTTAATTCCTTTTAGTGGTTGCATATATTATCGTCTCCTTTGAAAGTTTGGTTTTCTTTTTTCTACAAAAGATCGAACACCTTCTGGAAAGTCAATGGGGTCAACGCTGGATTGAATGCCAGTTTCCCATGGAATTGAAATAGTCGGATAATTATAAGCAACTGACCGTTTTACAGCTAAAAGGGAGGCTTGTGACTGCTCCAAGATCCTTTTGCCAAGATTTATAATGAAATGATTAATATCTTCTTCATCATCTAGAAGATAATTGATTAGGCCCAATTGATAACACTCTATTGGATTTAATAAACGACCCGTATAAACTAGATCCATTGTTCTACTTTTTCCGATCATGTCGGCTATTCTTTTCGCAAATGGTTGGTTCAAAGTAATCCCTAGTCTTCCAACTGGAATTCCCATTAGTGTGTGTGGCGTGCCAATTCGTATATCGCATGCTAAGGCCAATTCAAAACCTGCACCTAACGCAGGACCATTTATGGCGCCTATTGTAGGTAATGTTATTTTTTCAAAAGTAGAAATGGCCTCTTCCATTAATCGAAATGCTTCATTTGCCTCAGCAATTGTTAACTCATTAAATTGTTTAATATCGGAGCCAGCAGAGAAATGAGTTTTACTTCCACGCAATATTACGACTTTATTCTTTGGATTTTGAGTTATCATTTTCCCCATCTCTGCTAAATCATTCCACATTCGATTTGTCAGTGCATTTTTTAATTCTGGACGGTGTATGGTCACTATCGCAAACCCGCCGCTTTCTTGTAAGGTAATCTTCCCATTCGTTTCAGTTCGGTTAATCGTAACTTTCATGCTGAATTCACCCCTTTAATAAATTTGAATTTGATGACTTCTTTACTTGCTTTTTTTAAAAAATTATCATGTACCGAAACTAAAATAGTATATTGTCGACAATCGTTTATTGTGAATGATTACATCCTAATATACTTTTAATGTAAATTCAACTAATAATTATTAATTTATATAATTTTCTGACTATTTATTTTCAGGCTTATTACGTGTATTTTCAATTTGTCGATAACATTGGTTGTATTTACTTCTAAAAAGAGTGGCAATCTTCACCCTTTTTCTCATTTCAATTGATTTAGTTTGATGACAATATTTTGCTTTTTTAAAAAAATTTAAAATGAGTAGGATTTTCCCAAAAAGTTTACTTCGATTTTTCTAAAAGTTCTGGTATTGTATACATTAATAAAAGTTCAAAACTCATGTCCAGGTTAAGGAGGACAAATAATGGTTGATAACAACATTTTTGATAATAACTCACTATCTAGGCTGATAGCCGAGAAAATAACTGAAGAAATTATTACTGGGAAACTTAAAGCAGGAGACAAATTAATAGAAGCTAATTATGCTGAAGAATTTGGGACAAGCAGAGCCCCAATAAGAGAAGCTTTTTATTTATTAGCAATCGATGGTTTAGTTGAACGGATCCCAAGAAAAGGTTCCGTTGTAAAGGGCTACTCAGAAAGAGATATTATTGATCTGTTAGAAATAAGAATGATGCTCGAAAGCCTGGCAATAGAGAGGATTGCAGAACTCGATACACCTGAATCATCTCTAATTCATATGGAACAGCTTGTTAATAAGATGGATCTGGTTGATGGTGACCGTTTGGAATACGCGATGTTGAATCAAAAGTTCCACTTGGGGATTATCGAAATGAGTAAAAGTGATATTATCGCCAATATGTATTCTAGATTAGGACTACCGCTACTATCATTGCAACGACTTTCTTTTGAATGGGTAGAGAATATTAATAAATCACTTAAAGAACACCATATTATTTTAAATCATTTACATAAAAAACAATTTGTTGAAGCAAAAAAAGTTTTAATACAGCATAACCAAAATGTCTTTAACCCTAAAGGTAAATCACAACCTAGCATTAAAGGCATTAATAATTAGATTTTCCCTTAACAATCCATGCAGAACAAAGGTCAAGTTGATCTTACCAATTCCAATTATTGAAGCCGAAACGGGTGTTTTCAATGAATGTAGTTATTGAACGTGCATGTGGTATGAATGTTGATGAGGACTGTATTACTGTATGAACTATGACACCAGAAGAAAAGGACGTTGAAAAACAAAATTAGAAAACCATATTCCATAGTTTCCTACCTAAAAACACTTTCCCTTGTTTTTTCAACATGAAAACTTAAATTGAAAAAAGTGAAAAAGCCTATCTCTACGAGCAGGCTTATTTGCCTTTCCCAAAATGCGGTTTATTCTTTCAAATACATAGGGTACAAAAACCAACTTCTGGTTTAACAAAACTTCTTGAATTTACACCCTCCTATTTGGATTAAGGGAATTTAATAAAATTGATAAAAAAAACATTGACAGAAAATTCTAATTTCATTAGAATTACAAACATCAGCATAATTTTGTCGACAATCGCCATTAGTTTTTTATACAAAAATGAACTAAGGAAAGGAGGTTAAAGAAATGAAGCTACTCTACAATTGGTTAAACAGAAATTAAACGTGTCTTGTATTATGCAATTACTCTTGATGATATTAATAAATTGTTGACAATTACTCTTCATTTGAAAAACTCAAAAAAATAATTCCCTAATAAGGATATTTATTGGCATTCATAATACTTCTAATTGAAAGCGTTTTCAGATTTGTGAATCAAAGTTTTAAATTTTTAATAGAGTATTTTTCTTATGAGTCTGTTACAGTGCGACCCTACCTCTAAGACGCAAGCAAATGGATTTGTTCAGCACATGGCTCAGGTCACACATGAGCAATTTATTAAACTTAGGGGGACATATTATGAGCATAGAAATCGGAGCTATTATATTACTTTTACTCATGTTTATCATTGGAGCTATTCTTCCAATAAACATCGGTATTATTGGTTTTGTTGCTGCTTTTATCATGGGTGTGTTAGTCAGTGGGCTAAGCGTTGACGAGATCTTTAGTGCATTTCCTGCAGATCTATTCGTCCTACTTGCAGGAGTCACATTCTTATTTGCCATTGTCCAAAAAAATGGAACCATCGACTTAATTAGTAGATGGGGACTCCTTTTGGTTAAAGGTAACACCGGCTTAATTCCATGGATTATGTTCGCCCTGGGTGCTATTTTGACCAGTATCGGTACATCTGCCATTGCTTCTGCTTCTATCTTAAGTCCAATTGCGTTACGAGTTGCCTTTCAATACAAGATTAATCCTCTTATGATGGGCTTAATGCTACTTATAGGGGTGACTGCGGGTGGTTTCTCACCACTTCATCTTTTTGGTGTGATTGTGAACGGTATGATGGATTCACAAAACCTCCCACATTCACCAGGTTTGCTTTTCTTAAACACCTTTATCTTATGTGTATTCGTTGCGATTATAGTATTCATTCTTTTTGGAGGACTTAGGTTTTTTAGGAAAGATTCTGTTCACCTGTATACAGCAGCTACAGTAGAAACAGTAGAAACAATCGATATAAATGTAAATCAAGTAGATAATTCAGGAAAATCAGAAGGGCGTTTAACTTGGTATAGAGGATTCACACTTCTTGGAATAGCTCTTCTAGTCGTCCTAGCTCTAGGGTACAATGTACACATGGGCTTTGCCGGGTTTGGAGTAGGGTTGGCACTTTTCTTGATGGCTCCAAAAAGGCAAGAAGGCGTCTTACAGAGTATGCCTTGGCCAATTATCCTTATGGTAACAGGGATTGTGACTTATGTAGGAGTACTAGAACAAATCGGTGTTATCGAATATATGACCCAGTTAATAGCTGGCATGAATAATTCTGTAATGGCAGCTCTAACAGCATCTTATATTGGAGGAATTATCTCATCTTTCGCCTCAACAACAGGTTTCTTGGCAGCCATTATTCCACTCGCGATTCCAATTCTTCAGGATCCGACTGTATCATCCATAGGTGTCATATCATCCATCTCTTTTGCATCGAGCATTGTGGATATAAGTCCCTTCTCAACAAATGGTGCTATGTTGCTCGCAAATGCTCAAGGTATGAACCAAAATGAATTTTTTAGAAAACTCTTAATTGCATCCGCATGCTTTGTTGTTATCGGACCTGGACTTGCTTGGCTAATATTTGTCGTAATCGGAACACCATGGGGATAGACACAAGCTCGTCATTATCGTTCGTTATGACGAAGGGAATTGCTTAATTAACCGGTAAGTGATTCCCTAATAAGTAAGATTATTAAATATCTATACCTGGTACTGATTCCGTACAAAAAAGGAATTAGTACCTTTTCTTTTTATTTACCGCCCAGTCAATTAACCAATTAACTCATAATCATCCACCTACTATCCTGGATTTCCTATATAGATGAGCTAAGCTGTATCCAAGTTAAGCCTTGACCTTAAAAGTTCTATAATTCCAAATCCCCCTCCTGAAACATTAAAGATTCCACCAAAAATGGTATAACTTTTAATCAAGTTCAACTAATATTTAATCTATAATTTCTGCAAATAATTCAACGACCCTATGTTCTTAGTCAATTGTATTTTCTACCCCGCAATTTAAAAAAGTTTGTAATGTAACTCTCTAGAATCAAAAGGATTTACCCTATCATTTCGGACAGAGAGAGAAATTATGAGAATATTTAATCCTAGTTTTTTATTTTCTTTGTGATTTGATAGCTATCTTCACCTAGTAACATAACATCCATTATGACTAAATCTATCTTATGGATGATATCCAGAACTACTCTTCCATCCGTTTTCCAACAAACATAGTACGCTTCGAGTTACAAAATTTTTTGAAGTAAATCGCCAATTATCAAATCGTCTTCTACTATTAAAATGTTATATCCTTTCATCACGTAGGATTTCATTTTTTTCAACTTCTTTATTGATAAATTCCATTGAAAGCTTATATATTTCATCAGGCACGTATAAATAAATGCTGTGTGTACCTCTAATTTTTATGACATCTGCTATTTCTAATTGTTCTGCAAATTCCTCATAATCTTTGTTTTTTTGTTTTGTATATTTTGAGTTTTTATATTGGTCAGCAATTGCATCTAAAAATAAAATAGGTGTTTCTTTTGGTATCGGAAGGTTAACTGATTTTTTACCGTTTTCATAAGCCTGTAAAAGTTCTTGCTTCATATCATCATTAAAAAATTGTTTATAGTATAATGCTTTATAAATTTCTTTTTCCTCTTCAGTTAAAAATGATTGCCGAATCACTTCAGGATTATAAGTAGAAGAAGGAACAAGTCGGTGCAAACCAATTTTCGTTAAAATATTTATTCCTCTTACTGTCAATGAATCAACTAGGTTCATTTTATGTGTTACGTACTGTTGAGGTAAACCAATATCTAAAGCAATAATTCCCTTTATTTCATCTGGGTATCTTTGTGCCCAGTAAATAGCTTCTATCCCTGATAATGAGTGAGGCACTAATATATACGGAGGTTTATTTCCACTTTCTATTAGCGCTTCTCTAGTTTGCTCTAGTATTTTGTCAATATCTCTGTCATCGTTAAAAACGTCACTGTACCCATATCCAGCTCTTTCAATGACAGCTATCTTATTTTCTTTTGAAAAATTGCTATATAGTCCTTTCATGTCATAAACAGGAGCAGCGATCCCGGAGCCAGCCATAAATACAAATGTATCCTCACCACTTCCCTCATTATAGACATTAATTTTTTTATTATTAAACTTAACGACTGTTCCCTCACTTTTAAGGAGTGCTGCTTCCTTACTTAATTGAGAGTTATGGTAAATAAAAACAGATACTGATACGAGCAAGATAAAGGCAATAAATAAAACAAATATTTTCTTTAATACTTCGAATACTTTTTTCATAGACTTCTCCTTTCAAGTTTTACACTCTCCATTAAAGAAAATGATAGATTGATTGTATCGATCAACAAAACTTCGATTCATCAGTCATTTTCCTTTTCTTGGTAGTATCATTTTTTGTTTTAATATAAGAACTTTAAAATTCATTTAAGTTAACCGTACATTCTCTAAAACGGGTCTCGCCATCTATCAGGTTAATACAAGGTCCTTTCCTTAAAACGCCAAAGGGGCTATCTTTCTATATTTGGAAGGGCGGCTTTTTTTATAAAGTATCTACTTTAAGATAAAGTGTATCTATTCTCCCATGAAGTACAAAAATTACAAACAACGTCAACCAAACTAATAAGGTGATTGTAAAGGGTTCTCTGGACTTATTCCTTTCTACAACAGAGTTTATATCTATTTTAAAAATCATTTCAATTTCTTTCCATCGATTTACCTAACAATAAATAAATAAGAATGACAGAAATGTCACTTACGTGTTCGACCTATCAGCAACAAAACATAAAAATACGTTCAAAAAATAGTATGTGAAATGTGAAATAAGAAGAACCAGCGTACGCCAGCCCTACTTAACATAATTAGGATTAGAGGCAATCAAAAAAGTCCTTAGATTTAATAGATTCTAAGGACTTTTTATGTTTATAAATGTGTACTTTTACGTACAGGATTAATAAAACAATATTTATAATTTTATTTCTTGGGATCATCCTGGTTTTTGGTTCAAGAGATTCTTTATAATCACAATCGACATTGGCTAAAGTTTACGTACAATCCTTCACAATCTCATTCTATTTCCCACCTATAGGTTTCTCTCTAGCAAAATCCCTACTTGTTCTGCCACTGCTTGAGGTGAGACACGAATCTCATTTCTAAAATAAGATTCCTACGTTTTTTTATTGCTTCAAAATTGTGTCATAACCCCAACAAATAATACAGAGCCAAATTAAAATGGATGAGGGCTGTCACAAAAGTCATTTTTTAATCACTTTTATGACAGCCCTATTCATTTTTATAAGCACAATAACTTCATTTACTGAAGGAATTTTAGGAGCCAGTTTATCCATTACTTAGTAACTTTATCAGTGCTTATATTTCCGGCTGCATCAGTTGCCGTTACGTAAATTTGTGTTCCTTCATTCAGGTTCATTACCTAATCTAAACTTATCATTTTTTATCAATTTCTAAACTTTTTTGATATTTACCATTATTATATTTTGTTAAAGAAGGTATACCAGAGATATAACCAATCCCCCCTGTTTTATTAATGCCAATTTGTTCGTCAACAGCTTTAAATAATTCATCTTTGTTAACAGCTGTAATTGACTTACCATCTAGTTCATCACCAGGATGTTGGAAATTACTGAAAATGTATGAGAATCCATTGCGGTCATCAGCAGCAAATAATCCAGTTGCTTCGGCTCCTGCTGGAACAGATAGAATACGATTTAATTCTTTCGTTTCAACATTATATGCCCAAACATAGTTATTTGTGTGAGCACCGCTATCTTCACCAATAAAGAGGGTTCTCATTGCTTCAGAATAACTTAAGTTATCGGGATTAGCTACTTTGTCTACATTTGCAGTGTTTCCATATGCATCAGCATTAGGAAGGTCTTCTCCTACCACCAATCCATACATTGATGGTGCTACATAAGAGCTATGAATAGCCTTTCCTTCGCTATCCTTTTGACCACCTTGTAAATCCAATTGATAGGTTACACCAGCTTTAATTTTTGGTAATTGGATATGGTCTGCTGGGTCTTTTCCTGTTGAATCTTTTTCCATACTCTTACTTTGATCGGAAATAGCAATATATACTTTTTTATCCTTTTCGTTTAGCGCTAAACCTTCCATTTTGTTAAATTCAGTAGTCGCACCAAGCATTGCTGCGTATCGGCGTGTTTCAAGGAAGGCAGCTGCTTTTTCTTTACCAGGTTTAAGTTTTAGATATTCTGTTTTACCATATGAATATTGTTTAATCGCTGTAAAACCTTCTTTTGGTACATCAGAAGTTTCAAAAATATCATTGAATGTAATGCCGCTGTCAATAATTTTTTCCACTTCTTTATCCGTTGTATGTCCTAAATTAATCCATTCTAAGTCTCCTGAACCACCATTTTCAGTACCTGTTTGTTTAAATTTAGCTGCATATAGTGTACCCGCTGATAAATCTTTTGCTTTATCGGCTATATACATAAACATTCCTGTATTACCACCATCATCACCGTAAAATACAGTTTTGTTATCAGGCATTACTTTAGCTAACTCATGAGAGAAACGCCCTGTACTGTAATGTTTCACAACCGATGCTTTCCCCTTCTTATCTACTGTAATTTCAGGAGTGTAGCCATAGAAATAAGGATTAGCCTTTGCTTTATTTCCAAAATAGAATTGAGCAAATGTTTCAACTTGACTTCTTGTTTTTGATGTAGGGTCCGCAAATTGACGAGCATCTGGCTCATACTCTTCTGAACCTAAATGTGTATTCCATGGTGATAAAGAACCATTACATGGAATCCAAAGTCCATTTACTGCCGAAAAATCGATTTTTTCTACTTTTACAGGTTTAAGTTCACCTGTTTTTTTGTCCTGTTCCAACTCAGTTAAAGACATAGATGCTGGGACTAAACCGTATGCTGATTGACCAGCAGCATCAATTGTTTGATATTCATAATGTGTAACCATATAAAGTTTGCCGTCAATTGGCATTAATAAGCTATTTGAATCCGGAGCATCTGAAACAAAATATTTTCCGTCTGTGCTGCTTGGATCCTTAATTGGATTTCCTTTTACATCAATTGGTGTACCTGCAGGAATTTTTTCACCTTTAACGGTTGCTACCTTATCTTCCGATTTAAATAGGTAGTTGTAGGACAACGGAAATGTTTTTACTTTTCCATTGCTATATTTTACATCAACGGTTGCAGTTGTATACGTTTTTACCATTTCATCGATAGTAGCTGGTGCTTTCATTCCATTAAATTTAACAGATTCAATTTTACTATTTTCCTTCGCAGTAGCTGCTGTCGGTGATAGTGCTGGAACTGTAATAGCTAAGGCAAGTGCTAAAGTAGCTCCTGTTTTCACAATTTTCTTATTAATCATCTAATGATTCCTCCAAGGAGATTTATATTTTACAATTCAATTAAACCAAAACTATATAAATATAATGTTAATTTTTTATATTAATATTATTAATTCCACAAGGGGGCTGTCCGATAAGTCCCTAAAATAAAGCAAGTGAAGAAAAACAGGTTGTTTTCCCCACTTGCCTTTGAATACTTATAATCTTTTTCTGAAAGTAGCTGGCGATTGTCATATGGTTTGAAGTCTTTTTTTCCTTATATTAATTTACTAACAAAAATAAACAAACTTATAAAAAGTGAAAACTTACTTTTTGGCCACGGTAATCACAAATGGAGTGGATTAACTTTGGCGGCGGTCATCAAATAGATTTTGGTGATATTAGAGACAAAAAAAAAGAGTAGAATGCTAAGATTAATTTCAGCATTCTACTCTTTTTTGACTGAGTGCTTATTTTTATTTAGATAATAATGAATTCAAAGAATGAAATACTTTTTAACTTTCAACTAGAAACCTCATTTACTTATGGTACGGTTCACTCTAACGTTGAATAGAGTAAATTAAAAAAACAGATAGAGTGCGCGTAAAACAAGCCTCTATCTGTTTTTTCAGTTCCTATTTTCTGGTTACCATCCTACTTTTTCGAAAGGTCATGTTTTTATCCTTGCCATCATTTTATTTATTATAAAAGACTCGAATCGAAAACTAACTTGCTAATAAGGCTGGGAACTCATTCCCGCTAGTTTCTGTTCTATGTTCAATGATGTATTGAAGCATGAACATGATTTCGTTTTTGTCCACTTCCTCTAAATGCTTATTTGGGAGCTCGCTAATACGCGAGTAAATTTTTTCTAAAGATTGATAAGCTTTATCTTCTTTATCTTTTTCAAAAGTTTTAATTGCGTTCTCCAATTGAGCAATAAGCGATGTTTTGATTCCTTTATTTCCCTCTGCTTGTTTCACTAAAGAAATCGCATTTTCGACTGATGCAGGTGTAATGAATACCTCAAGAGCTTTCGGCTCTGAAACATTATGCACTTTATCAATCGCACGATATTGAATAGAGTTTTTACCTTCTTTATTAATAGTTAGCCCCTCATCATAACGTTTCCAAGTGACACCGTTATCTAGACTATACTCAATATGCGAAATCCCGATACCTGCATCTGTTGCTTCCAAGGATACCTTAACTTCATGAAGATACGATCCGTCTCTCAAGTCAGCCTCATGTAATACCACATCCGCCAGTTCAGGTGCCTTGAAGTCTTCCGAGATTCTTCCTTCCGCTACATAATGGATTGGTCCATTAAAGCTTTTCACGAAGTTTACAGTAGCTTGTAAATCTTCAGGTCCTTGAACTGGATCATTGCCATATTGGCGAATTTTATATTTATCAGTCTCATGTTCATACATATAATTGTTGACAGTAAGCGTATAGGTCCCATTCTTATCAATTGGTGTTCCATCAGGAAGATAGATATTCACTACTTTCCTTGTCGCACTATCCCATATATATGAGAATCCACTAATGGAGACGTCTGGCCCATAGGATGAAATCTGAGCATTTAATATAGGTTCTAATGCTGATCCTGGAATGGTGACCGTAACCAATGTGTTATTAAATGGCTGGATATTGAAAAGATTTTCCCAAGTAATTTCGCCTTGGGCTAGAACGTCACGGATTCCTCCACCGTTCATTAAGGCAAAATCAGACTTCATTTCATCATTCATTCCGTCTGCAATCAAGTTTCCAAGAGCATTGTCACCAATGATGCCTTTGATAGGGTATCCGCCAGTCATTGGAGTGGCAGCATAACCCATGACTTCATTCAATTTTGTTCCAACCATTTCTTTATATTTGGCTAGAATGGCACTAACCTCTGGATCAGGAGTTGCACCTTCTTGAATAACATCAACGATTTCTGCATGTTTTTCAACAATGTCGCCTGTAACACGATCAATATTCAAATCAATATCCGCAAAGGATTTTCCATATTCCCAAGCTTGGACAATAAGTTTGTTGTCTACAATCGCATTGAGTTTCACATGGTTATGAGCAGCAATAATGACATCTACCTCGTCATCTACGTTCTTAGATAAACTTGCAATTTGACCAGTGGCCGTTTCACCGCTTTGATTTCCAGGAACGTGAGCTAAAACGACAATTGCCTTAATTCCTTGTGCTTTTAGCTCCTCCGTATATTTATTAACAGCGGCAGCTTCGTCCGTGAAACGAATATCCTGAATACCTGAGGCCATCACCATATTAGGTGTTTCAACCGTAGCTACACCAATAAATCCAATTTTCACACCATCTACTTCTTTAATGGCATAGGGATCTAATATGAGCTTTCCGCTATCTTTGTATTCCACATTTGCAGCAATAACTGGAAAGTCCATCCCGTTATATCCTTGTGTGCCGTTCGGATGGTCACCGCCATTTACCATCCGAAGGAATTCTTGTGTACCTTTATCAAATTCGTGGTTACCTACAGTTCCTACATCAAATCCGATTGCTTCCATGATTTCAACAGTAGGTTCATCTCGAAGTAAAGCTGAAACCGGAGAACTGCCACCAATCATATCTCCAGAATGGATAATTAGCGTGTTATCTGGATTGGTTGCTTTACGGGCTTTTAAATAAGTAGCCAAATAATCAGCACGTCCGTAATTTACATTATTAATTGTTGCTGTTACATCAATCTTACCATGTAAATCATTCACCGAAAGTAATTTAACCGACACGGTATCTTCTGCATGCGCACGAATGGCAAGACTTGAGAAGATGGGTAGAACCAGTAGTGCAATAACTAGTAAATTAATAAATCTTTTACAAAATAGTTTTCTCAAAATTTCATTCCTCCTATTATTCCCCAATAATAATCTGGTTATTTATATAGAAGGTTAATTCCATGTTAATTTCATGTAAATTATCAGAAAATAATCGTTTTTACCTAGTGTCATGACTTTTAAATAATTTCAAAGTCCTGTTTCAGATTTATCTAAGTTACAAAAACTAAAGCAGCTTAACTAGTAGCGGTGTATGGATAAATAATAGAATGATATATTACTACTTGATTGGATTAAATATCACAAATTACTACAAGTAAACATTCATAGTAATATAATAAACCGAGATGTAAACACCTTTGAAACTATATTTAAAACAAGAATATTCGAGGAGTTATTAGGCACAGATCTATTTACTGAAAAAAAAGCCAGCCCTTGGCTAGCTTTCTTTGTTGAAGGTGTCTTCCGACCGTACTAAAAACCTCATTTACTTATGGTACGGTTCATCACTAGTAATCCTAAACTACATCCTTGACAATATGCATAATTGTTAAATAAGAGGAAAAACCATTCTTCAACTCCCTCAGTTTGATGCGAATATCTCTCGAATGCTCACTTATTCGCAGGATTTCATAACCCTTGTAATTAGACTTACGGGTAAATGAAATGAGTTCAGATCAGTTAGGCTTCGTGAAGGCATAGTTAAATAAAGGAGCCAGCTACCACTCCATATTTTACCATATAATACACATCTCCACGCCGCCCCTGGAGGCTTTCCCTCCCATGTCTCAACGGGTCAATTGCCCTCTCATTCCTTCGTCATGCCTATCAAGAAAACGAAACAATTTCAAACACAAAAAAACGTTATTCTTTGAGTAAAATACTCGAAAAGGATGACGTTTTTTCATGGTCCTCTCGCTTTGAATTTAATAAATCATCTTGTTCGTTAGGCCTTCTTCATCTAAAGTAGATAGATATATATGATGTAGAGGTGAAGAGATGACATTTCTTTTATTACGGTATTTTATTTTTTTTCTTGGTTTAATTTTCTTTGGATTAGGGAATGCGATTGCGGTGAATGTTCAATCCTTGGGGCTGCATCCATGGGAGGTTTTAAACGTCGCCCTGTTCCAACGGTTCGGGTTCACGATTGGGACATGGAGTGTCATATGCGGCTTAGTACTTGTGCTAATCGCCTGCGTCGTTGATAGGAAGTATATTAGCATTGGTACCTTTCTAAATGCCTTGTCAATCGGCCCGATTATGGATTTCTTCTTGCATCTCAACATTCTTCCTCATGAAACGGAGCATTGGTGGTTAAATCTATTCATCTTGTTGATGGGTATCATCATATCCGGCATTGGCGGAGGAATCTATGTGGCTGCGGGAATCGGGGCCGGTCCTCGGGATGGTTTCATGCTTTCCGTTTCGGAAAAAACCGGGTTATCTGTCAGCCGTGCAAGAATCGTTGTCGAGAGCCTCATCTTGATTATCGGCTTCATCCTTGGAGGTCCAGTGTTTATTATGACGTTTGCATATACCTTTATTCAAAGCCCGATCTTTCAGTTTTCCATGAAGCTGATGAGTTCCTATATCGCTAATCTTGATCGGAAGCAAAAGGGACAATTTAAGATCCCCTTATAATTGGAAGAGAATCTGTTTGTAAATCATAAAGATGCTATAGAGAAACAGACCTTTATCATGAAATGTATTATAGGGAGCATAGAAGTGACAGATTTACGCAATAAAACAAATAAATATAAAAAATCCACTTCTTTTATTAAAGAGTGGTTTTTTTATATTAACGATTAGTATAATTAACATTTCCTTAGCAAAATATGGTTAAAGAAAACTACATATATTCTAACGAGGTTTATTTTATAATATAAAAAATCTTAATCTTTATTGTTGTTTTTCCGAACAATAGCTCGGGTAACTCCAACTTTTTACATAATTCCACCCTAAGAAATAAATGGGAAAGTATTAGCCAAGTCTGCAAATAAGACTAAACTGGTTTGGTCATCCATATAATCAAACTCGGATATGTGTCCATAACGATATTTGACCTAATCGCATTTTATATGTATAAAGCGACCGATCTAGATCGTAATCAAATTATAATATTTTAGAAAACAGCCTTATTTTATAAATTTGAGTCGGGTATTGTCTGTGATTTTAGTTTTATGTTTACAAACAAAATACTAATCAAGATAAATAAAAGGCCAACTAATAAATTTAGTGTAATTTTTTCATGCAACATAAAAGAACTGCAAAGGATTGCAATAAGCGGGATAAGGAACGTAAATGAACCTACTTTGCTCGCTTCTCCTGAACCTACAAGTGTAAAGAATGCAAGCCACCCTAATGCAATTACAAAGATAGAGATGAATAATAAATTTATAATAAATGGCAATTCCCACTGGATATTTGACCAGCTTTCAACGCTGGAACCTACACTTAATAAAAAAATGCCTCCCATAATAAGTTGTAATGTAACCATCCAAATTGAGTCTACACGATCACCAGTTTTCTTAATAAAAACAGTACCTAACCCCCAGGATAAAGCAGAGCCAAGGGCAAGAATAATTCCAATCGCTGAAACATTGCCTGTAAATCCTCCTGCACTTATTATAGCAACACCTGCGAAGCCAAGAATTAATCCAATAATTTTTAATCCATACATCGATTCCCCTAGCCAAATCCAACAGAAAATCCCAAGTAAAACTGGCTCAATGAACACGATGGCCGAAAATAATCCCGCAGGTGCAAAACCAAGACCTACCGTTTGAAAGCCGTAAAAGAGAATAATGTTTAGAGAAGCAGAAATTAGGTAAAAATGCCATGTTTTTTTAAAGCGAAGTTTTTTATATCTCGGGAGAGCAAAAATTAGTAAAATCAGACCACCCAATATAGTTCTTGTTCCCGCAAATAATATTGGTGGTGTATAATTCAGCGCCATTTTAGACAATGGCCAATTAACGCCCCACACAACTACAAGAAATATAAGCAGTAAAGCTGTATTTGTTCGAGAAATCTGTTTCATAGTTGTGCCTCCTTAACATTCGTACCTAAATCATAATACTACTTTTAATGATTAATTCAAGTTAAACAATCAGTTATGTTTTTTAATGATTTTGTACTCAACAGAGAAAATTTTCTAAAGTATTAATGGGACTCTATATTATTAGAGACAACATTTTTACAATTTGGTTTTTGAAACTATGTAGCTAATGAAGTTCGAGAGTTAACTTTTATATTGGAATTTCTTCATAAAGGCTGATATCACAAAGTGATCACCTTCCACACCAAAGTTATTTGTGGTACAAAGTTTTTCGACATTTATCGAAAAAAAGGGTTCAGTAACATCCCCTCCCACTACATCCCTTCCCTCCTCTCATTCTGTAAAAATAGGAGCATCTCACAAGCTCACTTAAGAGTGTTTTGCATTTTACCCGTAGCACTTATCTATGTGAAAACAGATGCGAAAGTATAAAACCTAACTTTACATAAAGAAAAAAATACTCTGGAGAATATCTCATCCCAGAGTATTTTTTTACGCTATACTACTTTTTTATTTAACCGCCTCTTTTCCTTATCCGGTTTACAAGCAGTAAACTTTGGAAGCAGCAATTTGTATTTCTTCTCCTGTATGTGGGTTTCTAGTTCGAACTGCTCGTCGCACACTTCAAATGTACCAAATCTAATCAAATTAGAGCTTCATAAAAGTAAGGACCTCGAATTCTATTACACTATCTTGGCTTCAGAAAGCTTACCATGCACGTTAGCACTATGAACTTTGTTATGGCCTTGCACCAATTACTGTGGTCCAACCGCTATATACCTTCGCCTTCTATAATGTGTATTCTCTATTCCTTCACAAATTTTAATTTTGGATTTTTCCATTAATAACAACACACTTCCCATTTGTAGGTTGCTTTATCATCCTTCCATCCTTGATGTATACAGTGTAAGTATTATTGACTTTAGCATCTAATCTTGCTAGGTCTCCCGTTCTTGCTATGATATTTTTGACAGCTTCCCTCTTCAGATTATCCATAACATTCTTTTTCCATTGTTCCCGTTTGTTATTTTGCTTATTTTCATCAACCATCAGGATCCCATCCTTTTTGTTTGATTTATGTTTTCTGCCTGATATTAGAGTATTATATTTTTATCATCTTGTTACCCTTATGCTTTTCCTTATTAATCCGTTTTTGATTCTTTTTTTGTTTGATAAAAAAACAGGTTACGGTAAAATTAGTAAATGATTCAGGTACAAGCTTTTTAGCAAAAAATAATCAACGATATCTAAGCAAGGATTTTCCTCGTAAAAATGTTTTGTGGTATGATAGGTAAATTGTTTATCTTTCCTGTGACACATTTACATTCATCTAAGAAAGAAAAGAGGTATTTATGCACACCACAGAATTAACTAAGCGACATTGGTTGCTCATCTTAACACTTACTTTATTAACATTCGTTCTCGGGACAAGCGAATTTGTTATCGTCGGAATCTTAACCGATATTTCCTCGGGTCTCCATATTACAAATGCCAAAGCAGGCACACTCGTTTCTGCGTTTGCGCTTACGTTTGCCATTGCCACACCGCTCGTGATGTCGGCAACGAGCCATTTTCCAAAGCGTAAATGGATGTTGTTTCTGCTAGGTTCGTTCATCATTCTGAATGCTTTGTGCGTGATTTCGACGAGCTACCTCATGCTCCTTACACTTCGAATGATGACGGCGGTTGTAACAGGCGTTTTAATTTCACTTGCCATGGTTGTTGCAAGTGAAACCATGCCGATCGCTAAACGCGGACTTGCTATATCATTCGTTTTCGGTGGCTTTACGCTTGCAAACGTGATTGGAGTACCGATAGGCACTGTCATTGCTGAATGGTACAACTGGAATGCATCCTTCCTGTTAACGACTTTTCTCGGAGCTATTGCGTTTTTGGCATCTTTCTTCGTATTGCCTGCCATGCAAAGTACAATTCGCAGTTCGATGCGTGATCAATTTTCTTTGTTAACACACCCGCGAATTTTAATGGCTTTTTTCATTCCATCTCTTGGATTTGGGGCAACGTATGCCGTTTATACGTATCTTGTTCCGATCCTAAAAGGAATGGAAGCACCAGGCAGTTCAATCAGTTTGATCTTGTTTGGCTACGGATTCATTTCCATTTTCAGCAACATACTCGCTGGTAAAATTGCCGGCTACAATGCTATCGGACGCCTCCGGTTTGTTTTTCTCGTGCAGGCAGTCGTTCTGATCAGTTTATATTGGACGACAAGTCATTTTCTCTTTGGATTGATTAACATTGGCTTGATGTCATTAATGGCCATTCTTTTAACAACATCAACCCAGCTTTATTTGATAGATCTTGCCGGTATTTATCAACCAAAAGCTACAGGGCTAGCTGCTTCACTAATGCCAGTAGCAAGCAATGTCGGTATCGCCTTTGGTTCCGCACTGGGCGGAGTTGTTTACCATCAGGGAAATTTACTGAATGTGACATGGGTCGGTGGGCTGGTTGCTATCTTTGCAAGTCTTCTAACTTTCCTAAGTTATCGCTTGGACCAAAAACAGAAGAAACCAGCCTAAGAGAGAAGCTACGAACGCCTTGGTATGCTTCCTATGGTACCTCCAATAGAACAAAAAACAAAAATCTTTCCATGTCATATTAAACGAGATTACAGTTAATCTTTCAAATAAAATTGAAGAAAGAAGTATCAAAAACGTTGAGTTGTTCTTTGATACTTCTTTTAATAATAGGACTAGGTGCTTACCTCTAAAAATCAAGCGGACAATTGCAAACGAACTTATCAAGAACAATGTTTCTGATTAAAGGAAATATTGATCTAAGAATCGATATTTATGGTACGGTTCCACCTAGTTAATCCAAAAAATCCTATAATTGAGATAGAATCCTAATAATTTTCTATTCTTTATTTCTTCAATTTTGCAGCAGGTTTACGGTTCGAGTGGAAAAACATTCGCTAGAAACAAATAGCACTCTCCTCATGTACAGAGTGTATGTGGCAACACAAGAGTGCTGGTGGGTTTTTTACATTCTAGAAAACAGACTTTATCAAAAAGCCGGCTGCAATGGAACTTGAAACTGAATAAAATAAGTACACATGAGTTGATGTGATTCATTTTTTCTCTAACTTTTTGAGAGTTACATCATTTCACTGTCCCCGTCCCATCAACATTCTTTTCCAAAGTTATCAAGCAATGCACGCACTTCATCTGTTGATTTCGTGTTCATCAATTGATTTCTTAATTCACCAGCTCCACGGAATCCTTTGACATAAATTTTGAAAAAGCGATGAAGCCCTGTGATTGAACGTGGCAGTGCTTCCGCATATTGATCTTGAAGATCAAGCTGCAGTCTTAAAAGATCAAGGTATTCTTTACTGCTATGCTCTTTTGGCTCTTTTTCAAAAGCAAAAGGATTTTTAAAAATACCTCGCCCGATCATAACGCCATCAATACCATATTGTTCAGCAAGCTGCAGCCCAGTTTGACGGTCAGGAATGTCTCCATTGATTGTTAGTAGCGTATTTGGTGCGATACGGTCACGTAATTTTTTGATTTCCGGAATTAGCTCCCAATGCGCATCTACTTGGCTCATTTCCTTTCTTGTACGTAAATGAATAGAAAAGTTCGCAATATCCTGTTTTAAAATATGCGTTAGCCACTCCTCCCACTCATTTACATCATTATAGCCAAGTCGTGTTTTCACGCTGACAGGCAGTCCGCCCGCTTTTGCTGCTTGAATAAGTTCTGCCGCAACGTCTGGACGCAGAATAAGGCCACTACCTTTCCCTCTCGATGCCACATTCGGTACAGGGCAGCCCATATTAATATCGATGCCTTTAAATCCTAGCTCTGCCATGCCAATACTCATTTGACGGAAATATTCGGGATTATCCCCCCAAATATGTGCCACCATTGGCTGTTCATCTTCTGTAAAAATCAAACGGCCACGCACACTTTTCATGCCCTCTGGATGACAATAGCTATCCGAGTTTGTAAACTCTGTGAAAAATACATCCGGTCGACCGGCTTCACTTACTACGTGACGAAAAACAACATCTGTCACATCTTCCATTGGTGCAAGTACAAAAAATGGTCGTGGTAAATCACGCCAAAAATTATCTATCATTTCAAACTCAAATCCTCTCAATATGGATACATCTTCAAACTCTCGATCAAAAAATATAAAGCCAAATGTTCCACTTCTTTTACACTTATATCATGCTTAATAACTTATTATCAAGTACATTTGGACATTTATAATTTGTGAAAAACTATTGTGAAAATCGGCAATGTTTATTTTAACTAAAATCGGTCCTGAATGGTATTTTTATAAACAAAAAAGCAGATGGTATAGATTTTTTCTATATCAACTGATTTTCTATTATACCAACTCCAACCACGCGACCGCTTCACAATACGGAGTGTATGTGGCAACACAAGAGATGCTGCTGGGTTTATGTAACCTGATTGGTTGAGTTCAGAAACAAATCAGGTTACTATTTGATCACTTAATTTATTGATTTTCCATTTAAATAAGAGCCACAGTTACTATATTTTCTAAATAGAGCTTTCCTATGGTTATTTTTGAAAGGGACATGTGTTCGTTTCTTTATAAATTCTTCTCAATATACTTTATTTTAGATTATATTGATTTTTTTGCATTTCAAGAGATGTATTAGACAATTTTATTTCTAATTCAAAAGGACGCACTTTTATCTTCTTTAAATTAATTTTTATATCTTCTTCACCGGATAATAACCTATAGTCTTTTAAAATATATTCGTAAATGGCTTTATAATATTCTAAGTTTCCTTTACAACTCTCATATAAACTAATAATCCATTTACCTTCATATTTTCCAAATATGGGTACGTGTATAGGATTGAAATTATTAAAATACCAATCTAATTCTTCCTTTGGCCAAAATTCTTTGATATTTTCTAAATGTGCGTTTAAGTGATTCTGGTTCGTGCAGTCCCCAGTTTCTCATAGTATTCATTTCATTAAGCAACTTTGATAATTCTTCTGAAATTTTCCCTATTAATTGTTTTACTTCAATGTTTCGTTTTACAAGTGTTCTTTTAAATTTGTTATACGAAATATAGTCACTTTACATATCACCCATTAAATTCAATATTTTATTTTCAATAAATTGAGTTTTATCTCTAAATTCCTCATAAATATATGAATCAACCTGCTGATTTGGTTTTTCATCTAAATTTAGTTCTTTAATTATATTACAATAAATTTCTTATAGTTATTCATTTTATACCTCCGTAATAAACTTTCAAATAACGCCTCCTATAAACCAGCATCTTTTAAAACAATAAAATACAAGCTTTCTAATAGACAAGAATATGAAATCTTTTCCGAACTAATTTTGTATTAATAATAAACTCAATAAATTCCCTTCCAAATCTAGTTATTTCAAACCGATCATTATATTTTAACTTTAACGACTTTTAATCTTGGATAATTACTTTTCTTAGGATTTGTAATTAGCTCTACATATTTTTGTAATACTTTAATTGATTCTTCAATTGCTTTCAAATCTTTTTCTAAAATCAAATCTGTTTTAGTTGTTAATATACCTTTTATTGCAAATAAATCAAATGCCTCTAAACAATGGCATGGTTCCACCATTAAAGGTATTCTTTGTAATAGACACTACATTGGAGAGTTAGTACAAGGACGGTCAGAAATGATCTCTGTTACCTCTTCAAAAAGAAAAGAAATTGACGCAGAAAATCTAATTATTATTGAAAATACTCATAAAGCCATTATTGAAAAAGAAACATTTGATAAAGTGCAGGACTTACTACGAAGACGGAGGTAATAGGGAGTGTCTGTTCAACTATTACTCCTACAGAAAAATACTCTCTTGCGATAAACCTAATTTAGCATACCATCACATCTCACAACCCTATTGATTCCCAAACAAAAAGCTAATTTTTACACTTAAATATTGGTCGCACTCTGTTAACATTTTGGTCACAAACTATAGAAAACTGACGGAAATCATAGTTCATCCTAAACCTTACACACACATCGAAAACCTTGATCTAAAGCGTTTTTGGACATTTTAGTATGCTATCGGAATTACACTCCCCACGCTGGCAGCGTAGAGGTCTGTAGTTGATTGTTTTCTTGCATTCCAGATGTTTATGTAGCTGAAGTAAGTAGAGACAATAAACAAACGGGAAGAAGTCATAGCTATATTAGACCTGGCAAAAAAACAATTCTTCGATATTACACCCGGTCAACTTTTTATACACTTTCGAATGTCTTCAAAAAGAATGAAAAAAAGCCTTCCTCGTAAGGAAAACTCTGTATCTTGGTAAATAGTCAACTCGCTTCGGGTTGCAACTCACAGTCTGCCCTATCCATGTGGGTTGCTCTCTGCGACCCCACTCACCATCCGCGAAATTTGATGGAGTTTAATGACCCTCTCTTCTTTATTCTAAAGCATTTTGCATATTTAGTTTTTCTGACTCAACGTCTCTTATAGTAGACAAGTTTTAATGTCATATCCTTGTTCACGAAGCCATTTCCTATATGGTCCAGGTGTTGTATGCTCTCTTTTTTACTAATATTTTTGGTTTAATAGAATATTCAAAATGAATAAAATTCCCGACGAAGTTTTCACTTTTTGGTTGTCCTGGTGAAGAGGAATGTAATAAAAACCAATTTGAAGAGACTACTTTTTTAGCAAAACAATTGAATGATGGAATGCCTTATCAATTTAAAAATTTCCTTTTGGCTGAAAAAGCAACGGAATTCGAAGTGGAAATCATTTGGACACAAAAGGGGAGCGAAGGCAGGCCGTTAAAAGTAACATTTACATTCACTGCTGAATAACAAGAAAAACAAAATGACCGATTCTTTAAAGCCTCCTATCATAATGCAAATAGGCGGCTTTTCTCATTCTCCATACACAATATGGCTTAGGTCCATAATAGATTTTTTCCACCTCAGAAGGACATTTAAGGATGTCCATTATTAAAAACTCTCTTTTCACACCGTTTATTTAAAACTCAATACATATCTTTACTTTTGTACTTTTCTTTCTTTTAATTGAATGTATGATTTGTTTAAGAATCGTACATTCAAATGGCGGCCAATTGGCAGCCATCTTCTTTATCTGAGTTCACATTATCAGGGTTATTGGTAGTTAATTAGGTTCAATTTCCTCGGCAGTAAAGACAACACTAATTATAAATTCGTTCTGCACAGGAATAGTTGAATTGATCAACAATCCTTCTAAAACATAGGTAAATGTTCCTAATCCAGGGTTATCAAGAGTTGTAAAAGCAGTAGTTAGAGAATCAAAATCCGTATCTTGCACAGATCTGATGATCAGATTAGGTGCAGTTCGTCTAATTCTGTACGCTATCACATTTGCTCGGAGTGGGCTAGAATTTACGCTTGATGCAGAAGTTATTGACTGAATTGATGCCATTAATCTGACGGTATCACCAGGATCATCAATAGTAATGGTTACTGTTGAAAGAACCTCTGGCAACGGATTTAATGAAACCAATGTAGGAAAAGGAGTAGTATTAAGACCTACAACAAACTGGTTTGACAATCCATTTTCTCCCGTCGGTCCTTGAACACCTTGAGCACCTTGGGGTCCTTGAACACCTTGAGCTCCTTGAACACCTTGAAGTCCTTGAACACCTTGAGGCCCTTGAACACCTTGAGCTCCTTGAACACCTTGAAGTCCTTGAGCACCTTGAGGCCCTTGAACACCTTGAGCTCCTTGAACACCTTGAGCTCCTTGAGGTCCTGCAGGTACTTTTACATACACTTCAATGTTTTGCTCTACCTTTTGTTCTTGTTTAGATTCACATTGACATTTTTTGTGCCCGCAATCCTTACATTTTTTATGATTGCATTTACATTGCTTATGTCCGCAATCTGGACATTTTTTATCCTTACCCAAATTAATCCTCCCCCCTTTATTAACTCTGAGATATTATATGAGTCTGGTATTATACTAGATTGGACAACCCCGAAAAACTCTTAAAGAAAAAGTTTGGTTCGCAAAACGTAGATTTTAATCTATGTAAAATTGCGCCCTATTTATTTATAAGGGATTTAATGCCGTGGATCTTGGTATGTTGGATATGTCATCTATTTAATTCGAAATAAAAAAAGGAGTGAGTGAAGATATGAAGATGGGAAACGCTGATTTCCTTGAAGTAAATAAGCTGTTAAATCGGGTTGAAAAACAGCATGAAGAGCTTCGTAAAGTAAATGAAGAAGGAGAACCTTATAAACACTTAGCAAAACCAAACAAGTTACCGTCTATACCTCTGATAAAAAGGCTATGAAGTTCTGGAATGAATAAAGAAAGAAATAGCATAAGGAAAAACTGTTATCACCTATGTTGTGGTCCTAGGCAAGGCCTATGGGTTCTTTGTTCACTTTTCAAAAAGTACTTTTACGAACGGTAGCAACAATGCTATACCGCCCATTTCGGAAATTTTATACCTAAAGAGAATTCCAACATAAAAAGTCGATACCACTAACTCTCTTCGTTAATTATCTTTAGGGTGCGATTCTTTAATAAGGGATGGAATTAAGGTTTTAAACCAAAATTATTAGTCTATTATTTTTTAAAAATCCATATAGTAAACTATTTTTCAGGTTGTGTCAGGTACTATTCCTGTCAATCTTTTTTGTTTTAATACGTGTATAATCTGTAGTAACTAATTCAATTGCTAGTACTTTATTTAAAATTTATTCCAAATTTGTTTTTTCGGCGTTAACTTCTCTCCTTAAGGACGAAGAGAATGGCACCATCGTTAGGGTGACATTCTCTTTCTATCGTAACCTTTACTTTTATATTTTAAAGCTATAAATACATATTGTACTTAAAGATACTCATCACTCCCGTATGCCACCCTCTCTTTCTAACCACTTACCATAAGGTGCTATCTCCTTAAAATACCATGGACGGTCTTTATGGTAATGTGTAATCCGCATTTATTCATGACAGCCATAATTGAATGGACTCGATGATAATTTTTTATCCAATATAATTAATCATTGCAACTTCATCACAAGAGTTAAACTTGGGGCAATTCATACAATCAATCCATACTTTTTCAGGCAAAGTATCCTTTGAAATAATTTCAAAATTACATTTTTTAAAAAACTCCGTTTCGTATGTTAATGATATTAATCTGCTAATTTCAAGTCGTGAGGCTTCATTTATAATATGATTAACTAATTTACGACCTATACCTTGACCAGAATGATTTGGAGCAACGACTAATGAACGTACCTCTGCCAGGTCCTGACCTAAAACATGTAATCCGGCAACCCCAAGTATTTTATTATCCTCTTTCATGACATACATACATTGTAAATGTTGATATAGTGATAATTTTGTACGAGGCAAAACTACTCCTTGTTCAGCGTGAATTTGTATTAAATTATAAATATATTTAACATCACTGGTTACTGCATGATAAATATCCATATCTTATCTCCTTTTTAGATTTAGAATGTTTATTATAAAAATACAACAATTTGTATTTTTATGCAGCGAAATGTTTTTAATATTTATGTACGCTACGGCGCCTCCCCACGTAACGAGAATACGTGCAATCCATTTTCGCGCCCCGGACTTTTTCCAGCATCACATTGCTTGGAATTTCAAACAAGAAATAGCTGATAAAGAAAATACCAGAAACGATTCCAAACATCTTGCTTGTCAGTGCCAGTGCTTCGTTCATGTCCAAAGCCGCATAACCTAAATTCGCTCTGTCAATGAATGCGATTACATACAAGACAATAAGAAATGGTACAATTCGTCTTGTCACTTTTTTAGTCGTTTGTCTTTCTAAACATAGTTGCATTGCTCATGTCGCTCACTCATAAATGCAAATATTTAAAAACAAAAACCTCAATTATTTGTTAATGAGAATAAGCTAAATTACATTCCATTAATTGAGGACTGAAAGCAACTTAAAAGTAACCTTTTACATTAGCGAAACCAAGTTGTATTCATTAAAGAAAACTCTTGATTAACTCAACAGTTTTTTATACAATATTTGTAATACAAATATTCGTTTTTTGTAGTTTAGTTAAAGGTTTTTCTTTATTATAAACAAATTGAAAGCGCTTTCTAATTAATATTTCTAAAAATTAGAATAAAATCTCAATACATCCCATAAATATGTCATACAAATTTAAATTCATAATACAAATTTTTAGCTTTTATCCTTCTCTATTAAGATAAAACATGAAAGGTGATAGATTATTTTGTCCCAAAAAGAAAATGTTTCTCAAATGATCTCTCGTGAATTATTAAACATGATTGAAACAGGGCAGTTCCGTCCAGGTTCTAAGCTACCAACGGAAAAGGAGTTAACGGCTCATTTTTCTGTAAGCAGAGCACCCATACGCGAGGCATTAAGCATGCTGCGTGCTGCTGGTGTCATTAACTCCCGTCAAGGAGGCGGAAGCTATGTGGAAGAAACGACAAGTTCAACATTCATACATCGCATACAAGTAGAAAGAGATGATGTTGAAAATATTAAGTATCTATTTGAGATGCGAAAGATTCTGGAGCCTGAAGCGGCCTATTTAGCTGCCCTAAGACGTACACCAAAATGCCTTGACCAAATGAAGAATATTTTAAAAAGAATGGAAGAAGAATCTATTGAAAAAGGTACTACTGCCATCCATTCTGATATAGAATTTCACAGTTCCATTATTAAGGCTACGCAAAATCCGATTATGATTCAAACGCTAGAAAGCTTATCTACTCTCTATGAAAAAGCGTTAAACATTACTCTTCGTCCAAACGAACAATTAAAACGAAAACGTAAAGCAGTCTACGATGAACATCAAAGCATTCTTCTGGCAATTGAAGCAGAAGAGCCCGAATTGGCTAAACTTCAATGCCAGATTCATCTAAGAAACGCCGAGAAAAAATTAAGTTTATTTTTACAGGATTATACAGTATAGCAAAACAGAAAGGATGATAATGAAATGAAAGTAGTAACCGCCAATCACATTCAGGAAATCGATGCAATTATAAAAACGGGAAAAGTCTATATAGATGAAAGTGACCGCTTTAGCTATTCATTCGATGCTTCATTCGGGACGTATTTGCCGGACCTCGTCATTCAGACAAAAAGTACAGAAGAGCTAGTATCCCTCGTGAAGTTTGCGAATCGGGAGAAAATCCCTCTTTATCCACGGGGCCAGTCTACTAGTTTAAGTGGCGGGCCGCTTCCGGTCAAAGGGGGCATCGTCCTCGATTTATCTGTGATGAATGATATTCTGGAAATTCACGAAGAGGACCTTGTAGCAGTGGTTTCTCCTGGGGTCTTGACATCGAATATACATAAAGCAGCTGAACAAAAAGGATTTATGTATCCACCTGACCCAAGCAGTTCTCACGTCTCGACAATTGGCGGCAATTTAGCTGAAAACTCTGGAGGGCCGAGGGGGCTGAAATACGGCGTAACGAAAGATTATGTTATTGGCCTTGAAGTGATTACACCTGAAGGAGAACTCATAAAAACAGGCGGGAGTACCGTTAAGAATGTGACCGGATACGACTTAACAAAGCTGATTGTCGGATCAGAAGGGACACTCGGCATCATTACGAAAGCAGTGCTCAGACTCATTCCTAAACCGAAGGCTACTGCAACAATAATGGTTATTTTTGATAGTTTAGTAGATGCAGGAAGTGCGATTTCCAAAATTCTTTCTGCCGGTATCTTCCCTTCAAAAATGGAATTGATGGATCAGGCATCCATTGTAGCAGTTGAACAGTTTGAGCCACTTGGCTTACCTGTTGATGCGGCCGCACTTATTTTAATTGAAATGGATGGCCATCCACTTGCTTTGCAAGAAGAAGTTGCCCAGGCATCTAAATTATGTCGTGCCGTAGGAGCAAGAGAAGTTAGAATTCCAAAGGACAAAGTCGAAGAAGCGGAACTATGGAGAGCACGAAAGCTCGTATCTCCGGCCATTGTTCGGATTAAGCCAACGAAAATTTCAGAAGACGCCACCGTTCCTCGCAGCAAAATTCCTGAAATGTGTGAAAGACTGCAGAGAATAAGAGACAAGTATGGTGTTCATCTCGTTGTTTTTGGGCATGCAGGTGATGGTAACCTTCATCCTAACATTATTTGTGATAAAACGGATAAAGAAGAAATGAGCCGCGTTGAACTAGCTGTAGCGGATATTTTTATGGCGGCCATTGAGCTTGGCGGAACCTTGTCCGGCGAGCATGGCATTGGAATGATGAAAGCTCCCTTTATGGAAATGGAGCTAGGGGCAGCCGGCCTCGATATTATGAAACGGATTAAAGAAGTATGGGATCCAAATAACATTATGAACCCAGGGAAAATTTTCCCTGAACCGGGACAAAAATTGGAGTTGAGCTAACATGGAAACATCACTTAAACAGTTAAGAAAAGAATTTCAATACGACAAAACGAATAACTGCGTCCAATGCGGCTATTGTTTGCCTGTGTGTCCGACTTATACAACATTCGGAAAAGAGACACATTCACCACGTGGTCGGATTAACTTAGTGAAAATGGTCGGTGAAGGAAAAATTACAGACTTATCTGTTCTCGAAGAACCATTCGATTTGTGTTTAGGCTGCAGGGCGTGCGAAACAGCCTGCCCGACAGGTGTAGAATATGGTTCCATTTTAGAAGCCACTCGCGCAGCACTTGTCAAACGCAAAACCTTTTCTATTCCTGTGCGACTACTTCGAAAATCAATGCTGAAAAAGGTTTTCCCAAGTAGGAAGATGATGAACGTCACTGGGCACTCCATTTGGCTGTACAAAAAAAGTGGGCTGCAAAAAGCGACTCGTTCATCAGGTATTATGAAAAAGTTACCTTATAATCTTGGTGCATTCGAAGCAATCATGCCGGAACCGGTTTCACCGGTGGAACGAGGGCGTGCCCTGATAGAAGTGAAAGCAAAATTGAATCCGAAATATATAGTTGCCTTTTTCACCGGTTGTATTATGGATGCGATGTTCCACCACATTAACCAATTATCCATTAAGCTTCTTTCAGAAGCGGGCTGTGATGTTGTCGTTGTACCGAAACAAACATGCTGCGGCGCACTGCACGCCCATTCTGGAGAAATGGATGAAGCACGCAATCTTGCGAAACAAAACATATTGGCTTTTGAAAAAGTGGAAGCTGATTTTGTTGTCAATAATGCTGGAGGATGCGGCGCCATGTTATATGAATACGGTCATTTACTTTCGGATGACAGCGAATGGGCAGACAGAGCAAGAGCTTTTTCAGCTAAGTCAAAAGATATCAGCCAAATTCTTGTTGAATGCGGATTACCAGAGATAGCAGCCCGAGCTGGCGAGAGAGTTACGTATCAGCGTTCTTGCCATATGACGAACGTTCAAAAGGTAACGCAAGAACCAGTCGAATTATTGAAACAAGTGCCTGGAATACAACTTATTGAAATGGATCAGGCTGATATGTGCTGTGGATCTGCAGGCATTTATAATATTGTAAACTATGATTCATCCATGCAGATTCTTGATGAGAAAATGAAGCACACGAAAGCCACAGAGGCAACTGTTATTATTACAACAAATCCTGGCTGCCTATTACAGATGAAACTTGGTATTGATCGTGAAGGACTCACACAATCAATGCGCGCCCTTCATCTAATTGAATATTTAGCTGAAGCTGCCGGTATCGATTATTAAATCCCTTCATCTATTGGTCTATTGGGTAAGGTGTCTTGCCCAATAGACCAATAGAATCTCAAGTAAATAAAGTGTTATTGTAATTTTTAAACAAAGTTTGATCAAATTAATACAAGAACCTTGATAACTGAACAAATAAAAAGAGCATGTTTTGAAAAAATATTAATCAAAACATGCCCTTATACTATTTAATTGGATTATTCTTTTATTAAAAAGATTGAGAATTTTTGTGTTCATTAATCAACTAACGCACCCGTTAGTTTAAGTGAATTACTTCACAATAATGAACGATTTACAAATGGAGAAAGTAGTTCATTTATTGCAGAAATGCTGCTTTCGTTGTTACTTAAGAAAAGGCTGTCTATACAACAGCCTGACTATTACACCCTAAGTTAGTCTTCTTGTATCTATTTATGGTCCATAAAAAATCATAAATAGCATTAGAAATATGTTTAAAACTAACAATATCTTACCAAAGAGATTTTTTATGGCTAAAACAGAAAATACAATAGAAATTAAGAATGAAAAAATTGCGAGTTTTGGTGGAAAATACACAACGTCTAAAATGCCTATCATAGGAAAATACAAAAATAGAATGCTAACAAATATAAATATCATTGAAAAAAGTAATGCTATCGTGATATAAATATAAGTCCTGAGCTTTTTCAATTGTTGTTTCTCATAACTATTTTCAACCATTTTTTCCTCCTGATATTAAGTTTGTTTAATCCTTAAAAATCAACCTTTTTCGAATACTATTCTCTATCTGAACAATAAATACCTTCTTCCACTATCCTGCCCCGATCGTATTATAAAGGTCAGCCAGTTATTTCTGGTTGAACAATTTTTATATCGATATATGATAACGGTAGCCGGGGTAGAACGTTCCTGCCCGTGGGGCTTGGACCCCGTCAACTAAACAGTTCGCCCCCTACTTGCTTAAACATGATTTGGCTGGTTGGGACCAAGATCTCGTATAACAAGCGAAGCTATGATACTGCAAGAAGGATTAGGGGTTACCGGCAATATTATGTTTTTGGAGGAGATAAAAAATGAATCCAGTGGTTGGTCTGGATGTAGCTAAAGGTGAAAGTCAGGTTCAAGCGTTCTTGGATAAAAAGAAGCCTTATAAAAGAAGTTTTAAAGTAGCACATACCATTGAAGGACTAGAGAGCTTACACCAATATCTTAGAGAGATAGAAAACGTAACAGGAATTCGACCTCCGGTCGTTTTAGAGTCTACTGGGCATTATCATACGCCCGTTGTACAGTATTTTGAGGAGAGAGGTTACTTATTAATTATCGTTAACCCACTCATTTCTTATCGTGCGAAGAGCTCTAGTTTACGGAAAGTAAAGACAGATTTAATCGATGCACGTCACCTCTGCGAGCTGTACTATAAAGAGGATTTAGAGCCTTATAAAAAACGAGGGATACAACTCTTAAATCTTCGTAATCTTTCAAGACAACATGCAAATATAACAGGTATCTATGTACAAACAAAACTACAGTTTCAGGCTGTTCTTGATCAAGTATTTCCTGAATATAGAGGGGTTTTTGGAGATTTGTATTCGGTTGTTTCTTTGCTTACTCTATTAGAATTCCCTACTTCTGAAGACATATCAGCAGTCGATGAAGAAACTGTAGCAAATAGGATTAATGAACTTTGTCCAAGTCGTTCTAGAAAGTGGGCGAATACACAGGCAGAGAAACTTATGGCTGCCTCAGCTCGAAATCCTTTTCAGAGAACTTTATATCAGAGTCACATTTTAAGCCTAGAGATGTATATAAAAATGCTTCTAGAATACCAAAAGCACTTATCCAAATTTGAAGAAGAGATAAATGCTTTGGCAAAAGAAATTGAAGAATATAAGATTATCCAATCCATCCCTGGTATCGGTGAAAAAATCGCTACAACGATTATTTCTGAAATTGGAGAGATTGATCGGTTTAATCACCCTAAAAAACTAGTGGCATTTGCCGGAATTGATCCAAGTATCTTTGAATCAGGTAAATTTAAAGGCTCAGTAAATCGGATTACCAAAAGAGGTTCTGGTAGACTACGACATGCCTTATATATGGCAGTTCGTTGTGCCATTCGTGATTGTCGCAAGAAGAAAACGACAGATGAAATCATCCCTCGGAACAAGAGATTACGAGAGTTCTATGATAAGAAACGTGAAGAAGGAAAGCCCTTTAAAGTAGCTGTGATAGCATGTGCCAATAAGCTTCTACAATGGATTTATGCACTATTACAAAATAACTCGACTTTCCAAGATCTAACCTAGTTTAAAAGTATAACTAAATAGCACAAAACTTTCCAAATATAGTTCATTGGAAGGTTATTTAGCATGCACAAATTTAGTATAGCATGAAATATTTTAAGTTTTCATTGAAAAATGTTGACTAACTATTAGCTGGTTTAGTTAAAGAAAAAGCTGCTTTAAAGACAGCTCTGATCTTCAGCTAACGCACCCGTTAGTTTAGGTACATTTCTTCACAAACTTATATTAGTTCGCAACTAAGATTTAAGAACATAATTGATAAATTCTGTTTTTGCTTTAGTGTACGCTTCACGATCATTGCTATATTTTTTTGCTAAATTTCTTTTAAGAATAGCGTATTCATCAATAAACTGCTGATTAGTCCGTAATAAATCACGAAAAAGTAGCTGATTATCCCACCGTTCTTCTCCCTCAAGTAAAATATGTAAATGTACTACTCGTTTGTCGTTAATTACTTTCACAAAAAATCTTTGCCAAGGTCGATTGTCTATGTTAGGTGGTACATAATGCCAGTCGTGATTAGCTAACAATGAAGATATTTCTTTTATTTTTTGAAATGAATCAATTTTAGCCATTAAATCAAAGATTGGTTTAGCTGGTAAATTAGGAATAGATGTACTTCCATAATGTTGAATTTCCGTTATGCCGAAAGTTGAAAGAAGATTAAGAAGAAGTGCTTTTTCCTGATTACCTTTTTCTACCCACTTGGGATTTGGTTCGACAATGTCTATTGTCTCATTAGCCCAAACGGGCCATGTGCTTTCATCATGAATATCTTTCATTTTACTCTCCCTCAAGATTTTAATTTTTTCAGTTTCAGAAAAATCTTTGTACCTGCATTCTTTTACAAACCTGCCTCGATAAAAGAAAAAGCTGCCTTAATGGCAGCTCCGATCTTAAGCTAACCCACCCGTTAGTTGCATAAGACAATAAACAAATTGACCCCCAAATTAAAGAGACATTTATAAATGATTCAGTATAGTTATAAAGCATCCATGTTAGTTGTTATTAACCTTTCTTATTAGGTTCTTGTATTTGAAGCAATTCAACAAAAACATTTAACATGTCCTGTATTTGAATTCGATTATCAACAAAATGTTGCAGATTAAATCCATTAAAAAGAGCCATGCTAGCCGTCGCTAAAATTCTAGCATCCAATGGACTTCCGACAATACCTTCGTCCTTCATTTTCTGAAATAAATGTGTAAGGAATGACCTCCATTCCTCCATCTGGAGAATAAGCTTTTCTTTTATCTGAGGTAATTCATTCGAAACCATACATCCTTGGAGAAGCATAGGAGAAGACCCCTTTTCATAAGCCTCATTCACTAAACGCATAGAATATTCTTTAAATGTATTTAGTAAATCACAATCTTTTTGAGTAAGAGCTTCCTTTAAATCCTCAAAATAGAAATCAATACCTTCTTTTATCAACCTCAGTAAGAACTCCTCTTTGGTGGAAAAATGAGCATAGAAAGCACCTTTAGAGTAACCAGCATGTTTTACAATTTGATCAATGCTTGTACTAGAATAGCCTTGCTTAGAAAACAATTCAATTCCTGATCGCATTAATTTGTTGATGGTTTCTTCTGATTGTTTTTGATGATGATTTAACATAAAAAACCCCCTTTTTAAAAAACTGAATATTTCATTAATAGTAACACATTACTAATCATATAATAAATTGATTAATACCGACTAGTTGGTATTAAAAAAATAACACGTATAAAGGAGTTGGTTGTTAATGACATTAACTAGTCAGATTAATTATTTCGAACCTTAAAAGAAAAAATGAATTCGACTATATTTAACTGGTGTGTAATTTATAAATAGGGAGTGGTTGAAGTGAAAACGATTTACAGTCTCATGTTTACGGTTGCTGTTACCTTTTTAGCGATGTTCTCCTTTTCTAATGTATCTTTTGCGGCCGGGGAAAGTCAGTACGATTTAATTGATGGGAAACAGGTATCGACAAATGCAACTGATCCCAATGTCAAACATATTTACTATACAGGGGACGAACAGGGGAATGAAGTTCGTTTAGGGTTTACAACACAGCAAAAAGTAGATGATTATATCAAAAATGAAAAGAAAGTAGAGAAAGAATCGAGTGTATCCAGTAACTTTGAAACTTTGGGATCTGGTATTGGGGGATCTGGTACTTGTTGTACTGATTTTTATACGGATGCAAATAAATGGGGGCCCTACATTAAAGTTAGGGTAGGAGATTCTATCCCTAATATCACTTCTTCGTTGGGGAGAACTTGGAATGACGTTATATCCTCAATTAGTACAGCTAATACAGGAAGTACTTACTTGTATCAACATGAGTATGCAAGTGGAGGCTATATTAGGTTTAACAACGCTTACTATTGGGGAAAAACAATAAACTTATCCAACTACAAATTTAGCAATGGTGTTTCGGCAAATAATAATGCATCTTCCGTGTACGTTTATAAATGACTTTATTGTTGTTTATTTTGATGAAAATGGATATAGGATGAAGAAAAACTATTTTTTCAACACCACACCATTTTAAAACAGTGGTATCTGTGTTTAACAAAAGGATCTTTAATTAGAGGATCCTTTTTCTTTACCTATAAGCGTGATTATGTGAACTAGCGTTTTTTCGTTAGTTGAAGAAGAAAAATCAAAAGCATTGTTTAAGAGAGTCTATTTTAAAGAAGTAACAATCAAAAAAGTTCGTAAAAGTGTACTTTTACGAACGAATTTTAATTGGTTATTTCTTCTAAGATCTCTTATGTAAACTAATTGATTAGGTTCTTTAACGAACTGGCCAGTTCGTTGAAAAAGGTATTCTAAAAAAAAATGTAACAGACACATAGGTGCCTGCTAAGTGAAATAAATATAGATGACGTGAAACGTCATTTGCAAGAGGTATTAGATAACCATCCAAGAACAGGATTAAGCTGTGAAATAGGTGTTCATCCAGAGCTACCGAGATAATTATATCAGGTAGTTTTTTTGAAAGATTTTAGATCATTCATTAGCTCAACCAAAGCTTGTAATTTGAGTTGAAGGTTAAATTACCAAAAACACCTTCTTCTACGATCGAATCGATCGAATCTGTCACAACGATCGAATCGATCGAATCTGTCACAACGATCAAATCGATCGAATCTGTCACAACGATCAAATCGATCGAATCTGTCACAACGATCAAATCGATCACAACGGCGTCTTCTATCACAAAAAAACATTCATATCCCCTCCTTTTAACACTCTTACTATAAAATATGTTGGTATGAAAATAATGAATAGACAAGAGGCCATAAATAGAATACATAATCAAACAAAATAAATTCTGGTGCCAATCGATTTTATTTCCCTATACAAAAACCCCTTGTGCGGCAAGGGGTTTTTGTTTTTAGTACTTCCGTTAAAATACATTATGGGGTCCCGCCAACATTTCGCGGAAAACATAGGGTAATACATTTTTTGGAATGAAAAAGCAGGCTTTTTATACGCTAAGGAAGGATATTTTTCACCATATAAACCCTCGTTTTTGGTGAATTTTAAGATGCAGTTCGTAGCGTGGCTGTCACATTGACCGATAATTTGCGTATATTTTAAGTGTTATTTTGCACATCCAACTAAAAAAAAACCAGCTACCTTCACATCAGAAGATTAGCTGGGTTTCTTAATTATTTACATCTAATTATTTATAGAAATATTCGGATCCGCCTAGTAAAAAAGCGACTGCTCATTGTTCAGCAATCGCGCCCGATTACGGAAGATGTAATATAATATCAAAGGTTGTTAAACCCGGCTTGTGTGTAGAGATAATAAAGTTGTTTAATTCAAGTGCCGAATATTAGTGTTCAGCCCCCAATTATAAAGTGAATTTTCCACCATGATAACAATAGTAATTTTCAGCTTTAAGATTTTTAACCTTTGTCAAAGACTGTTTTGCTTTCTCAAGATTTAAACAAAAGTGTGGATTAGCAATGACTAATTCATGATTTTCTTTAACAGCTGAATCACCTGTAATTACACTTTTTAAACTTGGAAAATATAATGAAATATGCCCTGAAGTATGCCCTGGTGTTGCTATTACTCTACAATTGTTATCTAAAATCATATCACCATCATGTAGCTTTTCATCTATTGAAACATGCTTCAAATTCTTTAATTGCTGTATAAACCATTTACCAAATTCCATATCTTCATTTGGCATATTTTCTAGCATTTTTTCGGCTTGAACCAATCTCTCTGCCTTCATTTCACCACTAATGTATTATGATTCAATTTCACTAGCTATAATGTTAATCCAAGGATACTTTTCTTTGAAATCATATAAGGAACCTATATGATCATCATCATAGTGAGTAATGATTATATTCTTTAAATTTTTTATTTCATATCCATTTTTTAAAATTTCATTTTCGATTAAATTTAAAAAATTTGTATACCCTGTATCGACCAAGGTAAGTTCATTTTCTAATATAATTAAGCTAGGATAAATGTAATTTTTTTGTCCATTAAATTCAAATTCAATTGGTAATTCTATTATCTTCATCTTTCTTCCTCCATACTGGGCATTAGAATAAGTATAATCGTACACAATTATATCTATAATTCAACATAAATATCTTGTTTGATTTAAAGTGCGTTGTTCAATTAAATGGTGTCACTTTGACCGATAATTTGCGCATATTTTAAGTGTTATTTTGCATATCCACCTTTAAAAACCCAGCTACCTTCACATGAGAAGATTAGCTGGGTTTCTTATTTATTTACATCGAATCATTTATAGAACTATTCTGATCCGTTTAATAAAAAAGCGATTGCTCATTGTTCAGCAATCGCGCCCGATTGTGGAAGATCTTAATTACAATGTCTTGTTGAACTAACGCCCCAGTTACTTTACCGTGTATAACTTCACAATCTAGATATTGTTGCATTACTGCAATTAAAAAAGAAGTTGCTGTCCACTAAGAAAAAGTCAACAATGATCGTAGCTGAGAAATATTTGTATTTAGATATCATATTCACTTTTAAATTCGAAAATCTCATCAACAGCTTGGTGATACCCACCCGACTTTTGAAAGGATTCCTTAATATTTACAACAGCTTTATGGAAAGATTGGTGGTTTAACACATGCTCTGCGGATTCACGTAGTTGATTTGCTGTTAAATTTTGCATTTGTAATTTAATACCGGCTCCGATATTGGCAACTTGTTGAGCAATTATAGGCTGATCAGCGCTTTGTGGGATTACAATTAACGGTACCCCGTAATAGAGACCTTCATTGGTACTGTTCATTCCACCATGTGTGATAAATAATTTTGTATATTTCAGCACCTCAATTTGTGGAACATAATTTTTTACAATGAAGTTTTTAGGAATCTCCCCCAAATCAGATATTTGAGCTTTTTCCCCAATAGACATGACAACAGTATGATCAGTGTTCCCAAATGCCTTAAAACAAAGCTTATAGAAATCAATTGCTTGGTTAAAGACAGTACCCAGAGAAATGTAAATTAGGCTTTTTCCCTTGATTGCGGTAAGGTCGAAGGTTTCTTGCGTTGATCGTAAAGAGATGGATGGACCTACAAATTTGTAAGTTTGGTCAAATGTTTCTCCAAAGGGTTGAAACTCCCTAGTTGTATAAACGATTGTAAGTGGTGCAGGGTTACAAAAAACTTCATAAGGAGAACGGATTTCAACATCATATTTTTCTTTAATTTTTGTTGTCAAGTTTTGAAAATCATCATTTATCGTTTTAACAATTTCTGTTGGGATATTTTGTGAAAGATGTTCCAACATTTTATCAAATGATGCTTTTGTCTGTGCAAAAGAAGTACTAGAATTAATTGCCGGAAGTTTTAGTATTTGTGCAAGTAAACGTCCACAACCAAACATGGAATCGTGAATGATATAATCAAATTGTTCCCCTTCGATTTGCTCCAGAACACCAGGTATTATGATATCTGCCGTAAGCAAAAGACCATTGATTCTTTCGAGTAAATAATTTCTTCCACCTGAGATAAAAGCTTTTATAAATTTTTCACCGTCGAATGTTCGTACAGTAGCTCCCGTCTTCTCAATACGTTCTCGAAAAGCTTCTATCGTAAAGTACACTACCTCTTCACCACGCGAAATAAGCTCTTGCACAACTCCAATAGTTGGATTGAGATGTCCTTCTGATCCACCATTAATAAATAAAACACGTGCCATTATAACCACTCCTTAGGTAAAATGTTCTCTAAATTGTGTAAGAGTAAGGGTCACTGCCCCATACAATTGCTCAACTTAAATAATGGAATTAAATTTATCATAGTACAATATTTTAAAATCTCAAACTTTTAATTAACCTTGTAATTTAAAATTTGCATCAACCGAGATCTTTGTGATGCGTGTATTAAATATAAATACATAGGTATTTGTTTGCACGGGATAGTTTAGTAATCGGAATCAAATAAATATGAAAAAGCTATCACCTTAAATGATAGCTTTTTTATATTTATTTATAATGCAAAAAAGCGATTTAAACAGGTGCAAAATAACGTCTAAAGTGACAGATAAGGTTGTAACTTTGATTTAAATGGATTTCGAAAACGTTCCTATTGGGTGTACTCTATTGTAACGAATTTTTGAGAGGGATTTTTTCAATAGAAGACTCGATAAGATAAAAGCACTGAACTTAGGTAATTTGGACAAGCATGTATTTTTTCATCCCATATATATAGTAGAAAAAGGAGTGTTGTTTATATGGGAGGTATAACAAAAGCTACAATCAGCGTCCTCCACAGCTTCCAATCCCACCCGAACCACCAACCCCAACAGTCTAAGCTGAAATTGGGGTACACAGACATCAAAACAGAAACCTGCTTAGCCTGTAATGGGCTGGGCTTTTTTACTTTGGCTGTCTTCGTATAGAATGTTGTTTTTTTTGACCAAAGCAACCGTTAGCTCTATTTTGAACTAACCACTTCACCAAATGTCCTTTATTAAGCGAATCATCATTCTTGGTATAAACATTAAGATGTTCCAAGCCACTTCAAATAAGAGCTCAATTAGGCCTTCTTTAAAATAGCCGTTCTGCCTTACTTTTTTTCTTTTTTTATTTTTCATCTTCTAACTCCTAATAACTCAATATTTATTTAAATTATAATCCAATTTTCTTTGTTGTAATAAATATATGGTTTGATATAAAACTTCCTCCTTTACTTCATAAATTAATCCACCAGCAAGGTCTCAATCTTTATTTAACTATTCTGCCCCGTTTTACAATCCTTGCGAAAATAGCCTTTCATGGCGGAAACTATCAGAACCTTGTTATTTGATTTTTTATCGTCAGTAATCATTTTTAAATAACCTCTAACAACCATAAAAGTTGGTATTCCCCACATAATTATAAAAGTTACAAGAGAATCAGTTTTTATATTCAATAGTTACCTCTCCCATTCAGCATTACCATTTCACCACAAAAATCCATTATCCTTGTTCAACTAACCTGCCCTGATAGCTCCATAAAGAAAAAGCTGCCTCAAAGACAGCTCTGATCTTCAGCTAACGCACCCGTTAGTTTAAGTGAAACTGTTCTCAATCATTCGTTACATTAATGGAATGTTACTTTATGACTTAAAGACTAGATAAAATTTTAATAAAAAGAACTTGGAAACTTTGAACTGCACCCCAATTGTTAGACAACATCTAACAATTGGAGGTGCAGTTTTTTTGACTAAATATACGATAGACGAAAAATTACATGCAGTTTTAGAGTACTTGGAAGGGAAAAAATCCTATAAATCCATCGCACAAGAAAGAAATGTAGGTTTATCCCCTCTGAAGAGATGGGTCGCTCGCTATCTAGAACATGGGATGGAAGGAATTGCTTCATCCTATACAAATTACACTCTGCCCTTTAAACTAGAGGTACTTAATTATATGAACGAATATGGGGCATCGATCAGCGAGACCGCTGTACACTATAATCTTCCTTCCGATTCTACACTTTTGAAATGGTCAAATCAGTTGAAGGAAGGAGGTATAGACGCCCTTAAACCAAAGAAAAAGGGGCGTCTATCCATGAAAAAAGAAACCAAAAAAACATCACCAGCTAAAGGCTCTCAAGAAGCACTTCTTGCCGAATTAGAATACTTACGTGCAGAGAATGCCTATCTAAAAAAGTTGAATGCCTTAGTTCAAGAAAAGGAAGCCCTACAAAGAAAGACAAAGCGAAAGTAGTCCATGAACTAAGGAAACAATTTGATTTAAATCTGCTTCTATCCATTTCTAACATGGCACGGAGTACATACTATTATTGGGTAAACGCCTTCGGGCGTGAGGATAAATACACAGAAATGAAATCCCTTATCGAAGAGATTTTCCATACGCATAAAGGGCGCTATGGGTATCGGCGTATCACCCTAGAATTACGTAACAGAGGTGCTCGCATCAATCATAAAACAGTTCTCCGATTGATGAATGAACTAGGATTGAAGTCTTTAGTTCGCATGAAGAAATACCGTTCGTACAAAGGGAAAATCGGCAAGATTGCACCCAACATTCTAGCACGTGATTTCAAGGCAACAAACTCAAATGAAAAATGGGTGACAGACGTCACAGAATTCCATCTAGCTGGGGAGAAACTATACTTATCGGCCATTCTTGATCTGTTTAATGGAGAAATCATCGCCTATAATGTCGAATCTCGGCCTGTTTATCCCCTCGTTTCCAAAATGCTGGAGAAAGCCTTTGACCGCTTGGAATCGAAAGATTCACCCATTCTTCATTCAGATCAGGGCTGGCATTACCAGATGAAACAATATTCGCATGATTTGAAAAGACATAACATTACACAAAGCATGTCCCGTAAAGGAAATTGTCTCGATAATGCGGTCATAGAAAACTTCTTTGGCCTATTAAAATCAGAGTTACTTTATCTTCAAGAATTTGAAAGCATGGAGCATTTCAAACAAGAATTAGAAGAATATATCCATTACTACAATCATCAACGAATCAAGGTAAAATTAAAAGGCATGAGCCCGGTAGAATTCCGGGTTCATGCCCTCAAGGCTGCCTAATTAAATAAAGTGTCTAACTTTTTGGGTTCACTTCACTTTCCAAGTTCTTTTTCGTTTGTTGTAGAACTTCAAGAAGAAATTATAGTATCACTCCTGAAAAATCCCCTCTCAGCACTTCCTTCTGATTTTGATTTTTGCACAAAAAGCAGGCAGTAATATGTGTTCTATTAACCTGTTTTTCAAATTGCTCAATTGTTACTTCACAAATTATTGTATCATCAGTAAATACTGGTCTTAAAAACTCAAAATTCATTGTACGAGATAGTACGTTGTTATCGCCTCCTATTTTGGTTGGTAAGGTAGCGGTTAGTAATCCCTGTATTACAAGTCTTCCCTGTTCATCAGGAGTAACATGGTGAGAGCCTTCATCACCTGAGATTTTAGTAAACAATTCAACATCTTCTGCTGTGAAAGTCCGTTTAAATGTAATAATGTCGCCTATTTTTAAAGACAATTTTATTCCCCCTTTATTTTAAATCTATTTATCTCAATTTAAATGTGACATATATTCAAATGCTGTTGTTCCATATACGCTTTTAAAGTGTTTATTTAAATGGGTTAAATCAACAAAACCACATTCAGCTACTGCTGAATAAATATCTCGTTTTTTTTCTATTAACTGCTTTGCACGTTCTATCTTGCAGTTAAGAAAGTATTGGTATGGTGAAATTCCAGTATGGGCCTTGAATGATCTGATAAATTTAAATTTTGACAAATTAAGCTCTTTACATATCTCGTCAAGTTTAAGTACATTTTCTAAGTTGGTATGAAACATATCCTTTGCTTTTCTAATTAGAACGTTATCTTTCTTATAGTCTGTAGAAAGATTAGTTTGACTAAGGCTATCTGTGAGGGATAAAAGTAATTCACTGCACAAAGCCTCATCCTTTCCACTCAATATTGCATTAGAAAGATTTAATATTCTTTGTTCAAGTCTATTATCATACACAATAGGGTTTGAAAAACGTACTTTATCCTTTTTCTCAATAACCTCTAAAAGCAATTGCGGCTCAATATATAGCATCACATAATCAAGGCCTGTCTCATCATGTGCCCTTCCGTCATGTGCCTGTTCTGGATTAAAAAGCATAACACCATTTTGATATGATAATTGTAAACTGCCATCCAAGTTATAATGTTGAATACCACGCAATGTTACACCTATTGCATACTCCTTGTGAGAATGCTTTTTATACGTAAAATCAGTCATACTTGCTGACAACGCAGTAATACCTGCTGATTTTTTATAGATAAATTTGTCCATTAAATTCACCTCTTAATTAGCCTACCTACATCCATATCATTATTGCAGCATAAACTAAAAACAATGCCATCATTACATTAACAGTTTTTTTATGCTTCTGTAAAAACTCCTTGAAGATTGCACCGAAAAATACCCATGTTATAAATGCTAAAAATCCAATAACAGTTATAGCAATAACGCTTATTGTAACCGCAGGCTTTGAGACATAGTAGGGCATAACATAGGTAGGAATTACAGTCATTGTAAATACTACCACCTTTGGATTTAAAAACTGCGTAAGGAAGCCTGACATAAACGTACCAGATTGGTTTACAGTTGGTTTTGTTGTATCCGTTTTGTAAACTTGATAAGCGAGATACAATATATAAAAGCTTCCGATTATCTGCATAACAATTAAAATTTTGGGTATTATCGTTACAAGTATAGTATTCAACATAGCAGAAATAACAAGTAATAAACCAAAAGCAATAGTTGCTCCATACGTATATTCCATTGCCTTTTTTGTCCCAGAATTATGCACTGTGGATAATATGACGATATTAGTAGGTCCTGGAGTAAAAGTAACAATAAAACAATACATGATAAAAGATGTAATATTCATGAGGAAAACTCCTTTCAAGATATCCTCATATAACTGTACATCTTAAATTCAAATGGTATATAGTATATTATTGCAGGAGTATATAAAGCTTCTATAAAGTTAACTCTACAAATTTAGGTAGGTTCTTCTTCAACTAACCTGCCCCTTTAGTCGCATAACAAAAAGGTTGCTTCAGCAACCTCCCTTATTGAAGTAAAGCACCTGTTAGTTGAACAAATCAGCTTTATTGTTTATATGTTTCGCCCATCCCAAAGCCAAGTACAAGGAGATGCCTAGCCTTGTTTTTAAACTATGTAATATAACATTTAAATCTTTTATTTGATAATTCCATGATAAACAAGATCTTCATATTGGTTTTCCTTCATGACATGATCTCTTAATACACCTTCTTTTTTCATGCCTATTTTCTGTATTACTCTGCCAGAGGCCGAATTTGAGTTAAAATGACGAGCATATACTTTATGATATTGCTTTTCAATAAAGGCAAATTCGAGTATAGCTTCGCCAGCCTCTGTGGCATAACCATTTCCCCAAAATTCTTCTCCAATCCAATAAGCAATTTCACCATTATTAAAATTTTGATTGTTAGATAATGCTATTGCTCCATATAATTTTCCTGTAACCTTATCTGTAATAGCAAATTCATATGACTTATTATTATTAAAATTATCAAGATGATTTTCTATCCAGGATAAAGCATCCTCTATGGAATATGGATATGGTAGATATAAAGTATTCTTATAAATGTTATAATTATTACAAAGTTTAGTAACCTCTGATGCATCTGATGTTTGAAACAGTCTTAACAATAACCTTTTAGTAGTAATTGTTTTACTTTGGCTATCATAAATCAAAATTAATCCCCCCGAATAGGCTTATTTAGACTACACCTCAACAATAATAAATTGATAAATCAACTATTCGCCTTATTAATTTAATAACAATTATTTCAAAAATTAATGTTATTTACAATATTCTTTAAAGTTAAGAAGGATGAGGATTCATATTGGAAAAGGGTGAGGTCCGAAGACCATCACCTCAACATTTGACGGAGAACAACAAAAACATGAATGCTCCTTTTATCTTATGCTTGTCGAATGCTTGACTGTTCGGTTTGAGCTTTAATCCATTCTTCCTGACGGAACTCTTTTTCCCACTTCGAAACCACAATACAAGCGAGAACATGTCCAGGAGTATTACAAGCAGTACGTGCCATATCCAACACACGGTCAATACCTGCTATAATTGCGACGCCTTCTGCAGGAAGCCCTACTGCTGAGGCGGTGGCTAAAAGGACAACCAGCGAACCGGATGGAACAGCAGCAATTCCTTTTGAGGTTGCAACAAGGACCCCCATTACAATCAGCTGTTGGCCAAAATCCATCGGGATGCCATATGCTTGTGCTAAGAAAATAGAGCAAACAGAAAGGTACAATGTCGAACCATCACAATTCAGTGATAGCCCAGAAGGAATAACGAATGAAACAACACGTTTCGAACAGCCGTATGATTCCATTCGATCCATTAACTGAGGCAGAATGGTTTCCGTACTTGTTGTAGAAAAAGCTATAAGGAACAAATCCCATACCATTCGAAACACTTTAAAGTAAGAAATCTTCAAGAACCAAGCAATTACTGGAAACAGACCGAAAATAACAATAGCAAGCCCAAGATATACAACCCCAATTAACTTTGCCATAGGGATTAAAAGGGCGATACCATACTGACCTACAGAGGCTGCCATGAGAGAGAGTACACCTATCGGTGCGGTTACCATGACCATTTGTGTCAGTTTAAACATAATATTTGCAACTGATTCCATAAACTTCATTGCCGGCTCTGACGCTTTGCCAATTGCTCCTGCAGCTGCCCCAAATAAAATAGCAAAGAATATAACAGCTAATAAATCACTTTTTGCCATTGCATCAACAATGTTGCTTGGAATGATGTTAACAAGCATCGTTTTAAAATCGACAACTTTGGAAACGCTTTCATTTAGTTGTGAGATATCTTTCTGTGCAAGATAAGACAAATTAAGCCCTGCACCAGGCTTTAAAATGTTAACAAGTAAAAGACCAATACCTAGAATTAGGGTGGTAATAAATTCAAACCAAATAATTGTTTTAAGTCCTAATGAACCCATTTTTTTCATGTTTCCGTCGCCTGATGATCCAATGACAATAGTAGTGAAAACAATAGGCACAACAATCATTTTAATGAGATGAATAAAAGCGTCACCAATTGGTCTTAAGGATTGGCCAAGACCAGGAAAAAAATGTCCGATAAGTGCTCCAATAAACAATGCAATTAACACTTGAAAAGCAAAAAACTTTTTCATAGGCTGCCCTCCCTGAACGCAAGATTAATAGCATCATCACAGATTATATCAATAAATAGATAATTCCTTTCACTTTTGACTATTTAATGAGAAAGAAGAAATAGCTTTTAAAAATTGTTTCTCCATATTTCATAGATAACCTCCAATGTAAATAAATTTGTAAATATAGAAAATACTGTATCATCTTTTTGTAATTCAGTAAAATAATGAATTTCTATAAAGTTATAAGAATTAATTATTAATCCCGTGTACGAATAATAAATGCACTTCCAACATAGGTTTAGCTTTGAAACAAAGTTTAATCAAATTAATACAAGAAATCTTGATAAATGAACAAATAGAAAGAGCATGTTTTGAAAAAAGAATACTCAAAACATGCCCTTATAATATTTAATTGGATTAATATTTTATAAAAAAGATTGATCATTATTGTGTTCCTTAATGAACTAACCCACCCGTTAGCCAACCATGCAGCGCACGACCAGCGCTGCACCACAGAGAATGAAAATGGTGGAAAACCGTCCATACTGATTCTATGGCTGGGTGAGGAAGGTCGATGAACTATGGTGCCATTAGAGCCCATCCGTTAGTCTGACTCCAACGACCTCGGTGCATCACAGACTGTCGCTCCCTTACGGGAAGCACTCATGGTAGATTAATCCTATTCTGGTTTTTGCACCAGCCTCTAATTTTTTGCCATAGAAAGGATGGTTTCAATGGAAGTAATCATTGAACGAGTATGCGGAATGGATGTACATAAAGATAACATTACCGCCTGCATTATGACCCCCGAAGGAAAGGAGATTCAAACATTTTCTACAAAAACGGTGTTTTTAATTCAACTGATGGATTGGATTAAATCACATGGTTGCACTCATGTCGCTATGGAGAGCACAGGTGTGTTTTGGAAGCCTATCGTGAACTTAATTGAGGCTGAAGAAATGGAGTTTTTAGTTGTTAACGCACAACATATGAAAGCAGTCCCTGGTCGAAAAACAGATGTCAAGGATGCTGAGTGGATCGCTCAACTTCTTCGTCATGGTTTATTGAAGGCAAGCTTTATCCCTGATCGAAATCAACGAGAATTGCGTGAGCTTGTTCGGTATCGTAGAAGTATTATTGAAGAACGAGCCAGACAGCATAATCGAATTCAAAAGGTGCTTGAAGGTGCAAATATCAAATTAGGCTCTGTCGTATCGGATATTATGGGTGTTTCATCAAAGGACATGCTTCATGCGATCGCATTTGGTGAGGATGATCCTGAGAAACTAGCAAACCTTGCGCGACGTTCGATGAAGAAGAAAAAAGATGATTTAATCCTTGCCCTGAATGGGTATGTGAATCCTCATCAACGCATGATGCTTAAAACGATTCTAACTCATATTGATTTTCTGACTGAACAGATTAAAAACCTCGATCAAGAGGTTGCCCAAAGAGTTAGTGTGTATCAAGAAAACATAGAACGACTGGATTCAATACCTGGGATTGCCACTCGAATGGCAGAACAAATTCTAGCTGAAATCGGAACGGACGTTGAAAAACAGTTCGAAAGTGCAGCCAGATTATGTTCATGGGCCGCCCTCGTACCAGGACACAATGAAAGTGCAGGAAAAAGGAAATCAACCAGAGGCAAAAAGGGAAATAAATATTTAAAATCTGCTTTAACTGAGGCTGCTCACTCAGTTGGAGCCTCCAAAAACTATCTTGGCGCTCTATACAGACGGACAGCTGCGCGAAAAGGAAGAAAACGAGCTGGAATTGTCGTTGCCCACGCCATGTTAAGAATTTCTTATTATCTTTTAACAAGGAAAGAAATGTATGTAGACTTAGGCGAAGATTATTTTGATAAGCAAAAGCAAGCTTCCATTGTACGAAATTCGGTCCGAAGGTTAGAAAACTTAGGATATACCGTAAATATATCAGAGGCATCCTAACCACCGATTTATTAGGAGATCTAATAAGGCGCTGCTCTTTTTCAAAAAAATTGAAGCTTGCGTTTTATTTAATATGGTCTTTTTTCTTATTATTAGTGTTTAATTTTCATGGTAGTTCTATAAGAAAAGCGATTCTTATTAACGAATCGCGCCCGATTACGGAAGATCGTTCAACAATATTAAAAGATGACTCTCCTTTGACTTAATCTATTTCTCACTTTTGATCGGAAGAGGAAACCACTTTATTTATAAAGATAAACATATAAACTGATACCTTCTTTTTTAATTTTGTAGTTTTTAAAAGGTGTTCCTCTTAAAAATGTCTCAAAATCTTCTTTTGTGTAAGCGCCTTTTTTCAAGAAAGTTTTAAAAGCAAATTTCACAAAATACTTGTCAAACCCCTTCATTCCTGATTTTCTCACTTCAATGTCTATATCTTCAGATGTTGCCTCGTAATTCATGTCGATTATTAGAGATGTTCCGCCTTGTTTTAGCACTCTATGCATTTCACATAGTGCCTTTACAGGATCTTTGAAATTCTTAAATGCAGCACTGCATACAATATAATCGAAAAAGTTATCTTCACAAGGGAGGTTTGAAGCATTACCTTCTTTAAAATTAACAGAAACATTTGCTTCTTTTGCATTATTTTTTTCAATTTCTACAAAATCAGGGCTTATCTCGACTCCTGTTACATTAAAACCTTCCTTAGCAAGTTCAATAGACAAATAACCCGGACCGGGTGCGACTTCCAATATATTTGCATTTTTGCTAACATGAGATGCAACTTCAAGCGCATATCTTTGCATTTCAGCCATTCTGCTTTTGCGAGAATTTTTATCATACCATTTTGCTGTTAAGCCATAAATACCAACATCTTTATTTTTTCTCATATTTTTCATCATAAATAAACTTCTCCTTCAAAGTATTATAACAAAAGATGCAATTATAAAAGCATCACTTGATATACTAAATCGTGATGGAATAAGTAATTTATCAATGCGTGCTTTAGCAAAGGAATTAAATATCAAGGCAGCATCCTTATATTGGCACATTAAAGGTAAACAGGATTTATATGATTTGATAGCAGAACACATTAACCAAGAAATAGCATTACCTGAAACTTTAGATGATGCAAAAGAAGCATTAACAACCCTTGCTTTAGAAATTCGTAGAGTTTTATTAAAAACCAGAGATGCGGTAGACATATTTGCATTATCTTTTCCGAGCACGCCAAGCAGAATTAAAGCTATAAAATTTATTTTAGCTACATTAACAAAGTACGGAGTTTCTGATAAAAACTGCATAAGTGCTGCAAATATTATAAATAATTATGTTTTATCATTTGTTGCCGATGAAATTCGCGCAAAACATATTTCTCCAGAAGAAGCTAAACAGTTTGGATTAATTTTTGGGGAACAATATGAAATGAGTCTGGATTTTGAGCAACAATTTTTATATGGTTTACAAGTTATATTGACTGGGCTACTTGTTGAATAAAATAAAATGGCAAATCAAAATTTCCATGAATTTTGATTTGCCATTTTAAAATATCTATCATATAAAATCAGTCTATTTCTTCTCTATTCTATCAACCTGTTCAACAGAGAGATAGCCCTTTCATTCTGTTTAATTATTGTTTGATTTTGATTTCTCATTTTTGTGAAGTCAGATAAAAGCATTAACAACATTGCTAATATAAGGAAATCCATAATTCACCTCTACACTCTAATTTTCTCTAAATTATGCCAGTTCTTATGCAATTAACCTGCCCTGTTAGCTCCATAAGAAAAAGAGCTGCTGATGTGAAATAAAAAAATCCTGCATAAACAGGATATCTTATCAATTCATTCTTCAGAAAGTCGCAACATTTTTATTAACATCGTGACTTTATTTTAAATCCACAGCTCAGCCTTGTATTCATTCATACAGCATAGTTACGACACCAGCATATTCTGACAAATTTTCTTTGAAAATATCCAAAGTCTTAACTTCGGTTGTTCGCTGTCCGGAAATCTGAAGAAACTTATCTACCTTTGAAAACATCAAGCCAACAACCGACAAAGCCTTTGTTCTATAGTGCATAGGAATTGTAATAGTAGATTTCAATTGATGCATTACTTGAGTAGCTTCTAGTGCATTAATCGTGAATGTACCTCCTACGGGAATGATGAGAATATCTACTTTTCCAATTTCCTTTACTTGTTCTTCTGATAATAGATGCCCTAAATCTCCACAATGACAGATAGTTAGACCGTCCATTTGGAAACGATATAAAATATTGGGGCCTCTCTTCTCGCCATTTACCTTGTCGTGAAATGTCTTAAATCCACTAATTCTTACATCATCTCGGATGTATTCCTTCGGCTCATTAACAAGCAAGTAATCACCTGTTGCAGCTTGAATTTTACTGTGATCGAAATGATTATGTGTAACGGCAACTATATCTGGTTCAACAATCGGCATACGGTAGCGGATAAAGCGATAATATGGATCAATGAGAATCCTAGTTCCTCCTTCGGATGTCAGTAAAAAAGTAGAATGTCCATACCATTTTATTTTCATACTAAAATTCTCCTTACTATGCATTTAATTTAAAATTATTAAAATCAAGCAATTTTTAAGGAACCACTAAGACCGACCGGATTTAGAATCCCAGTATGTAAAGAAGATATCAGCACCTTCTTTTTCTAATTTGCGGCATTTAGAACCAATTCCTTAGCTATGGCTTGCACCTGTAACTATGGCAACCTGTCCTTTTAGCTTAGTAATAGCAAAACACCACCTTACAGAAATTTTTTCCATTCGTTATAATCCATTATTAATGTAATAGTCCTTCTTCTACTAATCTACCCCTTTAGTTCCATTAGAAAAAGGCTGCCGCAGCAATCCCTATTAATGAAATAACAAACACGTTAGTTTAAGTGATATATTTTACAAAATTCCTCTAATCCATTAAAAAGACGATGCCTTGTTAAGGCATCGAACAGTTATAAAATTTATTCAATACTCTCATAGATTTCAATCAGTGAACCATCGGGATCTCTAAAATGAGCTACTTTAATTCCCCAGCCTTCTTGTGCAGAAGGCTTTGTTATGAATTCAACCTTTTCTTTTAATTCCTTATATTTCTCTTCAACATTATCAACCTTGAAAATTAAAGCAATTTTATCAGTATTATGAGTATAAGAGACGCTCTCAGCACCTATTGCTTCAAGCATTTGTTTCCTCTCAAACAGACCTAAGGTACAACCTCTAAATTTAAATTCAGCATATAAAGAATCTTCATTTCCCCAAGTAACCTCAAACCCTAAAACATTTCTATAAAACGAAAAACATTCTCTATAATTATTTACTAATAATCGTGTGTGTGTCAGCTCCAAACTAATTCACTCCAATTCTTTTCTTTACTATGTAGACATATACCTAATTCCCTTTAGTTCCATACAAAAAAGAGCTGCTGATCAGCTCCTTGCATTGAAGTAAAGCACCTGTAAGTTGAAAAAGACTAATTGTAGAGTTGACATAAACTGCGCAACAAGAAATTAAAAGAGCTAGGTATATAATAGCTAACAAACTCGTTTTATCATTAACAATTACAAATCATAAGTACATTACCATCTTTGTCTTGAAAGTTAAAATAAGCAAATTCACCAATACGCTCTATTCTTTAACAATGAATATGTTATTACCTTTAATGAATTTATATGCTTCGTCTATATCTTTTACATAGAAATTAAACAATACATTATTGGATGGTTCGAATCTTAAATCCGGGTACAAATGTATGGTCATCTAAAGTTAATCCAGTTTCACTTGTTACAGGAATATTGTAGACAAGCGATTCTACAGGGTCATTATTCTGAGGGATTCCAAGGAGATTACAATACCATTCAACTGATTTTTTTAAAATCTGTAACATGGATAAAGACATTGTTAACTTTGCGATAAATAGGAGAACTTGTTGATTTCATACTTTTCCACCTTTCTTTGAATCTTACCTAAAGAAATTCAACAAATCTCAAAAAATTCCTTTAAAGTTATTTCAGAGTTCGAATAAACCATGAATCAAAAAAGTAACTATTCGTGGGGATGCTTCTGTTGGATATAGTGTATAAGTGCAGTGACAACTTGTGGACCGGATTCTACGAGTCTACCTTGTTGCAATGCAGTGAAGTTATCACCGCCTGAAGCTAAATAATTACTAACCGCTACTTCATATTCGTTGTTTGGCTGAATCTCTTGACCCTTCCTGTCTTTCATGGCAACAATGCGGCTGCCAATTGGAGCATTGGAATCCCAACTATACGTTAAACCAACCGTCTGTAACCTATTTTCATAATCTTTCGTCCACTGCTGTTCTAAAGCAAGTTTTATTTGGTCTCCTGTTAAGATTAACTTACTGACACTATGACCAAAAGGCAAGTCTGTATAAAGGTCTTCTACAGTGATATCCCCTTTTTTAAAATTTTTCCGCATTTCGCCTTGATGGACAAAAGCTATATCTACCCCCATCGCTTCCCGCTCAGATTCTGCAATCATTTTCGCTAATGGGGATTCACCGTTTGCATCTTGATTTCGTGTGATTTCTTCAGGCATTTCTCCTACTATCTGATTAAAATAGCTCCCCAATCTTTTACTATATTTATTAAGAAGAGCAACCGTTTCTTTATCTGGTTTTATATGATCATGTGAAGTGACAATAATCTTTGCTTGTTTTTTAACAATATTTTTAGTACGTGGGTCAATTTCAAGATTTACTTGAGAAAAAGCTTTCCCATTAGAATAAGCTTGAACGATCAGTTTACCCGCTACAACGGTATTGGCATATTCATGGCTGTGACCGGCAAAAATGACATCGAACTCATCATCGATTTTTGGAGCCATCTCCACTAAAGCTCCACTGGGATTTGCTCCTGTCTGATCTGATTTAGCTGAATCATGTGCCAGTACAACAATAACTTTGATCCCTTTTTCCTTTAAAAGCTTAACGGTTCGGTTAATAGCTGAAACTTCATCCGTAATTTCTACTTCTTTTCGATTTTCAGGGGTCACATACAGGTTGGTCTCTTTTGTGACCACACCGATAAATCCAATATTAATTCCGTCAATTTGTTTAATAACATACGGTGGCAACAAGGGAGTACCCGACTTTCTATCGATGATATTTGCAGAACTGTATGAAGTATTGGCACCTTGAAAATAACCTGTTTCTATATTAAATCCTCCATAAATAAGGCGTTTCATTTCATTTACGCCTTGGTCTAATTCATGATTTCCAGGTGTCCCAACATCAAAGTGCATGAGGTTTATAAATTCAATCGTGGGTTCGTCTTGAAATTGAGAAGAGATTGGAGGACTTCCTCCTACCATATCACCAGCATGAACAAGTAGTGTATTTGGGTTTTCTTGTATATATTTTTTTAAATAGGCAGCCAGGTATTCAGCACCCCCTGCCATGGTTCCTGAAACCCTTTGATACTTGTTTAGTTGGCCGTGAAAATCATTAACGCCTAACAATTGTACTTGAATGGAGCGGTTCGATGTGGAATGATTCATTGTGGAATGATTGGGTGAGAATGCTGTGATTTCATAAATTACGAAAATGATAAATACCAAGATGAGCAAAGAAGATATGACCTGAAATTTTGACAACTTCCGATCCCTCCCTCTAGATGTAAATTTAGAATAACTCTGGGATTTTAAATCCGTATTAAAGAATCGTAATTTTTTGTTATATTTAATATAATAATTGTTAAATTAACCCAGTACATGCAAATCCTTTTAAAATACTCATATGGCTTAACATTTAGAAATATATTAAGATTTTGACTAGCCATATTGGGAATGAAATACAATTCCATTTAGAAAAACTCCAATATTTCTTCCATTAACCCGATAGTGAAAAAAACGTTGCTGCTAATTCAGAAACGCACCCGTTAGCCATCCATAAAGCGCAAAAACCGGCAGTTTTTCCTTTTTACTTTCTGTACCCCTTAAAGCGTTTTGTATGGAGATACATTTTATAAATCAATTTATAATTCCTTCTTTACAACGTAAAAGCACTCATTTTAATTGTATGAGTGCTTTTACGTTGTAGAATATTCATTCAATTATTAAAACAAGTTTACCATTACCTATACCTTTTGCTAGCTGTTCAAAGCCCTGCGCCGCTTGTTGGAGCGGCAAAGTTGTACCAATAATCGGACGAAGCGCACCGCTTATTAGCATGACTCTTACACCGTGAATACTTTGCTCATATTCATCTTGTGGTGCGTTCCAAAGAGCTGTTGCTAAAATATCACATTCCTTTTGCATTGCAAGACGTGGATTTATTTCAACTGAACCGCGATTTCCAATAATTACAATTTTACCAAATGATGCAATCAGCTTTAAATCTGTTTCTAAATTAATATTTGCTAAAAACTCAATAATTAAATCTGGCCCATCGCCATTTGTTAAGGCCAGCACATCTTCAATCGTTGCTTCTGTCACATGATCAATGACAACATCTGCACCAGCTTGCTGAACCATTTTTTTACCTTCTGGCTTACTAGCTGTTCCAATCACTTTAGCACCATGAGATTTCGCCATTTGCACAGCCTGTAATCCAACCCCACCACTGGCTCCATGAATAAGCACGGTTTGACCAGGCTTCAGACAGGCACGTTGAAATAATGCACGATATGCAGTCATTGCCGGTACCCCTAATGCCGCACCTTGTTCAAAAGATACATGGTCTGGTAATAAATGAACCAAAGCTTCATCACATACTATTTTTTGTGCAAAAGTGCCCGTACTATTACTTCGCATTAAGGACGCAATAAATACACGATCACCAACACGAACATTTGTGACTTCTTCTCCAACCGCCTCCACAATTCCCGCACCATCTAAGCCTGGGGTATAAGGTAATTGAGGTATATAAAACGCATATGTACCTGTTAATGTATAGGCATCACTCGGATTGACACCGGCTGCATATAAACGAACACATACCTCTCCCTTACCTGCTACTACTTCCTCTACGTCTGTATATACTAATTTTTCAGGTCCGCCAAACTGTGTAACTTGAATTGCTTTCATATTATCAACCTCCTGCATTTATTTTATATCGTTAAGTTAGAATTTACAGTTTAATTCAGGATTAAATTCTTGTTCTCACAAATTCTTTACAGTCTATACTCCATCCTTTACACGTTGTTTATCAATAGCCTTTTTGATGAAAAGTTCACTAAGTGATGTCATTTTTGTGAGGTTTTATCTCATCTGTAATCTCAAAAGAATCCATATCAGAGTCATAATAGATAGGTTCCCCTTATTTATTCAACGGTTCTTTGTTTACTTGGCCTATGGCATCCCTCTACTTATATGTCGAGTGAAAATAACAGGTATCCCTTGTTGACGGCATGTATGAACAAGAGTCTTGGCCTTTTGAACAAAAAGGAAATAAAGATAGACCCACGTGTTTTACGAACAAGAAGGCTTTTAATAGCTTCTTTTATTACCGTGGCACAAGTGAAGGAGTTTAAAGATATTACGATAAAAGAAATTACAGATGAAGCAACCGTTAATCGCGCAACGTTTTATGTTCATTTCATTGATAAATACGATTTGCTCGATGCTGTTATATCAAAAAAACAGTAAAAATTATCCAGGATAAGTTAAATTCTCATGATACTTTAAACGAAGCTACAATTATAAAAATATTTCTTGCGGTGACTAACTTTCAGCCTGAGTTAAGTACACAATGCAGAAAGAGTTATGAGTCTATTAGTGCGATAATAGAACAAAAAATTAAAAAGGAATTAGAAACGGTATTTTATGCCCTGCTCTTGAAACGCAATCTTCCAAAGGAGAAGGAAGCATTAAGAATTGGGGCAGTTATGCTGAGTTGGGGTATTTATGGAGCTTCTAATTTTACAGTTATGACCAATTCCCTTTTACTTATAAACCTCAATCCGAATATAAAGATAGCACAGATCAAGCTGGCGATATTATGATAGATCGTAAAAATTACAAAACAGAAGATGGGAATACTTTGACTATTGGAGATTTCGAAATCCCCTTAAAATAATAAAAAAGACACCATATTTAATATGATGCCTCAGGCTGTCGACAAAGTCGACAGCTGTTTTTTGTATAAAGTTTAGCAAACAATATATTGTGTCCTTCTGTAGCTTTGTAAAAAAGTTTGATTAAATTAACTCTATAAACCTTATAAAAGAGCAAATATTAAAAGCCTGTTTTGAAAAAAGATTGATCAAAACACGCTTTTAATATATTCAATTGAATCATTCTTTTATAAAAAAGTTTGATCATTTCTGTGATCCTTATTCCATTAAAGCGCCGATTGCTGAAAATTTATTCTTAATATAGGGATAAAAATTTCTTATTTTGCTGCAGTTGCGAAATTCCCCATTGAAATGGAAAGTCGATTCCAACTATTAATTTGATTGATCAAAATAACAAGATCTACATAGTCTTTTTCATTAAAATGTATACACACTCGATTATAAAGATCATCAGGTACACGCTTAGTTGGAACTAACGTCACATGTTCAGTTAATTCTAATGCCACTTTTTCAGCATCTGTGTAGAAATCGCATTCTCTCCATGCGCTGACGCAGTATAAACGCTGTTCCGTTTCACCCATTTTTCGAGCGTCAGAGGTATGCATATTAAGACAAAAAGCACAGCCATTTATTTGAGAAGCACGGATTTTAATTAGTTCACGTAGTTTACGGTCTATTCCAGTAGATTTAGTATACTTCTCCATTTCCATCATAATGTTAAGTGCTTCAGGTGCTACTTCAAGATAATTAATGCGTTGTTCCATTTCCATTCCTCCTAAAATAAATTGAACTTTTATATTACCCCATAATAGGAACGTATATTATTAAAGGACTTTATTGTCAGTTGACGCCAAGCTTAAAGTATAGTGTTCAAAAGTAGCATCACGAACAAATCCGTTCTTTTCATATAATTTTTTGGCTTTTACATTAGTAGAGGCTGTTTCTAAGGTTAAATACTTGGCATCAGTTTGGTGGCATAATTCAATGGATAATTGTAATAACTGCTGGGCCACACCAGAGTGCCTTTCAGTTTCCATTACAAATAAATCATTTAAAATCCATGCCTTCTTCATTGAAATTGATGAATAGGTTGGATAGAGCTGTGCAAATCCTACATATTGCTCCTCTTTTTTTGCCACAAAAATGATCGAGTCTCCAATTAAAAGACGTTCCTCAATAAATTTATGTGCCTCTGTTAAATTCTCTGACTGATCATAAAATTGACGGTATAAATCAAAAAGTTGTGCTACTCCTTCAACGTCAAACTTATTTGCTTTATAAAATTCCATGTTACATTCTCCTTTTCAACGAATTATATATAATACTATTATTCACTTTCATTGTCATTTCGAAAAGGTACAGTTTATAATATTTAAAAATGACAGATGAGGTGCGTAGAATGAAAGAACTTGTATTTAATGTTGATCGAAACAGCACTCTACCTATGTATCAACAAGTTTATCGCTATATTAAAGCCCAAATTGTCTCAGGTAAAATTGTAGAGAATTCGAAACTACCATCTGTTAGGCAGCTTGCAGAGATGTTACAAGTGAGCCGTAATACGTCACAGCTGGCTTATGAACAATTACAAGCAGAGGGTTACATTCGCAGTGAATATAAAAAAGGTTATTATGTACAAGCTTCTATTTCGGAACTATTACCTATTTCCGAGATAATACGTCATACCAAAGCATCATCTAAGAGTATTGTAAATCCTACAATTGATTTTCAAGCTGGAGCTGTAGATGGAAACAACTTTCCTCTAGCGAAATGGCGCTCTCTTTCGAATAAAGTCCTAAAAGATAATCTGATTTATCAATATGGAGCGAATCAAGGGGATTTATTATTACGAGAATCTTTAGCAAAGTATTTATTTCAATCAAGAGGGGTGAGAGCAACCAGTGAACAAATTGTTATTGGTAGTAGCACACAGCAACTTTTGATGATTTTATCAATCCTTTTAAAAGAAGAACATAATCAAATCGCTGTAGAAGATCCCGGATATAATGGTGCCAGAGAACTTTTTTTATTACAATCATATTCAGTTGTGCCCATACCTGTTAAAGAGGACGGCATTGACATCACACACTTAGATAAGTGTAATGCTCGGTTAGTTTACGTAACACCATCACATCAGTTTCCACTAGGGATAACTATGCCTATCAACGAAAGATATAATTTAATTGAATGGGCTGAAAAAGTAAATGGGTATATTATCGAAGATGATTATGATAGTGAATTTCGCTATAAACAGCAGCCTATACCTTCATTACAAAGTTTAACAAACAGTGAGCATATCATATACTTGAGTACTTTTTCTAAGGCATTATTGCCTTCCATTCGGCTGAGCTATATGGTGCTACCAAAAGAATTACTAGTTAGATACCATCAAATTGCACCTTTACTAGAGCAAACAGCATCAACACTTCACCAACGTACAATCCATCATTTTATAGAAGAAGGATATTGGTATGCACATTTACGTAAAATGAAAACAATATATAAACGTAAAATGAAGGTGTTATGTGACACCATTCAAATGTACTTTAAAGATACTGTTACAATTATAGGTGGCTCCTCTGGTCTCTATATTGTCATTGAAGTTACAACAAAGCAAAGAGAAGAGTGGCTCGTCAAAGAAGCGCTCAAAAACGGCGTTAAAGTATATCCATGCTCCCCATTTCACGTAGAGAATTTTCCAGGTCACCCCACTATTCAGCTCGGTTTTGCCGGCTTAGAGGATTGTGAAATACGTAAAGGAATTGAAAAGTTAGCAGACGCTTGGTTAAATATAGTGTGAACAACATATTAATGAGTATTTTATTGAATTATTCATCCTTAAAAACAGCATTTTCCAGAAAATTAAAAGACCATCTCTTAAAAATTGATTTTCTAGGAGATGGTCTTTTACGAATATTTTTATCTATCTTTTTTGCAAATGATCAAAGTATTTTATTAATTTTCAATCTTTATTTTAAATCTACACCAGTCTGTATTGTTCAACATACTAAGACCAATTGTAGAACAAAGATTAAACAGCACTCGTGAACCAACCTGCCCCTTAAGTTCCATTAAAATAAGGAGCTGCCGATCAGCACTTGTTAGTTTAACAACATAGTCATTCTTCTCTATCAATTAATTTTTGGTCATGCACCTGTTAATTTAAAACCTAATTTTCTTCTTAGGTAGTTTATTTGGTGTTTCTATTAGCTTTGCAACTTTTTTATCTTTGTTGAACCTTACATTGTTAAGCCAATATACGAAAGCCTCTCCATTAAAACAGACTCCAAAAATTTTTTCGCCTTCCTCATCTTCTCCTGCGACTTCCCAGTATGAATGCTTGTTTTCTCTGTCATATAACCATTTATCAAATTCTCTCTGCAACTGATGTATATTTCTCCCTACTTTTGCAAGACAACTTATATATTCAGTATCCTCTTCGTACATAAATTCGACTTTCACAATCATAAATATTTTTTCCTCTCTTGCTTTTTAAATTTTACTAGACTGCCCAATCTCATATTTATCTTAATATAAATCTCCTGGTATCTTTAAGAAAATCGAATCATCCAAATTATTTAACGATAAAGCAACCATTTCCTTTAACATAGCCAATATTAAAGGCTAGGTTTATGTCATTTTACCATATTACCTTATGGAACTATCCTTCCCCGTTAGCGCCATAAGAAAAAGGCTGCCTCAGCAACCTTCCTTATTGAAGTAAAGCACCCGTTAGTTCTATAAAGCGAACCTTATTCAAGAATAGCGCCCAATTGTGGAATGCAATCTGATAGAGTTCAAGAATCATACTAATTTCATCTTGCTTTACTTTTTATGACCAATAAATTACGGTTGTTAAAAACCTCCTCCCAACTTCAACGTTCATGTTCCAAAATAAATTGTATCGTCATGTAACTTTTTAAGCTTGGAATTGTTTTTCCTGAATATCTTTTTGAACGTTTATTCTTCTCACGATAAAGATGAGGACAATTGCACCCAATAAGCAGGTTGCCCCTCCTGCTCCTATCAAGACGAAAGAAACTCCAAGCCATTTGGCAAGAAGGGATCCCAAAGCAGGTGCAATAAGCATAGAAAAGGTTTGTAATGATGTGGCCGCAGCAGATACTCTGCCCATCATTTGCTTGGGTGTCTCCGATTGCAAGATAAATCCATAAGGGACCGACTCACCAGAGCCCATGAAACCAAGGAAAAATGCGCCAATCACCCAGGCTAATACAGGAAGATTTACAATCTCCATACTACCAAGTCCCATTACAATTATTAATGAACCGCTAAAAAGTAATGCACTTGACATAAAATGAATAGGTTTTCTTTTCCAATGAGTCCAGTTGCCCATTAAAAGTGAGCCTGCCACGCTTCCCAGACCCACAGCACTAATCAGTAACCCAAAATTCCCTTGCGTGAAGCCAAGGTTTTGGGCAATAAATACGAATAGTCCATCGTACAGGAAAATAATAAAAAACGCTACAGAGGATAGGATAACTGAGCTTTTTAATAATGGGGTATATGAAATGTGCTTAATGCCATCTAATAGTTCTTTCCAATAGTGACCATTATTCCTATTTTTCTTTTCAGATTTAATGTCAGAATTCATTTCTTTTTCATCCATGTTGGGAAGAGTTAATAAAATTAATATAGCGATGAAAAAACCTGCAGCTTCAAATAAGAATGGACTTTTTGCTCCAAATAAAGCTATGACGCCTCCTCCAAGTGCAGGACCAACAATTTTCATCGTATTAACGGAAAGCTGACTAAGTGTTACCGCCTCTGGAAGGTGGTTATCAGGGACCGTAAACCTAATCATACTTTGTCTTGCTGGGTCGTAAATTGCTGCGACTGTTCCCTTCAAAAACACAAATATTAAAAGGATATAAAGGTTAGGAGCAAAAAACAGCCCTCCTACAAACATGATCCTTAAAAATAAACAAATGATCATCATTTGCTTTTTTGGAAGTCGATCCACGAATACACTTGCAAAGGGACCTATGATGACCCAAGGTAGCCCTAATACAATGATCACTGCGGCAATGGCTGTTTCATCTAGCCCCCAATGGTAAGCAACAATAACCTGTAAAGCAATAAAATCGAGCCAATTACCCAGATCAGAAAATAGCTGCGCGCCAAATAATGAACGAAATGGACGGAATTTTAAAGGCTCAAATATTCCAGCTTTCATGAGTTATTTCTCCTTTTCTCCTTGGGTTGCCTCTCTTCGTCTTGCTAGCAGTTTTTCTGTATTCCCATTTGGATCCTGCCCTTTTGGAAGTTGATTATTTCCCAATGCATTTATCGATTCTTCAATCCATTTCAACTCAGCTTCCAGTCGTAATTCGGCATAGCGGATGGTTAGCATACCCACATTACTGATGTAAGAGCTTCCGTTTGTTGGCCAGGCTTTTACAAATTCAAGTAAATCTTCGGTTGTCTCTTTTCTTTTTAGTAGATGACTGATTAATACTGAGCTTTCCATATCTTCGTGCCAAGTGGACATCTTCATTAATAATTCGTCTCTAATAATTGGGTAGGCAGGAGGGAGTCGAAGCCAGTTTTCAAATTCCTCCCACCCTTTTGGGGTAAGTTCATAAAGTTTCTTTTTACGTCCCTCTTCCTCTTGTTCAATAGGATAAACAAGTCCTTCTTCTTCAAGCTTCTTTAATTTCGGATAAATACTCCCATAACTCATTCCCCAGTATAAGCCGGCAGCTTTATGCTCAAACTCTGCTTTAATATTGTATCCTGTACTGGGCCAAAAGCTTAATATAGCAAGAATAGAACTTTCAATTGACATGTAATAATCCCCTTCCACATATCACAATGATATATCAAATTGATATATCATTATGATATGTCTAATAACAGGTAAAAACAACCATAAAATAAAAAAATTCCATAATTTTCAGAAAGTTACCTTTCAGTGATTCAATTTTTTAAGAGTTGTTGTTTACAATCCGGCCCAATTGTTGAAAAAAGATTAAACAGCACTCTGCAACTATCCTGCCCCGATCGTATTATAAAGGTCAGCCAGTTATTTCTGGTTGAACAATTTTTATATCGATATATGATAACGGTAGCCGGGGTAGAACGTTCCTGCCCGTGGGGCTTGGACCCCGTCAACTAAACAGTTCGCCCCCTACTTGCTTAAACATGATTTGGCTGGTTGGGACCAAGATCTCGTATAACAAGCGAAGCTATGATACTGCAAGAAGGATTAGGGGTTACCGGCAATATTATGTTTTTGGAGGAGATAAAAAATGAATCCAGTGGTTGGTCTGGATGTAGCTAAAGGTGAAAGTCAGGTTCAAGCGTTCTTGGATAAAAAGAAGCCTTATAAAAGAAGTTTTAAAGTAGCACATACCATTGAAGGACTAGAGAGCTTACACCAATATCTTAGAGAGATAGAAAACGTAACAGGAATTCGACCTCCGGTCGTTTTAGAGTCTACTGGGCATTATCATACGCCCGTTGTACAGTATTTTGAGGAGAGAGGTTACTTATTAATTATCGTTAACCCACTCATTTCTTATCGTGCGAAGAGCTCTAGTTTACGGAAAGTAAAGACAGATTTAATCGATGCACGTCACCTCTGCGAGCTGTACTATAAAGAGGATTTAGAGCCTTATAAAAAACGAGGGATACAACTCTTAAATCTTCGTAATCTTTCAAGACAACATGCAAATATAACAGGTATCTATGTACAAACAAAACTACAGTTTCAGGCTGTTCTTGATCAAGTATTTCCTGAATATAGAGGGGTTTTTGGAGATTTGTATTCGGTTGTTTCTTTGCTTACTCTATTAGAATTCCCTACTTCTGAAGACATATCAGCAGTCGATGAAGAAACTGTAGCAAATAGGATTAATGAACTTTGTCCAAGTCGTTCTAGAAAGTGGGCGAATACACAGGCAGAGAAACTTATGGCTGCCTCAGCTCGAAATCCTTTTCAGAGAACTTTATATCAGAGTCACATTTTAAGCCTAGAGATGTATATAAAAATGCTTCTAGAATACCAAAAGCACCTATCCAAATTTGAAGAAGAGATAAATGCTTTGGCAAAAGAAATTGAAGAATATAAGATTATCCAATCCATCCCTGGTATCGGTGAAAAAATCGCTACAACGATTATTTCTGAAATTGGAGAGATTGATCGGTTTAATCACCCTAAAAAACTAGTGGCATTTGCCGGAATTGATCCAAGTATCTTTGAATCAGGTAAATTTAAAGGCTCAGTAAATCGGATTACCAAAAGAGGTTCTGGTAGACTACGCCATGCCTTATATATGGCAGTTCGTTGTGCCATTCGTGATTGTCGCAAGAAGAAAACGACAGATGAAATCATCCCTCGGAACAAAAGATTACGAGAGTTCTATGATAAGAAACGTGAAGAAGGAAAGCCCTTTAAAGTAGCTGTGATAGCATGTGCCAATAAGCTTCTACAATGGATTTATGCACTATTACAAAATAACTCGACTTTCCAAGATCTAACCTAGTTTAAAAGTATAACTAAATAGCACAAAACTTTCCAAATATAGTTCATTGGAAGGTTATTTAGCATGCACAAATTTAGTATAGCATGAAATATTTTAAGTTTTCATTGAAAAATGTTGACTAACTATTAGCTGGTTTAGTTGCATAAAAAAAAAGCTGCCTTAAAGGACAGCTCCGATCTTCAGCAAACGCACCTGTTAGCTTAATAGCAAATGATTACAACCCGCTATTTCTCCCAAAGCTCGACCAGTCGACCTTCAGGATCTTCAATCCAAATAAAATTTCCAAATTCACTAATCTCTTTTTTCTTTGCAAGAGGTACACCAATATGTTCAAGATGCTTAATAGTCTCGTTTAGATTATATACTTGGAAATTTAACATCACTTGTTGTTCTGTTGGAAAATAACTGTCATTCTCGGTAAAGAAAGAAAAGATAGTCTCATTTCCTAATTGGGGTTTTATCACAGTCCCATTCCAATTGTCTATTTCTATCTTCAACACTTCACTGTACCATTTTTTTATAACTTCAAGATTCTTAGTTCTCCAAAATATTCCTCCGAAACCTTTTATCATCGTATCTAACTCCTATCTCATCAAATTTTTAGCTATCCGATTACATTAGATATTCGAGATTTAAATTTAAGTTCCTTCTTCAACTATACTGCCCCGAAAGTTGCATAAAGAAAAAGCTGCCTTAAGGACAGCTCTGATCTTCAGTTAACGCACCCGTTAGTTTAAGTATATAACTTCACATTTAACAAAAATAATCAACTGCGTCAGTTCGAACCCTGATCTTTCGCCTCTGATAAAGGAGCATAAAAGTATGTATTTCAACTTTTATGTATCTGTACGTACTTCCCCCCATTCTTGTTCCATATAAGGGTTTACTAGCCAATTAAGAGTGTAGTGTCTTTCATATATAACACCTTCATCTAGAGATGATGGAATTTCCAAATTTGGGTTAAGTAATATCACTTTAACTTAATATATAAGAGAGGTCTGATATTGAATAACCTGTCTCTTCTAAGGCATTCTTCGTGTTGTTCATTATCCTCTATCCCACCATCAGGTATAAAGAACAGTGACTATTTCTCAATTATTTTTTAGATTGATTAGGAGCCTAATGCAAATAATAAACTTCAAAAAACAGTGTTTGAAGATGACTACATTAAGATTATTAAAGGTCATGTAGAATAATACCTTTTTAATATAAATAGGGATAGCCCAATCACTATCCCTAACATTACTTATGATTTCGATTAACGAGTTCTTCCACCTAATTGTTGTTCAGCCATTTGCACTAAACGTTTTGTAATTTCTCCACCAACAGATCCGTTTGCACGCGATGTTGTATCAGCGCCAAGTGTAACACCAAATTCACTAGCGATTTCGTATTTCATTTGTTCTAGAGCTTGCTCTGCACCATTAACTACTAATTGATTACTGTTGTTATTTCTAGCCATGTTGTCAGCTCCTATGAATGTAATGTGTTGCTATTCATAGGTTTTGATATTGTTAAGAATTATATACATAGAAAATTAAATTAAATTAAGGAAGTGATTAAAATTAAAAAACTCACCTGTAGCTCTAGAAGGGAAGAGCGGAAAACGTTGTAGCCACCGGGTTGTATGGGTGTGAGTCCCGGAAATTATGAAAGTGCTGGTAAAAAAAACAAGTAAAACCACACAAGGAAACAAAGCTTTGAAAACGATGGTTGTAGCGTGTGTACTAGCGACGTCAAGGCAAAATAATCGATAATCGAATTACTTCACATCGAAAAAGGATTACCAAATGGCAGGGAAAAATGAAAGGACGAATTGCTTCTGCTCATTTACTATTGACGATTGCTTACAACATCTTAAAAACAGGAGAACCCTCTCATATCTAGGCTCAAATTACCTTGAAGAAAAACAAATTAACGAAGATCGAATTCCTAAAAAAGAAAGGCTATACAATCGCTCCATCTGAACAACAAACTGCATAACCAGTTAATATAACGACATAGCACATTTACGTCCTTCAAAAAATTAAAATATGGTGGGCTTATTTTGTATGGCCTTTCACGAATATGTTTTCATACAAAAAAGGTTGCCTCAGCAACCTCTCATAGTGAAGTAAATCACCCAGTAGTTTAACAACATTAATAAAATAGTATTTTTTATAATTAAGATAACCGTAGAGTGTGTTTTGTAATGACATCAATCAATGCATCCCAATCGTTATAGTGAAGCTCATGCCCTGTACCATTCAATGTGAATAAGTCTGCATCTTTTATTAAGTTAGCAAGCATCTTCCCATGTTTGTATGGAATAATTGGATCTTCAGTACCATGGATGATCAAAGTAGGAACAGTAATTTCTTTCGTTCTCGTTAGGTATGACTCACCTCCTGATATTAGACCATGGTTATTCATGCTAGCTATGTTGTTAGACCTTCTTATTTCTTCGATTGCCAATCGGTGTATACGCTGTTCATCGAATGTATGTCTTGATCCAGAGATTATTCTCCATTTGCCCACGATAAATTCAATAATGGATTGGTCATTGGTCCAGTCTATTGCACCTGCTTGACCAAAAAATTTTGTCACTTTATCCTCCATTGGAGGTAACTCTGGTGCAAAATTTGATGTCGCAATAAGGGTAACTGTCAAAACCCTTTCAGGGTGTCTTAATGCAATCATTTGAGTAAGCATGCCGCCCATTGACATCCCTACTATATGGGCTTGCTCAATACCATAACTATCTAACACATGAATAGCATCGTCAGCCATATCTTCAAAGGAGTATCCTGGGTTTCCTGGTGGATACGTAGTTGAACGGCCAACATCACGACTATCATACCGAATGACATATAGGCCCCGGTCTGCTAAGCGTTGACAGAAATCTTCTTCCCACCATACCATAGATGCAGTGGCTCCCATCATCAGTAAAATCGCTGGATCATTTACATTTCCAAAGCTTTCAGTAAAAATAGTAATTCCATTCACTTTGATTGTTTGTTCGCTCATTTAAGGTCCTCTCCTTTAAAAAGAGTTTTACCATGAAAAATATGAGGACATGCTTTCTTTTAGACAAATACTATTTTTCTATACATATTTTACATAACATTAGTTGCACGAGTTAGTTGAATGAACTTATTATTCTTTGTCCAAATCATCATCTAAGAATGATGACTTTTTAGTTTCTTCGATACCATACTTCGATTCAAGGAGTTGACCAATTTTTGAACGGTTAATACCGTTTTTTACAGCATTTTCAATTACTAAATATAGAATAAATAACGATACAATAAATATAATAATCGATTTGAACATTTTTATTACCTCCATCACAAATAACTAATATACCAATTATATCAAAAGTATTATTCTTCCAGTAAAATAGCCCGTTAACTTCATAAGAAACTCCTATGGCGGCGCTCCTCGCCGCCACCATCTACTACGAAAATCTATACTCAAAATAGAGTCTAACCCTTTAACTCCTTGACGATAATGGATGATAACAATACAACCAGGCTGAACTTTTTTTGGTGGATCTTAAGGAAGATACCCTGTATAAGAAACTGGTTGTGACAGTATTGAAGAACCATTTAGTGTATTACAAGTACGTATACAAAAATTTTTGTAACAAATCTCCTGTCATATGTATTGTTAATCTTTTATTGAGGTGATTCTCCTATGGAAGCAATGATTGAACGGTGTGCTGGCCTAGATGTACACCAAGAAACAGTAGTAGCCTGTGTATTATTTGGTCCATTAGATAAAAAGCCAAAGACCTCTATTGAAACGTTTTCAACTACAACAACGGGACTCTTGGCTTTAAGTGATTGGTTAACTACCCTTCAGGTATCCGATGTTGTGATGGAAAGTACCGGAGTCTACTGGAAACCAATATGGAATATTCTCGAAGATTCTTTTCACCTTGTTCTTGCCAATGCCAGGCATGTCAAAAATGTTCCAGGGCGTAAAACTGATGTGAAAGATGCCGAATGGCTTGCCAAGCTTCTAAGATGCGGACTTATTGAAAGCAATTTTGTTCCACCGGGGGATATTCGTGATTTACGAGATCTTACTCGTTATCGAAAAAAATTGATTCATCATCGCACTTCAGAGCAGAATCGCATTCACAAAATTCTTCAAGATGCTAATATCAAGCTAACATCCGTACTATCAGACATTTTTGGTGTATCGGGACGCCGTATCCTTGAAGCGATTCTAAACGGTGAAAAAATAGAGACCGATGGTCTTCGAAAAATGGTGGATTGGCGAACAAAAGCTAGTATTACGGACATTGCCAGTGCAATTAATGGACGTATTCGCCGTCATCATCGTGATATGTTGCGTTACCATTGGGAGCATATGAGTTATTTAGAAAAAGCCATAGAAGAATTGGAAAAACAAATCGATCAACTCCTGTCCCCCTATCGTAAGGAAGTAGAATTATTGGATGGAATACCTGGTGTGAACAAAGCTGCCGCAGCTACTTTTATTGCAGAGATGGGCGTGGATATGTCCGTATTTAAGTCAGCTAAACATCTTGCCTCTTGGGCTGGTGTGAGTCCTGGAAATTACGAAAGTGCTGGTAAAAAAAAAACGAGTAAAACCACACAAGGTAACAAAGCTTTGAAAACGATGGCTGTAGAATGTGTACTAGCGACATCAAGACAAAATAATCGAATTGCTTCACATCGAAAAAGGATTACCAAACGGCAGGGAAAAATGAAGGGACGAATCGCTTCTGCTCATTTACTACTAACGATTGCTTACAACATCTTAAAAACAGGGGAACCCTATCAAGAACTAGGCTCAAATTATCTTGAAGAAAAACAAAATAACAAAGAATTAAAAATGATCGAATACCTAAAAAAGAAAGGCTATACAATCGATCCATCTGAACAACAAACTGCATAACCAGTTAAAATAACGACATAGTACATTTACGTCCTTCAAAAAAATTAGAATATGGTGGGCTTATTTAAGTATGGCCTTTCACTAAAGTGTTTTCATACAAAAAAGAGCTGCCGAAGCAACCCTAACTAGTGTTTTAATCAATAAACCATTCTTCATACTCTTCCTGATTTAATGCCTTGATCTTGTTAATCGTTCCCCCAAGCAACTCATGGTCAGATTGGATTTCTGTTTGATACTCTGTATAATCACCATCTCCATCAAACGAATCCACAAGGTAATGAATCGACTCTCCATCTCTATCCCATTTCACACCATATATGTCTTTAAATATTTCTGAGCCCCCGTGTCCTTCTTCACCTGAATCCATATCAAATAGGACAATTCTTGCGGAATCAGGATAACCACCGATCAGGGCCATTATATTTTTAGCAGGAGACCAAGCTATTCCATATGGTTGTTCGTATCCAGCATAATCGTATGAATCTGATATATTGCTAGATTCACCTGTTTGCAAATTCACGACGAAAATTTCCACTCTCTCTTGAACCTGACTATCAAAGGCTAAATACCGCTCATCATGGGATAAGTGCAAGCTTTTGAGATGACTATGTTCAGGCAAATCAATCTCTATTGGTTCACCATTTCCTTCAATAGACAATTTACTGTCAGATTCAAACACCTGATATTCACCAATTTTTGTTTTATGTAAAATCAAATCGTTTACGCTTACCATATTAGGATTCGAATAATATTCCATTTCATTCTTAGAACATCCCGCGATCATGAATAAAAAAATTATTAGTGAACACAAGCTACGAATATCTCCCACTCCTCAATAACTGAAATCTCCGTATTTCTATTTTTTTACTCAAGCCTTCCTAATAGTTTCCAATTATTATCCTTTATATCGGACCTTTTTGGTTTTCTTACGTTCTTCGAAAAGGCTCCTTCACTAACTCCTAATTTAATAAAGTTTTGTTGTGCTTCTCTAAAGGAAATATTGTTTGCGTCGTCTTCATCTGGATATTTATATTGATAGCCATCATCTTCCCAAAAGTAGATTTCACAAATTTCATAGGTGTCTGGTGGTTCTTCATTCAGTGTTTTATAACCACAGCATGGACATGTAAATTTCATAAAATGTACTCCTTTTAGAAAATCACTATTAGTTCCAATCAATATCCATATAAATTTCGAAAAGTTTTCTTCCCTTAATCGTTCCATTTTCAAAAAGAGCTTTGGAAGTATCAAATTCTTGAGTTATCGAACCCCTAACTCGTGCAAGGTAGTACTCATCTGGATTTTGACTTATCCAGTATTCCTCATTTTTATAGTCAAAACTAAATTCTTCTCCATTTTCTACACGTTCTTGCATTTCATTAAAATTCTCCAAGGTCATTTGTCTCACCTGCCTGTTTAGGTTTTCGTTAAATTATACCTTTTTCCTTATGCAGCTGTCCCCAAAAGCTGAATTAGAAAAGTCAAGTGGCCTAACCTATGCTAGTTTTTGTTACAATAAACTCATGTACGAAAATCTTGTTAGGAGATGAAGATGTACATTTAAATCTCTATTTATTTAATAAAATATTATAATTAATTTAAGAATATGGTTTATTTTGGAGGAAAGGTAGATATGCTGAACATACGAAAAGTAAAAATGGAAGACTTACCTGAACTTGTAGTTATTGAACATCTTTGTTTTTCAAAAGAAGAAGCAGCTACAAAAGAAGCGTTCGAAAAGCGCATTCAATTAATCCCGGATAGTTTTTTTGTAGCGGAGGAGGACGGTGTGCTCGCGGGTTTAATCAATGGACCAGTCATTGACACAGCGTTCATTACAGATGATTTTTTTAGTGAGATACAGGTAAACCCAGGGTCTGGTGGTTATCAAACTATTTTAGGGTTAGCGGTGTCCCCGCATTTCCAAAAACGAGGCGTGGCATCCGCGTTACTTGCTCATCTTGAAAAAGAAGCGAGAGCGAACAAACGTGAAACGATTACACTTACTTGTAAAGAGAACTTAATTCGCTTCTATGAAAACTATGGATACCTCAACAGCGGTGTTTCAAGCTCAGAGCATGGAAGAGTAATTTGGTACAACATGAGTAAAAAATTATTATGAACGTTATATATCAGCTCTAAATCAATAAGACAATAAGAAAAGTAGCCAATCCACATCATGGATGGCTACTTTTTTTATTTTTACTGAACAGAGTAATATAAGCGGGCAGGATGGTTAACGCACTGATCAATGAATACAGTGTATCCTACTTTATGAAGAATCACACCCGTTAGCTGAACTAGAGTTATATTTTAAGAACTTGTCTATTCTTTTCATTACATTTTCTAAGACTGTAATGGACTTTGAAGTATCAAATGGTTCAATATCTAAAGAATGATTAGCATTGGGGACTTTTTCAATTTTTATATTTGTTTTATTTTCAATTTCTTGGATTTTTCTAGAAATATAATGAGGGTCTTTTTCGCCTATAACAATAAGGGCTGAATGATTACTACTTAATAATGCTTCAAAAATTGAATCAAACTTTAAAAGTGGTGTAAGCAAAATCATTTTAGAATTCATATTCATATCAATTTTCATAAGTCCGTTGATGATAGGAATTGTACCAAGTGATTTTCCTAAAAATACCGTTTCTTGATATCGTTGATTTTTAAACACCTCAGTAATGATGTGATTGACATCATTAACAATGATTTTTGTGATATCTTCCAATGGAAACTTGATTACATCCTGGCCGTATGAATAATGAATATGAACGACATCATACTGATTCTGAAGCATTGTCATTGTCGAATAATAAAATAAAGGCTTCTCATACGTGTAACCTGCTCCAGAAAACATAAAACAAACAACCGGACTTCCGGTTTCAATATGTGTGTATTGAACTTCTTTTTCATTAATAAATGTTGTTCTTTGATTAACCTTCATAATAGTCCCCCTAGTATCATTCATTTTATTAAAATCTTAAATATAAATAAAAGGGATACAATATGAAGTTCTTCTTAAACTCCCTCATTTCTTTAATAAGAAAAAGCGACCTTCCTATATTTGAAGTATCGCATCTGTTAGTTAAACAATAAACTATAACTGTTTATAAACAAATTCTCTGTACTTTATAAAATGATGTTTTTTATAGAACTCTTTTGCATCATCGTTTTCAAACCAATAATCTAATTCAATTAAATCTATATCGTTCCTTTTCGCTATTTTATATACCTCTTCCATTAACCTCGTTCCATAACCTTTTTTCTTTTGATTCTCAACTATACTAATCTGATGCACATATACAGAATTATAACCATTTTTAAAAACATTTTCTGGATAGTTTCTAATCTCTATCCACACGTAACCAATTGATTCTTCATTATCTTCTAAAAGAAGGAAAACAAAACTGTTGTTGTTGATTAAACTTTTGAATGTATCTTTAATTTCACTATAGTTATATTCCTTGAAATATCTGGGATAAAGCTTTGCATGCAAATTGTGAACATATCGATTTAATTTTGCAATTTTTTCATAATCTGTAGTTTGTCTAATTTGCATAATTTCCCCTACCTAACTATTCCTATTTGTTCCATGCGAACCTTCAATCTCTTAAAAAATCACGTTCGAATCGAAGTGAACAATAGTACGACTTTCTTTTATTCTCCGTTCAATTTTTTGAACTGTTTTGTTTAATTGACTATCTGTATTCTTTATATCGTACTTTTTATAGAAAAAACTATATAAAGTTAGATCTCTTAACTTTAAAAATAGAGGTATTGTTTCATAATCTTCAGGTGCAAGGTGATTTTCTGTCTCATATCCTTTTATGAATTCCCTCATAAATTCGGTAGCATATCCATCGAGGTCATTTACGCCCTCACGTTCTAAGCTCCACATAAAATAATACAGAGGTATTGCCAAATCGCTTGCAAACCAGTGATTAGAACAGTCATCAAAGTCAAAAACATAAATCTTACCTTCATGATAATGGAAATTGCCGTGATGAATATCAGAATGAATCAATCCAAAGTTATCTTGATGAACTGGAAGAGCATTTAATTTCTTAATAATTAATTCTTGTTGGTGTATCACTTGCTCTGGAACATCAACATGATAGAGTGTTGCATTCAATAATTCTTCTTCATACCAATTCAATCTTTTATATTCTGTTCCAGGCTTGTAACTTTTTGTTTTTTTATGTAGTTGGCCTATTGTTTTCCCCCATTCAAAAAATAAATGTTCGTTAAAATTTTCATCAGTTACTTTCATCCTTACTCCAGGTGCTTTTTCAAACAGACAACAATAAAAATTTGTCCCATCAAGACCCGTTACAATTTCAACTAAGTTATTTTCTGTTGAAGGAATAACTTTCGGAATGTCACTTCCATCATTTTGTAAATACTCAATCCACTGTAACTCAGCAAGCACTTGCTCTTTTGTACGATGTGATTGGTGTGTCAATCTCAAGATGAATGGTGTTCCATCCCGGTAAACCTCAAATACATAGTTTTCTGCATCCCCAAGTTTTACTGGACTCTCTGCACTCACTTGAAAAAAACGCCCGGCCAATTCCACCATTTCATTTGTAAAAATACTTTCTACCGCCGCTTCCATTATCTTCACTCCTATTAATGTTGTTGCTTAAGCAACAAATGACTAGTTAGTAAAAAAACGAATTACATATGTTTTATACGATATCGAGGTACCTTTTCCCTTTATTTGTATTTCATTCTTTTTTTATAAAGCTTTATGATAACAAAGGTAAATATATGTTTATATGTGTGAAGAGACTAAGAAAGAATTCCTACCATTTTTAAAATCTCGCCCATTTGTTGAAAAAAGGTCAAACAGCACGCTTTAACTATCCTGCACCTCCATAAGAATTGGTTGCCTCAGCAACTCCTCCACTCTTATTTCAAATTATTTTGTTTTTATAGCTGAATTGTTTGAGTCAATGTCACTTTTTATTATTAATGTTCTTTTGCTTCTATCTTCTAAAACTTTATCATTATTTTTAAGAACTTTTTGCCAAAGGTTAAAAACATGGATTGAAAAATAGTTTAAAAAACCCACTACAACAATTTGAATTGTAACTGTCACTAAAGTAGACACCTTTTCACATCCTTGATTTTAAACCTGCTCACTTTTTTGTTAATGTTCTGTATTCACGGAATAATTCACTTAAATCAAATTGCATGGTGTTTATAAAAGCTGTCCAGATAAATGGGTCTCCTCTATACTATTATATTAGTGTATGTAATATTTAGGAACTTTCCTCCCCATTTAGCTATACAAAAAAAGGACTGCATCAGCAGCCCTTTTGTAAACTCTTGCACTTTTTAAAAGCCAATAAGTAAATAATTTTTATTTGAAAGCATCAAATAGTATAAATCATCGGGAACTTTTCTTAACAACGAAAGTTATATTTATTTAATAATTAATTCGAATAAATTCTTAAAAGGGATCTTATGTCTATTTTGCATTCCTGTGTTCATCGAAATCAATTTGACATTCTTCTAACGGAATTACTTTAGTTTTCTTAATAAATTTATAGCCAAGCCACATCACCAAAAATAATGGGATACCAAGATAGCTAGCAATTACACTCGCCCACTCAATGTGATCTCCGATAAAGGCTTGATAGTTTTGCGCCAATAAAACCGAAAAACAAAGGATAAATGAAAATATCGGTCCGAAAGGAAACCATTTTGAAAGATAAGGAAGATCGTCCAGTGAAAAACCTTGAGCAATGTATGCTTTTCTAAACCGGTAATGACTGGCAGCTATACCCAGCCAAAATATAAATCCAGTGACTCCAACTGCATTCATCAGCCAAATATATATTACTCCATCACCAAAAATGGAAGCAAAAAATGCCAACATCCCTACAAGTGAAGTTACAACCAGTCCCCAAATGGGAACGCCGCGTTTGTTGAGCTTCCCAAAAATACGCGGTGCCAGCCCTTCATTTGCCATTGAGTACAACATTCGGCTTGTCACGTAAAGACTCGAATTACCTGCGGATAGTACGGCTGTTAAAATGATAGCATTCATCACGGAAGCAGCAAATGCCAGTCCCACTTTTTCAAACACCATCGTAAACGGACTAACCATGATCGTATGTCCCTGCAGACTGCTATTCGTATAAGGAACTATCAATCCAATTACAAATATCGCTAGGATGTAAAATAGGAAAATCCTCCAAAAGATGCTGCGAACTGCACGTGGTACATTTTTTGCCGGATCTTCACTCTCGCCGGCTGCAACACCAACTATTTCTGTCCCTTGAAAAGAAAAACCAGCAGCTATGAAAATACCCAATGTTGCTAAAAAACCACCGGCAAACGGAGCGTCGCCAACTGTGAAGTTTTTAAAACCAATCGCCTCTCCATTCATAATCCCGAATATCATCAATATACCGACAACGATAAAAATTATGATGGTCGCCACTTTAATGAGCGAAAACCAATATTCCCCTTCTCCATACCCTTTAACGGATACGTAATTCAACAAGAATATCAAAACTAAAAACAAAGAACTCCATAACAATGACGGGCTGTGAGGAAACCAAAACTTCATAACCATCGTTGCGGCAGATAGTTCTGCGGCAAGCGTCATCGCCCAAGTGAACCAATAATTCCAACCAAGCGCAAACCCAAGTGCTGGATCAATAAAACGCGTTGCGTAGGTACTGAAAGCTCCGCTTACAGGCATAAATGATGCTAGTTCTCCGAGACTTGTCATAATAAAATAAACCATTATACCAATAACGGCATAAGCGACCAAAGCCCCTCCAGGTCCTGCAGTGTGAATGGCCGGCCCGCTGCCGAGAAAAAGCCCTGTTCCAATCGCACCGCCCAACGAAATCATCGTTAGATGGCGCGCTTTTAGTTTTCTTTGTAAAGTATTTGACGGCTGGTTTTGTTCATTTTTAGCAGGCAGTTGCAATTGCTGATTTTCCAAATTAGATTCCCCTCCAATAATGCAATTTTATCTTGAATCAATAAAGCAAAGGAAATCACTCTATCAATAGGTATAATTCTTCCGATTTTTCTTTATCACGGCCGTTATTAAAACATATTATTAACTTTTTTTGGAATATAGGGGTCTGTGTAGCATTACGCAACTAGAATAGCTGACATAAAAACCCAGTGAAGGACTACTTTTTGATCTTATTAGCCTAACCTTTATAGAAAAAGCTTCGCATGCATTTTTAAAATTCGGTTACTCCCTCACATACTATTATTTGGTGGGTAAGCTCCTATGAATAAATGAATTCCAATCGATTTGATGTAACCAGCTTGCCGCTGCTTCAATATCTTTTGAAAAGATACGATCATGTGTAATGCTTGGAATAAGCTTTCTTGCTTCCGTATACAACTCTTTTGTAAATGGAGCCATCTTTTCTGTTCCACGGTATTCCACCGCCTGCAAGGCACAAATGAGTTCAATCGCCAAAACGCGACGAACATTTTGAATGATTTGATGGGCGTGTCGGGATCCAATCGTTCCCATGCTTACATGATCTTCTTGGTTCGCTGAAGATGGTATGGAATCCACACTTGCAGGATGTGCGAGTGTTTTATTTTCAGAGACGAGTGAAGCGGCACAATATTGCATGATCATCGCTCCCGACTGCAAGCCAGGTTCCGGACTTAAGAATGGTGGTAAATCATTCAGCTGAGGATTGACGAGTCGCTCAATACGGCGCTCTGAAATATTCGCAAGCTCGGCCACAGCGATTTTCATATAGTCCATCGCAAATGCAATCGGCTGTCCATGGAAGTTGCCTCCTGAAATAACCTTTTCACCATCATCAAAAATAAGCGGATTATCCGTTGCAGCATTCATTTCGATTTCCAATTTTTCTTTTACATAATCGAGAGTTTGCCATGATGCCCCATGCACTTGCGGGATGCAGCGGAGAGAATACGCATCCTGTACCCGTAGTTCCCCTTGCTTGGTGATGAGCTGGCTACCGTTGATCATGCGGCGGATCCGTTCCGCGACCTCTGATTGCTGGCGGTAACCGCGAGCTAGATGAACATCCGGATCAAAGGCGTCTTCAATGCCGCGTAACCCTTCTAACGTCATTGAAGCAATCGCCTCAGTTTGATGGGCCAGCTGTTCAGCTTCGATGTAATTGACGAGTCCCATTCCCGTCATGGCCTGCGTTCCGTTAATCAAAGCAAGACCTTCTTTTGCTTTAAGTGTCAGCGGAAGAATGCCTTCTTTCGATAAAGCTATGATGGCCTCCATTCGCTCCCCTTTATAGAACACTTCGCCCTCTCCCATCAATACAAGTGCCAAATGAGAAAGAGGCGCCAAGTCCCCACTCGCCCCTAGAGAGCCTTGCTGAGGGATGACCGGATGGATATGCGCATTCAAAAGCTCAAGCAAACGCTCAATGACAACAGGACGAACGCCGGAAAACCCTTTTAATAGCGCGTTGGCGCGGAGAAGAACCATAGCTCTTGAAACCAATTCAGGAAACGGTTCTCCTACTCCGCATGCATGGGAATGAATCAAATTCCACTGCAGCTGCTCTACGTCCCCTGCATCAATCAACACATCGCTGAATTTTCCAAAACCGGTTGTAATACCATAGACTACTTTCTTTTGTTTCACGATATTTTCAACAGCTTCCCTACTTTTTTCCACTTTCTTAACACTATCGGCTGAAGCCGCGACAAACGCATTACCATACAATACTTTTTTCGCCTCTTCAATTGTTAAAGATTGGCCCGTTAACATAATCATTTCCTACACCCCTTATTCCTTTTTTAAAACAAACAAAAAGGAGGCTATATTGACAGACTTATCCAGTCGTCAATACAGCCCCCTATTTCACTAAATAACTATAGGCTTTTAATTATTTAAATGTGGTTAATTCCCAAGCTAACCGGTTCATGTTCAAATCCCCGAACTTGTGCTCCAATCGTTCCATACACGGCGACAGCAATCCATTCCTTCGTCCCCGTTTTTAAACGGCCTGCCTCGAACGATAGCAAACCGAAGTCCCGCCGTCCTCAAAAGACCGCCAAGCTCGACTTGGCCGCGTGTCACTCCATGCAGTGCTTCGATAATCGCATGATACAGAACATGCATATCACGATAAATATCGGGATTGACTAATCCCAGTCTTATTGCTGACGTCTCAATGGCCACTACTATTTTTTCTACTCCATTGAACCGACTTTTCCTTTTCCATAATGCCAATTCATTCGTTTTAGATCGCTTGTTAATAAGACTTGTCCCGCTAATCCGTACATGATGCATGACACCCGATTCTTTTGTCGAATACCATTGTCATGCTGATAATTCTTTTTAATTTTCTAAATATACTAATAACTAAGTATCATTGTAAGCGGATACATATCATTCGTCAACATATTTTCACTATTTTATTAATAGTAACTGGCTTTTGGGTATAATCTTTAGATAATTCTTTTATAGGTGTCTCTTCTTTTACTATCACTCCTTTTGCTGTTATACTCTTACCACTTTCATCTTGAACTGCTTTTACTTTTAACTCGCCTAGCGGAAGCTGTTCATCCATTGTCCAAAAAAGCCATTCCTACAAAGGCTTTTCGAAAAAATCAAATTTCCGATTTTCACCCCTTATTTCATATAGCATTATTACATCTTTTATTTTTCATTTACAGTGAATGATGGTGTTTGTTTTGAATTGTTGTTAGGTAATATAATTTTAGAACTAGAATTTGATTTATTACTTTTTTCCTTTGGGCCTTTATGTACTTCTGCTTTCGTAACATTGTAATTCTTTTGCTTCGAAGTACACCCTAACAATAAAACTGAGGATAAAACTAAAACAACAAAATAGTGTATTTTCATTTTATGGCAGTTCGTTGTACCATTCGTGATTGTCGCAAGAAGAGAACGAAAGATGAAATCATCCCTCGGAACAAGGGATTACGAGAGTTCTATGATAAGAAACGTAAAGAAGGAAAGCCCTTTAAATAAGCGACTTTCCAAGATCTAGCATAGTTTAAAAGTATAACTAAATAGCATGAAATATTTTAAGTGTTCATTGAAAAATGTTGACAAACTATTAGCTGGTTTAGCACCATAAGAAAAAGAGCTGTCAAAGCAACTCCCTTATGTATAGTGACAATAAAAATGTTTCATTTACAATAAAGTCATTTAAAATTAAACAAGGAATTGCAAAATATGTCTAGAAGATATTAACATAAACTACATAATTCTATAGGTAACTGAAAACCTACATCTTTTTTTATGGTCTTTTTACACTATCTACCTATAGGGGATAATATCCAACTCACCCATTTCTACGTAAAGAAGAAATCATGCATATTTAAGCTGAACATTACTATCGATCAACTGTAACTGATACTGCTGAATTAATTCTATTAATTGCTTACTATATATTCTCTCACCTTCTTCATTTTCTATCGTACTGTACCCAGCTTCTTGTAAAGCCAGAGCCTGCTCCATATATGTGTTGGAAGAAAACAATCCATGCTTTCTGTAACGAGGATTTTCAGATAAGAATAAACCATGATCTTCTATGGATTCATATACATCCTCATACACCCTGAAATCATCTTTAATGGTCTGATTATAAAACTCATTCGTACTTAAATTCGCTGTTTTCTCGTTCCAATTATAGCTTTTGATTCCAAAAAGATTATGATACTTCGTTGATAATTGTGATCTTCCCCAATTCGATTCCAGTATAGCTTGTGCGATTGTAATAGAAGGCAGGATTTTGTACGCTTTATAATTAGAGATCGCTGCCTCTTCAATACTCTCGATAAAATATCGTTGCATACTATTGTTTTTGTTTTTCGCTGCTATGTCCCCTTCACTAGATAATTGCTTCAGGAACGAGCTAACACGCTTTTTTTGCTTTTGATTGTATTTCATATCCTTGGTCACTTGTTGCATATCCTTTAATATATAGTTATTCTCCCTTTTTCCTATAAAACGAGCTGTAATGCTTTTTATTTCATTTTTAGATACAGAATTAAGACCATATTCAGTATGTACGACCGCGGCTACGTTTCGCCAATCTACTTGTACTTTCCCATGGCTTGTTTCATCGACAATCATTTGAATTTCTTTTATTTTCTCTCTTGGAATAGCAATCTCTTTAACAGACGCGAAGTAAATCAACGCCACCAGTAAGATACTTGCCACAAATGCTACTTTTCCGTTTTCCATCTTGTCTCTCCTTCCCATTTAACATCATTTATATATTTGTTATTTAATGCTGCACTCTTCTTTCATTCATTATCATAACTGCCTTATGTCACAGCAATATAACAAACAAAAAAAGCATCCCTAAAAAGGTGATGCTTTCAAGCTAAATTCAAATGAAACCATATACTAAAACTAATATACGAATCCTCTAGCTTCACTTCATACGACAATTCGTTTTCATCTAAAATAGTAGCCACAATAGATAGGCCTAGTCCAGTTCCTGAGAATGTTTTGTTTCTCGATTCTTCTATCACATAGAAAGAATCCCAAATTTGAGTTAAATGCTCTTGCTGTACACGGGTTGTCTTATTTTTGATTGTACATTTTAGTTCGTTATCTCTATCATTCGTTAGTAATATTTCGAAATAGTCTTCTTCGCCGTACTTGATAGCGTTGCTAATCAAATTATGAAATACTATCTCCATTTGACTCATATCTTCTTCAATACTAAAATTCTCAATTGAATCAAGATTGCTCCTTACATGTAAATGATTGTTCTGCAAAGTAATTTTATATTGGGCTATAACTTTTTGAAGAAGCTCTCTTAAATCAAACTTTGATTTGTTCACTTTCATCGCTTGCACTTTAGACAGTTTTATTAAATAATCGACCATTTCAGAGGTATATGTTACTTGTTCCAGAATGACATCCGTATATGTTCCATCATCTAACCCATCTTTTATCCCAATCGTATAGGCTTGTATTAATGATAACGGTGTTTTTACTTCGTGCGATATACTAGATATCAACGTGTTCAAGCTTTGGTTTTTCTTTACTAGCTCAGAATGGGCATTTTTCAAGCGATTACTCATCTCATTAATGCTATAAGACAATTCCTCAATTTCATCACCTGATTTAATCTCGACTTGTTTAAAATTCAGATTGGAAATGTCCTTCGCTACACTCTTTAATTTCTCTAATGGTGTAATAATTTTTTGAGAGAAATATGCGACCAACAATAAACTAATGATAATGCCTAGTAGAATGGAATATAAATTCAATTGATTTACAATTTGTAAAGCATCCGTATTATGCACAACCACTGTTCCTAGCAAGATCAACTGATTCTCCTGCTCATATAATACTGTTAATAAGCTGGACTTCAGTTTCCCTTGATTGAATAACAGTTTGACCGTTTGCCCTTTAGCTACTTTTTGTAAAGTCTCATCTGTAATCCAAAATTTATTCAGTACGATTTTATCCTTAAACAAAGCAAATTGAACATTATCATTGATCTCTTCCGTGCTACCATGATTCTCAACCATAACAATTGTAACGTTATTATTGTTCTCAATGCTTTGTTCTGCTTCTACTAATTCTTCTATACTCAAGTTCTGCACTTCAAAATAAATGGAGGTGAGCCTTTGTTTCATTTTATACAAGTAATAATCAGACGAGAAATAATTATTCAATAAATAAGATATACCGAAGACTAACAACATAATGATGCTTACCATCATTAATAGTTTTTTGCTTATTTTATTCATTTTTATCATAAAAACTATATCCTGTTCCTCTGTGGGTGATAATATGCTCAGCTCCAATTTTGTCACGCAACCTATTGATGTGAGTATCAACCGTCCTTTCTTCGCCGACATAATCCATGCCCCAGACTGACGGTAACAAAACTTCCCTAGACAAAACCTGTCCTTTGTTTTCGTATAAGTATCGCAGTAAATCAAACTCTTTTTTATAAAGAGTCAATTCTTCCCCCTCTCTAAAGACTTTCTGCCTTTGTAAATCTATCTTTAAATTCCTTATTTCGATCAACTTCTCCATACGTAATATTTTCTTGACTCTAAGAATCAAAATACGGGGATCGAATGGTTTTCTGAGATATTCATCCGCTCCAATATCCAAAGCACTGAATTCATCATCGTTGGAAGACCTCGCTGTTAGCATAACAACCTTTGCCAAACTTGTTTTCTTGATTTCTTGACAAACCTCTATGCCGCTTATCTTCGGCATCATCCAATCCAACACCGCAAGATCGACTTTCTCGGAGAAAAAAAGGTCGAGCGCTTCTTCTCCATCATTGGCGGCAAAAACAGTGAATCCCTCTTTCTCAAAATATGTCTTTAAGATGAATGTCATTTGCTTCTCATCATCGGCAATTAAAATGTTCAAGCCGCTTATCTCCTTTCTCCTCACAAATCCACTTTATTTCATTCAAAACAAAAAGGTGAAAACCATTTTATAGGTTTCACCTACTATTTCATTATGATGCCTATTACTTCTTAAGTTCTTGCTTTAATGTATTCCAAATCTGATTAACTACCTGTATGTCTTCTCGGTTCGGTCTTTTACCATTCTCTAATGCCTCCCAGTATTTCCACTTAAGCGGCTGATCACCTAATTCATAATCCATGCCTTCCCACGTATCTTCACGGAAAGCATAGAAAGCCCAATGCCAGCCATACTCATCAAAAATGGAAATTAAGTCTGATAAATATTGATCCGATCCTTTTACCATCCGATTAATGCCGAATTCTTCTGCAATGATGCGATTAGCCGGTATATTATGTTCTTCCGCCCACTTTTCAATAGGTTCTAAAAATTGTTGCAGTGCTTCTTTATTGAACATTTTTTCTGTCTGTTCTTCACCAACTTTTACTTTGCCAGGGTACTCTGGTCATTTCGTAAGGCTCGTACATATGGAAAGCATATAACACTTTATCGTCTTTCATTGGTTTCAAATATTGAAATGCCCAAGGAGTCGAATACAGACCTGAATTTAATATGATTGGCGTTTCAGAATCTACTGTTCGAATAGATTGCACAATCGTTTCATATAACTTATTTAAATCCGCAGCTGTGTTTTCAACTTTGCTGTACCATGCATGATAGTCCTCTGTCCAAAAATCATTAAACCCTGTAGCCGTTTCAGGATGCGGTTCATTGATAAGATTATAACCAATAATAGCTGGATGATCTTTCAACCTACTCGCAAGGTCCCTCCAAAACTGAGCTGATTGTTCATGGTAACTGAAATCCTGCCAGATGCGATCATCATTTTTATAATCGTTAAACTGTCTCCATCGATTGCCCGGTAGACTCAGCCGTCAGCACAACTTTTGACCCACGCTCGTAAGCCGCATCCAAGTCCGCTTTCAACTTAGTAAAATCCTCTTCAACGATACCTTCATATTGATCGGCATTCCCTATTAAAAAATCCTTATTAGGATTAGCATCAGCCTGATCATTAAATAAAAAGTCTCTATCCTTCGCCCATTTATCCGGAGCTAAACGAATGTATTCAATGTTAAATTCTTTAGCTGCTTCATAATTACCCGGTAAAGATGTGGAATTCATAAAATTTGTTCCTTTTCTCTGCTCATCCCAAAAAGCAATTTTTGTAATTCCTTTTACATCTTTTTCATCTTTCTCTTCCCACGCACTGCACCCTGAAACAAATAGAACGAATATACAAATCAAAAACATCACACTTCTATAAATCTTCTTTGATACTTTTATCTTACTTTCATTCCTCATATGATCACCTCACAACATATTGTAGTAAATCTATGTTACAAGAATGTCACAACAAACCTTGAAAAACTTTATTGTCATTTGAGGATAAGTGCACGGATTAAATACACGAAATTTTCAAATAACTTCATTGTTTTTTAAACAACTTTATTGTTCGGGAACAGTATTGAACCAAGGAATTTGGGAGTTAAGTAAATACAATCCTTTATTTTTTGTCTATGTACACCTGCTGTTCTTAACTAGTCTAATAGTTATCCCATAAATTACGAATATACCCTGGTATTGGCCGCTAAATAATTTCGCTTCTTCTTATAACTTCCTGCAGGTTTAACAAAATTTGCTCGAATGTTTAATAAGGGCTAAAGCTACCTTAAATATCCTCCATTATTAATATCAAATGTTGCACCTGTATAATGCTTGGATTTATCGGATAATAAGAAGACAACAGTATCAGCAACATCTTCAGGCATAACAGGTGTATTGATGAGTCCGTGCTTTAAATACTCCTCTTTTCTCCAATCAGGTATAGATCCCATCATTGGAGTGTTAACCATAGTAGGAGCAACAGCATTAACTCGGATATATGGCGAAAAATTCATTGCACAACTTTTAGTTAATCCTAGTATGCCAGCTTTTGATAACCCATAAACCGCATCTGAACTGCCTTCTATGCCTGAAACTGACGACATATTCACGACCACTCCTTTGCGTTGAGTTTGTAACAATTTCTTCCCAAACATTTGCGAGAAATAAATGAATCCCTTTACATTTATATCTAGGACTTTATCAATTTCATCAACTTGATAGTCCACTATATTTTTTGCCAAATAAATTCCTGCATTATTAACTAAACCATTTACGTTGGAATGTTCTGTTTCAACATATTCAAAAAAATTTGCGACCTCTTCATATTTACTTACATCTAACTGATATGTATGTAAAACATTTCGGTCATCCATTGACCGTTTTAAATCATATAGAGATTCTTCATTAATATCACACGCTATTACTGAAGCACCTTCATATAAGCATTGCTTGACAATTTCTTTTCCGATTCCAGAAGCCGCACCTGTTACTATTATTTTTCTATTTTTAAGCACTTACAAAACTCCTTGCATTATTATTTTATTAATAATTTTATCATAAGCGTCCTCATTAACCCTCTTAAACTAATTCTGCCCCTATAGTTCAAGAAGTTCAACCAATTGGGTGCAAATAATCATTTTAGAGAGTCTACCTTATTGGACAAAATCGCTTCACGAACATTAGTTCTGTATAATAATTAAACATATAGGAAAAAAAGGAGGCTTCCAACTTAGGTGAAGTTTTACAATTGATTTATTTCAAACCAAAGACGGAACAGAACTAGTTAAAGGACTTTATCATATCCAAAATGTAAACAATTATCACAGCCGATTAAAAGGTTGGATGCAACGATTAAATGGCGTGGCTACAAAATACCTCGACAATTATTTGAGTTGGTTTCATTTTTTAGATGTTGTTAAACATCGTAGAGATAACGAAACAGTGAGTAAAATGATTGTTGAAAGTTCTTTATTTCCGAGCAGTTTAACCTATAATAGTATAAGAATGTCGTTATTTATCGAAAAAAATAAAAATTTGTTGCTAAATTTGAGGTTTTGAAATGGAAAATTTATTTCACTACATTTATTCTTGTGTTGGTATTTTAGTCGGTCTATATATTTTTATTACACGAAAAGAATCCAGAAAATCACTATTAATGCTTTTGTTGTCCATTATTGCGTTTTATTATAGTGCATACATTTTTTATTTTGTAACTTACCCTTTCAATTTAATTGGCATATCATTAATACTCGTGCTTTGGGTTGTTATTCTTCAACTTGGTAAAAAATTCAATTCAGGAAAAGAGCAAGTATTCTGGTATGTTTGCATATTGTATGTGGCAATATATCATTTTTTACATTATATTTTCGACCCACTTGCTGAAAAAAATATATGGTATGGTGGAATATTTTTCATATATACGAATGTTGGATTAACTTCACTTGCAGTATATTATTTTATCTGGGTCTATAAGAAGAAGTAGTTGAATACGTTACACATTTTAGGAGACCTTCAATTACGAAGGTCTTTGTTTAAAAATAAAAACAACATGACTCATTAACATAGCCTATTTTAAATAAGAGTGAGATCTTCTTTTATGATTGAGTACATATATAAATCATCGAATTTACCACATGTAAATTCATAATGTCTCAGCAAGCCCTCTCTTCTAAAGCCTTGCTTTTCTACTAGTTTTTGTGATGGGAGATTAGCAGGTTCAATTAGAGCCTCAATTCTTTCTAACTGAAAGTGGCGATAACCATACTTAACAACGGCTTCCAATGCTTCACTAGCTATCCCTTTTCCCCAGTAATCTTTGCTTAATTCATATCCAACTTCAGCTCGATAATGTTTGGTAAGCATATTAAGAAAACCACAACTTCCTATTACCTTACCAGAATTTTTTAGTGTAATTCCCCATCTAATTCCTGTACCTTCTTCGTATATAGATTTGTACCACCTAATTTCATCCCATACGTCCTCTACTGTTTGGCAAGGTACTAACCCCATAGGTTTCACAACATCTTTATCGGATAGATATTTAAACATATCTTTAGCATCCTCTATTATTACTTCTCGTAAGATTAATCTTCTTGTTTCAATTATAGGAAATTCTCTTTCCATTGAATTTCCCTCCTCTCAAGTTTTAATAGAGCAAATCGTAAAAAAAACAATGAAACTATTATCTATTCTTTAACTGGTTCAATCATTACTTAATTAAACCATTAATCAACGTTCTTTTACTGCAAGAACACAAAATATTGTTTTAATGCCAACTTGTCTCTTTAGTTCCATAAAAAAGGAGCTGCCAAACAGCTCCTGGTAAGGACGTAAATCACCATTAGTTGAATTAATGAAGTAATCTTCTATTGATAAATACGTACACAATTGTTAATAAAACCAACATAGCAATTATAAGAACCTTTACTTCATAAGGATAGTCAATAAAACTATTGATGACTACTAACAATCCTAAGGGTAGAAAAAAAACTCCACCTATTATTGTGCCTAACAAAGACTTGTTTTTAATCATTTTTTCATTAAATCCAGCTAAAAACCATGTTTGTTTTTTCACAGCTACTAAGTACGACACAAGTAAAAGAGCTATACCAATAATCCGTAATCCGTAATCCGCCCTCAGACCTCCCAAGGACAACTTTATTTCTTATTACTTTTTATACGAATTAAAAAGGGGGAAGTTTCCATTAATTCAGCTTTCCTGCCCGTTTATTTTGCATTAGAAATAGAGTGATCCTCACAGCTCTTTTTTGAACAATTGCGCCGTTTAGTTGAATAAGATTAAAGGGGTGATTTTGTTTTTGTACCTTGATGAAAAAACATTTGCCATCTACCATTTCTATATTTCCAGATTGAACTTCGTAATGTATGTTCCATTTTTATTTCATTATAAATTCAATAGGTAGTTAACACTGTATCCTCAGACAATTGATGTATTTCAAAATTACTTAATGTCATTGTTCCAACGCCAATTCCCTCGTCTCCAAAGCAATCCCTTTTATACCATACGTTACCTGAACTTCCGAACTCAAAAAAATCATCTTTCAACAATTTTGAAAGTTCTTCAGGAGATGTACGGATTTCAGGTTTTAACAAAGTCTCCTCCAATTGACACAAATGTTCTTTTAACGAAGATTTACTCTCCATTTTCCCAGTCCCCTTTTTAATTTCTGCAGTTGATTCTTTGCTTTTATTTTGTAGAGGGTTTTTTCTTTAATAATATGAAATATTCTTAGGAAAATACATAACTAAACAGCTGCAAACCTCTGTCTACATTGATGTTTAAAAGATTATCTTGCGAATGATATTCTGCTATTCATATATCATATCCATTGGGAATTAGATACCAAGCGCAGGAAGCTAATACATCAGTTCTTGTTGGAGAAATTATTACTTCCTTTGCATAAAAAATACCCGATTCCACCACATTAGAATCGGGCATTTTATTAGCTATTAATATTAAGGTAAAACTGTGCTGCTCTTTTGACATCTCATACAGCGAAGACACCTTCAATATACGTTAAAAAGTCGCCATAAACTCTTTCGATTTTTCGTTTCCTTGGTTTTAAGTCAAATACGGATCAGCACAATCACGAATACTTAATGAAATTTACCAGTTAATCTAAAACCAATTTCTGCAACAAGAGTTGACAGTAAAAATGTTCCTGTATATACAACTAGTGAAATAACAACTATACGCCATCCTAATTTTTTAAACTCTTTCAAATCTTTCCCGAAAGATAGGCCGGCATACGCCAAAATAGGTGTTGCCAAGGCCATAAAATTAACTTGTTCCGTTACTTTTATGATTGATGCGTTTCCTGGAAAAATCGGCGTTGTAATCAATAATGCTATCATTGAAACCCAAACAACAATTGGTAGTTTAATAGGGATGATTTTTGCGAAAAAGAACCCTAATATCGTAACAGCAACAATGATCATCATACCTGGTAATGCGTCAATAGGTGAAACATTATATCCAACCCAATTTCCCATAATGGCTATTATTCCAATAATAATAAAAGTCAATATTTTATCTTTCATATAAAATCTCCCCTTTATGTCCTATGCTCCAATATTTTTCATTTGATCTTTTTTTGACTTTCGCCCTAAAATAGGTTCAAATTTGTTGTATAAATAGTTTGTAAAAGGAAGAGAAAAGAATACACAAATATACGTTCCTAAAATTGTTGTAATTAAGTTAGCAGCACCAGCAAAAACTGCGATATCCTTTGCGGATTCTGGGAATATAACGGCTAATGCTCCAGACATGGCAGCCATCATACTACCTGAACCTACACCGGCACCCATGGCTAGTGAAATTGGGTGAAACCAACCAGTTTGAGCCAAAAAACTTGCTAACACTGACAGATATAAAGCCCCAAACAAAGTACCACAAACATATACTCCAAGTGCTCCCCGTCCTTCTGGTGAATCAGAGCCATATTTTTCAGCAATAATAGCTAAGTTAGGTTCTCTATCAATTGAAAAAGTAGCACCGACTGCTTCTCTTTTCATTCCAAGAAGTAAAGCAATTGGTAAACCTAATAGGATTGTCCCTGCAAAGTGCCCCACTTCTTGTAATCCTAAAGAAATCCCCGCATCAAATATCTTCGGCAATGATGGCCCCATTAACATTCCCAATTTGGCTACAAAAAGCATGAATGAAATTCCTAAAATATTGGCGGCTACATTCATTTCTTTCATTTTTAAAATTTTTAAAGAAGGTAAACTAATAACCGCTCCGATAATTAATGCATACAACATTGGAAATAATGCAATAGCTCCAATCCCGATGTTAAACGTTTTTACGCCGATAAATTCTGTAACACAGACTAATATCAAAACAAATAAATGAATTTTCCAATTACGCAGAGAATTTTCTTGCACTTTTTTTACACTCCTTTTCTACAAATAGTGCTGATTCTAAAAGGGAAAAGCAACACTATTATTGCTTATTATTTTTTAACTTATTGAATTTTTTCAGTAGTATTTAATGCTAGTCCAACGATAAGAGAAATCCCTTGGATCATCGCTTTTTCATCTGGTAAAAATACGTCACTATGTAGCTTCATAGGATCCTCTGGATTTTCTCCTACTCCTAAGAATACAAATGTACCCGGAACTTTTTCTAGATAGAAAGCAAAATCTTCACTTGCCATACTTGGTTTACTCAACCACTGCACTGAGTTTTCTCCAAATAATTCAGTAGCAATAGAAGCAGTATGTTCATTAAATTTTGGATCATTCATTGTAACAGGATACCCCACTGTAAAGTTATAGTTTATTTCAACTTCTAATTTTAGAGCGGAAGCTACTCCCTCGATAATTCGTTGAATACTTTCAGCAACTTCCTTACGAGTGTTCGCATTAAGTGTTCGTACAGTTCCTTTAAAACTAGCTTTTTCAGGAATGATATTATAGCCATCTCCCGCTTCGATTGTTCCGATTGTAATAACAACAGAATCTACTGGATCTGTTTCTCTGCTAACAATTGTTTGTAGAGCTGTTACAACATGAGCAGCGCCCACAATAGCATCTACTCCTTGATGAGGTGCTGCCCCGTGACCTTGTTTACCTTTTAAAATAACATCAAAAGAATCCATACTTGCCATAATCGCACCATTTCTAAAACCGTATATTCCAGTTTCTAACTCAGGCCAAACATGAAAAGCAAAAGCATGGTCAACGGGAGGGTTATTTAATACACCTTCCTCAACCATCATTATTCCACCGCCCTTCATCTCTTCAGCAGGTTGAAAAATGAATTTTATCGTACCCGAAATATTATGCTTATTTTGAGATAAAATATTAGCGGCAGATAGTAACATTGCAGTATGCATATCATGTCCGCAAGCATGCATAACCCCAGGATTTTTAGATATGTAGCTTACATCTGTTTTCTCCTGAATAGGTAAAGCATCAATATCCGCTCGTAAAGCAAGCACAGGACCCTCTTTCTCTCCACGAAGAATACCAACAACACCTGTCTTAGCTACTCCCGTTGTCACTTCAATTCCAAGCCCTTTTAAATAATTCGCAATAATTTCAGCCGTTTTATGCTCTTCAAATCCAAGCTCAGGATTTTCATGGATCATTCTTCTTAATCTCACAGCTTCTTCAAATATTCCAGATGTTTGCTCTACTATTTCAGCTGGCTTTAATGAATTTGAAAGATTTTTGATACTCATCATCATCATCCCCTAAAGAAAAATATATACAAAATATTCTTACTATAATAATAATATTTTAGTTAGATAAACTTTCATTATTATAAAAAAATGATTTATCTAAAAAAACCCTATAATTCGATAACTCTTAATAGATATTGCTATACTACCATTTCAAATATTAACTGTAAATATTGAAAATACAATAAATTCATTATTCGCAATAATTGAGTGTTCAAAAAGGAGAACAAAAAGAGTTAGATGTTCGGGAGCGACAATTTTTAGGACCGGATCTTATGGAGTTAATAAGTGAGGAGCGGACTTGAACAAGACAAGGAAAGCTAAAAGAGTTAGCTTTTTTGAGGACGTGTACGACTTTAGAAGAAGGTCATAAAAAGGCTGGTGTAAAAACTACTTCCTAGAAACTTTGAGAGTCAGTTTTCTGACGTTAGCCATCCCTCTTATCTGTAATAAAGTACCATATTGGTTTATTAGTTGGCTAAAACTGAACGATTTTCAAAGTGCATTGCCCAAGTATAAGCATTGGACAATAGTCTTCCAGCGATAACAACTAAAGATAGTGTTAAGAATTAAAACTAGAATTCGAACACACCTCGATCCTCATATCAAAAGAAAAAAACTTTCGTGCTGAAACAAAAGCTATTCTACATGATCAATTTCAACAGCAAGCAGATGCTTAAGCAACCAACGATATCACTGATAAAGTAGATCTAACTTAATTAGCTAACTCCAAATTACAAATGAATAGCACCCTTTGATGTTTAATGCCGGGAAATATCCTCTTTTTTGGCTGTTTTACATACTCCTTGAGTCAATTACGACATCTTCTAAGGATCACTTTTTTCTTAACCTACCCTTTTAGTTCTAAAAAAAGCAAAAATAGAAAGCTAGTTTACATAAACACTCTTAAACGAACAAAATACGAAAAAGCCCTTTTTTCTTCAAATAAGGGCTTTTCCTGTAAAAATGTACCTTTACAAACGACTTTACTATAAAAGGCATGATCTAAAATTGAAAAGAATCCAATCAAACTGTTCACAAACCTATCATCCATCAATCTTTTTTTAATTAAGCGACATCTTTGAACTCTCCCGTTTTGAGTAAATAATTTTTCTTACAATTTACTTGACAGGGATATAAGCGATAAGATAACAAGGGCTTTCAAATCGCCGTGAGTTTATGCTACGGCTCTCGAGTCGATTTTCTGTTTCCGTTTGTTCTTGTTCTTTTTCTTATACCACCACATATAGACACCAGTGAACATCAGTATAGATGGAGTAAGACCACCGATAGCATACAAAATTTTAGTAAATAAGCCACCAAAACTACCGGTATGTAATGGAAGGTGCCATGTTTGATACATAAGCCCACTATTAACACGTGGATCTAGCTTGCCCACTACTTTCCCGCTATACTGATCTAACCATACTTTTACATTTCCATTCCCTGGATCGAATGAACCGCTGAGACGAAATTCCACTGCGCCTTCTGGAGTTCCTCTTTCCACCTTATCAGGCATTCTAACTTGCATAAGTGTTCCCTGAGGTACTGCTTTTTCAGCCCTACTTATCAATTCATCAAGTGGAAGCTTTCCAGTGGGAAGGTCTTTTGAGATAAGCTGCTCTTCTGGAGGCATGACCTTTGCTTTTGCACCAAACCAACCAAAAATCATTTCATCATACACAAAAAGTGCTCCTGTTAACGAAACAACCAATAAAAACGGAATGGAAACTCCACCAATGACTTTATGTAGATCATATTGCCGTACATAAGGGTTAGCATTACGTCTTAAAATAAACCCACGCGCCCATTTTTTAATCCCCGGCCACCATAAATATAATCCTGATAATGTAATAAAAAGGAAAATAATTCCAATCGTACCGATGATTTTCTCACCATTGAAATCTTTTAACAGCAGCTGTTCGTGAAACTCCGCTATTAGATTAAATAATGTTTTATCCCCTAATGTTCCGTTTATGTATCCTGTTCCTGGATCGACAAATATGTTTTTTTGTTCTTCTCCTTCTTTAAGGCGGAATAGGTAAACTCCTCGAGCGTTAGGTTCACTTGGAGTGTATACACGGTCAATTTGACCTTTTGGATGTGATTCTGATACAACCTGCAAGGCTTGCTGGTACGTAACTTTTTTTCCTTCTGTTACCTTATACAAATTAGGATGCAGCATGCTGTTTAGTTCAGGTTCAAAGACAAGCAAACTTCCTGTTAAGCCAATCAGTACTATAAAAACTCCTGCTAGCATACTAAGCCATAAATGAATTTTTGCGATGATTCTACGTGTTTTCATAGAAATGCCTTCTTTCCAAAAGTAGTATGAAATTATGAATGATAATCAATAATATAAAGAGAATGATTATCATTGTCAATAAAAACTTGTAAAAGTCTACACAACCCTTATTTGATAATCTTTAGAGAACCTAACTATAATAAAAAGAGATGCCCCAAAAGTTATACTTTTGGAACATCCACTTTTAGAAAATGTGTTCAAAAACGTGTAATTTTCCCTAGAAACGTTCGTGGTGGTAAAACCAGCTGTATTCCCCAATGGCTTTCACGAGATCTTCTTCTGTTTGATATGAAGAAAAATGCGCTGTCTCTGTTTTGAGATGCGAAAAGCAAGATTCGATACAAGCATTATCAAGGCAAATCCGCCTTTTCCTGATTTCACTCTGACTGTACTATACATTAATGTTCAAAAATAAAATTAACTCCTAGCATAATACATGCTAGGAGTTAAAATTTTATACTTTATTAATAAGCCTTATCATGTGAATATTCAAGTGAGATACCTCTTTTTAAGGCTGATTGTTCAATCAATCTAATTTCATGATACATAGCATTAGATAAGATTCCTTTTTCTATGTTCTTATTTATTTCATAAAAGAATCCGGCCAATAAATCTAAAGGTAGTCTATCGTAAAGAGAACTTTTTTCTTCCTCCATAAAGCACCTCCTAATTCAACTATACAAAAAATCAGCATCAATTGAAAGCGTTTTCTTTTTTTATAAAAGACAACTACGTTTTAGAAAGGAAACTAAAATGAAAGAATAATCTACCAACATACCAATACGAATTTCAAAAAACAGGTTATACTCTCCATCTGAGTAAAATGCGGGAGGTATAGCCGCTATGTCAGATATATAATGAAGAAGCAGATATGTTTAAAAGTTTGGCGGAACGTGCCATGCAAGAATTAACGGCAATTCCCCTTATTCAGAAACCACCTGCCTAACTTGTAATGGAGGAAGCGCATATAACTCTTTTTTCCTTTTATCGCATTAAAAAATAACTAACCGATGCGATTATTATATTGGGTAGCCCAATCAATACCTCTTTAGTTGAAGATTTACGCTTACGAAGTATTAGGATTCTTTACTTGTTCGGAAAATAATTATTACCATTCGATTTTTCAAATAATATTCCACCACCCTTTATAGGCTTACTTTCAAATATTAGTCCTCAAAATCCTAGGTATAATGAGAAACTATCTTAATGGTTCCTTCACATGAAATCTCCATTAGAATATAGATACATTTTGAATAAGTGACCTTTTATTTGTCCCTTCCAATGCTTGTTCTTTAATTAAACTTGTTTGAATAATCGTCTGTCCATATTAAAAATAATTGCTTTGTTCAATATATTCTTTACTCATGACAACATAGCTCAAACTATTGTTCTTCCGCTAAAAAAGGATCAATTATCTTTTTTTTATGGGAAGATAACACAATGTTTGTTGAAGGTGTACCATATTGCATTGACGCATCGATAAATTGTTCTAAACTCTCGACAGAATGTGTTGCTATTTTGATAATATAGCTAATTTCTCCTGCTACTCGATAACACTCAAGTACATCCGGATGGTTATGACAAAAGTTCGCTAATGCTTTACATTCCTTCGACTCGAACAATATAATAGCACACATTGGTCGATTCATTTTTTTCAATGCGACATGTGCATGATAACCTTCAATAATTTGCTGCTCTTCTAGCTTTCGAACACGCTCTGTAACTGCCGGAGAAGATAAATGAACGACTTCTGCTAATTCCTTCATAGAAATTTTGGCATTTAATTGCAATTCCCTCACTATTTTTTTATCTACTTGATCCATATTTCCCCTCACCTTTTTTTATTAAATAGAATAAACTAAATTCTTTATTATTTAAATGAAAATAAACGAATATCCTTTTTGAACTTATGTAATATAACTCTGTATGCTCATATAATAAAGACATCGGAGGAGATATAGGATGAAAAAAATATTATTGTTATTAGCTGATGGCTTTGAAGCTGTGGAGGCTAGCGTATTTACAGATGTGCTTGGTTGGAATAAATGGGAAGGGGACGGTTCGACTGAGGTTGTGACAGTCGGTCTTAGGGACAAGTTAACTTGCAACTTGCACATGGAATTTCACCGTCGTACCCGAAAAAACAGTTGATGACATTCAATTAGATGATTTCGATGCACTGGCTATTCCTGGTGGATTTGAAGAGGCCGGCTTTTATGAAGACGCATTCAATGAGTCATTTTTAAATGTTATCCGGCATTTTCACGCTGGACAAAAACCTATTGCTAGCATTTGTGTTGCATCGTTAGCACTTGGTAAAAGTGGCATTCTCATTGATAGAAAAGCTACAACCTACGATCATCCAACGAGCAAAAGAAAAGAGCATTTAAAGCATTTCTGCACAAACATACAAAATGAGAGAATTGTTCTTGACGACAATATTATTACATCTTCAAATCCAGGTACCGCTTTTGATGTGGCATTTCTATTGCTGGAAATGCTGACGTCTAAAGAAAATGCACATCATGTGAAAGACCTCATGGGATTTACCTAAACAAAAGTACAAAGTAGAAAGAGATTATTTTACCCAAATTCAATTTACTTTATTTTAACCTTATTGATCAAACGGGTGCGTTATTTCCATAGGAAAAAAAGATACCAAAGCAACTCCCTTATTGAAGTAAAGCACCCGTTACTTTAAGAAAAAAACTCTTTATTATTACTATGTAATTCTCTCATTATCTATCTCACATTAGCGTTACTGTTTTATTTTTAAAAAAATAAATGAATTGATTATGCTCAATCCTAAAATTATAAGAAACAAGTAGAAGGATGTAGCGTCTCCTGCTAAACTCAATTCATCAGATTAAAAAGGAAAATACATCCAACCCTTACATAGACAACCCTCCTTAATTATTCTGTGACTTTTTCACTATCCAAATTTTAACACATAATATAAACTCATATTAAACTAACCTGTCACTTTCAGGTGCTTAATCCCACCATTGGCGAAAAAATGATATATTATAGTTTGTTACATCAAGGGTTTAAGACAAGGAGGGATGAGATATCCATAAAAGATGGGTCATATCAACAATTGCAGGATTTATACTTATTTTAGTAAGCGTATTAACCTTCTATTATTTTGACAACCAAAATAAATCGGAAAAACGGAAAAATATAGAAGCTAAGGAAGTCAATATTCCTGAGGTGCAGGAATATGGTGGGACCCATCTCGATAAAGTTGGCGATAAGGTCCATCAAAAAAATTGGGGAACTTTCACTTTACTAGAATCAAAGTCAATAAATGAGTCGTTTGAATTAGCACCTATGGTCATCACAATCAAGGATATCCGCAGGATTCAATTATCTTCCCTCGAAGAAGAGGCAAAAGAAGAGCTCAAGTCCTATACGGGATTAAGTTTTGAAGAAGCTTATTCAATATACTATAAAGAAAATTTAAGCATGGAGGAAATCGATCAACAGGTTGCGTGGTCTAAAACGGATATAGGCGAAGAGGTTTCTTATCTTGAAATAACGTATTCTGTGAAAAATAAAGACTCCAAAGAGCTCCAATTTTTCAGCATGGAAAATGTTACATTTAATAATGAACTTACATATAATGTGCCGTCTAAAAATTTCATCCACTCCGGGGATACTTTAATTGGGACAAAAAAAGTCAGTCGCTCAGATTACCAACCAGGGGAAACAAGAAAAGGCATAATTAGTTTATTAATTGATTCAGAAGAAAACATTGATGAGCTCACTTCCTTTTCATTTACTACAGATGATATAGCAGATGGTGTTTCTCATGAATTATTAGTTAAGGGGACTTCGTTTACGATTTCTCTAAAAGGAAAATAGATTGGTAGAAAAACGATAGAAAACCCTAAAAAAGGTAACCTTTTTTAAATTCCCCTTATTTAGGGTACTTTCTTGATGTTTATATGAATAGTAAGCTCTGAATCACTTATTACAGACCCAAAGTTTTTTAATAACAAGTACGCTTACCTTTCACCTTTAGTTATTGTAGTTTGCTTCTCCATTTCTTCTTCCAATAATATTCGCCGCAATATTTTCCCTACGGTAGATTTCGGCAATTGTTCCCTGAACTCAAATCTACGCGGCACCTTATATCTGGCCAAACGTTTATAGCAGAAATCCATGATTTCCTGCTCCGTTACACACATCCCTTTCTTTAGAACAATAGCCGCTTTGACTGTTTCCCCTCGATATTTATCTGGTACTCCAAAAACACATGCTTCCTCTACGCTCGGGTGCTGATAGATGATATCTTCCACTTCAATTGGGTAAATATTGTAGCCGCTAGCAATTATCATATCCTTCTTTCTGCCTACAATATAGAAATATCCTTCTTCATCCATCCTCGCGATGTCTCCAGTATATAACCAACCGTCCCGCAAAGCCGTTGCAGTTTCCTCAAGATTTTTCCAATAACCCTTCGTCACCTGCGGGCCTTTAATGATCAGTTCACCAACCTGACCAGTTGGCAATTCATGTATCCCTGTTTCGATATCCACAATTTTAGCATCGGTATTAGGATACGGGATTCCAATACTTCCTGGCTTTCTTTGACCTATCACAGGATTCCGATGAGTGGTAGGTGAAGTTTCCGACATACCGAATCCTTCAGATATCGAAATACCCAATTTTTCTTCAAATTGATTAATGACTTCTATCGGGAGAGGAGCTGAACCGCAGCTACAGTATTTAAAGCAACTTAAATCGTCAGCAGTCAAATCTGGATGATTTAGTAAAGCGATATACATAGTCGGAACGCCTGGGAAAATGGTTGGCCGGTGTTTCCGAATTAAATCTACCACCTTGTTTAATTCAAACTTTTCTAAAGTGATATAAGTCGATCCTGCATAAACAGAACTATTCAAACGGCCATTACCAAAAACATGAAATAATGGTGTCAATCCAAGCATACGCTCACCAGGTCTTTTGAGTTGAAGGGCATTTGCCGTAAATGTAAAGTCTTGATGGACATTGGAGATTAAGTTAAAATGTGTGAGCATGACCCCTTTAGACTTCCCTGTTGTTCCTCCAGAATATTGAAGAACAGCTAGATCTTCTTTAGGATTAATATCCATTTCAGGAAGATCCTTATTTCCTGCCGCACTCCAAGAATAAAGGCTGTTTTCCAACATATTATTAGCTGAAATAATCATAAACTCGTCAGTCAAACCGATTTGCTCTAACTTTTTCTTTTGTTTATCATGCCCAATAAACCATGTGGCTTCGGAATCCCGTAAAATATAATCTAATTCATTTGGCTGATACAAGGGATTTACCTGAACAACCACACCACCCAAACGATGAATTGCATAATAGGCGATAATATATTCTAGACAATTTGGTAGCATGAGTGCTATACGATTGTTCTTTTGAAACCCTCTATTGTATAAATCCGCAGCAAAACGATCTGATGCATTCTTCAATTCCAAATAAGTTAGTTCCTTCTCACCATCTATAACTGCTTTATTAGTTGGGTATTGTTGAGCCGAATTTTCTAATAAATCGTATAATGACAATAATGGGATCTCGATTTCTAAAGGAGTCTCTTTCGGATAAAATTCATGCCAAGTTCTAATCAATTCCCTCACTCCTATTACTTTTTCTACAAATAAAAGTAGAACTCTGCAAATTATGTAAGAACCAATCCATTCTTTGGCTCTTCTTTATTAAACCTTTATTAGTGATTCTTGACTATCACTTTAACCTGAATTTCGTTGACAATTGGACAACCCATTTTCATTTATCACGAATTAGTTTAAATACCCCAGTGCCTTTTGCAATAATATTGCCTTTGGAATCTTTAATTTCTCCCTCTGTAAAGGCAATTTTGTACCCTTGTTGAAGGACTTTTGCTTCCGCAAATAATTCTCCTGATGACATACTGGCTAGATAATGGACGGTTAAGCTTGTCGTCACAACTTTAGATTTAGTCACAGTACGAGTCACCATTCCAAGAATAGTATCCAGCATGGTAGCATGAATACCTCCGTGCAGTGTTCCATTTACATTGAGTAAATGTTCTTCGATATTAAGCTTTAAAAGAACATTCCCTTCTTCAAATCGAACGATTTCAAACCCTATATGTGAAAAGAATGAACTACTTTCGAATAGGTTGCGAATATCCTCCACTTTAACAGGCAAAATGTCACTTCTCCTCTCTAGTTCCCTTGCTATTACATCCTTCTAACTTATGTACCGAAAGGAGAAAAAACATAATGAGTTTCTACTCCTTTAATGGACATTCTTTAAATCGTTTCGATCAAAATGGCCATTCCTTGGCCGCCGCCTACACAAAGGGTAGCAATTCCATATCTTTCTTGCCTGCGAATCATTTCATGTATTAATGTTGTCACGATACGGGCACCCGTTGATCCAACTGGATGTCCGAGTGCTATAGCGCCTCCATTAACATTGACCTTGTTTTCATCAAGGCCTAACTCCCGAATCACTGCCAATGCCTGTGAGGCAAACGCTTCATTTAATTCGAAAAGGCCAATTTCTTCTACTTTTTTCCCGGTGCGTTCCAATAGTTTCCCAACGGCTGGCACCGGACCGATTCCCATCACTTCAGCAGAAACCCCCGCAGTCGCCCAGTCTACAATCTTTGCAATTGGTTTTAATTCTAACCGTGTAGCCTCACTCGCCTTCATTAATACCAATGCCGAAGCTCCGTCATTTCGACCACATGCATTTCCAGCGGTAACCGTTCCATTTTCTTTGAATGCCGGCTTTAAGTTTGCAAGTTTTTCCTTAGTGGTGTCAGGGCGAGGATATTCATCTTTTTCAATTGTAATCGTACTCTTCCTATCAATAACCTGGACAGGAACTATCTCATCCTTAAACTTTCCTTCATCCATCGCTTTAGCCGCTCTTCGTTGGCTTCCAACCGAAAAAGCATCTTGTTCTTCCCTAGAGACCTTGTATCGTATTGCGACATTTTCAGCTGTGATCCCCATTCCTAAGTTTTCTCCGTAAATTTCTTGAGGTTGCTGTCCAGCTTCAGTATTTGAATCTACAAGTTTAGTCCGGTCTCCACCAAAACGAGCACTTCTTAAATAAATTGGTGAACGGCTCATATTTTCCGTGCCGCCTGCAACGACTATATTAGCTTGACCAGACCTTATTTGCTGTGCAGCTGAAGTGATGGCCTGCATTCCTGATGCACATAATCGATTCACTGTAAAAGCGGGTGCAGAATCAGGGATTCCTGAACGAAGTGCTGCCACTCTCGCGACATTGGACGATTCGGTCGTTTGTCTAACCTCTCCCAAGATAACTTCATCGACCTGTTCAGCCTCTATATTTGCCCGTTTGATCGCTTCTTTGATGGCAATACTCGCCAAATGACCCGAACTAATTTCTTTAAACGCACCTCCGTATCGTCCAATTGGTGTTCGGACAGCGCTCACGATTACAATATCTTCTCCCATTTCATTCTCCCCCTTGAAATTTTAATGTGCATATGTACAGGTTTATCTGCCACTACGCATCATCCGTATTTCTCATTGGCTTCAGTAATATACTTTTACCGTTTTAGCAGAACCCCTAACTCCTTACTCTTTAATGCTTAAGTCCATGGTTTCCGAGACAGAAGACGCTTAGTACACTTCCAATATATTCCTAGCGATAATTAAACGTTGAATTTCATTTGTTCCTTCATAAATCTTCGTAATGCGGGCATCCCGATAAAAACGCTCAACTGGATATTCCGCCATATACCCCATACCCCCGTGAATTTGAACAGCCTTATCCGCTACTCGATTAAAAACGTCAGAAGCAAATAGTTTTGCCATTGATGCTTCCTTAATCACCTTTTTCCCTTCATCAATCTTTTGCGCCGCCATCATCGTTAACGCTCTTGCCGCTTCTGTTTCCGTTGCCATGTCTGCAAGCATCCATTGAATTGCCTGGTTGTCTGCAATTGGTTTGCCGAATTGAATACGCTCTTTCGCATATTTAGCAGATAATTCAATTAATTTACCGCATGATCCAACCGCTCTTGCTGCCAGACCGACACGCCCTTCACCTAAGATTTTAAGTGCTGACATATACCCCATTCCAACTTCACCAATTACGTTTTCTTCAGGAATAATACAATCTTCGAAAATAACTTGGGATGTATACGATCCTCTTAATCCCATTTTCTTGTCTTTTTTACCGACAGTTAAGCCAGGAAAATCTCTTTCTATTAAAAATGCAGTAATTCCGCCTTTTGCACCCTTTTCTTTATCGGTTAAGGCAAATACCGTATAGACATCAGCAATCGGCCCATTAGTGATGAAATGCTTCGTTCCGTTCATAACCCAATAATCTCCCTTTTTCACTGCGCTTGTTGCCAAATTTGTTGCATCCGATCCTGCTCCGGGTTCAGATAGAGCAAAGGCGGCAATTTTGTTACCAGCTGCCATTTCAGGCAAATATTTATTTTTCAAATGTTCGGATGCAAGCTTAACTAGACCTGTGCTTCCAATCCCGGTGTGAGCACTAATTAATGAAACAAAACCATTATGTGTTCTTCCTAACTGCTCTAAAACGGTAGCCTTTTCTACCGCATTTAAGCCAATTCCACCGTATTGTTCAGGAATGCTTATCCCGAATAAACCGAGTTCTTTGGATTTTTCAACTAAATGCTGCGGGATGGCATCTTCTTCTTCAATTTGTTGTGCGTAAGGCTCTACTTCCTTTTCAACAAAATTACGAATCATATTCTTCATTTGCACCATTTCTTTATTTAAAGTAATCGTCATAATTCATGCTCCTCCTTAGGTTTGCTCACTTAACTGACTACTAAGATTAAGATCGAAACAATCACATTTTATACGAATTTTTCCTGGATAATGATAAGCAAAAAATCATCAATCACTTTCAATAATCGTAGCAATTCCCTGCCCACCTCCAATGCAAGCTGTAATAAGAGCATATCTTCCGCCAGATCGCTTCAATTCATAGGACGCTTTCGTAATTAGGATTGCACCTGTAGCACCCAGTGGATGTCCGTGAGCGATGGCCCCGCCATTCACATTCACTTTTGCAGGATTCATATCAAGCTCCCGGTTACAAGCAATCACTTGAGCTGCAAAGGCCTCATTAATTTCAATAATGTCCATATCATTTAACGAAAGTCCTGACTTTTCCATTACCTTTCTTATAGCGGGAACAGGTCCGATTCCCATAATGTTTGGATCTACACCTGCAACAGCATGTGCTCTAATTGTTGCTAACGGCTTATTCCCCAATTTTTCTGCTTTCTCCCTCGACATTATGACCAGGGCAGATGCGGCATCATTTAACCCTGAACTATTGCCAGCGGTCACGGATCCACCTTCTAAAAACGCTGGAGATAATTTTGCAAGCTCTTCTTTAGTTATATGCGGTCGTGGATGTTCATCAAATTTGAATTCGCTAGGCTCTCCCGTTCTAACTGGAATGCTCACTGGAACAATTTGCTCATTAAAACGGCCCTCTTCCATTGCTCTGGCCATTTTTTTCTGGCTTTGGAAAGCGAATTCATCTTGTTCTTCTCTGCTGACCTCATATTTTTCAGCTAAGTTTTCAGCGGTTATTCCCATTGGCGGATCACCGATATATTTTGGAGACAACTGTGATTTTCTGAACTTCGGGGGCATTGAACTATATATTTTTTCTGGACGATCCATCAAGTAAGGCGCCCTGCTCATACTTTCAACTCCACCTGCGATATAAACTTCTCCATCACCAGCCCAGATTGCCTGAGCAGCTAGATTGACAGCATTAATTCCTGATCCGCACTGACGGTCAATAGTCAGGCCCGGCAGCTGAATAGAAAAGCCTGTTTGCAGCGCGGTTAACCTGGCGATGTTTCCACCGCCGCTTAAAACATTCCCCAAAATAACATCATCGACCATTTCAGGATTTACATTCGCTCGTATTAAAGCTTCTTTTATCACCTCAGCACCAAATACGTGGGCGGGAACTGACGCTAGTTCGCCTCCTTGTTTCCCAATTGCTGTTCGTACTGCTGAAACAATGACCGCATCTCTATTCATTTCTCCATCCGCTCCTTTTTCTTTGTAATTCAACCCTTTTCATATCAAGGCTATCAAGAAAATAACCTGTCATTTATTTTCATTAGTATCATTTTATAATCAGCTATTGAGACCAAGCTTATGAGGATTTAAGATTATAGTCTTTCTGTTCATCTTTATTCCCTTTTGATTTAGACGGTTTTACAAATATGGCAAATAGTATGCCAAAAGCCAAAACAAGTATGGCCATGAACAAAATAGATAAGTTATAGCCTAATATTTTATTTCCTCCAGCTAAACCTATGATATATCCGGTTAAAAGAGGAGCAATAATCCCTGCTATGTTACCTGATGAAGTTAAAATACTTGTCATCAATCCACCGCGTTCACGCATCTCATTTATCATAATCGTTGGGCCTATTGGTAATATGGCATATGTAAGGCCCTTTGCTAAACACATCGCAAGAATCACCCAAATTGGATTTTGAAAAACCATGATTGATGAAAAAAATATTGCACCCAAGATCATTGCACCAGCTACAACGAATACTCTTGATGACCGCCAATTTTGATTTTTCTTAAATAAATAATCAGACAGCATAGAAACACCCATATAAATACAAACGGAAACGACTCCGATTATTGCCACACTCGATCCCATCTGACCGGGTGTCATCTTAACGGCTTCCACTAAATAAATAGGCAGCCACACTGAGAACCAAACAACAAGAATATAGGTTGAAAAGTAAGCGAGGGTAGTAAATAAAGCAGTAGGTGACGCTAGAAGCACCAGAAAATCTTTCACTTTAATTTTCTCTAGTTTTTCTTTCTTTTTCTTCTGTACATTTTCATAAACTTCAACAGGATTTTCCTTTGTTAAAAATTGAAATAGGAAGAACCAAACAAGACTTGCTACACCAAGAGCGGCAAAGGCAACCTTCCATCCGAAAATGGTAATTAAAGAAACGAGGATTGGTGCAACAATCATTGCCCCAACAGTTCCCCCGCCAACCACTACCGAATTAGCAAACCCTTTTAGTTTGGGAGGAAACCACTTATCCGCATGACTGTAAGCAACTGGGCTATACGGCCCTTCAAATGCACCTAGTAAAATTCTGTAGAGAATCAGAAACGGCAACGCTGCAATGGCCAAAACCCCGAATTGCAAAACCGTCCATGTCAGCATGATGAATCCAAGTACTTTTTTTGCCCCAAGCCGATCCGCCCACGCTGCCCCGAAAATACCTGTTACTGGATATAGCCAATAATAACTACTTCCGACAAGTCCCCACTCAGCATAAGAAAGATCAAATTCTTTCATGATAGGTACAGCTGCAAGTCCGATGATTGATTTATCAGCAAAGTTAATAACGGCACCAAAGAATAATAGAATGAGAACAACCCAACGCATTTGAATTCCTCTTTTCTTTTTGTGTGTTCACACACTTCGAATTTAATCTAATAATTGATTCTTTAATTAATACTAAACGAACTACTTTCATCATCTGTTCTCCCAATGACAACGTCTTCTTGCCCCTATCTTTCTGAATGAATACCTTATAAAATGACTTTAAATCGTGGGAGTATACAAAATATGCATGTTGGATCCCGTTCTGCTACTCTTTCAAACTATGCATTCTTCCTTAATCACTTTTCTCCTCCTTTTCAAGTTCTTCTTTAATAAGCAATCTTTTTAAAAGTTTTCCGACTGTGTTCCGCGGCAGTTCTTTTCTAATTTCAAATTCTTTTGGCACCTTGTAGGGGGTCAACTGGGAATAGCAATATCCTTCTATTTCATCAAGATCAATGGAGGCGTTTTCTTTCGGTACAATAAATGCTTTTACTACCTCACCTATTTCTTTATGAGGTATACCCACCACAGCAGCCTCTTTAATAGTCGGATGTTCATATAGCACTCCTTCCACCTCTTGGGGATAAATATTAAACCCGCTAACAATAATCATTTCTTTTTTTCTCCCGACAATGTAGAAATAACCCTCTTCATCCATCACTGCGAGATCACCAGTGTATAGCCAATCATTTTGTAATGCCTTTTTTGTTTCAGATTCATTATTCCAGTAACCCTTCATAATTTGTGGGCCTTTTATAAGCAATTCTCCAACACCTGTGTTTGGAACTTCATTATTATCATCATCAATAATCAAACAGTCTGTGCCTGGAAAGGGAATGCCAATGCTTCCTATTTTCCTTTTCCCAAAGGGTGGATTACGGTGAGTGGATGGAGAAGCTTCTGATAAACCAAAGCCTTCACCAATTTTGGCACCGGTCAGCACCTCAAATCGCTTCATTACCTCAACTGGAAGTGGAGCTGATCCGCAAGAACAATTTCTTAAACAATCCAGTCCATAGTTTTCGATTTCCGGGTGATTGACAAAAGCGTTATACATCTTTGGAACTCCTGGAAAAAAAGTAGGACGATACTTTTTAATGTTATCAAGTACATTTTGGACCTCGAATTTAGGAAATAATAGAATAGAGGCTCCAATATAGATACCTAGATTCATTGCACTTGTCATTGCATAAACATGATATAGAGGTGTCGATGCCAAGACGATTTCTTCACCTGGTATCATTGAATCCCCATACATTTCAAAGCTCTGTACAACGTTGGAGGTCAAGTTATAATGAGTAAGCATAACCCCCTTCATCTTCCCAGTGGTACCACCGGTGTATTGAATAACAGCAGTATCTTCATAGGGATTTATACATTCAGGCTTTTTAATTGCTTCTCCAAATTCAATCATTGAACGAAGAGAATGAGAGTCATTTTGTTCGTCATCTGTATTAATGCAAGCTACAAAGTCATATATCCCTTTCGTTTCTTCAACTGTCTTCGCAGCAGTTTGATCAAACACAATATATTTAGCATTTGAGTCTATTAAAATTTGCAATAGTTCTCTCGGTTTATACATTGGATTCAGCTGTACAACAATAAGCCCAAGCGCCTGAGCAGCGTAATAACTGACAATAAAATAAGGATGATTGGCCATCATCAGACCAATTCGTTCTCCTTTCACGAAACCCAACTCTTTCCATTTCCCTGCAAGTTTGTCTACCTGCAATTTCAGATTTCTATAGTCTATTAAATTGTCTTCAAAAATAATGGCTGTATGATCAGGAAACTTTTTGGCTGTTTTATCAAGTAGTGTATAGACGGATATTTCCGGTAGCTGTAAGAACTTCATTCTTTCTTCATACCATTGCTTCCATGGCTGAGTTACTGTTTTTCGCACCATTTATCCCTCCTCTTAGTAACAAATCTTTTCATATTTTTCCATTTTCGATTTATACTTATTTATTAATGCAACTTGCATGCCAAGACATATATAGGTGTAAACAGCTTGATTTTACGAAATGAGTCAATTCATTAATGAATTTTATTCTCTTAAAAAGCCTTACTTTTAAGGATTCATGTTAAAACCAATAATTCATTTTTGAATTTTTAATAGAGTTAAGAATAATTCTTAATAGATAAGGATGGGATTTTTCGGAGATGGGATTTTCAATCTTCTAGAAAGCATACAATTCTATAGCAGCACTGATTATACCTGTAATTGCTTTTGAATAATGAATGAGGCAATATAGAAGTCTTATTCTGAGGCTGAACCTGAAATTGGTATAGTGATACTTACTCAACTACCGCCGACATTTAGAATAATCACAAAACAAAGCAATGGAACGATTTGTGAATTGAAATCTCTAGAATCAATCGCCAGTATTTGCCCGCCTTTGGCTTTCCAATGCAAATGCATCTTGAGCTTTACGGGAAATATTATACGTTTCTGCTACGTTTTCTGCTGTCCTTCTATTAAAATACATTTTCTGTTTTATATCTTATTTATCCTTGATGCCACACACCTGGTTTTTTTCCTTCCACATATTGCTTAAGAATGTACATAAGTGAACCCCAAGTTGTATTAATCATCGCATATGGTCCTTCCATTGACTCCCATCCAGAATGATTAAAGTCTACAATCGTCACTCCGTTTTCATTTACATTCAAATCAAAACGAATTTTTGTACCTTTCCATCCTGGCATATCATGTTGAGCTGTCCATACTACCAACTTACCTGGTTCAAGCTGATCAACGTGCATTTGGAAAATAGCTTTACGATTGTAAAAGCCAAATTCAGCAATGCTTCCTACTTGAGGTCCAGCTTTAGCATCTGTTGTCCACAACCCCTTAAATCCTTCAGTCGTGGTTATGGCTTCGTATACTTTTTCAGCAGGGGCGTTTATCATAATTTGATGTAGCATGTTAATCATCATTTATCCTCTTTTCTTCTTTTAGTTTTATAGTTAGCTCTAAGATTGAGCTTTATATCACTCTTTGATGCGAGAATTTATAACGTTAACAATACCTAAATATTAAAAAGCCGAATTCCTCACTGATATCACTGAGAAATCCGGCTTTCGTTTCTTAACAATGGCGCCCTTTTGTACGGGTAAATGAATTCTGCTTTCCATTTAATTAAGTTACTATCATCTTGTCTAACTTAAGCTTTAATTTCGTTTGATAAGTAAGTCATGGGTATGGAAGGTACCAAGATTTTATCGGTTTTTACTTCGTATAACCCAAAGGGAACTAAACGGAGCCCCGGAAGAAAATCACAAGTTAAAAACAATAATGTATATAAAATGTCATGGAAAGGAAATCCTCGTGCTTGGAGTGCCGATAATAATTTATCATTAAATTCTACTGCCTTATCAAAGGAGGGATCAGTGGTCATCATACCGGTTAGCTGTAAAGGGATTTCAAGAATGATTTCCTCACCATCAACTATTACCACACCACCACCCATTTCATAAACACGTGCAGCAGCTTTAGCCATAGCTTCAGGGTTTCTACCGATGGTAAGCAAGTCAGTAGTTGTATTAAAGGTTGAGGCCATCCCATCCAAATTAATCGCAAACTTTTCTAATATTCCTTTTGTCACCCACTCCCCATTTCTATGGATTAGAGTTGCATACATAAGACCTTCTTGATCTGTTAGATCTACAAATCCATTCTTAGTTGGAAGCTCCAAATCTTTTCGTTGAGTTATTACATTACTTCGAAAAAAAATAACCGGCACTGAGTTGCTTGAAGATGTTTCTGGGTAAATATACAGATCTGGGTTTTCTAAAATCTCTCTTGAAAATGTAAATGGTTTTTCAGATAAATATTTACTCCAATCAATATCAGGCATCTGTATGGTTAATTTACCCTTTTCAGCCACTATTTCTCCGTTTGAGATTACTAAATCCGGACGGAACTGGTCGAGGTCAGGCAACAATAAAATATCAGCTTTTTTTCCTGGAGCTATTCCCCCAATATAATCGTCCTGCTTGAGATATGTAGCTGCATTAATGGTTACCATTTGAATTGCTTCCATAACCGGGACTCCTAGTTCCACCGCTTGCCTTACTAGTCCATCAACAAATCCTTCTTTTTCAATAAAAGATGGATGCGGGCCATCTGTTGTCATTAAGATTCTGCTCGTACTTACATTTCCCTCTGTAATCAGCTTGATTATATTTGACAAATCTGGACGCAGCGAACTATTTCGAAGTACTGTCCACAATCCCAAACGTAAACGGTCCAAAGCCTCTTCCGCTGTTATAGCTTCATGACAGGCACTAATTCCAGAAGCTGCTATCGAATTTAATTTATCATAAGAACACCCGGCATTATGTCCATCAGATACTTTTCCCATCTTTTTCGCTGCATCTATAATATCTAATAAGACTGGGTCCCCATTGTATAATAACGGCCAGCGAGTCACTTCTGCTGTTCCAAGGACATTTTCTAGCGTAAGTAGGTCAATAATATCCTTTTGGTTGAACCATTCTCTTTCCCCTGGGAATATGGCCTGCGAAACTAATCTAATCAACCAAAAAAAGTTTCCTGGCAATTTCTCTAAATCGTCTACAAGGTGTTTAAACCCTAAGGCACCCATGTGTAAATAAAAAAACAAATTATCATTTACAGTCGTCGTGGTTCCCAACGGCAATACCTTTTCTGTAACACTTACCGGATTGTATACAACCCATGGATGTGCATGAGTTTCGATAAATCCTGGAGACACGTACAAACCATTGGCATCAATTACAGTGGTGTCGTCATTTATGGTTACTTCATTTTCCCCGACATATGCAATGCAATCTTTATACAAAGCAATATTTTGCTTTAGGAATTCACCAGAATACACATTAATCACTGTTCCGTCTTTAATTAACATATCAGCGGGGCGTTTCCCTTGCGCCACTTCAATTAATTCATCTCTCAGTGCTCTTGTTTTCACTATTCTTCGCCCCCCATCCATATTTTAAGATTCTTTAGATTCGTTTAAAATAATTCTGCTAATGGAAAACTACGGTTGAATATCAAACACACAATGATACGCTTCTGCGTTGATTCCTTATTCTAGAGCAAACTTGACCAGCTTTTATCAAAGGTTATCATTACTTTTTTCTGTTTAGGTTTTACACTTTAATAATTAACTTGTTTCAGCCTCTTAATTTAAATCTTTGAATTTTTCCAGTTGTAGTTTTTGGCAACTCATTCACGAATTCAATGACACGGGGATATTTATATGGTGCCAACACCTTTTTGATAAATCCTTTAAATTCAAGTTTCAGTTCTTCCTTCGGTTCGACACCAGCTTTTAATACAATATAGGCTTTTGGTTTAATTAAATTATTTTCGTCATTTACCGCGACAACAGCAGTTTCTAATATATCAGGATGGGATAAGAGAGCGTTTTCAATTTCTATTGGCGATACCCAGATTCCATTCACTTTCATCATGTCATCAATTCTGCCGGCATACCAATAAAAACCATCTTCATCCTTAAAATATTTATCTCCCGTCACAAGCCAATCACCAATAAATTTCTTTTTATTTTCTTCATTAAGATTCCAATACGATGCCGCAATACTTTCACCCTTAATTAAAAGATCTCCTACTTCATTCACTGCTGCTTCCTGACCATCTTCATCCACAATTTTAGATTCATAACCTGGAACAACCTTTCCCGTGCTCCCTTGCCGAATTTGATTAACTTGATTAGACAGATATATATGAAGAGATTCCGTTGAGCCTATTCCGTCGATAATATCTAAATTAAAAACATTCTTCCATTGTTCTATATAAGAGGCAGGCAACGCCTCTCCAGCAGATACGCAAAGTCTTATCGAAGAGAGATCATAGTTTTTTTTCGTCTTCTCAAGGTAATTGAGCATAGATCCATACAAGGTAGGAACCCCAAAAAAGATGGTAGGACGATACTTTTCAATCGTCTCAAACACTTTCTCTGCAGTTGGTCGGTCCGGCATTAAAACAGTAGTAGCTCCGGCTCCAAGCGGAAAATACATCCCGTTTCCCAAACCATAGGCAAAGAAAAGCTTCGAAGCAGAAAAAGTAATGTCATTTTCAGTGATCTGTAAAATATTTTTGGCGTAATTTTTAAAGGCTTCTTCCATATCTGTTTGAAGATGAATCACACCCTTTGGCTCACCCGTACTGCCTGACGTATAAAGCCAGAACGCTTGATCATTAATATTGCTATAACAGGGAGGCAATTCTTTATCTTTGCCTTTTATTAGATCGCGAAAGGAGTGTTCATCTGCTTCCTTCAAGGGTTGATTTTCCCCGTCAACTAGGATTACATGTTTTAAGAAGAGTAAACGGTTCTTAATAACTTTTAATTCTTCCCAGCGCTCACAAGTTGTAACCAACACTTTTGAACGACTATTATTCAATAGAAACTCATAATCCTTTAACGGTAAAAGTGTGTTGGCAGGAATAGGAATTGCTCCAACTTTAATTGCACCAAAGAAACTAATTATGAATTCTGGAGAGTCATGTAATAATAGTAAAACGCGCTGTTCCATCTCTATGTTTAACTCTTTTAAGGCAGCACCAAATTGGTTAGCAGATGTATCGATTTCTTGGTAGGTGTAAAAACGATCTTCATAATAAATCGCCGCTTTATCACCTCTGCCTACTTCTATATTTTTTTGAAAGAAATTATAAGAAGCATTATACCTCGCGCCCAAACCTCTAATTTTATGCTCGGTTTTTATCACACATATTTCCCTCCAATAACCTTAATAAATTTCCTGCCTTTTTCTAAAATCCTTTATTTTCTGATAAAAATTTTCCCCACCTATTATTCTATTACAGACCAAACATATTTAACTGCTTTTCACCTACATAGGAGACTACACTTTTCGTTTCAGTATATAAATCAAGGGTTTCAAGAGATAGTTCTCTACCAAAGCCTGACTGCTTATAACCTCCAAATGGAGTTCCAGGGAATGCAGAAATCGGGCTGTTAATCATCACAATCCCGGCGTTAATTTTTGCTGCTACCCGATTCGCTTTTGCATGGTTTGTTGTCCAAACTGCAGATGCTAAACCATAAATCGAGTGGTTTGCCATTTCTATTGCTTCTTTTTCATTTGTAAATTTCATGACAACAACAACTGGACCAAATACTTCCTCTTGAGCAATTCTGCTTTCATTTGTGACATCACTAATAACAGTCGGTAAATACCAATAACCGTTTGCAAACTCCTTACCTTCAGGTCTGCTCCCTCCACAAAGAACGGTTCCTCCCTCTTCTACTGCAAGCTTTACATAGTCGTCTATTACTTTTTCATGACTTGAGGATATGACTGCCCCTACATGTGTTCCTTTGTCGAATGGATCACCGACTTTTAGTTGCTTCGTCTTTTCTACGAATCTATTTAAAAATTCCTCGTAAATCGATTCTTCTACAAAAATTCTAGAGCGGGCTTCACATGACTGTCCAGTATTATAAAAGATGCTGTATAAAGATCCATTTACCGCATCTTCTATTTCTGTATCAGCAAAGATGATGCTTGGTGACTTCCCTCCTAATTCTAAAGTAACGCGTTTTAATGTCCCAGATGCTTTAGACATGATATCTTTTCCTGTTTCCGTCTCACCTGTGAAGGCAATTTTATTAATGCCTTCGTGCTCTGTCATGTATGGTCCAATTTCCGAACCACTTCCAGTAATTACGTTCACAACTCCCGCAGGAACTCCCGCTTCTGTACATATTTCAGCAAGCAGGTACGCAGTAATTGGCGTGTAGCTAGCAGGCTTAAGAATCACTGTACAACCCGCAGCGAGTGCTGGAGCTACTTTCCAAGCCGCCATCATTAATGGATAATTCCAAGGTATAATTTGACCGCAGACACCTACAGGCTCTTTCAAGGTATAGTTAAAAAAATTATTCGGCATTGGATTTGTGCGTCCACCTGAAGTTAAAGCAACTCCTGCATAAAACTCGAAATCCTCAATGGCTTGAGTAACTTGACCTCTAGCCGCAGGAATGTTTTTACCTGTGTTCAAAATTTCTGCTTTTACAAGTTCATCATATCTTTCGCGCATGATACTAGCGATTTTATTTAATACCTGTGCTCGTTTACTATGTGAAAAGCGACTCCATTTCCCTGTTTCAAATGCAATTCTTGCTGCAGTCACAGCATTCCGTACTGTCAAAGGACTCCATTTCATCTACCCCATAAATCTCACACACTGTCATTTTCATTGATTATCAGGTGGTAAAAGGAAGTTCTTTATTCTCTATTTGTGACAAGTTATATGACTTAATCTTCTGTTTGTAATTTTCATACCGGGCAAATGCCTCAACGTTCCAACCAGAAATAACAAACTTTCTTAACAATGGAGCTGGCCGATATCGTTCTTCCTGTAAATTATTGTATAACCCTTGTAAGACAGAATACACTTCATCAAGCCCAATACGCTCTCCCCACTCTAGCGGCCCATTGGGATAGTTTGTTCCAAGCTTCATCGCTATATCGATATCTTCCTTAGTAGCTATTTTTTGCGTAAAAGCATAAAATGCTTCATTAATAATCATTGAAAGCACCCTTGGAAAAACTAGTCCTACTTGGTCTTCAACAAATTCCGTTTCTAATTCTACATTTTCAAGTTGTTTAGTAACCGCTTCCAAATTGTTCGTTTCCCCAGTTAACGGCAAAGTTAATTCAACTAGATTTTGAGAATCCAAGTCTGAAAAACAAGCAAATCCTACAATTTTCAAATGTCCATTTGTCCAATTAGATACTTCTGTGCAAGTAACAGAAAGTACACTCGTTATAACAATTGAATGTTTATTTAAAACAAATTTTTCAAGTGCCTGAATTGTTTTTTTCTTGTTTTCTAGATTACCATGCTCTGTTTCCCAAATGAAATCAAAAAATTCTGTTTCACAATCGGCTAAGTGATCAGCAGTTTTAATTTTTGTCGAACCTTCAAAAATTTTATGAAGTCTAGCGGCCAATTGATTAGAGCCAACAATGAGCACCTTCTGGAAGCTACTCATATTTGTAAAACCCCTTTCCTGTTTTCCGTCCAAGCCTGTTAGCTAGTATCATTTCTTTTTGTAAATAATGGGGTTTAAATCTACTCTCATTTTGAAAATTATCAAATAATGATTGAGTCGTATTGTAATTAATATCAATACCAATTAAATCTTGTAATTCAAATGGGCCCATTTTAAACCCGCCAGCCTTTTTCATGATTCGGTCAACTTTCTCATGTGTAACTAAACCTTCATCGACAATTCTAAGGGACTCATTATAAAAAGAACGGGCAATTCTATTGACGATAAAGCCTGGTGTATCTTTACATATTACCGGCCTTTTCTTAATTAGGAGGAAAAGGTCTCTAGTTCTATCGATGGTGGTTTGATCAGTTAATTGACTTTTTACAATTTCAATGAGTGGCATTAGAGGTGCTGGATTAAAAAAATGAATACCAATCATTCTTTGAGGATGATTTAAATTGGCTGCAAATTCTGTAACTGAAAAAGATGACGTATTGGTTGCTAGAATTGTTTCAGGGTCGGAAACTGCATCTAACTTCTTAAATAATTCTATTTTTAAAGATTTAATCTCCGGTACAGCTTCAATAATTAAGTCTAAACCCGATAAATCAGTGAGTTTTGTACTCACCTTAAGGTTTCGATTTGCTGACTCTGCCTGCTCTGGGGTAATTTTACCCTTTACTTTCATTTTTTCGATATTAGTAATAATATTTCTAGAGTTTCTTTCAAGGGTTTCGTCTTCTATATCATATAAAGTAACTGATAATCCACTTTGTAAAAAAGTTTGGGCAATTCCACTTCCAATTGTCCCCGAACCAACTACACCGACTGTTTGGATTCCTTGAGTTTTCTCAGGAGATGCATCAGCAGTTCCACTCCAACGTATACTTTCAAATACAGTTTTACAGTTCTGGCAATAGTACTGCCTAACTAGCTGTGCAGTGCCGAAGGATGAATATAACTCAACATTTTTTCCATCACAAAAAGGACAAGTTGGTTTTTCCTTTTCACTGAGCATTTACAATTTCCTCATCCCTCAAGCTTGGGATCAATGCATTCTTATAAGAATCAGCTAGATTACTATTTTTAAGAAGAACATCACTCTCAACAAGAACAATATTGTTTTCCACTTGCTTCAACCATGTAATGACTTCTTGTTCACAAAGCTTAAAAGCATTAACGAATCGAGCTGGTATAGATCCGCCATCATTTAGCAACTTGAGTGCCCAGCTTTTTGAGTACAAAATATGTTCTTCCTGTTCTTTTACTAATTTATTAAATTGCAGCCCGATATCACTGCTTTTCTGATGACTGGTTAAAGCGGTTATCAATATGTTAAGCGCTGTGTTCATACAGTAGAGTCCTGCAATAAGTGATATCCATTCCTCGATTTTAACTATGCTATCGAATGCTTTTCCTGTTTGTTCCTTCACATCATTTTTGTTACCTTTTCCACCTTTTAAATTCGCTCCCCAGTTATAGAGAAGGCGCGCATGTCCAAGCTCTGATTGCGCCATCGCAATCGCTGCAAGTGTTCCTTCTAAGTCAGGTCCGCTCACACCGACCTCGACAAGACGGTCTCCTAGGATAAATTTGTTATCAGCAATCGTTTCTATTAAAGAAATTAATTCATAATTGACATTTGTGGAATTCACCATATTAAACCACCCTTTTCTTAAAAAATGGTTCTACTTCTCTAATGCAAATCATATTTTCCCTCTTGACTATATACATTTCCACCCATTTTTCTTCGTCGTAAATATATCTTGCATAAACACGCGCCAACTCATCACTGCTGGCCTCGACGGTTCCAATATGCATTAAATCATCACCTCGATTAATTCTGGAAAACACATTATATTCAAACTGTTTAACTGCTTTATTATTCATCTAGAACTAACCCCCCAAGTCTTTAATTTTTGTTTACCTGCTTCACTCATTTGATCGACCGTCCAGGCAGGACTCCAAACCACTTCAATTTCCACTGTATTTATATTCTCTTCTTGAAGCAGTCGATTTTTGATATCGCTTTCAATCCATTGCATACACCCACAGCCTGTTGAAGTATAAGTCATCGTAACAAGCGCCTTATTTTCTTGTTTTTCTACCCCATAAATTAATCCCATATCAACAATGCTTATTGGAAATTCAGGATCAGTAACGTCTTGTAACGCATTGATAAGAATGGGATCTTTATAAAAAACCTTTTCCATCTAGATCGCCTCATTTCGATATTCTTCAAGTTGTTGATATCCTTTTTGAATTCGATTAACAAATTCCTGATTTTGCGGACCTCTCTGCTTAAAGCGCTGGATGACATTATCCCATGTATCTGGCTCATCATATTTCCATCGCTTATTTTCAACATCGAATTTACAAGGAAAGGGAACAAGCAAATCATATTTCCCAGTCTCTTCGTTGTATTGGGCCGGAACATTAAGTCCAAGAGATTCACAGAAAGGAACAGCCGTTGACATCCATTTTTGCCTTAGTTCATCATTTGTTTTTCCTTTCAACTTATAATCAAGCTGGGATGAACGACTTTTTAAGTTATCCGCTACACCAAAGAACTCCAGTGACATTATAAACATCCAATCAATTGCTTCTTGGACCTGCTTAGCCGTTTCCGGTTCTTTCATAGCTGCCTTCATGATAATTTCGCCGTTTCTCAAATGGAATAATTCCTCTTTATCTACTTTGACTAACGCACGTTTCCATGGTCCGTATGATGTATGCTGGTGTGCATCTCCCAACAGGGTGTAACCTGCACGGTCAAACAATCCATTAAACACACCGAGTTCAACCCAATTATTTAATTTAAAATCAAAGGCAAATGGGTTTTTCCACTTATTTGGCGGACGTTTGTATAACAAAGATTGAACATCTTCTCCTAAATCCTTTAATAACCTGTAGGCAATATGCGCATGCCCAATTTCATCCTGCATAACAGCAAGTGCTGTGATTTTGTAATTTAAATTAGGAGCATCTTTGTAAACAGTCAGAAGTGGTGGCACACTTAGTAGCTCTGTATCCCCAACTATCATCAGAGTTTGTTTCAATGCCTTTTTATAATTTTCATCCATATCTTCTAATCTCTCCACCACAAACCCAGATTGGACCTTGCTCATCAAATCATTCGCAGATATTGCCATATCTCCCTCTCCTATCATATTATGTTTTTTGAACTATCGTCTTATATAAGTAATATAATAATTTACTTTATATGGTTAGTCAAGACTTTATCAGATTTTTCAGAAAACAAATAAACGAGATGTACATAAATACATCTCGTTTATTCCTTATAATTTATATTGGAACGTACCATTTGTTGAGATTTTATGAATTCTCTCTGATTCCACTAGATACTCCAGGTGTGCTAATGTTTCCGCAATGGCGAATCGCCACTGATGATCAGTAAGCTTTTTATGATGAAACAGCTTCTCTGTAATCTCAAAAGCTACTTGATTCGTTTCCAAAATGGTTAAAATAGTCGCTAAACGTTCCTTATGATGTACAATGATTTCCTTAGCTCTCTGTGAGAGATTTTCAATAGGTGTTCCATGGGCTGGATAAGCAATGCTTATATCTTGATCAACAAGGCAATGCAAAGTTGAAAAGTAACTAGCTAAGGGATTTTGATCAGAGTTGGGCCAAAGACTAATATTCGGAGTGATTCGATTCAAGACAACATCGCCTATTAACATAATTTTCTGACTTTCATGATAAAAACATAGATGTCCTTCAGCATGTCCACTATATTTATGGACGGCCCATCTTCCATCAGGACTATCTAATTGCGATTCATTGAAATTATTAATTTCGGGAAGTGGATTTACTTTACTTGAAAGAAACAATACGTTCTCTTTAACTTTCGTCAACAATGGCTCTGGAACAGCATGCTTTTGAAATAATTCATATGTTGCCTCAGCCTGCTTCGTGCTGCCGCCAAAAACAGTTTTAATCATCTTAGCTTCTTCTTTGCTCATATAAACATGTGCACCGGTTTTTTGTTGCATCCAACTAATTAATCCTGAATGATCAGGATGAAAATGAGTCAGGATAATCTTTGATATATCTGTTGGATTGATAGACAACTCTTCAAAGACTTCTTCCCAATACTGTTTCGCGTCTGTTGTTGGAAAACCAACATCAATTAATATGATTTCTTCTCTCGTGCGGAATATATAACAATAGACATACTTCATAGGGAACGGTACAGGTATCCCGATACGTGTTAAATAATCTGTTATTTGTTGATGATTTCCTGAAAGCACAGCCATTGTCAGGACCCCCTAAAAACTGGGTCCCGTTTTTCTTGAAAGGCGAGTAATGCTTCTTTTCGATCCCCAGTCCCTATTGTTAACTCATAGGCCTTTGATTCGATGGCAATCCCTGTTCGCAAATCAGTAGCATGCCCTTTATTAATTGCATATTTTGCTTGTTGGAGTGCAATCGAACTTTTTAGCAATATCGGCTCCAAGAATTCAAGTGTATAGGCCTCAAGTGACTCCTGGTCATCAAAGGTTTCATCAATTAATCCAATATTTTTCGCCTCGATGGCATTAAGCTTTTTACCGCTATAAATAAGTTGCTTGGCTTTCGAAATGCCAATCAGCTTCGGTAAACGCTGTGTTCCGCCTGCACCTGGAATGATAGCCCAGTTTATTTCAGTTAAACCAAGCTGCGCCTCCGATACCGCAAATCTAAAATCACAGACAAGGGCTAATTCCAAGCCACCTCCAAGTGCATATCCATTAATCATCGCTATTGTAGGCTGCGGCAAGTCTTCTATTCTATTAAAAACATCTCGAATTAGACAAACATTTCTACGTGTCTCTTGCTCTGACAATGTTTTTCGCTCTTTCAAATCAGCTCCAGCACAAAAAGCTTTCATACCAGTTCCGGAAAAAACCACCGCTTTTATTGTTAAATCGGTACTTAAGTTCAGAACAATTTCATTCAATTCCTTTAACGACCCATAATCAAGACTATTTAGCTCTTCAGGTCGATTTAATATGACATAAGCGATACTTTCTATTTTTGTAACATAAACTTTTGGCATAAAACCTCTCCTCCTAATTAATCATGATAGATTTCTGAAAAAGGGTTGATTGCTTTCTCACGATTAACATAGCCTGCTTTATCAGGCGGATATTCCATTATCGATTCAAAATATTTCACTGCTTTGACTGAAGTCAGTTGATGGATATTCCAAAACAACTCCCTAGCCTTAATTCCATGCCAATCATCAGGCAGCAAATCTAGCGGAAAACCGGGGTCCAGGAAAAGGAATTTCCGGTATTCATGTACAATCTTGGTTCGTTCATAAAAGCATTGCTCATTGGAAATGGTATCTTCCCAAACAGCCTGCTGCATGTCATGAAGCTTCGATTCATATTGCTGTATAAAGGTTAAATAGTTTTTGTTTATTTCTTTTAAATCCCAACAAGTGCGTAAAATCTCTTCATTAGTATGAGTGATGACTTGGCTCGAACTAAATACAATTAAATAGTCCTTTAAATCATATGTATCCATTAGGGTTAGCACTTGTTTTTCTAATGGATTAGGACTGACCCAAATACTATTAGACATAAGCCCGAAACCAGTCCAACTCAATTCCTTACGTACTTGATTTCGAAGCACACGTTTTTCCTCAGGAATTGAGTAGGTTACCACTCTCCATAAACCATCCCATTGATGATTTCTGATTGTATAAACACGTTTGACACCATCATCCATATTGCGCTTTCCTTTTGGTGTTAATGAATAATAGCTTTTATTGCCTATTTTCCGCCCAATTATTAGATCCTGCTGTACGAGTCGTAAAATGGCACCGCGTACAGATGATTCAGAAATACCAAAATGATTCATCATTTTAATAAGGGTGCCAATCCATACCTCCCCTCCATAAAATTGAACGAAATCACCAAAAAGAGTATACAATAATGACCTTGGTTTCATGTTGATTCTCCTGTTCTCATAAAGCCTTTTCTTCTTAATGTAATCTAAATTAGCTCAATTTTCAAACTTGTTAGAGGATTATCCAATATTAAACTATCATCTAACTTTCAATAATCTTTTAATATCTTCAGGAATTGGCACCGCCTTAAACTTATCGCCCTCAATAGAAGTCCAAGCGCGAATTTCATAGCCATGGCCAGTCCTTCTCTCTCCACAAAATACATCATGATGAAAACGAATTGTCTTCGTTTTCATTTCCTCCACATGGGTGTACACTGTCACTTCATCGTCATAGTAAAGGGGATTTTCAAATGTACACTTTGCTTCTAGTAAAGGAATGATAATTTTTTTTTCTTCTTCTAAATATTTAGGACTCATATTTATCGAGCGAAAAAAATTATGACCTGCTAAATCGAACCATTTATAATAATTGGGATAATAGACGATCCCTGCTCGATCTGTATCACCCCATTGGATTTGAAATTTTGTTTCGTTTATGCGTCTTTTTAAATGAGTTTCTTCCATTATATTTTTCACCAGCTTCCTTTTAGCATTGGTATTAAAAAAGCAATATCGGCAGAAACCGATATCGCTTTTTCAAAGGGTAAATTTATTATTTACCTTTCCATTGTGGTTCACGCTTTTCAAGGAATGAAGCCAAACCTTCTTTAGCATCCTCAGAACGGAATAACAGATTTTGTATTTCTCCTTCGTAACGAATCGCCGCGTTTAATGGCATTTCTTTACCATTCATAATCGAAAGCTTGATATTAGTGACTGAATAACTTGCTTTACTGGCGACATTTTTTGCATATTCCAATGTTTTTTCACGAATTTCTTCTTGTGGGTAAACGCGGTCAACCAGACGAATTTCCTTAGCTTCCTGAGGTAGAATCGATTCTCCTGTGATATTCAAGTCGATTGCCTTTGAGTGTCCAACCAACCTAGCCATACGTTGCGTACCGCCTGTCCCAGCAAGAACCCCAAGGTTAACTTCTGGTAAACCAATTTTCCCTGCTTTATCACCCATAAAGCGTAGATCACAGCCCATCGCCATTTCCAGACCTCCACCTACTGTATGGCCTTCTAGGCAAGCAATCCAGATTTGCGGTGAACGAGCAATTTTATCAAGTGTTTCATTACAGAACAAGCAGAATTGTGTTTTAAAAACGGGATCAGCAGCTTTAAGGAAATTAATATCTGCCCCCACCGAGAAAAATTTAGGCATATCACTCATTAACACAGCTACCTTCATATCTGGATCAAAACGAATATCATCAATTGCCTCATTTAACTCTTTGTAAAAATCAAGTGTGTAAGCATTCGTCTTGTTAATATGAAGATGTACCTCTGCAACCCCAGTTTCTTTGTTTTTTTGGATTGTAAGCGTTCTCTTAGTTTCAACTGCTGTACTCATTCATCAACACTCCTTAGTTTTAGTATTATGTTTTATTTACTTCCGTTTATATTACATAATATACTATGGAATTTTCAGAATTGCAATTATTTTTGGTAAATTTTTTAAATTAATATATTTATTAAGATATTTATACTGTTTTTTCAATAATTAAATATCTTAATAGACTGCTTCAGGTTAAACACTAGTACAGCTATTTCAATTGATAATATCTAGGTCTTAAATTCTTTGTGATGGAATATTTGATTAAGATCAAATGGCTAATTAATCAAAAAAATGACCAACTCAAATATGAATTGGTCATTTTTAATAGCTTATATTCTACTTATTGATTCCTATTTAGTGTCCACACACTTTCTTTGCAACCCCTACGAAATATTCTACTCCGTATTGCAAGGCACTTTCGTCAATCTTGAATTTAGGATGATGCAGCGGATACGCTTTTCCTATTTCATCACTGTGAACACCTATAAATTGCATCGAAGCTGGAACAATTTCGGAGTAGGCAGAAAAGTCCTCAGTCCCAAACATTGGATGTTCGACGTTTATCAGGTTATCTTTCCCGCAAATTTCTTCTACAATTTCCCGAGAGATGTCTACTACTGTTTTGTTATTGACCACAGGAGGATAACCTAATAACCAATTGATTTCATAGTTTGCTCCATGTGCATCAGTAATCCCTTTTACAATTTTCTCTAGATATTCTCTAGATTTTACGCGACTATCTCCATCTAGAGATCGAATTGTCCCGCCAAGCTCTGCATATTCTGGTATTACATTTAGAGCACTTCCAGCATGAAATGTAGTAACGGAAATCACGGGTGCTTTAAGTGCAGAAAGTTTTCTAGAGATAATATGTTGAAGATTGGTTGTGATTTCAGCTGCAATGATTAATGGGTCGATTGTTAATTCAGGAGTAGAAGCATGTCCTCCTTGGCCAATTATTTTAATTTCAAAGTCATCAGCAGCCGCACAGAATACCCCATCTCTGATACAAATTGTCCCTTTTCGTTCATAGGGTGAAACATGAAGAGCGAATACATAGTCAACTCCTTCCATGATACCGCTTTTCACTAATTCTGATGCCCCTCCTGGATAGGATTCTTCAGCATGTTGAAAGATAAATCTGATTTCCCCAAAAATCTCCTCCCTTTTTTCAGAAAGAATCTTTGCAGCACCCAATAACATGGCAGCATGTGCATCATGTCCACAGGCATGCATAACTCCTGGATTTTTCGATTTAAAGTCCACATCAGCTTCTTCTTGAATAGGCAATGCATCTATATCTGCACGAAACGCAATGGTATAGTTTTTCTGATCAGCTTTCTTCGATCCTCTTAATACTGCCAATACACTTGTTTCTGTTGGTTTCGTTACTTCTAATCCTGGAAATGTACTTAATAGATTGTAAATATAATCAGATGTATTATGCTCTTGATAGGAAAGCTCGGGGTTTTCATGTATATGGCGCCTCCATGAGATTACCTGATTCATAATCGCCTTTTCCATTGTCATCATTAATGAAAGACCTCCTTATATATATATATATATATTTATTTATTATTTCATATTTTCCGTTAAAAAGGACCATATTTAATAGCTTGGGCAATAATTAAAAAGATTATCGATACGGCCATTTGAATTAGGAAAAACGGAAAGATCCATTTCACCCATTTGGTAAAAGGTATCCCTGCTACTGCTAAACCGGCCAATAGTACTCCGGAAGTAGGAAAAATCATATTAGATAAGCCATCCCCTAATTGGAATGCTAACACAGCGGTTTGTCTTGACATACCGACTAAATCTGCTAACGGTGTCATAATTGGCATGGTGAGTGCAGCTTGTCCACTTCCAGATGGTACAACAAAATTAATGAGCATTTGTAAAATAAACATTCCTAAAGCATTAATTGCAGGGGGCAATTGTTCAACTAATCCAGACGTATAATATAAAATTGAATCCAGTAGACCACCATTCGTGAAAATAACCAAGATTGTTTGTGCGACACCAATTATAAGTGCTCCAGAAACCATGTCACTCGCTCCTGAAATGAAACCATTAGCCATCTTAGAAGGTGACAGCCCTCCAATAAAGCCCATTATGATTGCACACATTAAGAATAACCCGCTAATTTCGCTAATATACCAACCTAATTTAATAACGCCATAAATTAACACAATGAAATTTACCAATAGAAGAAGTAACGCAAGAAGGTGTCTTTTACTTAATTTGAAATTCAAATCAATTTCCGTATGCGCACTAGATTTGAATTTACCGAATTCACCCAATGTCGGGTTACGCTTTACCTTCATCGCATGAAAATAAATATATACTACAGTTACGATATAAAAAGCGACGAAAATGGCAACTCGTAATTCCATACCTGAATACATGGGCAATTCAGCAATACTTTGAGCTATGCCCACATTAAAAGGATTTGTTATACCAGAAGTAAAACCCGTTGATAAAGTTCCGAGCACCACAATCGCGAAACCTGTCATTGCATCGAACCCTAACGCTATACTCATAGGCACGACAATTGCAATATACACTAAGGCATCTTCCGCAGAACCGATCAGCGTACCTAATAAAGCAAATATTAATACCATTAACGGAATTAACACTTTTTCTTTGGTTCCTAATCGTGCTGCAACAAATTTTATTAAGGAGTCCAGTGCACCAGTTGCTTGCATTATTCCAAGAGCGCCTCCGAACAAAAATACAAAAAGAATAATGGAAGCTCCTTCAATCATGCCTAAATGTACACTGCTAAACATATCTAGTAGTCCAACTGGTGACGAATCAACAAATTCGAACGAAGTAGGATTCACGATTGTACGACCGTCTTTTTCAACTCGTTCATATTGACCTGCGGGTAAAACATAGGTTAGAACGGTGGCAATGATAATGACGATGAACATTAAGACAAAAGGATTGATTTCTTTTCCTTTCGCTTTTTTTAGTTGTTTGTCTGGTATAGGTTGATGCTCAAGAGAATTGGATGTGATTTGCTGAATAGTTGAATTACTCATATTTGACCCCCAGTTAAAGTTTAAAATAAATCTACTACTTTCTTTTTCCGTCTATCTAATGGAAATGCACTATAGACTTGTGCAATCAGATTGCAAGATTCATTAAATGGTATTAGCATCTGTAAACATATTTTTCAGTAAACACTCAATCATCATCGGGGTCTGAACGAAGGCACTTTCAATATGAAGTCGCTCCGTACGTTGATGTGCATCTTTTCCAAAAGGCCCTACATTAAAAACGGGTGCTTGAAGTTTCATCATGTCTTTAAAGGGAATATTATAGGTTTCTCCCCAAACGGGCGTATTTCGTTCAAAAGCAGACCAACCATCATCATGATTGTTATAATGGACATAACTCAAATCACAAACACCATTAAAATAGTGAATATGATTGATGTCCATAGAAATTTTGTTTGCCATTTTTTTTATTTTTTTAATAGAATCGATGATAAGCGGATCATGTGATGTATTGACTGGAGGATAATAAGGTGGCGCAAACAATATGACAATCGCTGGTGCAAGTTCCTGGCATTGAATCAACAATTTATCGGCAATTCGTAAAGACTTTTCCCGCTCATCCCAATGAAAGTTCGCCTTCACCTCATTCTTTATTTCTTCTACAAGTCTCTTTCCTAACTTCTGCTCTGCATATACTATCAATTTTTCGTAGCGTAATACTTGGATTACGCCTACTCCATTCAATTGTTCACGTTGGCACAATGTTTTATAGGATGCATTGCATGCTGCGGCTGCTTCTTGTGCAACTTTCTCAAACAGATTCATTATGTCAGAGGCACTTCGCTTCATGACAAAGACATTATAAAGCGCAACGGACCTATAAGGCGTTTGTGTAGAGTATTGTGATTTTAAATCTTTTTGTTGTAATACAATTGGTAACGGGGTAGTTTCACCTAGATCCTTTTCCCTAAAAAGGGCATTCCACTCCATGAGCTGAGTAAGGAAACTTGAAATATAGGGAGCTGTTATTCCTTTAAAAGGTTCACCAACATGAGTTTCTTTTCCATAAAAAAGAGCAGCCGGCATGATTTTACCCATTGTTCCAGAATAAATATACGATTTAGAATCGCCAGGCTTCTGTGAAAAGGAAGGTTCGCCATTTAAAAACAGTTTATAAAAAAGGTCATATTCATCCCGCATCTGGACAAGTCTCGAAACTGCCGCTCTCATTCCTGAAGAATTTACTTCTTCGTCAGGAACGGTAAGGAGGATAAGATTAAGAGGCCATTGTTCGAAAATAGCTTTTTCTATTATTGACATATGAAGGGCAAGCCCCATTTTCATATCCATTGTTCCTCTGCCAAACAAATATTCTCCTGATTCAAGATCATCACATGCTTCATTTGGCAACTCGGCTTTTCGCGTACGAAGTGCCTTCGTGAGTTCTTCCGGGTAAAATGCAAGAGGTTCTAAATCACCATATTCTTCAGTTTGGACCGTATCAAAATGGCTTATCAATACAACGGTATCTTTTACCTTTGGATTTCTGTAAAAGGCTGTGACATAGTTTCTCCCCAGGTCCACTTCATGAAGGGATACGTAATTAGGATTTTGTTGGAAGTATTCAATTTCGTATAATTTATCTCTCAATCTATACGCAAAATTCCGTTCTCCATCTGTGAGTGTCCGGCTGTCCCAACTAACAAGTTCACATAACAGATTTCGAAGTGTTTCTTTTGATCCCCATAATAAATGGCTCATTAAATATCACCTCTTTCAATTTAAATAAAATCTGGAATTTATTTTTTTCAAGGTTTGAAAACTCATCTCTTTAATTTGGATTAAAAACGCAGGGACAAGCAGCTAAGGCCTCCATCTTGTTTTTGAAACTCTGTCATCTCTAATTCAATTGTTTTATAGCCTACCTCTTCAATTTGTCGCTTTGTCTTCTCATATCCTTTCGGTATGATAAGGGAACCATTTACTAAAATGCAGTTAGCGGTGTATTCTTCTTCTTCTGGAACGATAATTTTTTTATATTGATCAAATTCAGGATGATTAATAAATTCGCCTGCAACAATAATAGCGTTGTTACCAAGGTAAGCAATGCCCGTTTTTAAATGGAGAAATTTCTGCAGTGGAACAATCGTTGCTTGATAACCTTCTGATTCTACTATTTCTTTTAGTTGGCGTGCTCCTTCCTCGTTTGTACGTTCAGAAATACCAATATAGAAATGATTTTCAATTTGAAGAATATCCCCTCCATCTAATGTTCCAGGTGTTTTTATGTAGTGGAATTTTTCATAAAAATCCTTTAACACAGATTCTATTTCTACTATTTCTCCATTCCTTGTATCTGCTCCCGGGTTCGTAATAACAGCGAATTCTGGAGTTAAGACCGCTGCATTTTCAACAAATGCTGAATCAGGAAATTCTTCACTTTTCTGCAAACATGTAACGGAGACACCACAGCTTTTCAAAGCCTCTACATAACTTTCATGCTGTTTTAGTAATAACTCATAATCCGGAGTTCCTAAATTGGATGTTGTTAGTCCATTTACATAACTTTGGCTTGGTAATTTTACAATTACATTTTTGTACATTGATAATTCCCCTTCCCCCTCACTCTTTCCTTAAATGTTCTTGACTGATAGATCTTTCTTTTGGATGTTTAATAATTACTCGTTTTATGGGCTTATTCATAGATGAACAATAAATTATTACCTCCTCCTTTTCCGCATAATGGAATTATATTTCTTGAAATGGAAATTTTATTAAATTATAAATTTTAAAATGGTATAATGTCAATATATTAAGAATTATCTGAAATCAACCCCTTGAAGAATGGTGGTATATACATGCAAACAATTGATAGGGCTATGAATGTAGTTAACATGCTGGTATCTAAATCATCAGAAAACGGTTTATCTATTACAGAACTCTCTCAAGAATGTGATCTTCCTATTGGTTCCATTCATCGTGTATTAAAAGCGATGAGTAAGCACGATTTAATTAAGCAGGATGAGCAATCTAAACGATACGGATTAGGAGATATTTGGATGGAATATGGTCTGAAAATGTATGACACTTTGGATTATATTAGTATAATAAGGACAGAATTAGAAAGGCTTATGCATAAAGTAGAGGAAAGCGTATTTCTTTACCGTCCGATGGGATTGGAATCCCTTATTATTGAACGGATTGATAGTGAAAGAAATCCTATTCGAGTCTATGATCAACTTGGTTCACGGATACCCTTTCATGTCGGTGCTGCCAATAAGGTGATGCTTGCCTACATGCCAGAAAAACAGGCAAAAAAAGTTATAGATACCCTTGTACCTGAAAAGGAAAAAATAGAGTTTTTAGAAGTTTTAAAGGATATGAATTCCAAAGGATATGGGATTAGTCACAGTGAAAGAACTGAAGGGACATCTTCCGTCGCTGCCCCAATTTTGAATTTTTTTGGAGAAGTATCAGGTGCCATAAGTATTGGTTTTGTAAGTTTTAATTTGACACCTGAAAGACTCAATATCCTCGTTAAAAATGTGATGGAAACGAGTCAATGCATGTCTGCAAAATTAGGATATAACGGGTCTGAACATACGAAGGCAATGAATCGTTCTTTCTAAATCATGGTATTTTATTTAAAAAAGTAAGTAATCGAGGGGTATAAAGAAAAAATACAAAAAAATTATTTCAGGCTACTTTATCTCTGTTTTCTTGAGACTGAAGTAGTCTAATTTCGTTGGTATGCTTTTTATTTCATTTTACCTGATTTTTTACTTCGCATCTCTCTAAAGTTACCCCTTTTATACTCACACTAAGTTGTCCTCTAACAACAGACCAACAGGATATATTTATAGTTTAAATCGTTTTCAGATTGTGAACTTTATGTCATCACTTTTTATTTTTTTCAATCACCATTCTTCATACTTCAAACATATAATACATACAAAGGAAAAACCGGGGGTATCAACATGCAAGACAATTTACATGGATCGCAAATGAATGAGGTTGAAAAGTTTGATGAATGGGTGAAAAAGTTTTTTCTGGACCCGGAAACAAGTGCGTTGGATCATCAACTATTTTCAATTGATATATACGAAAGTGAAGATGAGTATATGGTGGAAGCGGTTTTAGAAAATCATGATGTTAAAGATATTAAAGTATGCCTAAGTGATAATGAGCTATCGATCATCGTTGACGATACTCATAAACCCTTTCTTGAAAATAAAGCGGATACATTACCCACACAGAGGAAAATCCCCTTCCCCTTTTCAATTTGCTCACGTAGGATTACCGCGGAATTTTCAAATCCGTTATTGGTGATTCGCATCCATAAGTTTTCCCCCGGAAAAACAGCTGACGATATTAATATTGAGTAGTTTTCTTTCTTCATAATAAAAAGAATGGCTAAGGAAGCTGCCTGCTTCCTTAGCCATTCTTTTTTTATCTTGATTAGCCCGCAAAGTAAAATGAAGTTCGACTTCCTTTTTGTGTAGAAATGACTTGAAGCTGGGCATCGATTCGTTCCTTTAATTCTGGAACGTGAGAAATTATGCCAACCAATCTTCCGGTGCTCTGTATATCCATTAATGCTTCAATTGCATGGTCGAGTGATTCAGGGTCAAGCGTACCGAAACCTTCATCAATGAACATGGTCTCAAGTGATATGCCACCTGCATTCTGCTGGACAACATCAGCAAGCCCTAGAGCAAGTGCAAGCGACGCCTTAAAGCTTTCGCCTCCTGAAAGCGTTTTGACATGCCGTTCCTGGCCTGTATATTGATCATATACAGATAACTCAAGACCGCTTTGAATATTCCTTCGCGTTGGGTCCAGTTTTCGTAAAAGCTGATAACGACCGCTAGTCATCTTCAACAATCTTAGATTGGCTTCTTTTAGGATATCATCTAAAAAGGCCGCCAATACATACCGTTCAAAAGTAATACGGAAGGAGTTTTGACCTTTAGAAATCTCGGACAGATGACCAACGATACTGTATCTTTCATCTAGACTTTTCTGCTCTTCCCTTATTAGCTCCAGTTTTCGTTCAATTTCTTCGTTTATTTGCTTGTCAGCCAGTAATTCATTCTGATTTCTGCGCAACAATTCCAATTCACGATCTATGAATTCAAAAGTCTTTTTCAACCCTTCAAGGTCCGGTTTGACCACATCTTTTAATTTCATTTCCAAATCATGAAATAGACTTAGAACGCTTTGCCAACTTTGATTGTATTGCAGAACTTGACTCTCTATATATTCGAGAGCCGATTCTGACTTTTTGGCTGTTGTATATTCTTTATAATTGGCAAATCCTTGTTTGGTCATATCCGTAATCAACTTTTCCCGTTCCTCTGTTAATTCACGATTTAAGGCTTTTATATTTCCAGTTAGTGATTCTTTTTTCGCATTGATGCCCGACTCTTTTTCTTTAACCATTTGAAGATTCTTTTGTGCTTCTTCTAATGCAATTTGTAAACGTTTCTGCGTTTTGACGGCCGCTTGATATGCTGCAGTATATTCTTCCTCAGTCCTGATTCCTTCTGGCATAGAATCAGTTAATCCTTTAAGCTTTGTAGAATTTTCAATATACCTGGTTTTGACTTGATCTTCTACTTCTTCTAAAGATATTCTATTCGCTTTTAGGTGGACTGCTTTCTCTTTTAATTCAAGCAACCTTCTTTCCAATTCACTAAACGCGGCCTTCTTAAGCCTCAATGTCCGTAACTTTTCTTGCAGCTCTTTTCCTTTTTGCTCGAACTGATTCAAGTAAGCATCAATTTGATCGAAAGAAAGCTGTGGCAAACCCTGTTGTAAGTCAGCCAATTTTTCTTGAGAGGACTCTATTAGTGCATTGAACTTAGATTCTGCTTGATAATATTCACTTTCAGCTAGACTTTTTTGTTGATCTGCAGACTTCAGATAGTTTTCCTGCTGTTTCAATTCCATATCCGATGGCATCTCATCATGCATTTTGGCGGGTTTAGGATGACTCACCGATCCGCACACAGGACAATTTTCACCAGTGTGCAACATGGACGCTAGCATCCCTGCCTGACCAGCGCGCCACTTTTCATTAAGAGCCTCTAGTTTTTCCTTTTCCTGAAGCTGAATTTTAAGAAGCTCTTGGAACCGGTTATTCTTTTCATCTAACACCCGCTTTGTGCCCTGTGATTCTGAAAGAACATCTTGAAGCTTTTTCATTTCTGATAACAAATGCTGATTTTTTTCGACTTCTCTTTCCATATCACTATAAAGAAAAGCTGCATTTTCCGCTTCTGATTTTTCAAGACCAACTTTTTCTGCTTCCGCTTCAATTGAACTATGCTCTGATACATTTTTTTCACGAAGCTGCTTACTAGTCTGCCACTCTTTTTCATCTAAAAGAACTTGCGCTTTTAAACTCGCGTATGTCATCACAGCATCTTTTACCTGCTCAAGTTGATGCACATTTCGAACCGCCCGTTCCCTTTCGTCTTCCTTCAATAATTCCTGTTCATAGGAATCTTGTTTCTTAATCCGCTCAGCCATTAACTTCTCTTCCTGCTCACTTAATTTTTGGAGTTCTGTAGTTACATCTTGTACTTGTTTACCAATCCGCAAATAATATTGCTCTTGCTTTTCTAGAGAAGCCGCTTTGTGCGCCATTTTAATTTGTTCTTTTACTTCATCTATTTCAGGTTTTTTCGCTTCAAGGATCTCTTTTTCCTTTCTCAGTCTTTCTTTTTCAGTAAACCTATTTAACAAATCCACCGCTTTTGAAAGCTCTTGGTTAACTTGATCTCGAGCTTCTTGCTTTTCCTGTATTTGCTTGCTAACATACTGACTTCTTTCTGTTGCTGCCGAAATAACAGAATGTAAGAGCGGCAAAATCTGTTGTTCATTTGGCTCTTCTGCCTCCAAATGTTCCTGCAGTCCTTCATGATTACCCGGCTTGATTCCTTTCATTAATTCAATTCGCCGCTGTGCACTTCTTTCACTTTTCTTTTTAAGAATTGAAGCTTCTTCTTTTAATTTTTCTTCTATTCGTTTATAAAGTTCGGTATGAAATAATTTCTGAAGTATCTGTTCTTTATCCTTACTGTCGGATGTTAACAGTTTTCTGAATTCATTCTGAGGAATCATCAGAATTTGCCGAAACTGATTGGCATCAAGTCCAATAAGTAATTTGATTTTCTCTTCAACCTCGCGTACATTGGCACCTAGCAGTTTTTTTCCTTCTGGCAACAGCTCATATAATTCAGCTTTCGCACCAACTGTCGTCGTGCCATCGCCCGATTTCTTCTTTCGTTCCTGTTGTGGTGAACGAGTTACCAAATAAGTTTTTCCACGCAGTGTAAATTGTAGCGAGACTTCCGTCAACATATCATCTTCGGCAAATTGACTTCGTAAATCTTGCCCACTTCGATCTTCACCACTTGCTTTTCCATATATCGCAAAGCTAATCCCGTCAAAAATCGTTGTTTTCCCTGCACCCGTCTTTCCAGAAATGACAAACATAGTTCTTTCTCCAAGGGTATTAAAATCAATAGTTTCTCTTCCGGCATATGGGCCGAATGCCTGCATCGTTAAAATATGAGGTCTCATTTTAAAGCCTCCTCTTTCTTCACAGCTTCAATTACCGAAACCATCAAATCTTGCTTTTGAGAATCAAAGTCTCGATCTGTCATCTCTTGGTAAAACGTTTCAAACAAATCCAATTCGGACTTTCGTTCATCCTTTACAGAAGAAAAGGATTTTTTTCTTCTCAGGTCAGCCAAATCCCATTTCCGCTCTAGGTGAAGTACGTTCGGGTAGACCTGACGTAAGCGATTAATCGGATCGATGAGTGATCCCTCATCATTTAGTGTTATTTTTAAATAGTCATCTATTTTTTGTGATTGATAAAAAGCAGGGTCAAGTAACTCTTCCATTGTGCCTGCCAGTTCCCTCATATCAAGCTTAGGCATCAAAGATCGATATCGCATATCGAAACTGCCATCTTCTTTCATCTCGACAATGGATAACGACTTATTTTGCTTTGCCTCAGAAAAAGAGTACTTCAATAGTGAGCCGGAGTAATATACCTTTGGATGGCGTATCGCATCTGGGCTATGTAAATGTCCAAGTGCCGTATAATTGAACGCATCAAATAAATCAGATGAAACACACCCAGAACCGCCTACTGACAAAACACGTTCTGAATCGCTCGTTTTACCACCTAATACAAAGGCATGTCCAACGAAAACATTTGGTTCATTCGGATTGAATGTTTCCGCAATAGTTCCAGTTATTCGTTTCATTGCTTCTTGATGAGAATGAATACTTTCATCTTCAAAAAGATGGCGAACGGTACCAGGTTCTGCATATGGGACACAATAAAAATTCACGCCCTTAATACGGACCGGTTCACATGTTTTTGTCAATTTCCCATGAATGTATAGCTGGCTATGACGATACCATGATGAACCGAATGACAGCCTCTCCGCCGAATCATGATTTCCCGATATCGCAACGATCGGTGTATTCATTTTCACATTAATGGTATAAAGAATTTCATCAAGAAGCTCTACCGCTTCCGTCGGTGGAACAGAACGATCATATAAATCACCGGCAATCACAACTGCATCCGGTTTCTCTTCTTCTACTATTTCAATAAATTGCAGGAGTGCATGTCTTTGATCTTCTGTCATATGTACCCCGTGAACAATTTTCCCTAAATGCCAATCAGCCGTATGGATAAATTTCATAGTTTCACTCCGTCCTCATTTTTACTTACTATTATTATATCAAAAATTGAAAGGATAGCATGGATTGGGTACAAACGTTCTAATTTTTACCATGATTTGAAGCACATCTTTTTTCAAACAAAAAAAAGGCACACTCTAAAGAGTCTACCTTCTCCTAATATCAGCTAAATAAATGTTCATATGGACTCATATTTACTTTTCGTTCAGCTAATTTTTTTTGTAAAAATTTATGATCACGTTTGGGCGTGGCAATGATATAGCCACGAATTACTAAATCTTCTGTAATATCTCCCGCTTTTTCCTTTAACGCCAATTCACCGATTTTACCAGCAATTTTATGTCGTGCAACATCACGAAAAAGTTCTGGTACAGGGCTCACTAAATCTTCAAGTAAATCCTTTTGCTGCTTTGACCATAAGTGCTTTGTTTGGTCCAAATAATATTCTTCCCAATCCATATCGGATTTTCCATCCTCTTTAGGAAACCTTTTTAAGAATTTCCGAAACATGAAAAAGCCACCGATGCTCATCAAAATTATTAATAGGGCTACCCAAAATAGAATAAACCATAAAAACCAGCCTCCAAGCAAAGAACCACCTCATATGTATAGAATAATTGTTACTATGTATTATAGACAGTAACCCATTTCTTTACAAGGCTGGCAATAGAATCATTCTTGTTCGTTTACTTCCAATAAGACCAGTGAAAAATCTCCCACAGCATTTTCTTCATAAAGATTCGTAACCGAAGTAGCATAGTTAAAAATCTCTCCGCGAAATTCCTCGTTTGACTGAGGGATCTTTATATCAAATACCATTTGATATAGAAGTGTTGTTATATCATGATATTCACTATTAGTTACCTCGAAATTAAAACTGACTTTTCTGAATTCTCTACCTTCAGAATCTTTTATAACTTCTGCATGAAAATCAGTAACATGCAGTGATACATCGTCCAAAATGACTTCATCTACCATCTTACTAAACATCTCCTTTATTTGTGATTAAAGTTATGTTATCACCTCAGGCGTCCCACGCCAACGATTCAGCCTTGAAAATATCAAAAAAAACGTGCACAGGAAAACCTGACATGTTTCTTTGAATTAATTTCCTTTTTCTAATCCATTGTACAAAAACAACACCCGACATAATGGCAGGTGTTGTTTTTTGTTATATTTAGTTTAATTAAAACTTACACCATATTACTTTCGCTTAAGTAAGCCGCTTTGACTTTTTTGTATTGGTATAGCATCGCTATTCGCCATGGAACAATCATCGCAAAAGCAAGAAGGAAAAACATTCCACTAAGCACGCCAACTTCAATTGTACTTCCCAGAATAAGCTTTGCAACAAGTCGTATCACCATTAGTCCAACTAAAATGAATATAAATGCTTTAGACCTCAGAATATAAATTTGTTCATTTCGAACTTCGAATTTGGATGTTTTAATTAAGAGGATAGAAAATACCATCCCTGCTACAAGAGCTTCTAGAAATTCGTATCTAGTGACCCTAAACATTGGGAAAAGAAACATCAAAGCACCCGTACTCATAAAGAGTGGGGGTAATATGATTTTTTTTTCATTCACTGGTTTTTTTGTTTCCTTCATTCGAAACATGAAAACACCCATAGCCATCACAATCGCTATACCTGTTGATATATATATCATCATTTTTATCATCCTTTTAGCTAAAATAGGTAAGTACCATGAAAAATTATATCACTTCAATTATTAAACAAAGTATATATTACCTAAATCAGATAAACAAGGAGAGTGTTTTAATCAAGCACCCTATTGATAGCATCTACTACTCGGCATTCGTCAAACGGCTTTACAATAAAGTCCTTTGCCCCTGCCTCAATAGCTTCGAAAACCATTTTTTGTTGTCCCATCGCTGAGCACATTATAACCTTTGCGTAAGGAAAATCTTTCTTAATTTCTTTAACCGCATCTAGCCCGCTCATGATTGGCATTGATATATCCATTGTAACAAGATCGGGATTTAGTTTACGAAATAATTCTATTGCCTCTTTCCCGTTCTCACCTTCACCAATTACTTCATGTTCTGCTTTTGATAATATATTCGAAAGTGTCATTCTCATAAACTTAGCATCATCAACTACTAATATTCGGGCCATAGCCGTTCCTCCTCATTTCAAACAACAGAAAGCGAAATCTAATCGTATTGAAATGTAATGATAATTTTCAATAATAAGTATAGGATATCTGACTTAAGACCTAAAATCAAATGATTTAATGTGATAATTTAAGTAATTTTACACACGAATAGGTATAAAGAACCACAGACAGAATATCCTATTAAAATATTTTTAAAAATTAACTTATCCATGGACTAAAACCCAGTAAATCCCCCGAATAGTCTAGATAGGACTGCAATAATTTTGGTCATCCAATTAAAAAATAAAATCACGCCCATTAGAATCATTAAATATCCGCCAATTTTCATAATATATTGGCTGTATGTTTTAATCCATTTCAATTTTCCGACAAAGAAGGATAAAATGAAAAATGGTATGGCAAATCCTAATATATAAGCAGTCATATAGCTCATGGCCGCGCCTGGGTTGGTTGCACCTAAAGTGATGACAGCACCCAAAAGAGGACCTGCACACGGCGTCCATCCAGCAGCAAAAGCAAGTCCAATCAAAATCGAACCAATATATCCGCTAGGACGGTTTTTAAACTCGAAACGGCTATCTTTCATTAAGGACTTTGGTTGAAAGACCCCCACAATAAATAACCCAAAAATGATAATTAAAATGGCACCAATTTGACGAATTAATTCCTTGTAATTTGAGAAGAAAGAACCTAGATATGTAGTGCTAAACCCTATTGCAATAAAAACCAAAGAAAAACCTAGTAGAAAGAACAAAGTATGCAACATGCTCCTTCTTTGGAGCATGGCGTTCTCTGATTTAATCTCACCAACACTCATACCAGTGATATAAGATAAAAAAGCTGGGTATAGCGGTAAACAGCACGGAGATATAAAACTCAAAAAACCGGCTCCAAAAGCTAAGAAAATATTAATATCATTCAATAACCCTCACTCCTATGTAAGTACCTATAAACATTGTAACAAATAAGATAAAAAAATACATTTTTGGAACTGTGAATATTTCATGACAAACTCAAAACCAAATTACAAAAATTAGGTTAAACTGTTGTTTATTACCATTAAGGTAACTTATTTGAATTCATTAGACCAACCCTATATAATTGTTATATTCATACAAAATTTACAACTAGCTCATAAAAGGATACCTTAAGAATAGTTGGGTACAGGAAGGATATATAAATGGCGAAAAAAAATGAGTTTCTCGAACAGATTGAATTAAAGAGAAATGAGCTTATCAATATTGTCGCTAAAGACGGCTTAAACTCTAAGGTTGCGATAGAATATAGCCAGCAGCTTGATCAATTATTAAATAAGTATAATGAGCTCTTTTATAAAACTGGTATAGACTTTTAATTATCCCATTAATTTCTTACCAGTTTATCTCCTATTAATAATACTTCTTTCATTATATGCTTTTTGCTAGCAGTCATTCTCCCCCCTCTTTTATGTGTTCCCCTTCCAATTTCCACTTAGTAAATAATCACTTAAGTAACATTTTCTATAACCATTATCATAAAAAAATAGGCAACCGTCTTTGTAAGCTAAGGCCTATTTTTTGTTTCATTATAAGATATTACATACTTTCATGTTTCTATATCGAAATGGAAGTCAATTCGAGGATTGCCACAACAAGAATAACTGAGGATCCAGCTAAGATAGATGAATCTTCGGGTACAGGAATCATGAAACAATTGTTGTTTTCCCCTAATTTCTCTTTCCAAGAAGTAATTTGCTCATTTTAATAAAAAAAATTGAACTCCATATACTATGTCGTAAATACATGTACAGGAGGGCATTATTTTGAGAACTTTATTTTTGGCTTTTTCAGTTTTCATGCTTTTTTACTTTTACGACTGTAATTACATTCAAGCTACAACCGCTAGTCGGGAAGTTTACGAAAAAACAGGAAATGTTATTTGGGAAGGGAATACCCAGGAGAAAATCGTTGCAATAACCTTTGATGATGGCCCTCATCCTTCATACACCCCTCAAATCCTTGATATACTGGCCAAATATAATGCTAGAGCAACGTTTTTTGTTTCTGGTAATAAAGTGAAAAGTTATCCCGATATTTTAGAGAGAGAAGTAAAAGAAGGTCATGAAATTGCTAATCACACTTATAATCATATTTATGACAAAAATATGAGTGCTGTTTTATTATCCTCTGAATTAGATCAAACAGATAAAGTGATTTGGGAAATTGCCAAATATAAACCTTCTCTATATCGTCCTGTAGGAGGCTATCATAACGATTTAATCATTAATACAGCTGTTAACAAAGGGTTTAAAGTTGTTCTTTGGTCCTGGAGTCAAGACCCACAAGACTGGAAAAGACCTGCAGCTAATAAAATTTCGAATCATATTATTAAATCCTTACGAGCAGGTGACATCATTCTCTTGCATGATTGGACCGATCGTCCCCAAACTGTAAAAGCACTAGAAACAACTTTGGATTATTTATATAAAAATGGCTATGAATGTGTAACGGTATCTGACTTGCTATTTCGCTCAAATAATAGCTCACCCGGTTTATTTAGGACTTTTCCTATTGAATAAGATCCTTCCGAATATGTGGAGCAGGTCGATTACCAGAAGATATTGAAAAAGGTCATTTTGATTGCAGTGGATTCATATATGCCATGCTCAGACCGAATGGTATCATGTGGGCGATAGAAATTACAGACACACTCGTAAAACAAGGTAAACGAGTACCAGAAAAGGGCTTACAAGTTGGTGATCTAAATTTTCTTTTATTCTTATAAGAAGTTCTAATCAAACACCTTGGCTTGTGCTAATTAACCGTCTGAATTACTTCGATACTGTTGATAACGCTTTTTGTTTCTCTAGTGCTTTTCATTCTTTTCACATTCCATAAAATACGCTAGGATTCTCTAACGATGTATGCCTATGATGATGCACCCCTGTTCCCCTGGTGAAGATGGTATCGCTTTTAAGAACTAATGATTCAGCAGTTCCTCACAATTCTCATCTAATTCTTAATTTAGACTATATCTTCCTTTTCATGATGTTGTTATAGTACCCCTGCTAAAGAAAGATCTAGAATACATTATATTATTGGGAGCATTCAATATTTCCATCAATTTTTCACTAGAACTGAAAATGATTGACAAAGTCTCCCCTCTATCTACTATCTACTATCCTTTATTCTTTTTCATCGTTCCTGAACAATTTTTCCTACAAGCTGTTTCGAGGCTTTGGAACAACTAGTTTATGGTTTTATTTAATAATGACTAGTTAACGAATACAGCAAAAAAAGTGTGATAAAAGATTTTTCTAAATAGCCCCCTTGAGTTTAGTAAATAATATTATCGCGCTAAAATTATGTTTGACAAAAAGATAATAAACTATTATCTTTAATTAAAGATAATTTAATTCGAGATAATGTCCAAAGATTCGTTATTTATTAATGTAAATATTTTTTTCATATATATCTCGAATCAAAGATATCTAAAAATATTTCCAGGAGGAATTAAATATGATTGGAATAGGTTTATTAGTTATACGGGGGTAATAATTGGTTTATCGTTTGTAGGACACGGTGCACAAAAACTATTTGGCTGGTTTGGAGGTTATGGTTTAAAGGGCACCGGCGGCTGGTTTGATTCAATTGGTATGAAGCCGGGAGTTACAATGGCTCTATTTGCTGGTCTATCAGAGCTTATTGGCGGTGCTTTATTTGCTTTAGGTCTTTTTACACCGCTCGCAGGTATTTTAATTGCCCTTACAATGCTGGTTGCTATCGTTAAAGTTCACGGAGCAAATGGCTACTGGTCAACTCAAAATGGCTATGAATATAATCTTGCCATCCTTGCCGTTGCGATTGGTGTAGCGATTACAGGAGCTGGCCAATACTCACTTGATGCCCTATTATTTTAGCTTCTGTTAAAGTTTTAAGTAAATGTAAAGGTAAGATAACGAGAAAAGTAATTATCAACAAGATACTGTCAACAGAAAAGCCTTACCGATAAAGTGTTTCCTAATAAGTACAGGTATTAGATGGAAAAATAAAAGAGCATCGTATATTCGATGCTCTTTTTAACTAGTTAAATTGTATATAGTTTAAGAGTCATTTTGTTACCGTAAATGGTCACAAAGTATAAGCGAGATTAAAAGAGACCGAAACACTAATGATCTTTTGAAGTAGTAGCTTTCACTTTTTCCCTTTAATATTCGATAATCTAATAAAAACACCAAGACCCGCAAAGAAAAAGCCTAAACATAATAGGCTTCCTGGACTGCCCCATACTATTTCGTGTATCATATTGTTCCTCTTTTCTATATGAATATTTTACCATATTACTATAACATTCACATTAAAATCAAGTCAATATATTCCAATAAAGCACCCTTTAAATTGAAGTTCTTGACAAACTCATTAGGGAGTGCGGGAGAAACATAGTCTGTATTCACTGATGTATCAGAACAGAAACACAAAGACGGCTACACCTGCACCCATTGTCAATCCACTAATGTCATTCGCTTCGGTAAATATCAGGTATAAACTACAATCAATACCATTGAACGTCAAAGATACCGCTGCAAAGAGTGCGGTAAAACATTCACAGATATGACGAACACTCCTCTTCACAGAACTCATATTCCTAGTAAATGGCTTCAGTTCATCGAATGTATGATTGAAGGGTATTCCCTTCGGAAATCAGCTAAACTCATTGGTGCTCATTATGTGACGCTTTTTTATTGGAGGCATAAAATTCTAACTGCATTGAAACAGATGGATTTTGAACTTTTCGAAGGCATAGTAGAAATGGATGAAACCTATTTCCTCTATTCAGAGAAAGGAAAACGGAATATCCAAGGTCGAAAACCAAGGTTACGCGGTGGTAGTTCGGAGCTTAGAGGAATAAGTAAGGACCAAGTATGCGTTCTTGTAGCCAGAGACCGCCAAAAGAGAACGTTTTCCAAAACAATAGGAAAAGGGCGTATTATAAAAAAGAGTTTGGACGAAGCGTTAGGTTCCAAGCTATCAATACAAAATGTTCTATGCACGGATGTTTGGTGGGGTTATGACTTATGCCAAAGAAAAAGGAATTGAGCATCATCGCTTTAAAGCAAATGGTAGGGAGCGAGTTAAAGGGATTTATCACATCCAGAATGTAATAAATAGTTATCACAGCCGTTTAAAGAGCTGGATGGAGCGTTTTAATGGTGTAGCGACTAAATATCTAGACCATTATTTGAGCTGGTTCCAATTCTTAGACACCATCAAACATATAAAAGATAACTTTACGATAACCAAAATGGTTTTAGACAGTTGTTCTTTCTCAGTTAACACAACTTATGATAAACTAAGATTATCAGAATTTTCCAAATAACAGAACGTTCATTGTTCCGTTAAAGGGCCAGTTTAATTGAACAAGGAATTGGCATGACACCTTAATTAGTGAGCTATCTACAACACGCCGCAAATGAATTTTGACCAAAGGGATTATCTATTAAAGGGATTAAAGTGGAGGGAATAGAAAATGGATGTAAAGACACTTTTGTTACAACAATGGGCAAGCTGCTTAGATGAAGAAGACTGGTTTCCACCACTTGAAAAAGTGCTAGAGGATATTACTTTTGAACAGGCAATTTGGAAACCAGTTGAGGGGGCAATGAATTCCATTTGGGAATTAGTTTGTCATTTACTTTTCTATAAAAAGAGACTTCTGATGCGATTTCTTGGTGAAACAGTGAATGAACCCCAGGCAGAAGATAATGAATCTACATTTAGATTACCAACTGAGACGTTTCAAAATTGGAAGGAAACAAAACAAGAATACTTTTATGTTCATCGTGAACTTGAAAAAATACTAGCAAAATCAGAACATGAAGATATGTATAGACAGATCCCTGGAGAAAGATCATTAGTGCTTGAACTGAAGAGTTTAGCATTGCACGACGCATATCATATTGGGCAAATTGTATTCCTAAGTAAAATGCAAGGAGCTTGGGCAGGGAAACGCAGTTTTTAAAAAAGCTTCATTAGCTTTACAGTTATTCCATTATAGGGGGCTTTAATGGAATAAGAACGGGAACGTCCAAATCGGACGTTCCCATATTTTATACCTGAAAAACAATACTACTTAACAAAGCCTTTCTTTTAAATGATTGTAATAAGCTTCATTTGTTTCAACTTTCGTTCCTGGTTTGAATGGCTGCATCCCGTCATCTCCTCCTCTTCATTTATTTTGTTTAGTGATTACAAACAGATCATTCATTGATTATGTAATACACTCTATGGCCTTTTTGTATTTAACCATTATTCTTTTTCTCGAACGTGTACTATGTATCACAATCTTTTCAATATATTCTAGAAAAGTGTCATTCGCTAACTGTACTATTGGACTACCCTCGACTTCCTCTCTTAATGGATCAATAATGTTGCAAACCAATTCGTTTAGATACGACATTACGCTTGTTACCTGAAGCAGAAAAAATAACCAATTGTTATTTTGCTTTTTTTGTACATTATATTAACAATTATGATTAAGAGGGTTTGCAAAGATATATATAACAATGAATACCTTTTTCCATTAAAGAAGTTGAACGATTAAGAGTATAGAAATTGTAAGGATATAGGAATTAAGCAGAGAATCCATAATGCATTGAACTTCTAGGCTATGCACTATTCATTCTTTACAATAAGAAAACGGAGTGGGGGAATAACCCGCTCCCTGTTTTTGCTTCTAATTATTTTTATTTATATTATTTATATCCCTGAATGATAGATGGCAGTTTGGTGCATCTTAGCCATTAAACTTACTTATTTTGTAATAAAAAATCAAATCAAATGCTAATTTGACTTCTTATATTTTTCTTCCAAAGCTGCAACTAAATTTGATATTAAATTTCTCTATATTTCTTTATAATTCCTTGTCTCCTTTGACTTTCTTCTCATCACCTGTCTTTTTTAATCCTATAGTTTTCATTATTTTATTCATTCCATCTAATAAGTTATAAAGAACTAAGTGGACTATCACAGATGGCAGTAAAAAGCAGAACCTTCTGAACCAGCTTTTTTTTTTTACAAAACGTTTACTTATTTTCATAAAAGAATAAATTTATAATTGATATCCTTTATTATGTTATAAAAATTTAATGAGGTGAATGTTTTATGAGAATGAAAAAAGCATTTATTGGTTTATCGCTCTTATGTATGATTGCTCCTGGTTTTGCTAATTCGGCAGCTGCCTCAAATTCTGTTGCTGAAAAAGATCGAAGTAATATCGTGGCAGATTGGAAATTTTCGAAACAACATGTGAAAAGCGGTTCAATCGATAAAGGCAATTTAATTATTGAAGATGCAAGTAAACAAGGAAATGATTTAGAGTTAGTAACGATTGGAGATCAAGCCACGCCAGAATTAAACAATATGATTAAATGGTCTGAAGAAGATTATCATAATCAAGAAAAAGTTGATAGCTTGCAATTCGCTAATTACAAAAATGCCCCTTCAGGAAGATATTTCAAAACAATAAAGGAAGCACCTATTAATAAGGAGCAATTTGATAAAGGATTTACAATCGAGGCTGTAATTAAATTACCATATAATTTTGAAGACCGTTTACATAGCTGGATGGGAATTTTAACAAGACAAGGGCAGGCTGCTGATCTTAATAAAGTGGAAGGCGAGAAAGAAATCCTTACTACATTATCTATATCTAGTGATAAAGAAATTCAATGGACAAGTCATCCCTCTAATCTAAACTATAACGTGGGAAACTGGTCTCGTTCTTTAAATGCTGATGAATGGTATCATTTGGCGGTTGTTAATGACGGTAAAACGACCACTTTAACTGTAAATGGCATTAGTGATTATGGAAAGTCAGAAAAGGTAGTAGGGATTGCAGCTGTAGAAGGTAAAGGCTGGAATATCGGGGCATCTGAGTGGGGAAATGAATTAGATGCACTATTTGCAGGTAACATCCAAGAAATACGAATTGCTAATGAGGCTTTGACTGAAAAAGAATGGCTTGTTCAAGGTGCTCGAGACGATGAACCATTCAAAGGAACAAATGATAGAATTCCATTTCTAACAAACAAAAATAATTATAATTTTCTTTTTGTCCCAGATACGCAAAAATATTCTAGCCAGAATCCAGAGATATTTAATAGCCAAATGAATTGGATTGCAAAAAACACTAAGAAGAACAATATTGTAATGAACACATTTGTTGGAGACATTGTCGATAGTAATTCAAAAGTGCAATGGCAGAATTCCCTCAGAGCCATTTCCTATATAGATAAAAAAGAAATTCCTTATATGATGGCGGCAGGGAATCATGACTATGCTGACGGAGATCCATTCTTAACATATTATGGACCGCAACGTTTTGCGAATAAAAAATACTATAAGGGCTCTTCTGATTCGGGATATGGCTCTTATGCAATTGTTAAAGCAGGAAGCTATGAATACTTAGTCTTAATAGTTGATATGAAAAATCTTCAAAAAGACTTGCAATGGTCAAAAGATGTTTTAAATCAACATAAAGATAAACCGACTATTATCGTTTCTCATGATGTTATTTATCCTGAGGTTGAAAATAATAAAACTGTTGCCGTTGAGTCGACTAACGGCCGACTGATCTGGGATGAACTTATAAAGGATTACAACCAAGTGTTTATGACGGTTAATGGACATTATTTTGGGATAGCACACCAAGTCAAACAAAACGCAGCGGGGAACGATGTCATTCAAATGCTAGTCAATTATCAAGCAAATTACCGAGGAGGAAATGGCTGGCTGAGACTTGTAGAATTCGATGAAAAGAAAAACAAAATGTTTTTCCGTACTTACTCGCCTTTTGTAGATGAAATGCCAAAGAAAGAAAAAACCTATATCGATTATAAATATTTAACAGATGAAAACAATCTATTTGAATTAGATTTCCATTTTAAAGAGAGATTTAATTTCAATTAATCAAATATGAGGATAACTCATAAGAACTAACTTCCCTAAGTAATCATATAGCCTATATTTATTTCCTGCCGCTATAACAGCCTGAGGAGATTGTTTGTTTTGAGTTATCCTTATTTTTATATTAATTCTAATTTTTTGTCCACACTATACTTTTTGGCACAATTTCAATAATGTATTGGGGATAATTTCTGTATAAAAAATCCCTACTCTCATCTGGGTTTCCGCTAAACAAAAAGGCTGTCGAGTATTTACGACAGCCTTTTTGTTTAGCTATATGAATTGGTAACTCGGTATACCACTATGCTTTATTCAACACCTGGAAACCATCCTGGAGAATTGATAATCACTTGCCATAATGGATCTGGAATATCCAGTTGCTGCTGATTATTCTTGTTTATTTTAGTAACAATTTCTGTTTCTCTGCCTTGCTCCACTTTTTGAACCCAGTCAGGATCAATAATGAGTTCACGGGCTAATGCGATTAAAGGAACCCCTGTTTCAAGAGCTTTGATCGCATCATCTGCTGTATAGATGGAACCGACACCTATGACAGGAACTCGATCCCCTACACGATCTTTTATGATTTCTATTCGAGGACGGTTAGCCTCGGCTCCTCGTCTAGCTGTTGACCAGAAATCCATTAATGAAACATGAAGATAATCAAGATCTTTTTTTGCCAGGGCATCTATTAATACCAGTGTATCATCCATAGTGATTCCAGGTGTTTCTGGCTCCTCTGGTGAAAAGCGATATCCTACAATGAACGGCTCTTTGGCATGTTTAGCAACTGCCTTTTTCACTTCATCTACAACTGCTATTGGAAAAGTTAGACGTTTTTCTAGACTTCCACCCCACATGTCTTCTCGACGGTTAGAATGCGGTGAAAAGAATTGCTGAAGTAAGTATCCATTGGCACCATGAATTTCGACACCATCAAATCCTGCTTCAATAGCACGTCGAGTGGTTTCTCCAAAATCAGTAATAATCGATTTAATTTCTGTTTCAGAAAGTGGACGTGGAACAGGTTTACCATCGCCTTGTGAAGGAATATTACTGGCACTTACAACATCGCCATTTGGTACTAATTCAGGTGGAACCTCGCGGCCGCCATGGAAAATTTGTAAAATTGCTTTTGCCCCTTTCGCTTTAATCGCTAACGCTAAGCGTCGTAAGCTCGGAAGCAAATCATCCCGATCACCGCCAAATTCACCATGAAATCCTTTACCATTTGCCGTGACATAGGTACATGCTGTAATAACCATACCCACGCCGCTTGACCTGCGTTCATAATAGTTAATTTCAGCATCGGTAACTGTACCGTCAGGATTCGAAGAGAAGTTTGTCATTGGTGCCATAACCAATCGATTCTTTAAATGTACCTCTTTTCCTAAATTAAACGATTCAAATAATGGTGTAAATTTAGAATTCATTAGTTGTATTCCTCCATTTTAATTATGTTATCTCACCATGTGACAGGTATTGGTTAAGATTGGCTATATTTTTTTCTTGTGCAGTGGAATGAACAGATCCAGGTAATAACTTGTATATCAGAATCAAATTATGCATGCTTTGCAATTAATTCTGTTAAAGCTTCTTTAGGCTGATAGCCTACTACCTGATCCACTATTTCTCCATCTTTGAAAAGAATAAGTGCTGGAATACCCATGACTCCATACTTTCTTGTAGTATCTCCATTTTCATCTACATTAAGCTTAACAATCTTAACTTGATCACCCATTTCAACATCGATATCATTAAGCACTGGCGCAATCATTTTACAAGGTCCGCACCAAGGAGCCCAAAAATCAACTAACACTAAACCTTCTTTAATTTCACTAGCAAAAGTTTGATCTGTTACATGCATTATTGACATAATCATTTCCCCCTCTAATATTATCCATTAAAATATCAATCTATATTTTTAATTACTTTATCTATTTACATCCAGATTTCCAATCCTATTTTCTGGGATAAGAACCTCAGATTTTCTAGTAATCATTTTTGGATGTTTTTTAATAGATGCTAATTTTTCGGACAATTCCATAAACCACGCCTCATCTTTTGAAAGTAAGGCCAAATCAATTAATGTTAAAAGATGAGCTTCGTTACTAATTGATAAATCGGGAAGCTTTTCAGTCCATTTACTTGGAATCCAAATCGATTTTCCAACCGCTTTTTCATTGTCACTTTCCACCACATTCACTTTTACAATTTCTCGATTAGAGTTAACTATTTCAACAAAGCCGTGGATAAGTTCTCCTTCTCTGGACCTTCCCTGTACCCAATCCCCATTTTCAAATCGAATTTTATCGGCCATCTCTATAAATACACCCCTTAAATGTTTAGTCACAGTTCAATTTAAAAGCTTTTAACTGTAAAAATAAAATATACAGTAAGCATAAAAGAAAAAACTAAATCAATATCAAGGACATTGTTTAATTTTTTCCAAAAAAGTGCTAAGGGTAATATTCTCTAAATATTTTTCAAAATATAATTCAGCTTCATCGAATATTTGATCCATAACCATCTGGGTATTAGACGATATAACACATTTTTTTTTCGGATCACCTGTACACCAATTTGGTTTCAGGGTTCCATGTGAGACTGCAATATAAATATCAGCCAAACTTATCTCTTGAGGGTTACAGTCAAGAATATAGCCGCCGCCCACACCTTCTTTTGTCTTAACAAATCCATTATTTCGTAAGCAACTCATCATTTTACGTATTCTAGCTGAGTTTGTACAAACGTTTTCTGCGATAGACTCACTGCTTGCCATATGATCTGGTAAATATGCTAAATAGACTAAACTATGCACAGCTATTGTAAAATCACTATTCACTTTTTTCGCATCCTCCTCAAGAAGATTACTGTAATTTTAATATTTACAGTTAACTATGTCAACTAAAAAACTCACTAATGATTATCTCTATTTTATGCCTAACTTTATTTTATCAGGTTTTTATTTAATCAAATCGTTTTTTTTTGAAACAATAAGAACAACTGTTAGAATGTTTTTTTGTTTCGGGGGGCTAAATGAGTAACACCCTTCCATCCTCCGAAACATCAAGTTTTTTTATAGAAAGAAGTTGAATTTATTGAGTGACTCTAATAATATTCGTTCGAAACGAATAAAAGATATTCCCTTTTCCATGCGATCTTTCTCCCATTGTACTTGGAGGAAATCCTGCTCAATCTTAAAGAAATACACTTAATCTTGCAAGACATGTGAGAACTTAGGGTATAATCGTTTCTGGCTGGCTGAACATCATAATATGCCCTTTATCGCTTGTTCCGCTACATCGGTAGTGATTGGACATGTAGCAGCAGGTACTTCAAAGATTCGTGTAGGTTCAGGAGGAATTATGCTCCATTAGTTATTGCAGAACAATTTGGAACGCTCGAATCCTTGTTTCCTGGTCGAATTGATTTGGGACTTGGGCGAGCTCCTGGTACTGATCAACGTACTGCATATGCTCTAAGACGTGTCCGTCAAATTAATGGTCAAGAGTTTTCAGAACAACTGGCAGCGTAATCCAGCTTTAGCTTCTGAAAAAATGTATGTAAAAGCTATACCGGGAAATGGCTTAAACATTCCGATTTGGTTATTTGGCTCTAGCGGCTTCAGTTCGCAACTAGCTAGGATGCTTGGATTGACTTTTGCGTTTGCAAGCCATTTTTCCCCTGAAGGAACACTCCCTGATCTAGAGATATAAGCTTTTTTCTCAATATCCGCAACTATTACGAATAACTAATGATGGAATTAGAGAATTTGTCTACTACGTATTTCATTCTTTTCATTGATCATCTCCTTCGAAATCTTCTATGTTATTTTTGAGAATAATGCTTGATGCAACAGACAAACCTACTCTTATTAATTTCGTTTAATCAATGATTAATATTGCCCTCATGCAAAAAAAAATACACCATTAATAAATCATGGTGTATAAGCAAATATCTTCTTTTAATGCTTTACTACAATTATTTACCTACTAGACTAGATTAGTAGCTGGAAGGTTCCTCTGTCCAATCAGAAAAAATCATTTTATAACACCATCTAAAGTCTTCTCATTATTTGCTGATTTATCGATTTTTTCAAGGTGGACCAATTTGTTCCAACATTCGAGAAACTTAGAAAAACAGTATTTCTCATTAATCATTACCGTGATCCTTACATGTAATAAAGAGCCGGGAAGATCGTTTAAAACGATGCGTAATAAATTGGATATATTTCAAAAATCCCAAGTGGCCTAATAGATTGGATAATAAATGGTATGAGAGATACCTGTGAGGACATCTCCTATTTCCATTTTGGTGCCTTGCACCAATTTTACTATTTAAGTGGCTGAAGTCCTTTCAATTCAGGAACGACATTCACTATCTCCCTTCCTGTAACCGCTGCTACAAGGTTCTTCGCCGCTAGCATAGCCATATCATATCGTGTTTGATGAGTAGCTGAACCTATATGCGGCAGTGTTACCACGTTTGGCATGGTTAAGAGCGGATTGTCAGGCGCTACGGGTTCCTGATCAAATACATCCAAACCAGCTGCAAGGATTTCCTTATTTTGCAGTGCTTCGATTAGGGCCTTTTCGTCCACCGTCTGGCCGCGTGATGTATTAATAAAGATTGCAGATTTTTTCATCAGTGCGAATTGCTCCCGTCCTATAAGCTTCTTCGTCTCAGGGGTATAAGGGACCATTAAAAGAACGAAATCTGATTCCCGCAAAAGGTGCTCTAGAGAGGCATAGGTTGCACATACCGTTTCCTCTACTTCTGGTTTTCTTCGCCGGTTATGATACAAAATCTCCATGTTAAAACCGAATTTCCCTCGTCTTGCAATAGATTCTCCAATCCTACCCATACCTATGATGCCCAATGTTTTTCCATGAACATCAACGCCAAAGAAGGGTTCATCGCCTTTACTTCCCCACTTGCCGTCCTTTACAAGCTTGTCCAGTTCTGGAAGGCGGCGGGCTGCTGAGAGCATTAAGGCTAAAGCTAAATCGGCCACGGTTTCATCGAGCACATCCGGTGTATTCGTACCGATTACGTTTCTCTTTTTCATTGCCTCTAGATCATAGTTGTTATAGCCTACTGAGATATTGCTGACAGCCTTTAGGTTTGGTGCATGGTCCAGAAATTCATCATCAATTTTTTCCCCGGTGATGAGCAGTCCGTCAGCATCGGAAATTTGCTTTAACAGCTGGCTTCGGGTAATCGGTTCAGGGCCATTCCATTTTTCACACTGGCAATACTGCGAAATATATGCTTCCACCTCAGCCGGTACTTGTCTTGCTATATACACTTTTGGAATCAATTTATGTCCTCCTTCGTTACACTATTCTTGAATAGGATGTTTTACAATAAACCAATAACAGATTGCGGCGCATCCGGCGATTAAACCGCCAGATATAAAGGCAAGGGAGTAAGATCCAGTTGCATCCACAATCATGCCTGCCACAACGGGGGAAAAGGCTCCACCAAAATAACCGCCAAAATTCTGAATGGCACCTACGGAAGCAACCATAGAAGGAGGGGCAATGTCACCAGCAAGTGCCCACGCACTACCTGTAATGGCAGAAATAAAACAAAGAGCAAGGGTCAGTAATGTTAAGGTAATAGCGAGTCCTTTGACAAGCGGAACTGCACATACAACAATGGCGGCCGAGATGGCACATATACTAATTAAGGCACGCTTTGCTTTAATAGGTGTAGTAATTCCCTTGTCCACCCATTTTTTAGTAAGATATCCTCCGAAAATATTACCAAAGATTCCGCCAAGCCAGGGGATACCAGCATATATACCCATTTCTTTTAGTGAGACATGATGGACATCGAACAAATAAAGGGGCAAGAAGACAAGGAAAATATTCCAGATCCAGATGGTACAGAAGAAGCCCAGAATCATTCCCCATACGCTTCGATATTTAAATAACGAACCCCATTTGATTTTTGATGATTGAATGCCTTGCTCCACTCCACCTCCTTCCGACTTAATGTATTCAAATTCCTCCTTGGATAGTCTTTGACTTTTTTCAGGATTTTTATAAAAAATCACAAAACCGATCGCGAATATAATGCCGATCACACCAGTTATATAAAACAGTGCTCTCCACCCAAAAGTCACCATAATGAAAACGAGCAGTGGCGGTGCAATGGCTGGGCCCCATTTGGACGAAGAATCCCAAATTCCAGTCGCCAAGCCTCGTTCCTTTTTAGGGAACCAATACGATGTGATCTTAGCCATCGTCGGAAAACAAGGTGCTTCACCTACTCCAAGTAAAATCCGTACAGCAATAAATGAACTCATTTTATGAACAGCTCCCGTTAAAATGGTCGCACCACTCCACCAAATAAGCGCGATTGTATACACCTTTTTGGTACCGAACCGATCGATCAGCCAGCCGGAAGGAAGCTGCATTAATGCATAACTCCAAGAAAAAAAGGTTCCCAATAACCCGATTTCGGTTACGCTTAGTCCGAGTTCTTTCATCATTTCAGGAGCTGCAATGGAGAGGTTAGCCCGATCTAGATAGTTTATTATTCCTCCGATCAATAACCAGATGACGACGGTCCAGCGAAATTTCCGGCCAATATTTAATGGCTTTTCTTGCTTTGTTTCTATTCTTGCTTCCATACCTTATCCCTCCTTGATATTTAAAACGCCATAATTGGCAGCGCTTCCAAAATAAGAAAAAGCCAGAGCTAACGCTTGGATAATATGTATATACAAGGAGGTTTTTGTTTTATAATATAAAACCCGGTTTTGGAATTGCAGCAAAAAATAAACGAATAATTCTTTTTATTCTGTAAAATATCGTATTATGATGATGGATGATTGTCAATCTTTATTCTTATTTTTAGGATTATATTCCCAGAAAAGATTTTATATCAATGGGGAATTGATCGCCCATTTTTACTTTAAGTGATAATTGTTTATAAACTAACTAAAATCACAATCCATTTCACCTCTAGATACTTTCTCTACTACCGGTAGGGCATAGCCTGGATAAGAAAAAGGCATGATTAGAGCATATACCGTAAGGGAAACTGTCATGGAAATGTCTGAAATAGGATCCTTCACTCCGCGCAAAAGTCGGAAGGATTCAAAGCTCAAAGAAGATCATCTCTCTCTAATTGTAAAAGAGTGGCCATAGTAAATCCATGGATGTATTATTATTCCGAAATAAGCATTCTTTGCAAAATTAAACTACATGTCTGAACACGTAGCATAGGTGTTCTTTCTATTTCTCAGCCCCGTGGGTTTATTTCAACTTGTAGATGATGCCTATATGCTCAAACAATTCGGAAAGAAAGCATCCAAAAACCTTTTAAACGGTTAGATTATTCTTTCCTGCCTCTTATTAAAACAAAAGATTCACAAAAGAATGGATTGGGTACAATATGAACAGAACTGTTAAGCGTAGTATAAATTGCCCAAAATAATATTTTGAAGCATCAGGAGGAAGTTTATATGATTAATGAAAAAGTGGCTTTGATATTAGAAGATAAAATTAACGTTATTAAAAGTGGTGAAAAATCCATTTATTTAGTAGGCCCTATCAAATTACCCGTTAACTTAGAAGGCGAAACAACCATATTCCAATGGTATTGCTGGTTACGTTGTGAGAATATGGCAGGTCATTTTTGTGATGACGGCTCTTATAATACGGAAAAGATCATTGAAACTTTGGCCTCTTCCAATTTAGCGGAAATGCAGCAATCCAGTGTGTTACTGTATGGAGATTTTCAGCATTCTGCCGATGCCCTTATCCGTATGCATAGTATTTGCCATACTGGCGATATTTTTGGCAGCAAACGGTGTGATTGTGGATTTCAATTAAAGCAGGCTATGAAAATGATTGCGGCTCAAGGAACCGGTGCTTTATTTTATTTAGCGAATCACGAAGGAAGAGGCATCGGCTTATTTAGTAAAGCCATGGCTTATGTTCTGCAAGAAAATGGATTGGATACGGTGGAAGCGAACTTGGAGCTTGGGTTTGTTGATGATGCTCGTAACTATGATGACGCCATTCGAGTGTTAAAAAAACTGCGGTCCAATTCAGTGACTCTTATCACCAACAATCCGAGAAAATTAGCAGCCCTTCAAAAGTCAGGTGCCAATGTTGCAGGGAGAGTTCCGTTATGGGGAGATATCTCCGAGTATAATGAAAAGTATTTAGAAACTAAAGTCGTACGTTCCGGTCATTTAAAAGATGTATATCTAAATGAGTGACTGATTTTTATATGAAATTGGCTGTACTAATGAATGGCAAAACCGTTTCAAATCCCCTTGATGTATATGTCATTGTGATTGTTTACCGAATTGTTGGAATCAGAGTCTAGCAATGAAGACCGTACTTAATATTTCTCGTGCAAAGATCGATAATGGGATTGGAATCAGTCCCATAAAAATTGTAGCAAATCGTGAAAATTCAGAGATTCCTTGTCATTATTATCTTTATTAAAAATGGGATTGCCGACCAAATTGTTGAAACTGCAACTGTCCCAAAGACAGCAGCGTTTCTTCTGTTAGCGAGATGTTTTGAAAAACGATTGAGGCATTCATCCCAATCAAGGCTGCAATGATACCAATGGGTAATTACAAGGAAACCCGCATACATTCTTGCTTTCTTAGCCTTACCATCATCTTGTGTTGAAGCTATTGACTGGATAATATTTTTGAGTTGCAAAGATGAAATCGATATTAGCTATAGTCCAAATAAGGAACTAGCTTTCTTCAGTGTGAATGGCAGGGTTGCAGGCGAGACTTCCCCCCTGACTAGAGGTTTAAGACCGTGTTTTTTCATTTTGCGGATTAATGTCTTATAGTAACGCCCAATACCTTGCAGCCTTGCGAATACTCCCTTCCCGCTGAATCATGCTCTCATTTAGCTTTTTCTCCACAGACTTAAATAAGTTTCTTTGGGCATCTCATTTTTTAAGAATTTTGATAGACTGACAACCGTATGTTGTTTTGCTAGGCAACTTGAGTGTAAATACAGTTGATGAAATTTGGATTATTTTAGGATTAACTAATTTTAAATTGAGACTGAAAGCATGAAATGCAACCTGTAACTCCCCCTAAAGTGAAATGGTTACACTTATAGGTTTACTTTCATCAGTTAGTAGACATCCCTTGCATGAGGTTGGCTTAACAATGGTTGCTCCTTCATTAATAATAATTTTCAGTTTCTTAAAAGTTGTATCACTATCTCCATTTACATTGTCTAAAGCCACATGAGACACCCCTGTGTAGGATAAAAAATAAATATTAGTGGTATCACTATCATCGAATTATTCCTTCTTGATCCTTTCGTATTTAATTAAGATTAGGACTGATCAAAACCATTCTTTCCTTGCCCTTTACCATTAACTAAGATAAATGTTTCTCGTACATTCTCTGACCGCAAACCTTTAATCTCCATTGACCTCAGTCCACAGCCTACTAGTATGGCTTTGTTTCTAGTTTCCAGATAGTTTTTTTATAGAAAGAGGCCTCCATCGTCGCCTCCATTTCTTTAGCAGTGAAACCCTTCAACAATTTCCGTGGTACTTTTGGAGCTTCAACCTTTGTCGCAACGTTTACCTTTATATATTCCTCTCGCTCACACCAACTCAAAAATGCCTTAATCATCTTAAACATAGAAACGATACTTTGAGGTTGTAACCTGCTTTTTGTTTCACCCTTATATATGCCTTTAAGTCATGAGTAGTTATACTTTCTAATTCAGTAATAGCTCTTTTACAGGAAATTCTTCAACTGTTTAATTTCTTGCTTTTTGTTCTTCAAGATTTTCTCGGTAAACCCTTTCTTGGCATAATCCACGAACAACACAAAAAAACCCCTCTCTCTGATTTAGTTTCAGTCAGAGAAAGAGGTTTCGAATTAGTCTGATAAAAGATAAAGCAAAAACAATAGCCATTTATGATGAAAGTTTCACTCTATAAGGTAGTTTATGATTTGCTTATCTTATAATTGCTATCAATCAATTGATAAACCCTAAAGTTAAAGGTTTACTTTGTTTGTTGTTTATTCATGGCGCTCATCATTTGATTAATTTTCTTTTGGGATGGTTTCATACCCATTTGCATCATCATCATTTTCAACATTTGTTCGTTAATTGGCGGATTTTTCTTTAAGTAATCCATCATGTATTTACGAGCGATGAAAAATCCCAGCACTACTCCAGCAATCAATGCCAGTACGCCAACTAGAATGTAAACCCACATACTATTTCCTCCTTCATGTTGTCTAACATCAGTGTACTAGACCAAAGGTTATTATACAATACCCGCTACTGAAAAGTCCCCCATTTAGACAAATTTTCTTTCTTTTATCGGTTTTAACCAACCATATTTTTCGTGTTCAAAATCAATGGCCAGAAAACTCGCTTCGTATTTGCGAATACATTCAAAGAATGCTGTCTCCGCTTCATAGTCTCCATCAGCTTTAAGGGTAATAGAATCATCATGGATGGTTAATACTGCTTTGCTTGATCCACTCGTTTTTTCTAGATAGTATTTTCCATTCTGAGACCAAAAATTCATCTTTTTTTGCAAACGCTGTTCAATGGCTACCTGCAATTGGATAATAGGGACTGTCTTGGTGACAAATTCGATTTGTTTTTGCAAAATACTCTTCAGTCTGCCCCTTGCTTGAATATACTCCAAAAACAAATTGAAAAATAGCTTTTCTCTTCCATAATAATGATGGGCAAATTCATCTTCGATTAAAAAAATTTGATAGGTTCTCATTAGCCAATGCCTCCTAGCATTCCTATTTTGGAAACCAGAACATTTTTATTTTTCGATAACCCGCCATTATTTTCTATATTATAATGGCTACTCCCCTTTAATTGACATATTTAAACGAAAATTATTTATTCTTATTATATATTGACAAACCAACAAGATATGTTGTTTGCTGGAGAAATATTTTTCTTTTTTTGTCGAATAGAAGATTTACCGTAAATAATGGGCACTTTCAACATGCTTTAAGAAGATTCGATAAAAAAACTGACACCAAACTAGTTTGGTGTCAGTTCCGAATTTTATTTAAGCATTTCTTTCACACGAGCAACTACATTTTCTACAGTGAATCCGAACTCTTGCATGATCTTACCACCTGGTGCAGAGGCACCGAAATGATTAATTGCCAAGATTTCGCCTTCATCGCCAGTATAACGATCCCAACCAAACGGTGAAGCCACTTCGATTGCTAGACGTTTCTTAACAGCCGGGTTGATTACACTTTGTTTATATTCTTTAGATTGAGTTTCGAAACGATCCCATGATGGCATGCTGATAACAGAAACTTCAATTCCTTCTGATGCTAATGCTTTCTGTGCTTCAACAGCCAGGTTTACTTCAGAGCCAGTCGCAAGAAGTAATGCATCCGCTTCATCTTTATTAGAAGCAGATATAATGTAAGCCCCTTTTGAAACACCTTCATAAGCAGTTTCAGAAGTGTTTTTTATCGTTGGCAATCCTTGACGTGTTAGAACAAGGGCAGTCGGTTTGTTAGTTGACTCCATCGCCACTTTCCAAGCTGCTGCTGTTTCATTACCATCAGCCGGACGGATTACCCCAAGGTTCGGCATTGCCCGCAATGAAGCTAATTGTTCAATAGGCTCATGTGTCGGTCCGTCTTCCCCTACAGCAATACTGTCATGAGTAAATACATACGTAACAGGAAGACCCATCAATGCTGCCATACGTATAGCCGGGCGTAAATAATCAGAGAATACGAAGAAAGTTCCGCCATACACTTTTAAACCACCATGAAGGGTCATCCCATTCAAAGCTGCTCCCATAGCGAATTCACGAACACCGAACCAAATGTTACGTCCACTATAATTACCCGGTAATAGATCTGTCTCACCTTTAATGGCTGTATTATTAGATCCGGCTAAATCTGCTGAACCACCAATAAAGCTAGGAACCTTTTTGGCAATCGCATTTAGGACTTCTCCACTTGAAGCTCGGGAAGCTAATGTTTTTCCTTCTTCGTAGACCGGAATTTCCTGGTCCCACTCCAGAGGTAATTCACCTTTTATAGCCAGCTCTAATTGTTCAGCTAACTCAGGATGTGCTTCTTTGTAATTTTTAAACAGTTCGTTCCAAGCTTCTTCTTTTTTACTGCCTGCTTCGACGCAAGCTTCATTAAAGTGGGAGTACACTTCTTCAGGAACATAGAAATCCTCTTCAAATGTCCATTTGTATGCTTCCTTAGTCAGTTTCAACTCATCTGCACCAAGCGGCGCACCATGAACAGCAGACTTACCAGAACGGTTTGGTGAACCATAACCGATTACGGTTTTCACTTCTATTAATGTTGGACGTGCATCGTCAGTCTTTGCTTCTTCAATTGCCTTCGCAATTTCCTGAAGATCGTTTCCATCTTCTACGCGCAGATATTGCCAGCCATACGATTTGAAACGGTTAGCTACACTTTCACTAAATGATTGGCTTAAATCGCCGTCAAGTGAAATATCGTTTGAATCATATAAAACAACAAGTCTTCCAAGCTGAAGATGTCCAGCTAATGAAGCGGCTTCTGCAGATACGCCTTCCATTAAATCTCCATCTCCACAAATGCTATATGTATAATGATCAACCACATTATAAGAATCACGGTTGTAACTTTCAGCCAAGTGACGTTCTGCCATCGCCATCCCTACTGCCATTGCAATCCCTTGTCCTAGTGGTCCTGTGGTCGCATCAACTCCAGCTGTATGACCGAACTCCGGATGTCCAGGAGTTTTGCTACCCCATTGGCGGAAATTCTTCAAATCATCGATGGATAAGCCATACCCTGACAAATGAAGAAGGCTGTATAACAGCATAGATCCATGACCAGCAGAAAGAACAAAACGGTCTCTATTAAACCAATCAGGGTTTTTAGGGTTATGATTCATATATTCAGTCCAAAGTTTATACGCCATCGGGGCTGCACCCATTGGCATTCCCGGATGACCAGAATTAGCCTTTTCAATTGCATCAATCGATAATGTACGAATTGTATTGATAGAAAGTGCATCTAATTTATCTAACATATTGTAAAACATCCCTTCCTGTAATGTACCTCTTTATATTATAGTGACCTGCTTAATATCACAACTAAAATCACTAAATCCTTCCCCAATATTTCAATTTTCTAGTAACTAGAGAAGTCCACTATTTAGGTTAAGCTAAAAAGGAGAATACATACATGAATGCATTCTCCTTTTAATTCTAAAGACCATAAGAAGGCCCGCCAATGAAAAGTTCCATCAGATAGCCCCATTCATTAATGTAAGTTTCTTTTTTCCTTTATATTTTTAATTTTTTGAGGTGTGACATCATTTCCTTCCGGATCAACAACTTTCACATGTTCCAGCGTATCGGACATAGAACGTCTGAATGTTTCCAAGTACTCACTTCTCAATTGGGTTTGCTCTTTAGACTCAACTTCTGTTAAGCCTTCTGCCTTAGCCTTTTTAGAAAGTTCATTAATACGGGCTAGTTTTTCTTTTGATAGCATAATTTCGCTCCTTCTAATGTACGGATATTGACATCGTATTAAAAAAAAAGCGAAATTACAAGTTCTATGATTGACTTTCAGGTGTATTCTGTTGATATTCAAGAAAGCGCCTGTGAACTGTAGCTTTGGATACATTATAGCCAAAGCCCCTTAACGTGGCTGCGATTTCTGCAAACGTCAATCCATTTACCCGAAGTTTAACAATTTCTTCAATAGGTATCTCCTTACGGTCTCTTCCAGTAGAATTACTCTGGTTTTGAAGGTTTTTTTGAGGGCGATATCCCTTTTCCACTGCTCGTAACATCCCGCGTTTAATTTTTAAATTATGTAGTTTCCTTTGATATTCTTCTACAATGCCGACTATTTGGATAACCATAGCATCTGAATCCGATAGCTCAAGTTCCCCATCATGGGAAAGTGTATAGATTTTAACGCCTTCTTTAAGAACAACATGAAACAGAGCAATTTTTGCATTTCCTCTGCCTAGTCTCGTTTCGTCTTGAATTAATAGAACTTCAGCCTCTTTAGTTTTAAATAGATCCAGCATGTCAAAAATACCATCACGGTTTAATTCGTAACCGCTTGCTTGCTCTTTTATAATAGATACTACATCCATATCCATTTTCTCAGCCAATTTGACTAATTCATCTTCCTGCCTAGCTAACGATGTTTCCTGCGACTCTTTTTCCGTACTTACTCTACAATAAATTACTGCTTTCATAATACCCTACCTTTACTACTTACTGCTGACTGGCCAAATTCTGAACAAGCTTTTCACTTTTAACCGGAATGACGATGACTTGACCAGGTTTAATTGAATCTGCACTGACTTCGTTGTGCTCTTCTATCCAACCAATGAATTCTTTTTTTGTCAAATCAGCTTCTTCATATTTTTCTGCAATCTCCCATAAGGTATCACCTTCATTTACTTCTATTGAAAGAAAATTATTTTTTTGATTTTTGTCTAATGTGCAGGAGAATAAAATTGAAAAGATAAATACTGATCCCGCTAATAGAATCGTATAAATATAATTTTTGTACAACTTTTTCATAAATATCCCTCCAAGGCGAATGTTCGTTCGTATCTTATACCCAGATTATAGTACGAACGTTTGTTTCAGTCAACAACAAAATTCGAACTTATGTTTGTATAGAAATAGGGGCCATGCTATAATAAAGCAAAGAACTTTGGAGAAGAGGTGCACATATGACTAAACTATCAAAACGGCAGCAAGATATTCTTGATTTCATTAAAGAAGAGGTTCGCCAAAAAGGGTATCCACCTTCCGTAAGAGAGATTGGCGAAGCAGTGGGACTTGCATCAAGTTCAACGGTACATGGACATTTATCTCGTTTGGAAAGTAAAGGACTAATCAGACGTGATCCTACTAAGCCGAGGGCCATTGAAATCTTAAACATAGAGGAAGCCAACACTATACCTAAGACTAATGTCGTTAACGTGCCGTTGCTTGGGAAAGTAACAGCAGGCATGCCGATAACCGCCATTGAGAACATAGAAGAATACTTCCCACTTCCCGAAAGTATGGTTCCTCATGATGATCATGTATTCATGCTCGAAATCATGGGAGAAAGTATGATTGAAGCAGGAATTCATGATGGGGATTATGTCATCGTGAAACAACAGAGCAATGCCAATAATGGAGATATCGTAGTAGCCATGACTGAAGATGATGAAGCCACGGTAAAACGATTCTTTAAGGAACCGGATTACATACGGCTTCAGCCTGAAAATTCAAATATGGAACCAATTATTTTAAGAGGTGTCACGATACTTGGAAAAGTAATAGGCCTGTATAGACAAATACACTAAAAGCGCTAACTGCGCTTTTTTTGTTTGTCTAATTTATGTCCCATATTCCATCAATATGCATATGGAAGACTATGTTTTTGTGAATTTTTTATTTTTTAGTAGAAATCGTTTTTAATAGGAGTATCTACTTTTTCTCTTTAATCTATCAAGCGATCTTTGACTTCATATTTCAGTTAACAGTACCTATGTATTAAAAAGGCAAAATACCTCGTTTCGATCTTTCAGTACGGATGAAAGTGCTTAAGGAAAGTTTTTACTCATAAAACCAAATCTTGCTCCCTACTCATTTTTTTACTGCTCTCCTACTTCTACTGTAGTTAAACGTTTAATAACTGTCCAAAAGGTGTATCGGGCAATCTTTAAATCTTTAAGAGTAAAGACGGTGAAAAAGGATGATTTATGAGATAATTGAACGTTTTGTAGGTGAACTAGCTCAAGTAAACGGGGAAAGGAAAGACTGTCCAGAAACTCACTTCCGAAAAATACTCAAGTCGGAGACGTATTGACTTTTGAAGGTATTACTATCGAGGTATCCTAGGAAGAACAATATAAATAAAGAAAAGAAATGGATGGTTTAATGGAAGAACTTTGGGATGACTTACATCAAAAAAAACTTTGAATCCACCATTATGTAATGGATTCAAAGTTTTTTATTTTGAACCATGAAAAACCCTCAAACCAAGTCAAATCAAGAGCATTTAAACATTCCTCTTAATCGGTCTAAATCTTAAGGTATAAATACTTTATTGATGGTAAAAATTAATTAAATAAACCTTCCTTTACTTTCTCGTGAAAGTGGTGTTATTATTTGGATTTCCCAACCATCCATACAAACTTTTGGGATGCAGTAATAGCCATCCCAACTATCATAATCTTGACTCAAATTTTGAAGATCATGTTTCATATCCCTCCAAAATTCATACCTACAATTGCTATAGTTCTAGGATTAATCATTTCCATTTTCATTAGCCATCGTCATCACTTTGTAGCAGGCATTTTCATGGGCTGGTTCTATGGTTACGCAAGCATAGGCAATTATGCTGCGCTCAAAACTGCCATTTTGTCATATAGAGATTCTAATCAAAATAAGGATTAAGTAAACAGCGGTTTGCAGCTTTTTCTGCAGATGCAAATATTCTTAAACCTTATTCTCCTTTTGAATTCAAGTTTAAGCTACATAGTTAATTCCTAAAAATACACACATCGAATTGTTTTATTAACAAATTTTCCTAAGTAGAAATCTTTAAATAAAATAAAGAGAGCCTTATTGCTTCTGCATAACGCTCTTCTCCCTGTATCCCCTAAACAAGATGCCCTCTCAATAAAGAGAGGGCTATTTCCTAATTTTTTTATTCTATTTTTCAATATAGACTGAGCGAATCAAAGTACGAGTTCTTTCAGTACCATCTATATTTTTTTCTTTTACATCAATCGTTATATTATAAACACCTGATTTAGGCACTTCTGGAAAGGCACCCGAAAAATTCTCTGTATCAATTTCTTTTATTGAGCTATTTTTAGCAATTTCATTTCCATCTTCATCAATAAGATGAACAGTAAAGGTGGTGCTAGTTGACTTATATTTATTTTTCATCGGAGTCTTTATTAAGAATTTTGCATCCTTTTGTTTTACTTTCCCGGACATACTTAATGTAATGGGATCCATTTCATTAAATTGTGCTGTTAACAGGAATGCATCTTTTGGTGACTTAGTCTTCATTCGTACCTTCCAGTTTCCAACTTCAAGGCTATTTCTTTTAAATGTTTGGATAGTTGCACCAGAAAAAAAGGATGATTTATTCTCAGTAGAGATTACTTGTAAGGAGGGTAAATATGTTTGATCAGATGGAGAAATTAATTCCACCTCTACATCATCTGAGGCTGTGTATATCGTTACATTACCAGAGGTTGGTTCATTAACATTGAAGGTTTGCTCGATCCAGGCATGTTGTTGCAGCATTCCTCCATGAACTGTTTGAGAAATATCAGTTTTAATAATCTCATCTTGAACTTGTTGTGTTGACTTAGTATTTAAACTTGGAACTCCAGCAATTGAATCACTTCTTAAGTATGGTTCAATTCTTGAAAAGACAGCAGAACCTATGCGTATGTTGTCGTGATCTAAGTTTGGATCAGTAAACAAATGGAAAGCATAAGGTAATTTTGCACTCCATACATTTACTAGACCATCATTTTCTCCATAAGAAGATAAATATTGTCCTCCCATTGATAAAGCGGAAAGAGCTGGACCTCTATTCATTCCTGTAGCGGTGTAATACTTATTTTTTCGAGAGTTTACATGGTTATCTGTGACTGAACGAAATTCTGCCATTTTTCCTACTTGCAAAGAGTATGTTCCATCATCTTTTTGACCAAGCAACGAACCCAGCCAACCCGCATACCAGCTATAAGCTAAATCAGCTAAGTTAGAACCATGATGAGGAGAAGCCAGAGTTATAACCCTTCCAACATAAAGATGTGCTCCATAGTGAACAAGGGCTGCTTGAGTGTCTGGCCCTCCCTTACTATGAGCTATAATATTAACTTTTCTTCCCCCAAAATGGTTACTGATATCAGCAAGTTTTGATGCTAAAAGCCTACCATTAGTATATTGGCTTACTGAACCATTTCCAGCCGCATCATAGAGCTGAACAAAAACAGTTTGGTAACCCGCTTCATATGCTTTTGTATACATATCATTTACACCATGATATTCCGTTTCTCCGTACCAGCTAGTTGAACTCCCATTTTTTCCTTGAACAAATACGATTGGTGGTTTATTTACATCTAGATTAGGTGGGATATCTCCTAGAAACCAATCCCCTGGTGTGAAAGTTTCAGATGGCGGCTTTAATTTCCCTGCCGAGGTAATGTTTGGCTTAACCATAACTAATATTGTTGAAATGAGGACTAGAAAAACGATATATTTAATTAAATTTCTTTTCAATTATTTTCTCCTCCTAGACCTTTTTTTGTATTTTCCGAATATCCAAAACCTCCTTTTCTCATTTTACAAGTCTTTATTAAGTCTATATTTGTGCTTTAGCAATCTATTACCTGCAATCTTTCTAAAAATGAGTGAAAAAAACTAGAGATGCTTCAACAATGTAGAGATAAAGTATGACTAGTATATCTATATCTTATTAATAAACATAGGTCCATCTCATTCAAGAGGTACTCTCATAAATAAAATCTCTAAAATCTGTAGCAGGTGCACTTCGGCCAATTTTTGGTTCAAAAAAAGTTTACAACATTTTTATCGGCATCAGGATGGGAAAACAAAAAGCCAACATTATAAAATGTCGACTCAATCAATACAACACTTAACATTATTCAGCTATAAAGGTAAAGGTCGGCATAGGTTTTATTTCGGTGCTACTTATAGCCGCTTCTAAAAAATTCATTTCCGATTTGATAAGTGTATTTAATCTTACTTTTGTTACATGTTATAGAATTAATCAATACAACCCCACAATAAGAAAGCCAACAATATTTATGCTGACTTTATCATTTTTCATATTAAACTTATCAAAGCTCTAGTTTAATGATAGCTAATTAGCCTCATGTATCATATTACCATCCATATAGCTGAAGATATGAACCCCTTCTTTTTCCAATAATACTGGCAGGTAGTGAGGTATTTTCTCTGGAATTCCAAGGTTTTGAGGGTCGAGTATCCAGTCAATTGACTTCCAATCTAAAATACCTTCTCGCATTTTCTTTGGTGTCTCATATACATGACTGCTATCTAACTCACCTAAAAAAACATGAAGCCCCTCGATTACACCCTCTGCAGTTTCCCATGTTATTGTACCTTGTGAGAAAAAATCTTCTAAGTGTATACCAGTTTCTTCCTCTAATTCACGCAGAGCAGTTTCCTCTGGTGATTCTCCTCTTTCAATTTTCCCTCCCACACCGTTCCAAACCCCCATAATTGGCGCTTTTTCTCTATTAAGCATGAGCAATTTACTCCCTTGCTTAATAAAACAAACTGTATATTTGAACGACCTCATAATCCAACACCTCTAATAGAATATATTACCTTAAATTATTAATTAGATTATTCTTAAATCACTGCATTATCAGCTTACTAACTTGTGGCATCATCCCATTATCGAACAAAAAAGCCAACAATAATTGGATTGACCTATACTGATTCTTATTTTGTTCTTCTAGTTAGATCGTATATTTGCCTATTTTCAGAATAAGATTTCTTCATAAAAAAGCCATTTGTTTTGTATTTTCCCCAAAGTCTTTTTTTCACAACTTCAACTTTTCTTTTGCTTAGGAGTAGTGAATTCCCGATAGTATAGAAGTTTTCTATGATTTGTCGAATTAATTCCCATACAAAGTATAGGGTGACAGCATCTCAACTTCAAATATAGCACACAACTATTGAACAGAAGCAGATAGGAACAATTAGTAAAGAACCTGCGCTAGAGAATTTAACATTTTTATACTTATTTATGTACTTATTACCTTCTTCGATATTACTTTATTAGGTAAATATCTCCCTGGACAGTTACAATTGCACATCCGAATGTATCCAAAAGATTAAAGTACAATTTCTTAGAGAAAATTATTAAATTGAAATTAGTGTATTATTATCGATATTTGACATGAAATTCAGGATGATTTGTCTTTCTATAAGGAACAAGCCCTATCTCCTACAAAGGAAAGAGAGCTCAAATATTTTTATTAATCTTATTTGCAATTTCTTCGATTGCGCCAATTGCTCCTAGTCTTAGTGTACTAAATAATTCATTTCATAGATTTAATTAAATCCTTTCTTTTCGATAACTCATGTTGCCTTCCAAAAACAAATAGATTGTCTTTCTGGGTTTGATCCAAGAGTTCTTTTTTTATCAGCAGTTTTAAATAAAAAACGTAAACTTCACTAAGGTAACTATCTAGGTTTACTTTCAACACAACTTCACCTGTGGATGGATCCATTACAATTGAATCACCCAATAAAATTCCATGGCCATAATAATCAATGCCTGCATGTTCTGGTTGCGCTTTAAAGCTAAGAAAACCTATCTTTAGAGTCTGAGAAATTTTTGGATGTTTGATTTCTTTAGGCACTTAACTCGCCTCCTTTATACTCGTATTTCACACCAACAACAGGTAAATTAATTTCTGTGATAAGCTCTTCTTTTCTTTTGTCAAGTGTTTGTCTACGATTTGAAAACTAAACGAGATACTTTGCGCAAGAGTTATCCTGGCCCTTACCTCTAAAGGGGTACCCCAACATTTCGTGAATTGCTAATTAATATATAGAAAGTTGAAGCTGGTTTCTCTTACACTATGCACTTTTACTGAAATTCTTTGTTGATTCTCGTCCAAAAAAAGAAAAAATCTTCAAATTCCAGTAACGGGTTCGGTTTTGAGGTGCAAAAAAAAGAAATTTATTCTTCTTTACATAAGACTTGAGGGCTCAACTTATTAGTTTATATCCTTTACTTGCTAAAGGAATTGTTGCTCTGCCTGTTCCACAGGCTAAATCAATTATAGGACGGTTTTTGAAGCCCATTTCAAAAGATATGAAAGGTCTTCAATGTTGAACTGCACCCCAATTGTTAGACAACATCTAACAATTGGAGGTGCAGTTTTTTTGACTAAATATACGATAGACGAAAAATTACATGCAGTTTTAGAGTACTTGGAAGGGAAAAAATCCTATAAATCCATCGCACAAGAAAGAAATGTAGGTCTATCCCCTCTGAAGAGATGGGTCGCTCGCTATCTAGAACATGGGATGGAAGGAATTGCTTCATCCTATACAAATTACACTCTGCCCTTTAAACTAGAGGTACTTAATTATATGAACGAATATGGGGCATCGATCAGCGAGACCGCTGTACACTATAATCTTCCTTCCGATTCTACACTTTTGAAATGGTCAAATCAGTTGAAGGAAGGAGGTATAGACGCCCTTAAACCAAAGAAAAAGGGGCGTCTATCCATGAAAAAAGAAACCAAAAAAACATCACCAGCTAAAGGCTCTCAAGAAGCACTTCTTGCCGAATTAGAATACTTACGTGCAGAGAATGCCTATCTAAAAAAGTTGAATGCCTTAGTTCAAGAAAAGGAAGCCCTACAAAGAAAGACAAAGCGAAAGTAGTCCATGAACTAAGGAAACAATTTGATTTAAATCTGCTTCTATCCATTTCTAACATGGCACGGAGTACATACTATTATTGGGTAAACGCCTTCGGGCGTGAGGATAAATACACAGAAATGAAATCCCTTATCGAAGAGATTTTCCATACGCATAAAGGGCGCTATGGGTATCGGCGTATCACCCTAGAATTACGTAACAGAGGTGCTCGCATCAATCATAAAACAGTTCTCCGATTGATGAATGAACTAGGATTGAAGTCTTTAGTTCGCATGAAGAAATACCGTTCGTACAAAGGGAAAATCGGCAAGATTGCACCCAACATTCTAGCACGTGATTTCAAGGCAACAAACTCAAATGAAAAATGGGTGACAGACGTCACAGAATTCCATCTAGCTGGGGAGAAACTATACTTATCGGCCATTCTTGATCTGTTTAATGGAGAAATCATCGCCTATAATGTCGAATCTCGGCCTGTTTATCCCCTCGTTTCCAAAATGCTGGAGAAAGCCTTTGACCGCTTGGAATCGAAAGATTCACCCATTCTTCATTCAGATCAGGGCTGGCATTACCAGATGAAACAATATTCGCATGATTTGAAAAGACATAACATTACACAAAGCATGTCCCGTAAAGGAAATTGTCTCGATAATGCGGTCATAGAAAACTTCTTTGGCCTATTAAAATCAGAGTTACTTTATCTTCAAGAATTTGAAAGCATGGAGCATTTCAAACAAGAATTAGAAGAATATATCCATTACTACAATCATCAACGAATCAAGGTAAAATTAAAAGGCATGAGCCCGGTAGAATTCCGGGTTCATGCCCTCAAGGCTGCCTAATTAAATAAAGTGTCTAACTTTTTGGGTTCACTTCATGTATGGTTCATTTTCCTTTTCTGTACAACACTTTGCGTATGTTTTGAGCTTTTAGTTGGTGGGTTCCCTTCTCGGAATGCAAACGGGGATTTATAGGGGAATAAACGAACTAGAAGAATCAGTTTTTTGTTTCCAACAAAAAAGACTGTCGAGACATTTTCGACAGTCCGATGGACTATATTTTAGTGGTGAACCTTTATTTGTGAAGGTTACCCTTGGGATTCTACGAACTCTTTTACCATAGGCGGACGGTGGTCTTTCCAAGGTCGAGCCTCTTCGATTTGGCGAGCAAGCTTAAGGAGAGTGGCCTCTTCCCCAAATCGACCAGCAAACTGCATACCGATAGGTAAACCATTATGACTCCAAGCAAGCGGAAGCGAGATAGCTGGTTGTCCGGTGGTGTTAAAAACATTTGTGAATGGAGCGTAAGTAAAGATCTGCTCCGTCCATTGTTCTGCACTTACTCCTGGGGCATTGGCATTAAGTTGACCCAAAAGAAGAGGTGGTTGTCCCGTGGTAGGAGTTAGTAAAACATTATAGTCTTTAAAAAACTCTCCGATTGTTCTTGACACCATATTCATAATATCCAAAGCTTGCAACAATTCGACAGCTGTCATCGATTTTCCATGCTGATAGCAAGCCCAGCTTGTAGCTTCTAAATTCTCCTCGGATGGATTTTTCCCCAGAAACTGGGCCACGTTATCCATCATATTTGCCAGATTACTTGTCCATAGTCGAACTGTTGCCAGCATGTGCTGTTCGTTATTAATGTATGGAGTAGTTTCCACTACTTCATGTCCCAGTTCTTCACAAAGTCTCACAGTCTCATATAAAGCTTTATTACATTCTGGATTAACAGGTACACCGGAAAGTGGTTTGTCTGTCCAAGCAATTCGAAGACGTTGAGGTGGTGTAGAGAGTTCCTTAAGATAAGGAGTGGTAGGGCGTTCAGCCCAAGCATAGCACCCTAGATCTGGGCCTGATACAGCATCAAGTAGTGCTGCCGTATCTCTCACGGTTCGTGTGAGCGCAAATTCAATACCGAGTCCACAAAGCACCTCTCCCATATCCGGACCAGTTGGTATACGACCTCGTGTAGGTTTTAACCCAATGAGTCCATTGCAAGAGGCAGGAATTCGAATCGATCCACCACCGTCGTTGGCATGAGCAAGAGGTACAATTCCTGCCGCAACAGCTGCTCCCGATCCACCACTGGAACCTCCTGAACTCCTTTCATTATTCCAAGGGTTACGTGAAGGGCCATAGAGAACAGATTCAGTTGTCGCATTAAATGCAAATTCAGGTGTGGCTGTCGTCCCGATGGTTACAAAACCAGCTTTGCGGAAACGTGCCATTAATTCTGTGTCATGAGGGAGTACGAAACCATCAGCTAGTTTACTCCCCATTCGGGAAGGGATGCCAGAGGCATGAAGAGCCATTTCCTTGATGAGAAAGGGAACCCCTTTGAACGGTCCATTTGGTAAAGCTTCCAGGTCACGTTTCGCGTTTTCCCTTTGAATACTAACTACAGCATTCAGCTTGGGATTTATTTCTTCTATAGCATGTAAGGCTGTTTTTATCAGCTCCTCAGGGGTGACTTCCTTACTTTTTACTAACTCTGCTAAACCAACACCATCATACTGAAGATACTCCGAAAACTTCATCAAAAATCCCTCCTGTTTTTTTAAAATATTATATATTTTCAGTATAATTAAGCGAGGTGAACTCGCCAATTACCTAAAAGGACCAAAAAAGGAGGAGAATGAACTACTTTTAGGTGAAATCGGTTGCAAAATTCAATATAATGGAGTTGGAATATTTTGATTTGTGTGGAGGGTATCAAAATGGAAAAGTTGTCTCGTAAAGATTATGAAGATATACATCGTGTCCTTCATGAAACCATGGTATCACCTGACATGTACCGAAGACAGGTTCTTCAAGCTTTATCCCTTACGTTTGGATATGACAAATCTATATTCTGGATATCAGAATCTAATGGACATTTGGTTGACCCAACAAACCATAATATTCACGACCATATTATAGATCTTTACTGTAGTCAGTACTACCAAATGGATATTTTATATCCAATGAATATTAAAGAAAAAATGAGATGCAAACAAGTTATTACCATAAATGATGTAATGAGCACTTTTAAATACGAGAAAAGCTTATACTATCAGTCCTTTATGAAGGAGTACGGATTTTATGACGAATTAGGCGTATATCTAGTCCATCAAGCAAAACTGTTAGGTGCAATCGGCCTTGTTCGATATGAGCACGAAGAGCCATTTAATGCGAAGGATACTTTTATATTAGAGATATTGGCTAAGTCCATATCATTTTCTTTAGCGAACTTTCTTTCACTAGAAGAAATAGGGGCTCAAAAGAAAACACTAGAAATGCTTTCCAACGCCTCATCCACTGGTCAAATTCTTTTTAATTCCGCCATGACTATCTATCATGCAAACTCTGCGGCTAAGGAAATCTGCTCTATCCATTTTGCATCCCAAGTTATTCGAAACCCTGTTCAGCAATTTTTGCAGGAAGTGATATGGAAAGAAAACTGGAAACTAGGCTTAATCAGCAAGATTCTATTGCCTACCCGGCAAGAAGTTACGATTTATATTATGAAGGCTGACATCTCAAAAGATCATTACGTAGCTTACTTAAGTCTAAGTGATGAAAAAGAAGTACACCATCTAATCGAAGAAAAACTAACCACTAAAGAACGAGATATTCTAGCATACATTACTAAAGGATATACCAATGAGGAAGTATCAAAAGAGCTTTTCATTAGCGTAAATACAGTGAAGCGTCACCTTCAAAATATTTATCGTAAATTAGGGGTAAAAAATCGAACGAGTTTAAGTTATCTAGTTATGATGAGAGACTAGAGGCAATGAACCAGAAGAGTTCGTTGTTGATGAACTCCATCTATATTTAAACTTCGTTACAAGATTCAGGTGGTTTATGAATACTTTCAACAAAGGAAGGTTCTTCTTACCTTAGAATCGTATTTTTTATTATTTCATACTATGTATAAGTGAATGTAAATTAACCGTTAGCGTTCATTTCCTGAAGATAATTAAGTAATTGTGTAATAGTCCAATGTCCAAGTCCCTTTTCTTCAATAAAGAATTAGATGTTTCATGACAATAAAATTATTCCGTTAAAGGGCCAGATTGTTAAATAAGATAGTAGTTTAGTTATATAGATTATAAATACGCATAACGTTAAAATTTTCAGAGTATTTAAAAAATAATATTAAGGGGAGGATTATAATGAAACAAAAATTGTTCGTATTTCTTTCATTTTTGGCGTTAACCACAATGTCATTTTCTATTCCCAATGTAGAGGCTGCAAGTTATAACGGGAAGAGTCCAGTTTCTACTGGTTGTCAAAATGATGCCTACACGGCAGTTTCTACGAGTGTGAAGAAGGATAATGGAACCATTGTTGGAACAATTCAGGTAAAATATAGTCCATCCTGTAAGTCTGCTTGGGCGAAAACTACATTTAATTCTGCCTTGCCATCCGGTTATACAGGGAATGCCTTTATTCACCAGTTTAATTCCGATCATTCAATAAAGCTCCGATCATATGATTGTAATAGTTCTGGAGGAAATGGAAAAGTACTTTCCGGACAAAAATCATGTTATACCCCCATGGTTGATGATCCAGTGGGAAATTATGCGAAAGCAGAAGGATATCGATCAACAAGCTCGAATCCTTTTGAAGCTTATGGTATTACTGGATACTATTAATAGGGGTCCTGCCGACAAAACGCGAATACGCTAAGACAATTTTTGGAATAAAAAGCCCTGAACTTTCTACGCTAAGTAGAAGATTCAGGGCTTTGTTTGAAAAGACTTATCTTATTGTTGATCACACTTTTTCTTTAATATCTTTTTCATCATATTGTTTAACAGTTAGCCAAGGTTCAATTAGCATTTTTAAGTCCTGTTGAAATATGGTAGAATCCGCATTAATTTTGTTAATTCGATTACTTGGTTCGATTTATAACAATTGGAATGTGGCCCCTTAATCCTCGAATCGTTTCCGTGCCCCTAATAAAGTTGTATCGTTTTGAAAAAAGATTGATTGAAATATGGGCTATATTTGATGTGAAACGTTGATTTAACAACGTTTATAAATTTTTTAATCAATCTTTTTTATAAAAATTGAGTTGCTGTTATAAGTTATACAGGTTTGAAAAAAATAGAGCCCCTCAGTAAGATACGAGTATAGAGTCCAATCTAACTCAAAGTCTTAAGGAGGAAGCCCTACTATGAATTTTAAAATACAAAACAAACAAAATCAACTAATTGAAAGAATTACGGATCAACATCTAGTTGTTGGTGTGGATATCGCCCAACACGTACACGTGGCCCGTGCTGTAAACTATCGGGGCATTGTGATCGGGAAACCTTTGTCTTTTGAAAATAACGAAGAGGGTTTTACTAGATTACTAAACTGGATCAAGGAACTAAAACACATGAAAAACCTAGACACCACGATAGTTAAACTGAGGGAGTTCATTATGACTTATTGTAGAGTTGACACAAACTGTGCGGTAAAACTTCCTGGGAAGGTTGGTTGAAGAAGAAATGAAGTTATTTAATTAACTAAAAAGAGATTGTGATAGAGGAGACTTTTAATGGATAACTTTAAGCAAGCAATAGTTAATGGTGATTTTGTTAAAGCAAAACACATTGCTTTGAATATAGACGCGGAAAATCTTAAAGAGATTCTTTTTATTGTTGCCTACGATGATGAAAATATCTCACCATATAGTTTTGTGAATTACTTATTACTTGATAAGGAGACCTCAGAATTACATCATTTGGCATCATTTCTACTTAGTATGGCACTAAACAATATAAAGGGGGCATATCAAACAGCTTGTTTTCATGCGAGAAAGGCTGCAGAATTATCTCCTGACGATATTAGTTTTAAGGAATATTTACTGCTTTTTTATGACTTGCCAGAACAGTTATTAAGTAAAGAGGAAGCTAATGAAATAGCTAAAGAGATATTAATGATTGATCCTAATAATGCAACTGTAAAGAGCATCTTTTAAAGATAACAGACTTTTAATGGATCATCTTTAGGATGATATCGCATTACCGCATAGTACGAATAAACTGAGAGACTGTACTACACATATCCATACAGCCCTATTGTGAAAGCAAACGTCATTCACTGTGCGTTTATACTAAGCTTTTTCAACTAAACTACCTCTCTAGTTCCATTATAAAAAGGCTGCCACAGCAACCTCCCTTATTGAAGTAAAGAACCCGTTAGTGAAAAAAATTAACAGTATTGTTCTCTGAAAATCATATTGAATCTAGGCTTTAAAGTTATTTCGATAATATTTACATATCTGTCCGAATCACCGTGAAACAAACGAATTTTTGAATGCTCCTTTTTTCTTCCACAATTTCAATTTTATTAACAGAAAGTAATTCAATATATGACATACTTTATTTGTTTTCTTTTCCTTAACACTTAAAGTAAATTCGTGATAAAAAGGGGAAAGGATAATCTCATATATTTCTTTTTCATTTTCTAAAACAAAAGTTGATGTGTCGTAATAAAAAGCATCTGTCTCATCTTTCCTCTTAGGAATAGCTCCAAATACAGAAATTAGGTCTAATTCTTCTGGAAAATCCATTATTCTCTCTCCTATTGAGTTATAAAAAATTTTTATAATAAGTAATTCACTTTAATCTTCAGATAATCCTTCTTAAACTAAACTACCCCTTTAGTTCCAAAAAGAAAAAGCTGCCTTAAAGACAGCTCTGATCTTCAGCTAACGCACCCGTTAGTTCAACAACACAAGTATATTTAGCTTATCCATTACGCGTACCTATACGACATTCTTTTCCTTGAATACATTGAAATGTGGACAAGGAAAGTAGGTGTAGATTATTAGGATTTAATGTTAACTGACTTTCTCAATACCCATACGCATGCCGAGGAAACCAAATCCTCAAAGTCCCATGCCGAGCCACGAAGGATATTGCCATGTTGCAATGGATCCTGCATCATTCCCATCCTTCTGTTACCTTGCGGTATATCGGCATTACCGAAGAAGAAACGAATAATGCCTAGAAAACATATTTAGTGTCTTTCACTAAGACTTAAAGCTTGAAATTTAAGATACAAACGAGTTCTTGAACTATTTTTCTAAAAAAACACTTTAGTCAAAGTTGGTAAAATTCTCTTTCCAATCAGTAGTTTGCAGCCGGCTGTAGAAAATTAGAACATTAAAGTGTAATGGATATCCAACTCCATAGAACCAGTACAATATATATCATTATTGGATTGACTTTTACATAAGATTTTTACGGATTTTAGATTAGCGACAATTGCAGTAAACGATGAATTCGGAGCAACATCAATATCCTCATGATCATTGGACAATTTTGTTATGGTAACTTGCATTGCACATGAATTACTAGTGTTTATTATTGTGATGGTTCCCGAAGGATTTTTTATATTGGAATCCGACGAGGCACAAAATACGTTTGAGTCGTAACGTCATCACATTTTTGGTTAATGGGAACACATCTGTGTATGCAAATAAGCTTTTTCCGGGGACATTTTCTACTCCGTTTTTTCTTTTTGGAGTGACAGATACATTCGCAATCTTTGTTTTTTTTTCGTTTGCACTTCTTTCCCATAAAGCCAGCTCCCCCCATATAACTTTGTATGAGGAATTCAGCCGAATGCACCACAACAAACATCCATTTTTCGGGAAAATAGGCCTTGTACCAGTTAAAAATGTACAGGCTTTACATACGATGAAAAGAGGTGGTGATATTATGTGTGGAAATTCATCAAGTTCTGCCGTGTTTAATTTTTGTAATAATGTGTCCAAGCAAATTGTCAACATTCAACAATGTAATCCCATTTTCCAACCTACTCCGAGCGTTACTCCTCTTACCTACTTTACTAATCCAACGGGGTTAGTAATAAATGGTTCATTTACCGTAGTTAATACCAGTACTTCTTCCGTCTTTAATGTTGACTATACAACGGGAGTCACGACATCAACCATCGTTGTTACACCTGGTCGCTCGGAAACGATCTTCGTTGAAGATTTGAAAACCATTACTATCGAAAGTCTTACAGGAGCAACACCTGAAGCCAACGCAACAGGAAGTTTAGTATTAGATTTGCACTATTGCGTAAAATGCGCTTAGTTAAGACGAATAATCCAATTCACCATTGAGCCTTTGAATTTCTGCTTTATGATTATTCAGGATACGGCGGCGGTTACGAAGGCTGCTGCAAAATAGTATGAAAAAAGCCGACCTTTATTGGTCGGCTTCTTCAGCTAACCTGCCCCGTTAGTTGCATAAAAAAATTAAAGAGCGAAACTACGGAAATAATGAAGTGATAGATGTTGTCATTCTTGTTAATTCTACGTTAGATATCAAAGAAGCTCATGATATTTCACCCCATGTGGAGGAAATAATAGTTAAAGATTACGGAGTGTATCGTGTTCATGTCCATGTAGAGCCAAATTAATAAGTTAGCAATTAATATGTTATCTTTCTTCTATTTGCAACTCCCGTGTGCTAGGATTGTTCTTTCATAATAGATCGCTTCAATGGAGTAATGAAAAAAGGCTATTTTCTCAATTTAATGTGAGAAATTAGCCTTTTTAATATTGTAATTTCCTTAACGTTGTAAAACCGCATTTTCCTGACGCTACCCCTTAAAGAAAAAAATAAACCTCTTTTTTAAACGGCACTGAATTAGTACCATAACCCGTCCTTCAAAAAATATCTGCAAATACTCTGTTTAAATCTTAATAAACAATTAGTTCCAAAGTGATTATCAATAAGGTTGGAGGTGCGATAGCTAATCTTCCTCCAATCTTTTATTTAACAAAGTCTCGCTGTTTTTAATAAGTCATTCAAACAAGCAAGCTAGTTTACATAAACCACCTTATCAGAAGTAAATCCATTGGAACCCTCGATTCCAATGAATTTTTCTATTTAGGTACTTGTCCAAACTCTTTTCATCCTTTTACATAAACTGGTGATATAACCTCTTCTAACGCAAACATGATTTAAATAAAAAAGTATTATTATCATTTATCCCCTCAAGCGACTGGAGCTACTGAAGACACAGGACCAACCTTTTTAGCAGCCATCATGTTACCGGGGAACTCATCTTAATAGTATTCTTTATCACTAAATAACGCTTGAAACTCCTTATCATCTGCGAAACATCGAAAAACAAATCCATTGAGCAATCTTGTCTTACCCAAACAATTACCTCTATAAATGGAGTGAACTCATCTTTTAATGGTTATTTTCTAACCTTAGGGTTAACTTTAGTTGAATAGTCTTCTGTTAGGTGAGGCTCCTGTATAGAGATACGTTGCATCCCAAAAATGTCGAAAGGCGCAGATGGGTCAACAGGAAAAATCGGATTATGGTTTTTCTTAATGTAGCTGGTAAAACCTATGCTATACAATGCTAAAACTCAACAAGGGGAGAACATTTAAGCATTTTTTTTTGTTTTTTATGGGCTCCTTTCTGTGTGAAAGGAGCCTTTATATTTTGGAGGTGAGGAATGCATGGGCACTGACGACCCCAATTCGTTGGAAAAACGCAAGTCGACAACAAGAAAGAGGCAACGAAGGTGTTCATGTCCTCTTGTAACAACTAAGAAGACTCATAACCTTTAATGCCTTGATCTATAACGCGAGGTGTAATGTAATATGATTAAAATGTATTTATACGATCATGAGAACCAAGAGATGACCACTGAGTTTAACCTATCTAACGTGCAAGAGCATTTAAAACATCCTAATAATTTGTTGTGGATCGATATTTACGATGTAAAAACCCCTGAATTATATAAAGTGGCAAAGATTTTTGATTTTCACCCTTTAGCAATTGAGGATTGCCTGCATGACAGTCCTCGGGCTAAGATTGACAACTACGAAGATTACCAGTTCTTCGTTTTACATGCCCTTCGGTATAACGAGGAAGAAGATAAGGAAATTACGACCCTAGAGTTAAACGTATTTGTCGGCCCCAATTACGTAGTGACAATCCATAAAGAAAAATTGAAATGGCTTGGCCAGATGGATGTGATTTGTTCTAAGAACACAAAATACATGGATAAGAGTGCAGATTTTCTTTTGTATGCTCTTGTAGACGGCATAACGGATGAATACTTTCCGATTCTTGACCGCATTAACATCCGTATTGATGAACTAGAAGATGAGATTTACGATGAAGAAATAAGGGGAGTGACAGAAGAATTCCTTGCACTAAAAAGAACAATCATTTTAATTCGACGCGTCATCCTTCCTCAGCGTAGGATCTTCATGACTGTGGACGGAAAGTGGAAGTTTGAAATACGGGAAGAAAATGCGCCGTTTTATGTGGATTTAATTGACCATCTCGAGAGGATAGTGGACTCTACTGAAACGTACAGAGATCTTGTAAACAGTGCTTTGGAGACGTATTATTCCATTATTAACGCAAAATCCTCTGAAAAGTTAAACGTTTTGACCATCATTTCAACCGTAATGTTACCATTAACTTTCGTAACCGGTTTTTTTGGAATGAATGTTCCTTTACCCTATCAAGATTCTCCATTCTCAACGATTATCATTTTAGGGATCTTAGTCATTTTAACCTGGGGCATGTGGAAATACTTTAAAAAAAATCGCCTGTTATAATTATAAAATATTCAAATTAAAGAGGTCTCCAAAAGGTGTAATCTTTTGAGTACCTTCGGATAAAATGGGTACCCATTTCAAAAGAGGTTGGGTACCTTTTATTTAGATAAAAATGTTCCTGCAAACTCATGGAAATCAACACCTAATTTTATTTATTCATAGTTCGTAAAAGTTAATGTTAATTTGCGAACGTTCGCAAACTGTTTTATTACTAAAACGAACACTAAAGCTGGCTGTTTTGTAAAGAAATAGCACCGTTCAGAATTGTCTACTTTTACGAACCTACAGCTTTCATAATTAGATAAATAAAGATGAAATAGAAAAAGCTCTAGTGGTAAATCTAGGGCTTTTTATTGATCATCTAGCAAACCCTTGCTACATCAAGGTTGTATAAAATCCTGAATAAAGGATAAAAAACACACAAACGCCAAACTATTGAACCATATGGGTTTGGCGTTTTTGCTATCTTCTTATAGTTGACTTTATGTTAACTAGTATAGAGCATTCATGTGTTCCTTAGAAACCTTATTCAGCAAAAGGGCCAAATTGCAGAAGATCATTTTCCAATCAGTCTCGTTAAAGCTATCCCAAGAAATCCAACACCCATTCCTATCAGCCATCCGTTGTGGGAACTTCCTAACAAATCTCCCACTCCTCCACCAAGAAACATGCAGCCAACGAATACTAATCCTCCAACGCCCCATTTCTTCCGATCCATAATTCGATCACATCCTTTCAATAAAACATATGCTTTTAGCTAACTAACCTTTCTTGAATATGATATGTTAATTATTTTGCTAGAGGTGGTATAGTTGTTTGGCTTAGGATCAGCAATGGTCAGGGAATTCAAAAGATGGAAATTGACGACTTTGAAGGCATTGTAGGAGGTGAATTTAAATATTGAATTTAAGGGGGATAAGAAATGAAGAAAATAACAAAATTTTTCTTCTTTTCGCTATTGATATTACTTTTCTTAAACGGATGTAATTCAAATAATGTAAATGAGGATATATTTCAATTTAAAGATTCTTTCTGAAGAATTACAACGCTTTCTATCTCCAATAGTCCTACAAGATCTCGCCAAACAAGTTGGTTTTGTGCAGCGATCCAGTAAATATCAAGCAGATGAACTCATCGCCATTTGCGTTTGGCTCAGCCAAGAAGTCGCTAGTACATCGCTTACGGCAACTATGTAGTCGATTACAGGCTTCGACGGGCGTACTCATGAGCCCAGAAGGACTGAATCAACGCTTAATCCAACAGCTGTCGCATTTATTCGAGAAGTCTTTACTTTACTCCTTACACAGAAACTCTGTGCTACAAAATCGCTAACTTCACGTATCATTTCTGTTTTCAAACGTATTCGGATTCTAGATGCGACGGTGTTTCAGCTACCTGATTCCTTCGCCACTGATTATCAAGGCTCTGGAGGGAGTAGTAACACGGCTGGTGTGAAAATCCAACTTGAATACGATCTGCTTAGTGGCCAATTCTTAAATGTGCAGCTAGGGCCAGGAAAAAATAACGACAAAACATATGATGCGGATTGCCTTGAAAGTGTCGAGGCAGGCGATTTATGCCTGCGTGACTTAGGTTATTTTGATTTGCGAGATTTACAAGCGATTCATGAGTTGAGAGCCTATTATATATCTCGTTTGAAATTAAATACATGTATTTATGTGAAAAATCTGGAACCAGAGTATTTCAAAAATGGCACGTTGAAAAAGCAAACAGAATATACTCAGCTCGATATGGTACAGATCATGGAGGAACTGGAACCAGGTGAGACCATTGAAATCCCGGAAGCTTACATTGGCCAGATTCAGAAATTACCGACACATGTAATCATCCACCGATTAACGAATGATCAAACCGAAACACGACTAAAAAACCAAGCCGTACGTGAGAAAAAGAACAGTATTGTCATGAAGGACAAAAGTAAGCGGCTAATGGGAATCAACGTATACATCACGAACACATCACCGGAAGAAGTGCCAACAGAATATGTACATCCGTTATATTCGTTACGTTGGCAGATTGAAATGTTATTTAAAACATGGAAGTCGTTCTTTGAAATCGACTAGTGTAAAAATATCAAAAAAGAACGCCTAGAATGCCATTTATATGGGCAACTCATCGGTATTCTCCTTTGTTCTTCTACGATGTTTCAAATGCGACAGCTTCTACTTGAAAAGAAAAAGCAAGAGCTGAGTGAATACAAAGCGATTTACATGATTAAAGATTACTTTCCGTTACTGTTTCGAGCAATGAAAGATGACCCAAATGAACTTGTAACGATTCTGCATCGCCTTTATCAGCTACTCAAAAAGAACGGTCGTAAATGTCATCGATATAAGAAGCAGACCGTTTTTGATAATCTAGGGGTTGTGTATGAAAAGACGGTGAAGCCTAGACAAGCTGCCTAGCAAAAAAATCATATTTTAGTAGGCTTCTTTGGCGTGCCTACTTCTCCATCACTCGCTCGTTTTGCGACAATGGGCATTTTATATCTAGTCATTTCCGTTGTTAGCTTGATGGGTATGTGACTGGACCCCTAATAAATCAAAATGGGTTTAACTGTGTAGAAAGTAATTTACTTTTTAAAAAAGGCATCGTTCGCTCAAAAAAATGAGTAAACAACGCCTTTTGATTCACATGGACTTTTCCAATGGCCTCTTACATTTAAGCTGATAATATGCTTTTTAAACTAGCGATAAGTTGTGGTAAAAGCAGCCAACCAAGGATTCAGTCTCTTGGAAGATTGTCTCATGAAAAATAAGGAATTAGAATGTTGCCGATTTCACGCTTACTTTTTCGGTGTATAGATAGTATTACTATTTCCATCAATAATTAACAATGATTTTCCTGGTATTGTCTCACCCTGAAAATTAAACTCATCTTCCGAAAAATTGGCTACTACACTTAATGCTTCACCAAATTCAGTCATTTGAACTAGCCTATCATCTGATATAATTTTAAAACCCGTCATTTCTTCAGTTATTGCTTTTTTGCTAAAATTTGACCATACCTTAGAATGTCTTACTATTGTTTCTTTATGTTTTTCCCACTCATGTTTATCTATATGATATAAAGGAGGTACATTATAAAGTACTTCATACAACATCCTATTTGATATTTCATCTTCTATTTTTAAGGTTCCCCATCCCCACCAATAAGTCGTGATCACTGAATCGTTGTAAACCAACTTATACAATGGGATTGTGTAGTTTGAATCCAAAAATAACTTCTTGTACTTATTCTTTAAAGGTATTTGTTTTGAAAACAATTCTGGAACTCCACCAGTACTCGAATAGTATCTCCCTACATAGTAGTCACTTTCTTTGTTTTTGCTCATATCCTTATCCATCCAAGAAAATGATGGCGTTTCTATTCCATGTGCAAAAGCAACATTTTTGTTAGCAAAATCATTGCCGCCCTCAGTTCCAACTACCATATTCCATTCTTTTTGCAGATACTCCATTCTCTTAATTCTTGCATGAATATCTTCCTCTTCAGTAGTCACATGTTCTGGCGTATAGTCATCATAGATCTCCCCAGTGCCGTCCGTGTCTAAAAACCATGAATTAAATGCTAAACCAGTATTTAAAATTGAAGTTACTCTTTCTTTTACACTAGGCATTGCAAGCGTCGGATTCAACTTTCTACCTTCACCTTGGAATCCTTCAATCTTATTCCCATCTTTTTTGGTTACAGTTGCATTCTCATAAAGTGAAGTATCTTTAAACTTAGCAGTTTCCCACTTCTCTTTACCTGGTTCATGGATTGAATGATACGAATCATAGGTACCAATTAAATAGCCCATATCTTCGGCTTCTGTTACTAGCTCCGGTTTAATAAATCCTTCCTGCCAGTCATCCAAACCAATCCACATTTTTTCTAGCCCTGAATCCTTCATATCCTTTATCACTTCTACAGTATTTGCATCTGCCCACTGCTCTATTGGGTCAACTGCATTTCCAAGTACGCTTTTTAATAATCTCTTATTTAGGTCAATTAATTCAACAGCATTTATATTGTCTATTCCTTTGTTCAATAATTCCTGTGTTTCTTTATCTGCTTCAGTAAAAATTTCTGGATTATAGAATTCTTTTAGCTGAATTAAAGCACTTAAGCCTTTGACAATTCTATTTTTAGTATATTTGTCTACATAGTCTAAGTTATTTAAATCATTAAAGGCCGATGAAAGTTCTGAACCATCCTCAACTTTAGTATTTAGTAACCTCTGAATCCATAATTTCAGTTTTTCAGGGATAGCGTCTCTCAGTATAGCCCATTCTATATTTTCCTCTGAAATCACAGTTCTATTCCAAAAATAAGCATGTGGGGCACCATAAAGCTTTTCAATATTACTATTTTCTCCCGTCTTTTCGCCCAAGGTTTTGAAGTCCCCTTGTTCAACCAAATAATTTTTATAAGTCTTTGCAACATCTACTGGATCTTTTTTCGTTACATATATTCTAAAACCATATTCCTTCTGTTCGTTAATAGCTGGAAATTCATGATTAAAAGTAAACTCAATATCATTTTTTGTCTTAAAATTAATTTCACTATTATAAGGATTTTTAATTATATAGACTAGTGAATACTCACTTTTTTCAACTGCAAAAAACTGCATAGAGAAAGCCTCAATCACCTTCATTTTTTCTTCACTTAAATATTCTTTCCAAATAGAATCATTGCTTGGAATATACTTCCCTTGATTTAACGGGAGCATATATCCATCACCTTTCACTTTCGGCCACGCGAACATGTTATCTCCATCTTTGTTAGATATTATGGATACATCTACATACTCATCTTTTTTTTCAATTTCAACATCAATTTCCTTTTCTAAATAGCTCCAGGTAATAGTATCTCCACTGTCTTCTAAATTTGAAACCTCCATTTTCTCCAGTGGTTCCGATGCTCTTTCAATAGTTCCATTGGACTCTACCTCAAACGCTAAAGTTTCTGGATCCACACTAAAGTTAAAGTCTAAATTATCTATCTGTGAATGGACCTCTTTGCTAGGTATATTTTTGTCCTTCACACAGCCGGTAAGGACACTCGTTGCAATTGTAGCGATTAACATGATTGATAGTATTTTTTTCATGTATTGCACCTCCATAACTAGTGTAATCCCGGTGTGTTACACGAATGTTACAAAAAACACTAATCTATTATTTTTTAATTCAAATCCAAAATCGAAATTATGATGATCCAAGATGGTCTTGATAATCGGTAATCCCAAACCTGTGCCAGAAAGCTCCTTACTTCTTGATTTTTCTAATACATAAAAAGGTCTCCATATACTGTCCAAATCACTTTCTTCCATGTCGCCAACCCCGTTAGCAATTGTCAACTTCACGCCATTAGCCTCTCTAGTTAACGTAATGTCGATTCGCTTATCATTGGAATATTTAATTGCATTCGTAACTAAATTATCGAGAACAACATCTATTCCTTCTTTGTCTGCACTAACAAAATATTCTTCACTCGCATCAAAATGCAAGGAACAATCAATATCATTTTCCTTTAGAATCAACATGTATTTCTCCATAATATCTACCATTCTTTTACCCAAATCAAAATTAGATTTGGTATATGCGCTACTTTCTAATTCTGTCCAAAACAACATCTTTTCAATTAAGACATCCATTTTCTCAATCTGTTCTTCAATTATATCTCTAAATGTTCCGTCATCTAAACCGTCCACTATACCTTGTTCATACACTTTCACTATGGATAGTGGCGTTTTTAACTCATGGGACACATCTGACATTAATTCTTTCAATCGCTTATTTTGACCATTGATTTCATCATGGGCTTTCTCTAATTTTTCACTCATACTATTTATACTTTTTGCAAGATCGCCTACCTCATCATTGGTGTTAATCTCTTCTTTCCTGAATTTCAAATCAGCTATATCCTGAGACAAAACTTTCAAGGATTCTAAAGGTCTTGTAATTTTTTTAGATAGAATGACTACTAAAGAAACAATCAATAGTACTGAAATAGTCATTAGAAATATATTCAATCGATTGATGATTAAAATTGTTTCTTCCATATGTGGTAATGGCAATGCTATGGCAATAATAAAATGATCTATCTTGATAAATTTAGTTAGAACTTTATATTTGCTTACGCCTTGGTCATAGATTTTATTCACACTGTTGTTCTGCAAAGTATGTAACGTACTTTCCGTAATCCAAAATTTGTTTAGCTTTAATTTCTTCCTTTCAAATTCTGATTTTATGTTGTCATTCAGTCGATCCAAATTGCCACCGATTTCTGAATACACTATGGTTACGGCGTGTTCCTCTTCTATGCGTTCCAAGTCGTTCACAAAATTATTTTCAGATACACTACGTATATCGCTCGCTATCTTGTCTAAAATCTTCCTTTGCTCATAGATGTAATATCTGTCTACCAGGAAAATATTTGCTACCATCGAAAATATAAAAGTGCAAATAACAATGGATGACACACCAACTGAAAACTTGCTCCCGATTTTAATCTTCCTTCACCTCCAGACAATAGCCCACACCTCGGTAAGTTTTGATAATATCAGTACCGATTTTAGTTCTTAGTCTCCGGATATGCGTATCGACTGTTCGAAGATCACCATCATAATCCATGCCCCAAACGCTATCAACCAGCCTGTCCCTCGATAAAATAACACCTTTATTTCTACTGAAAAACAGCAACAAATCATATTCAATCTTGGTAAGCTGTAATAATTCTTCGTGCTTGTATGCTTTTTTTTCATGCTCCATTATCCTAATATCTCTTACTTTAATTTCTTCGCTATTATTCATAAGTTTTTTAGCTCTTAATAGTAGTATTTGTGGATCAAATGGCTTCTTAATATATTCATCAGCCCCATTATGTAAGGCCTTTATTTCATCTTCCGTTTGACCTTTCGCTGTTAATATCAGAACTTTAGTCTGGCTATTATCCTTGATATATTTACATACCTCTATACCATCAATTTTCGGCATCATCCAATCCAAAATAGCTAACTCGATCTTGGTCGATTCAAATATATCCAATGCTTCCTGCCCATCATTAGCCGTCAGGACATTGAAGCCTTCCTTTTTGAAATAGGTTGAAAGTATCTTAACCATTTGCGGCTCATCATCTGCGATTAAAACAGCCATTTCTTATTCCTCCTTCGGCATTTAAGTTTTACATAGCTAAGTCAAACACTGATAGCTCCGGAGGGTTCCAAAATCTCACAGCTATCTTCGTCGTGCCGATTCCTCTATTTACATACAGATATGTGTCCGTCGCTAACTGATACATCCCTTTTGTGTATATCTTCGCAAAAGGGGGTGTCACCAGAGGACCAAATAACGGGACAACCACTTGCCCGCCATGACTGTGTCCCGCCAAGGCTAAATCGAAACGATCTGCCTCTATTTCGTCTACAAGATCCGGCTCATGCAGCAGTAACAATTTGGCTTCCTGGCTGTTAACACCCGCAAATGATTTTTCAATATCTGGGTGTCCAAGCATCGCATCATCCAACCCTATAATCGTTACTAACTGTCCACCGTCAAGTTCAATGACACTATTCTGATTTTTAAGTAGCTTAAATCCTGATTTTATCATAATGTCTTCATAAAACCTGACCCCGCCACCTCCGTAATCATGGTTTCCCCAAATAGCATATTTGCCATATCTACTATTTAGTTTACCCAATATGCCACTTATTTCTGACCTTCCCTCGAACTCAGATACTACATCTATGAGATCGCCCGTAAAAGCGATGATGTCAGGTTCAAGCTCGTTTATTCTATCGACCAGTTTCTCTAGCTGGTGTAATGAATAATTAGGACCCAAATGCACATCTGAAAACTGAACAACTCTGATAGATTCCCGACTTTCCGATGACAGCTCTACTTCAAATTCCCTTGTCACCAAACGTTTTGGCTCTATTTTACATGCAGAAACAATGATTCCTATTACGACTATGCTTAGGATGAACAAGCATTTGATAACTCTCCAAATTACTCTTTTCAAAGTCACACTACCTCTCTTATGTATGAAGACTAACTACTACCATACATTCTCAGTGTGACAACAATGTTACAAGCAAAAACTGCCACAACCTTAAAGGCTGTGGCAGTTCGATCTTTTAAGTGTTTGTAATCTACGCATCCGCAATCAAAGACGTACATGGTTTCCTCACTTGGAATAGGCTTCTGCTTTTTCACTGTAATCCTTCAAGTGTTTTCACAATTTTCTCCGTATTAGCAGCAAATATATTATTGATGAATAATACTTCTTTTACCTCTTCTTCATTTACTAATTTCGTTAAACTACTATTGTATCCACTACATATATTTCGTCATAATGAGGTATTAAAAATGGCACAAATGCATTTCCATAAGACTCTTTTACAACGACTAGTTTTCTCCCTTTATTACTATCATTATTTTGAATTTTAATCATTGGAAAATCTCCATGTAAAAATATAGAGTAAGCATTTACACCATTTGCATAATCGGCATATAACGTTGAAGGTACTGCTGTATCTTCTTTCCCTTTTTCATAACGAAATACCTTGTAATCAACGGGAATCTTGTAATAATCAATAACATCTTTATTCTCTTTTAGTTTAGTATCTTGAGTTTGTGTAAATAATGTACCTAAAAAATCTTTCTTAGAATATTTTTCGTATTCATCTAATGACTTCGCTTTAAATCCTGCTTCTTTCGCGAATTGTTCGTAAGCGTAATATGCACCTAGTGATGTCCAATGATGATCCGTATTAAAATATAAATACTCATTTTTATGTTTTTCTAATGCTTTATACGCATCGACTGTCTTAATTTCACTATTAAGATTGTCATAAATTTTATCAATAACAGGTTTTTGCGGTTTGGACATATGTTGATACTTTTTCGGTAGCGCAAATTCTACACTTGTTGGAACTACCATATTATATACTTCTACTTGCTCTCCTAGAGCTTGTTTCATACTTGAAATAGTATTGGAATATCGCTTTTCAGTTTCTTCATTTCCGTAAAAAATTTCGACTGCTCGATCGCCGAGTGTAATAATGGTGCCGGATTTTTCAGCAGTGGTATTCTCTGGAACTTCTTGTTTATTATCTTCAACAATGCTCCCCTTACTTTCATTTTCTATGTCTTTAGAAGCACATCCTGCAACTAGTAGGGTCGCAATTGCTGAAACTATCATATATTTTTTCATTGTTTTTAAATGTCCTTTTGTTTATTTCTCTATATTGTATATTTGTATCTCATCTGTTCCTAATCGTATTCCTTTTGCATTACTATAAAGGGAATTCAACTCAATCAGCTGCTCACGAAATGGAAATGCATCATTCACATATACATCTATTTGTTTGGAATAACTTTTATTTAGAAAGTTTTCCGCTGAATAAGTAGGGAAGGATGTTAATTGACGTCTTTCATTTTCAGAAATGTTATCTGTTGGTAATATAATGAATAATGTAAAGCCCACTATTACAATTCCAACCATAATACCGATATGGATTATCTCGAATTTATTACCGGTTTTCATTCATTACTCTCCTTAAAATCTGAAATAAAGAAATGGATTATAGCTTTCACTAATCAGAACAGCTGTACACAGGATTAGAATCATAACATTCCCAGTAATCAAGCAACCTTTATACATAGCACCTTTGAAAACCTTTTTCCCAATGACTTTGATTAGTGGTGTACATAATAAAATAGCAATCACTATCCAGAAAATATTATTAGTGACAATAATATATAACTCAGTACTAGCGAAGCTTTGATTAGCAAAACCAAAGAGAACTTTTAAATAAGAGAAAGCATCATTCATGTTAGTAAAGTAGAAGAAAGTCCATCCTATAATTACAACCACTAGTAAATAGCAGTGTGAAACAATTCTCGGCAGTTTTTCTAAAACTCTTCCTATCATTTTTTTCTCTAAGTAAATTAAAACCCCAAAATATAGTCCCCAAACAACAAAGTTCCAGCTAGCGCCATGCCAAATTCCAGTTAGAAACCATACAATCATCAAATTAAAAAATTCATTCTTTCGGTTTCCACCAAGTGGGATATACACATAGTCTCGAAAGAAACTACCTAAAGATATATGCCAACGTCTCCAAAATTCTGTAGCAGATCGTGAAATATATGGATAGTTAAAATTCTCTTTATATTCGAAGCCAAATATTTTTCCTAACCCTATAGCCATATCTGAGTATCCGGAAAAATCAAAGTAGATTTGCAGCGTAAACATCGCAATACCAAACCATGCTTCTGTTACGGTTAAACTTTCCGAAGAACGATCCATAAACATCGTGGCATAACTACCAGCTGTATTAGCTAGCAATACTTTTTTTCCTAATCCAATTATAAATCGATTCACACCATCACTAATTTGGCTAATATTTGTAGTTCGATGCTCTATTTGTTTAGCAATATCCGCATATCTAACAATCGGTCCCGCCACTAGCTGTGGAAATAATGACACATACAAAAGGAAAGTCGAAAATTTTCTTTGTGCCTGTACTTTTCCTCGATACACATCCACTGTGTAAGAGATTGTTTGGAAGGTATAAAAAGATATACCAATTGGTAATGCAACATCGGGTATTTGGAACGACGTATTAAAAATAAGATTAATATTTCCATAGATGAAAGCACTATATTTAAATGCTATTAGCAAAGAAAGATTTAATATAATGGAAGAAACAACACCGTATTTAGCCCATTTCGTTCCATGAAATCTTTCAATATACAATCCATGACAATAATCAACACAACTACTAATAAGTAATAGGACAATCCATACTGGCTCACCCCAAGCATAAAAACATAATGATGTTATTAACAAAATGATGTTTCTAAAGCTTCTATTTTTCACTGAGTAATACAGTATTATATTGATTGGTAGAAATAAATAAATGAACAAAAGACTTGAAAAAACCATCGTATCCTCCTTTCATTTACATAGTAACAATCCTCTGTGACAGCAATGTTACAAACAAAAAACTGCCACAACCTAAAAGGCTGTGGCAGTTCGATCTTCTAATGTCCAAATATCAATATCCACTTTTTTTGTCTTCTTCTATGCTTTTTCAAATGCATCGAGATAAATAAATGAAAAAACGCTATGCTTATCATAAGAAGTTTACGAGAAAGGATGGTGTTTTTTATGAATCCTATCAACTCCAGTGAACTGACACTTTTCGCACAAGAATTACAACGCTTTCTATCTCCAATAGTCCTACAAGAAACTGCCAAACAAGTTGATTTTGTGCAACGATCTAGTAAGTATCAAGCAAATGAACTCATCGCCCTTTGCGTTTGGCTCAGCCAAGAAGTCGCTAGTACATCGCTTACGCAACTATGTAGTCGGTTAGAGGCTTCGACGGGTGTACTAATGAGCCAAGAGGGACTCAATTAACGCTTTAATCCAGCAGCTGTCGCATTCCTTCGAGAAGTCTTTACTTCACTCCTAACACAAAAACTTTGTGCGACACAATCGCTATCTTCACACATGATTTCATCTTTCGAACGTATTCGGATTTTAGATGCGACTGTGTTTCAGCTACCTGATTCTTTCCCACTGACTATCAAGGTTCAGGTGGGAGTAGTAATACGACAGGCGTGAAAATTCAATTGGAATATGATTTACTAAGTGGTCAATTTCTTAACGTGCAACTTGGACCAGGAAAGAATTGATAAAACATACGGTACCATCTGTCTTGAAACCGTAGGGGCTGGCGATTTATGTTTGCGTGATCTTGGTTACTTCGATTTAGGAGACTTACAAGCCATTCATGATAAAGAGGCTTACTATATCTCGCGGTTGAAGCTGAATACCCGCATTTAAATTAAAAACCCTGAGCCAGAATACTTCAAAAATAGCACGTTAAAAAAGCAAACAGAATACATCCAGCTTGATATGACACAAATGATGTCTGGTCTAACCCCTGGTGACACGATGGAAATACCCGAGGCATACATTGAACAAAATCAGAAGCTTCCAGCACGTGTCATTATCCATCGTTTAACCGACGATCAAACGCAAACACGCCTGAAAAATCAAGCGATACGTGAAAAGAAGAAAGGCATTGTCATGAAAGATAAAAGTAAACGTTTAATGGGCATGAATGTATATATCACGAACACGTCGCTAGAAGAAATACCGACGGACTACGTGCATTCATTGTATTCACTTCGTTGGCAGATTGAAAAACTAGATCAAGAGGTTGCCCAAAGAGTTAGTGTGTATCAAGAAAACATAGAACGACTGGATTCAATACCTGGAATTGCCACTCGAATGGCAGAACAAATTCTAGCTGAAATCGGAACGGACGTTGAAAAACAGTTCGAAAGTGCAGCCAGATTATGTTCATGGGCCGCCCTCGTACCAGGACACAATGAAAGTGCAGGAAAAAGGAAATCAACCAGAGGCAAAAAGGGAAATAAATATTTAAAATCTGCTTTAACTGAAGCTGCTCATTCAGTTGGAGCCTCCAAAAACTATCTTGGCGCTCTATACAGACGGACAGCTGCGCGAAAAGGAAGAAAACGAGCTGGAATTGTCGAAGAAACAAAAGTAACCCCATTTCTTTTAATTGGTTTGATCGCAATAATTCCTTTATTTATTTACTTAACAGAAACATTAATAACTTTGCTATCTGGCATAATACCTGTCATTGATAAAATACCTTCCATTATCGTGTTTATTGGTCTGCTATATCCTTTGTATGCCATATACGAGAGAATTAATGGACTTATTATGTTTAATAAAGGCAATTTACAATTAAAAAAACGACAGTCATAAAAGCGTGGTATTTCACGCTTTTTTTATGAGCTTCCTTATCTACTACGTAGTATGGGTCAAATGCGATATTAAAGAGAAATGTATTTTCATTCCTCTTCTAACACTCCCTCAGTTTAAGTAGCAACCTTCACAATCTCAATATCAGGCCCCCCTTTCTCAGCAGCTCAATTCCTTCACGTTGTCGCATAAGTATAAGATCTTGTTCTAATTGATTGACAGCAGCCATGACAGTAATTAAGAACTGACTGTCTGATAAAATTATTGTGGCTCGAAAGTAGCATTTTTTTTATCATCAAATTCATCTGTGTCTACTCCATGAAGATGTAGCTTTCGAAGGAGGCGCAGGTTATGGTGGAGGAGTTTAGCATGTCTCTCTTTAAGTTCTTCATAATCCTGACGATATACGCTGGAACGTGATTTCTCCTTTTCTAGAGAATTTAAGAGGCGTTCTTTTTGATGTTCATTCTTCTGCAGTTGTTGTTCTAAAAGAACAATCTGATCCTCTAACTTCTTTTGTTCCCGAAGTTGACGATTTGTATCGTGTTTACTTTGCCGTTCTTTTTCACTTTTGCTCCACGTTCTATCCCATAAAGGGCGCAAATGGGATTTATATAAAACCGTACGACTTAGACCAGAAATATCCGCGATTTTCTTTGCACTAATTCTAGTATGATCACCCTCTAAGTCTCTCAAGTACTGAACTGACCATTTGACACGCTCAATACTGTCTTCACGCATCTGCTGCTGCTTTTCTAATAATCCTTCATTAGCCATATTTTCACTCCCATTCAGGTGGTCTAAGCAGGTGGCTTGACCTGCTTTTGAAGTTTCTCTTCCTTGGATTTTTCAATACCCTTTTCACATATGTTGATAATTCTCTCTAAATAACTGGCATTGCGTACCGCATTTTCAAAATGAGCTGCTCGATTTGGATCTTTTGATGTTTGATCTATAACATTCTTCCAATGAGTTTGCTCAGCTTTATAGTCGTCATAATACTCAAGTTTTGGCACAAACCAATCACAAGCATAACACTCAATATGTACAGAAGTTCCCTTCGATTGCATCCCGTTATATCACTGCAAATTCCAACCCCTTTCTTTCCATTTGCTTCCCACGTTAAATAGCGCCTTGAATCTTTTGAGAGCTGTTGTGTCGTTCGCTCGTCGAGATTTAAAATTTTCCCACGGAACGCAACTGGGCTTTCATTTGGATACCTCAGCCCTTCAATTTTTTGGTGAATTTCTTTGTGCTTTTCCACAAGTTGACGGGTGTAATACTTTGTCTTTCCTTCATATTTGTCTTTTTATAAGGAACAAGCCCTATCTCCTACAAAGGAAAGAGGGCTCAAATATTTTTATTAATTTTATTTGCAATTTCTTCGAATGCGCCACTGTCCAATTGCTCCTAGTCTTAGTGTACTAAATAATTCATTTCATAGATTGTAATTAAATCCTTTCTTTTCGATAACTCATGTTGCCTTCCAAAAACAAATAGATTGTCTTTCTGGATTTGATCCAAGAGTTCTTTTTTAATCAGCAGTTTTAAATAAAAAACCATAAACTTCACTAAGGTAACTATCTAGGTTTACTTTCAACACAACTTCACCTGTGGATGGATCCATTACAATTGAATCACCCAATAAAATTCCATGGCCATAATAATCAATGCCTGCATGTTCTGGTTGCGCTTTAAAGCTAAGAAAACCTATCTTTAGAGTCTGAGAAATTTTTGGATGTTTGATTTCTTTAGGCACTTAACTCGCCTCCTTTATACTCGTATTTCACACCAACAACAGGTAAATTAATTTCTGTGATAAGCTCGTCCTTGCGATTAAACAATTTGAATACTCCATCGTGTAAGATAATGTCCTCAACAACTTCTCCACCAAATTCTCTACCAATCGAAATGGTATTAACAACGGCTCCTGAAACTACCTCAAATGATTTAATTTCTCTTTCCACTTTATCCACCCTCCCAATTGTTTTCTCAAATCATCATAAGTATGGATTTTTGAGAAAACTCTATTTTTAGTCTGGTTTTCCAGTGGCACGTTCGGATGATTTTCAATATAATAAAGCCGGCTTCTTCAGTCATTAACCAAAAGATAACATCACTCATATGACTTAATTCCTTTAAAACGACCATCAGCCATATTGTTATACAAGTGTTTTATTTTCCGAACTGTTAGATAGTCCATTCACCCAAAGATGTTTGAAGCAATGTTCTTTTGTATCCTAAAATGTTCGCATTTGTTCCATATAATTGAGTGGTTTTATTACCCCATTCAAAAAGGGTTGCTCAATCACTTGTTGTTAAGCCAGATAGTAAACTTGCCCCTTAACTACACTTAAAGTGTATGTTAGGGTCAAAAAAAATGATATCGTCAATCGAAAAACCAACACACTCTGCAAACAAAAAAGCCTTATCAATACGTAAAGGAATTTTATATTGCTCGTAATCGATATAGGTTCTCTTGGCCATTCCTAGCACTTTTGCCATTTCTTCTTGTGTTAAACCTTTATACTTTCTCGCCTGTTTGATTGTAAATTTTACATTTGTCACATCTTGTCACCTCCTGTCTAAAAAAAGAATATCACACTTGAAGTATAGTTAACAACAAATTGTTGTAAAATTCACACACTTTAAGTTTACTCATATTCACTCATAGTGTATATTCAAGGTAGAGGTGAAGAAATATGCACATTGGAGAACGAATTAAAAAGTTAAGAAAAGAACGAAGAATGACCCAAGAAGATTTAGCAAAAATATTAAAAGTTGCTCCTACAGCAGTATCAGCCTGGGAATCGGGGCGTAACAAACCTTTAATGGATAAATTAAGCCTGATGTCTACTTGCTTTGATATACCGCTTTCCCACCTCATTGAAGGATCACCTACAGTTGAAGATAATCCTTCAATGGAATATTTAAACGAGAAGAACGTCAGATTAATTGGTGTTTACGGCAATATCCCTGCTGGTGAACCGAATTTTGCCCGAGAGTATATAGAAGCATATATGCCGACATTAAATTCTATGCTTGAAACAAACAAAGAATATTTTTATCTTAAGGTAAATGGCAACAGCATGAATAAAGAATTCAGCGACGGTTCACTTATCCTAGTTGAAAAAACAACCTATGTTGAAAGCGGTAAAATTGGTGTGGTCTTAGTAAATGGTCATGATGCTACAGTCAAAAAAGTGAACATTTTCGAAGAAAACATCACACTGATTCCATCCAGCACAGATCCATTTTATGAAGAAAAAACTTATAATATCAACAAAGATCGGGTTCGAATATTAGGAAAAGTAGTTCAAGCAATAAAAATATACGATTGATAATTCCAATCGTGAGCATTTAAAGTTGGGCGAAGGTTCACCCTCTTTTAGATGTTTTGTCATTTAATTTATTTCTCTATCAAGGAAGCCCTGGTCATTTTCATCTATCAACCAGGTTGGACCATTATTAATTTTTGCAGCAATCCCACAAAATCTACCGCACAATAAGAAGAACCCTTTTTTATCGTAGGATTCTAATATTTAACAAGTCAGGTTTTTCATTCTTTAATTTCGGTTATACTATCGTTCACAACCACTTATAAGATTCGTAAAATTAGAGTATTATATTTCGCCTCTGTAGCTCTAGAAGGGAAGAGCGCCGGAAAACATTGTAGCCACCGGGTCGCAAGGTAAGGGTTTCAGAAGCACCGAAAAGCAAATAAGCTGAGGCAGGTGCAATTCCTGCCGGTGAAAATCCGTAGGGAAGCGTGTTCTCCCCTATCCTATGCTTACGAAAGGAGTGCGGGTTCGAATCCCGTCAGAGGCTTTCACTTCCTATTGCACAAGTTGCGTTGTTTCCATCTGTTGTAAGGTTCTTCAATGAAGTTACTGCCACTGTTACAGGTGCAGGGAATTTAAGAATTGCAGTTGAAGACTTCTGGACTGACACAGGAGCAGATGCTTCTACACTACCAGCTTTAGCAACACATAATAGTTACTTTAATGGTTATGTTAATTGTGTACTGCAGATGGATGATCTATTAACCTATACTCCTGGAGGTGCAGGTGTAGGGCAATTAGTAATTACAGTTCCTGCTGGTTCAACTATTGAACAAAATTCATACCCACGAGCGATACAACTGTTATCAATTAATCCATTAAAGACCTCTGAAGAATAAGGGGATAAACCTTCTCTCTCCCAAATTGCATGTATAGTTACTCTTACATTTGAGTTGTAGAATTGTATCAGCAATATTTCTATTTATCGATACTTTTCTTAATTTATCTATTCGTTAGTTATCGAAAAACAAGCGCATGGATGGGATTATTTTGAGGTGTTTTGCTTGTGTTTCCCTTTTACATTGCGATGTTAACGAGTATTAAATTTTTATAAAAGTGAGTGAATTGGGGTGCTGAAAAAAGGGTGCAATTAAAGGTTGATAGAATTTTTTTCAATTCCTCTTTTACTCGATTTCCCTTTTCCTCGTCCTATCAAAAAGTCCTCACTATTGTCATTTTGAGTTGAAAATAAAATCTTTTCACTCCTATTGTTCCACCACATTCAAATATTTTGTTTATGCCGAGTTTGCCAATTTGTCGAAAATTTGTTGTAATGATGGTTTGAATATAATACCCACTCTGATACAATGAGTGCGTTATTACTATTTGGAGGTTAATTATGATAAAAAAGTTATTTTTATTTACGTTTATATTCTTCCTAGCATTTGTAAACAATGCTTTGGCTCACACTGGTTTAGAAAGCTCATCTCCTCAAAATGGAGCTATCGTTAAAGAGGAATTGCAAGAAATCACATTAACTTTTGAATCAAAGATAGAACAGAACAGTACATTTGAGATTCAAAATTTAAATGGAGATTCAATACCTGTTAAAAATATCTCTATAACAGAGAATAAAATGATAGGTAGTTTTTCAAATCCTTTAGAGAATGGGAAATATCAAGCGAAATGGAAGATTATCGGAGCAGATGGGCATCCTATTGATGGAGATTTTTCCTTCTCGGTAGATATGCCTGTTACTGAAACTCCTGCAGAAGTACAAAAGGAACCAAAAAAAGAAGATGCGAAACAAGTAGAAGAAAATAAACCAAAAACAGCAAATGAACCAAAAGAAGAAATTGAACAAAACAAATTGCCCTCCTATATAATTCCATCTATCATTGGTGTATTAATTGTGATCGTTGTTGGAAGTTTCATATGGGTATTGAGAAGGAAAAAATAAAATGTTTTTAATAGGAATCATTAGTGAGGCATTGTTATATCTTTGCTTTGCTCTTCTCATCGGTAGCTTTCTCTTATATCTTGTGCCAAGCTCTTATCGACCGGATATAAACGTACCAAAGGGTTATTTAATGATGGCTATAGGGGGTATAGCCATCTTTTCGTTTATCCCCGTTTTACAATTGATTTTATACCTATATGAGGATATTGGATTTGCACAAACTTTTCAGTCTGTTCTTTTTACATTTGAAGTAGGAAAAGCGTGGGTTTTTACTTACATTTTCTCAAATTTATTATTTATTTTAGTGGTTTGGTTTGATTATCGAAAAAGGGCTCTCTATTCTTACATTGGGATTATCTTCACGCTCATATTAATTCTTGCACTTGGTTGGTCAAGTCATGCCAGTTCGTATGATCAGGTGAAGGGCTTTTTAAATCAATCAGCCCATTTTACTGCTGTTAGTGTTTGGACAGGGATACTAATCGTTGTTAGTTGGTTTTCAAAAAATCATTCTAATTGGTTGAATTTCTTAAAATGGTTTACACCTGTTGCTATTGTTTGCTTTGCAAGTACTATTGTGACAGGTCTTATACTAATGACCTTTGTTGTTGAGTTTAAGAATTATCCCAATTCTTGGATGATCCCTTATGGACAAGCACTATTGTTTAAACATATATTGATTATTCCTTTAATGGTTTACGCAGTAATCAATAGTATTCTTATGAAAAGGAAATTAGAGAAAGATATAAACTTTAATCCAAAACCTTGGGCAAGAGTAGAAAGTATCGTAATTCTGCTTATATTTTCAGCAACTGCAGCATTAGGACAACAATCACCACCACACGAAACAACTGTAACAAGTGAAGTGGTTTCTAAATTATTTACGATGTTTTATCAAGGGCAGTTTCAGCCAGAAATGACTGTTCAACTTGTTCTAAACTCAACAAGTATGTCTCTTATTTTGTTAGCCCTTTTATTCTTAGTTTTAACCATTTTTTCATTCACCAAGAAAGCCCCTGCTGTCGTTTCTTTTTTTATGTGTATCCTATTAGTGCTATGCGTTTATTTATCTCTCATATTAGGACTCCAATAAAAATTACTAATAAATTACTCCCCTTGTATTTACTAGTTTCTGATATAAATGCAGGAAGATATGGGGCGTATGGTATATTATGACAACTCTTATAGAAAAACTATTTGCTAACAAAACAAGAGAGATAAAAGATGCTGCTTAGTTTTTTAATACGTAGATTCAAAAGATCGCCAGATAGGCGGTCTTTTTTGCAATCTTCATGTTTAATTTCCATCAGTATGATCGTTTCCCTTTGTCTATCTATACTTCATTTTTAACCCTTAATTTTTGAAAGTCTTAAAAAAACAAAAATTGGGTTGGACAGATATTTACGGATTACAGATTATTCATATATTCTATCGAGGTTTTTTTTGAAATAGATATTATAGGAATATATATCATGCCACTTTAGCAAAAGGTCTTAAAATTGGGAAGCTAGCTAAATCCATACCGCTGCACCTAGGAAGGCATTAACGGTTTGATCTAAATCAGCATCAGGCATAATGATCATGTGGTTCTTTTACCACCAAAAGTAGCGACTCGTTTATTATTTCGGCATCCCTCGTAGAACCCACAAAAGAAATAATTTCTATTTTAAGAAGACATAGAAAAAAGAATGTGAGGCCCTATTTGTGCTCATGCAGATTTACACAGCCCTTTTATTTTACAGTATCAGAGCAGGCTAATGTTCAACCTGCCTGCATTTTTTTATGTTTTAACCTTCACCTTATTTGCTTTCTATTAACACTTGCCTCTTACTTACATACTATCGGATGAGATTGGTCTTAGCCAGCTCCACAATATCATTACCCTGGCCATTCAGCACAGCTTTAAGCATCCAAAGAGTGAATCCTTGTGCCTGTTCTAATTTGATACTAGGCGGAAGTGAAAGCTCCTGGCGGTTTACTACCACGTCAAGTACAACTGGGCCGTTATGTGAAAACGCTCGTTTCACCGCATTCTCAAGATCTGCCGGGTCTTCTACACGAATTCCTTCTATTCCCATCGCCTGGGCAACATCAGCGAAGTTTGGATTCTCAAGACCTGTCCCTGTTTCTAGGTAGCCTGAAGACTTCATCTCGAGTTCTACGAAACCTAGAGCATTGTTGTTAAATACAACTACTTTTACCGGTAATTTATGCTGCCGAAGCGTCAATAAATCACCCATTAACATTGAGAGTCCTCCATCTCCAGACAGTGCCACTACTTGAACTTCCGGTCTCGCAGCCTGGGCTCCAATTGCCTGAGGCAAAGCATTTGCCATCGTTCCGTGATTGAAAGATCCCAGAAGTCGTCTTTTTCCGTTCATTTCCAGGTATCGTGCAGCCCATAAAGTTGGTGTACCTACATCACATGTAAACACTGTGCCCTCACTGGCGAGATTGCTTATTACTTTAGTAAGAAATTGCGGATGAATCGGCATCCTTCCTGGCTTCCCTATTGCAAGCTTATCCAATCCCCTGCGAACATCCCGATAATTTGAAACAAATTTATCTAGATGATGAGTGTCATGTGTTTCACTTAAAAGAGGAAGAAGTGATTCAACTGTATATTTAACGTCTCCACAAAGTCCAAAGGTTAAAGCTGCTCGGCGGCCTAAATGTTCCGCTCGAATATCAACTTGTAAAATAATAGATTTTTTTGGTAAAAATTGCCTATACGGGAAGTCGGTACCAAGCATTAATAATACATCACAATCCATCATGGCATGATATCCAGATGAATATCCAATAAGACCCGTTAGTCCCACCAAATATGGATTATCATACTCAAGATGTTCTTTCCCTCTAAGTGCAATGACCATTGGCGACTTAAGTTTGTCACAAAGCTGCATCAACTGAGCGTGGGCTCCTTCACATCCTGCCCCGCACAATAATGTGATGCGTTTACCACTATTAAGATATTCTGACAGGCGTTTTAACTCTTCATCAGATGGCCGAACAACCGGCTGTGTTATGTGGATTACCTGTTCAGGAACACTTTCATTGTCAGCGAGTAAAGCAACATCTCCAGGAAGAACGAGGACAGAGACACCTTTTCGTGAAATGGAATGTTGTAGAGCCATCGTAACCATGCGGGGCATCTGTTCAGGTTTTGTCACAACCTCACAGAAATGACTGCACTCCTTGAATAAATGCTCAGGATTTGTTTGTTGGAAATAGTCTCCTCCAATTTCATTACTTGGTATATGTGCCGCAATAGCCAACACTGGTATTCGACTTCGATGACAATCGTAAAGTCCATTGATTAGGTGAAGATTCCCCGGGCCACTGCTTCCTGCACAAACTGCGATACTGTTACTTAATAATGCGTCAGAACCCGCAGCGAAGGCTGCAACCTCCTCATGCCTCACCGATATCCAATCAATCTTCCCCGAACGGCGAATGGAATCTAAAACAGCGTTCAGTGAGTCACCCACTATCCCGTAAATCCGTTTTACTCCAGCGTTCAGCAAAGAATCAATCAGTAAATCTGCTATTGTTTGTTTCATCCTTTTCCTTTCCTCCTTAGTAAATATAAAAATCTTGTATTTTATTACCTGCGTCTTAACAAAATAATAATCCTACTATTAATTTCAATTTATTAACATTAAGGTTTCCTTTTTACTGTTTAATATTCTGTTGATGTAAACATCCTTTCACTAAGGCGGAGTTTCGACTTATCATTATTGAAAAAGCTGCCTTAAAGACAGCTCCGATCTTAAGCTAACGCACCTGTTAGTTGAAAAAGTTCGTATCAACTTATTTGTTCTGATTTATACTCAATCTTCTATGCTTGATACATTTTATCTTGAAATTCATAAGAAATTTCAATCGTACCAATGAACATGGCGGGAGTAATTTGACCACCTACAGAAGCCACCAAATGATTATCAACCACATCAAATTTGACGATACTGCCAAAAGCAACATCATTAAACAAATGGTCTGGGGGATTTGAAACTTTTCGATATTAATTACCGTTTTCTTTTCGCCAATTGACACTACAGCTTCATGTTGTGTCAGTTTTGTTTTAATTTTTCAAAATAATCGCTATAGGATTGTCTACTAGAACCTCTTCATAAATCTCGCCTATATTGGTTTGGGTTTTTTTAGTACATGGACTTCACTATCTAAAGCCTCTGTGCCATAACCCTTTGTTAATACAATAGTTAAATCCTTCTTCTTATCTTGATTTAAGTCATTGTATAGGATTCATGGGGCATATGAAGGATTGGTTACATTCACCCAATAAGGAAAATATCTTGTTCCCCCATCAATCTTCATCTCGAATTCTCTGTACATGCCATTTTTTCTATCTATGTCATTAGCATATAAAATAACATTGGCTCTTTTAATTTTGAAATAACCTTTTTGGCGTTTCATTCCTTTTCGAATAAAGAATTCTAAGTGATTTTTAATCAAACTTATTTATAAAACGGAATATTCATTCAAAAAGATAAGAATCCATTTTGATCAACCTTTTTTCAAAATGGATTCTTTTATGTGCCGTAGAATATAAGTTTGTTGAACGTTTTTGATTAAACCTGCTTTGGGTGATGGTCCAATAGGATTCTCATTAGAAGCTAATTTAATAACCCTTTTCAGCCCTAATTTTTTTTGAACTTCCCATAATGGTTTACCTGGTGTATACGGCTTAAGTTTATCCAGTGCTTTACGAGACCTTATCTGATTGGTGTTGTACATTGCCTACTCCTTCAAATCGATTTAGTTTTTTACTCATCTACTAAAACAAACTATAAAAAGATTTTAAATTTTCCTATAAGAAAAATCCCATGATAAAGAGGTAATTCTGAAACAATTCACTCATTTAACCAATAAATAATCATTATTTAGCCATTAATGTGATTGGTAGATTAGAATCGACTCTATAATAATAAAAGATTTAATATTTTTATCATCATTCAATTAAACAATTTTTTTACCATCTATTAACTTTTAATTAATAAAAAAGAATCATGAAAACATCATGATCCTCAGTTGATATAAGATGCTTCCGCAAACCTTTTCTGTTCATTTATTGAAAATATACAATTAATACAAGTGTGACAACGACAAATAGTTTGTTTATGTGCTAAAGAGCTGTTTTCATTTTAACCATTCCTGAATAAACTCAATTAGTTTTTTCGATCCTGGTGACATATAACGTAAGGAAGTGGCTGCAATTCCAATGGAGCGATAATAATTACCTTCCAAAGGGATTATTCGAATACTCTCGTGGATTCGATACAGTATCATTTCAGGGAGGATACTGATTCCAAGACCATTTTGCACCATGGAAATGATCGCCTGATCTTCAGCGATTTCATATTTGATTTTTGGTTTGATTTTGTGTTCTTTCAAAATTCTTCGAACATCCTTATCGATGCTTGATTTAGGCATGATAAAAGATTCATCTTTGAGTTGATCTAAGTAAATGATATCCTGCTGATTTAGAGGGTGCGTATCAGGTAAAATACACAATAGTCTATCTTTTTTTAACGGAATCACTTCATATGCCTTTGAAACTGGCAAGGACATAAAACCAAAATCAATGGTTCCATCCGAGATCCATTGATCAATTTCATCGTAATCTCCTTCAAATAGTTTTATTTCAATGTACGGGAAATCTTTATTAAATTGCTTAATAATCATAGGCAACCATTGAATAGACACACTCGGAAGTGTACCGATTCGTACGATACCTGTTTCTAGTCCATTAATTTTAGATACTTCCTGCATCATCAGCTCATTCCATTTTAATATTTCTCGCATATAAAGCAGCATTTTTTCTCCATTGCTGGTTAAATGAATACCTAAACGTCCCCGAGTAATCAACGAAAAACCGAAGTCGGACTCAAGACTTGCGATTGCATGACTTACAGCTGATTGAGTTAATCCAACTACTTCCGCTGCTTTCGATAGACTTCCTGTTTCTACAACGGTTCTAAAGATCTCATATTTGATCAGTGTCATTCATAGTCACTCCAACTATTAATTTTTTTCATATTTTATATTACAATTATTCATTTGATTTATATAAAGAATTGAATTTATAATAACAATTAATCAATTGCTAGTAAATTTATCGGTTTTATAAATTTAGAAAACTAACTTAAACGAAAGCTAGGATTATACTAAAAAATGAAAAATAGAAAGTGAGTGTTTATATTGAGTAAAACGAATCATGTTATCCCACCATATTCCATGGAAGTCATGACAGCTAAATTATTTACAGAAATAGAAAAAATCATTGTTTCGAAATATAAAGAAAATGGAAAGGCATTACTGCAACAAGGAATTGATAATTTTGGATATAAAGACGCGGAAGAGATTGCGATAAAAGCAACGACAGAAAGAGAAAATCATACGTTATTTGACTATATTCCTAAAGATCATAACAGTCAAAATAAGTATGGAAATCTTACACCCTTTGCCCTATTTGCAAGATTATTTGCCCAAATTACGAAAGCTATAGTAGATACTTATGGCGATGAAGGAGAAGAAGCTATTCAAGAAGGTATATGGCAATTTGGTGAAAAGCGTGGTCGTGGTATTGCACAAAGAGCCAGAGTGAATGGGGCAGACAACACAATTGATCAATACTTAACAAACTACGATATGGGGCGAAGTGATTTGTTTACCATTGAAACGGTGAATAAACCTGAGGAAATCGAGCAAACATTTACAGTATGTCCATTAGGCCAACAATGGGCTGATGACGATATGCATTCTTACGGACTTGTTTATTGTAGGGTGATAGATGATGCAATTGCTCATGGTTTTAACAATAAATTTAACGTCGTACATGATCAATTTGTGTTAAAAGAAGGACAATGTCATTTTCGTTTTCAATTAAAAGATTCAGAGAAAAAAAATGATTAATATCAAGCGATTAAATACCCATTTAGAAGAGTTATCTATCATTGGAAAAACAATGGAAGGTGGCATAAATCGGTTTTCTTATACAAGTGATGAGAGACGAGCAAATGAACGAGTCAAACAATATATGGAATCTGCTGGTTTAACCGTCCATTATGATACAGTGGGCAATCTGATTGGGAGTCAAGAGGCTACGGATGATTTACCCACTATTTTAATAGGTTCACATATTGATACCGTTCCAAATGGCGGAAAGTATGATGGGAGTTTAGGAGTCTTAACCGCCATTGAAGTCATACATTCGTTAAAAGAAAAAGAAATTGAACTGAAACATCCCGTTAAAATTGTTGCCTTTAAGGATGAGGAAGGAACCCGTTTTGGCTTTGGTATGATTGGGAGCCGAGCTGTCGCAGGTACATTGACATCCAATGATTTAAAAAAAGTAGATAATCAAGGGATATCGATTGAACAAGCCATGAGGGATTATGGATTAGAAAAGCAGCATCTCCAAAGTGCGAAAATAGAAAACGTAAAGTGCTATTTAGAAGTACATATCGAACAAGGAAAGATTCTTGAAAATAATGAAGCAGCAGTAGGTAATGTAACTGGTATCGCTGGTCCAGTGTGGCTTCAGTTCAAATTAACAGGACTGTCAGAGCATGCTGGTGCAACACCGATGAATCAAAGACAAGATGCTTTAGTAGGAGCAAGTTTAATTATTGCAGAGGTTGAAAAAATAGCTAAGGAGTCCCCTTCATCTGTAGCTACTGTGGGCAAACTTTCTGTAAAACCAAACGGCGTGAACGTCATTCCTGGTGAGGTGGAATGGACAATTGATATTAGAGATATCGATGAAAAAACCAGAGATCAAGTCGAACAAGAGATTAGAAAATTCGCGAAAAAGATAGCTAATGATCGACAATTACACTTAGAAATCTCTGTATTACAACGTGTTGCACCTGTTCGTTGTGAAGACAACATTCAAGATGTCATAAAGGAAAGTATTCAAGAATTAGGTGAATCCATCGTCTCTTTACCTAGTGGTGCCGGACATGATGCCATGCAGTTTAAAAATCGATTCCCAATTGGTATGATTTTTGTTAGATCGAAAGATGGGATCAGTCATAATCCAAGAGAATTTTCTTCAGAGCAAGATATTGAAAAAGCCGCTAAAGTCTTATATTTAACAATTCTACAATTAGACCAAAACTAAAGAATATATCATTGTAGTATGTTCAGAGCCTGTTTATGATTATACTCTTTCAAAATCTGGCTCTGTTATTTATATAAATCAAGGGTTAAATCATGTTTTTGAAATTAGTTGTTAACCATGAATAATCCCTGATGGGAAAAAAATTTTGTATTTATTCTCACTATACAACTTTGTTTAATATAATTTATAAAGGAGATAATAAAATGAATTTTTCAGGATCTTCGATTGTTTTTGCCGAAATCATCATTTACCTTCTCTTAATGCTTGGAGTGGGTGTGCTCTTTAGTAGAAAAAAATTGGACCACGCTGATTATTTTCTCGGAGGAAATAAGTTACCTGGTTGGGCACTAGCTTTTTCTGAAAGAGCTACAGGTGAATCCGCCTATATGTTCTTAGGGGCAGTAGGTTTTATTTATGTAACAGGTTTGTCAGGAATATGGATCTTATCGGGAATGTTTATAGGCGTCCTCTTTTCTTGGCTCTTTTTAGCCAAAAGATTTATGAATGAAACAAAAAAATATAAAGTGTATACATTAACCGACTATATAGCTGTGAAATTTCCTAATCACACTAATTTGATTCGTTGGTTGTCATCGATCATTATGGTCATATTTTTTACTTGCTACTTAGCAGCTCAATTTTCCGGTGTTGGTAAAACTCTTTATTCTTTTTCTGGACTTAATATTACGGTAGGAACCATTGTAGTTGCCCTCATCATTATTGCCTACTCTTGTATGGGTGGGTTTATGTCAGTTGTATGGACTGATACAATTCAAAGTTTTTTAATGGTTTTAGCGTTTATTATCGTTCCAATTGCAGGATTTTTTGAAATTCAACAAAATGATTTATCGATTTCGTATACCTTAAGTTCAATGGGAAGTGGTGCAGATAGTTGGATCGGAGGATTATCTGGACTAGCCATCGGAGCCATGCTATTTACAAACCTTTCTTGGTTCTTTGGCTGGCTTGGCGGACAGCCGCAATTAAGTTCTCGCTTTATGGCGTTAAAGGATGAAAAAGAACTAAAAACAGGAAAAATTGTTGCGATTATTTGGACATTAATTGTCTACGTCGGTGCCTTTTTATCTGCCATTTTTGCTTCCGTTATCTATAAACAAGGAACGATTGAAGATTCTGAAATGATTTTGCCTCATATGGTATTCGATTTGTTGCCACCATGGGTTGCAGGAATCATCATTGCAGGAATTTTAGCTGCTATCATGTCAACAGCTTCTTCTCAATTACTCGTTATTACAACATCAGTAAGTGAAGATATTGTTCATAAAGCAATGGGTATGACGATAAAGAGTCAAACCTTAGTGAAATTATCTCGTTGCATTGCCATTGTAGCTGGTCTTGTAGGTATTGTTGTTTCGTTAGCATCTGGCTCCATTATTTATAATATGGTCAGTTTTGCTTGGGCAGGAGTCGGCAATACATTTTCTGCCGTCATTTTACTTATATTCTTTTGGAAAAAAACATCTGGTACAGGCGTAGTAGCCACTATTATTACAGGGTTTATCAGTGCCATCCTGTGGACCACTTCTCCTTTAGAAGCCATCGTGACTGCTAAAGCGGCCACTTTCTTTATCTGTCTTATTGTTGGTATTGTAGTGAGTTTATGGTTTCCTGAAAAAGTTTCAAAATCAGCTAAATTAGCTTCTTAATTGTTCCAAATAGGTTGGAAGGATTGACAGTTGCTAGTTCAAATCAGAATTACCTTATATAAACCTTGTAATCCTTGTCTCTCAAGGATTACAGGTTTTTTTGGATTTAAAAGAGTCTGTTGTGGATGTAATACAAAGTTGTACCCTAAGTAATAAATTTACTCCATTTTGAAATTATCAAGACCTAATAAAGGAAAGCTAACTGAATGGCAATACACATAGCAGATAAACTGGCAGCTGTATAGAGATAATAAAGTCTTTTATTTTGCTTTAAGAAACCCAAAGGAGATACTATCTAAAACGTAGTACCTCCTTTTTAAGCTCTTTAATATGATTCGTTCAGAGTAAATACAATTAATAAAACTAAAATCAAATTCGTTTAATTTCCACTAAAGTGCATTCGTTACTGAATTATAGATTTTCTAATCCCTTAATCTTTTTTGTAAGTTCATTGAATCTTTGATCGAGTTCTATATACTCTGGGCTTTTGGATGATAAAAAGCTCAATTTCCCTAATACTTCTTGTCGTTCTGTTTCAAGCTTTAAGCGCTGTTCTGCAAGTGAATCAACCTTTTCATTTGACTGCTTTAATTTCTTTTGTATACGGTGATTTTCAAAAATCAACTGAACTGAAGTCGTTTTACTCAAGAAATATTGATCGTGTGAAACAACGACCAACGTACCGGTATACTCTGCTAACGTTTTTTCCAATTGCTCTCTCGAAGGCAAATCTAAATGGTTTGTCGGTTCATCTAAAATTAGTACATCTTTTTCTTCCAGTATATATAGCATAAGCTTACACTTCACGCGCTCTCCCATACTCATCTGTTCAATTGGCTCAGACCATTGACTTGCTGTAAATCCTAAATGCTTCATTAAATTCTGAACCTTGCCCCGTTCTTTAAATGTTTCACGTTTAAATAATTGTTCAGGCGTTTTCTCTAGAGGCAAGTCAAATACTTGCTGCGTTAAATAACCAATATTCGCAGATGGGGAAACCCAAATGTCCCCTTCAGCAAACTCATTGCCCATTACGATATTTAAAAATGTCGTTTTCCCACTACCATTCGGGCCAATAAGTGCTACTTTTTCACCGTGTTGAATTGTAAAATTCGTCTGTTCAAATAATATTCGTTCCCCAAAATCCTTTTTTAAGTTTTTCACCTCTAAAAATCTTTTGCCGACCTTCGTATTCGCTTCTAACGAAAATCGAACAAGATAATCTTCCTCAACACGTTCAACCTTTGTCTTCTCAAGTTCCTTCTCAAGACGTTTACGCTTAGATTTGACTTGAGAATCCATTCGTTTCGCTTTTAGGCGGTAATATTCTTTAAATCCTTCTTGCTTAGTCGATTGTGCATGCGCTTTTTGCGACCACGATGTCAGTTCGTTTATTTGATTTTCTACGAGTTCCATTTTTCTTTGTTGTTTTTCGTACTCTCTTTGTTGAGTTAATCTTCTTTGTTCTCGAATCTTTATATAATGTGTATAATTTCCTTTTTGCTCGAATAATTTCGTATTTTCAATCGACCAAATTTTCGTCGCTACAGTATCCAAAAAATATCTGTCATGTGAAACGACAATGATTGTACCCGTATAATTTTCTATTTGATTAACTAACAGCTCCGTACTTTCTATATCTAGATGGTTTGTTGGTTCATCTAATAAGAGTAAATGCGGTGCTAACGCGAAACCTTTTGCAAGACGAATTTTGAGCTTTTCTCCGCCACTTAACACTTCGTAAGGAACATCTGGAATATGCCATTTCGCCATTAGAGTAGCTTCTAATTGTGTAACATGCTCAGATGCGTATGTTTGTTTTTCCTGATCCACTAAAAAGACTTCGGTTTTGCTATTTTCCCATTCAACCTGTCCCTCAGATAGTTTTACATGTCCAAGTAAAATTTGTAATAGCGTGGACTTTCCGCTACCATTACGGCCAACTAGACCAATCACTTCTCCACGACCAATAGTTGCGTTAAGATCTTTAAATATAATACGGTCCATAATTTCTAAATTTATTTGATTTAATTTTACGATTTCTTTCATCGTATCACCCTTTCTTTTTCAAGGGAGAAAAAAATCCTCCCAAATGAATTTGGAAGGATTAGTTGCATTTTTCATAATGAAAATAAGCTATTTAATGAATAGCTTAAAAAATTATATGGAAAATGGGCAGACTAATCCTATTTTTTAATTTGAAAAATTTTCTCAAATGTTTGAAATAAGATTAGAACTTCATCGGCCACCCATCATCCCTTCTAATATGATTTAATATATTATACCCACAAAATCGAATAATGAAAAGAAAAATCTGGTTAAACTATTCCGTTCCTCCACTCAGTATTTCCTCGAACGTTTCAGAATTTTTCTGTTTCATCTATTATTATCAGCTCTTTATTAATCGATTATAAAATTTAATTTTAGTTGAATAAACACTAATACCATGATTCAGTATGAATTTACTGTATAAAGGTATTAGCGATAAATTGATGATGAATTGCCTCGTAACATCGCTTGAATAACAAAGTTGAAAGTTTGATATACATATTCATTACTTTATTGTTTGGTCACATTTGTTTTCCGCTGCTAATTACCAATGGATCTTTGAAGGAAAGACCTTGTTTCAAATTAAGTCCCGCTGCTACAATGATGGTAAAAACAGCGCAAGCCATTAAATAAACAAAAGCTGATGTCTCGATATCTTATTAATTCAACACCATCACCAACTGCTTCTTTCATTTGTTCAATGTGTATTTTTGCTATGCTTACTCACATGTTCCGATAACGTGTTTCGCTCCGTTGACAAGATCCATCGCTCCACTCAAGTCCTTTGAAGACCTTGTCTGGGATCATCCAGTTTGCCAAATCACCATTTTCCGCTACTTCCATACCGCTAAAAAAACGAGAGAATATGGCCGCACAGATTGGTGGGCCCCTTGTTTAATCAACAATTTTCACATTCGTATAATCCAAAGCTTCCTTTAATATCTGACTTGAAGCATAGGGAACTTTCCGTGTCTCATTATTTATCATATCTGAAGAGTAAACACTGATACTTACTGTGCCTTCTTGCGTTGTAGCTCGGATTAGGATTGGTTGATTGTACTTGTTTTTAAAGCGAAAATCAGGACCATACCAGCTTACCGTGGCATCGCGGCCTGGTGGAACATAAGGAACATGCCTAGTATGGGAATAGCGGCGAATAATTTGTAACCCTGCATTGTCGATGGCATTATACAGAGTGGATGAAACCTGACAAATCCCTCCACCGACCCCTTCAGAAAACTCTCCTTTGACGATAACGCGAGCGGGCAAATATCCTTTGTTCACTGTTCTCTTACCAACGGCTTGGTTAAAAGAAAACGTCTCTTCTGGAAACACGACATAATTATTAATGGCGTCTGTAGCGAGCGAAATATTATTATAACGATTTTTATTATTCACATTAAAATAGGTTCTATATTCACCAATCTTATTTACACGAATCTGAGCAAGTAGTTCGTTATCAACCTTTGGATGAATGGCAAGTAAGGGAACTTCAACTTTCTGTTCTCTACGTCCGTATAGAAAGGAAAAAAATTGCTCTTTAAATGCTTGATGGTATAACTTGTAACCCACCCGCCCAGGAAGAATATTACCATTCTTGTCGATTGTGGCATTTACAGGCTCTTGATACACATGACGGTCTATTTTTTCGATAAGCTGATTGTATTTATCCACGTCCATCATAGGAACATCTAGAAATGGCATAGAAACATCAGCGCGTTTGACAACAGCAATCGTTTGCCCTTGCTGGGTTACCGATAAGCTGTCAGGAATATACACTTGTTGAACGAATAGTAAAAGGCCGGCAATCCATGTTAATCTCAGTGAAACCACCCCCACATTAATTTAATATGGGTTGGAATTTATCATTTCATGTATTCCTCATTTTACATATCCTATTTTAAGTCTTCATAGAGCGAATCTTGATCAATAAACCAACGATCAGTCAAACTGTCCCTTCGGATCATAAAATGCATAACCTTTTTTTCTTTGCCCTCTCTCTTCTTATAGATAGCTACTTGAACGGGTACATCCACGAGAAATACCCCATTTAGTTGCTCAGGTGGTTGTCTTAAAGGGTCAACCACACCAAAATATGTAATATCTTCAATAAGTTTATTGACACGATTAAGATGACTCGGATTTGATAAGGTCAGTGCTAATAATTTCTGATTTCCTTGATTAATGGAAATGGTAAAAATACGAATAAGTTCATAGGGACTTACCGTTTCTATATAATCGTCAAGCTTACCAGCCGCTTTCAATACCATTAATTTATGAGAAAGATCTTCGTTTTTCAAACGATGCGTTATACTTCCAGAGAAATGAACACAGAAGTGACCTGAAAAACCATTTTGAAGAGCACCAGCGCCATGTGGCATTCCATGCATAGATGCAGCAATCATTTGATTATTGATTAATACAATAATAGCTCTTCTATTCCAACTCCATTTATTATTATAAATTTTCTTCATGATTTGAGTATCTTCCTTGGTTAGTGGCTGTACATCGGCATGATGGCTACCTGCTCTTCGTTGTACTTTAAATGATAAACCAGTTTCAATATCTATAATGGTGAAATTTGTTTTATTAGGAATAATGTTATTTACAATCTCCCAAGGCAACATCTCAATTTTAAAGCTTATAGGTACATCTTCATCTTCCCATTCAATTGCATAAACAGTGTGATTAATCATTAACACAAATAAAAAAGTAACGATAAATACTTGATAAATTTTTTTGTTTTTCATTTGATTTCTCCATTGTGTTTTTTCTTATTATTTCTGGAAACACTGATTTGAATAGCTTTAAATATTTGGAAATACATCCATAAAGATGTTAAAAATATAATTTAACAATTAGGGTCTAATCACGTTTAGTGAATCAGCTTTAGTCCTAAATGTATTAATAAGATGGAATGAATCGAAAAACTATGAAAACAACACCAATCAAAATAAACGGGTAGCCTATTCCATCACTTACCGGGGAAGACAAGCTGGAAGGATACATTTCGATACTCCTTAATTATCATTTCGATTACTCTTTATACAATTAACATATGTGGCATTGACATATGCTAATTGTATAGATTATTAAATGATCTGAACCGCGTCATTCCACCGAGCTAGCTTTAATTTATTGTCAGCTGATCCTACTTTATCAAGAAGCATACTGTAGAGAGTTGGATATAGTGGCTCCAGGTGAAAATGTTTATAGTACGTATATTGACAATCATTATATATATAAACGGAACTTCTGTGGCGACACCATATGTTGCAGGTGCAACAGAAAAATTGGGAATCCTCATGAATATGGATATGGTGTCCTTGATAATACAAAAGCTTTAAAATTAGTACCTTCTAAAGAGGAAAGTTAAGACACAGACATTTTAACAATTCCCCCCATTTACAATCCCTTTAAAAGGGAAACAGTTCATTAGATTATTTATAATGGTTAAAAATAAATTAAGAGGAGATATCACATGAAAAAAACTTTATTTATTAAAAATATTTTATTAATCTTAATTATTGCTATTATGGGGGCTTGTAGTAATAAAAGTACTAGTAAAGAGGAAAATGTAAATTTGAATGTTCAAATAGATAAATTAACGGATGATGAATTTAAAGAAGTACAGGTGAATTACCTTAAAGACCCTAAAAAAAAGGATGACTTTAGAAAATTTTCTCTTACCTTCCAGATAGATGGTTCTAGTAAGAAGAGAGTAAATATACCAGACTTTAAGAAAGTAATTAATACAATTGATAATCAGCAGAGATATTGGTTCGGGAATTCCTCCGAAAAAGAAAGTGATAATTCTGATATATACAAGAGCGAATTTATATTCTATTCTAAGGGGATAACGGAAGATACCATCATAAAAGCTTTTGAAGAAAAAGAGGTCAAGGTTATTTTTTACAAAAAAGATAAAATTATTGATGAAAAACAATATAATATTGGGGATTCTTTAATATTCGAATAGAATAAATCTACTCTGAATAACGTTTGCAACTCTAATTAACATAATTGACCTTATTGGAAGCTACTAAACAATATCATCTGACAGATTGTCTGCTGGAAAATATCGTGCAAAACTAGATGGAACGTTCATGACAGTAAAAAATGGTCATTATTCAGCAATTGCAAATGGTTATAGTTATTTTGAGGTAAAATAAAAACATACTAGGTGGTTTTCTATATTGGAATGGATGAAACCTTTTGAAGCAAATAATCAGTTTGAAGACAATACAAACAGTCTTTTGGATTTCAAGATCAGGGAATGTATTCCCGAATCAAATATCCAAAAAAAATATTCACTATTAACTCAATTCTTTTTATTGTTGGGTTCTCAAGATGATAAGAGTGTTACTTCGTTATTTGTCGATAATAGAATTGATAATCAAGTAATCGAAGAAATCATTATGCATTTTGACAACACGAAAATTGTATTAGAAAATGAATTACCATCAGAAATAATGTTAAGTAAGCCGAATCAAGAATCTCTCTCTTTGATCAGATTGAATAATTTAAATCCAATAATAAAAAATCTATATGGGACAATTAACAACACACAATATGAATGGAGACCTCAAAAATCATACAAGATATTATCTGAATTTATAGAGAAATACGAAGATATGGAGTTCGATGAGGTGTTAGATTGTTTAAAAAACACATCACAGGGTCCTATAATTTCTCTTGCCTTATCCAGTTGGACTTTAGAAGATTCTTTAAAAGATACTTTTGCGATTAGATATTTCACGCACAAATGTAAGAATGTTTATTTATGGATCGATGATGCTAATATTGTTACTACAATTCAATTAGAATTAAATTAAAATAGGACTGGTTAAAAATTAAAAGAATAGCAATTGCTACTCTTTTAATTTTGGGCTGTTAGAGACAACATACGAAAAATCCCAGTTACCCCCTTCGGATTATTGTTTCGTGATATAAAGAAACATGAAAAAACTGGTGTTTTTCAAGATCACTGGGGATAATAATCATACTTTTCAGGAATAACATTTTACAAACGAGATACTTCTATAGGTGCTTAATCCTCCACCCCTATTATGTGAACTTCATATGGGACCCTCGGATTATAGCTTTCTTACGACAAAAAAGCCCCAATAGGCTTTACTCTATTGGGACTTCGAGATTGTGAAAATCAAAAATATGTTTAATAAATAAGTTAACATGTGGAGCAACAAAACGATTCTTACTTGTAACTAGATACACAGTACGGTTAAAATATGAAGAATCCAAATATTCAAAATGCAATCTAGAATCATTTATACTTTCACAATATCGTTCAGGTAAGATACTGATGCCTAAGTCATTTGAAATTAGTTCACAAATTGTTTCAAAGCGTTCGACGGAAAATTGTACATCTAGAGAAAGATTTTCGGCCTCAAAGGCTTTGAAAATGTTATTCCTCGTTTCAAATCCATCTGAACATATAATAAAAGGGTATGGCTGAATATCCGATAATGAAATATTCGGTATCTTGAACAGTGCATGATTAACATTTGCAATTAAACATAATTTTTCAGAATATAATTTTTGTACATTTAATTCTTGGTGAGTAATTTCTTGATTTGTTAAAACAAGATGATTTTTATAATTTAGTAATGCGTTAATTACATTTTCTTTACTTAATATTTCGTCTAATTGATAATGAGTTATTGATTGATGTTTATTGTAATCTCTAATTACCTGAGATATCCAATGTTTTGTTGATTCAATAATTCCGATAGACAGCTGCTTATTTCCAACTTGTTGTATTTCTGCCGATTCTATTTCAAATTGTTGGAATTTTTTTAATATTTCAATTGCTCTTTGATAGAATAATTCTCCTGAATCTGATAGTCGAACAGAACGAGTAGACCGTTCAAGTAAAGGAAATCCAATATTATGTTCTAATTTTGTAATTGCATTGCTTAACGAGGGTTGAGAAAGGTGCAATTTTTTTGCTGCTTTTGAAAAACTCTTATTTTCTACTACAGAAATGAAATAAGTTAGTTGCCTAATATCCAAAAATGCACCCCACTTATAGTTTTTTTATATTAATATATTGAAAATACGTATTGGATATTATAAATAATAGCAGATATACTCTAATAAATAAATAATTTCTAGGGTGGGATAATAAATGTATGAAGTACCAAATATGGATTTATGGAAAGGCAGAACAGATAGTTTAATAGATAAAGATGAATTTAGAATTCATCAAATAGTTAGTGATCATTCAAGAACATCAACAAATGATTCATGCGGGATAATAGGATTCTCTTGTGATGAAGGCGTACGCAGGAATAAAGGAAGACTTGGAAGCAAAGAAGCTCCAAATGAAATACGTAAATCCTTATCTTCTTTATCTTGGCACGGCCAATCAACAGATAGTCTAGTTGATTTTGGAAATATCATTTGTGAAAATCAACAGTTAGAAGCAGCTCAAGCTGAATTAGGAAGTCACGTTGAGAAAATATTAACTAAAAATATGTTTCCTGTTATTTTGGGAGGCGGACATGAAACCTTTTATGGACATTATCTAGGAGTAAGGTCGCATGTTGGACCAAATGTTAAAATAGGGATCCTTAACATCGATGCTCATTTTGACTTACGTTCTTATGACCAAATGACTTCTTCTGGAACAATGTTTAAACAAATATTGGACAATGATAGTCAAGCAAGTTATTTACCTATTGGTATTCAACGTTATGGAAACACAAAAAAATTATTTAACACCGCTACCTCACTTAATTGTTCCTGGATTTATGAAGAAGAATTAGTAAATGAGATTTCCAATGAAAATGAAGAGAAAATTCAAAATTTTATAAATCAAAATGATTGTATTATATTAACACTTTGTATGGATGTTATAAACGCTTCTGAAGCACCAGGTGTTAGTGCACCTTCCTCATTTGGTCTCTCTGGAAAAATAGTTAGAGAATTAATTCGCAAAATTACTTCACATAAGAAAACTATTTCATTTGATATCTGTGAAGTAAATCCATCATTAGATTATGATAATCGCACGGTAAAACTAGCTGCTAACCTAATAAATGAAGTATTCATGTGCGTAGACAAGAAATAATAATATGACCATCGAGATCGAGATCAATCTCTGCTAAATATGGGCCTTCAAGTAAAGCGTTCTTAATCGTTCCTATAGTAGGTGCGTTTCTAATTTATGTTTTTGCTATGCCAATTATCAGTATAAATATATTTAAATGATAATTTTTTCATAATTTTTGTTTTTTAAGCTAAACAAACGATTCTAACCTCACTAGAAGTCGATCAATGACTTCCTGTGGGGTTTTTGATTAATGTAGAGTGACCACATCAACACGGATAGGGTAAAGCTTGCTAATGAAGACAGAGCTAATCACTCGCTCAAAGCCATTCCACAGCCTTTAGATTGCTCATGAAAAATTTAGGCAAGATGTATATTATCGCTTAAACCTGTAACAGTATTACTGCCTCTTTGGTTCCCTCCACAAATTAATCAAGAAATCGGTCACCTTAACCTACATACATTACCTAAAAATTAAAAGGGGCCAGGTGTCCATATCAGCATCTTGCTCTACATATTCGTAAACTTGTTTCGAAACTTAGTCTACTGTTTTAGTAGGGCACTATTCAAATTAAATGCTAGCCTAATAAATAGCTTTCCGTATGTCATTGCGCTTATAGGGGGATTAAACTTAAAAGACTAGATTTGATAATCCTACACAAATTCACCCTCTTATAATTACGTCTCTTCCATCGATAACCCCTTCCATTTTAGGCACATAATAAACAGATGTGGATGTACATGTTCTCTGTTTCTAGAACCAAAGATGCAAAACGGCTGCTTTTTGAAAAAGTATAGATGTTAGTTGGTCTATCGTGTTCATTGGAACCACCTTTGGATCACTACTTATACTGACAATAGATAGAATTTTCTTTTGCATTTCCCTTAGACCCCGATTAACTTTTGTAACTATTTCTTATCCGGAATAGTTATTTTTTATTATGCTTTAGCCGTACTGAGTAATATTACCAAGATGAAAATTATATATTTTTGATAATTTTCAAAGTTAACCTTTTCGATGTTATTGTTTTGAAATGAGGCATTTATACTAGTCCATTTATTATTGCATTTCATAAACTATCAATGACTTATAAAATAAGAATCGGAGGTTTTGAAATGTATAATAGAACATGGGCTAATGCACACAATGGTCAATGTCCACCACAATATTGTCCGTCACAAACTTTTCCTATTCAGCATAGTCCACCTCAAATTTCACCCACAAAACAATTTGTTAAAACCAATGTCACGAACACAGTAATACCTGTTGTTCATCCGACACATACTACAATCGTTAATAGACATGTGAAAAAGTATATACATCATTCTCCAAATAATGTATCTGTAGTGAATGAGTGTTACACTCAAAGGTTTGTTGGTGGAGTGCCACAACCTCCTTGTTGTCCGCGAAGACCATTCAGATATTAACTATATAAACCCCTATTTGGGGTTTTTTATTAGTTTTCTCATTCTTTTCTCACAGTTTTTATTCTCTATTCATCTTCAAATTTAACAACCACTTACACATTTTTATACTCTTTTAACTTTGTAATTCTTTTTACATATGCAAGGATGAAGTCACCCTTTGTGCTCGTAGGAGAGGAACGCTTTCTATAAAGAGATAGGCTTAAACAATGATTTTTTGATTTAACGACGTAACTGATACGTAGTTAAAAAAGATCCTAAACGACATACTCAGTTAGCCCTTAAATAATTTATAGAGGATTTTTTCCGGAGATTTATCGAGCAGTTGGTATATGTATTAGGATTCATGAAAAAATGCACGATAAGTAAAAGAACCGAAATCACATTTTGATTTCGGTTAATCATTTTTATAAACTGTTTAACTATTTATCAAACGATGTTTAAGTCATTGTCTATTATGATTGTACTTGATCTTTTTTTAACTCAACAATCGCTTTTTGATCTATTTTTGTAAAAATTCGTTCCAACTCACTTTTGTCATGCAACAAATGTTCGCGGTTTTCCTTGAGTAGTTCATTAAAAGATTTCCTTTTTCTAGACATTTTTTATTCACCTCTTAAGTGATTGAATTCTTTTTGGAGGACAACAATTGGAAGTTCATATAGTTGTTTATTATATTTTTTAAATATCCCAAATTTCAGAAGTTCTTGTATAAGCTGATCTTTTTTTACTTCTCCTTTTATACTTAATTGCGTATTCATCAAGCGGCCTCCTTTACAAATATGCAGACTTTTGGCATTTCGGGATGCTTAGCACCCGATTCCACGAGAGAAATCGCCATTTTTTCCTCTTGTTTCCCCATATAAAAGCATAAACTGCAAAATCTTCGCATTTCTTTATTTGATCATATGTAGAGCTTTCTTGATGAATTTTTAATATTTTCTCAAATACATGAAAACCATATTCCTTCATTTTATCGGAAAGAATAATTATTGCGGCGCAAGGTTTTGTTGGGTCAAGTCGCCGGCACCCAAAAATGCGACTTTTACTTCTTGAAAATCTACTTGTTCTATTTCTTCATAAAGTTCGTTTGCTTCATATGGCAAATCTTCTTTATTCCATGTATATAATCCAATAATGGCCAAATCAAAATCCTTTAAGGTATCTACTTCTACCGTATCCAATCTTTCCATATATACCTTACAGCCTGCAGCCTTCATTCTATAAACTTTATGATTACAGCCATTTTCTCGGTATTATCTGATAAACTTACGTAGCCAATGAATACCTTCATCTATATCACCAACCTAATTGAGAATCACTTTCAGTATACACTTAATATAAATGAAAATGATTCTCATTGTCAATTATTTATCTCCAAACTAATTCTATGCAGAAAGAACATCAAAACTGAAATAATATTTCTACAACAAAAAAAGGAAGACATAACACTCCATGATCTTCAAGGTTCTTTGCTAAAGTATCATCAATGGACAATAGGTTAACTACGATAACAACTAAAAATATGTCTGGCTTCAACTATCATGGTGCAACACAGACTCAACCACCTCAAGCAATCCTAGTAGATTTTCACTTGAACTTTTCAATAAACCCTCCTTTATTAGTATTAGTTAAATCGCTAGGATATCTCATTAATTTAGTAAATAATTCCATTCGATAAAAATAATGTGATAAAATTATTAGGAGTCCTGGAACAGTTAATTAAAATAGTAGCTAATAATTACTCAGTAAAAAAGATTGGTAAATCAGATATAGGATGTGTTTTTATGATAAATATAAATAAAGATATAGTAGATTTAACAAGTAAGATAGACTTTTCTGGTGTTATTTTAATAAATAATAAAAATAATTGCGTTTATGAGGCTGCCTTTGGTTTTTCTAACAGAGCTGATGAAATAAAAAATAAAATTAGCACTAAGTTTGGAATCGCTTCTGGGTGCAAATTGTTTACAGCGGTAGCGATTTGTCAGTTAGTAGAAAAAGGAGATATTGCTTTCGAAACAAGGCTTAAAGATTGTTTAGACCTTAATTTTCCAAATTTCGATGAAGATATAACGATCCACCACCTTCTAACACATAGTTCGGGGATACCTGATTATTTTGATGAAGCTGTAATGGAGAATTTTGAAGACCTTTGGAAAGATAAACCGATGTACCTACTAACAAGTTTATCTGATTTTTTACCTATGTTTCAAAATAATAAGATGATGTTTACTCCTGGAGAAAGGTTTCATTATAATAATGCTGGCTATATTCTATTAGGACTAATTATTGAGCAACAAACAGGTATAAGTTTTACTAAATATATAGAAACGAATCTTTTTACAAAGTGTGATATGCATGATTCTGGTTATTTCTCTTTAGATAGACTACCTAAAAATACCGCAATTGGTTATATAGATTTAGAGGACGCTGGAACATGGAAAACCAATAATTATGCCGTCCCAATTCAAGGTGGGGCAGATGGAGGAGCATTTATTACGGCTCCTGATATGATGAAGTTTTGGGAAGCTCTACTTAGCTATAAACTTTTAAATGAAGAGACAACCCATCTACTTTTGACCCCTCACATTTGTGAGGAGGACGAAGAATATTATGGATACGGGATTTGGATAAGTAAGAAGGATAATACAATTTGTAAATATCATGTCATGGGTTATGACCCAGGTGTCAGTTTTAACTCTTCTTATTATCCGCAGTCTGGAATTACAACGGTCATACCTTCAAATAAAGATGAGGGGCCATACGATATATCTCAGACAATTGAAACTAACTATATAAAATTTGGATAATAACTCTTATCAATGATAAGCACAGACCACCATCTAAAATTTAAATGGTGGTCTGTTTACTATTAATTTAATTATGAGATGCCTTTCTTCAGCTGATAGATCACCAGTTCTTAAAATTCCCTACTAATTTACTATCCAGCTTAGCAAATGCCGACAAAAAAAGAGCCAGTTTTTACTACGTTAAAAGTAAACAGGCTCTTTTTATTTAATGGTTGGAATGTTAAATTAAGAAACTTGATATTTTTAGACTGTAATAGCCTTTTGAACAACATGACTATCCACATATTGATTAAATTTCACTATTTTCTTATTTTGAAGTTCCTAAACATGTACCAAAATCTGCTTGATATGCTGACGTAGATTCTGTAAAGACTTCAAATTGTAAATTTGACATGTTTTTTCCTTCATATACTTGCTTGTATTAATAAAATTTCACAACATCTTCGAAAGGTAAGAAGGTTTTTTCTCCCGGTTGTTCATTCGGCTCACCAAATGGCATTTGGGCTACTAAACTCCATTTTCCTGGAATATCCCAAGTTTTCTTTACTTCTTCATCAATAATTGGATTATAGTGTTGTAAAGATGCCCCAATACCTTCTGCTGATAAAGACATCCATATTGCATACTGCAACATTGCACTTCCTTGATGGGACCAATATGGAAATTGTTCTTTATATGATGGTGCTTTATCTTGTATTTGCTCTATTGTTTCTTGGTTTTCAAAGAATAGAATTGTACCTACTCCATCACGAAATCCTTGTAATCGTTCTACAGTCGCTCCAAAGTTCTCTTCTGGAACACGAGAACGAAGTGTTTCTTTAACAATATCCCAAAACTTTTCATGCTCGTCATTCATCACTACCACTATACGTCCACTTTGCATATTAAATGAAGATGGTGCATGTATTGCGGTTTTTAATACTTCATTGATTCTTTCTTTCGTAATATTTTCGTTCTTTTTCACCTTTCGAATGGAACGACGATTGATGATTGCGTCTTTTAAATTTGTTTTAGTTACTGACATTTTGATTCCTCCAAATTATGTTTAATGTTAAAATTATATATTCATAGATTTTTTCTAATAGTTTAAACCGTTATTAGCAATTTCCCTTCATATCACATTGCAAGCCATCAAATTCATTTTGTTTATTTTTTTCTGCTTCGTTCTCAATGGCTTGTGCTAACCTTTCTTTGCTAGCTAGTCCTTGAATAACTTCATCACCAATAATAAACGTTGGAACAGCCATAATGTTAGCTTCTTCGTAAGCATGCTTTAGAGCTTCTTGATGCACTTCGCGATACTTACGTGACACTAACGCTTCTCTAAAAGCATCCTCAGGCAGTTCAACTTCACCTGCTAATTTTGTTAATACTTCAATATCTTCAATATTTTGTTCCTCTTGAAAAAATGCCGTAAACACTCTGCTGTGGAACTCATTCCCTTTTCCATGCTCCTTTGCAAACTGACACCCTTCAAAAGCCAAATGTGTATATGGATGTGGAGAAACACGTGGTAAACGCATATCGACTCCGAGCTTTTTCGCAGTAGGAAGAATATAAGAATCCCATGAATTCAATTTTTCAGGCTCTTGCCATGGATCAATTTTGGAATATGGACTCGGACGCAATTCAAATGGCATCCATTCTACTTCTACATCTTTTTCCTTTACGATTTCATCTAAAGGACCTTTTCCTAAAAAACAAAATGGACATATGAAATCAGAATAAGCTTTAATTTTTACATTCATATTATATTCCTCTCTTTTTATCAATAGTTTCCACTTGTAACTTAATTAGTTACAATAAAGGTAAAAAAATATGCTTTCTCTACAATATAGAATGCAATTGATTAACTACACATTCACTGTGCAGCATTATTTGATTTAGTAGTGATGTAACTACTTGTTCCATTGCTTCTTGCGGTTGTTTTATTTATCACCTCTGCTGTAACTATTTTAGTTACAGGTTGAACGGAAGTCAACTATTTTTTAAATAAAATTTAAAAAGCATGAGATGATCATATGTATTTTGATATATATCTACGCTGAATCTAAAGGACTACAGGAAAAACAGACAAAGAATCTAAAGGCCATCTTCCCTATTCTTTGACTGGCTCTTGTAACTGTAAGTTTTATATCCATTTTACAGAAAAAAAAGTTTGTAAAGAAAGCGTCGCTTTCTCTACAAACTTTTTTATTAAGCTTCCTTACATCTCCATGTGTTCGTTAACGGGTTCTCTCTTTTTCTTTCTCTGTTTTTTCGATTTTTTATAGTGTAGCAATTCGTATATACATGGAATGACGATAAGTGTGAGCAGTGTAGAAACAGCTAGCCCGCCAATGACAACGATGGCTAAGCTTTGTGAAACCAGACTTCCTGTTTCTGCCTTTTTATATAAAAGAGGCAGCATTGCACAAATGGTTGCTACAGCCGTCATAATAATCGGACGGAATCTTGTAGCCGTTGCTTCAATAATTGCATCACGAATAATCATTTTTTGTTCGTTTTGTTTGACTCGATCCAGAAGCACAATCGCGTTTGTCACCACAATTCCAATTAACATAAGCGCACCCAACAGTGCTGTAATATCCACTGGAATTCGACTGATAACCAATCCTAACACTGCTCCAATAGCAGCGAACGGCAATGAAAATAAAATCGCGACCGGTGCTTTAATTGATTTAAATGTTATAACCATGATTAGAAAGACAATGCCTATAGATATTAACATGGTAAGGAACAAATCAGTAAAATCATCAGTTTGCTGTGCGCTAGCTCCTCCAACATATATATCTACATCTTTCGGAATAGCAAGGCCTTTGTTCTCCTTGTCTCCAAAAATCTCAAGATTTATTTTGCTTGCAATATCAGAAAGCTTAGCCGGATCTACGGTTGCAGTTAATTGAAGATACGTTTCTCCGTCTTTATGGAACTGGGTAGTTGCACTCTCTTCACTCTTTAAAGAAGCAACTTTTGACACCGGGACTAAACCACCATCTGTCATAATAGGTATATTCTTTAAATCCTTTGGTTTTTTAGGATCTAAGATTGGTTCAAGGACTACAGGTGTCTGCTTATCCTCCAAGGTAATATTGCCGATTGGGGTTCTATTAAGCATGATACCAAGTTGTTGCCCTATTTGTTCTGTGTTGCCTTTAGCCGGATCTACCTTGAATGAATAAATGGTTTTCTTTTCGTCTTGGTTCGTTGTAACATCTTCAATTCCTTTAATATCTTGAATATTTTGTTTGATCTTATTGGCTGTCGATTCCAAATCTTCAACATTACTGCCAATCACGTCTATCGTAATGTTCGTCTTTGATGCCCCCATCATAAATGAAGAAGCGGTGGCAGTAAGCTTCGCATCAGGATAGTTTTCTTTTTGCTTTTCGATTTCCCCCAAGATTGTATCTATGTTTGCTTTATCCTTCACTAAGATACCAAAAGTCGCTTCTGTAGGTGATGTGACAGCGCCATATTGAGCCGCTTCGGCAGAGTTTCCTAATTGCATGAACACATTATCCACTTCACTCATATCTTGAATCGTTTCTTCGAGTTCAATCGCTTTTTCTTTTACTTTATCAAAGGGCTGATCATTTGGATAAGTTAACGTCACGGAGACATAGTCAGCTGAAGAATTATCAATTGCTCCTTTTGGCATAGCAAAATATGTGCCAATTGAACCGACAAACAACAGCAATGCAACAATCAAGACCATCCATTTATGGTTTAATGACCAAGTAACCAACTTAGTAAAACGCTTAGCTGGTCGATGTTTTGGCAACTTCGCTTTCTTCAGCAATCCTGCACTCATTAACGGAACAACAGTTAATGCTACAATTAAAGAAGCTAGCAAAGAATAAGTGACCGTTAAAGCAAAAGGCAGTAGAAATTCTTGAAGCCCTCCGTTCAATAAAGCTACTGGCAAGAAGACGGCTACAGTAGTAAGTGTTGAAGCTGTTATCGCCACTCCTACTTCTTTTGTTGCATCCATAACCAATTGGATTGAAATCTTCTCTTGTTGCATTTTCCGGAAAATATTTTCAATAACAACAATACTATCGTCCACCAAGCGACCAATCGCTACAGCGACACCGCCTAGCGTCAATATATTTAACGTCACTCCTGACAATGACAGCAAAAATAACGTGAAGCCAAGAGATAACGGTATGGATACGATTGTAATAAATGTAGACCGTACATTTCGTAAAAAGACCATAATCACAATAGTGGCGAATAGTGCACCAAGTAGCACTTCTTTAACCATCGTCTGAACAGAAGTCTCCACCATATCAGCTGTAGATAAATAGATAGTTGATTTCTGGTCAGGATACTTTTCATTAATTTCTTTTGATACTTTTTCAACTTCTTTACTGATTGTGACAGCATTTGATTGGCTGTCCTTAATAATGCTTATATCAATGCTTTCTTTTCCGTTAAAACGACTAATGAGGTTACCATTCTTCGCTTCGTCAACTTTTGCTATCTCTCCTAGCGTGACCTTTGAAGTGACCTTTAGCGCTTTTAATTTTTCAATACTCGTTAAATCACCGATAACCTTAATATTACTTGTCTTCCCATCAATCACCTTCTCGCCAACGGCTAGAGCTGTATTCTGACCGTTAAGGACGCTCATTACATCTTGAATGGAGACTTTCTTTTTAGCCAATTGTTTATTATCCACTTTAACTGAAAGAACAGATTGAGAAACTCCAAATGTCTGTACATCTGAAACTCCTTTAATATCTTTATATAGAGGCTCTAATTCTTTCTTAGCAAAGTCTAGATTTTCAGCTGTTAATCCTTCCTTAAAAGTCACAGCAATAAATGAAATAGGAATCATTGAGGTATTAAGCTGTGTAACAGTAGGCTTTGCAATATTTTGAGGCAATGTTACATTGTCTAAAGCCTCTTGAACATCAAGTTTTGCTTGTTTCATATCAGATCCCGATTCAAAGAATAGATCTACTTTTGAAAATCCATCTCCAGTAGTGGAGTATACTGAACTCTTTCCTTTTACTCCTGTAACAACCCTTTCTATCGGATCTGTAACTTGCGTTTCCATCGTTTTCGAATCAGTGCCCTGCCCCATTGTGACAATCGTAACTTGTGGATTATCAGCAGATGGTAAAAATTCCATAGGCAGTTTAAAATAACTAACAACTCCTATCAACAAAATAAAAATGGTTACTAATGAAACAGCTGCCTTGTTCTTAAACGACCACTTAGTAAAAAACTCCATGTAAATTCCACCCCAGATTGCATATTTTAGAAAATAATACCATTTTAAATAATACCATATATTACTAATGTAAGTGAGTAAAATTTTTAGTTTTGAAATAAAATTTATTTTAAATTAATGCTCCCTTAATAAACGAACATAGAAAAGAGCGTGTTTTGAAAAATGATTGTTCAAAACCTGCTCTTATAATATTTAATCGAATATTCTTTAATAAAAAAGATTGATAATTTTCGTGTTCCTTATTTAATTACGCTACCCGTTAACTGAATAAGAATTGTCTCAAAAACTACTTTTTTCCCAATGTTCTTTAGCTTCGTTCAAATGAATTAATACTTCATTTGCCACCTATCGTATACATCCAATATTCATTATTTTCTTAAATGTATCTAAACCAGTGCCCAATATTATTTATTTATCGCATCAACGAACATACCCCATTGAATTTGCATTAGCTAACTGATGAAAACCAAGTTCTTACCCAATTCGGGCCAACGGTATCAATAGGAGCAGTTATCCGAATACTTTGTCGCGATTCCTTGAAAACTCCCCATCCATGTTTCAAACAGTGATGAAAGGTATTAACATGCTGTAGGGGGAAAATCCCCATTTTTACAGGGGAACATTAGCATAAATAGCCCTCACAAATGAGAAGAGTTTTTATCATTATTTTATACAAATGAACCCTTATTTTTATTTGAACCATTTTATTTCCATCGCATACATTATCAAAGATAAAAGCCCAATGTGTTTTGGTTATCAGGAGGAAATTATATGAGAAGAAATTTAAAGAAATACGGGCAAACTCTACAATTGGTGGGAGGAAATTTAGTTTATATCTCTAATATGGTACATCCTACTTATATTGATGGAATAATTTCTGATTATGACCAGTACTGTATAGATTTAAAAAATGCGATTAGTGTAGGACAGTGTAGTGTCCAATCTCTAGAGACTATTGTTCCCCCATATATTTTGGATGGGGAACATGGGTTATTAATAAAATCATTCAAGGAAATTTTAGATTGTTTGAATAATTTATTATGGAGAATTGATAATGAAACCCTAACAGAATTGAATGAAGACGATATACAAAATGCAATTTCCAAATTAAAAGACATCGAACAAGAGCTAAATGTGGCAACATTGAGCTTATTTAAAAAAATAAAGTAACAGCCAAGAAGGTGAGAAGTTTTGAACCAGTGGAAACCCGAAGAAGATCATATTTTAAATTCCTTACCTACTAATATTGGAGATAAGATTGATTTATTTGGTTCATTGATTGTTAACATAGGAAACATTCTTACTGTTCTTGGAATTGCAGTTGAAGCTCAAGAGGTAGAAGAAATTGAAGAAGTAGAGGGTTTAGAAAACCCCGATACATCAAGAGCAGGAACAGGTTCAGGAACAAGTTCAAGAAAAGGAAAAGGAAAAGGAAAAGGTTCAGGTTCAGGTTCAGATTCAGATTCAGGTTCTGGTTCAGAATCAAATGTAGGCTTTGCATTAGCTTTAATAGGTGCCATTATAATTACAATTGGTGACTTAGTTTCATCAAGTGGTGTCGCGATTGAAATAGAACAATCCGCTATATTAGAAAAAAAAGAAGAACAAGAAGCAAAGGAACAAAGTAGGAAAATGAGGAAAATGGAAAATCAAATCACCTCATTGCAAAAGGATGTGAACTCATTACTCCAAGTTTCCGAATCCCTAAAAAGAGAAGTGATTTTCTTACAAAACGTCATCTATCCTAATTATCACCAATAACAATCATTTTGTGTTCAACAAAACGTGATAATATAAATAGCTATCAGTTTGTAGGAAATTTATAATGAATATTCGACATAATGGGCAGTTCCCTTTGTATATAGCAATTATATTTCGTCCCTAAAAAACCTTTATATATTTAATAAATTATTATACTCCTTTCATAAGGAGTTTTTGCTATTTAGCTCTTTTTCTCTAATGAAAAAATGCTGAATTTCATCAAATACACACACGAACAAACGTTCTTTTATGAATAAAGAAAATCCCATCCCTATATTTTATTCAACTTTTATGAAAGATCTTTAGTTTTCATTTGCAATTGCCTGATTGATATACAAAACGCTATAAAAAAGCATGGGAAATCAACAGTAAATAAGGCAGCTTCAGTGTGAAAAAAGCTGCATCTAAAGATTTATCTAAATTAAGATTCACAAGTGTAGTTGTTTTAAAGACCGGACATTTCAACTTTCACTGGTTGAATAATAATGGCATTAGCAATCTGCAGCATATTTTTTCTCCTCATTGCTATCTGGCGGATAATACCAAGAGCTTCTAGTTTTTTATCATACAAGTTCCAAAAACGACTAAATGATCGAGCTCCGATTGAATATAGTCTTTTTTTATAACTGTCTATTTGACAGTGATAAGTACATACATGGGTCTTTTTCTTACAGGTTTAAATAATTTTCATACTGAGTTAGCAATTGCAGATAGTTTTCAGTGGGTTTTATATCAGGTTTTTTTTGTTTAACCAAGTAAAGGGCCTCTTCTCGATTTAATCTATATTTTTGCATATAAAATGCAGTAATGATAAAGCCCAATCGTTGTATTCCTAAAGTATCGTGAATTAATATTCGATAGCCCTGGTCAAACAATTGATTAAGCTGTTTGATCAAGTTATCGACCAATTCTAAACTAGGAGTTACCCATATAGTAATAGGAACCCATATCATTATTCTTCTTGAAAAATCAAATGGAGGACGATCAGGTTTCGTACGTAGGTTCACGATGACTGATATATTTCTCTGAACAAAACCCCAATCATCGGAAGAAATTCGTCCTCCAATGTACAATCGTCCTGGTATCATCTCCACAAAACCCATTTACATGGCCACCTACTCCATATTTTTAACTAATGCATATTATGATGGAATACAATTTAGTATTCTTAAAAAATCACCCTCGACTTTAGAGAACGAGAAGACCTAAGCTTTGTTTATTTAGTAGAGGGAAAGTCTTCTAGTGTAGTTCTTTTAAGTGGTAATTCCCTCCATATTTTGATACCTCCATGAATAATAGTCATGCAAATTCGTATATTTTTATGATCATATTGCCATTGATTTTTTATACTGAATTTAAAAGAATGAAGGAATATATGAATCAAAATATTTATTAAACAAATGGGAGATAAAAGAAGAAAATTTCTTTACCATCTCGGGAGATAGACATACGTGGATTGTATAGAAAAAATAAAATTAAACCAGAAATAACTTTTATAAGACATCGAAGCGAATAAAACAACTGTAATCTTTAGGTCTTTCATAGAAATGATTAATTACCTCTACGAACACATTGAAGATGATATTGATGTATGTGAATTTGAATATGAGATATCTGCTAAACGCGCTAAAGAGTTATTGAAAACCTGCTATAAAGGAAAAAGCCGATATTAGATACTTGTAAAAATTCAAATAGAAAAGAAGATTTTTGATCTTTAGAGGATACTCTGAAGTGGAAATTGAAGAGCTTTAAGAATTATTACGGGTTACAAAACATTAACCACCCTTCACAATCCCGAAAAAATAAAAAGGGAATAGTAGCAGCCATACCCAATTAGTATGGCTGCTTATAAATGAAATCGGGATGTATGAGCTGTGAACTGCTTGTGAATCTCATTTCACATTGGATTAATTGTTGCTAAGAAGACTTCTAGTGTACTTGGTTTAATCCATTGACTATTTCGAAATCCCCTTTGAATTTAGAGCTTTTGCAATCTCGATTTTTCCTTAGCCTAGTACTTACAAAGCACCTTGTAATTCTAAGTGGTTCCTAGAAAAGTTTGTGAAAACATAGACTAAATCATCCTACATCTTTTTACCTTCCCTTACTTAGGGAGCAGTTTTATTTAGTTATAATTGCACTTGCTTCTAAAAGGTATAAGTATAACTTAAGTTTAAACCTCTCTGGATAGATATATTGCCTCAACCTCTTTTTCAGTAAGATTGAATTTTACAGAAGCTTTTTTAATGGATTCTTCCATGCTTTCAATCTCTCCAAAGGTATTTCTAACAAAATCATAGATCATTAATTGGACCTTTTCTCTTTTAGCGTCTATATTAACTTTATTTGGATGTAAATCTGGTGTAAGTTGTACAGCTCTACCATTAATAGCCTCTATAACTTCACCAACTATTTTCCATCGATATTTCATTGTTAAATGTGCTACTTTTACGTAATAACCTATTTCATCCTTATTTACTACCCAATCACCATTAGGATGTTTTTGTTTTAAAAATTGGGTTACACTAACACCTGTACTTGTTTTGTGATTTTTTAGTGTTTCCAATGTAAAAATTGATAATTGACTACTATCCATTTTATCAACTCCCTTTGTCCTATAAATTCGGCACAAGGAGATAATTTCCTGCAAATGAAAAGCACCCATTATTATGCTTTCGAATTATCATTTTAAAAAGTCTCTCATTTCTCTAGCCATAATTTTAAATTTATTAAATATTCTCTTCTAGACTTGCATCCTTTTAACGTAGGTATAGCCTAGCCCAAACCGACACCAAGTTTGATTATTACTGATTCACGCAACATTAATAATTTATTAAGTTTGGTCGTCCTCCTCGTTTTTTTCAAGATCATTTAATATTACATAAATAAGTTTCAATGTATTCGTGTCATCAACTCCTGTCGCCTACTCAATTTGACAAAAGAGATAATCCCCTTTTATTAAAAAAGGCAAAAGCACCCAATGAAATGAGTGCTTTGAACTAAAATGATTACTATTCATTTAGGTATGTTTTGAGTTTCTCTTTATCAGAAACATGAATCCAAGGTAAATCAAGATTATCATCATTAATACCAGGCGTGATAACACGAGTATATAAAAGGTCATAAATACAATCATTAATTAAAAGGGTATCTTCATCTGATATTCTTTCTCTATTGGTTATAGTACCGCCACCTGAATGTTCAGTTACCCCAAATATTAAGCCTTGTTGTTTTAAAGAACTCCTAATCACTTCTCTAATAGCCTCTAGACTAGTTAACGGGAATACATCAAGGTGTTTAACAATCATTCTTAAAATATCCTCTTTAGTTAAAACCAGTTCACTATTTTGTCGCAATTATCCCACCCCCTCTCGTCATATTCTCCAAACGACAGGTTATTTCCTTCTTTATCCATAAAAAGACGACTCTCTCTTCATGAGTGCCGTCCCTTTGCTTATTATAAATTTTCTATGCCTTAATCAAACAACATTTCGACTAAAGGAGATAATTTCCTGCAAGTAAAAAACACCATCGCAAGGATGCTCCTACATTGGTTCAAAGCTTTTCATTTTAAATTCATTTACAGGCCGATTAATCGACTTTCCTAACTTTATATTAAGTTCTTGGTAATCCTTAGTATCATCAGGATCAATATCTTCTCTGACGTTTAGTATCTCGTATCGGTCATATTTCTCGGGAGTAAGACCTCCGTCAACATGAATAAAAAGCCTATATTTAACTCTCAGATTCATTTTTACCATCTCCTTTATCTAACAGTTCGATATTAGGAGATAATTTCCTGCTTATTTCCTCCTGACAGCTCTATCAAATTACTGATCAGCATTATAAATAGCTATATCTCTCGTAAGATCACTAGTCTAATTAGTCGGTATGGATACGAAGAAATACATAATTATTTTAATCCTAGATTGAGAAATAGATGTGAGGAGTTATTAAAATTTTATTTAGGTGATAGAACATGAACATTAATATTGAGGTCAACTTACACGCAAAGGGAAATATTTTTTACAGAGTGGAGTTTTCCAGTCGTCGGTTCACACTACAAGAATGATCCAGATTGTACAGCTGCAATTACCGCCTACGAATGGATTCAGCAGATTCAAAGTGAATACGGATCTAGTTAGGATTTCAGGAAAAAAAGTGTTTTTAACGGAGATAATAATATTACGGAGTTAGTTAAGAAGGTTACACCTATAATTCAGGATGATTTACCTTTTTAAATAAAAATAAGCCCTTCTTAAAAGATAAGGGCTTTAAAATAAGAAGTATCTGTACAATTTCATATAGGCGCTCTCAAAGTTTCTATTAGCCACTAACTTCTTTTTCAATAAGGGTAGTATGAATATGGGGCTGGGTATGGAGCATATCCTGGATATCCATAATCATATCCATAATAGCCATCATATCCACCACCATAATAGGGCCCTGCAAGCAACGCTCCTGCAGCAAGACCTCCTAGAAAAGGAAATCCAAAACCAAATGGTCTCCCAAATCCAAATGGCCTCCCAAATCCAAATGGTCTCCCAAAACCAAATGGTCTCCCAAAACCTCCAAAGTGACCCCCACCACCAAAACCAATTCTTCTTAAATCAATTGCATTTATATCTTCGTTTTTTATTAAATCATACATTTTTAGTAAATCCCCCTCAATTCTTTATTTGATTTAGATTATGTAAAGATAAGGAAGATGTTTAGGTTCATTACCTAGAAATATGTACATTCGTGGAGTTTTTACTTCTTGTTACGAACTAATACCCCCTCTCGAATATGAGAGGTCCTGTTAGTTTTTAATGAGTAATTATTTTAACCCTTGATTGAGAAATAGATGTGAGGAGTTATTTGAATTTTATTTAGGTGATAGAACATGATCATTAATTGAGGTCAACTTACAGGCAAAGAGAAATAACTTTTTACAGTGTGTTATAGTTTTCCAGTCGTCGGTTCACACTTAAGCAAATATGTTTGAGTGAATGGAGAATCTTTATTAGGTAAATTGTGAAATCGGGGTTTTTTCAATGGCTAGAGGATTTTGGACAGACAAGTTTATCTATGCCTTGTATCACCCTCTAAATTTTTACTTTTAATCTCAATTTCTATTTTTTTAATGCGAATCCATATTTTTATGCTTATCAAAAAAATAAATCAAACTAACAATAATCACCATAATAATTGAATAAAGAACAGCCTTTATAAAAGTGAATGAAGTCTAAAATAAAATAGGAAACCATTAATAAAACAACAAATAATAATAATATGTGCTTCATCATCTCATCACCTCATTTTTAACAAATTAGTATTTTTAGAAAAACGGTTCCACGATAGTGGACTTCTTATATCAGTTCTTAACCTGCCCCCCAGATTTTTTTAAAGATTTAGTAATTATCCCCACTTTTCCGATCTCATAATTCCCCATAATATTAGAGGTCTCTTTCAAAACTTCTATGCTATTACTATATTAGGGGTAAACCAAAAATTAGCCAAACACTTACTCAAGTAATTCAACATCATCATATGCATCAAAATCAATAAAAACTAACCTTGAATCATTTACACCACCATGATTTAAATCTAGTACTTTGCATAGATGGTGGTAGCTTCATGCCAAAGTCTATTTTATTTAATGCATTCAGTCGTATATTAAAAAAATCTGAGTTGCCTTCTCTGCCTATCCTTACGTCATACACATACGGTGCCCCTACTTAAAGCTGGAGCAGATATGAAATATATTCAGGAAAGATTAGGTTATGGCAGCCTTGCTATAACTTCTGATGTTAACGCACATATAAGCAAAAAGATAGAAAAGACAAACATGGACAAGTTTGAAAAATACATCAATAGAATAATTGATGTATCAGACTGTAGACAAACTCGATGAAAATCGAGTTTGTCTACAGTTTTTTTGAGGGGTTGTAAAAATTCGACGTTGATTTCCACTCCAGGCACTCGCTTTCCGCGGGCGGTCAGGGAGCCTCCTCGGCGCCTTTGCGCCTGTGGGGTCTCCCTTGGACACGCATTTCCCGCAGGAGTCTCGCACCTTCCGTTCCAATCAACTTTGTTTTAACAATTAGATATAACCACTTTTGCCTACAGTCCTTTTTGTTTTAATATAGAAGTATTAAAACTTGAGGTGATGACGATGCTTTCGAAACATAATTCTATTCAGCGAGATCAACTTGAAATGATTACTTTGGATCAACTGGTGCCAGCGAACCATTTGGTTCGTAAAATTGAGGGGGCCATTGACTTCACTTTCATTTATGACTTGGTGAAAGATATGTATTCAGAGATAGGGCGCCCAAGTATTGATCCAGTTATTTTAGTTAAATTGACATTCATTCAATATACCTTCGGTATTCGTTCGATGCGTAAAACGATTGAAGAAGTTGAAACGAATATGGCTTACCGTTGGTTTTTAGGTTACGGTTTCCATGATAAAGTACCTCACTTCTCAACGTTCGGGAAAAATTATGAGCGTCGCTTTAAAGATACAGACCTGTTTGAACGGATTTTTTATCGTATCTTAATGACAGCTTCAGAAAGAAAGTTAATAAGTGCAGAGCACGTATTCGTTGATTCAACACATGTGAAAGCCAGTGCGAATAAGCGAAAATTCGAAAAGAAAATCGTTCGTAAGGAAACACGAGCATATCAAGGACGCCTTCAAGAAGAAATAAATCAAGATCGTGAAAACAATGGAAAGAAGCCTTTTCCACCGGATAAATTTGATAAAGAAGAAACCAAAGAAATTAAAGAAAGTACAACTGACCCTGAGAGTGGCTACTATGTAAAAGATGAACGAACAAAACAGTTTGCCTATTCATTTCATGCGGCTGCGGACCGCAACGGTTTTGTGCTGGGGACGATTGTAACACCGGGAAATACGCATGATAGTCATATCTTAGAGCCTCTTGTTGAACAAGTGATTGAGAAAGTTGGAAAACCTGAAGCTGTTGCCGCAGATGCAGCTTACAAAACACCAGCCATTACAAGCTACCTTTTTGGGAAAGAAATCACACCAGCTTTACCCTATACACGTCCACGAACAAAAGAAGGGTTCTTTCGCAAGCATGACTATGTTTACGATGAACATTTTGATTGTTATCTCTGCCCATCGGGCGAGATTTTAAAGTACTCAACAACAAATAAAGAGGGCTATCGCGAGTACAAATCACCCAAACACACTTGTGCGACATGCTCATTTTTATCACAGTGTACAGTAAGCAAAGACCATCAAAAAGTGGTGACACGCCATATCTGGCAAAATTATATGGAAGAAGCAGATCATCTGCGTCATCACAAGGATGTAAAACCTATATATGCGAAACGTAAAGAAACAATAGAGCGTGTATTCGCAGATGCAAAAGAAAAGCATGGTATGCGTTGGACTACTTTAAGGGGACTTAAAAAATTGTCGATGCAGGCGATGCTTACTTTCGCTGCCATGAATTTAAAGAAGATAGCCAATTGGACATGGCAAGGTCCAAGAATGGCTTAATAAAGTGGGCTCGTAGAGGCCCAATCTCTTATTCTTGAGCAAAATTCAAAGGGAATTTCAAAAGGGGTCCGGAATTAAAACATTCCGAACCCCTTTTGTCTACAAACTGATACATCAATAGAATAATTGATGTATTTTTTTTGCTCACGTTGGTGGGCAATCGATGGGCAATTATCTATTTAATATATTTCCGGAAAATCTGCCCACAAAATAAAAAAACCTGACACGAAAGGCGCCAAGGGTTTTAGTTATTAATAAGTTGACATATATTGTTCGCGTTCTCATGGGTGAACTTGTGTGCGGAACATATCTTCGCCTTTCTTACTTTTTCAGAATGATACATATATGCTTATTTAATAAGGTTTTAGATAGATTGTATACAAATTCCCATTAAGTTTTTTCACCTTTTAATTTTTATTATGTGGTCAGATGGTTGTCAATTATATTTCGGATCACCTAATGTTTTTTATGGGTTCACCTATAGGTCTTCATGATTTGTTTTTATAAATTCAGCAACCTCCATTTTTGAAGCAAATCACTTAATCCAATAGCAAACATTTTAAATGAAGTAACGTGATTCCCATAAATACGCCAAAAGTAGTCCCATTTTTAATCATAAAACCATTGTTCGAGCTATAAGTACAGGCAACTTGTCCAGTATGTTAATAGAAATATAGTAACTTGAATTAGGAGGTGCTAGTAATTTGAGTGAACAAAAAAAATGTTCAGATTGCAAGCACAGTAAATGCAGATGCAAGCATAAAAAATGTAGAGTTTGTGGGCACAAAAAATGCAAATCCAAAGTCGAGAAAAAAATCAAAGTGAAAGTAAATGTACCTACAGAAATGTCAGTACCAATTGTATGCAATAGCACATGTGGTAATCTGTTATTGACCGAGCAGGTTCCGAGTCTAGAAATTTGGAAAGCGAGAATTGCGATGGACGCTACCGTAACAATCTCTGTATTCAATAGCGCTATGAGCACTGAATCGGTTCAGGTTCTCGTGATTCGAAATGATGGAAGCCCAGTTGAATTCTCCGTTCCTTCTGGCAATACGCTTTCAGCAACAGTAGATGCTGCCGAATCGATTATCGTATTTAGGATAGACACAGGGAGAACTGAGGGGAAATATTTTTTGGAAGTATGCTTTCCTGTTATTTGTGATGACCAACGTAAACATAAAAAAGATAAATAAGACCTCAAGGGGTTCTATTCTATTCTTTATCCTTCCCCTGTATTCCTCATTTTTAAGGGAAATTGCCTTCCACCTTTTCTAGTTCTTTTAATGAAATAAAAATAATTCAGCAAATGTTACACTCATGTCAGTTGCAAGATTGCAAAATTTACATTCTATAATACTGAATGGCTAATACAAGCTGTTTAATAGTAAATAGGAGGAATTCATAATGTGTGGTTCAAATGGAATTAACGGAGGTTGCTGCCCTCCTGCACAGGTGTTTCAAGAAAAAATTTGTGGTAATTTTAACGGACCTTTAGCAGGTGTTGAAATATGGTCTGCTCCAGCAGGCGCTTATTCTTCAGGAACTTTTGAAATTTTCAACTCAGCTTCTAGTACGGCTACAGTAACGGCTACGGGGACATCAACTCCAGCAATAGCTTTAAGTGCTGCTCCAGGAAATACTGACTCACAATCAGTTAATCAACCTACTAGTTTTACTATTACAGCAGGTGCTGGAGATAGTGGGTCATATTGTATCAATTTGTATAAGCGTGTTCTAGCGTAATAAAGATATAAAGGAATACCTTTTTCTAAGTTATTACTCTATATCTTTTAAAACGGACAAGATATATAAGAAATTTCTATAAATCTTTCATACTCTATTACAGGAATGAAGATTAAGTATCGCACAGATAAAACGTATCTGGAAAAAATTTTTCGAAAGGAGAAATATACAATGTGTTTTAGTGACTCTTGTTGTCCTCCTGCTCAGATATCAAGAAAGCATTTGTGGTAATTTTAATGGTCCAACAATTGGAGTAGTAGATGAGACGGTATTTACTGCTCCCGTTGGTGCTTACATTGAAGGGACTTTTGAGATTTTTAATTCTGCTGCAAGCGTTTCAACTGTAACAGGTACAGTCAATTCATCAACAGCTCCTGTTACAACTACGATCGGGCCAGTACCACCAGGAAATACGATTGGTAAAACTGTACAAAATCCGATTTCTTTTGTTATTCAAATGCCCGCAGGAACAAGTGGGACATACAGTCTGACGCTATACAAGTGTATTCTAGCTTAAAACACTTTAAGTGCTGCCCCAGGAAATTCAGACTCATAATCAGTTAATCAACCTACTAAAATTGCTATATCCTCACTAGCAAATGGGTTCTGGTGCAAATATGATTTGTTCGAGTTGATGAAGGAACACAAAAATAAACAATCTTTTCTCAAAACATGCTTTTGTACGTTTATCAAGAGTTATAGCATAAATTTGTTTAACCTATATTTCAAAGAGCTACAGAAGAATCTGCGCCAATGGTCAAGCAGAAAATTCACAACCTTCTTTAACAGAAAAACAGGCTCCTCTCAACTATGAGAAGGACTTTTTTTAATCCTCTACGATCACACCAATAACCTCATCAAACTGAATATATTCAAATGAATTATCTTTCTTTTGAATATGTAACAATTTATTAATTGAGTTTATGTATACACTATGACCCTGTAATTCTCTAGGAAACCTCTTATTATATAATTGAAACTTTATCGGCAAATGGTTTTCCATCGAGTAATGAATTTGATTTTCATATTCTTCTTTTTGATAATCATCAAGAATTGGTTTTTCTTGTCTAAAATAGTCTTCGTTCATTTGCTTTTGAAATGCTTTATGCTCAGGTAAAATTAAGGCTACTTGCCACTTTAGAATTCCTCGGTCACGAATAGACATCTTAAGAGGACCTCCCTTTTTAATCATTACAAACGAGCACACGTTCTTTAGAAAGTAAAAAAATCTCTTCCCCAATTAAGGAAATTGCATTCCATTGAACTTAACATTATTTATGGTTATTTAATTTTATTACTTGGCGTTATTACAGGCCATTGATTGATGGGAATATGAATGTTAAATATAGATGGTACTTACATACAAAAGAAACTAATTTTTTGCAGATTTGGAGGATTCCCCAGTCGCTAATTCGGGATTTAAGAAAGCTCCTGATTGGGCCGCTGCAATTGCAGCCTACGAGTGGATTCAACAGATTCAAAATGAATTTGGTTCTAGTAAAGATTTCAGGATAGATAAAGTGGTTTATAACGGAGACAATGATATTACGGAGTTAATTAAGAAGGGTAGGCCTATAATTGAGGATGATTTGCCTTTTTAAACAGAAATAAGCCTCTCTCTAATGAGAAGGGCCTTAAAATTAGAAGTATCTATACAATTTCATATTCGCTCTCTCATAGTTGCTCTTAGCCACTAACTTCTTTTCTCAATAAGGGTAGTATGAGTATGGGTATGGGTAGGGGTATGGGTATGGGTAGGGAGCATATCCTGGATATCCATAACCATCATATCCATAGCCACCATAATAGGGTCCTGCAAACAACGCTCCTGCAGCAAGACCTTCTTCAAAAGGAATTCCACCTCCAACTGGAGCTCCACCAGCACTACCTCCAACACCACTACCGTGACCAACGTGACCAACACCACCAAAACCTCCGACATGACCAAAACCTCCGATGTGACCAATACCACCAACACCAACAGCAATTCTTCTTAAATAATTTGCATTTATATCTTCATTTATTATTAAATCATACATTTTTAGTAATTCCCCCCAATTCTTTATTTGATTTAGATTATGTAAAGATAAGTAGGATGTTTAGGTTCATTACCTAGAGATATGTACATTCGTGGAATTCTGCTTCTTGTTTTCCGTAATAGATAGGATGTCTTTATCGATTTCCCACCGTTTACCTATGTCTTCCCCTCTTCTAGGCAGGATGTCGATAAATCGACCAGTTATCCTATTATCCTCAATTTCCACACGGTCCCTAAGTTCACCTCCCCAAGTATTAATACATTCTGTATACTTTCCCGTTTCAATTTCACCTTCCTTCACTTCCTTTACCAATTCGATCATGTTTCTTTTTAAATTTGCCATTTCAAAACATCCCTTCGTTTTTTAAAGATTTGATAAACATTGATGTTGATTTTTGAACAAATAAAAAGAGACCACTTATTGTGGTCTTCTTTAGTTCATCCTGTGGAACTATTTCAACTGTTAGTTCAATAAGGAAAGCATGCCTTATTAAAGAACTGCGCCCTTTAATGGTATAACACCTAAGCTTCTAATAGCGTTTATTGTTAAGATAACTATAAAGGTTTTCATGGATGGTTTGTGTAAAAATTACAGAATTCCACAGAAGTTACTTAACAAATAACACCCAATCTTAGTTTGGTCCATCATTTTTTGTGAACTTTGGCGATTGTTAGTAATAACAATGGTAACAGAAACCCGAATGTCATTGCATAAAAAGGCCAGATGTCTGAAATAAAGTTACTATAATAGACGGTATTGGGTGCCATAATCAATGTAAAGACAATCAAAATCATACCAAATGGAAAAACCAAAGGACGATAATCTTGCAATTTTAACGTTTGTGCCAGACCTAAAACGGTCACATAAAAAAACAAACTAAATCTAATAAAAATTGTGATGAACCATATTATGGCTAGTATTGCTTCCAGCCTCGTCAGGAAATTAGCGATATTGATTTTCTGAGCCAATTTATAGCTTGGATAAATTTCTTTTGCTGTTAAATCGACACCAAGAACAAGAATGGCTAACATTGTTATTATGATCAAAACACTTCCAGCCAACAATTGACCGACAAACAGACTTTTTCTTATTCTGTCTTTTTGACTCACGAACGGGAGGATCATCAGAACCGCAACCGGTTCTATAAAGGGAAAGACAATAAATGGTATAGACCCCCGTATAACTGGTTTCACTCCTCCCTCCCAGACGGGTTGCAGATTTTGAAATTTAATCTCAGGCAATAGAAGAATCATCAATGATGATAAAAGTATTACAACAAAAGGAAACAATATTTCCGCGCTTCGGGCCAAAGGTTCCAAACCAAGCCGTGCGGACATGAGGACGATACTCATAAAAAGAAACATGATCACTTGAATTGGAGTTTCAGGCATAATCTGACTTGTCATAAAATCACCAATTTCTCTCAGGTAAGTCGCTGTGGTTATAAAAAAGTAGCTTATAAATAGAAGCGAAATCGCTATTCCCAGCCACTTACCCAAAATTTTTTGGCTGTATTCCACTAATGTTAAATCAGGATAGCATTTCCTTAAAGCGTCATATAAAAAGACAACCAATAACGGTGCTATCGCCACGCTAAAAATACCAGAAACCCAACCATTTTGTTTTGCTTCAGAAGCGACAATGGAGGGAATAACTAAAATAGAATCACCAACCGTATATAATATCACTAATATCGTCAGTTGACGGCTTCCGATTTTACCCTTCTCGAGCATTTTGATAAGTTCCTTTCACGACAAAACGGTAAGTTATATACAAACGGTAAAAAAACAAAGAAGAGCAAAATTTGTTTCCTTTTTTCTAGCTTACTCAGCTCATTTGTGATTTCATAACCATTATTGACAGAAGATGAATATACAAACCCTTTTGAGGACAAGTTATTCAACAACATCATTTAATAGAGCATTAAATTAAATAAAGATATAGCAGGAGTATTCCAGCTCTTTATCCTTCTAGTGTCTCTACTCTCGCTACTATTTCGTTCCACTGTTCTTCCGTCGGGAATCCATCAGCACCCTTGTCGCTTTGAGCCTTGCGGACCCGGAACACCTTCTCCTCCGTCCTTTACATTACGGACATAGCTTACAACTTCCCCTGCAATTTCCGCATTTATTGAATATCCGCTGATAGGAGGCGCCTCTTCTCCAAGAGCTTCAACGATTTTTCCATCTTCACCAGTTTCAACAGAAACACCTGCTTGAATGTCTTCTCACGCTTCGACCTTCCACGTTTCTCTTTTCTTAATAGATACATAGACAGTTTCGCCTTCTTTGATCGCTCTTGTTACTAAAAAGTCAGGTTCTCTTTCTTGAGCTAAACGAATATTAATTTCATTTTCTTTATCTTCGATTGCTAATACTACTAATCTGTTAGCGGGAATATCTTCAACCACAACAGCTTTAAAGTTTGACATTATCCTTCAACTACACTTTGCTCTCCTCACTTTTTCCTGGATAAGGCTTGCCAAATATCTTTTGGAATAGAGAATCACGGTTGTCTGTTTCACCTTTTTGTCAGCTCCGAACAGAACAGATTTTTCAGCCCCTTGAACATAACGCTCCATAAATTCTCCAGTTATTTCTTCATTATCAAATTCTTTGTTTTCTTCTTTGGTTTTACCGGAAATTTTAGAACATATGAACATTCCTTTTGTAAGCCTACCCACTCTTTAGATCCGTCCTCAAATGTCTTGGTAAACACTGCTGCCACATAAGGCCCAACGCTTTTGCAACTTGGTCGAGAAAACCATCTATAACCTTATTTACCTCGTCCACACTTTGTGATTGACTATTCTTCATTTCCTCGTATTTAAAGCCTTTTTGTTGAGTAACTATAGCCACGGACTTTCCGGAGAAAGCTCTATAAATCTTGTTGATATAATTCTGTAGTTTTTCCTGCCCTTATTCCGTTTTATCACTGACAGCCTCTATATGAACCACACCACGTATCTGATTCTTGCGTTTCTAAAATTCTACGATTCTACTAAATAGTTCCCCATATTCGGCATATAGACCATCAAGCATAGTTGATTAGTTTTTATTACTGTATTCCAGGTCAATAATATCGTTCATTTTGAAGGAACGGTTAAAAGTAAAATTTTTAACGGTCACATCTGTGAAAGTATCCTCAAAAATCGCATATTCGATTCGTATAAAAGAGTCAGTGCATCAGCAGCCCCCTATTAACCTCTTGCACCTGTTAGTTTAGTAAGAAAAAAAATAGCAATTTTACCGAAAATGAAACCAATAATAAATATAGATGATTATTACAAATGCAATGATTTAACGGTTAGAAAAAATACAGTGCGATATCTTACTGTTAACTGATGTTATTTTTATTTGTGATTAATTATCAGAGACGCATAAAGGCCGGAAAACTGAATTACTTTATCTCACAGATTTTGTCTGCATAAGTGTAGTCTAGCTTTAAACGCATCAAAATGTTGGATTAGATATATTTGGAATGCTGTTACATATCGTCATAGTTAATTCGAACTGCGCAATATTATCATATAGAAATTGTATATGTGCAATATAAATTTAGCTTTTTCAATGTAGGTGTATTGAAAAGAGGCATTAATACTAGTCCATTTATTATTGCAGTTCATAAACTATCAAAGGTTTATAAAATAATAATTGGAGGTTTTGAAATGTATAATAAATCATGGGGTTCTACAAACTGCGGCCAATGTCCACCACAATATTGTCCGCCACAAACTTTTCCTACTCAGTATGATCCACCTCAAATTTCACCTACAAAGCAATTTGTTAATACGAATGTATCGAACACGGTGATACCTGTTGTTCATCCTTCACATACTACAACTGTGAATAAGCATGTGAACACGTATAAACATTATTTCCCGCATACACAATCTGTGGTGAATGAGTGTTGCACTCAAAACATTATTTGTGGAATGCCACATAATCCTTGTTGTCCGCCGATGCCATTCAGATATTAAATTTAAGCCCCTATTTGGGGCTTTTATTATTAATTTTCTCCTTCTCTCACAGTTTGAATATATCAATTCACCTACTTCGTTACATTCTTTTTCATATTTTATTAATTCAAAAATGAAAAATTGGAATATGGGCTGCTTATTCATACTGTACGGTAATTTTATCCCTATACTTATGAGGTCCAGTCAATAATGATAAGGGTCTAGTTAATAGTTGTTTGATAAGATTTTGTAAAACTCTTGTCTCTTTGTTAAATATTATCTATAATATTACCTATTGATTTTATTTTTTGAAGATTATTACAAATGAACAAGAGAAAGGTTTTGAAAACTGAAGTGTTATCCCTTAATGAAATGAAAAGCAATATTGATTGCTTGAGAGCCCATTTGATTGAAATTGGAACCTTAAAAGGACTTTCTCATCCCGAAACGATTAAATTTAGTCAAGAGTTAGATAAGTGGTTGTACAAATATCAAAAATCCATATCAAACTGATCCTATATTCCGGAAGTTACTTTTTCTACACTCTTCCTTCACAGTCATTGTCCACTATTCTTCAGCCACTTTAAACGCAATCCAAGCATTCTTTTAATCGATTTGGTTCTTTGATTTTCCGATGCTCTCTTTTGGAACAGCATTATCGTTTTGCCACATAATCATTGTTTCCCCGAAAACTCCAATTGGTAGAATCATCGGAGTGAGTTTTCGGTTGCTCACAATATAAATCATATTTGCTTCTAAACTAATTTTCGCTTCCTATGCCACTTGATCCACCCCCTATTTTTCTTTTGCGAAAGTATTTAAATCAATAATTTTTAACATTTGCTTTTCCTCCTAAAACCACTTATTAGCGTCACTGGTTGCATTGATTTCTTTATACTCTGCTAGAACTAACTCATATTTCAAATCATCATAATCCAGTAATTCAATGGACTGTCCGTGATGGGAGTTAGTCACTTCAAGTGCTATCAACTTTCCCAAGACAAAATTCCGTTTCATTTGGTTTTGAGATTGTGCAGCATCATATAGCTGACCCATAAATACTTTTCTGATATTCTTTCAACAACTCATTCATTCTCGGCCTATTATTCTCCTTTAAAAAAAGATCGAGTACTGATTTATCGTCAGTAAAGTTGACCGTGTTTTTTTCGTATACCAGAAATTCAATCAACAAACGGAGTGATGTATGCTTGTTTTTGACGGACTCATGATAAAGCTCTCAAACCGTCATGTCTGCGCTCCAGATTGAGGAACACCCCATATTCTTTGATGAATGCAAGTGATATGGTTCCAATGGGACCATTTCTTTGTTTACCAATAATAATTTCTATAATGTTTTTGCTCTCCAATTGCTGTTTTATTTAAAGGCGTAATGTAATTTTCCGTAGCAACATTATCCCCTCAATTTGGACAATGGGCCTTCTTACGAGGAGCTAGTTTCCCATGGATTTCAATAATTAATATGCAATCATTGCAAATGTACTTCAATTTAGCACCCTCCTTAATTGCCTAATGCATGGCTTATTCGAACTGTGCAGTAATAAAATCAATTAATGGTTTTAAAACCAACTTTATCATGGTAACCTTTTTATAAATATATTTTACATATATAAGGAGGGAATAAAATGTCTCTTAACGTACGCCTTTTTATAACCATAGTTACTGCTCTTTTATTTGTCATTCTTGTGTTCATGAATTTTTTGGGATATTGGAAAGCCAACTCAGCAATACAAATTCTTTTTTTCTTTATTATGGTAGTATCTATTTTCAATGCGGGTACTGAAACCGGTAAAAATCTAAAAAACAGGAGCTGATTGGAAAATTCTAATTGGCTTTTTTACTGCACAGTTTGTGTCTACTCTTCGATTCTTCTTAACTTAGCAATCCAAGGAGAAGAAAAATCTTCTACCTTGAATCTCCTCTGTTCGAATGAAAGATTATGAAGCACTTCAGATTGAGGATTTTGCTGTTTAAGAGGAGAAATAACCTCAAATCCTCTCGCCTCTAAATCCTTGATATCTTGTTCAACGTCATACTTCCTTTGACGACGTATAATAATCGGCTGCATATGCCTGGACATTAATACCCTTCTTCCTGACGTTTCCCTTTCAGCGTCATACTTTGGTCACCTTCTTTTTCTTCTTAGGCTTGTTCAACTACATAAAAAAACAATTAATCTATATACATAAAAATTCACCATAGGAAGGATTCTATAAAAAGGTAGAATATTACACCGAGGTGAATATGAAAACAAAAAAACACGAAGTTCCAAATAAGAACTTTTCAATTCTAATATGGAAAATGGCAATAGGTTCTACTCTGTCCTGGGAATTATCAAAACTATTGGGTTCTGATCATCCTTACTTAGCTCCACTCACGGTCATCCTATGCCTTCAATCAACAATTGACATAACGGTCCAACGATCCATACAACGTGTAATTGGAACCATGATTGGTATTTCCGTAATTGTACTCATTGCAAGACATATGAGTATAAATGGATGGAATTTAGGACTATTAATTCTTTTAGGATGTTATATCACACAGTGGTTAAAATTTAACAAAACAGTAATTCATCAAGTCGCACTCACGATATTATTTGTCTTTGTACTTGAACACCAAACGAAACATTATGCCATAGATAGAATGACAGATACTCTGGTCGGTGTAATTATTGCAGTTTTGATACAGTTTGTTTGGTTCCGTCTAATTTTCAAGAGAAAGCAACAAGCCCGGTAGTAAAGATTTACACAAATGACGTTTCTTTTTATTAGTCATGTATTTTCCTCACTTTTGCTTTTTCAGTATCAAATATGCTTTCTAATTCGGGTAAGGAAAGTTCATATAATTGTCGACCCTCAGGAGTTTTGAAATAATCCATTATCAAAAGTTCAGATTTATAAAAATCCCTTTGCAAAACTATGGATTTATTTAATTGATTAGTGGAAACTTTTTTTCGGGCAATAATCGGGAAGCTGGTAAATCCATTAGAATTAAAATACTGCCCGATAATCACCCGATAAATGCCCGATTAATCTTGAGCTGATTTGAGTTATTATCTGTGTTTCTGTTCTTTTCTTATTCATATACTCCTCCAATAGCCTGTAATGAGTTCCCTGTAGATAGTAATAGGTTTCCAATAATGTTTTCTGAATGGCCTGGGAGGGGATTGAGCTCGATTCCGTGTCCCACGTTAATAAGTCCACCTAACGCTTGTATCCAGTTCCCGGTAATGAATATTTTCTGTGCTGTTTGTTTTTTTAAGTTAATAACCAACCCAGTAATGACGGTAGTATTCCCAATTGACTGAAATTCCTTCCCAATTTTTCGAAGGGCGTCTCCTTGCCCTTCAGCTTGTAAAGCATTACCCCCTGACTGTAAGACGTTCCTCCACAAACTTAGGTCTTCTCGCAAATTAGTTTTTATGAAGTACAGTGGCGAAGCTCCAATCGCAGCAGAAATTGTTCCCACAACTACTATCACAGAACCAAAGATCTCTTTAAATTTCATTATTCATTTCACACCGCCAACCTATTATTAGGTTATAGCCTATGTATATGAAAATTGATGTTTTTATGTCAACAGGCTTTATGTATACGATTCCTCATAACTTACGGCATCATATTCAACGCCCCGCCCCTTTAATCAAAAGAAAAGAAAGATGCCGTCGCGATCATCCCCCTGTTTAATAAAAGCATCCTTTTAACTAGGTTAAGTTTTTTGTGACTTGTTCCGCCAGTAATTATTGTAGTGTAAACGAAAAAGATAAGAGGCTCCCTATTACAACCTTCACCTTATGTTCATTTTATGTAATAGGTTTCAGTTGCCTATAGGTACTTATCTGATTCATATTGCATGTCGTTATCCCATATAACATTATAGTAATACCTTATTATTCGCATTATATAAAAATTCTTAGGCAATGGGAGGAAGATTCATGGGGAAGTCTGGATTCGTACCTGACAATACAAACATAAAAAAAACAAGCGGAACACCTAATCTCTTTTTTGACTCAAAGAATAGTATCTTCCACCAAAGAGACCCTGAAAATGTTTTATATGAGATAACCTCGACCCAAATTCCTGCAATGGTGGGTGGTGCTTTTGCAGACCTCTATCTTACAAAGGGACATATTCGGGAACCACATTGGCATCCTAACGCTTGGGAGTTAGATGTTATAGTTTCAGGTGAAGCCCAAATCTCACTTATTGACCCAGATACTAATAAATTGCATACCTATATGGTGAAACCTGGTCAAGTTGTTTTTATTCCGATGGCTTGGTGGCATTGGATTATACCTAAGTCAGAAAAATTGCATCTCCACCTCTTTTTTAACAATGACCAACGTGAAGCAGCAGAAGGTTCTGATACGTTACGACTAACACCTCCAGAAGTTTTCCAACTAGCATATGGTGTTGATGCTACAAAAATAGCCGATGTATTAACTCCAATTAAAGAATCGGTCGTAATTGGACCACCTCATCCTATAACTCACAAAACTAGAGGAATGAATTTATGTTAATATATGGATTGATTGCATTTTTAGTGAGAGGAGTGTTTTGAATGACAAAACGATGTACTGGTGAGAGGTAAATTGGATAAGAAAAAATATTTTATTCTATTACCGCCAGCATTGATTATAGGAATAATTTTAATAATATATCAATATCATCATTCAAAAGAATTTAAACCTTATGTACTTTTAGTACCCTTGGTCTTCTGGCTGTTCTATTATAGTTGGATATATATTGAAAAGAGGAAAATGAAGAAGTTCAAATAATTATTTTGAACTCGCTCGGTTAGGTTAATTTTTCTCACGAATGCTAACGGGGGCAAACCACATTCAGTAATATATCTCTTAAAAGGTAGTAAAAGTTCCTAAATAACGGGGAGTTGAATAAGACTTAAATCCTAAAAAGTCCCCTCTAAATTAAGAGAAGGACTTTTACTTATTTCACACGTAATTTTTGACCGACATAAATTTTATCGATATCCTTTAAACTATTCCAATTTTTAATTTGGGTTGTGGAACTTCCGTATTTTTTAACTAATGCTGATACGGTGTCGCCACTTTTAACAGTATGTTACTTTTTGGTACTATTTGTTGATACTGATCCAGTGACTTTAAGTTTCAGACCGATATTAATTTTGTCTGGGTCTTTAATTCCATTAAGACTTACTAGGGCTTTTACGGTTGTTTTGTATTTTTTTGCAATCAAGCTAAGTGTGTCGCCTTTTTTTACAGTATAAGTTGTTGTGGATGTACTGGATGTATTGGGCGGGCTAACAGTATTTTCTGTGTCCGTGAAATCCCTATAGGCTACATTTAAATCTACCTTTGTGCTAATACCATTTATTTTACCTGAATCAGAATGTTGCCAAATATCTGCGCTACGTCCCAATGTGCTGTTGTATCGAGCAATCCACAAAGTATACTTCTTCAATCTTGATTCATCTAAAGCATTTTCAAGAAAGGATTTACCTGTATATAACATAGCAGTATGTCCTGCATCTTCAATGGCCTCTAAAAATGCAATAACGGCGTCAGTTAGCGTCTTTTTCTTTGCCTTTTTTTTGTTTTCTTCAAGGTCAAGAACAGCAGGGTAATTTAAACCAATAGAACTGATAGAATCTATAAAATACGCAGCCTCAGCCTTTGCTTCTGCTTCAGTAGCAAACTTAGCATAGTGATAGGCCCCCACTTTTAATCCCGCTGACAAAGCTTTAGGAGCATTTTCTTTAAAGTAGGAAAGCTTAGAATAACTCGTTCCCTCGGTTGCTTTAATAAATACAAACTTCACACCATCTTTTGCGACTTTGTTCCAATTAATTACACCTTGCCAATGTGAAACATCAATTCCTTTTATAGTTGTCATATTAATATCCTCCTCTTTTTTTAAAAGAATAGCCACCCAACGGGCAGCTTATTTTGAAGTTCCTTCTCTTTTTGCTATTAACTCATATAGCCCTGTTCCACCAAGACCAGCGAATGCACCAGCCCATAACCTCAAAACAATATCCATATCTGTGAATGGAAAAGAAACTGAACCTATTCCTAGTCCGATTACCAAGCTTAAGTTAGGTAAAAATATTGTTTGGTATAGTAACGGTTTGCTTAACGACTTGAACCACTGCTGCTACTATTGGTGCTAAAATAGTTTTAAAAATTAATACTTGGTGCATGACTTCGTTTTCTATATTAAACATCTCCTTTTTTTTCGATTTGATCAATGCGTTTATGTGCCTGTTTTGTACTTTCATCTATACGTATAACAGTCTCTGACAATGCAGTCCAACGTTGGTCACTAGCTTTAAAATCAATCCTAATTGAATCAACTGATTGACCAATATTGTCTAATTTTGTTCTTATAATTGCCGATTCTGTAGCATCACTTTTAACATCCTTGTCCCTATTTCTGTTAAATGTAAAGAAATCAATAATAACACTAGCAGTTGATTACACCGATTTCAATTGTCAAAACATGACCTCTTTGAACGCTCTATTTATGCATAATAAAAAGCCGTTTCAAAATTTAGAGACGACTTGAAATTTGTTGCGATTTAGTTTTTTAGTTACCGCACAGTTTGTTCCTATTGGGGTCCTACCAACAAAACGCGGAAAACATACGCTAAGGGAGTAACATCAGGAAAATACAGATTTACAACGGTAAAGAAATCCAAATATAAAAAGCCTAATTTCTCGCTTTTAACACCGAGAAATTAGGCTTTAGTTACTTCATTAAAGCGCCCGTTAACGGAGTAGCGAAAATGATCCTAATATGAGTATACTTTTAACAAGAAATTCTTTTGTGACTAACATCTTATTAAACTATATGAACCTTTACAAAGAAAGAGTGCATGTCATATTCCTAGCAATGTGCCCTAAACTTGCTTACCTATTTTTCCCCCATCAATTTATACCATTTCTTAAAGATAAACCTGCTTAATTCAACCCATACCCAGCTATATATAAAAGAAAAAATGTAAATAAATCCTATAACCTTTAATGAAAGAGATGTACTGGCGATTGGTCCTAAAACAGGGAAATGGACAATATATAAAAGAAAACAAATTCCACCCATTAATAATATAGACGTAAAAACTATGATGCCAATTCGTCTTTTTAAAATAAGAAGAGCTATTCCAAGTCCTAAACCTACTATCCCTGTTGTAAACGGGAAAACAAAAGATTCGCCAGGTTGGATCAGAATCAGTAAAAGAAACGTTAAAACATAACTTTGAAGCCCAAAGGGAATAGATATAATGGTACAAATCAAGATAGGGAGAGTGGCAAAAGGACTGATTAAATAACCGATCCCTGGGAGAAAGTTTCCGGTTGACTGCAGGATAGCTGCAAGTGCAGAAAAAAGGGCGGCTAATACGAGCTTTTCAGAATAAGAAAACGTTTTAAAATAATGGTGGAGCATGTATGATTCATGTGATAAAATGCTAAACCAATTCATGAGTTCCTCCTTCTCTTCTTACAGCACATAAGCTTTATTACTCCATCCTTTTTTCGGTACATAAGAAACTTCACATAAAACGCATTTATCTATGCAATCGCCATCATTACATCACTTATACCTACTAACATCACTAAAAAAGAAAAGAAAATCAATCATATTCCGAGTGGTAATTCAGAGTAAACAGCTGTCATTTCAATTAAAGTCCAAGTCCTCTATCCTTCTTAACGCGTCATATAGAACCGGTTTTAGGGATCGTTTTTTTCCAATAGTCCGAATTCCTAAGATTCCAAAATCGACAATATATAAAGACTTTTCCTTCGGACTAAATTTTGCTTGAACTGGACGAATACAACCATGGGAATTCTCCTCACCTTTTTTATTCACAAGGAAGTCCTAATTTGCCGGTTTTAAGATTGACTCGTACGACTTTAAAGCCAAAGTTCTTTCCGCGGATACAAAGTCCATATCCCTGGTTTGGTCGATAGACATTTCACCGACATGGCCGAATGACTGTTGAGTTGAAAAATCGAATATATTTGATGAACTGTGACGTTCAAAACGAGCCAACGTTTGTCCGGCTATTTTTATCGTTAACTAAAAAATAATACAAATGACTACGAAGAAGCATCATATGCAGCAGGAATGAATTTTGGTCTTGAAGAGGTAGAACTTTTTTTAAACCGTTATCATCCTCAATATTGGATTCAGGTTTTAGTTAAGACGAAATCAATACTATTTAATGAAAGAAGACAACCAAGTAAAAGAAATTGGAACCGTAGATGTTATTTATGAAGGACAACCGACAAAAATACGGATTCAAGCTGAAATTCTTATTGAAGATGTTTAGAAAGAGATTGTTCTATATATGTTTATATTATTAAGTAAATTCCCGAAATTCCCCGGCCCTAATTTGATTCTAATAGAACAGTTCTAATCATATTCTTATAAAAGAAAACAATAAGAAGGAGTGTAAAGTTAGTTGATAAAAGTTAAGGTTAGTTTACGGCCCATTGTAAGTAAAATAAATTTACCCACTGTTTTGAAAACAGCAATACTTCCGGGTGACTCAATTGAAAGATTATTTATTGTAACTCAGGTAGGAGAGATCTTTTACATAGGGGACGGGGTTATAAGGACTTTTTTAGATATTCGCCCCCGAATCATAAAACTTGGTGATTCTGAACTAGGTGTTTCTCGTGGAGGATATGATGAACGAGGACTGCTAGGGCTAGCGTTTCATCCAGAATTTAATTATAACGGTCTGTTTTATCTTCATTATTCAGTAGCTGGAACACAAGGTCCAGGTGCTCTTTCTGAACCTTTTAGGCCTAACCCGTGTGATCCCAGAACTTTAAACCTAAGATGGATAAATAGAGAAAATCAATATGATCATATTGATACAGTTGAAGAATGGATTTTACAATCGAATGGTCAACCTCAAAAACGACGAACATTACTTAACTTAAGAAGACCATTTTTCAATCATAATGGTGTCAATAGCTTAAACTTTTCACCTGAAACCGGAAACCTTGTTTTAACAACCGGAGATGGTGGATCAGGCTATGATCCATTTAATTTAAGTCAGGATGATATGGAAATTGCTGGTAAAATAATTGAAATTGATATAGTTAAGAATACATTTATCTATAATCCACCGGTAATCACACGTTTTAATGAACTTCCCGCACCTATTCAAGAAACGCTTACGGTAATTGCCAAAGGGGTTCGCAATATACCAGGCATTTCATTTCAAAAGTTTTATAATCAGTATATCAAATATGTGGGAAATGTCGGACAGGATTTGGTAGAGTCGATTTTTTCATTCGTTCATTATAAACCAATACCGGTTACTCAGCTTATTCAAGCTTCTTTAATGAAATCTAAACCTGACCTAGAAGGAATTATTAACTTTGGCTGGCGAGGATGGGAAGGTGCTTTTCCTACTTCGTTTATAAGGGGCTGCTCTGCAAATCCAACTTTGGATGAGAAAACAATTGCTTATTACAATGAAGCAATAAATTCTTCAGTGAAGCGTATTCAGCCTATAACTAGTTATTTTCATAAAGATCCCCGACCCGATAAGTTTGGAGGAACTGCACTTACGGGAGTTCAGCCATATATGGGGAATGGAATCCCCAATTTAACGGGAAGCGTTGTGTTTACCGATCTTGCCAAGGATAAAGAATCTCAGCCACCGGTTAGAGGGGTTTTAGCTTATACCAGGGTAGGTACAGATTGTAAACTAAATGATTTTAGTGTTATTGAAACCGATTATAATTTTGGGTCTCAATCAGCTTATTATGTTAATTTGGGAACGAATCTGGATCAAACAAGACTATATTTAGGGGTTTATGGCTCTATGAAAGTGACTGATTTTCACCAAGGTACTGTTTTTGAAATTGTTCCATGATTTATAACTATAAAATTCTACTTAATACCAGATAAATCTCCTTCTTGGATTTAATTGAATTGAAATATAAAACAAACAAGAGAGCAATCATGTTCCTTCGTTTGTTTATTTTTCAGGAAATTTAAAAGCCGAACATCTTAATTTCATCCCAAATATTTGTATTTCTCTTACAATAGAGCAGATATTATGTTGCTTGTCCTCTTGAGATTACTCGTCGTCTTTGAAGAAGTTATATTCCGCGACTTCTTAGACAAGGTTCTCCTGTATTTGGAACTTAAGTATAATTCTCCACATTCTTCTCCATAGTTTTCACATAAATATCCAATTTCTAAAAAGAGTTATTCCACAAAATGGCACGATTGTTGAACAAAATTAAAAAAGATATTTAATTCATTAGTTCATGGTTGAACTACCCACCACTTATCGACCTTACGGTCTGATTGAAGTTGGGGATTCCTAAGAACATTAGCCTATCGGCCAATTTTTAATTAGGCTATTCCCGTAGTTCCTACGGTTAGAAGCCTTATGGCTTCATTCATTAGATTGAGTCCTGCGTTAATACCTCGATCGTGGTGAGTAGAACAAAAAGGACCTCCCATTCACGAAGATTCAGATGTTTAACCTCTTTATTTTGGTAACCGCAGCTAGAACACAATTGGCTAGAAGCAAACGTTTTAGATACGGTCACGATTTGTTTGCCATACCATTTTGCTTTGTATTCCAACATTTTTTTGAATTGGTACCAAGATACTTCACTAATAGCTTTAGCTAGTTTGTGATTTTTATCATATTCGACACTTGCAAGTCTTCCATTCCAATAACATCGTGGTTTTTGATGATTTCGGTAGAAACTTTATGTAAGTAATCCATTCGGGCATTTGAAATTTTTTCGTGTAGGATAGCCACTTTTCGTTTTTGTTTTTGATAGTCATTTCCCATCGTCTCCTTTTAATTTAAAATAAAAAGCCACCCAGTGGGCAGCTTATTTTAATCCTTGTTTTTTCGAAACTTCTTCTTATTTCTGAGCTTTCTTGGTTACTAAATACTGATTTTTATATACTCCATACAAAGCAAAACCAAGTGGAACAATCGCTGTTAGAAAGTTCATGCTTATAATCACTGCCTAGTTGTTCCTACTACTTCCGTTAATTCTATATTGAGTATTTGGAAACACTTCAAGTGTTAGTTAATTAGATACTACTAATACTTAAAGAGGGACCCTGCAAAGGATGGCCTTTTTAAATACCTCCTGTTTCCTTTTCGATCAATTCCCGAATCTTGGCGGATTACGGATCGATCTTGCTCTGGCCACACAATAAAATGCTCTTACAGCACGTCAGTCCCGGCCCGCCTCGTAAAACTTCTGCGCCACCATATCCGGCCTTGTACGCGTGTCCGTAAAGTGGTCGCCGTCGCTGACGATCAGGCGGAACTGGCCGAGCCGTATGGACATATGCGGATGCCAGCCGAAGCCCTCTCCTTGTGGCAATGCGTTGTCTTGGTAGAAATAGACATAGCTTTTGGGCGTAGGCAGCGCGTAGAACGCTTTAAGATCTAGCTTCTCGAAAAGCGGCTTAGCCGGTTCCGGAGTGATGCCTGTATACATCCGTTTGGCTTCCTCCAAAGTGGCCGTATTGACGAACAAATCCCGAAACAGCGGAAACGGAAGCATGATCGTATCGTCCTTCGAGCCGGCTCTGAGCTGCTCAAAACCTTGCCTCATTTGGGGCGAGAACTCGTCGGCAACCGATTCGCCGTCTTTCAGTACGAATGCGTCCCAGAAGACAAGGCGTTTTATGCGATCCGGGACCTGTTCTGCAACCTTTTGGATGACAGTTCCGCCGAAGCTGTGCCCGACGAGAACAAAGTTGCGTAGGTCCAGTTTCGTTATAAAATCAACGACGGACTTCGTGATCATCTCATGCGTGACATCTTTGTTCGGATCTTTGCCGTGACCTGCGTATTCCGGCGTATAGACGGCATGCCCTCGACTGCGCAGCACCGCCGCTACGTCGTCCCAGAAGTGAGCGTCAGCCCAAGAACCATGCACAAGTACGAAGGTAAGCCGTTGCTGTGCGGGTAAACGGTATCTTTCATCCGATTCGGGGGCACCATCGCTCCAGAGCCACCATCCTTCAGAATAAGGGGAGTAATAATAGCCGCGGGGCATAGACCTATAATCGGGATAGGGGAATTGATGAATTTCTTGAAGATAAGGAAACATGTACAAGACATCCTTTCAAATCGACATATACTATCAGCCTATGCCCACTGCGTTTGAGAGGTTCCCACACTCGATCCGCCGAAAAAAAGCCGCAAGAGAAAACCATCTATAACCTTGTTTACCTCGTATACACTTTGTGATTGTCTATTCTTCATTTTCTCGTATTTAAAGCCTTTTTGTTGAGGAACAATAGCCATGCACTTTCCGGAGAAAGATTTATAAATCTTGTTGATATAATTCTGTAGTTTTTCCTGCCCTTTTTCCGTATTATCACTGACAGCCTCTATATCAACAACGCCATGTATCTGGTTCTTGCGTTTCTGAAATTCTATGATTCTACCAAATAGTTCCCCATAATCGGAATACAGACCATCCAACATGGAGATAGCTTTTTATTGCTGTATTCCAGATAAATAACATCACTCATTTGAAATGTACGGGAAAACGTATAGTCTTTAATGGTTACATCTTTGAATGAATCATTTACTAGGGCATATTCGATTCGTGAAAAAGAGTCAGCAAACAATAAATCTTCCGAATCTGCCTGAATGATCAAACACTCGTTGTCATATATCAGCTTGTGAACAACAGTCTGCCAAAATTGGCTGGCTGACATGTTCGGGTTAGGTCTGACATTTAACCAGTAATACATTTCATCCTTCACAAACTTTTTATCATTCTTTACATAAAACTCGGTTTGGCTGATGGGTTCGGCCAATCATATTGATACCTGTTTGAATCGCCAATTGCTGCATGTGAATTTCTTGGAAGTGTCTTCGATTAAATCAAAGACTAACATGAATTCAAGTTCTTTATTTCTGCTTTTCACTAAAATCCCAATTTCTCACCTCCCTTTTTTAAGGCTTTGTTTAACATTAATGTTGATCTTAGTCGCACCATAATACCAGTTATTGGAAGTTGTTACTTCCTACTAACAATTCTAGATATCTGAATACATAAAAAATGATAAATGCAAAAGATATATTTAAAATTTAGGAGGTATACTTTGCGGAAAGTGGAATACATTTTCGGGATCATACTTGGCTTTTATTCTTTGTAATCTATCAAAGTTGGTTCCATAATAAGCCGGTCCAAAGTTTATAATATTCTGATCTGGAGAATTTACGTAGGCCCCTTCAACGAAAGGATTCAACTGCTGGTGTGTTCTTGCAACCAATGCAAGATTCCTTGATGCCTCAGAGTCTTGTGTCCAGGTTGTATTCCACTCCAAATAAAACTTCGGACTACGCCAAAAAAAAGCAGTCGCCTCAGAAGAGATTCTACTTACAGCGCCACCACAGTTCAGAAAAAAGAAACTGGATTCGGTTCCGGTCGATTCTTCTAGGAAACTGCGCATGATCTTGATTGCTTCATCCGGAAACAGACATGTCGCCCAAGCCGATGAAAATTTATAGTTCCGGTCTGCTCTTCCAGGGATTGGTTCATCTGGTATCAGATGTTCAACAACATTCGGATAGGACAATTCTTGGATAAACACCTTTGTTGGAGTACCTACGCTCGTTAAAGGCTCTAACAAGCTAGTTAGTTTCGTTTTTGAACCCAGGAATAGTCCTGTTGCATGAAGCAACCCATTATTTTTAGAGAAAATATCTAATATAGAACCTAGTCGGTTGTCAACAAAAGGAGCCCATTTTTGCCACGCCTTGAAAACTTTCTCTAGTTGGTTCCATGGCCAAATAATTTCGAATACTGTTGCTTCAGCGGGGGCATGATGTACCTTGAACCTATATTCAGTATTAATTCCGAAATTACCCCCACCTCCACCGCGAGAAGCCCATAAAAGGTCTGAATTGTTGTTTTTGTTTGCCTTTAAGACTGTTCCATTGGCGTCAACCATTTCCAATCCAATGAGATTGTCACTGATAAAGCCAATTGATCGCTGAAGTAGCCCCATCCCTCCACCCAAGGTGATTCCGCCAATTCCAACGGTTGGGCTATCTCCGAATGGGACCATGAAGCCTTCCTGTGCTAATTTCTTTACTAGTGGACCTACATTGATGCCAGTTTGGACGATAGCAGCTACTTCTTTCTCCCTAATTAACTGCACCTTTTTCATATCACTCACATCGATAACAATACCGTCTTTAACTATTGAAAGATTTTTGTCCAATGCATGTCGTCCGCTCCGAACCCGAATCGGCACATTGTTCATTCGTGCCCATTTTATAGCATTTGTAACATCCTTCGTGCTTTGAGCAAAAACAAATACAAGGGGAAAGGTATCAACGTACGGGTTCCAGTTTAGGCGTGCCTGTTCATATCCTGGTTCCCCTTTAAAGATGACTCGTCCTGTCAGTCGTATTTTTAATACCATCAATTCAACCCCTAACCTTAATTTAGTATTCGGGCTAAACTATGAAACAATTCATTTTCCAAATTCCCTATTTTTCTTTCTTCGTTTAAAATTCAAAAAAATGTACCTATACATCATATTTAATGTAAATAATAAAAAATATGCAACCTAGACTGATAATGCTGGGGATATATTAATAGGATTAATAACAATGATCATAGGATATGGAACAGAAATATTTGGTTGGGTAAGGCTTGTATAAGTTGGAGGAATCTCTAGGAAGGATGATCATAAAAAAGTGGGGTTTTATTCAACCTCTTACTAAGCTAAATGGCCCAATTGTTGAATAAAGATCAAACAGCGACTCTTCAACTATTCTGCCCCGATAGTTCCACAAGAAAATAAACAACATCGTTTAACAGAGCCTTTTAAAAATCTATATCATCCAAGAAAAAGTCCACGTCATCCACTAAAAGTTCATCTGCTTTAAATAAAGAGTAGATAAACGCCTGGAAACCATCTGTTTTCCTTCTAAATTCGTCTTTTTCCAAATATTCCTTGTTCCCATCCTTTTTAATGTGAACATAGACATTATTGGTATACCAACGCATGAGTGAGTTGTCATCAAAGATGATATTACTCTTAGCGAACAATGTTTCTACCCTCGGCGCTAATAAGGAATGAATGGCTTTAGGATTACGTATAAATTCTAATTCAAATCCCTCTGCTTCTCATGCGGTTCTTACTAAATCCAAACGGAAAGTATCAGCTACAATTTTCGTCAGTCCGTATTGCCCACGCATCTCTACAAACCAATTAACAATATGACGGATATCAATAAAAGGCTCATCCACAATGGTGATGTGCCCTAGGTGTTCCCATTCTTTGATAGGTACCTTTAGCGTAACGATATCCAAAAACCCTTTACGAATGAATGAATGAATGAATGGGATTTCCAAACGTAATCCTCACCGACTTTAAAAAGCAACCCGACTGCAGCAAAGTCTTTGATACTGGCAAAATCCAAACCGCCTACACAGGTTCGGTGCGATAAGTCAGGGAATGGTCTGTTTGTGGCCAGGATATCTTCCCAGCTTGCTACACTTTTTGCCAAGTCCACTTCCTGAAGATTCATCCCTTTGGTCATGAATTCTTCTCGGTTAGCTGGATTATTAGCAAGTTGCTTAAATTGAGTTAATACCTTTTTGAATAATCCTTTGGCATATGGGCTCCTTGGTTCGCTGAACATAGGATTCGTCTTTTCCCAAAAGTCGGGATTATCAACCTCGTTAGGGTCATCCAATTTTGCAGATGAAAGGGAATAAAGGGTCAACCAGGTCTTTTCCTTCAAGGATGTTCATAGCTCGTTCTTTCATTTTGTCTAGGAATCCTTCACGCACCTGTTAGCTCAATAAGAAAAACGATACCTCTTATTGAAGTATCGCGTTAGTTTAAGAAGAACATCATTAATCAATCAAATGGTTCTTTTCAATTTTCTTACTTATTTGAATCAGTAATTAATATTAAAATTAGGATTATTAGGCTTATTCCAAGTATAATTGTACCTACCATACTTACTCCCATTCCTGCAAATCCCCTAATTAACTTCAAAACTAACCTGCCCCGAAAAGAAGGTACGCTGACATGAACAAGTAAGCTTCCTGTTTTTTTTCTATTAAACCAATTGAATTAAATGTTTTTTTGCTTCGTAATCAACAAGTTTTTTATCCTGCTTAATTCGTGCAAGATAATCCGGATTGGCGATAAGCGGACGGCCAATCGCGGCAACGTCAATGGTGCCTTTTTTTAGTGCGTCTTCTGCTGTTTCAGCATCAAGCCCGCCTACACCAACTATAACTCCATCCCAGTGGCGACGTACCAATTCATGCATGGTTAGCCCTCTGGCAATCGGTTTGGTAAATTCCATTGTAGAAGGGTGAATCATTTTGACGCCTGTTTCTTTAAAAGCTTCAATAAACGTTTGAATCGCTGATTCAGGATCTTCCCACATGTAAGACGGCTGGTCAATTTTTAAAGCCGAGAAACGAATAAGGGTACGGTCTATTCCAACCGTATCAATGACTGCTGTTAGCACTTCCTTCATAAATGTCAGGCGTTGTTTTAAATCACCGCCGTACCGATCCGTCCTTTTATTGGAAGTGTCAGAGTTAAACTGGTCGATTAAGTAGCCATGTGCACCATGAATTTCCACGCCGTCAAAGCCGGCTTCCATCGCATTTTTTGCAGCTTGCGCATATTGGCTGACTACTTCTGCAATATCTATCTCTGTCATTTCCTCAGGAATATCAAAAGGTTTTCCGAATCGTGAAACCTTTCCTTCAGCAGCAAAAGGGGAAGGAGCCTGTGGTGGAAGTCCTCCTGCAATTTCGTGGTGGCTTGCACGGCCGACATGCCAGATTTGCGCAATAATGGTTCCGCCTTCAGCGTGTACAGCTTCGGTAACTTTTTTCCAACCATTAATTTGTTCTTGAGTGTAGAGCCCAGGAACGCCAGGATTACCCTTTGCTCTTGGTGAAATTACAACACCTTCCGTAATGATAAGTCCGATTCCATCTTGAGCTCGCTTTCGGTAATACTCTACGGTTAGGTCATTCACAACACCAGTTTTATCATCAGCAAACGACCGTGTCATAGGAGCCATTGCTGTTCTTGTTTTTAAGTCCCATGCACCAATTGTTACAGGTTCAAAAAGCTTAGTTTTTATTTGATTCATTTGAATTCCTCCTGTTAACCTCTTATTTATTGAGAAAGCTAACTTTTAGTAACCATTATGTGTAAGATTATATGAAAAGTGGTTAATTTTCAAATGATTCACTTCATCACCGGAGCTAATTGGTAAGATATTGTAATTAAGACCAATAAACAATCCATTCAGCTGTTACTAATAGGATTTTAAAAATTGAGGGTGATGCTCCTAGCGCACATTTTCCATTTCTTTGATTTGGACTGCCTCTCTTTTCAAACAAAAAGCGACTCAAACGAGTCACTTTGTAAATTCGGTTATGACTTAGGCTAATCTTTAGCACCCAAATTAATGGAAGTTTTGTACGGTCATTGTTTCGATTTAATATGTATAAACATTACTATTCCATATCGAATTTCGCTTGAATCTAGCCAAAAACACCCCTCTGAGTTATCTTCAAGACATAAGGAGTTTAACTTCGTCACCATCGTCAAACCGTTGCTTTATAAAGCTTTCAGGTCCCTTAAATAATCGAGTTGAACAATAAAGTTTTTATGTCTAACTGTTTAGGCAAAAAAAAAGGTTTATTTGATTCTCAACCCTGTTTAGTATTTATTCTGCATGTCCTGAGTGATGCCAATATTCACTCTAAACCAGACACCACGGCTACACTAACCGGGTCACTTGTTAAACGATCATGTAGTTATGTATGTGCCGCAGTAGTTTCAATAATCAGCAGTAAACAAAGGTAAATAAAAAATATTTTGGGATTTATGAAAAAGGGACGAAAAGGAACATAGATATAAGGGAACACATCTAAAAAAATGTATTCCATTTATGCAACTATGATTAGGAGTGAATTATTATGAGCAATCTGGTAACTTTGACGATAGCTTCAGAAGCGTTTCTCTTGCTATCCTTCATTATTATTTTTTTATCAACCAGGAATACGAAAAAGAATGTTCTATTGGTCATCCTGCTCATCATTGGAGGTGCGCCGCTTCTATATTTAGCCATAGATCATGTGAACAGCGAATATGTGGATGCAAATATCGGATTGGGCATTGCTTTTATGTTTACCTGGATATATAGCTTAATAGCTTTTATCATTGCTATCATTCTTTTAGTAAAAAAGAAAAGGAATAATAATATTTCAAAAGAACAGTAATCATCACATTTTGTCTGGTTTACAGTGAACAAAAAGAAGTGTCGCTCGGCCATATTCCAAGCAACCACGAATAATAAACCATTCAGGTAAAAAGGGAAAAGGTGCAACAGCTAAAAACCATCACGCCTTATTTAGAAGTCTTCTTCAAAACTTCCATACTATTACTTTATCACATGCAAAATGAATCAGTGTCCGTTTATCGTTCGGAAATCCTTCCCTCTAATATAGAGCCATTAATTCATCCACTTTTATTTGCCTTTCCGATGCAAAATAAGGTTAAAATACCCCTTTGAATTAGTTATAATCCAGATTGTGTATAATTCACATGCCCCGCCTTTTCTTACATTCTTGGATAGTGTAAACATCAGGTGCTGGAGATGGTTTAGCTGGTGTCTTTGAACCTTTCCAATCAAAAATTTCTCTGTAGTTATACTCACAACAAGCTTTCCAACTATAACCTGGCATTTCATTATGGGCTTTATCACACTTCCCTATCCCATTTTTAACAAGTGCAGTGTGAAGTTCTGCAATACTTGCAAGTGTGGCTTCATCTATATCGTCATATCGATAGTCTCCAGCAACACAGATACCAAGCGAAAATTGATTGCTGTTCCCTACATGATAAGTGAGTTTGTCTATATCATTCGCATATACAATCATAGCCCTTTTTCCGTTCGGCGTGTTAATAACATTCTTAGGTTCAATGATGAATGTATATCCTATCCCGGGCCACACCAGCGTGTTTACATGGTAATCCGCGAAACTTGCTGCATCAGATCCGGGCAAATGTTTTTTGTAAGTGAATGGTGATACACGGTGAGTGATTGTTTTCGTACGTTTTGAATACATGCCTTTTGATTTTAATTCCCCTCTCATATCGACTAATTGGGGTAGTTTAGAAAAGTTCATCTTTCATCGTCTCCTTTTTATTTAAATAAAGCTTTGTTAAAGATTAAGTGTCATTTTCCTGATTAGAGCATAAGGTAATATAACCCATTTAAGTTTTTCCTCCTTAAAAAACAAACAAGGAGATGTCTTTATGTCAGGTTGTGAATCAAGGTGTGACGACGGCTTTGGATTTGGTGGAGGTTTCGCCTTTATAGTCGTTTTGTTTATACTCTTAATCATTGTTGGAGCTAGCTTTGTTGGTGGAGGCGGCTACGGCGGCGGTTACGGCGGCGGTTACGGCGGCGGTTACGGCGGCGGTTACGGCGGCGGTTACGGCGGCGGTTACGGATATGGCGCATGTTGTTAAAAATAGTTAAAAAAAAGCCGACCCTTATTGGTCGGCCTTTTTTATCTATTCCGCCATAAGAAAATCAGCAACATCCTTTAACAGAGCCTAAAATAAAAAGCCGTTTCAAAATTTAGAGACGACTTGAAATTTGTTGCGATTTAGTTTTTTAGTTACCGCACAGTTTGTTCCTACTGGGGTCCTACCAACAAAACGCGAAAAACATACGCTAAGGGAGTAACATCAGGAAAATACAGATTTACAACGGTAAAGCAATCCAAATATAAAAAGCCTAATTTCTCACTTTTAACACCGAGAAATTAGGCTTTAGTTACTTCATTAAAGCGCCCGATTATGAAATATCTTTTAGTTATCTTATTGAAGATAAGCATCTGTTAGTTGAAGTAATTTACATAAATTCTTCGTTAGTGAAATAAAAAAAAGCCCTCCAATTGGCAGTTAGAACTACACTCATGCACCTTAGAGAATTACAACTCCTGCGTTATTCCAATAATTTAAGATTCCAGTTTTTTTCTCGGACGGATGGGATTGTTTGATTAGGTAATAAAATGGCTTCCAACCACCTGATTTTGATTCTGATTTCGTTTTCATATTCATCACCTGCACAATTTTGTGTTTTAGCGCCAGCGCTCTAATTTTTTTAAGAATTTTTTTGTATACATTTTATTGAGAAAAAATTTTTCAACCCGATTCATATCTGATTCCTGAAACCTTTTTAAACTGAATGCATAAAATTCATCGAATGTTACATCAGGATGCATCCATTCACCATTTTCGTAACAATAGTGACAGTATTTTTCTGACGGTGTCCCATCCTTTTCAGTTCCAAAGTCACTTGACACTTTCATGGGCATTCCACAGCTTTGACACATGTTTGGTTTTGCCATTTTTATTCCTCCGATTTTGTTAAGTTTTGAATTTGTTATCATTCACATTTACGAGTTTAAACTGATTCGCCGATGCACAGCCATCATATTAATTTCATCTAGGAAATCTAGTAAATGGCCCTTATTAGGGATTCCATTTATACGTAATTCATCTAATTATATAGATGATTCATATCAGTTGCAATGGTTGCCAATTGTTTACTCATTCTTGCGACCGCTTCATCGGCACTGAATCAGAAGTGCTGAATAAGTGCCTTTCTGTCAGCCCTAAGTTAAAACAGGCTTACGATATATATCAAGACCTTTTATTACGCATTTGAACACAAAGACGGAAATTAGAGAGTTTTCGAATGTGTTTAGGAACAATAGAGTAAACGCTCCACTAGCCTGTACTGTTGTCAAAAATCAATCAACGAAGTTTCTTGTTCTTCTCGGGAATAGCCCATATCGTTGATACCTTCCTTTCCCTCGATCTGCGATATCGTTCGTCTGTGTCCCGCATTATTTTTATCAAAACTGTATATCAACTAACTATTAATCAAAGACTATATAGCACCAAGTAACGTGGCGGTGCTAAATTATGGATATAAGTTGGATATGGAAAACGATGTTAATTGTCATCTTTGGAATATTATTAATACGCATTTCAGGTAGAAGGTCTGTCTCCAAAATGACTACTGAAACAACTGTTATCATGATTTTTATAGGGACCCTTTTAATACACCCTGTTATTGGCGAAAATCTTTGGGTTACTTTTGCGATTGCAACCATTCTCATTGGAACTTTACTACTAATTGAATACATCCAAATGAAATGGGATGTTGCCGAAATTTTTTTAACTGGCAAGTCAAAGATTGTTATCGAGAATGGCTCAATAAATGAAAAAAATTTAATAAAACTTCGACTTTCTGTTGATGCACTTGAAATGCTCCTACGACAAAATGGGATAGAAAATATAAAAGATGTACAATGCGCCACTATCGAACCCAGTGGACAATTAGGATATTTACTCACTAATAATAAGAAATTCGCAACCAAAGAAGATATAGAAAAAATTCAGCATGCACTTACACAACTCTCCACCAAATTAAATATTAATTCGAAAATGCAATCAGAAAATAAACCTGATGAAACAAGAATAAATCTTTTTTCCAAAATTAAAGAAGGGGACTCATCTTATCCCAAACGTCTTAAATAATCTACCTTTTCCCATCTGCCTTACTAGTAAAATTGAATTAGTCAGGCCCTACTATGTTGTAATGACAGGCACTTAAAGTCTGATTACCACTAACAAGAGAGAGGAAAGAAGCCTATCAAGTGAAAAATTGTTTTACAGTTCGTTGACGATTATAAGATTAAATACAGTGTAATAAGTAATATTTCAAACTGGGAATGTTGGAATATGAACATTTTATAAAGACTTTCCATCAAAACAGATAATATTTTTATCTTTCAATCTTTGACACATATATTAAAATGAGCAGAACACCTATTTCTCCCTTAAATATAGGAAACCGATTTTAGAAGTAGCTATTTCGTCCGAGGATAGTTACTTTTTTCGGACTGTAACAATCACAGTTTGTGTCTATTCTTCGATTCTTCTTAACTTAGCAATCCAAGGAGAAGAAAAATCTTCTACCTTGAATCTCCTCTGTTCGAACGAAAGATTATGAAGCACTTCAGATTGAGGATTTTGCTGTTTAAGAGGAGAAATAACCTCAAATCCTCTAGCCTCTAAATCATTGATAGCTTGCTCAGCTTCATACTTCCTTTGACGACGAATGATAACCGGTTGAATTTTCTTTGCCATCAATAACAGTCCTCCTCTACTCTTCCAAATAACCCGACATAACAAAAATGTTTCTGAATGCACGAGTCAACCTATCCTTTTTTCTCTTTACCAGAGACTTTTTCAACCGACGTTTTCCTTTACGAGTCATGTATTTTCCTCGCTTTGGCTTTTTGCTTTTTCAGTATCAAAAATGCTTTCTAATTCGGATAAGGAAAGTTCATATAATTGTCGACCCTCAGGAGTTTTGAAATAATTCATTTTCAAAAGTTCAGATTTAAAATAATCCCTTTGCAACTCTATCGATTAATTTAATTGATTAGTAGATACAGAACTAATCATATAAAACCTCTTTTCAACAACTGGCGACCAACAGCCGCCCACATATTAGCGATCCCAGCAGTAAATGATTCTTCACCCATTTTTCCAGCTGCTCCGCCAATGTTTTTTTCAATGGCATTCATCAGCATTTCGGAGGATATTTCACCATCGGAAGCCATTTTAAATACCGCTTCTCCGGTCACTCCTGCTTCCTTTGCCAACCACTGATAAACGGGCAATCCCCTGTCAGATAATTGCTGTAATTCCCCGTTGTAAGCCTTATTAGATGTCTGGACTTTATTTAGGATAGATCCCATCTCACCTAACCCTGCCCCGGCTATCGCTGCCGCATCACCAGTTAAGGATATATACCTTGTTAATTCCGTCCCCTCTTCAACTCCAGCAGCCACAGCATTAGCTGCCGTTGTTGCAGCTTCGTCCAATCCGAATGATGTCCCTTTAACGGATTCGAGGGCTGACTCCATTATTTTTTCTACGCCTTTAGCATCGTGACCCAGCCCCTTTAATTTTGCTTTGGCTGTATCTATTCCGACTAGGCGATTAAACCCTTTAACCAGCGCTATGCTCGCTAGTGCCGATGCCGCCCCTACAGCAGGTAAAGTAAGTTTCTTGGTTAAACTTTTTCCTAAATCCTTTGTTTTGTCTGATATAGATTTCAAACCACTTCCGAAATTAATAAGAGAGTCGCCAGCTTTTGTCCATCCAGAAGAAGCAATTCGTTGTTCTTCTTTCATTTTTTTTAGTTCTTCTTTTACACCACCAACATAGCGTTCTAAGTTGTTTAGAGCAGCAACTTCATTGTTATAGCTTTTGGCAGCTTTATCCGCTTCTTTGGAGCCTTCTCCATTCTCTCTGTCCATCTTTTCGTACTCAGCCTTGGCTTGTTTCGTGACCTCTTTTTGGACTTCTAGTTTCCTATTCAATCCAGATAAACGTGTTTCGTATTTCCCAATAGAACGATCACCACGGTCAAAAGCTGACATGTTTGCCTTCATTTCACTGTTTACAGTCCTTAACTTATCTTTTACCCCAGTTAGACCACGATTGAGGGCTGTGGAGTCAAGGTCAAGTCCAATCGAAAGGCCTTCTATTTTCTCCATCAATCACCCTCCCTTCTCATACCAATATAAAAATCCCTAACCTCCGAATGCGGCGATTAAGGATTTCTCTTGTTTTGGTTTATTTTCTTCTCTTAATATTTCAAGTAAAAAATGGTAAGGCATACCCAATATTTCGTTGATATCCTTACCATCTTTCATGAGATTAAGGATGAGTTTGTCCATATATTCTTTTTGCTTGGCTGGGGAAAAGTCTTCATCCGTTAACCTTTCTTCGCCAAGAACTTTTTTGTTTCATCATTTTGGTGGCCTTGAGCCACAAACATAATTTGTTCTTGTAAGGTTTGGATAGCATCTGGTGCGTGAAGACCATTAAATAAATCTTCTTTTGTGAATTGCTTGTTATAAATCTTGTTTGCTACAAAATCTAACAGTTTATCAATCAATTCTTTTTCAGATGTAGCACTTTTAGCATCTTCGCTTCTATCAATTTCTTGTGTCATATCGATTGCTTCATAAACTACTGAAAAAGGAATGAATACAGGTGTGAGATACTTTACCGTTTCAATTTCACCTTCCTTCACTTCCTTTATCAATTCGATCATGTTTCTTTTTAAATTTGCCATTTCAAAACATCCCTTCGTTTTTTAGATTAGTCTTGGATAAACATTAATGTTTATTTTTGAACAAATAAAAGAGACCACTTATTGTGGTCTTCTTTAGTGCTTCTTCTTCAACTAAACCAGCTAATAGGATATCACCCGTTAGTTGAAGAAGGATTTTTTGTCACGGAAAGGAAAACAAATTTCTAAACAGAATTTACCCTCGACTCTTCCTCCCTCTTCATGTACCACGAAAATAGAAATAACATCTTCTATGGTTGCGGAAAGTGTGTTTCCTTTTGGTATATTTAATACTACAGGACTTCCCTCCATACAAACCACGAAAACTTGAAGAGAACTAATACTCCAGGCACTGTTGAAAACGGAAACGGTGACCATCGTTTTTTCATTCAGCTCTTTTTTCCAAATCTCCAAATCGTGAACATCCTGATCTAAATGTATATTTCCACAAATATCCGTACAGAAGATTTTTTTATCGCAATTTGGTATAGGAAAGCAACTTTTCTCAGGTGACCTGGTCTTCTTTTTTTTCTTTTTTTTCTTTTTTTCACATTTACATTCACATTTACATTCACATTTACATTTACATTTACATTTACATTTCTTGTTCTTGTCATTTCCCACAAATGATTCCTCATTTCTGTATACGGACAACTCTATACACTATTACAATTTCAGACATTCGTTTCAAATAACACCCAGTGTTGCTCTCAACAAAAGGGAGTCCTCTATACAAAATGAGAACTCCTTTTTACTTTTAACTAAACTATGCTAATACACGCTTATACAGAGTAATACAGTACGTACCACTTGATCCTGCTGGTATATCAAGGCTGAAAGAAGTCGGATTTCTCACTGCACTTGCAAAGGTATTTCCTGGTGGAACGGGTCCTACACCAACAGAAGGACCGACTGAAGTATTGACTGTACCTGTTACAACTCCTGAGCTGGATGCAGAGTTAAAAATTTCAAAAGTCCCTTCGATATAATCGCCAATTGGAGCATTAAATACCACCTGATCTATTACCCCAATACCTGGATTACTAAAATTACCACAAATTCGTTCTTGAAACGTTTGTGCTGGAGGGCAACAACCGCCCATTCCATTAGAACCACACATAAATCATTCCTCCCATTCTTTGAGGTTGTCCTCTCATTATTTAATGATTTTATTAAAAAAATGTTCAGGATAATGGTGGAATTATAGTAAAATGTGCTCAGTCATTAATTAGAAAGGGCTACTACTTAATTTTTTTCTATAAAACAAATCTTGTTTTTAAAAATATATCCATACTCGACTAACTTGCCCCATTAGTTCAACGAGAAAATCAACAACACCCTTTAACAGAGCCTTAAATCAAGAATATTCTTGCTCTTTATCCTTCTAGTGTCTCTACTCTTGCTAATAATTCGCTCCACTGTTCTTCCGTCGGGAATCCATCAACACCCTTGTCACCTTTAGCACCAGTAGAGCCTTTGTCGCCTTTTGGGCCCGGAACACCTTCTCCTCCGCCTTTTACGTTACGGACATAGCTAACAACTTCCCCCGCACTTGCCGCATTTATGGAATATCCGATGATAGGAAGTGCATCTTCTCCAAGAGCTTCAACTACTTTTCCATCTTTACCAGTCCCAACAGAAACTCCTGCTTGAATGTCTTCTCCCGCTTCGACCTTCCACGTTTCTCTATTCTTAATGGTCACATAAACCTCTTCACCTTCTGTGATCGCTCTTGTTGCTAAAAAGTCAGGAACTTCGCCTTCTTGGGCTAAACGAATATTTATTTCATTTTCTTTTTCTTTGACTGCTAATACTACTAATCTGTTGACCTGGATATCTTCAATTACAACAGCTTTAAAGTTTGTCATTATCCTTCCACACCACCTTGCTCTCCAGTTGTTCCTGGATAAGGCTTGCCAAATATCTTTTGAAATAAAGAATCACGGTTATCTGTTTCTCCTTTTTTGTCAGCACCGAAAAGAACAGATTTTTCAGAAGAGGCTCCCTCAACATAACGCTCCATAAATTCTCCAGTAACTTCTTCATTATCAAATTCTTTGTTTTCTTCTTTGGTTTTACCGGAAATTTTAGAACGCATGAACATTCCTTTTGTAAGCCCCACCCACTCTTTAGAACCGTCCTCAAATGTCTTGGTAAATACCGCTGCCACATAAGGTGGCACATCCTCACCGCCAATAGAAGAAAGACCATCCACTTTTTCTAAACCAAATAAAATATTCTTATCCTGAATCGGTACTTTGTGAAATTGAGTGGATACTGTTACATTTCCACCTGAAATAGCAATTTCAGCTGTACCATTATCCCCATACGCCCTCATCGCTTCTTGCGGCATTTCTACCTCAATATTTTGTAGAAATTTAATCCGGGTAATTTCACCAGCCGTAAATGAATGGTCATCGTCATCTGTTAAAACCGCATAATAAAATTCATTCACACCGGTTGATGCTCGATAGCTTTTTTTCTCTTCTGCCAAATTAATCACTCCTATTTTAAATAATAAAAAAAGACACCTTAAAAAGTGTCTAAATCGTCTCTGTATAATTTTCCCCGATACCTTCTTGCATCTCGAATAATACCTGTATCTTCATCCCATTCACCCACACCCGTTCCTTGGGAAAAACCAAAGTTCCACATGACGTTACGGATACGTCCGGATAATTCGTTTGTGGCCAGCCTATTCTTTGGCCAAACTTCTATTTGAAATAGGCAATCATATGTCAGCCATGTATCATCAGCGAAATCTTTAGGAAGTGGGACATCTAATGGATATATGATGATATATGGTGCAGTAACATCTCCAGTTCCGGGAAACTCATAATATTTGATTCTCCCAGAAGCCTTTTCCTTGATGTATGGCTCTGCAATCAACGTATTATATATCATCCCTAGAACATCCATTATATCCCCTCCCTTATTGCTTGTTTAATAGCCTCTCGATAAGCCCTTTCAACATTTCTCATTGCTCTTGCAATTGAACCCTTCCCTTTTGGGTTTGGGTTTTGCACAGTGCCAAACTCATTTAAATGAATGATTCGAAAACGTTCTTTCGGACCACGCCAATAAACTTTAACAGTCCTAACACCAGCTACCCACATCGGCTCTGATATTTTCATTTCTTCAATGGATGCCCCAGTATCTTTAAAGGATGCAAATTGACTTTTTAGTTCCTTTATAAATACTTGGGCACCACGTTTTAAGGCTTTATCACTTAATTGATGCGCCTTCATTTTTCCAATACGTCTTTCAAGTTCTACAACCAGTGCTTTTTCACCTTTGACCTTTACACTCATTCGGTTAGCCTCGCTACGATTGTGATAAACTCCTTATTTTGCAAATCGGGTTGAGCATGCTTGATGTTATAGCGTTTGTCTAGGTATTCAGGAGCATCGATGGAAAGATAATGCTTATTAGTCGGAATATAGTCAGCATGTGGGTCTCTAATGGTGATGGTTATATCTGATAAAGTTCCATTAGACTTAGCAATCTCCAAATCCTTTAGCCAAACGTTAACAACTTTTGACCACCCTTCATAAAGAATCTTTTTTTCAGATTCCTCAGGTTCGGGACCATTATTGGGTGCATACTCATAAAAAGTTATAAAAGTACGTAAATCCCCCGTCTTCACTCTTGGCGGTTTATATTTAAACGGCTGCATCTGGTTCACCCTCTTTTAATGCGATCGATAATCCTAAACTATTAAGCTGACTAAGAAAGTTATCGTTGAAGTATTCAAGGGCATCATTATAGGCATAACGAGTACGTTCAAAGACTAGCTCCTTTGCCCTCTCGTCTCTTTCTACATCGAATTGTCCACATTTGTCTAGCAAATCCACAATAGAAAAGGACAACAATCGTTTTAAATTGTCGTCCTCGCTTGAATGTGATATATGCATACGCTCTTTAAATTCTTTTAATAGTTCATCCTTGACCAATTAAATCACCCCTCTAGACCGCCTTCCAAGTCTAGGTCTAAGTCATAAACTTGTACTGCGTAATTGTCTTTTGGTTTACCCGTCGCATATTGTTTCGCGATATAAAGTGTCGCATCTTCCATGGCAAGTGTTTGGTCAAATTTCTTCACTTCCATCGCTCCACCGACAGCTGCAATATACTCACCACGAATAAAGAATACAACTTTGCCTTTTGGCACAAACATGGATTCAGTAATGTTTGGATTAAATGGCAAGCTTGTCACGTATATACCTGCAGCATTTTGGACGGTCGCATTAGCTTGGATGCTAAAGTTATCAAAGGGATTGACAATCATTACAACTTTTCCAGCCACATTGCGGACCTTTTCTTCTTCATCTTTCCCAACTGGACGAATAGATAATTTTTCGACAACACCTTTTAATTCATTGATTGTCGCCCTACCTGGTTCAAATGTAAGGATACCGGCAGATGCCTTGTCAGGATATTTTCCGTCCACAACAGATCCCTTCAAATCTTTTAACAATCCAATCGGCATGTCTTTCCCTGTCCCTGCAACATATCCACGCTCAAGACCAACGGACATTGCTTCCGAAATCATAGTCCGAACATAGCGCTCCACCCATACAGGTCCAAGTTTTAGCATGTCGTTTGATAGAGGAATAAAAGCTGTTAACTTAAGTTGGCTGATAGACTCTTTTCTAAATGTTGCATTTAGTTGCCCTTGGATGTCTCCGAATAATGGGCCCCATACTGCAGCACCTTCCGGATCTCCATAAATGAATTCTGTAACCGCACCAAGATTTTGAATACCTAGTTGCTGCAGTAAAGGATGCCCTTCAACTAGATCATCAAAAATCCGTTCTTGTGTTGTTTTAGGCAGTGTTTCTGTATCTTTAAACCCACCCTCTTCAATCACGACATTGAAAAACTTTGTCTCTTCACTCGTAAGAACATTAGCGCCCCTGGCTTGCATGATGGAACGGTCAAGCATTGATGTATTAACTTGATTCATAATATCGCCCTGTACGTCCTGAGCCAACGCTTCCAGCATATTATTTAACGCAGCAGACTGATCTTCAGCACTACCTTCCTGTGTTGCTTTAGCAAATGCTTGTTTTTTCTCTGCAAAATTATTAAATTTAATTGTCATTTTCCATACCTCCTATAAATGTAAAAAGAGCGTGCTCAAGTTCTGTTTTGGTTCAACAGGGTCTTGATCAGGCTCTTTTTTAAGTTCATTTTTGATTTCATTTTTAAATTCAGCTAACATTTGTTTTAATGTGTTTTCGTCGATGCCTGATGCTGATGCAGAGATAGGTTGCTTTGGTGCAACAGCAGCCGTAATTTTATTGTTAAATGCTTTTGCTTTGTTCTCAAAGATTTCAGATTCGACTTCTTCTGGTTCAGCATCGATGATTTCATCAATTAGCCCATATTTTAATGCTTCTTCAGCAGTAAGATATGTTTCATCATCGAGTAATTTTTTCATAGTATCCTCATCTACCCGATTTGTATATGATTTCAGTACAGCTTGGCTTACCTTTTCAACATCATCAGCAGCCTTTCGAAGTTTTTTAGCGTCTCCAGCTACAAATGTTTGAGCATTGTGGACCATCAGCATGGTATTTGCATGCGCTTGTATTTTATCAGCACCCATACAAATAACGGATGCAGCACTTGCCGCCATGCCTGTTATCGTCACAGTAACAAGTCCTTTATGATCTTTAAGAGTATTACAAATGTCAATTCCTAAAAAGGCATCGCCTCCATAAGAATTAACAGATAAATCAATATCCTCATCTTCTTTTATAGACTTCATTTGATAGTTAAAATCCCAAATACTCGAATTCCAATTGATAATATCACCTTTGATTTTATGCTTCATTTTTCTCACCTCCTTTAAGTGCTTCTGAACTTTCTTGATAGTTTTTGGTGATAAAGTATTTATCCATCATAAGGTCGTCCACCCTTTCCAAACCAAGTTCCTCACGCAGTTCATTCCCGTTTACAGTACCGGATGATCTTAACTTATCGACAGCAGTGGCAACATCAAAAATATTACTGTAAGAAACCCGTTTAGTTTCCATCTTCTTCCCTGCCAAGTATTCCTTTTTATCGATCATCTTGGCATTCAATTCATCTTTGATTTTTTTCAAGAAAGGATCAATGCAAAAAGTCATGTAATTGCGAGTAGGCTTTTCTACATCAGCCATATCACCGTGAAGTAAGGAAACCGGAATTCCTAAGGCTTTTGCAACCTGATCTAAAAAACCATCAATTACTTTGGCGACTTCATCCACACTTTGAAGCTGAGTAGCGTTTTTCAATTCCTCTAATTTAAAGCCTTTTTGTTGTGGAACAATAGCTACAGATTTGTCTGTGAAAGCAGTATAAATTTTGTTGATATAATTCTGTAGTTTTTCCTGTGTCTTTTCTGATTTATCACTGACAGCCTCTATATCTACCAAACCGCGAATTTGATTCTTGCGATTCTGAAATTCTATGATCCTACCAAATAGTTCTCCATAATCGGAATATAAGCCATCAAACAAAGTCGATAGCTTTTTGTTGCTATATTCCAAATAAATAACATCGTTCATTTGAAATGTTCGAGAAAACGTAAAGTCCTTAATGGTTACATCTTTAAATGAATCATTGACCAAGGCATATTCAACTCGTGTGAAAGAGTCCGCAATCAATAAATCCTCGGTATCCGACTGGATGATCAAACACTCATTTTCATAGATCAGCTTGTGAACAACAGTTTGCCAAAATTGACTGGCTGACATGTTCGGGTTCGGTCTGACATTTAACCGATAATACATTTCGTCCTTCACAATCTTTTTATCCTTCTTCACATAAAATTCCGATTGGCTAATGGTACGGCCAATCATATTGATACAGGTTTGGATAGCCAATTGCTTCATGTGAATTTTCTTGGAAGTATCTTGGATTAAATCAAAATCAAACATGAATTCAAGTTCTTTATTTCTACTTTTCATCAGATCTAATATTCCCAATATCTCACCTCCTTTTTTAAAAAGGCTTTGTTAATCATTAATGTTGATTTTTGAACAAATAAAAGAGACCACTTATATTATTGTGGTCTACTTTATTGGATCCTATGGAACTAACGCACCCGTTAGTTCATGAAGGAAAACCAAAATCAATACTTGATTTTGGTTTATCATTTTATAAACGATTAAACTTTATACAAAACGGTGCAACCTTTTTATAAACGGTACGACTTTATTTTATAACTACAGGAGATTTTCTAAAACAAAAAGATTAGCGCGAAGGCTAATCTTTTTGTTTTAGATTGATGGTTTAATAGTCGACTAGTCTGTATTCACCGAACATATTTTCTACCGTTACTTAATCATTTTTTCTATCTTATCAGTGTCAGAATCAAGAATACCATAAACAACTCCTGGCATATTATAAAGATAACTTTCGTTATCAAAAGTATATGAAAGAATAGGTGAAACAGTCATAAAATCAAATTCCTTTTTACCTTTATAAAAGGTATTAATTTTAATGTGTTTTTTATCATGTGGTTGAAATTCGAAAGGTCTATCAAATTGATAGGATAGATTTTTCGTAAGATCAGAAATTTTAGATGGAGAAATAGTCTGGTCTGTCTTGTTTCTAAGATTAATATCTAAACCTAAATACGGATATGCAACAGTATATTGACCTGATGGTTCAAAGTGTTTATTTTGATAAGACATATCATTTTGTACTGTTATACTTCCAATATCATAAGTTTCTGTATTCTCGTTATTAAACTGAATTAAAAGTTGGTCAGCCGTTTCAACATTATTTGTTAATGGTTTTAAAGTAACAAGAATATTAACTAATTTATAGTTTTTATGAACAATTCCAGTATCTACTTGGTAATCGACAATCCTTATATTAGGATTATTTAATTCAATAGATGATACTACGTCCACGAGAGAAGAATCCTTGTCTTTAATATTTTGAACACCAAAAATGTTGAATGACATACCTTCTTTATCTTCAATAATGTAACTTATTAAGTTATTCGCAAACTTAAGTTTTACTTCATCAGTTTGATTACTTTTTTTTCCATATTTATGGTCGGTTTTCGTTAGTATAAAAAAAGCCGAAATCACACATACAGATATTATCAATCCAATAATAATTTTCTTATTTTTTACCATAAACACTCTTCTCTCAAAAATTATTGATATACGACCTGTAAATAAGTGTCTTTACGTGGAGCATAATGATTAGTTTTTTTGTCAGAATACAATATCCCATTAAAATTATACAACAATACTCGAACATACCTCTTATTAAAATCGCTATAGAAAGCTAGTTTACTGAACTTTTTTTTGTCTGCGGGAATAGTTATGGCAACAGAATATGTAGTGGTTACTGAATTTGAAACTCCTAAAGAACTCGAAATACCACCTGCACTTGCACCTGCATCAGATGACACAGTTGAGGTTGCAGAATTACTCTTGGACCATTGGTATGAGCTTGCCTTCACCCATGAACCTGTTAAATACCTAACGCGTTTTTTTACTTTGGTTGGTCCTTCTAGAGTTTTGACTACTCTATCTACTGCTTTAGTTCCATATCCAGGTCCTGATAATTCACCTTCAACCATGATGCTTTCTCCTAATTCTAAATCTTCTTCGACATCCTCTTCACTATAACCTAGACTAACTTGTGGAACGATTAACAAGAAAAACAATGCAAAAACGAAACTTTTCATTACTAATTTCAATAAACCCATCCCCTTTTTTGTAATTCCCAATATATGTTAACACAAAACAAAGGAGTGAAGGGTAAATTTGGGAATTAAAGAAAATAAACTCTTTATTAAAATTAATAATTCTGCTTAATTGCGTGAAAATAGTAATTTATTCAATGGAGATAATTTTTCAATAGAGATAAAGAAAGAATCAATAAAGATAAGGAGATTTAAAAAAACAACCATAGGACCAACAGCAGCAAGGCTTTAATCACATTAACTCATTTCATAATCTCCCTCAATGCACCTGTTAGCTGTTCTCCTATTCTCTCTAATTTACTTTTAACAATTATTACATATTGGTTCAATTTCTTATAGAGCTATCCTGCCCCGATAGTTCAACAAGATAATCAACAACATCCTTTTACAGAGCCTATTAAAATTCTATATCATCTAAGAAAAAGTCCACATCATCGACTAGTATTTGATCAGCTTGCCACAGAGCGTAGACAAAAGCTGAAAATCCATCTGTCTTTCTCCTAACTTAATCTTTTTTGACAAAGTCTTTATTTCCATCATTTTTAACTTTTACAACAATGTTATTTGTGTTCCACCTCATCAATGGATTATCACCAAAAATAATACGTTTTTGGGCAAAGAGCATTTCAATTCTAGGAGCAAGTTTTGCATAGATTGCATGAGGGTTTTGTATATATAAAACTTTGAACCCTGCTTCTTCTAATGCCTTTACATGCTTCATTAAGATTTTCTTTAGTATATTCTATCCTCATAAAAAATAGGAAAAAATACCTATTTTTAAGCGATTATATGTAATATTTTCTAACTTATGATACTATGGTTCTGGTATTAGAAAATTATTCAAGGGGTGTTAAAAAATGAAAAAATTCATCAAAAAAATGTATATTGTCATGTTGATCTCAGTAATAGGGATTACTGGACTATTTACATTTACATCAAGCGCATCAGCAGCATCAGGTTGTAATGATACTTCTTCAGGTACAGAACTTAATAGAACTTTTAAAGTATGTGGGAAAGATTCAGGTGACAATGTTATTGGAGAAATATACGGATCTGGATTTCAGACTTATGGTAAGACTTATTGGAAAATGGATTTGCAAAGAAATGTAAATGGAAGCTATCAAACAATTGGAACTCGGAATGGATACATAGACTGGGGAAGCCCTTCAAGTAGAACATTTACAAATGTATCGAAAAAAAATGCTAAAACTAGAATAAAGGTAACTTATTATTTTGATTCGTCTCATTCAAGTCCAATAGTAAATGGTACTGTTTATTCAGGATACTGGTATAGATAACATTAAATGAATAGCCATCACAAACGCAAAAAAGTACTGACCTCAAAGGTTAGTGCTTTTTCTAAATTATAAAATTGATAGAAGACAGCTAGTTTAGTTCTTTTATTTCATTCTTCCCCTCCTTTTTGCTTATACATTCAAAAAAAAAAGTTAATTTCCCGCAAATAAAAAGCACATAAATGAGTGCCTCCAAATTCTTATTCAGTTTCCAACTGTACCTGGATCTAAATGTTCACTACTGACCACTCCTGGATCTTTCATTGTTCGCCCCCTTAATATCCTGACGGAATATATTGTTTAACAGTATATCCTTCGGTTTTATATCTTTCTATCATCCTTTGTTGTGAAGGTGATTGCATCTCATAATCAAGAGGCTCAACTTCAACATGAATTCCAGTTTCACTAAAGTCTTTCACTGACGAATCATCCTCTTCAAAACAAGATATAATATTTCTAACTAAAAAATATGAAGTGCCATCTTCTTCTGTCAATTGAATATACTCACCTTTTTGAGGGATTCTGTTACCCTTTATAGGAGCTGAGAAATTTGCTTCTCCCCCATCTGGTGGAACTACTACAATATTAAATTTCATTTCAAAACACCCCTTTCTGCCTACTACATTCGACACAAAGATTTATTTCCCTTCTTTATCCGTAAAAAGACGACACCATTTGAGTGCCGCCCATTCCTTTATTCTCGATGATATAAACTTAAAAGAATCCCTTCAGAGGGTTTTCTTTATATATTTTCTTTAAAGATTTTCTTTAGGAATTTCGCTCTAATGAAGGAAAAAATTTTAGAGTACCCTAATTGGAGTACGGACATACCTTCGTATGATTAACCATATAAAAAGCACTCAACGAATGAGTGCACTGATTTTAAATTTCTATTGTTGGTAACCGTAATAATTTTCGTATAGAATGCAATTCATCTGTGATTATTTCTGTAATCTCTTTATAAGCCTCATTTAGATAAGAGTAATCCCCATCTTTAAATGCCCATCTCATTTCTATGGCCTTGATATATATTTCCGAATCAGTATAAAGTAAATTGTCGCTCAATTCCTGCAAAAAAAGCTTCTGTTCATCAAAATCTAAATCAGAAAAATTATGGGCATTATGTCTAAAATCAAATTGACTCCTAAGCATACTCATAGGTCCATAAAATTTGGTTAATCTTTCTTTTTTAGTCTGAATCATAATTTCGTGTTTTTGAAGATTTTTTTGTTGATTAATAGTTCTTTTTACACCTTCCATAGTTGAATTAATAGTCATCTTTACTCCTATCAAAGTCAATGCTCCTGCAATTATTCCACCTATAATTGCGCCATAATATGTTGCAAAAAAACCTATCCATGTATCTAAGTCTCCATGAGTTATGGTTGTTCCCCAACTAAATATTAAAACATTCATTATAATTGGAAATAATATTATGAATATAAGAAAATAGACCACGTACTTATTTTTTAATAATGATGATATGATATCCACTTTTTAACGCTCCTTTCACCCAATAATTCGACAAAAGGAGATAATTTCCTGCAAAACAAAAAGCACCCAAATTAATGGATGCTCACTAAAACTTTATTTATCTAAACCAATTTTCATTTAAACTTGGATTCTCTACTACAAACACATCTTGAATGAATTCCCATCTAATTAATACATGGTATGTAATCCATTCTGTTTTTGGTGGATCTACTGCTTTCAAATCGTTATCGAAATAAACTGTAGTCTCTTGAAATCCTTCTACCCACATGCCCAATTGATCTACTGTTATCAAAGTGTTTCTTACATAATGATTATCTGCATGTGTACTATAGAAAGCTTTCATTGACTTATTTTCCTTAGCGGATTCATGTAAATTAAAAATCACTTTGTGTCCTATATATTGTTCTAAATAGTTTTATACATGGTTGATGTATCAACATTTTTGGCTTTGAAAAAAGCCTGTAATTTGTATAAAAAAGTGGAGTTTTATACAATCCTTTCTTCTGTTAATGAAATGTCTCTTATCTAATCCACGACTGTGTTGCATGGGCACCCTCACTTTTTGTATGAGCTGCATCTGAATAAAACTTTACATAAATTCTTGTTTTCGCATTCTTTTTCGATACATCTGTAAATGTTCTATATGAATTATCACCCCATTCAATATAACCTGTTCTTGTTCCTATTGTGTTCCATTTACTATTTTCATAACGTTGAAGATACATTGTCCAATACGATATAGAATATGTATGACTAGTAATTGTTATACTTGCATTTACATTAGATCCATCATCGGAACCACAAATAGCATAACTCCCCGATGTAGTATCACATGCGGTTGCTGCTTCCGCTTTTTGTACTGGCATTAATCCAAAACCAATTATGGCGATAGATGTTGCCATAATTACGGAAAAAACCTTCATTAATTTCCTTTTCATCTTGTGTCCTCTCCTTAAATACTATATTTCACTGAATAAATAATACCATTATAGTAATTATATGTAAACAAAAAATTACAAAAAAGTCCAAAAATTGACAATTCACAATGTTCGTCCAATACCAGCGAAGCTACTATTAACAGCAATAAGGCATAGTGACAGGGTAGCTGTTCTAGTCCATATACATTGTTTCACTCCACCTCCATTCGCCCTCTAATTATCAGGCTAAGAAAGTTAGTGTACAATCTTTATCGTTCGTCAAATAAAGACAGAAAAAAACGGCATCTGCAAGGAATGCCGCCCTATCACCAATATTGGCTTTGTTTATTTTCTTGATAATATAAATTTAACACATATAATTCCTAATGCCCTGCCGACTTTCTGTCAAAAGTTTGCCGTTTGTCTGCCAGATTATTTACTATTTATTTTGTTCCACTGGAACCAAAACCACCTTCAGATCTCGCAGTTTCGGATAATTCAACAGTTTCCGAAATGTCTACACTAATTACTGGGGAAATCACCATTTGTGCAATTCTCATTTGTTTCTCTACTTTAAAATTTTCTTTACCATGATTAATTAAAATTACACCAATTTCACCTCTATAACCTTCATCGATAGTACCTGGGCTATTTAAAACAGTGATGGAGTGTTTCAAAGCTAAACCACTCCTTGGTCTAATTTGTGCTTCTGTCCCCGGTGGAAGCTCAATTTTTATACCGGTTTTTATTAGTGCTGAATCCGATGGTTTAATAATTTTTTCTTCAACTGAAAATAAATCCATTCCTGCGTCACCTGGATGAGCTTGATAAGGAAGTTTAGCTTCACCATTTAATAAACTGATCTTTAGTTGATATTGCATTATTTTATTTCCTCCTTGATGGGCTTTGTAATATACAGTAATCCGATTACTATTGTTATAAGTGCAACAACTGTAGCTTGATCAAGTACCAATAAAAACTCTAACATCTTTATGGGTTTGAAATGAATAATTATCCTGAGAGTAGTTACTAAGATAAGAATAATACAAAGAGCACTTAATCCATAATATTTTATTACATTCAATCCAAACTTCACTCTGCTCCGTTTTATAGCATTTATAATTGGTTTTTTAGATTCCGTTGAAATACTTCGTACCTTTTCTGAAAACTCTTGAGAAATATTTTGATCGTTAAAAATGGTATTAGTCTTAGCTATAAAGTTTCTTTGGCTATCAGATAAATCTTTTTCTAGAATTTTATCTGATATTGATTTTAAAATATCTTTTCTGCTAGAAACATTATCATGATCTTTAGATGATGGTGTACGCAATTTGTAAAATATTAAGGTGATAAATGTCTTATCAACCGGTAATTTCAACTCCATTTTTGTAGGGTTGTTAATAGAAATCAAAAGTGGTCCATTCCAATTAGGATCTAAAGTTGTTGAAATATGTCCGAATCCATTAGAAACCACTCCTACCTTTGAATGAAAAGTACCCGCAATTTTTTTTGAAATCCACACTGATTCTTTAGTTAGTACTAATACTGTATCATGTGGTTTAATGTGATAATAGCCGTCTTTTTCTAGAATTAAATCTTTCTCCTGTAAAGAGAACACAAAATCACTGGGACTGAGATTATAACCAAGTGGCGTCAGATTACTTTCAGAATATGGATGAATAACAATTTCTTTACTAAGGTAAGAATGTATATCCCTATCGGATAACATCTTTATCAACTCCTATCTTTTCCATATTTGCGTGTTATAATTACTTGTTTCAAAGAAAAACACCCATAATGGGTGCATTCATTTGTAAACTTCAATCTTTAAAACAAATGTCAGATAGTAAAATATTCCCTATTTTAGTCGATAATTCCTTCTTTCTTCAAAATAAAAAGCACCCTCGAAAGGATGCTTACATAAAATTAATTTTCTTTTTTAAATATAAATTTAATGTCATCCGTGTAAACTGAAATTTCGCCTTCAGAACCCGATCCATTAACAACAGGTAAAGCTGAAACTAACTCCCAACCTTGTTCACCAAGTTTTACTAATTTAGACTCTAGTAATCTATCAGTATTATAAGTATCACGATTATTATACGTTAAGACTTTATATTCAAATGTCGGCATATTATCACCACCCTTGCCATCTAATTCGACAAAAGGAGATAATCCCCTTCTTTATACCTAAAATGAGGTAAAAAAGGGGATAAGTCGCAACAACTAAAAACCATCACGCCTCATTTAGAAGCATCTTCAAAACTTCCATACTATTACTTTATCACAGTCAAAATGAATAAGTGTCCGTTTATCGTTCGGAAATCGTTCGCGAATCGTTCGCCTTTCCTTTTGCCCTTTCCGATGCAAAATGGGCTGAAAATACCCCCTTTGAATTCGTTACAATCCAGATTGTGTATACTTCACAGGCAACCACCTTTTCTTACAGTCCCAAGGAATATCCCCTTTCCTAAAAATGAATTGAACAACCGCCAGGTTGAAGTGAATTTAATAGGACAAAAAGAAAAAGAACACACAAAAAAGAGGAAATCACCAATCGATTTTCCCCTGCATTTTATTGAGTTCATCTTGTTTAATCCCTATGTAAATTAAGGTTTCTCGTTGATCCGTGTGATTCAGGATCTGTTGAAGGGCTACGACATCGTTGAATTTCTTGTAATGATTATACCCGTAAGTCTTTCGAAGGGAATGGGTCCCGATTCGTTCCAGTCTAAATTCCTCCGCCAACTGACTCAAAATCACATAGGCCATTCCCCTTGTAATCGGTTTGTTTTTTCCGTTTCGACTTTTAATCAAATACTCATTCGAGGGTTTGTCTTTCACATAACTGCGGATGGCCCTTTTCAATTCATTCGACATCTTCACTTCTTTATGTTTATCCGTCTTCTTTTCCTTCAGGACAATGTCCCATCCTTGCACATCCCTTACCCGTAATCGAAGAATATCCGAGATACGTAGGCCTGTATGGATTCCGAGCAAAAACATAATGTAATTTCGTTCATTATTCTGTTTCAGGAAGTCTTTCATATCCTGCAGCAGGGCCTTGTCACGAATGGGTTGGACCACGTTCATTCGAAACACCCCCTTTTTTATAGACTTCGATTTTCAAGGCGAAGGCCAGGCGCAACACGGCCTCTCCTTTAATGGCATAATACTTGGTATTTCCTAGCCCTAATTCAGTCCAAATTAACAGGTCGTAACCGTGTTGATCATGGAGAAGATACTTTTTCACCATGATCAATTTCTCGATATCTTTCAAACTATTCACCGCATCGTGCATTTTAGTTAAACAATCCGATCGGTTTTGCTCAAATTCAATCCGTTCTAGTGCTGCATCTTCCGTGCTGGAATGAAACGCGTTGGTGTTAGAAGGAGGCACCAATGAATAAGAGGGTGTCACTTTTGGCATTTAAAAAATAGGAAGTGTGATTAAGAAATCTCGATATTCTGAAATCGCCTTCTACACTTCTCTTTTGGTCTTTTTTTCATCAACAGCCGGCATATCACTTCTTCTTTTCATGTGTCCTGGCACCTCTTTCTATTCTTTAGGAATTTGACGTTCTAGTTCATCATAAGCATATTGTACATAACGACTTGGCTTTACCGGACTGATGGCGCCCGTGCGTTTGTCCGTCCGATACCGATCCACTTTCCATTTGATTAGGTACTTGATTTTTCTTTCTTTTTTTCTTTTTCCATTTCAATTCCTTCTCTCTTTTTCTAAATAAAAAAGGACATCCATTGAAAACAGGAATTCTAGTTTCCTATCTTTAATGAATGTCCTCCAGTTTTTCCGGCCAGACGTTTATGAACTATACAAACCTCTAAACTCTAAGAACTTAACTTTCTTGACTTTATTTTTAAGCATTCATTATTTCCCTATTCCCATCATATTTATGCAATATGTCACATAATTTATTAGTTTTTATTTGTGAGATTTCTCCAAATGTTTGTCGAATCTTTTAATGATGGAAGTGACTATATGAATACTACTCAAAAAATTAATATTGGTCTTTCGCAGTTTACTGAATTTACTCTGAAAGGAGTTTCAGCAAAAACCAACATGGTAAGAAAAATCAAATATCAAAAAGAGTATCATCCAGCCTTCGATTATTGGAAGCAACTTAGAGATCAGATTGTTTCGTATCATAAAAATGATTTAAACAAAAATTGTTTTGAGAACCTAATTCCAAGGATTGATATAAAAAAACAACCGAACTATATATATGCAATCAGACAATATTTAAAATTCCTAAATAAGAAAGAAACGATATGGTTTGATCCTGGAAAGTCTGTCTGGATTGGCGATAAACTTTCAGTTCGCTCTTCTTCTGAATTAGGTCTTTTAATTAACGGTGTTCCACACCTCATTAAACTTTATTTCAAAGGAAAAAATGATAAGGTTGATAAGAGAAACATTAACTCATCACTGATACTGCTAAATACTTCAAGCTATGATAAAACGTTCAATTTCGAGGTTAATCATTCTGTTTTAAATTTGCATAAGAACAAATTTTATATAAAGAATGATTATAATGAAGACATGTTAATTGCTTTAGAATCCGAAGCAAGTCAATTTGTTTATATCTGGAATAAAATTTAATTAACTTCATTTCCTAAATCATTCATGTACTGAGCACAAGATTTACATACCCACTGTTCTTAATTAATTTGTAATTCAGCTTCGTTATCTGAACAAACTACACATTGCTTTTTCTGAATCACTTCTTTATAAGTGGTTCTTTTTTTCAAATTTCAACACCCACTTTCATTTTAGGAGACATAATTAAGATAATTGGAACTATTTTATTTTATTTAAAACACTAATCGATACTGGTTTAAGTAAAGGTGAAGCTTTAGCTCTCCAGGTATTAGATTTAGATTTCACTGATAATAAAATTAAAATCTACAAAACTTTAAATTATGATGTTTTGGATATTGATAAAATGTTCGGACCACCTAAAACCGAAACATCTTATAGAAAAATTTTAATCGACGAAAGCCTTACTGCTCTATTAACGCGTCATGTTATTAAGCAAAAGGAAATAAAACTGAAATTGGCAGAAAGGTATCATAGAGAAACAAATCTTGTTTTCGAAAGAGGGAATGGCCTCCCCTATTCAAAATCTACTTTACACAGGGCATTTATTCGCATATGTAGAAAAGCAGGAATTACAAAACATATAACCATTCACGGTTTACGTCATACCCATGCTGTTTTACTTCTTGAATCTGGAGCAAGTTTAAAAGATGTACAAGAACGACTGGGACATAAATCAATTCAAACAACAGCAGATGTCTACGCTCACATGTCAAAGGAACTCGAAGAAAAAAGTGTAGTTGGATATTCTAAATACATGGATTATGAACAATTAAATATGAAATAGTATGAAATGTGGTCAAAATGTGGTCAATCATCTAGTTTCCTTCTCATATCATTAAAATAAAAAAAGCCTTGGCAACTGAGAAACTCAGTAATGCCAAGGCTTTTAAGCTATTAATAAGTAGACATATATTGTTCGCGTTCCCATGGGTGAACTTGTGTGCGGAACATGCTCTGACCTTTAAATGTGACTCAAACCTTCAAGAAAACGCCTATATATAAGGTTTATTATGACCTGACGAATCATAATAACTCAAATCAGCTCAAGATTAATCGGGCATTTATCGGGTGATTATCGGGCAGTATTTATTTCATATCGTTCAATTTTTTTTATAAAAAACAAAAGAGCACAGCGTGTATAAGTAGTGCTACCAACACTCTTATACCGTCCGCCTACTCACGATAGGCAAACACTTGCTGTACTCTATGCATGTATTTTATATCATGTTTAGAGTTAAAAGCAACAGTTTGCTTTCATTTGGCAATCTGTTGCTTTTTTGTTTCCAAAGAGGAGACATTATTAAATGAAGAAACGTATCGACGTAATAGCAAATGAAGAAGCATATAACAACCTATCATCTTTCATTGAAATAGAAGAGTTAAATAAGAATGTACGAGTTTGCCGAGACGCCATTCGTAAGTCTGTAAAACGTGTGGATGTACAAGCTAGATTAATTAAATTGTTAGAGATTTTAAAACGACACAGTTGCAAGCAAATAGGCGTGAGCTATATGTCTAAAAATACGATTGCAGCTAAAATGAAACTTTGTTATAAAACTGTTCAACGTTTAATGAAGAAACTAGAAGACCTAGGTATGATCCGTCAGGTACCTATGAAGAGAAAAAAGGACATGATGCAAACAGCCAATGCCATCATTATTCAACCTGTGAAAGATGAAATGTCCGGCAAGGACCCTATGGAAGAGTCCAAGAAGTGTCCGGCCAATAAAACAACTACATCTTTCTTAAAACAAAATACTAAAAACAATAAACGTAAAGCTGTGGCTCAATTCTCTCATGTGGATAATTCTCTAGAAACCTCTTTAAAACATGCGAATTTTGTAGCCCATTGGGTTCCAGGTGTATTTAGTAATCTAGTAGGGGCTTTCTACGAAAAAGCTGAAACTATACAGGAGTTTTGGAAGGTAATTAAACAGTGTAATAGAGTGGTTGATTATTCTACTAACAAAAGAGCATTCACAGGTTCACAGGAAATACAGATTGGCATCAAAGCATTCAAGGAATTTGCAATGAAAGTTAAGGCTGGAGTTAACATGCATAAAGGACAATTTGCTTATTTCAATGGGATTGTGAACAAGCTTATGACTAATCTTTACTTTGATACGGATTTTATGGACAACCTTAATTAATCTCAATAAAAGGTTTTACCTGGCCGTGGATATTCTTTTCTTTTAACCATAAGTTAGTGATAAACCTTTTGGAAATTTACTTACCAAAGTAAGAATCCCTTATAATAATAAAGGTAAAGCAATGATTGGAGCAGATAACCTAGATTATATCTTCGAAAAGAAATAAGGTAATGTCATTGGGGTGTTGAATGTTGAACATTAATATCAAAGTATACTTACACACCAAGGGAACTAATTTCTTTCAGAGTGGAATTTTTTCGGTTCTAAATTCAGATTTCAAGAAAGATCCAGATTGGACATCTGCAGTTGCTGCATATGTATGGATTCAGCAGATTAAAATGAGTTTTGCTGCGAGTGAGGATTTTCGTATAAATCAGGTTGTTTATAACGAGGATATTGATATTACGGAGTTAGTTGAAAAGGTAAAGCCTCTAATTTAAGACGGTCCAACTTATGATTTTCTTGGAAAAGAAGGGAAATGAATTTCACAATGACTTGGAAAGAAGACGATAATTGGAAAATTGTTTTTCCAGATAGAAAAATTTTCATTATGAAGCACCATAATTGGGCTTTTGTTGCATGGGATATAGCGCGCGACAAGGGATGGATTAGAGATAACTCTACATTGTTTCACGTTGACCAGCATCTTGACGCTGCAATTGATGGAGCTATGGTTCCAGGGGTTTTAAATAAAAAAGGGTTGAAAGAACTGTCTAAGATAACCCAAAGTTTATACGGGAATAAAAGTTATGTAGGAACAGATAATTTTATTTGGGCTGGATTTGCAAGAAAAACGATTCAAAACGTAATCTATGTATCACCTGAAAATCCAATTGATGATTTATTCGATATCGATTCTCACTCCCACCACCTGAAAGATCACCTTAGTCAAAAAAGGATAGAACAGTTCGCCGGTTACCACTGGAGATCAATGGAGACTTTCGAGTATTCCCAAGAGAAAAAAATAAATGATATTTTCACTAATGGAAATACCTTAATCTTAGATTTGGATTTGGATTTTTTCGCCTATGAGAGTAAGACAGATACAGAACATACTTGCTATAAACTAAAGGATAAAGAGGAAATTCAAAGAGACTTACGGGTTTTAAAAGATATGTACGTTTGGGATGCGATTACAATAGCTCTTTCTCCTGAAGATTATCACATAGGTGGTCCAAACAATGCAGAATTTGTTTTAAACTTATTCCTAGAAGAATTTCAGGTTGATCTCTCGCAAGGCAAGGATTGGTCGACATTAGAATTGAAGTAAGTAGAGCATCACAAAGAAAAAGCCCACTCATAAAGAGTAGGCTTTTTAATCCTCTACAATTACATCAATAATCTCATCAAACTTAATATACTCAAAGGAACTATCTTTCTTCTGAATACGTAACTCTTTCGTGAAGGGATGTATGTACACACAATGCCCGTATAATTCATGTGGATTTCCCTCATTATGTAATGTAAAACTTATTGGTAAATGATATTCCATCGCATAGTGAATATTGTTTTCAAACTCTTCAACTTGGTATTCATCAAGGATAGTTTTTTTATTTAAGAAATAATCAACCTCACCTATTTTTTTATTTAAAGCTTTATGTTCTGGCATAATCAATGCTGCTTGCCATTTAACGAGCCCTCTATCACGAATTGTCCCCATCAGAAAGATCCCTCCTTTACATCCATTATATACGAACTAACGTTCTTATGGAAAACAGAAAAAAATTCCTTCCCTAATTATGGAGATAGAGGCATAGAGTATAAATTAAGGAAGAATAAAAAGACCCTCTCATAAGAGAAGGACTGTAAAAAGAAGTATCTGTACAATTTCATATTCGCTCTCTCATAGATGCTCTTAGCCACCACTAATTCCTTTTCTCAATAAGGGTAGTATGGGTATGAATATGGATTTGGGTATGGAGAATATCCTGGATATCCATAGCCACCATAATGTGGTCCTACAAGCAACTCTTCTGCAGCTAAACCTCCTACAAAAGGATATCCATATGCTCCAACTGGACCCCCAACACTAACACCTCCAAAGGGAACAACGGGGGCAACGTGACCTGCACCAACACCTCCAACGTGACCTACACCTCCAACGTGACCTACACCACCAATACCACCAACAGTAATTCTTCTTAAATCATTTGCATTTATATCTTCATTTATTATTAAATTATACATTTTTAGTAATTCCCCCCCAAATCTTTATTTGTTTTAGATTATGTAAAGATAAGGATGATGTTTAGGTTCATTACCTAGAGGTATGTACATTCGTGGAATTTTACAGTAAAAAGCCCACCATCACTGGCAGACTTTAAACGAAATTTTGTGACATTTTTGTATTTATTTACATGCTTGTACTTTAACCATAGAAAATATCATCGTAAAAATTATCCCAATAACGATGGGAATAGCGGTTAGGATAGTGGTTGAAACGGAAAAGGCGGTGCTCACGGCGGTGGCCCCTACTACAACGAAAGTCAAATTCTCTGTCAAATTCACGACGGCGAAATTCGTTACACATATAATCACCTCCTGAATACTTATAATTTATGTTATTCTTTTTTAGATTTTACGATTGGACAAGCACATAGAACAGCAACACATTTTATAAAGTCAATATTCTGTTGGCTATTTTAGTGAATAAGTAGGAACATTCTGTTCATGAATCTTTATTTATTGTTCAACTAACGGTTCAAAGAAGACCACAATTTAAGTGGTCTCTTTTATTTGTTCAAAAATCAACATTAATGTTTAACCAAAGCCAAAGTAAAAGAAGCCCCTCTCAACTAAGAGAAGGACTTTAAAAGGTCGGAGTGTTACTAAGTTAGGGCAAAACAATAATATTTTATCCATTGAATTACATATATTCTTCCTTATTAAAAAATAAGCCCCATCTCATTTAAGAGTGGGGCTTTTATTCTGACGGAGTGCCAAGGGAAAAAAACTATAATATTATTGTATCCATTCATTTACTTTTTATTCATCCTTTTTGTTATGCAGCAAATAACTCTTCAAATGTCTCTTTCCCTGCTTTTCCATCATCGAATAAACCTTTTTTCTCTTGGAATTTCTTCAGTGCTTTTTCAGTACTTGTCCCGAAGTCCGAATCAAGGGATCCAGGTTCAAATCTTTCTGTGTAAAGTGCTGCTTGTAGAATCCATGTGAGATTACCTTTTGCACCCTTTTCGACAGTGACGACAGCTGCCTTCGTCTTAGCTCCCCATTTTCCATCCACAACAAGCTTTTTATTGAATTGCTTATTTAGTTCTGTTTGCAAGGCTTTGATAAGTGCTGATTTAGTTTTTGTACCCTTAATTCCATCCACAACAAGACCAGCTTTATACCTGCTATTTAACGTTTTTTGAATAGACCTGACTGTTGCATCTCCACTGTTCGATGATTCGGTTTCTTCTTTAGTATCATTATCAGGTTGTACAATTACTTCTTTGGCATTTCCGAAGTTGATTTTCTGACCAATTTTCAATTTAGTTGGATCGATGCCAGGATTCGCTTTAATTAAATCTTCAACTTGCACGCCACCTGTTCCGTCCTTATGTGCTATGCTCCATAATGTATCACCTTCTTGGATAGTATAAACAGCAGGAGCCGGAGATGGTTTGGCTGGAGTCTTTGAGCCTTTCCAATCAAAAACTTCTCTGTAGTTATACTGACAACATGCTTTCCAACTATAACCTGGCATTTCATTATGGGCCTTATCATATTTTCCAATCCCATCCTTAACAAGTGCAGCGTGAAGTTCTGCAATACTGGCAAGTGTGGCCTCATCCATATCGTCATATCGATAGTCTCCAGCAACACAGATACCAAGCGAGAATTGATTGCTGTTCCCCACATGATAAGTGCGTCTGTCAATATCATTCGCATATACAATACGAGCTCTTTTGCCGTTCGGCGTGTTAATAACATTCTTAGGTTCAATGATGAATGTATATCCTACCCCTGGCCACCCCAGCGTGTTTACATGGTAATCCGCGAAACTTGCAGCATCAGATCCGGCCAACTGTTTTTTTGTTAATGAATGATGCCATACACGGTGAGTGATTGTTTTCGTGCGCTTTGAATAAGTACCTTTTGATTTACCTCTCAAATCGACTAATTGAGGCAGTTTAGAAAAGTTCATCTTTCATCGTCTCCTTTTAATTTAAATTCAAAAGAAAAAGCCACCCGATGGGCAGCTTATTTTGTAGTTCCTATACGATTATTGAACACTTCATAAAGACCAGTACCACCAAGACCTGCAAATGCGCCCGCCCATAACCTTAAAACAATATCCATATCTGTGAACGGAAAAGCAACTGAACCTATTCCCAGTCCAACAACTAAGCTTAATATTGGGAGAACATTGTTTGGCAAAGTGACGGTGCTTTTAACGACTTGGACCACCGCTGTGACTATTGGTACTAAAAGAGTTGTAAAGATTAATACTTGTTGCATGATTTCGTTATCCATTTTAAATCTCTCCTTTGTTTTCGAATTTATCAATACGTTTATGTGCCTGTTTTGTGCTTTCATCAATACGAATAACGGTTTCTGACAAAGCAGTCCAGCGTTGATCACTAGCTTTAAAATCAATTCTAATTGAATCAACCGATTGACCAATATTGTCTAATTTTGTTCTTATAATTGCCGATTCTGTAGCATCACTTTTGACGTCCTTGTCCCTATTTCTGTTAAATGTAAAGAAACCAATAAGAAAACTGGCAGTTGCAATTAAAACCCCGATTTCAATTGTCAAAACACGACCTCCTTGATTTTCAATTTATGCATAATAAAAAGCCATTCCCTAATTAAGAGAAGACTCGGATATGTTGCTGATATCGAATGTGATTGAAAACGAATTGAATATATTTTCCCACCCTTATTCTGTTGAAAAAAACTTTAATTCTCTAATGCTGTTATTCTTTGTTCCATTTTTGCCATTAAAGTGGCCATATTCTCTATGGTTTGTTGCTGCTGCTTCATCGTCGCATTTAGTAAAGCGATTTCTTCCTTATGTTCCCGAACAATAGGAATAAGCAAAGTCCAAAGGCGGTCATACATTATCCCCTCTACTTCACGATTCCCGTCTTTATCGAATTCACCATAGGATGCAAATTCAGGAAGACCAGCTTGGATAACTTCTTCAGCAATTAGCCCGTGCACCCGTTCTATGCCTGGAATATCTACATCGTCCCAATCAACAATTTCCCCAGCTTGTTCAGCCGTCAACGCATCTGCATAGGCTTCAGTGGCCGATTTGTCGTACCATGATCTAGGGTTAATCTCTAGCAGTCTATGAGGATCAACTTTACTATCTTCAATGTCCAGCTTGTACTTTCTCGCTGATGTTGTCCGCCCAATTACTCCATTACTTGTTACATATACATTAGATGCAGCAGAATAAGTACGATTGTATACGTCCATTGACTGAATGAATGGGCTTGTAGCATCAGAACTTAGGTGAAACTCTGACAAACCTGTTTTATTCAGTAAAGACAGTTTCCCCTCGGCTTCGTAACTTCCCCCAGTCCCTTGAATCCTGAATAGGCTACCAGTAGCGTAAATATTACCCGTGGCCCCTATAGTTGCCCGTCTTGTAGAACCTGTGAAGAATTGGAAAGCACCTGGATTATTAGAAGCATCGTCCGGCGACTCAAATATTTTCCAGTTGTTCCCACCTAACCACTCAATACCCTCATTACCGCCGTAATCATTAATAGTCATGTGATTTACGTTTTTGAGGTTATAATTGTTCATGTTCACATCACTACCAATACCTGGTACGATCAATTGGCCATTAATAACTACATTACCATTAAGTGCCGTCTTACCATTTACCGTTAGATCAATAGTGGTCACTTTGGGGCTTTCCAAGAATTCGGCCCTAATATTTGTTTGATATTTGAGTGTGTTGTTCGCGTTAAATTCGGAAAAAAGAATATATTTTGGTGCAAGATCTAATTCATATATTCCAATCCCGGCAGCATTATTGCCGGTCATCCATATAGCCCCATTATTAATGTGAACATCGTTCGCATTCGCTCGACTTACGGTATCGGGGTTAATATCTGTTACAAAGATTTCCCCGTTTTTCATCTGAACAAAGGTAGTCCCGTCCTCATACTTAGGTTTATTGGATATTTTCAAGGTAGAACCCGATATATTAACACCAGTTATATTCCCAGCCGTAACATTGCCTAAATTTGCGCTAATAACTGATAAGGAATCTGCTATTATTTTACTCGCTAACAAAGAAACAATCTTTGCACTGCTGATTGAAGCATCGTCAATCGTTGTCTGTCCTGTGATATGAACTTTCTTACCGTCTATCAATATACCTTCTTTTGATAAATTGATTTGGTTGACGACATCATTTTCTTTTACTCTCAAATTAATATTGTCTACTAATTGAGATATTTGTGATTGTGTTGCCATGTCCTCTGGTGCTGGTGTCCAACCCTTAGTTGATTTATCACCCTCAACAACCATAATCTCTCTAAAATAAGAAGGTTTTCCTCCTGCACCGTCTGCATTATATGGTATAACTCTTAGCCATTCACCTGCTGTTGGGGTAAAAGTAAAAGTAAAAGTAATCCATTTATTTGCAACCGTAATATTATTAAATTTTAAAAATGTTTGACTCCATACAGAATCTGCCGCACCTGTACCTGTATCTTTAGCGTTAAAAGACCTTACAATAAATAATATTCCAGTGTTATTTTTTACTGTATCTATTTTTACATCAAAACTAATTGTATATTTTCTACCTACCTCAATTCTAAAGGCATCACTAGCTTTTTGAGATGTCGTTGAAGCAGGTACTATTTTTAAAATAGATGAATTTGGTTTATCATCCTCTGGCGGTACAATACTGTATGTCGTACCCCATGGATTTGTCCATCCGCTGATACCATTATTCCAAGTCGAGTTTAAGACTATATTCCTTCCACCAATTTCTAAATCATTAATAGTCTGAGTAATCGTACTTTGTAAACTAGTAGAAGTTTGTGTTAATTGAGATTGTGTTGCATACTTTCCATCGGCATCAACCTTGCTTATTTTCGAATCAATAACATCCGCTAACTGCGTTATTTTGCTAGTGCCATCTTTATTAAATACCGCTGTTTGTAGGCCGTCGGCTGTTTGGGTTACTGTGCTTACTTTTCCTTCGGCTGAGGTTAAACGACTTCCTAAGCTGTTAGCGGTTTGCGTTACTGCGCTTATATTCCCTTCGGCTGAGGTTAAGCGACTTCCTAAGCTGTTAGCGGTTTGCGTTACTGCGCTTATATTCCCTTCGGCTGAGGTTAAGCGACTTCCTAAGCTGCTGGCCGTTTGGGTTACTTCGCTTACTTTGCCGTCTGTCGCTTCGATTTTGCTCGTTAATTCGTTGGCTGTTTGCGTTATTTTGCTAGTGCCATCTTTATTAAATACGGCTGTTTGTAGGCCGTCGGCTGTAGCTTTTACTGTAGCCACATTTTTTGTATTAGCATCTGCGATAACTTTAACGGCTGCGGCGTTGTCTATAGCTTTCTTGGCTGTAGAATCCGCTGTAGCTGCATTTCCTAAAGCGGTTTGGGCGTCGTCAAAGCCAGATTGTGCTTTTGTTAAAGCTGCGTCGGCCTGAGCCTGTGCAGCTGCTGCTTTCTTGTCTGCGGCTGAGCTTGCTGCAGCAGCTTCTTTTTTGGCTGAATCTATAGATTGCTGTATTTTCTCCTGGTCTACTTCATTCGTCCAGGCCGTACCATTCCAGCGATATATAGCCACACATATTCCATTAGCATTGTATTTAAACCATAAATCATTAGTTTTCTGCCCTGTCGGTTCTGCTGATCCATAGAAGTTTTTGTTTTTACCATTTGCGCTTGTTAAAGCTGTATTAGCTTGGGTTTGTGCGTCTGCTGCTTTCGCTGCTGCATCTACTGCTTTTTTGTCTGCATCTACAGCTTTTTTGTCTGCATCTACAGCTTTCTTGTCTGCTTCTCCTGCTAAAAGTTTGTTATCTGTAAAAGAAGCGTCTACCGTTCCTACTATCATAAAAAACGCCCTTTCTATAAATTAAAAAAGTCCTAAGCTCCTAAAATAAGGGCTTAAGACTTCTTCTTAGTAATATACCTGGTTTAACTATTCCGCTCTGATCGTTTCTTTTGCTCGATATAAAACATTGTTTCGACGCTTCCAGTCTTCTACTTCGTGGGAAAAGGCAAAGCCTTGTAAAATCCACTTCGTACCGTCTTTATCATAGTAATAATTAACCGTTTCGGCTTCGTGGTGTTCGTCTTCTGGCGTTATTGTTCCTTCTGTAAAGGTATAGTTAATTTTATAGACTAAAGAACGGCTGCGGACATCCACACAAAATAAAGTAGGTGTATCACCGTTTGAAATGTTTCCGTCTGATCCTCCATAGGTCACATACAAATAAGGAAAATCTAAAGTAGCACTTTGATAGACTTGGTTAGCAGAAACGCCAAAGTCTGTAGCAGCTAAAGAATATAAGATTTTATAGATCCCTGCGTCCATATCGGCTTTTCTTGCAATTTTAAAAGTCGCTTTTTCTCTAAAGCCATTCGTTAATAAATAATAACCGTTTTTATCATCTAAATTAAACCGGGTATCTACAGCGTAAATGCTTTTAATTGAGCTATCGCCCCATTTAAGCAGCTTTCCCGCTGTATAAGGGAACTTGACTAAATACCCCTTATTTTGGGCCACATCTTTAAAGGGAGAATAAATATATACTTTTCCACTTTCGATTTTTAGGCCAAAATGTGAGCCATGCCCGCCGTGTTTACATACCATTCTATCTAAAATAGTGCCGCTTAAATCAGTACGTGTTATAGAGAAACTTTCCCCGGCTGCAATGTCTGCCGCTGTTACCAAAGATCCTCTATAGCCTTGCGTCCAATAGATATGATTGTTTGTCGTGTCTACGGATGCATATTGGGCCACACTGGAATTAAAATCTGTGTCGCCTGGGTTCGGTTCATTTTGAAGACGACAAAAGAAAGCAAAGTCCTTTTCTTCTGCAAAAATTACAGGCTTTGTTGTTTCGTCGTTCACACTACAGCGGATTGTATAAGCTGCTACTTCCCGGCCTACTTCTATTACGTTTCCGGCTCCTACATGGGATTTTTCCCATGCCTCTACATGTGCGCCTTCATTGTCTAGCATTTCCCACAAAAAGCCCTCTTTTGGTATTTGAGCCGTTATATTGTCCAGGCCCTCAAATACGCGAATAATAAGACGTTTCTTTTCAGTGTCGCTGCTAAAATCCAAACCATCGGGCGTGAACATTTCAATTTTCCAACTTGTCTTTTCTTGTATAGCCTGTAGGGCCTGAGAAGCCAAGGCTTGAAGTTTCCATATCTCATTAGGGGTAATAGTGTTGATTGTGACAAATTCACCAAATACGACGTTATCCGTTGAGCTGTTGGCCTGGCTGTAGTTCGTTTCTAATACGCGGGCCGTAATGGTTAAAGGTGGATTCATTTCATGATCTATAACGGCTATCGTATCTCCTAGCCCTGGCAAAGTATCCAATAAAGCTACGTCTACGCTATACGTATATTTAGGGTGGTTGTATGTCTTCATTTGCTCTTGGCCCCATGTTAAAAGGCCTTAGGGTCTGATAATATTCTCATTTACTATAAATCCTTCTAAATAGGCGTTTCCATTGTTATATTTGTCGTTTGCTTCTTCATCTAAAATAAAAGGCAGATATTCATAATTATTAGATCCTGGGACTTTTACTTTATTTACGCTGGTAATAGTAGCGCGTTCGCCCTTTGCGTTTTGCCCGCCGAATACATATAATTTTGTATAAAATTCTAGGTTCGATTTGGTTCGGGTTGCTCCTTTTAGATTGTGCCGATACTCAAAACGCTGGCCTGTTACTTCTCCTAATCGTTCAGTGGGAAGGGCACGCTTTTCTATAATGTTTCCTTTTGCAATTACGGCGTATGCTTCTATTTCGATAGAAAAGTCTTTTGTAGCATTATCTATAGCTGCCTGGGCTTTCCCTTCGCTTACTGTATAAGATTTTTTCCCACCATTAAAGAATTCGTTAAACTCGTCTAATGTCCAGCCGCTACGCTGAAAAATATAATTAATAACATCTTTTGAACTTGCAGCCGTCCAGGTCTTTTCCTCTAAAAAAGTATGATTTAATTTCCAAGCTAAAGAATTAATAGCTTCCACCTTTTTTAAATGGCCCAGACCGTTTATCACGTCGCTTTTGTCGTAAATAGTAAATAATTTAAAGCGATCGTTACTGTCTGCAATAAGCAGCTGCGTTCCTGTGTCTAATAGATCCGTTTCCTCATAACCATAGGGAACATCAAGCGTTAAAGTCTCGGCCCATATCTTGCCGCTTTCGTCTGCTATTTTAGAGCTATGCACATCATTATAAAAAGGGCAGGCCCCGGCGCTGTTATTGTCTAAATATCCTATAATTTTATCGTCGCTATTTACAATATAAATCATCTGTTTCCCACTCCTTAATTATAACGTGGGCTGTAATCCAGCCACCAACTAGCGCCGCTTCCTGGTTCGGGACTTACTGTAAAGCTTCTAGGTATGCCGCCGTTCATGGTTAAAAATTCGCTTCCAATGTATAGATTTTCTAAAAATAAAGATCCATTTCGATAGACTTTATTTTCTTCGCAATTAATGACGATTTCATCCCCGGCCCTTGCTACTATTTCTACCGTATCGCCTAAAATCTCATAGACTTTTAAATCCGTTATAGCTGCGGGATTCGCTTTGTATTTCACACCTTTAGAATCCTCGGTTATATCATATTTGCCTATATAAACAGCTACGCCCGCTATCTCGTCGCCAAATTTATTTGAGCTGTCTGTATATGTGCCGCTCCATTTCTTCCCTGAGGGTTGGCCGTTGCTTTGGCACTTTTGAAAGGTGGCCGAATATTTATTTCCTACCTTTTGAAACGTACATACTCCATAAAACCCGGTAAATGTGTTTTCGTCTAAATCCTGAGGCAAAGCCATAGTTTTAGAGACTACTTTTGTCGTCGTCTTTTTATTTTTGCCTTTCCCTGTCGTGACTTTAACCGTCTCTTTGTATTTGATCGTTTTCTTTTTATTAGATCCGTTCTTTGTTCTTTTTACGCTGCTGTCGTTTACGCTGTTGTAAACAGACTTTGCGACGCCGTTTGAATCGTAGCCTATTTGAGCGCTTGCCAAGACTTCATAACTATCTCCGCTATCTTTTAACATGATCTTTCCTACTCGGCGGCCTTCACTATCCAATAAATACAGCTCTATTTTATTCCTAGCGCGGGCATAACCTTTTTTTAGGTATAGACGGGCTTCGACTTTCCAATCTTTCAGCGCTTTAGAAAACCATTGCTGCCGGGCTGGCCCATGCCATTTTTTAGACACATTAGCCCCAAAATAATCCGCGTTATCTTTTAAGGCCACCCTTAAGGCCTGGCCTGTTGTCCTCATATCGCTATCGCTACTTATCACGCCGTTTTCAATATTAAAGGTTAGGTTGGCAGCGGTTAATTTTGTCCAGCTTGCCAGGGTGTTACAGGCATCGTTTAAAATCTTTGGCCGTTTATTTATTGGTTTGTCCTGGTTTTCTTGGTCAAATCCAGCGCCTAAATATATATAACTATCATCGTCCGAAGCTATAGCAATAGAATCCGTTTCCGCTGTTGGTACTACCGTAAAAATGGGGTAGGTTGTTGTATTTCCACCGGGTGTAATAACTGTAGTTTGTTTGGTTAAAATTTGTTCTACCTTTTCGCCCAGGGCCACACCTTCCGAAGATGAAAACTTAATAGAGAATAAAACGCTGTTATCTGACTGGCTTACTCGCTGCGGTTCGCTCACATCTACCGGGTGAACATACCAAACTACCTCGCTTTCATCAGAGAAGATTAAGGGGTATTCGTCGCCGTCTCCTGTTTGTGTAAAAAGGTTGGCTAGCTCCCTCAATTTTAAAACTCTATCGCGTTCGCTGCTGGCTTCTAAAAGAACGTCAATCGTAAATGTTTTGGATCCAAAAGAAAGGCCCTCGTATATGTTGCCGAACATGCCAGGTATTGTTGTGGTTTGCTCGGTTGTTTCTGCTAGGATAGGTCTTTTTATGTCCACTACCATTAAACCTAAGTCGCTGCGGCTGTCGAAACCACAATAATTAAATTTGGTTTCAATGCTCATTTTGTTTATTTCTCCTTTCTGAAAAAGAAAAAGCTAAAAGCGCGTTATACGCCTTTAGCCAGTTTGAATAAGGTATTTTCCTTGTTTTGCTGTTTTTTTGCTGCATTATGAATTTCTTTTCCATCAATATACGTATTATTGTCTTTTAATAAAATCTTCGATAAAAGGCCAAGTTGCTGCTGCAATAATTCGATTTGGGTATCCTGTTTTTTCAGCAAAGAAAAAATAAGACTATTATCGTTATTACTAGTTTTAGACGGATCACCAAATATTTTACTAGAAACAGCAGCAAGTAATTCTAGCGCTCTACTACGTTTGTTTGGACTTAGTGGGATAATTGCTTCTGGTTTATTACCTTCACCTACCATCGCCAAATGTTCCTTGGTGATGATGCCGCCGTTTTCATACCCATGACCATGACCAATGTATTTAAGCATATTTGATCCATAACGAGATTTAGCATAGTTCATGCCTGCCAGTAAGCTGTCTAAGCCATTCATCTGATTTTTATGTCCAGGGAATGCAAAACTTCGAAATGTTGGCGGGATCACCTGGACGAGGCCGCGAGCTAAATTTCCACTGTAGTAGTTAACATCTTTAACACCTGATGATTGGATAGCATGTGGATTGCCGCCTGATTCAGATTTGATTTGTCTTAACCATGCGTTCACGTAAGCTGCTGTAACAGGAAGACCGTTCATTCCCAATGATTTCATGACAGTGCCCCGCCATCTTTCAACTCCACTACCCACAGGGCCCATACTACCATCGAAGCCTCCACCGAAGCCATCGAACAATGAACTGAAATAATCCATTGCTTGATTTTTTGCCCACGGTACAACGCCTTTCCCACCTGCCCATAAGTTCGCGAAATCAGGAAAAGTATCCTTATAGTTTAATGACTTTGTTAAACTACTCCATAACTTAGATGGTCCTTTTGTGATGATATCGAAAGCATCTACAGCTTTTCCACCTAATGTTCCAATGCCGTTTACAACTTTGTTAGAACCATTAATGATGTAATCCATAAATGAATCATCATCGCCTGTACCTTTAGCGAATCCTGGAATCGAATTTGTAGGAAAACTATAACTGCTTAATACAGCTTTTGTTTTGTTATGAGGAAGTATAGCTGAACTCCTGGGTAAATTCATCAGTTCAGTACCTGTTGTACCAACCAACCCTAATCCTTTACCTGGTAAGTATGCAAGCTCCGGACCTTCTTCACCAACAAAAGAGAGACCGCCTTTAAAGGGACCTTGAAAAGTACCTTTAGCATTTTGGGCAATGCTTCCAGGATAACTTGCTTTATATTTAGGAGGGGAAGAGGTCTTATCTTTATTACCAAATAAACCTTTAACCCAACTAACCATGTTTTTCAAGAAACCTGTTAAACCATCCCACGCTTTTCCTACTCCACTTGTTTCTTTTTGGGCATTTTCAATATTTTTCTCTTTTTGTTTTTTTGAAGCTTTTACGGACTCGTCTTTTTGAAGCTTTGCATTCTCTATGACGCCGTCTCTTTTCTTTTTAGCTTGATCGATGGTCTTTTCTTTTTCTTTTTGAGCATTATCACGAATTTTTTCATATTCAGCTTTAGATATGACGCCTAATTTCTTGTATTGTACTTCAGCATGATGAACTTTATTTTTTTGTTTTTCCTTTGCATTTTTAGCCGTTTCTTTATATTCTTTTTCGGCCGCTTTAATGGTATTGTTCATTTCTTTTGTAGTAATATCATAGCGTTGCTTACTTCGTTGCCGATTTATTGCGGTTAGCTCATTTTCACTCTTGGCCGTCTTTTTAATTTTTGTATTATACATCCGATCATTGATCTGGGTAATTTCGAGCTTTTCACTACGATTAAGAGCTCTTTTTTGTTTAGAGGCATTACTCATAATTTGTTTAATGCGCTCATTGTCACCTTTGACTTTCCCAATTTCAGCTTTGTGCTTTTCATCTAATTTTTTTAGAGCTTCATTTTTTTCTTTTTGGGACAATGCCTTATTAGAATTTAAAGCCTTTATGGCTTCTACTCGTTCTTGCTGGTGTCGATCTTTTAAGGATGAAAGTACATTATTGGTCATTGAATCATATTGTTTGATGGTGTCATCTTTAATCTTTTTATTAATCGTAGTATTGGATAACATTATTTGATTGAGCTTGGTTTTTGCTCCCGTATATAACTTGTCATACTCACCTAGTGCCTTTTGGGTGGACGCTGAAACACCATTGATTTTAAGACTGAGCGAAGCCCCACTTTCCGCCGTTTTCATAGCTTTTTTACGTGCAGCTTCCTTCTTATCTTGTTTATCAAAACTTTTCCCAATGGATGAACCAATTTTATCACCGGCAATCCCACCGATAATGCCTCCCGCAATCCCTCCAATCGCTGTACCGAACACAGGGATGACAGAACCTAAAGCCGCACCTGTTAAAGCACCCGCGCCCATTCCCCCTAATGTCCCACCAATACTACCACCAATCGATTCTTTTGTTCCAGAACCGGTAGCTAATTCATACCCTAATGCACCGACCCCAATAACAGCTCCAATTGGCGCAGCACCTTTTACATATTTTAATGCCTTAGCACCTTTTCCAACCTTACCAGCGTTATTGGCCACTCTACTTCCTGTGGTAGAAACATTTGGAATAGCTGTTGTTCCTGCTAGTGCTTTTTTTCCGCCTTTACTTCTTCTGCCAACGGATGTTCCACCGCCACGAGCGCCATTGTTTCGTTGCAATGCCGTGGTGTTTGTATTAAGAGCAACTGTCTCAGCATTTAAAGATTGTGTACTGCCTCGTGTCATGGAATTAAAACTGCCTAAATTGATGACACCATTTGATAAAAATTTAAGTAGGCCAGCCCCACCAAGCGTAATTTTTCCAACTCCAGTGACTAAACCGCCAATACCAATGGTTAAAAATCCAAGTGCCGCACCTACACCAGCAACGCCCACACCGATCGCTGTCCATTTTGCTAAGGAATGTTGAGTGCCTTCATCTAATTTATTGAACCATCCAACTACATCCTCGATGGTTCCAGCTACTGTTTTGATGGTTGGGATCAATGCAGTTCCGAATGTAGTGGCAGCACTCTCTGCTTCACCTTTCATTTTTTCAATAGAGCCTTTTAATGTATCCATTTTAGTTGCGGCTACATCATCGGCACTAACTTTATTAATGGATACTCCCATTTCATCAAATGCTTCAGCACCTGCTTTACTAGCAATCATTGCCCCACGAATAGCATCGGAACCAAATATTGTATTAAAAGCATTGATTTTTTGTTCTTTTGATAGGTTCTTTGTAGAAACTTGAAGAATATTGAAAACTTCAGACATGGATTTAACATTGCCTTGCTCATCAAAGAATGAAGATGAAAGATAACCACTCGCTTTTTGAAGACGATCATACTCTTTTCTTAATTTTGCTTTAGATGCCCCAGAACCAAGTTCTTGTTTGGCTAACTTTTTGAATGCCTTATCCAAATCAGGAATCGTTCTTGATGCTGGTTGGATTCCTTTTTCCACTAAGTACTTATATCCGGCAGTTGTATTGGTTGTGGCAATTCCCAATTCATCCATCATTGTTGCAGCTGCATCAGTCTGTGGAGATAATCGCATCAACATGGTTTTTAAGGATGTACCTGCATCGGAGCCTTTTAGGCCAGATTGGGCAAACACTGCCAATGCTGTGTTTGTATCAGCAAAGCTAAAACCAATTGGTCCTGCCACACTTGAAACTTGGGATAATGAATAGTTCATTTCTTCCACAGATGTTGCGGAGGCATTTGCAGACCCAGCTAGTAAATCGGCTGCTTTAGCCATATTAATCCCATCATCTTTAAATGAGTTTAATACGGTAGAAGCAATCTCTGCCGCAGCACCTAACTCCAATTCACCCGCTGTTGCTAATGAAAGTGATGATTTTAATCCACCGCTCATGATTGCATCTAGATCAACACCAGCTTTAATTAACTCTTGCAAACCAATGGCAACTTCTTTATTACTATATTTAGTTTCAAGTCCGAGTTCTTTTACAAGACTGTTCATTTGTGACCCGTATTGCTTCCATTCTTTTGGGCTCATTAAAGCTTTAATGTCAGCCATGGCTTGTTCAAAATCAGCTGCTTGCTTGATGGTATAACCTAAACCTATACCACCTGCTAAAGTAATTCCGCTAAAACTAGATGAAATTGATCGACCTGTTTCATTTAATGTTGAACCAGTGGATATAGCACGATTAGATAATCCGCGAAGTTTAGCTTCAGCCTTTCCTACGTCATCTGCCAACTTACCAATAGAAGGATTAACCGTACTGATTCTTTGATTTAGAGTATTGAACGATCTATTCAATCTATGTTGTTCTTCCGCAAGGGATTTATATTTATTTTTGGCCTCAACGACTCTATGATCATGTTCTCCAAATTCACTAGTCAAATCTGCAATTTTTTGCTTTTGAGCATCGACAATTTGTTGATGTTTTCTAGTCTGTTCACTTAATCCTTTGAGTTTTTCTTTTTGAGCAGAAAAGGCTAAACCACTTTTTTTTAGACTCGCAACATTGTCGTCAGTCTTTTTTTGTAGTTTAGCCAATTCAGATTCTAAATCTTTGGTTGACGTTTTATAGTCAACCATTTTACTTCTGCCATTTTTTAATTGCTTTTCCCAAGCACTTTGTCGTTGAATAGCTGTGTTAATTTCTTTATTTAAGTCTTGAATAACCTTTGAACTTTCAGCGTTTGTCTTGAGTTCTTTTTTACGTTTCTCATTTAACTGCTCAATACGTTTTTCGTTCAAAGACATGATTTTATTCAAGCCTTCTACTTGCTTTCCTAATGCACCATATTTATCATCAGCATTATTCAACACAGCCATATTGGCTTTCATTTCACGCTCTGCGCTTTTAATCGAACGATTTACAGCAGTTAAAGATTTTGTGAAATTGGCAGACGATAAATCCATTTCAATAATCATTTTTCCAAGTGGTTGGTTTCCTAACAATGTTTTACCTCCTTTCCTAAGAGAGTGATTTCACAAAGTCTGCTAAATCCATCGTTTTTTCTTCTTTAGATTTTTCATCATTATTTAAAATTTCCATCAAATGATAGTAATCTGCATTTACCACATCGTTATAGCTCATGCCCTGCTGCATTAAATTCAGAAATAGCGTATTCAGATTTTTAATGGCTTCTTGTGGTGTTAATCCAGCTCCGCTTCTGTTTCTCCGTCCTTCATAAACTGAATCAACTTCTGACTCTTTTTTTCGCTGTAACCAAGAACTTTGTAATATACTTCATACATTTTTTGCATCAAATCATGTGCCTGGATACCTTCTAAAATGTCATTCGCTTTAATTCCAAATAAATCAGCAACGAAATTGATAAGAGCCATTGTAGATTCTTCATCATCTTCATAGACGGAATTATTCAGCTTTAATGCTGTTAATAATTGTTTACCGCTTACCCATACTTGCGTATGTGTAGTGACTTCTTTTGTTTTTGGATTGGTTAGTTCTAATGTGTACATGTTTAATTCCTCCAATTTTCATTAAAATGAAAAAGCCCTCCAAAAGGAAGGCTTCTATTTATCCCACTGGTATTCCAGGGGGAAATGCATATGTTTTTAATTTTGCTACTATTTCAGTACCGATGCCATAAGCAATGGTTTCACCATCGTTATTTGCAATGCATTCCATCGTCAACTTTTCATCTTCTGGTGTCGCTTGTTTATCTTCACTGGTTTTGAGTGACACGTCACCAATAGACATTTTACCTTTTAACAAAGCAAATAAAACTGGCTGGCCTGATGCATCTTCCGATTCAAGTAATCCCGCAACATACGGTGGCGCTGTACGTTCACCAATCAATGTAAAGCCATCCGTGTGTTTCTTACGACCAAGCACTGCTTCTGTCATAGCTTCTGGTAAGTCTAAAATACCAATTTCCGCTTTAACGTCACCCGTACCTTTTGCCGACACGTAATAAGCCACATTTGATGCATAGACCTTTATAGAATCCGGAGATACACCTGAAATGGTTGCTTCCGTTGTACCACCCTTATCGGCCTTACCTTCTACAACAAAAACATCTTTTGTTGCTTTACCATCTTTATCTAATACGACAAACGTGGCTCGTTTGAAACCTACTCTAATACCCATTTACAACACCTCTTCTTTTATTAGTCCTTGATAACGTCTAGCATCAACATAGCGTTTTGTTTCTTTGAAATACTCATCTAAACCATCTTTTAACTGTCCGAAGCCAAGTTTTTTCAATTCCTTTTTTATCTCAGCCTGAATCTCTTTGACTAGCAAACGGTTCGTAGATTCCACGTCAATTTGATACAAATATTCATTGGCATGATTTTCATTACTGGCATAAACAGTTGGGACAGGAACATCTAATGGATCAATCACAATAAAAGGTTTGTTGGCATCTCCTGTTTCGGGATATTCATAAAATTTAATACGGTCTTCACAAAGGGAAACAATTAATTCATTTGAAATTAGCTGGTTATAGATCACCATTAATCCATCTGTCATAATTGTTTTTTCAGCTCCTTCGTGACCGTATACAAAAAGGCTCCTTCACTATTCGAAACTGCTCGTTGAATAGATCCGTAGCCTCTAGGTTTTATTTTTTCCCCATTTCGGTTATAACCAAATTCATTAAGATGGACTAATCGATAACGCTCTTTCGGTCCATTCCACCCCACTAATACCGATTTAAAACCGTTTCGGTTTGTTACCTTACCTACGATAATTTCATCCTCGGAGGCTCCGGTATCTTTAAATGCCTCGAATTCGTGGGAAATGGCTGCTGCAACCACTTGGGCTCCTGCAGTTAAGGCTTTGTTGGACACTCTGCCTAAAGCCTGTTCTGACAATTGATTTTGCAGTTTTTTATAAACTTCCTCGAACCCTCTAAATTCAACACTCATGTTATCACCGCCAATAAAACAGTAATAAAATCATTTTTTGTTAAGTTGGGACGAACGTCAATCACGTTAAAGCGGATATATTTACGTTTACCATCTACCATTTTTGAATAACGATCATCCTGCAACTCTGCGTAGTGTTCAGTGTCGGGGAAATACTCACCGATTGAATCGCGGATATTAATAGTCACAGCATTTTTTGTATTCATAAACTTTAATTGCTGTTGTTCCTTGCCAGAGTTGAGAATCTCGATATCTTTCATACTTGCACTGTACACTTCCGCAAAGCAATCATATATCTTCACCAATTCTCTTTCGCCTGGCTCTGGACCATTATTAGGGGCATATTGATAAAATACAACAGGTGTCCTTAATTCAGCGCTACCAATTCTATTCGGATTAAACTTTGGTTTCATCAGTAATCTCCCCGCTAGGCATATAAAGCTCCAAAGCTAATGATGTAATTTGTGATGCAAAATTATCATTAAAGAATTCTAAAGCATCGTTATAAACATAGCGTGAGCGTTCAAATACAAGCTCTCTAGCCCGTTCATTCGATTCAACAGTAAAATACCCACACTTCGCTTTAATGTCCTCCACAGATGCAGAGAGGATATCTTTTAACGTCTCATCCTCGATACTGTGTGAAATCTTCAAACGCTTTTTAAATCTAGCTAATAATTCGTCTGTGATTGTCATTCAATCACCTACTTTATTTTCATTTTCTTATCTTGCTTTTCTTCTTTACCATCGTCTTTATTAGTCCCAGGATCTTCTTGCTTTTCTTCCACACGAATTAAAAAAGAGTCGTCAAGGTTTGTTGATACCTCGTCGGCTCTTTTAACTGTCATTTCAATTTCAGTATCTTCGTTGTAAATCATTTTTGTGTGAATATCTTGAAATTTTTTTAATACTTTATATTTAGCCATTCAAAAAACCTCCTTAGCCTAGCCTTGTGGAATTGCTGCTGGTAATTTATAAATCAGTGAAGCGTTATTATCTTTAGCTTTACCAAATGCAAAACCTTTCGCAGTATACAGATTTGCATCTTCAATAGCTAACGTTTGATCGTATTTATTAACTTGAACACCACCAGCTGAATAAGCATCATAACGATCACGAACGAATGCTACTAATTCGCCTTCTTCTGCAAATTCTGATTCAACAATTTGTACGTTAAATGGTAACGCTGTGATGTATGCGCCTAATGAATTTTGAATCGTGAAATTAATTTTTACATCCCACGCATCCATTGGATTTAGAAGGAAGTAAACTTTACCGCCGACATTGATTTTTTTGTCTTTTTCTGTTTTAGATAATGTTTTGCAAATAGTTCCAATTTCTTTAATAGATGTTTTAGCATCAGTGAAAGTTAGAGATCCTGTAGAATCTTTTTTAGCATGTCCATTTGTTGGGTCTACAGCTTTCTTTAAATCACGAATTAAACCGATGGGTTCGTGTTTCGTTGGACCAGCACCAAGGATAATACCTTGCTCTAAAGCTACCGCATATGTTTCTGTAATTTGTGTACGTACATATGCTTCAACCCACACTGGACCAAATTTATCTAAATCTTTTGCAAGTACAACAAACGCTGTAAGTTTAGATTGATCGAATGATTCCTTTTTGAACGCAGCATCTAATTGACTGCGAATTTCTCCGAAAATTGGGCCCCACGCAAATGCGCCAGATTTTTCAGATGTAATAATTTCAGCTTTCACAGTGCCTAGATTAGTGAAGTTGATAATTGATAACAGTGGATGTTCTGTTGTTAAATCTTCAAAGATTCGGTCAACTGTTGTGTACGGTAAAACTGTTTCAGATTCAAAACCTCCAGAACGAACAACTTCGTTGAAGAATTTATGTTCTTCAGTTGTTAATATATTCGCTCCACGACCTGCAAGCACCATTTGATCATTGTTGTTATTCGCAACGTTTTGAGTGATTTGAGTAGTTAATGAATTTACTAATTCATCCTGCATGTTCGACCAAGCCGTTTCAATTTGTTCTGGTGTTGCATTCTCGTCTTTTGCCAATGTGGCATATTTTTTCTTAGCATTTTCGTATGTTTCGGAATGATTGTTTAATTTAATTGTCATTTATTTTTCCTCCAATTAAAAAATGAACCCTTGTTTTTTGGCAACTATAGGTTGCTGAAAAGGTTCATCATTAGTTTTATTTGTTAAGTTGTTTGTAATTTGTGCTGCAAGACGATTTATCAGTTCATCTGTAAAAACTGGATCCGTTACTTGTGGTTCCTCCGCGACTTCTACTGAGTCAGCAAACCCATGCTTAACAGCTTGTTCCACTGTGAACCAAGTTTCAGCCTCAATAAATGCGTTGATTTCTTCAGCTGATAAACCTGTTTTTTCTTGATAGATGCTAACGATTGAATCGTCGATTGCTTCTAAAGCATTCATGGTTTTTTGTATATCTGATTTTGTACCTTCAGCCCATGTGGAGGCTTCATGAATCATCATTGTAGCCCCTGTTTTCATTATCACTTCATCAGCACCCATTGCAATGATTGACGCTGCAGATGCTGCATTTGCAGTTACCTCTACAATAATTTTTTTGTTCAAATCTTTTAAATAGTTGTAGATTTCAATGCCATGAAAGACATCACCGCCACCACTATTTAATTTAATTCGAATAGTAGACTCCGTTACATCATGTAATGCATTACGTACATCATCAGCACTTGTAGCTTCATAGAACCAACCACCACGACCAATTGCACCATTTAAAGTCATTACGTGTTCATTGTCTGTAGATTGATTAGAAAACTTATGCTCAATTGCTTTGATTTTATTTTTAGTCATTCCTCTCACCTCCTTTCACAGTTGCAGCACTTTGATAGTTTTTCGTGATTACAAATTCATCTAGTTCAGGATTATCAGAACGTTCTTCACCGAAAAGTACTCGTACTTGATTCCGTGTGAATGCACCCGATGCAACCAACTTATCGACAGCTTCGGCGTGTTCAATAATCTCTTTTTCTTGAATACCTTTAATATCAAATTTCTTACCCTCTTGATATTCCTTTTTAGAAATTAATTTGGCATTCAACTCGTCTTGTATTTTTTTTAATAATGGGCCAATGCAAAACTTTATATAAGCTTTCATCGACTTCTCTAAATCCGCCATCTCTCCATGCACTAGAGCTGTAGGGATACCAAGTATTTCTGCAACATCATTAGTAATGGATTTCTTTAACTTCGATAATTCGTCGATGGAGGGACCTGCAGCCACACCATCGGAAATTTCGTTGTACTTAAATCCTTTCATCAAAGGAATAATTGCCACTGCATTCTTCTTTATCGAATTAAATACTCTGTCAAGGTATCCCTGTAGCTTGTCTTGTTTCTTATCCTCCAAAGATTGAGCAGTTTCAACCTCCACTGTCCCCCTGATTTGATAACCACGCATTGAGGCTTCCATCATACGGCCAAACAATTCCCCGTAGTCAGAAAACAAACTATCTAAGAACTTTGTCAATCGTTCATTATTGTAATTTAAATAAATCACTTCATCCATTTTGAAAGAACGATTAAATTGATAGTTTTTGACCACCACCGATTCAAAAGTATCAGGATATACAGCAAGTTCGTTTCGAATAAAACTGTCAGCTATTAATAAGTCATCTGTATCAGATAGAATTACAAGCACTTCATTTTCATGAATCAGCTGGTAAATAAAGCTTTGCCAAAAATCTGCAGCTGATTGATCGGTGTTAGGGCGTACATTAAGCAAGTAATCCCAATCATCACGGAGTCGTTTGTTATTCTCCATAATACGAAAATCTGATTGTGAAATAGTACGCGCGATGAAGTTAATGCAAGTCTCTAATGCTATGGATTTTAAATAGACTCGTTTCGATGCTTCAGTAATCAATTCAAAATCAAAGGAAGAATCGATTTCACTGTTACGCTTGAAAATATCACTTAAAAATCCGATTATTCTCACCCCCTTTCTCTCAAAGTTATGGGTAAAGTTAGAAATTCAAACTTTCTAAGATATCTAACGCTCCACTAATATCCATTTCCTCGACTTCATCTGCTCTGTACATACCATGCACGAAAGCCTGAAAGCCGTCTGTTTTGCGTCGAATTGGCTCTTTTTTCAGATACTCCTTATTGCCATCTTTTTTAATTGAAACCAATACGTTATTTGTATACCAGCGCATTAATGGATTATCTCCAAAAATAATCTGTCGATTAGCAAAAGCAAGCTCAATTCTTGGTGCTAAAAGACTGTGAATGGCACGTGGATTTTTGATGATTTCGACTTCAAAACCTTCCGCTTCGAATAATGGTCTTAATACCTCCATCCGAAAATTATCAGCAATGATTTTCTTGATATTGTAATATTCCCGCATCTGAACGAACCATTGAACAATAATATTGGGATCTAAGGTTTCGCCTTCTATAACTGTTAAGAGGCCCTTTTCCTCCCATTTACGGATAGGTGCGAACTTTTTCTTTCCAGCCATTTCAGCATCATGCTTTTTCGAATAACTATAAAATTTATCAGCGAACGATTTTCGAACATAAGAATGTGTTTTGAAAATGTACTTGCCATCGTCTCTAAATAAAAGACCGCAGGCAGCAAAATCACGAATGGATGCATAGTCTAAACACCCAATGCATTCTTTGTATTCAAGGTCAGGGAATGGGCGATTAGTTGCTTCTATTTCTTCCCACTTGGCAACAGACCTTTCTAGATCTGTAATAGGTAAATTCATACGTTTGGTCATGAATTCTTCGCGGTTTGATGGATCGTCTTCTAAATCCTCATATTCTTCATAGATGGTGTCGAATAAACCCTGCGCATAGATGCTACGAGGTTCACACAACATCGGATTCGCTTTTTCCCAATTAGACGGATCATCGATTTCACTTTCATCATCCAATTTGCAGATGAAGGGAAATAATGCATTTGCCCGGGCTTCGCCATTTAAAACTTTCATGGCCTTTTCTTTCAGCTTGTCCAGGAATCCATCACGTACATATCCATCTGTACCAATGTAAAATTCGCGCGGATTTGCCTTTTTCCCTAAACCGGAAATGTGGACGCGGACATCTTTGTTGCTTTCAAATTGATGTATTTCATCAAATACAACGGCCCCGTCACGCAAACCATCTTTCGTTTCTCCATTTGACGTTCGGTATTTTAAAACCGATTCCGTTTTCTTATTCGTAATTTTTTCTTTGGTGCGCGCCCACATTCCTTTTAACGTGCTGCTCCGACCGATGACGCCATAGGTTTCGTCAAACGAAGTTTTTGCCTGCTCCTCACTGTTCGCGACAATAGAAACGTTATATTCTCGTATACCATGTAGAGGGCTCGTTAAGAAGTGTGTGATGACAGAAATCAAGCCATTCTTTCCGCCACCTCGGCCAAGCATCCATAAATGCTTTCTGTAAAAAACACGATCATTTTTTTTATAAAACAAAAAGACGAATGCAATTAAAAACTTCTGGAAAGGACCAAGTGGAAAATACCACTTCTCTCCAAACCGAATACAGTTTTCAATCATTTCGTCATTGAAGTACAAATCATCTCGACTTAATACATGCTCACGCAAATAATTAATTAACATGATTCGCTCTTTATTTAGGATTATCTTGCCGGATTCATAGAGTTGGATATATTCATCGACGTATTTATTTGCATTCAAATTAGATCAGCATCCGTTGGTTCTCCGTCTTCCACAGTTGATGCAGAGGAAGGGGAGCCCTCACTGATGAAATTGAAAGTTTTCTCAATCGCAATAAGTTGTGAATTAATTTTGGTCTTGTCATTCATGGATGGATGGCTTTTAACAAAGCGTTGTTTGCCATTTTCAATAACAATTGTCGAGCCATCCCGTTCAATTGCCTCATTGCACAAGTGATCCATTTCCAGTAATTTAATATAGCGTCGCACCTTTTTCACTTCCATCAAATCGTCAATATCAATTTTACTCATTAATTGTTCGTGTAACTTTTTAATATCAGATGTCATGCTACACCCCCCTCCCCCTATATGGCCTCTACGTGCGTGAATAACTCTAAAAATCTCGACAGAACACCCCCTCCCCGGTCCCCGGGTTTGAAATAATTGATGAAATATTTTATGGGGGGGTATATCTTAACGAATGTGTTTAAATAATTTTTAGTTACGTTTTCTTTTCTTATCAAATCTTTTAGACTGTTCTTCAATTTTGCTTTTTATTTCATTTCTTTTAATTTCATTCTCAATAGACATTCTGTTATATCCATCTTCAATAGTTTCGTAATCTTTAATTGCTTTATCGAACATCTTAGCAATCATTGATATCATCATTTCTTATTTACCACATCTCATCATCCCAACGTTTCTTTTTCTGTTCACCGAATACTCGATTATGCATCTTGTTATGACAGTTCAAGCATAAGGTCTCAAGGTTATCCAATACCAAAGCTAACTTTGGATAATGTTCAATCTCATACTTATGATGGACGTTAAGCTCTACACTCTTACGTTCACCTTGTACCTTGATTGAGTCCACATGCACCTTACCTTCACGCTTACACTGTTGGCACTCATGGTTGTCTCTATCCAAAGCTTCAAGCCTTAACTTGTTCCAATCACCTGTTCTATAGAACTTCTTCTTCTGTGCCTCTGTCTTGTATTCAACCATCCTTACCCATTCCCTCACCCTTCTTTCTCCAAAATAAAAAGCACCCACATAAGTGAGTGCTCTCAGCATATTAAAGTATTTCTACTCCCCATTCATCGGTTTCCTTAATTTCTTGTATAGTAACGAGAATACAATCATCTAGAGAAAAACGATAATACATACTATTGGCTTCATATTCAACTTCTGTACTACCGAATACTATTCCTTTAATCTCATCTTGATTTTCAGCAGATAAAGTCCGATGTAATTTAAGGTTTTCAGTTAAAGTATAAGTAACATTATATTTTTTCATTTAATCACTTCCTTTTACCCATTAATTCGACAAAAGGAGATAATTTCCTGTAAATAAAAAGCAACCCGAAGGATGCTTCAATTTATTTAAAGATTTTCGAACTTACTTTCGTATTCTTGCACTTCCTCCCCATTCATACTAATTCCAATTCCAATAATCTCATTTTTCAATACTTGGTATCGGACATATTCCTTTGTTACAAAATGATACCATCCATTTCCATGCTTATTTATTATATGATTTATTATTTCATCTTTACTACTTGCAATTACGAAAAAAGTATACGATTGGCCATTTTTTAACCCAATATGCACTTCATATTTCATTATTATCACTACTCCTCTTAATACTCAATTCGAAAAAGAGGATGTTGTTCCTGTTTATTTCAAAATTTTTTTTTACAAAGAAGGTATTAAAAAACGCCTACCTTATGGATGGATAGACGGTTATGATATATATTCAACAAAAGAAGGAATGCGTAGCAAACCATTCTTGGTATAGTTTCTGAACTTAACTCTGCATTTAATCTTCGGATCCAAGTAAATGAATTTCTTGTTTTCATCTACAATTAAATCTTGATACTGGTTATAGAATTGCTTCCTTGCTGAAGGTGTAACAAACTCCATTATGCCAGCTGGCTTTATTCGGTCATTTTCTTCAATTCCTAGCAACAATCCAAATTCATCTTTTCGTAGACCAGTTATAACAGCATCAGTGTATTGATAATTAATAACCTTTAGCCAATCATGAGATCGTTTATTAATCTGATATATAGAGTTTGCTTTCTTCTGGACAATTCCTTCAAGCCCTTGTTGTTTCACTAAATCAAAATAAGCTGGGCTATTTCCATACATCCATCGAACCTTACAAATTAAATTGGAATCTTTCACTATTTCTTCAAGCAACTCTTTTCTCTCGTGTAGAGGTAAATGAGTTACCTTTTGACCATTATGATAAATTACGTCAAATACGCAATATTGTATAGCATGTTCTGATTTCTTTGATTGAAACCTTTCCATCATTGCTTCAAAATCAGGCTTACCTTGTAAATCAGTCACGATAATTTCACCGTCCAGTATAGTTCCATCCGGAATATCCAACTGGAACAATTCATGGAATTTTGTTGTGACCTCATTATTGTGGCGAGTATACAATTTTATCTGATCATCAAACTTAGAAAGAATTAATCGAATCCCATCAAGCTTCAGCTCAGTTATAAAATCATCATCCTCGAAGGGCTGCTCTGTTTTTTGTAATAGCATTGGAGAAATAAACAAAGTTACCACCTCTTGATAATTGTAGCACTATTAACTCATTATTCTCTGAGGTAGATAATGTAAAATCAAAAGCAATAGAAAACCTCAGCGAGTCGGTGAGAACTTATGTTTTAGTCGAAAACTATTCCCGATATATCTTCTAAAAAAGCACCCACTGAATGGATGCTCTCTTTTTTTATTTAGTAACCACTTCTTCAGTTAAAGTTAATTTAAACTGAAGTTTTTTTTCAAAAAATTGTTTCGTTGTAAAAATGTTAGTAAATTCTTTTATACTACCGATATCTATAATTTCTGCTTTATCACTTATTAATTCAGGGAATACAAGTCTGTACTCGCTTTGGTAAGCGAAAAAAATATCCTTTTGAAAGAAGAAGTTGGCATTACCTGTACCGAATGCTTTTATACGGTCTGAATGATTGATTGACATATCTCGGTACTCAACTCGATTTCCTATCACTTTAATACCTTCTTCTACGCAAACTTGCTCTAACCTTTCAATGAAGCGTCCTATATCAATTAACATCACATGGTCCCCAAAGTTTTCGAGAGCCTTTTCTTTTAATTCATCAGACAACGCAAGACTGGTAGTGGCAACATTATCTTTTATTTCGACTATTTCTAATAAGTCAGATGTTATTCCAGTCATGCAAAATAGGTGCTTTTGATAGTCTTCCTTACTCTCCAAATTAGAATTGCTGGCTTTACCCTTAAAAAGCACTTCCCCTGTTTCCGGGTGTTCAAAGGTTATATCTACATCAGAAATCCGAAGAGTCACATCATAGGCATCACCTTGTCCCTTTCTTTTCTCTTTCAACTCCTCATCTTTGTAGTACTGGAAGTTATTTAAATAAAGTGTTCCATTCTGTAGGCTTTCTAAGTTCTCTTTACTGGAAAATTTCAAAGCACCTCGCAGTTTATTATCCTCTGCCAAAATTTCGTTTAATCTTTGCTTTTTCTGCATAATAACTAGTTCCCCCTTCTTGTACCTCAGAAGAACATAACCGAATCACGTAAATATTAATACAAAAACCGTTCGTCAAATTGTGACATTCTACCTATAACCACCCCATTATGCTAATTGCTTATTAAAATAAGTTTTGGAGGGCTCTTACCCCCTTGCCCCACCAGCAGCCACCGCAAACAAAGTGCATCAGCATAAACTTCATGCCTGTTTGACTACTCGAGTAATGCACTTTGATATGGGATATGTGCGTTTCCCAGGAATTTCTTTCCTGAGATAATCTTATAAAAATGGCAAGAAAAAAAAGGCCACAATTTTAGCAGCCTTTTTCTCCACATTTTGTCCTGATTTTTGTTCAGTATCATTATCAAAAACAACACCCATTACATATTCTTTATACATAGGCGTTAATAACCTTTTTTAAAAGGAATTAACAAAGTAATTTAAAAATAAGGACTAGCCTATTGTTTTTAACTCTTTCCAAAGTAGTTAATTGAATCAAAGTCAGTAATTGTATTTCTTTACGTTAATAAATTGAAATCAAATTTAATTAGATTCAAAAAAAGGATTTCATCTTAAATTTTTAAAATCAGTACTATAAAAATGAGAAAGTTGGTATCTAAACATGAAGAAAAAGAAAAATAATCAAAAAGAACTTAAGACTAGTATTGAATTTCGTCGTAAGTCTGAAAAAGGTGAAACCTACATAAAATACAACTGGAACACTACTTGGCGGAGTATGATTATAATACCTATTGTTTCTCTCTTTTGTAATTTATTAATCAATGTCTTTCTTTAAAATTGGCTTTACTAAACTTAATCTTGGAACAAATAAAAGGGACTACTTAAGTAGTCTCTCTTTTATTACATCTTATGGAAATAAAGCACCCGTTAATTGAACAACAAAAAACCTCTAGCTTGATAGAAGTGGGATATTTTCTTTAAGAGGAGATTGATGGAACATAAGCAATATAATAGAAATCATCGATTAACCCTTTTGGCTAATAGCTCATTAATTTTATTAATCATGAAAACTTCAAAATCTTTATGTTGCATTATTCTTTCGAATATTTGCTCACCTAATAACCTTTCTTGAAAAAGTCTATAGAATTCATTAAATTGACTAGGGGCTTTATTATTTAATGATCCAATTATTCCGTTCATTTTATGAGTCAATTTTTTTCTTTTGGAATCCTCCGAATAACACTCCCTAAGAATTGCTTTTAGAATATCCTTTGATAATCGTTTATCTTGAGTTTTTTGGTTATGCGGTGTTTTTACGACAAAGTAACCCCAAAAATAGTTATATCCGAGATACTTAAAATACCCGCTTTTGTAGGAATGTTCCTTAAACCAAGCAATCTCGTCGTTCGCGCTTTTAAAATTGGGTATACCTATATTGGTATTTGGAGATCGGAAGAATCTATTATAATCGCCCCCCTTTATGTCTATAATATACCCTGTTGGAAGAAGATTAATTAAATCAGTAAATGATGATACAAAAGCGTCATCTTGTAATCTATTAACCTTATCACGAATATAAGTTAGGTCTTTGGATTCTTCAATTATCTTTGTTAATTGATCAGTAGATAAAACATTTGGTACCTTCCACCACTTAACCTGTATTGAATCCAAATCATAAGTCCCTGTTTTAATTGCAATTTCATCTAACCATTTTCTATCATATTTATCATCCTGAGAAGGGATGATGATGCTTGTACCAGGTGATCTTTTAAAACTATCAAAATACATCTCATTATTTTGAATATGAAAAACATATCCACTAGGCAAATGTTTTATTACTGAAAAAAAAGCAGCACTTCTAGAAACTTCAGCCTTTTTGGCAACAAAGTCCATTAAATCTTTTAATCCACTTTTTTCTTTTTCTAAAACCATCTCTGTTAACCATTCAGTAGGCATTAAAATCTCTGCAGCAAAACTATTAGCTTCAGATTCCATAATTTGATAAGCAGTTTGATCGACCATATCTACTTTATCGGTATGACAGGAAATCATACCGTTATGCCACGGTATGATTAAATGACCTAATTCATGTGCTAAAGTAAATCTCTTACGCGTTTCAGATTTAAAACGATCTAAAAATACTACAGGCCGTTCAATGTTCATGATACAGATAGCATCAGCATTACTTGGCACTGAATCCTCTACACATTTTGCATATTTATCTATGAGTTCTCTAATATTGATTGGCGGAGTTAGCGAGTACTTTTTCGATATTCTTTGTGCTAACTTTTTTTCACGTGGGATAGAATTAACCATTGATTCATCTCCTAAGATAACCAGCCTTTTTTCTTTAGCCAAACCTTAACTTGCGCAGCTTCTTCAGGAGTCTCAGCTCTAGCAACAAGCTTCTGAACGTCACTTTCTTTGATGACTTCTATAATAGGTTTACCTATCTCCCTAGAATAAAAAATTGTTTTTAACATAAAATCATTCTCAACCCAAATTCCGTACTCTTCCAATGTCATTCCTAAAAAATCATAAATTTCTTCTTCAGTCTCACTCTCATGCCATTCTTCAATATATTCATCAATATCTTCAAGTAGTGCCTCTCCTTGTACGCAAGCATCCATAAATGTTAATTTAGACATCTAATTTCCTTCCTTTCACTGCCGTTTTGATTAATGCACCCGAAATAGCATCTGCCGACCCCAAGTGTCTCCCTTGCCTATTAAAAACTTCTATTTCACCGTGTAAAGAATCCCATGTATATAGTCTTTTACCATCGTGGGACCTCCATACTTTTCTATTCCCTACAACTTTTAGAGATACACAAGTATCTAAAAAAGATGGTCGCGGAAGTATTTTATGAACCATCCTAATTCACTCCATTCACATAATTTTCCCATAAACACATGTACTTCCACATTATACTAAATTAATTATAGAATTTATTTATTTTTTCAATTATTTCTTTTGTTGTTTTAAATTTCTATTTATCCCATAATTCAACTCAACTCTCCGTTAAGCTTTAATAATAGAATAAGTAAAAGACAGATAAAATGTAATCTGTCTTTCCTTTAAATTATTCCCAATGCTGAAGCTAGTTGAAAAATAGCAACTTTCTTTTTCTCATAATATGGAGTCTTTTGTAAACCAAGCTCCATATATATATTAATATCATTTTGCCTTTCTGAACTGAGATACTTCATTTCGATTATTTGTCTTTCAATACTGTCCAGGCTTTTTTTTAAGGCCCTTTCCATATGACTGACCTTGAATTCTTTTTCTGCGTCATTTTCTAAAAGTTTCGGAAAGATGTGGCTAGAAATCCCATTCTCGTCTAGTTCTTTTTTATTTTGCAAGCGTATTTTGAGAGCTTTGTAAAGCTTCAGTTCCTTGGCCACTAATGAGCGAACTTGCTTCTCATCAACATCCGGAAAGAAGGATAATTGGTTACTCATTCATTCTCCCCCTATGTTATAATACTTCAACTAAAACTTTCACCATAGCCGGGAGGAAGCCTGGTTTTTTATGTTATAAAATACTTCATAAAAGTAAGGGGCACAAAATGAAAACTATAGAAATTTCACTTTCCTTTGACTGGTCCATATTTATTCATCGGACTTATACGCTATATAAACACCGAACGGACCCAAACCAATTCGTTATATTAGATAGTGATTTTGATCAGGTAATAGCATTTAGAGTGGATGAAGGTTCATTTGAAATTCTAAGTTGTCGTTATGACGCGAAACATAGAATCGAACTTCCAGGGAAAGTTGTTTACCTAAAACATTATCCTGATGAGGAGTAGGTTAATTGAAACGCATTCACTAAGGTTGCAACAATGCTGGGAGCAATCCCAGCTATTTTTTTCACTTCAAGCAATAGCACAGTGCAGAATTTTTAATGTTTTACTACAACCTCATCCATTTCGATTTGGCCACTTGGTATATTGGCCGTACCGTCTGGATTTACGCTATATTCCAAACCTTCATGTGGTTCTTCATAAAACTCCTCAATGCTCATTTGCGAAGGCTGAAGAGTAATAGAAACATTTGCTCCAGCATGAGGATATAATTTGTTAACCTTCTCATCCACATCTCGCTTAATATGGAACTTTAAAACAGTTTTTTTATTATCACGTTGAATGGATATAAATTCAGCTCCAATTTCTCCAGCTTCGCTTTCTTCCACATTCAGCATTGTAATCGATCCTGGCATTTTTAAAAGCTCATTAGCATGCGGTAATTCATCCCCTTGAACATGGAACATGAGAACTTCCTTTTTATCATCCTTTTGAATTTTCTTGAATAATACGTTCAATTTAGCAGTTGTCATAGTATTGGCTCCCTTTATATTCAGATTGGATTTAAAGTTTTGTTTTCCTTTATTTATAGGGCGTTTCTAGCCTTAAAAAACCTTTCAGCAGCTCTTTCCCTCTGCTCATCTGTATAGACCCGTTCCTTTTTCATATTGAAATATTGAACTCCCTAACAAGCAGAGGGTTCCAGTGAGGAACCTCTTTGAGACTTATATCACCGGTGTGTTACATGCAATGTAAATTTTCAGTAAAGGATTTATCACTCCTATTGTCGGTTAATGAGTGTCGATGATAAAATTAGTTCCTATTCTTAACATCTAGAAGTGAGGTAATGATTTGCATTTTCCAACCATCCAAATTAATACTAATGATATCCATATTGTTAAAAATAAAAGTCAATGTGAATGTGACGTTGAATATGTTACGTTTAATTTAAGACAGATTAAATTTAGACCCTTGTCAAAAGTGACTTGTACTACTTGCAAATCCATTCTGCATTTTAATGACAAGTTGTAATATGGAAAGGATATGATTATGACAGTCGAAAATATAAAAAATTTACTTACTGAACTATGCAACTTTGATAAAGTAAACATTACACAAACATTTTCAGTTAATGAAATTCGTATTCTACAAGTACGGTGTCTAACTGTAGATTCACACCATACTTTTGAATTGACTTATCCCGATAGTGGTCATGTGGATTTAATTAGTGATATAAATTATGCTGCTAAATTAATTGACAATATCATCTCTATAAACACTCCTATCTAGGGGTGTTTTTATTATAAGTAACCTCTCTTTCACAATTTATAACACTAGATATTATTATGGTTATTGCCCTTTTCATAATTTTAATTATCAAGGTAACATTGATTTTTTATAGAAAAAGAGATGTTGATTAAGCGGTTTTAACACAGTTTGTGTCTACTGTACGACTCTCCTCAACTTAGCAATCCAAGGAGAAGAAAAATCTTCTACCTGGAATCGCTTTTGCTCAAAAGAATAATTACTAAGCACTTCAGATTGAGGATTTTCCTGTTTAAGAGGGGAAACAATCTCAAATCCCCTCGCTAATAAATCCTTGATAGCTTGTTCAGCTTCATGCTTCTTTTGGCGGCGGATAATAACCGGTTGAACCTTCTTACTCATGGATATCTGCCCCCATACTTTTTTAGATAACCTGACTTAACAAAGATGTTTCTCCATGCACGATTCAAGCGATCCTTTTTTCTTTTGGCCAGAGACTTTTTTAAACGACGTTTACCTTTACTCGTCATGTTTTCCCCTCGCTTTTTCAGCTTTATAGATATCCTCCAATTCGCTCAAAGTTAATTCATAAAGTTGCAGCCCTTCCGGCGTTTTGAAATATCCCATTTTTAAAAGTTCATTTTTATAAAAATCTTTTTCAAGTTCGACTCTTTTACGTAAGACCATAGTTCAATCCTTTCTAGCAAAGTTAATATCTAAGACAAAATGACAACCGCAGGAACATGTGAATTTATAATTATTTAAGCGTAGGTGTTTTCCTGAATACACAGTGAATTTACAGGCTGGACAGAAAGCTATATATATTTGTCCGTTCATAAGCCTTCACCCTTTCACAGGTTAGATAAATCCTTTTTTCAGTAATTCACGAGTCATATAGTAAAAGTGATGGTAAATATAGTTACCAGTAGCACCAGGGGCCAAGAAAACAGTTGAGAAGTTATATCTCACCTCAAATGTCTTCAAGCTTCCTAAGAGCGATTTAGGTTTATATTGACTACGATAATGTCCGTTTAAAATTTTTGAATATCCTTCTAAGTCTTCACAAATTAAGACGAATGGATTCTTTGAAGCTCGAATCAACTCATTTTCAAACCGGTTACGATCTTTTATCGATTCAACCAGCTCATCTACACCATTTTTACGTTCAATACCTGCAGCTAAGTAAATGTCCCGGGTGATACCCATTTCAGGGTTTTTAGGGATCATCGCTGAGTAATCCGCGGTCTTCATGGTCCTTAATTTGAAAGGAACATTTTTCTTTCTGAAGTAATCAAGTACATGTTGGTTTTTTTGCTCCCTGGTATCCACAATGATTTCAAGTGTGGAAAGGATTGATTCTAATTCCTTGTCGGAATATCTATAATGGATAACGCTCATATTAGGACTCCAATAATTCTGGATTTTCGTAAATATTGCCGATGATTTTTGAGTAATCATAATCATCTAGTCTATAGATGTCTAAGTCATCCTTAACATAAAACCCGCACTTTTCTTCATCCCGATAGACCAAACCTTTCCAGCTAGATAAGATTGAACCGTATTCCCCTATCTCTTCGCCGTAAAGTACGTCTCCTTCATAAATCCCATCGTACCCGGTGCACTCACGCAATTTAGCTTTATTTAAATCAAATGATGTATGTGAGCCCTTATTAGGTCCATCAAGGAAAAATCCTTTTGAATCGTTAGTATATAAACCATCACGTGCGTTCTTTATCATATTTAATGTTGTTACTTGCACCATGCAGTTTCCTAGCCATGCTTGATAAATTGGTTCTTTCATCCTCATGCTCCTTTCTTGAAATAAGCCATCGCTCTTTCGAATATTTCCTTAGACAGCTTATCCGTCACATCATTTTCAAAATTACATATTGGCTCAGTGACCTTATCCCAGCCATTATTATTCAAATCAATCAGCAATTGCATAACAGCTGCGGTTCCTGCAGCATCATTATTTAGCCAATTATTTATTTTTTCGTTCATATCTTGGTCAATTCCACAATAGAATTTAATAATCTTGTCTATCGTTTGCTTAACTGCATGATCCTGATCAGAATAATTTCCTTTCAGGAAAGCAACGATTCTAGCTTTATATGATTTGGCTAGCTCCTCTAGTTCTGGATAAATATTTTCTGGGTTGTCTATGAACAATTCGTCACCATCTAGAACAAATGGAGAGCATAAGGATTTGAAATCATCACAAATTTGCTTTGGATGCATAAAACACCTCTTTTAAAATAAGGGTTAATAGGTTAATTAACCTTTTTTACTCATTAACCACTAAAAACGTTGATATATAAGGGTTTATCGAACATCAGGATTAACGAGTTAATAAAGTTAATAGGAAAAGTATTTAAGCTCTTATATATATATTATTTTTTTTATTAATTAATTTTCATGACGTATAACAGTAAAAATTCATTAACCCCATTAACCCTTAGTAAAAAATAATAAATTCTATCAAACTAACAAAACTAGATAGGATAAGGCTTTAAAGCTTCTTTCTGTTAATAGGAGTGACTTTATTTGAATCATTAATAGAATTTGATTCGTTATCCTTATTAACATCTTTATTAACCTCATAATCTAACGTTGGTAGAAATCCGACACCTGAGTATTGGCTCAAAGTAAGGCCATGTATATAAACCTTGTTTTTAGCTCCATTCTCCTTTTTAAATCCACGAACTTCCATTTGTCGATAAAATGAACGGTTTTTCAATTCCATCTCATTATTTGAAAAACACCATTTTTTATAATTTTCATATAAAGTTTTCGCTTCAATCCTAGCTTCACTTTGAATAACACAATTTTCATCTATAAAAGGACCTAAAATATCCATGTCCTGTCTGTAATTGTCCGTCGCTTGTGTAACAGCCTTTGGATCTTTCAATCCTTCTGCCTGCCATTTTAAGCATCCCTCAACAACCCAACGCAGAATACCTGGCATTTCCTTTTCAAGTTTCTTTGGTAGGTCCTTGTCTATTTTTTCTTCTGGAATCGTAACAGTAAAAGGAACGAGTTTAATTCTTCTCCAAATACCATTGTCTCCACCCTTCACAATTGGCTTATGGTTGGTAGTGAAGAATACTTTAAATTCTGGTGTAAATTCGAAATACTCTTGTCTAAGGAAACGTGCGGACATTTTTTCACCACCAGTAATCTGCTTTACCAAGGATTCGGACAGTTGCTGCCCTTCCTCACTTTCAACAGCAGATACGAAACGGGCTCCATCTAACCGGGCCACATCATTGTTGATTCCACTGTCGTTTTTCTTTTTGATGAAAGTATCACTGTTCGTCTGTCTGCCGTAATCACCAAGCAGATCCTGAATGACATTAATAAAGGTTGATTTACCATTCCGTCCATTACCGAATAAGAAAAACATGACTTGTTCTGTCGTTTCCCCAGTTAACGAGTACCCTACTGCTTTTTGCATGTATTCTATGAGCTCGTGGTCAGGTAAACCAGTTGGTGTGAGAAAGATACTTTCTAAGAAAGTCATCCAGCTTGGACATTCGGCATTTTTCCTGTACTCAATTGGTGAGATCTTAGTAAAAAGCAAGTCCCTATCGTGTGGTTTTAACTCTCCTGTCTCCAAGTCAATGACTCCGTTATCACAATTAAAAAGAAATTTATGAGCGTCCAAGTCTTTCTTTTTTATAGAAACCATAGGTCTTACATCCAAAATGCTGTTTATTCGAATAGCACGCTTTTCACACTTCTTTGCCCAATCGTTTAGCTGCTTTGCATGATATCGATCTTCTTCAGTTTTCGACTCCTGGTAGAGCCCTCTAAGCGTTTTAGCAGCAAGTGCCTCGATATTCCTCTTGCTATCCTCCTGCCACTGCTTCCCGTTCCATATGAGCCATTCCAGTTCGTTACAGTACCGGATATTGTCTCCATGGTAATAAACGATTCTCTCTGCATTTCCTAGCTCTGTTAAATGAAAATTAGGTACCTTATCAATGATCTCTTCAGTATCTTCAATTTCATGTTGTTCATCGGAAATGTATATTTCATATTTCTTTTCTTCCGGTGGCTCGAAATCAGATATAGTTGAGGGAGTAGCAAGAATGGCCGTTTCAATTGTCATTTGACCATATGTACGACCATCCCCTGAATGCTGCTTATCCCACTTTTCACGAACAAGGCTTGATTCTCGAAACATCGAATCCATTTTCGATGCGTCCTTATCCGTCCAGAATGCCAAGTGATTACACAAAGCCATATCTGTGGAAGAATGGTCCCCGTTTATCAGGTGCCCCTGAAAAAGATCTTTGATATTTCCACCGTTCTTGCTGCTGAACATCCTTTCCCATAACTCTGAGTTTGGAAGGCTCCGGATATCTTCACGTTCAGAAACATTGGTATTAACCTTTGATTCTTGCTTTGGCTTTTCTTCCAAATACTTTTTAAAAAGAACCTTAAAGTGTTCAGTACCATCTTGAACTGGCGTTTCGCCTAAACTGTCTCCAGTGAAAGTGAAGTACCGGCCATGCCGATATATTTCTAAACCAAGTTTAGGATTTTTCCTCCCAGTGCCTGGTCCTTTGAGTGGTAACGTACCCTTTGCAATGATGTGGATGCCTTCACCACTTGGAGAGTATTCCGTATAGCTTTGGACTATTTCAATAACATCCTCAGCCAGTTCAGTAAGGGCCCCTTCATTCACACAATGGTCGATATCTATTCCAATGAATTGATCATCTTTGGAAAACATAAAGCCAATCCCGTTATACCCACCCTTTTCGAAAAACTTTATAGCTGTAGGGAACGTTGACCAGCTGCGCTTATTATTTGATTGAGCCATCTCCCCGTTAATCTGATATGGAACCTTTGTCTTTTTACCTTCACGCAGTTCAGAACGCCATAGGATCCAATGAGGAGTGTTTTTAAGCTCTACAGGTATATTGTGAAATTGATGTGTCATTTGATTACTCCCTTTTGAAAAGGGAGCCTATCAAGCTCCCCTCTATTCATTGAATCTATTAATTTCTAGCTTAAAATGGAACATCGTCATCAGAAATTGAAATTGTTGTATCTGGTGCGCTTACTTCAGAAACTTTAAGCGCCTTTACTTCAGCGTATTTTTTACCGTTATATTCTCTTTCTCCGACTACTAAACGGACAGGTTTATTTAAGAATGCATCCGCCCATTCTTTGTAGTTCGCGAACTCCATACCATTAGGGAACTGTGCAGCTACCGAGGCCTGTTGGAATCTCCACAAAGTTGTATCAGAAACGATGAAGTTATCGAAAAGAATTTTTTGCCCTTGGCACGGTTGCTCTACATCTGAACGAATTTCATAATCGACAACGACCATGTTCTTCTTAGTTGAAGATTCCTTTTGTTCGTAATTAATAACCATTGCTTCATATTCACCTGGCTTGATTTGTTCGAATGTTGATTCACCTTTTGTATGGTCTACTTTAAACATTTATAATTCCTCCTATTATTTAAATTCTGCTAATCTATCGAGTGCGGTACTTGCAAGTTTGATAGAAAAATCATCAAGCTTCGTATTTGCTTTAAATTCAAATTCTTCCACTTTCTTTTGCGCTTCAGCATTACTGGATGCAATGGCCTTCACCTGTTCAATCAGGCTAATCTTTCGGTCTTCTTCCTCGGCTTTCACATCTATCCCGAGCTCGAGCCATCGGAAAAGTTTTCGGCCAACATCAACCGTAATTTTCTGTGGCTTACCTTCAAACATTTGAGTATTGTCCTTGGATATATCAGCAAAATGATCAATATCAATTACAAAGTTGAGCATGAACTCATATTCCATTTCTTCTTTTTGTACAGGCTTGGTACCAACTTTTCTTGGTGCCATCTTACCTTCACTGTTCGGCTCCACGACATACTCTGTTTTGGTCCGGAAGGTAGCCAAAATATGAACATTATTTTGTGTAAGTGTTTTTATTAACTTTGTTGTTTCCGGTGCAAGCTTGCCCCAGTTTTGAAATGAGTTACCGGACATTTGTCCATGGGTTTCAACAATGCCGCCCTCACCCATCCAATTGTGAGAAATCGAATCGATTATAACTACCTCTGCACCAGCTGCCTTTATTGTCTGAACAGCCATTTGATATCGTTCAGTTGTGAATGGCGGTGTAAAATCAATGTGTCGGAATTTACCGATACGAATATCACCTATTTGCAAGTTGGCGTATAATTTCGATCGCCTGTGCTCGGTATCAACTACACCGATTTTCAGCCATATCTCAGCCTCACCGGCATCCGGATATGCTTCCTTCATCATCCCGTAAGCAACGACCAGTGCACTAACTGTCTTACCGGATCCACTGCATCCTATGAAGCCTACGACTGCCTTTTCTTTTTCACGTTCAGCTTCTGTAACTTGGAACACGGAATCACCTTCTTTACACTTATTTCTTATAGTTGCATCTGTGTTTATTCAGATAAATAAATAGTGAATATCGACTAACAAAATACAATAATTGTCGATATATCACTTTTTTTGACAAACCTATTTCAAAAATTCACATTTCGTAATACTATAGACTTTGTTATTCACATAAGAATTTAAAAGGAGCCCTTACTATCTGTAATTTCAAATCCCATACGGAATTATTAGATTTTAAAATAAAGTATCTAAGAAAAAAACTTGTACAATGTGGTCTAAACAAAGGTCTTACTCATTGGGAAACCCTTCAATATAGCCAAAGCTTAGACAAGTTAATTTTTAAGTCTTTATTGAAATCTAAATAACCTTTAACCATTGACGCTTTCCTCTAGCCTTTGAAACTCTTAGTTTTAAACCTGAGTCATAGTTCAACAAAATAAGAAGTTGACTCAGGTTTAACACTAACTCCAGGAACAATCTGGCCGTTTTCATCCACAACTACCTTTTCACCACTTATTTCCACAATCTTCAATGACTTTTTCAAGTCTGCCCATTTCACACTGCTCTTGATGAATTCATCCATTCCGTTTTCAATAACGTATTGAAGGATTACATCCTCATTTGCCTTATCAGGGGTCTCCTTAGACTTACGAGTTTTCGATTTGCCATAAGGTGTGCTGATGGTTTTAGCCTTAGGGTCCTCAACCAATTGTTTAGCATGATATAGAGTAACAAGTGATTCAAAAAAACTAGTGCTACTGGTTATCGATGAAAGTTCACCTTTTTCCCATTCAGCAATACGATCACGTTCCACGTTCGCCAGCTGCTTAATTTCCTTCTCCTTTGACTTAAGAGCAGTAAGTTTACGGAAGGCCCAATTTAGGCTGTTAATGTCCGTAATCTCAAAATTAGTTTCCTGTGATTGGATTTCTTCAACTTCCATAAGCTCAAATTGTTGTAATGAATTCATTAGTTTTCCTCCTTCAATTCGTTATCAAGCGATTCGTATACTTCAATCAAGTCATCATAAAAATGACTTCCACCTAAAGCAGGTTCATGTTTTGCAAGCAATTTATAAAGATGTTCTAATTTAGGATTAGCAGGACTAAAAACGGTATTTTTCTTTGTTTCGAAAAACATTTATTAATCCTCCTGTTGCATATTTTTTAAAAAAATGTTTAGAATATCTATAAGCGTTGTACATTTTTCAGGACTCCTGCTCCAACAGGAGTCTTTTTTATTCGGCCGTTTTAAATGAAAATCCATATACATCACTAAGGTAACTTTCCAGATTTTCTTTCAACACAATCTCTCCTGTGGATGGATCCATTACAATTGAATCGCCTATTAAAATTTCATGACCATAAAAATCAATACCTGCATGTTCTGGTTGTGCTACCAAGTTTGGATAGCCTGTTTTTAATGCTTGGGTATTTTCTGGCTTTGTGATATCCTCTTTAAGCACTTAATTCGCCTCCAATGTATTCGTATTTCACACAAAGAACAGGTAAATGAATTTCCGTGATAAGCTCGTCCTTTCGATTAAACAATTTAAATACTCTATCGTGTTCAATAATGTCGGCCACTATTTCTCCACCGAATTCTTTTCCAGTGGCAAATGTATAAATAAAAGGATTAGTTGCTTCAGCAGCTACTTCGAAAGATTTAATTGTTCTTTCCATCGATTTCACCTCCCTTCAATCGCCCTTCTGTCAATGAGCTCCCACACATACATCCTCCTAAAAACACCAGAAGAGTGAACAATCCGTATACCATGAATTCGCCCAATTAAATAGCCTCCTTTTAAGATGATTTACGCTCAATCCATTCTAATAAGAACACTCTTGTTTCCTTAGCTGGAAAATACCATTTGCCCCCAACCTTCCTTTTAGGAAAGTCAGGGTCGAAGAAGAACTCTTTCTGAATTGTGTTCCAAGACATACAAGTTCTTCTTTCCAGTTCCCTTGCGTCCCAAAAAACCAGTTCAACATCAATCTCTTTCATTTTTTCTTTAATTTCGTCGAGATAGATTTTTTTGAATTTAACTTCATCGATTTGAACATTAAAAATGTGATTACCTCATCCCGTTCGTTCCTTTATAGGAACGATTACTTCAAAAAAAAATGCACTTGGAATGCCTAATTTTTCAGACATCACTCTTGCTTCCTGTAAAGAAAAATCTCCTCCCGTCCCATTTAGCTTTTGATTAACTGCACTTTGGCTTTTTTCAAGTAAGACACCAAGATCTTTTTGAGAAATATCGTTTTCTACCAAGTAAGCTTTAATTTTCCTGTAAGGTTGATGTCTACGAGAGGTGCTTTGATTGATGTTTGCCATTTTTTCACCTCACTCTCATTTCGTTCCTTTTTAGGAACATTTTTAGTATAGGTTAATAAAATTTATATGTCAACGAATAATATTCCTTTTAAGGAACGTTTTTTATACAATACATTGCATTATAGGAACGAATAAGTTAGTATATTAGATATGAATAATATAGAAGAAGGAGAATCTAGTTTTATGTACTCATTTGGATCTATTCTTAAAAATTTGCGAACTTCAAAAAGAATTAGTATCGAACAATTAGCAAAACAGATTAATGAAAAATATGAAACAAAAATTAGTAAAAGTATGATTTCAAGATATGAAAATAATTTAGCAGAACCAAAAATGGATATAATTAGAATTTTCGCTGACTTTTTTGATGCATCACCAGAATATATAATGGGCATAACCGAAGATGAATCTTCTATAGAAAACAAAAAAAATAGCAAAGCAATTGAAACTATAGCAGCTCACTTGAATGGAAAAGAAGTTACTGAAGAAAAGATGAAAGATGTTTTAAAATACATTGATTTTATCTTCCAAGACGATAACAAATAAGGGCGTGTACTCCCAGATGCATTATAATAAATTACTTTTCGAATATGAAGAAATACCTGTGAGAGAAAAAGAACTTGAATATGGTTTTAAAGGATTATACAGGAACGGTCACATCATAATAGAAAGACGGCAAACAAAAGTAGAAAAAGGATGCATTTTAGCAGAAGAATTGGGTCACCACTTCAAAACAGTAGGAAATATTATTGATCAAACTAATCTAAATAACGTTAAACAAGAAAAAATTGCAAGGCGCTGGGCATACAACGAGATATTACCATTATCTTGCTTTGTGGCTGCCTACGAATATGGATGCACAAATCGATATGAAGTTGCTGATTTTTTAAACGTTACTGAGGAGTTCTTACAAGAAGCATTAGACAGGTATATAGAAATATACGGAGACTCTATCTATCATCACGATTTAACCATTAGACTTAATCCACTCGATATTATTGGGAAGGAGAGAAAATATGGCTAAATATTATAAATACAAAAAGAAGGGCTTAAACAAGGATTTTTGGGAGTATCGAATCTATTATCAGGATCCAATAACACGAAAGACTAGAGAAAAATCTAAAAAAGGATTTGAAAGTAAAAAAGAAGCCCAATTAGCTGCTGAGGAAGTAGAAAAAATGATTCGCGAAGGATTCGAAATAACTGCTGAATCATTAAATACGTACCTGAACATGTGGTTAAATGAACATAAAAAGGGTGCAGTAGCTAAAAATACATTTGAATTACACAAGCGTAATATTGAGAATCACATCATTCCATATTTCAAAAATATATTACTTAAAGATGTAAAACCTTTAATGTATCAGAAATTCATTAACCAACTAACTGAAAAAAAATATAGCAGAAGAACAATAGAAATCATACACGGTACAATGTACAATGCCTTTGAAAAGGCCTTAACCTTGGGTAAAACCAATATGAATCCATGTACTGGAGTTACTATAAAAGGTGAACATAATAACAACGGAATAAAGTTCATCGAATCAGAACAGATTGGTAATTTTTTAAAAGCAGCCTATGAGTATGGATATATTTACTGGATATTTTATAAAGTGCTTATTGAAACCGGTATGCGTAAGGGTGAAGCAGCTGCCTTGCAATGGACAGACATTGATTTAAAAGAAAAAACAATTACTATTAATAAATCCCTTGATTTTCAAGAAGCTAGTAAAGATAAAAGTAAAATGTTCGGTGATGTAAAAACTTATAATTCAAAACGTGTTATCACCATCAGCCAAACCATTACAAACGATTTACTTTTTCACAAGAAGTTTCAAAACCAAAACAAGTTGGCTTTACAAGATGATTTCCACCATGACCTAAACTTAGTGCTATGCCGAAATGACGGAAACTACATGCCTAAAACAAGCCTTTTTAATTCATTTGCTCGTATCTTAAAAAAAGCTGGTATTCCACCTTTACCAATTCACTCTACACGTCATACTCATGCAGTATTGCAGTTAGAAGCAGGAGCAAGCATGAAATATATACAAGAGCGTTTAGGACATGGCAGTATGCAAATTACAGCGGACGTATACTCTCATATTAGTAAAAAAATAGATAAGGACACTATGGGTAAATTTGAGGAGCATATGAAAAATGTCCTTGAATAATTTTTTCGGATTTTTTTCGGGCAATAATCGGGCAGTTGGTATATCCATTAGAATTAATGAAATGATGCCCGAAAAACAAAGAACCCTCAACACCAATGGCGTCAAGGGTTTCAAAGCTTATTTTGATATTAATAAGTAGACATATATTGTTCGCGTTCCCATGGGTGAACTTGTGTGCGGAACATATCCCACTCAATTTCTTTTGCTTCGATGAAGTGTTCAAGCAAGTGATCACCAAGAGCTTCTTTGATGATTTCATTGGATTTTAATGTTTCCAATGCAGCATATAAAGTAGCTGGTAGATCTACGATTCCTACTTCTTCACGTTCTTCTTTATTCATTACATAAATGTTACGGTCAACTGGAGCTGGAGGAGTTAGGTTGTTTTTGATACCGTCAAGACCAGCTTTCAATATTACAGCAAGTGCCAAGTATGGATTGGCTGCTGGATCGACACTACGTACCTCAACACGAGTACTAACACCGCGTGAAGCTGGGATACGAATTAATGGGCTACGGTTTTTAGCAGACCAAGCAACATAACAAGGAGCTTCGTAACCAGGCACTAGACGTTTGTATGAGTTAACAGTTGGGTTTGTTACCGCTGTGAAGCTAGGAGCATGCTTAATGATACCTGCGATAAATTGCTCTGCTGTTTTACTTAGTTCTAATTTTCCTTCTGTATCGTAAAAGGCATTTTGGCTTCCTTTGAATAAAGAAACGTTACAGTGCATACCTGATCCATTAACACCGAACAATGGTTTAGGCATGAATGTTGCGTGTAAACCATGTTTACGAGCAATCGTTTTAACAACCAATTTGAAAGTTTGGATGTTATCACATGCTGAAATTGCATCTGCATATTTAAAGTCAATTTCGTGTTGTCCTGGAGCTACTTCATGGTGGGATGCTTCAATTTCAAATCCCATTTCTTCAAGTTCAAGAACGATATCGCGACGGCAGTTTTCTCCTAGGTCAGTAGGTGCAAGGTCAAAGTATCCGCCTTTATCATTCAATTCTAGAGTTGGCTCTCCAGCTGCATCTAGTTTGAATAAGAAGAATTCTGGTTCAGGTCCAAGATTAAAATCAGTGAAGCCCATTTCTCTTGCTTCAGCAAGGACACGTTTTAAGTTAGTACGAGGGTCTCCATCAAAAGGTGCTCCATCTGTATTATAAATATCACAAATTAGACGAGCAACTTTACCTTTTTCAGAAGTCCAAGGGAAGATAACCCATGTATTTAAATCAGGATATAGGTACATATCAGATTCTTCGATACGTACGAAGCCTTCAATAGAAGATCCGTCAAACATCATTTTGTTATCAAGAGCTTTTTCTAATTGACTAACTGGGATTTCAACGTTTTTAATCGTTCCTAAAATGTCAGTAAACTGTAAACGGATGTACTTAACATTTTCTTCTTTTGCTAAACGAGTGATGTCTTCACGTGTGAACTTTGCCAATTTTAATTCCCCCTAAATAATAATTCATAAATCATATTTTTCATTGGAAAAAACGGGACATATCCCCTTGTCGAAGAGATGTTCGATGCTTACTGCCTTGTAAAAGCTCAGTACGTAGAAGCTTACGAAGCTCCTCGTCACTAAGGTCCTGTCTTATCTTTTCCGCTTGTTCTAAATCTTGAGTCTTAGGTAAGTTCTGTTCCTTTACAGTGAAAATTTTTTTTATGCCGGCCAGATTGACTCCTTGTTCGATTAAATCTTTAATCTCAAGTAGTCGATCAATATCGTTTAAAGAAAAAACCCGACGATTTCCATCTGTTCTCATAGGAGTAATTAGTTGATGCTCTTCGTAGTATCGAATTTGACGCGCAGACAATTCAGTTAGCTGCATCACAATTCCGATGGAAAAAAGAGGCATCGAACGCCGAATGTTGTTGCCACTCATTCTTAGCATCCTCCTTTTTTTATCTGATATAATCATATTACATGTTATTAAACTTGTCAAGATGATGTTACATTTTATGACGTGATATTTTTAGAAAAGCAAAATGATTTGTAACTTATCAAATATTATGACTATTATTTTTTCTGTGAATCCAGTTAAACTGGATTCTGAGACGAAAACTGAAAAAATTCAGCTAGTATTCTTATTACAATTGGATCAGTTTTTTATCCATTAAAGAATTCACAGCAGTCAACACGGCGATTTTAACATGAGCATATGTTAATCCACCTTGAACATAGGCAACATAAGGAGCTCTTGTCGGACCATCTGCTGTCAGTTCAATGCTTGCTCCCTGAATAAAGGTTCCTGCTGCCATGATCACATCGTCTTCATAGCCAGGCATATATGCAGGATATGGTGTCACATGCGAATTGATTGGTGATGCATATTGAATGGCCTGACAAAAGGCAACCATTTTATCCCGGTCATCAAATTGGACAGATTGAATTAAATCGGTGCGTTTCGCATCCCATCTAGGATACGTATTCATACCGATTTTTTCTAAAAAGGCAGCAGTGAACATGGCACCTTTAACGGCTTGTCCAACGACGTGGGGCGCAAGAAAGAATCCTTGATACATTTCCTGCAAACTATAAAGCGAGGCACCAGCTTCCGCACCAATTCCTGGTGATGTTAAACGATAAGAGCAAGCTTCGACCAATTCTTTTTTACCGACAATGTATCCACCTGTCTTTACTATTCCGCCACCTGGGTTTTTAATGAGAGAACCAGCCATTAAATCTGCCCCTACATGACACGGCTCTTGAGTTTCAACAAACTCCCCATAACAATTATCTACGAACACGACGATTTCAGGGTTTATCTCTTTAACGAAAGAAATCATCTCTTTAATTTCATCAATCGTAAAGGAAGGACGTGTAGCATACCCTTTTGAGCGTTGGATTCCGATCATTTTCGTATTCGGTTGAATTGCCTGTTTAACGGCTTCAAAATCAACTGTTCCATATCCCGATAACGGAACAGCCTTATAACTAATTTGAAAATCACGCAAAGATCCGATACCCGAGCCTCGGATACCGACAATCTCTTCCAATGTATCATATGGCTTTCCAGTTATGTACAGCAATTCATCCCCTGGACGTAATATGCCGAACAGAGCAGTTGAAATCGCATGTGTACCCGAAATTATTTGTGAACGCACCAATCCCGCTTCTGCACCAAAGACATCTGCATAAATCAATTCAAGAGTGTCGCGGCCGATATCATCATATCCGTACCCTGTCGTAGGGATGAAATGAGAATCACTCACTCGATGTGCTTGATAACTTTGTAACACACGAAATTGATTTTCTTCAATTCGTTCATCAACTTGTTTATGTAACGGAGAAATCATTGCTTCTACTTCCTGGGCAATGTTTTTTAACACTTCTCCATGTGTTAACTGCTGATACATCTAAATTCCCCTTTATAATGAATATTTCTCTAGCTGGCCGGTTAATGGATGATCAGCTAGACAAAAACCTTTGCATTCATATCTTTCCGATCCTTCATTAAAGGAGAGAGTGCGCAATATGGTTTCATTTTTCAGCTGTGATAATAGTTTACCCTCACTTGAAGGGAGGAAAACATTATACGGGATCATTTCATCAATCACATACTTTTCAATTTCTTCCATGATTTGATTCAGGTCTGAATGATCATAGGCACTTATTAATAATGAAGCATTACTAGATGACCTTACAAAGTCAGTGTGAATCCTATCTTTCTTATTATACAACGTTAGCTGTGGAATGGAAGGGACTTCTAAGTCATTTAGCAAATCGTGTACCGTTTTCTCGTGATTAAAGTAATCCGAACTTGAGGAGTCGACAACGTGGAGCAATAAATCAGCTTCCTTCACTTCTTCGAGTGTCGAGCGAAATGCTGCGATTAAAGAAGTCGGCAAATCTTGTATAAAGCCAACAGTATCCGTCAGTAGCACGGTAAATCCGCTAGGAAGAATGGCTTTTCGAGTCATCGGATCAAGTGTAGCAAACAACTGGTTCTCCTCGAAAGAATCTGCCTCAGTTAAACGGTTGAACAGCGTTGATTTACCCGCATTCGTGTATCCGACCAGGGCAATTTGAAAGGTTTTATTTCGTTTCCTTCTGTCGCGATACCGTTCACGATGCTTAACTATCCCGCTTAATTGTTGTTTGATTTCATCAATTTTCCCACGAATGTGGCGGCGGTCGCTTTCTAACTTCGTTTCTCCAGGTCCTCTTGTACCGATTCCGCCTCCAAGCCTGGACATTGCCGTACCCTGCCCCACCAAACGCGGCAATAAATATTGAAGCTGAGCCAGTTCAACCTGCAGCTTCCCTTCTCTTGAGCGCGCTCGCTGAGCAAAAATATCTAAAATAAGCTGTGTCCGATCTATGATCCTTGCTTGCAAATGTTTAGAAAGATTACGAATCTGACTTGGAGATAATTCATCATTAAAGATAAATAGATCCGGCTCCAACTCTTCTTCTAAATTCTGAAGTTCCTCCACTTTTCCTTTACCTATATATGTAGACGGATCAACCCTTTCCCTTTTCTGAGTGATTGTCATTAGCACCTCGCCATTCGCCGTCTTCGCTAACGAAGCCAGCTCATCCAACGAATATTCAAAACGCTCGTCAGCCTCTGTTGTTTGGCATCCTATTAATACAGCCGTTTCCTTCATTGATTCATCCAAATCGGCACCACCTTTATGAAAGATTTCAGTTAATCATAACAAAAAAAATTAAACTTATAAAACTTTCGTAAAAACAAAGATTTTAACCATTTTAAATTATTCGATAACATGCTAAAATCAAATTTGACTTTAACATCAAATTGAAAAGACATAGAGGGAAAAACATATGACATGGGAAGTATTAAGCCTCATAGGTACAATTGCATTTGCCATAAGCGGGACCATTATTGCCATGGAAGAAGAGTATGATATTTTAGGAGTCTATATTTTAGGAATCGTAACCGCTTTTGGTGGAGGAGCAATCCGAAATTTATTGATTGGTGTACCTGTATCAACATTATGGGATCAAAGTTTCTATTTTATCATTGCATTAGTATCTATCACCATCGTTTTTGTTTTTCCTACCATTCTATCAAAGCATTGGGACAGATGGGGGAACTTAAGTGATGCGATTGGTCTTTCTGCCTTTGCTATACAAGGGGCCATGTATGCGGTTGATCTGAATCATCCCATAAGCGCCATTATTGTTTCAGCTGCGTTAACAGGATGCGGCGGCGGGGTAGTCCGTGACGTGCTGGCCGGAAGAAAACCATTAGTCTTTAGAAAAGAAATCTACGCAGTCTGGGCCATCATTGCAGGCTTAGCGTTAGGCAGCGGAGTCTTATCTCAGTCATGGCAGCTATATACGCTCTTTACCGCTATCACTTTATTGCGCGTCCTTTCCTACACATATAATTGGCACCTTCCTAATAAAAAATGGGTACCAAAAACATAAATCTGAAAGCCCGCCATTTTTGGTGGGCTTTCGTATGTCATTCTTTCTCATCATCCTCAAAAATTAAATCCTGGCTGGTTAAAGTGAGTAAATCGACTTTTTCAAACGAATCTTCTATTAATAGCCGCATTGCCTGCGCCCTAATCGACTTTTCAAGAACATTTCGGATATAGCGGCCGTTAGAAAACGATATAGGTCCACGAAACGAACGTAATATGATTAAATGATCTTTTAATTTTCTCTCAGCATCTCTGTTCATAATATATTCACGTTCCTGAAGCATTCGATCAGATATTTCCATCAACTGATCAATCGTATAATCTGGAAAATCTACAACAAGCGGGAACCTGGAATGAAGGCCAGGATTTAGACTGAGAAAATAATCCATTTCTCGTGAGTATCCTGCAAGAATTAAAATGAATTCGTGTTGTCGGTCCTCCATATGTTTCACGAGCGTATCTATGGCTTCTTTGCCAAAGTCCTTTTCGCCTCCTCTCCCCAAGGAATAGGCCTCATCAATAAATAATATCCCGCCAATGGCCTTTTTAATTAAATCACGCGTTTTTTGGGCCGTATGACCAATATATTCTCCGACCAAATCTGCCCTCTCCGCTTCAATTAAATGCCCCTTCGAGAGTACATTCATTTTTTGAAACAACTTTCCAATTAAACGTGCAACCGTGGTCTTCCCTGTTCCAGGATTTCCTTTAAACATCATATGGAGCGCTTGACGACCAGTCTTCAGCCCTCTTGTTTCCCGTTGCTTATTGATGTAGATCCAGGCATATATTTCTTTTATCATCCGTTTCATTTCTTCCATGCCAACTAGCGCTTTTAATTCATCTTCAATTTCCTTTAAAGCTACATGCTGGTGGGGAATTTCTTGCACCAAAATTTCTTTTTCTTTTATCGGCAGATCCTTTTGTAGCGCTTTTCTATTTTCCGCATTAAACACAATGTTGATTTGCCCGTTATTTTTCATACGGATCGGTTGTTCCAATGCATTCACCTCTCCATCTTGGACCCCTGACGCCACAATTTTCATTCGATTTATGATGGCCATATGCCGTAGTAATGAGCACAGCCTTTAAACTAAACTAATCGGGAAATTCCCTTATTACTTTTCATGATTTCCTAAGCTTTTAGAATAATTAGCTAATTCCCTCTTCAAACGGCGACTTAATTAAACAAGATTCTCACCTCTAGAATATAAATACGACAATTTTATCTCCATTTCATCAATTCTTTTTTTAAAAATGTCATTTCCTGCGCTTTCCCGGAAAATAATCCGTCCCTTAATATATATTCAAAACGTGTGCGTAAAATAATCGAATCCTTGAAAAAGATACAAGAGTAGGCTCAAAAAAAAAAAAAAAAACAGGTCGCTATAAGCGAAGCCTGTCTTTTTGATCCATTTATATGATTATTCCTTCACTTCGTAATCAATTTGGACATTACGTTGTGGAGCGAATGTAGAAATCGCATGTTTATAGACTAATTGCTGCTTGCCCTCTGATTCAAATAAAACAGTAAAATTATCGAACCCTTTAACCTGTCCTCTAATTTGGAAACCGTTTAATAAAAATACCGTCACATACGTACCATCTTTTCGTAATTGATTAAGAAACTGATCTTGAATATTTACTGATTGTTTCATGTATTAGTCCTCCTCTTTTCTCTCTAAATTTATGTATTCGCCTTTATTGAAAAGCTTTCCTGCTATAAACCCAGATATTTCATGTATTTTTTTTGAAAAATCTTCTAGATTGGTCATATCAAACCAAATTACATCCATTTTATTCCGGAACCAAGTCAATTGCCTTTTAGCATATCGGCGAGAATTTTGCTTTAAAGCCTCTATTGCTTCCTCTAATGATGCTCTTTCATCAATAAAATCATAGATCTCTTTATAGCCAATAGCCTGTATTGATTGGCAATCCCTCAAACCTTGATCATAAAATGACTGAACCTCTTGAATCAGCCCTTCTTCTATCATCCCGTCGACGCGCTGATCAATACGCTGGTATAATTTTTCCCGATCCATTGTCAAACCAATGATGCACGTATCATATTTCATTTCTGTCGGCTGTTCATCCAACTGCTCACTCATCGTTTTTCCTGTACAATGAAAAATCTCAAGTGCTCTGATTACCCTTCTTACATTATTAGGATGAATACGTTTTGCACTTTCTGGGTCAACACTCCGTAATTGTTCAAAAACAGGATCGATTCCTAATTCCTTAACTTGTTTTTCCAACATACCCCTGTAACTGGGATCAGATGGCGCTTCTGAAAATTGATAATCATAAATGACCGATTGTATGTATAGACCTGTACCACCGACGATAATAGGGAGTTTTCCTCTGTTTTGGATATCCTCGATACATGCATTAGCACGCTCCTGGAACTCAGCCGCGCTAAATGGTTCATCCGGTTCCTTAATATCAAGCAAATAATGAGGAATTCCCTCTGTTTCTTCTCTCTTGATTTTCGCAGTCCCTATATCCATCTCTTTATAAACCTGCATGGAATCTCCGCTGATAATTTCACCATTAAATTGTTTAGCCAACTCAATGCTCATTTTCGTCTTACCAACAGCAGTCGGTCCGATGATAACGAGAAGTTTTCTTTTTTGTTGTTTCAACATTCTCACTGCCTTATATGATTTTTCCCTATCTTATCATAATCTCGGGGAAAGCAGCCAAACATCTATCCATTATGTCCAAAAGCTATTAGTTTATTCACATCTTCTATCGAAGCCACCCTGAATAATATTCACTAAAACAAGGTGATTAATATTTTTTTTAGTGATGCTACTTTTTTCATTAAAAGGTTTATTTAGACGATAAAGGTGCTTTTCTCTCTGGAGAAAAGATGACTACGCACCCTAAAAGGAGTCGAGAAAAATGATTTATGAAGAAACATACCATTATCTATTACGTAATGTATCCTCTACTGAATTCGATACTTGCTTATATTCGCTATTACATATCGACTGGGAGGGGGTGTTGTTCAGCGTTCTTTACATCAAATGGCTCAAGGAATAGGCTCAACAAAAAAATATTTATATCAAACACTTAAAAAACTTTCGAACAATCAACATAAGGTTTTCATTCCCGTTGAAAGTAATGATGAAAAGAAATATATATCCAAACTTGCTTGACCGGCCATCTTGACTTCAAAGTAAAACAGACCTCTATTGTAAAAAATAAAGTTTCTTCTATAGTAGTGTGTTTCGTAATTTACCAATCCATTCGAAAAGGTTACTGATGATGCCCGCTTATCGGATGTCTGTATTTTTCATAAGTAATCTTTCGTAAGGCCAGTCGTATCAAGGCTCCTAGCAAAATAGTTATTAAAGGTACTAAAAGAAGGTTCTGAATGAATGGGATACTTAAAATTATTATGAATAAGGGAATGAAACTTGAGAGATTAAATAAGAGACAAACCATATTATTAACCACCTAAATCTGTATGTAATGCATTCTATAATAAAAAAAGAAAAATAGACCGTATCAAACCGGTCTATTTACTTTCCTAAATTCTCTTTTACATAAGGAACTAGCTCATTCTTCCATATACAGGTATCATCATCGTAACGGAGGTTCCTGTCTCATTAGACTTTACGGTAATGTCACCATCATACCTGTTAACTAAGTCTTTTACGATAAACAGGCCTTGTCCTCTAACCTTCCCCTTTTGTGCCTTTTTGGTAGAATAGCCGCTGACAAAAATATTTTCCCGATCTATAGTAGAAATCATAGGTCCGGTATTGGTAACCTCAAACGTATACTTTTCTTCGTTAGCTTTACAGATTATATTCATTCGGCGTTCTTGCTCAGGTAATTCAGTCGTTGCCTCAATAGCATTGTCGATTACATTCGATAACATTTTAATCAAGTCTATTGTTTTGACCATGTTGAAAGAATTAGGAGAAACATCAAGTGTAATATCGATGTTATAATTCTGGGCTGAGAGCTTTTTCGTCTCTAAAAGTACAGATAAGCCAGGATGATTCACATCCAATTTCATCGATTCAATCGATTGCACTTCTTTTGAGAGACCGGTTAAATAATCTAATGCTTTACCATTTTCACCAAGCTTGAGAAGTCCATGTATAACTTGAATATGATTTGAAAAATCATGTCTTAATGAGCGGACAGAAGCGATAAGTGATTGAAATTCTGATTGATACGTATCCTCAGTATCCCCCACTTCCCGTTTCAATTCTTTTTGATACCATTTTTGAATCACAAAAAAGGTAACTAACAGCATAATAACAAAGCCCCCATTATAAACGAGGATGGCAATACTGCTTTTTAATACCTTTCCATTAATGGTATTAATATCCTCTGCACTCACATCAATACCTAAAAAACCAATAATGGCACCTTCATGATCTTTTATTGGCACCCCTACAGTCAAATATTCGCCATATACTGGATCCTCCAGTATTCCAGTAATAAAGCTTTTTCCTTCATAGGCTTGTTTGACCTGCTTTTTAGGAACCGTGCACACCCCTCCAATAGGAAATTCCTTTTTAGAATCTTTAGAAAACCCGGTAATCATAGCTCTCGATTCTTTCGGATTATCCACAATCAGAGTATATACATACAAAGCCCCAATTTTTTCCCGTGCATCCTCTAAGTAGGTTTCTATATCCGTATATTCTCGGCTCTTTACTGGGTTATTGAGGAAACGTTTATACGCCTCTATATCCATTGAGTCAGCAATAGACTTAGCAGCTACCAAGTTTTGATTCGCAACAGATTTCTGAACAGAATTTTTAATACTTAAATAAGTAGAAAACATGTTTAGAAGAATAAATAGTATTAATAAAATAATGGTCAAATAAAGAAATGCCCTTAACTTTTTATTTTTCATAGCATTAAATTTACCTCATCTCTAGCAGTTAAAAGTTAACGAACCCATTCTGAGTTTACTATATAAAGGGACAAAGAAATAGAGAAAAATCAAATCACCTCTATAATAGCAGGCTTATAAGACTATATTTAATCAAATAATTACCAGATAATTCACTTCGTTCTTTTGAATTTTTCTCAACTTGCTATGATCCTGAAACTCTTTACATTTCAAACTACTTTAAATCCAATTTTTATAAACTAAAAAAACCATTCCACTTCCTTATGTTTTACAAATAAACTAATAAAATCCAACATTTAACTATACGTTCCCCCACCTAAACTATGTTATTAACATTCAAAAAAGCCAATAATATTCTATTGCCTCTTGAAATAAATAATTTTACCCTTTATATGAAAATATTTCAAGAATGAAAAGGTTTTATGAGTACAATACATACCAATTTTCACATTATTTCATTCACCTTTTAGTAACATATTATCTAGCTAAACCAAAAAACAGACTGTTTCACTCTTGCTGGCACTATTGAACTACTTATAGATTTTGAAAAAATCAAATTGAATTTGGCCTGTTCCTTAAGAATGAGGATAGAAACATTTGGAAGGGAACACCAAAGGTTCCCACTCATAGTCGTAGCTCACACCAGAAAAAACCTCTGGATTCATATCTTAATATCAAACAAGAAGGAATCAGAGAATAAGCGTCTGATTCCTTCTTAATTGGCACCTTATTCTATTTAATCGTACTAATAACTGCCCGCTCATACATTATCTTTGTTACTTGGTAATATAGTAGCTGAAGAAGAAAATAGGTTCCGATAACTATAGCCGAATAGCCGAGCAAATTAGAGCCCAATAAATTACTTAATGCGACGAAAGCAACGATCGCATGAATCATCCCAATTACAAAAGGAACAAAAAATAGAATGCGTATCTCAGCACTTAGGATTTTGCGGATTTCTTTTCCTGTTAACCCCATTCGATGCAGAGCATTAATTTGGATTTTTTTATCTTCCAAATTCGTAAACACACGAAGATACATCATGCTTCCTTGGACGATAAAGAATAATAAACTGACAAACAGGCCGATAAATAGTGTTAACATACTTCCCTGCCTCACTTTCTCATAAATCGGTGCTCTTGTTTGCACTTTATTCTGTTCAGGGTTAATAGCTATTTTTTCGATTTTCTCAGATGCTTCTATTGCATCCTCCCAATCTTTAACTTCGTACCCGCGCACCCTTACCTTTTGTTTTAGAGGCACATTATCAGTAATATCAGTATACAACTTATCATCGACAACCATCAGAGTAGTTGCTAATCCGATTGGGGCTATTACGGTTTGATTCCGCTGCCCTAACATAGTTACCTGTATGATATTTTTCCCATAATGAAGTTCCTTTTGATCACCTCGTTGTACGAATTGAGAATCTAGTGTTGCATAAGGAAAAATAAATAACGCTTCATCTCCCGACAACTCGACAGGGTCTAGCTTTCGAAATGCTGCGACTTTGTTATAGTCTCTTTCCGAGATTAATAATGACTGATTTTCACTAGGTTCTCCTGTACCTATTTGGGGAATCATAGTTGTAACCGGCACACCTGTCACATTGACTTTGTAGGGTACCTTAAATCCATCTTTCTTTAAGGTTTTCTCTACTTCTGAAGGCTCAATAACGGAATAAACAGAAGCATCATTTTCTATCCAGCCGATTGCTTGTGGAATGTTATCCATTCCCTGCTTCTTTAAATCTGCAGTGAACATAAAAAGCGTTCCAGCTGCTGTCAAAATGACAGCAGTAATAATCGAAGTCAAAAAGAATAATCTCGAATAATTCTTAATATCAAAAATAAGGTTAGTTTGAGTAATTAAATTCGTCCCATTATATAAGCTTTTCTTCTTCCTATACAGCCTTCTGCACATAGCAACAATACTTTGGCTGAATAAAAAATAAGTACCAATCAGCACGAAAAATAAAATCGGCAATACTCGTAGTAATGAATTGTTTAGTGTCATAGTAGCTGCCAAAAAATAAGAAATACTTAAACAAATTACGGATAATGCAATTAACCACTTGGATACGAATGGCATCTTTTTTGGTTTTTGTTTATCTTTTAGTAAATCGACTACCTCTAAATTTTCGATTTGTAACAAAGATAGGAGTGATAATAACTGAAATAATAAAAAGAAACCAACAATCGTATAAACAAAGGCTTTAGGGACCAAGACAAATGCTAATGGTTCATCGACCGCTAATAAAGACGAAACAATCATTAGGAACAACTTTGAGAATAAAAATCCCAAACCTACCCCAATCGCAATCGATACAAGAGACACAATCGTTTGCTCCATATAAATTAGTCTTCTAAGTTGAGATTTAGACATTCCAAATAGTGTGAGCAAACCAAACTCTTTTTTTCGCGGCTGTATAAAAGCTGTATTAGAATAAGAGATAAAGAAAACGGAAAAAACAATGATTACTATTTCAGCCGCAATAAGCGCAACACGCACAATCTGCCCACCACTAATATTTGCATTGACTATGTCAGGATGAAAGATAAAGGATGCATAGATAAAAAAGATTGAAACGGAAAAGACAATGCTGAAAAAATAGGCAAGATAACGTTGGGTATTTCCTTGGATATTTCTCTTAGCGAGATGTCGAAGGTTCATGATAGCCACCTCCCAGTACACTCAACGTATCTAAAATCCGTTGATAGAAGCTACGTCTTACCCCTCCATTGTGAACCTCTGAAAAGAACTTACCATCTTTAATAAATAGAATCCGATCACAAAAACTAGCAGCAGTTGGGTCATGGGTGACCATTAGTATGGATGCCCCTTTTTCCTTCTGAAGCGTTGTGAAGGTATCCATCACCTGCTTGGCAGATTTGGAATCTAAATTACCTGTCGGTTCGTCCGCTAAAATAATTGATGGTTCGTGAATCATTGCTCTTGCACATGAGGTTCGTTGCTGTTGACCTCCAGAAATTTCAAAAGTCCGTTTATCTAAAATTCCCTCTATACTAAGAAGATGTGCCAACTGATTTACTCGATCTTCCATTTCTTGCTGTTCATAATGATCTAACGCTAAAGGAAGAAGAATATTTTCACGAACTGTGAGTGTATCAAGAAGGTTAAAATCCTGAAAAACAAAACCAATTTCCCTCCTGCGAAACAAAGCAAGATCACGGTTTTTCAATTCATTAGGGTTTTTTTCATTTAGAATGACTTTCCCAGAAGTGGGCCTATCAATGGTTGCCATTAGGTTCAGCAAAGTTGTTTTTCCGCTCCCGGATGGTCCCATCACCCCAACAAACTCCCCTTTTTGAACATCCATGGTAAAGTTGTCTAACGCTTTATGAAATAAATTTCCTTGCTTTTGAAAATAGGTTTTGGATAGTTGCTCTGTTTTTAATATCGCCATCTATATGACCTCCTCTTTCTAAAGTAAAGTATAAAGAATAAAGCAGGAGGCTCACATCGATGTTTATTACATAACCGCCTAACAACCTTACAATTTTGTCATCTTTCATGTAAGGTATTTGTGTTAAAGAGAAATTGCACTGTAGATCCCTCAGGAACAGTCGATTGAATGCTAACCCTATGTCCAAGCCTGTTAACGATTTCCTTTACTAAGTATAATCCCATTCCCGTCGACTCTTGTTGTGTTCGTCCATTTTCTCCTGTAAAAAATGGATCAAACACTCGTTTTAAGTCATGAGGGGCAATTCCTATGCCTTGATCCGTAATGCAAAGGACAATATCACGACCTTTTTCTGTAATGCTGAACGTAATAGTATCCCCCACTCCCTGCCTTGAATACTTCAATGCATTAAAGACAACTTGACTGATGGAAAAGTGGAGCCACTTACGATCTGAATGCACTTGAAAATTCTCATTCTCAGTTTCAAGCTTGGGATAAATGGTCCGTTGAATGAACTGTTTTTTTTCCTCGTTAATTACTTGCTTGACTAGATTTATTAAATCAATCGGCTCGGCCTTTACATCCTCCGAAAAACGCTGCAGCCTTGCTCCGTGTAAAATAATTTCCAGCCCCCTGCGAAAACGGTCATTTTCCTCTCCAAGCTCTTTAAGAAAACCCTTCATCGACTCATCCGAAAATGTCCTTTTCCCTTCTTGAATTAGTAAAGAAATGACTGAAACAGGCGTCTTCATTTGATGAACCCATTGGTGAATCAAAAGCTCATATTGTTCCTTCATTTTTATTTGTTCTTGTAATTGCGTAATAGTAGCCTGGTTCATTTGGTGAAAAAGCTCAATCCATGTTTTTTGTTCCTTTGTCACAGGATTCATAAAGATTTCGACAAATTCAAAAGTCAAACTCGGTTCTTGCTTCATCCTTACTAACTGATTAAGAAAACGGTAATGCCTTATGTAATCAATCGCTAAAAATAGTAACAGCATAAAAATGGAGAGAACAATCATATAGAAGATATTAGATATCGATATCTGATTTCCCGCTTCTAGAATGACTAATACATATGTAAGAATAAGCAAACATCCTAATAGAATGGTATAAAATATAAAATAAAGACGGTCTTTTATAAAGGAAAGTAGATTCACTTATCTTCACCTTCCATTACCTTGAGCCGATACCCTTTTCCTCTGCTGGTTTGTATGGCATGTTTGACGCCAATGTCTTCGAGTTTTCTCCGTACCCTTGTGACATTGACTGTCAAAGTATTATCATCAACAAATGAATCATCATTCCATAAGGCTTCAAGTAAATCTTCACGAGAAACAATGGTGTCGTACTGTCGAATTAAACAATTCAATAAACGAAACTCATTTTGGGTTAATATCGCCTGATTTTGCTGGTATTCAATCATCGCCTTTTCCGTATAAAGGGTTAATCCATCCATTTCTTTTACCTGTTGATGGAGTGATGATGTTCCAGCATACTCGCCATATGCCCGTCGAAGAGCACTCTTTATTTTCGCTAGTACGACTTCCAAATGGAATGGTTTTGTAATATAATCATCACCACCATGTTCAATTGCCATGACTTGGTTCATTTCATCAGTCCTTGCTGAGATAAATAAAATGGGAACTTTTGAAATCGTCCTCATTTGGCGGCACCAATGGAAGCCATCAAAAAAAGGTAGATTAATATCCATTAAAACCAAATCAGGCTTCATCTCTTTAAACTCGACAAAGACATGGTCTAATCTCTTAGCTTCAGAAACTTCATACCCGTATCTTTTTAAATAATTGATTAATATTGCAGCTATTTTGACATCGTCTTCAACCAAAAAGATTTTATACATCTTTTCCTCCTCTAACGAATAGTTTTCAATACCAAATTTTACAAGTTGCGAAATCAATATACCTATTCGAAAATGCATCTCTTGTTTATGTAATAATTTCCCTTCTACTCAGAAATCATATCAATCTGTGCTTTCTTTGTAAATTCACAATAAAAAACCTTGAAAGGTCAGAGCCAATCAAGGGGATTCAAATAAAATTAGATTTCCTCTGGGATCTTCAGTCCCTCAATGAAAGATTTAAAACTTTCTGCAACCTTATATATATTTTCATCCTGGCTTGATGGATCCGAATACCAACCCTGATCCCAGAAATAAACTCCTTTTTCCTCTTCGTTATATATAAGCAAGATTTTACCAGCATACGTGTCATTACCTATGATTATACAATTCTTATGTAAGTCTTTTTTATTCTCCTCATGCCATTTCTGTAAATCAAGCTCTTTTTCCTCAAGATCCAATCCATATAATACATTTAAACAAACGAGGGTGTCTAACGCATCCACATAAAACTTGCAGTTTTGTACAGTAGTGGTACCACCATTATATTCAAGGAGAAATTGTTTATAATCCCCAGGGATTTCAAAACCCACATATTTTTCAAAGTTATTTACTGCATCTTGCGAGCCTTTTCCGTATCCAGTAATATTTACCATTCTATCAACTCCATTTCAATTTTATGTGTAGCAACATACTATTAATATATTACTCTTCACTACATGCTAATCCTGATTCTTCAAGAAATATTCACTTCGAAATTTCAAATTAGGGGCTATTTTTGAGGTTTTTTAACAATATAGGTATCTTACCTATTACCTTTCAGCCAAAATTCAGTCTTTTTGCTAAAATAAATAGCCAAGTTGATTATTCTTTACGATGATAATTCACGGAATAAGTCCTGGCGACCATTAAAGCTTTGACAACGCCCCCTAGCTCTTCTCTCGATGAGACCCTTGAAAAATACTTTTTTTAAATATATTAACATAATTTTACTAATTTTTTCAGTATTTTCTGATATTTTTTTATTACAATTCTATGTCAACTTAAGAACAAACGTTGTTAAAAAAGGATTTCTCCCCGCTTAGAGCGAATATAAATTTTGAAAAAATGTGTAGAAGAAGGTCTTAAAACTAGAACATAAAACAAAAGATTTAGTCTATATAGCAAGAATGAAAGAAGCAAAAACACAGGTATTGGTTTTCAACATTCAAGTTCTGTATCCTATCCAAAATGTCAATAATCACCACACCCCTATTAAAAGGTTGAATGTGACGATTTTATGGCGTGGCGACCCCCATTCTTAAACTCATGCTCCCGATAACTGAATAAACACCTTTGATTCTCAAATATGAAATTAATTAAATATTAGCTAATCTAATATGCATTTATTAAAACTGTTAATTGAATATATACTACAATAGCCATAAGAACTATTCCAGCTATTACTGTAACTGATAAACTCTTCGTCCATAAGGCTATAATTAGAGTTGGTACAATAACAGTAAGTACACTCCAATCAATTGATATTAGAGATTCATCTTCAATGATAATGCTGTCAACGACAAGTGCTGTAAGAATGCAAATAGGGATAAATGAAAGCCATTTAGTTATGGGCATTGGAAGAGTAATATTTCTTACAACCAAAAATGGAATAATTCTTGGAATAAGGGTTACAATTGCACATCCCAAAATCACAAGAATAATGGTTAAGTTAAAACTCATTTGTCTCTCATCACCCCGATTTGGGTCAAAATTCACCTGAAAATTCCGAAGCTCTAAACTTCCTCAAAGAACTTGTTGAGACGGGGAAGTTAAAAGTGGTCATTGACAGATACTATGCGTTTGAAGAGATAGTTGAAGCTCATAGATATGTCGAGAAAGGACACAAGAAGGGAAATGTCGTCATAACTGTGGAACATAATAGCAAATCCTAATAAATGGAGCACTATTCTATCAATGATTGGGGCAATGGAATCTGTTTATGGGTTAGGAAACCATTGAAACACAAGAGTGAGTTTTCAATTAAGATAACATCAAGCTATCATTAAGCTAACGGGTGCTTTTCTTGAATAAACACCAATCCGAATCCTTTTCCCTTATTCATTATGATGCAAAAAAATCCCTACTTTTTAATCGCAAACAGGGATTTTTTCTTTGTTTAAATATTGCGTTTTTCTCAAAGCACTACACTACATTGAAGAAGAAAATACTTAAACTACTTTAATCGCTTCTTCAATTGTTTCAAATGGAATGATTCATTCACCAACGGTCCACACTTCCTCCAAACTACTTTATTTTTCCTTGGAGGATTTAACACAGTATGTTTAAATCAGCCTTATCCCTACCTCCGTCGAAAACCAAAGATGCTCCTACCCAAGTTTCTTATCCTAGATAGGCTTTAGCATCCACCATGCACCTAACTTCGGTATTTACCTCAAGTGGTCCCTCCTACTTTTAATTTCAGTTGGATTTGAATATACTCACTGAGCTCACTGCTTTAAATTGCCTAGATCCGTTTGAAGAACTTTAACCTCAGAGATTTTTTTGAAAAGTTTTCGTGTTTGAAAGCTTTTATACGCTTTTGACACTCAAGATTAAACCAAAAGCACAAGGAAGTAAGTAATATCCACATTCGAAATTTAATTCCCTAGAAATGAAGCATAAACGATAATCCAAAATAAAAAACAATTTAATGAAGTAAAAATTATACTATCTACCTCATTCCTCTCACTTGCGGATCCAAGATTACCTCAAAATGTATTTTTGATATTTAGAAATGCATTAATAAAATCCCTTTCCTGAATATATCAACGATAAGATAAGAAAAGAAAAAAACTTTATTAAGTAAGGATCTGTGCCTCATTTACTTATCTTTTCGTCTTGAACAACTGGTCAGCAAAAGCCGCAAGAAGTTCATGGTTCCTCTTTGACTTTTTTCTCATATGAACAAAATAATTAGTTTCTAAAAAATCCTGAATAACAACTATAAATTCTAGTAATCCTAATGACATGGAGTACACGTGAAAACGTCCAATTATTATTTGTTTGGTACTAACATTATTTCAAGGAAGTAAAGTGTCTCCTATTTTTGGTGTAAAATGCTGTTACTGAGGAGGAAGAAGTCTATTTAAATCCCCATGGAAATAAGTGTTATACATAGAATACTTCTAATGTTTTCTTGAAATATTAAGATGAATGATAAATCCCAAATACTAACTTAAATTAATAACTTTAAAGTTATATTCATAACATAAAAAATATATTTGAAATTAAGTGTCTAGAGTCGTATGATAAGTAGTGAAGATTTAAATTTAATACAAAGCAAATTAAGTTTAACGTAAAGGGGAAATAGATATGGTAGATGTAGCTTCAAAAACAAAGCCTGAACAAGAATCATTTAATTTCACTGCAAACCAAGAACAACTGGATATTCTGGATCAGCTTTTAAAGCCTGAGGTTCAGGAATCATTGAATACTTTAGTTGAGCAATTGCCAAAATTGACTGAACTAGTAAGTATCTTGACAAAGTCTTATGATTTTGCTCAATCAGTAGCAACTGATGAAGTATTAAAAAAGGATACGGTTAGTGCGATTACAGAAATCGCTGTACCTGTAGTTGATTCAGTGAAAGGGCTTGCAGCTAATGCAATCGAAGCTAAAGATCGTGCAGAAGAAAACAATGATGTAATCGGTCTTTTCGGTTTGTTAAGAATGATGAAAGACCCACAAGCACAAAAGCTTTTCCGTTTCGCGAGTGCTTTTCTTGAAATTTCAGCAGAACGAAATAGTCTAAAAAAATAAATCTTTAAACTTTCAATTAGTAAGGACGGGGGATTAATATGTCAAAACAAATCGTCATTTTAGGTGCAGGCTATGCTGGATTACTATCTGCATTAACTGTTCGTGAATATTTTAATAAAGATGAAGTCCAAGTAACAGTGGTGAACCAATACCCAACACACCAAATCATCACAGAACTTCACCGTCTTGCAGGCGGATCAATTTCTGAACCAGCTGTTTCAATACCTTTAGAGAAACTTTTCAAAGGAAAAGATATCGATCTTACCATTTCGAAAGTGGAATCTTTCTCAGTAGATAAAAAAGAAGTAAAACTTTCTAATGGTTCTACTTTATCATACGATGCTCTTGTTGTAGCTTTAGGTAGCCAAACAGGATTCTTTGGTATTCCAGGACTTGAAGAAAATAGCATGGTGCTAAAATCTGTAAATGATGCTAACAAAATTTACAAACATATCGAAGATCGTATTCGTGAATATGCACAAACAAAAAATGAAGCAGATGCAACGATTGTAATCGGCGGCGGTGGATTAACTGGCGTTGAGTTAGTTGGTGAAATCGTTGATCATTTCCCTAAAATCGCTAAACAATTTGGCGTAGACTTCAAAGACTTGAAAATCAAGCTTGTTGAAGCTGGTCCAAAAATCCTTCCAGTATTACCTGATCCTTTAATTGAACGTGCAGTGGTAAGCTTAGAAGCACGTGGCGTTGAATTCTTAACAGGTCTGCCTGTAACGGGTGTTAAAGGAAATGAAATTGCTTTGAAAGATGGACAAACTATCCTTGCTAATACGCTTGTTTGGACTGGTGGCGTTGCTGCTCTTCCTATCGTTGGTGAATCAGGTCTTGAAGTAGATCGTGGTAAAGCAACTGTTAATGAGTATCTACAATCTAAATCTCATAATGACGTATTTGTTGTAGGAGATAGTGCTGTTGCTTTCCCTCCAGAAGGTGGCCGCCCATACGCACCAACTGCACAAAATGCTTGGCAAATGGGAGAACTTGTTGGTTACAACCTATATGCAGCATTAGAAGGCAAAAAACTAGAAGAATTTTCACCTGTAAACTCAGGAACACTTGCTAGCCTTGGTCGTAAGGATGCTGTTGCTACAGTTGGAGCTAATAACACCCCACTTAAAGGTCTACCAGCTTCATTAATGAAAGAAGCAAGTAATGTTCGTTACCTGTCTCATATTAAGGCAATGTTCAGCCTTGCTTATTAAGTGAAATGTTGAACTAAAGAAATGTAATATTGCACTATGATTGAAAGCTTCCATTTTAAATGATTATTTTTAAATGGAAGCTTGGAAATCGAGTATTCCATGAACTGGAACAAGGGGAACGTGAAGTAAAATAAATGATTGCTTGATCGAGGGTCATACTCACAATAGCTATTCTAGATATTTTTTCTCAGTCCCGTGGTCCAGTTCATATAGATTATTAAGGATTTTTCATTGATACGTCTGCAACTACACCAAAAACTTCAACCCAAGTCTCTTGGCTTTCCTCCCCTACTTCACAAATCCTGAACAGAAGATACCTACATAACCCCCCCCCCCATTTAGAGAAATTCCATACATTATCTAAGGATAGAAAGAGACCATTCATCCTTGAGATGAATGGTCCCTTTTTGAAAGTCGATAAAATATAGAAACAATCTTTGCCCCTAAAAGAACCTACTAAATAACTTGGTTGATGCCAAATCTAAGGATAAAACCCTCTGGCAATCTTGCGTTTGTCAAAATCCTGGTCTCCTTTAAGCGATTACTATTATAGGAAGATACTTGCATCAAATCTTCATCCATATAAGCAGGATGAGTCATTATTTCCACACTTTGCCCATCGATTACCCGACCCTTGAGATTATGAAAATAATCTTCAACCACCGTTTCTCCATAAAAATCATCAAGAAAAACATCTGTAACGGTTTGGACACCAGCAAAATGTTTTCCAGCATTACGCACAGGAAGTTGATATTTCTCTGTCAGATTTTTTACAACCGGCAGAAAATTTTCAATCCCGTGTACATGATGATGGCTGTCTAAATGAGACGGATAAAGACCAAATTCTAAAAATCTTTCAATCTGAGCTGACCACTCTCTTTCCAATTCAAGCAAAGAAATGTCGGCTGGTTCACCATATACCACCCCTTGTTTCTTGAAGTGTCCGGAATCGTCAATTAAACTCGGCACATCGCTCAACAAAGGTGTCCCCCATGTCAATACCAAGTGTATACCGACTTTCAACGAGGGCGTCCTCTTTGCGATTTCAATCGCATGCTCCGTTGCTTTTGCATTCATCATGATTGTTGTTGAATTGACAATTCCATATTTGTGGCTATCCAAAATTCCATAATTTACTGATTTAGTTAACCCGAAATCATCTGCATTTACAAGAACTTCAATCATGATAGGTTATCCTGCAATTCCTTTTTTTCAAAAAACTGTGGCAAGAAATCTTTATGCGCCTCAAGCATTTCATCTAAAATAAGTTTCGCAACCCGGTCACTTGGAACGAGAGGATTAATCGTCATAGCAAGCAATGCAGTATCATAGTTACCTGAGATTGCAGCTTCGATGGACACTCTTTCAAATGACTTGATTTGCTGGATTAGACCACGAATCGCCACTGGAAGCTCTCCTACGTTAATTGGTTTCGGACCATCCTTAGTAATCACACAGCTAATTTCAATAGCCGAACCATACGGAATTCCCTCAATTGCACCATGGTTGATAGTATTTACCGCTTGAATGTCACACTTATCCGAATGCATCGAGCAAATTAAACGCACTGCTGCATCGCTGTAGTAAGCGCCTCCTCGCTCTTCAAGCTGTGGTGGCTTAATAGCCAGCCCCTTGTCTTTGTATAGCTCGAATAATCCTTCTTCAAGCTTTTGAACCACCTCAGCGCGTGTTTCTCCTTTTTCAGCATCCTTCAACTCTTGAGCAAGCACATCTCCTGTTTTGTAATAGTAGTTGTGGTATGGACAAGGGAACAAATTTAAAGCTCTAAGGAATTCTGGCTCCCAGCCCATTGCGTGAATATTCTTCATTGTAACGGCTTTAGCTGGATCTGTTATCAGATTAATGATTTGATCTTTCACACTTTTCCCATCAACGAATACATCGAGGCCGTAAACCATATGGTTCAAACCAGCAAAGTCGATCCGCACTCTTGAGGGCTCCACGTTCATTAAATCGGCTACTCCACGCTCCATACCAATCGGTACATTGCAAAGTCCGATGACTTTGGTAATATTACTGTGACGTAACACAGCTTCCGTTACCATACCAGCAGGGTTTGTGAAGTTAATCAACCATGCATCCGGACAAACTTCCTCCATCTCACGAGCTATATCAAGAATAATAGGAATTGTTCTAAATGCCTTGAAAAGTCCACCTGGTCCGTTCGTCTCCTGTCCAATAACTCCGTGTTTCAGTGGAATCTTTTCATCAAGAGCCCTAGCAGCGAGCTGACCAACACGTAGCTGAGTTGTTACATAGTCAGCTCCTTTAAGCGCTTTCTTTCTGTCTAATGTTAGATGAACATCAATCTTTACACCAGCCTTTTCAACCATCCTTCTTGCCAAGTCCCCAACAATTTCAAGCTTTTCCTTTCCCGCTTCGATATCCACAAGCCAAATCTCGCTTACAGGAAGCTCTTCATGGTATTTAATAAAACCTTCAATCAGTTCCGGCGTATAGCTCGAGCCGCCGCCAATTGTGACAATTTTTAACCCCTTACTCATTCTGCTGTCCCCTCCTTCACAGCATCTGCATTTAAAAACTCTTCACGCAGATCAATCATTTCTATCGCAAGATCCTTTAACGTCATGGCTGTCATTAAATGATCCTGAGCATGCACGAGGAGAATTGGAAGGTCAAATTGGTCTCCGCCTGCTTCTGCATGGATTAATTGAGTTTGAAATTTATGGGCTTGTAATAATTCTGTTTCTGCCTCAGCGATTTTCAATCTAGCAGAATTAAATTCTTTTTTCTTCGCTTCTTGCATGGCTTCCATTGCGAAGCTTCTCGCATTTCCACTATATAAAATCAGTTGAAATGATAATTGGTATAATTCTTCTTTTTCCACTTTTATCACTACTTTCTTAAACGTTTAGCGTTTCTGAATCTTTTGTAAGCTCTGTTTTATTTTTTGTGTCTATCTTCACTTGGGCATAAACGAATGGTAAATAAATCACTGTTGAAATGACTAAATTTATAGCAGCTAATACCGCTCCCGACATATGTCCCCCTGTAGCAAGAAATCCTCCAATAATCGGTGGTGTAACCCAAGGTATCTTAGCGACAATTGGAAAAACCATTCCGCTACTTACTGCTATATAAGAAATAACTGTTGTAATTACTGGACCGAGGACAAATGGTATGAACCACATTGGGTTCAGAACAATAGGCAATCCGAATAGAATGGGTTCGTTAATCTGGAACACCCCTGGTGCCCCTCCAAGTGCAATCATCTGTTTATAACGTTTTCGGCCGGCAATGATCATTGCAATGATCAGACCCAATGTTGCTCCAGATCCACCTAAATAAACAAATGCATCTAGGAAAGAACCTGCCAGTACTCCGTATTGGTCCATATCTTTGACACCTTGTGCGTATAAATCAATATTTTTCACTCCCGAACTTTCAAAAAGCGGTGTTGTAATTCCACCAAGGATATTTGGTCCGTGTAAACCAATCATCCATAATAAATGAACAAGAAATACTAGTAAAATGGCAAATGGCAGTGAATCTACAGCACTTTGTAAGGGGGAGACAATTACTTTACTAAGCCAGTCATTTAATACCTGTCCATCTGTAACTTTACGGAAAAGTAGTCCGAACACACCAGCAAAAAAGATTGTTGCCATACCCGGCACTAACTTTGCAAATGAACGAGCTACTGCTGGTGGTACTCCATCAGGTAATTTAATGACTAAATATTTTACTCTTGAAAGTCTAACAAATATCTCTGTTGCTAAAAGGGCAACGACTATTCCTGTAAATAAGGCTGTTGCATTAAAATAATTTACGCTGACGAATCCCCACGCTCCACCTGTAACATCCTTATCATCGATGGTTAAAGTGACATTGCCGATTTGAGGCAATAATAAGAAAAAACAGGCTGCAGAAACCAACATTGCTTCAAAACCGTCATCCCCGTACGATCTTGCTAGTTTATAAGAAATACCGAACACAGCGAATACCGTCATAAACGCAAAGGTTCCAAACCAAATATCACTGCCAAGCGTATTCCATGCAGGGCCGAAAATGGCCTCCATCATTCTTCCATAAGGCTTGATGACTTGCCCAAGGTTATTAAACAGGACAGCAAACGACCCGATCATTGTAATCGCTATCATTCCAATCAACGTATCACGAATTGCAAGTAAATGACGGTTATTCCCTACCCTTACAGCTCCAGGCATAATATACTTATCAATAAAAGTCATCATATCCTTATTCTCCTTTTATTAAAGTAGTGGCTTGTTTTAGTACTTCTTCACCATTACATAGACCATAGAACATTGGATTGATGGTTGCGACTGGAATTCCTTTTTCTTTTCCTGCTTCCTGTAACTTAGAAAGAAGATATCGAACCTGTGGACCTAATAAAATGACATCAGCCTTATCCATTTCGTTGTTCACTTCTGCAGAACCAACAGCCCATATTTTACAATCTACTCCTTGTTTCTTTGCACTGTCTTCCATCTTGGTAACTAGCAAACTTGTAGACATTCCGGCTGAACAACATAATAAGATATTCATTGAAATTACCCCCCTTTTTAATAATTGATTATTCTGTATTTTTACAATAAATGAAATCAAACATTTTTTGCTCAACCAATGATTTGTCTTTTTCACATCACACTCCTTAATAGATAATTACTAAACTGGGTATTATTGCCTCTGTATTTATATTGTAGTTACAAATATAGAAAATATCAACACAAATTTTTACTTGTTACTACAAATTTATTATTTAATGTTGATTATTGAACTTATCCGAGATAATCTTAATGTATATATTGGAAAGAGTTAAGGAGGAATCACTTTGGAAACCATGAATAAAGAAGCGGCATTGCATTCCATAGTTAAAGAATCAATTATCGATCTAATAAAAAACGGCGAATATCAAACGAATACAAAATTACCAACTGAAGCGGAATTTTGTAAAATATACGGAGTAAGCAGGACAACAGTGCGCACTGCTTTACAGCAATTGACTGTCGAAGGCTATATCTATCGTGTTCAAGGTAAAGGGACTTTCGTTTCGGAAAATAAAGTGAAGCAATTTCTTACAAGCACGGTTGAAAAGTTCTCTGAGCAAGTCACGATGCAAGGGAAAAACCCCTCTACAAAGGTCATAAGCTTAAAGGTTATCGAAGCAAACGCTACCCTAGCCAATCTTTTCAAGCAAAACGTAGGTGATCCTGTCAACAAGCTAGAGCGTGTGCGTTACGTGAACGATGTCCCACTTCAATATGAAATAGCCTATCTCCCTTGGTACAAAACGCCTGGGCTGAATATTGAAGCCTGTGAAAAATCACTCTTTAATGTGCTTGAAACACAGTTTAGTTTAAAAGTAAAAAAAACAGTCGAACACTTGGAATTTTCCCTTGCCGATGACTCCATTTCAGATAAGTTAGAAGTCCCTAATGGTTCACCCTGTTTTTCGTTAGAAACATACACATATGAGAATGATGGATCGGTTATTGAATTCTCTAAGACCCTCTTTAGAGGCGACCGTGCACACTTTGTTATTGAACGAAACTATTAAAATATTTAAACACTAAAAAAAGACTGATACTTGCTTCAATAAGGCAATTCGTTTTTTTATATGTAATTCTCTTAATCTAAGGAATATAATGTTCCCTATATTGTGCCATATGGAAGTTTTCTCATTTTTAATTCATTTAAAAAGGTTAATTCAATATTTTATTTAATCATGGTTTTTCAAATACAAAAACACAGCAATCATTATAAAGATTGCTGTGGCTAATAATATAATCTTTACCAAGATTATTCTACAAAGCTTTAATATAAAAAGGTGTTTATTGCTGAACTCCAATTCATACTTATTTATGATTTCTCAATCCTTCGGAGATGTTTACATTCAATTAATAGACTTGTCAGGATATTATCAAACACCGATTTGTTTAATATCGTTAGTCTTGATATTTTTCAAGCGCTTTATATCCAAGCGAATCAATATAGAGATGATCAAAGCAACCACGAAAAAACCTGTGAAAACGATTAAGCTTTGGGAATAGCTACCTGTTGTTTCTCTAATCCATGAAGCGAACATCGGTCCAACAAGACCTGCTGCTGCCCATGCCGTTAAAATATACCCATGAATAGCACCTAACTGCTTTGTTCCGAACAAATCACCGATATACGCTGGAATCGAAGCAAACCCTCCCCCATAGCAGGTATAAATAATCGCTAATAAAATTTGAAAAACAACTGGATTATCCGTAACTGTCAAGAGTGGGAATGCGATGACTTGTATGGAAAAAAATACGGTATACGTATTCGGGCGACCAATGAAATCTGACACAGATGCCCAACCTATACGTCCAAGGCCATTAAAAGCACCAAGAACCCCAACTAGGGCAGCTGCTGCAACGGCACTCAATCCAATACTTTCCTGAGCAAGTGGAGATGCTGCTGAAATGATAGCAATCCCACAGGTAATATTAATAAACAGCATAAGCCAGAGATAATAAAAACGTTTTGTCTTTACTGCCTCGTTTGCCGTTAGTTGCGAAAGATCCTGCAATGGCTTCACTTTTCCCATTTTAATTTTTTCTTTATACCCATCAGGTAGCCAGTCTTTCTCCGGGGGCTCCAAGTAAAGAGATGAAGCTATCATTATAATAAAGTAAGCGGTTCCAAGAGTAAAAAAGGTATTAGCAATTCCAATAGAACCAATCAAACTTTGAATGATTGGTGAGTTAATCAGTGCCGCAAATCCAAAGCCCATAATGGCTAGACCAGTCGCTAGCCCCCTACGATCTGGAAACCACTTCACTAAAGTCGATACAGGGGCGATATACCCTACGCCAAGTCCGATTCCACCGAAAACTCCATATGCAATATAAAGTAAAGGCAATGATTCCATGTTGATCGCTACACCAGCACCCGAAATACCTAAGCCAAAAAAAACGGCTGAGAGTATGCCAGCTTTTCTAGGACCATACTTTTCAACAAAATGTCCAAGAAATGCCGCGGATAGGCCAAGAAACAAAATTGCAATACTAAATGTTAAGCTAATATCAGTCAAATCCCATCCGAATTCACTTGCAAGTGGTTTCGTAAATACGCTCCAAGCATACACAGAACCAATCGACAGGTGAATCCCAACTGCCGAGGCAGCAATCAGCCACCGATTCTTTGTTTTTCCCATTTCTCCATCATCCCCCTTACAAAATAAACCGCAAATGATTTTCTACCAGTGACAAAATCTGCGGTTAACTACCAGCAGGATCACCGCTGTTTACATCCTCATATCAATGAAGTGCACTTTTACTGGTAAAGTAACAGATTTCTGTCCTAGATATAAAATATCACAATTAAGTGAACTTTCTACAAAAATAGTAATAAATAGATAAATTTCACAAGTTTTTTTGGAGTTTGGATAATTAAGGAGAAACTACCTTTCCTTCAATGCAAAATATCCATGTCGATTTGAAACTTTTTTTATGAATAGTTTATTACCTTCCAAAAAGAGTTTTGTTTACTATAACAATTGATATATGACAAATTTCTCATAAGGATTATGCTCAGACAAATCTGGTAACATTACTTCTTCTTTCATTTCAAAAGCGGTTTGATTTTCTAAGAAAAAGATATAATCTTTTGATCCATAAAATAAAACCAATTCGATTTCCCGTGGTTCCTTTTCGAATGAAAGCAATATATTATTAATGATTTTCATGAAAATTTGCACGGAAAACGGATTAAAGAAATAAAAACGATTGTCTCGCAAATCAATCTCGTAATTTTCTGCCAAACAACAATGAAATTCTATATTATCTTTGTTTTTATTCGTTTTTTTCATATACCTATATCGGTTTTCAATAGCTTCTATATAGAAAGTTCTATTCATTTCTACTCCAACAACAGAAGCTTGAAATAAGTAATGAATAAAGAAATTCAATCGCCCTTTACCACAACCAAAATCCACAATGCGATCACTACTTTTTAATTGATACTTCTTGAATAATTGTTCTAGTGCGCTATATGGCGTTGGCTCATAACGATGATAATGCAAAGACTTATTAAATTCCTTTTGTTCTCCTACTGTTTTGATGTTTAGCAATTCATCATAATATGTTTCTTTCATTTAGACACACCTGCTTAAATGGAATTGTGATTTTTCATGGTTTATTATATAAAAAAATTAATTTAATCGTAAGCCCTTGTTTATGTCGAGGATTGTATTTTTTCATTATTATTTTCATAAGATGCCTTCTAGCTAATGTTAAAAACCCCGAATGATAAAAGTGCTATTCGGGGTAAAGTTTATTATATGAATATCTACTCTATCGTTATTTCGACTGTGCTTTTGCTACAAATTCATTGAAATCGGAGATACTTGGGTTGGCCATATAGTGGCCGCCTTCCACCTGGATCGTCTGTCCTGTAATGAATTTTGACTCATCAGATGCAAGGAATACAACGGTATATCCGATATCATCCGCTTCACCGTGGTATGGCAATGCATTATACTTGGCAAATATATCGAGTACAGCTGGAGGAATATTATCCTTTGCTGCAGGAGTTAAAATAAGGCCTGGTGCCACTCCATTGCAACGAATATGATCTTTACCATATTGTGCAGCGATATAACGAGTCAGGTTCACAACACCTGCTTTTGACGCGCCATAAGCTGATCGTACGGCATCGCCCGCAAACCCAGCCATTGATGCAGTATTGATAATGGAACCTCCACCTGCTTTAATCATGTGTGGAATAGCAAATCTGCTTCCTAATAGTACACTTTTCAAGTTTACATCCATAAGTCGATCCCATTCATCCAAATCTAAATTCACGACATCAAGATCTTTATGTAAGTTAGTTAAGCCAACATTATTAACTAGTACTGTAATAGTTCCGTATTGTTCTATTGTAAAGTCAACAGCAGCCTTAATCGAATCTGCCTGTCCAGCATCTAAAAATACTCCGGTTGCTTCTCCACCTTGTTTTTTAATGCTTTCTGCCGCTTCCTTAGCTCCTGCTTCATTAAAATCAGCTATCACGACTTTTGCGCCTTCTTTAGCCATTAATGTGGATATAGATAATCCAATACCAGATGCTCCACCTGTCACTAACGCTACTTTACCTTGTACTCTCCCCATAATTCTCCACCTGCTTTTCATGAATATAACGTTCTTACTTTTTTTTATTTATGCCCAACATGTCTAGAATACACCTACAATAAATAGATTACAAATAATTATACTCGTTGTTCATTTTTTAATATATAAATAGGTGTAACTTGAAATAATGAAATAAAATTCCTGACTACCTTGATATCATTTCGAATAATTATTCTATATGTTTTCTCTATACTAGACTTTCCAAAACAGCAAAAAACAAGCTGAAGCATCAAAATATGCTTCAGCTTGTTTTTCATTTCTCTTCATCTGCATCCCATATGATCCAATCATGAACCTCAAGAATTTCCAAAAATTTCATTAACCGTGGTAGGGCTGGTTCTGCTTCCTCACCAAAATGTTCGCTCATAGCTTCAGAAATCTGATTAACATTTCTTTGGAATTCCATTTGTTGAATAGCAAATGCTCCAAATTTATCTAGCTTGATTCGGCGAACTGAAGGCTGTTTGAAAAAACGAATCGTTATTCTTTCCACAAAATTGGTCCGTTGAATGATCAAAAAGGTTGCTTCCGAAGAATCATGTTCCAAAGTGACGCGTCTTTCCAAATGAGGAACCATTGTTAACAGATTCCTCTTTTGTGATTTGCGTTTACGAAGCATCTTCTTTTTTCCCTTTGCTAGATATGAACCAGAGCAATCCAGCTAGAGCAAGGAATAGTAAGAATGGAATCAGATTGCTTGCTAATTTCGCAGCAGCTGGAACTTGAACTCCTGCTGCAATCAATATTGCAATAAACACACCAATTAATGATTCTCCTGCTATTAATCCAGATGCAAATAATGTACCTCTATCTACTCGTGCTTTTAGTGCTTCTTTTGTTTTCGCGAAGTATTCAACGAAGAAACGTACAAATCCACCAATCATAATTGGGGCACTAGTATGAACTGGCAAGTAAATACCTACTGCAACAACTAGTGAATTTAGACCGAAAAACTCTAAAGTGATGGCAATGGCCGCACCGATAAAGATAAGGGTCCAAGGTAAGTCTCCTCCAAGAACACCTTCAGCAAGTATTTTCATAAGTGCCGCTTTAGGTGCAGGAAGTTCTGCAGATCCCATTGTATAGGCATTATCCATAAGAACTAGGATAAACCCAATCACTGATGCAGAAGCGACAACACCAATCATCATAGCAACTTGTTGTTTCCATGGCGTTCCACCTACGATATAACCTGTTTTTAAATCTTGAGAAACGTCACCTGAAACAGCAAGTGCTGTACAAATGATTGCAGCCACGGTTAAAGCGGCCACCATTCCCGTTGTACCTGTAAAACCAGTAGCTTTATAAACAATCGCTACAATTAATAGTGTGGCTATAGTCATTCCAGAAACAGGGGAAGAAGAACTTCCGACGATTCCAACAACCCTTGAAGCCACTGTTACGAATAAAAATCCAAAAATCGCAATTGCAATCGCACCGATGATTCCTACATCTGTTATAGGTGTGAAAGCAATGATTAAAATAACAATGATTGTTCCCAACCAAACGTATTTAGCTGGTATGTCTTTTTCAGTACGTATAGAACCAGATTTAAGATGTCCTTTATTAGCTTTTACGCCTTTAAGAGTATCAAAAACTGAACTGAAAAGAATAGGTAATGTTTTAATTAAAGTGATTAATCCACCAGTAGCAACTGCACCAGCTCCAATATAACGGATATAGTTATCCCATATTCCCCATGCGTCCAATTCACCGATTGGTACATCAGAAGGGAAAATAGCTGTTGTATTGGTGCTTCCAAAGAAACTAATTGCTGGTATAAGAACGACCCAGGCTAATAACCCTCCACCTAGCATTTGACCAGCAACACGTGGTCCAATGATATAACCTACTCCCAAAAGAGAAGGAAAGGCATCAAGACCAACTACTGCATTTTTAAAATTCGAAATTCCTGTTTCAACTTCTGTTTTGAAAAGCTTAAATCCATCACCAAGCGCTTTAACAACTCCACCGATTACTAATCCGGCTCCGATTAACTTGGCACTTGTACCACCTTTTTCACCTGACTTCAGTACTTCAGCACATGCCGTACCTTCAGGATAAGGTAATGTTTCATGTTCTCTCACAATTAAAAGTTGACGAAGGGGAACCATCATAAAGACTCCTAGGAATCCCCCCGTTAATACAACGAAAATGATAAATGCTTGACTCACTTCGATATCCCACATGAATAATGCTGGAATAGTAAATACAGCACCGGCACCAATGGCCTCACCTGCTGTGGTCATCGTTTGCACAATATTGTTCTCTAAAATTGAATCCCTACGAAAAATCCCTCTTAAAATAGCCATGGAGATTACCGCTGCGGGTATTGAAGCAGAGACAGTTAATCCAATAAGTAGGCCTAAGTATGCATTTGCTGCCCCAAATACGACGGCAAGAATAATCCCTAGAATTATAGCTGTTACAGTTAATTCTGGTAGAGATTTAGATGCAGATACGTACGGGACGAATTTACTTTCTTTTGAATTGTTCGACAATTTAGCCACTTCCTATGTTAAACTTTTAAAATCATAGGAAACATTATATCACTGTAATTTCATAACACGCAATGGGAAAATTCTGCTTATTTAAAATTAGACTATAGTGAAAATTCAGATAAGCCATTTCATTTCAATATTATAGAAGAATAATGCTCAATTAATACCTTCTATCTTCTAGCGTTAAATACAAAACTAATATGGGTACCCATATCGTCAAACTCTGGCTAATCTCTACAAAAAGAGTCTCATCTAGGCAATCTAAAACTGAATTGCCGTTTCTTTTTACGATTGATTTTCATTACTTGACATGCAATAAAGTCAATCACTGCTTTGGTTTGTACATCTATTCTTCAATGTCTATCAAAAGTAAGGTATATGCCAACAGGCCTTGATACGGATTAATGTTTTGGATTTTTATAGAGCTGTTTGCCACAGAATAAAATGGAATATATATCTAACTTACAATCGAAATTTATCCTAGCTGGGTCAAGGAACTTCCTAGTTCTCGCACAATAAAATTAAGCATTACTATTTAATATAACCAATTAAATAAAGTTCAGACGTTTGAAATTATACGCCTGAACTTTTTATATTATTTAAATTAATAGTATTAAATTGAAGTGCTTTTATTTTATAAACACCTTAGGTGAATTAATTATTATATTACTCTTACATCGGATTCCCATTTGCATTTGTTACAAACTGTACAACAATTTATTTTTAACTAGGCATTTGCACATTAAAATGAATATATACATATCCTGCATTAAACTTCGATTTTTAAAAGGAATGATATACTATGGTTTCATATATGGACTACACTTCACCATCAACACAATTCACTTTTGATATAAATAAAAGTCTCCTCGTAAAAAAAGATAATCAAAATTATATAAATGTATTAAGTGTCAAACAATTGAACACACTTGAAAATACGTCTTTACTAGATATTTTCCTGAGCGTCAACAATGTGGTGGAACCGCATTATCACCAAAATGCTGCAGAACTAGTTTACTGTATTTCTGGAGCTGCAACTGTTTCATTACTGAATCCTTTTACAAAACAAATACAGAATTATCCTATTACACCTGGTCAAGTAGCCAACGTTCCACAAGGTTGGTGGCATTATGAAGTGGCGACTGTTGATGACACACATCTACTTGCTATTTTTAATGCACCAACGCCCGAAGTAATTCTTGGTTCGGATATCTTGAAATTGACACCTCCGGATATTATGGCGCATACCTATTGCATGGATGAAAACCAATGGAAAAAAGCAATTGCACCAGTCAAACCAGCAACATTTATTGGTCCACCTGCTAACTGCAACAGAGCTAGTGAAGGGGCTACACATCAATATCCGCAGCAGTATATAAATCACTATGAAAACCAAATGTATACAACTCCGGCATATAACTATCAAATTCCATCTAATCCTCAGTATTATTTTTACTAAAAGTTTACTCATCTTCTGATAATTTTTTAAAAAATTTGAAAGACAGGTTTAGAAAAATAAATAGGTGTTATTAAATGATTTTTTCATTCAAAAAACAATGGAGAACCCTATATAAAAAGGGTTCTCCATTGCTATTAATTACATGACTCTTTTAAAAAGTCGATTTCATATATTTTCGCTACACTCCACTAAATTATAGAGAGGAATCAATTTTTTAATTCTCATATATTATAGAAGAAACTAGTCGGAATATGAAATTTGAAAAAGATAAATCCTAGTATTGAATAATCGTATCCAAGTATGTGCTGGATTTAATAATACTTATTAACACATTGGGTGACCACCATAATATGAATGACCACAAAAATGACCACAAATTTTCTATTCGGAAATGAAAAGTCATGAGTACATAGGATTGATAAAATTAAGTAAATGAGTAAAAGTAACTTTATCACTAGATTTTATATTACGCTTCCAATCTCCTTGAATACATTCAAAAAAATCGCATGCTCTGTATTAAAATATACCCTAGCGTGCATTGAGGATTGACAGGATACAGTCTATTATCGGATAACAATATATGGTCTCATCATCTCATAATCCTCGTGCTCCAATATATGACAGTGCCAAACATACAATCCTGTATAGGGACCAAACTTCATGATAATTCGAGTTACTTGTTTAGGATTAGCTCTAACTGTATCCTTCCCTCCTCGTTCTTGTGGTTCGGGTGGCAACGCGGGGCCCGTATAATGGATAATTCTCTCCTTGTTATACTTTTCTACATCGAAATCTCTCCGGTCTAATATTTGAAAATCAATTAAGTGAAGATGAATAGGGTGTGTATCTGTAGTTAAGTTAATTAGATACCATATTTCGGTTGATCCCAATTTTGGATTTTCTGTAATAGGAGCATCCCACGGTTTATTATCTAATAACATGAATTCCCGTCCGTACTGATCCATATTATCATTTAAAGTTAAGTATCTCTCCTTTGAAGCCGACTGTTCAATAATCTTTGGAAAAGGCTCCATATACGACGGAATAACACTGGTATCAATACTTGTAAGAGGAAGAGAGACTCTAAATTCCATCACTATACCTACTGCATTTGCAGGATCCCCATCTGGAAAAGGTGCGGGAGCGTCATTTTTCACGATAATATTCATTTCCTCAAGATTGGTAAAATCAATGATGACATCTGCTCTTTCTGCAGGTGCCAATATGATTTCTTTGACTCCTATCGGATATTCCATTAATCCTCCATCCGTTCCGATTTGATAAATAAGTTGTCCCGAATCAAGCTTGAACCTATAGAAACGGGTGTTAGATGCATTAAGCAGCCTAAATCGATATTTACGTGGTTCCACTTTTAAAAAGGGCCATACTTTGCCATTCACTAGGATTGTATTCCCAAAAAATTCAGGAACTATCGATGTTTCTAATTCCACAACTGGTTTTTTTGGCTTTCTTGGGTAATAAAGAGAACCATCATAATTAAAGGTTTTGTCTTGAATCATAAGTGGGATTTCGTATTGACCAGCTGGTAAATTTAATAACCTTTCCCGTTGCTCTCTTACAAAGTAAAACCCTGCCAATCCAGAATATACATTGAGTCTTGTGATACCAAGTGAATGATCATGATACCAGAGGTTGCAAGCCCGCATGTTATTATCATATTGATATATTTGCTTTCTAAAATATGGACCCACTTGTTTGAATCCTTTTGTAAACCAAGCCTCCGGGTAGCCATCACTTTCCGGTTCAACACTAGCGCCATGAACATGTACTACCGTTCGTACTTCTGGTACATCCAAATGGGCACCATGTACCGTATAGTCTACCGGCAAAAGATGTTTTTCTGGAAGATTGTTGATCCATTTGATAAACACTTTTTCTCCGCTCTCTACTTCAATTGTAGGTCCTGGATAGCTGCCTTCATAGCCCCATACAGTTGTATCATTTAACTCACTATGGAGTGATTGTTTAAATTCTGTCATATTCACTTCATAATAAGTATGAAATTGATCTTTCCATCGAGCTTTTAAAATAGGTGGGATAGGAAGTTCATCTACAAATTTAGAGAGAAGCATATTTCCGCTCCTTTCTGATCATAATTAACTTCTTTCTAAGGTTATAAAAATTACAAGCTTTGTATGACAAATTCAAATTGATTCAATGAGATATTTCTCACAACATATTCAATATACTTTATACAATAGGGGCTTTAGTAAGTTATTTAGTTCTTCATCAAAGAACTAACTTTCTAATAATGCAGTCCAAGGTTGATCACATGCTTTAAAATCTATCCTAATTAAATCACCTGATTGACCAATATTGTCTAACTTTGTTCTAATGATTGCCGATTCTGTAGCATCATTTTTGACATTACTTTTGATATCGTTTTTTCTATTTCGGCTATATGTTAACAATCCTAGGACAGCCCCTGTTTCCGTACATAATGAACCAATAAGAGTGATCAATAACCCAATTGAAACATTCATCTTTTTCACCCCATTTGTATACAAAATAAAAAGAACTATTCGGCTTATGGGTGCTTCTCACCGCCAAAAACTTATTTGTTTCATCATTTTGACGGCCCTGTGCACAAAAATAATTTGTTCTTGCAGGGTTTGGATATCATCTGGGGCATGAAGGCCATTGAATAGTTCTTCTTTTGCTTGTTATAAATCTTGTTTGCTACAAAATCTAACAGTTTATCAATCAATTCTTTTTAAGATGCAGCACTTTTAGCCTCTTCGCTTTTATCAATTTCTTGTGTCATATCGATTGCTTCATAAACTACAGAAAAAGGAATAAATTCAGGTGTGAGATACTTTACCGTTTCAATTTCAGCTTCCTTCACTTCTTTTACCAATTCGATCATGTTTCTTTTTAAATTTGCCATTTCAAAACATCCCTTCGTTATTAGGCTTTGTTAAACATTAATGTTGATTTTTGAACAAATAAAAGGGACCACTTATTGTGGTCTTCATTATTTTATTTAATCCAAAATAGATTCCTGCTGGTTTAATCGGAAAATCTTATAATCCTCCTTTTCCATCGTCACCCTGATTTGATAGTACAAATACTAATCAGTCTGTAGGTTTAAAACAAAAAAATCAAATTTAGGCATAAATTATTAGTTTTTGTTCTTTAAAGTCCTTATCAAAAAAAGGGATAGAAGTCAGATTGTTATGTCCAATCAATACTTAATCCCTTCCCATATATTAATTAAAAAAGGAGATGAGAAAAGTGGGTAGTGATAAAAATAAATATAAAGATAAAGATAAATATAAAGATAATAAAGGTACAGATTCCTCAAGCAATTCTAAAAATGAACCTTTAAAGGAAGAAGTATATTCATCATCGGCACACCAAGAGTGTATTGACCGTGCTTATCGTATTCCCATATTTTTAAGTACGACAACTCATTTAAATGATAACCAACGACAGTTTCTAAACCGTCTAATTTTTGAGATTGAGAATGCTTTGCTTTTTCCACGTACATTACCTTTAAGCGAAAGTTATCCCGAAGCCATTTTAACCGATATTCGTCGGTTAGTTTCATCAAGCTATGGAATGTTGGCAGTAAACCTCCGTCGTTTTCAAATTAAGACAGTTGGCGTCAATGAGGGACCCCTTCCACCATCCACTCCGTTCTGGGAAGGATCAGTTTATTCACAAGTAGAACCTTCAATGGCTTTTCAATTTGGTCTACCCTTATTATTAGTAAGGGAAGAAGATACTGACGCAAATAATGGAATTTGGGCAGGAGGAATTGCCCCACTCAACCTATTTATAGTTTGGCATTCTGAAACTCAAACTGTAGATCAATTCTTTAACACTCCTGAATGGAGATCAGCCTTTGCAAATTGGAGTGCACAAGTAAGAAATGCCTTTTATATTCAGACAGAGCCTAAGTTCAAGTACAGTTGTTAGTACACAGAATTAAAAAATTATTTGATTGGAGTACGCTTTTTCAAAGCAAGATATCGTAATAAAAGAGTGATATAGAACAAGTTGAGATGATGTCTTTGTTTAGCGAACGGTGAACTGGCACTTTAGTACCTAATTGAACATTTTTATAAGTCGAAAAATATACATATTTTTATATATTTTCGGCTAATTTTACATACAAAAAAATATTGCCATATACAGCATTTTTTAATTTCCAAATACACTTACCCAAATTGGAAACTTGTTTTGGTCTTCCATCCTTAGCTGCATAGGAACACCACCACATGTATTCCATTGATAAAATGGAAGGATATGGATTTTAACAAAAAGAAAATTTTTGTGCAGCACTCCCTTTATTATATTTCAGGTCAAGGTCTTGTTTTACAAACACCTAAAACACATAACGGAAAAAGGAATAAGAAACAGGCACAACTATTAAAAGTGGGGTTGAAGTTAATAGAGGATCACTTTGTCGTTTCTGCTTTTGGCGGAGAACCAGTCAATCCCAATACGATACTCAAGCAGTTTCTTTATGATAGTAAGCTTGCAGGAATGAAGAGGATTCGATTTCATGATTTACGACATACACATGCAACTATAATGTTGGAGATCGGAGAAAATTCTAAAGTGGTATCAGAAAGATTAGGACATTCAAATGTTTCTATAACCTTAGATAAATATAGTCATGTTACTTAGAATATACAGGACTCTTCAGCAGAGAACTTTTCAAAAGCTCTAGGTAAAAAGAGCATAGACCAATAAATGTGGTCATTTAGTGGTCATTTCACCAAAATAACGCTGGAGATCCCTTGTAAATAAAGGGTTCACCAGCGTTTATAATTACATAACCCGCTTGAACATCTTCTCCATCTCATAAATCGAATATGAGATGATGATAGGTCTTCCGTGTGGGCAGGTGAATGGGTCTGTTGTTTGTCTTAGTTCATCTAATAGTGCTTGAATTTCGTCATTCCGCAGATGACGGTTTGCCTTTATAGAGGCTTTACAGCTCATCATGATCGCCGCTTCTTCGCGGAGTTTTTTGATGTCGACTTTTTTCATAGATAACAATTGTTCAATCATTTCTTCAAGGATTTCCTGTTCAATACCTTTAGGAAACCACTGAGGGTGTGACCGAACTATATAGGCATTATAGCCGAACTCCTCTAAATAGACGCCTACTTTTTCTAGTTCATGCTGGTATTCATTGATTCGGATACATTGGTCGGTCGAGAACTCAAGTGTGATGGGAACCAGCATATCCTGTAGCTCGTTTTCGACACGTCCGACTTTTTCTTTAAAATATTCGTATTTAATCCGTTCCTGGGCAGCGTGCTGGTCGATGATATACAAGCCTTTTTCGTTTTGGGCGAAAATATACGTACCATGCATTTGCCCTATAGGGTACATGGGCGGGATGCGGCTTGCCGATTCATCGATTTCGATCTCTTCCTCTTGTTCGACTGTATATGTTGTATACCCTTTTGCGGATTCGAAATATGGTCTTCTTTCGTCTTCCGGAATGACCGGGATATACGTGTCTTCCATTTGCTGCTGTTCGTCACTTCTGTAAACTAATTCCTCTATTGGTTCGATATTCACGATTTCTTCAACAGGATCTTGATAGTTCTTCTGTTCCTGATTTTCTCGAATCAAGGTATTCTTCAGGAGTGAGGCTTCTTTCTTTGCTTCTTCAAGGACCCGCTTCCCGCTTTCCACGACATGATCTAAATCTAGCGTAGTTTGCTCACTTTTTACCTGTTCCAGCTTTGGTGAGGGTGTATATCCACTTGGAATTAAAGACAGTTTTTTGAAAGCAGATTTAATTGTTTCCGACACAAGATTGTACAATTCCTGTTCCTTACTAAGCCTTACCTCCATTTTAGATGGATGAACGTTGACATCGACCAAAATTGGATCCATTTCAATATTTAATAAAGCAATCGGGAAACGTCCAATAGGAAGAAGCGTATGATATCCATCCAAGATTGCTTTCACAAGTGCATAGTTTTTAATAAACCTACCGTTTATCATCGTTGATATATAATTCCGTGAGGCACGAGTGACCTCGGGCATAACGATATATCCAGATAGAGTGAAGTCCAAAGAGCTTGCCTGAATCGGAATCATCTTTTTCGCGATATTCATACCGTAGATTGCTGCTAGTACTTGCCGCACATCCCCATTACCATTCGTATGCAGGATACGCTTCTCATTGTGTGATAAACGAATCGAAACATCCGGGTGGGAAAGTGCCAGCCGGTTAGCGACATCCGTAATATTACCGAGTTCGGTATGAATTGTTTTCATATATTTCAACCGGGCAGGTGTATTGTAAAACAAGTCGGAAACCATGATATCCGTACCTTTCCGACTGGAAGAAGCTTCGAGTTCCTTAACGATGCCCCCTTCAAGAAGTATACGTGTTCCTACTCCTTCACCTGTGCAGCTTTTCAGTTCGAAACGGGAAACTGAAGCGATACTCGGCATAGCTTCGCCTCGGAAACCAAGCGTCCGAATCCGGAAAAGGTCATTCTCATCTTTTATTTTACTTGTAGCATGACGTTTAAAAGCTGCCTCAATATCATCAGCTAATATCCCATCTCCATTGTCTACAATTCGGATAGAACCAAGTCCAGCCTCCACTAGTTCGATTTCTATGATGGTACTGTTAGCATCTATGGCATTTTCCACAAGTTCCTTCACGACTGAGGCAGGGCGTTCAACAACTTCGCCAGCAGCGATTTTATTCGATAAAGCCTCGTCAAGCTGTATGATTTTTCCCATTTTCATCGCCTCACTTCAATATTTCATTTTAGTTTCTTTTGCAATTTATAAAGAATATTCATCGCTTCAAGTGGTGTCATTTCCAGGATATCAAGCGATTTAATGTCATCGAGCACCTTTTTTTCCTTAGGAGAAGAACTTATTTTTTCTTTAGGAGCCTCTTCTCTGAAAAAGGATAGCTGTGCCTCATTGACCTCAGCTTTAGGAGCAGTTTCAGTAATTTGTTCTTTTGAAACAACGGCTGGCTGTGCAGGCAATTCCTTTGCTTGGCCATTTTCATTTTCTAGCTGTGCTAAAATATCTGCTGCACGGTCAATTAACTGTTTCGGCAAATCAGCAAGCTTAGCCACATGAATTCCATAACTTTTATCTGCTGGTCCTTCTTTTATTTTATGAAGGAAGACAACATTTCCATTTTGCTCAATTGCACTAACATGGATATTTTTCAATTTAGGTAGCTCCGATGCGAGTACAGTCAATTCGTGATAGTGTGTTGAAAAGAGTGTCTTTGCTCCAATTTCTTCATGAATATATTCTATGATGGCCTGAGCAAGTGCCATACCATCGTAAGTGGAGGTCCCACGTCCAATTTCATCAAATAAAATCAGACTGTTTTCAGTCGCATTAGTGATCGCATTTCTTGCTTCGAGCATCTCGACCATAAACGTACTCTGGCCGGAAATCAGATCATCGGCCGCTCCAATCCTAGTAAACACTTTATCAAAAATAGGTAATTCAGCTGTAGTTGCTGATACAAAACAGCCAATCTGTGCCAGAATAGATGTTAACGCAATCTGACGCATATACGTACTTTTCCCGGACATATTCGGACCTGTAATTAAGAGTAGTTCACGTTCGCTATCCATAAAACAGTCATTTGGGACATACTCCTGTGATTGAAGCACTTTTTCGACTACAGGATGTCGTCCTTCCTTCAAAACAATTCTTCGATTCTCTGAAAAGACCGGCTTCACATAATGACGCTCTTCGCTAATAGTGGCAAAGCACTGTAGAACGTCTAGCTCACTGACGCCTTTCGCTAGATCTTGTAAACGCGGGATATAGCTTTTTATCTCTTCGCGAAGATTGAGGAATAAGTCATATTCTAAACCGATGCTTTTTTCCTCGGCTTGTAAAATTAACGCTTCTTTTTCTTTTAATTCAGGTGTGATATAACGTTCAGCATTCGTTAAAGTCTGCTTCCGTTCATAGCGCCCCTCTTCAAGCAGATGCAGATTAGCCCGGGTGACTTCAATATAATAACCGAACACACGGTTATAACCGATTTTCAATGACCTAATCCCTGTGCGTTCCCGTTCCTCTCGTTCAAGCTGAGCAATCCAAGTTTTTCCGTTCCTACTGGCATCTCGGTATGTATCCAGCTCAGTGTGGAAACCATCTCGAATAATATTCCCTTCCTTAACGGACAACGGCGGGTTTTCAACAAGCGCAGTTTCGAGCAAATCTGTCACTTCTTCACATGGATCCAATTTATCGGCAAGAACAGAAATATCCTGATTAGAGGCCATTGACTTTACAATTTCACGGATGACAGGCACCTGTTGCAACGAACGTTTCAACTGGATCAAGTCCCGCGCGTTAACATTTCCAAAGGCGACCCGTCCGGCAAGCCGCTCCAAATCGTACACTTCCTTCAGGCGCTCACGGAGGTCTTGACGTTCGAAGTATTGACTTTTCAGTGTTTCAACAAGACTTTGTCTCCGCTCAATTTGTTTTTTATTAATGAGTGGTCTGTCAATCCACTGCTTAAGCATACGTCCACCCATTGCTGTTTTCGTTTCATCAAGAAGCCATAATAATGATCCTTTTTTACCTTTGGAACGGATGGTTTCGGTCAATTCCAAATTTCGTTTGCTATAATAATCAATTTTCATATAGTGTGACGTCTCATATGCAAGAACCGGCTGCAAATGATCAAGACTTCGTTTTTGGGTACGATATAAATAATTCAATAAACGAGAGGTCGTTGTCATCTGCTTTTCGTCCTTTAATAGATGCAGTAAAGGAACGAACGACTCACTATGTTCCAAATTGTCCTCTAATGATAAAGCGGCAGCGCCCCGTTCCTGAAGTTTCTTTTTCCATTCTTCATTAAAATCAGCAGCAATAACAACTTCGCTCGCACCAAGGATGGCAAATTCATTCAGTACCTCATCAAAGTTCTCAATCAAAGTGACCTTATTTTCACCTGTCGATAAATCGTTGTATCCAAAACCAAACTGGTCATTAGAAAAATGAGTGATCGTCGCAATGTAATTGTTTTCTTTTTCACGAAGACCCTTGCTATCCATTTTCGTTCCCGGCGTAATCAGCTGGACAACTTCCCTGCGAACTACCCCTTTGGCTTGCTTAGGATCTTCTGTCTGTTCACAAATCGCCACTTTAAATCCTTTTTCTATCAATATATCAATATAATTAGCCGCCGAATGATACGGAATCCCGCACATTGGAATTCGGTCTTCACTTCCACCTTCTCGGCTCGTTAATGTTATTTCGAGCTCCTGTGACGCATTCAGCGCGTCATCAAAAAACATTTCATAAAAATCGCCTAAACGAAAAAATAAAAAGGCATCCTGATACTCTGCCTTAATTTTTAAATATTGTTGAATCATCGGAGTATATCCAGCCATTCCTTCAAAACCTTTCCTAACTAAAATCTATTACTCACATATGTCTTTTATTATAACATATGGGAAAGCAACATTGCCTGTATTCGATATTGCATGGTAAATCCCTGAACCTGTGAGTAAAGCCGATAAATTCACTAATTCTCTACAGGTATTAACAAGTAAAACTTAACATTTTATCCGTAAACTTATTGGGACTGGTATATCAATATGCCTGCATAAAGCCTGTCCCTCTTCAAATTAAATAAAACCGGATGAAGGGAATGTCATCCGGTAGTGACTTTCTATATTCTATTCGTCTATTCGTCTTCGAATTCATCTAGGAAATCCGGATCTAAATCTTCGAATTCCTCATCATCGAAATCAGAGCCCCAGTCATCCTCACAGCGGCCATCTGGATTTACAGCGACACAAATTTTTGTTTCGCCGACGACTTCTACAAAGAATTCTCTTTCCACATGGACAATGATTTTTTGTCCACATGGGGAGATGCAAGCTTCTAAACAATTAGGCTGTTGGACAGCTTGTGCAACGATTTCATGGTCATCATGACAATCCGGATCACGGTATTTCAGCGAAATCACGTCGGTATATTGTACTTTTTCAGTAACAACTTCCGTCTTTGAATTATGGTTATAGGAATACCAAACGTTGATTTCGTAGCTGCCGTGAATTTCTACCTTTTTGCCGACTTTCTTTGCATCGTATTTATGGTTGATGATCCAACAACCTAGAATGCTAGAAGGATGATGAGCCGGGCAAATGGTGTGTGAGGACTTTGTGAATTTCCGTCCCTTTGCCACCACCGCTTTAGTAATTATCTCTCTATATTGTGACATGCTAGCGAACCCTCCTCATACAGTTTCCATTCATCCTATGCGTGGTAAAAGTCTAGTGTGCGTAGAATTTTTATTGTTTGAAAACTGCTGTATTGTTTTAAACCTAGGTTATTTTATGCGCATGTTTTGGGATATGTGTCACGAATGGGCACTGTATAAGGATTTACGAGTATAAAAAAGCCCTCCTGAAATCAGAAGGGTTTTAGAAAAGTTTATGAACAGCTTCCGCCGCCAGCCTGTACCTGCGAACCTGTTTCACCGCGAAGGATGTCTCCTTCGGTTGATTCAATAATTAAATCCGTCACCTTATTAGAAACTTGTGAGGAGACCATTTGTAAAAGATCATTTACATCAACTTGGGATTGTTTGAATTCTTGGACAATCGGAAGTTCGTCTAATTGTTTTTCAAGTGCATCAATTTTGGCCTGTACTTGGCCGTATGCTTTCTCTTTTCCATAATGTTGGAAGTTAACAGCCTGCTTTTGCAAGCTTTTGATGCTCGCGATCATTTCACGGATTTTTTGGTTTTCGTTGATGTGAGCTTCCGCCCGTTTAAAGAAATCGACTTCTTCTGTGCTGGCAATCATTTCAGCCAACTCTGCCGCTTTTGTTAAAATATCGTCTTTTGTATATTTCGTCATTTTACTCCACCTCAATTGCTGTAGCTTCTTCAACCATATCCCCATTTAATGACCATGTTTTCGTTCCAGTGATTTTCACCTTTACGATTTGGCCAATGGCAGATTTTGGTCCTTTGAAGTTCACAAGCTTATTTTTCGTTGTATAACCTGCTAACACATCCGGATTCTTCTTGCTTTCTCCTTCTACAAGGACTTCTACAATCTGTCCATCATACTCTTTCATTTTTAACGCACACGTTTCATTAACAAGGGCATTCAAGCGTTGCAGGCGTTCTTTTTTTACTTCCATCGGTACATTATCCTGCATTTTCGCGGCTGGTGTTCCCTCGCGTGGTGAATAAATGAAGGTATAAGCAGCGTCGAAACCGACTTCTCGGTATAAAGACATTGTTTCTTCAAAATGCTCTTCCGTTTCATTCGGATAGCCGACAATGATGTCTGTTGTTAAAGATGCAGTTGGGATCGCTTCTTTTATTTTTCTAACTAGCTCTAAATATTGTTCGCGCGTATATTTACGAGCCATAATCTTAAGCGTTTCCGTACTTCCTGATTGAACAGGAAGATGGATGTGGTCTACAAGATTACCACCTTTTGCTAGGACTTCAATCAAGTGATCATCAAAGTCACGTGGATGACTAGTTGTAAAACGAATACGCGGAATATCAATCTTGCGGATTTCATCCATCAAATCACCGAGACGGTATTTAATATCCGTAAAATCTTTACCATATGCATTCACATTTTGACCAAGCAGTGTTATTTCTTTATATCCTTGTGCCGCTAAATGACGAACTTCCTGAATGATATCTTCCGGACGGCGGCTTCTTTCTTTTCCCCTCGTGAAAGGCACGATGCAGTAAGTACAAAATTTATCGCAGCCATACATGATATTGACCCATGCTTTCGTTTTGCCTTTACGCACTTTCGGAAGGTTCTCAATTACATCGCCTTCTTTAGACCAAACCTCAATGACCATTTCCTTTGAAAGATAAGCTTCATTTAGAATTTGGGGTAGACGATGAATGTTGTGAGTTCCGAAAATCATATCAACAAAATGATGTTTCTCAAGGATTCTTTTTACAACTGATTCTTCTTGAGACATACAACCACAAACACCAAGCAATAAATCAGGTCGTTCCAATTTTAATGATTTTAAATGGCCGAGTTCCCCGAACACTTTATTCTCTGCATTTTCCCGAATCGCACAAGTGTTAAGTAAAATGACGTTAGCATCATCTACCGTGTTTGTCGGTTGATAGCCTAGGGCCGTGAAGATACCAGCCATGACTTCTGTATCATGTTCATTCATTTGACAACCGTATGTACGAATGTAGAACTTTTTGCCTTCTCCCATTCCACGGAAATCTTCTGGAATCGCAAAATCATCATGATATTCGACTTCTTCTTTACCTCGTTTTTTCGCATCTTTTAAGGACGGCGGAATATAAACGGCCTGAAAGTACTTACTGTAGTCCTTGTCGGATTTTTTGTCCGCTGGATTTTCAGCGTGTACTTGTTGTGATTCTAATCGTTGTTTCTCGTTCATGTTAATCTCCTTTCAAAATAGTTAGTTTATTTGTTTCCCTAACTATTTCAAGACCTGTCTTGTTCTAAAGATTTTTATACGTATTTTCCTTATAAAATTACCAGTAAATATTAGCTTTTAAGTGTGATATATCCACATTAACATAGTATAAAGCTTTTACCAGCAAGAAACAATCATTCTGTCGTGCCTACTTCATTTGTAAGAAAAATTTCACAAATTCTGTAATTATAAGTTCTAAAAAAGGCTCAATTCACCACATTCCATGTGACGAACTAAGCCTCTTCCTTTTACTTAATTAAAATATTCCTAGTTCCTTTCCGGCTTTTTTTAAAGCATCTACTTCTTCTTTTAATATTCAAAACCCTTCATTTCTCCTCCTTTTAAGTTGGCTAAGGTATTAAGAGTACCTTACCACACTGTCCCTTTATCATCAGTTCAAAACCCTTTTCAAAGTCACTTAGCGAAAAACGATGCGTAATCATCGGTGTGACATCAACTTTCCCACTCCCTAGCAGGCTCGAAACCTGCTGCCAGGTTGAGAACACTTTTCTTCCTGTTATTCCTTGGACAGTAAGACCCTTGAACACTATATCCTCCGTTATATTAAGCGTGACCGGCTGAGCTGGCAGGCTCAAAATTGATATCCTCCCGCCATTTGTAGCCATTTTAAACCCTTGATCGATGGCCGTAGGATTACCGCTCATTTCGCAGACCACATCCACCCCATCCATATCTGTGAGTCTTGCCGTGATTTCCAGAGGATTTTGCTTGATTGAATGAATTGTGTGCGAAGCCCCCATCTTTTTTGCCAGCTGAAGTCGATAATCATTAACATCAAGAGCGATAACTTTATCTGCACCTGCAGCCTTTGCTACAGCCACTGCCATAAGCCCAATTGGTCCGCAACCAATGATCGCCACCGTTTTACCAAGCACTTCACCAGCAAGCACAGAATGGACGGCATTTCCCATCGGTTCTTGGATCGTAGCTATATCAAGTGGCATGTCAATCGGATTTTTCCAAAGATTCTTGGCTGGCAAAGCTACATATTCAGCAAAGCACCCTTGTGTATCGAGACCAATAATATTTGTATTTTTACAAATGTGTAACTGTCCCGTTAAACATTGCCGGCATGTACCGCACACGATATGGGTTTCGGCGGAAACGTAATCACCAACTGAAACATTACTCACCCTCCCCCCTACCTCAATCACTTCTCCGGCAAATTCATGCCCAAATACATATGGTGGATTCACTCTTCCCTGTGACCATTTATCCCAGGTGAAAATGTGAATATCCGTCCCACAGATTGAAGCCATTTTGACTCGAATTAACACCTCATCTTCACGAATATCTGGAATGTCGACAGCTTGCAATTGTGCCCCATATCCTCGGTGATGTTTGACAACTGCTTTCATTTTCCCTTTCAACATATACACTCCCCCTGAAATAGGGCTACATTTTCCTGAATATATTAAAGGTATGAAAAACCGATTAAAAAAATACCAGTATTCCTAATGTACGGGCCATTTTACCTTTATTGACTAATCATAATCTTAGGGCTATCGTACATTTTCACTAATAAGGTCATGATCCCATAGCATCCTGTCCGCTCTTGAATAAGATATCTCGTACAACAAAAATAATTAAAGGAGTGACTTATATGTCATGTTCTGAAAATAATAATCGTGACCACCATCACCATGAAAGGAACGAAGACGATTTCTGTCGTCGAGTGAGACGCTGTGATAGACGCGATCGTGACCGTGACCGCGATCGTGATCGTGACCGCGATTGTGAACGTCACCATCATCATCATCATCATCACGACAATGACCGTTGTTGTTGTAGAAGAAGGAATCGTTGTGGCTTCGGTTTCGGTGGCGGTTTTTGTGGCGGTTTCGGTCGCGGTTTCTTTTAACCGTAACTTCGGCGGATGCCATAACGATTGTTAAGCTACCAGTAAGCGTTCTAGCATGAGGCATAATTACTGGAGCGCTTAATTTTTCACAAAAAAGGTTCACCCCATCTATAGGGGTGAACCTTTTCACTTTTACATAAATTCTGCAACAAGTTTATCAAAATGAGCTTGATCTAGAGTTAGATCAGATTTATTTAACGCTTTTTCTGCATATCCTGGTACTAACTCCTGATAAGAAGGGCGTGAAGAATCTTGATAAATAATCCCTGTCACAAGGCTGTCATGCTTCATTAATGTTTGCATGGCCTGTTCTTTATTTGAAGAATCATATCCTTCAATCGTGTTTAATTTTGTTAAGTTTTGTTTGAACCAATCGTACGTATTAATCTTGTTATATGTTACGCATGGAGAGAAAACATTGATAAAGGAGAACCCTTTATGATTGATCCCTGCTTCAATGATAGCAGTCAAGTCTTTTAAGTCAGTCGAAAAGCTTTGTGCAACAAATGTAGCACCAGCCGATAACGCTAATTCCATTGGTGAGACAGCCTGCTCGATTGATCCTTCAGGAGTGGATTTTGTCTTAAATCCAACAGCTGATCGCGGAGAAGTCTGACCTTTTGTCAAGCCATAAATTTGGTTATCCATTACAATATACGTTATATCGATATTACGACGGATTGCATGAATAGTATGTCCCATCCCGATTGCAAAACCGTCTCCGTCTCCTCCTGAAGCTATTACGGTCAATTCACGGTTGGCCATTTTCACTCCTTGGGCAATCGGCAGAGAGCGGCCATGAATTCCGTGGAAGCCATATGACTTGATGTAACCGGAAATACGTCCTGAACAGCCGATACCAGAAACAACAGCTAAGTTTTCCGGCTCCAATCCTACATTGGCTGCCGCACGCTGCATGGCAGCCTGAACGGAGAAATCTCCACAGCCAGGACACCAGTTAGGTTTAACATCATTACGAAACTCTTTAAACGTTGCCATATTCGAACATCTCCTTGCATTGTGTGTGAATTTCATGCGGGAGGAATGGGTTGCCATCATATTTTAGGATGCTTTTAATTTTATTAACATGTCCGACATTCATCTTGATAATATTAGCCAATTGTCCAGTCGCATTATTTTCGATTACTACTACTTTCTTAGCCGATTGTACTAAAGATAGAACTTCATCGGTTGGGAACGGATGAATCAAACGAATTTGCGCATGATTCACTTTTACCCCATCCGTTTCTAGTCTACCAATTGCTTCATCAATCGTACCACGGGTAGAGTTAAAACCAAGAATTAGTAAATCCGCTTCTTCATGCGGTGTGTTTTTGTATACAGGTGTATGGAATGTGTTAGCTAAATTATTCAGCTTACGCATCCGTTTATCCATCTGCGCTTTTCGATTCACAGCAGTCTCAGAAGGTCTCCCTGTCTCATCATGTTCAACACCAGTAACATGGTGAATTCCATTTTTCATACCAGGAACAACACGAGGTGAAACGCCGTCTTCCGTTACTTTATAACGCTTGAAGTATGATTTATTTTCTGGTTCTTCAATTTCAAAATCTACCAATTTACCGCGTCTGATCTCTACTTTGCTGTAATCAAGCGGCTGAACCGTTTGTTTACCTAGCGATAGCTGTAAGTCGGATAAAATGATAACCGGACATTGATATTCCTCCGCGAGATTGAACGCTTCTGCCGTATCATAAAATGCTTCTTCAACAGTACTTGGGGCCATGACGATTTTTGGGATTTCACCGTGTGTACCATAAATCATGGCCATTAAATCAGATTGCTCTTGTTTCGTAGGAAGTCCAGTAGAAGGACCGCCACGTTGTGTATCAACAATGACAATAGGCGTCTCGGTAATACCCGCTAAGCCAATTGCCTCCATTTTTAAGGAAAGTCCTGGACCAGCAGAAGCTGTGATAGCACGAACACCACCGTAGTTTGCACCGATTGCCATTGTGGCTGCAGCTATTTCATCTTCTGTCTGAATGACAGTACCGCCCAATTGTGGAAGTTTTTTGATTAGATATTCCATAATTTCAGAGGCAGGAGTAATTGGGTATGCTGCCATGAAGCGACATCCGCCTGCAACAGCTCCTAGAGCGATAGCATCGTTTCCGATCATGAATAAACGTTTCTGTCCGTCTGCTTTTTCTAGCTCCATTGCGCCAAGCTTTTCTCCAAGCAGTACTTCCATGGCTTTGTAGCCAGCAGTAATGGCATCCATATTCTTTTTAACGATTTCTTCGCCTTTACGACCGAAGATTTCATCAACAACATCGTTGAATACGGAAATTTCCATACCAAGTACAGCACATGTCGCACCGATAGCCACCATGTTTTTCATTAATGATGTGCCTAATTCTGCAGCGATTTCCGTAAATGGAACAATATATAATTCTGCCTTTGTATCTTCTGGGCAGACAGGTTTGAATTTTGCATCAGCGATTATGATGCCACCTTCATGTAATTCTTTATAATTGACGTCAATTGTTTCTTGGTCAAAAGCAACTAAGATGTCTAAATCATCAGAGATAGCACGAGTTTCGGTAGTACTTACACGAATTTTGTTATTCGTGTGTCCTCCCTTAATTCGGGATGAGAAATGACGGTAGCCATACAAGTAATAACCTAAGCGATTGAGGGCAATACAGAATATTTCTCCTGTACTTTCAATACCTTCACCTTGTTGTCCGCCAACTTTCCATGAAAGTTGATTGATCATGTCTTACACTCCTTTAGAACGTTCGTATATAAATGCATTTAACCGCACCTCTCGCCAGAACATTAGACTATGTATATAAATCGTTCTATTTAGGAAAGGTGTACTAAACGCTTTCAATTCTATCGGTTAAATCATTAAATTGCAACCTTTTTGCCTCCATTTTTTATATTTTCAGAATATTTATTCATATCTATATAGTCAGAATTAAATTTATCACCTTTTAACGTGGAAAATTCCGAGTGAAATTCTCAAAAAGGAGTCCTTTTACAAACTCAGCAGAATAAAGCCTATTCAGCTCATTGATTAAGTTATGATAATCATTAAAGGATGCTAATTTGTCTACCATATGTTCTATTCCATCGAAGTCAGACCCAAACCCAATTTGTTTTTCCCCGCCCAAACTGCATATATGGTCTATATGGTTCAGGATATCTTTTATTGAAGCCGAATAACCACTGGATAGGAATTGTGGAACAAAGGTTACCCCTATCACGCCATTTTTTTGTAAAAGGGCTTTTATCTGGCTGTCTTTTAAATTCCGCGGATGCGAACATAAATTATTAGCATTCGAATGGGATGCAATTGGAAAATCCGCTCTTTTTAATGTGTCCCAAAAACCAGCTTCAGATAAATGGGATAAATCACACCAAATCGATTGCTCATTTAATAAGGTCACAACCTCTGTTCCAAATCGTGTCAACCCACTTCCTCTTGTTTCTAATGCTCCATCAGCCACAAGGTTGGCATAATTCCATGTTAGCCCTACTGAAGAAACACCAAGATGGAGAAGTGTTTTTAGCTTTAATAAATCATTTCCAATACAATCGCAGCCTTCCAATGTAAGCATAGCACCGATTTCTTTTTCTTTTAGATTATCGATGTCAGTCTTGCTCCGTATAAATTTCATTTCCGGCTCTGATAAAATCTTTTCATGAAAAATATCAACCATCGCTAAGGCTGCCTGAAATCTCATATCTGGGTGGACTTTTTCTGGAATATAAATTGCAAAACATTGGACCTTTCCTCCTGCATCCAATAATCCCCGTTTTGTTATATGTAACTTTTCACTGTCCAAAAAAGAAATATCTGGATCTATAAACATCTTCATTAACACATCACAATGCGCATCAAAAATCGCCAAAATGATCCTCCTCCCTTGCTTAACTTTCATAGCTAATATGATCTATTATAAAATGGCTAAGGTTTTTCGTCATTTGAATTTTAGTACAAAAAAGAACCTGCTCGCCAGCCGACAAACAGGCACCCACATATGAAATTATCTTGGTTCAATGATTAGCTTAATCGCCGTTCTCTCTTCGCCATCAATAAGTATATCTGTAAAGGCAGGAATACAAATCAAGTCAACTCCACTAGGTGCGACAAACCCTCTTGCGATTGCTACTGCCTTGACGGCTTGATTTAACGCACCTGCACCGATTGCTTGAATTTCGGCTGCTCCTCTTTCTCTGAGCACTCCCGCTAGTGCGCCTGCTACAGAATTAGGATTAGATTTTGCTGAAACCTTTAATATTTCCATTCCTAGTCCTCCTTGTTTTCCCTGCCGATTATAACTTGGCTCAATAGTTATAACACTTTCCACTGCTACTATATTCAGGAAGTAAAACTTGTATGACAAAGAAAACAGGGATTGTCCACCAATCAATTTTTTATTGAATAAAAAAATGGACAATCAGTCATTTGACTGTCTGTCCATTCAATTCATGTGTAAAGCGGATGATCTTCATTGATGAGTATTCGGTCTATTTTTTTAGCCATGCCCGTCTTATCATCAATATCTATGAGCACAGCACTTAATAGGGTACGCCCTTCTTTAGGTACTTCGAAACGAACAGGAAGGCTGGTCAAGAAGCGATGGATGACTGCCCCTCTCTCCATGCCGAGAATGCCATCATACGGGCCTGTCATACCTACATCTGATATATAAGCGGTCCCTTCGGGTAAAACCCGGTTATCGGCTGTCTGGACATGTGTGTGTGTACCTACAACGGCTGTCACTTTTCCATCTAAGAACCAACCCATCGCCTGCTTTTCACTTGTAGCCTCACCATGAAAATCGACAAAGATGATTGGTGTCCTTTTTTGAGCCTCCAACACGAGTTCTTCCGCTTTTTTGAACGGACAATCCAAATCAGGCATGAATGTCCTCGCTTGCAAATTTATGACCGCAATTTCCTGCTGGTTCAATTTAATAAATTTTATTCCTTCTCCGGGAGTTCCCTCTGGAAAATTCGCTGGACGGACGAGATATTTCGCTTCATCAATAAAATTGAAAATATCGCGATTATCCCATGTATGGTTCCCCATCGTTACTGCCTGTGCTCCCCACTGTAGAAAACTACGGTAAATCTTTTCCGTAATCCCCCTGCCACCTGCAGCATTTTCCCCATTAATAACCGTGATATGCGGTCTATACTTTTCTTTTAATTTTGGAAGGTATTCTTGGACCATATCACGGCCAGGAGACCCTACAACATCTCCAATAAATAGCAATTTCATAGTAAAACCCTTTCTAAATCCACATTTCTAATGATAAGAATATTCAATGTATGTATTGTAACATAATATGGAATTATAATTTTGTAAAAACACCCCATAATAGCTCTTTATAAGCAAAATGAAAACGAAGTGGTTTTCACCACTTCGTTTTCATTACCAAATATTATTTGGCATATTCTACTGCTCTTGTTTCACGGATAACCGTTACTTTTATATGACCTGGGTAATCGAGCTCTTCTTCAATCCTTTTCCGGATATCACGTGCGAGTCGATGTGCCGAAAGATCATCTATTTGTTCTGGTTTCACTAGAATCCGCACTTCACGTCCGGCTTGAATTGCAAATGATTTTTCCACTCCATCATAGGATTCGGAAATCTCTTCAAGTTTTTCGAGTCTTCTAATGTAATTTTCCAGCGTTTCACTTCTTGCACCTGGTCTTGCAGCTGATAACGCATCAGCGGCTGCCACAAGCACTGAAATAATGGAAGTTGGTTCTGTATCACCATGATGTGAAGCGATGCTGTTGATGACAGTTGGATGCTCTTTATACTTGGTTGCCAATTCCACGCCAATTTCAACGTGACTGCCTTCTACTTCATGATCAATTGCTTTCCCTATATCATGCAATAAACCTGCACGGCGGGCAAGAACTTCATCCTCACCAAGCTCAGCAGCAAGCAACCCTGAAAGCTGGGCCACTTCAATTGAATGCTTCAGCACGTTTTGACCGTAACTGGTACGGAATTTCAAACGACCGAGTATTTTGATGAGATCTGGATGGAGCCCGTGAACACCAACTTCAAATGTTGTTTGTTCACCAATTTCACGAATATGTTCATCTACCTCACGTCTTGCTTTGTCAACCATTTCTTCAATACGTGCAGGGTGAATCCGACCGTCCTGAACTAGTTTTTCAAGAGCCAAGCGTGCCGTTTCCCGTCTGATTGGATCGAATCCAGATAAAATGACAGCTTCAGGAGTATCATCAATAATAAGGTCAATACCTGTTAGCGTTTCTAATGTCCGGATATTTCGGCCTTCACGTCCGATAATCCGGCCTTTCATTTCATCGTTTGGAAGATTTACTACAGAAACGGTGGTTTCTGCGACATGATCAGCCGCACAACGCTGAATGGCAAGAGAAAGAATTTCTTTTGCTTTTTTATCAGCTTCTTCTTTGGCACGGGTATCACTTTCTTTAATCATAAGCGCTACATCGTGAGCAAGCTCGTTTTCCATTCGGTCTATAATGATTGCTTTAGCTTCTTCACGAGTTAAGCCGGAAACACGTTCAAGCTCTGTTTGCTGCTTACGAACCATCTCGTCCACTTTGCTTTCCATCTCTTCAATATGCTGTTGTCTTTGGTTTAGAGAATCCTCTTTTTTCTCCAAAAGGCTTTCACGTTTGTCTAACGTTTCATCCTTCCGGTCAAGATTCTCTTCTCTTTGCAATAACCGATTTTCTTGTTTTTGTAATTCGCTTCTTCTTTCACGAGATTCTCGATCAGAATCAGAGCGAACTTTATGAATTTCATCTTTTGCTTCCAACAAGGCTTCTTTCTTAAGAGCATCCGCTTCACGTTTTGCATCCTCAAGGATTTGTTCTGCAGAGCCCTTTGCCCCTGCTATTTTACTCTCAAATTTTGATTTGTGAATAAAATAACCAACAACTGCACCGACGATTAGGCCAAGCAAAGTGAAGATGATTGTCATGGGTTCCATCGTTTCACCTCCCCTTGCTATGAACTTTTTACATAAAATGTTGAACTGTCGGCAAGTACATTGCACATAAATTCAATATACAGCACTTAATTTTCAAAATTTTAGTTTGAAAAATTGTAAAATATACATATTAATTGTATAGTTGAGAATTTTTATTGTCAAGCGTTTGTCCCTTATGTATCAATGATTATTCAAGTTTTATTAATATCAATCGCTATTCTGTACAACATTATTATGGAAAAAGACTGTAAACCTGTTTTCACGACCGATAAATTCGCTGAAAATTTTGTACTTTTTTCATTTTACTTGACTTCACAAGATATAGAAAAAGACCTAAGCAAACAAGCTTAGGTCTTTTTCTATCATTAATCAAGTAATTCAAAATGTTCCTCTTCTGTCTCTTCTGGTAGTTCATGCTCTCCATCAAGGTTATAATGATCTCTGATTTTCTGTGAAATTTCCAGAGCAATATCCTGATTTTCTTTCAAGAACATTTTCGCATTTTCCCGTCCTTGTCCGACACGCTCTTCATTGTATGAATACCAAGAGCCGCTTTTAAGGACAATATCAAGATCTGCACCCATATCAATGATTTCACCTTCCTGAGAAATCCCTTGACCATACATAATGTCGACTTCTGCTTGACGGAATGGGGGAGCTACCTTATTTTTTACGATTTTAATTTTGGTTTTATTACCGACAATTTCATTACCTTGTTTCAATTGTTCAGCACGACGTACTTCAAGGCGAACAGTTGAATAGAATTTCAATGCACGGCCACCTGGAGTCGTTTCTGGATTCCCGAACATAACCCCGATTTTTTCACGGATTTGGTTAATGAATATAGCAATGGTATTTGATTTATTAATGGCACCAGACAGCTTTCTAAGCGCCTGTGACATCATCCGGGCTTGAAGACCCATATGGGAATCTCCCATTTCACCTTCGATTTCAGCTTTTGGAACAAGAGCCGCTACGGAGTCGATAACAATGATATCTACCGCGCCGCTTCGCACTAACGCCTCAGCAATCTCAAGTGCTTGTTCACCCGTATCAGGCTGAGAAAGCAGTAACTCATCAATATTCACACCAAGTTTTTCTGAATATGCTGGATCTAAAGCATGCTCAGCATCAATGAATGCAGCCGTGCCTCCAGTCTTTTGTACTTCTGCAATTGCATGCAATGCAACAGTCGTTTTACCTGAGCTTTCAGGTCCGTATATCTCAATGACCCGACCTCTTGGGTATCCGCCTACTCCCAATGCTACGTCCAATGCTAAAGAACCGCTTGAAATCGTTGAGATTCTTCGATCAGACTGTTCTCCAAGTTTCATAATAGAACCTTTACCAAATTGTTTTTCAATTTGTTTTAACGCCATATCTAAAGCCGCTTGACGATCACTCACTCAATTTCCTCCTCTATATTCAAATAATCGGCTGTCCGATTAAAGATGTTCTTACGTAAGCAATTATTTGAGAACAAGGTTTGTATCTTGTCTCAAAACCTATCTTTACTATATACTCTTTTTACTATTTTGCCAAGCAAAAAGTCGAACATTCATTCGTTTTTTTCCATTGGAATATTCTTTACAAAAAAGTATTTCTCCTGAAGAAAATCATCATTTTCATTCAATAACGTCTTTGAAAAAGCATTTTTATAGAATTAACTGTTTTTTCTTTTCCCTTTTTTTACATGAAAGAAACTTCTTAAATCAAACAAAAACAGAGCCTTTAAAAAGCTCTGCTTCGTCTTTTATAAGTCTCTTAATAAATAATGACAGCCGTACTTCACGCTACGAACACGGATTTGCGCCCTGCTTCCAGATAAACTCAATTCTTTAAAGTGAGTGTCTCCATCACGGTAAGAAATTCCAATGAAGACCGTACCTACTGGCTTGCCTTCTTGTTCATCAGGCCCTGCAACACCCGTAAAACTGATACCTACATCCGCATCGAACTTTTCCCGGGCATTAGAAGCCATTTCCATTGCACACTCACCACTGACTACGCCATTTTTCGAGATTGTCGCGTCACTGATGCCCAAAACATTCGACTTCGCATCATTTGTATAACTGACAATACCACCCTTGAACACTTTTCCGGCGCCTGGTATCGTTGTAAGTTGCTCTTGAAACATACCGCCGGTCAAGCTTTCCGCTGCCGCTATTGAAAGCTTTCGGACCGTTAATTCTTTAACAAGTTCTTTTATGAGCGAAGTATTATCACTTCCATAATAAAACTTGCCGACCCTGTTTAAAATTTCTTTTTCCGCTTCTAAAATAAGCTCCTCACATTTTTCTTTAGAAGAGTCTTTAGCGGTAATCCTTAACGTTACTTCCCCTTCAGCAGCCAGTGGAGCGATTGTGGGATTCGTTTGATTGACAAGAAGATCTTCAATCACTGTTTCCAGTTCAGCTTCCCCTATCCCGTAAAACCGAAGAACCTTGGAGTCGATCCGTTCATGCTTTTCAAGTTTATTCATAATCGATTCATAACCATAGCTTAAAAACATTGGTTCCATTTCACTCGGAGGACCAGGAAGCAACATATACGTGATTCCGGATTTCGCCAAGATCATCCCCGGAGCCATGCCATGATCGTTTGCCAAGACCTCGCTGCCTTCTAAGACGAGAGCCTGCTTTTTGTTGTTCTCCGTCATCGTCCGGCCGCGTTTTTCAAAGTACGCTTCAATGGATTGAAGTGCTTCATCATTAAAAACGAGTTTTTTTCCTATATGGCGAGCGATCGTTTCCTTCGTTAAATCATCTTTAGTAGGACCAAGTCCACCGGTAAATACAATCAAGTTTGCCCGGGATTCTGCGATTTCTATGGCTTGTTGTAATCGTCGGTCATTATCTCCGACGACAGTATGGTAAAAAACATTGACACCCATTTCGGCAAACTGTTGTGATAAAAATCTTCCATTTGTGTTATTAATTTGTCCCAAAAGAAGTTCAGAGCCTACTGCAATGATTTCTGCATCCATATTTTCAAACCACCCATTCGTTTACTTAGAATTAACAAATACCTCTTTGTTTTTTATAAAATAATCCAAACCAGACCATATCGTAAAGATTAATGCAATCCATAAAGTGATATTAGCAAACGGCAGCGAAATGAGGGCAAATGGTAGGTTATGCAACAATAATGCTGAAATAGCTACTATTTGTGCCCATGTTTTGATTTTACCAAGCTGGTTCGCTGCAACTACTTCCCCTGTACCAGCTAATACCAATCGTAATCCAGTCACAGCAAATTCACGGCTAATGATAACGATAGCAATCCAAGACTGATCGTACATTAAATCTAGATCAACCAATACAATTAATGCAGCCGAAACCAGAAGTTTATCAGCCAATGGATCTAAAAATTTCCCTAAATCAGTAATCATATTATATTTTCTGGCAAAATGACCATCAATCCAATCCGTAGTAGAAGCGATAATAAAGAGAATAGCTCCCGCTAAATGCGCAACTGGTAATTTGTACTCTCCCCAGGTAAGCGTCCCCCATGAAAAAGGTACGAGCATGATGATTAAAAAAACTGGTATTAAACAGATTCTTGCTACTGTAATCTTATTAGGCAGATTCAAACTTTTAACCTCCAAAATTTACGCCTGCTTTTTGGGCAATGCGTTTTCAATCTAAATAATATGAGGCCTAAGGCCAAGATATTTCCTATGTATAATTTAACTCAAAAGCCAATGTTATATGCCGGGCAAACCATTTTCAACCTTTGAAATATAAAGAGAAAAATAGTCATCTAAAGATGACTATTCGGCTTTCGTAAATTGTATCGTAACCAATTGCGTAGCCATTTCAGTCGGCGAAATGGAATACTCCAGCTTCTCATCATTCACAAAAATTTCAGTTTCATACGCTCTACCTACATTAATGACAGCTTCTTTTTCATTAGTGAAATCAATTTCCTGGCTTTCGTTTTTATTAATTGTGCCCTGGAATAGTAATTTCCCTTCTCCGTTATTAATGCCAACCCACGGTGAGCCTTTAGAAGTCACCTTTAATTTAAAGGTATCTGTATTTTTCAATTCATACGTACTATTTTTACCGCTAGTGCTGACAACGGCAAGTTCCTGCTGTGTCTTTTCATCTACAGTGTCATCTGCATCATCTTTCTTGTCAGATGTATCTTCTTTCTTTTCATCTTGCTTTTTGTCTGCTTTCTCTTGTTCTTTATTATTAAACTCATCACTTTTATTGTATCCCACTTCATTCTGTTTATCGTTCTTTTTATCGTCACTATCAGGCTTACTCATATTACTGGATACTAGCACCCAAATTAAAATAGCAACACCGATAACTAAAACGGCAACCAGGATTTTAGGTAACATTTCTACAACTTTGGAGTCCCCAGCAGGAATCGTTTTCCGGGATTGGACCCTCGAAAGTTGTTCAGGTAGTTCATCACTATAAACTGAAGGCACTTCACTCTTGTACTGTTCAAAAATCTCTTCTGAATCCAGTCCGACCGCTTCACAATATTGCTTAATGAATGCCCGTACATAAAACTTTCCAGGCATCATACTGTAATTGCCCTCTTCAATTCCAATGAGGTAACGCTTTTGAATCTTCGTTAATTCTTGTAAATCTTCTAAGCTAAGCCCTTTGGCTTCCCTAGCTTCCTTTAATCGATTACCTAACTCAGTCAAATAAAACACCTGCCATTTTAAAAGTCAAAGGAACCAAATTCCGACCCTGAAAACTGGTCTTTTTGGTCGACAACTTCATATGTTATTTCTTCATCTGGATTGTTTCGCAATTCAATAATATAATCAAAGTCTTCGAGAGTATACTCCGTATTTTGTACAAAAACGTCAGGATGTTCGATGACTTTGACAGCATCAAGCCTCATGATTTCGCGGATTAGCTGCCAATGACGCTCATTTGCACGGCGAGTTGAAACAATCCCATCTAAAATAAACAAATTATCATTGTTATATTCATCTTCAATAAGCTGACTGCGGATAGTCTGCTTTAAAAGGGTGGATGACACAAATAACCATCTTTTATTAGCACATACACTCGAGGCTACGATAGATTCGGTTTTCCCTACGCGGGGCATGCCTCGAATCCCGATTAACTTATGACCTTCTTGTTTAAATAACTCGGCCAAGAAATCGACAAGCAACCCTAGTTCATCACGTACAAACCTGAACGTGTTTTTTTCATCAGCATCGCGCTGAATATAACGCCCATGCCTGACAGCAAGACGATCACGTAATTTAGGTTCCCTAAGCTTAATGACCTTTATCGTATCCATCGTATGGAGGATTGATTCGAATCTTTCTATATTCCGGCTATCTTCTGCCATTAGAAGTAAACCTCGCCTACCTTCATCGACACCGTTAATAGTGATGATATTGATGGATAGCATACCCAGCAGGGATGAAATATCCCCCAATAAACCTGGACGGTTGACTTGAATTTCATATTCAAAATACCATTCTTTTTTCTCCACGATAACACTCCTTAAGCCTAGAAGCTTTTACCCAACATTCGAGCAAAACTTATCCATCGTAAATTTCAAGGTCTGTAACCATTAATTATTATTGTCTAGCTTCTATAATATAGTATTTCGTGATAAGTTAAAAGGAAAAACCCTATAAAAGTGTTCATTTTTATATTAGAGGATAGATCAGGTAGTTATCTTCAAGCCAAAGGCCCTGTTATTTAAATAACAGGGCCTTTGGCTTGAAAATTTACTTTGTTCCATTGTTTCCAACTAACTTGACCATAACGCTTGCCATGGCATGTTTTTCATCATCGCTTGCAACCGACCAAAGGTCAGCAAGTACTTTCTCTTGATCGTTTTTAGGATCAACCTGCTGAGCAAGGTAATCACCAATTTCGAAAGCTAAGTTGTTAACAGCACCTTCTGACAAACCTTGTTGTTCACCTTGATTTAATCTGTCGCCTAAGAAATTTTTCCATTGATCCCAATTGTCTAGTACAGACATGAATGGTCACCCTTTCCTTCAAAATAGTACATAGATATTTTGTGAAGGAAACGAAAGAATTATACATAGTATTAAAAAAATCAGGTGTACCAGCCACCGTTTACTCCTAAGATTTGCCCGGTTATATAAGAGGCCTTGTCAGACAGTAAATAAAACACGGCCTCGGCTACTTCCTTCGAACTACCCATACGTCCCATAGGAATATCGCCTTTTATGATTTCCAAGTCTTCGGCACTGAAAGACTCAAGCATAGAAGTGGAAATCGCCCCGGGAGCAACTGCATTGACCCTAATTCCATTAAGGGATACCTCTTTGCTTAACGCCTTGATAAAAGCATTTTGACTGCCCTTGACCATTGAATATAGCACTTCACAAGATGCACCCGTCTGTCCCCAAATGGATGTGACGGCCACGATGGCAGCCTGTTCTTGATACATTAATTTCGGAAGTAGTTCCTTTGATAATTGGAAAGGACTCGTTACATGCAACTGAACCATTTCATTAACGATTTGCTCATCCATGTCGGATATGAGTCCATAATAGCTATTGCCACTATTAAGAACGATGGCATGAAGGGCAAAAATATTTTGCGCCAGTTTCTTGTATCCGTCCGCTGCGGCTAAATCTGCTTGAATCGGAATAAGTTCAACCTGATATTGTTTAAGCTCTTCAATCAACTTCAGAATCGCTTCCTCGTTGCTGTTGTAATGTAGATAAAGTGAATAGTTCTCCTCGGCGAGCTTTAAAGCAATTTCCCTGCCGATTCCTCCACTAGCTCCCGTAATAAGGGCAAAACGCTTCCCCACATTTACGCCCCCTTTATATATTATTTTGGAAGTACATGACAGACTGTCATCCGTTCATCGGATATAAATTCCTTGGCGACCTTCCCTATATCTTCAATCGTAAGTTTTTCCAATACCGATACCACATCAAACAAGTTCATATCATTGAAAGCATATCGGGTGAATTGATTCGCAATATATTCCGGTGAATTCAGAGAACGAAGGAAAGAACCGATTTTCTTCTTAATCGTCCTCTGCAGGCTTTCTTCACTCAAGCCGGTTCCAGATTTGGACTTTTGCAGAATTTCCAATAAAGACTCTGTTAGTTCTTCAGGTTTTGTACTATCCCCGCCAATTAATGCAAACCCAAAACCTTGTTCCTGCGTATAGTCATAAGAGAAGCTTTGATCAATCAAACCCTTCTCGTACATTGTTTCGTGCAGAGGAGAACTTTTGCCGAACAACATTTCTAAATAAATATTGGTCGCCAACTCCCTTTTCAATAGTTGTACACCGGATTGATAAACATCGGTAGCCTTGATTCCCACCATCACTTTCGGTGTCTGAACATTCATTTTTAATATTTCCTTATCTTTAGCAACCGTTTCCGGCTCTGCTTCAAATTTACGCTCTACTTCCGGCTGTTCCTGATATTCTTTATTATTTTGATTATCCCGAATCAACTTCATGGTACTTTCAGCATCAACCGGGCCTACAACGAATAACAGCATGTTGCTTGGATGATAAAACGTATTATAACATTCGTAAAGCATGTCTTTCGTAATACCAGCAATAGATTCCACTGTACCGGCAATATCAATTTTCACAGGATGTTGATGATACATGTTTGCAATCGTCCCGAAATATAATCGCCAATCAGAATTATCATCATACATATTAATTTCCTGCCCAATGATTCCTTTTTCCTTCTCTACAGTCTTTTCCGAAAAATATGGGTCCTGAACAAAGTCGATCAACGTCGTTAAATTCCTTTCAAAGTCGGAAGTGCTTGAGAATAGATAAGCTGTCCGGGTAAACGAAGTGAAGGCATTTGCAGATGCTCCCTGCTTTGAGAATTGCTGAAAAACATCACCATCTTCTTTTTCAAAAAGCTTATGTTCTAGAAAATGTGCAATTCCATCAGGCACCTTCGAGAATTCTTTTTGATTCAATGGTTTAAAATGATTGTCGACTGAACCATACTTCGTTGTAAACGTCGCGAAGGATTTATTAAACTCTTTTTTCGGGAGAATATATACTTCAAGGCCATTCTCCAATTTTTCATGGAAAAGCTCTTCTTTCAATTGACTAAATACTATTTTCTCCATTACCCTTGCACCTCCGCTTCTGTTAGGAAATAGATCGTATCAAGCTGAATTTTTTGACCAACGGCGACGATTTCTTCCTTTGTCGTCTGCTCTGTTTTTGCAAACCATTCGTCGAGTGAGATATCATGGCCGGAAACCACATTATGATATAAAATTTCGACCAGACCTCTCGAAACGTCAATGGTTTCAAGAAGTTGATTTTTAATGACCGCTTTTGTCTGTGCCAGTTCTTCTTCAGAAAAATTCCCTTGCTTCATTTCATTCATTTGTTCATTAATAATATCTAGTGCTTGCTTATAGTTGGCATTTTCAATACCTGCCATAACCATTAGAAGGCCTTTATGGCTTTCGAGCCTAGAGGCTGCGTAATAGGCAAGGCTAGCTTTCTCCCGGACATTGATGAAAAGCTTTGAATGTGAAAAGCCACCAAAAATCCCATTGAATAGCTGTAATGCATAATAATCCGGATCACCATACGCGACATAGGTTCGATAACCTATATTCAATTTTCCTTGTTTCACGTCAGAATTCTCAATGATTTCTTTTTCCTTACCTACTTCTTTACCTGTATCCCTCTGCAGCCTTGCCGCCACACGATCTGGAAGGAGGGAGACATATTTGTCAGCTAAGACTTCAACTTCTGCTTCGTCGATATCTCCGATCACATATAAATCAATTTCATCCTCAGTTAATACTTTTTTATAATAGGTAAAAAGGGACTCAGGGGTAATCGTCTCCAAGTCTTGTAGATTCCCGCTCGCTTCTAGAGCATATGGTTCGTTTTTGCACATTTCTTCAACAAGACGTGTAGCAGAATACCGCATTTTATCATCGGAAATTGATTGAATCCGCTGTTTTAATGACCGAATTTCATTAGAGACCGTTTTGTGGTCAAAGGCTTCACCATTTTTCTTTGGATGAAATATCACTTCGGATAACAACATAAAAGCCTTTTCAAGAAGCGGCGTCGGGTCACTTAGAAATTTTTCATTGACGATATCGATTGTAAAGCTTAGGATTTGGTATTCTCCTTTTTTAGCGACATCGACATAAAACCCTGCTCCATAAAGATCATCAAGATAAGATCGAAGCTCGGGTGTTGTAGGATATTTACTTGTATTGCTTTGTAGCACATATGGCAGTAATGCACGATATGTAACGTTCTCTTTTGTCAACGGTGCTTTCATTTTCAGAACGAGAGTATTCGTTTTATATTTATCCGTGCGGACCACGTGAAGCCTGTAGCCGCTTTTTTCCGTAATTGTATCGGAAGCAATAGACATGAATAATCCTCCTCAATATATAATTCAACTTTATTAGCTTATTGTTTGTAGATAGGTAACCTTTTAAACATCTACTTAAAATATACATGCGAAAGGAAAAATCATGCAAGTTACAGCTATTTTTTTTATTTCAACAAGGACTCCACATATTGCTTAAAATCTTTCCTCTCTTTCACAAGGAAAAACCGGTCAGCACATAAAGCGGACCGGTTAATAACTTATCTTTTCCCTTTAATATATGGCTGGCCAGAAGCTTTTGGAGCATCTGCGCGGCCAATGAAGCCTGTTAATGCTATGATTGTTAGTACATAAGGCGCGATTAATAGGTAAACGGATGGGATGTCCTTGAAGAAAGGAAGGCTCGATCCTACAATGCTTAAACTCTGGGCTAATCCAAAGAATAGCGCTGCCCCCATCGCACCGATTGGATGCCATTTACCGAAAATCATAGCGGCAATGGCCATAAATCCTTGACCATTAATTGTCGCATGATTAAATTCATTCGAAAAAATAGTAGCATAAATCGCACCGCCGATTCCGCCAAATGCACCAGATAGCAGAACCGCTGCATAGCGGATTTTCGTAACATTGACACCCATCGTATCAGCAGCCATAGGATGCTCCCCTACTGCACGAATCCTTAAACCAAATGGGGTTTTATAAAGTACATACCATACGACAAAAGATATCAAAATGGCTATATAGACAATATAATAACCATTTGAAAAAAGGATAGGACCTATAAATGGAATATCACTTAATAAAGGAACATCAATCCTTGGGAATGTTTCTGTAATTCGATCTGTTTGGCCTTTGTCATAAATCAGCTTCACTAAAAACATAGTGAGGCCTACAGCCAATAAGTTGATTGCAACCCCACTTACCGTTTGATCAGCTCTAAAAGTTATACACGCCACAGCATGAAGAACTGAGAATAACAATCCAGCAATCATTGCCGCTAAAACAGCCAGCCATGGAGTCCATTGCCCGAAAACATCTGCAAACATTAAGTTAAAAACAATTCCCGTAAAAGCACCAATGACCATTAATCCTTCTAAACCAATGTTTATGACACCTGCTCGTTCAGAAAACACTCCTCCGAGTGAAGTGAATATAAGTGGAGCAGCTAGAGCAATCATAGATGGAATAATAATTTGTAATACTTGGTAAAAATCCACTTATTTCACCCCTTTCTTAAATCGAGCGGCAATCCAACGAATAAAATAACTGGATGCGACGAAGAAAATAATCAATGCTATGACAATATCCACAATTTCACTTGGTATGCCAGTTTCGAGCGGCATATTTAAGGCCCCTGCCTTCAGACCGCCAAATAATAAAGCAGCAAGAACTACTCCAATAGCCGTATTTGCTCCTAGTAAGGCTACTGCAATCCCATCAAAGCCCATACCTGTAAATCCACCTTTGACCGCAGCATAACCGAAGGTTCCTAAGCCTTCCATGGCACCAGCAAGGCCTGCAAATGCACCAGAAATAACCATGGAAAGAATGATGTTTTTATTAACGCTCATCCCTGCATACTCTGATGCGTGCTGATTGAATCCTACCGCTTTCAGTTCAAATCCCGTTTTTGTTCTTTCGAGAATGAACCACATGATGATTACACAAATAATAGCTACGACTATTCCCCAATGCATACGGGAAAAATCCGTAATGCTTTCAAAGAAAGGCGACCGTAGTGATGCTGTATCAGCAATTCTTTCAGTTTTATCAAGCTTGTCTGTCATTACATTCCGAATTAAATAATTCGTTACATATAAAGCTGTATAGTTCAGCATAATAGAAACGATTACTTCGTGTACTCGAAACTTAGCTTTTAAATATCCCGGAATAAATGCCCACAAAGCACCTGCAGCTGCTCCCGCTAAGATCGCTAATGGCAAATGGATAATTCTTGGAAGATCAAAGGCAATCCCTACCCATACTGCGGCCAGCCAACCAACAATTAATTGCCCTTCGACTCCGATATTGAACAGACCAGTACGAAAAGCAAAGGCTACCGCCAAACCAGCGAGGATATAAGGAATAATTGTCCTGACGGATTCTCCTACATAATACGAATCTCCAACAATTCCACCAATCATGGAGCCATACCCTGCAATTGGATCATAGCCACTTACTAACATGATGATAGCCCCAACAATTAAGCCAAGGATAACCGCTATCACTGGACTTGTTAATTTAGAAAAATACTTAGACATTTTGTTTTCCACCTGCTTCCATACGCTTGCTGCCAGCCATAAGAAGACCAAGCTCCTGTTCAGTCGTTTCTTTAGGATTGACAATGGCGACGATTTCTCCTTCATAAATAACGGCAATTTTATCGCTCACATTCATGATTTCATCTAATTCAAATGAAATGAGGAGTACCGCTTTTCCTGCATCACGCTGTTCAATCAGGCGTTTATGAATAAATTCAATCGCCCCAACATCGAGTCCGCGAGTTGGCTGCGCGGCAATCAATAGATCTGGGTTCCTATCAACTTCCCTTCCTATGATTGCCTTTTGCTGATTCCCGCCAGAAAGGGCCCTAGCTGGCGTATATTCACTTGGAGTCCGAACATCGTAACTTTTAATCAATGAACGCGCTTTTTCAAAGATTCTCTTTGAATTTAAAATACCAGCTTTTGAATAGGGCTTTTGATAATATGTTTGCAAGACGATATTTTCTCCAATGCTATAATCGAGAACTAAGCCATGCTTATGCCTGTCTTCTGGAATATGACCCACGCCTGATTCAGTAATTTTGCGCGGCTTTAGATTCCTAATTTCTTTCCCATTTAATTTTATGGACCCTGCTGTCGTCTTCCTTAAGCCTGCTAATGCTTCAATTAATTCCGATTGACCATTGCCATCTACACCGGCAATCCCGACAATCTCCCCTGCACGAACCGTTAATTCCAAGTTCCGGACAGCTGAAACTCCCCGTGAATCCTTGACTTCTAGTCCGCTAACATCAAGAACAACATCAGAGGGGGAGGCTGCCGTTTTTTCCGTTTTAAATAGAACTTCCCGACCAACCATTAAGCTGGCCAATTCGTTAGGATTCGTTTCATTGACATTCACTGTCCCAATCCCCTGCCCCTTGCGGATGACAGTTACCCGATCACAAACCTCCATAATTTCCTTAAGTTTGTGAGTAATCAAAATGATTGATTTCCCCTCTTTGATCAAAGCCTTCATTATAAAAATCAGTTCCTTAATCTCTTGAGGAGTCAACACAGCTGTTGGCTCATCGAAAATCAGTATCTCTGCACCACGGTATAGCGTTTTTAGAATTTCGACACGCTGCTGCATCCCTATTGAAATATCTGCAATTTTTGCATAAGGGTCGACACGAAGCTGATATTGTTCTGATAGTTTCCTAACTTCCTCACTCGCTTCTTTTAAGTCGATTTTACCTCCTTTGGAAGGTTCTTTTCCTAAAATTATATTTTCTGTTACTGTAAAAGGGTCAACAAGCATAAAATGCTGATGCACCATCCCAATCCCTAATTCATTGGCAATGTTCGGACTGGTAATCTTGACTGGCTTGCCATTTACACGGATTTCTCCCTGCTCTGGCTGGTATAGGCCGAATAAAACATTCATCAATGTAGATTTACCCGCACCATTTTCACCTAATAATGCGTGAATCTCCCCTTTTTTCACTTGAAGGGTTACGTTATCATTAGCGACGATGCCTGGGAATTCCTTTCGGATATTGAGCATCTCAATTACATATTCCACGTATTATCAACTCCTAAAATGAGTGTAAATGATTCTTAATTAGAAAATTGCTGTTCCTTACCAATTTGGTTTTTTTGAAAAAACCAAATGAAAAACTACGATTCTATCATAGTTTTTCATTCGATATTTTACAGTCTCCAGGAACTATATGTAGAAAAGAAAGAATAGAGGGCAATTATGCCTCCCTACTCTCTCTAAAATCACAGCTTATAAACCAAGTTTTTTGAATTCTTTATCCGTACCAGGAACTACGAATTCACCTGATTTAATTTTCTCTGTCCATTCTTCAACCGCTTTTAAAGATTCTTCAGTTACGTTATCTTTTGTATCAGAAATGCCTACACCATTTTCTTTGATACCGTATTCGATAACTTCTCCACCTGGGAAGTTTCCTTCTTTGGCTTTCGTAGAAAGGTCTTTAACTGCAACATCAACACGTTTTATCATAGAAGTTAAAGTAACGTTGTCGTCTGTTCCAGGAACTGCTCCTAATTTAGCTTGGTCACTGTCTACACCGATAACATAAATTTCTCTCTTAGGATCTTTTTGTTTTTGCTCGACTGCCTCAGTAAATACACCTTTTCCAGTTCCGCCAGCAGCATGATAAATGATATCAATACCTGAAGAATACATAGATCCTGCAGTAGATTTCCCGATGTCAGCTTTATTGAAATCTCCGGCATATTTAACTTCTACCTTCGCATCCGGATTTACAGATAAAACCCCAGCCTTAAAGCCAATTTCGAATTTCTTGATTAATTCAGATTCAACTCCACCGATAAAACCGACTTTGTTTGTTTTCGTTTGTAGACCGGCAATTACACCAACAAGGAATGATCCTTGCTGTTCTTTAAAATTAATGCTGGCTACATTCTTTTTATCTACAACTGTATCCACAATAGCAAATTGTGAATCTGGACGTTGGTCAGCCACTTCACCAACAGACTCGGCTAAAAGGAAACCGATACCGTAGATAAGTTTGTAATCTTCACGAACAAGCGTATTCAAGTTTTTAGCATAGTCAGCATCCGATTTAGATTGAAGATAGTTGTATCCATCTTTACCTTTTTCCAAATCATTTTCTTTACCGAATTCCTGAATTCCCTTCCAAGCTGATTGGTTGAACGATTCATCATCGACGCCGCCTGTATCGGTAACCATAGCTACTGTGAAGTTATCCTTCTTTTCTTTCCCATTTGAAGATTCTTTATCATCATTCTCTGAATTACCACATGCTCCTAAAAGCGTACCAGCAGCAAGAACAAGTGAAAGAGCTAGACCTAATTTGCGCTTTTTCAATTTTTTACCCCCTAAGATTTATAATTTTTCAGCAGGAATGTTCTGAAAAGTCATTCATGTTTGCGTTTTCACATCTCGGTAAATTTTTTTTACATACGTTTGATCAATTTTTAAGAATCGAAACAAACGCTTGCATTCATCCGTATGTAAGAGTTTTGAACTAAACTCGCTTCCGAAGAACATGAAAACTAAACATATTGGCTTTAAAGTAGTTTACAGAATATAGGATAGGCTGGTCCCAATCATCCAAATGCATCTGCTTCAGAACGAGTAATGCGGCTTCTGACGAACATTTCAGGATAGGAGAAACTTTCTCATGATACCCGATCGGCTCAATTTCTGCTACGGCATGCGTAATTTTCCGATTCGCATCTCTTTCCAATATATCAAAAAGAGACTCATCATTACGGTCAAAATTTTCTGAAAGAATTGATTCAGGAATTTTGTCGACACAGTAGATAACCGGCTCGCCATCTGCTGTTCTTACACGTTCAATACTCACGATGCGTTCAACTGGTGAACAAGAAAACCTGCGGATATCCTCGTCTGTAGGTTCTTGAGCCGTCGAGCTTAAGAAAATCGTACCCGGCTTCATCCCTGCCTCTTCAATCATGTTCGTGACACTTTTTAATTGCTCGATACCAGAAGTAAACCGAGGTTTTGGATTGACAAAAGTTCCAACTCCATGGCGGCGAATGATAATGTTTTCTTCTTCTAAAATCCGCAGCGCTTCTCGAAGTGTCGCCCTACTCACTCCCAGTTTTTTTGCAAGATCAAATTCAGAAGGGAATTTTTCATTTTCCTGATAAACTCCTGCTTCAATATCCTGCTTCAGGTAATCAATGACCTGCAAATATAAATGTCGACTATCTGATTTAATTGACATACAGTTTCCCCCAGCTAGTTTCTTAAGACATCAGACCTCTGATGTTGAATCATTCCTACTAATCGAAAATAATATAACATTTTTTTCGATATAAATAAATAGTGTTTTACTATTTAACATAAAAGAATTTAGGATAAATTACCCTCCCCTGTGCCTTTTACTCTAGTAAAGGCCGTAGAAGTTGTACGATTATTCTCCTAAATCAGATAAAATATTTTTTTTATAAATGCAAAATGAAAATCGGTAGCTTTCTTTTCAAGATACTTTTTTCCTGTATAATAGTATTTATCTTCTTTGAAGGGATGAACACATGATGTTAAACATTACAGAATACAGCGTTGAAAAATTGAATGATCCATTCGGGATTTTATCCGGAGAGCGTTTCGAGTATTTCTTGGATATTGAAGTACCGGAAGAAGACGAGCTCTTTTCAGAGAATGGTTTATATATCCGGGTACTATTTGTTGTTGAAGAACAAGTAGGCAAGCTGATTAAATATGATATTTATGAAAAAGGGAACGACGAAGTACTCGATTTTGATTTAGAGGAAGAGGAAGAAGCAATGATTTCTGACTTCTGCCTTAAACATTTAGACGAAGCAATGATCAATTAAAAAACCGGGCGCCTGCCCGGTTTTTTAATTACCTATGATAAATGAGCTTCATCCTGTTCATCTTTAGATAACAATACATTTCGTGGTTTGCTGCCCTCATATGGACCGACAATTCCTCTTGCTTCCATTTCATCAATTAATCTGGCAGCACGGGTATAGCCAATCCGGAAACGACGTTGCAGCATCGAGACAGATGCCGTCTGCATTTCTATAATTAAGGACACAGCATCCCCGTACAAACTATCTTCGACTTCACCGCTAGAAGTCTCTTGTATTTCGTCCGGAATCATTTCTTCATTATACTGAGCTTTCTGTTGCGAAATAACATATGTGACGACTTCCTCGACTTCATGATCGGATAAAAAGGCACCTTGGACCCGAACCGGTTTCGAAGCTCCCGCAGGCAAGAATAGCATGTCACCTCGTCCTAACAGTTTTTCGGCTCCCCCCATATCCAGAATTGTTCTTGAATCTGTCATCGATGATACACTAAAAGCAATCCGGGATGGGATGTTCGCTTTTATGACCCCTGTTATAACATCGACAGACGGCCGCTGAGTGGCAATGATTAAATGGATACCAGCAGCCCGTGCCATTTGAGCAAGGCGTGTGATGGCATCCTCCACATCATTTGAGGCGACCATCATCAAGTCAGCCAATTCATCCACAATAACTACGATATAAGGCAGGAGCGGCTGCTTGGCATCTTCCTCAATATTATACCGATTAATATAATCGTTATAACCTTCAATATTACGCGTACCAGAATGGGAAAATAGCTCATAGCGACGTTCCATTTCACTGACCACTTTTTGCAAAGCCTGAGCAGCTTTTTTGGGATTTGTCACAACTGGGGCCAGTAAATGGGGAATTCCATTATATACATTAAGCTCCACCATTTTAGGATCAATCATCATCATCTTCACTTCATGTGGTTTTGCCCGCATCAAGATACTCGTGATAATACCGTTAATACAAACGGATTTCCCACTGCCTGTCGCTCCCGCTACAAGTAAATGCGGCATTTTATTAAGCTCCGCCTTAACCGCTTCACCCGAAATATTCCGTCCTAAACCGATTTGCAGTTTCGCATCAGGCTTGTCAACTTCTTTCGCCTCTAAAACTTCCCGTAGTGACACCATCGCCACTTCGGAGTTAGGGACTTCTATTCCAATCGCCGATTTACCGGGAATTGGTGCTTCAATACGGATATCTTTCGCTGCTAGAGCCAGGGCCAGATCATCGGAAAGGCTGACAATTTTACTGACCTTGACACCCACATCCGGATGTACTTCATATTTGGTTACAGCTGGGCCTAAATGAACCTGTGTGACCCTTGCTTTAACTCCAAAGCTATGGAAAGTGCGTTCAAGCTTTGCCGCGTTTTCATGGATTAATTGATACTCCCCGCTTTGGTCTGTTTTTTTGGGCTGCAATAATAAAGAGAGCGGCGGTAAAAGATATTCTTTATTTTCTATTTCTGTAAAATTCATAGGCGGAACAGCATCATCCTGCTCCTCTGTACTTTCAACTGAAGGTGTCGCTTTAACCGGAAGTACTTCCGGTTCGTCGCCATAGGCTTTATCAGCAAAGCTTGAAATGATCCGTTCCGTTGCCATTTGCTGTGTTTCATCTTCCGACTGAATGGCCTGAACTGTTTCTTCCACCGATTCTTTTTCACGTTTTTTCTTTTTAACTGGATTTTTTTTCTTTTCTTTTTTGTCATCATTCCATGTTTTCATATCGTCTCTGAAAGCGGACCATTGCTTTATAAAAAAGCCGCCAATACCCATGAAAAATTTACCAAGAGTTTCTCCTAACGTTTTGCCGGTCAATAACACGCCCCCTACAATGATAAAGAGGAATGAAACTATTTTTGATCCCGCTTCATCAAATAAGAAATAAGAAGCAGCAAATAAAATCGCACCGATCATTCCACCGCCAAGATCCTTGGTACTTGTCTTGCCGGTCACTTCCATCCAGAATAATTCCCATGTATTCGAAATGACGCTCGGCTTCGTAAATGGGCCTCCATCTGCAAGCATATTAAACAGAGTTACATGACTAAGTAACAGCATGCTCGCGACAAGGAAATACATTCCTATTAATTGTCGTTTCAGCAAGTAAGGGACTTCTCTTTTAATCATCAAATAGAATCCGGCTGCAATCGCTCCCAGTAAAAAGAGGATATACCATTCTCCCATAAAGAAGCGGATTAAAAAGACCGTCCCTTTTCCAACTGCCCCAAGCTTTGCAATTGCGATGACTGCCAACCCTATTAAAGTCAAGCCAATTAATTCATATTTCAGCGTAATTTTTAATTTCTCTGTACTTTTCTTTTTCCTGCGTTTCTTCTTTGCCATAACATCACCTGATTCTTCATGAAACTATTCTTTCCATCCTATTCAACATCCTGTAGTGATTTCCCTTCACAAAACAAATGTTCGCTCACTAATTATACCAAATAAAAATGACCTTGTCCCTTGATACAGCTAAATTACAACTCATAATGACAATTCTTTCATATAATGAATAAAGCAGCCAAGCGGCTGCCAATTTTTTTCTTAGTATATCATAATTTACCTATATTAGCGTTTTTTCTAGCTTTTCAACTGGTCGAAAACATTGATGACAGCACCCGGCTGAATGTGAACATTCATATAATCTTCAGGGTTTGTGCTCACAATTCGATCGATACGAAACATTCTCCCTCCGTCATGTTCAACCATCACATGAACCCCATTATATATCATTTCAATTAAATTCGCAGTCTTCTCATGATGATGAGGGAAAATGATTTCTTCAGGAACAATGGTGTAGAGTGTCATTGTAGAAGCCCCTCTTCCCCTGCTATTTTTGGCCTTCTCTCATCCATAAAGCTATTTAGTTTTCTCATGGCTTGACCGACTCCACCAACATCATCAATCATCCCAATTTCAACCGCCTCGGCACCAATCACATTCGTGCCAATATCTCGGGTTAGATTTCCTTTAGCGAACATTAGGTCTTTAAAACTTTCTTCCGTGACGTTGGAATGCCTCGTAACAAATTTAATAACTCGTTCTTGCATTTTATCCAAGTACTCAAAGGTTTGCGGCACTCCTATGACAAGACCTGTCAAACGTATAGGATGAATAGTCATAGTCGCTGTTTCAGCTATATAGGAATGGTCACAGGAAACAGCAATCGGAACACCAATAGAATGGCCCCCGCCAAGTACAATCGACACGGACGGCTTGGATAGGGATGCCAACATCTCTGCAATGGCTAGTCCCGCTTCAACGTCTCCTCCTACTGTATTTAAAATAACTAGTAGTCCCTCAATATTAGGATTTTGTTCAATTGCCACAATTTGTGGAATAACATGTTCATATTTGGTCGTTTTATTCTGAGGCGGCAGCTGCATATGTCCTTCAATTTGTCCAATGATCGTCAAACAATGGATTTTTGAGTCCTGTGATAGTTGCGGGACGTTTGTAGTTCCCAGCTGCTGGATTTTTTCAATCAAAGTCGAATTTTTACCTTCCTGCCGGCCTTCATTTTCATTTGGTAATGGTGCATTATCCACTATGCCAACCCCTTTCTCTAAAGCCTATAGCTTTATTATGTCACGAGTCTCAGACTTCATTCTTCAAGATAAAGAGGTTTCACTTAGATAAAAAAAACCTGACAATAATTCGTCAGGTTTTTTTTACTTAATACTCCATGATTATTGGTAAAATCATTGGACGGCGTTTCGTTTTTTCATAGAAGAATTGATTTAAGGCATCACGCATTTCCTGTTTCAGAGTAGACCAATCGAAAGGTTGGCGCGATCCATTTTTCTTCACGATTTCACTTACAATCTCAGTAGCTTCCCCAATCATTTTTTCTGATTCACGTACATATACGAAACCTCGTGAAATGATTTCCGGGCCAGCTGCAATACTTTTATCTTGACGGTTCAATGTGACAACGACGATTAAAATGCCATCCTGTGATAACAAGCGACGATCACGGAGTACGATATTACCCACATCTCCAACACCGCTCCCGTCAATTAAGATATTTCCTGCAGTGACTTTGCCGGAGAGGCCCATTTTGTCACCTTTTAATTCGATGACATCACCTTTTTCAGCAATCACGATATTTTCCCGTTTTATCCCTGCAGCAATTCCTACTTTTTGATGGGCATATAAATGACGGTATTCTCCGTGTACTGGGATAAGGAATTTAGGATTCATCAAGTTAATCATCATTTTCAGTTCTTCTTGACTGCCATGACCCGTTACGTGCACTTTATATTTACTAGCAGATACTACCTCTGCACCTACCCGGTAAAGTAGGTCGACCGTTTTCGATAAAATAAGTTCGCCGCCCTGTAAGGGGGATGCACTTATCAAGACTGTATCTCCCTTTTTAATCGTTACCTGCTTATGAGTTTGTTTCGCCATTTTTTGAAGCGCTGCAATAGGCTCTCCTTGATGCCCAGTCGATAATACAACGATTTCACGATCATTATACTTGTTAATTTCATTGACCGGGATAATCAGCTCTTCCTCGACCTTTAAGTATCCAAGATTTAAGGCTGTTTCATAGACACGTTGCAAGCTTTTACCCACAACAGCCACTTTCCTTCGACTAGCCGCCGCTGCATTGAAGACATGCTGAATTCGATTAATATTTGAAGCAAAGCAAGCAACAATAATTCTTCCAGAAGCTGCATGGAAGGCTTCTGTAATATCCCTTGACACAACTGCTTCAGATGGCGTATAACCCGGTCTTTCCGCGCCTGTGCTATCAGATAGCAAGCAAAGGACACCCTCTTCTCCAATACTTGCCATTTTACCGATTTCTGGTTTATAAAGATCGGTTGCAGCTTGATCAAATTTGAAATCCCCTGTATAGACGATGGCTCCATCACGCGTATGGATTACAATTCCGACAGAATCGGGAATACTATGGTTTGTCCTGAAAAAGGACACGGCTGCTTGAGGGAAACTTAAAAGAGAATCTGAATCGATCTCAGTAAATGTTGCCCTGCCATTAAAGCCGTCTTCCTTTAATTTTGTTTTGATTAAAGCAAGTGTAAGCTTTGTACCGTAAACAGGTACCGGTAAATATTTTAATACATAAGCAAGCGCACCCATATGGTCTTCATGACCATGGGTAATGAAAATACCCTGTACCCGTTCTTTATTATCCATCAAATAAGAAATGTCAGGAATTACCGCATCAATTCCCAACATTTCTTCTTCTGGCAGCATTAATCCTGCATCAAGAAGGTAGAGGTCTTCATTTACCTCAATGACGTACATATTTTTACCAAGTTCCCCTTGTCCTCCAAGAGAAATAACTTTTATTCCATTATTTTTATCTTTACCCAATCGAATATCCTCCTTAAAAAATCGCCGTTCATAATTTCCCAATGATTTCATTATAACCGATGTTCAAAAAACATGACAACACATACCATTTTCTAAGGAATTTTTTTACTTTATTTCCTATTTTAAAAATAGTCCTGCATTTATGTAGAAGGCATCCATTCCCTGTACTAAGGGTGAACACATGACTTTTATCCTTTTCTAATCGAAAGATAATTAAAAGTATAAACTTTTATCCTATAACTGGAAAGAAAATCGTCTTTATTTTCCAAACAAATACATCTTTATGTAAAAACAAGCCAATCATAAATCGATCAGCTTGTTCAGAAACTATTTATTTTTTTAATACGGAGGCTAAAGATAGGCGCTCTTGTTCAGTCAATGGCACGATTGGTAGCCTGACTGAACCTACGTCAATTCCAAATAACTGAAGAGCTGTTTTAACTGGGGCAGGGCTAGGCGCTGCAAACAAGCTTTTAATAAGTGGCAACAGCTCCTGATGTAGCCTGGCCGCCTCGGCCGTATTCCCGCCGATAAAAGCTTCTATTATTTTTTGTAATTCATTACCGGCAATATGGGAAGCAACTGAAACTACTCCTGCTCCGCCAATCGCTAGTACTGGCAGCGTTAATGCGTCATCCCCGCTGTATAACGCAAAATCATCATCCGTTTCAGCAATGATTTGAGTCATCGCGTTTAAATCCCCGCTCGCTTCTTTTACTGCTACGATATTGGGAATTTTCGAAAGACGGATAATTGTTTCCGGTTCAATATTAACAGAAGCACGACCTGGGATGTTATATACCATTACAGGTAGCGTCGTACTTTCTGCAATTACTTTAAAATGTTGGTAAAGACCTTCTTGATTCGTTTTATTATAATACGGAGCCACAAGCATGATCGCATCTGCACCGTTTTGTTCTGCCTTTTTTGTCAACTCAATAGAAGCATACGTATTGTTGCTTCCCGTACCCATGATGACGGGTACCCGTTTTTCTACAACCTTCGAAACATGACGCAATAAGGCGATTTTTTCCTCCGAAGATAAAGTTGGAGACTCCCCAGTTGTGCCCGAAAGCACAAGTGAATCCGTTCCATTCGTTAATAAGTAATTGACCAATGAAGTCGTTTTTTGAAAATCAACATTTCCCTTGCTATCGAAAGGGGTGACCATTGCCGTTGATACTCTACCAAATATCATCATATAACACCTCTTTAATTAATAAAACTTGTATGCTTATTATGCTTCACTTTCATGCAAATGAAATGCATAATGAAGTGAATTAACAGCTTCTACTAAATCTTCTTCTTTTACTAAAACCCAAATAGTCGTATGGCTGTCAGCAGATTGAAGAATAGCAATTTCTTTCTCAGAAAGCGCTGTGACAATCTTCGCTGCAACGCCTGGCACTCCGTTGATGCCTGCACCGACTACAGAAACTTTAGCACAATTCCGCTCAATTACAGGTTCATGACCAAGCTCGGCCAAAATAGAAAGAGCAAGTTCTGTCATCTCCTCCGAAACCGTATAAACAACGCCATTTGGATAAATATTGATAAAGTCAACGGAAATGGAGGCATTGGCCATCGCTTTAAAAACTTCTGCTTGTAAATTATATTGGTCTTTTTTCGCTCGTACTTTAATTTGGGTTATTTTAGAAACGTGAGCTATTCCTGTAACTAGTCTTTCCCGTATGTCACTACCCTGGCTTCCCTTATTTACACCTGTGACAAGTGTTCCTAATCCATCACTGTATGTTGAACGGATCCTGATCGGAACTTTTGCCTGCATGGCAATTTCAACAGCACGGGGATGAATGACCTTGGCACCTTGATAAGCCATGTTGCAAACTTCTGTATAAGAAACGACTGATAATGGACGAGCTTGCTCGGCAATACGTGGATCGGCAGTCATTATTCCTTCCACATCCGTAAAAATATCGACCCTTTCAGCTTGTAAAGCCGCACCTAATGCTGCAGCTGATGTGTCGCTTCCGCCACGGCCAATAGTCGTAATGTCTCCGTTTTTAGCTGCACCCTGGAATCCTGCAACAACGACAACGTCCTTCAATTCCAGTTCTTTCACGAGACGGTCACATTTCATTTCCATTATTTTGGCACTAGAATAGTCGGAATTAGTCAAAAATCCCGCCTGAGCCCCTGTATAAGCCACGGCATTAATACCATGTTCTAACAGCATGTTCGTAAATACGACAGAAGATATCGTTTCTCCTACTGACAAAAGTAAATCCTGTTCTCGTTTTGAAAGGCTGGCTTTCGCTCCATTTACTAGAGATAGTAAGGTATCTGTTGCATAGGGATCGCCTTTTCTTCCCATGGCTGAAACCACAACCACCACTTTGTAGCCTTCTTTGATTGCCTTTTCAATATGCCCCCTGGCAAATGAACGGCTTTCCTCATCACGGACAGATGTTCCTCCGTATTTCTGGACGATAATTTTCATAATCCATACACCCCAAATATAAGCCAGCTTCCCGGTTCGGGAAGCTGACAAAAACTCTCTATCATGTATTGTTCAGTTCTTTAAGAATATATAATTTCTTACTTAACTGTTACCAAACCTAATTTTAAAAGGCTTTCAGCGATTTGAACAGAGTTCCAAGCTGCTCCTTTTAATAGATTATCGGAAACCACCCATAAATGGAAGCCTTTATCTTCATCTAAATCTTTGCGAATCCGTCCAACGAATACATCATTCTTTCCGACAGATGAAGCAGGTGTTGGATAAACTTGTTGTTCCGGCTCATCTTCTAATACAATTCCAGGTGCTGTTTTCATCAAATCTTTGATTTGAGAAGCAGATATGCCTTCTTTTTCAACTTCAATATAAACAGACTCTGAATGACCTGTTACAACAGGAAGCCTTACACATGTTGCGGCTACAGGAAGTTCTTCCATGTGCATAATTTTCTTTGTTTCATTAATCATTTTCATTTCTTCAAAAGTGAATCCATTATCCTGGAATTTATCGATTTGGGGAATGACATTAAAAGCGATTTGGTAATGCTTTTCATCTCCTTTTACCGGTAAAATTTTCGGATTGATTTCTTTCTCATCCAGCAAGTCGCGAGCTTGTTCTTTTAATTCGTTTATTGCTGCAACTCCTGCACCAGAAACAGCCTGATAAGTAGAAACAACAACTTTTGATAAGCCATAAGTCTGGCGGATAGGTTCTAATGCCACAACCATTTGGATAGTTGAACAATTCGGGTTGGCAATGATCCCATTATGCTGTTTTAAGTCTTCTTCATTTACTTCCGGTACGACAAGCGGCACATTTTCATCCATACGGAATGCGCTCGTATTGTCTACTACTATTGCTCCGCGTTTCACTGCTTCTGGTGCCAATTCCTTAGACACGCTTCCTCCAGCACTGAATAAAGCGATATCGACACCTTCAAAGCTTTCAGGTTTTGCTTCCTGCACTTCGATTTCTTCGCCCTTAAATGAAAGTTTGATTCCTGCGGAACGAGCCGATGATAAAAAGATGATTTTCTTAATCGGTAGGTCCCGTTGTTCAAGTGTTGAAATCATTTGTTGTCCTACAGCTCCAGTTGCTCCCACAACTGCAATATGCAATCCCTGTGTCTCAGTCATTTGTCAATACTCCTTTTCTATCTCTAAAAGTTAGTTGGTTGTTAGATTTACTTCTTCTTGTTCAGAATATCATTTATTTTATCACATTAACATTCCAAAGGGTCGCACTTTAACAAAATATTCTGCATCTACCGCTACAAAGTTATGCATATATTACAGTTTTTAGGAACTAGGAGCTTACTTAGAGCGCATGATCAGTTTAAATCATCCTTAAACCTTTCGACAATAACTGGTTGAATTTGCTCTCTCTCTATAGCTGCAATGATTGTATCCCGAATCATGCTCATCCTGGCAACCATGGAACTTGGTTTACCAATGGGGTTATCCTGGCCGTAAGGAACAAAATAAATATCTTTTGCGGCCATTAGCCTCATTAAATTGACACCATTTAATCCAAGCGCATCATTTGTTGATATGGCGACCACAACAGGACGGTGATTTCTCATCGTTGCTTTTGCAGCCATAAGTACAGGCGAATCGGTAAGAGCATTAGCCATTTTACTCATTGAATTACCTGTCAAAGGAGCAATTACCATACAGTCGAGCGGTAATTTAGGTCCTAAAGGCTCTGCTTTGACGATTGTATCAACGACACGATTCCCCGTCAATTTTTCGATTCTTTCAACCCAGTCCTCGCCCTTTCCGAAGCGGGTTTCCGTGTTTTGAACTGTCGATGTTACTATTGGTATTACTTCCGCCCCTTCATTTACAATCTTTTCTATTTCCGGAAACACTTCATCGTATGTGCAATGCGACCCTGTTAATCCGAAACCAATCCGTTTTCCTTGGAGACTCATATTTTTTTCCCCTTCCTTTTCATGAACTCACCTTGGATCAAAAGCCCAAGTGCATTCGCTAAGATCTGACCCGCTGTTTTTGGGGCAACTATCCCCGGTAGACTCGGAGCCAAAAGTGCCTTTATTCCCCTTTTTTCAGCATAACGAAAATCCGTCCCCCCCGGTTTTGAAGCAAGGTCGATAATTAATGTATGGACGGGCATGTTTGCAATTACTTTGGCCGTAATAATCGGAAAAGGGATCGTATTAATACATATATCAACATTTTTCATTTCTGAAGCAATATCATTTAAATGAAAGGGGGTTAACGCCATTTCACAAATCCTCGCAATATCTTCGCTTTTTCTTGCTCCAACCTTTACCTTTGCTCCAAGGGCTTGGAATGACCGAGCTACACTCATACCAACCCTACCCAGTCCGAGAACAGATACATTCGAGCCATGGATTGTGAAATCCGTATGCTGAATGGCCATCATGATTGCTCCTTCAACAGTAGGAATCGAATTGTAAATAGCCACATCATCACGTTCAAATAGTAGTACGAGTTTGCGGTCCGCTTTCTTAAATATTCCATCAAGATAATCATTACTAATCCCTGAATAAAAAACGCAATGGGCTGGGGTCTTTTTTATCATTTCTTCGCTCAAAACAACTTCTTCACTGGAAAAAATCGTTTCCACCTTACCATTTGTATCAGTACCTCGGACTGGTAAAATAACCGAATCTAATTCATTAAAATTTATATCCTCCATTTTTTCCTTAACCGCTCCTGTAAAAGCATGGTCGAGCTGTTCAAAACCTACTAATAGTAGCTTTGCATCAAGTTCTGTCAGTTTACGGACAACTTCAAGTTGACGCGCATCTCCACCAATTACAGCGATTTGCATGCCTGTGAGCATTAAAACCGTCACCTTCTTTATATAAAAGATCCTAACATCCCTCGCCTCTTGGTAAATATTCCTCAAGAAGCAATTCGGTTTTTGCTACATTCTCTAGTTACCATGCCATCTTATGTTTTTACTTAAAAAACGGTGATAAGAAAAGCAAAAACGCCTTAGCAAATGCCTGCTAAGGCGTTTATTATATTGATGAATAGTTTCAATAGTAACCATCCATGCTATAAATTGGTTTATCCGTCCATATGCTCGCCATCTTTAATGGGAAGTCCCTCCTGAAAATCGATGATGAGCATATCCGTTCCTATTTTTTTAATATGCTCCCATGGGACGCGAATTTCACTGCCATTTCTTAAGAGTCCGAACCACTTAACTGAAGGAATAATCAACGTGGTAATTTGTCCAGTTTCATCTACTTCCAAATCCGTCTGACCAAGAACACCTAATCTCTCCGCTCTGTTCACATCAACAATTTCTTTACCACTTAATTCACTCAATCTCAATACAAGCTCCCCCTTTTTTCACCTTCTATTCAATCTATATCCGAAAAAGGTGAACTTAGAAGGCATTTATCTAAAAATTGTACTTACCGAAAGGTCCTTGTATTTTCAAAAGCTTTTAAAAAAAAAGCCTGCTCTTCTATATAATAAACAGAAGTTCAGGCTTGTGAATTTTTATTTGTCCCAATTTTCCAGCGGGCTCACCAATGACAAGGAATGTTCCTTGAAGATTTGGTTTGCCATTTCATTGACGCTATTCTCTGTCACTTCATCAATCTTGATAATGATATCATCAAGAGAGCGGTGCTCACCCAGCATAAGCTCATTTTTCCCGTTACGGCTCATGCGGCTGTTCGTGCTTTCAAGGCTTAGCATTAAGCTTCCTTTAAGTTGCTCTTTACTATTGCGCAATTCCTTTTCCGTGATACCGTCTTTTTTTAGTGTATCCAGTGTTTCCTGAATGGTTTCATACAAACTATCAAGCTGACTTGTGCCTGTCCCTCCATACACTGTCACCAAACCTGTATCCTGGTAGCTGGAATGGTAAGAGTAGACAGAATATGCAAGACCGCGTTGTTCCCTAACGTCCTGGAATAGACGGCTACTCATGCTTCCACCAAGAATATTATTCAAGGTAATCAAGCTGTATGTTTTGTCATTACCAATTTCTAACCCTTTAAAACCAAGGCAAAGATGGGCTTGCTCAGTTTCTTTTTTACGCGTGATCCTATTTTCATGGAATGCCGGCTTCACCAATTCAAGACGCTCTTCCCCTCCTTGGTACGAGCCAAAGTAGCTTTCGACTTCTTGAATTAATTTTTCATCCACATTTCCTGCAATGGAAACGACGACTTTATCAGGCGTGTACATATCGTGAACATATTTCTTTAATGTCTCACTATTGAATGTTTCAAGTGTACTTTCCGTACCTAGTATTGGATAGCCAAGGGGATGATTTTCGTATACCGCCTTGCTTAAGAGATCATGGACAATATCATCAGGTGTATCTTCATACATTTTAATCTCTTCGTAGACGACATTTTTTTCTTTTTTCAATTCTTCCTCATCAAAAGTGGAGTTGAAGAACATATCAGCAAGGATTTCAAGCGCATAGCTAGCATGGTTATCCATAACTTTTGCATAATAGCATGTGTACTCTTTTGAAGTAAATGCATTCACTTGTCCGCCAATACTGTCAAACGACTCGGCAATTTCACGTGCATTCCTCGTAGTTGTTCCTTTGAAAAACATATGTTCAAGGAAATGGGAAACCCCATTCAATTCTGGTGTTTCATTTCGTGAACCTGTTTTGATCCATACTCCAATTGCTGCTGAACGTACTGTTGGAATATTTTCTAATACAATTCTTACTCCATTTTGACAAGTGTATTTCTTAATCAACTAACATTCCTCCCAATCATTCTATGCTGCTTTCGTAACCATAACGTTATGGATTCAACCGCTCTTCATCTACTGCTTCTGAAACGGTAACAACATCTAAGTCTTTCTTTTCTATATTAATAATTAACGTTTCCAATGATTTCGCGGTAGATTCTGTAGGATGCATTAAAATAAATGCTCCCGGGTGAACCTTAGAAAGCACCCTCTGTTGAAGTACTTCAGGACTTGGTTTTTGCCAGTCAATCGTATCCACACTCCACATAACTGTCTTTAAACCGAGAGAATCCGCGATTTTTACCGTTTCGTCTCGGTAGCTTCCGCTTGGAGGGGCGAACCATTTCATCTTCACACCTGTCACCGCTTCAATGACTTCATTCGTTTTACGAATTTCCTCACGTGTAGCCTGAGAGGAAATATTTTGCATATTCGGATGTGAATAGGAGTGGTTTCCGATTTCGTGTCCTCCACCCTTAATCATCTTCGCCAATTCTGGGTTCTTCTTAGTCCAATTACCTTCAAGGAAAAATGTTGCCTTGACATTATGTTTTTTTAACACAGCCAACATATCCTGTAAGTATTCATTACCCCAGGCCACATTGATTAAAAATGATACCACTGGCTTTTCCGGATGGGCCCGGTAAATCGGAGCCGGGTCGAGATCGTTTAAATGAATCTTTGCTGGAACTTGTTGATATACCAGTTTATCCTTATCGAATCCGCCCTCCTTCTTCATAGCTTTATACGAATCATCAATATTTACCTTTAGGCCATTATATGCAGGAACGGTTTTCCAAACCGAATCTATTCGTGCATCCTGTGGTGCAATCTCATATTTTTTTGTTGATTCTTTTATTTGTAAAAGAAGCTCATCTTCCTGCTTCATTGACGCAACTGAATGATCTGTTAATTGGGTCAAATAAATATGTGTATATGGATTTTGCACTAATAACCATGATATACCTGCAATGGCACTTATCGCAACTATCTGCTTCCATTTATTATTCATTTTTTACGCCCCCTTCATACAAAAATGTATGAAGAAAACGGACAAGGTAGAACATTACATACTTTTATTGCGAATTTCCATATATAACGATGAATCCTTTAAAACAAAAAAGCATGCAGATTCACTAGGAACCGCATGCCGAATTTTTATTTCTATTATGACTGAGAAGGATTAGCTGCCTCTTTTTGTTCTTTAAGGACCGCTTTACGGGAAAGGTTAACCCTTCCTTGCTTATCAATCTCAGTAACTTTAACTAATAGCTCATCGCCAAGTGAAACGACATCTTCCACTTTACCGACTCTTTCTTCAGCCAGTTCAGAAATATGGACCAAACCATCTTTACCATTGAAGATTTCAACGAACGCTCCGAATTTTTCAATACGTTTAACTTTACCTAAGTATAGTTCGCCTACAACGACTTCACGCACGATATCTTCGATAATTTTCTTCGCTTTTTGAATCATTGCTTCATCTGTAGAAGAAATGAATACCGTTCCATCTTGTTCGATGTCAATTTTTACGCCAGTTTCTTCAATGATTTTATTGATATGTTTACCGCTCGGTCCAATGACATCGCGGATTTTGTCTGGATTAATAGACATTGTAACGATTTTCGGAGCATATTTGGATAATTGCTCACGCGGTTGATTGATTGTTGCCATCATTGATTCCAAAATGTGCATCCGGCCATGTTTAGCTTGAAGTAATGCTTCTTCAAGAATTTCTCTTGAAAGACCCTCAATTTTAATATCCATTTGAAGGGCTGTAACACCTTTTGACGTTCCAGCAACTTTAAAGTCCATGTCTCCTAGATGATCTTCCATGCCTTGAATATCTGTTAAGATCGTGTAGTGCTCACCTGTTTTAACAAGACCCATTGCAATACCTGCAACTGGAGCTTTCAACGGAACACCAGCATCCATCATTGCTAGCGTACTTGCACAGATACTTGCTTGCGATGTTGAGCCATTAGATTCAAGAACTTCAGACACAAGTCTAATTGTATAAGGGAAGTCTTTATCATTCGGTATAACCGGTTCTAATGCTCTTTCACCAAGTGCACCATGTCCGATTTCACGACGTCCTGCACCACGAATCGGGCCTGTTTCACCAACACTGAAATGAGGGAAGTTATAATGATGCATGAAACGTTTCGACTCTTCGGTTCCAAGACCGTCCAAAATCTGTACATCGCCAAGGGCACCTAATGTACAGATAGAAAGTGCTTGAGTTTGTCCACGTGTGAACAAACCAGAACCGTGTGTACGAGGCAGAATAGTTACTTCAGATGATAATGGTCTAATCTCATCCGGGTTACGGCCATCTGGACGTACCTTTTCTTCCGTAATTAAACGACGGACTTCTGATTTAACCAATTTATTTAGGATTTCTTTGATTTGTTTTAGTTTAGCTTCATCAGTTTCTTCTTCATAATGAGCCAACACGCGATCTTTTACTTCTTTAATAGCATCTTCACGAGCATGTTTTTCCTGAACTTGTACAGCTTTGTTAAGGTCTGATTCACAATGACCTTTTACTTCTGCTTCTAGATCTGCATCCACTTGGTATAGAGAGATTTGTAGCTTTTCCTTGCCGATTTCAGCAACAATTTTCTCTTGGAATGCAATAACCTTCTTGATTTCGTCATGACCAAACATAATTGCTTCAAGCATAGTTTCTTCTGGTACTTCATTTGCTCCAGCTTCAACCATGTTGATAGCATCTTTCGTACCGGCAACTGTCAAGTTAATGTCGCTTTTTGCAAGTTGGTCAACAGTAGGGTTAATAATGAATTCATTATTAATTCTTCCGACTACAACTCCAGCAATTGGACCTTCAAACGGAATATCGGAAACTGAAAGTGCAAGGGATGAACCAAGCATCGCTGCCATTTCAGAAGAACAATCTTGATCAACACTCATAACCATACTGATAATTTGAACATCGTTCCGGAAGCCATCTGCAAATAGCGGACGGATTGGACGGTCAATTAGTCGGCTTGCTAAAATTGCTCTTTCACTCGGTCTGCCTTCACGTTTGATGAAGCCACCTGGAATTTTACCGACTGCATACAGTCTTTCTTCGTAGTTGACTGTCAAAGGGAAGAAGTCGACATTTCTAGGTTCCTTTGAAGCTGTTGCTGTACTTAATACAGCTGTTTCTCCATAACGGACTAAAACTGCTCCGTTCGCTTGTTTGGCCAATTGGCCAATCTCTACCGTTACATTACGGCCGGCCCAGTCAAATGAATACGTATGTTTTTCCTGTCCCATTTATTAAACCCCTCTCTGAATCTTCACTTAGAGGCTTAGTTTACCTAAACCTGTATTGGATTAAATCATTATATGTGAAAGTAACTGAACTCAAGTTAAAACCAAACTATTCCTATTATGCACGAAAAAAACAAGCATTAACAGTAAAATGAATAAAATTTTCATTCATTCAATTATGTATATCCTAATCATTTATAAATAGAAAAAGACCCGGCTCCTGCCGAGTCCCAAGGACGAAGGCTTAGCCTAAAAATAGAACACGTCCAAATCATTTGATTAACATCAAAAAAGCGGGAAATTTCCCGCCTTCCTGAAAAAATTATCTACGTAGACCTAATTTGTTAATTAGTGTACGGTAACGAGTAACGTCTTTGTTACGTAGGTAAGTTAAAAGATTACGACGTTTACCTACCATTTTAAGAAGACCGCGACGTGAATGGTGGTCTTTTTTGTGTGTGCGTAAGTGTCCGTTCAAGTTGTTGATTTCTTCTGTTAATACTGCGATTTGAACTTCTGGAGATCCAGTGTCAGTATCGTGAGTTCTGAACTCAGCGATAAGTTCGTTTTTGCGTACTTGTGTAATAGCCATGTTATTATTCCTCCTAAAATTCTGTAAAATCACCTATTACCGAGCCAGCGTCGGAGTCTCGACTAGCCAAGCAATGGTTATTTTCATACATACAATAGAATACATGTTTTTCATTAAAATTGCAAGTATTGTCTATTGTTAACCGTTTATACTTTCAGTTTTGAAAAATAAGCTAGCGCATTTTGCTTATCAGTTTCAATCTGTGCGACTAACGCTTCAAGTCCAGAAAATTTCTGCTCACTTCTCAGCCTAGTATGCCATTCTACCGAAACTTGATTGCCATAAATATCACCCGAGAACTCCAAAGCATGAACCTCTACGGTTGGATATTTCGGCTTTTCTTCATGGAACGTAGGTTTATAACCGACATTACAAACCCCATTATACCATTGGCCGCTTATATTAATCTTGACAGCATATACCCCAGCAGCTGGGAATATATAATCGTCACTCACTTCAATATTAGCAGTGGGGAAACCCAACTTCCTGCCTCGTTTTTCACCATGAACGACATGCCCTTTCGTTAAATAACGGCGGCCTGCCAAATGATAAAAGTCGGAAAAGTTACCGTTACTAAGTGTTTCTCTGATTCTGGTCGAACTTACCTTTTCATCTTCAAGTGTTTGTTTCGCAACAACCGTCTGCGTAAACCTTCCTCGTGCGTATACAGGCAAATCTTCCATCGATCCTTGACCGTAGCGGCCATATGAATAGTCAAAGCCGGCTACAACGTGACGGACATTCAGCCCGACAATATATTCGTCAACGAACTGTTCCGGCAACACCGAAGCAAATTCCTTGCTGAAATGAACGATAAACAGATAATCTATCTCCATCGATTCTATGATATCTATTTTATCTTCGAGTGGTGTAATATAGCGAATATTTTCCGTTTTCCTCCCCAATACTGCGGAAGGATGTGGGTCAAATGTCATAACTGCTGACTTAAGATTCATTTCATCGGCTTTTTGCTTGGCAGTTTGAATAACAATTTGATGCCCTTTATGTATGCCATCAAAAAATCCAAGCGCCATTACAAGCTCCGGAAAATCATCCGAATTAAATTGATGAGGATGCTCTATTGCGATCACTTTCACCTTTCAATCTCCTCTTTCCGACGGCAAAACGGTCTATAATTCTTGTGCCAAAACTTTTACAGGTTTAATTAATCCCTCTTTTGTCGGATGTATTTGATAAATGGCAATAGCCTTATCAGATGGATCAACCATTACAAAAGGCTGACCTTTCTCAACAACAACATCCTTAGCCTGTTCCAATACCGCACCGTTAAGTACTTTCTTTGCTACTTTATCACTAATCTGAATTTTGGGCAAATGAAATAATCCTCGCTCTAAGGGCAGCAGAAACTCATCTGTTTGTCCGGTTTCCATGAATGCTTCCACCTCAGCGAATGTCAGACAGTCTTCAAGCTTAAAACCAGCTGATTCAATCCGCGTTAGGTCTGACATATGTGCTGGAAATCCCAATTTTTCACCTATCATGACAGCAAGCGTTCTAATATATGTTCCTTTACTGCACTTAACACGAAAACGGAAAGAAATGGTTTCTCCTTTGAATTCAGAACGTTCATCGAGAAGGGTGATTTCGTAAATGGTAACCTCCCGTGTCGGTCGCTCCACTTCGATTCCGGCCCGAGCGTATTCATATAACTTTTTCCCGTTTACCTTAACAGCTGAAAACATCGGCGGAGTCTGTTCAATTTTTCCTGTTAATGATTCTAAAACTTCAAGAATTTGTTCACGCTGAATCACTTGAGTAATCCTTTTTTCAGCTACCTTATCGCCGCTTGCATCTTCCGTTGTCGTTGAAAAACCAAGGGTCACTTCCCCTTCATACGCTTTACCTGCCTCTGTCAAATATTCGGCGACTTTTGTTGCCCTACCGATACAAATCGGTAAAACCCCTGTGACATCAGGATCTAAAGTGCCTGTATGCCCAACCTTTTTTGTTTTTAATATCTTCCTTAATTTAAAAACACAATCATGGGATGTCAATCCCTTTGGTTTCCATAATGGTAGAATACCGTTCACACTTTCACCTCATTTTCTAAAAGTGGAAGCACCTCTGTCAGCTTGCACAAACAATATGAACTTAAATTCGAAAGGTGTCTTTTACTTTTTGCTACGCTTTCCTGTCATTTCAAAAAAAAGAGATCGACCCCAAGAAGTGCAAAGCACTTATTGAGTCGACCTCCTTTTCTGCTTGCTTATTATTCGTCTTTTCCAGCCGGTTTTTCCTCTGAATTGATTTGTGAAATTAACGATTCGATTCGATTTCCGTAATCAACCGATTCATCAAATTCAAAAAACAGTTCCGGGGTTTTGCGAAGACGGATTCTTTGCCCAATTTCTGAACGCATAAATCCTTTTGCCTTTGCAAGGCCTTGAAGAGTTTTTTCCCGTTGTTCCTGATCACCCAACACGGAAATATAAACAGTTGCCTGTTGTAGATCGCCTGTAACGTCAACATCTGTTACTGTTACAAATCCGATTCTTGGATCTTTAATTTTTCGGCCGATAATTTCACTCAGCTCTTTTTTCATTTGTTCGCCAACACGATTTGCACGAAGGCTCATAATATCACCTCGCTAGCCTAAAGCCAGTCTATATCTGTTATTGTTCGCTCTATTTCCGGAAAAGAATCTAGAAATTTAAGGGCATTTTGAAGTTCTCTCTCAGTAGCCTTCCTTGAAGATGAAACGGTTACGATAGAAATCTTTGTTCGTTGCCATAGATCCTGAAAATCCGTTTCTGCTACCGATATATTGAACTTCTGTTTAAGCCGTGTCATAACACGCTGCAAAACGGCTCGTTTTTCTTTCAAAGAATGGGTGTCATAGATGATGCACTCACATTGGACAGAGCCAACGATCATTTACGCTCTATCTCTTCCATTACATAAGCTTCAATTACGTCGCCTTCTTTAAGGTCATTGTAATTTTTAATGGTAATACCGCACTCATAGTTCGTTGCCACTTCTTTTACATCATCTTTAAAACGTTTCAATGCATCAATTTCACCTTCGTAAATGACGACACCTTCACGAATTAAGCGAATGCCGCTATCACGTGTGATTTTTCCTTCTGTAACATAAGAACCAGCGATCGTACCAACTTTAGATACTTTGAAAGTCGTACGAACTTCAGCCTGACCAATAATTTTTTCTTCAAATTCAGGGTCAAGCATCCCTTTCATAGCCGACTCGATCTCTTCGATAGCTTTATAAATGATACGGTGAAGGCGGACATCAACATTTTCTGATTCAGCCGCACGCTTCGCATTCACATCAGGACGGACGTTAAATCCGATGACGATTGCATTAGAAGCCGTAGCTAGGATAATGTCAGACTCTGTAATAGCCCCGACGCCAGTGTGAATAATTTTCACTTTTGCGCCTTCTACTTCTATTTTATTCAGGGAAGCGGCAACTGCTTCAGCAGAACCTTGAACATCCGCTTTTAAGATGATGTTCAATTCTTTAATTTCCCCTTCTTTCATTTGCTCGAACAATGTATCAAGCGTTACACGAGATTTTTCATTACGTTGTGAAGCAAGCTGTCTTTGCGCACGAACTTCCCCAACTTGACGGGCAGTTTTTTCATCTTCAAAGACGATGAAACGGTCCCCAGCCTGTGGAACTTCATTCAAACCTGTGATTTCAACCGGTGTAGAAGGACCTGCATCCTTAACACGACGGCCAAGGTCATTAAGCATTGCACGAACGCGGCCGAATGTATTACCAATAACGATTGGATCTCCGACTTTCAACGTTCCGTTTTGAACAAGCAATGTTGCTACAGAGCCGCGCCCTTTATCCAAACGTGCTTCGATAACCGTTCCGTTTGCTTTACGAGTTGGATTTGCTTTATATTCTTCTACTTCACTAACTAGTAGAATCATTTCCAACAAGCTATCGATTCCTTCGCCATTTTTAGCTGAAATAGGTACGAAAATTGTATCTCCGCCCCATGCTTCAGAAACTAAACCGTGCTCTGTCAATTCTTGCATAACGCGGTCTGGATTAGCGGCTTCTTTATCCATTTTATTAACAGCGACGATAATTGGAACCTCTGCTGCTTTAGCATGGTTAATCGCTTCAACCGTTTGAGGCATAACACCATCATCCGCTGCTACAACTAGGATTGTGATATCTGTAACCTGAGCTCCACGAGCACGCATTGTTGTAAACGCAGCATGTCCTGGTGTATCAAGGAATGTAATTTTTTTGTCGTTAACTTTAACTTGATAAGCACCGATATGCTGAGTGATTCCGCCTGCTTCGCCTTCAGTTACTTTAGTATGACGAATAGAATCAAGCAATGTCGTTTTACCATGGTCAACGTGTCCCATGATCGTTACAACAGCCGGACGTTCGATCAAATCTTCAGAAGCATCTTCAGTCACTAATGACTCAAGGTCAGTTAGATCAACCCGAATCTCTTCTTCAGCCAATACACCGTATTCTGTACAGATTAATTCTATAGCATCTTTATCTAATGTTTGGTTAATTGTAGCCATCACACCAAGCATGAAAAGCTTTTTAATGATTTCAGACGGTTCACGGTGAAGTTTTTTACCAAGTTCCATAACAGTCAAAGACTCATAAAACGTAATTTTCTCTGGAAGTTCTCTTTCTTTACGTTTAGTAACAGGAGCCTGTGGTGCTTGTTGTCTTTGTTTATTATTTTTATTTCGGTTATTTCTACCTCTACTAAACTGTCCTGCTGGTTTTTTCGTACCTACAGGTTTAACGGGAGGTTTTTTCTTTAGCTTTTCTTTATTAACTGTACTCTTCTCATCTGCTTCAGCTTCGTATTTTGCAACCGTAGCGTTAGCTTTTGGTTCAGTAGCTGGGCTTTTATCTTCGCTTTTAGGCTTAATTGAATCGTTTAATTTATTTACAGTTGAATCGTCTAATGCTGTCATATGGTTTGTTACCTCTATATTCATTTCTTTAAGTTTAGTTATTACTTCCTTGCTTGAAACGTTCTTTTGTTTTGCATATTCATATACACGCAATTTTGTCATACGTTCACCCCCGTAAAATTTAATCGAGCAGCGTTCGGAGTTTTTGTGCAAAACCTTCATCCAGAACTGCGACGGCAACTCTAGCTTCCTTACCAATCGCATGGCCGAGCATAGACCTGCTTTCGACTCTTTTTAAAGGAACCTGATAAAATGCGCACTTATCAGATATTTTTTTTTCAGTGTTTTTTGAAGCGTCCGCGGATAAAATAACAACTTTGGCATTACCGCTTCTAATCTCTTTAACCACTAATTCTTCACCCGAAATTAGCTTGCGTGCTCGATTGGCCAAACCTAATAGAGACATCCATTGTTGTTGTTGGGTCATGGTGTTAGTATTTCTCCTTATTCACTAATTCAAGCAATTGTTCATAAAGGGAGGAATCGATTTGGGTACTAAGGTGATTAGCCAGCACATTTTTCTTTTTGGCCAGCTCGATAACATCCCGATCAAGAGTCAAATAAGCTCCCCTTCCCGATTTTTTTCCGGTCGGATCAAGGCTGACTTCCCCTTCTTTAGATCGAACGATACGTATGAGTTCTTTCTTCGGCTTCATTTCGCCTGTGGCCACACATTTACGCATCGGGATTTTTTTTCGGCTATTCATCTTTTTTCACCTCTAAATTTACTCGTTATCCTCTTCGAAATCTATATCCTCTTCATTCACATAGCTATCCCTGCTTAAAAGGAATTCCTGTTCTTCAACCGGGTAAATACCCGCTTCACGGGCTTCTGTTTCACTCTTGATATCAATTTTCCAACCAGTAAGTTTGGCAGCTAAGCGAGCATTTTGTCCACGCTTACCAATTGCAAGTGAAAGCTGATAGTCCGGAACGATTACAGTTGTCGCCTTTTCTTCTTCTTTTACGATAACTTCAAGTACTTTTGAAGGGCTTAAAGCATTCGCAACAAAGATAACCGGATTTTCCGACCATTTAACGATATCGATTTTTTCACCTTTTAATTCATTGACGATGGCCTGGACACGTTGTCCCTTTTGGCCTACGCAGGAACCGACCGGATCGACTTCTTCGTTTTCAGAGTGCACGGAGATTTTTGAACGGTCACCTGCTTCACGAGCAACTGACTTAATTTCTACTGTTCCATCAAAAATTTCAGGCACTTCGATTTCGAATAAACGTTTTAAAAGTCCAGGATGTGAACGGGATACAAAAATTTGCGGCCCCTTGGACGTCTTTTCAACTTTTGTGATAAAAACTTTAATACGATCATGAGGTTTATACTGCTCATTAGGCATTTGTTCATTGACTGGAAGCAATGCTTCGATTTTACCTAGACTCACATAGATAAATCGAGAATCCTGACGTTGAACAATCCCTGTCATGATATCCTCTTCGCGATCAATGAATTCAGCATAAATGATGCCGCGCTCTGCTTCACGCACTCTTTGAGTAACAACTTGCTTCGCTGTTTGTGCAGCAATGCGGCCGAAATCTTTTGGCGTTACTTCCATTTCGACAATATCCTCTAGCTGGTAGTTGGGATCAATCGCTCTTGCTTCTTCAACAGAAATTTCCAGACGTGAATCGAATACTTCATCTACAACGTCTTTTCTGGCAAATACACGCATTGTTCCTTTACCAAGATTCAAATCGATACGCACATTTTGCGCTTGGTTAAAGTTACGACGATATGCCGATATAAGAGCAGCCTCAATCGCATCGATTAAAACTTCCCTGGAAATTCCTTTTTCGTTTTCTAAAATATAGAGAGCATCCAATAACTCATTGCCCATGGTGATCCCCCTTACGGATATTTAATTATTGATTTGCTTGACTTAAGAGAAGGTAATCGCCAATCTTGCTTTGGCTACCTTTTCGTATGGAATGACGATTGTTTTCTTTCTTGTCTTGATTTTGATTTCAAGCGTCACTTCGTTCCCATCGAAGCTGGTTAAGATTCCTTCAAATTCTTTTTCATCTAAAATGGGCTCGTATGTTTTTATGTAAACATTTTTACCGATAGCATTAAGGAAATCTTTCTCTTTTTTCAGAGGCCTTTCAGCTCCGGGAGATGAAACTTCGAGAAAATAAATTTGTGGAATTGGATCAACTTCATCAAGCTTTTCACTGAGCTTTTCACTCGCTTTTCCGCAATCTTCAAGATCTACGCCTGTTTCTTTATCAATGTAAACTCGAAGGAACCAGCTTTTACCTTCCTTCACATACTCCACTTCAACTAATTCAAGCTGCAATTCTTCAAGAATTGGTAATGCTAATTCTTCTACAACTTCCGTTACCTTTTTACTCATTTGTTTCCTCCATACGTGCGTTGTATGCGCTTGGTTTCGGATTCAAAATAAATGGTCAATACAACACGAAAGAGTGGGTTTCCCCACTCTTGCCATTGGTTCCTCTTAGTATTTCCAATAAAAATATACCATAATCAAGATATTTATGCAAATATCATGTCTGTTTCTTCCTTTTTATCATCAGCTTCTCTTTTAAAATAAAGATAACTGATTTTGTTCAGGCAGAGACTCTAGACAGCCTTGTTTATCAAGGTATTCAAGAATAGTCTTGGATACTTTCCCTCGCTGTTGTAAATCTTCTTTCGAGAGGAATTCTCCATTCTTACGTGCATTAACGATATTGATGGCCGCATTTGTTCCAAGACCTGGTATTGAATTGAATGGTGGAATCAACGTGTTACCTTCAATTATGAATTGGTCTGCACTAGATTTATACAAATCCACCTTAGCAAAGCTGTATCCGCGCTCACACATTTCTAAGGCAAGTTCAAGAACCGTCAATGTATTCTTTTCCTTAGTAGAAGCATCCAATCCTTTTACATTGATTTCTTCAATCTTAGTTTTGATCGCCTGAGATCCCCGCGTCATCGCATCGATTTCAAAATCATCGGCACGAACTGTGAAATAAGCGGCATAATATAATAAAGGTAAATGCACTTTAAAATAAGCAATCCTGACAGCCATTAATACATAAGCTGCAGCATGGGCTTTCGGGAACATGTATTTAATCTTTTTACATGAATCGATATACCATTCCGGCACCTCATTTTTTCTCATTTCTGCTTCGAATTCCTCGGAGAGCCCTTTCCCTTTACGTACTGATTCCATAATTTTAAACGCCAGAGAAGGATCGAGCCCTTGATAAATCAGATAGACCATAATATCATCCCGACAACCGATAACTTCGCTAAGTGTACATATTCGGTTGTGAATCAGCTCCTGTGCATTACTCAACCATACATCGGTACCATGAGATAATCCGGATATCTGGACAAGCTCGGAAAATGTTGTAGGTTTCGTGTCTTCAAGCATCTGCCTAACAAAACGCGTACCAAATTCGGGAATACCTAGCGTTCCAGTTTTACACATAATTTGATCTTCGGTTACTCCTAATGATTCGGTACTACTGAATATTTTCATTACTTCAGGATCGTCTGTCGGAACCGTTTTTGGATCGATGCCGCTCAAATCCTGAAGCATCCTGATCACAGTCGGATCATCGTGACCAAGAATATCAAGTTTTAAAATATTATCGTGAATTGAATGGAAATCAAAATGAGTCGTTTTCCACTCGGAAGTTCGGTCATCCGCTGGGAACTGAATAGGTGTGAAATCATAAATATCCATGTAATCCGGAACAACGATGATTCCACCTGGATGCTGTCCAGTAGTCCGTTTTACTCCTGTACATCCAGCAACAAGACGGTCAGTCTCAGCTCCCCGCATATGGATATTATTGTCGGTAGAATAACCTTTTACATAGCCATACGCCGTTTTTTCAGCTACCGTACCAATCGTTCCAGCGCGGTAAACATACTCTTCTCCAAACAAGACCTTAGTATAGTTATGGGCCTTCGGCTGATATTCACCGGAGAAGTTCAAGTCAATATCAGGAACCTTATCCCCTTTAAAGCCAAGGAAGGTTTCAAACGGGATATCATGTCCGTCTTTTGTATAAGCAATGCCGCAATCTGGACAGTCTTTATCTGGCAGGTCAAATCCAGAACCCACAGAACCATCATTGAAGAATTCCGATTTTTTACACGTTGGACACACATAATGCGGCGGCAGTGGGTTTACCTCAGTAATTTCAGTCATCGTTGCAACGAACGAAGATCCCACCGACCCCCGTGATCCCACGAGATATCCATCATTCAAAGATTTTTTAACTAGTTTGTGAGAAATCAAATAAATAACGGCAAATCCATGGCCAATGATGCTTTTCAATTCTTTTTCAAGACGAGCTTCTACGATTTCCGGCAGGTTCTCTCCGTATATCTTCTTTGCCATGCCGTAACTCATCTCACGCATCTCTTCTTCTGCGCCTTCAATTTTAGGCGTGTATAACTCATCCTTGATAGGCTTGATTTCATCTATCATATCAGCGATTTTATTCGTGTTAGTTACCACAACTTCTTTGGCTTTCTCAGAACCAAGGAATGAGAAGGCCCTCAGCATATCATCAGTTGTCCGGAAATGTACATCCGGCAGCTTATGACGATTCAGCGGGTTCGCTCCACCTTGTGAATTCACAAGGATTTTACGGTAAATTTTGTCGTTTGGGTCCAAATAATGAACATTCCCTGTGGCAACGACAGGCTTATCCAATTTCTCACCAAGCTTGACGATATTTGTGATGATTGTTTCTAACGATTTATCATCCCTGATATATTCAAGCTCAATCAAATGCTGGTATACTTCCTTCGGATGAATTTCAAGATAATCGTAAAATTCAGCGATATCTATGACTTCCTCAAAACCCTTTTGCATCATCCCTTCAAAAACTTCCCCTTTATCACATCCGGATCCAACGAGAATTCCTTCACGATACTTTTTAAGTTGGGAACGCGGTAACCGAGGTACACGATAATAATAATCAATATGTGATATCGAAATTAATTTAAAAAGGTTTTTTAAACCAGCCTGTGTTTGCGCAATCAGCGTACAATGGGACGGACGGGAACGCTGATAAGCATTTCCTTTACCCATATTGTCATTTAGCTGATCATGATGGGTAATGTCTTTTTCCATCGCATCCTTTAGCATCTTCAACATAAGATAGCCTGTAGCTTCGGCATCATATATGGCCCTATGATGCTGAGTCAAATCGATATCGAACTTTTTACATAATGTATTTAAACGATGGTTTTTAAACTCCGGATATAAAAATCGGGCTAGTTCCAATGTGTCCAGAACTGGATTCGCTGCCTTAGGATATCCCATGTTTTTATAACCTATATTCAAAAAGCCCATATCAAATGTCGCGTTATGAGCAACGAGTATGGCATCTCCTGCCCAATTCCTGAACTTTTCGAGTACTTCCGAGACTTCTGGAGCATTTTCTACAAGATCATCAGTGATTCCCGTCAAATCTATGGTCGTATTGGATAACGGATGATGAGGATTCGCAAATGACTCGAATCGATCAATAATGTCCCCATCACGAATTTTTACTGCAGCAAATTCAATTATCGTATCATAAACGGCAGACAGTCCTGTCGTTTCTACATCAAACACGACATAGGTGGCATCAGCCAATGCAATATGCGCCTCATTATAGACAACCGGCACGCCGTCGTTTACAAGATTCACTTCGACGCCGTAAAGAATTTTAATGTCATTCTTTTTCCCGGCACTATAAGCTTCAGGGAATGATTGGGCACCTGCATGATCCGTGATGGCAACAGCCTTATGCCCCCACTTGGCTGCCTGGGCAATAAGGGCAGAAGTCGGTGTCACCGCATCCATAGAACTCATCGGAGTATGCATATGCAGTTCGACCCGCTTTTCCCCTTCAGGAGCCTTGTCCTGTCGACCCTGTTTAGAGATTTCATTTATATCATTTGCAATCATAACCAAATCCCGTACAAATGTATCATTTTGAATGCTACCTTGAGCACGTACCCACATTCCCTTTTTCACACGGGCAAGAATTGCGGCATCTTCTTTATCACGTGAAAACATTTTGACTAATATTGAGCTGGTATAATCCGTCACTTTGAACGTCAGTAAGCTACGGCCACTGCGAAGCTCTCGGACTTCCGCATCAAATACGAAGCCCTCAATTGCAATTCTCCGCTCTTCATCGATAATCTGTTCAATTCTTCGGAAATCAGCATCTTCTTTAATCGTATAACCAATCTTAACAGGTCCTTCGTAGACGCCATCGTCTCCACCTTTTTCCGATTCTTTCTTCTGCATTTCCACTAGGGCAGCAAGCCCCTTTTCCGCGTCTTCCTTTTGTTTCTCTTCCAAAAACTTCTGATAATCAGGATTCGAAACTGTTTCCTTTACTTCCGCATCAAGAGTCAGTGGAGGGAAACCAAACGTTTGATAGATATTCGAAATGAGTCCAGAGTATTTTCGTTTCAACTGACCGGCCTCAGTATCATTTCGTGCACTTACGATAATTTTATATCCGTTTACTGTAGGCTCTTGCTCATTTAGTAGTGACAATAGAGCTGGAGACATGCCTTGAAGCTCGCCTATGCAGTTTTTCCAATACTCTTTAACTAATTGTTCGGTCACTTGCGGGTTAGCTACATTCAAAGTGAATGAGACCTTCGCAATATGGGCGAAGGTACTTGCTAATTGAGTAGCAAGTCTTGTATGAACACTGCAAGGAATTAACGCAGGTATATTAAAGGCAAAATGCCATGTTTTGGACTCTCTCTCAATTGAGAGCTTATCAATTTCGGCACCAATGAAAAAGTTCACAAAGGCATCCTCAGTCAAGTCCATCTGCTGGAGCAAGAGTTGAAATCTCTCTCTACCGCTATTAGGATTTTGATCCATTTCCTCTCTCCCCTTATCTACTATCTCTTAAGATTTTATTCATTATTATTTCCACTCTAATATCAGTGGTTATTATAACATAACACGTACCTTTCACGAGTATCTAAATGTAGGAAAAGGAAAAGCATCATTCAATTGAATGATGCCTCCCTTCGCTATTTTTCAAAATAATTATCCTAATATTTCGCGAAGTTTTTGAGTTAGTTCAGCTCTTTCAATTTCAAGAACCTCACCAGTTTTACGGATTTTCACTTCGACAATTCCCTCTGAAGCCTTTTTACCGACTGTTACACGGACAGGAAGTCCAATTAAGTCTGAATCAGCAAATTTAACACCGGCACGTTCTTGACGATCATCCATCAGAACTTCCAAGCCTTGTGTTTTAAAATCATTATACAATTCTTCTGAAAGTGCAGACTGCGCTTCATCCTTCATATTAATTGGAATCAAATGAACTTGGTATGGCGCTAAGTTCACTGGCCAAACCAATCCTTTTTCATCGTTGAATTGCTCGGCTACAGCTGCAAGTGTGCGAGATACACCAATTCCGTAACAACCCATGATCATCGGCTGTGATCGTCCATTTTCATCAAGGAAGGTCGCGTTCATCGCTTCGGAATATTTTGTCCCAAGCTTGAATACGTGACCAACCTCAATACCTTTAGCAAATTGAATTTTTCCGTTTCCATCCGGTGATGGGTCACCCTCTTGAATAAAACGAAGATCCAAATAGTTGGCTACATTAAAATCACGGTCTGGATTTACATTCACATAATGGTAGTCTTCATCATTTGCACCACAGATTCCATTGACCATTACTTCGATAGCAACATCCGCAATCACTTCTACGTCAGAAGTGACATTGATTGGTCCTAGAGAACCAATTGCACAGCCTAAAACCTCTTTCGTCTCGATTGGATCTGCCATTTCTACGACTGATGCGTTATAGAAATTCTTCAACTTAATATCATTGACTTCATGATCACCGCGCACCAATACGAGCACATATTTTTCATCCACTTTAAACAACAACGATTTAATCAACTTCGTAGCATCCGTTTTTAAGAATGTTGCTACTTCCTCGATTGATTTTTGCCCAGGTGTATGAATTTTTTCAAGTGCACCCTGTGCTTCTGAACTTTTTTCATAGTTCACACTTACTGGTGCCATTTCAATATTAGCTGCATAATCAGACGTATCTGAATAGGCAATTGTATCTTCCCCTATTTCAGATAGGACCATGAATTCATGTGTATCTTTTCCACCCATAGCTCCTGAATCGGCAATGACCGCACGGAAATCAAGACCGCAGCGGCTAAATACATTTGCATACGCCGCATATAATTTTTTATAAACAGCATCAAGGCTTTCTTGATTAGCATGGAAAGAATAAGCATCTTTCATGATAAATTCACGTCCACGCAACAATCCAAAGCGCGGCCTCTTTTCGTCACGGAATTTCGTTTGAATTTGGTATACTGTTAAAGGAAGACGCTTGTAAGACTTCACTTCATCACGAACTAGGCTTGTAATCACTTCTTCATGTGTGGCACCAAGCGCAAATTCACGGTTGTTGCGGTCCTTCAAACGCATCAACTCTGGACCATATGTATACCAGCGTCCAGATTCCTGCCAGAATTCCGCTTGTTGTAAAGCAGGCATTAATAGCTCAACTGCACCAGCATTATCCATCTCTTCCCGAACAATGGCTTCAACCTTTTGAAGCACCTTTTTCCCAAGCGGCATGAAACTATATACCCCACTGGAATTTTGTCTCATAAATCCTGCACGTAATAAAAGCTGATGACTTTTAATTTCTGCATCTGCAGGTACTTCTCTCAATGTAGGGATTAACGTCATACTTTGTTTCATATCTGCACCTCTTCAATAATTCCTTTAAATTAAACTGCCGCCACGGATAATTACATACCGTAGCTTTTATACGGTCATATAATACAAAAAAAGACTTTCTGAGATATTCAGAAAAGCTGATTTAATATACTCATTCTCGATTATACTTACGATTTACTTAGAAAACAAACTATTTCCCCAAAACGTTTAAAAAACTTAAGAAAATGGTGATTTCCATTCCCATGATTAGAAACAGCCAACAGATAATTCTGCTGGCCTGTTATACCTTATTCGAACATGTTTTATAAGAAGAATCGCTGGATGTCATTCCAAGTAACGACAATCATTAACAACATCAGCAATGCAAACCCGATAAAGTGAACCATTCCTTCTTTTTGGCGGTCAATTGGTTTTCCTCTTAAGAATTCTACCACGAAGAATAGCAGTCTTCCTCCATCCAACGCTGGTAATGGAAGAAGGTTCATAATTCCTAGGTTAATGCTGAGCAGTCCTGCCCATTTCATCAACGTGAATATACCTTGTTTTGCAACTTCTTCTGTGGATTTATAGATTCCTACAGGGCCTGATAGACTGTCGATCGTAAAGCCGCCCGTTACAAGGTCACCAAGAATAATAAAGATCTGTTTTGTCCAAAAATATGTTTCGGTAAAACCGTATTGTATTGCTTTAATCGGTGCTTTTTCAACTGGAGGGTAGACACCGATAATTCCAATTTTCTTGCCATCTCTCTTCACTTCTTGAGGAACAACGGGTACTTCTAATGTTTTCCCGTCCCTATCAACGACAAACTCTATTTCTTGTCCAGGGTTTTTTTGTATGCTTTCCTGAACATCTCCCCAAGATGAGACTTCTGCTCCCTCAATCGATTGAATAACATCCCCAGATTTTAACCCGGCATTTATAGCCGAACCATCCGCAGTCAGTTCACCGAGTTTTGCTTCATCCACAACAACCCCTTGAAACAAACCAATCAACACAAAAATGACAAACGCCAAAACAAAGTTCATCGCTGGCCCAGCTACAATCGTAAGGAAGCGGTGTCCAAGCGACTTTGAGGCAAATTGTCGGTCATAAGGTGCAATCTGATTTTCCACACCATTTTCAACGATTACCGCTTCTTTATGAATGGTAAAGGTTTTTAACGTATCTTCCTCTCCCTCTTCATAACCTGTAAGAATCAGTTTGTGATCAAGGTCGATCACTTCTACTTCAACAAGCCGGATATCAGGATATTTATCTTTATTGTTCAAAATGATTTTTGTAACATACTCTTCATTATCAAAAATTAATCCTACGCGATAACCCGGCTTCAGCTCAATATTTTCAGCATCTTCGCCAGCCATACGCACATACCCACCTAGAGGAAGCAGGCGAATCGTATAAACGGTTTCCTTCTTTTTATACGTGAATACTTTTGGTCCGAAACCGATTGCGAACTCACGGCATAAAATTCCGGCACGCTTTGCAAACACTAAGTGTCCAAGCTCATGGAAAAATACAAGAGCACCGAATATGATAATGAACGCTATAATCGTTTCTAAAGTCTGCATGTTCCGGTCACCTATCTTTCACTAAAGATTCTATATACTGCCTTGTCATTAAATCTACTTCCTGAATGGTTTCTAAATCCGGAAGTGTTATGACAGAATGCTGATTCAGCGCTTTTTCAATCAAAGTCTCAATTTCCAGGAATGATACCTTTCCAGATAAAAATGCAGCTACTGCTGCTTCATTGGCTGCATTCAAAACCGTTGTCATTGTTCCGCCCATTTTACCTGCTTCATAGGCAAATTGCAAACAAGGATATCTGGTGAAATCCATATCGCTAAAATGAAGTTTCCCTGCATCAGCCAAGTTCAGACGTTTACGCCCCACGAGTGGCAGACGGTCTGGATAAGTAAGTGCATATTGAATCGGTACGCGCATATCGGGTGTGCCCAGTTGGGCAATCACACTGGAATCATGAAATTCAACCATGGAATGGATGATACTCTCCTTATGTAGCAATACATCAATTTTATCGTAAGGAAGATCGAATAGCCAGTGGGCTTCAATGACTTCCAACCCCTTATTCATCATCGAAGCGGAGTCTACCGTAATTTTAGCACCCATTGACCAGTTCGGATGGTTTAGGGCCTCTTCCACCGTTACACCTTTCAATTCTTCTCGGGTACGATCCCGGAAGCTTCCGCCTGATGCAGTAATGACTAGACGTTCGATATTCTTTTCCTTTTCACCCTGTAACGCCTGGAAAATCGCTGAGTGCTCACTATCAACAGGGAGTAATCTAACTCCAGCTTTTTTAGCTTCATTTATGACCAAATGACCTGCAGTCACCAGTGTCTCCTTATTGGCGATTGCAATATCCTTTTTAGCCTTTATTGCCTGTAAAGTTGGATAGAGTCCTACGCTTCCGATGACGGCATTGACTAATATTGTAGCTTGATCATAAACAGCAACAGCGGTCAGTCCTTCATCTCCGTACATGAACTCGATATCTTTTTTGCTGAAGAATTCACTTTTTAAAACATGATAATCCTCTTTAGTCTGTACTGAAACAAGTTTCGGTTCAAACTCTTGTATGTAAGTTCTGACCAATTCTATATTTTTCCCGGCTGAAAGCGCCACTATTTTGAATTGATCAGGATGAGCCCTCACTACATCCGCTGTTTGTTGGCCAATCGAACCTGTTGCACCCAAAAGGCTGATATATTTCAAATTGTTCATCTCCTAATTTATATAACACTTGCCTATGCCTTTATTTGTATTATAATACATGCAATAAATGCAAAATCGGTAAAATAAATATCAAACTATCAAGCCTGTCCAAAATTCCTCCATGACCTGGAAGAAGCTTCCCTGAATCCTTTACCCCATAATGACGTTTATAAGCCGATTGAACGAGATCTCCCAATTGGCCGAAAATCGCAATGATTAAAGAAATCAATAACAATTGTAATAATGTATAGTCGAGGGAAGAGAAAACATAAAATAGCACACCCACTATCAACGCGGAGAATATCCCTCCGAAAAATCCCTCCACCGTTTTATTTGGACTGATTTCAGGCCATAACTTTCTTTTACCTAGTGACTTACCGATAAAGTATGCTCCTGAATCGGTTGCCCAAATCGTAAATAATGCAAGCAATATATATATCAGACCCAGACCCAACGAATCACGTGTTTCAAATAGATAGTAGAATCCCATGCCTAGGTATAGGATCGTGATCACTAAAAAGCCTGCGTCATCAAAAGTAAAACGATTTTTTGAAACGACTGTATAAAGAAGTAGCAGTAAAACGCCCATTAAGAAAATTTGGACTTTATCGTAATTAATATTGGCTAAAAAAGCGGTATTTTCATTGGGTAGTAAAAGTACCCACAACAAGATATGTGAAAGAATCGCTTCAAAAGAGACCACACGCATATTTTTCATTTTCATCAGTTCATACAAACCAATGGACGCTAGCAGATATACCAGCAGTAAAAAGGGAATTCCCCCTAAAATAACTATTGGAATGAAGATAGCGGCAGCAACGACCGCCGTAATAATTCGCTGTTTCATTATTCCATTTTCCTCGCCTTCTACATTAAACGCCACCGAATCTTCGTGAACGCTTTTGATACTCCTCAACTGCCTGCAATAAATGCTCTTCACTAAAATCCGGCCATAATACATCTGTAAACCATAGCTCTGTATAAGCCGCCTGCCATAGCATGAAATTACTTAAACGGATTTCACCGCTTGTGCGAATTAGTAAATCTGGATCTGACAAATGCTTAGTCATTAAGTAACTTGTCAGTATTTCCTCCGAAACATTTTCCTTTATTATACCATTCTTAACATCATGAACGATGCTATTCACTGCGGTTACGATTTCTCCGCGGCTTCCGTAGTTTAGAGCAAAGTTTAAAATCATCCCATCATTATTCTTAGTATCTTCCATTGCCCGTTTAACGGCATTTTGAGTATGTGACGGGATGAGAGACAAGTCGCCAATCGTCTCTACTCTTACATTTTCAGAAATAAGCTCAGGTAAAAAGGTCCCGAGAAATTCCTGAGGAAGCTTCATTAAAAAGTCGACTTCACTTTTCGGACGTTTCCAATTTTCAGTGGAGAACGCATAGACGGTTAATGTTTTTACTCCTAATTTATTGGCTACTTTCGTAATTTTACGAACGGTTTTCATTCCTTCATGATGACCGGCCACGCGTGGCAGTGCACGCTTTTTGGCCCAACGGCCGTTTCCATCCATAATAATGGCAATATGTTGAGGAACATCAAACTTCTTAATATGCTGAATCCTATTTGTTACATCGGAAGAAGCATCTTTTTTAACGAAACGCTTCCATAGTGAATACATATGTTAGTCCCCCATTAGGTTGTACTTATCTCTCTACAAAGTTAAAAATATTCGCGCTCTATGTATATCAAGCTTTCTGCGAAAAAGAACAGAATCTTTATTATAATATCAAAAAAAAACTTGTTCTCATATTATTATGAAAAAAAATTCTTAATTAGAAGTCAGAAGGGGAGAAATTATCACTTCTTTTTTCTAAAAACAGTTTATCATTTGCAATGAAAAATACAAAAAAGGACCACCTCCAACGTTTGCATGCAGCTTACTAACTCAAGGCGTAATCATTATCGGAGAAACCTTATTATAACAGTTTTCTCTTTTTAGCACACCTATATGTTAGAACTAAGACATGACCAGTATGGATTCGGCCCTCTTTATTTTATATTTTAAGAAGAGATTATACTTCCAAAATTTCTTTTTCTTTATCTTTCGTAATCTCATCGATTTTCGTGATATTGCCATCAGTCATCTTTTGGATGTCATCAGCATAGCCGCGTAAATCATCTTCAGTGATTTCACCATTTTTTTCAAGTTTTTTCAAATCGTCATTACCATCGCGACGAACATTACGGACTGCTATTTTCGCTTCTTCCGCTTCTTTCTTGACAACCTTCACAAGCTCTTTTCTACGTTCTTCAGTTAACGCAGGAATGGCAATACGGATGATTGATCCATCATTGGAAGGATTTAAACCTAAGTCAGATTTCAAAATCGCTTTTTCAATCTCACCTAAGACGGTTTTGTCATAAGGCTGAATCACTAAAAGTCTAGCTTCCGGTACAGAAATACCAGCAAGCTGATTAATCGGGGTTGGAGAACCATAATAATCAATAGATATTCTATCTAGCAACGAGGCATTCGCCCTGCCGGCACGGATGCTGGCTAATTCACGTGTGTAAGCTCCAATGGCTTTTTCCATTTTCGTTTTCGCATTTGAAATAACTTGTTTCGGCATCTTTTATTTCCCCCTTACAATTGTTCCAAGCGTTTCGCCTAAAACGGCTCGTTTAATATTACCTTTTTCCATAATCGAGAAGACAATCAATGGTATATCATTGTCCATGCAAAGTGAGGACGCAGTCGAATCCATTACTTCTAATCCCTCTTTAATCACATCAAGATAAGAAAGTTCATCATACTTCACAGCATTTTTGTCTTTAACAGGGTCAGCATTATAAACGCCATCCACATTATTCTTCGCCATCAAGATAACGTCAGCTTCAATTTCAGCTGCACGCAAGGCCGCAGTAGTATCCGTTGAAAAATAAGGATTACCTGTACCAGCTGCAAAAATTACAACTCTCTTTTTCTCAAGATGTCTGATCGCACGGCGTCTAATGTATGGTTCTGCCACTTGTCTCATCTCAATGGAAGTTTGAACGCGTGTTTCAATTCCAAGTTGATCAAGGCTATCTTGTAAAGCCAATGAATTCATGACTGTAGCCAACATACCCATATAATCGGCATTAGCACGATCCATGCCCATTTCACTTCCGATTTTCCCGCGCCAAATGTTTCCGCCACCGACAACTACAGCAACTTCTACATCAAGTTCAGCTACTTCTTTAACTTGTTCAGCAATTGATTTAATTACTGCAGGGTTAATTCCAAATCCTTCGTCACCGGCTAATGCTTCGCCACTGAGTTTTAGTACAACACGTTTATATTTAGCGTTACTCATGAAAACCTCCAACTATGTAATCTTTTCGTTCGTTCATCCTGTTATTCTTGCTACCAAAAGTTCATGACATTTCAAAAAATAGGGAACACTAAAGTGTTCCCTATTCAATCATTTTCTTGCAATTAGTCTTTTTTAACTTGGTTCATTACTTCTTCAGCAAAGTTTTCTTGACGTTTTTCAAGACCTTCGCCTACTTCATAACGAACGAATGATTGGATTTTTCCACCTTTTGATTCTACGAATTGTCCAACTTTTTGATCTGGATTTTTAACGAAAGCTTGTTCGTTCACACAGATTTCTTCGTAGAATTTGTTGATACGTCCTTCAACCATTTTCGCAACGATTTTTTCTGGTTTACCTTCATTAAGAGCTTGTTGTGTAAGAACTTCACGTTCGCGGTCTAGTTCGCTTGCATCCACTTGGTCACGTGAAATATATTTCGGGTTAATAGCAGCGATATGCATTGAAACGCCTTTAGCTGCCTCTGCATCAGTTGTACCCTCAAGAACAGAAAGCACACTGATACGTCCACCCATGTGAAGGTATGCGCCAAATGCGTCATTATCTGTTTTTGTAACAACTTGGAAACGACGTAGAGTTAATTTTTCACCAATTTTAGCAACTGCTGCATTGATATGATCTGCAACTTTTGCTCCATTTTCCATTGTTTGCTCAAGAGCAATTTCAACGCTTTCAGGTTTGTTAGCAAGAAGGAATGCAGCCAATTCTTTAACAAGAGCTTGGAAGCCTTCGTTTTTAGCAACGAAATCTGTTTCTGAGTTCACTTCAAGGATAACTGCTTGGTTTCCTTCAACAACGATAGAAGTTAAACCTTCAGCAGCGATACGGTCTCCTTTATTAGCAGCTTTCGCAATTCCTTTTTCACGTAGGAAATCGATTGCTTTTTCCATATCACCTTCAGTTTGTACTAGCGCCTTTTTACAGTCCATCATGCCGGCACCAGTTTTTTCACGCAATTCTTTAACTAATTGTGCAGTGATTGCCATAATATTTATCCTCCTCAAATTAAATGCAGTTTATTCAGTCTTTACCCATTTCGCCAGATAATACCTGTTTTTATCAATAAAAACAACAAATTATAGCAAAATTCTCAAAAAACCATCAACCGGTCAGTCTTATGGACAAAACCCTGATGTCATATTATCTTCATTCCCTGAAAATCAACCGTAACGTTTTTAAAAAATTCGCACGGGATTTATGTATGCTTATTTAGTGCAAAAAAAAGGGATAAAAGGCATTATCCTCTTATCACCTTTTTTTCTTACTAATTAAGCAACCTTTTTTGCCTATTAAGCAGTTGTTGTTTCAGTTGCTGTTTCTTCGCCTTGTTTAGCTTCTAAGATAGCATCTGCCATTTTACCTGTTAATAATTTAACAGCACGGATTGCATCGTCATTCGCAGGAATAACTACATCGATTTCATCCGGATCACAGTTTGTATCAACGATACCAACAAGTGGAATGTGTAATTTGTGTGCTTCCGCAACAGCAATACGCTCTTTGCGAGGGTCGATAACGAAGATCGCATCTGGAAGAGTCTTCATATCTTTAATACCGCCTAAGAATTTCTCTAAGCGATCCCATTCTTTTTTAAGTTGGATAACTTCTTTTTTAGGAAGTACTTCGAAAGTTCCGTTTGCTTCCATTTTTTCGATATCTTTAAGACGAGTAATACGTTTTTGGATTGTTTCAAAGTTTGTTAAAGTTCCACCTAACCAACGTTGGTTTACATAGTACATACCAGAACGGATAGCTTCTTCTTTAACAGATTCTTGAGCTTGTTTTTTAGTACCAACGAAAAGAACAGTTCCACCGTTAGCAGCTAGTTCTTTAACGAAGTTATAAGCTTCCTCAACCTTTTTAACTGTTTTTTGAAGGTCGATGATGTAGATGCCGTTACGCTCAGTGAAGATATATTTCTTCATTTTCGGGTTCCAGCGACGTGTTTGGTGTCCGAAATGCACACCAGCTTCAAGCAATTGTTTCATAGAAATGACTGACATTTTAGTTCCTCCTAAATGGTTTTGTTTTTCCTCCGCACCGATCATTTTCATACAGAAACTGTCTAAACAGCACCATCTGTTAGAATCACGGGGCGTGTGTATTAACACCATTTCATAATATATCATAATGATACGACACAATCAAGCACAAATTATCTATTCATGCGAAACTTTAATAAAAGTTCAATTTCTGTTTTGCCGCGATTTAATTTTTTTGCGATTTTTTCTATAGAATGGCCTTGATCCGCTAAATATTCTACTTGTTCATTTAATGATAATTCATTTAATCCAACCTGTAACATGCCTGAAAATTCTTTTTCATACTCCTGGTTGGACAGAGAAGGGGCTTCTGAAGAAAGGTCCAATCTATCTTCCGATTTTAAGGGAAATCTATGCTCCTCATTATCTTCTGGCTGTTTTTTATAGGCTTCGGTAGCTTGCTTTTTTGTTCCCATATGCCGCCCTTCTTTGTAATCGAGCAACATTTTTTTCTCTCGCTTGATTTCGTTATCTCTCGTGGAATTCTTCACTACCGCACGTTCTTGTTCTTCATGACCACGCTTGGGTTTTAATGCAACTGAATTCGTAAAAGTCTTTACCAACGTCTCGTTATCTTCCTTCATTTCCATTAAATAACCAGACAAAAGTTCTTCCAACTCACTTATGATGGCTTTTTGGTCTTTTTCGAGCATACATAAACGATTTTGACGGAGATATAAAACGACAACGGCGAAAATGGTGAGTATGTTTAAAAGAAACAGTAGAAACATAAAAATTACTAACATGGTGCCTCCTCTTAACCCGAATAGTCAATCCTGATTCCTTTATACGGATGAGAATCTTTTTTCACTGTTGTTGTTTTTTTCTTATTTTCTTTCTGCCTATCTTTTTTAAGAAACTGCCATTTATCGGCATTCCCTTCTTTTTCATAAAAATGAGCGGGAAGCTTTTGTTCTTCACTACAGTCTTTTGTTTCCGTTCTTGATTCTCTCGAACTTGATGGGCAGCATGATCTTGTTGGATTAAATTTTTTTGTTGATTTTGCTCTTGGATTTTCCCTGCATCTTGGGTTCTTGAAAGAGCAATTTGCATCTCGATCGCGTTAAAACTCATGACAACCCACCCCTTTCTATAAAAACGGCATTTACAGTACTCTTTCTGACCTTAACTCAAAATACTGAACAAGGAACTAGCAAGTATTATCGTCATCGTAACCAATTAAGTTGGATGGATGGACCTGAACTGGGCAGTGGATTTTTTTGTTGGCGATTTGAAGAGTATTGCTGGTTTACTCTACAATTGGGATGCAAAACACAACTCAAACTACACTTTCAGGCACCAATATAGAATACTATGTAATTTATATACCTTGTACAGGGTCTATTTTCGAACACATGACGATTTAATCTGGGTGATATTATTTATTATGCACTTAGGGAAGAAATCCTCAACCGTTTCCAGATTCCATCTCTCGGATAGAAAATGGAAAGGAACTCTTTAACAGCATGATATGAAACCCAGCCTCCATGCCCCTTTACCCTCTCTATATTACTGCTTAATTCTTTTTATCCTGCATCGCGTTTCTTAGTTTATATATCGTCTTAGAATGGATCTGAGAAATCCGCGAAGTAGATAGGCTCATTACTTGTCCAATTTCGGTTAAAGTAAGCTCTTCTTTATAAAAAAGTTGTAAAACCAACTGTTCCTTTTCATTAAGTGTTTCTATAACTTTGGCTAATTCCACATACAGTTCTTCCCTTAACAGATGTTCCTCAGGTAGATTTGCTTTTTCATCTTTAATATGAAAGTTTGTGCCTTCTTTATCATCTTGCTCTTGAGGATTCTCATCCATTGATAAAACGTTGGCAAAGAAATTCTCATTTAATGCAGCATATACATCATCTTCCGGAATATTTAATTCAGATGCAATTTCATTTGGCGAGAGATTCCTCATGTATTTCTGCTCTAATTTTTCGATCGCAGACTCAATTTTCTTGGCTTTATCTCTAGCACTTCGCGGGAGCCAATCTTCTTTCCTTAATCCATCTAGTATCGCGCCACGAATTCGAAATGAAGCATATGTGTCAAATTTCAGATCACGTTTTGGATCAAATCGTTCTAGGGCATTGAATAACCCCATCATCCCCAAACTCCTTATATCATCACGGCTCACATTTTTAGGCAGGCTCACTGAAATGCGTTGGACATGATAAGATACAAGTGGGATATATTTCTTAACCAAAATGTCCCCGGCTTGTTGATCTCTGCAGTCAATCCAATTTTTCCAGCATAACTGTTCCTCTCCGATAGTCAGATTAGACATAGGACTTCCTCCTAACATTGTATACATTTTGTAATCAAAACGGCCCTCGAAGGCTCTAGATGCAACAATATTTTGATTGCAAGTGTTCCTGTCATTTCAAGTTGCACTTTTTTCTGACAAGTCGTAATCCCTTATTATATGTTTTTTGTCCCTTTATTCACGGTCCGGATATTTAACATACAATCTTTCGAATTAAATTCTATTGTTCTACCGCTATTCCCACCCACATCTTCAGCAACAACATGGATGTGCAAGTCTGCTAATTCTTTCCGGACGGCTTCCACATTTCTGGGCCCTATTCTCATGAAATCCCCTCCAGAGGCAAATTGAAACATTTGTGCCCCACCAGCCATCTTTGCTTTTAAAAAAATCAATCTTGCCCCTTCTTTTACTAAGCGCTGCACTAATTCCTTTACCGCCGTATCTGCAAATTTGGCAACGTTAATATGTCCCGATTTAGCGAGTGAAGAGTCAGGCAACATGACGTGAGCCAAACCGGCAATCTCTTTTTTTTCATCATAAATCACAACTCCAACACATGATCCTAGACCAGAAGTACGGATCGAATAGGGAGGTTTTACAATATTCATATCTGCTATGCCGACTTTTACAACCTTGACCTGTAATAATTCAGTCATTTGTTGTCACTCCTAAAGAGGAGAAAATGATATCAAAAGATTCAGGATCGGGTAACAGAAAGAAATGTCCGTCTATAGATTCCGCAAATAGCTGATCCTTTTCAAGTACAGTATCTATGACAATGGCCGTGTCACTTACTTGTGACAATTCCAATAATCCATAACTGATTGTTGCTCCTACCATGTCAATACTCAATGACGGAACAGATGGATATAAATTCAATTGGGTGAAATCTGATAGAGAAGTTAGATAGGATCCCGACAATATATTCCCTAATTCCTGAAGGCAAGAAAGCGCCAAATCAGTATATGGAGTGGAATCTATTGAAAAGGTTTCATCTCCTGTCATCTGTTGAATGAAGTATTCAGCCACAGGTAGAGAAAGGATGAAAAACATGCTACCGGAAGCATCGCCTACTATTCGCAAGAAAATGCTAGCAACAACTTGTTCAGCCCCACCAGCCATTTCCATCATTTCATCAAAGGAAACCACTCGGACATTAGGAACATTCATATCAATTTTCCTATTAAGAATTGCCGAAAGTGCAGTGGCTGCGTGCCCTGCGCCAATATTGCCAATTTCCTTCAAGATATCGAGCTGAAGGGGATTAATTTTCTCAATAAACGACATATGATTATCCTTCTATTCTCATATTTTCATTTACTTCAAGACTTAAAGCCTTTTCCAAATTAATTAACACGAGCAGTCGTTTTTCAATTTTAGCCACGCCGCTAATGTATTCTGACGCCGAATGACCAACAACTTCCGGCTGCGGTTCGATACTATCAACTGGAATATCCAATACATCATTGGCAGAGTCTACTATTAACCCCACTTCCATATCATCTAAAATGACCACGATAATCCTTGTAGAGTCGTTGTATTCTAACTCTTCAAGACCAAAACGGACCCGTAAATCAATAATTGGGGTAATTACACCCCTTAGATTTATGACTCCCTTAACAAGCTGAACAGCCTTAGGAACTCTTGTTATATGCAAAAGTTTTTCAATTCCACTAACTTTATCTACTGGAATGGCATATTCTTTATCTTTAATTTGAAATACAATTACTTTCATATCTTGAACGAGATTTGTAGTCGACATCTATTCTCCTCCTCTTAAAGATGATAGCAGAGAGTAGCCTTCACGATGCCTGAATGCGAACAACCACTTAAATCAGAACTCTTCCGCCCATTGCATAACCACGGTTAAACCCTGCTGACCGTCGTTTCCTCTCTATTTCTCTATCGGTCAATGAATCAATGTGTTGCAATCAATGATCAAAGCAACTTGACCATCACCTAATATCGTTGCCCCAGATATCGCAAAAGCAGATGTTAAATAATTACCAAGAGATTTCAAGACGATTTCGAGTTGTCCAATAAATGAATCCACAACTAATCCTGCCAATTTATCACCTTTTCTGACAATAACCACAGAGAGAAATTCCTCTTCTTCCTGATGCACAGGCACTTCAAAAATTTCCTTCAGGAACAGGAGCGGTAGAACTTTCCCCCTGAAGTCAATAACTTGTTGATTATGAGCATTCATGATATCTTCTTTTTTTATAATCGCAGTCTCTATAATAGAAGAAAGTGGAATAGCATATTTTTCCTTTTGGATTTCAACCAGCATTACAGAAATTATCGATAATGTAAGGGGAAGTTGAATAAGGAATATAGATCCTTCGTTCTCTTTTGAATCGATCGTTACAGACCCACCCAATGACTCGATCGTATTTTTAACCACATCCAGCCCTACACCACGTCCTGATACATCTGAAATGGTTTCAGCTGTTGAGAACCCTGAAGCAAAAATTAATTCATAGATTTGCTTATCTGTTAAAGTAGCAGCAACTTCCTTTGTCAAAATTCCATTGGAAAAGGCCTTGTTTAAAACAAGATCTTTATTTATTCCCGCTCCATCATCGTCAATTTCAATGAAAACATGGTTGCCGCTGTGATACGCTTTTAAAAGGATTTTCCCTTCTTCATTCTTCCCTTTCGCTAGACGTTCTTCAGGTGTTTCAATTCCATGATCCATTGCATTTCTTAATAAATGGACGAGTGGATCACCAATTTCATCTATAACTGTACGATCAAGTTCTGTTTCAGCTCCGATGATTTCCAAATCTACTTTCTTATTCAAATCCCTTGCTAATTGACGAACCATTTTAGGGAAACGATTGAATACAGTTTCTACAGGAACCATCCGCATATTCAACACAATTGTTTGCAAATCGCTGGTTATCCGGGACATTCTTTCAACTGTTTCATGCAGTTCCTGGTTATCCAAATCGCTTGAAATTTGATCGAGTCTACCTCTATCAATTACAAGTTCCTCAAATAAATTCATTAATATATCAAGCCGCTCGATATTTACCCGAATAGTCTTACTTGAGGCCGGCTTAACAGGTGCCTGCTTCTTAGTCTCCTTATTCTCACTTAAAAGCAAGGCGTTCCTTTCTTGGGCCTGGTTATCCACTGCAGCTTTTTTTTCCTCCTTAGCATTGGCAGTGTGTCGTAGATCGTCAAGATTAAGAGCATTTATATCAACTTTTTCCACTTCAGAAATCTTCATGACTTTTTTATGAAGCTCTTCACTCGATTCTTTTGTTACCACCGTAACTGTAAACTTCCGATCAAACTGTTCTTCTTCCAAAAGTTCAACTGGTGGATTGGACTTGATTACTTCACCTGATTTTTCAAGCACCTCATATACCATAAATACCCTCGCTGCTTTTAAAAGACAGTCTTCACGCAAATCTATCGAAATTTCATAACTGTCGAATCCTTGTTCTTTGGACTGCTGCAGGACTGTCAATTCAAATTCATCGTACTCACCACTTGTCACTTCTTCCTTTTCATGAACAGTAGATGCAGCTGCAGTCTCTGCGATAGAAGAGAAAACAGGCGACTCCCCTTTTTCAATCAATTGCAGCTGACGAACAACATTCTTCACATCTCTTTTTCCATCGCCACCTTCAGCAATAGACATGACAATTGCTTCTAAATCATCAACGGCTAAAAATATCACATCAAACAATTCAGGGGTAAGAATAATTTGACTGTTTCGAATCGCATCCAACACATTTTCCATTTTGTGGGTCAAGTTCGCTAAATCCTCATACCCCATGGTGGCCGACATCCCTTTTAAAGTATGAGCGGAACGAAAGATTTCGTTAACAATTGAAAGGTCTTCCGGGTTTTTCTCAAGTACCAACAGCTGTTCACTGCACGTTTGAAGATGTTCTTTACTTTCTTCAATAAATACCTCTAGATACTGATTCATATCCATGCAATCTCCACCTCCACTTGTTAACAATAGCTAATTATTGCGTTAGCTATTGTTTCTACATCCTCTATGCTATCTATCAAATTGGTAGCAATCGCCGCTTTCGGCATTCCAAATACGATTGATGTCTTCTGTGACTCTGCAATCGCTTTTAAAGGACCCGATTGATTCAACTTAATCATCCCACTTGAACCATCCATCCCCATCCCGGTCATGATGACAGCTATTTTCGCAAAATCAGTAATTTCACTTACTGATTCAAACAGCACATCTACTGAAGGGCGGTGTCCGCTACGCAGTTCGGATTGATCCAAAAGTACTGCAATGCTCATCCCCACTTTTCTCACTTTCAGGTGAAGACCTCCAGGGGCAATATAAGCAACTCCTTTTTGGATCAGTTCCCCATCCTCTGCTTCCTTCACTTGAATCCTACATAATGAATTTAGACGGTCAGCCAAGGATTTTGTAAAACCAGAGGGCATATGCTGGACAACAAGAATAGGTGCATCAATTGTTTCTGGGAGTCCCGTCAATACTGTCTGAAGAGCCCTTGGTCCTCCAGTCGATGTACCAATGACTATAATTTTTTTATTCCAATTGGACCATTTATTTTTATTTTTTTCATTTTCTAATATTTCTCTTGTATCTTTTTTACTATATTTTCCCCAAAACGATGGATTTCCCTCAATATTTATTGCATTTTTTTGTAGTTTGTGAACATTCTCACGGCTGGCTGCCATAACTTTTTCAAACCCGTTCTTTCTTAATTTTGTACAAATCCAGTGAAATGGCACCTAAAGGTTTAGCCACAAAGTCAAAGGCTCTACTGTACATAGAAGCAAAGGTATTTTCCATTCCTTCTTTCATCGTGCTTGAAAACATGATTTCAGCAGTTGGACATTCATCCATAATCCGATTTAATGCTTCTCTTCCATTCATAACCTGCATCTCTACATCTAAGGTGTCGAACTTTCTCAAATACGCAGAATCATCCACAATCAGCACTTTAACTTTATCCATGTAAGGAGACCTACTTTCCAAGAAGATATCTCTTCATATTGCTAAGGAAGTTGCTTTTTTGTAAAGTCAATTCTCCACCAAATGAATGGCTTGTATATCTCGATGCAATATCCATAAGAGCTTTAGATACATTAGCTTCAGAATCAAAAAGGATAAAGGGTATTTGTCTTGAAACAGCTTTGGAAACAGTTCTATCGTCCGGCAGGTAACCAAGTGCTATACTTTCCAGCCCCAAAAATTTCTTAAGTGCATTTTGAAGCCGCATAATCGTTTCTTTGCCTTCCTTATTTGTGAAAACTCTATTACAAACCAGAAAATATGGAATTTCTTTTTTGACGGAATGTATGTATTTCATTGTAGAGTAGGCATCCATTACGGAAGTCGGTTCAGGCGTCGTAATAACGATTAACTCATCAACACATAACAGAAATTTTGCCGAGTCCTGAGTTATACCTGCCCCCATATCAAACAAAATATAATCATAATCCGTCAACAGCAAACTAAATTCTTCATTAAACCGCATAAACTTGTTTTCATCGAGGGAAAAGAGGCTTGTCAGCCCTGTTCCACCCGTAATGATTGAAATACTCTCTGGGCCTGTCGTCATAATATCTATCAAGCTACGACCACTTTCAAAGAAATCAACGATACTGTAAGATGAATGTTCACCAATCAAAATATCTATATTTCCCATCCCGATATCCATATCGAACAACAGGACCTTATTTCCTCGTTTAGATAAAGCGAGGGAAAAGTTCAAAGAAAAGTTAGATTTTCCGACGCCACCTTTACCACTTAAAATGGCAAGAGTTTTAGCCACTGATTGATTTTGGTGGGTTTCCAGTCTTCTTCGTAAGTTCTCAGCTTGATCTTTCATATTTTTTAGCCCCAAAAGCCATTTTCAATAGCTGTAATGATGTAGCTTTTTTAATATCATCTGGTACATTCTGTCCATTTGTTATATAAGCGGCTCCTAGTTTATGAGCGTGTATAAAATTAAATATAGCCCCGAAAGTAGATGTCTCGTCAGCTTTAGTAAAAATGACCTGTTTAATTGGTATGCTAGCAAACTGCCGATAAATATCTTCCATATCCTTTTGCTTCGAAGTCAATGACAAAACTAAATATGTTTCCATCTCATCTGTAAAATCAATAATTTCACTAAGGTCTTTAACATACTGTGGATTGCGAAAATTCCTTCCAGCAGTATCTATAAATACATAGTCATAATGAGAAAAACGTTCCGTTGCTTTTTTAAAATCTTCCAAATTATACGCTACTTCAATCGGAACATTTAAAATCTTTGCATACGTTTTAAGCTGATCTATTGCTGCAATCCTGTATGTATCTGTCGTAATGAAAGCCACTTTTTTACCATACCTAAGCATGGTCTCTGCTGCTACTTTAGCGAGGGTGGTTGTCTTACCAACTCCTGTTGGTCCAACAATATTAATATATTTTTTTTGCAGACCGGGTTTCCCGTTTTGAACCTTCTCCAATATTTCAAATAAGGCTTCTTCTAACCAACCTTGTACTTCTTCGTCAGTGGATTGTTGTTTGAGAGCAAACCATTTTTCAAGTAATTCATCCATGATTTGCGAGCGAAGCTGTACATCCACTTCCTGCTCTGTGAGATAATCATTGATTTTCTGCAGTTTTCCCGGATAGTGTCTATCAGATGTGATTTGTATACTTTTAATCATATCCTTTAAACCTTCTAATTCTTTTAATAGATCCGTACTTTCATTGTTACCTTCCTGTGTAATAGTGCTATTACTCGATATTTCTTGTTTCACAGGCAACTTCTTCGTTTTTTGTTTAGTTACCATTTGGTTGGGCTGTGAAACTGGATCGATGGCTGCAATGACTTCGATATTCCGTTTTTTAAATAATCCTAGGAAACCACCAATATAGACAGCTTTTGAACTTAAAATAATCGCATCACTGCCTAATTCTTCTCTTATTCGCTTCATAGCTTCGGCCATTGATGGTGCCATATATTTCTTTACTTTCAATCGATATTCACCACCCCTACACTTTGTACTTCTACATTCGATTCGAGTTCATTGTATGAAAGAATCGGTACATTAGGAAAATAACGTTCTGTTAACTGCCGGGTATACATCCGTACTGCTGGAGAACAAAGTAGGATTGGTTGATGTTCCATTAACGTCAGCTCATCCAATTTGGCCGCAATTGCCTCCAATATGGACTGAGATATATTTGGATCTAGTGATAAAAAGTTTCCATGTTCAGTTTGTTGCACTCCATCTGCAATGGTTTTTTCTACTTTTCCCGATAACGTGATGACTTTTATTCGATTTTCTTCTACGATAAAGGAATTAGTAATCTGCCTGGCTAAATTCTGTCGTACATATTCAGTAAGCAAATCTGTATCCGTCGACAACTTACCATAATCAGCAAGTGTTTCGAAAATGATTGATAAGTTCCTTATAGAAACTTTTTCCTTTAACAATTTTGCCAATACCTTTTGTACATCACCTATCGACAAGGGATTCGGGGTGACCTCTTCTACAAGAATTGGTGATGATTCACCAAGATAATCGATCAATTGTTTCGTTTCCTGCCTGCCCAAAAGCTCATGAGCATTCGCTTTTATGACTTCCGTTAAATGTGTGGATACAACACTTGGAGGATCTACAACTGTATAGCCCATCATCTCTGCATGCTCTTTCATATCATCCGTAATCCATTTAGCTGGTAGACCAAATGATGGTTCTATCGTATCGATTCCTTCTATTGATTCATCTTCTATTCCTGGACTCATTGCCAAAAAGTGATTCAGAAGCAATTCCCCTTTTGCAATTTCATTTCCCTTAATTTTTAGCCGATACTCATTAGGGTTCAACTGGATATTATCTCGTATTCTGACGACTGGAATGACAAGTCCCATTTCAATTGCCAGTTGTCGGCGGATCATGACGACACGGTCTAGTAAGTCTCCCCCTTGATTGGCATCAGCAAGGGGAATTAGTCCATATCCAAACTCGAATTCGATTGGATCGACACTCAAAAGGTTAACGACACTTTCTTGACTTTTCATTTCATCTGTTTCCAACACTTCTTCCATTTCTTGTATTTCACTTTCATTCGGCTGTGGTATCCTAGAAATCGTATACCCTCCTATGACTAATAACGCTGCAATTGGAAACGTAAATATATCTGAAATTGGCGTGAATAAACCTAGCAAAAAAATTGTTGCTGCAGTCAAGTAAAGCATCTTTGGAAATTGAAATAACTGTTCAACAATATCTGATCCAAGATTACCATTCGAGGCTGCCCGGGTTACGACTATTCCTGTTGCTGTTGAAATCAATAAGGCAGGCACTTGACTGACAATTCCATCTCCAACTGATAACATGGAAAAATGAACAGCAGATTCTCCAAAACTCATATCCAATTGCATGACACCAATAATCATTCCAAAAATCAAATTGATGATGACAATGATAATACCGGCGATGGCGTCTCCTTTAACAAACTTACTCGCTCCGTCCATGGATCCATAAAAGTCAGCTTCATTGCTGATTTTTTCTCGTCTGGTACGTGCGTCATTTTCTGAGATCATCCCAGCATTCAAATCTGCATCAATGGCCATCTGTTTCCCAGGCATCGCATCTAGCGTAAATCTTGCTGCCACTTCTGACACCCGTTCAGAACCTTTCGTGATGACGATGAAATTGATGATAACCAAAATGATAAATACAACTAAACCTACAAGCACGTTCCCTCCGACTACAAACGAGCCAAAGGTTTCGACTACACCGCCAGCATCACCATATGTCAAAATGGCACGTGTCGTCGACACATTCAACCCCAGCCTGAATAATGTCAGTAAAAGGAGCAAGGAAGGAAATATTGAAAATTCCAAAGGCTCTTTCATATTCATCGTAGTCAATAGAACCAACAGCGCAAGAGATATATTTAAAAGAAGTAAAATACTTAACAACCATGTTGGTAATGGAATGACCAACATGGCAACAATCATGATGACGCTCGATATGACAACTAAATCTCTTGCTCGCATGTTCTTCTCTCCTAACTAGCGGGTCACATTTTACTTCCTTACAGCTTACCTTTCGTTTTATAAACAAAGGCGAGTATTTCAGCGACTGCCTTAAAAAATTCCTCAGGAATCGCCTGGCCTATTTGCGCTTGATCATATAAGGACCTTGCCAAAGGACGGTTTTCTACCATGATCACATCGTTTTCTTTAGCAATATATTTAATTTTCTGAGCTACAAAATCAACGCCTTTTGCCACTACAAACGGAGCCTCCGCCTTATTTTCATCATATTTTAAAGCAATCGCAAAATGCGTCGGGTTTGTGATGACGACATCAGCATTTGGCACTTCCTGCATCATTCTCTGCGCTGCCATCTGCCTTTGCTTTTGCTTAATCTTTGATTTAATTAACGGGTCACCTTCGGAATTTTTATATTCATCCTTAATATCCTGTTTGGACATCCGGATGTTTTTTTCAAAGTCATATTTTTGATACAAATAGTCTAATAGAGCAATGAACAATAAAGCCACGGCAGCATAATACCCTACCTTTATCGTAATATCTGCCAATGTTGCCATTGCTTCTTCCACAGAAATCTGGGATAAAATCATAATCTCGTCCATACGCTGCCAAAGTACATAAAAGGCAACTAAACCTACAAATGATATTTTAAGAATGGATTTCAATAATTCAACAATGGCCCTCAAGGAAAAAATACGTTTGAACCCTTTAATAGGATCCAATTTTTCAAGTTTAAACTGAATTGACTCAGTAGAAAACATAAACCCAATTTGCATCACATTAGCCAAAACTCCTGCAATCACCGCTGCTGCAAAAACAGGACCGAGGATAAGTCCCATCTCCTTCAAAACCTCTATCATAGTAATTTGTATATTTTCCTCACTGAATCCTGCAATCGTAAAGTGTTGCAGATATTCTTTCATGAGACCGAGAAGATGATTGTACATATAAGGTCCCATCATCAATAGCACCGAAAACACAGCAATTAAATTCACAGAGGTATTTACATCCTGACTTTTAGCTACCTGTCCTTTTTTCTTCGAATCCTGACGTTTTTTTGGAGTCGCCTTTTCCGTCTTTTCACCAGCGAAAAACTGTAAATCCAGCTGAATCCACCCCATGTTATACTCCTCCGATCAGCTGCATTAACTGACGCATCGTCACAAGTAAGAAATTAAAAAGTTGGGTAACAACCGTCATCATCATTCCCATGACTATCACTATAACCGCTAAACCTGCTATAATTTTCACTGGAATTCCGACAACAAATACATTTAATTGGGGAACTGTCCTTGCCAGAATTCCAAGCGTGACATCCACTAAAAAAATGCTGCCCACTACTGGAATTGACATTTGAAACGCAATCATGAATGTCTTACTAAATGCTTTGGCCAAGTACTCTATTAATGCCTGGTCCCCAAAGGGCACAAATAATTGATCAATCGGGATGAACTGATAGCTATAAAAAATTCCATCCAAAAGCAAATGATGACCGTTTGTACTTAAAAGAAATAATAAGGCAATCGTATATAGATATTGTCCCATTAATGGACTTTGAGCCCCTGTTTGCGGATCGATGACATTGGCAATTGAAAAACCCATTTGAAAGTCAATTAACCCACCTGCAACTTGAACCGCTGATAAAATCATATAGGCAGCAAACCCGATGAAAAGCCCTACAAATGCTTCCTTTATGATTAATAAATAAAATGTGACATCCAAAGCTAGAACCGGCGCTTCAATGGTATAGTACATAATCCAAGCAAGGAAAATCCCAAGTCCGATTCGATGCTGTATCGGTATAGATCGATACGAAAAAATCGGCATTGCCACGAAAAAGGTTGTAACCCTGACCACTATTAATAAAAATGCAGGAAAGTACGGAAATATATCCTCCATTCTCTACCCTACAAATCGATTCAAGTTACCGAATATTTCATTTGCGTATGATAATAGATGACTTAGCATCCATGGAGCGAGTAAAATAAGTGCCAATAAGACAGCCACAATTTTTGGAACGAAGGCCAAGGTCTGTTCCTGAATCTGTGTGGTCGCCTGAAAGATACTTACTAATAGTCCTACAACAAGAGCTATCAACATCAAGGGGCCAGCTATGATCAATACCATATAAATTCCTTTTTCTGCTACATCAATAACAAACTCTGCGCTCATTTTTTCTCACCTGCTTAAAAACTCTGTAATAAAGACTTCACTACTAAATACCAACCATCAACAAGAATGAAGAGGAGGATTTTAAACGGCAAGGAAATCATGACTGGTGGTAACATCATCATCCCCATCGACATCAGGACACTTGCAACGACCATATCAATAACCAGAAATGGAATGAAAATCATAAAACCTATTTGGAAGGCTGTTTTGATTTCACTAATTGCAAAAGCTGGTACAAATGCGGTCAAGGGAATATCCTGTATCGTTTCCGGCTTATCGACCTTGGCATATTCTAGAAATAAGGCCAAGTCCTTCTGCCTTGTATGGGCACTCATAAATTCCTTAAAAGGAATCGCAGTCTGCTCATACGCCTCTTCTAAATCTATTTCTTCATTAAATAGAGGAGTTAATGCTTTTTCGTTCACTTCCTGAAAAGTCGGTGCCATTACAAAAAATGTCATAAAAAGAGCTAGACCAACCAGGACTTGATTCGGCGGCATCTGTTGTGTAGCAAGCGACGTTCTCACAAAACTGAGGACAATAATGATTCTTGTAAAGCATGTCATTAAAATCAAAATGCTTGGAGCAAGCGATAAAACAGTCATCAGGAGAACAAGTTTGACGGAAGTAGAGACATTAGTGGGATCGCTGTTATTAAAAAACTCCATGAACTCATTCATTGTCTCTTCCTTTCCTTTCAAGCTCATTTAACAGCTTCTTCCTACTATCAGACATTTGATCGAGCTGATTTTTGAACTCTGAGGAAAAACTATTAGTTTCGATTTCTCTTTTTTTCAGCCACTTATTTTTCAATTTCGTGGCAAATTCTCCTGGCTGAATCATTTGATCCATTTTTTCGTTGTAATCTTTCATTAACTGCTCATATTCCTCGGGATTATCTATTTCTTTCAAGAGCTGTATGTTTTCGCCAACTCCGACTACTAATATTCTACCGCCCACTTTAACAAGCTGAACCGATCGATTTGCTCCAAGGCTTGTGCCGCCTAAATTCTCTACTGAATTTGCTTTTTGATACGATTTACTTTTTTTATTTATGAACTTTAATATGATATATAAAAGCCCCACCACAAAAATGGTCGCAAAGATCATCCTTAGAAACTCCCAAATAGTTATCCCCACTTGTTCGGGATTTGAAGCTTGTTTGGTAGTTTGGGAGTCTTTTGATTTATCCGTTTTCAAATCATCTGGCTGTTCATAAACATCCTTAACTGTTTTATCAAGATCTTCCGCACTCGCCTGAATGGCCCCTGAGAAGAAAACTGCTATCACAAGTGAGACCTGAAGCCATTTTTTAATAAAAAACAATATGAAGACACCCTCTTACTTCATTAACTTAATGCTTTATTTATGGCTTCCAATACCCTGTCTGCCTGAAATGGTTTCACGATAAAGTCTTTTGCCCCTGCCTGGATTGCATCAATAACCATTGCTTGTTGCCCCATTGCAGAACACATTATGACCTTCGCTTGCGGATTTACCTTTTTAATTTCTTTTAATGCTGTGATTCCATCCATTTCAGGCATAGTAATATCCATCGTTACAAGATCCGGATGCGTTTCTCTATATTTCTCTACTGCCTGAGCACCATCTGCTGCTTCTCCAACAATTTCAAAACCATTTTTAGAAAGGATATCTTTTATCATCATTCTCATAAATGCTGCATCGTCAACAATTAAAATTTTATTTGCCATTTTTTTGTCCTCCAAATTTATCTAAGTTTTTTTAGTCGATCGCTCTGACTCATAATATCCGTAACACGAACTCCAAAGTTTTCATCAATCACAACAACCTCGCCTTTTGCAATTAAGCGGCTGTTTACCAGGATATCCACCGGTTCACCAGCTAATTTATCCAATTCAATTATAGAACCAGATGACAGCTCTAGAATTTCTTTGACAGAGCGCTTTGTTCTCCCAAGCTCTACGGTTACCTGCAATGGGATATCCATCAGCATGCTAAGATTTTTCGTTTCGGACTCTTGAAGCTGATACGGCTGAAAACTGGAAAAACTGGCTGGCTGAACATTTACCGGTTGTCCTGTTGGAACGGATGAAACTCCAAAATGTTGCGGTTCATTCGGTATTTTGTATGTCGGTTTTGTTTGGTAACCACTATGTCCATAATTCTCATTTGTCGGCTGATTCGATACAGGATTTTGGAATGATACCGGCTCTTGAAGAGAATTGCTCTGTGTTGGGTTGGTTTGTATCTGTTCCATTTTATTTTCATCGGCTTCACTTTCACTTGTTCCATTTAATAGTTCACTGACTAACCCTTTTGCAAATTCTAAAGGCAACAGTTGCATAATGTTGGAATCAATTAATGTCCCCACTCTTAAACGGAAAGAAATTTTTGCAAATAAATCCTCATCCGGTATTGCACTTTCACCTTCACCATTTAAAAAGTTCAGTAAATCGATGCTTGGTGGTGAAATATCTACCTTTTTACTGAAAATGGTCGACATTGATGTAGCAGCCGAACCCATCATTTGGTTCATTGCTTCCTGGACCGCACTTAGTTGAATTTCTCCTAGCATCTCTGAAGGATTCAAACCATCACCGCCAAGCATCAAATCGGCAATGATCGCCGCATCACTTTGTTTGATGACAAGCATATTAATGCCTGTAAAACCTTCTGTATATTGCACTTGGATGGCTACATAGGGATGCGGGAATTCTTCCGCAATCTTACCCCTTTCAATTAATGTAACCGCCGGGGTAGTGATATCCACTTTCTGATTCAACAAAGTGGATAAAGCAGTGGCCGAACTCCCGAAAGAGATATTCCCAATTTCACCGAGCGCGTCCAGTTCCATCATTGATAAATAATCTTCTATCGAAAGAAAGTTCACCTCATCTTCTATATCACTTGTACCTTTTAAAAGGGCATCTATCTCGTCTTGTGAAAGCATTTCATCACTTATCATTTTCGTCTCCCCCTTTCAAAATATTAAGAATCTGGATGGCGTGTTTTTTACCTACTTTGCCTGGTTGTCCACTATATTTCGGAATTCCCCCTACTTTAATTGTTAAAGGCTTATCGATAGCATGATTTAAATCGATGACATCACCTACATCAAGCAGAAGGAAATCCTGGATAGCGATATCCGTAGTTCCTAATTCGGAAATAATTGAGAGATCTGCATTCCTAATACGATTTTCCAAAACCTTGATTTCCTCAGGAATTCTTTCTTTTTGAGAATTTTCCATCCAGTAGTGAGCAGACAACTTCGGTATGATTGGTTCTAAAACGACGTGAGGAATACAAATGTTAATCATTCCGCTCGTTTCACCGATTTGCGTATTTAGAGATATGACTACAACTGTGTCATTTGGTGAAACCAATTGTAAAAATTGCGGATTCACCTCAAACTCTGTCATTACCGGTTCGATATCAACAATCGTCCCCCAAGCTTCTTGTAAATTTTCAAAAGCCTTTTCAAATAGATTTGACATGATCTTTGTTTCTATTTCAGTTAAACTGTCGACTTTATTAACGCTGATACCCCGTCCTCCCAAAACTCTATCCATCATGGAATAAGCGATATTCGGATTGACCTCAAGAATGATACGGCCATCCAGAGGCGGTACCTCAAACACATTCAAAATGGTCATCTTAGGTATTGAACGTATAAACTCTTCATATGGAATTTGATCTGCAGATGCTACGGATATTTGAACATATGTCCTCAGCTGAGCAGAGAAATAAGTTGTAAGCAATCTTGCAAAGTTCTCGTGTATCCTAGTCAAACTGCGGATTTGATCCTTTGAAAACCGAAGTGCTCTTTTAAAGTCGTACACCTTCACTCTTTTTTCTACTTCTTCTTTCTTTAAATCATCTGCATCCATTTCACCTGTAGAAATGGCCGATAACAAAGCATCGATTTCATTTTGCGATAATATTTCCCCGGACATTAGCACTCACCTCCAAAGCTTCCCCTTCTTATTTAATGAAGCAAGGATGTTCTTATTGAAGAATCGAGGAGGTTATATAAACCTTTTCAACTTTTCCTTCTTCCATTAATTCATTAATTCTAGTCTTTAACGTATCCTGAAGTTTTTCCTTGCCCTTTTTACCAGTTAACTCTGTCGCCTTCATTTCGGACAGTTCGGCAATAATAATGTTTTTCACCTGAAAACTTCTTTTTTCCAACTCTTCTTTTGCTTTTTTATTTTCTGTTTGGACCATAAATGAGATTTTGATATAATCATTACCCGAGAGATTCGTTGTAATTTCAGGAATTTCAACAGATGATTTGATAATTTCATCTATGGAGGGTTTACCCTCTGCAGATGTGGGGTCAGATAACTTTGTAACAACCACGACCGCTATTACGCCAACAAGAGTAATTGCCACCAGCATAATCAACATAATCGTCAATAGTTTTTTTTTCATAACCTTTCCTCCTCATCATCACGCAATCCCAGAACATTCACGGTACGATAAAATTGTATAATGGCTTGAATTATTTCTTCTTCCTTCTCGAGCACCACGATTTTCTTCCCATTTGTAAACGTAATAGTCGAATCCGGCAGCGATTCGACCATATCTATGTACAATGCATTGATATGAAAGCTTTTGCCATTCAGCCTTGTGACTTTAATAATAATATTTAGGAGCCAGAGCAAATAAGCACCTGGCTCCTCCCTCCCTTAACTTATCGTTTTAAGTTAACCAGCTCTTGTAAAATTTCATCCGACGTCGTGATAATTCTTGAATTCGATTGGAATCCACGTTGCGCGACGATCATTTCCGTAAACTCTTCTGATAAATCGACGTTGGACATTTCCAAAGAACCTGATGCAATTGTTCCGCGTCCTTCACCTGCGACATTGATGTTTGCTGTACCAGAGTTTATTGATTCTTGGAATATATTCCCTCCTGTTTTAGTCAATCCGGATGCATTTGTAAACTTGGCAATAGCCAGTTGACCCAAAGTCACAATTTTCCCATTTGAGTAGATACCGCTAATTTCACCTGATGGCCCAAAATTAAAGCTCTCCAGTTTCCCTTCTTTATTACCATTCGGGTTGACCATAGCTGTAGTTGTTCCTTTATCTTGGGTGAGAGTAGAGAAATCGAAATCTAATTTTATTTTTTTACTATCATCACTGTCATCACCTTTACTAATATCAATTGATAGGTTAACATCGCTTGTCACATCGCATTTACCATCCGTAAAACTAAGAGTAGTTAAAGACTCTAGTTCAGAGTCCGAAGTTGGATCCTGATCATAAACTCCCCAATTATTCTCACCATTTTTCTTGAAATAAATAGTTGTTGTTTGTTCTTTACCTTTTTCATCAACAACTTTTATTTGCTGGCTGAATACGGAACCCTCAATTGCGTCCGCTGCCAAGTTTTCACTTACGGATACTTTTGTAGTTGTTACAGCAGGTAAAACCGCATTAACGTTTACAGATACATCTCCGATTGTTTTTGATGGTTTTCCGTTTGCATCAACCTTGTAGGCCTGCACTTTCATTCCATTAGAATTTACAAGCGTGCCATTATCATCTAAATAGAAGTTACCAGCACGTGTATAAGATAATACATCTCCTTCTTTGACGACGAAATAACCATCTCCAGATATACCCAAATCAAGATCGCGTCCAGTAGTTTGCAAGCTTGATTGAGTATGAATGGTGTCAATTGTTGCGATAGTTGACCCCAATCCAATCTGCTTAGAATTGGTACCACCTTTATTTGCTGTCGCGGCACTAGCACCAGATATTGTTTGGTTCATCGTATCACTGAATGTTACACGACTTTTTTTGAAACCATAGGTGTTGACATTAGCCACATTATTCCCAATAACATCTAATTTTGTTTGTAAGTTCTTCAATCCGCTTATTCCTGAGTACATTGAACGAAGCATTATAAGCTCCCCTTTCATATCGTGACTGCTTCTGTCATTCCACAGCCTAGGCTTCCTATACTAGGTCCGGCCTATTAATCTAATAGTATGGTACCATTGATATTCGTAAAAATTTGAGACGAGGCTTCCTCTCGATCCACAACAGTAATGACTTTGTTATTTTTAGTGCTGATTACGAGTGCCGCGTTATCGATAATAATAAGAGATTCTGTCACACCCATCTTTTTGGCCTCATTTGCTTTATCGGCTATTTTGTCCCAAGTTTGTTGCTCTATTACTATTTTCCTTTGATCCATCCGCATTTGTGCATGTTTACTAATTGTCAGCTTTTCATTAGTAGATATGGCTTCTTGAAAATGCTGTTGAAATCCTTGTTGGATCATTTGCCTTTGTCTTAAGGGAGTAGTTTTTGTTTGTGGAATCATCTGAGCGGAATTTGCTTGAAAACCGAGTTTATCCATTATTCCGCTCCTTAAGCACTAGCGATTTTGATCAATTGATCTAATGATAGTTTTGTGCCGCTTTGATCATCCACTTCTATCTGCACCTTGCCTTTATTCATGGATACTGATGTAACAACGGCAGAAAGGTCTCCATTTTCTTCATCATTCCATGTGACACGTTTGCCTATTAATTCACTTGCATTAGTCAAACTGTTAGATGTCGTGCTTGATTGTTTCATTGCCGAAATATTTGCTGGTTGAAGTTTTGTGCCATCTTCTAAAATGAAATAAATATTGTCACCTTTATATTGAATCGATTCCACGATACCTACACCTTCTTCTATCGCAAGGTTCTCACCGCTTTCATCCAATATATTCCAAGTTACTTCCTTACCAACGAATGAGTTATAGTTCATTAGACTATTTTGTTGGTTTAACCCAATTAGTTCATCTATTTGGGATCCTATATTCATCATTTGTTCCAAAGAAGAAAAAGTGGCCATTTGGGCTATAAATTCTGTATTGTCCATCGGACTGGAAGGATCTTGGTTTTGCAGCTGGGTAAGCAATAATTTCAGGAAATCATCTTTTCCGAGTGAACCGCCTGTTTTTCTATCTGATTGATAGCTTGATAATAATAGTGACGTATCAATGGTCGTCATTTCTTCACCTACACTTCTAGATTTAGCAGAGCTTCTGCAAAGGAGCCTGTAAATTCACTTTCCGTCTCGTCATTGCTTTCCCTCTTATTCTCTTGTTGTCTATTTTGTTCATCCGCATCTTTCTGGCTGAATTTCTCAGAGTTGAAAGCATTGTAAGCCTGTGATACTTCAATTTTTTCAATTTGGATATTTTGGCCGTTAAAGGCTTGCTTTAACCCGTGAATCTGTTTCTCCAGCATATTTTTTGCTTGCGCCGATGTGGCCAAAATTTTTGCTGTCATCATGCCATCCTTTTGAATCAACTCAATTCTAAGTGACCCTAGGTGTTCGGGATTCAATTTTATTAACAGTTTATTTACACCGTTAGCCCCTGTGAAATTTGCTTTACTCAAGATACTTTCAAACTGTTTAACAAACTCTTCCTGACTGACAGTTTGTCCACCCTTAGCAGCCGTCAAGACGAATTGTTCAAGCTTTGTCATTAGAAATGACATACCCGAACCTTGATAGTTACTACTATCCGCTGTTTTTAAAGTCAGACCGGTACTATTTGTTCCATCTTTACTTTCCTTGTCGCTTCCAGTTAATTGTGAGAATGCGCTTTTCACAGTTTCCAATGTTTTATTTTGCCCTTTTTCCAAAAGAAGAGAAAAATCAAGGTTAGTATTTGTTTTCTGATGCTGATTAGGCAGCCATTTTTCCAGTTTTCCTGATATCTCTTCAAGCAGATTTTTCATTTGCTTATGGATGGTTGCTTCATCTTGTGTCATATCTTTATTCTCTGATAAAAGATCGTGAAGTTTTACCAACTTTAATAGATTCGCTGTCCCCTCTAACGGGAGCTGTTTCCACTCTTCTTCACTCAACGAAGCAACCTGTTTTAGGATTGTATATAGTTCCATGACATTGGCTGATAACAGGCTTTGTGAATCCAACCTCAAGTCTTCCGGTTCTTGATCTAAATTGATTTCCTCTATAGTCGTAAAGAATTCTGTAAGAGTCTCTTCATTATTACCGCTAAGCCTTTTTAGTAACTGGAATAGGAGGGTTCTAACATCCCCTTGATTGTTTACTAAAGGATCTTCAGCAACACTTTCTTCCTCAAGGTCACTTAGACTGTTAAGTTTCAAAATATCTAGTAAATCCTTTAGAGTTGACAACCCCTCATTGGAAAGACGAAAGGATTCAGTATCTAATGGACTGCCTGAATCTACCCCTACGGCGGATTGAAGGACTGAACCAAACCCCAATTTCATCCCCTGGTTTTGCTTTAATTGAACAGTTTGACTTACTGCTGCCAAGGGGAATAAAGAATTAATGGCCAAATTCATATATTATTCACCTCCTTTAAAGCTTCCCCTTAAGAACTTTGCTCCGATAGTCTCTTCGTTAACCTGGCAGCATCTGCTGTTGTCATTTGCTCTAATACCTTCGCTAAAGTATCAGCTTTCATACTTGCCAAGATCTTAACAGCATCTTCATCACTCATTTCTGTAATGATAGGAGCTGACTTCTTTGGTGCCATGGTTTCATAAGTGCGTATTATATCTTTGAAAGCCTTTTTACTCCCATCCTGACTTTCTCTAAGCTGTTTCACTTCAGACTGAAGCTGCTGTTTTTCTGCTTCAGCCTTTTCAACGGCCTTGTCTCGTTTATCAATTATTCCTTCCAGCTTCTCTATCTCTTTTTCTTTGTTTTCTATTTCGGTTTCTAACTTCGCCAGTTTTCTTGAAACTTTCTCAGTGTCTTTGGCTGAGTTTTCTTTTACCTCATCCTTTTGAATAAGTTCGGCGAAGGGGATTTTAGCGGACATCTCCTTAGCCTTTTCCACTACATTAACCCCCGCAACTGAGAATACTACCATGGCTACAGTTACCGCAAAGATTAGAGGGATGAAGATTACAAGAAACCATTGAAATTTGCTTATTTTATTTTCTTTTAATTCATCTAATCCAGTAGATTCAACTTTTTTACGCATTCTATCACCTAACGCCCTTTGCTAAAGAATTGCCGGATAGATATTTCATCCATTTGTTTATTCTCAGCTTCCTTTATGACATCCAGGAATTTAAGAAACTCATTTTCTTTCATTTTCTCGTACTTTTTGACTTCAATATTTCTTTCCAATAATACTTCCTGCAGGACATTCATTTTGTAACGGGCTTCAATGACTTCCTGTTGACAATGGCTTAAGAGCTTTTCCATATTGTCCATAAATAACTGATGATGGCGAATTTCCTGAACGGATAATCCATTTCGGAGCTTTTCCTGCTGGAATTCCAGAAGGTCTTCTTTTTTCTTTAAGAGCTTATACAATTTTTCGGCTACTTTTTCAAAAGTTTTTAGAGCAGCATTATATTTAGAAAGTGCGTCCCTTTTTTCTTTTTCCTTGATGGTTAGGATCTTCTCAAATTTATATTGATAAATCATTGCTAATCACCTTTCTCCATCAATTTTACGAGGTTGATAATACTCTTATCTTTGGGTGCTTTTTCATGAGTGCCTTGCTTTAAAAATGAAATGATTTCCGGATATCGATTAATGGAGTTATCAATTTCCTTTGAAGAACCCTTTTTATAGGCACCTATATTAATCAAATCTTCAGACTCAATATAGGTTGATAAACTTGCCCGTAAGTTTTCTGCTGACTTTTTATGCCTTTCCTCAACAATATTATTCATGACACGACTTATACTCTTTAGAACATTGAGAGCCGGAAACTGTCCTTTATTGGCTAAGTTTCTGTCTAAGATGAAATGACCGTCCAATATTCCCCTGACTGCATCGGCGATTGGTTCATTCATATCATCACCGTCGACAAGAACCGTATAAAAAGCTGTAATGGATCCTAACTGATTTGTGCCTGTTCTTTCTAGTAGTCTTGGAAGGATAGCGAAAACGGATGGCGTATAGCCTTTTGTGGTGGGTGGCTCTCCGACAGCAAGTCCGATTTCCCTTTGGGCCATCGCAACCCTTGTGACGGAGTCCATCATTAACATCACGTTCAATCCTTTGTCACGAAAATATTCTGCAATGGCAGTAGCCGTCAAAGCACCTTTAATTCTCATCAACGCTGGCTGATCAGATGTCGCTACAACAACAATTGATCTTGCTAATCCTTCCGGACCAAGATCTTTCTCAATGAATTCACGGACTTCCCGACCACGTTCACCAACAAGGCCAATCACGTTTAAGTCAGCCGTGGTATTCCGTGCTACCATGCCAAGCAAAGTACTTTTTCCAACACCGCTCCCAGCAAAGATGCCAACACGTTGGCCTTTCCCTACTGTTAATAAACTATCAATCACACGTACACCTACATCAATCGGTTCATCAATCGGAGGCCTTTCCATAGGGCTGGGTGGATCTTGATCCACCGGAACCGTAGCAAGTCCTTTTGGAAGCAGCGAATCGTCGATTGGATGTCCTAAAGGATCGACAACCTTACCTATTAATCCACTGCCTACCTTTATCTCAAGGCTTCGTCCGCTTCCTTCAACAATACATCCTGGTCCAATATCACTTACCGCTGTAAACGGCATTAAAATGACCATTTCATCACGAAAACCGACAACTTCCGCTAATATTTTCTTTTTCTTTTTTTGTATACCTGTATAGATATAACAAACGTCGCCTACAGAGCTTTCAGGGCCTTGGGATTCTATCATTAACCCTACGACACCTTTGACTCGTCCATAGTGTTTAAATGGATCGACTTCATCAACTAAGGGTAAGAGATCCTTCGCTTTCATCTTTACTCACCTTCCAGCAACTCAGTTAGTTTCATTTTAATTTCCTGTAGCTGACTATCAACGCTGGCATCTATTCTTCCATTCTCCGACTCGATGATACAACTACTTTCATTTAGATCATCATCCGGATAAATATACAATTCTGTTTCTTTTGGAAAGATTGAAATCAACTCTTCCTTATGAGTAAGAATCGATTGGTATTGAATCGGATGAATATGCAGCTGCACTTCCCGATAATCCCTCGCTTCTTTAATGGCTTTCTTTACGATGGATAAAAAAGACTCTTCATCATTTTCAAGCTGACGGCCAATAACTTTCCCCGCCACTTTCATTGCAAGATCCAAAATAACTGATTCAGATGATTCGATATGTTGCTTATAATCTTTTTTAGAGGACTCTACCACTTTCTTTGCAAAAGCGATCTCCCCTGCAACCTCGTTATAGCCCTTTTGGATTCCATCTTCGATTCCCTGCTGATACCCTTCTTTTTGAGCCTGTTCGATATACATTATTTTTTCTTGCTTCTCCCAATGTTCGCGGGCTTGCTGGACTTCATCAGCAACCGCTTTGGCTTTTTGTTTTGCTTCTATTAATAGAGATTCTGCCTCCTGCTTGGCTTGGTTTAGAAATTCATCTGATTGAAAATAATGAACGATTTGCCCTTCATCCTCGCTTTCTGTTTCAAGTGAGTCCAAACAGCGAATTTTTATCGTTATCTTATTGCTTTTCTCCTGATTTGCTTGGTGGGACTTAATAATTCTAGACAATGATATCATCCCCTCCGCCGCGGGCGATTACAATCTCACCCGTTTCTTCAAGGCGGCGAACAACAGCAACAATTCTGGATTGTGCTTCTTCTACATCCCGCAAACGTACAGGACCCATATATTCCATTTCTTCCTGGAACGTTTCGACCATTCGTTTCGACATGTTACGGAAAACGATTTCCTTCACTTCATCGCTTGCCACTTTAAGGGAAAGTTTGAGATCTTCATTTTCAGATTCCCGTACAACACGCTGAATGGCTCTTCCATCAAGAGTCACGATATCTTCAAAGACAAACATCCGTTTCTTGATTTCTTCTGCAAGTTCTGGATCTTGGGTTTCAAGTGCATCTAAGATCGTTCTTTCTGTTGAGCGATCAACTCCGTTCAATACATCAACAACCGCTTCGACTCCGCCAGTCTGGGTATAATCCTGGGTAACAGTTGCAGATAGTTTTCTTTCTAATATCTGCTCTACTTCATTAATGATTTCCGGCGAAGTGCTATCCATTAAAGCGATTCTTCTTGCAATATCGGCCTGCACCTCTTGGGGAAGTTCAGACAAAATATGGCCTGCCTGTGTTGGATCAAGATAAGATAAAATTAAGGCAATCGTCTGCGGATGCTCATTTTGGATAAAATTCAATATCTGTCCAGGATCTGCCTTCCTTGCAAAGTCGAATGGACGAACTTGTAAGGAAGATGTTAAGCGGTTTATGATTGCCGCCGCCTGATCAGTCCCTAACGCCTTTTCAAGAACCTGCTTCGCGTATCCAATCCCACCCTGTGATATGTAATCCTGTGCTAAAGCTATATTATGAAATTCCTCTAAAATTTCTTCTTTGTCCTGCGAATCTACTTTTCTAACTCCCGAAATTTCAAGAGTCAATCTCTCAATTTCCTCTTCAGAAAGATGCTTATATACGGATGCAGAAACATCCGGGCCTAAGGAAATAAGGAGGATGGCAGCTTTCTGTTTGCCAGTCAATCCGTCCTTTTTTTTTCTTTCTGTCACTTGCATAGCCTCCTAGTCTAATCTTCTGCTATCCAACTTCTTAATAATTTTGCAAATTCATCCGGCTTTTCTTTTGCCAGTTTCTCAAGTTGTTTTCTTTTTAACGATGCCTCTGTTTCCTTCTCTGTATTTAAATCTGGAACCTCGAATACGACTTCTTCTTCCTCTTCCTCCACGTATTCCTCTTCCATTTCTAATCGCCTTCTTGACCGGAAAAATAAGAATAATAGAATGATAATGACTAATAATAATATTCCACCTACAATGTAAACCCAAATGGGCACTGAAGTTCTCGTTCCATCTTCTGGAATTGTCATTTTTCCGTTAAAAGGTTGAACGGAAATCGCTATCTTCTTATTTAGCTCATCGTCTGTAAGTTCTTCCCCTTCAGCTTTTTTCTCAATTGTCGTACGGATTATTGTGCTAAGGATTCGTGTAATATCATCTACACTCTGCTGAGATAAGGAGTTTGGATCATCTGCCGTAGGAGGCTCGACCATTACCTGGATACCTAAATCCTTTACTTTGTATGGACTTTCCACTATTTCTTTCTTTATTCGGTTCACTTCACTATTTATTGTTTCATCAACTTTTTCATAATCACCGGATCCGTTTGTTCCCTCTTTATAACTAGATCCTAATGAATCAGAGGAGTCCTCACTTTGCGGAATGCCACCAGCCCCAGCTGCATCCCCACTATACGATTCATTGATTCTTTGCGCAGAAATCTCAATTCCTGCCATATTTTCTTCATCCACCGGTTCAACTATATTCTCTTCCCTGTTTTCCTGAGTGAAATCAATGTCTGTTGTGACAGAAACGACAACTTTATCTCTGCCCATTATTGTTCCTAGCATATTTTGTACTTGTCTTTGAATATCGCGTTCAATTTCTTTTTTTATTTCGTTTTGAGTAACAAAAGCAGACGCGAAATTAGAATTTTGATTTTCAAGGTCATAATACTCAAAATCTTGGTTCATAATGACGATATTATCTGTAGGCAGGTTCGGAACACTTTTTGATACAAGATGATAAAGTGAATTAATTTGATTTTCTTCAAATTTATAGCCGGATTTCGTATTCAAAACAATTGATGCTGACGCTTCACCTGCTGTATCACTTACAAAAACCCCTTTATCCGGAAGTGTAATCATCACACTCGCATCTTCAACCCCGTCAATCTTCTTTATTAAATTGGCTAGTTCCGTCTGCATCGAATCCAATTTAATAACATTGAATTCATTTTCGGTCATTCCGATACCAGCGCTCTGACTAAAAAATGAATAGTCGATGCTTCCTGAGTCCGGGATCCCTTCAGCTGCAAGCTCCACTTTAAGTGTATCCAACTTTTCTTCAGGAACTTTAATCGTTTTACCGTTGTCTGAAATTTCGTTCTTAATTCCTTGACTATCTAAATTCTCTTTAATACTCCCCGTTTCTGATGGCGTTAAATTAGAATATAAGGGTACCAGTGTTGTACGGGAGGCAAAAACCGAGACAACCATAATGACGATGATAATCAATGCGGTTGCACTAATCATGAGGACTTTTTGTTTTTTACTGCGACTAGTCCAGAAAGCAGTTATTTTATTTTTCAAATTCACTAGTACATCATTCATTTAAATCCCCCGGTCAGTCTATGAATTTATGAAAGGGGGAATCTTTTTCCCCCTGGCCATTTTTCTTTATATAATGAGGTTTAAAAAATGAATGCTATATACTCATTCTCATCATTTCCTGATAGGCTTCAACCACCTTATTCCGGACCTCTAGTGTAGCCTGCATTGTAACACTGGCTTTTTGTGAAGCAATCATCACTGAATGAAGCTCAACATCTTCACCGTTAACCAGTTTAGTTGTCAGATTGTCTGATGCAACTTGAGTTTCATTAACTTTATTCAACGATTCTTTTAATACGGACGCAAAATTCCGATGTGCTTCGTATGGTGTATTTGTATTACTCTGGTCATTTTTCAATACATTAAATGTATTGCTCCCTGCCGAAAGAGAAATCCCCTCCATATCTCCACTCCCCATTCAAGTTTATTTGCCGATTTCCAATGCTTTCATCATCATTCCCTTTGATGCATTCAAAACTGTCACATTTGCTTCGTATGATCGTGTGACACTCATTAAGTCGACCATCTCCCTAAGCGGATCGACGTTTGGCATTTCCACATATCCATCATCATTGGCATCGGGGTGTTCTGGATTATAATCCAACTCAAAAGGCGTTTCATCTTTTACTATTTCCGTAACCTTTACACCGTTTCCAATCCCGCTGTTTTTCCCAGTGGCTGCGTTTAAAAAGCTTGAAAAACTACCTTCCTTACTTTGTAGCACAACTGCTTTTCTCGAGTATGGTTTCCACTCCTTTGTTTCTGCATCATATTCCGCTCTGGTCGTATCTGCATTCGCCATATTGGAAGAAATCACATCCATCCTTAACCTTTGACTAGTTAGGCTTGAGCCAGTCGTATTTATACTTTGGAAAATCCCCATTACTTACCTCCCCTAATTACAGTTTCCAATGATTTGAATTTACCTGAAAGTCGATCGGATACTGCATTAAAATAAATTTGGTTTGCAGCAAGGTCAGTCATTTCTTTATCAATGTCCACACTATTTCCATTATTGTTGTATTGCACATTCCTCTGCGTCACGATTGAAGAGGATTCACCGCCCTCTGATTTAAAACTTAGGTGTCTTTCATCGGTACGGTATGATTGGATGGAAGATTCTAACTCTGCTTGAAACGACTGTTTTTTGGAGATATCTTTAGCTTTATAATTCGGTGTATCTGAATTCGCAATATTCTGTGAAATAATCTTTTGTTTTGTATTAGAATAATTCAGAGCGTTTTCAAGTGATTGAAAAGTATTTGAAAATAATTCCATATTATCGCTCACCTCTTTCCATTTTAAACAGATAATAACTTAAGAAATAAATTAACCCAACGTATTCATGGTTTAATTCTAAAGAAACATTATAACTATGTCCACAAACATTTTTAAGACTTTAGACCTATTATTGTCGAAAAATGTCACAATTTGCTCAAATTTACTGCTTTTTTTAGTATTATTCCAGTTCAATTATTACGATTTATTACATTTTACATACTTTTTCGACATTTTAGTCAAAATTTATCTCTAGTTCCTTATTTATCATACCGAAAAACGAATCTATATACCTGATACTTTAGAACTAATTTACAATATTTTTTCATAAGTGATTTTATACATCATTGCTTTTTTAGCCTTATTTTATAACGGTTTCTTTAAAATTCTATATTAATATTTTTTTAAAAAAAAATGAAAATTTTTAAAGTGAATTTATATTCGACAAATTCAGCATCTTATTTCATAATTAGGACTCTTAAAACCGCTACTAATATCAACAGATATTTTGTAACACTTTGATTAAGAAGGGAGGGAATTCATTACAAGTTATTTTTTACATTATCACTATAGTTATAGTAATATAATTACTCTTATTTTGAAGAATTTCACTATATTTCCAGTGACATCAGAATAATATCTAAATACTCACATTTCAAATTTAAATTCTCAATTCGAATTGCCTTTTTTTCTTGCATAACGCATTTTTCATACCGATTAGCTTTGAAGTTCTTGCTAGCTTGTCGTTCAAATTACACACAAAAAAGGCAGCCCTTTTTTAAGGACTGCCTTTTTCTTTGTTAGTTATTTTTCAGTTTTTCTAGTTCAAGAAGGAATTTATCATTCAATACTTTGATATACGTACCTTTCATACCAAGTGAACGTGATTCGATAACCCCTGCACTTTCTAACTTTCTCAACGCATTTACGATTACCGAACGAGTGATACCAACACGGTCTGCAATTTTCGATGCTACAAGTAGACCTTCATTACCTTTAAGCTCTTCAAAAATATGTTCAATAGCTTCTAATTCGCTATATGATAATGAGGAAATGGCCATTTGAACGACCGCTTTACTACGTGCTTCTTCCTCGATTTCTTCGGATTTTTCACGAAGGATTTCCATACCGACTACCGTTGCACCATATTCAGCTAAGATTAAGTCGTCATCGTGGAATTTCTCTTGTAAACGAGCAAGAACCAATGTTCCTAAACGTTCTCCTCCACCCATAATCGGTACGATCGTTGTTAATCCAGTTGCAAAAAGCTCTTTGTTTTCTACTGGGAAAGCAGTGTACTCACTTTCGATATCCAGGTTAGAAGATGTTTCTGGAATATTAAATAAGTTTTTAGTATACACTTCAGGGAATTGCTTATCTTCTAACATTTTGTACATACGTTCATTCTCGATTTGCTGACTTACTGCTATGCCGAGTAATTTTCCACGTCGACTGACGACGAACACATTTGCTTCGATAACTTCACTTAAGCTTTCTGCCATTTCTTTGAAGTTAACTGCTTTTCCTGCTGCTTTTTGGAGCATTGCATTAATTTTTCTTGTTTTTGCTAATAAGTTCATTTGATTTGTTCCTCCTAAAAATACCATGGTTCACAATAGACTATGAAGTTGTATTTCCGTAATTTTATGTTCATTGCATGGGCAAACATATTGCCATTTGTTTCATTCTTAAAGGATAAACTGGCTTAAATCTTTATTTCGGGCGATTGATCCCAGTTTTTCTTCGACATACTGAGGAGTGATTGTAATCTTCTCCATCGTGATTTCTGGAGCTTCAAACGACAAGTCTTCAAGAAGCCGTTCTAAAATAGTATGAAGTCGTCTTGCACCAATATTGTCTGTGTTCTGGTTTACCTCGAAGGCCACTTCAGCTATCTTACGAACAGCATCGTCAGAAAATTCAATTTCTATACCTTCAGTTTCTAACAAAGCTACATATTGTTTTAACAAAGCATTATCTGGTTCATGAAGAATCCGGACAAAGTCGTCTACAGTTAATTTGTTCAATTCTACACGGATCGGGAACCTTCCCTGTAATTCAGGAATAAGATCGGATGGTTTAGCCATATGGAAGGCTCCGGCCGCAATGAACAGCACATGATCCGTTTTAACCGAACCATATTTAGTCACAACTGTTGAACCCTCAACAATTGGTAGAATATCCCTTTGAACCCCTTCTCTCGACACATCCGCTGATGAACCCCCAGATTGCTTACTGGCGATTTTATCGATTTCATCGATGAAGATAATCCCGTTCTGCTCAGCACCGTACACAGCATCCGAAGTAACTTCATCCATATCAATCAATTTTGCCGCTTCTTCATTCGTTAAAACAATTCTCGCTTCACTGACCTTCAATTTGCGCTTCTTACTTTTCTTTGGCATCAAGCTTCCTAGCGCGTCTTGCATATTCATCCCCATTTGTTCCATTCCCGAACCTTGGAGCATATCAAACATTGAAGCGGCCTGTTCTTCCACTTCAACCGTGATCATTTCATTCTCTAACTCACCTTTAGCCAGTTTATCAGCTACAATGTTTCTTTTTTGCTGCAGATTTAAATCTTCGGAATTTTCATCCGGATCCTGCTCATCTTGATTGTTACTGCCTCCAAAAAAAACTTCAAGTGGATTCTTAAAATTGCTCTGTTTTTTTGTTGATGGCACTAATAATTCTATTAACCGGCGATTCGCATTTTCCTCTGCCCGTTCTTTTACGCTGGCCATCTTTTCTTCCTTCACGAGGCGGACAGATGTCTCTACCAAATCACGCACCATGGATTCTACATCCCGCCCGACATATCCAACTTCGGTAAATTTCGTTGCTTCAACTTTCACAAAAGGAGCACCAACCAATTTAGCCATTCTCCGAGCAATTTCTGTTTTCCCAACGCCGGTCGGTCCAATCATTAATATGTTTTTCGGAACGACTTCATCACGAAGTTGATCCGATAGAAGGGAACGGCGGTATCTATTCCGGAGAGCCACTGCCACTGCCCGTTTTGCCTCCCGCTGTCCCACGATATACTGATCCAGTTTTTCAACGATTTGCCTCGGTGTTAAATTAGCTTTTTTTGACATTATGCGCTCCTCCTTACAACTCTTCCACGATTATATTCGTATTCGTAAACACACAAATTTCCGCTGCAATTTGTAAAGATGATTGGGCGATTTCCTTGGCTGATAAATACTCACTAGAAAAACGCTTTAATGCCCTGCCGGCTGCCAGTGCATAATTTCCTCCTGATCCTATTGCAAGAATCCCGTCATCCGGTTCAATTACTTCTCCGGTACCAGAAACGAGAAGCAGATCATTTTTATCCATGACGATTAACATCGCTTCCAGCTTTCTCAGTACATTGTCACTTCGCCATTGCTTCGCCATTTCGACGGCAGCACGTTGAAGATTGCCATTATACTCTTCCAGCTTAGCTTCGAACATCTCAAATAAAGTGAATGCATCTGCAACCGAACCTGCAAAACCTGCAAGGACATTACCATTAAAGATCTTCCTTACTTTCCTTGCCGTATGCTTCATCACTACTGAATTTCCTAAAGTAACCTGCCCATCACCGGACATGGCACATTCACCTTTATGATGTACTGCAAATATCGTTGTCATAAAGAGTCCCCTTTCAACATTTAAGCTCGCGGATGTGATGCATTGTAGACTTTTTTTAATTGGTCTTTTGTAACATGCGTATACACTTGCGTTGATGAAATTTTTGAATGACCAAGCAATTCCTGTACTGTACGTATGTCCGCCCCATTATTTAATAGGTGTGTAGCAAAGGAATGCCTTAGCATATGGGGGTGAAGACTTCCCTCTGCGGCTGACTTTTTAATCAATTCATTTAAAATATAGCGAACTCCCCTAGCTGTCAGAGGGTCTCCACGAGAATTAACAAATAAATAAGCATGCGCCTTAGCGTCAGACGAAGTCATTTCCATCCTAGCTGTACGTATGTATAAATCTATCGCTTCCTGAGCATATCTTCCAACTGGAACGTAGCGATCTTTCTTCCCTTTTCCATGGACGAGTACTGTACCTAGAGACAAGTCGATATCCTGCAGTTTAACTTCACAGCACTCACTAACCCTAATGCCCGTAGCATACAGTAATTCCAATAGTGCAGTGTTCCTTATTCCTATCGGTGAATCTTTCTTTAAAGAAGAAAATAACTGATTCATTTCTTCCTCATAAAGAAAACGTGGCAGCTTTTGATCCTTTTTAGGTAAAGAAGCAAGAGAAAAAGGATTATCCTTCACATCACCTTCACGTAATAAAAATTTATAAAAGCTCCGCAGGCAAGATGTTTTTCTTGCCACAGTTCGCTTAGAAAGTTTTTTCTCATATAAATTCGTTAAAAACAACCGGACATCAAAGTATTCGACAGACGTGACATCGGTAATCCCTTGTTCATTCAGGAACAAAAAAAATTCGTGAATATCCCGTTTGTAATTTTCAATGGTGTAATGTGAACTGTTTTTTTCTATTTGTAAATATTCAATGAAGGATGATAATGCCTTATTTTGATTAATCATGGAAACACCTCGCAAAGGCTAATAAATAGTATCATACTTTAAAACAGCAGGCAAATATTTTACAAAGTTTTCACAAAGTTCTGAATTGTGTCTAAAGCGCGTTTAGCATGCATTTCATTCCGATCTTTCTTCGCTTTGATTCTTACTTCAAGGTCTGGAAGCAGGCCAAAGTTGGCATTCATCGGCTGAAAGCTCTTCCCATTTGTCGATGTAATGTACCTTGCCATACTACCCATTGTCGTTTCGGCAGGGAAAATGGCAGGCTCCAACCCTTGGATGATTCTCGCGGCATTGATACCCGCAACTAATCCTGATGCAGCTGACTCTACATATCCCTCGACACCCGTCATCTGACCGGCAAAGAATAAGTCATCGCGATTTTTGAACTGGTACGTAGGTTTTAGAACGTTAGGAGAGTTAATGAAAGTGTTGCGGTGCATTACTCCATAACGAACAATTTCAGCATTTTCCAATCCTGGTATAAGCTGCAGTACTTCTTTTTGCGGTCCCCATTTTAAATGTGTCTGAAAACCAACAATGTTGTAAAGAGTACCAGCTGCATCATCCTGTCGCAATTGGACTACAGCAAATGGTCGTTTTCCTGTTTTCGGATCTTCTAAACCAACTGGCTTCAATGGTCCGAATAACATCGTTTTCTTCCCACGTGATGCCATCACTTCAATTGGCATACACCCTTCGAAAAAGATTTCTTTTTCAAATTCTTTAAGAGGAACAGTTTCAGCAGAAATCAATGCTTCATAGAAACGATCAAACTCTTCTTCCGTCATCGGACAATTCAAATAGGCTGCTTCCCCTTTATCATAACGGGATTTTAAATAAACCTTATCCATATTGATGCTTTCTTTTTCAAGAATTGGAGCAGCAGCATCATAGAAATATAAGTATTCTTCATCCATAATCTGCTTTAAGCTGTCAGATAGAGACTGACTTGTAAGCGGACCAGTGGCAATGACAGTAGGACCTTCAGGAATTTCTGTCACTTCTTCATTAATGACAGTAACATTTGGATGATTTTTCACCTTTTCCGTAACAAGACTGGCAAATTCATGACGATCGACAGCAAGTGCACCTCCGGCAGGAACAGCACAGGCGTCTGCTGCAGATATGATAACAGAATCCAAAATCCGCATTTCTTCTTTTAAAACACCTACAGCATTTGTTAAGGTATTTGCCCGAAGTGAATTGGAACAAACAAGTTCAGCGAATTTGTCGGTATGATGTGCTGGTGTTTGTTTTACAGGACGCATTTCGTATAAATCTACTTTAATTCCTCTTTTAGCTAATTGCCACGCCGCTTCACTTCCTGCAAGCCCAGCGCCGATTACACTTACTTTTGCTTCTTTCATTTTTCGAACCTCCATGTATAGATATGATAAGACAGGATCATTTATCATTAAAATTGCTTTTATAAAAGACTTCATTTTTAACGATATGTATGTATTTTACCCATAAAATACTCGTTCCTGCTGACAACAATTATAAACCCTATGCCATCAATCCTGCATTCTTCCTACAACCCAAGTTTCCTAAGATGGATAACGGACACAAAGAGGAATTATATCTTTAAGTTAATACACTTGTCCACTGAATTTTACATTACATGACCCAAATAAAAAAGTTTCAGGCTTTATCCAATTTCTTCTTGGAAATAAAATCCTCTTATTATGATGATAGCACACATCCATGAACATAAAGAAACTCGGCAGATGCCGAGTCCACATTTTATTCTGAGTTTCTCAATTGAACCTAGAAATATGGGAGTAATTAGTCCACCTTTTCTAAGCTTGAGGTGTTTCTTTGAAATCACAATCCATACACTGTACCTGCACGCCTTTTTTGAGTTTTTTCTCAACTAGCGTACCTTCACATTTTGGACAACTACGAGGTAGAGGTTTGTCCCATGAAATGAAGTCACATCCTGGATAAGTATCACAACCGTAGAACAGTCGGCGTTTTTTACTTTTTCGCTCAATGATGTTGCCTTCTTTACATTTCGGACATTTCACTCCGATTTCTTTAACGATTGGTTTTGTATTACGGCAATCCGGGAAATTACTGCAAGCCATAAACTTTCCATATCGACCCATTTTAAAGACCATTTCATGTCCGCATTCTACGCAATCTTCCCCTGCAGGCTCATCCTTGATTTCAATTTTCTCCATTTCGACTTCCGCTTTAGCCAAATGAATAGCGAAATCTTTGTAAAACTCATCAATGACCTTAATCCATTCAACGCTTCCTTCTTCGACACTATCAAATTCCTGTTCCATCTTGGCAGTGAATTCTGCATCTAGAATATCCGGAAAGAATTCACGTATCAATTCAAGGACAATTTCACCAAGCTCAGTCGGGATAAATCGCTTATTATCAAGCGTAACATAGCCACGTTTTTGAATCGTATCCAATGTAGGAGCATATGTAGACGGCCGGCCTATGCCTAGTTCCTCTAGTGTTTTGACAAGACGCGCCTCTGTATAGCGTGGCGGTGGCTGTGTGAAATGCTGCTTCGGTTCGACATCTTTTGAAAAGAATTGATCTCCTTTTTTTACATCTGGAAGGGCATTTTCCTTTTCTTCCACTGAGTCATCCGAACCTTCAACATATACCTTCATGAAACCTGGAAATTTAATTTTAGAACCATTTGCCCGGAAAATGACATCACCGTTGTGAAGGTCAATGCTCATTGTATCCATTACAGCCGAAGACATTTGACTTGAAACAAAGCGTTCCCAAATTAATTTATATAAACGGAATTGATCTCTAGATAAAAACTCCTTCACTAAACTTGGTTCACGTAATGTGCTTGTCGGTCTAACCGCTTCATGCGCGTCCTGAGCATTTGTCTGTTTTTTCTCCTTGCGCTGTTCAACCTGAACATAATCATCACCATAACTGTTTTGAATAAAGCTATGGGCTTCCTGCTTGGCAATATCCGAAATCCGGGTCGAATCCGTTCTCATATAAGTGATTAGCCCGACTGTACCTTCTTTTCCGAGCTCAATTCCTTCATAAAGCTGCTGAGCAAGCATCATGGTTTTCTTGGCACGGAAATTTAATTTCCGCGCGGCTTCTTGTTGCAAGGAAGAAGTCGTAAAAGGTGCAGCTGGATTACGCTTTCTTTCCTTTTTCGTCACGGTACCAATGGTGAATTCGCCGCCGCTTAAAGAAGCAAGTACTTTCTTGACATCTTCTTCCGTGTTTAATTCTTTCCGTTCACCACCAAGGCTGAAAAAGGAACCTTCAAACTGTTCATTTCCTTTAACAAAATCTGCCCTGATTGTCCAATACTCTTCCGGTACAAAGTCTTTGATTTCTTTCTCTCGGTCAATAATCATCCGAACAGCAACCGATTGAACTCGTCCTGCACTTAAGCCTTTTTTCACTTTTTTCCACAAAAGCGGGCTGATATTGTATCCGACCAAACGATCCAATATTCTCCTTGCCTGCTGTGCATCAACCAACTTCATATTAATGGGTCTTGGTGATTTAAATGATTCTTTGATCGCTTCCTTCGTAATCTCATTGAATACCACACGGCAATCTGAATTAATGTCGACATCGAGACTGTGAGCTAAATGCCAGGCAATCGCTTCACCTTCTCTGTCGGGGTCAGCTGCGAGATAGATTTTTTTTGCTTTTTTTGCAGCTGTTTTCAATTCTTTTAGAACCGGTCCTTTGCCGCGGATAGTTATATATTTAGGCTCATATTCATTTTCAACATCGACACCCATTTGGCTTTTAGGCAAATCGCGTACATGCCCCATGGAAGCCTTTACTTTATATTTTTTTCCTAAGTAACGTTCAATTGTTTTCGCCTTTGCGGGCGATTCCACAATCACTAAATATTCTGACATCCAATAAATCCTCCTCAAAGAGGTAATATAAATCTTCACTATTATTAATCATTCAAATTTCATTTGTCAACACCTCTTTATTTTTCAAAGCATGCTGATTTATTTAATTTTAGGTATTTTAACAAGAGGTGTCATTTGCAAAACTTATAACAGTTTTACAATATTTTCAACCTTTTTGACTAAAATTTCAACCTATTCATCTAAAAAAGCATCTTTTTTGCTATTTCCCCTTCAATTTTTCCGTATATCTTCTATATTATATTGTTCAAAATTCTTCCTCAATCTGTAACGAACTCAAAACAAGTTTGGCTCCATCTTGAATTAATTGATTGGCCCCTAATGATTCTGGGCTTAATACGTTACCTGGAAGTGCAAATACCTCTCTGCCATGATCAAGAGCTGCCTGTGCAGTTATTAGGGAACCGCTCTTTTCTTTAGCTTCTACCACAAATACTCCCTTGGATAATCCACTAATAATACGATTGCGCAGCGGAAACATCCAAGGTTCCGCCCTCATCGCCGGTGGAGTCTCAGAAAGCAATAACCCTTTATTGCTTATTTCTCTTGCAAGCGGGATATTAGATTTTGGATAAATTTGCAAAAGTCCCCCGCCCAAAACTCCAATCGTATTTCCACCTTTATCCAATGTGACTTTGTGTGCAGCCGCATCGATTCCAGCTGCCACTCCACTGATGATGACAAAGTTTTTCTGCACAAGTGGCGGTAAAATCGTTTTTAAGGCCTCCAGTCCATACCAGGTTGGCTTACGTGTTCCAACGACACCTAGAGTACTCTTCTTCTCTAGAAGCTGTTTATCGCCTTTAAAATAAAGCACCCACGGGGGATCAAATATCTGCTTCAGCAAAAACGGGTAATCTTCATCAAACATAGTTAGACATTTAATTTGGTTAAATTCGTATTGCTTTACCTTTTTAATCGTATTAAGAGAATGTAAATCTTTCAGAAAGAGATTTAATTTATTTGAAGGTATAGGAAGGATTTCAGCCCATTCGGTGTACGTGGTTGTGAAAAGAGAAGAAAGGGATGGATTATAGGCCAGAATTGTTTGGATCGTTTTCCATCCTGCTCCACGGCAATGATGGAGGTGGATTAATTTTTCTTTCCTGTTCAATTAGAAGCACCCCTAATCGGAAATTTTTAAAAGAAGATTAATTGCGGTTGTTAAGATGTGTTTCGGGGAGATTGAAGTGAAATAAAGACCGACCCAAAAAACAGGTCGGCCCATCTTAGATTAGTGTGTTTTGCAAGGTTCATACATGTCTTTTTCTTTAAGGACAGAAATCAAAGTTTCGCCCATAACGGATGGAGTCTCGGCTACTTTAATACCGCATTCATTCATAACGCGGATTTTCTCATCAGCTGTTCCCTTACCGCCTGAAATAATAGCACCAGCATGTCCCATACGTTTACCCGCTGGAGCCGTGCGGCCACCAATAAACCCGACAACTGGCTTCGTCATATTTTCTTTCACCCAGATTGCTGCTTCTTCTTCTGCTGTGCCACCGATTTCCCCAATCATGATCACCGCATGAGTTTCTGGATCTTCATTGAATGCCTTAAGTACATCAATAAAATCAGTTCCGTTAACAGGATCCCCACCGATACCGACAGCGGATGATTGTCCGATGCCTGCTTGTGATAATTGGTGAACGGCTTCATACGTCAAAGTTCCAGAACGAGAAACCACGCCTACATGACCTTTTTTATGGATATACCCTGGCATAATACCAATCTTACACTCTTCCGGACTAATAACACCCGGACAGTTTGGTCCAATTAAACGAGTTTTTTTGCCTTGCATATATCGCTTCACCTTAACCATGTCAAGGACAGGAATGTGCTCCGTGATACAAATTACAAGATCAAGTTCTGCATCAACCGCTTCAAGAATGGCATCTGCTGCAAATGGAGCAGGTACGTAGATAACAGATGCATTTGCTCCGGTTTCAGTGACAGCTTCGGAAACTGTATTAAATACAGGTACCCCTTCCGCTTCTGTTCCACCTTTACCCGGAGTTACTCCACCCACGATCTTCGTGCCGTATTCCAACATCTGTTTTGTATGAAATAATGCTGTTGAGCCAGTGATTCCCTGAACGATCACTTTCGTATCTTTATTAATATAAACGCTCATTATGTTCCCCCCTGCCTATTATCCTACAAGTGATACTATTTTTTGTGCTCCATCTGCCATTGATTCAGCAGCCGTAATATTTAAACCAGACTCTTTCAAAATCTTTTTCCCAAGATCCACATTCGTTCCTTCAAGACGGACCACAAGAGGGACATCCAAGCCTAGCTCTTTTGCAGCAGCTACGACACCTGTCGCGATGATGTCACACTTCATAATTCCTCCGAAGATATTTACAAAGATACCTTTTACTTTTTGATCAGATAGGATGATTTTGAAAGCCTCTTTAACTTTTTCCTCTGTAGCTCCGCCCCCAACGTCAAGGAAGTTAGCCGGGTCTCCCATATAGTGTTTAATGATGTCCATCGTTGCCATTGCAAGCCCCGCACCATTAACCATACAACCGATATTTCCGTCAAGCGATATGTAACTAAGACCGTGTTTGGATGCTTCAATTTCTTTAGCATCTTCTTCATCTAGATCACGGTACTCCGCAATGTCTTTATGGCGGTAAATCGCATTATCATCGAAATTCAATTTTGCATCTAGTGCCATTACATTGCCGTCGCCTGTCACAACTAATGGGTTGATTTCAGCAATTGAACAATCCTTTTCAACGAATGCTGTATATAAGTTGACCATCAGTTTAGACGCCTTATTTATTAGTGAAGCCGGAATGTTGATATTGAAAGCGATTCTTCGTGCCTGGAAGCCAGTTAAACCAACAACCGGATCGATCACTTCCTTGAAAATTTTCTCTGGAGTTTTTTCAGCAACTTCCTCAATTTCCGTTCCGCCTTCTTCAGAAGCCATCAATACCACACTATTTGTTGCACGGTCAAGGACCAGTCCAATATAATATTCCTTCGTAATGTCGCAGCCTTCTTCAATAAGTAAACGCTTAACTTCTTTACCTGAAGGTCCTGTTTGATGGGTCACCAGCGTTTTACCAAGAATCTCTTCTGCATATGTACGCGCTTCGTCAAGATTCTTTGCTACCTTAACTCCGCCGGCTTTCCCGCGGCCGCCCGCATGAATTTGAGCTTTGACGACAACAACATCTGTACCTAACTCCTTCGCTGCTTCTACTGCTTCATCAACAGTAAAGGCAACCCGGCCATTCGGAACAGATACCCCGTATTGTCTCAAAATCTCTTTCCCCTGATACTCATGGATATTCATTTCCCATCCTCCTTATCTACTAAAAACCAACTACCAAAAAACAACATTTATATTTAATGCGTGTTTTCTCTATCATATTACAACAAAATTCTCCTTCGTGCATGATTTTCTTTCGTAATATTTTAAAAAAATTATTACAATATACTTCTAGGTCGGTGTATAAAATGGAAAAAACATAGTCCATTAATATGTTTATTTTTTAAAAATAGTATTTATCCCGGTCCGAAATCTCCATTCTAAAAATAGCCATTCCATTTTTCATTTAGTATAAACACTTTGTTTACAAGCCTTTTTTCATCATTTTTTTCATCTATCTTTTTCTGAAACATTATAGTTATCTTTCTAAAAAATTTTAAATTTTCAGAAAAAGAAAAAGGACAAAACCGTAGCTTTATCCTTTTTCTGATAGTTTAGTATGTTTTTAATATAATAAAAATTTTTAAGTGCATTTCCTAAAATTCTACATAAACCAACCATAAATTCACATAAATCAACCCAAATAATTTGAATCTTACCGATTCAAGTCCCGGTCAACTTTATAAACAAACGCAAATACCTCTGCAACCGCTTCATACAATTCTTCCGGAATCGTTTGATTAATATCCAATTGCCCCAAAAGGGAGATTAACGACTCATCTTTTTGAACAGGGATATTCAGTTTCATTGCTTTATCTAGAATCTTTTCTGCAGTTTTACCTTTCCCCTTTGCCAAGATGACAGGGGATTTCGAAATCTCCGGGTCATATTTTAAAGCGATCGCTTCTTTTCGTTTTTCATTCGTCATATCCGAATATCCACCCCACTATATGATTCTTTTTCTGAAAAAAGGGCGGATTTAAATTTCGTGTCAGTATTTTTTTTGCTCACTGGATTTTCAAATAAAACTCCGGATAATCTGTAATCCATTTTTTCCAGATTCGCCTTCAACAGTGTAAGATAATTGTCGGCGGCTGCTTCTATTGTTTTACTATACTCATTAATGACCGTCACTTTTATGACACGGTTTTGAACCTGCATGTCAATGAACGTTTCCTTAAGACGTTCTAACTCTAAATAAAACAGGATTCGACAATAATCGGGGTCTATCTTGCCATCTTTTTTTTTCCTTCCGCTCCATTGCAACGTTAAGTCCGTTTGAGAAGACCCAAGATTAAGAGGCAATGTAAGGAGTAAGTTCTGCAAGGGGCCCGTTTCCTGCGAAAAAACCTGTTGAGCAGTAATTCGATTCAAAATTTGTTCTGCCAGTTCCTTAACGGATGCCGGATTTTGCTCGTTCAGAAGTTTAAGTAGCAACGGTTTGAGGGTCTCTAAATCCTTTATTAAATCTTCCAAACCATCTCCAGGCATATTAGCAAGAGCATGTTCCAACTGTAGTCCAAGCATCTTCGTCCACTCTTTAAGTTGTTGCGCAACAGAGGCACCATTCGTGAAATCGATTGTTTGAAATTCAGTTTCCAGCACTTGTGTAAGCACTAGTTTCTCAGCATTCGTAACGGAGAGCGCCTCAGGACGTCGCTTAAGCGATTGAATCAACAGTTCTGTCACTTTCCCCTTCGACTCGGTAACTTTCTCTGTATCCTTATTTAAATGGGCTATTAGGTCATTTACCTCTATTTCGGCACCCGCTATTCTATTTCCGACTGATGCTTCTGCAAACGTACGCTCAAGCAAGCGGGAAGCAAGAGCGGACAGTTCTTCTGTAGAAATGGTTTTTTGCTGAATTGATTTCGTATCAGTAGACGTTTCTGCTTCTACATAATCAAGACCGTTCAATAACCGATTTAGACTATATTCGACCTTTTCAACTTTCCCCAACGTTCCATTTTTTGCATCAGATAGCAATTGCAGTCCCTGTTGTAGTTTATCAGTCACTGAGTTCTTAGTAGATCCTGATATTTCCGCCGATTCGACAACTAATTTCTCCAAAAAGCCAGCCTCAGTAATCCCCATTGGAATGAAACCAGTCTTTTGAAGCAGGGAGAATGCCCCGGTTTTCAATTCAGGTGATGCACTGGAATCGATCCAAGTGGTAACAAGTTTCTGTAGACCAGTTTGTTGAAGCTGATCCTGTTTAGCTACATGTAACGAGTCTAATACGCCTTTTAGTTTTACTGATGTTTCCGAATCACTGTCCTTTAATTGTTGCTGCAGGCCACTGAGCAATTTGTGAAAAGGTTCGCCTTTTGCTTGTGCTAACAACGCTACAAATACTTCTTCAACAAAAGGTAATTGCTGAAGGAACATTCTTTTGATGATAGACAGGCCATATTCTTTTGCATCAGCAGTTTTTACCCATTGCAAAGCAGACATAAAAGTATCCTTTGTAATTGGGAGTTGATTTTTCAGTAAATACTCGGCAAGGCTGGCTGCCTCCGGTTCTGGAGATATGCCAAGATGAGAGAGCAATTGTGCAGCCGCTCCTTTTAAACTAGAAAAGTTCACATTCGGAGAATCCAGTACTTTTAACACAACCTTCCCCTCATTTGGCTGCTGTACTTGAAACCAATACATTTCTCCAGCCTGAAGTGGGATATCGAGTGTGGCAATCATTTTTTGATGGCCAATCTGCACTTCCGTTATTTGGTTAGGATAAATCCTATTCACTTTTCCGAAAAGGATTTGTCCGTTTTTCAAACTCGTACTTCCCTTTATTTCAATGGGTGACGACACGGATTGACCGCTTGTTATCGATTGCATCTCTCTCGCCCTCTCTCTTAATCGTTCGTTCGTGCGGCGATTTCCTTTACAGGTGCAAAACTCCTCCTATGCCAAGGTGTAAGCCCGTGATTATCGAGTGCTTCTAAATGTTGTTTAGTCCCGTACCCCATATGCTTTTCAAATCCGTATTCTGGATACGCTTCCCCATATCCCTTCATCATCCTGTCACGTGTCACCTTAGCGATAATAGAGGCAGCAGAGATAGAAATACTTCTTGCATCTCCCTTTATGAGTGAAAGTTGAGGAATCGGCACTTCAAGTTCCATCGCATCAATCAGCAAATGATCCGGGAGTTCTGAAAGATTGTTCACCGCCGCAATCATGGCTTTTTTCGTAGCTTGATATATATTGATTTCATCAATTTCTTCGCTATGTACAATGCCCACCCCGATGGATACAGCTTCCTTTAAGATAGTCTCATAAAATAGTTCCCTCTTTGACTCAGGAATTTTCTTAGAATCATTTAGCCCTGGTAGATAAAAAGATTCAGGTAAAATAACTGCACTAGTCACAACCGGTCCCGCTAGCGGCCCTCTTCCTACTTCATCGATACCGGCAAGAACTGAAAATCCCTGTTTTCGCAACTCCCGTTCAAACTCCGTCATTTTCATAAAATTATTCTTTACCTGTAGCTCTTTTTCATAGGCTCTTTGCCATTTACTTACTAAGTCTGTTACTCCTTTTCGTCCATCCTCCTGGCATTCTTTTAAGAACGAATCTTCTGGCTCGCTTACTGTTTTTAATTTTGAAGAGATTTCTTTTATACTCATGGCAGTTTTCATCATTTATCACCTATCATTTTAATTATCGGCAGTCTTGTTTCATTTCTACAGCTTAAACAAAAATACGGAGCGGAAAAGAGACATCAAAAGGTAAAAAAACCTTTTGACATCTACCTCCAGCTCCGTATCAACCCTATACACAGACATTCCTTTTAAGAATCATGTCTGTGTTCTCTAACCTCAAAAGAAGTTATTCGGGGGTATTTTCTTCTTCTTTTTCTATCGGTAGCTCAAACGTGAGCGGCCCCATCTTTTCAGAACGGATTTCTCGAACGACCAATTCTGCGGTTTTATCATAATCAATAAAGCCCCCAGATGCTAGACAACCTCTGAACTTTCCAACTGCATCAAATAGTTCTAGCGTTTCTTGAGGAATTACATCCAGATTATAACGGGATTTCAAACGATCCGGATATTCTCTTTCCAAAAAGCGAAGGCCGTATAAAGAAACTTCATGCAAGTTTAAAATCGTATCTTTGATTGCTCCTGTTAGCGCTAGTCTTAAGCCAACTTCCTGATCCTCAAATTTAGGCCAGAGGATCCCCGGAGTATCCAGAAGTTCTAATTCCTTTCCTACTTTTATCCATTGCTGTGCTTTCGTAACACCAGGTGTATTCCCTGTTTTTGCAATGTTTTTTTTAGCAAGACGATTGATTAAAGTAGATTTCCCTACGTTCGGAATACCGACAATCATAGCACGAATCGCACGCGGCTTAATTCCTCTTGATTCCATCCGATCATACTTTTCTTTTAAAAGTTTCTTAGAGGCAGCTGTAATCTGGTTTAAGCCATTTCCTGCCTGTGAGTTAATAGCGATTGCCGTTTTACCTTGTGATTTATAATACTCAAGCCACTCATTGGTTTTTACCGGATCAGCCATATCAGCCTTATTCAAAAGGATAACCCTTGGTTTATGCTGTATGATTTCATCGATCATCGGATTTCGTGAAGATGCAGGAATCCGGGCATCCACAAGTTCAAAGATGATATCGATCAGTTTTAATTTTTCTGTTACTTCCCTTCTTGCTTTGGCCATATGGCCAGGGAACCACTGTATTGTCAATGGAATCAACCTTCCTACTATTCCGCCAATCGAAAATCTTCAATCGGCCAATAAACTAATTTAGTTTTACCTAACACCTTATAGTAAGGAACAACACCAACGCCAATATGGCGGCTGTCCTTACTAAAACGGCGATTATCTCCTAAGACAAATAGATGGTCTTCAGGCACGGTTTCTTGTTCTATAACATCGCTTAATGTAAATGGTTCTGTCAAAGCCCCGCCATCAATCAACTGCTTTTTATATTCATCCAAGTAATGCTCTGCATAGGCTTTTCCATTCACGTAAAGCGTATCATCTTTATATTCTATTTTTTCGCCTGGTAACCCAATGACCCGTTTTATATAATCCTTGCCTTCAGGGGCTTCAAAAACAATAATATCGAATCTTTTCGGTTCACTAATTGAATAGGAGATTTTATTTACGAGCATGCGGTCCGTGTCCTTTAATGTCGGCATCATGGAATTGCCGTCCACGACAATCGGAGCCAGGAGGAAATAACGAATCAGCGTGGCTGCTATAACCGCGATTATGACCGCCTTAGTCCATTCCCACAATTCATTTTTCTTTTTCGTCATCCTTACCCACCCTTTTAGAAAGCATATCAACAATTATTTTAACATGTCGCGGACGCTATAGCGAGCAGGATTCTTTATAGTCTTCACCCTGATGAGCGATTATTTTTTCTTCAAGTGCAAAAAAAGGAGCCTGTTAAACAAGCTCCTTTTTTGCATAATACTGTTTGGTTACTCACCATATGTGAATCATGGCAAACCCGCATAGAGATATTCGAAGAATTAACGACGAATTTCTTTAATACGTGCTTTTTTACCACGAAGTTCGCGTAGGTAATAAAGTTTCGCACGACGTACTTTACCGTGACGGATAACTTCTAATTGCGCAATTTTTGGTGTGTGAAGAGGGAAAGCACGTTCCACTCCAACGCCGTAAGAAATCTTACGTACTGTGAAAGTTTCACTAACTCCGCCGCCACGACGTTTGATTACAACGCCTTCAAACAACTGGATACGTTCGCGAGTTCCTTCAATAACCTTTACGTGTACACGTACTGTGTCACCAGGTCTGAATGATGGAAGATCTGTGCGAAGTTGTTCTTTTGTGATATCGTTAATAAGATTTTGCATCGATTTCAACTCCTCCTGGACGCTCTTACAAATACTAATTGTTTGCAGCGGAACATCGTTATAAGACTGAGCATTTTGCCCAAGTCACAAGGTATATCCTATCATACTCTAGATGCTGATGCAATAGACATCAGTCTTCTTTTTGAATCTCTGACAATAATTTTTTTTCAACGTTCGAAAGTTCATAGCTTTCGAGCAAATCCGGTCGTCGATTCCACGTCCTGCGTAATGACTCTTTCATCCGCCATTCATCGATTTTTTTATGATTACCGGATATAAGCGTATCAGGAACTTTCATTCCCCTGAAATCTGCAGGTCTAGTATAATGGGGATGCTCTAACAAACCAGAAGAATATGAATCAAGAATCGGGGAGTCTACATTTCCTAACACGCCCGGAAGCAAGCGAACAACGCTGTCTATAATAACCATAGCACCCAATTCACCACCTGTAAGCACAAAGTCACCTATTGATATTTCATCTGTGACAATATGCTCCCGGATGCGCTCATCATACCCTTCATAATGTCCGCAAATGAAAATAAGATGATCTTCTTTCGCAAACTCTTCAGCTTTTCTCTGCGTGTAACGCTCTCCCTGTGGACATAGCAAGACAACTCGTGGCCTTTGCTCAGCGTGCCCTTTAAGGGCTTCTACGGCGTCAAAGATGGGTTGTGCCTTCAATACCATCCCTGCACCGCCACCATACGGATAATCATCTACTGTCGAATGCTTATTGTCTGCATAATCACGAAAATTGGTCACATTGTAGCTGACAGCCTGTTTTTCTGCGGCCTTTTTTAAAATTGACGAGCCAAATACCCCTTCGAACATTTCTGGAAATAGCGAAAGTACATCGATTTTCATCAGTCTAAAAGCCCTTCCATCGGTGTGATGATAACTTTTTTAGCAGATATATCTACTTCTTTCACAATTTGATCAATATATGGAATTAAAATATCCTTACTGCCAGCTTTCTTAATGACCCAAACATCATTGGCGCCCGGCGTTAGAACCTCAATGATCTCCCCTATTTCTACACCTTCATCTGTAAACACCGAACAGCCGATGATTTCATGGAAGTAGAATTCACCTTCATCCAATTTACCTAGCTGAGCTTCCTTAATTTTCAAGACTCCATTCCGGAAAGCCTCGACCTGACCGACGTTGTAGTAGTTTTCAAACGTCAATAAGTTAAAGTTTTTATGGTTGCGATGCGACCTGATAATAAGTGGCAAAGGCTTTTTCTCTGTTTCTCTAAATAAATACAGCGTATTGCCTACTTTGAAACGCTTTTCCGGAAAGTCTGTTGATGAAATAACACGGACTTCACCTAAAAGACCATGTGTGTTGACAATTTTACCTACATTAAACCAATTTTCCATTCTTTCACCTCTAACGAATTTCCGAGACGATTCCATCTTTAATGACAATAGTCTTCGTTGTCATAAGTTCGTCCCAATCTGCCCCAATTTCTACCTCAATGATACTTTGAACTTCCCGTTCCTTCAGTTCGCTTCCAGTAGGAAGGATTTCCAACTGTTCCATTTGAAATTCAAGCAGTTTGATTTTTTCTTGCCTTTGGTTTATTTCTTTTTCAAAATGAGCACGGAGACTAGCGGGCTGAAGGTTCCTAGTTTTTTCAAGTTTTTTCAGTTCAAAACGAAGCTGTTCACTCTCTTTTTGAAGCTGTAGACGTTTTGATTTGTACTTCTCGAGGAGCTGATTCTTGCTGGATTCCGTTAATACTTGGTTAACGATTACATTTTGGAGAATTTTCATTCCAGCACCTCCTATTATCTATGATTTCTTATTTCATTCAAAAAATATGTATGATAGGGTAATCTTTTTGAAAAATGGGGGTCATTCTCTTAAGTATAACGTAAATCGGTAAAAGATGCGTCTTAAAAAGGCGTAAAGTTTAAACTCCGAGTCGTATTTGAATATGATTAAAGTCGGAATTCAACTTTCTTGAAGTACAAAAAAAGGAGGGGTATTAGCCCTCCTTATTCGGAAATCTCCAAATAGATTTTCTTCTGCTGTGAGGATCCTGCTGCATATACCACAGTCCGAACCGCCTTAGCAACACGCCCTTGTTTACCGATGACCTTGCCCATGTCTTCTTTATGAACGGAGAGGACATAAACAATTCGGTCGGACTCTTCCTTCGAAGTCACGATGACTTCTTCCGGATAATCCACAAGTGCTGAAACAATTGTTTCAATTAAAGCTTTCATCAACTACCGTCGATTACTTGCTGTTTTTTGCAACATGGAATTTTTCCATGATGCCTTGTGTTGAGAATAAGTTACGAACTGTATCAGATGGTTTAGCTCCATCTTGTAACCATTTAAGAGCAAGCTCTTCGTTGATGTCAACTTTAGCTGGTTGAGTCACCGGGTTATAAGTTCCTACAACTTCAATGTAACGTCCGTCACGTGGTGAACGAGAATCTGCAACTACAATACGATAGAAAGGAGATTTTTTAGCTCCCATACGTTTTAAGCGAATTTTTACTGCCATTTTAAATAAGCACCTCCGAATAGTTTCACACAAGATAGTATAATATCAAATGTCTTGTATGTTTGTAAAGGTTTTTTTCTTAACAGGTAAAAAAAGTGTTGAAATACATGGCTTCAGCCTGTATTTACGCCTCGTTTCGACCTAAAATAAACCTTACATGAACGGGAATTTGAATCCCTTTTTCTTCCCTTTTTGCATGTTTGTAACCTGTTTCATCATCTTTTTCATTTCTTCAAATTGCTTTAGTAAACGGTTCACTTCTTGAATAGATCTGCCGCTTCCTTTGGCAATCCGTTTTTTGCGGGATGCATTCATGGTTTCTGGATGTTCCTTTTCCTGCGTTGTCATTGAACGGATGATAGCTTCAACATGACCGATCTGTTTCTCATCGATTTGAAGGTTATCCATCCCTTTCATTTTGTTCGCACCAGGAATCATTTTCAAAATGTCATCAAGCGGTCCCATATTACGCACCTGACCAAGTTGCTCAAGGAAATCATCAAAGGTAAAAGTAGCGGTACGCATCTTTTTCTCTAATTCTTTCGCTTTTTCTTCATCTACATTGGCCTGTGCTTTTTCGATAAGGGTTAATACATCACCCATACCGAGGATTCTTGAAGCCATCCGTTCTGGATGGAATGCTTCAAGTGCATCCAATTTTTCACCCATACCGACGAATTTAATCGGCGTGTTGGTAACTGAACGAATCGAAAGTGCCGCACCACCACGTGTATCCCCATCAAGTTTCGTTAATACGACCCCAGTCAGGCCAAGCTGCTCATTAAAGCTTTGGGCCACATTGACAGCATCCTGCCCGGTCATCGCATCAACAACGAGGAAGATTTCATCCGGTTTGGTCAATTCTTTGATATCTTTCAGTTCGCCCATCAGGTTTTCATCAACATGAAGACGACCTGCGGTATCAATCAACACATAATCATGATGTTCTTCCTTCGCTTTTTCGATCGCCTGTTTGGCAATTTCAACAGGACTGACCTGATCCCCAAGGGAAAAAACAGGCATGCTTAATTGTTTGCCAAGTGTTTCAAGCTGCTTAATCGCCGCCGGACGGTAAATATCAGCCGCAACGAGCAATGGCGTGCGGTTGTATTTTTTTCTAAGAAGATTGGCAAGCTTTCCGGTGGTTGTCGTTTTACCTGCCCCTTGAAGCCCTACCATCATAATGACAGTCGGTGGTTTCGAGGCAACGGCTATCTTGCTCTGTTCGCCGCCCATCAGCTCCGTCAATTCTTCCTTAACTACTTTAATTACCTGTTGACCGGGGGTTAAGCTTTTTAGCACTTCCTGGCCTACCGAACGTTCACTTACACGCTTTACAAATTCCTTCACGACTTTAAAGTTAACGTCCGCTTCAAGTAGGGCCAATCGAACTTCACGCATCATTTCTTTAACGTCTGCTTCGTTGACCTTCCCTTTTCCGCGGATCTTTTGCATCGTGCTCTGCAGTCGGTCGGCCAATCCTTCAAATGCCATATTGCCGCCTCCTAATCCAACTTCTCAAGCGTTGTGATTGCGTCAAGCAGCTTCTCTTTTGAAAAGGATTCCTTTTCTATGAGTTCCTTCATATTCGCAATCCACTGGTTACGCTCTTGAAATTTTTGAAATAACAATAGCTTTGCTTCGTATTCCTCAAGCATTGCTTCTGTTCTTTTTATATTATCATAGACTGCCTGTCTACTCACTTCGTATTCATCGGCAATCTCCCCAAGAGAGTAATCATCCAGATAGTAGAGGGACATATAGCTCTGCTGCTTCTCTGTTAACAACGATTGGTAAAAGTCATACAAATAGTTAATCCGCGTTGTCTTTTCAAGCATCTTAGCAAGCCTCCCTGCTGTTAAGTGAAAACCCTTTACAAGTTTATATTGTATAGCGTTGCCTATTTGATGTCAAGCTAAACTCCTTACCACTTGTTTGGAAAGCATTATTTTTTTCGTTTTCTCGCTTCCAGAAGGCGTTTCATCTGGCTCTCTCGTTCTGATTCGGTTAATTTCTTTTCAGATTGGTTCTGTTTCCTGCGTTCTGTCACTGGTCTTACAGATTGATTATTAGACTCTGATTTCAGGTTTGCCTTCCCTGTTATACGTGTTTTATGTGTCGCTTCTTGCACAGTTTTCAGTTTCTTGACTGTTTCAGCCGATTTTAATGATCTACTTCCTGTCTTTTTAGGAATTCCTGCAAATAGGTGCATAACTCTATGCAAGCCAAAACGCCGTATTGTAATTTCTACAAATAAAAGTAGGAACGCCGTTAATAGAAGCCAATGGCTAATGCTTTGCTTTTGTCTGGATGTGGTCTGTAAATCACGGAATGCCTGAGCCTCCGTTTTCAACTCCTGGCCACCCGAAACAGCCAACAATTCCTTGATAAGCGACTTGTTTAGACCTTGCTGCAGGTACTCTTCTGAATAGGGCACAGTGAAACCTGTTTGATACAGGTTCGTACCACCCTCATTGTTTTCCTGTTTTACACTGATATAATACATACCAGACTGCTTCGGAATAATAATTTCATATTTCCCGGGAGCGACGAGTTTTGTATTCGCATCAACTATTTGTCCATTTTCCGAAACCACATTTGCAGATAAAGGCAAGTTGTTTTGTGAGGCTGATTCTAGCATAATCACGGTTTCTTCACCACTATTTTCCTGTGTAAGAGTATATGGCTCACTTTCGAATTTAGGAAGCGTGATTGTGACCAATTGATTGAGGAAAGAGCCCCACTTACCCCAAGCAGGCCAATCGCCAGACCATTTGCCACTTAGATCCGAAGTGAAGGCCACCGTTGTCCCCATTCCATATTGCCATTGAGCGAGGACTGGATCTTCTTTTTCACTGACCAACGGCAGGAAAGCACGCTGTTTCGTCGTTGTCGCGATGTATGCATTCATCTTAGGTACTCCATCATTAAACAAGCCATTCCATTCAGGAGTATCCTGTATGGATGGATAAAACGGATTGTCCTCGATATATGTACGGCTTGCCATCACCGTTTCACGTGATAAAATGCTCGGAATTAAGGAGGCATCCGTGACATCGTAAAAACGCCCCGTTCCGAAATCGGCCAAGTCCTCGAGCAAGTTCTTATCGGCATCGCTGCCAATGGACACCGTTGAAAGTGTTATGTTCTTTTCCTTCCCGTCTTCGATTAATGCTTCATAATCGCTAGAAGTATTTGACTGACCGTCCGTCAACAAAATAATATGCTTACGCTGTAACTTTTCATCCATTAACTTGTTATACGCCATCTCAAGAGAACTGTAGATTTCCGTACCACCTCCTGGAGCAAGCGAACGGATTTTCCCCATGGCTTCTTCCTTATCCGTGAGTGGACCGGCTTCGATAATTTCCCAAGGGCGGTCATCAAAGGCAATGAACCCGAAGGTATCTTTCTCACGTAAAAGCTCTACGGACCGGGCCGCGGCTTCTTTTGCTAATGAAAGCTTGTTGCCAACCATACTGCCTGACCTGTCGAGAACAATCATTAATCCGAGCGAAGGCATTTCTTTTTTTCCTTTGATATCCATGTCCACTGGTAGCAGATGCTCAATTGGAGTCTTGAAATACCCTCCAAGTCCGAAACTATTTTCTCCTCCAGTCATCACGAACCCATTGCCGAATTCCTTGACGGATTGTTCGATTAATTTCATCTGATTTTCCGTGACAGAGGTTGCGGAAACATTGTTAAACACAATCGATTGATACTGTAAAAAGCCAGATAATGTAGTCGGCAACTTTTCTGGTACGGTCGTCTCAACAATCAGTCCGCTTCCTTTCAGAATTTTTTCAATCCGACCGGTCCCTTCTGCCTCGACAATCAGAATTTTTGGCGTCCCTTTTACTTTCGTAATCGCCTGTAGCTGATTATTTTCCGTAAAGGTGTCCTTTTCGGCAATGATTTCAGCTTTGTATACCTGTAAACCTGTATCATCTACAGTATGGTTAAATGTGTATAAATTGGACCCTTCCTTTACATCCACGTTTTTTTTGATAATTTCCTGATCGTTCAGTGAAATACGAACGGTCGCTTTTTTTGCTGAATTACTATCCACTTCTAAAGAGAGCTCCGTTTTTTCTCCTTGATATAAGGAAGGAGGTATCGTTAAATTCCTGAGAGCAATGTCCTCGCCAGCCTCCTCAATTAAAGGGATCACATCGAGTTCGATGTTTTTGTTCTTTAGTAATTTTGCCCCTTCCACGGCATTGCCGGAAGTTTCATTACCATCCGAAAAAAGCACAATCCTGCCGCTTGAGTGACTCGGAATAAGCGATGAGGCAAACTGAATTCCAGACTCTAAACGGCTTGCATCTTCATCAACTTTGCCACTATATTGAGTAGTGGATGAATGTTTTGTCGTCATTGCCTGCTCGGCAACAGCACTGTCACCAAATGCAGCCACCGCAAACGAGTCATCTTTATCCATTTCCTCCGTGCTTTTCTCAATCCAGGCAAGCGTTTTAGCTTCCGAATCTTTGACACTTGCAGAACGATCGACTAAAAAAACGACCGTAGATCCCTTGAGAGGCAGTAATATTTGCGGAACTGTAAGAGCTAAGATGATGAGTAAAAAGATCAAGGACCGCAGTACCGCAACCACCGTCGTTTCCTTTCGCTTAGCCTGATGTCGGGATTTAAGGAGATAAAAATAAATAAGTCCTGCACAGGGAATGAGTAATAGAAAAATCAGAGGATAGGTAAACTCAACGCCCACGACGATACACCTCCCATTCAAACATCAACAGTAGAAGGGCCGCACATGCTAGCCAATACCATAAAAAATTCTGTTTATTATCGGATACCACTTTCATTTCGGTCGATTTTGAATTTATACTGAATGAAGGAGCAGAGATGATTTCTTTTTCACGTTCGTCAAGCAACACGGAAAAATAAAACACCTGATCTCCTGATACTGCTTCGTATGTACCAGGCATACTTGGAGCCTTAAAACCTTCTTTCTGTAAGTCTACGGAATAGAGATTATTTCCAGACTCAGAGAAAATAGCTAGTTTTTGTGTATCCTTCCCAAGGTTCAACCACTTTTCTTCACCAGGCTGGTAGTACCCCAGAAAATTCGTTTGCTGTGTCAGCCATTGAAATGAGTTATATAAAAAGATTGGAAAACCCGGCTGCAACGGCCAATCACTATCAGCAACAGAAAAGTTCAAGGCAATGATTGGTTGGCCTTGATATGTTCCTTTTTGAATGAGTGGAAGGTCGCCGCTTACGAGTACATTTGTCCATTGTTTATTGATAGGAGGGGATGTTGATTCAATATAAATTTTCTCTGTTTGAACATACTCCATCAAGGGATCATCCGTTCCTAACAGCTTTTCTGTTAATTTTTGTTTTCCTTTTTTAGCCTCGTTCACAAATAGCAGCGGATATGAACCAAGTTCTTCTAGTTCCATCCCTTGAGCAATCACAACCCCATCCTTTCTAACTTTTTCTTTATCTTCAAGTTGGATGACGTCAAGCCCTATTGTTTCAAGAGCATTAATGAGAAAAGCATTCACATTTCCGACTGCATAAACCTTTTCATAAATCGCCGATTGAATAGCCGTCATTTCGTTGTCAGCGGAATAATTATCATTCGCATTGATGGAAGCCGTGTAATAAGGCTTTTCTTTGAGTACTGGAATATCGACCGTTTTCTCACTATTGGCTTTAACAGACAGTTTTTTGATAAAAAGAACTTCTTTTCCATTCGTAACTTGGAATTCTAGGGTTTTATCCTTCTTGGTTTGATTTTCAACGACAGCCACTCCGGTAATGCCTTCTTTGCGGTTGGCCGTACCAAATGAAAGTAATGACAGATTGTCATTTTGACTACTGAAATTATGTACATCAATCGGTATATTTTCAGATAGCCCGCTAAGGTCATCTTTCACAACCCTATCAGAAAAAAGATGGATGACCGTTTCTTTTCCGTTGGAAAGTGAGTCCGCTAATTTCAGTGCTTTATCAATATTTTCATGATCATACGTTAACTCTAATGCTGCTGTTTGTTTTTTCAGTACAGCGTGGTTAGTCTCATGATTAGCACGGATGATGGGCTTTTGACCAGCTTCTATGATAGTCACTTCTTGATTATCTACTTCTTTAAGCATCTCCATCAATTCTTGTTTAGCCTTTTCAAAACGGGTAAGTTCCCCATCTTTTGCACTCATTGTAGCGGATGTGTCGATTATAAGGATAAGGTGATCGCCCGGAATTCCTTTTTGAAACCAAAAGGGACGGACTAACGAAAACATGAGGAGAAGAAGCACAAGAATCTGTAGCCAGAATAAAAGGTTATGCTGCAATTTATGAAGCCATGGGGAAGCTTGCCATTCATTCAGGACCTGCTCCCATAATAAATTGGATGAAATCGTTGTCGTTTCATATTGCTTCCGGAAAAAATGGAACAAAATCACGGCAGCGATAAAGATTATTAATAGAAAAAAGAGCGGATTAGAAATATGCATATCTTCACCTCAATTCATTAGCCCATGGCGTGGAAAGTCTTGAAATAAAATCGTCTGTATATCAGTTTTAGCACTGATAAGAATATAATGGCAGCCAAAACTTCGGCATACCCCTTCAAGCTTTTGGTTATGTTTGTTAAGACGAGTCTGATAGTTTCCAATGAGCGAAGGATGGATGCTTACGTTGACTGCTGTATCCATTTCACTGTCGACCAGTTTTAAGTCTCCGTTAAAAGCAGGATTTAGTTCCTCTTTTCCCAACAATTGAATGAACCAGATTTCTTGTTTTGCAGAACGCATTTTCCTCAAGGTCGCCTCCACTTTATCAAGGGGCTCAAGACCGTCGGAAATAATGATTGACAGCTGATGATTCTTCAACATTACCTTGCCCAACTGATCATAAAAATGACCACTTTTCTCGGTATCTTCTAAACCAGCAATCTCCCGAAAAACGCCTTTTCGGTGAACCGCTCCCTTTCGGCGAATCGGATGGGCAGTCTTGGACGCAACTGGAATAAAGGCCAGCCGGTCCTCACCAGCAAGGACGACAAAACTTAACGAAGCTGCAAGCTGGCGTGCCAGCTCCCATTTATCCGGGAGAGCACGCATCGACGAGGTCACATCCAAATATATAGCTACCGACAACTCTTGTTCATCGAGGAACCGTTTAATATAATGCTTTTGTGTTCGTCCATAGACATTCCAATCAATTTGCCTAACGTCATCTCCTGGTTGATAGGCCCGGAAATCGGAAAATTCAAGGGAGGTGCCAAACGCACTCGATTTCCTTGAACCTTTATGCATCCCACGTCTCCGTGTTTTCACAAGTAATCTTTTTTTCTGCAATCTTTCTAAAAAAGCATAAGAACCCATCACACTGAAAGTCCTTTACCTAATTTGTAAGCCGATTCAACGACTTCAGCAATGATGGAATCGGCCAGCACCCCGCTTGCTTCCGCTTCAAAGTTGAGTAAAAGTCGATGCCTTAATACAGGATAAGCCGTTTGCTTTAAGTCTCCAGCAGAAACATGATAGCGTCCTGCAAACAGAGCTCTTGCCTTTGCCATTTTTATTAAGCTTTGCAGTCCACGGGGGCCACTTCCAAATTGCACATACTTTTGGACTACTTCCGGAGATTCCTCTGTATTTGGATGAGTACTGGCAATAATGGAAACCGCATAATCTAGCATTTCATCTGAGACAAGTACCTCTTTTACGAGTTTCTGCAAAAAAATGACATCCTCAATTGAAGCTGCTTTTTCAATCCTTATGGTTTCTTTGCCAGTCGTTCTAAGAACAATCTGCTTCAATTCCTCCTTTGATGGGTAACTGACATGAATTTTGCAGATAAACCGGTCCATCTGTGCTTCAGGAAGTGGATATGTCCCCTCCATATCAATCGGATTCTGGGTCGCAAGCACAAAGAACGGCTGTTCAAGCTGTTTCGTTTCTCCCATCACGGTCACAGTTTTCTCACCCATTGCCTCAAGTAGCGAGCTTTGGGTCTTTGGTGTCGCCCGGTTGATTTCATCAGCAAGGACGATATGCGAAAATAGCGGCCCCTCATGGAAAATAAATTGTTGCTTCCCGTCTTCATCAGGCTGTAACAACATCGTTCCCGTAATATCGGATGGCATTAGATCCGGTGTGAATTGAATCCTGGAAAACTCTAAATCCATGCATTCTGATATCGTCCGAACAAGCATCGTTTTTCCGAGTCCCGGTAGCCCTTCAAGCAGCACATGGCCGCCGGCAAAAATACTCCATAAAACTTGCTCGGTCACTTCCTCCTGTCCAACGATGAAACGGGAAATCTCCTGCTTGACCTTATCAATCAGCACTGCTGCTTCATTAAATTGCTGTTCTTTCTCGTTCATTTTCCCACTACCTTTCCGGATCAAGCTTGTTAAAATAATTTTTGACAAGATTATTTAAATCTGACGGCAGTCTGAGCCTCTCAGTACTTTGGCGATAAGAATTCTCATACTGCTGATAGACCTCTTCATAATTTCGAAGATTCCCCTTTAATACAGGGCCATCTGCCTCCTCTTCCTCGCCACTTCCCTCACCAAGCTGGCCGTTATCGGTTTCTGTATTCTGTTTCCCATCAGTCATTTCGGGAATTGTCAGCATTTCCCTCGTTCCTTGACCCTTTCCGCCTTTAGTGCCTCCTTTCCCGCCACCGCCATTACCGCCTTGTCCTGATTGTTGGCCTTGTCCGACGCCTTGTTGCCCTCCTTGACCCCCTTGTTGTCCTTGTCCGCCTTGACCCTGTTGATTTGGAGCCGAGTTACCTGACTGTAAATTAGGCTGCCCGTTTGGAGAAGCTGAAGTTGAGGGCTGACCTAATGGTTGGTTGGCAGCCTTGCTCCCCTGTGCTCCCTTGTTATTAGTAAAGGCTAGTTGAGAAGAAGGCATTCCATTTTGACTCAGTTGATTCTGAAGTTGCGTTCCCGCTTGGTGGACCGCTTGGTTGGCCTCAGCTAGCTGCTTTACAAGCTCAGCTGACTTCATTGCTTCCTCCAACTGTTTGATTAGTGCCTCTAATTCTTCTTCGCTTAATGGATTCTCCTGCTCTGTCAAACTCTCGAGTGCCTGTTTTTGCTCATCAGGAAGCTCATCCCACTTTTCATTCAACTTTTGCAGTTCCTTTTCAACCTTAGACATATCTTTTTGTGCAAGTGCCTTTGCAAGCTCGGAAAATCCTGATTTTTTCGTCTGTTCCTGCCATTCTTCAAGGAGTTTTTGCTTTTCTTTTTGCTTCACCTCTTTTAATTGCAGCTCACTTGATTGTTTAGCGAGGGCCTCAAGCGCCTTTTCGCCATCTTTCTCAAGGGCCATTTTTTTCTTTACCTCTTTCAATGCCTTTTCAACTGCCGGTTCTTTAGAATCGTTCGCTTTTTTTTCAAGCTCTTTTTTCACTTCTTCAACAATCTTCACTTCTTTTTCCAACTTCTGTGCTTCTTTCATTTCCTTGTTTGGATAAAAAATGAACAGAAGCACACATACCGCTAAGCACAATGCTGACGTCAACCATTTAGGATAGAACCACCTTTTCTTCCGGCTTAGTACTTTCTCTTGATGGATTTTCATATGACGGATTGCATCTCGAAGTTGCAGCGTTTCAAGTTCACCAGCGTTTCCTAAAAAAGCAAACCCTGTTACGACTCTGTCATCCGGAACAAATTTATTAAACAACAAAGCTGCCATCTTTTTGTCTGGTTTCCGTTTTACGACTCTATATAGAAAAAATGCTAACAGACATATTAAACCTATGAAAAAGTAACGTAAAATAAACGGAATTACCATTATGCGAGCTATAAACAACAGCAAAAATGACCATACAGCCACAGCAAGGAGCAGAAGCTGCCCCTCTTTCAGCAACAACTGTATTAAAAGTTGCTGTTGAATTGGCTTTAGAAGTTTGAGAAACTGACTTTCATCACTTATTTTTTCCTTTTTCATCGTCTAGCCTTCATACCGACCCGAAGTTTCTTTACGCTAAGTAAAACGGCGCCGATTAACAGTAAGGTATAGCAGATCAAATGTGCAGCCCATAGGGGGAAATCAATGCCCGCTAACTTCTGGATTTCCTCGGAGTATGTAGGTTCGATGAAACCGATCATGACAATTGGTGTATTAAGCATAGCCGCTATATAAGGCAGAGGGTTTGTTGTAGGTGTAACAGAATTTCCCTGCAATCCTAAAGCCATGCTGGAGAAAAGCAAAGTCAATAGGGCTGTTCCCCCGACTAAAAACAATGTGACCCCATAAGTGGTTACCATCGCGGCTATTGTTTTACGTACGAGTGTAGAGAAAAGTACGCCTATGCTGCCATACACGATGACAGTAAAAACATTGAACCCTAATACCATTAAAAGTTGTGCGGGTGAAATTCCGCCAAATAAAAACACGATGCTATATAGCGGCAAACTAGCAACCACTAACAATAACAAATAGGAAATGGATGAAATTAACTTTCCGAAAATAATACCCGCGGAGCTTTGCGACGTCGTCAATAGAATATTCAAGGTCTGTCGCTCTCGCTCACTGGAAATGACCCCAGCTGTCAGCCCTGGTGTAATGAAAAGAATCAAAGCTAACTGAACTACCGCTAAAAATATGAACATCGACCGGCTTGAATCAGGATCAATATGCCCCCCTATATTGGATAGCGATTGGATAAAGATCATGCCAATGACGATAGCTCCAATAGCAAGAACATAAAATAAAACACCTAAAAAACTTTTGAAAGAGCGAAACCGCAGTTTAAATTCTTTATTTAAGACAGGATTCATCAGCCAGCTTTTCATGACAGTTCGACCCCTTTCGTAATTTCCATAAATACGTCCTCAAGATCCGTCTCAATTTCAGCAAATGAGACAATGGGCAAATCCTGTAACATGCAAGACTTCAACAGTTTTTGTTGGGCAAATGCATCTCCTTTGAATAAAAACTGAATCGTTTCCCCATCAAGATGGACGCTGATTTGACTAATGTCAGGATTGTCTTCAAAAAAAGCAATGGAACGCTCAACATCCTGATGTACTTTTACGATAAGACTCTTTTCGCCTTGAAGTTTATGCTGAATTTCTGCAACAGTTCCTTGCGCTTTCAATTTCCCTTGATCGATAATGCCAAGTACATCACACATCTCAGCAAGCTCCGGTAAAATATGTGATGAAATCAAAATCGTTTTCCCCATATTCTTTAACTCTTTTAATATCTCACGCATTTCCACCCGAGCACGTGGATCAAGGCCCGACGCCGGTTCATCAAGAATAAGCACCTCCGGGTCATGGATCAGGCTCCGTGCCAAACATAGTCGCTGCTTCATTCCACGCGAAAGCAAGTCAACATAAGACTCACGTTTATCGGATAAATTAACTAGTTCAAGTAACTGAGGAATCAGTTTACTCCGTTCCGACAGGGGAATTCCATAGCTAGCACCATAAAAGTCCAAATACTCCTCAGCTTTCAATTGATCGTACACCCCAAAGAAATCAGGCATATAACCGATTTGGCTGCGCACTTGTTTTGGCTCCTTCGAAATATTGTAGCCATTAATATAGGCGGTACCTGACGTTGGAGCAAGAAGGGTAGCCAAGATGGAAAAGGTCGTTGACTTTCCGGCACCATTTTGTCCGACGAATCCAAACACGGTTCCTTTGTCAATTTGCAGGTCCAGGTGATCCAATGCGGTGAAATTGCCATACTTCTTCGTTAACTGTAAAATCTCTATCATTTCGTCACTTCTCCCTTTACATTGATTTCCGGCACCCTTAAACTTGAATCGTCTTCCCTTTCTTTAATTATCTTAATTTGAATATCTCCTTCTTTTGAAATATAAGAAGAGATCTCTTCTTGTCCTTCAATCGAAATAGACCGTTCTTCAGCAGGTATAGGTTCATATTTTTCAGTTGAAAAGTTATAGAGTTCATATTGAATTTTTTGTTTACTGAACTTAATCGACAATTGCTTCGCTTTAAACGAATGATCTTTCATGATTAAAGGAACTTGACTGATATATTCATATTCACCTATTTCAAACCAATGTTCTCCGATTCCTGCTTCTTCATCATAAGAACCGCGGATGACATCCACCCAGCTTTTGAACATTTCTTTCGACAGGGTTACATCACCAGAAAAAATTGTTTCTGGTTCGAAAGTTTGAAAAATAAGATTATCTATATTCTTTTTTGGCTTTTTCGATACTTTAATATCGACTATTGAATCACTGGTCACCCCAGCAATGACAGGGTCGGTACCGGCATTTACCCCGCTAAAGAAAAAAGTTTCCGTTACATAAAGCAATTGATCTCTTCGGATTTTATCGAGGTCTATTTTTTGTCCTGCGTTCCAGTTATTCATCGGTCCTGATGTCACAGCATAAGGCTCAATCAAGAAGTCTCCCTTCAACTTTTCTTTAACCGTTAACGTTTCCCCTTTTTTTAACTTACCAAGATTAATTCTTTCTTGGCCTGACATGATTAGCAATTCTTTAAAGTCATATGGTGTTTCATTATGAATCGTTCCGGTCAAGGTTTTATTTTCAACTGTCAAATCAGTCTTGAATTGACCAACATTCCCTTTATAAACTTTTCCAAGTAATGACCGAGTTGACCAATATTCAACGTTTGGAAAGATAAGTTCTGTATCTACCGCTTTTTCCTCAAGGATTGGTGACCGTTTAATGTTTCCTCCTAAGCTTTCCTGCGTCATTGGCAAAGCTGTCATCTCATTTTTTGGGAAAGACAGTGCATAATCCCCACCTTTATTGGAGAGGAGGACATCAGATTGAAGCCCGACAAGTTGACCATCCTTAGAATGATAGATTCCGAGTTGATTCAGTTGCGGCTGAGCAAGACGGTCTTTCGCCCCGACAGTAAAAGTCAAGACTGACGTGATGCAGGCAATCAAAGGAATAATCCACCATGCATGCTCTCTTTTGTCGATTTTTTTCAAAACTACATATAAAATAGGTACAATAATTACGATATAAGCACACAGTAGAAATAATAATTGTCCGATCGATAAGGTAGTATCATCAAAATAGCTATTGGGCTCATTCAATTCCCATTGCGCCTGCTCCAAGAAATTTTCCGTTGAAGAAAATGAGTTTATGTCTGCCTGATTTAAAATCTTTTCAAGCCAGGTACCATACCCTTTCCATGAAGCTAGCGGCTGGTCTCCAAGTGAAAAGCCTGTTTGAACAATTACCCCGTTGCCGTACTGTTTTTTCACAACTGCCGGAAATTCACCGCTTTTTGTGAGAATTTCCGCTCCCTTCTCTACATCACCTATAAAGCCAGGTATATAGCTAAAGGAAGGCCTATCCTTTTCCTTTTTGGCAAAAAGGGCAGTTTCAAGCTTAACCTCTTTATCCATTTTCATCGGTAGAAGATCATAAATGGATCCATATTGCTGTGCTCCATTTGGTGATGCTCCAGCAATTAAAATACCCCCGGATTTGATCCAGCCTTTTAACGCTTCTTGCTGCGCTGCATCCAAAGCAGCTATTCCATATTCGTCAATAATCAAATAACTTAACATTTCAAGGCCCATAGAACGACTTGGTAGTTCTTCCTTTGTCAGTTCAATCATCGTGGAGTCTGTTGATGGCAAAACCCTTAATTCAGTCAACCGGTCGTACTTTTGACTTAATACACCAATTATGTCCTGACTTTCATCATAATATTTCGGTGTTAATATCTTTGGACCTGAATAGTCTACTTCTTTACCATTCTGCCAATCTCCCTCATAGAGATAAATCGACTTATTCAATACGTTTCCATTGTAATTATCATCTGTGTAGCCCGGAAGTGAAATCGAATAGGTTTTCGAACTTCCCTTTGGCAACTCTACTTTTAGGGCCTGTGCCCCACCGTACTCATAAGTGGATTGAAATTGAAACATAAGCGTACCGCTAAAGGCCTCTCCTTTATTTTCAATTTGCACTTTCATTGGCATTGCCATTGAACGCTTTATGTATCCATCAAAACCTTGTTCAATCGATATTTTAATCTTCGGGTCAACTGCTTCTGCCTGTGGCGCCAACATATGTAAAAATATGCTGAAAAGTAATAAACAAGCAGCTATTCCCTGTATTTTTCTGAACAACCTGACTCCCCCTTTTCTTTAATTAAATAGACGACCAAATACTGAAAAAGTATACAGTATTTAGGAAAAAAGTAAAGCGAATTTCAAAAAGTAATGGAGATGCGCAAAAAAATTGACAAAAAAATCCGGAAGAGAAAATCCCTTCCGGACTACCAAAAAATATTAAGTTTCTTCTTTATCAATGATATCAGCAAAGAGGCCGTATACATATTTCTCAGCATCGAATTCCTGAAGATCGTCCATTTTTTCACCAAGCCCGACAAATTTAACGGGAATAGATAGCTCGTTGCGGATTGCCAAGACAATTCCACCTTTCGCTGTGCCATCAAGCTTCGTTAAGACTATTCCAGAAACATTGGTCGCTTCCTTGAACGTCTTCGCTTGAATAAGCGCATTTTGTCCTGTTGTTGCATCAAGAGCAAGTAACACTTCATGTGGTGCACCAGGTATTTCACGTTCAATTACACGTTTCACCTTTTCCAATTCCTTCATTAAATTCACTTTATTTTGCAAACGTCCAGCTGTATCACAAATCAGGATATCCGCCTTACGTGCCTTAGCAGCCTGAATGGCATCGAACATAACCGCGGCAGGATCAGAACCTTCTCCTTGCTTGATTACACTGACACCAACACGTTCTCCCCATACCTCGAGCTGTTCAATCGCTCCGGCACGGAATGTATCACCAGCTGCTAATACAACCGATTTACCTTCTGCCTTAAACTTATGAGCAAGTTTACCAATTGTCGTTGTTTTACCTACCCCATTCACTCCGACAAACAGAATGACAGTTAAACCATCTTCTTGTATGTTCAGGCTTGATGTCTCTTCCTCATCACCTTGATAGATTTCAACAAGTTTTTCGGAAATAACAGATTGCACTTCTCTCGTATCAGAGATATTGCGGAGTTTCACTTCCATTTTTAATTGATCGATTAATTCCATTACCGTATCGAAGCCTACGTCAGCCTGGATAAGGATTTCCTCAAGTTCTTCAAAAAAGTCTTCATCCACTTTCCGGTAACGGGCAACGAGTTCATTAACCCGTCCAGTAAAGGAATTCCTCGTCTTAGTTAAACCTTGCTTAAATTTTTCGCCAATGGATACTTCTACTTCTTTTTCTTCCTGGGTCGTAAATTTTTCTTTTAGCTTCTTGAAAAAACTCATTGTCCCACTTCCTCTAATTCATGAATTTATACTTCTACAAAGTTCTCTGATTCTTCCATGCGGACGGAAACGAGTTTGGAGACACCTGACTCCTGCATCGTAATGCCATAGAGGACATCTGCCTCCTCCATCGTACCTTTACGATGAGTAATCACGATAAACTGTGTTTCCCTACTGAATTTCTTTAAAAATTGGCTGAAACGTACTACGTTCGCCTCATCAAGAGCTGCCTCGACTTCATCAAGGATACAGAAAGGCACTGGTCGAACTTTTAAAATGGAGAATAAAAGTGCAATCGCGGTCAACGCTCGTTCTCCACCGGATAAGAGACTTAAATTCTGCAATTTTTTCCCCGGTGGCTGAGCAATGATATCTACTCCCGTATTAAGTAAATCATCTTGATTTGTCAGCTTCAACTCAGCTCTACCCCCGCCAAACAACGCTTTAAAGACTTGCTCAAACTCTTCACGAATCGCATAGAAGGTATCCGCAAAGCGGCGTTTCATTTCATCATCCATCTCATCGATAACTTGGAATAATGTATCTTTCGCCTGCTGAAGATCTTCCTTTTGGCTAAGAAGGAACTCATAGCGTTCGGCCACACGCGCGTATTCCTCAATAGCCCCTAAATTAACCGTCCCTAATTCCTCGATGGCAAGTTTGATGAGCTTCACCTTCTTTTGAGCTTCTTCTACAGGCATCACCAATGGATACTGTTCTTTAGCCCCTTCAAAGGATAGCGTATATTCCTCGCGTAAATGGTCTAGCCGATTTTCTAATTCCACATCAAGTCGGGTTAGTTTAACCTCTTCATCCTTAATCACTTCAACGATACCCTTATAAAGACGGCTTTCCTCTTTTAAGGATATTTCAAACGCTTCAACCTGCGATTGCATTTCGGCTTTTTCTTGTTTTTTCACAAAAATTTCTTCAATTGCTCTATTTTTATCAAGCAATTTCTGCTGTGCCATATCCTCAAGTGTTTCTTCTCCACTCGAACTGTCAGTCATTTCATTAGTCAAGAGTCCCAAATCATCCTTATTTTCAGCAAGTCTGCTTGTTTCTTTTTCAAGATCAGATTCAAGGCGCTCCATCTTTTCTTTTTGGTTTTGTAGCTGTCCACGTTTAGAGGCCAATGTAACTCTTAACTCATTTGTTTCTTCAGAAAGGCTCTCTTTTGAGGTTTGTTGAGATTGTTTTTGTTTCGTCATATCAGCAATTAATCGGTCAAGCTCTTCAATTTCAGTTTTACATGAATCCAAGAGCTCTTCCAATTCTTCCAGTCTAGCTGTTTTTTGCTGTTGCTCTTCTAAATATGAATTTTTATCCAAATCATAAAGATGCAGACGATCATTCACATTTCTTTCCTGCAGCTCCACTTCACGAAGTTCACCCTTTAGAGATTGTTCTTGTAAACGAAGGGTTTCACCTGCTTTTCTGGTTTGTTCAAGCGTTTGCTCTTGAACACCAACATCCACTTTAAACTGTTTGACCTGCTTTTCAAGCTGGTTCGTTTTCGATTCCATGGCGGCAAGTTTTTGGTGCAGTTCTTCCAATTCAGTTTTCCTTGAAAGCAGAGAGGTTGTTTTTTGCTTAAGCGCTCCACCTGTCATTGAACCACCTGGATTGACGACATCCCCTTCAAGCGTTACAAAGCGGAAACGGTGCTGCACCATTTTTGCCAGGTCATTAGCACCCTTTAAATCTGTCGTGATAATGACGGTGCCAAGTAGGTTTGCCGCGATTGCTGCATGTCTTTCATCATATTGGATTAATGATGAACCAGTCCCGACAAAAGCAGCATGGTTTTTCAGCATCGATAATTGGTTCGGTGAAATCTCTCTTCCTTTTATGACTGATAAAGGCAAGAAAGTCGCTCGGCCGTACCGATTTTTCTTCAGGAAGGAGATGGCTTCACGTGCATGCTCTTCGCGCTCTACAACCACATGCTGCATCGCTCCACCCAGTGCCGTTTCAATGGCCGTTTCATATTCCTTTGGAACCTTAATTAATTCTGCAACTGCCCCTTCAATGCCTCGAAGGGTTTCTTTCGCTTTTAAAACTTCTTTAACACCTTGAAAAAAGCCTGCATAATCCTCTTCCATTTCTTCAAGCAGCTCTTTGCGTGATTTTGCTTGTTGAAGGAATTGATAGGCCTTATATAGTGTCGTTTCTTGTTTTTGATACGTATCTTTTGCTGCATTTAGTTTATTCTGCTGATTTCGGAAAAAAGAAACATGGTCTTCAAGCTGCTTGGTCACCTTTTCCATCAGCTGTGTATATTCCTTTTTTTTTGCGGTGATATCTGTTCTTTCCTTTAAAAACTTTTCGTTTTCCTGATCAAGCTTGGCATTTTTATGTTCCTGCTGTGTAAGCTGCTGAAGCAGGTATTGCTTTTCATTTTTTGCCGATGCTTGCTTGTTCAACCACTCGATGTAGTCACTCTTTTTCACTTCGATCATGGCTTCGATATCGCTATTGAATAGGCCTAGGCTTTTTTGCTTTTCATGTAAAATTTCTTGTATGCCCTTTACTTCGGAGTTGAGTGCATTTAGAATTTCCGTTTCTCTTTCCTTTTGTGAAGACAAACGCTCAACCGCTGCTTCGCCTTCTACGATCGCTTTTTCAAGCTGTGACTTATTTTGGGCAGCATTTTTTTTTCGTTCTTTCAATACTTCTTTACGGCCTTCAAGCTTTTCAAGCTCTTCACTCGCATTCAACAGTATTTCCTGAAGTCCATTAATTGATGTCTCAAGTGTGGCTAGATCGCCCCGGACATTTTTGAGATGCTCTTCCCGCTCATGAAGCTGGCCACCCATTTGTTGCTCCATCTCATTATGTTTTTCAAGCTCTTGGGACAAGCTTTCCCATTTTGCATAAAGTTCTTCTATTTCAAAAACGGTTAAAGCTACTTCTATTTGTTCAAGCTCCTCTTTCTTCTCCAAATATTCCTTGGCGAGGGAAGATTGAATTTTTAACGGTTCCACTTGGCCCTCTAATTCATGGAGAATATCATGGACCCGGTTTAAGTTATCCTGTGTTTCCGTTAGCTTCGATTCAGCTTTACGTTTTCTTGTTTTATATTTTAAGACGCCGGCTGCTTCTTCAAAGATAACACGTCTTTCTTCTGCCTTACTGCTTAGGATTTCTTCTACTTTCCCTTGGCTAATGATAGAAAATGCTTCGCGACCAAGACCAGAATCCATAAACAATTCAATGATATCTTTCAGTCGGCAACCTTGATTATTAATGAAAAATTCACTTTCACCCGATCGATACACCCGTCTTGTCACACTGACTTCATGAAAGTCAATCGGCAGGGTATTGGTCTCGTTATCAAGGGTCAAGGACACCTCTGCAAAATTTAACGCTTTTCTCGTGTCACTTCCTGAAAAGATGATATCTTCCATTTTTGCACCACGCAGCGATTTTGCAGACTGCTCTCCAAGTACCCATCGGACTGCGTCGGTCACATTACTTTTACCGCTTCCGTTTGGTCCAACCACTGCCGTGACACCAGGTACAAAATCAATCGAAATTTTATCTGCGAAAGATTTAAATCCTACAACGTCCAAGCGTTTGAGGAACATGACCTTTCCTCCTCTACTGTTCAACTATCTTGTTGAGCTTTTTTCTTTTAAAACGATCAATGCGTGCTCGGCAGCATGCTGCTCCGCTTCTTTTTTCGATTTTCCTACTCCAGAACCCAAATCTTCTCCATTCAAAGAGACAGTCGAAACAAATTCACGATTATGGGCCGGCCCTTTTTCATGCAAAATTTTATATTGCAGGACACCGATAGCATCTCTCTGTATGAGCTCTTGAAGCTGGCTCTTATAATCCATCACATGAGAAAAAGCACCCTCGTCTATCTTCGGAAATACAACATTTTTCAAAAACTGCACAACTGGCTCTAATCCTTGATCGAGGTACAAAGCCCCTATATAAGCTTCAAATACATCCGCAAGCATGGCAGGACGTTCTCTTCCGCCTGTCATTTCTTCCCCTTTTCCGAGTAATACATATTCCCCGTAAGAAAGACTATTGGCAAAGGCAACAAGTGATGGCTCACAGACAATGGCTGCCCTTAATTTTGTAAGCTCCCCTTCACTCATCATCGGATATTTTTGATACAAGTATTTAGATATAGTCAGTTCAAGTACAGCGTCTCCTAAGAATTCAAGCCTTTCGTTATCTTCATAAGGCTTACGGCGATGCTCATTCACATAAGATGAATGTGTAAAAGCTTGTTTCAATAAATTTTCATCTTGAAAATAGAAACCTAAACTTTCTTGTAACTGTTTAAATTTATTATCTTTGATTGATGGTTTACGATTATTTCCGTTCCTACGTATCACACAAAACCCTCCACAACGGTTCAAAAAAAACATATTTTTCCAATATATAAAAAGAAACTTGGCAGGAATTCCTGTCAAGCCTTCCTATGTACCATCATACAGTATAATCCGCTTAATGAAAACTAGCCGGCCGGCTTACAGCTAGGCAGACGGAGGCTCAGTTGGATGTATACTTATTCCCTTAAAATCGGCCGCTGCTTCAGGCTTCTTTAAGTATAAGAGAAAGCTCCGTTAAAAAACGGAGCTTTTAGTCAAAGGACATTTCATTACATAGTGCTTTTTATGTAATTCACAGCATCACCTACTGTGGCGATTTTTTCAGCATCATCGTCCGAAATTTCCATATCAAACTCGTCTTCAAATTCCATAACTAGTTCGACTACATCTAGGGAATCGGCACCAAGATCTTCTTTGAAAGAAGCTTCAAGTTTCACTTCTGATTCTTCAACGTTCAAACGATCTACAACGATTTTAGTTACTCTTTCTAATACATCTGCCAATGTGTTCACCTCCCCTCAAAACATTATAAATTAATTTTGAAAAAAATCAAGAAAATCTACATAACCATGCCGCCATCAACATGAAGTGTTTGTCCAGTCATATATTTGCTTGCATCTGAAGCCAGGAAAGACGTCACTGCAGCTATGTCTTTAGGGTCACCAAAACGTGCCAGTGGAATTTGATCCAGCATCGCTTTTTGGACATCTTCAGGCAATTCCCCTGTCATATCCGTCGAGATAAAGCCTGGAGCAATCGCATTGACCGTAATCCCTCTTGATGCAAGTTCCTTGGCTGTAGTTTTAGTCAAGCCGATCACACCAGCTTTGGCCGCTACATAATTAGCCTGCCCTGCATTTCCGCTAACGCCGACGATTGATGCCATATTGATGATCCTTCCGCTACGTTGCTTCATCATTTGTCTAGTGACTGCTTTTGTGCAAAGGAACACACCTTTTAAATTCGTATTAATGACTGAATCCCATTCTTCTTCTTTCATCCGCATCAGTAGGTTATCACGTGTGATACCAGCATTATTAACTAGAATATCTACTCGGCCAAACTGTTCGATGACCTCTTTGATCATGCTTGTTACCGATTCACTATTTGCAACATCACATTGAATCGCGAATGCTTTACGGCCCAATGCCTTGATTTCACTTACCACTTCATTGGCTTTCGATTCGCTGCCAGCATAATTGATAGCAACATCTGCTCCCTGTCGAGCAAGTTCTAAAGCAACTTCCCTTCCAATACCACGGGATGCTCCAGTTACAAGTGCTTTTTTACCTTCTAAGATCATGCTTATACCCCCTTCAATGCTTCAACTGTTTTAGTTAGAGTATCTAGATCGGAAACTGAGTAAATGTTAACAGAACGATCAATTTTCTTTATTAATCCGCCTAATACTTTTCCAGGACCTACTTCGATGAACGTATCAACACCTAATTCAAGTAGTTTTTTTACGCAATCTTCCCAAAGTACAGGTGAGTACAGCTGTTCAATTAATTTTTCTTTAATTTCTGCCGGAGCGGTAATAGGGTTTGCCGTTACATTTGAAATCACTGGTATTTCCGCTTGTTGAAAGCTCACTTCATCAAGTACATTCTGTAATTTCTCAGCCGCTGGTTTCATCAATTCTGAATGAAACGGCCCGCTTACTTCAAGTGGAAGTGCCCGCTTTGCTCCATTTTCCTTTGCTTTTGCACTAGCCAGCTTTACGCCTTCTGTAGTCCCTGAAATGACAATTTGCCCCGGACAATTTATATTAGCTAATTGAACAGATTCCCCTGTTACAGTAATTTCAGCAGTTATTTCAGTAAGTGCTTCACGGTCCATTCCTAGAATCGCAGCCATTGAGCCTTGACCATTCGGTACCGCAGCTTCCATGAATTCGCCACGCTTACGGACAGTATAAACGGCATCTTCAAAAGAAATAGCACCTGACGCTACTAATGCAGTATATTCTCCTAAACTATGTCCTGCCGTAAAATCGGGTTTGATGCCTTCTTCTTCTAATGCCCTAACAAAGGCATAACTTGTAGTCAATAATGCGGGTTGCGCATTGTAGGTTACCGTTAATTCTTGTTGTGTTCCATTAAAGATAAGCTCAGAAAGTGGAAAATCAAGTTTTTCATCCGCTGTTCGGAAAATTTGCTGAGCTCGCTCGTTTTCCTGAAATAAGTTCTGACCCATTCCTATTGACTGTGAACCTTGTCCTGGAAAGACAAAAGCAATTTTACCCATCAGTTAATCCCCTACCTCTATAAATTATTGATCTTTTTCTATCGTCTTCGCAATGGTTGGAATGACGTCATGGCTAACCATATCACGTGTCTGGCGAATTGCATTATAGACAGCGTTCGCATCGGAAGATCCATGCGCCTTAATGACAGGTGCCTTCAAACCGAATAAGCCGGCACCACCATACTCCGAGTAATCCATTTTATTTTTAATGCCTTTTAGTTCCGGTTTCACTAGCGCTGCAGCAATCTTACTCTTCAGATTGCTCATCAACGCTGTTTTTACCATTTTAAAGACACTCATAGCCGTACCTTCAAGGGTCTTCAATACCATATTGCCAGTGAAGCCGTCCGTTACGACTACATCTGCAGGTCCGTTAAGGAGATCCCTTGCTTCTACATTACCGATAAAGGAAATTTCTGATGATTGCTGCAGCAATGTAAAAGCATGCTTCGTCAGTTCATTTCCTTTTTTTTCTTCAGTCCCGATATTCAAAAGTCCGACGCGGGGCTTTTCAATACCTCGTACTTTTTTTGCATATACAGAACCCATTATGGCAAATTGAAGCAGATGCTCCGGTTTCGCATCGGAATTCGCACCTACATCAAGAAGAACAAAACCTTTTCCATCGATTGTCGGTAAGGTCGGAGCCAATGCAGGACGTTCAATTCCTTCTATTCTACCTACAACAAACAAGCCTGCAGCCATTAATGCACCTGTATTACCGGAAGAAATGCATGCATCTGCCTCTCCGTCAGCCACCTGTTGAGCTGCCAATACCATCGAAGCACTTTTCTTGCGGCGAACTGCACGAACTGGTTCATCGGTACTTAAAATCTTTTCTTCTGTATGTATAACACTTATCCGGTCATGTTCCGTTAAGTATGGACTAATTTCAGCTTTATTGCCTACCAAGGTTATTTCTACATCGGAAAAGGCCTCGACAGCTTTCATTGCCCCTAACACCTGTGCCTTGGGAGCATTATCGCCACCCATTGCATCTATCGTTATTTTCATGTTCTTTCATCCTTTTCTAGAAAGTTAAGAGCGATACATATCGAACTCGCCTTTAAAAACCAGTTCATTTCCCACGTAGCTTCTGACTTCCACCACGGAACGATCTGTAGTGTGGTCCACGTTTTTAACTTTCGCTTTAGCTACCACTCTTTCATTTTCTTTAACAGAACGAGTAAATAAAATGGATGCTTTCGCTGTTAATGCCAGTTCATCATTGATAACCGCGACAGCTAAAGAATTTGCTTGGGCAAAAAGGTGATGTCCCCTTGCAATTCCATTCCGCTTAAAGACATGCTCTTTTTTTATATCTAAAATAGAAATTGCATTTTCATCTAAATTAAGATCAATTACTTCCCCGATGATTTCATCCAAAGGCAAAGCTCTAATTTCGTCACTGAATTTTTTCTCGGCCACGCTTTTAATACGTTCTCGAAGCTCCGGTATCGATAATTCAAGACGGTCGAGCCTAATTGTTTGGACGCTCACCGAATACTTTTCAGCCAGCTCCTCATCCGTTACAAAAGGATTCTGTTTAATCGTTTCGATTAATAATTGCTGGCGTTCCTTCTTGTTTCTTCGCATTTGAAGGTCACCATCCGTAGTATTATGACTAGGTACTAATAGTAGTATATATATTTTAAAAACAGATTGCAAGATATTGTAGAAATTCTCGCAATCTGTTAATGGCTTTCTTTATTATTCATTAATCCAGCTTTTCTCCAGTTAATACGCCTGTTCTCTCTAAATAAGCCCTTAGAGGTGCATATTCTGGTGAATGCCAAAAGCTTTGTGAGGCAATCAATTTTGCGGCATCTGTCCTAGCAACTTCTAGGGTCCGGTAATCGTGGACCATGTCGGCTACTTTGAACTCAGGAAGCCCGCTTTGTTTTTTGCCGAAAAAGTCCCCGGGGCCTCGAAGTTCTAAATCTTTCTCGGATAGGACAAAGCCATCATTTGTCTCGGTCATGATTTTCATTCGTTCTTTGCCGACTTCTGTCTTCGGATCAGCCAGAAGAATACAAAAAGACTGATCACTTCCCCGTCCTACACGCCCTCGCAACTGATGTAGCTGGGATAGACCAAAGCGTTCAGCATCATAAATGACCATCACCGTTGCATTAGGGACATTTACGCCAACTTCGACAACCGTTGTCGAGACAAGAATTTGCACTTCATTGGAACTAAATTGCTGCATTACTTCGTCTTTTTCATCCGCTGGCAAACGCCCATGCATAAGCCCTACTTTATAACGGTTCGCAAAGTACTGTGTCATCATTGCATGAACATCAAGAACATTTTGTAAAGAATCAAGCTTTTCCGACTCCTCAATTAAAGGACAAATGACGTATGCCTGTCTACCCTGCTTAAGTTCCTTTTCCACAAAAGTTAAAATCCGATCAAGCATTTGGTGCTTCGCCCAATACGTTTCAATAGCTTTGCGTCCAGCCGGCATTTCATCAATGGTCGAAGCGTCCATCTCTCCAAACACAGTAATCGCAAGCGTACGCGGAATTGGTGTTGCCGTCATAAATAGAACATCTGGATTTTCGCCTTTTTCACGAAGGATACGACGCTGCTCCACCCCGAAACGATGTTGTTCATCGGTTATGACAAGACCGAGGTTCCTAAAATTCACTTCATCCTGGATTAATGCATGAGTTCCTATCAAAAGGTCTAGTTCCCCTGATTCAAGATTCTGTAATAGTTCTCTGCGCTTCTTGCCTTTCACTGAACTCGTCAACAAGGCTACCTTTACTCCGATGGGTTCTAGCATTGCCTTCAATGATTGAGTGTGCTGCTCAGCCAAAATTTCAGTTGGGACCATAAGTGCGCCTTGGAAACCAGCTGAAATCGTTGCATTTAAGCAAACAGCGGCAACCACGGTTTTTCCTGACCCAACATCCCCTTGAAGCAAACGGTTCATCCGGTAAGGAGATTTCATGTCATTTAAAATTTCTTCGACGACCCTATTTTGAGCGTTTGTTAAAGGAAAAGGTAGGGTTTTTATGAATGCATTCACTTGCTCTCCCTCAATGTCCTGTCCAGTTCCTTTTGACTGCTCACGCTGTATTTTACGAAGCGCCTGCATTTTCAATTGAAAGAATAAAAATTCTTCATACACAAAACGGCGTCTGGCCTGTTTGACATCATTAGCCGATATAGGAAAATGCATCATGCGAAGAGCTTCTTTACGCGGCATCAGTTTGTATGTGGCCAACAGCTGTGGTGGCAAATTTTCTTCAATCATGGCCCCATATTGAGAAAAAGCATTGGCGATAAAGCGACGCATCCCTTTTACAGTAATATTTCCCTTTACTGAATACACGGGTTCGAACTCTTTTTCCCGACTATGGTCCCCGACATGACATTCGGAGCCAGTAATGGTTTGGCGATGTCGGTCCCACTTTCCAGTCACCGTGACGGTTTCGCCAATCGCAAGCTTCGGTTTCAGATAAGGCTGATTAAAAAAAATGACATTTATCAAATATCTGCCTGTAAGTAATTTGATCGTCAGCCTGGATTTTTTCTTCCCAAAGTAACCTAAAGTCGGAACCGTATGAATCTTCCCTTCTACAGTAACCCTCTCATCATGTTCAACCGTTTCTAAATCTCTCAATCGATAATCTTCATAGCGATAAGGAAGATGTTCAAGGAGATCTACGACGGTATGGATCTCCATTTCCTGCAAGGCCGCAGCCGTTTCACCCCCAATGCCTTTAACTGCTGTTATGGGTTCCTGTAAAGCAACGTTCACTTTTTATTTAGCGGCAAGCCAAAGATCTTTGCTTCCAACTCCCGTCCAGTCGGTGTAGCCGCTAAACCTCCTTGTGCTGTTTCTCTCAGAGCTGACGGCATCGTTTGTCCGATTTTGTACATCGCATCGATGACTTCATCACACGGTATCCGGCTTGTAATCCCTGCTAACGCCATATCAGCGGCAACCATTGCATTTGCTGCACCCATTGCATTTCGCTTCACACACGGTACTTCCACGAGCCCAGCAACCGGGTCGCACACAAGACCAAGCATATTCTTTAGAGTAATTGCCATCGCTTCTGCACTTTGTGCTGGCGTCCCTCCCGCCAATTCAACGATTGCTGCAGCCGCCATACCCGAAGCCGAGCCGACTTCCGCCTGGCAGCCTCCTGCCGCTCCAGAGATGGATGCGTTATTCGCTACAACAAAACCAAACGCACCTGCTGTAAATAAAAACTCAATTTTCTGTTCCCGATTCGGTTTTAATTTATTTTGCAAAGCAAAAAGGGTGCCAGGTACCACACCAGCAGAACCTGCAGTGGGTGTTGCACAGATAGTCCCCATAGCTGCGTTCACTTCGTTTGTTGCCACAGCTTTGCTGACCGCATCCAACAACAGTTCACCTGATAAAGCATTTCCAGATTTAATGTAATTCTGAAGAAGAACTGCATCTCCACCTGTAAGGCCTGAAACAGAACGTACACCTTGCAGTCCCTTTTCAACAGCCTGTTCCATCACATCCAAGTTAACTCCCATTTGATCGATAATTTGATCACGGCTTTTACCCGTTACTTCCATTTCCTGTTCAATCATGAGAGTTGATATTTTTTTCTGCTTTGATTCTGCTAATTCTACTAATTCCGCTACATTTCGAAACATATTATCCTCTCCTTCCTAAGTGGAAACGATTGCCCTATTAATCAACAATCCTTGCCACTTGAGTAATGTTAGGGAGTGCTGCAATTTCATCGATGACAAGGTCTTCTAGATTATGATCCACTTCTATGGTCATCAAAGCCATCTTCCCTTTCTCTTTGCGGGACACTTCCATCTGGCCAATATTAATTTGATGCTTAGCTAAAATGTTTGAAACATTTGCAATTGCACCATAGCGGTCATCATGAACAACCAGTATTGCAGGGTTATGGCCAGAAAGCCTCAATTTAAACCCATTCAATTCGATAATCTCGATCTTACCCCCTCCAATCGATATTCCGACAAGCTCAAGCTCACCATCATCATCTCCCACCGTTATTTTCGCAGTATTAGGATGTTCCGGGACGGCTTCTTCTTCCCGAAAAGTAATTTTCATTTTCTTTTTACGAGCTATTTCAAGAGATTCTTTGATTCTCTCGTCAAATGTATCAAAATCAAGCAGGCCTCCTACAATGGCTACATCTGTTCCGTGGCCTTTATAGGTTTGGGCAAATGAACCATAAAAGGAAATACGGGCCCATTTTGGTTCCCTGTTGAATAAATTCCTGGCTACCCTACCGATTCTTGCAGCTCCTGCTGTATGAGAGCTAGAAGGACCAATCATTACTGGGCCAATGATATCAAATACACTTCTAAATTTCATGATCTACTCCTCCTTCTTTAGAACTGAACTCAAAGGAACACGCTGGGAGTTATTTATATTGTACCCAGATTTACAGTCGCTCCATCAAAGCTGTTTATTATCCTATATCGCAAAAATAAACTGCATAGCCTAATGACATATGCAGTTTATTGCCTTTTATTCTTACAGTATCATAACAAAGCGACGGTTCAGTCCCTTATTTTAATGATGCCTTAATTATTCAATTGAAAAAATGAAAGAATATAACGGTTGTTTTCCGTTATGGACTTCAACTTCAACGTCTTCAAAATTATCATTACAAAATGCAACAAGGTCCTCTACTTCTTCTTTAGTTGCATCCTCTCCATATAAAATGGTCAGGATTTCGGAATCTTCATTGATCATCTCAGAAAGAAGGTCCTTTGCTGCCTGAGATTTGTCTTTATCTTTCACTTTGATGGTTCCTTCATCGATTCCCATGAAGTCTCCGGTCTTGATTGTAAGGCCATCAATGTTCGTATCCCGGACAGCATAAGTAATCTGACCCGTTTTCACATGTGAAAGGGCTTCAATCATCGCCTTTTTATTCTCAGAAGCATCTTGTGATGGATTAAAAGCCAACAATGCAGCCATGCCCTGTGGCACTGTCTTCGTAGGAATAACAGTCACATAATCTCCCAGAACATCTGCAGCTTGATTGGCAGCCATAATAATATTTTTATTATTAGGTAAGATGATGACATGTTCGGCATTCGCCTCTTCGACTGCTTTAACAATGTCTTCTGTGCTAGGGTTCATCGTTTGTCCGCCTTCAATAACCGATTTAGCACCGATGCTTTTGAATAGCTCGCTGATACCTGTGCCCATAGCTACCGACACAACACCGTATTTTTCTTTCGACTTTGGCTTCGTTTGAAGCGACGCATTCGTTTCACCAACAATCGCTGTATGCTGTTCGCGCATATTATCGATTTTCATCTTGATTAAACTACCATATTGCTGTCCATAATTAAGACAGTTACCAGGCTGTTCTGAGTGAATATGTACTTTTACAACTTCATCATCAGAGATGACTAATAATGAATCTCCGTATTCACTTAAATCGTTGCGGAACTTTTCTTCATCAAACGAATTGTTAGCCAGCTTGTCACTTTCCAATCGGACCATGAATTCTGTGCAATAGCCAAACACGATATCTTCAGTGTTCATATGTCCTTGCACGTTCATGTGATGCTCGGCACTGACCAAATCATCCATGCTTGGACCGTTTGCTGATCGGACAGGAAGAGCTTCACCCTTCAATACAGCAAGGAAGCCTTCATACACGAAAACCAACCCTTGTCCGCCACTGTCAACAACTCCCACTTCTTTTAATACAGGAAGAAGATCAGGTGTGCGTTTTAGTGAAGCATTTGCCTCAGCTACGATTTCTTCCATTACCTGAATAAGGTCCTGGTGCTTAGCTGCCGATGAAACCGCTTGCTTGGCAGCATCTTTCGCAACCGTTAAAATGGTACCTTCAACAGGCTTCATAACGGCTTTATACGCTGTCTGAACACCTGCATCAAAAGCTTGGGCAAATTCTTCACTATTAATTTCCGATTTATGTTCAATCGCTTTAGCAAAACCTCGGAAAAGTTGTGAAAGGATAACCCCAGAATTACCGCGTGCACCCATTAATAGGCCTCTTGAAAGAGAAGTACCCACTTTCCCGATATGTTCCTGCACATTATTTTGTACTTCCTTCGCTCCGGAAGTCATTGATAAATTCATATTTGTTCCAGTATCACCATCCGGAACAGGGAAAACATTCAATGCATCAACCATTTGGGCATTAGCTGCTAAATGATTGGCTCCTTGAATGATCATTTCTGCAAAGCGCATTCCGTTTAAACTTGTAATTGACACAAAACTTTCCTCCTATTGCTTAAGGGTTCGTCACACGAACTCCCTGTACAAAAATGTTAACGGATTCAACAGCTAATCCGACAGTTTTGTCCAGAGTGTATTTTACCTTTGATTGCACATTATGTGCAACCTCCGAGATTTTAGTTCCATAACTCACGATAATATACATATCGATATGAACTTCTTCCTCTACTTGACGCACTATTACACCCTTTGTAAAGTTTTCTTTTCTTAAAATTTCGGCAATGCCGTCTTTAAATTGTTTTTTGGAAGCCATTCCTATAATTCCGTAGCAATCCACAGCTGCGCCGCCGGCTACAGTAGCGATCACATCATTAGAGATATCAATTTGTCCATATTTTGTTTGTAATTCGATAGACATTTTCTTTTCCCTCCCAAAAATCAAATCAACTAAAGACATTTTACTATAATGTCTATTGTTTTAAAAGTAAATGTCTTACGGTTCTTATTATAATTCAATTTTAAAGTATGTATGTCAAGGTTTTTTTCTTGAAAGTAATTAACTGAAGTATTGCATTCTCACGGTAGGTATGATAAATTATTAAAGTATTTTACAAAGACTTAAGACGACTTTGAAAAACTTAAGCTTGTTGTAGTTAGGAGGGAATTTAACATGGCACGTAAATGTGTAATCACTGGAAGAAGAACTCGTTCTGGTAACAGCCGCTCTCACGCAATGAACGCTAGCAAGCGTACATGGGGCGCTAACCTTCAAAAAGTACGTATTTTAGTTGACGGTAAACCTAAACGTGTATACGTTTCTGCAAGAGCTCTTAAATCGGGCAAAGTAGAACGCGTATAATGTTACGGCATCCTCTCAGGATGCCTTTTTATTTGAAATGGCTGCATTTTTAATGGGTATGCTTTATTTGATTTGGCCTAGTCCTCATTCAATAAAGTCATCACCCATTAATGGCTTGCCTATTCTTTTCATTGTCCTCCAATCATTCCGAAAAAATAACACCCCCCTAAATAGAGAGGTGTTATGGAGATAAGTATCAGCCTTTTTTAAACGCTCCGAGCATAGCCCTTACCAAACTGCCCAGAACTTTTGGCAATTTAATCGTATAAAATTTCATCATGCCCCTCCTCTTTGCATCCCACAAATAAGATGAAGTGGAATTTTTTCTATTACAACATAAGCTTTTAAGCGGATATAGGATGATCGTATATATCCGAATCTGCTCTAAGCATGAATTTTAATCACTGCTTCTTATCACCATTAATATGCCTTCCTCAAATGAAACATTCCCACAATCAGAAATTAGTTCATTGCTAATGCAGAGTGTCGACCCTATCTCTAGCCTTGCGTCAATTAGCGGATATTTGAAGCCTGAGAGTGTAATGCCGGTGATTTCTGCTGTAACAGGGAGTAGAGACACATACTTCTTGTCTTTCAATGCAGTGACCTTATAAGAGCCCGGTGTCTTTACTGAAAATATATTTTGTTTATCAACTATGTACATATCTATTTCCTTATGAACAGGAAGGATGCTTTCTTTCTGAAGTAACTGGATATTACCAAGAAAATGATCCAATCTCCCTCCTGTAGCACCCAATATATGAATTTCACTTGGTTTTTGTTCTACAGCCCATTTAAAAGCAATTTCTAGATCTGTTTCATCCTTCTCAGAAGGATATAGATTGATATGTTCCAGTCTTTGATTAATACTCATATATTCATCTTCTGAAACTGAATCAAAATCGCCGAATACGTACCTAGGCTCTATATCATTTTCAAGCAGCGCCCACACTCCCCTATCGACTCCAACCCATAAATCTGTCATCTCTTTATATACTGTTAAATCCGGCCACAAATTCTCAGGGCCTCCAGCCATTATACTAATAATCATGAAATCATCCTTCTTCATAAAATATTCTTATCGCTCATATCGTTACAGAAACATCGTTTTTATTTATTAGCACATACTTTCTGTGTAAAAAAAGCCGATCACTATCATACGAATATGATAATGTCGGCTTTTTTCTTTTAGTTTCCACGAATCCTTTGAATAGCTGCATGGCGATCTTCTTGATTATATATGGCAGATCCGGCCACAAGCACGGTTGCCCCTTGCTCGATACAAAGTTTAGCCGTTTCTTCATTTACTCCGCCATCAATCTCAATTTCAAGCTTTGGATTATATTTGTCTGCCATCGCCTTCACTTCAGCAATTTTCGGTAGTACGGATGCGATGAACTTTTGCCCGCCAAACCCTGGGTTAACAGTCATTAACAACACCATGTCAATATCTTCGATTATAGGCTGAATTAAGGAAGCCGGAGTAGCCGGATTAAGCACAACGCCTGCATTCACACCAAAAGATTTTATTAACTGAATCGTGCGATGCAAATGCGTGCATGCCTCAACATGTACAGTTATATAATCAGCTCCCGCTTTCGCGAATGCTTCGATATAACGATCAGGGTGTTCAATCATCAAATGGACGTCAAGCGGAAGCCTTGTCACCGGTCGGATAGCATCGACAATTAATGAGCCTATCGTAATATTGGGCACGAAATGACCATCCATGACATCCACATGGATAAAGTCCGCCCCGCCCCTTTCCACATCCAGAATCTCTTCTCCAAGTTTTGCAAAATCAGCTGATAAAATAGATGGTGCAATTTTAACCATTCTAATACCTCGGCTTTCTATCTCTAATTTCCTCTAAAAACTGCATATAGTGCTCATAACGATACCGTGGAATCTCTCCTGTATCAACAGCTTCCTTCACAGCACACTTCGGCTCTTTGTCATGCAAGCAAGCCCGAAATTTACAGTCTTCTCCATGCTTATGCATTTCTGGGAAGCAATAGGATAAGCGTTCAGCTTCCATTTCCATAAATTCAAGTGAACTAAATCCAGGTGTATCCGCAACAAGTCCAGAACCAATATGAATCAATTCTACATGACGCGTGGTGTGCTTTCCACGTCCTAAGTGGGACGATATATCATCTGTCTTTAAAGCCAATTCAGGATTGATTGCATTCAGCAATGAAGATTTCCCAACCCCTGACTGACCGGCAAATACACTTGTTTTTCCTTCTATATAAGGAACAAGCTCTTCAATACCACCAGTGGAAACTGAAGAAGTCTCCAGCACTGTATAGCCCAACTTCTGATAGTCTTTGATATACTGAGACAATTTCTCTTTGCTCTCAGCAGTCACTAAGTCCATCTTCGTTACAACGATAATGGGTTCGATTTCGTTATCTTCAATAAGAACGAGAAATCTATCAAGCAAGGCTGGGCTGAAATCAGGTTCAACGGCCGAAAACACAAGAATGGCTTGATCTACATTTGATATCTGAGGACGAATCAATTCATTCTTACGTGGCTTTATTTCGGTTACAGTCCCATCTGTTTTATTATCCGCCTGATAAACCACATAATCACCAACAAGAGGTGTTACCTTATTTTTTCGGAATACTCCACGGCCTCGGCATTGAAAAACCTCTTCTCCATCAAGAACATAATAAAATCCACTTAATGCTTTAATAATTTTTCCTTCGGGCATAGCCACACTCCTAATTTAATATATTTAATTTGGATAAGAGACGGCTTCGTCGATAATGACCTGATTGTCCCGCATGACTTTATATCCGGCTTTCTTATCTGGAGATACCATTAGATCAATCTTTCGTTTTTCCGTTTCTACGATTAAAAATGATTCTTGAGGCTCCGTCATGCTATTGTTGATATCTTCAATGAAAATTTGGACCTCTTGCGCTTTGCCTGGCTCTACTGGATCATACTCAATCGTAATTTCCTCTGTTACCTTTTTTGGAGGGATTTCTTCTTTCCCTTTTGAAAGGACTACTTTCACCGTACTACCTTGTTCGACTCTAGTAGCCGGTTCAGGTGACTGAGATATGACAAGCCCCTCTGCAATGGAATCATTATAGACTTTATCTTCCACCTCAATCTTTATTCCACTGTCATTAGAGTAATCATTTAGGCCAGCTTCATTGAAACCGGTTAGGTTCTTTAAGCTTAATCGATCTGCACCTTTACTTATAGTAAACTCTAGTTCCGTTTCGGATGGTACGATTTCGGTACCTCCCGAAGGAGTTTGTTTTATTATCGTACCTGCTGCACTGTCATCATACTCTTCGGTCACGACAATGTCCTTGAACCCCATTTTTTCAAGGAAGGATTCGACATCTGAATACTTTCTGCCTTCATAGCTAGACAACGAAATCGTTTCTTTACCAACACTCTGGTAAATATCAATTTTCGCACCTACCTTGACCGTCTTGCCTTGCTTAGGGTTCGTTTTAATCACTAGGTCTTTTTCGACCTCTTCATCTTCAATCTCAATCGTATTTCCAACAACCAGTTTCAAATTAACCAATTCAGTAATAGCATCATCCAACTCTTTCCCTTTAAGATCAGGGATGGTAACTTCCTTCGAATCAAGCATCGTCGGTGCAAGAGTTATAAATAAAACAGCAAGCAGGGCAAGAACTAAAAAGATGGTAACTAAAATGGTAGACAATTTTTTTCGTTTTTTATCTTTTTGTTTTGACTTTGTTTTTTGTTTTTTCTGTTTCTTTTTTGTTTTAGTGTCCGCTTCTGACTCACTATCCTCATCATCCGCATAGACTAGAGTGTTTTTTTCCGGGCCCCTTACTATTGTCTCATCAATACTTGAAAGTTGATCATCCGTGATGATTGGTATGGCCTTTGTTGCATCATGATCTTCAGGAATAGCAAAAGGAGATTCATTTAAACGCTCTGGATTAAGCGACGTTCGAATATCATCTTCCATTGAATCTACACTTTCATAGCGGTAATATGAATCTTTTGCTGTCGCTTTTAAGATAATATTTTCCACACTTTGTGGTATTTCAGAGTTCCAGCGTTTTGGCGAAGGAGTTTCTGATTGTAAATGTTTAAGAGCTATCGAAACGGCAGATTCACCTGAAAAGGGTAATCTCCCCGTTAGCAATTCAAACATGACGATACCAAGTGAATAAATATCAGATTTCTTATTGGCCATTCCGCCTCTAGCCTGTTCTGGAGATAAATAATGAACAGAGCCTAAGACTGCGTTCGTCTGAGTTATATTCGTTGCACTTAGGGCCAATGCAATACCAAAGTCCGTAATTTTGACGGTTCCTTCTTTATCAATCAAAATATTCTGTGGCTTGATGTCCCGATGGATAATCCCGTTATGATGGGCATGGGAAATCGCTGCCGTAATTTGCTTCATGATATCCAAGGCTTTTTCAACCGGAATCGGATAATATTTTTGTATGTATTGCTTTAGTGTAAAACCGTCCACATATTCCATGACAATATAATAGATAGCATCTTCTTCACCAACATCATAAATACTTACAATATTCGGATGAGCTAGACTTGTTGCTGATTGTGCTTCACGATTAAAACGCTTGATGAACTCTTCGTCATTATTAAAATCCATGCGAAGGATTTTCAACGCTACATCACGGTCCAAAATCATATCCCTTGCAAGGTAAACATTCGCCATACCGCCGCCACCGACCATCTCGATCAGTTTATAACGGCCGTTGATTCTTCTACCAATCAACATTGAGTTCACCTGCTTTCGCTTTCATCGACAAATTGAACAAGCACAAGGGTGATATTATCTTCTCCACCATAGTGATTGGCCTTATCTATTAACGAATTCGCCTTTTCTTCAAGTGATTGCTCATTGGTAACTGTTTCTTCAAGTTCCTGTTCACTCACTTTATTCGTTAAACCGTCCGAGCAAAGCAAAAGTAAATCACTTTCTTCAAAAATGACTGTCGTAATGTCCATTTCCACTTGCATTTCTGTACCTAAGGCTCGTAATAAAACATTTTTCCGTGGATGATTCTCGGCGTCTTCCTTAGAAATCTGGCCTGAACGGACTAATTCGTTAACAAGCGAATGATCTTCAGTGACCTGCTTAAAACCACTTTCATTATACAAATAACATCGGCTGTCCCCGATGTTGGCAATAGTTGAAAATTTATCAGTACAAATGGCTGCAACAATGGTTGTCCCCATGCCTTTGCATTCTGTATTCGCCTCGGCATGTTCAAAAAGCAATTGATTAACCAAGAAAATTTTCTTTCTCAGCCAATCCTCTGCATCATTTGCTGTATCAATCCCGTTGGATTCCTCCCAGCCCTTTTTCAAAAGATCGATCGTCATTGCACTTGCTACATCTCCGGCTCGGTGGCCGCCCATGCCATCTGCAACGATGGCAAGGCGAACGCCTTCCGAATTCTTAAAGATTCCGCCATTATCTTCATTATGCTGGCGGACTTTTCCACGGTCAGTTTTAAATATTGCCCTCATAGGGTCACCTCGTCTCTTCTTTGCGCTCCTTGGCCCGAAGCTGGCCGCAGGCTGCATCAATATCACTGCCTTGTTCCCTTCGGATCGTTACATTAATACCACGCTTTTTCAATGTTTTTTCAAACTCAAAAATTTGGTCCCGAGGTGTACGTACATAGTCGCGTTCCGGTACATAGTTAACCGGAATTAAGTTGACATGGCATTTAATGTCTTTTATTAAATCGGCTAATTCTTCGGCGTGTTTCACTGAATCATTTTCGCCTCCGAATAGACCATATTCAAAACTGACCCGGCGCCCTGTTTTTTCTGTATAGTATTTGATGGCTTCAATCAAGTCTGGCAGTTTATAGGCCTTGTTGATTGGCATCAATTTACTTCTCAATTCTGTATTAGGGGCATGAAGGGAAACCGCAAAATTGATTTGCATGCTCTCTTCAGCAAACTTATAAATTTTTGGAATGATACCACTTGTTGAAACGGTAATATGACGTGCTCCAATGTTTAAGCCTTTTTCATGATTTATATTCTTCAAGAAAGACATCATATTATCATAGTTATCAAACGGTTCACCGATTCCCATGATTACGACTGAGCTAACGCGTTCTTCCACTTCATCAAGTGCCTGTTGTACCTTAACGACCTGGGCAACGATTTCTCCTGATTCAAGGTTTCGTTTTAAGCCGCCAAGAGTTGATGCACAGAATGTACAACCAATCCTACAACCCACCTGTGTTGTAACACAGATAGAGTTTCCATATTCATGGCGCATTAATACCGTTTCAATCGAATATCCATCATGCAGTTCAAATAAAAACTTCATGGTCCCGTCATTTGACGTTTGCTGAATCAATGTTTTTAATGTAGTGAATGTGAACTTTTCTTCCAGTTTATCGCGTAAAGATTTCGAAAGGTTGGACATATCTTCAAAACTAGAAATACGCTTTTTGTAAAGCCAGTCATAAATTTGATCTGCACGGAATGCCTTCTCGCCGTTTTCAACCAGCCATTCTTTAATTTGGTGAAGCTCTAATGAATAAATCGATGGTTTTTCTGGTGTTGTGTCTTTTTTTACTCTTGATGATTTAGTAATCTCTGCCATTTACAGCACCTTCTTTCTAAAACTCGCAATAAAGAATCCATCACTGCTAAAATATTGCGGGAACACTTGCAACGTATGGCCTTCAATAAATGGCTGAACACTTTCAGGCATTCTTGTGGCTAATGTCGTATCACTTTCAAAATCCGGATGGTTTTCCAAAAATGCTGCAGCAACTTTATCATTTTCTTCTTTATCCACCGTACATGTACTATATACTAACCGTCCGCCTTGTTTTACTAGCGGGGCAGCTGATTCCAATAACTGTTTTTGTATACTTGAGAGTTTAATTATATCATCTTTTGTTTTTGTGTACTTTACATCCGGCTTCCGGCGCATAACACCTAATCCTGAACATGGTGCATCTATAAGAATCCGGTCAAACCCTTCTTTATTAAAGTGTTCTTGGACGTTTCTGCTATCAAGGGCCATTGTCTTAATGTTGTTTCTTAGCTTTAGCCGCTCTGCCTGCTCTTTAATGAGTTTAACCTTATGCTCATGAAGATCAAGGGCATATACTTGTCCTGTGGTTAAGCCTTCTGCGATATGAGTTGTCTTACCTCCAGGTGCAGCACAACAATCGAGAACAGCATCATTGTCATTGGCTCCTAACGCATGAGCGACTAGCATCGAACTTTCGTCTTGAATCGATAGATACCCCAATTTATAGCTTTCTGAATGAGCAAGATTTCCCTTATAGCTAATAATTGCTTCTGGAACAACATCACTTGCTTCAACATCATAGCCTTCTTCTGTCAAAATGCTGATTAGTTCACTGCGAGAAATCTGCTTTAAATTAACCCTTCCCGTCTGCAGTGGAGCTGTTAAGTTAATTTCACACATTTCCTTGGTTTTATCATAGCCAAATTGCTCTACCCAACGTTTGACTAGCCAAACAGGATGGCTTACCTCGATTGAGAGGCGCTCAAGGTCATCTTTGATATCATCAAGAGGAGCTACACCATTTCTTTGAATATTACGAAGGACACCATTGACCATTGAAGACGTTCCCTTATGGCCACGCTTTTTCGAGATTTCGACAGCTTCAAAAATAATCGCGTGATCTGGTACTTTATCTAAATAAATCATTTGATAAACGGAGAGCCTAAGTAGGTTGATGACCCAGCTTAGCGTTTTTTTCGGTTGTTTAATAAATGGCTTCAAATAGTAATCCAAAGTCATTTTCCGCTGAATCGTACCGTAGCTTATTTCTGTTAGCAAACCACTATCCACACCGGATAACTGGTGCTTTTTAATCAAGTTGTTAAGTAAAAGGTTGCTGTAGGATTGGTTTTTTTCTACAGATTCCAAAATATCGAGAGCAATTTCACGTACTCCCTTTTTAGTTTGCTTCATTCTGTTCTCCTAACTTCATGCCTGCTTTAATGAACGACCCGGCTCCGCGCAAGTAATCTTTCGCCGGCATTTTTTTCTTTCCTGAAGGCTGCAGTTCCGTAACTAGTATAGCCGTCTCATTGCCTGTCGAAACGACGAAACCATCGTTACGTACATCAATAATCGTCCCCGGCACTGCCTGATTGTTATGTTCAAGCTTGTTTGCCTGCCAAATTTTTAAAATGGATTCATTTAAGAGTGTATAGGCAACAGGCCATGGATTCAGGCCACGTACATGGTTATAGATGTCTTCCCCTGTTTTCGACCAGTCGATTTTTTCCTCCGACCGCCTAATGTTAGGTGCGAAAGTTGCTTTATCTTCATCTTGCTTAATCGCATTTAACTCATCATTTATAAGCTTTGGCAATGTTTCTGCAAGTAAATCCGAACCGACCTTGCTTAATTTATCATGTAGAGTGCCGACATTGTCTTCTTCTTCTATGGTAACTTCTGCCTGCGTTAATATATCCCCAGCATCAAGTTTCTCGGCCATATACATGATAGTTATTCCTGTCTTTTCTTTCCCCTGTAATATGGAATAATGGATAGGTGCTCCTCCACGTAGTTCAGGAAGCAGGGAGGCATGTACATTAATACATCCGTATTTTGGAGCTTCCAACAATTCATTCGGGAGAATTTGTCCGAAAGCAGCCGTCACCACTAAGTCAGGTTTCAATGCAATGATTTTTTCTAGATCTTCTTTTTCACGGATTTTTTCGGGTTGATAAACGGGAATTCCCTGTTTTTCAGCCTCAACCTTAACAGGCGGAGGTGTTAGCACCTTTTTGCGACCCACTGGACGGTCAGGCTGTGTAACAACCGCAATCACGTCATAGCCTTCGTCAAGGATTCTTTTAAGTACCGGTACTGAAAAGTCCGGTGTTCCCATAAAAATAATTTTTGTCATTCTTCTTCAAACCTTTCTAACTCTTCTTCCGTAATATAGCGTAAAACCTTACTTGTAAATAACACTCCCTGCAAATGATCTATTTCGTGCTGGAGAGCTCTAGCCAGGAAATCCTCCGCTTCTATTTCGAAAAAGGATCCTTTTCGGTCCTGTGCCCGCACCTTGACGCGGTAAGGGCGCGATACTTCCCCGTATATACTTGGAAAACTCAAACAGCCTTCAACGGCTTTCTGTTCGCCTTCCACTTCTAGCACTTCTGGATTAATCAGTTCGATTACACCAGATCCTTCATCTATTTCAACGACCGCGACTTGCTTTTTCACGCCAACCTGAGGTGCAGCAAGGCCAACGCCATCAGCTTCAACCATCGTTTCGTACATGTTATTTAACAGCTTAGCCAATTTTTTATCAAAACTTGTTATTTTATCGCATTTTTGTTGTAAAATTTTTTCAGGAAACAAGACAATCGGTAAAATAGCCAAAATTAAAGGTACCCTCCTAAATATAAAAACCAAAACTTAACTATATAAAAACGCAAGCTAGAACAGCTCGCGGTAATCATCCAATGTTAAAACAATTACATCATAATCTGCGGATTTAAATCTATTGAAATCTGCAGATGATTTTGGGCCGTTTCTTTTTGATAATGCTCTAAAAGTGTTCGTAAATGCTGATTAAGATCCGGCTCTCGTTTGTATTTTATCAGACATTGGTATCGATATCTATTGTTGATTCGACTAATGGGCGAAGCAACCGGACCGAGTACGATAGAATCCCGATTCAATCGTGAACTTAAATAATTTGTGATTTTATCCGTGACACTCACTGTTTTCATTAAGTCTTCATGTGAAACAGTTATTAGCACAACATAATAATAGGGAGGGTAATGACTTTGCCTGCGGAGATACATCTCTCGCTCAAAAAAGAAATCATAATCCTGCATAGCTGAAAGCTCGATGCTGTAATGCTCAGGCGTATAGGTTTGAATGACTACCTCTCCTGGGAGTTGGTGACGTCCCGCTCTTCCACTTACTTGTGTCAGCAGTTGGAACGTTTTTTCCGATGAACGGAAATCGGGCAAATGGAGCATTGTGTCAGCTGAAAGGACTCCAACTAAAGTGATATTGGGAAAATCAAGTCCCTTGGCAATCATTTGGGTGCCGAGTAATATATCAGCCTTTCCCTCACCAAAGGCATTCAGCAACCGCTCATGTGAACCTTTTTTACTTGTTGTATCGACATCCATTCGTATTACTCGTGCATCTGGGAGAATTTTTGCAAGTTCTTCCTCCACTTTTTGCGTACCTGTACCGAAGAATCGGATATGTTCACTAGCACATTCAGGACAATCAGAAGGCATTCCTTCCTCAAATCCACAATAATGGCATTTCATTATATCATTAAAGCGATGATAGGTGAGTGAAATGTCACAATTTGGACAGTTGATGACTAATCCACAGCTTCGACACATCACGAAGGAGGAATGTCCTCGTTTATTTAGCATCAACACCGCCTGTTGCCCCTTTTCAAGCCGGTCTTTCAACTTCGTAAAGAGCAGCTCTGAAAACATCGATCGATTTCCCGTCCTTAATTCTTCCCTCATATCAACAATATCCACTGCCGGCAACGCATTTTTATTCATCCGCTGACTAAGAGTCAATAACTGATAGACGTTTTTCTTGGCACGTGCAAAGGATTCAAGAGTCGGAGTGGCACTACCAAGAATGACCGGACATGAATATGATTTCGCTCTTTGAATTGCAACGTCCCTCGCATGATAGCGGGGCGTTTCTTCTTGCTTATAACTGGATTCATGCTCCTCATCAATGATGACTAGGCCCAGGTTTTCAAAAGGCGCAAATACGGCTGAACGGGCCCCTACCACTACTTTTACTTCTTTTCGGTGGATTTTCCGCCATTCATCATATTTTTCGCCCACAGACAAACCACTATGCATGACCGCTACCTGCTCACCAAAGCGTTCCTTAAACCTTTTCACCGTTTGTGGCGTCAAGGAGATTTCGGGAACCAGCATAATGGCTTCCTTACCTTTATCCATGACAGAGGCAATCGCCTGCAAATACACTTCAGTCTTCCCGCTTCCTGTTACACCATATAAAAGGAAAACTTCATGTTCGTCATGTTTTATTTTCTCCTGAATGGGCTTCAAGGCAGCCGCTTGTTCATCCGTTAAAGTAAAGGGATTGGATTTTTCAAACACACGATTTTCATAGGGGTCGCGGTATATTTCCTGATCCAGTTCCACTAAAGCCCCTTTTGATACAAGGGACTTTACCGTGCCGCTTGAGGCATTAACCATTTCAAGCAGTTCCTTAAGCGAGACTGGTTCTGGATGTTCAATAAAGTATTGAAGAAGTTCTTGTTGTTTTTTTGCATTACCGGAAAGTGTAGAAGCCATTTCTTTCAATTCCTCTGGGGAAAGTAACGGTTTAATGATACGGACCGTCTTCTTATTGAGGCGGTTTTTTACATAATACATTAGCTCTAAATTGCCGTTTTGTACTTCTTTTTGAAAAAGGGAGGCATGCTCACCTTCAATCACATCTTTCCAGGATAATGAATCATGTTTTCCGAAAAGCTTTTGAATGAGAGGTGGAAGTTGCTCCTTTTTATCTTCAATGATATTGATCACTTTTTCATATTTTGCTTTCATTGCAGCAGGAAGCATTGCCTGAAGCGCTGAAATTTTAAAACACATGGCCTCTTTGGTCAACCAGTCACCAAGCTTAAGCAATTCATCATTTAGAATTGGCTCCAAATCCATTGGTTCTTTGATATTGCGTAATTTCGCAAAATCACTTTTGGATTTTAATCCGGTCACGAAGCCCTGTACCATTCTCGGGCCAAATGGGACAATGACGCGCATTCCAGGCTTGATGACTTGTTTCCATTTTTCAGGGATGCGATAGTCAAATTCTCGATCTGTTTGTTTTGCAGGTACATCCACAATAACGGATGCAATATCCATAAGACATCATTCCTTTTGCATGCGAGATACTTCTGACAGAATGCTTTTGGCTATATCCGCTTTACTCATTTTAGGAAGGTCGGTAGCACGTCCATCTTTATTGAAAATCGTCACAATATTTGTGTCCGTGCCAAAACCTGCCCCGGCAACGGTAACATTATTAGCAACAATTATATCTGCTTTCTTTTTCGCTAATTTCCCTCTTGCATACTCTTCAACATTATTCGTTTCCGCTGCAAATCCTACCAATATCTGATGGGTTTTATTCTCACCTAGTTCCTTAAGGATATCCTTTGTCCGTTCAAATTCAATCACATTTTCACCCGGCTGCTTTTTCATTTTCTGAGCATGATATAATTTCGGTTTATAGTCTGCCACTGCGGCCGTCATGATCACGACATCACTAGTATTATATTGTTCAAAAACCGCATCATACATATCTGCTGCTGATTCCACATGGATGACCTTGACCTTTGAAGGAGGTGTCAAGCTTACGGGGCCGGTAATCAATGTCACCTCAGCCCCCTGCTCAGCTGCCTGCTCAGCAAGTGCATAGCCCATTTTCCCGCTGGAATGATTCGTCACATAACGAACCGGATCGATTGCTTCACGAGTCGGTCCAGCAGTTATCAAATATTTCGTTCCTTTAAGAGGTTGTAATTTTCTTTCACCGAAATATAGATTGAGGTGTTTTACAATCGTTTCCGGTTCCTCCAATCTACCCTTCCCAACATATCCGCAAGCCAAATACCCTTCACCTGGTTCAATGAATTGATACCCGAACGTACGAAGTGTCTCTATATTTTTTTGGACCGCTGGGTGTGCGTACATATGGACATTCATTGCGGGTGCCACCCAAACAGGAGCCACCGTTGCTAAAATTGTCGTCGTGACCATATCATCTGCGATTCCATTGGCTATCTTGCCAATAACATTTGCCGTAGCTGGAGCCACAAGGATGATATCTGCCCAATCAGCCAGGTCAATGTGGGCAATAACTGAAGAATCTTTTTCATCAAATGTATCAGTATAAACATCATGTCTCGAAAGTGCTTGAAAGGTAAGCGGCGTCACAAATTGACGTGCCGAATCACTCATGATTACTTTAACTTGGGCACCTGCCTGTGTGAGCTTACTGGTCAGGGCAGCAGCCTTATATACAGCAATTCCGCCGGTGACACAAAGAAGAACTTTTTTATCGTTAAGCATGCAAATTTCCCCTAACTATATATTCTATTTTTCTTAATTATGAAGGATTACAGAAGAAATTTCATTTGATATGCGCAGCAACATATGGTTTTTTGCATTATTGTGATGTCTATGCCTGCTTTTTCAATGCTTTCCGTCTGCTTAAGGAGCATTTATAAAAATCAAAACAAACAGGCCTGACACCTTGGCCGCAGGAAGGAAGCAACTTTCAAATGTAACGCATCCTGTTTGCTTTAGGGTGTCAGGCCCGATAGGTCAAGCTTATGTGTTCGCTTAGTTTTCCTCGTAAGAATTATCGTAAGTCAATTTTCCAGAATGAATTTCTTCAAGGGCACGACCAACAGATTTATGAGAAACTGGTTTATTAATGAGGCAATTATCTTTAATTTGCATTTCTCTGGCACGTTTAGCTGCCACTGATACAAGTGAGTATTTTGAATCGATTTTTAGTAATAGGGAATCAATTGATGGATATAACATAGTTTATTCCGCCTCCAACATTTTTTTATATAAAACAGCAACTCTTTCCCGACGGCAATGCTCGGCAATTACAATTGCATTAATTCTAGCACAAGCAGCATCCACATGGTCATTTTCAACGACATAATCATACAGATCCATAAGTTCTATTTCTTCTTTAGCTACTTTCATCCGCCCTTTAATCGCTTCCTCTGTCTCGGTACCGCGTGTTACAATTCGGCTTTCGAGTTCAGTCAAGCTTGGGGGTGCAAGAAAAATGAAAAGCCCTTCAGGAAATTTCTCCCTGACCTGTTTGGCTCCTTGAACTTCGATTTCCAGAAAAACATCTTTTCCAGAGTCGATTGTTTCACGAACATAATCCACAGGTGTTCCATAATAATTGCCGACGAACTCAGCATATTCAAGCAGTTTACCTTCTTCAATTAACGCTTCGAATTCCTCACGTTTTTTAAAGAAATAGTCTACTCCGTCCACTTCACCATGGCGTGGCAGTCGTGTCGTCATCGAAATTGAATATTCAAATGCCGTACCAGGCTGAGAAAAGATCGCCTTCCTTACTGTTCCTTTACCAACACCGGATGGACCGGACAAAACGATTAATAAACCTTTTTCTCTCATATTCTTTTAGTTACCCCTCTTCTACGCTGTCATCTCTATCTTGAAGCCTTGCTGCAACCGTTTCTGGTTGAACCGCTGATAAGATAACATGGTCGCTGTCTGTAATAATAACGGCCCTTGTTCTTCTACCGTATGTAGCATCTATTAAGGATCCGCGATCTCGAGCATCCTGGATAATCCTTTTAATCGGAGCTGATTCAGGACTCACGATGGATACGATCCGGTTTGCGGAAACGATATTCCCAAATCCAATATTAATGAGCTTTATTGACATTTTTGTCCCCCATTCATATTCTATTGTCACCTTGATAGGTTCATCATAAACCGACTACTCGATATTTTGAACCTGTTCCTTTAATTTTTCAAGCAGACTTTTCATTTCAACCACTTCTTTAGTAATGGTCGAATCATTTGCCTTTGATCCAATTGTATTGACTTCTCGATTCATCTCCTGAACAAGGAAGTCAAGTTTTCTACCAATTGGTTCACCATGTGTAAGCGTTTCTGAAAATTGCTGTACATGACTTTCAAGTCTCGTCAGCTCTTCATTTATATCACATTTATCAGCAAAAATGGCCGCTTCTGTCACAATACGGCTATCCTCAATCAATCCTTCTGTCAACTCAGCTAGCTTGATTGCCAACCGTGCTTTATATTTCTCGACAACTGAAGGCGCATAGTTTTTAACCCCCACTACAATCTCACCAAACTTTTTCAGCTGATGTTGCAGATCCTGGGCCAGCTCCTGACCTTCCTGAGTCCGCATTTTTTTCAAGTTTTCCAATGCCCCCGAAACAGCCTCCATGAGTAAGGCTTCCAAATCGGTGGGAACAATCGGTACTTCTTCCGTCACGAAAATTGATTCAAGTTGTAGCATATCCTGTAATGTAACGGAACTTTCCAGGTTGTATTTCCCTTTAACCTTATCCATCAAACTCACATACTGATCAGCAAGATCCCAATCGATCTTGACCTTTTTGGAAACTAGGCTATCACCTTCTACTGTAATGAAGATTTCCACCCGTCCCCTTCTTATGTATTGATTCGCCTTTTTCTTCACTTTTTCTTCCAAAACCAAAAGTTGGCGCGGCATTCGAATCGTATATTCACAAAAACGATGGTTCACCGTCTTGATTTCGGCAAAAATCTTGACCTGTTCGTTTGCTGCTTCTTCTCTTCCATAGCCCGTCATACTGGTAACCATGGCTTCACTTCCTATCAAGCATAATGTAGTAACTTGGCGTTTACATTAATTATATATCAGCTTCAGCACGGACGCTTGAGCTTATAAATAAAAGGCTATAAAAATAAAAAGGTAATAGAGCAAGACTCTACCACCTTAAAGATTATATCATATTTCATTGTGCTTTTCTTGCTAAAAAAGTTCCTGCTAGTAAAAAAGTTGGGATGGACGACATTCCTAATACTAAAAGCCAATCTCTCCCCGAAATCGGAACGGTATGGAATATCGCTTGCAAGGGCTGAACATACATGACGGCGAGCATTAACAAAAGGGAAGACAGCACAGCTCCCACTAAATATAGATTACCAAATGGATTTCTCGAAAAGATTGATCGTTCACTTCTACAATCGAAAACGTGGATTAGTTGAGCAAGAACAAGGGTAGCAAATGCGATCGTTTGTGCATAAGTCAGATTATCAGGGTTCGCTCGATATACCACGTAAAACGCTATCAGAGTTGAAATTCCAATTAGAAAACCACGAGAGATAATTTTCCATCCAAGTCTTCTGCCGAATACACCTTCATTTGCATTTCTAGGATTTCTCTTCATCACATCGTCTTCTGGCGCATCAAGCCCCAAAGCCATCGCAGGAAGACCGTCCGTAACGAGGTTCACGAATAGAATTTGGATCGGAATTAATGGTAAAGGCAAGCCGCATAGCATCGCAAAAAACATAACCAAAATCTCTCCAACATTGGATGCGAGCAAATAACGAATGAACTTTCGGATATTTTCATAGATATTTCTGCCTTCTTTAATGGCTGATTTTATTGTTGCAAAATTATCATCAACCAATATCAAGGAGGAAGCCTCTTTGGCAACATCTGTCCCGGTGATTCCCATAGATATACCAATATCCGCTGATTTTATTGCTGGTGCATCATTGACTCCATCTCCTGTCATCGCTACTACATGTCCTTTATTTTGCAATGCCTTTACGATTTTTAGCTTATGTTCCGGGGAAACGCGAGCAAACACCGAAACACTTTCTACTATTTCCTCAAGCTCTCCGACTTCCATATCTGATAATTGTCTGCCTTCTAGTACGAGGTCTTTCCCTTTTAAAATACCAAGTTCTTTAGCTATCGCCTTTGCGGTTATTACATGGTCACCAGTGATCATGACGGTTTTGATTCCCGCATCACGGCACTCTTTAACCGCCTGCTTCACCTCTGGACGCGGAGGGTCAATCATGCCCTGCAGTCCCATGAAGGTCAAATTGCGCTCAGCTTCTGTTTCATGGAGCAGAATTGTTCCTTTTGAAAGTGGCTTATAACCAACGGCAATCATCCGCAGTGCCTGTGAAGCTAACTCACTCATGTCTTGTTGAACTCTTTCCTTACTTTCCCGATTCAGCGGGCCCGACTTCCCTTCCCATAGAATCGTGTCGCACTGGGCGAGCAATACATCAGGGGCCCCTTTTACGATGACGAAATGATTCTCTTTATCATCCTTCACTATAACGCTCATCATTTTCCGGCCCGAGTCAAATGGAAACTCCTTCACTATCGTGAACCGAGTAGATAAGTATTCCCTTGTCAAACCTGCCTTCATTGCGGCAACCAACATCGCCCCTTCTGTCGGATCTCCGTCAAGGACATATTGTTTTCCTTTCTCGTTTAGTTCAGCTTTGTTACAGAGCAGTCCAAATGTCATCATTTGAAGCAAAGCTTTGTGGTTTTTCGGAGCAACGGAAACTCCACCTAATGAAAACTCCCCAATCGGATTATATCCAGTCCCGCTGACATCCCAGGTTTTACCTCCACTCCAAATTTTAGTCACCGTCATTTTGTTTTGCGTCAGTGTACCTGTTTTATCTGAGCAAATCACTGTTGCGCAACCAAGCGTTTCGACCGCTGGAAGCTTACGTACGATCGCTTTTTGTTTGATCATACGCTGAACGCCTAACGACAAGGCTACAGTCACAATTGCTGGCAATCCTTCCGGAATCGCCGCAACTGCTAAAGAAACGCCTGCTAAAAACATTGTATAGAGATCATGTCCTTGAATGACTCCAGTCAGTACGACGATCACCGTTAATATCAACGCCGTGACGATTAAAATTTTACCTAGCTGCTCTAAACGGCGCTGTAAAGGTGTTTCTTTTGTTTCAGCTGTCTGAAGCAAGTCGGCAATCTTCCCCATCGCAGTATTCATGCCTGTAGCGACAACAATACCGACTCCATTCCCTCTTGTAACCATGGTTCCCATAAAAGCCATATTTTCCTGATCACCGATACCTTCTAACTCATTAATTATCGGATCAGAACATTTAACAGCCGGGAGCGACTCACCGGTAAGTGCCGACTCTTCAATCTCAAGGCTTGAATTATCAACAATCCGTAAATCGGCGCCAATTCTATCCCCGCTCGAAAATTTCAAGATATCCCCCACCACGACTTCTCTAGATGGAATCTTCAGCCAGTGCCCATTCCTAAGAACATGGACTTGTGGTGCTGACATTTCCTTCAGGGCATCCAAGGATTTTTCGGCCTTTCGTTCTTGAAAAAAGCCTAGCACTCCATTCAAAAAAACAATCGCCATGATGGCAATCGCATCGATATATTCACCCAAAATACCGGAGACCAAGGTCGCCGCAAGTAAAACAATGACCATAAAATCTTTAAATTGTGCGAAAAATAAAAGGATGGCTGACTGTTTTTCTCCTTCTTTTAATTCGTTAAAACCATGCTTATGCAGCCTGTCCTTTACTTCATCATCGTCCAAACCGTGTGTAACGTTTGTTTGAAGCGCTCTCTCCATTTCTTGCTTATTCATTTCCTTGAACTCCATCAAGTATCACACATCCCTTTGAATAGAATGAAATAGGCCCCTGTATACAACCAAACAGGCGCTCTAGCTCTGCTCATCCAACACCTGTCCGCATACTAAATACATAAAACAACCTGCTCTTCTTCCATGATTATTCAGGCTCGTCCAAAAAAATGCTATAATTAAACAGAAATGCGAAAGATGAATGAACCTTATCCAAAATTGGACGAACAACTGCGTATAAAAATAGGCCACCTTAAAAGGTAAACTTTGGCTAGTTTAAACTAGGTACATATAAGAATTGATCAATTCAATTTACCTGAACATTTTAAAGCTCGCTTCATCGAGTTTTTCTAAACTTGCAAATGCCATTTTTGCGAGTTAATTATAGGACGAAAAACTCTCTGTAACTAACATCAATTAAAATCAATGGAGTCATAGAAAATCTTATGTAAAGGAAGTAAAAATAGAATGTCATTTGATGGATTATTTACGAAAGCGATGACGGAAGAAATCGCTTCTATACTAAAAGGTGGACGCATCAATAAAGTTCATCAGCCTTATAAAAATGAAGTTATCCTGGTTGTTCGCGCTGGAGGTAAGAACCATAAACTCTTATTATCAGCCCATCCAAGCTATTCAAGAGTACAGTTGACAGAAGAAAGTTATGAAAATCCAAAAGAGCCGCCAATGTTCTGTATGCTGCTTCGAAAGCATCTCGAAGGCTATACGATTGAAGATATTTATCAATATGAACTAGATCGGATGATTATTTTTGAGGTGAAGGGTCGTAACGAGCTTGGTGATGTCTCGCAAAAGCAGTTAATCGTGGAAATCATGGGTCGTCACAGTAATATTGTTTTAGTTGATAAAGAACGGAATATGATATTAGACAGCATTAAGCATGTCTCTTACGCTGTGAACAGCTATCGGGCGATATTACCTGGGCAGGAATACAAAGTGCCCCCCGCACAAGAAAAGCATAACCCCTTTGATGCTACTGAGGATGATATAAGGAAAAATATCGACTTTAATGCGGGAAAACTCGATCGTCAACTTGTTGCCCAATTTTCTGGAGTTTCTCCGTTAGTTGCAAAGGAGGCCGTTTATCGGGCAGGGTTAGCCAACAGTACCACTCTTCCATCGGCCTTTTCAAGTCTTATCAAGGAAATATCGGAACAAAAATATACCGCAACTATAAAACAAGACGGCAGCAAAGATGTGTTTTATATGCTTTCGCTAGAGCACCTGACTGGAAAATACCGAACATTTTCTTCCTTAAGCGAAATGCTCGATCGGTATTACTTTGGAAAGGCAGAGCGAGATCGGGTAAAGCAAAAGAGTCAGGATGTAGACCGTTTCATTGCGAATGAAATTGAAAAGAACTCTAAAAAAATCGGCAAACTCGAACGAACATTAAAGGAAACGGAACGCGGAGAACAATACCAATTGTTCGGTGAACTGCTGACAGCTAACTTATATCAAATGAAAAAAGGCATGAAGGAAATTGAAGTGGTCAATTATTATGATGATGAACAAAGTATGGTCATAATCCCTCTTGACCCATTTAAAAACCCATCTGATAATGCGCAAAAGTACTTCTCTAGATACCAAAAGTCCAAAAATGCAGTCGGTGTCGTACAAGAGCAAATCCAGAAAGCAAAATTGGAATTAGCCTACTTTGAAGCGTTGCATCAGCAACTCCAATCAGCTTCACCTAAAGATATTGAGGAAATACGCGAGGAACTTCAGGAAGAAGGATATATTCGTCAAAAAAAGAAAAAAGGCATGAAAAAGCCTGCCAATGCAAAACCACAACTTGAAACATATTATTCCACAGATGGAGATCTCATTTTTGTCGGGAAAAACAATAAACAAAATGATTATTTAACGAATAAATTTGCACGTCGCGATGAAATTTGGCTTCATACAAAAGATATCCCTGGGTCACATGTTGTGATTAGGAATGAATCACCGAGTAAAGAAACCATAAAAGAAGCAGCAGTTTTAGCAGCCTTCTTCAGTAAAGCAAAGCAATCGAGTTCGGTGCCCGTAGACTTTACACAAGTTCGCCATGTAAAGAAGCCGAATGGCTCGAAGCCCGGCTTTGTCATATATGAACAGCAGCAAACCGTATATATTACACCAGATGCAGATATAGTTATTCGCTTAAAAGAAGCAGAAGCTGTAAAGGATTGATTTAAATACAAAAATATAAGTGTGTCCCAATCTACAAGATTGGGACACACTTTTTTATGCTAAAATCCACGCGGTATCTTCTGGGTTTTCCCGCCATTTTTTCAACTTTTCCAGTTCGCCTTCTGTGATGTAGCCTTTTTCGTTAGCGACTTTGATTAAGGTCGAATAGTCACTTAATGAATAGTTCGTAATGCCTTCAGCAAGGAACTTTTCTTTTCCCTTTTCCAGTTGGTAAGAAAAGATAGAAACGACCCCAAGGACATCACAGCCAGCTTCTTTAAGCGCGTTTACAGCCGTAATTACACTTCCACCGGTTGAAATCAAATCTTCCACAACCACAACTTTTTGTCCTGGAACAGCGCGACCTTCGATTTGATTGCCCTTACCGTGCTCCTTTGCTTTGGAGCGAACATAGCACATTGGTGCATCTAATTTTTCACTCACCCAAGCCGCATGCGGAATGCCAGCCGTTGCAGTACCGGCAATCAATTCAGCCTCAGGGAAATGCTGTTCAATTAATACTTTCAATCCTTCTGCTATTTCCTTGCGAACCTCAGGGTAAGAAAGGGTTAAGCGGTTATCGCAGTATATAGGGGATTTAATTCCAGATGCCCATGTGAATGGATCATTCGGCTGTAGGTACACTGCTTTAATTTCTAATAGGTGTTCGGCTATGGTTTGGTTTAACATGATATTCCCTCCCAGGCTGCTTTCATATCTAAGTATGCTGTTAATGGATCTTTCGCCCCAGTTATCGCTCTACCTACAACGATGGCATCAGCTCCAAAATTTCTTGCCTGTTCAGGCGTGGCAATTCTTTCTTGATCGTGTGTTTGGCCACCTGCATTACGGATACCAGGTGTGACCGTTAAAAATTCCGGGCTAATACGTTCATGAATTGTCTTTACTTCATGCGACGAACAAACAACGCCGTCTAATCCGGCCTGCTGAGTAAGCTTTGCATAATGAAGCACCGAATCCTCTAGAGAGCCGGCAATGTTTTGGTCAAGATTCATTTGTTCCTGTGACGTGCTTGTCAGCTGTGTAACCCCTATACATAACGGACGTTTTTTTCCTGCAGCTGTTCCACTATCTAAACCTTCCAGAGCTGCTTCCATCATATTTCGGCCACCTGCCGCGTGGACATTTACCATGTCAGCGCCTAAAGCTGCCAGACCTGTCATTGCCTTTTTGACTGTGTTCGGAATATCATGAAGCTTTAAGTCTAAAAACACATCGTGGCCTTGTTCTTTTACGTAAGAAATGATTGACGGTCCATTCTGATAAAATAATTCCATCCCCACTTTTACAGCTAGTTTTTCAGATGAAAACTGGTTTAAAAATTGTTCTGTTTGTATAAGGTTGGGAAAATCAAGCGCGATAATTAGCGACTGCTTCATTCTACTTCCAGCTCCTTCCGGTACATTGTGAAATATGATCAAATCCTAGCTCATCCAGCAGATTGGGTAATTCTTCAATGATCGTTGGGCATACAAACGGATCCACGAAGTTAGCGGTTCCCACTGCAACAGCGCTCGCACCTGCGTAGAAAAACTCAATGACATCTTCCGCTGAAGCGATTCCTCCCATTCCAATGATTGGAATCGAAACTTGCTGGCTTACCTCATAAATCATCCGGAGAGCGACTGGTTTAATCGCAGGACCCGATAACCCACCAGTTTTGTTCGATAGAATCGGTCGACCTGTTTTTAAATCCAAACGCATACCGACTAATGTATTAATCATAGTCAGCCCGTCGGCACCGCCATCTTCAACCGCTTTGGCCATTTCCACAATATTGCTGACATTTGGAGAAAGCTTCACATAAACAGGCACAGAGGAGACTTCCTTGACTGCCTTGGTTACCTCTTTGGCAACTTCCGGAACCGTACCAAAAGCGATGCCACCTTCTTTTACATTTGGACAAGAAATATTCAACTCAAGAGCCTTCACATTTCCTACCTTACTGATGTTACTAGCCACTTTTACATAATCAGCTATTTGAGATCCCGCAACGTTAGCGATAATAGGGACATCATACCCACTTAGCCAGTCCAGTTCTTCATTGATGACTTTAGCCAAACCTGGATTTTGTAAACCAATCGCGTTCAGCATTCCCGAAGAAGTTTCCGCAACACGCGGGGTTGGATTACCGAACCGCGGCTCAGGAGTTGTCGCTTTAATCATAATTGCTCCCAGTACATCCAAGTTGAAGAACTGGCTGTATTCACGACCAAATCCAAAGCAACCAGATGCTGGCATGACCGGATTTTTCAGGTGTAATCCTGGTAACTCAACTGAAAGTCTGCTCATAATACCACCTCTCCTGCCCGGAATACGGGTCCGTCACTGCATACTTTTTTGTAACTGAAACCATTCGGATCATCTCCTGTATGACACACGCAGGCAAAACACGCACCAATTCCGCAGCCCATCCTTTCTTCAAGAGACAGGTAAAGTTTTTTTTCACGATATCCCGCTTCCAATGCTTTTAGCATTGGTGTCGGCCCGCAGGAAAAGATTGTCTCAAACTCCGTATCCAACTTGTCAATTACTGTCGTAACAAATCCTTTTGTTCCATACGATCCATCTACTGTGGCAATATAGGTATCACCTAATTTACTAAACTCTTTTTCATAAAAAATGGCAGACTTCGTTTGGAAGCCTAGTACATGTATTACCCTAACTCCTTTAGCAACCAACATCTGCGATAACTGATACAGAGGTGGGACACCAATCCCACCACCAACCAATAGAGCTGTTTCTCCCTTATTTGCTTCATGAACCGGAAAGCCGTTGCCAAGCGGACCGAGGATATCTACACCTTCTGCCTGCTTACACTGTGACAGCAGTGTCGTTCCTTTCCCTTCAGCCCGGTATATCATCGTGAACTGTTTTTCACTACTGTTATAAGAAGAAATCGAAATCGGGCGTCTTAACAAAGGCTCGTTGCCTTCAGTTGTCTTTACGTGTACAAACTGGCCCGGTTGCTTCATTTCTGAAACTAATTCACCTTGTAGGGTAAGTTCAAATATGGATGGAGCCAGTTCTTTATGAGTCAACACCTTCATCGTTTCCTTCTTGATCATGTATAGCTCACCTCACGACTTTTTTCCGTTTTCCCCATGGCTTCTGCCGAAAAGTTCATTGATTCAATTACTCTTAAAATGGCTTCTGCTGTATCCAGGGATGTCAGACATGTCACTCCATTTTCAACAGATTCGCGACGTATTCTAAAACCATCTCGTTCCGGCTGTTTCCCTTTCGTCAAAGTGTTGATGACGAATTGTGCGTCCCCATTTCGGATAACATCCAAAAGGTTTCTTCCCTCTTCACCAATCTTACCAACAACCGCAGTTGGGATACCAGATTGCTCCAACAGGGCGGCGGTTCCGCTTGTGGCAATCAACTTGAAGCCAATATTATGAAAACGTCTTGCCAGCAATAGTGCTTCTTGCTTATCTTTATCCGATATCGTTAACAAGACTGAACCGTGACCTTGAATTTTGAAACCGGAAGCAACAAGACCTTTGTATAAAGCCTTTTCAAGTGTACTGTCTTTCCCCATTACTTCACCAGTCGATTTCATTTCAGGTCCGAGTGAAATGTCCACACCTCTTAATTTTGCAAAGGAGAAGACCGGCACTTTTACAAAGACTCCGCTTTGTTCCGGAACTATACCGGATTGGTAGCCCTGGCTTTCAAGAGAGTGTCCTAATATGACCTTCGTGGCCAAGTTCGCCATCGGCACATTCGTGATCTTACTTAAGAATGGAACCGTGCGGCTAGAACGCGGATTTACTTCAATGACATACACTTCGTCATCACTGATGACATATTGAATATTCAAGAGACCGATAATATTCAAGCCTTTTGCCAATCTAGTCGTGTAATCGATGATCACTTCTTTTTGTTTTTCCGTTAGGCTTTGCGGAGGGTAGACGGCAATCGAATCACCGGAGTGGACGCCTGCGCGCTCGATGTGCTCCATGATTCCAGGAATAACTACCGTTTCGCCATCAGAAATCCCGTCGACTTCGACCTCTTTCCCCGTTAAGTAACGGTCAATCAGGACAGGATGATCCGGATTGATTTTCACCGCATTTTTCATGTAATGCAGCAATTCTTCTTGTTTATAGACGATTTCCATTGCTCTTCCTCCGAGAACATACGAAGGTCTTACTAAAACTGGATAGCCGATATCTTCAGCTATGACGATAGCTTCATTTACAGATGTGGCAGTTTTACCTTTTGGTTGCGGAATTCCTAAATCCTTAAGAGCACTTTCGAATTTATTACGATTCTCCGCACGATCCAAGTCTTCTAGAGAAGTACCTAGGATCTTCACTCCTCTTTCAACAAGACCATCTGCAAGATTGATGGCAGTCTGACCACCAAATTGGACGATAACACCTTCTGGTTTTTCCAAATCGATAACATGCATCACATCTTCAAGTGTTAATGGTTCGAAATAAAGCTTGTCAGATATACTGAAATCCGTCGAAACCGTTTCCGGATTGTTGTTGATGATGATCGCTTCATAGCCTGCCTCTTTGATGGCCCAGACTGAATGAACGGTCGCGTAGTCAAACTCTACCCCCTGTCCAATCCGTATTGGACCCGATCCTAGCACAATGACACTTTTCTTATCTGTAACAATTGATTCATTTTCATCCTCGTATGTTCCGTAAAAATATGGTGTTTCCGATTCAAATTCCGCTGCGCATGTATCGACCATTTTATAAACCGGCACAATTCCTTGTTGTTTCCGATACTCATAAATTTTCTTTTCAGTAACTTCCCATATATCTGCAATCGTTTTATCAGAAAAGCCAAGTTCCTTAGCCTTCTTCAGGACTTCACAATCGAATGAATGTTCACGAAGCTCTTTTTCAAAGTCGATAATCTTTTTCAGCTTATGCAGGAAGAATAAATCGATCTGGCTCCATTCGTGAATGGTTTCGATTGTTTTGCCTCTTCTTAGTGCCTCACCGATATAAAATAACCGCTCATCTCCTGCTTTCCGAATCCTTTTTTCTATTTTTTCATCCTCGAACTCGTCGTTCAACTCGAGATGATAAAGTCCTGCTTCAAGGGAGCGCACAGCTTTTAAAATTGATTCTTCAAATGTACGACCGATTGCCATGACTTCTCCAGTCGCTTTCATTTGTGTACCGAGTCTACGGTTGGCGCTTTCGAACTTATCAAAAGGCCAGCGTGGAATTTTCGTGACTACATAGTCAAGCGCAGGTTCAAAGCTGGCATATGTTTTGCCTGTAACCGGGTTCATCATTTCATCAAGCGTTAAACCAACTGCTATCTTGGCCGCAAGCTTTGCAATCGGATATCCCGTCGCTTTTGAAGCAAGTGCTGACGAACGGCTAACCCTTGGGTTAACTTCGATGACATAATACTGATAGCTGTTTGGATCTAACGCAAGCTGAACATTACATCCGCCTTCAATTTTCAAGGCGCGGATAATCTTCAATGACGTATTTCGAAGCATTTGATACTCTCTGTCACTTAACGTTTGGCTTGGTGCCGCAACAATAGAGTCTCCTGTATGTACTCCTACAGGATCAAAGTTTTCCATATTACAAACGACAATCGCATTGTCATTGGAGTCACGCATTACTTCATATTCCACTTCTTTAAAACCGGCAATACTCTTCTCAAGCAGACATTGATGAACCGGGCTGCTTTTTAGGCCACCTTCAACAATCTCGATTAACTGCTCTTCGTTATCACAAATCCCGCCGCCTGTTCCACCTAGTGTAAAGGCTGGGCGTACGATAACTGGATAGCCGACTCGTTCCACAAACGTATAAGCCTCATCCAAATTATGAATAATATCGCTGTCAGGAACAGGTTCCCCAAGGTCGTTCATCAGGGTTCGGAACAAATCACGGTCTTCTGCTTGTTGGATAGCGGAAAGCTTCGTACCAAGGATCTGCACATTGCATTCTTCCAAAATCCCTGCATCGGCTAGTTCAACAGCCATATTCAAACCCGTTTGTCCTCCTAGAGTCGGAAGCAGAGCATCAGGGCGCTCTTTACGGATGATTTTGCTAACAAATTCCAGAGTAATCGGCTCGATATATACCGCATCCGCCATTTCGCTATCTGTCATGATTGTAGCAGGATTTGAGTTAATTAGGATTACTCGGTAACCCTCTTCCTTTAAGGCAATACATGCTTGAGTTCCTGCATAATCGAACTCAGCAGCCTGGCCGATTACGATTGGACCAGAACCAATTACTAGGATGCTTTTTATATCTGTGCGTTTTGGCATGTTTTTTCCCCCTTCGTAGGTGCAGCTTCAATCATTTGTAAAAATTCATTGAATAAGTAGTTGGCGTCTTCCGGACCAGGTGAAGCCTCCGGGTGATATTGAACTGTGAAAGCCGGATATTTTTTATGGCGTAAGCCTTCAATTGTATCGTCATTTAATGCTGTATGTGTCACAACAAGGTCAGTGTTTTCAATAGAAAGCTCCTCGACTGTATATCCGTGATTTTGAGAAGTGATGGATACTTTTCCAGTACGAAGGTCTTTAACCGGATGGTTTGATCCTCGATGACCAAATTTCAATTTTGCTGTATCTGCACCGTTAGCCAGCGCGAATAACTGATGACCCAGGCAAATTCCAAATAGCGGTACTTCTTTCTGCACTATACGAATCATTTCAAGCGTTTCCTGAACACTTTTCGGGTCTCCAGGGCCGTTTGAAAGCATCACTCCATCTGGATGATATTGCAGCACTTCCTCTGCCGTAACGTTATAAGGTACAACCACAACATCACAACCACGCTTCGTCAACTCGCGTAAAATACCATGCTTCATGCCATAATCAACAAGAACGACTCGGGGGCCTCTTCCAGGACTTGAGTAGGCAGCTTTTGTTGAAACCTGCTTCACTTGATTAGAAGGAATCACCGTTGCTTTTAGCTGGGAAACAATCTCTTCAGCATCTTTATTGATATTGCAGAGCGCTCCTTTAAGTGCACCTGATTTCCTAATGATTCTTGTCAGCTTTCTCGTATCAATTCCACTTATGCCAGGTATGTTCTTCATTTTCAAATATTCATCAAGAGATAATTGGTTGCGCCAGTTGGAAGGAAGATCAGCTGTTTCCTTAACGACGAACCCTGATATCGCTGGATTGATAGATTCAAAGTCATCTCGGTTTATTCCGTAGTTTCCGATTAGCGGGTAAGTTAGCGTAACTATTTGGCCGCAATAGGATGGATCAGATAAAATCTCCTGATATCCTGTCATCCCTGTATTAAAAACAACTTCACCTATTTTTTCTACGTCCCCTCCGAATGCTTCGCCGAGGAATACCGTTCCATCTTCTAAAATAAGCTGTCTTTTCATCCTTGAACACGTCCTTTTTCCCAAGCTGTTTTTCCTTCTGCAATCGTCATAACTGGCCAGCCATAGCATTTCTTTTCATTAAAAGGTGTATTTTTACCTTTTGAAGCAAACTCTTCTTTATTAATTTCTTTTTCAGTATCCAAATCGATTAATACGATATCAGCAGTAGCACCTTCCTTTAGCTGTCCATAAGGAAGTGAGAAACTCTCAGATGGTTTGATGGTCATGAAGTCGACCAATTGCTTTAAGGTGATTACATCCTTTTTGACTAATTCTGTGTAAAGCAGCGGGAAGGCCGTTTCTAGTCCCACAATTCCAAAAGGAGCTAGCTGCATCCCTTGAGCTTTTTCCTCAGCTGTATGCGGAGCATGATCTGTAGCAATAAAGTCGATTGTTCCGTCCAGCAGGCCTTCGATCAATGCGTCACGATCTTCTCTTCCTCTTAAAGGCGGATTCATTTTATAATTCGGATCAAGTCCTGGGATATCATCTTCACACAGCAATAAGTGATGAGGTGTAACTTCCGCTGTGACCCGGATACCGGCGCGTTTGGCATCTCTTACAGTTCTCACCGATTCTTTCGTAGAAATGTGGCAGACATGATAATGGCAGTCCGCTGCTTCCGCAAGCAGGATATCCCTGGCTATATGTACAGCTTCGCATACAGATGGGATTCCATTGATTCCTTGTTCTTTGGAGTATCTTCCTTCATGTACAGAGCCTTTATTGATTAAGCTATTATCTTCACAATGAGCAACAATAGCCATATCTTGAGCGGCAGCCTGTTTCATCGCAGCCAGCATCATTCCGGCTTCTTGGATACCAACGCCGTCGTCTGTAAAGGCGAAAGCCCCAGTTTGTTTTAAAGAAGAAAAGTCAGTCAATTCTTTGCCAGCCTCTCTAATCGTGATGGATGCATAAGGCAGTACACGAACATGTGCTGTTTCTTCAATTTTCCGGTTAAGTGCTTCAAGATTTTCAATTGTATCAGGAACAGGTCTTGTATTAGGCATCGCTGCTACAGTGGTAAAACCGCCTCTTGCTGCTGCAAGCGTTCCAGTTGCTATTGTTTCTTTATGCTCGCCGCCTGGCTCGCGTAAATGGATATGCAGGTCAATAAATCCTGGTGTAATAAGTAACCCTTTGGCATCTATTACCTCACAATTTTCTGTTGCCAGGTTCTCTCCGATTTTCGTGATGATTTTTCCTTCTATTTCAATATCTGCTTTCTTGAATGAATTTTGATTATCTAGCAATACTCCATTTTTGATGACAGTTTTCATGGATGATTCCTCCCTCAAATTGTTCTAGCACATTTTTTAATACGGCCATTCTAATAAACACACCATTTTGCATTTGTTTAAAAATTCTTGAACGGCTACATTCGACTAAATCACTGTCAATTTCAACGCCGCGATTTATTGGTGCAGGATGCATGATGATCGCACCCGGTTTCATATTTTTTTCACGTTGTTTGGTTAAACCGAATCTTTCCAAATAATCCCCATTTGCCTGATTGTATTTTTCATTATGTCTTTCGTGCTGAATCCGAAGTAGCATAACCACATCCGATGTCGCTATCGCTTGATCGATGTCTTCATATCTCCCTAAGCTGTTGTTTCTATCAAACCATTCAGGCGGACCTGAAAATACGACATTCGCTCCTAGACGAGTTAAGGCTTCTGCATTCGATTTTGCCACTCGGCTATGCATTACGTCCCCAATTATTGCAATCTTCAGACCGGTAAAACTATTAAACTCTTGTTTTATCGTCAATAAGTCCAGCAATGACTGCGTTGGATGATTTCCGCAACCATCACCTGCATTGATTATTGGAATGTTGAGTTTTTCTTTTAGTTCATCAAAGTAATTATCCTGTTCATGGCGGATAATTAAGGCATTGACACCGATTGATTCAAACGTTTTTGCTGTGTCATATAAGGTTTCTCCTTTTAAAACGGATGATGTCCCGGCATCAAAAGGAATGACCTCAAGACCTAATTTTCTTTCAGCCATTTCAAAGCTTGATTTCGTACGTGTACTCGGTTCAAAGAATAGATTGGCAACCATGGTCTGCTGTTTAGGATTCCAGCTCGTTCCATTAGCAAACCCCTCTGCTTCTTGTAGAATTTTTTCAATTTCAGTTATGGTCAATTCATTCATCGTCAATAATTTTTTCATTGATCCTGCTCCTTTCACAATTTGTTGTGATGCGGGGTAAAAAAAAACACCCCGCCAATAAGGACAGGGTGTAGGTAATAAAGACTTACAAGAACTAGGACTGGTTTATTTCCCGTTCTCATTTGTCTTTACAGCAACACCCTTTCAAGCCTCTCTGGACTTCTTTTAAAAGGTGATATATTGTGTGATACAGTTTAACTTATTTTTCAAAGATGTCTCCGGAAATTTTTTCTCTGTCCGGTAATATCAAGTTAAGCAAGATTCCAACAATCGCTGAAAGTGCCATTCCAGATAGCGATACCTTATCCGATAATTGTACAAACGCTCCGCCGATTCCAAGTACCAGGATGACTGAAGCTATCATCATGTTGCGTTTTTTATCAAAATCAACTTTATTATCAATCAGCATCCTTAATCCGCTTGAAGCGATGATACCGAAAAGTAAGATTGATATTCCACCCATCACAGCTGTAGGAATCGAGCTGATGACTGCTGAAATCTTACCGTTAAAGCCAAAGACGATTGCAGTTAAAGCAGCTCCGCCGATGATATACACGCTAAATGCCTTTGTCATCGTCAGGACGCCGATATTTTCACCATATGATGTTAGTGGTGGCCCACCGATGAAGGAACCAATCATGATTCCGGCTCCATCCCCTAGGATGGATCGATGTAAACCGGGCTTTTCCAAAAAGTTTCTGCCAACTACTTTACTCAGTACCATCTGGTGGCCGATGTGTTCTGATAATGTGACGACGGCCACAGGGACCATGATAGCAATGACTTCCCATGAAAAGATTGGTGTATAGGTTATATAAGGAAACATGAATTTCGGCATTTCCCACCATTGTGCAGATTTAATTGGTTCATAATCTATAATTCCCGCAACTGCTGAACAGCTGTAGCCAACTATAATTCCCATTAAAATGGGAATCAAGTTAATGAATCCTTTAAAGAAAACGTTACAGATAATGGTTACCGCTAAAGTTATTAGCGCTATTATAATATATGTGACACTGTATTTATCTTGCGGATCATACATCGCCATGTCTACAGCCGTTCCAGCGAGGCTTAACCCGATTACAATGATAACTGGTCCAACCACAACCGGAGGCAGCAAATTCATTAACCAGCGTAAACCAACTTTTTGGATAATCAAGGCTACTATTCCATATATGAGTCCTGCTGCAAAGCAGCCAATCATGGCCGCTTCCGGTCCGCCCAACGCCTTTGCCAAAATAATTGGCGTGATGAAGGCGAAGGATGAACCGAGATAAGCAGGTATTTGACCTCTGGTAATCAACAAGTAGGATAATGTTCCTAAGCCGCTTGAAACCAAAGCCACAGCCGGGCTTAACCCTACTAGGAATGGCACTAACACCGTTGCACCAAACATTGCGAATAGGTGCTGGATACTTAATGTTATCCACTGGCCAACTCTAGGTACGTCTTCAACATCAAGTACGACGTCACTTTTTATTTCTTCCATTTTCATATCCCCCTCATGAAAATTGCATCAAAACTGCAAAAACCCTCTTTGCAGTATTACACAAAGAGGGTTTCTCAGAAGATCATTACCTATACATAGGCATAGATCTCCCAATTCACTCCCCTTTGCCAGCCTCTCTGGACTGTCTTTAAAAGGGTTTTATTTAATTTTCATGTTGTTGTTTATTTTTCTAGTATAGTGACTTGATCTACTTCATCTACTTCTGTTAAAGTAACGGTGATTTTTTCCGATTGTGATGTTGGAACGTTCTTCCCAACGAAATCTGCACGGATCGGCAACTCTCTATGTCCTCTGTCAACTAATACTGCGAGCTGGATTTGTGAAGGTCTTCCCAGATCCACAAGTGCATCCATTGCCGCCCTAACGGTTCTACCGGTAAAGAGAACATCATCTACTAAAATCACTTTCTTATCGCTAATATTGACTGGAATGTCTGAACCTTTTACGACCGGTTCACCATCATTCGTATTTTTCGATAGGTCATCGCGGTAAAGTGTAATATCAAGTTCACCTAACTGAATTTCTTTACCTTCTATTTGATTGATGCGCTTTGCAAGTCGGTCAGCCAAGAAAATCCCGCGTGTACGAATCCCAATTAAGACGCAATCCTCAATCCCCTTATTTTTCTCAATAATCTCATGGGCAATTCTCGTCAAGGCTCTGCTAATGGCCTGTTCATCAAGTACTATTGCTTTCTCATTCAACATATTGGCCACCCCGAATTCTTTCATCTGATTGGTCCCCTTTAACAAAAAATCCTCACACCCAGAAGGCGTGAGGATTTCATCGCTATGGGTACAATTATCCCATTTAGCGTATCCGTTTCCTTCTCAGTCTCTCTGGACTGTGTTAAAGGTTCTCATTAAGTTATTATTATAATATATCATAAAAACTCTATTGTCAATCCTTACTTCTACGTAATTGATTAATAAGATTTTCGAACTCTTCCGGAACTGGTGCTTCGAATTCCATATACTCATTTGTACGAGGATGAACGAAACCAAGCAAACCGGCATGCAATGCTTGTCCATCTAACTTCAACGTCTTCTTCGGACCATATTTTGGATCTCCTGCAAGCGGGAATCCGATATATTTCATATGAACACGGATTTGATGAGTTCTTCCTGTTTCAAGCTGACATTCCACCAAAGTAAAAGCAGTGAAACGTTCGATGACACGGAAATGAGTTACAGCATTTTTGGAGTTAGAGTCTGTCACCGTCATGCTTTGGCGTTCTTTTTTATCACGGCCAATTGGAGCGTCAATCGTTCCGAAGTCATGCGGGATAACCCCATGAACTACAGCTTGGTACTTACGGGTAACAGTTTTATCAACCAGTTGCTGAACAAGCTTTTCATGCGCCATATCATTTTTAGCAACCATTAATAAACCTGATGTATCTTTATCGATTCGGTGGACGATACCTGGACGCATTACACCGTTGATTCCAGAAAGATCCTGGCAGTGAGCCATCAATCCATTTACAAGGGTACCAGATACATGTCCTGGCGCTGGGTGGACTACCATACCGCTCGGTTTATTAACAACCAGCACATCTGCATCTTCATAATAGATATCCAAATTCATTTCTTCAGCGACTGCATCCAATTCCTCAAGTTCAGGAATCGTTACTTCAATTGTATCGCCTGTAATACATTTGTAATTCGTTTTTATTGCAGACCCATTAACTAAAACGTGGTCATCTTTAATCCATTGCTGGACTTGAGTACGTGACCATTCCTCATTTAATGTAGAAAGAGCCTTATCAATCCTAACGCCTTTTAGTGTTTCATCGATGCTGTATAACCTTTTATCCATTATCTTACTCCTTAGCGTTTTTTTCTTCTAAAAACATATGAATCACGAGCAGTCCGACACCAATTGAAAGCGCAGCATCAGCAACATTAAATACCGGGAAACTATAGCTGAATATATAGGTATGAACGAAATCGACTACTTCCTGACGAACAACACGGTCGATAAAATTACCAATCGCACCGCCTAGCATGAGCGCAAGTGAAACTCCAAGCAAACGGCTTTCCTTCGCCATTTTCTGAATATAATAGACAAGTCCAATAATGACAGCGATGGTGATGATGTAGAAAAACCACATTTGACCTTGTAGAATTCCCCATGCGGCCCCACGGTTACGATGCGAGGTGATATATAGAAGGTTTTCAATAATTTCAATGCTTTCTCCGTACTCCATTTTTTTCACAATCATCCATTTTGTCAGCTGATCGAAAGCTATGACCAAAAGGGCAATTAAGTAATAAAACACATTTTTTCCCCCAAACTAATCAAATCTTCACTTTTGAATTGTAGCATAAACTAGAAATAATGACTAATACGAAAAACAGAAGACCTCAATCAGCACGTGGAGAATATAAGCTTGGGCTGACAAGGTGCTCTTTTCCTTTTTTAGGAAACAATTTATTTTCGCAAATGATTTTGGTTGTTTCACACACTAGATACCATTTCCCATGAAAAAGGCCGGTCCCCTCATCTAATGGGAACCGGCCCTCCTTTTAAATTATTGATTCACATAATGCTCTTTCACTACAGTTGCACAGCGTGGACAAAGTGTTGAATGTTCTTCCACTTGGCCTACTTCTTTTGAAACATTCCAGCAACGTTCACACGTTTCACCTTCTGCTTTTGTTACAAGAATAGCAATATCCTCAAGTTTTACCGCTTCTGCTGGGGCACTTGCCACATCGCCAGCGATTACAAACTCGGATACGATGAATAACTGTTCAAAGCTCTCTTCGATGCTATCAAGCAGATTCTTTGTTTCTTCATTTACATATACCATCACTTTTGCGTTCAGTGATTTTCCGATAACTTTCTGATTACGAGCTTCTTCCAATGCTTTTAAGACATTATCACGGACATCCATAAATGCCGTCCATTTTTCTTCAATGGCTTCAGCATTATCGATTGAAATTGCTTCGGGCATCAATGTCAATTGTACACTTTCTTCCGTTACACCTGGAATGAACGCCCATACTTCATCAGCTGTATGAGAAAGAATTGGTGACACCAATTTCGTTAAGCCGACCAATGATTCGTAAAGAACCGTTTGGATCGCCATACGATCTTTACCGTTAGGTGCTTCACAATATAAAATATCTTTCGCATAATCAAGGTAGAACGAACTTAAGTCCTGCGTACAGAAGTTATTGACCATATTATAAATTGTAGCAAACTCATAATTCTCATAGCCTTGTTTCGATTGAGTAATCAGCTTATTCAATTTTACTAGCATATATTGATCGACTTCACGTAATTCTTGGAATACCACTTTATCAGTATCAGGATTAAAGCCATCCAAATTACCTAACAGGAAGCGGAATGTATTGCGGATTTTGCGATACACTTCAGAAACTTGTTTTAAAATCGGATCTGAAACTCTTACATCTGATTGGTAATCCACAGAAGCAACCCAAAGGCGTAAAATATCTGCGCCAAGTTGGTTCATGACTTTAGATGGAAGTACAACGTTCCCAATCGATTTACTCATTTTACGGCCTTCACCATCCAAAGCGAACCCGTGGCTTAACACACCTTTATATGGTGCTTTTCCTGTTACAGCCACACTTGTTGAAAGAGATGAGTTAAACCAGCCGCGGTATTGATCCGAACCTTCTAAATAAAGGTCAGCAGGACGCTGCAGATCATCTCTTTCTTCAAGTACTGCTTGATGGGAAGAACCTGAGTCAAACCATACATCCATGATATCCGTTTCCTTCGTGAAGATACCGTTCGGGCTGCCTTCATGGGTAAACCCTTCTGGAAGAAGATCTTTCGCTTCCTGTTCGAACCAGATATTTGACCCTTGTTCGCGGAATAATTCTGAAATATGGTTGATTGTTTCATCCGTGATGATTGGTTCACCATTTTCTGCATAAAATACTGGAATTGGCACGCCCCATGCACGCTGACGGGAAATACACCAATCTCCACGGTCACGGACCATATTAAACAGGCGTGTTTCACCCCATGCCGGCACCCATTTCGTTTCTTCAATCGCTTTTAGCAGTTCACCACGGAAGTCTTTAATTGACGCGAACCATTGCGCCGTTGCACGGAAAATAGTCGGTTTCTTCGTCCGCCAGTCATGTGGATAAGAATGGGTAATGAACGTCAAATTCAATAGTGCGCCCACTTCTGTTAATTTTTCCGTAATTGGTTTGTTTGCTTGATCATAAAATAATCCTGCAAATTCCCCTGCTTCTTCTGTCATGACACCTTTTTCATCTACAGGACAAAGAACATCCAAGCCATATTTTTGCCCGACGATAAAGTCATCTTCCCCGTGTCCAGGTGCAGTATGAACACAACCAGTACCAGCCTCAGTTGTTACGTGCTCGCCCAACATAACAAGTGATTCCCGGTCATAAAGAGGGTGTTTAGCAACGGCACGGTCCAGTTCGCTACCTTTTACCGATTTCAATATAGTTGGGTTATCCCAGCCTAGAGTTTCTGTAACTGATTCAAGAAGAGCTTCAGCTACTAAATATTTTTCATTTTCGACAGATACCACCACATAATTTAATTGTGGATGCAATGAGATTCCAAGGTTAGCTGGAATCGTCCAAGGTGTTGTTGTCCAAATAATGATTTTTACGCCTTCTTCAATTACACCTTTTCCATCTGTGACTTCAAAAGCAACATAGATAGATGCAGAACGTTTGTCTTGATATTCAATTTCAGCTTCCGCTAGGGCTGATTCACTTGAAGGAGACCAATAAACAGGTTTTTTTCCTTTGTAGATATAGCCTTTTTTCGCCATTTCACCAAAAACCTTGATCTGTTGTGCTTCATATTCAGGTTTTAGGGTAATATAAGGATTCTCCCAATCTCCGCGAACCCCAATACGTTTAAACTGCTCACGTTGATTGTTGATCTGTACGTACGCATACTCTTCACATAGCTTTCTGAATTCAGCTACGCTCATTTCTTTCCGCTTTACACCTTTTTTAGTTAGTGCCGTTTCAATCGGTAGTCCGTGCGTATCCCAGCCCGGTACATATGGTGCTTGAAAACCGCTCATTGATTTAAAGCGGACAATGAAATCCTTTAAAACTTTATTCATTGCATGGCCCATATGGATATCGCCGTTTGCATATGGAGGTCCATCATGCAAAATAAATAAAGGGCGTCCTTCAGTTTGTTCTTGCACTTTTTTATAAATGTCCATTTCTTTCCACTTTTCCTGGATTTCTGGCTCACGTTTCGGTAAATTACCACGCATTGGAAATTCAGTTTTAGGCATCAATAAGGTATCTTTATATTCCATTATAAAATCCTCCATCCGTCTTTACACAAATTCATTCGAACCGATGACTTGATATCCGGACAAAATAAAAAGCCCTCTCATCCCTAAAAAAGGGACGAGAAAGCTTTGCTTCCCGCGGTACCACCCTGGCTAGAAAGATTCACAATAAAGCGAATCCATCCTCTCGAGCATTCGTAACGTGAATGAAACGCATCGTTTACTTACTGCAACAGCAGGTTCAACTCAGAACTCAAGGGTGATATTCAAATTCTTCGCTTATTCCGGGCTTGCACCATCCCCGGCTCGCTAAATATAAGTGTTTGAAGAATCTACTGTCCCTGTCATCGTCTAATGTCATCATGAATAGTATTGTTAAAAAATTATATGCGAAAAAAGTGTTTAAAGTCAAGGAAACCTTTAAATTTCCTCTTCCACTCTTTCATTTAGTTCTATTTCAGTCGCATCTACTTCATAATCAAGAAGATGATCCCAATCGTCATTGTCCAGCAAATCAAGCTGTGCTCCGACAAGCATTTTAAAACGTGTCCGGAATACTTTTGACTGCTTTTTCAAATCCTCAATATCCATCGCTATTTTTCTTGCTTTCACAAGCGACTCATTGACGATCCGATCAGCATTTTTCTCAGCTTCCTTAATGATCAGCTTGGCTTCTTTTTGAGCATTGCGCTTTAATTCTTCTGCTGCTTCCTGTGCGACAATAATCGACTTATTAAGTGTACCCTCAATGGTCGTAAAATGTCCTAAACGATCATAAGTTTCGTTTAATTTTTCTTCAAGTTCTTTTTTCTCTCTCAAAATCAGTTCATAATCTTTAATGACCTGGTCGAGAAACTCATTTACTTCATCTTCATCATACCCTCGAAATACTTTACCAAATTCCTTGTTATGTATATCTATCGGGGTTAAGGGCATTACGGCACCTCCAGAACGGTTTCTACTCTAGTATGTTAAAACTCTATATTCGACAATAAATGTATGAATCCTGCTTGCGATTGAATTATTTTTGTCTGCCTAATGAGATTCTCCACTTATCCTTTTTGGTTTTTCCATCTATTGAGGCTAATTTACATCTACCAAAACCTCTGATAGAAAGTGTATCACCCTCGCGACATTCTTCCGAAACATTATCTGTTTGCTTAAAATTCACCTTTACTTTTCCCGATGTTATCAGCACTTGTGTTTTTTGACGAGAAATATTCAAGACGGACGATAAAACACTGTCAAGCCTTAAAGAAGTAACAGTAGTTACTTGCTCTTCCCAATTTTCTTTCAACTTGATGATATTCTCGATGGGAAGCCTTTTAATCGTAACGGAAGCGCTACCGATTTTTTCTAGGTTTCCTACGAGATATAAATCCATCTCTTCGGCAGCGATAAATTGAATTTGCTCCTCTGTCACTATTATATCACCAAATTTTTCACGTTTTACCCCCAGAGACATCAAGGTTCCAAGTATTTGCCTGTGCTCTAATGTAACAAATTTTTTTGGATAGGAGATATCGTATAAGGAGATATTGAAATCTGATGGTTCAGGAGAGTAATAATCAGGGTAAATGAGCACACGTTTTCGTTCAACGAAATCACTCCCGCCATAAAATTGCAGCTTTGCATCCGAATCATTCCCTAATAAGGAAGAAAGGATTTCCTGCTGACGCGGATCGAGAAAATCAGAAAGTTTTGGAGCATAAGAATTTTTCACCTGGTCAATCCAATTCACTGCCTGATCGATAAAATCCTTTTCCTCCGGCCTGAAATGCTGATAAATACTCATGATTGAATAATTGCTCCTTACTTGTCTAATTAATGGTCGCTCATCAGGATATAAATATTGACTTCTTCGTTGCGCTACTACACAGTGGGGCATTATCCAACTGTGTAGTAAGAAATACGCATTTTCAGATTAAAAGTTAATCACCCGATTAAAGTTTGCAGATAATAGATTCCATATCCGCTGGCAAAGTTAAGAACCAACAAGGCCACAAGCGGTGAAAGGTCGATCATGCCAAGGGGTGGTATAAATTTTCTGAACGGTTCTAAATAAGGTTCGCAAATCTTTTCCAGGAATTGGCCAATCGATGTTTCCCGAGCATTAGGGAACCATGACATTAATATGTAACCGATTAATGCCATTGAATAAATTTCAATTAAATAATATAAACCTTGAAGCACTAAACCCATTAAACATTACCACCTCGCTTCTTCATACTCCTCTTCGGCGGCGAAACCGGTAATATTACCCGAAACATCGACGTTATCCGGAGTACATAAGAATATATCTGTTCCAATTTTTTGGATATCCCCGCTGATTGCATAGACAGTTCCACTTAAAAAATCAATGATTCGCTTTCCTTGGTCATGTTGAATCCGCTGAAGGTTCACAACAACGGCACGACGGTTTTTCAAATGGTCCGCAACTTCTTGGGCTTCTGCATAAGCACGAGGTTCCAACAATACTACTTTAGAAGATTTCTGTACGCTTTGCAAACTTACGATATTCTTATTGGAGTTATTTCCTGTAGAAGTGGGCTGCTGTTGTTTACCTGATTTCACGACTTTTTGTTCAGCCTCCTCTTCTTCCACCACTTCTTCCTTGTACTCATACTCATCATCCAGCGCGAAATAAGATTTAAATTTTGATACGAACGTCATCTATGCGTACCTCCTTATAATTCTTCGCCTACCAGTGCTGTACCAATGCGAATCATTGTAGCGCCTTCCTCAATCGCAATCGTAAAATCATTGGACATCCCCATGGACAATTCAGTGCATGGAGCATGTCTTAAGCCAGCTTTTTGGATTTCCACTTGAAGTCCCTTTAATTTTCGGAAGCATCTGCGCAATAATTGTTCATCATCTGTCAAAGGCGCCATTGTCATTAATCCAGCAACATTTACCTTATCTAAAGTCGATAGCCCTTGTATAAAATCAAGTGCCGCTTCAGGATCTATTCCATGTTTAGATTCTTCACCTGAAACGTTAACCTGGACTAAACAGTTTATCGGCTCATTTGCCCGTTTTTGTATTTCTTCTGCCAAAGAAATACGATCCAATGAATGAATATACGAAATTTTATCAATGACATTCTTTACTTTGCGTGTTTGCATGGAGCCAATATAATGCCAGTTTGGTTCATCCTTCAGCACTTCATATTTATTCAATAAACCCTCATCTCGATTTTCACCTAAATCGAATATGCCTGCTTCCAAGGCCTCTTTTGCTCTCTCAATGGAAACATATTTCGTCACCGCGATTAACTTTATCTCATCACGGTTCCTTCCACTAATTTCACATGCTTTATTTATCTTTTCTTCGATGTTTTTTAAATTATCTACTACTTTCACTGCTTCCCTAAATCCTCCTTCCAACCAATAAAACTCATCAATCTACCTGTCTTTCCGTTATCACGGCGATGCGAAAAAAACAAGTCATGATTACAGCTTGTACAATATGATGTCACGTCAATCTGACTTTTTGGAATTCCCGATTTTTGAAGAACCATTGCATTAAGCTGTTTAAGGTCTAAATGATATTGTCCTTCGCTGATTAAATTATAGGGCTTTTCGTCATTATCTTCCAGCAAATTCTGCACCAAATCTATCACTTTATCATCAACAACATAGCACTTTGAACAAATCGATGGTCCAATTACAGCAAATATCTCCGTTGACTTTATACCCTTACTCTGCCAAGCTTCAACCATTTTTCGTGCAATTCCATTAACGGTACCCTTCCAGCCAGCATGCGCCACTCCAATCATACCATGTGCTGGAGCCAGAAAATATAAGGGCACGCAGTCAGCATAGCAAAGGGTCAATAAAACATTTTTATCCTTCGTATAAAACCCGTCGGTAGCCTTAAAGCTTGAAGCATAATCTGCTGCGCCTTTCCCGGCATCGAGACTGGTCACTTGCTGGATATATGTTTCATGCGTTTGCTCGGCTCCTATCCATTCATCGAGCGGAAAAGATAGCTTTTCTGCTAAAATTCGGCGGTTTTCCTGGACATCATCTAGCTTATCCCCTACATGAAAACCGGTATTCAACGTTTTAAAGTTTCCAGAACTAACTCCCCCATCTTTCGTGGAGAAGCCCGCTACAAGCTGGAGGTTTTGATGTCTCCAGCTGTCAATGAGCAAATATTGGTCTTCTATTATAACAAATGGTTCTTTCATAATTTAAACCTCTTTATTTTTAGTCTAGTGTATCATATATTTGCACCCTGCACCCTCTAAAACCTTTCATCTTTCAGTTCTGCTTGAAATACTGTCTGATGTTCAACAAGAATGACATCCGCACCGATTTTTTTTATTTTACGCCAAGGAATCACGATGTCCTGTTCCCTCCCGAAAAACCCCATTAACCTGGTGCCATTGGAGACTATAATCGCTTCAATCTTCCCTGTAGCTGTATTGATTTCAAGATCTGACATATTACCTAATTTCTTCCCATCAGCTATATTGACGATATCCTTAATTTGAAATTCAGAAATTCTAGTCATTTCACTCAGCTCCTCAAATTTTCATCATAAATGAAGGTCCTATTTCTATGTATATGACATGATTCACTTAAGGATGAAGATTACAATAAATAAACGTACCTTCATGGTGTTTGTGAAGTATACTTCTTCAGAGTTTTTAAACATAATAAAAAAGCCGCTATGGATAAGTTGCTGATAAGCGGGTAGTTGGACGTTTTGTCCCTACCCGCTTCAGCCAACTTTTTCTCATGCTCAGCTTCTACTGTTGGATATTTTTATTCATTTGCTTAATTGCTGCTTTTTCCAATCGGGAGACCTGCGCTTGTGAAATGCCGATTTCCTCAGCTACCTCCATTTGCGTCTTCCCTTGGAAAAACCGTTTTCGAAGAATCATTTTTTCCCGGTCATTCAACCGTCTCATGCCTTCATTTATTGCTATTTCATCAATCCAAGTACTATCTTTGTTTTTCTCATCACTCAGCTGGTCGAGTACATAAATCGGATCCCCGCCATCATTATAAATCGGTTCAAAAAGGGAAACTGGATCTTGTATTGCATCTAATGCAAAAACAATTTCTTCATGAGGTACCTCCAACACTTTGGCGATTTCTTCAGCTGTCGGCTCTCGAAGAGTTTGGCTAATGAGCTTTTCTTTAACCTGCAAAGCTTTGTAAGCAATGTCTCTTAAAGAACGGGAAACTCGAATCGGATTATTGTCACGGAGATATCTTCTGATTTCTCCAATAATCATTGGTACAGCATACGTTGAAAACCTAACATTTTGACCTAAGTCAAAGTTATCTATCGACTTCATCAACCCTATACAGCCTACCTGAAATAGATCATCTACATACTCTCCCCGATTGTTAAAGCGCTGAATAACGCTTAAAACGAGTCGAAGATTCCCGTTTACCAGTTTCTCTCTTGCTGAAATATCGCCATCTTGCAGTTCTTTAAAGAGTTTTCTCATTTCTTCATTCTTTAAAACCGGTAATTTTGATGTATCCACACCGCAGATTTCAACCTTATTACGAGACAAAATTATTCCCTCCTCACAGGAGCGCTGTACAAAAAACAGTATTTCCGCGGGAGAAAAAAATATGCACAAGGCTTGAACAGAAAATCACCATTATTTTTCATTATTGCATTCAAAGCATTGATTTAATTGGTATTTGCGCCCATCATTTTTTTTACACCATTTTATTAAATTCTTTTCGAAGCCTCTTAATAATTCTTTTTTCCAAACGTGAAATATAAGATTGGGAAATTCCCAACATATCGGCAACATCTTTTTGGGTTTTTTCTTCTCCACCTGCAAGTCCAAAACGAAGCTCCATTATCTGTTTTTCACGTTCGGAGAGCTGCGTTAGAGCCTTCGTTAGCAGCTTACGGTCCACATTTGCCTCCAGGTCCTTCGTAATTATATCATCGTCAGTACCAAGGACGTCCGATAGCAGGAGCTCATTTCCATCCCAGTCAATATTCAGTGGTTCATCAAAAGACACTTCAGAACGTATTTTGTTATTCCTTCGTAAATACATTAAAATTTCATTCTCTATGCATCTAGAGGCATATGTAGCTAATTTAATTTTTTTCTCGGGGTTGAATGTATTTACAGCCTTAATTAAACCTATGGTACCGATGCTGATTAAGTCTTCTATATTGATACCTGTATTTTCAAATTTCCTTGCAATATAGACAACCAGCCTTAAATTTCGTTCGATTAAAATCGATCGTGCAGCTTCATCGCCCTTAGGCAATTTATTAATCAGTATTGCCTCTTCTTCTTTTGAAAGCGGCGGTGGCAGCGCCTCACTCCCTCCTATATAAAATATTTCGTCCGTTTTCAATCCGAGCTTGAACAATAGTTTGTACCAAAAATAAGTGAGTCGAAGAATGAATTTCTTCAAAATAATTCTCCCTTCTAAATAAACGGTTAATGGGTAAAATTTTTGAATGAATCAGTGGTTCAGGAGGCATTTTGCACCGGTATGCCGGTTAACATTTTTGGATGAACAATAGATTGATAGCTATTGTCGGGAGAAAGTTGCTGAAAGGTAAACGAAACGAGTCCCTGCTTGACATGATACTCTTTTTCACCTTGAACGATTTTAATAAAATCCGGCTTAACCGCAGTTAACAATTGATGTTCATGACCGACAACTTTATAAGGGATAACTCGCATTCGTCCAGTCCACGAATACTCAGGCTGTTCCTCCTGCTGAACCAGGCTATCAGGGTTTTTAAACAGGTCTAGCATATCTGCTGGGATTCCTTCTTCCCCCCCTGAAAGGGAGATAATCATTACTGGAGAGCGGGTAATCGGATCATATAACTGATTTCCACTATCCACCAGCCCATTAAATGTTCCTTCAAAGTCTGAAATTTTAACCGATACTGAAACCATTTGTTCATGTGTAAGCTTTGTCATCTCCATCCCCTCGAGTGTGCGCTTGGAAAATTGCCAAGCAAGCGGGAACCCAATCATCACAAATATCCAGCTGACAGGGTCACCAAAACGATTGATTCCAGCATATTGGCTAGGGTCCTTGGAAACTATTTGAAATTCAAACAAATAGTGAAGGCCAAGAAGGATTCCTCCCGATAAAAACGTCACAAAATATAAAGTAGCTACCGACTTCATGAAAAGGTTGAACCTATTAAACCCAAAGGTAGCCAGAACCATAAATAGAGAAACTAAAATCTTCATGTAAACTCGGTCGGCAATTGCATAAAAAGGAGTGAACGCCAATACGATAATGAAGGAACCAATCAGCCCACCGACACAAACCCGCCATAGAGCAACCCTTCGTTTGAGAATAATTGCAGTCCAATATAGAAGGAGGCAGTCAAATGACCAATTCAACAACCAGATCACATCTAAATATAAGGTCAAAAACCCTCCCCTCCTTTTAGGAACTAACCTTCCACTTGCAAAAAGTATAGCGTACCTTCCCTTAGAAAGTGTGTCACTTTTTGTACTGAAAACTTAAGAGTTTTTCAGTCATTTTTTCCCTTTTTGTAGAAAAACAGCTATTGATATTTTCAATTAAGTCATAGAGACTATCCTGCTCCCTTTTATTGCTGTCGATTTATGTTTCAAAAGATAAAGAATTTCTTCCCGCCCGTTATCTTTTTCTCCTTAAGATGATGAAAGTTCAAAATACAAATAGAACGTCTGCTCGGAAACGTTCTTCACCTATTTTTCAAATGAGAATGTCTAGTTGTTTTTACTACGTTTAAAATAGGGCATTGAGTGCAATGAATAACCCTAAGCCACTTCTCAGTTTACTCTTAGTTAGAAACCCATTAGTCAGATACAGAGAAACCGTGTAACACTATTGATAGTACCTTTTTGAAGGCCATAGAGTATTTAATGCGCTTATCTGATGATTTCAATCAAAATTCAGCTTTTCAGCAGAGATTTTTTTAAACACAAAAAAACCGTTCCCATTGGGAACGGTTCATTATGGTTAAGAAATTAACGCCTTCTATTACGGTTACGAAGGAAGGTTGGAATATCCAGAGCCTCATCACCTTGATTAGTATTACGCACAGGCTGCTCATTGACTTCTTCTCTCTTCACTTCACGCTTAACATTTGACTGTGGCGTTTGTTGTGTCTGAGGTCTAGGTTGCTGCTGTTGTCCAAGCGTTGGACGTCCAGCAGGCCGTATTGAAGATTCAACCTCGTTAAACCCAGTTGCAATAACTGTAACGACGATTTCATCTTTAAGATTTTCATTGATAACCGAACCGAAAATCATGTTTACGTCTTGATCGGATGCAGTAGCCACGATATCGGCTGCTTCCTGAACTTCAAAAAGACTTAGGTTCGTTCCACCAGTAATATTCATCAGGACGCCTTGAGCACCATCAATGGATGTTTCAAGGAGGGGACTGGAAATAGCTTTCTTCGCTGCTTCTGCTGCACGGTTTTCCCCTGAGGAAATCCCAATGCCCATAAGAGCTGAACCTTTGTTGGACATGATTGTCTTAACATCGGCAAAGTCTAAGTTAATAAGACCAGGGACGGCAATTAGATCTGAAATCCCTTGTACACCTTGACGAAGAACATTATCCGCTTCACGGAATGCTTCAAGCATTGGCGTACTTTTATCAACAATTTCGAGGAGACGGTCGTTTGGAATGACGATTAGTGTGTCAACCGATTCCTTCATGGAAGAAATACCGCCTTGTGCCTGAGTTGCACGTTTTCGGCCTTCGAATGTGAATGGACGTGTGACTACACCTACCGTAAGTGCTCCTAAATCTTTAGCAATACCAGCAATAACCGGCGCAGCTCCTGTACCTGTTCCGCCACCCATTCCAGCAGTTACGAAAACCATATCGGCACCTTTAAGCGCTTCTTCAATTTGTTCTTTGCTTTCTTCTGCGGCTTTCTTTCCTACCTCCGGGTTGGCACCAGCACCCAATCCACGTGTAAGCTTACCACCGATTTGCATTTTGATTTCTGCTTTTGATAGATTAAGAGCCTGCGCGTCAGTATTGACTGAAATAAACTCAACACCTTGTACGCCATGCTCGATCATTCTGTTTACCGCATTGTTTCCGCCGCCGCCAACACCTATTACTTTTATCGTTGCTAATTGTTCTAAATTAGAATCAAACTCCAACATGACAATCCTCCTATTTTGACGAAATTCCCGATTCTTTATGATTGTTATTCAAAAAAGTAACCCAGGATTTTTTTGAATTTAGATTCACCTTTTTCACCTTGTTTTTTAGCCGTGTTCTCTTTACTTTTCTGAGAAACTTTTTGACTGCGCTGGTCATTATTTTCTTGTGCTTGTCCAGCTGCTACAGGAGTTTTATTAGCGGTGTTTTTTTGCATTCTCTCTTTCTTGCATGCGTGTTTAATCAGACCTACAGCTGTCGTGTATTGAGGCTCTCTAACTCCGATATAATTCGGTTCTGCCGTCCTCACACGATTTTGGAACACATATTGAGCAAGCTCCAGGACTCCTGGCATCTTGACGACACCACCGGTCAACACAAAACCTCCCGGGACATCCTGGAAGCCAAGTCTCCTCAAATCATCTTGAATCAGCTCAAATATTTCGGTCACCCTTGCTTCAATAATATCTGAAAGCATTAACTGATTGCAGGGCTGCTGCTGGTCGCTGCCGATGATTGGTATTTGGAATACTTCATCTTCAGACGCGTCATCATAATAGGCATGTCCATGCTTAACTTTAATTTTTTCAGCTTCTTCCATCGTTGTCCTTAGAACGATGGAAAGATCTTTCGTAAGAGTCTCCCCGCCTATAGGAATCACAGACGTATATTGTAAATAGCCTTGTTCGAAAATTGCCAGAGTTGTAGAACCTCCGCCAATATCGACAAGTGCCACACCAAGTTCTTTTTCATCCTTGGATAATACAAGGGCACCTGCTGCTAAGGGCTGAAGAGCAATATCGGTTATTTCTAACCCAGCTCTTTCCACACACCTCAGAGTATTATGTAAGATTGTCCGCAGACCCGTGATTAATATCCCTCTCATTTCCAAACGAACACCTATCATGCCCCTTGGATCACTGATTTCATCAAGTTCATCAACCTTGTAATGAATCGGTACCACGTCGATAATTTCCCTGTCGGATGGTATCGTTATTAACTCCGCTGCTTCTCTAACACGGAAAACGTCATGCTCAGTAATCTCTTTATTGTCACTGGATACTGCTACCACCCCATGACAAGGTTGAAGCGTGACGTGATTTCCACTGATACCGACGATTACTTTTTTTATCTCCATCCCAATCATTCGCTCAGCTTGCTCTACAGCTTTTTGAATAGATTGGACGGTTTCATCTATATCGACGATCGAACCCTTTTTGAGCCCTTCTGATTTAACATTCCCTACGCCGATTATATTTAATGTGTCATTGACCATTTCCCCAATGATAACTTTTACACTGGATGTACCGATGTCAAGACTTACGTAAATTTCGTTGCTGTTCATTCCATGGCACCTCCTTCGGTTTTATACATGTATTAGTAGAATAACATTTTTATATTGAAAGACCTATTCATAATTGAATAACAAACCTAATTGCAACTCGCTAATATGATAATAAACTAGATTATCTAATATGTTTTGGATAAAACTCGTAGGTTTAGCTCTTTATGATGGTTATTGTTCGCTTCTCAAAAAAACGGATATCATTTCCAAACTAGATACTGCCTTAAACTATTCGTCATTTATCACGTAATTCCCTTTAAAATTATAGATTTTTTTTCTGTTTTTTCCGTGAAATCGACCATTTATCAATTAATATTCTTCTAATCTGTGCGATATTTTGAAAGAGTCTAACGCCAAACACAAAGATTGCGGCTAAATACAAGTCTACACCAAGATGTACACCTAGAAAAGCCAAACCTGCGGCTAAAACAATATTAAAGAAGAATCCCGTTACAAATACAACTTCATCATAAAGATTTTGCAAATGTGCCCGTATTCCTCCAAATAAGGTATCAAAAGCAGCAAGGACGGCAATGGAAAGATAATTTGAATATTCATGAGGAATATCAAAATCCACCAAAAAGCCTAGGGTAATCCCAATTAACAGTCCAAAAACTGGAAGCCACATTACGATTCCCCTCCATCTATAATGGGCTCCATGTGTTCCACATTAATCGTATTTTGATATGCTGGCAATGTCAGTTCACTAGATGGAGTTGTAATTTGAACTTCAAAATTATCTATAAAGAAATCATCCATTAGTTCAGAACCTTGAATACGCTGTTTTAGTTTTTTGGGATTAACGGTTAGGGCTTGTATTTCAAGCGGGTAATCAGTGAGCGAATATCCGTCTACTTTTGGCTTCCCATTAATATCACGAATCACTGATGTAGAAATGTACCGTTGTCCCGAAATGGAAATTTCATCTGCGCCAAACATATACATTTCATTAATGAGCCTTCTTAATAATACAGGGGAAATATACTCTATCTTCTCACCAAGTAGGAGACCTTCTTTTATAGGTTGGACAGACACACTGACTCCTTTTCCCGTTATCTCAGTCAAACCTGCGTCAGTCTTAAATTCAGAAAGTGTTTCACGCAATAATTCTTCTTTACTTTCATTTTTCTTTGTTTCATAGGATGCAATTTTCTCCTCAAGCTTACTAATACTCTCTAATAATTCAACCTGGGACTGCTGTTCTTTTAATAAATCATTTTTCAGTTGCCACATATCTCTGGTATCAGAAACTACTGGCTGATTTACCAAATTGAATTGAATAGCAAGCATGAAGCCAGCAATCAAAGTAATCAAACTAAAAGATAGCTTTTTTCTCATTTCCAGTGTTTCACCAATCTTTCATCGAATCCGGCGATTATTCACCCTCCAATAATTGGATCAAAAATGATTTTCTTTTGCTTTTCCATAGTAAAAATAACATTTTCATTAACCAACTGTTCCTTTATACCACCTGGTATATCTAAGGAAGCCTCTAAGATATCGGGGTCCCCAATCGCCGAAATGATAAATGGAGCAGGGTGCTGATGACCATCGATTGTAATCACAGGTCCATTACAGACTATATACGAATCATGATCTAGCCTCTGACCGTTAATCGCGACAGCCTCTGCCCCTGATATGTATAATTCATTGACAACCTTGAAGACGTGCTGTTCATGAACCAGGTAATTATTCACATTGGCTTCTGAATCAATATCGGAACCATCTTCAAGTGTTACCTGAAGGCCTGTACCTTTCACTTTCACTTTTCCAAGGTACATCCGATATTTCTCGGTATCCTTTGCTAGATTGAAAAACAGCTGCTTTTCCTGTGCTAAATCTTTTTCTATGTTGGATACTTTTGCTTGCTTTTGAAGGAGTTCCTTCTGTAGTTCCCGGTTCTGCTTCTCTTGCTCTATTAATTGCTGCCTGAGTTCATATTCTTGATCCCACGCTTTATCTTTCACTACTCCTTGACCATCTTTCGTTAAATTGTAAGAAAAGGCAATCATAAATCCTAGAACAACACTAACAAGGGATAAAATCACCTGTTTGCTATTAATTTTCCTCATTAGTGTCTTCCTTTTGTTCAGCAGGTTTATAGGCTTTGAAATAAGAACCGACTTCTAGATCAATGACACCCTTTACCTTCGGATCCAACTGACTGACAATCGATGGATAGTGAATCATTTTTTCGGATAAAGTTCGACTTGTAGCACTTACTTCATATCCATCATTCATAAACATTACGATATGGTAACCATCAGTTTTAGTTGGAGCATGATGGATTTCCGATATAGCGTTCTGAATCTCGACAGGAAGCTTGTCCAACTCCTCTAAAAGCAACTTTAATGCTTTACCCTCTTTGAAGCCAATTAAAACCGGGGCAAATACTGGAATTTCACCAGTTGCTAACTCTTCCAAAACAGAACCATTTTCCAAAATAGGTGAAAACTTCCCATCATTGGATAGATACGCCATTCTATTATGTTCAGAAACTGTAATTTTTATAGAATTGGGAAATATAGGTGTAACCTTAACGCTCGCTATTTCCGGATTTTTTTTAATATTTGCTACTGTTGATCCTGTATCAACCTTCCAAATACTTCGATCCTTCTTTATTTCACTTAATTTAACAATTTGCTTAGAAGTAATATAACGATTCCCTTCTACCTGCACGGATTGAACATAGCTCAAAGGGGATAAGAAATATAACACACAAGCAATCAGAATGAAGAAAAGGGAAAGCAAAAGAACAAGTCGTCTGTTTGCTTTACTTTTTCTTAATTGTTTTAGTTTCGGGATGCGGTCCTCAATAGAAACGATTTTCCCCTTTTCCATCCCTTTCACCTCTTCCTGAAAAAATGGATGGTTTTTGACACTATATTAAATCATGACAAATTTAAGAAAAACTTATTACTATACTTTTCAGGTAACACATTATACCACAATATTTGGATATGAAAAATAAATCTTCTTTTATTTCCGTCCGATTATTTCCACTTCGGTTTCCAATTCAATTTCAAACTTGTCATACACAGTGTCCTTCACGTGCTGTATCAATGCTTGAACATCTGCTGCACTTCCATTTCCTGTGTTAACGATAAAGTTCCCATGCATAGGGGAAATCTGTGCTCCACCAATGGAGTGTCCCTTTAGGCCAGCATTCTCCACTAATTTCCCTGCATGATGTGGCAGCGGATTTCTAAATATGCTCCCGGCACATGGTAGATTATACGGCTGGGTATCCTTACGATAGTTTTTGTTATTCTGCATTCTTTCTACTATTTCAGTTTTATTTCCCTCAGTTAGTTGAAAAATGGCTTCCAGTACGATTCCTGGTTTTTTCTTTTGAAGTATTGAAGTTCGATAAGAAAACTCCATTTCCTCCTTAGAAAGCCAGGCCAACGTTCCATCTTCAAACAGAACATGCGCCTCCTTTAGAATTTCACTCATATCGGAACCGTGTGCACCAGCGTTCATATAGACCGCTCCACCAATTGAGCCAGGAATTCCACTGGCAAATTCCAGACCTGCATATCCTTTTTTGCTAATTTGTACAGACAAGCTAACAAGAGACACACCAGCCCCTGCTTTAATCTCCGGGCCATTTATCTCAAGATGGTCAAGTCCTTTGCCCAATTTCAGCACTACACCTTCAATTCCGCCATCGCTGACTAAGAGGTTCGAGCCCCTACCAATCGCTCTCCAAGGTGTGGCATATTCCTTGATGACCTGCATCGTTTTTTCTATATTTTCAATGGATGATGGCACGATGAATAAATCAGCCGGTCCCCCAATTTTCATAGTTGTATGATTCGCAAGTGGTTCCTGTTCAAGAACTTTGCCGATTTGCAGTTCTGTTAATTGTTTTATCATTTTATTCATGATAAACCTCCTTGTTGTTCCAAAAATTCCAAATTATAATTTTCATATCCTCACCCTACGAGGTCTCTTATTATACAAAAATAATAACACCTTTTATTTAAAAGCAGAAATATGAGCAGAAGTAAGCGCCAATGCGGCCTAACCCTCTTATACTATAGTCTAAACAAAGCCGTATTGCCAATATTTATTATAGAATCCCTAACATTCATACATGGTAATTTTTATGTAGCATTTCAGATATTTCTAAATTGCATCAATGTACCCGCTACTATCTTCCCCACAACGGTTTTCAGCTAAAGAATAAAAAAGGAAGCCTACTGTTTGTGAACTATACCCCGGATAACGGACACACATAAAAAAGTGTCCCTTATCCGGGTTTTTTTATGTTTCAATAGATGTAATGAGTATGGACGGAGGGTTTCTATGAGTAAGAATATATATACTGAATTTCAGATTAAAGAACTTGAAAAGAATCCAAATATCATTAGTGCTTCCGAGCGATCTATTTCCTATAGTCCTGAATTTAAGACAAAAGCTGTTAAGGAATATAAAAAGGGGAAAGCCCCCTCTCAAATTTTCATTGACCAGGGAATTAATCTCGAAATAATTGGAAAGAAACAACCCAAACGTTGTCTACAGCGCTGGCGTAGTACCTTTGAAAGGTTTGGTGAGGAAGGCTTCCTTACGGAACGCCGTGGAAAAGGAAGTACAGGACGCCCCACTTCCAAGCCACAGTCTGTAGAGGATCAACTTAGGAAGGCCGAGGCGAGAATCAAATTCCTTGAAGCAGAAAATGACTTCCTAAAAAAGCTGGAAGAGCTAGAAAGGCAGGCTCTGAAAAAGAAATGATTCTAACTGCTGCTGAGAAGTTCTATCTGATTGAAAGGACGATCAGAATACACCAATTAAAGAAGGCTGTTTCTTATCTATGCAAATTGGCTGGTGTAAGTCGAAGTGGCTACTATGATTGGTTAAAGGCAGCTCCTTACCGTGAGCTTCGTGAAGAACAGGATGAATTGGACATAAAATTGATCAGAAATATCTTCATCAGTAAAAAGGAAAAAGTAGGCGCCCTCCAAATCAAAATGATTATGGAGAATGACTACTCGGCCGTAATGAATCATAAGAAAATCAGACGGTTGATGACAAAATATAATCTCCTAGCGAAAATCAGAAGGGCCAACCCGTATCGGAAGATGGCCAAGGCAACCAAGGAGCACCTTACTTGTCCAAACCTCCTTAATCGTGAATTCAATCAGGAGGTGCCAGGGAAGGTCCTGCTTACTGACATTACCTATCTTTATTATGGGAAAGGCCAAAAAGCGTATTTATCCTGCGTAAAAGATGCCGCCACAAAAGAAATCGTTACGTACCATTTATCTACTTCATTAGAAATGGATATCGCTTACGAGACTTTAAATAAGCTAAAGCAGGCTGTGTGTCACGAGTTCCACCCGAGTGCAATCCTTCATTCTGACCAGGGGTTCCATTACACCCATCCGCTATTTCAACGCAAAGTGAAGGAACTTGGGATAACCCAATCCATGTCCCGCAAGGGAAACTGTTGGGATAATGCGCCAATGGAAAGTTTCTTTGGCCACTTTAAGGATTTGGCAGAATATAAAACATGTACTAATTTAACGGATGTGAAGGAAGAAATTGATCGAGTTATTGAAGAATATAATGAACATCGTTATCAATGGGGGCTAAAGAAAATGGCCCCGGTACAATACCGGGACCACTTATTAGCCGCTTAGGCACTTTTTTATACTGTCCGTAAAATGGGGCACAGTTCATTTGAACAGGGCTTCCTTTTGATATAACACATGTTTTATTATGGTTAGAACCTTGAATAGCGGCTAATATTCAGTAGTACACCGATGGCCATCAGCATGAGCGTTAGGGATGAACCCCCATAACTTAAAAGCGGCAAGGTAATTCCAGTAACAGGCATCAAACCAGTGACAACACCTATATTGATCATCACTTGAATGGCGACCATCGCAATGATCCCCACCGCTACAAGGCTCCCATACAAATCTGGTGCACCAAGAGCGATTCGAATGCCCCGCCAGAGCATAAGCGAAAATAACAAGATAATCATCGAGCCTCCGATGAAGCCAAGTTCCTCAGAAAGTATTGCGAAAATAAAATCGGTCTGTGGTTCTGGTAAATAGAAAAACTTCTGCCGGCTTTGGCCCAAACCGAGACCAAACAATCCCCCGGGTCCGATTGCATAAAACGATTGAATCATTTGAAAGCCGCTCCCCAAAGGGTCTTCCCATGGATCCAGAAACGAAGTGATCCTTTTTATCCGGTACGGAGCCGACAAAATCAGACCAACAAAACCTAGTACCCCGATTAACCCTAAGCCAACAAAATGGCTGATTTTTGCTCCTGAAATAAAAATCATCACGATACATGTTCCAACCATGACCGTTCCCGTCCCAAGATCGGGCTGTAACATAATTAGTCCAAATGCTAAAAATACAAGGCCCAAAGATGGGAGCATCCCTTTTTTAAAGGAGGTGATCAACTTTTGCCGTTCAGATAAAAACTTAGCTAAAAAAGCAATCATCGCTAGCTTCATGAACTCTGATGGTTGAACCGAAAAGGCCCCTACACCAATCCAGCTCCTAGAACCATTTCTCGCCATTCCGATACCAGGAACCAGGACAGCCAGTAGCATAATGAAACAAATGATGATTAGGATTTTGGCCCAAGTTCGCCACGTCCAGTAATCCACATTCATGATGAAAAACATTGCTATAACCCCAACACAGGCAAACAGCAGCTGTCTTTTTGCAAAATAAAAGGAATCATCAAATTTATAAGTCGCCCAAATGGCACTCGCGCTGTAAACCATGATTAAACCTACGGTCAAGAGACTTAAGGTGACGATAATGAGAATGAGATCAGGATTGGATTTTTTTAATGGCACGGACATCCACCTCTAGGAAGTTTTTCGAGCCTGTACGAATATAAAACATGTATGCTGATTGCTTGTCAGCACTTTAGTCAAAAAAAAAGCGATAACGGCTCATTATCGCTTTTTTCCAAGATGTCAACGTAGAAGCAGGTTCACTTCCTTCTGCGAAAGCTCTTATTTCAGTTTATGCACGGCCTCCATAAACATGTCTCCTCTTTGCTCAAAAGTTTTATATTGATCCCAGCTTGCACAAGCCGGGGAGAGGAGAATACAGTCGCCTTCATTTGATAAATCAAAAGCAGCCGGTACGGCCTTTTCTACATTATCGACACGTTTTATATTCGTTATTCCTATTTCTTTGGCTATCCGTTCAATTTTTTCTGCCGTTTCACCAAACGTAATCACGGCTTTGACATTTTTCATAGCAGGTTTTAACTCGTCAAATTCATTTCCACGATCCAACCCGCCTGCCAATAAGATTACAGGTTCTGTAAATGATGTTAGAGCTTTGGAGGCAGCAAGAATGTTTGTGGCTTTCGAATCATTATAAAATTTACGATTTTCAACCGTCGCCACAAACTGCAGACGATGCTCTACACCATAAAACGTTTTTAATACTTTTTGAATAGCTTCGTTAGCAACACCCTTAAGTTTGGCCGCTGAAATTGCCGCGAGCACATTTTCCAAATTGTGTTTTCCAGGAAGGGCGATATCTGAAACATCAATCACTTTTTCCCCTCGGAAAAAGACAGCAAAATCTTCGACATATGCTCCATTCTCATGTTTTACTTCAGTTGAAAATGGTACAAGCTCGGCCTTGGACTTATTTGCCATAGCCAAAACAGCATCTTGATCTGCATTAAAGATCATGAAATCTGAAGCTATTTGATTTTTCGTAATCGCAGCCTTTGCTTCAGCATATTCCTGCTTGGAGCTATGATAATCCAGATGCGCATCATATAAATTCGTCAAGATTGAGATTTCAGGACGGAATTCCTCAATCCCCATCAGCTGGAAAGATGATAATTCAATGACAATCGCGTCATCAGATTTTGCTTTCTCAGCAACACCAGAGGCAACCGTCCCAATATTCCCAGCAATAAGTGGTGATTTTTCACCGGTCTTCAACATTTCAAAAATCAACGTTGTCGTTGTCGTTTTCCCATTTGTACCCGTGATGCCTATGAAAGGAGCCTCACTGATCTGATAGGCAAGTTCAACTTCCGTGATAACCGGAATCCCTTTTTCCAAAGCACCTTTAACAAGTGGATTTCGATAGGGAATTCCTGGATTTTTTACAATCAGTTCAAATCCTTCATCAAGCAGTTCTATCGGATGGCTACCGCAAATGACTTTGATTCCCTGTTCAAGAAGCCCCTGCGCCTCCGGATTTTCTGATAATGGCTTCATGTCATTAACCGTCACGAAAGCACCTAATTTATGTAGAAGCGAAGCTGCCATCACTCCGCTTTTCGCCAATCCTAATACCAATACTTTTTTCTCTGAATACTTTACAGTCTCTTTCAATTATATCCACACCTCTAAATAGATTCCAAGTACCGCACACAGTAGCCCTACTGTCCAGAAAGTCACGACGACGCGCCATTCCGACCAGCCAGAAAGCTCATAATGATGGTGAAGCGGACTCATTTTAAAAATACGCTTTCCAGTGGTTTTAAACGATCCTACTTGTAAAATGACCGATAGCGTTTCAATGACGAAGACGCCACCAATGATTACCAGCAGTATTTCAAGTTTAGTTAACAGGGCAATGGTAGCAATCGCTCCCCCAAGAGCTAAGGACCCTGTATCCCCCATAAATACCTTTGCAGGATGTGCATTGAAGACAAGGAAACCTAAAACAGCACCGACAACTGCTACAGAAAATATAGCAACATCATATTGTGACTGACTCCAAGCTAGTACTGCAAAAGCACCAAAAGCAATAGCAGACGTACCTGAGACAAGTCCATCAAGCCCATCCGTCAAATTGACGGCATTAGAAAAACCGACTAGCCAGAAAATCACGATAAAGAGATAAAACCAGCCAAAATCAATCGCAAAATCAGTACCAGGAATCGTCAATTCCGGATTAAAACGGTCTGTCTGCTTAAAGACGAAGTAAAAAATGACTGATATCACGATTTGGCCCAATAGTTTTTGCTTCGAAGTCAAGCCTAGATTCCGCTTCATGACCACTTTGATAAAATCGTCCAAGAAACCTAATAAACCAAATCCTAAAGTAACGAATAATAATAAATACGTTTCGGTAGATGGTACCGAAAATTTAAAAGTCATTATTAATGTAGCGATGGTCACCGATAATAATATAACCAGTCCGCCCATAGTAGGTGTTCCTGTTTTCTTTTGATGTGATTGTGGGCCTTCTTCCCGAATACTTTGCCCGAATTTCAATCTTCTTAAAAACGGGATAAAAATCGGCGATAGAAGAACGGTTACTAAAAACGCCACCAAAATTGTATAAAAAATTACTTGTTCCAACATTCCTTACTCCCTCATTCCTAACACAATTCAAATATAAATTCTACTTGTTGTCGTTTCATGTTTGTCCGGTGGGTCAAATATCTATGATTCAGACTGAACCCAACCTTCTTTGAATCGCTTTTTCTGCTTCTTCACGGTCATCAAAGTGAAGTACTTCGTCACCGACTTGTTGATACGTTTCATGTCCTTTTCCCGCTATTAAGATAACGTCGCCTGTTTTGGCTTTGGAAACAGCATAATCGATTGCCTGTCTGCGATCTTCGATAACCGTATATTCTTTACCAGCTACACCAGCTTCCATATCCCTCAGGATTTGGGCGGCATTTTCACTACGGGGATTATCTGAAGTGAATATAGGGTCAGACGCCAATCTGCAAGCTATTTCAGCCATGATTGGACGCTTTGTTTTATCACGATCTCCACCGCAGCCCACTATTACAAAAATTTTCTTTTCAGCAAATTCCCCGACTGTCTTTAAAACATTTTCTAAACTGTCCGGAGTATGAGCATAGTCAACAATGACCGGGAAATCCTGATTCGCCGAAATAAGCTCAAAACGGCCGGCAACACCTTCTATTTCCTCAATAGATTTTATGGTCTCATCCAAATCGTTCCCGGCGCATAGAGCAGCAGAAATGGCTGCTAGAACATTATAGACGCTGAATTTACCAATTAGCTGCAGCTGAACTTCACGCTCTTCTTTACCTGCAGTCAAGGTGAATGCTGTGCCTTTTGCATCAATCTTTATATCCTTGGCATTAATATCAGCTTCTTTGTCAATTCCATATGTAACAACTGTAGCAGCGGTCACCTTGATGAAATCATCTGTTGCAGCATCATCAGCATTAAGCACAGCATATTTGGGACGATTTTCTATGTAGGCATTGCCAAGCTGGGAGAAAAATAATGATTTTGCCTGCCTATATCTGTCCATGGTTTTATGGAAATCCAAATGATCCTGCGTTAAATTTGTAAAAACGGCAATATCATAATCACATCCGTGGACACGCCCAAGCTCAAGCGCATGTGAAGAAACTTCCATGATAGCCGTTGAGACATCTGCTTCGGTCATTTCATGAAAAGCTTTCTGTAACGTAACACTATCTGGCGTCGTATTCTTAGTTTCATACACCTTGTCAGCAACTTTCGTATACATGGTGCCAATCAATCCTGTTTTTTCCTTTTGATCCTCGAAAATCTTTTCAAGTAAATGACTGGTCGTCGTTTTGCCGTTCGTACCTGTAATTCCAATCAAGCGCAACTTTTGGGTCGGATGGCCGAAAAATGCATCTGCAAGGACTGCCATGGCTCTGCTTGAATCACGGACTACAATTACTGGAACATTCAAGTCAAGCGGCCGTTCGGCGATCACTGCCGAAGCTCCATGTTCGACAGCTGATTGGGCAAAATCATGACCATCGACTGTATAACCTTTTATACAAACAAATAAACTTCCGTCTTTGACTTTACGGTTATCATTTTCAATGGAGGTGATCTCAGGATTTTCTCCTTCATACTTAAATAAGGAGTGTAAATAAGATAGTAATTTGTGAAGCTTCATTTTTCCATCCCTCTCAACTTAATTTGAGGATTCATTATATGTGATTAACTTTGGCTTGTCGAGAAACCAATTTTTATTATACGGGGTTTACACGACTCCGTAAACAAAGCGGCTGATGATTCTTCAGCCGCCTTAACTAATCATATATTATTTTATACTTATTCTGTATTTTCGCCAAGATAAATTCTTATTGTAGAGCCTTCTTTTACTTTAACCCCTGCATCCGGAGCTTGATTTATGACTTTATCCCCATTACCGGCTATATCAAGTTTAAGATCAATGAGCTGGGTTTGCAGCTCTTTCCTGCTCATACCTACAACATTTGGTACCTCGATCATAACAGGGTCCGTCCAGAGCGTTTCTTTTTCAATCTGGTTTTTCCTTGGCTTTACACCCATGGCTCTTAATGAATCTTCCATGATATTTCCGACGATTGGTGCGGCAACAACGCCACCGAATTGAACCGTTCCTTTAGGATTATCAACCGCTATATAGACGACGATTTGCGGATCATCCGCCGGAGCGACACCAATAAATGAGAGTATAAAATTATTTTCTAAATATCGGCCATTTTCCGCTTTTTGGGCAGTACCCGTTTTCCCACCGACCCGATACGACTCCACGAATGCTCCTTTACCGCTTCCTTTTGCAACAACGGATTCAAGTGCTTCACGGACTTTCTTGGAAGTTTCTTCTGAAATCACCCTTTTTTTCGCCTGGGGGGTCTTTCTCATTAGTACATCGCCATTTTTTGGATCAACCAGTTCCTTTGCAATGTAAGGTGTATATAATGTTCCTCCATTAACTGCTGCCGAAACCGCTGTGACCTGCTGAATAGGTGTTACAGCAACACCTTGTCCAAACGCAGTTGTTGCCTGCTCAACTGGGCCTACCCGATCCATATTAAACATGATTCCTTTTCCTTCTCCTGTTAAATCAATTCCAGTTTTTTGTCCAAAACCGAAATCATTAATATATTTAAACAGCTTATCTTTGCCAAGACGGTTACCAAGCTCTACAAAACCAGGGTTACATGAGTTCTCAACAACTTCTAGAAAAGTTTGGTCTCCATGTCCTCCCCTTTTCCAACAATGCAACGTGGACCCTGAGACTTCCACATGCCCGGAATCGTAAAAGTGTTCATTTTGTAAGTCGACCTTCCCTTCCTCAAGCGCTGCAGCAAGGGTGATGATCTTAAAAGTCGAACCCGGTTCATAAATACTCCAAACTGGTAAATTGCGATTATACACTTCAGAGGGTACATTTTGAAAATTAGCTGGGTCAAAAGTCGGCCTGCTCGACATCGCCAATATTTCCCCGGTATTAGGATCCATCGCAATGGCAATAAGACCATCAGGATTATAAGTCGCCTCTGCATTATCGAGCTCCCGTTCGACTATTGTCTGAATTCTGCTATCAATCGTCAGTTTCAAGTTATCTCCATCAACAGGCGGCTTATAGTCATCTGCCATATTCTCAAGCCTTTTCCCTTTGGCATCTGAATAAAATTTCACAAATCCTTTTTCCCCACTTAGCTCCTTATCATAGGATAATTCAATTCCCATCAATCCCTGGTTATCCGAACCCGTAAAGCCAAGCACATGCGAGAGGTATTCCCCAAATGGGTAATGACGCTTTGAATCTTCGGCGATATACACGCCTTTTATCCCTAATGCTTTAATTTCTTTCGCCTTTTCATGAGATATCTTTCTACCTTCCGGAATTCTGACACTCATCGCCTGTTTCGTTAACCATTGATAAGCTTTTTCCTTCGTCATATCTAATATTGAAGCCAGCTGTTCCGCCGTCTCACCGGGGTTCTCAATCTGTCTCGGGATGACATATACTGTTGGTGCTGATATATTCGTTGCCAGTTCGACACCATTCCGATCTAAAATCTCACCACGTTTGGCCTCGAAAGGAATATTCCTGCTCCAGGAATCCTTAGCCAAACCGGTCAACTTGTCCCCAAGATAAAATTGAACAATCCCTAAGCGGATATCAATGATAAAAAACACAATGAGACCTACTGCCAATGCGATTGCCAGCCTTTTTCGGACCGTAACATTTGAAACACGCAAAAACAGGCACCTCCATTTCATACATGCTTCAATATATATGCTTGTCTACTCAATGCTAGACTAAGAAAACAATCAAAAAAAATAAAGAGGGTGATCTATTTGGATCACCCTCTTTTTTTAAATTCTATATTTTTAATCAGACCCTTTATTCTCATTACTTGATAAATTATCGGCAGCGCCTTCGGGTTGGGACAATTCAACATTGAAAGAGTCCCCTTCCTTAACCTTTTTACCTACCTTGATATTCTGTTTACTCACATAACCTGTTCCTGAAGTTTGGAGATCCAGCTTCGCAACCTTAGCTAATTTCATTACATCACGTAAGGACCATCCTTTCATATCAGGAACTTTCATATCACCTTCTGTTCGAAGGATTATTTTTTCACCCTGTAAGAGGGTGCTCCCTGCTTTAGGTGATTGATCGAGAACTTTCCGACCGCTTCCGATCGTACTAACTTCATATCCTAACTGTTCCAGCTCCTTAACAGAAGAACTCTCAGATTGATTAGTATAGTCTTCAATTTTATTGGCTGTTTGTTTTTTCACATCAGAAGGCTTTATATTTAAATATTGCAGGCTATTTTGCATGACAGGATTAAATATCTCAGACAATGGATCCGCTCCTACATAAGTGGCACCTAAGTTTGGCTTTTTGACCGCCACATAGATGACCAGTTGTGGGTCATCTTTTGGAGCCATACCTAAAAAGGAGAATACATAGTTATTCTTCCCTTCTAAATATCGGCCTGTTGGACCGGCAATCTGAGCTGTACCTGTTTTCCCTGCTACTTCGTATCCTTCAATTGCATATTTTTTCCCTGTTCCTTTTTTCGCAGAGATTACCGTTTCCAAATAGTCACGTACTTGTTTAGCAGTCTCTGCTGAAATCGGTTCACCTGATACTTTTGGTTTTGTCGTTTTCAATACTTTTCCGGTATCCTGATCGGAAATACTTTTAATCACATACGGTTGCATCATTTTTCCATCATTGGCAATTGCCGAGGCTGCTTGGATCTGTTGAATCGGTGTAACGGTTGAGCCTTGCCCAAAAGATGTTGTAACCTTTTCAAGCTTATACTTATATTGAATTTTACCAGTTATCTCATTCGGCAGATCAATCCCCGTCTTATTATCGAAACCAAACTTCGTCAAATATTCTCGGAAGGTATCTGCACCGATTTTATCCATTGCCAATGTCGCAAAAGCGACATTGGAAGAACGTTGTACACCTTCAAGAAAGGTCATACTTTTTCCTCTTTCGATTCCGCTGTGATCACCGATGGAGCCCGCTCCCGTCTTGTAAGTGCCGGCAGTAAAACTTTCATTGGGATTAAAGACCTCTTCTTCCACAGCAGCTGCAAGGGTGAACGTTTTCATGGTTGAGCCTGGTTCGAATGATTCTTCGATAGCAAGGTTACGCCACGTATCCGTAAGCCCCTCTTTCGTTGTCGGATGGAAGGTAGGTCTTTGCCCCATCGCTACAATTTCCCCCGTTTTGGGATTGGATACAATCGCTATGATTTGCTCGGGATCATACTTTTCTTGCACTTTACTCAACGAATCTTCCAAGAAAGTTTGTATTTTCTTGTCGATGGTCAGCATTACATCATTACCATTATCCGGAGCTACCACCTTTTCCTTCGTATCCGGTAAAAGAATTCCCCATTTGTCACTGTCATATGTCAGTTTTCCATCCGTTTCCTGCAATTCTTTATTGAGGTACTTTTCTATTCCGAACTTACCAGCCATTTCTCCGGTTTTCTCATCTTTTTCTACATAGCCAATTAGATGCGAAGCGAAGATTCCATTCGGATAAAAGCGTTTATTCGTTCTTCCAAATGTAATTCCCGGCAGTTCCAATTTTTCTATTTTCTGTTTGACAACCTGAGTCAAATCCTTGCCGGCCTTCCCAAACTCCACCTGGTATGCCCCTTTTTTCGTAAGGCGCTCATAGATGTCCTGCTCATCCATATCTATATATTTAGCAAGTTTAGCAGCCGTCATTTCTGGGTCTTTGACATGTTCAGTTTCCTTTTCACTAAGTACAGCCCTTAAAATATAGGAAGAAGTATCCTCGGCAATGACTTCACCCTTTGTATCGAGGATACTTCCCCTTTTAGCTTCTATGACCTGTTCTCTTTCATATTTCTTGTCGATTTTCGAAGCTAATACCTCACCACCGGCTGTGCCTGTCACCTGAATATACAAAAAGCGGCAGATTAATACAAAAAAGAGCAGGCCGAATAAGAAGAATAATCCGGCTGCTCCATGCTTCATATTTTTTTGTTTCTGCATTATCACTGCACACCCTTCACATTATTCTTATTTAACTTGAACCCTAGCTCTTCAGCTTTTTTCCAAATTCTTTCGTATGTACTGAGTTCATCAACCTGCACTTTCAAATCTTCGTTCACTTTACTCTGTTTATCAATTGATACTTCGACTTGCTGGATCTCTTTATTCGTTTCATAAATGGCCGCTTGGTTAGAAACTATTTTCACTCCCAAAAAGGTAACCATAATAGCAAGGGCACATAGTAAGATTACTTCACCAATGGATATCTTCGCTTTACGGATGACCACTGTTTGATGTGTCTGTTGTTGCTGTTGGTCTTCATATTGCTGTTCTTGTATTTTTTTGGCTATGGAACTCATTCATGCTCCCCCTTACTGATTTTTCTATATTTATTGTTTCTCGGCAATTCTTAACTTAGCTGAACGGGAACGATTATTCCCTTCCAATTCTTCTTCTGAAGGTAAGATTGGTTTTCTCGTGATTAATTTCATAGGCGGTTTAAATTCATCAGGAATAACTGGAAGTCCATGCGGAAGGTCAGGCAAGGCACTGGCTTTTTTAAATACTGTTTTACAAATTCTATCTTCTAGTGAATGGAATGTAATGACAGATATTCTTCCTTCTATATCCAATAGGGAAATAGCTTGCTCTAAAGAATCTTCAAAGACACCAAGTTCATCATTTACAGCAATTCGTATTGCTTGAAATACTCGTTTCGCGGGGTGTCCGCCTTTTCTTCTTGCCGGTGCAGGAATTCCATCTTTAATTAGCTCTACAAGCTCAAACGTTGTTTCAATCGGTTTTATTTCACGAGCTGCTTCAATTTTCCTGGCAATTTGCTTAGAAAATTTTTCTTCTCCATATTGAAAGAAGATTCTCATCAATTCATGGAATGACCAAGTATTCACAACATCATATGCAGAAATAGCAGCACTCTGATCCATCCTCATATCCAGTGGCGCATCATGGTTATAACTGAATCCTCGCTCTGGTGTATCCAACTGTGGAGATGACACACCTAAATCATAAAGAATCCCATCCACTTTCTCGATTCCCCGGGCATTCAACTCTTCTTTTAAGTATTTAAAATTATTAGGAACGAGTACAATACGGTCTCCATAGCTTTCTAATTTAGCCTTAGCATTCTGAATCGCCGTCTCATCCTGATCAAAAGCATAAAGTCTGCCCTTGTCAGATAGCTGTGAGAGCAAGTATTGACTGTGACCTGCCCCTCCTAAAGTACAATCTACATAAATTCCATCAGGTTTGATGTTTAATCCATCAACCGTCTCTTTTAATAACACTGTTGTATGTTGAAACATGCTAGACATCCTTCCAATCGGTTATTGAGTAACTCTATTTCTGAGGGCAGCCTTAAATATCAAAGCCAATCATATTTTCTGCTATCTCAGCGAAAGAATCCTCTGAAGCTGAAAAATAGTTTTCCCAAAGGGATTTGCTCCAAATCTCAATACGATTGGTAACACCAAGAATTACACATTCTTTTTCCAATTGGCCATATGAAGTAAGCGGCGTGGGAATATTTATTCGCCCTTGTTTATCTATTTCGCATTCTGTTGCTGCCGAAAAGAAAAAACGGGTAAAGGCTCGGGCATCTTTTTTAGTTAAAGGCAGGGCTTTCAGCTTCTCTTCAAGCAGCTTCCACTCTTCCATAGGGTAACCAAATAAACATTGATCAAGTCCACGGGTCAGTACAAATTGTTCCCCAAGGTTGTCCCTGAATTTAACTGGGACAATCAGACGGCCTTTTATATCGATGTTATGATGGTACTCTCCCATGAACATACCCACAACCCCCACATTCTAATCTCAATGTACCACATTCCCCCACCTTTCTCCACTTGTTTTTACTTTCTCCTTATAAGTAAAAATTCCCTTCTTTTCTCCTTAAGTTTATTTAGCCAATTTATTTAAAGACAACACCATTTCACTCGAATTAACGCACACTAAGACACAGTCACACTAATACTGTCGAAGGCTTACATGCAAATGGCCACCAACAAAAAAAAGACAGGCTGGCCGCCTGTCTTTCTGCTGATTTTTATACTTCCATTTTTCATAAAGGTAGGTGAGTCTCTTTATTCAAATTCATTAGCCCACCACTCTCATCCAATCAGGTGAGTTTTTCTACAAAAAAATCAATTTGTGCTGGTTATTAAACTGATAATCCAGTTTCATAATTTCCCGAACAAAATCTGGTCCATATTGATTCAAGTAATAAAAAACATTCCAAATCCTCTCCTGTGGTGATTCAAGAGGATACAGCGAATTTGCTATCCGTTCAAACTTTTTCAATACAACCGAGTGGCGTTCCTTAGTACGGTCACCAATTTTCCCATACATGAAATCCAATTGCTTTTGGATGAATTCGATATTTTTATTCAACATCGGCTCAAGACCTCTATCTAACGAAACAGCGTGCACTGATAGCTTTTCATGATTATCTTCAAGTTGCGATTTCAACTGCCCGAATAATTGATCAATCGTCTCATCCTTCACAGTATCAAGGTAACATCGAACAGCATTCGTGGTTCCTTCAGTCAACACGGTCTCCAACTCGAGTTCTGTTTCCTCAAGATCAGTTTGAACGCCACGCTCTACAAGCGTGATGTTTAACCTCGGAACGATTGGCGGCATCTTCATTGAAAACAACTCAAATGCCTGTTTCAATTCTGCCCAATAAGCAATTTCCCCCGGTCCAGAAATAAAGGCTAATACCGGGAAAAGCATTTCCTGCATAAGCGGACGAGTAATGACATTATTGCTTAGTTGTTCTGGATGACCTTTGGCTATCTGCAAGAGTTCCTGCTCAGAAAATGAAACCTCTCCGTTCTTCCCGCTGAACATACCATCTACCCGTTCGAGTAAACATCGATCTTTTTTATCTGTATCATAATAAAATAAATTAGCTGCCTGTTTATCCATTTCTATCATTTTTGCATAGCCTTGAGCATGCATATATGATTGTTGCTCCACGACAACTTCTGCAATCCGTTCACTTTTTTTAATCATCGATTCAAAGAAGCCTGTTTCTATTTCCCTTAGTTTCGGATCACCAGCATCGACAAGTAAAAGGCCATATTCATGGAACCATTCGTGAATCAGACGGGCAAAAAAGTCGACGAATGTGTTCGATTGCTCGATTGTTTCTTTAATATCAATAAGAAGTTTATTCGTAAAGGCTGTTTCTCCGTAAGTTTCAATGATTTCTTCGAACCACTTCTCTGCCTTTTCCGTATCAAGCTCCATATCCGAAACCATTGTTTTATATGGCTGATATGAAGGGTATGTCTTTTTATTAGGTTTACTGTTTTTCATCACATAAACATGATTGACTTCAGCTAAATCATGATCTTCACCAGCTATCCAAAAAACAGGAATTACAGACTTCCCTAGTTCTTTTTCTTGTTCTTCAGCAAGCTTAATGATTGATATCACTTTATGAATCGTATAAAGCGGACCTGACAATAAACCAGCCTGCTGCCCGCCAATCACGACCACTGAATCGTTACTGCGCAACCTTTCAATATTTCCATTAACAGCATCACTGCTTGGAAAACGAGACATGTATTGTTGTATGTAATCTGATAACTCCCCTCGTAAAAACGAACGGTTCATCAATTCAAGGTATCTATTACGATATATGTCCGGATTGGACAGGTCATAGTGAAAATACTCCTCAGTTTCAAGACGGTTTTGTAAATAGTCCGATGCAAATCGATTTAAAGATGGTAACGCGAGATCTTTCATCTCCATTTCTGTTCTCCCTTTCTCTGCAACTACAATTCTTTTTAGAGTATAACATTCTGTTTTAAGAAAACAAAAGAAGTTGCCCAGCAGCAGAAAATTGATGTTATGTTCTATGTTATGTAGTCAATATCTTCGTAATACTTGTAATCAAACCAATGGAAAATAATAGTAGGTAAGCGCAGAAAAAGAAAGCAAAATTCACTCTCCAAAAACCTTTTAAAACCTTATGAAAAATGATTTCTTCTTTCACCTTATAATGGACAAGAACAACAACAAATGCGTTGACAATCATGATCAGCATGATCACCCAAAGAATATGTATATCCCAAATTGTAATAATTAAATAATGGACTGATAAAACGAAAAGCAATGTACTCATATCCATCGCAAATTGAACGGATCGTCTATGGTTTCCAGTGAATTGTTTAGCACCGATAAAAAATAGAATATACCCTATAAAGGGCAGGGTAATAAAAATCGCAGCAAGACTTGATACAAAGTTCGGCACACCCTCATCCCCCCTGAAACTCTTTTCCTTTAACCATCTTATATAGAGAAGCCGTTACGCAATCACTTTTCTCTTTCCTCTTTGCCTCCGAGAGGATATAACCCAAAATAGCATCGATTTCCGTTTTCCTGCCATTTTCTATGTCTTTAAGCATGGAAGATCGGTTTTCTGCTGTTGCAAAGCATACGGATCTTACATGTTCAAATGACCCCATCTTATTTGGCAATTCTAAAATAGCAGAAATTTCCTCGAAAAGAGCCTGAAACAGCTGATAATAAAAGGGATTACTGATTAATTTTCCATTTTCCACAGATAGTATCGCTGTTAATGGATTAATAACTGCATTAACGATCAGCTTATCTATCAGCATAGAGTGATAGTTCTCACTCTTAGAAAAAGGAAAACGATTGATTTTTTCATCTAATAACGACAGCTGATCAAGACTTCCTTTGAAGGATGCCACCCGCGTGATACCGAGTCCCGTATGCTCCACAGTATTCTGGTCATGTTTCAGTGCCCCATGCTCCACTACCCCAACATAGATGACTGGTGATTGCAGCTGTTTCAAATAAGATATATGTCCATAGCCATTCTGCAAGAATAGCAATGGAACTTGTATTCGTTCAATAACGGGTAAGATTTGCGAAAGGTGATATTGCTTGACAGTTATTATGATAAGATCTTCACTCGATGTACCTTCTTCCATAGCCTTCGAAACTATCCCTGTCAGCAACCGGCTTTCCCCATTCTCAATAAGACACAGACCATCACGATTTATAATGGATGCTTGTTCCATTGTACGAGTATAAAGAGTAACACTATGATTCCCACTCAAACGAGATGCGAACAACAAACCGATTGCCCCGCCCCCTATGATTCCAATTCTCATAATAACCTTCCTTACTTTTTGATATATATTTACTATTTTAACACATTTTCTTTTTTAACCTGCGGCGATTCCTCCCCTCGATCGAAGAAACCCCTGCATCGCTATCCCCATGCTCTTTTCCGCTCGCTATAAAAATAAGGGGAGCGAATTATAAATACGACAGCCTAAGTTTTATTTCCTTCTTTATGAGATAAATTAATGGTATATTAGATATAAAAGCCGAGCCATTTTTTTGACTTTATAGGAACAAAAGATACCTCCAATCTTACGCCGACGAGAAATCGAAGGAAAAAGGGCGGGGGATACTCGGCTGTAAGCATTTAGTCAGCAAGGATGAATCGATTGATGCCACACTAGATTTATGCCTTAAGCTGGAATTCCACATGATAACTTAGCATTGAGGTACTTTCAAAGGTATTGTTGGAAGAGGTTTATCAGAATTAAGGGGGAGCTTTTTTATGGAATACAAGGTGGAGAGATTACTTGTAAATTTTAAAACGCTTGAGGAATTCAAAAAATTCAAAGAATACGGGATACAGGAACTGTCAATGCTCGATGATTTAGAAGGTAACATCATTGAAAATGACAGCCAATCACCTTTTTACGGTATCTTTTATGGTGACAAACTTGTAGCAAGGATGAGTCTGTACAAAAAAAGTGCTAATTTTGACCAGTATTTTGATAATACAAGAGACTTCCTCGTTCTTTGGAAACTTGAAGTCTTGCCTAACTATCAGAAAAAAGGTTATGGAAGAGCTTTAGTTGAATTCGCTAAAAGTCTGAACATGCCAATCAAAACGAACCCAAGAGTTCATTCACAAGACTTTTGGAAAAAAATGGATTTCTCTGCTGTTTCCTATGATATGGACCGGGACCTTGGAGAAAACCCGCTAATTTGGAGCCCATTTGTCAAACAAGAAGAGAACATTAACATAGATACACAAGAATAAGCTGATAAAAAAAGCGGGCGGATATTTCCACCCGCTTTTTTTATTTATTAACCCTTTCCAAATTTCCGTTTTTATCCATTTGGAAACTAACTTTCGGATTCGCCTTTTCGTCTTCTAGCACACTGAGCTTTCTAGCCCGCTCCATAATTTGCATTAACGCACGATAATCTTCCTCTACCACTTTCAAGTTTTCTTTCAGCAGTCTATTTTCATCCTGTAAACGATCATTTTCCTGTTCAAGTAAAAGTGAGCGCTCAGAAATTCGTTCTTTTTCCTTACTATCAAGTTGGATTAATTCATCCATTTTCGTTAAATATAATATAACTTCCTGAAGGGTAATAGATTCATTTTCCCTTTCCTCGTTTGTCTTTTGTTCAATAGTCTTGAATTCTGCTACTACAGTTTCCATTTCAAATTCGGTTTCCTTTACAGCCTGTTCTTTCCTTTGCTTTTTGGCCAGCTCAATTCCTGATCTATATTGCTTTCTTACAAAAGAATTCCAACGAAATCCACAAGCGGCTGATGTTCTCGATACCTGCTTCCCTACTTCTTCAAATGCCCTTAACTGTGTACTGCCTTCTCGAATATGCCTTAATACCACTTCAACCAGCAACAAATCCTCATCCTGTGTCCATGCATCTTGTCTCGTAAGTGACATCTCTCTACCTCCCAGCAAGTTTTACTTCATAATATGCACATGCTAGGAAAGATAGAAGAAATATAGAGGGTGTAACATTTATTTTTTCTTGTTTAAAAATCGATCGACTGCAGCATGATGTGCATCAGTCGCCCATAGTTTAGCACATTCACGAATTTCCGCTTCCATTCTTCCTTTAATCCCGCTATCCTTCCATTTCTTGACCAATAATTTTTTATAAGCCATCAGTACTCCTGTCTCATGACCAAGTAAATCTTCTACAAATTCTTCCCATCCATTCGTATCTTCTTCGATTATCTTATCTACGAAACCAAATTCCCTGGCTTCTTCAGCTTTATGTATTTTTGCATCCAACAATAGTTTCAGCGCTTTTTGCTCTGGTATTTTCTCAAGTAAAAGCGAAGCACCGCCCCATCCTGTCGTAATCCCAAGTGTCCCCTGTACAAAACCAAGTTTCACTCCACTTTTTGCCAATCTAAAATCACAAGCAGTCGCTATTTCACACCCGCCACCGACAGCACTCCCATTAAGAAGTGCTAGTGTAGGTTTTGGAAAAACCGCTAGTGAATAAAGAATCTTACCCATTTTTGATAACATGGTAAAGGCCTCTTCCTCTGTGTAGAGGTCATGAAACTCGCTTAAATCCCCACCTGAACAGAACGCCTGAGAGCCTGCCCCTGTCAGGACCAGCATCTTTACTTCGTCGTCGCTTGCCGCTTTTGACAAAACCGCCTCAAGTTCGTCCATTAATTGATAATTCACAGCATTCCTTTTTTCCGGTCTATTAAATAAAATCTTCATGTAACCGCGTACATCCTTTTCAACAATTAGCACCTTATTCATGTAAACACCTTCTCCAATAAATTGTCTGTCAAGCTGCAAAAAATTCTAAATATTCTGCCAAAAATCTTAGTAAAAAAAGCACAGAGAAATATCTCTGTGCTTTGATTAGCGTGTTGCATCAAGAAAGCAAAGCTTTCAAGTAGGTCAAGAAATTATTTTGCGACAACTTCTTTTCCTTTGTATGTTCCACATTCTTTACAAACGTGATGTGAAAGAGTCATTCCACCACAGCTTGGGCATTCTACCATACCAGGTACTTGAAGCTTGAAGTGTGTACGACGTTTTCTTTTTACAGTTTTCGACGTTCTTCTAAAAGGTACAGCCATTATTCCCACCTCCTTAAAAAATATAAAAAAGCTGGAAAAATCGAATTAACGATTTTTCGTTCCAATCAAGATTCTTTATTGTTGTCAAAAAAGTCGGCAAGCTTTGCAAATCTCGGATCAACCTTATGTTTACTTTCTTCTTCAGAAATAACAGCCCAGTCTTTCCCAGATTGAGGAGCAGCTTCGTTCGAATCGACATCCTCACAAAAAACCTGCATCGGAATTTCTAGCAATAAATTTTCTTTAATTACCGGTATAAGGTCTACAACATCGCCTTCCACAACAGTGACATCATCTCCGTAGAAATCAGTGTCTTCTGCCTTTAAAAGAAAGGTTTCCTTTGTATCAATATCAATCGGATATTTCACGTCTACCAGTGTACGGGAGCATGGTAATGTTAATTCACCTGAAAGATGCAAGTGAAAAGTAATCTCGGTCGAGTTGATATCAGCTCTTCCTGCTACTCTAATCGGAGAAACATCGCGAATTTGCGGGTCTCTTTCCTTAATGTCTAAGACATCCACTAGTTCATCAAACCGTAAATCTTTGTCCCGAATTTTTTGAAGTTGACTAATCGTCCATTTCAAATGAAATCACCTCAAGGCAACAAAAATAATTATAGCTTTCAATTATAAGTTTGTCAATATTTTTTCTTTACACTATAATGTAGTCATCCTAACTGATTATCCAAGTTTATGATTCATTTTAAACAAAAAATCACGAAGAATCATTATAGTAATTTTACTTGAAATACTATTTTAGCACTAAGTTGAAAAAATACAAAGTTTTTCTCTGAGGTGAAGGAATGAAAGCTTGCGGTTTAGTAGTCGAATATAACCCTTTTCATAATGGACATGTTTTACATGCTAGAGAAAGTAGAGAAAATACAGGGGCAGATGTCGTGGTAGCGGTTATGAGCGGACCATTCTTACAGCGCGGTGAACCTGCTATTGTCAGTAAATGGGCAAGGGCAGAAATGGCTTTACGCGGCGGCATTGACCTTGTCATCGAGCTTCCCTATGCCTTTGCAACCCAGAAGGCGGAGATCTTTGCAAAAGGCTCGATTTCTCTTTTGGAATACCTTGGCTGCGACTCTTTTTGCTTTGGAAGCGAGGATGGCCGAATTGAACCATTCATAACGGCACATAAAATTCTTTCTGACAATTCTGTAGCATTCGATGCAGCCATTAAATCGGCCATGGATGCCGGTAACAGCTATCCGACAAGTGCCTCCCTGGCTTTTCAATCAATAATCCAAAATGATGATGTTCTGGATTTGACGAAGCCAAATAATATTCTTGGTAAAGAATATGTTAGTGTTGCCCTAAAAAACGGTTTTTCAATTCAACCCTATACGATTCAACGGGTTGCGGCCGGATACCATGATACACAGTTATCTTCCGAGTCGATAGCAAGTGCAACAGGAATCCGGAAAGCCATCATGGAACAAAAACAGGAATTGGATCCTGTTGCTGGCTATATTCCACAATCAACAAGAATCGGCCTTGAGCATTATTTATCGACCTACCGTACCTTACATGACTGGGAAATGTATTGGCCTATGTTGAAATACCGGATTCTATCCTCTTCACTCATGGAGTTGGCAGAAATTTACGAAATCGAAGAAGGCATTGAGCACCGATTTAAGGAAATGGCAAAACAAGCTACAACCTTTTCAGACTTCATGGCCGCAATGAAGACAAAGCGCTATACCTGGACACGACTCCAGCGGATGTGCGTCCATATTTTCACACATACCTTAAAGGGAAAAATGATACACAATGATCTACCTTCATATATCAGACTCCTTGGCATGAATGCCCGGGGGCAGGAGTACCTTCGCACCGTCAAGAAAGGCTTGCCGGTTCCGCTCATCTCTAAACTATCAGCATATCAAAAGCATGGCATTGAAACGGACTTACGGGCGGCACAGGTATATGCATTGGGCTTACCTGACCCATATCAAGCTTCCTTAATGAAACGAGAATACGAATCACCAATTATTATCAAATAAAGAAAATACAGGTTGACCCAGGCCGCCAAGTCCCACCAGTTTATTTCGCAGTGAAATTCAGCAGTGTTTTTGACATCGAAATTTAACAAAAAAAAGCGCAAACAGATGAACTGCTTGCGCTTTTTTTATTCTTCTTTTTCCTTTAATTTCGTTAGATAATCTAACGCATCTTCAAAATTGTCAACCGGGACAATTTTCATTTTTGTTTCAATGTCCTTTGCTACAACCAATGCGTCTTCATAATTCGAACCAGCTGCTCCATTTTCATTTGGCGCAAAGAAAATTTCCGCTCCGGACTTATCGGCAGCGACAATTTTCTGCTGAATCCCTCCTATTGGGCCAACTGTTCCATCATCTGACATCGTTCCTGTCCCCGCAATATCGTAGCCTTTTGTGAGATCTCCCTCTGTTAATTGATTATAAATTTCCAAAGAAAACATCAATCCAGCTGAAGGACCACCTATTTGTTCAGAATCTATGGCGATGGCAGGTTTCGTTATGACCCTTCGATTATCATCGAGAGAAATGCCTATCCCAACCCTACTTGGATCATCTTTAAAAGACTGCAACGAGAGATGAGCTGTTTTCTCTGTCTCTTCCCTCTTATACACTAATTCAACTTCGTCTCCAGCCTTTTTCCCATTAATGTAATCCATGAATTCCTCTGCGGACTTAAATTTCACATTATCCACCTGAATGATTTGGTCGCCCGCCTTCAGTTCTTTAGCAGCTGGCATTCCTTTTAGCACGTCCAAAACATATACACCTAAGTATTCGTAATCCACTTCTTTCCCTGCTTTTTCATAAGCTATTTGGATTGCATTATTTTTAGAACCATCCATCAAATGCAACTGCCTAATATTATATTCTTCATCGGTTTCATCCTCGCTACGAATCGATGTCTCCGGATAAATTTCCTGATAATCACTCCACTTTGCCAGCATATAGGAATAAATATTAGCCTTGCCCATCCTTACCGTGGTCAGCATAAAGCTACCTTCCGCTTCATCACCACCGGAAACCTCAATAATTGGCTCTAATTCTTTAGCCATTCCTGGTTTTGACACATAATAAGGTAGGGAATAAAGAGCAGATGCTATCAGTAGTATAGCGGCCACCAGGAAAGTGCGTACATACATTTTACGGCTCATCTTCAAATGACTCCTTCCAAGTAACAATGCTTTGCTTAATTTGATCGATCTTTCCTCTTGCAGCTTCTTCTCCAATACTAATTATCTCCTGTATGTTTGTAAATGATTTCGAGCTGTATTTCTCAACCCTAGGACGGATCATGACGTCTGAGGCAAATTCCCTGCTTTTAACCAATTCCATTTGAAGGATATCGAGGCTTTGCATGATAACATCATAGATAGAGTTTATCTCCATATCTTGTTTAACATGAGCAACATCTACTCCTATTATGATATCCGCTCCCATATCCTTCACTACAGAAACAGGAACCCTGTCAACAACGCCTCCATCGACAAGAAGTCTATTTCCGATTTTTTCCGGAATGAAGATACCAGGAATTGAGATGCTTGCTCTGACAGCAGGGGCAATAGGACCTTCCTGAAAAATGACTTTTTCCCCAGTCTTTATATCCGTAGCAACCACTGCTACAGGAATATCAAGTTCTTCAAATTTCTTTCCATATGTAAATACTCTAATTAAATCTTTTGTCCGTTTACCTGAAATGAAACCCATTTTAGGTATCGTAAAGTCTAAATAATATTTTCGTTTAAAAGCCCTCGACAGCTTATAGAGCCTCTCAATATCTGAACCTGCGCCATAAAAGGCAGCAACCATCGCCCCCATGCTGCTTCCAGCAATCATATCTATCGGAATGCCTTCTTGCTTCAACACCTTTATCACGCCAATATGGGCAAAGCCTCTTGCTCCTCCAGACCCAAGTGCAAGCCCAATCTTTGGTTTTGACAAAGAAATCCCCCCTCTCTGTAAGAAGTTCAAAATATTGAAATAACACTCATACAAAGTTATGGTCTTAAACAGATTTATAGAAGCATATTGTTTATATTGACAGTGAAACAAGCATGGTAGCACGAACAAAGACTCCCAATGTAATGAAATTGAAATATTACAGCCATTTCTAGTACCTAGTATCTTCATTTTATCATGTTTTTACAATCGATAACCCATACTGTGCATTACTTTTAGAGAAAAGGAAGTTCGTATTTTATATAGACGAAACGAACTGCCCTTATTTAGTATCCCTTCAAGAGGAGGCTGAACTTTGCTTAAATCAAAATCTAAAACAGTATTATTAGCTCTCACCGTCACGATAATGACAATTGGCTTAATCATTTTCCCCCAGGAATCTTTTGAAGCTTCCAAAGGTGGGCTGAATATGTGGTGGAAAATTGTTTTTCCTTCTCTCCTACCCTTCTTAATTTTCTCAGAGTTATTAATCAGTTTTGGTGTTGTCAGATTCATTGGAGTCATACTCGAGCCGTTCATGCGCCCTTTATTTCGGGTACCCGGAGTGGGCGGTTTTGTCTGGGCGATGGGACTTGCCTCTGGGTTTCCAGCCGGAGCCAAATTCACCGTAAGGCTTCGTCAAGAGAAACAGGTGACCCGCATTGAGGCTGAAAGACTTGTTTGCTTTACTAATTCATCAAATCCATTATTCCTGTTTGTTGCCGTTGCTGTAGGGTTCTTCCATAATCCTCAATTAGGTATCATCCTTGCACTCTCCCACTACCTAGGAAATTTTTGTGTAGGAATTTTAATGCGCTTTTACCGTTGGAAAGAGGAAAAGTCCCAGTCAAAAGGAATCACCAAACTACCTTCCATTAGACAAGCCTTTAGCCAGATGCATCGAACCCGGCTAAAAGAAAAGAGACCATTTGGAAGTTTGCTTGGAGATGCTGTTCTATCCTCCATCCAAACTCTTCTAATGATTGGTGGATTCATCATTCTTTTTTCGGTAGTCAATAAACTTTTATTTCATATGAATATTACCGGACTGCTAGCCTCGTGGGTCGGAGGAATATTACATATTATGAATTTCCCTGATTCTTTAAGCCTCCCGTTCATTTCAGGGTTGTTTGAAATGACTCTTGGCTCAAAATTAACCAGCTCAGTCGAAAATGCGAGCCTCCTTCAGCAGACTGTAATGACAAGTTTCATCCTAGCTTTCAATGGATTCAGCATTCAAGCGCAAGTAGCCAGTATTATAGCCGCAACAGACATTCGGTTCATGCCATTTTTTCTAGCTAGAATAGCACATGGTTTTCTTGCATCCATTTTCACTGTATTGCTTTGGGAGCCATTCTATAAAGGCAATAATTACAGCGGCAACCCATTTAATGCCTTCCCAGTCAGCGGATCGACAGGTGAACGTGCAAGCTCTCTTTATCAGAATATGCTTGATTTTGGCCCGTTGTTAACCCTCGCTTTTTTAACCCTTTACATCATGATATTCGCCAAACGACTATTCAAAGGACTTTCTTAAATAGAAAAAAGAGCATTGCCTAGGTCGGCAATGCTCTTTTTTCTATTCTTTTTGTTGCTCATACTTCTTAGTCAAGGCTTTTTGGACGACAGGAGGCACTAGTTCAGAAATATCACCGCCATATTTCGCAACCTCTTTCACGATACTTGAGCTCAAGAAAGAATATTGATTTTTTGTCATGATAAAGAACGATTCTATGTTATTGTTCAGGAAACGGTTCATTGAAGTTCCCTGCATTTCATATTCAAAGTCAGAAGTCGCCCGTAATCCTCGGATAATCGCATTCGCGGAAACGCTTTCAGCATAGTCGACCGTCAGTCCCTGATAGAAATCCACCTTAACATTTGGCATATGAGCCGTTGCTTCTGTAATTAACTCCAGCCTTTCTTCTACCGTAAACAATGAATTTTTTGCTGAATTGTTCACAATGACCACATATACCTCATCAAATACATTCGCTCCCCTCTGAATGATATCAAGATGACCAAATGTGATTGGATCAAAACTTCCCGGACAAATCGCTATTTTTGACATTCATAGTTCCCCCTGTTCGTTTACGTTCCCCCAATGATAAATCGTAACAGCAATGACACCATAAACTTCTTTTCTCTTAACAGTAAAGTCACCAACTTGCTCAGGCAATGTAACATCATGGCCATGCTCACAAACAATATACCCCGTATTGCTTAGCAATCGGTTTTTATGTATTTCTTCAAGTAAATCCACAAGCTTTTGTTTCTTATAAGGTGGATCAAGAAAGATTAATTGAAAGGTTATTTCCCTTTTCACCAAAGCTTTCAATGCACGTTCTGAATCATTTTTGTAAACCTCTGCACGTTCTGAAAACTTACATATCTCCAAATTTGCCTTAACCGTTTGATTTGCTTTAAAGTCTCGGTCTACAAATATGGCTTTATCCATTCCCCTGCTTAATGCTTCAATTCCTAGTCCACCGCTACCAGCAAACAAGTCAAGTACGAGCCCACCTTCGAAATAAGGACCAATCATATTAAAAATGGATTCTTTAACTTTATCCGTAGTCGGCCGGGTTCCTGTTCCCGGTACAGCCTTTAGTGGTCTTCCTTTACAAATTCCAGAAACGACCCTCATCATTCTCACCACATTTTATGACAAATTTCTGTTACTTTCCTATCCTAACATATTAGAAAAATCTAGCCAATAATAAAAGCCAACCTTCTTCCTAAGACAAACATCAAATTATATTTTCCTACACCCAATTACAACACCTATTCTTCATCCATTCTTTTTATAAATCTCTTACATTTTGAATATTTAAGTTGTATTTGGCAATAATGTGAATAACAACATTCCTTATTAGGTGTTGTTGCCAACCGCGGAGAAGGCTTACGTTTCCCCATAAGTTCTTCCTCCGGTTTCTCCTCTCCCTTTGCCTTCTAGTCCTAAGTTAGACATAGAAGGACCCTGCAGATTTTTGCAGGGCTTTTTTTTTGATAAACCTCCATTACTCGTTGGGCTTTGTCATGATTAGACAATGAAATTGTCCTTCTCTTTTAAAGGAGATAATGATAAAGTAATGAATAATAAGTTAGTTAGGAGAGGTTTAATTGATTCAACGTTTTATTGAACTTGGACAAGGTTATTCTGATATATATGAGCTGCTTGAAGTAGGACGCAATCAAAAGCATCGTGTTGCAAGGCTTTTAGCTCTACACACTACGATAAATGATAAAAAGGTAACTTCATTAGTTGTTGTCATGCAACCTACAGATCCAGGGAAATTCCAGCCGCTTTATATTTGCCGTGAAGGAATTCCGAACCCTCATGTTACCGTAAACAAACGCTATGAGCTTTTTGAGAAATTAGCAGAGGAACTAGATAAATCCATTATTGAAATCGATGTAAAATCTTCAGTCCTCTTTGCAGAAATCGAGTTATACTATCAGCATTTGATTGGTATATTACGAATGAATAGATATCTACCTCCATTAGGTTGAAGAAAAATAGATGTCCTGAATTAAAAAAGCTGACTCCGCATGAGTCAGCTTTTTTTAAATTCCCATCTTATAATCATATTCTTTCGCTTTATCTGGTTTGGAGTTTTCAAATTCCACTTTCAAAAAAGGCTTATAAGATAGGTCAACTTTTTTTACAAACGAATAATTATTCAGCTTTTCTACCAGTGGTTCGACTTCATCCATGTTTGTATAAAGGACTACATATTTCAATTTTTTTGAAACATAATGGATATTCCCGAATTTCCTAAGCATTTTGGCTTGTTTTAATGTATGTAAATAGACGATAATTCCTTGTCTCGCTCCAAGCATATCAATAACTCCCTTTTATAAAGGTTTTAACTAAGTTTAGCATAGCAGAATCTGTACTTTCAACCAAGAAAAAAAGATTATAAACTAAATTCTCTTACTATTATGAATATAAATAATAAGAAAGGAGCCTAAAAAGAGATGGATTTAGACCAAATCTGGAATCAATTTATCGGACATCTAGTAGATAATGAAGAGATAAGCCAAGCCTCGCTAAAGAAAATTACGGGCATTCCATTTATATATATTCATTATTCTCAGAAGGATAAGGAAAACGAAAAAAATAATCTCTTTCTCTTAATAAAAAAAGCAGCAAGCCGTTCAATGAGAGGCAAGCAACTCCATTGCGAAACCATTTTCGTCCGGCAGGAAAACCAATTATTTGTATTCCGCCACCGTTTTTATGTACCACAACAAAAGATGTTTTGCTGTGGGAATCTCTGTCCGGACTGCATTCTATTTAGAAGTTAACACTGCAATAAAAAAAAGCCTGGAAGGACCAGGCTTTTTCCTATTAAGCAGAGCATCCACAACTTCCACCAGTACCGCAACTTCCGGTTGAGCACCCACCTGAAGATACAAAAAATGGATTTCCCGCAGGGGTTTTAACCTGCTCAGAAACTGCCCGGCCAATTCGTCCGCTGATTTCGTCAAGAACGGATTGCAATTCCGTCTCTGCCCTCTTAAACTGGGCAACGGTAGAATGCATATCCATATCTCGTTTAGCTTCTCTAGTCTCTAAATTGATACGTTTGTAGTCCGGATGATATTTACCGAACCTTTGAACATCTTCAAACAGATCCTTTAAAGAAGTAAACTTTGAAATCTTCTGCTGTGCCTCTTTGTCGCTCTGTAATTTATATAAACTAAGGAGATATTCTTCTCCTATTTCAGAATGAAGGATTATTTCAGCTAATCCGTCAGCCTGTTGTAAAATGTCGATAATTTCCATAGTAGCAAGCATAAACAAGCTCACCTCCACCATCATTTTAACATTTCTTACTATCAGATGCTAATGGTTTGATTAAATAGAGGAAGTGATATGTACCTCAAACTCTTTTTGTAATCCTGTTTTTTTACCTGAACCATTTAAAATCTCCAGCTTAATCTTATGCATGCCATTTGGAACATCCTTTAAGATAAAAGCCGCTGTCCGCATATCTTTTTTCTTTTGATTATCAATAGATACCGACACAGTTGCCAATTGTTTAGGATTTGTTTCAGAAAAACCATAATCCTTTAGGTAGCATTCAACATATACAGAGTTCCCTTTCACAAAAGTTTTCACCTGAAAGTTCTCATCCAAATTTTGGACGGTTGATACAGTGGTGGCAGCTTTTAAGTTAGAAACATTTTGTAGAGCTGCTCCTAAATTTTCAGGTTCCGGTATTTTCTTTCCACAACCTGTCGCTGCCATCAACACTGTTAGAACCATAATGAATCTTCTCATATCATCGTCCCCCTTTTGCCTTTATTGTTCGCCAAAAGGAGTAATTTACTCTTTTTTTCTTCATTCTCCTGGAGTATTCATCGCTTGAAACATATGAAGCATCATAGAAGCAACCTGAACGCTTTCTGAAAATTTAGAAACCCGATGTGGTATCGACTTCTCAAAATAGTATTTCGCTTCCGTTTCGAATACGTCCACTTCATGTGGATTCCGCATTAACCTTTTGTACCATGCAGGTTGAACCCTCAAGTAATTACGCATATCTTCATTTGTTTGAATGAATTCATATACATTCTGGCGCATGAAAAGCCCTCCCCTCTTCACTACTTAATCTTTGTTAAATATAAATGGATTCGCTCTCTTCCCATTGTCCTTCGGGGGCGGATTGGAATCACCACCTGATTTATTCCCTTGGAAAGCCGATAGCACTCCCTGTATTGCCCCAATTGCCTGATTGGCATTTGTAATATATTGTTGTATCTGACCCATATCCATATTTTTAACTGCACTCATTAACGAACCTATCAACTCCGTACTTTGATCTCCCTTTTCTACCGGCTGTGATTGAGGTTCAGACTTCACTATAGATTCATTCACACTGCCGTCAGCCTGCCAGCGTGAATGATCTTCTCCGAGTAAGTACCATTCTTCAAAAAGTTCCTGCCATGTTGCTTGCTTGTTTCTCACTTCATTTACTAAATAAGGATGCTCCTTGACAAACTCCCGAAATCCATCGACGGAGGGGCGCTTTTTTTTTGCCATTACTCTCACCTCACACTAAGACATCGCCTATGTTCACCATATGCTAAAATGAAATAAAAAGTGCATGGCATTTCTATTCCGAATTTAATTACATTTCCTTATAGTATAATATTAGAAAATGAGGGGGTATTTTCATGATAGATTTCAGGGATTTAGTCGAAGACTTTCAAAAACTGGCAAAGTCAGCAGATGAAACAGAGTTAGCCGTTTTATCGGGAATAATCTCAGGAATACAAGTAAAAAGAGAACAAAAGAAGTATTCCTATATTTCAAGCCTATTGCAGTTAAATAAGGATGTAAGCCAACAGGATACCTCACTTACAATGACCATGCCTAACACACCACTTGTACATAATGAATTGAACATTACCCACGGCGGAATGATTGCTACCATGATAGATTCGTGTATGGGGAACCTTGCCAACTCAACAGTTCCAGAAGGGTACGCTACAGTAACGACAGATATACAAGTTCGGTATGTAAAACCCGCTATTGGTGATCATTTAACATGTAAGTGTGAGTTAATACATAGAGGCAATAAAACGATTATCGTCGAAGGAAAGGTATACCGCGATGATGGCGAACTTTGCGCGGTATCGACAGGCAACTTTTTCATCTTGAAAATATAATAATTAGAAAATAAAAACGGATCCCATAAGGGATCCATTTTTATTTTCTTATGAAATTCTGTGTATAATACTTTTTATAAACCCCTACACCCAAACCTGTAAAGTCCTCATTCAGCATCGCATCCCGATGGCCCTTACTATTTAGCCAGCCTTCCATGACTGCCGCTGCATCCACATAATCTTTAGCAATATTTTCACCTGCTGCACTGTATTTGACGTGACCTGCGTTCAGACGCTTTTCCAAATCCCCTTTTGTTTCAGGGACCTTTGTCCCTTCAGGAGTATCCCTCATTTCACGGCTATGAAGGTAAGCAACATCCGCTGCAGAATCATCCCATTCTAGAGGCTTCAAATCAAATCTGCTACGCATGATATTCGTAATATCGAATATTTGCTGTTCGTTGCCTTCCTCCACCTTTTCCCAGTCTTTCTCAGAAAGATCCTCCACCTTCACAAGCTTACCATGGTAGGTCAACTCATAAGGCTGTTGTTTTAAAAGGGTAGAATCATTCAAAAACCGAACACTTGAAACCGTTCCTGAGAATTTATCTAAATACAACTGTACATGAATATCCCCAAGTTCAATCAAAGGCCTCATGTTCATATCTTCCTCCGACAATTCAAAACGATAGGAACTATCCCCAACCTCAATATCAACAGTTGGTTCTACATACAAACTAGAATAGATGGCATCAATGGATTGTCCGATTTTAAATGGCGCAACATTAACCTTATCACCTATACCATATGCAGAAACCACTTTTTCATTTTCAATGGCTAATTGAAAATAATTACTATAGTCTTTTTTATAAACCCACCAATCATAGCCATAAGCGGACATATCAATTCGATCAGGTTCTCCGAATTCTTTTTCTATCTCTTTCGCATTTTTCCCAATTGTAACTGCCAAACCTTCTGTAGCTTCAGTCACCTCTTTTTCAGAAGAAGTACTTTTCTCATTTATATGTTCATTAGGGTTAACACCTTTGTTACCATCAATTAGGGGATTACCTTCATCTTCACCGCCGATATTAAGATAAATACCGATTACAAAAAAAATAATAATTAATACCGTTACCTTACCTAACCCGCGCAGAGGAACACTCCCTCTCTCTATCTAATTTATGTATACAATGCTCACATCTTTCTTTCCTGATTATATCATTGTTCAATCATAATTTTCTAATTTACAATGGAATGCCACTCCATTTAATTTATTTTTAAAAAGTGTAACTTTTGTGAATGATGAAAATACCATGTTTGAGTTCATTGCAACTTCCACCATTTCGTACTATTATAAAATATAGGATAAAATGGTATATTATAAACATACTGGAGAATTATTTAAATATTTTATGTACATAACATTTTCCTGGTATGTCATTTTAATTCTCAAATGTAAACATAGGAGGTACTACTCGTGAAATTTGAAAGCTTTGGAATCGAGAACATCACAGCCGACTTAAACCGACTAGATGACCTAATGCCGCAATATGGTTTAATACGTGCAGAACAATGGGATTACGAAAGAGTTAGTTACGATCGTAAATTTGAAATAAAAGAAGGCACGTTCTATCTGCGAATACTTGGCTTTGCTACAGAAGGCGATGTAGGCGCTCACAGAGCCGTCATCAAACTAATGGTTCCTCTATTAGGAAAACACTATTATCCACACGGCGTTGAATACGGCGAAGGAGAGGACTTCCCTGCTTCATTAGTGAAGCAAAGTGAAAAAATCCTTGCTCAGATCAAAGAAGAACTCACACAATTTAATGGCCTGTAAAAGCCTTTAGCAAAAAATACAGTAAAAAAAGAGGGTGTCTATAGATGCTCTCTCTTTTTTTAATACCTATAACAAAAGCCTGATGCTTTTTTGCACCAGGCTTTTTCTTTGTTTTAAAACCCTAGAATTGCCTTTATTAAAGATGTTGTTTCTCCACCGTGATAAATGACATAAAGCAGAATATAAACGGCTACTCCAGTGATTCCAGTGAAGAACCAAATAATACTTGTCGTAGGCCCAATTTTTTTATGGATAGCAAAATTGCCTTTAAACCCAGTGGTAAGCATAATAATTCCAAGAACAGCTCCTGTCGTAGCAAGCGTTATGTGGAAAATCAAAAAAATCGTATAGTAAATTTTAATGTCATCAGGTCCACCAAATGACGTACTGCCAATAAAGACTGTTCGTGAAAGGTAGATAGTGAAAAAGATTACCGCAAAAACTGCAGCTACCATCATTGTCTTCTTATGGGTCTCGATTTTGCGCTGTTTAATTTGATACCAGCCTATTGCAACAGTGATGGCACTTAATACAATGAAAGCTGTACTTATCGTTGGAAGGATTGGTAAAGACATAAGAATTGTAGTCCTCTCTATATTTATTAATCAACTACCATTTTATAAGAGGTAATCATAAAATACAATAAAATCAAGGATTTTTAACAGAATGCTCACTTTTATAGAAAAGCTAAGACTAATCACTAGCTTTTACGATTTATAAAAAAGGTGGCCTCTTATCCCTATTAAAGTCTTCGTTAGGCAGCACCGTAATGGCGATGACATCATAAAAAACTTGTCCGTTACTAGACAAGTCCTTTATGATACGACTATTCTACAGTCTGAAATTCTGAAGGAATCGGATCGATCCCATTTTGCTCTCCATTTTCCTTCTTGAACCATGCAAAGAAAATGACTCCTAAAACATATCCTAAAACGATTTCTTGAATAACCTTCATAAGTACCCCGCCAAGCTGCTGGTCTTCAAGTAACGGCAGCCCATTAAACATTTCTGGACCACTGAGTGATAAATTGGACAATGCTGAAGCAGGCACGCAAAGCTCCATCGCACTGGCCCATGATTCCGCATTCGTAAACGTATCATACATCGGATAATTAGCAAAAATGATTAATGCACAAGCTGGTGTCATTAAAATACCACTGCCAAAAATATAAGCTACTTTTTTAACACCTGATAGACTTTCTTGTTCTGGAAGTTGATTAACAAGAGGAAACCACATCAGAACTGCAGTTGTAAATAAGATCGCCGTGTAGCCAGCATGAAACCATATCCCCGTTTTAATAAAGTCAAAAACTAACGGGATATGGTACAACGAGAAAAGGACATTAAATAGTAAAAGAGCCACGAGGGGTTTCGTGAAATACTGAAATAACGGTTTCACTCCCCTTGAACCTATGAAAGATCTCCAGAACCAGTCTGGTATCGCAATGATAAATAATGGCGGAATCACCAAGTAAAGCAGAGCCATTTGAAACATATGGGCACTGAACATGATATGACTCAATAAATCCAGCGGGGAACCCTTTACCATATAAAGAAGGAACATTGCTATTAAGAAATAAGTTACCTGCTTTACGGAAAGCGATGAACTACCCGGAAACTTCCCTCTGTATTTTGTCGCCAACCAAAAATATCCAACCGTTATAAGTACGAGGGCGGCAAAATAGTATGGACTCCACAAAGCACGAAAGCCGAAAATATCAATAGACAAAAAATCACCTCGTCATAAACTTTTTCTTACTTTCATTATACCTAAAATAAAAATTAGTAACAAATATAGATAAACTTGGATTATTTTCCTAACAAATGAATGAGACATAAGAAAACCGGCTATTAATCAATAGCCGATTTTCTTTATGGTTTATAACCAAACAATCGTTGTGAAAACAAGGACAGTTATTAAGCCGACTGCAAGGCCAGAGAATAAAAACAATGCAATAGTACCATGCCCTTTGTGCTTCATATGCATAAAATAATACAATTGGAAAACCACTTGTACGGCTGCCAGTAGCAAAATGACTGGTTTAATGAACCAATGTGAAAATCCTTCAATTCCAACTGCAGCAAAAGCAATTAATGTAAAGAAAATCATAAGTGTAAATGATATCACTTGATGTTTCATCTCTTCAGCATTTTTCTTACGGCGATATTTTAAATCGACATTCGGGTTCGCTGAATTTGATTGTTCATTCGCCATCAGTTATCCCACCATTCCCATTAAGTATACGACTGTAAAGATAAACACCCAGACTACGTCAATGAAATGCCAATATAGACTCGCAACATAAAATTTAGGCGCATTATATAAATTCAAGCCCCTTCTTGCATTACGAACCATCAGCGAAATAATCCACATCAAACCGAAAGCAACGTGTCCTCCGTGAAAGCCGACTAACGTATAGAAAGCGGAGCCGAACGCACTACTCGTAAAAGTATGATGATATTCATGAACATAGTGATTAAATTCATAAATCTCAAGACCTAGGAAAGCAAAACCAAGTGCAACCGTAATCACAAGCCAAGCCTGCATTTGTTTAAAGTGATTATTTTTCATATGATACATTGCATACACACTAGTTAATGAACTAGTCAATAACAGCATAGTCGCAACAAAAGTAAGTGGTAATTCGAATAAATCTTTTGCTAGGGCTGCATCACCATTTGGAACTTTATCCTTTAAAGCAAGGTAAGTTGCAAATAGTGAGGCGAATAATACCGTCTCTCCACCAAGAAACAACCAGAATCCCAAATACTTATTTTTACCTTCTAAAGTCGCTTTCTCGGGAGAAGCAGGCCAAGTAGCATCCGTGAATCTTTCATCTGCTTGCATTATGCCTTACCTCCCTTATCTTTATCGTCCATAAGGTCTTCTTTATGAATATGGTATCCATGATCGTCTTTAACGGAACGGATTAACATTGAACCAAATGTAATCAAAAGTCCAACAATGATTATAGGTAGGGTCCATGTCTTATCATCCATATTATATAAAGCACCGAATGCGGCTACAAATAAACCGAAAGCAATCGTTAGAGGAAGAATAGATGAATTTGGCATATGGATATCCCCAAGTGGTTCTGCAGGAGTCATTTCCGTTTTTCCTTCCATTTTTTCAACCCAGTAAGGATCTAAACCACGCACAAGCGGAAGTTGTTTGAAGTTATAAAATGGCGGTGGTGATGGAATAGCCCATTCAAGCGTACGACCATCTCCCCATGGATCATTGCCTACTTTTTCATTTTTCACAGATGTAATGATTATATTGATGACCATTACCAAGACACCAAATGCCATTAAGAAGGCTCCAACGGTACTAATCATATTACCTGTATTGAGACCTTGATTGTCCAAGAATGTAAATACGCGACGAGGCATCCCCATTAGCCCTAAGAAATGTTGAATAAAGAATGTTAGATGGAAACCAATTAAGAACGTCCAAAATGTGATCTGCCCCAATTTTTCATTTAACATAGTTCCAAACATCTTCGGCCAATAGAAATTGATTCCAGCCAATAAACCTAATACAACCCCACCGACAATTACATAGTGGAAATGTGCAACAACGAAATAACTATCATGGTATTGATAATCAGCAGGTGCGGATGCGAGCATGATACCTGTTACGCCACCCATTGTAAATGTAGGAATAAAGGCAACTGCATAAAGCATTGGAACCGTGAACTTGACGCTTCCTCCCCACATCGTAAAAATCCAGTTGAATATCTTAATACCTGTTGGTACAGCGATAGCCATGGTAGCCACCGCAAAGATTGCATTTGCGATAGGACCTAAACCAGTGGTAAACATATGATGGGCCCAAACCATGAAACCTAAGAAACCGATTAAAACGGTTGCAAATACCATCGATGAATAACCAAATAATCTTTTTCTAGAGAATGTCGCAAAAATTTCAGAAAAAATACCAAACGCCGGAAGAATCAGAATATATACTTCTGGGTGACCGAATATCCAGAATAAATGCTCCCAAATAATCGTATTACCTCCAGCTGCTACATCAAAGAAATTCGAGCCAAACATCCGGTCAAACATCATTAACACTAATCCTACAGTAAGTGGAGGAAAAGCAAATAATATTAATGCAGAAACAACAAACGTTGACCATGTGAACAGCGGCATACGCATGTAGGTCATACCAGGCGAACGCATATTTATAATGGTTACAAGGAAGTTGATCCCTGCAATTAATGTTCCCAGTCCGGATATCTGTAATCCTAGGACGTAAAAATCAATACCATGGCCTTCAGAGTGCAGAGAAAGTGATGCATACGATGTCCAGCCTGCATCAGGTGCTCCTCCTAGAAACCATGAAAGATTTAAGAATATACCTCCAAAGAAAAATAACCAAAAACCTAATGAGTTTAAAAATGGGAACGCAACATCACGAGCCCCTATTTGTAATGGCACAACTGCATTCATTACAGCGAATACTAATGGCATGGCTGCCAGGAATATCATCGTCGTGCCGTGCATGGTCAAAATTTCATTATAAAATCCGGCACTTACAAAGTCATTATTTGGGATTGCAAGCTGGATACGAATAAACATCGCTTCCAAACCGCCGATCACAAAGAACAATCCGCCAGAAATAAGATATAAGATGGCGATTTTCTTATGGTCTACCGTTGTCAGATAATCCCAAATCGTAGCGCCAAATCCTTTTTTATTAGCGTACGTACTCACGATTTAACCTCCTTAATCAATGTTCTATTTTCCTTCCACCTTCAGCTGTAAAAGATAAGCTGCTAGTGCATTAATTTGTGAATCTGAAAGTTCACCGTAAGTACCGGTCATCGTGTTACCCGGTTTATACTTCTCAGGATCCTTGATCCAATTTTTCACATTTTGTTCAGTATGATCCAAAACTCCAGCTACTTTCTCACGTTCACCAAATGTAGCCAGATTCGGAGCTTGACGGGCAGCCTCAGGTCTACTGTCATTAGGCGTAACCGCATGACAACCGATACAGCTTTGGTTAAAGACGTCTTCACCCTGTTTTGCTAAATCACCAGTAACAGTGGGTTCTTTTGCAGACTTCATATCCTTAGTCCATGCTTCAAAGTCGGATTTAGATTTTGTTACCACCTTAAAATCCATCAAAGCATGGGAAGGTCCGCAAAGCTCAGCACATTTCCCGTAAAATAAATTGTTCGAATCTTCTGCCTTTTTACTATCGAATTCTAAGAAAAACTGATTAACTCCATCTGTATTTGTATCCATCTTTCCTCCGGCAGCCGGTACCCAGAATGAATGCTTAACATCTGAGGCAGTTAAATTGAAATACACTTTTTGGTCAGTTGGTACGACCAAATCCTGACTTGTAACAACACCAAGGTCTGGATATTCAAACTCCCACCAATAAAGGTTCGCCCTAACATTTACCACAAGTGCGTCCTTCGTCTTTCCATCCTTATCTTTCTTATCCATTGCTTTTGTGTCAGCTAAGTCAAAAGTTGTGACGACAGTTGGAACAGCCAGAACAATTAAAAGAAGGATAGGAATAACAGTCCAGATAATTTCAAGTTTATGACTTCCTTCAATTTGTTTCGGTATTGTTTCGTCGCCTTCCTTTCGGCGGAAGCGCAGTAACACTACAACGAACAAAATAACCACAACAATAATAACCAGTACCATGATTAACGTACTCAATATCAGTAAATCATACTGAGATTGCGCAACATTGCCAGCTGGCTTCAGCGCGGATAGGAATGGTTCGCCGCAGCCCGAAAGGACAAGTCCTACAATACCCAGCAAAGCAATTAGGCGCCATTTGTGCAGCCTTTTTTTCATAGCTTCAGAAACCCCTCTTTCGTCAAAATTTTCTCACAAAAATAAAAATGGGCGCAATTGCGAATATTCTCTCTATGTCAATTTCTAAAAAAAGAAAGAATCCCTAATCTAAGGAATTATTAAAATGGCTCATGTAACCGCTCTTATGAAGTACTCTCTTGATGCGTTCTCAGTTTATATGTATGGTTGGCGGTTAGTGGACAATTATTGATAAGTAAGCTGCAGCCTGTCAAAGAACAGGCTGCAATATACATTATTTAACTAATACTAAATGAGTGTGACAATAACCATCGCTACAAATAAAATGGTCATATAGTTTAAAGAATATACAAACATGGATGTTGCCCATTTAACATCATCTTTCTTTCTATACCCTTTTATTCCTAAAATAAGCCAACCTGTGCTCAATAGAGCAGCCAGAACAACTAACGGAGTACCTAAAGGTGTTAAAAAGAAAGGAATAAACATTAATACAATAATCCATAACATAATCGATCTTTTTGCGGCCTTGAACCCTTTTACAACTGGAAGCATTGGCACTCCCGCTGCACGGTATTCTTCGACACGTCTCATTGCAAGCGCATAAAAATGAGGAGGCTGCCACAAAAACATAATAGCGAACAAAACCCACGCCATAGTATCAAGACCAGGATCAACGGCAGCCCAGCCAATAAGTGGAGGAACGGCACCGGAAATGCTGCCTATAATTGTATTTGAGACAAATCTCCGCTTAAAAACCATAGTATATAAGACAACATAGGCAAATACGCCAAATGCACCGATTATGGCAGTTGTCATATTAGTCAAAGCGAGTAAAATTAGTCCAGCAGCAATCAAGCCAAAGCTTAACACCAATACCTTTGAAGGCTGTACTTTTCCAGTTACTGTTGGCCGATTTTTCGTTCTTTCCATTAAATGATCGATATCACGATCATAGTAATTATTAAAACTGCAAGATCCAGCCATAATGAGCGCCGAGCCTGCAAGCGTATAAAACACTACATCAAGATTACTTAAAAAGCTAAGCCCTGAAAAATGAAGGGCTAACCATACTCCGGTAAAAGCTGTAATTATATTTGAATTGACAATCCCCACTTTAATAAGTGAGAGAAAATCCTTCCAAACTGTTGTTTCCGGTATATCCGATTGAAGGGCGGCTTTACTGTCCTTCATGACAGCTTCTGACATACCCCTTGTTTCTGACATTTGTTTTCCTCCTTTAAATCATTCACCAAAGACGCAAATGTAAAAAAAGTTACTTACGATACTATAGAACATTATTTCATACTTTTCGATATTTGTAACCAAAGAAGCGTAAACAAAAAGTAAACTATTTACCAATGACCGTTGTCAATGGAATCCTTCTAGAGCTTTTATTCTTTATATCATGCTTAATAACAGTAAAATTTAGTAAAATCATTTCTTCAATATATTAAAACACATTTTTGGAAGCTTTTGTGAAATTTTTTTGGATAATTTTTGACCAATTTGTGTCGCATGAATTTTACTGTGTTTGCTGGTGTTTCATGTCTTTTATTAATAACATATATAGTCAGTTATTATCATCATCCCCTAGGCTATATCTCTATTTTGCTCCTACTTAAAGATTTACACTCCCTTTATTTCTATCAAAGTCTCTTGTAACTTTCAACTATTTCAGGCGTTTTATTTAATAGGTATAATATTAACTGAACTTGTAAAATCATTCTATTTTGTGTAATATCAAGAAAGTTCGACAAATATTTATGCAATATCTTATGCTATTATTTAAGTATGAAATTTATGGAACTAACTAATTTGGCTCCAGAGAAAAAGGTGGGACTTCTAGTGAAATCGTCTCTTAAATGGTTTGCTGTTTTAACTACGATTGTAATGCTTTTCATCTTACTTGGTGGAGCTTTAGTCACTAAGACGGATTCCGGCATGGGATGTGGCAGGTCCTGGCCATTATGTAATGGTCAATTGATCCCTGACAAAATTACGCTTGAATTAGTTATTGAGTTTTCCCATCGACTTGTTTCAGGTGCTGGAGGATTCATGGTTTTAGTTTTATCTTATATGTCTTGGAGAAAAATAGGGCATATTCGTGAAGCACGCTTTTTATCTGTTATTTCTTTTAGTTTTCTAGTTCTTCAAGGGCTTATTGGAGCAGCAGCGGTTCTTTGGTCACAATCTGATTTCGTTCTGGCTCTCCATTTTGGTATATCACTAATCTCCTTTGCTTCTGTCTTTTTATTAACACTTTTGATTTTTGAAGTAGACAAGAAGTTCGAAGCTGAAAAACTTATAGTTGATAAGCGGATGAGATTTCATATTATTGGCATACTAATTTTCACCCTAATAGTCGTATATACGGGTGCACTTGTGAGACATACAGAATCTAGTTTAATCTGTAAGGATTGGCCTTTATGTGTAAATGACAGCCTTGCATTCCCTTCCAACCTATATGAATGGGTTCAGATGGGTCACAGAGCCATTGCTGGGGCATTATTCATTTGGGTATCTTACGTGTCATTTATTGCCCATAAATACTACAAACATCAAAAAGTAATATATGGCGGTTGGATTGCTGCATTCATTCTCGTTTTTTTACAAGTTACCGCTGGAGCCTTTATTATTTTTTCACGACAGAATTTATATATTGCATTGGCACATGCCTTATTCATAGCTTGCTTTTTTGGCGTAATGAGCTATTTAATGCTGCTGACTTCTAGAAGCAAAAAAAATGCATTAGCCGTTAAAAAAGGGAGTGCAACACATACCGTCAACGGACAGGATGAACAAGAAATAACACCAACCATACCCGCTCGTTAATGTCTGATTGTTCAATTAATAGATTCAAAAAAAGCCATCATTCCTCATAATGATGGCTTTTTTGTATAAGAAAGACAAATTCGATGTAACCAACTTAACCCAAAGGAGGGCATACAGCAGCTTGAAATCTCAAGGGTACTAATATGCCCAACTTCGATAACAATGTCCTTAGTCAGTGGTATTACTTAGTTATTTCAATCAATAAATCACCAGTACTAATCGCTTCACCATCTTTAACATAAATGTCTTTAATAGTCCCAGAGAATGGCGCCTGCACGGTTGTTTCCATTTTCATGGCTTCCGTAATTATTAGGTGATCACCCTGCTTAACTTGATCCCCTTTTTCGACGACAACACGAATTACCGTACCAGGCATTGTTGCACCGATTTGCTCTTTATTTTTTGAGTCTGCTTTCACTTTGGATTGAACAGAAGATTTAATGTTTTCATCCTTAATGATTACTTCACGAGATTGACCATTCAATTCAAAATACACAACACGAGTTCCATCAGCCAATGGTTGACCGATTGATACTAATTTAACGATAAGCGTTTTACCCTTTTCAATTTCAACTTCGATTTCTTCCCCTAATCTCATGCCATATAAGAAAGTGGCCGTATCAAGGTTTGAAACATCGCCGAACAATTCAATAGTTTTATTGTAATCTAAGAATACTTTTGGATATAGGGCATATGCAAGTACATCGAAATCTGTGACAGCACGTCCCAATTCCTTGAACAATTCTTCTTTTAAAGCGCCAAAATCTACGTCTTCCAACAATTCACCCGGTCTTACAGTAATAGGTTTTTTTCCTTTTAAGATAACTTCCTGAAGCTCTTTTGGGAATCCCCCAACCGGTTGACCCAAATAGCCTTCGAATAACTCTATTACGGAATCAGGGAAATCAATGGTTTGGCCTTTTGTAAGGACATCTTCTTCAGATAGGTTATTTTGCACCATAAATAAGGCCATGTCTCCTACAACTTTAGAAGAAGGCGTTACTTTAACGATATCTCCGAACATTGCATTAACGCGCTGATACATTTCTTTAACTTCATGCCAGCGTTCTCCTAGCCCTACCGCTTTAGCCTGCTGCTGCAGATTACTGTATTGACCACCAGGCATTTCATGTTTGTATACTTCAGTATGAGGTGCGTTCATTCCACTTTCGAAGTCATGATAAAATTTCCTGACTTCTCCCCAGTATTCGCCTAACCGCTCTAGTGAATCAACTTCCAATTTAGGCTGTCTGCTTGAGCCTTCTAATGCATATTGAAGCGTTTGTACACTTGGTTGTGAAGTCAATCCTGCTAGAGATCCAATCGCCGTATCAACAATATCCACGCCAGCTTCAATCGCTTTTGAATACATGTAAATTCCATTTCCGCTCGTATCATGAGAATGCAGATGGATTGGAAGGGAAGTTGTTTCTTTCAATTCTGATACCAGACGGTAAGCAGCATCCGGTTTCAGAAGTCCAGCCATATCCTTAATAGCTAAAATATGAGCACCGGCATGTTCTAACTCCAACGCCATATTTTTATAGTACTCGATATTATATTTGCTACGTGACGGATCATTTAAATCCCCAGTATAACAAATGGCCGCTTCAGCAATTTTACCCGATTGACGGACTGCATCTATCGCCACTTCCATACCTTTTACCCAGTTTAAACTGTCGAAGATCCGGAAAACATCAATTCCTGCATCCGCTGATTTCTCAACGAATTCGCGAATGACATTGTCAGGGTAATTTTTATAACCCACTGCATTTGAAGCCCTTAATAGCATTTGTAAAAGCACATTCGGTGCTTTTTTTCTAAAGCTTAATAGACGGTCCCATGGATCTTCTTTCAAGAACCGATAAGCTACATCGAAAGTTGCCCCGCCCCACATTTCCATAGAAAACAAATTAGGAAGAAGTTTCGCCGTAGGCTCAGCGATATCAAGAATATCTTTCGACCTAATTCTGGTTGCCAATAAAGATTGATGTGCATCACGGAAAGTCGTATCAGTAATCAATACCTCTTTCTGATCTTTAATCCAATTAACAAGCCCCTCTGCACCTTGTTGTTCCAGAATATTCTTCGTACCCGAGATAAGCGGCAGTCCGGCAACATTTGGAATTGGCGCTAAATCGAAAACAGGTTTTTTCTTTTTTTCCACTCCTGGGAATCCATTTACCGTAACATTACCGATATATGAAAGCATTTTTGTTCCACGGTCTTTTCTGACTGGGAAGGTAAATAGTTCCGGTGTTGAATCAATAAAGGAAGTATCGTATTCACCACTAATGAAATTCTCATGTTTTACAACATTTTCAAGGAATGGAATATTCGTTTTAATTCCACGAATCCTGAATTCCTTAAGGTTACGAACCATTTTTGATGCAGCCTGTTCAAATGAAAGCGCATGTGTCGAAAGTTTAACGAGAAGTGAATCATAATATGGTGTGATAACAGCCCCTTGGAACCCATTACCAGCGTCCAAACGAACACCAAAACCTCCACCAGAACGATACACCATCATTTTTCCAGTATCCGGCATAAAATTATTCAATGGATCCTCAGTTGTTACCCGTGACTGTATTGCAAAACCATGTGTTTTAATACCAGCTTGTTCAGGAATCCCAATCTTTTTGCCATGAAGTTCATGTCCTTCAGCAATCATGATTTGTGATTGAACAATATCGATACCTGTAATCATTTCAGTAATGGTATGCTCAACCTGTACCCTTGGATTGACTTCAATAAAGTAAAATTCACCATTTGCTACAAGGAATTCGACAGTACCCGCGTTGACATAGTCAATATTTTTTGACAATTTGACTGCTGCCTCACAAATTCTTTCACGTAAGTCCTCAGAAAGCGAAACAGAAGGTGCCACTTCTACAACTTTTTGATGACGTCTCTGAACAGAACAGTCACGTTCGTATAAATGCACGATATTCCCGTGAGTATCAGCCAAAATTTGAACTTCAATATGTTTTGGATTTTGAATAAATCTCTCTACATAGACTTCATCATTACCAAAGGCTGCTTTGGCTTCAGATTTTGCTCGATCATAAGCCTCTTCAACATCTTCAACTTTCTCAACGATTCGCATTCCGCGCCCGCCGCCGCCTAGAGACGCTTTTATAATAATTGGAAAACCGTATTGTTCACCAAATTCTTTCACTTCTACCACACTTGTTACAGGACCTTCGCTACCCGGGATGACCGGAATATCAGCTAGTTCTGCTTGTGTTCTTGCTTTTACTTTGTCTCCAAACATATCTAGGTGCCTTGATTCTGGTCCAATGAAGATAATGCCTTCTTCTTCACAACGTTTAGCAAAATCAATGTTTTCTGAAAGGAAACCATAACCAGGATGAATCGCATCGACTCCGCTCATCTTAGCAATTGCAATAATACCTTCAATATCCAGGTATGCATCAATCGGCTTTTTGCCTTCCCCAACTAGGTATGCTTCATCCGCCTTATATCGATGGTAAGATCCATAATCTTCTTTTGAATAGATTGCAACTGTACTAATATCTAATTCCGTACACGCCCGAAAAATCCGAATCGCTATTTCTCCACGATTTGCCGCAAGTACTTTTTCTATACGTTTCACCATTGCTACCACCCTAATCAATATGTATTTTTATTGAATATATAGAAAAAAAGCGTGATAAACTTCACAACTTTTTATTCACACGTTTATTTCTCCAACAATGGAGACAGTCCTATTAAAATCGTCGTTCCTCAACATAATTATATTTCGATATATTTTTCAGCTATGCATTTATACGTTTCTGAAAAATAAATACACAAAAATAGAAACTTTGCCAATTAGTTAAAATACATTGAAATTATTATAATATACTATCAATATGTTAACTTTGTATTTTTTCAACAATTAATATAACCATAATACTAAAATAAACTGAATACAATAAAAAAATAAAAAATTATGTATATTCGTATAAAAGCACAGGGATTTTCCGTCTTTTGACCCCTCAATATCTATAGTTCTAGAACTAAAGATTCAATACTGATTGAAGATCATCTTACAATCTGCACAAGTTTACTCCATTTTTCTATTTATGAAAAAAGAGTTCATTAACTAAAATGCTAATTCGAATATGTGGTGATAGATTTTCCCGAAAATATTTCTATTAACATTCCATACCCAATAAAAAAAGCTCATTTTGAGCTTCAATCGCACTAATTAGTATAACACTATTGAATTATAGTATAACGCTATTACCTAGTATTGTATATAAATAAAAAACTCAAACAATCATCGAGATTTGTTTGAGTTAGTATGTTTTGTATATTATTTTTTTAATGATGCTTCATGCAAAACTGACAATTGCTTTTCAAGAGTTTCCAAAAGGGACTTGCCCTCTTTATCCTCTACTAAGCCTAAACGTACGGCGAAATCAATTTCTCGTGATAGACCGAACATTTGTGTATCAAGTACCTCTTCGTATAAAGGACATTGAGGCATAGTGAGATTCTCCATTTGAACTTTTATCAGTTTTAGAATCTTGTCAGCATCTGCTTTTAATAAAGCATAAGCTTTTTCTCGATGATTGACAAGCATATCAGATGCCATGTTAAATCCCCCCGCTCAGAGCGATTATATCTTAACTTATCTTATCATTAAATTCTACCTTTTGTTGTATGAAAAAGCAAGGACATTGACAAACAAATTGAATAATCCAAACACTAAAATAACACAATCAGCCTCTATACTCATAAACCCGGCAGTAGATATAATCACTATCCTAGATAATGTGACATTTCTTATATAATTGATTATACTTATATAAGAATGTTAGCAACAGAAAGGAATGAGATATTTGGAACCCATCGTGTTTATTAATGGAAAAGTGAAATATCCAATTACTCTAGATCCTGGAGTGTGGATTTTTGATGACCGTAAAATTGAAATCGATACATACTTCAATGCTGAGAGAGTTCAAGTCAATGAATTAGAAGAGTATACAATTGCAGCGTCCAAACATTGGCAAAAGGAAATTCAAGAGGGCGCTACCATGCCTCCTACATTAAAAACGGAACGAAAGTTTGAGAAGCAAAGATTGATGGAGGGGACTTTTGGCATTCCTTTTGAACCTTTTTTGAAAAACGCCGAACCTGAAACCGGTGTAACAGAAGTTATTGTTACAACTGATGAAAAAGAGCTTACATTTCCATTCGAAGTAGCGCTTGAATTTTTCCTTGGCTTTTCCAAGGATGGAAAGCCAATTAAAGTAACCGAGGGCGGACCTATGGAAATTTATTTTGGAGATGCCTCTAATATCAATAACCCAATTAAGAATGTACGATCTTTCACTGTTAAATAAAAGTACATGTACCATAGTTATAGAAGCCTGAATGCATTATTTAAAACGACAAGGGAAATTTCCCTTGCCGTTTTTTTATAAAAGTGTAGCAGCAAGCTGAGCTAAACCGGATCTTTCTCCTTTTATCAGTTTAACATGGCCAGCAATACGCTCGGTCTTGAATTTTTCTACAACGTAGGTCAAACCATTATTATATTCATCTAAATAAGGATGATCGATTTGCTCCGGATCCCCCATCAAAACAATTTTACTCCGCTCCCCTACTCTTGTTAATATGGTCTTCACTTCATGTTTCGTTAGATTCTGCGCTTCATCTATGATGATGAACTGATCCGGAATACTCCTACCCCTGATATAGGTTAAAGCTTCTACTTCAATCGAACTCATGCCAGCTAGAATTGCGTCCAATTCCCCTGGTTTTTTCGTATTGAACAAATATTGCAGATTATCAAAAATAGGTTGCATCCAAGGTCTAAGCTTCTCTTCTTTTTCCCCAGGTAAATAACCAATATCTTTACCGACCGGAACAATAGGCCTAGCTACTAGAAGCTTCTTATATTGAGATAAATCTTCTGTTTGCATCAATCCTGTTGCCAATGCCAATAGCGTTTTTCCTGTCCCAGCCTTACCAATAAGCGTCACAAGCTGAATGTCAGAACGAAGTAACAAATCAAGGGCCATCGTCTGTTGAACGTTTCTCGGCTTAATTCCCCAAATATGTTCTCCTTCATACATTAGTTTCTTAACATATCTGCAGTTCTCATCTACAATCCCAATCGCTGAGGCTGAACTTCCCAATGTATCCTTCATCAGCAAGAATTGATTAGGGTAGTATAAATCTTTTGTCAGTTCTTCAAGCTTAAGATGACTTTTTTCATAAAACTTATTCAGATTGTCAATCGACACAAAAACTTCTTTATGCCCTCCATAAATATGGTCCATTTCAACAACACGATCATTTAAAAAATCCTCCGCCTCAAGCCCTATTGCATCAGCTTTTACACGCACTAGAGTATCTTTACTGACAAGAATGACCGTCTTCCCATCTTCCTTTGTTTCTTCCTCTAAAGATAAATTTTTTGCAACTGCTAATATTCGATTATCATTTGTTTTCTCCACGAAAATTTCCTGAAGTTTATGAAATGAACGATGATTAAGTTCAATTCTTAAGCTACCTCCATTATGAAGCTGAATGCTTTGATGAAGCTTTCCTTTTTCACGAAAGCTATCGATCAATTTTGATACCTGCCTGGCATTTCTTCCGATTTCATCCATATACCTTTTTTTCGAATCCAATTCTTCTAAAACAACTGCTGGAATGACTACTTCATTATCTTCGAATGAGTAAATCGCATACGGATCCTGCAACAGGACATTCGTATCTAAAACATAGATTTTTTTCCCCAATATGACGCCTCCTGCCTGCTCTTTATCGGATATGTCTTACCATTGACTGCACTCAGCAGTTATGTAGCGGACGAGACTGTTGATAAAATATATGTTCCTTTGCATAAAGATAGAAGAACATTTACAGACTATAAAGAAAACTTCCTGCAAAGTGAGCTTTGATCATATGGAACACAGCAGGTTTACTGCAATTTATGCATCAGACTTAGTTGGAGTGGACAGGCTGTAATTAACGGAAAGGTAATTTCCTAAAAGGAGGATGAACATTTGCGGAAACTTATTTTATCTCTTGCTACTGTTCTGTTAATGACAGGCTGCTCGATGAATAATAATAATGAACAGTCACAAGATAACACAAAAAGTAATCTAACTAAAGTTAATAATTCGCTTGTTCAGGAAACGGATAGAAAAACTGGTCAGCAAACAGCAAAAAGACTCACTGGTCTGGCTAAATCCATTCCCGAGGTGAATGATGCCACTGCAGTCGTACTTGGCAAATATGCCATAGTCGGAATTGATATTGACCAAGACATTGAACGTTCACAGGTAGGAACGATTAAATACTCGGTTGGTGAAAGCTTCAAAAAAGATCCAAACGGAGCAAATGCTATCATCGTCGCTGATCCTGATATAAATGAACGAATTAGGGAGGTGGCTAAGGATATTAATAATGGCAAACCTGTAAGAGGAATACTAAATGAACTGGCTGACATCACCAGTCGAGTCATTCCTGAGGTTCCAGGTGATATTTTAACCCCAACGCCCACAAAAGTCATTGAAAACGAAAAGGCTAAACTTAAAGATAAAAAGGAAAGAAAACAGCTTGATGAGGAGCAAAATGATCAAGCTAATCACTATAAAGAGTAAATAACCCCAACCCGAAGAGACCTTCGGGTTTTTGTCTTTTATACAGTCATAACCTTAATAATGATTAGTCACTCACATGTAAGTTTCACTTTATCCTCGTTTTACCATAAAAATATTGGTATACTTAAAAGCATATTGAAATTGAAGTGAGGTTCAAATAATATGAAGGTTAAATGTGTAATATGTGATCAAATTGAATCTATACCAGATGATAGTCCAGAAGCAAAGAAACTTCGTAACCGTCCTATACATACCTATATGTGCAATACATGCAATCAACGCATAGAAGAGCGTACAAACGAACGGATTGCCACCGGGAATTTCCGTCTTTACCGCACTATCAAAAATGAAGATGAATGGTAAAACATTAAAAAAGGTCTGTTTGATTGGCCTGATTAATGGGATCATGCTCGGCTTCTTAATGAAGTGGATGGAAATGTATTCAGGAAAACAAGTGTATCAGCTTTTATTAAATGTAGATTTCCTTCCAGTAATCGGGGCAATCCCCTGGAGTGAGGCAACGTTGTTCCTTTTCCATCTCCTTGTCTCACTTACAATTACTTTTAGTTATGTATATATCCTTCATACTTGGAGCATATTTCGCAAATGGAAAACATACACACTTGCTATTTGCATCATCACTCCTGCGATTCTGCTTTATTTTCCATTATCCTTGCTTTCACAAACGGAAGTTGCCCATCCATTCGATCTGGCTGCTTTCTTTTTGTGGTCTCTCTTACATCTTATTTACGCGATATTTCTTCCAAAAGCAATATAAAAAGAACCGTGCGAAATTCGCACGGTTCTTTTTATCATCACTCGATATTTTTATACTTATCTGGTTCTAGTTGTATTTGATCCAACATAATATCAATCAATTCAATAGGAAAACGTTGCTTTTTCATTTCGTCTCCTATTAGAAATTCAACGAAATAAAAAGGTTCTATTTTTGAAACGGAATCAATGATTACTTGATGATCATTTTTCAGCATCTGCATGAAAAACATTTCTGTTTCGCGCGCAGCTGAATCATCAGGTCTTGCATCACAGACAACTCTAATCGTCAACCAATTGTATAAAGCATCTTGTAATGATTTCATCATCTTATGCCTGTTCTTCTTTTCTCGAATTATGAAGACGAATTCTATAAATCCCTAGAACAAGCGATGCGATGACTAATGCTTCCCCCATTGGCAGAAACACTGCAAAGAAAGAAAGAAGGGTACACCCAAGTGCCATTACCGCGTAAATAATCACATTTTTTAGCAAAGGTAACTTTTTGGCAAAACCTAGCTGATAGACAAGGATGCATAATCCAAAAATCGTTAAATATAAATACCACATTCCTGCTTCAGGATTTTCATCCACTCTGTACAAAGCTGCAAAAAATGATAATCGCTCTTGGATATCCAATCTTTTCTCCTCCTCTTGCTATTTATTTTTCTTCAACAGCAACTTTTTTTCTTTTAGCTGCTCTTTCACGTTCATTTTTATCAAGAATCTTTTTACGAAGACGGATTGATTCCGGAGTTACTTCACAGTACTCATCGTCGTTCAAATACTCTAGAGCTTCTTCAAGAGACATAATTCTTGGTTTTTTCATTGAAGAAGTTTGGTCTTTATTAGCTGAACGCATATTTGTCATTTGTTTCGCTTTTACGATATTAACAGTCAAATCGCTATCACGGTTATGTTCTCCGACAATCATACCTTCATAAATATCCGTACCTGGCTCAACGAAAATGACACCGCGGTCTTCTACTTGCATCGTACCATATTGTGTAGTTTTTCCAGATTCCATTGATACAAGTACACCTTGACGTCTTCCACCGACTTGACCTTGGGCCATTGGTTGGTAGCTGTCAAATGAGTGGTTCATGATACCATAACCACGTGTAATTGTTAAGAACTCAGTAGAATAACCAATAAGTCCACGAGCTGGGATCGTGAATAGTAAACGAACTTGACCACTTCCGCTATTAATCATATCTAACAATTCGCCTTTACGAGCTCCCATGGATTCCATGATAGAACCAGTGTGCTCTTCAGGTACATCGATTTGAACACGTTCAACTGGCTCACAACGCACTCCATCAATCAAACGAACGATAACTTCAGGTTTAGAAACTTGCAGTTCATAACCTTCACGTCTCATGTTTTCAATTAAGATAGAAAGGTGAAGCTCTCCACGACCGGAAACAACCCAGACATCTGGAGAATCTGTATTTTCAACTCTTAAGCTAACATCAGTTTGCAATTGGCTTTTCAAACGCTCTTCAATTTTACGAGCTGTTACGAATTTACCTTCACGGCCTGCGAATGGGCTGTTGTTTACAAGGAAAGTCATTTGTAATGTTGGCTCATCGATACGTAGAATTGGAAGGGCATCAGGATGTTCAATAGGACAAACTGTTTCCCCAACGTTAATATCTTCCATACCAGAAACAGCAATTAAATCACCGGCAACAGCTTCTTGGATTTCAACTTTTTTCAAGCCAATATAACCAAAGATTTTCGTTACACGGAATTGCTTAACTGATCCATCAAGTTTCATTAATGAAACTTGTTGACCTACATGCATTTTCCCACGGAATACACGGCCAACACCAATACGTCCTACATAATCATTGTAATCAAGTAAAGCCACTTGGAATTGAAGTGGTTCATCAGTGTTATCAATTGGTGCAGGGATCGTTTCGACGATTGTTTCGAATAATGGGGTCATGTCTTTTTCTTGTTTGGTAGGATCTGAATCCAAGCTTGCTGTACCAGCAATACCTGAAGTAAAGACAACAGGGAATTCTAATTGTTCTTCTTCAGCTCCAAGTTCGATGAATAAGTCAATTACTTCGTCCACAACTTCGTTTGGACGGGCAGAGTCTTTATCAATTTTATTCACGACAACGATTGGCGTTATTTTTTGTTCCAATGCTTTTTTCAACACGAAACGAGTTTGCGGCATACATCCTTCATATGCATCAACAACAAGTAAAACACCATCAACCATTTTCATGATCCGCTCTACTTCACCACCAAAGTCGGCATGACCAGGTGTATCCAAAATATTGATTCTTGTATCTTGGTATTGAACTGCTGTATTTTTCGCAAGAATCGTAATTCCGCGTTCTTTTTCAATAGCATTAGAATCCATCGCACGTTCTTCCACATGTTCATTTTCACGAAATGTACCAGATTGCTTAAGCAACTGATCCACTAAAGTTGTTTTACCATGGTCAACGTGGGCAATGATGGCTATATTACGAATATTATCTCTTAATTTCAAAAAATTCACTCCTAAAAAAGTTTGTGTATAACGTATCACTAGTATTAACTTACATATTATATCACAAACATAGTAGAAACAAATACAGAAATTATGTACAATAGATATATTAGGGGTGATATTAATGAATATTAAATGGAATTTCTTAATATTAGCGATACTAGCAGCATCAAGTATTGGCTCTATAGGCATCTTTATTGCTGAAAAAAGCTTACTTGGAATCTTAGCTGCAATCGTTGTACTTTGCGGGATTATGGGGTTTGGTTTCACTCAAAAGAAAAAATTACGCGAAGCAGGAAAGTTATAATATAAAAAACTCGCTGTAAACAGCGAGTTTTTTTTTGCTAATTTTTTCAAGTGAAATATATTCTCCACTCCCCTAAGTCTTTAGTCTTACTTTATCCACTTTAATATCCTTTTTGAACATTACCAATGACTTAGGTCAGGGGTATTAAAAGCTAGTATTACCTGTTAAATATTTCTCAAAAACCTCTTTGTGCAGCCCAGGCTTAGAGACAAATAATGAATCTCCCTCTAAAAAATCCAATTTTTTATCAGTTATATTGCTTACTTCTCCGCCCACTTCCTCAACCAGTAAAACTCCACCGGCAAAGTCCCAAGGCATAAGTCGCATAGTTATATAAGCATCTAGCCTGCCTGCAGCCACGTATGCTAACTCCAATGCTGCTGAGCCATATGAACGGGTCCCGCGCGCATCCCGCACAAGCGGGGCTAGAAGACTCGGATCAATCCGGCGATTTTCCGTTACCCAGCTTGCATTCATGGAAAGGATGGCTTTGCTAACCGATACCTCTTTCAGCGGAGAGAGTCTTTGATCGTTCATAAATGCCCCCTCCCCTTTAATTACATGGTACAGTTCATCATTTACGACATCATAAACCATACCAATTTTCCCGATACCATCCTCATAAATCCCAAGAGAAATCGCAAAATTCCGCTGTTGATGAATAAAGTTCAATGTTCCATCAATTGGATCAAGAATCCACACCGTTCCTTTTAAATCTTTTATCTCATTACCCATTCCCTCTTCCCCAAATATACGATGTTCGGGAAAAGTTTCGGTAATTTTATCGCAAAAAAACGTTTCTATTGCCTTATCCATATTGGTAACCAAATCATTAGGATTCGTTTTAATTTCAATATTCAGCTTGGTTTCAAAGGACGCTCTCAGCTTCAACCCTGCTTCTTTCATCCATAATTTCGCATATGTATCCATTTCCTTAACCGATGCCATTATTATATCCCCGTCCTTTGTAATCAGAAACTACACTAACATGCTCTACTAAAGATTAAAGCAAATATATCAAGTCTTCAAGTTTTTAACATCATAAATTTACCAATTTTTAAAATATCTTTGAATAATAAGGGTTATTTAATTCACGATTCTTCACTCCATTTAAGCTTATAAGCTAATTATCCTCATGCATTTTTTGTATACTTTTGATAATTTTTTTCCTAATTAACAGGAAAGTAGTCCATTTTAAAAATCAAAGACCAGCTTTTACTACTATTTTGTTCATTTAACGAAAAACGGACACATTATTTTTTATAAAATAAGTGTCCGTTCATCATCTATAATAGAATTTCTTGTATTGAATTTGATTCATTTCGTTCATTAATTCTCCTTCACGATCTCTGCAGCTTTATCATTTTACAAGGCTTTAAGTTTTAGCAATTCTAACCGGATACGCTCAAGCCTTTGCTTGCATTGTGACCTCTTTTGATCATTCTCTTCACTAATTGCTTCAAAAAGGGTTGCTAATTCATAGTCCATTTCCATTCTTAACACTGCAGCTCTATGTCTTTCAACTTCTTTAGCTTTTAATGCTTGGTTCATGACTTGTTTCATAATTAACATTCTCCCTTCGTCAATTAACTTAATTTTCTGAATTTATTTTTATTTTATCATATGTCTTCCTACCACAAATAGCAACTAATTTGTTCTTTTAACTTAAAGGAATTTTTCGATAATGAACTAAATCGTTATTTTTCAATTATTACTTTTACTTATGCTACAATATGTGCAGATATTACGGTAGGAGAGATGATAATGAATATAGCAAGTTTTTCAGCTGATGATTTTAACGTTTTTAAAATTGATGGATTGGAACCGCGAATGGATGCTTTAAAAGAGCAGATCCAACCCAAGCTACAAGCACTTGGTGAGCACTTTTCACAACAATTATCTGTGATGACCGGTGAAGAGATGTTCCCTCATGTTGCTAAGCATGCTAGAAGGAAAGTAAACCCTCCTAACGACACTTGGGTTGCCTTTGCTGCCAACAGCCGAGGTTATAAAATGATGCCACATTTCCAAATTGGTTTGTGGGAAACACATATGTTCATTTGGTTCGCAGTCATTTATGAAGCTCCTAATAAAGTTGAAATCGGGAGGCATCTAGAGCAAAATGCGAAGCAATTCATAAAAAATATTCCCTCACATTATGTTTGGTCGATGGATCATACGAAACCTGAAGTAATCCCTCATGATGGCCTTTCGGTTGATGATTTGAATTCAATGTTTAATCGTTTGCAGACAGTAAAGAAAGCTGAAATTCTTTGCGGGATAAGAATTTCTCGCGAAGAAGCCATTCAATTAAATGATGATGATTTCATTAAAACCATTAATGATGCTTTTGAGCATCTTTTACCCTTATATAAATTAAAATAAACACATATTCTACGTATTGCATTGGAATTAGTAGATGAATAGAGCATTCATACTTTAATATAAATAAAGAAAAGGGAGAGCCATTAAAGGCTCTCCTTTTCTTATTTTTGCACCAATTCTTTACTTGCTTGTATCAATTCACTTATTTGATTTTCTTTACCCGCTTCAAAGCATTCGATTATCTTGCTTCCGACGATGACACCATCGCAGGATTGCACCGTATTGCGGACATGATCTGGAGTAGAGATGCCAAATCCGGCAAGAACAGGAACAGGGCTTAGGTCTTTTACCTGTTTTAAATAGCCTCCGAGTTCTCCTCCAAAGGCATCACGGGTCCCCGTAATGCCCTTTACAGTCACAGCATAGATAAAACCCTCTGCCCCTGCCGTAATCTGAGTAATCCGTTCTCTAGAAGACGTGAGCGTCACGAGACGGATCAGTACAATCCCTGCAGTTTTTATAGTTGAAAAGACAGCTTCTTCTTCAATTGGCAAATCAGGGATAATACATCCGGCGATTCCTGCCTGAAGACAATCTTCTGTGAATTCTTTAAGGCCATATGCCATAATAGAATTTGCATACCCCATTAAAATGATTGGAATGTTTACATCGCCTTTGATTTCAGTCACTTTTTTTAGGATATCTTTTAAAGTTGTACCATTCTCCAAAGAACGGATTCCCGCCTGTTGGATAACCGGTCCATCAGCAACAGGGTCTGAGAATGGGATACCTAATTCGACAGCTGTTGCCCCGCTTTTTTCAAGGAATACAAGTTGGCTCTTTAGCCGTTCAAGACCGCCATCTCCTGCCATAATGTAAGGAATAAATGCTTTTTCTCCCCTAGATTCACATTCCTGCAGCGCTTTTGTTAATTTATTCATGTTCGCTACCCCCTAATATAGATTGGACCGTTTCAACATCCTTATCGCCACGGCCAGATAAGCAAATCACCAAGCCTGTCCCTTTCTCCATTTCTTTGGCAAGTTTTAAACCGTAGGAGATGGCATGTGAACTTTCCAATGCAGGTATGATCCCTTCTTCCTTTGAAAGCAAAACGAGAGCTTCTAGGGCTTCTTGATCGGTAACTGAAGTATATGTCACACGATTTGTATCTTTTAGAAAACTGTGTTCCGGTCCAACCCCCGGATAATCTAACCCTGCTGAAATCGAATGTGCCTCCTGAATCTGGCCATCTTCGTTCTGCAATACATACATGAATGCCCCATGAAGCACCCCTGGCTTTCCTTTTGTTAAGCTTGAAGCATGTAACGGTGTATCAAGACCATGACCTGCTGCTTCTACTCCATATAATTTAACCGTTTCATCCTCAATGAATGGATAAAACATACCCATGGCATTGCTGCCACCGCCTATGCAAGCGACTATGGCATCAGGAAGAGCATGTACCACTTCAGAATATTGACGCTTCGTTTCCTTACCAATCACGCTTTGAAAATCGCGTACAATAACAGGAAATGGATGCGGCCCAAGGACTGACCCCATAATATAATGAGTGTCTTCCACATTAGCTACCCAGTACCGTAACGCCTCATTGACTGCATCCTTTAGTGTCCCACTTCCTTGTGATACAGATATGACCTTGGCACCCAGAAGTTCCATCCGGAAAACATTTAATTTCTGTCTCCTGATATCTTCCTCTCCCATAAAAATGATGCACTCTAACTTCAGCAAAGCACAAACTGTCGCCGTTGCCACTCCATGCTGTCCTGCACCTGTTTCGGCAATGACTTTTTTCTTGCCCATTTTCTGTGTTAATAAAGCCTGACCAATCGTATTATTGATTTTATGGGCACCCGTATGATTTAGGTCCTCACGCTTCAGATAAATATCGGCACCACCAGCAAGTTTCGTTAAATTTTCTGAAAAATAAAGGGGCGTTTCACGACCAATATATTGAGTAAGGTAGTAATTCAGTTGCTTTTGGAATTCTGGATCTTTTTTTGATTGTTCATATACTTCTTCAAGCTCTGTTATTGCCGCCATTAAGGTTTCCGGAACGAAACGGCCACCATATGCTCCAAAATGACCAGTTTGGTCGGGCTGTGTATAAGTACTCATCTATTTATTCCTCTTTTCCGGCTGTATTTTTCGCCTTAGTAATAAAAGCTTTTATTTTTGCAGCATCCTTTAATCCATTTGTTTCGACACCACTCGCTACGTCAACTGCGAATGGTGATACGGCAGTAATCGCTTTTCCGACATTTTCTGAAGTCAATCCTCCAGCTAGAAAAATTTTCTCCTTTGGTAAGCCCGCTTTACGAAGCATATCCCAATCCAAAGTCATTCCCTTACCAGAATTTCCTTTAGGAAGATCTACTAGTAGAAAATCAGCCGGATAATCGTGAAGGCTTTCAAGATCTTTCTCTGACTGGATGGCAAAGGCCTTAATAACCGGGAGAGGCATTCTCTCAGCAAAACTGGCAGACTCGTTACCATGTAGCTGAATATAATCCAATCCGGCAATTTCAGCACTTCGTATCACTTCTTGTTCGGTTTGATTAGCAAACACTCCGACTTTTTTTACGTGTGCAGGGAGATTCCCCGCTATTTCACATACTATTTCGGGATGAACTTTCCGGCTACTTTCTGCAAAAATGAACCCAATAAAGTCTGCACCGAATGTTACAGCTGTCTGAGCCGCTGCTAATGTCTTTATCCCACAAATTTTTACAAACATATTAATCTCCTTATAAACTCATTTGCAGTTCTGCCATCGTATTTGGAAGGTTAGGTGATATCATTAATGTTTCTCCAACTAAAATGCCCCTCGCCCCTGCTTCCCTCACACGCTGTACGTCTTCTTTTGTCTTGATTCCACTTTCGCTGATAATGATGTGACGTTTTGGATCAAGTAGCTTCGCAAGTCGTTCCGTAACCGCCAAATCCACTTCGAATGTTTTTAAATTTCGATTGTTAATCCCTATCAGCTCTGCATTAAGCTCAAGTGCTTGCTTTAACTCGGCTTCATCATGGACTTCTGTTAATACATCAAGCCCTTTATGTTTTGCATATTGATATAAATCATGAAGGCGTTCTTTTGAAAGAGCTGCCACAATTAATAGAATGATAGTCGCACCAGCTTGATAGGCACGGTCGATTTGAATTTCATCAATGATGAAATCTTTACATAACCTTGGAATTTGTATAGCCTGGCTCACGTTTTTTAAATCGGCAATTGACCCTTTAAAGAAGACCTCATCCGTCAATATCGATATGGCTGCGGCTCCACCTTTTTCGTAAGAAAGAGCCTGCTCGATTGGATCGACATTCATTTTAATGTCTCCTTTTGATGGGGATGCTCGTTTAATTTCCGCGATAACCGCGATTGATTTCGCCGTTTTCAATTTTTCTACAAGAGAAGGTCTGACTGTATTGATCATTTCCCCATCATCTAAACCCATTTCTTTTAACTGTGCTACTTCTACTTTTTTCTGTTCAATAATTTTCGTTAAAATATTATCCATTTACATTACCACCTTATTTCTGTTGCCATAGGCAATTAGATTTTCTAATTTTTTCAGAGCCGATCCGCTGTCCAGACTTTCTTCCGCCAAGGTAATTCCTTTTTTGATCGTCGCTGCCGTTCCATGGGCGTATAAACCCAAACCTGCATTCAATAAAACGGTGTCACGATATGCACCTTTTTCTCCTTTTAAGAGACGGAGCATAATATCAGCATTTTCTTTTGCATCACCGCCGCGGATTGCGTCATTTCCGTAAATCGGCAAATCCACTTCCTCAGGATGGAGTGTAAAAGGGATAATATCCCCTTGCTCCAGAAGCACGAGTGAATTTTCTCCCTGTAGGCTGGCTTCATCCATAAAACCTGCACCATTGATGACAACCGCACGTGTTCTGCCTAATTTATGAAGTACTTCTGCAAATAGCTCGAGCATATCACGGCGGTTAATACCTAATAATTGTGTATCGAGCTGAACGGGATTCGTTAATGGTCCTATCAGATTAAATATTGTCGGGATTTTCAATTCTTTTCTCACTTTCATGATTCGGGCAATATTAGGGTGTACAGAAGGGGCAAATAAGAAAGTGATTCCATTTTCCTCTAACAGTTCTTTCATCATTTCTGGTTCTAAGAACAAATTAACACCGAGCTCTTCCAAAACATCTGCACTTCCTGTTTTACTTGAAATGCTGCGGTTTCCATGTTTGGCAACCTTAACACCTGCACCAGCCAGCACGAAGGCTGAAGCGGTACTAATATTGAAGCTTTGTGAGCCATCTCCACCAGTTCCGCAATTATCCATCACATTAAGGCAGTTTGTTTTCACACTTCTTGCTTCTTTTCTCATGACTCGGACAAGGCTTGCAATTTCACCTGCCGTTTCACCTTTTGCTTTTAGAGCAATAATGAAAGCCGCCATCTCGCTTTCCGTAATATCTGTAGAAAATAACGCTTGGGCTGCTATACTCATCTCATCTTCCGTCAATGTTTGACGCTCTGCTAACTTTTCTAAATACTCCTTCACTACTAACTCCCCCAATTGTTTTTTGTGATTATAAAATGGATTCTTTCTTCTCTAATTGATATGTCTCGGCAATCTTATAAAATTCATGTAATAGTTCCTTACCGATTTTCGTTCCAATAGATTCAGGGTGGAATTGTAAACCGTAAAGCGGATAATCTTGATGTTTTAAAGCCATGATTTCTCCATCATCCACTGCGCTCGCCGTAACAGTTAATTCATTAGGTAAGCTTTCCCTTTCAACTACTAAGGAATGGTAACGCATCACTGGAAATTGTGGATTCTGATTGACAAATACCCCTGTTCCGTCATGTTCGATAACCGATGTTTTGCCGTGCATGATATATTTGGCCCCAATCACATTTGCCCCAAAGGTTGCACCAATAGCCTGATGACCAAGGCAAATACCTAAAAGCGGAAGCTTCTTATAAAAAGAACGTATGATTTCCATGCTAATTCCAGCATCTTCTGGACGGCCTGGCCCTGGTGAAATAACGATTGCCTTAGGATTCATTTCCTCAATTTCAGCAATGGTGATTTCGTCATTTCTTTTCACGATGATTTCTTTTTCTACTTCCCCTAAATATTGATAAAGGTTATAAGTAAACGAGTCATAGTTATCAATTAATAAAATCATTTTGTGTTAACCTCCATGAGCGCTCGTGCTTTATTTTGTGTTTCCTCATATTCTGTTTTTGGATCTGAATCATATACAATTCCTGCTCCGGCCTGTACATACGCACTGCCATCTTTTATGATCATCGTCCGGATTGCAAGAGCCATATCTAGATCTCCACCAAAACCGATAAATCCTATTGCCCCTGAATAGATCCCGCGTTTACAATTTTCAAGTTCGTTAATCAACTCCATTGCCCTAATTTTAGGGGCTCCTGAGACAGTACCTGCAGGAAGACATACCGTTAATGCATCTAAACTCGTGAATCCTTCCTTAAGTTCTCCGCTAATCTTTGAGGCAATATGCATGACATGTTGATATCTTTGAATTTCCATTTCCTCGGTAAGGTGGATTGAGCCTATTTCACAAACCCTCCCAAGATCATTTCTTCCGAGATCAACAAGCATTCTATGTTCAGCGAGTTCTTTTTCATCCATCAGCAGGCTTTTTTCCATGCCTTTATCTTCTTCATCCGTCTTCCCTCTTGGTCGTGTACCGGCAATGGGGTTAACATGAACCATTCCTGCTGAAACACTGATCAAACTTTCAGGGGAGGAACCTATAATAGTATAGTCACCAAATTCGATATAAAACATATAGGGAGATGGGTTGGCTAAGCGGAGACGGCGGTAAGCATCGAAAGGCTCTCCATCAAAGTCGGCCTGAAACCTTTGTGACAAGACGACTTGGAAAACTTCACCTGCCACAATCGCTTCCTTTACTTCAAGTACCATTTTCTCGAATTCATCCTGGCTGAAATTAGAATTAAATTCTAAAGATTCTGACGATATTTCCTTTGAGGGTTTACTAGGCCGATTGATTTTCTCCTTCATTCCCATTAGGCTTATTTCGCTATCCTCTTCCGCAGTCAAAAGATGAATCTTTTGAAGTACATGATCAAATATATACAGTTCCTTAAAGAAAAGGAAATGAGCATCCGGCATTTGAAGAGAATCAGGTGGCACCGGACCGATGTTTTCATAAAGACGAATAATATCATAGCCCATATACCCGATTGCCCCACCATTAAATGGCGGAAGATGAACTGGGGAATCTTCTATTTCTACCAACAATTGATTTTTCAGAAATTCAATGATATTGATGTTCCTTACGAGTTTCTCACCTGTATTAGAATCCTTCACATATACTTGATTACCTAATGACGTCACCTCCAAATATGGGTTTGATCCTAGATAGGAGTAGCGACCATTATCATGATGTGAATTCGAACTTTCCAATAAAAACTTCTTTTCTTCATCCAATTTTTGGAAAATGGCAATCGGTGTATGAATATCCCCTTCAATCGTTTCCATTTTGAAACGGAGTATCTTTTTTTCATCCAAATGATTCATCTAATATTACCTCCTAATTTTCAATCCAATAATGAAAACTTCCGATTGCTATACCTTTAGGCAAACATATTCGGAGTTGTGTTTATATTTTTTCTCTAAAATCTTTCTCCAGTTCATCTTCACAATAATTGTAAATGCATAAAAAAAGCCCCCTGCAAACACAAATTATGTGTCTGCAGAGGACGGTATACCGCGGTGCCACCTCAAGTTGGAAAAACATATTATTTTTCCCTCTCAAGCAAGAAATTATACATTTCTTGCCAAACCCATTAACGGTGGAAGCCGAGTTTCCCTACTTATTTCAAGAAACCACTCATAAGTCCATTCACCTTCTTATATCGTACCGGTTTCCACCTGTTCCGGCTCTCTTTGACGACTCTAAAAAGATTACTACTCTTAATCATAGATTTAATTATCCATTTTAAAAAAACACAAAAAGGGCCCTCATCCAAAGGACGAGGAACCCGTGGTACCACCTTAATTAGCTTAATAAGCTCACTTTACGGCATTATAAATATTATATGCCTATCTCCATTAACGATGAGATAATCGCCAAAGCCTACTCCGTCAATCCGTTTCGGTTTGGGGCTCGGAAGTCCATTCGCTTAAATTTGTTCACCAGTTTTCAGCAACCACTGGCTCTCTGCAGAACAGCATTAAGGTACTCTTCTTCGTCATTGCCTTTATCATTTCTTGATTATTATGTTAAAACAATCTATTCATGAAGTCAATGGAGTTTTCTAAAAATAATATTTTTATTATTTCATTCGTATCCAGTCATCGTCTTCGATTTCTTTTGCTTTCTTAATAACAAGATATGCGGAATAGTCGCTGACAGACTCAAACTCATCCGTATATTTTTTTTCATCCGCTTTGCCGGGGACTATTTCCTTAAACCTTCGATATGCTTTCATAAAAGCTTCTTTTTGTATTTTACTTTCATATGCCTTTTCGACTGCTTCAAAAAATTTAATAACATCGACGATTTCTTCCGTTGACCAATCAAGATCCATTGGATATTGATAATCCATGCTTACACGCTCCTTCTAGATAGTTATTCCTGTTGCTTGGGAGACTATTATCAGTCTGCCCATTTTGAGCGAATTGCCTCTGCTTGGCTGATAATCCGACTGAGTAGCTCAGCCGTCGTTGGTACATCATGAATCAGACCCATTACTTGTCCAGCCCAAGCATATCCTTCACCTTCAACTCCATCATGGATATAACGCTGGTTTGCTTTTCCACTTATGTAATTCTGCAGTTGCTCATATCCGCCGTCTTCCTTTTCTATTTCAAGAATTTTATCAGTCCAACCATTTGCAATAACACGGGCTGGTGCACCAATAGACCGCTTAATGACAACGGTATCATTTTCTGTACCGGAAACCAAGGCATTTTTGTATAATTCATGGGCATGAACACATTCTTTTACTGCAATGAACCTGGTGCCCATTTCAATCCCTTCGGCTCCAAGTGCCAACGCCGCCATCAACCCGCGCCCATCACCGAAACCACCTGAGGCGATGACTGGAATTTTCACGGAGTCTACCACTTGAGGAATTAATACAGAGGTTCCGATATCATCGCGTCCTAAATGTCCTCCGCCCTCCTGACCAACTACCATCACTGCGTCTGCACCCAGCTGCTCAGCCTTGATTGCCTGCCTTCTTGCCGCAACTAGCACAAGTTTTTTCACCGGAGTATCCTTAACATAATCGATAAATGGCGCTGGATTCCCACCAGTTACAGAAACAACGGCAATCTCCTCTTTTAGTGCTGCTTCAAGCATATGTTCATATGGTCTTCCGTGCTGACCAATTGCAAAATTAACGCCAAACGGTTTGTCCGTCAATGATTTTGTTTTTCGTATTTCCTCTACCAATTGATCAGGGTTATCCAACGACATCGCTGTTACCTGCCCTAGGCCCCCTGCATTCGAAACAGCCGCAGCTAGTTCTGCATAAGCTAAATGCGCCAATCCTCCTTGCACAATCGGGTATTGAATCCCTAACAAATCAGTCACACGAGTTTTCCAATTCAAAATCTTCATCCCCCTTTTACTTCTGAGTGAGTTTTATTAATGAACACTCTCTATTACACCTTTATTATGGCAAATATTGTTTTTTCATTCAATTTTAAAACTCATAGTTCAAATTGTTTTTGATTTAAAAGATAAACTCTTGAACTGGTAAATATTCCTTCCTGCTATTACAAGGTATGTACAATAGAACTCAAGCTGTTATTTTTTACATTAAACTCACGCTAGGCATTTATATGTAAGACGTGCTATAATTCATTTGTTTTATGTCTATCCACAAGAGCTTACTAACCGTTTTTTAAGGTTACTCCAAATAGGAGAAACATACGACTGTAAATAGAAAGGGAGTATATTTCCCTGGATATTTCGTACCTATTATATTGAAAAGGGGCCACAAAGAATTGTCACAGAATGAAACACCATTATATACTGCCTTATTACAGCATGCCAAAAAAAATCCCGTTCAATTTCATATTCCAGGTCATAAAAAAGGAAAAGGAATGGACGCTGATTTTCGTGATTTTATTGGAGAAAATGCACTATCTATAGATTTAATCAATATCGCACCACTCGATGATCTCCACCAGCCAAAGGGAATCATTAAAAGAGCCCAGGACCTTGCTGCAGAAGCATTTGGGGCCGACCATACATTCTTTTCCGTTCAGGGAACAAGCGGTGCAATCATGACGATGGTCATGGCAGTCTGCGGTCCTGGGGATAAAATCATCGTCCCGAGGAACGTACATAAATCTGTTATGTCTGCTATTGTATTTTCAGGAGCGGTTCCTATTTTCATCAATCCTGAAATTGACAAAGACTTGGGAATCTCACATGGAATTACCATTGATGCTGTTGAAAAAACATTAAAGGAACACAGCGATGCAAAAGGCTTACTCGTAATCAATCCGACCTATTTCGGCATTTCTGCTGATTTGCAGAAAATTGTAGAAGTTGCTCATTCCTACCAAATACCTGTACTGGTTGATGAAGCCCATGGTGTTCATATTCACTTCCACGAAGACTTGCCTATGTCCGCTATGCAAGCTGGAGCTGATATGGCCGCTACGAGTGTTCATAAACTGGGTGGATCACTAACAGGAAGTTCCATTTTAAATGTTAAAAATGGTTTAATTTCTGCCAATCGGGTCCAGGCAATTTTGAGTATGCTCACTACTACCTCAACTTCCTATATTCTTCTTGCATCTCTCGATACCGCAAGAAGACAACTTGCGACCGTTGGAAGAGAAATGATAGATGGTGCTATCAAGCTTGCAGAGTATATCCGGACAGCTATTAATGAGATTCCTTATTTATACTGTGTTGGAAGCGAAATTTTAGGTAGTAAGGCAACCTATAGTTATGATCCGACAAAACTAATCATCTCCATTAAAGAATTGAATATTACCGGATACGACGTTGAGAAATGGCTTCGAGAAAAACATAATATTGAAGTAGAACTTTCTGATTTGTATAACATCCTTTGCCTAATCACACCAGGGGACTCTAAAACAGAAGCAGATTTGTTAATCGCTGCCCTTAAAGACTTATCGGATGAGTTTAAAGAAATGGCTGCTGATCATGAAAAAATCGAAGTCCTGCTTCCCGATACACCACCTCTTGCTTTATCACCGAGAGATGCATTTTACGCAGAAACTGAAGTGGTTCCTATCGAGGAATCTGTTGGCAAAATCAGTGCTGAATTCATCATGGTCTATCCGCCAGGGATTCCAATTTTTATACCTGGTGAACTGATAACAGAAGATAATATCACATACATTCAGAAAAATATCGAGGTTGGTCTACCAGTTCAAGGTCCAGAGGATCCAGAAATTAAATATTTACGAATTATTAAAAACTGATTGAATATCAAAAACCAGAGCATAAACAAACTGCTCTGGTTTTTTTATGCGACTCCAAAGGCCCACCCCATTCCAGTTGCCCGTGCTTTACACAGATAAAGTTCAGAAATATAGGGATTTGCCAAATTCTGAGTTCCTACTGTACAAGCAAAAAAAGGGTGCCCCAGGTTACAGCTCCTGAAACACCCTCGAATTCTATTAATATCTGAGATTATCTTTTTTATTATTTTTCAGAGGCAGCCGTATCACAGCTGTGGCAGTTGTGATTGTGTGTATAAAGTACACTTACTTTTTCATCTTCAAAATGTTCAATCGTGCTATTGCAAGTTTGACATACGATAGTTCCCATTTTTACAACCCCTTCCTCTATATTGTATGCATTAATCATTAAATGTAACCGCTTTATATGAATTATAATATAACACATTTATAATTTCAAGCTATTAAGTATAACATATATAAAATTCCCTTAAATTCATTTCATTCAATGCCTTTGATTTATTTCTCTCTGGATTGAAGCCCCCTTAAAATGGTTAGAAGGACAGAGACTCAAAGCTTCACAGTAGGCTGATACATTTTATCACGAAGCGAATCCAACGACTCTTCCATTCTCCATATTAAAGTAGCTGGTTAAAGGTTAGGCTATTCGAAGTCGTTTAGCTTGTTCTACGGTCTAACCTAAACATGGTATTTATCCATACAAAGTATCCTGAGTAGATGTTGAATCTGTCAACACCCTGAAATTAACCTCCTCATAATCATAGGCGGCAGAATGTCAGTTACGAGTTCTGCAGTGATTGTTATTGTCTGTTTTATAAACCCCTGTAAATAATTCTTCTTTGTCCATTTGTGACCTTTTTCACCCTATATATAAATTCATGCTTACACTTGCATTAGTTCATCAAAATCGTAAGTCTTCAACCAGGACGCACATGCCTCAATATCAGTGGAAAACATACGGTCCTTTGTAATACTCGGTACAATCTCCCTGGCCTTTTCAAAGAAACGAAGGGTTCTCGGAGCCATTCGTTCGATTCCCCGGTATTCGACCCCCTGCATCGCTGTAATACATTCAATCGCCAACTACATGCCATGTATATTTTGAATGATCTGGTATGCGTGTCTTGCTGCAATCGTACCCATGCTCACATGTCCTCTTGATTAGCTGAAGATGGAATGGAGTCTTACACTTGCTGGATGGGCCAGCGCCTTATTTTCCTATATGAGCGATGCCGCACAATATTGCATAATCATTGCACCTTACTGTAGCCCAGGTCTTGCGCTCAAAAAAGGTGGCAGATCATTCAGCTGTGGATTTACGAGTCGTTCAATCCTCCGTTCTGATATACTAGCAATTTCTGCAACACCCATCTTAAAAAAATCCATTGCAAATGCAAGAGGTTGACCATGAAAGTTCCCCTGAAATCATAGTTTCTCCTTCATCAAAAATAAGGGGATATTGGGAGAAAGGGTGACCATCTCTTTATTAAAAATGATTTTTTGATTGACTTATTGTTAAAACTTTACCGGTAAGCATCATCCCCTACACCCCTTTAACATAGTAAAGGAGCTGTATCGCTTTAAATTAAGTGATACAGCCCCTTTTTTGTAAAACATTAATATCTTCATCAAATTGTATATTCATAATATATTCATGATTCCCACCTCTTATTAACTATCATCTGTATAAATTTTACATCGAAATAAAAACTGGAAGCCAACACACTTTAACAATTTTTAAAAACATTAACAAACTAACCTAGCAGAGTGAAAAAGGCATTTTACCTTTAAATTTACATATAGATAAGTATATAAAACAACCATAAAATGTTAAAATACAATTAAAATCTATAGAGCTAAGGGGGATTCAAATGATTGAAAATGCCTATATCAAGCTCGTTCCTGAGTCTGTGAAAGAAGCCGTAACCATTGAAGACGTGAAGGAATTACTCACATATTACCAAATGATCACCGCTAAAACGGGAAAACAACTCAATTGGGATTATGATAAGAAGGCATTTCCTTATGAAATGAAAGAGCCTGAAAAGATGAAAGATAAAGTAATTTATCTCCAATCCAATGTGGACAGATATCACATGATACTAATCGGAGTCGACCAAGAAATCGTACAGGACGAAGATGGACTAGAGCGAATTCAATCTTATATCCAATTCACCCTCCCAGAAACGGCAACATTCGGTGATAAAGGGAAAGCTAATGAATTATGCAAATTCCTTGCAAAGAAGTTACGAGCACAGCTCCATCTCTTTAACAAGCGAGTGATGTATTACTATCCAAGAAAATAAAAAACTGATAGTGGCCGTAACTTCAAATCATTCAGGCGTTTCAATTAATTTTGGGTCAAGAATCTTATATCCTTTCTTATGAAAATCTTTCACAATATCCTCTATCGCTTCTCTCGTCCATTTTCGGTCGTGCATCAGTAAACTGGCTCCATTGGATAAATAAGGATTGTTCAACATGATCTCTTTCAATGCTTTTTTATCTTGATATTCCTTTTCCCAATCATATCCATATGTCCAATTCATGACCAGCATTTTTTCATTTGCAGCAACTTTTTTGGAAAAATCGGTATTAGATCCAAAAGGCGCCCTAAAATACTTAGGGCGTTCCCCGATAATGCCTTCCACCAAATTATTCAATTTTACGATTTCCCGCTTTTGCTCTTCTTCTGTCAGCTCTTTCAAATTGACATGAGAATAAGTATGATTACCGATGGAAAAGCCCATATCATGAATTTCTTTTAACATCGATTTCTTTTCATCACTTTCAAGAAAATGTCCATTTACAAAAAATATCGCCGGCACTTGAAGTTTTTGAAGTGTTTTTGCAATTTCTATCGAGTACTTATCAGGTGCATCATCGAACGTCAACAAGACAACCTTAGGTTCTGCATCCTGAATTGGTTCAAATGACCAATTATCTTTGTTCAACCGGTACTCGGCCTGAAAATTTTCTTTCTCTGAATTCCTAATTGTTTTTGAAGCTTCTTCTTTCATATCTTGCTCTTGTTTGGTTTCATCTTGGATAGTGGTAGTTGTTTCCACACTTTTTGGTTCTTTTTTTTCAGTTTGATTGGAAACTGAATTATTACAACCAATTAATAAAAGTGAAGCAAATATAAACATAACTACTACTTTGGTGATCATGTTTCCTCCGTGTTTTTCATGTGTCATTGTAAAGATTCAAAATTCAATAAATGGGTACTAACGTTTCCAAAAGAATTTGCATTACACCGTAACATAGTAAACTGATTATGGTAACAAGCATTGTCCGCTTGTTGGATTTTAAAATCATTTTACCAATGTAAATGGCCAAATAAGAAAAAACCAGAAACATAAATACCTTAAAAACAAAACGATCATTAACAGAAAGCCATTCAACCAATGTATATCCGCTCCAAACGATTAGTTGAAAGAGGATTACCAGATAATTTTTCAAGTGATCCACCCCATTTAAATTGAATAATCAGCCACTTTGTTTAATCGGCATCCTTATTCTTCAGTACATCGCTCTTTCTATTTTTTTTCCTCTTTTACTCAATTTAAACCTTTTATAGAAAAAAAGTATGAAGACCTTTGTATAGCTTATGCGCATTTTGCACTTTTCATTTAAATTGAGTAAAGAAAATATCCTAATTTGGGAGAAGACATTAAATTTGTACCAGTTTTAATTTATTTTTTATTTATAAAAACCAAAAAAGCGCACTGCAAATGGCAGCACGCTTTTTTTGGTATCAATTATTTAATAATATGAATTGGAGTTCCTAGGGCTACTTCAGCAGCTTCCATAGTGATTTCTCCTAAAGTTGGATGTGCATGGATTGTCATCGCGATATCTTCAGCAGTCATTCCTGCTTCGATAGCTAAACCAAGTTCTGCAATCATATCAGAAGCATTCGGTCCTGCGATTTGGGCTCCAATAACCAATCCGTCTTCTTTGCGAGTGATTAGCTTCACAAATCCGTCCGTATTGTTCAATGAAAGAGCACGTCCATTTGCAGCGAATGGGAACTTAGAAGCAAGCGCTTCGATTCCAGCTTCCTTCGCTTCTTTTTCATTATATCCGACAGAAGCAAGTTCTGGTTCAGAGAATACAACAGCCGGAATAGCAAGATAGTCGATTTCTGATGAATGTCCTGCAATGGCTTCAGCTGCAATTTTACCTTCATAAGAAGCTTTATGAGCCAATTGAGGTCCAGAAACGATATCACCGATTGCGTAAATGTTTTTCACGCTTGTACGGCATTGTTTATCCGTTTCGATTAAACCACGGTCAGTCATTTTGATTCCGACTTGTTCAAGACCAATTTCTGAAGTGTTCGGACGACGACCTACTGTTACTAAAACGTAATCGGCTTCGACTTTTTTCTCTTCGCCTTTTACTTCATAAGTAACGGTAACGCCTGTTTCAGTTTCTTCCACACCTTTAGCATTTGCTTTAGTAACAATTTCAGCACCTTTGTTTTTAAGGTTACGTTTAACAAGTGCTGCCATTTGTTTTTCAAAGCCTGCAGAAAGAATCTCTTCCGTACCTTCAAGTATAGTCACTTTAGTTCCAAAGCTGGCGAATGCGCCGCCAAGCTCTGTACCAATGTAACCTCCACCGATTACTACGATAGAACTTGGAACTTCTTCCAAAGCAAGAGCTCCAGTAGAATTAAGTACACGTTTCGTATATTTAAAGGACGGAATCTCGATTGGTGATGAACCAGTAGCGATGATTGCGTTTTTAAATGTATATGTTTGAGCTGAGTCATCATTCATAACACGGATGCTGTTTTCATCAACGAAATAAGCTTCGCCTGTTACAACCTCAACGTTATTACCTTTTAACAGGCTGCTTACGCCGCCAGTTAATTTTTTTACAACAGTACCTTTCCAAGCTTGTACTTTAGAAAAATCAACAGTAACTTTTTCTGCAAAGATACCCATGTCTTCTGAATGTTGAGCCTCATGGAAACGGTGTCCCGCTGAAATTAAAGCTTTTGATGGGATACAGCCTACATTCAAACAAACTCCGCCAATTGTTCCTTTTTCAACGACCGTTACTTTCTGTCCAAGCTGTGCTGCGCGAATTGCCGCAACATATCCCCCTGGGCCTGAACCGATCACTAAAGTATCTGTTTCGATTGGAAAATCTCCTACTACCATTGTTTACGCCTCCATTAGCAATAATTCTGGGTCGTTCAATAACTTTTTGATGTGATTCAATGCATGCTGAGCAGTAGCCCCGTCAATCATGCGGTGATCAAAACTCAGTGATAATGCCAGAACTGGAGCGGCGATAATTTCCCCGTCGCGTACAATTGCTTTTTCGGCAATGCGTCCAATCCCTAGAATGGCAACTTCTGGATGATTGATTACAGGTGTGAACCACTGACCGCCTGCGGAACCGATATTCGTGATGGAACATGAAGCACCTTTCATTTCGTTAGGAGCCAATTTTCCGTCACGAGCTTTCGTAGCTAATTCATTAATTTCTTGTGAAATAGCAAAAGTTGATTTACGATCTGCATCTTTTACAACTGGAACGAGCAGTCCTTTGTCTGTGTCTGCCGCAATTCCGATATTGTAATAGTGTTTATGGATAATTTCACTTGCCTCATCATCAAACGATGTGTTAAGCATAGGGAATTCACGCAATGCACTTGTTAACGCTTTAACAACATAAGGTAGGAATGTAAGCTTAATTCCTTTTTCTGCAGCAATTTCCTTGAATTTCTTACGATGAGCAACTAGTAGCGTCACATCGACTTCATCCATTAATGTTACATGTGGAGCTGTCTGTTTGGATTTAACCATTGCTTTGGCGATCGCTTTTCTCATACCGCTCATTTTCTCGCGAGTTTCAGGATATTGCCCTTCTGGAATTGAAACTTTTTGTTTTTCGGTTGTTTCCGTATCGTTTTGTTGTGAAGCTTCACTTTGAGCTGCTGGTTGCTGTGGAGCCGTTTTGCCGTTTTTGAAAGCATCGATATCTTCTTTCATGATGCGGCCATTATCCCCAGAACCAGAAATCTCACGAATATTTACCCCTTGTTCGCGTGCATATTTCCTAACAGAAGGCATGGCGATAATACGTCGTGAAGGATCCGCCTCAACCTGTGGTTGTGATCCCGCGCCCGTTTCTGCACTATTTTCTTGAACCGGAGCAGCCTCTTTCTTGACTTCCTGTCCAGCTTCAGCCGTAGCTTGAACCTGGGCCTCCGTATTCTTCTCACCTTCTGCCTTCGCTTCTTCTCCATGATCCCCTTTAAACTGAAGATCTTCATAACCTGGAGCATCGAATGTTACAAGTACATCACCGACAACGGCAACCGTTCCTTCTTGAACAAGGATTTCTTCCACGGTACCTTCCACTGGTGATGGAATTTCAACAACGGCTTTATCGTTTTGAACCTCGCAAAGCACGTCATCTTCTTGGATCTTATCTCCTGGTTTAACAAACCATTTCACTATTTCACCTTCGTGTATACCTTCTCCGATATCAGGGAGTCTAAATTGGAATGCCACTGAGTTCAACCTCCTATATTAAATCATACTTAGTGCTTTGAATAAAGTCCTTTATCTTGTAATTCTTCTAATGCGAATTACTTCCTCAAGCAGTTACTACCATTCCGATTACTCAAGATAGTTAAAACTTCAAGACTTTAGTCGCCGTTTCAATAATGTCTTTATAATTAGGGAGCCATACTGTTTCAGCTTGAGAAAACGGGAATACTGTATCAGCAGCAGCCACTCGTAGTACTGGTGCATCCAAGCTTAAAATAGCACGTTCGTTAATTTCCGCGACAACATTCGCTGCTATGCCAGCTTGCTTTTGTGCTTCTTGAACAACGATAGCGCGTCCAGTTTTTTCCACTGATGCAATGATTGTATCAATATCCAATGGAGATACAGTTCTTAAGTCAACAACTTCAACCGAATGACCTTCCTTAGCCAATTCTTCAGCTGCCTTGATTGATTCCTGTACCATCGCACCATACGTAATAATGGACAAATCCGTTCCTTCTCTTTTTACATCTGCTTTTCCTAATGGAATTGTATATTCTTCCTCAGGAACTTCCTGACGGAAAGAGCGGTACAATTTCATGTGCTCAAGGAAAATGACAGGGTCATTATCACGAATCGCTGAAATCAATAAGCCTTTAGCATCGTAAGGAGTGGAAGGGATAACTACCTTTAACCCTGGTTGCTGAGCCATTAAACCTTCTAAGCTATCAGCATGCATTTCCGGAGTATGCACTCCACCTCCGAAAGGTGAGCGAATTGTAACCGGCGCACTGTAACGTCCGCCTGAACGGTAGCGCATACGAGCAAGCTGACCGCTTACGGAATCCATTACTTCATATATAAAACCGAAGAATTGAATTTCAGGAACAGGACGGAAACCTTGTAAAGAAAGACCGACCGCTAATCCACCGATTCCAGATTCAGCAAGAGGAGTATCGAATACACGATCTTCGCCGAATTCTTTTTGAAGATTTTCCGTTGCACGGAAAACTCCACCATTAAGACCAACATCTTCTCCAAAAACGAGTACATTCTCGTCATTTTTAAGTTCTGTACGTAATGCTTCTGTAATTGCTTGAATCATCGTCAATTGAGCCATGGCTTACTTCGACTCCTTCTCTTTATAAATTTCATATTGTTCTTTTAAGTTATAAGGCATTTCTTCATACATGTTTTCAATAAGGTCTGTCACCTTTTGCTTAGGTTCTGCATCTGCCATTTTGATTGCTTCTTTAATATCGTCTTTTGCTTTTTCTATTGTTTCGTTCTCTAATTCTTCATTCCAGAGTTTTTTGTTTTCCAAGAACTTGCGGAAACGAACCAATGGATCTTTCAATTCCCACTCATTATCCATATCAGAAGTACGGTAGCGTGTCGGGTCATCTCCAGCCATCGTATGTGGTCCATAACGGTAAGTTAATGTTTCAATCAATGTAGGGCCCTCACCATTAATTGCACGTTCACGAGCTTCTTTAACTGCTGTATAAACGGCCAACGCATCCATACCATCAACTTGGATGCCAGGAATACCTGCAGCCACACCCTTTTGGGCTAATGTTTTCGATGCTGATTGCAATTCAACAGGTGTTGAGATTGCAAAACGGTTATTTTGTACGATGAAAATAGCTGGTGCTTTAAATGCACCTGCAAAGTTGATTCCTTCGTAGAAGTCCCCTTGTGATGTACCACCGTCACCCGTATATGTGATTGCTACTGCTTTTTTACCGCGTTTTTTCATACCTAAAGCTACACCTGCAGCCTGAATATACTGAGCACCGATAATAATTTGCGGTGAAATTACATTAACATCTTCCGGGATTTGATTCCCTTTAAAATGTCCCCTTGAGAATAAGAATGCTTGCCAAAGCGGCAGACCATGCCAAACAATTTGCGGCACATCACGATAACCTGGAAGAATGAAATCTTCTTTCTCCAATGCATACTGGGAAGCGATTTGCGAGGCTTCTTGACCGGCAGTCGGTGCATAGAACCCTAATCTCCCTTGACGGTTCAATGAAATTGAACGTTGATCCAAGATACGCGTATAAACCATGCGGCGCATTAATTCTTGTAGTTGTTCATCAGTTAAATCAGGCATTGCCGCTTCGTTAACGACTTCTCCTTCTTCATTTATAATTTGAAAAGTTTCAAATTGTTCTTCCACTTTCTTAAGCTGATTCTGAACATTAAATTTAGCTTGTTTAGTTTTTTGAGCCATTTGGCACCTCATCCTTTCATTAAAAAGGTTTGCTATTATTATTCTATAAGCAAAAATATTTTGCTTTATAGTTTCTTCAACAATGCATTCTTTTATTTTTCCCTTAAGCCTAATCCCTCAAACGTGGATATGGTTAATATGTCTCAATCTTATTCTGTACCATAAAAAAAATCAAGAAAAATGATACAAGAACTTTTATAAATTTAGTTTACAAGATGCATTCACGTCAAGTCAATCACTTGTATTTCCTTATTTTTAAGATTCAATAGAATTTCCAACGCCAAATCTTCATCACTGTGTTAGTTTTGATTTTGTAACTGTACTATAAATTTTCTTCCTTTTTTTAATTTATAGGTACTGAAGTATAATATTTCACTTCTATTGACTATCCAATCGATTCCCAAATTGCTTTAACTAAAGGCATTTGAGACTTTAAAATAATATTTCAAGAAAATTTTTAAACGCTTTCATTTCATTCTGCTGTTAGATTTTCTATTTTAGAATTTTTTTAGTACAGTTTCTTCATTTTTTATATTTAGGAGTTCTTTTATATATTGAATAAAAAAATTATTCTAGAATTTTTTAGTTAATAAACTAATGAATGCATAAAAAATAGGCTATGGGTATTACCCACAGCCCATTAAATAATTATTTTTTGGTTGAATCTGCCATTTCTATTCCTGAACTGTTGTAAAAACTTTCTTTTTTCTGATTAGATTTTTCAGTTAATTCATTAAATTGGCTATTCGTTTTCAACACTTTTGTATATGAGGTATTGATTTTCTTGATTTGGCCTTGTAACTCATCCATTTTCAAATCTTCTTTTTTAAATAGTTCATACAATTCACGATCATATTCTAAGCTTTGCTGATAAGCTTCATATAGGGTATCGTACGTGCTATATCGTTCACTCATTATCTTATTCATTTCAGTGGCTTCTTTTTTTACCTTCTTATCTTCTATTTTCCCAATTTGTTCTTCTATCTTATTAAATTGTTTTTTTGAGGCCTGCATACTGTTATGTTCTTTTTCAATAATAGCCTCGCGTTCATCAATATTCTTAGTTGCTTCATCTGAAAGTTCAACGATTTGTTCATATTCATTCATTCCAAGTTTAATAATTTTATCATATTGCTCTTTTTCTTTATTCTCCAATTTATTAAGTGGCTCTTGATGCTCGGTAAAATCACTTTCCTTCTCCGTAGTTTTTTCAAGAATTTTATGGATTTTTTCTTCCGGTGAACTACTAAAACAACCGGTCATAATTGTTAAGGAAAGAAGTAAAACAAAATATAGACGAAAACGTTTCAACATCGACAGCTCCTCCTGATAGTTCTTTGAAGTAGGATATTTTTCTACTCATCTGTTTTAGATGATTGCAGACTCTTGTACTAATCATATTCTAAGCAGGAATTTTCCATTACTAGGCTTTAGCCTACACCCTTTAAACCGTATTGCATAGGCTGTAGAGACCGTTTCAACTTAGAGTGGTCAATACTTTAACAATATAAAAACGGAGGTATAAAATTATGTATGGAGGTTACACCCAGGATTGTTGTTATCCGGTTTCCACTGCACCCAGCTATGGTTATGGGGGAGGTGGAGGGGGATGTGGAGGCGGCTTTGGATCCGGCTTTGCTCTAATCATCGTCCTTTTCATCCTGCTTATCATTGTCGGCGCCTGCTTCTGCTAAACAGATAATTACTACTACCTTTACCCGAATATGTTATCTATTTACCCTGATTTCACAAAAAAATGAATGATTTTTAAAAAAAGATCACAATCGGTTTATACAATCATGATAGGGATAGGGATTTGAGTATTGATCCTATCCCTATCATGTTCTCTTTTATCAATCCAAAAGCCTAAGTATACAGTCCATTAACTTTTCGTATTTTTTTTGTTAAAATAACCCTATACATATATTATAAATTTTTAATGGGGTGAAAGATTATGCTTACTATGGATGATTTTGTTAACGAAGACGATCCAATATTAAGAAAAGTCGCGTTGGAAGTACCACTGCCGGCTTCTGATGAAGATAAGCAACTTTTAACCAGCTTGATGGAATATGTCCAAAATAGCCAGAATCCTGAAATTTCAGCTCAATATGGTTTAAGAGCTGGGATAGGCTTGGCCGCACCACAGGTAAATGTTTCAAAACGGATGATTGCCGTTCATTTAAAAGATAAAAATGGTGAACTGTATAGCTACGCTCTTTTCAATCCTAAACTCATTAGCCATTCAGTGGAGAAAGCCTACTTAACGACAGGTGAAGGTTGTCTTTCAGTTAATCGTCCAATCTCTGGTTATGTATCACGTTATGCTCGAATAATGGTATCAGGTACGACTCTGGATGGAACACTGGTTCAGCTCCGCTTAAAAGGGACCCCAGCCATTTGCTTTCAACATGAAATCGACCATCTGAACGGAATCTTGTTTTATGATCATATTAATCCAAAAGATCCCTTTACCATTCCAGAAAATTCCGTTGCGGTAGAAAGATGAGCTAACTAAGTGATAAAAAACTCCCATCAGTTGACGGGAGTTTTTAGTTCTAGATCAGATCAAGTTCTTTTAATCCGTAAAGTATACCATCATTATCGACATCCTTCGTTACAAAGTCGGCCTCCTGCTTCAAAAGCTGACTGGCATTCCCCATTGCCACGCCATATCCCGCTACTTTTAACATCTCTATATCATTTAACCCATCCCCGAATGCATAAACATCCTCAAGGCCAAATCCGACTTTTTCCATTAATATCTTTATACCTTCTGCCTTTGACCCACCGAATGGAAGTACATCCGTCGAATACGTATGCCATCTAATAAAATGAAATTTATCATACTGACCAACAAATTTCCCTTCTTCATCCTCAGAGCAAAATAATAACGCTTGGTATATGTCATGATCTTCGTAAAAATCGGCATGAAGTTCTGGATGTGGAAACTTCAGACTGCTTAATGCCTCCTCAATTCTGCTATGATGCGGTACACTAGATTTCATTGTCTCTTCATTCATAAATACAATTGGTATATTATTTTTTTCAGAATGTTCGTGAAGCCTTTTTATTTCAGACAAACTTAAAGGATTTTTGTAAATGACTTCACCTTCAAAAACAACATATTGTCCATTAAAACTTACGAATGTATCGATGCCAAGCTCTTCCCTTAAAGATTCAAACATGAACGGAGCCCTACCTGTAGCAATCGCAACAAAAACCCCATTGTCTTGTAATTGCTTAATAGCTTTTTTCGTTGAGGCAGGTAACTTTTTTTCATGATCTAGCAATGTTCCATCAATATCAAAGAATACGATTTTCACTAACTCTTCACTTCCAATTCATTCAGTTTTCCTTTTTTAATATGTACCCATTTAATAATTGTCATAAAGATAAGTCAAGTAACTCACACCTGTCAATTAACATTTATTGCTACGTTTTTTATTTACAAATGAGCATATACTACTGTAAATAAAATTCATTAAAGCTCAACTTATTCTTCCTACTCTCTCCTCCCAAATCTGCACCTTTTCTATATTACCTCTAAAAGCCTAGTTATCTACTGAGTATTACGCCTTTTTTTACAAAAATGGGCCAAGTACTTGTAAAGACATATTTACTTTATTGAATAATCCTATACAATAATAATTAAGGGAGTGTGATCGCCATGTTAAAAAAGCTTCGTAAAAAGCTTGTAAAACAGTGGAATGATCTTTTAAGAAAAAAATCAATCGCATGAACTGCCGTACCTATTGTGCCTTGGCCGTCATCCAAATGCGAGTTTTTTTCGTACAGCCCTTCAAAAACTTGCGGAGGGCTTCTTCCTTGTTGTAAAGTTCTTGTTAAGCCTTCTTCTATCTTGGCTTTGAAAATTTCAAGTAAGTACATATTGCATTCGGAATATGAAGCGTTGTCTCTTAATGGAACGCTGTACTAAGGGTTAGACACTTAAAGCAAGAAATCGGTTGCGAAAAAAGACTTCGTAACACAATAGAATAAACGCAGTCAAACTGATTTCCACCCTAAAAAAGTTGACCAAAAACTTTTCTTTATCGATTTAAGTTTTACACATAGTAAAAACGGATAGGATAAAAGAATAGAGAAGGCCGCGATGAATTGAATACCTGATTCGGCTGACTATTTTTTATATACTTTTAAGACATTGGTATAATCAGTTAACTAAAACCCCTTCCGTTTTTATGGCGGAGCTGGGTTTATTTTTACATGATGTTGAAAAACATGAAAAAATTGTTGTTTTTATATATAATGAAAAAAGCAATGCAAACAAGTGAGGAGAGATTAAAATGGTATTTAAGGTATACTATCAAGTAACCATAGCAGAGGTTCCCATCAGGGAGAATACTAAAACAATGTTTGTCGAAGGTGAATCCGTTCGTGACGTTCGTTTAAAATTAAAAAAAGAACCTTATAACGTAGAATTCGTAACAGCAGTAACTGGAGCATATTTAGAATATGAAAAACAAAATGAAGATTATAAAGTATTGGAGCTATAATTTATGAAATTTGTAAAAAATGATCAAACAGCTGTATTCGCCTTGGGCGGTTTAGGCGAAATCGGTAAGAACACATATGCTGTTCAATTTCAAGACGAAATCATCGTTATTGATGCTGGAATTAAATTTCCGGAAGACGAACTTCTCGGAATTGACTATGTGATTCCTGACTACAGTTATTTAGAGAAAAATGTAGATAAAATTAAAGGTGTCTTCATCACTCATGGCCATGAAGACCACATTGGCGGGATTCCTTATTTATTAAGAAAAGTGAATGTCCCTGTATATGGCGGTAAGCTAGCACTTGGATTACTTCGTAATAAATTGGAAGAACACGGTCTTTTACGTCAGACAACCATGATCGAAATCAGTGAAGATGAAGTGATTAAATTTCGGAAAACTTCCGTCTCTTTCTTCCGCACAACTCACAGCATCCCGGATTCTTATGGAATCGTTGTAAAAACACCGCCTGGACAAATTGTTCATACTGGTGATTTTAAATTCGACTTTACACCTGTAGGCGAACCTGCAAACTTAACTAAGATGGCGGAAATCGGTAAAGAAGGAGTATTGTGCTTACTTTCAGACAGTACGAATAGTGAAGTACAGAACTTCACGATGTCTGAAAGCCGCGTTGGCGATACCATTCAAGACATTTTCCGTAAAGTGGACGGACGGATTATATTTGCAACATTTGCATCAAACATCCATCGTCTTCAACAAGTAGTAGAAGCAGCTGTAGCAAATGGCCGTAAAATTGCTGTTTTCGGCCGTAGCATGGATTCAGCTATTGCTATTGGTCAAGACCTTGGTTATATTGTAGCTCCTAAAGATACATTTATTGATGTGCAGCAATTAAATCGGATGCCTGCTAACAAAGTAACCATCCTTTGTACAGGTAGCCAAGGTGAACCAATGGCAGCCCTTTCGCGGATTGCGAACGGTACTCACCGTCAAATCCAAATTATACCTGGTGATACAGTTGTGTTTTCTTCTTCACCTATTCCAGGTAACACAATCAGTGTTTCTAGAACAATTAATCAATTATATCGTGCAGGCGCAGACGTCATTTCAGGTCCATTGAATGATATTCATACATCCGGGCATGGCGGCCAACAAGAACAAAAACTTATGCTTCGTTTAATTAAGCCAAAATTCTTCATGCCAATTCATGGTGAATATCGGATGCAGAAACTTCATGCCCGACATGCAGTTGATTGCGGGGTTCCTGAAGAAAATTGCTTTATCATGGATAATGGTGAAGTGCTTTCGTTAAGTGAAAACACAGCACAAATCGCTGGGAAAATCCCTTCAGGTTCTGTTTATATTGATGGAAGCGGCATCGGCGATATCGGAAACATCGTTTTACGCGACCGTCGGATTCTTTCTGAAGAAGGTCTTGTCGTTGTCGTTGTCAGCATTAATATGAAGGAATTCAAAATTGCATCCGGTCCGGACATCATCTCACGTGGATTTGTCTATATGAGAGAATCTGGAGACCTTATTAGCGATGCTCAATCCTTAATCACTAAGCACCTGAATAAAGTAATGGATCGCAAAACTACTCAATGGTCCGAAATTAAAAATGAAATTACAGATACATTGTCTCCATTCTTATATGAAAAAACAAAACGCCGTCCGATGATCCTACCGATCATCATGGAGGTTCAATAAACTAAAAAAAGCCTCCAGCCATTACCCTGGCTGGGGCTTTTTTTAGTTTAATACTATTTCCTTACATTCTACGTACACTATAGGTTAAAAGCTTCCTAAAGAAGTGAGCCTGTTCGATATGGAAGAGGTCTCAATTTCATTCTACAATCTTTTTCTCAAAACGATTGATGTCGGAATCTGCTCCAATAACTATCAATATATCGCCTTTATGAATTAAATCGTTTGCTTGTGGAGAGACATTGATTTCATTTCCTCTTTTAATAGCGACAATATTTAGCCCGTAGTGAGCACGGATATCAAGATCAAATATTGAATTCCCATTCATCTTTTGGCTTGCTACAATTTCAACAATGGAGTGTTCATCAGAAAGCTCCAAATAGTCGAGAATATTATTAGACCCGATATTATGGGCAATCCTTCTCCCCATATCTCGCTCCGGGTGCACAACAAAGTCAGCACCGATTTTACGTAGTACCTTCTCATGATAATCATTCTGCGCCTTTACCGTAACATTGCTGACACCCAACTCTTTAAGCATAAGCGTCGTCAAGATGCTCGCCTGAATATTTTCACCGATCGCTACAATGACGTGATCAAAATTACGAATTCCAATATTTCTGAGGACACTTTCATCAGTCGTATCCCCTACTACGCTATGTGAAGCAATTCTAGCAAATTCATTGACACGATCTTCATTTGCATCGATAGCCAGAACTCCTAAACCTTCTTCAGCTAGCGTCCTGACTATACTGCCGCCAAAACGACCAAGTCCAATCACTGCAAATTCCTTTTTCACAGTAAGCCCTCCAACATCTTTCATTCTATTAGGATATACAGCGTCTCGCTCCTTAAAGCACACTTCCTATCCTAGTACGGAAAAGCAATTAAGCTTTATTGCCTTTAAACGTTAAATAATTTGTTAAATGATTGATGGCAAGTTCAATTGCTTTTTCATCCGGAGTTAACTTAGCGTGGTGTAAACCGTATTCGGATGAAACCCCTAGCCAGAACATGAAACCTGGAATTTCCTTTAGCATGTATCCAAAATCTTCACCAGTCATCGCTTCGGTACAGCGATATAAATCGACCTCTGATGACTGCTCCGTATATTCCATAAATTCCTGTGTCAACTGCTCCTCATTATATACCTGATGGTACATCGCGCCATAGTCAATCTCTGCCACGCATTCAAAACCCGCTTGAATACCATCTACAAGTGCTTTAATCCGTGACTTAACCTTTACCATTGATTCAGGATTCAGCGTGCGTATTGTCCCTTCTAAGCGCGCTGTCTCAGCAATGATATTTTGGACGGTGCCTCCGGTAATCTTTCCAACAGTTATGACAGCTGAATCAAGCGGATTCACATTGCGGGAAACGATAGTTTGCAGTTGCCCGACAAGTGAGCAGGCAGCGATGACCATGTCATTTGTATGATGAGGGTAAGCTGCATGCCCACCTTTCCCTTTCAGGTCAATAAATAATTCAGATGTGTTGGCAAATAAAAGACCTTCTTTAACGGCAATCGTTCCAACCGGATACTCTGGAGCTATATGCAAAGCAAGAATCATATCCGGTTTCCATTTTTTCATCGTTTCGGATTTCAGCATTGGTTCAGCTCCACCAGGCCCCTCTTCCGCCGGCTGAAAAATAAATAGTAAGTCATCATCAATCGGGTTTTCTACAAAATATGTCAAAACTCCTAGACCTATGCTCATATGAAAATCATGGCCACAAGCATGCATATAATCTTCATGATTAGAAGTAAAAGGTAATCCAGTTTCCTCTTTAATCGGTAGACCGTCTATATCCGCACGATAGCCAATTATTTTTCGGGGGTTCCGTCCCTTTATTTTCACAAATATTCCTGTTCGCCAAGTCTCTATTTCCATTCGCTCTGACGACAATTCCGTTATGTAATTCAGTAGATATTGCTGCGTTTTAAATTCTTGAAAACCTATCTCCGGTATTTTATGCAAATCACGCCGGATAGCGGCAAACGGACTTGTTTCCATCTTATTCCCTCCCTATACAGAAAGCGTGGATATAGTTATCCACGCTCTTGACACCTATTTACTTTAGAAATTAAAGTTGACGAAGTTCTTGCATGATTTCAGTTTTAGATTTAGTTTTTTCGTCAATTTGTTTAATCACTTTTGCTGGAATACCAGCAGCCACCGAGTATGGAGGAACGTCTTTCGTTACAATTGCGCCTGCCGCTACAACTGAACCTTGACCGATTTTTACACCTTCAAGAACAACTGCATTAGCTCCGATTAATACATCGTCTTCTAATATAACAGGTTGCGCGGAAGGAGGCTCAATAACACCTGCTAAAACAGCGCCTGCACCTACGTGACAGTTTTTACCCACTGTTGCGCGTCCACCAAGTATTGCGTTCATGTCAATCATTGTGCCTTCACCAATAACAGATCCAATATTGATCGATGCGCCCATCATGATCACTGCGTTATCTCCGATTGACACTTGGTCACGGATAATTGCGCCAGGCTCGATACGAGCTTTGATGCCTTTTAAGTCCAATAAAGGAATAGCGGAATTACGACGGTCGTTTTCAACTACATAATCCTCAATTTTTGTTCCAGCTGTCTCAATAGCTACTTCAACTTCAGACCACTCACCGAATACAACTCCGGTATTACCTGTAATGAAAGTTTTAGAAGCTTGACCAAAATCTATGCCTTCTAATTCACCTTTGATATATACCTTTACAGGTGTTGATTTTTTACTATTTGAGATAAAAGAAATAATTTCGTTTGCATCCATTTTATTCATTCTCGAAAAACCTCCTAAATATGTATCATTACTCGTCTTTAATTTACCAGACAACTGACGGCAAGACAAGTTGAATGTCATTGATATATATTATTCTACCCCATTGACATTTTCGGCAAATTAACTATAACATTCCTTGGTCCCTAATATGCTCTTTCACTACTTCTGTGAATGCTTGGACCTGCTTAAGCTGAAAAGCAGAATCATAGCCACAAAGCCATGTATCTCGTTCAATTGAATGATTATGCCCATCTAAAAGGGGGATTTTGAATATATTTGTATCTTTATCATGTAAAGTGATTGCTGGGAGAATAGCATATCCTATCCCATTAAACACCATTTGTTTGCATGTTTCGATTTGATCGACCACGATAGTGTTTTTTGGGGTCGTTTTAAATTGCCGGTGCCACCAGTCCTGAATTTCCTGATAATAGTTTGAATCGCTTTTAAACTGAATGAATGGCCGGTCTGTTTCGAATACTTGGTTCAGTTCCTTCATTTCAGTGTCGACCAAATAAAGCATATCCGTAAATAAATGCTGTTTTACCCCTTTCCAATCTGGTGCTCCCCTAATGATACCAATATGTACTTGGCCTTCATACAAGGACTTTAAAATCTCACTGCTCCAGCCCGTGATTAAAGAGATTTTGGCATACGGATATTTTTGGACAAACTTTTTCAAAACTTGAGGCAGCCAATTCTGTCCTACTATTGAGGCACAGGCAATTTTCAAAGTACCATATACTTCATGATCCATCGCCTGGATACTTTCTCTAACCTTTTCTTCTTTTTCTAAAACTTCATTGGCCAAACGAATAACTGCTTCTCCAGCAGGTGTCAACGAAAGACCTTTTTGCGAACGGAGAAACAGCTTTGAGCCCCATTCCTTTTCAATCGTTTGTAAACGCTGAGATAAAGCAGGTTGGGAAACAAATAACCGTTCAGCTGCTTTTCTCATATTCATTTCCTGAGCAAGTACGGATAATAAATGAAATTCTGAAAATGACATACACACCAGCCTCTTGATAATTAATTCTTATCTTGTTGATTAAATTTATTTAAATTTAATTATCAACAAAGTCCGCTTATAATACAAGAGAAAAGAAACGGAGTGGTACCCATGACGATCATTTTATTGCTGATTATCAGTTTTACAGCATCCTTTATAGGCACATTGGCCGGAAGCGGCGGATTAACTGGTATGCCTTCACTTCTTTTGATTTGACAGTTGCTTTGATTATGAATTTCATTTCTTAACACATGGCAGCCTCTTTAGTTAGACTGCCACAGGTCTACTGTTTCTTGCGTAGTCTCGTCAGTAATATGAAGCTAATTACAGAAAAGACTAGGACAATGAGATAAATCGTGTGTAGCGACAATGTAAGTCCTTCCTGTAAAACCTTCACAACATTTTCAGGAAGCAAAGCCCTTTCTTTACTGTTCAATAGCTTATTTGCGGTGTCAATTGTCACTCCCGAATTGACTGGTGCATGCTCGTTTAAATATGCTTGAAGCCTTGTATTCATAATTCCCCCTAGCAAAGCAGCTCCAACCGTATTTCCTAAATTACGCATGAACATATTCGAAGCAGTCGCAATCCCTCTACGTTCCCAACTGACCGTTTTCTGAATAACAACAATGAAGGAAGTCGAGGTCAAGCCCATCCCCACACCAACAAAGAAGGATCCCATCGCAGCGATAAGCGGCCCTGCCTCAGGCTTCATCAATACTAAAATCGAACTTCCGAGAATTAGCGAACACCCTCCAAGAAGCGAAGTTGTTTTAAAACCTATTTTCAACAACAGTCTACCTGAAACCATAGATGCAATCGGCCAGCCAATTGACATGGCGGTTAGTGTAAATCCTGCTACTGTTGGAGAACGTTCCATCACTCCCTGAACAAATGTCGGAAGAAAACTCGTTAATCCAATCATCATCACCCCTGTTGTCAAGGAAACAAGATTTGCGATTAAGATGGAGCGCTCCTGCCAGATTTCAAATGGCATCATTGGTTCGGAAGCCCTCTTTTCTTGTACAATAAACAAGACAAAGGCTATAACAGCCACTATTACAAGGGAGACAACCGGTGTGGAAGCCCAAGACCACTTTACGCCTCCTTGTACGAGAACCACCATAAGGGTGGATATCGATAACGTCAATAGCGTTGCACCCAAGTAATCAATATCACGTTTTTTCTTTTCGATATTTTCATGAAGGAAGAACCAAATCCCTACAAAAGAAAGTAAGCCAAGAGGAATGTTGACCCAGAATACAAGCTTCCATGTAAGTGATTCAACAATCAAGCCCCCCAGTGCCGGTCCGATTACCGCTGAAATGCCCCATACACTTGATAAATACCCTTGAACACGGGCCCTCTCTTCATTTTTATAAATATCCCCCACAATTGTTGAAGCAACAGGCGCTACTGCCCCCGCCCCAAAACCCTGTACAAAGCGATAAATAATGAGCTCCGTCATCGAATTGGAGAAACCGCAGAGAATGGAACCAATTAAGAAGACAATAATTCCAAATAATAAAACAGGTTTCCTTCCAAGAATATCGGATAGCTTTCCATAAATTAAGACTGTCACGGCGTTCATTAGCAAATATCCAGAAAACACCCAGCTATATAGAGAAAAACCACCCAAATCACTGACAATAGCCGGCATTGCCGTCGAAACGATAGTTCCTTCAATTGCATTCATAAACATAGCCATCATGATGGCAGCTAGGATGAATGGACGTTTCAATTTTTTATTCTGTACTTCCGAAGTATTTACTGATTGTACCAATTTCCGCATCCTTTCCTAAATATGTAATAGCTCTAGGGTTTACCGCCCTCTATATAGAATATGTAAAAAACAAGAAAACTCGCCAATTGGCGAGTTTTAGGTAAACTGTACTGTTTAGCGTTGACATATTTATTCAGGTAATGTATTTTGTTTAAATACTTTTTTCAAGATAGCTCTTCTCGTTAGGATTCCTTCAAAAAGGTGTTCATCATTCTCTACACAGACAAACGGATGGTCAATTAACAATTCTACACCTTTAGTCAAGGTATCTTCAATATGCAGGCGAGGTATGTCTATATTCATAATTTCGGAAACTTTTTTATTCTCTAGATTATCAAATTCAATTCGTTCCAGTCCTAAAATCGAGTCAAGAATGACTGGTGTGCTAATTAAGCCATGCAGTTTATACATCGGATCTAACACAGGAATGGCCGTATAACCGCTCTTTGTTAATACCAATAGTGCATGTTCTAAATTATTGGTTACCTGCACGTGGGCCACGCGTTCAGAAGAAATCATTAAGTCTTTCACGCTGGATTCCAATAAATCCCCATCATGAGTACCGATCATGTTAAAACCCCTTACCATATGTTTTTATATACAGCTCTTTTTCTAGTTTAACATATGTAAGCAGAAAAGACTCATTCCAATACCTATAAAATCCCAAACTGAGGATTCTCTAAAGAAATACTTAGCCTTTACTAGTTTTAATGTTAACCTGTTTAAACCCGCATTCCGGGCATTGATATATTACATTTTGGTTGGACTGTGCCGTCAATACATCTGCCATTTCCCTTTCCTCACCGCAAGCAGGGCATATTACCATAGGGTTTTTCATTTACATCCCTCCAATTATTAAGGTGTCGTAAAAATCCCTTCTTCATACACGAAGTAAAAAGTGAGTTGATTTTTCAATAATAAAAAGCCGTATTCCCAAAAGGAATGCGGCTTTTTTCGTAATCTTTTTAAGATTGAAGAAGATCAAAGATTTCAATGGTAATCATATCAATATTATCGAACTGATATTTGGATGATTTCCCTTTATCACTGTATACTTCAAGCTCGAACATTTCTGTTTTGCTGAAATATGTAACCTGGCATTTTTTCACGCCATCTATTTCAAAAAAACGCTGAGCAGATTCAGATTCCTTTGCTTGCTCTTGAAGACTTTTTAATCTGGTAAGAATGCCCTGTAATTGAGACATACTCACTCTCCTTTCTGAATAAAACCTTTTCGATAGGTTTCACTATACCATACTTTTCTATCCAGTAGCCACGCTGAAATAAATTCAGAATAATTTAAAACTTCATTCTTTACATGACACTATTAACAGAATAAAATAAGGATTGGATTTTGTACATAAAAAATTTCCTGGAGGTAGATTCTATTGCAAAACTTTAGTGAACTTGGTTATCGGATTTATTTAATCGATGGTTTTGATTTGAATAGAAAGAATCGGACAGGTACATATGTAATTGCCGATAAGGACATAACTTTAGTTGAAACGTCCGCCAGCCCATCTATCCCCCATTTATTAAAGGGACTTGATGACCTGGGAATCACCCCCGAGGATATTACATATATCATTCTTACCCATATTCACTTGGACCATGCAGGGGGAGCTGGACTTTTTTTGCAGCATTGCCCGAATGCCAAAGTAATTGTTCATCCAAAAGGAGCACGACATCTAGAAGACCCGACAAGATTAATTGCTGGAGCTAAAGCAGTCTATGGTGAAGAATTCAACAAACTTTTTGACCCGATTTTGCCTATACCGCACGATAAAATGATTATTAAACAAGATAGGGAATCTCTTCAAACGAGCGACTCGTCTACATTGACCTTTTATGACACTCCAGGGCATGCCAATCACCACTTCAGTATATTCGATTCTGTTTCAAAAGGTATGTTTTCCGGTGATACAGTAGGTATTTACTATCGTGAGCTAAATGAAGATGGCATTGAATTTTATCTACCTTCCACATCACCAAATCAATTTAATCCTGAAGCGATGCTTGCTGCAGCAGACCTGTATGCGAGTATTGGAGTTGAACGGATATATTTTGGCCATTACGGCGTATCGGAAAATCCAAACGAAGTTTATAAGCAACTTCATTACTGGTTGCCTATTTTTGTTGAGACAGCAGAAACAGCCTTCAAAGAATACACAAGCTTTAAGGAGCAGGTCGCAGCAACCAGCAAAAATATATTCAATACAGTCGCTACTCATTTAGGAGAAAAGGGCATCACAAAGGATCATTCCGTTTTTGAAATAATTCGCCTGGACCTTAAGGTCTGTTCTATGGGTTTGATTGACTACTTGGAAAAACGCGAAAAGAATAAATAGGCAGACATATAATGTATATCTCTATTCAAATGGAAGGGTATTCTCTATAATTAGAAAGTACTCACTTTAAGCATACCTGGAGGAATGAAATGAAAGACGTTACCCTTTATACCCAACCGGATTGCCCTCCCTGCAAGATCATGAAAATGTTCTTTGATGATAACAATATCGAATATAAAGAAAAAGATATTAAAGCAGATGGGAATGCACGTAAAGAACTAACAAATAAATATGGCGCTTATTCCACGCCAACTGTCGTAATTGATGGAAAAGCTATTATCGGCTTTGAACTTGACGAAATCAAAAAAGAACTGAATATTTAACAACAAAAAGTCTAAAGAAGGCCTGAACCTCCTTTAGACTTTTACCTACTTTATATTCCCCCATCTTCTTCAAATAGTTTAGGCGACTACAAAAGAAGCTTTTGTTTGGTGTGCTCTTTATTTTAGATTTTCACTTTCATACCTCACGTCCGCTACCTTCCATTCATTATTCACTTTTTTCAAAGTAACAGATTCAACATGTTTACCCGTTGAAACAGGTCCATCCTCTGATACTGTGAATTCTTCCTGAACATAAATGAATTCACCGCCCTTACCATATACGACTTTTGTATTCTCATCGTAACTAAAAAATGGAATATAATAGGGAGCAAAATCAGATCCATATGCAGTAAACCCTCCATTAACTTTCACCACATTCGCTTCGACAAACTTCTCGATGAAATCCTCGGAGAAATGGGTATCCAATTTCTCTTTAATCGCTTTTTTCGTGCGTACTTCCTCACTGATTGATCCTTGATTCACCAGTGCCTCCTGTACAAAAGAGAGCACTTCTTCTCTATGTAAGCCCTCCGCAGAAACTGTGAACCCACCCCCTAAAAAAAGAAAAGCACCCGCCATGCACGCAACTAAGTATTTCCTCATACTATCATCTCCTAGTTATAGATTGTCTTCGAATGGATATGTTTATTGTCTATGCTTTTCAATACCCGAACAGAACAAAGCCAAACTACAAAAAATACTAGATCAAAGTGCATTCTGAAACCTAATTAAACATGTCTTACTTTTTTGTATTAAAAAAAGAAGATTTCATTGTACTGAAATCCCCTTCTCACTCTTTTATTGAAATGCATAGTAAAAAATAAAACCGGCAATTAAAATTGTTCCAATGAAGAGAGAAACAAAAACCGGGTTCCTTAAATAAGGATGTTCTTTAACAGATTCATCGATACTTGAATCATATCTCTCTTTTACTTTCTGTGTCTTTGCTACAGAATATGTATAAAAGAGCAGATATAACGCCATGATTATTACGACTATGAGTAGAATCCAGATATACGTGCTCAAAATATGTCTCCTCCAAGCGCATTATTTTTGCTTATCGTTACACATTTTGAGCAATTATATACAATAGTTATTTTTATAACAATGCTTCATTTTCGTATAGATAGCTATATGATAGATCAAAGAATATGTATTCCTTATTATTCAATGGATAAGAAAAGGTTCGAATGGTTTCTCCTGTTTCAATATCACTGTATAAATCAGATAGAATTCCTTTTTTTTCATTGCGCATCTTGACGATATTTTCTAGGAAATAAGGTCGCCAGCTCCAATTTTTATTCATATAATTAGGCTGTACTATCCATTGCCCATCCTTATTAAGAATATTAGGGGATTTTTGATATCCCTCTTCATCACAAATATAAAGACGGAATCCTACTGAATCTAATTTTTTTGCCAAAATCCCGAGAAATTCTTCATGTGAGCCAACCCGCTTTTGCTGTTTTAAAAAGGTTTGCATATTTTCGTTGAATTGCAAAGTCTTTTGATAAACAGCTTCCAGCTTTTTTGTTTCTAATGAAATAAAGGACTGGCATTCTTGATGGAATTTTTCACGAAGTAAATCTTTATTAATGAACTCGCCGTCCGGTTTAGCCAAAAAATAACCTTGATAATAACGGCCTCCGTTCTTCCAAGCAAAGCGGAGCTGGTACTCAGACTCAATGTTCTCAAACAATAAATTGGCGCCGATTTTACGAGCAAGCATGCTTAGAGAAAAAAGGATGACCTGATACGCATCTCCACCTGAAATACGGAGTTGGTTTAAGTTAACTTTTAAAATATTCGGTGAAATCTGTGCAATTTGATCAAGCTGGGTATCTTTCCCTAAATGATCGAAAGCTATTTTGATGCCATATGTTTTAAAGTAAGCGAGAACATGCTGTAAAGGATCAAAGTTTTCCGCACTGATGGTGTCTGATAATTCCAGAACAATCCGATGCATTTCTTCCGGTTGAAAATGACGATGCAAAATCTCCATGAACTCTTCTCCATGATCTAGCATAAGCATATTTGGATCTCTGTTAATAAAGATAAGAAAGTCTTCCCCATAGTCCTTTATTCTTTCAAGGGCTATTTCTAGAACGTAATTATCCACTTCCACTCTATACTCTTCCGGCACAGAAGAATCGTGAAAAAACGTGCCAAGACTTTTATATTCTGACTGTTCCTCATAGCGTCCTAAAATTTCATAACCGATAACTTGATGCTGATCTGCGCTGAAAATCGGTTGAAAGAATGGTGTCACCCTGTCTAAATTCTTTAATATTTTTTCTGCATCCATGATGTATTCCTCCTAATTACGAAACACCAATATGCAAAAATTATACCATTAGTTTCTATTGTTGATAATAAATAATTTTAATTCCTACCCAATAACTCCTTTTTATTTTAGTAATATTTTCAGCCTCCTAGTTGTTTTCAAATAAAAAAAAGATTTCCAATGAAAAAAGGCATTGTCCATTTACAGAACAATGCCTTATGCATTAAAACGGAAAAAACCATGGAATCGTGATGACCATAATAACACCGATAAAGACTTGTATGGAAATCCCAATCAGGATAAAGTCCTTATACTTATAATCGCCTGCTGTCATGACAAGGGCATTTGTCGTAGCAACCCTTGGAGTGGATAACGACAGACTGCCTGCAACAGCAAGACATAGAAACACAGGAACAGGATCAATTCCTTGATTCACCGCGGAAGTTAAAGCAATAGGTGCCATGATCACTGTCGCTGCTCCATACGGGATAAACTGGCTTAAAATTAAAGTCAGGAGATAAAAAACAGCTAATACACCATGTGCACCGATATTACTGAATAGCACTGCCAGCCAATCACTTATCATTCTCACGCCACCAGTATTGTCCAATGCAGCTGTTATTCCAAACATAGCTGCAATTAATAGTACAGGCTCCCAATTTATCTTTTGATAGGCATCCTCCATGGAACGGACACAGCCGGTGACTACCATCAACAAAGCAGCCGTCAATACCGATAGAACAGCAGGAATAGACTCTATCGACAAAAGTATGACCATTAGTGCAGTAATGCATAAAGCAATCCATGCTTTAGCCTTAGATTCGACTGTTAATCCATCATCTGAGGTGCTGCCTATTACAATAACATCCTGTAAATCCGAGGAGATCCTCTCGATGTTTTCCCATTCTCCATGTATCAGAATTGCATCGCCAGGTTTTAGCCGTTCAGTACCAACATCCGCTTGAATATATTCACCATTCCGATTAATTGCCAATACATTACATTGATATTTTTCACGAAAATGAACGTCAATTAGTGTCTGATTCTCATAATCCGAATTCGGAACAATCAAAATTTCAGTCAATCCAAATCTACTGCTCAGAAAATGTTTTTTTATTTGTTCAGTGTTAAAGTGTTTAAACTCTAGTTCATAGTTAAGCGCCAATCTCTCAACAGATTCTTCCTCTCCAAACACCAGAATAATATCATCAGGATGAAGTACTTCATCCGCTCTGGCCGATATCGTTAGTTGTTTTTGCAACAGCGGCAATTGCTTATCTTTTGGTTTCCGCTGAATTTCGATCAAAGTTAATTCATACTGAATAGGAAGCTGTAGGTCGGACAACCTTTCTCCAACAATATCGGAAGTAGCAGGTATGTGCAGATAGTGCAAACGGTCATACACTTTGTACATACCAGCAAGTTCCCCTGCAGACAACCCTTTTACACTATTGTTGGCTGCAATTGTTTTTTCCGGAAGTAACAGACGGCCAAGCGTTAACATAAAGAATAGACCCGATGCAAAAGCGATTAAGCCTATAGGTGTAAAATCAAAGAAAGATAAAATTTCTATACCGTTTTGCTTTAATACATCAGCTACAATCATATTGGAGGGTGTTCCAGTCAGTGTTAGCAGCCCACCAATACTACATGCATAGGCAAGTGGCAATAAATACCTTGTCGGGCTAGTTTTTTGTTGTAAAGCCATACTCATTACGAGCGGGAGCAAAATGGAAACAATACCTGCGCCACTTAAAAACGCACTTAAAATTCCTGCCGTCACCATGACAATTAACAGCGATTTCCATTCACTTCCACCACAAAAGCCTAACAGCTTATTTCCCGCTTTCTCTACAATTCCTGTATTTAACAGACCAGCCCCTACGATAAATAATCCCGCAAGCATTATTACGACTTGATTCGCAAACCCAGCTATAAGTTCATCCAATGTAAGTATTCCCAGTAATCCCAATATTGCTAATGCACCAAGTGCAATTAAATCCGCGCGAAATTTTCCTTGTATAAAAAGCGCAATTGCGCATAGAAGTATAATCAGTGTAATAAACATTGGTTCGATCATCATGTTACCTCCGTATAGATGTTCAATTTAAAACCGGATATTCTTAAACTCCAGTTTACATGTTTTTCATATGCGTATAGAAGATATTTTCTTCATTTTATGTATATTGTTTGTTAATATGAGGAAGTAACATTTTAAAATTAGATAGGTTGATTAATTTGAGTGAATCCATTTCCCGAAGAACATTCTTAAAAAAAGGCCTTCGCACATTGGCTACCGTAACCGGATTAAGTATTGGCGGAGGGTACTATGCCCACAATGTGGAACCAAAATGGTTAGAAATCAAGCATAACATTATCAGCCACCCTCTTATCCCAAAAGGTTTTCATGGTATGAAAATGATTCAATTCAGTGACACTCATTTAGGCTTTCAATTTCAGCTTAATGATTTACAAGCAATTGTCAATAAGATAAACCAATTAGATCCGGATGTTATTTTATTTACCGGAGATTTAATGGACGAGCCTAATAAATACAATGCTCAACAGAAAATCCCGCCTGTTTTAAATCAGCTCAAAGCGCCTCTTGGAAAGTTCTGCATCTACGGTAACCATGATCATGGGGGGTATGGCTCTGAGATATACAGCGATATCATGAAGAAATCCCATTTTACCATGTTGCAAAATACCTCTACTAAGATTTCATTACTAACGGCTGAAGAAATTTACATAGCCGGGGTAGATGATGCGATGCTTGGACAACCAGATTTTGAAAAAGCCCTTTCAGGAATTCCAGAAGAAGTGTACGTCATTATGCTTTCGCATGCTCCTGACCTTGCTGACATATCAAGTAAGTACAACATCAAATATCAAATAAGCGGTCACAGTCATGGAGGCCAAGTACAAATTCCTTTTGCAGGAGCCCTTGTCACTCCTCCATATGCAGAAAAGTATCGTGAAGGCACGTATGAAATTGATTCGTTAACATTACATGTTAATAGAGGGCTTGGCACAACTCGGCTTCCGTATCGTTTTCTTTCACGTCCTGAGTTAACAATTTATGAATTCCAGGCAGAATAGTGAGATGAAAAGTACACAGAGGAAAGTCGCCAGACTTATTAACAAAACCTGTGCGAAGAAAACAACTGGTTACTCTTCATTATTCCTAATGTATCCTTTTGAATTATAGCATTAGAAGAATATTTGAATAACCAGGATTTTTTTACCAGAAAGACATGGAGTAAACAAAATAAAAAGTTATATCATACTTAAATAGCCACATAGGAAAGTACCAATACAACCTAAAACCGACACTGTTACATAGATAAGACTTTCTATGTAACGGTGTTTTCTCATAAGTTCGAGCGTTTCCATACTGAATGTGGAAAATGTCGTAAATGCTCCTAAAAAACCAATTGTAAGAAAAGCTTGCAACGATAAAGCCCAATCTTCTTTATTAGGAAAGATGATTCCTAAACCAAAAGAGCCTATTAGATTAATCAGTAAAATACTAATAGGAATGGAGCCTGTTGGCAACAGCTTATTAAAAATAATTTGTAATACATACCTCGAGGCAGCACCCAAAAAACCTCCAATAAAAACTGAAAGAACCTGAATCAAACGGTCTCACCTCTTCGTCTATCAAAAAAGCTCAGTCCCAGAAAACCTGCAATTAAACCAAATAAAACCGTGGCTCCCAGATACATTCCTGTATAAATCAATGATATCTGCAAAAGATTCACTATTTCCTGTGAAAATGTGGACATCGTGGTGAATCCCCCACATAGCCCACTGCCCAAGGCTAAAAAAACAAGCGAATTTTTCTTTGTAGCAAAATAGCCGTTTAACAATCCAAGTATAAAGCTTCCTACTATATTAATTAAGAGGGTTCCAAATGGGAAGAAGGAGTGGGCAGTTGTCAAGATAACTAAATAACGCAGCAACGCTCCGACTGCTCCTCCAAAACCTACGGCCAAAACACTTTTAAACCGTAACATTGTAATCACCTCAAATTTTTTCTCACAAGTAGATTCATTATAACAGATTAAGATGATACAGGCTCTTTTCTGAAAAAAAACCATACTATGTAAAGAATTTGAGAAAAGGAGGCTATTTATGCAAACACAGTATTTTCCTTACTACCCCTATCCACAAACTATAATGCTACAGAATGAATACCGAAATGCATACGCGAATGAATACGGAAATGAATATGGACCTGAACATTGGAATGACGAACGATTCTTTCCTTTCTTTCCTTTATTAGCGCCTGTTGCTTTTGTTGCAGGATTAGCAATAGGCCCCTTGCTATTCAACAACCGTCCACTTTACCCGCCATATCCTCCTCCCTATCCGCCCGCTTATCCTCCTTATCCTGCTTATCAAGGTTTTCAGGGCTATCCGCAACAATTTGGCGCACAGGCTGGATATCCGCAACAATTTGGCGCACAGGCTGGAGTGTCTGAAAATATTAATATATACACACATTAACGATTGCACAGAAGGCGTCATGAAACGCCTTCTTTTTTCTTTTCCATATAGTTGGTACAACCTGTTTCTCTAGTCCCCATTCTTAATGAATGATTGGTGTGAAATAGAATTTTACTTCCTTATATATTTTGAAGTGGTATAATATGAAATGCATAGATGGTAAAGTGTTGGGAATGGATTGTCATCCCCTAGAGATGTAAATGCATTTATTTCATATTATAATCAGGCTCTTAGGCACCGTCTCTATTTATTATTACTATAAAAGCAGGAAATTATTGAAGGAAGCATGTTTCTTTCCTTCTCACCTTATGAAGAAAAGGAGTTTCTATAATGAACCACACGAAAGGACATTCTGAAATGGATGAGTTTTCGATTAACTCCCTTGCCCAGGCCGTGTTTATTGTAAATAAACATGCGAAGACTGCATTGGAACCTAAAAATTTATATAATTTAAAACGGCTTGCATTAAACAAGCTAATGCAAGAAGGAAAAGCGAAGAAGATTGGACTTCATTTCTCTGATAACCCTCGCTTTGCCGCACAACAATCCGACGTAATTGTCGAATGCGGATCATATGTTTTTCACCTACCTCCTACTAAGGAAGACTTGAAAAAACTACCCCACCTCGGCAGCAGGGCAGCATCCATACGGAACCCTAAAGCCTCCTTGTCATTATCCAAGGCAAAGCAAATCTTACAATCTTACGTTGGACAAGCAGGTGAAAAGCAGCCGAACTCTACCAATACTGAGAAAAGGCCTTACGGACGGGGCCCGGTCAAACAGCCATTTCATAATCCATTTCCCTCCTCTTTTTTAGGAAAAGGTTCCAAGTATTAAAGGGTAAAAATTGGATAATAAAAACGGGACGAGAGATTATACACCCTCGGCCCGTTTTCCAATACTATAAAACAAATTTGTCTATCAAATCTATTAGAGCAGCAATTTCTGGTTTGCTGATTTGTGCATCAGCCCTGACGACTTGCCCTTTATGGCGCAGGCTATCCGTAATCAATGAGGAGAAAATAATGACTGGCAATACAGTAAGTTCGCTATTTTCCTTGATTCTTCTAGTTAGATGATGACCGTCCATTTGAGGCATCTCAATATCAGTAATCACCAATTGCACTTCTTCAACAACCTGCTTTCCTGATTCGATCAAACTCTCTAAATAATTTAATGCATCTAGCCCATTTTCATAAAACACTAGGTGTTTAAACCCCGCTTCTGACAATGTATCAAACAGTAGCTTTCTCAGTAATGGAGAATCCTCTGCAATAAGTATTCTCTTTTCTGAATTTTGCCGGTGACCCAGCTTTTTAACCTGCTGGACGCTGATTCCTGAATCCGGATTGATTTCAACCACTACTTTTTCAAAATCAAGTAATAAAATCATTTCACTGTTTAATTTTATTACACCGATAATCTGACTTTCCAATCCCTGATACATATCCGAAGGCTTTTCAATTTGAGTCCAAGAGATGCGGTGTATCTGTGTCACCGTATGGACATGGAACACCACTTTTTGCTGATTGAATTCAGCGACTATGAATTTATCTTGCTCTGGTGTTCCCGATGCTGGAAATCCTAGGGCATCCGCTACATTTACAACCGGTAGTACCTCCCCGCGAAGCTCAATAATTCCTTCAACATTTGGATGTGAATGAGGAACAAGCGTGATATGTACTGGATTAATGATTTCCTTTACCTTAATTACATTAATGCCAAATTTATTCTTTCCTATGCCGAATTCAACAATCTCTAGCTCATTCGTTCCACTTTCTAGTAAAATCCCTTTATTTGCTTCCATTGCTTTATCTCGCCCTTCCCTTACTTTTTCATATATATCCATTATCTAAAAAAATATTTTTTTTGGTCAAATAGACCTACGATGATATTTTAAATGAACTCATACCTAATAATTCGGTTTCTTTCGTCTTTTGTTTAGTGCAATGGTAAGAAAAATAGAATCAAGAAGAGATTATCTATTTAAGCCAAACAAAAAAAGGGAGCTCATATCAGAGTCCCCTTTTTTCCATGATCATTTTTTGACTACTACCGTTCCTGCAATCATATCGTGAAGTGCCTGTTTTTTCGATGTAAACCCTGCCATGATATAGCCGATATAAAAGATCATCCCTGATATGATCGTCGCAAAATAACGCCCTGTAGCTCTACCAAACCCTATTCGTCCTCCATTTAAATCCGTCACTTTAATATTTAGGAGTATTTTTCCGACGCTGCCTTGCCATTTCGAGGAATGTAATAAAGTATAATAAAGAAAGCTTATAAGTAAAGATAAAAATAGAATGATAATTGCTCCTGCCATGAAAACGAATATATCACTCAATGATGCCTCGTAATTAGGATCGATTGTCGATTCCTGTAATTCCATCATCGCGCCACTCCAAAAAATACTTACAATAACCGATATGATTCCGGTAGGGATTCCGATTATAATACCATCAATAATATTCGCGCCAAAGCGCAGCCAAAATCCAGCATACTCTCCTCTTTCCACTGCTGGCCTTTCAACAACCCCAACTTCCATTCAAACACCTCATATTCATAAATTTGGTATTTTATTCTTTTTTTAAATTATATCAAAATAAAGTATCAAATTAATATAGATTTCATTGAAAAAGCTGATTGGCTGGATATTTTTAGCTCTTTCTTGATCTTTTTCTAGGATTCAGCCAACCTTTTTTAACAAAGTATAAAAACATCATCAGCGCAATTCCCCCCATCATTCCGAGGACCAGGAAATAGCCATAGTGCCAGTTTAATTCGGGCATATATTGAAAGTTCATCCCATACACACCTACTATAAAAGTCAGCGGCATGAAAATGGTAGTAATGACAGTCAAAGTCATCATCGTCGAATTCATATTATTAGAGTTAACAGACAAATAGCTATCCCGGATATCAGATGAAAAATCCCGGTATGATTCCAACATTTCCGTTAATTTAAGTAGGTGATCGTAAACATCATTAAAATACAGATGCTGATCTTTTAAATAATTAAGCCGCTCGGACGAAATCATCCTGTAAAGTAAATCACGCATCGGTAGTATAGTTCGGCGAAGTTTTGACATATCCGTACGTAAATCAAATAACTGATCCATCAAGTCTGTAATGGTTTCATTTTCGGTATTATCCTCGATACTACTTAATTCGCTTTCCATTTTATATACAGGTGGAAAAAATTCATCGACGATCCGATCAATCAATCTATGCATTAGAAAAAAAGGACCCTGCTTTAGCATGTTATTTTGATGGATTTCCTTCCACACCGTCTCAAGTTCCAGCAGCTCCTCCTTATGAAATGTGACTAACCATTTTTCGCCCACAAACATATCAAGTTCGACAGCTCTAAAGACCTTTTGCCTGAGAGCATGTATAACAATAAATTGGTACTCCTCATAAAAATCCATTTTTGGACGCTGGTTAAAGTCATCCAGACAGTCTTCAATAGCCAGCGGATGAAAGTGAAAATGACTCGATAAAAGTTCAATTTCCTTTTCTGTAGGATTTGAAAAATCTACCCAATACCACTCAATATCCGGATTATTCATTTCTACTAGTGGCAAATCAAAATTGACTTCCTGATCTGAAGTTATAGCGCAAGTCCTTATCATATGTATCAACCCTCAAAATTTTCTTAATTCTCATTATACCTTTATTTCATTAATCTCAAAAAGTATTTCTCCCCCATCCAAACTAAATGATAAAATAGAGTGAATCCGTCAAACATAGTACATAATCTCATGAAGTATGAAAAGGGAGGATATTCATAGATGGAGCATTTAGTAAACCCTCTAGTAAAAGAAGTTCAAATATCAGGAATCCGTAAATTTTACAATATGGTCGCAGATATCGAAGGAACCATTTCCTTAACGATAGGACAGCCAGATTTTCCAACCCCGCTGCATATTAAAGAAGCGGCCAAACAAGCTATTGATAATGATTATACTGTTTATACTCATAATGCCGGTTATTTAGAATTAAGGGAAGCCGCATCTGAATATGTAAAAGATAAATACCAGCTTACCTATGATCCAGCGAATGAAGTCATAGTGACTTCAGGTGCAAGCGAGGGTATCGACGTTACATTCCGGACTATTCTCACCCCCGGGAATGAAGTGATACTCCCTGGCCCTGTATATCCAGGTTATGAACCGATTATCAAAATGTGTGGAGCAGCCCCTATCTATGCGGATACAACCAAAAATGGATTTCGTTTAACTGCAGATATCATTGAACAATACATAACTGATAATACACGATGCATCGTTCTGCCGTATCCTTCAAATCCAACTGGAGTCACATTGTCTGCTGACGAATTAAAGGATATCGCCGAGCTCGTACGGGGCAAAGATATCTTCATTTTGGCGGATGAGATATACAGCGAGCTCGTATTTGATCAAAAACATGTATCGATTGCCACTTATTTAAAGGACCAAACCATCGTCTTAAACGGTTTATCCAAGTCTCATTCGATGACCGGTTGGAGAATTGGCCTTCTATTTGCGCCTGTAGCTATCTCTCAGCATATTCTAAAGGTCCATCAATATAATGTGACCTGTGCCTCTTCCATTTCTCAAAGGGCTGCTCTGGCTGCTTTAACAGCTGGCAAGGATGATGCCCTTCCCATGAAGTCCGAGTATGCCCTGAGAAGAGAATACGTATACAACCGCTTACAAGCAATGAATTTAGAAATAGTCAAACCAAATGGTGCCTTTTACTTCTTTGTGAAGCTGCCTGAAGGTTTCACTTCTTCACTTGAATTCTGTCTCAAACTTGTGAAACAGGAAAAAGTGGCTGTAGTCCCCGGTGATGCTTTTTCTTCACTAGGTGAAGGGTACTTTAGGATTTCATATGCGTATTCAATGGAAACTCTGAAAATGGCTTTAGACCGTATTGAAGCTTTTTTACTTAAGAATAATTGAACAAAAAAGTGGCCTTCAATTGATTGAACTATTGAAGGCCACTTTCCTATTCTTAAAAATTTTCATGCTACTAACAATTCTCCACAAAACTTTTTATTTGGTTAATATAATCTCCGTAAAAACCGAATTTCGCGATAACCTTCTTCCTTATTTGTTGTCGTAAGGCTCACCTCAACGATTGATCCAAGTAAATCTGCCATCACTTCTTCAAATTCCTTTGCGGAGCGCGGCTTCGAATGACCTAAACTTTTTAACTCACGCATCAGAATCTGGAAACCGGCATTTGTTTCAATATGGCTGAATTTCACCGGCAGAATTAGTGGACTTTCATTCATTAATTTTAACTCCCATCGAATGGGCTTTGTTTGGTTAATGGTTTTTTCGCGTTTAAAACCTTCAATCCGGACAATGTATCGGCCATCTTCTAATTCTTGAAATTTCATGTTAATGTCATCGAATTCGCCCATAAACGATCGCTCCTTTTTGTAAAGGCTGTCGCTTTCAGCTTATTCAAAAGAAAGAGAAGGTAGCACTTTATTTATTATAGTGTTTATATAAAGCCTGAGTACCGCTATTTTCCTCGCCAGCCTCTGCAAGGTTCTCATATAAGGATTTGCTCAAGGTTAATCCAGGAGCATCCATTCCCATTCTTTCCGCTTCATCAAGTGCAATTTTCATATCTTTAATAAAATGCTTGATATAAAAACCAGGTTCAAAATCACCTTTTACCATTCGAGGTACAAGATTAGACAATGACCAGCTTCCGGCAGCCCCCGATGATATGCTCAGCAGAACGCGGTCTGGATCCAAACCGGCCTTTTTGGCATAAGAGATCGCTTCAGTAACCCCGATCATATTAGATGCAATTGCAATTTGATTACACATTTTCGTGTGCTGTCCCGATCCCGCTGGACCTTGATAGACAACATTGCTGCCGATGATATCAAAAATTGTCTGAATAGCTTCGAAAGCCTTAATGTCTCCGCCGACCATAATGGTAAGTTTTGCATCCCGTGCACCGATATCCCCTCCAGAAACGGGGGCATCAAGTGCTTCCATGCCTTTTTTCTTCGCTTCTTCAGCTATTCTTACGGCCAAAGAAGGCGTGGAGGTAGTCATATCAATTAAATAGGTACCCTTTTTCCCATTCTCGATAAGCCCATGTTCACCAAGATATATTTCTTCGACATCGCTTGGGTATCCAACCATGGAGATAATTACGTTAGTTTGCTGTGCGATTTCCTTAGGTGTTGTTGCCCATTTTGCCCCCTGAGAGATTAGATCGCTAGCCTTTTCTTTCGTCCTAGTATAGACATATACCTCATATCCTGCCTTTAGTAGATTTCCGGCCATGCTTTTTCCCATTACTCCTATACCAATAAATCCGATTACTGTGTTCATTTTCGTCAAGACCAATCTCCTCAATTCTACTTATATTAATTACTTTATTAAATAGACTTTACCATGCCTCCATCAACTAAATAGGACTGGCCAGTTAAGTATGTATTAGCCCCTGAGACAAGGAAAGTAACGAATCTCGCAAATTCCTCAGGCTCCCCATAACGGCCAAGAGGGATTTTATTTATCGATTTTTCAGTAATTTCTTCAGTAGTGACTCCCTGTTTCTCTGCATTAAATTGATCAAGGTGCTGAATGCGGTCTGTTGCGATTCTACCCGGACCAACCGTATTGATTAATATCTGGTCTGGAGCTAACTCAGTTGCTAACGTTTTTGATAATCCAACAATTGCAGTCCGGAATGTATTCGATAATACAAGTCCTGGAATCGGCTCCTTAATAGACGAAGAAGCAATATTAACAATTTTACCACCTTGTTTTTTTAGATGTGGCAGGCTCTCTCGAATCGTCCGAATGAAGCTCAGTAAATTCAGTTCGAAAGATTGTTGCCATTCTTCATCATTGAAATCAGAAAATGCACCCCCTGGAGGACCTCCAGCGTTATTAATAAGGATATCAATACCCCCAAACTCTACTGCAGTTTGCTCAACTAAGGTTTTAATATCTTCAGGTTTTGTTATATCCGTTACCATATAAGCCACTTTGCCTGCCCCAAGCTGTGATAATTCTCTTTGCACAACCGCAAGTTTTTTTTCATCACGGCTGGCAAGCATGACATTGGCTCCTTCTTTAACTAGTTCTGCCGCTATTGCCTTCCCCAATCCTTGGCTTGAAGCCAAAATCAAAGCATTTTTCTTTTGCAAATGTAAGTCCATTCCAACTCCCCCATTTTCATTAAAATATACTTTCATTATATCGTTTCATTTGAAAAGTGAAAAATCTGAATAATCATTTTTCATGTGTTTTTTTGAAGTTCTCTTAAAACACACAAAAAATTGCCGGTTGGGAAGCCCAACCGGCGTCAAAGGGGGAAATGAGAATGTCAGCTGCTCTAATCGAGCTAAACAACTGTGCTTGCTTTTATATACCCACATGGTGTTTCATTAAACATATTTTTAAAAAAGTAATATAAAATTTTACAGCACTTCATCCGAGGATTTCTCTGTGGATGAAGTGCTGACTTTTTTGATTATATATTTACTGCTTTAAGTACAGCTTCTTTCACTTTATCATTTGTATCCATCACCAAAACATCCTGAGACAGTTTTTTCATCTCATCAAGCGAAAGTTGGCTAATCAAGGAGCGTGCTTTTAGAATCGAAGTGGCACTCATGGAAAATTCGTCGAGACCCATTCCGATTAAAATTGGAATAGCTACTTCATCTCCTGCCATCTCGCCACACATTCCAGCCCATTTTCCTTCTTTATGAGCTGCATCAATGACCATTTTAACCAGGCGTAGAATCGCTGGATTATATGGCTGATATAAATAAGAAACTCTCTCATTCATTCTATCAGCAGCCATTGTATACTGAATCAGGTCGTTCGTGCCTATGCTAAAGAAATCGACTTCTTTAGCAAAAATGTCTGCCATAACTGCAGTTGATGGAATTTCAACCATGATTCCGACCTCAATTTTCTCAGCAACTTGGACACCATTATCAAGTAATTCTTGCCTCACTTCTGCCAAGATGGCTTTAGCCTCCCGGAATTCAGATAATGTAGCAATCATCGGAAACATGATCTTTAAGTCTCCGTAGATACTTGCCCGAAGCAGGGCACGAAGCTGGGTCCGGAAAATCTCTTGCTCATTTAAACAGAGACGAATCGCGCGGTATCCAAGGAATGGATTCATTTCCTTAGGAAGCTGTAAATATGGCAGCTCTTTGTCTCCGCCTATATCAAGCGTTCTGACGACAACAGACTTTCCTGCCATCCCTTCCAGTACGGTTTTGTATGCTTCGAACTGCTCTTCTTCACTTGGAAAGTCATTTCTGCCCATATAAAGAAACTCCGTCCGATATAAGCCGATTCCTTCACCGCCATTTTGACGAACACCTTCTAGGTCCTTAGGCGTGCCGATATTGGCAGCCAGTTCAACATGATGACCATCTTGTGTAACCGTTTGTTCATGAACTAGCTTCGCCCACTCAGCTTTTTGTGAAGCATAGGCTTCCTGGGCCTCTTCATAGCGTTTCACGAGTTCAGGAGTAGGATTAATATGCACTTCACCCTTCAAGCCATCTACAATGATTAAATCGCCATTTACAATGGAATCGGTTACCGATTTAGCCCCAACTACAGCTGGGATTTCTAATGAACGTGCCATAATTGCTGAATGAGATGTACGTCCACCGATATCGGTCGTAAATCCTTTAACGTAAACTGGGTTCAATTGAGCTGTATCAGAAGGCGTCAAATCCTCAGCAATGATGATCACTTCTTCAGCAATCATGCTAGGATTTGGAATATGTACGCCTAAAAGATGCGACAGCACCCGTTTCGTAACGTCACGAATATCTGCAGCACGTTCCTTCATATATTCATTATCCATTTGTTCAAACATAGTAATGAACATGCTTGCAGTTTCATGTAAAGAAAACTCAGCATTGACGTTTTCCGATTGAATTTTATCCTGAATTGGAGTTATAAGTTCCGGATCAGCCAATACAAGTAGGTGTGCGTCAAAAATGGCAGCCTTATCTGCTCCTAAATCCTGTTCGGCTTTATCCCTTATTACTTTTAATTCAACTGTTGATTTTTGAATAGCTTCCTTAAAACGGGATATTTCCGCCTCGACATCTTCTATGCTTCTTTTTTCAACTGATAATTCTGGTTCAATTAGTCGATAGGCTTTAGCGATGGCTATTCCGTTAGAAGCTGCTATTCCACTTATCAAAGTGGACATTATTCTGCTAATCCTTCTCTGTTCAATGTGTCAGTTAGTGTTTTAAGAGCATCATTTTCATCGCTTCCTTCAGCAGAAATAGTAATTTCTGCTCCTTTACCAATACCTAGAGACATTACACCCATAATAGACTTAAGGTTCACTTTTTTCTCTTTATGTGCAAGGTTAATTTCTGAATCAAACTTTCCGGCAGCTTGTACAAGCAATGTAGCTGGACGAGCATGTATACCTGTTTCTGCAGTTACTGTAAATGTTTTTTCTACCATATAAATCAATCTCCTTTAAGATAAAATAACAAAAAATAGGTTATGTAAGCGGTATTCCCTATTCAGTTAGAAAAAGTAACGAAAAAAGAAATGCCCTCTTCCTTTTCAGAATAGCATTATCATACCCAACAAACAAACCAAAACTATCTAGTACCTAAAAAATAGTACAAAAATATGGATAGAACTGCAACTATTACTTTTCAGGTTCTTTAATGTTTAAATGGATAGCTGTGCATTTTTGGTAAAAAAAGCTCTAAAACTCAGCATAATGAAAAGAATCACAGTTAACGAAACACTGCCGAGAATACCAATCAGTATGGCAATTTGGTACTCAATTGCGATGAGTGGACTGATCCCCGACAGAATTTGCCCTGTCATCATTCCTGGAAGGAAAATAATTCCCATACCAAGCATATTGTTCAGGGTGGGCAGCACGGCTGAATCAAATGCTGCATCGACATATTTTTTGACCGCTTTTGCTGGAGTGGCTCCAAGCATCAACATTGCTTCTACCTTCTCACGATTACTAGTAATCCCGTCATGCAGGTTTTTTAACGCTAATGTAACCCCAGTCATCGCATTCCCGACAATCATTCCTGCAATCGGGATAAAATACCTCGGCTCATACCATGGAGTGAAATGTATGACGACTAGATTAAAATAAAACAAAGCGGCCAAGGGGCCCGTCAGCATACTAAGAATAACCATTCGTTTGATTTTCTTATTAAGCGTAAATGATATTTGCTTAAAAATATTATGGATTGAGAAAAGGGACATCGCACATAAAAACCCTATAGAAAGTAATGGGTTTGGATTTTCAAATATATACGTCAATACATAACCGGCGAGAATGAGTTGAACCGTCATCCGAACCGTAGCGAGAATGATTTGCTTTTCCCGTGAAATGCCGCGCCACTTCACGATAATAAGAAGCAGCACAACAAATAGATAGGCCGCACATAGACGCCAGAACTCAATATCTATTATCCCGTTACTGTCCATTAATAGTCCCCCTCCTTCGTCTTTTTCAGAATGATCATCTTTTCAGCACATATGTCCGCAAGTTGTTTGGAATGGGTAATCATGATGACCGTTCCTTTTCCTCGCTTCACTTCTGCTAAAAATCTGCTCATGACCTTCAATTCTGTTTCCTCATCAAGCGCAGCTGTCGGCTCATCCAGCAAATACACTTCGGGTTTTAACAAAAGTAATCTTGCCAGTGCCAGCCTTTGTTTCTCACCGCCAGACAGAATCTCCGCATCATCGGATAAAGACTTCTGCAATAGAACCGTATCAAGGGCTTTCACGAACTCTGCCTTCGATTTCTTTTCTCTATCTGTCAATTCTAGACCCAATTGAAGATTTTCTTCAATCGTGCCCGGTATAGTGAAAGGTGTCTGAGACAGCATCGTGACTTTACGACGATGCTCTATCGGATTAAGGTTATCTAGCAACTGATCTTGATAAAATACCGAGCCGCTGTCCGGTTCATTTATTCTGTTCAATAATCGGAGCAGTGAAGTTTTTCCGGCTCCACTTTCTCCAGTCAAACACGTAACCCTATTTGCTGAAATTTTCATACTATCAATATTTAAAATACCTTTATATCTAATCTTTTCTAGCCTAAACATACTTTTTCAAGCCTACCTTTCATTATCCACGATTTTATTATAAGAAACATTCGTCATAGTAGATAGTAAAGTTTGTAAAAACTTGATGAGTTTTCATTTTCTTTCCCATTTTAATAGGTTAGTATTATTCCTGCCCACATATCCATGACTACATGGAAAATATCTTTGAACTGGAGGCTTAATAATGAACCGTAATTCCTTATCTCATTCTTATCTGCATGTGCTTCTCCTAATTGCCATCTGCATGATCACTTTATTTGGCTGCCAGGAGGTATCAGATAACCTAACTAATGAATCAACTAAACAAGAGGATTCGACGTCCAATTCAGACACAAAATCCAGCAGCAATTCTTCAAATGAAGAAAAAGGCAAGACGTTCACGGCCAAGATTGTCAGGGTCATCGACGGAGATACAGTAAAAATTAAACTGCCGAGTGGAAATGAAGAAACGGTCAGGCTTCTATTAATAGATACACCAGAAACCGTACATCCCTCTAAGCCTGTTCAGCCTTTTGGACCTGAAGCAAGCAAGTTCACCAAAGAGTTAATGCCTGCAGGCTCGGAAGTCGAAGTAGAAACCGGCATCAGTGAGAGAGATAAATATGGACGGCTGCTAGCCTATTTTTATGTAGATGGAAAAATGGTGAATAAACTCCTGCTTGAAAAAGGACTAGCCCGTATCGCCTATGTTTATGCCCCGAACACAAAATATATTGATGAATTAGAGGGTATTCAGAAACAAGCCCAAAAAGAAGAAATAGGCATCTGGTCGATAGAAAACTATGCAACCTCAAAAGGATTTGATGATTCGAATACTGAAGTAGTAACAGAGAAAAAAAACGCTAAAAGCACATCTTGCAGTAAACCTGAAATTAAAGGTAATATAAATTCTAAGGGCGATAAAATCTATCACATACCTACTGGCCAATATTACGAAATAACTAAACCAGAAGAACTTTTTTGTACCGAACAAGACGCTCTAAATGCTGGATTCCGTAAATCGCAGCGTTAACAAAATACATCACCCTGAATTATTTTTGCTAGATCTCACATAAAATACAAAAGGTGAAATGGGTACATATCTGTTCTTAGTATTAGTTCCCGCTAGGTAAAATTCCAGACTACTCTTCAACTTCTCAAGAAAGTCGACCTCTATCTATTACTTACTTTTATAATTAATAGTGATGACATTAAACTGCGTGAGAAAATTATCTGGTAAAAGAAAAGAATAGCCTCATATGTTTACGGCTTTACTTTGAATGAAGCTGAAAAATCATCAACCAGATCTGAAAACCTGTCGGAAAATGAATTAGTATATTTATTTAACACATCCAAGCATTTGGATGTGTTTTTTATTTGATCATCCCGAACATACAAAACACCTTACAATACTTCTAAATTTCACCTTTCACTTGATTAAGTTACTATTTAAAGTCATAAAACTCATCTTTTATTTCATCCATTTTACCATTAGGCTATTTCGCTATTGCTGGGAGAATTACTTAAGGTAAAAGCACCCGGGAATACATGTAAAGTGCACTTTTCCAAAGGTGTTGCCTAATGGAAGATTTCTCAGCTGTAACGGTTGAATTCACCCCGATGATTCATCACATTATCCGCTCTCTCTCAATCTATAAAAATAAGGATGATTTTTTTCAAATTGGTTTGATTGCCTTATGGGAGTCATATGAGAAGTTCAATGAAGAAAACGGAAAATTCTCGAACTTTGCTTATACCGTAATAAAAGGCAGGATCATTAACGAGCTAAAGCGTCATCATAAATATGAAACACATACCAGGCCCTTTGATTCCGCTATCCTTGAAGTTAAGGACCGTTTTACAATGCATGAAGAGGCTTTCGTTTTAGAAAATATCTTAATCTATACGGAAACCTTGACACTAAACCAGCAACGGTGGCTAATCCATACATTTATTGGGAATAAAACCACATCCGAAATTGCTGATATGTATCAGGTAACCACTGCAGCCGTTAAATCATGGCGCAAATCCGCCCTCCTTAAATTAAGGAAAAAAACGGATTTTTCTTGGTAAATAGGAAAAGGGGTGGCTCATCATACTGAGCCACCCCTAATATCCATTCCCTTAACTTCTCGCTTCTTCTAAATAAGTATAAATTATTTCACCGTTATGCTGGGCATTTCCTCGAAAATGTTTAAAGTCTTCTCTTTTCACAAGCACTTCACGAAAACCTAAAAAGTCTTCCTTTTTTATCCTGAATTCATCCATTTCACGGTTTGCCAATTTATCAAGTACATCTTTCGCTTCTTGAGCATCCATTCTAATATCCTCCTTAATTTTTAATCGTTTCAATAATAATCAGACAGGAGAAATTCCGTTTCTATTTTAACATAAGCCTAACTCCAAATATAAATCAGATTTTTTTGTTCCTTACTTTACTACATTATTCTTTACGAATCACCCAAAATAGTGCAAACTGTATAGTAAAATATCATAATGTAAATTGATTGGCATTTTAAATACCATCTATTTACATACAGGTTGGCATAGCTGCGCTTACATAAGATACCAAAATATGCCATATCATTACTACTGCTTTATTCAATTTTTACTTTCTTTAAAAGTTCAACCTACTGCTCTGCCGACCGAAGAGATATCTAATTCTCTTACTTGCACTCCCCAGGTCAAAATCTAAACGGCAAGATGTTCGAATAATCCAATTACTCCATAGTTACTTTTTGATCATTGAAAATGAAATGGGAAAGGATGATTACCATGAAGAAAGCGGAAGTCGGAAATATCATTGAATTTAGAGAAGGCTTACAAGGAATCGTCGAGAAAGTGAACGAGAACTCAGTAATCGTGGACGTCACGTATATGGAAAATTACCGTGATTTAGAACTTGAACAGAAAACGGTCGTCAATCATAAGAACTATAAAATCATAGGGTAATTTAACGTAATCAAACGGAATGGTTTCTTAAACCATTCCGTTTTCACTTTAGTTAATTAATAATTCGTTCAAATCTGTTATTTTTTGTAACTTTTTTTCATTTCATACCGTCTATATATAAAAGTTGATTCGTCACCAGACCTTTGGAAGGCATGAAATCACTTAACACACATTAGAAAACATTCCAGAAAGTTGAGGAAAAAAGATGACTAATTGGACACCTTATTTAGGTGGAGCCACATTGGCTGCATTTCTGCTGACTGGCTGTGGGACAACCACAGATGAGAAGACGGCTGAGCCACAGGAAGATTCAGTGAAGGAAGAGAACAAAGGCGGTGCTTCTAATGGCAATGATAGCAGTTCCGACCATAACAACAAAGTAAGACTAATGGAACAAAATCTGCAATATACAAGTAATGGGGAGGCTAAAGAAGAAACAGCTTTCTTAAAAAATAGCGATAATCAACCATTCAGCCTCTATGTTCTGCAGCAATATAAGTTAAGTGCTGAGGAACCAGGTAAAGATATAGTATTCCTGACTACAGATGACTCCATTTTTATGAGAATTGAATTATTAACGGGTGATGTTAATTGGGATGAAGTCGAAGAAAATGTCCAAACCCAACTTAAAAGTCTTTCAGAAACAATTGAGGATCCAGCACTTGACGTTGATAACGGGTCGGGATTTGAAGTCGTAAAAGGGGATGATGTGATTACATCCATTTTGCTCAAAAGTGAAAAATCCCCTGTCCGCTTAACAATGTTCACTAAGAGGAATCAAGATTACCGAGATGCCTTTCTAGAGATGGCTAAAACGCTGATGAGAAAATAATAATTCATTGACTCCAGACGGAGGGAAAAGCTCATACCTTCTTTTCCCTCCATTTTTCATTTCTCCTTCCCTGCCTTGCTTTTCCAGACCAGCATTAAAAAAAGCAGACTTATGTATCCAAATACCGGATAGATATATCCTAATAGCCTTCCATATCCGTATTCACTGATGATCAAAGCTATTAAAAAAATAATAGCTATGATTAGCATGCTTGGTACTTTAACATAGCTGCTAATTTGCCTTTGTAATCCATAAATATTCCCAATAACCGAAGTGAAGATTTCTCCGTAAATCACCAAAATAAACATCCAATATAACTGCCCAGCTGCAGTTCTCATAATAACCGCCGAGGGAATTTCATAGCTAGTTACATCTGGAAGTGTCATAAGTGAAAAATGCCCAGTTAGTAAGATTATTGTGAGAAAGATACCACCAAGGATGGCCCCATGCTTAATAATCTTTTCGTCGCGGACTTCATTGGCAACCGGAACCAGAACGGCCTGCGCTAAAGCCAGGTTAAAGGCTGTATATGCAAATGGAGAGAAAATCATTTTCAAGGAAATCCCTTCATCAGGAACTTGCGTAAGAAAAGACAAAAAGTCACCATTTCCCAAAGTAGAGAAAAAGAGAATCAAACTAAAACAGATCATGATTGGAACAACAAAAGAATTGACTGTAAAAACGCCGCGCATCCCCATCATCAGAACTAATGATGCCAAGATGATGGTAGACCAGCTTCCCACACTTTTAGGAACGCCAAGTTGTTCCTCGAAAACTGCCCCTGAACCCGAAATCATGACGGCCGTCACACCTAACAGCATGATAAGGAAAAAGATATTGATGATTCCTGCTAACTTCTTACCGAATAAAAATTGATTGAACTCTTCATAAGAAGTAGCTCTTATCCTTGTAGAAATAAGCATGATCTTCGTTCCGGTAAAAATAAAAATATAACCTGCTATTAAAATCCCGATAAAGCCATAAATGCCATAACGGGTAAAAAACTCGACAATCTCTCTTCCAGTTGCAAAACCAGCTCCAACGACTGTACCTACATAAACGGCTGCAATCTGAAAAATCCCTGACCACCTTGACAGCATACTTTCCCCTCCTCTCTACATTTATATGTCAGGTGGAGGCATTTAAGACAAGCCAAGTAATATTCCCTATTGATTTAGGCTCTGTAAAATAATCTTGTTGATATTAAACTCTTTCAAACAATATATAAAGTAGACTTATTTTAGAGCTGCCCCTTTTAAACTTTCTAAGAACATTAACCTTTAACACAGCACTGAGTAAATGAGAAATGAATAGTATCTAATAGACCAAAACAATAGATACAAGTTAGTTCACTTGGCAGGGAACGTAAAAAAACGCTTAAGGAAAAATATCCTCAAGCGTTTTAACACAACGATTAAGTTGTGGCTCATCATGGAATTTATTGTGATACTTATTTCCACTTAAAACTCAGCTCATCACCTTTTATAATGTTTGATCATCGACGGAGGAAAGCCATTCATCGATCACCTTGACAACGGACTGAACTGTCCCATCAGCAAATGGTGACTTCAGATTCGCCGATTCTACGAGACCAAGGAAAGACTTGCTGCCTCCAAGTTGGCACAGATTCAAATAATCTTCCCAAGCCGCCACATCCCCCTCTACTGATCTTTTCCAAAATTGGAAGGCGCAGATTTGAGCCAATGCATAGTCGATATAATAAAATGGAGACTGATAGATATGGCTCTGGCGCTGCCAATATCCTCCATTTTCTAAAAATTCATTTCCTTCATAATCACGGTGAGGCAAATAATCCTTCTCGATTTTACGCCACGCCTGTCTTCTTTCAAGTGGAGAGGCGTCGGGAGTTTCATAGACGAAGTGCTGAAATTCATCCACAGCTACCCCATATGGCAGGAATACAAGTGAGCTACTTAAATGAGAGAACTTATACTTTTCTGTATCTTCTTTAAAAAACAGCTCCATCCATGGCCATGTAAGAAATTCCATGCTCATCGAATGGATCTCACAAGCCTCATATGTAGGCCAGTAATATTCCGGAATATCGTGGTTACGGCTCCGGTATACTTGGAATGCATGACCCGCCTCATGTGTTAAAACATCTATATCTCCGGAGGTCCCATTGAAATTTGAAAAGATAAATGGAGCTTTGTAATCTTCTATGAAGGTACAGTAACCACCACTTTCTTTTCCCTTCTTCGCCACAAGGTCCATCAAATTGTTATCTATCATAAAATTAAAAAACTCATTCGTTTCAGTTGAAAGTTCACGGTACATCGTTTTGCCATTTTCGATGATCCACTCAGCATCACCTTTAGGGATCGCATTCCCCGTTCTAAATTGAAAATTTTCATCAAAATAGCATAGATTCTCCAATCCAAGTCGTTCACGCTGACGTTCCTTCAATCGGGTAACAAGCGGTACCACATCCTCTTTCACCTGCTTACGGAATGCAGCAGCCATCTCCGCATTATAATCAGTCCTTGTCATTCGATTATATCCGAGCTCGACGAAATTTTTATACCCTAGCATAGTCGCAATCTCATGCCGTACTTTCACAAGTTCATCAAATATTCGATCCAATTCTGCCTGTTGTTTTTCAAAGAAGCTGTAATATGCTTCACTTGCATTTTTTCTTAGCTCACGGTCCGCTGACTCCATAAAAGGCTGAAGTTGTGCAAGTGTACGCTCCTCTCCTTCAAATTCAATTTTTGCAGAGGCGATTAACTGTGAATATTCGCTTGATAGTTTATTTTCTTTTTGCAGATGCGGAATAATCTCAGGTGAAAACGTTTTGAGTTGGGCCTCTGCCAAGTCAAATAGTTGTTTCCCCCATTTCATCTCAAGCTCCCGACGAAACTTCGACCGAACAAGCTCAGTATAAAATATGGAAGTCAGTCCATTTCAGGAGAGAATTCATCTAAATAGTCGTTCTCAGCTTTATAAAATTCATCATTTGTATCAATGGAATGTCGAATATAGACCAAATTTAACATGGTACCTACATAATTTCGAATTTCATTTATTTCTTCCATCGCTTTCACTTGTATGTCTATTTCTTGTGCATCCCTAAACTTCTCCAAAACTTTCGTGAACTTCGATTTGATTTCATCCATTTCAGGACGTCTATATTCATACTCATTAAATTTCATATGTCCACTCCTTTTTATACATTTTATCTAAGACATTTGCCTAAATGCCACAATTACCATCAATAGAAGCCGTCTTATACATCCTCCTTTTAATGGTTATCGTGATATAGTTAAATTCGCCACAGTAAAAAGAAAAACCTGCCTATACCTAGAAACAAATACGGATTTCCCTAGCCATGTTTCCCCTTGTATGTGCTAACCAAACCAGGTAAACCCACTGATTTATTTGTGCGAGAAAATCGATAAAACGACCAAAAAAAAACCAGCACCTAATTTATTAATTAAAGGTGCTGGTTTAATAAGCTACTTTTGAGCGGAATAACCAATTTTTTTAAGTAATTCTATCACGGTAGCCTTTTCCTCTTTTGTGAGAACACTCATGATATCATCGATTCTTTTTTCATGCTCAGGAAATACTCCTTCAATAAAGGCCTTTCCCTTATCCGTTATTTTGGCAAAAGTTACACGGCGGTCTTCTTTACATGCTATCCGCTGTAGATATTCCTTTTGTTCGAGCTTATCCACGACATATGTTATACTACCGCTCGCGAGCAGGATTTTTCCACCTATTTGCTGAAGAGGTTGATCACCTTTATGATAAAGCAATTCTAGTACTGCAAACTCTGTTGGATTCAAACCCTCTTCAGCTATATGTTTATTTACAACATCATTAATGGACCGATGAGCTCTCGACATCACAATAAACAGCTTTAAAGACTGTTGGATGTTATTATTCTCCATAACTTCACAACCTTAAAATTTTTAATTAAAATATCTTGAATTAAAAGTTATTATATGACATTACGGCTTCTTTGTCAATTTGACTAATCAGTATGTACTATTGTTTAATCATACAGTTTGATATACTAGAAAAAAAAGCTAAAGTAGTGACAATCATGAAAACTAGGCATAAATTTACCACATATCTGCTTATTGTTATTTTACCATTAATTATTCTATCTATCATTTTTTGGATGTACTTAGAACAATCCATCCATAAAGAGCGACAAGATCAAGCTGAATGGGTTGGATCAGTTTGTCAAGAATACATAGACGAAGTTATCAGTGAAACGAAAGAAAATCTGGAACTGCTAAGTCTTAGCAGTTCTGTTCTATATATGGAGGATAAAAAAACAAAACTCCTTATGAACTGGATTAAAGATACAGATCCGAGGTACGCAGGAGTATATTGGCTAAATCAAGATGGCATTTCTATTTCAGGGACAAATAAGGATTTCCTCCATTACTTTTTAATTGAACAGGATGATATAGACAAGGCAGTTGAAACCCAAAAAGCCGTTGTTGTTGGGAAGAGGGAGCTAAATAACTCGAGTTTTAATTATTTTACCATTTTCGCCCCTATTTTGGATAACGACAAAAAGGTTCAAGGTTTTTTATTGGCACATATTAGGTTGGATTATATAGAAAACGGTTTAAAAATGCTTATCCCTAATCAATCGGTGAAACTAGAAACGAGCAATAAAACTCGCATTCTGGAGATAAATGCCGAAGGAGTTACTGGAAATTCAACATGGGTGAATGTTCCTTTGACGGAAGTAGATTGGACTTTTTCCGTTAAAATGCCCGACCGGCTTAACACCATCAACATGAATGTTTTTTTAATTTTTGTCTTTTTCACATTCTTTATTACTCACATGATATATATAGTTGTGGAGGAACAAATAGTTCGTAGAGAGAAGAAAAAACAAAAGCAATTAAACGAAATGCAGAAAATTGATTTTGTCGGTACACTGGCGGCTAGTACTGCACATGAAATAAAAAATCCCCTCACCGGCATTAAGGGACTAGTCCAATTACTTGTTGAAAAACACCCTGAAGAACAAGACCAGTTTTATTATTCTGTCATCATGAAAGAAATTGAACGAATAAATAGCATTGTCAGCGAGTTTTTAATTTTAGGAAAACCCATAGTACATACTTTATCCTTATACGATATTCGCAGTATTATTGCTGAATTAAGACCAATAATAGAATCCGAAGCACGTTACTTAAATATTGAGCTGGAATGGAACATCGTAAAGGAACCAATCATGGTTTATTGTACAAAGGACCAACTCAAACAAGTCATTCTTAATATTACCAAAAATGGCCTGGAGGCAATGGAACTTGGCAAAAAGCTAACCATACAAATTTACAGAGAAAATGAAAAGGCAAAAATAGAAATCATCGATACTGGGCATGGGCTGAATGAAAAAGACATCAGTAAAGTGTTCGAGCCATTCTACACGTCCAAAAAAGAAGGAACTGGATTAGGTCTTTTCGTGTGCAAGCGAATTATTGAACTTTTTAATGGAACGATCGAGCTTACAAGTAAACCTTTAAAAGGTACAACAGTTATTATTAGTTTACCCATATTAAATGACAACTTGGAGTAATACGATCATTTATGAGTTTATTTCTCATATGTTGGGCAATACGAACACTAACAATTGATTTAAACAAGGGTGTAATACATACAGAGCACACTTGCGAGCGAATGATTGGAATATGTAAGATTCTTATTTTAGAAAGAAGGAAATATACATATGGCAAGTATCACTGCATTTAAACCAGAACCGCAAAAAAAAGATATGACACTGAAGATCATGATTATCATAGGAATATGTCATTTAATGAATGATTCCCTTCAGGCCGTTGTACCGGCCATGTTTCCCATTCTTGAAAAATCAATGTCTCTAACGTATACACAGCTAGGGATGATTGCATTCTGCTTGAATATCGTCTCATCGCTTCTCCAACCTGCTGTTGGCTTTTATACAGATAAAAAGCCCCTTCCCTTTGCATTACCTATTGGATTGACCAGCACTTTAATCGGGGTCATCGTTCTCGCACTTGCACCAAACTATACTATAATCCTTGGTGCAGTCATTCTAATGGGCTTTGGGTCAGCCATTTTCCATCCGGAAGGCTCCCGGGTTGCATACATGGCTGGAGGTCCTAGGAGAGGCCTGGCACAATCAATTTATCAGGTTGGTGGGAATAGCGGGCAAGCTCTCGCCCCTCTCATTACTGCCATCGTACTTGTTCCATTTGGTCAAAAAGGTGCACTTTGGTTTGCCTTAGTTGCCTTTACAGCCGTTATGCTATTACTGTATATTGCCAAATGGTATTCTCAAAAGCTGGTGCACTTCAAGCCGAAAAAGGTTGCAGCTAAAGTAATTAATAAAGAGCGCTCCCATAAAGTGGCCAAAGCTCTGGTCTTAATTTTATTCATTATTTTTGCCCGTTCCTGGTATGTCTCTTGCATGACGAACTTTTACAGTTTTTATTTAATCGAGCAGCATTTATTCACGATAAAATCCGCACAGATCTTCCTATTCGCCTTTTTAGCTGCTGGGGCTGTAGGAACGTTTTTCGGCGGACCTCTTGCGGACCGGTTCGGCCGTAAAAACGTGATTTTGTTTTCTTTCGCTGCCAGTACGCCTATAACCGCTCTGTTGCCATTCGTCCCGCCTACAGCCGCCTTTATCCTATTATTGATCGCGGGATTTATTATTATGAGCAGCTTTTCAGTTACCGTAATCTACGCACAGGAATTAGTTCCAGGCAAAGTAGGAACAATGGCTGGCTTGACCGTCGGCCTAGCATTTGGAATGGGCGCCATAGGATCTGTTTCATTGGGGGCAATTGCAGATGTCATCGGAATCGCATCCATGATTAAGCTTGTAGGATTCTTGCCTTTGTTAGGAATCATCAGTTTGTTGCTACCAACTGATCTCACTCTAAAAAAATGGTATGCCGAAGAATAAAACACATAAAGAATTACAGTACTACCAAATGAGTTTTTCCTGGAACCTATTTTTATCATCTCAATACAATATATTGTTTCACTCAGAAAACACACAAAAGTAACGATAAGTACCATACAAAGGAGAAATTTATGAGTGGAGTTTTATTAGGCAGCATCCTATCTGCTATGTCTACAGGGGCCGGTGCGTTACCCATCTTGTTCATTCAAGGTTCAATCACACATCGCTTTAGAGACACGCTTCTGGCATTTACTGCCGGTATTATGATGGCTGCTTCGTTACTGAGCCTGATTCCCGAGTCTTTAGCCACTGGGGGGTATATTCAGCTTGTTATTGGGGTTTTTCTCGGGGTCATGACATTAACAATTATGGAGAAAAACATTCCACATATCGATCTCGGTCATACGAAGAGTGGCATTCAATTCGACGAAAAGGCTTTGCTTATCATTACAGCCATTACACTGCATAATATCCCGGAAGGTCTTTCTGTTGGGGTCAGTTACGCCTCAGATGCAGCTGATACGGGCAATTTAATTGCTTTTGCTATTGGTCTGCAAAATGCTCCGGAAGGTTTGCTTGTCGCCTTGTTTTTAATCAATCAAAAAATCGGAAAGTTTACGGCGTTCATCATAGCCACATTAACCGGTACCATCGAAATAATCACAGGCCTAATAGGTTTTTATTTAACTTCTTACATTGGTTTTTTAGTTCCATACGGCCTCGCTTTCGCCGCTGGTGCTATGCTTTTCATCGTCTATAAAGAATTAATCCCTGAAAGCCATGGGGATGGAAATGAGCGCACATCCACCTATTCCTTCATTGTCGGCCTATTGTTTATGGTTATATTATTGGAAATTTTATAATTCTCGTGCATTCATGGCTGGCCCTTTAAAATGAGTCAGCCTTTAGTTTTTGCATCTCAGACTAATGATATATTTTTAAAGTTGTCATTTAAGCCAGATACACCTATGAAGCTGCCTTCATACAAGTAACCACCTGTAATTTTCTGTATATTTAGAAAGTGGTTTAGTTATTGAACCCCTCAATCATAAAAGAATACTATGTACCTCTGTTGAGTTAACATACTCCGACATATAAACCTAACACTCTATTTTCCCAACTAATTGAACTTTTCTAGTTTTTTAACCAAATTGAACTTTTCCTGCAACACAAAGAATGTCCTCAGAGTCTTCCTCTGTTCACTCCTCTGCAAGTTGTCCAAACTAAGAGAAAAATAAATATAAACTATCCCCTTATTTTTAATGATCTTTGTATCAAATCTTTTGAAATCATATAAGCAGACAGCACCTCACAACGTTCATCAATCTCTTAAAACAAAGCAGCCCGGCTTCTCTCTCCGCATATATATATTTATATTCCATCCTTGTTCTTACGTTTCCATAGTTCATTACTAACAGGATTGAAAAAAAATATATACACCATATGAGAGTTTACTCCCTTTTATGTTTTTCCATTTCTAATTTACAAAGTCATTTCATTCAGATCCATTTAATATGTAAAATCATCATTAAAGGGCTTCTGTACAATAACAACCATTTCTTCTCGTTTATTTCTCACTTCAACTGACGAATGATGTTGAAGGATTAAATACTCATTTATCAGTTTATCAAGTTGCTCGCTTTGGCGAAGGGTATACTCATGACTCATCCCATACATTTTTGCCAACTCCATCATTTCCCAACGCTTCATTCGAATTTCAGAACAAATTTCCGTAGTACTCCTAGAATTCATAACAACACTCACTACTCCTGCCCTTTTAAAGTTACATTATAATAATGAAGTATTACAAAATATGCCTTATATGTAAATAGATTCGCAAAAAAAGACAAAACTTCTTAAATTGCGATAAAGCCTGACCCTTCAGCGGACATGATATGACGGGAATTTCTTATCATAATCTACTTGTTTTGATTTAGGATCCTAAGTCTTAAATCGTTTTTACATACTGCTAACTCTGGACCTTGAGCCAATATTATTCATATTTAATTTTCACTGTTTTGTTACTTGCTAAAATACTTCGACAGTTTACAACCTTAGCAAACTAGAACGAAATTATCAATAAGTAATAAGTTAATAGAGTGCATAAAGAGATTCATTCACTTCAAGGAAAATAGAATTTCATTAACAAAATGGCAAGCAATAACCGTTGGATTTTACATTAAACCTGTAAATCTCAATTAGATTCTAAATTTGAATCCTCCGTTAATTTCAATGAAATTAGCGTTGAGGTATGAAATTCAAAAAAGGAATCCATCGAAGAGGGATTCCTTCTTAACATTCAGACTTACTTATGCTTTCTGAAAAAATAACAAAATAGGGGAAGAAAATTCATCTGCTACTCTTCAAATTGCAAGCAACCTATCTTCATCCTCCTGTTTAACTCGCGAATGGTAAATATATATGAAAGCTAGTCCCCTTCTCAACTTTACTCTCCACTTCGATATAGCCCTTATGTTCCTCAATAATTTTATAGCTAACCATAAGCCCCAGCCCTGTCCCTCTATCCTTTGTCGTATAAAAAGGTTCACCCAACTTTTTCAGCATTTCCGTCGAGATTCCCATCCCTTGATCGATAATTGATATACAAACGTACTTCTCGGAAAATCTTCTCGTCTTAATACGAACAGAACCGCCATCCGGCATGACTTCCAATGCATTTTTAATAATATTAATAAATACTTGTTTTAGCTGATTTGCTTCGCAGAAAACAGTAAACTCTTCTTCTTCAAAGTTCGTCTCAAATTGAATATTTTCCAGTAGAGCTTGAGCGGCAAGCAACTCAAGCGTCTCCTTCAGAATTGTATGAACATCTTGTTTGAAAAATTTAAGTGCTTGAGGCTTTGCCAACACCAAAAATTCAGTGATTATGGTTTCAATCCGCTTAATTTCAGAGGTAATAACATGAAAATATGTAGAGAAATCACCCTTGACACCATCCTCAAGTAATTGGATGAATCCTTTTAAAGCCGTCATTGGATTCCTAATTTCATGGGCAATCCCTGCAGCCAGTTCACCAACAACATTTAAGGTATCTGATTTCCGAATTTGCTCCTGCATTTCAAGATTTTTACTCACATCACGAAAAATGGTTAAATGCACGCTCGAATATAAATTTTCTCTAGTTAAAAATTCAATATGTTTAACTCTTCCATTTTCAAACATTATCGGGATGATAGATGAGTAAACCCCATGTTTGTAGACTTTTTCAATATGAGCGTTCAGATCAGCTGCATTCCCAGGTATTTTTTCAATAAACTCCTTAATAGTTAAAGAAAGAAGTTTATCCTTCGAAATCCCCAAAATTTCCTGTCCCGCCTCATTAATGTCTGTAAACCCTTTATCATTCCATAAAATCAAGCCATCTAATGTTCCCTCAAAAATTTTCCTGAATTTCTTTTCACTATCCCGTAATTCTTTCTCAATCAGCCAGCGCTCGCTGACATTCCGAAAGATTGTCACATTATAACCATCGCCTTCATGTTTTTTTGAAGTTAATTCAAGTAATTTAATTTGATTATTCGGCATTTTATAAATCAGTTCTCCCCTGACCTGGGTGTCTCTTTCAAACGTATCCATCATCTGATTAAAATGTTGATTATTGCTGTAGACATATTTCCAAATATAACTGCCTATCAAGTCTTCCCTACTAGACTCAAATATTTTACAGGCTGAATGATTTACTCGAAAAATGATACCGTCATCATTCCAAAATATTATCGCATCCATTGACTGGTCAAATAATTCTGCAAAAATCCTTTTGCTCGTCTCTAACTTCTTTTCCATTAAATTCGATTCAGTAAGCTTTCGAAACACCGACATATATAATTCATTTCCGACTGTCGAACTAAGTGAAAAAATAAATGGATGTGGCTCATCATGGACTATTATCTCTACCTCTCCTCTGAAGTTCGACTCACTGAAGACTCTTCGAATACTTTCTTCCCAATATGACTTATATTTTTGGGAAATGAGATCCGTCATATTTTTTCCGACAATATCCTTTTTCGGAATGCCCAGGACATGGATAAATGCATGATTCACTTCTATGATTATTCCTGAGCTATCAAAAAGCACGATGCTCTCAATGGCTGTATCAAAAATGTCCAAAAACATCTGCCGTGACATTAATGTTTCCCGGGAGGATGAAACATCCAATGTCACATCCTCCAAACGATAAATTTGCTGTCCTTCGGAAGGCGCTCCAATACGCAAAAATTCAATTTGCTTTAGCGCTCCTGTATGAAGTTGAATCATTTTCTTTTCTCTTTCCTCGCTACTACTTTGTGAGCCGAATTCTTCATGAGTCAAAGGGATGACCTGAAGAAAATCAGTTAATTTCAGTAATTCCAGCTGCTCTCTCGGTGTTTCCAACAGAGTACAAGCTGCCTCATTCACATAAGTGAACCTTAGTTCCTCATCTACCCTAATATAGGGCTCTAACATAGAATTGAAAATTTCGTTATATCTTTCAATCTGTTTATTTAATTTTATAATTTTTTGTTTATATCCCGTTTCATTCTCATAACCTAAATTCATATTTACACCCCTTATTCAAAGACCAATACTTACCCAACCTTATTCGACAACTATCTTAAATCTCCTCGGTATTTTCAAAAATCAGTAAAATCATATCACCATTCAAAATCCAAAATTTTACTTTATTTTAAATTATAGTATGTTGAATCGACTAATACTTAGAGTTAAGCTTAATTTAAGAATGATTTAATAAAATTACTAATATGAGATTTAATTCTATGAATTAAGGGTATATAAATAACAATGCTTTCTAGCTACCTTAAAATTTATTAATGGAGGCAAATATGAAACAACGTGATTTTTTCTTTGATAACGCCAAGTTCATTCTCATGGCCTTTGTCGTCTTTGGACATTTACTAAATACGTATATACACGACAGTGAAACAATTTACGCTCTATATAAAACCATTTATTCCTTTCACATGCCTGCTTTTATCCTTGTTTCAGGGTTTTTTGCAAAAGGTTTTTATCAAAAAGGGTATTTAGCTAAAATTACAAAAAAATTAATTTTACCTTACATTATTTTCCAAATGATATATACCGTTTACTATTATTTCTTATATGAACGTACTGCCATCACAGTAGACTTGCTTGATCCTCAATGGTCGCTTTGGTTCTTGATCAGTTTATTCTGTTGGAACATCATGCTACTTGGTTTTTCAAAGCTAAAGCCTTCAGTAGGCATAGGTTTATCTATTTTAATCGCTTTATTAATTGGGTATATTGACAATATCTCCAATTACCTTAGTCTCTCAAGGACATTCGTTTTTTTCCCGATGTTTTTAATCGGTTACCATTTAAGCAAAGATCATTTAAAAAAGTTATTCACACCCAAAGTTCGTTTGGCTTCACTTGGTGTCATGTTAGTGATTTTTATCGGCTTTTATTTAAATACCGATATAAATTATAAATGGCTGCTCGGTTCGAAACCCTATGCCGAGCTTGAAGATGCGACAATCGTGTCCATGTTTAAGCGACTAGGATTTTATGGATTGAGCGTAATTTCAGTGTTTAGCTTTCTATCCTTCATCCCACGCGGACAATATTTCTTTACCAATTGGGGTAAACAAACTTTATATGTGTATCTGCTGCACGGCTTCTTCATTCGTTTCTTCCGTGAAAGCACGATACAGGACTACTTCAGTAATACAGAGAGTTTTATCATGCTTGCCGGCCTCTCATTCTTGATCACTGTGTTATTGTCAAGCCAAATGATTGCTACAATGGCCCAGCCAATCATCGAATTGAAAGCAACCAAAACAAAACGTTTCATGACTAAAACAAAAGAGTATATTAAACAAGCATTTTGAAATAAAACGGATAAAGCAGTTTCTGCTTTATCCGTTTTTTCAAACATAATTCCATACCAACTTACAAGCCAAAAGCAAAGGCAATAGATTCCCCTTCATTAATAATAACGCATTTTTCAAATGGAGCAGGCTATGGTAAAATTACTCGTTAGTGCTTGTTGGCTTAAAAAGACATGTACACGAAAGGAGCCAGGCGTTTCTTTTACGCCCTTTAACATGAATATAATAATCAGTACTCTTAACGCAAAATACATCCATACATCGCTATCCATCCGATATTTAAAAGCTTATGCTCAGCCAGATTATGATGTACAGCTGGCAGAATATACGATAAAAGACCCGATTATGAACATCGTTGGCGACCTTTATTCCAAAAAACCTGATGTCATCGGGTTCAGTTGCTATATTTGGAACATCGAGGAAACAATGAAAGTCGTGGCAATGCTGAAAAAAATCAATCCTGAATTGGTTATCATTCTCGGCGGACCTGAAGTCACATATGATGTTGGTGAATGGCTTGACCAGATTCCCGGAGCTGATTTTATCGTAATTGGCGAGGGGGAAGTTACTTTTAAAGCTCTTTTATCTGAAATTGAAGGTGCTAACGATTATAAAAAAGTTGGTGGGATTGCCTATCGACAGGATGGAAAAAAAGTTATTCAGCCACAGAATGGCAAGGTGGATTTGAAATCCCTCCCTACCCCTTATCGATTGGAAGAAGACCGCGACGAGCTATCCAAACGTGTCACCTATATCGAAACAAGCCGTGGTTGTCCGTTTAGCTGTCAATTTTGTCTTTCATCGATCGAAGTAGGTGTCCGGTATTTTGATCGGGAAAAGATCAAAGAAGATATTAGGTACCTTATGGAAAATGGTGCAAAAACTATTAAGTTCGTTGACCGTACCTTCAATATCAGCCGGAGCTACGCCATGGATATGTTTCAATTTTTAATTGACGAACATCATCCTGGAGTGGTTTTCCAATTCGAAATCACAGCGGACATCATGCGTCCGGAAGTTATCCAATTTTTGAATGATCATGCACCAGCAGGGCTATTCCGATTTGAAATCGGCGTACAATCGACGAATGATCATACAAATGATTTGGTCATGAGAAGACAAAATTTCGAAAAACTAACACGGACAGTCACCATGGTCAAAGACGGTCAAAAAATTGATCAGCATCTTGACTTGATTGCTGGTTTGCCTGAGGAAGACTATCTTTCATTCAGGAAGACCTTCAATGATGTTTTCGAACTAAGGCCCGAAGAAATGCAGCTTGGTTTCTTAAAAATGCTGCGTGGTACAGGCCTACGGATACGTGCCAATGATCACGACTATATTTACAGTGATCATGCTCCTTATGAAATTCTTGGGAATAATGTTTTGTCCTTTGACGACATTGTCCGTATTAAACAAGTTGAAGATGTGCTTGAAAAATACTGGAACGATCACAGAATGGATCATACGACAGAGTTTCTGGTTGAATCGGTGTTTAATTCACCATTCGACTTTTTCCAAGAATTTGGTACCTTCTGGGATGAACAAGGCTGGTCACGAATCGGACATCAACTTGAAGACTTGTTCCGTCGATTACAGCAGTTTTTATCTTCCAGAGAATCAGCTGATTTAAAAACCATTATCGGACTCATGAAATTGGATTATTTCATGAATCAAAAATACAAACCACGTAAACCATGGTGGGATGCTTCTCTTGATAAACAAGGGCGCAAAGAGATTTATGAAGAAACTTTAAATAAACCTGAACATCTTGGATCTTCTTTCATTGCCTTGGGACTAAATGAAAAAGAAATTCACAAACACACATTACTTGAAGAACTTCCCTTTGATTTAGAAACATATTTAGCAGATGGAACCATTGTTAATAAACCATCGATTATGCTTGCTTATTTTGATCCGAGCGGAAAAGGCTCATCCATTTTTTCTCTTTCAAAATCTGATAGCATCATTTTATAAGAATAAAGGACGGATCCCAAAAAGGGTCCGTCCTTTATTCTCTATTTATTTTCACGTTTTTTATTTTCTGTAGACAATATTTCATAGATCTTGGATGCATTCATATCACCACTGAATTCCATTCCGAATTCCGTTCGTACTATTTCTTCTACCCGTTTTTCTTGAGAGTTGAGTTTGTTTTTATCCATTAACTTCTACCTTTTCTGCCTTGCTTTGAATTACGGTTGGCACCTTTCATGGCGTTTTCTTCAACTGCGAATTCATTTGAATATTCCTCTACTGCTTGGTTTTTCTTTGGCGTCGTACTTGCTTTGATTGCTCCATCTACATTGGCTTTCCGTTTCATGTTCATTCCACCTTTTTTAAAAAGTTTTACTTTTTAGAATGGGGTAATTCCGCTAAAAATTATTCAGGGATAATATATGGGTAGTCGAGTAAAATAACCCTAAAACGAAAGGGAGATACTTTATGAAAAGGAAATTGGATAATCCAATAATGGATGATACCCAACCTCACCAAATTAACGCGCCGAGCTTTAAAGGTACCGGGATAAAACCGCAAGCTCCTTTTGTTAATGATTATGGAGTCGTCATTGGGGACAGCAAATATGCATCAGAAAACTCACCACTCGAAAATTGGAGCGAAGATACAGACCCAGAAATCATGGCTGGAGACGAATGGATACACCCAACTAATGATATTGGATGGAACTCAACTGAAAACCGCGAACTGTTAGAGGCAAAAAGAGCCCCACAAGCCCCTTTCATGCATCCTGATAAAGATGTGAGTATTAAAACGGATTAAATGACTCACAAGTCATATAGCCAAAATTCACTAGTAATACCCACATAAAATAAGGGTGTCCCCGGTAAGTCCGGTACACCCTCCTTCCTTATTTAACCTGCAAAATCAACTTTCCTTTTGTTTGGCGGGAGCTCATTTCTTCATGTACATCAGCAGCCTGTTCAAACGGATAAATACCTCCGATAGTCAGCGTTAGCTTACCAGACGCTACGTAAGAAAAGAGCTCTTTGATGCTTGGTAGCAGCAAATCTGGTTTTTTCATAATCTGCGGCAGGAAAAAACCTACCACAGATTGATTACGGCGCATTAAAACCTGTGGGTTCATCGTATATGCCTCACGGCTAGCATTACCAAAAACAACAAGTCGGCCAAATGGAGCCAAGCATTTCAGTGTTTTATTGAATATGTCTCCACCAACCATTTCCAGTGCGACGTCGACACCCTTTCCTCCAGTGGCCTCACGCACTTCCTGCTCCCAACCTTCTTTGGTGTAATTGATGAGAATATCGGCTCCCAGCTTTTTAGCTAGCGCCAGCTTTTCCTCAGTACTTGCGGTGGCAATTATTTTTCCAGCCCCGAAGATTTTGGCAAGCTGGACCGCAATCGTTCCAACGCCTCCTGCAGCTGCATGGACAAGTACCGTTTCACCCTGTTGCAGGCGTCCCATCGTTTTTATAATGTGATAGGCACTTAACCCTTGTAGCGGTAAGGCAACAGCCTCATGGAACTGAATCACATCAGGAAGAGGAATTGCAGAGAATTCATCCGATAAGGCATATTCGGCATATCCTCCCGCTTCAATCAGACTCACGACCCTTGTCCCCGGTTTGATTTTGGTTACTTCTTCACCAACCTCCACCACCACTCCAGCTATTTCCGCACCTGGTATGAAAGGTAGTGGTGTAGGAACCACGTATTGCCCTTCCCTTCTTGCTGTATCGGCATAATTAACGCCGACACAGTCAATTTCAATCAGCACTTCATGTCCAGTTGGCACCGGCTTTTCTTTATCAGTCATTTTCAGTACTTCCGGTCCACCGTATTCTTCAAATTGAATGGCTTTCATCACTGTTCCCCCTTGTTAGTTTCCAGTAAATTCAGGTTTACGTTTTTCTTTGAATGCCGCAACTCCTTCTAGATGATCTTCTGTAGACGCCATCAAGGTTTGGGTAATTCGTTCCTGTTCGAGCATTTCATCTAGTGTGGCCGTAAATGAATGACTAACGAGTTTTTTCATCATTCCAAATGCCTTTGTCGGTCCATTGGCAAGGTTGTCAGCAAGTTTCAACGTTTCTTCTTCTAGTTGATTTAGTGGAAATAAATAATTAATGACACCTAACTGATATAAGCGCTCGGCCGAAATCGGTTCAGCCGAAAAGAACAGCTGCTTTGCAAGATGAGGACCTACTAATTTTGGTAAAAAGTACGAACCTCCTCCGTCTGAAATCAAGCCCACCTGTGAAAAACTCATTGCAAATTGACTATCATCGGAAGCCACAATTAAATCGCATGCGAGTGCCAAATTGAAACCAGCTCCTGCCGCAAATCCATGAACTGCAGCAATAATAGGAACCTCAGAAGAATCCATCGCCAAAATGCAATCATTCATTTTACCAACATGATCATACAATTGTCCTGCCGAGGCTTGACCCATCGACTTAACGTCTCCTCCTGCAGTAAAAGAACGTCCAGCCCCTTTGATGACAACGGCCCTTATATGAGGCTTGTGCTTAACATCGGTAATCGTTTTCGTTAAGTTTGAGATCATATCTGGGCTAAAGGCATTCAAGCTTTCAGGACGATTCAAAGTCACGATTAATACATTATTATTTACTTCTGTTAATAAGTGTTCTTTTAACATTTACCCATCCCCTTTTCTACTTAATCAACCAGCCGCCGTCAACCAAAATATCGGTTCCTGTCATATAGGAAGCTTCCGGCGAAGCAGCAAACGTAATGACATTACTAATTTCCTCCGCTTTACCTACTCTTTCCAGGGCCGTGTTCCGTTGAATGGACTTTACGAATTTTTCATTCTGCAGACCATCCTCTGTTAAGGGTGTTTCAATAAACCCAGGTGAAACGGAATTGACACGTATGCCAACTCCAGCTAATTCCAGTGCTAGAGATTTAGTCAAACTGATTACTCCTGCTTTAGCGGAGCTGTAATGTGGGATAAATGCTCCAGCTTGATGTCCTGAGAGTGAAGCAACATTCACGATTGCCCGGTTTACGGAGTCACCATTCCCATTTCTAGCACCTTCTTCCATCACTTTTCCTAAGTACTTCGAAACAAGAAAGACACTTTTTAAATTGACATCTTGAATCATATCCCAATCATCTGTAGAGGTATCCAGAAGCTTCGAGGATTTCGATCCACCTGCGTTGTTGATTAAAATATGAAGATCCCGATATTGTTCTTTTACATACAGCGCCAACTCTTTTATATCTTCCTCTTCCGTCACATCTGCAGGAAAAATATCGGCCACGGGAATTGTGTGCCGGGCATTGATTTCAGCAGCTACTCCCTTCAGCTTTCCTTTCGTCCGGCCCACTAATAAAACCTTTGCTCCTTCGTCCGATAAGCGCATTGCTGTAGCCTTTCCAATTCCAGATCCTGCACCTGTTACCACCGCTATTGACTGTAAAAACCTCATTCCTTCACCTCTTCAACTGGATTTGATAACATGTTATTACGTTTCCTGCCTTTTCAATTCAGCTTCGATTCTCCCATCTATCAACTCAGGAACAAGATTTATCGAACCTTTTTGAGAAGCCAATTTCAAATCATCAATCAAGTCATGTTTATCAAACAGCTGCCCGACATGTGATGATTGCAGAATATCAAAAGTATTGTCGGTATTCGTCTGATAAAAAGTGCAAGCAGCAATTGCTGCATCATTCAGACTGAACGTTCCATGTGCTCCAGTAATCAAGCACTCTATCAAATGACCTGCTCCGTAAAAGTCTTCCAAACTAAATTCACCCGAATTCCCCGAACAAACGATAATTATCGTTTCGGTCTGATGATCTTTTTTTATTTTTTCAGCAACAGAGGGATTATTTAACAAGGACGCTATATACACCTTTTTGGCTGCAGCAGAGTTTCTCAGTGCAACCGTCCCATTAGTCGTAGATAATACAAGCGTTTTATTGAGAACTAATTTACTCAAAAGCGTCGGACTCGGATACATGAATCCATCAACCGGCTTAGCCTTAAGTTCTCCTGCCAATAAATAATCCTCATGATCCAATTCCTTGCTTCTCAATAGGGCGTCTACAGGGTTAAGGACAGGAATTACTTGTCGGGCTCCATTATGAAGAGATGAAATGATAGTTGTAGTCGCTAATAAAACATCCAGGATGATGGCCACTTTCTCTCCTTCTAAAAGCTTTTCCCTATCTATCTCTTCTTTTTTTAATAGCAAATGTATGTTTTGTATATGTCCCATATTCTCAAGCTTCCTTCGCCGCAACATGGGCTGCATGGGTGATTAAGCTTTTGACCGTTATTCCAAGTTTAGAAAAGCGGAGATCATTGGTCTGTCCTTTTTTATAACGGTAATAGATTTGCTGAAGGATGACAGCTAACTTAAAGTATCCAAAGGTTAAATAAAAATCGATGTTGGAAACATTCCTGCCACTTCTCACTGCATAGGCTTCAATAAATTCTTGTCGGGTCAGAAAACCATCCAAGGTTGTAACTGACGCTTGTCCCAAACCGAATTTAATCAATTCTGGGTCGCTGCTTTCAGTCCAATAGCTCAAAGCAACTCCTAAATCTGCCAGCGGATCGCCAACGGTGGACATTTCCCAATCAAATAATCCTACCATTTCGCTTAGGTTTTGGTTAAACATTGCATTATTAATCTTGTAGTCATAATGGATAATGGAAGTTTGGCTATACTGTGGTATATTCTTTTGCAAATAATCGATAAGTGGCCCTACTTCTTCGATTTCATCTGTCTTTGCCCGCTCATATCGGGAAATCCAACCGTGTACTTGTCGCTCGATAAACCCTTCAGGCTTGGAGATTTCCGCTAATCCCGTCTTCTCATATGGAATTGAATGGAGGTCAGCAAGCTGATTAACCATGACATAAGAAAGCTGACGACACCTCTCTGAAGTCGGTTCGACTCCTTCGGGAAACTTAGAATCTATTACAACTCCATGTTTTCTTTCCATTAGAAAAAAGGGAGATCCGACGATTGAATCATCATCCGAAAACAGTATAGGTTCAGGAGCTGCTTGAAAATACGGGTTGATTGATGAAAGAATATGGTGTTCCCGTTTCATATCATGTGCCTTTGGAGCAACAGGACCAAGCGGCGGTCTCCTTAATACAGCTTCCCACTCTCCCATCTTCAACTGATAGGTCAAATTGGAATACCCTGTAGAAAACTGTTGCAGTTCTAACGGTTCATTTGGTAGGTCCAAAACATTTTTTCTCAGAAAATCTTCTAATGTACTTAAATTCAGTTCCTCACCGGAACGAACAGGAATCGTATCATCAACCAATTTCCTTCACTCCTTTACACTTTAGTGAATCTAGGTATGAACAAGATGTGAGATAAGCGTATCTTTTATCATTACAGGAATAGGTTCACTTTTCTGTTCAGTAAAATTGAAACAAACTAAGACCGCACTCCCCTTTGCAATGGCCTCTCCAGTTTGTGAACAATAGATGTCATGGACCATTTCACAGCTTTTCGTGCCTACCTTTGTCAAATATGTCCGAATAGTTAAAAGCTGGTTAAAGTACCCCTGAGAAATAAAATCGCATTTTGTGGAAGCAAGCAAAAAATTCCACTCTTCGACATTTGTCGCTAATCCCAACGCTTCAAAAAATTTCATGCGGGCTTCTTCGAGGTAAATAAAATAACTTGTGTTATTGATATGGCCCAAGGCATCCGTTTCTGAAAAGCGGACGTTAACTTTTAATTCATGCATTATGTCCCTCCTTGTTTTATCGATGTAAGAAAGCAGGTTTCCGCTTATCTAAGAATGCTGAAACTCCTTCTTTCACATCTTCAGTTTGGAAGATTTCTTCAAAAAGATTTGTTTCAATCTCTAATCCTTGTTCAAGTGTCGATTCGCTTCCTTCATTTATAGCCTTTTTAATTCTCGAAAGCGCCTGAAGTGAATGTCTCGTCATTCGTGAGGCTAAATTTTTTGCCTCTGTTAACCCGCATCCCTGCTCGACGACTTTATTGACGAGCCCTATCTTTTCTGCTTCTTTTGCATTAAGTGAATCACCGGTAAAAATAATTTCCTTTGCTTTTGCATTCCCAACAAGTCTAGACAAACGCTGTGTACCCCCAGCTCCTGGAAATAAGCCTAATTTCACTTCCGGCAGGCCGATTTGCACCTGTGCTTCGGCTACCCGCAAATCGCAGGCCAGAGCTAGTTCGCATCCGCCTCCTAAAGTCATACCGTTTAAGACAGCAATCGTCGGTTTAGGAAAATGATCAATTTTATTTAAGATTGCATGACTTTCCCTTACAGTTTCTTTCATATTCGGATTTCCCATCATTTGTGGAAATTCTTTTATATCCGCACCTGCAGCAAATGCAATATCGCCTGCACCAGTAATGAGTACTGCTACCGTTTCATTATCTTCTTCAAGCTCAGTAAATACTTCCAACAAACCCTTAAATACATTTTTACTGATTACGTTTAATGGAGGATTATCAATGGTTACAATAGCAAGCTTATTTTCCTTTTCCACTCTCACTAAATTTCTCATTTTTTCACTCCTTTGTTTGGATAGTCATACCAGCCCTTACCTGTTTTCCTTCCTAAATGTCCTTGTTTCACCTTTTCTTCAATACAAACATTTGGTTTATCTTCAGGATTTCCAGTTTCGTCATATCGCTGTTGCATGACGAAATAACTTACATCAATACCTGATAAGTCCATCAGTTCAAACGGGCCGATTGGATGGCTTAATGCTTTTCGACAAATTAAATCGATATCCTTGTAATCAACGATTCCTTCTTCATACAGAAATAATGCTTCACGCTGTAATGCACCTAAAATTCGATTGGCAACAAAACCTGATATTTCTTTCCGTAATAAAATGCCTGTCCTGTTCATTTTCTGAGTTACTTCCATTGCAAGCTTTGCTGTTTCTTCAGATGTTTGATCACTCATGACAACTTCAACACAATCCATTACTAAAGGTGGAAAAAAGAAATGCATATTAATAAACTTATCTGGACGATTTGTCACACCCGAAAGGAGACTATTGACGATAGTTGAACTATTAGTCGCAAAAATTGTTTCTGCTGGTGCCAACACCTCTAGTTTGGCGAAGACTTCCTGTTTCACATCAAGTTTTTCTACAATCGCTTCGATGATAAGATCCGCCCGGCTTGCCGCCTTTTCCAAATTGGTAGTATATTGAAGGCGACTGAAGGCTGCCAGTTTACGATCTTCAGTCAATTTTCCTTTTTGGACCCACTTAGCCAAAATATCTTCCAATTTTTCCTTAGCTGTTATTAAAGCATTTTCTTGAACATCCTGGAGAACTGTCTCGAATCCTCCAAGTGCTGCAAGCATCGCAATCTGATGCCCCATCTGGCCGGCTCCAATTACGGTTATAGAATTAATTTGCTTGTTCGGCATAACGTCATTCTCCCTTCTACTAACTAGTTAGTATGTAATTTATCTTCCTTCTTCAATTCCCTGTAAAATCATTCCCATAAAAATCCTTGCCACTTCCTGATCTGTTTTTTCCCCATCTGGATCAAACCAATGATAGCTCCAATTGGCCACACCCAAAATCGCAAACGAGATGATAGATGTATCGAGATTGGAGCGAAACTCTCCACTCTCGATACCTTTTTTAAGCAACTGCTCAATTCTATTACGGAATTCATCACGCTTAGGAAGGATCTGAGCCAGTTTTTCTTCACTTAGATTTTTCATTTCACGAAAAAAGACCGTAGCGCTTGATTTTTTTGTTTTGATACTCTTTAAAAGCATATAAACCATTTCGAAAAGCTTATCTTTGCAGCTTTTTTCAAGAACCTGAATGATTTTTTCCTGCTCATTTAGGAGCTCATCTATGTAAGCCAGATGAATATCCATAAGCAACTGTTCTTTGCTCGTAAAGTAATAATAAAACGTTCCCTTCGTCACACCAATCGATTCAACAATATCCTGAATAGACGTCTCACTAAAGCCCTTCTTTTCGAATAAACGTATGCTATTTTCTGTCATTTTTTCTTTCATGTAAGCATCCTCGCATTCTGTTTAAAATTTCAGGTGAATTGATATCATACGCTTTCGTATTATCAAGCCATATTATTTTTTAGAAAATTCTTCTCTTAAAGCTCGCCTTAAAATCTTTCCGACGTTTGTTTTCGGAAGCACTTCACGAAATTCTACAAGTTGCGGGACCTTATAGGCCGATAGGTTTGCACGGCAATAATCGATGATATCCTGTTCGCTTGCCTTCTGATTACTTTTAAGAACAAGCACTGCTTTAACGGACTCTCCTCTATAGGTATCCGGAACTCCGATAACAACCGCTTCCTGAACAGCTGGATGTTCATAAAGCACTTCTTCTACATCACGCGGATAAATATTATAGCCACTTGCAATAATCAAATCTTTTTTCCTGTCGACAATATAGAGATACCCGCCTTCATCAACCTTGGCAATATCACCTGTATAAAGCCAGCCATCCTTCAGAGTCACCGCCGTTTCCTCAGGCATATTCCAATAACCTTTCATCACTTGCGGTCCTTTGATAATTAACTCTCCCATTTCACCCGTAGCTACTTCCTTTGTTCCGTCTCCTAGATCCACCACTTTATAATCAGTGGAAGGGAAACCAATCCCGACACTACCGGTCTTTCTTTCAGCAAATATAGGGTTACAATGCGTTGATGGGGAAGCTTCCGAAAGACCATAGCCTTCCATTATTTTCGCCCCTGATTTTCGTTCAAACTCACGAAGCAGTTCCATCGGCATCGGGGCACTCCCGCTGTTACAGACCCGAATCGAACCCATACCGTATTCTTCAGCCTTAGGGTGGTTCGTTAACGCGACGTACATAGTAGGTACACCAGGGAAAATGGTAGGCTGTTCACGCTTAATTGTTTCTAATACTTCCTCTATTTCAAACCGTGGCAGTATAATTGAATCACCCGCAATATACACCGATAAATTCATTGCAGACGTCATTCCAAACACATGAAAAAGTGGTATGACCGTCAGAGTTCGTTCACAACCTATTTTTAGTTCATGCTTGAAGAACTCATAAGATTGAACTACGTTTGCCAGAATATTGCTGTGTGTCAGCATTGCACCCTTCGAACGTCCCGTTGTGCCTCCTGTATACTGAAGTACGGCTATATCATTTCCCGGATCAATTGTTACTGGAGTAATGTTGCCATCGCCTGTTTTTATAAATTGATCAAATGAAATATCAGGTTGGAAATCTGCATCAGATGGTTGTAGGCTGACTACTATAATATTTTTCACATTTACATTCTGCTGCACACTTTTCACTTTTGGATATAGTCCGTCTAACACCACAATTGTTTCGGCACCAGAGTCCTGTAAAATATGCTGCAACTCTCTTTCAACCAACATTGGATTGATTTGTGTAATAATGGCACCTGTAGTCAATGAGCCATAGTAAGCTATGACGTATTGCGGACAGTTAGGGAGCATTATTGCTACACGATCACCCTTTTGGACACTCTTTTGTTGAAGAGCTGAAGCGAAAGCTTGTGATGCAAAGAAAAGCTCCTGATAAGAAATCTTTCGACCATAAAAAGTAATTGCTGTATTGTTTGGATAGGACTGAAATGTGTTTTTAAGGATCTGCTGCATCGGAAACTCAGGAACTTTTATTTCCTTAGGTATTGAATCAGGATACATTGACAGCCACTTTTTTTCATTCATCATTACATACCCTCCAGCCATATTTAATTACTTTTCATTACATTGCATGCGAACCCCCATCAACTATTAAGATATTCCCCGTCACATAATCGGAGGCTTTCGAGGCTAGGAAAATCGCAGCTCCTTTTAAATCATCATCACTCCCTAACCTTTTAAGCGGAGTGGATTCCAAGATAGGATTTTTTCCTTTCTCAAGAACGCCTTTGGTCATTTTTGTCGGAAAGAATCCAGGTGCTATCGCATTTACATTAATATTATGCTGGCCCCATTTAACGGCTAAATCCTTTGTTAAGGTAATTACTGCCCCTTTGCTCGTATTATAGCCGACTGTATCAAGGACCCTTGGGTCCGTCCCGCCAAGTCCCGCGACAGAAGCAATGTTTATGATTTTTCCATACCCCTGATCGATCATGATCCTACCTACAGTCTGACTCATGATGAAGGTTCCAGTCACATTGACATTCATTACCTTCTGCCAGGCTTCAAGGGGCATATCAACGGCAGGAGCTCCCCAGGATGCCCCGCTATTATTTACTAAAATATCTATAGATCCGAATGCTCTGTAAGTTACGTTCACTACTTCCTGTACATCTACCGGGTTGGTAATATCACATTTGATGGAAAGCGCCCTCACTCCCAGCTTCTCGATATGCGATGCAACTTCATCACATGCCTCCTTCTTTCTGGAACAAAGAACCACATTGGCCCCTGCTTCGGCAAAGCCAGTCGCTATTTGTTCTCCAAGCCCTCTTCCTCCACCTGTAATAATCGCTGTCTTTCCGGTTAAATCAAATAGATCAGTCGCTTTCATATTTTCACCTCATGCTTTTGGTGTTTGCGAAGTTCAATTTTAGCGATTTGCGAACGGTGTACCTCATCCGGACCATCGGCAAGCCTCAATGTCCTGGCATTTGCCCAATGAGCCGCAAAAGGGAAATCATCAGATATACCTGCTGCGCCAAACCCTTGGATGGCACGATCCAGCACTTTTAATGCCATGTTAGGTGCAACCACTTTTATCATGGCAATTTCCGCCTTCGCTTCCTTGTTTCCTACAGTATCCATCATATATGCAGCTTTTAAAGTCAAAAGCCTGGCTTGCTCAATTTCAATACGGGAATCTGCCACCCATTCCATAATCACACCTTGTCTCGCCAAAGGTTTTCCAAAAGCGACACGATTTTGAATACGCTTACATAATTCTTCAAGCGCTCTTTCTGCAGCTCCGATAAGCCTCATACAGTGATGTATTCTTCCAGGACCAAGCCTTCCTTGAGCAATAGCAAACCCTTTCCCTTCACCCAAAAGAATATTCTCGCTTGAGACCCTCACGTTTTCAAAAGTTATTTCAGCATGTCCATGAGGTGCATGATCATAACCGAAAACAGGGAGCATTCTCTCAATTTTGACTCCCGGTGTATCCAGCGGTACGAGAATCATAGATTGTTGTTCATGCTTAGAGGCGTCTGGATCGGTCTTACCCATAACAATAGCAATTTTACATCGTGGATCACCAGCTCCAGAAGACCACCATTTCCGACCGTTTATTACATATTCACTACCGCTTTTTTCAATTCGGCACTCAATATTGGTTGCATCAGAAGATGCCACTTCTGGCTCTGTCATTGAAAAGCATGAGCGGATTTCCCCAGCAAGCAACGGCTTCAACCAGCGCTCTTTATGTTCATCAGTACCATAACGAACCAATACTTCCATATTCCCAGTGTCAGGCGCATTACAGTTAAAAATTTCGGGTCCTATCATCGATCTTCCCATAATTTCACAAAGCGGCGCATATTCAAGATTGGTTAAACCAGCTCCATAATTGCTTTCCGGTAAAAATAAATTCCAGAGTCCTTCTTCCTTTGCTTTTGCAGTTAATTCAGATAAAACCGGCGGTATTTCACTCCAGCGGCTTTTCTGTTTTTCGAGCTGCTTATGATACACCGATTCATTTGGGTATACGTATTTCTCCATAAATTCTGTTAACTTCTTTTCCAGATTTTTTACTTTTTGTGTATGTTCAAAGTTCAAATTAATTCCTCCCTTTCAACTCACTAACCGGTTAGTATGTTAACTTTCTTTTTACAGTATACAACTATTTTTCCTTTTTTTTCAATTATTAAATAAATTAATTTCCTGCTAATCCACTTCCTTGCTTCAGAACATCCATATCTCTTGGTTCAACTATCGGGAAGACACAAACGATTTTCGTACCTTTTTTTAGTTCGCTAGTAATGAATACTTTACCACCATGTTTCTCAATGATTTTAAAACATACTGAAAGTCCTAATCCTGTTCCCGTTGATTTCGTAGTGAAGAATGGTTCACCAACTTTTTGAAGAGAGTTTTCTGGAATCCCCTCCCCCTCATCCAAAATGCTTATATAAACTTCATTGTCTTTTTCATATATATTCACAAAAATATTTCCGCCATCTGTCATTGATTCAATGGAGTTTTTTATAAGGTTTATTAGTACTTGTTTGATTTGATTTTCATCACAATATATATAAATCGACTGTTCATTATAATTTTTATGAATTTGAATATTATTAAGTACGGCATTGGTTTCCAACAAAGTAATCACATGATTGCAGGTTTTTTTTATATCTTTCTTAAGAAACTCCTCTTCACTTGGCTTTGAAAGCAGCAATAGTTCATTTAGGACTTGCTCGATTCGATTTATTTCCGAAAAAATAATGTCATAGTATTCCTGTTTATCGGCACCCCCGTCTCTGATCAGTTTTACAAAACCTAAAATCGCTGTCATGGGATTTCTAACTTCATGAGCAATCCCTGCAGCAAGTTGGGCAGCCGTAGATAATTTACTGGAAGTAATCGCTAAATTTTCATTCAAACTTACAAGCTTTTCCTCTGCATGCTTCCGTTCATTAATTTCTGATAATATTCCTGCCGTTCCGATGAATTTCCCTGCCTCGTCATGAATTAATTTGACAAATGCTTCGACCCAGGTCGTCTCCTTTTTCGAATTATTCAATTTAATATCCACACGAAAATATTTTTTTCCTTGATGAAAGGATTCTGCAAACGTTTTCAAAACTTCTTGATACGATGTATTATCCATACTTTTAGAAAAGTGAAGCCCGAGAGTTTCGTTAACAGTAGTACCACTCATCAATTTCCAGGCAGGATTTAAATATAGCCATTTTCCTTTCTCATCTGTTTGGAATATAACTTCATTGAAGCTATTGACCAATTCTTTCGAGTACTTAGAGAAAATTCGATAACGCCCTTCACTATCCTTCAATAACTCAATCATTTTTCGGTTTTTATCATAGGTAGCGCCTAATAACCAAGCTATAGATACAATTGCGACTATATATATTCCTGCAAAGGTGGAAACTTTATGTACTTCAATATACATCCATCCTATAAATGGCAATATTAATATAAAAAATAGTGCAGGAACAAAAATCCTTCCAACGTATTTCTTTATTTCCTCCACCTCCTTACCAAAATAATTAAAAAAATAATCGATTAAATTCCAGCAAGTTAGGATTTGAATTTAGCATATACCTTACATTAAAATGGTAATTAATTATCTTATAGGTACATTTCAACATAATTACTTCGATTCCTGCAAACAACTCAAAAAACCTTTCCACAATGGAAAGGTCTCTGATATAGCTAAAACATTATCCAATAATGACGCGTTCTTTTGGATAATGGTAATTCTCCGTAACTTCTTTATGACCAATGATATAGAGAAGGGACGTAATCCCGACCCGGCCAATAAACATGATAATCATAATTACAATTTTACCGATATTACTGAGTTCGGGAGTGATACCCATTGAAAGACCCACAGAACCGAAAGCCGAACATACTTCAAAAATGATTTGCATCAAAGTAAAATTCTCAGTAATTGCTAAAATGAATACTGCCATAATGCATAATAGGGATCCCATGATCATAACTGCTGTCGCCTTACGAATATCATCAGGATGAATCTCGCGTTTGAATACTTTAATAGATCGCCTTCCCCTCATAAAATTCCATAAAAAGAGAATCATTATAGCCAGGGTTGTTGTCCGGATACCTCCTCCCACTGAGCTAGGAGATGCTCCAATAAACATCAATATGCTCATCAATAAAAGGGTTGGTTCCGAGAAATCGCTCACATTCATCGTTGTTAGGCCACCACTTCTCGTATTCGAAGACATAAATAGAGAGTAGAAAAATGATTCATGCCAGCTCTTATCTTTTAAAAACCCGTTCATCTCTAGCAGGAAGATAAGGATAGTTCCCCCAATTATAAGACACAAGAAAGTGACTGATGTCAGTTTTGTAAACAAAGAAAAATGAAACTTATAAGTACGTGCACTATTGGATACAAATTCTTTCAACTCAATTAAAACCGGAAATCCAATTGCTCCAAGGGTAAGTAGGATAATCGTGATAAACTGTACAAAATAATCGCCTTTAAATGGAATCATTGAAATACCGGTAATATCAAAACCAGCATTCGTGGTGGCACTTACAGCTAAAAATAAGCCATTTAAAAAGGCTTCTTTCCAGTTTGGATAATAATTCAGAAAGTAAATGCCTAAAACAAGAGCCCCAATCATTTCAATTACGACAAATATCTGAATGATTTGAATTAATAATTTAACAAGCCCCGATAGATTCGATTGGTTTTGATCGGTCATGATCAATTGTCTTTCCTTCAAGCCGATTTTCTTACCCAAAATCAACCAGAAAAAGGTTCCAAGTGTCATAATGCCAATACCACCAAATTGGAGAACAAACATTAGAATGAAATAGCCTACCTCATTAAACACTTCGGGCATACTAACAACTGTTAGACCTGTCACACTAACTGCACTTACGGCTGTGAATAAAGCATCCATGAATCCCCATTTTACGCCTGGCTTAAGAGCAACCGGCAGACTCAACAGTATGGTCGAGATACTGACAGCTAAAAAGTAATAACCGACGATAAGCTGTGCTGGTGTTAATTTTGCTAATAGTTTTTTGATAGCAAACATACAGAGCTTTCCTTTCTTACTCCTTTATAATTATGTGAATCACATAACCATTAAAAATCTAGTGTACCCTTTTTTCATTCTTTTTTCCATTCTCTTTTGAAACTGTCTTACTTGCAACAATAAGGCAGGTTTACCAATAAGTTTGATACTGCTTACATAAGTAAAACTCCTTTTTCTACTTATACTATCATTACAGCGGCAAAAGCCGTTGAAAACGTAAAGGGGAGATTCAAATGGCTAACAGCAGTAACAACCTTCTTGTTCCTGGAATCGAACAAGCACTTGAACAAATTAAATATGAAATAGCATCAGAATTTGGTGTACAATTAGGTTCCGATACATCCGCACGTGCCAATGGTTCAGTTGGTGGAGAAATTACAAAACGTCTTGTTCAGCAAGCTCAATCTCAACTTAAAGGTCAATAAATCCTATTACAATTGAATATCAATGGCTAAGAGTCCAGCTTTTAAGCTGGACTCTTTTTAATATTCCGTTCATTACCGTTTTCTTTATTATTCATTTCCCTCTTATTCCGTTCTGTCTTATTCCGTTCTGTCTTATTGCCCTTTTTAGTTTCGTGCTTTATACGATGGTCTTTACTTTTTTCACTTTCTTTTGCCTTTTCTTTGACTGATGGGTGTCTTTGCTTATCAATTCTCTGTTCAGTCTTTTCATTTGATTTGACCCACTTCCGCTCTTTCGATTGCTTGTCTTTTGAATGGTTGCTATGGTCTCTATTTGATTTCCCGTTCGGTTTTTTGTTTTTTTCTTGAAAGGTATTTTTCTCTTTGTTTTTTTCTTGAAAGGTATTTTTCTCTTTGTTTTTTCCGTTATATGGTCTATATTGTCCATTTTTTTCTTTTTTATCTGATGTTTCCTTCTTTTGCTTATATTGTTTTTGCATTTCCCTTTTTTCGGTTAGTTCGTCTTTGATAACTGTTTTTTCCTTTTTCTCACTTGGAATGTTCACTTTTTCCTTTTTCTCACTTGGATTGTTCACTTTTTCCTTTTCTTGATTCGACTTGTTTTTATTGCTCTGCGATTCTCTCTTCTCTTCCAAGGTTTCGGTATTACCCTCGACATTTTTATCCGTTGCAGGTTCCCTTGTGTTCACTTTAACTTTCTCTTTATCCTCATTCAACTTCTTTTCAACATATTTTCCGGTAGACATGCCTTGTTTCCTAGCCTGCTTCCGATCAGTTTTCGTTGCTTGAATAACTTTCATCTTTGTTTGTGAAACATTTCCCTGCTCTGAAATTTCTTTAATCTCTTCTTTTAAATTCTTATCCAGTTTTTTATCTTTATCCAATAACGTTGTAGAAACAACTATTTGTTTATTTCCTTTCAAATAACCGAGTTTCTTTGTTGTTTCAACAATTCGGTTTGTGACCGTCTTAATTTCTTTACCTTTCCAGTTCGTCAACTTATTAATAACAAGCTTACCATCTTCGTTTAAGCCGGTAAGTTTGAGAACCTCTAATTGATCATTCAGCTCTAGTTCAATACTTGGATTCACATCAATTGTCATATATGCAGAGACATGCTCAGAAGAATACGATGGCAGAATAGAAAAGAGAATCAGAAGGGCAGCTGTTACACTAAGCACCGCCTTTTTTTTGAAAGATAAATGAAGGCTAGAAAAAGATAAAGTTACTTTTGGTTTAAAAGGTGAAAAAGTTATTTCTTCGCCCACTTCATACGTTCTTTCCTGTCTTTTGGTTTTTAGAAACTCGCCTTCGGGGGTTAATAGGGTTACAAAACGCTTATTTATTGAAAGAATAACTCCTTTTTTCATCCATTAATAACCCCTTTTATATAATCATTCAAATACAAAAAATCCCCGTTTATTATTATTGCAACAGCAATGATGTACTTTCGATTCCGTTCGATTGTTTTTCTGCTTACATCTACCTTTCCCTCAAGCTGTTTTACTGGCAGCCGCTTTTTTGTAAACAGGATTTCTTTCAAGTCGTCATCGTCCATTAACAATTTAGCAATCATTATCGCTCCCTTCCTAGCATCTGCATGTTTTGGAGAGTTTTCAACGAGATCATCAAACGACAGACCAAAATCCTGTAGATGGCTTATATAAAGTTGAATTTCTTCTTTTCTTTTTTCTGATTCCTTTTGTATTTCGTATTCCTGTATGGAATTTTCATTATCCAGATATATTTGGCTTTGATCATTTTCTTCGTTTTGAGAAAAATCCAGAATAATTTCTTTGCTTCTTGATTGGCTTCTTAAGTAATCAATAACCCTTCGCTTAACAAGGGTTTCGGCAAATGCCAACAAAGAACGGCCTTTTTCCGGGGAATATTTATCTATCGCCTCATTAAAAGCAATCAATCCAATACTGAATTCATCATCTGATTCGTATATGTAGCGTCTGCATACTGACGAGACGGCTTTGGCTATAAAAGGCTTAAATGATTCTATAATATCGTTACGAAGGCTAATATCGCCTTGTTGAATTTTCAAAACGGTTTCTTCTAAAGAACGCTTTTTTTTGAATGCTGTAAACAACAAACCAAGCATTTGCTCACCTCGCTCCTGTTGAACGGAAAAACGATCAACATATTTATCTTAAGCGGAGGGAGTCTAAAAGACAGTACCAAAAGAACTATTTTTCAATGATATCGAAATCACAAAATATATCCACATGAAAAAATACTTAGTTTTTTCTCGTTTATTACAGTGTAATTACAGTAAAATAACTTTTTTCTAGTTATTTCACAAATCAATGGGGCAATTGTCATTTTTTTTACCCAAATTTAATATTTACTTCTTTTAACATATCGTTCGTAAAAGCGTCTGAATTTTTGTGGGTCACACCCCAAAACCCATATAATGGATTTTTATTTACAATTAAAAAAACCAGGCGCGACTTGCACGCCTGATTTTTTTTATGCTTCTTGTATTTGTTTTTCTTTTTCTTTTTCTTTTTTGCTTGAAACGATCCATGCACTTATGACAATACCGATTAATACAACCCAGAAAATCGATTTCCAAAGTGTTGATTCCGGGAAATGGTGATCGATGACAGCTAACGAAGGGTGTGCAAGTGTGTATACCGCTAACTTTACCCCAACCCAACCTACAATTAAAAATGCTCCAGTTTCAAGTGAAGGACGCTGATGAAGCAATTTCACAAATCCATTAGCTGCAAATCGCATAATAATCAACCCGATCATACCACCGAGGAACATTACAGCGAATTGCCCCCCGTCAATTCCGCCAACTTTCATCCAACCTGTTGCAGGAAGTGTAACGGCCAGTGCAACAGCAGCCAACATGGAATCAATCGCAAATGCAATATCAGCAGCCTCTACCTTTACCACTGTCATCCAGAAGCCAGATTGTTTCTTAGGTTTAGTGACTTCCTTCTCACCTTTCCTAGCGTATTTTTTGTAAATATGCTGAAAAGCAATGAAAAGTAAGTAAATGGAACCGATTGCTTGAACTTGCCACACGTCGACAAGAAAGGAAATAAGGAATAAACTTGCAAAGCGGAAAACAAAAGCTCCCATCAGACCGTAAAACAAGGCTTTTCGTTGTTGTTCTTTTGGTAAATGTTTAACCATGACAGCCATAACGACTGCATTATCTGCAGCGAGTATTCCTTCTAATCCAACCAAGATAAGAAGGACCCAGCCATATTCCAATAATATTGATGCTTCCATGCATTCAACCTCCAATAGTTTGTATTTCCCTCGCTATCGGCATTGGCAAAATAAAAAGACCTCTGCCGTATAGGCAAAGGTCTTGCTGAACATGAAAACATGTCAACAAAGCCGATGAATGTCTCCACTCACGTAATGACGACTTTGTTTTAGGGCGAACCCTAACGCTACTCCCCTTTGTAAAAGGAAAATCAGTTATTAAGTATATTAATAGTATACGTGCTAATGGTGAAAATTACAATCTTTTTTTCTATAAGATAAAAATTCTAGAATTTCTATTTTCGTTTTTCCTTGGATATCTTAATTAATTGTAAATATTCTTTACCAAATTGAATCCAGTTGGTTTTTTCAGAAAAGTAGTGTTGGAACAGTGATAAAAACTTCGTATACTTCCCTTCATATGGATACCATTGAATTTCCGAATTCTTTTTTCCATTGTCTTTCATGATTGCTTTTTCATGACAAAAAATCCGCATTCCTTGTTCGCCATGATAACGGCCGATACCACTTTGCTTTGTACCACCAAAGGGTAAGTAATGATTAGCAACAGTAATCAGAACATCATTGATCGTTACCGCTCCTGTCACTAACTGGGATGCTACCCGATTTGCTTTTACCGTATCCATTGTCCAAACGCTCGAATTAAGTCCGTACTCAGTATCATTTGCTAGCCGGACGACCTCTTCCTCCGTATCGAATGGTACAACTGGCAGAACTGGACCGAACGTTTCTTCTTTCATAATTTTCATTGTATGATTGACATTGGACAATATCGTCGGCGGAATAAAATAGGTCTTACCCGTTTTCCAATCATTCGGTGAGGTTCCATATTCAAGTATGGCACCCTTATTAAGCGCATCCTCTAGGTGTCCAGCAACAATATCAATCTGAGCCGGGAAGGTCATTGAACCAATATCATCCGTTAATCGTGTCCCCTGTTTTAAAGAATTAGACTTTTCTTTAAGCAAAGACAGAAACTCCTTATAAACGGGACGTTCCACATATATTCGTTCAACACTCATACACACCTGCCCGCTATTTGTAAAAGCCCCCCAAAGCGCTCCATTAACAGCCCGTTCCAAGTTCGCATCACGCAGGACAATCATCGGATCCTTTCCACCAAGCTCCAAAGTACTTGGAATTAGCTGTTTTGCTGCAACTTCACCAATTATTTTTCCGGTCCTGACAGAACCAGTGAAAAAAATATAGTCCGGTTTCTGCTCAGTTAATGACGCACCTAAATCTTTCCCTCCATGAGCAAACTGAACGGTCCCCTCTGGAAAACCTGCTTCATGGAATAAATTTTCTATGCACATTCCCACTAAAGGTGTCACCTCTGAAGGTTTGGCAATAACGGTATTCCCACCGGCAAGAGCATTCAGGATCGGGACCATTGCTAGTTGAAGCGGATAATTCCAAGGTGAAATGACGAGAACAGTTCCACGGGGCATATAATCAATATAAGATTTTTTCCCAATTAACATTAATGGTGTGGGAACCTTCTGTCTAGAAAGAGCTTTCACTGCATGTTTTTCAATATGCTTAATTGCATCAATAGTTGGCATGATATCCGCGACAAGCGCTTCAATTTTAACTTTGCCTGTATCTTTTGAAATAACCTCTGCTATTTCATCCATTTTGTTAACCATCAGTAAACGAAGGCGCTTTAAATATTGCAGACGTTCTTTGATAGGAAGTTTTGACCAGGTCTGAAACACTTGTCTTGATTTCGTATATAAATGAGGAATAGACTCCAGTGGCGTTTCATCAAGTTCGGCAATCTTCTCACCTGTTGCCGGAGAATACACTTCCCACTTGGTATGTAATTCTTCCATAACTTCTCCCCTTGTTTTACCTTATTTTAATCTGATACTCTTTATCATTTTTATACCTTAAATAAAAATCAACCATAGCCGGAACACCTTTCCTGAAATTAGGGCAAACGATTCCAGAACCAGCTAAGTCTTTTTGGGCTTCCTTGCTATCAAACCGCCCCTTCCAAGTAAAATAATCCAAGGCTTCTTTTTCAACTCCTAAATACGCCCGCACCGGACGAATTGATAAAAACGCCTGACTCAATACCATTGGTACATAACCTTTTGGTTTTTTCTTATATAATTCTCCAACAAATAGTTCATAAACTTCAGTAGCCGTACATGGATTAGGATCGGTTAAATGATACGTTTTTCCAGCACTTTCTTTATATAATGCCAGATATGCAGTAGCCTGTATAATATAATCAATTGGAACCAGGTTCACGACTGTTTCCCTTTCTGAAGAAATATATGGAAATAAAGGGAGAAAGCTTAACCGATCAAGAAAATTAAGGATAAAATAGGGTCCATCAAATTTAATTGTTTGCCCTGTTTGAGAATGCCCCTTTACGATACCAGGTCGAATGATGGTAGTCGGAACCTCTTTTTTAAGCTCCTCGACCAATAATTCGGCGTCAAATTTAGTACGTTCATAATGGTTCTTAAAGCTTTTTGGAAAGACCATTTCATGCTCGTACAGATTTCCTTCCCGGTTACCCGCAACATAAGCCGTGCTAAAATAGGTATATCGCTTAAGTTTAGTTAACCCTTTAACCCATTCATTTACATGTTTCGTACCCACGACATTAACTAGCTGAGCAATTTTTTCAGGGACAGCTAAATCGTATATCGCTGCAAGATGAAAAACATGGGTAATTTCTTGTTGAAGATTATGAATTAAATCAAATGGAATATCCAGATTTTCTTTCGTTATATCGCCTATCACCATTTCAAATACTATTTTTGCTCCATCCAGTTCATTTTCTATAGATTTGATTTCTGCTTCTGCTTTTATCTTTTGTTCAGGCAAAACAAGCAGGTAGATTTTATTTAAGGCATCATCACGCCTTAAAAGCTCCATGATCAACTGATTACTGATGAAACCCGGAAATCCTGTGAATAAATAAACATGCTCCATAGATTATTCCCCCTCAGTTTACCTACCTTGATTGTAAGTTACTTTACATATTATTACTATTTAAATGGAATATAATAGAAAAAAATACTTCCATTTTGAAGGAGTATTTGCATTTTCTATCGAAGGTACCTAGTAGGATTCTTCTTTAAAGAGTAATCTAGTAGATTGTCTAGAAATTTATCAGATTAGGGGTTTAATAATAAGATTTAGAGGGTAAATTCATATATTGAATAAAAATTATTATCTATATAGGCGATTTTCCGTTACTATATAAGAAGGCGATTTTTTCGCGCATACATATTTGAGGTGAGCGCACAAGTGAAAAGAATAATTAAAGCATACGACTTCCCTATTTTTATCGCTGTCGTATTACTCTGTCTATTTGGTTTAGTCATGATTTATAGTGCGAGCATGATTACTGCAGTTGCTCGATACGGCCAGTCCATGGATTTCTTCTTTGAGAAACAAAAAATGGCCTTTATCATTTCTTTCTTAGCAATGATTGTGACGATGATTCTTCCTTATAAGATGTACAAAAACAAAAACTTTTTAATGTTAATGATGTTTGGAATGGCAGGTATCCTTTTGATGCTCTTCATCTTTGGCCATACTGCAGGAAATGCCACAAGCTGGTTTAAATTAGGTTCAAAATCTATTCAGCCCGCAGAATTTTCAAAGCTAGTCATGATTATTTACCTGGCAGCCATTTACGGAAAAAGACAGGATCGAATCAATAGTATTGATAAAGCTGTTATTCCTCCGATTTTCTTTTTAGTATTTATTTGTTTTTTAATCGGGATACAACCGGACTATGGAACGGCAGCCGTCATTTTCCTAATTTCAAGTACCATGATCATTTCCTCTGGAATGTCTTTTAAAAGCATCTTCAAACTCTCTTTAATAACACTAGTGTTCGTAGCTATTTTTGCTTTAGGAGTTCTTGTGACAGGTAATTTCTCATCCGTTTTATCTGAAAATAAAGTGTCTCGTTTTACCGGCTTTGCAGACCCTTTTGGTACAGCAGGAGAAGACGGATATCAGCTCGTGAATTCATTGTTCGCAATAGGTTCAGGTGGTGTAACAGGTGTCGGACTTGGGGACAGTGTACAAAAATACGGGTACCTGCCTGAATCACATACAGATTTTATCATGGCCATAATTGCGGAAGAGCTCGGAATATTCGGAGTAGCTTTCGTTCTTTTGACACTCGGTTTTATCGTCTTGAGGGGTTTTGTGCTTTCTGCCAAATGTAAAGATCCATTCGGAAGCCTGCTATTAATCGGCATATCATCCATGATTGGCATTCAAGTAGGCATCAACGTTGGCGGAGTGACTGGGCTTATTCCAATTACCGGGATTACCCTTCCATTTATCAGCTATGGAGGTTCTTCCTTACTACTGCTTATGATTTCAATGGGAATCTTCCAAAATGTCGTAATGCGAATGAATATACTTGAACAGAAAGAAAAGATTACTACCATCCCAAAAGAAGAGATATCCTCTTCAAAATAAAACTCTAGTTTTTTATCCCCTGGCATTCTGTTTATCAGTATGTTGGGGGTTTTTAATTTACAGCAATTTAACTAAATATAGAATACTGCTGTGTCTGTGATTAATATAACCTGGAATCAAATTCAACTAAAAAACAGGCGGTCGAAATCGACCGCCTGTTTTTTTACTTATAGTGTATCCCGATTTTCGTAAAGCCAGCAATTAAACTAAGTAAAGGACAAAGCAGACAGAAGAATGCAAATGGAGCATATTCCAAGGTTGAAACACCCAATACCTGTGTCAAGAATACACCGCAGACCCCCCAAGGAACCAAAGGATTCACAACTGTTCCCGCATCTTCAAGTACCCTCCCAAGCGTTTTTGGCTGCAAGCCTAAATCTTCATATTTCTGCTGAAAGGCTTTCCCAGGCAGTATAACTGATAAATACTGTTCCCCCACTAGGAAATTCACGCTGATTCCTGCAAATACGGTAGCTGAAATCACTTTCGCTACACTCGTCAATGAATCCTGGACCGCATTTAAAATAGAAGGGATGACCCCTAATTCAAACAATAGTCCGCCCATCGCCAATGCCAACAACACCATCGAAACGGAGAACATCATACTTTCAATGCCGCCCCGCGATAGGATTGAGTCAAGTTGATCCATTCCACTCTTCAGTACAAAACCGCCGTATAAGATATCCGCTAGCTTTGCAACGGTCAAACTTGGCGTTTGTATGAAAGCAATGACAGCGGCCGAAACAATTCCTGCTGACAAAGTCGGAATCGCCGACACCTTTTTCAAAGCCATGACTAGAACGATGACAAACGGAATCAAACTCCATATGCTAATGTTCGTTTCCATTTCCAAGGCTTTTGTCATTGCTTCAACCTCCTCAACACGAGCCAGTTTGACATTCGGTGAAAGGAAATAAAAGATAATAAGTGATATTAAAAAACCTGGAATCGTTGTCCAAAGCATATTATTAATATGTTCAAATAATGGTACTCCAACCGTTCCCGAAGCAAGGTTGGTCGAGTCGGATAATGGAGACATTTTATCCCCAAGAAATGCACCGGAAATGATTGCACCGGCTGTAATCGCCAACGATAAATCCATCGCCGCCGCCATACCTATGAAAGCAACTCCGATCGTGGCTGATGTTGTAAGTGAACTCCCGATACAGAGCCCAATTAGCGAACACACCAGAAATGTGACCGCATAGAAATATTCACCAGAAATCCAGTCAAACCCATAGTACATGATGGTAGGGATTGTCCCGCTTGCCATCCAGATCGAAATTAGCATTCCAATGAAAAAGAATATATAGATAGCTCCCATACCAGAAACTGCACCTTTGACGATAGCCGCCTCCATAATCGAAAATGGCAACTTCTTGAACTTTCCATAAACAAATAGAAATAGGATAGCAGCTATTATTGGAATATGGGGGGCAAGTCCATAATGTATGATACCAGTTGCAATGATTAAGAAAAGAATTGCCAAAACCCCAATTGCTTCAGGTAAGGAGAGTTTTAGCTTTGCATCTTCCAGACGCATGATGTATTTCCCCGCTTTCATGTTGTGTATTCTCTGAGGTAAGGATGGACCTTTTAATTCCTCACAATTGCTGAAACGCTTTTAAGTACTAAAGCACTAGATAAATATAAATGAGTTTCTTAAGATTGTCAAAGGAATAATAATCTTTTTTAGTAGATTTTGATTCTTAATAAAATCGACATTCTTCTCATAAAACGAAAACCCATACTTCGATTAGTACAGGTTCATAAATATCCTAAGATAACAAGGGAAATTACCCCACATTCCCAACGACTGACAGAATCAGCTTCCAAGTTCACCTTCACCAACCATTTCCATTCATTAAAGGCTCCTCTGATACAAAGAACTTTTCTCATAAAATTGAATATCAGTTCTCACGAGATACATAAATTATTGATCATGAAGTTCCTCCATTAATCTGCTCTTTAGGTGATTTCACATAAGAACAGGTAAATACAGCTATGGATACTTGGCTAAGCTACTATCAAAAAATCTTTCGATATTTAATAATGCTCCAGATAATAAAAAAAGCCCGCGTATATACACGGGCTTCTCCATTATTTCAAATCCATTGGATTATATAATTCCACGTCAGGATTTTTATCCTGGAACCAACGAAGTGCAAACTCATTTTCAAACAGGAATGCGTATTTCTCAAAACGGTCTTTAACTAGTATGCTTCTTGAGCTGTGAAGGTTTTCATCAAGCTTTTCATCTTCGGCCCAGCGAGTGATTTTACTACCCATACGCTCCATCATGACCTCAACATTGTACTCATTTCTCATCCGATGCTCAAATACTTCAAATTGAAGTTGACCAACCGCACCAAGCAGGTATTCTTCCATCCGAACTGTTTTGAAGAGCTGAATGGCCCCTTCTTGTACTAGTTGGTTAATTCCTTTATGGAAATGCTTCTGTTTCATAACGTTTTTAGCTGTTACCCGCATGAATAGTTCTGGGGTAAACTGAGGTAACCGTTCGAACTGAAACATATCTTTACTTGTCGTTATAGTATCACCAATTTGGTAGTTCCCGGTATCATACAAACCAATAATATCTCCGCTTACTGCTTCATTTACCGTGTTCCGATCATCAGCCATGAATTGAGTTGAAGAAGAAAGATTAATTGGTTTACCTGTTCTGCTCAAGTTTACACTCATTCCACGCTCAAATTTACCAGAACAGATACGAAGAAAAGCAATCCGATCACGGTGTTTTGGGTTCATATTCGCTTGAATCTTGAAAATGAAACCAGAAAAATCATTGCTGACAGGACTCATTTCACCTGAAGTTGTCATACGGGCTTGAGGAGCAGGTGCAAACTGCAGATAAGCATCCAAAAACGTCTGAACCCCAAATGTTGTTAAAGCACTTCCGAAAAATACAGGGCTAAGTTTACCATTCGCAATGTTTTCTTCAGAGAATTGGTTCCCCGCTTCCGTCAACAGCATAATTTCTTCTAAAGTTTGCTCATACAACTGTGAATCTTTAAGTTCATGATCCACCTCGAGTTCACCCTCGTCATTTAATGGAAGGAAGCGCTCATCGCCTTCTGTTTTGAACTGTTCGATCCGATTATTAAACCTGTCGTAAATGCCGACAAAATCTTTTCCCATCCCAATTGGCCAGTTCATTGGGTATGTTTCAATGCCCAGTACTTCTTCAAGTTCAGCAAGCAATTCGAGCGGCATTTTCCCTTGGCGGTCCATTTTGTTGATAAATGTAAAAATCGGAATTCCTCTCATCCGGCACACTTTGAATAATTTAACCGTCTGATCCTCGATCCCTTTTGCCGAATCGATAATCATCACGGCGCTGTCAACAGCCATCAATGTACGATATGTGTCTTCACTGAAATCTTGGTGACCTGGTGTATCGAGGATATTCACACGGAAATCATCATAATCAAACTGCATGACTGAAGATGTAACGGAAATTCCCCGTTGCTTTTCAATCTCCATCCAATCACTTGTTGCATATTTCCCTGTTTTTCTAGCTTTAACTGTCCCGGCATCACGAATGGCGCCACCAAACAGTAATAATTTTTCTGTCAAAGTTGTTTTCCCGGCATCCGGGTGGGAGATAATTGCGAAGGTCCGTCGGGATTGAACCTCGTCTTTTAATGTAGTCATAAAATGTTCCTTTCATTATTGGAGTCATCACTAAATATATTTATAGGAAGGCTAATTAGATTTTTCACATTGGAATGTCAACCTTTCTTTGTATGTAAACCAACATACACAATATATGTATGAAAAAATATATCATAAGGCTTAAGCCTTGGCTACTCAGCATTCATTTCAATCAACCTTACTATTTTAACACGATATGAAGGAAAGATGTAGAGGTGAATGAATCACCTTAAGCGGATTTGATGTTATAGCAAAACAAAAGACGCTATATCAGCGCCTCTTATCCAAGTTCATATGGTTATCGTTCATTTACTCATAGTTTAACCAACTTATCTTGCTGTCTTCATTGCTTTTTGATTACGTTTGTTTTTCCAACGTTTCTTTACTTGTCTGAATATTATAGGAGCAGCAAAAACGACAGCTCTTTTTAATAATTTCTTCATTATTGATCAGTCCTTTCTTTCTTATCCTATACCCGAATATCTTTATAAAAAACTTTGATTCCAAGAGTTATTTTTCCTCTTTCAGCTTAAGTAAATCAATACTAGCTTTTGCTTACACCATTTTGACGTGAATTTTTTTACGCCAGGACTAAGGAAAGCTTAGATTCATCTCATTTTCAAGCACCTCATAGTTCAATATAATCCTCCTCATCATTAGGATTGGACCTCTCCCTCATTAAACAACCATAATATTAATTTCCCCAAATGAATATGTATAAATTACATCCTCTTGTTTTATCCTTTATAAAGGTGGGTATATACTAAAAAACTAGAAATTGTTCCAGAAGGTTCCGATACAGAACACCCCAGCTAAATACTTCCAGTAAAGATTCACATATTATCAAGTATCTTCGTATGATATTTCAACTTAAATGAGGGTATTTGATAATGTGTGAAATTGATTTTTTCCTGTAAGGAAAAACAGTCACCATTAATATTTTTAAAATTATTAGGAGGATTCATCGAATGACAGTAACAGGTAAAGTAAAATGGTTTAACAGTGACAAAGGGTTTGGATTTATAGAAGTACCAAACGAAGATGATGTATTCGTACATTTTTCCGCTATTCAGGGCGATGGTTTCAAGACTCTTGATGAAGGTCAAGAAGTACAATTTGAAATTGAAGATGGAAATCGCGGACCTCAAGCTAAGAACGTCATTAAACTATAAAGAATAGAAACCATATGCAAATGGATGCCGCCCAACCTGGACGGCATCCATTCCTTTTTAAGCAACTGCCTGCATTTGTAATGCGTACTTCAACTGTTTTCTAGCTCGAAATAGATTAACTTTGACAGTTGCTTGATTTATCTCAAGTATAGCGGCAATTTCACGTTCTTTTAATCCTCCATTTACCTTCAGCAGCAATATCTCCCTTTGTTTTTGAGTCAATTTACATAAGAGATTGGAGACATCTTCTTTTAAAGTCCAAATATCAATACCGTTCTCCTCTACCACTTGTCTGCATGCCTGGCTCTCTACCCAATCCACCATCTCCTGCTGAATTAATTGGCATCCCCTTTTTTGCTTACGGGAAAAATCAATTGCTGTTCTCGTAGCGATGCATGCTAGCCATGCTCCTATCTTCTCCCTATTGTTGATCGTATGAAGTTTATTATAGGCTTTTATATAGGTTTCTTGGGTAATATCCTCTGCCAGAAAAGGACATTTAATAATCGCTAAGGCTATATAATAAATCCGCTTATAAAAGGATTGATAAACCAAAGTGAAATCTTGCGTTTGGCAATAACGCTTTTCTTTCACACTCGTTCCTCCTCGCATCTCATTCGTTAAAGTGCTCCAAAATAAAGCCGGGAACATGATCACCAGAAAAGCTCTTGATATCAATATTTCTGCTATCTTTATAATAAAAGGCAGCTAAATAATCTCCTCCCCAATCGATTTGAGCGTTATCAATTGCCGACTCGATTTCCGAGGTCTGATCAAGCTTTAAGCGATTTGACTGCTTCTCAATTCGCTGTACAACTTCACTTTCAGAAATCGAATTAAAAATTTGTGGATCAGTCTTTGCTACTAGAATATAAGAGATTTCATCAGCCGTTAACCTAGCCTCTTTTGCTTGCCCAGTTTGTTCCATCCAATTCGAAAACTGAGTATAAGAAGAATCCCAATTCAAATAAATAATATTGTTATTCTTCAAAAGAATGTCAATCGACGCATAATCTCCAATAGAATTTGTCATTTGAGCCAGCGACTGATTTTTCAGGTCTTCCGATAATGCCTGTATAGCTTCTTTAAGCTCCTGACTGTCCGTAATGTTTACAGATTTGTCCAATTCTCCGCTCGCAGTTATATTGATTTTAGAAACATCCTCAGTTGACACATTTAATAACTCATTAACGTTTTTTTTATATTCACTAGACTCATAGATTTTCGCCAGTAGTGGCAGGTATGAATCGTAGTTTTGCAAATGATACTCTCTTGCTATTCGTTTTCCATCCTTAAGTTCATACATAAGAAATACAGAGTGATTTATATTTAAATCACCAATGGAAGCCTTTTTACCTTTTTCGATAATTTGCTGATGCAATAACCTCAGCGCTTCTATATTTTCTTTTTCTTTCAAATAATTGAACTCACCATTTGAAGAGTTATCTTCATAATAGAGTAGTGGATTGTTTCCAATATAAATTTGGTTAATCATCTTTATATCAGGAACCTTTGACTCATAATGAACAGGATCTAATTTTAGGATGACAGCAAGCAAAATAATAACCGCCGCAAATGATACAAATCCTTTCAAATTGACACGGATTCGCCATGTCTTTTGCAGGACGATTTCACCTAGATAATATCCAATCAATGATCCGACAATATAGCCGAAAAATATCCATCCTAGTTTCCCTGTAGTTTCGCTAAAATAAAATCCTGTAAACAACATCATGCTTATCGTCAATCCGAACTTAAATAGCGGTTTTATCATAGGAAAAACAAATGCCTGTGAGACATGCTCCAACTTTCTCCGCTCATAGAGAAACAGCGAAATCAGTAGAAAAAGCAAGATTAATAGTCCATAGATTAATATATTAACTGAAAAAAATTCCATTTTTTCCATCTCAGTTGCAGCTAATAATGGAGAAATGCTATTGATATTGGCACTTAAATAATAATCTGCAGAAAATCCCGCTAGCAATAACTTCACATTAGCAACAAACAAAACAAATAAGCCAACCGGTAAAGCAAGCAAGATATAAGTTAGTAGGCCTTGCAAGGCAGATAATCCCGTAACCATTCCTACTAAAACAGCCACAGAAAAGATCATTGCTTCCATGAAAAATGTAATTCCCATCCAGGACCAAATATCTGCAAGGGTATACAGCCTCTCTACATCTATTGCCGAGTGGAACAATATCAATATTAAGCCTGTAAGTAAAATAGGCAGTATAATAAAGCCAATTCCCGTTCCAATCATATGAAAATAAATGCTGCGTCTAGTAATCGGTAAACTATGTATAAAGTCCGAAGCTTGTTTTATCTGCAAAAACCGAAATAGGAAGATGGCAAGCAACACTGGGATACCTATGACTAAGACGAATTGTATCATCTGCTGACTGGAAAAAAGATTTTCGAATTTTACATATTCACTATTTTCATTTAAAACAATCGTCAAAATTTCTAAAGGCAACGCAAAGATGAGGCCGATAAAATAAAGGAAACCTATCCAGCCGGAACATCTGAAAATATAGATAATCAGTTCTCTATTAAACAAGGTTATTCTGGATGACATAACCTATATCCCCCATTTCATAAATGAATATTTCCTCTAAAGTAAGGGGTAGCATATCGAATATTTCTGGTTGAAACTGATTAAAGTGGGATTCAATCTCGGATTTCTTACCCTTAACAATGCATACAATCACGCTGCCTCGCCTCTCCTTATTAAGAACTTGAACTCCGCGATAAATCCCGTAAGGAATCTTATTTTTGAAGGCAATCTGTACTTTATGTACATCCGCTTTTAAATCGTCCAAATCTTTTTGGATAATAAGTTCCCCTTTGTGTAATATTCCCACATGATCGGCTAAATCTTCAATTTCCCGGAGGTTGTGGGACGAAATCAAAATTGTCATTTTCCGTTCAGATACATCCTGAATCAACAACTGTTTCACGTTTTTGCGCATAACCGGATCCAGCCCATCAAAGGGTTCATCAAGAATGAGAACTTCCGGCATGGTTGAGAGAGCCAACCAAAAAGCAACCTGTCTCTGCATCCCCTTTGACAATTTATGTATTTTATTTTGAAAGGGAATGGGAAACACTTCCTGTAATTGATAGAAACGTTCTTGATTCCAGTCACTATAAATATGACTATAAAAGCCTGCCATTTGCATAATAGTATAGTTAGCCAAGAAATAAGGTGTGTCAGGAAGGAAGAAACAACGATTTTTCACTTCTCGGTTTTCAAAGACATGGGATTGATCAATAAGTACCTCGCCGCAATCCTGAATTAAATTGCCCGAAAGCATTTTTAAAAGGGTCGTTTTTCCGGCACCATTAGATCCTAACAACCCAAAAATTGAGCCTTCATGAATAACCAAGGTTACATCCTTGATTGCTTCTTTTCCTTCATATAATTTACTCACCTGTTTTATTTCAATCATGACTCTCCCCCCTTGGCTAAAGCACTAATTTCTTTAACTAACTTGTAGATTTCATTTTTATCAATTCCAATATACAGTGCTTCAGCAAGAACCTTTGTAAGTTCGGATTTTATCTTCTCTTCTTTTAAGGAATTCTTCAAAGTTTTAGGAGGTGCCACAAAGTTTCCTTTGCCCGGCAATGTATAAATATATCCGTCCAATTCAAGCTGTTTGTAAGCTTTTTGAATCGTATTAGGATTGATGGTCAATTTCTGTGCCAATATTCTAACAGAAGGAAGTTGATTATGTTCTTGCAAAACTTCATTAATCATAAGTTCCTTAATCTTATCCATCAATTGCTCATAAATAGGTTTTCTACTTTGCACATCCAACTCGAACATCATCACCCCCCTCTCTGCACATAGTGTATTACTCTTCCTAATACAGTTCATTATAAAACATTTTCTTCCAATTTAAAACCATTTTTTTGAAGTATTACATAGTTCATATTCTTATCCTACCTCTCATTCTTTTGTTTAATTAGCCTTGTATTAGGGAACTAAAGAATTTAAGAATATAAAAAGGAGTTGTTTTCATTGAAACCATTATATACAGCAGTCGTTACTGTACACGGTGGTCGTGAAGGACATGTGAAATCAGAGGATGGTATTCTTGATTTTGATGTAAGATCACCGAAGGAATTAGGTGGATCCGGTGAGAAAGCAACCAACCCGGAACAGTTATTCGCCGCCGGATATGCTGCCTGTTTTGACAGTGCATTGAATCTTGTCCTGCAGAAAGCAAAAAAGAAAGTTGATACTTCTGTGACCGCAAATGTCACAATTGGGAAAGATGAAGAAGACGGTGGTTTCAAATTGGCTGTCAGGCTGGATATCTCCATCCCTGATCTTAGCCGGGAAGAAGCAGAAGACTTTGCAAAAAAAGCTCACATGACCTGTCCCTATTCAAAATCAATTCGTGGGAATCTCGACGTGACATTGAATTTGGTATAAACATTCATTTTTTTTTAAAAGAATGGGCCCAGCCTTTGCTGAGCTCATTCTTTTTTATTTAACTCCTTCTAAATTCTTCATTTTCAATAGGAAGCATAGCCCGATTACTGTCATGATAATCAGTGAGCCTAATGCCATCCGGCTAGCCAGTGTGCCGAGGTCATGGAAAATTAACGTAATTGTTCCATACATAAGAGGACCTATTATTGAAGAAACTTTTCCTGAGAATGCAAAGAGTCCAAAAAACTGCCCCCTTTTCTCCACTGGTGTCAATTCAATAATGAATGTCCGGGATGTTACCCACATCGACCCGAGTGCAATGCCAAACATGCTCCCGGCAATCCAGAACCAAAGAGGCGTTTGGGCAAAGACCGCCACAAATAAGGCGACTAGGAGCAGAATACCCACATATGTAACCGCAAGCCGTGGGCCCTTTGCCTGAGTTATATACCCAAATAGAAACGAACCAATAATACTGGATACCGTTGAGACCAGATAAAGTAAAATGAATCCACCTGAAGAAAATCCAACAACGGTCTTCGCGTAAACGGCCATCATGCCAATTGTTGTCGCAATTGCATCATTTAAGAAAAAATACGCAATCATAAATGTGAATACTAATTGATAAGATCTCATCTCTTTAAATGTTGCTATAATTTCCTTATAACCTGAAAAAAAAGGTTGTTTTACCTTTTGCTGTTTTGGCGTATCTTTTAGAAAAAAGAATAATGGAAGGGAAAAAATCAGAAATAAGATAGAGGTGGGGATAAAGGCTTCATGTGAACTCCCTTTACTAATAAATGGATAGATGGACAGACCGACAAGCGTTCCAATGTAGCCTACAGCGACACCAAACCCTGATATTAGCGGCAATTGCTGCTTCGTGCCTAGATCGCTCATCATCGTATCATAGAAAACAAGACTTGAATGATAGAAAAACTTTGCTATCACAAATAAAATAATGACAATCACTAAGGAAATTGGGATACCAAGAAGATTTCCTTCCAACGATAGACCACCAAAAATCCCCATTAAAAAAGTCGCTGCAACTGAAACCAATGTGAAAATTATGATATATTTCTTCATCTTTCCTGTTCGGTCAATCATTACACCAAATAGTGGAGAAAACAGAACAAGAAATAAACTGGCAATCGCATTCGCATAAGAAATGAAGGTACTAGCAATCTGATCAAGAACAGCATTTTCTCCGATTTGTTCCTGAAGAAAGAAGGGAAAGAAAATTGTATTAATATTAGAAGAAAAAATCGTGTTGGCAAAATCGTAAAAGGCCCAAGAGAGAATTGGAAGGGAAAAATATAAACTTAGATTACCCTTCCATTTTTTAGAATTCGGTTTCAATTGCAGTTGCATCTGCCTTCCCCCTTATCATAGACTTAATTTATAAGTATTCCATACATACCTATAAAATCCTTTTAAGATAAAAAAACAATAATTAGCTGCATAATGAAAGCCAGATCCAATTCATGATTTCTTACCACTTAAAATACATGATTAAAAGAGGTTATCAGTATACAGAGGTCTTTTATTTTATTTATCATAGGGGTAAAAGATTGCAAAAAGTTTTGATTAATGTTAGCAAAGGGAGTGTGCAAGGTGATAGCATTTTTTCTTATCTTGGTAACTATACTGGTCCTGTTGGTGCTCTACTTAAAAAAAACGAAAAGTAACTTCCCAGACAACTTCACTATGCAGCATTCCCCCCTCAAGATTGGACATCGCGGGGCATCTGGATATTGCCCTGAGAATACGATGGCATCCTATTATAAAGCGATTGAATTGGGCGCTGATTTCCTAGAAGTCGATATTCATCTTAGTAAAGATGGTATCCTAGTGGTTCATCATGATTCTACACTCGATCGAACTACAAACGGAAAAGGAAACCTTCGAGATTACACAGTAGCTGAATTAAAGGAATTGGATGCTGGAAGCTGGTTTCATGCTCGTTTTAAGGACGAAAGAGTTCCTTTACTTAGCGAGATATTTGAAAATTTCCGGTCTGAGGTTGGAATATTAATAGAAATAAAGCATCCATCTCTTTACCCTGGAGTTGAAAAGAAACTTGCAGAAGAATTAAGCAAAAGAGAGGATTATACATCAGATAAAAAAAGAATTCTGGTTCATTCGTTTGATATGGAATCCATGAAAAGGTTTCATCAATTAATGCCAGACATTCCAGTCGGGGTATTGATAAAGCGGCGTATTTCTGATCAAAAATTGAAAGAAATAGCAGAGTTTGCTTCGTTTTTAAATCCAAAACAAACCATTTTGAGTACCAAGCTGCAAATGCGAATCCAAGAGCACGGGATGAAAGTATTTACATGGACCGTCAACAATAAAAAACAAATTCACATGTTAAAGAAGATGAAATTGGATGGAATCATATCCGATTTCCCAGATTATTTTATAGATTAAACCTCATAGGTAAATTAGTTTACAAAAAAACCAATCCACTTTTGTGGATTGGTTTTTTTAATAACATTGAAAAGAGCGTATTTCACTCGCGTCCGTTCCATAGTAGGCCCAACGTTGCTGACTTGGTCTCCATCGATATCCAGCCACAGAATTATAGCCAACATAGGTAGGGTAAAACCAAAATGAGCGGCCATTTATTAACCATACATACGTATTTTGGTATAAACATCCTTTCATTGAACCAGCGTCAATGGCCTTAATCATTCCACCAGGAAACTGTGGAATAAATAGCGGCGGCGCTTTGTGAGGAGGTCCTCCTCCTTGTGGTGGTCGAGGCGGTTGACCTCCTCCTCCTTGCGGTGGTCGCGGCGGCGGTTGACCTCCTCCCCCTTGTGGTGGCCGCGGCGGCGGTTGACCTCCTCCCCCTTGTGGTGGTCGCGGCGGCGGTTGACCTCCTCCTTGCGGTGGTCCTGGTGGCCGCTGTCTTTCTCCTAAAACCTGATTTCCTAAATGATATGGGTCCGACAAGAAACCATTGTCAATATATGTGGTATATTCATTTGGATAAAGGTTATTTTCAATACCGTTATAGTCGTTTTGTTGATTAGATGGTTCGTATGATTTCATACCTTTTCACCTCATATTTGAACTTCATTTATCCATATGTAGACGAATGACCATGTGTGCTTTATTTACCTCTCTTAATGCAGCTTTCTAATGATGTATTAATGATCAGAATTATATATCAGAAAAAATTACCTGTTTATTTTTTGAAAAAATCCCTATATTTTTAGCATTCTTGGCCTAGAATTTGTTATAGTGTTACTAGTGATTTATATTTTGAAAAATTATATAGTCGCTATTTGGCTCTAAAGCGTTTCTCTTGTTAGCCGAGAACCAATCTTACAATTTTTTTATCTTAGAAAAAACGAGGGATTCCTATGTGGGAATTATTGTTAGAATTTGATTATCAAACCGTTCGCCATGCGGTATGGGCAGGATACTTGTTTACCTTTGTCTTTCCACTGGCAGCGTTTTACTTCTTAAATAAAAAGCAGTCACTCTTAAACGATAAATATCAAGCTTCTGTTCATTCAGGTCATGGTGAATCCGCTGTTTATACAGGTAGCATTTATGACTGGCGTGGAGCACAGCGCTTTTTCACTTATATTCGTCAAAAGGACTCGCCTGATGATTCAGATGAGCCAAGCCTCCTTTCCATTGTTTAATTAAAAACAATTCGAGGAGGAAATTATTTTGAAAAAGAAAAATATTTTACTTATTTCAGCTCTATTTTTATCAACCATCCTGTTGACAGGATGTTCGGCAGCTACAAGCGGCCCATTTCATACTGCATTGGTTAACCCAATGACAAAGATGCTTGAATTTAATGCTAATTTATTTAACGGGAACTATGGTCTAAGCATCATTATGATGACATTTTTCATACGTCTCGTTTTGCTTCCATTGACTGCCAAGCAATATAAAACACAGCTCAGTATGAAAACCAAAATGAATGGGCTAAAACCAGAAATGACAGCAATACAACAGAAAATTAAAGAAACAAAGGATCCAGCAAAACAAAAGGCTCTGCAACAGGAAATGATGCAGCTTTATCAAAAACATGGAGTCAATCCTTTAAATATGGGCTGTCTTCCACTTTTGATTCAAATGCCAATCTTAATGGGCTTTTATTATGCGATTCAAGGTTCTCATGAAATTGCGACACATAGCTTCCTGTGGTTCAGCCTTGGCCAACCGAATATCGCCATGGCAATCATCGCCGGCGTCATCTATTATTTCCAATCGGTCATTTCAATGAGACAAATGCCAGAGGAACAGCAGAAACAAATGAAAATGATGAGCCTGCTCTCACCAGCAATGATTTTATTCATTTCTTTCTCTGCGCCTGCTGCATTACCTCTTTATTGGTCAATAGGTGGATTATTTATGATTGTTCAGTCTATTGTACTTCAGCGAGTATATAAGAAAGATCAACCCGCTGTCACTGTCGTAAAAGAAACGATTATGAAAAAAAGCTAATCCAAATTGGATTAGCTTTTTTTTCGTTTATTTAACCATAATAAATACAAAAATTGTAGGTTCATTCTTTCTTTCCAAAAAAATAAAAAATAATAAACATGTCAATAAATTTCTGCAGCATGTATTTTTAATTCTTTATTACCATTTTTAATAATCTAATACAAAGAAAGTTCTTTTGACACTCGTATAATAGTATATTTTTTCTATAATTTACCATTATATTTATCACGAAGAAAGGTATAATTCCTTATTTTCCCAAAATATACATTCCTACAATATGTTCATTTTCGATAATCCGAGTTTTACATCCCAAAATATGACAATTTTCTTGTTTACCTGTTCGTTATCATTAAAGGAACATCAGTGTTCTACATACTGGCCATCTAGAAAGAATGGAGGTGCATTGTACCTGTAGACTGGTCGAATTTTTTGTTCTTTGAAAATAGAATAGGGGGAAAAAAATTGCAAAAAAAACGAAGAACGAAATGGTTAGCGTTAATATTCGCTATCATGCTTATTGGATCGCTGATAATTCAAACAAACTCTATCGCAGCAACTTCAAACAAAATCCATACCTCCGCTAAAGATGAATTAACGGGGAAGAATCAAAAGAAAGTCGCCTCAAAAGTACTTACTCAGTTTAAAAAAAATGATCAGGTAACGTTTCTCGTTAAATTCAAAGAGCAAGTAGACACCAAAGACGTATCCTCAAAGGCTGCAAAAACAGCAAAATCACAAAAGTTATCTGCGAGTAATTCAAAGTTACTTAAACGATCAAGTGTAGTATCTGAGCTTCGTGCTACAGCTCTTCAAACACAAGCGAATATTAAAAACTACTTAGATAAGCAAGAAAAAGCTGGTAAGGCGAAAGATTTTCAATCCTTTTATATTGTTAATGCGATTGCCGTGACAGCTACAAAGGATGTTATGGAGCAAATCGCTGCTTTTCCTGAAGTAGAAAAAATTATGCCAAATGAGACTAGGCAGCTAATTCAGCCGGCAAGTAAGACTGCAGCTGCAAAGACCCTTAAAGGCTCAGAAGCGAGCAAAACAAAAGCCGATACCTCTTCAATTGAGTGGAATATTGAAAAAATCGGTGCTCCTGCTGTATGGAACATGGGCATTGATGGAGCAGGAACGGTTATTGCTTCTATCGATACAGGTGTCCAATGGAACCACCCGGCCTTGAAAACAAAGTACCGCGGGTATAACCCTGCCAATCCAGATGTTCCAAATAATGAATATAACTGGTTTGATGCTGTAAGCGGACAAGCTTCACCATATGATGATTTAGATCATGGAACTCACACAATTGGTACGATGGTGGGCTCTGAACCAAATGGTGCAAATCAAATCGGAGTTGCTCCAGGTGCCACATTCATTTCAGTTAAAGCCTTTTCTAACGATGGCGGTTCAGACATTGATTTATTAGAAGCAGGCGAATGGGTTATCGCTCCAAAAGATGCTGCTGGTAATCCTCATCCTGAGAAAGCACCAGATGTTGTCAATAACTCTTGGGGCGGCGGAGCTGGACTCGACGAGTGGTATCGCCCAATGGTACAAGCATGGAAAGCTGCCGAGATATTTCCTGAATTCTCTGCTGGAAATACCACATTGTCTAATCCCGGCGGTGCTGGTTCAGTAGCAAATCCAGCAAACTATCCAGAGGCCTTTGCCACTGGAGCAACAGATCTTAACAACCAAGTTGGCAGTTTCTCTTTACGTGGTCCATCTCCATATGGAGAAATTAAACCTGACATCTCCGCACCAGGCGTTAACATTCGTTCTGCCATTCCTGGCGGTGCATATGAAGGCGGCTGGAATGGCACTTCAATGGCAGGTCCTCACATTTCAGCGGTTGCTGCTCTATTACGACAAGCAAATGCCAGCTTAACTGTTGACCAGCTTGAGGAAATCTTACTTACAACTTCCACTCCTTTGACAGACAATAATTATCCGACAAGTCCCAACCATGCTTACGGCTATGGCCTTGTTAATGCATTTGATGCAGTTTCCTCTGTTGTAAGCGGACTTGGGAAAATTGAGGGTAAAGTTACCAAAGCTGGAGATGACTCAGAAGCAGCTGTCATTTCCCATAAGGCACCAAAAAATTCGTATAAAAAAATGGATATAACACTTCAAGCTGAAGTGTCAGATAATGTAAGTGTCACTACCGTTAAACTTAGCTACCAAAAAGCCGACGGAACTTGGGTTGAAGTCAAGGCTGAGAGAACGAGCGGTGACTATAAATCAGGAACGTATGAAGCCACGATTCCAGGCTCAGAGCTGACTGAAGATTCAGTCTCTTATAAATGGACCGCAACTGACTTCGGAGGCTCAGTAACAGCTACTGACTCTTATACCGTTGAGCTATTGCCAGGAATCAGTGTGGGTTATACAGAGGACTTTGAACAAGATCCTATTGGATGGACCTCTTCCGGCACAAACAATAACTGGGAATGGGGTATTCCGACAAGTGGACCTGGCTCTGCAGCATCAGGTCAAAAGGTTTATGCTACAAACCTGGCTGGAAACTATGCTAATAGTGCCAATATGAGCCTATCCATGCCTCCAGTCGATGTTCCTGAAGGCACAAGCTATTTACAATTTAAACATTGGTTCGAACTTGAAAAAAATTATGATTTCGGACATGTATTTATCTCTACAAACGGAACAAACTGGGTACAAGCGGCTCGTTTTAATGATAAGTCAAATAGTTGGATCGATGGTGAAGTTAACTTAAGCCAATATGCTGGAGAAAGAATCTATATTGCCTTTAATGTCACATCTGATGGTTCAGTCCAAAAACCTGGCTGGTATATTGATGATGTTAAATTGGCTGATACTTCCCTGCAGCCGGCTGCAAAAGCTAAAACAGGACTAGGCGTTATCAAGTCTGACTCTTCTGTTTCAGCTAAGCCAAAAGTTGACCCTGATAAAATTAAGCCAATTGCAGATAAAGTGAAAAAAGCACCTGAAAAAGACCAGCCTGCCCCAGTACTTCTTCCATTACAGGCACAGGTCAGTGTTTTAGAAACTGGAAGATCTGTTTATACAAACCCGCAAGATGGATCTTACCAACTTACGCATGCATCAGGTTCATACACATTGCAAGCAGAAACATACGGTTATCGATCACAAACAGCAACAGTCAACGTCGAACAAGATGCAACATCAACTGCTAACTTTACGCTTCAAGAAATTCCAAAAGGAACAATCAACGGTACAATCACCAACAAAATTACTGGCGAACCAGTCTCTGGTGCTACCGTATACTTTCTTGAGGATGCCGCTATTAAGCCAGTGACTACAAATTCGGACGGTGAATACACTCTATCCGCTTATGAAGGAAAATATACTTTGAAAGTCATGGCTCCTTCTTATTACGGCAGTGAAGCATCCGTAACGATTTCGGACGGTAACAGCTCTAGGAAAGATATTAAACTGAAACCGTTCATCGGGTACCCAGATGAGATTAAGTATGACGACGGAACAGCAGAAAACGCCCGAGCCTTTAATACGGCAGGCAATAGCTGGGCTGTGAAAATGTCGTTAGCTTCGGGAAATAAAACGGCAAATGTAACCGGCGCCCTTTTACGTTTCTGGGATACCACATGGCCTGCTCCAGGCGGGACTGAATTCCAAGTTTCGGTGTATGATGCATCGGGAACAGATGGGTCGCCAGGCAAAAAAATCGCAGGTCCTTTTAATGAGACTGCGTTGCGCGACGGTCAATGGACACATGTTGATTTGAGCGAACATGGAATCATGGTTGAAGGTGATTTCTTTATTGTTTATACCCAAACAAAGGCCAATCCGAATGCACCAGGATTAGCTACTGATGAAGATGGACCAAATGCAGGACGAAGCTGGCAGGGAGTCAGCGATTCATGGTCGCAATCCCCAACTGAGGAAGGAAATTATATGATTCGTGCCACTGTCGATTACGAAGTGAAGGAACCTGTAATTATCTCACCTAAAGACGGTGCTTATTCAAATCAAAAAGAAGTAACGGTTGAAGGTACATCTGCACCTACAACAAAAGTAGATATTTTTAACAAAGGGGAGAAAGTAGCAAGTACGGATTCTACTGATAAAGGAACCTTCGCTGTTCCGGTCACATTAAGCAACGGTGAAAATACTTTGACAGCAAAAGCTCGGACAAGCCAAGGTTCAACTGAGGCCTCTTTGCCTGTAAAGGTGATATTGGATACCGCTAATCCGGAACTAGCAATTACTTCACCTACAGATGGCAGCAAAGTAAATCGTGAAACAGTTACTGTTAAGGGAACAGTTTCGGATGATAATCTTAATTCAGTTAAAGTAAACGGACAGAAGGCCGATGTGAAAGATAACACCTTCTCCTATCGCCTTCTACTGGACAAAGGAATCAATAAAATTAAGGTGGTTGCTCAAGATAAGGCAGGCAATAAAGTCACTAAATCTGTCTCCATCGATGTAAAATATACCGCTCCAGAAATTTCCGATTTAGTGCCAAATGAGGATAAAATCTTAAAAAGCGGTGAATCGGTTAAAATCGAATTCGACAGTGAACCTGGCTTGGCAGCAAATTTCTCCATTTTGATGCCTCTGACAAATGCAGGAGGCATTGCGAATGCAACTGAATTACCAATGAAAGAAACATCTTCAGGACATTATGTCGGCTACTATACCGCCACAACGAATGTAAAGGCACCTGGTGCTGTTGTGGAAGTAAAAGCAGCAGATAGCTATGGTAATATTACAACACAAAGAGCGGCAGGTAAGCTTTGGATTAACGCTAAAAAGTAAAATGCAAAAGCCATGCTTTCTATGCCTAACGGCCGGAAGCATGGCTTTTTTAATACAAATATTAGTGCAATTTTCTTTGACTCTATAAAATGCCTCACATCTTCCCTGCTTTGAAAAGGACATTTATCTAATTCCATAGATAGAAAAAGGGAAGTTTATATAATTAAAAAGTAAATCCCCCTCAAGATTGAGCGGAATTTACTTTTTTATTTCTTCGGCAATAGATTTTTTGAAACTGTTTCGAAAAACTGATCTACATAGTCGAAATCCGTGTAAAAGAATAATAAAAGATCACCCGGTTGTGATACTTCCCACGCTTTTACGAATGCGTCTAATTCATTAGGTACGATATATGTCTTATCTTTATGTAATCCTTCTTCTATCGCAGCTTCCCGAAGCAGCTCGGCTACCTCCAACGGTACTCTTCCCCGTAAATCATCGTCTTCTTTAATGATGAACAGATCTGAATGTTTTGCTACGACCTCTGACAATCTGATGATTTCTTCGTCAATACGGTCTCCTGGTCCCGCCAAAACAGTGATAATGCGATTTCTGTTATAGGCACTAACCGTATCGAAAATGGCCTGCAACCCTGCTACGTTATGGGCGTAATCGATAATAACGGTTCGTTCTTTTAGTTTTTTTAAATTGAAACGTCCTTTAGACAATTTTTTATCAGGCATAAACGCAATAGCCTTCTTTCGTAATTCTTCCATTGAAATACCTTGCGTATGTGCCGCGGCTAACGCTTGAAGTAAATTAGCGATATTATGTCGCGCCATGCCAGAAATCGTTATTGGGATTTGAGTGCAATCCATAAATTGATGTATCACACCATCTGATGAATAACTGATTATACCTTGTTCATCAACAAACCAAACCTTACGTCCTTCATTAATCGCGGCTTTCACCAATGGCTGAGTGGCATATGTAGAGGTGTATATAACCTCTCCATCAGTATACTCTGCCATAGCAGCTACATTCGGATCATCGGCATTCAAAACACAATAACCCGTTTTTTGAACGACCTCAGCTACTAGCCTCTTTAATTTAACGAGATCGTCTAGTGTTTCAATACCATCACAGCCAAGGTGATCTTCACTCACATTTGTAATAATACCAACATCACATTGACGAAAAGCTAGACCTTCACGAAGAATTCCTCCTCGTGCTGTTTCTAAAACAGCTACATCGACTTCAGGATGGGCCAATATCGTTCTTGCACTAATAGGGCCACTGCAGTCACCTTGTACCAATACCTCTTCGCCGATATACACTCCATCTGAATTCGTCATTCCAACCTTTGTTTTCACATCTGAAAGAAAATAATGAACCAATCGGGTTGTTGTTGTCTTTCCATTTGTTCCAGTTACTGCAATAATCGGGATAGTGGCCTCTTCTTGAGTTGGGAATAAATAATCTACGATGGCTTTGCCAACATCCCTTTTTTTTCCTTCACTTGGATAATGATGCATTCGAATCCCTGGTGCAGCATTCACTTCAATGATTGCCGTTTTTAAATGATTGAAAGGTTTTGATATATCCTGACAGATTAAATCTATTCCCGCAATATCCAATCCGATAGCTTTGGCAGCAGCTATCGCCATATTCCTAATAGTTGGATGAACCTGGTCCGTTACATCAATTGCCTTTCCACCAGTTGAAAGGTTCGCATTACCGACAACTTGGACCAGCTCACCTTGTTTCGGAATAGTATCAAGGTTCCGGTTCGATTTCTCCAAGTAACACGTTACCGTATGTGTAAGTGGAATTTTTGACATCGGCTTTTCATGTCCGTCTCCCCGCAACGAATTGAGGTTTTCCTTTTCTATCAATCTGCGTAACGTCTCTTTTCCATTCCCAATAACATAGGGAGGAAGCCGCAAACTTGTAGCTGTTAGCTCTCCGTTGACTATCAGTAACCGATAATCATGTCCTTCAAAATGACGTTCCACAATGTATTTTTCCACATGAGAATCCAAACAATGGATCACATTAAACAACTCATCCTTATTTTTGATATGGGTTATTACACCCTGGCCCTGTCTGCCGTTATACGGTTTTATAACAAGCGGGAAACCAAGCCTGTCGGCTGAGTCAAATATACCTTCTATTGAGTAGGCGATTTCTCCTTCTGGTACTGGGAGACTGCAACCTTTTAAAATAGCCTTGGTCAATGATTTATCACAGGAATTCTCAACGGCGATATTTGAAGTTTGGCTTGAAATTGTCGCCTGGACATACTTCTGCCTTGAACCAGTTCCTAAGCGCAGTAAACTCTCTTCGCCTATTCGTTCGACAGGGATTTTTTTTGAGTGAGCCGCCTGATAAATGGCTTCGGTACTAGGACCAAGTTTATTTTTATAATATAACTGTTCAATTTGGTTCACATATAATTGTACATTAATATGTTTTTCATCATTCAGGATAGCTTCTACGATTTCTTTTGCAGCTAAAAATGCTTGAAGACCTGACTTAGGCTCCTGATAGTCATAGGTAACATAATAAAGCCCTTGTTTTTTCATCATAATCGTTTTTCCACGAATGGCATTGATTCCAGCCATATTTTGGAGTTCAATCGTCATATGCTCCAAAATATGGCCCATCCAAGTACCCCGTTTCAGCCTCTCAGTGAATCCGCCTTGATATCCTTGTGAACAAGTATGGCTGCCAAGGTTAGGGAGAGTCTTTAACAACTTTTCATTAAACCCAGGAATAGCATCAGATGGCTGTTTTTCCAGTTCCTCTATATCTAATTCTATACAGATCGTTGGTGTATAAGAAAAATAATTTGGCCCTTTTAAAAAACGGACTCGATTGATTATCATGATTGGATCCCCTTTTTCATCAACAATTTTCTTGTATGCAAGTCAAAACGATAGCCTCTTGTAAGTGTATGAAGCTGAAACCCTGAGAGGGTCAACTCTTCACTGCCATTTTCAGAAGACGTGATATTGATATAATCACTTTTGCTTCCATCAAGCACTAAAACCTGATGTTGACCAAATACTTCAAATTGTCCATCTTTCACTAATATTGCTGTATTTTCATCAATACCTATACCAATAATTTCTTTATTTTCTGCTATCGCACTTAAAAGTCGATCAAAGCGACCACGCTGCGAAAAATGTTGATCAATAAGCAGGCCGTCTAGAAAGCCGAACCCTTTTCCAATCTCCACTTTTAATTTATCATCATTCAGCATCGTGTCAGCTGCGACAATCATTTGCTTACCCATAATTGAAGCACCCGCACTTGTCCCAGCTAGAACCATTCCATTATGCCAGGCCTTTGATAGAGTATTGTGAAATTTTGACTGCCCAATAAGCTCGGATAATCGGCTTTGGTTTCCTCCGGTTATAAAGATAGCTGAAAAAGAGGCCAGTTGTTCACAAATGGCCTGTTCCTCTGCATCCTTTCTTGAATTCAACTTGATAACTTCAACCTTGCTCACGCCTAAGTCTCTAAAAATCCTGATATACTCTTTACTCACTTCTTCAGGAATTTCACTCGCTGTAGGCAGGATGCCAATTCCACCTTTAGCGCGTATCGCGAGTTCGACAAATTTATTTAATACTTCACCTTCAAGGCACTTATCCTCAGCCCCACCGATGATAAGTAATTCACCACAATTCATTGCTCATACTCACCTTTACATATGGATTAAAATCATGAAGTTTTTCTAAACAGAACACATAATGAATAGTATGGCCTTTTGTCATAGTCTTCATTCATAAATTTAGCAAACTGTAGAATTTTGTTTAACTTAATGACATTAGAGGAAAAGTAATAGAGAAAATAATAAAAGGAGTGTGTAAAAATGAGCCAAAACCAATTAAAAGAACAAGTATTGAATATCATCGGCGATCATAAAATAGGTGTTCTATCATCAGTAGAAGATAACAAACCACATTCACGTTATATGACATTTTTCAACGACGAATTAACTTTTTATACACCAACAAGTGCATCCACAGAAAAAATAGATGAAATTGAAAAGAATCCTAATGTTCATATCCTAATCGGCTATGAAGATAAAGGATTCGGCGATTCTTACGTGGAAATCTCAGGGACCTCGAAAATAAACGACTCACAGGAACTAAAGAAAAAATTATGGGATACGTCATTTAAAAATTGGTTTGACGGACCAGAAGATCCAAACTATCTATTCCTTCAAATTAAGCCTGAAAGCATCCGTTTGATGAATAACAATGGTGAACCTCCACAAGAATTACAATTATAAAAATTGTCGGGACGTAAGGTAATTTTAATTTACGAGTAAATCTCATGTACTTACGAGTAAATGATCAAAACTCACGAGTAAATTGGCAAAATTCACGAGTAAATGATTTAAAATCACGAGTAAAATTTGGATTATCGCTAAAATTTCAAAAAGGATTTGCTTCTGCCTAAAAAGCCCACACTCGGTACATAATGAGTGTGGGCTTTTTTTCAATCATACTAGCTCTGATTGTATATAATGCAAGATTAGATTGGCTGTATGCTTTAATGAAGAGATATGTGTTCTCTCAAAGGCGTGAGATGCGTCAATTCCCGGACCAATCAAGCCATGAACCAAATCGTATCCTGCTCGGATTGCTGCGGAAGCATCCGATCCATAATACGGATAAATATCGACGCGATAGTCAATACCGTTTGCTTTAGCAAGTGAGGCAAGATGCTGACGCAATTTATAGTGATACGGACCGGAAGAGTCTTTGGCGCAAATGGAAACGCTGTATTCATCCGTCGTTTGGCCATCACCGATCGCTCCCATATCAACGGCTAGATATTCAACTGTTTTCTCTGGGATATTAGAATTCCCACCATAGCCTATTTCTTCATTATTAGAAATCAAGAAATGAGTGGTATATGCCAATTTAATCTTACCTGCAGAAATCAGGTCAATGATATGAAGAAGAATGCCAACGCTTGCCTTATCATCCAAGTGCCTTGATTTCAAAAAGCCAGTCTCTGTTACTTCTACCCTTGGTTCAAATGATACAAAGTCTCCAACAGAGATGCCAATTGCCTCTGTTTCCGCTTTTGATTTCACAACTGCGTCAATGCGGACTTCAATTGTCTCCTCATCACGTTTGGCATCACCGGCATTTTTATACACATGCACAGACGTTTGATTGATTAGAATCGTCCCAGTGACAAAAGCTCCGTCAGCAGTATGAATTTTGCAGTATTCCCCTTCCACTGAATTCCAGCGGAAACCTCCGATCATCGTCAATTTCAGACGGCCATTCGACTTAATTTCCTTTACCATCGCTCCTAGTGTATCGACATGGGCTGTCAGTAAACGATGTCTGGTTTCATCTTCACCTTTTAACGTAGCTAGCAATGCTCCTTTATTCGTGATTTGATAGGGTACCTGCTTGCTCTCCATGAATTTAGCCGCATACTTAATTGCTTGATCGGTATAACCAGATGGGCTTGGTATTGATACTAACTCTTTTATGTAAGTAACGATCTCTTTTTCTTTGATAACACTCATGCCTATCTCTCCTTTCCTCTTTGTTTATTATATCTTTTTATGCCAACTTTTAACATACAAAGGACCGCCCTGAGACAGTCCTTTGATTGATTTAACTCATTTGGGCCAGAACAGGCAAGATTGCCATAACCAATGTAGTAATACCATATATCGCGAAATTTTCCATATTCATTTTCCTTTTCCACTTATCACGCCATACTTTATATCTGCTCATATCTTCGTTATTCATGAAAAATCCTCCTCATGACGAAATTTCAATTTACCTTATCTGTCTTTGCTTGTTGGACATTTCCTTCATATATTCCAAGAAGGCAATTCTCTTTTCGTCTGGATAGGCTACAATGTCAGCAATGATTGCCTCTTCAAGAGGTTTCAGTAATCGACCAACCGATTCAGTAAACAATATTTCTAACTCTCTCTTTGTTTCATTAGGATTTCTCACTTCCATCAAAATCACCCTTCCAATTACTTACTAATTGTATATATCCTTTATTCACATAGTGAAACGTAAAAAACCGGCCACCTACACAGGCAGCCGATTGGATTTATTATTTTGTTTCTTTTTCAGTGACACCAACATTGAACCATTTATATTGGCGCTCCGCAAGATAATCATAACCAGAGACACGCTTATTTACTCCAGTCGTAGTGTAACGGAATAATGTTGGAATAATTGGAACTTCTTCATGAATCAGTTCTTGCCACTCATTGTAGGTATCAATACGATATTGATCATCAAACGCTTCCTCTGAGATTCCTTTCGCAAGAAGCTCATCATTTTTGTCGTTCACCCAGCGAGTATAGTTAAATGCTGCGGATTTTGACCAAAGACCAGATGGATCTGGATCGGAAGCAACACCCCATGCCGCTTGATAGATATCAACCTCTTCATTATCTTTTTTCAACAGATCATAGAATGAATTGAACTCATGCAGCCTTCCATCTAGCATTTGAACGTCTAGGCCTACTTCCTGCCATTGTTGAATGTAATAATTGGTAAGCGGTTCAGCAATATCTCCGCCGCTCATGGAAGCGAAGTTGATTTTGAACTCTTTTCCATCTGGGTCTTCACGAAGTCCATCTTTATTTGTATCAACATATCCGGCTTCATCCAAAAGTTTTTTAGCTTTTTCAGGATCATATTCATATGGCTTAACATCTTTATTATTATACTTGAAGTTTGGTGTGATAACTGAGTTGGCAGGGAAACGAAGCCCTTTATACATCTTTTCGCCGACTTCTTCATTATTGATGGCATAAGCCATTGCCTGGCGAAGACGTTTGTCTTCGAATTTCGGGTTGTCCATAACATTTTCTGCTTTTTCCTTATCATAATGACCGAACTTGAAACCAATATAAGAATAAGCTAAATCGACTTTTCCTAATATTTCAACGTTGTCCAATGCTTTTGCCTGGTCATATTGATCAGCAGAAATACTAGCTACATCGATATCCCCATTTTCCAGTGACTTAACAGCAACGGACGGATTCACAACTTTTAAAGTAACGCTGTCCAACTTAGGCGCTCCACGGTGGTACCCTTCAAACGCTTCGAATTCAACTGCTTCACCTTGAACAATTTTCTTCACTTTAAATGGTCCATAACCAATCGGATTTTTACGAATTTTATCAGAAGATTCCAACTTTGAAATTGGAACATCACTTAAGTATTCTTTATGAAGCGGATATGTCCATAATCCAGTTGTTACAGATGGATTTGCTTTCTTAAAAGTAAAGGTGATTTTCTTACCATCTACTTTAATACCCGAAATACTATCCGCTTTTCCGGCATGATACTCTTCCATACCTTCAATTAAAGCCATTTGTTCATCATAGCGTACACCTTTGTAATCCTTGCTCCCCAAGACAAGGTATGCATACTCTAAATCAGCCCCAGTCACAGGCTTCCCATCTTGCCAATTAACATTGTCTTTAATTGTAAGTGTTACCGTTTTATTATCGTCTGAAATTTCATAAGAAGCAGCACCGTCATTTGTGAAAACATAGTTTTCGTCTGTATCCAGTAAATCTTCATCAAGGAATGTGATAACTTGGTTATCCGGATCTCCTTGATAGAAAACTTTGTTTAATATCCCTTCAAACGGGGTATCTGATACCAATCCGTAAGTCAGATGGCCGCCTTCAATCGGCTCTCCCTGATTTGTTGTTTTTGTCGGGAATAGCGATGTATCAACTTGTTCGACATCTTTCCCTTTTTTTTCTTTTGTTGACGATTTTTCCGTATCATTTGAACATGCGGCAAGCAGTAGAGACGATATAGCCAATGCACTTAATACCTTGCTATAACTTTTGATCTTCATGACATACACTCCCCTTTTTTATCCTCTTCTTTGTCTTGCATCTGCGGCGCGTTTTAACGCTTGACCAACAAAATTTATACTCAGCATCAACACTAAAATCATGAGCGATGCGGGTACCCATATCCACCATTTGTTTTCCAAAACATCTGGATTTCGAGCATAACTGATGAGCGTCCCTAGACTCGGGGTACTCTCTGGAAGACCGAATCCTAAGAAAGTCAAACTGGATTCTAGGCCAATATTACCTGCTAGATTCAAAATAAAATTAACTATAATCAGTGAACTGACATTAGGAAGAAGCTGAAAAAGGATGATTTTCCAATGTGGTGTACCAAGTGTTTGTGAGGCGTGAATATAGTCCAACTCACGCTCTGACAAAGCCTTTGAACGAATCAGCCGTGCCTTTCCTGTCCATAAAAACATCGTCATGATTAATATGAAAACATACACATTGAATACTGGTACAATCGTGACTACAACAATGATGAACATCAATTGCGGAAGGGCAATCACAAAATCGATTACACGCATGATCACATTGTCGGTGGCCCCGCCAAAATATCCAGCTAGAAGCCCGAAAGATAAACCAATGATAGCCGTAAATAAGGTAATGAACAAACTGATGGTAAATGAGTTTCTCGTACCGATGATCAGTTGTCCGAATACATCCCGTCCACCATAATCGGTTCCGAGCCAGTAGTCTGAAGATGGTTCCATATAAATGGAGAGGAAATCGACCTTAGCAATTTCCTTGGCATCCATAAAGAACGACGCGCCGTAAACGAAAACCAATATAGCTACTAATATAATCAATGAGCCCATAGCAAGTTTATCCTTTTTAATTTCCTGCCATATGATTTTCATACCTGATGGGCTCACATCTTTCGTTTGAATGATTTTTCCGGATTCTACTTTCATTTCCATACGCTCACCCCGCTCCTATTCTATCCGTATGCGCGGATCGACCGCACTTAGTATGATGTCTGAAAGAAGAGTGCCAAGCAGAGTGGCAAATCCCGTCATCATGACGATGGCCGTCACTACACTGAAATCCCGTAAACTGACGGAACTAAGGAAAAGCTGTCCAAGTCCTGGATAACTAAAAATAGTCTCTATTATGACAGCGCCGCCGATCAACCCAGTAATTTCATAGCCTAAGAATGCTGCAATTGGTAAAAAGGAGTTTCTTAGGATATGCCGTGAATATACGTTGGATTCAGGTACACCTTTTGAACGCGCAGTCCTTACGAAATCCTTTATTTTATTATCAATTATTTCATTTCGTAAATATTGAATTGTACTTGTTGTAGCTATTAAGGCCGTACTTAAAGCCGGTAAAATCAGGTGATTGATCTTACTTACAACATATGCGAATGTACCTTCATCCACTTTGGAATCGACACTGCCTCCAGACGGGAACCAATCCAGGGCAAATCCGAAAACAAATAACATAATTAACGCAAAGATAAATATCGGTGTACCAAATCCTATATAACTATAACCCGTAACGGTCTTATCCACCCAGGTATCATTATATCTGCCGCTAAGTATACCTAATGGAATGGCAAGCATATATGTAAAGATAAGTGTTACCAACGCAAGGAAAACCGTGTTCCAAAGCCTGTCTTCTATAACATCCATAACCGGCGTTTTATGTGTATAGGAAATACCAAAGTCCCCTTGTACAGCATTAGATGCCCACCTTATATATTGTTGATACCAAGGATCATTCAAGCCCAATTCTTCTCTGAGTCTTTCAAGCTCAGCAGGATTAGCCCTAGGATTGATTTCTTGACCAGACAAGGCATCTCCCGGCATTGCTTTTGCCATCATGAAAACGATAATGCTCAATAAAAAGAGCTGCGGGATCATAACTAAAAAACGCCTGAGGATAAACTTCCACATATCCTTTCCACCTCCTTATTGTAATGCGACTCTATGTGTTGATGAGATTGGCTTCAAGTCGTAAGCACGTCCATTTTCATCGAAAAATTTTGAATAAGACGACTCATACTCTGCTGATAATTTTTTTCTAAGCTGTACTTTTTCCTCACGAACTTCCGGCTCTAAATCCGGAATGGCAGCAATCAGACGCTTTGTGTAAATATGTTGGGGATTTTCATAGATTTCATCGCTATTGCCTTCCTCTACTAATCTACCGCGATACATAACGCCCATCCGATCACACATATGCCGGATTACACCGAGGTCATGACCAACAAATAAATAAGTTAAATTGAACTCCTGTTGGAGATCCTGAAGAAAATTCAACACCTGCGCCTGAACCGATACATCGAGGGCTGATACCGGTTCATCAGCAATAATCAGTTTGGGTTTTAATGTTAATGATCTAGCAATTCCAATCCGCTGGCGCTGCCCCCCTGAAAATTCATGAGGATACTTGTGAATCGATTCCGGACTGAGTCCGACTTTGTCCAAGAAGTCCTGAACGATTTTCTTTTCCTCTGCAGGTGATAACCGTTCAAAGTTCCTCAGCGGTTCGGCAATGATGTCCAGCACCCTCTTCTTGGGATTCAATGATGAATATGGGTCTTGGAAAATCATTTGGATATCTTTTCTGAATGGTTTAATCTCTTTTCTACTTAAAGCTGCTAAATCCCTGCCTTCAAACAGGATTTGTCCGGATGTCACATTATTCAGCTTGACAACTGCCTTACCTGTCGTTGACTTGCCGCTTCCTGATTCTCCTACCAAACCATATGTTTCCCCTTGCTGCAACTCAAAGGACACACCATCAACGGCTTTTACATGATCAACTACTCTTCGGAAAAAACCGCCTCTTATTGGAAAATGCACTTTTAAATTATCTACTTTGAGTAATGTCATGAGTCGATGCATCTCCTTCAGCTTGAAAATAAAATTCTTTATAGCAGGTGCACCGTACAAAGTGATCCTGACTTACCTCGTGAAGATGAGGCGACTCTTCATGAGCTTGTTTAGGAATCCATGGAATACGATCTTGGAACCGACATCCCTTCCTGTCCATTTTTGCTATCGATGGAACAATTCCCTCAATAACGTGCAAACGGTTTTTTTCATTGGTAGCCGAAGGGATTGAATTTAATAGCGACCTAGTATATGGATGAAGTGGATTGTTAAATATCTCTTTAACACTTCCCGTCTCTACTACTTGCCCAGCATACATGACAACAATCCGATCAGCTACCTCTGCTACAACGCTCAGATCATGGGTAATTAATATAATCCCCATTTTGGTTTTACTTTGAATATCTTTCAACAAATCAAGTATTTGCGCTTGAATGGTAACATCTAATGCTGTCGTTGGTTCATCAGCAATAACTAGTGCAGGATTGCAAGCAATGGCAATCGATATCATTGCTCTTTGACGCATTCCGCCTGATAGTTCATGCGGATATTGCTTGTACGTCCGTTCAGGATAAGGGATACCCACTTGTGTTAAGAGTTCGATTGTCCTGTTCTTTTTTTCATCTCTAGAAAGCTCAGTATGATAGTCAAGATTTTCCTCAATCTGTTTTCCGATTGTCATCAGCGGGTTCAATGCTGTCAAAGGTTCCTGAAATATCATCCCTAATTCCTTTCCGCGGACTTTATTCATTTGTGTATCATTCAGTGTAAGTAAATTTTGACCTTTATAATGTATTGTACCTTCTGACTTCGTTCTCTGTTTATTATGTAATTGCATGATAGAAAGGGCCAGTGCGCTCTTTCCACATCCTGATTCTCCAACCACCGCTACAATTTCATTTTCATTTACAGTAAACGAAACATCATCCACCGCTGCATGATATTTGCTCTGAATTCGAAATGAGGTAGTAAGGTTTTCAATTTGCAATATAGCTTTCTTCATCCCTGCTCCCCCTAAACTATTTTTTCGGGAAAATAATAAATCTTCTGATAATTATTTAAAATTTTAATCAATTTTTAACATTTATTCAATAGTTTTGTAGAAAATAATCACATTTTTTTCATATTTTATAACTTTAGGAATATTTTTCTGCAATATAAAAATAGTTTCCTTCATAACTTTTACACAGTAAAGTTATGAAGTCCTATTTATAGCATAGAATAAAACATTTTAATTTTCTTATTTTGAAATAATGATTAAATATTCCACTAAAAATATTAAATCACTTAATTTCACCTAGGGAAAAAGTACTTATTTTGTTACAGTTTGAAAATTTTAATATTTCAGAAAAATTAGCTTAATTGTAAGAATATCATAAAATTAGTAATACTATCATGTATATTTCATATCTCTTTAAAAAACACCTTAAATATTATTTTTAAATGCACTGAAACCTTTTTAAAACTCTTTCGTAGAAACCGGTAGACAATAAATAATGAGGTGATTGAATGTATTCACAAACTGTAAACACATATATGCCATCTGTTATGCGTACCTTTGCTCTTTCTCTCGCAATCTCTGTATTAGGGATGGCTGTTGGAACTCTAGTTCCACCATCCTTATTTCTTCCCTTAGCGATTCTGGAAATTGCTATGCTAATTGGCGCTTTTATCATGCGGAAGAAAAAATCTATTGGCTACACATTCCTGTATAGTTTTACGTTAATTTCTGGGATTACCACCTATCCGATTATTGCACACTATCTTGCCACTGCAGGGGCGAATGTTGTGATGTTAGCTGGGGTGACGACAACAGTTGTATTTGGGGGACTAGCTATTTATGCTACAACAACCAAGAGGGACCTTTCTTTCTTAAGAGGAATGTTGTTTGCCGCCTTGTTAGCTTTAGTAGCCATTAGTATTTTTAACCTTTTCTCACCTTTAAGTTCTACAGCAATGCTAATCTTTTCATTTATTGGGATTCTTGTATTCAGTGGATATATTTTATATGATTTTAATCGAATGAAGCATTACGGGGTTACAGCAGAGGAAGTACCACTTATGGCCTTAAATCTGTATCTTGATTTCATTAACCTTTTTATTAACATCCTACGTTTCTTTGGTATTTTATCTAGCGAAGATTAAAAAAACGGGCATTATCTGCCCGGTTTTTTTATTTATATAGTCCAGGCTCTGATTTTTCAGTCCACGGCTGTTTTACACCAAAGGTACTGGCAATGAACTGAGTATCTTCTCTTCTTTTTTTCCTTACTTGGGCCCGCTGTTTCGCTGATTCGTTTAAATTCATCTCCATTTCAGTCTCTGGAACCAAACGCGGAACCGGTATTGGTTTTCCATCTTCATTGATGGCAACAAAGGTCAAAAAGGAAATAACACATAAGTTCCGGTCTCCCGTAACTAAATCTTCCGCAATAACTTTTACAATGATTTCCATAGATGTTCTGCCCGTATAAGTTACGAAGCTTTCTAGACATACTGCATTTCCTTCGTGAATAGGGTGCAGAAAATCGACAGAATCAGTTGATGCCGTAACGACATTACTTCTCGCATGACGCATCGCAGATATAGCTGCAACATCATCAATGTAAGCCATCAATTTGCCTCCAAACATCGTGCCAATATTATTTGTATCCGGCGGGAGAACAAGGCTCGTTTTTATGACCAAAGAGTCCCGGCAATGTTTTATTTCTTCCATGGTGACTGCACTCCTTTATGTCTAATTTCTCACTAGTTAACTTTATCGAATTCTTCACTGTAAAGCAACACACATGCTTATTTTCCTGCTTTTAGTTGGAATTATTCGTCAAAAAATATTTCTACGTTTATTCACTTTTACTGTTCTGTAGGCTCTTTACCTGTTGTAGCTCTCGTAAGCTCAAGCCAAAGGTCATTTGTAGATGAGGATAATCTTTAAAACCTGACCAATCTCCTCCCCATTCAAATCCTAAATCTTTCGCGATAGAGACGACTTCCATCCAATCCGATTCCCCATTATCGTTGCCGTCATATTCCATATTCCAAATAGCCTCCCCTTGTTTGTTAAGGAGTGCAAAATCTATCGCCAATCCAAAATTATGAAGCGACTCCCCTCCTTTTGCATTAGTTACAATGCTTCCAGACTTTAAACGTCCTTTTTCATAGAGGTCATTTTGCTCTTCTAAAGTACGGAATCCAGCCGTTATGATTACCACGATACCTTTTTCATTAGCCTGTTGAATGAGCTTTTCTTTTTTTTCAGCGACTATCGGATGCAACTCGTCAGTCAGTTTAATTTTATCTAGATCGGGGGGGAGCAAATGCTTAAGCATGAACCCTAACAGTAACCCGAAAAAGCCTATTATCAGACATGCCTTTACCCAGTTAACCTTCACTGAACAATCCTTCCTTTACGAATAACTGTCTGAATGAGAAAAACTCAACCAAAAGCGGATGAGTTTTTCTTCTATTATAACTTTGACTTCAATTCTTCTATTTGCAGTAAATGTCGTTTTTCATGCAAACCCACAAACGGAATCCATTGCTTCAAGCTTAATTCTTTAAACAATGGATGAGGGAATGACTTTTGTTCAAGATCTTTTTCATTTGCTCTGTCAACAACTTGTATAAATGCCTGGCGGGATTCGGACAATTTATTCTTAACCTCGTCCAAAGTTTGAAATGCTTCTGATGGAATGACAAATGGCGGCGCCGAGACCTTCACTTCACGATTTAGAGTATACTCTATCGGTTTATCTTCTGCAGGGATACTCTCATCGCTTTTTAACTTGTCGGCAATACTCTTTGTTATCACTCGCTCCATTAAATATAAATGATTCAATACCTGGATAATGCTCCAGCGGCCTTCTTCTGGATGGGCATTCAGCTGTTCATCCGATAAATTGTTAACCGCTTCTAATAGTTCTTCCCTAATTTTTTTGTTATCTTCCATTTTAGCATCTCCTCCCGAAAGCTTAGTTAAACTCCATCAATTATTCCATGTTCTGTATAAAGGTGTAAAATAAAAACACTTTTAGATAGGAAGAAAACCGATTTAAAGTTGTCTATTTTTAGAAAAGCTCTATGATAGTCATAAAGGTACTATTCACCTAATACAAATGACTTTTAAAATTCATCAAAGATAGTCAAAATAGGAGTGATCGTTATGAGCGGAGGACATATCCCATTCAGCCACAAAGGACGTAGCGTCATTAATGCAAAGCCTTCCAAAGGAAGCATTTGGACGATGCTCAGGCAAATGTTTAATCGTGTCCCATCTAAATGGAAATTTTCTTCCTTGATATTATGTATAATGTTGTTCATTTCTTTACTTGAGTTCTCCATCCCACAGTTGACTCAGTATACGATTGATGAAATCATTCCCGAAAAAAAATACGACTCCTTGATTTGGGTAGGCACAGGAATTCTTGGAGCTGCTATTTTATTAGCTTTACTAAACTACTTTAACAGCTATATCGTTTCCAAAGTCGGTCAAAAAGCGATTATGGATTTACGAAATAGCATGTATGAACATATTCAAAGGCTGGATATGAAATTCTTTGATAAAAACCGAACGGGTGACTTAATGTCACGGCTGACTAATGATGTCAATTTACTACAACAACTCATCTCTTCAAGCATGCTGCAAGTCGTAACAGACATGGTAACTTTTGTTGCAGTCGCTGTCTATATGCTTTTCATTAATTGGAAACTGACCATTGTCCTTCTTTTTACATTCCCGTTCATGTTCTATATCACAAGGGTATTTGGAAAACGTATTCGAATGTCGTTTAGATCTGTTCAAAGTTCTGCAGGAGATGTCAGCAACCAGTTACAGGATTCTATCTCAGGAATGCGACTCATTCAATCTTTTACCAATGAAGAATTTGAATCGAAACGTTTCGCAGAACGTAATCATGAAAACATGGTAGCTAACATTAAATCGGTTCGCTTGCGATCCATGTTTGGTCCGGTTATCGATTTATTGAACAATATTGGTCTTGTTGCTGTTATTGTATTTGGGGCTTGGCAAGTGATGGAAGGTGCATTTACAGTGGGATTAATAGTAGCTTTCCTCGCCTATTTGAGATTACTGCAGAGTCCTGTTCGCAATTTCAGCCGAGTAATCAGCATTGTCCAGCAGTCAGCTGCAGCTTTTGAGCGTATTACAGAAATTATGGAAACACAACCTGAAATCAGAGACAAAGGAAATGCAATTGAGCTTCCTTCAATAAAAAAACAAATTGAATTTCAATCAGTTGATTTTGCTTATGATGAAAGTGTTCCGGTTCTTAGCAATCTAAACCTAACGATGAAAGCTGGTCAAATAACAGCTCTCGTCGGCTCTTCTGGTGCAGGGAAATCGACAATTACAAACCTTTTAATCCGATTTTATGATCCACAACAAGGAACAATCAAAATGGACGGTCTTGATATCCGTGATGTGTCGTTGAAATCTATACGTAGCCAAATGGGGATTGTTTCTCAGGATATCATTTTATTCAATGGTTCAATCCGCGATAACATCGTTTATGGAAAACTTGATGCAACAGACGATGAAATCACTGAATCCGCTAAAGCAGCCAATGCTCATGACTTTATCAGGGCCTTTCCAAATGGTTACGATTCTCAAATTGGAGAGCGAGGCGTCAAACTTTCAGGAGGACAAAAGCAGCGAATCGCCATTGCTAGGGCACTTTTGAAGAATCCACAAATCATCATTCTCGATGAAGCGACAGCAGCATTAGATACGGAATCCGAGCATTTAATCCAGGAAGCATTGTCACGTTTATTAGTAAATCGGACTTCAATTGTCATTGCGCATAGATTATCAACCGTTCAAAATGCTGACCAAATAATCGTTCTTGAAAAAGGCAGTGTCCATGAAAAAGGAACGCATGAACAGTTATTGACAAGTAACGGCAGATATAGGCAGCTTCATGACTTGCAATTCCCTCAATTGAAGGCGGCTATTACATAACAACTGCACAACCGCCTTCAATGAAACAGGGTCCGATTTATATATAATAAGCCATGTGCACAGAAGTATTACTTCTGTGCACTTTTATTGAATTTATTTGAAATCATAGCTCTCTAAAATCCGATTGGTAATGAGCTGATACCCTTTTTCATTTGGATGAATTTTATCACTGAAATACTCTTTTTTCTTTTTATTTTCAAATAAATCATTAGTAGGGATAAATATCATTCTTTTATCCTCTTCTACTACCTCGTTTACTGATTGGTTATAATCATGAACGTGCTTTTCAAGTCGTTGATCATCTTTTTTTGGATTATACAGCCCAACTACAAGTATATCCGCTTTTTTGTTTTTCTTTAATAGTGTAGAAAGAATCTTATTTAGATGGTCGATATACTCTCGTTTACCATCATTTATTTTTTGATCACTTATTTTTTTCAAGTTACCTCCATTACTGTTAATCAAGTCGTTTGTTCCAATATAAACAATAAACGTGTCGGCTTTGTCCAATTTCGTGTTAATTTGATTATCTTCAAGCTGATCAATGACACCATCTGTTTCCTGGCCTTTAATACCGTAATTCCAAAAACGGACCTTTTTTTCAGAATCAGGGTTATTCAATTCATCCTCCAGACCTTCTACATAACCTTCCCCATCCTTATCACCTTTTCCATAGGTTAACGAATCTCCAAAAGCCATCACATCTTCCGACTCTGAAGCCTGAAACTTATATGCAGCAAAACAAATAACTAGTACAATTACAAATAAACCTACTATTTTTTTCATTTGTTTCTCCTTATGTAATGTATTTACTATGAAGTATTTTATCTTGTAATTACCCCAAAAATGAACATACTTAACATGCAAAAAAATGAATTGTCAGATAAACTGTAAAAAGTGTATGATACAATAAAAGCATTCAATGGAACGGATTTTCGTCAACCTCCTTTTATTCATAAATAGGGTGGGAATCCCATGTTTCTGGAGATTGTATACATAGTAAGGATAGGAGTTAAAATGATGGATCAGTATATAGATTTTAGGGATGCAGAACTAACAGATTTACCAAGAGTAGTCGAAATATATAATTCGACTATTGCTTCAAGGATGGTCACTGCAGATACAGAACCTGTTTCAGTGCAATCGAGGCTTAAATGGTTTGAGGAACATCATTCAGAAAAACGACCGCTTTATATTATTACATTCGAAGGAAAAACTGCTGGATGGATGAGTTTTCAATCTTTCTATGGTAGGCCAGCCTATGATTCCACTGCCGAGATCAGCATATATATTGATGATTATTTCCGGGGAAAAGGAATTGGACAAATTTCGATTCAAAAGGCAATTGAAGTGAGTCCAAAATTAGGAGTTAAGACACTACTTGGTTTCATATTTGCTCACAATACACCGAGCATAAGACTGTTTTCTAAATTTGGTTTTGAAGAATGGGCGCATTTACCTCAAGTTGCCGAGCTAGATGGTATTGAACGGGATTTAGTAATCCTTGGTAAGCGTGTTAATATTTGAATTTCATTATTTAAAAGCTATTGCCTTCATTCAGCAGTAGCCTTTTTTAGTTTCAATGAAGAAATCTATTTTAAAGTCACTGACGAAATTTAAAAATCACTATAAACTTTCTTAAGCAAAAAATATTGTGATTTTCATTTATTTGTTATAGCATTTAACAGCGAATCCAATTCTTGACTTGCTTGAACAGTTAGAAGGCTTGTAAAACCATAATCAGCTGCCAATTTAATCATTTCCCGTCTCTTTTCTTCTATTCTTTCTACGGTTATCTGTGGGGGCATCTATAGTCACTTCCTATTTATTCAATTTTCTTACATCTTTTATGATAAAGAAATAAGTAGTTAAAATCAACCATATATGGAAATTAAAATGTGTTATTCCACAAGGTAAATGTGACAAAAAGCCTATTCTATTCCCTGTTTGTGTCTTTTTTGTGACATTTTATATTCTTGACAAATATAAAAAAGCATTCACTCATGTACACTGCGAATGCTTTAATAATATTCATCAGATTAAATAATATTTTAAGATAGTAAAGTATTTTAAGAACTCTTACTATGTCATCCACTCTGAAGGAGACTCGATATTAGGTCTATTTATAACAATCTTATATTCATCTTCAAGCACTTTTAAAGGAACATCATAAAGATGTCTTTCATCAGAGGTTTTATAAACTCCATTCGCTAATAACTCTTCAATCAGCAATGCCTTCCTCTGTTCAATTCTCTTAAATAATTCTGCCATGTAAATGGCTCCTTTCCTTGTCTTCATCAGCCCGCCTTCATATGAGCTAAATTGTAGTAACAGGTATCATTTTCACCAAATTATATCTTTTCTATTATGTCACTAAACGTTATTTCACAAAAATAAAAGCCTCTTCTAATTCAAGAAGAGGCTTACAGTAGTCCGTTCGGCTCTTCTTATCTTCCAAGCGTATGCTTGTTGGATGTAGCACAGTTCCCAAAATGGGTCTGCTGCCGAGGTTTCTTTGGGCCAAGTCCCTCCACCTCTCTGGATAAGAATTCAATATATAAATGATGTAGACATGATTTTATCCCAATATTCTTCAAAAGTCAATCACATGGTTCTCCCTTTTTTTGATAGGTATTCTCTATAGACCCCATTCAAATTGGGTTGCAATTTCCTGGCTTTCTGATATGATGTCAGTAATTACATACATTCACACCACTAGGGGAGTCTTTTTAAGACTGAGATGGAATTTGTTCCGGACCCTTTGAACCTGAACCGGATCATACCGGCGGAGGGAAGTGGATGATATCGTCTTTAAACACATGACTTTATCCATCTGCCCCGCTCCGTATTTCAGGAGCGGTTTTTTTTTCAGATGGAAAAGGTGAATAATTAGACTGCTAGGGGAGCACTTTTGCTGAGAATCAAACCCTTTGCACCTGATCTGGTCATACCAGCGGAGGGAAGCAGGCTGTAAGAAGGAATTTGCTTCTTCCTCGGTAACAGCCGCTTTCTTTCAGAGAGCGGTTTTTTTGTTTATCAGATAGTGTATGCATACTTTACAATTTTAGTAAATTTTAAATTTCAAGGAGGATGTACCATGGAGAATACAAAATTAGAAACCTTCAGTGATAGACTTCATGAACGGGCAAAAGGAATCTGGAAAAGGAACCATACACATCCCTTTGTTCAGGCGATTGGAGATGGGACGCTTTCAGAAAAGAAATTTGCCTATTACCTAAAGCAGGACTATATCTATCTTATGGATTATTCCAAACTCTTTGCGTTAGGAGTCATCAAAGCTCATAATCTCGAAACCATGGCTAAGTTTGCAAGTATTTTGAATGAAACCCTTCAAGTAGAAATGGATATCCATCGACATTATGCTTTGGAATTCGGAATCAGCTCAATCGAATTGGAAAATACAGAACCTACTCCAACCACTCTAGCTTATACGGGTTACATGCTAAATGCAGCCCAAAATGGGACTTTGGCCGACCTGATTGCCTGCCTCCTTCCATGCGCTTGGGATTATTATGAGATCGGCTTGCTATTAAAAGAACAAAATGGTGAAGCATTAGAAAACAATCGCTATGCTGATTGGATTAAATCATATTCGTCTCCTGAATTCGGTAAAGCACACAAATGGCTGATTGCTTTGTTGGAAGAGTTAACAGAAGGCATGCCTGAAAAGGAACTTCTTAGATTAGAGAAGCATTTTTTGGTGACTTCCCGTTATGAATATTTATTCTGGGATATGGTTCAAAATGAGCAGGATTGGCCACTGTAGGATGTTGTCATGATGATGAATCCAATCAAGAAAATGACGTTGACTGCCATGATCACGGCCATTACTACCATAACTAGTTCATTCATTTTCATCCCGGCCGGATTTGCAAAAATCTTTCCGATTCAGCATCTGGCAAATGTCATGACAGCCGTTTTATTGGGACCGGCTTATGCGGTAACACAAGCTTTTTTAGTTTCCATCATTAGAAACATGTCTGGTACAGGTTCAATTTTCGCCTTTCCGGGCAGCATGATCGGTGCACTATTGGCTGCCGTCCTTTATCGAAAAACACAAAGCTTGAAATTCGCTTGTTTAGGGGAAGTGATAGGGACCGGCATTCTTGGATCCCTAGCTTGTTATCCCCTTGCTGTCCTCCTATTGGGAGAAAAAGCAGCTATTTTTGGTTTTTTACCAGCTTTTATGCTTAGTTCATTCGCAGGTGCCATTTTAGCTTTCATTTTACTGAAAATACTTTTAAAAAATAATTATATGAAGGGGTTTTTTTATGAAAACAGCGTTAACCATCGCAGGCTCTGACTCAGGGGGCGGTGCTGGAATACAAGCTGATTTAAAAACATTTTCTGCACATGGGGTTTTTGGAATGTCTGTCATTACAGCTGTAACGGCACAAAATACAATGGAGGTACGTTCAGTACAAGCTATAGATACAGGTATCATAACGGATCAAATTGCAGCTATTTTTGAAGATATACACGTCGATGCAGTAAAAATAGGTATGCTTGGATCAAAAGAAATAGTTGAAACAGTCGCCGCGTCTCTAAATACCTTCTTACCCGCAATCGTTATCCTTGATCCTGTCATGATTTCCAAAAGCGGCCATCATTTGCTCGATGAAAAAGCTGTCTCTGCTTTAAAAACAGAATTACTGCCGCTTGCAACACTTGTAACACCGAATGTACCCGAAGCCGAAGTCCTTACTGGCTTGTCGATTCGAACGAAGCAAGATTTTTACGAGGCTTGTATATCAATTAAAGAACTTGGGGCAAAAGCGGTTTTACTTAAAGGAGGCCATTCAGCAGGGAATCCAAATGATCTTTTTTATGACGGAACTGACTTTTTCTGGATTAAAGGAGAACGCATTCATACAAAAAACACCCATGGGACAGGCTGTACTCTGTCATCCGCCATTACATCCAATCTGGCAAACGGACTACCTTTAAGACAATCCATTGAACAAGCCAAGACATATATTTCTGAAGCCATACGAAATAGCTTTTCACTCGGTAAGGGGCACGGACCCGTCCATCATTTTTATTCATTTTCAAAAGAAGAAAGGAGTGATTTAATATGATTGTTTCCGTTTCAGACTTATTCTTTCAGGTCAGAGAAAGTAAACCGCTCGTTCACCAAATCACTAACTTTGTTACGGTCAATGACTGTGCCAATGCCACTCTTGCCATCGGTGGTTCACCTGTTATGACATCTAGCCCAAGAGAAGTCGAGGAGATGGTCAAATTGGCTGATGCTCTGGTCCTGAACTTCGGTACGATTGATGATAAAGCCTTGGAAGCAATGGAGATTGCCGGTAAGACAGCGAATTCCCTTAATATCCCAGTTATTTTGGACCCAGTGGGAGTTGGTGCAACTTCCTATCGTACAGAACAAGTGGCAGAGCTCCTGAAGAAAGTTACCTTCCAAATCATCCGCGGAAATGCGAGTGAAATCCATCGGTTAATGGGTGGGGATATCGTTACACGTGGAGTGGATTCAGGTGAACTTGCGATTAGCAATGCAGAACTGGCAGCACGTGCGGCTAATAAATTGCATTGTGTCGTCGTAGTGAGTGGCGCCAAAGATGCTGTTAGCGATGGTAAAAATACGTCCATTATCGATAATGGTAATCCTCTATTAACGAGTGTTACAGGTACTGGCTGTATGGCTACTGCTCTTATCGGAACTTTTTCCGGAGTCACAGACAATTTCTATGCTGCGGCAGTTGCCGGGATCTCAACAATGAGCATTTCCGGGGAACTTGCTGCTGCAAAACTTCAAAAAGATGAAGGAACTGGAACGTTTCGTGTGCGATTAATCGATGCGATATCAAGAATAGATAAGGAAATTTGGATAAATGAGGTGAAATTATATGAAGAAGTCTCAAATTGATTTAAGCCTATATTTAGTGACAGAAGAGTCCATAGCAATAGAAGATTTGACCAAAATCATAGCAGAGGCGGTTTCTGGAGGAGTCTCGATCGTACAACTTAGAGAGAAAAACAATTCCTCCCTCTCCTTTTATAAAAAAGCTTCTGCATTAAAACAGTTACTACACGAACTTTCTATTCCGCTGATCATTAATGACCGGGTAGATATAGCACTTGCTGTTGGAGCAGACGGAGTTCATATCGGACAGGATGACCTTCCACTTTCAGTCATCAAACAATTAGTGCCTGACAATATGATTATCGGTGTATCAGTCTCAACTCTAGAAGAAGCTATCGAAGCCGAACAAAATGGAGCGGACTATATCGGTGTTGGTTCTATTTTCCCTACGAAAACAAAGCAAGATGCAACCTTAATGGCAAACGGAGAAGTTGAGAAAATTTGCCGCAGTATATCGATTCCTGCAGTAGCTATCGGAGGTATTACCGCCGAAAATATCTCATCTCTTTCAGAAAGTGGAGTATCTGGTACAGCGGTAGTTTCCGCAATCATGAATGCAAATAGTCCACAGCATGCCGCTGAATTCCTTTTAAGCATAATAAAAGACTTTAAGTAATAAAAAGAGAGGGACTAAATTTAGTCCCTCTCTTTTATGTTATGTCAAAATAGTATTCTTTGTCTCTTTTCCAAAAGCTACGACAACTGCCCCCACTAAAATAGCAATTGTAAATATAGTGAAAATTGTTGAAATTGGTGTACCTGCAGCAACTAAATAACCGACAAGCAATGGTCCCAAGACACCGCCAATTCGACCAATTCCAGCAGCTAAACCAGTACCTGTACCTCGAACTGCCGTTGGATACTGTTCTGGAGTATACGCATAGAGCGCACCCCATGCACCTAAATTGAAGAATGATAGGAACATCCCGGATACGATTAAGAGTGCTAACTCTTCTGCTGAACCAAAGAAAAATGCACTGACAGCCGTTCCAATTAAGTATGTGATCAAAACGAATTTACGTCCTATCTTCTCAATCAACCATGCAGCTGAAAAGTATCCTGGAAGCTGAGCTAGCGTCATAATCAAGACATATTCAAAGCTTTGAATCATACTGAAGCCTTTTAAGACCATGACACTTGGCAGCCATAAAAACATTCCATAATAAGAGAAGACCACGCAAAACCATAGAATCCACAACACGAGGGTCTGACGTGAATATTCCTTTTTCCAAACGCTTTTCATATTATTGAGTACGGATGGCCTCTGCTTCTTTTCCAGTTCCGTATACTTAGGTGAATCTGGTAGTTTCAAACGCAGATAAAGCGCATATAAAGCTGGAACAGCACTTAATAATAATGCAACGCGCCAGCCATAGACCGGAATGATGAAAAAAGAAATAAGTGCTGCCAATATCCATCCAACAGCCCAAAAACTTTCAAGAAGCACGACAACTTGTCCCCTTTTACTCGCTTCAACACTTTCAGAGACAAGTGTCGAGGCAACCGGAAGTTCTCCTCCGAGCCCCATTCCAATCAAAAATCGCAAAATCAAGAACAAACTAAGTGTACTGACTGCTGCAGACAAACCGCTAGCAATAGAAAATAATAATAATGTAATAATAAAGACGTTCTTTCGTCCAACCCTATCTGCCATTGCTCCAAAAAAAACAGCCCCCACAGCCATACCAATGGAGTTAATACTGCCAATCCACCCAACCTGTTCACTGGTTAAGTTCCATTCCTGTTTCAACGCAACAATAATGAAAGAAAGCATACCCACATCAAGTGCATCAAACATCCATCCGAGACCCGCTACACCAAGTAATTTACGTTGCGATATAATTTTCGCATTATTTCCCATATGAATCCTCCTGAAAAACTTTAGAACTTCTATTTATTTTATCCCTTCTTAATTTTAACTATTAAATATCATTTTCGCTATAGTATTTACAGATGTCATGACAAAAAACACATATTTCTTTGTGAAATTAAGAAGAAACACTTATAACTAGTTGTTTATTGAGATAATTATTATGTCGAATAATAATGATTGAATATTCTTTTTTTTTCATTTATGATAAAAATTGGCATAAATCAAAGCGTTATCAATAAGTCAGCATGTTTTGCCCAATTAAACCATTATATTCAGGAGGGTAATTATGACAAATCTAACGTTAGAGGTAAGTGGAAAGTTGCAAAAATTTTTAACAGGACCTAAAAAGCTTTTTATTAATGGTCAATTTGTAGAAAGTGTTTCAAAGAAAACCTTCTCCACTCCAAATCCTGCCACAGGACAAAAACTTGCCGATGTATTTGAAGCAGATAAAGAAGATATTGACTTAGCCGTTAAAGCAGCACGCAAAGCATTCGATGAAGGTCCTTGGTCAAAGATGAGCGCAGCTGCCCGCAGTAGGCTAATGTATAAACTAGCAGATTTAATGGAAGAAAATAAAACAGAGCTTGCGCAGTTAGAAACATTGGATAATGGGAAACCCATCAGTGAAACAACCAATGCTGATATTCCATTAGCCATTGAACATATGAGATATTTTGCCGGCTGGTCGACTAAGATTGTTGGACAGACTATTCCGGTAAGCGGAAATTACTTTAACTACACAAAACACGAAGCTGTAGGTGTGGTAGGTCAAATCATCCCTTGGAACTTCCCACTCCTAATGGCGATGTGGAAACTCGGTGCAGCACTTGCTACAGGTTGTACAGTTATTCTAAAACCTGCTGAGCAAACTCCATTATCTGCGCTTTATTTGGCTGAACTAATCGCTGAGGCTGGTTTCCCGGATGGAGTCGTCAATATCGTTCCTGGTTTTGGTGAAACAGCTGGACAAGCTCTTGTCGATCATCCACAGGTCAATAAAATTGCATTTACCGGTTCTACTGAAGTTGGAAAACTAATCATGCGCTCTGCCTCCTATTCATTGAAACGTGTCACGTTGGAACTTGGCGGAAAATCACCAAACATTATCCTTCCAGATGCAGATTTCTCGAAAGCTATTCCTGGTGCTTTGAATGGTGTTATGTTTAACCAAGGCCAGGTATGTTGTGCCGGATCTCGGGTTTATATTCAAAAGAAACACTATGATAATGTTGTTGCCGATATGGCTAGCCATGCTAAAAATATTAAACAAGGGGTAGGCTTAGATCCGAATACACAAATTGGACCGCTTGTTTCTCAGGAACAGCAAAACCGCGTTCTTGGCTATATTGAAAAAGGGAAAAATGAAGGTGCAGAAGTCCTTGTCGGTGGAAGTAAACCGGGTGAAGAAGGCTATTTTGTTTCTCCTACTATATTCGCTGGTGTAGAAGAGGAAATGACAATTGCCAAAGAAGAGATTTTCGGTCCGGTTATTGCGGCAATGCCTTATGAGGATTTAGACGATGTTATTAACCGTGCCAATGCCAGTGAATATGGATTAGCTGCCGGTTTATGGACAAGTGATTTAGCCAATGCCCATTATGTGGCAGGAAAACTTCGTGCAGGTACCGTTTGGGTGAACTGTTATAACGCATTTGATGCAGCTTCCCCATTCGGTGGTTACAAACAATCTGGAATCGGACGTGAAATGGGATCCTATGCACTTGATAACTATACTGAAGTAAAAAGCGTCTGGGTCAATCTAAATAAGTAATTTTTTATGTGATTTTAAAGAGAGGGTCTCAAAGGGGACCCTCTTTCTTATAGTTCACACATTTTTATTTGGATAATCACTTTAGAGTCTTTACCTATTTACAATAATAGTTATAAAAAGGAGGCATTTTTTCCTAAGTTTGAAATTGCTATTAATTTTTCAGTATATCATGGTCCACATAACGTTCTCCTATGATTTCACTGAGAAGATTAATGGCCAACTTTAGCTCCATCACCAGCTGTAATTAATATTCTTATGAAGCTGAGTCCAACCCACTGGGGTTTGAATTCAGCTTCTTCCTAATTAAGATATACTCCTCCTTTATTGAGTTACAATATATTCCGCACTGTTTTTTCTATACAATGGAGTAAAAAGTTTCTTTTTTAATAAACAATCAGTACAATTATAAATGTAGAAAATGGAAAAGGAGTTTATAAATGATGAGTGAATTTCAAACAAATTTAGAAAAATATGCAGAACTTGCTGTTAAAGTTGGCGTCAATATTCAACAAGGACAAACTCTTGTGGTGAACACTACATTAGAGGGCGCTGATCTTGTCCGAATTATTGTAAAAAAAGCTTATGAAAGCGGCGCGCGTAATGTCATTGTTAATTGGAATGACGATATCGTCGGACGCACCAAATACGAGTTGGCACCGGATGAGGTGTTCAACGAGTATCCAGAGTGGCGTGCAAAAGAGACGATTGAACTTGCAGAAAACGGTGCTGCTTATCTATCTGTCATCTCCTCGAGCCCAGACTTATTAAAAAGTGTAAAACCTGAAAGGATTGCAAACTTCCAAAAGGCATCTGGTACTGCACTGAAAAAGTGGCGTCAATATATGCAATCCGATAAAGTGAGCTGGTCGATAGTCGCGGTGCCTTCAAAGGCTTGGGCTGATAAGGTGTTCTCTGATGAAGCAGAAGAAAAACGCATTGATAAACTGTGGGAAGCCATTTTCAAAGCTGTTCGTGTTGATGTGACGGACCCTGTAGAGGCATGGAAAAAGCACGACGACACGCTTCATGAAAAAGTTAATTATTTAAATGAAAAACATTACCAAAAATTGCATTACACGGCTCCTGGAACAGATTTAACAATTGAGTTACCTGACAAACATCTTTGGGTCGGAGCAGGCAGCATTAACGAAAAGGGGCATGAATTCATGGCTAACATGCCAACTGAAGAAGTGTTCACGGTTCCATTAAAAACGGGTGTAAACGGTACGGTTTCGAGTACCAAACCGCTTAGTTACGGAGGAAACATCATTGATAACTTCTCTGTGACCTTTAAGGATGGCCGCATCATTGAAGTAAAAGCTGAAGAAGGCGAAGAAATTCTAAAGCAATTAGTTGAAACCGATGAAGGCTCCCACTATCTAGGAGAGGTAGCACTTGTTCCTTTCAACTCTCCAATTTCTCAATCGAATGTGTTATTTTTCAATACTTTATTTGATGAAAATGCGTCTAACCATTTAGCGATTGGAAGCTCTTATGCTTTCTGTATTGAAGGCGGAAAAACCATGAGTCCAGAAGAGCTTGCAGAAAATGGACTTAACGAAAGCCTTGCCCATGTAGATTTCATGATTGGTTCTGATAAAATGAACATTGAAGGAATCAAACAGGACGGCACAAGCGAACCTGTCTTCCGTAATGGGGATTGGGCGTTTTAAGAAGAGCATTGATATAGAAGGGTTTGAACGTCAAAAAAAACCTTGAGTGCTCACAGAAATGGTCACATTTCTTTACGAAACAAATTATCAAGTTCATCAGCCACGTGTTTCTGCCTACTAGGAAGCACGTGGCTATACTTGTCTAACGTAATTTGAATAGTCACTAAGATAATGTTCCGCGTCCTTCTTAGCATTCCTGTATTAGTAAAATGGATAAACCCCACCAATCTTAATGACTGGTGGGGTTTATGTATATATAAAAAGACAAAGTATTTTAAATCAAAAATACTTTGTCCAAATTAATATCCTAGCGTAAACGGATGAACACGGCAACTCCGGTTAGACCAGAGTCAAGGTTCAATACTTGTACAAATCCATTTCCAAGTAAACAAAGTACAGCAGCAATGTAACAATCACCAGGATTTAAAGTGTTATCGCAAGGTGCAGCACTTCCAATCACTGTAGCTTGTACAATTGTTTGCTGAGTTAAAGGTATTAACGAAGTTCTTTCCCAAAGAATCGTAACTACATCCACAGTAGTAGGAATAACAGACATATAATTCACCTCTTTTCGTTGTTAATATATTTAATGCAACTTCAGACAGCTTGGTTCATTCTTTTGTCATGCTACACAAAAAAGAGGCAGATTTATTATCTGATGATTATTCAAGAAAAACCTCAGCTACTTATTCAAAAGGAAACGAGCGAGAAACTGAAAATCCAAGAACGCCTTGAAACTGCCAAGTTGTTGAAACGAAAGCTCAAATTATCACGCATACCGCTGAAACTGAACTACTAATGAAGTTTGGGAGTACGACCTTTGTCACAATTTGCCGATTTCGGGGATAGCATTCATTTAAGAAGAACGGGAAGTTTAAGTATTGAGGTTTTTTGTAAGTGAACGATAGAATGGTTGACCATAAAGATTATCTCTCCTTTTCTGGTCACATTTGGTTACAATTATCTTTATTCAAATCAATAAGCTCCGTTCTAACAGTAATCTCACGCTTTTAAGCATGTTTATCAGCTTAAACCAGAACTTCATTTTTTTGTCAATACACATGAATCACATAATATCCCATGGAATATCTTGGACACATTTTTTATTGTGAAATATGTTATACTATTAGTAAAGAGGGTGCATATATTGAAAAGCAATAAGTATAATAGCGGTGAAACAGTAACTATTCAAGATACTGATGAATTAGTAACAATTAATAAATGGGCATATGTAAAAAACATGAAAAGATATTCTTATACTGTCAAAGAACATCCAACTACTTTTTTCTTTGAAGAAGAATTAAAAAAGGCGTAAGATTTTGATTTTACAATACGCACAAAAAAACCCTACCATATTAGTAGGGTTTTTCTTTGTCTTTTTCCCACAATAAAGAACAGACTCCCATCGAGGAGTCTGTTCATATAGGTTACAATTTAATTTTAAAATTAAGCTTTTTGAACGTTAGCTGCTTGAGCTCCACGAGCACCTTGCTCAACGTCGAAAGTTACTTTTTGACCTTCGTCTAAAGATTTGAAGCCTTCGCTTTGGATAGCTGAGAAATGTACGAATACGTCGTCTCCATTTTCACGCTCGATAAATCCAAAACCTTTTTCTGCATTAAACCATTTAACTGTACCTTGTTCCATTTTTGTTGCCTCCTAGTGCTTAACACACAATGTATTACTATTTTTGATCGTTTGGTTAAGACAATAACTAGTATGCTCTCCCACAATCAAAAACAATTCTTTATTAGAGTAACATGAAATGATAAAGATAGCAAATTATCTGGTGATATTTTAAATTCGCAAGAGTTATTTCATTCATTCTATTTCTGCTTGTGACATCGCATTTTTTCATTTCCTTCCAATTATATGGTTCAGATAAGGATGAACGGGCCATATCAGTGTATAGGAAACAGTACTATTTACATTCAATAAGAGCAAATAACTAGGAGGTCTATCAATGAAATATGCGGTTTTGACAGTAAGGTAATCGTAGCATATAGCGGTTATGAAGCACTTGGATTTTTTTTTTGAAGGAAATCGATGACCAAATTGGTTTTGTTGATAATATAGATATAGAAGAAGTTGATGCTGATGAAAGAGTCGAGGTTTCATATACTAGGCATTCCCTGTACAAGACACTTGAGCAAATCTATCAAGTGAAAGAATTTTGGGAAGTGCCTGATGTTGAATAACCTACAATTAAGAAGCCCCCCACCGTGCAGGGGAGGGATTTCGATTTAGAATTTATGTTCAGGAATAGTTAAATTCCAAACAGCTCTGTCAAATAGTATTTGGTAATGGCCAGATATTCACGAATATAAGATTTGACCAGGACCACTTTTGGTGTCTTTGCTGGTATCCCGGTCATGTCCAAGCCTACGCTTTTGGCCATTTCCACCGCACGATAGATATGGAAATCATTAGTAACAATCAATCCTGTAGCTGTTGGATTCGGAATAAGATCTTTTGAGTAAGCAATATTTTCAATGGTTGTTGTTGATTTGTCTTCCATAATGATCCTTGCCTCTTCAATTCCCTGATTGATTAACTCTTGCTGCATTGCCTGAGCTTCTGAAATATCTTCGCCAGGACCTTTGCCGCCCGATACAATGGCTATCGTATTTTTATTTGCGTTTAAATAATCAGCAGCCTTATCAATCCGGTATTGTAAAGATAATGATGGAACTGTTCCTTTAACCCTGGCCCCAAGGACAATAAGGTAACTGGCATCTTCAGGAATTGGCTGATGACTGCTCTCTTGAATTTTCATATGTAAAACCCCAAAATACACTAGTAAAGCAACAACACCAATTACAACAAATTTTACCGCCTTTTTCAAAACTACTTCCCCGTTTCATTTTCTATCCATTATATAACATGTTTTACCATAACTCACCACATAACTATAACCAAATGCTGTAGACGCACAATAGCGGGAAATCAACGTGACTTCCCGCGTTATTGCACTTAGAATGGCCTTAAGGACTAAGCTTACTCAACCCGATTCTATCGCAAAGACCACAAACATTCTAATACTAATAAAGGTTATTCTATTCAGCCATTATGTCATCATAAATCAATTTACCAATTTTACTGATGACTTGACGGCTTTCATCCTCTGATTTCATATCTTCGGTAAGGACGACAGCATAAACGGTTTGAAATTCTGAACGAATGATCGCACAATCATGTGCAACGCCCCGAATTGCGCCCGTTTTGCTTGCGACCTTTACCCCTTTCCCCATTAGTGATGGGAGTTTATCTCTTAATTGCTGATTGTCAAAAGCTCGTAAGATTTTTTCCTGGCTTTCTTTCGTTAAAAAGTCGCCTGTATGTATGGCTTTTAGGCAGGTAATCGTATCTTCAGCCGAGATTGTATTATCCCGCCCTTCCTTTAATGCTTTGAAATCCTGCATTCTGCGCCCGAGAATAGTATTTTTCAGACCAAGTTCTTTGATGCATTGATTAATTTCATCATGACCTAGCAAAGTCATCATCATATTCGTGGATGTATTATCAGATACAGTTATCATCAAAGTCAATAAATCCTCAACGGTTAAAAAAACTTTATTCGATAAGACGTGCAGGACGCCCGATCCTCCAGTCACTTCATTAGGCGGAATGGTCACCGGCTGATTTAAGTAGATTTTCTTTTCTTCACTTTGACGATAGCCTTCGATTATCATTGGTATTTTGATCAAACTCGCTGATTGGAAGGATTCATCATCGTGATAGCTGATAGTATCTCCATCGGCATTTTCAATTTTATAAGCAATTCTTCCATCAAATGTTTCAACTAATGCTAAGATTTCGTGCTCTATAGTTTGTAAAGTCATCGATTCTCTTTCCCCCTTAAGATTTCAACAAATTAACTATTAAAAACTCCCCTTACTTATTCTATCATGCAAAAAGCAGTACAATCTTCTACAAATTCTATATTGATTAAATTTTCATTATAGAACAAATAAAAGGTTTTCACTTCCCAAAAACAAAAGGAGCCTTCGTATCGAAAGCTCCGTTGTGGTCTGGAATTAATTCATCTAGCTTTTGCAGGTCGTCCCTTTGCTAAGGGGAATCGTTTCTTTTCAGTGGTATCCACCTGTGTGATTTCCCCATCATGAACAGTTATAATAACCGATCCATATTGTAGATCTTCCAAGCTGGAAATGATATGTCTGATTTTTAACTCCTCTTTTTTTTCCATATTATCCTCCTCTTAATAATGGTAATTAAGCACCATTCATACCTAATAATAAAAAGAGATTGTACGAAAAATTCACACGTACTCTTCACACCTCTAAAACTTGCTTTAGGAAATTGGTTCATCTTCTGTTTTTTCTTCCTTTTATCTCTCTGGATAAGAAATAATCAGTTCATATTAAACTCCATATTCTCCTCCCTTCAAATATTAAGAAAATAAAAGGCACCCTACATCTAACAGGATAGATGGAAGGGTGCCTTTAGTTGACTAATCGGCAATTTTTATGAGTCCAATAGTTACATAAAAAATCAATCATGCAAATTTTAACAATTCAATTTACACCGGTAAATTACACTATTCTTACCAACTAACTTGGTATTACCACTATAATCCAATAACCACTCTTTGTCAATTATCATTTAAATTTTCTGATTAATCTGCGTATTACATTTTACCTAATTAGCACTTTACCAAACTAAACGATTCGAGATATACTATTTTAGTATAAGTTGTCGGTATATAAATTCAAACTGTATTTAAGAAAGGTTCGATTATAAATGGAAAATAAAAAATGGGGTTTATTGATTTTGACCACATTCGTAATTGGAAATATGGTCGGCGGTGGAATCTTCATGCTCCCTGCTCAATTGGCACAGGTTTCAAGTCCATTAGGTGCTACTTTGGCATGGATGGTTACTGGACTAGGAGTATTTTTAATAGCACTCGTATTTGGTAACTTAGCTGTACGGAAACCGGAGCTGAAAGCCGGTCCCCAAAGTTATGCTCAGTCATTATTTAAGTCTCCTACAAAAGGAAGGCTATCAGGATACAGTATGGCCTGGGGTTATTGGGCTGCAAACTGGGCTGCAACAGCCTCTGTCATCATTTCATTTGCTGGTTACTTATCGACGTTTTTCCCTGTCATGCATAGTACGAAAGTGATTTATACAACAGGTTCTTTCAATCTCGAACTCGGTAAAGCACTAACATTTGCAGTATGTACCATTGCTCTTTGGGGGATTCAGGCAATTTTAGTAAGAAGTTTTAACAGTGCAGGAAAACTAAACCTTGTTGCAACAGTTACAAAAGTGCTTGGATTCTTGTTTTTCATTATTGTTACGATTTTCATCTTTGATTCTTCTAATCTTGGAAACGGTGCAGAATTTTACGATACAGCTGGGACATCCATCTCCTTAGGTGCTCAAGTTAATGCTGCAGCGATATCAACATTATGGGCCTTCATCGGCATTGAAGCAGCTGTGATGCTCTCAAATCGCGCTAAGTCACAAAATGATGTAAAAAAAGCAACGATTCTTGGTTTGCTTATCGCTGTTGTCATTTATATTGGAATTACCTTATTGACAATGGGTGCTATTTCACAAGACGATTTAAAAGTTTCACAAAAGCCACTTGTTGATGCTTTACAAGCTGTGGTTGGTTCAAACGGTACGTATCTTATGGCCGCTCTTGCTGTCATTTCCTTGTTAGGCTCAACAATCGGCTGGATTGTCGTTGCATCTGAAGTTCCTTACCAGGCAGCGAAATTAGATTTATTCCCGACTTATTTTGCGAAAGCGAATAAAAACGGAACACCTGTTCGTTCTATGACAATTACAAATATCATGACACAAATATTCTTATTCTCCACTATCTCTGGAACGATTTTAGAAGCTTATAAATTCTCTATGATTGTCGCTACACTTGCATACCTGATTCCTTATCTCGTATCAACCTTATATCAATTGAAATTAGTCGTAACTGGGGAAACATACGATTTCATGAAAGGTTCAAGAAGTCGCGATGGTATTATCACTATCCTGGCATTAGTTTACTCCGTCTGGGTCATTAAGACAGGTACAGCTGACATGGATACGTTCAAACTAGGCATTGCCTTATATGTACTTGGAATCGTGCTATACCCACTCTGGATGAGAAAGAAAGCATAAACCTAAAACGCCTTGGCATTCAACTATGCCAAGGCGTTTCTTTATATCTGCTTCAAACTTAGTTTCGTCCTCAGCCGAACCCTTTCTCCTGGTCCTAATTCCCTCAATCCTGTTAATTCTGCTGACAAATCTAGATTAGGAGCATTCGTTACCCATGTATATGGTTCAGGACATACAAACCCCTTCTGATTGAATAATACCCAAAACTTAAAATGGTCATCACCATGATAGCAGACTTGTAGACCTGCTTCTTGATCGGTGAGTACGCACTCGTTTTCCAAATCCTCATCATAGCCAAATATATCATCAAACTGTCGCCCCTCAATGCTGAACCCATTTTGAATTTCCATCGTATTTGGCGTTGCTTGAATTTTCCCAGTTGGTAATGACCTGTCATTCAACTCCCATTGTTTATTTACAGGCAGTGAAATCCTGCAATCCATCAACTTACTGCTTGGTACAAATGGAAAATTGAATATCGTATGATAACCCACTCCCCATGGAAAGGGCTCCTGGCCATTGTTGATGATTTCTAGTTGTACATCCAATGCATTATCGTTTAAAGAAAAAGTCATATATATTGTAAAATCATGTGGAAAATATCTTTTTAGAAAAGGAAAATCACTACTTAAAAACTCGGTTGTTATTACGATTTTTTCTCCATTTACTTCTCTTTTAATAACTTGCCATGGCTTATCATATAATAAACCATGAATATGATTTGATTTTTCTATTTCATTAATCGGAAATTTATACGTGATCTGCTTATATGTAAATTGGCCACCCTCAATCCGATTAGGAGGAAACAAGATTGGCATGCCATATAATATTGGAACTTCTCTATAGTCTTCTAACGTTTTCGGTGTTCGCAGCAACTCAATATCATTCTGTTTGAACTTAAATGAGAGAAGATTACTTCCTAAGACTGGTACAAGTATTGCTTCTATTGTTTCATTGCCAAACTTTATTGCCTTTTCATTTAAAAAAATGATATCTTCTATATAACCTGTCACTTACTCTCCTCCTTTACCATGAGTATATATTCATCCTACTTGCCTCAACCACTTTTTGCAACAAATGGAAATTAAACACAGTGAAAATAACATAACAAAAAAACTATCAATATAGTATTTAAACAACAAAAAGGATGCTCCCTTTAGGAACATCCTTTTTGTTTATCTATTACTTTCACTTACTAAGGCAACTATACCCTCTTCATCATCCAAAACAAGTTCAATGCCTGAATATGGATCTATGTTCAAATATTCATCCAACCATTGGCGAAGAGCCTCAATCAAATTGATGGTAATTAACACTTGTTTCCGGCCGTCAACATACGTTTCAGCGGAAAAACCGTAATCATCATCAAACATCAACTCGACTTCTACCTCATTAGGTTGTACCTGCTTTTTACGAGCAATGTAAACACAAACTGCATTAATGATATCTTGTTCGGAAATTCTTAGCCTCTCCATGGGTTTGGATCCTCTTTTTTCTTCTTATCTTTGAAATATGTGAAAATTTTACGGATTACAACCACTAATGCAACAACCGCTAACACGTTAATTAACAGACCAAGTATAGAACCTAGCGCTCCCATATTGGCGAATAGACTACCAAATAGTAGACCTGCTAGTCCTCCTAGCATTATCCCTTTCATTAAGCCGCCTTTAGAAAACGAGCTTCCGCTTTTTGTATCTGTTTTTGCTTTGTTCGTAGTCGCATCAGATTTTTTCGTTTCTTTATTTTGGAAATTCGATTTATTACTATTAGTGTTGCTGTTAAAACTTCTTTTTCCAGACTTATAGCCCCTTGCATCTACTGATTCCGAGTGATCTTTGAATACGTAGGTGCCAACTGGCGAGAATGCTAATGTAATCGTGAGTAGAGCTGCCATAAATTTTTTCATCATGATTTTTTTCCTCCGTTTTTAATAGTATGGAATGTTGTTTCATTAAATATCTTTTCAGATTTGCTGAAAGTCCACATCACCTATCTTTATTTTATCTTATAGTATTTACGTTGATAATCAAAATAAGTTTCACTTTTTTCTATATTTCTTCAAAAAAAAAATCCCAAAAAAAAATAAGCAGGGTATGCTCTCCCCCTGCTTATTGATGAGCTATTAATTTACACGAACTACACGTCCATTGAATTTTTCTGCCCAATATCCGCTTCCCATATTAGCAATAGCAACACCTGTTGAACTTTGAGAACCGATAAATTTGCCGCCACCAACATAAATACCAACATGTCCATCCGTTTTATAGGTATTGAAAAATACTAAATCTCCAGGTTGCATCTGGCTTTTAGATACTTGGCGTCCTGCACTTGTCAAGGCACCTGTACTTGCTGGTAAATTCACACCGGCTTGTTTGTAAGCCCATGCAACAAATGCTGAACAATCGAATCGGCCATTAGCAATGTCCGATGCTGTTCTTCCGCCACCGAATACATACGTTGAGTTACCGATATATTTATAGCCTGCTGTAATTGCAGAGCCTGTATTTGCACTACTTGGCTTGCTTGATGTTTCAGTTTTACTAGCTGTAGGTTTATCAGTAGAACTGTTTTTAGATGAATTTGAAGATGATTCACCTTTAGAAGAACTTGATGCCGACGCCTCGCCTTTAGAAGAACTTGATGCCGATGCTTCGCCTTTAGACGAATTTGATGATTCTTTACTTGAAGCATTTGAAGAATTCACTTCTTCCGCGGCACGGTTAAGATCAGCTTTCTCTGATGCTTTAAGTTCTTCTTCTTTTTTGATGTTTTCACGGATGGATGCAATTTTAGCCTCTAAACCTGCATCTTTATTCTCTAAAGCCTGTTTAAGAGCTTTTGTTTCTGATTCTTTCTTTTCAAGCTTTGCCTTCATATTAACGGTTTCTGCTTGTTGTTCTTTAATTTGAGATTGCATACCTTTAAGCTCTACGTCCATATCCTTTAGGCTTTGCAATTTTTTCTCTACAGTCGCTTGTTTTTTTTCTAATTCAGCTTTATCTGCTTCCTGCTGACTAAGAATCTCCCGATCTGCTTCTACAATTGCAGCTACTGCTCCAACACGATCAACAAGTTCACGGAAACTACTAGAACCTAAAAGAACTTCAAGGTAGTTAACATCTCCACCGCTCTCTTGGAATGCAAGGGCACGCTCTTTCAAGACTTCCTCGCGTTTTGCGATTCTTTCTTCCAAAGCTTTAATTTCTTTCTTTAAAGAATCTATATCTTTTTCCGTGTCTTTAATTTCTTGTTTAGTATCTTTAATTTTTTCGTCATTTTCTTTCATTGCTGTTTCAATTTGTGCAATTTGGGAATTCATTTTCGATTGTTCTTTTTTCAATTCCTGAATAACTTGTTCTGCCGCTGAAATATCTGATTGGATTCCTGTGCGTTCTGATTGAATTTCCGAGATAGATTCAGCTTTTACTGATGGTATCGCAAAAGCGCTTCCTAAGCCGAGCATAATAGTCGTGTTTAATATAATTAGTTTTTTCTTCAAACTCATTTCCCCTGCTTTCCTCCCTGTGCATTTCAATTGACCTACTTCTTTCTTCTATGAAAATAGTAGCCAAAATAAATTACTAGGAACTCTTCTCTATTTTTTTACTCATTATGTAATCTTCTAAGGTTGTAACAATATAATAATAAATTCTGAAACTCTACTAAGTATTTCACCTAATTCGTAGTATAACATCAGATTTTGTCAAATAAGTAATAATAATATTACAATTACATTTCATTTTTAACATCAAACGTAAAATTTCGACTTTTTCACGATATAAAACGACCATATATTTACAAGTTCCTTCATTTTCCTTTCTATCTAGCGTTTAGCACCAAAGAACTATATTCTGAAAGTAAGATAAAAAGCTGCTATTTCCAAAATAAGTTCAGTCTTGTTATGGAAAATATCCGCTTAACTTTAATAGAAAGCAATAAAGCAAGAAACCTTCAACATTTGGCTTATATTAAATTATAGCTTTGTTATATCAAGCTATTGATTTTCACAATTTACTAGAAAGCCTACAGCAGAGCGAATATTAAAAAAGGCAGCGAATCCCCCCGGGATCGCTGCTCTCCTCCATTTATGCTCCTGCCCAAACATCCTTTGCATATCGACCATTCGCCTCTAATGATTGCAACCATTCTGTGGCTTCTTCTTTAGATGATTGATACAAATGCATATAGCTTTCGATTAACGTTTGTTCAACATCCGGTGCCATTTTGCTTCCGTCCCCGCAGATGTATAAGTGTCCGCCTTCTTTTAATAAAGAAAGAATGTCTTGAGCGTTTTCTGCTAACCGATGCTGGACATACATTTTTTCTTGACCAGGACATCTTGAGAAAGCGGTGTGCAGTGTTATAAGACCATCTTGTTCAGCTTGCACGAGTTCTTCTTGATATAGGAAATCGTGTTCGGGATTGCGGCATCCAAAGTAAAGATGGGCCGCCCCTAGTTTTTCACCTTTTTCTGTTAGGGCGCGGCGAGCCTGAATAAATCCTCTGAACGGTGCAATTCCTGTTCCAGGGCCAATCATAATGATAGGTTTCCCTGTTTGCTCCGGAAGCTGGAAGTTGGATTGCGGTGTATTGATAAAGCAGGCTACCTTGTCTCCTTCGGAACGTTCTGCTAAATAATTTGATGCAATTCCTTTGTATTCTCCGTTGCCACTCCAGGCATCTCCACGGACGACACTAACAGTGATGCTTGCTTTTCCTTCCTTGTGAAGTGGAGAACTTGAAATAGAGTAGTATCTAGCCTTTAAAGGAGGCAGTAAAGCTAGAAATCCTTCAAATGGTATTTCACATGCAAGGTACTTTTCTGTCAGGTCAAGCATAGTAATGCGTTTGTTCAGAATTTCTTGTTTATAGGTACTGTCCTCAAGAAGCTTTTCAAGCTCTTTTACATGGGGAGGACATACCGTGTGAGTAGCAAGCGTCCGAATTTGAGAACGGGTAGCAGGTTCTTGTAACTCCACATAGTTAGATAGTAACTCCTGTAATTTTACAGGTTTCTCTGTAGGAAGATGGGCAGCTTTTCCCGAATCTCCAGTCAGTTTGACATAGTCTTGGCCGTTAAAATTGAATCGACTGAGCACTCGCTCAACGAGTTCCGATGGATTTTGAGGAAGAACCCCGACATGGTCGCCTTCTAGATAATGAATACCCTCTGGAAGAGTTAACTCTATATGCCGTGTACTTCTTCCGCTATCCTCATGTTGTAATTCGACACTCCTGTTCACAACAGCTGTAAAAGCATGATGAGTGCGGGCGAGCGGTGTGTCGCTCACATCACTTACAAAATTCATCATAATCGAGCTGTTTTTTCTATCATTTATATTTAGTTCAATGTTCAAGGTTTGGGCAAGCTTCGGCCAAAGGGCTTCTGTCCATTTCTCGTAATCCCCTTCAAAATCATCGCTTGCATCTCCATAACCTGTTTCTGACAGACGATTAGCTCCTTTTTGTTCCAGTTGTTCATCAATGAAGGTTGGAATACGTTGGTACGTATTGGCCCAATTGCGGTCTCCGCATCCAAAGATAGCATAGTGAACACCGTCCAATGTTCCATCCTGACTTTCCTTCAGCCATGAAACAAAGTCATTTGCATTGTCTGGTGGATTTCCATTATAAGATGCTGAGACAATGAGAACAGCTCCTTCTTGAGGAAGATGATTTGTGTAATCATTTAAAGGAGCAACCTCGGTATAGAAACCTTGTTGACTCCCCGTTTCAGCGAGATCACGAGCTATTCCTTCTGCGGTTCCCATGTTTGATCCAAACAGAACGAGTAATGGCGTGCCATGTGCAGATTCAATAGAAGCTTCCGTTGCTTCTAAATCCGCATACACTGGTTCTGGAGAAGCAACGGTAAATGACATCGCCGGCTTCCTAGGTGAAACACGCATGGTTAATCCATCCGGTTTAAGAGTCAAAGTTTCTTTAACATCCAATTGATAATCTTTATGATCTATCAGGTCAAAGTGTTGTAAAACCATTCCGAGCACCAGAGTTGCTTCATGAAGAGCAAACTGCTGCCCGATACAGGCACGCTGTCCGTTTCCAAACGGTTTATAAGCATGGTATGGAATTGAGACCGGATCCTCAAAACGTTCTGGAATAAAGGATTCTACGTCTTCTCCCCAAACGGATGGATCACGGTGAAGCTCTGGAATAAGAAGAGTGAACACCTCATCTTTCTTCACATTGTATTTTCCGTTTAATGTGGTGTCTTCTTTCGCATAAACAGAAAACGCCGGAGCAGTTGGCCACAGACGAAGCGCTTCATTTAACACCATCCGAACATATTTCAATTTCTTCACCTGTTTATAATCAGGAACCTCGTCACCCAGTACTTCATCGACTTCCTGCTGTGCTTTTTTTAACTTTTCCGGGTTATTCATAAGAAAATAGATGGCGAAAGAAAGGAGACCGCTCGTCGTTTCATGTCCAGCGATTAAAAAGGTAATGATTTGATAACGAATATTTTCATCATCCAGTGCTGCACCAGTTTCAGGATCAACCCCTTTTAACATATGGGAAAGAAGGTCATCTTCTCCCTGATCACCATTTAGTTTTCGTTCTGTAATCAATTCATCTACAAGTGAGAACATGTATTGAATGTCTTCTCTGAATTGTTTTTTAGACTTAATCATCAGTTTATCTTGAACACCGAGTCGCTGCGTTTGACTCATCGCTTCATCTAATGCACGCACCATACTGTCGACAAAGGGATGGGAGGTCTCTCGATAAAAACTGTTAAAGCGGTAATTAAATCCGCAGAGTCCAATCGTATCTAAGGTCAAGCGTGTCATATCTTCAGGAATATCAATCTCATCAGCGGGATTTAAGCGAGCCCATTTTTGGATGAGTTGGGTAGCAAGATCTACCATTTTTGCATGATAGCTCTTCATTGCCTGCTGGCTAAAGCTAGGCAGCAGAATGTTATGAGCCTTTTTCCAATTTGTCTCCGATGTTTCACTTGTGAAAAGGCCATCACCACCAAATGCTCTCACTTTTTGCAGGGCAGGACCGACTTTCTTATCAAATCTTGTTTCATCACAAATTTCTTTAGCAAGGGCAGCGCTGGATACAAAGGTACTAATACGACCCGGAAATTGAAACTGAAAAACCGGTCCAAGTTCCCTAGCCAGCTTCATGAATGACTGAAGTGGCTTATCCTTATCAATAACAGGCAGGCTTCCGAGGGGTCCATAAGTTTTTGGCTGTGGAAATTGAGTTATATTTGTCATTTTTTAGCACCTCTTTAAATAAATTAGCTAACGGAATGAACATTCATTCCGCTAAGTGAATGAAAAATCAAATTTTTCTCAAACGTGTAATCGTACAGCATCCCAAATGCTTTCTTCTACATCTGCTAAAAGTTTTGCTTCAGGTTCTAACTCCCCAATACGGACAAGTCGTTGAAGCTCAAGAAATGCTCCGTAAATAATGGCAATCAAAGCTGCAGAAGGAAGCTCCTTAATTTCTTTTTTTGCTTTTCCTGAATCAAAGAAACTTTTTAATATATTCAGTAGCCCTTGAAAGCTAGAATGACTTTCTTCATTTAAAAAATGGGCACTACTATGTGTTTTTATAAAATAAAGCGCTTGACTGTGCTCGGTTGTAAAGTGAATCATTGATATAAAAATATGGTGGAACTGATTTCGAATCGATTCATCATAAGGAAATCCATTCTCAAGTGTTTCAGTAAAAATATTCAGGTACTCTTGAAAAATCTTGTTCCCGAGCACTTCCTTATTCTCAAAGTAACGATAGATGGTACCAGCTCCAACTCCTGCCGATGTAGCAATCATTGGAATCGTCGTCGCATCATATCCCCGCTCAGCAAATAGTACCAAAGCGCTGGATACTATGCTGTCTCGTTTATTTACTGCAGTTTGCATAATAATTCAGCCTTTCATTAATTAAATGCGGAATGAATGTTCATTCCTGTTAATTATATACCCCATAAAATTCCATCTCAACCACTCATTGGACCTATAATTTGTGAAGGTTTTGTTAACGGATGGGGGACAAAAGGCTGAGTAGTCGTCATTTGAGAGAAGGAGTTAAATAGATAATATCGTTAAAGATGGCATTTTTCTTTGTCTGCAAGGGGTTAGAGTGGGTATTTTAATAATTTTGAGGTTTAAGATAGTGTAAATAAGTTTTTTAAGTATCGTTAGGAGACATGGAAAAGAGCGCTATCCTTTTTCAGTAATAGCGCCCGATTGCGGAATATTGAAAAATGCGAAAGATCTGTAAAAATGGCTTCTCAGTTATTTTTACTAAAGCCACTTGTTTAATAGTGTTCCATTCTAATTGTACTGATTTATTATGAAAACCTCACCATAATCATATTAACAATAGGGCGAAGTAATTTTCCGAACACCTTATTGCTCAATAAGTTTTATAACATCAGTCAAGCTCTTTTCTACCATAGATTGAAGACGTAAAGAATGATTTTCAAAAGCTAAAGCTTCTGTAACGGGATTTGGTACGATTACACACTTTAATCCAGCATTTAGAGCCGATTGAAGTCCATTTAACGAATCTTCAAATGCTACGGCTTCTGTGGAATGAATGTTCAAAACTTCGATTGCCTTTAAATACAAATCAGGCGCTGGTTTTACTTTTTCAACATCATCCCCTGTGATAATAACTTCAAAATAGTTTAGCAGTCCGAGTTCACCCAAATAATGAGTGACCCACTCTTTTGTTGAACTTGAAGCAAGGGCAATTTTATATCCAAATTTTTTTGCTTCTTCTAAATAATCCTTTACACCTTCACGTGCCTGGGATGTTTTCATCTTTACTTTATGTAAGCTTTTTGCTCTAGCTTCAATTTCTTCAATATTACAACTTTCCCCCAGTTTTTCTTGGAAAAACTTATAAAGTTCAGTATTATCTGTTCCGATACATTTAACAAAATGTTCGAGAGGCAAATCAGATTTATAAAAGCCCATAGTTTCTTTATAAGCCTCATACCAAGCCGTCTCCGTGTCTAAAATTAAACCATCAAAGTCGAAAATAACAGCTTTAATCATAATAATTTCCTCCTTTTTACTTATTAGAAGGTAACACTTTTTCCTGAAATACACATTGATTGAAAAGCACAAGTTTCATAGTGATTACTATCCTTAAATAAACGTACATTAGTGAATACCCTTGTTCAACTAAATTGTTCCATTTTTGAATAACTTAGAACTTCGATTCACCGTCTAATAATTTCTTCTCTTATTCAAGAATATGGCCCATTTGTTGAATAAAGATCAAACAGCACTCTCCAACAAATCTTGGTAAAACTCATGTTGGAATTCTAATGTCAGGTGGAATATCCAGGGTGTTATTTGATGATGTTAAAGTTATCGGTGCTAAAAAATAGATTATGAGTTTGAATAAAGGTTGATAATTTTAAACTTAACAGAACCTATATTGTAAAAAGTAATAAAAATAAAAGGTGGTACATATTATACATGACTAATATGTACCATTTCCTTATTTCATAATCTGGTCCAATTCATTAGGAAGGGCGCATTTCTTTATCCAGAAATGCGCCCGTTTGTTGAAGAACAATTAGACGATGTTGTTGTTCTTTTGTCTGAATAGTTCGGATGGTAAAGTAAGGGTTCAGCCGAGATACGTATAAAATGGGTCATAATCTAGAGAGTTTATTTCCAGTTATACTTCGTTTTTTTTGTAACAGAATCTTCTTTTCAATTCTCGATTCTCTAAAGATGAATAAAGATTTTTATGCAACTATTATTGTATAAACTCTTTTGGTTTAGTCCGACTGCTATAACGCCTACTTACTATAGTAATGAGTGGTGTTCCAATGATTGTAGGTATAAACCATAATAAGAGAGAAGGGATTTCATTCACTAATGGAATCTTTGAACCATTAACGACTAAAGTAGCCGTAATAATTCCAATATAAGACCCTAACATTCCTCCTATATGCATCTTCAACCAATTTCTCCAACGTAGTTTTCTTGCTAAGTATCCCAAAAGAACTAAGCTATAAGAAAAAATTGCAATATAGAAAAGATAAGCACTTTCTGACCAGTTCACGATTGCCATTACAAGAGAGGTTATGAAAATTACAAGATACCCACCATGATACACTTCTCCAATGGTAGTATGATTGCCTTTCTTTTTCTTTGCTATTGATGCTATCGCCCCTGTCAATAAACAAACACAGCCTGCAATAATGTGAATGACAAGCAGAACAGTAACAACGCCCATTCAGTTATCGCCCCTTGAGATAATTTGATTATTTCTATTACCATTTTTCTGCAAATAATTGGTTGAATATGTTAACATTCATTATTACTATTCTGCTATTTAGCGTAATATCCATTATTTCAAATTATTATAATTATTTATTTTTAAAGAATACCATGAAGAACAGAATTTAATCGTGGTTTTACTACATCAATTTTGAAATAAACATTGTTGCAATGCCAAAGTAGATAAGTAACGATAGAATATCATTTAGAGTTGTAATTAATGGACCAGAGGCCACTGCTGGATCGATGTTGAATTTATATAATATTAGAGGAATAATGGTCCCAGCTAAAGTCCCAATAATTAGGGTCATAACTAATGAACTTCCAACCACTAACCCTAGAACAGGATTTCCTTGCCAAACAAAAGCTATAATGGAAATTAATATTCCACAGGTAATGCCTATTATCAATCCAACTTTAAGTTCTCGGATAATAAGTCTAAAAACAACTCCTTTATCCGTATCAGTAGTAATTAGACCTCTTACAACAACAGCTAATGATTGAGTACCTGTATTTCCAGTCATCCCTGCTATCATCGGCATAAAGAAGGCAAGTGCAACAACTTTAGACAATGTTTCTTCAAAACCACTAATAATAGTTCCAGACACTAATCCGATAAATAAAAGTAAAATAAGCCAGGGAAGTCGGCGATACGCAGCCACATGTGCCTTCGTGTCAAAATCAATAGCTTTACCAGATGCCGAAAGTTTTTCGATATCTTCGTTTGCTTCCTTAATGACAACGTCAATAATATCATCAACGGTTACAATTCCTAATAACTCATTATTATTATCTACAACAGGAATTGATAAAAAATCATAACGCTCAATAACATGTGCTACCTCTTCTTGGTCTTCATAAGCGAATACGGAGATAACTCTACTGTACATAATATCTTGTATTTTTTCATTCTCATCATTTATTATTAAATCTCGATATGAGACTACACCTACTAATTTTTTATCGTTATCAATTACATACAGATAGTTAATCGTTCCCGAGAACTCCGCAAATATTTTAAGTTTTTCAACTGATTCACGAACCGTATAGTGTTGAGGGATCCACACAAAACGGTTTGTCATTATTCGTCCTGCCGTTTCAGGGGGATAATTCATGATATTTTGAACGATTTTAGATTCTTCTTGTTTCATACCTGAAAGAAGTTCTTCAATTTTATCCGGAGATAGGTTCTCTAACAATGAAGCTAAATCATCATTATCCATTAGATCCATTACTTGACCTGATTTTTCAATTCCTAATTTAGTAAGAATTTTTAATTGATGTACTTTTTCAAGTTCCTGTATTAGTTCCGCGATTTGTTCTGGAGTAAGAAACAATAAGAAACGTGTATGATGTTTTTCTGGAAGCCCCTCAAAAATTCGAGCAATATCATAAGGTTGGAGTTCTTCTAATATTGCTTGAAATTCTTTCTTTTTTCCTTCTTTTAATGCTTTTATGATTTGAAGAGTTATTTGGTCTTCAGTCATGTCTTTTATCATCTTCACCACTCCTTTTTTGAGGAGCAAAAAATATTTCCCCTTAACGATATATTAAAAGTAAGAAAAATATTTTATAATTCCCCTTCCTTAATCTTTGTATTTATTTGATATTTATTATGCTTCGAGTATAAGGTCGTGAATAGTTATCCACTATCCTCACCTCCCAGAAAAATATAAAAACACCTCCATTACAAATGGAGGTGTTCACACGGTACATTTACGTACATTTCTGAATGACAAATACACATACGTACATTGTCTGAATGACAAATACATAGCAGAAATCCTGTTCCTCCATTCGTAGAGCTTTAGCACTGTGTGGCATAGGACAACGCCAGCTACATTAAAAACCACCTTATGTCGATGGTTTCTGTTGACCCATTGGCGTCTTTCGACATTTTTGGGCAGTAGCATATCTCCTACACAGGAGCCTCACCTAACGAGGATATTTAGTTTACCAATCCACTCTAAAAGAGTTTCTTTTAGAAGTCAATGTTTTTTTATTAATAAAATTAGATATTGACGCTAGTTAATGATAATAAAAAAACCGCTAATTAGCGGTTTTTTGGTTAACTTATCGACTTCCTGTTAGATTCCAGCCATATAGTCAACAAAGACCTTCAATTCTTTGGGCCGGACAAACACTATTTCTCCTTTTTTTAATTCAAGATTATTATATTGTTCTTTAGTAAGTTCGATTTCAAGCGGTTCATTTATATCCTGACGAATCACTTCAATACGGACAATAGGTCCAATTGTATGAATATGGTCAATAACAGATGCAATCGAATCCGTTTCTAATGATTCTCTTTCTATGATAAAGTTATGAGCTCTTACATAACCAGTACTCTCTCCATCCTCACTGTCTGGAACATGTATTTCCACATTTCCTGTTGCCAATTTCCCTTGATGAACCTTGCCCTTGAAAAGATTGACACTACCGAGAAAATCGTAAACAAATGGATTCTTGGGTTGATCATATACTTCTTCCGGAGTTCCAATCTGTTCAATTTTCCCTTCATTCATGATTACAACTCGATCAGCAACATCCATCGCTTCTTCCTGATCATGTGTTACAAAGACACTCGTAACATTGAATTCATCATGAAGTCTTCTTAGCCAACGCCTAAGTTCCTTACGCACTTTAGCATCCAGTGCCCCGAATGGTTCATCAAGCAAAAGAATATTCGGCTCTACAGCAAGAGCCCTTGCCAATGCCACACGCTGACGCTGGCCGCCTGATAATTGAGAAGGATAACGGTCCTTATATCCTTCCAACTTAACTAGCTGAAGCAATTCTGTAACCTTTTGTTCAATCGCTGTTTTACTAGGTCTTATTTTTCTTGGACGAACCTTTAAACCGTAGGCAACATTATCAAAAATGGTCATGTTGCGAAAAAGAGCATAATGCTGAAAAACAAAGCCCACATTCCGATCTTTCACATGCTTATTGGTGTAATTCTCTTCATTAAATAAGATATTTCCGTTCTCTGCCTGTTCAAGTCCAGCAATGATACGTAGCAATGATGTTTTTCCCGAACCAGAGGGGCCAAGTAGCGCTACAAGCTCCCCGCTTTTTATTTCCAGATTGATATTTTGGAGGGCTTGATAAGACCCATAATATTTTGTAACATTTTCGATGACGATACTCATTACTTTCCCTCCTAACTTACTTTTGATGATTTAAAGTCTGTTTTCCATTCTATGAAACTTTTAATAACCAACGTTATGATTGCAAAAATGGACATCAGTGATGCCACGGCAAAGGCCGCTGAAAATTGATATTCATTGTATAAGATTTCAATATGAAGTGGCATCGTGTTCGTCATCCCGCGTATATGGCCTGATACGACCGATACGGCCCCAAATTCTCCGATTGTCCTCGCATTACATAAAATGACTCCATATAAAAGGCCCCATTTAATATTAGGAAGCGTTACATACCAAAACGTCTTGAATCCTCCTGCTCCTAGTGTGAGCGATGCCTCTTCTTCAGACGTTCCCTGGCTTTGCATGAGCGGAATTAATTCACGTGCAATGAATGGGAAGGTAATGAAAATAGAGGCGATGACAATCCCTGGTATCGAAAAGATCACTTTAATATCATAGTTTTGCAACAATGGACCAAGGGCCCCATGTAAGCCAAATAAAAGTACAAAAATCAATCCAGCAATGACTGGTGAAACCGAAAAGGGTAGATCAATCAAAGTTATTAAAAAGTTTTTTCCTTTAAATTCATATTTTGTAATCGTCCATGCCGCCACTACCCCAAATATAGCATTAAGCGGTAACGTGATTAGGACAACGATTAATGTTAATTTAATGGCAGACATAGAATCAGGATGGGCTATGGCCGCAAAATAAGCATCAGCCCCCTTTTCAAAGGCTTTTACAAAGATTGCGATTAATGGAACAACTAAAAATAAGGTAAGAAATAGCAACACAATGGAAATAAGAATCCACTGTATAGATTTAGGCTCTTTCGTTGCGTTTCTCGTTAAAATGACTGGTTTGTTCGTCTCTGCAGCCACTGAATTGTGATTTGCCAACATGTCCCCTCCTATTTCCCGGTATATCTTTTGCTAGTCCACCATTGTAAGATATTGATGGTGAACAAAATTAGAAATGTAATAATAAGCATGACGGTGGCCACAGCAGTTGCACCCTGATAATCATACTGTTCGAGTTTTGTCATGATGATAAGCGGTGAAATCTCTGTTTTAAAAGGCATATTTCCTGCAATGAACACAACGGATCCATACTCTCCAAGCGCCCTTGCAAAAGAAAGTGCAAAACCCGTCAAAATCGCTGGTATCAATTCAGGAAAGATAATTTTAATAAACGTCTGCATTCGATTCGCCCCTAGCGAAGCAGATGCTTCTTCCATTCCTTTTTCTATATTTTCAAGCACCGGTTGGACCATGCGGACAACGAAAGGCAGACCGATAAATATCAGGGCAATGATAATCCCGATGGGAGTGAAGGCAATTTTAAAGCTGAAAAATTGGCCAATCCACCCATTCGGTGAGTACAAAGTGGTCAATGTAATCCCCGCTACAGCAGTCGGCAGGGCAAAAGGCAAATCAACTAGACCATCGATGATTCGTTTGCCAGGAAATTCATAACGAGTCAGCACCCAGGCAATTAAAACGCCAAAAACTGCGTTCACAAAGGCCGCAGTTAAAGCTGTCAGAAAGCTTAGTTTATAGGAAGCAACGACCCTCGGTTCGGTAATAGTCGCCCAAAAATCCTGAAACCCCATTGTAAATGTGTTTAAAAAAACCATGGATAATGGAATCAAAACGATGATGGATAGATACAGCAATGTAAACCCCATCGTTAGTCCAAAACCAGGTATGGTTCTTTTTTTCTTTTGTTTAACTTCCGCTATATTCATCGATTCGCCCCAGCTCTTTCTGATTGATTAGTGAAGGAGAAAATGTGAATTTACATCTTCTCCTCCAACGCTTATTGTGGTTGATAAATTTCGTCAAATGTACCACCATCATTGAAATGTGTTTCCTGGGCTTTTTTCCACCCGCCGAACTTTTCATCAACAGTCACCATATCAATATTTGCAAACTGATCCTTGTATTTAGCAAGAACCTTCTCATCCCTCGGACGATAGAAGTTCTTTGCTGCAATTTCTTGACCGGCATCTGTATAAAGGTATTCCAGATAGGCCTCAGCTACTTCCTTCGTTCCTTTTTTCTCAACCACTTTATCAACAATAGCTACTGGAGGTTCAGCTAGAATACTAATCGACGGATTCACAATTTCATATTTATCATCACCGAATTCTTCTAGTGTTAAATAAGCTTCATTCTCCCAAGCAATTAGTACGTCACCAATTTCCCTTTCCACAAATGTGGTCGTTGCACCTCGTGCTCCTGAATCCAAAACTTCAACATTTTGATAAAGCTTTTTCATAAAATCCTTCACTTTGGTTTCATCATTATTAAAACTCTTTTCTGCATAAGCCCATGCAGCCAGGTAATTCCACCTTGCTCCACCACTTGTCTTTGGATTTGGCGTAATTACGGAAACATCCTTTTTGATTAAATCATTCCAATCTTTTATACCTTTCGGATTATCTTTTTTTACTAAAAACACAATAGTTGATGTGTACGGTGTCGAGTTTTCAGGTAAACGTTTTTGCCAATCTTCCGCTAATAAGTTACTAGCTTCATAAATGGCATCAATATCATAAGCCAATGCCAGTGTCACGACATCCGCTTCCAACCCATCAATAACCGCTCTACCTTGTTTACCAGAACCGCCATGAGATTGCTGAATCGTTACATCCTGACCTGACTCTTCTTTCCAATGTTTCACAAACGCATCATTAAATTCTTGATACAGTTCACGCGTCGGATCATATGACACATTCAAAAGCTCCACAGACTTAGAGTTCCCTTCTCCTTCTGTTTTTTCTGAATTACATCCTGCTAGTACTCCAAAGGCTAAAATCAAACTTGAAAATACCATCAACTTTTTCATAAACTTCCCCCGTTTTTCACTTTTTCCAACAAAAAAGACATACTATTTCCTTCAATTAATATATAAGGAGATAGTATGCCTTCAGTTTTCTGATCAGCAAATATTCTGTTTTTATGTATCACTACCATAAAACAAAGTATACCAAGTTGTCAACTATGTTTTTTCTTTTTATCTTTTCCGCGACGCTTATTTAGATTAAAATAATATAGTCTGTATTAATGGAATTATATACCAATGCAAAAGAGCTCAATCTCATTAGATTGAGCTCTTTTGCATTCTTTGTTCTCGCTTATACTAAAAACTCAAGATTTTGATTCTTTCTGATACAACTTATTGTCCACAATATACTGATAACATTGACCAGGCAGTAAATATCTCGGTTCTCCACCCATCGCGAACTCATCTCTTATATATGTCGAACTGATTTCCATGGAGAGACCTTTATCAATAAGGTGAAATGTATTGCCATCATCATAATTTCTCAGCAACGGACTTTTGGAAATGATTTTCAGCATATCTATTCCATCCCGGGCCATGACGATAAATTTATGATTGGCAATCAACTTTTCCCTGAATTTCCAGCGTAAGTGTACCGGTAATTCCTGATTATCAATATCTTCAAGAAGATCGGCACCCATAATGAAATAAACATCATCCTTCGGGTACTGTTGTTTAAAGTATTCCATCGTATACCAAGTATACTGTTTACTCGTCCCAGCCCGTTCATTAATTTCATAATCACTAACTTCGAACAGCGGGTTGTCCTCGATAGCTAGCCCAAGCATATCCCAGCGATGTTCATTACTCGTTTTCATCTGTTTATCAATCCGATTATCGGCGCAAGGTAAAAAAATAACTTTGTCCAACTTAGCACGATGTGCAATGGTAGATGCTGTCCATAAATGGACATTCGTAACTGGATCGAAGGAAGATCCGTAAACTCCAATTTTGCCCATCTCTTATTCCCCCTCGTTTAACCCTTCCTTTTCAGCACAGCCCTGACCGGACTGCCGTCTCCCTCTTCTAACGCAAGCGGCAGTGCTGCCAAATCATACAGTCCCGGCTCCACGCTTTCTAGGACTAGACCTTCCGAGATATGAATACCACAACCTGACAGAGCATGGTGGGCAGGCAATTCTTTGCTGTCGAGATAGTCAACGGAAGGCAAATCAAGTCCAAGCAACTTCACTCCTTTATCAGCAAGATAAGGTGCTAATTCAGGATCAATTGTAGGAATCCATTCAGGAAAACGGTTGAGATCCTTCCACTGTCCTGTTGCCAGTAATAACCGTTCGATGCCTGTAAAGTCGATACCTGTAAAAGCCTCAACTCCAATACTTTTAGTAGCATCTATCTTTACTAAAAGTGCTGGGCCAATATATAAATCCAAATCGAGCTCAATGATTTTTTTTCCGTTTTCATCAAAATGGAAAGGAGCATCAATATGTGTTCCTAAATGTGTACTCATCCTAATTTCCCCAACATTGACTGATGATCCCTTTGCTATTGAAGATTCAGATGATATGAATACGGTGTATCTCCTGGCCAATATGGCGTATTTTCGTTCAGTCGCTGAGAAATATCTCTCCATAGATTCATCTATTTTCCCCTCCAGTCTTGCTTACAGCTTTGTTCGCAGTGTCCAGAGTTCAGGGAAAAATGGCTGGTCGACCACTTTCTTTAGGTAGCTCACTCCGGACGAACCACCTGTGCCCATTCTTTGGCCGATGATTCTTTCTACCGTACTCATATGATGGAATCTCCAAAATTGTTGCTGACTACCAATATCAACAAGCTTTTCGGCCAGCTCATATAAGTCCCAATATTTATGAACATCACGGTAGACCGTCAGCCAGGCACTCTCCACACTGGCATTTATTCGATATGTTTCAGACCAATCCCTTTTCAAAACGGATGCATCAACCGGAAGACCTCTTGCAGCCAAGGCCCCAATCGCAGCATCATAAATACTAGGTTTATTTAAATTAACCATCATCGTTTCATAAAGTTCAGGCTGATGTCGAAAAACGGTCAATATTTGCGTATTCTTTTGGCCCATTGCAAATTCAATCAACCGGTTTTGAAATGATTGAAAGCCAGAAGAGTTTCCGAGTTTCTCACGGAATTCCATATAATCCGATGGCGTCAAGGTCGAGAGAACATTCCACGATTGAACAAGTTGTTGTTGAATCCTTGATACCCTAGATAGCATTTTAAAGGAAGGCTCCAAACGTCCTGCCTTGATATTGTCTGTTGCTGCTGTTAATTCATGAAGAATCAGTTTCATCCATAATTCACTTGTTTGATGAATGATAATAAACAACATCTCATCATGATGACCGGAAAGCAGGTGCTGACTCGATAGAATTTGATTTAAATGTAGATAGTCCCCATAGGACATATCCTTTTCAAAATCAGTAACCATTCCTTCTTCTAAACGATTCTTATCAGTCGGTCCCTTATCCATACTCTCTCTCCCTTTTACGTTCTTTTTATTTTCATCATTAACAAATAAGCGATGCAAAGAAAGATCAGCCAAGGAACACCGAACTGGAGAACGATTTTAAATGGACCAGTGAACCAAGTCGATACCGTCAAAGCAAACAGCAGAAATGCACCTAGTATCGTTAAATATGGAAAGCCATACATTTTCACCGGCAACTTCCGCCCTCCAGATTTTTCCCAATTCCTTCTAAAATACAAATGTGAGATAAACACCATAAACCAGGTGAAAATAGCTCCGAACATCGAAATCCCCATCATGAACGCATATGAAGTATCCGGAAGCAGAACTTTTACACCAGCAGCTAGAAAAATGCCCAGTGTAGAGATGAGTAGGGCACGTAATGGAACACCTTTTCGGCTCACCTTTTGAAATAATGCAGGAGCCTGCTTTTGCTCGGATAATGAAAATATCATTCTTGTAGAAGCATATAACTGGCTATTCATCGCAGATAGAGCGGCTGTTAGCACAATAAAATTCATTATTCCTGATGCTCCTGGAATATTCAAAATTTCCATTACCTTTACAAATGGGCTTTTATCGATTCCAGCATATTGCCATGGTACAATCATCAACATAAGACCGATTGTCAGTACATAAAAAGTAGCAAGTCTGAAAACAGTTGCCTTTAAAGCTTTGGGCACGGCAATATCGGGGTCTTTTGCTTCTCCCGCTGTCACTGCAATTAATTCCGTCCCTAAAAAGCTGAAGAGAGAAATAAATATTGTAACCCAAAGCCCCCAAAACCCGAATGGCATAAACCCTCCGTCATTGACATAATTCTCTACCCCAATACCACTTGAGGGTTCGGCGCCAATCACCACGTATGCTCCAAGTAAAATAAAAATAACAATAGCGCTAATTTTAATCATTGAAAATACATATTCAAAATTTCCGAATGTATTGACACTCGTTGCATTTACATAGATAAGCAGTGCAGCAAAAAGAAAAATCCACACACTTCCAGCTACATCAGGGAACCAATATTTCATGTACACGGCGATTGCACTCACTTCGACTCCAATAGCAAGGACATTCGCTATCCAATATGAATATCGCACAACAAAGCCTGCAAATGGACTGATATATTTTTCAGCAATCGTTCCAAATGACCCTGATGTTGGATAGGCTACAGTCATTTCTGCCAAACAGCCCATCAATAGGAGGACAATGAATGCACCTGCTGCATAGCTGATTAATACACTTGGGCCTGCGGTCGAAATCGCAAGGCCGCTGCCCAAAAATAAACCGGTACCAATTGCACAACCCATGGCAATCATTGTGATTTGATTTGACGATAACTTACGATGCAACTTATTTTTCTCCATACGGTTCTCCCATCCTAGGCAATGATTCCCCGTTTATTTTCATAGTTTTCATATAACCTTCCGTCCATGATTTTTTTAAGGACCTGTACCGTTTCAAAGACTTCCTGAAAAGAGGTATAAAGAGCAACAGGTGCTAGTCGGATCATATTAGGTTCACGGTAATCGGGTATGATAGCCTCTTTTTTCAATGCTTTACATATTCTTGCCGCTTCCTTATGTTCAAGGATGATATGACCGCCCCTTTTTGATTCATCCCTTGGGCTACCAATTTTAAATCCGTAATCAGTAAGTTCCGAGTCGATTAAATCCATTAGATATTTCGTCAGCCTCAAAGATTTTGACCGAACCTGCTCTATTCCCACTTCTGCAAACATTTCAAGTGAACCTAAAAGAGGGGCCATGCTTAATATATGGGGAGTTCCAATTTGAAAAGCACCTGCAGAATTTGCCTGGGTAAAGGAATGTTCCATATCGAACTGCTTATCCTTCCTCGATCCAAACCAGCCTGCCAATCCCGGCTTCCTGTCAAAATGCTTACGGTTCACATACAACCCAGCTACACAACCTGGCCCACCATTCAAATGCTTATAATTACACCAAAATGCAAAATCCACTTCCCACTTGTCAAACCAATGCGGAACAGCACCTATAGAATGACAGCCATCGAACCCAATAATGATCCCACGTGCATGGGCTTCCTTGGTTAACCTTTCAATATCAAGGATCTGACCGCTCCGATACAAGACCGTCGGCAGTACAATCAAGGCTATTTCCTCGTTCATCGCTGCAATGATGTCATCTTCCTTAAGGAATTTCCCATCTCGGCTTTTCACCTGAACTAAATGTGTCGCAGGATCAAGTCCATGTAATAGCAGCTGGCTTTGGAGCGCATAAATATCACTGGGAAACGTTAGCTCATCCGCCATGATTTTGTTCCTACCAGCTTTCGGTTCAAAAAAAGTTGCCGCAAGCTGATGTAAATTAGCTGTCGTTGACCCGCTCATTATCACTTCATCCCCTGCAGCCCCTACCAATTGGGCACTCAATTCTCCCAATCTCTCAGAAAAGTAAAACCAAGGCTCAGCGCCCTCCGTCCACCCATTTATCCCAAACCTTTTCCAGTCTTCCAATGACCTCATTAAGCTTTTTTCCGCCCGCTTCGATAAAAGTCCCAATGAGTTCCCATCCAAATAAATCATTCCGGGATTCAAATAGAATTCCTCTCTGTATGAAACTAAGGCATCTTGCTGATCCAAAGTTCTCGCATACTCTTTCGTAGACATAAAATTTTTTATATCCATGTTGTCCGTCCTTTCTTCCTATCCACTATATTTCACTTGTAAATCCCTACTCCCTCCCAGGCCAACCTTATCATTCTGTTAGGATCTTTTTCAATATAATCCTTTTTATCAAAAATCATAGTGTAGTGGTTGTTTTCATCATATTTCGGCCAGATTTCCCCTTCTGCGGGATTTGGGTTTCCATATTTCGCAAAGTTAACCCAATGACCTTGAATCCTTTGGGAAACCTTAAGCGCTGCTGTCTTGGATCCATAAGAAGTAATCCGTTTGCCCAATGCCGAGTCGAATGTCTGGAAGGCAAATAGAATTTCCATTCCATGGGTCGCCCCTAATTTGCTTAAACGCAGTGCCGGCGTTTTATAATCAAAACGATACATCCACGTTTTTTCAAAACGACTGTACGCCTCCGCATACCAAACGGAAGGAATATGGAAAGTCGCATCGCGGCCAATGCCAAGCGCCGCTTCCTTTTTAGGGAAGTTCATATAAGCATTCGTAATTCGCTCTTTCGCCTCTGGATCAGTATTTTCGAACATTTTATGAATCATCTCTTCATTAGTTGGGATTAAAGGGGGATCCATTTGTTCAAATAATGTCGCTTCGTCTCTATTTGTTCCTATAAGCAAGGGTATCCCCTTGGCTTTTCCGGACCGAATCGAATCTAGTGGATAATCAGGCAGGAAGTCACCATCAACGACAGGTCCAAAAGATAGGGAACCAGGCATAGCTTGTGAGTTTTCCTGTAAGAGTTGGTAAGAGGCGGCGACAATTTCTTGAACTGGAAGTGTTTTTAATCGATGGATTTCATTCTTGCCAATTCCCAAGATATCCAGGAATTTTTCACTGAATTGTCGTGCAAATGCTTTTCCGTAAACAGATGTTGGAGCAGAACTTTCTGCAATAGCCTGTTTAAAAAGACCTCTCGCTGAAGGTACAGTAAGTAAGGTTGTTACGGCATTTCCTCCAGCTGATTCGCCAAATATCGTAACATTCTCAGGGTCGCCGCCAAAGGCTTCAATATTCTCTTTCACCCATTTCAAAGAAGCCACTTGATCACGTAAGCCTAAGTTGGTTTCAAATGTTTCTCCATCATCTGTCAACTCAGTAAAATCCAAATATCCAAGTGCACCTAACCTATAGTTGATGCTTACTACGACTACGTCTCCATTCTTAGCCAACAAATGTCCATTGTACATATCAATAGATCCAGCTCCCGTTATATATGCCCCACCAGGAATCCATACCATGACCGGGCGCTTCTTATCATCAGCTCTTGGTGACCAAATATTCAGGAACAAGCAATCCTCATCCATTTTTTCATTGCCAGCCATTCCTGTTCTTACAGCCCGATCCATCGGCTGTGGAGGAACGGCACCAAAATCCACTGCATCCAAGACACCGCTCCATTTTTCAACTGGCTCCGGCGAGTGGAAACGCAAAGCATCAATTGGCGCTTTCGCATACCTGACTCCACGCCAAACGCATACATCGTTTTCCATAGTACCTTGAAGATGTCCTTTTGCCGTCGTTACGATTGATCCAATCATACACTCTCACCTCTTCTTATATTTATAGATACTTAAGTTCTTCTTTTTCCATTCCCTTATATCCTTCATCTTTATCGAAAAAAGATTTATAAGGCTATTTCAACCAAAAATAATTCAAATAAATGTTCTACTCATAGTCAACTTCATATTCCGGTGTTCCAATCATCCTTAAGGATTAGAAACGCAATTGTGTGGACATTCCTATTAGTGGGCATACGACCACGAATATTACTCCAGCCAAAATTATTAGTGGACAACCACTGTTCATGGATAAGACTTTTAACCAAATATTATAAACAAGTTAAATCAGTTATCCACTCATATAACGATAGATGAAAATGGACAAATCTATTCAAAATGATGATTCCCCTGATGTGAAATTTATTAAATCAAAACAAAAAAAGACCAATTCAGGTCTTTTTTGTTGATCGAGGCAAAATATTTAGGTGAGCATAGTAATGATGCTTAATAAAGACCCTCCTCGAACGGACAGCTGTTTTGCAGCAAATTTTAATTGCTGATCATCGAGCTGATCCAATAGCGGTTTTAATTCAAGCAGTTCTTTTTCCAGTTCTTTGATATCTGATGATATCTTGTCCACTTTCACGAGCACCTGCCCAGAAACCACAGTGGTTTTTGACCAGACATGTAACCGTTCCTTAATTTCAGTCAATGGCATATTTTGTTCTTTGTACCGATTAATCATTTGAAGACGATTGAGAGCATCTTCTGTATAATATCGATATCTTGACCCATTTTTTTCATAGTTCAGCATTCCTAATTGTGTGTAATAGTCGATGGTTCTCTTCGAAACATTCGCAAGTTCAGCAAGCTGGCCAATCCGATATATATTCACCCAGATAGTCACCTTCTTTTAAAATCTACTGTTAACGTTACTATAACATAACAATCCAAAAAGGTGACTTCGAGGATGAAACTATTAGACTACTTTATCCGAATTAACATACAACTGCTTCTTGGCAAAATAAAGGGCATCTTCCTTCGATTTAAAAAAATGTTGTTTTTCTATTTTATGGTATAATCCAGTGCTGATCAGCAATTCCTTTGGTTGCTGCTGAATTCCAGAAATGATTAATTTCCCCTTATATTTTCCTAAACGATTAACAATAGCCAGAAGTGCAGCCTCTGCAGACGTATCCATATATGTTACCCTCCGCATACTTAATACCAAAACTTTCGTTTTATTATCCAAGTTTGCTAAAATGGATGACTCCAGGACATCAATCGAACCAAAGAATAATGGCCCCTCCAAATTATACACATTGATCTTTGAATCCAAATTATCGCTTGGAACAATTTCATGATGAACTTCATGATTTCTTTCTCTAATTTTTAATGTGTGGCTCATTTTTTTAATAAAGGTGGCAAATGCAATCAATAAGCCAATTCCGACTCCCATGATTAAATCAGTGAAAACAGTAACAAGAAAGGTAACTAGCAAAACGACCGAATCTGCTGTTTTCGTTTTTAAAACATGAGCGAATTCCTTTCTTTCACTCATATTCCATGCAACAAACATCAAAATGGGTGCCATGCTTGCCAAAGGTATATGCGCTGCATATGGAGAAAGTACAAGCAAAACCAACAAAACGACAATTCCGTGAATGATTCCGGACATTGGAGAGACTGCACCACTTTTGATATTGGTAGCCGTCCTGGCAATAGCACCTGTAGCCGGTATCCCCCCAAAGAATGGAGTAGCAATGTTTGCAATCCCTTGTCCAACCAATTCCTTATTACTATCATGTTTGGAACCGCCCATATTATCTGCCACGGTAGCGGATAACAAAGACTCAACGCCTCCTAATAAGGCAATCGTAAAAGCAACGGGAAGAAGTGTGATAATGATTTCCATTGAAAGCTCTGGCACTTTAAATTCAGGAAATCCTCTTGGAATCGCTCCATACGTAGAACCGATTGTAGCAACCTTATTGGGAAATAAATAGTAGGCTGCTATTGTGGAAATGAGTAGACCCAGTAGCGGTCCTGGCACTCGTGGCAGAATCCTCGGTGAAAGCAAGATAACGATAAAACATATAGCCGCAACACTCACACTATAAACATTAATCGTATCTGCTTTAACCACCAGTTCCCTCATGTTGTCCATAAACGTTTCATGTTTTTCCACCCTCATACCGAAGAAGCTGGCGATCTGCCCAGAAAAGATAATTATCGCAATTCCTGTTGTAAACCCAATGATGACAGGGCGGGGAATGAACTTCATCAAATTACCTAATTTAAGAAGTCCCATCACAACTAGTATCAATCCAGCTAAAAATCCCGCAATTAGCAGACTATCATATCCATATTGCATAACAATACCAAATAACAAAGGCACAAAAGCTCCAGTCGGTCCACCAATTTGATACTTGGATCCTCCCAAAATGGAAATGAGGATTCCAGCGATGATCGTAGTATATAACCCGTATATTGGCTCAACTCCTGACGCAATTGCAAAAGCTAATCCCAAAGGAATGGCAACAATACCTACAACCAATCCTGCCGTAACGTCTTTTTGAAAACCTCTCATGTTATATCCTTGGAATCTCGTATCTTTTATCATTCTCTTCATTTTCACATCCTTAGTTGTTTTTAAGATTGAACTCTACAATTATCGGAATATATTCTTGCTTTTTAGAGTAGTTACTCGTTCAAATACGTATAATTGTATACGCTAAGTAAATATATAGAGGGAACGTAACTTCTTCCAACGGACATATTTTCTGTTTACAACAAACATGCGGGGGGCAAATAAAACCGAAGAAATAATCGTCATCTGTATTCTCCTTTGTAAAGTTATTTGACATGGTTATCAACTACGGTTCAACATTATACAGTAAAACGTAGAACTGTACATTACTAGTAAAGTTAACATTTGTTTACATATTTTTACGTTTATATTACAAACTGGGACGATACGTCCAGACTAGTTATTTTGAAGCCGGAAGTAATGACTACTATGCAGGGAATTGGAATGTTCGACTAATTGCCTATTCTTCGGCATATATTAAATTGATTTATCCAATAGAGAGATATTTTCCGTTTGAACGGAATAAGTCTGATTATCTGTAACTCTAGGGATACTGATTGTTGGGTTAATTCACAAAATGAGCTACGGATGCCCGTATCATTTGTTTAGGCAAGTTCAAATGTAGCCGAAATACTATTTTAATTGCCTTCCTCAACATATATCTTATTGGAATGCTCATTTTCCAGGAAAAGGAATCTGAACATTCCAATCCATTGAGACCATCTATGCATAAGTTGCCCATACAAAAACCCGTCCTCAATAAAGAGAGGACGGGTTTAAGGTATTATATATTTCTAATGCTTTTTACACTTACTCTACTACCGGAAGCCAACCTTTTATATTAATCAACTTCTCCCAAAGTGGATCTGGAATGACAAGTTCATCCTGATCTTTCTTGGAAAGAGTCGTACGTATTTCAATTTCTTTTCCTGCCCTGATTTTTTCAATCCAATGCGGTTCCATAAGCAGTTCTCGACCGAGTGCGATAAATGGCACGCCGGTTTCCATAGCTTCTGCTACTTCCTCCGGTGTGTGCAGAGAGCCTACTCCGACTATCGGGATACGATTACCAACCTTTTCATGAATTTTAACGATTCGGGATTTTGTCCTATCACTCTCACGGAATGAACCATTCCAGAAATGACCTACCGATATATGCAGATAATCTAAGTTTTGATTAGCTAGTCTATCGACGAACTGGAGCGTGTCATTCAAAGTGATTCCAGGATTGCTGCCTTCTTCAGGAGAAATGCGGTAGCCGATAATAAATGGCTTTTTCGCATGCTCAGCCACTGTTTTTTCCACTTCGTTTACAAGGGTAAGCGGAAAAATCAATCGTTTTCCTAGAGTTCCTCCCCATTTATCTGTACGACGGTTCGAGTGTGGTGAAAAGAATTGTTGAAGCAAATACGTATTGGCCCCATGAATTTCTACGCCATCAAATCCTGCTTCGATGGCTCTTCTAGTCGCTTCTCCAAATGCCATAATAACGTCCTGAATTTCGTTTTCCGACATTTCCCGTGGTACCGGTGCATCTTGTTTGGAAGCAATCGCACTCGCGGAAACAGGTTGGTTATCAGGTACTAATTCGGGTGGACTTTGCCGACCACCATGATATATTTGTAAAATTGCTTTTGACCCTTTAGCTTGAATCGTCTCAGCCAATTTTCTCAAAGAAGGGATAAATAAATCGTCATCTACACTAAATTGACCTGGAAACCCTTTTCCTCCAGCTATTACATAAGCACAAGCCGTAATCACCGCACCAACACCTGCCGAGCGTTCCGCATAATAAGCCAGTTCATCTTCGGTTATAAAGCCATGATCATCCGAAGAATAAGTTGTCATCGGAGCCATCATGATACGGTTTTTCACTTCTACCCCTGAAGAAAATTTATATGGTTGAAAGATCTTTTCGTATTTTTGATTCATGCCATTCTCCCCTTTTTTTCTTAATGGTGGTGATGCCCGTGAGGTTCTTTCGAAGGATTAGTAATTTCAAAACCTTCTTCCGGAACATAAAAATATTTAATCCATACCCCATCAAGAAATTCCTCACGTGAATCAAGCAAAATATCTATATCTTTATCTGTTTTGACAATTTCGTCATGTTCTGTCGGCGTATCAAGTTTCATCTCATAGTGAGCATGATCACCATGCATATGCGTGATATATACTCGAATCATTTTGCCTTCGGCTTCTTCACTGCTCAACATATTTTGTAAAACTTTTGCTGCATTACGGTTAATTTTGCATTTCATATCCATTCCTCCAACATAAATATTATCTATGTACTAAAATTCTACCCAATTAAAGGATATCTGTAACATCCATTTATACTCTTCTTCCAAGACCGTGTCTATTTAAATGCTTATCAACGGTCAGCAGGAAAAACGATGCCAATTTGCTTTCTTGCTTCATCCATGATTTCTATAGTCAATAGTGAATTCGCGAATGAATTTTTATCCGATTCTATTTTACCCTGATGAATCAATTCAACAAACTCTTTAACTTCATAATACATGGAAGGCATGTCCTGCTTAACCGAAATACTTTCCCTAGAACCATCCCGATAATGGATATCCACTGCTTCGGGTCCGGAAATCTTATTAATGAGAATGCTGCCATGTTCGCCTTGTATTTCGGATGGCTGGTTGGACTCCGTAATTTTCGAATACATTACGACCGCTTCCATTTCGTCATAGGAAAGTAATATGGTTCCCTGTCCATCTGCCCCTGATTCAAGCAATGTTCCTGTTGCCTGAATCTTATTTGGTTTACCGAACAGTACAACAAGTGGGTAAATGACGTAAATCCCTAAATCCATTAATGCGCCGCTTGAAAATTCCGGATTGAACGCATTCAAAACTGTGCCTTTTTTATACGCGTCATAGCGTGATGAATATTGACAATAGCTTCCTGAAAATCGCCGTATGGTACCTATTTTACTAATATTTTTCTCGATACTTTCAAAGTTAGGCATTACTGTTGATTTCATTGCTTCCATTAATAGCACTTCATTTTTTTGGGCAGCGTCAATCATCTTCTTAACTTCCATTGCATTCGAAGCTAATGGTTTTTCACATAACACATGCTTTTTATTATCTAAAAATAACACTGCCTGCCTGCTGTGATGAGAGTTAGGACTTGCAATATATACAGCATCAATCTCATCGCTTGCGGCCATTTCCTCTAAATTTGTAAATATCGTAGAAACTCCATATTTTCCGGCAAATTCCTTAGCCTTCTCTTCTGTACGTGAATAAACAGCGGTTAAAGAAAACTCCTCCACAAGCTTTGCTGCCTCTAAAAATCGCTCAGTGATCCAGTTTGTTCCTATTACTCCTAAACGTATCAACATCATATCCCCTTTCAAGCTAACTTATTATGTCCTCAATATACAGACAATTCACTAAAAAACAAAGGAAAATGACGACCAACGACGGTTTAAATTGGATTTTTCAGGTAATTTTCCTTTATAATCTTTCTATATTACTACTGCCATGATGTTTCTACATACTACCTATTCGGGAAAGAAAACTAAAAAGGAGCGTGTGAAGTTTATGACAGATTTAATGAAAAATAAAGTCGCAATAATTACGGGTGGCGGATCAGGAATTGGCCGTGGCGCTGCACTAAAGCTAGCTGAAAACGGTGCAAATATTGTCTTTTTTGATCGGACAGTTGAAAATGCAGAAAAGGTGAAGGAAGAAGTAGAATCCCTTGGTAGAGAGGCTTTAATCGTCAAAACCGATGTTTCTAAAGCCGATCAAGTTGAAAAGGCATACCAGGTAGCCTTTGACCATTTCGGGAAAATTGATTTCGTATTCGCCAACGCAGGCATCAACGGTGTGATAGCCCCCATTGAAGACATAAAGCCAGAAGACTGGGATCAAACACATACCATCAACCTAAAGGGCACCTTCCTCACTGTCAAATACGCCATTCCATATATGAAGGAAACAGGTGGCAGCATCGTCATCAACAGCTCCATCAATGGAAACCGATTTTTCAAGAATTTTGGTTTTTCCGCCTACAGCTCATCAAAAGCTGGTCAAGTTGCTTTCGGTAAAATGGCGGCACTCGAATTGGCAAAATATAAAATCCGAGTCAACATCATTTGTCCCGGCTCCATCGATACGAACATTCACGACAACACTTTCCCAGAAGATGAAAACTTAAAAAAAATCAGAATCCCAATTGAATACCCGGAAGGTTCACAGCCCCTTGCAAAAAAAGCCGGCACTACCGAGCAAGCAGGGGACCTTGTCTTGTTCCTAGCTTCAGCTATGTCCTCCCATGTAACAGGCACGGAAGTTTATATTGACGGAGCGGAATCACTGTTATAAGAATTGAAAAAAGCAGCCCTGATTTTTATCAGGAGTACTTTCTAAACAAGGTAAAAAGCTGAAACCCTATAAAAGGGATTCAGCTTTTTTTTTTTATTTTTATGCTAATCCCTTTAACCCACGGCGGGCAAGAACTAGATAAGCCAACATGGCGATGGCATGACAACTTACCATCACAATACCCATCGGAAGGGGTGAATCACCTGAACCTAGACCCACTAGGGGAGCCATTAGTGACCCTAATATAAAAGGGAGCAGTCCAATTAAGGCCGAGGCACTGCCTGCTGTTTTTTTCTGATTCTGCATCGATAAAGAAAAACTTGTTGTACCGACAATTCCAACGCTAGAAACGGAGAAGAATAAAGCTATCAAGATTCCTGCTAACCCAATTTCGAGAAGGATAGATGAAAGAAGTAGGATCCCTCCAAATAATGCAAGACATAATCCTATTTGAAGGAGTTTTTCCTCTTTTACCTTACCTGCCAGCCTTCCAGTCACTTGAGAGGCAATAATGATACCCATTCCGTTTGTTGCAAAAATAAGACTGAACGTTTGGGGAGAGACACCAAAGATATTTTGGAGAACAAAAGGCGAACCGGAAATGTACGCAAACATTGCGGCACTTACGAATCCTTGTGAAAAAGCATAGCCCATAAATACACGGTCTTTTAATAAATTCCCAAAAGTTCGGAGTGTATCGGTTACCCCTCCCGCACTTCTATGATTAGGAGATAATGTTTCCTTTACACCGAAAAATGCTGCGGCAACCATAAGCACACTTAATACACAAATGACTATGAAAACTCCCCGCCAAGATGTGAACTGTAACAGCTGACCTCCAAAAACTGGAGCCAAAATCGGCGCAGCTCCATTTACCAGCATTAACATGGAGAAGAATTTTGTCAAATCCGTTCCTGAAAAAAGGTCACGAACAATGGCCCTGGAAATGACAATTCCTCCTGCTCCTGCGATACCTTGAATAAAACGTAATAATAAAAGCAATTCAATGGATGGAGCAAAAGCACATAACAGAGATGAAACGCAATAAATAGATAGTGAAATGATTAACGGTACCCGTCTTCCTTTTGCATCACTTAGTGGTCCTAGATAAATCTGCCCTAACGCCAATCCTAATAAACAGGCAGTCAAACTAAGCTGGGCTAAAGACGTACTGCTGTTTAGATCTTCAGCAAGCGTAGGCAGACCTGGTAAATACATATCAAGTGACAATGGTCCAATCGCTGCAAAGGAACCAAGCATAAGAGCCATCAACAGCCTTTTGGATTTAGTCATTTCGTTACCTGATGAAATTGTTTCTTTCAATTCAATCATTACTACCCCTATCCCTTTTAACAAGTTGTTTTTTCTAAAAAATACGTGATCTTCTTTATTTTACAAAAAATCCAGTCAATTTACGATAAGTATGCTTTCCTTAAGTTAAAGATAATCCGAGTAATTCTATTTAGCACTCTTTTAAAATGATAAAGAGGGGATTCAAATTGCTTTGCACCATATTAACCTGTACACAGCAGTCTATCAATATTAAGGTGTATGACGAGAAGTCATCTAAAGTTTATGAGAAAGAAGGAGAACTAACCTTATCCACCACAAATAATGAATTAAAAATCACACGTGATTTTAGTAGAGGGATAGAAATTGACGGTTTAGAGACAGGAGGATTTTAATAAAAAAGGCATTTTGGTTGATATTTCACTCTCAAAAAAGGACCCCATTTTTTTTGGAGTCCTTTTTTCACATGTCATTTTCATAATACTACTAAATTACGAGGAGTATCACCTGCTAAGCCATCCATCAAGTTTTGTGCAGCAAGGCTTGCCATTTTCAATCTTGTCGCAATGCTGGCACTCCCGATATGCGGTAACGTAACCACATTTGGCAATGTTAGCAGCGGATGATCCAATGAAACTGGTTCTTCTTCAAATACATCTAATCCTGCCGCCCAAATTACTCGGTTTTTCAACGCCTGATATAACGCCTTTTCATCAACAATCCCACCTCTTGCCGTATTTATGAGTACAGCCGTCTCTTTCATTAAATCCAGCTGATCTGCGCCAATCATATAAGTGGTTTCCGGAGTAAGCGGCAACATTACACAGACAAAATCCGAAACTTGGAGCAATTTTTCAAGGGGCTGATATTCAATTCCTAATTCTTTTTCCTGTTCATATTTACGGCTTCGATTAAAATAAACTAGATCCATATCAAAGCCCTTAGCTCTTTTAGCCAGTGCCTCACCAATCCTCCCTAACCCGATGATTCCCATCGTTGCACCGTGTACATCCTGCCCGGTCAGCTGCATAGGTGACCACGTTTCCCATTGTCCACTCTTTAAATAATCTTCTGCTTCTATCAGCCTTCTTGCCGTTGCAAGCAGCAAGCCAAAGGTTAAATCGGCTGTTGTTTCCGTTAAAACCCCCGGCGTGTTCGTGACCATGATGCCTCTTTTTATTACACTATGTATATCAATATTGTTATAACCAACCGCCATATTGGCAATGATTTTTAGATTAACCGCCTTTTCAATCAGCGCCTCATCTATTTGTTCCGTCAACAAACAAAGCAGCCCATCAATTTCTTCTATTTCTTTTTCAAGCACATCTCTAGGAACCGGTATATCCTCTTGTTCCCACATCGTGACATGATAATTCCCTCTCAGCCTATTAACTATTTGTTCTGGCAATTTCCTTGTAATATAGATCTTAGGTTTCAAACTAGTCCCTCCTATACACTTTCTATTTTCTATAGAACGCTTTCTCTCAACATACATTACATCTTCAGTTTTAGTTATAAAAAATACATGATATGAAACCTCAACAGCTAAAACTAATTATAAGAATATTGGCTCAATTATTGAGATGCTTATTCAATTTTAAAATAAACAAGATAAATAAACCATCCATTACCAGTTATTTTCTCTATTAAAATCTTTTTCATTTGGAAGTTTCCGCTTGACAGTTTCATTTCATTCATCTCATCATAGATTAATAACCCTTTATATATACTTGCTCATTATTAGTAATATCACTATTTAGTTAATCTCAATTTGGGAGGATAGGCGACGTTCATGAAAACTAATACATTACTTGAAATTTATCCAATTATGGCTCCAAGTGCTTTATCATTGAAAAGCATAAACTTTTACTTAGTAAAACAGGATGAATCTTTAACATTAGTAGATGCTGGTATGAATGACGATGTTTGCTGGAATGCATTACAGAATACATTAAAGGAAAATGGTTTTACCATTAAGGATATTACAGAAATTTTGTTAACCCATCACCATGGAGACCATGTAGGTTTGGTTAACCGGATTACTGCACTCCACCCGATTCCTGTTTATGCCCATTCTAAATCCGTTCCTCGTTTAAAACGGGATCCTGACTTCTTAAGTATGAGAATTGAATTTTATAAACAGCTTTACCTTCAAATGGGCTGTGGTGAACTAGGTGATAAACAAGTCGCCTATTTATTCAATGCCGTTGATAATAATAAAGATCAAAGACTGAATTGTGACATCATTGAAATCACGGAAAAAAAATGGCTGAACTTTGAAGTAATCGAATTTCCCGGACATGCCCCGGATCAAATAGCCTTCCTTGACCAAAAAGAGAAACGGCTGCTTGCTGGTGATTTATTGATTGAACATATTTCAAGTAACGCCTTGATTGAACCTGATGAAAACGGCAATAGAATGCTGACGCTTGTGGATCATATCGATTCATTAAAGCGGTGTTTATCATTACAGATTAATCTCATTTTACCAGGACATGGTAATATCATCGAACACCCCGGTTCTTTAATTGAAAAAAGACTCAACAGTATTGAGTCAAAATCACAAAAAATCTTGGCTTTAATAGAATCCGGAATTTCGACGGGTAATGAACTGGCGAAAACCTTTTACAAAGAAAAATATGTAAAAGAGTTCCCGCTTGTCATGTCAGAAATTATTGGTCATTTAGATTACTTAGAATATCAGGAAAAGATCAACAAGGAAATTATCAAAAATGTGGTTCATTATTACGTTAAGTAAAAATCAAAAAGGCTGAAATCCACAAAGATTTCAGCCTTTTTATCTTCCCAATTAAGCTTATACACACAAAACAATCTGTCTGGAAAAAATGCCTTTCTTGGCCACACATCGATCTGCAATTTCAAACCCGGCTTCTTCAATCATGTGATCCATCGTATCAATGGTTACGACAACCACCTTGTCAGCAAAGCTTCTGGCATGTTTAAGGATTGAGAGTTGATCTTCCGGAGTCGCATGTGTATATAGATTGTAAGGCATATCAATAATCGCTACATCATAATTTTTCGTAACATCTGAGATTGGCCCGGTTGTTACATCACCTTCGAGTCCGAAATAAGCAATATTCTCTCTCGATCCATCTGTCACAAGAGGATTGATATCGCGACCATCAATATCTATGCCCATTGATAGGGCTTCCACTAACACTGTCCCAATGCCGCAGCATGGATCAATGGCTTTCACTCCATCTGGATGTGGAACCGCAATGTTAGCAATGGCTCTAGCTACTCTTGTGCTAAGTGCTGTTGAATACTCACGAGGCTTTTTCATATGATGTAACCAAACAGCTTCCGGTTTAACATATTTCCCGAAATACCAACGACCACCAAGTGGCACAATACCAAAGACCTGATCAGGATTACGTACATCGGCATTTCCCTGAATGTGCCAGCCAATTTCCCGTTCAATTTCACGTTGTCCATCATAATCTATTTTTGCTTCTTTATCCAAATCATTAATTTTAACAAATAACACTTTAAATGTTGAATGTGGTAAGTGAATATTTTTTACCTGCTCAACAATTTCGGATATGCTTTCCCCTTCGTACATCACCTCGACCCGTCCTTTAATAAACGGACTTCTGCTCGGTTCAATTTCAATATTACTTTTCAAAATATTAACTGATGCTTCTAAACCGAAGAACGAGCGCATCTCCATATTACATAAAGAGCGTTCATCTGGGCTGCACGTAAAGGTATATATATATGCCGGCAAACGGCTATGATTATTCAATGTATTCCCATCCTTCATAATACTTTAGATTATATCTTTCTATCAAACATAGCTTTAAAAGATTAGAAAAGCAAATAGAATCATGACGAAAAACAGCAGGAACGCTGTTCTTTCAGCGTACCTGCCGTTTTTAATAAAATTTAACCATTTACCTTCCTCCATCTAAAGCTAGAAAATATACGCAATATCTTACAACTTCGATTGGAAAAACAAGTGAATGTTAAACAAGTAATTAATCTAATGTATGCAATTGACTAGTTATATAATTTGCCCGTGACTCTATGAAATTGAGGATGAAATCAGGTTCTTTATCGAAAATTTCAATATTATCCCTAATATATGGATCTTTCGGAACATACGGTCTGATTTGGTTATACATATCCTGAATAATAGGTTCCATATATCTTACGTTAAACTGATTGTTCATAATCTCTTTTAAAAGACGTTGATATTTTTGACGAAATGTATCTATATCCAGAATTCTTGCAGTCAATGTATTAAAGCCTTTAATACCAACATAGTCCTCCTCCATCACCTTTCCATTTACATCTCTCCCCCATGTCGCATCATAATCCCACGGGATGATTTCAAATAGTCCAGTGTCTCCATTTCGGTACAAAGCATAATTGTGAACAAATCCATCAAAGTTTTGTGTGAAAATGACACCAGCCAGCCACCGCAGATACTTTTCCACATCTACATATTTTACAATTTCCTTTTCAAAATCCACTCTTGGAATTGTATTAATATTGATAATTAATTCTTGTAAATATAATTCATCCTGAGCTGTCCCACATTTTTTTTGATAGCCCAATTCTAAAGATTGTTTAATTCCTTTGTCTAAATCACTCATTAACGAGAAATTAGCATCTCCATCAACTGCATAAAAAATAGATCCTTTAGGCAAGTTTCCATTCTTCAAATAATGTTCATCTACTGATTCTAATTCTAGGTATACCCCCTCGTCCTTACCATTCAAATTCAAGAAAACAAATTGGGATCTTGGTGATAAAGTTCCTATATCTGCAAAAAAATCTAATGATAATTTATTTCTTAGTAAAGATTTATCCTTATATTCAGCGTTTAAATGCACTTCTTTGGCATTTCGATAAGTATTTGGCTTGTAAAAGATTACATTATAGGACTTCTTCCGAAAATCTCGGATATGGGAGCCACGGTAAACGATATCAATATCGAGTTTTTTTCTGTTTATTGTTAACTTTGCACATACCGGATCATTGCACCAAATGTCTCTACGAAGTTCCATTAAATTTACAGGTGGAATAAAAAGCTGATATATAGGTATTTCCTTGTCAGCATTCATATAACCCTTCCCTTTCATTTTCATTTTAATTTATGAAAGAAAGCGAAGGATGCCACAAAAATAACTAATTTTTTTAAAAAGGTTTTGTGATAATCAATAGCACATTACGTACAAGCAACATAGTTTATTATGGAAAAGGAGGATAAATATATGTCAAATATTTCTCGTGATATACAAAATGCGGTGGATAGGGCTAATTCTTTTGGGTTAAGCGACTTCATGTATCAGGACCCTCGTTCAAGAGCCCGTTCTACGAGGAAAAAGAATAGAAAAAGGCGGAGTACTCGTCGTTCACCACGGCGCACCAGCAGAAATCGGGCCACGTGTAGCATTCAACGACGTACCAGCAGGAACCGCTCTACTTGTAGCACTCAACGACGCACCAGCAGGAACCGGTTTACTTGCAGGTCTCTCCGACGCACCAGCAGGAACCGTTCTACTTGCAGGTCTCATCGACGCTCTTGCTGGAGAAGGAGATGTACTTGCAGGACTCAACTAGGCTCTTGCTGGAGAAGGAGATCTACCTGCAGGACTGAACGACGTACTAGCAGAAATCGGCGTTCTTGCGGAGATCGACGTTCTTCCAACAATCGGCGATGCCATAGAAGGCCTTCCATTTGCTTCCGAAATAATTGTAGATGGAACTTTTAATTGTATGAATGTTTTGAGGAGAAATCTTTAGAAGAGGCAACTTCAGAACGTTGAAAATATTTTTAAAGAGGTGATACTTTTTTATCACCTCTATTATTATGAAAAAATATAACTAGCTTTTTTTAAACTACTAAAGAATCTGTCAAATCTCATGAACGATCACCCAATGTAGAAATCAGAATTACTACCATATGCATTAACGGCAATTCAACACATGCCCAATTAGGGGGGCATGGACCACCTTCATTATTTTTGCACAATGAAAGTGCGTACCTTGCAATGCAGTCAAAAAAAGGATCCTACCGGCTTTAAGACCGGCACGATCCATTTTAATTCTTATTTAACGGAGACCAATTCGAACTGTGCATATACATCCTTCAGCCCTGCATGAATCGCTTGACCTGCCTTACCACGATAATACATTTGCACACGATCAATCAATTCTTCGATACCATCTTTAAGACAATAACCGCGAAGTAGTTGACGAATGTATTCCCTGCCATGTTCTGTAGCAAGGGTACAGGATGCATCAACGATAACACCATATTTAAAGTCCAATTCTACAGTGATTGTGATGGAATCATATACATTCCTCGCTGCCATACCTTGTGGAAGTTTTGCATGTCCTGCAATAAAATATGTGTTCATCATCTGATCTCCTCTGTCTGTAATTAATGTACGGAAACCTGCTCGAAGGGCCATGCAGGCAATTGCTTACGTAGTTCTTTATCTTGTCTGAAGCCCAGAGCGTATTCCCCCTGCATTACAGTATGAATTTCACGCGTTCCTTCGTAAATGACTGGAGCTTTTGAATTCCGTAGGAAACGTTCCACCGGATATTCATCCGAGTAGCCATAGGCACCATGGATTTGAACCGCATCATTCGCTGCTTCGTTCGCTGCATTACATGAAACCCACTTAGCAAGTGATGTTTCCTTGGTATTACGTTTGCCTTGGTTTTTTAATGTTCCAGCTTTAAAGACCAGCAATCTGGAAATCTCTAGATTCGCGCTCATCTTAGCAATCATCTGTTGAACAAGCTGATGCCTACCAATCTCTTTTCCAAATGTACTGCGCTCATGGCAATACTTTAAGCTTGCTTCTAGACTTGCCTCGATTAACCCTACAGCACCTGCAGCTACTGTAAAACGACCGCTGTCCAATGCTGACATGGAAATTTTGAAGCCCTCTCCCTCTTCACCAAGTCTATTCGCAATTGGAACCTTTACATCCGTTAAAAAGACTTCGCCTGTATTTCCTGCGCGAATTCCTAATTTTCCTTTAATGGCTTTGGATTCCACTCCCTCAAAAGTACGTTCTACAATAAAAGCAGTAATCCCTTTGGAGCCAAGATCATGATCCGTCTTAGCAAAAATGAGGAAATGATCCGCATAATCGCAGAGAGAAATCCAAGTTTTTGATCCATTCAAAATGTAATAATCCCCATCACGCTTAGCCGTTGATTTCATTGCTGCTACGTCAGACCCTGCATTCGGTTCAGTCAGTCCGAAAGCGCCAATCTTAGTTCCTTTTGCTTGCGGTACTAAATATTTTTGTTTTTGTTCTTCAGTTCCCCATTGCAATAAAGTCATGCTATTCAACCCTGTATGTACTGAAACTGCAGTGCGGTAAGCCGTATCACCACGCTCTAACTCTTCACAAACGATAGCGAGGGTATTATAATCCATTCCGACTCCACCATACTCTTCAGGGATACAAACACCCATCAGCTGCAATTCTGCCAATCTCTTTAGAATATGAGGTTGAAACTGTCCTTGTCGATCCCACTCTTGAATGTATGGGATAATTTCCTTATCCACAAATTTCCTTACCACTTTTTTCACACTTTGCTGCTCTTCTGTTAATTCGAAATTCATCATCTAAATTCCTCCTAAATAATTTTATTTTGTTTAAATTTGATTATTTCGTCTGGTTTATACCCAATTCCAGCCAAAATCGAATCAGTATGCTCTCCATACAGGGGTGGATGCTTTCTCATCGTGACAGGTGTTTTCGAAAGTTTTAAGGGGGATCCTGTTACTCTCAGATTTTCAACAGTAGGATGCTCCATATTCACCAACATGTCTCTCGCTTTTATTTGGGGATCCTCTAACATCTCTGCGATAGTATTAATTGGTCCATTTGGAATCCCCGCGTCATCAAGCAGCATTTTCCACTCTTTTTTTGTCTTTCTTTTTAACAAATCTTCAACTATCGGTATTAATTCTTCCTTGTTAAGCAAACGATTTTCATTACGCTTAAACTGTTCCTGCTCCGCTAAATCCGGTCTTTCTAAAACATATGTGAATCGCCTGAACTGCTCATCATTTCCTACAGCCACGACTAACTCTCCATCGCTTGCATGAAAAGTTTGATAAGGCACAATATTCGGATGTTGATTTCCCATTCGCTCAGGAGTTATTCCATTGAATAAATAATTACTGGCAACATTTACTAACGAAGAAACCTGACAATCCATTAACGAAATATCAATTTCCTGTCCTTCCCCCGTTTTTTCCCTATGATGTAAAGCTGATAAAATGCCTATGCATGTATATAAACCAGTCAATATGTCAGCAATAGCAACGCCGACTTTCATGGGACTCCCATCCGTTTCTCCCGTGATGCTCATCAAACCACTCATCGCTTGAATGATATAATCATAGCCAGGTAAATCTTTATAAGGGCCGGTTAAACCAAATCCTGTGATCGAGGCCATAATCAATTGGGGGTTGAATTCCTTTAATTCCTCATAACCTATCCCCATTTTTTCCAAGGTACCTGTCTTAAAGTTTTGAACCACTATATCCCCCGAAGACACCAGCTTACGGAAAATCTCTTTCCCTTTTTCAGACTTTAAATTCAAAGTCATGCTTTGCTTATTTCGGTTGGCGCATAAATAGTAAGCGCTTTCTCCTTGGGCAAACGGTGGACCCCAGCCTCTCGTTTCGTCACCTGATTCATGGTGCTCAATTTTAATTACATCCGCTCCCAAATCTCCGAGAATCATTGAACAAAACGGCCCCGCCAAAACACGGGATACATCGATAATCCGGACTCCATCCAAAGCTCCATTCATTTTATCACCCCTTTCTAACTGTCGGGATACACAAAAAGAGCCAGCAAAACCAACAATGTTATTACATTGAACGTTTCACTGACTCTTATCCATGGCTTGTCTACCGGCAAAGGAAGATCAAGTGAACAAAGTCAATTTTATAAATTCTAAGTTTAAACCAAGCCGGCTTTGCAGCAAGGTAACTTGCCGTCATCGGTTTGGTAAATTAAGTATAAAACTATTAATTGAATTTTGCAATAATTTTGTTCATTACTTAATAATAGCTAATTTAATTGTACCCCCCTCTAAACTGTTTAATTATGAATTTGAAATATTGACATTCCTAATACACTCTGAAATCTCTCTATACTCATCTTTATGGTGTTTGGAATTGCCTTAATAGTTGTGACATGTGATGATTAGAGTACCTATTTCTATATGTAAATATGATTCAAGAGTACTTGCTTTCTTTTCTTATTTAAATTTTTTAAAATTTAATATTGATCGGCGAGGTAATTAATGATTCAAAGGGAGATGGCAAAATGGAAAATATTAAAAACGAAATAGTCGAAGCCATCAAGAACTATTCTACTATTATCATTCACCGTCATATTAATCCGGACCCGGATGCATTAGGATCACAAGTCGGTCTACAACAACTAATTAAACATTCCTACCCTTCCAAAGAGGTTTATGTGGTAGGAGAAGAAGTGAATAGCCTGTTGTTTATTAGTAAAATGGAAGTTATCCCTGATAAAACTTACAAGGGCGCATTAGTGATCGTTTGCGATACTTCTAACACTTCACGCATTAGTGATTCCCGATATACACTTGGGGACATGTTGATTAAAATTGACCACCACCCCGAATATGAACAATTCGGTGACCTTTCTTGGGTTGACCCTTCTTATAGCTCTGCAAGTGAAATGCTTGTTGACTTATTTTTGAATTTTCCAGAGGATTTTAAAATAAACAAAGAAGCAGCTAAAGCATTTTATGCAGGGATAATTAGTGATACAGGGCGTTTCTTGAATGGAAATACTTCTCCTAGGACCTTAAAAACGGTTTCGCTCTTACGAACTTATAATTTTCAGCCAGAAAGAATCCATAACCTCCTTAATACAAAGACTAAAAATTCTTCAAGGCTTCAAAAAGATATTCTTATGAGCTTCAAAGTAACCGATAAAGGGGTAGCTTACTTTATTATGACAAAGGAACTGTTAAATAAGTATGGTGTAGACCGAGTAGAAGCTTCAAATTTAGTTAACACCCTTTCTTCTATTAAAGGAAACAAAATCTGGGCGTTCTTTATCGAATATCCGACGGAAATCCGTGTCAGAATTCGTTCAAGAAATATCCCTATCTCTTTAATTGCCCGGCAATTCAATGGAGGAGGGCATTCATTTGCTGCCGGTGCAACCATCCATTCGTGGGAAGAAGTAGATCATGTTATTGAGGCCTTAAATCAAGTTTGCCCAAAGTAAGCTAGAGAAAAATTGCCTGCTCCTAGGTAAAGTAAAAAGCCTCAAACCTATATCAGTCTAAGGCATGAGGCTCTCTCTACCATTTATTTTTTAACTGCCTTCAGCTCCACTTTACCCAGTTCATCTACTAAGAATGTTAAATTTTCAGATTTATCATAAGAAGTTATTGGGAAATTCACAGCAATGGTTGTTTGACTACTCTTTTGACTCATTTCAAACCTCTCCGCTTGATATTCGAATTCATCTATTACTTTCATATGATTTGCAAAAACATTTTCACATTACTATATAAACCGTATTTAACATTCAATATTTCTCAAATCTATTAAGGCGCACAAAAAAAACGCCCAAGGCCAAAAATCGGCTGAGGCGTTTTTTTACATTAATTACTTGGATACTTCTTTAAGAATAGATAAGTCAACCATACCCTTAATATCACTGCTAGGAACATATCCCGCTTCTTTGCTTATATCAGCCATTTCCTGAATAACTTGTTCATTAACTTCCGTCGTTACTTCTAAGCGTGAAAACGCAGAGGTAACTTCTTCTTTGCTTAATTCTTTTCCAGTTAGTTTCTTTAAATGCTTAATAACTAATTCTTGGCTTTCTTCAGGATTGTTTTGGATAAAATCCACTGCTTTTTTGTGAGCTTTCAAATAAGATGCGGCGAGCCCCTTTTTATCCAAGAACTTCTGACTTGCAGCCACTACCGTGTTTGGTGAATCTTTTCCCCATGCAAACTGATCCCAGTCAAGCACTAACTTTCCCTTTGCCTGGTTTTCCAATACGTATCCCCATGGTTCCTGGGTAGCTGCAGCATCGACTGATTTTTGGACAAAAAGTGCTGTTGTGTCAGCGGGTGCTGCCGCATATAACTCAACTGTTCCTCCGTTAGTAGTCGGTTTTAAGTCAACGTCTTGAAGCGCTTTTCTAAGCATGACATCCTGTGTGCTCCCTATAACAGGAATCGCTACTTTTTTACCGTCTAAATCTTTTAAATCCGTTACCTTGCTGCCCTCACTAGCCACAAGAACGGCCCCGCCATTAACAGCTCCAGAAATCAGGTGGTATTCCGGGTTTTTAACGTAAAAGTTAAGTAATGGACCAGGCCCAACTGTTCCGACATCAATAGCGTTTGTAGCCATTGCTTCCATAAATAGCCCACCATTGGCCACTGTTTTGGTTTCAATCTTAACATCTTCACCGAACTCTTCTTCAAAAAAGCCTTTTTCAAGTGCAATAATCGTTGCACTGTGAGTTAAGTTAGGAAAATATCCAATTTTCACAGTTTGTTTCCCAGTGCCTTTTCCCTCTTCTTTACTTGTGGATTGTGTGCATCCGCTTACTATTCCGATTAACAATACAGACATAATAAGGGCAAAAAATGATTTTTTCAGCATATTTCCCTCTCCTTTTAAAATATAATCTTATTAAACTACCGTTGATTTACTCCCCATTTCAGTTGAACATTTCGTTCTAGACGTGAGAAGACAACATTATCCACGATTGTTCCGATAATTGCGATAATGATCATTACGGAGATGACCAAATCCATTTGTCCGAGCGATCTACCCATTTCTAGCAATTGTCCAAGACCGCCGCCACCGCCAAGTAATTCACCTGCCATCAATGCACGCCAAGAAAATGCCCATGCAATTCGCAGCCCGGATATTATTTGTGGAACAGATGCTGGTAAAATCACGGTACGTAGAAAATGAAACCCGGTCGATCCATATGTTTTGGCAACCCGTTGATACAGCTGGGGCACATTCCGGAATCCACTGGTTGCATTAACTGTCATCGTCCAAGTTGCGCCGATAGTGACGATAAAGAGAATCGAAAAATCATTCAATCCAAACCAAATTATTGCTAAAGGGAACCAAACGATACTCGGTATGGACTGTAAAGCCGTCACGACGAATCCAAGCGTATCTTCAACCAGTTTAAAGCGCCAAATGAAATATCCTAATATCAGACCTATTATAATGGCAATCGTGAAGCCGATCAGGATACGGCCAAGGCTTTTTCCGATAGCATCGGTTATTTGTCCGCTAACTAGTCCATTAAACAGAGTTTCCAACACTTGAGTCAGGCTCGGAAACATGAAATCTGGAAGACTGGAAAGTCTAGATGTGACTTCCCATATCCCCGCTATCATCGCGATGAATATGATTCGTCTTAAAGCTGTAATCATTCCCCATTTCCTCCTTCAACACTTTTTCAATTTCCTCCTGCAAGATCGATAGAACCCTTTGTTCAGTGTTCAAAGTTACACTATCTGGCATAACTCCATCTTTCATGGATGGGACGGAAATCGTCTCTTTAATTTTCCCGGGACGGGTTGCAAAGACGATAATTTTTTCAGAAAGCTGAACAGCCTCACGAATATTATGGGTAACAAAAAAGATTGTCACTTTTGTTTTTCTCCAGATTTCGAGCAGCTCTTTATGCAAGACCATCCTCGTTTGCTCATCAAGCGCAGAAAATGGCTCATCCATCAACAGAATATCCGGTTCCATAACCAGCGCTCTTGCAATGGCTACCCTCTGTTTCATGCCCCCTGAGAGCTGATGTGGATAGGAATCCACATAGCGGCTGAGGTGAACCATTTTTAAAATGTCTAATGCCTTCGATTTCGCCTCTTCTTTGGGCATTTTCTTTAACTTCAATCCGTATGTAACATTTTCAAGTACCGTTAACCAAGGAAATAACCCTGCCTCTTGAAACACTACGACTCGTTCCGGTCCTGGCTTCATCACCTTTTTTCCAGCTACACGGATCTCCCCTTTATCAGCCTTATCCAGACCAGCAATTAGATACAGGAGTGTCGATTTACCGCAGCCTGATGGCCCAACAATCGAAACGAAGCTTCCTTTCTCCACCTCTATGTTAATCTCATCGAGCACCTTTATGCTTTCTTTCTTTTCATTCAAAAAACTTTTTTCAATTCCATCTATTGTTAAATACATAAAGTCACCCCACTTTTAAATCGCATTGATTTACTAAACATTATTTCTTAATAATGATTAATCCAATGGTTTTTGTCAACTATAAAAATGCAAAAATTCTAATTTATCGGTATTTTTCAATCAACTCTTTTTATTGTATAAATAAAACAATACTACTTAATTTCGTAAGAAACATTATTCTAGTTCCAACCCATAAATAGACAAATAGCCTGAGACCCTTAATAAAACAAAGATCCAGACTATTCTGCAATGATTATTTTTGTAAACGCGCAAACCTTTCACATTTAAGAAAAGTAGTTGGACCAATTTCTAGCGCAAACATACTTGACAGACTTCAAAGACTACCCTACCTATTTGACGAACTGGAGACATACATATATTCTCGTTTCTATTTTAAAAAATTCTGCTTCCATATAATTTATCCTTCATTTTTTGCGTTCTAGCATGCAATGGTTTCTTCAGAACGATACCTAAGATGAGAGTGATTATTAAAAAGAGAAATAAGACAAAAATATCCTTGCCAGCGACACTCCAGGTTATTCCCCCAACCGATTCACGAAGTAAACCAACTGCATAGGTGAATGGCAAGAAGGGATTGATATGTTGAAAAAATGGTGGTGTCACTTGAATAGGGAAGGTCCCGCCTGAACTTGATATTTGGAGGACCATTAAGACAACACTTATTCCCTTTCCCACATTTCCAAGAACTGAAACAAAGGTGTAGACAATGAGTGTAAATACTGTACTAATCAAGACAGAAAACACGATGTACTCAAATTTATCAGCTACATATACATCAATTAGGATAATATTGCCTATAGAAACACTGAGTGCCTGCATTAACCCAATGATGAAGAATATTAGGTACCGCCCAATATATATTTGATACGGGCTGTAAACTTTATGAGAAACATCCACGCTTAGCATGGAAATTAATATTGTGCCACCCACCCAAAGTGAAAGTGCGGTGAAGAATGGGGACATGGCTGATCCATAGTTTGGAATCGGAAATAAACTGTGTTTATTGAGTAGCACTGGTTCTGAAAAGAAGTCGCTTTCTTGCTCGATGTCATTTTTTAAGAAAGCAATCACTTCTTCCATGTTATAAGACTTATCGATTTCTCTCATTTTAGCCGCTAGAGCCTTTATTTTCGTTTCGATTTCTGGAAACTTATTCTGTAACTTATCGATTTCTCCTGTGCGAGTTTCCAACGTTCGATTGGTCTCATTTAACAGTGTCCTTACTTCGGGAAGAACCTGGCTACCCTCTTCCATTGTGAGCTGAACTTTTTTCAATATGGAATCCGTTTCATTCCAAATTTCATTGAATTTTGGTCCTGTTTCCTTTGAATAGTTATCCTGGAAGCTTGCCAAGACTTTATCATTGTTCTCACCAAGATCTATAAGTGAGCCAAAGGAACGGTTATTCAGCGCTTGAAGTTGATTCGAAGCATTATCCCGCAGATTATCCATTAGCTTTATTTCTGGTTGAAGCCAGTTATTCTCACTAAATTGATTGACTCTCACCAATAAATTATACATACTGTCCAACAGGTACAACTCTTTTTTTATCCTCGTTATCCCTTGTTCAACTATCTGATCCACTTCATCGCTAGGCAACTCCTGATTCGTTAACCGGTTTGCTAGCACTAAAATAGATTCATTATCGCTTCTTACATTTGCAAGATCATTTTCTAATAGTGGATTGATCCCCTCGAATGCCTGCCTTGTTGAATCTACATAACTAGAAACGTCTGACACTAATTTGTCTTTTTGTGACGTTATTCCTTCAATTGAATCCAGACCATCATTAACCATCTTAATGATGTCTTCAGCCCTTTTTACATGTGTTTGGACCGTTTTGATATTTTGCTCAAGCTCAGGCAGTTTCTCCTCTAATAAATACACCATATTCTTCATTTTTTGAATGGTCGGTAACTCATTTTGCAACGTGATTCCCAGTTCATTAAAGATTGAAAGGATACTCCCGCTAGCTGTTTTAATAAAGCTTTTGCTCACATTGTCCACAATACTATTAGCCCCTGCAGCAGTCATTTTAGGAGCAATGGAATTGATTTTTTCATTAACATAGTAATCAATCTCCGCTTTAATGGGGTCATCTGTCATGATGGTCGCAATATGTTCTGAAAAATCAGCTGGAATGATGATAGATGCGTAATAATCTCCCTTTTTCACCTTTGCAATGGCATCTTTTTCTGTTGTGAATCTCCAGCCTAAATCTGAATTCCCCTTTAGCCCCTCTATAACTTCATTGCCTAAGTTCACGGCTTTACCATTTAACTCTGTACCTTTATCATTATTGGAAACACCGACAAGGATTCCTTCCGTATTTGCATAAGGGTCCCAAGAAGCAACAATGTTAAACCAAGCATAAATAGACGGGATAAACATTAGAAAAACAACAACGATACAGACAAACAAATTCCTATAAATACTTTTTAAATCGTCAATGAAAATTTCTCGAATATTTTTCAAACCTTACCCCCGCGCAAATAGTTTTTTGTTACTATTATTCGAAAAATAGTCTCGATCAATACTAAGTAAACATATCCATAGTCTTTCCCCATATTGAAAAGAAGCCGGTGTCGATAACGACACCCGCTTCTTAGAGTTTTGACTTATTTCTTTTTTTTGACTTATTTCTTTTAATAAAGAATTGCTAGTTGGTACGAATACTTTTTATCCTCTTCTGATTTTTACCTTACCTTCAAACATCTCAATAACACTTCCCAACCAGTGCCCAAGGCCCTTGTTTACTGTATCCTGAATTTTACTGTATAGTCGGTTACAATTTTGAGACCATAATTACTAACATTTCGGGTTCGTTCTTTATTATATTTTCTAAAAATTAATCAGAAATTCATTGATAAAAAAGTGATTTCTCCATGAGGAAAAACCACTTTTTTTTGTCATATTATGTTTTAACGTTTTTCAATTACTTTTATCAATTCTCTTAAATAATCTGGAAGATCTGGAGGACGTCTGCTGGATACAAGATGTCCGTCTACTACAACAGCCTTATCTATCCATGTTGCCCCGGCATTCTCCATATCATCTCTAATACCAGGTGTACTCGTAACATTCTTCCCCTGCAAAATTTTAGCAGAGATTAAGACCCATCCTGCATGACAGATTTGTCCGATTGGCTTTTTACTTTCTTCCATGTTCTGGATAAGTGTAATCACTTCAGGAAAACGACGAATTTTATCAGGGGCCCAACCTCCTGGGACAAGGATGGCATCATATTCATCCGCTTTAATACTACTATATGCAAAATCTGATACAGCAGGCACACCATATTTTCCAATATATGTTTCATTTGCCTTTTCTCCAGCGAGGTGAACAATCGCTCCCTCTTCTTTTAAACGCAAGATTGGATACCAGAGCTCTAAATCTTCGAAATCATGGTGCACAAGACTGATAATTTTCTTTCCTACTAATCGCATGTAATCTCTCCTTCTTTATTAAAATACATGGTTCCCCTTCACTTTACTATCCTTCCACATATATTGCCCTTTCCTGCTACCAGCTAACCTTTTAATATAACAATGAAAGTATCTATTTTTGCTACTCTATTCCCACAGTTATTTTACCATTTAATTACCTTTTTAATATTTTCCTTGCAATTGAATTTTTAGTCTTTCATGATTTTTTCTCCGAAACTAGCATTTCCTCCTACAGAAATTTACATTTTCAAATATCTATTATCGACACTGTTCCATTCTATTCTATTGACATAGAAAACCCCCGAACAAGATATTCGAGGGTAAGGTTTATACGTAACGATCTTCTTTGTATAGTAAAATGATAAAATAAAAAACGGCAAAAACATTGCTTAACAATGCTTCCGCCGTTCGGATGACCTGTGAGGGATTCGAACCCACGACCCCTTCCCTGTCAAGGAAGTGCTCTCCCACTGAGCTAACAAGTCGTATGTATTATTTAGCTTGTTCTACTACTTAAGTACATAATTTATTATAAGTTTTTTTAATAAAAAGTCAACGAATTATTTCAAAAAAATTTTATGTTTATCTTTAAAGGAATTTCTCTACCAAAAATACGAACTAGCGTTCTTTTTTATTTGCATAAAAAACATACGTTCGCATATAATAAAAGTAAGCTAAGGAGTGATAAAAAATGAAATATATTCTTCGTAAACATATGGAGGGAAATATTCCCTTAGAGATTATTTATCTTTCCGAACAAGGGAAGATTACCCAGCGGAAAATTCAGGTGCTTGAAATAAATCCAGGACATATTCGTGCCTATTGTTTTCTAAGGCAGACAAAACGAACATTTAAAATGGACAATATTCTTTCTGCCCGCCTTATTAAACCTAGGTATGATAGATCCGGATGAAAAATATGGTATTATTTCGTAAAAATTTAACCGATTAATTCTTCCTCTTCCTGAATGTTCTTTTCTTTCTCAGTTAATGATTCTTCTTCATCTCTTAGACGATGTGCTAATCTTGAAGCGGCACTCGCAGCAATACTTGCAACGATATCATCCAGGAATGTATGAACGACTCCTTCTTGCTTCTTATCCAGTTCGTGAATGACACCTATTTTATTTTTATCTAAATGTCCAAAGGTTGTTACAGCAATGCTTCCGTAGCCTAGAACTGCACCAAAGGCAATGGTTTCATCCACTCCGAACAAGCCTTCATCCGATTCAACAATTGATTGCAGCGGTTCTGATAACTTCTTTTGCTCAGCAAGTTTATCAAGCTCCACACCGACTAAAATAGCATGTTGAATTTCCCTTTTTAAAAGAACGCGCTCTACGCTGCGAATGCATTCCTCCAATTTCAAATCAGCTTTGTAAGGGAACTGCAATTCATATACAATTTCTGCAATGGCTTCCACACTGACACCACGTTCTATTAATGTTTGCTTGGCCGCTCTTGTTACTTCCCTGCTGTGTACGTGTACATCTGTCATTTCTCTGCCACCTCTTTTTTTGTAATATTTTTCTATATCCTTTCATTATAGCATCTTATATTTCAAATTTTCAGAAAATAAAATGAAATTTTTCTATTTGAAATTCTTGTCACGAGAAAAAGATGCGAAGCTGTGATAAAATAGCCAAGTAAGTGGTTTTTCATTATTAATTATAGAGGTGCGGAAGAATGAGTTTACGTAAAGGCACGATAAAAGAGTACATGTTTAAAAGTGAAGCTTTAGCAGAAGAATTGGAGCTACTTGTTTACTTGCCTGCTAATTTTTCTCCACTATATAAATATTCGCTTGTCATTGCTCAGGATGGCCGTGATTACTTTCAGATGGGACGGATTGGTCGCGTAGCCGATGAACTATTAGGGAACGATGAAATTGAGAATATCATCGTCGTCGGTATTCCTTATAAAGATCGATTTGACCGCAGACGTAAATATCATCCAGATGGGGAACAGCACGTTGAATACATACGTTTTCTCGCCCATGAACTTGTTCCGTTTTTAGATGATGAATTTCCAACCTATCAAATGGGGCATGGTCGTGCTTTAATCGGTGACTCTCTTGGTGGCACTGTTTCTTTATTGGCTGCTCTTCAATATCCTCATACATTTGGGAAGTGCATCATGCAATCTCCTCTTGCAAATGAAGCAGTATTGGATGCCGTCCGTAATTTTGAGAATCCGCATCTCCTAGAACTTTATCATGTAATTGGGACCGAGGAAACCGATGTTCCCACGACAGATGGAAATCGGGCTAACTTTATAGAACCTAACCGGGAATTGCATAAATTATTAAACCAAAAAGGATTTCCTTGCTTCTATGAAGAATTTGAAGGTAATCATACCTGGAAGTATTGGCAGGCAGATTTAAAAAGAGCACTATTGGAAATGTTCTAACAAAACTAGAAACCCTTCTTTTAAGAAAGGTTTCTATAAAACATATCCAAATACAATATTACAACTATTAAAAATTTCAGGAGGTTTCAATTATGAAATATGGTGTTGCAATTTTCCCTTCAAAAAAACTTCAAGATTTAGCTAACTCCTATCGAAAACGTTATGATACGAAGTACGCTTTCATTCCACCACATATTACACTTAAACAAACGTTTGAAGCTACGGATATGGAAATTTCTACAGTTGCAGATCGATTAAAAGACATTGCAAAAAAATTCCAGCCTTTTAAGTTAAATGTAACGAAAGCGAAGTCTTTCCAACCCGTGAGCAATACAATTTATTTTAAAGTCGAATTATCCGAGGAACTTCAAGAGCTGCATGTAGCACTTCACGATGAGAAATTTTGTAAAAGTGAAAGTGAACATGCCTTTGTTCCGCATATTACGATTGCTCAGGATTTATCCGATAATGAGCACTCTGATGTTTTAGGCCAACTTAGTATGCTAGATGTTAGCCAGGAAGAAGAAGTAAAGCGAATCCACTTATTGTACCAGCTTGAAGATGGGGCATGGACTGTATATGAAACATTTAGATTAGGAGCTGAATAATTTCGTGTTTGTAAAAATTGCCGAGAACACCCAAGAGCGTGAGTATGCTTATATGATTAGAAAAAAAGTATTCGTCGATGAACAAAATGTCCCAATTGAAGAAGAGATTGATCAATACGAAGAAGACTCCACTCACTTCGTTTTATATAATGAACAAGAACAGCCGGTTGGGGCCGGGCGATTCAGGGTCATTGACGGCGTTGGTAAGGTCCAGCGCATATGTGTACTTTCAACAGAACGAAAAAATGGAGCTGGTGCTATGATTATGAGTGCTATTGGGGAATTTGCCGAACAAAATAAAATTCCTCAATTAAAGCTTGATGCTCAGCTACACGCGATTCCTTTTTATTCGAAACTAGGTTATCAGATTGTTTCCGATGAATTTATGGACGCTGGCATACCCCATAAAACGATGAAGAAAAACATTTAATAATACAAAACGCTGTCCATCCATTTTTCTGGATGGGCAGCGTTTTTTTTTGTTTTCACGAGTTAATTTTTAAATCTTTTAAAAAAACCGTTTCCGTTCAATGGCAATCTTCGCAAATATACATAGTCTATATATAGAAAGCAAGAAGGAGGGAAAATTTTATGAGTAACAATGAATTTAACCTGGAGGAGTCTCAAAAAAGACTAATGGAACTGCTGGTTTCACGGACTTTGAGAAAAAATGGTTTCAAAAAAGAGAAAGTTGATTTGTCTGAAAAAGAGAGAAACAACTTAAAAGAAACCATCCGCTATTTACAGGAACAATCACAAATTCTCATAAACCAAGAAAAGAAAATCACGGAAAATGATGTTAACCCAGTAACAAATTCTTATCAAACCAAATATAGGGATTCGAAAGATAAATAACTTCACCATTATTTATCTAAAGAAACCTTACTTGCTGGAGAATTAAGTAAAACTAGACCTAGCAACACTTACATTTCATTCCTAAAGTTCCAGCTTCGTTATAATTTCATCCCCGTCTCACTAATAATTTTCTTAAGTATTAAAAAATAGACGAATGAATTGATTTATTCGTCCAACCAGATTAACCATCCAAGCATATTTTAATAGGGAATAAAACCTAAGGAGGAAAAAACGACATGAACCAAAATGTATTTCGTAGCAACTGTAACACTCATGAAGACTCTGACAGATCATGGTCGGCTCTAGATTCCGCTTCACGCCATCCCTTAACAGGATTCTGCAACGAAGAAAACCAGATTGAACAAGAGGCAAGACAGGAGAATTCTCAACTTCAACTTTCTGAAGAACTAATTTACATTAAAGATTCTTGTAATGTAAATGTTACTTCTACAGATGTTAAAGCGGCACTTTCATTACAAGCGGCTCTACAAGCAGCAATTGCGGTCATCGTAAGTATTTCCATTGCAGATTCTGAAAATGCTGATCGAATTACCCAAGAGTTAATTCAATCTTCTAATGTAAGACAAATTACACGCCAAAAAACGATTGTTGAAAACAGCCGTGATATCGATATTACAACAACTGATGCAGATATCGCTATTAACATCCAACTTTTACTGCAATTGTTGTTAGCTTTAATTGTAGAAATAGACATTCTTTAAGAAAGAACAAAAAGGACACTTACGTGTCCTCTTTTGTTTTTATTAAAGATTTACACTACTTCGTTAAAATCCCCCCTATTCCTGTTATTTCAGCCGTTAGTACTTCTTTCTTCCTCATCCCGATTTGAATCTTATAAGTTCCTGTTTCATTTGTTATTTCCTGGTTTTGGTAATAAATTTGGTATTTTTTTCAAAATGATCCGTTGCGTCTTCCATAACTTGATTATAACGGATAGGTTGAATGGGTGCTGTTTCTTTCACATTTCTTACATTCTCTGCAGCCTTGACTATCCGGTTGGCGTATTGAATATAATCAAATTGTGTTACAGGTGCTATGTATCCCATCGTTATCCCTTTCCATTATAAATAGAAATAATGTTATTTAATTTACTTACCCATCTGGGATGATATTGAAACATCATTTTCACATTCTTATTTTACTAATCTTCTGGTATGATGAATATTGCCGATATTTTTAATAGATTAGAGGTATCCATTTATATGAATCAAGCAAAATCTGGCAATGAAATCGTACATTTACATACTGTTTCAGCTGGTGAGCTGCAGACACTTTTTGAAAAAGGAAAACGTGACCAGCTTTCTTGTATCATTTGTCATAAACCATTAAAATTATTTATCGGGATCCATGAGACACCCTATTTTTATCATAGTGACCCTTCACGGTCAGACTGTGAAGTGCCAAATTTGGAACCAATAAATGAGGATAAACCATTAGAATATATGGAACAGAATGGGTTTAAGATTCCTAAATCACGGACCATTACTGAAACGAAAACAATTACTGAACCTTACCTAAAAAGCCGAACGATTACAGGTAACCCGCCTTTTACAGATAAACCTTCTATCCTAGAACAACTAGAAGTCCCTTACTTTCAAGAATTATCCGCACGAGGAGTAGTACTCGATTCGGAGCAATTAAAAGCAGTAATGACGATTGATGGACCACTTCTTGTCCTATCAGGAGCCGGCAGCGGAAAAACTCGGGTATTAACTGTTCGGACTGCTTATATGCTAACGGTAAAAAAGATCAATCCAAAAAGTATCATGCTTGTAACCTTTACGGCGAAATCCGCCAAGGAAATGCAACAGCGCCTGCTAAGCTACCCTTATATGACTCCTTCCCTTGTTTCTCAAATCGTTAGTGGTACCTTCCATAGTATCTTTTATAAAATACTGATTTTCCATGAGCCAACCAAATGGCAACGGGATTTACTATTAAAGTGGGATTGGGAGAAAGAAAAAATATTGAAACAGGCTGGTCGAGAATTGGAACTCGATGATAAGGAATTTGCATATGATCAAGCTCTTCAGCAAATTGGTCTTTGGAAAAACTCATTGGTTTTTCCAGACGATATCAAACCGAATGACGAATGGGAAAAATCCTGTCTATTTTTATATAAGAATTATGAAGAATATAAAGAGCAAACAGGAAAATACGATTTTGATGATATGCTTGTCGGCTGTTATACATTTTTTAAAAATCACCCAGAATTTTTAAAAAAGTATCAGCAAAGGTTTCACTATTTTTTAGTTGATGAGTTTCAGGATATAAATAAAGTTCAATATGAACTGATAAAACTTCTTTCGGCTGAATCAAAAAATGTTTGCGCCGTCGGAGATGACGATCAAGCCATCTATTCATTCCGTGGGAGTGATCCGAAATATATTCTAAATTTCAATTACGATTTCCCCGGTTCTCAAGTTGTAAAACTAACCGAAAATTACCGGTCTTCACATGAAATTGTCGCTACAGCCAACCGGATGATTAAGCGCAATCAGCACAGAATGGAAAAAAAGATGCGTGCACAGCATAATCATGGCAATCCTCCTGTGTTATTTTATCCTCATGATGAGGAATTAGAGGCCACGATGATTGTATCCGATATCCAGGAAAAAATCGCCAAAGGAGCAAACCCTGGTGACTTTGCAGTTTTGTACAGAACACATACAATGTCGCGGGCCATTTTTGAAAGACTAGCAGCTTCAAATCTGCCCTTTGTAATTGAAAAAGATGCGGATTCGTTTTATCAGCGCCGAGTGATTCGAGGTATGCTTGCCTTCATGCGTTTGAGTCTATTTCCTCAGGATAGCAAGGCAGCATCGGATGTCCTTTCTTCATTATTTTTAAAGCAAAGTATACTACAGGAATTAAAGGCACAGACGATACTTCAGGATTGTGATTTTATTGATGCATTTGCTTTTGTTAAAACGGGACATGCTTTTCAGGAACGGAAATTAAAGACGATTCCGACACAAATCCGTGCTATAAAAAGTATGTCACCGCTCGTAGCTTTAGAAATCATCGAGAAAGATTTAGGGTATCAAGAATATGTAAAAAAACGCGGAAATGAAGCCAATCTCGAAAAAGGTTCTGATGATATCCGCGACCTAAAAGTGGCTGCAAACCGTTTTCCAACCGTCGCCTCCTTCCTAGACCATGTCGACCATATGACAGCCATGGTCCAGGAGGTTAAACAGCTGTCAAAACATTTTAAAGATGCCATACAACTAACGACCATACACCGTTCCAAAGGGCTTGAATATCAATCTGTTTACGTTCTTGCTGCTGTCGATGGCAGCATTCCGCATGACTTTGCGCTTGAATCATACCGGAAAGGGGAACTTGCACCTCTTGAAGAGGAAAGACGCTTGCTCTACGTAGCAGCAACCCGGGCGAAGAAGGATCTTTACCTTTCCGTCCTGCAAACTAGACGCGGACGAACCGCCCACCCTTCACGATTCTTAAAGTTTTGACCCAAGGTTAACCTGTAACTAGATATTAAAACAGGGGGCTGCATCTACCGCAGGCCCCTGTTTTTGATTATTTTTTATTTATCATATTAGAAATCGTCCCGAAATCCAGTTTATTCCCTTCAGCTACGATGGAGTGAACAATTTTATCCTCCATTTCCTTAGTAACAGGTTTATTAGCTATTTTCGAAACACGTTTAATAACGCTCCTTACAGTAGATTCATCTTTAAAATTGGCACCCTGTAGAGAGTTTGCCAACTCTAATACATCTTTCATATTTACGCCCGTTTTACCTTCTATGTTTTTAAAAAAGTTATTATCCATGCCTAAGCCCCTCCTTTTCTGTACCTATCCTATGGAAGTATCAGAAAAATGGTGCAAGGATTATGTAAATATAAATAAAAAGAAATGGAATAGGCTTCTTCTGCCTATTCCATTTCTTTTAGCAGAAGGAAGCCCCTACAATGATCAATAGGATAAACAAAACAACAATTACAACGAACGTAGATCCACCGCTGAAACCGCCGCCATATCCATAACCGCCACCGCCACAACATCCGCCGTAGCCGCCGCCGTAGCCACCGAAACCAAACATACTCATTCACCTCGCTCTCGCTTAGCTTACTGATAACATATGTAGGTCAGGACAAATATGTATAGGCCATGTCCTAGTCCAGGCTGCCTATTCTACTGAAACTTTATCCTTTAGGTCTAAAGACTAAGGCACCGATAAATCCAAAGATGATGGCTGCCGAGATACCGGAACTCGTGATTTCAAACATACCGGTAAGTACGCCAACGAGTCCATGTTTATCCGCTTCTAGCATGGCACCGCCTACAAGCGAATTCCCAAACGATACGATTGGTATGGTAGCTCCTGCCCCGGCAAAATCAACAAGCGGTTCATATAATTCAAACCCTCCAAGTACAGCTCCAATTACAACGAACAGGCTTAAGGTATGTGCTGGTGTCAGCTTAGCCACATCGAAAAGAAGCTGGCCGACTACACAAATCAAGCCCCCGATGACAAAGGCCCAAAAAAACATTGCTAACATCCAAATCTCTCCTTTTTCACGAATTCATCCCATACTCAATGGCCACCGCATGGGCAATACATGGAATTGAATTTTTTTGTTGAACAGATAGCGGTGATAATAATGCTCCTGTTGCAACAAGCAGGATTTTTTTATATTTACCTTGAATCATTTCATTAAGTATATGGCCATATAAAACCACTGCTGAACATCCCGCGCCACTACCGCCTGCCATAACAGGCTGGTCCTTTTTAAATATCATCAAACCGCAATCTTTGAATTTTTCCTGATTGATCTTGCAGCCTTTCTGCTTTAATAGATCCATTGCCGTTTCTCTGCCTATTTGTCCTAAATCACCTGTAATGATCAAATCATAATCATCTGGGGTCAGACCCGTATCGTTGAAATGTGCTAAAATCGTATCGACAGCCGCTGGGGCCATTGCTCCTCCCATATTGAAAGGATCTTTCAATCCCATGTCAATGACCTTACCGATAGTGGCTGAAACAATATGGGGAAATACTCCCTGCTTGCTACCGTTTGGAGCAACCAGCGCTACCCCTGCCCCTGTTATCGTCCACTGAGCTGTGGGTGGTTTTTGCCCGCCATACTCAGTCGGATAACGGAATTGCTTTTCAACAGCTGCATTATGGCTTGAAGCCCCCGTTAACACATAGTTCGCTCCTCCATAATTGGTTATGAAGGCCGATAGTGCAAGCCCCTCCATTGAAGTAGAGCAGGCACCAAACAGACCGAAATATGGAATACCATTTGTTCTAGCCGCAAAACTTGTGGGTGTAATCTGATTGATTAAATCACCCGCCAAGAAAAATTGTACCTTTTCCTTGTCTATCTTACCTTTCTCCAATGCAAGCTCCACCGCTTTCTCCATCAAATGACGATGAGCCTTCTCATACGAATCCTGCTCCATCCATAAATCACTGTACAGGATATCGAAATCTCCGGCGATTTCTCCATTTGCCTCAAAAGGCCCACCGGTTACCCCTGTTTCCAAAATGACCGGTTTATTGGCGAACGTCCATGTTTGTTTTCCCTTTAACACCGCTTAGCCCCCAATCATTTGATAAATCGTTTTAATCAACGCCACGACAAAGGCTGAAAATACACCAAATAGAATCACCGATCCGGCCAATTTAAACATATTGGAACCAACACCAAGAACAAATCCTTCCGTCCGGTGTTCGATTGCTGCTGAAATAACTGCGTTACCGAATCCCGTTACTGGGACAGCACTCCCTGCTCCCCCAAACTGTCCGATGCGGTCGTAAAATCCGAAGCCAGTCATTAAAAGTGCGAGAAACACCATGGTCGCAGTCGTTGGGCTTCCGGCTGTCTGTTCCGTAAAGTTGAAAAAATAAATATAAAAGTAAGAAATAGCTTGTCCTACTAAACAGAAAATACCGCCTACTAAAAAGGCTTTTATACAATTCTTCAGGATTGGCCTTTTTATTTCATGCTTCTCTTGAAGCTCTTTATACGCATCCTGCTGGGGGGTTGTGTTCTCCTTGCTGCTCATATTGAGAAACCTCTCTTTCTATATTAATTCTTTTTGAAGTTCTTCAATTTCCTTGAACTTCTTTATTGCCTTTTTCTCAGGAACCTCTTTTTCCTTAAGAAACTCATTCAATCTTAAAGATTCCAAAAAGATTTTATAATCGCTCGAAACGATAAAATCATACTTTGGAAACTTTTCTTCCAACTTGCCAGTCACGTTCTTTTCAATTTTTTTCATATGAAAACGTTTCAAGTGCTTAACTTTATAGGCGACGATAATCTTTTTTCCATTTTTCACCACGATTACATCATAGATGGTGTCTTCGTTGGCTACTGTCTCCTTGACCTTTGAAATGAGTCCTTTTTCATCCTTTTCATCCATTCCATTAATGATATCCATCGGTTCAGGATTCGTGCGCTTAATTAACGCTAAGTTTTCTGTTTTTCCGTCTCCTTTACTGCTACAGGCTGTTAGCAAACACACAACTACTGCAAAAACCATCCAGATAACATATAAATAACTTCCTCGTCTGAACATAGAATCACATCCTAATTTATTGTTCTATTTTTATTTTCTTGTTTAACTGTTTTTTTATGAATGGTAGGATTAGGAAATAAAAAAACCTTCCCAATTCTGAAAGGTTTCAAACTGTAGACAAACTCGATGAAAATCGAGTTTGTCTACAGTTTTTTTGAGGGGGTGTAAAAATTCGAACGTTGATTTCCACTCCAGGCACTCGCTTTCCGCGGGCGGTCAGGGAGCCTCCTCGGCGCCTTTGCGCCTGTGGGGTCTCCCTTGGACACGCTTTTCCCGCAGGAGTCTCGCACCTTCCGTTCCAATCAACTTTGTTTTAACAATTAGAAATAAACACTTTTTCCTACAGTCTTTTTTGTTTTAATATAGGAGTATTAAAACTTGTGGTGATGACGATGCTTTCGAAACATAATTCTATTCAGCGAGATCAACTTGAAATGATTACTTTGGATCAGCTGGTGCCAGCGAACCATTTGGTTCGTAAAATTGAGGGGGCCATTGACTTCACTTTCATTTATGACTTGGTGAAAGAGATGTATTCAGAGATAGGCCGCCCAAGTATTGATCCAGTTATTTTAGTTAAATTGACATTCATTCAATATACCTTCGGTATTCGTTCGATGCGTAAAACGATTGAAGAAGTTGAAACGAATATGGCTTACCGTTGGTTTTTAGGTTACGGTTTCCATGATAAAGTACCTCACTTCTCAACGTTCGGGAAAAATTATGAGCTTCGCTTTAAAGATACAGACCTGTTTGAACAGATTTTTTATCGTATCTTAATGACAGCCTCAGAAAGAAAGTTAATTAGTGCAGAGCACGTATTCGTTGATTCAACACATGTGAAAGCCAGTGCGAATAAGCGGAAATTCGAAAAGAAAATCGTTCGTAAGGAAACACGAGCATATCAAGGACGCCTTCAAGAAGAAATAAATCAAGATCGTGAAAACAATGGAAAGAAGCCTTTTCCACCGGATAAATTTGATAAAGAAGAAACCAAAGAAATTAAAGAAAGTTCAACTGACCCTGAGAGTGGCTACTATGTAAAAGATGAACGAACAAAACAGTTTGCCTATTCATTTCATGCGGCTGCAGACCGCAACGGTTTTGTGCTGGGGACGATTGTAACACCAGGAAATACGCATGATAGTCATATCTTAGAGCCTCTTGTTGAACAAGTGATTGAGAAAGTTGGAAAACCTGAAGCTGTTGCCGCAGATGCAGCTTACAAAACACCAGCCATTACAAGCTACCTTTTTGGGAAAGAAATCACACCAGCTTTACCCTATACACGTCCACGAACAAAAGAAGGGTTCTTTCGCAAGCATGACTATGTTTACGATGAACATTTTAATTGTTATCTCTGCCCATCGGGCGAGATTTTAAAGTACTCAACAACAAATAAAGAGGGCTATCGCGAGTACAAATCACCCAAACACACTTGACATGCTCATTTTTATCACAGTGTACAGTAAGCAAAGACCATCAAAAAGTGGTGACACGCCATATCTGGCAAAATTATATGGAAGAAGCAGATCATCTGCGTCACCACAAGGATGTAAAACCTATATATGCGAAACGCAAAGAAACAATAGAGCGTGTATTCGCAGATGCAAAAGAAAAGCATGGTATGCGTTGGACTACTTTAAGGGGACTTAAAAAATTGTCGATGCAGGCGATGCTTACATTCGCTGCCATGAATTTAAAGAAGATTGCCAATTGGACATGGCAAGGTCCAATAATGGCTTAATAAAGTGGGCGTGGGCTCGTAGAGGCCCAATCTCTTAATCTTGATCAAAATTCAAAGGGAATTTCAAAAGGGGTCCAGAATTAAAACATTCTGGACCCCTTTTGTCTACAAACTGAAACCTTCCCAATTCGGAAAGGTTTTTTTTTCATTCAATAGCCCTTATTTTTATTATTATTATTGCAGCCACAGTCTTTTTTTATTTTGACCGGTTGTTCCTTTTTCACCGGTTTTGCATACGTCCATGGACTTTGCTTGTTATTCAATTGTGACTCCCCCTTTTCCCTCTATACCATACTATATGATTGAAGAGACAAGTTGTTTCCAATCAAATGTCCAAAATTCTGCTGATTATAACCTCTAAGATTGACCCTACTGCGGCAACTGCGAGGATTAAAATCAGCACTTCCCCTATAAATAACTGTTGTAGATAAAGCAAAACCAGAAATAGACTGACCCAGATACCCACACACCAAAAACAGCTTAGCAATTGTCCAAACCAGCCAAGCAAACCCTTTTCCTTAGGAATTAAATAAATCTCCACATCACCCTTTTCATTCTTTTCTTCTATCTCTTTAAAAAAAGGACGGCGCAAAGGTTCCATAATTTTATCGAAAACAATTAAGCGTGTCAGCCTAAATGAAGCTAAACCTAATAGAAGTATTAAGGTGAACTCATGCTGTGAGAGAAACATTCAATTCTGCTCCTTCACTTGGATTCTTCAATAATTTTGGCATCAATAATATTCGGGAGACCGACGAAGCGAATATGATTTCCTCTTTTAATTTTCACTGATTCCCCCCTCATTCCCAATACCTGAAACTTAAGCGTTTCTCCGTTAATAACCGCCTCACATACCGGCTTTGGATAACCTTGATGCTTGGATAGACGAGTTATGATTTCACTTGAGGATTCCTTTTTCTCCACCTTATCCTCCACCTTTTTCTCCACCTTTTTCTTTTTCTTCTTTACAACCTTTTCCTTTTCTTCTTGTACAGGAAGTTCAGTTTGCTCAACTGATGGCTGCTCTGGAACATATTGATCAGTAATTTTTTTAATAGCCGTAATTTCTGATTCAATTTCTTTCATAGCATCAAATACTCCAAATTCCCGCTTGATTTTTTCTATTTTCTCTTCTCCCTGCTCCGTTTCCACAGATTCATGCTCTACCGTTTCCTGATGTGTACCTTTTTTCGTTCGGTAATCACTTTGCATATTCCCTCGTTGATCCGATATCTTAGCCTGATTGACATATAAAAGGGGTTTGGAGTCCTTATCGCTTTTATTCTCTGACATGCAAATCCTCCTTAATATTTCAGAATATCCACAGACTGCAGCTGCTCTATATGGTATTGAACAACCTTTTTACCAAATTTATGCCTAATAAAAAGACTGGATTCTTTTTTATGTTCCAACTTACCAAACATTGTACGACCATTGATGATGAACTTACAAACTGGTTTAGGTGCAAAGGCTGGAAGTCGGGACAATAACTCCACCATTTCTTCGGTACTAAACGAAGTGGTGAAGTTTTCTCTATTCAAATTTATTTGGCTCTTCGGAGTATTGTGTACTGTTTGCTTACCAACAGTACAAGGCAGACGATCCTTTTTCACGTCCATGATGTCCTCCTCCTTTTCTCATCGACCCAATAAGGTAGAAAACAGGATTCTGCTGATTTTCCCCAAACAATGAATATCTGCTCTATGTATCAACTATATGAAATTCACCCTTTTTTATGCTGGTGTTGTGCCCTTCTCCTAAAAAAGGGACACTCATTAAAACTTGGATAAGCTGGGGGTTAATGGAGTAACCTAAAAAAATAATGGTTATTAAAGGAGTATATTATAGATGGTTAAAAATGGTAAAATTTCAATCGTACAACTATCTTTAATCGTAATGACTGCGATCGGACTGAAAAACCATGTAACGATTCTTCCTCATTTGTTACCGGCTGCCAAAAGGGATGCCTGGATTTCTGTTCTATTTGCTTTTGGCCTGATATTGATTTGGTGTCTGCTCTTATTCTATATCCATAAAGCCACAGGTCAGGCAAATATATTTGTATGGGTGGAAAAAAATATCGGGAAGGTACCAGGCAGGATTTTATCCATTACTGTGAGTCTCTTTTTCACTTCATTAGCTGCGGTTTCATTGAAAGAGATGGTTGTTTGGACAAAGGTATCCTACTTGCCCGTAACTCCACCGATTTTTGAAATAATCCTATTTACAGGTTTATGCCTTTTCCTTGCCTCAACAAACATACAAACGATTGCTATTGTCAATACGTTCGTATTATCGGCGGTAATCTTGTTTGGTTTTTTTGTAGCAATCACAAATATTCAATTTAAAAATTATTCACTTTTGCAACCAATTCTTGAACATGGCTGGTCTCCTGTTTTTGCAGGTATTATTTATCCTTTGTCTGGGCTTATTGAATTGATCGTGTTTCTCTGTTTGCAACAAAAAGTTCATGGGAAAATAAAATTTAAAGTATTTGTTATAAATACCTTTATCCTTACCTGGCTTATCCTTGGGCCCCTTATTGGCTCCATTACTGAATTCGGTCCAATCGAAGCTTCAAGACAAAAGTACCCTGCCTTTGAGCAATGGGGATTAGTCACCTTGGGAAGATTCATTGAGCATCTTGACTTCTTGTCGATTTACCAATGGTTAACTGGAGCCTTCATAAGGGTATCCTTTTTCCTGTTTTTATCACTTGAAGTGCTATCTATAAAAAACAAGCGAAACAAAACGAAATTGCTCATTATCTATTCAGCTATTCTTATCGTTTCCAATTCATTTAGCTTCAGTGATGTCATTTTATATGACATTATTAAAACATTTATTATGCCGATTACATTCTGGTTCTTTTTAGCGGTTTCCATACTTTTAAGTATTTTTGTTTTCTTCAGTAATCGTAGAAAAAGGAGGTCCTCATCCGGTGTTCAAAAAAATGAAAAAGCAACCATCCAAACCGAATAGTAAAATTGAAAAATCAGAGAAGCTCGTAATAAAAGACGAATACGATTTAAAAGAAATTTTTCATAGTTCAGGAGATGTATTTTTCCAAAGCAGTTTATATCGTGATGAGTCTCCGATAAAAGTCACATTAATTGGATGTGAAGGGCTTGTCGATACTGAATTGTTAAATAATCTTGTATTTGAAAGGCTAACTTTATTTTTCCGCAAACATCCAAAAGGAACATTAACTATTAATGACATAAAGGACTCTCTTTATCTTCCTCAACTTGCTGATATAAACACAAAGGAAGAGTTGTTCGCAGATATCTATTCTGGGAAATTATTGATTTACTTTGAAGGATACGACTATTTGGTTTCTGTAAACATTGCAAATCGACCCCAGCGTAGTCCTGAGGAAACAACTACAGAAGTAACGATAAAAGGGCCGAGAGATAATTTCATTGAAGATTTATCCATTAATGTCGCTTTAATTCGAAAGCGAATGCGAACAAATTCCTTAAGTGTAAAATACTTCGAAGTGGGCAGGCGAACATTGACTAAAGTTGCCCTGTTATATATGGATGATATCTCTGACTCTGAAATGGTTCAAACTGTAGCTAAAAGGATTGAAGCAATTGATATAGATGGGATATATGGGGGCAATCAATTTATGGAGTTAATTGAAGAGCAGCCCTCTTTTCTCTTTCCAAGGCATGACTATTCTGGTAAGCCTGATTTTGCAGTGCAATGCCTTTTAAAAGGCCGACTATTAATTCTAATTGATGGCGTTGCCTACACAATGATCACACCCATCAACCTATTTATTGTGTTAAAAACATCGGAAGATCATGAATACACGTCTATCTATGCTTCCTTTGAAAGAGCTCTTCGATTATTTGGCATTTTTGTCGCTGCGCTTTTGCCAGGATTTTGGGTTGCTTTAACCACCTTTCATCAAGACCAAATTCCACTGATTCTGCTTGCTACTGTAGTCGAATCAAGAAGGGGATTGCCACTTCCCACTTCATTGGAAGCGATTACCATGGTCATCGTGTTTGAAATATTCAAAGAAGCAGGCATGCGATTACCTACTTCAGTCGGGCCAACATTAAGTGTATTGGGTGCTTTAATCATTGGAGATGCAGCAATTCGTTCCGGTTTGACAAGTCCCGCCATGCTCGTAGTCATTGCTGGTTCAGCGGTCGCTACTTACACATTGGTCAATCAATCCATCAATGGCGTCATCAGCTTAATAAGGCTCCTAGCTATTATTTCTGCTTCTTTTTTAGGACTTTTTGCATTTATGCTGGTAGCTCTATTTCTATGTGTGTATGTATGTAATATCCGAATATTAGGTGTTCCTTACATGGAAGTGACCGCCAACTTAAGCTTGTCCAATATTGTAAAAACTCTTTTTCAGATACCTCCCTCTTTGGATAAAAAACGCCCATCTATCTTTTCTTCAAAAGATCCTACGAGGAAAGGCGATGATGGACAAAAATGAAAAAAATGAAAAATACACTCCTCCTACTGTTGTGCGTTTCTATACTTTCAGGCTGCTGGGATTCAAATGAACCTGAACGTCTCGTTTATGCAAACGGTTTAGGAATCGATTACAAAGACGGGAAGGTCATTGTTTACCTTCAAATTATCAACGTGAAAGGGTTAGCAAGATCGGAAGCAAGAGGAGACCTCAGTTCACTTAGCCAAGCAGATGTTGGGCGCGCTACCGGAAACACATTGGACGAAGCCATATTTAATTTGTATCATACGACCGATCGCCGTATTTATTGGGGTCATCTCTCTTTTGTAATTTTTTCGGAAGAAGCCATGAAAGTAGGCGGCCTCAAGTATATTGCTGATTTTTTGGACCGCTACCGCGAAACACGCTACCGGATTTACTTTTTTATGGCTAAAGACCCACTTAAAGATGCAATGCTCATTTCTCCTATCGAAAATGTTTCCATGGCCTTTTCAAAATTAAGCGATCCAGATGGTAACTATAAGCAAAGCTCTTTTATCCCACCTATTAATTTAAGAGAACTCATTATTGAACTTGATGAACCTGCTCATCAAGTGGCGATTCCACAACTAAAAATCACAGAGCAATGGACCGGTCAGAATGAAAAGAAGCAGGATTTATTAATAGAAAGGGTAGCTATCATTTCAGAAAATAAAATAAAAACAATTCTACCTAAGAAGGTGATGAATGGAGGAAGATGGTTCAATAAAGATTTCGTTCGGGACAACTTAACCATTTTCCCAGAAACTAAAAATGACGCATTTGTTGTTATTTACGATAAAAAGACTAAAATAATTCCTGTTGTAGAGAAAAATGGAACAGTTCGTTTTGATGTAAAAATGAAACTTAAAGCTAGTGTTGAAATGATGATAATGGATATAACACGTAAACAATATGAAAAAGAAATAATGCGCTCTATCAAAAAGGAAATAAATAAAACGTATCAATATACACAAAAAAGGGAGATCGACCTCCTCAGGCTTTCTGAAACACTCTACCGCAAGGATAATAAAGCTTGGAAGAAAATTGAAATCAAAGGGAGAATTCCATTAGAAGAAGACACACTCAGGTCTATCCAGATTGATGTAGAAATTCAAGATACCGGAAAACAAAGATTAACACCAATCTTTGATGGACAGAAGGATAAAGGAATTGAAAATCAATAAAAAGGGGACCTTGATTGGTCCCCTTCTATCATCCGATTATATGGTAACCGGAATCCACATGAATATTTTCACCAGTAATCCCGCGGGACATGTCACTGAGTAAAAACACAGCCGTATCTCCCACTTCTTCAGGTGTCGTCGTACGACGGAGCGGTGCTTCTTCTTCAATCTTCTTCAAGATTGTATTAAAATCACGTACTCCTTTTGCAGATAATGTACGTATTGGACCAGCAGAAATTGCATTCACACGAATGTTATCCTTACCAAGGTCACTCGACAAGTAACGTACATTGGCTTCAAGTGACGCCTTAGCCACTCCCATTACATTATAGTTTGGCATAACTCGTTCACCGCCAAGGTACGTCATTGTGACAATACTGCCGCCTTCTGTCATAATTTCTTTCGCTGCTTTAGCTACAGCTGTTAAAGAGAACGAACTAATATTATGAGCAAGCAAGAAACCCTCACGGCTCGTGTTAACAAAATCACCGTCCAGCTCTTCCTTATTTGCAAATGCGATACTGTGTGCTACACCATGAATGATACCTGCTTCTTCCTTGATCGTCGCAAAACATTTTTCAATGCTTTCGTCCTTTGTTACATCACATTGCAATATGATTGCAGGCTCACCTTCCAAAGTGGAAGATAGCTCCCTGACGCTCTTTTCTGTACGTTCTTTCCCATAAGTAAATATCAACTTGGCACCTGCTTTGTGTAAGGAACGGGCCACTCCCCAAGCAATACTTCTTTTATTGGCAACACCCATTATGACAAACGTTTTTCCCTCTAATGAAAAAGTCATCGTATGTGACCTCCTATTTTGATACAAGTTATTAGTACCTGCTACTAATGACAGTATAACAAATTTATGGTGAGAAAAACACCGTTTTCTAATCTACTGCTTGCATTAAACATTTTGAAATCCTGTTAGCGAGTGGTTAACCTTTTCGCTTACAGTAAATACCCCATGAATAATGTTGCCAATCCGAAGTAAATCAGTATACTAATAAGGTCGTTGATGGTTGTAATGAAAGGACCGGAAGCTACCGCTGGATCAATCTTCATTTTATGCATGAGGAGCGGGACAAGTGAACCTGCAAGTGTGGCAACGATTAGAGTAATGAAAATCGAAATACCGACTAATAATCCAAGCATAAAATCATCTTGCCAAAAAAAGACGATAAAAATGATGGCAATTCCGCATGTTAGACCAATAATAAGGCCAGTTCCAGCCTCTCGAAGGACCAGTTTCCACTTGCTTTCCTGTTCTAATTCCCCTGTTGCAATTCCTCTAACCGCTACTGCCAGTGCTTGTGTTCCTGTATTTCCAGCCATGCCACCAATCAATGGAATAAAAACAGCAAGAATGGCTTTTTGGCTTAGTGTCTCTTCAAATCGACCAATCAGACTCGCAGTCAACAAACCTAAAAACAAGAGAATGACCAGCCATGGCAGCCGTTTTTTTGCAGCTGAAAATGGACTCTTATCGACGTGGTCAAGATCTGATATACCCGCTAATTTAGAATAATCATCGGATGCTTCTTCGTCCATGACATCGATGATATCATCAACTGTAATGATCCCTAACAAATGGTTTTGAAAATCTACGACCGGTACAGCGAGGAAATTATAATCCCTTATTTTACGGGCCACCTCTTCTTGATCTTCTGTTACAGGAACGGATACTACCCTGTCATCCATTAAATCACTAATTAAAGCCTCTTCATCAGCGATAATCAAGGTCCGGAGCGATAACACACCAAGCAGTTTCTTATCTTGGTCTGTAACAAATACATAATAAATCGTTTCTGCTTGCGGTGCTTCCCGTTTCAAAATCTGCATCGCTGAGCGAGCCGTTTCGTTCGCCTCAATAGCAATGAACTCTGTCGTCATTATGCTTCCTGCTGTAGATTCCTCATAGTTTAGAAGCTCCTGGATTTCACTAGCTGCTTCATCATCCATGATCGTCAAGTAGCTAACGGCCTGCTCATCATTTATCTCATTCAACACGTCTGCAGCATCATCCGCATACATATGGGATAGCATATCAGCTACGTAAGAAGGATTCATTTCAGCGAGGAGGCTTTCGTAATCGTCTTCATCTATTTCAATGTTTTCAAATAGACCAGCCATTTCTTCCGGAGATAAATATTTGTACACAACTGACCTAAATTCATCCGACAAGCTTGTATAAAATTGAGCCTGATCGTATGGATGCATTTCTAGGAACTCCGTGCGGAACTGATCTAGGTTTTCTGTTTTAAGTGCGTCAAGCAATAGTTCATTATTCATTTGATTTCTTTCCAGTTCCCTCAACTCTTCCATAACTAAACACCTCCAATAAACTTATTTTTTAATTTCCTCGTTTATATTTTATTTTTTTAAATAATACTATACTAATACCATAAACATATACAAAACAAACAAAGGGTGTGACAAATGAACATTGATATCATTGGGGACATCCATGGATGTTTCACCGAATTTAGGCAGCTGACAGAAAAAATGGGATATACCTGGGAAAGCGGCATACCTGTCCATCCCTCGGGAAGAATTCTTGGCTTTGTAGGGGATTTAACCGATCGCGGCCCAAATTCTCTCCGTGTAATTGAAGTGGTCTATGAATTAGTCATTAACCAAAATATTGCGCTATATGCTCCAGGTAATCATTGCAATAAACTGTATCGTTATTTTTCAGGCAATAAAGTGCAAGTATCTCATGGTTTAGAGACTACAGTAGCTGAATATCAATCCTTAAACGTTCGGGAGCAGAAGAAAATCCGAAAAAAATTCATCGATTTGTATGAACGATCCCCACTCTATCAACTCATCGATGAGGGCCGTTTAATTATTGCGCATGCTGGTATTCGGGCCGATTATATCGGTCAATATGGAAGTAAAGTAAAAACTTTTGTCCTTTACGGAGATATCAATGGCACCAAGCATCCAGACGGCTCGCCGGTCAGAAAGGACTGGGCCCAGTACTACAAAGAGAAAGCCTGGATTGTGTATGGGCATACACCGGTTCCGGAGGCAAGACAAGTCAATCATACATACAACATTGATACCGGCTGTGTCTTCGGTGGAAAACTAACTGCTGTCCGTTATCCTGAAATGGATCTTCAAGATGTGCCTTCAACAATGCCTTATATAGCAGAGAAGTTCAGGACTTCTTTTGATTAACCAAAAAAAACTCGCCATTTTGGTGAGTTCTTTTGTGACGACAGATTTAAATTATATTCTTATTTTTGACGTTTTACCTTCATTACAAATGCAATGACCTCTCAACCATTAATTCCCATCAAGCAAATGTATCATATCCTGCGGTAATTTTTCTTGAAACAACATCACCTTCTTGGTAAAAGGATGAAGAAATTTTAATTCGAAACAATGCAGGGCCTGACGGGCGATCATTTCCCTGTGTCCTCCATATAAATCATCCCCAGCAAGCGGGTGTCCAATATGAGCCATATGCACCCTGATTTGGTGTGTCCTCCCAGTTAGGAGCTCCAAATTAAGAAATGTATAGGTTTCAGTTTGGGCTAATACCTCAAAAAGAGTACAGGCATAGCGACCATCCTCCCGAACTTCCCTTTCAATAATGCTGGTCGATTTCCGTCCGATTGGCGCCTCTATCATTCCTTTTGGTCCGTTAACAAGTCCTTCAGCAATTGCTTGGTATCGCCGTTTAACTTGTCCAGATTTTTGTTGCTCACTTAAAAGATGATGGATATGTCGATGTTTGGCAATTAAAACCAAACCCGATGTATCACGGTCAAGTCTTGTAACAATATGAATCGTTGCATGGATTCCCATCTTCTTATAATACCCTGCCAACCCATTCGCAAGACTGCCATTGGGATGCTCACGAGATGGAATGGTGTTCATAGAAGGAGGCTTGACAACTACCAATACAAATTCATCTTCGTACCTGACAAGAAGTGGGATGGGTTCCGGCAGAAGGCCCTCACTTGCCTGTTCCGGAGGAAATATGACTGTGACGCTGTCACCAGTATTAATCCGCTCCCTCACTGTCACTTCTAAGCCGTTCACCTTGATTAAACCACCTTTAAACTTAATATCCGTTAATGCTCGTTTTGAGATATCGTATTTGCTGAGAAATTCCCGCAGTAAAGAGCCAGAATCCTCTTCAGAAACCGACCAAGTTAAAGAAAAGTTTTGATTTGACATGTAGTGATCTGAGCTCCTTAGTTAGCAATAAATGAATCATGAACTCTTTTCCAGAATGGAAATGGGCGGAATCTAGCGAAACGAATCTTTTCATCAGCAACACGGCATTGAATCGATTTTACATCTTCCTGAAGCAGGGTTAAATGATCAATCGTGATTTGAAAATTGACGGCATTGACGGGCCGGAACATACATGTATGATGAGCCGGCAGCAGAAGTGGTGATCCGACCGTCCTAAACACCCGGTTATTAATGGATGCCAATTCGGTAATCTGGATTGCATCAATCGAAGGATGGACAATCGCTCCCCCAAGCGCTTTATTATAAGCTGTGCTTCCTGACGGTGTCGCAATACATAAACCATCACCACGGAACGTCTCAAAGTGCTGGCCACGTATTTCCACATCCATGACAAGGGTTCCTTCAACACTTTTGACTGTAGATTCATTTAATGCCAAAAATCTTGCTTCACGTCCTCCATGCTGATATCGGACAATCGTTTCAAGTAGCGGATATTCAACAATTTGAAATGGTGTTTTTGCTAATGCTATCACCAATTTTTCAATTTCATCCGGGGTCCAATCTGCATAAAACCCAAGATGACCTGTATGTACTCCAACGAAGGCTGTCTTATCTAAGCGGTTCTTATAACGATGAAAAGCATATAACAATGTACCATCACCACCGACCGAAATTACAATATCCGGCTGATCTTCGTCATATTCCAAATGAAAGTCCTGAAGATACGTTCTCATCCTTTGCATTAAAGTATTAGATTTCGCATCTCCTTTTGACGTAATCGCAAATTTCATATAATCCCACCTTACTATTTTAGATTTCTTCTTATTTCACTATTATCGTTTTTAAGAATCTTTTTTTCTTGAAAAAAGACGCTGTGCTTCTTGAATTTCCGTACGTATTTGCGACATTTCTGCATCCAGCAGAAATGCTGCTTCTGCTGCTCGTTTCAACCGTATTTGAATAGCTTCGGGAAAAATACCTTTATATTTATAATTTAACGAGTGTTCAATCGTCGCCCAAAAATTCATCGCTAAAGTTCTAATCTGAATCTCAGCAAGAATATTTTTCTCGCCATGAATTGTCTGAACCGGATAGCGTATGACAACATGATAAGAACGGTAGCCGCTTGCTTTTTTATGAGAAATATAATTCCTCTCTTCGACTATTTCGAAGTCATTGCGACCGCGTAAAAGCTCTACAACCTGTTCGATATCATCCACGAACTGACACATCATCCGAAGGCCTGCGATATCTTGTATTTCAGTGCCTAATTTATCAATAGGAATATCCTTCTGACTCGCCTTATCCAAAATGCTGACAATCGGCTTTACTCTGCCTGTTACAAATTCGATAGGCGAGTGAATATTCTCTCTTTCAAACTGTTTCCTTAATCCCTTTAACTTAACCTTCAATTCTTCAACAGCCTGTTTATAAGGCGCCAAGAAATCGTCCCAACTCTCCATTGCCACACCACCTATATCTATCGAAAAAGCGCCTGTTCAACTCTGGTATGGGCAGGACGCTTCGATTCTTCTCTCTAATCCGGCAGCTCTATAGCTAACTGCCTTTACACATGGATCTTTTAAAATCGTCCAGAAATAATAATATGTATAATTTCTCTATATACTGTAATCCACTTCATCATGCTTAACGTTTATATTTTATCATATCCGGCAATTGATTCCTAAATATTCAAGTACAATAACTAAAAATTATTGTATTCAATTTGACAGCAGGAATGGTTCTTATATGATTAATCTAAGATAACAGGCAGAAAGGAAGGAAACACATGAGCCAGCATATTGAAATTGAATTTAAAAACCTTTTAAATGAAAAGGAGTTTAGTCAACTAATTGATTATTTTCAAATCTGCACCTCGAACTTTAAATCTCAGCAAAATCATTATTTTGATACTTTGAAATTCAATTTAAAAAATCAAAACTCTGCACTTCGAATCAGGGAAAAAAATGAACGATACGAGCTAACTTTAAAACAACCGGCAACAGAAGGACTATTAGAAACGAATCAAGATATAACTAAGGAAACCGCTTATTTATTTCTAAACCATAATACTTTTCCTGAAGGGCCAATCAAGCATCTAATTCTCGAAAGCGGGCTCAATCCTAATGAGTTTACTTGCTTTGGGACCCTACAGACAGACCGTTTTGAATTTCCATACCAAGGAGGGATTCTTGTTTTAGACCACAGTTCGTATGTAAATCAGGAAGACTTTGAGCTTGAATACGAAGTAACAGATGCTGAAACTGGAAAAAAAATTTTCCTTACTCTCCTAGAAACCCTTCAAATTCCGGTAAGAAAAACCGAAAATAAAGTTAAGAGGTTTTATATGGCCAAATTCCAGGACTAATCCTAACAAAACCCAAATTCGGAGGTGGAGCGTTTGAAAATCCAAGATTTCAAGACATTTATTGAACTGCTGTCCATCCAGAAATTCACAACTGGCGACATCACAAATACTAATTCATCTCAATCCATTTTCCAGGACATGCTGTCGGAACTGGTTTCGAGTGATACTTTAAAAGGTACATCGCAGTCATTAGGATCCTTGCTGTCTAATGTGGAAACTGAAGCAAAATCCATTCTTCAATCCACCAACCTGACATCTATAAATCCGTTAAAAACCGCCAATACTAGCCATAAAGCTAGCGAAACTGTTACAAATTATGATGACATTATCAGCCAGGCGGCCACTTTATATAATCTCCCAGAAAAACTAATTAAATCAGTTATTAAACAAGAATCGAACTTTAATCCTAAAGCTACTAGCTATGCAGGTGCTGCAGGCCTTATGCAGTTAATGCCCGCAACTGCCCGTAGCCTAGGTGTGGATGATATCACAGATCCAGAACAAAACATTATGGGTGGGAGTAAATATTTGAGCCAAATGCTAACTCGTTATAACGGAGATATCCAAGTTGCCCTTGCTGCTTATAATGCCGGACCAGGTAATGTCGATAAATATAACGGCATTCCACCTTTTAAAGAAACACAAAACTATGTTCAAAAAGTTTTCACCACATTCTCCAGCTAAAAAAAGCTGGCCCTTAATTTAAATTGGGTCAGCTTTTTTTAGTGGAAAGATATAGCTATATTTACACCTCACACAGATTTAAAAACCGCCAAAAAAGCGGTTTTTTTTATTTATTTTCCCTTGTCATAATACAGATGTAAAACTTTCTTCAAGCTATATAATTGTTTTATGAGTACGTCATTGTTAAAATATGAATAAATATCAACCATCTTTCTTTTAAAAGGAGTAATCAGCATGATGCAAGGGAACCCTACACCATATGAATTAATTGGAGAAGGGCAATTACACAAGTTAATTGATGTGTTTTACTCCAACGTTAGTCAACACCCGGATTTGCAGCCGATTTTCCCTGACGACTTAACAGAAACGGTCCGTAAACAAAAACAATTTATGACTCAATATTTAGGTGGACCCTCTTTATATACTGAAGAACACGGTCATCCTATGTTGCGGGCTCGACATATACCTTTTGAAATAACACCAGAACGTGCGAAAGCATGGCTTTCCTGCATGTATCAAGCTATGGACGAAGTAGGCCTTGAGGGTGAAATACGGGAGTTTTTCTATCACCGCCTCTATTTGACGGCACAACATATGATCAATACATCCGGTATGGACGGGAAAGGAGAAGACAGTTGAGCGCACATAAACCAGTTTTCAATATTTCCGATTGGATAAAGACACAGCATTGTTATGATATAGGAAAAAAGCCAATTGAAATTTATGTTTTTGTTGATCCACTTTGTCCCGAGTGCTGGGGCTTAGAACCAATTATAAGAAAATTACAGATAGAATATGGCCAATTATTCAGCTTACGCCATGTTTTAAGCGGTAAAATCGATTCTCTTAATATGGGGAAAAATAAAAATTACGAAAACCTTGCTCAAGTTTGGGAAAAGACTGCCAGCCGCTCGGGAATGTCCTGTGACGGAAGCCTTTGGTTAGAAAACCCAATCTCTTCTCCATATTCAGCTTCCATTGCCATTAAAGCAGCCGAATTACAGGGCAGAAAACTAGCGATTCGCTTTTTAAGACAGCTTCAAGAGCATGTATTCATTGGAAAAAGGGATATCTCTAATATAGAAGTCCTGACCGATTGCGCCAAAACCGTAGGATTAGATGTTGAGGAATTTCTACATGATATCAATTCTTCCAGTGCAGCAAAGGGCTTTCAATGTGACTTAAAAATCACAAGTGAAATGGAAGTAACAGAAATACCCTCCCTTGTCTTTTTTAATCAAAATATTGAAGAAGAAGGAATAAAAGTTTCGGGTGTCTATTCTTACGAGGTATATGTTCAAATTTTGGAAGACATGCTGAATGGTCTTCCTGCCCCTGCTGAACCGCCATCGCTCGAAGAATTTTTAAGTTGTTTTAAATTAGTTGCTACTAAAGAAATCGAAACGGTTTACAATATGAATAAAAATAACGTCGAGTTAGAAATGAAGAAACTTGTTTTAAAACAAGTTGCTGAAAAAATCCCAGCTAAATACGGTACATTTTGGAGATATACAGAGAAGCAGTCATTAGAATGACTGCTTCTTTTTTAATTATAAAAAGGGAAAAACCATGCAAATCATTCTTTGCATGGTTTTTTTATAAGAAATAAGGGGATGGGAGAAACTTTTCACGATCAAACAAAGGGGTATAAGTTTGTTTGTGATTCACTTCACAATAAATAATATAACAGATAACTCACCTATATTTCAACTACATTGTGTAACATTTCACAATTTGTACATAAAATATTTTTTCTGTATTTGCAGTTCCTTATTAATATAATCAATAACCCCTTGATTTGGAGCCTTTTTCAAAATAAGGGTTAAAAATTCATTTTATAATTAAAGATGGTGTGAATATATTGTGAAAAATTTCACATTATATTCACACCACCCTTCTTCTTATTTTTTATTTATTTGTATATTTTTTTATTAATAAAACATAATATTTTTTGCAAACGTATTCACAGAGCTCAAAACCAATTTACAGAAGTGAATTCCCTTAAGTACCTGCATTTTTCACTATATTTATCACTGAAAGTATGAATTGTATATTTTCTAATGAAAAAACCCCGGCAAATCTCGAAAATTGCCGGAGTTTTCATCTATTTATACGAACAAAGGGGATGGGAGAAATTTCACGACGATCAAACAAAGGGGTATATGTTTGGATGTGATAACTTCTATATCTGTACTATATCAGATAATACTTATCTAACGCAAGCACTTTGTGCGTCATTTCACATTATTGTCATATTCTTAGAATACTGCCTATTCTAAAACATAAAATCTTATAAGGAGGCTTCAGATTTTCTACTTCTATCAGGTTGGAGGTGGCCAAATTGAAAGGCACTATTTTACTAATTCTCTTAATAGGGTCGCTGTTCGTCCAGCTACTCGGTATCATGAATCTCATTCCTCTGTATTTCACCTCCCCTATTTTATTTTTTGTTTTTTTCATTATTCTTCACAGTTTAAATCAAAGAAATCGTTTTAGAGGATTATAACGTAAGCTGAAAAGGACCCGCATCTTTGCGGGTCCTTTTTCCGATTCTTATTTAGCCAAAAGTTCTTCCAACTCATTTAATTTTTCTTCAAATACATTCATGGCTTCTTGCACTGGCTCTGCTTTTGTCATATCGACGCCAGCCTTTTTGAGAACCTCAATTGGATAATCGGAGCTTCCTGATTTTAAGAACTCCAAATACCTTTTGACAGCTGGTTCTCCTTCTTCTAGAATTTGCTTGCTTAAGGCTGTAGCTGCACTTATACCAGTCGCATATTGATAAACGTAGTAATTATAGTAGAAATGTGGAATTCTAGCCCATTCCAGACCGATTTCCTCATCAATGGCTACATTCTCTCCAAAGTATTTCTTGTTTAGTTCATAATATTCCTTCGTCAGCATATCTGCTGTTAATGCCTCTCCATTTTGAGCTTTCAAATGAATTGTATGTTCAAACTCAGCAAACATCGTTTGACGGAACAGCGTACCACGGAAGCCTTCTAAATAATGATTTAATAAATAGATGCGTTTCTTTTCATCCTCGATTGTATTTAATAAATAATCATTCAATAGATTTTCGTTACATGTCGATGCAACTTCTGCTACAAAAATAGAGTAATTTCCGTATGGGTATGGCTGATATTTACGTGTATAAAAGCTATGGACCGAATGCCCAAACTCATGAACGAGAGTGAATAAGTTATTCACGTTATTCTGCCAGTTCATTAAAATATAAGGATTCGTCCCGTATGTACCAGAGGAATAGGCACCGCTTCGTTTCCCTTTGTTCTCATGCACATCAACCCAACGATTTTCAAATCCTTCTTTTAAAACATTTAAATAGTCTTCCCCAAGTGGAGCAAGGCCTTTAAGGACATAATCTTTCGCTTCCTCATATGTCACTTCCATTTTCACTTCTTTTACAAGCGGAGTGAATAAATCATACATATGAAGTTCATCTAATTCTAATACTTTTTTACGTAATTCAAGATAACGGTGCAGTAACGGCAAATTGTCATTGACCGTTTTAACGAGATTATCGTATACGGTCTCCGGAATGTTATTGTTACTTAAAGCCGCATGGCGTGCCGAATCATATTTTCGAACTGTCGCATTGAAATTATGATTCTTCACTTCACCTGACAGGGTTGAAGCAAATGTATTGCGAAACTCTCCATACTTACTATATACCCCTTTAAATGCATCCTCACGTACACGACGATCTTCACTTTCAAGGAAACGAATGTACCTTCCGTGAGTTATTTCCACTTCATTCCCCTCTTCATCCTTGATGGTCGGGAATTTCAAATCTGCATTGTTAAGCATGCCGAAAGTATTACCTGATGCATCGAGTACTTCTGATGCTTGTGCCAATAAAGCTTCCTGCTCAGCAGACAAGATATGAGGCCTCTGAAGACTAATTTCCTCCAATGAATGTTTATATAAATTCAATTCTTCTTTTTCTTCTAAAAATCTAGCCACTTTGCTTTCGTCAATACTCAATAGTTCAGGAACCATATAAGAAAATGCCGCTGCTGCCTGGGCGTATAAAGCTTTTGCACGGTCTTCCATTCCTTGATAAAAAGGATTGGTTGTATCTTGATCATTGCGCATATGTGAATAAGAATAAACTTTCCCTAGCTTCTCAAATACTTCATCTTGGAATTGCAGGGCTCTAAATAACTTTTCAGCGCTTTCACCTAATGTTCCTTTGTGCGCATCCGCTTTCTTAAGGTCTTCTTTTACAGCTTTGAAGGCAGCTTCCCAGTCTTCTTCAGTCGCGAAGATATCTTCCAACCTCCAAGTATCTTCAGCTGCAATTTCACTTCTTGAGGGCAATGTATTTACTTTTGTTTCTTGTGTCATAATAATTTCCTCTCCATTCTATAGAAAACTTTCCAGTTAGCAACCCTTTCCTTAAACCGGATTGAACGTTGTATTTACTATATACAACAATCACGCTTTCTTAAAGTATAAAAATCCTTCTTCTTACTATTTCTCCATTAACAAAAATAATCCTGCCCTTTCATCTGAATTCAAGGTAAATCGCGCTGGTATCACTCATTATTATGGATATTCCCCTTTTCTATCATCAACTTATGCTCATTATAAAAAATTCTTTCCATCACTTGACTTTCATCACTAGTCGAAGGAAGGGAGAAATGATTTACAATTTTAAAAACCCCTTCTTCCAACTCTGATATTAAACCCATTTGCTCTAAAAGCTGAATATATTGCCTAACAGGATACTCTATGTCTATTTCCTTAAGCAAGGGCAATGATCTGAACTTTATTCCCCCGTTTTTTGCCCGCTTCTTAAAAAAATAGATAACATCATTCATAATAATCTTTTCCCCAGGCCTTTTCTTTTGAAACACATCCATGTAAAGCCAAGCTTGCCATTCAATCGGCGGTGTTTCGATCAAAAGCATTCCTCTAACCGGCACCCCTATTTCAATAGGAATTGTCGCAGGCGAAATATGATGTGAATAGAGTCCCTGGAAAAATGAATCACTTCTCCGTGCAGTTTTCACACGGTGAAGGCACCAGTTTTTTCGTTTACTTCTCCAAGCAGGTAGAAAAGGAAAGCTGAAGCAGTTTCGAGGCGATATCTGACTAGGTAGGAGTATCACTAATGAAGCAGTAGTTAATTCGGCAAACACGTTTCTAGGGGAAAAAGGGGTGAGGTTTTTTAAAGCTGATAATTGGTTAGTTTCTGGACAATACATCCAAAGAAAAGGGTGATGGTAGCTGCCAGTAACAAACAACCAATGAAAGCCTGATAAACTGAATTCATGCAGATTCCTTCTTTTCAAGTGTTTAGCTGCTAGGATCCAAATTGGTTTGATACCGACACTTTGATAGGCGTTTGTTCGTTCTATGAATTCAGTCTCGGAAATAACGGAACATTGGAATTCTACTGCATAGCGTATACCTCCTATCGTTACTAAGATATCTGCCCTTTTCCTTATTTCAGGAAGATAGGCTTCTAAATCAGCTTGATAGTGGTGTGATAAAAACCAATGAAACAATTTTCTTTTCCCCATTAAATGATAAGCGGATTCCGGTTCCGACGAAGCACGGCACGAAGAATTATTTTTGTGGGCAAAATGGGGGATTTTAATCATTCCAGCCTTGATTGTCATCTCTGCTTTGCAGCACGGACAGTAATAATCTGTTGACATTCTCAATTCAGCAAGCAAGTTTGCTGTCATTTTTTCAGGAAGGGTAATCCAAGTCCCATCCTTTTTTATCGCAGTTATCATACGTCACCTCTTTAATTTATATCCATTCGCTATTATCACATAGGATTCCTTTTAAATTTAAGCAAAAAAAAAATGCCTGATTGGCATTAAAAGGTGCAAGCACTTAAAGAAGTGGTGAAAGTAATCTGCAAGTGGACTCCAGTATTTTTAACCCCATATTCCGTTTGGTGAATTCATCTAGATTCACTTCTTGTGAAACCTTTATATCTTCCAAAAAGTCATTCACCAGGTGTTGTGTACTTTCCGTCCGGTAGAGAAAGGCATTGACCTCAAAATTCAAGTGAAAACTCCTCATATCCATATTGGTTGTCCCAATTGAAGCCAGTTGATGATCAACGATGACAATTTTACTATGCATGAACCCTTCATTATATTGAAAAATCCGGACTCCAGCCGCAAGCATTTCTGGAAAGTACGTTCTGGAAGCATGGAATACAATACGCTTATCAGGATTCTTCGGAACGAGCAGCCTGACATCCAAACCACTCAAAGCAGCAACCTTTAATGCCTGAAAAATATCGTCATCAGGAACGAAGTAAGGAGATGCAATCCATACAGACTTTTCTGCAGATGTAATCATCTTAAAAAAAATGCTCTTAATGATTGTCCACTCACTATCCGGACCACCTGCAATCATTTGTACACCACCATGTTCATGATGAAGCGGCAGGCTGGTTTGGAGATATTCATCAGATAAAAAGCTATGGTCGGTACTGTAATACCAGTCCTGTAAAAAAATGAGCTGTAACGACCTTACTGCTTCTCCCTTCACCATAAGATGCGTATCACGCCAAAATCCAAAATTCGGATTACGTCCCAAATATTCATCACCTATATTGAGTCCCCCCATAAAACCAACAGACCCATCTATCACAATTATTTTACGATGGTTACGAAAGTTGAATTTATTATTTAATAGAGGGAGACGCAGCGGGCCAAAGGCAACAATTTCGACCCCTACATTCCTCAGCTCATAAATATAGGATCTGGCTAACTTCCAAGAGCCAACCGCATCATATATAAAACGAACCTTTACCCCTTCTCTTACTTTTTGTATCAATACATCCTTTAGAACACCACCAATATGGTCATCCCTAACAATATAATATTCTAAATGGATATGATGTTTGGCTTTTTTTAATTCCTGGATGATATTAGAAAATGTTTCCTCTCCATTTGTTAAAATTCGAGTTTCAGTTGTAAATGAGATGGGACTATTCCCAAGCCTTTGTGCAAGAGAAAATAACTTCTGGGGGTGCTCCCCCATCTCCTTAAATTTCCGATAATTAAGTTCTGCTTCGCTGTCTACTTTTACGAAACTTTGCTTATCTAAAAAATATTTCTTACGAAATATCCGTTCTTTCCGGAAATTACGTCCAAACAAAAAATAAAACATGAAACCGATAATTGGGAAAGCACCAAATACAACAAGCCACGCTATGGTATGGGCGGGATCCCGATTTTCGAGGAAGATGATAAATCCAATAATCACCAAGAAAAGAGTCAATATCAGACTGAAATAACCGAAGAGCCCTCCATTGATCTCCTTTAATAGAAAATACCACGTGCTACCCAACAAGAGAATAAGCAGACTAATGCCGACTTTATTCTTCACCTAGACTACCTCCAATTAACAAACACAGGCACACTCTAATAAGACCTTCCTGTCTAAGATAAAAACATTCATTCTAGGGCGAAAAAAACCGATTTCTACTGAAATCGGCTCCACAGTTATTAGTTATACGAAATATTTATCAACCGTTGCGAATACATCATTTTCTATCACTATTTTACCGTATTCGTCTAGCATGTGTACGGTTATCGGTGACTCCTGACTGTATTCCAATAAAAGACTTAAAATATTATCAATTTCTTCCTCGTCAATTTCGGCCTCGGAAAATTCGATATAGAGGTAATATTTATTTTGATAAACATAAAGTTTCGTTGTCCAGCTATCCAAGCCATGACGCTTGCTTAAAGAAATAACATCTTCGAAATCCTCGAATATTGTGATGAATTCAATCATTCCATCTTCAAAGGTAATACCGCTTTCTTCATCCTTATCATGAAAATGTTGGTCAAGAAGTGTATCCATCTTCTCTGATACATTCAAATCCTTTAATTTATCTTCTGAAAGAGGCAGCTCGAGTTTCTGACCATCTTTGGCAAGTTGGGCTTTTGTGACCAAAACTTCCAAGCCTTTTTCAAGAGCTTGAACTTGAATCCATAAAGGTCCTTCAATCATGAATTCCTCTTCTTGATGCACTTCATCCATCATTTCCCAAAAAAGCTCCTCACTTCTTTCACGACTGTACCAAATCTCTTCGCGATCAAAGCCTCTTTCCTCAATATCTATATAGGAAATATAAAATTTAACTGTATCGTCATTAATGCGTTCGATTTCCATGATTCCCCTCTCCCTTCCTTTCTCATTTTGAAGGGATAATAACCCCCAAGCGAAAATTGCTCTTAAAAGCTCTTTACCCGTAAGTGAATACTGTAAATCATGTTAGTCATTAAAACAGACTATTTTACATCATTTTATGACAAAACCTTTAAGAAGGGAAATAAAAAACATTACTTTTCTAAAAAACAATTGTTTGCCTAATATTCCATACATTCTATAAAAAAATTCATCCGCATGCAACTATATCGGAACTTCCTTTAATTTTAGTTAATGCTCTATTATATACATAACATCGTGAGTTACATTCACCTTTTATCTTTAAAGGTGACCAAGTGTAGCCAAATCGAATGCTAATATCAAAAAGGTGCATTTTCCTAAAATCCAGATTAAAAGGTGAAATTTAAGTGGGAATTCAGTTATGTATAAAGAAAAAGCTCTGCACAATTCTCGGCAGAGCTTGAAAACCTTATTAATTGACCATACGTTGTGCTTCTCGTAACTGGAACGTACGAACTTTACGTGGTAAAAAGCGTCTAATCTCATCTTCGTTATATCCAACTTGAAGCCTTTTCTCATCAAGGATAATTGGACGTCTTAACAGTCCTGGATTTTCCTTAATCAATTTATATAATTCTTGAAGAGGCAGGCTCTCCAAATTTACGTTTAATTTTTGGAAAGTTTTTGATCTTGTTGAGATGATTTCATCCGTACCATCTTCAGTCATACGCAGAATCTCTTTAATCTCATCAATCGTAAGCGGTTCTGAAAAAATGTTTCTCTCTTTATATCCAATTTCGTGTTCCTCTAACCATGCTTTTGCTTTTCTGCATGAAGTACAACTAGGCGATGTATATAATGTTACCATGTTTACTCACACTCCCTAAATATAGAATCGGTGATCTATGAGGGGAAATCTACTATTAGTATTCATAAGTACCACTCTAATTTGAAATAATTTTAAATAAGTATTTCATAATGTTAATTATACACTAATTTATTTAAAATGAATACCCTTTTTCAAAATTGAAAAAATCCTTTAAAACTTCTTGTTTAGCCTGTACTATAGCTAATTCATTTTTTTATGTAATACATTTTAATCCACTTTTTCTAATTGAAAATACCTAGCTACCATTCTCATTTAACTCTCATTTTAACCCTCATATTTTTTTAATTAGTTCGTTACTTTTATTTACCCCCATTCCTTGTCAATAAACAAGTTCATTTTAATATATTTTCTTTAATGAAGAACAAAATCCTCCTTTCTTTCAAAAAACCATTCTTTTAGCACATATAACCATAAACATAAAAAAAAGGTAAATCAAAAGAATCAGAATGGGGTGAGATTTGCAAATATTCAAGAAGTTAATTCTTATTCGGTAGCCCAGCAAAAAATACATAAGAAAAGAGCCGGTAATTTTACCGGCTCTCAGTTTGTAGACAAAAGGAGTTCTATCTAAATGTTAAAACAAAGTTGATTGGAACGGAAGGTACGAGACTGCTGCGGGAAAAGCGCGTCCAAGGGAGACCCCGCAGGCGCAATGGCGCGTAGGAGGCTCCCAGACCGCCCGCGGAAAGCGAGTGCCTGGAGTGGAAATCAACGGTCAAAATTTTAAAACAAAAAAAGACTGTAGAGCCGGTAATATACCGGCTCTAGTTATTCATGCTTATCTCTTCAAATATATCCGTTTCATGCCCCATACTTATACTCAGTACATCCTCTACATTTTGATAAGACTTTCCATAAAGGTGATTGTCCTTATAGGTATGAATTTCAGAGTAAATCTCTTTCATGAAATTAAATACCTCTTCGTCTTCTATAGATGAATCAGATGGCCAATATAAGATTTCCATCGGTGTATTCTCCTTGGTAGCAAGCGATTTCCTGCTATATGATATAGAAGAAGCATGCTTGAACCCTTCCCTTTTATAAAACCGTAGTCGTTTTAATGTATCATCATCATGTTCTTGCACAGGCTCAACTTCAAGTAATATTGTTTTTTGCCTTTTTTGCAACTTTTGAATCAGTTTTCTTCCTAACCCCTGCCCCCTTGATTTCTTGGAAACAAACAGGTAATCAATGAAAATAAACTCATCCCCTTCCACATATAATAAAACATGGTCAGGACCTTCATCTTTTTTGTAAATTTCCTGCTTATCCGTTAAAAGAATTTCTATATGCTCTTTTGACTTCATTTCTTCAATTGGAAAATACTGATTTAACTTTTCATACCAATTCATAATTTAATCTCCTCTTTTACTACTTTTTACTTTCCACAATTTTTCTTATCCACTACAATAGAACTTAAATAACTTGAAAATATTAGGAGGGTTAGGATGATTAGTTATTTTACAGACCTGATTTTGGTCGCGGTTTGCGTAATTGGCATTACAGCCGTGAATGGCGTAGTGACGAATGGGATCGGCGAAAAATGGTTTGGCGGTAAACGTCACTCTCATATTTTCGATCAATCAAAGCGAATTCAGTCAGGATGGAATCAAGTTGGTGGAAATAAGAAACGGTAATTCCTACAGAAATTGGATGACCGAAAGCCATTCCCTAACGGTCATCCATTTTTCACGGCGTATAATCTACCCCTTTGGTATACCGATTCGCTGCATTCCATAATAAATATTCATCAATTCCATTATCATTTAAAGCTTTAATTTGGGCTTCCACTTCTTCCTTACCATACTTTTGATAATTCCCCGCCCCTAAATAAGAAGCTGTAAAATCTTGAAGCCAAGGTCTAGAAGTCGGTGGTGCTTCCAGTTCTTTCAGCTTCCTATTCTCCAATTTTGCATATTCCTTAACGAGGTCATAAGGCTCCAAATCAGGTTTCTCGATACCGAAATAAGAAGTCCAATGACTTGGATATATCATCGAGGAAATAACATCAACATTTTCAGATATTTTGGTGAAATTTTGGCCAATTCCTGGAGCTTCCGGTAACGTAGCGGCATAGCCAAAAATATCCACTGATACATCCACTCCGTATGGTTTTAGTTGTTTCTTCGCATAACTGACGAAATCCGTTACTGCCTGTACCCTTTTTGCAGTATGACTAATTTTTGCTTCATCATAGTCACCCATATTATATTTCAATTCGTCTTCTTTTTTTTCAAACCCTTCCGGAAAACGGACATAGTCGAACTGAATTTCTTTGAATCCCATCTTTGCCGCTTCAATAGCTATTCCAACATTATAATCCCATACCTCTTTCATGAATGGGTTAACGAAAGATTCTCCACGACCATTTTCCCATACCTTTTTTTCATCTAAAAATGACCATTCCGGCTTCTCTTTTGCGAGAAGGGTATCTTTGAACACAACTACCCTGGCAATCGGATAAATCTGTTTATCCTCCATTTTCCTCAGCATTTCCTTAGGATCTTTTATATGGTCTTTACCAATCCCAGCATAAGGAGAATCAGGATCTTCTGACTTATACGTAACGTTTCCCCAGTCATCCTTAATATCAATGACCATCGCATTCAAATCGGTTTCATCTACATATTTAATAAGTTCGTTGAATTTGTTGCCGCCCGCTGCAGGTCCAGTCACATAAATTCCGCGCACAGCATCCGGATAGTCAAACTTCAAACCCGAATTAAATACAAAACGCGGGGCCCTCTCAGGTAGTTCTTTACTTTCAAGTGCTACATATCTAGTCTCGTTCATACTTTCTGCATGAACAGGCTGCTGAATCAGGAACATACACATCCCTGTCATCAACCATTTAGTCATTGGTTTCATTTCTCCACCTCATTCGCCATCAGTCTTCAATTTTATTTTACAATTACAACAGACCCCTTTCTTTAATACCACAACGATTGAACTTTACTCCTATATCTAGTTAATAAATAAAAGAACTTTGGGTTTTAGTCTCAAAAAAGGTAATAAAATCTATGTGTACCTTTGAATTACGTTGTCATACACGATAATTTTGTTAGAAACGTATTACCTTGTATCCTTCCCCAAAATCGTCTACACATTGAAAAATAAAAAACAATCTCACATTCTTGAAATCGTCTTATATAATTCAGAATGGTTATAGAAGGAAATAAAATTTCCTTTCATGGGCTCGATAATAGTCTTTATGCTGTTTCGATTATACATTTAATATGAATAAATGCTAAAATACATTTATAGTGGACAATTCGTATTTCTGGGATGACGTCGATACACGAAGTGATCACTTCAAAACGTCCCCTCCACGAGATATAAATGAGCGCTTTCCTATCTTAATAAGGCGCCAGTTACTTTCAAAAAAAGTGGCTTCATTTTCTATTTATCCTTTACAATAATGAAGAGCGAATATCCATTTACTTAATAAACGTATTTAGAGGAGTGACTAGCAGTTGAAAAGGATTTTCTCCGGCATTCAGCCATCCGGTTCCGTTACTTTAGGGAATTATATCGGAGCAATGAAACAATTTGTTAACTTACAAAATGAATATGATTGTTTCTTTTGTATCGTTGACCAGCATGCAATTACAGTTCCACAAGATCGTCTTAAATTAAGAAAAAACATTAAAACATTAGCCGCTTTATATTTGGCTATTGGCCTCGATCCGGAAAAGAATACAATCTTTATTCAATCAGAGGTACCTGCGCATGCTCAAGCAGGCTGGATATTACAAAGTATCTCTTATATTGGCGAACTTGAGCGTATGACTCAATTTAAAGACAAATCAGCCGGTAAAGAAGGGGTTTCTTCAGCACTGCTGACCTATCCTCCGCTGATGGCTGCCGATATTCTTCTTTATAGTACAGATGTTGTTCCTGTCGGCGAAGATCAAAGACAGCATCTTGAATTAACACGTGATTTAGCTGAACGATTCAATAATAAGTACAACGAGATTTTCAAGATTCCGGAAATCAGCCTTCCGACGGCAGGGGCGCGTATAATGTCGCTTCAAGAACCATCTAAGAAAATGAGTAAATCAGATTCTAACAAAAAGGCCACGATTGCCCTATTGGATGATCCAAAGCAAATCGAAAAAAACATCAAGAGCGCGGTTACCGATTCCGAGGGTATTGTCCGTTATGATAAGGAAAACAAAGCTGGGGTTTCCAACTTAATGTCCATTTACTCCATCTTTAGCGGGAAAACCTACCCCGAAATTGAAGAATTATACGTAGGAAAGGGTTACGGAGACTTTAAGAGTGATTTAGCTGAAGTAGTACTTGGAGAAATCTTACCAATCCAAGAGCGCTATTACAAATTAATTGATTCTCCTGAATTGGATGAATTTCTTGACCGTGGTGCAGAAAAAGCGAACATTGAAGCGAATAAAATGATCAGAAAAATGTATAACGGTATGGGGCTTGGCAGAAAAAGATAAAAGAAAAAGACGATCCTAATCGGATCGTCTTTTCAGTTTGTAGACAAAAGGGGTCCAGAATGTTTTAATTCTGGACCCCTTTTGAAATTCCCTTTGAATTTTGATCAAGATTAAGAGATTGGGCCTCTACGAGCCCACTTTATTAAGCCATTATTGGACCTTGCCATGTCCAATTGGCAATCTTCTTTAAATTCATGGCAGCGAATGTAAGCATCGCCTGCATCGACAATTTTTTAAGTCCCCTTAAAGTAGTCCAACGCATACCATGCTTTTCTTTTGCATCTGCGAATACACGCTCTATTGTTTCTTTGCGTTTCGCATATATAGGTTTTACATCCTTGTGGTGACGCAGATGATCTGCTTCTTCCATATAATTTTGCCAGATATGGCGTGTCACCACTTTTTGATGGTCTTTGCTTACTGTACACTGTGATAAAAATGAGCATGTCGCACAAGTGTGTTTGGGTGATTTGTACTCGCGATAGCCCTCTTTATTTGTTGTTGAGTACTTTAAAATCTCGCCCGATGGGCAGAGATAACAATCAAAATGTTCATCGTAAACATAGTCATGCTTGCGAAAGAACCCTTCTTTTGTTCGTGGACGTGTATAGGGTAAAGCTGGTGTGATTTCTTTCCCAAAAAGGTAGCTTGTAATGGCTGGTGTTTTGTAAGCTGCATCTGCGGCAACAGCTTCAGGTTTTCCAACTTTCTCAATCACTTGTTCAACAAGAGGCTCTAAGATATGACTATCATGCGTATTTCCTGGTGTTACAATCGTCCCCAGCACAAAACCGTTGCGGTCTGCAGCCGCATGAAATGAATAGGCAAACTGTTTTGTTCGTTCATCTTTTACATAGTAGCCACTCTCAGGGTCAGTTGAACTTTCTTTAATTTCTTTGGTTTCTTCTTTATCAAATTTATCCGGTGGAAAAGGCTTCTTTCCATTGTTTTCACGATCTTGATTTATTTCTTCTTGAAGGCGTCCTTGATATGCTCGTGTTTCCTTACGAACGATTTTCTTTTCGAATTTCCGCTTATTCGCACTGGCTTTCACATGTGTTGAATCAACGAATACGTGCTCTGCACTAATTAACTTTCTTTCTGAGGCTGTCATTAAGATACGATAAAAAATCTGTTCAAACAGGTCTGTATCTTTAAAGCGACGCTCATAATTTTTCCCGAACGTTGAGAAGTGAGGTACTTTATCATGGAAACCGTAACCTAAAAACCAACGGTAAGCCATATTCGTTTCAACTTCTTCAATCGTTTTACGCATCGAACGAATACCGAAGGTATATTGAATGAATGTCAATTTAACTAAAATAACTGGATCAATACTTGGGCGGCCTATCTCTGAATACATCTCTTTCACCAAGTCATAAATGAAAGTGAAGTCAATGGCCCCCTCAATTTTACGAACCAAATGGTTCGCTGGCACCAGTTGATCCAAAGTAATCATTTCAAGTTGATCTCGCTGAATAGAATTATGTTTCGAAAGCATCGTCATCACCTCAAGTTTTAATACTCCTATATTAAAACAAAAAAGACTGTAGGAAAAAGTGTTTATTTCTAATTGTTAAAACAAAGTTGATTGGAACGGAAGGTGCGAGACTCCTGCGGGAAAAGCGTGTCCAAGGGAGACCCCACAGGCGCAAAGGCGCCGAGGAGGCTCCCTGACCGCCCGCGGAAAGCGAGTGCCTGCAGTGGAAATCAACTTTCGAATTTTTACAACCCCTCAAAAAAACTGTAGACAAACTCGATTTTCATCGAGTTTGTCTACAGTCTGAAAAGACGATCCTAATCGGATCGTCTTTTCTTTTTAAGAATGTTAAATGCTCCTATAATATTGATGGACTATCTCCTGTCTCTACTTGCCAAAGCTTTTCAAAAAATGGCTGCCCCTTTACTAAGTTTTCGCATAGTTGTAGGTGTTTCTCTGACCAGCCTTCCTTCATTTCCTCATATAACTCAAGCCAAGCTATTTGAAAATCCATTTCTTGAATGCTCTCATATTTTTCTGGAGCCCATTCTGTATACCAATAACGGATTTCAGCAGTGTTTTTCGCTGTAAATAATTGATCCATGGCCATGAATAGAAGCTGCTTTAGCTGTCTTTCTTTTCTTGTCAATCCATTCATAAATAAGGGTGACGGCGATAAAATATGATATTCTTTCTCAGATGTAGGTTTTTCAGTAAAAGTGTAATCCATCTCATCATGGTTTTCTATCATGTCATAAACAATTTGTTCCTGCCGAGGAATTATTCTGCTTTTCCGAATCGGAATATGATAACCTATTGTATCTACAGCTAGAATTCCATTTCCATCGGTAACGATAAAACAATAGTCAAGCTGAATTCGTTCATGGTTTTTCCTTGCATACGCTTTTTGATAGACATCGCTAAGCAATGGCTTAGGTAATTCTGATAAGTCATTTTCTATGTAGTGGAAGAGTGTTGCTGAGACTTTCAACAGAGGAACTTGATCTAATAGCTCGATCCCATCATCCTTCCTCCATTCATGAAAATGACAAATATTATAGCCGTTTTCTTCTCCTTCAAACCAATTAACCCATACATCATGAAGATATAACATCATTCATCCCTCACTTAAACAAATTTCTGTTTGTCAATCAGTATAGGCAGGAACCAGACATTTTATTCCTATTCTAGAAAACAGATTAAGAAAAATAGAACGTATAAATTAGTTCTTTTCTGTTAAGAATTCTTCAGATTGGATAATGAATGATTTTTTTACAGAGAGTTTTTCAGCATTCTTCGCCAGATAGTATCCTGTACAGTATCCTAGCATATACGGATACCCCTTCTTCCCCAGCAGAAGAACATCATGAAGTGGGTCTGTACGCTTTATGGTATGCTTTTCTTTTAAGTGCTTACTCCAAAATCCCCGGAGTTTGTCTTCCTGATATAACTTTGTCCATTTCGCTAAATATTTCGTTCCTAAATATTTACAAACAGTTCTTTCAGCGAGCCCTTCCATAATCATCGTATCGAGAAGTGTATAATCTTTCTGTTCTTTTTTCAATTGGTGTAATCGACAAACATGATGATATTCATGAATCAAAAGGGCCTCCATTTCCCTTTCCGCTATACCATTGTCATAAAAAAGAAACAATTTATCTTCAAAGGCCAATCCTGATTTCGTTTCAATAGATTGCTTCCACATACCTGAAGACATAAGAGGAAAGATATAAATGGGAACGTCTGGCCCTTCCCATAACTTCTTATAAGAAGTAAAAAGGCTTTGTGTCTTTTCCCAAACATTATTTTCTGTTAAGTTTCCCCATGTATTTTTCGTTTTTTGATTTGGAGAATACATGCCGTGCTTTTGTAAGTGGCGATAAATCATATCTCCATTAATATTGTTGTTGAATTTATCTTTCAGTCTGTCCATCATCTGAACCGGGCGGTCGAAATCCTTCTTCAACCATTCATTTGTTGAAATAACACCCATCCCATACACCCCCGCCTCTTTTAACTATCGTATGATTTTATAATTGCGGGTGACACATATTATTTCCCTATACATGTTTAAGAATGAAACAAAGCTTTCTATCAATGAAGGTAACCGCTTCGATCCATGGACCATCACAAACAAAAAAAGAGCAAATCTCTAAAGATTTGCTCTTAACATTAATTATTGATATTTTTTGAAAAGAATAGTTGCGTTATGTCCGCCAAACCCAAGTGAATTGCTGATGGCCGCATTAATTTCACTTTTCCTTGCTTGATTTGGCACATAGTCCAAATCACACTCAGAATCCGGTGTTTCAATATTAATAGTCGGTGGCAAAATGCTGTCTCTGATTGCCTGAATGGTGAAAATTGCTTCGACTCCACCTGCCGCCCCTAACATATGTCCAGTCATTGACTTTGTAGAGCTTAATGCAAGTTTATATGCATGGTCACCAAAGACTTCTTTGACTGCCATCGTTTCATATTTATCATTGTAAGGCGTACTTGTTCCATGGGCGTTTACATATTGGATGTCTTCCGGTTTCAAACCTGCATCATCAATCGCAATCTTCATCGCTCTTGCTCCGCCTTCTCCACCAGGCGCTGGAGCCGTAATGTGGAAAGCATCTCCAGTCGATCCATATCCAGCTATTTCAGCATAAATCTTGGCTCCACGGTTTAATGCATGTTCTAAATCTTCAAGAATAATTACCCCAGCTCCTTCTCCGATTACAAACCCATCACGGTTTGCATCAAAAGGACGGCTTGCCGTTTTTGGATCAGGATTTGTCGATAAAGCCGTGTTCGCACAGAAGCCTGCAACCGACATTTTCGTGATCGGCGCTTCGGCACCACCTGTGATCATTACATCGGCATCGCCACGTTGAATTGCTTTAAACGCGTCACCAATTGAATTTGTTCCAGTTGCGCAAGCTGTTACCGTACAAGAATTGATTCCCTTAGCTCCTAGTAAGATAGAAACCTGGCCAGCAGCCATATCCGGAATCATCATTGGCACGAAAAATGGACTTACACGCTTATAGCCTCTATTTAAAAAGTTTTCATGTTGTGTTTCAAGCGTCTCTAGTCCACCAATACCTGAACCGATCCAAACACCAACACGTGTGGCATTTTCATCTGTTATTTCTAGCTTACTATCATTTAATGCCATAACTGATGCAGCAATGGCATAATGCGTAAAACGGTCCATCTTACGCGCTTCTTTACGATTGATATATGTCTCAATATCGAAGTCTTTTATTTCAGCAGCCACTTTTACAGGGAAATCATCAGCATTCAAGCGTGTTAATGGCCCTATCCCTGAGTTCCCCTCAATTATATTCTTCCATCCAGTTTCTGCATCATTACCAACTGGAGAGATTGCTCCAATACCTGTTACAACAACACGGCGATTAGTCATTAGAAATGGCTCCTTCCTGTTATAAAACTCGTACGATTTTTTTGTTTTCTATTTTTATTTCCCCCACCTTAGAGCAATTGCTCCCCAAGTGAGTCCTCCTCCAAAACCGACCATGACGATTAGGTCATTTTCCTTAATCCTGCCCGCTTCCATTTCTTCTACAAGAGCAATCGGAATCGATGCTGAAGAGGTATTTCCATATTTATGAACGGTTTTTGTCATTTTTTCAACTGGCAGTCCCAAACGTTCCCTCGAAGCTTCCATAATTCGAATATTGGCTTGATGAGGGACAAGTAAATCCACATCTTCTTTTGTCAATCCCGCTTTATCAAGTACATTCAGGCTAGATTCTCCCATCTGACGGACAGCAAACTTAAACACTTCACGTCCGTTCATGGAAATATAATCTCCTTCCTGTAATAAATGCTTACCACCAGTTCCATCTGCACCTAATTCGAAGGAAAGAATCCCTTTTCCTTCTGCAACAGGCCCAAGGACAGCAGCACCCGCTCCATCCCCAAATAGGACAGCAGTATTGCGGTCTTCCCAATTGGTTATTTTTGAAAGCTTTTCAACACCAACAATTAACACATGCTTATAAGCACCTGACTGAATAAATTGCTGTGCTGAAATCATCGCATACATAAAGCCAGCACATGCAGCACTAACATCCATAGCAGCCGCCTTATTTGCTCCTAATTTCTCCTGAATCATACAAGCAATAGAAGGAAACGACTGATCAGGTGTCACGGTAGCTACAAGAATTAAATCTATCTCGTCCGCTGAGATGTCTGCATTTATCAATGCAGCGTTTGCCGCTCCATAAGCCATATCAGAAGTATTTGTATTATCATCGGCTATTCTTCTTTGCTCGATACCTGTTCTAGTCCGAATCCACTCGTCAGAAGTGTCCATGATTTTCTCTAAATCCGCATTTGTAACGATTTTTTCGGGTAAGTAGCGTCCAAGCCCTAATATTCCAGCGTTCATTTTGCCATCCCCTTATTTATTTTAATAAATAATTATCATCATCTATTATTACCTGGTACTAATTTTATATAAAAAAACTCTTCCTTGCAAGAGCTAACAGTTTGAAAGTATAAAAGAATCTGTTTCTTGAATCGGACAAGGGCCTACGCCAAGGTGTTTTATAGACATACATTATAGAAAAAAGGAGGAATTTATTATGGACATTTTCACTCGCAACAATCGAAGTACACAAGATGATCATTTTTCGGATTTGATGTTTGGTAGAAAAGCGGAGCCTGAACTCCAAAAGGAGGAATCAAAAGTTGACTACATGCAATTGATGGTGAGCGTAGAAACATTAATGGGATTATATGACCAATACAAACCAACCATTCAGAAAATGAACCCATTGATTACCAAGTTCTTAAACAAAGATTAACTGAAAAAAATGATGGCTGTCCGCATGACTGGACAGCCTAAGCTTAATTAACGCTGAGCATCTTGTTTTCCAAGCTCATAAGCTTCTTGCATAACTTTTTTAAACAGGTCCATGAACGGCTCTGCCATATCCATTGAAAAAGGAATTCCATTTGCCTCCAGCTTTGCTTTAGCCTCCGGGAAGTATTTCATAGCGATTCCCATAAATTCAAGTGTTTTATCTGAACTCATTTTTAGTTGCCTCCTTATCTACTTGATAATTTACCAGATAATCATTTTTTCACTTAAAGAATATCTCATTATTATCATAATTCCCCGTAGCCCTTTCGTAAAGGCACAGACATTAAAAAATGAATTTCCTGATAGTTTTATTCCATTCATTAAAGTATGAGGCATATAAGATACAGGCCAAATTAACAGGTTTTGGATTTTTCCTAGAATTAATGTCTATTGATACTGTACCTTCCTTGTCATATACATTTACCTAAAATAGGATTTGATATTCATGTTTTTAGTTTCTTGAATTACTCGCACCCTTTTTAACAGTGCTTCTAGAGTTTAACCAAAGGCTCTCTTTAATCACGCATTCTCCACTTTTTAAGTAAGTTTAATCGTTTATTATGTTTCCTTTGTAAGGAAACACCTTCTTCTGGACCCGTTTTACTTTGCACCTCAAAGACGGTCCCTTTTATTATCTTAGTTGCTGGTTGAATAAATAAGTAATCAATACTTTCTCCAAAAATAAACTTGGCACATTTATTCCAGTGATCATCTATACTGCTGCACAGCTGGATGTTTCTATCTGATAAGGTAGCAACTCTTTCTAAAGCGTTCACAAAATCAGTAATAAAGAGCGCATCCTCGGTATATTCACGAGCAAGCGTAGCTTTGATAGCTGATTGTTCAAGTTGGTTGATTCCGGCTTCAAAGCACATGCTTTCTGGTTGCCAGGGGCCATAAATCGTCGGTAAAAATATGATTTTAACAGAAGCAATTCCTTCAATTGAGGTTATTATTGACTGAAAATCCTCCACATCGTCTTCAACAGGCATGAGAATCACAATATTTGGCGTTTTATCTAAGCCATTTTTTTTGCATTTCTCAAGAAAGAAAACGATATCGTCTATAAGACAATTGATTCTACCTATTTTACCTTTTCTAATATCGTAACAAGATATAAAAACAGTGTCCTGCTGGGAAATATCTAATAATCTAAGTTTATTTATCGGAAAATATATATAATTAGCACTTCGACCAATTTCAAGTTCCTTTTCTTCTATAATACACTGACTTGCTTGGGAATCTGTCCAATCAATTCCGATTACCTCTTCGCCCTGATTCAATAAATATTGGGTCACATAGAAACCTACAAATTGATAAGAGCCAATGACAATGAATGTTTGCATAAATACAGCCTCCTCGTATGCCATCAAGCTCGCTTCATCCGGCACGTCAAGTTTTTTTAGATGCTGTATCGTATGCAAACTATTGTGAAAATATATCCACTCTTATAAAGACTCTTCATTCTCATTAAAAAACTTCTGAATTTGATAAGGTATTTTATAGCGTTTTTCAGGTAATAAATAAGTTAGCTGCAAGTCAGCCTTTCTAGCCAGTTGGATTTGCCGATAAAAGGAGGCTTGTTCTTTACGCAAGCTTCCAAAAACCTGAATTACTTTTACAGGGATATTCTCCGCAATTAACGGATCTTCAGAATCCAGAATATGCTGTTCACATTCGGCTGGGTTCATCTCATAAGCAGCCGAAACCTCAGTCAACCACTTTTTATAAAAAAACTTATTTTCCTTTTCTTTTTCCAGTTGTGCTTTCAATGAAAAAACCGGATCAATAAGAACGACAGAACGTATTTTACTTCCTAGTTCATTCATTAGCCTTAATGCGAGAAGTGCGCCTGTCCCCTCTGCCAACACATGAAACCTTTGATTGACTATTTCCTTTTTCATGAAGAGAATATATAGTTTAAGGGAAAGATCAAGAGCTTTTGGACTACCCCAGCTGGCTCCGTGGAAATTGGATGAAAATAGTGTGTATCCGCATTCTTTTAAATACTCCAATATTCGTAACCTGCCAGGATGCTGGAGCCAAAAGCTGCTGTCTTTTTCGACAAAATGACTACGGTCTCCGATTACCATTACGGAAAAACCACTGGGCTGCTCCGGATAATAGACGATACTCCATTGGTCATCAATTTGAAAAGTTCGCTGTTCCAGTTCCATCTTTTAAACTCCTTTAAGGAATATTCCTACAAATACTACTACTACTTAATTTATGTTGAAATATTGAAAAGGTCAGGGGAGACGCCTATTTTCTTTTCATAAATTAATCAAGGTGGAATAATTTCGTGAAGATCTCGAAATATTATCGTTTTTCTTTTCAATCCCAACCCATCTGTCAGAAAAGATTACCTTTGTTATACTGTATTTAATTATTTAATGGTTATTATGAAAAAGCCGTTTTAACTGTATATTAATTATGGTAAGATAAAAATGAATGTAGTGGAATGAGGTGAAATTCGATGCGTTATGCTTGGACAATTTTTTGGACATTCTTATTAGTGCATATGACTGTATATGTTGTTTCTTCCATGATCGGAGTTTCATACGATGCTGCACAGGGAACAATTTTAGGAATCGCTGCGGCTATTCTAATATGTATTATCCCTGCTGTTATGCCTGCTGGGCCAACAAAAGACTCTCATCAACATTAAGAAGCAAAAGAGGACATCCTTTGGGGATGTCCTTTTTGTTATACCGTTCTTTGCTTTTGATTAAACTACATTTCATAAACTTTAGATTAGTACTAATTCGTTATGAACATAATCAATCGTGATTCCTTCTTCGTTTTCAACTGTCCCCGCTATAATTCGGCGAGCGATTTTTGTTTCCAAATGCTTTTGAATAAATCGCTTAAGCGGTCTTGCCCCATATACCGGATCATACCCTTGTTCGGCAATGAATTCCTTAGCCGCTTCGGTGACGTGGAGATTTATATTTTGTTCAGTTAACCGCACTTGTAATTGCTGAACCATTTTCTCTACAATTCCAACGATTTCATGTTGAGTAAGCGGTTTGAATAACACAATGTCATCTACTCGATTCAAAAATTCAGGGCGGAAATGTCCTCTTAATTCTTTGAACACTTGATCCTTTATTTCTTCTTCAATGGCTCCATCGCTACGGTTGGACTGCAACAAGAAATGGGAGCCAATATTGGATGTCATGATAATAACCGTATTTTTACAGTTAATAGTTCTACCTTGGGAGTCTGTTATACGTCCGTCATCCAACATTTGCAGCAAAATATTGAAGACCTCCGGATGTGCCTTTTCAATTTCGTCCAGTAGCACGACGGAGTATGGGTTTCTTCTAATAGCTTCGGTTAGTTGTCCGCCCTCCTCAAAACCAACATATCCAGGAGGCGCACCGACTAGTCGGGAAACGGAATGTTTCTCCATGTATTCCGACATATCGATTCGAATCATATGTTCATCACTATCGAATAACGTTTCTGCCAACGCTTTGACCAGTTCAGTTTTACCCACTCCGGTCGGTCCCAAGAAAATAAACGAACCAATCGGTCTGTTTGGATCCTTAATTCCTGCCCTAGCCCGTAAAACAGCATCAGATACAAGTTCCACCGCTTCTCCTTGGCCTATTACGCGTTCGTGAAGAATTTCCGAAAGACGAAGCAGCTTCTCTCTTTCACTTTCCACCAGCTTGCTTACCGGAATACCCGTCCACCTCGCAACAATCGATGCGATTTCCTCTTCCGTCACTTCTTGGCGAAGCAATCGTGATTCCTGCTTTTCCTTTTCCAATTCATCTTCCATAGCGTCCAATTCTTTTTGAAGCTGTGGAATCCTTCCGTGCCGTAGTTCAGCAGCCCTGTTGAGGTCATAGTCATTCTCTGCCTGTTCCAGTTCATGACGAAGCTTCTCGAGCTCTTCACGTTGGTCCTGTACTTTTTGAAGCGCAGATTTCTCCATTTGCCACTTTGCTTTCATGCTATTCGCTTGATCCTTAAGTTCTGAAAGTTCTTTTTGGAGTACACCTAGCCTTGCTTTACTTTGAGGATCCTCTTCATTCTTCAAGGCGGCTTCTTCAATTTCGAGCTGCATAACCTTTCTTGTAATTTCATCTAGCTCTGAAGGCATTGAATCAATTTCCATTCTGATCATCGCACAAGCTTCATCCACTAGGTCAATCGCTTTATCTGGTAAAAATCGCTCCGTTATATAACGGTTGGAAAGGACAGAGGCAGCAACAATCGCCCGATCATGTATCCTGACGCCATGGTGAATTTCAAACCGTTCCTTTAATCCGCGCAATATTGAAATAGTATCTTCCACATCTGGCTCGGGAACGAGAACTTGCTGGAAACGGCGTTCTAGAGCGGGATCCTTTTCAATATACTGGCGATATTCATCCAGGGTTGTTGCACCGATACAGTGCAGCTCACCACGCGCAAGCATCGGCTTTAACATATTCCCTGCATCAAGTGCGCCATCCGTTCTGCCTGCTCCTACAATTGTATGCAATTCGTCAATGAATAAAAGAATTTTACCATCACTCTTTTTAATTTCATTCAGTACAGCTTTTAAACGTTCCTCAAATTCACCACGGAATTTGGCCCCGGCAACAAGAGCACTCATATCAAGTGAAAAAACTGTTTTGTCTTTTAGTCCTTCCGGGACATCCTTCCTGACAATCCTTTGCGCCAATCCTTCGACAATCGCTGTTTTACCTACCCCAGGTTCCCCAATCAATACTGGATTATTTTTCGTCTTTCGTGATAGAATCCGGATGACATTGCGAATTTCCGTATCACGCCCGATGACAGGATCAACCTTCCCCGATTTAACTTCAGCAACGAGATCTCTGCCATATTTTTTTAGGACTTCATATGTGCTTTCTGGATTTTGACTAGTCACTCGTTGATTCCCCCTTATATCGTGTATAACTTGTTTTGCTTTATCGTAATCTATTCCACAAGTTGAAAACAGCCTGTTTATATTCGGTTTTTTTTCCTTTAACAACGCCAACAGGATGTGTTCGACGGATAAATATTCGTCCTCCCACACTTGCATTTCTTTTTCTGCAACCGTCAATAACTGTTGTAGGGAAGCTGACATATATACCTGAGCAACACTGCCGCTCACTTCCGGCAATTTATTAAGTTCCTTATTTAGCTCTATTTCAAAACGACTGACCGTTTTATCGGAATCAGATAAAATTCTAATTAATAAACTCTCGTCCTGTTCCATTAAGGTTTTTAATAAATGAAGCTCCGTCAGTTCCGGATTTCCCCTATCCTTGGCTAGTTCCTGCCCGCCAATAAACGCCTGTTGGGTTCTCTCTGTCATTTTATTAATATCCATCTTAAAACCTCCCATTCATCAATTCCATGAACGAACTCTTACAACATTTGACCATTTTTGACCTTTATGGTTTCATTATACTTTTTATTTTTCCCTTGTAAAGAAATGTTATAAAAAATACAAAGGTTATTAAGGGATAAACAGTAAAAGCCTCTCTTCATAAGGAAGAAAGGCAAAAATCTAATATTGATTTAAAAAATATGCTAACCACAACTTTTGGATGAATGAAGCAAATGCAGGTTATTATGCTTTTACAAACGCTTTGTTGTAACCGTGGAAATCATCAACAAATTTAAAATCCTTATCCGTGCGATTTAATAGAATCGTATCACGAAGCAGTATCCCCGCATCGGTAGTATTGTGGATAATTTCTCCCCACATTCTTGCACTTGTTTGAACGTTCGCTGTACGTGGAATGCGTTCTTCTTGATATTCCAAAAATGCCTGCTCCACATTATTCCCATTCTTATGAAGCATATCAGTCAAATAAGCCGCATCTTCTAAAGCTTGGCAAGCTCCTTGTGCCAAGTATTGAAGCATTGGATGTGCAGCATCTCCCGTAAGTGTGATCCTGCCTTTTGTCCAGTTATTAATTGGCAAACGGTCGTACATCGGCCAGCGACGTTGACGCTGAATGAATGAAATCGCATTTTGAACAAGCTCACAAGTTCCTGCAAAGACACGGTCCATTTCTTCCGGGGTACCCCATTGATCTGTTTTTTCATTTTCTTCGGTGTATTGAGAACTTTTGAAAACAACTACCTGATTGTAAAGCTCTCCTCTTCTAACCGGATATTGAACAAGATGAAGATTCGGTCCAATCCACATATATACATCATCTAAATCTCCGTGACTCGTTACCTCTTCCATTGGAAGCGCACCTCTGTAGGCAACATATTGAGAGCATACCGGTTGATCTTCCACGAATAATTTACGGGCATTAGACCATAAACCATCCGCACCAATAACAGCCTTTCCTAAATGTTGATCTCCATTTGCAGAAGTAACAGTAACTTGACCTTCATTTTCTACCGTTTCAATAATGGTTTGGTTCGTTACAAGTTCGATATATGGGCTACTTTCACATGCTTCAGCTAACACTCGATGCAAATCAGAGCGATGTAACACAACATAAGGTGCTCCATATCTTTCTTTATATACGTCACCTAAATCTAAAGCGGAAAGCTCTTTGCCCGAAAAAGCATCCATCAAAACTAATCTTTTTGGAAAAACTGCAATTTCGTTGATTTTATCCATAACGCCTAAACGTTGTAAAACATTGGTTGCATTCGCAGCAAGCTGAATTCCAGCTCCAATTTCACCAAATTCAGGAGCTTGCTCCAAGACTTTTACATACTGTTTTGTTTCCGCAATTCCTAGAGCCGTTGCCAACCCGCCTATTCCTCCACCGATGACAATGAATGGTTTTTTTTCTGTGTTCATTATTCAATTCCCCCTAAAATAAGTTGTCATAAGTCCAAAGTTGTAGACCACTAACACAGTAAGCGTTTTCATTCGACCAGCATTATCGTAATATTTATGACAATCAGGCTGGAAGTACCAACCTGATTTTTCTTATACTAAAACAGCCTTAAATTCACTTTCAACTTTTTGGAAACCATTGTTTGTATCAAGTGACTGTTGTTGTTCTAAATCAAATCGCTCCATTATTGGAAGATCGTTTACCGAGAATAAGTAAGAATCTACTTCTGCAACGTGCTCATGCCAAGCCCAGTTTGGAACTACAAAGTAGTCACCCTTAGACCATTCAAACCGTACTCCATTAATAACCGTATAGCCGGAACCCTCGTGTACTTGATAGATTGTTGAATGAGTATGGCGATGTGCTTTAGAATGGAAACCTTTTGGAAGTTTCTGCATCCAAGCTCCCATCGTTGGATTAGCCGTTTGTCCATTAGATGGGTTGATATATTCAACGGCAAAGCCTTCATATGGATCTGGTTCAAAGTTCATTAACCCTTCAATCGCTGCTTTCGTGCCTTTCCACTTGTAGTTTGCAAGCGGAGCTACTTGTGAATAACGATCGGATACCGGACGAACCATTCCACCTTGATAACGAAGTTCCGAAAAATTATCCGGACGTTTCGGCGTTTCAATACGGTCTGGATACGGTTCAAAGAAAGTACCGCCAATAGAATAGATAGTAGGGATATCAAGAGCGTCCATCCAAATCATCGGTTTATCTCCAACATGACCATGTCCATGCCAAAGATTTTTAGGTGTGATTAAGAAATCTCCTTCTTCCATGAAGATTCTTTCTCCTTGAACAATTGTGTAGGCACCTTCACCATTCGTAATAAATCGAAGAGCGCTTTGAGAGTGACGATGAGAAGGAGCTACTTCACCTGGCAACAATAGTTGAACCGCTGCATAAAGCGTTTGGGTTGTTGAAGCCCAGCCCCAAGGCTGGCGATAAGTTAGGCCAGGGTTTTGAAAATAAATGGCTCTGCGCTCACCGCCGCGATCAGGTGTGAAGATTTCAGCTGCTTCCATCAACTTTTTTGTCAGAAGCTCTTCTTTCCACAAATAAGCATGGGCATGTGGTTTAGGTTCATGATCCATTAGAGCGGGAATAGCTTCCCATAGGGGTCCAAGATTGTACTGCTGAATATCCCTTGTAAAATCTTTTACAATTGCACTGTTCATGTAATCTGATTTTTCAGCCACATTACTCCCTACTTTCTTTTTTCATTTTTTATCACTTAATTTTAGAAAGATTTCGCTTAATTTGGTCATAGTGCCCTGAAACATGGTCATCGATGAAATGATCTACGATATAAGAAACAGGTTTGTTACCGAATTTGGCAAAGTTCCGGTGCGGTGATTCTTTAGATAGTGTTTCTTCATCTAATTTCCCGAGGCCGCTCTCAACTTTATATTTCAGTTCATCCACTTGTTTTAAAACTTCATCAACTGATAGTTTTTCCGTATCAGTAACCGCTGCTAGTCGAGCTGGATCTTGCAATCCACGTCCCCATTTTGAGCCCGGAGTGGCTACTACCGTTTCCACTTCACCTAGCCAGTAAGGAATGGCTTCCGCTATATGAGAAAGGATTTGCATGATTGACCACTCTTCCTCTGTCGGGTTGAAACGGATTGTTTTCTCTGAAAGGTTAGCTGTTGTCTCAAGAATGTGATCGATTGATTGTTGAAAAGATTGGATCGATGTACCGATTGACTGATAAGCCATTCTTATTTTCCCTCCCAAGCACGTTTCACACGGTTTTCGAGATAACCGATTTTGTCGATTTCGATTTTGACAACGTCACCATCTTTTAAGAACACTTGTGGATCGCGGGCTACTCCTACTCCACCCGGCGTTCCAGTTAGGACGATGTCACCTGGTTCAAGAGTCATTAAGTTCGATAAAAATTCAACTAAATATTTCACATCGAATACGAAGTTAGATGTATTCGTTTTTTGGCGTTCTTCACCATTTACAGTTAAGCGGACATTTAATCCAGAAGGATCAGATAACTCATCTGATGTAACTAGCCAAGGTCCCATTGGTGCACTGCCTTCGACTGTTTTCCCTTGAAGCCATTCAAGTGTACGGCGTTGAATATCACGATAAGTGACATCATTCGCAATTGTATAACCTGCTACATAATCAAGTGCATCATCTTGAGAAACATTGCGTGCCCGTTGGCCCACTACAAAAGCAAATTCTGCTTCATAATCTAGTTGTTCTGAAATGGGGAAAAACGGAATATCATCTTGAGGTCCAATTACTGTATTAGCGAATTTGGCAAACACGACCGGGAATGGAGGCAGTTCGCGACCCATTTCTGCAATGTGTTCACGGTAGTTATGTCCTACACAAATAATTTTCCCTGGCTTTTGGACAGGTGCCTCAAGCTTTACGTTTTCAACAGCATGTACCAGAGTACGTTTGAATGAATCGCGATTATTCAATGCATAATCCGCAGCTTTTCTTGCGATGGAAAGGCTTTCATTCCCACCCTGTAGAAATGCTTCCATAGTTGAAGGTACATAAGCTTCAGCGATTTGTTCACTGCGAAGTTTCCCTTCACTTTCAAGAAGTGCTTGATAAGCATAGTTTAGGTCTACAATCTCTTTATTTGGATAAATTGCGCCAATACGTGTAAATCCTTCACGGCTAAAAGTTACTAATTTCATTTTTCATTCTCCTTTATTTATCATTATTTTTTAAAAGCTGTCTTTTAGTTGTTTTATCGATGCACCTGTCTTTGTCTGAAATAAGGCATTGTTTATAAAAAGAATGTCCTTTCACAAACTAGAGGACAAATCGTAACTAAACCTCGCATCAATTTTTAATTTTTCACTTATAGATAACTTAGTTCACTATTTATATACATGATAACTTAATTTTCGGAAAATTGTCAAGAAAGTATGGCAAAAATTTTTATGAAAATGATATTATCAACATCATTATGAGGCTTTCAGTAGCAAATTTAACAAATACAAATATGACTAGACTTATCGAAAACTAGAAGTATAGTAAACAGATGTGTTTATGCGGACGTTATGGAGCATACTTTTTATTTATTTTCATTTAAACTTTACATACTCTGATATACTAGACCTAAATTAAAACAGATTAGGGAGATTGTCATATGGAAATCGTAAAATCTGGTTCAACGATTCAATCCTTGCAAATCGGGATGAGCATTATTGATTTACTCGCTTCACAAAGAAACCCTTTAAGATTCTCTGATATTCAAGAATCTACAGAAATAACTAAAAGTAACCTTTATAAGTATTTAAATACTTTGACCCAACTCGAGTTACTATATCGCGATAAGACAACTGGTATGTATTCCCTCGGGAGCAAACTGATTCAATATGGTATGGCAGCCATTGGGAATGAGGACGTCACAAGCCGAATTACTCCTTATTTACAAGAAATCAGCCATCATACCTCCTGCACGGTGTTATTTTCCGTTTGGACATACGATGGACCAATCACAGCAAAAATATGGAATTCCAATCAAAACTTAAATATTGGGGCCCAGCTAGGCACGCGCCTTCCCCCATCTTCTTCTTCCGGCAAAGTATTCACTGTATTCCAGGATTCTTCCATAACGGCAGACTGGATAGAAAAAGATAATAATGTAGGAACTAAGGAATATCAAGCGATACAGAAATACAAAATTGCTTTTGCAAAAGAGCCTTTAGTACCTTCTGTTTCTTCCATGTCCATTCCGATTTTTAACTATAATGCAGAATTATTGGGAGCGATTACTGCTGTTGGCTTCACTGAAAGTATACCGGATCATTATGAAGATCCCTTAAGCCAATATTTAAGAAAGAGTTTTTTAGAAATCTCGAATATTTTCGGTTATTCTGAAGAATAGGATAGGTTATTTCCCATAAAAAAAGCAGGAAAAGGAAGTGAATTGTCCCTTTTCCTGCTTTTTATTTTATTATGGCTTTCGCTGATAGGTCCATATCCTGTTATGATTTGAAGTTTCAGGAAAAGTATCTCCTGCTTCTAGCTTTACCTTTTTCGGATTTAATACCGTGCTACCCGTTTCACCGATTTCTACGTAAGCCCCATTATTAGGTGCCTTCTGACCTGGTTTAAATTGACGATTTTGCCCCATAGATTTCACCCCTTTACATGCTTTCCATTTTATTATTACCGGGTTCACTTCTTTCATGTCTGAAAAATTCAGGGCAAAAAGGAAATTAGTCCATGGGAAATAAATCGTATTGGTATAAAAAAAGCGTCTGCTCATAGAGTAGACGCTTTTTTTTAAGACATTAAATCCACAAGAACCGCCTTTTGAGCATGAAGACGATTTCCAGCTTGGTGGAAAACGACGGAATTCGGTCCATCGATGACTTCAGCGGTTACCTCTTCTTCTCTGTGTGCAGGCAAGCAATGCATAAATATATAATTATCCTTTGCATGCTTTACAAGTTCACTATTGATTTGATAATCCTTAAACGCCTCTAAACGGATACTATTTTCGATTTCCTGCCCCATAGAGGTCCATACATCAGAATAGACGATATCTGCATCCTTAATAGCTTCAACTGCTGAACTCGTCACAACAATTTCACATCCATTTTCCTTTGCCACTTTTTGAGCATAGGCGACAACATTTACATCAGGTTTATAGTTATCCGGGCATCCAATAGAAAAATCCATGCCCATTTTTGCGCAGCCAACCATCAATGATTGTGCCACATTGTTACCATCACCGATGTAGCTCATTTTCAAGCCTTTTAATTGTCCTTTTAACTCTATAATTGTCAAGAAATCCGCCATCACCTGGCAAGGATGGGCAAGATCTGTTAGCCCATTGATGACTGGAATAGAAGCATTTTCAGACAATTCTATAATTTTTTCATGCTCGAAGGTACGAATCATGATGCCATCAATATATTCGGAAAGGACTTTGGCCGTATCGGAAATAGATTCTCCACGTCCGATTTGCAAATCATTACCGCTTAAGAACAAAGCGTGCCCGCCAAGCTGCATCATGCCCACTTCAAAAGACACGCGGGTACGGGTGGAGGATTTTTCAAAAATCATCCCCAGCGTTTTCCCTTTTAAAGGCGTATATTCCTCGCCCGCTTGTAATTTGGCTTTAATGGTCTGCGCTAGCTTTAACAGATCTGCAATGGCCGTGGGTGTAGACTCCTTCATGGTCAAAAAATCTTTCCCGTTTAAAATCTTCGTTTGTGTCGGTGCCGTTAGTGAACTCATACGTGTGACACTCCTTTCGAATATGTTACAAGCCATTCCTGCAGCGCGGTAACGCCTGGATCAGCATTTTCTAACGATTGAAGATAGGCTTTAAAAGTCTCTTCTTCTGTAAATGCTAGAAGTCGATATTTCGCAGCCAATAATCTTAGCTTCTTATCTTCTTCTGTAGTTCCATAAGCTAAAACAACAGCTGCATTTCCTTCATTAAGCCATTTGTCAAAATCGGAATCCATCAATGTCAACCCAGCTTCATTGATTAGTACAAGCAATTCTTCACTTAATTGGACTGATTCGGATTGATACACACCTGAGGTATGTTTAGCCTTTTGAGCATGAAATACTTTTGTTAATGCTTCTGTCATCGTTTTTCCGATAGCGATGCCTTCACCAGTTGATTTCATTTCCGGTCCTACTTTTGAATCAAGCCCGCTTAGTGCAAACGTTGAGAATACTGGATATTTGACGACTGAATACGGAATTTCTTCCATTAACCCTGTTTTTTCGAACACATTCGACAACGAGTATTTCCCAAGCAATATTTTTGTCGCAATCTGTACTAAAGAAACATTAGTGATTTTACTGATGATTGGAATCGTCCGGCTAGCACGCGGGTTTACTTCCAAAACATATACGTCATTGCCTTCAATCACAAATTGGATGTTCATAAGACCTTTATAACCAAGCTCTACTACTAACTTTTGTGCAAAAATAGTCATTTTATTTTTGATATCCTCTGATAAGGATTGAGCTGGTAGTAATGCCATGCTATCTCCCGAATGGACGCCTGCTTTTTCTACATGTTCAGCAATAATTGGAATATAAATCTCTTTGCCATCCGCAATCAAATCGATTTCCGCTTCTTTACCTGGAATATAAGAATCGATTAACACAGGAAATACAAGTGCCGTTCCATTTTCAATTCTATTCAGTAAGCTTTTCTTCGAGCGGATAATTTCCATCCCCTGACCACCAATTACATAGGATGGGCGTAATAGAACTGGGAAGCCAATCGCCTCAGCACACTCAATTAATTGCTCTGCACTATTGGCCATCGAACCCGGCACATGTGGAATCTCCAGCTTTTGCAGAAGCTGATAAAAGCGATCACGATCTTCTAGTTGGTCAAGCGTATCAAATGAGGTACCCAACAAATTAATTCCGTAATCTTCCAGTCCCTTTGCCAGATTTATGGCTGTCTGTCCCCCAAATTGGACAATTACATCCTCAATACCTTCCGCTTCTATAACATTCAGTACATATTCCAAGGTTAATGGCTCGAAATAAAGACGGTCTGCTGTTGCGAAATCCGTACTTACCGTTTCTGGGTTATTATTAATCATGATCGTTTCAACATTTTCATCCTGAAGTGCATAAACACCATGAACGGAACAGTAATCGAATTCAATTCCCTGTCCGATTCGGATTGGGCCACTGCCAATCATCAATACTTTCTTTTTATCTGTTTTTTTCTGTTCGTTCTCTCCAAAATATGTTGAATAATGATAATTCGTATGTGATTCAAATTCAGCTGCACATGTATCAACCGTTTTGTAAACGGCGGTAATGCCTAGTGATTTACGGTGTGCTCTCACTTCGATTTCACTTACTTTCCATACGGAGGCAAGATAACGGTCAGAGAAGCCCTTTTCCTTGTACAGCTGCAGTTCTTCTTTGGTGACCAAATCGATTGTCTTAGCAGTGATTTCATTTTCTTTCTCGATCAGCGAAGCAAAAGATTGAAGGAAGAAATAATCAATGATGGTTGCTTTATGGATTTCTTCAACTGTCACACCTTTACGAAGCATTTCAAAAATGACAAAAATGCGTTCGTCAGATTTTTCAGCGAGCTTTTCCCAAAGTTCTGGAACAGTTTTATCTTTTAATGATAAAAGTTGCAGTCCATTCGTTTTTAATTCTAATGAATCGATAGCTTTTTGGACTCCACCTTCAAAGCTACGGTGTAATGCCATAACTTCGCCTGTCGCCTTCATCTGAGTTCCTAATTTGCGGTGGGCAGTCGTGAATTTATCGAATGGCCACCGTGGGAATTTTACTGCTACATAATCAAGAGCAGGTTCGAAGCTTGAATAAGTACTCTTCGTTACAGGATTGATAAGTTCAGATAAATGATAGCCGATAGCAAGTTTTGCAGCGATGCGTGCAATCGGATAACCGGTTGCTTTGGATGCTAGTGCCGATGAACGGCTAACACGTGGATTTACTTCTATTAAATAGTACTGTTTGCTATTCGGATCAAGTGCAAATTGAATGTTACAGCCACCAATGATACCTAAAGCAGAGATAATTTTAATAGAGGCAGCACGTAACATTTGAAACTCATCATCAGATAAGGTCTGGGATGGAGCTACAACAATGGAATCACCTGTATGAATACCGACAGGATCGATATTTTCCATATTACAGATGGTAATGCATGTATTGTTTCCATCGCGCATAACCTCATATTCGACTTCTTTATACCCTGCTATGCTTCTTTCAATCAAGCACTGTGTAATCGGGCTTTCTTGAAGTCCGCCTCGTACAAGTTCCTTGAATGTCTCCATGGTCTCAGCAATCCCTCCGCCAGTACCTCCAAGTGTATAGGCAGGACGAACGATTATGGGGAAACCAATTTTGTCGGCGAAAGCTTGCGCCTCTGCTAAAGTATGGACAATTGTACTGTCAGGAACAGGTTCATCAATTTCAAACATTAGTTCACGAAACAGTTCACGATCTTCTCCTTTTTTGATGGAGTCTATTGGTGTTCCTAATAGTTTGACATTATATTTTTCAAGCACTCCTGCATCATCCAATTGATAAGCAAGATTCAATCCTGTTTGCCCCCCTAATGTAGCAAGCAGGCCATCCGGCTTTTCTTTAGCAATGATTTTTTCCAGTACATCTACTGTTAAAGGTTCGAAATAGACAGCATCCGCGTTCATATCATCCGTCATAATCGTTGCCGGATTGTTGTTAACTAGGATGACTTTATATCCTTCCTCTTTTAAAGCGAGGCAGGCCTGTGTACCTGCATAATCGAATTCAGCAGCCTGCCCTATTACAATCGGCCCTGAACCAATTACTAAAATAGTCTGTATCGTGTTGTCCTTAGGCATATGCTTTTTCTCTCCCGCTATATTCATTTATCATTTGTAAAAAGTCGTTAAACAATAGTGAGCTTTCTATCGGTCCTGGATTCGCTTCAGGGTGGTATTGAGTCGTAAATATCGGTAAATCTTTATGCATAAGTCCCTCAACGGTACTATCATTCACATTCCGGAAGCGAACTTGAAGCGATGTTCCTTGTAAGCTTGGCTCATCCACTTCATAGCTATGATTTTGAGAACTCATATACACCTTTTTCGTTTTCAAATCGACCACGGGCTGATTCGCACCGCGATGTCCAAACAGCATTTTTTTTGTATTTCCCCCAAAAGCAAGGGCCGTTAATTGATGACCTAGGCAGATGCCCATTGTAGGAAAATTCGTAATGATTTTCTTAATATTTTCCAATAGATATTCAAGCTGTTTTGGATCCCCAGGCCCATTTGAAAGCAAAATACCATCCGGATTCAAGTCCTTGATATGTTCGAATTTAGTATCAAAGGGAACGACTGAAACTCGGCATCCCTGTTCAATCAATGAATTTAATATGGATTTTTTATAACCAAAATCCATCATTACAACGTGATTAGAACCTTTCCCGAAGCTTTCAATCTCTTTAGTAGAAACCGCGGCTACGTGCGCTTCTAGTTCATTCAAACTGGATTCGAATGTGAATGCAGTTTCTGCTGTGATGGCTGCCTGCATGGAGCCTTCTTGTCGTATATTTTTAACTACCGCTCGCGTATCCACATGACTCAAAAGAGGGATGTTCCATTTGTCTAAATATTCACCAATGGAATATTTAGCTTGATAATGAGAATGGCTCATATTTCCTTCATATACAATAACACCGGCAACATGCGGCTTCTTACTTTCGAAATCAATTTCATTAATTCCATAATTTCCGATTAAAGGATATGTGAAAATGACAATTTGGTCCTTATATGAAGGATCTGTCAATACTTCTTGATATCCGGTCATTCCTGTAAAAAAGACAATCTCTCCAGTGATTGCTTTTTTAATTGATTTAGTCAACAGTTCCCCTTCAAAGACGGAACCATTCTCTAAATGTAGATAGTTTTTCATGTTCTTCACCTCTGTAGATGACGTATATTTATATATAGAATAGCATAATTATTCATTTTATTCTATAAAAATTCATTAAATTTAGATTGTTTGTTTTATTGCTAATACTTTTTTTATTTTCTTAATTGCAGTATCGATCTCTGATTTAGTCGCTGTCAGAGGTGGAAGTAAACGAAGAACATTAGGTCCTGCACTTAATACGAGTAGGCCATCTTCTTGAAGCTCCATTAAAAACGACTGAACATCTTGTTTGCATTCGATCCCGACCATCATCCCAAGTCCACGAATTTCTTTGACTTCTTCTGAATCCTTTAATGCCTTTGTCAATTCACATTCAAGGTATTCAGCTTTTTCCACGACTTCTTTTAAGAATCCCGATTGGAAAATTTCTTTTAAAACAGCTTCTGCTGCTGCAACACTTACCGGATTACCGCCAAAAGTGGATCCATGGCTTCCAGCACTAAAGAATTCCGACAACATTTCTTTGCCAATCATCGCCCCGATAGGTAAACCATTTCCTAGCCCCTTGGCCGAAGTAATGATATCTGGTTGGATATTAAAATGCTGAAATGCAAATGGTTTGCCTGTACGGCCAATTCCCGTTTGTATTTCATCGATAATAAGAAGTGATCCGTATTTTTTACATTGAGCTTGAATTGCGTCCAAATACGATTGCTGAACAACATGAATGCCGCCCTCTCCTTGAACTACTTCGATCATTACCGCTGCCGTATCCTCATCTACTGCAGTTTCTAAAGCATCGTTGTCATTGAATGGCACATATTCAAACGAAGCTAGCATCGGCCCGAAACCAATCTTGATTTTTTCCTGTCCCGTTGCTGCCATCGTTGCAAATGTACGGCCGTGGAATGACTGCAGACATGTGACAATTTTACTTTTCCCTGTAGCTTTACGAGCAAGTTTGATAGCTGCCTCATTTGCTTCAGCGCCGCTGTTGGCAAAGAACACTTGACCTAATCCTGAGGCATCTGCTAGCATTTTTGCTGTCCGTTCCTGTAAAGAACTTTGAAACATATTCGATACATGCCAGTATTTATTAAGTTGCTCCGTAACAGCCTTTTTCACCTTTTCATGACTATGGCCAAGGTTTAAAACTCCGATTCCCGATGTAAAATCAAGATACTCCTTACCTGTTGTACTGATAAGTTTCATTCCATTCGCTGTTTCTGGTTCAATGTTCCACCTTGCATATGTAGGAAATAAAGAACTCATTAAAATACCCCTTCTTCCTGTAGAAATTTCGTTCCGATAAATTGCCCGTTTTCATAGAAGTGTTCCTTGCCGCTTACAATCATCACTTTCTCAACTCCTTTATTCAACACCGACAATGCTGTGTTAACTTTCGGAATCATACCGCCATAGATACTGCCATCTGTAATTAAAGCCTGTGTCTCCGTTTCAGTCAGTTTTTCGATAATCTGCTGATTCTTTAAGACCCCTTTAACGTCTGTGACAAATAAGCACATTTCAGCCGAGAGTGCCTTCGCTACAGAACCTGCAGCCATATCCGCATTCACATTTAACTTATTTCCATCTTCTGTAGTCGAAATCGGTGTCAATACCGGGCAATAGCCTTTTTCAAATAGAAGTCCAAGTAATTCTGTATCGACTTGATGAATCTCACCAACAGCCCCTAACTTCTTTTCATCAATATACTCACCAGTCAGGATTCCGCCGTCCGACCCATTTAGACCGACAGCCTTAATACCATGTGCCTCCAATTTATGGACGAGACATCGATTAGATTTGCCTGCCAACATCAGTTCTACAACTTCCAATACTTCAGTGGTCGTTTTTCTTAAACCATTTTCAAAGACCGGTTCAATTTCATATTTTTCAAGCATCGAATTGATATCAGGGCCGCCTCCATGAACAAAGACAATCTGGTAACCGCGGCTTTGTAACTCTTTAACACTTGTAAAAAACGACTCTGATAACTCGTTAATAATACTACCGCCGCACTTTATGACTAAAATGTTCACTCTTTTCAACACCCCTTATGATCGATAACTTCCGTTTATTTTTACATAATCATAGGTTAAATCACAGCCCCATGCCGTTCCTGATTCCTTACCATCTTTCAAGTAAACATTAATGATAATACTTTCATTTTCCAAGTATGCCTTTGCATCTTCCTCAGAAAACTGTATAGGCTCGCCATCTTTCAGTACAATGATTTCACCAAATGAAATCGTTGTTTGTTCCGGTTGGAACCCTACTCCGCTTCGACCCATTGCAGCAATAATACGTCCCCAGTTTGCATCCGCTCCAAAAGCTGCCGTTTTCACTAAATTTGAACCAACAATCGTTTTCGCCATCATTTGTGAATCTTGTTTGGAATTCATGCCATGGACATTCACTTCAATTAATTTTGTCGCGCCTTCTCCGTCTTTCGCAATTTGTTTAGCTAAATTTTCAGAAGTCTGTTTTAATAATTCCAAAAATACAGACCATTCTGGGTGCGTGTTTGTCAAAGGTTCATTTCTTGCTGCTCCATTTGCTAGGACCAGCACCATGTCATTCGTCGAACAATCACCGTCAACAGTTATTTGATTAAATGTATCATTCGTTATAGAAGATAATGCTTCCTGTAAATCATTCGGTTCAATGACAGCATCCGTTGTAATGAAACCGAGCATTGTAGCCATGTTCGGATGAATCATCCCTGACCCTTTCGCCGCTCCGCCCATTTTCACGCGTTTACCATCAATGACTGTTTCATAACCGCAACTTTTAGTTACTATATCCGTTGTTAAAATAGCAGTACCAAAGTCTTCAGCAGCTTCAGCTGTATCTGTTGGCTCCAATAAATCTATGCCGTTTTTAATTTTATCCATTTCCATAAATTCGCCAATAACTCCAGTCGAAGCAACTGCAAATGAATGATCTTCCAAGCCGAACTTTTGGGCAGCAAGCTTTCTCATTTCAATAGCATCCTTTAACCCTTGCTCTCCAGTACAAGCATTCGCACATGCACTATTAACTACTATGCCATGAAGCTTTCCAGTAACTGCTATGCTATCCTTCGTTACATTGATTGGAGCCGCTTGAACTACATTTTGTGTATAAACAGCAGCGGATGATGCTGCAGTTTCTGTATAAATAATGCCGATGTCTTTTTTTGAGTAGCGCAACCCTGCATGAGCGCCTGAGGCTTTGAACCCTTTAGGCATTAAGATGTTTCCTTCTTTAATTTGTTTGATTTCTTCAACTGGCTGTAGTGTATTCATTATTTACCTCCAATAATTTTACGGATATAGTGGGCTGCTCCATAGTCCTGCTGTTTCCTCTAGCCCCATTAATATATTTGCATTTTGAATGGCCTGGCCTGCAGCACCCTTTACTAAATTATCAATAACTGAAACAATCGTTACCTTACCTGTTCTTTCATCATATGCGACGCCTATATCACAAAAGTTTGAACCATACACTTGTTTCGTAGACGGGAAGCGATCAAGCGGCTGTACCCGTACAAATGGATGATCCTCATAAACAGTTTCATACAAATCTCTTAGTTCAGCTGTTGAAGTCTGCCTGTTTACCTTAATATACATCGTAGCCATGATACCCCTAGTCATAGGAACAAGATGGGTATTAAATGTTATAGGTTGTAAATCTGATGACCACCTTCCAAGCTGTTGTTCGATTTCCGGTATGTGTTGATGCTGATTCACTTTATATATTTTAAAGTTTTCATTCATTTCACTGTAATGTGTATCGGATGAAAGTGATTTCCCTGCCCCGGACACTCCGGATTTAGCATCAATAATGACATCTGTGGCTGTAGCCCATCCTTCAGTGAATAAAGGAGCAAGACCAAGTAATGAAGCAGTTGGGTAACATCCTGGATTCGCAATAATAGTGGATTGTCTAATTTCTTCTGCATTCCATTCAGCCAATCCGTATACAGCTTTTTCAATAATATGCTGAGGCGCGGCTGTTTTTTTATACCAGTGTTCATATTCACCTGGAGTTTGAAGCCTAAGATCCCCTGACAAATCGATTACTTTAATATTAAGGTCGGAAAATTCCGAAATTAACTGTGAGGAAACACCCGAAGGAGTAGCAAGAAAAACAATATCAGATTTTTTTGCAATTGCTTCCGGGTCAATTTCTTCTAATTTATCTTTCATATGCATTAAATGTGCATTTTCTTCATATAAACTTCGACCAAATTGGGATGACGTATGCAGTGATTTTATTTTCAAATGAGGATGATTATTCAGGAATCTTATCAATTCCACTCCTCCATACCCTGTTGCGCCTACTATTGATACGTTCACAAAAACCAACTCCTAGATTTTAAGTCCCTGCAATTCTTTGATTCTATTATTATAAGACTGAATAAAAATAAAATCAAATGTATTTTTATAAAATTCTAAACTTAAATTTCAAAAACAAGTTCCACCGCGCAAACTTCTAGTTTTATCCAAAGTTGTTGACTACTAGTGTTTTTTCCGTTTAAATCAAATAAGGTAGTAACTGAGTTATAACGGTATCTGAAAGGCGGTTGTAATAAATGAACGAATTTACGTTATCTAATCGAATGCATGCATTTTTTGATAATAGACATCATGTTAAACGTATAGAAAAAGGGTGCTTCCTTTTTCAGGAGAACACCCTTGCTAGTGATTTGTATTACATTTTAAAAGGCAAAGTTGAAGTGAGTAAGGTTGTTCCAGACGGTCGAGAATTGACAATGCGCATTTGTTCAGAGAATGACCTAGTTGGAGAAACTGTCCTTTTTTCTCAGAACCCTAAATATATGATGAATGCAAAAATGTTAGAAGATGGTGTTGTAGCGGTTATTTCTAAAGAATTATTAGAAGAGAAAATCGCGTCGGATAGTCATCTTGCAGTTGAAATGATGACATGGTTATCCGCTCAAAATCGTAAAAATCAGGCTAAATTCCGCGATATGCTCCTGCACGGTAAGAAAGGCGCATTTTACTCCACTCTCATTCGCTTATCAAATAGCTATGGTACTGAAGTTGAAGACGGTATAGTCATCACTCTTCCCTTTACAAACCAAGAGCTTGCTAATTTTTGCGGCACATCCCGTGAAGTAGTCAATCGAATGCTCTCTCAATTAAGAAAAAACAATGTAGTTTCTATTAAAAAAGGACGCATTAAGATACTTAACCTTGAGTATTTAAAGCAGGAAATTGACTGTGAAAATTGCCCAATAGAAATCTGTACTATCGAATAACCCCCCGCCCTCCATAATTAGCAGAGAATACTTCATATACTGACCAGTCCTTAAATATATATGTAATGGATTAGATTCATTTTAAAGTCCTTGCATCTCTTTCTTTACTGGGTCATTTGATTTATTTTTACTTTAATAAAAATGGATAGTTATTATGATATAGCATTATAAAAATGTATAAATTTAGTATAAAAATACATTTGAGATAAATTAATCCAAATCAGGACAGACATTCATGGCCTTACCAACTATACATAAGAAAATACGGGATGGCATAGTTGCCATCCCGTATTTTCTTATCTAGAGACTCTTCAATCACAATAATTTCACATAGTTAAATAAATCATTGTTCTTCTGAGCTCATTGAAAGTTAGCCGCCAATAAATGACATTTCTATTTTTTCCTGTTTCTTTCTCGTTCCGGCAGCCCGCTCATCTGAATAGCGGTCGTCTCTATGGTTCCAAAGTGAAATGATAAAGTCAGTCAATTCTTCATCTGACATCTCTGAACGAAGCAATGACTTCAAGTCATGTCCTTTTCCATTAAATAGGCATGTATATAAACTGCCATTAGCAGAAAGACGAGCACGGGTGCAGCTTGAACAAAAAGACTCAGAGACGGATGTTATGAAACCTACTTCGGTAGTCGTCCCCTTATAGCGGAAGCGCTTCGCGACTTCTCCAAAATAATCTTCTTCCACCGGTTCCAGCTCGAATTCAGCCTGCAGCATCTCGAGCAATTCTTTTTTCGTTATGACGTTTTTCAACTGCCAGCCATTTGTATGCCCAACATCCATGAATTCTATATAACGTAATTGAATACCCTCTTCTTTGCAAAAACGGGCCATCGGCAGGATTTGAGATTCATTGGTTTCTTTTTTAACAACCATATTTACCTTAACACCAAGCCCTGCTTCTTTTGCAGCAGCTATTCCCTCCATAACCGGCTTTGTCCCGATATTTCTTCCGTTCATCTGCTTAAAAAGCTCATCATCGAGGCAGTCTAAACTGATATTTACCCGCTGTAATCCAGCTACCTTTAAATCTGCCGCGTGTTTTTTCAAAAACACACCATTCGTAGTCAATCCAATATCTTCTATTCCTTCAATTGAAACAAGTTCGGAAATGAGCGTAGAAAGATTTTTTCGCAGCAACGGTTCCCCGCCTGTCAATCTTAGTTTTTTAACCCCTAAGCTTGCAAATATTTTAGAAATCCTTACGATTTCTTCATAAGATAAAAGCTCACTTTTAGGAAGGAACTGAAAATTTTCATGGAAAATTTCAGCCGGCATACAATACTGACAGCGGAAGTTGCAACGATCAATGACAGAAATTCTTAAATCCCTTAACGGCCTGTCTAATGAATCCTTTATATGACGGTTCAATTTCCCACCCCTAACCGGACGTATTAGAAAAAGCCAGACCAATAAAAAGTAGCTCCATAACAATGGTTCACTGTTTTTTGGACTGGCTTAATATTCTATTACCTGTTAATTATTTAATTCCTAACGCGATTTTGGCATATCTGGACATGCGATCCCTAGACCATGGCGGACTCCACACAATCTTCACGTCTGTTTCTTTAACTTCTGGAATATCTTCCAGCACTAGTTTCACTTGATCGACAATCGTTCCAGCTAGCGGACAGCCCATGGCAGTCAATGTCATCGTTACTGTCGTTAGTCCTGCATCATCCATATCCACATCATACACCAAGCCTAAATTCACGATATCTATTCCAAGCTCCGGGTCAATGACCTGCTCTAAAGCTCCAAAAATAATGTCTTTTGTATCTTGATCCACTTCAATCACTCCTTTTATGAATAATACTCCCCGATTTGTAATAATCGGTTTATAGTCGGTTGCGGCAATAAATGTCCGATTCAGACTTTACACAATGTCCTTAATAGAATCATACCAGATTTAGCATGTGTGCTTAAGCTTTTTGCACAGCTGGTCGTAAATGTTTCTCGAACCATTCCGCAGTCCGAAGCACACCTTCTCTACTTACCTTATGCCCAGCCTTCTGATCGAGGATAAAATCAATTTTTTCATGTGCTTCATTATAACCCGCTTTTACTCCTTCATAAAAGCGATATGCATGTTGATATGGTACAACAGGATCTTTAGCACCATGCCAAAACAGAAGCGGTCTGTTTGAAAGCTTGTCTTGATTGAGGCTTAAGTCAAATGGTTTGAGCTGTTCAATCACTTTATTTACTTCCTCATCCGTGATTGGGAAATTCACTTTCCTTTTCTTAATCTCCTCTATTTGAAGCTCCGCATACGCTACATAGGATGGATTCCCCATTAAGCTAACTCCAACTGTAATCCAATCATAGGCCGCCAGAGCTCCGTTGGTCACAATACCTCCCATTGAGGTACCCGCTACACCAATTTTTTTAGAGTCAATTAATTTTCTGGCTAATAAATCATCCTTAATCAAAGCTAAATCCTTGATGGTCTGTAATACCATTTCCCAAAAACGGGGCATCAATTGCGAATCACTATATCCAACTTCCCTCTCCCCATGATAAATTACATCAGGAAGAAGCACACGAAAACCCTTTTCAGCCATTAAATAAGCATAATGAAGATTGTGTTCTTTTGCACTTTGAAAACCATGTATAAAAATAATAAGCGGCAGTTCTTGATTGAAAGCCGACTGCTCACTTAAGTGTAAAACAGGAATATGTCCAATCTTTTCTTTTTCAATTATTATCAAGATAATCCCTCCGAATATTTAAATACTGTCGGTTTTTTCATTAAAGAAGCTTCAGAAGCTTTCTCAACAAATCTTTCGTTGTCCCTTTGCTGATTCCTAGTCATGTACTATGCTTTAAATATTATAATCCTTCATATAGTAATATCATACAGGAATGCATAAAGAATGAAAAAGATTTACAATTACTTTAAAATAGTCTTAACAATATTTGCATATAATGAAATCAAAAAGAACAGAAGGTGTGTACATGAATGAGAAGCATTTAATCGTATTGGATCTTGATGGTACTTTACTTACTGCTAATAAAACAATTTCTCCTAGGACTAAACAAACACTACTAAAACTAAAAGAAAATGGGCACGAAGTTATGATCGCTACCGGGCGTCCGTTTCGCTCAAGTGAACTTTATTACCGTGAATTGGGATTGACTACACCAATCGTTAATTTCAATGGTGCTTTCGTGCATCACCCATTACAGACAAGCTGGGGGGTATACCATTCACCACTGGATATAAGTGTTGCGAAAGATATTGTAGAAGCTTGTGATCAATTTGAATATCACAACATAATTGCTGAAGTTCGTGATGATGTATATGTCCATTATCATGATGAAAAATTGATGGACATGTTCAATGTAGGAAATCCGATAATGAAGACGGGTGACTTACGTAATTTCCTTGAGGATTCACCCACATCGATGCTCATTCATACAGATAGTCAGCATGTCGGCCAGATCCGCCAGCATTTATCTGATGTTCATGCCGAATTAGTTGATCATCGCCGCTGGGCAGAACCATTTCATATCATCGAAATTATTAAGAGCGGATTAAGTAAAGCGGTTGGTCTGCAACGTGTTTCCAACTATCTAGACATCCCAAAAGATAGAATTATCGCTTTCGGTGATGAAGATAATGACTTGGAAATGCTTGATTACGCTGGAACTGGTGTCGCAATGGGAAATGCTATTTCCCCTGTAAAAACGGTCGCAAATACGATGACTTTGACGAATGAAGAAGATGGCATAGCAGTATTTCTTGAGGAAAAATTCAACTTAAAATCCAAATCCTAATCCGCCATTTTTTACCTTTATAAAATCTCTTTTTGAAGCCAAACTAATAGGGACAACAGCTTCCTGTTATGTTGTCAAACGCTCAGAATCGGAGGAGATAAGCATGGGTAAAAGCAGACGATTTGTACAGCAAGGCAAAGAAAGTGTTGCCAAGCATGCCGAAAGAATCCCTTATCACACTACGTTTGCAGAAGCTGAAAAAGACAGATTGAGAATTATGTCAGAACAAAGCTATGGTGGCTTCTAATGGGAAACAAATTATTCCAGAAAGCTAGAGAATTTGTTGAAGAAGCTCTCCACTCTGAGCATGATGGTGACCAGCAAAAAACTGAGGAAATCGCTAAAAATGCTCTTTCATCGGCTTTTGCCAATACGAATGATGCTGAAAAAGAGCAATTACGCGAACTTCAAGAGGAACTGGAAAACCACCCAAAATAAGTAAAAGCCTCCAGGATTCTGGAGGCTTTTACTTATTTTATTAGTAGTTGTTTCGTGCTTTTCCACCTTTTTCACCGATTTCTTTATAAAAATCTTTTCCATGAGAATCGGAAGTGGCCTCTCCTCCCTTTTGTCCAATCTCTTGATAAAATTCTTTATCATGGTTGTCCGATGTAGCTTCGCCGCCTTTTTGTCCAATCTCCTGGTAAAAATCTCTATCGTGATTTTTCGAGGTGGCTTCGCCGCCTTTACGTCCTGCTTCTTCTCTACTCATTTTTTCGTTGTTAGCCATTATTATCACTCCTCATTAAGATTTAATATTGGCGCTACATTATTAAAATTAGCCGATTTGTACTGGCAATAAACGTAAAACACCGCAATAATTCTATTTGTCATAGAAGTGTAATGGCCTTAACTTTTTGTTAATATTCTTATTCCCTTCGGAAAGTACCAACAATTCCAGAAGTTTCGATGATATTGGTAAAAGCATGTGGATCAACTTCTTTAATGATCCGTTCCAGATCATACAGTTCATACCTTGTAATGACTATCAAAAGCATTTCCTTACTTTCGTTTGTAAATGCTCCTTTTGCCGGTACCCTTGTAATACCGCGAACTAACTTAGCATGAATTGCCTGTTTAAGTTCTTCGCTTTTCTTTGTAATAATCATAGCTGTAAGCTTTTCATGACGTGTATGTATCGCGTCCACCACACGGGTTGATGTGTAAAGCGTAACAAGTGTATATAATGCTTTTTCCGGTCCATAAACAGCGCCTGCCGTTACAATAATCACGCCATTTAACAGAAATAAATAAGTACCTACAGGCTTATCTTTCTTCCGTGAAAGAAGCATCGCGATAATATCCATCCCGCCTGTTGATGCCCCGAATTTCAAGGTAATCCCAACTCCTACTGCAGCTATAACTCCGCCAAACACCGCGTTCAATAAAATGTCCGGTGACCAGCGGGTAATTGGAATGATTTCCATGAAAAGAGACATTAAGATAACACTGAGAAAGCTATAAAAGGTAAAGGACTTTCCAACTTTTCTCCAAGCAAGGATGGTTACTGGGATATTTAATAAAAGCAATAGAATCCCGGTCGATATATTAAAAGGTGCAAAAGATCCTATAATCCTTGATAGGAGCTGTGCCACCCCAGTAAAGCCGCTCGCATATACGTTAGCCGGGATTAAAAAAAAGTTCATCGCGATGGCATTCAATAATGCACCAACTATTACTATGAGAATTTTCCTTATTTCACTTCTATACATCCTAAAAACCTCCATTTCACCCTAATTCTATTATCTTTTTACCCTTAATTATTTATTCTATTTATGAAGAGATTGAAATTTTGCCGTTACGTGCTACACTAAAAAGAGTAAAACCCATTTACTAAAAATTGTAAAAAGAAAGCAGGTGTATTATGGCTATCACAATTCTTGCAGATAGTGCATGTGATTTGCCATTGTCTTTCTATAAGGAAAACAATGTATCATTAATCCCTTTACAAGTTCATCTTGATGGGGAGAATTATGAAGACCTACTTACCATTAATTCTCATGAAGTCTATCAAGCGATGATTGACGGAAAAGCTCCAAAAACATCGCAAGCTTCTCCGGAATACTTTATAGAACTTTTCACACAGTTTGCTAAGGAGAAAAGACAAGGTATCTATATTGCATTTTCCTCTGAGTTATCAGGAACTTATCAAACAGCTGTAATGATTCATAATCAGGTAAAAGATGAATACCCTGACCTGGACATTGAAATCGTCAATACGAAATGTGCTTCAATGGGAGTCGGGTTAATCGTAAAAAGGGCAGCCGAACTAGCAGCAAGCGGCGCCTCTAAAGAAGAGATTTTAGCTGACATCGAATTCCGCACTCATCATATGGAGCATCTATTCACAGTAGATAATCTTGAATACTTAGCTCGTGGCGGACGTATATCCAAAACATCTGCCCTTGTTGGCGGATTATTAAACATTAAACCGTTATTGCATGTTGAAGAAGGAAAGCTGGTTCCACTCGAAAAGATACGCGGTAAAAAGAAATTGATTAAACGAGTTATCGAATTAATGCATGAACGAGGCAAAAATTTGACAACCCAAACGATCGCTATCAGTCATGGTGACGATGCAGAAACCGCATTGGAGTGGAAGGACGCCATACAACATGAATTTGGGACAACTGAGTTCATGATTCATTCAATTGGTTCCGTAATTGGTGCTCATGCCGGTCCTGGAACAATTGCTCTCTTCTTCTTAAACGATACCCCTGCGAAATCATAAACATACATACTCTCTTTCATAATTGTGAACAATATATATTGATCATGATTATGAAAGGGAGTTTTATTATGTCAAAAACAACTGATAACAATAAAAAACCAAAAGATAACCAAGCTATAAATACTGAAAGAAATATCTCTTATCAGGAAAACCTCGAAGCAGGTAAGCACTCTTATTCGAAGAAAACAGACCATAAATGAGGCGGGGGGCTGTCCCCTGCTTTTTTATATGTAGTTGTCGATATATACATATACAGCCTATATGGTTGTCTTCCTATCCTACTTTCTCTATAATAAAGGAAATAAACCCTGCTGGAGGTAAGTGATGGCAAAGGAAAATTCATTTGATATTGTATCCAAAGTAGACTTTTCAGAAGTAACAAATGCAGTTACTATGGCTATGAAAGAAATTCAGACCCGTTATGATTTTAAAGGAAGCTTAAGTAGCATTACCATTGATAAAGAAGACTTAGTTTTAGTATCTGACGATGAGTATAAACTCGATCAATTAAAGGATGTTCTAATTAGTAAGCTCATTAAACGTGACGTACCTATTAAGAACCTGGATTACGGAAAATTAGAAGGCGCTTCTGGTGGTACTGTTCGCCAACGGGCTAAACTCATTCAAGGCATCGATAAGGAACAAGCGAAAAAAATCAATACCATCATTAAAAACAGCGGACTTAAAGTGAAAAGTCAAATACAAGATGACCAAATCCGTGTAACTGGAAAAAACAGGGATGATCTACAAGGTATTATCTCTGCTATCCGAGGCGCTGACCTATCCATTGACGTACAATTTTTAAATTACCGCTAATATTAGAGGCTCACCCACTATGGGTGGGTCTCTTTTTATGTTCTAGGACGCTCTCAGTCCTTTTTCCGAATGAATCACCATAATGGAATATGGAAATGCTATTCATGTTCCCTTATATCCGAAGAATCTCATATACTTTTTACTTAGACATTATGCCCTTCTTCTAGGCTTTCTACAGGTCTTATTAAAAAATGATTTAATCTATTGTTTTAAGTTAAAGTAATGGGGATTTTACTCCAGATTTATTTTATTGGTTATTTTTACCGTGTTTTCATATTCCAAAAGCAAGGAATAGGAATAGTGTAGATAATTAAACAGGAGGGGTTTTAATGACTAGTCAAAATCAAAACCAAAATAAACAAGGATTTCCACCGCAACATCAACAGCATCAGCCTGGTGTGGAAACAAAAATGAATCCGAACCCCAAGTCGGTTAAACCTGAATATAAAGGAAGCGGCAAATTAAAAGGGAAAACCGCAATCATAACTGGCGGAGATAGCGGAATAGGTAAATCCGTCGCTATCTATTACGCAAAAGAAGGAGCTAATGTTGCAATTGCATACTTAGATGAACATCAGGATGCTAAAACAACAAAAGAATTGGTCGAAAAAGAGGGACAGAAATGTTTACTCATTTCCGGAGATATTGGCGATGAAGCCTTTTGTCAGGATGTCGTCAAAAAAACTGTCGATGAGTTCGGCGGTTTGGATATTCTAGTCAACAACGCAGGTGAACAACACGTTCAGACAAGCATCCTTGATATTTCAGCTGAACAATTAGAAAAAACGTTCCGAACTAATATCTTCTCGATGTTCCACTTAACAAAAGCTGCGTTGAAACATCTCAAAAAAGGAAGCAGCATCATTAATACAACCTCTATCACAGCCTATCAAGGTAATCCAAAATTAATCGATTACTCATCAACTAAAGGCGCAATTTTAGCATTCACAAGAGCACTTTCGAATTCTATTTCAAAAGATGGAATCAGAGTTAATGGTGTTGCTCCAGGTCCAATCTGGACACCACTTATTCCTGCCTCATTCGGGGAAGAAGATGTTGCCAAATTCGGTCAAAATACACCTATGGGCCGCGCTGGCCAGCCAGAAGAATTAGCACCTGCCTATGTATATCTGGCAAGCGATGATTCATCCTATGTCAGCGGACAAGTTATTCATGTTAACGGTGGTTCCGTTGTAAACGGATAATGAAATAAACTTCAAAAGCAGTGGTTTTCGTAAATGAAATCCACTGTTTTTTTTCATTATTTACGAAGGATTTTGACTGAACATATAGAAATCTAAGTCTAAGTGAGGAGTGATTTTCTTTGACGTACATTGTGGATCCATGGTTTACCGTTCAAGAATTAGACTCGAAAACGTTTGCGATCAGTGAATATGGTCATTGGGAGAAGGTACATTCCTTTTTACTGTTGGGAGAGAACCAGGCTGCGTTAATTGATACTGGGTTAGGCATAGATACGATTAAACGGATAACAGACCAGTTAACAGATCTTCCTATTATCGTCCTGACGACACATGTGCATGCAGATCATATTGGGAGTCACGGTGATTTTGATACTATTTATGTTCATAATGATGATGCCGACTGGCTGATTAACGGAATTAAAGGATTGTCGTTGAAACAAATTAGAAAAGATATGTCTCGCGATATCACCATACCCGTCCCAGAATTATTTGATCCTTTTACATACAAGCCATACCAAGGGAATCCTGATAAGCTCCTTTCAGATGGGGATACTATTGATATAGGAAACCGGATCTTAGGTATATTTCACACACCGGGGCATTCCCCGGGACACATCTCAATTTTAGATTATAAAACAGGATATTTATTTACCGGTGATTTACTTTATGCCGAGACTCCAATTTACGCCTTTTATCCCTCAACAAACCCAGTAGACCTTGTTAATTCATTGAAAAAAATTGCTAAGATCAAAGGAGTTTCCAAAATCTATGGAGGACATAACCAACTCGGTCTCGAACCAAAGATTTTTGATGAAGTCCTGGAAGCCGTTCAGTACCTTAAAGAGAACAAACTAGCCAAACACGGAACCGGTGTCCATACATTCAAAAGCTTCAGTGTACAATTTTAATAAAAGAGCATTGCTTTTACACAATACTCTTTTTGTTTAATAAGTCATAGCCATCGCTTCTTGCTTTATTGGTCTGCAAGAATGTCTTTCCACAAAATGATGGGGAATAATGGACCCTGCCGGAGTATCACCATTCTGTAATTTTTGAATGATGCTTTTAGCGGCCTGATGTCCTAAATCGAAAATGTTAATATCTATAGAAGTTAGGGCAGGTAGTGATAGCTCAGAGAAAAGAACATTATTAAAGCTGACAATTGACATTTCCTCAGGAGTCCGTACTCCCATCGCTCGAAGAGAATGTACGACTCCTAGTGCCATAAGATCATCACTGACGACAAGAGCGGTTGGTGGCTCGTCAATCGATAGTAATCTTTTCGCTGCTGCTAGTCCACCTTCATGTAAAAAGTCCTCATGTATAGTATATTCCCTTATTGGAACGATACCAGCCCTTTTCAATGCACGTTCATATCCTAATAATCGATCGAGGGTCATCACAAAAGTTACATCTCCTCCAATGAATCCAATCCTTTCATGGCCTAATTGAATGAGATAGTCAGTTGCCTGTTCGGCAGCCAAGACATTATCGTTATCAACATACGTTATCTCCTCAATAAAATCATAGGGTTTCCCAATGACAACAAACGGAAAAGCCCTTGCTTGTAAATAGGTTAGAATGTGATCATTCATCCTTGAATACATAAGGATAATTCCATCCACCATTCCCCCTTGAACCATATTCACGACTCCTTCGTAGACTTCCTCCTCTGTTTTCCCCGTGCTTAGTAACAGAGAGTAATGCTCTTCCTGAGCCCCTTCACTAAGACCCTGGAGGATAGCCGGGAAAAATGGATTTTGATAAAAAACGTTTGACGAACTTGGTAACACCAATCCAATGATCCTAGTTGATTGATTAGCAAGACTACGAGCAATGAAGTTTGGATGATATCCTAACTTTTCCATTGCCTTACGAACTCGTACCTTTGTTTTTTCACTTATCCGAGGATTATTAGCAATCACTCGAGAAACTGTTGAAGGAGCAACATTCGCCAGTTGTGCCACATCTTTTATCGTGACGGCCATGCGTTTCCCCTCTCCCCTCTTTAGCCTTTATTGACTTCATTCAAAAAAAGGTGAAAACCAATAAACACTTTTCTAATTTATTTTATAATTATACATTTGTATGTATCTATAATACACTCACTTCAATAGTTATATCCATACTTTTTTAACTGTTTTCAACAATTTTCAGAAAATACTTACTTTTTTGTTTTTTACTTCTCTTTTAAAAATCAAAAAGAAGCTGATTTAAGATCAGCTCCTAAAAAACAGCATGTGTCTTTGGGCGAGGACAGAAGTCAGACGACTAACAATACTGGATTTAAAGCTTATTTCCATTTATAATCCAGAAAGGTATTACAGGTTAATAACGATAAATCCTTGTTTCATATGGTCGCAAATTAACCATTGTTTCTTCCGGACAATCATCATAATTCGCTAGTAAAAGTTCCATTTTCCCCCAATGAGACAGGTCAATTTGATGATAATTTGTGCTAAAGTTGCATACAACCTTAGCTGAATCACCATTCATATTCCTTGTATAAATATAAAGTTCAGGATGATCTTCCCATAATAATTCATATTCTCCGTAAACAAAAACCTGGTGTTTTTTTCGAAGTTCGATCATCTTTTTGTAAAAATGATAAATAGAAGATGGATTATTCTTCTGCTGTTCTACGTTAATTGCCCGATAATTGGAGTTGACCTTCATCCACGGTGTGCCATCCGTAAACCCACCATTTTTCTTATCGTTCCATTGCATTGGTGTTCGAGAATTATCACGGCCGCTATGCCATATGATGTGCATGATTTCATCATGTGAACGACCTTTGGAGGTCTCAATCCGGTAAAAATTTTTCATTCCGACATCATCATAATCATCTATCGAATCAAATTGGACATTCGTCATACCTATTTCCTGACCTTGATAAATAAACGGAGTCCCCTGCATGAAAAAGTATAGGGCCCCAATCATTTTCGCACTTTCCAACCAATATTGATGATCATTTCCCCATGTCGATACACTTCTAGGTTGGTCATGATTTTCAAAAAATAAAGCATTCCATCCTTTGTTTTGCAGCCCTTTTTGCCATTTAGTCATGGTACGTTTTAGACCATTAACGTCAACATTCTGATTCTGTCCACGATTCCAAAGTCCAAGGTGCTCGAATTGAAAAATCATATTGAACTTTCCATTCACTTCTCCGACCCAATCTTCAGCTTGCTCAATCCTGACACCATTGGCCTCACCGACCGTCATGATATCATACTTAGAAAAAGTCTCATCTTTTAATTCCTGTAGATAATCCAGAATCCCTTCCTGATTGGTATGCATTTCAAAGGCAGGTACATACTGATGCCAATACGGATTAGGCATATCCGGTAGGCCTTCACGCTTATGAATATGTGTGATAGCATCTATTCGAAAGCCATCAATGCCTTTATCGAGCCACCAATTAACCATTTTATACAGAGCCTGCCTTACATCTTTGTTTTTCCAGTTTAAGTCTGGCTGCTTTTCTGCAAATAGGTGTAAATAGAATTGATTGGTCAATTCATCGAATTTCCAAGCACTTCCGGAAAAAATACTTTCCCAATTATTCGGTTCCCGGCCATCTTGGCCATCTCTCCAAACATACCAATCTCGTTTCGGATTATCTCGGGAGGAACGCGACTCAACGAACCATGGATGTTCGTCACTTGTATGGTTCAAAACAAGATCAAGTATCACTCTCATGCCACGTTGGTGAACCTCTTTCAACAGAAGTTCAATGTCTTCAATCGAACCAAACTCTTCAGAAACTGCCTGATAATTACTAATATCATAGCCGTTATCTGCATTGGGTGACTTATAAAATGGACAAATCCAAATAACATCGATTCCAAGTTCCTGCAGATAATCCAGCTTTGAAATTAACCCCCTTAAATCTCCCACTCCATCACCATTACTATCCATAAAGCTACGGGGATAGACTTGATAACAAACCGCTTCTTTCCACCAGGTCTTATTCATGCTGTAACCTCCCGATTCTGTTTTCCACAAAGCCAAGGGGACAATGTTTTGCAGCTACCAAAAATCGAGAGGTATATGATTATTTTGGCTGGTTTCGTTTTGAACGTTTAATAACCAAAGCAATAAATATACCAAATATAACAAGAACCAATCCTATAACAAACAGGTAAGGAATATTTATAATCGACTTAGGTGATAGAGTGTAGACTTCTGTCGTCTCCCTGTCGATTACGATTGAGTAGCTGTTGTCCTTACTACGGACCAGATCCCCATTCAGCATACCTCTCAACTCTTTATTCTTTTCAAGTTCCTTATCAGTGAGGATTATCGATTGAGTTTCAGTCGTATTATTCATGGCGACAACTATTGTTTCATCACCATAGACGCGCTTGAATACCGATGTTCCTCCCTTTTCATATAAAAGCTCCATATCCCCTTTTGTCAAAGCAGGATACATGTCTCTAAGTTCAGAAAGCTTCGTTATATAATCCACTAATTCCTGTTCCGTCTTGAAATCCATTAATTTATGATTATCAGGGGCCTTATCGCCGTTTAAGGCAATTTCCGATCCATAAAATACGATTGGTACTCCTGGCATCGTATAAAGATATGATAACGCCATTTTCCACCGTGTACCGGGGTTTTCATTATGATCGGCTGCAGCCTTTGTAAAACGAGGCATGTTCTGAGTATCCATAAACAATGCCTGCGAACCTTTGCTCTCGCTTACATCTTCACTTTTCATAAATGCATCAAACACCGGATTCAAATCTTTATCGGGCGCAGCAAATGTCTCCTTTAACTCAACATTTTGCGGATAAGCCATAAAAGCATCGATACCCGTTTTCTTATAGCTGGAAATCAAGTCGGCATCACCTTGAACATCGCCAATTGTATAGAAATTTGATTTTTCAGACTTGACTGTTTCGACAAAATCCTTCCAGAAATCCTTTGCTACGTATTGGACTTTATTCAGACGGTACCCATCAATATCCGTTTCCGTAATCCACCATTTGGCAGCATCAAGCAAATAATCTCGCGTTTCCTTGTTATCCTGATTCAAATCCGGAAGGCCATCGATCCAGGCTGTTTCCAAATCTTCCTGATTACTGTCATTAGAAATCTCTTTTTCTTCATGGAACCAGTCTTGTTTATTAGGATCAGTTAACCAAGAATGATTAGGTCCCACATTATTGGCCTGAAAGTCAATAATTACTTTCATATCACGGTTATGAGCCTCATTCACAAGTTTTTTAAATTCTTTAATCGTACCGTAGTGCTCATCTGTTTTATAAAAATCGTTAACCCAATCCCCATGATAGCCATTTTCTTCATTAGCGAAAATCGGCGATAGGATGATAGCGGTATATCCCATATCTTTTAAATAATTTAGTTTCTTTGTAATACCTTCAAAATCTCCACCATTAAAAGCAGAAGGATTATTTACATCCGCATCTCCATTATTTTGTGTATTACCATCGAAAAATCGGTCAATCATTAATGAATATACGATTTCGTCCTTCCATGTTCGTTGTTCTTTTTCAGCTGCTCCTACTGGAATGGCGTAAAAAAGAAGCAACGGAATTAAAGCGAGTGATAACACTCTTTTTCTCATATCCGCTCTCCTCCTAGCTATCTCTTTACGCCTTTAAGATTAGCCTTTTGCCCCCATAACGTCAAATCCAAATTATAAAATTCTTTACACTAAAGGGACAAAATGGAGATTCAAATGAACGTTGTCGAATTGGAAAAAGTAATTCGCAATTAATATTCTTTTTTTATCCTCTTTACTGCTTCATCTAAAGTCCTTTTCGGCTTTGATTTTCCAGAAGCTATCTCTTTCATGGCAGATTTCATCGGCTTCCATACTTCATTCATTTCCGGTATATTCGGCACAGGTTCAGCATATTGTAATTGTATGCTTAAGGCTTGTGCTCTTTCATTTTCATTGATTGCTTCATTGTTCATGATAGATTTTACAGGAGGTATTTCTCCTGTTTTTTCATAGCGGAGCATTGCATATTTATCTTTTGTCAAAAATTCTACTAACTTTGTAGACCAGTAAGGATATTTTGTGAAGGCTGTTACATGCCAGCCATTGATATCCATGAACGTTTTCATCGGCTGGCCATTTGGCAATACAGGCAATGGCGCCACCCCTGTATTCTTCCTCTCAGAAAGTGTACTACCTTTACTCATGAAGGAAGCCAATTTCCCTTCTATAAACAACTTCTCTATCGCTGCTTCGTCCCCTTTTGGCATCACATCTGCTTTATACCATTTTTGAATATACTTAGCACCCTTTACAGCACTTTTATTATTTAATCCGATGTTCGTAGGATCTAGATTCCCATCTTTTTCTTTAAATACATAACCGCCCATCCCGGCCATTATTCCATACGCATCATATAAGTCATTCCATTCAGCATAGAAACCATATACTTTTCCTTTTCTCAATTCCTTCGCCTTTTTATATAAATCATCCATCGTTTCAGGAACGTTAGCCATTAATTTTTTGTTGTAAATTAAAACAGAGGTTACAGCGGACTTTGGAAGTCCAAAAACCTTTCCTTGATACATTTCGGCTCGGATTGAGGATTCAATAAAGGTATTTAGTACGTCTTCATTCACCTTCAGTTCCTGAATCAGGCCTTCTTTCACAATCCGCCCGACCTTTTCATGCGAAAAAGTCACTACATCTGGAGCTTTCCCGATTGGCCCATTGCGACGAAGTTGGTCATACATCTCATTAGCCATTTCTATCTCTTCATACTCAACCTTGATTCCGTATTTCTTTTCAAATGCTTCAATCGCTGGCTTTAGACCATTTGCTTTACCTTTTTCCTCCCAAACGATCAATTTTTCTGGTTTCGCTTCATTCGTGTCTTCTTTTTCGATTTTTTTATTTTCTTTTACTATTTTACTTTCCAATTCTGAACTGGATTCACAAGCACTTCCAATAACAATCAAGAACATGGACATGAATAAATGAAAAATCAACTTCTTCACTTTCATTCTCCTTTTTAAAATGTTTATTCTATCATGTCCAAAAGCACCAGATTGTTTACACTTCAGTTTGCAGCCCATCTAATCGAATAAAGTTTTTTAATAATGAAAGCGGCACCAAATCCTTCTGTTATCATTATATGAAAGGCTTCGATTTTTACAACATTTTCCTTTATCTATTTATTTTCTTGTAGTGATGAGTACTTTTTGTTATTTTTTAATTAATAGGTGCTTTTTTCTATTAATTGGGTATATAACCATATTGGAAAAATAGCATTTAATACTACTTAAAAATGGCTAATTTTAACTACATATAGAAAACCTCATAACAGCCTAAAATTCCCTGTTTTCAATATTAATTTCCTCAAATACTCTTTTAAGAATTGGAGTGGTTTTCTATGGAACGTTCATCCATCCATCATAGAGCTAATGACAATTACGCTTATACCACCAACGCTGAAACTCTTCATATCCGACTTCGTACAAAAAAACAGGATATCTCATACGCCGGACTTATTTTTGGAGACCCATATATTTCGGATAAAGGACAATGGCAGCATGAAGAAAAAGCAATGAGCCTCTCCGGCAGCGATAACCATTATGATTATTGGCATATTTATGTGAAGCCTCCCTACAGAAGGATTCGGTATGGATTTAAAGTTCTCTCTGGAGATGAAGAGGTCATTTACACGGAAAAGGGATTCTTTAATGAACCTCCGAATGACCCCGGGAGCTATTTCGCCATCCCCTATCTTCATCAAAATGAAGTATTTGGGGCACCAGAATGGGTCAAAGATACTATTTGGTATCAAATATTCCCTGAACGCTTTGCGAACGGAAACCCTAACAACGATCCTGAAGGTGCAAAACCTTGGGGTAGTGAAGACCCGACCGTAGATAATTTTTTTGGTGGAGACTTCGAAGGAATCATTGAACACCTTGATTATTTAGAGGAGCTTGGCATTAACGGAATCTATTTTACGCCGATCTTCCTAGCATACTCTAACCATAAATACGATACGATTGATTATCGGGAAATTGATCCGCAATTCGGAACAAAGGAGACTTTGAAAACACTAATCGAGGAATGCCATAAACGGAATATCCGTGTCATGCTGGATGCCGTTTTTAACCATAGTGGATACTACTTTCCTCCTTTCCAGGATCTCCTTGAAAAAGGCGAGAACTCAGAATATAAGGATTGGTTTCATCCTCACGGCTTTCCTCTAAAAGGAGGGGAAAGACCTAATTATGAAACATTCGGTTTTTTTGAATCGATGCCAAAATTGAATACTGCGAATCCGGATGTAAAAAAATATCTGCTCGAAGTCTCAACTTATTGGATTGAGGAATTCAATATAGACGGCTGGAGACTTGATGTGGCCAATGAAGTAGATCAACCATTCTGGCGTGAATTCCGAAAAACGGTGAAAGATATCAAACCTGATCTTTATATTCTCGGTGAAATTTGGCACGACTCCATGCCGTGGCTACGCGGCGATCAGTTTGATGCCGTCATGAATTACCCATTTACTAACCATGTTTTCCGCCTGGTCGCTTCGCAAACCATCCATGCGCGCCAGTTTATTGAGGAAATGACAGCTGTCTATCAAAGTTATCCCACCAATGTTTTTGACGTGATGTTCAATCTTCTCGGTAGCCATGATACACCTAGGATTTTCACGGATTGTGGGGAAGACGTAGCTCGCGCTAAGCTCATCCACGCTATCTTGCTGACATTCAATGGCAGTCCCTGTATATATTATGGAGATGAAATTGGCTTAACCGGAGGCCAAGATCCAGGTTGCCGAAAATGTATGGTTTGGGAAGAAGAAAAACAGAATAGCGAGCTTCTTAATGAAATTAAAGCTTTAATTTTGTTAAGAAAAGAGGAACGATTGCTTGCAAATGATGGAAAGTTTAAATTCCTTGATACAACCGGAAACGAAAATATAGTTGCCTACCAAAAGTACAACGATGCTCGTTCTGTCGTGATACTAATTAATCCGACGGATGTCCAGCAATCATTTACGCTTCCTTTTGATTTAGAAGGCCGTTCACTTACAGATTTAAGGACAAAAGAAACAACGAAGGATAGTCAATTTGAAATAGATGGCTATCAATATAAAATTCTTGCATTTAATCATTGAGAAAAGAGAAACGGGGCAAAGAATATCATCCAGCCCCGTTTTTTCATTCAATAATCTGAATATCATATTCCTTGAACCACACATGAGTTTGCGCCAAATGGGCTAGTAACTGAGGGCCAGACATCAATTGCCCGAACCATGGTACCTTAAAGGCAGTACCTTTAGAATCTACAATATCGGTTAGCTTCTGTTTATCGAAAAACTCATGCAGGACCGAACTTTTGTCCGTTAGTAAGTCTTTCAGCCACCCTTGAACACGGTCCGTATATATCGGGTTATGGGTTTTAGGGTATGGACTTTTTTTACGGTACAAAACCTCATCCGGTAACAATCCTTCCAATGCTTTTCGCAGTATCCCCTTTTCACGGTTTCCAGCCATTTTCATTTCCCAAGGAATGTTCCATGCATATTCCACAAGGCGATGATCGGCAAACGGCACGCGAACCTCCAGGCTGGCTCCCATACTCATTCGATCCTTCCGATCAAGAAGTGTCGTCATAAACCATAATAAATTCACGTAGAAAAGCTCCCTGCGCTTTGCCGCTTCACCACTTTCTCCTTCCAATCTAGGTGTTTCAGCAACAGTTGTTAAATAGGCTTCTTGCGCATATTCTTCCAACTTTAATTTCTCACGCCATCCCGCTTTCAATAAAGATACCCGCTCTCCAGTCGATCTCATCCATGGAAACCCAGCACGACTCAAATCGTCTTCACGATGAAACCATGGATAACCTCCGAAGATTTCATCCGCGCACTCTCCAGATAGACCCACGACAAAATCCTGCTTAATTTCCTTACAAAACCAAAGCAAAGAAGAATCGACATCCGCCATGCCGGGGAGGTCACGGACATGAACCGCTTCGGTTAGATAATCTGTTAGCTGTTCTTGAGTAATTATCGATGAATGGTGCACCGTATTAAAGGTATCCGACATCTTTTTAATCCAGTGCCCATCAGAGTTAGGCTGGAAATCATTAGCCTTAAAATATCGTTCATTATCTTCATAATCAATAGAATACGTATGAAGCGGGCCTTTACCTTCTTTTTGATAGGCATTTGCTGCAATAGCCGTAATAGCGCTTGAGTCCAGTCCTCCTGACAAGAAGGTACATAGTGGAACATCAGATACGAGTTGTCGCGTCACTGCATCTTTAACAAGGAAGCGGACCTTCTCGGCCGTCTCATCGAGGGTATCTCGATGTTCTTCACTTTTCACATTCCAATACCTCCAAATTCGGAGCCCTTTCCTTGATAAGGTAAGCGCATGGGCAGGTCTTAACTCCTGGATATTATGAAATACACCTGATCCTGGCTTTCGGGAAGGACCAACGCCAAACACTTCAGATAAGCCTTCGCGGTCGATCTCCGTTTTGACGTCAGGATGGGCAAGGATTGCCTTTAATTCCGAACCAAAAATGAGCCCACCGTCTCTTTCCGCATAAAAGAATGGCTTTACTCCCATCCGATCTCTTCCGATGAATAATTTCTGTTCTTTTTCATCCCAAATCGCAAACGCAAAAATCCCATTAAACAAGTCGACACATTTTTCTTTCCATTCTATATAAGAAGTTAGTAAAACTTCTGTATCAGAATGACCTTTAAAGGAATATCCTTTTAATAATAGCTGTTTTCGAATGTCTTCGGTGTTATATAGCTCTCCATTATAACAAAGCGTATATCTGCCGTATTCGTGTTCTTTCGTCATCGGCTGTTTTCCGCCTTCTGCATCGACAACCGTCAACCTTTTATGACCAAAAGCAACATGGGCTTCGCTCCAAACATTTTCCTCATCCGGGCCCCGCTTTGCCAACGTTTTTGTCATATTTTCAAGTGTTTTTGTTTCTGTCCGTAAATCCTTTTGAAAATGCACCCAGCCTGTAATCCCACACATCACACTTCATCCTTTCTATCCGGTCTATCAAAAAAATATTGCTCCTGTCAAAAAGAAATTTACCGTCCCTATATTTCTGAATTTGAGCGCCAATTGCAAAGAAATCTTAAGTATTTATTAGCATGATTCCGTGGGACTCCCCTACCCTCAACGTTCATGTAGATAATGAATTGTTGAGCAAAGCATCCACTGTTTAAACATAGCCTATGCAAAGACGGAAAGTTGGTTATTTGTCCATAATATTTTAAAATATACAGTTATATTTTCATTGGATTTTGACTAAAAAGTAGGTGAGGATTCCACTATTGGAGGTATATGTATGAGTCAGCAACAACGAGCTAAGTTAATGAACAGACAAACGAGAGCTTTTACCGAAGGCACAGTGGAAAATATCAATCAACAATGGATTTTTTTTGATGATGAAACTGATGAGGCTTGTTCCATTGAAGACCACATTGACAGTATCATCGAAGTGTACAGGGGGGGCCGTTGGCAGCAAGGAGTGGTAGAAGAAGAGGGGAAAATCCTCCTTCATCGAGAAATAACCTTCTTAAGAGAAAATGAACCCATCCGGATTCGCAAAAAACTGCTTTACTCTTTTGAAAGATTATTGGAAGAATTGAACGACGACTCTTTTTTTCAATTTGTAACGACCTTAAATTCACTTGATTTTTCTATTTATGATTGTATATATAGCTATAATCAGCTCACTTTTTTAAGGGCACTCTCTAACCAGTCCGGGGTAAACTTCTTCACCTTTGATAATGAAGCCCAAATTTGCCTCGTTCAGCACCATTTTTCATATGGTAAAAAGGATCACGATCGCTTTGAGTTCACCCTGAACACAGGAAAACGGATCATCATAGAAAAAGTGAATTCACAATAAAAAAATATAACTACAATTCCCACCAGTTTCGAGTATAAAAAAAACGGGCGAATGAGATATCCTCATTCACCCGTTTTCATTATGTCTTAAAAAAAGTCCATTCCTTGTGGTAGGGAGAGCCCTAAATAAAGGACGAAAATAAATGCAACGATGAACAATATCCACATTGCACTCGTGCCTTTTCCTTTTTTCGTACGGACCAACACCATTTCCATCGCGGCAATAACGATGATTCCGACAATCATTTTCACTGCGTAAACACCAAAATCTGTAATCAGCATTCCGCCAGTAAGGAAAATCAATAGATAGAATAAACGTGTTATCATATGTACCATTTTTGCTTTCGGATTTCCACTTTTAAGCATCGAATATGTGACAAAGAAAAGAATGATTCCGATAACCCAAGCTGTAATGTGTATATGAGTCATTTTTTTGCCCCCTCGTTCAGTTTCTATTTCATCATATCATAGGCTTTTACAAAAAAACAAAACTAAGGTTTCGCCTAAATAGTTAAAACCAACAATTTAATGAACATCATTTACATTTCTTCTCCACTAGTCCTCTCCGACTCATAATTGGTTTTTTACCATATGTAACAAAACGCCATACATATTCAACCGGTCCGTATCTATACATTTTCATCCACAATAGGCTGAGTAGAATTTGAACGAAAAACACACCAAGAAGTAAGATGAACCCTGTTGTGTAAGAGACTGTGCCATATAAGCCTAGGCCATACGAGTAAAAAATGGACGTACAAACAATCGATTGAAATAAGTAATTACTCATCGACATCCTACCGACATACGAAAGCGCTTGGAACAGGCGAGAAGCTCTGGTTTTTTCAGCCAGCAGAGTAATCCCAGTGATATAAAACATCGTCAGTAGCGGTCCACCAAAATAATCCTGCACAAATATCGTGCCAAAATGGTATACGGTCACATATGGCAGAACCTTAATCGACAATCCTAATATCAAGCTTACGATCGATATCGCCTTCAATTGTCGTTTATACCGAACTGGATTATGTAGCCAGCCTTGCTTTGCTACGCCAGCACCAATTAAAAAGAACGGAAAAATGGATAAAAAGAGGATAATAGCATTAAATGGGTTATTCACCATATACCAATCTAGTGCCCTTTGACTTATTATTTCCGTAAATGTACCAGATTGATAAATTTGAAGAGACTGTTTCATCATCGTCAAATCAGTCGTAATCTCCATCTCTTCCCTATCAAAAACTCCTATAATAAGAAAAAGCGAGCCCAATATCGCAAAAGGGATGACATAAAAAAACGAGCCCAGCAAAATCAAATTCTTTCCCCGCACCTTATAAAAAAGTAAAAATGCAAATCCAAATATCGCATAATTAATAAGTATGTCCCCATGCCAGATGGCAAAGGCATGAATGCACCCAAGCATTAGTAGAAAAAAGAGTCTTTTCATATATAGGAAAGGAAATGAAACACCCTTTTCCTCACATCGTACCGCTAGTATGATTGCCCCGAAACCGAATAGAAACGCAAATAGCGGATAGAAACTGGCTTGCGCAACAATATCACTGAATCTGTACAAAATCCGGTCCCAACCTTCAGTCCATCGTTCAACACCATCTATATACAAGAGCGGAGAATGAAAAGAAGGCATATTCACTAAAAAGATCCCCAAAATGGCTAATCCCCGTAAAATATCAATGCTGACAATCCGTTTACTTTCCTGCAATGGAACCATCGTGTCCTTCACAGTTTCACCCTCTTTCATTCAGATTTAGCTCCAGTCCTTGTTGCAAAAAGGTACAAGAATAAGAAATGGAGCGTACACGAATATTTTATAGCCTCATTGCATCATCTTTAACCAATAAATCCGATTTTTGTTTTTTTATTAGTATGACAAACAAGCTACCCAATACGCAAAAGATTCCTGCAAGAAAGAATGCCCATGTATAGGAGCTGAATATTTTAAATATAAGTCCCCCGCCATACGCCGCCACTGCTGCACCTGCCTGATGGGACGCGAATATCCAACCGTATACAATTCCACTTTTCTCTATCCCAAAGACTTGTCTTAAGATACTAATGGTTGGAGGTACAGTCGCTATCCAATCCAATCCGTAAAACACAGAGAAGATAATCAGTAGGATGATTGAGCCTTCTTGTAGCGCAAAAGGTAGTAATACGAGAGAAGCCCCCCTTAGACCGTAATACCAAAACAACAACCAACGGTTATCAAAACGATCTGATAACCAGCCAGATACAGTCGTACCAATTAGGTCAAAGATTCCCATAAAAGAAAGCAGAGACGCAGCCGTAACAACAGGTAATCCAAAACTAATACAGTAAGAAATGAAATGAGTCCCTATCAATCCGCTCGTTGAAAGTCCACATATAAAAAAGCTTCCTGCTAATAACCAGAATTCCTTTACTCTCACTGCTTCAATTAAAGACTGGAAAGCCATAACAATGGGATTCTTCTTTTGAACTAAAATAGCCTCTTGGCTTTCCTCTTCTAGTCCATATGGAAGAATGCCTACTTCCTGCGGGGTGTTTTTCATAAATAATAGGATGGTTGCTAGCATGATTAAGCTAAGGACCATAATTAAGCCAATCGCCCATCTCCAAGAATAATTCTCTATAATAATGGCTAAAACAGGCAGTAAAACCAGTTGACCTGTAGCCGTACTTGCTGTTAATATCCCTACTGCTAGACCCCTTCTCTTCTCGAACCAACGATTCGCCACATATGGACTTAATACCGTTAAAAATAGTCCGGACCCTAATCCAATAATAATCCCCCAAATTAGAATTAGTTGCCACTCATGCTCCATGAAAAATGTGAGAATAACCCCTGCCAATAAAGTTGACATGGCAAACACCATCATTTTCTTTAATCCAAGTACTTCAATTAAAGCGGCCATAAATGGACCTGATAATCCATATAGAAAAAGACTTATCGCAAAGGCTAAAGAAATGACGGAACGACCCCATCCGAACTCATTTTCAAATGGTACGATGAATACCCCTGATGATGACCTAACTATTCCCGCTACGATAATGGAGAAGAATGTAATGATTAAAATAATCCAGCTATAATGAAAACGATTCATGCTCACACCCACATTCTCAATAATTTGAAATATTAATAATATTAACACTATATAGTTCAACAGGAGCTTTTTTATTGAACAAATTCAAGGATAATATCTGATAAAATAAAGAATATTAGAAAAATGAGCTTAGAGGAATGGTTTACAAATATACTTTGGAAAATTGCCAATAGGTTAAAATTACCTTTACTTTACTAATTGAATATGAGCTTTCTGATATAAAGATTGTTTTTACATGCAGGGAAATGTTGGGCCGCTAAAGTGGTCATATGTGCCAATCAATCCTACTGTACATTATAAAAGGGATTTTGATATTCGAAAGAGAGCATGTATATTTTTTTGTGAGGCACCTTCTCTAACGATTTAGAATAGGAAACAAATAATCAAGCTGGGAACACAATTAAAATAAGTGCAGATCCTCCCAATTTTATTTCATTTTCCAACTTCCACATCTCTGGATCTATAATACAATTTAGCAGTGTTAGTCGTCGAACATGAAAAAACGCTGCCCATCACTGAGCAGCGTTTACGAGCATTAATTAACGAATCTACCTGATTTTCCTTTAGCCTCCCAATAATCATTACGAAGATGGATTTTTTGTATTTTTCCGGATGCCGTTTTTGGCAGTTCCTTAACGAAAGTTACACTGGTGACTGACTTGAAGTGAGCTAATTTTTCTCGTGTATAGGTCTTGATATCCGCTTCGGTTAACTCCACCCCCGATTTTAGCACAATAAAGGCATGTGGCGTCTCTCCCCATTTTTCATGAGGAACGGCTATGACTGCCGCTTCAAGAATATACGGGTGTTCATATAGTATTCCTTCGACTTCAATGGAAGAGATGTTTTCTCCTCCGCTTATAATTATATCCTTCTTACGGTCGACAATATCGACATTCCCATCCTTATCAATTGTCGCCATATCTCCTGTATGCAACCAGCCATTTTTCAGTGCCTTCATGGTCGCTTCTTCATTTTTCCAATAACCTAACATTACCCCGTGACTGCGGATAATGAGCTCCCCGATATCCACGCCATCATGAGCTACTTCCTCACCGCTGTCATGTATAACCTTTACTTCACTGCCTATGATAGGATAACCGGCTTTCGCTTTCATTTTGTATTTTTCTTTTTCAGAAAGGTCGTCGAATTCAGAACGTATCAATGAAATCAAACTAATCGGGGTTGATTCAGTCATTCCGTATATTTGGATAAATTCCCACCCTAGCTCTTTTTCTACCCTTGTGACAAATGCAGGCGGCGGAGCGGAACCCGCAACAACTATACGGATATCCTGCTCTATTGTGGGCACATTCTGTTCATAATATTGAAACAATGAATTAAGAACAGTTGGTGCCATATGCATAATGGAAACCTTATGCTTTTCAAGCGCATTAAATATCAATTCAGGGGTAGTTTTTCTTAAACAAACTTGAGTGGCACCATTGGCCGTATAATAAAATGGAGCTCCCCAGCCATTCACGTGGAACATTGGCAGAACGTGCAAATATGTATCGCGATCATTGACTCTGATATGATGCATCGCACCTAGTGCATGCAAATAGTTATTGCGGTGAGTCAGCATGACCCCTTTAGGGTTACCGGTCGTTCCGCTTGTATAAAGGAGACTCGAAACATCATTTTCATCAACTTGCTCCCGATCGAAGCTCTCTTTATCAAAATGCTCCAACCATTTGTTGTAATCGGTTTCATTTATTTCTTCCTCTTTATAGTGCACAATGATATGTTCCACTGATTCAAGTTGGTCCTTAACAGATGAAATAAGATGGTACAAATCCTGGTCTACGAAAAGCACCTTGGACTCACTATGATTCAAAATGAATACATAATCAGCAGGAGTTAACCGGATATTCAAAGGAACAATTACGGCTCCAAGTTGAAATACCCCATAAAAGCCTTCAAGCATTTCAATCGAATTCGGTGCCAAATAAGCCACTTTATCTCCCTTTTTAATTCCAATATCCCTTAACCCATTAGAAAGCTGGTTGACACGGCCATTTAACTCCAAGTACGTTAAGAGCTTATCATCTCCAATAATAGCTTTCTTATCGCCATATAGTAAGGCTGCTCGATCCAAAAAATGCGATAATACCAAAGGTACGTTCATCTCATCACCTCTTATTTTATTTGAAAATTGCGAATTTATCATTATATTACCATATCTGTATCTTATTATCCAATGACATTTATCGCTGTTCTATAACAATATGAAATAGACAGATGAATCACATCAATAAGGAAACAACATACAATACATTGAAACTTCCAATAACAAGGTAGGCTTACTGCCTATTCACTCGGGAAAAAACAGAATAAAAAAAGGGTGATTTTTCATGCCGGCTATCGTAGGAGTTGTTCAAGTTATTAACGTCGGTAGCAGTGGAGTTGTCCATATTGGCGACGTCTTTAAGATAAGTCCATATTCCACTTCAAAAACATTTGCAGGTGCTGGCTCTTTTAATACAGGGGAATCCGTTTCACTATATAATGCCTACAGTACCACTAATACGTATGATTCTGATGGTATTGATCAGCCATTGGTATTAAATCTCTAGCCGTATTATTTTAGAAAGGAGGTCGCCATGATCTTCAATATCCACCAAACGATTCAAATCAATATGATTAAAATTGAAAGCATAGCCAATTCATCCGTTTTTCAAATAGGCAGCGCCGGAGTGATTAAACCATACTCCGAGTTAGCCAATACCGGGGGATACACTACAGCCGCTCCTCAGATTGAGGCTGATGTAGTTCCAGAGACCACTTTCGTCCCATTTAGACCTCCAAATTCTTAGGCATTCACCTACATCCATCAATTTCATATACTGTCATATATGAAACTTATATCAGGTAAAGTTGAGGTGTTGAATCGTGAATCATGATTTATATTCATATTCCATACAAATGCAGCGTTTTCTTGAAGCCCAGGATAAGCGGATTATGAAACTTGAACACGAACTCAAACGCCTGACAGATGAACTTGCCGAATTGAAAAAAAAACCGCCAATCCACGTTGATAAAATTGAATATAAATTTGATCAATTAAAGGTCGAATCTTTAGATGGAACGCTGAATATCGGTTTAAACCCTAATGATTTAAGTAACATTGATGAATTTGCTGTAAATAACCAAACGGTCCCACCTGCACCTTATCTATTTCCTGGCCGGGAGATTGTCGCACAGGAAATCTACAACGAGATTCTTTCAGACTTAGAAAATATGATCAGTGATACGGAAGGACAATTGAAAATATCTCTTGAACCTGCCTATCACGACTTCATGAGACAGGATGTGGAGCGCCAGCTACATCAACGCATCAACATGTATTTTGATAATCTTACGTTTCCAGAACGCGCACCGCAGCAGCGGGATAACGTTAAAGAAAAAATCAGAGAAAAAGTAAAGTCTGATATTCAGGCAGCTTTGATTCAATTCATTACCAACTCACAAGCCGAGACAGGAGGAAATTCAAATGGAGTTTAATGTAACCAATCACCAACTATGTGTTGGCGATATTCAAATTACCGGGGTAGCAAGCTCTGCTTTATTTCTCATTGGGGACGTCCAAACCGTCCAACTATCTTCCGCATTCGATACGCCCCCAGAATCTTTTATCGTCGGACCATTTGTTCCGCTAGGTCCAAAAGCATAAAAGACATGTTTTCAAGAATCTCAAAAGTAAAGTCCCTTTCTTCCAAGACGTTAATTTTAAGTTCCACCATGCAAATCGGAGACTGTTCTTATATTGACGGAAATTCACAAGCATTGGCAATTCAGAAGAAAAGCGATAATTTCCAGCCACAAGAATTTCAATTCAGCGATTTCAGCATCTTTAAGAGGCCCCTCTATATTCCGAGGATTGATGAACCTTTTCTTCCACAATTTTCAAACCCTAACCCCTTTATCCGTGTTGGCAATGTCCGGATTATTGGGATATCATCTTCATCCGTTGTCAGTGTTGGTAATGTCGGCCATATACGCATGGAATCCAGAGTGCATCACATTCGACAGGTTCAAAAAAAAAATGAAGAGACACAAACAGAGGATGGATCGAATGAAACTTAAAATGAAAAAGGAGGAATTCATATGCCAGCCATTGTCGGCCCAGTTCAAGTATTCAATGTAGCGGATGGAAATCTATTATTCGGTGATGCAGCCGTCATTTCGCCGAAATCTTCCAACAAAACTGTCACTGGATCCGGCTCAGCAAACACAGGTGGAATCGTCTTTACGGCCAGTGGTCTGAACGGAAACAATATCCTTGATATCAATGGAGTCGATCAACCCATTTCAGGGAATAATTAGCCAAACAAAAGCCTCCTATTTCCAGGAGGCTTTTCCCATTACATTTATTTATCAAGCATTTTAAATACTTGCTCTACATCTTTATCACCACGTCCTGATAAATTAACAATTAATATGTCATCCTTTGTTAACTCTTTTGCCAAATTCAGCGCGTGCGCTACAGCATGAGAGCTTTCGAGAGCCGGAATTATCCCTTCTGTTTTGGACAAAATTTGAAAGGCCTCAAGAGCTTCTTCACCTTTTATTGTTACATACTCCGCTCGACCACTATCTTTCAAGAAGCTATGTTCCGGACCCACGCTTGGATAATCCAAACCTGCAGCAATTGAAAAAGTTGGCTGCGGGTCTCCCTTTTCATCCAATAACGTCAAACTTTTAAATCCATGCAATACTGCCGGTACACCTTGTGAAATACTTGGGGCTTCAGCCGGTTCGACACCAACTAAACGGACATTTTCTTCATCGATATAGTGAGTAAAAGCACCGATGGCATTACTTCCACCTCCAGCACAGGCAATAATGGCAGTAGGCAGCTTGCCCTCTTTTTCAAGAATCTGGCGTTTTGATTCTTCACTTATGATTGCCTGAAAATGCTTAACGATAGATGGATAAGGATGTGGCCCTACAGCTGAACCAAGCAAATAAAAAGTATTTTCGTAGTTTTGGACCAAGTCATTTAACGCCTCATCAACAGCATCCTTTAATCGTCCCTGTCCTTTTTCAACTGCAACAACCTTGGCACCCAACAATTCCATCCGAAAGACATTCAGCGCCTGTCTCTCTGTATCTAGCTTGCCCATATAGATAACACACTCTAAACCAAACATCGCACAAGCTGTCGCAGTCGCTACACCGTGCTGCCCTGCTCCTGTTTCTGCAATGATGCGTTTAGCACCCATCCGTTTAGCCAGCAGGATTTGGCCAATCGCATTATTGATTTTGTGAGCACCCGTATGATTTAGGTCTTCACGCTTTAAATAAATTTTGGCTCCACCAATTTTTTTCGTTAAATTTTGTGCATAGGTTAAAGGATTTTCACGTCCCACATATTCTTTTAGATAGTATTGAAACTCCTCTTTAAATTCCGGATCATCCTTATATTTCAAGAATTCTGCTTCTAAAATATCCATTACTTGCTGAAGTTCTTCCGGTACAAAGCTTCCCCCGAACTCACCAAAGTATCCTCTGCTCTCCATCTTACTCGTCATACTCAGCTCTTCTCCTTTAGAAAGGTATTTTATACATTAGTATATAGCAACCTTGCAATATTTTTCAAACAATTCTGTTTATTTTTTAAGTAAAAAGAGTGCCTTAGTATTATCACCTACTGTCTACCTATGTGGGGATTTTTATATGGCAAAACGGTCTTTCCCCGATTGAATATCGAGAAAAGACCATAGCTTAATCTATTCTTTTTTTCATTGTCTATTTGCCAGGGTTTTACGCACTTCTCTTTATACTTCCAATAAATGCGCTCCATCGAAGAAAAATAAATAACGGCTCGTTACTTTTTTATTTAATATTCCTTCGACAGCCCTTGTGTAAAGCTGTAGCTGCATCCGGTATCGATCGGCAAGAATCTCTTTTGCCCCTTCATACCCACTAGCAAAACGACCAGTTATTGTATCCGTTTTATAATCAAGCAACACAAGCCCTTGTTCATCCTCAAAAATACAATCAATAACACCCTGAATCAGAATTTCCTCTTCTCCAGTTGCCCAATCACTGTAAGCCTCTTTAGCCGGCAATGACATTGTAAATGGCACTTCACGGCGAATACTTTGAGCCTTCTGCATTCTTTGACCGATATCACTGTCAAAGAAATCAACAATCGTATCCGGATTCACAGCTTCTTTCTGTTCGTCGGTTAACAACTCGCGTTGAATCAGTTCAACCATCAATTGCTGAATCGATTGAATGGTAATCTCGTTTGATAAGTCGATATGCTGCATGACTAAATGGGTAATCGTTCCTCTTTCAGCAGGAGTTAGTGACTTTTCTTGCATAAAAGTCGGACGCTTCGTGATTGGCCGCTTAAATTTTCTCAACAACTCTGTGGAACTTTGCTCATCCTTCAGTTCATATTGACGTTTTAGTTCAGAAACGGACTGCTTGGAACGATGCACGGAAGCCTCATGTTCTGGGTACTCCCATTTAAGCTGTTCCTTGATATCCTGAGAAAACTCGGAAACCATTTCGACCTTCTCTGACTTCTGAACATGCTCTAGAAATTGCTCTTGTGCGAGTGCCTCTTCATCATCCAGAACTGCCAGCTCTTCACTAGGAATGACAGAGATGGACCAATTTGATGGATGTGACTCCATTTCCCAGCCAAGACCAGCTGCCCCCTGAAAGTCTCGATGACGGACAAGGGATGGACCGATCCAATCAAGATAGCTTTTTGCACCAGCTCGTACATAGTCCTTTAATAACCAATCACCGTGTGTCGCATTACTTGCCCAATTATGCTGCATTTTTTCTGCATCACTGATACTGGAAATTAAATACAGCTTTTCCTTAGCCCTTGTAAGCGCAACATAGAGGACACGCATCTCCTCTGCAATTAATTCAAGCTGCTTCTTCTTCTTAAAAGCCAACTGTGGAAGAGATGGATACGTTATCCGTAATTCAGAATTCACATACTTAGCCGCAAAACCATAATCCTTATCCAGTAAATAAGGCTTTCGTAAATCCATCATATTAAATTGTTTAGAAAGTCCGGCAATAAACACAATCGGAAACTCCAGACCCTTTGAGGAGTGAATCGTCATCAGGCGGACTACATCTTCCTGTTCACCTAAAGCCCGAGCTGCCCCTAAATCATCTCCACGTTCCTGCATTCTATCAATGAAACGCAGAAAACGAAACAGACCACGGAATGAACTCGCTTCATATTGCCTTGCCCTGTCGTACAATGCCCTTAAATTGGCCTGACGCTGTTTGCCACCCGGCATTCCTCCTGCAAAATCATAGAACTGAGTTTCACGATACAGCAACCAGATTAAGTCGGACAACGCCTCCTGCCTGGCAAGCTTTCGCCATTTTACTAGCTTTTTATAAAATGATGAAGCTTTTTCATAAAGCCCAGGATGCTCATCTGAGTCACTCTTTCTGTAAAAATCAGCTAATGCTTCATAATAGCTACCTGTATGGAATAAACGGACCTGCGACATTTCTTCTTCATCCATCCCGACGATAGGTGAACGCAGAACGGAAGCCAAAGGAATATCCTGCTGGGGATTATCAATCACTTTTAATAAGGAAATCATGATTGCTACTTCTGTCGCCTCAAAATACCCTGATGACAAGTTAGCATAAACAGGAATCCCCTGCTTCTTAAATTCTTCCATAATTTGCGGTGCCCATGGCATAGAACGAAGGAGAATGACCATATCACGATAAGTCGCAGAACGGTATTGTTGGGTTTTCATATCATATATCTGATGCTTTTCGTTTATAGTCTTTTTAATGAGCTTGGCCATCAATCTTGCTTCGAGTTGCGCCTTTTCAAGTTCCTCGGCCTCGAATCCGATTTCCGACTCTTCTGTTTCTGAATGGGATTCTGCTCCATCAATTAAATGGAGTTCAATAGGGTTTGGTTTGTCTTCGGGATACGGCGCTCCTTTTTTCAACTGGGCGTCCTCATCATATTTAATCTCACCGACTGTAATCCCCATCAGCTGTTGAAATAAGAAGTTCGTTCCATCGAGAACTTCCTTTCGGCTCCGGAAATTCCGGTTTAAATCGATCCTCAGACCTGATTCGTTCCCATCATGGGTAAAGCGTGTGTACTTTCCAAGGAAAAGATTCGGTTCCGCAAGCCTGAAACGGTATATCGACTGTTTGACATCGCCCACCATAAACAGATTCCCACTATATTCTCCATCTGCCGTCACCAGTTTTAAAATTGATTCCTGAACTAGATTGGTATCCTGATATTCATCGACAAGTACCTCTTTAAACTGTTTCCGATATTCAATAGCGGCTGCTGATGGCTTTCGTTCACCATCTACGGTTTCCTCTGTCAAGATTTGAAGACAGTAATGCTCCAAATCAGCGAAATCGACCAAGTTTTTTTCCGCTTTTGCGGCGAAGAATCTTTCGTCAAACTGTTTAACGAGCATAACCAGGGTATCGACATATCCCTTCAGTTCTCTTATATCACGTAGATAACTTTCGGGTTTACGAGAAAATAACTCTTCCTGCAACGATTTTATAATTTTCTTTGCCTTATCACGATATTTGGTAGCCTCATCCGCAATATCTTTGATAAAGTCTGCTCCCGTGCATCGTTTTGCCGTACCAAACTTCACGTTTTGAATTTCTTCATAAAGAGCGTTCCAAGAGTGATCTTTAACTCCCGACAATTTGGCAACAAGAGCAAGGTCAGCTAAATAATTCTCTGCCCTTGGTGCTGGCCCCCCCGGTACCTTTGTCAGTTCGAGGGAGCGCTCCAATAAATCCTTGGCTGTATCCAACTGCAAACCAATATCGAATTTCAAGGACTCGATAAATGTAAGATCGTCTATTCCTGCATCATCAGCCAGATCATACATGGCAGCGGCACTATTTAGCCATTGATTTGGATCTGGATTCGATCGCGAAAAATCATAGAGAGATCGGACTATATTCTGAAGTGCATCGTCGTTTCGATCACTTGTAAAAGCATCAACCAAATTAAAGAACTCTTCATTATCACTCTGACCATACTGCTCTTCGAAAAGCACTTCCATTACTTCATCACGTAGTAACTGTGCCTCTGTAGAGTCCGCAATTCGAAAGCCTGGGTCGATTTCCGTCAGATAATAATACTTCCTAATCACCTCTAAACAAAAGGAGTGAAGCGTGGAGATCGAAGCTCGATTAATCAAGCTCAACTGCTTACGCAGATGCTGTGAATGCGGATTTTCATTAATCGCTTTTTCTAATGCCTCGCTGACCCTGTGACGCATCTCGGCAGCCGAAGCATTCGTGAATGTCACAACAAGGAGTTCATCAACATCAATCGGATCATCTTCTGAAACAACCTTTTGAATAATCCGATTGACTAGCACCGCAGTTTTCCCTGAACCTGCCGCCGCTGCAACCAGAATGTCCTGATTTTTTGCCCAAATCGCTTTCCATTGATCTTCCGTCCAAGTAACGTCACCCGGAAGCGCAGGAATTATTGTTTTACTCATCTTTCACCCTCCCCTCTTAATAAATCCAAAACATCATTTTGTTTCTTCTGTGCTAAATTCCTAAATTGATTCTCCTCCAAAGACTGATCGAATTGACACACTGATTTAAACGAACAGAAGGTACATGGGGTTTTTTCCTTTAATTTATATGGTGTGATATCTACGTCACCATCGACCATTCGATCACCAGCCTCCTGATAGACCCGGCGTACGTGATGATTCAAAAGTGAAAACTCTTCCCTACTCGCAACTTTGGAAGCTGCTAAAAGCGATCCATCCTTTTTAAATCCAGCTGGAATGATGTCAGATTTACTGGAAGTCTCTATATCAAGCGATGTATCCATCATCTGAATAACATTTGTATGATCCAATACAAGTCCATTCATTTTAAAGCTCTTATAGATTTCTTCATCAATTTTATCCAAACTGAGCATACCCTTTGATTTAACAACCGGATTATGAACATGAAAATACAAAACACCGGCTGGAATCGCTTCTTTGCCGATAAGTGAATGGGAGTGGGTAACGACGATATCAAGATATGTCAGCATTTGCAGAGCAAGTCCATAGTACACTTCACTCATGTTTAGCTCCTTTTCACTCGATTTATAATCGAGCACACGCAAATAGACACCCTCACCTTCTTCCGCTTTATCAACGCGATCAATCCGTCCAATTAATTCCATTTCCGTCCCGTTTTTCAGTGTGAACGAAAGCGGCGGCAGCTCTCCATTTTTCCCGAAGCCAAGTTCCAATCCTATTGGAGCAAATCCGCTCACCTTGGCATGTTCACTTAAGACGATTGATGCCCGCCCAATTACATGTTCCAATTTCCTTCGCAAATAATGATGTCGGTTCGTACTTAACAAAATCTGATTTTGAAGCTTTGGAGCAAGCCTTTCCACTGCGTTTCTAGCCAATTCCAAGCATTGCTCTTTTGTCAATGAAGACCAAGGAATATCATTTTCCTTTAAATAATCCGAAATCATTTTTAGCGCTCCATGGAACATTTCACCAATATCCGGTGCATCCAGACGGAAAATCTGCCTTTCCCTTAATTTCAAACCATGAGCAGCGTAATGGGAAAACGGGCAGCTATTAAACATTTCCATCCGCGATACACTTGTAAGAATGCTTTCACCATATAATTGCTTGCTTGTTTCTTCAGATAATTTCTTCGTTTTATTTTGGTAAAAAAGACTCGATAATACCTTAGCTGCTGCGGGACCAACCATTTCATCTTCAATAATGGTATTGTATACATCCCACCAGAGTGAATGGATGGGGTAGTTTCGTTTTTTCAACTGCAATTGGGCAGCCAGATAAGACAGGGCCACATCATAATTCGCGGCATACTTCACCTGCTCCTCAGCAGACAGGTCCGATGGGTCGTTCATATAAAAAGAATCGGTAACGTGCGGCAGGACGTCCCTTACCCTCTTTAAATAAGAAGAGGGTAAGAGAGCTTTTCCTTCCTCATCGGCAAGCGGATACGATAAATAGAGCGCTTCAGCCGGTGTAGTAAATGCTTTATACGCTGTAAACTCCTCATCCAAGAGGCGAACCTTCGAGCTTGGGGCAACGTCAAGTCCACTTGCCAAAAGCGTTTCGCGATCACTATCGGAAAATACTCCATCAGATACAGCTTTTCCTGGCAAGACCCCTTCATTTAGACCAATGACAAAAGCTGTCTTAACATCATCAAGACGTGATAGATCGAGATTAGCGACAAGGACTTGGTCAATTGCCGGCGGTACTAAAGAAAATTCAAGGGATTCCAGACCTGCTTCAATGATTACCGCAAACTGTTTCATAGAAAGCTCTTCTTCGCTTAACAGCTCGACGAATTGATCTAGCAGGTCGACGACTGCGTTCCACGATTGTTCATGCTCTCTAGCTGAAACCAAATCTCCTGCTTCTTCGGCCTCCAGCTTTAGCTTTTCCAATTTTTCCGGTACATGTAATTCTTCAAGATATAGATAAAGGGCTTCGCATATTTCTCTACCATTTTGAGACTTTTTCACTCGTTTTGAGAGCTTCAAAATGGGCTCAGTAAATAATTGCTTCAGCTCATTCAGTTCCTGCTCTAGCTTCATTTCCTTATCCGTTTGGGCTCGGTCTTCGAGCTCTAGTCCACGGAAGCGGCGGTAGGTCCATCGATCTTTAGAAGTCCACTTACCTCCTTTAATCCCACGAGCAAGCACATAATTTTCAAGCTTATCTACCTGCTCACGCATTCGGTCGTGGCTTTTTTGAAGCGGGAATAGTAGCTCCGTTTTGATTGCCCGAAATACAGGTTCATAACGCCAATAGCCATTTATGATCTCCAATGTCGATCGAATCAGTTCAATCAGGGGATGATTGAGCATAGTTCGTTTTGAATCCACGAACAGTGGAATTTGATAATCCCGAAAAACTGTTTGTAAAATATCTTCGTATGCTTCTCCATTGCGAACTAAAATCGCAATATCCCGAAAGCGGTGCTGTTTTTGTCTGACAAGTGTCAAGATGTTCCGGGCGACCCCTTCAATTTCAGCCCTGCGGTTAACTGCCTGAGCAATCGTTACTTCAGAGGGGTTCTCAAAAGTTCGCGCAGGACGTTGGGCAAAATAGGTTTCCAGATGATTCAGCCCCGGACTCCCACCAAACCTTGCTGTACCGTTTAGGATGCGATCTTCTGCTATTGGAATTCCAGCCCTTAATCCCGATTGATAAAGCTGATGATACAGATTCCCTGTTTGCCTGAAAAGCTGCAGATCATCAGGCGCATATTGTCTGTAGGGCTGATCTAATGTCAACGCAATTGTTACACTCTTGCACAGCTTCATCATTTCTTCTACAATCAATAATTCCTGTGGTGTCAAGCTGTAAAAACCATCGATGTATATATCCGCGTCTCTTATATATGAAGACTCTGACATTTTTTCTATAAGTAAAGTAAAATAGTCTTCAGAATCTAAATATTTTCCAATCATTTCATCCTCAAAAGCCTGATAAACCAGTTCAAGGTCATGTAGTTTATCCTGAATTCCATTGCCTCCCGGTGATGTTTCGGTCAAATAGTTTTGAATGTCATCCGGTTGGATGCAATATTGCTTGAATTCAGCCAGTATTTGTTCCATTTGAGCAATGAATCCCTGCTTATCAGCAGATCGGCGAAACATTTTCAAATCTTCTTTTTTATCATCCATAATCTTTCGTATCAACATATTAACGCCAACACTGTCCAAATGAAGACGGCTCATTCCGCCAGTTTCCTGCAGAACGCGCCAAGCTAGCCTACTAAAACTGAATACCTGTGTCCGTATCATTCCAGCGAGGCCTGGCGTTTTAATTAATTTATATTCCGATAGAAACGTCATCTGATCAGGAACGAGGTAAATTATTGGATTGCCTTCGGGGTCCTTATCCAATCTGGAGCGAATTTCGTCCAAAACATTCGAAGTTTTCCCTGCACCCGATCTTCCTAGTAAAAAACGTAGTGACATCTTTTTCCCCCTTATACAACATAATATCTAGATCTATCATACCAGAAATACTGCCGTCTTTTTGACGTGGTTTCTGTTTCCAGTTACGATTTGTTTCCTATTATTTTACCGTTTCCTTAATAAAAATACCAATCGTACGTTCGTGTTTTAATCAAAAGAAAAAGCCCTCAATAATTTCGGGCTTCCGCAATCATTCACCTTTAAACTGCAAATTAAATTCTTTGATTGGCCAATATCGCACATCAACTTTACCAACTACATTTTCAACTGGTATGTAACCAAAGTGGCGGCTGTCCGCACTTTCAAGACGATTATCCCCCATGACAAACAGCTTGCCATCTGGGACAGTGGTCGTATCAGTGATTTCTTTTAATGTAAAATCACCCGTAAAGTTCTGCCCCGGGAACCCCTCCTTAAACTTCTCAAGATAAGGCTCATTCACTTTCTCACCATTTACATAAAGCCAATCATCCTTGTAACGAATACGGTCACCTGCAATCCCTATAACTCGTTTAACATAATCTTCGTGTGAATTCGCATGAAAAACAATTATGTCAAATCGGCTGATATCCCTGATTTGATAATTAATTTTATTCACAACAAGTTTGTTACCTTCTTCAAGTGTCGGCTGCATCGACTCCCCTTCAACATCATAGCTTGAAAAGAAAAATGTACGGATTAAGATGTAAATAACAAAAGCAATCATGGCTGCTTTTACCCAGTCGGATAAAGAATTTCTGTTTGTTTTTTCCATCTATTTCAACCCCTACTGCTGCATTTATATTCTAATACTTATTTCCCTTCTTCTCTCTTCATGCTTTTATTTAGCCGGACTTCCAGTCTTTTTCCTACATACCATAAGATAAAAATGACAATACCTATGATGATTGTACGCACAGGCTTATGAATAAGGGATACAAGATCATAACCTACGAAGCTAATCGTAAAGATCATCACCGCTTTCCCTCCTATGGCAGCTAGTCCATATTGCAACGGGCTGACCTTTGAAAGCCCCGCCACTATGTTCACAATAGCCGATGGTGTAAAAGGGAAGCAGAGCAGTATAAACAGCGGTCCGAATCCATGATTTTCTACCCAAACCATTAGCTTTTGCACCTGTTTATGTTTCTGCAAAAGTCGAAAAAGCCTCATTTGACCATATCTTCTAATAACTAAAAAGATCAGAAAAGCTCCCGCTACCGCCCCAATCCAAGAAAATAAAAAACCCCACCAGAGACCAAAAGCCGTTGCGTTAGCGAGTACAAACACAACTAAGGGTAAAAAGGGCAAAAAAGCTTCCAGCATCGGTAGCAAAATTCCCGGGATTGGACCGAATGAGCGATATTGCTGAATAAGTGCCGATATATTATCAAGTGTAAACCACTCACGTATAGTATCCAAGTCCATAATTATCTCCCTCGACATGCCGACTATTAAAGCAGCATAAACTTATTAAAAAGCTGTTCTATTTTAGATATATCACTTTCCTCTGAAAAATTGCAAGAATTATTATCCATATATAATCATACTTTCCCTATCTCAGGAAAACATAATCTTATTAACAGAAATTTCATCATTCCAACAAACCGCTTGCATATCAACTGATAATCCATTAAGATGGATTAAAGAACATATGTTCTTATTTATATGAAGCATACATATTAATATGAAAACCTGCTTTTTTAGAAAGGAGCGGTCATGATGACCCGCATTCCAGAGGATGACCGAAATATGATTGAAAAAGCCATCTACCTTCCTATGGTGATTACAGTCTTAAACCGGGATCTCAAGGTCATCGAAATAAGTCCGTTTAAATTAAAAAGGCCCTATTCAGAACTAGTGGAACTTGTTTTAAAAGCCGTTCAGGAAGAGCTTGCCGAGGTGCGGCGCTATTTGCGCAAGGAGAATATTAAGGTAAGTGAAATTAAACGCGATGAATCCTTTACGATGTATTGTTTTTTATATAAAGGATACGAGGAACATCATAATTATTTCAATCCTCGCCTTCGCAACAAAACCGAAGACTTATTGTGTAATTACTTTTTCGAAAGAAGTCAACGATCCAAGGAAGTTTAGGGGATGTATTTGTTTAAAACCGCCTATTGAAAGTTATAATAATTTAAATGATGGGCTACTTGGTTTTATTATTCATTTCAGAAACTTCATGCACTTACTAGGGGTTGTTTATTCCTATATATGAATGTGAATATTTACATTCAAACAAATTCGTAGAGAGATATATAAGGGGTTAATGGAACGCTGTTGGCTATATTTTTCTTGGAAAAATAGTGTTATAGGCTCAAACTCTTCAGAAGAAGTAACTGTATATCACTCACTCCAATTGCTTCATAACTTTTAGTCAATATAAACACCTTAATTATGGTTAAAAAGGTTCTCCATGATAATAACAATATTGTTAAAGAAAATGACTCCAGAAGATTTAAAGGATTAACACCTTTATTCCATAACTATGTAAATCCATCTGGTGCGTTATAAAGAAGCATTTCTGACTGGATTTTTTCAAAAAGGGCATGTTTTAATCGTATGGTGGGTCTCTTAAAAAAAAGATTGGTCATCTTCTGTCTACGATGTCTCACAAGTCCCCTATTGTTAACAACTAACAACATAAGTATAAGAGATATTAAAATGGCAGATAAACGAAGTATATACGTATTGTTTGGAAAGGGATGTCCCTCTCTTTATACCCCTTACCAAATATTCATTTTAAATGGGGGCATATAAATATCCCCCATTTAAAATGAATATCAGATTCAAACAGCATCTTGGTGTATGAAAGGACTCGTCATGCAATCGTGAATTTCGCAAGGTAGTTTTACAACGACCATTTCGAACAAATCCTCTTAAAAAATAAAAGAGTACTAAATTATAAGTATAACAAAATCATTTTCTTTAATATCATGAAACAATTGACATCCATTATACTGATGCCTATACCACTAATAAGTATAATTCGTTTAATATTTTTTAATTTTTTGAAAAAAAGCATTCCACTCAAAACGCTTATGCCATCTGAACCAATACCAGTCCAGATGGCATAAGCCTATCCTACAGGAAGAGTTTGTATGGCCACAGATAATAAATAAAAGCTAATTCCGGCGAAAAAAGACAAGAAATCGTTGGTTGAATTTTGTAAAGCTATCTGTAAGTTTCAATGAAATCACACCGCTAATTTATGCTAATATTGCCATTATTAACATGACCCATGCCGTTTTTATCATTTCTTCTTTACTTATAAAATGCCAATCTCTAACATTCCTCTAATAAAAAATAGAACCTAGCTATATTATCACCTCTTGTTTGTCATTCTATTCCAATGACGTTTTTCACTTTATTTTCAATTGTTATTACGATGATGTCATCTTTAAACCAATGACCCCTATTAAAATAAGACCAAGTGATATAAATTGAGAAAAAACAAATCGTTCTTTAAACCATAATATACCGACTAAAGTGATTCCTACACTACCAATACCAGTCCATACTCCATAAGCAACTCCAGCAGAAAGTACTTGCATAGCTTTAGAAAGACAGTAAAATGAGAGTAAAAAGCCGATCGTCATCACGTATATAGGCCATTTTTTTCTTGTACCATCCATGTATTTCATTGCAATCGTAGCAATGACTTCCTCAAGACCAGCTATTAATAATAATCCCCAAGCCATTAATGCTCACCTCTTGTTTTCTCATTATCTTTTTTAGTGAATGTCTTCATTCCGATAATTCCTGATAAAAGAATCATTAGAAAGAAAATTTGTCCAAAAGAGTAAGATTCACCTAAAAATACCCCCGCGATATATGTGCCTACAGTTCCAATTCCTACGAATACAGTATAAGCCGCGGCTACAGGAATCGTTTTATAAGAACGAATGAGTAAAATGAAACTTACTGCAATTAAAAGAAAGGTGATTACCCAATCTAAAAAGGAATCTGCATACTTAAGTCCGGATGCCCAAACTACTTCTAAAATACCAGCAACAAGCACTAATAACCAACTCATATTAATCACCTCTCTTACTGAATGAATGTCAGTCATTTTTAATGTAATAAAAAGTATTGGAAAAGATCCAATAACTTATTTATGTTCTAAATAACGCTCTTTTTAAAAAGTTAAATATCTCACCCTTAAATACTTCGAGGGTATCATCTTGCTCATGACTTATAAAAAATCGTTCCGCTGAATTTTCAATAAGGTTTATAATCATTCTAGCCGTCCATTTAACATTAATGTCACTGATTATCTGGTTATTTTTAATGGCATTATCTATTATATCCTCAAGCCAAGAATAATAAGGCTGATATATCGATTCCCATTTCTCCATTGAATAATCTATAGCAAGCCCGGAATAACAAAGGACAATAACATCTTTATGTGCATCTGTTACGTTAAAGGTTTCATCAATCACAACTTCCAAGACGTCCCAAAAGTTTTCTTCCGTTTGAATCTTTCCCTTAATTCCTTCTAAAGTAATGGTAAGAAGGTTATCTGCAATAGCTGGTATTAAAGCCTTTTTTGAAGAGAAATATAAATAAAAAGTTCCTTGTGCCACTCCAGCCTTTTTTACGATATCTGAAATGGAAGTCTTATCAAGGCCTTTTTCAGGGATGACATCAATGGCGGCCTTTAAAATTTTTTCATATTTTCCATCAGGACTGCTTGCCATATTATGAACCTCCTTCGCGAATGAATGACTGTCATTCATTATATATTAATACTAATGAAATGTCAAAAAGGTTATGATGTTTTCCACAATCGAATGCATATAAAAGGATGCTCAATTCCTGATTCAGCGAAAAGGTTGATGGGTTTTTCATATCATTGTAAAATATATCTTTCCATTGATTTCATTATAGGAGATATACTTATTACGGCACATCTATCTAAATGACGCCTGTCTTACAGTTTTGTAAGGCAGGTTTTTAATTTAGGGCAGTTTATATACCTGCTTAAATTAGAATAGGCGAACCTCCTCTTAGGAAGTTCGCTTTTTGAGGTTTTAATATTGATTGATACAAATCAACACTTCTTGCAAATGCTTTGCTTAACATAATTAGCTAGCGTGGATTATACTTTGACATCATCTCTGAAGCTTTTCCCCCATTTGCATCGGTGAACAAATAGAAAGACTTCCTTTTTGTTTCCTCAATCCTTTGAATTAGTTTAGTTTTTAAAAAAGATGTCCGATGCAGCTGGTTTTCAAAAGAACTGCATGATACTTCTATATCGATGGTTTGTTTATTTCGGAATGTAACCTTTGTATGTTTTGAATCTACGCGATCATAGGATACCACATGCTCATGAGATAACCAGATGCATTGAGGACGTAAGGGAGATGTAGTCGGAAAGAAGAAAATTGAACTAGTTGGGTCAATCGCGATCGGTGCTTTATGAGTGATATTTATAAGCTGTTTCGTTCCATCCTTTCGTCCCTCATAACTCGATCCAAAGTACTCACAGCTTTTCTTGACAATTTCCAAAGGTTTGAAAGGGGAAATGAACTCGTCCTCCAATTCAACGATTTGGGCGTATATTTTACTTCCATAATTGATTGGCATTACCATTAAAGTATAAGGAGTGATTTCATATTCTTCGATAATTCCCTGACAACTTTCCTTCAACTTACAACCACCTCTTCCTCACTGCATTAAAAAGTGTAACTTTCAGCATTTGGTTATTATTTTCCCTCTACTGAGAAAACAGCTAAGATTTCGATCAAACCTTTTACCCTGTCCCCCTCCCTAATACCTCATATGGCTATAGAATATAGGACAGTTAGTTAATATGTGTTAAATTCCTCACTATAATAGCACAATTAGAATAGGTTATAAGCAAGTTCACAAAAAATTAAAAATTCTTTTTAAACGTGGTCATTTCGTCATCTAAACGACACATTTCCAAATATTTTAAATTTTCTGTTGATTTTATCCACTTAAATCCATATACTAATAAAAAGGGTCAGGGGTGGTTACTTTGAAAAATGAAAAATCTTATTCAGAGTCAGTGAAGTCCTTATCAATGAGCGAAATGAAAAACGATGCTGTAGTTCAGGAAATGTTAATTGATATGATTATTCTAGAATCCGTCCTTAATACCAAAAAGAATATCCTTGCGAAACAAATTGATGAAGCGTTAGATACTAAAGACAAACCTTTATTCCTAAAACTAAGTTCTGAAATGAACATTTTGCTAAAACAGTTTGGAAATTAAAAATGTTTGATTAAAAATAGCTAAATAATCAAAAAGCCTCCCCAAATGTCGGGAGGCTTTTCTATTTCTTTATCATTCTTTATGAAACATCCCCATGACCTCGGCTGTTTCAGTAATATTTACAAAAGCATTCGGATCCACTTCTTTTATCATAGCTTTTACATCGGTTAATTGATAACGAGTAATGACGGTCATCATTACTTTACTCTTTTCTCCGGAGTATGCACCTTCACCATCCATGACAGTAATTCCCCGATATAAGTTGGTAAGAAGCTTCTCTTTCAATTCGTCACTCTGTTTCGTAACAATCATTAATGTTAATTTAATGTGATTAGAATGAATTGTATCGATCACTTTTCCTGCTGCATATATTGAAATCAATGTATATAATGCGGCATCCCAACCAAAGATGAACCCTGAGATAACAACCACAACTGCATTCATCACCGATAGTAATGAACCAAGTGGAAAGTCGCTTTTCTTAGCCAAAAGCATTGCAATGATATCAAATCCGCCGGAAGATCCTGAAGCACGGAAGATGATACCGATACCAACCCCCGAAATGATTCCTCCAAATAAAGAAGACAGAATTGGTTCAGTGGACACTCCATGAATCGGAATGATATACAAACTGACAGATATTACGACAACTGATAATATCGTATATGTGATAAAACGTCTTCCTAATTTTATATATCCCAGAATCAACAGTGGCAGATTTAACAGGAAATTCAATATCCCTGTGTTAACTGGGGTAATGATTCCTAACATAATCGCAAGCCCACTAAGTCCGCTGCTCAAAATTAAATGAGGAATCAAAAATAGATTGTAGGCTAATGCAACAAGCACTGAGCCTATAATGATGAAAAGTACATTATACATAACTGATCTCCTTATAAACCAACTGGGAATTTAATTTATTATAGTAGAGAACCTAAGATTTATAAATTAAAAGTTTTTTCTGAAAACAAACTACAAACTTCCACTTTCCCCGAAATAAGGCAAGTAAAAAAGCCAGCTGATTTTCAGCTGGCTTTCAATAATCCTTTGTATCATCATTTTCAACAGTAGAAATCCGCTCAAGCATCGTTGGATGGGAATAACGCAGCCATTTAACTAGTAATGGGGGATTCACCTGACTCAACCCCGCCCTCGTGAGTTCCTGGAACGTTGTGATTGCCGATTCTTTATCACCAGTCATTTCAATAGCATAACGGTCAGCCCTTGTTTCTTGATATCTGGAAACATAATTGGACAGCGGACTGGAGGCAAACAGTAATACACCCGTAATTAAGAGAAATAATGGAAGTGAAGAGATGCTATCAACCGAATGTATTTTTAACATGTGGCCCCAACGTCTAATAAAGTAATTCATGATTTTCGATGTCAGCCACAAACCAACTAAAGTCATTCCTAAATAACCTGCTATACCAATATATATATGCTTTTCAACATAATGAGCCATTTCATGTGCCATGATAAAAAGTATTTCATCTTCTTCTAGTTTGTTCAAGATCGTATCCCAAAGAACAATTCTTGAGTTCGAACCTATACCAGTTACATATGCATTCAAGGCATTTGTCTTTTCTGCCATATTTACTTCATATACATGTTCCGCCGGAATTTCGGCCTGTGCGGCAAGTGCCAATATTTCCGTTTCTAATTCTTTATTTTTCAGTGGATAAAATTCATTATACAGCGGATCAATCAATACAGGCTGTAAAAACATCAGGAACAATGAAAATGGAATCGACAACAACCAAGCGTAGAGCCACCACTTCTTCACACTTTTCTTCATTAACCAATATAAAACTGAAACGATGATGAACATCATCCCAAAGTTCACCCAGAAATCGATGACTTCATCCTTCATCCACGAAGAGAAACTCTGGGTACTGATATGGTAACTTTTACTCATCCTGTAACCAATGAAACTGATTGGAAACAGCGCTAGATAAGAAACCACCGAAAGCCAAAATAAATAAATACCTGTTTGGATCACTTTCCATTTAGAGGTCCCCAAAGCCGATTTTTCAAATGCTTTTGAAAACCCAAATAATAAAACAAAAAAATACATTAGCCATTCATATGGAGTCGAAACGAAAAAAAGAAAATTCCGCAACCCTGAATACTCTTCGCTAAGCTTTAGTTCCCTTGCATTCAGAAATGTTGCAGGATCTGCTGCAGTACCACGTAATGCTTGGGGAATAGAGGTATCTGCCCCATAGAAAATATACCAATACATCACTGCTACAAAAAGTATATATAAAAGAACCGCTCTTCCTGCCCATTTCCTAACCATTACGACCCTCCTTTAAATCTAACCTACCTCTTATAGTTTAATCCAAAATGGACAGGTTAGAACCGTATTTCCGTCTCCATATCATATAATGACAATAAATGTTCAAATAATCTTCATCATTTCGCCCGTTTTCATTCCTTCGTTTAGAATTCAGTCCTGTATAGTGAAGATAGATAATTATAAAGACTTGGGGTGACAAACAAAGGTGAAAAAAATTTATATTATTTTTACAATTTTATTAGTGATGGGCATTGGATCAGGTATCTTTTATTTTACAGAATACCGTCAGTCAAAAATGTATTTTCCAGATGATATAGTGATGAAAAAACAAGAGGGTGAAACATTCAGCTTCTCTGAATTAGAACCTAAAGTCCGGCTATTGGAGTTTATGTATATTGATTGTCCAGATTTATGTCCAAATACCACATTTCAAATGCAAAATATTCGAGATCAATTAGTTAAGAAAAATATTTTTGGAAGTAAAGTGGAGTTTTTAACTATCACTTTTAATCCGGAAAAGGATTCAGCTGAAAAAATAGATGCGTATGCAAATACATTTGAAGTAAATAAAACGGATGGCTGGGAGATATTACGAGGTTCACCTGAAGATACCAAAAAGCTAACTGACCAATTTGATTTTCTTTTTCGAGATTCAGGAACCGGCGAATTTGTCCATACTACCGCAACCTATTTGCTCGATGTTGAAAATCGTGTCGTCAAAGTTTTTGGAATGGGTGAATTTGATTTCGATAAAGAGGCAGTGTATAAAGCTATTTTGAAAGAAGTCGATTAATTGCGAAAAAAACACCCTCTTGAGTAGTAACCCTTTCATACTTCATATAGAACTCCTGTTTTTAATCACAAAAAAAGCTATCACCGTATATTTTCAGGATGATAGCCTTTTTCTTTGTTCCTCATCAATGAGTTTGTCTAGTTGGATTATGCTTTCCTTTGCACGCTGGAAATCAATTTTGCGATAATGGTGTTTTCCACCTTCTTCTTCATCTTTTTCGTCGGCCCATTTGACGACTTGCTGAAGCGGTGTTCGAATAATATCATTTGAAGGTAAAAATGAATCGGTGTGAAATAAAATGGCGAGGGAAATAGTCTTGGCTTTAACCGGATTTTCTCCAAGCCGGATTAACAGTTTATGCGCTCTTTCTGCACCTTTAATAGGATGGATATCATTTTGTTTGTACAAGTCATAATCCCATTTCCCATTGCGATACCAGGTGAAATGACCCATATCATGCAAAAGACCAGCTTTGGCAGCAATATCAGGATCTACGTTATATTCGTTTGCTAGGTGAAACGCATGATAGGCAACGGCAATCGCGTGTGCAAGGCCTGATCTGTTCAAGTATTTTTGAGCAATAGGATGTGTAAAAATATCTAAAAGCTCTACATCTCTCATCTTACCCCTCCTTACATGTAGTGAAATTTTTAATGACAATCATAACTCTTTTTGAAATAAGAATCAAGACTTTAAGCTCCCCACTATATACTTTATGCATGGCGATACACTTTGCTTGTACAAAAAGGAGACTATTGCATGTGATAGGCAATAATCTCCTTAGATACAAATCATATTTAGTTTTGAGTTACATGAGTTTTCAAGGAACGACGTAAAATTTTTCCTGTCGTATTTTTTGGAAGTTCATCTAAGAACTCAATTTTTGTTGGGACCTTATATTTAGCTAAATGTTCTAAACAATAAGCAAGTAATTCTTCCTCGGTCAATGCATTATTTTTTTTCACCACGAAGCATTGAACGACTTCACCTTGATTAGGATCCGGCACGCCTATCGCTGCGGCTTCAACCACTTCAGGATGGGCGTATAGAACCTCTTCGACTTCACGCGGATAGACATTATAACCACCAACAATGATTAATTCCTTTTTACGATCTACAATAAAAAAGTAGCCTTCTTCATCCATCCGGGCTAGGTCACCAGTATATAGCCAGCCGTTTTTTAAAACAGCAGCCGACTCTTCCGGCATTTTGTAATACCCTTTCATTACATTCGGACCTCTGACAATCAATTCGCCCACTCCATTGACAGGCACTTCTTCATCAAGCTCATTTACGACTTTGTTTTCAACATGAAGGATTGATGTTCCGATTGATCCGGCCTTCCTTGGACGATCCAAAGGGTTAAAGCATGTGACAGGTGATGCTTCAGACAAGCCGTAACCTTCTGAAACAATAATATTAAATTTCTGTTCAAAGGATTCCAGCAGCGAAACCGGCATGGCAGACCCACCTGAAATACATATTCGTAACGAATTCAAATCTTCTTCTTTACCATCTGGATATTGGAAAAGGAAATTATACATTGTTGGTACGCCAGCAAAAACAGTCGCATTAAATTTTTTGATTAGCCTGAATATTTCCTTTGGACTAAATTGCGGGACAATTAACAGTGTACCTCCGCTCAACAATGGAGCATTCACAACGACTGTTAAACTGAAAACATGAAACATTGGCAGTGTCGTAACAACACGGTCATTTTCCGTGATTTTTAAATATTCGCCGACATCATGTGCATTGGAGTAAATATTTGTATGTGAGAGCATGGCCCCTTTTGGTTTTCCAGTGGTCCCAGAAGTATATAGAATGATTGCCGTATCTTCAGGATCCAGTCTCGGTCCTAAAAAGTGGACATCCCCCTTTTTCAGCATCTCTGTAAACGATTTCATTTTAGGGTAAATATTCAGTTTACTTATATCCCCATTAGCCGGTTGCGTTTCACAAATTACATATTGTTCAACACTTGAAAGAATGGGGTTCATATTCTCTAATAAGGGTAAAAGCTTATCTAAAGCTACAACGACCTTTACATCGCCATTATTCAGGATGTACCCAATTTCATCAGGTGTGTAAATTGGATTTACTGGTATTACGGTCGCCCCTGCTCGTAAAGCCCCATACAACGAAATAATAAAATGTGGAGAATTGCCTAAAACCAACGCAACATTATCACCAGTTGAAATACCAAGCTTATGTAGTTCGTCTGCAAACTTTGTTACGGCTTCATCCAATTCTCCATATGAAGTGGATTGATCCATAAAATAATAAGCTGGCTTATCAGCCTTTCTTAAAGACGTTTGATGAAGCTGTTCAGATAAATTCATCGTTCTCCCTCCCCTGTAAAAAGCATGAATGAATAATCATTCATTTTTAGCTCAAACTAAATACAGTTTTATTATATTAAAAGTAAATGATTACAGCAACATTTTTATCCAAATTCAAGCAATTAATGTCATTATTAGACACAAAAGCCGTCCTTATAGGCTCGGACGGCTTTTCAAAATTAATATATTAAAGCTACTATCTCATCTTTTGTTACATTGCCAAAATAATGTCGAACATCTATTTCAACTAATACCGAGCTGATAGATTCTTTTTCATAACGAGTTCCAGTAAGCTTTTGTTCTATGTCAATAACTTCGCCAACTCCAAAGAAGTCACCGTAAATTTTACAGTTCTCAATGATTCCCCTATTCACTTCAAGACGGATATCAACAGACCCAGCCGGGAACCTATGTGAGTTTTGCAAGTTGAATTTAGGTGATTTTCCGTAGTTCCACTCCCAGTTTTGATACCTTTCCTCTGAGATTTTATGAATCTTATCCCAATCTTCTTCTGTTAAAACATACTCCGTAACTTCTCCACTATCTTTAAAAATATTTTTCAGAAGGAAAGAACGGAATTCCTCAACAGTCATCGGTTTTTTTAGAAAATCAGCGATATTACCGACACGGCTTCTAATTGATTTAATCCCTTTTGACTCAATTTTATCTTTTTTCACTTTTAAAGCGGAAACAATATGGTCCATTTCTGATTGAAACAACAATGTCCCATGACTGAACATCCTGCCCTTCGTTGAAAACATCGCGTTGCCAGAGATTTTCTTTCCTTCAGCAAGAATATCATTACGTCCACTTAATTCAGCATGAATTCCTAGTTTTTCAAGCGTTTCTACCACAGGTTGAGTGAATTTCTTAAAATTATGGAAGCTGTCCCCATCATCTTTCGTGATGAAACTGAAATTGAGATTTCCTAAATCATGATAAACCGCTCCACCCCCGGAAAGACGTCTGACAACAGTAATACCGTTATCTTCAACATAATCGGCATTAATTTCTTCAATCGTATTTTGATTTCTCCCTATGATGATTGAAGGACGATTAATATAGAATAAAAGATAGGTTTCATCTATATTTAAGTGTTTGAGTGCATACTCTTCAATAGCCAGATTAATCTGTGGATCTGTGATTCCTTTGTTATCAATAAAAAGCACCGTTGTTCCCCCTTGTCGACTTCATTCATACCCCTGATGATTCATTTATAGTTGAAATTCGAGATTGCTTTTCGCTACTGCAATTTCCCGTTTGAATACCTCTGATGCTTCTTTTTTCAGTTGATTCAGATCACCATAATGTGGAAGATGAGTTAAGAGTAAAAGCTGGACGTCTGCCTTATCAGCAAGTATGCCCGCTTCCCTAGCTGTCATATGACCGGCCTTTGAGCCGTCCATATTACTGTAAAAGTTGCTTTCACATAATAAAACATTTGCATCCTTGGCGAAATCAGCCAACTCATCCATATAAGAGCTGTCCCCTGTGTATACAATCGAATGATTTTCAGCCTCTATTCTCATTGCAAAGCATGGAACTGGATGTTTTGTTTTCATAAAAGTAAATTTGCATGGACCGATGGTTAAAGGCTCATCAGCAGAGTAGGCAATCCCCTTTGTTATATCTTTATAGGTTAACTTTTCAAATTCGGTTGCATCTAAATCATGACCATAAATAGGAATAGTCCTTTTTTCGCTGCCCAGTATTTGCTGAATTAGCGCAGCGTGTTGCAGGACACCTACATCCGCTACGTGATCTGGATGATAGTGGGATAATACTACCGCACTGAGTTCCTCCGGCTTCATATGATTTTGTAGCTGTGATAGAACACCGCTACCGCAATCAAGCAGAATGCGAAAATCTTCATATTCAAGCAAATAGCCAGAACTTGCCTCATTTTTAGCTGGATATCCGCCCCAACAACCAATTACGGTGATTTTCATGCTTAGGCACTCCTTTTTTCTCACAATGACTTCCCCATTAATATAAACTATTCTTCCCCTATTTTCATCTTTTTTACCCATGTTATAAAACATACATTGACACAGTGATTCTGTTATAATACAATGAATACTATAGAAAAGAAATTAATAAAAAATTCAGGAGATGATGTTCATGATTCAAAGTAGCGTTGAGTTCTTTAAAAACCTGCCTCCTAAACAATGCACGGAATGCGGAAAAAAGATTGAAGAACAGCACGAATGTTATGGAAACCACTGTGATCATTGCCTTTCTGTAAAGTAATAGTTTACGTGTTTCACCATCAGCTTCCCAATTAGCAGGATGATCCCATATAAAGTTCCAGTTTCGCAGCTGGACCTATCCCCAAATATAAAAAGACGATCCAATTAATTGGATCGTCTTTTTATATTTCCTTCAATTTGAATGTGCTGTTTCAGGTCATATAAGCAAAAAAATAGAATTATCAAGTAACAGATAATCCTTTAAATAAATATATTTTGAATAGCTCAGCAATTTCTTCTTTTCCTAATGGTTCATGATTCCTCTCCCAATCGAAAATAAGGGCAAGGTACATTTTTAACATGAGGAAAGCTGTTATTTCTGGATCACAAGGCTGAATATAGCCTTTATCAATCGCTGATTTAAGTTTTTCTTTAATATAGGAAACAATAGCTTCTTCCATTTCATTAACCATTTCCTGAACAGCCGGTGTGCCAATTTCCCGTTCTTCCTGAAGAAGTTTTAAAGATAATTGATGTTCCTGTCTAAACTCCAAAATACGATAAACAGCTCGATGAAGATTTTCAAAAAAGGAGAATTGATCATCCAGGGATTGTTCAGCCTCATATTTCATTTCCTCTATCATCCGCTGAACAATTTCTTTAAAAAGCTCTTCTTTATTTTTATAAAAGGTATAGATTGTTCCTTTTCCGACATTGGCAATTTTAGCCACTTGATCCATTGTCGTTGCCTTGTATCCAAAAAGGGAAAAAGACTTGGTCGCGGCTTCTAAAATTAATTTTTTACGATCAACAGACATTTTCCACCTCAATTCCGACCAAACGAACAGAATAGTCAATAAGTTCAATAATATCTTACCAAAATCTTTCTGTTTTTTCAATTAATTTTTTGCGAACTTACAGAACATACACAGTATTCATCTTAAACGTATATAGAAACAGTGGCTATCCTCGTTACTGGACAGCCACCTTATTAGAATTGAAGATGTTATTTTGTTTGATGAACTCAACGACTTTATCGACTACGGCCTCAGATTGATCAATGCAGTCCGGCAAACTGAACCCGTCATATATATACTACCTGCAAGGAATACTCAGCTGCAGACCAGTTATTCCTCCTCCGATTATGGCAATCGTTTTCATTGTATGATTCACCATTCATCGCCCTATTTTGAAAATTATTTCTCCTGTAATTTGTTTATAATAATTGTAGACAAAGCGTCGATAAATGCTGGTTTTACATTTGGCATATCAGGTCGGTAGTAACCGGCTCCAATTTCACCTGTAACAACTTTACATTCATAATCATTATCATAAAGAACTTCAAGATGCTCGGATACAAAACCAACAGGAATATAAATGAAGGCCTTATAACCTTTTTCTTTATAGAGATCTCTAGTCAAATCCTGCACATCCGGTCCTAACCACGGTTCAGGCGTTTGTCCGGCACTTTGCCAGCCTACTGCATAATTGGAAACCCCTGCGCCTTCAGCGATTAGATTCGCCGTTTCTTCAAGTTGCTTTGGATATGGATCTCCTAATTGTAAAATCTTTTCCGGAAGGCTATGTGCAGAAACAACCAAAGCATAATTATCGCGTTCTTCCGAAGTCATTTTTCCAATTGTCTCTTTTAGTTGGTCCACCCAATATTGAATGAATTTTGGCTCATCATACCAGCTTTCAACAGAAGTAATGGTCAGACCACCCAATTTAGCTGCTTCATCCTGCGCACGCCCATTGTAAGACTTCACACTGAAAGTTGAAAAATGCGGTGCCAATACAATACTGACCGCTTCCGAGATACCATCATCATGCATTTGTTTAACAGCGTCTTCAACAAATGGTTCGATATGTTTAAGCCCTAAGTATGCCTTAAATTCAATTTCTTCCTGAATTGAATTTAATTGTTTTTCAAGCGCTTCTGCTTGTCCTGCTGTGATTTTTGCAAGGGGAGACAATCCACCAATCGCTTCATATCTGCCTTTAAGATCGGCAATCAATTCTTCACTAGGTCTTCTTCCATGACGAATATGTGTATAATATCTTTCAATATCCTCTTCTGTGTATGGAGTACCATAAGCCATGACTAAAAGGCCCATTTTTTTTCTTGACATGAATTTACACCTCTTTTAAAAATTCCGTTCTTTTATTGTGCATCCACATAAGGTTTTTTAGCAAACAGTTCGATCAGGTTTACTTCTTATTTGATGAGTAATCATGAATGAAAGCGGTCAATTTCTTCAAAGTTTCCGGATTCACGGAAGGGAACACCCCATGTCCAAGATTGAAGATGTAGCCATCCTGCTGCATACCTTGGTCAAGGATTTGTTTCGTCCGCTCTTCTATAACATCCCAAGATGATAAAAGGAGGGCCGGATCAAGGTTACCTTGAACTGTTTTCTGTATACCCATCTTTCTTGCTTCCGAGATAGGAAGTCTCCAATCCAATCCCACCACATCAATCGGCAGATCATTCCACTCCAATGCCAAGTGACTTGCACCAACACCAAACATAATTAAAGGTACATTTTCTTCACGTAAGGAGGCAAAAATGCGATTCATGATCGGCTTGATGAACACCCGATAATCTTCTACATTTAACGCCCCAACCCATGAATCAAAGATTTGAATGGCTTTAACACCCGCTTTAATTTGTGCCTTTACATAGATGATAATCATATCTGCTAACTTGTCCATCAAAGCAAACCAAGCTACCGGCTCAGAATACATAAAAGCTTTCGTCTTATTGTAGTTTTTGGAAGGACCGCCCTCTATCATATAAGAAGCAATCGTAAATGGAGCACCTGAAAAACCAATCAAAGGTACAGTCAATTGCTCTGAAGTTAATAATTTGATAGTGTCCAACACGTATGGTATGTCTTCCTCAGGATTTAATTCTCCTAATTTTTCAACATCTTTCACCGATTGAATTGGATTAGATATGACTGGACCGATTCCTGACTTAATTTCTACATCCACTCCAATGGCTGGTAGCGGTGTCATAATATCTTTATATAAAATCGCCGCATCTACATCATATTGCTCCACAGGCAATCTTGTCACATAGGCGCATAATTCCGGCTGGTGAGTAATTTCAAAAAGGGAGTACTTTTCTTTCAATTTACGGTATTCTGGCTGTGAACGGCCAGCTTGACGCATATACCAAACAGGCACATGATCCGTTTTCTCACCTCTCGCAGCTTTTAAAAATGTATCATTCGTAATTTCCTTAGACATTAATATCCACCTTTCAAGCAGTCACGTTCTATTTTTTTATTCATACTTACATAGAATATCAGATGGAAGTTGAATTTCAAATTGAATCTCCTTAAACTATAGCTTTTTCTATAATAGAAGTATAGCCAAGCTAATTATTTGTCAGAAAATCGACGTTTTTAGGATTTTCTCAGACTAATTTCCAAAGCTATTTGAATTGGACATGAAGATTTATATTTGATTAGAAATGGTAAAAACACTATTGATTGGGTAAAATGGGTATACACCTACTATTAGTGTTTGGAGGGGATCTATATGAATGTATTCATTACATCAGGCACATACGATTTTTTAAAAATCAAAAAAGATAAGCACCCGAATGAAAAAATATTACTTATGCAAAATTCTGAAACTGCAGTACTTTTGCATGAAACACCAGGGAAAACAATCTTTAGCTCACCACGTAAATTTGAAGTAGTGGATGGAAAGGGTGACCTTCAAAATCATGGATATGTGGTAATGAACAATATCCCTGTCAGTGAAGAAGGACGTCCGGTATTTGAACACCGTTTTAAAAACAGAGCAGGCTTCATTGAAAAAGAACCTGGATTTGTCGCCCTCCGTGTCCTGCGACCAACCAATTCAGAAACTTATGTCATCTTGACTATATGGGAAAAGCAAGCGGACTTTTTGAATTGGAAAAAATCTAGTTCTTTTCAAAAAGCACATAATGGCGATTCTAAGCCTCCTGTAACGAATTCCAGCCAGAAGATGTTCTCAGGGGAAGCGTATGTGACGCAATATACTTTGATGAAGGATTCTGAAGAATAAAATATTCTTGTCGCAACCCCGCATCAATAACAAAAGGCCCATCCTTAAGAGGATGGGCCTTTTTATCTTTCAAATCCGAATTGTTTGATTTAGATTAGCTGCTTGCGGCCTTCCAAAATGATACTGACATACGGCTTTGAGTGTATTAATTCCTATGAAATACGACAAATTTCTTCTTTATTTCCGGGGAAATGATTTTGTTAGTTACAAATATCGCACCTGTAAATCAATGTTTCATATTACTCTCCGTTCCAGCCACTGATACAAACACAGACACGTTAAACTATATCCAACACCAAGCACAAAACCAGCCAGGACATCCGTGGGAAAATGTACTTTCAGGGCAATCCTGCTGATTCCTATGACGAGTACTAGAAGAGTGAAACTAATTCCTACTCCCCATTTTACCGATTTCGATTTGACTTCTTTTATTATAAAGTAAGCAATCATACTGAAAAAAATAAGGCCCACCATGGAGTGGCCACTTGGAAAACTGAAGCCAGCTGCATTGACCAAATGATTTTCCGGTCTTTCTCTTTGAATAAGGTTTTTTATCCCTCTCTTCAACAAGTCCCCTCCAGCAACTCCAATCGAGAAAACGGCTATAGCCAAATAATCCTTCTTTTTCATCCATAAATAAAGGATAAAAAGTAAACTTCCAAAGCCAATAAATATCGAACTGCCGAAATATGTAATCGATTTAAAAAATGTAAACAAATATGTATTCTCCACCACGGTTAAATGATCCAAAATAAACTCATCAAACGCTAGAACCTTCCCATTTTGAACTTCATTCATCAAAAAAATGAATATGATCATGCAAAGCAAAATTACGGTAATCCTTGCATATTTAATCATGATATAACTCTCCTCGGAGTGGTATTATAATACTTTTGATTATTCAGATTATGATATACTATTTACAATTAACAATCATTTAGGAGGTGCATAATGATACACCAATTACACGCTCTTTTAGAAGGGTCTTATGAAGAAATGGTTTCCATTAGGCGATATCTTCATCAACATCCAGAGCTTTCTTTTCAAGAAACCAAAACTGCAGCCTTTATCTCTGATTATTATCAAAATCTAGGTATCGACTGTCAATCAAATGTGGGAGGTAATGGCGTAGTTGCAAAGATTACCGGCAGTAAACCTGGTAAAACAGTGGCATTGCGCGCTGATTTCGATGCCTTACCTATTCAAGATGAAAAAGAAGTATCCTATAGGTCTACTGTCCCAGGGGTCATGCATGCATGCGGTCACGATGGCCATACGGCGACTCTTCTAGTCCTTGCAAAAAACCTTCATGAACTGAAAGATGAGCTCGAAGGTCAGTATATTTTTATTCATCAGCATGCGGAAGAATATGCTCCAGGGGGCGCTAAACCAATGATTGATGCTGGCTGCCTTGATGGCGTGGATGTAATTTTCGGCACCCATTTATGGGCTACGGCTCCTACAGGAACGGTTCAATACACTTTAGGGCCAATAATGGCTGCTGCTGATCGATTTGAAATCCTGATTCAGGGGCAAGGAGGACACGGAGCCCAACCACACAAAACCCGTGATGCGATTGTTGTAGGTTCACAGCTAGTGGTCGCATTACAACAAATCGTAAGTCGGCGTCTTAACCCATTAGATTCTGCAGTTATCACTATTGGTTCCTTCGTGGCCGATAATGCCTTTAACGTCATTGCAGATAAAGCTAAAATTGTGGGGACCGTCCGCACTTTCAAGGAAGACCTCCGCTCATTTATAAGCGAAGAAATAGAGCGGGTTGTCAAAGGAACTTGTCTAGCTGCCGATTGCACCTATGACTATCAATATTTTCAAGGTTATCCAGCTGTTATCCCCCATAATGAGGAAACAAAATTTCTTATCGAATGCACCAAATCAGTCAAAGAAGTTCTAGTTACAGAGGAAATTGACCCAGATATGACAGGAGAAGATTTTTCTTATTATTTACAAAAAGTGAAAGGTACATTCTTCTTTACAGGAGCCAAACCCAAAAATGATGTCCATACCTATCCTCATCACCATCCTTTGTTTGACATCGATGAAAAGGCGATGCTCATTGCCGCCAAGACATTAGGCACTGCAGCGGTTACATATCATAATAAATAAAGATAAAGGGCGGGATATCCCCGTCCCTTTATTTAGTTAGAAGTCTAACTCGGTAACAATTAACTGCTGTCTCGCCAAGGTGTTCAAGCAAATGATGATTAGCATATGCACCAACTGCAGCCCCAAATCCTGGTACCAGCTGAAACATTTTGATTACATCTATGTGATCGCGATATTCCTGTTGAAATTCCTGCCAGTTGATTTCGTGCACATTCTCTGAATCCCATTCTTCTATAAACTGTAATGTTTCCATCTTTTTTTCCTCGCTTGAAAAAGCCAGCTGAAAAATATGAAGAATAAAAAGGCGTTCCTCATACTTGTTTGGGTCAAAACCATACAAACGTGATATTTCAAATAATAACTTCATCTTAATGCTTAAAAGGAGAGGAAAATCAGCCAACCCTATTAAAAGACCGGCTGCTCCTGTTCCTACACCTTCAATAACAGCTGTTTTTCGATAGGCCGCTATAGTTTCCGCAACCCATTCTTCTTTTTGTTGTAAAGATAGCAGCATCACATTTTTTTCTTTTGACATATATTTAGACCCTGATAATACGGCATCTACCATACTTTTAATGCTATCAGCAATTACTTTATGCACTCGGTTTGGAATATAACTGTTCACTTTTATTTGAGCCTTTTTGGACATGCGCTCAAGCATGCCCGATTTCTTAGCAATTTTCTTTTTCCATGAAACAAGTTCAGAAAGTGCCATTTGTTCGTATGCATTCATTTCCCCACCCCCACTATTCATGTATATACTCCTGATATGGCTTTTAGTTTCAATTTTCTTTCTTAAAGGCTCAGTTAAACAAACATGTTGATTTTTTGAAAAATTAAAAGGGCCGTTACCGGTCCTTTTGGAAGTACCTTGATGAACTAAAGCACCCGTTCAGAGTAATTTTATGTTGTAATTCAACATTTCTTCCACGATTGTGAAAGAAAAACTTACTATCGTTTAACAGAGCCTTTTTAAAAGATGAAGCTGATTTTTCTTTTGAAAAATCAGCTTCATCTTTAAAAGTTTTTTATTTTCTTTATTGCATAATTTTTAAAGCCCAACAGGAAAACAAGCCCCATCGCCAAAGCAGCTAAAGCAGACATCCATTCCCCTTTTATAAGCAGGACTATACTGAAGACAAGGTCCACAAATAATAGGAAATAAGAAATAAGCTTTATTACTGCGACTTCTCTCATTTTTGCTGGCAAAGGATACAGTGACACCCATACTTTCCATTCATGTGCCTTCCAAACCGGCAGAAGTTGGAGAGCTGTCATAAATAGGAAAATAAAGGTGACAATCAAATGTGCCCATATGTTTGTAAAAACAGCTAAAACAACTGAGCCAATTACCGTTAATCGCAGGCAAAGTCCAACATAATCATTGGAACGCAGTAATGTTCGGGCATAAAGATAATTATACGTTGATTTCTTACCATACGGTATGAAGTCTAACAGCCAGTCCATCCATTTCCTTCTTGCAACCTTCCCTCTCAAATGAGGAACATCAGTAAACATATTCGCGATCTTGTAAAAGGAAGTCATTCTTTTGTTTTCAAGATCAACAAGCCGCTCCCACTTCAATACAAAGCCCCTAGTTGCACTACGGTAATACCTATACAGTCCTACCAATAATATGAAGGTTATAAGTACAAATAGAATATTGGCTTTTGTGCAAACAAAATAGAGCAGCACACCATTAAGTAAAAAACGGATGTAGGAGTCCCAATGACTCACTGATGCATCCTGATATTTCAACACGTGCCAACGCATAATTAAATTTAAATATTTAATTATCAACAAAACAACAAGAATGACCCCAAAGTCTGCACCGCTTGCACCCGTAACCTTCGCATACATCGGTATAAATGCAGTTAAGACAATCAACAGGATAAAGCCTTGCATAACCCAACTTAATAAAAGAGAATTTTTGAAATAGCTCTTCAATTTAGTTTCAAGCGGAAGCAAAAACACTGTATCTGGTTCTTTTAAAAATGTATTTATTGGGCTTCTGGTTACAATGATTGCTAAAACAAAGGCCATAATCAATTCAGCCGGGAAGTTACTGTCTAATGTTCTAACCCAGTCACTGTAATAATAAGCCAAACCACCAAATGCCAATACCATTACGAAGACAAGATGGCCGTTAAAAATATAGCGCAAATATTTTTGCATTTCCTTGATGTAGCCTAAATATCTTTCCGTCCAGAGATTTTGACTATTCATGACCAATTTCTTCTTTCGTTAATTGGATATACAAATCGTCAAGTGTTGCCCCCGGCATGTAGAATTGTTCGCGAAGTTGCTCTAGATTACCTTTTGCCCTAATTTCTCCATTGTGCAGAATGATGAAAGAATCACAATACCTCTCGGCCGTTGCCAGAATATGAGTGGACATTAAGATCCCGGCTCCACTCTCTTTCATTTTCCTCATTAAATCAAGCAACGATTGAATGCCTAGCGGATCGAGACCTACAAAAGGTTCGTCAACAATATATAAAGATGGCTGTATTAAAAAGGCACACATGATCATGACCTTTTGTTTCATCCCTTTTGAAAAGTGGGCCGGAAACCATTTCAGTCTCTTTTCCATATGGAATTCCTTTAAAAGGACATTCATCCTTTCTTTATATGTCGCTTCTTCCAAATCATGCGCCATGGCCGTCAACTTTAAATGCTCCTCAAGTGTCAGCTCATCATACAAGATAGGAGTTTCTGGTACGTAAGAGAATTGTTTTCGATATGTATCCGGATCCTGCGCAAGTGTTTTTCCATGAATCGAGACACTTCCGCCTTTCGGTTCCATGAGTCCGATAATATGTTTAATTGTTGTACTTTTCCCAGCCCCGTTAAGCCCGATTAATCCAACTAGCTCATTGGGTTGAATGTCAAAACTTATTCCTTTTAAAACGGGCGTTTTCGTGTATCCCCCGACTAGTTGCTTAATTTCCAATAAGGACATATAAACGATCCTTTCTATATAGAGGTTCTTATTTCCATTTTATCAAATTCTTCTGCTTTTATATAGTCGAGTGTCCCCAGAAATAAATTTCCACAAATAACCAATTATATTTTTTCTACTTAATGGCCATCATAATTAAGGAAGAAGGGGTTAGTCATTACGTGTGATTCACATCATATTGTAAATGAGGTGTCAGTTAAAGACGTATTACACTGAAATGCCCAAACGTTTTATTACAAATGATTCACATCATATTGTAAATGAGGTGTCAGTTAAAGACGTATAAACTGAATTAAACCAGAAGCTTCATAAAAAATCGTATCGAGCAAGGAGATGGTTCGCTTGCACGTAAAAGCAGAAAAATCATTCAATAATTATCATTTATGCTTTGAAAGTTGATGAAACTTTAAAGATATAGGAGATGGTTGCTTTGAATGGAAAATCTCTAATCAGATAACCGTATTTTACTTTACTTTACTGTAGATGAGGTGTTTGTCGCAGAGAATTTATGCTAATGCGAATTGAAGCAAAACCCCCTTTTTCAAACAGACAGGGTGCAACTTTCCGTTGCATCCTGTTTTTATGGTTTTTTCTTTTCTCAGGGAATCAAGCTATGGTACGATTAACCAAATACATTAATTTTTTTAAAGGGGCGTTTTTAATGAGTGATTGCATTTTCTGCAAAATAATCGATGGTGAAATTCCAAGTACGAAAGTTTTTGAAAATGAACATGTGCTAGCTTTTCTTGATATCAGTCAAGTAACAAAAGGCCATACTTTGGTGATTCCTAAAGTACATAAGGAAAACCTTTACGAGTTAACACCGGAAATCGCCAAAAATCTATTTGAAGTCGTGCCTGAAATTGCCCGTGCCATGAAACAAGAATTCCAACCTGTCGGCCTTAATCTTTTAAATAATAACGGGGAAGCAGCCGGACAGTCCGTTTTCCATTTTCATATGCACTTAATTCCACGACACGGAGAAAATGACGGCTTTGGGGCAGTTTGGAAAACACATACACGTGACTATACACCCGATGACCTGAAACAAATAGCCGACTCTATTGCACAGCATATTAAGTGAAACTCCCGCTATCAGTAAAGGGTTATTGTCTATCTCCCAAAATGTTTAGAAGATTACAACTTACGTTCAATACTATTCAGTTGTACCGTGACAATTAAATACCCTAAATAGGTCCTCACTCACAGTGAAGGACCTATTTATTTCCTCCTCTTCTACTCCTTCCTAAATCAAAATGATTATCCATCTAAAATTCTAAATTTTCCTCCTATTGAATTTAGTTTTCTGGTAGGATATAAATAGACTAAAATACTTTAACACATAGCCGTATAGGAGGAAGAAAATTGAAACGTGCACGCAATTTTAACGCTGGGCCAGCCGCCCTTCCCTTAGAAGTTTTACAAAGAGCTCAAAACGAATGGTTGAATATTGAGGATTCTGGTATGTCTGTCATGGAATTAAGCCATCGAAGTGCTGAATTTGAAAAAATTCATAACCATGCCATTCAATCCTTAAAAGATCTTTTGGAAATTCCTGAAAATTATGAGGTTCTTTTTCTGCAAGGGGGAGCCAGTCTTCAATTCTCTATGATTCCTATGAACATTTTGAATGAGGGACAACGCGCAGATTTTGTACTAACAGGTTCTTGGTCGGAAAAAGCTTTAAAGGAAGCCGAAAAAGTTGGTAATACAGCAGTCGTTGCTTCATCTAAGGATGAAAAATATACGTTCATTCCTAAACTTGAGGATATCAAATTGAATGAAGATGCGGCATATCTTCATATTACAAGTAATAATACAATTTACGGAACACAATGGAAACATTTCCCAGAAACAGGTAACGTTCCACTAGTAGCTGATATGTCAAGTGATATCCTTAGCAAAAAAATTGATGTTAGTAAATTCGGAATCATTTATGCTGGTGCACAAAAAAATCTAGGACCTTCTGGAATTACCGTCGTTATCATCCGTAAAGATTTAATAACTGATAATGAAAAAATCCCATCCATGTTGAATTATTCTATTCATTCAAAAAATAACTCATTATATAACACACCGCCGACATTAGCGATTTACTTATTGTCACTTGTGTTGGATTGGGCCAAAGAACAGGGCGGTGTAGAGAAGATTGCCGAAGTAAATGGAGAAAAGGCAAAAGTCATTTACGATGCTATCGACAACAGCAATGGTTTTTACAAAGGCCATGCCCTTCCAGACAGCCGTTCACATATGAATGTAACGTTCACACTTCCGACTGAAGAAGCTGAAAAACAATTCCTGAAAGAAGTTAAGCAAGCTGGATTTGTGGGACTAAACGGTCACCGATCTATTGGAGGCTGCAGAGCATCCATTTATAATGCGGTACCGCTTTCACATTGCCAAGATCTTGCTGACTTCATGAAAAAGTTTCAAGAATCCTATAAAGCAACTGAAGCACAAGCCCTCTAGTTTCTATGCAAATTTAAGACTTCTAAAAAAATAGGTCTTATGATATACTATTTTAAACTTCTTGCAACAAGCAGTAGTGCATTGTTGAAGAAAAGATTTTAGTTGAGATGAGAATAGGAGAGATGAGTAAATGAAAACGAAAACTCTTGTGTCAATATCCCTTTTAATCGGGATTGGGGCTGCTTTGCATTTTATTGTTCCAGGATTCTTCCTAGGAATGAAACCGGACATGATGCTGTTGATGATGTTTTTGGCGATTGCACTGTTTCCCGAGAAAAAGAATGTATTCATTGTAGCCTTGGCTGCTGGAGCTATCTCTGCCATGACAACAACATTCCCCGGAGGACAAATTCCAAATATCATAGACAAGTTGGTAACAGCTTTTCTGTTTTATCTTTTATTTATCAGTCTTAAGAAGTTTTCAACATCCGTTGTCACCGTAAGTATATTGACTGCCGTAGGAACAATTATTTCCGGCGCTGCCTTCCTTGGTTCGGCTTATTATATCGTCTCCCTACCAGGGCCTTTCGTTGCACTATTCGGAGCTGTTGTCCTTCCTGCCGTACTGCTAAATACAGTTGCGATGGTTATCATTTATCCAATTGTGAACGGCATTGTAAAAAAATCAAATATACCCGCTCATGCTTAAACAGCAGGAATATCATACTTAAAAAAGCACCGGAATGACCGGTGCTTTTTTTTCTCCTTATGAATCTGGGATTTAGTCAGCATCTAGACTTATCTCTGACATTAAAACAAATCCTCTGAGGCTTAATGAATCAATACCCACATAAACCAAATAAAAAGCAGAAAGACCCCAGGTAGGCCCAAAGCGAACGCTCTAGTTTGATGCACCCTCTTAGGAGGATAGATACCAGGATTTTTTGCTTTCCTTAGAAAATACCCCATTCCACACAGGCATATTAGGCCTAATAAAAATATAAATTTCATTATTACCCACCAATGCCATCAATGATCCGACAGCTAGTTTTTTACTATCTATATGCCGTTCTTTTCTTTATATGAAGCATTTATAGATTAATTTTCAAGTTATTTTTAAATATTATATATTTAATATCTAAGTTTAAAAAAATATTTTTGTGATATAAAGATAAAATGGTAGAGACTCTTCCCTAAGGATGAAAATTATGGTATTTTGTTATCAATAGTATTTATATCCCTATATAACTTAATTTCCAATTGATGTTTTTCCAGCAGGGATTTAGACCATGTAAAGCGAAATCAATATTATAAAATGAGGTGATCCTAATGAAAGCAAAATCATTACTAATTGGCTTTTTAACTGGAACAGTTGTAGCGGGAGCAGCAACCTTACTTTCTGCACCAAGTTCTGGTAAAGACTTACGGACTCGCATCAAAACAAACACGGAAGAAATTAAGGCAGTCATTGATGAGTTAAAGGCAAAATTGTTAAATATTAAAGATGACACAATGGAAGCTACACAAATCAGCAAAGAAACGGTGAAAACCTTCATTTCAGATGTTCAGGTGGTCATTGAGAACTGGCAGCAGGAAATTGAACCAAATAAAACGGAATTATTGAAGAATGTTCAAGAAATTGAAGATTCTCTGAAAGAATTAGAAACAGCATTACCTTCTCCTAAAAACTAAAAGTTAACACCATCATACAAGGCTGATTCTCCATTTTTCCCAATAATTTGCATAGTTTATTAGAGAAAAATGGAGAATCTATTAAAAAACCTTAAATTTTCTAAAAATTTTGCAAATATTATCTTTATTAATTTTTATTTTATTGTCATAATAAATATACAGAATCTGATAAGTAGGTGAGCCCATAAAATGCAGAATAAAAATTATTCTATGAAAGAAGCAATGATTTTTAGTCAACGAATTGCACAATTAAGCAAAGCATTATGGAAATCGATTGAAAAAGATTGGCAGCAATGGATTAAGCCCTATGATTTAAACATCAATGAGCACCATATTCTTTGGATTGCTTATCATCTTAATGGCTCTTCCATTTCAGACGTTGCAAAATTTGGGGTCATGCATGTTTCAACAGCATTTAACTTTTCAAAAAAATTAGAGGAACGTGGATTTTTAACATTCTCCAAGAAAGAGAATGACAAAAGAAATACGTATATTGAGATAACTCCAGAAGGTGAAAGAGTTCTACTTGAGTTAATGGAGTCATATGACCCAAGTAAAAACTCAGCTTTCTCAGGTGCACTTCCACTTCGTGAACTTTATGGTAAGTTTCCGGATATGATTGAAATGATGGCTGTCATTCGTAACATATACGGGGAAGATTTCATGCAAATCTTTGAACGGTCATTCGATAACATTGATCAGGAGTTTACTGACGTTGAAGGCAAAATCACAAAAAAAAAGATAGAGAAAGAAACTGAGCCAGTTTAATTTAATCTCACACTCTATTCATTTCCTTCATGAATGATACATATAAACCTTGTGAGAGGCATGCGTTAATACATTCTTTTATGGTTATTTTAGGATTCAACCTTTTTTCAAATTGAATAAAAAGCGGTCGAAAGTTCATGTACCCTTCCGCTTTTTCTATTTCATAGCGTTTGCTCAATATATCACATGTCTCCAACAACTCTTCCGCTTCCTTCTTCGTGAAATTTTTTTCCACAAAAAGAAAGTCTAACTTTGCCTCCGGATTACGTATAAGGTTTAATAATAGTTGCTGATGAAAACGGAGTATTTCTATTTCTTCATTTATATTTCCCATACATTATTAATCCCCAATCAATCATTATTTAGCATAAAGACTCCAAACCATTATTCCGCCCAAAATCCACCTTATTCTTCATTTAGAACTCGATTTTATCTTATTGTAGCCTTCTTCATTCTGCACTGTTTTTTATCTTCAAACTAAATCCAAAAATTCTATTGCTTTTTCAACTCATTCATCGTAATGTATGTAAGTAAATTCAACGGTCTATGGAGGGCTGATTTCAAAATGAATTCGTGGAAAACAATAGACGTAACAAAACAATATGGGAGTTGCCGTTTAATTATTTTTTCAGTTTTTACTATATTGATGTCTTTTGTTATGATCTATACATTATTAAGTGTCTTTTCAACTCATGTCGTTTTGTATGACGATCAAACAATGGTATTTTTTAGCCTATTGCTCTTATTATATCCTGTTCACAAACTATTACACTATTTACCTCTACGATTACTATGTAAAAAAGTAAAAACATCCTGGTCTTTGAAGTGGAGACTCGTGCTCACATGCAAAATAAATGTGCATTACCCCATTCGAAAGCACCTATATCTCTTGACGCTAGTGCTACCCTTTTTAATTATGTCTGTCATATTAATTGGGTGTGCCCTTAGTTATCCACATTACATCCATTATTTCACTATTTTATTTTCCCTGCACACCGGATTATGTGTATCGGATTTCATTTATATAAAAAATCTAGTTGGTTCGCCAGGGCATTCCTTTATTGAAGAACATGGAGAAGGATACGACATCCTCATCCAAAAGTAATTGATTGTCTTTTTATTCAAAAAGATGACTGACAGATTTTTAGGTATCTTTTTTCATTATAATTTGGTATCGTATTTATACATGATGTTTTGTAAGGAGGGATTTTAGGTTTTGATCTCGTTCTGGTTTATTATTTTTGCTATACTGATTCTTTATAATATTAATAGAATGACAAATTCTTTATGTATTCAAAAGGAAATTGCTGAAGACCGGCAGCCTAAAGTATTCAGGACCATTAATGTATTAATTACTATTATGTTATTATCCTCCTATATTGAAATTTTGTATACGTAGAGATGAGCAACAAATGTTGATTATCATTTGTTACATACATTGATGATACCCGGGGCATTATCCACATAAAGAAAAGGGCGAAGCGAGCAGCTTCGCCTTTTTGTTTATGAGTTTATAACCAAGAAGCTCCAATTATGACTAACAGGATGAAAAGAACGACAATTAGAGCAAAGCCTCCACCTATTCCTCCAGACATTGATCTTCCTCCTTTCCATTCTTAAGTAATAGCAATTTCATGCACACTCTTATATCCGCTAAAAGGAATCATTCCTTTCATTAGCTTGATAAGCATTTTATTCATTTCTTGTTGAGCGGCTACCCTATCCTATTCAACTCCATTGCAAAAGGAGTGGGCTCTTTCCATTATTAATTTTGAGTATAATTAGCAAAAGGCTGCCCCTACAATTATTAATAAAATGAATAACACTACTAACAAAGCGAAACCTCCGTTAAATCCATTACCCATTTTCCTACCTCCTTTGTTGTCCTCGATTTATCATATGTTAAGGTTTATTATCCGGTTAGGTATTTACCCAATTTTCGTAAAATTCTTATTCATACATCAATATATTATTTTTTGTAAAGTAACCAGAATATGTTATAGTTAATTTTGTGGAAATACTAAGAAGAGCAAACAAGAAACTTAAAACTAGGAGTTGTTTTTTAATGAAGAAATGGGCATTATCGATTGCTGTTACAGCAGGATTGATCGGACTTACAGCATGCAACAGCGACAAGGAAGCAGTCGTAGAAACTAAAGCAGGAGATATATCTAAAGAAGAGTTTTACAATGTCATGAAGGACCGTTATGGTGATACAGTTCTTCAAGAACTTGTTTATGAAAAAGTTCTTTCTGAAAAATATACCGTAACGGATAAAGAAGTTAAAGCTAAAACGGACGAGCTTAAAGAGCAAATGGGTGAGAATTTCGAAACAGCTCTAGCCTCTTCCGGATATAAGAGCGAAGATGATCTTAAACGTGCACTAAAAATCGGCATGCTTCAAGAGAAAGCAGCCATCGCGGATATTACCGTGAAAGAAGCTGAAGTAAAAAAAGCTTATGAAGACTATAAACCACAAATCAAAGCTAGGCATATCCTTGTAAAAGACAAAAAAACAGCAGACGAAGTTAAAGCAAAATTGGATAAAGGCGAAGACTTTGCTAAACTTGCTAAAGAGTATTCTACTGACACAGGCACAAAAGATAAAGGTGGAGAGCTAGGCTGGTTCGGTAAAGGTGAAATGGTTCCTGCATTTGAAGAAGCAGCCTACAAAATGAAGAAAGACGAAATCAGCGCACCGATTAAATCTGATTACGGCTACCACATTATCCAACTGCTTGATACAAAAGAAAAGAAACCATACAAAGATATGAAAAAAGATCTTGAATATGATTTGAAGGTCGCTCAAATTGACCAAACTAAAGTTCAAGATATTCTGGATGCAGAGGTTAAAAAAGCAGACGTGAAGATTAATGATAAAGATTTAAAAGATGCTATTACATCTGGTGGCACAACTAAAGAAGAAAAGTAATTTTGAATAGTAAAAGCGACTGGACTATGTCCTGTCGCTTTTTTTATTTCAGGCTAGGCTCCCTGGTTTATATCCTTTTTACGCCTCTCTCTTTCCTCTTCCATCCTTTCAATATACTTCTGACCTTCCTTCTCAATCCAAGCATCATCTATAAGGCGTTCTTGCCTAGCTGTCCATATTGACATGACTGCACTAACGATGATTCCAATAAACACAAACCAGATCCATATTGGCATGTCCTTTTCCCTCCCAAATAAGTCTCCTAGTCATTTACTAGAGAATATGCAGAAACAAAAAAAATATGCTTCTTTCTCGATTGAGAAAGAAACATATTTCATTAAAATGTTGGTTTATAGAATGAACGATTATCGAGTGCAAAGACTCTTTCCGTAAATTCACCCGGTTTTACTTTTTCCAATGCCCGGTCCATCATATTTATTTTGGCATCCATGTTATCTATATAATGAAGTACTTCTGCTTCCCTTACCATTGGTGGTTTAGGACTGCCCCATTCAGCTTTACCATGGTGACTTAATATTAAGTGCTTGAGGATCATGATTTCTTCTGCATCGATCCCTAATTCCTCTGCAGCTTTACCGACTTCATTTACCATGATGGTGATATGGCCTAGAAGGTTACCTTCAACCGTATATACAGTCGACACAGGTCCAGATAGTTCATGTACCTTTCCAAGGTCATGTAGAATGACCCCTGCATAAAGAAGATCCTTATCGAGCGAAGGATATAGGCTTGAAATGGCTTTAGCTAATCCCAGCATCGACACAACGTGATATGCGAGTCCTGACATATACTCATGGTGGTTCTTAGTAGCAGCAGGAAACGTCAAGAATTCATTCTGATATTTTTTGATAAGGTGTCTGGTCACCCTTTGGATATTTGGGTTCCTCATTTCGAAAATGAATTGAGTAATCGTTTCCATCATTTCATCCTGACTTAAAGGTGCCGTTTGAATCAAATCCGCTTTTGTGATGCCATCAGCATCCGCAGTAAGTCTAATATTACGGATCTTCAATTGGCTTCGTCCTCGATAATTCTGGACTTCCCCCTGAACTTTCACCGTAGCTTCTGCACTGTATGTTTTCTCATCAGTCTCGGAGACATCCCATAACTTAGCCTCAATCTCCCCAGTTTTATCAGACAAAATCAGTGTCAAAAACGGCTTTCCATTACTCGCAACCGCCTTTGTACTCGTTTTAATATACATATATATATCTACTACTTCACCAATTCCATAGTGAATAATCCCATTTCCCATGCGACTGCCTCCGTTCAATTAAATATCAACATTATAACATATCAACCCGATTAGTGCGTTTAGTTTCTATAATAAGTGATAGACAACCCGAAAGAAAAAGACTGGACAGATGAAACTTTTCATCCCATAAGAAAACCAGGCTCGAAGTCAAAGCCTGGTTTTCTTATGATTATCTATTCAACAGTTCTTATTCGGACAGTATGAGCATTTTTCCTGACCGTCAATCTGGTAATATAAACAGCATGTCACTCGTTTATAAGGATTCATGGACTCAGGAATGGTTTTTTCTCCAATGAATCGTTTAAATGGTGAATGCCTTTCTATATTCATCCAAATCTCATCTTCAAGCAGCCTTTCAATGTCCGTTTCAACTCGTGTTTTTATATCTGGCTGTTTCAGTAACTCGGCATACATCCATACCGTATAGCCCCAAATGTTCTCCCAGAGTACAAGTTTTGATATTTTAGTAGCTTTAGAAAGTGGAAGAATAGCTTCCGCACCAAACCTGCTTAATATGGATTTGAGTGCTAAAGGGCTATCCTTTTCCGAAACATCTCTCCAACTGTTATTTTTCAGCCAAAAGTTTGGCAGCCAATTTTTATCTTCGGGATTATCCAAGACACCCATGTCCTGAAGTGTACCATTCCAAGTAAGCCGATGCTTGCTGATCATGTACAATTGTGCCGTAACAAAAAAGGCATAACGTCTGAACCACATTGAGGCTGCAACTCTTGTCGTTTCCGCTCCAGTCCGGGCTTGTGCATACTGAAGCAGCCCATCAATATGATCAAACGACTTGGAAACTTGAGCTTCATCTTTGAGGGAAATCCGATACGTTTGCAGCTCTTTTTCTATAGAAGAAGAAAGTTTATGCATTTGCCAGCGCTTTTACCTGACTTTGGGCATAACGCCCCTTTCCAAACGGGATACACATTGGGCTGCCAAAAATCGGATCAAACGAAATTTTACACTTCATTCCGAATACTTGATGAACCATTTCAGGAGTGATTATATCCTCTGGCCGTCCCTGATCATATATCGCTCCATCTTTAAGAGCCACCAGATTATCCGCATAGCGGCAAGCCAGATTCAAATCATGAAGCACCATCACAATTGTTCGATTCTCAGATTCATTCAAATCGAATAATAAGTCCAAAATGTCGATTTGATGTGCCATATCAAGATATGTAGTCGGTTCATCCAATAAAATGATGTCCGTATCCTGCGCTAGGGTCATCGCTATCCAGGCCCTTTGCTTCTGACCTCCTGATAATTCATCGACCGCCTGATCCTTCAATTCTGTTAGGTTCGTTGCTTCAATTGCCTTTTGAACTTTTTCCTCATCCAAAGAGCTCCACTGCTTCAACCAGCTTTGATATGGATATCTTCCTTGTTTAACAAGTTGATAGACCGTAAGTCCTTCAGGGGCAATAGGCGATTGTGGAAGAATCGCCATCTTCCTTGCTACATCCTTCGATGACATGGAAGAAATAGCTTTTCCCTCAAGTAAAACTGAACCGGATTGAGGCTTTAACAAGCGGGCAACCGAACGAAGAAGCGTTGATTTCCCACATCCATTTGCACCAATGAATACGGTGATCTCCCCATGAGGTATTTCTATATTCATTTCATTTATAATTAATTTTTCACCATAACCGAGCGATAAAGACTGTGTGTTAATAGCTGGTCGCATTAAAATACTCCCCTTATTAGTCTAATAATATCAGTTTAATGAAAATGATTATCAATGTCAATTTTAAAAAAGATAAAAACAAAAAAACATAGTTTCTGTTCTTCTTTATGAATACAAAAATAATTATCCTTTAATAAAGTTATCCTTCGATTAAATATATGAAGAATCCTTAGTTAACATTAATATCATCCAATCAAAAATGAAAAAACTGAGTCCATTATTCAGACAAAGGTAATTTGCTGAAATAACACACAAGCTACATCGTTTAATTTAAGGCATTGCCATATCGGTTAAATAGTCCACCATCAACTTCTTGTTACATGGCACAGCTACCTGTATCAGCTCTACTAGGCGGGAACTTAGTATGCAAGCATGTTAATTCTGCCACCACTTGAAATAAATGCGGGCTTTTCAGTAAGGATAGATGACCCTTCTTCATTTATAGGTAAAATCAAGAAAAAACAAAAAACCTCTCCTATATTGGGAGAGGGTTTTTTTCAACCAACAAGCAGGCGGTTTGTGCAATAAACCAATGATTCATTTCTAATTAGGAAGAACAAATCCTGATCGATAAAAGGAATTAGTTCCTCGGCAATATTCCATGCATTGACTTCTATTTGATAAAGGATATCTGGATTTTTCGTACAGGATAACTCCTCACTCAGCATAGCAAGATTCGGATCTAACGCGTGACCTAGCTCATGTGTGAAGATAATCCAGGTATACTCCTCAAGTCTTTCAAGCGAGCCTAGGACACCTTCGCACTGAATTTCGATATCTCTATTATATAAAGTGATTGTATGTTCTTCTGCAGAATACTTCCCCCCAACACACCGTTTATCAGGAAACTCCTTTTCGATGATTAACTGTAGAGAAGAATCATGATGGCTAACAAACTCATTCATATTCAATGCCTTCACTCTCTTTATTAGTAATTTAAATTTCATTATATTTCAGAAGTAATTATATCCTTCTCATTTTGATGCAAAACTTGCTTAGATAGCCGAATTACTTGATTTTCTGTGAAATGTTCCAATACATGTTGGTGACATGTAAAAAAGAAAATTTGCCGCTTTTCCGACACCTTCTTCAATAATTCAAGCATCCGTTTTGTTCTTACCCCGTCAAAATTGACAAAACTATCATCAATGATGAGTGGGAATGAATCATCCTCAAAAGTATGATCAGCAAGCGCGAGCCTTAAGGAAACATAAATTTGCTCTGCTGTTCCACGGCTGACCTCCTCAGCACTGAAACTCAAGCCATCACTGCGCTCTACCCAAAGTCCATCACCTAACTGATCAAGGTTTATCTTCCTATAGCGCCCATTTGTTAAAAAGGCAAAATGTTGTTCTGCTTCAGCGATGACCTTCGGGAGACGTTCTCGTTTATATCGGTCTAAGGTTTTATTTAATAAGCTTTTGGCTATGGCAAATTTTGCCCATTCCTTCGCTTCCTCGTTAAAAGCCGCTTTTTCTTCATAAAAATGATGAAGTAAATCGTCATAAATACCTGAAGCCTCAAGCTGTTTGATTCTTTGCTTCGTATCGGACCGCTTCTCCAATAAAAGTGATTTTTCCTTTACTAAATCCTTACGCTTTTGTTCCAATTTTTCAAGAGTATATGTGCTGATTCCCTGTTTATAGAGAGTTTGAATCAGTTCAGACTGCATTCGGGATTGCCCTATTTGAATGTTTAGCAAATCATATTGTTTTTGCAACATGACTTTCTCCTCAGACAAGACCGCGTTTTGACGAAACTCTTCCTCACCCTTAACATGCGCTATGGCAAAAAGCTGTTCCTTTTCCACATCAAGATAGTCTTTTTCTATCGACAGCCGCTCTATTTCATTCGTTAAACGGCTCAGTTCCTGCATCCATTGTGTAAGTTGAACGTTTTTTTCCATCGTATTGTTTATTTCTCGTTTCAAAAGGCTGATTGCGTCCCTCCAAGTGGAGGGCTCCAGACCACTCCCTAGAGCAAATTGAAATAAAGCCTCCGATTTACCTTCAAACTCTGAATCTAAAAATTGATATTGTCTGATTTTTTCATGTTTCCTTTCAACGGCTTCCTTCCACTTCTCAAGCAATTCAAATACGGATTCAAGATTGATTTCCACTCCGGAATAAGGCATCCCCCAGCCATTAATGATGGTGCTCACCTCTTTATTTAGTCGGTCCCTGCTTGCTTCCCAGGCGGCGTATTCCTGGATAGTCGTTTCGAAGGCTTCCTCTCGCTCTTCATATTTAAACCGTTCATTTTCGAGCTGCCTTTGAAGACGGTAATCTTGTTCCAGCAGTTGCCCCATCGACTCTCCTTCAATCTCTCTGTTAGTTTTTGCCTCACTCTCAAATACAGCCCTTTTCCTTTTCGCTTCATCAAGTTGACGGGTAAACCCGGACAATATATCATCTCCCTTGAATAAAGACCTAGAAACTGCAAACAAAACGGCCGCTGTCAGAAGTATACTTCCTACTAATATCTGGTCACTGAAAAAACTTCCTATTGCACCCAAACAAAAAAGTCCTATTAAACTGCCATTTATGAGCAGCGAACGTTTGCGATTATTCTCCTCCTTCTTCTTCTGTAATTTTAATTGTTTTTCAAGCTCCAAAATTTGCTCATCAAGAAGCAGGATTTTAGCTTCTTCAGAACCGGTACTATTCTGCTTGTTATATAAAGACTCCAGCTTGTTTCTTTTTTCTTCTGTCAATAGCTGTTGCTTTATCTCCTTCAAGCGTGCTTCCGTCGTTTCTAGATTCCCTTTTTGCAATCCATATTTTTCATCGAGCTGTCTTTTATCATTTTGCAGACGATGCTTCTCCCTCTCTGCTTTTTTTACCTTTTCCTTATTGAATGTACTGATATCGAGTTTCCTGATTTCTTCATCAGAAACATCCCAGAATAATTCCTGCTTTACCTTTTCAATATTCTTTTCTTCCATCAGCCTTTCATGTTCCGCTTTGCGCATGTCCAACTCAAGCTTATCCAGCAATGACCCTTGGTCGATTGCATGTTCGATCCGTTCTTTATGATCCCTGATAAACGGGTTGATCTCGATTTGTACTAGATTTTGTTCAAGTTGCTCTACCTTCTCAGTCAAGGCGGCTAGTTGGGCATTAATTGGCATCCCAACTGCTTGTAACTGTTCAAACCTTTTTAAACCATCAACAGGAAAACTGACATCCTTAATCTTACTGTGTCTTGATTCAATTTCTTCCCGTTCCTCAAGCAACGGTTTAATTCGTAAAAAAGTACTCGAGTTAACATGGCTTACCTCTATCTCTTGGATCTGGTCCGTGATTTCAGAAAGTTCACCTGTAAGTTTTGTTTCTTCCAGCAGTAAAGCCGTATATGACTTTTGTTCATCTTCTGCCGCTTTCACCTTTTTTTGAACTTCTCTGAGTTCTTTTAATCTGACATTTAGTAGAGGTTTATGACCTGATGGCTTGAACCTGAGATCCAATTCTTTTTGCAGCTTCGTTTCTGCCTCGAGAAGATTATCGTTCCCAATCAGCCCGGCTGAAAGCAAATATTTACTCATGGTTCCTTCACTGAGTGTATGTAATCCCTGCAGACCCTGAAGGTCGAAAGAAAAAATGGCTTGGTAATAGTTTTTATCAACTCCATGGAGAATATCATTCAGTTCTTGCTCGCCTCCAACCCTCCCGTTTTCGAAAGTCACTTTCACATCACCGGTGGCTTTTCCCTTCACCCGTTCAATAAAGATTTCCCCGTCCTTTTTTGTGATGAGAGTGAGTCTCCCGCCATATTTGGCATGCATTTTAGGCTCGTAACGCGGTTCATTTTGAACTTTTGTTGGAAACCCAAAAAGAATACTATGAATGAAAGACATAATTGTGGATTTGCCCGATTCATTTTCTCCAAAGAAGATTTGCAGCTGTTTCATTTCTGGAAAACGTTGATTTTCCAGTTTGCCATAACCATAAACATGGAGGTCTTTAATTATCAAACCATTTTCCTCCTTTTTATAAATATCCTTTTGATTCAAAAACCTGCAAAAGCCATCTTTCTGCTTCATCCATAAGCTCCTGCTGCTCTTCTGCCTCTAAGGAATCAAGGAATCTTCTTGCTCCTGGCTGCTTATAAAGCGGTGACAGGGCAGTCTCAATATCCTCAAATTCAGAAGCAAGCATTGATATTTCAGCCACAAACGGCGTTATTTTTTCTCTCGAACTTACCACGGATATAGGCTGAATGATTTTGATTCTATACAGCCAAACAAACGACTCACCTTGCTCCTCATCCTGTAAAATCCTGGTCAATTCTTCAAGAATTTCACCATAATAGTTTACTGAACCTACAATGTCCAACTTTATCTCTAAAAGATAGCATCTACCATCAAAGCGCTTTTTCTCAAGAATATCCTTGCATACCTTATACAGAGCATCAAAATTTGAATCTGCAGAAATTTTTATTGTTTCACTTTCCCATATCACCCCGGAGGTTTCGATAAAGGAATGTCGCTTAGTGTCACCGTCCAGTTCGACTAGTAGGCAGCCTTTTACGCCAGACTCCTTACGATTTCTACCTTGAATATTCCCTGGGTAAATTACAAGCGGATTTTCTGATACAACCTGATGCTTATGAATATGGCCTAATGCCCAGTAATCAAAATCTTTGGCACAAAGTTCCTTTAGCGAAAAAGGGGCATATGGGCTATGCTCAGAATTTCCTTCTAAATTGCCATGAAGTAGACCGATATGGTAATCTGCCCCTTCAGCTTTTATGTATGTTTCGATCATTCGCTCTGTTACATGACGCCGTGGATAACTAAATCCATAAAGGTGGACAGACGTTCCATCGCTTTTTTGAAATAATTTCACTTCGGTTTGCCCCGAAAAAACGTGAACATTTCCCGGAAGCTCAACCGTGACCCATGATCCGCTGAGATGATCATGATTTCCATGAATGATAAAGGCTGGAATCTGGTGTTGCTGAAGTTTTTCCATTTCGCTTCGAAAGCGGACCTGTGTCCGAAGACTTCGATTTTCCCCATCAAATAAATCACCCGATAACACAATAAAGTCAACCTGATGGAAAATTGCCTCATTAATCATTTTTTGAAAGGCCTTAAAAGGACTTTCTCTTATTTCCTTTAATAAAGATGGCGGCATATCCTTCAATCCGGAAAAAGGACTATCCAAATGTAGATCGGCCGCATGAATGAACTTCACACTGCTCACTGAAATCACCTCGGTTCCTAACATCAATTTACTTTTATTTTAACATAAATAGAACATACTTTCTCATCCGAATTACAGTACTGCCGTTATAGTAATGGATCGGGATAACCAGTATCGGCAATTTCAGGAGAAAAAAGACCGAATGGCAGACACTTTGTTTCGTGCACAGCATTCGGTCTCTACTATTTATTTAAAAATATCCATACTTAAGTAACGTTCACCATTATCCGGTGCAATGCAAAGGACACGTTTTCCAGTTCCAAGACGACGAGCTTCCTGAAGGGCAGCCCAGACAGAGGCACCGCTTGAAGGCCCGATTAATATACCTTCCTTCGCAGCCATATCCTTCATCGTCGAAATCGCATCTTCATCTGCTGCTTGCACAATTTCATCAAGTACTTCGGTATTTAAAATGCTTGGTACAAAACCAGGGCTTGTACCTACCAGCTTATGGGGACCTGGCTTCCCTCCTGAAAGAACAGGAGAACCTTTAGGCTCGACAACGACGACTCTTAAATCAGGAAGTTGTTCTTTTAACGCTTCACCCGTTCCTGTAATCGTTCCACCTGTTCCAGCAGTTGCGACAAACACGTCCAACTTGCGGTCCATCTGCTCTAAGATCTCGACCGCTGTCGTTACTCGATGTATATCAGGATTGGCTTTGTTTTCAAATTGCTGAGGAATAAAGCTATTAGGAATCTCTGCAGCAAGTTCTTCGGCTTTACGAATTGCTCCTGGCATCCTTTCTGACGCAGGAGTGAGGACAACCTCCGCTCCGTATGCTTTTAATATGTTAATTCTTTCTTTTGACATATTATCCGGCATGACCATAATAGCCCGATAGCCTTTTGCTGCAGCATTCATTGCAAGTCCGATACCTGTATTTCCAGAGGTGGGTTCAATGATTGTTGCTCCAGATTGAATAATTCCATCCAGTTCAGCCTGCCTAATTAAGTTAAAGGCAGCCCGATCTTTTACGCTGCGACTCGGATTAAAATATTCAAGTTTCACATATACTTCCGCGTCACCCTCCGCTGTTAAATGATTAATTCTAACAACTGGTGTATCTCCTATCAATTCCGTAATATTATTTACGATTTTTACTGTCATTCAAAAAAGTCTCCTTTCGGCTTATGCACTTTCTACTACATTATTATATCATTTATGATTTTTTGTTTTAAGGAAAGAATTCCGCTTAAATAAATAGGTTTAATTTTCATTCTGTCCAAATCAGTGTCCAAAAATAAAAAGCATACTCATAGAGCCCTGTAGGCTATAGAGTAGCCTTTCTCATTATTTACCAGCTTTTATTTCTTTTAAATCTTGTTCGATATATTTCTTTTCAATCACTAAGGATGTATCCCGTTTCTTATATATTCCCCACTTAATATTGAAAGTCTGCTTGTTTCTGATGCGGCTATGCACAGTCAGGCGTCGCTTCTGATAAAATGAAGTCGGATTTTTCAAAAGCGGCCTGAATGAAAACGGAATCTATTGATATTCTATAAATTAATAATGTTTACTAAATATATTTTCCTTACATAGTAATAGTCAAAATTGACAGAAAATGATAAAATTTTCAATAACCGTTTAAATATTACGAAAAAAACAGTCTATTATTTGAAAAGGGAGTTTTGAAAATGAGCAGAATATACAAATTAACCGTATTTGAACCGTCAGGGGAAAAACTCTTGGATGAATCATTTACGGCTGAGAATGATGAACATGCAAAAGAATTAGGTCAAAATTTATTAAATGAAAAAAACTATCAAGATCAAACACATCGCTGTACATCACCCGCAGGCGCGTTATTACTTTTTCATCGTTGATTGGAAAAATGGAAGCGTGATCATTTAGATGTCGACTAAGTTTTATACATCTTCTTTCTGATTATATAAAAAGGCAGTCACAATATCGTGACTGCCTTTTCCGTTTCATTTTCCGATAAAATTTGGTCTTCTTTTTTCAACGAAAGCCTTTATTCCTTCTTGGTGATCCGCTGTTTGGCGCATTTTAAATTGGGCAGCCTTTTCAATTTCAAGCATCTTTATTAATAATGGACGATTTTTTTCACTTAGAATCTTTTTCGTCTTGATCATCGCTTGAACAGGACTTTTCAGCCATCCTTGTACTTTTCTCTCTACCGCCTGCTCCAAAGTTCCATCTGCTATTTCGTGAATGAGGCCTTTTTCTTTAGCCTCCAGCGCTGTTAGCACTCTACCTTCCCAGATTAATTCTTTCGCCCCCACTTCACCAAGACGTCGCTCAAGGAAGAAATGTCCACCCCCATCAGGAATTAATCCAATGCCGATAAAGTTCATGGCAACCTTACTTTCTGAGTCAGCAATAAGATGGTCAGTTGCAAGCGCAATACTCAAACCAAGACCTGCTGCTGCACCGTGAATGGCACTGATTGTCAATTTAGGCATGAAATATAAGGTTGTTACTAATTCACTAATTCCATCCATCAGGTCATTAAAACCATCTTCTTTATCAGGTGCGAGCATCATTTTAATATCTCCGCCTGCTGAAAAAGCTTTCCCATTGCCTTTTAAAATGACGACGTCCACGTCCTCATTCTCACTTACTTCTTTAAGAGCAAAAATAAAATCATTTAGCATTTGCGGATTTAATGCATTCATAGCCTCTGGACGATTCATTGCAACAGTTGCTGTTCGTTCCGAATATGTGACTAAAACCGTACCTGAATTTAATGATGTTTCATTACTCAATCTATTTCCTCCTCTTTCATTCTATAAATTTATTATATATGCTCACTCTACTATCGTAATAGAAAAAAGTTATATTTATTCAATTTTACCTTTTATTTCTTAATATATTTATCCTGAAGCTGATCACGCAACGCCCTTTTCAAGAACTTCCCTACACCCGTTTTTGGAATATCATCCAAAAAGACTACTTCATCCGGTAACCACCACTTAGCAAACTGCGGTTTTAAAAACTCTATTATGTCTTCTTGTGATACCTGCTCTTTATATGCATCCTTCAAGACAACACAAGCAATTGGGCGTTCCTGCCATTTTTCATGAGGCACTGCAATGACTGCCGCCTCAAAGATACCCTCATGAGCCATTAATGTATTCTCTATATCTACAGAGGAAATCCACTCTCCACCGCTTTTGATTAAGTCCTTCGTCCGATCGACAATTTTCACAAAGCCTTCCTCATCTATCGTGACAACATCTCCGGTATAAAGCCAGCCATCTATAAACGTCCCCTCGGATCGCTCATCTTTAAAATACTCATCCGCTATCCATGGACCCCTTATAAGTAATTCTCCCATTTCTTTTCCATCCGCTTTCACTTCACCATCCTGCCCGACAACTTTAATTTCGATCATCGGCGAGACAAGCCCCTGCTTGGCCTTCAACTCATAAAGTTCATCCTCAGGTAAGTCTTCCTGATAGCTTTTTGGTTTGGAAACAAATACGAGCGGGCTTGTTTCCGTCATACCATAAGCATGCAGGAATGGAATACTGTACTTTTGCTCAAAAGTTTTAATCATGCTTTTTGGAGCCGCCGACCCTCCGCATAAAACAGCGCGAATACTGCTCGTATCATGGCTACCTTCTTCAAGCTCCTTCAACAACCCAAGCCAAATCGTCGGAACTCCTGCAGCGATTGTGACCTTTTCCGTTTCTATAAGCTCTGCCAAAATTTTCGGGGTAAAGTTCGGTCCCGGTAAAACCATCTTTGTGCCAAACCAAACACTCGCAAATGGCATTCCCCATGCATTAACGTGAAACATTGGTACGACTGGCAAAGCCACATCCCGTTCGCTTATTGCTGTAGAATCAGCAAGTCCCAGCGCAATCGCATGCAACAAAATTCCGCGATGTGAATAAACCACACCCTTTGGATTTCCTGTCGTGGCGGATGTATAACACATGCCGGCAGGTGCATTTTCATTTAAATCCTGAATGAATGTCTGCTTAGGATTCCCTTCAGCCAATAACTTTTCATAATGGTAAACAGGTGATAGTGTCGTTTCAGGCAGTTCATCATTATCAGTCATAATGATGTAGCCTTCTACCGTTGTTAACTCATCTTTAATCGTTTCCAACATTGGGATGACATCAGGATCTATTAGCAATAATCGATCCTCCGCACTATTGACGATATAAGAAACATGCTGAGGAGACAGACGCATATTAATTGTATGTAGGACAGCCCCATGACAAGGAATCGCAAAATATGCTTCCAAGTGCCGATGATGATTCCATGCAAGTGTTCCGATCCGGTCACCTGTCTTGATACCGAATTTTTCAAGGTTACTCGCTAGCCTTCTTGTACGCTCAGCAATTTTTGCATATGTAAAAGTGTGAATTCCACCGTCCGTACGCGAAACTACCTCTTTTTTTGGAAAATATTTTTCAGCTCTCTCAATGATTTGCGTCATAATCAATGGAGTATCCATCATAACAATCTCCCCCTTCTCTAGAAAACGCTTTCACATATATATTCGACCAGAAAAAAAATAATCCTTTTTCCCTAGGTTCGGTTTTACATTTTATTTTAAGACTCTGGTCTACATTATTGGTTAAACAAAAAAAGGACCTTAAACTTGATCCTTTGTCTGTCTTATTCAGTTCTTACAACCCATAACTCTAGAGGGACCTAAAAAAGAAAATCGCCGTCAAAAATTGGGAATTCCCTAATATCCATCGTCTTAAAAATGGATATTCAGTACTATGAGATGGCCTTAGAACCGTCAGGAAGAGAATCTCAGATAATGCCTTAAAAGAAAAACTACAATATTTATTTATTTATTTAAGGTTAAAAAGTCAATTAACTATTCTTTCCCTTATTGACTTCTACCTTAAAGCTTTAATACCGCTAGGTACATGAATTAAGATGCTATATAGAAGCCTTGGTCAGCTCCTTTAAATAAATCAAGGATTCTTCTGCATAGGTATAAATTAGGTTCATTGCTGGATATCCTTTACCTGCTTGGAAAGGATCAACCCCTGGAGCCATACATTCCACAACAATATGACCATTAAAACCAGATTTATTTATACCGGATGCAAATTGTCCAAAATCAATATGTCCCCTGCCAAGAGCTCGCCTGTTGCTATCCGCTACATGGATAATTTCTAGGTGTTCTTTTGTTTTCAGAAATGGTGTTTCCATATCTTCTTCTTCAATATTCATATGGTATGTATCCAATAGCATTTTCACTTTCGGATTACTTACCTCTTGAACAAAGAGCAATGCGTCATCTCCGCTGTTTACTATACAGCTTTCATACCTATTTAATGGTTCAATCACAAGTGTAATATCTAATTCACCTGCTTTTTCTACTAATTTCTGGACGGAATCAATGGCCCATTTCCAATCCTCTCCATTTAATCCCATCGGCGAAGTTTTTCCGACAGCAGAAGGACATACAACGAGGTATTTTCCTTCTACCTCCTTTACAGCCTCTATCTGTCTTTTAAAATACTCTATAGCTTTTTGACGATTTTCCGAGTGAGCATTGGCAAGGTCTTGTTCTTCATTTGGCCAGCCTGAATCTCCTGTCAAACCTCCAATTTCCAAAGACAATTCTTTGGAAAGATGTAAAAGGTCTTTCCACTTATAGTCATTCACAGCTGCTCGAATTTCTATTGCATCATATCCTGTTTGTGACACAAATTGCATAACCTTTTCTATAGGTATATCGCCGAAAATCCAGCTACATATTGAAAATTTCATTACATTACTCCCTTATTGTTAGTAAGATCACTTCCAAAAAAGTTTTTCGTAAAACTTTTCTCTCTGACACTAACTGGCTTTCCAATTGCTGCACCTCGGACTGTTAATACTATTAACCTCGGGTGTTACCTATCAGTCAAAAAGCCTGCGCACTTTTAGTAACGTAGAAGTATTTTCTTAAATTTCCCGGCAAAATTTTCGCATCCGGCTCTAGAAGCCATTTCTATTTCAGCTGGTTCATATTATTCTTTCTTCCGTTTAATTAATATGTAGCAATTTGGTCAGTCTGCTTCAACTGAACCGGAATTCCCGTTTCTAGTGATTGTTTTGCAGCTTTAGCAATACGCTCAGCTTGTATGCCATCAAAGCCACTACAACTCACTTCAAGGTTTTCAAGACATGCCGATGCAAACTCAGTTACTTCACCTATATATGCTTGAGTGTAGCGTTCAAGGAAAAAGTAAAGCGGCTTTTCTTTCTTTACATGATCATTTGTTGAAACCTCAACAGTTGTTGCCCTGTTGTTATCCACTTGTGCAGTACCCTTATCCCCAAAAATCTCAAGACGTTGATCATATCCATAGACGGCACGGCGGCTATTATCGATAACCCCTAGTGCACCATTTGCAAATTTCAAAGTTATGATGGCTGTGTCAATATCGCCTGCTTCCTCAATAGCGGGGTCCACTAACACAGCTCCATTTGCGAACACCTCCACAACTTCACTGCCCATAACGTAGCGAGCCATGTCGAAGTCATGGATCGTCATATCCATGAACAATCCGCCTGAAGATTTAATATAATCAGCACTTGGCGGTTGAGGATCACGTGAAGTGATTCGCAAAATATGAGGTATCCCGATTTCACCTTCTTGAACGAGGTTTCGAATCTTACGAAAATTCGGATCAAAGCGACGGTTAAAACCAACTTGAAGCTTTACACCTGCACTTTTCACCGCAGTAAGTGCTTCTTCTGTTTCTTCCACTGAGAAGCTAATTGGCTTTTCACAGAAAATATGTTTTCCAGCTTTAGCCGCTTCTTTAATAATATTTGCATGTGTATTTGTTGGTGAGCATATAAACACTGCTTGGATTTCAGGATCACTAAGCAATTCAAGGTAATCCGTTGTCAATACTTCAATTCGTTTCTCTATCGCCCACTCTTCAAGATGTTCAATTGCAACATCCGAAACACTTTTAATTCGGATTTGCTGAATCACCTTCAAATTATCTACATGTAATCTTCCAATACGACCTGCTCCAATAATTCCAACAGTCAGTGTCATTGACCTAATCCCCCTAATTAAGCGCTTAACCTAATAAATAAAACACCGGGTTGTAACCGGTTGACTCATTAAGCTTAACTTTTTATTTCTTTTAAGTCTCTTACTGAATTACGTTCTATAAGTACTGGTGCAAGCATGATCCTATGCCCAGATTTATTCGGCTTTTCAATTGACAGCAACAGTTGATTAATGGCATAACTTGCCAATTCATCTATAGGTTGAGCGATTGTCGTTAAGCCTGGGTATGCTATTTCTGCATGTATGGTGTTATCAAAACCAATCACCGATATTTCATTAGGAATAGCTACATTTTCCTTTCGTGCTTCATTCATAAAAATGGCAGCAATTAAATCGGTTGACGCAAATACCGCAGTGGGCCTATTCTCTAATTTTAAAATTTCCTTGGCAGCTATTCTTGCGTCTTCAATTTTTGATTTAGAATGAATCACTTGTTCTTCATTCAACTTAATCCCCTCATCAATCAGTGATTGTTTAAAGCCCTCTAATCGAAGGTTTCCACTTGCACGGTTTAATTCGGCAATCACTGCAATATGCCTATGTCCTTTATCCAACAAATAACGCCCTGCAAGATATCCACCCCGTATATCATCTGTCGTAACAACATTAGTTGTAACAAAAGAGGGGTGATCGACTGAGAACATCAAGAGTGGGAAATTCCTGCTTTGAAGCTTCTTAAAAACCTCCCGATCATTCGGTTCAGTTGCGATGATAATTCCATCCACCTGTTTTTTTATAAGGAGCTCTAAATAGTCGTGTTCCCTTTCCCGTTGATAATCTGTGCTGCATAAAATAATGGCATAGCCAATTTCACGAGCATTATTTTCCAGGGCTCTCGCAACCTCAGCAAAAAAAGGGTTTGAAATATCAGGAACAAGCACTCCTATTGTGAATGTCTTCTTCCCTGTCAACGCAGCTGCAACAGTGCTTGGCTGATATTCAAGTTCTTGCATGATTTCCGTTACTCTATTTCTCGTTTTATCGCTAATTCGTCCTGTTTTATTTATCACCTTTGATACCGTGGCAATTGAGACGCCTGCCTTTTCTGCTACATCATAAATTGTAGGCTGCTTCATATGTTTTCAAAACTCCTCCAAAATATCCTTTACTTTATTTTAGCATGAAGGAATTTTGCGGGTACTATAGATTTCCTTATTTTGAAATACTTTTTAAGAAGTCTAATTTTTCTTCTGCATTTTTTACTGTTATGATGTCAATCCCGCTATCTAATCGCTCATCAATCTTGTCCCCATTTATTGCTTTCAAGGCATTTTCAACACCTTGATACCCCATGTTATATGGGCTCTGGGCTATGGTGCCAGCCAGCTTGCCTTCCAAAATGGATTCAACTGCTTCTTCCGTTCCATCAGTACCAATAACTTTAATATCCAGTGCTTTTGCTTCAACAGCACGCAATACACCTAATGCCATATCATCATTTGCTGCGAAAACACCTTTAACATCTCCATTTTTTTGCAAAATATTTTCCATTACTGACATCGCTTTTGTTTTATCACTATCTCCAGGTTGTTCTGCAACAACTTCCAGACCCGCTTCTTCAAGCGCTTCTTTCGCCCCTTTAATCCTCGCATCAGTAGCCGGATTGCCGAGTGCTCCTGAAATTAAAACCACTTTATCTCCTTTCTGAAGCATAGAAGCCAACAATTTCCCACCTTCCAAACCTGCAGTCCGGTTTTCTGTTCCGATAAAGGTTGTTTTTCCTTCAAAATCAGCATCTGAATCTATAAGTAATACAGGTACATTCTGAGCTGCGGTTTCTAACACCGGTACAACCGTTTCAGGTTGTGAAGGAGCGACTACGATTGCGCCAGGTGACTGATTTATTTGATCTTCAAGCATATTAACTTGCTGGATCACTTCCGACTCTGCAGATGGACCCACCACTGTTACAGTTACCCCAAGGTCCTTACCAGCAGCTTTTGCTCCCGCCTCTACATATTTCCAGTAAGGACTTGATAAAGTTTTTAAAACGACTGCTACACTTTCATCTTCACCGCCGCTCGCTTTTTTATCTGCGTCGCCGCAACCAGTCACTAATGCCATACACGTTACCATTAATGCCGCTCCAAACCATTTTAGTTTCCTATTCATTCTTCTACCTCCAAATTATAGTGATATACTTGAAATGAATTTATGATTGATTATCTTTTTTTACTTTTGCGTTGACGGAGTACGTCAACAAAAACGGCTGCGATAATTACAAAACCGATTACTGCCATTTGGAAATCAGCAGGCACGTTCAGAAGGTTTAAACCATTTCTGAGCACAGCAATGATCATTGCCCCAATTAATGTACCCCAGACAGTACCGACACCTCCCATGAAGCTAGCGCCACCAATAATGACTGCCGCTATTGCATCAAGTTCATATGATTGACCTGCAAGAGGGAATGCGGAATTTACTCGTCCAACCATTACAAGTCCTGCAAGACCTGCCATTAAACCACTAATTGTGTATACTATGATCAATACACGATCAACATTGATACCCGAGAGACGAGCGGCTTCTTTGTTACCACCGATTGCGTATATATATCGCCCTGTCTGTGTCCTTGTCAAGAAAATATGAAAGATGATATATACAGCGATTACTAGAAGGAAGCTAACAGGTATGGGACCTACAAATTCCCGTCCTAAAAATTGAATTAAATATGGAAAACCAGCAATTGGAGCCGCTGCCGTAATGATTAGTGCAATTCCACGTGCAATATTCATCGTACCAAGTGTAGAAATAAACGGGTGGGGCAAACGTAATTTCGTTAATAGCAATCCATTAATTAAACCGAATCCAGCGCCTACGAACAGACAGGCAAGAAGACCCAAGATTGGACTTAATCCCATCGTGACTGAAACAATTCCCATAACCATGATAGAGACTGCAAGAATGGAACCAACAGATAAATCAATACCGGCTGTTAAAATCGGAAGAAGCATGCCTATTGCAAGTATGGCGTTAATAGAAGACTGACGAGCAATATTCATGATATTGTTCAATGTCATAAACTTGTCCGATAGAAATGTCAGGACTGTCGTTAAAAGGATAAGACCGATTAATGGCCCAAATTTACTTACGTAAGTCTTAATGGTTCTACTCTGTTTTGGTGAATCATTCTCTGGTTTTTGTATGACTGCTCCATTCATAATTTCATCCTCCTGTTGCCGCCTTCATTATTCGCTCTTGAGAGGCTTCTCCAATTTCTAGGTCAGCGGTTATTTTCCCTTCACTCATCACTAAGACCCGATCACATATACCAAGAATTTCAGGAAGATCAGAAGATATCATCAGCACAATGGCACCGCTTTCAACTAACTGATTCATTAAGCGATAGACTTCAACTTTTGCACCAACATCAATCCCTCTTGTAGGTTCATCAAAGATATAAACCTTTGCTTTTGTGCATAACCATTTGGCAATAACGACTTTTTGCTGATTTCCCCCACTTAGATTTCTAGCATGAAGATCTATGTTATTTGGGCGAACTTTCAATTCCTTTATATAATTTATTGCTTCTTCACGTAGACCTTTTAAATCAACGAGTCTTAATTTATTCGTAAATTTATTCATATTAGCCATGGCAATATTAAAATCGAGCGGCTGATCCAGTAAGAGACCTTCACTTTTCCTATCCTCCGTTATAAAAGCAATGCCCGCATCAATTGCATCCCTAGGTGATTTGATTCGAACTTCCTTTCCATTTATGAAGACCTTTCCATTCCCCCGGTCATCTGCACTGAAAATAGCTCTTGCTAATTCTGTACGTCCAGCCCCAACTAGTCCGGAGATGCCGACTATCTCACCGTGTCGGATTGAAAAGCTTACTGGTTCTTTTGACCCGGCCACTTCCATGTTTTCAACCTTGAACCCTTCACCGCCAAGCGTAAATGATTGCTTAGGATATTTCTCATCCAGCGCCCGTCCAACCATCAACTCAATCCAATAATCAGTTTCTGTTGTCTTGACCGGTAGCGTTTCTATTTTAAATCCGTCGCGAAGGATGGTAAGCCTATCGCCCATTTCTCTGATTTCATCTAACCGATGGGAAATGAATACAATCGCAATGCCCTTTTGCGTAAGTTGTTCTACACATCGATATAACTGCTCCACTTCTGTTCCACTAAGACTGGAAGTCGGCTCATCCATAATGATTAATTTAACATCGAGAGTAAGCGCTTTCGCAATCTCCACAAGTTGTTGCTGCCCGATTCCCAGCTCCCCCAATTGCTTATCTGCAAGTTCAGGGCTCTGGCCAAGCATCTCCAAACAGCGTTTTGCTTCCTTACGCATTTCATTTTGATTAAGTAATGAAAATTTTCCGCCACGTTTCAATTCCCTTCCAAGGAATATATTTTCATATACCTTTAATTCAGGAATGACATTCAATTCTTGATAGATCGTAGCAATTCCTAGATTCATAGCATCAAGGGGTGTATCAAGTTGGACAGAATTACCTTCCCAAAAAATTTCTCCGGAATCCTTTTCATATGCTCCTGTTAAAATTTTAATAAGTGTGGACTTACCTGCACCATTTTCCCCTAGTAATACATGAACTTCACCTGCCATTACATCTAAATCAATTCCTTTTAAAACATGGTTTTGACCAAAACTTTTTTTAATCCCTTTCATTTCGAGGAGATATCCTGAATGATTAACCATGTGCAAACCTCTTTTCGTCATTTACCTTTTCTTTTTAAAGAAAGCGCTTTCCTAACTAAAGTATAATTTTATTATATTTATTTTTCAATACATTTTTTTGAATATTTAGTATTTTCAGATTAAAACTCGTGAACAAAATGGATTCTTTATCCTTCTATATACTAAAGTTCGACTTTTTTTCCATTTTGATAAGATTCCCGTGCAGCAAAAGCGATTTCGAGTGCCTTTACGCCATCGTCTACTGTGACACTTGGTGTTCTTTTTTCAGCCACTACCTGGAAAAAGCTTGAAAGCTCCAAATTGTAGGCATCCGTAAAACGAGTTGGAAAATCCGGTAATATATCATGCAGGTTACCCTCTTTCGTTAAAATCTGAATATCATGATTTCGAAGATTCCCTATAAAGATCGAGCCTTCTGTCCCAATGACCTCTGCACGAATATCGTAGCCATAATGGGCATTACGACTTGCCTCTGCATCTCCTGCAGCCCCAGATGAAAACTCTAAATACGTAAGAGATTGATCAACATCTCCGTATTTTTCCATGAACGGGTATTTCAAGATTCGTCCATGAGCATGAACTGAAGTCACTTCGGAATTCATCAAATAACGAGCAATATCAAAATCATGGATGGAAACATCGACAAACATACCACCGCTATTCTGGATAAACGCTTCATGGGGTGCATGAGGATCACGGGAAATACCACGGAAGTATATCGGATCGCCAATATCACCAGCATTAATTCGCTTTTTCGCTTCAACGTAAGCCGGATCGAATCTACGCATAAAACCAACCTGGCATATGGTATTGTTATTTTCTATTATTCTCTTAATATCATTTGCTTCACTTAAATCTATCGTAAGTGGTTTTTCAACAAAAATAGCTTTACCTGATTCAGACGCTTTTTTCAATAAATCAAAATGTGTGCTTGTTGGAGAGGCAATAATCATTACTTCGATTGTATCGTCTTGAAGAATATCATCCGGATTGGTAGTGAAAAATGGCACTTCTAACTCTGTTGCAACACGCTTGGCTGTCTCCATGTTCACATCACATATTGCCGTAAGTTCTGCATTTCTAATTCTTGTAGCGACATTTACTGCGTGCCAATATCCAAGTCTTCCAAGTCCAAGTACAGCTGCTCGAATTTTTTTTGTCATATTATTTTCTCCTTTTTAGTTAACATTCGTCACCACAGACTTACTGTGCAATGATTGATAACTTATTTCAAGATAACGGGCCATCTTAAGCGAATGATCCACGTTGTAGTCAGGATTTCCCCCTTCTAGAATACAATCATGAAAATGTTCAATCTGGTTTAAATATTGATCGTCTTTAAACTTCTCAAAAAGAATCACGCTGCCATTGTAATCTTTAACAGTTATTTTGCCGTGTTTATCATCCGATACGTCAGGACGAAAAGCGCAATCAACAGTAATGGACCCCCTTGGACCAAAGATTTCATAACGATTAATAAACGAGAGTTCCAATGAAGCTGTTACTTCAGCAGTTCGTTTCTGATCATCAATCAATACGCAAGTCGATGTTATATCCACTCCGTTGTCTTGATCCATTTTACCGCTCATTGAGATTTGGACAGGTTTAAAGCCAACAATTTGTGTCACCGCATGCAAGCCGTAACATCCGACATCTCGCATAGCACCTCCTCCTAGTTCAGGTTTCAAACGAATATCACCTGAGTCTTCAAGCATCCAGGAAAAATGAGCTTTAACATGGAGATAATTCCCGATAATACCCGATTCCAGTAATTCCCTCACTCGTTTGTGCTGACAATGAAATTGGTACATGAAAGCTTCCATAAAAACTACATTATTTTCTTGGGCTGCTGTTTTCACATCGTACATATCGGCTTCTGTTAACGCTGCTGGTTTTTCAAGAAGAACATGTTTTCCCTTTTGCATTGCCCTCACCGCCCATTTTGCATGAAGAGAGTTTGGCAAAGGGATATAGATTGCGTCAATCGATGAATCTTCAATTAGTTGTTCATACTTTCCATATATGTGCGGGGAATTGAATCGTTTGGCCTTTTCTAAGCTTTTCGATGCTACAGCTACTAATGCTGCACGGTCTGAACGGATTAATGCCGGTAAAAATTCATCATATGCTATATTGGCAGCACTAATAATTCCCCAACGGATATTTCCCATTACTCACACTCCTTCTATTAATTTTAATGTTTGGTTTGCAACGAACCTTAAAGATATTTAATATTAAGAAAATTTAGGGAAAGCGCTTTCCTTTTTGCTATTGTAACTCACTATTTTTTATTATTCAATTACATTTACAAAAATGTAAAATTTTATTTTTCAGAATTATTAATTTTCAAATTACATACAAACGGACTTTAAAAATAGATTGTAAAACTTTTAACAAAAGTAACTGCTTTATGTATATTTTTAAGATTTGTCTGTATGAAGAAAGCTTCCAAGTAAAAATCAACAATGATTAATACAAAAGACTATATTAAAAAATGACTTTTTTTTATGTTTCTTTCCAGAAAAAAGAGGTAATAGTAAAGATACAATGATATTTAGAGGGAGCTCATCTATGGTAAACAAGATAAACGAAGAACTAGAGGCTTACTGCGCGAGCGAATATTCAAAGCTTTTACGGGTAATTGTATGTGAACCAAAATATATGGAGATTCGTGAGATCATCAACGAAACACAAAAAGAGTTTAAAGATGAGAACATTGATCGTGTACTTGCTATGGAGCAGCATACCAATTTTGTAAAGTCGCTTGAACATGAAGGAATTGAAGTCATAAATCTACCACCCCAATCTGCATATCCAGAACAAGTCTTTACGAGAGATATTGGATTCACTCTTGGCAATACCGTGTACGTCGCCGAGATGGCTACAGATATCCGGCAAGGTGAAGAACTTATTTTGAAAACCTGGCTCGAAAAAAATGATGTCCCATTCTTCAACTTATGTAGGAATAGAATAGAGGGCGGGGATGTCATAATTGATGGAAAGACCATTTATATCGGGGTCAGTGATAGAACAGATAAAAAATCAATCAAGAATCTTCAAACCTTATTATCAGAATACGATATCATCCCAATTCCTTTCATTGAAAAATTCCTTCACTTGGACTGTGTATTCAATGTTATCTCACCAACGGAGGCCCTTATCTTCCCAGAAGCCCTTACAAAAAAAGAGTTAGCCTTATTAGAATCACGTTATGACATAATTGAAGTGACTAAAGAGGAGCAATTCACATTAGGAACAAACGTGCTCTCTATTGGAAAAAGAAAAGTGTTTAGTCTTCCATGCAATAAAAAAGTAAATCACAAGCTTCGTGAACGCGGATATAGCGTCATTGAAGTCGATATAAGCGAGATCATCAAGTCCGGAGGCTCTTTCCGTTGCTGCACCATGCCTCTGTTGCGAACAACGAATAAGAAAACTGAACTTGCTTAGAGAAAGAAAACTGCTCATAATCAAGATAGATTTAAACCGAACTTGCTATAATGAAGTTCGGTTTATTTTACTTTCAGAAATGAGCGCACCCTAAAGAAAGCGATCGTGCCCAGAAGGACAACTAGGAAAATAGGCAATTCTAAAATACCAAGCCCAACTTCCCTACCTACAGAAACTTGAACAGATTTCCAGCTGGTATAAAGTAAAAAAACAATAATTTCCGCCTTCAAAATCACACTCATCACCTGAGCATTTTTGTATAGACGCTCCGCATTTTGTCCCGTTACTTTTACCGAGAAATTAAAGATATACGGCACTCTCTCTAAAGTCGTCAATATTGACCATAAAAAAATACTTACGATCGGAAGAAACCAAATTACAACTCTCCCTCCCCAACCATCTGCTTCTCCTTTAGCATTAAAATGAATCGGAACCTGATCAGGTAAAGTACTCCACTCATTAATCAAATAAATCAGGTTGAGCACTATTATAATAAGTGAAAAAATATCAATTAGTTTTTCATAAATCGTTTTTGGTATCTTTAATACCGGTTGATTATTTTTCATACTTCCCCCCTAATCTTACCAAAAAAGATCTTATTCCATCTGTTCTTTTATTGTATCAAGTTTAATACAATTTCAGAATCCGCTTTATTTAATTGTACATACTTGCTATGTTTACCTTTCGTCAATTTCAATATATTTTCACCAGAAATAACCCAAACATAGTAAACGACTATTTTATCCTCATTCTTTTCATCATTAAAATAAAAGATATAATCCGCTTTAGGACGATCTTTCTCCATTTTGGAATTTTCCCAGTTAATATTTTTTAATATTTCTTTTGTTTTTATAGTCTTTTCAATTTCTATACTTTCTTTATAAGCTTCAAATTTGTAGATTTTACCCTCACGCTTTTGAATCGAAATATGTTCTTGTTTATTTGAACATCCTACAGTTAACGCTAAAGATACTATGAAAAGTGCAAGTAAAAATAGTCTCCATTTCATTAATTGTCATCCCCCTTACATGAATAGACTAATAGCCAATATTTTCATTATACTAGTCTACCAGAAGAGTAATAGGAATGTGTATTTAATGGCGACAAAAGAGTGCAGAACCATCTTTTCTTAAAGCAAAGAACTCCCAAGCTTTTACCTAGAGAGTTTCTGACTCTAATATCCCATGTAAATAATAGACGTTGTTCACCCAAACCAAACCGTAAATAACTCATCATTTACGCCCAGGTTGTACATATAATAGATCCCGAATACCACGCTGACCACACCTGTCAACTGAATGAGTGAGTGGTTCACTTTTATAGAAGAAGTACTTGTGTCAAAGGGGATGCTTAAAATCGTTGTAAATAGAAGCATGCCCACACATGTACCAACTCCAAATATAATAATGTAAATGGCACCCTGCCATACTGAATCTATTGTACTCATCGTAAGAAGAACCATGGCTGCACTTCCGGCAAGTCCGTGGACAATCCCAACAAACATCGATTTCAAATAGGTAGCTCTGCCTGAATGATCATGTTGATGCATTTTCTCCCAAGAAAAAATCGTCGTTATACCTAGATATACCAACATGATTCCTACAAGAAATTCTAATGACATTGCCCAGGCTTCCGAGATTTCATTTTTCAAAAGGATCAGGATGACACCAAACACCAATAGCGTAAGTGTATGACCGAGAAAGTCTTTGTTATTAATACATCATTAATTTAAACTAATTACTTAACTTTTCTTTGGTGGCATAAATTATCTTGAAAATGGTACGATAAAAACGTTGATATCTAAATAGGAAATGACTTAAAGATGGGAAAAAACGAAGATATTTTGAATTGGATAATTATGTTTCAAAAAAAAATCTTAAAAATCCTTGACCTCAACTTAGGTTTAGGTTGTATCCTTGGTAAAAAGATAAAAAATCATATGAACTATAAAATTGGACAAGTCGCAAAAATGAATCATCTAACAATGTTTCTCAATTACGGTACTATGATAATCGAGGACTGTTACCCTTTCTCAAAAGAACTGAGAAGGGAGATTGAGTTTTTGACGAAGAAGCACTGAAATATTTAGAAATGATCTTATGCTTAAAGAATACTGGGATGCCAATTAAAAAAGTTAAACAATTTATTGATTGGTCAATGAGTGGCGATGATACCATCTCCCAGAAATTAGAAATTAGGAGTGGAGTAGATGAAACGTATTTCGATTTTAATAGCTGATGATGAGGAGGAGATTGCTGATCTGATTGCCATCCATTTAGAAAAAGAAGGATACCATGTCATTAAAGTATCTGATGGACTAGAAGCCATTCATGCTATCCAGACTCAATCGATTGATTTGCTAATTTTAGATATTATGATGCCAAAAATGGATGGATACGAAGTAACCCATCACATTCGAGGACAACATAATTTACCTATCATTTTCTTGAGTGCCAAAACTTCTGATTTCGATAAGGTACATGGACTAGTGATTGGAGCAGATGACTATATGACTAAACCATTCACCCCCATTGAATTGGTTGCTCGTGTAAATGCTCAGTTGCGGCGCTTTATGAAATTGAATCAACCCAAAACAGATAATAAATTGATCTTGGAAATTGGTGGATTAGTTATTTCTCCTGATCAACGCACAGTTATTCTATATGATGAGACCATTGAGCTGACGCCTAAAGAGTTTGAGATTTTGTATTTACTAGCCAGTCATCCAAAGAAAGTTTATAGTGTGGAAAATATTTTTCAGCATGTGTGGGGCGAAGCCTATTTTGAGGGTGGTAATACCGTTATGGTCCATATTCGTACTTTACGGAAAAAACTTAAAGAAGATAAACGGAAAAATAAATGGATTAAAACTGTATGGGGTGTCGGGTATACATTCAATGGTTAAAATCATTAGAAGTTTTCGCTCAAAAATGATAGTGTTATTCGGATTAAGTATGTTTTTTTCTGGCATCATAACTTATCTAATCTTTAAAGGACTTCAATTTTATTATCACACGATGGTTCGTTATGAGGATCCATTGGCTCGTTTTCGCTTATTTATAAACAATATTGGAGACATTAATTTCTTTTTACTACTATTTATCCCACTTTCAATCTTTTTTTTCTTTGTCCTTACTAAGCCTTACTCTACCTATTTCAAAGAGATTTCAGAAGGAATTCATTATCTCGCTCGTGGTGACTTTAAACATCGAGTTCAAATCATATCAAATGATGAATTTAGAAATATTGCGCAAGATATTAATCTGGCAAGTGAAAAATTGGAACAAGCCATAGAAAGAGGAGATTTTTCGGAAAGCAGTAAAGATCAGTTAGTAGTAAATTTAGCTCATGATTTGCGTACTCCGCTCACCTCTGTTTTAGGTTACATTGATTTAATCCTTAAGGATGAGAATCTGACTAAAGAACAAGTCAGACATTTTTTAACAATTGCCTTCACTAAATCTCAGCGTTTAGAAAGACTTATTGATGAATTATTCGAAATAACTAGAATGAACTATGGCATGCTGCCAGTTGAAAAAAAGCAAATTAATTTAAATGACCTACTGATTCAATTAAAGGAAGAATTGTATCCTATCTTCGAGAAAAATGATTTGATAGCTCGAATGAATAGTACTCCCTATTTACCTATTATTGGTGACGGAGAGTTGTTAGCACGTGTGTTTGAAAATCTTCTGACCAATGCCAATCGTTATGGATACGATGGCCAGTTTGTAGATATTAACGGCTTTATTGATTCAGGAGAAGTGGTTGTTCAGATTGTGAATTATGGAAATAGTATTCCACCGAATGAACTACCGCATCTTTTTGATATGTTTTATACCGGTGACAAAGCACGAACTCAACAAGAAGATAGCACAGGTCTTGGATTGTTCATTGCGAAGAATATTGTGGAGCAACATAATGGAACGATTACTGCAGAAAGTAGTTTAATACGTACGATATTTGAGGTTCGTTTACCACAGGACAGTGTACCAAATAATCAAATTTAATACCCAAGTAAATGATTTAAGAAAAATTTAATATTTACCCTACTCTTTTTTTTAATAGTTTCTCCTATTATATAAGCAAGTAAGATCAAGGAGGAAACTGAAAATGAAGAAGTGGGGATTTTTATTGTTTTTAATATTGTGTTTGGGATTTGCTATCGCTAATATAACACCGTTGTTTCAAGATAAAGTAGAGTTTCAAAAAATTGTTCAAAATCATCAAGATAATATAAATTATCTAGGAAGTTCTGAACGTATCCAAAACAAGGAGATTGCAAAAGATCAGATCTATCAAGGAAATCTACTCTTGGTCAACAAGGATTATCCTGTTCACCAAGAGAGTATAAAATCAGATGTCGTAAATTTATTTACGCATAAAGAATTGAAAAAGGGATACGAGTTACTTGATAGTGATATTAGATTGTCAGAGGATGTCGCACGTAAATTTTCAGAGATGACAACTGCTGCTGAAAAAGAAGGAGTTCGTCATTTTTCAATTAGTAGTGGCTTTCGAGAATTTGATGAGCAAAGTGTACTTTACCAAGAAATGGGCTCTGACTATTCCTTGCCAGCAGGCTATAGCGAACACAATTTGGGTTTATCGCTTGATGTAGGATCTACTCAAATGAAGATGAGTGAAGCACCAGAAGGAAAGTGGATAGAAGAAAATGCTTGGAAATACGGCTTTATTTTACGCTATCCAAAGGATAAAACTGATGTCACAGGAATTCAATATGAACCGTGGCATATCCGCTATGTTGGCTTGCCTCACAGCGCGATTATGAAGGATAAGAATTTAGCTTTGGAAGAATATTTGGATTATCTAAAAGAAGAAAAGAACATTTCTGCTAGTGTTAATGAGAAAAAATATACTGTTTCTTATTACTCCATTTCTCATAGCAGTCCAATTAAAGTACCAAATAATCTCTATTATGAGATTTCAGGCAACAATATGGATGGAGTAATTGTGACCGTGTACGAATGATAAATGGATAAAAAAAAGGAACTAAAAAAATTCTGATGACCTAATACTATCATTTCAATAAATCATTACTTCTTGATTTAGAAAGATATGATTATTTGGTTGCTCATTTCTCTAATCCTATTGCCGACACATATTTAAACTTCAAGAAAGTAATTTTTGAACAAAGTGATTATTATCCTGTTTTGTTTATAAAATTCCATCTATGTTATTCCATTAAAGGGTGCAATTGTTGAACAACATAGGTAGAAAATGATCAAACTTTTTTATAAAAATCAAACTTAAATTTGCTGGAGAAGAATCCATTTTGATCAATCTTTTTTCAAAATGAATTCTTTTTATTTATCGTAAAATACGGGTTTACGAGGTATCTTTGATCAAACTTTATTTCAAAGCTTCAGTGATAGCTCAAAAACTGACAAGGGCTTCTATATAAGCATAACTGAACCTCTCTCAAATAAACATGTCCTTTTCCACCCATCTGGCCAATTGATGTAGGCACTATCGCCTAAATATCGTCATCAATCGTCTGAAACACAATCATATTCTTTTCATCCACATAAAGGATGTCTCCATCCATTAATTCTTTGTATTCCTTAAGACGAATCCCAATTTCTTTCCCATGATCCGTTTTCGCTCATAGAATTTGTTTTCTTAATGCATCACTTTCTAAACCCTTTTCATATGTTTCGTGTTTTTTTCAAAAAACTCTATATTTCCTAATACCTTTTCCAGAATCATGGTATCATCTCAGAATAAAAAGTATCGTTGTGCCATCGGCAGGACTTCTGCCGGCTCACACGTAATTAAATCACCGTCCACCGTCACTTCATACGTTTGCGGATCAACCTCTATGACGGGGGTTTCCCCATTTAACTTCATATCTTTTTTTGTAAGATTACGAATATTCGAGACAGTCTTCATTATTTTTTTCAGACCCAGGTCTTTGTGAATTCCTGCTTCATAGGACGCCTTTGATAGGAACGTAATGGACGTACTCGCTACAGCCTGGCCATAACTCGCAAACATCGGACGGTATAACACAGGTTGAGGCGTTGGAATCGAGGCATTGGGGTCACCCATAATACTGTGGGCAATCATGCCGCCTTTTAATACCATATCTGGTTTCACTCCAAAAAAGGCTGGATCCCAGAGCACCAAGTCGGCGAATTTCCCTTCTTCTACCGAACCAACCACATCAGAGATTCCATGGGTAATGGCAGGGTTTATCGTATACTTGGCGACATAACGCTTCACGCGTAAATTGTCTCCTTCCCCTGTTTCTTCTTTCATTTTCCCCCGTTGCTTTTTCATCTTATCTGCTGTCTGCCATGTCCGTAATATGACTTCGCCTACACGTCCCATTGCTTGAGAATCCGAGCTAATCATACTAAAAACGCCCAGGTCATGCAGAATGTCTTCAGCGGCTATCGTCTCTTTCCTTATTCGGGAATCAGCAAAAGCGATATCTTCTGGTACGGATGGATCCAAATGATGGCAGACCATAAGCATGTCCAAATGCTCTTCTAGAGTATTGATTGTGTAAGGCCGGGTAGGATTAGTCGAGGATGGAAGAATGTTGGAGTAGCTTGCCGCCTTGATGATATCAGGAGCATGCCCGCCACCTGCACCTTCAGTATGATATGTATGAATCACACGGCCCCCGATCGCTTTAATCGTATCCTCAACAAAACCTCCTTCATTAAGCGTGTCAGAATGAATCGCTACCTGAACATCGTATTCATCCGCCACCGTTAAACTTGTATCGATTGCAGCGGCCGTCGTTCCCCAATCTTCATGCAATTTCAGCCCAATCGCACCAGCTTCTATTTGTTCAGCTAGAGGTTCTTTGGCCGAGGAATTACCTTTCCCTAAAAACCCAAGATTCATAGGGAAATGATCTGCTGCCTCAAGCATTTTATGTATATTCCAGGCTCCTGGCGTACATGTCGTGGCGTTCGATCCCGTTGCCGGTCCGGTTCCGCCGCCAATCATCGTGGTAATTCCGCTTGATAGTGCAGTCTCAATTTGCTGCGGCGCAATGAAGTGGATGTGAGCATCAATGCCTCCGGCTGTTATTATCTTTCCTTCAGCTGCAATTATTTCAGTTGCAGCCCCAATCACCATAGTCACTCCATCCATCAATAGCGGGTTGCCAGCCTTGCCGATAGCTGCAATATTTCCATCCTTCACGCCGATATCTGCTTTATAAATTCCGGTATAATCGACGATGATTGAATTGGTGAAAACGAGATCCATGACCTCGTCTCTTGAAGCAGTAGGATGTTGACCCATACCATCACGAATCACCTTACCTCCGCCGAATTTCACTTCATCTCCGTATTTTGTAAAATCCTTTTCTATTTCTATGAAAAGCACTGTATCTGCCAATCTAATTAAATCGCCAGTTGTCGGACCAAACATGTCTGCATATTGCTTACGTGACATTTCATGACTCATATTTCCCAATTCCCATCGAGCGGACCATTAGTTTGATTGCTTAATCCATAAACTTCCCTCTTGCCGCTAAATGGCACCAGTTCTATTTCTTTGGCATCTCCCGGCTCAAAACGGACCGCTGTGCCGGCAGGAATGTTTAGCCTTTTCCCAAAAGCATCTTCCCTAGAAAATTCCAACCCAAGATTCACTTCGTAAAAGTGAAAATGTGAGCCAATTTGAATCGGCCGGTCTCCCCTATTGGTCACGGAGATGACTGTCAAAGGCTTCCCTACATTACATACAATCGGTCCTTTTTTCAAAATATATTCTCCAGGTATCATGGCTTAAAACTCCTTACTGAATCGGATTATGAACCGTCACAAGCTTTGTACCATCAGGAAAAGTCGCTTCCACTTGAATATCGTGAATAATCTCCGGGATTCCTTCCATCACATCTTCACTTGAAAGAATTGTCTTTCCAAACTGCATCAGTTCTGCGACAGACTTACCATCGCGTGCCCCTTCCACAATTTCATATGTGATCAAGGCAATCGATTCCGGATAGTTCAATTTCAAGCCGCGATTTTTTCGTCTTCTTGCCAAATCTGCTGCCACTACGACCATTAATTTTTCTTGCTCCCTAGCTGTTAAGCGCATGCCCTCTCTCCTTCTGCCAATCAAAACCATAAAGCACCTTATAATAAGAGTCTATTAAAGATACAACACACAATATTAGTCATTACCTAACGCACTTACGTTATATAACATAACATATATCTAATTATATTAAATTTTCTGATAATTTCAAGTGTAAAAATGAAATTATTTGTAAATTAATATACACCTCTCGTTTTGAAAGTGCTTACCTAAAATTTGATAATACCCAAACAACCTTGATATAATTTCATGAGGAACTATTTTGCTAAAAAAGTAGTGAGAGGGGAACAAAAAAATGAGTTATGTGAAAAATCAACTTAAAGTTATGCGCGAAAATTTACTAAAAGAAATCGAGGGATTAAGTCCAGAGCTTATGGATGTGCAGCCGAAAGGGTTCAATAATACAATCCATTGGCATCTTGGACATGTCCTATCCGCAGCGGAAAAATTTTTATTGGACTCCCCAAATAACAGCAACTTGCCTGCTAATTACGGACAACTATTTGGATACGGTTCAAAACCAGCTGACTGGACAGGCGATATCCCTTCTGTTGAAGTTTTAAAGCAGCAGTTACAAGAACAACTTGGCCGGCTTCTTGAAATTCCGGAAGAAAGCTTGAACGAAAAAGTAGCACAACCTTTCAGAGAAATGGAAACAGTAGGAGAGTTTATTAACTTCGTAGTCCTACACGAGGCAAGTCACATTGGACAAATTCATGCGATGAAACTTCTCATCCAATCCTAACTAATAAACCACAAGCTGCCATTCCGATATTTCGATAAAAACCGGAGTGGCAGAAATTTCTTGTTAAATAAATCTCGATTTACTTAACAAGGAACAACCTTGATATAATTCGAAGGACGTTTTTATATAATTACATATCATTCACAGGAGCTAAAAAAGGGGGATCTAGCATGAATCCATTACAGAAACGATTCTCACTAATTAGAGGGAAATTTTTCGAACGAGCTATTGATTGTGTTACTCCTGAACTGGCAAGCATTCAGCCAATAGGATTCAACAACAACATTCACTGGCATCTTGGCCATACGTTGTTCGTAACAGAAAAATTCTTGCTCGATCATCCGCGAGCAGGGAACTTGCCAGACAATTATGTTAATTTCTTTGCACAAGGTACAAGTCCGGCTGACTGGACAGACGATGTTCCATCAGTTAACGTTTTAATTCAGCAATTTAAAGAACAGCTTAATCGCCTTCTGGCCATTCCTGAAGAACGCTTAAATGAAAAACTGGAGAAACCATTCAAAGGTTTTATAACTTATAGCGAAATGGTCAATCTTGCACTTTTCCACGAAACGTACCACATGGGACAAATTCACGTGATGTTACGAGTGATTAATGCAGCCCAAAAATAAAAGCCCCCGCTTTTCAAAGCGTGAGGCTTTTTTCATTAATACTCATTAAAATATGATAATCAAAGACCCCCACTTCAACTTTACATCATCTGGTTGTCCATATAATCGTTATAGGCTTTTTCAGCAGCGGCTTCTGAAGAAAATAAAGCATCATCATCTTCAATTGTATGAAATGTATCGTTCAGAAACAAAGCAACTGCATTAGGATCTTTTGGATGAGGGACAATTTCTGCTGCCCTCACATTCGAAACAGTAGGAACATGGGGATTATTATAAATTACAAATACCTCGTCACCTACTTGTACTTCTTTCGCATTGATAATACCCATTGAATTCTTCCTTTCCTTTACAGATTTTCTTTAGTTTATGGAAAGGTGCTTAGAATTATTATATAAAATCACATTGCCAGCGACATAACTAAATAGGACTCCTTCGTGATCGAAGGAGTCTCCTTATTCATTTAAGCATATTCATCTTCTGCAAAAACTCAATCGGATGTTGTTTACGGAAAAATTCTCTTAACATATAGGCAACACCGTGTTCATCATTAGAGCGGGTCACCCATTTCGCGACTTTCTTAACTTCCTGATCTGCGTTGCCCATGGCAACACCCAGACCAGATCCAGCTATCATCTCCATATCATCTAACCCGTCTCCAATCGAGACAATTTCACTTCTTTTTACCTTTAAATGATCTGCTAAATACAATACACCACTCCACTTGGATACACCCTTTGGAACAACCGTCAGCTTGTATCCTGGATGTAGGATAACATCAACCTCCGGGAACATATCCTTTATCAGTTTTAGCATATCAGTTTGGTCACTTTGTTCCGAAAAAATGATATCTATTTTTGTCGGAGCCATTGGCTTATCAATTAACTCTTCACTGATATCATCCACATAATTTTGAGCATATATATTTTGATCATTCAAATACATAACTGATTTACCGAGCAAATTCTCTGGAAGGTTGACTCGATTGCCAAGCGAGTATTTTTCATGAATGAGTAGAATTTGGCAGGTAGTTTTTTCAAGCATTTGAACTAGTTCCACAGTCAATTCTTCTGAAATTCTTTTCACCAATATAGGCTTCTCAATTGATGCTCCAACAAAAGCTCCCTGCTGAGCAACGATCATCGGATTTATTTTTAGGGCTTTGGCCGCTTTTTTTGCAGAGTGATAGTTTCTTGACGTCACAAGCGCAACATGGACACCTTTTTGGTGCACATAATCAATTGCTTCTTTAGTTGATTTATTTAAACGGCCATTCGACTGGAGCAATGTTCCGTCAATATTAATCGCAAGTAGACGATATACCATGTTGATCTCCCCCATCTATAGTATCCTCTTTCAAATTTATGACTAAAATTTGAAGAGTAGAACAAATAGAAGTTCAGAGCACCTTACACTCGATTTGGCACTAACTTTTCCGACAAAAAAACTCCCTACCATAAAGGCAGGGAGTTCTCAACAGCTTACTACTGTTGTTCAGGCAGACCATATAAATCTTCAAGCGGCTTCATGATAATTTTATTAAGGTCAGCAATGACCATGCTCATCCTTTGTTCCGCTTCCATCAATTTTGAGATGGTTGGGTTTTGTTGAACAAGCTGTACTGTTTTTTGTGCTTGCTCCACCTCTTCCGGAGCAATTTCCTGCCCCATCATTTGCTTTTGTTGCAAAGACATCTGTAAATTTCGAAAGTTTTCAAACATTCCTTTTGTTGCTTCATCCGAATTGACGATTTCATATAAGCGTTGCAAGTCGGCATATTCATTACTTGCTCGAATTGCCTTTTCCATTTCATATGCTGCATCATATACGTTACTCATGGTTTTCCCCTCCCAGTAATCATTGTATTCCTACACCTTTACCACTATAACAAATCCCTTTGCTAATTACACGTCATCCTAATAAAACAGTTACAAAACCTTGGAATAAACCGATGATTCCTCCAAGCAATGCTCCAAGGTATGTGATCATTGACAATTCCTTCTTAGTGATGGAAACGACCATTTCCTCAAGTCGCGAAACGGAAAATGAGGCCACCTGTTCTTCCACAATATCATCCAAATGAAGATTTTGGAAAAGCGGCTGAAAGTGATTAATTAAATAGTCGGCACCTTTTTCCACAAGAATTGGGACCCCTTTTTCAACAATCTTATCAGAGAAATTGGCAGTCAACTCACGAACTGGTTTTTCCATGATAGTAGCGACTGGTATCATTTCTGTCGTTTTTTCGGTAATAAACTGTCTTATCGTTTCTTTCCCAATCAAGCTTTCTACTTTCTTAACATCCCATTTCTCGAGGTTTCCCCACTCTTTTACCATCATCACTGACAATATATCAATAGTTCGTGATTGTTCAAAAAATTTAATGATTTCCGGCTGAATTTTATCAATTAACTTTTCATTCCCGATAAACATCTGAATTAAATTGATCAATTTACCCCGTTCCTTGAAAAAATCATCCAACATGTCTTCAAGGCGCCCCTTACCTTCTTCACTGTTAAAATATTCTTTTCCTTTTGTTACGATGAATCGAGAAATATCCGGGATCGACTCCACTGCTTTTTGCTGAATGTGCAATGGGACGATGTCCTGTAAGCTCTTGCCGCTATTTTCGTCCAACCATGTTTCGTATTTACCAAGAACGAAAGTCTGTAATTGCTGTTCTAACGAGAAGGAAGAATTCTTCATTCCCAATTGATCAAGCAATTGAGCTGTACTTTTTTCCGTGGACAACGCTTTCTTTACTTCTGCCTGAACGAAAATTTTCATATTCTGTATAGAGGCATCATTGATAACCTTACTTTGAATGCTTTCAGGTGTGATTAAATGTTCAACGACCAATTTACCTAACTGACTGGCTAACTCATCTTGCCGCTTAGGAATTAAACCTGGTGTCAACGGCAGCTGTTTCCCGAAAATATAGATTGGTTTATAAGGTCTAAACAGCATCCGGATAGCCAATAAATTAGTGAACCCTCCAATTACAGCACCAACAACAACCATAAACAGTATTTTTACCCAAAACTCATCCATGAGGATTTCTCCTTTTGTTGCTTGAAATAAAGGCTTAATGACACGTTCTAATTGGAAAAACATAGAATGTGTTATCCACTTTTGCCCATCATTTAATTATAAAAGGATATCAAACTTAGTGCAAACGGGGAATTATAATGAATCTTAAATTTCAAAAAATTTTCATTACGGTAAATCCTGCAATCACTAGAAAGAAGGCACTACTGTTCATCGAAGAAAAATTATTCGAGGCGTGGGATCTTCAATATGGGGAACCCCTTACGCTTATGGCGGGATGCCGTTCCGTTCCTGTACTCGTCCAACCATTCCCTTCATCCCAGCCAACAATAAAACTTTCATTTGACACAAACCAAATTTTATCCCTGCCTGCTTTTTCAGACCCAATTTCCGTGACCTTCCATGCGGAGGATAGATCAATAAATATAGGGCCCTTCTTTGCTGCACTCATCAACCAACTTCCCTTGAAAGATGGGACATTTGGGGAGATGGAAAAATTTTATCAGGAGATGAAATCCTACTGTCATCAACAAGGCTTTTCCTTCTTTTTAGTAGGAATACAGTCTCTAAAAGAAGGCGTAGTGGAAGGATATTGGCCAGGACAAAATGGGTGGCAAACCCTTACTCTACCTATCCCTAATGTGTTTTATAATCGGATTCATTCGCGCAGAATGGAAGAATCGCCAACCTTCGATCTGTTTACAAATGAACTAAAATCATATTCAATCCCGATGTTTAATGGAGGGTTTCTTTCTAAGTTCGATGTACATGAGCTTCTTCTCTTAGAATATGAACTGCTTTCAAATCTGCCTGATACCATACTTTTTAACGAGAAGGAAGCCTTCTTTACATTTTTAGAGAACCATTCTGTTATCTATTTAAAGCCTACTTCCGGCAGTCAAGGAAGGAATATTTGCAGGTTAACACAAGTAGATGGAAAATGGAAAATCGAGCAAACCGGACATATACAAAATGTGCATATTGCGGATACGAATGAAAAGTTGTATAACGCCTTGAAAAAATTCTGCAGAAAACAAACATACATCCTTCAAAAGGGGATTTCCTTGTTTGAAATCGATCAGAGAAAAGTTGATTTCCGAATCCTTCTTCATCAAAACGAGCAGTTTCAATGGAAAGTTACCTCCATGGTTGCCCGGATAGGAGATCCAGGTAATATCGTTTCCAATCTTGCACAGGGCGGTATGATGAAAAACGGCTCAGACTTTTTAAAGGAAGTATTTGATCCTCAGGAAGCCGGACGTTTGCACCAAAAGCTTATAAGACTCGCTAAAAAAACTGCCCATACTTTGGCAGAAAATCATGATGATTTATTCGGGGAGCTCGGAATCGATTTAGCACTTGATGTTGACACACACCCTTGGATTATTGAAGTGAACTCGAAACCTTCAAAAAAATTTCAGGGCAACTATGAAACCTTTCGTCCATCAGTAAAGTCCATTGTTGAATTTATGCTTACTCTTGACCGAGAAAACCATCCATAAAAGGAGTTGCTGGCACGTGTTAATAGGATTAATGGCAACGTCAGATACACATGAAAATCATTATTTTACTGAAATAGCAAAAGCAGCTAAATCATTTAATATGAATGTATGTAAATTCACACCCGAGAATATTGATATCGATGTGAAGAAAGTTCGAGGAGAACGTTTTGATGCCGAAAAGGAAACATGGCGCTCTGAATCATTTGATCTCCCTGATTTTGTATATGACCGCTGTTTCCATGGCTTATCTCGTGTTTCGACGGAAATGCGCGATAAAATCAATTGGTTAAAAGTTAACTCAAGTTTCCTTGGCCTTGGCCTTCCAGGAAAGTGGGAAGTTTATCAAATTTTAAAAAAACATCCCCTGCTAGAGGCATTTTTTCCAGAAACCGTTCAAGTTACCACACCTGAAGAAATCAGCGGGCATTTGGAACGTCTGGATAAAATTATTATCAAACCAGAGTTTGGAGCAGGTGGTACGGGAATCTATCTTCTCACAAAAACCGAAGGCGGCACATTGGTGTCCATGACAAAAAAGGGCACCAAATACGACCGTAAATTTGACTCTAAATCTCAACTGAACAAATGGCTGCAGCATTTATTAAATCGATATAGTTACCTTTGTCAGCCTTATTTAGAACTTTGCAACCAGAAAAAGGAACCGTTCGATTTACGAATTTTACTTCAAAAAAACGAAAAAAATCAGTGGATGGAACGCGGCAGAGGCATTCGCCTTGGACAACAAGATGGAATCACCTCCAATTTAGCCACTGGTGGGGAAGCTATTTCGCTCGAGGCTTTCATCAAAAAAAATCCTGAATCTATTCCAATTGCTGCCGAACAAAAAATCCAGCATATCCTCCGTACCTTACCTGTCGAAACCGAAGCCGTTTTTGAAAGGCTATTTGAGCTAGGAATCGACCTAGGCATTGATAAAAAAGGGCAAATATGGATAATGGATATTAACTCAAAACCAGGTAGGAAAATCATCCAAACACTTCAACCTGAATCGATGAAGGATATCCATCGCGCACCGTTCCAATATAGCCAATTTTTAGCCGATCATCTTCAGAAAGCAGGTGAATAGAGAGTGAGAAAGACTTATCCTGCCGAGATTGCCGATACTCCCGGCAACGTTCTCTTCTATCCATCAGAGCTTGGAGATTTGGCAGAGATTGAATTAATATATTTTGGCCAGCATTCATGTCCTGCCATTGTTAAACAAAATCCTGCAATCAAGCAAACAATCGTCCTGTCAGAAAGTCTCGCGGAATCTTTAATATTTACTCAGGTCGATATGCCTCTTCATCTATTTATATACGGTAAGAGCATTCATATTGGGCCAGTCGTCGGGATATTTTCATCAGGTTTTACCGGCATTTCAAACAAACCGCTCGGGGAACGTTCAGATTTTTTTTCAAAACTCCTTTCTCTGAGCCAAACAACAGGCTGTATCCCTTTTGTTTTCGGTGAAAATGTAATCAATTGGGAAAAAGAAACAATCAAGGGCTATGTCTATGAGAACGATGACTGGAATATTAACGAATTTCCTTTTCCAAATGTCATCTATGACCGGCTCCCTAACCGTTTGACGGAAAACCGGGATGGCCCTAAGGAAGTGAAACAGAAATTCCAAAAAGAGTATACAATTCCTTGGTACAATCCAGGTTTTTTTAATAAATGGGATATAAATGAACGGTTATGTGCGGATGAGCGGGCACTTCCTTTTTTACCGGAAACGTATCCTTTTCAATCTCTGTCCGTCGTAGAAACCCTGCTTTCTCATTACCGCCAAGTTTATATAAAGCCTATTCATGGCAGCCTTGGGCTTGGAATTCACCAAATTCTTTATGATAAACATGAAAATGTCTACTATTGTCGTTATAAAAATGATGCTCAGGAAAATAAATTGCAAAAGTTTTCTACTTTAGAATCCATTGTTAAACACATCTTTCATAATCGACCGCTTGAAAATCTCATTGTGCAGCAGGGCATACCATTAATTCGTTCTTCTAAACGACCTGTAGATTTCCGAGTGCATACGAACAAGGACAGCAAGGGAATTTGGCAGGTAACTGCAATCGCCGCAAAAATAGCCGGCGCTGGAAGCGTTACTACCCACATTAAAAGCGGAGGTGTCATCAAAACGATTGCCGAGCTATATGGTGATGATGATGAGGCGAAAGAAGTCGAACGAAAGCTTTCGGAAGCCGCCCTAATATTAAGTGAAAGTATTGAAGAGCACTTAGATGGCATCATTGCAGAAATCGGTTTTGATTTTGGATTAGATAAAAAAGGGCAAGTTTGGATGTTTGAAGCTAATTCTAAACCAGGACGTTCAATCTTTTCCCATCCAAAACTCAAAGAGTTCGAGCTGCTAACAAGAAAGCTCAGCCTTGATTATGCTATTTATCTTACGGAACAAACCATTACAAATGCTGTCGGTGTGCAGAGATGAATATTTTTTACGATATTCCAACTGAAAGCTGGTACCACGACCAAGAAAACATGCAACTATTCGCCGGCGCGGAAAAAGAGGAAATACACTATAAACAGAATCAAAATAATCAAACACTTATTCCTATTTCTATTTTTCCAGGTAGCCGGATGCTCGTCGTCGGAATTTTAACTTCTTCAAATCCCAAAAAGGAATCAGGAATAGGGGGAAACTTGACCCTTTTTCAGGATTTATCACTATATTTGCTGGAACATGGGATTTTAGTGTTTGTATTTACGGTTGAGACCTTTCATTCTATCCCTGTAAAAGGCTTCCTTTTTTCCTCCATTTCAAACAAATGGATCGAGGTTAAGATGCCGCTTCCCGATATAGTTTATAACCGAATTCCCTCAAGGGGCTTCGAGGCATCAGAGGATTTTCAACGGCTTATCAACTACTTTCAAGATCATGGTATGAACCTTTTCAATCCTTGTTTTTTAGATAAATATATGATGTATGAAGCATTGATGGAAGATGGCTCCCTCACCAACCATCTTCCATCAACAATTATCCTAGGTGATTGCGATGGACTGAGGGCTTTTTTAAAATCCCACAGACATATTTACTTAAAACCATCTAAAGGAAGCCAAGGGAAAGGTATTTACACACTAATAGAGAATCCTGATGAAACTCTTCAGTTTAATAGCCTAAAACATAGTGAATCCTTCCCAAATTTCTCCTCTTTTTGGGAGCATAAAAAAATGCTACTGATGAGAAGAGCCTATCTCGCCCAACGCGCGGTTATACCAAAGAAACTGAATGGACATCGTTATGATTACCGAGTTCTCGTTCATTATGAAAATGGGTTCTATAAAATTACTGGTAAGGCTGTACGGATGTCACAAACTCAGGAAATCACAACTCATACTCCAAGAGGCGGGAAACTTTTCCCTTACAAAAACTTGCAATCGAGGAATTTAAACCGGAAGTTGGCGTACATTGCTCAAAAGTGCGGTCTGATTCTTTCGAAGAAATTCGGCTTTCTCGGGGAATTCTCTATTGATATTGGCGAAGATTCAACAGGATCACTCTTCATTTACGAAGTAAACTCTAAACCCATGCAATTTGATGAAGAAGAAATTGAAGCAAGCCGACTCTTGCATTTGAAAAACCTGTTTATTGAATTAACTTTATTAAATCAAACGAGAAAATAACCTCCATCTGCCGTTTTCCATTATAATGAAATGAGAGACAGCTTATATGGAGGTTATACATATGATTACTCATTTTCAATGGGCACCATTACATAAAAATTTACCAGGTTGGAAAATTTCCTTTTACTTTAACAAGCAGGCCGTCCAAGCCTTATACCATAAAGACGGGTCCATAGAATGGACTGCCAATCCCCCTTCAGAAACAGACGAAGCTAAGCTCAAAAGCATCATACATGACTTAATGGTCTATCATGTATATGAATAACTTAGTGCTAAACTCCTCATTTCATTCATGAGGACTTACTCAGAATAAAAAGCCCTCTTTTGCCTACACTATAAAAAAAGGTTAGGAGGGATTTCTTTTGGATAAAGAAGAATTCACATTTTTGAAGGATACCGAATATGAAGGCAAGAACTCTGCTTTCTTAGACATCGACCGTTACATCAATGAAGGGCTGGCCGGCGGGAATGTTTATGCAGCTGCTGACCTTCAGAACATTGAAGAAGCCCATGATTTTTATGATGAAACCGAGCCAAACAAGAATAAATAATTAGTGTCCGGAGCCTCCTTTAGGTGGCTCCTTTTTATAAAACTGTCAACTCCTCCTTTTGACCGAACATTTCCTTATTAATTATTCCATAAGCCTTTTCAAGAAAAAGTAAATACTCTACTTTTTCTTTTGAATTTTTTGCCTTCACATTAATTTCCTTGTTCAACCTTGTATGATTTTCGCTTAAAGAAATCATTTCTTCCCCAGAAAAATTATACATAATCTTAGCTTTTAAAAAATCCGTAAAGTATCTAACTGTTCCAAACATGCATTATCCCCCCTTAAATTTTGTTCATAAAGAAAACTTTTCTCCTGTTCCATAGAGAGACGAGAGTTTCCTTATGATTTTGTTAAAAAATCGACTATTATAATTGATTACATCTAAAAAAATAAAAAAAACAACTTCCCGATTAGAAGTTGTTAGAGTGCAAAAGAAAACATAACAAAAAACAAACATGAATTTTCCATTTTTCAAAAAATGAAAAACATGCTCTTGTCAATTCTCGCACTTAACACCTCCTATCCTCGTAGGTTTATGATGCTGTGCTAAAAATAGGCAGGTATCCTGGCTCATGATCATCGCTTTTCGAACCTTCCCATCCCCTTTTGCAGGAGACAGTGGCATTACTCGAATCGCTCTCATATACAGTTGCGGGACAGCGCCGGATTCTAACCGGACTTCCCTTTTAAGCAGATAATCTTCAATATATTATCTGCACCTTTTTCTAGACGTATTTAATTTTCAGTTTAAATTATAAAATTATCCCTTAAACTACAATGCGTGCTTCTGTGTTCAAAAGGAAATTGATTAACAGCTCTTCCATTACACAAAATCACTAATTAGTATTTCGCTCCATTATCCTTATTAATCAATATCTTTTCTTTTAATATCGATGTGATAATATGCTCCGAATCCCATTCGTGGCCAGATATCTCGATAAGCGGATATTGATTCGGCAAAACAATTTGCTGGATTTCATGTACTGCCAAGCCTTGATTATGTAATCGTAAAATTTCACCACGCAGGTTTTCCAAATAGTCGAGCTTTCTTTGAAACATTTCCTTCCCATTAGGGACATGACCGGCATGACAACAAAAAACCTCTCCAAAATCATATTGAAGTAATCTATTTATAGAATCGATGATAACAGGGACAGATTCTTCCCGTAAAACAAGCTTCGTTTTCGGTGTAACGAATAGGTCACCTGAAAACAGCATGCCATTACTGTGATTCAAATACACCATATGGTCCATAGCATGACCTGGGGTAAAGATTGGCTCCCACGTTTGGGTACGGGAATGAACAGCCCTCCCCAGCGGCTCAGCTTTGAAGCCATCTCTCCTTCCCCAAAAAGTTTTGCGATAATCAGGATATTCAGCATCCTTCGCACATACATCAATCGACACCGGATGAATATAAATTGGAACTTTTCTATGTTCCTGTATCCAGGAAGCACCGCCAGTATGGTCCTCATGATAATGCGTTAGCGCCACTAAATCGAAGTTGGCTGATTCATAGAAAGGGATAAGTTCTTCCAATAAAATTTGGGCTCCCGTATCAATCAATAGGCCGTCTGTTAAAAAAACATATACACTCATCCCCGACTTTATTCCTTCAGGGGTCCCTTGTACACAAACCACATCATTTATCGTCTTAATCTCTAGCATGGCTTCCCTCCTCATCAATTGTATAAAAATACCCCTTGTTCATTACAATAAATGTAATATCCCTCCATACTTTTGACAAGCAAATAGTATTTTCCTAGCAAAGACCCGTAGTATATTTTCCGGTAGAATCAAGGCACTTTTTGAAACCATTGTCATTGATTTAAGGTATTCTATTATGCAACTAAGAAAAGAAACAGCAAAAATCTGGCTTCGGTTAAAAGGAAGTTGTTAAGAAAGGGTACTCCGTATTTAAGTTTGGGCGATAAAAAAATTCACGGCTAATCATTAACGCTGAGTAACTATCAATATTACCGTGGTTGATAAAAAAGCTAAAGCATTCATGATACAGACTTTGAAACAATACTTTCCTGACAAAAAATTCACGTAATTATTAAAAAAAATCGACAAGCTGCTAAAAAGAACGAAGCTTATCTTACAAAAATCATGAAAAAGTATGGCTTTACGACCATTAACGATCAATGGTGACAATACCCCGATTCCAAAAGGTATGATTATCCAATTCTAGATTTACCATAAAAAAATTAATTAAATCACCAGAAAGTTATTCTAAAATTACAGAAACGATTGACAATATGTGAATTTACAAATAATATAGATTATATTAGAAAACTTGTAATATTCCAAAATAATAATTTACTTATCAAGAGTGACTGAGGGAACAGGCCCTGTGATGTCCGGCAACCGCCCCAATCGGGAACGGTGCTACTTCCTGCAGAATGATTACATTCTGAAAGATAAGACGAAATAATTTCGCTGCCTCTTTCTGAATGATAGAGGCAGTTTTTTATGTTTAAGGGGGAAGGCTCATGATTGAAATCCGATCAGTCCGAAAGGAATACATATCGAAAAATACCCGAGTTGTCGGAGTGGATAACGTATCTTTGACAATTCAGACTGGTGAAGTTTATGGGATTGTTGGCTACAGCGGAGCCGGAAAAAGCTCATTAATACGCTGCTTAAATTTGCTTGAACGTCCGACAAAAGGAAAAATCATTATTGACGGGATTGACTTAACGTCTTTATCAGGCAAAGAGCTTCGAAAACAACGACAAAAAATCGGTATGATATTTCAGCACTTTTCCTTAGTCAGTTCCAAAACCGTTTTTGAAAATGTTGCTTTCGCCTTGAAAGCCGCACACAAATCAAAGGGCGTCATCAAAAGTCGCGTTCTAGAACTGCTGGACATAGTTGGGCTTAGTGATAAAAAGGATGTCTATCCGGCCCAGCTCAGCGGAGGTCAAAAGCAACGGGTCGGCATAGCGCGAGCCTTAGCCAATAACCCTACTGTACTATTATGTGATGAAGCGACTTCTGCCCTTGATCCAACAACAACAAAAGCGATTTTACAGTTATTAAAAAAGATTAGTCGGGAACTTGGTATCACTATAGTATTGATTACCCATGAAATGGAAGTAGTCAAAGAACTATGCCATCGAGTCGCTGTCATGCAGGATGGCAGGATTATCGAAGAAGGATCTGTTTATGAGATATTTTCACAACCAAAGCAGCAGTTGACGAAGCAATTCATCAGCAGTGTATTGGATTTTGAGCTTCCCTCACACTTAATTGAGGAAAGCAAAGGAACGATTATTCAAATTCAATTTGAAGGGCCCACCGCCGGTGAATCGATTCTTTCCGATGCTCTACAAAAGTATTCAGTAAAGGGAAATATCTTGCACGGCAAAATTGAATATATTCAGGATGTTCCATTAGGAATCTTAATCATTGAATTAATTGGTGAGGCTGCTGAAGTTCAATCGGCACTGGAATATATAACAAATCGGACCAGTTCTGTGGAGGTGTTGAAACATGTCACTGTTTGATTCCGTCGTCAATATTTTACCTGACCTTAATAAAGCCTTTCTCGAAACAATCTATATGGTTGGAATCTCCCTTGCGGTAGCCCTTCTAATTGGTTTGCCACTTGGAGTATTGCTGTTTACAACGACCAAGAATTTAATCTTTGAAAATAACGTCGTGAATCGATCTCTCGGTTTCGCTGTCAATATTGTCCGTTCAATCCCGTTTATCATTCTCTTAGTCGCCCTCCTTCCTTTAACGGATTTGCTTACTGGATCAACGATAGGGCCAAGAGCGGCTTCTGTTTCCTTATCTGTATCCGCGATACCTTTTTTTGCAAGAATCGTTGAATCGGCATTACGCGAAATAGATAAAGGTGTGATTGAAGCTGCAATTGCTGTAGGTGCCACTCCATGGATGATCATTAAGGATGTACTTCTTCCTGAGGCAAAACCGGGAATCATTCAAGGGTTGACGTTAACGACCATTTCACTTATCGGTTACTCAGCGATGGCTGGGACAATCGGTGGGGGAGGAATTGGTGACCTGGCCATTCGGTACGGCTATTACCGTTATGACAACACAGTCATGATCACGACAATCGTCGTGTTAATCTGCCTTGTACAAATCATTCAAATGGTTGGTGACAAGGCCTCATACTTAGTAAATAAACGATAGAATCAGTCATTTTAACAATGATTTAATACAACATATTACAGGAGGAATTTCCAATGAAAAAAATAGCTTCTTTATTATCTGTTTGCGCACTAGCCCTTGGCTTGGCAGCTTGCGGAAGCGATAATGCTTCCCCAAAAACTGAAGACAAAAAAGAATTGAAAATCGGAGCAACTACCGGTCCTTACGCGGATATGGTAAAAGAGGCCATCAAGCCAGGCCTTGAAGATCTTGGCTACAAAATAGAAATCGTTGAATTCACTGACTATATCCAGCCAAATAAATCACTTGGTAACAATTCAATCGACGCCAATCTTTTCCAGCACAAAGTGTATATGGATAACTTCGCTAAAGAAAATGATTTAGAGCTTTCTGACCTTGTTATTGTACCGACAGCACCAATGGGTATATACTCGAACAAATATAAATCGTTGAAAGACATTAAAGATGGTACATCACTAGCCCTACCGAACGATCCAGTTAACCTTGCACGTGCACTTAAAGTCCTAGTAGATGAAGATTTAATTGAAGTCAAGCCAGATGTCGATCCCTTAAAAGTATCTGAAAAAGATGTAACAAAGAACCCAAAAAACATTCAATTCAAACCATTAGAATCGGCTCAATTGCCGCGTGCAACAGACAGCGTTGACCTATCAGCGGTCCCAGGTAACTTCGCTCTTGCAGCAAAAATGGATCTTCAAGATGCCCTTGTTTTAGAAAACATGCCGGATATGTATCGTAATGTTGTTGCTGTGAATACAAAAGATGCAGATGCACAATTTGCTAAGGATATTAAATCAGTAGTTGAATCAGACAAGTTTGAAGAAGTAATCGATAGCAAGTTTGCAGGCTTCGGAAAACCAGATTGGATGAAATAAGAAACCAAACCATAAAATTCAAGGCCTGCTCCCTTTTTGGGAACAGGCCTTGAATTTTTTCCGTCATACTTTGCGAAGATATCAATCAATGCAATTAATAAGCATTTGTAGTAGGGTTTTACATATATTTTATCATAGATGGATGCTCTCTGAAGGTTCGCATGTTTCTCGGGGAAAACACAATATAATGATATAGTTGTCAATAAAAGCGATAATCAATTATTACTAATTTCATTTTCTCGTTGTTCACACAGTGTCTCCTTGTTTAAGCCTAGCTACATATTGTTCAATTTTTTCGAGAAGTTCAACTGGATCGTTTGCGACAATGTTTACACCATTTACAACTGCAAACGGCTGCATTAAACATTGTCCGCAATACAACAAGCATCTATCCTCAATAACCTCTAGACCGCTACACTCCATTAATTTATCTTTAATAGTTTCCAACTCATCTTCAAAGTTACTAGGGCAGAACTTTACACTAATTTTCATATCTAATTCCCCTTTTATTTAGTTGCTAACATTTTAAGTAGATATACAAAAAATGTGCAAGAGTACACCTAAACGCAAATATGTTTTATCGCGTTAAAATGTTGCTACCATGATGGTCAACCGCGGTAAAACACATATTTGCGTGGTAAATTTTTATGTATTATGATGTGAACTATCACAGGCGGAAAATTAAGAAAATTCAGCTTTTTTTATGTAAAAAAAACGATTAAGGAGCGGTAAATATGACTAAAAAAACAGTTGGATCTTCTAAAGCAAAGAAAGAGGAATTGTTTCCGGTTAAGAGTGTCCATTACGTAGAAATCTATACTGGGAACGCAAAGCAGGCTGCTTATTATTACGCAAACGCTTTCGGATTCAAGCTTATAGCATATAAAGGACTAGAAACAGGCTCCCGTGACCGTGTATCTTACGTTATGGCACAGGGCACCATCCGATTGATTTTAACAGGTACTCTATCAGACAGCACAGATGTGGCTGAGTTTATTAAAACTCATGGCGAAGGAGTAAAAGATATCTCCCTTCTCGTAAAAGACCTAGAAAAAACATATGCGGGTGCTATTGAACGCGGTGGCATCGCTCTTCGAGAACCATGGGTGGAAGAAGATGAAAATGGCAAAGTAAGAAAAGCAATCTTAGGCACATATGGGGATACGATTCACACGCTTGTTGAGCCAATCGATTATAAAGGTGGATTTCTGCCAGGTTTTAAAGCTCGTGAGGACAACTTTGGAGCTCAACCTTCAGGCTTAATCGGTATTGACCACCTTGTTGGTAATGTGGAAGTAATGGATGAATGGACAAATTATTATGAAAAAGTATTCGGTTTTACTGTTCTGAAACATTTTGATGATGAAAACATTTCGACCGAGTACTCAGCCCTAATGTCAAAAGTTATGATGAATGGGACAGGACGGATTAAGTTCCCGATCAATGAACCGGCTGTAGGAAAACGCAAATCTCAAATTCAAGAATTCCTAGATTACTATAATGGTCAAGGTGTTCAGCATCTTGCCCTTTTAACAAACGATATCATCACCACAGTGGCCACACTAAAAGAAAATGGTGTTGAGTTTTTAAAGACTCCTGACACTTATTACGCAGACCTCGCCAATCGTGTAGGAGATATTGATGAAGATGTGAAACGACTTCAAGAACTTAATATCCTTGTCGACCGTGATGATGAAGGGTACTTGCTCCAAATTTTCACAAAACCATTAGTTGACCGTCCAACTATGTTTATCGAAGTCATTCAGCGTAAAGGTGCACTTGGTTTTGGCGATGGAAACTTTAAAGCATTGTTTGAATCGATTGAACGCGAACAGGAACTTCGTGGAAATATTTAATATGAACCGGCCATCTGGCGTAATACCCAGTATGGCCTCCTATTATAGGAGGTGTGAGGTTGTTGTTAACAAAAGTAAATGGAATGTGGAAAGAGGAAGCGCTCAGTCATTTTATGACCGAACTTATTGATTATGCAGGCCTGTTTCCACCAAGTGCACTTCCGCTTCCAGAAGCAATTTCAAATTATCATGCATATATACATGATTCAGACAGCTGGATGCTTGGTCCATTTGTTATTCCCGCTTCACGACTGAGTGAACTCGAACCATATAAAGATCAATTTAATGATCAATATCCACTTCGATTATCTGTTATTTTAACGAAACCCCTAGAAATTGAAACGGCTATGGGAGATATTCACCTTTTTTTAGAAACATATAAAACAGCTGGTACCATTGAGGCGATCGAAGTTCCGCTTCCAGAAAAAGTTGATTCTTCTTTCTTAGAGAAACTCGAAAAACAAACAGCCAGTTATCCGATTTATTGTGAAATAGCAGGAACGATTGATCAACTTCCATACACATTGGATACTATTCGCTTGATCAATCAAAAATCTTTGAAAAGTATTGGTATTAAAATGCGCATGGGCGGCATTACTTCGGATTTATTTCCTTCTGCCGAACAAGTAGCGATTGTTATTCATGAATCCCGAAAAAGAAATCTAACTTTAAAGTTCACAGCGGGTCTGCATCATCCGATCCGCCAGTATCGAAATGAAGTGGAAACAAAAATGCATGGCTTTGTTAACGTATTTACAGCAGCCCTACTTTCCTACTGCCATTCAATAGACAGCAAAATCATTGAAACCATATTGTTGGATGAGGATCCAACACACTTTTCGTTTACACCAGACACGCTTTCTTGGCGCAGTATATCTGTCAGTTCTTCTCAAATCAACAAAGCACGCACAGTCTTCGCTGCTTCTTACGGAAGCTGTAGCTTTGATGAGCCGCGTAAAGAACTTGGTGAACTGACTATTTTTAATGGGGAGGCACCACGATGAAATATTCTTTTATCGAAACAACACCGGAATCACATTTTCCGATTCAAAATTTGCCATATGGCATCTTTCAATTCAAAGACAAAGGCCCGCGTGCCGGTACAGCCATTGGTGAATATGTTCTTGATTTATCTGTAATTGACGATGCAGGGCTGTTAAAGGGGACCGGTGCAGAAGAAAAGAATGTCTTTTCCGCTTCTTCACTCAATCTATTTATGGAACTCGGCCGTCCCGCCTGGACTTCTGTACGTAAGAAATTACAATACCTTTTGGATGCGAACACGCCTGATTTACGTGATGATGAAGAAATTCGTTTAAAAGCGTTCCACCCATTGAAAGATGTAGAGATGCTACTTCCTGCAAAGATAGGAGACTATACAGACTTCTATGCCTCAAGAGAGCACGCGACCAATGTGGGGACTATGTTCAGAGGAAAAGATAATGCACTCATGCCAAACTGGACACACTTGCCGATCGGATATCATGGACGGTCCAGTTCTATCGTTCCAAGTGGTACAAAGGTGCGGCGCCCTTCGGGACAGCGCAAACCAAAAGATGCAGATCCAGTATTTGGTCCATCTATTCAGCTTGATTTCGAACTTGAAATGGGTTGGTTTATTGGACCTGGCAACCGCCCTGGAGAACCAATTCCAGTTAATCAGGCTGAAGATCATGTTTTCGGGCTAGTTCTCGTGAATGACTGGAGTGCACGTGATATTCAAGCATGGGAGTACCAGCCTCTTGGGCCATTTAATTCTAAGAATTTCGCTACATCAATCTCTCCTTGGGTTGTGCCGCTAGAAGCATTAGATCCTTTTCGCACACCTGGGCCGCAGCAGGAACCGGAGCCGTTTCCATACTTACAGCAAACAAAAGATGGCGCATTCAATATTAACCTTGAAGCTCATTTGACACCAGAAAACACAGAACAATCAACCAAAATTACGAATACAAATTTTAGCTATCTGTATTGGTCGATTGCTCAACAGGTGGCTCACCATACCATTACTGGATGTAATCTACGCCCTGGTGACATGCATGCATCTGGTACTATCAGCGGTCCTAACCGTGAAGAACGTGGCAGTCTGCTTGAACTTTCATGGCGTGGCACAGAGCCACTTAAACTTAACAGCGGCGGTAAACGAAGCTGGATTGAAGATGGAGACAAGTTGACTATCAGTGGCTGGTGCCAAGGAGATGGATATCGAATTGGTTTTGGTGAAGTAAGCGGTCAAGTTTTGCCGGCCCTTTCAGAGGCAAAGATTTTAGGTACGCAAAACGTGAAGAAGTAGCACCTATATATAAAAGATGACAGCTACGGAAAAGGAGTTTAGTCAATGACACATTATGTTAAAATGGGCCGCATTCCACATAAACGTCATACTCAGTTTCGTAAGGACGATGGAAGCCTATATTATGAGCAATTGATGGGCACGAAAGGTTTCTCTAGTATTCAGTCACTCATTTATCATATCAATCAGCCTACACAAGTTAAGAAAGCAGCAAAAATTCGTGATGTTCATTATGAACTTGAAGAAAAAGATGCGTTAATACATCGTCATTTCCGGACTTGGAATACAAGTGTAGGCGGTGATTTTCTAGAAGCCCGCAAAATTTTCCTGGCTAACGATGATGTAGCTCTCGGCGTTGCACGCCCTAATAAGCAGATGGATTATTTTTATCGGAACGGTGAAGGTGATGAATTGTTGTTTGTTCATGAAGGCACGGGCAAGATTGAAAGTATTTTCGGCGATTTAAGTTTCGGACCTGGTGACTATCTTGTCATTCCAATAGGCACAACATATCGTGTAGTTTTAGAGTCAAAGGAAGCTAGATTTTTCATTGTTGAATCAAATTCCTCTATTGTTCCTCCAAAGCGCTATCGCAATGAATTTGGCCAACTCCTTGAGCATTCACCTTATTGCGAGCGTGATTTCCGGACACCAGAAAAACTGGAGCCGAAAGATGAAAAAGGAGAATTTGAAATACGAGTGCGAGCACAGGGTATGATTACATCCTATACGTATGATTTTCATCCGCTTGATGCGGTAGGATGGGATGGTTACCTCTTTCCTTATGCGTTCAGCATTCATGATTTTGAACCGATAACAGGGCGCGTTCATCAGCCACCGCCAGTACATCAGACGTTCGAAGCGCATAATTATGTTGTCTGTTCATTTGTGCCGCGTATGTATGATTACCATCCAGATGCCATTCCTGCTCCTTATGTCCACAGCAATGTGGACAGTGATGAGGTTCTATACTATGTTCATGGTAACTTCATGAGCCGTCGAGGTATTGAAAAAGGCTCACTTACCCTTCATCCAAGCGGTTTGCCACATGGGCCGCATCCAGGCAAAATTGAGGCAAGTATCGGTAAAAAAGAAACACAGGAACTAGCCGTCATGGTCGATACATTCCGTCCCTTGTATATCGTAAAGGACGCACACGATATAGAAGATGAAGAATATATGAGCAGCTGGCTGGCAAAATAATTGCTGATAATATCTTAATACCTTACTGAATCTATCATGCACATGATTGAGCATCTCCCCAAATAGATCGATTCTCCCATTATTCTTAATATATTGCCGGAGTAAGATTTCCCCTTGCCCCGGCATTTTGTTTGTAACCTACTTTGTCATTACAAGTGGGGATTACAAAAATGACCCCGATTCAAAATCGAGGTCACAGCATCAATAGTATAGGCTCTTTATGCTTGAATGATAGGGTATATTCAAATCGTTACTTTCTATTTACTCATATTTAATGCGCTTACATTTTTAGCTGATTTATAAATATCTTTCTTGTTAAATAAGTATGGCTTAAATTTCCATTCGGCGAACATAACTAGTTGGTCATCATAGTGGTCACTTATCGTTCCATCTTTTTTTACAAATCCAATTTGACCAGGCGGTGTGATGTTAAAGCCACTCGGCCCTTTCGGAGTCATTTCAATATAATGATTTTCACTTCCACGATTCATTTCAATAATTGGAGTCATTGAGCCATACCCGTGGGGAATACCAATCAATGATTTTTCACCAAAAGTCATCGTTTTTATAGGCATACGCCATTTTTCTGCTTTTAACCCTTTTTCTGATTGCAATTTAGCAAGTACTTCGTTTGTGCTTTCCATTATTATTTTTTCCTGATCTACGTTCACCCATTTATAGTTTGTAGATTCCTTGCTTAATATTTTATATGCTAATGAAGCCCCATAGCGATGATCGGTAATTTCTTTCGTTATTCCATAGAAGTCTCCCAATTCATCCCTAAAGAGTTTATCATGGAGATTATTCCACCATTCATCAAAGAATGCCGCAATCCCTGCATCATAATATCCATCTTTATTTTCGTCTTCTTTTAGATTATTCCATTCCTCCAGTTTTTCAATTAAATAGGTGTAGTTCCAGTTGGTTGATTTATTCTTGTCCAACACATCAATCAATAACGGTTTAAAGAGGTTTGCTCGTAGCTGTGCAAAGCTTGCCGTATAATTAATTTCATTAATATCTTCTAATGTAACTTTCCCTCTCGCTTCCATCCCATTGATATATTGTTGGACTCGATTATCCTCGCCCCAATAAAAACTATATTCACCATTTACCCACTCTTTAGAAGGCTTATTGTTCCAATTAACTACATAGCCATTCTTCGGATTGATTACATGAGGGTTCTCTTTAAAAGGAATAAAACCTTTCCACTCATATTCTCCTGTTCCAGGTGTAGGGATTCTTTCATCAATTTTGCTGTTTCTTACTGGATATCTTCCTACATGATAATACGCTATATCACCTTTCTTATCCGCATAATACCAATTCAAAGACATCGTATATTCACTAGCTGCATTCTCAAATTCTTTTAAGTTTTTTGCCCAATTCGCTTTCATGTAAGCCGACATGCTTTGGGCCTCAGTTCCACGGAAAGACCACGACTTACTGTAAGCAACTTTATTTGTTTCATCTCTACTAATTACAGGACCATGTACTGTCCGATAATAAATCTTTTCTACTGTTTTCTTTTCTCCATTGTCTCTTTTGACTGTGAAAGATTCCTTCCTCTTTTCCATGTCTCTCCACTTCCCTTTGTATAAATACTGGGAAGAGTTGTTCGCATTCAATTTTTCCTCAAAGATATCGGTTACATTTCCGTACCCAGCTGTCGCACTTAGAGCAAAGTGATTGTTGGCTCCGAACATGATGAAAGGATAGCCTATGAATCCTGAACCTTCCATATCAAAACCTGGCGCATGCAAACCTACCTCGTACAAAAATCCAGGAGCAACAAAACCTACTTGTGGTCCACTGAATAATAAAGCATTTCCTGTTGCAGATTTCTCGGAACCGACTATGGCGGCATTACTGCCTATCTTCAACGGTAATCCAAGTTCTTCAGATGATTGGACAAAATTCTCCCTTTCCTTTCCGACTTTTTCAGAAGCTTTGATTACAGCTGAAGACAGTATTTGAAGGGATTGAGAAGACGAGTCCCTTTTTGGTTTCCCCTCGCTTACAATGCTTGTAGGAGCGCTAGGATCATTTTTCCACACTAAATCATCAAACATTTTCCGGGAAACTTCTGTCCCATACTCATGTTCTAGCTTTGCAAGTATCTCTGCGTTTTTTAACTCCTGGTGATTATCCATAAAATAGGTCATGGATACCATATAAACACGGACAACATCTGTTGAAGTCCATTTTTGCGGTAAAAACTGATATTCATGAAACTCCTTCGAAAGTTTATCATCTGGATCTTTTAAAGCTTCATTTACATAACGTGAAATACCTTCAGCAAATTTTGCTATTAATTCTTTTGGCTGACGATCCAGACCGTCAATCATTTTTTTAATTTCTTTATCACTATATCCATCTCTTCTGGATTGCTCATCTTTTGAAAGATAATCCTCTCCAAAAATTTCTGAAACGGTCCCCTCATTTCCGCGACGGAACATTTCCAACTGAAATAGTCGATCCTTTGCCATAACATATCCATACGCTTCATATAAATCTTTTTTATTTTTAGCGTATAAATGGGGTACTCCAAAATTATCACGTACTACTTTGATCCCTTCATTCTTATCCTTCCCAGCAAAAACTAGATTTTGAGGAAAAATGAAAACAAATAGGATTATGACTGATATTAGCCACTTCGTCTTCATAATTACATTTCCACCTCCACTTTTTTATAACACTTATATCACGAATCATAACCTTTCTGTTATACTGATTCAAGATAATATTTAAATATTTAGAACTTTCAGGAATATATTATAAGTTTTTATCTTACACTATCCAACTTTTGTTCTAAATCCCTTAGACATGTGAGTATTCCATTAATTCCAGCAAATCATTTATTATATTAAAATATCAAATTATCCTTATTATGAAATCAGAGAGGTATGAGAAAATAGCTCATAATATTAAAGAAGGAACGACTTCTTCCTTCGTCTTTGACTGCATAGGTCAAAGTAATTTTGCCGGTAACTTGATCGCTTCTGATTTGAATATGACATTTATAAGGAATCATGTTTGCAAGGTTGCAAGAAAATCATACGTTGAAAAACAGTGTCTTTCACAAATTACATAATAAAAGCAATACGACCATTTCCTCCGTCCATTTGGGTTTATTGGTGTAATTTTAGGTATAGAATCATTACTTCGAAAAAAACTATTAAAATAGCTTGAAAATCAATGTCCTTGTCCTATTGTTTTTCTAATAACTTGTAATACCATTGTTTCTTTTCCACTTTATTCTTTTTCGCTATAATGAGATAGATAGTGAGAAAGAAGGTGAACTCGATGCTTGAAAAGCTTAAACAAAAATTCCCAAACGCTCTTTCCAATATACAAGATACGAAGAACATTACTTCTTATATTTGGTTTGAAGACTCTATTGGGAGCACAATCGGTATTCCCCGTTCAGAAATTTCGGCCGAGGAAATCCGTTTGTTGGAACTACTCTTTACTACTTTATTTTTCCAAAATAAAATTAACACGTTTCCTCACACACCATGGAATACTTTTTTATTCGAACCGAATGCATCCTTGCCTTTAACAAGCTGGGAGAATGTCCGGTTTATCCACTTTAATCTGACTCATGCTGATTTTTCGCACTCCCATTTCGAGGATGCCTTCCTCGCATTTGTCCCATCTGATTCAGTCTTGATCTGGGAAAATGAAAAGGCGGGTATTTTAATTGAAACAGACACAGATGAGTCGTTATCAAAAAATGAACTGCTTGCTATTTCAACCACGCTTGAGAGTGATTTTTATGTTAAGACTCGAATGTTTACCGGTCGCTTTCACTCTGTAAACCAAGAACTCCCTTATCACAGAAATCAGGAGAATAAGTGTTTTGACCTGGCACAATTGCATTTGCCAGATTTAAAAGTGACTGATTTGGCCGACATCATTCCTCACTCACTGATAAGTGACCAATCTGCAACGAGTAAAACTTGGTATATCAATGAAATACTCGGTAAAACCATGAATGATACTGAACTAATGAAGACGATAAAAACGTATATTGAGTGCAATTCCAATGCAACCTATGCCGCAAAGCAACTTTATATACATCGAAACAGCCTACAATACCGAATAGATAAATTTACTGAAAAAACTGGACTCGATATTAGAAACTTTCCGCATGCCTTGGCTGCTTACTTAATTCTTTTGCTGAATGATTAACTACTATTTGCAAAGTTAACAAAGGAATTATTATCCTTTTTTGTGCAGTGTGCCTATACTTTTTTCCAATTTGATAGATTAGACTATAGTTATTGGTACAAGTAATTAGGAGTTTAAAAGGAGGAATTTTCATGGCAGAGTTAGTATTAGATCATATATTTAAGGTTTATGATAAAAAAGAAACAGCTGTTAAAGATTTTAACCTTCGTGTGGCCGATAAAGAATTCATTGTTTTCGTGGGACCGTCCGGTTGCGGAAAATCGACGACTTTACGGATGATTGCGGGACTTGAAGACATTTCCCAAGGAGATTTATATATTGACGGCAAGCGGGTCAATGATGTCCCACCGAAAGATCGTGATATTGCGATGGTTTTCCAGAACTACGCCTTATATCCTCATATGTCCGTCTATGACAATATGGCATTTGGATTAAAACTCCGTAAAACGCCAAAAATGGAAATCAAGCAGCGGGTCAATGACGCAGCAAAAATCCTCGGTCTAGAAGACCTTTTAAATAGGAAACCGAAAGCACTTTCAGGTGGACAACGCCAGCGTGTGGCACTCGGTCGTGCAATTGTACGAGACGCAAAAGTTTTTTTAATGGATGAGCCATTATCAAATCTTGACGCCAAACTCAGGGTTCAAATGCGTGCTGAAATCGCAAAACTACATAAACGACTGGACACTACAACAATTTATGTCACTCATGATCAAACAGAAGCAATGACCATGGCCACACGACTTGTTGTTATGAAGGACGGTATCATCCAGCAGGTCGGCGCACCAAAAGACGTGTACGAGAAACCAGTGAATGTCTTCGTGGGTGGCTTTATCGGATCACCAGCTATGAACTTCTTTACCGGAACATTAAAAGAAGGCATCATTAAAATTGGGGAGCAAACGCTTGAAGTACCCGAATTGAAAATGAATACGCTGCGTGATCAAGGCTATATCGGAAAAGAAATTATCCTTGGCATCCGTCCTGAGGATTTCCATAATGAAGGGGCTTACATCAAGGAGTCTCCAAACACTACATTCACGGCTCAAGTCGATGTAGCTGAACTCATGGGTGCCGAAATTATGCTCTACTCGACATTCGCTGGCCAGGACTTCGTCGCGCGCATCGATGCAAAAAACATCATCCAAGCAGGCGATAATATTGAACTTGCTCTCGACATGAATAAAGCCCACTTTTTTGATAAAGGGTCCGAGCAGCGCATTTTTGCTGAAGGAGAATCACAAATGGAGTATGGCTTGAAGTTACTTTCTAATTAAATTTCATATCAAAACAAAGACCCGTTCATATGAATGGGTCTTTGTGCGTATATTTCAGCTAAGGTCTTGAACTCTACTATATCTATAAAATCTATTCCTGCACAAGTACCACTTCATCATGTCCACATTTAGAGCAGTTCATGATGTGTGGACATTGACCTTTTTGGAGCGATTGCGGGTATCCATCGTTTTGCTTAAGCGTATCTATATCCATGTATGCACTGTATGAATCAGCATAATCCATGAATTTCCCTTTATCATCAAGATCACTGCCACATTCCGGGCAATTCACATGAATTTTTCTGAGGCCGTTGCAAAGCGGGCATAAAGCCATTGTATTCCCTCCTGTTCTAGAAACTTATATACTCAATATTTGTTTATTCTATTATTTTAACACCTTAAAACACCCTCCCTAAAAACAGCGGGAGGGTGATCATAGGCAATTATTTATTAACCATGTTAGCAGGATCTACCCATGCTTTAAATTCATCATCAGTCAAGAATTCCAATTTCAACGCTGCTTCTTTTAATGTAGAGTTGTCTTTGAATGCAGTTTTGGCAATTTTAGCTGCTTTTTCATAACCGATATGTGGGTTCAATGCTGTTACTAGCATAAGAGAACGGTCAACATTTTCTTTGATTTTATCTTCATTCGCTGTGATGCCTACTGCACAATTATTGTTGAAAGAGTGAATGCCTTCTGTCAATAATTTAACAGTTTGTAGGAAGTTATAAATGATAACTGGTTTGAATACGTTCAATTCGAAGTTACCTTGGCTTGCTGCAAAGCCGATTGTTGCATCGTTACCAACAATTTGTGTCGCAATCATTGTCAACGCTTCACTTTGTGTAGGATTTACTTTACCTGGCATGATAGAGCTGCCTGGCTCGTTTTCAGGAATAGCGATTTCACCGATTCCGCTTCTTGGGCCGCTTGCCAGCCATCTAACATCGTTCGCAATTTTCATTAAGTCCGCTGCTAATGCTTTTAATGCGCCATGAGCGTAAACAATTTCGTTATGACTTGTTAATGCATGGAACTTATTATCCGATGTTACGAAAGAATGTCCTGTATCCGCCGCTATTTGTTTTGCAGAAAGTCCTGGAAACTCTTTTTTCGTATTGATCCCAGTACCTACAGCTGTACCGCCTAGTGCTAGATTCAATAGTTTTTGACTGCTTTCTTCAATCATCACTAAGTCTTTATCAAGCATCGCTTTCCAACCAGAGATTTCTTGGCCTAAAGTTAGTGGTGTTGCATCTTGAAGATGTGTACGTCCAATTTTCACAAGATCCCAGAATTCTTTTTCTTTTGCTGCAAAAGTATCACGAAGTACTTTAATAGCCGGTACTAATTTTTCAGCAACTTCCATATAGGCTGCAATATGCATAGCCGTTGGGAATGTGTCATTAGAGCTTTGCGCCTTGTTGACATCATCATTTGGGTGAAGGGTTTCGGACTCACCGTTTTCTTTTAACCATTCATTCCCTTTGTTAGCGACCACTTCATTCACATTCATATTACTTTGCGTGCCACTGCCTGTTTGCCAGACCACAAGAGGGAAATGTTCATCAAGTGTACCTTCTAGAATTTCGCCACAAATTTTAACGATGGCATTCTTTTTCACTTCAGAAAGATCACCAAGGTCATAGTTCACTTTAGCTGCCGCTTGCTTTACATATGCAAACGCACGGACTAATTCAATCGGCATTTTTTCATTACCAATTTTGAAGTTGTTACGGCTTCTCTCGGTTTGTGCTCCCCAATACTTATCAGCAGGAACTTTCACTTCACCCATCGTATCTCGTTCGATTCTGTATTCCATGTGTTCTCCTCCTATGTTTGCACTATCCACCGAAAACCTTATGTATATGAAATGAATAATGACATATTATTAATTCTTCTCTCTATACATTGTACAAACTTTATTATTTTAAAGCAAAGAAACAGAACAAAACCTTCCCTATATTTCAGAAAATCCATTTAATTAAACAAAGTCTCTTAAAGTATCTCAACACCTTATACCATCGCGTTTTTCACAATATTTAGGGGTTTTTCATTGGACCAATCATGTTTTGACAACGCTAGTCCTAATTAACCAATAAAGAATTATCGAGCAATATTTTCCCAGAATGTTCTTGACAGCACTTTATATATATAGTAAATTCAAAAGAAATTGAATAATCTAAACTCTTATCGAGAGAGGTATAGGGAATGGCCCGATGACACCTCAGCAACCTTCATTTGTTTCAAACCAATGAAAAGGTGCTAATTCCACAAGTTTGTGAACTTGGAAGATAAGAAGAATGACTCGTCCATACTTAACCAAGTCTTCTTCTTAAAGAAGACTTTTTTTTATTTTATAAAACACAAAGGAGCAGTGAAAACTATGTATAAAACAGAAACATATCTTGCTCAACTAGGTAATCGCAGTGAAACGGCGACAGGAACAGTCAATCCGCCGGTTTACTTTTCGACAGCTTTCCGCCACGAAGGAATTGGCCAATCAACTGGATTCGATTACACAAGGACAGGTAATCCAACACGTCAACTTTTGGAACAATCCATCGCCAACCTTGAAAGAGGTGACCAAGGATATGCTTGCAGTTCAGGAATGGCGGCCATTTCTACCATACTAGCCTTATTTAAATCAGGTGATGCATGGATAGTCAGCGAAGATCTATATGGTGGTACATATCGTTTGCTAGAACAAGGTTTTAAAAAATGGGGCTTACAGTGTGACTATGTAAACACTTGTTGTTTAGAGGATATCGAAAAAGCTATTACTCCTCAAACAAAAGCCATCTTTATCGAAACTCCCACTAACCCTCTTATGCAGCAAACAGATATTAGCGCTGTTGCCGCACTTGCCAAACAATTTAATTTACTGTTGATTGTTGACAACACTTTTTATACGCCGCTTCTGCAGCAGCCTATCCTGCTTGGAGCCGATATTGTAATCCATAGCGCAACGAAGTATCTCGGTGGTCATAATGATGTTCTTGCTGGACTAATCGTGGCTAAAGGTGCAGAATTATGTGATTCGATTGCCTTCCATCATAATGGAACAGGAGCGGTGTTGAGTCCATTTGATTCATGGCTGTTAATGCGCGGAATGAAAACCCTGGCACTGCGGATGGAACGTCATGAAAAGAACGCCAAAATCCTTGTAGATTATTTATCAGAACATGAATGTGTAACGGACGTCCTGTATCCCGGCAGAGGTGGTATGATTTCTTTCCGGATAATTGACGAAGCAGCGGTCAATCCATTTTTACAATCACTTTCATTAATTTCATTTGCAGAAAGTCTTGGAGGCGTTGAAAGCTTCATCACCTATCCTGCTACACAAACACATGCCGATATCCCTCTTGAAGTTAGAACTGCTAATGGGGTTTGTAATCGACTTCTACGCTTCTCGGTTGGCATCGAGGACAGCGACGATTTAATTCAAGACCTGCAACAAGCATTTGCACATGTAAAAAGGGAGGCACTACGATGACTAATCATGATTTCAGTTTTGAAACCAAATTACTTCATAACCAGCATAAATTCGATCCGACAACAGGCGGTGTGAGCGTCCCTATTCAGCACGCTTCCACTTTCCATCAAACTGATATCGATACATTCGGCAAGTACGATTACAGCAGGAGCGGAAATCCAACACGGGAAGCACTTGAAGATATCATTGCCGAGCTTGAAGATGGTACTCGCGGCTTTGCCTTTTCTTCAGGTATGGCGGCCATTTCAACAGCATTCCTTCTGCTTTCTGCTGGCGACCATATCGTCATCTCAGAAGATGTGTATGGCGGTACGTTCCGGATGGTTACAAGCGTGTTGACCCGCTTCAACATCGAGCATACTTTCGTTGATATGACGGACCTCGAAAGCGTTAAAGCGGCCGTTCAACCTAATACGAGAGCGATATACATTGAAACACCTTCAAATCCATTGCTTAAGGTGACTGATATTAAAGCCGTTTGTGATATCGCAAAAAAAGTCGGGGCATTGAGTTTTGTCGACAATACATTCTTGACACCAGCTCTGCAAAAACCGCTGAACTTAGGGGCGGATGTTGTCCTTCATAGTGCGACGAAGTTTTTATCCGGACACAGTGATGTCGTAGCTGGGCTTGCTGTCGTAAAAGATCCTGAATTGGCTGAAAGACTCGGGTCCCTTCAAAACTCCTTTGGTGCGGTACTTGGTGTCCAGGATGCCTGGCTTGTTATGAGAGGTCTGAAAACCTTGTCTGTACGAATGGAACACTCTCAAAAAGGAGCAGAAAAAATTGCAGACTACTTAAAACAGCAGCCATTAGTGAAAAAGGTGTATTACCCTGGGCTTACTGATCATCCACAGCATGCAATCCAGGAAGGACAGGCCCTTGGTGCAGGTGCAGTTTTATCATTTGAACTAGAAAGCGAGGGAATTTTCCGCTCATTTGTGAATACTGTCGAACTTCCTGTTTTTGCGGTTAGTCTTGGAGCAGTGGAATCGATATTATCCTACCCGGCAAAAATGTCCCATGCTGCCATGCCTGCTGATGAAAGGGAAAAACGAGGCATCACCAACAGCCTGCTTCGCCTCTCTGTCGGCCTTGAGAATCCAGATGATTTAATTAAAGACTTTGACGCTGCTCTTGTAAAAAGTGCAAAAGCGCATGCTATTCCAGTTAAATAAAATATATAGAAAAAAAGGGTGCCTAGAGCAACCCTTTTTTCTATTATTAGGATTTTAAATGAGGCATTCACTACGTTATTACTAAAAAAATTATAAACCTTAATTTACCCACGAGTTCTTTCATCTCCCAAAATAAAAATAAAGGCCATCGATTTCTCGATAGCCTTAACATCATTTCTTCATATTATATTTTTCTAGGAAGCGATCCACACGTCCGCCTTTTTCAGCAAATTTCTGCTTGCCGGTATAAAAAGGATGCGTATCTGAACTAATCTCTATTTTTAATAAAGGATAAGTTTGACCGTCTTCCCACTTAATTGTTTCGTTAGATTTTTTCGTAGAGCCTGTAATAAATTTATAACCACTGTTAGTATCCATAAATACTACTTGCTGATAATCAGGATGAATTCCTTGTTTCATTATTATCACCTCTTCGTAAGTATCCCTCATTTTCTGAAAAATTATTCTTAATTTCTCCCTTCATTATTCCACTAGGTTTTATCCAGCCATTCCCTTATGCGACCCAGCCTGCAGTTCATACATTTGATAGTACTTTCCTTTCAACTCCATTAATTCTTCATGTGTCCCCTGCTCAGAAATCTGTCCTTTATCCAGTACAAGAATTTGATCGGCATTTTTAATCGTGGAAAGCCTATGTGCAATGATAAAGGTCGTTCTTCCTTTCTTTAGTACTTCCATTCCTTCCTGGATAATGGCCTCTGTTTCTGTATCGATGCTTGCAGTGGCTTCATCCAAAATCAAAATCGCCGGATTAAATGCGAGCGCGCGTGCAAAAGAGATTAGCTGCCGCTGTCCTGAAGACAATGTCCCGCCTTTTTCAATAACCGGCTCATCTAGCCCTAGAGGCAGATGCTTCAGCACTTTGTCCCCGCCTACATCTTTTAATGACTTTTCAACCATTTCCCTTGTGATATCTTTATGATTAAGGCTGATATTGGAAGCTATGGTTCCAGTAAATAAATATGGATCCTGAAGGACAATTCCCATATGCTCTCTAAGTGTTTGATGAGGAATATCTAAAATATCCCTTCCATCAATCTTGATTTGTCCTTCACTACTATCATAGAAACGGAACAACAAATTCATTATTGAACTCTTTCCCGAACCAGTATGACCAACTAAAGCTACTGTCTCACCTTGTTGCGCAGAAAATGAAATGTTTTTTAACACATATTCATTTTCTTTATAGCCGAATGAGACATTTTCGAATTGCACGTTTCCTTTATATCGGGAAATGTTTTCATCACTGACTTCTAATCCCTGCTCATCCAATAAACTGAATGCCCTCTCCCCTGCAACAAGAGCTTGTTCTAGGTTAGCAAACTGATTGACAATCCCGTGAAGCGGATGAAGCAGACGACTGATCAAATCAACAATTGCATACATTAACCCTAAAGAAATAGCTGAACTTGCTGTAAGCGACATCCCGCCGAAATACCAGACAAATGCTATTAGCGCCATAACCTTAATGACACCAATCAAGTTTCCTCCCGTTAATGAATTTAAATTGAGCATTTTATTTTGATACGAGTAATGCTCCCGGTTCAATTTTTCGAAAGAATGTTTTGTCTCCTTTTCACGTCCGAATGCCTGAATGATGTTCATTCCTTGAATGGATTCATTGATCATCCCGTTAATATCACTGACTCGTTCCCGAATAATGTGATTATATTTCGAGGCGAATTTGCGATATACCTTCGTCCAGATAACGATAATGGGAATAAGTAAAAGGCCCATGAGCCCTGCACGCGCATCCAAAATATACAAAGCAATGAGAACGCCGATAATATTAATCGTGCTTGAAAAGAAGTTGGCGAGCACCGTCACATATAACTCTCGAATCGCCTCAGTGTCATTAGTAACCCTAGCAACAACTTTCCCAGCGGGCATATTATCGAAATAACGAATGGGCAATCGGGAAATATGAGTAAAAATATCATTTCTCATCTTCTGAATAATTCGATTCGCAGCTTTCTGTAAATAAAAACTCTGCCCATATTGAAAAACAGAAGAAATGATAACAAGACCAAAGTAAAAAGCTACAAGCTTTATAATTCGCGGAATTTCTGGTTGGTAAAACTCCATTAATTCCTGACTTGTTAATTTCTCTACTGATACTATTTGCTCTTTTCCGTTTTTCTCAATTATTAATGTTTGGTTTTCTAAGGTTCTATCGCCATCGATGGCAACAGCTTTATTGACGAAGACGAATTGATTGTTAACCTGCAATACATGGACTTCTTTTCCTTTCTTCTCATCTTCAGTAAAATAGTCTGCCCGTTTATACCAATTATCACCGTACTCGACAGCATCTTTCCCTTTTTCCGTTTCATACCAAGAAGATTCGATACCAAGTATGTGAGAATCAATGATTTTTTTAGCGATGAATGGACCCGTTAAGTCAGCGGCAACGGAAAGCGCTAGCATGATTAGGGCACCAATAATCAATTTTTTATAAAGAGCAGCGTATTGATAGAGTTTCTTTACGACCTTCATGCTCTCACCTCCGTTTCTGCGTCAACTTGTTGTCGCTCATATTGCTCCCTATACCAGCCATTTTGCTTCAGTAAATCTTCGTGAGTTCCTTCTTGGATAATCTCTCCGCTGTCCAACACGATAATTCGATCGGCATGCTGAACGGCTGATAAGCGATGTGTTGTGATGATGGTCGTTTTCCCCGACCGTTCATTTTGGATATTTTCAATGATTGTCGTTTCTGTCTTTGCATCGACGGCTGATAAGGAATCATCCAATATAAGGATTTCCGGATTTTTAATCAGGGCCCTTGCAATCGAAATCCGTTGCTTCTGCCCACCTGAAAGAGCGACCCCCTTTTCACCGACAAGTGTCTCAAGACGCTTAGGCAGCATCGTTAAATCCTTCTCAAAATCCGCAAGCCGGATAGCTTCAGCCAGTTCATCTTCCGTTGCATCCAATTTACCGAATAAGATATTGTCTCTCACAGACTTTGAGAATAAAAAATGATCCTGCGGAACGTACCCGATCCATTTACGAATATCTTCAAGCTCCAGTCTCTCTAACGGCATATCTGAAAAAGCAATCTCCCCGTTTCCTAATGGATATTCCCGTAGTAACTGCTTCACGAATGTCGTTTTTCCACTTCCTGTTTTTCCTACGATTCCCAGGGTCTGCCCACGCTCAAGTTGAACGGAAATATTGGAGAGATTAACAACTGTTGAAGATGGATACGTAAAAGAAACTTGATCAAACTTAATATCTTCCGGATTAGAAATCCTCTCCGGCTTCAATGAATTTTTCACATCCGCTTCATAAGAAAGAGTATCTTGAACACGGTCAAGCGAAGCATTTCCCCTTTGCATGACGTTAATTAGTTCACCAACCGCAATCATCGGCCAGATTAACATTCCAAGATACACATTGAATGAAACAAGACCTCCAAGTGTAATGGTTTGTTGAAAAACAAGATAGGCACCGTAACCCAAACTGATTAAATAACTGATACCGATGATAATGCTAATCGTCGGGTCAAAGAGTGCATCAATTTTCGCTACCTCGAGGTTTTTACGATATACATCCTCAGTCATTTCATCAAATCGCTTTTCATCCTCCCGTTCCTGAACATAGGCCCGGATGACCCGTACACCAGAAATGGATTCCAGCACTTTGTCATTTAAGTTACCAAAGGCTGCCTGTGCATCCGTAAAACGTTTATAAATTTTTTTCACGTAAATTTGCATCATTAGGGCCATGATTGGAAGTGGCAACACCGCCGCAATCGTCAATTGCCAGCTGATAGTTGCACCCATCATAATCACAACCGTGATAGTAAATAGAACTGAGTCAACGAGCGTTAATATCCCAAACCCAGCAGTGAGCGAGATTGCCTTTAAATCATTGGTGGCCCTTGCCATTAAATCTCCTGTCCGGTTTTTTTCATAAAAAGCCGGCGTCATTTTCAACAAGTGCCCCATAAACCCGGATCTAAGTTTTCGTTCGACCAAGTTTCCGCCGCCGAATAAAAGATAACTCCATAAGTACCCAAATAGATAGCTGACACACAGGACAATGAGCAAATAGATAACGTATTTCATGATTCCTTCTTGCGTCATGTTGCCGTTGTTCATGTCATCAATGGCATTCCCGACAAGCTTTGGTGGAATAACCTCCATAATATTCACTAGGCATAAAAATAAAATGGCCCAGGTATAACGCTGCCATTGCTCTTTAAAGTACCAGGACAGCTTTTTAAATATCGCAAACATGAATTCCCCTCCCTTATGTTCTCACCATTAATTTACTAGCCGCTTTCTGGATCTCCTGGTTGGAGTAGAACCACCATTGTTATTTGTCTCATTAATAATTCCTCCTATCTTTTATATTGAAAGGATGCTATTGCATCGGATTCCCTAAATAACAAAAAGCCCCCGTTAATTAAGCGGAAGCTTTTTTAGATGCGTAAGAAACACATATAAAAGGCGCAGGCCGCGAAACTTCCACAACCTGCGCTTAAAAATAATTAATGAGCACGTTCGACCCTTTGTCTATAAAGACAAAGTTTCAAGGCAGGCGGATGTATGAAAATATACGATTATCACATCAATGTGCTTATCTAATTTAGTCATGACGTTCGCCTCCATTTATTATAAATTATTGGATATTTTTACCTTGTGATTAAAGATTACTATGGGTGTATATTTTTGTCAATTGTGACTTTTCTAGATTATTAATGAATAATCCTTTATTCTTATAAGAACGACTCAACCTTAAGGAGGTTCAGCATATGCATTGGAGAAAATATATACTCCTAGCGGTACCCTTTTTATTTTCATCCATATTCATCTTATTTGCCGTTCCGGTCCAGTATAGACCGCTATCATTCATTCCCGTGTTACTTTTCTGGATAGTTTATTATATTTTATTGAACCGGGAAAAGAAGAAGAAAAGTAATCGATGACGATAAAATTTCTTCATCAGTCAACAATTTGAGGGCGATGCAAAGGCAAAGCCCTTTCTTGGTGCGCTGCATATAATAATTAAAAAACATTCGTGGTGATTGTATGTTCTCGCAATATGTGCAGAAGTTGTTAGGCAAACCACCTGTCAAAACTAATCCGATTATTGATGCAGAAAGGTTTGGCACTCTAAAATCCCAATTACAAAAAGAGCTTTTTCACCCTTTAGATGAATCCAAAGCATTTTTGCCTGAGGAAACGGCTCTAGTAAAGAGCGTACGTACAGAGACAGCTGCCATGAACCGGAATAATGTAACAAGGACTCAAGCCTATCTTTCCTATTACAGGCGGAATCCCGAGGTTCATTGGTCTTTTTTAGCTCATATGGTTTCCAGAAACGGTGGATACCATATGACTGATTTAAAGAGTTCATCCATGACCCATCTCTTCAGCAAAGAGGATCGGCAAAAATTTTTCCTTTTCCTCGAACGCGCAAATTCAGCAGTCTTTGCAGATTCCTTTCCACAGCTCCTTTTATATGAACATTCCAAACGAAGAAAGTTTTCTTTAAGAAAGTTTCTACAAATCTTTCATATTTCAAGATTCATGGCACCGATATGGGAATCGTTTTTAACTGAACCTCATTCACCTCTATTAACATCCGCTCTTATCATCAATGAACAAAGAATGCTTCAGGAAAGGGTAATTAACCGTACCCGACATGGTGAAATCCTAAGAAGGCTCGATTTTCAGCTGCAGGAACTTTTAGGGTTTACGACGGTTATCTTTCCTTATGCAAAAAAGCAAGACAGACTCTATTCCTTAACTGGACTAACCGTTGGGCGCTTTGCTGATCCGAAGCAGCGTATTGAAACTGGAAAAATCTTATATCAACTTCTCTTTCAGAATCCAACTGTTTTTCAAGGTGTGGGGCAATTTGCAAAAGCAGTTCACCATACCGGTTCTCGGGAGGATTATTGGAAGTCCATTTTCACCTCTGAAACACCTTCTGCAATAGAATGTAAAGTTTACAGTCCCACTCTACTTGATGCCTGGAACGACCACACCTTCTTTCCTTTACCTTCAATCGATTGGTTTACAATAGAAAGCTTCATCGAAGATTTACAAACCTTCCCAATTATAAAAAAGGTGGACTTGACCAACAAGGTGCTCGAAAATATCCAGCAACTCAAAAACATCAATAAATTGAAGTCAATTATCTAGTTTCACGCCTCTTACTTTGAATACCCCATCCTCCATTTGGCAAGAATGGTTAGCAAAAAGAATGGGTGAAGCGAAATGAGAGGCATTGTACTAATGAATCCAAACTACATGATCGGTGATTTACATACGAATGAAAGCTTTGCAATCCAAAAGATTGTGACTGACAAATATATAGAAGAAAAAAATATTTCCCCGGTCATACTAAATCCTTATCAGCTCTATCCTTATTACACCATCCCACATGTGCTTCTCTCTAATTTACAAAATAAAAAGGCAGATACGATTGATTGCCTTGTGCTACATTCTATTGAAACGATGGAACGGTTTATCTATATCTACCCTGAAAAGTGGCTCGATCTTTGCGGATATTTCAAAGAGATAATCTGTGTAGTAGACCAAACTCCTGTAAGGAAAAATGAAGTAAATTAGGTATCGCCATATTTATAAGTCACAAAAATCAACGTACTTAAGGCGGTGTGAATCAGCAACAAATAAAATGATTTTCTATCACGAGTTCCATATTCTATGAATTCACTTGATTCAAAAGAACGAACATCACGATGGTGGTAAGCTCTGAAAGCACGGTCAACATCCTGGTTGTTCATAGTCTATTTACAGCAGCAATCTACCAGGTTTAAATACCCTGATGAACAAACCGGTTCCAGAGACAGTATATATTTTCTCCTCTTCTTTATCTTTTTTTCTCCGCCTCCCATTTGAACTTCCGTATTACATGAAAAACCATACTTTTTCTATAGAGCATACGTCTTTTTCCAATCTTTCTCTTCACCGCATAAATGGTTTAAATCTGCATCCTGCAGATTTTTTAGGCTGTTCGCCCGACAGCCTTTCTACTACCCTTTATACCTATTATTAATAGATCATTTAATATATTTAAACGTTTCTAATTGTTAGAATACAAGGAATTTTTAATATCTTTAACAATATTTTGGTAATATAGATAATTTTACGGATAAAGCATAGAAAAAATAGTTAATTTTATATATCATTAGAGATAGGAATTTTCTTTTATTTTACTTTTACTAGAAAGGAATGATTAAAATGGCTAAAGAAAAAAAGAAAAAAACCCCAATTCCTTTCCGCCTGAACTTTATGTTCTTTTTAATATTCATTTTATTTTCAAGCTTAATAATAAGACTTGGGATCGTCCAAATTGTGTATGGAGATGATTATCTCCGTGAAGTTGATCGAACGGAAAATGATGTGGCTAATACCCCCGTTCCCCGTGGCAAGATGTATGACCGCAACTTGAATCCAGTTGTTGATAATGATCCTCTCAATGCTATTACTTACACGAAATACCCGAATACAAAAACAGCTGATATGGTGAAGACAGCTGAGATTCTTGCTACATTGATAAAAATGGATACGAAAAAAGTTAGAGACCCAGATATAAAAGATTTTTGGATTTTAAAAAATCCAGAAAAAGCGGAAGCATTGATTACCAAGGCCGAAAGGAAGAAAGTAGTCGAAAAGAAATTAGAACAAAAAGATCTATACAAACTTCAATTAGAGCGAGTCACTGAAGATAATCTCAAGGAATTTACCAAGGATGAATTGGAAGTTATAGCCATCTTCCGTGAATTCAATAGCGGTTATGCCCTTACCCCATCCATTGTTAAGAATAAAGGGGTTTCCACAAATGAATTTGCCCGGGTAAGTGAACATTTGGATGAATTGCCCGGCGTGGATGTGACAACCGATTGGGAAAGAACCTACAAGTATGACGAAACTTTACGTTCGGTACTAGGCAAAGTTTCTTCTTCTGAAGAAGGTCTTCCAAGTGAAAATATTGATTATTATCTAGCCCGTGACTATACCAGGAATGACCGTGTTGGAAAAAGTTATATCGAAAAACAATATGAAGATGTCCTGCGCGGTCAAAAAACTCGGGTTGAAAATGTCCTGAGTAAAGGGGAAGTCATCAAAACGGAAACTCTCACGGAAGGTCAAAGTGGAAAAGACTTAGTACTGTCAATTGATATGGAGCTGCAGCAAACGGTTGAAGATATCATTGAAAGAGAATTACGCCGAACGAAAGCTAGAGGAAATACCTACCTATTAGACCGTGCCTTCGTTGTTTTAATGGACCCGAACACAGGCGAAGTACTTACGATGGCCGGTAAACAATACGGACGTAATAGTAAAACCGGTTTAATTGAAATGAACGATTTTGCCCTTGGAAACATTACGACCTCCTATACGATGGGATCATCTGTTAAAGGGGCTACGGTCTACACAGGTTTTCAAACGGGAGCCATTTCACCGGGGTCAGCTTTTTTTGACCGAAAACTACAGTTAGCAAGGGCTAAACCAAAAGGGTCTTATAGCGATTTGGGTTATGTAACGGATGTCACCGCGTTAAAAAAATCGTCGAATGTATTTATGTTCATGACAGCAATCAAAATTGCCGGCGGGCATTATATTCCCAATCGACCGCTCGGAATCAACCGGGAAGCTTATGCGATCATGCGCAACCATTATGCCCAATTTGGATTGGGTGTCCGTACCGGCATCGATCTGCCGAATGAATCGGTCGGGTTTAAAGGCGTTGACATGTCAAAAGATGGGTTGCTCCTGGATTTATCGATCGGGCAGTATGATACATATACACCGATGCAGTTGGCACAATACGCATCAACGATTGCAAATGGCGGAAAAAGGCTGGAGCCGCGGATGGTCAAGGAAATCCGGAACCCTTCCGAAGAACACAATCAATTGGGCAGCGTCTTTAAATCGATGAGCCCCAAAGTGCTGAACGAATTAGGCGGTAAGGATGTTTGGATTCAGCGTGTCCAGGAAGGTTTCAGGCAGGTTGCCCAGGAGCCAGGCGGGACGGCATATAAATATTTCGGCGGTAAATCCTACCGTGCGGCTGCCAAAACGGGTACTGCTCAAGCCTTTTATGATGGACCGCGAAGAAATCAATATAGTAAACCAGTCGATACTATCAATCTAACACTTGCAGGGTATGCACCTCACAATAATCCAGAAGTGGCATTCTCTGTCGTCGTGCCATGGGTATATCAAGGCAAACCTTCTGACGATATTAACAAACGAATCGGCCGAGACGTAATGGACGCCTATTTTAAGTTAAAGGAAAAAAGATTAAAAGGTGAATCTGATAAAGACAAGGAAATTGAGAATACTCCGTGATATTTTCCTTATTTATTAATTAGAGATACAGTACACAAAGAGGCCTGCTCCATTTAGAGCAGGCCTCTACTATATGCATCAATCTATTACTCTAAATTTTGAACGAATTCCTTATAAAGAGCCCGCAGTGCATCTCCTCTACTGATAATGCCGATAACCTTATTATTTTCGTCTACAACGGGTATTTTCTTGAAATGATGCTTAGAAAGGACCTTTATTAATTCATCCAACGGATCTTTTGGGGATAGCTTTGTGATTTTCTTATTTTTAATGATCTGCGATACTTTGTCATTCATCTTAGATGTGACCTTTTCATCCAGTTTTTCACCTGGAAGAATCGTAATGTACGTAAAATATCCCATTATCGCATCCTCTGCAGGTGCCAAATAACGTAAGATATCCCCATCTGTTACCATCCCTAAAAGCTTATCCTGTTCATCAACAACCGGGACCCCGCCAACTTTATTTTCTATTAAAATTCGCAAAATTTCCTTTAATGTAAAATCCGGACGGGCCACATATACTTCTCTGATCATGAAATCTTGAACTATCACAAAACCACCCCTTTTCATAGGTTTGACTTTCTATATCTTATCTCTATCTATTAATACCCTTATATATTCTATTTAAAAACCCTTGCGGCCTGAACTGCCTTTTTCCAGCCATTATATAAATCCTTTCGTACCGCTTCTTCCATGTCAGGCTCAAATGTTTTATCGACGGCCCATTGCTTAGAAATCTCCTCTTGACTGCCCCAATAACCGACTGCGAGTCCAGCTAAGTACGCTGCCCCTAACGCTGTTGTCTCACTAATGACCGGTCTTTCGACAGGTACATTTAAGAGTCCGCTTTGAAATCCCATCAAGAAGTCGTTTTTGACAACACCGCCATCAACCCTCAATGCCTTTAAGTTAATCCCTGAATCGACCTCCATGGCGCTAAGGACATCTTTTGTCTGGTAGGCTAATGCTTCCAATGTTGCCCGGACGAAATGCTCCTTCGAAGTCCCCCTTGTTAACCCGAAAACCGCTCCTCGGACATCACTATCCCAATAAGGAGTACCAAGTCCAACAAACGCAGGGACTACATAGACCCCATCCGCTGAGGTAACCCGCTTTGCATACATTTCACTATCTTTCGATTCTTGCAAGATCTCCAATCCGTCCCTAAGCCACTGTATTGCTGAACCTGCGACAAAAATACTGCCTTCTAATGCATACTCGACTTTCCCGTTAAGGCCCCATGCAATCGTAGTCAACAGACCATGTTCAGATTTCACTGCCTGTTCTCCTGTATTCATCAGCATAAAGCACCCGGTGCCGTATGTATTCTTAGCCATTCCTTTTTCAAAGCATTCTTGGCCGAACAATGCGGCCTGCTGATCTCCTGCTGCTCCAGCAATCGGAATTTCATGTCCAAAGAAATGATGTGTGACAGTTTTCGCATAGACCTCTGAAGAAGGCCGAACTTCCGGCAGCATTGAATGAGGCACCTGTAAAATTTCGAGAATCTCTTCGTCCCACTTCAAATCATGAATGTTATACATCAGCGTTCTCGAAGCATTCGAATAATCGGTTACATGGGCTTTGCCACCTGAAAGCTTCCATATCAGCCACGTATCAATCGTGCCAAACAATAAGTCCCCGGCTTCTGCCTTTTCCCGAGCACCGTCTACATGATCGAGAATCCATTTCACCTTTGTCCCGGAAAAATAAGCATCAATCAACAAACCCGTTTTCTGTAAAAATAAATCACTGTGACCATCCTTCTTCAATTGCTCACAGATTTCGTTGGTCTGTCGGGATTGCCAAACGATTGCATGATAAACAGGCTGTCCTGTTTCCTTATCCCAAACCACCGTCGTTTCCCGTTGATTCGTTATACCGATTCCCGCAATCTGTTCCGGCTTTACATTCATTTCCGATAGACAGGAAGCGATGACTGATAAAATAGAACCCCAAATTTCATTGGCATTATGCTCTACCCATCCAGGATTCGGGAAATATTGGGTGAATTCCTTTTGGGCAATATGCAAAACTTCACCTTTTTTATTAAATAAAATGGCCCGAGAGCTTGTTGTTCCTTGGTCCAATGATAATATATACGTCTCCATCGTTGTCTCCTCCTACACAAAAAGATCTATTTCATCTTCAGTGTCATGCTGTTTTAATATTTTCATTTTACTCGATATATCCCTGAAAATAAAAGATATAGAAAAGTCCCAGCTATAGATTGAAAAATATTGGCAGATTTATAGAATATCTTTTACAATAAAAATAGTTAAGATTGGAGGAATAGTAAATGAACAATCATGAAATAGACTTCAAATTACATGGTGATGATATGCAGTTTGTAGAAGTGGAATTAGATCCTCAAGAAACAGTAATCGCCGAAGCAGGAAGTTTGATGATGATGGAAGATCAAATCAAGATGGAAACTATCTTTGGTGATGGGTCATCAAGTAGTGATAGCGGAATGATGGGGAAGCTTTTTGGTGCTGGTAAAAGACTTCTTACCGGAGAAAGTCTTTTCATGACCGCTTTTACAAACGAAGGGTATGATAAAAAACGCGTTTCCTTTGCTTCACCGTATCCAGGTAAAATCATTCCCATGGATTTGAGTGAGCTCGGCGGAAAAATCATTTGTCAAAAGGATGCTTTCTTAGCAGCAGCCAAAGGTGTATCTGTCGGAATTGAGTTTCAAAGAAAAATAGGAACAGGCTTTTTTGGCGGTGAAGGCTTCATCATGCAAAAACTTGAAGGCGACGGAATGACCTTCGTTCATGCTGGTGGCACGATCCATAAAAAGGAATTGGCTGCAGGTGAGGTTTTACGTGTTGATACAGGCTGTTTAGTGGCTATGACTAGCGGCGTGGATTATAATATCGAGTTCGTAAAAGGAGTAAAAACGGCTTTATTTGGAGGCGAAGGTTTATTTTTCGCAACTCTAAAAGGACCAGGGACCGTCTGGGTACAATCATTGCCGTTCAGCCGTCTTGCCAGCCGTGTATTTGCTGCTATGCCGCAAAATGGCGGATCTTCTGACGAAGGCAGTATAGCGAAAGGTTTATTCAATTTATTCAACGATAAATAAGAACTGGACCTATGGCTGCCACTTTGACAGTCATAGGTCGGTCTTTGAAAAGGATGGATAGCTAGATGTAACTTGTTAAGTGGGTCTACATGAGACGCTATAATATCAAAGCGATTTTCGATTAATTTCCGAACTCTCCTGTTATTTTCCGAAAAATAAGAGATTACTATTTTCTTTATACCATTCAATGGACAGCTGCAGATTACCTTATTGGCACTAAAGAGCTTGAAGAAATGAAACAGCTTCTCAACCGGGAGCTCGGAACTGAACTGCAATATCTCTATCGAAGAAAATAGGGTTATTCCTCGTATATCATTTTTCTTGTCATCCCGCCATCGACAATAAGGTTAACACCGGTAACGAAATCATTTTCTGATGCTGTCAAATAGAGACAGGCCCTTCCAATATCTTCTGGTTTGCCAACACGATTGGAAAAATGCTGTTTATGATCCTTATCACTTAGCGCTTCATAATCCCCCGTTTCAATCCACCCCGGTGAAATCGAATTAACCGTAATATTCTCTTTGCTGAACGAAGCGGCGAGTGCATGAGTCAGAGCAACGATTCCACCTTTTGTTGCGGCATAGGATTCCGAATCCGGCTCTGACATAATTGCTCTTGTTGATGCCAAATTGATGATTGCCCCTCCCATTTCATTATCTCGCATATATGTTGCTGCCGCCCGGGAACAAAGAAAAGCGCTTCGCAAATTCGTATTCATCATATCGTCCCATTCCTCAATCGTCAGATCATATAGAGATTTGAATAAAACTTTCCCTGCATTATTAATTAATATATCAACTGTCTCGTATGTTTTTCGAGTAACGTCCATCAAATGAAGGATGTCAGCCTCCTTCCGAACATCCGTTTTTACGAATAACGCTTCATACCCTTTCTTTTTGAGTTCCTCTACAAACCGTACACCCTCCTGCTCGTCCAAATCTGCCAGAACGACCGAAGCACCATTTTCTGCGTATTCTTTTGCGACGCCTTTCCCTATTCCATTAGAAGCACCTGTTATAATCACTGTTTTTTTGGTAAAACTCATTATATTTCCCTCTCTTTCGCTACAAACTTTTTTCCTATCATAATATCCAAACAGCTTCTCTTCAAACACATCGCTAAAATATTTGTCATATTTTTTACTTTATTATCAACAATCAACAATCAATAAGACCCATTATATTTTAGTAGTAGTCCTTAATGATGTATGATAATAGAAACATCATGGTTTAACTAGGGTGAAGAGCACCCACTATTATCTTTCTTACAGTGTAAAAAATCTTATATTGGAGGAATGTAAAAATGGACTTATTAAAAAATGTGTTTTCCTTAGGCTTAGGTGCTGCCGCTGCTACAAAAGAACAAATTGAAAAAGCAGTTGACTCTCTTGTGAAAAAAGGGGATATCAGTAAAGAAGACTCTAAAGTTCTTATTAAACAATGGGTTGAAAAAGGTGAACTAGCCCAAAAACAACTGGATGAGTCCGTCAAAGCTAAGGTCAATCAAGCACTTAATGGTTTGAATCTGGCAACCAAAGAAGAAGTTCGGGAATTAGAACGTCGGATAGTAATTTTAGAGCAAAAAAACCAAAACATACAACCGTGATCTGGAGGAACTTGAATGTTTGGCAAGCGACTGAAACACGCACAACGTTACCAGGAGATCATTAATGCCTTTTTGAAAAATGGCTTTGGTTATTTCATATACCGTTTGGGATTATCTGAAAGCAAATCCGCTTCGAAACTACAACCCGATGAAAACCTGAACCTTCGTTCAATCGGGGAGCGGTTGCATACGATTTTACAAAGCTTGGGTCCTACATTCATAAAGCTTGGTCAGATTGCAAGTACAAGGCGTGATTTCGTTCCGGAAGAAATTGTCCGTGAACTTGAAAAATTGCAGGACCAAGTCACACCTTTTCCATTTGATAAGGTAAGAAAGATTGTTGAAGATGAATTGGGTGATTCTTTAGAGAACCTTTTTCTCGAATTTCATGAACTCCCTCTTGCAACTGCTTCGATTGGGCAGGTTCATGTTGCACGGCTGCCATCACAGGAAGTGGTAGCAATCAAAGTTCAGCGGCCTGATATTCTGCCGACAGTGGAAACGGATTTGGAAATTCTCGATGATTTAGCAAGACTGATGGAAGCACGCATTTCTTGGGGGAGACGATACCAAATCAGAAAAATGATTGATGAATTCGCTAAATCACTGCGGGCAGAACTCGATTATAACTCCGAGGGGCGAAACGGGGAAAAAATAGCCAAACAATTCATGAATAATCAAGGGATTAAGATACCAAGGATTCATTGGGAATTTTCAACAAAAAGAGTCTTAACCATGGACTTTATTCAAGGCATTAAGATCAATCATTATAAGCAGCTTGATGATGAAGGCTATGATCGTCGAAAAATAGCGGAAAGATTAGCGAATTCCATGCTTCAACAAATTTTAATTGATGGTTTTTATCACGGCGATCCTCATCCTGGCAATATCGTCATATTGCCGGGGAATATCGTCGCACTCATGGATTTCGGTATGGTAGGGCGTTTGGAGGATGAGATGAAATTTCAGTTCGCATCACTTGTCATCAATCTAAAACGGGGAAGTACCAATGGACTGATTAAGACACTCTCCGATATGGGCCTTCTTACAGACGAAACCGATATGATTGCGTTAAGATATGATATTGATGAATTGCGAATTAAATATTATGACATCCCATTGAGTCAGATTAGCTTAGGCGGAGCGGTCAATGACCTTTTTACAGTTGCTAATCAGCACCATGTCCAAATCCCTCCCGAATTTACGATGCTAGGTAAGGCTCTGCTTACTATGGAAGCCATTATCGAGGAATTAGATCCTCATTTCAGTATTATGAAGGCTGCTGAACCTTTTGGAGAAAGGTTGTTAAAAGAACGCTATAATCCAAAGAACATCGCTAAGAACACTTGGAATCAATTTGTCGAGACTGCAGAAGCCATGGCCGAACTTCCGAAGGATATTAGAGAAGTAACCGGTATTATTAAAAAAGGAAAATTGCGATTAGATATCAATATCCCCGAGCTTCAGGTATTTTTACATAAACTTGATCAAATCTCGAACCGGTTGTCTTTCAGTATTATCTTGCTTGCCTTTAGCATAATCATGGTCGGCCTCATTATCGGCTCAGCAATAGGAGGGGAAACTCTTCTTCTTTGGAAAATACCAGTTATTGAAATCGGATTTGTCGTTGCAACCCTGATGTTCTTACTAATGCTTTATACTATTTTTAGATCAGGGAAAATGTAGACTCACGAAAAAAAGAGAAAATCCCATTAGTAAGGATTTTCTCTTTTTCATGAATTCATTCATTGGTTATGTGTGCGACGATCATATGAAACGGCATATACTCTATGGCGAAAATGTAAGATCGGATCTTCCGAGCACTCAATTCCAGCGGTGATATTAGTTGGATCAAACAGTAAATTATCTGCAAAAGAATCCAATTTTTTTGTAATGGATAAATGCCCGACCGTGATTACCTGTTTATCTTCCGACCAAACCACGGTTGGATCATCAGTTGGATCATTTTCTCCTCCTAATTGGATGTTCAATTTAAAGCCTATTGGACCTTGTTGGAGCCTCTCTTTCATATCTTCATTCAAATAATCTGACGAAAGCATGGCTACTTCCTCTTTTGCCAGCATACTCAGACCGGCATCTGGTTCCCACTGATACTTGATGGCCTGACGTCTTCCATCCGCGTTAATGAAATAGAATGCATGAATAGAATAGTACTGACACGTTGAAAAACTGGCAGGTGACCGCATTTCTTTTAGCATTTGAAGACTCGCTTTGCATTCTGGGTATTTTATAAATATTGTTGCAAGCTCTTTTAGGTTTGGAAAACCATCTTTTGCAGATTTGAAAAAGTCGACAATATCAACAAACGCTTCCGGTGTTTTTGCAAAAAATAGCGGAATGGTCACAGTGATAAGATCTGTCACCTCTCCGTCCGGCAATTGAAACTTGACAGCCATTCCCTTTACAGGTGAAAGTGCATCAGGATGACTGGGGATTGGGGAGCTGTTTGAAAAACGAATAGTTACCGGCACTGCTTCATTCTGAAGGTGCGCTGCCACCGTTATTGGAGCCGCTTTTCCGTTAGGGGTAAAAACCCCCTCATAGCCATTCCCCTTTGCATGCGCGCGCCGATACCCAGGAAATGTTCCTGCTACATTTTCAATAACATCTACTGCCCTACTGCCTAGCTCGGATTTCAGTTTTTTATTTTCCTCCATAACGACACCCCATCTTTTGTAATACAAATAATTGTTCATTTGTATTACCTCTACCCATTATTCTATTTGCTTATACTATTTAAACTGGCTATAGCACATTCCGCTTAAATCATTCTTTCACTACACAGCTATTTAATGAACAATAAAACGCCTGGAATAAAATCCAAGCGTAAAATATTATATTCAATTTACAGTTATAGAAGTTTCTCAATATCATTGATAATAAGGTCCCTCACCTTTAAATTGCCCTAAAGAAACTTCCTAACCATTAATACGCTCTTGCTGAAAAATCATAAATGCTCACTTTTAACTAAATATATATAAATCAAAATGGATTTCTGCTTGAATTAAACTAGCAAAATCTATAATGTTTTTCTGTAAATACATTGCGGGTTTTTCGTTATTTTCCACTCGTATTACAATCATAAAAAGAAACGCTAAACCATATTTCTCTTTGAGTTGGTCTTCTTCTTGAACCAACGCCACTCGTTAGCTTAATAAGCTAGATAAAAAAATTAAAGCATAAACGCTACCCAAAAGTTTTCTTTTGGACAACATCATCTAGATATAATTCGTTAATTTAATGTTAACTGACTTTCTCAATACCCATACCCATGCCGGGAAACCAAATCTTCAAAATCCCATGCCGGGGCCAAATCCCGTTCCAGGGCCGAATCCCATTCCAGGGCCGAATCCCATGCCGGGGCCCATTCCCGTTCCAGGGCCAAATCCCGTTCCAGGGCCGAATCCCATTCCAGGGCCGAATCCCATGCCGGGGCCCATTCCCATTCCAGGGCCAAATCCCATCCCAGGGCCAAATCCCATTCCAGGGCCCATTCCCATTCCAGGGCCCATTCCCATTCCAGGGCCCATTCCCATTCCCATTCCCATTCCCATGCCGGGGCCAAATCCCATTCCCATTCCCATTCCCATTCCGGGGCCAAATCCTCCAAATATAATTCTTTCATCATTTTCTATTTGTTGAGGTTGATTCCATTGGTATTGTAATTCAGTGTACAACATAATTCCTCCTCTATTTTATAAACACAATAATAAATAATATGTTAGGCTTCGTGTGAATTCTTGGGTATTTAACTAGATCCAGAAATAAACTCCGCAACGGCAATAAAACCACGCTGAAACAGCTTTGATAATGCCGGATCAACTTCTCTCCTGCCATGTTAGTGGAACAAGGGCGTTTTTGAGGATATTATTGAAAGTATGATTTTAGATATTATCGTACATTTAAACCCTTGATTTCATTGAATTTTTTCATTTTTTCTCATTATACGTAAAGTCGTCTCCTACATTGTACGTGGATTGAGTGCGATGGTATGTGATGGTCAATATCTTTGTGGAGATAGGTGCACTGATTGGAGTATGTGACCATATCATATCTTAACCCTTGTCCATACCTCCTATGATAAGTAGTCTTGCTGTATGCCGTATGCCGTTACGCGTAGTGCAGTTGTGCAGGCCCTAGGGTGGGTCATATGAAGGTGCGAGTATTAGGAGGTACGGAAAAAGGGTATTTTATTTACGTCCTATATATGGTCCTTCTATCTTGCCCTATAGCCCATAAAGAAAAGAACTAAAAAAGACCCTATAAAAGGGTATTCTTCTTGTTTTCCCGTCTAATTAAATAGGTATATCATTACTCCGTAAAAAGTTAGGATACCAATTACCTTTATTGACGTTACCACCATAGCACAAGCAATAGCTAAGCACATTTGCAATAAAACCACTTCGATAAAAAAAACCTAAGTTTTGTCTTTCAAGAAAAAGTGACTCACAGTTTATATGCCGTGCGGCTTACATTCAATAAGAGGTACCCCCAACATTTTATCCAATAAACTTGTGTCATTTTCCTGATTAGAGCATAAGGTGATATAACCCATTTAATTAATTTCCTCCTTAAAAACAAATAAGGAGATGTCTGTATGTCAGGTTGTGAATCAAGATGTGACGACGGTTTTGGATTTGGTGGAGGTTTCGCCTTTATAGTCGTTTTGTTTATACTTTTAATCATTGTTGGAGCTAGCTTTGTTGGTGGATACGGCGGCGGTGGCTATGGTTACGGGGGCGGTTACGGAGGTTGCTGCTAAAATAGTATGAAAAAAGCCGACCTTTATTGGTCGGTTTCTTCAATTAATCTGCCCTGATAGTTGCATAAAGAAAAGCTGCCTTAAAGACAGCTCTGATCTTCAGCTAACGCAACTGTTAGTTGATTAAGATTCTATGTTATAAATTTGTTTATTAACATTCACCCTGAAAAGTGTAAGGTGACGAGGATTTTAGTAATCTTTCTACTCCTTCTCTATGGTATGGCATTAAGTTATTAGCAGTATTTATGTCCACCCATTTAATCTCAGCAATTTCATTCTTGTCTTCAATTGTAATTTCTCCGTCAATAACTTTTGTTCCAAATGTAATCATTAAACCGTGATGTCCCTGTTTTGAAAAAAATACCTCATTAACCGCAATAATACTTCCTACTTCAATTACTAAACCTGTTTCTTCTCTTGTTTCCCGAATAACAGCTTGTTCTAAGGTTTCTCCTATTTCAACTGCCCCACCCGGTAGTGACCAAGTTGAATGCTGATTATTAACCATTAATACTTTTTATGTTATTTCGTCATAAATTAACGCATATACAACATCTACTCTCTTCACACCATACCACCTCTTAATTTTCTAATATATATTTTAACACTTTGCTTCAATACACTGCTTTATTGAACAAACCTGCCCCGATAGTTGCATAAAGAAAAAGCTGCCTTTTAAAGACAGCTCCGATCCTAAGCTAAAGCACCCGTTAGCTGAATAAAAAATACTTTATTTAACTAAACTCAAGTTCATTATTTTTGATATTTTGTATTTTGCATTGCCCACAAAACCCAAAAAAACATAATTAAATTAATAAAAAATAAATTCAATGTAATTCTTTCATGAAAAACAATTGAAATAACATCATTAACAATTAAACTAACTAAAGTTAATAAAACACCTAGTAACAATGCATGAACAGATAGTTTTAATATCTTCACTTCTGAAAAGTTTGGTAAATTTAATATTTTATCTCACTCCTTAAACAGCATCGTAAGCATATATAATTACCAATAGCACCGATTTTCAGCTAAAGCACCCGTAAGTTCAACAAGAAGACATCCTTTATTTGAATATCTCGTCTATTTCATTTCTGTCGTAATCTAATATCCAATCGTTGTATTTGTCATAAACCTCTCTTATTGTTTCAGACGTGGTTGCCAATAAATCACAACCCCTGTCATCATAAACGTGAAATATAGTTTTCCTGTTGATGTTTATAAAATAGACGCTATTATAAATACTTGGTCTTATACCCATATCCTGATTGCAGATTGCTTTTAACATTGGAATGTATTTGAAGTCAGAAGTTTTACATTTTAAAGTAAATCTATGAGTTTTATATTTTCCTTCTTCATCATCGTCAGGAAAAATATAAGGAATTGTTTTTTGGTTTAACCCATATAGGACCGATTTCTCTTTAATATAACGCGAAAAAGTTTTTGATTTATGTTTAAAACCATCTGCATAATCGTTTACGTCAACTACGATATAAATATCATCGTTATGAGAATGCAAGAACTTAAATAAAGTGATAGCCCTTTTATATACTCGATGTAGATATGGGCTATTTTCATAAGCATATTCACTATCATAGTCCACACCTAACTCAAAACGGATACCGATTTTCCAACTATAAAACAAGGGTGGTCTAAGTTCTAAGTTTGGGAAATTCTCATTCACAAAGTCGTTTAAAAGCATTTTTGCACCTCGTTAATTTCCTTCATTATACCATTCCTTAATGAATTATCCTGCCCCGTTAGTGCCATAAGAAAAAGGCTGCCTCAGCAACCTTCCTTATTGAAATAAAGCACCTGTTAGTTCTATAAGAAAAGCGAACCTTATTCAAGAATCGCGCCCGATTGTTGAAGTAGTGACAATTACTATCGAGTATTACCTATATTGTATTTTATCTTTGGAATGTGCAATATTATTAATTCCCATTCAAATGATAGATTAGTTGCACAACGCCAGAGGAGAACGTTCTTGTATTAACCATTTTTAAATTCAACCTCTGTTTTATATCAATAAACAACGGTTTTCCTTCTCCCAAAATAACAGGGTGAACAGATAATCTAAATTCATCAACAAGCCCTAAATTGATAAAAGTTGTAATAAGACTTGCTCCACCATATAACCAGATGTCTTTACCAGGCTTATTCTTTAATTTATTTACTTCTTTAAGAATATTATCATTTATGAATATTGCTTTATTATCAGTCCCTTTTTGCGTTCTGGAAAACACATATTTTTCCTTACTATGAACTAATTCCCAAATTTCTTTTTCAGTATCAATATCTTCAATTTCTGGAGTAAATTGTCCCCATAAATCGTAGCTTTTTCTTCCATATAAAATAGTATCAATTTGATTTAAGAAATTAATAAACCCCATCTCAGAGTCCATGATGCACCAATCAACTTCCCCATTTTCCCCTTCAATAAAACCATCTAAAGTAATTGCTAAATCTAAAATTATTCTTCTTGGTCTTACGTTATTGGACATAGTTTCTTCCTCCCTTTAATCATTTAGATATTGTTTCTCCCGCCAAGTTTTTTTATATTTTCATTATTTACAGCATTTATTTCTGAATAAAGTTACTGATGTTATTAAACTGCCTTAACTTAATAACAATCATCTCAAATTGCCATTATTTCCACAATTAGTTATTCAAGAATATGGACCAATTGTTGAACAAATCAATATGCACTCTTGAACTATCCTGCCCCGTTTGTTCAATAAGAAAAGCGATCCTTATTAAAGAATCGCTCTTCGTTAGTTTAATTGAACTTATTCACAATATTACATATCTATTGGAGAATTACAACAATGTCATTTATCATTAAACCTTAAACATGTATAACCCCGTCCTAAAATTAGGACAGGGTTAACATAAAGTTGTTTAATTATTGATAAAAACACTTCACCCAACTTAAAACATAACAATAAAGCCGTTTAGAACTAGGTTACATCTATTTCTACATAAAGTTACTTCTGTAATATCTGAATAAGGTTGCCGCATGTATCGTCGAAGACAGCTATTGTGACTTCGCCCATTTTTGTCGGCTCCATAGTAAACTTCACGCCGTTTTCCAATAATCGTTTGTACTCTTTATGAATATCTGCAACGCCAAACATTGTTGCTGGGATGCCTTCGGCAAATATCTTCTTTTGATACTCCTTTGCGGCAGGATGCTCATCCGGTTCGAGTAAAAGCTCGGTACCGTCATGATCATCGGGAGAAACAAGCGTAATCCACCTGAATTTCCCCATGGGAACGTCATGCTTTTTTACAAATCCCAGCTTTTCTGAATAAAATTCCAGTGCCCTGTCTTGGTCTTGTACGAATATACTGGTAACAATGATTTTCATAATGTTTTGCCTCCTTTGATATTTACCACGTTAGTGCTCTGCAAACAATGGCTCCAAGCAGAAAAACCCCTACATTCGTCAGAAGTTTTTAAAATAACTTACTCTATCCATCCTTTTAGCAAATTTTTAAGTGGTTCGTTGTTAAATATAACTACTCGATATTTTCCCTCTCTTTTTGATTTTACGAGCCCTGCATCTTCCAGTACAGAAAGATGTTTAGCTATCGCCTGTCGCGTAATGGAAAGGTCGTGCTTCGTAATAAGACGTACCGTAAGTTCATACAACGTCTGCTCGTTACGTTCAGAAAGTTCGTCTAATATTAGCCGTCGAGTCGAGTCTCCAAGTGCTTTGAATATAGAGTCTTTGTCCCAATTCATATATCGAGTATAAGCAACTGTATGGTTGCATGATAGTAGTTTGAACCATTATAGAAAAATAAATTATTAACACTTTTCTTCTTCAACTAACCTGACCCGTTTGTTCCATAAGAAAAGGAGCTGCTTTTCAGCTCCTGGTATTGAAGTAAAGCACCTGTTAGATGAATAAGGAAAAAGAGATTTACCTAGAATTGAAGTACAGTGTCTAATCAAATTATTTTTCTAATGCCATATTAACAGATTCAATAGCATGTATTTCTGTTGTATCAAATAATGGCACTTCTGAATCCTCAGGTTTTACTAATAATCCAATTTCTGTGCAACCTAATATTATTCCTTCAGCTCCATCATCAACTAAACTCTTGATAACCTTTTTGTAATAATCCCTTGATGATTGTTGAATTTTCCCTAAACATAACTCTTCATAAATTACTTTATTTATAACTTTTCTATCCTCATCATTTGGTATCAAAACCTTAATACCATTAAACTCTATTCGTGTTTTATAAAAGTCTTGCTCCATCGTATATTTAGTACCAAGTAAACCAACCGTACTTATTTCGGACTTTTGAATTTGATTTGCTGTTGAATCAGCAATGTGTAAAATAGGTATGCTAACTTTTTCTTCAATATATCTAATCACTTTATGCATCGTATTTGTACAAATTACAATAATTTCTGCACCAGCCTTTTCCAAAGACTGAGCAACATCCCCTAATAGTTTACCAGAATTTTCCCAATCGCCTTCAGCTTGATAGCGTTCGATCTCTTCAAAATCTACGCTATATAAAATGCACTTGGCTGAATGCAATCCTCCCAATTTGGTTTTCACTTCTTCGTTAATAATACGATAATATTCTAACGATGACTCCCAACTCATTCCACCAATAAGACCAATAGTTTTCATAAATATTCCCCTTCCATTTGAAATATACTAAAAATTTTATATAAATTTAATAGACATAGTAAAATATCTTTCTTATTAATTAAACCTGCCCCGTTAGTTCCGTAAGAAAAAGGTTGCCGCAGCAACCTCCCTTATTGAAGTAAAGCACCTGTTAGCTTAACAAGGTATGTATAGATTATTTTTCAACTTTAATGTATGTTCATTCGAATATAGGACGCATAAAGCTTCTCTCATAACTTAAAATACATTTAGTCTCTTCTGCAAAATTATATGCTTCTTGACATTCTGCATCCAATGCCATTTTTACTCGGTACTCTTCATATGCTGCTAAACTTGGGAAAGTGAATAATGCATAAGCAATATTATTAGCACCCTCATGTGGAAGAAAATAACCCTGATGTGTACCGCCAAATTTATTAACTAATCGAATCCACATCTTACCGTATTCCTCGAACTCATTTAATTTATATGGGTCAATAACATATTTCAAATAGCATGTAACCATTTTAACCCCCCTAAAAAAAGCCATTTTTTCCATCATAACATATAATTCGACTAACCTGCCCCTATAGTTGCATAAGAAACTCCTATGGCGGCGCTCCTCGCCGCCACCATCTACTACGAAAATCTATACTCAAAATAGAGTCTAACCCTTTAACTCCTTGACGATAATGGATGATAACAATACAACCAGGCTGAACTTTTTTTGGTGGATCTTAAGGAAGATACCCTGTATAAGAAACTGGTTGTGACAGTATTGAAGAACCATTTAGTGTATTACAAGTACGTATACAAAAATTTTTGTAACAAATCTCCTGTCATATGTATTGTTAATCTTTTATTGAGGTGATTCTCCTATGGAAGCAATGATTGAACGGTGTGCTGGCCTAGATGTACACCAAGAAACAGTAGTAGCCTGTGTATTATTTGGTCCATTAGATAAAAAGCCAAAGACCTCTATTGAAACGTTTTCAACTACAACAACGGGACTCTTGGCTTTAAGTGATTGGTTAACTACCCTTCAGGTATCCGATGTTGTGATGGAAAGTACCGGAGTCTACTGGAAACCAATATGGAATATTCTCGAAGATTCTTTTCACCTTGTTCTTGCCAATGCCAGGCATGTCAAAAATGTTCCAGGGCGTAAAACTGATGTGAAAGATGCCGAATGGCTTGCCAAGCTTCTAAGATGCGGACTTATTGAAAGCAATTTTGTTCCACCGGAGGATATTCGTGATTTACGGGATCTTACTCGTTATCGAAAAAAATTGATTCATCATCGTACATCCGAGCAGAATCGCATTCACAAAATTCTTCAAGATGCTAATATCAAGCTAACATCCGTACTATCAGACATTTTTGGTGTATCGGGACGCCGTATCCTTGAAGCGATTCTAAACGGTGAAAAAATAGAGACCGATGGTCTTCGAAAAATGGTGGATTGGCGAACAAAAGCTAGTATTACGGACATTGCCAGTGCAATTAATGGACGTATTCGCCGTCATCATCGTGATATGTTGCGTTACCATTGGGAGCATATGAGTTATTTAGAAAAAGCCATAGAAGAATTGGAAAAACAAATCGATCAACTCCTGTCCCCCTATCGTAAGGAAGTAGAATTATTGGATGGAATACCTGGTGTGAACAAAGCTGCCGCAGCTACTTTTATTGCAGAGATGGGCGTGGATATGTCCGTATTTAAGTCAGCTAAACATCTTGCCTCTTGGGCTGGTGTGAGTCCTGGAAATTACGAAAGTGCTGGTAAAAAAAAAACGAGTAAAACCACACAAGGTAACAAAGCTTTGAAAACGATGGCTGTAGAATGTGTACTAGCGACATCAAGACAAAATAATCGAATTGCTTCACATCGAAAAAGGATTACCAAACGGCAGGGAAAAATGAAGGGACGAATCGCTTCTGCTCATTTACTACTAACGATTGCTTACAACATCTTAAAAACAGGGGAACCCTATCAAGAACTAGGCTCAAATTATCTTGAAGAAAAACAAAATAACAAAGAATTAAAAATGATCGAATACCTAAAAAAGAAAGGCTATACAATCGATCCATCTGAACAACAAACTGCATAACCAGTTAAAATAACGACATAGTACATTTACGTCCTTCAAAAAAATTAGAATATGGTGGGCTTATTTAAGTATGGCCTTTCACTAAAGTGTTTTCATACAAAAAGGAGCTGCTGATCAGCTCCTGATAATGAAGTAAAGCACCCTTTAGTTGAAGATGATTATTATCGGTAATTATTGTGAACAGGTTTAAACAATTCTTCATTAGTATTTCTAACAAGTGAAAAATTGTCTACATTATAGTGACCGTGAAGGGTTTCATTATGATGAAGGATTATTTGTTTTGCAGATAAGTTTTTGGAATCAGAAGTAGAATGTCCATCACCAACTAATGTTACATCAAAATGATTGATTGTTGCTGTTCTGACAGCTGTATCAATACAATGTTCCGTCTTACATCCCATTATTACAATATGGTCTACATTGTTTTTACTTAAATGTTCGTGTAATGGAGTGCCATAAAACGAATTTGTGGCAGCTTTATCAAATATAATAGCAGTTGATGGTACTCTAATATCCCTGTGTATCTGGAATCCAGGTCCTTCTCCATTTGAAACATCTAAATCTCTTATAAAAACAACGGAGATACTTTCATTTATCGCTTTTTCAATTACAGTATTAATGTTATTAACGATTTTTTCTTTCTCAAAGACTCCTTGTTCTTCTTTATTACCTTCTATTAATTCCTGTTGAGCATCGATTATCAGTAATGTTTGTTTCAATATTTTTCCCCCTAAAGTTATTAGCAGTTAGTTTTTTCCTGTTTTTTATTAAATATCAGATAGTATTTAAGCACTTCTTACTAAGCTCTTTATATTTTCGTCAAAAGATTTACTAATACCTTCTTGAACTATCCTGCCCTGTTCGTATTATAAAGGTCAGCCAGTTATTTCTGGTTGAACAATTTTTATATCGATATATGATAACGGTAGCCGGGGTAGAACGTTCCTGCCCGTGGGGCTTGGACCCCGTCAACTAAACAGTTCGCCCCCTACTTGCTTAAACATGATTTGGCTGGTTGGGACCAAGATCTCGTATAACAAGCGAAGCTATGATACTGCAAGAAGGATTAGGGGTTACCGGCAATATTATGTTTTTGGAGGAGATAAAAAATGAATCCAGTGGTTGGTCTGGATGTAGCTAAAGGTGAAAGTCAGGTTCAAGCGTTCTTGGATAAAAAGAAGCCTTATAAAAGAAGTTTTAAAGTAGCACATACCATTGAAGGACTAGAGAGCTTACACCAATATCTTAGAGAGATAGAAAACGTAACAGGAATTCGACCTCCGGTCGTTTTAGAGTCTACTGGGCATTATCATACGCCCGTTGTACAGTATTTTGAGGAGAGAGGTTACTTATTAATTATCGTTAACCCACTCATTTCTTATCGTGCGAAGAGCTCTAGTTTACGGAAAGTAAAGACAGATTTAATCGATGCACGTCACCTCTGCGAGCTGTACTATAAAGAGGATTTAGAGCCTTATAAAAAACGAGGGATACAACTCTTAAATCTTCGTAATCTTTCAAGACAACATGCAAATATAACAGGTATCTATGTACAAACAAAACTACAGTTTCAGGCTGTTCTTGATCAAGTATTTCCTGAATATAGAGGGGTTTTTGGAGATTTGTATTCGGTTGTTTCTTTGCTTACTCTATTAGAATTCCCTACTTCTGAAGACATATCAGCAGTCGATGAAGAAACTGTAGCAAATAGGATTAATGAACTTTGTCCAAGTCGTTCTAGAAAGTGGGCGAATACACAGGCAGAGAAACTTATGGCTGCCTCAGCTCGAAATCCTTTTCAGAGAACTTTATATCAGAGTCACATTTTAAGCCTAGAGATGTATATAAAAATGCTTCTAGAATACCAAAAGCACTTATCCAAATTTGAAGAAGAGATAAATGCTTTGGCAAAAGAAATTGAAGAATATAAGATTATCCAATCCATCCCTGGTATCGGTGAAAAAATCGCTACAACGATTATTTCTGAAATTGGAGAGATTGATCGGTTTAATCACCCTAAAAAACTAGTGGCATTTGCCGGAATTGATCCAAGTATCTTTGAATCAGGTAAATTTAAAGGCTCAGTAAATCGGATTACCAAAAGAGGTTCTGGTAGACTACGACATGCCTTATATATGGCAGTTCGTTGTGCCATTCGTGATTGTCGCAAGAAGAAAACGACAGATGAAATCATCCCTCGGAACAAGAGATTACGAGAGTTCTATGATAAGAAACGTGAAGAAGGAAAGCCCTTTAAAGTAGCTGTGATAGCATGTGCCAATAAGCTTCTACAATGGATTTATGCACTATTACAAAATAACTCGACTTTCCAAGATCTAACCTAGTTTAAAAGTATAACTAAATAGCACAAAACTTTCCAAATATAGTTCATTGGAAGGTTATTTAGCATGCACAAATTTAGTATAGCATGAAATATTTTAAGTTTTCATTGAAAAATGTTGACTAACTATTAGCTGGTTTAGTTGCATAAAGAAAAAGCTGCCTTAAGACAGCTCCGATCTTCAGCTAACGCACCCGTTAGTTCAACAAAAGCCTGCCCTTAAATCCACTCTTTTCCATGCTCTCGAATGAATTTAATATCGTTTTGATAATGTTCAAGATGCCCTTCATCTATCATCTTTTGAAAAGCAATGTCACCTTCACTGGCTTTTCTTGTAATTGTTTTACATAACCCTTCTAATCGTAGCAATACCATTTCCAAATAATCTTCTTCTATTCCCTCACCGTAAGATTCAAAAAACATTCTAACTCTTTGTTTTATACGGTTAGCATGCTGTAATAAATTATAATAAACTTTCTCACCTGTTTCAGAAAGATAAAATCTACTTAAGGGGACGCAATTATAAAGAGTATAAGCTATGTCCCAAAGTCTTGGACCAGGTCCAGCAACATCAAAATCAATAATACCTATTGGTCTTTTATGATTAAAAATAATGTTGTATATTGCAAAATCATTATGGCATAGTACCTCAAATTGTTGGGGGGTGTTATCTATCGATTGCCAGCTATCATCAAATGAAAAATCACTGACAGAATCATGATAAAGACGGAGCATTTTCGCTATTTCTATTAATACATCCTCAGACCACATGTATTCTTTTAAAGGATAATTACCAGCTTCTCCTTCAATATATGATAATATCTCTCTTCCTTTTTCATCAATACCTAACAACTTTGGTGCATAACTGAAACCTTTGTTCTCCAAATGCTTTAATAGCTTATGAATTTTGGGACTATCTGTCTTTAATTCTCGTCGCACAGTATTTCCCGAACGATAAACATTAGAAACATTCCCTCCTGTTAGCATTTCTTCGTTTTCATGGTTTGACATCTATATATTCCTCCCTGATATGACTTTCTATAACCCGTAAAACAATTCCTGTTTATTCAATTAACCTGCCCCTTTAGTTGCATAAAGAAAAAGCTGCCTTAAAGACAGCTCCCGATCTTCAGCTAACGCACCTGTTAGTTCAACAAATAAATTTAAAATGAAAGTTAGTTTTTAAGTTTATTCAAGTCAAATCTTGCTATTTCTTGATTTCCTATTGTTACAACTAAAAAAGCATTAAATGCACACTCTTTAAGTTCATCTAATTTTTCTTTTGAAGGTACAAGTAGTGGAACCTGGGAATTTTCTTCGCTTACACCTAAATCGTAGTTAAAAGTATACTTACCCTTTTCGTCAGACTTAAGAACTGATAGAAAAGATTGACCGAACCCTACACCACTCTCGTTATAATCTTCAGGATTATAAATATTGAAGCCTATTACATCTTCTGACACCGATTTTAATTTGTCTTTGGGCTCAATCTTAAGTTCAATTCCTTTATCAGCTTCTCCAATACTACCTACTGTTTTATTACCTGTATTTTTAATGGTAAATTCATAAAATAAAGCTGTCGGTATCAGCTCATCCCCCTTTCTTTCTCCTTCAGTTATCCCAATTGAACCAACTAAACTTTTATCTTTAACAATATCAACATTCGCATCTACTAGTTCCAGAGAAGGATTTGATGAACAAGCTGATAAAAAGAATAAAACAAAAAATAGGCTAATAAAAAGAAACCATTTCCTCAAGTAATCACCTCCAACCTCACACCACATTCAATGATTAAATTCTCATTTGATTTTTTAACTTTATTCCCCAACAAAATAATTCCCCCTTTTATTCTTACATCATCATACTTTTTTTGTAATTTTTAACTTTACCATCCTGTTTTTTTGCAACAAAAAGCCACCAAATTAGTGGCTTTCTTATAGAGTTGACCAAACTACGACATAAAAGGGAAAATATCAAAAAACTGTCTGATAATAACAGATAATTCATGGCCTCTGAAGATTAGTATTCAGCTCTAATTTTACAATTCTCCTAAGTTGTGAAAACAAAACACTTAGGCGTTCCCTGCAACAACCACTATTAGTCTGGTCTTGTCTCTAATAGGTGATCAGACTCCTAAAAGATTTTATTTGAATTATGTTTGTTATCGGCCCGAACCCAAGCGGTAAAGGCTTCAATGCCATGCACGACTGCTTCGGTACGTATGGAGTGATACAAATCAAAATTGTGCTCAGCACCAGGAAGTTCGACATAAACAACCGGATTAGATGAGGAATCACGCAGGTGCTCCGCGAAGCGTCGGGCATTTTCCACGGGCACTAACCTGTCCTGATCACCATGCGCCACGAAGAATGGCGGTGCTTCTTTTCCACTGTAAGCCATAGGAGATGAGAATAATCCAGGTTTTGTATCGATATAACCGTAATAGCCGTATAGACAAATGGCGGCAATTACCGACGTGTCCACACACTCAAAACCCGGCTGGAATGTAGGGGAATTTGGAGTTAGTGCAGCCATAGCAGTCAAATGAGCCCCAGCCGAATTGCCAGCTAAAAATATCGTCGTAGGGTCAGCTCCGTACTCGGACCCGTGCTCGCGTACCCAAGCAATCACTTTCTTAATGTCAATCAAGTGGTCGGGAAATTTTACGTCAGGACTTAAGCGGTAGTTCGCACTGATGCACACCCACCCCTTGCTCGCGAGCTGGTAAATAAGAGGGAGAGATTGGCTGTTCTTTTTACCGCCTACAAATCCTCCACCGTGCAAATGCACCAACGTGGGGCAGTCCGTCGGATGAGAACGATGGCGATAAACATCTAGTTTATTTCTCATACCTGCATTACCGTAGTTGATGTTTGCAATCCTCTCTATATCGTATCGTCTTTTAAAGAATGGACCGAGTAAAGCTGTGGAACTAAATTTCTTGTGTAATCGGCGCTCAATCTTAGGATTAATAGTAGTACGCCACTTTTTCTCCAGACTATCATCCATGGCTTGACTGACTACAGGAGAAGTTTGTAATCCCCGATGGATAATCACTAAGAGTGCTCCCACTGCCAAAATTGTTATTCCAAAAGCCATCCACCCAACCGGAGAATGAACGTCGCCTTCAATAAAGGCTAACGAAGTTGAACCAGTCAACCAGAAAAGTGCAAAGAATGGTAGCTCATTTATTACGCCACAGTAAGAACCTAAAGAATTAAAAATTCGAGAAAAGTTGGGCGGTGCCACTACGAAATACGTGCACCAAGCGACAAAAAGCACAGAAATAAGGTAACCGAGTGGTATGCTCGATATGGTCATCACGCCCTTTAGGAGATATACAATAGCATTAATTTGTTTTCTCTAGGAATTTGATGTTAACTTTTAATGTCCTCTAAAATTCCAGTATCACCTGATGGTTCAATTCAACATCATAAATATTTTCTTAGGGATATCTTATAAACGTTGCACTTTATGCAATGCCACATTTTACTATATGTAAGATCCTTATATTAATTCTTCAGTATCACCTTTAAATGCTTTTTCTAATATTTGTTCGTGAGCAAGTGGAAATCCTTCTTCGAATAAAGAAAAAGCTGCCTTAAAGACAGCTCCGATCTTCAGCTAACGCACCCGTTAGTTTAAGTGTAATTATTCACAAACTATTAGCAGGTTTAGTTAAAAATGTTTTTTATATAAAATTAAAGAACTGAGCGAAAAATAACGCTCAGTTCTTTTGCAAACATCCAGTTTCATAAATGTGCGATTATATTATTTTCGTACAGCTTCAAATGTAATGAGTTGGCTATCTTTTGATGGTTGCTTTTTGTAAGTATAATCAGCAGAACAAGTAATATCAGAAAAACCAACGCTTTCTAATATAAGTTTGAATTCTTCGATTCCGTACCATCTCATTGCAAACTTCTGTAATTCTGTGTCTACCAGCTTACCTTTTCTCCATTTCTCGTATTTTAAATAAGATAAAGTATATTGGTCAACCCAGTTGATTTCAATTGACTTGCTTTCTAATGAAATGCCTTCTTCGTTAGAAAGAGGAAAGGTTGCAGTAGTAATTTCTCCTGTACGCCAATTGCTTGGTAATTCCAAATCAACTATTACACGTCCTCCTGGCATTAGATGATTATAAAAGCATTTCAGAGCATCTTTTGCATCCATTAAATTTTCAATCAAGCAAAAGGAGCCTGTAGGTATAACGACAGCTTCATATTTTGATTCCAAAGAAAAACTACATAAGTTACCTTCATATAGCTTCGGATTTAAGTCTCTTTCTCTGCATCGTTTTCGACAAGAATCTAACATTTCAGTTGAATAGTCAATGCCATCAACAATAAATCCATTTTCAAGTAAGGGAATTAAGAATCGGCCTGATCCGACAGCAGCTTCAAGTATCTTCCCTTTAGTCCCTTTTAATCTTTCAAGATAATATTCAATATCACCGTCGATTGAATACCCCACTGGTTTGGTAAAATCATACACTTCCGTACTTAATGCACCATAATAACTAAACATTTCATTTCCTCCGATATTATATGCGGAAGAATTTTAATTGAAGTATTAAAACTTCCGCACCTCAAGTTTATTAGATGTAGGTAAAGAGCTGACTATCATATTAAATCACTCACTTTCTATACAATATTGTTACATTATATACTTTCTTTAAACTTAATACAGTTATTTCAATTTGTTTTAAGTCCATAAATATCTTATTCAACTAACCTGCCCCGATAGTTCAATAATAAGAAAAGGAGCTGTTCATCAGCTCTTGGGTTAAGTAAAAACACGTTAACTTAATAATGCTACTATCCCTTTCATTCTAACTACTTTTCCATCTAATTCGGATTTCAGCACATTTAATCCATTTTTATGATAAAACGATACTGCTTGAAGATTATTTGGTGAAACACGAAGATGATACTCAGTTACTCCCTTGTTTTGAAAAAACTTTAAAGCATACTCATGTAAATTCCTACCTAAACTAGCCCCACGTTTTTCAGGAATTAGGTAATATAGATTTACATAACCAATCTCCTTCCCTTCGTACTGCCGTATTGTAAGCTCCAGTTGACCAATTGGTATGCCGTTTTCTACTACTATTACAAAACCTTCTGAATATTTTGCAATTTGATTTTCGAGCCAGGTAAGGTAATCCTCCTCGGTTCCGAAGTCTTTATCTGTTCCAAAACTAACAATAAAGGAATCTCTGCGAAAAGGAATGACATATTTACGATGCTTTTCTACTTCAATCGGTAAAAATTCCATGTAAAACTCTCCTTATCATTTAGATACTTAAATACATTATTATATATCGAAACAGTTAATACCTTCTTCAGCTAACCTGCCCTTTTAGCCCCATAAGAAAAAGAGCTGCCAAAGCAACTCCCTTATTGAAGTAAAGCACCCGTTAGTAACAACCACAATCCGACTCCTCATAATTTATTATCAATGAGTTGAATATGTTATTGAAAGCTAGCTTATAAATAAACTATACAACCTTTTTCTTCTACTTTTTCTAACCATTTCGGTATTTTCAAGTTAGGATTCCATCTTAAATCTAAACGTTCTAATCCCTCAATTTCCATTAAAGAATCCGGCAATTCAATCAATTGATTACCCCTTAAATCTAATTCTAATAAATTTACTAGCTTTCCGATTCCATAGGGTAACGTTGTCAATTGATTATTTCTCAAATTCAATCGTCTTAACTTTTCACATTGATTGAGTGAATTCGGGACTTGTTTTAATTGATTTTCTTCCAAATCCAAAACCCGTAATAACGTCAAATTTTCAAATATTTCTGGGAGAGTAGTGAGTTGATTATTTTTAAAATGCAGCTCTCTAATATTGTTTAACATGCTAAAGCTCTTAGGTATCTTATTAAGTTTGTTATTCATTAAGCGTAACTCTATCAGGTTGGTTAATTCACCAATTTCTCTTGGTAATTCACTCAATTTATTATCGCTTAGATTTAAATATTTTAATTTTTTAAGGCTTTTAATTTCGGGGGGGACTGTTTGGAGTTTATTATTGTGAAGATATAAATAATCCTCCAAATTCACAAGGTATTCTATATCTGATGGAATTATTTCAATCTGATTATGTCCTAAGTCCATCATTCTAAGTTCTTTCAAATTTTTTATATTAGCAGAGATTTTTTCAAGCTCATTAGCAGAGATATTTAACACTTTTAAATTGTTCATTATATATATTTCTTCTGGAATCCCTCTAAAATTATTATCGAAAAGGTTGATTTCCGTAATTTCATTCAGAGATAAGTTTATATTCGGCAAAGAATTTAATTTAGCATGGGGAAAGCTAATTTCCAATTAATCTCCTCCTATTAATTATTCATCAAGAAATTTACCATACGAATAAATGTATTCTATTTTTCATTTTCTGTATAGCAAAAGTTATTCTTCTTTATCTTGTCCTTCTTGAGCTAACCTGCCCCGATAGTTCAATAAGAAAAAGTTGCCTTAAACCTACAAAATAGAGTTCATAATGTCCATATGACTTGTATCAGAATGCTTATCGTTGTAAATACGCATTTTCCTGATGCTACCCCCTATTAGGGGTACCGCCAACATTTCGGAAATTTTGTACGCTAAGAAATTTTCAAAGTGGAAAATAGGTGATTTACGTACGTTAAGATAGTTTCATAAAGGGTGTAACTGATACTTTGATTTTGGAACACCTTTTGGTACTAATATTTAGCCTGGATTGAGTTTAAATGCATCAGTACCATAAACGAACGTTAATGGAACACCCCTTTTATATCAACATTTATATCCTTAAAGTACAATTTTGCCAAAATGCTGTCTGGACCCCTATTATTGCTATCACTAGCCCTAAGTCAATCTTTTTCCAGTTCGGGTGGCGGTAGAATAAAAAATCCCCCTACGAAAGTGGGAGGATTACAAATTTGGTGGTGCAGGGAAATCCTTGCCCCACCTGCCTCGGCGAATGCCGAGAGGCTATTCTACTAAAGAGCGACCCTATTGGTGGTTTTCTACTTATACTGTCATTGGTGAGTGCAATTCTCGTTGCACCGTCGGCCCGGCACCGGATTCAGACCAGTTCCATCTTGACGATTTCCAACGAAACCGCCGCTCCGCCTTGCGAGAAAGTGCCTGTTCCCGTCTCAACAAAGCCCAATTTGCGATAGAAATCCCGTGCCGTGGTTGTGGCTTCTAAGTAGATCCGTGTCTTCCCATTCTTTCGAATGTGCCCGATGACCTTCACCATCAAGGCTTTACCGACTCCTGAACCCGCTGCCGCTCCGGAGACAAAGAGTTTGGTTACCTCGTTACCCTCCACTTCGACGAAACCAAGGATTGTCCTGTCCGACACTGCGACCCAAAGCTCCCCGCGTTCTATCGCAGGGAGGTACATGTCCGGGTCCCTCCCATCCAGCCACATGTTGATCTGCTCTTCCGTGTATTGCTCTGAGCAGAGGTTGCGGACTGAATGACGGTGAACATTGAAAATCTCTTTGCGGTTCTCGGGGGTGGCAAGGCGTATAGCGAAATCCGTCATGAAATCTCCTCCAACTTACGACTGTAATTTTTGAAAATAAACTTATATTCTTATTCCTAATTATAGGATTAAACCATTTATAAATAAAATGAAAGTTTCTTAAATTTAATTAAAAATAATTCATATGTAAGATGATATTACAGAAAGGATAGCGTTTTTTTCTCTTTTGGGGTAATGATTTGCCCTTAGCTTGATGGGCATGTGGCAGACCCCTTAGAGTAATAAAAAACGCCAAGCCGGTAATCGTTGGAGGCTTAGCGTATATTTTCGTTAAAATGTTGGCGGGACCCCTTATAGAACTAACGCACCTGTTAGTTTAAGTGAAAATCTTCACAAACTTTTTTTTTATCTTAGGCTTTGTTAAATAGTATTGTTGTTTTTCAGGTATAAAATATGGGAACGTCCGATTTGGACGTTCCCGTTCTTATTCCATTAAAGCCCCCATAATGGAATAACTGTAAAGCTAATGAGGCTTTTTTAAAAGCTGCGTTTCGCTGCCCAAGCACCTTGCATTTTACTAAGGAATACAATTTGCCCAATATGATATGCGTCGTGCATTGCTAAACTCTTCAGTTCAAGCACTAATGAATTATCTCCTGGAATCTGTCTATACAAATCTTCATGTTCTGATTTTGCTAGTATTTTTCCAAGTTCACGATGAACATAAAAGTATTCTTGTTTTGTTTCCTTCCAATTTTCTAACGTCTCAGTTGGTAATCGAAATGTAGAGTCATTATTTTCTGCCTGTGGTTCATTCGCTGTTTCACCAAGAAATCGCATCAGATATCTCTTTTCAAAGAAAAGTAAATGACAAACTAATTCCCAAATGGAATTCATTGCCCCATCAGCTGGTTTCCAAATTGCCTGTTCAAAAGTGATGTCCTCTAGCACTTTTTCAAGTGGTGGAAACCAGTCTTCTTCATCTAAGCAGCTTGCCCATTGTTGTAACAAAAGTGTCTTTACATCCATTTTCTATTCCCTCCAATTTAACCTAGATTGAATTTATTATTGCTTACCTTACAATAGATTCGCATCAGTTAAAGAGTATTCCTCTAGACAGAATTTCTTTTATATTAATTATTGTTCAACTATTCAGCCCCTTTAGTTCAATAAGAAAAAGGCTGCCGAAGCAACCTTCCTTATTGAAGTAAAGCACCCGTTACTTTAAGTACAACTCTTCACAAACTTCCAATTAAAAATCTATTAAGATAATTCCCCTAACCACCTCTCAAACCATTCGATGGGAAGTTTTACTTTAGAAAAATCCATATGTTGTAGTTCTTTTAGTGAGTAAGTGTTTGTTAAATATAAATCCCACTGTGCAGAAATATCCTCTAATACGTCGTATAACTTTTCGTCATCTAGTTCAGTCTCATCTGTATAATGTTTATCACACCAATTACAAATTTGTTGATGAGTAAATTGACCTGTTCGATTTACGACACTCTTTAACAGTTTAACTAAGTTTTCCTTACTTAACATCCAATCAATTTCAATAAAATTTGATTCTATCCAACTGCCTTCATATTTGTTCCTGCCCACCAGTTACACCTCGGTATGTTAATATGATTGGTATTTAATTCAACGAAACTTAATTGGATTCCTTCTTAAACTATCCTGCCCCTATAGTTCCATAATAAAAAGCTGCCTTAAAGACAGCTCCGATCTTTCATTTCAACTATTACTCCTACAGAAAAATACTCTCTTATCGTTTTACCCACAACCTCAAATCGCCATCGTCTTTTTTCAAATCATAGGCAATGGATGAAAGCGATTCCTGTCGCTTAAGAACTCGTTGTACAGCTTGTAATTTTTCTTTATTAAATAATTTCACCATTAAAAAAGCACCTCCAAAAGTTAGACTGTGTCTAACATTTGGGGTACAGTTCAAAAGGATAGGGGATTTATTTACCCAATTATAATTTTCATTAGTCTTATCATGTTAATTTGATATTATTTCCTTAACTACCTTAATGGTTTTTACCGAATCCCAATTAGCGTTTAACACCTCTAATGTCTTTTTAATCATATCATTGTCAATTTCAAATATTTCTTGATTGTCGAAAGTGTGTACTAAATAGACTATCAACTCCTCTTCATCGGGATCTTCTGTATCTACATTTAGGCCAACTATATCCCAAAACCATAACTGAAATTCTTCTAAGCTTATTTGTTGTTTTAAATATTTGCTTAGAATATTTATTACATACTCTTTCTTAACTTGAATGATATTATCATCTGGGTCATCGAATAATTTTGATAGTATATAATAAAATTGTCCGTCCTTATCCACTTTATAAATATCTAATGTTTCGCTTGCTATTCCCATCAATTTATCACTAGTTATATTTCCTTTTACATACTCAAATAATGCTGATATCAATTTTTTATTCATTATCTACCCACCGGTTTATGTTTTCTATGTTTAAAAGAACCATCTGAATTATAACTGTCCTTATACATACGCTTGGACTTTCCATTTTCCATTTTCCATCCATTTACTATATACTGCTCTGGATTGACCTTTGTATTGACCAGAAACTTTTTAAGATGCTCTAGACCATCCATTTTTAAGTTAAAGATTGTTATTAAATCAGTGTAAAAATATGGATCGCTTATGTAACTATCTGAGTAAGACCCTGTTAGGATTATTCCAGTAAATAAAATAAACTGGATTCCAAAATATTTAATAAGATTCAAATAGCATAAGCTCCTTCTCAGTTTCTCAGTGTGTTTCACCACTATTGTAGCTGTAAGAAACAACTTTGGGAAACAGTAAATATTGAGAAAGCTTCTTCAACTATCCTGCCCCTTCGTATTATAAGGTCAGCCAGAAAATATTTCTGGTTGACCATTTTTTATATCGATATATGATAACGGTAGCCGAGGTAGAACGTACCTGCCCGTGGGGCTTAAGATCCCGTCAACTAAACAGTTCGCCCCCTACTTGCTTAAACATGATTTGGCTGGTTGGGACCAAGATCTCGTATAACAAGCGAAGCTATGATACTGCAAGAAGGATTAGGGGTTACCGGCAAATATTATGTTTTTGGAGGAGATAAAAAATGAATCCAGTAGTTGGTCTGGATGTAGCTAAAGGTGAAAGTCAGGTTCAAGCATTCTTGGATAAGAAGAAGCCTTATAAAAGAAGTTTTAAAGTAGCACATACCATTGAAGGGCTAGAGAGCTTACACCAATATCTTAGAGAGATAGAAAACTTAGCAGGAATTCGACCTCCGGTCGTTTTAGAGTCTACTGGGCATTATCATACTCCAGTTGTTCAGTATTTCGAGGAAAGAGGTTATTTACTAATTATCATTAACCCACTTGTCTCCTATCGAGCAAAGAGCTCATCTCTACGAAAAGTAAAGACAGATGTGATTGATGCTTACCATCTCTGCGAGCTGTATTATAAAGAAGATTTGGAACCAAATAAAAAACGAGGAATTCAACTCTTAAACCTTCGTAATCTTACAAGACAACACGAAAATGTAACGGGTATATATGTACAAACGAAACTTCAATTTCAAGCAGTTCTTGATCAGGTTTTCCCTGAGTATCATGGGGTTTTTGGGGACTTATATTCAGTTGTCTCTTTACTAACCTTATTAGAATTTCCTACATCTAAAGATGTTTTGGTAGTCGATGAAGAAGCATTAGGTAATAAAATCGATGAATTATGTACAAGTCGTTCAAGAAAGTGGGCAAATACAAAGGCAAAGAAACTTATAGCTGCAGCAGCTAAAAATCCCTTTCAGACAACACTGTATCAAAGTCACATAATGAGCTTAGAAATGTATATCAAAATGCTTATGGAATACCAAAAGCACCTATCAAAGTTGGATGAAGAGATAGGTGCTTTGGCTAAAGAAATTGAAGAATATAAGATAATCCAATCAATCCCTGGTATCGGTGAAAAAATCGCGGCAACGATTATTTCTGAAATTGGTGAGATTGATCGGTTTAATCACCCTAAAAAACTCGTAGCATTTGCAGGAATTGATCCTAGTATCTTTGAATCTGGTAGATTCAAGGGATCCGTAAACAAAATAACCAAAAGAGGTTCGAGTAGATTACGGCATGCCCTATATATGGCTGTTCGATGTGCCATTCGTGATTGTCGCAAAAAGAAAACGACTGATGAAGTCATCCCTCGTAATAAGAGATTACGTGAGTTCTATGATAAGAAACGGAAAGAAGGAAAGCCCTATAAAGTAGCTGTTATAGCATGTGCTAATAAGCTTCTACAATGGATTTATGCACTATTACAAAACAACTCGACTTTCCAAGATCTAGACTAGTTTGAAAGTGCAACTAAATATCACAAAACTTTCCAAACGCTGTTCGTAGGGGGGCTATTTGGTATGTATATTTTTAGTATAGCATGAAATATTTTTAGTTTTTATTGATAAATGTTGACAAACTATTAGCTGGTTTAGTTAATTAAGGGTACTTTTTCGCTTGAATTTGAACGTATGATAATGTAAATTATCATACGTTCAAATTCTTTAAGAGGGAATGTTTACATTAAATTTCACAATAAATTTTTACTTTCATAAAATGACTATGGTTAAATGACTACTTTATAAAGGAGACAAACAATAAATGATGCCATATTCTAACATGGCTTATCCAATGTATTCGGGACAGCAGATGATGTCTTACTCTGGCATGCCTTCTCCAATGTATTCGGGACAGCAGATGATGCCTTATTCTGGCATGCCTTCTCCAATGTATTCGGGACAGCAGATGATGCCATATACTAGCATGCCTTCTCCAATGTATTCGGAACAGCAAATGATGCCATATACTAGCATGCCTTCTCCAATGTATTCGGAACAGCAAATGATGCCATATACTAGCATGCCTTCTCCAATGTATTCGGAACAGCAAATGATGCCTAGAGACATGCAAATGATGCCTAGAGACATGCAAATGATGGGTGACCCTCAAATGGTACCTCATCCTATTCTTCTTGTTGCACGACAAATCGCTCCTAATCAAATTGAAATAGTTTATGACCAGCCCACTGATTTGGAATCTGCTACAAATGTTAAGAATTACTGGATTAGAAATAATTTAGATAGACCCTCAGACATTGCTACTGTTGCAAGAGATGACATGATGCTCCTTCCAACGAATAGCCTTACATCAAATATGGCAAAGATTACGCCTGTTGATAATTCAAGAAAAAGGTTCATCATTACTTTTAACATAAATGCTACAACTGGAGTTCAATACACTGTGTTGCCTTGCTTTGTTAATTTACAAGGTAAAACAGGTTTTGGGGGAGAAAATTGGGGTCCAAAAAGCAGGAACACTTTTACATCTCAATAAACAGAGGACAAATAAGACCTTTGTCGGGTTCAACCGAGATACACGTAATTTTAGGTCTTAGCTTGTAAAAAAATAGTATAAGAAAATCCGACCTTAATTGGTCGGACTTTTTTATTTAATCTAAGTATAATCAATATTTTTATAGAGCTATTCTGCCCCTATAGTTGCATAAAGAAAAAGCTGCCTTAAAGACAGCTCCGATCTTCAGCCTGTTAGTTCTATAAGAAAAGCAAACCTTATTCAAGAATCGCGTCCGATTACTGAAGAACGAATATAAAACCTTGGTACCAAATGGCCTTGTCATTTATTATGATACGGTTCATCGCACCTATTCAAGCAGTGATTTTTTAAAAACTGTCAGCCTTTTAATTTTACATTTCTACTTTAAATCGACGCTGCTGAGGATGCAGCTGCTTGATCAGCCTTCACACAATCAATTGCAACAACGAGTGCAATAATAATGGTTTCCATCTCTTCATCTATTATTTGAACCTTGTAGCTATCGCCCCAAGTGAACCACTCCTTGCCCACTTTACCTACGATTTTACCATGCTGTAAAACTTGAAAATCCATATCCCACCAATTACCATGTACTTCAATGCCTGCCGCATCAATTGTATATCGTGCTTTTAAGAAGGAAAATTCCTTCTTTATTGTTAATACCTCTCGACCATTCACCTCAACCAAAAACTTTGGTAAAAAGCTGAACACCTTTTTCGTAATGAGTGCTACTTCATCTCTTGCTTTGTTCATAATGGAGAAAGTCTTTGGAACTTGCATAAAACTTCCCTCCACGTAATATATATCCTTCTCCTGCTGATCCTTTACTGTAAATTTCCCACTAAGACTGAATACCTTCTGCTTTATATAAAGCTGCCTCATACTTATGCCTCCCAACCTTAAGTCTTTTACATTACTTACGTTTGAAATGGGCATTGGTTCCAATCTTATGCATTAAATTCCAAATAATAGCTCCACTCAAAAGCGCCTTCTTTTCGGTTCACCACTATTTATCCTTAACTAATTTACCTTTTGTAAAGTCAGCAATTCTTCCTTCGCAATCTGGCCCAATTGTTGAACAACTCCTTATGTACTCTTGAACTATCCTGCCCCGATAGTTGCATAAGAAAAACCGTATAATGCTTCAAATTAATTGGCTTGATTATTGTTATGTGTCTCTCACTTAAACTGTGGTACGGACTCACTCCACTCTCTTAGCCATAACATTTATACTTATATGTCGTTTAAGTGAATGAATTCGTTAACGATAAAAATATTCTTATTACTGAGTCCGCTCTACCTCGGAAAGAATCACATGTGTCACTGTTGTAGCATAAGGGATTATCTGATTGATGAACTCTTCCACTTTTGGGAGACTTTCACTATGTATTTTCAACATATAACAAGTCTGTCCGGCAATTCGAAAACAAAAATCAACATTCGGAAGCTTGGCAATATAGCTCTTGAATCGGTCATACTCCCCATTTTTCACTGTTGCTTCTACGATACATTCAATCGGAAAACCAATCTTTTTATGATCAATCTCGGCAACATACCCTTTTATTATTCCGTAAGACTCCATCTGCCGAACCCGTTCTGTAACAGTGGGGGCAGATAAATTCACTTTCTTTGCCAGTTCCCTCATAGAAACCCGACTATTTATCGTTAATTCATCAAGAATGCTACGGTCTTTTTTATCAATTTTCATATAATTAGTATTCCCTTTCTTTTTCTTTCATCTATATATTATTACTCTTAAATACTTTACAAATGCAATTAATTTACCTAGATGTTTATTATATGATTATCTCAAAGGGGAGATGCTCATGACAAGAATTAAACATTCAGCTATTGGGTCCAGTCCGTTTCAACGACTATTTCATTCGGAGGATATTTCACTTAAATGGTCGGACCTTTCAGAGTGTATATCTACAGACGGGAAACTTTCAAAGGAATTAAAGGAAAATGTCAGAAGGGTTCTTGCATATGGTAACGGATGTGCATACTGTCAAGCAAAAGGTCGTCCATTGAAACCAGACGATATTAAAGAAAGCTATGCAGTAGCTTTTGCAGAGGTATTTCTCCTAAAACGCGAAAATACGGAGCAAACATTCATTGATGTGTTAAAGGAAACATTTAGCGATGAAGAGATATCGGAACTATTAGCTTTCATTTGTTTTACAACTGCACAGCAATATTTCGGGGCTTTGATGGATTTAAAATAATGTTAAAAAGGAACAGGCATTTGCCTTGTTCCTTTCTGTAAAAGATTCATACTAAGCAGTTGAATTCCAAAACGTTATTGTTCTCAACCATCAGTATGTTCAACTGTTCAACTGACCATTTAATATAGTAATGTTTGACTTGAAATAGTTTTAGTATCTAATAGCTTTGAAGATTAAATTCAATCTAGAATTTTGCACCTTGATCTTCTAACTGATTAATCTTTGGAAGAATGGAGCGAGAAGGTACTGGGGATGTTAAAACTATAGAAGTATTTAAATGTCCATAGGGTATTAATCGATCTATAAGAATTCTCATGCTGTCCATATCAGCTAAAGCGGCTTTTAAAAAATATCCTACTGTTCCTGTTACGCGATGACACTCAATAATGTCTAAATCACCTTTGACTAATTGCTCAAAATCAGGAACAGAAACTTTAAGTTCACTTACTTGAATAAACACAAGTACTCCTCTTCCTATTGCCGGTGGTGAAACTCTGGCACTAAACCCTTCTATAATCCCCTTTTCTTGTAAGCGATACATACGTTCAGAAATACTAGGTCGACTAAGAGCCAATTTCTTTGATAATTCACTAATCGTGATACGTCCATTTAATTGTAAAAGTTCTAGTAAACTGACATCTATTTCATCCATGAAGCAACCGCCTTTCATAATGAAGGAATATAAGCTTATATTTCTTTAAAATGGTGTATGGAAAGCAGAAAATACATTCTTTTTTGTATGTAAATTTAACAGTTATTATTCTATCATTAAAACCATTAATAGAAAAAGAAAATTCAGAATTTATCAAAGGGAGGAACTTGCATTGACTTTCACAAAAATTCTTGTTCGAAAAAACATTGAAAACCTAAGCGCATATGTTTCCGGTAAACCAATTGAAGAAGTACAACGCGAACTAGGACTTGAAAGTATCGTTAAATTGGCATCCAATGAGAATCCATATGGTTGCTCACCTCTAGCAAAAGAGTCCATGCTTATCGAAATGGAGAAAACCTCATTTTATCCTGAAGGAATGGCACCGTCATTAGCTGAAAAGTTAGCAAGGAAATTAAATATCAAACAAGATAATATTATCTTAGGTAATGGATCTGATGAAGTTATACGTTTGTTAACACGAACCTACATTCAACATAATGATGAAGTCATTATGGCTGACGTTACATTTCCACGATATGAAACGAATGTATTGATTGACGGTGGCACACCTGTAAAGATACCTCTTATTAATGGCGTACATGACCTACAGGGTATGTATGAGGCCATTACTGAAAAAACAAGAATGATTTTTGTTTGTAATCCCAATAATCCAACAGGAACGATCGTTCAAAAAGAAAAGTTAAGATCTTTTATCGAGAAGGTGCCGAAACATATTATACTAATCGTTGATGAAGCATACTATGAATATGTTGAGGATGAAGACTTTTTAGAAACCTTGCCACTTCTAAATACCCATTCAAATCTAGTCATTTTACGTACTTTTTCAAAGATATATGGATTGGCTGCATTAAGGATCGGATACGGTTTAATGGACGTTTCCATCGTACAAGAGCTAATTAAAGTGAAAGAACCATTTAATACCAATCGCTTAGCACAGGCAGCAGCCTTCGCTTCTCTGGACGACCCTGCATTTGTAGCACAATGTACTCGTAAGAATGAGGAAGGAAGAAGATATTTAGAAAACGAACTAAGCGAGATGGGATTAACATTCTTTCCTTCTCATGCCAACTTTATAATGGTCAAACTAAATCATCCTGGCAGGTACGTCTTTGAGGAGCTATTAAAACAAGGGGTCATCATCCGATCTGGTCATTTACTTGGCTATGAAAATACTATCCGTGTGACCATCGGTACTCCACTTGAAAATGAGAGGTTCATAAAATCCTTACAAAATGTAATCAATAAAACGCTTAGTACATGACAGATCGAAATATAGTTGCAAAATAATCAAGGATTGATAAGCATAAAAGATACGACATAGACGCCCTTTGCCCATGTCGTATCTTTTACGTGGATTTATTTAACCATTCTCTTTTCCTTTATAATTGTTTCCTGTTCATCCACACTTTTAAATTTAACGATTGAAATCGCGATTAATCCTACCAATACAATAAGACAAGCAATGATACTGACCCGATTCTGTTCACTAAACACAAACATGACACAAATGATGCTTAATGTAATTACTGTAAACAATGTTACGTACGGGAAGCCCCACAATTTAAAGCTCGGAGCTTTAGGATATGAATTGCGAAGTTTTAGCTGCGCTAAACAAATACTGATCCATACAAGTGATACCACAAAACCCGGAAACGCCATTAATAAGGTAAATGCTTTGTCCTGTGCAACGTAGGTAATCATGGAGCCCGCGATTAAAACAACGGCACTTAGTAGTAAACTATATAATGGAACACCATTTTTCGATACATAAGAGAAAGACTTTGGAGCTTCCCCCTCTGCAGCTAAAGAATGCAACATCCGTGTACAACCATATATTCCAGAGTTAGCTGCAGATAAGACAGCTGTAATTAAAATAAAGTTCATTATGTGGGCAGATCCCTGAAAGCCTGACATTGACAATACCTGTACAAACGGACTTGACTGGTCGCTAATTTCGTTCCAAGGAATTAAACCGCATATTACAAGTATCGGTAAGGTGAAAAATAATATAACTCTCCAAATATAGCTTTTTATAACCTTAGGTAAAATACGTTCTGCATCCTTTGCTTCTGTTACTGTTACTCCTATTAATTCTGAACCGCCGTAAGAAAACATAACAATTAGCAAAGCTGAAAATATTGACATCCAGCCATTAGGAAAAAAACCACCGTGCTCTGTAAAGTTTTGTAGATAATTAGTTCCGCCGCTTGGGATAATTCCAAATAAAATACTAGCTCCTAAGAGAATAAATACTATAATCATTGTAATTTTAATTCCAGCAAACCAAAATTCAAATTCTCCATAATTTTTAACATTCATCATGTTAATTCCAATGATTAGGGCAGCACAGCCTAAACTTAATATCCAAAGTGGAATAGATGGAAGCCAGTATTGCAAGAAACTCCCTGCCACTACTACCTCAATAACACATACGGACAGCCACATGAAACAATACATCCAGCCTATAATGAAGGAACTACGTTTACCAAACGCTTTCTGAACAAAACCCTTCATATTTGTATTTGGATAGACGATTGCCATTTCTGCTATAGCTCCCATGACCACAAGAAGTAATAATCCTGCAAAAATATAAGTAAGGATAACTCCTGGTCCTGCTAACGATATGGTTTCAGAACTTCCTTTAAAAATCCCAGTACCTATTGCTCCTCCCATTGCCATCATGCTAATATGTCGCGGCAACAACTTCTTTTGTAGAGACCCATTATTTGATTCCATTACTTATTCCTCCTTTATTCTGTTAATTTTCTGAATAAAAAATTAATCACTCTGTTTCATCTATTGAATGGCGACTTGATAAGTTTAATACTTATCAACCGTTATGACAAAGGAGTGGAAACATGAAAAGACGGCAAGCTAAAGTTTACCGTAAATATTACAAGAAGGATAGCTTCAGGCTGATAATTTTCACTTGGATAAATGCTGTATTTCAGTTTGATTATGGAAATAGGGTCATTGAACTAATAACTTAATACGGATCTAGATTTACTTTTAACGTTAAGATGGGCTCATTAAACCCACTCTATCTCTATCTCTATCTCTATCTCTATCTTTTATCTATTAACTAGAACACTATTAATTAGGGATTACATTGTTATAAGTAACCCCTAATAAATTAATTTCCTCCATTTATCCTTACTTATTTACAATGTGGATTGCATGCCCCAAAACTGCTTCCGCCGCTTCCATCCAACCTTCAGTCAAAGTTGGATGTGGATGCATGCTCAGAGCTATATCTTCTACACGAGCTGACAATTCAAGGGCCAGTACTCCTTCACCTATAAGGTTAGATGCATCAGCGCCAACCATATGCATTCCAAGTAAAATGTGGCTTTTAGCATCCACGATCACTTCTGCAAATCCCTCTGTTTCATTCGTTGCAAGCGCCCGTCCGTTGGCACTGAATGGGAATTTTCCAGCTTTAACGCTATATCCCTGTTGTTCCGCTTCTTCACGGCTGAAGCCCACCCCTGCAATTTGTGGATCTGAGAAGATTACATAGGGAACAAAAGTGGAATCAATGGCACTTGGCAAACCTCCTATTACTTCTGCTGCCACTATTCCCTGTTTAGACGCTCGGTGAGCAAGAGCTGGACCAGGTGTGATGTCACCAATAGCAAAGATATGTGGAACATTAGTACGACATTCCGTGTCTACTGCTATATAGTCTTTTTCATCTACCGCAATGCCAGCCTGATTTAGGCCAATCTCTTGAGTGTTAGGAATCCTGCCAATTGTTACTAGGGTCTTCTCGCTCACAATCACTTCTGTCCCATGCTTTTCCGAAAAAACATGAAGGTGAACTTGTCCATCTTCCACAATGGCTTTTTCTACCCTTGTAGATGTTTTAAGATTTATCCCAAGCTTCTTAGCATTACGGATTACTTCCTTGACCAAGTTGTCAGCAACCTGAGGGAGAATACGATTAGCCATCTCAATAATTGTTACTTGAGTACCTAACTTTGCAAAAGCCATACCCATTTCGATACCGATATAGCCTCCGCCGATAATCGACAAGCTAGGTGGAACTTCTTTTAGCTGTAACGATGCTGTCGAATCCAAAATATATCTTCCATCTACATTAAGGAACGAAGGAATAAACGGTCTAGACCCTGTCGCAATAATTGCATGTTCAAACTTATAGGTTTCAAAATCACCATCGGTTTCTACTCCGATGCGGTCATCAGATAAAAAGGTTGCTCGACCTTTCACCATCGTTACTCCATTTTCTTTACATAAATGGGATATACCTTGGTTCAACTGAGAAATGATGCCCTTTTTCCAATCCTGCCATACATTTAAGTCAACTGCTGTTTTCTCTTGAGGTAGTTGAATTCCCATTTTTTCATAATCGTTAAGCCTATGAAATTGATCAGCTGTATGTATTAGAGCCTTCGAAGGTATGCATCCCCGATTGAGGCAAACACCACCCAGCTTATCCTTTTCAATTAGAACAACTGATTTCCCTAACTGTCCGAGACGAATAGCTGCAGCATATCCTCCCGGACCTCCTCCTATAATGATAACATCTGTTTCTATAGCAACTTCCCCTACTACCATTTATCTCATCTCCACAACTAAAAGAATTGGGTTTTCCAGTAGTTCCTTAATCCGATTTGTAAAACGTACCGCTGTTACGCCATCAATTAAACGATGATCGAAAGATAACGACATATTCATCATCAAGCGGATAACACCTTCCAAATCGCGAACAACCATGCGAGGTTCCATTTTATGCAACGCTAAAATTGCCGCTTCGGGATAGTTAATGATTGGAGTCGCATGCAACCCACCGATTGGTCCAACATTGCTAATGGTAAATGTACTACCAGTAATCTGCTCTAAGCTCAACTTCCCTTCTCGAGCTTGGATTGCCATTTGTCTAATTTCATCAGCTAGCTGGAAAATTGTTTTCTGATCTGCATTTTTAATAACAGGAACAATGAGACCATCGTTCGTATTCGTGGCAATCCCAATATGATAATAATTTTTCAATACCATTTCATTTGTCTTTTCATCAATTGAAGCATTTAATGTTTTAAACTCCTTTAGTGCGATAACAATAGCCTTAACGAAGAATGGTAAAAAAGTCAATTTAATATCCTTGTTGTCTGAATACGTCTTTAATTGATCTTTTAATTCCTTTATTCTATCCATTTCTAATTCATCTACATGGGTTACATGTGGAATAGTCGAAACTGACTTTACCATATGTTCAGCGATTTTTTTTCGAATACCCTTAAGCAGAATCCGCTCTTCTAACCCTTTTTCCATTACTTTTTCCTGAACAGTTTCAATAGGAGCTGCATCTTGAAGTATATTATTATCGTTGTTATTATTGTCATTGGCCTGTTTAAATTGATTATTTTCTATAAACTGTTGCAAATCACTTTCTATTATTCGTCCAGCAGGCCCAGAACCTTTAACCTGCTGGATATCAACCTTCATTTCCCTAGCCATTTGACGTACATATGGAGTAGCCAACACACGAGCTGCCTCAAGATGTGGTTTACTTGTTATATCCTCTGAATTTACTTTTACATCAGCAGGTTGCATAACCGGGGGCTCTTTTTCAATAACAAATGTTTCCGGAACAGAAATATCGTTCTCTTCTTGAATAGTAAATATAGTGGTTCCTACTTCTACAATATCCCCTTCAGTAAAGAGTATTTTCTTGACCACGCCCGTTGCTGGGGCAGTCAATTCCGCATTGACCTTATCCGTTTGTACTTCTACTATCGGTTGGTCCTGCGTTACTGATTCTCCTTCTTTAATGAGCCACTTGATAATTTCTCCTTCATGCATCCCTTCACCTACATCAGGAAGTTTAAATTCTACCATGCTTGTTCCTCCTTCTCCCTTATTCATTAATTAAAATGAAATCGTTTCCATTATTCCTTGTTTTACACGTTCAACAGTAGGTAGATAATGATCTTCTACTGAAAACTGCGGAACTGGAACATCAAATCCTGTCACACGCTTAATAGGGGCTTTAAGGTAAATAAGGGCTTCATCATTAATAATAGAGATAATCTCCGCACCTAATCCGGATGACTTATGAGCTTCATGAACGACTAATCCGCGACCTGTTTTTTTTATGGATTTTACGATCGTATCCCGATCTAACGGGTATAGTGTTCGAAGATCGACTACTTCACACTTCCAACCTTTTTCATTTTCAATCTTTTTAGCGGCATTCAATGCTTCTCTTAACATAGCTCCCCATGCAAAAATGGTTAAGTCGCTTCCCTCCTGAACCACTTTTGCTTGACCAATTGGTATTCGATACATCTCTTTAGGAACTTCTTCCTTAAAAGCTCGATACAATTTAGTCGGCTCCAAAAAGATTACCGGATCAGGATCTTCGATGGCAGAAATGAGTAGTCCTTTTGCGTCATAAGGATTACTAGGTGCAACCACCTTTAAACCCGGAGTGTGGGCAAAGAAGGTTTCGACACTTTCGGAGTGAAGCTCAGGACCTCTGATTCCAGCACCATATGGTGTACGGATAACAAGGGGCACCCCAAATTGTCCCCGAGTACGGTATCTCATACGGGCAGCATGGGAAACAATCTGCTCGAATCCTGGATAAATAAATGCAAGAAATTGAATTTCTACCACGGGAACCATTCCATTAAGAGCTAAACCAATTGCAGAGCCAATGATTCCAGCCTCAGCTAATGGTGTATCTACAACTCGATCCTTTCCGTACTTCTCAAATAGGCCTTCCGTTGAACGGAAAACTCCACCGTTTACTCCAATATCCTGACCTAAGATCATCACGCGATCATCCTGACCAAGCTTTTGGTCCATTGCTTCTGTAATAGCCTGAATCATAGTTAAATGTTGGCTCATTACTTCTTCACATCCCTCTTTAAGACTTGTTTCAATTCTTGCTGCTGTTCATTTATGTGCCATGACTCTTCAGCATAAACATGGTTAAACATATCGAGCGGATCGGCTTTAGGGTACTCTTCTGCTTTTTGGAGGTGAGTGTCAATCTGTTCGCTAATTTGTTTTAACACCATTTCCTCCTGCTCCTCATTCCAGAATCCCTTTTTTATCAACAACTTTTTAAGACGTGTAATCGGATCGCGATTTTCCCTCCAGAATGTTGAAATATCCTCCTGATTACGATATATGTTTGGATTGTCTGCAGTAGTATGGGCACCATATCGAAAGGTAATAGCTTCAATCAAAGTAGGACCTTCACCTTTAAGCGCTCTTTCGACTGCTTCCTTTACAGTCAGCCAAACTGCAAAGATATCATTTCCATCTACACGAACACCATGGATATCATACGCATCAGCACGCTGAGATATAGTCTTAGAAGCAGATTGCTTTTCAAAAGGCACACTGATAGCGTAGCCATTATTTTGGCAGAAAAAGATTGTTGGGGTTTTATATACACCGGCAAAATTCAGTGCCTCATGAAAATCCCCTTCAGAAGTAGCACCATCACCAAAATAAGCAATGCTTACATTCTCTTCTCCTTTAAGCTTACTTGCCCAAGCCGTACCTACCGCGTGAACCATTTGAGTCGCAATAGGAACACAAGGAGGCATAGTTCGTTTTCCTTCCGGACAGATTGAACCCTCTACGTGCCCCATCCAGTATAGAAAAACACGATACATCTCCTGTCCATGAATAATTGCCGCTGCATGATCACGGTAAGTGGGAAACATCCAATCCCCTGCCGATAATGCTAAAGCGCTGCCAATTTGGGATGCCTCCTGCCCCTCGAAGGGTGCATAAGTCCCCATTCTTCCTTGGCGCTGAAGATTAACTGATTTACGGTCAAACATCCTAAGCAATAGCATACTTTCATACATCTTAAGCATGAGTGATTTATCAATTTTTCCATCAATTGATTCAATTATCTCTCCATTTGGAGCTAATACCTGATACATTTCCGGTAAATTCTCTTTTGAATACGCTTTCAAAATTGGGTTTTCCGTCTTTTCCATTTCATTTCTCCCCTTAAGATAGATTTGATTAGCAAACTTACCAAGGATTTGAACAGTCATGAAATAACAGCCCAAAAATTTTCTTTGGTCTTTTATGTTTTTAAATAAATGCTTCTTCATAAACTATATTTGCTTATATAAAAGGATAATACATCAAGGGTTTTAATAATATGTTAAATAGAATGAATTTTTTGTATATTACCTTTATTTAGAATGTGTTATCGTATACTTCACCTTCATTTTGAAAATTCGTAACATTAATGGAAAAATCCAAATCAAACTACTATAATTTCTTCAACTTGATGAAATTAATTTCGATTGTTTCGGGGGCGCGTACCCTATAAATTGTATCCATACCGGGTGCACAAAAAAAAAGAATGGAACAAGTACAACTTGTTCCATTCTTTACTTAACCGCTTTCCTACCTTTTGCGAGCATCTAATTTGAGAATCCGGCCAATCAATACTGTAAGTTTTAGGGAAGGAGAATCTGAACTCGAAGCAACAAATGATTTCAATAATGAAGAAATTTACCGTGTTAGAATTGCGGGACTTTGGAGGTATTTTTTATATCTTTAGTTGTATAAAACTATTTTCAACTTGATTGATCGAAGAGATTGATAAATCAGTTCAGCCACACCGCCAAAGGCAACTTTAAGATAAGGAGGGATAACAAAGTAAGAATTAACATCATTTAGTGAAGTATCGAGTGGCCCAGTTTGCTAAAGACCGTGGATGAACATATCAACCGTAAATCAAAGTTCATTATGTTAAGGAGCCCTACCTTAACATTTCTAACAGAACAGAAAGAAAGTTTTATTTCCTTTTCCGCTTCGAGGATACGGGAGTGATCCCTATTTTTCAAATGTACCTTTCACGACCGCTATTCCCTCTTTTACCATAATTTGTCCCCTTGCGATTACTGTATCAATTTCAAATGTTTCTTTTTTAACTATAACTAAGTCGGCGTCTCTAGCTACCTCGATCCGCCCTTTATTACCGAGCTTTAAAATATTTGCCGGATTTTCAGTCACAACACGGATTGCATCGGCTATTGTGACTCCGTCCTCGAGAATCGCATCGACTACTGCATCATATAAGGACATACACGTACCAATGTTCAAACCGCGCAGATTTCCGCTGCTATCAAAGTCAGGCAGGCTCGCTTGTCCATCTGAAGTGAGGGTGATCTGCCGAATATCAACGCCTTCATCGAGTGCTCGTTTTATTGCTGTACTTGCCTTTACTTCTCCTTCTTCTAGGAACTTCTTGATGGTACTTGTCGTAAAATCAATATAGCCGCCTTTTTTTGCAAATTCTATCCCCGCATTGAATAAATGCTGATTGCGGTTAATATGCGTCGGGTAAAACTGTGTGATCGGTATTTCAGTTGTCTCCACGACTTCTTCGATTACCCGTACATGATTCTTGCTGTCACCTACATGAATGTTGACGATACCGCTTTTCCCGGACAAAAGTCCTCCATTACGGGCCTGTGATGCTAGTTTCGCCAATTCCGCTGCAGTCGGCTGCGAGGAACGATGATCGGCAATAGCGATTTCGCCTACCCCGATAATTTTATCCACTAAAATTAAATCATCTTCAATTTTCCCTGTAAGAGTCTTGACTGGTACTTGATACGAACCAGTCTGAACATAACAGCTAATTCCTTCTTCTTCAAGAGCTCTCGCTTTAGCAAGCAACCCTGGCATCGTTCTTGTCGTTCCATCAGTTCCGATGACTCCAATTAATGTCGTTATACCAGCTAATGTTGCATCGGTTAACTGAATTTCAGGAGTCCTTGTTTTAAAGCCACCTTCTCCTCCTCCACCGATGATATGGACATGTGCATCAATAAAACCTGGAACAATAATTTTACCAGCCGCATCAATCACTTCCATTTCAACAAAATCAACAGGTACATCAATCTGATCCTCCATGTAACCAATTTGCTTTCCAACCAATAGGATATCTTTTTGACCCATAAAATCCGGTCCATAAATCTCTCCATTTTTGATAAGTTTAAGCATTGTTCCTTCTCCCTTTCATAAGTTGAAATTTTCTAATAGGTTTTAAATTCATTGACACGGGTAAATATACAGCATAACCCGCTAACAATTACATAAAAGGACAAAGATAGTTGTTCTTTTTTAAAAAAATTGTAGCTAAACTGACATTTTGATTATGCTTGCTAAAAGTATAAAAACACAAAAGGAGTAGACAACATGAATAAAGTAATTTCCTCGGACATTAAAACAAATAAACGATTATCCATGCGTCAAATTATGAACTTATATCAAGTTACAAAAGAATTTAAAGGTAATATCTATTTTATCTGCAACCATAAATTAGTCGAAGCCAAGAAACTCTCTACATTTGTCTCTTTTGTACTCATTCTTCAGGAGTGTGCAACTATGAAAGTCATACTTGAAGGCGAGAATGTACAAGCTATGCTCGAAAAAGTACAGACTATATGCAAAAAGAATGATTCAAATAAACTCGGTTTTCAATCGAACCAAACAGTTAACATTTAATAAATTCTAACTACGTATAGAAGAGGGTGTATATAATGAGAACCATTTTAATGGTAATCGGCGCAATTGTCGTTATAGGCTTTATAGCTAATCTTATTTTTTAAAGAATGATGAAAGGCTGTCAAACATCTGACAGTCTTTTATTGTGACTGAATGAACGAGAAAAGAGCATGTAATCCATGCTCCCTTTGGACTTTCACCATGGGACCTTCCAGTCTTTCCATTTATTCAATCCTTCCCGAATCTGATTACCTTTGTCAATCCAATATTGCTTTCTTTGCACCTCTTCTTTTTTTGCTTGTTGTTCCGCTATAAGTGCCTGTTGTTCCGCTATAAGCGGCCCGATGTCTTGTGTATTAAAAGATTGTGACGCCTGATTTCGTAAAGCCTGCGACATTATTTTTTGAAAAATAATCGCACTCCCCTCACTACTATGTGTCGTCAGATAATGTTTTTCATCAGTCTTATCATACCCGGCCCAGACAGCACCTACTAACGAAGGTGTATAACCGATAAACCATTGATCTTTAACCCCTGATATTCCTTCGATTGGAACTTGTGTGGATCCTGTTTTACCTGCAACTTCATAACCGGAAACAGCTGCATTTTTTGCTGTGCCATATTCTACTGTACCAAGCAGCATTGTATTCATTTTGTCAACGACGCCCTTAGAGGTTACATTGATGGCTTTTTCTTCCCAAGCCCCTACCTCTTTTCCCTCGATATTTTCTATTTTTATAATGGCATGCGACTCCAATCGTTTTCCATCGTTGGCGAAAGTGGAAAAGGCTCCTGCCATTTGCAGCGGGGAGACCCCTTTGTCCATGCCCCCTAAAGCAATTGTTAGATTTCGGTCACCTTTTTTATATGGAATCCCAAACCGCTTAAGTGAATCCAATCCCTTATCGATACCAATCTCATTTAATAGCCATACAGTAGGTACGTTTAATGAATTCATCATCGCTTCGTACATCGGTACTTCTCCTTTATAAATGCCACTTAGATTTGTTGGCTCATATTCCCCAAAACTCATTTTTTCATCCTTTAAAGGAGTGGTGATATCATAACCCTCCTCAACTGCTGGCGTGTAAACAACAAGCGGTTTAATGGCCGAGCCAGGAGATCTCGTCAATTGGGTTGCCCGGTTATATCCCATGAATTGATGTTTACCTCTGCCGCCGACTAAAGCCTTGATCCCTCCTGTTTTCGGATCAAGGAGGATTGCCCCGCTTTGAACCAATTCATCTGTACTAGTCCCAACTGGAAAATTGGCATCGTTGGCATAAACGGTTTCTGTGGCCTGCTGCATGGATTGATCTAGTGTTGTGTATATTTTGTAGCCCTTTGTAAGCAACTCCTCGAGCTCTATTCCATACCTACTGGATGCCTCCGACAGAACATGGTCGACAAAATAAGGATACTTTCCTTTTAATGGATCAGTCATTTGCTCACCCTGAAGAAGAGTCACTTCATCTTTTTTCGCCGCAGCCTCTTCATCATCCGTCAAATACCCATGTTCGGCCATTCTTGAAAGAACTAAATCACGTCGTTTCATTGCACCGTCTAAATTTTTGTATGGATCAAGTTTGGATGGAAGGTTAATGACACCCGCAAGCAATGCCCCCTCGGCAACGGTCAATTCAGAGACCTCCTTGGAAAAGTAAATATTCGCGGCCTTTTTGATTCCCCATGCCCCATGCCCGAAATAGACTTGATTCAAATACATTTCTAGAATTTCATCTTTTGTATACTTATCTTCGACTTCCTGAGCAAGAAAAAACTCTTCTACCTTCCGTTTCAGAGTTCGTTCCGATTCCAGCATCGTAATCTTCACAAGCTGCTGGGTAAGCGTACTCCCTCCTTCGACAATACTTCCTGCCTTCGCATTTTTAACTAAGGCACGCAAAATTCCTTGATAATCAATGCCATGATGTTCATAAAAACGATGATCCTCAATGGATACAACCGCTTGTTTCATATGATCTGGTATTTCCTCTATTGCAACACCTTCAGATTTATTGCCCGTAATAGTACTGGCAAGATTTCCGTCGAGATCATAGATCTCTGTCGGTTGCTGAAGATGATTTTGTAGAAGACTTATATCTGCACCTTGCTTGAAATAAAATAGTAAACCGGCACCAAAAACTACCATTGCCAATATAATAATCAGACCTATTTTCACTAACCCTCTCATTTGAACCCCCATTTTCCCATCTAAGACATGCTTCATTAAAAATATTTTACCCTTTTTATAAAAGAAAACTCGTCGTTTGACTAAAAGGCAGAGACATAATGGTCTCTTCTCTTTTTTCTTATAACGGGTTACTCCTGAAATTCACTTCCTTACTCCTTTTATTTATAAAGTGATAAAAAACAGACTACTCAACTGAAAGGGCCTGGAGATTCACCCTAGCCTGTACGCGTATGCTTACTAACTCTTCTTTACATGTGTTTGTGATCAATATACACAATCAATAGGCGTGAAGCCATTTAAAAGTGGGTATAACACTTTTAAATACATTAAAAATGGGGAGAGATGATATTAATGAAAGATTTGAAACATATTGTCGTCGCTTTTAATGGAAATGAAGACAGTAAACGGGCAGTAGAATATGGTGCAACATTGAAAAAGGCCTTTCCTGAAGCTAAGCTGACCGTTGTTCATGTCCTAAATGAAAAAGTTGAACAGCGTATCATAGGAAACGCATCCGCCCCGGGATTTGTGCCAGCTGCAGGATTTTATGTAGACCCTGTCCAAACACATCCCGTTGTGGAGGTTGAACAAACGGATCATCAAGAGACAAATGATACCCATTCTGTTGTCCAAAATAGTGTTCAAAACGCAGAAAGTAATACACTTAGATTGCTAAGTGAATGTCGAGTTGAGGGAAAATTCGAAATATTGGAAGGACATGCGCCTGATAGCGTATGTGACTATGCAGCAAGAACTGCGGCTGACCTCATCGTTGTCGGTAATAGCGCAAAAAGCGGGCTGGAAAAATTCTTTCTTGGCAGTACAAGTAGTTCCATCGCCAAAAACGCCCCCTGTTCGGTATTTATTGCAAAGTAAAAAGGAGCCGGCTCATTCTTGTGCCGGCTTTGTTTGGATATTCGTCAAAAAAAGCCGGATTCGATATAGAATCCGGCTTTTTTTCAATAATACCTTCGAAGCTGCCGAATAAAGCATCAGCGCGACAACTACCGATAAAATAAAACTAATTGCATATAAGTCCCAGTATAAATGGCACTGGCTGTTTGTCGCAGTGGAACCGAAAAACGTCCGAACTCTACAGGTTCACTCTCAGCCTTTTTGGCTCCCCTTCTGGAAGTATTTAATTTTTAATCCTCGGTTAAAATATACTACTAGTTTCTATCTAATGAGCAGACAAGAAAATGCAAATACTATTATAACTTTCCATCCCTAACAATGGCTATATTCTTTCTTTAAACCAACTTCTTTACATTTGTTCAATACATCTGCTATTAACCAAGTTAGATGGATTAATACGACAATTTTTCTATAGACTCACTAAGGTTTGTTTTGATATCTTTATTAAGGCTAATTTACACTGGGGAGAGAATAGACATGGATAAACATTCAATTTCAGCTGAAAAAGGCGCCTATATCAGTATTGCCGCTTACATATTCTTGTCTGCTCTTAAATTGTCATTTGGTTATTTTGGAGACTCTAAGGGACTATGGGCAGATGGTTTAAATAACACAACCGACATCATCGCTTCCATAGCCGTATTGATTGGATTAAAAATATCTAAGCGACCACCTGATGATAATCATTCATATGGTCATTTGCGAGCGGAAACTGTAGCCTCGTTAGTAGCTGCCTTCATTATGATTACAGTTGGCCTGCAGGTTATTTTTAGTGCTGTAAAATCTTTCTTCTATCAAGATTCAACGACGGTTCCCAATATGCTGACTGCTTATGTTGCTATATTCTCCGCAATTTTTATGTACGGGATTTATCGTTACAACTTAGCATTAAGCAAAAAAATTAACAGCGCCTCCATTTATGCAGTTGCACAGGATAATCGGTCTGATGCTCTGGTCAGTATTGGTGCTTCTATAGGAATTTTAGGTACTAAGATAGGGATTTTCTGGCTAGATGCAATAGCTGCATTAGTAGTTGGAATCATCATCTGTAAAACAGCTTGGGATATTTTCCGTGATGCTTCTATCTCTTTAACCGATGGTTTTGACGAGCAGCTACTACAACAAATCGGACAAACCATTTTATTAACAGAAGGTGTTAAAAACATGAGTGAAATTAAAGCTCGTATGCATGGTAGTGAAATTCTACTCGAAGCTACCGTTCATGTAAACCCACTTTTGACCGTCATCCAAAGCCACGATATTACGGTGAAAATCGAGGAAAACCTTTTAAAAGAATATAATATTCAACATGTGATTGTTCATATCGAACCATATACATTCCCCAAAAAAAGGTAACCGTCATTAATTTTACGGATGCCTTTTTTATCTTTATAATCCACTACTCACAGTAATAAAACTGTGTCAAAAAAAGGGATTTCCTACTTAATTGCCGAATATTTATCCAATTGATGCATGTTTAAAGAACGGTAATCTGTTATCATAAAAGCACAATGTAATTATTTTGATATTTTGTAATTTTATTCTAAACCATAAATCTTAAGCTCAAAGAAAATTCATTTTCCTACAGTATGGAGGGCAAAATGGTATCTAATCGAGAAATGACCATTCACTTTTTATCTTCTCAAAAAGGCAGTATCATTTCCAAATGGAATGATGAGCTGTTGCATTTACCGGATGGATATATAGGGTATTTTAAAGGAGAAGTAGAAAATATTTTTAACCTGCTAATTGATCAGATTGGAAAATCAGATACTGACATAGGAGATGTACTGAAGGTCGTAGGAGAAAAAATTGCATCTGATCGAGTTAAGAAGCAGCTAAATATGGAAATTTTCTGTGCCACTGCGGCTATCGGTAGATCCATCATCATTGATCACGTTCTAAATTCTGAGGCAACTAAAGAAGAAGTATCCGATCTAATTCATCAAATTAACGCTTACTTCGATAAACTCATTCAATATGCATTATCCTATTTTACCGAATTGAAAACGAAGGAGCTTGAAGCACGTTATCAGTTTATAAGCCCTAACCATAAGGACCGTTTAACACTCCTAGGCCAAATGACCTCAAGCTTTGTTCACGAATTCAGAAATCCACTTACTTCCATCATGGGATTTATTCAATTATTACAAGCAGAACAGCCTGAGATAAAATACCTAGATATTATTTCAAAAGAATTAGATCAGCTCAATTATCGGATTACTCAGTTTCTTAATATCTCTAAGAAAGAAACTTTTGAATCACAACCGGATCTATTTTCTATTGCCCAGCTAGTAAATGAAGTGATTGAATTTTTATATCCTAGCATTTTGGAAGTAAATGCTTCCATAACTTGTAATATCGCTGATGATACCGTGATTTCTGGTTCTAAAGAGGAATTTCGTCAGGTTTTACTAAATATCATTTTAAATGCTCTTGATGTGGTTGCGGGAATGCCTTCACCATCCATATACATTTCCGGTTCAGAATCACCATCCGGTATTTTATCCTTAAATATTTCAAACAATGGCCCTAAGATACCTGAAGAGGTTCAACCAAATATTTTCGAACCGTTTATTACAACTAAAAAAAGGGGTACAGGATTAGGACTATTCGTTTGTAAAGAGATTGTTTTAAAACATCAAGGAACCTTAACATGCCATTCAACAGATTTCTTAACGACTTTCTCAATACAAATAAAAACAAAATAAAGTATAATATCCGTTATATCCATGGATCCATTAGTGTAAAAATTTTGACTGATTCGAGTATAGTTACTTATACTAATAGTTAGGTTCCACTACTAATCGAGGTGAATGACCCTATAGATTGAAAATAAAAAACATCATAAATTTTCATACTAGACAAAACGATATTTATTTTTCATCTAACATTTGATAAGATAACAACATTTCATTCATTATTGGTTTTGGGAGGTGACTGGGAAAATTAAATCGTTCGACATAACAAACGATTCAATTAAGTCCCACACTATTTGGACATTTTAGGTTTTATAATAGTAATTATCTTAATCGCTGTAACTGCTTTTTTTGTGGCTTCAGAATTTTCAATTATCAGGGTGCGAAGCTCAAGAATTGATCAATTGATAGAAGAAGGCAACAGAAAAGCCATTGCGGCCAAAAAGGTTACATCTGATCTTGATGAATACCTATCAGCCACACAGCTTGGAATTACCGTGACTGCTCTAGGGTTAGGGTGGCTTGGACAGGACACCATCCTTAAATTGATAGGACCTTTATTCGGGGCCTTGAATTTCCCAGGCGAAGTCACAAGCATTCTAGCTTTTGTCATTTCCTTTTCACTGATAACATTTTTGAATGTCGTTGTGGGTGAATTGGCTCCAAAGACCGTTGCCATCCAAAAGGCTGAGCAAGTGACTTTGGCTATCGCCAAACCATTGATTCTTTTCCATAAGATTGCCTTTCCTTTCATCTGGGTATTAAATCATTCTTCTCGTTTTGTTGTCGGATTGCTTGGCTTCAAGCCTGCTTCTGAAAGTGAAATTGCCCATACAGAGGAAGAATTGCGTTTCATCCTCTCTGATAGCTATAAAAGTGGAGAGATTAACCAATCAGAATTTAAATATGTAAGTAACATTTTTGATTTCGATGACCGTGTTGCCAAAGAAATCATGGTCCCAAGGACGGAGATTCTTACCATCTCAAAAGATGAAACGGTACAAGAATTCGTCGATGTGGCTAAACTAGAAAAATACACCAGGTACCCTGTTGTCGAAGGTGATAAAGACCATGTTATCGGCTTAGTCAACTTAAAGGAAGTTTTTTCAGATCTTATTAAGAATCGAGAAATCCATTCAAAAGCAATTGAAAATTATACTCGCCCAATTATTCGGGTCATGGAAAATATTCCGATTCATGATTTACTGCTGAAAATGCAAAAAGAACGCATTCATATGGCTATCTTGATGGATGAATACGGCGGTACTTCCGGTCTTGTCACGGTTGAAGATATCCTTGAGGAAATCGTTGGTGAAATTCGCGATGAATTCGACATTGATGAAGTCGCATCCATCCGAAAAATTAAGGATGGGCACTATATTTTAGACTCTAAACTTCTTGTAAAGGAAGTGAACGATTTACTCGGCATTCACTTAGAGGAAGATGATGTTGATACAATCGGTGGATGGGTTTTAACGGAGAATTATGATGTAAATGTTGGCGACATCATGGAAAAAGACGGATTTTGCTTTAAGGTGATTGAAATGGAAGATCACGCCATTCGTTATATTGAAGTGACAAAAAAGGTCGAACAGCTACCTCTTGAAGAAGACCTTCCTCAAGGATAACGAATAAAAAACAGCCTCGTAAAAGTAAATTTTACGAGGCTGTTTTTTATAGTGATCACTTTTCAGAAAACCGGCCCATTTTCTTGACCGTTACGATTGGAGGTGTACTCTTTTTTTTCCAAATAATATAAAGAATGATAAGAACAAAGGAAAAACCAGCTACAGGAATTAAATAGGGAGAAGTAATCTCACTAATCTGCTGCCAATTCTCCCCGAGAATCCTTCCTAAGGTTAGAAATAAAATGGTCCAAGGTATTACAGCAGCAACCGTATAAAAGATGAACTTCCAAACAGACATTCTCGCAATTCCTGCAGGGATAGAAATAGCATGGCGGACGACCGGGATGAAACGAGCCGTAAAAACCACTCCAACCCCATAACGATGGAACCACTCTTCAGCCATTACAATATGTTTTTCTTTTATTAAAATATATTTCCCATACTTTAAAAGAAATGGCCGTCCTCCGAAATAACCCGCCCAATAGAGAAATAATTGCGCTATCGTCCCTCCTACTACACCTGCAAGGACAGCCCCCCAAAAGTTCATTTTACCCTGACCAACTAAATAGCCTCCGTATCCGAGAACGAGCTCACTCGGGATGATTTCGACCATCAAACCTAATAAAACACCTATATACCCCATTCCTGCAAACCAATTTAATATCGTCATAATAAGCTGTGACATCATGCAATCGGACTCCCCTTAAGGCTAATTTCAAAATGTTTGTCCTTCTATCCTATTGCAGCACATAACGTTCTATTCGATTTTTTGCATGGAGTATTCTCTTCTTCATTAAGGAATTCATTCCCGAAAGCACAAAAAAAAGACCAGTTGGAATTATCTCCGGTCTCATTGCATTAATATTCTTTTAGATCCCGTTTTTGTTGAAATTGAGAAAAAACAGCTGTGGTGAGTAAGGATGAGTCATTTTGATAAACATTAGTGAAAATCTCCTGACGAGATTTCGTTTTTTCAATATGAATCCCGAGATTTTTATACTTCTTGATTATTTCGTTAGTCATACTTACTCTCCCTTTCTGCTGTATCTTTATCCTTTAACTTCCCAAATAACGAATATATAAAACCTATTTAAAGAATTGAATTGAAAAACCATACAGTGTCATGTTAACACTTGTCAATTAACTTGAATTGTTTGCAATCGATGTTCGTGTACTTCGTCTTTTTCAACATGAACCTGAACTTTATAGGTGCCGGGTTCAACAAAAGATACTTTATTTTGGTAATTCCCTTTTTCCTCTTCTTTAGCTTTGGTGAAATGGCTTTCTTCGCTACCTTCTTTCCACACCTCAAAATTCACATCTGCATTTGTCAAAGGCTTTCCATTCAATTCTACAGTTGTTTCAAAGTTCGAACTGCTTCCTGCCTTCACAGGGTTACTTTGAAAATCAATTGAAACATCCGTACTTGGATGAGCAGATGCGCCTTCACTTTCATGATCCGTAACGACAACTTCTTTTTCCGGCATCACATGCAGCCCTTTGGCTGTTACATGGGCAACCACATAAAATTTCCCTTGTTCATTAAACGTATGCATCACTTGATATGTACCACTTCCTGTATTCTTCGCCTCCAGCATTTCCCGTTTGTCCTGTCCCGACTTTCTTACTTCAAACAGAACCTCACCAGCTTCATTTACCAAATTACTTCCTTGTTTTACTGTTGTTTCAAGGATTACTTCTTTGCCAGGAACCAATTTCCCTTTAATGACGATTGATGCTTCCATTGATTCTGGAATAACAGTATTCACTTCTTTATCCTCGGGCATTTCAGACTCTTGACAGCCGGCTAACATAAATAACAACGCAGTACACACATAGAGTTTTTTCATTATAACGTTCCTTTACTATTTATTAGACCCAAAATCTGTCCTTTTCATATTGCCCATCCTTCCCTAATTTCAGATTTTTATACAATTTTTCATCATGCAGTCCGCATTACGGTCACTGAAGTCAGCAGAGCTACAGCAATAATCGTTAAAAATGAATAAATAAAGATAGAAATGTCGACCACACTTAGTCCGAAAAGAAGAACACATCCATCAATAAAGAAAATTAACAATCCAACATTTAGCCCGCTCTTTCTTGAAAGGATTTGAGCCAACATATCCGTTCCACCTGTTGATGTTCCATACCGAAGCATGAGTCCAATCCCAAGCCCAATCAATCCTCCTCCAATTATTGCACTAACATAAACAGGAAGATTCCATTCAATGACTGCCTCGGAAAAAATATCGATACATAAGGAGGAAAAAAGTAAGCCATGCAAGCTGTTAACAAATAGTTTTTTTTCAAAATACCATGCATATATATATAATGGAATACTACTCAAAATCACACCCAGCCCTGTTGGAAGCCCTATATAATAATGAAAAATCAGCCCAATTCCTATCATGCCACCATCTAATAAATGATAAGGTATCAGAAAAAAATTGATTCCCACCCCTACTAGCATGCTTCCAGCAATAATCGCTGTCATTTTTTCTATGATCTTCATGACCCCCACCTCCTTTTAAAATGCATAAACCTGTCCAGTTTCTATAGAATATGTTTATACAATCTAAAAAATAATGAAACTAACCAATTTTTGTGAGAACAGCCCTTTTGTTTTCTGAATATTCTATCATAAATGCGATAAAGCAGAGGAAATAGTCAAAAATCGCTAATTAGTAGATCAAAGTGATCCTTTACAAGGAATATACCGGATTTAAGGAGTCGTAAGCTGTTTGACTGAATGACTAACTCTTTCTATAATGAAAGTATTTAAATTTATTAAACTGAGGTGATTGGATGGGATATTAAAGAATGTTCGTTTTGACGGACGGACGCTGCTTTGCCTGACGAACAAGGGCATACTTTTGAAAAGCTTGTGCACTTCTTCAAGCAGAAATTCTTCTTTTTCCCGTCTGCGCATCGCTAATCACATACACTAGTATTCTCTTCATCATTTAAAAACGGGAATTCGAGCTGATACACATATAGCTTTTCTTAAAACTTGCAGCTCGTTAAGTGACTCCCGACAGTATTTAGCAAGCAAAAAAAAATATACTTGTATATTTTAAAAATGTAGGAGGTGGACTCCTTATTCGTCTCAGAGGCGAGTTAAGGGAGACTATTTGGACATAATAAACTTGGTTCTTATTGCCATTTTAATTGCTTTAACAGCATTTTTTGTAGCTACGGAGTTTGCAATTGTTAAAGTGAGAAGCACGAGGATCGATCAACTAATTGAAGAAGGCAAGCCAAATGCTGTTTCTGCAAGGCAGGTCACATCCAACCTCGATGAATATTTATCAACATGCCAGCTCGGAATTACTATAACTGCTTTAGGGCTTGGGGTACTTGGAGAACCGACAGTTGAACACATTTTGCGGCCACTTTTAAATCAATTAAACCTTCCTGAATCAGCTTCACATGCACTCTCAGTTGCGATTGCCTTTTCTTTTATTACCTTCATACATGTAGTTATTGGAGAACTGGCACCGAAAACATTGGCGATTCAAAAAGCAGAGCAGGTAACTTTATTTGTTGCTAAACCTTTAATTGCATTCAATAAAGTCATGTATCCTTTCATCTGGGTACTAAATGGCTCTGCAAGGACGCTAACAAAAATGCTCGGATTAAAAGCAGTTTCTGAACATGATTTGGCTCATACAGAGGAAGAGCTTCGTATCATTGTTTCCGAAAGCTACAAAAGTGGCGAAATTAACCAATCAGAGTTTAAATATGTGAATAAAATTTTTGAATTCGATGATCGAATTGCAAAAGAAATCATGGTTCCACGTACAGAAATCGCTACGATATCTAAAGATGATACGATTCAACAATTTTTCACCATAATGACTGAAGAGAACTTTACTCGCTATCCTGTCATCGACGGCGATAAAGATCATGTTATTGGAATGGTGAATATCAAAGAACTATTCACTGAAATGATAGATAAAAGTAATCAGGCATCGACAACGATAAATAGATATGTTCGCCCTATTATCCGTGTCATTGACAGTATTCCGATTCATGATTTACTTTTAAAGATGCAAAAAGAACGTATTCACATGGCTATCCTCATGGATGAATACGGCGGCACATCAGGTTTGGTAACCGTTGAAGATATTCTTGAGGAAATTGTTGGTGATATTCGAGATGAATTCGATTTGGATGAAGTACCGGATGTTCGCAAATTAAAAGAAGATCATTATATTATCGATGCAAAGGTATTAGTAAGTGAAGTGAATGATTTACTGGGACTGGATATCAACGATGAAGATATTGATACCATGGGCGGATGGATTCTTACTGAGAATTACGAAGCCAAACAAGGTGATATCCTGACTTATGGTCCCTATCACTTTAAAATAAAAGAAATGGAAGACCACCATATCTGCTATATTGAAATATATAAACCAGCAAAAGTCGTGGGCGAAGTAAAAGAATTTCCGATAATATCGCAAACTGAAATTGTTTCATGATAAAATGCCCCCCCCGCTCTAAATGAGCGGGGGGTATTTTAATCCCTCAACACTTTATCCTCTAGATTTAGGTACATCAAACAAATATCTCACATATTATATAAGAAAACCCAGCTTATTATTTTGATTGACAACATTAAGTATAGTTCAACCTTTATTGTTTCATACTGTTAGAGAAGCTATATTTTATGAAGGAGTGAGGACTTATGAAACTCATAACCATTTGCCAGCACTGCAAAGGGAAAGGGAAAACCCGCTATCTACAATTTTTTTCACGGAACTGCAATCAATGTAACGGACAAGGAAAAGCGGTAAAAGATATGTCTAATTTAAGAAATCATGCAAAAAACCTCTAACAATCTTTCAAATTTTAAAGTTAGGCTTGATAACACCTGATTTTTTTAAGGTGTTATAAACGATAAGGACTGCCGGCCCTAGGAAAAGCCCAATAAAACCAAGCATCTTAAACCCTAAATAAAGACTGATTAACGAGGCCAATGGAGTTAATCCCATATTCGCTGAATAGACCTTAGGTTCAATCGTTCTTCTTATGATAGTTATGACCAAGAATAAGATAATTAGGCCGATTCCAAGATGATGGTTTCCTTGTGCCCATACAATAATGGCCCAAGGAACAAGTACAGATCCTGTCCCCAGTATAGGAAGAATGTCCACTACAACTATTAGTAGTGCCAATAACATCGTATATTTCACATTTAACAACCATAGTCCCGTATAAGCCATGATAAACGTGAATAAACTTAACAAGATTTGAGCCTTAATGAAGCCTATTGCTGCCATACTTAAATCTTGATAAACTAGTGATATTTTTTGATATGTGGACGTCTTTAAATAAAGGAAAGCCTTTTTTCTTAGCTTTGGTAATTCTAGGCTGATCAAAAACAAAGCGATTAAATAAATCAAAAAATCAATGAAAAATCCAGGAACAAGTGTAACAAATTGGACCATATCCTGAACAAAATCCTTTGTAAACCCTTCAAGCGCTTTGACCCCTTTTTCCATCGTATTTTCAATCGACTGAATGAGGTTTGGCGGCAATGTTTGAGAATATTGCTCCCATTGCCTAATAACCGGCAGAATAGCCGTCAGATACATCTCACGAATAAAACCAGGAAATTTCTCCGAATAGACAATGACTCTCTTGATTAAAACTGAAAGCAAAAAATATGTGATGCTCATGAGCCCGCCTACATACAAAATAAAAGAAATTAAAACGGCCCAAAGGCGATGTAGTTTTAATGTTTTACTAATTAGGCGAACTAATCCATCCAAAAGAATAGCTGTTAGTAACGCCAAAATTAATGCCCATGAGTAGGGAATTAAAAATAGTATAACTAATAAGAGAACACCCCTCCAAAACCAGCGAAAAAACAAAGCAACATTCACTAAATAAACCCTCCTAGCACTTTCTTGTTTCTCCTTATATTTATGAGACAATATCCCATATATTTCGCTTATACGTTTTATTTTCTCAATAAGGGGAAAAAGAGAAACAAAGAAAAGGAGGGATTGACATTGGATAACAAAGATAAAGAAAAGTTTCTTGAAGAGCGTAACAATAAATCTAAGGCATTCAAAGAGAATCAAGAAAAGCAGCTAGAGCGTGACCAAGTTGTCATGCCCATTGAAGATTTACCAATTGATGAAATTAAATATGAACGAGAAGAAGAACGAAATAAAAAGGAAACTAAACAACGTTCCACCAGCGAAAGATTTTAAAGAAAAAACCAGCCAATCTAAGGCTGGTTTTTTCTTTAAGAAATCATGTTGTAAGTCACCCCAATTGGCAGCTATCTTTTCTGGCGGCAAGATGTAGATATCATGTTTTTTCATTTCATTTCACAATTCTCATTTTTTATTACCCGAATTTTATTTTTGTCTTGATAATAAGTATATTGTCCATCTAAATTCAATCTAAAAATAACGGTATACATTTACATGGAAAAATAAAAAAAGCCATTCTTTATAAGGATTCGTCTGTCAGTTTTTATTTGCTTCTTGATTGATTTAAAATGATTTAGGGAGGCTTTACTATTATACTTCTCTTCCCTCCCCTCGCTTCCAAAAAAAAACATTGACTGAAATGAATGATTCTTTACAATAGACTTTTAAGAATTAAAGAATATAATGGATTGGTCAACCATTATAAAGGAGAATCATATGACGAACCCTACTCAATTATTTCATCAATATTTACAAGTATCCAGATCATTAGTTAGTAAAATGAATGAACAAATTACAACCCTTGAAATTTATCATAATCAGTGGACAATCTTGAATTATTTAAAGAACTGTGGATATTCCACCATCCCCGATATTTGCAATTACTTGGATGTAGATAGTGTTATCATCACACGTTCGGTCAACAGCATGGAACAGAATAATATGATTAAGCAGGTCCCTGGAAAAGATGAACAGGAAAAGCGAATCGAACTGACTCCCAAGGGCAAAGAAGTACATACAAAATGCCTTAAGATTGCAGAAAAGATTGAAGGAAAAGCCCTGGATGGCATTACTGAAGAAGAGCAGGACTTATTTTTCCAGACGGTCCTTAAAATCCTCAATAATATAAGGAACTGAATTGGTGCCTTATATTATTGTGAAAGAAGTGATAGTCATGGCCTTTTCCATTGACCTCTTTTGAGTAAGCAACGAGCTAAAGCCATGCCTTTTTTAAAAGTCGGATTCCTTCTTCGATTTCCCTTTCGGTTAAACCACCATACCCAATTAAAATAGTCGGCTCTTTTACCTTCTTTGAATGATAAACCGAAGTTGGATGGACTTTCACCCCGACACTAGCAGCCGTTTGAATGAGCTCTGACTCAGTGCTGCTGTTTTTCACTTTTAACAGAACGTGTAACCCTGACTTTTCACCAATTACAGTTACACGATCATTAAAATTCTCTTCAATTGCATTCAGTAACACCTTATTTTTTTTACGATAAATCGTACGCATTTTATTCAGATGGCGTTCCCAATGTCCATTTTTCATAAAAAGACAGAGCGTTTCTTGAATCATTCTAGAAACGCTCTGTTTGTAACCTTTTAACTTTTCATGATAAATAATAGCTAACTCCTTTGGTAACACCATATAGCCCACTCTAATCGTTGGAATCAACGATTTTGAAAACGTACCTAAGTAGATAACCCTTCCATTTATGTCCAATCCTTGTAAGGAAGGAATTGGTTTGCCTGCATGACGGAATTCCCCGTCATAATCATCTTCAATAATATAGCCGTTGTTTTTCTCCGCCCAATTCAATAATTCCACCCTTCTAGTTATCGGCATGATCATGCCGAAAGGAAATTGATGGGAAGGTGTGACATAGGCAACATTCGCAGCACTCTCTTTCAAAGTGTCAACACTCATTCCACTTTCATCTAACGGAATGAATGTCATATGGGCTCCCTCCAACCTCAATACCTCCCTAACCCGATGAAAGCAAGGGTCTTCCACCCCAAAGATCCGCTCATTTCCAAGAAGTAACCGTAGTAGATGGATTAAATACTGTGTACCTGCACCGATTATGATTTGATCAGGAACACAGCGAACTCCTCTTGATTGAAAAAGATAGGCAGCAATCTCAGTTCGGAGACCAACTTCCCCTTGAGAATCACCACTTATAAACAATTCTCTTTCCTGATGATACAACGTATTATTTAAACATTTTTTCCACACGGAATGCGGGAAAGAGTCTATGTCCACCCGTCCATGGTTAAAATCTATCTTGCTCGTTTCACGTTGAGGGTATATCATTCCCTGTGAAACAGGCAACTGTTCCAATATCCTTCTGCTATTAACTGCTGATAAGCTGCATCCACTGTATTCAAGCCTATTCCTAAATGAACGGCAAGCTTTCGTTTAGAAGGTAATTTAATTCCAGCATTTATTTGTCCATTCTGAATTTCCACTTTAATATATTCATACAACTGAAGATATAACGGCTCTTTTTTTGTTTTTTCTAGAGTTAGAGTGATTTCAAACATCTGGACCTCCCTTAAAACTGGTTCTATAAATTATATCAGTTTTGGTTCTTATTACAGGACCAGAATATTTTTATAATTGAGATATCAACCAATAGGAGGAAAAATATGGATTACATTGAGCTAATCGGGAAACATGTGACCCTCACCCCAATGATGGAAAATCATATCGAACCGCTTTATGCTGCTTCCCTGCCATCTGAAATTTGGGAATGGAGCGCCACAAAGATTTTGTCATATGAAGAGGCTGTGTCCTATGTAAAGGAAGGGATTCGAACAAGGGAAAAAGGACTGCATTATCCATTTGTTGTTATCGATCACGCTAATGATTCGATTATCGGCAGCACTAGCCTAAGAAATATTCAATTTGACAATCAGACGCTAGAAATCGGTTCAACTTGGTATCACCCCACCAAATGGCGGACAGCCGTTAACACAGAATGTAAGTACCTCCTTTTACAGCATGCCTTTGAAAAGTTGCGAATGAATCGAGTTGAATTTAGGACTGACGAATTGAACATAAATTCACGAGCGGCCATAATTAGGCTTGGCGCAGTTGAAGAAGGCTTATTACGTATGGAGAAAAAACTGAAAGATGGACGGGTGAGAAATACCATGATTTACAGCATTCTCAAGCACGAATGGCCTATTGTGAAGCAAAAGTTGGAAGCATTTTTGGAAAGATGAGAATAGATAAAAAGAGTGCCTTTTGTTATGGACACTCTTTTTATCCTGCTACTATTTTTCAGATGACTCTTTATGATTTCCCTCGATTTTCGTTAACGAATCCTTTTGCTTTTTCGTTGATCGAATGAATATGAACACGACAATTGCAAATAAAAGCGGCATTAATAAAGCAAAAAGAAGATAAATCATATCTCCAAAGAACACGTTCCTTCCCCCTAAGCAAGTGCAGTCTTTCACCCGATGAAATGGAGGCCAGCCAATCATTCCGACTAGTTTTCCAACCATCTGAATCCCTGCGTCAACCCGCACTGTTGTCTGTAAAGTTTTTCAGTCCAATTTGATGATCGTTAGAAAGTCTCCGGGTTCCTTCAAATACTTTGTGATAAACGAATCATATCCAGGCATTGAATTCCATTTTCATAAATAGCCTCTGGATAGTTCATAATAAAAAAATCACGATCGACCCCAGTGATTCTAAAACCACATTTTTGATAAAGGGCAAGCTGCCCTATCCCTGAATTCCCAGTACCAATCTCAATAGTTTTGTAACCTTGTGACTTAGCATAGTGAACAGCATGCATGACTAGTTGTTTTCCAATCCCTCTTCCGTGAAGTTGTTCTACCACTGCGATGTTGACTATCTCTATTAGTTCAGGTCTTATTTCTAACAAAACATACACTCCGATTATCTGCTCATCTATTTCAGCTACAAAGCACATCCCTTTTTCCAAGTATGCATCGACCAAATCCCTTGAAGGGTCGGCTAATAGCAACAAGTGCATGGGAGGTAACTCATCTGGATATAATTTTCTTATCTCCATTAGTGCTCTCCTTTTAGTTCTTCAACAAGCAGTGATATCAATTCAGATGCTGGAAGTTCCCTACTCAGTTTATATCCCTGTCCTGCCCATAAAGCCATCAATTCAGGATTGTTTTTTTGTCCTGCTGCTTTTCGCATTTGCTTGGTCATATGATGAACATAAGGATAGGCCGCCGGTGCATCATTATCATACTCAGTTAAAAAATGATTCACCAAACCGCGTGCCCGGCGTCCGCTGAAGGCTCGAGTAACCGCCGTTTGAGTAAAACGCGCATCATTAAGAGCTACCTTATGAACGGGACTTGCACCACTCTCGGGACAGCGAAGAAAAGCAGTACCCAACTGTGCCGATGTTGCCCCTGCTGCAAGGACGGCAGCGATATCCATTCCGTGCATCAGCCCGCCTGCCGCAATAATCGGTAATTCCAGTTCATTTTTAATCATTCGTATTAACACTAAAAGACCATAATCTTCTTCTATCCGGTTTTCAAAACTAGCTCGATGCCCCCCTGCTTCAATACCTTGTACACATAGAACATCGGCACCTGCCCCAGCAGCCGTTTTTGCTTCATGAAGGTTGGTTACTGTTACGACAATAATGGAGCCTACGCTTTGGAGCTCCCTAATTACATCTGTCTTAGGGCATCCAAACGTAAAACTAACAACAGCAGCACGCAACTCTTTTAATACGGCTAATTTATTTACCCAATCATCATCATCATCGCTGATTCCTTCCCCAATCAAAACCCCTACACTCTCCGCCTCTTTTTCTATTTTTTCACGATAGGCAGATAGTATCTCTTCGTCAACAACCTCTTGATTTGGCACAAAGACATTCACCCCAAATGGGTGATCCGTCAATTGGCGGGTCTCCTCTATTTCTTTTTTCATGGCTTCCGCCGTCTTATAGCCAGCCGCGAGAAAGCCTAATCCCCCTGCATTAGATACCGCAGCCGCAAGCTTTGGAGTGGAAGCGCCTCCTGCCATCGGTGCTTGAATGATAGGATATCCCACTAAATCTTTGAACATTCGATACAACTCCTTTTCATTTTTCTTCATGCTCTTATCATTTTTACGTTTTCTTGGTATAATGATTGTCTGTAAGAGAAAAGTGTCTTAATGATCACCCTTTATATCTTGCAAATATAAAACATAGGTGGTAAATCAAAAATGGAAACAAAACCCTATAGAGTTTTACTGTACTATTTATATGTACCAATCGAGAACCACGAGGAATTCGCAGCCGAGCATCTTGCGGCCTGTAAAGAGCTTGAATTAAAAGGCCGAATCCTAGTGGCATCAGAAGGAATCAACGGAACTGTTTCAGGTACGATTGAACAAACAAACCAATATATGGACATGATGAGAAGCGATTCCCACTTTGCTGATATCGTGTTTAAAATAGATGAAGCAGATGGCCATGCCTTCAAAAAAATGCATGTTCGTCCTAAAAACGAACTTGTCACGCTTCGATTGGAAGATGACATCAATCCTAATCAGACAACAGGCAACTACTTGAGCCCGAAGGAATTTTTCGAGCAAATGCAAGATGAAAATACAGTCGTCCTTGATGCCAGAAATGACTACGAATATGAAATAGGTCATTTCAGAGGCGCAGTCAAGCCAGATATCACAAATTTCCGTGACCTTCCGGATTGGGTACGAGAAAACAAGCAGATGTTTGAAGGTAAAAAAATCCTTACGTATTGCACAGGTGGAATCCGCTGCGAGAAATTCTCCGGCTGGCTTGTCAAAGAAGGCTATGAGGATGTTAGTCAGCTTCACGGCGGCATCGCAACCTACGGGAAAGACCCGGAAGTTCAAGGCGACCTTTGGGATGGTCAAATGTATGTATTCGATGAAAGAATTGCTGTTCCGATCAATCAAAAAGAACATGTCATTGTCGGTCGCGATATTTTCTCTGGCGAACCATGTGAACGCTATGTCAATTGCGCTAACCCTGAGTGCAACAAAAAAATCCTTTGCAGTGAAGAAAACGAACACAAACATATGCGCAGCTGTACTCACGAATGCCGGGTGCATCCGCGTAACCGCTATATAGTTGAGCATAACTTATCTAAAGAAGAAGTAGCAGAAAGACTACAGCAAATTGAAGAAGCCGTTACGGCTGAATAATCAAGCAGACCCGAATCAGTGGATGATTGTCCCTATTCGGGTTTTTTTATCCTCCTATTTAATCTTCAGAAATTTTTTTCAAGATGTAAATCTACATCTTGAAATTCCCCCTACTGCTTTGGCATTCAATAAACTTCTAAACTAACTATCCGAAAATGCAATCACTTCTTGTACTTCTATATCTAATCTTACTTCTATATCTAAATAGAAAAAACCTTTTTAAAAATCAAAAATAATAATTTAAATCAAGAAGAGCAAAAAAGACTTTTTTGTTATAGTACAATTTTCTTCTTTTCATAAACTTTTAATATTGTTTAGGACTTTTCAATCTAGAGGAATCAAGGACTATCCTAGAACTATAGAAAGAATTATCATAATTTTATAACCAATTAATGTTAACCCTGTAAATATAGTGAAAACCAAAAAGGAGGAATTTTTCATGGTAGCAAGTCAACAGCAACCCGGATTACATACTAACTTGTCTGATACTCAACTTCAAAAATTCAACCAAATGCTCGTATTTGTTTCTCAAAATAATGAGTTTTATAGAGAAAAGCTAGATAATATATCTTTTCGAGCTATTTTACATTTTGAATATTCTTAAAATTTACTTCATACTGAATCACCTTGCAATAGAATTTGATAGAATTCATTCCCTTGATGACTCATATTTGGATTTAATGGATGATTCTTGTTTCAGGAAGACTTGTAGAATCCAGTGGGAAACGTAAACTACGTGTATGTTATATTTTAACAAAAGGATTAAAATGGAGGATAACCCAATGTACCAATTTCAACATGAATTTCAACGAAAAGAAAGGATATTTAAGGCCTACATCTTTTTATTTATCATAACAGCGTTAGTCAATGTCTTTCTATTTTTGGTGGATAATAATTCAAGTTACCCGATTCTTCGTGGAAGTATCAGTCTATTACTTTTCTGTACCACTCTATACTTTGGCTTGCGAAGGAACCTTTGGGCTGTGCTTATCATTAAATCTTTTGTCTGGGTGCATCTATTCTTACTAATTATCATCTCTCTTAGTTTTATCTTCATGTAAAAAGCGATTCCTCCTTAGAAGAATCGCTCATACTAATTACTTATTTCCCCTCTTCACTTACAACAATTCCACAAGCTTGTCTGTCACCTGCATCACCTGTTTTCAAGGTATCTTCATCTGGTCCCTTTTCTCCATTAGCTCCATATCGGTCAGGGATATTAGCAAAATTGTCCGGGTTTGCATGAACGATGACAGCCAACTCTTCTTTCTTGAGTTGGTCTACCGTTATGCTATCTAATGTTGCCGTATATTTTGCAGTCCCATCTGCTTTTACATAAAGAGGGGGCATATCCCCTGCATGACTGGAGTGTGTTTCTTCAGTTGGATTGAAGTGGCCTCCTGCTGTAGTAAAAGGGCCTTCCTTTGCATCCGCGTCACATGCTGCGTTTTCGTGAACATGGAACCCATGATAGCCTGGCTCTAAGCCTTCCAAAGCAGTCTCAATCACTACAGAATTCTCATCAGCGGAAAAGTTGACAGTACCTAATGTTTTCCCCTCTACATCTTTGACTTCTGCCTTTACCTGCGGATCTACCTCCGTTGGCGAATCTTGACTCACTGTTTTTGCATCTTCAGCATTTTTGTCGGCACCATTTGAATTATCCTCTGAATTACATCCATACAGTAAAAGGGCAGCACACATAGGCAGCATCAGTTTTTGTTTATAATTCATCCTACATTCCCTCTCTCTTTTATGTATATTCTTCTTACATACTTTCCACTATTATGGAAGAATAAACAGAGATTAGGATAAATAGGTAAATAGATTACACTAGTGAGAGGAAACACCTTACTAATTTCACAGTCAAAGATTTTTTATTGTAGCTTAATAGACTCACATTTTACAATGAGATAACGCCGAAAGTAATGGCTGCTATCGTCATGACGATTGTTGTCCCAAACGCCCATTTAAAAAGAAATTTTTGATGGTCTCCAAAATCCACACCGACAAGGCCAATCAAAATGAATGTCGCAGGTACCAATGGGGATAAGGGAAATCCTATTGTTGAATGACCTAACAAAGCTGCCCTGCCTATTTCTACAGGAGTAATTCCAAAGTTCGATGCTGTTTCACTTATAATAGGAAGAATTCCAAAGTAGTAGGCATCAGGTGAAAAAATGAAGCCCATCGGAATGCTCGTAAGTGCTACCACTAAAGGTAAATGTGCACCAAGCCAATCTGGAATAACCGTTACGATAGAAGCTGCCATCGAATCCATCATTTTTGTTTCCGTGAATACACCCGTAAAAATTCCGGCCGCGAAAATTAATGTACAAATCATGACAAAACTATTGGCATGACTTAGAATTCTTTCCTGCTGTTCTTGTGGATTTGGAAAGTTAACAAATAAAGCTATCGCAAAAGCAGCAGCAAATAAGATTTGGATTGGCAGCACTTCCATCACCAACAACACCATAAGTAAAATTGTTAAGAACCAATTAAACCAAAATAACTTGGATGTTCCATAAGAAGCTTCAACAGCCGCAGCTTGCTCGCTCATTCCAGGAGGCATAGCAGTCTCCATCGGACTAACACCTAATCTCTCTCTCTCCCTTTTGCCAAGTATATAAGCCGCAAACAGTGTCCATAACAGACCGCAAATCATAACAGGTATAAGTGGGATGAATAAATCTGATACTTCCACTTGAAGACTGGCGGCCGCTCTTACTAACGGACCTCCCCAAGGAATAATATTCATGACACCTGCAGCTAAACCAACGACACTGGCCAATACAAGCCTGTTCATCCCTAACTTCATATAAAGCGGTAGCATTGCTGAAACGGTGATCATAAATGTGGAAGAACCGTCTCCATCTAAACCTACTAACATCGTTATAATGGCAGTAGCCATGACAATTTTTAGCGGGTCGCCTTTTACAAAACTCAGTATTTTTGCGATCATAGGTTCAAATAAACCAACGTCAATCATCAAACCAAAATATAAAATAGCAAAAACAATCATGACTGCTGTTGGTGTTACCTTTAAAATACCTGCCACCATCATTTCTCCCATTTCGGAAGCAAACCCACCAATCAAGCCAAAAGCTATAGCAGTGAAGATGAAAGCGACAACTACGGATAGACGCTTTGTGATGACTAAGACAAGAAACGTTAAAATCATGCAAAACCCTAGAATTGATAACATGTGAAAATCTCCTTTAATTTGAAAAGTAAACGTACTTCTTTTTAATGCAATCTACAGACTCCTTTCATTTTTCTTATTTTTCTGAAAAATCAATATTTTCTCATTATATCATTGGTGCATTCATTAAAAAACAAGTTTTTCAAACTCGTACAACCATGTATCCCAAAAACTCATTCAAAATCAAATTCGTTTAATAAATTAGTATAATTCTGTATACTATTATTTAGGAACCCGAAGTTTATTTCGGAGGAAAGAAGTGTTGCTTGTAAATGAATGATCATAAATTAGCTAAACGGAATTTATTCATTATGTGGTTCGCCAACTTCTTCATTGGTGGAAGCATGACAATGGTTCTTCCATTCATATCTTTATACATTGGTACATTCGGCAATTATTCTACTCAATATATCCAGCATTGGTCCGGATGGACATTTGGAATTACTTTTGTGACTGCCTTTTTATTTTCACCTATTTGGGGGCGGATTGGAGACAGGTACGGGAGAAAGAAAATCTTGATTGCCTGTGCTTTTGGAATGGGGTTGTCTATTTTCTTAATGGGCTTTGTTCAAAATGTATGGCAGTTATTCCTCTTAAGAATGTTCATGGGAATATTCACTGGCTTCATTTCTATGTCGCAGGCCTTCATTTCTACCCAGACACCGAAGGAAATAGCCGGACGCGTTTTAGGAACATTGCAAACAGGGAATATAACTGGCTCACTCTTCGGGCCATTGATTGGCGGCATACTTGCTGACACTCTCGGCTATTCAACAGCCTTTAAATTCACCTCTATTACGATTTTCATATCTGGACTTCTCGTTTTTGCGACCAGAGAATACCAAGTGGAACGACAAAAAGGAACAAAGACGAGCTATACAAGCAGGGAGGTTCTCTCGCATATCTTACGGAATCCCATCCTAGTGAATGTCATGCTCATTTCGACACTTGTTCAAGTTGCCCACTTTAGCATCCAGCCTATTCTTTCTTTATACGTTGGCGAATTGCATGGAACTTCCAATCTTGGATTTTATTCAGGTATCGCCTTTTCTGCAGCAGGCCTTGGGAATTTATTGATGGCACGGCACTGGGGCAAGATAGGTGATCGGCATGGACATGTGAAGATTCTTGTGCTGCTCCTTTTTCTGACTGCACTTGTCTACTTGCCTGGTGCCTTTATTAATCATTTTTGGCAGCTTGTTTTTGTACGTTTCATACTAGGCATGGCCATAGGTGGCATCATCCCTGTAAGAATTGCCTACATTCGCCAAGAAGCGCCCGTTTCAATGCAGGGGGAAGTACTTGGTTACAATACGAGTCTACGCTTTTTAGGCAATATCATCGGACCTGCTATGGGCGGAATGGTCGCTGGCTTCTATGGATTCTCAGCTGTTTTCATCACGACCAGCACCTTGCTTCTCATCGCCGGACTTGTCCTTTATGCCGCGATGCACCGCAATCCAGAGTTAGCCAGATCACATTAATCACATTTCCGCAAAACAGCCTGCTTCCAATTTGGAGCAGGCTGTTTTATTCTACTAGCAGAAAACACCTTTTAAATGATAGATAAATGATTAAAACGTGTCTTCATATAATATGAATAATTCAATTGAATATTTTTAGAGCATGTTTTGATAATGAAGGATTTTTTCTTATTAAACTAACCGTACCAGATTAGCATAATAACAATTAAAGGAAATTAAACTATTTTATAGAATTAATCAGGAAGTTTGTTTTCATGGAGGGATGTCTCAATGGCAAAATTGATTTATCATGTTGCAACTACACTTGACAACTTTATTGCAGATTTAAATGTGGTAGCTGACGATTCAATCTTTTTATCCGAAGGAGAGCACGTTACAGATTTCATATCCGATATACAGCAATATGATGCGGTCTTAATGGGCGGAAAAACGTACGAATACGGCTTTCAATTTGGTCTTAAGCCAGGCGAACCTAGTGCTTATAAGGGATTGAAGCATTATATTTTCTCAAACACCATACAGTTTGAATCCAACAATGAAGTGGAACTAATAAAAAGCAACGCAGTAGATTATATACATAATCTCAAAATTACTGAATCCGGTAAGTTGTGGCTATGTGGGGGTGGCCAACTAGGTGGTACGTTAATCAAGCATAAACTCATTGATCAATTAGTGTTAAAGGTCAATCCAGTAATGATTGGTGAAGGTATTCCTCTATTCGGCAGTGTTAAACCTCGTTTGACCTTGGAATTAGTTGATATGAAACAATATACGAACGGAGTAGTAAAACCAACTTATAATATTATTTTTTCTTAGAAAATGTTGAATTTCTGAGAAATTTAGCTAACGGGTGCTTTACCTCAATAATGGAGGTTGCTTCGGCAGCTGTTTTTCTTATGGAACTATCCAGGTAAGCTTGTTGAAGTAACGGACCAGTATAACGAAATTAAGGAATTGTAGGGCTATTTATTAAAATAATTAATAATAACCATTTACTTCAAGGGGGCTTTAGAATGAATCTAAAAGCTGTATTATTAGAACAAATGGGTGCTTGTTATGAACAAAAGAACTGGTTTGTACCTCTTAACATCGCAATAGATGGACTCTCAGCAGAACAAGCTTCTTGGAAATCAAGGGACAGCAATTCCATCTGGCAGATAGTTAACCATTTAATTTTTTGGAATGAACGGTATCTGAACCGATTCTAAGGTCTTCCACTTTCCCAAGAAGAAGTCAACAATAACGCTACGTTTGATAATACGAATCCGAATGAAACAAATGAAGAATGGCAATCCGTAGTATTGCAGTTACTTAGAGTAATGTCTGATTGGGCTGATGCTATTAAAGACTGCGATGAAGAAAAATTTCATAGTGCTGCATATAAGGAATCTGATGCACCTTGGTCGTCAGTTTTTGCTAATATAAATATTCATAATGCATATCATATCGGACAAATCGTGGAAATAAGAAAAGCACAAGGGGTATGGGATTCTAAAAATGGAGTTAATTAACTCCTTTCTTACTTAACTTATGGGTAGTATGTTAGTTCTATAAGAAGTATTGAAAATGAGCAAAGCTTTAACCGATTGGTCTCCTCAATACCTAAAAGTAAACCGAATTCATCATTTGCAATTCGGTTATAACTGCATCAAATATTTGATACGTTCATAGAAAAAAGCACTGGATTTTTGAAGAATCCAGTGCTTTTCTTTATTCAATCAGAATATTATTGCCAATCTCTATAAAAGATATAATTGCTTTATCTACACAATTTCAAATCGTCTGGTACGGTTATTGGATTAACAAACTAGGATATACTTCTCTATTAATTTTCAAGAAAAATATAAATCCCTATATAAATATCGTTCCAAATTGTGTAGTAGTTTTAACGTATTTAACATTTCTCCTCTAGACTGATCGTCCTGCTAATTCCTTAATGCGTTCGATGCGCTCCGGATCCTTTGTTGCAAGAAAGTTATCGAGTATTAAGCGGTCATAGCAAAAAGAAAAGTATTGTCGTGCTTCCTCGCTTCTTTTAAGCAAAAGAAGACACTCCGCGACCTCCTCATAAACATATCCATCGGGTTCGCTGTTTTGTTCGGTTTCAGCAAGTAATTCCATCTGTATTGCAAAAGACTCGTCAACTTGTCCCATTAACCGAAGTACCTTTGCTACGCTCCATTTTGCAATAAACACCGAATTTGGGGTGCCTTGCAACTTGCGGAATTCCAACGCTCGCTTGAACAATTCAAGTGCTTCCTCAAGTTTTCCATTCTCAACTTGTGCCCAACCGATATTATTATATAACGAACCTAACCAACGGCTGGCTTTAGGACTCTTTTCGGCATAGTCTAGCGCCTTCAAATTCCATTCCATACGTTTCTCCGGAGTCGATTCAGCAATTCCCAACATATGCGCTGCATCAACAGCGTAATAATCCTCACTGGACTGGATTCCTAATTCCCATGCATTGAGAAATAGCGGAATAGCGTCCATTGATCGAGATGAGGAATTAAAAACTCTGCCTCGTTCCAGAAAATATCTAATTCGCGCCACAACTAAATCCTCTTTCAATAATCTCTCTGCGCGATCCAGCGTCTCATGCGCTATTCTGCATTTTGCCTGCAATCCCTGAGAACGTGCAATTTGAGTCAAAAGTTCAGCTAAGTATCCAATGTTTCCGGAGCCCTCTGCTTGCATTAGCAAACTGATAAATTTCTGCTCGGTTTCTTCAGGTTGATTGTAATCCCACAGCGCATCGAAGTCTAACATAATTCACTCTCCAAATAGTATAATTTATTTCTGATTAGGATAATGTGATATGGTTATTATTACCACAATTACCATACCATCCGTTTTTGCTTTTGAAAACAAATTTATATTACATTTGATGCAATTTTTTATCATAAATATCATACTGTAAATCTGCTACATTATTTATGAATGCTTGATCATGGGATACAAATACAATCTTTCCTTCATATGAGGTTTTATTTAAAACTTAAGAAGCTTTAAAATTGAAAGTTTTTAAATATCCTTTAAGAAGAAAAATCGAATTTTAATCAACGTTTTTATAAAAGTGAAAGTCCTATTTAAACAAAAAGAATCCAATTTGATCAAACTTTTTCAAAATGGATTCTTTATATTTTCTGTAAAATGTATATTTACACAATGTTCATACAAAACCCCTTATATAGCCGTATTGGTAGATACCTCAGAAACCGGACTCTTTTTTTGACGTATTCCGATACAGGCCGTGACTCCAAAAACGAATAAGAGCCCTGCACAGGTGAAAAAGGAATATTGAAATCCAGTCGTCGCTGACACAGAATTTTCCACAAAAAGTCCTGTAATATAAGGACCCACAATCCCACCTAATGAGGCAATCGCCATAAACCATCCTTGGATTTTACCCTGATGCCTTTTGGAGATAAGGTTTACTAACAACGTCGGTCCAAGAATAAGAGTTATACAACCAAAGGTTAATCCTAAAGAAAGCAACCCAACTGCCAGGATATCAGAAGAAACCATGGTCCCCAGGATATAGCATACAGATCCTAATATCATGACAGGACCGAGTACAAAAACTCTGGAACGGATGATACTATTCGTCTTACTGTATAACCGATCAGACAAGAAAGAGAAGAATAATTGTGAAAGAGTAATTAAGATCCATGGAACTGTAACGGCAAAGCTTAATTGGGTCTCACTGATTTGCCGGACATTAGCCAAATAATTAGGCAACCAATTAAGGCCAAATGTATAAGACCAGTATGTTGCAAATCCACAAAGTGCAATTAAAAGGAAGTTTTTCGAAAATAGGGAAGTTGTGAATTTTGTTTCCTTTTCTCTTTCCTCCATGTCCATTTCTATCGGTGTGGATATAGTTGAAGTCTTTTCTTCTGGTTGTTCTTTGCTGAATTTCAACCAAATGAGAACCCAAATTACACCTACAACAGCTGTTGCTATAAAACCGCTTCGCCATCCAAAGCTCTGCATAATATACATCAAGATAGGAGCAGAAATGGCTACACCTAAAGGTCCTCCTATCGAAACAAGCGTCAATCCAAAACTAAGCTTTTGTTTAGGTAGCCATTTAGAAGCAGAAGTCATGGCCAACGAATAGGCAGGCCCTTCTCCAGCACCTAAAATAAGTCTTGTTGCCAATAATAATGGAAAACTATAAACAAAAAAAGTAGAAAACTGAACCACAGCCCATATGATGGCAATGATGGTAATGACCCGTTTGGTCCCAATTTTATCGGATAAAGCCCCCATTAAAATAGCTGATAAAGAATATAACCAAAAGAACACACTGCCCACTAATCCCCATTGCGTGGGTGTGATGTTTAGCTCATCCATAATTTGGACGGAAGCAAATCCAATGATGGCTTTGTCCACGTTACTAATGACAGTCAAGAAAAACAAAAGGATAATCATAATCCAACCTTGCTTTGAAATGACACCTTGCTTTTGAATAGAATTCATACCCATGATCGACCTCTTCCAACTTTTATCTACTTAACACTTCTTTCTTATTTACTACATCATCACACGTCATTAGTTCCCTTATTTCCTCTGGAATCGGCTGAGCCGCTATCCCATTTTCTCCTTTTAAAACCCATCCACGAAGTTCATACCCATAACTGACCCTCTCGCCATTCAAAAATATTTCATGTATGAATTGAATGGTTTTTGTACTCATTTTCCCAACTGTGGTCTTAATGACTATCCATTGATCCTCATGAAGCGGCTTTTCGAACGTACAGCGCACATCAATCAAAGGCAAAATAATATTCTTTTCTTTTAATTGCGCTAAGGGCAAATTCATGGACCGAAAAAAGTGATGTGTTGCATTATCAAACCACTTCAAATAATTAGGAAAATAAACAATACCCGCTCCATCTGTCTCCCCGAATTCAATCATAAACTTGTGCTCATTCTCCCTCATTTTTCCTCCCCCTTCCTTATTACCGCAATTCTCCTTTGAGCTCTGATTCTATTCGCTTTGTTAGTTCTCGTTTCAATATTTTCCCTGATGATGTCATAGGGAGTTCATCCATAAAGACAAATCTGTTTGGAACTTTATATGACACGAGTCTTTGTTCGGCAAATTTTTTAAGTTCCTGCTCGGAAGCTTGCTTTCCTGGCCTCAAACGGATTACAGCACAAGTGATTTCTCCGAGTACCGTATCCGGTAAGCCAATGATAGCTGCTTCCATTACGCTCGGGTGTTGATAATAGACATCCTCTACCTCACGAGGATAGATATTGTACCCCCCGCGGATGATCAATTCCTTTTTACGGCCGACAATCCGGATATATCCTGCTTCATCCATCGTGGCCAGATCTCCAGAATAAAACCACCCATGTTCATCCGTAGCCTTTTTTGTTTCTTCTTCCATCTGGAAATACCCCTTCATCAGGCCTGCACTTTTGCAGGCAAGTTCTCCGACTACACCTGGCGGAACTGCTTCCCGGCTATCATCCACAATTTTCACTTCTGCGCCCGGCATCGCTCTGCCTACCGTTTCAGCCCTTAGATGGTCATCATCCTCGAAATTCGTCATCGATAAACTTGCAGATGTTTCCGTCATACCATAGGCCACTAGGATATTGCATTTCATCTCATTCTTAATCCGACGAAGAATTTCAATCGGACAAGGTGCTGCAGCCATTTCCCCGGTTCGTAAGCTCGATAGATCATATGTAGAAAAGTTAGGGTGATTCAATTCTAGGATAAACATGGTCGGCACTCCCGGATGAATGGTCACCTTTTCATGCTGAATTAATTCCAATGCCTTTTCCGCTTTGAATTTTTCCATTAAAACGAGTCTTCCCTGACAGGAAATGGAGCGCAACATGAACATCAAGCCCATGATATGAAATAAAGGAACAGGGATTAAAAATACATCGTTAGGACTACAATCCATTTTATAAGCTGCTGTTCTTGATATACTCACCACGTTCTCGTTGGCGAGCATGACTCCCTTTGGATTGCCTGTCGTCCCAGAAGTATAGAGGATCACACAGATATCATCATTTTCCACTTTAGGTGTCTTTAATATTTTGTGATTTCTTCCTAATTGAATTAAACGATCATAATTGTTAATGGAATCATGTTGAAAACGGACGGAGATGAGATGTATTAATGTGGAAATGCTTTTTTGGGCTTCCATCAATTGTGGGAATTGATCGACTTTACCAAAAGTGTTTGAGAAAAAAACAGCTTTAGCACCCGAATTTTCTAAAATATAAATGATTTCATTTTTGCGGAAATCTATATTTAAAGGAATAAGTATCGCACCTACTTTAGATAGCGCCATAAAAATAACCATAAATTCATTCCAATTTGGTAAACAGACCGCGACCCGATCGCCTTTTTCAATACCTAGCTGAACTAATCCAGAGGCTAATAAATCAGCCTCTACATCAATTTCACCATAGGTAAGACGATTTTCCCCATCAAATATTGCTTCTTTTTCCGGTGTTGTTAAAACCGCATGTTTAAAGACCTGTGATACTGTATAAGAATTCGTCCCAGTATGATTGGCTATCAAATACCTTACCTCCTTTACTAACTAAAACGATTCATTAAATTGCTTCCCAAATTGCAGCAATCCCTTGACCTCCACCGATACAAAGCGAAGATACGCCATACTTTTTCCCGCGTCTTTGCAATTCATAAATTAAGGAAAGTGAAATACGTGCACCACTTGCGCCTAACGGATGGCCTAAAGCCACTGCGCCTCCGTTGACATTTCCAATTTCAGGATCAAAATCAAGCAGTTTTTGGCACCCAAGATATTGAGCAGCAAATGCTTCATTTATTTCAACAAGATCGAGATCCTTAATATCCATCCCTGCCCTTGAAAGCGCTTGCTGAATAGCCGTAACTGGACCTAATCCCATTAATTTTGGATCAACGCCGGAGATTCCATAGGAAACGAGACGGGCTAACGGTTTAATGTTATTTTTTTCAGCATAATCTGAAGATGTTAGAATGACCGCTGCCGCTCCATCATTGATACCACTTGCATTGGCTGCTGTAACGACCCCATTATCTTTAAACCGTGCTTTTAACTTGGAGATTTTCTCATACGTTGAAGCACGAGGATGTTCGTCCCGATCAATATTCACTTCGCCTTTTCTTGTTTTAATAGCTACCGGGGTAATTTCTTTGCCAAAGTAACCTTTTTCAATGGCGGCAAGTGCCCGCTCATTACTTCTTACTGCGAACTCATCGCAGCTTTCTCGGGTGATACCATACTCTGCGGCAATATTTTCTGCCGTGATGGACATCGTGCAATCTCCATATGGATCATATAGGGATTCCCATAGAAAATCGGCCATTGGTGCTTGCCCAAGAGGAATTCCAAAACGTGCTCCACGAATAACATGAGGGATTTGGCTCATATTTTCCGCTCCACCAGCAAGGGCTACTTGTGATTCACCAAGTCTGATGGATTGGGCTGCCGATACAATGGCCTGCAATCCAGAACCGCATAAACGATTGACGGTAAGCCCTGGTGCTGACTGCGGGATACCAGATTTCAATCCAATATGCCTACCTAGAAACACAGCGTCGCCGCTTGATTGAATAACATTCCCCATCACTACTTGATCTACTTCTTCTGGTTTTATCCCTGAACGGGTCATTGCTTCCTTAGAAGCTATTACGCCGAGGTCAATAGCTGAAACATCTTTGAAAGATCCCCCGAATTCAGTAAATGCCGTTCTTGCTCCCTCTATTAAAACAATATCGTTTCCCGCCATGTTTTGTATCCTCCCTTTTATAAGGGGACGCTGGCGCCCCCATTTTGTTATTTAAAAATAGCTTTTCTTTTTTCTACGAAGGCCTGCATGCCTTCCTTACGGTCAGAAGAGGCAAACGTGTTACCAAAACAAGCCATTTCAATATCCAGTGCCGTATCTAAGTCTGTATTGGCGCCCGCATTAACTGCCTTTTTCATCATCTTCATTGCCATCGAAGATTTACCTGCCAATTTTACTGCCCATTCTTTCGCTTCAGTCAACAGTTGATCTGCAGGAACGACTTTATTAACAACACCAAGTTCATAGGCTCTTTCACCTGAGAACATTTCTCCAAAATACAGAATTTCCTTAGCCGCTTTTTGGCCAACTAAACGCTGAAAACGCTGAGTTCCTCCGCCTCCTGGAATAATCCCCAGATTAATTTCCGGAAATCCGAATTTCGTGCGTTCAGAACAAATAATCAAATCACAAGCAAGGGCAAGCTCCGCACCGCCGCCTAAAGCAAGACCATTTACAGCTGCAATTATAGGTTTTGACAGCCGTTCCATTTTTTCAAAAGCTCCTCGGGAAATTTCATTATTCTGCAGAATCTCCATTTCCGTCAGGTTCATCATCTCTTTTATGTCTGCGCCGGCTGCAAATGATCGATCGCCACTGCCCGTAATGATCACTGCTCTTACCCTGCTGTCACGGTCCAATTGATCCATAAGCATAGAAAGTTCTTTAAAAGACTGCCAGTTTAATGGATTGTGAGGGGGTCTATTCAAATAAACAGTTGCTACCCCTTGCTCAATTTCATATTTCAACACTTCTAATTCCACTTTTATTGCCCCCTCATTTTTTGTCGTGGTCATAAAATCCTGCACCTGCCTTTTTACCTGTACGTCCTGCATTTACGATTTGGCGGATAAGTTGAGGAGCTGCAAAACGACCGTCTTTAAATTCATCATAAAAATAATCCATGACGTGCAAACCAATATCGACACCTGCAAAGTCCTGCAATTCAAAAGGACCCATTGGATAATTCAATCCCAATTTAACGGCTTTATCAATATCTTCATAAGAAGCTACCCCTTCTTCAGCCAATCTGATGGCTTCAATGAATTGCGGAATCATGATTCTGTTCACGATAAATCCAGGCGAGTCTTTTTTGACTTCGATTGGTTCTTTGCCAAATGCCCTTGAAAGCTCCATTAATTTTGATACGGTATCATCGCTTGTATTATAACCACGGACCACTTCCACTAATTTCATGATTTGCGCCGGGTTAAAGAAATGCATACCCGCTACCTTCTCAGGCCGCTTGGTCGCTCCTGCAATGACTGTGATCGACATCGATGAAGTATTGGTAGCAATTATCGCTTCTTCGCCAAGAACGTTATCTAACTGGGAAAATATCGCTTTCTTCGCTTCCAAGTTCTCGATGATTGCTTCGATAACAAAGTTGGCTTCCTTTAAATCTTCCAAATTAGTCGTTGTTGTGATTCTTCCCAGCACCTCAGGCTTTTGCTCTTCCTTCATCTTGCCTCTTGCTACGCTTTTATCCATGAACGTTTCCATTCTATTAATCGCATTATCTAAAAATCGATCTTCTACATCACATAAAATTACTTTGAAACCGGATAACGCTGCTTGATGAGCGATTCCTCCCCCCATTGTTCCTGATCCTACGACCCCGATAATTGTCTCTGCCATTTTCATTTCCTCCTTTTTAGTTAACTCAATATCTCTTTTGCAATGACGACACGTTGTATTTGATTTGTACCTTCGTAAATTTGCATGATTTTAGCATCACGGAAATACTTCTCAACTGGATATTCCCGAATGAATCCGTAACCTCCGTGAATTTGCACCGCATCTTCGGCTACTTTCATTGCGGTATCAGCAGCGAAACATTTAGCGAAAGAAGCATGCTTCGCTGAAGGCGTACCCTGTTCCAAGAGAAAGACAGACTTATGAACCAATAACCTTGATGCTTCAATGGTCATCGCCATATCAGCCAGCATGAATTGGATGGATTGGAAATTAGCGATTGGCTTTTTAAATTGTTTTCTTTCCTTCGCATAATTTAAAGCGCTTTCATATGCTCCCTGTGCAATTCCTACCGCCTGTGCTCCAACCATCGGCCTCGCAAAAGAAAGTGCTTTCATAAAAATCTTAAAACCTTTTCCTTCTTCTCCAATTCGATTTTCAAGGGGTACAAAGACATCATCGAAGATAACCGAAGCTGTGTTAGAAGCTCTAAGCCCCATTTTCTTTTCCTTTTCACCAACCGTAATACCTTCAGAATCTCTTTCGACAACTAAAGCCGTAAAAGAATTTTCCCCATTTTCAAGCGTCTGTTTGGCGAGTACTACATAGAAATGAGCATAACTTGCGTTGGTGATAAAACACTTTTCCCCATTTAATATGTAACCGCCATCTTTTCTTACAATAGTTGATGACATGCCAGATACATCACTGCCCGCGCCCGGTTCTGTTAAGGCAAAAGAAGCATATTGCCCTTCTTCGGTTAAACGTTTCAAATATTTTTGCTTAAGTGATTCATCCCCACCAACTAAAATTGGATAAGATGAAAGTGAATTAGCTTCCAATGAAGTTGCTATGCCAGCACAGCCTCTTGCTATTTCTTCCACGATTAAGGCATGTGATAATTTATCAATTCCAGGACCTCCGTATTCCTCAGGAATAGATAGATTGAATAGTCCACATTCCCTCAACTTGTCCATGATTTCTACCGGGAAAGCCTCTCTTTCGTCGAACTCTCTTGCTAGTGGAATGATTTCAGCATTCACTACATCCCTTGCCATCGAAACAATCGCTTGCTGATCATCTGTTAAGTTGAAATCCATAGGTGCCCTCCTAATTGACTGAATTTTTATTTTATTATCTAATAATTGTCATTATATCTCCATATATTAACCAGTTATAGGTACATAGCGTACTAAACGGATCCCTTTAATTCGTACATTTTGTACCAATCGAGATCCAGAGTGTAAACCAACTGTGTATCATATCCTCAGTTTGAATAACCCTCATTTTATATTTGAGCAGCCGCTTTCCCATTTATCCAATGATCATAATTCAGCCTGACTAATACCTTGTACTAGGAAATACTAACTCTTATTTAGAGAACCATTACCTGATAAAATTAATATATATCTATCTTTTCCTAATTAGCAGTTACATCTTGGAATAAAACCCCTTCGAGAAGAACCACACCAAAGGAAAGTTCGCTTATCACTTGTTCTTTCCCTCATTAGTTCTTCCCATTTAATAGATAAGTATTTTTTCTGCACTTCCAAAACGAGTTAATTTTTATGTTAAGATTATTTTAGGCAAATTTTATGAAAGTAAAAGACGCAAAGCCACGGGCCTAAACCAACAATTTAGTTGTCATGGCAGCCGGGTTGCCAAGATATATCTTGATTAGATTAATTAATTATTTATTTCTTGCCCCCTTTTTAATTTGCCTAAAATTAGATAAAAGAGGGTTTTATATGTTTTTTCCTACTATTTATTCAGCTAATACAGATGAGAGACACATAGTTAAAGACAAATATACTTGTGCATGCGGCGCAAGATATAATGTATTTACTATGTTAACCAGAAGGGATCTTAGAAAGATTAGCTTCAAGCATTATAAAGAAGTAACATGTCCCGAATGTAAATCAAGCATTATTTATAAAGAATAGTTTCTGGTCTTACTTTTGAGTAGACTTGCTTGCTCTTTCTTGGATCATAGACCTAAATTCTATTCACCCTATCATTTCGATACAGAAGCGCTCACACGTAGCTTTTTCCTCTGCACTGGCTTTCTTTCCTTCTTTCTTCTAAAGCTTGCTTGATCCCACCATATATCATGTAAGATGAAGAGAGAAAGCTTGTGCAAGTACACAAAAGGCTACTTGAATCTTATAAACTCTTCTATTACTAATGAATCTCAGATAAAATTTTTCACAAAAAAAAGCCCCCTTCAAGGCCTTTTATCATTGATTATGTTGAGGAGGACACATTTTGTCAGTCTATAACTGGCTGGATTGATATAAATCATGAAGTTTATAAGCAATCATCAGATTTAATCGCGTTTCTGCGTCTTCTAGATCCATGTCTAGAATGTCACGAATTCTTTCCAACCTGTAGCGCAGAGTACTGCGGTGTATGAAAAGTACATCCATGGTATTTTTCAGATTTCCGTTATTAAATAAATAGGCTCTTAGTGTATTCATAAGATCTGCTCCACTTCCCTTTGCATATTCCATCAACGGAGCTAAATACTTTTTCAGAAATAAATCGGCAAGTGCAGGGTCTTTCAGGTTATTTAAAAGAGAATACGAACCCAATTCATCAAATATAGCTAGACCATTTTTCGGGAAGCCATTTCGGCTAACATTATAAGCATGCATGGCCTGTTTGTAGGCATAATAATAATCCTCCAGCTTATCTGTCGCCCCTCCCACTCCCATATAAATCGTCAAGGAAAGCTTTTTGAAAATCGGTTGCTCTCTAAGATATTGATATAACTCTCCCCAATAAGAGGAAGCCAGGTCTTTTTCTCTTTCTACTGGAATCATGAGAATCATCATATCATCTCTTTTAGTCACGATGATTTCTTTGTATTTAAGATACAGCTGTTCTTTCATATGATCCCATTCCGAGGCTTTTTCTGCTTCTCTCTCGATCAGGTTCGAATGGGAAAGTAAAGATTCCTCTTCCAGTTTTAATGCAGCAATCCGGTGTGGCCGATATAAATCTATGTTCATTAGCGTCGCGTATTCCACTATTTTAGCCTTATCCTCTATCTTCTCTTCAAACAGTTTAGTTATATAACTGTCCTTCACCTGCTCTTTAGTTTCTATGATCAGTTTTTGTTTGATGAACTGAATGGCATATACATTTAGCGCATGTCCAATTGTTAAATTCGTAACCTCATCCACAGCATTCTTATTTGTGATGATCGCTAAATAGCCTAATAATTCCCCACTTCCTATTACAGGCCAAAAACCAATAGCAGTAGAATCCTTTTTAAAATCTCCGAGCCATATTCCCCGTTTTTCCTTACCAATTTTCGCTTTCTCTTTCTCAATAAGACTATATATATCGGGAAGTGAATATTCATCCTCGTTTTCTAGATGAATAGAGATGTACCTGAAGAATCTATCAAAAAGAATGATTGAACAGGACAACAACCCGCTGAGGGTATCCGTGATGACATCAAAATCTTCCCCGTACAATGTCTCTTTGACCAGTTCCTGTTGATAGCCCATAATCTTTTGTAACCGCTGCTTTAAATGAATTTCATTTAAATATAATCTAGCGTTTTCAAATAATGCGGCCACATGGTTTGATAAAAATTTTAGAAGCTCAAGGTCCCCCACTGTGAATGCGCCCATTGTCTTATTGGCTAAATGAATCATTCCCACAGTCTTAAGATTTACCACCAACGGAACCGACAACTGAAAGCCACCCGATTTTTCAAAAAATGGAAAGTATGTACTTAATTCATTCTCTCCTATAACCCTAATATTTTCTTCCAGTTTAGGAGAGCCTATCAAAGGGCTTTGCAAATAAAAACAGTTTTCCGATTCATCGAACAAATAGATGGAGGCGTCCTCTGCCATCGTACCTTGGCATGATAGCTCTAGCACCTTTTGCACTAACTCTTCCATCGATGAACCCGGGGTCACATTTTCATTGACCCATCTTATGCTGCTTAACTTTCGTTTCTCAAATTCCTTCTCCTTTGCAAGCTGCATAGCAACTGCGACATCTTTTCCAAATTCAACAAAAATTTGCTCAACTTCAGAAATTAAAGGAACGAAATTATGAAAACCAATAATACAGAACCCATAGCTGATTCCATCATCTTTTAAAGGTACAGTAAACCAGGTTGAAATTCTTTCATTTTTCATTAACTTATAAAATTTGCAATTGAGGCTGCTTTCTTCTTTCCTAATATCCCATCCTTCTTCGAGAATCTCCGGAGAGCATTCACTTAGATGAATTGGAAAGGAATCTGCAAAATGCGGCGAACCTCCTTTCCAGACTTTTGGATATAAGATATCATCTTCTCTTAAAACGATTGCCACGAAATCCCATGAAAACTCCAGTTGAAATGATTCTACCGTAAAATCTAATGTTTCTTGAATTGTATCGAATTTCACTAAATTTCTTGCAGTCAATCTTAAATGCGTTTCAATTTTTTCTACTAATTTCGTTCTCTTCTCACTTTTATTCATAGGAGCATCCCCTGTTCTTATCCATTGTTGAAGAATAACCCACAGTAAATACAGAAAAATCAGTATATTAATAGTAACATATCGCAAAAGGTAAACAGAAGTCTTTGGAAATTCAAACATTTAAACCCAATGATTCATACCTCACCAAAGTCGAAAAAATGCCCTAGATCCCCTATCAAGCATGTGACAGCTATACCCCTTATCAATACATTTCACTTAAAGTATTTCTTCCCCTTCTGTGAGACATCCAGACTTTTTGTCTCAAAAGTAAAAAGCTAATCAATGAATAGCCCATATTTAGTGGTTTCTATTATCCATAGATAGAATGAATAAGCCATGCTATAATTTATTGCGTTAATAAAGCAAATTAAAACACATATATAATGAAAAAAGGAGTGTTTCTTTGAATACATCTATATTAAAACAGGAGTGGTTCGGCAACGTTCGCGGAGATGTTCTTTCCGGTATTGTCGTGGCACTGGCACTGATTCCTGAAGCAATTGCCTTTTCCATTATTGCCGGGGTCGACCCAATGGTAGGGTTATATGCCTCTTTCTGTATCGCCATCGTCATCTCTTTTGTCGGCGGAAGACCAGGTATGATTTCAGCCGCTACTGGGGCAATGGCGCTAGTCATGGTTGATCTTGTAAAAGATCATGGCTTGAACTATTTACTTGCAGCAACAATTTTAACTGGTATACTGCAAGTTTTACTAGGGGTCTTCAAAATTGGAAAGTTAATGAAGTTTATCCCAAAGCCTGTTATGACTGGTTTTGTGAATTCTCTAGCCATTTTGATTTTCACTGCCCAACTTACTCATTTCGTGGGTGAAACGTGGATTATGTATGTCATGACGGCAGTTTCACTTGCAATCATCTATCTTTTTCCACGCATCACCAAAATCATTCCTTCACCACTGGTCGCTATCATATTCATGACTATTGTAGCAGTTACAACAGGGGCCACTATGCGTACTGTTGGGGATATGGGGCAATTGACCGAGGCACTTCCAATGTTCATGCTTCCAGATATTCCTTTTACATTTGAAACATTGGCTATCATTTTTCCTTATTCCATAGCACTTGCATTTGTCGGGTTGCTTGAATCATTATTGACGGCTCAAATTGTCGATGAGATGACCGATACAGATAGCAACAAAAATAGGGAAGCCAAAGGCCAGGGCATTGCAAATATTATCGCCGGGTGTTTCGGCGGTATGGCAGGATGCGCAATGATTGGTCAATCTGGAATTAACATTAAGTCTGGCGGCAGAGGTCGGCTTTCAACATTTGTTGCCGGGGCTTTTTTGATGGTTTTAATCGTGATACTGAATGACGTCCTTATTAAAATTCCAATGGCAGCCCTTGTTGCAGTCATGATTATGGTTTCAATAGGAACATTCGACTGGTCTTCCTTGAAGAGGCTCAGACTAGCTCCTAAGACGGATGCAGCTGTGATGATTGTAACTGTCATCATTGTTCTTTATACGCATGATTTATCAAAAGGCGTATTTGCCGGCGTTCTCTTGAGCATGATTTTCTTCTCGGCTAAAATTTCTAAAGTGTCGGTTGAAAAAGCAGAGGACATTCAGGCTAAGAAAATTATTTATCGTATAACCGGACAATTATTTTTCGCCTCGGTTCAGGACTTTGTTTCCAAGTTCGATGTAAATGAAAAGGCTGATTCTATCACCATTGATTTTTCCCATTCAAAAATATGGGATGCTTCTGCAGTCGGCGCAGTTGATAAGGTTGTCCTTAAATATCGGCTACATGGTAAATCTGTTCAGGTGCTTGGTCTCGATCATGAAAGTTCCCAATTGCTTGAAAAGCTCGCCACTTATGATAGTAAAATATCTTAAGTTTAAATTTTGCTGAATAGAAACTTTTTAAACCGACAAAATAGATAACATGAAATATATCTAGATGGAAGGAGCAAAAAGTATGATATCCGAGCAGGATTATACGGCAGCAAACCTGTCACAAGATTTACTGAATGAACTAAGAAGCTTTGAAAGCAAGCTAGGCCAAGACGCAAATAAAGAACTAATTATTATCGCCTATGAAAAAGAGAAGGAAGCTTTGAATTAAAAAAAAGACTCAAACGTCATTTAAATGGCTTGTTTGAGTCCTTTTTTATAGACATGATTGAAATTTGTTGACCCTCACAATATTACATAAAAAGGGTGCTCGAAGTATTCAGAGCACCCTTTTCACATCTTTATTTACTGAATATGTCCGTTAAAACCGGCACGATTTGTTTTTTACGTGATACAACGCCTTCTAAGACGGCAATGTTGTTGCTCAATGTAACGTTATAAGCTTTTTCAACTGCTTCCGTTGATTTCCCAAGAGCCAAGGCAACAGAATCATTTGTTAAAATATCCGTTACAACGAATAAGAATAAATCTAATTCTTTCGTAGCAATAACAGCTTCAATAGCTGCTTCTAATTCAGCTTGTTTGGCAAGAACTTCGTTCGGATCCACAGCATTGACTTGAGCAATCTCCACTTTCGCAGTTCCCATAGAGAATTCTTTTGCATCAAGAGTAATTAGCTGGGCAATTGTTTTGTCGCTCAGGTCAGCGCCTGCTTTTAACATTTCTAAGCCATATGTTTCAGCATTTACTCCGGCAATCTCCGCTAATTCCATTGCTGCTGCAACATCTTGCTCTGTGCAGGTTGGAGATTTGAACAATAAAGAATCGGAAATGATGGCAGATAGCATTAGACCTGCGATTGCTTTAGGCACTTCAATACCGTTTTCTTTATAGATTTTATTTAAAATAGTTGCCGTGCAGCCAACTGGTTCTGCGCGGTAATATAAAGGATCACTTGTTTCAAAGTTAGCGATACGGTGGTGGTCGATAACTTCTAAAACACGGACTTGGTCAATGTCTTCTGCACTTTGCTGGCGTTCGTTGTGATCAACTAAAATCACACCATCCGCTTCCCCTGCCACTTTTTCTACAAGACGAGGAGCTTCGAATTTGAATTGGTCTAATGCATATTGAGTTTCACCATTCACTTCACCAAGACGAACAGGTTCAGCATTGATACCTAGTTGTTTTTTCAGATCCGCATAAGCGATAGCTGAACAAATTGTGTCTGTATCTGGGTTTTTATGTCCAAAAACTAATACTTTTTCCAAGATTATTTCTCCTTTTTAATAAATATTTTTCCGGGAACCCCCATCTTTACAATAAGGGAGAGCCACCTTTACTATACACTTTATTTTAACATAAAATCTCTTACATTCAGCGTTTGAATTTCCCATTTCCCTATTAATTCTTTCACTCTTTTTCCCTCTCCCCTCACTTTGTCAATAGATAAGGATTGGTTTTTATCAAATATATTAGTTGAATTATCGTCTCATATGGATTACGATAATATAAGCAGAAATACTAGATATTGATATTAAAAACAACACACATAACTATATATAGAATTATTTGTAATCCAAGGTGCCAGTGATGGCTGAAAAGGGAATCCGGTGTAAACCCGGAACTGTCCCCGCAACTGTAAATGTGACGAAATGAGAAAACCACTGTATATCTCTTTATACGGGAAGAACTCAAAGTAGGATGATCATGAGTCAGGAGACCTGCCTGGATTTTTCACGTTTCTTATTCTTCGGGGATTGAGATGATGAAACGATAGTATAACGGCTATTTTTTCATGGCTCTTTTATTCTATCGTTTGATCCGCTCAATTTATTGGGCGGATTTTTTTATTTAATGGAAGTTTACAAGGAGGATTATTCATGACTCAAACATATAACTCTACTATAGTGAAAAATGACACAGAAACAAGTTCTATCCAGCTTGAGATGTTATCCAAGGAATTCGAAGGCCGGCTAGATATGGAAAAGTTCAAAAAGCGTTTTACAAAATGGCTAGATCGTAAAAGTGACTCAACAGAAGAACAAACTTCAAAAAAACTGATCCAGCTTGCTCTCGAAAGTGTAGACATAGATGCTCCAGATTGGACGTTTGTTGCTGCGGCAGAACTTTTGAATACGATGTACAGGGATGCACAAGCGAATCGCGGTTATGAGGGCGTGAGCTACGGACCGTTCTATGAATTAATCGCAGGACTCTCTCAACAGCAAGAGGGGGAACGCTACCCGATTTATAAACCCGAACTACTCGACTCTTACTCCAAAGAAGAAATTGAAGAATTAGGCTTAGTGATCGATCCGGAAAAAGATAAACTATTTTCTTATATCGGTATCTACTTATTAAACGACCGCTACCTAGCCCGTCCGAAAAAAGACAAGGTCTACGAACTGCCTCAGGAGCGCTTCATGATCATCGCTATGGAAATTATGAGAATGGAAAAAACAGAACACCGCCTGCAACTTGTCAAAGAGGCATACTGGGCGATGTCCAATCTGTATATGACCGTCGCGACACCTACCCTATCAAACGCAGGAAAAACTCACGGTCAGTTAAGTTCATGCTTTATTGACGCGATTGAAGATTCTATTGATGGCATTTATCTATCCAACTACGATGCCGCTAAAGTATCTAAATTCGGCGGTGGTGTAGGACTTTATGTCGGTAAAATCCGCTCACTTGGTTCTGATATCCGTGGTTTTTCTGGAAACAGTTCAGGCACGACCCCTTGGATCCGTTTGTTTAACCAGACTGCTGTCAGCGTCGATCAATTGGGCCAGCGTAAAGGGGCAATCGCGATTTATTTGGATGCCTGGCATAAAGATATCATGAGTTTCCTTGACTTAAAGACACAAAACGGTGATGACCGGTTGAAAGCTCATGATATTTTTACAGGTGTATGTATTCCTGATCTGTTCATGGAAGCCGTACGCGATCGGAAAGAATGGTATCTTTTCGACCCACATACCGTAAAGCAAACCCTTGGATTCTCACTCGAAGATTTTTATGACGAGAAAAAAGGCGAAGGAAGCTTCAGAAATCATTACGCTCACGCTGTGGAGGCTGCGGAAAATGGCACACTTCCTAGCTATAGCTTTGAAAAAATCAACGCGATGGACATTATGAAGAGCATTATGATTTCTCAGCTAGAAGAAGGCGTACCGTATATGTTCTACCGTGATGAAGTGAACCGTAAGAATCCTAATAAACATAAAGGAATGATTTATTGTTCCAACCTTTGCACAGAGATTGCTCAAAACTTAAGCCCTTCAACGATCACGGATGAATACGAAACTGAAGATGGCGATGTAGTTGTAGTTCGTAAAAGCGGCGATTTCGTTGTATGTAACCTTTCTTCCATTAACCTGCCTCGCGCGGTAAGTAGCGATGTATTAGAAAGATTGATTCCGATTCAGATCCGCATGCTCGATAACGTCATTGATGTGAACAGTCTTCCGGTCAAGCAAGCATCCATCTCAAACAAGCGTTACCGGGCAATTGGCTTAGGAACATTTGGATGGCATCATTTACTTGCCACCCAGAATATATATTGGGAATCAGATGAGGCCGTTCAATATGCTGATACTTTATACGAAAAAATTGCTTACTTAACAATCAAAGCGTCTAATGAATTGGCTAAGGAAAAAGGAACGTACCCATATTTTGAAGGATCTGATTGGCATACAGGCCAATATTTCGAACTTCGTGACTATACCGATGAAAAATGGATAGATTTAAAAGAAAATGTGCAGCTACACGGTACCCGTAATGGATATTTAATGGCCATTGCACCTAATTCATCAACGGCTAAAATCGGTAACTCCACTGATGGAATCGATCCCTTATATGAAATTGAATTTTATGAAGAAAAGAAAAACTTCAAATTCAAAGTGACAGCACCCGGATTGACGCCTAATACGTATGAGTATTATAAAAAAACACGATTTAACTTGGACCAACTGGAAAGCATCAGACAAAATGCAGCCCGTCAGCGTCATATTGACCAAGCTATCAGCTTTAACCTGTATGTCCACAACACAATCAAGGCTAAAGTTCTATTGGATATCCATTTAACAGCATGGGAAAGCGGATTGAAATCAACATATTATGTTCGTTCCACTTCATCTGAATATGATAATGCCTGCGAAAGTTGCTCAAGTTAACGATCAAATCAGTAATCTATTTTTAAAGGAGTTTTACGAATGACCAATCATATCAAAAAAATCCGGATGCTCGAACCTACGCATCCAACTAAAGCAACGGGCGTATTCAAAGGGGAAGCTTCAGGCTTTCTCCTTTGGAACGATATTCAGTATGAAAAATTCTATGATACGTATACACAACTCATAAATAACTTTTGGAAGCCTTCGAGCGTGAACATGATTCAGGATAAAAAGCAGTGGGGCGAATTAGATGAAGATATCCAGGATGCTTTCCTTGATATCCTTACAATGATTGCAGGAATGGACAGCCTTCAAACGCCGACTTTAGTGGAAATCCTTCGTTACATCAAAGACCCGGCAGCAAAAGCGATCCTGGCCAACATGGCCCAGCAGGAATCTATTCATAATGAATCTTATTCCTATATCCTTGCTTCCTTGATTCCGGTAGGCAAGCAAAAACAACTTTTCGACCGCATTAAAGAACACCCGGAAGTGATAAAGCGAAATCAACCGATTGTGGATGCCTATCAAACGTTTGTGGACGATCCTAGTCCTCAACACTTATTTGAAGCACTCATCCATTCCACGAACCTCGAAGGTATTTATTTCTACCTGGCATTCGCCTTCTATTACAACTTAGGGCGTCAAAACCTAATGACTGGTTCGGCTACAATGATTTCCTATATACATCGCGATGAAATGGTTCACTTCGATTTCATCGGAATGCTCGTACAAATCTTGATGTATGAATACCCGGAGTTAAATAATGAAGAAAACACGAAGTTCATCTATACAACGATTGAAAGAGCAGTTGAACTTGAAAAAGAATGGTCTGAGTATATGCTTGAGGATATACAAACCAAAGCAGATCTCGACTTGGAAGAATTCAACGAGTACATCGAGTACATCGCCAACAAACGACTGCGTATGCTAGGACTTGAAAACTTGTATCAAGAGTATAGTGAGAACCCGATGCCATGGATTAAAACATTCGACGACGAATCTATTGGCCTCACCAAAACTGATTTCTTTGAACAAAAATCAAGAACATACAGTCAAGTAAATGCTAGCAATGGGTTCGATGAGCTATAAAATTGCAATTGTCTATCATTCGGCGGGCGGCAATACAAAAGCACTAGCTGAAGCCCTTGCTTCCCTTTTGCCAGAAGCAGAACTTTTTCGAACTAGCGAATTTGATACCGGTATATTGCCAGAATATGATGCATTGATCATCGGTACCTATACATGGGGTAATGGAGAGCTTCCTGCCAAAACAGCTGCCTTTTATGCGGAACTAGAGCAATTACCGATTTCTCATCTAAAGACAGGCGTCTTCGGGACAGGAGAAACCAATTACAATCATTTTTGCGGAGCGGTCGATCATTTTCGGGACATGCTATTTGCAAAGAGCCAGTTATTGGTGACTTTAAAAATCGAACAAATGTATCAAGAATCAGACTTGCCAAGACTTCAAAAGTTCACCTCTTTATTTAGGAACTGAATGAAAGGGATATGCGATTATGCATATCCCTTTCATTCGTTAATTAGTAAAAAACAGAATCCTGATTATGAAAATCATTTAATCCCTGCATCATACTAAGGATAATAATGGTATATAATGAAGAAAAAAGGAGAAACCCTATGGCTGATACTATCGCTCAGTTACTCCCCATACTTTTTATGCTATTGTTTGCAGTAATCTTAATATTTTTAGTAATTAACCTGTCCCAGCATTTTAATCGTTCTAAACGGATCGAAGAAAAATTGGATAAATTACTTAAGGAAATAGCCAACAGAAAAGGGGATTAAAAATTTTTTCTTTTCAGAGGAAAAATAAAAAGACTCCAGAATCGGAGTCTTTTTTTATAAGCGTTCAATTATTTTTGAACGTTAGCTGCTTGTGGTCCACGAGCGCCTTGCTCGATTTCGAAAGAAACTTCTTGGCCTTCTTCAAGAGTTTTGAAGCCTTCGCCTTGGATAGCTGAGAAATGTACGAATACATCGTCTTGGCCTTCAACTTCGATGAAACCGAAACCTTTTTCTGCGTTAAACCATTTTACTTTACCTTGTACCATGATAGTTCCTCCTGTGTTTGGAAAAATCCATTTTATTACTATTTTTGGTTCTGGATAATGTTTCAAGAGGAATCCTATAACGGTAAATCCATCTATCAAACTTATTCCGAACAAAAATAATTACTTATATTATATCATGTAAAATCAAAAAAAAACAAGATTATCGCTGTAATTCCAACGACAAATTATCCTAAAATTCTACATTTTTCTCTTCTTGCTTTGGCGGAAACCTTCGTCCAGTAAATAGCGCTCTGCCTCAATCGGGCTCTCGAAACACTCCTCCAAATTCGATCCAGAGTATACGTTCCAGAGTTGATCTTCTCTTACAAGCGAAAGCTCCTGCTTTTCAAGTCCAATCCATGTTCCTTCCAACCTAGCGAACTCGTTTACTTCTTCTTCTTCGATTTCAATCGGAGGTTCGGATAGATAAGCTATGCTTTTTTGAATCAAATCTTTTAATTCCTCTTCAGTATAGTCACGTATATTGATAAATCCTTTACGGTCAGTTTCTTTCTTTCTCATATGCCCTGCGTATACGAATCCATTTCCATTTGGATGCAGGTGCTGAACGACGATCTTTTTCTCTTGGACACTTTCTAGATAGTGGAAATTCACACGGCCCAGTGAAACATCTTTCCTCTGTAATTCAGGAAAAGTTTCAATAATGCTCAATTTTTCTTCAAATGTTAACAAATTTCTTCCTCATTTCATTAGTTCATATTGTTTGTCGATTATAACATAGACTGATTAGAAACAATAATCTTCCTCGTCATCATCTATTATAATGTAACTAAAGGATGTGATTATTTGATAAAAAAAATTCAAGTTCTAGACTCTAATTATGGACAACAGCTTTTTATGCTTCAGAAAAAAGCCTATCAGATAGAAGCAGATATTATTGAATTTACCGATATTCCCCCATTATTAGAAACTTATGACCAATTTTTAAATTGTAATGAAACGTTTATCGGCTTTTTCAAGGCCGATACATTAGCTGGAGCAATATCCTATACAAAAGAAATTATGCATATGGAGATTTGCCGAATTGTCGTCCATCCAGATTATTTTCGACAAGGAATAGCAGAAACACTGCTGAATCATCTTCAATTTACTTGTAAATGGGAAAAACTATCCGTTTCTACCGGTAAAATGAACCTGCCTGCAAGAAAACTGTACGAAAAAAACGGCTTCACGCATACAAAAGATGTAGAAGCCGCACCTCATTTTTTTATTAGCCTATATGAAAAAAATCATTCATTTAATGAACGTCACGACAAAGAGCATGATGAATGAAATAGCAATGATTACACCGACCCATAGCCAGGCTAATGTCATATTTCCGGAGTCCATGGCGATATAAATAGCGGTAGGAATTGTCTGTGTCTGTCCGGGAATATTTCCGGCAAACATAAGCGTCGCCCCGAATTCACCCAAAGCCCGTGCAGAACTCAATATGGCACCTGTGACGATTGATTTAACCGCCAATGGAAGGGATACTAGCAGAAACAACTTCCACTCGCCTGCCCCATCAACTCTTGCTGCATTCTCGATTTCTTCATCTATACCTTCAAAACCTGTTTTAGCGGATTGGTACATAAGTGGAAAAGCGACAACGGTAGATGCAATAACCGCTGCCCACCATGTGAACATTAAGGGCTGATTAAAAACCCTTTCAATGAATTCACCCAGCTTTCCGTTTTTCCCAAAAATCACAATCAATAAAAAGCCGACGACAGAAGGAGGCAAAACAAGTGGTAATAAAAATGCGGTTTCCAATAGGATTTTTCCTCTGAATTGCTTTTTAGCCATTATTCGTGCAAGGAAAATTCCTAAAATAAAAACAATGATACCTGCGAGTCCCGCTACCTGGATCGATAGTCTGACTGGTGACCAAAAATCTGCTGTCATGATACTATCCACACATCCTTAGAAAAAACGAGCGTATCTTGGACTGTGTTCGTTACTTGCATTGAATCGAACGATTCCATCACATATTGCCCGGCTTTAACAATTTTTGGTGTGTTGCTCGTAGCTGTCTTCTCTGCTTTCGACTTATTATCTTCATCCTTATGTAATGCCATTATGGTTTTATTGCCTATAAAATCAATGCAGTCGTTAATGATCCAATCATTCACTATGCAATTAAATGGAGATTCATCCGCTGAATTAAACAAATTAACCGGTGTAACATTGAAAATTTGCTGCTGTTGCCGCACTAAAGAATCAAAATTATATGGCAGCGTACTATCATTGTTTTCTTTATTAAAGGCAGATTGCATTTCATTTTCTCCCTTTCTTTTCAAAATAACTTTTAAGTTTATTTTTCTTGACATATTGCTGACACAAAGAAACGTTAAAGTAAGAGTATCACAAAAACAAAAATAATTTCATTCCATAAACTTTTAACACTTTGAAGGAGTCGATTTTAAATGGTAACAATTTATACTACTCCAAGCAGTTTAGCCTGTCGTAAAGCAAAAGCTTGGCTTAAGAAAAACGAAATTTCCTACAATGAACGTAATTTATATTCACAACCTCTTTCTATAGAAGAAATTAAAGAGATTTTACGTAAAACAGAAGGCGGTACAGATGAAATCATCTCAACCCGTTCTAAAAAATTCAATAGCTTAAATATCGATATAAATAATACACCACTTAATGATCTTTGTAAGCTTATTCAAGATAACCCGGATTTACTTCGCCGACCAATCATTTTCGACCATAAGAACTTGCATGCCGGTTATAACGAAGAAGAAATGGGGCGCTTCCTTCCTAGAAAAGTACGTCATATTCAATTATGGCGTGCAATCAGCCAATTGGCTTAATCAACCATCCTACATTCAGTTGCATAATAAGAGGGTTGTCCATTAAAGCGGACAACCCTTTTTTCTATATCTAATTTGATTTCTCTACAATAATTGTAAACGTCGTCCCTTGTTCATTACTTTCTTTCAGCACAAGATCTCCCTTTTGCGCTTTGGCAAGCATCTTGCTGAATGGCAGCCCTAAACCTAAACCACGTATCTTCAGCTTTTTGTTTTCACCTCGATAAAATGGTTCGAACACATACTGTTGTTCATGTACAGGAATTAAAATAACTTTTAAGTTTATTTTCTTGACATATTGCTGACACAAAGAAACGTTAAAGTAAGAGTATAACAAATACAAAAATAATTCATTCCATAAACTTTAACACTTTGAAGGAGTCGATTTTAAATGGTAACAATTTATACTACTCCAAGCAGTTTAGCCTGTCGTAAAGCAAAAGCTTGGCTTAAGAAAAACGAAATTCCCTACAATGAACGTAATTTATATTCACAACCGCTTTCTATAGAAGAAATTAAAGAGGTTTTACGTAAAACAGAAGGCGGTACAGATGAAATCATCTCAGCCCGTTCTAAAAAATTCAGTAGCTTAAATATCGATATAAATAATACACCATTAAATGATCTTTGTAAGCTTATTCAAGATAACCCGGATTTACTTCGCCGACCAATTATTTTTGACCATAAGAATTTACATGCCGGTTATAACGAAGAAGAAATGGGACGCTTCCTTCCTAGAAATGTACGTCATGTTCAATTATGGCGCGCAATCAGCCAACTGGATTATCAACCATCCCACATCGGTGCTTAATTAGAGGGTTGTCCATTAAAGCGGACAACCCTTTTTTATATCTGATTTGCTTTCTCTACAATAATTGTAAACGTCGTCCCTTGTTCATTACTTTCTTTCAGCACAAGATCTCCCTTTTGCGCTTTGGCAAGCATCTTGCTGAATGGCAGTCCTAATCCTAAACCACGTATCTTCAGCTTTTTGTCTTCACCTCGATAAAACGGTTCGAATACATACTGTTGTTCATGTACAGGAATTCCTCGGCCACTGTCCTGCACATCAATACATATCCTATTGTCTTCCTTCTCATAAAGATTAATCTCTAGTTTCCCTATGCCATCAAGTGAATGCCTGGCATTATTTAAAAGGTTAATGACAATTTGCTGCATCCGCAAGGAATCAATTTGGCCAAAAATAGGTTCTTCAGGAACCTTTATGTCCAGATTAAACTCTTGATCATCCTGGGTGACTTGCCAACGATAGGCGATTTCCTGGATGAATGTATTAATATTTTCTTTTTGCACTCGAATTTTAAAGGCACCTGCCGAAATAGCATTATAATTAAGCAAATCCTCTATCATTCCTTGCAAGCGTTGTGTTTCCTTTAAGGAAATATCCAAGAATTCCTTACTTTGCTCTCCGGTAACAACATCATCCTTAACTGCTTGGATTAGTCCGCTAATGGAAGTAACCGGCGTTTTCAAATCATGGGTGACACCGGCAAGCAATTCCGCCCTTAATTTTTCCATGACCTTTAAACGATTGGTCATTTCCTTAAATGACTCTATTAGTTCATAAATTTCTTCTTCCCTTATTTCCTCTTCCTCTTTGAAATGGATGTCATAGTTGCCCTCACGAACCTGAACAGCAGCGTTAGCGACGTCTTGGATTGGCCTCGAAATCTGTCTCGAAAGTAGATAAATGACTCCTGTGCCCAGCACGAGGAGGCCTCCAATCATGATTGCCAACAAGCCATGGTCCTGGTTGATTTCTTTTAATGCCCCTTCTTCCTGGGCAATGACTACCCACCCCTTAGTCTCATCATTAAAGGTAATAGGAGATTTGACGACATATACTTTGTTGTCCGAAATTTTGACCTTCTGAATTAATTCAGCATTTTTCATAATAACGTTAGGAAGCTTATTTTCATCTGCATCGATATATAATTGAGGCATCGTATAAATGATGCTGCCATCGGGATCGACGATATAGATAATTGGCTGCTGGTTCAAGTGAAGGATTTTTTCCCTTTCCTCAACGATTTCCGAAAGGATAGGCCCAACGACAATCTGGCCATTTGCCTTTATCGCACGGTCAGATGTTTCATCAGCTAAGTACTTAAGGAGGCTTAACCTATATTCTAATGCGGTTTTTTCCATCCACCACAATGAAAAAATAGATAATAATACCAATCCCGAAATCAGGGTCAATACGTATCTCTTCGTCCAATAGCGCTGCAAAGTGGTTCTTTTTCTAGTTTTCATAGACACTAAATTGATACCCCAATCCACGCAATGTTTTAATTTCCCCTTCACAAGAAGGCCATGAATCGATTGCCTTTCTTATTCGTTTGATCGCCAGGTCCACGGCGCGGTCACTTCCATCATAATCCATGCCCCATACTTGATCGAGTAGCTGCTCTCTAGTAAAAATCTGATTCGGATGCTTAGCGAAAAAAATGAGCAGCGACAAATCACGAGGCGTCAAGTTTATCTCTTCCCCTTTTAATTTCACCATATAGGATTGATCATCAATGGATAAACTACCAAACTGATGTATATGATTTTCTTCACCAACAATCGTCGAGGATCTTCTTAAAACGGCATGTACCCTGGCCACGACTTCATCGGCAACAAAAGGTTTAGAGATATAATCATCTGCGCCTGACTTAAATCCAGATAATCGGTAATCAACATCGTTCAGCGCAGTCAACATAATAACCGGGCACATATCGTTCTCCCGAATTTCCTTCAAGATGTCCCAACCTTCCTTACCAGGTAGCATTACATCAAGTAGCACAAGGTCTGGGTTCGTTTCTTCAAAAATAGGAACAGCCTTTAGCCCATCATATACTTGGACTACATCAAAACCCTCACGCTCTAAATATGCTTTCAATACCATAGAAATGGCAATTTCATCTTCAACGACAAGAATTTTCTTCATTAAGGGATTCCTCCTTCCTGAATTATAGTGGAATCATTTTGCATTCGCCAACCATTCAAGTCAGCAAGGCATTTTTTCTCCATCATACCCTTTTAATGTGTCAGGATTATGTTCGCAGTAAAATTCGCGGATGCTTTTTCTACATAGTATTTCTATTACCTCTGCTCCTCTTCCTTTTTTTTAAACGTTCTCTCTAGTCTAACACTGAGAAATAAAATTGTTGCTTGTGCTTTCTGAGGATTTCCCTTTTACTAACACCTTAAAGAGGTTGGCTCTGACACTTGAGCCAACCTCTTTTCAATTACATGTCTCGTGGGGATTTGGACAGCCCACTTCCTGTCTTTCCACTTGAATTGTACTGTGTTCAATACCAAATTGATCATGAAGAAGCTTTTGCGCTTCTGCTAAAACTGTATCGTGATTGCCGTTTTCATCAATAACAGCATGACAGCTCATCGTCAAAAACCCAGATGTAATCGTCCAGATATGGAGATCATGGACATCGGACACATTCGGCAATTCTTTCAATGAAGTTTTCACTTCTTCCATATCTACTTGATCGGGTGTCCCCTCCATCAAGATATGGAAAGAATCCCTCACTACTCTAAAGCCGCTGATAATAATTAAAATCGCTACAACAACACTTGCAATCGGGTCTGCGATTCCCCAATCGAAGAAATAAATCAAGAGTGCTGCCGCAATTGCACCCACTGAACCAAGCATATCGCCAATTACATGTAAAAAGGCACTCCGTACATTCAAGTTATCGTCTTTATCTCCGCTCATTAAAATCCATGCTGCAATGATATTCACCAGTAAGCCAATGATTGAAATCATTAACATTCCTAGACTTTGCACCTCAGGAGGATTCACAAACCTTCTAATCGCCTCGATGAAAATAAATACTGATATAACAATCAAGGTCAAACCATTCAAACATGCAGCAATGATTTCAAATCGCTTATATCCATAAGATTTAGTCTGTGTTGCTTTTTTTTCACCCAATCTTATCGCTGTATAGCTTAGGCCTAGTGCAGCCGCATCACTTAGCATATGACCTGCATCTGACAATAAAGCCAGACTATTTGTCATAAATCCTCCTATTACTTCGACGACCATAAATGTGGAAATCAGTAAAAAAGATGCCAACAAAGCTTTTTTATTTTCAGAATGATGATGGTGATGTCCATGATCATGAGAGTGACCATGCTGATGTCCCATGCTATCCCTCCTCTCGGATTTAAAGCTTATATATAGTATGGGATAAATTCAGAATGGTTTCAAATGATTCACTTTCTCATTTTCTGCTGTACAATTATGGAGATAGTGCATGAAAAAATCCGAGAGATTATTTGATTTCGAAATGCAGTTGGTCTTCGCCATTTTAAAGCTAAATAAACGTTGCAAACTAAATTCCTTCAGCGTGTTCCGCCCCGTCATCCTTCCTCTTGCATTGTATCATCTACAATGGCTAGAAGGTCCTTATTAAACAGTTCATTATTACAGACAAGACTGTGTTGTTCTATCTCTTCTTGTCCCTGAAGATTTATATCTCGTACTTTTTCTTTCATAGCCTTACCTCCAAAAGAATCATGTTTTGCCTATTATCGTATCCCCATGCATGTACCTTTATGCTGAATATCCTCCCATTTTTTATAATTTATTAACGTCCTAAACTCTCTGATTCCCATGGAAAGCACGTATAATGAATTCGTGTTCAGGAACTTGTAAGTTCTTATACGATAATAAAAACAATGAGTTATCATATGTGACTTTTTCAAGATTCACCTGAATACCGCTGTCTTCAATCGAAACAATGGCATAAGGTGCAACTGGTTCACTATTACATCCGAGTGAACCTGGGTTTAAGTATATAGTTTGGTCATTTCTAAAATGATGTATGGGATGATGATGTCCAAATCCAATTAAATGGTGAAACTGATTCTTAAATAGTCTTTCTAAGTTATTTAGATTCGGTTCAACGATTTTACTAAATGGATTTTGACTTATGTGTTCATCTAGTTTCTTCGGGTCCATATGATAATGAGTGAAGAAAAAGGAGTAATTGTTAATCATATGTTGTATGGTGCGAGGCAATTTTTCCAGTTTGGATATAAAAGTTTGATTCATTCTTTCCGCTATCCATTCATGATGCTCTTTGACATGAATGTGACCATCTGGATGCGGTTCCCCTTTAATGATGGCCAGGACTGCTTCATCATGATTTCCGGTTATCATTGATAAATCATTTCTTGAAAATAAAAGATCCAGGACTTCATTTGTATCAGGACCTATCCCAACCATATCTCCTAAACAATAGATATGATCAATCTCATCCCTTTCATCAATAACCCTAAGAACGGCTTTTAACGCTGAAGCATTACCATGTACATCCGTTATAATGGCAACTTTCATGACTAAGTTCAGCTCCCTTCTCTTAAAATCTACATGGTATATTATAACATTTCAAACGCCATCAAAAAAATATTCGGGCTTATTCCTTTCATACGCCAACGCCTATTTTCAATGAATAAGCAAACACTTCGGCCTAGAATACATAGTATGAAGTATTCCCAGTAAAGATGTTTTACTAGGTATGTAATTCATAATATGTATGAGGAGGAACAATTAAATGGGTGGACACAGAAATGAATGTTGTGACGATGGTGGCGGTTTCGATAACGGATTTGCATTACTGATTGTGTTATTTATCCTGTTAATCATCATTGGCTGCAGTTGGGGATTCGGTGGATTCTGATAATAAATAATAATAAAAAGGCGCCTGCTTACGGCGCCTTTTTTGTTATTGATTTACTTTTTGTTTCCATGTCTTCATAATGAACCAGTTGACAATCAGTGCAATTCCGCCTTGATTTTCCCCTGTGATATCAATACGTCGTTTATAGGAATCTTCTCCCCTTTACTTCTAGTTACTCGAGACATCAACCACTAGCAATGATGGTATCCATCCGCTAGATTTCTATGGCTTTACATTTGAGTAAAGGTCATGGAAAGACTATTCAACTTGTCCTCCATTTGTTTTTTCGCATCATTCATCATCCCATCAAGTAATTCCTTAACCGTGGGAATATCATCAATCAATCCTGCCACCTGTCCGCTGTTCATAAAACCATTTTTAACATCTCCGTGTATTGCACCATTAATATGATGTTCCTCTGATGTCATTTCACGATAATCCACAGGTGACAGACCTTTTTTCTCCAAATCTAAAACTTTCACTGTGTATGGGTCCTTCAATACTCTTCTAACCTGACCAACGGATCGTCCCAATATGCACGTGTCATTATCAATTGCTTTGAGTAGTTTCTGTTTATATGATGGATGAAACGGTGCTTCCTTTGTAGCAATCAATCTGGTTCCTAACTGGACGCCTGAAGCTCCAAGCATTAATGCAGCAGCTAACCCCTGTCCATTGCCAATTCCTCCTGCAGCAAAAACCGGTACCGTAACATTCTTGCTAATTTGCGGGATAAGTGTAAATGTTGTTAATTCTAGATTAGAGTTAATTCCGGCAGCTTCAAACCCCTCCGCAACTAATACATCTGCCCCTGCGGCTTGCGCTTTTTGAGCATGTTTGACCGACGCAACAATAGCAATCACTTTTATATTCTTTTTATGTAAAAGTGGTATGAAAGGAGCAGGATTTCCTGCTGATAAAGATACTATAGGTATATCATGCTTAAAAACAAGATTGATTAACTCATCTGTATATGGACTAACATTTATCGGGATGTTCAACGCAAAAGTGTTATTAGTTTTTTCTTTTGTTTCAAGAATAATAGTTTCTACCTGTTCAGGATTCATTGTACCGCACCCTATTGTGCCTAGACCCCCAGCATTAGAAACAGCAGCCGCAAGACTTGCGTTGCTAATATTCCCCATACCGCCTTGTATTATTGGATATTTTATAGAAAAAAACTCACAAATATGTTTCACTTTTAACCCTCCCTATCTATTTAATGTTATACTATATTTAATAGAAAAACAATTCTGACTTTTCACAAGGAGCGATAATATGATTATTCCATACAACAATAAAAAGCCTTCATTTGACGAAACTGTTTTTGTAGCGCCTAGTGCTCATTTAATTGGTGATATTACGATTGGGAAAGAATCTACTATTTGGTTTAACTCTGTACTGCGTGGCGATGAAGATTCAATTACCATAGGAGAAAAGTGCAGTATTCAAGATAACTCCACCATTCATTTATTTGAAGGTTGTCCTGTTGTTATTGAAGACGAAGTAACAGTCGGTCATAACGTTATTTTACATGGCTGTAAAGTGGGTAGACGTTCTATTATCGGTATGGGATCTACAATTTTGGATAATGTCGAAATTGGCGAAGAATGTATTATTGGGGCAAATACATTGATTGCCGCTGGTAAAAGTATACCTCCACGTTCGCTTGTTATCGGTTCTCCAGGGAAAGTGGTTCGCAAATTGAATGATAAAGATCTAGAATTAATTCAACTTTCCATTGATACATATGTACAAAAAGGAAAGGATTTTAAAGAAATTCTTGATTAATTGTATGCGCTGCCACATTCTCTGAGATTTCTCCATTTACTTTAAAGACTATATTACAAAAAAGAGCTGCAGTAAGTTGTCATTAGTGACTTTTGAACTGCACCCCAATTGTTAGACAACATCTAACAATTGGAGGTGCAGTTTTTTTGACTAAATATACGATAGACGAAAAATTACATGCAGTTTTAGAGTACTTGGAAGGGAAAAAATCCTATAAATCCATCGCACAAGAAAGAAATGTAGGTCTATCCCCTCTGAAGAGATGGGTCGCTCGCTATCTAGAACATGGGATGGAAGGAATTGCTTCATCCTATACAAATTACACTCTGCCCTTTAAACTAGAGGTACTTAATTATATGAACGAATATGGGGCATCGATCAGCGAGACCGCTGTACACTATAATCTTCCTTCCGATTCTACACTTTTGAAATGGTCAAATCAGTTGAAGGAAGGAGGTATAGACGCCCTTAAACCAAAGAAAAAGGGGCGTCTATCCATGAAAAAAGAAACCAAAAAAACATCACCAGCTAAAGGCTCTCAAGAAGCACTTCTTGCCGAATTAGAATACTTACGTGCAGAGAATGCCTATCTAAAAAAGTTGAATGCCTTAGTTCAAGAAAAGGAAGCCCTACAAAGAAAGACAAAGCGAAAGTAGTCCATGAACTAAGGAAACAATTTGATTTAAATCTGCTTCTATCCATTTCTAACATGGCACGGAGTACATACTATTATTGGGTAAACGCCTTCGGGCGTGAGGATAAATACACAGAAATGAAATCCCTTATCGAAGAGATTTTCCATACGCATAAAGGGCGCTATGGGTATCGGCGTATCACCCTAGAATTACGTAACAGAGGTGCTCGCATCAATCATAAAACAGTTCTCCGATTGATGAATGAACTAGGATTGAAGTCTTTAGTTCGCATGAAGAAATACCGTTCGTACAAAGGGAAAATCGGCAAGATTGCACCCAACATTCTAGCACGTGATTTCAAGGCAACAAACTCAAATGAAAAATGGGTGACAGACGTCACAGAATTCCATCTAGCTGGGGAGAAACTATACTTATCGGCCATTCTTGATCTGTTTAATGGAGAAATCATCGCCTATAATGTCGAATCTCGGCCTGTTTATCCCCTCGTTTCCAAAATGCTGGAGAAAGCCTTTGACCGCTTGGAATCGAAAGATTCACCCATTCTTCATTCAGATCAGGGCTGGCATTACCAGATGAAACAATATTCGCATGATTTGAAAAGACATAACATTACACAAAGCATGTCCCGTAAAGGAAATTGTCTCGATAATGCGGTCATAGAAAACTTCTTTGGCCTATTAAAATCAGAGTTACTTTATCTTCAAGAATTTGAAAGCATGGAGCATTTCAAACAAGAATTAGAAGAATATATCCATTACTACAATCATCAACGAATCAAGGTAAAATTAAAAGGCATGAGCCCGGTAGAATTCCGGGTTCATGCCCTCAAGGCTGCCTAATTAAATAAAGTGTCTAACTTTTTGGGTTCACTTCACTTTCTGCAGCTCTTTTTCACTTAATAATAAGAGGATGATCCTTTGCATCATAGGTTTCATCTTTCCTACATAAATCATTGTTTTCCTGAAATACGCTTTCAAAGAAACGGCTTGCTGGTTCAGCCAAGACTTGATAGTACTGACTAAATAATAATGCTGCATGATTACCGTTCCACTTTGAAGGCAAAAGTTCTTTAGGAAGACCCGGATCGATAAATAAAAACTTACGATACTCATGAACTAAATTTGTTCGTTCTACAAAGCAATCCGCATCTGACATTTCTCCTCTGCTAATGATGCTTTGATGAACGATGAATTGTTTACTGTATTTCTCAATGAAATCTTCATATTTACTTTCAATCTCAGCTAATGGCCAGCTTTTCTCGACAAGCGACTGATTTTCCTGTGGACCCTTATATTCTGAAATGAAAAAATCCACATATTCACTGATGTCATATTTCTCGATTAAAAGATTTATTTCTTTCTCCAAATTATTAGGTGAAATCCAGCAACCGTTAGAAAAACTGCCAAATCCGCTCCATAATAATTCCTTACGAAGATCATCGCGTAATTGCCGTTTATCTTCAGGTATCGTATACATTAAAATACGCCATTTACCGTCCCATTCATTTGGTTTCATCTTATAAATACGATTTGCCGCTTCTTCCATTCGCTTCACGCCGCGATCAGTCAAAAAGTAATAGCTTTTATTTCCTTGCTTTTCGGACTGAATCCAACCTTGCTTTACCATTCGCGAAACGGCTACACGTACACCCTGCTCATTATGACCGAATTCCTTTAATAAACGTATTAAACTACCTATCCAGATTTTACTTCCATAATTACGGATATAGTCTCCATATATCGTAAAAATCATGGATTGTGTATTTGTACCTATATTTCTCACCTCATCCATTAAGCATTGTTACCAATTTCACACGGAACACATAATTATTATTATATCTTTTTAAAATGAAACCGCAATATCATTTACCTGTAAATTGTGTTTTTCTCCGTTCGCTAAATGCTTGGAGAGCTTCCAATCTGTCTTCAGTTGGAATCGTTAATTCATATGCTTTTCCCTCGATGGCCATCCCTGTTTGTAAGTCTGTATTCATCCCTTGAGTGATAGCATACTTTGCTTGTTTGACTGCGACCGGCCCGTTCTTCATAATATCTGCTGCAAATTCTTCACAAACAGATATCAGGAGGTTACGCGGCACCACTTTCAAAAGAATCCCTAATTCATAAGCCTCTTCTGCTGTCAATTTTTTAGCAGTGAAAATTAATTCCTTCGCTTTCATTTCACCAATTAATCTCGGCAAACGCTGTGTACCACCTGCTCCAGGGATAATTGCCCAACTTGTTTCAGTAAGTCCCAACGATACACCTTCGGATGCAATGGCAAAGTCACACGACAGCAACCATTCAAACCCTCCCCCCAATGCATATCCATTTACGGCAGCTATAGTTGGCTGAGGAAGACCTGCGATACTATTAAATACATCGCGAATTGCTTTAACGTTTCTTCGTACTTCCGCTTCATTTAAAGTCTTTCTTTCTTTTAGATCCGCTCCTGCACTGAATGCTTTTTCTCCTGCACCTGTGAAAATAACGACGCGGATATCCCCGTCTGTATATACCTTATTTATGACTTCCTGCAACTCAATAAGGGTCACATAGTCAAAACAATTCAATACGTCTGGACGATTCACTGTAATATAGCCGATATGATTTTCCACTTTATAAATAACATTAGACATACGTTCTCTCCCCCTTTATTTTAAAATTATCCCTTATGTAGACTAGCTAATAAGGGCTTTCTATTAATCATTCTCAATATTTTCTATAATAGCGGATATCCCCTGGCCTACACCGACACACATCGTAGCAAGCCCGAATCGGACCTTTCGCTTTTTCATCTCGTGTACCAGTGTTGTTAATATACGTGCGCCGCTCGCTCCAAGTGGATGACCAAACGCTATCGCTCCTCCGTTTACATTCACTTTTTCCTGATCCAATTTTAATTGGCGAATACATTCAACAGATTGAGAAGCGAAGGCTTCGTTTAATTCAACTAGCCCGATGTCTTCAATAGATAAATTTGCTCTATCCAACGCTTTTTTTGTTGCATAAATAGGACCAAGGCCCATAACCGACGGCTCTAAGCCCGCTACTGCACCTACAACATATTTCGCCAGAGGTTTTAACCCAAGTTCCCTAGCCTTTTCTGCACTCATTAATAGTAATGCTGAAGCTCCATCATTTACACCTGAAGCATTACCAGCCGTTACAGTACCATCTTTAAAAATTGGATTGAGTTTTTCTAGCTTTTCAATTGTCGTGTCTGGACGCGGATGTTCATCTTTATCGATGATGACCTCATTCCCTTTCCGATCCGTATATCGAACAGGTACAATTTCATTAACAAAACGCTCATTTTCCACTGCCTTTTTCGCTCTTTGCTGACTTTGAAACGCGAATTGATCTTGATCCTTCCTTGAAACCTTAAAGCGTTGGGCTACATTTTCTGCTGTTTGCGGCATGGAATCTGCGCCATACATTTCCTCAAGCTTTTTATTCGTAAAACGCCAGCCGATCGTTGTATCTTGAAGCTCCATCGACCCACGCGGGAAATCACTCTCAGGTTTGGCCATGACATACGGCGCCCTAGTCATGCTCTCAGTCCCACCTGCGACGTAAATATCCCCTTCCCCGACTGCTATCGAGCGTGCAGCATACATAACGGCATCAAGTCCGGAGCCACACAAACGATTAATGGTTGTTCCTGCTACGTTCACTGGAAGACCTGCTAAAAGTGCAGACATTCTCGCCACATCACGGTTGTCCTCTCCTGCCTGATTTGCATTTCCGAAAATGACATCTTCAATTTGTTCCGGCGGCAGACCAGGATTCCGCTCTGTTAGCGCCTTTATTACAATTGCACCAAGATCATCCGGACGTACGCTTTTTAAGGCCCCTTTATATCTACCAATAGGCGTTCTCACAGCATCTATAATCACAACTTCTCTCATTTTTCCACCGCCTCTTCATTTTTAGTATAGTCGTATACACCTTTACCAGACTTGCGACCGAGCCGGCCTGCTTTTACATACTGTTCAAGGAGCGGTGCCGGACGATATTTCTCACCAAGTTTACTATGTAAATATCTTAAATTATTTAAACGGGCATCCAGTCCCACTAAATCCCCAAGTTCAAATGGTCCCATTGGATAATTCAGTCCAAGTTTTATTGCCTTATCGATTTCTTCAGGTGTACCTAATCCTTCTTGAAGCATATAGAACGCTTCATTTCCAACCAGGCAGCTAATTCTGCTTGTTACAAAACCAGGGAATTCGTTAATGACTACTGTCTCTTTCCCCATTTTCTCAGCAACCTCTTTTATTACCGCTGCCGTTTCATCACTGGTTTCAAGTCCACGAACAATTTCTACTAATGGCATTTTTTGTACAGGATTGAAAAAATGCATCGCTATCGTTTTTTCAGGACGCTTTCCATAAGAACCAATTTCAGTCGGGCTCATAGTGGAAGTATTAGTAGCAAAATAGCAGTTTTCTTGTGCATGTTCTTCGATTGTTTCAAAAACGGATTTCTTAATTTCTGTCTGTTCTGGAACTGCCTCTATAATTAGATCAGCTTTTGCAGCCGCTTCTTCTAAATTGGAAGAATATAAAAATCTGTTTTTTGCTGCAGCCGCTTCTTCTTGGGTAATTTTCTTGTAGCGCACACCTTTTTCGAAAATCGTTTCAATCTCTTTCTTTGCACTTTCCAATGCATTTGGATTCACATCTACCAATATTACGTCAAAGCCTCCCGTTGCCCCTACATAGGCTATACCTCTGCCCATAACTCCAGAACCTACAACCACTATATTTCTAATCATTCGATCATTCTCCTTTAAAATAGATAAAGCTGGCTGCAATGAATCAGATCAGCATTCAACTATACCTGAATTACTTTTCTGACAGATTATTCAGCCAGCTTCCTATTCAATGTTTTTATTTAATACCAAAAGGATTTAATGGACGGCTTCCATGATAGGAAATGATACTTTTTGTTTCTGTATAAAGATCCAATGTCTCAATACAAAGTTCTCGGCCGAATCCTGATTGTTTATAGCCGCCGAAAGGTGTTCCTGGAAAAGCTGAGAATGGACAGTTGACCATGACAATCCCTGCTTCGATTTGATTTGCCACACGAGTTGCGCGGCCGCCATCCTTTGTCCAAAGGGCAGAGCCCAAACCAAATTCCGTATCATTCGCTAGTCTAATGGCTTCTTTTTCATCTTTGAACTTCATGATAACGACAACTGGACCAAATATTTCTTCTTTAACGACATCCATGTCATGATTAACATTCGCAATGACTGTCGGCTCATACCAATAACCACTTTCAAAGCCTTCAATAACAGCTTGTTTTCCACCCGCTAGGATTTCTGCTCCATCAGCAATAGCAGATTGAACATATTTTTCGATAACATCCAATTGTCCCTGATCAATGACTGCACCTACATGCGTTTCTTTATCTAATGGATTGCCTAATTTCAGTTTTTTCGTTTTTTCTACGAATCTAGTGACAAACTCATCGTAAATATCTTCATGTACGTATAAACGTGATCTCGCCTCACAAGATTGACCTGTATTGTAGAAAATACCATATAGGGATCCATCAATAGCTGCTTCAATGTCCGCGTCTTCAAAGACAATATTAGGAGATTTTCCGCCAAGCTCCAATGTTACCCTTTTTAATGTCTGCGAGGCTTTGCCCATAAGGTCTCTTCCGATTGGCGTAGATCCTGTGAAAGCTACTTTATTCACTTTCGGATGTTCAACAAGATAATTCCCTACATCAGATCCAGGACCAGGAATGATATTGACTACCCCAGAAGGAACGCCTGCTTCCATACAAATTTCACCTAATACAATGGCAGTAAGTGGAGTTAAAGATGCTGGCTTAACAATGACAGAACAGCCCACTGCAATGGCCGGTGCAATTTTCCAAGCTGCCATCATCATTGGATAGTTCCAAGGAATGATTTGCGCACATACTCCCACAGGTTCTTTTTCCGTATAGTTATGGAATTGTCCTGGAACATTATTGACTGATCCACGATGTCCAACTAAAGCTCCCGCATAAAACTCGAAGTCTTCTATCGCCTGCATAACTTGACCTTGCGCTGCAGAAATGGATTTTCCACTGTTCAAAACCTCTAATTCTACTAATTCATTGAAGCGTGAACGCATAATAGCCGCAATTTTGTTTAATACACGAGACCGCTTATTGATCGGTGTTTTTTTCCATTTGCCATTATCAAATGCTTCACGTGCAGCTTGTACTGCCTTTTCTGCATCTTCCTTAGTAGCCTTTGCAACCTTGGCAATGATTTCACCAGTCGCAGGATTAATGGCATCAATAGTAGCTCCGTTAGAACTTTCCACTCTTTCGCCGTTAATAATTAGGTGGTAATAATCACGCTTCGTTTCTGCTTTTTCAAATACTGTTTCTTGAACTTTAACCATGTAATCCCACTCCCCTTTTTATTATTTCCCAATAAATTGAGCTTTTCTTTTCTCTGCAAAGGCTGTTACACCTTCAGAATAATCTATCGTTAAGCCAGCAATTCGCTGACCTTCTGCTTCTTCTTTTAAATACTCTTCTAATGAAAGGTGATAAGATGCCTCTAAGTATCTTTTGATTAATCCAATTGCTTTCGTAGGTTTGCTTGCGATGTTTTCTGCAAAGGCTTTCACTTGCTCGTTCCATTCTTCCACACTGATTACTTTTGTAGCTAGACCCATGTTTTCCGCCTCAGCTGCAGGTACCTTTTCTCCAAATACGGATAATTCCAATGCTTTTGCATGACCAACAATTCGCGAAAGGTAATATAGATTTCCTGAATCAGGAATCAAACCAATGTTGACAAAAGCATTTAAAAAACTGGCTTTCTCGGAAACAAGACGGAAATCACATGCCAGTGCCAGACTGAAGCCAGCCCCTGCAGCCACTCCATTTACGGCTGCAATAATTGGTTTTTCACAGCTTGCTAGTTGCTGCATCATCGGGCTGTAATCTTCCCGGAGCATTTGCCCTAAATTTACACCTTCATCCACTTCAGATAAATCTTGTCCTGAACAAAAGGCTCTGCCTTCACCAGTAATGATAATGGCACGTACTTCATCAGAGCTCGCCGATGTTTTGATCGCTTTTTGTATCTCCCTATTCATTTGGGACGTAAAGGCATTTAGTTTATCAGGACGGTTTAAAGTAAGCCATGCCACTCCGTTTTCAACCCTATATGTGATTGTTTCGTACATAGAGCACTCCTTATTCGCCTGTAAAATTAGGCTTTCTTTTTTCAACAAATGCTTTCATTCCTTCTTTTTGGTCCTCTGATGCAAAAAGAATATAGAAGTTCTTCCGTTCATATTGCATTCCCTCATATAAGGAATAATCAACGGCTTTATTTACGGATTCTTTAATCATCCTAACTGCTAGCGGGGGTTGTTTGGCTATCTTTCTAGCAAAATCAACCGTTTCCTCCATCAACAATTCTGGTGCAACAATTTTATTAATAAAGCCGTATTGTAATGCTGTTTTTGCATTGATCCTTTCGGCAGTCAATATCCATTCAAGTGCCTTCGTTTTGCCTACCAATTTCGTTAGTCTTTGTGTTCCGCCTGCACCAGGCATGACTCCAAGAGTAACTTCAGGAAAGGAAAACTGTGTGTCACTAGCGGCGATCAAAAAGTCACAGGATAAAGCAAGTTCAAAACCGCCGCCGAATACAAAACTTTTTACCGCACCAATCACGGGCTTTTTAACTAGACCCATTCGGTCCCAATCAGCAAATTGATTAGTTAACTCCATACTGATTGGATTGTCATTCACCATCTCATCAATGTCTGCTCCAGCAGAGAATGCTTTTCCATTGCCCGTCAGCAAAATCACCTTCACTTGGGAATCGCGGTCAAATGCTTCCATAGAAGAAACAATTTCGCTGACCATTTGTCGATTCAATGCATTCAATTGCTTCGGGCGATTTAAAAAGATATAGCCAATTCCGTCCTCAATTGACGTTTCAATAAATTGAAGCGCATTCATTTTACTTCTTCACCAATCATCATCGTTACAAGTTTCCCTGCAAAGCCCATTAAGTCTTTTCCTGATGCTTTTCCTTCAGGAGAACGCATTCCTTGTTGAAGTGCTTCATGGTCTTCATAATACATTTCACATAGAATGTGATATTCAGAGTCTTTGCCCATTGGAGTTCCGACTATTTTAGTGACTTCCATTTTTTGAAGACCAGGGATTTTTTCCGTGATTGGACCGTGTACATTGAAATAGTGCTCATCAAACGCTTCCTTATTTTCAGGCTGTTTGTATAGGGCTATTAACTTTACCATTTGAATACCTCCATATTTAGATAGTTTTTATCATAGGTTTCATCGCTTCGAACGGATTTTTACATGCTTTGCAATATAAAATGCTACGGCAAGCTGTTGGGCCGAATATGTTTTCCATCGTGACATAGGTAGATTCACAATACGGGCAATCTACATGCCATGATCCATCTTTTTTCATTTGTCGAGGAGGAGGGGAGATCCCAAAAACCTTTAATCCCGCTTTCCCCTTTTCCGTAATCCGGTCAGATGTCCAGGAAGGGGAACGTAGAAATTCCACACTTACATTTCCAACGGCAGTCAGCTGTTTAATGGCTGTCTCCACATTTTTCTGAATGATGGACAGTGCGGGACATCCTAGAAAAGTTGGAAGCATTTTCACTGAAACGTCCGGTCCCGAAACCGTCACATTCTCAACCATCCCTAAATCCAGAATACTGACTGTATCAATTTCGGGATCTTTAACGTCTTCCAGGAGTTTATATATTTCTTCTGTGTTTAACAATACGGTCGACATAGTACCCCTCCCCTTTTTCTAATATTTCACCAAGATGCTGTTTTATCGCTTGCGTATACTTCGCTTAACGTTTCTAGCGCTTTTTCTAAATCTTCTGTATGCTGACCAGTGCGTCCATCGCCTTTGACCATTCCGACTTCAATAGAGCACACCACCCCTACACTTTCAAAAACAGGTGTGACTTCCTGAATCCACTTATTCAATAAAACCGCTTCATCTTCTATCAAACCCTGCTTCACCATTTCAACTCGATAATGACCAAGTGAAAATACTCCTTGAAAATCCTGTAACGTTTTCTCAATAGCTGCTTTCATTCGTGAAACTGCTTCTTCGTGACCTGAACCCAGCAATTGGATGAACCATGTTTTCCAGTGCATCAAATGATAATAAAGTTCCATCTGTACCTTTTGGGCTACTTCAGCCAGCGGCTCATATGAACTTGAATGAAGGGATTGAATCTTAATCGCTTTAGCTTGGGTATATAAATAATTTCGTACTACCGCAAAAGCCCAATCATAATCCGGGTCTTCCATATAGTTTCCAGGACCATTGACCACTTCCAAAATTATCGCATTACGACGTTCTTTCGCGGGACGATCGTGGGCTAGCTGATCTGCATCCCCTTCACCAAGTTCTTCCAATAATTTGTAGAATATAGCTGCATGACCCATCGTATCTTGGGCTATCGAGGAAGATGCTACATCTTCCTCGATATGTGGAGCGAGTCCTAGCCACTCTGATCCACGATATGAATGGATAAAGTCATCGTCCGCCAATTGAAGCAACAATTCCTTAATTGCGGTGTTTTCCAATGATGAATTATTCTCCATTTTTCACGCCTCCTGCCCAAGACATTATCTCTTTTTCATCGAGCATTTCCTGCTCGTACTTCCGCCATTTTTTCTTTAGGTACCCATAACCTTTTGTTGTCCTGTAATCTTTATTATCTATACGTTGAAGTGTTTTCTTTTCTTCAACCGTCATTTTCCGTATATTCTGTCTTTTTACAACCCAGATATCATCAACCGCTTCACGTCTCATGAAATTTTCTTGTGCCATCATGATCGCGATATCCTCATTAGGGGCCAGCAGGCTAAAATGATATTGGACTGGTGAAGTCTGAGTTTTACGGCTAAATACTTCAAATTCTTCAAAGTACGTTTTTTGTCTAGTTTCCATATCGTTCTTCCCCCTCCCTTAGATGACCTTTGGGGCTAACGCTTCGCGCACCCATTTATTATTTTCATAAGAAATCCTTCTAAGATTTAAGCGCTGCTGTGAACGGGGACCTTCATTCCTTGCTATTATCTTCAATTTCCCCCAATCGGGTTGTTGATAAATCCACGTTTCAGTATCTTTATCAAATCGAAGTGTTTCATCAGGAATGGTATAGCCAAGTGAAAGGATCCGCTTCACATATTTAGAAAAAAAGGCTTGGCGAAGCTCTTCATTCGTGCTTGTTCTGATTCTGTACTTAATCGTTACATCTTGTTTGGAAGAGCCAACTTCATTCTTACTAGGAGGTCCAAAGAAAAGTAACAGCGATTCCCACCAATAATCGATGGAGTCTTGAACCATTTTTCTTTGTTCTTCCGTGCCTTCTGCTAAAGCCATGATTATTGCTTCACCATGCTGGGCATGAAAAACTTCTTCCGCGCAAATCCTGTGCAAAGCACGAGCATAAGGACCGTATGAAGCACCAAGCATGTTCGTTTGGGAAATAATAGCTGCTCCATCCACCAACCAGCCGATCAACCCTGCATCTCCCCAAGATTTAGATTCCATATGGAAGACATTATGAAACTTTAAATCTCCTGTAAACAAATCTTGCATCAAGTCATCCCTTTTTTTGTTGTACGGCTTTAACAAATCCTCGGCTACGCGAAGCAATAATTGTCCATGTCCCATTTCATCCTGCACTTTTGCCATGATTCCAAGTTTTCTATTCAAGGTAGGGGCTTTAGGTACCCATTCTTTTTCTGGAAGTGCCCCCATAATTTCACTGATTCCATGCATTGAAATTAATTTAATGAGTGTGCCCCTGTAATCTTCCGGCATCCAATCATCCGCTTCTATCTTTTCTCCTGCTTTGATCCTGGCAATAAATTGATCTAACTTTTCATGTTCTGCCATATCATTTAAAAGAACGTTCATCTAAACACCTCTTATCCAATATATAACGTTAATATAACGTTATTATATTTTATTGTTATATTAAAAGCAAGACTAATGCGTCATTTTTTCTAAATAATAGGAAATTGGTGGGATTGAACCATTCTTTTATTCAACCAAAACCTTACATGGCGACGACTCCACTTTGATAGAATCTGTTGGGCAGCCTTCCATTGCATCATCCAGATCATCATATAAATCTTCCGCAACTTCTGCAGTTCCTTCATTTTCATCCAGAAGAACAAATGCAATTCCTTCATCATTGTAATCAAAAATTTCTGGTGCTGCTGCACCACATGCACCGCATGCAATGCATGTATCTTGATCCACAATTGTATATTTAGCCATGATGCCTTCCCCCTTATTCTTATTTCGTAATTGGTTCTTTCTTCTCTTCCATTAAACTTGTACTATGAAGTGGCTGAACTTTTGAAGATGGATCAATGTATACTTTCGCATTGCTGATTGCAGTAGGAGCTTCACCAAAACCACTAGCTATTAGCTTTACTTTTCCATCGTATGTACAAATATCACCCGCGGCATAAATGCCCGGGATATTCGTTTCCATTCTTGAATTAACGACAATCGAATTTTTTTCAATTTCAAGCCCCCAGTCTTTTATCGGTCCAAGGGATGAGATAAATCCATAGTTAACCACGACTGCATCTACCTTTTGTATAGATTCTTGACCATTATTCACATTCTCAAGTACCACATATTCAATCTCTTCAGAACCACGCAATTCAACAGGGACATAAGGAGTCATAACATTAACGGTAGAGTTCGTTAAATTTTCAACGCTATGCTCATGTGCACGGAATTTTTCACGTCGGTGCGCAATGGTTACGTTATTAGCGATAGGCTCCAGCATTAAGGCCCAATCAACTGCTGAATCACCACCACCAAACACAACAACATCCTTTTCCGTAAACGAATTTAGGTTATCCACAAAATAATGAAGGTTTTTCCCCTCAAATTTTTCTTCTGTACTAATTTTTAGTTTCCTCGGCTGAAATGCACCATTACCCGCTGTAATAATGATTGTTCTTGAAAAATGAACTTCTTTATTTGTTGTTAACTTAAAAATACCATCTTCCTGCTTTTCAATTGTTTCAACCGCTTGTTCTAAGCAGACCTCTTGTTTAAACGCTTTCATTTGTTCTTTTAAATTATTAACTAATTCCTGTGCCCGCACTTTTGGAAATCCTGCAACATCATAAATATACTTTTCTGGATATAATGCAGATAACTGACCTCCTAGCTGTGGCAAACTTTCTATGATCTTGACAGACATTTGTCTCATGCCACCATAAAATGCTGTAAAAAGCCCAACTGGTCCGCCGCCAATAATCGTGACATCGACTACATTACTTTGCTGGTTCATCTGATTTCTTCCTTTCCATCAAGTTATGCATTAATCACAGCATCTTTCCGCTTGTCAACAACACGAATGGCTTTTCCCTCTGAACGCGGAATGCTTTTTGGGATGTTAACAACAATATCCATTGTTACAAGACATGTGGATTTCATATGGTGCTGAATCGCCTTCTTTAATTTTTGTACATTTTCATGTGTTAAGTCTCCATCTATACCTTTATAGAAACCGCTTTCAATTTCAATATGCAGTTCAACACTATCCATGTTACCTTTCTTAATAAGATGAATCTGATAATGAGGAACAATCCCCTCCATTTGGAACAGCACACGCTCAATTTCAGATGGGAATACATTCACGCCTCTTACTATGATCATATCGTCCGTCCTGCCTTTAACACGGGACATTCTTGTTGTCGTACGTCCGCATCTACACTGCTCATGAGTAATGGAAGCAATATCACCTGTACGATATCGAATAATTGGTAGCGCTTCCTTTGTTAAACTAGTAAAAACAAGTTCTCCATCTTCTCCGTCCTCTACGGGTTCAAGCGTATCCGGGTTGATTACTTCAACAAGGAAATGATCTTCTGCGATATGAAGTCCATCCTGTGCTTCATGACATTCAATAGCAACACCCGGTCCCATGATCTCACTTAGACCGTAAATATCGACCGCTTTCAAGTTCAGTTTCTTTTCAAGAGTAGCTCTCATTTCCTCTGACCATGGCTCAGCTCCGAAAATTCCATACTCAAGCCCATTATCAGCTGGGTCGATCCCCATCTCTTCCATCTTTTCAGCAATATTCAAAATATAAGAGGGAGTACCACAAATGCCTCGCGGTTTAAAATCATTAATAATGGTAATTTGACGATCTGTGTTTCCACCTGAAATAGGAACCGTTGCAACGCCTAACTGCTCTGCACCATAGTGAAGACCCAGTCCGCCTGTAAACAGACCATATCCGTATGCATTATGAAAAATATCCGATTTCCGCCCTCCCGCAGCGACAATTCCTCGCGCGACGATAGTTGCCCAGTTCTCCAAATCATTTTTCGTATATCCGACAATTGTCGGCTTCCCGCTTGTTCCGGATGATCCATGTATACGTGTTACATCTTCCATAGGAACCGCGAATAAACCGAAAGGATATTGATCGCGCAGAACCTGTTTTTTTGTAAATGGAAGCTTTGTAATATCGCTTAACTGTTGAATATCTTCTGGGTTAAGACCCAGTTCTTCAAATTTCTCTCTGTAATAAGGTACATTTTCATATACATGGCTTATCGTTTTTTTAAGGCGTGTCACTTGTAATCTTTCCATTTCAGCACGCGTAGCTGTTTCAACTTCTGGATTGTACATTGTTTCAGTCCCCCTTATTTGCTCGTTCTTCATCCGACCCCTTTTTCATAACGATATAAAAACGGAATATTAATTATTGTTATGTTTCATTTTTAAGATTAATACGCCATTTATACGTTGTCAATAATGTTTTCTTTGAAATTAACAAAATTAGCAAAATTAACAAAAAATTTAATTTTAAATTTACATAACTTTCTGACTATGATACTTTTACATTGATATATATCAAATTTAGATACACTCGTTTAAAAATCGTATTATAATTTCAAGGGGGATATTATTATGGAATCGCCAGTAAAAACAGATCATTTAATCAAAGGCAATGACAGAGAGATTCAGTATCGTAAATTAATTGAAACAGAAGATTTCAAAGATTTACTTCAAAAGAAAAAAGCATTCATTGTACCAGTCACTCTATTCTTTCTTACATTTTATTTTGTCCTGCCTGTTTTAGCTGCCTATACAGATGTATTAAAGGGCGAAGCTTTTCTCAATATTACATGGGCATGGGTGTACGCACTTCTCCAATTTGCTGTCGTATGGATCGGAGGAATTGTCTATATTAAGAAATCAGCGAAGTACGACAAGATGGCAAAGAATATTTTAACTAAATATCGGGAGGAGCTTGGCGAATGAGCACTTTATCTCTTACGCTTTTTTTAGGCATCATTTTGTTAACGCTTACAATAACATATTATTCTTCTAAAAAGACGAAAAACGCAAGTGATTTTTATACAGCAGGTGGCGGATTGACTGCCTGGCAAAATGGATTAGCCGTGGCCGGTGACTTTATGTCAGCTGCTTCTTTCCTAGGAATTACAGGAGCTATCGCACTAATCGGTTTCGATGGCTTTTATATGAGCATCGGGAACCTTGTTGCATTTCTCGTCTTATTGTATCTTGTTTCAGAACCACTGCGTAACTTGGGAAATATACGCTGGCAGACATGATTTCAGCGCGTTTCAAATCAAAAAAAGTACGTGGGATAGCTGCCGCGAACACACTTGTCATTTCAATCTTTTACATGATTGCACAACTAGTTGGTGCTGGTGGATTAATTAAACTGTTGCTCGGCATCGATTACGGGCTATCCGTTCTTCTCGTCGGTGTATTGATGACAATTTACGTAATTTTCGGCGGGATGAGAGCGACAAGCTGGGTGCAAATCACCAAAGCGGTTCTTTTACTGTGCGGTTCCGCTGTGTTGACCTTTATTGTTTTTTCCCGCTTTAATTTTAACATCTCTGAAATGTTCCACCATGTTCAAACAGCAACACCTCTTGGAAACAATTTTTTAAATCCAGGCAATAAATACACTGATGGACTTGACATGATTTCATTTAATATGTCACTTGTCCTGGGCGCAGCTGGCCTTCCCCATCTGCTCGTCCGCTTCTTTACAGTAAAGGACGCGGCTACTGCAAGAAAATCGGTAGTATATTCCACATGGTTTATAGGCTTATTTTTTATCATGACTATTTTCCTAGGATTCGGAGCTGCTTCTTTCGTAGGATTTGACCGCATCGTTGAAGCAAACTCTGCTGGAAACATGGCAGCGCCACTCCTCGCATTAACCGTGGGCGGTGAATTTTTGTTCGCTTTCGTTTCAGCCGTCGCATTTGCCACTATTTTAGCGGTTGTATCCGGTCTTGTTTTAACGTCTGCGTCCGCTTTCGCACATGACATTTATGGTGAAATTATTAAAGACGGAAAAATAACTGAAAAGCAGCAAATTCTTGTAGCCCGTGTTGCATCAGTTAGTGTAGCTGTTATATCAATCGTGCTTGCCTTGTTTGCACAATCGTTGAACGTCGCTTTCCTTTCTGTACTTGCATTAGGAATCGCTGCAAGTGCCAACTTGCCGATTATCCTTTGTACAATTTATTGGAAACGATTTAATGCAACTGGAGCGATCACCGGCATGTTATTCGGGTTACTCAGTTCTCTTATATTAGTTATGCTCAGCCCGAATGTATGGAATCCGGAACCTGGAATTGGTATTTTCACAGGGAATCCTCTCTTCACAATGAGCAACCCGACCATTTTCACCGTGCCACTTGGTTTTATTGGTGCATATTTAGGGACAGTGTTGTCTAAAGCAAAAGAAGAGGAAAATAAATTTCCGGAAGTACTTTTCAAATCTAACACCGGATTTGGGATAAGCTCAGCGAAAGACCATTAGAAGAAAGGAGGATTTCCATGACAATTCAATTAGATGATCAGGATATTCATGAATTACATTATGATCAAATTAAGCAAGTGCTTAAAGACGAACCATTTGCATCTTTTCTCGGTATGAAACTGACAAAACTTGGGCCTGGCACAGCGGAAGCTGAATTAATCCCTGACGACCGCATGCTCAATTCACACGGAACGGTTCACGGGGCAATTATCTTTTCACTTGCGGATTACGTATTCGCAGCTGCGAGCAATTCATACGGCAAAATAGCAGTGGGCGTCACAACCAATGTTAACTTTATATCCGCTGGCAAACGTGGTGAGACTTTAACTGCAAATGCAAAAGAAATAAAGAAAAATCACAAACTCGCATGGTACAAAATCGAAGTCCTAAATGAAAAGGAACTAATCGCAACCATGGAAGCGATGGTATATCGGAAGAATCATTATTTTGTTCAACAAGATGAATAAAGCATTATTAAAACCGGACAAGTCAGTCGACCTGTCCGGTTTGCTATTTCTCCTTGATAGATAGGCCTTTAACAAGACATATATAGGAGGGTAATAGAATAACTGTATTCAAAAAATAATACTTAAAATGACTATCGCTACAGTTGTACGGATTTCAAAAGTTTTCCGACTAGTTATTAACTACAATTCCGGAGTCCATCACTTTTAACCATTTCCCCCGCTCTTTCTTACTTATTTCACCAGTCTCATAAACCCGCTTTCCCTTATTAAAGGTGGCGGTTATTTGACAAGGAAAGCCATGCCCCATATATACACTTTGCTTATTCTTCGCGAAAAAATTCGTTTCCAAAACTTTGTGTGTCTCATTCAGGGAGAAATGTACTAACCTTTCGCCTCATACTCTACATTAGCTTTACTATCTAACTGATTCCCAACCTTAACAATCACCCCATTATGTACCGCAATATCAGCTTTCTTAACTTCATCAGGTAAAACCACGTAACCATTGCGGATAATAAGGTCGTATGTTGACATTAACATCACTCCTTCATAATAAAAAAATCAAATAGAACTCCTACCTACACCCACTTTCTCTGTCTTCCCTACATATACATCAAGTGCAGCCTGTAAAGCTTCTCCTCGATTCACTTCGAAACCTTGGCGTAAAAGAACGGCTTCTAAGGAAGCTAGCACAAAGAGAATGTTTTCTTTCCGACAGCTAAATCCCATGGTGCCGATTCTCCAGATCTTTCCGTGAAGTGGACCAAACGAGGAGGCGATCTCGATACTGAATTCATTCAACAGCATACCTCGTACCGCTTCCCCGTCGATACCTTCTGGAATTCTGATACAAGTTACACATGGAAGTTTGTTTTTCTTATCCCCAAATAACGTTAATCCCATTGCCTTGACCCCTGCAATGAGGGCAGATTCATGGATTTTATGACGAGCGAAGCGTTTTTCCAATCCTTCTTCAATTACAAGGCGCAACCCTTCACGTAACGCATAAATCATTGAAGTTGCCTCTGTATGGTGATTCAAGCGGCGCGGGCCCCAATAATCCTGCAGCATACTTAAATCGAAATAATTGCTGGTGATGGGATGGTGGATCAAGACCTTTTGGCGGTCCTCTTCTGTCGCAATCCCACGTTCCACTTTTTTACGGGACTGAATGATTTTTTCAATTCTCTCATTATACGTAATCGGCGCCATCCCTGAAGGAACAGACAAGCATTTTTGCGTCCCGCCTATTAATCCATCAATACACCATTCATCTACCTTTACGTCTGTTCCGCCGATGGAAGCAACAGCATCGACCACAAGCAAGACATCCAATTCACGGCAGGCCACCCCGATTTCCTTCAACGGCTGCATACACCCCGTAGAAGTTTCTCCATGAACAATCGCGGTTATTTTTGGGGACACTTTCTTGATTTCCTTAATGACCACTTGCGGATCAAACACTTCTCCCCATGAACATTCAATCGTATGAACTTCCGCTCCATATCGTTCACAAATTTCAACTAACAAATGACCAAATCTTCCGAAAATAGGAACCAGAACTTTATCTCCCGGTTCAATGATGCTGCAAAGGATCGCTTCATTGCCGGATCTTGATGTACCATCAATTGGAAAAGCCCACTTATTTTTCGTTTGAAAAACCAACCGAAGCATTTCCATCACTTCATTCATGATTGTAGTAAATGCGGGGTCAAATTGACCTAATATAGGTGTGCTCATCGCTCTTAGCACACGCGGATCCACCTCGACCGGACCTGGAGTCATGATTGTCCTCATCGGTGTATGTAATTCTGAAAATGCCATTTTTCCTCATCTCCCTTTAATAGGCTAATCTATATAGTATTTCGCTTAAAACATCGATTCCCCTTTCCAAATCTGGAACACTAGTAAACTCCTTAGGTGAGTGGCTGATTCCCCCCTGACTCGGAACAAACAACAAGCAAGTTGGGCACATTGTTCCAAATACCTGTGCATCATGCCCCGCTCCTAACCGCAGAAAATACAAAAATGGGAAACTACGAAATCGTCTTTCATATTGGCGATTACTTCCGAAACAAAACTATCCAGCTCCCGGAACCACCGTTTTTGGTATAGATTTTTAGACAAATTTGCTTAGCATATGTTTTCCGCGTTTTGCTGGTATAACACCCTATAGAGACTGCATCTAATCTCGTTTACTGATGAAATCCTTGTAAGCCACAATTTTATATTCAAGCATCTCATCTACAGCTTTTAACGTTCTGATTTGTTTCTTAATAGAGTCTTTATGTTCTTCTAAAAGGCTTAATCGCTCTAGTGTGGTATGTTCTCCTTCTAAAACTAATGAAGCATACTTCTTTATTTTCGCGATAGGCATTTGTGTTTCTCTTAACTTGATAACAAATTGCAGCCATTTAATATGTGTATCGTTATATCGCCTGTCTCCGCTGGCATCACGAACAGGAATTATAATTTTTTCTTTTTCGTAATACCGCAATGTATGTGTACTTATCCCTAAAATTTTAGCCACTTCACCAATGCTGTGCATAAGAAACCTCCACATTAATTTTTTCTTGACTTAGAGTTTACTCTAATCATTATAATCAACTCATAGTTCGCTCACAATAAAATCAATTGGATAAAATTCAGGAGGGATTTATATGAAATATACAGTTATTACGGGTGCCAGTTCAGGAATTGGGTATGAAACGGCCCTTGCTTTTGCGGCTCGTGGGAAAAACTTAATCATAGCAGCTCGCAGAACGGAGGAATTGGAAAAGCTAAAATCAAAAGTGGCTGACATTAAAGCAGACCTGGATGTTGTCATTCGAATTGTTGACTTATCTGTTACTGCAAATGTTTATGAATTCTACGAAAGTCTTCAGGATTATCAGATCGAGACTTGGATCAACAATGCTGGTTTTGGAAACTTTGCTTCCGTTGGGGAACAAAATTTAAATAAAATTGAGACGATGCTTCACTTGAATATTGAAGCCTTAACCGTTCTGTCCTCTCTTTATGTACGTGACTATGGAGATGTTGATGGAACGCAAATCATTAATATTTCTTCAGGAGGAGGATACCGAATTGTTGCCGATGCTGTGACCTACTGCGCGACAAAGTTCTATGTAAGTGCCTTTACAGAAGGTCTAGCACAAGAATTGAAAGGAAAAGGAGCAGCCATGCAAGCAAAAGTCTTGGCTCCTGCTGCAACAGAGACCGAATTTGCGAAACGCTCCTATAATGTTGATAATTTTGAATATGATGGTTTTGTTCCTAAGTTCCATACAGCTGAACAAATGGCCGGTTTCTTACTAGATTTATATGACAGTGAGAGGGTGGTAGGAATTGTGAATGGAGAAACGTATGACTTCGAATTAAGAGATCCGATTTATCCGTATGTGACGCAGAAAAGAAACTAGTCTTTTAAAATCCAAACATAACAAAAAGTCGACGGTTTGCAACTTCTTATTTTAGCTATTGTATTATGGAATACGGTATATATATCACGTGCGGTAGATGCTTTGCGTGCAAAAGGCGTGGACATTCCAGAGGAATATTTACAACATATATCCCCACTTGGTTGGGAACACATTACATTGACAGGTGATTATGTGTGGAACCTAAATCAAAAAACAAATTTCAATAATTTAAGACCCTTTTTGGACCAAGTTCCCGTCCGTTTTGGACTTTCCTCCCCCGCCTCTCACTATCATGTGCCCTTACTCGTTTCCCCATGGGGTTATCAGGTATATCGGGGGAGTTAATTAAAATGCCGGAGAAGATTACATCCTTCTCCGGCATTTTAAATAGATTAATCACTTTTTAGCATTTTGAAAAAAGGGAAGCATTCCTGTTATGAACGAAAATAAGATTTGAGTCCAAAAAGACCTCTTGATTGGATAACATTTTCTAATTCAACTAACAGGTGGTTTACTTCATTTAGCGAGGATTGCTTTTTTCTTATAGAGCTAAAGGGACAGTTTAGCGAAAAAGAGGATATCCACTTTGTTTTGAAGAAAAAGACAGGGAAAAGCTTTATTAAAATCTATAGACTTGTTATTAGTGATAGATATTTAAATTTTGGGGGAATTCACTTGAAAATCATAGATACCATACCGTTTTTTGTAAATAACTATCTACCTTCTTTAAGATTTTTAAGGCACTATTACAATGAATATCCCGATGTATTTAAAGAATACTTTTTATATCATTGCAAAGACAATGAAGAAAGGCATAAACAATCAATATCAAAATATCCTCAAATTTTTTCAACCATAAAGCAAACTCACGAGAACATTGTACCTATCATAAATGAAATAGAGGAAGAATATTTTAGTATATATCAAGTATCCTTTCCAATTGAAGTAAATTTAATAGTTGGGGGCTTCGGTTCTAATGCCTATACATATCGTCAAATCATACCTAATATAACTTTTGCTTTAGAAAAATTATCACCAGAACCTAATCATTTAAAAACCATTGTTGCACACGAGTTTGGTCACGTTACACATAACATTATTTCAAATGACAAAGGAATTGACTGGACAAAAATTCAGTGGAACAGCCCTCTTACTTGGCTTTATCAGGAAGGAGCAGCTACACATTTTTCTAGGAGAACAGTACCTGATTTGCACCCTTCTATTTATTTTTCTTTTAACGATGGGGGTTATGAGTGGTTGTCATTTGCAGAATCGAATAAACAAGATGTTAAACTGGGGTTTGCAAAAGATCTTGCTACTTGTACTCCCCAAGATATTTATCGTGAGTGGTTTTCTATAAATGGAGGGGAAAAATTTGGACATAGTCGACTGGGATACTTTTTAGGAGATATGTTATTCCAACATCAAATATCACAGTTAGGAGAAATGAGCGCAATTGTTGCTTGGAAGGAGCACGATTTTGAAGAGAAAATTAATAGCTGGTTATGTTATTAAAACGATTTATGAGGAATCATTCAATTGAATATATTAAGAGCATGTTTTGATCAAACTTTTTTTCAAAACATGCTCTTTCAATTTGTTCATTTATCAAGGTTCCTTGTATTAATTTGACCAATCTTTGTTTCAAAGCTACATGCTGTTCTCAACATACCGTTTATTACATTAAGAACCGACTGCCGCATCAAAAGCACTCCCTCCCGAGAATTTTATTCCCTGCCATCGATGCTAGATAATGAGGGCTTACCACCAAACTTTTCGTTCCAATTATGGATTTAGTCATGTAAGTCCCCTCTTTTTATTTATTTGAATTTTCAAAAAACAAACCGTAATTGTATATAAATTGTTTCTTCTTCATACGTAATTTAAATTCGCCTTTTCTAGACAAAAAGATGATATTTTTTCGTTTATATTGTCTATTATCTTAATAAATACAAAAAAATCATTCATTTCGTAATTATTATTAAAATTATATGTACATTTTGAAACTAGTTTTGTTATTATAAATACATAATCATGGAAATTAATTCTTAATTTCAATACAAAAACAGGAGGAATCTTTGTGAAAAATCCATATACGGAATTAACTGTTGGGATGATGCGAACGGGGATTTTAGGATTCGGCGGGGGACCATCTGTAATTCCTCTCATCCGTCACGAAGCAGTTTCCCGTTATCATTGGCTCGACGATGATGAATTCGGGGACACCTTGGCGATCGCCAATACACTCCCAGGACCGATTGCCACTAAAATGGCAGCGTATCTTGGTTATAAATTAAAAGGCTGGCCGGGAGCCCTCGTTAGTGTGGCAGCTCATATATTACCTTCTTGCTTTGCGATGGTTTTCTTGATTGCGTTCATTAATGTTTTAAGTAATTCAGCCATAATCAGCAATATGATCGCTGCTGTAATGCCAGTTGTTGCCGTCATGCTTGGTCAAATGGCTTATGAGTTTGGCGAAAAGGCGGTAAAAGGTTTAGGAAAAGTACTCGGAATCACCTTTTTTGCGATTTCCTTTTTCCTTCTGCAGATCATATCCTTGCATCCGGGTATTGTCATTATGATTTTCCTTTTATATGGGGCGTTTCATTTTAAATTAAAAGATAGATTGAAAAATAAAAAGGTTGATAGGAAGGAGGAATCCGCGTAATGGGTCTTATTATCATCCCTATTGGTGTCGCTGTTTTTCTAGCGTTTTTCATAGCCAATATTCTTGGCTACGGCGGAGGTCCAGCCTCGATTCCGCTTATGTATGATCAAATTGTCACCCGTTACGGCTGGCTTGATAATACCGAGTTCTCACAAATGCTTGCATTAGGAAATTCACTCCCAGGACCGATCGCCACCAAAATAGCCGCCTATGTAGGATATGATGTATATGGCTGGCCAGGATTTTTAGCTGCATTGGCAGGCACCATCATCCCTTCAGCAGTGGCTTTGATCTATTTATTAAAAATCCTGCGAAAATACAAGCAATCACCCATCGTAAAAGGCATGTCCCTACTTGTGCAGCCCGTGATTGCGATCATGATGTTATTGCTCACATGGAATATGGCCGCTGATGCCGTCGGGTCCATCGGTTACATCCATTCCTTTATCATCGCAGGATTGGCCTTCTTAGCTTTAGGCAAGTTCAAAATTCACCCAGCATTCGTGATCATTCTTGCCTTTGCATACGGCGGTTTTATCATCCCTCTCACATAAATAATAAAATCCACCAAATGGTGGATTTTTTTTTTATTAAAGTTTCATTCCCATCCGGCTCTTATAACGTTTAATGAGAATTTGGCAATCAACGCTCACAACCCCCTTGACCGCATACAACTTTTCATTAAGAAAGCGTTCCATCTCTTGATTATCAGTAAAGATCCCATGCATATGAAGCTTGCTTGGACCAGTCATATGATACAAACTCGTCACTGCTGGTTCATTCTCTAGTTGATTGGCCACCGATTCCAAATATTTAGGCTCGACCTCAACATTAAAAAACGCAGAAACCTGAATACCGACCTTAGCTGGATTAATGACCGCAGTAAACCTTTCAATCACACCGTTTTCAACAAGATGATTAATTCTCATTTGAACCGCTACTCTAGAAAGTTCCACTTTCTTTGCTAAGTCCGTATATGAAATTCGTGCATCTTCATGTAAAATCGAAATGATTTTTTTATCGATCTCATCAACTTTTAAGCTGGGAATCTTAAAGTCCTCTGCCATCCTTTGTAACTCCTTTTCGATTCATTTATTCTATTATCGCAGAGAAAACCACCGGATCACAACAAAACTTGCCTTTTCCTCATCAATTTAAAACACCGATTACCGATTCACAAAAAAACTGCCGATTCCTCGGCAGTTTTCTTAATAAATGATTAATAGCCTAATATCCCCATAAGGGTAATAAATAACGTTTGCACGATTAGAATAATTCCAACTTTAATGATGCAACACAAGCAACTCCTTCAAACTATTTCTTAAGAATAATAGTTTTCATACAATCAATCTACAGCAAAAAGGCTCCCAATTTTGGCGGACCCTTTTCAATAAGTATGTAATTAACATCAATGTGTGAACAAATGTGGATTTTTACAGACAGTCCCCCGCCTTATTCGAAATTTAAAGGTGGGGGTTTTACAACCTGCTCAACGTGGAATAAAAACTTATGAATACCCAATGCTCAATCCTTCGTTTGAAAAGTTTTCGCGATATTTTTGTATTCCTCTTCATTGAGAATACCCATTTTTTTAAATAAAGCGGAATAAACCATTATTTTTCTTTGCGTACGGTTTGTACAACACATTTTAAATCAGCTCCTTTTTTTACATTCTATTCAATCACAATAAAATGTTTCCTTTATGCAAAACATTTTGTATAGACTAAAATATTATTTCCCGATTTCCTCGGAGTTTTATTTTCCAACCCTTTCTTGTATGGAAAGCTTATGGTCCCCCTTGCAACAATTTACACTTCAGATTATCGTTATTTAAGTAACTATGTCTCAGCGAATGTTAATTTCTACTTTATTAAACTTTGTAACGGGATAAGGTATATAAAAATCTGCATACTTTCTTCATACTTTTACGATACACTGTTCTCAATAAATAAGAAGGTGAATACACGTGAAAATCTCTTTTAAATTAGGTTTATGGATGTTTGTATGCATTTTCTTAATAGAAACTGTTTCCATGATTTATTTACACAATAAAGTAGTTCATTCTCGTATCAATCAAGAATTAGAATCACTAAAGTCACGTGGCAATAGTCATCGTGACGTGTTAGAAATCTCTTATGACAATTCAACTCTTCATCACATCGGCCTGATGGAATCACATACCGATACAGATGTTGTGATTACGAATACAAAAGGCGATATCCTATTATCGTCTGAAAAGGTCAATAGCGGAATGAAGAAAATCTTAAAAAAGGAACTCTCCCAAGTACCAAGAAAAGGTCTAATCATCCAATCAAGTTGGAAGGAAGAAAGATATATAGCCACCGTTACACCATTTAACAGCGATAAAGTAAATGAAGGCTATGTCTATATGTTCAAAAATACCGGAGATGTTGAAGATTTAATCTCTCAATTGAACAAACATTTTCTCTTTGCTACTTTATTGCTCCTTTTCTTTATGCTTATAACCATTTATTTTCTATCAAAAGCGTTGACTAGACCTCTTATTACGATGAAAGAAGCAACGACCAAATTAAGCAAAGGGAATTTTTCTGTATCTGTACCTGTACGTTCAAAAGATGAATTAGGGGAACTTGCACAGTCCATTCAAAGCTTAGCTAATGAGTTAAACTATTTAAAAAAGGAACGTAATGAATTTTTGGCAAGTATCTCTCATGAACTCCGCACACCACTAACGTATATTAAGGGCTATGCTGATATTGCACGGCGAAAAGATTTAGATATACCAGAAAGAACACAATACTTAGAGATCATCCATGAAGAATCAAAACGACTAAACAGTTTATTAGATGAACTATTCAATATAGCAAGAATGGATGTTAATACATTTACGATTTCAAAAGAAACCGTCCCTCTCTCTTCATTCCTGCAATCCGTTTATGAAAAAGTGTTACCTGCTTTTACGAATAAAAATATACAATTAAACCTGGAGTGTAAGGATAATTTATTTATGGATATTGATCCTTCCCGTTTTGAACAAGTTCTTCTTAACCTACTGGACAATGCGCTAAAATACTCGAATGAATATACGGTCACTACTATCAAAGCCATTGAATCAATTGGCAGTATTTCCATCTCTATAATAGATCAAGGAGTAGGAATTCCGAAAGCAGACATCCCCCATGTTTTTGATCGTTTATACCGTGTTGAGAAATCACGCGCGAGAGCTACTGGCGGATTTGGTTTGGGGCTCTCTATTGTTAAGCAATTAGTGGAAGTTCAAGGAGGAACCATTTCAGTTAAAAGTAGTATAGAGCAAGGTACGTGCTTCATTATTATATTTAAGGAGAAAAAAAATGAAGACAGTAGTTCTAGTTGATGATGAAAAGAGAATGCTTGATCTTATAGAATTATATCTTTCACCTCACGGCTATACATGCATGAAGAAGAACTCTGGACATGAAGCGCTTTTGTTCTTAAGGGAAAATCAGGCTGACTTGGTCATTCTAGATGTGATGATGCCTGAAATGGATGGATGGGAAACGTGTGAAAAAATCCGAGCGTTTTCTGATGTTCCCATTATCATGCTCACCGCTCGTGATGCGGCAGAAGAAATGGTAAAAGGATTAAAAAAAGGAGCCGACGATTATGTAACTAAACCTTTTAATGAAGAAGTTTTACTTGCTAGAATCGAAGCTGTGACGCGACGGGTACGCAATCATCCAGCGGGATATGTAAAATTTAACGGAATAACTTTAAATGAATCTGCTTATGAAGCGCATTATCAATTTAAGGCCATCCCGTTAACACCAAAAGAGTTCTCTATGTTAGGGTTACTTCTAAAATACCCTAACAAAGTGTACTCTAGAGATCATCTGCTATCGACCATATGGGGATTCAAAACGGATACAGAAGATCGGACCATCGATTCTCATATCCGAAATATTCGAGAGAAATTGCGCCATGTCGATTTTCCAGTAGACCAACATTTGAAAACAGTTTGGGGTATCGGTTATAAATGGAGTTCTGTTTGATTGATATGGAGATCATTTCTGCAGCATTATTATCAAGTGGCCCATTTTCTATTGCCGTAAGTGTATTATTAAACATTTTAATTAGTGTACTTGGGTTTATTCCAAGTGTGTTTATCACTGCCGCCAATATCACTGTGTTTGGTTTTGAAAAGGGATTAATTCTATCTTACATTGGAGAAATTGCAGGAGCAGTAATTAGCTTTTGGTTATATCGAAAAGGCCTTCAATCTTTCAAACCGAAATTCTTGAAGAACCGATGGTTAAAACAACTACAAAACTCACAAGGATGGCGTGCATTTTGGATGATCCTAATGCTTAGACTCCTTCCTTTTATACCTTCCGGCGTAATTAATCTTACAGCAGCAATAAGTAAGACGAGTGTCATAATCTTCTTCATCGCTACATCTATTGGTAAACTGCCCGCCCTCCTTATCGAGGCCTATTCAGTGACACAAGTGTTGCAGACATCGGAGGATATAAGGAATATTTTAATATTATTGATTTTGATCATCGTAGTCTTGTCTTACTTTAAAAGAGGTAAGAATAAAGAAATGTAATGAAGGGGACCATGTAAACGAAAAAAACCTGATATTTCCATTAAAAGTCAAGGTTATGATGAAATGTTTTGATAACAAAGAAGTAATAAATAATGTCACATTTTAAAAGGTAAAATAGAAGGATAGTTGAACTCCCACTTATCGACCTTACGGTCTGATTGAAGTGGGGGATTCCTAAGAACATTAGCCTATCGGCCAATTTTTAATTAGGCTACTCCCGTAGTTCCTACGGTTAGAAGCCTTATGGCTTCATTCATTAGATTGAGCCCTGCGTTAATATCTCGATCGTGGTGAGTAGAACAAAAAGGACAATCCCATTCACGAAGATTCAGATCTTTAACGTCTTTATTTTGGTAACCGCAGCTAGAACACAATTGGCTAGAAGCAAACGTTTTAGATACGGTCACGATTTGTTTACCATACCATTTTGCTTTGTATTCCAACATTTTTTTGAATTGGTACCAAGATACTTCACAAATAGCTTTAGCTAGTTTGTGATTTTTCATCATATTCGACACTTGCAAGTCTTCCATTCCAATAACATCATGGTTTTTGATGATTTCGGTAGAAACTTTATGTAAGTAATCCATTCGGGCATTTGAAATTTTTTCGTGTAGGATAGCCACTTTTCGTTTTTGTTTTTGATAGTTTTTAGCTTCAGCCAATGGTTTATTTTGATTCAAGGCTATTTCTTGTCGCCTTGAAAGAATCCGTTGTGCTTTGGCCAATTTCTTTTCGACCGTCCGGAAGAATTTTGGGTTTTGATAGACCGTACCATCTGAAAGAATAGCAAAGTTCTTCAAACCAACATCTACACCGCACGAACGATTATTTTTAGGAAGTACTTGTACATTGGTTTCCGCTAAAACGGAAATGAAATATTTACCCGAAGGGTTCCGCCTGATTGTGGCATTGATGATTCGCCCTTCGACTTCGCGGCTTTTAGCAAAACGAACTAGACCGAGTTTTGGCAATTTGATTTTGTTTCCAATCATTCCGATATTTCCATTCGTATGTTTAGTCGTGTAGGACTGGATAGGATTCTTTTTCGATTTGAATCGTGGTGACTTGTTTTGCTTTTTATAATATCGACTATAGGAATCTGCTAAATTTTCCACCGATTTCTGTAAGGCAATACTGTCTACTTCTTTCAGGAAAGAATACTCTTCCTTTAAAGCTGGAAGTTCTTTGATTGTTGCGTATTTATTCAGAAAAGAACCTTTCCATTCATTAGAGGGTAATTGGCCGTTCTGCTTCATTTCTTCACAAATACACCAGTAGGCATCTTTCTCCTTTTGTTTGCCTAAAAAGAAGTTATAGACAAAACGGGATCAGCCGATCGTTTTATTGATTAGAACTAGTTGTTCTTTGGTTGGATAGATTCGAAATTTATAAGCTTTGTTTACGACCATTGGTTTCACCCCCTTATAGTTATTATTAACCACCGAACGTATGTTTGTCAAAAGATTACTTTGGCTTATGCCAAACCGCCATTCATCTCCCCCTTATCGTTGGGCTCTCGCCCTTCACATGCTTGAAGAGGGAGTCTTCCGGCGGGAAATGATAAAAACAGAACTTAATCAGCTTTATCTATCCTTTTTTGTAGTATTACAAGATTTTGATTTGACAAAGATAAATTAATAATTTCGTTATTCTAGATAAGCGCCCGATTGTCTAGTAATTTTCAGCTTGATAAATATAAATTATAGAATTACTCCTTTGTTTAACGAACAATCAATTGGCAGAAGTTGTTTAATGGGACAATTCTGTCCAAAATCAAGTAAATGCAATTAACTCTTTAAAACCGCTTTACCTTTTAATTTTCTTGTTGTTTTCTAGAGGCACAGGATCAATACTCTGATCATTAGCTGTCAAGTCAATGCCATAGTCCTTCGCGAATACCATATGCGTTTCTACTAGAACCTCAGCTGTATTTTCATCTAGATTAAATACTCTGGCGCCCCGTAGTCTGTTCCTTTCAGCTCCCGGCAGACCATAAGCACCGAACCCGGTACTGCCCGCATACCCAAGCAGGATTCCGTAATAATTACCTACGTAAGTGTTTATATGATCATGACCGCAAAAAACGCCCTTGACATCGCCTCTCTCCAGCATCGCTGAGAACAGTCCCCCGTTGATTGGTCCCATACACTCTTCTTCATTTCTTTCTCCTACTATATTATGCTTTTTAACGGCAATCTCATGATTAGAGTCAGTTCTTTGGTCTACGCTCGCATACCACATAAACCTGTGTTCCCAAAGAGGAATATGGATGAAAGCGAGTGAAGGAATTTTTTTTCGCCATTTTCTCTCTAACTTCTTAGACGTCTCATAATACCAATTTACCTGATTAAAACGAAGCCAGTCCCACGTAGGATATCCTTGGAAATCTTGACCCGCTATGGTTTTTGGTGCATATCTTCCACTATCAAGAAGCCAGAGGTTGAAAGCTGCCTTTTTTCCTTTTGAATCCTTTATAAGTAAATTCATATTACCTGTCCCAGTAATACCTTCGACAGTAGGCTTGTTCATATTGTATTTATAAGAAAGATAGATTTTGAGCATGTCTTCCTCATCAAGACCGCCCTTCGGGGTAGAATCTTCATCATGATTTCCAAAGGTAATAGCCCACTTGATTCCTCTTTGTTCCATAGGATGTGCAACATTGTTAATGGCTTGCTTCATCTCCATAGGTGTATCGCATCCACCCGTAATAATGTCTCCATTAAGCACAACAAAATCAGGTTTTTCTGTATCAAGCACTTTCTCCATAAGCTGTAATGTTCTACGATCAATACGTTCATCATCTTGTGTATCATTAAATTGAACGATTTTTAATTTTCCATTACGATTAAATTGTAGAGAAATGTCATCTTTTTCTTCAGCGAGTGCTGTGGTGCTAAATAAATCATCTGAAAGTCCAGAGAATCCAAGTGTTAAGGCAAGTGTACTCATTCCTCCTATCTTAATAAAATTCCGTCTATCCAACCCTTCATGTGGTTCTTGATTCTTCATAAAAAATCTCCCATTCTCTTCTAGTAACTGTTTTATAGGGATAAAGCTATCGATTTCAATGGTGAGCATATAAGGATTACAAAAAATACGTGAAGAAAAACTATGTAGTTCCAATTCAAAAAACCATTACTATAAACAAAGTCTCCCTGTTTTTCATCGCAAAAACTGGATTGGATATTTATAGTATTACAAACTTACATTTTATTGAAGATCACCCTATAAAGTTCAGTTCTTACTTCATAATAAGGTGAAACTATTAGTAGAGTATTAACCTTATATGAAAGGTAAGTAAAGAAAACAATAGAAGAAGGAATGTCTGAGAAAGGAATGTCTGAGATATCAAAAGATCCTTTCTAAATCTCTACTTATTCATCGATGAATACGTTAATAGATGGTGGATTTGAAGTTCATGCTTTCTAACCATTTTCACATTTTCCGTCTATTTTATTAAAGTTTGTACCAATACTAGTGGCATAGTCTTTATTCTTCATTAGTTGCTGGATTTTTATAAGAAAGAAGTTAGAGGCAACTTTGGTATCAAGCATAACTGGTATTTCTATTTCTTAAGTATAGATTCGCTACTCTTTTATAGAGCCATTAAATAAAAAAAACTGCCGATTTCTCAGCAGCCCCCTTCCGATTAATACCTTTTCTGTTACATACAATCCCAGGTATTTCTATATGTATCTTGTTATACAATCAGATCATTGCTCTTAAAATAGTCTAAGAAAGTCTCCGCTATGGATGGATCGAAATGCTTTCCCTTTTGTTCGTGTATGTAAGATAACGCTCGCTCCACTGGCCATGAATCTTTATAAGGTCTTCTGCTGATCAATGCATCGAACACATCCACAATGGCTACAATTCTAGCTTCTAATGGAATATCTTCCCCTTTCAAACGATAGGGATATCCCGTTCCATCCCATTTTTCATGATGGTAGGTGATGATGTTTTCAGCCACTTCCAGACTGCTGATCATCTCATGGTTTATTTCCCTTGAAATCTTATTCAAAATATCAGCTCCCATTAATGGGTGCATCTCAATGATTTTCCGTTCGTATGGAGATAAGGGACCTGGTTTATATAAAATCCCTTCAGGAATCTCCGCTTTCCCGATGTCATGTAAAATACTTGCATGAGCAATATGGTTAATATAGCTTTTAGATAGTTCTAAATGGTTTCTTCGATTATGTGCCAAAACCAGATTCTCGGTTAAGATTTGTACTCTCAATAAATGCTCTTCGATGCCAGGATCTCGGATTTCGCATGAAATAGCAAGGACCTTTAACAATTCTCTCTGGTTCTCGACTCTTTTGTTTTCCGAAAGATAAACCCCTTCTTTCAATTGCTCCAATTCGCGAAAAACCCCAACAAAATACAGATGATTCTCTATATGAATCGGAGTGATTGTAATCGAGGAATGCCAAATATCTCCTGATTTCTTTCGATTGGTGAAGACCCCTGACCAAGGATTCCCCTTCCTTAATTCTCTTTTAAGGGACGTGTAGGTACACGGAGGTGTTAACCCTGACTTTAAAAATCCAGCCTTGAATCCAATGATGTTGTCTCTTGAATACCCAGTGGTTTGCTCATAATACGCATTAATATCAACAATGCGATGATGGTGATCCGTAATGATGACGGCATCCGCCAGCTTTAAATACCCCACCAATTCAAGTGGTACACTTGATTTAACTTTCAATGTCTATACCTCCATCAAATTACTTCATTTCTTGTGTAATCATGGTAAGGCTATCGGCAGATAAAGTTACTTCTTCAAATGCTTGACTTAATTCATTCACCACATTCACAAAGGAAACTAATTCATTTTCAATCTTGTCATTTTGGAATTTCGTTTCACCCATCGTTCTTAGTATTTGTTCAAAATGATTTTCCGTTTCTTTCATGCTTTCATTACCGTCTTTTACAGCCTCCCTAATGTTTTCGAGAGAGTGTGTTAATTTTCCAGCTTGAGCGTTCGTCTCTATGATTAAAGTGGATACGTTTGTTACTGACTTTTTAGTTTCTTCGGAAAGCTTACGAACTTCTCCAGCTACAACAGCAAAACCTTTTCCAGCGTCACCCGCTCGTGCTGCTTCAATTGCCGCATTTAGAGCTAATAAATTTGTTTGTTCGGCAATGCTTGTTACTATATTCACAATGACCTGCATCCTATTCGAAATTTCGAGCAATACCTCTACATCACCTGATATATCATTGACCGATTGATGGATATTCACCATCGTGTCATTTTGTTTGCTTAGCTGATTTTTCCCTTTTCCAGCTCGTTTTTCTGCTAGCACTGATAAGGCAGTCCCTTTGTTTGCAAGTGTAACAATTTCATGGGACTGAACCCTTAATTGTTGGAAGGATGCATTAGTCTCTTCGGAAATCGCCGCGAGGTTTTCTGAAGAATTTGCCACACGTTCCTTCATCCATTTTTTTTGCTCTTCGTCTTGTTCTCTCAATCTTTCCGTTTCAGAATCATACGCTTCCAGCACTAATTGTTGTTCCAGATTTAATAGTCTAGTTACAGCCTTTACAGCTAGAAAAGCTTCCACTCGATCTTCTATGTGTTCTTCAATGATAGTGGTAAGAGAAAGGAGAAGATCCTGAAAGGCACACATATACCATTTTGTTTTAAGTCCGATTTTGACATGAATCTGGGCAATCTGTATCCTTTTTTCGAAGTAGGTCTGATCAATAACACCATCAAACATCTCGGAAATATGTTTTTTAAGGGTTTTTCTTAATCGATCAATCGAGCTCTTATCATGGATGATGGTTAATAAGGAAGGTTCATTTTCTAAATTTTTATAAAATTCACTTACGATATCATCAATTTTCTCAATGACAATGGGTTGTAAACGGTTCATGATTCGAAGATCCTCTTTAGTTAGACCAATCATTTGCACTTGATTTTCAATCTCCGTCCCCCTAGGTATATCCAATTTAGCATTCCCTGCTATGTTAACTATATTTTCTTTTTGTGAATTGAATCTCTTAAAAAACAATGAACTTCCTCCTGAACTACAATCTAATTACCAGGTATATAATACCATAAATAACTTAGATACAGTAGTTACTTATATCCATATATATGACAATTCAAGGAATTTTCACAAAGTTTTCTGTTCTATCAAATAATAATTCTGAAATAGCTAATTAAAACGTTTCATTATTAAGTAGGATATGAAACTTTTTATCGGCTACTTAAATACAACCCCAGGCGTTTCTATATGTATCTTGTTATACAATCAGATCTTTGCTCTTAAAATAGTCTATGAAAGTCTCTGCTATGGATGGATCGAAATACTTTCCCCTTTTGTTCGTGTATGTTTGCCTTACTATCTCTTTTCAGCTTATTGAATCTATGAAGGGTAAATTGATTCAGTTTCCTAGAAAGTTGCACCTTTTATATGAGGTAATGCCTAAACTATCTTCCTGTTTTCTGGAAAAAAGAATGATTATATTGTGTTTTAAAGGGAAATTCATTTATAATTCGCATTAGATGATTTTTTAGTTTCGAAGACGAGAGGAGAACGGATATGAAGAAACTATTGTACCCTATCGTTATTGGATTATTGGCAGTTGTTTTAACAGCTTGTGGTTCGAACGATGAAGCTGATAAAAAAAATGACGAGAAAGAAACGGCTAAAACAACTGAGGATCAGCAAAAACAGATGGAAGAATTGCAGAAGAAACTAGAAAAGCAAAAGGTAGATGAAAAGAAAACAGTGGCCATCGTCAATGACGAGAAAATTTCAGGTGCGGAATATAATAACATGCTGTCTACGACACAAATGCAGATGCAACAATTGGGACAAGATCCAACCTCGAAGAAAGTAGCCGAACAAATTAAAGAGCAAACGATCAATTCTTTAGTGGGGCAAAGACTGCTGCTTCAAGCTGCTGAAAAAAAGGGCTACACAGCCTCCAAGGATGAAATCGAAAAACAACTTGCAGAAATGAAAGGCCGATACGAGAATGATGAGAAATTTAATGAAGCGATGAAACAAGCAGGGTTGAATTTGGAAAAGTTGAAAACTCAGATCGCTAAAGATATTCCGTATACGAAGTACGTTGATAAAGAGATTAAAGTAGAAGAAGCAACTGATGAAGAAATTGAAAAGTATTACGACCAGGTTAAGGAGCAAGCGAAGGCAAGTGGGCAAGAGGCACAGAAACTTGAAGAAATGAAGCCGCAAATCAAGAAGCTACTAGAGCAACAAAAGAAACAAGAAAAGCTTGTGAAACATGTGGAAGAGCTTCAAAAAGATGCTAAGGTTAAGATTAAAATTTAATTAAGAAGACAGCTGCCGAATTGAAGTGAACCAAAAAAGTTAGACAGTTTATTTAATTAGGCAGCCTCAAAGGCATGAACCCGGTAATCTACCGGGCTCATGCCTTTTAATTTTCCCTTGATTCGTTGATGATTGTAGTAATGGATAAAAGAATAAACAGCTGAAGCCACCCTTGTTAATTCAGGATCAATACTTGGCCCGCAAACACCGGTTGAACAACACATTGACGGATCAAAGTTTTCAACTTTCATCACTAGCTCATCTCCCCTCAATATATAATCATTTACTCATGCTATGGATAAAACGAAAGCCGAGAGATCACTCGCGGCTTTTCAATGTTATTTATACGCCTGTTTTAGAGAAACGTTCAATTCTTGCTCCAATTTCATCACGAACACGTTGGAAAGTAGCCCATTTTTCTTCATCTGTTCCTTCCGCTTTTGCTGGGTCATCAAAGCCCCAGTGTTCCCGTTTAACATGCGGTGGCGTCATTGGACATTTGTCTGCTGCATCACCACATAAAGTCACAACAAAATCTGCATTATTTAAAATGTCAGTGTCGATGATATCTGATGACTGATTGGAAATATCCACTCCAACTTCATTCATTGCCTTTACGGCATTTGGATTTAACCCATGGGCTTCAATTCCTGCACTAAGCACTTCCCATTCGTTTCCTAAATATTTCTTGCCCCATGCCTCTGCCATTTGGCTTCTGCAAGAGTTACCTGTACATAAAAAGTAAAGGGTTCTTTTAGCCATATTGTATCTCTCCTTTTAAAGTAAAGTAAGTGTTTAATGAATAATGAGCAACCATATATATAAGCCAACTAATGTGATGAACAATGTTGGAATGGTTAAGATGATTCCCGTTTTAAAGTAGGTTCCCCATGAGATTTTCACGCCTTTTAATGAAAGGACATGTAGCCACAATAATGTAGCCAAAGAACCAATCGGTGTAATTTTCGGGCCCAAGTCCGAACCTATGACATTTGCATAAATAAGGGCCTCCCTAATCACGACTGTTGTATTGGTGTCGGAAATGGCAAGGGCATCAATCATCACAGTTGGCATGTTATTCATAAGCGATGAGAGAATGGCGGCAATGAAGCCCATCCCAATCGTTGCTGAAAATAGCCCTTGATCGGCGGTAACTTGGATTAAATCCGTTAATACATTTGTTAATCCAACATTTCGTAGGCTGTAAACCACTACATACATGCCAATTGAGAAAAACACGATTGCCCATGGCGCGCCTTTAATAACGGTTTTCGTGTTGACCACTGGGCTCCTTCTAGCCATCATTAGAAAGAAAATAGCAACAATACCTGCAATAATGGATACAGGTACCCTAATAAATTCACTTGAAAAATAACCAATAAGTAAAATTCCTAGTACTATCCAAGACAACCGAAACATTCTTTGGTCTTGAATGGCTTCCACTGGTTTTTTAAGTTGTGATACATCATAATTTTTCGGAATGCTTTTACGGAAAAATAGATATAAAACCAAGATACTTGCTACAAGTGCAAAAAGATCTGGTACAATCATTCTTGATGCAAACTCGGCAAAACTGATATTGAAGAAATCTGCGGACACAATGTTTACAAGATTACTTACCACTAAAGGTAGTGAGGTTGTATCGGCAATAAAACCACTAGCTATGATAAATGGAAAAATCATTTTATCACTAAACTTTAAGGCACGAACCATTGCTAATACAATCGGTGTAAGAATAAGAGCTGCTCCGTCATTTGCAAAAAAAGCAGCCACAAGAGCACCCAGGACACTTACATAGACAAACATCCTTACTCCATTTCCCTTGGCCGCTCTAGCCATATGTAAAGCCGCCCATTCAAAAAAGCCTATCTCATCTAAAATAAGGGAGATAATAATAATGGCGATGAAGGCGAGCGTTGCGTTCCAGACAATTGATGTCACGTCTATGACATCTGTAAAATCCACCACACCCACAAGTAAAGCTAATACCGCTCCGCCACAAGCTGACCATCCAATCGACAATCCCTTTGGCTGCCAGATGACAAGTACGAGCGTTAATAAAAAGATGATAATTGCCAAAATAACTGAACCCACTGAAGTAGTACCTCCTAGTTAGTCACAACAAATTCGTTTTCCTTGTGCTGTTAATTCTTCTACTTTAAATGCTTGACTTGGCAAGTCCTTGATAACGGTTTGAATAAATGAGTAATACGAAGATGTTTGGTTTAACGAGTAAAATATCCATTGTCCTCTTCTCGCTTCATTCACAATTCCGCTATCTTTCAACTTACGTAAATGTTGGCTGATAGCTGGCTGGCTCATATCGAACAAGTCCACAAATTCACAGACACAACATTCATGCTCAGACATGATTTTAACCATGGTCAAACGTGTTTTATCACCTAGAAGTTTAAGAATGCTCGCAGCAATTTCTATATCCGCAGCTTCATTCGTTTGCATTTTACCCCTCCTCAACTAATTGTTAAATAATTATATACTTATATCTTAAAAACGATAAACTTCTACCGTCTCATTTCCTGATCATTATATAAGCATATTCTTATATATTCAAGTGAAAACTATATATCTTAAAATTTTTTACTTTAATCTTCTTGAAAGACCAGCCTGGTTTCAGATTGGTCTTCTGCTTTTATTCGCTACAAGAATTTTTTTAATTTCCAATTTCGCTAGAACAGGACTGCCACAGCACTCACAACTATTTCATCGATATCACCGATCGTGAATTCTTCTTCGTTTAGTTTTCTCACAAAAGTTATTTTATCGTTTGTTGGTTAAACTCCGTTAATATGAAATGGAGTTAGAATATTTATTCGCCCAGATTCCAATAATTGCTGAATTCTAATACCTAATAGAGTTGTATGGTGGGTTAGAAAACGACTGCTTGCCGGCTCGTGGAGCCCTTAAGCTTCAAATTCGGTAATTTGTCCTTTTTCTGTCATTCGAGATGATATTTAACCACTTCTAACGTGAGCCAAAACACCGCAAGTCAGTTCCTTTAAAATACATCATTTTTCATTCGATATTTAGTAAGAAATTCTTAAGTATGCAAAGCCCTTTCTCTAATTCATCAGAATCCTTGGCCGATGTCAGCGAAATACGAATAAACTGATCGGATTTATCATTTTTGACCAAAAAACGATGGGAATGATAAACATGAATACCATGTTCCAAAGCGTTCTGTTCAAACTGTTTCAGCTGATACTTTTGGCGCAACGGAAGCCAACGAAAGAAACTCAACGGGTTTTCGTTAGAATTTTCTTTTTGAAAATATTTTTGATAGAGAAGATTACGTTCTTTTGCAATTTCTTTCTTTTGCGAAATAATCTTCTCTGCACTGCCAGTATTGATCAACTCAGTTATAACTTCTGCATTTAATGAGGAGGTTTTTATATTGATATTGAAAATTCCGTGCGTGATTTTTTCGGCAAACTGATTAGCGTAGGCCAAAAATCCAACTCGCATTCCGGAGCTTAGTGATTTAGAGATACTTAAACTATAAACAAACCGTTCCGGTACAAAATGTGAAATCGGTAAATAGCCTTGCGGTGCGAGGAAAGAAAATATGTCATCTTCCATTAGTATAAGGTTGTGTTTATTTATGACCTTTGCTATATCTTTTCTTCGATTCATATCCATAATGATAGCAGTCGGATTATTACAGGAAGGAATTAAATAGATCCCCTGCAAATGATTAGCCCTGCATATGGCGTCTAACCGTTCTGGTAACATTCCAAAGGTATCTCCTTCTACTGGAACTAAATGAATATTAAGCATATTCGCCAATTCTATAAAATTAGGATAAGTATACGTATCCACCGCAATTTTATCCCCGGGATTGAACAGGGACATTAAAATCAGTGTAAGGGAATTTTGCCCCCCTGAAGTTATCGCGATATTTTCAACAGATATATCCATGTTAAAACGCTCCATCCACTTTTTGGCTGCCATTCTATGATAAGGCATGCCTAATGGGTGTCTGTAATCCAATAATTTTTCCAAATAATTTTTAGTGACAATTCTTTTAATCGTTTCTGCTACTAATGCATTTGAGCAATCAAGTGGTTCTATAATACCCATCTCTATGAAACTCTTATTCTCTTCGCTATCTGCCATGAAAATAGCATTTCCCACATTAGGAGCGACAAAGGTTCCACTTCCGGTAACAGCGTAAATTAATCCTTTAACTTCACATATTTTAAAAGCTCTGGTTACTGTACTAAGATTAATATCAAGATAATCTGCTAGTTCTCTTTGAGGCGGAAGTTTGGTATTAGGTGATAGGTAGCCATTGAGAATATCATATTCTAATAAGCTTGCAATGGATCTATATATTGGAGAAGCAAGCTGTTTCTTATCTGGTTTCCACGTCATGGGGTAATTTTCAAATGAATTTACAGGCATATTGAGCCTCCAGATAATTGTATTGCATACAATAATATCATTGAAAGCATACAATTACGATGATAAAGTAATTTTGTAAATATGAGTTTTAGATAAAGACAAGGAGGTTATTAGAATGAAATATTACGTGGTAGACGCGTTTGCTGAAAAAGTGTTTGAAGGAAATCCTGCTGGTGTCTGCATCATGGAAGAATGGTTGTCGGATGATACTATGCAGAAAATCGCTACTGAAAACAACCTTTCTGAAACAGCATTTGCTGTGAAAGAGGGTGAAAGCTACAGATTAAGATGGTTTACGCCGGCAGACGAAATTGAACTCTGTGGCCACGCTACTTTGGCAACGGCTTATGTAATTGCCAACTATTACGAAAATAATGTGGAGGAAATCAAGTTTCAAACAATGAGTGGTGAACTTGTTGTATTAAAAAAAGATGAACTTTACGAAATGGATTTTCCAAGCAGGATGCCAGAAGAATTTCCTCTAACAGATCAAATAGTCGAAGCTCTTGGTGTTAAGCCTATAGAAACCTATCTGGGCAGAGATTTGATGTTAGTATTGGAAAAGGAAGAGGATGTTCAAAATGCCTCCCCTGACTTTTCTAAGCTAGAAAAATTGCCGGATGGTTTGGGCGTTTCAATCACGGCGAAAAGTAATAAATACGATTTTGTTTCTAGATCCTTTTTCCCAAATCTCAAGGTGAATGAAGACCCTGTTTGTGGTTCTGCACATTGTAATTTCATTCCTTACTGGGCAAAACGTCTTGGTAAGAATGAAATGGTAGCAAGACAGCTTTCCAAACGCGGAGGAACATTATACTGCAAATCTTCGGGAGATAGAGTGAAAATCAGTGGGTCCGCAGTTTTATACGCTATTGCTGATCTACAGATACGTTGAGAAATGAGGTTAACTTTTTAATAGAAATGGAACGAAAAATCGAAGAATCCGATAGCTGGGCTATTTTAACTGTTTTACTTTGGGGATTATTCGTTTTTGACCAGTTATTTAGTTTGCTAGGTTTCATAATGTCAATTTCCATATTTTACCTCCAACACTAAGCCGACCACTATAACAAATATTGTGGTTGGTAATCCTCTTAGTAGATTTCATTAGTTCAGTTATTCCTTTACATAGAATGGTTAGTTGATTATTAAATTTTGTAGTGCTAGCTGGAACAATCATTTTTCTCAATTAGCTACTGTAAAAGCCTATATCCCTTTTACTTTATCTCTTCTGAGTGAATTACCCCTCTTTTTCCAATGTCTCATTGCAGAAGTATTTACTTCAGCAAGCTAATTTTCTCTTTTTTGGTGTGAAAAAACAGTAAATGAAATCTAAGGTTAGCGCATTGGACATTGTTGTCCAGCAACCATTTCCCACAGCTCGATCATGTCATAAAAAACGCAGCTTACACCCCCCATCGACTTCCTGTGTCCGTAGAACTCATCATATATTCTAGCGAGGGTTCGACTAATAAGCGATCGAGGAGTGTTTTTATCGGACTAAAACCCCATATCTAGTTTCTCTTAACCAATTTCTCTATTAACCGACCAACAGGTATTGAAAAGAAGTCCAATGCTCTGTAAAAAAGACCACGAACGCATATGATTACGAAACCGATTAGCCCTGCTATCAGAGTAACGGTTATTAATTCGATTAAGTTGCCCGATGATTCTTGAAACATTTTCAACATCCATTCTTTCATCCCAAAGTCCCCCTATTTTACTTTCGATTCACAAATGAATAGCGAACTGTAAGGAAGCATTAACAGATTGCTTTTAAACACCGTTGCAATAATAGTCAACGTTAGTTTTATTCTTTTCGAATAACTTAGTTAAACGGGTAATATCATCCCACTTGGCACGCACATATACATCTTTTGTTATCCATAAGTGTATGTATCTCCTCTAGCTTTCCATCCAGTATTAATGAATATCGGGCGGGCTACTCTCGACATAGCATTGCGCCAATATCCGTACATATAGCAAGGAAGCCCCCGCACTTGCATTTGCTGTTGTATAGCGATTCTCTAAACGTTTTAATCAATCATTCATATGATTTTTGAAAACGTCTGGGAACTACTTTTACGAGCTGCTAACGTTAATCAGCCCCATAGTTTATATATTTCGTTGCTGTATTGTAGAGTATGTTCTGATTATTCTTTAGATTAAAATCTTTACATCAGTGTTTCAAAATCAGGCTTACATTGTTGATGATTTCACCGTCTAATATTGTTCCAAATGGAATATTTACATGGATTAATATGAAATTTAGTTGTGACCTCGAGCTCACTTATGAAATCATCGTCCTCGAAGGATATACTCTGTTTTGTTGCAATTAACATTGGAGAAATAAACAAAGTTACCACATCTAGTCCATCTTATCACTTCAAGCTCATTGATTTTATGGTAAATGTTGTTAATTTTTCCGAAACACTATTTTATATAAAAAGAAAAACACGGAAGAGTTATTCGCCCGTGAATTCCGTCCCCCCCATGTTTGGTTGTATGAATAGCCGTTGAAGTAAATTTCCAAATCGTGAAACATTCGGTAATAATTACAACTCCACTCGTAATGTTGTTTACCGTCCTTTGTGAAACGCCTTCTTTGTTACTATTTATTCAACAATAAAGAAGATCTATTCTTAACTATCACCAGGGGTTAACATAGTAATTTGTTCTTCACACATTAAAGAGCCTTGATGGTTTCTGCTAAAGGGGGTACCATGTTGTTCATATTTCGTAGAGATCATCTGGGGGAATAGTACATTCATTAGTTGTGGCAGCCTTTTTCTTATGCCACAAACAGGGCAGGTTAATTAAACAAAAATACCAGAAATTATGTTAAAATTCAGAAGATATAAATGTCTCAATATTCAATTTATTAGGAGGACAAGAAATGAGTGGGATTGCAAAAACTCTTCAACCACCGTATTATGCAGTGATCTTTTCTTCACAGCGAACGGAAGGTGACAATGGTTATGGAAAAATGTCAGACAAAATGGAAGAGTTAGCTTCTCAACAGCAGGGTTTCTTAGGCGTGGAAAGTGCTCGAGATGAGGGGCTAGGAATCACTGTGTCATACTGGGAATCTCTAGATGCAATAAAGAATTGGAAGGAACATTCAGCACATAAAGTTGCACAAGACAAAGGTAAAACAGAATGGTATAAAAATTTCGCAGTTAGAGTTTGTAAAGTGGAGCGAGATAACCTTTTCGAAATGTAATGATAAATAAATATTGTACATCTTCAGTTAACGGGGACTTTACCTCAATTAAGGAGGTTGCTGCGGCAACCTTTTCTTATTCAACAAAAAAGGAAGAATCGCCTTACAAATAACGTCTTTTTTTGCTTTGAATCATTAAGAAAAAAATCAGCAGGATAATTAAGTAACTTGGACACAGAGAAATCAAGTCACTTCATCAGTGTGGAAAGTATTGAATTTTGAAACTAAACCAAAAAAACTGCCGATTACTCAGCAGTTCATTCTTCCTTATAAATACTTCCGATGAATACTTTTTCCATCATAGGAAAACAGGACTTCTTTTCCTTCCATGACCGATTCCATATGCACGGAACGTCCCCAGAGCTGATGGATATACGGCATGACTTTTTCAAGATATTTCAGGTCCAATTCAATACCCTCGTACCAATGTTTTAAGTAAAGTTCACCATTCCGCATGTAGTCGCCGTCATTTACTGTGATATATGGGAATCCTCCGTTCACTCTCATACTGACGAGCTGATCGCGAACTTGCTCCCACGCTTTGTCGACAATTTTATAATCCTTGCCCTGCTTCTGGAATAAATACATATCCTCCCGCATAACCAGGTCTTTCGTCAAATAATTGCGCAGAAAGGATATATCCGATTCAATTTCCCTGACTTCGAACATCTTTTCCCTACCGGATCCAGGCTTAACGCCAAGTCTTATCATTTCTTCGGTTGGATTATCATAGCGTTCTTCAATATCTTCAAGCACCTTCAGCCCAAGGTAATAAGGGTTAATGCTGGTTCGTGATGGTTGAACAACACCTGCATTCAATTTGGCAAATTCAATTGCTTCACCTGAAGATAAATCCAATTCACGGATAATGCGCTGATGCCAGTAGGATGCCCAGCCTTCGTTCATGATTTTCGTTTCGAGCTGTGGCCAGAAATACAGCATCTCTTCCCTAATCATTGTCATGATATCCCGCTGCCAATCTGCTAAATCCCTACTGTACTGCTCAATGAAAAGCATAATATCCTTCTCAGGCCTCGGAGGAAATTTTTTCCGACCTTTCACGTTAGATTTCTTTGGCTTATCCTTATTATCAAGGTTCCATAAATCATCGTATTGAGTCGCTGCAGGCTTTATTTCCTCTTCTTCTTCCTCATCCTCCATCGTCCAGGCAAGCTTTGGTCTCATAAGTGACGGATCGATATGTTCTTCGATAGCCAAAAGAGCATCGAGGAATGTTTCTACTTCCTTTTTGCCATGCAGAATTTCATATTCTCGAATTCTTTCTGCCGTGGCCGACATACTTTCTACCATATCTCTCTTTGTGTTATTGAAACGAACATTATTTTTAAAGAAATCACAATGCGCCAAAACGTGGGCAACAATCAATTTATTTTGCACAAGTGAATTGGAGTCAAGAAGAAAAGCATAACAAGGATTAGAGTTAATAACCAGTTCATAAATCTTACTTAATCCAAAATCATACTGTAGCTTCATTTTATGAAACTGCTTTCCAAAACTCCAATGAGAATAACGAGTTGGCATCCCATATGCACCAAATGTATAAATAATTTCTGAAGGACAAATTTCATAACGCATCGGGTAAAAATCCAACCCGAACCCAGTTGCTATTTCTGTAATCTCACTAATGGCATATTCCAGAGCCTTTTGCTCCGCTTCATTCATCCGATATCCCCCTTGTCTTCCGCCTTTATCCTAATGTATGAAAAAAAGGCGGAAAAATGCCGTAATCACGTTTAAAGGTTCATCGTTAATAGAAAAAAACATCTCCATAAAGCGAAGATGTTAGGAATATATTTAGAAATAAACTCTTTTTTCATTATCAATGTTATTTAATTCAGGGAACGATATTGTAATCAGTTAAATCCCCTTCACTTTTAATACTTCACGAAGTCTGCATTTACTGCTCTTTTTTTCGATTTTGAGCGAACCCAAGAAACAATAAGCGCTGCTATAATTACAAAACCTAAATATCCTGTAACTGGGTATACGGTTCCAACCAATTTAATGAATCCTACGAAACTAGCAAGGAAAGCCAGTATCCCTACAACAATTACTGAAATTTTGAAGATTTTTGTTTCGGATGGAACAAATCTAGCAGTAAAAGCATAAAGCATTCCAACTGAAGTGTTGTAAATCATCCCCAAAAGTACAATTGATAGTATATAACCCAACCATGGAGAAATTTGATTGGCTAATATTAGAGTGGGCATTCCTGCACCTTCAATGCCTTTTAAATCAGATATCATTCCCATATTGATCAAGAATAATAATATTCCTAAACCGATTCCACCTAAAATACCGCCCATACCTGCCTCTTTCTTATTCTTAAACGTACCACCCATTACGGCTAACATTGCAATTCCAGCAGCCATATTATAGGAAACATACAGTAATGAACCCATAATCCAATTTCCAGTTGCTGCTGTTTCTTTACTAGAGGAAGAAATGATCTCATTAAAACTAAGATCAGATGTAAAGAATGAGTAACCCGAAATAATAATCATGATGATAAATAAAAACGGTGTGACTGCACTAATGATAGACATAATTTTATTAACATTAAGTAAGAGAGTTCCAATGGTAAGTACTGTCATCACTACAGCTCCTACTACACTTGGAATGCCAAATTGTTCTTCAAAAATAGTGCCAGAACCTGCAATCATAATGACAGTTACACCAAATAAGAAAAACGTGATCATAACATCAACCACTCTACCTAAATAACGACCACAAATATGATCGATTATACTTTTATGAGAGCGTGTTTGAAGGGCACAGCCCAACTGTGTAACCTGCATACCTAGAAAAGCAAATAATACAGTTGCTACTATAATTCCCAATACACTGTAGATTCCAAAGCTCGTAAAGAATTGCAATACTTCTTGTCCTGAAGCAAATCCTGCTCCGATGATAATTCCAATATATGCACCTGCAAGATTTACACTGTTTTTCATATGAATTCCACCTTAATTAAATGATTATTCTGACAATTTAGTGTACACGAAACATTTCCCCATTCAATTCTACCCGTTTTTTTCATTAATAACTTTCCAGCTTCAGCGTTTTTACGATAAGGTTATTCACATCGCTCGCGAAGCTGGAATACTAAAACTGCTTAATTACTCATTTGGTATATCTTTTACTATAAGAAGTAAATTCATCGACAGTTGCGTAATCGACTTTAAAGCCAATACCAGCCGTCTTTGGAACAATAATGACTCCATCTTCCACTGTAACCTCGGGTTGAATGATGTCTTTATGCCAATAATTTGCCGATGCTGCCGTATCACCAGGCATTGTGAAATTATCAAGTGTTGTTAATGCGATATTATGGGCACGTCCGATACCTGATTCCAACATGCCTCCACACCAAACCGGTACATTTCGTTCTTTACATAAATCATGAATTTTCTTTGCTTCCGTTAAGCCGCCTACTCTTCCGATTTTAATATTGATGATTTTGCAACTTCCCAACTCAAGAGCTTTTCGTGCATCTTCTACGGAGTGTATGCTTTCATCCAAGCAAATCGGTGTTTTGATTTGCGCTTGTAATGTCGCATGATCCACAATATCATCAGATGACAAAGGCTGCTCGATCATCATTAAATCAAATTGATCGAGTTGTTTCAGTAACTCGATATCTTTCAAACGATAGGCAGAGTTTGCATCTGCCATAATCGGTACATTAGGATATTGCTTGCGTACTTCCCTGATTACATCTACATCCCAACCTGGTTGAATTTTGATTTTGATTCTTTTATAACCATCTTTCAAGCCGTTTTCAATTTTCTTAAGTAAATCAGCTACTGTTTCTTGTATTCCTATACTTATGCCTACATCAATTTTATCCAGTTCTCCGCCTAAAGCTGTACTTAATGGGATATTCTTTTCTTTTGCGTATAAATCCCAGATAGCTCCCTCGATTGCCGATTTTGCCATATTATTTTTACGAATATGTGAGAACATTTCCGATACCTCACTCGGATGTTCTAATTCTTTATCCAACACAAGCGGGATCAGGAAATCTTCCAGCATAATCCAATTAGTTTTAATTGTTTCTTCGTTATACCAAGGAGCTCCAAACGCGACTGATTCACCCCATCCTGAAAGTCCCTCTTCATTTTTCACTTCCACTAGGATAAACTCTTTATCTACAAATGTTCCAAAACTAGTTGTAAATGGAGCAGTCAAATCCATATTCAAATGACGTAAACGCACTTCTTTTATTTTCATCTCTATTCTCCTCTTATTCTGTTTTTTTTAATAAGTAGTTTTGGATGTTTTCACCTTGTTTTCGTTCAATTCCTACTACAACATACCCTTTGGAAAAAAGCGTTTGGAATAGTTCACTTGTTTTTACACGCCAATCAATTGCAAGGGAAAGATTTTCTTTTTTTATTTTTTGAATTTCCGTTGGAATGGGTATAGCCACGATTTCCGCAGTTGTTTCCAAACTATAATCTTCGATGAACGGAAAGCCTTGCTTATTCATTTCCGTCGTTACGATATGCGTCGCTTTATCAGTAAGTTGATCATCGCTCCCAGTTTCTTGCTCTAAATTCCATTCCACCATGAAACGATCAGTGGACAGTCCTTCATTAAGTTCGCCTTTAAGCTCCCCATAACAATCTTCCATATATGTACGGCAAACCGCTTTTAGTTTACCGATATTCAAGTTAGCATTCACACTTTCCAATGGATCATATGTCCAGGTAATTAAATGATAGCCTTTTTTAAGTGCTTCTTCTTTTTGTGCCAATTTAAGTAATCTACCGTATCCCTTCTTTTGATGTTCGGGATGGATAGCTAGCAAATGTGAGCAAAGAAAAACCTTTCCATCCTTAAATCCAGGGAAACTGTATTGAAAACCTACTAATTGATTATCGATGTAACCACCTAAAATAATGCCACCGTTTTTGACTGCTGTAAGCGTTTGATGGGTAGGGACACAATCCATGCCCCATACGAGAATTTCAAGTTGCTGCACTTCTTGTAAATCTTCTAGAGTAGATAAAGATTTAATGATTAATTCATTTGTCATATCGTCGTTCCCCCTCACCATATTTTTCAAAAGTAAGAATGATCGCTTTCGTTAGAATTTCAATTCCGGATAGCAAAGCTTCTTTATTGAATGTCATATTCGGATGATGTAGACCTGGTGTCAAATCACAGCCTAACCCAAGCATCGTCGCTTTGATTTCTGGTTTTTTTAATGTATAAAAATGAAAATCTTCTCCTCCAGTTGTAATAACTGGAGCTACTAAATTTTCTTTCCCTAGAGTATCTGCAATAGCTTCAGCCATTATTTCTTGAGCTTGGTTGTTCACAATTGCAGCAGCTACATTAGCTCCCGACTCCAGATTAATTTCAACTCCATTTGCGACGGCCAAAGCTTCTGCAACTTTTTCCACTCTTTTGGTAAGGTCTTTCATTACTTCATTATCCTGAGCTCTTAAATCCAATGAAAATGTAGCTTTCCCTGGAATGATATTGGAACTTTCGCCACCTGCAAAAAACTGTGTCATTTTTGCTGAAAAAGGTATGGATGGATTGAGATGGATATTGTTTAACAATGTAACGAATGATGCTCCTATTTCAATAGCATTTTGCCCCTGGTGCGGTCTAGCTCCATGTGCATCTGTCCCTACTATTTCTCCTTTAATAAACTGTGCAGCTCCATGAACAATTGCTGGTGCCGCCTGTCCATCTTTCACTTCCTCCGCTGGTCTTAAGTGCACACCATAAAGAAAATCAACATCATCCACTACTTTTTCGTCAATCATCTTTAATGCACCCGTACCTTTTTCTTCAGCAGGTTGAAAAATGAATTTCAGTTTTCCTTTGGGTTGAAAGTTCATTTCCTTCAATACCAGGAAAACTCCAAGAGCCAAAGTCATATGCCCATCGTGTCCACAGGAATGATTGGCCTGAAACGACCCATGCACTTCTTGCCAAAGTGCATCAATATCTGATCGTAATCCGACAGTGAAACTTCCATTCCCGATTTCTCCAATTACGCCCGTACAATCTTTAAATTTTTTCACAGAGCACTGATTTTCTTTTAAAACATTCGAAATGAATGCTGTAGTATTCACTTCATTCCAACTTGTTTCAGGATGAGAGTGTAAATGGTCAAATATTTCGATAATACGAGGTCTTAATTTTTCAATTGATTGTGTTATATCCATTTCTTTCTCCCCTTTTTTCTGTTAAAAGAAAAAATCGTCATCTTGATTGAACGCATCATACATAGCCTTTCTTTCTTTAAATCCCTGCGCGTCTTTAATCGATACACCTGCTACTAAACTATTTAATAATGAGAATAGAACAGGTGCAGTATCGATAGTGGAAGTTCTAGGTGCTGAAATGGGCAATAAAACGTCCGTAAACTCCGCAATTGGAGCCAATTCAGAATCGGTAACTCCGATTACAAATGCACCCGCTTGTTTTGCCATTTCCGTAATTTTCACAGTTTCTTTCACATAACGATGAAATGAGATTGCTACAAAAACAGAATTTTCAGTTATTTTGTTTAGTTGTAAAAAAATATCATCTGTATCCGGTCTATATAAATGGACTTCTTCCCTTACAAGTCTAAGCGTAAAAGTTAACCAATGCGCCGCTGAAAATGATAAACGATGTCCGGAAATTAATACTTGGTCGGCTGCCGCCAATTTATCGACTGATTTTGTAAAATCATCATTTGATAGATTTTTTATTGTTTTTTCGATACTGACGATATCTTTCTGCATTACTTGTGCCATGAAGTTTGGCTGATTCGCAACTTCTAGTTTAGAAGAATGATATTCATTCAGGCTACTCTCGAATATTAATTGATTACGAATAAGTTTTTGAAGTTCCGCAAATCCACTTAACCCTAAAGAATAACAAAAGCGAATGATCGTTGTTTCACTCACCCCTATATCCTTCCCTAACTTTTGAGCTGAGCTGACTGCAAATGTATGTGAATGAACTAACAAGTAATTTGCGACCTTTTTTTGGCCAGTAGATAATCCAGGGAATACCTCTTTAACTTTTTGCTGCAAATCCATAAAACCTTCCCCTTACAGACAAAATATGAATCCAAAACTTTTTTTATTACTATATGAAGTTTTCACTTCATTTATAATAGAGAATATTTTATCATGGGCATTTTAATAAAACAACAATATTCAGAATTTTTAATAAAAAAACCTAAATAAATATAAAACATTAGTCAAAAAAAAAACCACGAAGATTCTCCGTGGTTTTCATTACCTCTTATTTTTTATGACGCTTTGCATAGCCACATCGTTTGCATAGTTCTTCTACTGCACATCTTCTCGAAAAACCATCAAACATATTTTTAGCCCGTTCACCATTTATAATTTCTTCAAGAGATGATTCAAATATATTCCCCAGTGGAATTTTCCCTTCACTATCCAAACAGCAAGGAACAACTGTACCGTCCACTAAGATACCTAGCTGGTCTCTTAGAGCATAACAGAAAATATTCTCATCGATAATGTCGCGGTCCAATTCTGGCCATTCAAATTTTTCAGCCATATTTATATAAACACGGTCCTTCAGTTTAATATTATTCTTATCCTGAAGAGCTTCACTTAATCGAATATCCAACGAAAGCTTCTCCTCCAACATACTGAGAATATCATCGTTTAGACCATTACTCGCCTTAAGCTCATCCGTATCCATATTCCATAATCGAATTGCGCAGATCATTTCACTTGTTTCGTTTGCCTCATTAATAAAGTCAGCAATATTACTCACATATGAGTCTAGACTATTACTCGTATCATTCGCTTCAAAGCTATGAAGTGAAATATTCACCTGACGAAGTGCTTTTTTGGAAAGCAGCTTTTCTTTAACCTTTTGAATCAAAGTACCATTCGTTGTTATATTCACTTTCAGATCATGTTCGGCACTAATATCCAAGAAAGTTCCTAAATCTTTATTTAAAAATGGTTCACCCATCAGGTGAAAATAAATATGATCGGTGTGTGGTTTGATTTTCTCAATAACATGAGTAAAACCATCCGGATCCATAAACTTCAGTGTCCTCTGCAAGCTAGAACTAGGACAAAAATTACATTTCAAGTTACATATATTCGTAATTTCTACATAAACTTTCTTAAACTTTCTCATTATAAAATACCCCTAAAGTCATGCTATATTGTCAATCTGATTCTAACTATACGTGTTAGCGGCTCATAAATGCAATGAAAAGTTAATTGTAGCGGTACAAAGGGTGAAATTAAAATCACAATTATGTAAACTTATTATATATTTGATTTCATTTACCAATTACCCTTTCATTCAAGGTTCCAAAAATCCCCTGATTGAGTCAATCATGGCTTAATTTCCTCATTTCACTTCCTCATCACCTATAGATCTTTTGTATTTTTTATAAAATCAACGGATAGATCTGATTTCATTTTCAGGCCATGATTCCACTAAGGTCATTTTCCAGATCCTTATGCTCTGCACTTTTATCCGATATTCCCTAGTCTTCTTTTCCTAATGTGGGAAGGCGGAAAAGTTCCGTGATTAATTGTTCAACGTTAATAGAAAAAACATCCTCAAAAACCGAAGATGTTAGGTAATACTAAAATATATTGGAGTAAATTTACTTTTCCTTCTGTTCTGTGACCTTTAAACTAAGTAATTTTTCATTGGTAAGATCATGTTGGACTGCCACAGTGACTTTGAATTTATTGCCTTTCTCCACGACTAAGAAACTAAAATCGTCTTCCACCTGATTTTCCCCTATTGTTTTTCTTCCCTTATATTCATAATCAGTAATCTCAACTTCAGGGTAATCGGCCTGTACGACGGCGATTGCAATCTTTCCGTATTTTTCGTAATCTGGTTTTTGGGCATGTGTTGATATGGAACCAAATTGTAAAATTACAAGAAGTCCTAAAATCATCATGATGACTTTTTTCAAAACCATTTCCTCCTCATACATCCTGTTAGTTTTATTATGTTAAATTGTTCATTTGTTATGCAGCTTGTTCGCTTCTTTTACAAGCATAATCCCAACTAACCGGTTCCGTTTCCATTCCTCAGGAAATACAGAAAATGGGGGATTGGTTTCATCCACCAAATAACTAAGTTCAATTGTCATTCCCGGGCGCTTGAACTCGGTTATGAACCAATCCGTAAATCCGCTGCCTACAGCCTCCTTTTCCGGAAAGGTCAGTTCATAACCTGTTAATTCTGCTGTTTTTTTCGCAATGCCATAATCCCTCGCCATATTCTCTCTCTTATTTTTATAATGCCAGAAAATTTCCCGGCCGGATGTATGATAGGACACCGCAATTGTGGGATCAACTTTCTTCGTAAAATCCGCAAGCGCTTTAACCTCTGTAGCTTCTAGCGGTTGTTCCCCTTTATAAAATTGATAAGTAGGTTTTTTTGCATCACTCATTACTTCTTCCCACCCAATCGGATATTGCCTGTTTAAATCAATCCCTTTTGCGTTGGCCTTCCACCGCGACCAATTCGTACTATATCGATTCATTCTCCAGACCCCTGCTTTTTCAAGGAAATTCAAATTTGATAAATCTCCTTGTTGAATGCTGACTCCATCAGGATTCAGCATCGGGATAAACCAGATGCTCACTTCATCCAATAAACCTGAAGGAAACCCGCCTATTGGTTTGCCCGCTTGATAGGCTGCTGCATAATCTTTTAGCATAGTCATCAACAGGATAGAGCTTAGCCATTCTCGCCCATGATGTGAGCCTACTAGTAAGATGGATTTTTTCCCTTTCCCTAACTTGACTGCTTTTATATATTTTCCTTTTTCCGTTTTTCCAATTTTTTGGACTTCGAATTTATACTGATTCTGAATTTCTTGTAGGTCCTTTTCCATTTGTCCAGGTGAATACACCTGTTCTGCGCGTGGTGCTTCAGGAAAAAAAAGAAGACCAATCAATACTATTAAGATTATCTTTCTCATGTTCTCACCTTTTAATTTTATTCAGGTAAAAAGCAACAACCGCGGCCCGTATACATCGCCACTTATTGTAAGTAAATGTTCTACCCAATCTGAACAAAATACAAATAGCTCCTAAGGAGGAGAACTACATGAAAATTGCGGATTATGATCAGGCTTTGTTTCACACACACCGCTCTGATTGGGACAGCCTGTTAGTATTAATGGTTCGTACGAAAGATCACTTTCTTTCGAAAAAAATAGAACATTTTTTACACGCCTATCGGTTTGAGCATGATTATCAAATTATTCAATCTCAACTGTATGCACTGCTTCGTTATTTGGATCATGCGGCAGAAAAGACAAGTGATTATTTAAGTGAACTCCCAAGCTAAAATCAACAATAGTTTTTGCAAAACGGGAAAATATATACAAGAAGATTAATTTCATGGGGATTTAACTGTGGCGGGTGAAAACCTAAAAAAAAGGGTCAGGTATTTTTATACCTGACCCTCATCCATTATTTTTTCATTGTTGCATAAGCAGTTGCATACATTTTAAGTTCTTCAATTAAGGCCTCGACAAGTAACGCAGGCTCTTCAGTTAAACCGTCATTCTCATAATCGAAGCAATGCGGATCAAGCACTAATTGTTTTGAAATCACATTTGCATATAGGCTTCGGCCCACTGTTCTCATAGAATTTAAAGCATTAATCCCACCTTTACCACCGCCTGATACAGCTAGTAAAGCAACTGGTTTGTGTGTAAATTGATCACTGCTTAGAAAATCCAATGCATTTTTCAAAGCGCCACTCATCGAACCATGATATTCAGGAGATGTCAAAATCACTCCATCCGCTTCTTCAATACTTTTACGAAAATCTTGAATTACATTCAATTGATATTGCTCGCCTTCACCTGAATATAAAGGAATCTCACTGTTACTTAAATCGATTAGTTCTGCTCCATATTGCTTGGAAATGAAGCGAGAGGCAATCCCTGTACGCCCTTGTTTACGTGGTGATCCATTAATGATGACTAATTTCATGTATAATACTCCTCCATTGTTTCTATTTGAATATTTCACCCATGTTACTCTCTTTTTCAGTATATCAAAACCAGCTAAAAATTTCCTTGAATTAGAGACATTTATTACACTAAACGTATTCCAACTTCATCTAAAAAACAACTTTTACGCAAAAAAACGAAGGACCTGAAGCCCTTCGTCTACATTTATCTGTTTATCACTTTAGACTAATGCTTCAATTTTACCCATAAAGTCTGCTATAACAGCTGATAATTTAGCTTCTGATTCCGCCATCGTCTTGCCTTGGACACCGAAATAAAATTTAATTTTCGGTTCTGTACCTGAAGGACGAAGGCATACCCATGTCCCATCTTTAAGGAAGTATTTCAATACGTTTGATTTCGGAAGCTCAATTAGCTCTTCACTATTTGAAGTTAGTGAATGCTTTTTGCTGCTCTGATAGTCTTCCTCGACGACTACTTGGATGCCTGCGATTTGCGTTGGCGGGTTCTGACGGAATTGATCCAATATTCCTTGAATCTGTTTCGCTCCTTCAATTCCTTTTAACGTTAATGAACGCAACCCTTCCAGATAGAAGCCATATTTTTCAAAGACGTTTAATAAACCTTCATAAAGAGTCAATCCCTGCTTTTTGTAATAAGCACAGACTTCGACAGCAAGCACTGCTGCTTGAATAGCATCTTTATCACGAGCAAAATCCTTAATTAAATATCCGTAGCTTTCTTCATACCCAAACAAAAAGCTGTGTTCGCCACTTTTATTATATTGATTTATTTTCTCAGCAATGAATTTAAATCCGGTAAGTACATCCATCGTCTTTAAGCCATAGGACTCTGCAATTGTCCGCCCGATTTCTGAAGTCACAATGGTTTTTAAGACAATTCCATTTTCAGGTATCGTACCTTTTTCTTTTTTCTGAGCTAGTAAATAATCTAGAAAAAGCGCACCTGTTTGATTTCCAGTCAGAACGACATATTTGCCCGATTTGTTCTTCACGGCAATACCAAGTCGGTCGGCATCTGGGTCTGTCGCAATCAATAGGTCCGCTTCGACTTTATTTCCAAGCTCGATGGCCAATTCAAATGCTGCAGGTTCCTCCGGATTTGGAGATTTGACCGTTGAAAAGTCTGGATCCGGTAATTCCTGTTCCTTAACGATATGGACGTTTTGATACCCTAAGCTCTGCAGGGCACGTCGGACTGATTTATTTGCCGTTCCATGAAGTGGAGTAAAGACTAGTGATACATCTATTTCCTCAGCAAGCTGTGGATTTTCAGGAACTGTGAGCAACTCTTTATTATAAGCTGCATCCAGTTCTTCCCCGATTATTTCAATAAGCCCTTGCTCTTTAAGATCTTTAGCTTCTTTAATTTGTATATCAAGTTCACTTTCAATGGCATTCACGTAGCTAATCACTTGGTCAGCAGCTTCCGGAGGTAACTGTGCTCCATCTGATCCATAAACCTTGTAACCATTATATTCAGGTGGATTATGACTCGCTGTGATGACAATCCCAGCAAATGCATTTAGCTTGCGAACAGCAAATGACAATTCTGGAGTTGGGCGTAATTCATCGAATAAATAAGCCTTTACGCCAAATGTAGCCAAGGTTTTAGCTGCTTCGAGTGCAAATTCCGGAGACTTATGTCTTGAATCATAAGCAATGACAGCACCTCTCCCTTTTGCCTCTTCCCCGAACGTTGAAATATATTGAGCCAATCCAGCCGTAGCCTTTCTTACAGTGTAAATATTCATTCGGTTGGTTCCTGCTCCAATTTCTCCACGCATACCGCCTGTTCCAAATTCTAAATTCTTATAAAAGGCATCTTCGAGTTTAGCTTCATCCTGTTGCATTTCCTCAAGCAAGACACGTAATTCCCCATTTAAATTCTGATACCCTGCCCAAGTGGTGTATACTGATTTCCAGTCCATCTCTGACATCCCCTCTCAACGACCTTTTTTTAAAAACTTTTATGTATCTGTTTCTATAACAAAATTATCACATTTTTCCCAATAAATGAAGTAAAGGCTCGTAATAAAAAAAGCCACATCGAGCATGGCTTTTTCATCACGAGCTAGTTTAAATCTTTATTTTTCACCTTTTTGATAATGTAGTTTGTAAATATCATGGCGTCTATCTTTTAATTGTCTTACGGTACCCGATTGTCGCTCACGTCTTAATATCTCTAAATCAACATCGCCAATCAGAACCATCTCAAGATTCGGGCTCGTTTCCCCAACAATCCCGTCACGTGCAAATTCAAAATCCGACGGGGCGAAAATCCCTGATTGTGCATATTGGATATCCATATTTTCCGTTTGCGGCAGATTCCCGACAGTCCCAGAAATAACCGTATAAATTTGGTTTTCCACTGCACGGGCCTGAGCACAATAGCGAACACGCAGATAACCTTGTCGGTCTTCCGTACAAAATGGCGTAAAAATAATCTTAGCTCCCATATCAGTCGCAATCCGAGCAAGTTCCGGGAACTCAATATCATAACAAATTTGAATGGCGATCTTTCCACAGTCTGTATCAAAGACGCGTACACGGTCACCAGCATTGATGCCCCACCATTTTCTTTCATTCGGTGTAATATGAATTTTATATTGCTTTTCAATTGTCCCATCACGGCGGAATAAATAGGCTATATTATAGATATTATCGTCGTCTTCTTTAACGAAATGAGAACCGCCAATTATATTGACGTTATACCTTACAGCTAAAGTGGTAAACAATTCAATATACTGTTCCGTGAAATCTGACAGTTTCCGTACTGCCAAGCTTGGTGATCTTTCATTTAAGAAAGACATCAGCTGGGTCGTGAACAATTCCGGGAATACGGCGAAATCCGCATTAGCATCCGAAGCAACGTCGGTGAAATACTCGACTTGGTTAGCGAAGTCTTCGAATGAATCGATTTTACGCAGCATGTATTGCACGACGCAGATACGTACCGGTTCAGATGTTTTATAATAACGTTTTGTTTTCGGCTGATAATCAACGTTATTCCACTCCATGAGTGTAGCATATTTATTGGATTGCAAATCATCAGGCAAATAATTAGGATTTATCCTCATGAGCGTGAAGCCATTTAAAAGCTGGAACGATAGAACCGGATCATATATTTTATGTAATTGCACTTCTTTCACATATTCTCTTGGTAGCAATTCCTCCGCATGTTTATGGTAATTAGGAATCCTGCCGCCAATAATGATGCTTTTTAAGTTCAAATGGGCAACAAGTTCTTTTCTTGAATCATATAGTCTTTGACCAATTTTCATCCTGCGGAATTTAGGATGGACCATGACCTCGATTCCATATAAATTATAACCGTCCGGATTATGATTCGTGATGTATCCATTATCGGTTACATCATCCCATGTATGGCGATCATCATATTCGTCAAAATTAATAATGAGGCTAGAACATGATCCAATCACTTTTCCATCATATTCAGCTACAAATTGTCCTTCTGGAAAAATTTCCAGATGACTTTCAAGCTGATCGCGCTTCCATGGATCCATTCCAGGAAAGCAACTAGATTGTAAAGCAATTATTTCATCAATGTCCCCTAGCCTCATGTTACGTATTTCCATTATTTTTTCATATTTATGCAGGTCCAAATTAGGCATTTTCCTCAAACTCCTTTAATCTCTTCCATAAGAATTATACCCCTTATTCAAAAATTAAAACAACTGAACCTTCTCCAGCCTATTCAATACTTCCTAGATAAAACATTACTTTTCTTCCTTTCGGAGGCATATAGATAACATCTCTATTTTTTATTACCTTTCTTACTGCCAATTCGCCTACTGGGTAGCCTTATCGTACCATCATTACTTCTGTTAAATCGGGTTTAATTACCTATTATCTGTTAAGCTAACTGCCACTCTTTTAAAGTTTTCAATTCTTCCCGCGTCCAAATCTATTCTGTACCCCCATAAAAAGAATATATATTTTACAGACCGCATCCATACATACTATAATTTTCATAAGAGAAAAAAGAGATGGGGAAGAGGATCGATGAACAATACAAAACGCAGCGGGGAGAATATATTATTTGTAGCCTGGGCTGCTTCCATCATTGCTATGCTTGGAAGTTTATATTTTTCTGAGATTAAGCAATATGAACCATGTATGCTTTGTTGGTATCAGCGGATTATCATGTATCCTTTTACAATCATTTTAGGAATTGCAATCATTCGAAAAGATTATTGGATCAGCTTCTATACCATGATATTATCTGCAATTGGTGCATTTATTTCAACTTATCATTATTTAATACAAAAGGTTTCATTTTTTTCCGAACATACCCTAGCATGCGGAAGGGTTCCCTGTACAGGACAATATATTAACGTTTTTGGTTTTATTACCATCCCGTTCCTAGCTTTAACTGCATTTGTCATTATTTTCATATGCAGTTACATCGTATGGACAAGATCCAAGGAGGTTGCAGCTTAATGAAGAAAATGGTTATATTTTTAGTGATAATCGTCGCGCTTTTTGTCATACTAGGCGTTTTGACAAACTATAAAAAAGAAGAAAAATCAAAAGGAAATCCGTATGGCAAAGAGCATCTTAAATCCGCCACCGTCGATCAATTGGATGACCCAAATTATCAAAATCTGATCCTTCCCGAAGAATTAGAGAATGACCTTCAAGATAAAGAAGAAATGACTGTTTATTTTTATAGTCCTACGTGCCCTCACTGTCAAAAAACTACACCTATCGTAGCTCCGTTGGCTGAAGAGATGGGTATCGATCTCGTTCAATACAATTTATTGGAGTTTGAACAAGGCTGGAGCGATTATGGCATCAAAAGCACGCCGACAATTGTTCACTTTAAAAATGGAAAAGAACAAGAACGTATAGTTGGCTATAACGAAGAACAAACCTTCAAAAAATGGTTTGAGGACAATGATATTAATTAAGGATAGAAAAAAATGAGTCGGCTATAACGGGAAAAGTATTTCCGTTATAGCCGGCTCATTTTTAATGTTTTATACTAAATATTGATTCGCCACCTGAATATCCATCATTTGCATATCTTTACTTGCTTCATGGTTTATACGTGTAAAATGGTCATAATAAAAAGGGAAAAAGATTCCGCATTCATTCAATAGAGTAATGTTATGTTGAAACAATTCTTCAAATTTAGAATCAATTATAAAAGAATCCTCTATCTTCTTTTTGTCTAGAATGGACAAGAGGACTTGAAGGCATGCCATTACTTGAAATGCGTCTCTTAGTGTTGCAAAGTAGGTAAATGTACTTTTATTCGGCTGCAAAACGCCTATCTCCCGAAAATGAATAATTTCATTTTCTGTGAAGTATTTAGGAAATACAGATTTGTAGAAACGTGCAACGAGACTCGCAATTTCTTGCTCTTGTTCTTCGGTTGAAGAAAAGACCGTCTTCACTAAAAAAACCACCTTTTTTAGATCCATTAGACCTATCTAATAGTATGTATATTCTAGGACAAGCGATTTCTTTCCCTCTAGAATAACATAAATATTGTAAAAAAGACGTGGTAATTTTCGCCACTGAATTCTAAACAATAGGTCTAATGTTACTAATTTTACTTTTATTTGTAATCATTATATATTTTTTTCAATTAATTACAATCACATAAGTCGAAAGTAGGAATTATATTGGGACATTTTAATATAACAAACCAAATATTATCAATTGAAGTTCTTCAAAGTTGGAATGGATTAACATTAGATAAGCTTTTTAAGGACCACTGGAAGGCGCCAAAGAAATTGGTGCATGAGTGGAGAATGAGTAAAGAAGTAAAATTGAACGGAAATACTGTTTCATGGACAACTACTCTTTCCGAAGGCGATACGATTAGCATTCCTTTAATGAATGCTGAAAATGAAACCGTTAAAGCTGTAGATTTAGGGATTTCTATCTTATATGAAGATGACCTATTATTGATTGCCAATAAACCGGCAGGAATGGATACCCACCCTTCTCAACCCGGCGATACACATACGCTTATCAATGGTGTAGGGTACCACCTTCAGAACACCGGCCAAACCTGTATGATTAAGCATATTCATAGGCTTGATAAAGATACCACTGGAGCCGTTCTTTTTGCCAAAGATCGCCTCACTGGGTCTATGTTGGATAGAATGCTGGAAGAAAGAAAAATCAAACGAACATATGTCGCTTTAGTTGAAGGAATCATCCAAAAGAATGAAGGTAAAATCAACGAAAAAATTGGTAGAGACCGCCATCATGCTACTAGACGAAGGGTTTCACCTACTGGCCAGGTGGCTATTACCCATTTCCAAGTGCTTAAGCGGGATTCGAAGAAAAACTTAACGCTTGTCAGTTGCACTTTGGAAAGCGGCCGCACCCACCAAATCAGGGTGCACTTTAGCCACTTAAATCACCCCTTGGCTGGTGATACCTTGTACGGCGGAAAAAATACCTTTCCACGGCAAGCCCTTCATGCTCGAAAAATTGAATTTATCCATCCAATTTCCGAAGAAAAAATGATAATAGAAGCACCTTTCTTAGATAAGTCCGGGATATTTGAGACTCTCTAATATACAAAAAAAGCTGACTCCAAATAAGTAGGAGTCAGTTTTCTTAAAATTCTATCATTATAAGCAGCCGTTTCTAAAGCTGCATAGTAAGGATTATGAATCAAAAAAATAAGCTGGCCACTTGGGCCAGCTTTTATTGTGATATTTAAGAAGCTTTTCTCATGCCTTTTAAGATCAAGCTTAATATGAAGACAAATACAATTGCTCCAATTAATGCAGGAATAATAGCGAAATCTGCTACTGAAGGTCCCCAGTTCCCAAGAATTAATGAACCTAACCATGCACCAACAAAACCAGCGATGATGTTACCAATGATACCAAATGGTACGTCACGTCCTACTATCATACCTGCTAACCAACCGATAATACCTCCGATAATTAATGACCATAAAAATCCCATAATATATTTCCTCCTTAAGTAGTTGTATTTTTATACCAGACAATATATTTTCCTGTTCTACAGCAGACTTCAAGAAATCTCATCACTTCCAAATATTCATGTCCTGTTCAATTCATTAACCTTTTCACTCAAATGGTATGATGCCGATTATGCACAATATCTAATGAATGTGAATGCTTTAGTTAGTGGGAAAGTTAGCTAGCTATTGACCCTGAGGAACTGATTGGACACTCCTCAATGTTAGTGTGTTTTTCTTTTTGTTTGCTGCTGTACTCATTATTTTCCCCGTTAAAATAATCTAAAACCTCATTTTTTAAAAAAATATTTGGTAAAGAAAAAATGATTATTAGACTTATGAAAAGGGTATACACTATGCTACATTTTTGTCACATTCATAGTATAAGCAGTATCTAGCTCAAATATGTTTATAAAGATATAACGAAAAAAGGATGCCCCGAAATTACTGGGACACCCTCATATCATTTTTAGTTCTCTTTAAAGTCTATATCATCAATCATTAAAACAAAAGTTCATCCGGATTGCTTCCAAATCGTTCATTTTTGTTTAAGGCATCAATTTGATTCATTTCGTTAAGACTCAATGAAAAGTCAAACACTTGTGCATTTTCCTCGATACGGGACGGCGTAATCGATTTAGGGATAACGACAATTTCATGTTGGAGATGCCATCTAATTAATACTTGAGCAGAGCTTTTTCCATGCTTCTTTGCAATATGATTGATAGTCGGTTCTTCTATTAAGCTCCCCCTACCTAGCGGGCTCCATGCTTCTACCTTGATATCATGCTTTTCGCAGTAATCACGAATTTCAACTTGAGTCAAAAGTGGATGTAATTCTATTTGGTTTACGACAGGTTTTATTTCACTGTTCGCTAATAATTTTTCTAAATGGTGGACATGGAAATTACTTACACCGATTGATTTCACTTTTCCTTCATTGTAAAGCTTCTCTAATGCCTTCCACGTTTCCAGGTATTTGTCTTTTCCTGGCCAGTGAATTAAGTATAAATCTAAATATTCCAAACCAAGGCGTTTCAAACTATCATCAAATGCCTGAAGGGTCGTTTCATAACCTTGATCAGTATTCCACACTTTAGATGTGATGAACAATTCTTCACGCGGTATTCCGCTTTCTCTAATAGCCTGTCCTACACCCTCTTCATTTTCATAAACGGCAGCCGTATCAATTGAACGGTATCCTACTTCGATTGCTTTCTTGACGGACTCAACCGTTTCACTGCCATTTTTCACTTTAAATACACCGAAACCTAACTGCGGCATTTTTACTCCATTATGTAAAGTAATCGTTTCCCCTATACTTGATATCATTTGCCAATCCCCCTTACCTTTTATTTACCAATTATATCATCGTCCTACCTTTTATTTCTAACCATAAGCCTCGGAATTTAAAGGTTTATTAAATGACTCAACAAACATTTTATCCAAAATTTTCTATTTAAAGTGAAAATTTATCATTTAATCCTTCATTAAGTTAAATATTTTGTAAAAAAATGACGAAATATCTATGCTTATAGATAAGAAATTAGTTACAATTGAATAGTCCGTCCGTAACCAAGAAAAAGAAGAAGGTGCCATCTTTAAAGAATAATCAAACGTAAAACTTCCATTCTAATAATGTGGAGTTGCAAAGTTGTCCAACGCCCATTCATTGGTCACTATCTAAATTTTCTCATTACATACTTGAATATTAAGGGAGTCTTCCATGTATGAATACTATATTCATCTTAACCGCGCTAATTATTATCTTTGCTTTAATCTTTGACTTTATCAATGGATTTCATGATACAGCCAATGCTATTGCAACAGCCGTGTCAACTAAGGCGCTTAAACCACGTCATGCGATCATTTTGGCTGCGGTCATGAATTTATTAGGAGCGCTGACATTCACTGGTGTAGCACATACCATTACGAAGGATATTGTTGATCCTTTCACATTAAACAATGGCTCATATGTAATCCTCGCTGCTCTACTTTCCGCAATAACATGGAATTTAATCACTTGGTATTTTGGTATTCCAAGCAGTTCTTCCCATGCTATTATTGGTTCTATAGCGGGAGCTGCCATTGTGGCTGGAGGTTTCGATACGATTAAATGGAGTGGATTCACCAAAATCGTCCAAGCATTAATTTTATCTCCGATTCTTGCCTTTACACTTGGATTTATTGTGTACAACATCTTTAAGGTAATTTTCAAAAATAATAATTTAGGTAAGACTAACAAGCGATTTAGGAGAATACAAATTCTCACAGCGGCAATTCAGTCTTATACACACGGAACAAATGATGCTCAAAAATCCATGGGTATTATCACTATGGCTTTAATGGCTAACGGATATGCCTCTAGCTCTGATGTCCCCTTTTGGGTGCAATTATCGTGCGCAATCGCAATGGCGCTTGGTACCTCAATCGGTGGTTGGAAGATCATTAAAACGGTGGGCGGTAAGATCATGAAAATACGTCCAGTAAATGGGGTCGCTGCCGATATGACCGGTGCAGCGATAATTTTCGGTGCTACATTCCTGCATATGCCGGTCAGTACGACACATGTCATCTCTTCATCCATACTTGGGGTAGGTTCTGCACACCGTATCAAAGGTGTAAAATGGGGAACAGCTAAAAGTATGTTAATCACTTGGTTCATAACCTTGCCGATTTCAGCTTCTTTAGCCGGATTGATTTATTATCTAATTGCTTTATTTTTATAAAACCTTAAACCTTTCCATATTGGGAAGGTTTTTTTATGATTTCGCCCTTTTAAGTGTAACTGATTCCCATTTTTTACTTATCCTTGTTTTCGATTGTAAAGTTTTATTAAGATTTTGTAAATTTTCGTCGAAAAACCTTTCCTCATACTACATGAATTCGTTACAATCAACTTGTTAATACTAAGCGTATAATAATTTTATGTAAAAATTGCATGACTAATTGGGAGGCTTAACATGGCTTTTAAATCTAAAAAAGACAAATTCGCAGTAATGCTTTTTAACATCGCTCAAAACCTTAAAGAAGGTGCTGACTATTTCGCGGATTATAAACTGAAGAATATCTCCGATCTAAAAGTATTTTCAGATACTATGAAAGATTATGAGCATAAAGGCGATTCAATGGTTCATAACGTAATTAAAGAACTAAACAATGCCTTCATCACTCCTATCGAACGTGAGGATATCCTAGAATTAACCATGAGAATGGATGATGTCATAGACGGTTTGGAACACTGCGCCGCATTATTCGAAATGTACTCCATCGTCAATGCTGATGAGTATATGCTTAAATTTGTGGATGCAATTAAAGAGTGTACGTATGAGATTGAAATAGCTGTCGATACACTTTCTACAAAAAAATTACCAATGATTCGTGAAAATGCAATTAAAATTAAAGACCTTGAATCTGTTTGTGACGGAATCCAACGTCAATCGATCAAAAACTTGTTTACGGTTGAAAAGGATCCAATCAGAATCATTCAATATAAAGAAATATACGAAAGCCTTGAAGAGATCGCTGATCACTGTCAAGCTGTGGCCAATACACTTGAAACAATCATAATGAAAAACGCCTAAGGAGTACCCCCATAAATGGATACTTTATTAATTTTAACTATATTAATCGTTTTCTTTGCTTTAGCATTTGACTTCATCAATGGTTTCCATGATACAGCAAATGCAATTGCTACAGCTGTTTCAACAAAGGCCATGAAACCTCGGCATGCCATTGTCATGGCAGCCATCATGAACTTCGTCGGAGCTATGACGTTTACAGGCGTAGCGAAGACCATAACTAAGGATATTGTGGATCCGTTCACGCTTCCAAATGGTTCATATGTAATCTTGGCAGCTTTGCTTGCCGCTATTATATGGAACCTCCTTACATGGTATTACGGGATACCAAGCAGTTCATCCCACGCATTGATTGGTTCGATTGCAGGTGCCGCCATTGCAGCAGCTGGTTTCGCCGGCATTAAATGGGAAGGATTTTTGAAAATTCTTCAAGCTTTGATTTTCTCCCCTATAATTGCTTTTGTAATTGGATTTATCGTATACAGCATCTTTAAAGTTATATTTAAAAATAATAACCTGACAAAAACAAACCAGAAATTCCGTACTATTCAGATTGCAACTGCAGCACTTCAATCGTATACCCACGGAACGAATGACGCCCAAAAAGCCATGGGGATCATCACGATGGCCCTTATTGCAAATGGCTATGCAACAAGTACTGACATCCCCTTCTGGGTTCAATTTTCCTGTGCGTTAGCAATGGGACTTGGAACTTCTGTTGGCGGATGGAAAATCATTAAAACAGTTGGCGGCAAGATTATGAAGATCCGCCCTGTCAATGGTGTTGCAGCGGATTTAACCGGGGCCTTCATCATTTTTGGCGCGACCGTGATACACATGCCAGTTAGTACAACACATGTTATTTCTTCTTCGATTCTTGGAGTTGGTTCAGCCCACCGTGTTAAGGGCGTAAAATGGGGAACGGCAAGAAGAATGATTGTTACCTGGTTCATTACCATTCCTATCTCAGCAACATTAGCAGGTTTGCTTTATCTTTTGATTAATTTCCTTTTCTAAAATAAAAATCCCTTCCGGTTTCCATCGGTAGGGATTTTCTGTTTCTCCCGTAAAAAACATGGATATAATCCTATGCTAAAACACTGTTAATCGTTTAAAATTTAAAGAAAAAGGAATCTTTTAAGCGAGGGGCAAAATAATAATGAAGGAATTCACAAATAGAGATATTTTTAAAGACCTTTATGGAGATATGATGGAGTTTGCGGATAGAATCAGTTCCGTCTTAGGCTGTCCCATTACAATTGAGGATGGTAACCATCGCCTGCTTGCTTATAGTACGCATGATGATACAACCGACCAAGCCCGCATCATGACTATTATCGGAAGGCGCGTTCCTGAAAAAGTCATCAACAGCTTATGGAAAGATGGGTTTATCCCGGCTTTATTGAAAGAAGACGCTCCTATTAAAATTGGGGCTATCAATGATGTCGGTCTCGGTAATCGAGCGGCAGTCTCTATTAGGAAAAATAATGAAGTCCTTGGCTTCATTTGGGCCTTGGAAGTGAATCAACCTTTCTCCGAAGAAGATATGGACTTTCTTCAATTTGCTGCAAAAGAAGCGAAAAACCAGTTGCAGCAATTACAATTAAAAAAGAAAAGGAAAGAAGCAGGTCATCAGGAGTTTCTTTGGCGTATGTTAACTGGTCATTATCAAGAAGAATCAGAAATAATAGAAAATTTCACGAAGTTTTCTATCCAAGTTCCTGTTGTTTTTTCCATATTAGTATTTGAATTCCCTAAAGAGATCAATCGCGAAGTAGAACGCTACATTTCCTATATGTTAACGACTACTCAAAAGATAAACAGGTTCTTATTTGCCATTGACCATAACAAGCTCATTCTTTTTGCGGGATCGGACCAAGAAAATAGCCCTTCTTTTACCACATCCATTTATGATTTCATTCCTTTCTTCATATTAGAAATGAAACGGCGTTTTGGTGTTGAACATATCCTTGGTACTTCAGGTAATATGTATAAAAACTTAATGGACGTAAAATCAAGCTATGAAGAAGCTCAATATACCTTAAAAATGAAAAATATTTTTCCTGATGATATGAAGCTTATTTTACATTATGAAGAGCTAGGCATGTTTCAAATGATTGAAACTCTTGCAAACAACAAACAACGTCACGCTCATCCTTCTATTTTGAAGCTAAGAGCTTATGACTTGAAAAACCAGACAGAATTACTGCAAACACTTACTGTCTATTTAGAGAAAGACTGCAATCCAAATGAAGCTTCAAGAAATCTTCATATCCATGTGAATACCTTAAATTACCGTTTAAAACGGATTACAGAAGTAGGAAATATTCGTTTAAAAGATCCGATTCAAAAAATGTCTCTATTTCTAGATATTAAACTTTATGAATTTGACAAATTTCACAAGAAAAATTGAAATATTCCATCAACATATGGAAAAAATAAATAAATGGAAAGGTTGGTTAAATGAATCTAGAATCGAATGAAGAACTTGAGAAAGAATTAAAAATCATTGAAAAATGGGAAAAAGACCAGAATGGGTTATGGTTTTGGGAACGAATTGGACGTCTCCCCTTCAAACTTTTAGACAAGCTAACACCGGACTTCATACAGAAAAAGCTTGGTGTCATGCTCGATGAAATCGGTAGCTATATTCAAACCGGAGGACAATATTTAACAAAGGAATCCAATATTCTAAATCAGCTGCAGGCCAAGAATCCTGAACTGAATGTTTCCTCCATAGAAGATGTTTCAAAACTTCCCCTTCATATTATGGACAGTGTTAGTCAAGAGATTAAAAATTCCGGAAGTAAATTGGCCACAGTTCAGGGTGCTACTACTGGCATAGGTGGAATCTTCACCCTAGCCATTGACATCCCCTTGCTTCTTGGTATGTCAATCAAGACACTTCAGGAAATCGCTCTCTCTTACGGCTACAATCCACGAGACCGTCAGGAGCGTATTTTCATCGTCAAATGCCTACAATTTACTACATCAGATGTTGTCGGAAAAAAGGCACTGTTAAAGGAATTGTCGAATATGCACCTTCCCGAATCTGAATCCAAAAGAGAACTTGCTTCTGAATTGCAAGGATGGCGGGAAGTTGTTTATACATATCGTGATCAGTTTGGTTGGAAAAAGCTTCTGCAAATGGTACCTGTTGCTGGAATAATCTTTGGTGCCATTACCAATCGCTCTATGATCGCTGATATGGCCGATACGGGAATAATGCTATATAAGAAAAGAAGGATTTTGGAGCGAATGCATGAACCGGTTGCAAAACATTAAGATTTCAGCGTAATGTTTTCTCACGTTAACTATCTAAACTAAGCTCTTAACCCTGGCAAGTCCATAATTATTGATACTGCGTTTGTGGAATTCCACAAATACACCTTTTTCCTTTTTCTGATTTCCACATACTAACTGTTTCTTTTTCCCATTATACTTGTGATACAAATAGTAAAACAAATTATTGGAGGGATTAAGATGAGAATAGGAATTCCGAAAGAGATTAAAAACAATGAAAACCGTGTAGCTATCACTCCAGCTGGGGTTGTAGCATTAGTCAATGCGGGACATGAAGTATTAATCGAAATGAACGCAGGATTAGGAAGCAGTTTTACAAATGAATCATATCAAGAAGCTGGAGCTGTTATAGTCGAGGACGCTGCTAGCGTTTGGTCAAGCACAGAAATGATCATGAAAGTAAAAGAACCTATCTCATCTGAATATAAATATTTCCGTAAAGATTTAATTCTTTTCACATATCTGCATCTTGCAGCTGAACCAGCTCTTGCACAGGCTCTAAAAGAAAGCGGTGTCTTGGCCATTGCTTATGAAACGGTTGCAATAAACCGTACACTTCCTTTATTGACACCAATGAGTGAAGTGGCTGGACGTATGGCAGCGCAAATCGGTGCTCAGTTCCTTGAAAAAAATAACGGTGGTAAAGGAATTCTTTTAAGCGGAGTTCCTGGAGTTAAACGTGGTAAAGTCGCTGTCGTCGGCGGCGGTATGGTTGGAACAAATGCAGCTAAAATCGCTATTGGATTAGGCGCAGATGTTACCATTCTTGACTTAAGTCCTGATCGCCTTCGCCAATTGGATGATATTTTCGGAAATGAACTAACTACACTCATTTCAAATCCTTATAATATAGCTGAAGCAGTCAAAGAAGCTGATTTAGTGATCGGTGCAGTTCTGATTCCAGGTGCAAAAGCTCCTAAGCTCGTTACTGAAGAAATGGTTAAATCAATGTCTCCAGGTTCAGTCATTGTCGATGTTGCTATCGACCAAGGCGGTATCTTTGAAACGGTTGACCACATAACAACACATGATAACCCTACTTATGTTAAACATGGAGTAGTTCATTACGCGGTGGCAAATATGCCAGGAGCAGTGCCTCAAACATCTACAGTTGCCTTAACGAACGTAACTGTACCTTTCGCACTGCAAATTGCCAACAAAGGCGCCATCAAAGCAATCCTTGAAAACGATGCCCTTGCAAAAGGCGTCAATGTAGCCAATGGAGAAATCACGTTCGAAGCAGTTGCATCAGACCTAGGCTACAACTATGTTAGTGTTGAAAATGCTTTAAACCCAAATAATATCAACGCATAATAATAAGGAGACTCCAAAGACGTTCATCGCGTCTGGAGTCTTTTTTTATTGCACTTAATCGGGATTCTTCCCGCTACAGTTACTTATGACTTTAGTAAAAACTTAATAACTCGGCTACTGGCTTTTTCTGCTGATTCTAGATTATATTTAGGAGAAAACGGGTCACTAAAACCGTGAAAACCATTAAATGTATGTATCTCGATATTCTCTTTATCTAGATGTAAAACTAACTCGTCTACATCAACCGATCGTTCTTCTTGAGGAAAGATCAGCAATGTAGGGCATTTTGGTTCTTTTTCTAAATAATCCCTTATGCGGGAGCCATAATATCCTACTATTCCATCAACAAATACCTCCTCACTACATAACCAAGCAATTGTCGCCCCTATACTAAATCCAATGATGAATATTTTTGAGTATTCCTCATTAGCTTTCAATATTATCTTTTTTATTTTGTTCGATGCCTTAGTAAAACCTACATTATCCATAAAATTAAGATATGCTTCTTTTTCTTGCACATAAGCAAATGGTTCTTCCCGTTGCAAAAAGTTTGGACAAATGACATCAAAGTTCTGTTCTGATAATAACTCACAAAAATCCTTCATATGTTGATTAACCCCGTAAATTTCATGCAGTACAATGATTACTTTATTAGTATTTTTTGTTTGTATCTTGAACATCTTGTACCCCTGTTAAGATTTTTCTCTTCATCATACAGTTCCCCTCTTTTGTCGTTTCAGAAAGAGGGTGCCTAAAGCCCCCTCTTTCATGTTTCATCTATCAATCTACAAAAATCTTCCCTGGATTCATTATTCCATTCGGGTCCAAGGCCTGCTTGATCGTTTTCATCACCTCATACGCCGCTCCATGCTCTCTCCGCTGATATTTGGATTTTCCAAGCCCAACCCCATGTTCACCCGTACATGTACCGCCTTTCGCTAAGGCATATTCAACTATTTCTTCATTTAACCGCTTCGCTTCTTTCACTTCCTCTGGATTACTTAGATCAATCATAAATAACACATGATAATTTCCATCACCCACATGGCCCACAATCGCTCCTTCTACTTTGGATTGTTCGACTTTTTTCCTAGTTTCTAATATGGCATTCGACAATTCATGGAGGGGCACACTTACGTCCGTGACCATCAGCTTCTTACCCGGAGCACTGTGAATAAAAGCATATGCAAGATTATGGCGAGCTTCCCATAATGCATTTCGCGCTTTTGAATCCGTTTCAAACTGGATATCCTCACAGCCAAAATCACTTACGATTTCCTTAGCAAAATTGACATCCTGTTCTAGTCCGGCAAAATTCCCGTGAAACTCCAAGAATAATGTTGGTTTAACTTCATAAAGTTTGTCCATAAATTGATTTACTTTTTTAATAGACTCGGCATCGACCAATTCAATACGCGCAATTGGAATCCCAGCAAGCATGATTCCATTGACGGCAGATACTGCTTGTTCAACGGTTGGAAATGAAGCTCTCCCTGCCATTGTTACTTCAGGAATGCCGTACACCTTTAGAGTCAGTTCAGTAAATACACCTAGCGTGCCTTCCGAACCGACAAATAAGCCATTTAAATGTATCCCAGATGATGATTTTGTAGCTAAGCTACCGGTATGGATAATTTCACCGTTTGCTAGAACCACTTCCAAATCCCGAACCTGATCGCGCATTATGCCATATTTGACCGAAGTTGTGCCACTTGCATTCGTAGCTGCCATCCCTCCCAATGTCGCATCGGCTCCGGGGTCGACAGAAAAGAACAATCCGTATTTTTTCAATTCTTTATTCAACTGCGTCCGTGTCACACCTGGTTGGACCTTCACCAAAAAATCACTTTCCCTGATTTCCAACACCTGATTCATCAAGGATAAATCGAGCGAAATTCCCCCTTTAATTGGAACCACATGTCCTTCTAAACTCGAACCTAGACCAAAAGGAATGACTGGTATTTCATGTTCATTCGCATAACGCATGACTGCGCTCACTTCTACAGCACTTCTTGGATAAACGACCATATCCGGTAAGTGCGGAGTATGATACGATTCATCATGACTGTGCTGCTCTAATATAGTTTCATTCACCGTGACTTGTTCTTCCGTTAGTATCTTTCTTAAATCCTCTATATAATATATATTCATTCTGCTTCCCCCTCTTTTTTAACTAAACATTCTGATAATATTATGTAAAAAAGTAGATTGCCTGAGAATAGGCAATCTATAATTCTTACTGTCCGAGCCCCTTCGTTCTATCTGTACAGGCTTTCATCGCTTGTAAAATACTAGCTCTGAACTGATTCTCCTCTAAAGAAGCAACCGCAGATATTGTTGCCCCCCCCGGAGTGCATACATCGTCCTTTAAAGCGCCAGGATGCTTTTCTGTTTCAAGCACCATTTTAGCAGCACCCATTACAGATTGTGCGGCCATTCGATATGCTTGTTTTCGTGGAATACCGTCACGAACCGCTCCATCCGCAAGCGCCTCGATAAACATGTATACATAAGCCGGTGAGGATCCACTGATTGCTGGCACTGCGTCCATCAAATCTTCATGTATAAGCTCTGTTTTTCCAAAAGAATTCAACAGTGTAGTAACATCAGTAATATCAGCTGCTGTGATTTCACGATTAATGCTGATTGCCGTCATGCCTTCACCGACAAGGGAAGGAGTGTTTGGCATCGTTCGGACAACCTTCACTGGTTTTCCCAAACCTTCCTCAATTTGTGATGTAGTTATTCCCGCTGCCATTGTAATGATCACAGCTCCTTCTTTCACATGAATCTTAACTTCGTCGAGCACTTGCTTATGCATGGCGGGTTGAATCCCTAAAAAGAGCAAATCGGCAAAACCGGCTACCTCTTTATTATCTAAACAGCCTTCAATCTTATATTTCGAGGTGATCTTCGTCAAAGTCTCAACACTTGCTGTGCTGACCATTATATTTTCAGGTGAGATGACTTCCGAGCGCAACATGCCTTCAAGCATTGCCGCTCCCATTTTACCGCATCCAATAAACCCGATTTTTTTATTCATATCTTACACTTCCAATCATAAGTTCATCTATACTCTCTCTTATTATATCGGATATGGCAAATGGAAACACGTCGCAGATATTTAGATTAGGAAGGAATTGCATATTTCTAGTCGAATTACTAAGATGAAATAGACGAATAAACGACTTATGCAACTGATTTTTTTAGCGAAAAAAAAGGATTGACTTATAAGTCATTTTCACTATATAATTTTGACCTATTAGTCATTGAAAAAAGGAAAACAGTTTAAGGAAATGGAGAAATGAAATGCAAATCGAGAAAAGAGCAGTCAATACCAAGCTTGTCTTAACAGGATTGATCATTGGAATGTTTTTCAGTTCATTGGAACAGACAATCGTCGGGACAGCAATGCCAACGATTATTGGGGAATTGAATGGTTTCACTATCTTTGCATGGGTGACGACTGCCTATTTAATTGCCTCTACGACCGTTGTACCGATTGTTGGGAAGCTTTCAGATTTATATGGCAGACGTTCCCTTTATTTGATTGGTACAGTTATTTTTACGATTGGCTCTTTTTTATGCGCCACTGCCACTTCGATGGAGCAGCTGATTATCTATCGGGGGCTGCAAGGAATCGGGGGCGGGATGATCATGCCCTTATCCCAAACGATTATCGGCGATATTTTCACTGCTGAACAAAGAGCCAAATGGCAGGGTGTATTCGGAGCCCTTTTTGGCTTAAGTTCTGTAATTGGTCCTTTTCTGGGTGGACTGATTGTCGACCATATCAGCTGGCATTGGATCTTCCTCATTAATGTACCGACGGGATTATTATCAGCGATTTTGATTTATGTCGGGTTGAAGAACGAAGCGATTCAAAAAACAGAGAAAGTGAATATCGATTTCCTTGGTATTTTCACCTTAATTCCAGGTATTGTCCTGCTTTTATTGGGCTTAACATTCGGGGGTGATAAATTCGAATGGATATCACTTGAATCTCTCTTGATTTTCGGCAGCACCCTTGTCTTTATTGTCCTATTTATCATTTTTGAAAGAAAAGCAGTTGAACCAATTCTTGATTTATCTCTCTTTAAAAATAGAGTTTTTGCCACCACGAATATCTTAGGATTTTTGCTAGGCCTGGGTATGTTCGGGGCTATCATGTTTGTCCCACTGTTCATGCAAGGAGTTTTAGGAGTGTCACCAACAAAAGCCGGATCGACCATGACTCCGATGATGATCGGGTTGATTCTTTCTAGTGTCGTTGGCGGGCGGCTGTTGTTAAAATTTCGTTTTCGTACCGTGCTTACCTTTGGAATGGCCATTGCGACTCTCGGCTTTTTCCTAATGAGTACGATGGATGGTGAAACTACAATTCTGACCGCTTATTCCTTCATGGCTGTCTTAGGTGTGGGAATGGGTCTTGTTATGCCGACCCTGATGATTGCCGTTCAAAATGAATTTCCAAAATCACAGTTAGGATCGGTCACTGCAGCCTCGACCTTCTTTCGATCAATAGGCGGAACGATGGGTATTACGATTTTGAATGCAGTCATGAATCACAATCTACAGCAAAATATGGATGACGCGGTTGTTAGTGAAAAAAATACCCTAATACAAGAAGCATTGAAGGCACTTGCCGATAAAACAGATAATTTGTTCAATATCATGCTCTATCCTGAGAATCTGAAGATGCCGGCTGAAGTCAGCAATATCATTATAAAAACCATTGAAAATGCCTGGATTGATGCATTTTCAAGTGTATTTGTCACTGGTATCTTTTTTGTCTCTGTCGGAATATTAGTTGCTCTTTCAGTTGGTTCCGGAAAAATCAAAAGAGATCAAGAAGCGGAAAAAGATTTAGGTTAATAAATGATTAACATAGAGACCGGCGCCTTTCCAGCCGGTCTTTTTACTATCCTTCATCCCTAGGTTTCTTTTTCTACAATAAGGGAATTTTATCTATAAGAGACTATATGGAGTGATACTATGCTTAAGGATACAAATTTCCATTCAATATTACCACCGGAGTTTTATCAGCAGCCAACGCTCGTGCTGGCAAAATCCCTTCTCGGCTGCCTGCTGGTAAAAGAAACATCAGAAGGAATCGCTTCTGGATTTATTGTTGAAACCGAAGCCTATATGGGACCGGAAGATAGGGCTGCACATAGTTTTGGAAATAGAAGGACGAAGCGGACTGAAGTGATGTTCGGAAAGTCCGGAATGATCTATACATACGTCATGCACACCCATACGCTTGTCAATGTCGTAAGCGGTGGGCTGGATAAGCCGGAAGCCATCTTAATCCGGGCTGTGGAACCCTATTCAGGGCTTGAGTTAATGCATGAAAGACGTGGGCTTGCTGATTTTCGAAAGTTGACGAACGGACCTGGAAAGTTATCCAAAGCACTAGGCATTACTATGGCCGATTATGGTCAACCTTTCACAAAACCGCCGCTTTATCTTGCTTCTGGAAAAAAGCCTGAGCACATATCCAGCGGACCCCGAATCGGCATTGGCAACTCCGGAGAAGCGAAGGACTATCCATGGCGTTTTTGGGTAACCGACAATCCTTTTATATCTCGCTAATAATTTATTATTTTCCTATGCTTAAAAGGAGTGACCGCAAAACACGGTCACTCTTTTCTTTTAGGTTTCAGAACAAAAGTTAGAATGGGCAACCGAAAAATTACAAAAAGCACTGCTCAACCACGATTATATAGGAGCGACTCGTGCAGTAGTCCCTTTCTAGCCAAAGCTTTTCTAAGTGTAAAGTTCTAAATCAAAATATTTTTTCATTATTAAGTAATCTTCAGGTGTATCAACATCCATTCCCCACATCTGGTTATCAAAGGAAATGATTTTTGTTAATTGTGTATATTTTTTTATAATTTCTTTGCCTCCTTGATCTCCATCTATTGAATCGAATTCATTAAATAATTCAGCATCAAACAGAACTGGATGACCTAAATCTTCCTTATATTTTGACCGGACAATACGAATCCCTTCATGCTTATGAGCTTTATAGTGGTCAATTAGTAATTGTACAATTGATTTGGAAACTAAGGGTTGATCCGCTAAGAAAACCATGACAGCATCCACATCTTTTTTTACCGCCTGAATACCGAGTTTCAGAGAAGAAGCCATACCATTTGCATAATTTTGATTATAAATAATTTCTATATCTTCTAAATCATGAGTATAATGTCGAATTTCTTCTATATAATGACCTGCGATTAAAACGATTGGCTGTAATGAAACATCGACCGTTGCTTTAAGAGCATATTTAAAAAGAGGTTGACCATTTAAAGGTAATAATAGTTTAGGTTTTCCCATACGTGTTGACATTCCAGCTGCAAGAATTACAGCTCCTACCTTAACCATGGATTTTCGTCTTTCCATGGAGTGGAACCGGATTTCTACCATTTTTGACTGTCATTAGTTCAGTAACAATACTTATGGCTACTTCCTCCATCGTTTCGGCTCCTAGATCCAAACCAATTGGTGAATGTATCGGCCCATCGGAAAAAGTTTGTCCAATATTTATAAGCATTTCTTTTGTTCTAGCCATAGGACCAAGAACACCGATGTACCGTGGATTACTTTTCAAAGCAAGTTGTAATGCCTTTTCATCAATCTCTTGGTAATGATTCATGATGATCCACCATGAATCGGTGACATTATTTGAATTAATCTCTTCAGGATTTTCGATTAAATGTATAACAGAGGGGAAAAGTCGAGGGTTGTTAAATTCCACACGTGAATCTAATACAGTAACTGAAAAACCAGCTTTAGCAGCCAAATCAGCCACAGGTACTGCATCCCTTCCGGCTCCAGCAACAATTAATTTTTCCCCAGGTTTAACTGCATCAATTAGAAATCTGCTTCCGTCACAGCTCATTATTTCTGCACGAGTTTGCGTGTCCATACTATTTCTTGCTTTTTCAACAACCTCGCAGGGGAGATTATCCAAATCCCCAATTATATTACCTTCTTTTTCAATCAATAACCTCCTCCCAGTAGGTATTTCCAGTACACAAGAGAAAGCTTGACCCTTCTGGATAATATCTTCTGTTTTTTTCCAGAATACATCATTTTGATCTATAGGTAGAATGAGCATTTCAAGAATCCCTTTGCATCCTATTCCTAAACCCCACACTTCATTTTCACTTAAATCGTATTTATGTGTTAAAGGCGTTTTCATTTCCATTGCCTTTTCTGCCCACCCAAAAAGATCGCTTTCCAAACATCCTCCGCTTATCGTACCGAACATTTGCCCATCAGAAGCCATCATCATTTTAGTACCTGGCAGTCTGTAGGCAGAACCTTTAACACTAATTTGCATGGCAATCGCCGCTTGTTCGTTACGTTCCCATGCTAATTTAATATTTTTAAATACATCTTTAAACTCTTGTAACCGTGACATATCCGTTTCTCCTCCTGCCTGCTAAGAGTTAATTATTGACCTTTATGAAGAAAGTGAAAGATAAAAAGGAAAAATCCCTTTTATTATCCATTTTTTCACAAAAAAATTTCTCTCTATACTATCTATTTAGTATTCTTTCTTACTAAAACTATGCTAAGAAACAGTGAAAGAGCAACAAAACATAAAATAGCAATAAACCGCCTTTATAGGAAACGCTCACCTAGATTAAAATGCAAAAGAATCAGTCCTAATGCTGCGATTAGATACGAAACACAGCCTAATATTCCTTACTGTACAACTCGTTGTGAAAAGAGTTAAAAGCATAAATAAAATTATCGTCGCACCTGCTCCACAAAAAAACTGCACGCATTATAAATTTATTAGAATAAAAGCCTACCATCATTTGAACAAAAGGCTGCTAAAGCAAAGCTGACCAAAAAGATCCTGGTCACAAATGATTCACTTTCAAATCAAAATATCTGAAAATTCTTGATTTTACCCTTGTTTTTGATTTATATTTGAATCACTAGAACAATAGATAAGGAGAAAATAATGAGTGATAACAATGTGAAAAGAGTATTGGACACCATCATCAGCACATCCAATAACAATATTACCGTGACCGATGAAAAGGGTTTTATTTTATTTACGAATCCTAACCACTGGTGGATTTATGGAATTGAGCCCGACCATTATCTTGGAAAATCGGTTTACCAGCTGGAAACTGAAGGAATACTTTCTCCATCGATCACCGCTATGGTTTTGAAAGAACGGACACCTATTCAAATCATGCAACATACGAAGACGGGAAAAATCGTCATGTCGACTGCATATCCCATCTTTAATGATGATGGTGAATTGGTTCGCGTCGTTAGTTATGCCCAGGACCAAACAGAAATCAGAAACCTACAGGATCAATACGGACAATTGAAGAAAAAGGTTCAAGACTACCAAACAGAGGTCGAGGAACTTCGGGAACAGGAAGAACTTATCTATCGAAGCAAGGAAATGCGGCAAATCGCCAAAACGATACTCCGTGTTTCAAAAACGGATGCTACTGTCATGCTTCTCGGGGAATCCGGGGTTGGAAAGAGCGTCTTTGCCCGAAGGCTCCATAATCAGAGCTATCGCAGTAAAGAACCATTCATCGAAGTCAACTGCAGTACCATTCCAGAAAGTCTTTTTGAATCTGAAATGTTTGGATACGAGGCAGGATCCTTCACAGGGGCGCAAAAGCATGGGAAACAAGGATTAATTGAACTGGCACATAACGGAACCTTATTTCTAGATGAAATCGGAGAACTTCCCCTGGATATGCAGGTGAAATTATTAAATGTTCTGCAGGAGAAAAACTTTAAAAGAGTGGGTGGAAAAAAAGAGCATAAGATAGACTTTCGGCTCGTAACAGCAACAAATCAAAACCTCGAAGAAATGGTAGAAAAAGGATTATTCAGACTCGATTTGTATTACCGCTTAAACGTGATTCCTGTCCATATCCCACCTTTACGAGAAAGAAAAGAGGATATTGCCATCTTAATCAATCATAATCTCGAGATCATTAACAAGAAATACAAGACCGACAAGAAATTGCACCCATCCACATACGAAATCCTCATCCAGCATAAATGGTCCGGGAACGTACGTGAATTAGAAAACTTAATTGAACGGCTCATTTTGACTTCCGAAGACTCCATTATTTTCCCAGGCTTCCTCCCCTCCTACTTTCATAGTCAAGAATCTTTGGAGAAAAAGGATGATACCCTAATGATCGATCAAATGATGGTTGAGGACAGCGATCTCAAGACAGCTCTTGAACAAGTGGAAAAATGGATGATGATGAAAGCACATAAACAATGTAAATCCACATATGAAATGGCTAAATTTTTAGGCATTAGCCAGCCTTCTGTCGTTCGAAAAATGAAGAAATATCAAAGTCAACGCTCCTGAGTAATGTAGCTTTGAAATAAAATTTAATCAAATTAATGCTATTGAGATTTCCTTAGTCATTTTTGTGTTCCTTAATCAACTAACGCACCTGTAGTTGAACAAGTACTTTCTCTCTAGAATTCGAACACACTTCGATCCACATATCAAAAGAAAAATACTTTCGGCTGAAACAGAAGTTCAATTCTACATGACCAATTACAACAGCAAGCAGACGCTTAAGCAACCAATGATATCATTGCCGGTAAGGAAGAATTAACTTAATTAGCTAACTTCAAATTACAAATATACAAGCAGCCTCTGATGTGTAATATCGGGAAGTGTTACCAACTTAAACAACTACATAAGACCTCTACAACCTCTCCTATTTGGAGGGGTTTATATTATGAAATCAACTTGTACACTTTTCCTAATCCTTTTTTTCTTTTTATGTTTTATCTTCTAGTTTTTGGAGACCTTAAAAATAACCACAATTAGGAGGGGTAAAGTGAAAACAGAAGATGAAAAAACCTCAGAAGGCTTAAATGAGATTTTTGAAATTATTAATGCTAAAGGTGACATAGAAGAATTAAAAGAAATCGTCCAAAAATCTGATGAACAATTAGATAAAGACAAATAAATGAGAGGATTTAATATCCTCTTTTTTAGCTGATTTACATTCTTCTTAATGAATAGTTTGAGTCAATTACGACACCAAAGATCAACTATCCTGCCCCTTTATCTGCATAAGGAAAGGCGATCCTTCTTAATGAAGAATCGCACCTATTAGTGGAGCAAGGATAGTAATCTTTTGTCTATCAAAAAACTCTCTTTTCTAAACTTTGAATACTGAATATCGGTATCCATATTCTTGAAAATTCTAACAGAGATATTACGTTTCAGTAAAAAACTCTCCTTTGTTCTTGTTATTCTATCTTGCAGCTGTCGCTGGGCTGCCACAGGTTGTTCAAATGCTTTGGACTTCAATGATAGGCAGCAAGAAAGTAATAGGTGGAATAACACCCGGAAGAACTGAGGATCTGATCTTTCTCAAAGAGCTTATTGAGGCGGGAAAGATAAAATCTGTCATAGATAGGCACTCTCCGTTGGAACAAATTGCCGAGGCTCATAGCTATGTAGAAAAAGGACACAAAAAGGGTAATGTAGTAATAACTTTGGAACATAATAACAAAACCTAATAAAGCGGATGCACCGGACCGCTCATGGTAAAAAAACAAGAAATCACGGTAGATGCATGATGTTTTTTTCTTAGCAGGTCTTTTTACATAAAAATAAGAGGCCTTCATATAGAAAGCCTCCTTCTTACTATAATTATTATTTGTTTGACACACCTGCCGACTCAAATGTTGCCATTTCCTTTATGACCAATGTCGCCGACTTAAGAATAGGAAAAGCAACTGCGGCTCCTGTTCCTTCTCCTATTCTCATTCCCAGTTGAAGAATTGGCTCTTTACCAAGCAATTCAATGGCCGTTCTATGTCCCGGCTCTGCGGATTGATGTCCGACAAACATATAATCAGATGCACGACCCGAAATCAGGTTTGCAATTACAGCAGCCGTCGTTGTAATAAAACCATCAACAAGAATGGGAATTCGGTTATTGGCTGCTGCTAGCATGGCTCCTGCCATCCCGGCAATTTCGAATCCGCCAATTTTCATCAGAATATCGATTGGATCATCAGGAATAGGTTTTCTTAATAAGATTGCTTCTTCAATAACTCTTTGTTTATGTAAAATACCTTCACTTTTTAGTCCTGTTCCCTGGCCTACAAGCGATTCTACGCTCTTCCCGCTAATAACGGAGATGATTGCAGAACTAGCTGTCGTATTTCCGATTCCCATTTCACCGAGGATTAGACATTTCGCTCCCTGTTCAATCATTTTCTGCGCGCGCTCATACCCGATTTCAAGCGCTTGGTTTACTTCTTCCCGTGTCATCGCATCTTCTTTATAGAAGTTTCTTGTTCCACGGCGGACTTTCCTTGAAGTTAATTCCGGTGCTTCAATATCAGCGTCAATCCCGATATCAACTATGTCAAAAAAAGCATGAATCGCACGGCTGAATACATTGATGGCGGCTCCGTTATTCAGGAAATTGAGAGCCATTTGTTCTGTCACTTCTTTTGGATAAGCGGAAACCCCCTCATCCGTAATCCCATGATCGGCTGCAAACACAATCACGCCCGGTCTCGATACTTCAGGAAAGGCTTCACCTGTCATCTTTGCTAATTCAATTATCAATTCTTCCAGCCGTCCCAAACTTCCCTGCGGAACTGTCAGAGAATCCACATACCTTTTTACCTGCTGTCCCATTTCTTCATCCAGCATTGGGATGGAGAGAGTGGCTAATTCATTCTTCATTATGAAAAAACCTCCAAAATTCAAAATAAAAAACCTTAACCATTGGAAAAGGTTCTTAATCTATCATCTGCTATAAATACAACTTAGTCCATATTATTACGCTATAAAATTTCTCTTCAAGTAATATGGATAATTAACACACGCGTATTCCAAGTTTATAATTTTTACTGTGGCATCCCTAGTTCGCTTAATGGATAGAAACGAAATTCCACTTTACCCACAAGTGATTCCTCGGATATAAAACCAAATCTTCTGCCATCCCAGCTATCCCTACGATTATCTCCCATGACAAATAAATAACCATTGGGTACTTTGGATTTCCCTAATAGATTTTGCAGGGTAAAATTCTCCGTCAGATTTTCTTCAGGTGGAATTTCCTCTTTATTTGTTTTCAAATATGGTTCTGTATACTTTTTCCCATTGATATATAGTACGTCTTTTTTCACTTCCACACTGTCACCTGGAAGGCCGATCACCCTTTTGATATACTTCTTATCTGCATCAGGAGCATGAAATACGACCATATCGAAATGTTCGATCTTACCGATTTTTGTAACTACAATCCTGTTATTGTTTTCATAAGTTGGCTCCATTGATTTACCTTTAACAATCACTGGGGTAAATAAAAACTGGTTGCAAATAAACACGATTATTAAAGCAAATAGGATAGATTTCACCCATGAAAATACTTCACTTTTTATATCTTTCTGCATAGATACTCCCCTCTCCTCTATTTTGAACGGCTAACATTTCTAAAATAAAAATCTCTTCATATTAATATTTTACTTAAATGGATTTATTATGTATATAGTAGAAGTCGTTAAGTCAAAAGTTCATTCTTTTAAAATACGTATTATTGAAAATGGTAAACTTACTTATGAAGAATTTCACGTAGGAAATGGATGGATGAATGAATGATGCTGAAGACTATTAATAAACAAATGGATAAAGCTATGCCGCTTATTACACCAATAAGCGTTGTTATTGGCGTCTTATTAGCCGAACATTTAACTGACTACACATTTCTAGTTCCATGGATATTTGCTTTCATCACATTTGCAGGAAGTTTAGGCTCAAACTTTAAATCACTGCAACGGGTAGTCACACACCCTTTACCTGTTTTCATCGTTTTGATCATCCTGCACGTACTTATGCCAATATGGGCCTGGGCCCTTGGCCATTTAGTTTTTCGTGGGGATGCCTTCACGATTACGGGTTTAGTTTTATCAGTAGTCATTCCAACGGGTGTCACCAGTATGATTTGGGTATCCATTTATAAAGGAAATGCCGTACTTGCTCTAACCATTATCCTCATCGACACCCTGCTCTCTCCATTCATCGTTCCTTACAGTGTTGCCCTTTTCGGAGGCGGCTCAATCGAAATGGATATGTGGTCAATGGTGAAAGGGTTAATCGGAATGGTCGTTCTTCCGTCCATGCTGGCAATGTTCTTGAATCAGACTACGAAAGGCAAGGTAAAAACAAGTCTATCCCCCCGCTTAGCCCCTTTTTCCAAACTAAGCGTAGGAATTGTCGTAATATTGAACAGTTCAAAAATTGCACCCTATTTAACTCATTTCGACAAAAAATTAATAATCACGACCTTCTTAGTTTTATTTATAGCCGCTTCAGGCTATGCTCTTTCTTGGATAATTGGTAAATTATTAAAATGGGAAAAGGAAGACGTCATTACCTTAACTTTTACCGGCGGGATGCGGAACATCAGTGCTGGAGCTGTTCTTGCGACCACCTATTTCCCGGCTGCCGTTGCGGTTCCTGTAGTACTTGGAATGCTGTTTCAACAGATGCTCGCTTCCTTTTTCGGATATTCATTAGATAAGTATTACCATCGACGTTTTTCAAAGATTAAATCGGATGGTTTTTTTAAAACTTGAAATAATTCATGCTTACTTCGTTAGGAATAAGGTGTGATTTCAGGCACCTTAGAATTGAGGGCCCAATTGCCGATATCCCGAATTTTATATTCAATCGGATCATGCAATGTATGGGTTCTTATATTCCTCCAAAATCGATCATACTGATACCTAGCCGAGGTAGCTCTTGCACCCATTACATCAAACATACGATTCGTTACCTCTAATGCCGTTTTCGCTACAGAAACCTTCGCTGTTGCAATTGTGATCCCGCACTCTCCCCGTTCCTGCTCAGTTAGTGTCCACTCTTTTCCCCATACAAACTGCAGGGCATCTGCAGCATTTTGAGCCAGTGCAGCTGAAGCTTTTAATTGAACGAATAATTCTCCATAATGGCGAATGGTATAGGGATCGCTGGTTGCATCTTCTACATTAGACGTCAACCAAGGACGGGTCACATTCTTTGTATAGTTTTTTGCTTCTTCAAAGGCTCCTTCCGCAACTCCTAGCATCACATGAACCAAAATTGTTTGGGCAATATGTGTCCTTAATGTAGGAAACAAACCTTGGAGGTCTTGTTCATAATAATCAAGCACCTCTTCATTTTTCAGTAACACTTCATTAAAAATAACAGTCCCGCTGTCTGTTTGCCGCTGTCCAAAACTATCCCAATCATCCTGTATAATAATTCCTTTTCGATTAGTTGGAATAACAGCAATAACAGGGCGATCAAAACCTGTGCTCTTAGCAGAAATCAATAAGCGGGCAGAATCCATTGCCCCTGAACAAAAGCTTTTTTTCCCACTCAATATCCATTGTGAGTTTTCTTTCTTCAATAGCAAATTTTCATCCCGCGGATTAAAGGCATTTCCCCAGAACAAATTTTTTTCGGCCGTTTCCTTATATAACTTTTCTTTCTGAAATGGAGATCCGAATAAGTGGACAGATGTCAAACATAAGAAATGATATCCGAATAAATGTGCGATCGATCCATCCACTTTTGCCAGTTCACGTGTTAATTGTAAAACTGTTTTCCAATCTTCCCCTTTCCCTCCTAGGGATTTTGGAATCATAAGCGAAAGCAAACCACTTTCACGAAGTAAGTCACGCTCAAATTTTGCCGTTCCTCCTCTTTTATCTCGCTCAATTGCTGTTTTAGCAAATTCCTTCGCGAGATTGTTAGCTATCTCAAGATAATTAGCCTTATTTTCTTTCGCTATTTTCATTAATTGAGTCCTCCTTAATTCGTCTTGATTTTTCAAAAATAATAAAGAGACTCCCCTCTCAAGATATAATCCACCTTGAATTGGGAGCCTCTAGTGACCTAGTCGGCTATTTAATTATCAGAATCTTCGTTTTAATATTAAATCTTATTAAACACATTAGTCAAGTAATGTTTAAGAATGGTTTTTTATAAAGGGTACAAATCCGCCTCTCAATACTCACTTGACAGGTAGGCTTAATGTATATTAAACTTTCTCACAAAGGTGTACGTACTTAAAAAAACAAAAAATGCTGACTGGTTTACCAGAGGCTCTTGTCGAACTCTTCTTTTTTGAAGGCTGACAAGAGCCTTTCTTTATGAAAAATTGCTTTTTAGATAAGAGTATTCCCGAAAAACAGGAGGTAATTTTAATGAGTTTACAATTTGCATATTGGGCACCAAATGTAAGTGGAGGTCTGGTTATTTCGGATATTCCCCAAAGAACAGGTTGGACGTATGACGCGAATAAACGATATGCACAAATGGCCGAAAATCTTGGATTTGATTATGTTTTACTACAAACTAGATTCTTTGCAAGCTATGGGGCTGAGAATCAATTAGAAGCTGCTACGCTTGCTTCTGCATTGGCAAGTGTGACTAATAAAATTAATATCATTACAGCCGTTCTTCCTGGACTATGGCACCCAGGTGTCGTAGCCAAAATTATCTCAACAATCGATCATATCAGCAATGGACGTGCTTCCATAAATATCGTTAGTGGATGGTTTAAAGGCGAGTTTACTGGTTATGGAGAACCATGGTTAGATCATGATGAACGTTATCGGCGTTCTGAAGAGTTTATACAAGTTCTACGGAATTTATGGACAAAGGAAGCGACTACTTTTAAGGGTGATTTTTACCGAACAAATGAAGCACCCCTAAAACCCAAACCGATTAACCCTCCCAAAATATTTCAAGGTGGCAACTCTATTGCCGCAAGAGAAATGGCAGGACGAGTGTCTGATGTTTATTTTATAAACGGAAACACACTAGAGAAATTAAAAGAACAAATAGACCATGTACGATCACTGGCTCGCTCGAATGGAAGAGAAATTCAGATTGGTGTCAATGGTTTTGTGATTGTCCGTGATACAGAAGAAAAAGCAAAACAAGTTTTAACAGATATTGTTTTACATGCAGATCAAAAGGCTGTCGAAGGATTTAAAAGCCAAGTGAAATTTGCAGGTCAAGCTTCTTCACAAGGTGAAGGAATGTGGCAAAACTCAACATTCGAGGATCTCGTTCAATACAACGACGGATTTAAAACCGGGTTAATTGGGTCTGCCGAGCAAGTTGCGGACCGCATCATTAAATTGAAAAAAATCGGAGTGGATATCATCCTAACAGGATTCCTGCACTACGAAGAAGATTTACAAGTCTTCGGGGAGAAGATAATTCCTCTCGTAAGGCAAAAGGAAGCAAAGGTAAAAGAAGATACTGCTACTATATCGCTAATAGCAAAGAATGCAACACTGATTTAAAGTGGTCACAATACTCCGAAGTAGTACAAGTATTTGAGTTTTCATAAGCATCCTTTTTCCCTTTCAATAAAATAACAATTATAATATCAAAGTGGAACAAATTAACACGAATGGAAAATACAAATAAATACTCGGAGGTAATGAAGATGAAAGTTGTTGCAATTGTAGGGAGTATTCGTAAAGAATCTTATAACCTAAAGCTTGCTAAATTTATTCAAACTCAATATCAAGAACGGTTTGAACTTGAAATCTTAAACGTTCGGGATTTGCCTTTTTATGACCAAGATATCGAAAACGACCCTCCTGTAGTGGTAAAAGAATTTAAAAGCAAAGTGGCCAATGCAGATGCAGTCTTGTGGGTAACTCCTGAATACAATGGAACGATTCCAGGCGTATTAGGCAATGTTATCGATTGGTTATCACGTGTAGATAAAGTCATGATTGGTAAACCATCATGGATCATGGGTGCGTCCATGGGACATTTAGGAACGGTTAAAGCCCAATTACATTTGCGTGAAATTCTATTTGCTCTAGGTATCTCCTCTCCTTTGCTTCCTGGAAATGAAGTTTATGTTGGAGCAGTTCATGAAAAAATCGATAAAGAAGGTACTCTTACTCATGAACCGACTGTTCAGTTTTTAGATACGGTCGTTGATAACTTCATTACCTGGTTTAATCATCATAATCGTTAATTTAGTAAAAATCCCAGTAGGAATGATCCTACTGGGATTTTTTGTGCATCAAACCTATTCATTAAGCTACCTACGCCTAGTATAAGTTGTGAGACAGATTCACTCTTTTTTAGCTGAACTTGCATCTTCCCTTTTTAAAAAGTCTTAAAAAGATTGAAGAACGAGCCAACCCGGTAAAAGGCCGCTCTTTCAGTTTTATTTCATAAGAACTATGTTGAGAAAAGCCCTTATTATGTATAGAAAAGGGCTCGCCTATTATACCAGAAGTAAATTTTCATCCATTAATATTAAGATGAGTTTGTTCAAGAGATGCCTTCATCCTCTTCCCGCTTGAAATGAAGGGTATTTCGTCATGCCTCCATCAGCAAATAGGGTGATGCCCGTAACATAACTAGACTCTGAAGATGCCAGCCATACGGCAACCGCAGCGATTTCTTCAGGCTTTCCAATGTACCCCATCGGAATCATAGTTTCAAGATCCTTTTTCTTTTCAGGATCTTCAAGCTTGTCGGCATTTATTGGTGTGGCTATTGCACCAGGACCAATGCTATTTACACGAATACCTTTTGGCGCATATTCTAACGCCAAAGTTTCCGTAAGCAACTTCACACCACCCTTGCTTGCCGCGTAGTGAACAAATAAAGGCCAAGGAATTTTCTCATGTACACTGGACATGTTTATCACATTTCCTTTAATGTTGTTTTCTACAAAATACTTGATGGCTTCACGGCAACCTAAAAAATTACCGGTTAAATTGGTATCAATTACCCGGTTCCAGTCGCTTAAGGGCATCTCATGTGAAGGAACTGGATTTTCTATTCCTGCATTATTAATGAAAATGTCTAGTTTTCCAAATTCCTTTATGGCTGATTGCACAAGATTAATTACGTCTTCTTCAACGGTGACATCACCTTTTACTGCAATAGCCACCCCATCAGTTTTTTTGATTTCTTCTAACACACTATCTGCTTCCTCTAATTTAGTACGGTAATTAACCACGACCTTTGCCTTTTCCTGAGCAAAGCGAATTGCCATTGCTTTTCCTAAACCAGTAGATGAACCAGTTATCACAACGACCTTGCCTTCTAAATCTGTATACATTCTATCATCCTCCAATTAGCTTTTTGCGAGGCCGAGCATAACCCCAGCTATAATAATCAAGATAATTCCAATAACGATTCCAATTAATTGGCGCTTTGTTTTCTTCTCACGTAAAATGATGATCCCGCCGAGAGTTGAGATGACTATGCCCATTTGAGATAGGGAAAAACTCGTAGCGACTCCCACACGAGGCTGTGATATAAATAAAAACATGTTTCCTGCTGCCCATATTAATCCAGGAATGATATTGCGAATTGCATACTTATTAAACGGCTTATGTTTAAACGTTAATAATAAGCCACCTACCACCATCCCGATTGCTTGAGGAAACAATGCTGACCAGCCATTAACATCAAAGAGACGTGCAACAACCACATAAACTAAATAACCAAATGTTGAGATGAGTAGAATAACGATTCCCTTTTTCAAGTTTCCCGATTTACTCTCTTTTGATTCTTTATCTTCCAGTGAGGTCAACACGATTCCAATGATAATAAATACTAAAGCCAGTACGCCTAAAATAACTGCTTTCAGTGTAGACCATTCGTGAAAAACTATGACTCCAAATAAAGTAGTAGAAATCAGCTGTAATCCCGTTGAAATCGGCATTGTTTTAGAAACACCCATTAAATCAATGCTTTTGAGCTGATTAGCTTGTCCAACAGCCCAAAAAAGTCCTGAAACAAACCCCACACCAAAAACTAGAGGTGACAACTTGATATCCGCGAAAAAATAAACCCCAATAGAAAAAATCAAAGCCCCAATCGTTGTACCGAGCGTTTGACTATAGGGACCACCACCAAGTTTCACATTAAATAAAACGATACTTCCCCAGAATAGTGCCGGTAAGAGAGCTAATAATATATCCATCTTCAACCCCCACATATGTATGTTCAAAACATTAAATCAGGAAATTTTATTTTGTCTTTTTTTAATATGTTCTCATTAAGGAAATTGAGCCATGGTAATTTTATCAATGAAAACTTCTTAGATTTTGATCATCTAATAACCAATTAATCTAATGAATGATAATGATAAATTCAAAAGGATAGACAAATTCAGCTTCAGAAATATTGTCCAACATAAAAAGGATTGCCAGCGGCAACCCTCTTTTCTCAATATAGAGCGTAAATTGAAGAAAGAGCAAACCCAGTTAAGGTTTGCTCTAAGACTGACTGTAGGCAAAAGTGTTTATTTCTAATTGTTAAAACAAAGTTCATTGGAGCGGAAGGTGCAAGACTCCTGCGGGAAAAGCGTGTCCAAGGGAGACCCCACAGGCGCAAAGGCGCCGAGGAGGCTCCCTGACCGCCCGCGGAAAGCTTAGTGCCCTACGTTCCAATCAACGTTCGAATTTTTACAACCCCTCAAAAAAACTGTAGACAAACCCTGTTAAGGTTTGCTCTTTCGGTAGAGAATACAGCAAAGTAAGGCTGTCTGTGGAATCACTTGTTATATATTTTTATTTCTTCAAATGATAAGGTACTGTCGTAATAACTACATTTCTTCTATAAAGTAAGTAGGCACGGATCAGTAAACTAGATTGGTTATGAAGAATATTGTGCCAGCCTTTCTTCGGAATAAATTGTGGAATGATTACAGTAACCTTATAGTTAGATTCCCTCGCTTTATGTTCAACTGTATCTACAAATTTAGTTAATGGCTGAATGATACTTCTGTAATAAGAGTTCAGTGTGACGAGTCTAACATCTGGTTGCCACTTCTTCCATTTTTCTTCGAATTTTTTTTCATCTTCTCTTTCAAAAGCAACATAAACGGCAATAACCTGATGTGCTGAAAGAGATTTAGCATAATTTAAGGAGTTCTCAACCACATGCGTTATACCAGCCACAGGTACAATAATAATATTCCCTTCTATTGGTAATATAGGCTCACAAGTTGTAATCCTAAGTTGGTCACCAACTGCTTCATAATGCTTTCTAATTCGATGAAAAATAACAATGATGATAGGTAAAAAAATCAAAACAGGCCAAACCTGAGTAAATTTGGTTAAAAAGAATATCATCGTGACGATAAAGCTAATAATGGCACCAATTGAATTAATGGTTAATTTCATCATCCATCCTTTTGGCTTTTCGCGAATCCATTTAACAATCATCCCGGACTGAGACAACGTAAATGGAATAAATACCCCTACCGCATAAAGTGGAATAAGATTTTCTGTATGTCCTCCAAATGCGATTATTAAGATGATTGATGCAAGTCCTAGTATGATAATTCCATTGGAATATCCTAATCGGTCTCCTCTAATTGTAAACGCCCTTGGTATGAATTTATCCTTTGCAAGATTTACCGCAAGCAAAGGGAAAGCAGAATAGCCAGTGTTGGCAGCAAGAATTAATATTAATGCTGTCGTTCCTTGGATAAAGAAATACATAAAGTTGCGTCCAAATATCTCTTCAGCAATTTGTGAAACAACAGTTACCTCTGCGCTAGGAACAATGCTTAAATAATAGGCTAAGAATACAATACCCGTAAATAACACAGCAAGTAAGGAACCCATTGCTATTAATGTTTTTGCAGCATTATTAGGCGCTGGATTTTTAAAGTTTGGAATCGCATTGGAAATCGCTTCAACTCCTGTTAATGCAGAGCTACCTGATGCAAAAGCTCTTAGAAGTATAAATAAACTGATCCCTGCTACTGGTGTTCCGATTGATGCATGTAAGTCAGGGGAAACTTCACCAGTCAAAATTTTGTATACACCTACACCAATCAGAATGAATAACGCTAAAACGAAAAGATACACTGGATAGGCTAATACGGAAGCCGACTCTGTTACCCCTCTTAGGTTAAGGATGGTAAGAAGAATTACAAAAATTATAGCAATAACGACATTATATGAATGTAGGCTGGGAAAAGCAGATGTGATGGCATCTGTACCCGCAGAAACACTTACAGCCACAGTTAGGATATAGTCGACTAACAAAGATCCTCCAGCTATCAGCCCAGGATTTACACCCAAATTATTTTTTGAAACCACGTATGCTCCCCCGCCATGAGGATAAGCAAAGATAATTTGTCTATAGGACAAGATTAAAGCCATTAACAGAATCAATACACCAATGGCGATAGGAATGGAATACCAAAATGCTGCGGCACCCACTGTAATTAAAACAATTAAAATTTGTTCCGGGCCATATGCAACGGAAGACAAAGCATCAGAAGATAATATGGCCAAAGCTTTTGTTTTGTTAAGCTTTTGGTCACCTAATGCAGTAGATTTTAGAGGCCGACCTATTAAGAACCTCTTTATAGAAGATAACACTAGAAATCACCGCCATTTTTCAAATTAAGTTTATTTTGCCCAGTTATATGAAAAAAACTTTACGAAAAAAACAAGAATAAAATAGAAAAATGCCCACAAGTCATAGTTAAATAGACCTGCAGACATCATTTTTTTGTCTCACAAGCTCCACCTTCCTTCTCATATAACGCTTACGAGGTTAGCTGTCGGATTCGGACCTTTGAGTAGCCCTACCTAGAAAGGATTCACCCCTTGGATTGTAAAACAATCCTAATAACGGTTCCCCCGTACCATAAGGTTTCAGCGATTTAGAAATATGAAACTGTTGATATCATACTCCCGTGATTCGGAAAAGTAAATGAAAAATTTGCAAACAAAAAGAATAATTTTTTCTTAGAGAGGTTATGTTGTTAACGAATACTTCATTAGTGATTAAGACGCATGGTACCAAGAAAGGATAGAAGAGAATTACATGCCCAAAAAAAATGATAACCCAATAATATCTGATGAATTTTTAGATCAAGTGGTTAAAGAAATTAACGAACAATATGGTGGTCCTACAATGGAAAAAAATGATCAGCACCAAAATAGAGATAGGGAAGAACGAAGCTGAATACATCTCTTATTTATTAACAAAAGGAAATTCCTTTCTGATTATCCCCCAAAAAAAACTCTGGATTCCTCTCACCCAGAGTTTTTTTACACTAGACACCTTTAATTCCTCACCTGTTTATTACCAGTAAATTAGGAACTACCATTTGTACTTCTCTCCTCTTTGTGGTTTCTTATCATCTCAAAATACGCTCTCACGATTTGTAATTTTTTTATACTCAACTTATAGAGAAAACTTTATTTTTAGTTGAGTACGAATGGAAATCTAGTAATCTCCCCTCACCCTTTAGGACTCGTATATTCATTATGATTAACTAATTAAAAATTATGTGCTCTTTCTTTTAACAACTTGTCCAAACCAATATAGCTTATTCTCATAGAATGATTACAAGAAATTATTATTACCGAAAGGAGAGAAACAACATTGAGTGAAAATGATGAAGTTTTATATGATACTCCAATGGTCCCAAATGGAAAACTAATTTCTGGCCATACAAAGGAGTTTCAAAAAGATGTACTTGGCTTTCTTACCCGTTTATCAAAAGAATATGGAGACGTTGCAAAATTTCGTTTTGGACCTTTCCAAAATGTTTACCTCATTTCAAATCCGGATTTAATAAAGCAGATACTTGTAACGAAACAAAAATCCTTCGTCAAATCAAAGGACAGCAATGCTATAAAACCACTCGTTGGTGATGGACTTCTTACTAGCGAAAAAGACGTTCACATGCGCCAGAGAAGGCTTATTCAACCCTCTTTCAAAAAGTCCCATATTAGCAATTATGCCCAGGATATGATTGATATAACAATGGACTATATTTCAACTTGGGAAAATGAGAAAGAACGGATTATTACGAAAGATATGATGAATATCGCCCTTGGGATAATAAGCAGGACCATGTTCAGCATGGATTTCAAAGATGGGTATGATGTGGTCGGAGAACCGATGGAAGCAGCCTTGAAAATTTCCGTCAAAAGGATGAGAACACTTCTTCAATTACCCTTATGGGTTCCAACTAAAAGCAACCGTGAATATAAAAATGCGATACAAAGACTTGATAAAGTGATTTATAGCATTATCGAAAAACGTAGGGAAGATGCAGAAAGACATGAAGATATGCTTGGAATTTTAATGGAGGCTCGAGATGATGAGGACGGCTTAGGTATGTCAAACCAGCAAGTACGCGATGAACTAATGACCATCTTCATTGCCGGTCACGAAACGACGGCAAATACGCTTTCCTGGGCCATATACTTTCTTTCACAGAATCCAGAAGTGGAAACTAAACTTTTCAATGAAATAGATAGAGTAATAGGCAACCGTACTCCTACGCCTGACGATTTCATGAAATTAACATACACACAAAATATTATCAGGGAATCACTTCGCATATACCCGCCAGTCTATATCATTTCACGGGAAGTGGAGGAGGATGTGAAAATAGGGGGGTATCATTTTAAAAAAGGCGATATGTTTTTGCTAAGTCCATATGTGGTGCAGCACAAGCCGGAGTATTTTGATAATCCAGATTCTTTTATTCCTGAGAGATTTGAAAACAACTATTTGAAAACTTTACCTACGTATGCTTACTTTCCGTTTAGCGGGGGACCAAGAGTTTGTATTGGTAATTATTTTTCATTGATGGAAGCTGTGCTTGTCCTAGCGTGTATTGCTCAACGATATAGAATTAGGCTAGCACCGGACCATCATGAAGTAAAACCAATTACAACACTTACACTCAGACCAAAGCGTGGATTGCGCATGATAGTAGAAGAAAGAAATGAAGAAGGGTTCCACCCTGGAGCTTCTGAAATTTAAATGAATATAAAATGGATTACATGAACAAAACTTTCGTTTTTAAGAGCCGGACCTATTTTGGTGGACATCTGAATTACAAAAGGAGGGATGAAAATGTATATGCTTCATTCACACAAGATGGGTACCATCCACACCGAAATGCACTATCTAGGGATGGCTTCACAGGTATTTGCCGGTTATTTAGAATTTCTACAGGATAGTGAACAGGTGCAGGACACCGATTACCTACATCCACTTTCTTTCTCCACGTTATGTGAGAGTGAATAGAATAGCCTCACAGTTCTTTTTAATAATTATAGAAGAAACCGACCCTATTAAGGTCGGCTTTTTTTATTTTTTTAGCAGTAGCCGCCATATCCTTGAACCGGGGCATATCCACCGTCGTATCCACCACCGTATCCACCACCACAAAAGCTAGCTCCAACAATTATTAACAATATAAACAAAACAACTATAAAGGCGAAACCTCCACCAAATCCAAATCCGCCGTCACAACTTGACTCACAACCTGACATATAGAAACATCTCCTTATTTGTTTTTATAGAAGAACTTAAATGGGTTAGTTCATCTTATGCACTAGTCAGGAAAATGACAGCAATAATACAATTTAACTTTTTTTGGTCTTATAATTGGTTATTTCATGATCTTCACTGAATATTGAATAGGATGAAAATTATTTTGTATCAGCTTTATATATATTTTAAAGTCTCACTTATATAGTGTATATTTTCAGATGATTAACCGCACTTTAAGAAAAGATTGAAGGTGATAGCATGGCCAAAATGCTTCCAGTTTTATTAATTTTTTTAGGTACGTATTTACTTATTATGGTCATTGACAACTTACAGGGTTTGAATATGTTCCAATCTCTCTATAACATTAAACAATATTTTACAGTCGCTCGTGGAGAAGATTACTTTCTCCTCTTTTCATTCATTTTTTTCTTTCTATTTTTGAGTATCTTCACAGCCAAAAAAAAAACCAACAGCCTCCCTCTTCATGAAACTGTTGGTTTTATTTTTTGCTTTATATATGCTGTAATCAATAATAGAATGGGGACTCCTATAAACAAAGGTAGATGCAGCAAGTAGGGAACAATTTTGAGTCCTTCATCTATATGAGCCTGATAGCTAGGGGCAATCAAAGGAGATAAGAAGAATTCCATTATCGAAATTATAAAGAGCAATGAACCCGAATTCCTCATATTTGGATTTGGGTTCTTTGTTTACAAAGATGAACTTATATGAACGGGAATCTAGATATAAGTATTTTCAGTAGTTCCTCACAACATTTATTTCCTAAAAAATAACCTCCTTAAAAGTGAGTATTCTAATACAAAAATAAATTAACTTTAACAAATGACATTTTAATAAGAATAAGTATCAAAATATGTTTAAATAATATCCACAATTCATTCTCTGCTGTTAAAGATATAGTTTTTCTGATCACTACATAAATTGACATTATTCTGAATTATGATATATTAATATAGTTACTTTAGCGCGCAAAAGCGTTTAATCATAGAAGAGTTAATTGATTTTTATTAAAATAATATTTTATTAAAATAACGAAAGAAAGGCATGAATAACATGGAAAAGACTCATCATGATTTACAAAGGGGCTTATTGCCAAGACATGTCCAGTTTATTGCGTTAGCAGGAATGATAGGAACAGGGATCTTTAAGGGGAGCTCAGATACATTAAATATGGCTGGTCCAAGTGTTGTGATAGCCTATTTAATAGGGGGCCTATTGTTATTTATTGTAATGGCAGCTTTAGGAGAAATGGCAACCGTTTTTCCCAATTTGAACGTACAACATCTTATAAATAAAGCTTTTGGGTTTCAATTATCCTTTATTGTAGGATGGCTCTATTGGTTTAACTGGATTATCGTGATCATTGTAGAAATAGTGGCAGCCGGAAGCTTTTTACAATACTGGTTTCCTTCTGTACCATTATGGCTACTAAGTATACTATGTGCGTCAGTAGTAATAGGAATAAATTTGTTTCAAGTAAAATACTATGGAGAACTCGAGTTTTGGTTTGCAGGTATTAAAATAATAACTTTAATTGCTTTTATTATTTTAGGAGCTTTGATTCTGATAGGAATTTTCCCTAGTTCCGCTTCATTTTCTAATTATACGGAACATGGTGGCTTTTTCCCCCAAGGAATTGGAGGCATGTTAAGTGCACTTTTAGTTGTAATGTTTTCATATGGGGGTGCTGAATTAATTGGTGTGGCTGTCACAGAAACCAAAGACAGTCAGCGAGTTATACCAAAAATCATTAAAGGAACAGTATGGCGGGTAATCCTTTTTTACGTCTTGCCAATTCTTATTATTTGCGGAGTAATACCTTGGAACCAAGTAAGTACTGAAGAGAGTCCTTTCGTTCAGGTTTTCAGCTTAACAGGACTTCCAGGAGCTGCTGATATTATGAATTTCGTTCTTTTAACTGCTGTCTTATCAGCTGCAAATTCAGGTATATACGCTACATCAAGAACATTGTTTACTCTTTCTCAGAACAGAGAAGCCCCTAAGGTATTTATAAAAACAACCAAAAAAGGTATCCCACTTAATGGAATATTTTTAACTACATTATGTATATTATTTGGTGTGTTTTTATCCTATTTGACTCCCGATCTGATATTAAGCTATCTAATGGCTATCCCTGGCTTTACAGTTTTATTATTATGGATCAGTATATGTTCTGCCCAATTGAAGCTCCGTAAACAATACACTGACGAACCAGGTTTCCGGGTAAAATGGTACCCATATACAACTATATTTGCGATCATAGCTTTAAGCTTTATTTTTATTGCTTTTATCTTTAATAAACAAAATATAATTGGTACCACTGTATGTCTTGTAACTGTAGCAGTATTTATCCTGCTCTCTTTTTTAGTCAAACAAAAAAAATCAGCTAAGAAATAGACATACTTCTTTTGAATTACAATTAAGTCTGGGAATTTAATTCCCAGACTTTTTTATAATTCCTTATTTGTTTTAACATAAAGTACCTTATAAGAAATGAAGCCCTGAAATTTTTGATTTCAGGGCTTTTTTCTCCAATATTAAAGACTTTCTGTACAATTGAGAAAGTTCTTTTGCAATAATCCAGACTGTATTATTCGAGCCTTTTCATTTACCGGCATACGAAATTTAGCCCAGTAATGGGGGACAAGAGAAAAAACACCCCATGTCTCGTATAAGTTATGAACATTAAATAGGAAATGTTTTTTCTTATAGGAAATTGAGTCCATTATACAGCCAAGGTGGAAAATTGGATGGGGAAGGAAGTTTTGAATACCCGTACTTTAACATTATTCTTGTTTATATTTCAACATACATATGTTAAAATAACCAATGAACCAATCATCCTACAAATTTGAGGTGTATATATTGACCATATCTAAAACAAATCGTTTATCACTTGTAGAACAAGTTGTTTCCCAAATTGAATCGTTAATCGAATCTGGCGAATGGAAGATTGGAAATCAGATTCCTCCTGAAATGGATTTGATAAAACAGTTCGATGTGAGTAGAAATACATTAAGAGAAGCTGTACGATCACTTGTTTATGCAGGTCTTTTAGTAACAAAACAAGGAAAGGGAACGTTCGTCAAGTCATCAAGTGCCCTGGGAGTTGCATTTCAAAGAAGGATCCAGCAGTCAAGTTTATTAGAGACGTTAGAGGTTCGTCATGCACTTGAAAGAGAAGGAGCACAATTAGCTGCACTAAGACGTGACCAAGAAGATATAGAACAGATGAGAATTCATATAGAAGCATGTCGTAAGGCTGCTGAAGCAAAGGATAGTAAGGCTTACGAAGAAGCTGATATTCAGTTACATAAATCAATTATGGGTTCATCACATAATGATTTATTGATTGATTTGTACGAACATATGGAAGATTCTTTGCATGCTTCCATCCATCAGATAGCTGAGATGAGTTCAGGTGCGAACTTTCATTTGAACATTCATTGTAACCTTGTAGATGCCATCATCGAACAAGATGTAAATCGGGCAATTGAAACAGTGAATGAATACATTACACAATTCAAAAAATCTTTAGTCTAAGTACGGAGGACAAATTATGGGTATTCATCAAGCGGCAAATCAACTAGAACAAACAAAAATAGATCTTAAACCTAGAATTGGACTACTTATTATCGGGATCATTCTGATTGGGGCCAACCTAAGAGCTCCTTTAACTTCTGTAGGACCTCTGGTAACTTCGATTCGGGATAATTTGGGAATATCCAATACACTATCAGGTTCATTAACAACATTGCCTTTACTTGCTTTTGCACTCTTATCTCCATTTGCACCTAAGTTAGCTCGACGTTTTGGAATGGAGCTTACCCTATTCATTTCCTTAATCTTATTAACGATTGGGATTGGGATACGATCTATTGGCGGAGTGACGACATTGTTTTTAGGAACCATTTTAATTGGGTTAGCCATCGCTATTGGCAATGTATTGTTACCCAGTCTTATTAAACATAACTTTGCACGGAATATCGGTTTGATGACAGGGGTTTATGCAGTTTCCATGAATTTATGTGGTGCAATAGGATCCGGTATCAGTATTCCCATTTCCTCTTTATCAGGGTTAGGATGGGCTGGTGCACTTGGATGTTGGGGAATCTTATCTCTTATTACCGTTTTCTTTTGGATGCCACAATTAAAAAAGCCATTCAAGTCCGATAAGGATGAACAAACGGCTCAAAAGGTAAAAAACATTAACTTATGGCGTTCGGGTTTAGCATGGCAGATCACTTTATTCATGGGACTGCAATCGTTTATCTTTTATACAGTAATTACCTGGATGCCAGAAATTCTGGAGCAAAAAGGACTAAATGCTGATGAAGCTGGCTGGATGCTATCCATCATGCAGCTTGCCGTCATTCCTATAACATTCATTGTGCCAATTTTAGCTGGACGCATACAAAGTCAGCGTTTGTTAGTAGTCCCTCCTGTTATTTTTCTTATTGTAGGGATATTCGGTATTTTGTACGGAAGCACGCTGCTTATCCCAGTATGCATGATTTTGATTGGGGTTGGAGTCGGAACTATATTTAGTTTATCCATGATGTTCTTTAGTCTTCGTACACAAAGTACCCATGAGGCGACGGAACTATCCGGAATGGCTCAATCATTTGGTTATCTTTTAGCTGCTGTTGGACCAGTATTATTTGGAGGGCTACATGACATTACACACAGTTGGACGATTCCCTTATTAATGTTAATCGTAGTATCAGCTCTAATTTTCATAGTTGGAATGCGTGCAGGAAAAAACGAATATGTAACAACTCATTAATCGCTTTAATAAATGTTTCTGTGCACAAATATCGTGCTTTTTTAAGCGTCTAGAGGCAACCTTATTAAAACTTATTACACCTATGCTTCACCAAGGGATGATTATTGTTGGTTTACCGGGGAATATTCCTGAAAATACGCTTTATGGTGGATCGTATTATGGTGTAGGGATTTCATGTCCAGTTGAAAGTGATGTGCTTATAACTGATCATGATAAAGAACTTGGGAAAGCGTTAGGACAACGTGTCGTTGAAGTAACGAAACGAATGATATAAGTATAGTAGATGTAAAAGTAGCCGTTGCTCCTGTTGAGCAACGGCTACTTTTATATGCAATTCCACTTTATGAATCGTAAGTAATTTCATATCGCTGTGATGTTGCAATGACCAGCCAAACTTCTTACTTTTTCAAATTAGTAGGTCAGCTCATTTGAATCTGACTTCCATACTATTAAAAACCATACATGAAATCGAGGATATTCTCCCCTATCCCTTTCTATTTCCTCTTAGTTTATGCAAACTCTCCCTCTTTAGATTAGCTGTATCTTATCTCCCTCACCTGTATAAAAAACAAAAATTTAAAAAAAGACGTACTATGTGAACCGCACGTCTTTTACCTACTATTATATTGATTTAAATATCGCTATATATAATTGAATTAAACTATTTAGATCAACAGGTTTCCTTTTTTATGCATACTTCTTACTTTCTTCGTCTTTAAAAAAGCTCTTCATCGCGTGGAAAACGTCAGCTTTTTGCTTAAGAATATAATACCGGAATTTTTCATTGTCGATATTCTTATAAGCTGTCATCAATGTCGAATGGCGATTGTATTGATTGACTTCCCCATAGCCAAACATATTGGAAACCTTCATGAGTTCTTCCACAAGCTTTACGCATCGAACGTTATCAGACGTGAGATTGTCACCATCGGAAAAATGAAATGGATAAATGTTAAACTTCACAGGGTCATATTTATGATCAATAAGTTCTAATGCTTTTCGATATACGGAAGAACAAATTGTACCGCCGCTTTCCCCTTTCGAAAAGAAATCTTCTTCCGGTACCACTTTCGCTTCTGTATGGTGGGCAATAAACTCGATTTCAACTGTTTCATATTTTGTCCGCAAGAATCGGTTCATCCAAAAGAAGAAGCTTCGGGCCATGTACTTTTCCCATAGACCCATACTTCCGGAAGTATCCATCATTGCCAATACGACTGCTTTGGAGTCCGGTTTTTGTATTTCATTCCACGTTTTGAATTTAAAATCTTCCTTATAAATTGGATGAAAACCTGGGTCGCCGCTTAAGGCATTTCGTTTGAAAGCGGATATCATGGTTTTCTTTTTATCAATATTCCCCATTAAGCCTGTCTTGCGAATATCGTTGAATTCAATATGCTCAAGCGTATGCTCCGCTTGTTCTTTTTTCTGAAGATTAGGCAGTTCTAACTGGCTGAACAGTGCTTCTTCTAGTTCCATCATTGACACTTCGGCTTCATAATAATCCTCGCCTGCCTTGTCACCTGCACCCTGCCCTTTGCCTCCTCCGGCATCGGATGGTGAGCCATCTCTTGCGACCACATCCCCTACTTTACTATCGCCATCGCCTTGACCTACATGTTTGTTTTTATCATAGTTATAACGAATTTTATATTCATCCAAGGAGCGAATAGGGATCTTAATAACATCCCGTCCATTAGACATTACAATGCTTTCTTCTGAAATTAAATCAGGTAGATTATTCTTAATTGCTTCCTGCACCTTTTCCTGATGGCGTTGTTGATCATCATAGCCTTTTCGATGGAGGGACCAATTTTCCTGTGAAATCACATATTGTTGATTATTCTCTTCCGCCATTCTCTTCCCCCCTTATAAATGTTTGCACGCTTTTCATCATTCCTTCATATAATAAGTTAGTGTGAGAAAGCCCACATCATTCCGGTTTTTCACATAAATAAAATACAGTCCGGAAACAACGGACTAAAAGAAAAGTATTACTCTATCTTATGCAGCGATAAAGGATAATTTACAAAAAAATTCGATAATGGACGATTGCCTATAAAATTAGACAAGCATTGCATAATATAGGAGATCTTGTACGGTTTTTTCAAGGGTCAAACTTAAAAATTTCTGTTTTTCACTAAACAACAAAAGGGTGCCCCAGTAACTTTCTGGACACCCTTTTTACACAGATAGATTTATTCTAGTTGAGGACTTTTTCAATCTTTTTCTTCCTCTATTTCATGTTGGACTGTACCTGGGCGTTTATCCCACTCTTTCAATTCTTCATTCGTCCTTTGATTTTCCATCTGTTTGCCAAGTTCTTTCATCTCCTCATAATCCTTAGCCATAGAGCTATTTTCAGGAACATGATCTCGTTTCAATTCTTCTTTACTCATTTTCCATCACCTCTACTTATTGATACCCAATATTTCCAAATCCAAAACGTTACATAGGTATCGGAAAGATAGGGTATAGATAAGACATATGAACAAATCTCTTGGAGGTGAAAGGAGTATGCAAACAACCACACTCTATGTAAAGGAAGCAACATCTGAAGGACCAATAATAAATCTAGAGTCCATTCTATTGTCTACAGACGGGGTAGAGCGTGCGATCATCGATGTTGATGACGGGGAAATCAAAATTGATTATAGTGAAGACAAACTTTCACCCGGACAACTTGTGACACTTATTGAACAGTATGGGTTGAATGTCACCAAATAAAGAAAACTAATTGATTGGCGATCCTGTAAGGGCGATGACTAAGGCGTTGCTACACTTATACAACTTATACTGGCTTCTTACTTTGCAGTCGTTACTTCCTAGCTACCGTAAGAAATAAATTCTGATCATAAAAATACCGAACTCTTCTACTGCTGGAAGAGTTCGGTATTTTTTAATTATAACATTTTACAAATTCCTGCAGTTTCAGAGCAAGGCTGATGTTTCCATCTACCTTTAAGCCACCTGTCATGAAGGCAATAGCAGTATTTAATTCATCCTTTAATAACTTTGATAAATTTCCCTCTGATAATTTCAATGTCACTTCTGGATCATGTGATGTACCTTTGACCACTTCAACTTGTCCATCTTTGATCAACAGTTGAACGGGACCAATTTCATCAATATTGAATTGATACACACGATTTTTTTCGTTTTGAATATGCTCTGGGTTATCATTGATTTTCTCAGCTAATTTATTCAACTCAGTGATTACACCTATATGTAATCCCTCCATCAATCTGTTTCAGATGATTGCATTTACAAAAAAAACTCCTAAATCACTGTTATAAGACGTGGTTTTCCTTCATGAAGTTGTCTCATTCCACTTCAGCTAAAAGATAACATTAGCTAGTATGAATGACATAAATTTTCATTTTTTATAATTAAAACCCCCACCCTTTTAGAGGTAGGGGCAAAATTTATGATTTACCGATTTAACAAGCTTCCCACATAGCGCAGCAAATCATTGGCAGAAGTGGTATTATAACCATGCTCATCAACAAGTCTCGTGATGACTTCGTTCACTTTCTTCAGCTGTCTTTCGTCTGGTGTCTTAGTTGAAGTAGTGATTTTGACAACATCCTTCAGGTCGGCAAACAGCTTCTTCTGGATGGCTTCACGTAAACGGTCGTGTGAATTGTAATCGAATCGCTTCCCTTTACGTGCATAGGCAGAAATACGGATTAGAATTTCTTCGCGGAATGCTTTCTTTGCATTTTCAGAAATTCCGATTTGCTCTTCAATCGACCGCATCAATTTTTCATCCGGGTTAATTTCTTCCCCCGTCAATGGATCACGCAGCCTTGATTTATTGCAGTATGCTTCGACATTATCCAGGTAATTATCCATCAGGATTTTCGCCGACTCTTCATATGAATACACAAATGCCTTTTGCACTTCATTTTTGGCAATGGAGTCGTATTCTTTACGTGCCAGTGAAATGAAATTTAAATACCGCTCTCGAAGTTCATTCGTAATCGACGGATGCTGGTCAAGACCGGCTTTTAACGACATCAGTACATCCAGTGCGTTAATCGATGGATTTTCCTTTCTAATAATCGTTGACGAAATTCGGTTAATCACATAACGCGGATCAATTCCACTCATGCCTTCATCCTGATATTCTTTTTTCAATTCATTGATGTCTGCAGAATTAAAGCCTTCCACATTTTCTCCATCATATAACCTCATCTTTTTCACTAAATCGATATCACCTTTTTTCGGGTCCTTTAGACGCGTCATGATACTGAAAATTGCCGCAACCCTTAATGTATGCGGTGCAATATGAACATCAGAAACATCACTTTCATGAATCATTTTTTCATAAATCTTTTCTTCCTCGGTCACCTTCAGATTATATGGAATCGGCATGACAATGATTCGGGAATGTAGTGCTTCATTTTTCTTGTTGGAAATAAAAGCTTTATACTCCGTTTCATTCGTATGAGCCACGATAAGTTCATCGGCACTGATCAATGCAAACCGTCCTGCTTTAAAATTCCCTTCCTGAGTCAATGAAAGCAAATGCCATAAAAACTTCTCATCACATTTCAGCATCTCCTGGAACTCCATCATCCCACGGTTGGCTTTGTTCAGCTCACCATCAAAACGGTAGGCACGAGGATCCGATTCGGACCCATATTCGGCAATTGTTGAAAAATCGATACTGCCTGTCAAATCAGCAATATCCTGTGACTTAGGATCAGATGGACTGAATGTTCCAATACCAACACGCTTATCCTCTGAAAGGAAAATACGCTCGACCATCACATCTTCAATTCTGCTTCCGTACTCCTGTTCTAACCTCATAACATTCAGCGGCGATAGGTTACCTTCAATTCGAATGCCATATTCCTCATAAAAATCTTGCCGTAAGTACTGCGGGATGAGATGCAGTGGATCTTCATGCATCGGGCATCCCTTTATTGCATAAATTGCTCCAGTATCTTTTAACGAATAATTTTCAAGTCCCCGCTTCAGTAAAGAAACTAGCGTAGACTTACCACCTGAGACTGGACCCATCAAGAGCAAGATCCGTTTACGTACATCAAGTCGCTTAGCCGCCGGATGAAAATATTCCTCGATAAGTCTTTCCAGTGAATCCTCTAGACCAAACAGCTGGCCGCTGAAAAAATTGTATTTCTTTGATCCATTTACTTCCTCTATCCCTGCATCTTTAATCATGTTGTATACACGTGAATGAGCAGATTGTGCAACCAATGGTGTTTCTTTCAAGATGTCTAAGTACTCTGCGAAGGTACCTTCCCACTTCAGCTTCTGTTCATCTTCTCTAAATTTTTCGATTTTCTTTAAAATATCCATTTCAGGAACCTCCCCCTGTCACTTTCAGAGAATACTTAAATCTATGCGCCAAGTCTGACAAACATGTCAGACTTTAAAAAGAGGTTGTGCAATTGTCTTGGATACCTCTAGACTTTCTCTGTTTAAGAAAGGCTTTAAACTTGAACAATTAATGACAAATCACCCGACAAGAAAAATTGCGTGCACTCCTGCTAAAAATTAGGGTATACTAAGCCTATACTTAAGTGGGACAATATGGGTAAAGGGAGGTCACAACATGGGCACAGTTATTATCATTGCAGTTGCTATTGCATTTTTAGCCGCTATCTTCACTGCTGGGTATGACGATAAACCAGGTGTGAAATAAAAGGAATAATAAATCCTTTCTTATAATTCCCAAAAAAGGGGACAGCAAATTAAATTTGCCGTCCCCTTTTTTGCGCCCCCTCATCAATATAAGCAAATAAAAGTACTTTCGAAGTTCTACTATATATATGAGAATGGCAGTGACTACACATACTATTTGGCCAAAAAAACAAAATTGAAAAAGCGATTTAATTTTTTAGCTTGCTTCGTTAATTTCAATTAGCCATTTTTATACATTTGGTATCATTAACGAATTGGCTCTGGCAAGAATAATTGTATTTACTGTACAGCGTTAAACACGAGACCGCAAATAATCCACCCATCCACCGCTTCTTTAAGCCTTTTTCCAAATAATAAGATGGATCACCTCGCAAGCCGTTTTTATCTTTTTTTTTTATAAAATATAAAAAAACACCTCCATTGATTCCATACATATTGGAGTATGCCAACCAAGGAAGTGTTTTTCATATTTTATACAGCGTTCTTTTTTTCCGATTGAGATGCCATGTTGTTCTCCTCTATTGATCTCAAGTCATCGTTTACTTTCTGTCCTTGTTCCAAATATTCTGTTTGGAATCCACTCTTTATTGCCCAACTATAAAACACAAGTGATATACATGTAATTAAAACCATATCCCAACCAAATGGAATTACGTTTAGTCCACCAAACTTTTCACTTCCTAAGAATGAAATCGTCATCATACATAGTAAGTAAACAACCATCCACAGCCCTGCTGAAAAGTTTTGACGGAACCCCTTCCATTTTATTTTTGCTTGATAATAGAAATAAACGGGAAGGCCCATCATAATGATAAATAATACTTGTCCTGTCAGTGGCCATCTTGCCCAATATAGAACTAAAGAAGCAAAAACAAAGCCAAGTGGTGCAATAATACTTAATCCTTTTAGACGTAATGGTCTGTACAAGTTCATACCTGTGCGTCTTAATGTCATAACAGTTACTGGACCTGTAATATAAGAGACTAAAGTCGCAACCGAAATAACCTCTGCTAGTACTCCCCAGCCTCTAAACATGAATAAAAATAAGAAAGATACACCTAGATTTAAAAACATAGCTTGACGCGGAATGCCATAGAGAGGATGTAATTTCCCAAACACGCTTGGTAAATATTTATTCTTTTCCATTCCATAAAGCATTCGTGACGTTGTCGCCGTATATGTTATCCCTGTCCCAGAAGGAGAAATAAAAGCATCGGCGTATAGTAAAATAACTAACCAGTTTAGGCCTAAAACAATTGCTAAGTCAGCAAACGGTGAATTGAAATTCAAATGTTGCCACCCGTTCACAATCATAGACGGATCAACGGCTCCAATAAACGCAATCTGTAATAAAACGTAGATAACTGTTGCAATTAAAATTGAACCGATTACTGCAATTGGGATCGAACGTCCAGGATTCTTTGCCTCACCAGCCATATTAATGGGACTTTGAAAACCGTTAAATGCGAAGATAATACCAGAAGTTGCTACAGCAGTAAGTACACTTGCCCAACCATTAGGTGCTATACTGCCTGCAGACGTAAAATTGGATCCATGAAAACCAGCAAATAAAAGTGCCCCAATCGTAAGTCCTGGTATAATAACTTTAAAGATAGTAATAAATGAGTTAGCTTTTGAAAACAAACTAACGGTCCAGTAATTTAATAAAAAGTAGACGATTAGTAATACAGAGGCAATTGCTAAGCCTCCCCCAGTAAGACTTCCATTTACTACTAAACCATGTGTCCACTCCGCCCATTTCCAAGGCCATGAGCTCATATATTGAACAGAAGCAATCGCTTCAACAGGAATTACAGAAACGATTGCAATCCAGTTTGCCCAAGCTGCAAGAAACCCTATAAACGAACCATGAGAGTACTGCGTATATTTTACCATTCCCCCAGCTTCAGGAAACATAGCCCCTAATTCACTGTAAGAAAGTGCGATAAATAAAATAACAACCATCCCAATAATCCAAGAGATAATGGCAGCTGGTCCAGCGATTTGTGCCGCTCTCCATGCTCCGAATAACCAACCTGAGCCAATAATTGACCCGAGTCCTACCATCGTTAACGAAAATGTTCCCATCTTTCTCTGCAAATTATTCATATGTTTATCACCATGCTTTCCAAAATTCATTCCTTTATATTAACTTTTTAAAGTAACTGGATTAATGATTAGTGCTAGTGTACGTTCAATAAATAATCACAATGGGGATTCCTGTAATGTTACCTGACCCCACACTAGAAGCCATATTAATACAAAACGGTTGAAAACGGTGAAACCTCATTTTTGGAACTAGTTTTATCTTTCTTAAAAACACGAACCATTTCTTTTAACAATCGAAATTGTATAATTTTCGATTTAATAAGAAGTACAAACCGAAAGAAGCAAGCATAATAATTAATAAGTTTGACCAAAAAAACATTTGATACGTCAATTTACATCTTAAAGTAATTGTTGGGTACATCACTTCTGGTTGTTTAGTAGATTGATAGGGAAATCTTAAGGATGTCCCCTTTATCGCCCTTTTATTATTAGCACCAGAACCCCTTTAACCATTAGGCTTTTTAGAAAATACTTAGATCCCATTCTTGTGCCATTTGTTTCAATAACATCCCACCTGTTACGCTATTCCCATATTCATCAATAGCTGGTCCATATATACCAATACCACATCCATCTTGAAAAGGCATTTCTCTTCTAGCACTTGGAGGAACTAGTGCCATAATCCCGCCAGATACTCCACTTTTAGCTGGCACCCCAACAAAAGCCGCAAATTTCCCCGAAGCATTGTACATTCCACAAGTTAGCATTAACGCTTTGGCTAGTTTAGCTACTTCTTTAGGAAGGACTTGTTCTTGACGAATAGGATGGTACCCATCTTGTGCGAGAATTAGTCCAATCAGGGCTATGTCTTCTGTTGTTACTACTATGGAACATTGCTTCAGGTAAACCTCTAAAGCTTCCTCTACATCCGATTCTAAATAATTCGTCTCTTTTAAATAGTGAGCTAGAGCTCTATTTCGATGAGAAGTTAGCCACTCAGATTGAAACACTTCCTTATTGATTGTCGGGCGTTTCCCTAACAAACTTTCGATTAATTCATAGAGAAATTCTAATTTTTTTTGTGAAGACTCGCCTGGGAGAAGCGAAGCTATAGTAATTGCTCCAGCATTTATCATAGGATTAAACGGTTTTCCTGGCTTATGCATTTCCAAACGAATGATTGAATTAAAAGCATCCCCAGTTGGTTCCACATCGACCCGATCTAACACATAAGAAATACCACGACCCAAGCATGCGGCTATAAAGCTGAGTACTTTTGATATACTTTGCAACGTGAAAGGGACTTCCCAATCCCCTGACGTTATCATTGTTCCACCTGGCTCTAGTATGCAAATACCTAATTGCGATAAGTGTGTATTTCTCAATGCAGGTATATAATTGGCGGTTTGTCCTTTAGTAGCATAGGATCTGTAATGTGCTACCCATTCATCTAAGCAGGCTTTCTTTTGACTACTTGCGTGAATGTTATACTCTTCCGCTAATTTTTCAACCATATTTCCCCACCTCTTTAGTTGTTGTATCATTATTTTTTCTTTATAAGCGTTTTTACCGAATCCCATTAAGCCTACTTACAATAGATTCGTTGAAAACATAATTAAGCTTATAAATATTGTTAAGCGCTTTCAAAATTTCTCTAGAGGGAACCTATTTTTAATTTTAAAGAGGGAACTACATAATCATACGAAAACCTACAAAATCAAAAAAATAAAATCTTCAAAAAAAAAAAGCATGATTGTCTCACAGGTTCCAGTACCAATTTTTGTGAATAGATAAACCAGATTGTTTTTGCCATACTTGGTACAAATCCGTTTTAGATTCGTTTTTAAGAACCAAAGTAAGCGTTGTATTGAAACCGATGAAACTGTATACTAATTTTCTAACAAATTGGGAGGTGATCGACTTGAACCTCGGTACATTAATGAAAAAAGAGGTCTATATCCTTGTTCTGATGTCGTTAACAGTGCCATTAGCAGGTGAATTGAGTTTTTATCCTTTAAATGAAACGTTTCGAATAAGTTTTGGTCCGCCGGTACTTTTCTTCTTTTTACTATTATTACAGAAAACACCTGCCATTTTATCGGGCATCTTGACAGGAACAATGGTTGTTGTATTTCGTATTCTAATAGACTTTTTCATGCAGGATAATTTTCACTGGACGTCCACTTTTCAAGAACATTATCCTAGTTTTTTCTTTTATTTTACCTATTCCTTTCTTTTTTATTTAGCGAAAATCAACCGCTTTCAAAACCGATCATTGATTATTGGATTTATTGGTCTCATTATCGAAATATTGTCCGACTCTGTAGAATTAATCTTTCAATATTTTGTATTAGATACAACAATTACGATAGGTGCATTAAATGAGATGATTATAATCGCATTCGGTCACAGTTTTATCGTTTTAAGCTTTTTTAATATGATGAAACTTTATGAAGCACAATCAAGAGAAAGGCAAATCAGAAAACAAAATGAACACATGCTGATGCTCATTTCCAATTTATATGAGGAAACGATTCATTTAAAAAAAACATTAAAAAATGCAGAGAATATTACAAAGGAATCGTATGATTTGTATCGTGATTTAAATGAACGGGAAAAGCGGGAAAAACAGCCTCATGTTCTCACACAGCAATTAAGTCAAAAAGCATTACGCATCGCAGGCGAAATGCATGAAGTTAAAAAAGATAATCAACGAATTTTTGCCGGTCTCTCTAAATTGATTTCTAATGAGAGTTTTAAAGATTATATGGATGCTGCTGAACTTTTCCAATTAATTATCCGAATTAATGAAAAATATGCCTTATCACTAGAAAAAGATATTCAATTTGAATACTCATTAGATCGAAACAACGATTCACATTATCATGTATATACCGTATTATCTCTAATCAATAATTTAGTAGCTAATGCAGTGGAAGCAATTATTGATAAGGGAATCGTTAGATTAAGTTTGTGTGAACTTTCCGACAATGTAGAATTAAAAGTTGCTGATAATGGAACTGGAATCCCTCAAAAATATCAGAAGGTGATTTTTAAACCTGGATTCACTTCGAAATATGATCATTTGGGGACACCTTCAACAGGGATTGGACTCTCATATGTAAAAGAAGTGGTGAAAGAACTTGGGGGAGATATCCTGTTTGAGAATAAGCCTAACGGCGTCGTTTTTTCAATAAAGTTACCAATTCATAAGTTGATTCAGAAAGGGTGATTTCATGCGTTTTTTTATAACAGATGATGATTGCGCTATACGTTCAATCCTAAGCCAAATTATAGAGAACGAAGATTTAGGAGAAGTGGTGGAGGAAGCGGAAGATGGCAGTCTATTAGAAGGACACATTTTGAATTTAAAACAAATTGATATATTATTTATTGATTTATTAATGCCTATCCGCGATGGCATTGAGACACTTCGTCATATAAAAGATACATTTAATGGGAAAATCATAATGATTTCGCAAGTTGAATCAAAAGAACTTATTGGTGAGGCATACTCTCTCGGAATCGATTATTATATTACTAAACCAATTAACCGTATTGAAATATTAACAGTTATTCGAAAAGTAATGGAACGTATTTATTTAGAGAGATCGATCACTAATATCCAAACCTCATTAAATAGTGTATTGCATTTTGAACAGCCAAAAGTGGATAAATCAAATATTTTAAATGAAAAAAGTATAATAGAAGTGGGCGAATTTCTTTTATCGGAATTAGGGATTGTGGGAGAAAATGGATCTAAAGATTTCATTGAAATGCTTCAATATTTATTCATGTATGAACGTACTTATACTTTTGAACAGCATTTCCCAACTCTTAAAGATATTTTTGTAGAAATTACAAAAAAAAAGCTCGGACCATCAGCTGTACAGGCTGATATTAATCGGGAAATAAAAGCTACCGAACAGCGAATACGCAGGGCAATTAATCATTCGTTAATTCATTTTTCTTCGCTAGGTTTAACGGATTTTTCAAATCCAAAGTTTGAAAATTATGCTTCTAAATTTTTTGATTTCACTGTCGTTCGCCAAAAAATGAAAGAATTGCAAAATGATTCAACAATAGTTCTTACTCCTACCCGAGTAAATACAAAAAAGTTTATTCAAGTATTCTTTTTCGAAGCGAAGCGCTTGAATTCAGAGGAGATTATTAGATATAGATAATCATAAATAAAAACAAGATTGCTACGGAAATTTGTTAAATTCCACAAAGCAAAAAAACCCCTGAAATAAATATTTCAAGGGATTCTTTCAACAATCATGAGTCTGTACACATATTCTTATTTTTTTAATAACAAATACATAAAATAAGGTCCACCAATTAAAGCGACCATAATACCCGCTGGAATACCCTCGGGTTCAACTATATTACGACCGATTGTATCGGCAAGCAATAGTAGCCATCCACCAATTAATATGGCAACCGGAATAAATAATTGATTTCGAGGTCCCACTAAAGATTTTGCTATATGTGGGGCCATAAGTCCAATAAATGCAATTCCACCTGTAACTGAAACGGCAGCAGCGGCTAGGGCAACAGCTGTTATAAGTAAGACAATCCGTTCCTTTTCAATCGATACACCCACACCGATTGCAACAGGTTCGCTTAGCCCAAGAAGATTCAATCGGTTTGCTTTATATAAAGTAAATGGAATGAGTATAACCAGCCACGGAAGTATTGCCCATATGAAAGGCCAATCCGTACCCCAAATATTCCCCGCTAACCATTTCGAGATAAAATCAACTTTTGATCTTTCGGCTGATGAAATGAGTACAATCATCATACCGGAAAGTGCCATTGAAAACCCCACACCAATTAACACTAACCGTACAGGTTCAAGACCGCCCCTTCTTTTATAAGAGAGTACATATATTAAGCACGCTGTCAGTAACGCGCCGATAAAAGCGACAAGTGGAATCATATAAACAAATGAACCTGTGTCTATTGGGAAAAACAAAAAGAAAACCGCAATCGCAACACCAGCTCCAGAGTTAATACCGATAATCCCTGGATCAGCTAAGTCATTACGTGTTATTCCTTGTAAAATCGCACCAGATAGTGCAAGGGCCATTCCTGCTAAAAGAGTAATGATGATTCGTGGTAATCGGACGGAAAATAAAATGAATTCCTCTTTAAACGTCCCTTGCCCGAAAAGCGTTGGAATCAGTCGGTCATAAGATAAATTAGAGTACCCCAAACTGGTCCCAATAATGATTGTAATGATAATAAGTGCGAATAATGCACCTAGTATCCATCGCTGTTTTTTGATTAAAGCTGACTGGATCATGAAAATGCTTTACCTCCTTTTCGAACGATTAGGAGGAAGAAAGGTAAACCTATCATCGCAACAACCGCTACCACAGGTGTTTCATATGGAGAATTAATTGTACGGCCAATTGTATCGGCAAGAAGCATGAAAGTGGCTCCTAAAATTGCGGACATAGGTAGGATGAAACGATAATCCGTACCAACAATGGCTCGAACCATATGGGGAACCATTAAACCGATGAACACCATATTCCCTACAAGCGCTACGGAAGCCCCAGCAAGGAGAATGATGACAACGAAGAGAATCGCTTTTATTTGTGTTGTCTTTTGACCTAATCCAACAGCTACTTCTTCGCTTAAGCTAAGTATAGTGAGCTGTCTAGAAAAGATAAAGGAGATCAAGATACCTATTAAAATAAACGGAACGATTACTTGAAGTTGACTCCATGATGTTCCGATATTTCCCCCTGCCGTCCACATCGATACATCTTTTGATACTTTGAAATAAATACCGACCCCTTGTGAAACGGCAAATAGGAATGCAGAAACTGCAGCACCTGCTAAAACAATCCTTAATGGAGAAAATCCTCCCTTTTTCATTGCACCGATACCGAAGACCATAATTGCCCCGACAGCAGAACCAATAAAACACGCGATCATAATGCCTAAGTTATTAGCCGAAGGAATGAAGGCTAGGGTAATGGCAAGAGCTGCATTGGCACCTGCCGTCAATCCAAGCAACCCAGGATCAGCAAGAGGATTCCTCGTCATTCCCTGCATGATGGCACCAGAAACTGCAAGTGCTGAACCTACAAAGATGGCACCAACTTCACGAGGGAACCGGATTTCCCGAATGATGGAAATCTTATCACCTGTAGCATTGGACGTCAGTGCTTGCCATACATCCTTGATGGTAGCATCGGCTGCACCAAACACCATAGATATGATGAACATGCCGATAAAGGCAACGATCGCTATGATCAGTTTATATATAAATGGGATGAAACGTTGATTTTCATTAGTCATCTGTCTCTCTCATCTCTTTTTTATAGAATAAAAGGAGAGGAATCAGACTCCCTCTCCCTCGCTGTATCATTTTCCAAGAAAACTTTTTGAAAAGAAGTCTAATTGGTAATCTAATGTTATTGGATCATTGAAGTAGAATTTTTTTGCATCAGCTTCAAATAGTTGATTGTTTTTAACGGCAGGTATGTTTTTAAACGTATCTGTTTGTTGGAATGAATTGTCCTGATCTTTGTTATTGCTCAAAATGACATAATCACCGGCATAGTCTTTCAGGACTTCTAATGATAAGGCAAAGTAACCATCTTTCAATGCCACTTCTTTTACCTTTTCAGGCATGCCCAATTTCATTTCTTGATAAAGGATTTCCGTTCCACGGCCCCAATTATCGCCGTATACATAGAATTGTTTGTCAAACTTTTCTAATACGGAAACGGTAGCATCTTCACCAATTTTAGCTTTAATGTCATCACCAGTGGATTTTGCCCGTTTTTTGAAATCATCCACCCATGCTTGAGCTTCTTTTTCTTTATTCAAGAGTTTACCAATTTCTACATGTTGTGTTAAATAGTCCACTTTTCCGTATGTATACGTTACGGTTGGAGCAATTTCTTTTAGTTTATCGACATTTTTAATCGTTGATAAACCAATGATTAAATCCGGATTTAACTCGATGATTTTTTCCAAGTTTTCGTCAGTTACTTCCTCGACATCTTTTAATTTTTTAAAATTCGGGTTCATTTTAGACCAGGAATCAGCTCCTACAAGGTTAACATCCAAAGCCATGACATTACCTGCGAAAGAAGATAGTACTACAACACGCTTAGGATTCGCAGGCACTTCGACAGGCCCATTTTCAGATTGGTACGTGATGGTACCCGATTTTTCCTTTTTCGAATTCGAGCTCTCATCCTTTTCGGTTGACTCGTTACCGCAAGCACTAATAATTAACACTAACAGCAGAATAAATGGGATCATTATCTTTTTCATTTGTTGTCAGTTCTCCTTTTAATAAATTGTATGTACTACACATTGGTTTGTTTGTTCGTTGATCTCTTCCGATTACCGCATCAATATGGAATACTTCCTTAAGTACTTCATGAGTGATGACTTCTTCACAATCTCCCGCTTTCACTATTTCTCCTTCTTTTAAGGCAATAATATAGTCAGCAAAACGAGCAGCTTGATTTAAATCATGTAGGACCATGACAATCGTACGTTCCTGTTCTACATTCAGCTTCTGTAAGAGTTCTAAAACCTCTAGTTGATGTGCCATGTCCAAATAGGTGGTCGGCTCATCAAGGAAGATGATTTCTGTTTCTTGTGCAAGGGCCATTGCAATCCAAACGCGCTGGCGTTGACCTCCTGATAGTGCATCTACAGGCCGGAACTTAAAGTCTTTTGTTCCTGTTACTTCAAGTGCCCAGTCGATCACTTCATAATCTTTTTTTGTCAAGCGTCCGAAGCCTTTTTGATAAGGAAAGCGACCATAAGATACGAGTTCACCGACTGTTAATCCACTTGCACTTTCTGGTGTTTGCGGAAGAATCGCCATCTTTCTAGCGAGTATCTTTGTGCTTTCTTTTGAGATATTTACTCCATCTAAAACGACTGACCCAGATTGATTGGGAATAATGCGAGTGATTGCTTTCAACAGTGTAGATTTCCCACAACCATTGGATCCGATAATTGTTGTAATTTTTTTATCTGGAATTTCCACACTGAGATCTTTTACAATTAAACGTTCACCATAGCCAATATTTAAATTCTCTGTATATAGGCGAACCATTATTTAACCTCCATTTACTGAAAAATAAGTAAGTAAAAACTCAAATGAAAATGATTATCATTATCCATTACTTAATTACTATAATTCTATATAAATATATTGTCAATAGTTATTTATATGGCTATAAAAGGATAATTTCATGTTGGATATATGGGGAACAATGCTAATACTATTTATCTAGAAAGGGCTACCTGTTTATTCCAATATGAAATAAAAACAGAATGACCTCGGGACAATACCCGAGGTCATCTAATGGCTGATTAATGCTAGTCGACTATTAAAAATAATTCATTTATGGATAAAAATTCAGATATCCCTATAAAGCGTATTTTATCTTTTAATGCTTTTTAAATCCTTGCTTTTCCACATAATCTTTCATATACATCCGGCTTTTCTTTCCAAGCATACCAGCCATTTGCTGTGTCCAGGTATCTTTTCGTTTGCCTTTTGTACGGCTTTCATAATAACTAGAAATTGTTTCATTATACTCTTTCAGTTGACCGATAAACTCCTGCTTATCCGCCTGATAGCCATTTTCATGGTATATATTAGATTGTGGCAGACGTGGCTTTTTATCGGAACGATTTTTAGGATAGCCGACTACAAGGGCGAATAACGGAATAACACGATGTGGAATATTCAAAATCTCTGACACTTCCGGAAGATTGTTACGGATTCCACCGATATAGCAAATGCCAAGATCCATTGATTCTGCAGCCAATGCCGCATTTTGAGCTGCAAGAGCTGCGTCTATGCAAGCAACCATGAATTTTTCCGTACTTTCAATCGATTCGGAAAGGTCTGTATCTTCTATCTCAGCTATCCGATCATGTCGATATAAATCAGCGCAGAAAACGAATAGGTGCCCATTGTTCTCTACATAAGATTGTGGTCCGGCAAGCTCCGCTAGCTTGGCTTTCTTTTCTGGATCGGTTACCCCAATGATTGAATACGCTTGAATATAACTTGAAGTTGATGCAGCCTGAGCACATTCAACAATCGTTTGAATTTGCTCTTCCGACAATAGCTTGTCCTCGAAAGAACGAATGGAACGGTGATCTAAAATCTTCTCAATAATATTATTCAAAGCTTCCACCCCTAAAAAAGTATGTAGGTAAAACATCTACCAGGGGGGCTATATCCCCCACTGATAGTATGGTAACAAAAGCATTAATCCATCAACCTTTTGTTTTCAAATCCAAATCACGATAATTTTGCTGCCTTAAGGCCTCATAAATTAAGATCGCTGCTGTATTTGACAGGTTTAGAGAACGAACTTTATCCGTCATCGGGATTCGCAGACAACGGTCTAAATTTTCATGAATCAGGTCTTTCGGAAGGCCCGTCGTTTCACGACCGAACATGAAATAAATCTCACTGTCCTGATCACTATAATCGAAGGTTGTATGCGGCTGCTCTCCAAATTTCGTTAAGTAATAAAATTCACCGCCGGCATTCTTCTCATAAAACTCTTCCAATGAATCATAATAATGAATTTTAACATTCTCCCAATAATCGAGACCGGCCCTCTTAAGCTGTTTGTCATCTGTTGAAAAACCGAGCGGACGAATAAGGTGCAGGGACGTGTCTGTTCCTGCACACGTTCTTGCGATATTACCTGTATTTGCTGGAATCTGTGGTTGATATAAAACTACATGTATTGCCACTTCATTTTCACCTCTAGTTTAAACTTCATCTAATTATAGCATTAAACAAACAGACTAAAAACCAATCACACTCCATCCAAAATCGAGAAAAATTTATAAACGATATTCGGTGTATATCTGCTCGAATCCTCGTACGTCCAGTATCGATGGCGACTGTTCATCGTATGGGCATTCACAAGCGGCATTCCGTTCTGATCCTTCGCCGTTACAATCAAGTTATGATCAAAGCGTCCGTTTCCTTCGAAGTCAATACACATGATATCGCCTATATCCATCTCCTCAGCTGTTTCTAAACGTTTTGTCTGGATTCCCTTTCCGCCAGCGAGCAGATTATATAAGGAGTGTGCAGTCGTCCAGGTATAGCTCCAGCTTTTCCCTCTTATCCACCAGCCCTTATTTTTGTTTGGCGCCCCCCACATTGGGATTCCTCCTGCATGCAGACATTGTGAAATGTAATTCGTGCAATCATCAGTGAACTTGTGGTACGCAGGATTAAATTCATTCCACCACCGCTCGGCATACTGAACGGCCTTCATCCTGTCATACTTATAAGATAGCCGCTCCGAACCTTCTTCCCATTTTGGAGGCACCTCTTCTGGTTCAAAGCTTGGTACAAGGTCACGTTCATCTATTAAATATCCATCTCTAAACCTCGCCTCCCTTTCTTCCATTTCCTCTTCTATATAAAAAGAATCTTCCTGCTTCAATAAATATTGTAGATGTACTTTATAGGTCAATACCGTATCCTTTTCTTCCTTTCTCTTCGAGTGAACCTTGCCTGCAGCATTTACCCGCACAATTTCCGTAGAGCGGTTCCGCATTAACTCCTTTTTCAGATGCAATTTTCTTTCATCGCGTTCTTGAGTATCGGAAGTATAACACTCCACTCTTTCTTGCAAAAGCTGTTTCAATTGTTCCCTCAAAATTATGCCCCCCTTCATACCATCTATGCTAATGTGTATGTATGAGGGCATGGACAAAAACACAACTTCATTAAAGAAGAATATATTAATGGCCTGTTTTTGTTCATTTCCTCGAAATAAACTCTTATTAACAAAAGAAACTAGCAGAAACGCTTCGAACATCACGAGCCAAGGTATCCACTTGATTAAATAATATATCTGAAAAATAAAAGGTATTATTAGCCTATCATCACAGCAGAATACAAAATCTACTCCCCTGTATTCCGGTTGAAAGGTTTTGAGCTTCTCCCGCCCTATATAAAAAATTAGCCGGCAATCAGAAAGTTGTCCAAGCATATCGAGGACTCTTTTTTACCTACATATTAAACCCTCATCCTCACATTTCTACAAAAAATAAAAAAAGCCGTCCCGTTAAATTTCTTACGAGGCGGCTATATCTGATATATTTAATATTATTGATGCTCCAAGGTAAACTGCAGTCCTTTTTCAATTTCTGCACGAACCTCTTCATCGGTTTCGTTCATTAAAGCTTCCTCTAAAATAGAAACTACTTGTTTCCGTCCAATTTTCCCAATCGCCCAGGCCGCGGTTCCCCGTAATACAGGACGTGGATCTTCCTTCATGATCTGAATCAATTCGGGTAGTGACGTTTCATCTTTAAAGTGGGCTAATGCTAAAATGGCATTTCGCTGGATTGGCTTTTTGCCTCGCCACGAACCAGATACATAGCCGTATGTTTCTTTGAAATCCCGATTTGAGATCGTAAGCAGAGGCTTCAACAACGGCTTCGCAACCTCAGGGTCAGGCTCCATCTCTTCATGAAAGTGAAAATCCATTCCTTTGTTTTTCGGACAAACAGTCTGGCACGTATCACATCCGTACAAACGATTGCCTATTTTCGTCCTGAATTCATCAGGGAGAAATCCTTTTGTCTGCGTTAAAAAAGCAATACAGCGCTTAGAATTCAGCTGGCCACCCTGCACAAGTGCACCTGTTGGACAAACATCCACACATTTATTGCAAGTCCCGCATTGATCTTCCATCGGTTGATCCGGTATAAATGGCAAGTTTGTAATCATGTCACCTAAATATACATAAGACCCAAACTCAGGAGTAATGATCATACTATTTTTAGCACTCCAGCCTATTCCTGCACGCTCAGCAACAGCACGATCCGATAATTCACCAGTATCTACCATAGACTTTACCATTGCTCCTGGCACTTTATCTTTAATAAAATCCTCAAGTAACTGCAATTTATTGCGAAGAACCGTATGATAATCCGTTCCCCAAGAGGCCCGGCAAAAAATCCCACGTCGCTCACTTTTTGTGCTTTGCGGTGCATTCTTCAATTTAGAAGGATAGGCCAGTGCAATCGAAATAATGGATTGCGGTTTATCAAAAATCATTTCAGGCCTGACCCTTTTTTCAATATCCGGTTCTTCAAATCCTGACTGATAATCTAGTTCCTGCTGACGGATCAGCCGACTTTTCAATTCCGTGAAATTAGAGGCTGATGTAAACCCAATTTTATCAATGCCAATCTCTTTACTATATATAATCACTTCTTGCTTAAGTGTATTCATATCCATATTTATCACCTTCGTTCATTCATTATTCCCATCGAAGCTTGTATTCATTTCAAACCATTGCTATCTATGATAAACTAATTGCAATCATTTTTGGAGGTGTAACGCTTGGAAATTAACATTTCCGCTAATCTTAGCAGTAAAATCCCTGATTTCAAAGTTGGGATCATTACATATGAAAACATCGAAGTTGGCCCCTCCCCGCAAATGGTCAAAGGAAGACTACAGTTATTTCAAGAAGCTCTTTTCTTCGATCTAGATGAAAAAGAATTAACCGATTTCCCGGGTATCAAAGAGTGGCGAAAGATTTTCAAAACGACCGGAACGAATCCGTCACGCTACCGTCCTTCCGTGGAAGCTCTATACCGTCGTGTTAAAAAACAAAATTACTTAACATCTATTCATTCCGCTATCGACCTGAATAACTTCTTCTCCCTTTTATATGAAGTGCCTATTGGCATATATGATGCTGATAAATTAACAGGAGATATCTCGATTAAAATTGGCGAGAGTACAGATGAGTATAACGGCTTGAATGGCCGCTTGAATTCAATGGAAAACATGATTACTTCTGCCGATCGTGATGGAGCATTTGGAAGCCCCTACGTTGATTCAGAACGAACAAAGGTCACGGAAGAAACGAAAAAGGCAATCCAAATCATCTATTTACAACCAAAGACTCCAATCAAAGAAGCCCATCAGCTAACAGAGTCCTTAATGAAAATGTTCCTCGAAATCCACGGTGGAGAAGGAACTTATTCCATTTTAGAAGTATAATAACAATCGAGCAGAACTAAACCCCTTTCAAAATCGGAAGGGGTCTTTTTATAGGATAGGATATCAACCTGTGAATGTTTTTTCTTCTATTACAAACACATTCCCCAGTTTTGGATTCACTTGATACGCTTCCTGACAACATATCAACTAGTTTCTTAGTCACCCAGGATCAGCCTCATCTCATACTACTTCCTTAAATTATAGGTACATACAAATCTAGACAATAAAAAAAACCCTACTGTAAACAGTAGAATTCTCATTATAAAATATTTAAACGCAAAGCTTCGTTCTCCAGGTAACGAAACCCTGCGTTATGAGTATGTATTGGAGCGGGTGAAGGGAATCGAACCCTCATCATCAGCTTGGAAGGCTGAGGTTTTACCACTAAACTACACCCGCGTATTCTTGTAGAAATTTGTCGAATCGCTATCAACAAAATTAATTATATAGTTTATATTAAATAAATGCAATAGTTATTTTTAAAAAAATAATAAAAATTTAATGAATGTTACAATAGTATATTCATCACTCTATTAAAGATGTTAAAAAGTTCTCTAATAACAGAGAACTTTCCCTACATCTCCACTGTTAAGACCAGATGACTTCCATTAACGACGGGTATACCTGCTCCGCTGTTTCAAGTAACATGATTAACTTCCTGAAAGCTAGATCTGGTAAAAATTCTCCCTCAAGGGAATAAGAATAACGAATTGAAATAGTCCCTTTTTCTTCATACAACTTTGAATATCTAAAATTAGCATTATATTCATTTAACAGTGTATGTACATCCCGCCTTTTATCAGGATTCTTCAACTCGGCAACATTAAAGCAAAATAAATCCGCCACATTTTCATTTTGGTTGAAAGCAAAAACTAAAAGAATCTTCCAGCCATCCTTTAACTTTTGCTCTGCTCTAAAAAAGGTGGTGTCATCTTCTTTCAACTCATTCATATAGATTTTCTCGCGCGTTAAAAAATCTCGAAATTTTGCAACGTTTGACATGATCCATCACCTTTCTGTATGTATTTACATTTTATACTGAAAATTGGCATTTTTACAGACTTTTTGAATAAACCCTCTATTTTCAGCTAGTGCATTCATTCAGTTGAATTGAGGGAGCCAATAATAAGAACTCCCTTAAACAAAACTCTAAGGTTAGCTTGAAACTTCTCCCCTAAACTGAAGAGCTTCTTGGAGGTCCAAAATCTCGTGACGAATTTTTGAAAACCCTTCAATTTCTGGTACGGTTTTATTTGTTGAAGATTGATCTTTATCTGCAGCTATTGCCATGGTTTCAAAAACATAAAGCAATTGAGCGAGATCCTTCTCTGAAAGAACAGGACGTTCAGAGTATTTCAAGCTGGCATTTAGATAATACCCCAATTGTTCTATTGAGAATATTACGGGCCATAGAGACTCTAATCTGGCCTTGTTTTTGAATATCTCACCTAGAGACGTATTGTATACCGTTAATAGATTGACCATATTGGTTTGCATTTTGCTTCGTTCACTGCTCTCATCAAATGTAAGGGTCCTATTATTTTCAGAGAACGCCATTAATAAAAATTGACCCTGACTTCGAATCGTTTTCGCGATAAAATGACTCAGAAGACTGGACGCTGATCGACTTCCGACTAACAATGACCCAGCAAGGCCTATAATACTCCCTACAACGATATCAGTTATCCTTACTGTTGCAAAGAAACTGAAGTCGTAACTTTGAGTTGAATATTCTGCCATGATTAAAGCTGAAGGTGTAAAGAACATCGCAGCTAACCCATAATTCCGAACGATAAAAAGCTCTGTAATGAAAGTCAAACACAAGATGATTAGCACAATAATAAACTCGTTATGAACAGATGCAAGAATCAAACTTGCTAATAGGAGCCCAATGATTGTCCCGAAAGTCCTTTGAACAGCACGATGAAATGTGGCGATAATGGTAGCACCGGACATTACTGCAGCACAGGATAAGGGCACCCAATACGAACGATTAAAACCGGCTGAATAAGCGATGATAGCGGCGATAGTAAGGATTGTTCCATATCGTACAGAAGTGAGAAAGACTATGGAGTTTTTATCAAATGCCCCCAGAAATATGGTTTTTAGAGAAGGCTTTGAGATTAAGACTTCTTGATGAATTTTTTGAACCGGTTCATTCATGATGGCATCTGCATTATAGATTTTTATGAATAAATCTTCTACTTCTTTATCAACCTGCTCTGGCTGAAGAATCTTTGATTTATTTTTCGTTTTAGATCCAATAGAGTCAGCTAATGCCTGAACGGATTTCCCTAATTCAGGTGGAAGTACGATCTTATTGTTCAAAGAAATTTCAAGAACTCTCAAGAATATCGCGTTTGCATGTTCATTTAAAAGAAACAACCGCTTAAATATATCTGTACTTCTCTTGGCTGAATACCCGGCTAAAAGCGTATTTTCTGCTTGCTTCATTGCTAGTACCGTTCTGTGTCTTGCTGTATTAAACTTCTCTGTCCCTATTGAATCAAAGAATACCGCCAACTCTCTATACACTTTTTCCACTGCATTAGTTTCAGGTCCATGGGGATTGTAAAACCAGCCTAACATACAGATTATCCAAGATAATGCCCCACCTAATAAAACAAGCCCTCCACGTAACGGCGCAAGTGATTGATCAATAGGCATACCTGTAGCAAGCGCAAAACTCAAAACGAAAAATATTGCCGAAGGACCAGTGATATTTAAAGCACCAAAAATGAAAAATACACATGCCCCAATAATCCCCATCACTATAGCTGTCCCTAGCTGATATGGGGCCAAAAGGGTTCCTAAGACAACAGATAAAGAAAGGCCCCACATTACAAAGAAAATCTTTTTAGCTCTTTGCTCATACGGTTGGTTAAACACGTATAAATAAGAGAATCCACCAATTCCTGCCAGTAAACCGTACTCAAAATTCCCAAATAATAATCCTATGAATACAGGTAATGCAGCAGCAATTCCTGCACTCAATGCCTTTATCCACGGAAATGGATTCTTTTTTATTTCAAAAGCCTGTTTAAATGTCGTATGTATCGCTTCTAATTTCGGAGACTTTGAAGATACTCTTTGTTTATTTTTGCCCATTTCACTTTTCCTTTCATTAAATAATTCGCTCCCTATCTTCTCTTTTGACGCTATTCAACCGTTATCTTGATGGCTTAATCTAGAGCTTCTTTTAATATCCTTCATTAACAACAAAAGATACCTTAAAGGAAGAGGAATATACGTTAATCTTTCTCGTATCTAGGAAAAGGGAAACGGCCTTCCCCCGATTGAATATCGAAAAAAGGCCGCTTATTATATACCCTTAATTATTTACTCTTTTTTCAATACTGTTTTAAAGACTATGTCACACCAATGTTACCCTCTACTAGGTTCCCATGCTTAGAGCGTAGCGTATTTAGGTTCTGCAACTTTTACAAGTTGTTTACCCAGATTCGTTCCTTTAAATAAACCTAGAAATGCATCAGGGGTATTTTCAAACCCTTCAATAATGGTTTCTTCATACTTCAATTTTCCTTGCTGTAGCCATTCCCCTAAATCTGTCGCACCTTCTTGGAATCTTTCGGCATAATTACCAACTGTGAAACCTTTCATAAGTGCACTCGTTTTGATCATCGCCGATTGCAGACGCGGCCCTAAATCTTTTCCTTCTGCATTATAAGAGGAAATCGCTCCGCATAATGGAATACGAGCATTTGTATTTAAAAGTGTGAAAACAGCATCCGTTACCTCACCGCCAACATTATCGAAATAAACATCGACTCCGTTAGGAACAGCGTTTTTTAAATCTGTCGCAAAGCTATCTTTTTTATAATTAACAGCTCCATCGAAGCCAAGCTCTTTTGTTAAATACTCAAGTTTTTCATCTGAGCCAGCAATGCCTACTACCTTAGCACCTTTGATTTTAGCAATTTGTCCAACTACTGAACCAACAGCCCCAGCTGCTCCAGAAACCACGACTGTTTCACCTTCTTGAGGTTTTCCGATATCGAGCAAACCAAAGTAAGCTGTTAAACCAGTCATCCCGAGAATCCCTAAATGAGTTGTGACAGGGGCAACTTTAGGATCAATCACTCGGATTTCTTTTTCATTGACCACCGTATACTCTGCCCAGTCGATATTCCCAACAACAACATCTCCTTGTTTGAAGGAATTCGAATTGGATTCTACCACTTCGGCTACAACGCCTCCAGTGATGACCTTATTCAATTCAAATGGAGCTATATATGATTTAGTATCTTGCATTCTTCCACGCATGTATGGATCGACAGATAAATAAAGCGTCCGTAATAATATTTGATCTTCTTTTGGTGTGGGAACATCACTCTCCACAAAGTTAAAATCTTCTTTCGAAGGCATTCCTTTTGGTCGGTTTGCCAGGGTGATTTTTTGTTGTTTGGATTGTGTCATTTTGTGTTCCTCCTTGATTTTGAATACGTAATATCTAAAAGTAAGCGTATCACTGTTAAAGATCCTTGGTCAAAAATTATGCCCTCTTGATAATTCCATACTTTTCTATATGTAACCCTTACTAAAATATCTAAATCCTATGATATCTATTATGTCCTATCTATTTCATTCATATAAAGGTCATCTGGATTAGGGCAAACTCCTGTATATTTTATACAAAAGGCTTTGGTAAACATTAAAGTTGATTTATGATTTGTTCAACGGCTTCATCTAATATGAAGTATCACTTATTTAACAAATCATTCATGCACGGATTTTAGCTACGGCATCCCTATGTTTGCTTTTTTGGTAGATTAACTAGCAAAACAAAGTCATGTTACCAGTTATTTCGAAAAAACCACTAAATAGAATAATTAACTTAGAAGTTCATATTCAATTCATAACTTCTTTGTATACTTCCTCTTGTAAAAAGGATTAAGAAAGGATGTAAATAAATATGTCAGAAGTAAAAAAGCAAAAAGGATGGCGCCAGTTTATTCGATTAGTTCAACAAACAAAGCCTTCTAAACTAATGATAGGGATTGCTTTAGTATTAAGCTTAAGTACAACAGGTGTAGGATTATTAGTCCCGTTATTCACAAAGAATCTTATTAATGATTTTTCAATTAGCTCACTAAGCACTGAACGGATCACACTTCTCGTTCTTGCAATTATTGTTCAAGCATTGGCTAGTGGATTTTCCATCTATTTATTAAATCGGATCGGGCAATCTGTAGTAGCGGGTATTCGAGATCAACTATGGAGAAAATTACTTGTATTACCCGTGAATTATTTTGATGAACATCAATCAGGAGAAACAGTTAGTCGAATGACAAATGATACAACTGTAGTGAAAGGATTAATTTCGGAACACCTATCTAATTTCGTTACAGGAATCATTTCCATTGTAGGCTCCATGATTGTGTTATTTGTACTGGATTGGAAAATGACATTGTTGATGCTCATTGCAATCCCACTCTCTGTTTTAATATTAATGCCGCTTGGCAAAAAAATGCATCAAATATCAAAGGGGATGCAGGATGAGACAGCAAGTTTCACCTCAATTCTCCAACAGGTGCTAACCGAAATCCGTCTAGTTAAAGCATCCAATGCAGAAACATTTGAATATCAAAATGGAAATAAAGGGATTACCAAATTATTTCAATTCGGATTAAAAGAAGCAAAAATACAAGCTTTAATTGGCCCACTAATGAGTTTAGTCATGATGGCATTACTTGTCCTAATTTTAGGTTATGGGGGAATGCGTGTTTCTTCAGGAGCTCTGTCAGCTGGAGCTTTAGTTGCATTCATTATGTACCTTTTCCAAATTATCATGCCAATGGCTCAATTAGCAGGTTTCTTTACACAATTCCAAAAAGCTACGGGTGCAACAGAGCGTATAATTTCCATTTTGGATTCAGAAGAGGAAGAAGACGCGAATCAGCAAGTTCAAAATATCAATCAATCAATCACCGTGGATCATCTAAACTATAGTTATAATAATGGAGAACAGGTACTTAAAGATATAAGCTTTACCGTTGAAGCAGGTAAAGTCACTGCAATTGTCGGCCCAAGTGGCAGCGGAAAAACGACTCTTTTCTCATTATTTGAGCGTTTCTATAAACCACAGCAAGGCTCTATCTCCATAGGTGGGAAATCCATAAATGATTTCACACTCCTTTCATGGAGAAGCCAGATTGGTTATGTTTCGCAAGAAAGTCCTATTGTATCAGGTACAATTAGAGATAATATTTGTTATGGAATAGATCGGGATATAACAGATGAAGAATTAAATCAAGTAGCTAAAATGGCGTATGCCGATCAGTTTATTTCTGAACTTCCAAACGGATATGATACTGAGGTTGGTGAACGAGGTATGAAATTATCAGGCGGTCAAAGACAAAGAATTGCGATTGCTCGTGCATTTTTAAGAAACCCAAAAATATTAATGCTTGATGAAGCTACCTCAAGCCTAGACAGCAAATCGGAACATGTTGTTCAACAGGCGTTAAATGATTTAATGAAAGGCAGAACAACAATAGTAATTGCTCACCGCCTATCGACTGTCATTAATTCAGATCAAATCATCTTCCTAGAAAAAGGGAAAATAACAGGCAGCGGAACACATAAAGAACTATATAATACGCACTCATTATATCGCGAATTTGCTGAACAGCAGTTAAACAAACTTGAACTAGCCTAATTCATCGAAAGGAAAGAAGAAGGATGACAAAAATATTAATTGTCGATGATGATGCCCATATTCGCGAACTTATACAACTCTTGTTAAGAAAAGAAGGGTTTGATCTATATGAAGCCTCAGATGGGCTACAAGCATTGAACTTAATGGAGAAGGTAAAAATCGATTTAGCAGTTATTGATATAATGATGCCTAACATGGATGGATGGCAATTATGCAAAGAGATACGGGAATTTAGTGATATCCCCATTTTAATGCTGACGGCAAAAGGAGAAACAACACAGAAAGTAAAGGGATTTGGTCTTGGGGCAGATGATTATCTTGTAAAACCATTTGAGCCAATCGAATTAGTCCTTAGAATAAAAGCATTATTAAAACGGTATAAAATCACTATTTCTCAAACATTAAAGATAGTTGAATTAAAGATGAATCGCAACACACATGAAATGTCATTTAAAGACCTGGAATATACGATTCCTTTAAAAGAGTTTGAAGTGTTATTTAAACTAGCAAGTTATCCTGGAAAAACTTTCTCTAGGGAAGAACTTATTGAAGATATTTGGGGCTATGATTATGAAGGTGATGAACGAACTGTCGATGTTCATATTAAAAGAGTGAGAGAACGGTTTCCAGAATTGGAATTCCCATTTCGGATTCGAACGATTTGGGGATTAGGTTACCGTTTGGAGATAACAAGTTGACGGCCAATCGATTTTTCAAACCAATACTTGGCGGACTGTTTTTTCTGGCGTTTATGTCGTTTTGTTTTTCGGCTGGTTACTATATCATTCAGCTATTGCCTTTAAGACTATCCGATTTTGTTCAATATCTAGCAACAATCATGACTAGCATCGCCATTATGATATTCATTGGTTATCTTATGCATGCTATAAATCACAATAAACGCGTAAATTTTTACCTGGAGATCATTGATGCCTTAAGGAAAATTGCCAATGGCGATTATAATGTCCATTTGGATTTTAAAATGGATAAGAGAAACGGCGAAATAACCGAAATCATTAACCACTTCAATCACATGGCCAAACAATTGAAACAAATGGAAGAAATGCGGCAGGAATTCATCTCTAATGTCTCACATGAAATACAGTCGCCTCTTACTTCCATTGTAGGATTTGCCCAAGCGCTTCAATTTAATAAGCTGACAATAGAAGAACGAAATCATTACCTCCATATTATTGAGACAGAGAGCCGGAGATTATCTAAATTAAGTGATAATCTTCTGAAGCTTACATCCCTTGAATCCAAGCATCATCCGTTTGAAAAAAAAAGCTATCGACTAGATCAACAAATTCGAACAATTATTTTGGCTTGCGAACCGAATTGGATGCAAAAAGAATTAGTAATGGATGTATCATTAGAAAAGATTTCGGTCTTTATAGATGAGGATTTAATGAGCCAAGTATGGACAAATTTAATACACAATAGTATCAAATTCACCCACTATCATGGAACAATTACTATTCGATTACAACAGATTGATGATCAAGCAGTCATAAAGATTTCTGATACTGGAATTGGCATTTCAGATAAAGACCAGCTTCACATATTCGAACGATTCTATAAAGCAGACCAGGCAAGGGAACGCTCAAAAAGTGGGAGTGGTTTAGGTTTATCGATTGTGAAAAAGATTATTGATATGCATGATGGGACTATATCTGTTAAAGGTGAACTCGGAAAGGGAACGACTTTTACAATACGAGTACCAATATCATGAAGAAATTTTTCATGAGCGATTTTCTTATTTTGGGTATAATTCATGCTAGGTCTCCTGGTTTTGATAAAAGTGTCCTGAGGCTGGCCAGCCTCAGGACACTTTTACCATACCAAGGGTCTTTTTACGCTCAAATCTCATTTTTATTCATTGGAGTGCTGCCGCCTTAGCTCCATAAGAAAAAACCTGCCTAAGCATCTCCCTTATTGAAGTAAAGCACCTGTTACTTTAAGTACAATATTTCACAACCTTCTATCTATTAAGCAACCTAACTTCAGCCCAATAATTGAAAAAAATATTCAATATTATACATAATAATTACACCTAATATTAGAAAAATAAGGGTGGTGACATATTATTTTGAGTTCTTCAGGTACTTCCACTCAAGAATAGACTGAAAGCATATAATAAAAATAAATAAAGTATCAAAAGCCAATTCATATCATTTGTACTTACCGACGGAAAAGTGCATAAAAAGATGACTAAGATAACGCCTCTTCCCCATCGGTCAACAATTTTATCAGAAGTTTCCGAAATCTTTTTCTTTTCTACACCAAGTAAAAAATAGCCCAAAACTTCACAGAACCTTTGAAAATTATTTGGTATGCACAAATTAAGCATCGCATGAAATATGTTAAGTGTTTATTGGAAAATATTAACAAACTATTGGCTGGTTTAGTTGAATAAGAGTTATTGTATGTACTTGACAAAAAAACCGTTTGGACGATATTATTTAAAAAAAACCGTCTGGACGGTTTTAAAAAGGATTGATACTATTTGGAATCGAAAGCTAAAATGAAACGTAATCTTATCTTGAAATCTGCAAAAGAATTCATTATTCAAAATGATTTTAATGATTTGACTTTAGATGCTGTGGCAAAACAAGCTGGAATAAGTAAAGGTGGCTTATTATATCACTACCCAAATAAAGAAGCATTATTGCTAGGGTTAACACAATATATTTTTGAAGAATTCACTATGTTATTTGAAGAACATGCTAAGAAAGACCCATTAGAAAAAGGGAAATGGTGTCGTGCTTTAATTGAAACAACCAAAGAGGACTTGGACCACAATGCCGAGTTAAATATAGGAATAATTGCTGCTTCTATGTTGAATCCTAGTTTATCAGAAAGTATGTCCAAAAGTTATCAGTATATGCAAAACAAAGTCGAACAGGATAATATAAATCCTATAACAGCAACTATTATTCGGTTAGCAATAGATGGCCTTTATTACTCAGAACTGTTTAATATAGCACCGTTAGATGACAAAATGAATAAGGAAGTAATCCAGCAATTAATAAATATGACAAAATAGGAGGAGTTCACCTTGAATCCATATGTAATTTTGGGAATAGCCATCATTAGTGAAGTATTTGGTAGTTCAATGTTAAAAGTATCAAACGGATTTAAAAAGTTGTTCCCTTCCATTGGAGTAATAATTGGAATGGGTATAGCCTTTTATTGCTTGTCTTTATCTCTTAAAACAATTCCACTTGGTACGGCTTATGCTATTTGGTCAGGTATAGGCACAGCTTTAACCGCATTAGTGGGTGTTATCGTTTATAAAGAAAGTTTTAATCTGAAAAAATTTCTTGGTTTAGTCCTAATCATTGGTGGAGTTGTTGTTTTGAAACTCTCAAGTGGTGGCGCTCATTAACCTTTAGAGAATCGGAGGTAATTGTATGAAAGGTTATATCGCTTTAGGAATATCAATTATCAGCGAAATATTCGGCACGACAATGCTTAAATTGTCGGAAGGATTCACAAATTTATTCCCTTCAATTGGAGTTATTCTTGGTTTTGGTTTAGCATTTTATTGCTTATCATTATGTCTTAAAACAATTCCGTTAAGTTTAGCTTATGCTATTTGGTCAGGAATAGGAACAGCTATAACAGCGTTAATTGGTGTACTGTTATGGCGAGAACCATTTAGCATCATTACATTAGGTGGCTTAGTATTAATAATTGGAGGGGTAGTTTTATTAAATGCTTCTAATACTTCCGAACAAGTAAAAAAATCATCAAACTAAAGGTTTGATGATTCAGACTGTAGACAAACTCGATGAAAATCGAGTTTGTCTACAGTTTTTTTGAGGGGTTGTAAAAATTCGAAAGTTGATTTCCACTGCAGGCACTCGCTTTCCGCGGGCGGTCAGGGAGCCTCCTCGGCGCCTTTGCGCCTGTGGGGTCTCCCTTGGACACGCTTTTCCCGCAGGAGTCTCGCACCTTCCGTTCCAATCAACTTTGTTTTAACAATTAGAAATAAACACTTTTTCCTACAGTCTTTTTTGTTTTAATATAGGAGTATTAAAACTTGAGGTGATGACGATGCTTTCGAAACATAATTCTATTCAGCGAGATCAACTTGAAATGATTACTTTGGATCAACTGGTGCCAGCGAACCATTTGGTTCGTAAAATTGAGGGGGCCATTGACTTCACTTTCATTTATGACTTGGTGAAAGAGATGTATTCAGAGATAGGCCGCCCAAGTATTGATCCAGTTATTTTAGTTAAATTGACATTCATTCAATATACCTTCGGTATTCGTTCGATGCGTAAAACGATTGAAGAAGTTGAAACGAATATGGCTTACCGTTGGTTTTTAGGTTACGGTTTCCATGATAAAGTACCTCACTTCTCAACGTTCGGGAAAAATTATGAGCGTCGCTTTAAAGATACAGACCTGTTTGAACAGATTTTTTATCGTATCTTAATGACAGCCTCAGAAAGAAAGTTAATTAGTGCAGAGCACGTATTCGTTGATTCAACACATGTGAAAGCCAGTGCGAATAAGCGGAAATTCGAAAAGAAAATCGTTCGTAAGGAAACACGAGCATATCAAGGACGCCTTCAAGAAGAAATAAATCAAGATCGTGAAAACAATGGAAAGAAGCCTTTTCCACCGGATAAATTTGATAAAGAAGAAACCAAAGAAATTAAAGAAAGTACAACTGACCCTGAGAGTGGCTACTATGTAAAAGATGAACGAACAAAACAGTTTGCCTATTCATTTCATGCGGCTGCGGACCGCAACGGTTTTGTGCTGGGGACGATTGTAACACCGGGAAATACGCATGATAGTCATATCTTAGAGCCTCTTGTTGAACAAGTGATTGAGAAAGTTGGAAAACCTGAAGCTGTTGCCGCAGATGCAGCTTACAAAACACCAGCCATTACAAGCTACCTTTTTGGGAAAGAAATCACACCAGCTTTACCCTATACACGTCCACGAACAAAAGAAGGGTTCTTTCGCAAGCATGACTATGTTTACGATGAACATTTTGATTGTTATCTCTGCCCATCGGGCGAGATTTTAAAGTACTCAACAACAAATAAAGAGGGCTATCGCGAGTACAAATCACCCAAACACACTTGTGCGACATGCTCATTTTTATCACAGTGTACAGTAAGCAAAGACCATCAAAAAGTGGTGACACGCCATATCTGGCAAAATTATATGGAAGAAGCAGATCATCTGCGTCACCACAAGGATGTAAAACCTATATATGCGAAACGCAAAGAAACAATAGAGCGTGTATTCGCAGATGCAAAAGAAAAGCATGGTATGCGTTGGACTACTTTAAGGGGACTTAAAAAATTGTCGATGCAGGCGATGCTTACATTCGCTGCCATGAATTTAAAGAAGATTGCCAATTGGACATGGCAAGGTCCAATAATGGCTTAATAAAGTGGGCTCGTAGAGGCCCAATCTCTTAATCTTGATCAAAATTCAAAGGGAATTTCAAAAGGGGTCCAGAATTAAAACATTCTGGACCCCTTTTGTCTACAAACTGAATCATCAAACTAAAGGTTTGATGATTTTTTTTTTCTTAAAATGATTCTTGCTAGTTAGTCTCATTCACGCTTATTGAAAGTACTTTGTCTTATCTATTCAATATAGTTGACGTTATTATCTTGACACCATTTTTTAGCAATTTGTTTAAAACGCTCGTCACGATATGAATACCATTGATCTTCGATTTCAAAATCTATTATTTTGTCCTTGAATTTTCTAAAGGCACCCTTTCCCTTAATTTCTAATAATAAAGAATTTTGCTTTCGTAGATCACTAACAGTTAGGCAGAAGTCTTCCATCATTTCATATTCATGGACATCATATTTAGTTGGTAACTCTATATAATTCTCAAAGTTTTCAACAACATCATTAGCAACCCTTAAATTTTCTTGTTGCCAATCAGGTAAATGATCGAATGGTTCATCATCTTCAGCAGCTCTCAAATCATTAGAAGTTACAAAAAAAATTTCACCCGTATTAATATTTAGAAATGATTGAGACTCTTCAAACTGTATTTCCATTTCTTCAATAATATCTTTAAGCTTTACTTGTACAGTCATGATATAGGATCTCCTTCTATATTTTTTTACAGTCGCACCTGTTAGTTCCACAAGAATTATTTAACTAATGGATTAATGATGCTCTCAAATTACTAATACCATTTTCCAAATAACCCTTTAAACAAGTTAACATATATACCCAACCCTCTTTTTGTCCTATCATTTTGTTTATTATCTCGGGGTCATCTTCTTTAAAACCCAATTCGTTTACTTCAATAATTGTACTCGTATTATCCAACTCTTTTAGTGTAATTGTAACAACCGTTTCTTGACCATATCCTCCCCACGAGAAAACAATTTTTTTATCTTCCTCGACTTCCAATACATTGATAACCCCTTCAGCATTGTATTCATCATATCTCCAAGTAATCGTCTTGCCTTGTTCCACTCTTCCAGTTCCCGATGAAAACCAATAATTAGACATTTTTTCAGGGTCTACTATGGCTTCAAATACCTCATTAACTGGTTTGAGTATTTTAAATTTCGTAGTTACTTGAGTATCCATACAAAATCAACTCACTTTCGGAATATTTGATAATTGTTCCATTATATCTATATCATCATTAAATAAACAAATTATACTTTCTTAACTTCAAAAAAACCCCTTTTATTTATATAGTTCTTCTTCAAATAATCTGCCCCGTTACCAAACCAACTCCCTTATTGAAGTAAAGCACCAGTTATTTCATTATTTGCTACCACAACTAAAAGTTTACAGTTTAGCGGAAGAATAATTTTTATTATAAGGAAAATTATTGAAATTAAATGTTAAAATGTAGTTGTATCAACTGGAAGAAGACTAATCCGACTTGTTAAGGAATGAGTGACTGAATCAAACAATAAATTTGATCGCACTGTATTAGGCTTTATTCGAGTTATAAAGTACTGGAACACTAACTTCTAAAAAAATATCTTCTGTTCCTATTATCTATAGGCTGGAAAGGGGCTCTTATGAAAAGACTGTTTTCGATTATGTGTATCATTGTAAGTGCTTTAGTATTATTGCTAGGGTGCAGTACTAAGGAGGTAGAACAGGTGGAAAAGAATTCGTTGAAAGCTATTGAAGGTACGTGGGAAGGAGAAATAATGATTCCAAATCAGCCTCTCCCGATTATTGTTCATTTCACGAAGAAAGATGGAACGATAAGTATTCCTGTACAAGGATTGAACAAATTCCCCTTAACAAATGTAAAGTTAAATAAATCAGACTTGTTTTTTGATATGAAAATTCAAAATCAGCAAATAACGTTTGATGGGAAAGTAGATCAGGAGAAGATTTCAGGAACATTTGTTCAGCAAGGGCAAGAGTTTCCTTTTGAATTGCTCAAGAAATCTGATGAAAAAGTTGAGGAAAAAAGATCAGGTGAAGTTGTGAAGGCCGACTTGGAGAAAGGAACCATGTATGGACTTTTAGAAACACCAAAAGATGAAGGTCCTTTTCCTGTGATGATTATAATTGCGGGTTCGGGTCCAACTGATAAAGATGGGAACTCCATTGCACTTCCTGGGAAAAATAATAGTTTGAAAATGTTAGCAGAAAGTCTTGCAGAAAAAGGTATCGCAAGTATTAGGTATGATAAGCGCGGAGTCGGGGAAAATATGAATTTGGCAGGAAAAGAAGAGGAACTGAGATTCGAACAATATATTGAAGATGCAGCTGCATGGGTTCAATTTGCTAAAAAGGATAGCCGTTTTTCTAAAGTTGGCATCATCGGTCATAGTGAAGGTTCATTAATTGGAATGGCAGCTGCAAAGAAAACAGAGACAGACACATTCATTTCATTAGCTGGAGCAGGCGAACCTATTGACCAAGTACTTCTTAAACAGCTTGAAGAGCAGCTGACACCGAAGTTATTAACAGAGTCTAAAGATATATTAACAAAACTAAAACAAGGTAAACAAGTTAAGACTGTAAGTGCAGACTTGCAAAGTGTATTCCGTCCTTCTGTTCAACCTTACATGATTTCTTGGATTCAATATAATCCGATAGAATTAGTAAAAGAGCTAACTATCCCTGTTCTAATTGTAAACGGTAATAGAGATATTCAAGTGGCGTCCACTAATGCAGAAGCGCTACACAAGGCAAAAGGAGATTCTGAATTACTTATACTCGAGAAGATGAATCATGTATTGAAAGAAGCACCTGTAGATCGAGAGAGAAATCTAGCAACCTATACAAATCCTGAACTACCATTATCATCTGGGTTGGTAGATGGAATTATTGAATTTTTAAACGAATATGAAATATCCAGTAATTAAAATCAAAAAAAATAATTAATAACTGGGGGTCTCCTCGGGATGTGTAGCTTTGAAATAAAGATTGATCAAAAGTTCCTCGTGCCCCCTAAGCTTCAATTATTTTTTAGTAATGATAATCACAGCAAAATGAAATTCACCTGCTGTAGCCATTTAAGCAGCCAAAGAGCCTCTTCTATATTATGCAATGTAATAGCAAAGCAAAATAATAAATTGAAAGAAATCCATACGCTACCTACTTTCCTAAATGAGTTTCTACGGCCCTTTAGGTAAATAAAAATATTCTTTCGCACTTCATTCTACATTTATATATTCCAAATAAAAACAGCTAGCTAGATTTCCAAAATCTAACAAGCTGTTTTTATCAAACTTCAATATAAGTTATCAATCTTTTTTTCCGCAAATACAAATAGAAAGAGCACGTTTTGAAAAAAGATTGGTCAAATCACATATTCAATTGAATGAATAATTTTGTGCATTTTCCATACTTCTTAACTTTAAAAGTCCATCATTCTTTACCTCTAAGGGACCAAATGACAACTGGAATAAGCAGTAGTGAAAGGATAGCTCCGGCAAATGAGAGTGTTGCATAGCTGTAATGAGCTACAACCATGCCAGATAGTGCACCGCCCGCTGCTCCTGACAAAGCAATCAAAACATCGACAGATCCTTGCGTCTTTGCGCGAGTGGAAGGGTGAGTTGAATCAACTATCAGCGCTGTACCACTAATCAAACCGAAGTTCCAGCCAAGCCCAAGTAAAACAAGTGAGGTGTTGAGCACTAGCATGGAATCAGCTGGTCCACTGGAAGCAAGTATACAAGCAGCGAGCAGAGTGGCACCAGAAGCGATAACCACTGCAGTTCGTCCAATTTTATCTACTAAGAATCCAGTTACTAAAGAAGGCAGAAACATCGCTGCTATGTGAAAACCAATTACTACCCCTACCTCTTTCAAATCATGTCCATGATGTCCCATATGTATAGGTGTCATTGTCATAATTGCAATCATTAAAAAATTAGTTAAGGTCATTACTGTAGCTCCAGCAACAATTCCTCGCTTGTTTATCGTCGGTGCATTTGAATCCTTGTTTGAAAGTACGGCATTGTGTGTTTTCTGAACATCTGCCATTGCTTTTGCCACAATGAAAGGGTCTGGACGAAGTAAAGCTAATAACACCAAGCCAGCAAGGATGTAAGCTACAGCCGCAAGAATAAATGGACCAGCCAAAGAAGGAACACCGATTGACCAAGCCAATTCGCCCATTATATTTACCAAATTGGGGCCTGCAACAGCACCTAATGTGGTTGATACCATAGCAATACTGATAGCTGTTGCCCGCTGTTTAGAACTTGCCAAGTCTGTACCGGCATAGCGTGCTTGTAAGTTTGTAGCCGATCCAGCACCATAGATTAGCAGTGAAACAAATAAAAGTGGAATGCTGTTAATTAATGCGGAAATTACTACCCCGACCGCGCCAAGACCACCAGCCAAGAAACCGGTTGCGAGTCCAGAACGGCGTCCAAAACGTTGGGAGAGTTGCCCTACAATCAGCGCTGCTCCTGCAGAACCTAATGTGAACAATGCAGTCGGAACCCCTACCATACTCTCTGTACCCAGCATGTCTTGTGCAAGAAGTGCTCCGACGGTTACACCAGCTGCAAGACCTGCCCCCCCGAATATTTGTGATATAACAACAATCAGCAACGTACGTCGATATAACTGTTGTTGTTTTTCTGGAGAATCAATATATGTTTGTATCCAATCTGGTTGATTTTCTATACTTTTTAATGCTTCAGACATTATTCTGTCTTCCTTTCCGAAGAACTTTTTTTCTTCCTAATTAAATTGTTATTTCAATTATTTTTCAAGAGGTAAAAAAAAGATAATTTACGGAATGCTATTACTTCTATCGCAGCGATTTACCTTTCATTACTGACGGACCTTATTTTATGTAATACCATGCGTAATCTACATTAGCTCTTTTCTCCATTGTTTTGCCTTGATAATTTTGCCCATTTCCGTTTAGCGATTAGTAATTAGTATAATACCTACTAATATGACCATCAATAATTTTCAAAAAATTATGTCTAATAACTTTCCTTTTGATTAACTAACCTCCCTCAATAGTTGAATAAAAAAAAGCTGCCTTAAAGACAGCTCCGGATTTTCAGCTAAGGCATCTGTTAAATTTGTTCATTGTTAAAAAACAGGACAAACTTCCTCTTTCGTAGGGAAGTCTGTCCAGAAATCATTATTAAGTAATTGGGGCCGGGTTAAATAAGACCAAATCATTGTGCAATCGTATATAAGGAGACGATACTTTGTCAAAGTATCGCCTCTTAGATTAATAATATTTTTTAATTAGATATATTATCAGTAACATCAATAACAAAAAATCACTTGGATTATTTACATAAGTCACTAACACATTTAGGAAGGGTAAAAGCTACACTGTTCAATTCCAATTAAGAACAGAAGTCTTTACCGGTTCAATCTTATTTTATTTAAAATTGGTTCGATTTAAGATTTTTGCTTTTTGATAATGGAATACTGATTTAGATAATTCAAAGATGGTTCCGTTAGATAAGCATACTGTATTTTCAATAATCAATGCTGGATCTAGCGGATTAACTTGCAGCACTATCGCACTTGCTTCATCGATTTTTTCGCAGTTAATTACTTTGTCAGCAAAACCAATGTTTAATTTTAAGTCCTCTATAAGGTAACTGTAAATAGAACTCGCTGCAATATCTTCATTTAAATATGGCACAATATCTTTTTTAAAGTAACTTATTTCAATTGAAAAAGGTTCTTTATCTACAATTCGTAGCCGCTTGATATAATAAAGTTTTGTTCCTACTTCACATCGCATTTGTTTTGCGTTTACTTCATCAGCTTCTAGCACATGTAAAGCCAGAATTTTCGTCTCAATTGTTTTTGAAGTCAAATCTTTTGTTAATCCTCTGAGACTGCCTAAATTAATATAATCTGTTACAGATTCTTCCCGTAAAAACATGCCGCTGCCTTGCACCTGATAGATATAGCCACGATTGACCAGCTGATTAATTGCTTTTCGAATCGTATTTCGGCTCACTTCAAATTTTTTTATCAGTTCTTCTTCTGTCGGCAACTTTTTTGTTTTATCAAACTTACCTTCCTGTATTTCACATTCTAATCGATCAGCAATTTCTTTATATTTTACAGCCATATTATCTCCCTATTAATCGTCCTCAATCATTTACTGCTTCTATTATACACAAAACCTCTTGATTAAAATCAAGAGGTTTTCTTTTTACTTACAGCTCTTCTCCTCTCGTCTCAATAATATGCTTATACCAATGAAACGACAGCTTTTTCTTTCGGTTTAAATGATCATGATGATCCACGTAAATAAATCCGTATTGCTTTTTATACCCATTTAACCAGCTTAATAGATCAATGACAGACCATGCGTAATACCCTTTTAAATGAATGCCTTCTTTGATTGCACGCTTTATCACTTTTAAATGTTCCTCAATATATTTAATACGAGGAACATCTACTATTTCGCCTTCAATAATCGGATCCTCATCACCAAGTCCGTTTTCTGTTACATACATTTTAATATCACCATAACGCTCTTTTAACATATGCAGCCCGTCTAAAAACCCTTGAGGTGAGATTTCCCACCCCCATTTTGTATATGTTTTATCTTCCATCTTTACGGTCCGATAAAAGCCATCGAAAGACGGGTTGCCTGGAGCTAGAGTAGATGTTTCTCTTGAATGTGCCATGGATGAGTCAGCCTCGTGATTTTTTTCTACTCGAATGGGCTGATAATAATTAAGTCCAATAAAATCATTTTTTCCAGCATTTCTTTTTAACGTATCTAATTCTTCTTCTGTCCAACTTGGCGTCCAGCCTTTCTCCTTTAATTGCTCAACCACATAAGACGGATATTCACCTTTTAAAATTGGGTCATAATACCAAAAAGTTTCATATTCATTAGCATGTCTAGCAGCTAATACATTCTCATGTTTATCATCTACGCTGTAAGCTGGTAAGAAAACATGGGTAATACCAACCTCGCCGTAAGATTTTAGTTCTTTATAGACTTCTACAGCTTTTGCATGTGCATAAAACACGTAATGTGTCGCTTGAAAGTATTTATACTCATCGTTTTGGATACCAGGCGGGTGAGCTCCTTTTAAATAGCCTAATCCGCAGAACATAACCGTTTCATTAAACGTAATCCAATGTTTGACGCGGTCTCCAAATGCCCGAAAACAAATTCCTGCATACTTGACGAAGGCCTCAGCTGTTCTCTTATTCGTCCATCCTCCATCTTCTTCAAGCGTCAGAGGCAAATCCCAATGATACAGCGTAACAAATGGAACAATACCATATTTTAAACATTCATTAATAACATTATTATAAAATTCCAAGCCTTTTTCATTGACTTCTCCGTCTCCTGTTGGCAAAATACGTGCCCATGAAATGGAAAAACGGTACGATTCAAGTCCCATCTCTGCCATTAATTTTATATCTTCTTTGTATCGATGATAATGGTCTATGGCTACATCACCGTTAGTACCCCCATACGTTTTCCCTGGAATCTTTGAAAAGACATCCCAATTCGTTATACCTTTACCATCTTCATTCCATGCTCCTTCTATTTGATAAGAAGCAGAAGCTGCTCCAAATAAAAAATCATGTGGAAACTTCATTATAAACCCTCCGTTTTTATACCATCCTATTAAATTTATTATTATGTATAATATTTATAGGTACAAATATTAATGTGATTATATACTTTTTATCATTATTTGACTACATAAAATTCGTAAAACATTAAAACATAAGTATAAAAGATAGTATCTACTGTAATGAAATAATTAAATCCAAGTACCATTAATAAAACAAAAATAAAAGACGTTAATTCTACCGAATCAACGCCCTGTTTTTAGTTGAAGATGAAAATAAACTTACTTACCTTTTCGAATTTAAATTAATAGTAATAATAATGCCATTAACCCTAGTAGTACAATCAGCTTAAATCATTCTTTATAGTTTGATCATTTCTGTTTTCTTTTTTCATTAAAGCGCCCTTTAATGAAGTAACTGGATGGCGTTTCTAAACAAGTCTTTCTTTATATTTAAACGTCGTTCTTGTCAATTAACAATTACCATATTAAAATCCTCCTTTTTAATGTTATTCCTGTATAATAGACCTAGTTGTTAATTTTTCAGGAGAATCCAATGAATTTTATTTATATTAATCAAAACATATTAGATAATCTCTTTTATATCTTAGTAAGTATTTTGATTTATTCCATTTTATTAGATCATGGCAAAAGGTTAAGTCAGTATAGCAAGACCCTCATTACTACATGCATGAGCATTCCTATTATATTATGTATGAAGTTTCCTATTTATATAGATGAATATTGTGTCCATGATTTCAGGCAAATCCCTTTTATTATAGGGACACTTTATGGTGGTTGGCCTGTAGGGGCTGCTCTGTTAGTCATAATATTAACTTTTAGATTTGCTTTTTATGGTTTCAATTTACTTACGTTAATTGTATATATCGTTATATTTATTATAACGGCTCTATTTTCTTCCAAATTCAAAAATTTTAATAGAAAAAATAAGCTAAATAGCTCCATACTATTAATTTTGTTTCTAGGAATACTAACCAGCTTTATTTCACTCGTTATGTCTGATTATTTTCGAATAACGGAGGCGTATGTATTTTACTTTATCATCCTCCCTCCTTTTATTATCGTTTTGGCTGTATATATCATGGAAATTTTAAAAGATGCAATTTTAATCCGAACACAAATGGTGAGACTTGAAAAGATGGAGATAGTTAGTCAACTTGCAGCTAGTATTTCACATGAAATTAGAAATCCTTTAACAGTTGTGAAAGGGTTTGTTCAACTGCTAAAGGCTTCTGATCTCTCTCAAGAAGTAAAAGAACAATATATAGAACATGTTGTTAGAGAACTTAATAGTGCAGAATCAATTATTAGTGAATACTTAGCATTTGCAAAACCTGCAATCGAAAAAGTGGATAATATCTTAATAAACCGTGAAATAGGATATGTAATTGAAATGATAAAACCATTAGCTAACATGAATTTAGTTAATATATCAGAACAGTTAACTCCAGGCATTACGCGTGGGAATATTCAACATTTCAAGCAATGCTTCATAAACCTGATTAAAAATGGTATAGAGGCTATGCCAAACGGCGGGGAACTTAGTATTGTTTCCTATAAAAATAATTTCGACATAATTATCGAAATAAGTGACAATGGAATAGGAATGAACAAAGAACAAATAAACCGTTTTGGTGAACCTTATTACAGTTGCAAAGAAAAAGGTACAGGGTTAGGATCAATGTTAGCTGTTAAGACAATCCAAACGATGAATGGTACACTTAATATAAATAGTGTTTCGAATAAGGGAACAACTATTACAGTAACACTTCCCGCTTATCATGAAGATTATTCTAAAAAATAAGTAATGAATCTATTTTTTAAGTAATATCGATTTTTATTATTCCATTTACTGTAGTGTTTTCTTGAATAGTATAAAAGGAATTATTATTAAGATAAAAGAACCCACCACGCCTCTTAACTAATGCGGACCAAGGTGGGTCATTTTTTATTCAAGAAGAAATGCTAAAGTGGATCCTGAAAAAAACGAAGTTGCATTATCAAAATAGAATTTTTATCAAACTTTTTTACAAATTATCAATCTTTATTAAAAATTATCGAACTTTATTTAGTACCTATAATTTTGGTAAAATTGATAAAGGAAGTTCTATGGTTAAGGATTTTTGGAACGTTTTGTTTAGCTTTGAAATAGAGTTTTGTCAGAAATATGTGCGTGCCTTCATTTTACGTTTAATAAAAAGAAACCATTTTGAAAAAAGACTTCTCAGAATGGTTTCTTTACATATTAATTGGTAAAGAAATTTCATTAAAAAGTTTGATTATATTCATAGGTGTTATTGAACTAACGAACCTTTAATCCCAATAAGAGGTACCTTCAACATTTTATCCAATGAACTTGTGTCATTTCCCTGATTAGAGCATAAGGTGATATTACCCATTTAATTAATTTCCTCCTTAAAAACTAATAAGGAGATGTCTATATGTCAGGTTGTGAATCAAGGTGTGACGACGGTTTTGGATTTGGTGGAGGTTTCGCCTTTATAGTCGTTTTGTTTATACTCTTAATCATTGTTGGAGCTAGCTTTGTTGGTGGATACGGCGGCGGTTACGGCGGCGGTTACGGATATGGCGCCTGTTGTTAAAAATAGAATGAAAAAAGCCGACCTTTAATGGTCGGCTTCTTCATCTAATCTGCCCTAGTTGAAGAAGAAAAATCACAGGCATGGTTTAACACAGCCTATTTTAAAGAAGTAACAATCAAAAAAATTTCGTAAAAGTATACTTTTACGAACAGGTGAATGAATATCCAGAAAAATTTTATTGATATATAATCACTCAACGGATAATATGTCCTATATTTCTCGCATAGGAATTCCTCACTTAGCTTGGTGAGCATAGAATGGTTACCCCAATTTACATAATAAAAAACGAACTCCTTATAAACAGAAGTTCGTTTTTATTTAAGACGTTTTCCTCATTTCAATGACGTTATCTGATTGCTGTTTGAGTTTTTTCCGGTAGACGATTTTTGACAATGTCACACTAAACTCGTATAAAATTAAAAGAGGCACGGTAACTAATATATCTGACATGAAATCTGGTGGTGTAATTAAAATGGCTACAACGACAAGCAAAAAGTAAGCTATCTTTCGCGCTTTTGAAAGAATCATAGGATTAACGACACCAAGAGAGGTGAGGAACATGACAACCAGCGGAATTTCGAATAAAAATCCAAACGGCAGTGTCAAGTTAATCATAAATTTAAAATATTTTTCAGACGTAAACATCGTTTCAAATTGACCTTCAGACAAAGATAGTAAAAAACCCAGAACGGTTGGATACACGACAAAATATCCGAATGATAAACCGGCAATAAAAAGGATAAACAGTCCAGGAATGTACGCTAGTGTCGTTTTTCGTTCATTTTCAGAAAGTGCCGGTTTTACAAATAGCCATGTTTGATAGGCGGCAATTGGAATCGTAAGAGCAATCGCAATCACGCCAGAAATCATAAAATATACCCAGAGGATTTCACTTGGCCCCAATACAGCTAACTTATGGCCGAGATCACGAATAAGCCATGTGTAAATGTCGTTCACAAAAATGAATGATCCAATTAAAAAAACCAGAAAAGCAATCAAAGTATTGATGATCCGTTTCCTGAGTTCCTCAAGGTGCTCAACCATAAGCATTTCTTGATTAGTCATACAGCCCCTCCTTTCTTAAATGCAAGAGGAAGATGTAAGCTTATTGCTTACATCTTCTTAAAAATTACTTAGATTGCGTCTTTTCTTCTTTCTCGTCTGATGAAATTAAATCCTTAGTAGAGTTTTTAAATTCTCTCAATGTGCTACCGAAAGCACGTCCAATTTCGGGCAACTTAGATGGACCAAATATGATGAGAGCAATGACCAAAATCAAAACCAATCCAGGTATCCCAATATTTTGCAACATCGTGTTTCCTCCTTAAAATTTAAATCCTGTAATAGCCACGACTGCCGGACGAGGCATCTTTTCACCTTTACGATGCGGCCATGTACTTGTAGGATTATTGATATCTTCCGTTTCTTCACCAGGGTGCTGAACAGACAAGAATAGTGTCTTTTCATTTGGAGTGAAACAAGGTCCGGTTAATTCAGCCTCCATTGGAGCGGCTGCAAACTGCCAGGCAATCCCTTTATCTCGACCAACGGTAGGAATGACAAACATTCCGTTATTGCCAAAGCTTGTCCATGCACCTTGATTTAAGCTACTCGATGAAATATCCGTTACGGTCCATAAATTCGCGTTGCTGTCAAAAGTTAAGTTGTCTGGTGCGCTGAATCCGCTTTGACGTCCGCCAGCTGCGAAAATTTCATATTCAAACTCAGTTGCTCCATGGTCACCTTTTTTTTCGATAAAACGTGTAATGTGTCCATGTAAGTTTCCGTGCTTATCATTATTCGTATGTGCAATAAAGATCGAGCTATCAAATGGTGAAATTTCCACATCCTCCGGTCGGTCAGTCGGTGTTCCGCCAAGAAGGAGGGCTGCTTCGTGACAGTTAGTAACAACATCACCTTGCGTTTGGAACTTTTCCAATAGTTCCGGTTTGCCAGCCGCCGCCTTTTGTACGGCCTCAATTGTCAGAGCTATCCATCTTCCTTTTTTAAAGTCCGCTACATATAAATTCCCTTCCTCAAGAAGACGGGAATTTGCCTTTCCTAATGCAGGTACATATTTATCCTTACTTACAAATTTATAGACACAAGCATCTTTTTTATCGTCTCCCATATAAACGACGACACGTTGGTCTTTGGCAAGTCCCATTGAAGCATTTTCATGGTTGAAACGTCCAAGAGCGGTATGTTTGCGAACCGCAAAATTTGGATTGAACGGGTCAACTTCGATTACCCAGCCGTAATGTGTTTGGTTTAATCCGGCATTATTAGCGGTTTCTTCGAAGTTCTCTTCACAGGATAAAACCGTATTCCATAATGTTTTTCCACCAGAACAGTTAGCGAATGTTCCCTGAACACTTGTTGCGCCGTTTACCACTTTTGTTCCTTTGGCCGGCCCAGTAAGTGCAAAAGATGTTAATCCCGTTACTCGTCGGGCATAAGTGGAAGCAGCATCCATTTTCCATTTATTCACTTTCTTGTCATAGTACACTTCAATAATGGAACCGCCCTGGTTATAAAGAAGCTTTTCAATTTGTGTAGGAGCATACTTGCCATTTACTTTTTCTCCTTCCACGTAAAGAGGGTTTGTATATTCGTGGTTTACCCATAATAATCCTCTTTCATTGGAATTTTGAATAGGAAAGTAAAGGGTGAAATCATTATTAAAACCAAATGTGTCACCTTTACCATTGATTACATCGCCATAAGCGGCTACAACGTCATATTTAAATCCTTTTGGAAGAACGAGTTCGTCCTTATTTGTAGTTTCAATCGGAGTAAACTTAAAGCCCTTTTTCTTCGGTTTTACATGTAAAAGGCTGTCGGTTTCCGCATTAACTGTCTCGCTTAAAATACCTAAACCAGAAGTGGCCACTGCAAGAGCAGTAGCTCCTGTTCCAATACGTGTTAAAAAGGTGCGTCTATTTAACGGTATGTTTTCCATAATGTCCTCCTTTATTTTCCTTGAAGACTTAGTCCTCTATTTTTTAAGAATTTCTCACTCATCAGCTTCATTCTGAACTAAGTCCCATCACTTATTTTGAAGCCAAACTCACCTTCTCTGCAAAATCGAAATAGACTATGTATGTACTTCTCGATTAACTTGTTAAATAGTGCCTATCCAAGCCACAAATCAAATTTAGCAAATTAAAGTAAAGATGGTATTAATTTTTTTAAAATAATTTATTAAAAATTGTAAAGGATTAGATTCTATGGATGTTCTTTTCATGAGAAAACATAAGTTCACCAAAAACGGACAAACTGTATTTGAAATAAGAAAGGAGATGTGAGATATGACAAAAAAATTTAATAAAGGCAGCCGTAATCAAAATTCACCGCAATTACACGGACAAGTTCCTGTTAGTGGGGACAACAGTAAAGGAAATAAAAGAAATAAAGATCAGAGCGCTAAAACAGAGTAATCTAAATGTAACAAACCGGTCATATTCAGACCGGTTTATTTCCTTGTTAGATAATCTTCTTACTTATTTCAGCAGTAAGCGATCTAAAAGAACTGAAATTACCTTCTCTCATTGATGATCAATTTCTCAATGTGCCCTTTTATCTTAATCAAAAATGGAGCTTCGTTGAATAACCAAGCACTGGATCAACTTTGAATTTTTGACAATAAAAAAAGTACATTTCTTTGTCGGTCTACATAATAAAAAATGCCCTCCAGATCGTTTAACTGGAGGGCATTCGTATTTACATAATCTTTTTAGAAGTGAATTACTCTTGGATTAGTTACTATACATGTTGTGTTATCTGTTAGATTCTTTTTGTATTAGAACCTTGTGCTCTACTGTTGTTGTCTCTAAAACATCATTATCCTTATGAGTATTAGTAATGTTTTTTGTCATCACACTGACACCCACTAAAACTACGATATTAACAAATAGGGCGATAATTCCTACATTCAAGTCTTTAATTGCTTGAGGAAGATAAGGAAACAGTTGACCAATTTTTATGTTCCCTAGTTCCATAATAGAAACTAGCACGCCTCCTGTTATAATCCCGGCGAATGCTCCATGTTTGGTTACAAAATTCTTTCTCATCAAACTTGCGAAAAAGGCAGGAGCAAGTTGTGTGATAAAATTATAGGCGATTAAAGCGAGACTAAAGAGGGAATTTCCACCTTTAAAGGTTAAGTAAATCCCTACGAGAGAAATAAGGGGAACCAAGAATTTTACCAGTTTTGCAATCTGATTTTCCGTTGCTGATGGAGTGAATACGCTATATACATTTTTTGCCAGAGATGTTGATATTGACATCAACAACATCGAACTTGGTACTAAAGCGGCTAACACGCCCGTGCCACCAATTAAGCCCACAAACCATGGATCAAAATCCTGTTTAGAAAGTTGCAGCAAGATAAGATCGGCTTCCGCGCCTTTTAATCCAGGCGTCTGTAAGATAGCTGCAAATCCGACAAAAAAGGCAAACAACAAAATCAATTGGTACATTGGCATTAGGATTGCATTTTTTCGTAAAGCTTTTTCGCTAGAGGCAGCATAAATAGGAGAAAACCCGTGCGGCCACATATAAAATCCAATAGAGCTTAATATAACGGTCGATATATACCACGAAACGCTCATTCCTTGATCCGGAAGTATGGTATAGTTCGGCTTTGCATTTTCAATGGCCTCATACATAGGTTGAAGACCGCCATAATAATGAAGAGGGAAATAAACTCCCAAAAATATGACAATGCCTAGAATCAGAATATCCTTCAAGATAGCTGTCCTAGCAGAACCGTGAATACCTGAAACCATTACAAAAATGGTTACACCAATTGCTCCAACCCAAATGGCAGCTGTAGATGAAATGGCCCCATAGGATGTTGCAGAAACGATATATCCTAACCCCTTCAATTGCAGGACTAAGTAGCAAGTACAAGCTATAACACCTATTACAGCAACAAGCACACCAAGATAAGGACTTTGATATTTTTTTACAAAAAAATCTGATTGGGAAACTAATTGGTGTTTCTTTGCATACCTCCAGATAGCAGGAAATGTCCAGTAGGAGATGACTGTAGCCAGACAGCCGTATGATACGATACTAAAGATGGAGCCTCCTTCCCCATAAGCCGATCCACTTGCACCTAAAAATGTAAAGGTCGTATACATTTCACCTGCGGACAAGAGGAAAATCAATAGGGTTCCCATTCCACGTCCCCCAACTGACCATTGTTCTAAGTTCATTTCTTTCCCTTTTTTAGCCTGGATACCAATCAAAACAGAAATGACGAAAAAAAACAGGATGAAAAACACGGCAATATTCATCTTGAATCTCCCTTCTGATTAGCAGGATCTAGTAGATATATAATCCCCATAATACCTGTGGTTAGCACAGACCAGAGTACAATCCAAAAGTGAAAAAATGGCATTCCTAGAACATAGGGAGTCACTTTATTAGTAAACAAAGCGCCTACAATAAAGCCAAGAAACGGGATAATTCCGAGCCAATATATTTTTTTCATACTCTTAACCCCCTAGTATGTTAGATTTAACATTTTAAAAGTCCCGTGAACAAATAACTTCACCCCATATTGTAAAGCCTGTTCATCGAAAGTAAATTTGGGATGATGGTGAGGATATATAATCCCTTTTTCTTCATTACGAGCTCCTATTACAATATAAGATCCCGGAACTACTTTTTGAAAAGCAGAGAAGTCTTCACTTCCCATAATTGGCTTTGAAATCTCTCGACTTTCTTCACCAAATACTTCACAGACCGTTTCGTCCATCAATCGGGTAACTTCTTCATCATTAATGGTCGGAGCATAACCGAACTGATAATCGAATTCATAAGTAGCCCCATGTGCCTCAGTAATTCCTTTTACAATGCGTTCGATAAAGGTTGGAATCTTTTCCCTCAGTTCCGGATTAAAGCTTCGAACGGAACCTCCAATGCTTACACTACTTGGAATAACATTAATCGCACTTCCCGCATGGAACTGAGTCACTGAAATCACTAGAGCTTCCTGAGCATCATGATACCTCGAAACAATGTGCTGGAGATTTGATACAACCTGAGTTCCAATTGCAATGGGATCAACCGTAAGTTCAGGCTGTGAGGCGTGCCCCCCTTTACCCACCACGGTAATTGCAAAAGTATCAGCTCCAGCCATAATCGGACCGTAACCCAAACCAATTTTTCCTAAAGGTAGAGTCGACAAGAGATGGGTGCCAATGACCATATCTACTCCTTCAAGCACACCTGCTTTCACCATCTCTTGTGCTCCACCGGGCGGCAGTTCCTCAGCATGTTGAAATAAAAAGCGAACCTCCCCTTTAATTTGATTCTTTAACTGGGTAAGAATCTTTGCCGTGCCAAGCAGCATCGCCGTATGCCCGTCATGTCCGCAAGCATGCATCACGCCTGAATTCTGTGATACAAAGTCAAAATCATTCTCTTCTTCAATTGGAAGCGCATCCATATCTGCCCGCAGTGCAATAACCTTCCCAGGCTGTTGGCCAATTAAACGAGCCATTATACTCGTTTTTGTCGGACGTGAAATTTCCAAATTACCAAAAGTTTGTAGCGTTTCATAAACAAATTGTGCTGTTTTTTCTTCCTGAAAAGATAGCTCCGGATACTTATGTAAATATCTTCGCCACCCAATCACTTCATCTTTAACAGCCTCGATTAAATCATGAATCATTATCGTTTGAGACATCCACTACAACTCCTTTTTCATTCAATTTACATAACAATATCTATTTTCGGATAGTTTAAGGAAGAAATTCCTTAAATGGAGTATAATATTTCATAAGCTTTATTTCAATATTTTTTTGAAAATTCTAAACTATTTTTTCTGACTGAATCCAATAGTTAATTTTTCCCTTTCAACGCTTTAATATGCTAAATTGAGGTACAAAAAAAATAAGCACCCAAATTATGGGTGCTTACAATTTATAATAATCGATAAATTTTACTCGGCCTTCCACGGGTGGCGTTAGCCTCTTCACCAACGCATTGTGCCAAGTCAACCTCGCACATATCCGCAACAATACGCCGAACATTGCGCTCTGTCATCTCAAGATATGTCGCTAAGTCCTTAGTAGTAAAATCACTCCAGCCCATTCTTTGAACGAGAGCCGATATCTTCTTATACGTTTTAACACTTATATTACCCTTTTTTAACTTTTCTATAAGGAGTTTATTGTGGGTACGGGTATCATATTGTAGTTCTTTCTTTTTGCCTGGTGATTCAATAATTTTGCCATCATCTTGAATAATCACAATTTCACGCTTCTTCATATCCTTTGAATGTTGAATAGCACGAAAAGCATTGATTTCCGCCGAATAGGCAGTCTCGCCAAAGCCAATTCCAACAGCAACTGTTGTATCTGCTTCAAAAGCCAATTTTTGAATGGTATCTTCGAGCATAATAATTTCTCGTTCAATTGCTCCGCGCGAACTAAAAATCATGTATCTTCCATTCCCTTTCTCTGAAAAGGAACCATTTATTTTTTCACCAAGTTGAATTAGCATTTCTTTTAGCCGGAGCTCCAAGTACTGTAAATGATAAGGAGTTTTCATTTCCTCTGCCACTCTGTTAAAATATTCAACTTCAATGATTTCAACTCCGATTTGTGTGTCTTTAAAGTAGGAAGCCTTTACTTTTTCAGAAAGAATCCGAAGCGTTTGTCGCACTTCCATCTTACTCATCGTCATCCGATAGGCTGGAATTCCGTATTCCCTTAAAGCTTCACACACAGACGGAAAACAAGAAAAAGCGCCTTCTGTCCTTCCCTTATTCCATAAATTTAAGTGAAAATGTACCAATTCATTCGTATCAACATCTAACTCAAACACTTTCGTATAAATCTTTTGGGTTTTTATATTCAACTGTGACAAAGCTTCTTCGCTAATATTATTTGAGGACATAGTATCAATACTTAGATGCTCAATAATTTTCCCCTGTTCGTAGATCATCTCTAAAAAAGATTTATAAAAACCTGATTCCGTAGCAGGAACATGGACCATTATTTTATCTGTACCTAGTGTTTTTGTCGCAATTTCATAGGGAAGTGGACCAGAAAAAAGCCATGCATGTACGTGAGAATTATGTTCTTTTACAATTCCCTCTACCTCTTCGGTATTTACATAGGGAAAAGAGATGAATTCCAACTCATGTTTATATTCTTCTGCCAAGTCTAATATCCGTTCTATAGAAGTTTTTAGACCGACTAGTCCGATTTTATACATCCTGTATTCGACTTCCTTTATCATCTGTAATATATTCATTGTTCTTTATAGAATATCCTAGTTTAACATAATTCACATTATCGTAAGTTCTAATTCTTCTGTTGTTTTTCCGTAATTCATTCATTTTATCTAACTTTTATTTAATTTGTATTAGAGTTCTGTTAGTTTGGTTTGTTACTCTTGATCGTATAAATGAACCAAGAGAAATGAAAAATAACAGTAGCAAAAAGAAAAGAATGGTAGAAATGGTATTTATAGCTGTAAAAACATACCTAACCACACCAACATTTCCCTTTTACACCATTTTATCATGCGATATGAAAGAAAAATACCTTGTATACGTTATTCATGTGAGGTTTACAAAACATCTTCGTTTATACACCATTGATAAATCAACGTTTACGCCTCTCAAGCGCACCTAAATGGCTGCGTAAGGGGATATTTATGCAGATCTTATTCAATAAAATGGTTCAATTGTTGAACAAAGATCAAACAGCACTCTTTAACTATCCTCCCTCAATATTGAAAGAAACTTTTCACTCAATTTTGTCTTCTTAGAATACTTTAAATACTTATGATTTTCTTAGTACAGATAACATTAAAATGTGCGCGCTACCTCTTGTACGAAAAAACGATCATCATTTGTTCCTCACGTTCGTAATAAACTGATGATAGCTACACTGTTAAAATACCTTTAAAAATCCTTACTAGAAGTTTAAAAGATTGATTTCTCATAAATAGATTGAAGAATTTGATCACCTGTTGGTTATTACGATAACCTATTTGGCCTAAAAAAGAAGAACATTCAAGTTAATGGGAGGAAGAAGGATGCATCACAACGATCGGAAAAGGAAATGGAACGGATTTTCCAAGACGTTTCCGTACTCTCTTTTAGATGTAAAAGATGAATTAAAGAAAAAAGGTAAAAAACAGACTTCTGTTAAAACGGGGGAGTTAACGGGAGAAGAGACAATGTTAATACATGAAATAAAAGAACGAACAAGACAACACAACAATAATAATGTGACTCGAACGCATGCCTATTTTCAGTTTTACCTCCGTTACCCAGAAATACACTGGGCACTACTTGGACATATGGTATCGCGTAATGGCGGTTGGAATATGACGGATTTAAAAGGGGATTTATATACAAGACTATTGTCGGAAAAAGATCAACTTATCTTCTTTTCTTTTTTGGAACGAGGGAACTGGTTAATCTTCCAAGATGTGTACCCACAATTTTTGTTGTATGAACAAAGTGTCAAAAGATCAAAAAGACTGTTTCATCTTCTACCTTTTTTCAATGTATCAACGTTTATGGAAACATTATGGAACCATTTTTGGAGAACAGGCGACCAGTATATGTTAGCCATTGCCACTGTTATTAATGAACAAAGCTATTTAGAAAAAAGGGTCATTCAAAATGCCCATTTTAAAAAGACAGTACTAAATAGTATTGGATTCAAACTTTATGATTTTTTTCGCTTTAATCACATTCTTTTTCCATTCTATAAAGATGAGACCAAACAAGAAACATTACTAGTCGGGAATACAATGAAGCATTTCACCTCCCTTCATGAGCGAATATTGCTGGGCAAGCGATTATACTCACTGCTGTTTAGCCGTGAGAACATCTTATCAGGAGTAGTAGATTGGGCTCATGATCATCCACATACCGGTTCGCGAAAAGACTACTGGCCGCATTTGTTTAATGATGTAAACGAATCATTCTCCCGTGCATTTTATAAACGTCGAACAAAAAAGTGCCAATTAAGAAAGGGTGCGGATCGCTTATACAGTCCTCGATTAATATACACATGGAAAGATCTTAATCATGAAGAGGAGGAAAGCAAAGACTGGTTTGAAGACTGGCACATCATGGAGTACTTAATCGATAAGGGAGAAAATATAGATGGGGAGATTTATGATGAATACTGCACAACGCTTGAAAAAATTGAACTTGCCATTCTGGCAAAAAAAAACGTCCTACTCCGAGAAGAAGCAGAAGATGAGTAACCATCGGGCTTTTGTAGCCACAATAATTTTCTCTAGTTTCATCGGAACGTATTTAGACTTACTGTTTGTAGGTAAACAAATGTATTCCTTTCCGGCAAGACCATTCCCAGATACATTTACAATCAATGTCGCTTTTACATTATTGATATTGCCAATCTTTACTACGCTCTTTTTATGGATCGCAAAAGCGTTGACTGCATATTCAAGAATACTGTTTATCGTTTTGATTGGACTTTGTATAAGTATTTCCGAATCTTTTTCGGAGAATTTAGGATTGTTTACTCATAGCGAAGCATGGCATCATTCTTATTCCCTTTTCGGATACATGATCTTCATGCTCATTATTTGGAAATTTTATCGATGGTTTCAATAACAATCGACTGTGTTATAGGAATCTAAAAAACAAACTTGCTAAATACAAAAAAGTACATGCCAATTTCGTGTTATGGATAAAAAAACAAAGGGGGTCACAAAAATTAAAATAAAATTTTTGTGACCCCCTTTGAAATATGCTAGGAGGGTTTCCCTTCTGGATTTGATGATTAAAGACTAAAATAGCTCACTACTTTTATAGATTTACTTATGGAAAAACCTTTTAAAAACATTCCCTAAAATCTAGTTCTCAACTATTTTCGGCACTCATAGCCAAGATATAAAGTACATGATATATATGCATCTAAATATAATGGTTGTGAGACGTAATTAGATCCTTTTGAGCTTTTTATTATTTGGGCTATCTCAATTCCTCTCTTTTCTAGCACATTTTAAGGAGTGAATGTATGAAAGAAATTGGCATCAAATCATATTTGTCTGTTGGAACTGTCAGTAACCCTGTTTATGATCCAAATTGTAATAAGTTAATCTTTATTGCTGATTATTCTGGTTTACCTCAGGTTTGGGCAAAGGATTTCGATATAAGTGAACCTACCCGAATTTCTTTTACTAATGAACGAATTACTTTTGTTAAATATTTAAACAGTTCATCACAACGCGGCCTTCTCATCGGCATGGATGTCTGCGGTAATGAGAAGCAACAACTGTTTTTACTCAAAAGTGATGGTCTACTGATTCCGCTTACCAACTCTCCTGACCATAAACATGAATATGGGGGTCACTCACCTGATGGAAAATGGATAGCCTGGTCAAGCAATCGTCGACATCCTGGCTTTTTCGATATCTATATTCAAAATATCGAAACATTAGAAATACAAATGGTTTTGTCAAAGGATGGACTCTATTCCTCCATCATGTGGTCTCCTGATTGTAATTCGTTATTGATTCGGAAAACAAATTCCCAGTTGGATAACGATTTAGGTTTACTGAATCTTGACACAGGAGAAATGAATTGGTTAACAGATCATCAGGGTGAAGCAAGCTATAAAAACCCTCATTTCAGTAAGGATGGAGATCATCTCTATTTATTAACAAATCAAGATAGAGAATTTTTTGGGCTCTCGATCATTGATCTTTCAACAAAACATATCACTTGGCTGGAGGTAGGACAGTGGGACTTTGAAGGCCTCGCTATGAGTAAAGATCATTCAAAGTTAGCTTTTTCAATTAATGAAGGAGGTATTTCAAGAGGCATTCTTTTAGATCTAAAATCAAGTGCCCTTTATACATGGATGACACCAATGGGGATGATAACTAGCTTAACATTTTCACCCGACAATCAAAAATTAGCCTATGTATTCAATGGGCCGACCTATCCGTCTGATATATGGCAGGTTGACCTAAAGAAAATGAAGACAGAACGGCTTACTCAATCTCTTCAGACAAAGTTTTTGGAAAATAAATTAATTGAGCCCATTCTTATTTCCTTTAAATCTTTTGACAATCTCCAAATACCTGCCTTTTACTTCAAGCCAAATACCCAATCAGAAAAAATTCCTGTTATTCTATATGTTCATGGGGGTCCTGAAAGCCAAATCCGTGCTGTTTTCAATCCAGTTCTGCAGTATTTCCTAAGCCTTGGCTATGCAGTAATTACTCCTAACGTACGCGGGAGTACAGGATATGGAAAAACATATACTCATCTGGATGATGTTCGCAAACGAATGGACTCCGTAAGAGATCTTGTTTCTTTAGTAGATTGGTTAAAGAAAGAAGGAAGCGCTGATCCTAATAGAGTTGCCATTATGGGAGGGAGCTACGGAGGATTTATGGTTCTTGCAGCCATCTCTCACTATCCGGAATTATGGTCTGCTGCAATTGATCTCGTTGGGATTTCAAGTTTCAGAACTTTTCTTAAAAAAACCAGTCCGTGGCGACGCAAACTTCGCGAAGTTGAATATGGAACTATTGAAAAGGACGGAAACTTTTATGATCTGATTGATCCATTGAAACTTACTGACCGGATTACCAGTCCGCTGATGGTACTTCATGGGTCTAATGACCCACGCGTCCCAATTGAAGAATCTGAACAAATCGTAAATAAATTAATGGCAAGAAATCACCCTGTAAAGTTTATCTGTTTTGAAAATGAAGGTCATTCCATCGTAAAACTAAATAATAAAATAACTGCCTATACGGCAATAGCACATTTCCTCAATCAATATATTGGTAAATAATTTCCCAATGCGTCTTTTATATTTTGAAGGGTGATTAAAAGGAATTAGCGTACCGACTATAAGGAAATGTGCTTCTTAGTTTCTTTAAGAAAACAAAAGTCTCTTTTGATATGAGTAATAAAATTTTCCCTATTTTATCATAATTTTTTAAATAACTAACCTGCTCCATTTGTTGCATAAGAAAAAGAGCTGATCATCATCACAGCTCTTTAAAGAACGATTGCACCTGTTAGTTGATTAACGAATAAAAATATATTTATCTATTCGTGTGTTTGAAGAGCTAACTTTATTCCCAAACCAATGTAGACTATACCTACGACTTTCCCAAACCAATTTGAACTGCTGTTAGATTTAACTAATAACTTGTTGCCAATTGTACTTGTTAGGAAAACTAAGAGAGTGGTATACATTATGCTCATCAGTACAAATGTTAACCCAAGCATTAAAAGCTGAATTGTCACTGGGGAACCATCACTTTTTACAAACTGTGGTAAGAAAGCTAAGAAAAATAATGAAGTCTTAGGGTTTAGTAATTCAATTAACAAAGCCTGACGAAATGATAGATTATTATTCACTTTCTTAATAATAGGTTTTTCAATTTTCTTTGATTTTTCAAGCAAAGCTCTTATTCCTAAATAAACTAAGTATGCTGAACCTAAATATTTAACAACTCCAAAAGCAAGTGTAGATGTCATTAATATCGCGGAAAGTCCAACAACTGCCGCAAGAGTATGAATTAAGTCACCAACAGCAATACCCAAGCCTGTGATAATTCCATTCTTTTTTCCACCTTTAATAGTTTGAGATATTGTCAAAAAAACAGCGGGACCTGGGATTAAAAATAACATCAGAACAACTAAAATGAAAGTCAACATTATATATTATTCCTTTCTTTTAGAGATTATACAGCCGATTTAACCAACCACTACATAGTTTATTTTAACACTTTTAACATAATAAAATAGCTCTTTAATCAACAATCCTGCCCCGTTCGTTGCATAAGAAAAAAGCTGATCGTCACAGCCTTTAAAGCCGTTAGCTAAACACGTTTACTTATTATTTTTAAGTAATGAATAGACATATGTATCGTGTGCTATACCATTCTGATACATATATTTCTTCAAAACCCCCTCTTTTTGAAAACCAATATTGGTCAGTAACTTATTAGATGCTTCATTGTTTAAAAATACAACAGCACCTATACGAGTTAAATTCATAACATCAAAACCATATGTAAGAACTCTAGATACTGCTTCTGAAGCATATCCTTTTCCCCACTGCTCTGGATGGATTTCGTAACCTATTTCTGCTCTTTTATGTTTAGGTAACCAAGCATTAAAACCAATTGTTCCAATTATACCTTTGGTCTCTTTTTTTTCAATCCCCCAGCGTATGCCTCTTTTTTCATTGTAGTTATTTGAAAAGAAATCAACGAATTTCTCTGCTTCTTCTATACTCTCTAATGTTTCTTGTCCATAATAACGTGTTACATTTTCGTTAGAAAAACAAGCAAAAATTCCTTCTGCATCCTCTTTTGTTATTTCTCTTAATATTAGTCTTTCTGTCTCTAATATTGGAAACATTTCATCTCTCCCTCTGTTTATTACTATAATTAATTATTCTTTTTAAATGGTGAAAATTCCTTTATAAATTGAATTCTTTATTGCACTATCCTGACCCTTTAGTTGAACAAGGGTATTTTCTCTAATTTGAATGTAACGAACGTACATTCAAAAGTTCATATAATGAATCTTATATGCTGCTGTTTAGAATTGGAGGATTCTTTTATATGCTTATTGAGGTACACCACATGCCCATCAAGCTAAGAAAATAGGACAACCCCCAAAACGATAAAATGAGCTTCTTTGTTACAAGAAAGCCCAAAATTTTGTTCTGAGGGTATTATAAATTGTTAACTTGATGGCAATGTGACGCTAACTTAGGGAGAGTTAATTAAGAGAAATCCTCAAAACTTTCCTCGGAAATTAAATTGTATATCAAAAATGTCGAGGTGTTACTTCTTTAACATATAAATTTTACGAGGTCTTCCCCGAGGCGATTGAAGTTCTTCTCCTTTGTACTCCACTAAACCGCTTTCACTTAAACTACTCATAATTCTCTGGGCATTTCGAACGGTCATAGATAAATGAGAAGCTAAGTCTGAGGAAGTGAAGCCGTCCCAGCCCATACGATCAATCAATGCTTCAATCTTTTTATACGTTTTTACACTAATGTTAGCCTGATTTAATTTATCTAGCAGTTCTTTATCATTAGAACGGGAGGTATATGCCAATTGTTCTTCTTGACCTACAGATTCGATCATTAAACCATCTTCCTGGATAACAACAATGCCGGAACTTTCTTGCTTCTTCGAATGACGGATCGCCTTACGAGCATTGATTTCAGCCGATGCAGCCGTCTCACCAAAACCAATTCCAACTGCAACAGAGACATCCATCTCAAGTGACAGTTGTTGAACAGTACTTTGCAAGCTACCAATTTCTCGTTCAATTGCCTTGCGTGAACTAAATATTTGATAGCGGCCGTTTCCATTTTCGATGAGGGATCCATCTAATTTTTCGCAAAATGAAAGCAATGTTTGTTTAATTTTCAGCTCCAAATGCTGCAGATGGTAACGAATATTAACCTCGTCTACAAATTGATCAAACTGATCAATTTCAATAATCTCTACACCTATCTGACTATCCTTGAAATAAGTACTTTTTGCTTTTTCAATTAAAATCTTGACCGCTTGTCTAATTTCCATCTTTGTCATATTTATTTTGTAGACAGGAACATTTTCTTTCTTCAATGCTTCATATACAGATTGTAAAACGGTAAGGACACCTTGTACCTCCCCTTCCCTCCACAACTGAAGATGAAATTGAACAATGTCTTGAAAATTATATTGTTCATCAAATGTTTTTACATAAATATGTTCAGTGGAAATTCCTAGTTCTTGTAGCGACTCTTGCAAAAAAAAGTCTTCTAATCGAATCATATCGATGGATATCTTATCGAAAAAATACTTTTGATCCGCAGACATTTGTAAAAAACATCTATATAAACTAGATCCAACAGGAGGACAATACGTAAAATTGGCCTCTGAATCTAACATTTCTTTTGCAATTCTATAAGGAACTGGTCCAGAGAAAAACCAACCATTTACTGCGTTTTGGTGATTTTTTATAATGTCCGTTACCTCTCGTGCATCTTCATATGGAAAATCAATGAAATCTATTTCATGCTCAAATTCATTAGTAACATCCCGAATTTTCTTTAAAGATGAAAGTGGACCTACAACACCAATTTTATACAAGTTTACTTCACCCCTACATCATACTATTAGATTTATTATATCAAAATAACCAATTAACCCCAACAGGGAATAATAATGAGATCCAAATATTAATAACATGTAAAGCGCCGTTTGACATAAATAAACGGTGCTACTTAATATGGTTTACTTCTCTATCGTGAGGTCAAGAGTGGTAGAACTTATACATGCAAAAGATTCAAAACCTTTTGTTTGTTTAGAAAGTATTACTAAAGCTAGAAAAAAAAAGATTCCTTTTTTTCTGAAAATTTTATTGAAATAGATTATTCTTAATTATATAATACATTTAACGAAAATAACGTTAAGTATTCGTTAAATGAAAAACAAGTAATTTGAAAGGTATGTATGAAGTACACGAAGGATGAAAGACCATTTTGGGTAATTTTAGCTTAAGGAAGGTTTAGAGAAAAAGTTTATAAATTAAATGGTACAAAAAAAGCACAAACTACAAATGGAAGAAGGTTTAGGAGGAGAATGTAATGGAACAAAAAGTAATGAAAGATACAACTAATCTGCAAAATCATAAAAAAGGTGGATTTTTCAATCAAGTAGAGCGAATAGGAAACAAAATCCCCCATCCATTTATTTTATTTATTTATATGATCGCCTTTTTATTTGTTGTAACCGCTCTCTTATCTGTTTTCCATGTTTCGGCATCGGATCCCATTAGTGGAGAGAAAGTAGAAGTTCAAAATCTCTTAAGCCGTGAAGGCATTCAATGGATACTGCCGAATATGATTAAAAACTTTTCCGGCTTTTTACCACTAGGTTCTATTTTAGCCCTAATGCTAGGCGTAGGACTTGCTGAAAAAGTCGGTTTGTTAGAAGTTTTGATTCGAAAAATGTCGTTAAAGGTCTCAGGGAAATACGCGAGTTATTTAGTTGTATTCGTTGCATTTTTTAGCCATGTCTCTTCTGATGCTGCGCTTGTTATTATGCCTCCTCTTGGAGCTTTAATTTTCCTTGCTGTGGGACGGCACCCTGTTGCTGGGTTGCTCGCTGCTATTGCTGGGGTTGGTTCAGGTTTCACTGCCAATTTATTAATCGTCACAACAGATGTCTTGCTATCAGGAATTAGTTCGGAAGTAGCGAATGGTATGAAAGCAAATTTGACAGTTAATGTTACCGATAACTGGTTCTTTATGGCTACTTCAGTTCTCGTACTTACTGTTGTCATTGCCTTGATTACAGATAAATTTGTTGAGCCGCGCTTAGGAAAATATGAAGGTAGCGGTAAGCATAAAAAATTGGAACAATTAACGAAGCAACAAAACAAAGCACTCCTGGCTACAGGTATTTCAGCATTGATTTTTATAGCTGTTATGGTCGTTCTAGTCGTTCCAGAAGGAGCCCTATTACGAAATCCAGAAACTGGAGCTATTCTTCCCTCTCCATTTATGTCTGGTATTGTCGCGATCATCTTACTTTTCTTTTTTACAGTCTCTATTACTTATGGAGTTAAGGTGGGAGCAATTAAGAAACAAAATGATATACCAGAATTATTAGTAGACCCGATTAAAGGAATGGCCGGATTTATTATTATGGTTTTTCCACTTTCCCAATTTGTCGCTTGCTTTAACTGGAGTAATATGGGTAAATTTTTGGCATTATCCATCACAGATCTCTTAGAACAGCTAAACATAGATGGTGCACCCGTCCTTATTGGGTTAATGTTCTTATCTGGACTTCTTTCCATGTTTATTGCTAGCGGATCCGCGATTTGGTCTATATTAGCTCCGGTTTTTGTTCCAATGTTTATGGTATTAGGCTATCATCCTGCCTTCGCCCAAATGCTTTTTAGGGTAGCAGATTCATCTGTTCTACCATTAGCACCTGTATCTCCATTTGTCCCACTATTCTTAAGTTTCCTACAAGAGTATAGAAAAGATGCAAAACTAGGAACTTATTATTCTCTTATATTGCCATATCCGATTATCATCTTTATCATTTGGACGCTATTGGTAGTGGTTTGGTATTTCCTTGGCCTCCCAATTGGTCCTGGCGTATACCCGAAATTACCGTAATTTGAAAAATCGCAAGCGCCTTGAATAGCCCCTTCAGCGACTCGAGGGGCTAGGCTGCTTGGGCTAGACGCCAAAACTCGTCGAAAATTATTAAATTTTCATCAAATAACTTTAGGAGTGAAAGAATTGGATATTATTTCTTTAAGACGTGATCTTCATCAACACCCAGAAGTTGGCTTTACCGAATTTCGAACTGCTTCAAAAGTAGTAGAAGTACTAACTTCTTTGAAATATAACGTGATATTTGGAAAAGATGCTTTAGATGGGGATTCTCGCCGTGGAGTTCCACCTACAGAAGTATTACAAGAAACATTTAATAGAGCATTACAAGACGGTGCAAATCCAGAAATTCTCCAAGAAATGGAGGGTGGATATACTGCTGTTATCGGTATATTAAAAGGAAAAACAGATGGCCCAACTGTAGCTTTCCGGTTTGATATGGATGCATTACCTGTAACGGAAAGTACTGATTCTGACCACTTCCCACAAACTAACGGTTTTCGTTCCAAATATGAAGGGAATATGCATGCCTGTGCACACGATGGCCATACAGTAATTGGATTAGGGCTTGCTGAAAAATTAGCGGACCAGAACTTTGCAGGAACGGTTAAGCTTATTTTTCAACCAGCTGAAGAGGGAGTACGCGGTGCCTATTCAATTGTACAAAAAGGAATTTTAGATGATGTGGATCATTTATATTGTCTGCACCTTGGCACAGATGTCCCTCTAGGAGAATTTCATGGTGGGTCTTCTGGCTTTTTAGCAAGTACGAAAATGGCAGCTCATTTTCACGGGGTATCTTCTCATGCAGGTGCTTCTCCTGAAAAAGGAAAAAATGCATTGTTAGGAGCAGCCACTGCATTATTAAATATTCATGCTATTCCAAGATTTAGTTCAGGTTCTACCCGCATAAATGTAGGTATTCTTAATGGTGGTACAGCCGCTAATATTATTCCAGCGCATGCAAAAATGATAATTGAAACCCGTTCCGTAACCGAAGAAACAAATGCAGAAATGGAGAAACGTGTTCGAAATATCGTGGCTCATAGTGCAGGTATGCATGAGCTTGAATATGAAATTGAAATTATAGGACAAGCAATTACGATTCATTGTGATCAAGAACTTGTCGATCTAGCTATGGAAGAAGCCCGAAATGTAGATGGTTTTTCAACAATCAAAGCATGTAGGGAATCCGGTTCTGCTGGAAGCGAGGATGCAAGTTTTATGATTCGAAGAGTACAGGATAATGGTGGTAAAGGGACATATATGATTATTGGGACCGATATTCCTGCACCACACCACCATCCTAAATTTGATATTCAAGAAGAAGTGTTACCAAGAAGTGTAGAACTTTTGAATCTTATTGCAAGACGACTTTTAAAATAATATTTCATATTAAATCGAATATACATTCATATTAAATTGATTATATATAGGAAGGAATGCGTGTAAAATGACACATGTAAATAGACTATCAGAAATCATTGAACAAAAAAAAGAAAAATTCATTGAAGTTAGTGACTGTATATGGAATTTTGCAGAAACACGTTTTGAAGAATATCAATCTGCTGAATTGCTTTGCAGCACGTTAGAAAACGAAGGCTTTTCTGTTGAAAAAGGTGTTGGAAACATAGAGACAGCATTTATTGGTAGCTTTGGAACTGGTAAACCTGTTGTGGCAATCATGGGAGAATTTGATGCGTTGTCAGGTATGAGTCAAAAAACAGCTACAGCTAAACAAGAGCCAATTGTACAAGGTGAAAATGGCCATGGATGTGGTCACAATTTACTTGGTACTGGATCGTTAGCTGCTGCTGTTGCAGTGAAGAATTATATGGAAGAGAATCATATAAATGGGACAGTTCGTTATTATGGATGTCCTGGAGAAGAAGGCGGATCAGGCAAAACCTTCATGGTCAGAGAAGGTTTATTCGATGACGTTGATTTTGCATTTTGTTGGCATCCACTAGATGTTAACGGAATTATGTCGATGGATTCACTTTCCAATTTCCAAGTGTATTATAAGTTTAAAGGAAAAAGCTCTCATGCAGCAGCATCACCACATTTGGGACGTAGTGCTTTAGATGCCGTAGAACTTATGAATGTTGGCGTGAACTATTTAAGAGAACATATTATCCAAGACGCCAGAGTTCATTATGCGATAACGAATTCTGGTGGATTATCGCCTAATGTTGTCCAACAAGATGCAGAAGTTCTTTATTTATTACGAGCTCCAGAAGTTTCACAAGTTCAAGATATTTACTTAAGAGTTTGTAATATTGCTAGGGGAGCAGCCCTTATGACAGGAACTGAAGTAGAAATCGTTTTCGATAAAGCCTGTTCTAATGTTATCCAAAACACAGTGTTAGATTCCGTTATGTATAAGAATTTTCAAGAATTAGGTATTCCACAACACGATGATAAAGAAAAACAGCTTGCAAAAGAGATCCGTGCTACCTTAACCGAACAAGAAAGGAATAGTACAATCAATCCGTTTAATGATAGTCAAGATGATGCTATGGCAAGTTGGTTGGAACCCATTGAGGGCTGTCAATCGCCATTAACAGGTTCCTCGGATGTGGGGGATGTTAGTTGGATTGTTCCTACTGCTCAATGCACAACAGCTTGTTTTGTTCTTGGATCCCCTCTGCATAGCTGGCAGTGGGTTACACTCGGATCAACATCTATTGCCCATAAAGGTATGCTTCATGCTGGCAAGGTTATTGCGGCAACTGCAGTAGAAGTACTCCAAAATCCAGAATTAATTGACAAGGCAAAAGCAGAGCTAAAAGAACGATTAAAAGGGAAAAGCTATGTCTCCCCTATTCCGCAAGATGTAAAGCCCTTAGTTAAAAGATAATGATTAGAAAGATTGTTGTAATCGTACGTATGGAAAATTCCCTGACTTTATTGAAATGATGACCAATGTTCATAGCATATATGGTGATGAATTTATGGGTTTTTTTGAATACTCTTTCGATAATAAGGTAGAAAAAATCGCTCAAGAGGACGGAATGATCCAATAATGACTGGGTGACTTTAAGTGAAATAGCAGTATAAAAAGGGATCTTCGATTGGAAGATCCCTTTTTCATTGAGAACTTTTATCTTTGATTCCATTCTTTATTTAACAGCCTATAAACTATATGGTCAACATAATGTCATATAACCCTTCTACTTGCAATAATAAACAGCTGCTACAAAAACCTATATCATTCTATAGCACCCGATAGTTGAAAATAACTTATTTTTTTCCTTAAGTTAAAATAAATTATAGATTAAACGTATTATCATTCTTGGAATAAAAAATAAGATTCTCCAAGCTACTTCAAACAAGACTGAATCTCGAATTTCAACGAGTATACCTTTTAGAAATACTTTCTTTTTTCTTTTTTCTTTATTCTTTATTCTTTATTCTTTATTCTTTATTCTTTATTCACCCTATTATCTCCTAAACACAATAATGAAGAAACGCGCCTGTTAGTTTAGTATGTTTTTTCTTTCATAAACATGAAAATAGTAAATATATGGATTTTCATCATCAGTAATCCCTTTTTCTACAGATACTTCTTCCCATTCATTAAAATTAATTTCCGGAAAAAATGTATCCCCTTCGAATTCATGATGAATTTTTGTAATATACAGCCTTTCTACATAAGGTAAGAACATTTTATAAATTTGTTCCCCTCCAAAAATGAAAATCTCTTCTTCATTTTCACATAACTTAAAAACATTTTTGATTGAATGAGCAATTTCACAACCATCAAAATTAAAAGCCTTATCTCTTGTCAAAATAATATTCCTTCTGTCGGGTAAGACACTTCCAATTGACTCAAAGTTCTTTCTACCTAATATGATTGGATGTCCCTTTGTAGTATTCTTTACATACTGCCAATCCTTTGGAATTCTCCACGGAATGGCATTCTCTTTACCAATTACTCTATTCTTGTCCATTGCAACAATTAAAAAAAATTTCATGTCTAATAACAGCCCTTTTTAAACTATATTACCATGTGATCTTGTATTTCTATTGAGATTTCTTCTTCATTTATCCTGCCCCTTTAGTGGAAAAAAAGCCGCCGAAGCAGCAGGCAACCTTATACTATTGCACCCGTTAATCGATAACAAGAAAACGTATTAAAGAAACAACTCCATCTCACTATCCTTCGTCGTAAAGCACATTTTTTTGTATAGATGTTTTCCATTTAGAGGCGTGCAACCAAATCCGTTTAACACCACTATTTCTGCTTTCGTCTATACATTTTTTTAGCATTCGTTTTGCCAAACCTTTTCCACGATACTCAGGGATAGTGTACATATTAAGAATGTAGGCTTCAACCCCATGAAGATTTTCCAAATATGGTGGTCTTTGAAATTAAACCATTCCACTAATACTAATGGCTTCCCCATTCGATTCCGCAATATAGGATATAAATTCATTTTTTGAAAGTGCTTTATGTAAATACTCTCTTGTTGATGTCTCCATAAGATGTTCCTCCTGAAGAGATTTTAACTAACCTAGTTCTTTTAAAAGTGCTAACCGCAAACTAACTATCTTATCAATGTCTTCAATAGAAGCCTTGATGAAATCAAACTTATTAATACGACTCAACCAATATCACTTCCTTCCTTTTGAGGATTTGCTCAAAATATGTATATTCTTTTTAATATATTAAATTTCCTTCTTCAATTAAACTGCCCCGTTAGTTGCATAAAGAAAAAGCTGCCTTAAAGACAGCTCCGATCTAAACTAACGCACCTGTTAGTTTTATAAGCCCTAAATATAATTTTATTAAAGTCCTCCATCTTAACCGGCACTTTTATGAAATACCCCTTCTTAATCGATTTCTTCTCTTCCATAAAAAATAAATGAATATTGAAAGGACCAATAAACTCGTAATTAAATAAATACAGTATTTTGACATATATAGTTCAACATTGGTCCAATTTTCCCCTAATATTCTTCCTAGTGTGATAAAAGTAAAACTCCATATTAATGCACCAGTATAGGCGTAAACAACAAATATTCTAAAAGGGAAGCGATTGACAGCTGCTATATACGCTGTAAGGTGCCGTACCCCAGGAATAAAATAACCAAATAATAAAAGAAAGGGTCCGAATTTCTTGAATAATTTCTTTGTTCTATTAATTTTTTGTTCCGTAATGTGAATTTTTGGTCCAAACTTTTCTAATAAAGGCAACCCAAATTTATAACCAATGAAGTAGCTAAGCGAAATCCCCCCCGTTGCTCCTACAAAGGCACTTACTATTGAAATTAAGTAAGATAATTTACCCTGAAACACATTGTAACCAATATATGTAAGAATAACCTCGTCGGGTATAGGAAGTCCAACAATACCTCCGATTAAAGCAAATATAATTCCGAAGTACCCATAATGTTCTAGAAGGTAAGCAATATGATTTTCCACTTTTTCACTCCACCTTTTAGGTAATGTCTAACAATCATTTCTGATTATTTATTATCAGCAGTATTTAAATAATAATAAAAGAAAATTTACTCTTCATTGGAGATCTCCTTTTCATTTAACAATATTAAAGGTTATTATCCCCAATTTTTGATTTTCTTATTGCACTAAACTGCCCCTATAGTTGCATAAAAAAAAAGCTGCCTTAAAGACAGCTCCGATAGTTTGGGATTCCGTTCAATTTAAGAATCTATCAAACAAATATGCTATAATTCACCAATATAGAAAGATTGGAGAGAGAAACAATGGACTGGGTAGACTTTATGGCACTTTCTGGTATACTATTTTATTTAATTCCAATAGCATTTATTGTTTGGTTTTTAATCAGCTTCCTCAAAACTCAAAAGGAAAGAAACATTTTACTTAGAGACATTTCATTAAGGTTAGACAAGTATAAAATAGACAGAAAGGAAGAGTAATATGATACTCTTTCTTTTTCATTTTTATTTCACAGTTTGTGTCTTATACGACACAAAAGACATCCTTACTTATGGAAGTAAAGCACCCGTTTAGTTCATTAAGAAAGCCTGTATGGAAGCAAAGAAAATAAATAAAGAGATAGCAATATTCATATACCCCCAAAATCCTTTTCTGTCTTTTTGAAGTTCGGCTAATCCTGTCACCAACGTAAGTGCCCCAAGGAACAACATATAATACGGCATTAACTCATAGGTTTGAGTTATTAGACTATAACCTGATAGAACAATAACCACTATTGTTAAGATAATTCTAACCATTTTCAAGAATATATTTCCCCCTACAAATTAAGTTCTGTACAATTTCTTTTTCAATCATACCATTGGACACCTTTTCATTTGTGTGAAAAATGGAAATTCCTTCTTTTACTAACCTGCCCCTTAGTTCCATAAGAAAAAGAGCTGCTGATCAGCTCCTGATAATTGATGTTCCATTTGTAGTTTCATGTTACACAAACTCAATGATACTATGGATTTTTCGCTTTCTTCTTTATTAGCTTGTCTCGGTATTCGTTTTGCTTTTTATCAATAGAATTATCTAATACACCGAACCATGTGGTCATCTATACCACACCTTACAAACAATTCTAATCTTTTTCCTAATCTAACTCATAATAACCGCAAACTACATATCCTACTGCTTTTGCTGCCACGAGAAGGGCATCTTCATCGATATCAAATTTAGGATTATGATTAAAATAAGGTTTTTCTACTCCTTTAGGTGTACAAGCAATGTAAAAGAAGCAGGAAGGGAATTTTTCAGCATAGTAAGCAAAGTCTTCAGATGGTGGCATTGCTGGAAATTCCTTTACTTCTTTAATATCTTTATCATTTGCATTCTTGAGAAACTCAGCAACCTTTTCTGTTATTTCAGGATCATTATATAAAGGTGGATAATCATTCGTATATGTTAGATCACATGTTACACCAAATTCTTCTTCAAGTCCTTTTACAAGACGTTTAACTTCTTTTTCAATTGTTCCTTTTGTTTCAACAGTCATATAACGGATATCGCCTTCAAGCTCTACGCTGTCTTTAATTACATTGAATGTTCCTTTTCCATCAAAAGAACCAATCGTTATCACACCAATATCAAAAGGACTTAATCGACGGCTAATAATCGTTTGAGCGGCTGTAACAAAATGAGCACCAGCCACAATGGCATCATTCGCTAGATGTGGTGAGGAACCATGTCCACCTCTACCTTGAATTTTTAATTTCATATAAGCCCTGCCGTTAAAAGAATATCCAGCGTGATAACCAACAACTCCTGCTGGGCCCATTGGCAGCAGATGAATTCCAAATACATTATCTAAATCGTCAAGCATGCCGGATTCTACAATACTCTTTGCCCCGCCTGGCGGAACTTCTTCCGCATGTTGATGAATAATTTTTATTGTACCTGGAATTTCATCTTTTAATTGAATTAGGCAATCCGCTAAGACTAACAAGTAGGCTGTATGGCCATCATGACCACACGCGTGCATAACGCCTTCATTTTTTGATGTAAATGGTACATCCGTTTCTTCGACGATTGGGAGCGCATCAAAATCAGCGCGCAGACCAATGTTTTTTCCAGGCTTTCCACCTTTAATTGTCACGATAATTCCGTATCCATTACCTACATTAGATTGAACTTCTACGTCCTTTCCTTTATAAAAATCAATAATATATTGAGCTGTTTTTTCTTCTTTAAAAGAAAGCTCAGGATTTTGGTGTAGATGTCTGCGAATTTCAATAATTTCATCCTTACGAGATTCTAACATTTCTATTAATTCACTTCTCATAAACTCTTCCTCCTTTTATTATTTTCGAAAACGCCACTAAATGTGGCGTTTTACATTTCCAACTACTAATTATTCTACAACAGGGCTTCAAACTGGTAATTTTTCAGGAGCATTAGATGTTTTACCGGCATCTTTTGGCACCAAAAAGATAGTAGAGAATATTGAAAGTACACCGAATATAACGTTTACGATACTACCTACTGTAGCCGCTGGTTCAAGATTTCCATTTGCTGCAATTGCACCGTAAACAGCTGCAGAAATCGCGACGCCTATTGCACTGCCAAGTGAGCTTGCCATTTTATAAACTCCTGCTGCTTCACCGACTTTGTCAGCAGGAGCATTAGATACAGATATATCTGTTGATGGGGTCGCATAAAGTCCAAATCCAAATAGCGCAATCCAATGAAGACGACAATTGTATAAGTAAGGTCCGGTAAGGCCTCCACCCCTTGGATAGGCATGACGAAGAAATGAGAGGGCATATTTTATGACCCGTTGATATGGGAGGGAAAGCCTCCAAGGGCGGCGTGGAGAAAATGTGCATTACATGGTAGAATATTGAGTTTTATTATATCTCCTTTATTTCACTTTGCCTTCACAAAGCCAAAATGATCTGAACTCATATCATTAAACCGTTATTACGCTATCACAAAAAGAGGGATAGCTATAATCCTCCTCACATTTACTAATGTTTGGAATGATTTTTATCGTAAAGTTTTTAATGCACCGCTCCAGGCGATAACTTGGTCAAGCATAGCATTTACATTTTTAGGGTGGTGTTCAGCTGGTTTAAAAACACTTCCATTTTCAAAATCTGTAAATAATGACAATGTTGGATGTACACGAACATCTGCAACTAGTAATTCTCCTAAAATTCCACGTAAATGTTCAGCTGCACGAGCACCACCAGTTGAACCATAGCTTACAATACCAGCAGCTTTATTATTCCATTCGTCACGAGCTGAATCTAATGCATTCTTTAATGCACCTGTGATGCTATGATTATATTCTGCCACAATGAATACAAACCCATCTAAATTAGTAAGCTTTTCTGACCAAGCTTTTAATCCTGGTTCTTCACCATTAGTTGTAAATACAAAAGGTAAATTGAAGTCTGCAATATCTACGATTTCATAATTCGCATCGCCACGTTTGTCAGCAATTCCTTTTACCCATTCTCCTACTTGTGGACTTACACGTCCTTGGCGTGTACTTCCTAAGATAATTCCGATATTTAATTTTGTCATTGTTTTTTCCTCCTCAGTAGCTGATCTACCAAATAGTTTGTCTTAACTCCAATAAGGACTATTATTAAGATAAATTTTTCTTTATTTTGCTGATTGTTCATATATTTTTATACCGTTTAATGGGACGATACCATTTTCAATTAATACTGCCTTCGATCCAGATCCATTTGAGAATATTCCACCCTTGACCGTCATTGTATTTATTTCACCTTGTACGTGAAGACTTCGAACATTTTGCCCATTTGTAACGATTCTGCCGCCAATTTCGACCTTATCAATTTTACCGCCTTCTTTGACACTTAATCCGTCGGCAGATAGTTGCGTGATGACTCCCTTTACTAAGGATTCCCCTTCACCTCCAAATGTTTCAATATCTTCATGCACGACTAATGTTCCTAGAGGTCGACTGACTTGAATACCAACAGCAGCATTTGCATGAGTAACAATCCGTTTAAATTCTGCATATTTTAAGCTTCCATCATACAAATTAAACCCCCGAGCACCGATCCCGTACGTTTCGATATCACTGAGGATACGCAGCGTCCCGATTTCGCTAAAGTTTACAAAACCAATACCACTTGGCCCATGAGAAGTAATTCGCTTTTCTGCCATCCATTCGTTCACCATTCCCCAATTATCTAACACCATATCATTCACACCATACGTCGTTACAGAACCATGATTCACAACCTTTTTAACATGCGCACCATAAACGACAAAAACGCCACCTGAAATGACATCTGGCGTGCCTTGTTTAATTCCACCATTTGAGTGTATCTCACCTGTTTCTAACATATCCACTTCGATTCGACCGCCTACATCGCCAGCCCCACTAACAAATATGCCACTTCCTTGTACAGGTTTTTCATTACTTCCTGCCCTCAGACCAGTAAGATGAGCTGTAATTGTCACGTTCGAATCGGTTTGTTGATTCCATAATGTAAAGGCTCCCTGCAAGACGTATACACCAAATCCTTTAGGTCGATCCTGTAGTTCCCTCGTATCCGCTTCGATTACTTCCACATTTTGTGCAATTACATGCCCCGAACGTACAGAACCAGTAGCTAATAGTTGAATTTGTCCGATTGTTTTTACATTCTTTAAGCTTAATGTTCCGAGTGAATCTACATCTGGTCTGTTTAAAATTGCTCGACAGCTAGGTTCAACTATAAATGTTAATCCTTCAATCTTATTGTCCCGACTTACCTCAATACCATCAATACCTCTCTTAAATTTGATCATTGAATCACCTTCACCCAGTAATTGTTGCCCTGGTGACAAGTTTAACGAAGGACTTTCAATTATTTTTCCTTTCACACGAATTACTTCAATCGCTTGATTGCCAACTGCGTTTACAAGTTCATCTACTGTTGAAATTGTAACCACTTTCATTTATTTCATCCTTTCAGGGGAATTTTATTTTCACCTTACAAAACTTCATAAAAGAATCCTCTCTGAATTATCCCCATATATATAGAAAAAATTACTTTAATTAATCTTGAAACCATTTCAAAAAAAATTCGCTTTTTGTGTTTTTTATCGATTATGCATTGTTTTATTCGATTAAATGGCTCGATTCCGGAATAACATGATGAACATTTTTTCAATGGCTTTATTATTTCTTTTTACAACGTATTGGGGTTGGTTTAATTTCTTGGATACACTTGCTTTTGATACAGATGAACGTAGTATTCGCAAGTTTGCGATGGAAAGTTGCTTACACCCAATAAACGAAACAAAAGCAACGATTCCATTAAGAAAAATGATAGCATAACATTGCTTTCGCAAATATTTGTAGAGTAATAGCTATAATGAAATAAATAAGCTGTCTTAGTTAAGAAAAGAGAAGGTGTTTTTGAAAGTTGACTATTTTTAAGATTGTATATTTAGCATTTAATTTAATCTTTTTATCAGGAGGAATTGTTTTATGGATTTTTTATAAGCGTTATAAAGATAAAGAAGTTTATGTTCTTACATTGCAACGTATCATTACAATTATTATAATTTTTATTATTTTGGATATGTTGTTAGGGCTAATTAATGAGTTTTTGGATTTTTCGAGGGGCAATTATTAATTATTCGCTGCCCAAAAAAAGAAGCGTATTCGATTTATATTTCGAATTCGCTTTTTTATTTGAATGAAATCAGCAATCAAGTTAAACATAGCTTTCAAATAAAAAGACTGACCAACAACCTACTTAATACAAGCACCTATTAGTTTAAGACTATTTCTAATCTCTAATTTCTTTAATACTTTTCCCAGCTAAAAATGAATGTCCATTTTTCAATTTATCAACTGTTTGAAATCCATACTTTTGATATACTTTTTCTACTGATTCATTTATCGGAAAAACCCAAAGCTTCTTTATTCCTCTATTCATTACTTCTTTTTGTATAAAATGTATAACTTCACCTATTAAGCCTTTTCCTCTGAACTCTTCAATTGTAGCTACACTTTCCATTCGAGCTTGATTCCCATCTACAAAGATACATGCAGTGGAACAGGCTATTCCATCGTACCGAAGAAGATAATGTGTGAAAGAGCTATGATTGAATTGCTCTTCATAGACCTTCTCAATTGTTTCCTTTCCTCCAAACTCTTTAATGCTACTCTCTATATCTAAAGCTTCTTGGTAATTTTCTTCTGTTACTTTTTCAATAGTAACTCTGTTGTTATTAACGATTTCAATCACTCGGTTATTCCATAATTGAACAGGACTAATTAATTCTTCATAACTAAAATTCTTTGATTTTAATTCAGTAATTAGGTTTTGTTGGATTTCTAAGTTGTAGATATAGAATCTTGGTATGATTTTTCTAGATTTATAATAGCTGATTACTTCATCTATTACTAACTGTGGATTATGACACGTGTCACTTATATGTGCGTGATTTGCGTCATAATAATTTGGTTGGCTTTCATTACAAAATATTGAACCCCACGTGGTTTCAATTCGCTTAGTAAAGGTTTTAAGGTATGCAAAATCCAACTTTAAAGCATCTTGTGTAATACTCATCTTGCCCCTCCGAAAATTCTGAATTTACCAGCAATTATAACATACTTACACTTTTGTCTTTAGAATTCCCCTGATTACTCCTTCTTTCAAATATCCTGCCCCTTTAGCTCTCCCTTATTGAAGTTAGACTTCTCCGTCATCAACTTTTATTACCTCATATATTCCGTCACCGAATTGATCTAAAAGAAGTTCAAAAAAAAAGAGCGTTAATCCTTATTGGATCAACACTCCTGTTAGTGCAGTAACATTCAACGTTATTTTTTTAGGTTTCCTTTCATTAATAATGAAATCAGTTGCTCATCTGTATTTGAAATTTGTTCCAGTTGATTAACAATTGACTCTTGTCTCTGCAATGGATGGTTTTGACTTAACTTTGCTTTCCCTTCTATTTTGTTAATTTTTATTTTGAATCCTTGAACTCCCTTGTTCATACCAGCGAGAAACTCAGCATCAACATCTTGCAAACTGTATGAACTGTCAGGAGCTTCGTACTTCGATACCATATCATGTAGGGAGCTCATTAACTCATGTTCATCCTCTTGCAGTTCGACTTCTCCGTAAACATGAACGGTCACATAATTCCATGTTGGTACTGCTTTATTCGTCTCATACCAAGATGGGGAGATATAACAATGCGGACCATGAAAAATAGCTAAGACGGTTTGATTTTTGATGTCTTTCCACTGAGGATTAGGACGAGCAAAATGTCCATATAAGTATGAATTATCCTTGTTCAAAATTAACGGTAAATGAGTCGCAAAAGGCATTCCATTATGTTGAGAAAAAAGAGTCGCAAAACTATGTTCCTTTATAATGTCGAAGGCAAGCGTTTCGTCTTTAATTTTAAAATGTGTAGGAATATACATGTTTTTTCTCCTCTCAGAATCTTTTCTTATCATTAATTTTATAATTTCTCTATAGGATAACGGTTTGTTAACCACAATCCTCTATATTCATGACAACTTCTTCATCTAATACAATTCGGTCGTTCTATAAGCTATATGCCATACGTTACCTATCTCAATTGAACATGCAGTTAGTTTTTCTCTGATACAGCTCCGTTTTTTGATACGTGAGCATTTTTGCCTAAAATAACAGAAAAGACAACAATCACTGCTATTACAAGAGTGAAAAATGTGATGGATTCATCTAGAAATACTGTTGCAAATAGAATCATCAAAAATGGTTGTAAGTATTGAATCTGACTAACTCTTGCTATTCCGCCCATAGCCATTCCGCTATACCAAGCAACATATGCCAGAAACTGACTAACCACTGCGAGATAAATAAAACTAACCCAAGCTTGTAAAGGGGCATGGAGCATTTCAGTTGTAAGGTTTAGCCCAACTGGAATAATAAAAAATGGAGCACCGATCATAATTGCCCAAGCAATTACTTGCCAGCTACCTAATTCTTTCGCTAATTTCCCCCCTTCTGCGTAACTAAGTCCCAGTATAATCACTGCTGCTAGTAAAGCTAAATCGGCAAATTGCAATTGACCGAATCCAAGATGAAGTGCATACATAATGACAGCTAAAGAGCCGATTATACTTGAAATCCAGAATTTGAGAGAAGGGATTTCACCTGCTCTAAACATAGCAAATCCGGCTGTTGCTAACGGTAACAGGGCTAATTCCACAGCTCCATGAGAAACAGGTAAGGATTCCATTGCCCAAGAAGTGAGGAGAGGAAATCCTAAAACTGCACCAACAGCAACAATAAGTAGACTTTTGAATTGGCCTGGAGAAGGTAGTTTTTCTTTTCGAACGATCAATACCACAACTACTAAAATAGCAGCAACGACTGTTCTTCCTAAACCGACTATCGTAGTCCCAAAATACTCTACTGCAATACTTGTAGCAGGGAGTGTTAAGCTAAAACAAATGACACCTACTAATCCTAACAATAATCCAAGTTTCTCTCTGGTTTCTCTCTGCATCTTATCCTACCCCCATTTTTATAGTTTGTATCACCTCTGTACCATTTTCTACTTTTCTTAAAAATAGTTCTGATATAATTAAAATAATAATAGGTACACACAATGAAAATAAACCATTTTTTTACCTATCTGTCCTGGTACAGTTAAAGGAGGATCAATATATGAACTCAAAATATATTAAGATAATGGAAGAAATTAAGCTTCGACTAGCAGATGGATCGCTCATTGCAGGTAGTAAACTCCCTTCTGTTCGTCAGTTATCTGAGTACTTTTCATGTAGCAAAAATACAGTTATTAAAGCGTACATCGAACTAGAAAAAGAGCATTTAATTTATTCTGTTCCTAAAAGTGGCTACTATGTTGTGAATGAATTTCAAGATGCGACGAATGAAAATGAGGTGATTGATTTCTTATCTGCTGGTCCAGATAAAAACATTATGCCTTATGTTGAGTTTCAACATTGTATGAATCAAGCAATTGAACTATATAAAGAAGAGCTTTTTACATACTCTGATCAACAAGGGATTTACTCATTACGAGTACAGTTAGTGAAGTATATGCAGAATTTACAGGTGTTCACTCAACCTGAAAGAGTAGTCGTTGTATCTGGCTCGCAGCAAGCCCTTAATTTATTAGTTTCTATGCCATTTCCAAATGGAAAAAACAATATTCTAATTGAACAGCCTACTTATTTCGGATTCATTGAGTCCATCAATCTGCATCAAGCTACTACTTTTGGAATTGAATTATCAATGGAAGGGATTGATCTTGATCGTCTGGAATACATTTTTCGAAATAATGATATAAAATTTTTCTATATTATCCCGAGATTTCACAATCCACTTGGACATTGTTACACGAATAGCGAAAAGAAAAAAATCGTTGAGTTAGCTGAAAAATACGATGTATATATAGTGGAGGATGATATTTTAGGAGACCTTGATCCAAATCCAAAATCAGATCCTTTATTTTCTTTTGATCCTTCTGGGAGAGTGATTTATATTAAAAGCTTTTCGAAAATTTTTCTCCCAGGGTTAAGGATTGGTACTGTCGTTCTTCCTACATTAATGATTAACAATTTTTTACGTTATAAATTTAGTTCAGATTTTAATAGTTCAGCACTTTCTCAAGGTGCGCTAGAAATCTATTTAAAAAGTGGTATGTTTAATAGCCATCTCAAAAAAGTAAAAGAGGTATACCGTACTAAAATGCAAATTCTTCAAGAAGCATGTGAATTATTGCTACCGGCTAATACTCATTTTTCTAAACCGACTTCAGGATTCTATCTATCCATCAGTTTGCCCGAGAATGTGACAGCAAAACAGGTAGTTCATATGCTAAACGAGCAGCATATTTATGTTGATGATGCCTCTAGAATGTTTTTACCCGAATATAAAAAGGAAAATCTCGTTCGATTAAGCATCTCTCAAGTGAACGAGAGTCAAATTAAACTAGGGGTAGAGCGATTGGCTCACTGTATTGCTTTAATTGACAGTAGAAAAAATCATAATACTCCAAATAACTTTTTACTCATTTAGTAAGGGGAAATTTATATAGAGGTAGCTTCACAAGATTATGCGGATTTCCAACCCTAAGAAAATATATCAAAACGGTTGTTTATGAGACTTAGAATTTGAGCATTCGTTTGAGACATATTTACTCTCCAACTCTACAAACTTTTAGATAAAGTAAAACCCTCTCAAAACGATGATTTTTGGAGGGTTCTTTATTAACTTGCCTCCGAAGTATTGAAAACTGCTGCGTTAGTACTTTCTTGAACTCCCTCAGCTTATACGATTTTCTCACAAATACTCGCTTAATCGCAGGATTTCATTACCCTTGAATTTAAGTTCACGGTGAAATGGAGTGATTTCAGGACATGAAGATTTCGTGAAGTTTCAACTCCTCCTCCCCAGCCATTCTACCATATTAAACCATATATAAAGAATTCCTTATTCAACTAACGCACCCGTAAGTTGCATAACTAAACCTTGGATACTTCCCATAAACCAATAGAAACAAAAGGACCATAAGAAGGCACACTATAATATATATCGCCTTTCTTACCTTAAATGGTAGTAAAGTTACAAAAGATAAACAAAATTACCGAAGATTCCTGCTCCACTTACTACTTCACTCTGATCTTTATCTTGCTCTTTAGTATATCTAATGGACAATATTAATCCTGTTGGCGGTAACCCTTCTAGAAAAAGAACCCCACTCTTGAACATAGGGATACTTAGCGTATGTTTTCCACGTTTTGTTGGTAGGACCCCACAAAGAGAGGTTCTAAATAAATAGAACCTCTCTCGAATAATATTTTCACTTCAATTCTTCTGCAAGTTTAAGAGCTTCTTCATTCGTTTGATTTGTAACTAACGCCATGTAAATGCCGTCCTTTTCAAACTTTACAACATTCATTTTTTCATCTGCAGCATTTTTAAAATTGCCTATTTCGTATGCAACATCATCTACCACAACTTTAGAAAAGTCCTCGTCATCTACATTATTAACACTGATAGGAGTATCATTTTGTTGGGTTAGAATGATAGTATCTTTTTTTGCATTATCGAAGTGACTGACAACGACATCCTTGCCTAATGGTTCAACTTGTCCGTCAAAATCGTCTCCTATAGCCTCAGATAAGCTCTCTGTCTTTTCTGTAAATTCAGTCGGGATATCTTCGTCAGAATAAGTTTCAAAACTTGCTGCCTCATCCAAATAAGCAAGAGATGATGCGCTGCCGCCAACGTCTAAAACAACGTTTGCTTCGTTATTACAATTGATTGATGGAGTTGCCCAGCCTGATTTTGTTGTTATATCGTAGTGAGCATTTTTGTTTTTTGGACCTAAAGCCATCGTACGATTCCACGTATATTTGAATGTGCCGCTTTTTAGTTCAACACCAGAGTATTTATGATCTAGCTTGTTATTTCCTGTCCCCTCGTAGTTTCCTGTCAACGCAACACCGCCAGTCATTCTGCCCTTAAGATTGGACAGTGTAAAAGAGGAAGTATTCCACCTGAAGTTCTTCGTATCCCATTTTCCGAAATTAACAATGTGTTCGAGGTCGTATGTCACCTTGCCACATGCTGTGAAATAAAGACCAGACCTAATTTTTTGTAATTTAGAGAAAGTACCTGATGAACCGCTTTTACCAAGCTTATAAACATAATTATTTTTCTGTCCTCCCGCATACGCTTCCGTACTTAGTAGCGAAGAAAACAACATCACTGCTAAACACGAGAATAGTAGCCTTTTCAAGGCTTTCATTCCTTACATCCCCAATCAATTGTTTTTGTTATTATCAATTTCGATAATCACAAAACAACATTAACACAAAACGACAAATAAATGTTAAATTATTGTAAAAAATTAAAATATTTACATTTTATTATCTTTATCCACTCGTTTTTCTACAGCGCCCCAAGAAAAATAAATCAACAGAGTTGTTGCCAAAATTATGAACCCAGCTTGTGATAGATACATGAAGTCCCATTCTTTAATTTCTTTCTCTTTCTGACCATTATAATTTTGTATTACATAGTTTGATGTTTCATAGTCCATAAAAACGTAACAAATAATTCCCCCTATTATTACTCCACCTAATAATGATAATAAGAACTTTTTCAAAGTTGTGTCCTCCTGCCCTTTAAGATGTAAACCGTCCTATAAGTGCTCTCTATCAATTCTTTTATGAATTCCAATTCTGCTTGTTTAATTGACTCACCCATTCGTTTTCTTAGCTCTTCTTCGAAATCTTGAAATTCTTTCATTTCTGTGAACAAAAATATATAGTCCTTGTGCTCTTCTATCATTATTTCAAATTCTTTTTCCCATTGTTCATCTAAGGATTTCTGAAGCTTCCCAGATTTGTCACTTGTTCAATTTTCGGATCGCTGTTCATTTGCGCGTACTTAATGTGCGTAATTTTATCTTTCTTTTCCAGTTCCTTAACTCACCCCCAAAGTATGCTTGAACTCTGTACTTTTCCGCATTATATAGAGTTCTATCAAAAGGGTTTGAATACCTTCAAGCCTATATAAATACTCAATAACAGCACCAGCCTCTACATTTAGACAAGTCCGCTATGCTCGGACTTGTTACGATTTCTGTAGCATTCCATTGATGTAAACGTTAAGTGATTTATCGCCTACGATGAATGTTCCGAATGTGACGTCGTATCGGCTGCTGCTGATTAACGGATCTCCTGCTAAGACTTGTTTATCTTCAGCAAAGTGGCCGTAAATTGAGCCCTCTATGATACAAGTCTTATGAGACATTACGAAGTCTTAATTTAATGCTGATTTGATTATGTACCAATTAGCTTACTCTATTGAGATTATAAAGTTTTCTAAGAAGAGGTAGCTGCGGTATCGTTAGTTGACTCATTTGTTGCTACAAGATTCTCACTCGAATTTATGATTCGTAAGATAATTATTAATAAAATGAAAAAATATCTTGCCATTCTATCGTTAGTTACAGTCCTGATCAGGGCTGCAAAAATCAAAGTTTCTGTAGATTGCCACTAAACCCAAGATAAGCATTTGCATTTGCTTTTTCTTGCTCAAATGGCTTTCCATTTTCCTATTGTCGAGAAATTGAAACCACACTAAATAAAGTTGTAAATACTTCGTAGAAACACCATTAAAACGACTTATCCATTTCTTTAAACGGTAATGGTAATTATTAATATTATTGAGGTGGTAGATGCCTTTCTTTACATAATATTTCTTACTGCCGTTTATGATGACGTGCCCCACTTCGTTATTAGATTTAACATAGCCAATAAGAAAAAGAGCTGCTTCCATTTAGCAACCAGGGACTGTACATTTATTTTCAGTTGAACTAGACAACTCATTTACCCCCTATAAAAGAATAGCTCTTACTACTTTACAAATCTGCACGTTGTATTTTTCTGTACTACATTTCTTTTCCTTTTTGTTGTGCTACTGGATTCCAAATAAGGGACTGTAAAATAACCATGCCCTTCGTGATCTCTTGCGCTCTCAACACTGATAAATCCAGGTTACCTTCCAAATTCTATCACCTTATCTGCCATGCTTGCAGATCCTTTTGAAACGTGGTCTGTTCTTTGAGAAGTAAATATTTCTATATTATAGGTGTTCATCATGTTCCCCCTTGGAATTGTTATTATTCATTGAAAACGATAGACACTACAACTATAATCGAAATGTGGAATGCAGAAAGGATGGTAAAAGTGAATATAAATCCAAATGTGGCTGAAGTTGCCTTTCTCCTTGGAGAAACGTCGCGGGCAACAATTCTAACGAGTTTAATGGACGGACGTTTTCATACAGCCAGTGAATTAGCTTTTATGGCTGCGATAACACCTCAAACAGCCAGCTTTCACCTTTCTAAATTGATAGAAGGTAACCTTGTTAACGTTGAAAAACACGGACGTCATCGCTATTTCCAACTAGCAAATGGAGAAGTTGCGCGCATTTTAGAATCGTTCCTTGCGATTTCCCCACCTCCTGAAGTGCGTTCTTTAAAACAATCTAGTCAGGTAAAATTGCTTCGGGAAGCAAGAACTTGCTATGACCATTTAGCAGGAAAATTAGGAGTCGATTTAACCGAATCGATGTTGAATGCTGGTTATTTGGATAAAGAAGAAAGAGAATTTGTAGTTACACCTAAAGGAGAACAGTTTTTTACTGATTTCGGCCTTGATTTATGTATCTTAAAAAGAAAACGCCGCTCATTTTCTCACGCGTGTCTAGACTGGAGTGAGCGTCATCATCATCTTGCTGGCTCTTTAGGGCATGGACTTATGACACACTTTTTTGAATTAGGTTGGATAATACAAGTTCCATCAATTCGCGCTGTTAAAGTCACAGATAAAGGAAAAGTAGGGTTTAAACAAGCTTTTAATATAAATGTGTAATTTAACGCTGAGAAAAACCCCTCCTTAGTTCACAGATAAGGGTAACTTATTTTTTTCTGAACACTATGAGGGGTTACATTTGCGATTGAAAGCTTAGAGCAAACGATTTATTTATAAAGCTCTTTTAACTTGGTTATTTTTCTGCTGGAAATTTCTATTTACAAGATAGACACCAATTATAATAAACAAGCCACCAACTATGATTGAAGGGTATAACGTCTCCCCTAATAGTAACCAGCCAGATAATACACCAAAGAAAGGTGCCAAAAATAAAAAGGCACTCGTTTTTCCTGGATCACCCTTTTGTAAAAGATAATACCAGACGGCAAATTGAACAATAGAAGACATAATACTTAACCATAATAAAATGAACAATGAATTACCGTTCAAAATGAAGACTGGTTTTTCAAGAATAAAGCTGCTAAGTAAAAGTAGTAATCCACCAAAAAACATCTGATAAGCAGATAGAACCCACGTATCGAAAAACAATCCCCACTTTTTAACTAATAATGTTGAAATTGCCCAAAAAACAGCAGAAAGAATGCCAAAAAGAATACCAATCTTAAATTCAATTTGCGTTCCCATTGTAATGCTTACTCCTACTAATCCTAAAAGAACACCAATCCATTGATAAAGTTTATAGCGCGTTTGTAAAAATACGGTACCAAATAGAACAACAAGTAAAGGGTTAGTGAATGTTAGAATTGAGGATTCACTAGCTGTAATGGTTCGTAAACTTAAGAAAATACACCCCATAACACCAGCTGTTTGGAAAGTACCAATAATAAGCATCTTTATCCAGTTTCTTTTAGATTCTGGGTGCGGTCTTTTTAAAGCGATAACGATTACTACCATTAAGAGTCCGGCAAGTGTGAAGCGTAATGCTGCTAATAACAACGGGGATGAATAAGACAAACCTATTTTACCTACAGCAAAAGAAGAACCCATTAAAAATGTTGTTAAGAGTATTAACAGTGTAAATTTGAAAGTATTCATTTTTTATCTCCCTACATATTATAATGACCAACCTGTGCCTATTATAACTTCTGAATATTTCAGCTGTGATCGAAATATGGAATGCAATGGAGATAAAATAAAACTGGTTAAATCTAAGTTGTTCGAATTGGCTTCCCTGCTTAGGGAACCTTTACATGCTCAATACTAACTAATTTAATGAATGGGCTTTTCCTTACAGCTAGTGAATTTTGTTAAGCACAAAACGACAAAGGCGCTTCATAATCTTTTTGTTTCTATCCAGAGGGATGACAAGTGGTTGACCCTTATTCCTCTAAAATTTTATATGTTTTCTTGTTCAACTACCCTGCCTTAGCTCAAAATCAACAACATCCTTTAACAGAGCCAAACAAACAATAAAAAAGCCAGACAGAGAAACTCCATTCCCTGCTGGCTTCTTTATGTTATTACGTTAAGAGATCTTCCTTATTTATCGCGAGCTGTTTTAATAAAGAACGACACAATCAAACCGACGATTGCAAGGACTAGACCGAAAACAAAGGCATCCTGAACACCTGCAGTCAATGAACCGCTAATGGTTGATGGGTCAAATGGGTCTTCTACACTAGCCATATAGTTCTTTTGAGATGCTGACATGATGGTAATAGCAACCGTCGTACCAATGGCTCCCGATACTTGTTGTAATGTATTCATAAGAGCCGTTCCATCTGGATAAAGATTTTTCGGCAGTTGATTCAGCCCATTTGTCTGAGCAGGCATCATGACCATCGAAACACCAATCATAAGGAAAGTATGCATGACGATTACCATAATGATAGAGGTTTCAGTCGTTACGTTCGTCAAAGTCCATAACATAGCAATCATGATAATAAAGCCTGGAATCACTAGCCCTCTTGGTCCAAATTTATCAAAAATGCGCCCCGTAATTGGAGACATGAAACCATTCAGTACGCCACCTGGTAAAAGTACAAGACCTGCTGAAAACGCAGCTAACGCTAGCCCAGTTTGCAAGTATAATGGTAATAGGATCATAGATGACATGATAATCATGAAGGTAATGAAGACGGTTATTAACCCTAGCGTGAACATAGGATATTTAAAAACACGCAAGTCAATCATCGGTTTATCCATGTTGAATTGTCTTACAGCAAACAGGAATAGCGCTACAAGGCCTACAATGATCGAGGATAGAACGATCGCATTTCTCCATCCTTGATCTCCTACAATACTAAAGCCATAAACTATTCCCCCAAAACCAATGGTCGATAAAATAATGGATGGTACATCGATTTTAGGCTTGGTGATCGTTGAAACGTTTTGCATATACTTGAGACCAAATAGTAAAGCGATCACAAAGAACGGCAAAGACACCCAGAAAATAAAATGCCAAGTCAGATTTTCGATGATCAAACCTGAAACTGTCGGTCCGATGGCTGGTGCAAACATGATCACGAGCCCCATCAACCCCATGGTTGCTCCCCTTTTATGAATTGGGAAAATTACCAAAATGGTATTAAACATAAGAGGAAGTAAAAGTCCCGTTCCGACTGCCTGGATGACACGAGCTAGCATTAATAGGCCGAAACCAGGTGCTATTGCAGCAATGAGCGTTCCGATAATAGAGAACACCATTGATGCAATGAATAATTGACGAGTATTAAACCACTGAATCAAGAGCCCCGAAACTGGAACCAATATCCCCAATGTTAATAGATACCCCGTTGTCAGCCATTGCACAGTAGAAGGACTAACATTAAATTCCTGTATTAAATCGCCAAGTGCCATATTTAAAGCTGTCTCACTAAATAACCCAATGAACCCTGCAATTAAAAAAGAGATTAATATAGGGGTCGTTCTAATGACTGGGTTTTGTTGCTGTGTTGCATCTGTAGACATAAAAAAATTCCTCCAATTACTAACTGCATCGACCTAAGCTTATAATAATTTTTCCGTATGACTTATTTATTTATCAACAATAATGGTATCTGCTCCGCAATAGCGTGGAGAGGTTCCCCACTTTTCGCCGTTAAAGATAAAAGAATACCACCTTCTATTAAAGCGTTAATGACGATACTCAAATCCTTAGACCGCTTCTCACTGTATCCTGCCTCATGTAATTTTTTCACATAAATAGATTGCCAATCCGTTACAGCTTCTTGACAGGCCATTCTTATAGGCTCACTTGTCGTATATGTTTCAGCCGCTATTGTTCCGATTGGCAAGCCTAAAAGATTACCATTTTCGCCAAAAACCTCGGATAATTGATAAATATGAGCCTGAATTGCTTTAATAGGGTCTTCAATTTCATCAAATTCTCGCTGAATTTCACCTACAACCATTTCTTTTGTATGATTAATCGCCTCAATAGCCAATTCTTCTTTTCCTTTAGGAAAATAATGATACAGCGAGCCTTTAGGAATACCACTTTCCTCAATAATGTCCTTAAGCCCTACACCATAATATCCACGTATTCGAAAAAGTCGAGAAGCAGCTTCAATCAGAACTTCTTTTGAGCTTCTTTTGTCTGCCATAGCTGAATCACTCCTTAAAATTATATCAACCGGTCTATTAGAACTATACTGACACATCATTTTTTTGTCAATGTAGATAGCAACAATGATAGGATTTACTTTGATTCAGTTATACCTATCAACAACAAAAAGAACACCTCATTGGGTGTTCTCTGCAAGTAAAAAGAATCGGAAGACCTTTACCATCCTTAGGACACTGGCCTTTTTAATAAAAACATTTCCATCAATAGAATAACGGACTATCGTTTAAAAACATATATCGGTATCTTCAAGGATTCTTGTCATGATTTTTAAAATCAAGAATAGCAATTACAAACATGCCAAAGCTTAGCATTAGGGAAAGAACTTCAAAAGTACCCACTCATACATCGCCTCCTTACATCAAGCATTTCCTGATCAGAGATTGTCCTATACAGGAAAACATGAAGTACTGACATTTCAATGGCAATAGTGCATTAATAATAAAAAAAGAGCACACCCAGTAAGAGTGTGCTCTCGTAATAATCATGTTCCTTGAAAAATCGAAAGTTCATATTAATAGGAAGTTGACTTCAATCTAAACTCTGACTAGAAGCTCTTGATTTCCGCTTCTGCTATCGAGTTATTTTGAGCCTCTTCATTTAATACTCATACATCCTGCTCCAGTTATTATTTTGGTACAAAGTTTAAGTCATTACTTACCTTTTAATAAGACCGACCAGCGTTTCCATCCTTTTTCTTCTTTCTGCTCGAGTTTGGATGGCCTGGTCAATAGTAACTGTGATGAAGTGACATTTCGATAAAGGTCTAGATTGAGAAATTAAATCTAAATCTTGGCTTATGACGGTTCCTATTGTAACAAAACCCCCTCCTGTCATTGCATCATTATGTAAAACAATCAGTTCTTCCTCATTTGTAAACATAATAGATCCTATAGGATACGCAAAATCAACAACATTCGAAAAACTAGTTCCTGCACCGAATGGTGGATATTGCTCAGTGAATGACACTCTTGGGCCAGTATATCGGTAAGCAACCCGGTTGGATTCATGCGAAACGATCCATTCCGAATTGAGGAAAGTTTTTAACCCTTGATCGCTCAATAAGTAACCCGATAACCCCATCGTGACACGTAATTCTTGAAAATCATTAAAGGTTGGGACGAATTCTAGTGGAGCAGATTTACCAACCTGTTTTAAAGCCCCTGGCAATGGTTCATTAATCTGTATTCTATCGCCTACAGCTAACTTTCTGCCATCAAAGCCCCCAATCTGGCTTAGTTCGTAGGTTGATTTACTACCTAAAACATCTTGAACCTTTATGCCACCAGAGATACTTAAATAACTTTTCACCCCTTGTTGGCAAGCTTTTATCGTTAAAATGTCTCCTTCTTTTACTTGGTGGGTTTCCCAGAAAGATAATCGTTGGTGATTTAAGTATGCTTCCATTGGAGCACCTGTAAGGGCAATAATTAAATTTCTATGAAATTCAAACTCTCCCCCTAATAATGTCATCTCAAGTGATGCAAACTCAGCAGGATTTCCTACAAGTAGGTTCCCAATAATAAATGAATATTTATCAGCTGCTCCTGATGGCGGTACGCCCAGATGATACTTCCCGACGCGTCCCAAGTCCTGTACCGTTGTCCATAACCCAGGCTCCTTAATTTCTATCATTTAAAAATCCTCCATGAGCTCATCGATATACTTTTTTCCTTTTTGTACATATTCAAGTGGAGAAAGATCAATTTCTTTTACTTTATTATGATACGTTCCAGCACGTACGCTGCTTTCGATCTCATTATATTCGGATTCCTTAACAGGACGATACTTCCATATATCTCCTGGTCTTGCCAAAAAAGAAGTCTCTTCTAATGGGTTTGTTTTATCTACTAAAGGGATAGCTGATCGTCCTATTAGTTGATAGCTACCTGGTCCATTGACTGGATAAATCACATTGAATGCACCACCTATACCAATGCCTCTTTCCGGCGTTTCTGTACGGGGACTATTATATTTTGGTGCTTGAATGATCTCATTTGGCTGCAATCCAAGCGGAAAATGCCAACCCGTTCCTGGCAGAAATCCAACCATTGTAATTAAATAGGGTGTGTCTGAATGAGATTTTATAAATGATTCTTTGTCTGTAAACCCATTTACTTTCATCACATATTCAAAGTCTGTTAAGTCAGGGGCAGGGTGTCTGCTCTTAAAACGCATGGAATATTCTCTTGACACTGGATCGTCGTACCATGCTGGAATTTCTACTATTCGTACTGATAAATTTAACTTTTCAGGATTGCTTTTCGTCAAATCTATTTCTTTTAAATAGTCCAGCAAATCTCTTGCTGAGACGATGTCCGGGTTATAACGAACTAAATAGGAGGCATTGGATGAAACAATATCAATAACGCCTGGAATCTCTCTTTTTCTCAGCTCCTCCGTCACCGCAATTGCTTTAAAGTTACTCTCAATCCTCATATCACGAGAAATTTCAGCATATATGTATTCGTCTCCACCGAAATTAAAATGAGTTTCAGGCAAATTAAACAATAATTGTCGCCCCCTTTATTATTTCAACTTTTTCATCCGCCTGCTTATTGTCGCAGGACTAACACCTAGTACTTTAGATAATTTATCGGCAGTGCCGTATTTTTGCATCCCTCTTTGAATAAGTTGAGTTTCTAATTCTTCTACCGCTTCTTTAAGTGGCATTATTTCTAAAACCATTAGTTGTGTTTTCTTTTTTTGAACTTCCCCGTACAGAAATTTCAATGCATGTTCTCGTTTTATCCATTCTCCCTCGCCTAATAACGTTAATCGCTCCACTATATTTTGAAGTTCTCTTACATTTCCCGGCCATGCATATGTCTCTAAAACTTCAATAGCTTCTGGGGTGAAGCTTTTCTTGATATCATACATTTTTTTAAATTGTTCCAGAAAATAAATGGCCAAGGGAAAGATATCTTCTTTTCGCTCACGTAATGGCGGAATACTAAATGGAATAACATATAATCGGTAGTATAAATCCTCCCTGAATTTACCTTGGTTCACCAACTCTCGTAAATCCTTATTCGTTGCCGTTATAATTCGAACATTTACAGGTTTCGGCTGGGTCCCGCCAATTCTAGTCACTTCTCGTTCCTGCAACACACGTAATAGCTTCACTTGCATATTTAAAGGGAGTTCACCAATTTCATCGAGAAAAAGCGTGCTGTTATCAGCAATCTCAAACAAGCCTGCTTTCCCATTTTTATCTGCACCAGTAAATGCCCCTTTCTCATAACCGAACAATTCACTTTCTATGAGATTCTCTGGAATTGCACCGCAGTTAATCCTAACTAGCTGCTTGTTACTCCTTGGACTGGCTGAATGGATATGGTGAACAAATACTTCTTTCCCAACACCGGATTCACCTTCGAGTAAAATTGTCGAATTAAATTGGGCTACTCTCTTTATCTCTACTACTAAGCGCTCAATTGTTTTCGAACGATAAACAAGTTGTTTTTCGTTAATGTTTAAATCATCATGATCTTGTAGCGGTTGAAAACCTTCGTCCGATTGATCTAAAATTGAGGATCTTTCTTGTGTAATGTCCCTTGAAAGTACAACTACTTTTTCTAATTTCCCTTCGTGGTATACCGGGGTTGCGACCGACCAGACTCTACTTTTCCCCATGGAATCCTGAATCGATGTAACCTTTTTCATTTGTTTCTTGCATAGTTCAAAAACATTAGGCTGAAAAATGTTTTTTCTAGTAAACTCACTTATATGCTTACCAATTATGTTTTCTGGATTATCCACTTTCCAAAAATCGTGAAGAAACATACCCGCTACTCGAATGATTTTGCCGCTTTCGTCAATGACGAGTATTTGTTCCTGGGAAGAAGCATAAACCGTTTGTAAATCAGAGTTCAGATTTCGAACAAAATCTAATTCTTTAACAGAATCCTCGAAAACTTCACGCGAGAAAAAAATATGTATGAGTCCTTTTATTTTATCTTCCATTCTTAAGGGGTAAAAATTCCCTACTGTATGTTTAAAGTTAATAGAGGCGTTCACATTTATAAGAGTTTCCCCAGTCATGACTCTATCAAGATTTTTATCGATAGTTAAAAGCATTTTATAGTCTCGAAACTGTAAAAATGAACGGTGAAGACCTAAAATACTTTCTGCTGTTTCATTAATGTATTCTATTTGATAATCGATATTTGTTCGGACAATTCCTACTCCAGCTCCATGTAAAAGGAGATTTAAATCCTTCAAATTCAACTCACTGATTTTATTCCGTGCTTGTTCAATTGTAGTGTAGCCGACAATTTCTCCATTAGCATCTTCCCCTATAATCAGAGAAACGTTATGGAAAAATTCAACAGGCGTGAACTGTGGGACTTTTAAAATATCATTTTTATAGCTAATCGGCTGTGATAAGTCTTCCTTTTGAGCAATTTGGTGCATTAGAATCTCCATTGTGCTATAGCCCACTAAAGACCCCTTATCCTTTACAAACACAATATTCGCTTTATGATCTGATAATTTTTGAATGACAGATCCAATAGTGCTCTGAATATTAACATATACTGAAATCGGTTTAAGAATATCGTTCCAAATAATCAACTTACTCACCCCTCCCGATAACTAAATCTTTATTTTATTATACTTTTTATAGATAAGGATATGAATTCAGAAGTATTTTAATATATATATAATTTTGATTATTAGGTCAATTATATCTTTTATTAAGTATCTGAAATTCCAACGACAAGTGAAAGAGCTAGGGCTTAGTTTGAGAAGTTTACAAATTAATTGAAGAGTGTCTAGAGGAATACAATTACAATACAATTCGTTATATTGGGGGCTAAACAGAATGACTCCGGCATTCAATACCGGAGTCATCTACTAGTCGACTAATCTATAAATCCTTTTTAAAGAGCATAGTTCAATATTTAGAGGCCAACTACTATACCAATATACATTTTAGGACCAGTACCTTACTAGATAATCTTTTTAATAGGTACAATCTCGACGCCGCCCTCTTTTAAAGCTTCTACAACCTTTTTAGCCAGAGTCGGCGCTCCTGGTGTATCTCCATGAATACAAATGGTCTCTGCTTTAATGGAAACATCTTTTCCATCGTGTGTGATGACTCTTCCTTCTTTGACCATACGAACAACTCGCTGCGCCATTTCTTCATAATCATTGATTTGTGCGCCTGTTCTCGTTAACAAAATGGACCCGCTTTCAGTATGCTCCCGGTCAGCATAAGCTTCTTTTGCAACAGGGACACCCATTTTTATCGCTTCTTCCATCACTTCAGATTGGCTAAGTGCAAATATGACCATATTTGGATCGATAGCATGAATTGCTTCTAATATTGCTCGTGCTATAGTCTTATCTTCCATTGCTTTCATAAATAAAGCTCCGTGTGGTTTACAATGCTGGATTTTGACATCTGCTGCAGCACTGAATTCTCTTAAAGCACCTACTTGATACATCACATAGTCTTTAATTTCTAAGGGTGTACAGGTCATGAAGCGACGACCGAAGCCCAATAAATCAGGAAACCCTGGATGCGCACCAATCCCAACATCATATTTCTTTGCTAGTTCCACTGTTTTTCTCATAACATGGGGATCTCCGGCATGAAAACCACATGCAATATTAGCCGAGGTAATGGACTGCATTAATTCTTCATCATTACCTAATTCATAAAGACCGAAGCTTTCACCCATATCACAGTTCAAATCTACCTTAAACATTGTTTTCACCCCTCAAGCACTTGAATTTTATTTTCTGCTAAAAATTGAGTCGTATAATTACCACGTATAAACTGGTTATTTTTCATGATTTGTTTTAAAAGCATGAGGTTTGTTTTAACTCCCTGTACGTCAATCTCATCAAGGACTCGCTGCATTTTTTCGATTGCTTGATCACGTGTGATGCCGTGTACAATAATTTTACCGATCATCGGATCATAAAAAGGGGTCACCGCACTGCCTTCAATGATGCCAAAATCGAACCTTACATCGTTTTCAGGTAATTTCAACCTAGAAATTACTCCAGGACTAGGAAAGAAAGTATTAGGATCCTCTGCATAAAGTCTGCATTCAATCGCGTGTCCTGTTTTGTTTATCTCTTCCTGTGTGATTGTCAGTTTTTCCTTTGCAGCAATTTTTAACTGTAGTTCAACTAAATCCAGTCCCGTTATTTCTTCAGTTACTGGGTGTTCTACTTGCAGACGAGTATTCATTTCAAGAAAATAGAAGTTTTGATTTTCATCAAAAATGAATTCCATTGTGCCTACATTTGTATAGTCTATTTGTTTTACACCTCGAATGGCTGCATCTAACAATTCTTTTCTAAGGGTATCATTTAGAAATGGTGAAGGGCTTTCTTCTATCACCTTTTGATTTCGGCGCTGGACTGAACATTCCCGTTCAAATAAATGTAAGACATTTCCGTATGTATCAGCGACAATTTGCACTTCAATATGGCGGGGTTTTGAAATCCATTTTTCTAAAAAGACAGTTCCATCCTTAAAAAATGAAGTAGCTTGTTGCTTCGTCGCATCAAACACTTTTATTAGCTCGGCATCATTTTGAACAAGCTGCATCCCAATACCACCACCACCGGCGCTAGCTTTTAACATGAGCGGGTAACCAAGATCGTTCGCAATCAGCAATGCTTCGTCAACTGACTCAATGCTTTTATCCGTACCTGGCACAACCCTTACGCCCGCCTTTTGCATTTGGGTACGAGCTTCAAGCTTACTGCCCATAATATGTATTGTTTCCGCAGAGGGACCGATAAAGACAATGTTTTCTTCCTCACATCTGCGTACAAATTCCGGATTTTCAGATAAGAATCCATACCCAGGATGAATAGCATCGGCATGTGTTTCTTTTGCTACCTGAATCACTTTTTCAATATCAAGATAACTCTTTTTCGCTTGAGCCGGACCTATGCATACAGCTTCAGTCGCTTCACTGACATAAGGAGCCTCTGCATCGGCTTCGGAATAGACAGCGACTGTTTGAATGCCTTCCTTATTACATGTACGAATAATTCTCCTAGCAATTTCCCCTCTGTTTGCAATCAGCACCTTTTTAAAATAGCCCATTTACTTTTCCTCCTTCCTTCCACAAAAATGATTACTGTTCAATGATTACCGCTATTTCCTGTCCAGCGTCTAGAAGGTCCTCGTCCTCAACAAAGAATTGCGCAAGAACCCCATCTGTTTCTGCTTTAATTTCATAGAAGTTTTTCATAACTTCCACCATAGCAAGAACATCGCCTGTCTTAACTGTATTTCCTTCTTTTACGTACACGTCTTTATCAGGAGCTGGTTTGCGATAAAATACTCCTGGGATTGGTGATAGAACTGTTTTTTGTTCAGCCATGATTGATTCCCCCTATTTGTCCTAATACTTGTTTTTTCATTTGATTGATTTTATCTTTGTATAATTTTCTCGCCTCAAGGGCTTCATTAATATCAACAGCAACAAACCGAACCTTCTCATTTGTTTTAATTTGAGCCATTTTGTCTAAATCCGTACTAATAATTGTACAAATCGTCGCATAGCCTCCACCTGTCACAGCATCGTTTAACAAAGCAATCGGTTCGACACCATCTGGTACTTGAATGGATCCGATTGGATACCCTAGATCAACCACATTTGAAGGGTTGCTACCGGCACCAAATGGTTGTTCACGCTCTACGAAATTCAAACGCTCCCCTTTAAAACGGTAGCCAACACGGTTTGCTTCCGTTGTAACCGTCCAATCGATGGAGAAAAAGCGTTTTTTACTTTCTTCAGTCAGGCGATAACTGCACAATCCTACAACAACACGAATCTCATTCGTTTTTGAGAAGACCGGAATCAATTCATCACTTATCCGTGTTCCAATCGCAATCTTTGATTGGTTAGCATTACCGATTTTCAAATGGTCCCCACCTTGGAGTGGCCTTCCTTCGAAACCTCCAATTCCGCACAAAGTATATGTGGACCGTGATTCCATAATAAGCGGCACTTCAATTCCGCCAGCTACCGCTAAATACACCCGGGCTCCTTGTTTAACAAAATCAAATGACAGCACATCTCCAGCCTTAACTTCTAAAGTTTCCCACATTGGAACATACTGATCATTAATCTTTGGCGGTATTTCCCCTCCTGCAATAGCAACGGTTACATCTTGTTGAAATTCTAAGACTGGCCCCATATAAGTAATCTCGAGAACAGCTGCATTTTCATCATTCCCAACAAGTAAGTTGCTTGCTCTGTATGAGTATTTATCCATTGCTCCCGATGGTGGCATCCCCACTTCATAAAAGCCAATTCTTCCATAATCTTGAATAGTCGTTTGAAGTCCAGGATTAATAACTTTAATCATGCATATAACCTCCTTATCACAGATTCTGAAAACGCATTTGGATTTTCGAGAACATCTTTCGGTTTAAAGGTGATATCCTTCGTCAAATATCGGAATTCCCCATTTTCAACTTGTTTTCGAATATCTTCGTATTCCTCCATCGAAATGCTTCGATATCTAAAAACATCCCCTTGTCTAGGGAAGGTCATTGACTCTTTAAAATCATGTAAACGCTGCTCTTTCTCAAAAATCGGTGCTGCAGCAGTTCCAAACAATTGATAACCACCTGCACCTTGAACCGGATAAATAACAGCAAATGCACCGCCGAATCCGAATGCTCTCTCTGGCGTATATGTTCGAGGACGGACATATTTAGGTGCTTCGATTTGCTTCTCGTTTGGAACCATTTGATAGCACCATGGCAACCCCGGTACAAAACCAATCATCGACACAAGATAAGGGGCATCCGTAATTGATTTAATTAAATCTTCTTTTGATTGAAAGCCATTTGTATGTGCCACATATTCAATATCTGTTGATGTTGGATCCTGATGTCGATCTCTAAAACGCATTAATGCCTCATGTGTCCAAGGGTCTTCAAATAAAATGGGTACATCAACTGCACGTGCAGTTATTTCAAAGTTCTCCAACGTAACATCTTGTTCAAGTTCTTTCAATTTTGAAATTAAATCATCTGGATGAATGAGATCTGGATTAAACCGAATCATATAAGAAGCATTGGAAGGACAAATATCCAGTATTCCTGATACCTTTTTTTCTCGTAACGCCTTAGTAATTGCCATTGCTTTAAAATTCGTTTCAAGACTCATTGCCTCAGCTAATTCAACAAAAATAAACTCATCGCCGCCATATTCGTAACGGGTCAATGGACTTCACCTCATTTATTGGATTTATACTAGAACGTTGCAATATTCATGCCAAAACTGATAATTATATTATTTATCGATTTTTCAGACTATTAGACTAATAAAACGTCTAAACACCTTTAGTAATATTTCAATATTGAAATATTATCTTTCATAAATGCAATATATTAATAAATTACTAGATCATAAGGTCTAAAATATAAAAAAGACCACAAAGCGTTCTAGGCTTTTGCAGTCTCTCACATTTATGACTCTTGTTTCACATGTAAAATTTGAATTTTTCATATCCTCAAAATAATATCTATAAGGTATTTTTTTTCAACGAGCCCATTACTACTAATAACCCAGTTGTTTATGAACGACGTTTATCAGTGGCTTCCCCTCAGAAAAAAGCTTTAAATTTTGCAAAAATAACTCCATCACACGATCTATATGTTTTGAAGAGTTGTATGCGTTATGTGGAGAAACTATTACATTTTCAAGCTGCCAAAAAGGATGATCTTTAGGTAAAGGCTCTACTTCAAACACATCAAGTGCTGCACCAGCTATGTGCCCATTGCTCAAACATTCAATTAAATCTCCATCGACAATGGTATTTCCGCGACCAACATTAACTAAGTAACTACCTTTTTTCATTTTATTTAACCGTTCTTTATTAAAAAAATAAGAGGTCTCTTTGGTAAATGGGAGAGCTAATACAATAAAATCTGATAGTGAAAGTACTTCATCGACTTGATCCATGCCCATAATCAAATCAGCAGGTTCATATTCTTTGTTCCTTTTGTCGGGGTTCCGACGACATCCTATCACTTTCATTCCAAGTACTTTACATCTTTTTGCAATTTCAAAGCCAATGTCACCATACCCGATTATGCCCACTGTTGCATTTTCAAGGTCCGTCACAGGAATTTCAACCCAATTTTTATTTATTTGATTTCGGATTATTGTATGCACACCTCTCGCTAACGAAGATAACATGGCAATTGTATGCTCGGCAATCGGAACAGACGTGCAGCCTTTTACATTGGTGATGATGATATCGCTGTTTTGAATGTCTTCATTCAGCATGGCCTCCATTCCCGCACTATCTGAATGGATCCATTTAATCTTTGGAGCCTTTTTAAGTATGTTAAGATTATCGTGAAGTCCCGACGTATAGAGGATATCGAACTTTGATAAATCTACAGTTGCCTGTGGTTCAGGTTCGCCGAATTCCCATGGTTCGACAACAACTTCAGAACAAATCTCTTTAAACTTGTTTATGTATTTTTCCGGTATATCAACCCTTACATAAAGTGAAGGAGCTGCTTTCTTAGAACTGGGCATTATTAAACCTCCTCAAGAACCTATTGATTCCTTTTTTATTCATTGCAGGGGCGGCAATCTGTGAATTTGAATTCTTCTTCTAATTCATTCCATCTTCATTACAATAGGTGAAGCCCAACCAAGGACTTCACCGTTAGATTCTTTTTATCTTCTTTCTGGAATTACTTTTTATGTTCACTTCAAGAAATCTGGTTGCTCTTTTCTAATTCTATCCCAAAGAGGTTGAAAACTCAGCCATCCCTCATATTCAGTTCCCGTTTGTTCTGCTGTTAATTTGGCATACTCCTCTTCTATAAAAATGGGCTTACCTACAGATTCAGCCATAATCTGTGCTTGACATGAACGTTCCATGGTTATGAACCACCAAGCAGCTGAGTCTACAGATTGGCCCACTGTTAACAGCCCATGGTTGCGGAGAATGACAGCTTTGTATTGACCTAGAGCCCTAGCGATGCGTTTCCCTTCTTCAGATGCATACACCACACCAGTAAAATCATCAAATAATGCATGGTCATTATAGAATTGGCAGGCGTCTTGCGTAATCGGATCTAGTAATCTCCCTAAAGAAGACCATGTCTTTCCATAGACCGAATGAGCATGTGCCGCTGCAATGGCATCCGGTCGAGCTTTATGAATTTCTGAATGAATGGCAAAGGCAGCACCATTCACTGAATGTTCACCCTCTACAATATCACCTTTATGATTAACCAATATAAGATCTGAAACGGAAATTTGACTAAAATGCATCCCAAACGGATTGACCCAGAAATGGTCTGTATATTTAGGATCACGAACCGTAATATGTCCAGCTATCCCCTCGTCGAAACCAAATTTTGAAAAAAGACGGAATGAAGCTGCCAATCTTTCTTTCCGATGATTACGTTCTTCTACCAATGTATTGAATGTTGCTGGTTCCAAGGAAATTGTCTTTGTCATTTTTCTTTCCCCCTTAAATCATTTTTTGCTCGTTTGGGTGTATCATCAATTAGCTATGGTATCCACGTCGTCATTACCTTTTACACCTTGATTTATTTCATTCTTGGAACTCATTAAAGTAAGTATTGTAATAACCACAAAACTAGTAGCGAGCCCGTACAGAATTGGTTGAGTGGAGGACGGCCCATTAATCACCAATCCCACAATAATAACGATCATACTAGCTAGAATGGAGTAAAATGCAGCTGTAGCCGTGACTCTCTTCCAAAAGAATCCAAGAATGATCGGAAAGAACACAGCACCGGATAAAATTGCGTAAGCTACATCTAATGCAACTAAAATGTCTTGAATCCATATCGAAACGATTATGGTCAATACACCAATCGTTAAAGTTGTAATCCGAGATGTTTTTAAAAATTGACGTTCACTCATTCCTGGACCGATATATTTTTTAATGATGTCATTAACAACTAAAGTAGATGAAGCAAGCAGTGTTCCTGAAGCAGTGGACATAAGAGCGGAGACTACACTTGCAATGACAACACCTAATAGACCCGCAGGTAAAGTTTCCATTGCTATACTAGTAAAAGCATTTTGTGGATCGCCTAAATTAGGAAGGATAATAAAAGCGCACATTCCAATGATACTGATTGCAATCGCGTAAAAAACACTATATATTCCTGCTCCAACCGTTCCGCCACGAGAAATCGCTTTGGTTCGTGCGGTAAAAAGACGCTGCCAAATATCTTGACCCACAACTACCCCTAAGGTAAATAGTAAAAAATATTGAAAAATTGTCTCTCCGCCAATGTTGCCTAACTCGAAATGTGATGCAGGGAGATTCTCTTTAAGTGAGCCCCACCCTCCTGCCTTAGAGATGCTCATTGGAAGCATGATAAAGAAAATACCGATCGTCATAATGACGAATTGCACTACATCAGTCATAGTGACTGACCACATTCCTCCTAATATTGTATAAAATAAAACGATTCCACCCCCGACTATCATGGAAATTGTTAAATTCCAACCAGCCAAAACATGTAAAATCGTCCCCATTCCAATCACTTGCGTTACAGTCAACATAAATGTATAGATAACCGAGACTAAGGCACTGATCAATCGTGTTTGTGAATTGTAACGCTTCTCCAACATTTCACTAATCGTCAAAACTTTTAAATCAAATATCTTATTTGTTAAAAATAACCCTATTGCGATAATGCCTAGCCCGATCATTACCACTAGCCAAATACCGGATATTCCAAACTGATAACCTAACTTTGCTGTTCCTAAAGTAGAAGCGCCCCCTAATATTACAGCAGCTAAACATGATAAATACATAAAATGCCCTAGATTACGCCCAGCTACAATGAAATCATCTGCTGTTTTTGCCCGTTTAGATCCAATTACTCCTACAATGATTAAAACAGAAAAATATAGAATCATGATCGTTATATCCAAAATATGCATTTACACATCTCCTTTTGCGGTTGTTTGGTTTAATATATCGCTGTGTTTTAAAGATGGAAGGAATGGCATTTCCACTGATTCCTTCCATCCATTTGAAAAGGAAATCATTTGTTAAGCTGTGTTTCCAAATCTTCCACTCTCTCTTCTTTCTCCAGTTTTTCTTTTTTTGCAAGAGCAATAAGTGTGATGAACTCATAGACAATATTAGCGGCGGCGGCAGCGGTGATTTGTCCGTGATCGTATGCAGGTAAAACCTCAACAAGGTCAAATCCTACAAAATCTATATTCGTCAATCCTCTTACAAAGGTTAAAGCATCATCAATGTTGGCCCCTGAAACTTCCGGTGTCCCCGTTCCAGGTGCATAAACAGGATCTAGAAAATCAATATCAAAGGATAAAAAGACAGGGCCATTTGCTACTCGCTCATGAATGACCTCTAGCATTTTCTCAACACCCATTCGTTTATAATCGTTCGTCGTATAAACGCCTAAGCCTAAATCCCGAGCATCCTGAAGATCCTCCGGTCCGTACAGACCGCCCCTCATTCCAATTTGAAGAGATCTAGATACATCTATGAGACCTTCTTCTATTGCGCGGCGAAAAACGGTTCCATGATTATATTTTTGATCAAAATAGCTATCCCATGTATCGGAGTGGGCATCGAATTGAAGCAGGGCAACTGGCCCATGTTTTTTTACGATTGCGCGTAACTCTCCTAGAGTAATAGAATGATCGCCTCCTAATGAAATAGGAATGATCCCTTTTTCAATGACAGGAGTAAGTTCTTCTTCAATCTTTTTATATGTTTCAGAAATATAGCCCGGAATGATTGGAATATCCCCATAATCAATCCCTGAAATATAATCAAAAATGTTAATATCCTGTTCAGGGTTATAAGGACGCAAAAGAATCGAAAAATCGCGAATAGCTTCTGGGCCAAATCTTGCCCCCGTTCTAAATGATTGCCCTGAATCAAATGGAATACCCGTAATGACAAAATCCATATGTTCATCTAGCTGTTCAACAAATGGAAGCCGCATAAATGTGCGCACTCCACAAAAACGGGGTGATTTGAATGAGTCCTTCGGTTGATACTTCATCATGTAATATCCTCCTAAATTCCTACTATATTTGTATAATTACAAATTCCATTCCTGCCACAACCTTGGCATATATTCTAATGTGATTTTTAAAATATACTTTACGGTTAGCTAGGAAGGAACACTCTCAGATTGTCATAGTAAATCTATCGATTAAAAGTATTACCATGTGCTCAAGCACCTGTTTTTTCTATTGCAACTATTTTTGTAGACTTAATTAGAACGCCGTATTTGAGACCCTCACGTGTGAAAACTATTGTAGACGCACTGGCAATATGTACTGGATATTTGCTACAGCATAGTAAACACCCCCATGTTTTTCATAATTTTCATCTTACCTATTACTTAAGCAAGATTCGCGCCAACTTTTTTCAGATAATTACGACGATTTTAGCTATTTTTTTATAAGCATTTGATTTAAAATTAAATCAAATCCTAATTCCCTAATTTAATTTTTGATTATTCGCTCTTTTCGATTAATATTTTAATCAACACCTATAAAAATAAAAGGAGGCGAACGTATTGGATGATAGAATGCTTGAGCAGGAGTTAAAAAAAATTATCGAAACATCGAATAATAACATTACAATTACAGACGAAAAAGGTATCATTTTATACTCCAATCCAAAACTCTGGGAGATTTATGGTATGGAACCTGCCTCATACATCGGTACATCTGTATATCAATTAGAAAAAGAGGGACTTCTCACACCATCTATCAATGCACTCGTTTTAAAAGAAAAAAAAGCGATGCGTATTATGCAGCATACACAAACAGGGCATGTTGTCATGTCAACAGGCTATCCCATTTTTAATAAAGAAGGCCTTCTCGTTAGGGTAATTAGCTATGGCCAGGATCAAACCGAGATATTGCAATTGCAGGAACAATACGAGCAATTACAACGAATAGTAAAAGGCTATCAAACAGAAGTCGAGGATTTAAGGGAAAAAGAACTAGATTACCACGATATGATTGCTAGAAGTAATGCAACCAAGCAGATTTTAAAAACGATCCACAATGTTGCTAAAACAGATGCCACGATTCTTTTATTAGGACCATCAGGGGTAGGGAAAAGTACATTTGCACGCTCTGTTCATAATCAAAGCAATCGAAGGAAAGAACCCTTTATTGAGGTGAATTGCAGCACAATACCGGAAAGTTTGTTTGAATCAGAGATATTTGGCTATGAACCAGGTTCTTTTACAGGAGCAAACAAACAAGGAATGCAGGGGCTGATTGAACAAGCTGACAGTGGTACTCTTTTTTTAGATGAAATCGGGGAACTTCCACTTGCCATGCAGGCTAAATTATTGAAAGTGTTACAAGAAAAAAAAATAAAGCGCATCGGTGGAAAAAAAGAAAGCCTTATTAACTTCCGGCTAATCGCAGCAACAAATCAGGACTTGAAGGGGATGGTAAGTGAGGGAAAGTTTAGATTAGACTTGTTTTATCGTTTGAATGTGATACCTATCCAAATTCCTGCATTACATGAACGTAAAGAAGATATACCGCTCTTAATTCAACATTACTTACAGAAAACAAATGATAAATACCAGAAATTAAAAAAATTCCATCCAACGACTTATGAAGTATTGACTCATTATCAATGGCCAGGAAATATACGCGAATTAGAAAATTTAATTGAACAGTTAATTCTGATCATTGAGGAACCCATTATATTTCCCAAACACCTTCCCCAAGCCATCACAGGACAAATAGAACAAACAGAAAATTCCTCTTCCCAAACAATCGAACAGGAATCAGACGAGAATCACGATCTAAAGAAGACTTTAGAAAAGGTTGAATTACAACTGATTACTAAAGCATACAAACAATGTAAAACCACTTACGAAATGGCAGAATATTTGGGAGTTAGCCAGCCTACAGTCATCTATAAATTAAAGAAATATAAGAAGTACTTTTGAATGATATCTTGTTACAAATCTTCTTAATTCAGCCCTATAAAAATTAATTTTTTCAAGCAACTACTCCCTGTCTCCGAGCTTGCGTGTGTGGTAATTCGGATTAGAATAAGAGTGACCATGAACTTGTTATCATTCTGATATGACACATAAAGAATGAATAGCAAAGAAGAATACTGAATGTAAATTGATATAAAAAATTTACATTCACATACATATTTTGAGTAAAAGAAAAGCCTTGCAGGCGGGTAACCAATCCAGAACTTCTGCAAGGCTTTTTTCTTTTTGGGTAGTGCTGAAAAAAGGGCATGGTCTGCTATTTTGTTTTAAATCTAGTCCAGTTGACTCAAAAACTTCCGACTAATTATTTTTGAATACATTGAAATATAATCTTATTCAAGGGAGTATATTTCTTAACAGTAGAGCAAGATCATTAGTTTCAAGATTTAGGATTTAAAATCCTATTCATATAATGCTAAGGAGGAAACAAATGAATGACATCTACTTTTACGGGGATGAATTCCAATCAAAGGGATTTTTATCTTGAAGCCATTGATAATACCTTAGAAAAAGGTCTAGCTGCTAAAGAAGTTGTCTGTTCCATTACCACAGGATTTCGAGATATTCCATCCATCCGGACTGCACCAGGGCTTAATCCTTACCACGCTTCAGTAGCTGATATTGGCTACGGATTTGATGCAGTACGTGGAACAATCATGAGGATACATCAAGGAGAATCCATTTCTCTTGCAAAGGATATGCTTGTGTTTGAACTGGATACACTACGTATTAGCGAAAAACAATTAAACCCTAATTTTGAACTAGCAGTAAAAGGTGCGAAGCCGGACACTTTTTATTTGATTGAACAAAGTAGATATTTAAACCGCCAAATCGCAGAATCAATCAAAGAAGCGATACGTCTCGGCAAAGCCTTTCTTGGACCTGAATGGAAGATCAGTCGTGCAAGAATCCAGAATATTCAAGCAATCCCACGTCTATAGGAAGGAGAGAAGAGCATATTGCCTAATTCACAACCCATGGAAATAAGTATGGAAGATCACCAACATTTGATGGAATGGTGGAAAACAACGGAGTCAGCTAAAATAGTGGTTCAACATTTAATTTCGTTGATAAGTGAACTTCGGTTGCACCCAGAATCCAGTCACGCGGATGGAATGGTTCTTTTTTATCGGGCCGCTTCCGAGATTTCATACGGTTACGCCGGGACACGAGGATGCATCCGAAGGGCTTTTACAAGTGAATATTCTTATGCACTTCGGAAAAATATGGTGATGTGTCACAGCTTCGCACAAAAATATTCAGTTGATACGAAAGTTCTCCTTGAGCGTGTAGCAAAGCAAGTCACAGGACCAAACGCCCTACAATTGATAGACCGTATAAGGGGGGAATTAATTGAAAATGACGTGATGTTAAATGAAATGGCTAAAAGAGCTCAAGCTTTCTTTGGAAAAGAACCCTTCCAGTCCATTCAAATGGAAGTGAAGCAATCTAATACCTTGCCAAGAGAATAGCCTGACGCTACGCAACCCTATCTAAAAAAATAGGAGCCGATGATTCTTAAACTTAAGGAAATCGGCTTATATATAAATCGACACAGGAATTCCTATTTGAACTACCCACCACTTATCGACCTTACGGTTGATTGAAGTGGGGGATTCCTAAGAACATTAGCCTATCGGCCAATTTTTAATTAGGCTACTCCCGTAGTTCCTACGGTTAGAAGCCTTATGGCTTCATTCATTAGATTGAGTCCTGCGTTAATATCTCGATCGTGGTGAGTAGAACAAAAAGGACAATCCCATTCACGAAGATTCAGATGTTTAACGTCTTTATTTTGGTAACCGCAGCTAGAACACAATTGGCTAGAAGCAAACGTTTTAGATACGGTCACGATTTGTTTACCATACCAGTTTGCTTTGTATTCCAACATTTTTTTGAATTGGTACCAAGATACTTCACTAATAGCTTTAGCTAGTTTGTGATTTTTCATCATATTCGACACTTGCAAGTCTTCCATTCCAATAACATCGTGGTTTTTGATGATTTCGGTAGAAACTTTTTGTAAGTAATCCATTCGGGCATTTGAAATTTTTTCGTGTAGGATAGCCACTTTTCGTTTTTGTTTTTGATAGTTTTTGGCTTCAGCCAATGGTTTATTTTGATTCAAGGCTATTTCTTGTCGCCTTGAAAGAATCCGTTGTGCATTGGCCAATTTCTTTTCGACCGTCCGGAAGAATTTTGGGTTTTGATAGACCGTACCATCTGAAAGAATAGCAAAGTTTTTCAAACCAACATCTACACCGCACGAACGATTCGTTTTAGGAAGTACTTGTACATTGGTTTCGGCTAAAACGGAAATGAAATATTTACCCGAAGGGTTCCGCCTGATTGTGGCATTGATGATTCGCCATTCGACTTCGCGGCTTTTAGCAAAACGAACTAGACCGAGTTTTGGCAATTTGATTTTGTTTCCAACAATTCCAATATTCCCATTCGTATGTTTAGTCGTATAGGACTGGATAGGATTCTTTTTCGATTTGAAGCGTGGTGACTTATTTTGCTTTTTATAATATCGACTATAGGAATCTGCTAAATTTTCCACCGATTTCTGTAAGGCAATACTGTCTACTTCTTTCAGGAAAGAATACTCTTTCTTTAAAGCTGGAAGTTCTTTGATTGTTGCGTATTTATCCAGAAAAGAACCTTCCCATTCATTAGAGGGTAATTGGCCGTTCTGCTTCATTTCTTCACAAATATACCAGTAGGCATCTTTCTCCTTTTGTTTGCCTAAAAAGAAGTTAAAGACAAAACGGGAGCAGCCGATCGTTTTATTGATTAGAGTTAGTTGTTCTTTAGTTGGATAGATTCGAAATTTATAAGCTTTGTTTACGACCATTGGTTTCACCCCCTTATAGTTATTATTAACCACCGAACGTACGTTTGTAAAAAGATTACTTTGGCTTATGCCAACCTCCATTCATCTCCCCCTTACCGTTGTGCTCTCGCCCTTCACACGCTTGAAGAGGGAGTCTTCTGGCGGGAAATGATAAAAAGCTAACACACCCATACTTGTTTTAGTCATTTCTTATCTTGCTTATAATTAGAAAAACAGGTAATCAATCTTTCCTGTTATACTCCCAAAAATCTAACATTCTACTGTCAGAATAAACTCTTCCAATCAACTCTTTTTAAAAGGTTCACTTAAAATCTCTCCACTACTTTACTTTCTACAACCTGCATAATATCTATCAGCTTCCAGATTTCATATGTTGGCTTAATTCCTAGATTATTTTCCTTTCGGTGCGGATTGAACCAACAGGTGTCAATCCCGTAATCTATTCCTCCTTGAATATCGGAGGTCAAAGAGTCGCCCACAATTAAAACTTTAGCTTTGTCTGTAATCTGTAACTTAGAGAACGCGTAATCGAAAATACCCTTTGCAGGTTTCTGGAATCCCGCCTCTTGAGAAATTATAATATGCTCAAAAGTATTGCTAAGAGGAGAACCGCCAATTCTTGATGTCTGCACATCGGTGAATCCATTAGTAATAATAGCTAGACTACAATCTGCTAGATTCTCGCAAACTTCCACAGCTCCCTGTATAAGATGGATTTCCTTACTCAAATAGTTAAGATACACACGGCTGAACATCTCTGCCTCGATGTCAAGCTCATGCTTGAGGAACAACCTCTTAAATCTCTCCACTCCTAGATCTGATAGATTAGTAAGTCCCTGTTCCAATTCTCTCCATAATACCCTACTAATCTCTTGATAACAGGCTTCATAATCCTTGACTCCTGTAGGTAAACCGAACTCAAGGAAGGCTCCATTTAGTGCCCTTTTTTCCGATATACTAAAGTCTAATAATGTATCATCAACATCGAACAATATAACCTCGTATTTCATTAGTACCTCCATTATTCATTACCGACATGTTTGAACAACTATCTCAATCACTTTTCATAAAAATAACATGAATTAGCTACCTTTTTTATTAATTCCATCCATTGAACAAAATTAGGGAAAATGACCAAGAAACAAATTTCAAATGGTAACTTATAAACAGAAAATATTCTAGTGGCTATTTCATCTCCTAGTGATTTTAGCTGCTAGGAAAAATAATGACAAAGTAGCTCCTGTTTTTTGGAGCTACTTTTTTCTCTATATATTGTAAATACAATATTTAGTGTACAATAGTTCCATCTAAATTTTCACATATTCCGTTAGATTGTGGTAAACAACTTATATTCATTGATTTAGGTTAAGTGGGGAACTATGTGCTTAGTAATTATGTATATAAAGCACATGATAGGATATATGATTGTCGCACTACCTTTTTTTAATAGATAGATTAATTTTTATTAAAAAACACAAAAACAAATAAAAGTTTAAAATGAGGTAGTTTTAACAATTTTCGTCTTATATATTGTTGGTTTAACCTCACAAACAGTCATTCCTAGATGGGATATGGGGATTATTAGTAATACAGGTGAACTCTATTTTGATTTATCAAGTGATATTTCAAAAAAGAATTTAATACCTTTTCACACTCTCTATCAATATTTTTTTGAATTAAATGCGAATGTAGACGATTGGGGCAGTATATCACTTTTGAATATTTCTGCAAATATGCTTTTATTTTCACCAAAGGGTTTTTTCGTGCCGTTAATCTGGGAAAGATGGGTTTCTTTTAAAAAAATATTTTTGTTAGGTCTAAGTGTCACTTGTATAGCTGAAGTTTTTCAATTTTTTGTAGCACAGATATTGACGATGTAATTTTAAATACAGTGGGTGTGATAATAGGCTATTGGGGTATTTTATTTCTTAAAAAACTTAAAGTAAGGGATAAGAAAAAAAGACTAGCTGGACATGGTAATATCCAACGAAAAGTAAATACTTAAAGGATTCATATAGTAACCTGGTGGATTCTTTGTCGAAATTATGGATGAGAATAAAGGAATTCTTGTTGAACCATAAAAAAATCCCTATCCTTTCTATAACTTTATAGAAAGAATAGGGTTTTTCTATTTTCTATTATAAGAACATATTGATGATGAGTACACCAGCCAGTCCTACTAGGGAAATAATGGTGACCATAACGGACCAGGTTTTAATGGTTTTACCTATTGAAAGGTTAAAGTATTCCTTGTAAATCCAAAAACCTGCATCATTCACATGAGAGAAAGTTATACTTCCTGCACCAGCAGCTAAAACCATAAGTTCTGGACTCACACCTGTGGCCCCGACAAGCGGTGCTGCAATCCCAGCCGCAGTCATACCAGCTACGGTGGCAGACCCAATTGCTACCCTTAGGATAGCAGCTATTAGCCAAGTAAGGATTAATGGAGAAAGCGTTGATTCAGCCATGATACCTGCGATATATTGATCAATATGACTGTCTATCAGTACTTGTTTGAACGCACCGCCACCAGCTATGATTAATAGAATCATAGCTATTCCGCTGACCGAGTCTGTAAGGGATTTCATGATTTCATTCATTTTTTTACCTCGATTAAGACCAAAGGTAAAAATGGCAAGAATAACAGAGATTAAAAGAGCCACAGCCGGATTACCTATAAAATCAACAACTGGCATAATCGATGATTTAGGCATAAAGATTTCTACAAACACTTTAATTGCTATCAGAATCACCGGCATGAGGGATGTAAGAAGACTGGTTACAAACCCTGGCATTTCTTCCTCTTTAAATTCTTTAGGATTAAATAGCTCTTTTGGAATATCCGCTTCCAAATCTTCTTTCTTAAACAATTTCGTAAATAACGGCCCACCAATAATAATGGCAGGGATCGCAATGATGATCCCGTATATTAAGGTCTTACCCAAATTTGCCTCAAATACACTGGCTACCGCTGTTGGTCCTGGATGTGGAGGAACAAATCCATGCATCGTGATAAGAGCAGCTATAACAGGCATACCGATATACAATACAGGTACTCCTGCTGCAATAGCAATCGTAAATACTAATGGAATTAAAACGACGACTCCTGTTTCAAAGAAAAGGGCGATCCCAACAACAGAAGCTGTAAGAACAGCAGCTAGTTGAACTCTCTTTTTCCCAAATGCTTTGATGAGTGTCATCGCTATTCGTTGGGCCCCACCAGAATCGGTCATCAACTTACCGAGTATCGCCCCAAAGACGATGATTATAGTGAGATTACCCAGCGTTCCACCCAAACCACTTTGGATGGATGCCATTGCAGCATTCGGTGTCATTCCTTCCATGATCCCCACTACTAAGGAAACAATAAGCAAGGATATGAAAGCGTTTAATTTAAAAGCAAGCATTAATACTAGCAATAGGGCAACCCCTATACAGATAGATAATATCGGCATTTTTTATCCCCCTTGTCTTTTAAGTGAGAGTTGGCTGCTGCTGCTCCAGCATCAACCAACTCTTTCACTTCTCTTCTATATCACGTCTTAATTTTGAAGCAAACGAACAAATTTCGTCATGACCGGTTCCATCGCTTCTTGCATACCCGCCATAATAGCCGATAGATGAGCCGCCTTCTGTTCCTGTTCAAAAGCCTGATTTAAATACGAGGTGGCCGCCAACGATACCTCTGTATTTACATTTACTTTGCATATCCCTCTTGCAACAGCCTGCTTGATAATCTCATCTGGTGTACCAGATCCTCCATGAAGAACGAGAGGGATACCAACTAGCTGGCGAATCTCCTCTAATAGATCTAGGTCAATATTCGGTTTTCCCGTGTACATCCCGTGTACTGTTCCGATTGAGGCAGCCAGAAAATCGACGTCTGTTTCCTCGACAAACTCTTTAGCAGACTTTGGATCTGTCAATGTGCCGTCTCCTTCTTCTTCATCTGAAAAAGCGCCGCGGGCAACCGATCCAATTTCAGCTTCTACACTGACACCCGCCATATGTGCAATCTCCGTGATTTCTTTTGTAAGGCGGATATTTTCCGTAAGCTCATATTTTGAACCATCATACATGACCGATGTAAAACCGCACCTGATTGCCCGAATAATCGATTCCTTTTCATACGTATGATCAAGGTGAAGAGAAACTGGAACGGAAGATTTCCCTGCGAGTGTTTTTACTAATGCTGCAAAGCCTTCCACATCGACCGTATCAAAATATCGCTCTCCTAGAGCAATGATAACCGGATGATTTTCTTTTTCTGCAACAGTAATCGCTGCCTGTACGGTTTCGAGATTATATACATTAAACGCAGCAACACCATATTTCCCATTTTGTGCTGCAGAAAGAATTTCTTTCGTATTGACAAGCATGCCTATGCCGCCTTTCTATTTGTATTCGCTTACAATCACCCTTGTAAGCGGCAAATGCCGCTCAACTTACTGATGCAGCAGTTCTGCCACTTCTTTTAAGGTTGTTCTTGACCCAACATTTCCAGGAAAAATCACATAAGCTATCCCAGGAAATTTGCTTTCGCTCCCAATCAACCAGACCGGAATACCAGGCTTTATTTGACCAGCTACCGTTGCTCGCTTAACGCTAAGGCCATTCGTCCCTATATCACTTGAAGTAATGCCGCCTTTGGCAATAATAAAACTTGGACGTACTTCAAGATGCTTGACGATGCTTGTCACAGCATCGGAAATCTTCACTGACAGCTTCAATTCTTCTTCTTTTTTGTTTTCACCAAGATCAAGACGCTCCCGCTTCGTATATACTGCAACCGTTTGGCCTTTACGAATAAGTTGCTCGCTCGTCTCTATAATCCGTTGAATTTCCGCTTCAAACTTATCCGGATACAGCACGAGGTGGACATCGAATTCGATGAACTCAATGAAATTACATGTTTGAAGAGCTTCAAATTGCTCCGTTGTTTTTTTCACATGTGAGCCAATCATAATCAGACCGCCATGATCAGAATGGTCTTTCATAAGTTCTTCTTTCGTTAAAAGTGCTTTGTCACTCACGCCTCCGATGATTTTTGTTAAAGCCGCTGCACTCCGGAACATGAAATGCTTGCCTGCTTTTAGGGCTCGGATTAATGCAATCACCACGACTTTTGCATCAACATATTCAACCGCATTAACAATGATCTTATTAAAATCTTTAACTGCCATCAGTTGACTAACTAATCCATCAATATCAAGATCCCGAATGCTTTCTAGCGACAGATACACAGCATCTTCCGCTTTAAATGCTCCGTTTGACTTTTCTTCTGCCCATTCACCGAGATGCGACGATTTGTAACCAAAAGTCCTGTCTTTCGCAAATTCAGTTTCACCAGCCGGCACTAAGTCATGTTCATCCTGCACGTAATGAATGTTATTAATCGTAAAGCGACTGCCTTCTTTAAAGAAGGGCATGATGACTTCTCCATCAAACTGCATATCTGATTGTGCTTCGACCGTCTCTTTCAACACCTCTGTTTCAAGAGGATAATGACCACGCAGCGTTGAGTCCCCACGACTGATAATGATGAATTCTTTGTTTTGCTTTTCAGCTGTGTGCTGGATGACACTTGCGATTTCCTTATGTGCTTGTTCAGTTTCAGCAGCTGTAAAGCCTCTCGAATTTGTCAAAATGAAAAACATTGAATTCTCTTCAGCGAATCCCGCTTCGATACTTTCAGCCGACCAATCTGTATAAACGGAAATACCGTGAACGGTTTGAACTCCCGTTGGATCATCATCAAGAACGATGATTTTTTTATTGAAATCTTGCAGTTCCTTTGCGAGTAGTTCATTTACAACCATTTCATCCGGAACTGTCGGCAGATTGGCAAATGTATTCTTTACGTTTAAATTGTTTGAATAAGTCACTGTCAATTTACACCCTCCTTACTTCCACGTTTGCCAGTTTTTCATAATACTGCACGATACCGCCATGGTCATCGCCCGCTTTGCCGTCTACTTTAAGCGCATGAAAAATTTCTAGAAGCTGGCTTGATAGTGGAAGTGGAACTCCGATTTCATGAGCTGTTTCCATTACGTTTGTGATGTCTTTTAAATTAATATCAATTCGTCCTCCGGCTACGAAGTTCCTGTCAAGAATAAGAGGTACCTTTGCATCGAGTACAGCGCTTCCAGCAAGACCGCCGCGAATTGCATGGTACATTTTTTCCACATCAATACCCGCTTTTGCTGCAAGAACAAGTGCTTCGGACATAGCCGCGATGTTTAGGTTAACGATAATTTGATTCGCCAATTTTGCTGTGACACCGCTGCCATTCTTGCCAACTAATGTAACATCCGTCCCTACAGAGTGGAGAACATCTTTAACAGATTCGAATACGCTTTCTTTTCCACCAACCATAATCGCCAGCGTCCCGTCGACCGCTTTCGGTTCACCGCCGCTTACCGGAGCATCCATCATTTCAACACCCTGTTTAGCTGCTTCATTTGCAATTTCAACCGATACGACCGGTGAAATAGAGCTCATATCAATGATTACCGTTCCTTCTGTAGCCGTTTCCAAAATACCATTTTCACCAAGCACGACTTGTTTCACATGATGAGAAGCAGGCAGCATCGTAATAATGACATCACATGTCTCACCCATTTCAGTTGGTGTACCTGCTTTTGCCCCTGCTTCTACAAGCGCCTCCACAGTTTGCGTATTAATATCGTAAACAGTTAATTCGTAACCTGCTTTAAGTAAATTAAATGACATTGGTTTTCCCATGATACCCAATCCAATAAATCCAATTTTTTTAGTCAATTCCAATTCCCCCTTCTTCTAATAACACTTTTAATGTGTTTTTTAGACAAAACTGCTTAAGTGCAGCTACTTTTATATGAGAGGACCTTTTCCCAATTCTCAGTCCAAAACTTGATTTATAAAGCGTTTTCAAAACCCTATAATCGATTGTACACATTTTTTATAATTTTGTATACATTTTTTAAAAAAATGTATACAAAAAAATATACTTTTAAATAACCCTACTTAAACTTATACTTTAAGGTAAGAACAAATCATGATTCGGGAGACGATTATATTGGTAAAAAAAGATAACGTTCATGCCTATGTACAGGCTTATGAATATATAAGAGATCGGATATTGAACGGAGAATTAGAACGTGGAACGAAGCTGGTCGAGGAAAGGCTAGCAGAAGAAATTGGTATTAGCCGGACGCCAGTGCGTGAATCCATTCGTAAACTCGAACAGGAAGGGCTTATTAAACAAAAACGCGTTGTGAACCCAAGCGATATGGATCTTCGTCATATTTTTCAGGTGCGAATATTACTGGAAGGATTTGCAGCACGCCATTGTGCTAGTTTCATGACGGAAGAAGCGCTTGTAAAGCTCAAAGAGTGCGTGGAAATTGGCAGCACAGGTAATACGGAAGAAGTAATGTCAGCGAATAATGAATTTCATGATATTATTGTAGGCGCAACTAACAATCCTATGATGATCGATATAATTGACCGAATGCAGTCCATTATTTATTTGTTCCGGAAAACAGTTGTCTATCATAAACGGCCGTTTTTGATTGAGGAACATCATGATATTTACAAGGCCATCCTTCTTCATAACGGAGACGAAGCGGAGCGATTAATGAAAGAACACCTGCAGAATGATTTAGAATTTTGTTTAAACCGAATGGAGACACAGCATTGAACTACCCCCCACTTATCGACCTTACGTCTGATTGAAGTGGGGGATTCCTAAGAACATTAGCCTATCGGCCAATTTTTAATTAGGCTACTCACGTAGTTCCTACGGTTAGAAGCCTTATGGCTTCATTCATTAGATTGAGTCCTGCGTTAATATCTCGATCGTGATGAGTAGAACAAAAAGGACAATCCCATTCACGAAGATTCAGATGTTTAACGTCTTTATTTTGGTAACCGCAGCTAGAACACAATTGGCTAGAAGCAAACGTTTTAGATACGGTCACGATTTGTTTACCATACCATTTTGCTTTGTATTCCAACATTTTTTTGAATTGGTACCAAGATACTTCACTAATAGCTTTAGCTAGTTTGTGATTTTTCATCATATTCGACACTTGCAAGTCTTCCATTCCAATAACATCGTGGTTTTTGATGATTTTGGTAGAAACTTTATGTAAGTAATCCATTCGGGCATTTGAAATTTTTTCGTGTAGGATAGCCACTTTTCGTTTTTGTTTTTGATAGTTTTTGGCTTCAGCCAATGGTTTATTTTGATTCAAGGCTATTTCTTGTCGCCTTGAAAGAATCCGTTGTGCTTGGGTCAATTTCTTTTCGACCGTCCGGAAGAATTTTGGGTTTTGATAGACCGTACCATCTGAAAGAATAGCAAAGTTCTTCAAACCAACATCTACACCGCACGAACGATTCGTTTTAGGAAGTACTTGTACATTGGTTTCGGCTAAAACGGAAATGAAATATTTACCCGAAGGGTTCCGCCTGATTGTGGCATTGATGATTCGCCCTTCGACTTCGCGGCTTTTAGCAAAACGAACTAGACCGAGTTTCGGCAATTTGATTTTGTTTCCAACAATTCCAATATTTCCATTCGTTTGTTTAGTCGTATAGGACTGGATAGGATTCTTTTTCGATTTGAAGCGTGGTGACTTGTTTTGCTTTTTATAATATCGATTATAGGAATCTGCTAAATTTTCCACCGATTTCTGTAAGGCAATACTGTCTACTTCTTTCAGGAAAGAATACTCTTTCTTTAAAGCTGGAAGTTCTTTGATTGTTGCGTATTTATTCAGAAAAGAACCTTTCCATTCATTAGAGGGTAATTGGCCGTTCTGCTTCATTTCTTCACAGATATACCAGTAGGCATCATTCTCCTTTTGTTTGCCTAAAAAGAAGTTATAGACAAAACGGGAGCAGCCGATCGTTTTATTGATTAGAACTAGTTGTTCTTTAGTTGGATAGATTCGAAATTTATAAGCTTGTTTACGACCATTGGTTTCACCCCCTTATAGTTATTATTAACCATCGAACATATGTTTGTCAAAAGATTACTTTGGCTTATGCCAACCTCCATTCATCTCCCCCTTACCTTTGGGCTCTCGCCCTTCACACGCTTGAAGAGGGAGTCTTCTGGCGGGAAATGATAAAAAACATTTTCCTACCTCATTTAAAAATGTTTTTCCCTTGTAAAACTAAAAATAATAACTAAGCAGAATTTTTATTATTTATCAGTAAGCCATTCATCTTTTAATAAACCGAATACAGTTCTATCAAGGTATTCATTATTCACTTTATCCCTTCATTCTGAATTTTATTGGGATAGCCATACTTTCAAATTAGTGGTCGCAACATTTTCCGACTTAATTCAGTTGTAAATCATTAAATCCGGAAACTTCTAAATCAAAAAGCATCTGCTTAAACAGATGCTTTCAGTTTGTAGACAAAAGGGGTTCGGAATGTTTTAATTCCGGACCCCTTTTGAAATTCCCTTTGAATTTTGCTCATGATTAAGAGATTGGGCCTCTACGAGCCCACTTTATTAAGCCATTCTTGGACCTTGCCATGTCCAATTGGCTATCTTCTTTAAATTCATGGCAGCGAAAGTAAGCATCGCCTGCATCGACAATTTTTTAAGTCCCCTTAAAGTAGTCCAACGCATACCATGCTTTTCTTTTGCATCTGCGAATACACGCTCTATTGTTTCTTTACGTTTCGCATATATAGGTTTTACATCCTTGTGATGACGCAGATGATCTGCTTCTTCCATATAATTTTGCCAGATATGGCGTGTCACCACTTTTTGATGGTCTTTGCTTACTGTACACTGTGATAAAAATGAGCATGTCGCACAAGTGTGTTTGGGTGATTTGTACTCGCGATAGCCCTCTTTATTTGTTGTTGAGTACTTTAAAATCTCGCCCGATGGGCAGAGATAACAATCAAAATGTTCATCGTAAACATAGTCATGCTTGCGAAAGAACCCTTCTTTTGTTCGTGGACGTGTATAGGGTAAAGCTGGTGTGATTTCTTTCCCAAAAAGGTAGCTTGTAATGGCTGGTGTTTTGTAAGCTGCATCTGCGGCAACAGCTTCAGGTTTTCCAACTTTCTCAATCACTTGTTCAACAAGAGGCTCTAAGATATGACTATCATGCGTATTTCCCGGTGTTACAATCGTCCCCAGCACAAAACCGTTGCGGTCCGCAGCCGCATGAAATGAATAGGCAAACTGTTTTGTTCGTTCATCTTTTACATAGTAGCCACTCTCAGGGTCAGTTGTACTTTCTTTAATTTCTTTGGTTTCTTCTTTATCAAATTTATCCGGTGGAAAAGGCTTCTTTCCATTGTTTTCACGATCTTGATTTATTTCTTCTTGAAGGCGTCCTTGATATGCTCGTGTTTCCTTACGAACGATTTTCTTTTCGAATTTTCGCTTATTCGCACTGGCTTTCACATGTGTTGAATCAACGAATACGTGCTCTGCACTTATTAACTTTCTTTCTGAAGCTGTCATTAAGATACGATAAAAAATCCGTTCAAACAGGTCTGTATCTTTAAAGCGACGCTCATAATTTTTCCCGAACGTTGAGAAGTGAGGTACTTTATCATGGAAACCGTAACCTAAAAACCAACGGTAAGCCATATTCGTTTCAACTTCTTCAATCGTTTTACGCATCGAACGAATACCGAAGGTATATTGAATGAATGTCAATTTAACTAAAATAACTGGATCAATACTTGGGCGCCCTATCTCTGAATACATATCTTTCACCAAGTCATAAATGAAAGTGAAGTCAATGGCTCCCTCAATTTTACGAACCAAATGGTTCGCTGGCACCAGTTGATCCAAAGTAATCATTTCAAGTTGATCTCGCTGAATAGAATTATGTTTCGAAAGCATCGTCATCACCTCAAGTTTTAATACTTCTATATTAAAACAAAAAGGACTGTAGGCAAAAGTGGTTATATCTAATTGTTAAAACAAAGTTGATTGGAACGGAAGGTGCGAGACTCCTGCGGGAAATGCGTGTCCAAGGGAGACCCCACAGGCGCAAAGGCGCCGAGGAGGCTCCCTGACCGCCCGCGGAAAGCGAGTGCCTGGAGTGGAAATCAACGTCGAATTTTTACAACCCCTCAAAAAAACTGTAGACAAACTCGATTTTCATCGAGTTTGTCTACAGTCTGAAAGCATCTGCTTAAACAGATGCTTTTTTTGCTAGTTTCTTCTATTATATTTAGAAAATATTTCATATAAAAAATCCCCGTTCGAAAAAGGCTGCTTTTTCGAACGGGGCATTACTTTAATTAATTACTAGGAAAAGAAAAATCCGTTTTATTTTCGATTTCTTTAGATTCAGGCCATCTTTCTGAAACGGTTTTGGTTTTTGTGAAAAAGCGGACGGTGTCTGGGCCAAACATGTGGCCTTCTCCAAATTTTGAACGTTTCCATCCACCAAAGTTGTGATATCCTACTGGGATTGGAATAGGTACGTTTACTCCTACCATCCCTACTTCAATTTGTTCAGAAAATTTTCTAGCAGCAGCACCGCTTTCTGTAAAGATCGTGACACCATTCCCAAATTCGTGATTATTAACTAATGCAATAGCTTCATCTAAGTTATTAACACGTACTACAATACGAGCTGGGCCAAACACTTCATCACGATAAATTTTCATTTCAGGAGTAACATGATCCAACAGTGTTGCTCCTAAATAAAAACCTTTGTTTGTTTCGCAAATTTCTGGATTTCGACCATCCACGCATAATTCTGCGCCTTCTTCAAGACTTTCATCTATATACTTGATGATTGTATTTTTCGATTCTTGAGTAATAACGGCTCCGAAGTCTGCATTCTCGTCGTTATATGCCCCCACTTTTAATTCTTCAACACGAGTTTTTAATTTTGCCACGAATGCTTCAGCTGTTTTTTCGCCAATTGGCATTGCTGCTGAAATTGCCATACAACGTTGGGAAGCCGATCCATACGCAGCACCTAGGAAGGCATTAACCGCTTGATCTAAATCAGCATCAGGCATAATGATCATATGATTCTTTCCGCCACCAAAAGCAGCGACTCGTTTATTATTTCGGCATCCCTCGTGATAAATATATTCAGCTACCCTGGTGGAACCTACAAAAGAGATAGCATGTACTTTTTGATTTTTAAGTATGGCATCAACTGCTTCTTTATCACCATTAATAATGCTCCAAATCCCATCTGGCAAACCAGCTTTTTTCCATAATTCTGAGATGAATAAAGCTGCATTCGGAACACGTTCAGATGGTTTCAAAATCACTGCATTACCACATGCAACCGCCATCGTCGTCATCGCAAGCGGCACCATTGCCGGGAAATTAAATGGAGAGATCGCTGCAACCACACCTAAAGGTTGTTTCATGGAGAAAGCATTGATATTTCCCCCAACATTGACCGAATATTCACCTTTTAACATATGCGGAGCGTTAATAGCGAAATCAACAGATTCAATCCCTCTACTAATTTCCCCTTTTGCATCATCGATCGTTTTCCCATTTTCCAAACCTATTATATTGGCAAGTCTTTCTGTTTCTTCTACTAAAAGACTTCTGAAACGGTGGATGACCTCCACTCTTTTTCCGACAGAGGTATTTTTCCATGCTGTAAATGCCGCATGTGCCACATCAACTGTCTCATTCACATCTTCTACAGAAGCATATGGACACAAATTAATTACTTCACCCGTTGAAGGACTATACACATTACCAAAGCGTTCACTTTTGCCCGCTTTCATTTCTCCGCCAATAAAATGTGTTAATTTCTTTGTATCATTTTTAATTGTAGCCATTTTTATTCCTCCTAATTTTTATTAGATACTAAACCATCATTTTTACTTGCTATTATTTCTTTGACCATTAGATATACAGATGCCATATCCTGCTCGCCATATCCTTTTTCCACAGCCTCGGAATATAAATCAATTAACTTATCCCCAATTGGCAATGGAGTCTGGTTTTCGTCTGCCATTTGTTTTGCCAGCTTTAAATCTTTTAATAAGAGATTTGTTGAAAAACCTGGATTAAAGTTGTTTTGTGCAATATGCCCTTTATAGTTTCTTTCATATATTCTGCTTTGACCGAAACTAACACTTAAAACATCATAAATCGTATCTGCTTTCACGCCCATTTGTTCTCCAAGGGCAACAGCCTCTGCGACAGCTTGTGTATAAAAACCAATCATTAAGTTATTTAATAGTTTAATAACGGTCCCCACACCCACACTTTCACCTAAATGAAATGGATTGTCACCCAATACTCTCAGTAATGGCAGAGCTTGTTCATAAACCTTTTTGTCTCCACCCACCATGATCGTTAGGGTGCCATTTACTGCCCCAGAAACGCTTCCACTTACTGGTGCTCCAAGATAGTCGATTCCTTTTTCCTTGGTAATGGCATATATCTTTTCATTTAATTGAGGAGAAATGGTACTAAAATCAATAATAGTTAGAGCAGAATCTGCGTTTTCAACGATTCCACCATCTCCTAAGTAGACTTTCTCAACAATTTGTGGAGTAGGAAGACTTGTCATGACAATGTCTACTTGCTTAGCCAAAAGCTCAGTAGGGACACCTATTTTTCCACCATCTTGTGAAAACTTCTTTTCTGCATCAGAATTTGTATCCACACCGTAAACGGTATATCCAGCTTTCACAAGATTAGTAGCCATGGGCAGTCCCATATTTCCTAAACCAATAAAAGCTATTGTTTGAAATTCCTTCATATAGTTCCCTCCATATTTATTAATTGTTTTCATGTTAATAAAAAATTGTATATAACAAGACCGCTAAAACCAATGCGATCATTGGAACAACAACACTCAGAATAAAAATTGGCTTATAAGCCCGTTTATGTGTCTCATTACTTACTACTCTAATGGTTGTGACCACATAACCGTTATGCGGAAGCGAATCAAGTCCACCAGAAGCAAGTGACGAAATACGGTGCATTGCCCCTGGATCTAACCCTTGTGCATTATAAAGAGGAGCCAAAATTGGAAGTGCGATTCCCAATCCACCTGATGCTGAGCCTGTAACACCAGCAATAATCGTCACAGCAGCCGCTAATCCTGCGTATGCCATTCCAGGCATACCAACAAGCGAATCTACTATATATGTAAATGCTTGTGACTCTTTTGCAACTGCACCGAAACCAACAACTCCACAGATATTCGCAGTTGCAATGATAGCGTTTTCACTTCCTTTACCAAAAATCATGCCATATTTCCGGGTATATTTATTCATCAGTACAAGCCCAACGATGACCCCTAAAAATAAAGCCACTAACGCTGCACCAGTTGGAGAAAGAAACTTTGACATGATATTCAAAACAATGACTACTACAACCAAGGGTAAAATGGCAATCAGAATATTCGGTAATTTTTCATCCTTTTTCATTTCTACCGTAGCTGCTGTTTCTGCTAATGCTGCTCCATCCGTTTCCGAATTCGGCAAATTGAAAAACTCTCCATCTTTCACTGCTTTAGAGACCATGCTCTTAAGCCAAAAACCACCTAGAATCATGATAAATACAGCAATGATAACACCAATCAAACCACCTGCTGTTGGCTGAGTATTAAAGAATTCCATAGGTATCAAATTCTGAACTTCTGGTGATCCTGGTGAAGTCATTGAGAATGAGATAGATCCAAATACAATAGCACCTGGAATAAATCGATGAGGCAGATTTGCTGCTTTAAATAAAGAGACTGCAATTGGATATACCGAAAATGCGACGATGGCAATACTTACTCCACCATAGGTCATCAAAGCACAAGCTGTAACAACAGCAAACACCGCTCGGTTAGCGCCTACTTTGATTTTTATCCATTCTGCAATTGCGTCTGCAGCTTTCGTTTCTTCCATCACCTTTCCAAACACAGCTCCAAGTAAATATACTAGAAACCATGAAGCAAAATATCCGGTGAACCCATCCATGTAATTAACTGTAAGCGCTTTCTCTAAAGGCAACCGGCTTGTTAATGCTAGGATTGCTGAAGATACTAATGCAGCAATGATGATATTGACTCCTCGCATAGTAAAAATAATTAATAAAATTAAGGCGGCAAAAAATCCTATAAAGCTAATGACCATTTAGCACCTCCACCATTATTTAGTTTTTTTGATTCGACTCTTACCTATAAACAATGCAATAACTGTGCCACATTTGATTTATGTGAAAACACACAATTATTTTAAATTCCTAATAAAAAACTGTATAACTTATTATACAGTTGTAAAATATTTTGTTCAGTTGTCTAATCAAGTAGACAATTCTATGTTATATTCCTTCAATTTATTGTATAAAGTAGCTCTTGAGATCCCTAATTTTTTTGCTGCACGTGTTTTATTTCCCTTTTCTTCTTTAATAATTAGAAGTAATAATTCTTTTTCCTTATTTAATCCTGCATTTTTAAGGCTTTCAAATGAGTTAAAACTTTCAAGTTTCGTTTTTTCCATTGTTGTGAATTCTGGAATCTGCTTTTTTTGTTCTAAAAAATAGCGCTGAAAATCATCAAAATAAATATCATGGCCTTCTACCAATGTAACTAGCCTTTCTATTACATTCACCAGCTCCCTGATATTTCCTGGCCATTCATACTCCATCATAGCTGCTACCGTTTCTCTACTAATCTCTTTAGATGGTATCTTATATTTTTTACAAATTAATTTAATAAAGTGACCAATAAGAAGTGGAATATCATTTTTCCTTTCCCTTAAAGGTGGAATATAGATGGGAATGACATTCAAACGATAATAAAGATCTTCTCGGAATTTATTTTCTTTTATCATATCCTCGATTGGACGGTTGGTCGCAGCAATAAGTCGGAAATCGACAGAAATAGGCTTTGATCCACCAACTGGTTCTACTTCTCTTTCTTGCAGGACACGTAATATCTTTGATTGCATATGTAAAGGCATATCACCAATCTCATCGAGAAAAAGGGTCCCTTTGTGCGCTAAAAGAAACTTCCCTGGTTTCCCTTTTTTCTTTGAACCAGTAAAAGCCCCTTCTTCGTAACCAAATAGCTCCGATTCTAATAATTGTTCAGGTATAGAAGCACAGTTAACACTGATAAAAGGACCTCCGCTGTAATTACTAAGGGAGTGGATTGCCTGGGTAAATATCTCTTTTCCTACTCCACTTTCACCCGTTATCAATATGGATGCAGGTGACTTTGCTGCACGACGAGCAATGTTTTTTGCATGTGCAAAGCTTTCACTCTCACCAATGACTTGAGCAAAGGTTATTGGATCCTCTTTTGGAGGCTGTTGTTCAATATTAATGTTAGAAAGTGAAGGATTTTTTGTGACTTGTAAGTCCTGGATTCTATCAAATATCCTATATAATTCAGATACCCCTTGAAAAACGAGTATCCCTATCCCACCGATTATTTCATTATTCCTCCAAATAGGAATACGATGAGCAACCACTTCCTGTCCTTGCAAAAATTGAACTTGATTCCGTTCTGGAATTCCGGTTTGAAGAACAATATGTAAGCGGGTTCCTTCAATTACACTTACTACATGTTGACCAATAGCTGCGCCTTGTTCCACCCCAAGATAACTACTATATGCTTTATTAATCATTTTGACGAAACCATTTTTATCAACTACAATAATACCTTCATAAATATTATCAAAACAAACATTGAACCATTCTACCTTAGTTTCTAGCAAGTTCATTTTGTGATAGGTTTGGGCAAGAACTTCTAAAATTTCATGCTGAGTCAACACACCTATCAAAATATTTTGATTATTAACAACAGGAACACTAGCTTTAGTCAGTGGCGAAATGCCTGATAATATTTCTTGAAAGGAAAGCGGTTTAATCCTCCGGTCATAATGTATTTCGATTGACTCATCTAGGGAAGTGTCTTTTAACAAGGATTGCATAATCATAGATAAAGATAATACACCAAGAAAATGTTGATGTTCATCAACAACCGGTACCTCATTCAATTGATTCTTTATAAGAAGCTCCGCTGCATCTTTTAACGTAGTGGTATTACGCAAAAAAACAAAATCCGTTTTCATCCAGCGCGCAACTTCTAATTCGTCTCGCTGAAAATGCTCTTTATGTTCTACTAAATTATGTCTCATTGTTTCCCCTCCCCCAAAAATATAATATTTGGTAGATACATTCTATCATTTTGTAAAATAATCACATATATCCAAATTATATCATCCCTTCTTGCCCAAGTGAGTTTTAACTCTAGACGTATTTTGATAGTCGAAGCATAAGCATATATGTACTAAAAATGAGGGGTCTAGGTTAATCTAGATCTGATCCATGAGGATGAAAAATCGGCTCCATCATTGGATTAGACATTACATAAGGAGAAAGTAAGACAAGCTTAAAGGAAGCCTTAGGAAAATCACTATTGATTACTTACGCTTGAAGAGATTTCAACAGGTAACATTATCAGGGGCCAGTCGTTCAGTTCTTAGAGGAGATAGACTACAGTATCCGTTTTACTGTTAACATCGAATGTATGAAAAAGCTCATTCGTTGTATTAACATAGAGTAATAATTTCGCTCCATACGCTAAGCTTTTAGCGCTTCTTGTTCAACCTTTTGCATAAATTCCGGTACTACCTTATTGTTGCTTTTCTCGCTACCTAGTTTCAACATTGCTCTACCTACAAAATTAACTCCTTTATTTTGCCCCTCATAAATAAATTTCATGTGTGTATCATCGATCTTAAGCAACGTAAACGTTAGAGTAATTTCAAAGGCCTTTCCTAAAACAAAACTAATTTGCTTCTGCTTTTTATCCTCAAGGTCTTCATACTTTAATGTTTCAACGATATAGGTTTCCAATCGCTTTCCTTCACGATAACTTTGCCTATGCTTTGCGCCCACTTCCTCTTCCTTCTTTTCAATTAGTATGCTCCTCCACTTTATCCATAATTTTCTTAATATTTTTATCAAAAAATAAACTCCACACATTTTCAATATTACTCTCGATTATCCTTTCTTCTTTCCATTGGATCATTCATTTTCCTCCTTCGCTGATGCAAGAAACTCATCAATCTCACCCGCCTGAAGCCATAGGTCTTTTATTTGGATTTGTATTTTCTTTCTTTTTTTTATCAACAATTGTTCTAAATTTGCAAATGACTCATCCTCCATTACAGTAATCATTTCCTGAATCGTAAAACGTTATTGAGAACGATATTTTGCGACCTGCTAACCTGTTATTTCTAGGAAGAATCACCATTCCCTTTCAATGCCAAAAAAAATTAAAAAATAAAACGGCAACAATCTGAAATATTAGCCTGAATTGATTCCCTTACTATTTCGTTTGCTTTTTCTTTTACGTATAACAGCTATCACCAATAAAGACAGCGGAATAATGGTTTGTATTAATACTGCATAAATAGGAAAAGTTTCGAGGTTAAAACGCTCCAAGTCCATTGAGTTAGGCATTGACCAAAAGCCGAAAACTATCATTAAGATTCCTAACGGCCATATAATGGGCCGATAATCCGAAAGATTTAACCACTGTGCGGTACCTAAAACAGTGGCATAATAAAACACAGAAATTTTCACAAAAGCCCCTACTACCCAAATGGCCATGACGATGGACTCCATATGTTCAAAAAATTCGCCAAAACTGATGTAACGAGCTACGTTCATCAGAGGATAAACCTTAGTGTGTGTCGTTGTTCCGAGTACAAAAAGAACGACAAGATTTACCACAACTAACGTGATCATCACAGCAAAGACCGTCAACATTCCGTACTTCATTCCTTTTTTCTTATCCGCTAAAAAAGGCAGGAAAAAAGTCATAAGAAAAAACTCCGTGAACCATCCACCCGGAACAATTGAACCCTTTAGTGGAGGCATAATCCCATACCCTAATATAGGGAATATATTCTTAAATTCAAAATCGGGGAACACCAAAATAATTGCGATAAGCAGTGGAAATATAAAAAGAGGGACAAATAATTGGGCAGCCCTCCCTATTCCTTCTAAACCACCTTGTACGACGAAGGCACAGAGGACTGTCATTGTTCCCATGATCACGATTATTGGTGTATTAATTAGAAAGGAGTCCACTACAAATTCTGCATACTCTTTGATAATGATTCCCGTGATCTGGATATAAAAAAACAAGAATATAAAACCGATGATTTTCCCCGCTAATCGGCCAATGATATGTTCACTGAATTGGATAACTGATTGTTCCGGATAAAGTTTGTGCAGTTTATAAGCGATATACACCGTCACATACCCCATGAGGGACGCAAAAATAGGGGACAGCCAAAAATCCGTTTTGGCAAATTTCGCTGTGACGCTTGGAATCCCAAGAATAGCGGTAGCCACGATAGTAGGATACAACATGACTGCCATTTGTAGTGATGAAATTTTGCCTTTCTCCATCATCTTTCTCCTTTCTGTGATTGTATGGAAAATCGAAATCACGCAGCCCAAAGATCGATTCACTTTGCATAAACTCTCTTAACGGTTTTATAAGTGCTCCCTCCCATATAACGCGCCCCACCAATATCAAGAAAAAATCTAATTCAGCCGGTTTTTGTTCCCTTATTTCGCTTCCTTACAAAAGCAATCACCAACAAAAGCAGAGGAATAATCGTTTGCATCAAAATTCCATGAAAAGGGAAGGCGATGATATCATAACGACTAACTTCCATAGAGCTAGGAAACGACCAAAAGCTGAATTCTACAATTAATATCCCTATCGGCCATACAACAGGCCGATAGTCGGAAAGATTCAGCCACTGGGCGGTACTTAAAGCAGCCGCATAATAAAACACAGAAATTTTGACAAACGCTCCTACTACCCAAATGGCCATAACGGCGGATTCCAAATGTTCAAAAAAGGCGCCGAAACTTATATACCGAGCTACGTTCATCAGAGGATAAACCTTAGAGGATGTCGATGGTCCGAGTACAAAAAGAACGATTAGGTTTACCACAACTAACGTCATCATCACGGCAAAAACAGTCATCATCCCGTATTTCATTCCTTTTTTCATATCCGCTAAAAAAGGGAGGAGAAAAATAATCAGAAAAAACTCGCTGAACCATCCACCCGGTATAATAGCACCCTTTAGTGGAGGCATAATCCCTTCCCCCAATATCGGGAATATATTCTTAAAATCAAGATCTGCACTCAGTAGGATGATTAAGATACAGATCGGAAAGATAAAAATAGGTAAAAACAATTCGGCAGCTCTCCCCAACACCTCTATACCTCCGCGTACGATAAGTGCACAAAGGATTACCATCGATGCCATGATCACGATAATCGGGGTATTGACCATAAAAGAGTCGACAATAAAGTCTCCGTAACCTCTTAGGATTTCCCCCGTGATAGGGATATAAAAAAACAAGTATAAAAAACCGAGAATTTTCCCCGGAATCCGACCAATAATTTGTTCACTGAATTGGATAACCGTTTGTTTCGGATAAAGTTTGTGCAGTTTATAAGCGATATACACCGTCGCGTACCCGATGAGGGCAGCTAAAATGGGGGACAGCCATAAATCATTTAGAGCATATTTTGCTGTGATGCTTGGAGCCCCGAGTATAGCTGTAGCCACAATCGTAGGATACAACATGATCGCCATCTGCAGGGATGAAATCTTACCTTTCTCCATCATCCTCCTCCTTTCCTCTGTATGAGGTAAATGATATCCGCCTCAATCATGGGCCTTTACTTTTCCATAAACTCTCCAAACGGCTTAAAAAAAGTTACAATCCATGCAGTGGGTCCTGACATTTGTTGAATATTGAACATGGACAGAACCAAACCCATGAGGAGCAATGAGAAAAAAGCCATTTTGTCTTTTTTAGGATTTTGTTTCATTTTCGGCCACTCATACAAAATGATTAGAGCTACAATTACTGTTGTACACAAAAATGTCCCCCATCTCACTTGTCCTTCACCTCTTTCTCAGGCAGCCCCGCCGGTTTGTCTATATAGCCCTGTCTGCGAATATGGGCCACAACATCAGTTTCCACTTCAATCTCCTCAAATATCTCATTCCAGTGGTTTTCGATTTTATTAAACTGCTTAGGATATTTCCGATAGAAGTCTCTACCTAACCCTATAATGTCAGCTTTCTTATTCTGAGTACGCAGAAAAGCCATCTCGATACGCTTTTCTATCTCTTTTTGATAAGATCTTTCTGCATCCTTTAGTGCTTTTGGACTTGAAAGAATCATATTCGTTCCATTCTGAATAACAGATCCTTCTGTATTAACCTTCACTAGCAATTTCCATTTCTTATTTTGAATTTGTGGAACCAGCTTGACTTGTGCCGACACAGGATTTAAAGATATCTCCCCTTTTTCACCTTTGGGTTTTAGGGTCACTGTGTAGGATTCTATTTCATCTCTTAACCACAATATCCCTCTTGTTTCTTTTTCCGTCATCGTGCCAATCATTTTATCTTTATTAAACACGGCTGCTCCGACAATGTAAGGAATCCCCTGTAATTTCTTTTCACCTTTCCCAGGCGGTAAAATACCAATTAACGGAAGTGCAGCAGCGTGAGATTTACCCGTTAACATTTCATCTAAATTCTGTAATGTGACCCGCATCCCTATATGTAAATCAGTTAGTTCCCTCATCACCTCCCCTGAATAGGTTTCTAGAGGCGGCAATGATTCAAGGATAGGCTTAGCTTTTCCTTTGCTGACATACACATATGCTCTCTCCCTTGGCTGCGGATGGCGCAGCAAGAAATCCAGATGCTCTTGTATTCCTTCCTTTGCTACCTTTTCGCCGAATACAAATACTTTACATTGTCCCCAAAAAATTTTGCGTGGAACCTTGCTTTGAAGCTTAGACAATGCATCTGAAATATTGGATCCTTTTTCGGATCTCACCAATGTTGTAGGTACTCCACCTCCTCCACCTGGCCCTCCTTGACCGCCTCCGCTGCTTAATGACTTAGGGATAAATATTTGGATGGATAGCTCGATTTGATTATCTTCCTTTTTTTCGATGGCTGCTGCTGTGACAATCGCCAAATCATTGATTTCCACTCGATCCCAACACCCGCTTACTAAAGGGATTGTTCCACAAATGCCCAGAAAAAGCAGGACGCTTTTCCTGAAGTAACGCCTCTTTACCTTCTCCAATATCTTTGATCGCCTCCAACCAGTATTCACTCCGTTTCACTTCCCCTTTTGGGTTTTGGCCCCTGTTCTGGAGACTGACGGTATACGTTAGATTTCCCTGTAAAGCTCGGGCGTGTATCCATCATCCACATAGGAGATCTCCATAGTACATCTTTCAGTTCTTTACCTTTTAAAGGTGCAAGTGGTGCTAAATAGGGAACACCGAAGGAGCGCAAGTTGCACAAATGAATGACTATAGCAATAACTCCCATTATTATGCCAAGCAGTCCTAAGGTACCGGCAAGCAGCATTATTGGAAAACGCAGCATCCTTATCGCAATTCCAGCAATATAACGAGGCATCATAAAAGAAGAAATCCCCGTAATCGCAACTACAATCACCATTGGTGCTGAAACCAACCCTGCTTGTACGGAAGCTTGACCAATCACTAGCGCTCCAACAATGCTGACAGCAGAGCCTATCTGCTTTGGCAATCGAACCCCTGCCTCTCTTAGTGCTTCAAACGTAATTTCCATGATCAATGCCTCAATAATAGCAGGGAAAGGGACCGCCTCCCTGGATGCAGCCATGCTTAGCAGCAGTGCAGTTGGGACCGCTTCATGATGGAACGTCAAAATAGCAATATAAAAGGAAGGAAGCAATAGAGATAACACCATAAAAATATAACGTAACCAACGGATGAGAGTTCCTATCATAAAACGTTGATAATAATCCTCTTGTGATTGAATCAAAGAAAAGAAAGATACTGGAGCAATTAAAGTAAAAGGGGTTCCTTCTACAAGAATGACTGCCCGTCCCTCCAGCAAGCACGAACAGGCTACATCCGGCCGTTCTGTTGACAAGATCTGAGGGAAAGGTGAATACGGATTGTCCTCAATCATTTCCTCGATATATCCACTTTCTAAAATACCGTCCATCTCAATTCGTTCCAGCCGAATCGTAATCTCTTCAATCAGTGCTTTATCCACAAGTCCATCAATATATGCAATCGCAACAGTCGTCTGAGTATATTTCCCAATTTTCATCGATTGCATTTTAAGAGCAGGACTTTTAATAATACGTCTCAATTGAGATGTATTTACCTCTAGAGATTCATTAAATCCCTCTCGCGATCCCCTTATTCCTCCCTCAGCAACAGGTTCTTCAATTGCTCGCTTTTCCCATTTAGACAATCCTAAAGAAAATCCATCACGCTCCCCTTCATATAGAAGGATCGGATTTCCAATGGAGATAGATTCAATGCAATCCGCTATCATTTTCACTCTTTTCACTTTTGAAATGGGCATTTTATGTACTAGAAAGTCATTTAATGGTTGTGGCACATTTGCTGATTCCTGCATGAGTGGAGAAAGCACATATTCTTCTATCCCCTCGATGTCTGAAAGACCCTCAATGTAAATAAGCATTGCTCTCGTTTTACCGAAAAGTAAGAACGAACGGAACATGACATCTGAACAATTATCATAAATCAAGCGAAGCGTTTCTACATTTTGACTAAACTCTCCATTAAGAGGGTCCTCCGGTTTAGAATCCTGGTAATTATTTTGTATTTGAGGTTTTTTTTCTTTCGTCTTTCTTAACAATTTACTCACATTACGAATCAAGCTGGTTACCCCCATTTTTTTGCAGGTCGCTCTAACTCCATTTTTCTATGTTTCTTCATCCAGGATATTTTATACAGAAAATCCTGAAACTCACATAACATAATTTAAAGAGACACTTGGAGGAAATGATTATAAATGCTAAGGAACTGGGGATAAATCAGGTCATAATGGAACGTAGTTTTGAAAATGAGGTGAGGGAATTACAGCCAAAAAGAGTTATTTTTGACGAGTTTCTTCTATAGTTTTAAGTTTGCTGGCTATCATTTTAATCCCCTGCCGCTAACAAGTATATTAATTTTACTACCATTCATTTTTTTAACTCATCTTTCAATAACATTCGTAAATATATAAATAAAGTTCGTAAAAGTATAACTTTTACGAACTAGGTAGATAGAATATTTTAATGCTTCATATGCTAAGCCTAAAAATAATGACCTTTGATGTTACATTAAAAGTTGGATACAAGATTTATACTTAGAAAAAAATGATAATGAATAATGTGTCTGTTCTTCATCCTCACAGTTTGAATGATACATTAAGATGTTAGTTTTATAGATTCTTCATTGATAGTTATTTCTATGCTACTGTTATCAGCTGATCCTCTTTTATCCATTTAATGAGCGATATTGATGCCATCGCCATTATTAATCATCGAGCTGGCTCTTGGAACCATGATTAAGCTTTACTTTGGTGGAAATACTCTGTGGACGGTACACGAGGAACAGTGGAAGAGCCGGTTATGATTGTTAAAGAAGTACTTCTCCTAAAAATACCACCGCAGCCGATGCAATGCATCGTTGCGTGATTTTCAAGTCTGTAGGGTTACTGATATCTTAGATTGTCATGCTGCCAAATCCACCGTCCACTCGAATTAGTGTACCTGTGACAAAGCTTGATGCTCTTTCAGAGGCAAGCCACACAGCAGCGCCTTGCAATTCCTCCGGTGTACCAAATCGATTCATTGGCGTATGATTCATAATGGACTCGATTCGTTCAGCGCTTAAGATTTTGCTATTTTGTTCAGCTGGGAAAAAACCTGGAATTATAGCATTGACACGAATGCCGTTCGGAGCGAATTCACGTGCCAAAAACTGTGTCACGCTGTTAAGCCCTGCTTTTGAAACAGAATATGTAAACACCTTGGATAATGGCGTGGTCGATGAAACAGAAGAAATATTAATTATACTGCCTGTTCTTTCCTGTTCAATCATCTTCTTCGCAAAGATCTGGCAGGTTAACACGATGCCTTTTAAATTGACATCCATAATGTCATCCCATTCATCCATTCCGAGTTCAAAGAACATTGTTGAACTATTTTTTCCCGGTGCATTCAGAAGAATGTCCCAACCGCCGGACCATTGTTCAATTTCATCTGCCGCTTTCAATAAAGAATCACGTGAGCATACATCAGCCTGAAAAGCCTTTGCACTTCCACCGCTGCTTTCAATTTCCTTAACGACTTCTTCCGCTTTCTCAAGGTTTCTTCCGACAATCGCTACATTAGCGCCTTGTGCGGCAAATCCTTTGGAGATGGAAGAACCTAATACGCTGTTTCCGCCAATTGCAACGGCTGTTTTTCCAGTTAAATCAAATAAATTTGTCATTCTAATATTCCTCCTATTCAGCCAATGCTGTCCTCTGTAACTCCAAGTTGTCCTTCTCCCGTAGCTTCCAATACTCGGAACTATGAACGGCTTTTTCTTGTTAAGATTCAACAGTCATTCGAGTCCGTTCCACAAGGCGGTCAAGCCCGCTCCATTACGTCTTTTTATTTGTTGGTCAATAACGTTTGTGTAAACCCTTTAAAATCACTTTAAAAAAAGCCTTTATTAATTTGTTTACCAGACAAATTAATAAAGTGAATAATATCATTATCGTTCTTCCGTAAATCCATTTGGAGCATTACTTCCTATCAATTTATGTTTACATATTGAAGAACAGCTCCCAAAACAAAGCTTATGAAAGAGAAAGAATAATAGAGCATGATAGCATAAATAGTGAATGATGTACGTTTTCTTAACTATTGTTATCGCTTTCATCGATGTTGACTCAAAATTATCCATTAGTTGATAATAAAGGCAACAACACAACAGGAGGCGATAAAATGAAAAATCTCATTCTTTCCTTAATTAACAAGTTGGAAGAGTATGGTGAATTTATACCGTTTGATCTTTCTGAACCAGTCCGACACAATTCACAAAAATAAATCGTGAATTGTTTTTTTGTCTTCCGATATCTTCTTTGCTTGATGCCAATTAAAATAACCTCTCAACAAAACCCCAGTTGCTGTTTAGGTTCCTTAATTCTGCTTTTTCCAATTTATTATTTTATTATTAGAACCAATCAGAATACCCTAGTTTTCGTAAGTGATCCGCAGAAGTTTTGAGGCAATCAAATGGATCACGGCCATATAGTTCATCTTGCTCAATGAGGAAGTACTGTGAGCCACTTTTTATACCGGCTTCAATAATAGCTTTGAGATCAAGGCTTCCTTCACCAAGCTCTGCGAATTGAATCACATTGTTAAATGCTTGAAAAAACTTACCTTGGTCAAATTCATTTTCAAAACCGCTCATATCAATTTGTCCAATACGATAATCTTTTAAATGGATCAATGAGATGCGGCCTTCAAATTTATTGATTACCTCAACAGGATCTAATCCGCCTCTCTGAATCCAGTGTACATCCAATTCAAATCCAATCTTGGCAGTGTTATTCTTGATAATATCTAATAAATATTCACCATCATATTTTTGGAATTCAATATGGTGATTATGGTAGTACAATTCAATGCCGTGCTCTGCTAATTTCTCTGCCGCTTCGTCTGCTTTTTTTACAAAACTCATGATTTTATCTTTATCCCCGATTGTCGTAAAGGGCAGCATGCCGATTCGTAAAAAATTGCAATCCAATGTTTTGCAATCGTTTATAATCTTTTCAAAATCATTCGTTAATGTCTCCCCTCCCATTCCTGGCAGCATGGGTTCTAAAGCTGCAGATAGAGCGGCGATTTTTATATTGAAATCTTGGCTGGCTCTCTTTAACTCTGCAACATTTTCTGCAGTCATCGGAATTTGTGAAACCTCAACAGCATGAAAACCAAGCTCCTCAATTTTTCTCATTGTTTCATAGACACCTAATTCTTCTACTTTCCCTTTAAGCATCATCATTTGAACACCAATTTTAGCTTTTCCCATTATTTTATCCCTCCATGAATATTGCTTGTTTCGTTTCTGATGATTTTCGAATAGCTTCAATCATTTTTATCGATTGAACGGCTTCTCTAGCATGAATATAATCTTGAGTGTCAGATAGAATACTTTCATAGAATATATCAATTAATTTGGCATGGCTGGCACCATAATAGAATTTTGAGCCGGGCATCTTCGCATCTTCTGCTAATCTTTTTACCTTTCCCTCTTCATTTACGCTAAATAGAATACTGTCTTTAATCGTAAATTTCCCCTTCTCCAAAAGTACTTGTAACTCCACGCTGTCGTTTTCTGCATTGGCAATTGTAGCAAAAAACAGCCCCTGTGCTCCGTTTTCAAACGTAATATGTGCAGTTGCTGTATCCTCCACTTCAATTTCATAATCCAGCAGCTGAGCAACTTCCCCTTTTATCGAAGCCATTTCTCCACCGATCAGCTGCATTAAATCCAATGTGTGAAGAGCTTGATTGATCATTACCCCACCGCCGGCACATGCCATTTTGCCGCGCCATGGCTTCACTTCATAATAGGATGACGGTCTATTCCACGATACTAACCCCTTTACACCAAGTACCTTGCCATATTCTCTGCTTTCTATAATCCGTTGAAGCTTTTCAAAAGATTCATTGAAACGATTCTGTAAACACACACACAACCTTATATTCTTGTTTTCTTCCTCTAGTTTTACTAGTGCTAGTCCCTCTTCCGTGTTCAAGCCCAAAGGTTTTTCCTGAAATACATGTATCCTTTGTTCCATACAATATTTCGTTACAGGATAGTGCAGGTCGTGAGGCAGACAAATATGGACACAATCGACTGCCTCTTTTTCAATCATGATTTGATAATCATTGTAAAATTTAACACCAGGTACAGAATCTTTTAATGTTTCATCGATATCACAGACAGCACTCAACTCAACATTCGGGTTAGCTTGTATTGCAAGAATGTGTATGTAAGAAATATCTCCAAGCCCGATAACTGCTGTTTTCAACATAAGCTAATCTCCTTCTCTAACAAACTCTTGGCCAGTAAGACTGAGAATTTGTCTGTTTCTATTATTAATTCACATTAAGATGTAACAAGAGTATTTTTTTCTTCATCGATCCTTTTATTCAATTCTTCTAAGTAAAGTTCTTCATCAAATGGGATTTCGACTTCTTTATCCAACCAGCTTGATAGATGGATCGCATTCGCTAAGGTAACTCCATATATCCCGTCGCTGCCAGGTGCTAGTAGAGGAGTCCCTTCCACAATAGCTGCAGCAAAGTTTTCCAATACGGCTGTGTGCTGTGCACCCCAGACACTTTCGAATTCCAGTACTTCTTCACTGTATATATCAGATTGATTGCCGCCCATGAAAATTTTCATAACATCCTGCATGCTCATGCTGTCGCTCAATTCCGATTCAGGTTTCGAGAGTCTTTTGATAGTCACTTTTTTGCTGTCATCGACAACGATTTTGCCTTTGTCACCTAAAATTTCAAACCGATCTGTACCGATAATATCATGTGTGCATGTAATAAAAACCCCAGTGGCTCCATTCCCATAGTCAAGTACAGCGGTTACTTCATCTTCCACTGCAATATTTCGCTGATAACCGTATTTCACATTAGAATATACCTTTTTAGGCATACCACATATCCATTGAAGCAAGTCGAGCTGGTGCGGGGCCTGATTCACAAGGACACCGCCGCCCTCTTCCCCCCACGTTGCTCTCCATGCGCTTGAATCGTAGTATCCCTGCGGTCTCCACCAGGTTGTGATCATCCAGTTTGTTCGACGAATTTGACCAATTTCACCATTGTCGATGAGTTCTTTCACTTTTTGATAGAGTGGATTTGTCCGTTGGTTGAACATAATACCGAATGTCAACTCTGGTTTCTTGGCTGCATATTCATTCAGCTCCTTTACCTGCTTTGTATAAACGCCCGCAGGCTTTTCAACTAAAGCATGAATCTCTCTCTTTAATGTTTCCATTCCTATTTCGGGATGCAGATAATGTGGTACACAGGTAACAACAGCATCTACATTTCCGCTTTCAAGCATGTCAATATAATTATCGTAAAAAGGGATGTCCGGATATTTGTCTGCGGCCAATTCTTTTTTAGCAGAATCGATGTCGCAAATGGCTCCTATCACCATATTTTTCACTTTTCCCTCCGCCAGAAATCCTGCATATAATCCGCCTTGTGCTCCCAGACCAATAATTCCCAATCTCACTGCTTTCATGATCATCTCTCCTCATTATCAATTTTTTCAAGAATCTTTAGGAGTGCCTCGTATTGAAGTTTGTATCCGCTTTTTCCATCAAGTCCTTTATTATTCTCGATAACCATTGCAGCATCTTCCAGCTCTAGATCCTTTAATGAATCAAACTGAACCAGATGCGGCTCAAGCGTTAAGAATCCTTTGTAACCGCTTTCTATCAATTGAGAAAGAATTTCAGGTATTCTGCCTTCTCCTGTTCCGCACAAAACATTTTGATTACTAGTTGTTATAGCATCCTTGATATGAATATAGATCACTTCATCTTTCAACAAGTTGTAACAATCCTGGGTGTTTTCACCACACTGTACAAAGTTGGCAAAATCAAAAATCGCTTTAAAATACGGTGAAGCAACTTTCCTCAAAATTTCTGTACATCTTCTGCCAACGTCACCATAGATATCCTTTTCGTTTTCGTGCAATAAAATAACATCGTATTTTTCCGCTATCGCAGCAAATTCCGTTAACTTCCTGATCACATCTTCTCCGAATTGGTCCGGATCTTCGTCCTTAGGAATATAAAAACTGAATATTCTGATATATCCACAGTCAAGCAGTCTGCTTATTTGGCAGAGGACTTCCAGCATACGTTTTTGTTTTACAAAACCTGCTTCATCATTTATGAAAACCTTCCCGATTGGGGAACCGATAGAAGAAACACCGATTCCTGCGTTTTGAAGTTTTGGAAGTACGGTCTCTTTTATCTCTTCCACTGTGAAATCCCCAATACTCTTCCCATCAATGCCTCGCAAAGAAATAAACTTCATTCCAAGCTGTGAGACAGTGTCAAGTTGGATATCAAAATCCGATGAAATTTCATCAGAAAAACCTGAAATCATTAGATTTGGATTCATTTAAACTTGTTCCTCCTTCCTTCCCGTGATGTCCATTTTCAGTCTGCTTTTACGGTACTGAGATGGGGTGATGCCAGCTTTTTCTTTAAAAAACCGGCTGAAGTGGGCGATACTCTCAAAACCTGTTGCACGAGATATATTCCCCAGCGTTTGATCAGGTTCCATTTCCAGCAGATACTTCACCTGGTTAAACCGGCAGCCCATCACATATTCCATGACAGTAAATCCTGTTACTTCTTTAAAAACGTGAGAAGCATAATACTTACTCAGTTTCATATCATTGGCCAGTCGATCCAAAGTTACTTTTTCCGTATAGTGGTTATTAATCCATGAAGCAATACCTTCAGCATGATGTTCCTTTTCTGTCCTTTTGTTAGAGTGCTGGGCTAATTCTTTTTGGCTCATTTTATAGATTCCCACCAGCAATTGAACAAGCTCAAGCCTTATTTCTGCTTCAATGGTTTCGTTTTTTTTGCCTTTTTGCTGTAGCTCTGCCTCTAGATGCGCCATCAAACTGGTTATCCTTTTCATTCCTTCATCCACAAAAATCCCCGATTCATTATACCCTGTCCGAAACAAGCAATTGTTAAGCTTTTGAAATGGGTCTAGTAAATTTGGGATGCCTAGGATAATCAACAACTCTTGCAGCCATATTGGTGAAAAGTGGATCATACTTCTAATGTAAGTACTGCCTGGCTGTGGATTGGGCTTATGTAATGTCATACCATCCAAAAGAATGATATCGCCCGGTTGTAAATCATAGATTCGATTGTTGATTAAATACCTGCAATCTCCTGAATGAAAGAAATAGATCTCATACTCTTGATGTGAGTGAAAATTAAATAGATGCGACTCAACGCCCCGCACTCGGTAAAAAGAGGTAATCCATTCATCCATAGGCTGCTTTGGATACGAAAATATTTTATGCTCATTCATTACTCTCACACCTCATCAAGTAAGCGCTATCAATATGTTGATTCTATTGATATACTTCTATTTTATCGGAGCCAGAAACAAAAAGCATTCTCCTAAAAAGCTGAATTGTTCCATATTTTTGACTGATATTGCTTTTTGCACAATACTATCAGATAAACAATGTAATTAAAACAAGAGACAAAACCAGCTTTTTCCTGTGTGCTGATTTTGTCTCCTACTGAAGTTTAAATGATAATTGGTTGCTAGGTTAGTAAGTTCACTTCTTGCCCCATCCAGTTCTTAAAGAAGATCTCTTCTTTATCTACTCATTGTTGCGAATGAGCCCCACTGTCATGCATATAAGTAGACAAACACTTATGCTGTAATGATCGGCAGTTGCACCCTAAAACCATATTGCATTTGGCTTGTCCATTTATCTACACCTTTCAACCTTCTGTATCCAGGATAACAACCTTAGAGGATTCCTTGTTTCATCGTCTTTTTTTGTAAAGATATCGGAAAGTGATTTCAATAAAGCAACTGTTCAATTCCGCTTTATCCATACACCTAAAACTTCGTACTGTTCTTCCTTTCTACATTACTTTAAATGATTCTAATCATTTCTTTTTTTATTAATAACACATTTATTTCTTGTAGAAGTAATCAGGAATTTCCGTCCATCGTCTTCGTAACTCATGGGCAGAATGTTTCGGTTTTCGCTCACGGGTAAAGATGCCTTTTTTATTTCCTTGGACCCGCATAACTCCTTGGCTAGTAGCAAAGTCTGCGAAATTCCATACTTGTTCGCCGACAAAGTTATCAAATTCATCAAATACCTCATGATTGGCTTTTAAATATTCCACTTGGTATTCTTCGGTGAACATGACTGGATCAACATCATGGAGGCCTGCAACTGTATCAGCTCCATACTCAGTCATGATGATTGGCTTTCCTGGACAACGTTCATTCCAGCCGGTAAATTCCTCACGTAGTTTTGCTTTTGCGGAATCAAGGTCACCACCGTCAATATACCAGCCATAGTAGCGATTTAGAGCAAGGACATCAATCAGTTCTGCAACTTTATCGGTTTTATGTGTCGCACCTAAATGTGTAACAATTGTAACCGGCCTTTTTTGCGGGTCTAGCTCCTTCGTCAGGTCCACTAACGGTTTAAAATATTCATAGGCACCCTCTTCCTCTGAAGCAGGTTCGTTCGCAATGCTCCACATCACAACTGAAGGATGGTTTTTATCACGGGCAATCAGTTCTCTCATGACCTCTTGATGATGCTCAAACGTTTTCACTTCTTGCCATGTGGTTTTTTTTGTTGTCTGTCCATTTAAAACTGACATAAAGTTTAAATGAACACCGACAGCAGTTGATTCATCAATGACAACAAGGCCTTCACGATCTGCAAGACGCATCATTTCTTCAGAATAAGGATAATGAGAAGTGCGAAATGAATTGGCACCCATCCATTTCATAAGTTTGAAATCCATTACATTGCCTGCTTCATTAAAGCCTCTTCCATGAATTGGTGTATCTTCATGTTTACCAAAGCCTTTAAAATAAAAAGGCTTATTGTTTATGAGGAATTTACCATCTTGTACATCTACGGTTCTGATACCAAAGGGCTGTTCGTATTGATCAACCGTTTCTCCATTTTCTGAAAGTTCTATATTCAGCGTATATAAATATGCATTTAATGGCTCCCAAAGCTTCGCACCATTGACCATGATTGTACCGGAGACTCCATTAGCTGTGGCAACTATTTTACCTGACTCATCTACTACACTGGCATGAACCTCTGATTTCCCTACTGTCTCTACGGTGTAGCTTACCTTTCCATTCAATTCTGTCACTATCGTTACATCTTTAATGTAAGTACGGGGTGTTGTATAGATTTTTACCGGACGCTGTAATCCAGCGTAGTTGAAAAAATCAAAGTTCGGAATGTTGCGAATTACTTCTCCAATACCAGCTACCTCTTTTTCCACATAGGTTCCAACTGGCAGTGTTGAATGATCGACAACATTGTTTACTGCTACCGTCAACCGATTTTTTCCTGCTTTTAAAAAGGAATTAATTTCTGCTTCAAATGGGAGGAATCCGCCTCTATGTTCAACTGCAAGCTCTCCATTCACATATACTTTTGCAGCATGTGTTGCAGAACCGAATCTTAATACAACACGTTCTGAAGCAAGAATGGCCGGCACTGTAAATTCACGTTCATACCAGACCCAGCCAACATGATTGCGGATTTCACCCGTAACTCCTACATCATTGAAAGAGGATGGGACCGCCATTGTCATAGTGCCAGCCAATTTTTCGTCTTTCCAATTTTCATGAAACCCTTCACCTGCATCCAGTTTAAAGTTCCAAATTCCATTCAAGTCTATAAGGTTTCGAGTTTCAGTTACGATGGGATATAACATGTCCAACACTCCTTAAAAAAATAAAATGATTTATTCCTTTTAACTCCATTAACATTTAAATAATCAAGCAAAAAAAGACAACAATTATTTTTTATCGTTTCGCAAAATATTTTTCAGCATTGTAATAGCCAATATTCCTAACCATTTGCTCACGTAGCTCTTTATCATTAGGCATTAATCCTTGTTCAGTCCAATCGCCTAGGATGTTGCAAAGAATCCTACGGAAATAATCATGGCGAGCATACGAAAGGAAGCTTCGGGAATCTGTCAGCATACCAACAAAGTGGCTCAGAAGTCCGACATTCGCAAGTTCCTTCATTTGTTTTTCCATTCCATCAATAGAGTCATTAAACCACCAGCCTGAACCAAATTGAACTTTTCCCGGGATCCCTTCTTCAAAGAAATTCCCGATCATTCCTGCAAGAATCGCATTATCTTTTGGATTTAAATTGAATAATACAGTTCTGGGTAAGGATCCATCTTGATCAAGCGCATCAAGAAAACTAGATAATCCTTCTGCTAAATTGGTCTCTCCAATAGAATCGAACCCAATATCTGTACCAATTAGTTCTTTCATCTTAGTGTTGTTATTTCGCATAGCTCCCATATGCAGCTGCATAACCCACTGCTTTTCTGCATACATTTTCCCCAATTCCTTCAATAAGAATGATCGGTAAGCAGTCAATTCTTCAGTTGATAGCTGTTCGTCATTCATCCGTTTCATGAAGATGATATCCGCTTCTTCTATAGTGGTGTCTACATATACCATTTTCTGAATATCATGATCCGAACCCCTACCACCGTTTTCATGAAAGTAATTGACACGTTGTTTAAGGGCCTTTATTAGGCTTTCAATTGAATCCACTTTAATTTTTGATACTTTTTCTAATTTTTGAAGCCAGCTTTTAAAATCAGGACGTTCGACGAATAAGGCGCCATCGGGACGGAAAGTCGGAGCAATGGTTATTTGAAAGGATTCATCCTGCTTCAGTAACTGATGGAATTCGAGCTCAGAAATAGGATCATCCGTCGTTCCAATAAATTTAACGTTTGATTTTTCAATAAATGATCTTGGTTTGAATTCGTGCCTGGAAAGCTTTTCGTTGCACTCATCGTAAATTTCTTGCGCAGTTTCAGGGCTCAGGATTTTTTCAATACCAAAAAACAATTTCAGCTCCATGTGTGCCCAATGATATAGAGGGTTTCCAATTAAGTGAGGCATCGTTTCCGCCCATGCAGCAAACTTATCCCAATCCTCTGCATCACCTGTTATATATCGCTCGCCAATTCCGTGCATACGCATGGCTCTCCATTTATAATGGTCGCCTCCAAGCCACAATTGTGTAATATTTTCATAGGGTTTGTTTTCCCATACCTCTTGTGGGGATAAGTGGCAATGAAAATCAAAAATCGGCAGGTTTCCACCAACATTTTCGTATAATTCGATTGCTGTGTCCGTGTTTAACAAAAAATGATCATCCAAAAAGACTTTCATAAATTTCCCTCCTGATAAAAGTTTATATGGGTACCAGCATCTGTTCCACTGTAAGCCCTTTCATTTTTAATTAGCCAATCCTATTAATTCGTTTACTAAACTAATTAATTATATAAATAATTTATCATTTTTTCACTTTTCCGTCAATTAACTCTATCTGAATACACTATAATCTAATAGTATTTGACATACGAGAAACTGTTATAATAAAAATATATCTAAAAGTTGTTGCCAAAATGGGAGGATATTAATGATTACCGGTGATGCAGCATATATCAAAAAAATTAATCGTGGGTTAATTATTAAAGAAATAATAAAAGAAGGCATGATTTCAAGGGCAGATTTGTCCAAAGCTACGGATTTAACAAGAGCAACTATCTCAGCGCAGGTTGCAGATTTATTGGACGAAGATCTAATAGTAGAAACACAACTAGAGCATAACAGTGTCGGTAGGAAGCCTATCATGCTCTCCTTAAACGGCCAAGCAGGATATGCGCTCGGGATTGACATTGATTACGGACGGATTTCCTTCACTCTAAGCAATCTTCTCGGCTGTAGTGTCACCTCCTCTATCAAAGAAATAAATACTACAGACTACTCGGAGATTCTCAAACTGCTGAATAAAACGATCAAAAAGTACAAAGCCAAATACGCTGACAGTCGCTATGGAATTGTTGGTATAGTCATTGCTATCCATGGTCTGGTAGGAAAAGACGAACTCATTCACTTTGTACCACGATTTAAATGGAAAGATATCAATTTTAAAAACGACATAGAAAAGGAATTTGAAATTGATGTTCATCTTGAAAACAATGCTAATCTAAGTGCTTTTGCTGAGCGCATATTTGTGCATCATGAAGCAGATAACCTTTTAAGCGCAACCTTTCATTCTGGGATAGGCCTTGGAATGATGATGAAGAATGAGTTTTTTCGGGGACATGATGGATTTGCAGGAGAAATTGGCCATATGATTGTTGTTCCGGACGGAAAGCAGTGTAATTGTGGTAATAAAGGCTGCTGGGAGAAATACGCTTCAGAATCGAGTATTTTTGAATTTCTTTCAGAAGAAAAACAAATCCCAAATTTGACATATGAGAATATTCAACGGTGGATTGATGAAGGTGATGAAGCGGTACATAAGATTATGGAACGATTTATTTACTACTTATCCATTGGCCTAAACAATATGATTAACATGTATAATCCGGACGTACTGGTATTAGACAGTGAATTGCTTCGTATATATCCTGATTCCATTAACAAAATCAGGAATAATCTGACCTCCTCCATTAGTCATTACCGTGAACTTACTCTATCGGCAATTGGAAAAAAATCATGTGTAATGGGAGCATGTGCCCTTGCAATCAAAAATTTCCTTGATGTTCCTATTCTGAATCTTTCTTATGAAAATAGCTATCCCAAGAAATAACGAAAAACTCCCCTTTCTGTGTTTCAGGGGAGTTTTTTCACTAATCCTTAATATTTCTTCTCTCAGCCAAGTCTTCAGCCAGTTGAATGGTCCTTTTCTTATTTAATGGATAAAGGAAGGCCAAAATTAAGAAAACAACTATATAGATGACTGCGGGTACTAAGGTTGCCAGTGCATGAATTCCATCAAGCGCTTGTTGTGTTTGTGCTTCTCGTGTTGCATCGTATCCAACCATTGCAATCGCAAAACCGCCGATTCCTCCTGCAATTGCTTGTCCTACTTTACGAGCAAATGAATAGATTGAATACACAGTTCCATCTTCACGAAGGCCAGTTAAATATTCGTGATAATCTATTACATCTGTTACAAATGCCCACACCACAATATTAAAGAATCCAAATCCAAACATCCCTATTGCTGAAATGATGATGAATTGTATCGCAGATAGGTTCGGCATGAAGTACAGTAGCCCATATACTCCCCCCGCAAGCAGCATCCCTATTGACGCCGTTTCTTTTTTACCAAATTTAGCAACGCATGGTTTTGCTATTGGCATAGCAACGAAAACTGCGGCAGTTTGTACCAATCCTATTAAACTTAGGGCTGACGCATTGCTGAAATAATCCTTAAACAAATACACATTAATTGCTCCTATCAGCATCGTACACATCATGAAAATTAAGGATGCTGCAAGGATAGACAATAAAGGCTTGTTTTTGACAATTCCTTTTACAGACTTTTTTAAAGAAGATTTTTGATTTTCATTTATAGGGGCAATAATTCGTTCGGTCGATAATTTATAACATGCTATATAACAAGAGATAGAAAGAAGTCCAAAAATGATAGCTCCTACCAGAAAATGGTTTGGATCTGCCTTATTATCCACAAATAGAATTAATGGACCCACTACGTTAATAATTAAACTAGCCAACATAGCTCCCATTGTCCTGAATGTGGATAGTGATGTACGTTCGACAGGATCGCTTGTTATAACTGAAGCCATCGAGCCGTATGGAATATTTACTGTGCTGTACAAAGTTCCCCAAACAATGTAAGTGACAAAGGCCCAGGCCATATAAAAGCCATCAGACATACCTGGAATCTTCACAAACATTAATATACCTGACAGTACCAATGGAAAGGACATCCTGAAAATCCAAGGTTTAAATTTTCCATGTTTGCCTGGCTTTCTTGTATCAATGAAACGTCCCCAAGTAACATCCGCAACAGCATCCCATAAACGCGCAATTAAAAAAAGTATTCCAACTGTAGCTGCACTGATATGAAAAATATCCGTATAGTAAACCATTAAGAAAGAACTTACTAAAATAAAGAAAAAGTCGTTCCCAAAATCCCCAAATAAGTAACCTAGTTTATCTCTAATACCAAATTTTCTGACTTTAACGTATACAACAGCTTCTTCAACGGATTCCAACCTTTCTAATTGACTCATTTTCATCCCTCCATAGCATTAGAAATCCACTGATTCATCAGGTTTTTATCCTAGAAGAAATAACGCTGTATGGTTTTAACCAGATAAATCTCATTGCATTCTTGCTCACCTGTGTTGAAAGCCCTTACAAAATGATACAAACAATAATTACTTACATTTAATACCTAAATATTTTTAATTAGTTTAGTAAACTAACCAAATATTTCTATAAATAGAATATCACCTGCCCTTTCTTTCGTCAATAATTTTTGTAAGCGTTATCATATAAATAATTATGAATATTGAAAATATATTTTTTTTACTCCGCTCGAGTGCTTTCCAACAGAAACCCGATCTTCTGGTGTTGGACTGGCAACAGCAATAAGTAGATTAGGATCAGCAATCGGTACGTTCCTACTTTCAATTGGTATTACAAGCATTAGAATTCAATTTACATTGCTTTGTCTCACAATTGTACTTATTATTTGGGCAATTGTATCAATAGCTTGGGCACCTTTAAGCTAAATCACTTACACTTAGTGAAACAAGTAATAGCGGAAAGATGAATAAAAGGAATGTAAATAATTTAAGGTTTTTTTACACAACTCCCAGAAAAGTTTTATACGGTTGGATCAGCAAACGCCAAACAGGCACCAGCTGTTCTTTTAGCTGGTGCCTGTTTCTTATTTATCCCTTAAGCTTTTGCACCTTTCCTGTATCCTCCCAGTTTGGATGATACATCAAGATGTTAGTTTTGTAGGTTCTTCATTGATAGTTTTTTCTATGCTACTGCTTTCTGCCTGATCCTCTTTTATCCATTTAATGAGCGATATTGATGCCATCGCCATTATTAATATGAGTGGAACGGAGGTAATGACTACTACTGATTGAAGAGCATGTAGTCCTCCACCGAACATCATGGAAAACGCTACAAGCTCTATGACCAAAGCCCAAAATATCTTATGCCATCGAGCTGGCTCTTGATCTAATGACAACTTTTTTGAAGCTGCACTTGCTAATGTGAATGACGAAGAGTCTAATGTAGCAGAAAGAAAAATAAGGGTGATAATGATAATGACAAACAAGGCAATACTGCCGCCGGGAAGGCCCTGGTAAATGGCAGCAATCGCTGCTTCTCCACCTTTCTTCTCTAAAATGTCAATGACAGGAACAAGTTTATTAAGTTCAAAGTAAAGACCTGTATTACCCATTATAGAAAACGCTGCCCAACATCCTACCGTTCCTCCAATGCATTCAGCAAAAATGACTTGTCTTATCGTTCTTCCTTTTGAGATTTTCGCTACAAATATGCCCATATAAGGAGCACAAGCAAACCACCAGGCCCAGTAGAATATCGTCCAGGCTTCCGGAAAGCCAGAATTGGCAACGGAGTCGGTATAGAAACTCATACGAAAGAAATTCTGTAACAAAACCCCAACGCTATCCGTAAATCTGGATATAATAAACAAAGTTGGACCAGCTAAAAGAACGAATGCAGAAAGTGCTAAAAAGAGATACGTATTGATGTTAGCTAATCTTTTCAGGCCCTTTTTCAGACCAAAATACGTGCTAACACAGAAGATTAATGTCAAGATTACTATAAGCGCCATATCTAACATAAAGCTTCGTGGTATATTAAATAATTCAGAAATACCTTCAGAAATCATCGGAAGTCCCAAGCCTAGAGCAGCCCCTATACCTCCAACTAGTCCAACCATGAAAAAAACGTCAATCGCTTTTCCTACCCAGCTATTTGCTCCCTTTTTGAGAACACCTTCACACGCTGAACTCAATTTCACACTCGGATTTTTCCTCACATATAAGTTATAGGCAATCGGCAAAGCAGGTAGACAATATAGTACCCATGCGCTAAATCCCCAATGAAATAATCCATACGTAGACGCCCAATCTGCCGCCGCCGTAGTTTTTGGTTCGGCCCCAAAAGGAGGAGCTGTGTAATAATACGCCCATTCAATGGCACTCCAGTATGTGATACTTGCACCAATTCCGGCCGTAAATAACATAGCTAACCAGCTAAATGTTGAAAATTCCGGCTTGGTATCAGGCGCACCAAATTTTATCTTTCCATATTTACTAAATGCCAGCCAAATCAAGAAACCTAAAGCCGCTACCACAGCCCATAAATATAATGAACTCAAACTCTCGGCAATTAAATGATGAAGATCTCCGAGGATAGCAGTCCCTTGTTTAGGATTTAATAGTACAGGAATTGATAAAGCAGCAAGAATAGCTAGAGCCGGCCAAAAGATTGCTTTATCTACATTTGATTGTTTCATAAAATAAAAAACCCTCTTTCATTGCTTTTTGATAGTATGCAAACTACACTTTCAGCTCTAGCTTTTATATAATTCACTAACAAATGAACAACACATATAAAACGCTTTCATTTTTAATAAACTATAGACCATTTATAGATTACAGACTAGCTTTGCATCGCCTTTGTGACTAATTGATGAAAATGTTTCAAACCGTGCTCGGTCGGAGAATATACTCCTCTTCCACAAGCCTTAGAATGTAATCCACTTTGTAATAACTCAACTAGTTCGAAGTCTTCTTCTCGCACTTGATCGACAAATTTAATTAAATCTTCCTCGTCTTCAGTTAACTTTTCATCAGCAAAATAATAACGATAAATAGCCAATGAACTTTTTTCATCAACCGGGATAATATGGCTCGTTGTCATATTTCCAGTACCTGGGTAAATACTAATCATGGTATTCGGCCATACCCAGTAAAAACGTGCACCAGAACCTTCTTCTTCATCGCTTGCTGTTGTACACTGATAGGAAAAATTATCACAAGGAGTAATACTATATTTAGTTAAATCGAATGCCTTCGAGAAGCTAGGATGTGCAATTTGACAATGATCACATTCCAAATAATTGTCAATGATTGATTTCCAGTTAGCAAGAACAATTCGCCGGTTTTCCCTGACCTTTTTTAAGGAACTAAGAAAAGTATATTCTTTTATGTTATTTAAAAAAGATTGATAATCTGTTTCGAAAGAAGAGGCATCCTGATCTAGATTTACAAATATCATCGATTGATGTACTTCTAATCGAATTGAAGTCATGCAGCTAGGCTTTTCTATATCATTTGTTTTGAAATTTGGAGTCCTGTTCACCTTACCATCTAAATGGAATGTCCATCCATGATACATACACTGGAGAATTTTTTTATTGCCCTGTTCAGTACGCTCGACCATCGCACCGCGGTGAGGGCAAATATTATAAAAAGCCCGTAACTCTTCATCCTTTCCCCGTGTTACAATAATCGGCTCCCCAACCAAATCAAATGTAAAGAAGTCTCCAACCTTCTCTACCTGGCTTGTATGCCCAACCATAATCCAGTTTTTATAGAAAATATTTTCCCTTTCCCCCTTCATGACTTCAGGATCCACATACTGATTATAAGGTAGTGTGTATTCCAACTTTTTCATATCTTCTTTTGTAGACATAATGGCAGTTCCTCCTTTTAATTATGCATAAGATTAAAGACTTGCTCTGAATAAGGATACAGGTATTACTTTTAAATCTCCTCTACCTATTGGCATCATATTTCCTTATATCTGTAGCATGCTTTACTTAACTCTTATGCAAGGATAATGCCAATTCGAAAGCTCTCTATTATTACCGATATTTTACTATTTCCCCCTTCTTTAATGTATAAATATGATTTATAATTGACTCAATTTAACCATAATAGACTCATTTTAGTTATTACAGACTCATTTGACATCTTAAAAGGAGATGAAGGGAGCTAACTCATGCAAAACTTAATGAATAATGAAGAAAAAATTGAAATGAGTACTGAGATATTGAAAAAAATTTTAGATCATTCACCTAATGAGATTTATGTTCTTAACAAAGATGCCTGCATTATTTACGCAAATAAAGCTTATGAAAGGCATTATGGAAAGCAGTTAAGCGAAATAGTTGGAAAACATAATAATGAAATATTCTCCAAAGGATATTGGAAACCTAGTATTTTACCCTTTGTTCTGAAGGACAAGAAATCGGTTACAATAAAGCAAGTTTCATATATTGGAAAGGAAATGATTACAACAGCTATTCCTTTACTCAACGATGAACAGGAAATTGAACTTATTATTACAACAGCACAAGAACCAAACTATAAAGGGTTATACATTTCAGAGGAAAAGGAACCAGAAGAAATAAGTGAAAAGAATTCTTATAAAGAAAACGTAATTACGAACAATGAACAGATGAACAATGTAATGGAAATATGCGATAAGATTTCTATGGTTGATGCAACCATTTTGATTCAAGGGGAGTCTGGTACAGGGAAAGGAGTGTTGGCTAAATACATTCATAATAGAGGACTTCGAAAGAACTCGCCTTTCTTATCAATTAACTGTGCTACCATACCGGAACAATTAATAGAATCAGAACTTTTCGGATACACGGAGGGGTCTTTTACCGGGGCAACCAAAGGCGGAAAAAAAGGACTACTTGAAATGGCAAACGGTGGTACCGTGTTTTTAGATGAAATAGGAGAAATCCCGTTTAATATTCAAGCTAAGCTTTTACAGGTTATTCAAGACCTTGAATTTCTTCCTGTTGGGGGCAGAGAACTAAAGAAAGTGGATATTCGAATTATTTCCGCTACCAATCGAGACTTATTTGAGATGGTGCAGAAAAAACGATTTAGGGAAGATTTATATTATCGACTTAATGTGGTTAATTTACAAATACCGCCATTAAGGGAAAGAAAAGAAGATATCATCCCGCTATCTTACTATTTTCTTTCAGTATTCAATAAAAAGTATCAAGTTAATCGTATTATATCGAAGGAAGTCCTCGATATTTTTTATGACTATCCATGGTCCGGAAATATACGTCAATTAGAGAATTTGGTTGAAAGCTTAGTTGTAACGAGTGATGCTATCATTCAGGTATCTGATTTACCGATCATACTACAACAAAAAAATGCTCGAGTAACCCCAAGTCAAGAGACACCACTTAGTCGAAACAGCACACCCCAAGACCTATCGAGTCAGATGCTCCAAGATTATTCATTAGATAAAGCGTTAGAAGAACTTGAAAGAAACCTGATCGTTAACTCCTATACAAAATTCAGGAATACAAGAAAAGTCGCTAATCAATTATCCATTAGCCAATCAAAAGCGTCACGGTTAGTGCGGAAATACTGCAAAGATTTAGACTTTTATAAGTGATTTCATTAAAGAAATGAATCATAAATATTAGGGAGCTTAATCATTTGTTTTTTACGGTTTATTGCACGTTCTACGCGGCACTTACTGAATGTAAAAACAGTTTTTATTCCCTTACTTACATTTCCGCAGTGCTGCCTCAGATCTTTTTGAACGGAATAAGATGGCCATGAATCTTCTAGTATCCAGATCATGGTACAGCACACAGATTTAGTAGCCGATAAATACATCAAAGATATTTATTTCATACATTATTATTAAACAGGCTTTGTTAAACATTAATAAAAGAGACCACTTATTGTGGTCTCCTTTATTGCATCCTATTAAACTAACGCACCTGTTGTTCTATAAGAAATCAGATAATTATTAGACAATAAATTTAGTAAACCACGCAATATATCCTGCCCCTGGAATAAAAAATACTTGAGCTAGTAAGGTTCCTAATAAACGAGAAGTAACCATCATAAGAGATAAGCCCTTGAGATTAAGGTAACTTCCCTTTTGATTTATTACGTCATCCGCAAGAATAGATTCTTTGGTATTGTCTTTTTTCGAAGTTACAGAAATTTATTTTCATAGTAGTTCAAGAAGGATTAAACCAATTTATACATAAGAATGTCATCTACATATAAGTCCTCGCTAAACTTTACTTCTTTAATTTTACGTCCTTCCTCTACAAATCCCACACTTTTGTATAAGGCTATTGCCCTCTGATTTGTTGATAAAACTCCTAAACTTACTTTCTCAATTAAAGGGTTTTGTTCTGCCCAGTTTAAAAGTTCTTTAATAAGGAGTTTACCAATACCCATATCTCGATAATCTTTCTTTATCATAGTCGTAAAATAACCAGTATGAGCAAGCCTTTTGGTATTTTTTGACCGAAATACAATCAAACCAATAACTTTTCCTTTAATTTCAGCCACAATTATTGTTTCTCTTTCATTTTCTAAAATTTTCTGTATCCAACTTCTTTGTTGCTCCGTTGTCTCTTCAAATTCTTCTAAAACGGAAATCATAAATTCGTTTTCTGAAACAACTTCCCTTTGAATTTCTAACAAGGCTTCTGCATCATCTAAATTTCCTGTTCTTAGGGAAACTTGGAAATTATTTTTTGTCATCATTATTAGCCCCTTTACCTTACATATTTCAATAATAATTCCACAAATATGGTAGATACGCTCTTTCACTAACCTGCCCCTTTAATTCTATAAGAAAAAGGCTGCCATATCTGACAGCCCACACTCAATGATCTCACCTTTGTTAGTCCATGATAAATCAATTATTCTTGTGCAGTGCTTTCTGGGCTTTTTGTTCATCTTCTTTTTTAACAAAAACATCATATTGAGTAGAATCCATACGATTTGGGAGATTTTCGGAACCTATATTTATTGGAGTTTTAGTTTTGTATGTTATTCCTTCGCTTTTCAGTTTGGAAACCACCTTAAAATAATTCTCATATCCAAATGTAGTATAGATACATTTCCAATACCTATTTGAAATTAGTTGGGTAGTTGCAATAAACACAATCACAAAAACTAGAAATGCAATTATTATATACACCTTTTTAGCTCCTTTTCTTTTCGGATTCTCTTAAAAAAATGCAAATAAATGATATATATTACATTATATTCTTTCCCGTGTGTACTATTTCCTTTTAGAACCATAAGAAAAAGGCTGCCGCAGCAACCCCTATTATTGAAGTAAAGCACCCGTAAGTTCATTAAGAATTAGGAATTTACTATTTCCTTTTTCATATTTTGAAAGGAATAGATATCATTTGCCACTTTAAATAGTTTCCCGTTCTTGGAGAAAATTGCACTTCCATTTGGTATTGCATATACCTTTCGTTCATTTGATAGGGGAATTAATTCTCCATCTATATTATCCTCGTAATGGACCTCAACGCTAAACCCAACTAATCCTAAGCCCTTGATCACTATCGTTTCTGGATAGTCTTTATCTTTTGTTATTATGCAATCATTGCAGAAAGCTAATGAACCCGCACTATATCCAATGATTAAACCTTGAAAGTCTTTGATAATTGGGGTAAGTCCTTTTTCTTCTATTACATGGATTAACCTTTCTGGCTTTCCACCAATAAAATAAAGAACATCATGTTCTATTATAGACTTTTTCATTTCTTTTTCTGAAAGGTCTTCGTTTAATAATTCAACACTCACATTCTCCATTATTGAAAAGGCTTGTTTGATACTTTCCATCCAGCTTTCATACCTGGAGTTGTCGGTTGCAAAAGGGATTATTAAAATCTTAGCATCAGGTTTAATCATTTTTGAAAGTTCCAGGAACACTTCACCTAATTCGTTATTCAAGTGATTTCCGCCACCTATAAAACAAATTTCCATATGTCTACCCCCATTTATTTACAAGCTATTCTTAAAATATTCTACGTAAAAAAGGACAATACCTTTATATGTCACTGCTCTTCAGCTACCTGCCCCGTTAGTTCATTAAGAAAAAGGTTGCCGCAGCAACCTCCCTTTTTGAAGTAAAGCACCCGTTAGTTGAAGATGAAAAAAGCAATTTATCACAGATTATTAAATTCAGGAGTCTTCATTAATCTTTGGAAAAATTCGTTTTTGGCTTCCCTGTATTCATCCATATTTTTGCCTTCATACTTCCTCTTTAGCTCATCATATTCCATCCTGTAAGCATCACTTCGTAATAAAACATCTCGGAACTTCCAAAAATAATCATATTCAGAATCAATGACACTTAATTGTACTCCTAAAGGAGGAATTTTTGTATCGTCTTTAAATGACCTGAAGAATGAAGTTTTTACACTGCCATCATTAAGTTCATATAATTGTGAAAGTGCTTGTACGGCTTTAGAGAAGTGTTCAGGAATAACACGCACTTGTATATCTAAATCACCCTTTGTAAGGCAATTAGGTATAGCTGTACTTCCTATGTGCTGGATATCAGCTTCTTCCAGAAGTTCTTTAATTATTTTTTTATGCACTAAGAAAGCTTTCTCCACATTTTCATAAGACTGACTATTATCTAAGAAATTTACTTGTTCCATATGTCTCTCTCTCTCCCTTAATAAATTCTTTATAGTTAACTTTACCATTCTTCAGCTAAACTGCCCTGTTAGTTCAACAAGGAAGTATCTATACGAAAATTGTAAAAGGGAAAAATATATAATAGTCATCTACATTATGAACTAAAAGATACCAAATGACATATGAAACAACACAGATTACAATGGAAATACCTATTAAAATGAATATATTCATTTCTTTTCTAAGAAGTTTAAAAGATATCACCAACCCAAATAGTAAAAGTAAAATTGCTCCAAATAATACATATAACCCAACTGAAAAGGAAGAAATAAAACTTAAAAAATAAACAAACACAGCTCCCAAATAGAACCAAAAAGAAAGCTTCATTTCTTTTCAACCTCCCTTCTGAATTACACAAATTATACATCTTGTTTTACCATAAATTACAAACCTTTTTTAAATTAACCTGCCCCAATAGTTGCATAAAGAAAGAGCTGCCTTAAAGACAGCTCTGATCCTAAGCTAAAGCACCTGTTAGTTCATTAAGAAAAGCGATTCTGGAATATTGAAAAAAAGAGGCCATCCTTTTTGGACAGCCCCCTTTCCGCTAATTATAAAATTTCTAGTAGAGCTCGATATCATTATTTTGGTCACTTCAGAATGTTACCATCTATACTTCAGAGAAGGTATCTCCAAAATGAATTGGCTTTCAATCTTTGAAAACTATGAGAATACTGCAATTTTACGTGCGATAGATTCTGTTAAACGAGATGCTACTTTTGGAACAGCCCATTTAATAATTGGTGTTAACACCGCACCAGATAATCCGCCTGCATGGATTTCCACCTTACAAGTCATTATTGTTTTACCATTAACATCTTCTGCAGTAAAGTGACCGCTTCCTGTAAAATTATCTGATAAACCTTTTAGTTCAAACTTAATATTTGAAGGTTCATTCCATTCGGTAATATCTACCTGCGCTTGTATTGTTTTTTTAATACCTTTCACACTACCTTCAAATGTCCAAATAGATTGCTTGTCATTTATGATTTCATGTTCTTTATAGGCTGGTACTGTCGTTGCCCATTTTTCGAGATCACTGACATAATCCCAAACTGCTTGTACATCTACTGGAACTTCTACAGTATGCGTTCCCGTTGCCATTATGATCCCCACCTTCACTATGTATGAATTGTAACTTTACATTTCTACAAAATAATTATTACATAAAAAGCATAAACTTACATCACTAATTATACATAGCTTTCCTTCTTCCAATCCCCCAATTATTTGTAGAATCAAAATTCTCCAATCCTCCACAATCCGGCCCTTTAATGGAATAACAGGACTGACGTTTTTAAACGACTTTAATGTCACTTAACAGTATCCCTTATGGAACTATCCTGCCCCTTTCGTATTATAAAGGTCAGCCAGTTATTTCTGGTTGAACAATTTTTATATCGATATATGATAACGGTAGCCGGGGTAGAACGTTCCTGCCCGTGGGGCTTGGACCCCGTCAACTAAACAGTTCGCCCCCTACTTGCTTAAACATGATTTGGCTGGTTGGGACCAAGATCTCGTATAACAAGCGAAGCTATGATACTGCAAGAAGGATTAGGGGTTACCGGCAATATTATGTTTTTGGAGGAGATAAAAAATGAATCCAGTGGTTGGTCTGGATGTAGCTAAAGGTGAAAGTCAGGTTCAAGCGTTCTTGGATAAAAAGAAGCCTTATAAAAGAAGTTTTAAAGTAGCACATACCATTGAAGGACTAGAGAGCTTACACCAATATCTTAGAGAGATAGAAAACGTAACAGGAATTCGACCTCCGGTCGTTTTAGAGTCTACTGGGCATTATCATACGCCCGTTGTACAGTATTTTGAGGAGAGAGGTTACTTATTAATTATCGTTAACCCACTCATTTCTTATCGTGCGAAGAGCTCTAGTTTACGGAAAGTAAAGACAGATTTAATCGATGCACGTCACCTCTGCGAGCTGTACTATAAAGAGGATTTAGAGCCTTATAAAAAACGAGGGATACAACTCTTAAATCTTCGTAATCTTTCAAGACAACATGCAAATATAACAGGTATCTATGTACAAACAAAACTACAGTTTCAGGCTGTTCTTGATCAAGTATTTCCTGAATATAGAGGGGTTTTTGGAGATTTGTATTCGGTTGTTTCTTTGCTTACTCTATTAGAATTCCCTACTTCTGAAGACATATCAGCAGTCGATGAAGAAACTGTAGCAAATAGGATTAATGAACTTTGTCCAAGTCGTTCTAGAAAGTGGGCGAATACACAGGCAGAGAAACTTATGGCTGCCTCAGCTCGAAATCCTTTTCAGAGAACTTTATATCAGAGTCACATTTTAAGCCTAGAGATGTATATAAAAATGCTTCTAGAATACCAAAAGCACTTATCCAAATTTGAAGAAGAGATAAATGCTTTGGCAAAAGAAATTGAAGAATATAAGATTATCCAATCCATCCCTGGTATCGGTGAAAAAATCGCTACAACGATTATTTCTGAAATTGGAGAGATTGATCGGTTTAATCACCCTAAAAAACTAGTGGCATTTGCCGGAATTGATCCAAGTATCTTTGAATCAGGTAAATTTAAAGGCTCAGTAAATCGGATTACCAAAAGAGGTTCTGGTAGACTACGACATGCCTTATATATGGCAGTTCGTTGTGCCATTCGTGATTGTCGCAAGAAGAAAACGACAGATGAAATCATCCCTCGGAACAAGAGATTACGAGAGTTCTATGATAAGAAACGTGAAGAAGGAAAGCCCTTTAAAGTAGCTGTGATAGCATGTGCCAATAAGCTTCTACAATGGATTTATGCACTATTACAAAATAACTCGACTTTCCAAGATCTAACCTAGTTTAAAAGTATAACTAAATAGCACAAAACTTTCCAAATATAGTTCATTGGAAGGTTATTTAGCATGCACAAATTTAGTATAGCATGAAATATTTTAAGTTTTCATTGAAAAATGTTGACTAACTATTAGCTGGTTTAGTTCCATAAGAAAAAGCTGCCTTAAAGACAGCTCCGATCTTAAGCTAACGCACCCTTTAGCTGAAGTAGTTTTTTTCATAAAGTCAGTTATATTTTAACATATTTTCCTATTCCAGTTTAAAGATTCATAAAAGACGAATCTTTTAGTAGGATTCGCCTTGATTACGGAAGAAACTTTTAGATAGACACCTTCCGTTAGATGAAATTTAGCTTGCTAGATATTCAACAATAATTTCTATCATTCCTCATCAAAATTTACATCAAATAGATAATCAGACAATTCAGTACCTTCGAAGCTTTCTTGTGTGATATTTCCTTGATCATCTCTTTCTTCTGCCGTTTTCTTCATTGCAAATGTTGAAATATAATAACCTTCAACTGGTAACTGCTCATCATCTAATAATTGTATTTCTCCATTTGATACGACATGAGTTCGATTTTCTACTGCATAATTGATAAGTTCCCCTGTACTTTGTATAACATAGGAAGAAAAGTCACCCTTAGCATGAGTAATATCTTTAATATCAAGCACATTAAGATTTTCAAAAAAATGTTCAGCATCAATTAATCGATTGTATTGGAGCCATGTTTCAAGCTGACTATTCATAACTTGATACCTATTCTTATCAATATCATATCGAATTTGATAGAGATTATAGCTATTGCCATTTTGACCAAGTAGTTGCCAGCTTAAGTCTGTAATTCTTCCATCTTCAGTATAGTCTACTTCAAAATCCTCAAGCCTCAAACTGTTGTTCTCTAGATTTAAATCTTGCTTAACCAGTTCATATTCTTCTTGAAAGTTCATCGTATATACTGAACCAAGTTCATGCTCAATGAATATTGGGCGACTTTCCCATTCATCCATTGCATATGGTATGGTCCAATGGACGAATATAAATGCAAGAAAACCAAAGACCGCAGCTATTCGTTTAACCTGTACATTTAACTTAGGTCGAAAAAATATCAGATACACTACAAACCCAAGTGGAAGTGAAATTTGATTGAAATTAAAGGCAAATGAACCTAATATAAAATATCCAATTATTTTTAACGGAAAATAAGATTCTTTATCGTCATTTTTCCACACTAAAAATAAAAAACTAACAATTAATATCACTGTGTAAACAATAGATGCCATTTTTAAGTCCCCCTATCTGGTAGGAAATCGCCTTGATTGTATATCCAGAATCACCCAATAAATATGGGTATTTTACCTTTATTATAGTTAATCGAAAAGACATTAAGACTATTACTTAATAACTAGACAAATTCCAAAAAAGAATGGCTTTATCATAACCAGGATTATCCTTATTAAATTAACCTGCCCCTTTAGTTCCGTAAGAAAAAGGTTGCCGCAGCAACCTCCCATATTGAAGTAAAGCACCCGTTAGCTATATAACATCTGTGATTAATTCGTAAAATAAGCCATTAAGATTAAGTCATAGTATGTTTCATTATCAATCTTTATAGCTTTCAATTTACGGCCTTCCTCAACAAACCCAAAATTTTCGTATAAACAAATTGCATTCGTATTATCAGCAAATACTTCAAGGCAAGCTTTTTCAATTAAAGGGTTGTCTTTTGCCCAATCCAACAATACAGTTAGCAATGCTTTACCAACTCCTTGATTTCTATATTCGTTGGCAACACTCATTCCAAAGGCACCTTGATGTAGAATTCGCTTTTTATGACCATTATGAAAATCTAAAAAACCTATTATTTCTTCTTGATATTCAGCTATAATTGCTAACTTCCCATTGTCATCAACTATATGTTTTAAAAATTGTTTTTCTTGATCATAAGATACTTTGAATTCAGTCTCGGTAGTAAGTAAATAAGGGGCTTCACTAATAATAGCCTTATTAAATCTTAGCACCTTCTCCGCGTCTTCGGGTAAAGCTGTTCTCAATAAAAATGATTCACCGTTCTTTTTTATGAAATGCTTTGGTTGAAACTGTCCCATAGAAACCACCTTCATATTTATTTCTTATATAATTTCTACAATTTACAGGTAATACCTCTTAAACTAAACTGCCCCTTAAGTTCTACAAGAGAAATGCACAAAAAAAGAACCCCTTTGCAATAAAGAAGTCCTTTTTCATTCAATTTCAGTTGCAAATTGAACCAATTCAGGGTGATCTGCCATAGCTCGCATCGCTTTTTCTCTATCCTTTCGCTACAATAAAGTCAATGAAATATCGACTTGTAATCGGTAAAATACTTTTCTCTTTATAAGCTATACTAATAGTCCGCATTACTTGTGGTTCAATCGATTTTGTCACAATATTATATTGTAAACGTTCTAATATTAATGAAGGCAAAATTGAAAGACCTAGTCCCTGCTCAATCATTGACATAATGGCATAATCATCTTGTACACGATATTCGATTTTCGGTTCAAATTGGTGTCGATGAAATACATTAAGAGGTTCACTAACAGCTCCTTCATCTAATAAGATATAAGGCTCCTCTAATAATTCCTGTAATAGTACTTTATCACGCATTTCCAAATGATGATTTGGTGGTAAACACGCAAGCATTTCATCTTGTTGAATAGGAATCATTTCGAGTTGTGTCACTGCATCTGGATTCACAAAGCCAAAATCTACTACCCCTTCTTTAATTAAATTTTCAATATCCGTATAATCACCTAAATGAATTTCAAATCGGACATTAGGATACAGTATTTTAAATTCCTTCATCCATTGTGGTAACCAGTGACATGCCACACTCGAAAATGTTCCAATTCGAATAGTCCCTCGTTCTAACCCTTGCATTTCCTTTTTCTTTTCATGTAATTCTCTAATTGCATTACAAATACTTCTAATAAACGGTAAATATTGCTCTCCATCTGGTGTCAGTGTTACTCCTGTCCGTGAACGAATGATAAGCTGCGTTTCCAAGTCAGCTTCTACTGTATGAACAAGCTGACTGACAGCTGATTGCGTATAACCAAGTTGTTTTGCTGCACTTGTAAAACTACCCGTTTCAAGTACCGCAAGAAGTGCGAAATATGCATTCATGTTAATCACCTCTATATTAGTAAATCTAATAGTTTTATTAAAAACATTCGTTTCCCTAATAACAAAAGGGATGCTACGATTATATCACTTATATAGAGAGGGAGATTAACATGACACAAAAACAAGCTAATATTCTATTAGTCTTCGTTACAATGGGATGGGGCTCATCTTATATATTTACGAAGTTCAGTATAGGTGAAGTGCAGCCATTTATGCTTGTTGCATTTCGATTTATTATTGCATTCATTGTAATGGCTCTATTGTTTTTTCAAAAAATACGTCACGTGCATCGGCAAACGATCCAAGCGAGTGCGATTTTAGGTACTATATTATGTGGTGTGTTTGCTACATTCGGCTTTGCAATGCAAACTACCAGTGCCTCAACAGCTGGCTTTTTAATTACGACAACTGTTATTTTTGTTCCTTTGATTATGGTTGTAATTAAAAGGAAATTACCAGTACGCAAAGTTATGTTGGGCACTCTAATTACGTTCACAGGACTCACTTTGCTTTCATTGAAAGATTCATTCACTTTTGAAATCGGGATAATTTATTGTTTATTAACAGCCCTATTATATGCCATCCATATTGTAGCAAATAATTATTTTGCACGAACTGTTGATGCCTTTCAGCTTGGAATTTTTCAGCTTGGGTTTACGGGGATACTGGGGCTAATTGCATCATTACTTTTTGAGCCATTTTCATGGCCAATAGGTGCTGTTAGTTGGGCAGCCATTGTCAGTTTAGCAATCATTTGCTCTGCTTTTGGATTTGTCGTTCAATCAATAGCGCAAAACTACACAACACCTGAAAATACTGGCTTTATCTTTTCCTTAGAACCAATTACCGCTGCAATTTTTGCCTTTCTATTCCTTGGTGAAAAGATGGTCATGCAAGAATATATTGGTGCAACGATAATTTTAATCGGTATTTTTGTTGCCAATCATACTCCGAAGAAAAGGATAGAATATGGTATGAATTGAACGTCGTAAATATATAAAAGATAGTTGAATACGGTTAGTAAACTTATTCTGTGCTAAAAATAAAGTAACCTTCAATCAGATTTTTTAGAATGAAGAATCGCACCTGTTAGTTGAACAAGAACCTTGCTATCCATTATTCAGGAGCTTAAGTTCAAACAGACTATCTTCCTTTTAAATGCAAAAAATAATCAATAAGTTACTCCTTATTATTTAACGAAAAGTTTTCAACCTTTCCATTCCACGTCACTTCTATATCGATAACATCAGTTTTTGACGTAGAAAATTCACCCGTTTCAGTTTTATGTGTTTTGTATACACCAGTACTATTCAATTCAATTTCGCCCATACCCCAAGCATAATTAGGAGTATTAATCTTAAATTCAAGGTTTTCAACAGATTTATAATCTTTTCCTTTGAACTGTAATTCAAACTTTTTAGTTTCTTTATCGTTATCAGTTTTTACTACATTAAGTTTTGCCGACCAATTTTCACTATCTCCCTTAAAATTCAAATTTTCTGATGATTGTTGGCAAGCCACTAATAATAGCAATAATATTAAATTAAGGGCATAAAGGCTTTTCTTTTTAATAGTAATCCCCACTTTTAATTTTTCTTTATTGTACCAAAGATAGAAAAATTAACATCTTAAATTGACTACTCAAGTCTTATACTACAGTCCTGCTACTTTAGCATAAGAAAAGAGCTGATTATCACAGCTCTTTAAAGAACGAACGCACCTGTTAATTGCATAACAAACTGCAGCTGCAAATTGGAACATGAAAATAATAATCAATATTGATGCTACCGTTTATTGAACTATTCCCGTATAAATTTTCTACTGTCCAATTGATTATCCCCTCATTGCTAAAAAGAAGGGATAGTAGAACTTAATCCAGTAGTTGAATTTTAATCCTTTTTTTCATGGGACCTTTATTTTGAATTTTCATAATGGAGAAGTCTTTAATTTCAGTTGTGTTGTTGACGTGGGTTCCGCCACATGCTTGCGCATCAATATCATTTATTTGAACAATTCGAATTTCGTTAAGAGAAGCTGGAAGTAAATTAATTACCGTCTTAATAGTCCCTTCTTTTTGCTCGGCTTCATCTCTACTTAATATTTTCGTGTAAACATTATGGGGTTGTGCCAGTAACTTCTTTATTGATTGTTCTAATTGATCAAATGGTATTTCTTGTATTATTCCAGGAGAAAAAGACAGCTCTAATCTCGCATGTTCTTTTTCAATTTAACTACTTGTAGCTAAAGCATTGTAATGTTGATATAAATAACCTGAAATGACATGCAATAATGTGTGGTACTGCATATTCTGAAACCGCCAAGACCAGTCAATCTGCATCTCTACTGTTTGATTAATGTGCTGTAATGGACGTTCAAGTTCATGAATAATTTCTCCATCTATTTTTTTTACTGTTAAAATATTATAGGTTTTATCACCTTGTTTAATAATCCCTCGGTCACAAGGCTGTCCACCGCCACCTGGATAAAAAATCGTTTGATTAAACACAACAAATTGTTCTTTTATTGAAACAATATTCGCCGTACATTCTTTTAAATAACTATTCTCTGCGTATAACTCTATCGTTGCCATTTTTTATCCTTTAGTCGCCTTAATATCTTCTACTAGCATTTCAACATGTTCTTTTTTCGTAGACCAACTAGTACAAAATCTCATAGCACTGTGTGTGGCATCGACTTTTTCCCAGAAGGAAAATGAATACTTTTTGCCTAATTCCAAAATTACATCATCCGGCAAAATGGGAAACTGCTGATTTGATGTAGAATCATATCGTAATGAAAATCCATTTTCAACAAATGCATCTCGAATCATGATTGCCATTTCCACGGCATGATTAGAAATTTCATAGTATAATCCATCTTCGAATAAGGTTTCAAACTGGATCCCCAAAAGTCTTCCCTTTGCCAATAATCCTCCCTTTTGCTTGATAATATATCGGAAATCCTTTTTCAGGGCATCATTTATGATGACTACTGCTTCACCAAACATCGCACCAACTTTAGTTCCGCCAATATAGAATACATCACATAGACTTGCAATATCTGCCAAGGTTAAATCGCTATCCATTGAAGCCAAACCATATCCTAATCTAGCGCCATCCATTACCAATGGCAAACGACATTCCCGGCAAACTTTACTTAATGCTTCCAATTCGACTTTACTATAAGTCGTTCCATTTTCTGTAGGATTAGAAATGTAAACCAAGCCTGGCTGTACCATATGCTCATGAGTGACATCATTCCAATGAGCATCATATAAATTTTTCACCTGTGCTGCTTGGATTTTCCCATCATCACTCGGTAAAGTAAGTATTTTATGTCCCGTTGCTTCAATTGCGCCAGATTCATGTGCTGCTATATGACCAGTAATTGCTGAAACTGCACCTTGATGCGGGCGCAAAATGGAAGCGATAATAGTGGTATTCGTTTGTGTTCCTCCTACTAAAAAGTGTATATCTGCATTCGGAGCATCACACTCTTTTCTAATGTAAGCCCTCGCTTTTTCACAGTGTTCATCCACTCCATATCCGGGTGTTTGTTCTTCATTGGTTTCTATTAATCGTTTTAGAATTTGCTTATGAGCACCTTCTGTATAATCATTTTCAAAACGTATCATCCTATATTCTCCCCAAACTATCCAGTTTCTTCTGAATGAACATCATAGAAGCATGGATTTCTTTTATTTCATTTTGTGATAATCCTTGGAATAACCTCACTAATTGTTCATCGGATCTTTCATTAAGCTGGTTAAAAAGAGTCATCCCTTTAGGAGTCAACCGAATCAGACTAGTTCTGTTATCCAAAGTCGAGTTTTCCTTAATAACCAGTCCATCTTTACTTAACTTGTTAATTATTCTACTCATATAACTGCGATCAATTTCCAGTTTATCAACTAAATTGTTTGCTATACACTGCTCCATCATACCGATTTCTAAAACGACTCGTGCCTCAGTTAAAGAATATCCTGTATCAAATATATGCTTATCTAATACACCAAGTATATTCGTATAAAATCTATTGAATTGCCGTATATCAGCAATGGTATTATTATTAATTTTCATTGTAGCCTTCCTTTTTAGTGGACTTCATCCACTAATACTTTAGTATTATTAGTGGACTTTGTCAACTTTTTTTAAATCAATGAAGGATGAAGGATAAAACGTAATCCCAAATACGCTTTCCAATTGTTTTGATACCACTAGTTTGGCCAATTTCAAAAATAAAAAATAACCCCGAAAGATCGAGGTTATTTTTTTCAATATTGAACAAAAACACCATTCTTAATAATTATTTTTTATGCAACTAACCTGCCCCGATAGTTGCATAAAGAAAAAGCTGCCTTAAAGACAGCTCTGATTCTTCAGCTAACGCACCCGTTAGTTAAAAAAGAAGGAAAAATCCACTCACTTCATTATCCAGCTATTTTGCAAACAATAATAGCGTTAACCCTTTTGGTTAACGCTCTAAAATCGATTTAAAATACATTAATAACGAATACATGGAACCTATTCGACTATGCCAAGCATAAATTTCAATATCAATCTTCATTCTCTACTTCTTCTTCATATAAATCATGTTCACCAATATAAATAGGGCTGTTTGCATGATCAATTCTGATTGGCCATTCATAAGGAACAGATAAACGGCTGGATACACCTCTCCAAAATTTACTCGAATCGGTTTCAAAATCTTGAAACTCTTTTAATAGTTCTTTATAAGATGCACCGTCAAACTGTATATTCATTTCCTGCAACCTCATGAAAGCCATATGTCTAATTTCAAGCTCTGCTGCCTTTTCCATTTCTTCTTCCGTTGCCTCTCCGATAATGGTTCCTGGAGGGGGTAAGATAGCGTAGATATTATCTACTTCTTCTCCCGTTACTTGTGTGGGAATCAATTTATTCTTGATCCGATTAAGCATAAAGTCAACTCCTAATGGTTTTCATCTATTATATCGAGCTGCGTAAACTAAATACTCTTCATGTTCAACTAAAGCACCCTTTAGTTTGAGTATAATATCTCACAATCTTGCTTTCTTGGATAAATTACTAATACTTAATGTTTGATATATATAAAAAGGGAACACCTGCTAACCAGGAAGTTCCCTTTTTATTTCGTGAGATAAAAGTACATCAAAACAACGATTGAAAAAATAGGCTTCGGTTAGGGTCTCAAGCGTTTTTTTCAACCGACAACTGTTACATTACCTACAGGAGTTGCATTGAATGAATATGGTTGGCTACCAACACCTAAAAATTTTGTATTCGTAGCACCAAAAAGGCAAAATTACAATAAAATTCAAGAATTAATAATAGCTCCTAGACAACCTAACCGGTATAAACACTTTCACATGTTCCAGGTTTTGGTTCATAATAACAATGATTTTTATATTGTCCAGCAAAGGGTTGATCGTACCATGTAGGCGGGCATGGAGCATATGGATTAAAATACCAAAGGGCATATTTCCCTGGGTGTTGTCTCCAGTATTCCAAATTCTGTTTTGCTAATCGTTTTTCAGCAGTCCTCGCTCTTTGATAAAATACATTACCTTTTTGAACAGCTTCAAAAGAATAATTTCCTCCTTGTACGTGATAAATGACTTGTGGAATTGTTCTTAAATCTATAAAGTCTAAACAATCAGCTTTAAGACGATTAACAATTACATTTCCAACATATAACATTCCTTGTAACCCTTCACCTTCGGCTTCAGCTCTCATCATCCTTGCCATTAAGTCAACGTCTGAACTTTTGTAATTTACTCTTGGCATTTTTTCACCCCAGAAATATAGTATGAAAAAAAGCCTACATTGATGTCATTGTTTATAAAATAAGAATGCTTAGTTTTTAAAGCTTACAGTTTTTAAGTAAGATGAAAACTATGGCATTCTTTTTTATACCTTTATTCAACTAAACTGTCCCGATAGCTCCATAAGAAACCTCTATATAAGAAACTGGTTGTGACAGTATTGAAGAACCATTTAGTGTACTACAAGTACGTATACAAAAATTTTTGTAACAAATCTCCTGTCATATGTATTGTTAATTTTTTTTGAGGTGATTCTCCTATGGAAGCAATGATTGAACGGTGTGCTGGCCTAGATGTACACCAAGAAACAGTAGTAGCCTGTGTATTATTTAGTCCATTAGATAAAAAGCCAAAAACCTCTATTAAAACGTTTCCAACTACAACAACGGGACTCTTGGCTTTAAGTGATTGGCTAGCTCCCCTTCAGGTATCCGATATTGTGATGGAAAGTACCGGAGTCTATTGGAAACCAATATGGAATATACTTGAAGGTTCTTTTCACCTTGTTCTTGCCAATGCCAGACATGTCAAAAATGTTCCAGGGCGTTAAACTGATGTGAAAGATGCCGAATGGCTTGCCAAGCTTCTAAGATGTGGACTTATTGAAAGCAATTTTGTCCCACCGGAGGATATTCGTGATTTACGAGATCTTACTCGTTATCGAAAAAAATTGATTCATCATCGCACTTCAGAGCAGAATCGCATTCACAAAATTCTTCAAGATGCTAATATCAAGCTAACATATTCTTTTATTGATTCAAACTGCAACTTCAGCTATGAATCATATCTTTAAAATTGCAAAGGACCGATTTTTGCTTCTACATGCTTTACAATTTCTGCTGAATGAACCAGTTCCGCAGCTGTACGCATGTCTTTGTATAAAATTCTGTCCTGCTCAAGGCGAGGCACATATTTTCTAAACAAATCGCAGGCTGCAGTCGTTCCTGTTCCAGGCTGTAACGGCTGATGGAATTCAATCCCCTGGCAGCTGCACATCCATTCGATCCCAATCACTTTTTCAGTATTGGCGATTACTTTCAGTGCCTTTAAAGCTGCAGATGTCCCCATGCTTACATGATCTTCCTGTCCCCCTGTTGTCGGAATGGAATCCACAGACGACGGATGTGAATAAACCTTATTGTTAGAAACCAATGACGCCGCGACATATTGCGGAATCATATAGCCCGAGTTAAGCCCACTTTGCTCGATCAAATACGGGGGCAGCTCGCTATACTGAGGCGAGACGAGTCTAAAAATCCTTCGTTCAGAAATATTGGCCAATTCAGATAGAGAGATTGCCAGAAAGTCCATGGCTAAGGCTATCGCTTCTCCATGACAATTGGAAGAGGATATCGCTCTTGCACCCTCTTGATCATCAAACACCAACGGATTATCTGAGGCTGAATTCATTTCTCTCTCCACAATCGTCCTAACGTAATCAACAGCGTCCTTACATGCTCCATGCACTTGTGGAATGGACCTAATACTAAGAGCATCTTGTGTGCGGTAATCTTTAAATTTTTCCGTGATCTCACTGTTTTCTATCAGCTTATGAATATTATCAGTTGTCTTTTTTTGTCCAGGATGACGTTTTACTTTACTAATTTTGGGATCAAAGGCATAGTATGTTCCTTTCAGCGCCTCAAAACTGATTATCGAAACAATGTCTGCCGCCTTAAGAACATTAATGGCATCATAAACGGCCAGAGCGCCAATAGCAGTCATATCTACCGTGCCATTAATCAAAGAAAGCCCTTCCTTTTCATGCAGTTCGATTGGCTTGATTCCGGCCTTCTTCAAAGCCGTCTCGCCATCTGTTAGTACGCCCTGATTATAGGCCTCACCCATCCCCAAAAGGACCAAACTGATATGTGCCTGATGATTTAAGTAACCTAGGGAACCTTCTCGAGGGACGAATGGTATGACATCTTTATTCACCATCTCTGCTAATCTCTCTACCGTTTCAAGTCTTACTCCAGAATAACCAAGGGATAAATTTTTGATCATCATCACCATAATTGCCCTTACTATTTCCTTCTCCAACGGATCGCCCATACCGCAAGCATGACTCATAATTATATTTTTTTGCAATTCTCTCGAATCAGAGGCTGAAATTTTTATTTTTGAATTCTCTCCTACTCCGGTCGTAATTCCGTATATGACTCGCTCCTCCTCGACAAAACGCTCGACTATATCCCTTCCTTGGCTAATCCTTTTCTTTACACTCATAGACAGCTCCAAAGGGGCATGATGCCTTGCTACTGAAATCAAATCCCCGATACTAAAATCATCTTCAGTTATCATTACTTTTTCTTCTGTTTTCATAATAAACTCATCTCCTATATTGTGCAGTTTGACAAAACATTAACTTTTATGATGTTTAAGCCATTGAATTAGTAAAATTTCGCAACGAGACCTCTCTTTCGATAAATGGAAAGGTCTCCTTTTTTCATGTCAATTAATCTTCTTATGGTTCAAGGGGTTTAAGTTTGAATTTGAATTACTTGCTTCATTAAAAGGATTACTTGCCTCGCTTAAAGAGAGTGACTTTGTCTCCGGTGCCCAGGCAATCGAAATGATAGTACCAATTAACAGAATAGCCGTCATTCCAATCATCGAGGCATCCAACCCTATAGTGTTCATACTAAGGGGCAGGAGGAATGTCCCGATAGCAGAACCAATTCGGCTGAACGCTGTCACAAAACCAACCCCAGATGCGCGAATTTCGGTAGGGAAAAGTTCGGCCGGATATGTTAGCGTAAGATTTGAATTTGCTGATAATATAAAAGTAAAAGCCAGAAAAATCGGAATTACTAAAAGTTTAGGTTCGTGAAAAATGCTAAGCATAAGCAAGCAGACGGTCAGGATTGCAAACGTACTAATAGTGAAACCTCTGCGAGAAAATTTCTCCATAAGCCAAAGACCAGCAATCGAACCCAAGATTAGGAATATGTTTAACCACAAGTCTACAGTGAAGTTTTCTGCTAAACCCATACTATTTAAGATAGACGGTAGGAATGTGTAGATGGCAAAGTACGGAATGACAATACAGACATAAAATAGACTTCCAAAAGCTGTTCGCTTCCGGAATTTTTTGTTAAAAAGAGCACGAAAGCCATTTTTATATTGAGTCTCAATAACAGTTTCGTCGATTTCCGCATTAGGCCCGATATACTTCTTTACGATATGGCGTGCTTCATCAATACGTCCCATGCTGATGAGCCATTGTGGGGATTCAGGTGTTCCGATTCGCAGTATCAGCACAATGAATGCAGGGATTGCGGCACTAGCAAGCATCCAACGCCATGATTCCGGACCAGCTTGACCTAAATAATATCCGACAATGGTTGCAGAGACGTAACCTACCGTCCAGAGCACATTTAGAGAAGCCAGTAAGAATCCCCTATACTTTCTAGGCGCGAACTCGGCAAGTAAAGTCGATCCGACTGCATAATCGCCTCCGAGAGCAAAACCTATCAGTAAACGCAAAATTAACAACTCTACGGGCCCATCCACAAATAGTTGCAGCAACGAAGCTATAGTGACCAATAAGAAGTTAAGCAGGTATATTTTCTGTCTGCCTATGCGGTCAGATAACCCTCCAAGTACTAGACTACCGAAAAAGAGCCCGACCAAAGCAGAACTTCCAATTAGTCCTACCCACATCGAATTGAGTTCCATTTGTGGGCTAAGGAGTGTAAGAGCCACTCCAATAATCCCAAGAGCATACCCATCAGAGAAATTAGAGCCAAAAGTAAGCGCTGTAATTTTCATATGGAACTTGTTAAGTGGAGCGTCATCCATCTTAAATTTTTGTTCGGTCATAAGCGTCTTTCCCCTTTTCAATATTTAATTTTTGGGACACTTCCTACATCTCTAGTTTAGAGAAGGAAAGCGATTGAAAACAGACGTCTATTTTTTGAATTTTTCTAATTTTTTTCGAATTTAAAGTGTAATGTAAAACGCTTACATTTGAAAACTATAATTATTTTAGATTTCTATACTTTTTTACGATTTCTAAATGAACGAGGGGTTGTACCGGTTTTTTCCTTGAAAATTTTGCTAAAGTAATTTGCATTTATAAATCCTGTTTTATCTGCTACATCTTGAATCGAGAGTTTTGTATCTATCAATAGACGCTGTGCTTCGTTTATCCGTGTCTTTGTTAATAGCTGTCGGAACGAGCTTCCTTGTTTTTTTGTTAAGAGCGAGCTAAAATACGCTGCGCTTCTGTTTACTTGGTTCGCAACGTCCTCAAGCCTTAGCTTAGGGTTAGTAAAATTCTCCTCAATGTACCGGATGGCCTGCTCAATCACATTTGTACGAGCGTTTTCTTGATTGTTATTTGCCCGATCAAGAACTTCATATAAGAACAGCAATAACTCCTGGACGATCCGATATAGAATCGGATTGTATAGGATGGATTCAAATACTTGATGATAACGTCTCTCAAGCATCCCTTCATCAAGGTAAAATGACTTCATGAAGCGTCGGACTTGGGCTAATAAGCTTGTTAACCGGGTTCGCAATAAACCTGGCTCGGGATAGGGGTCTTCCTTATTCAAAAATTCTTTATACATCCACTGCTTAATTTTGTCCCTGTCACCTTCGTTCAGCATGTCAATCCATTCGCGCTGTTCAGACGGGGTTAAAAACGGATCGATCATAACCCAGTTCACCTTATCCTCAATGACCGAAAGCTGCCGATACCCTTTGAAAAAACGAATTTCTAGCGCTTGCTTCGCATGAAGATATTTTTCATTTAACGAAAGCAACGGGTCATTAGTATCATATAAAACTAGTGACATGGGCTCCGAAAACTGCTCTTCCCATTCGGTTAGAATCCGATTGCCTATGTGCTTTAATTGTTTGAGTGGCTGTGGCTGCTGGTTATCGAATGAAAAAACAGAAACGATCATGTCGCTTAGCGGCAATACAACCGGCCGATTCTTAAATGGATATTCTTGTAAAAAAGATAGCAATATAGGTTGTTTCTTCGAATTTTCCAACTGCATCAGCATTAATCGGAAATTGGCGCCTAACGTTTCTTGATGCACGAATAGAGAACTGTAAGATACGGCAGGCACCTCAATTTGGGCCGATGGCTCTTGTTTCTCCTCAGTTTGGGAAACGGCCTTGCAGCACTGGGTTAATACTCGTTTGATATGGTCAGGCGACTGAGGTTTTACCCATAGATCATAGGCATGAAGCTCGATGCCTTGAAGCGCACGTTCAAATGTGGCTTCAGCCGTCATGACGATGACCTTTTGTATGTACCGTTTGGTCAGCTCCTTAAAGCTGTCCCACGTATCCTTTGGAATCATATCGAGTTCAATGCAAACAACATCTGGTACTTCGGCCTCTATTAGATGAAATACATCAGATACTGAGCCTGCTAATAGAATGTGATCAAATGGAATCGAAAACGAAGAAACTAGCCAGCCAATCCCTGTTCGTTCATTTTGATCGCGATCAGCAATTAACAATTTGACCATACAGGTACTCCCTTATGATAGATTTTTTCTTATTAATTATCTCCGAACCAAGCTTATTTTCATCACTACAGTGACTATCAGATTAAGGGTTCTAGTGTAAAAACTGATTATGATGCAATTCCAAACAACTTATGTATGAATTTTACATCTTTTTTGACAGATTTCACATGTTGGTGAAGTTGTCCTTTTTTCATCGCATGCATCGCTTTAATACCACTCAATATAGAAGTGGGTGTTCCATACGACTTGAATCCCAACATTAACGCACACGCTTCTTAATGAAACGATGTTCTAGTTCCACTATATTGTTAATGTACCGTAATCGTCTGATTTTGACGCTATCATCTTGTCCTCTTTTAACTATTCAACTAAACATACTAATAGGACGTCAATATCTTTCTCTAAAATTTTTATTTCTGATATATATTTTTGGCCATGCCAAATAACCCTCCAAAACCCTATTGATATCGGGGGCAGTTCATGAATCGTCTTCATATTCTTTTCAAATTCCTTTGAATAGCTAAACCCAGATAATCCAGGCGCAAGCAAAACAAGTTTTGAAACCCTTTCAGGATAATTCAGAGCGAATTCAGTAGCAATTTGACCACCCATTGAGTGACCGATGAGTGTCGCCTGATTGATTTCTAGATGATCAAGCAGCGACAGCAAATCTTTCATGGTTGACATCTTCTAAAGGAGACGGTGATTTCCCGGTCCCAAGTCCGTCATGACACCAATAAAGTAGAAACCCTTGAGATTCAAAGTCTTATAGTATAGGAATTTTGAAGAAGTAATGTACGTCATGCATAATGAAAAAAACAAGAATCTCCTTTTTTTTAAAAAGGAGATTCTTCTCGTGCCGTGATCAACCAAAGAATAGATCCAGCAGATTACTGCCTGCTGATGATTGCCTATTATAAAACTCCGAATATCCGCACTTCTTGCAATACACAACCGTAAATTGATTACTTTGGACATCAAACATTTTCGACAATCCTGTTCCAGTCATTGCCACGTCTTTCTTAGCAGCATCATTGCTTCCACATTTCATACATCCTTTTTCACTCATTATTCTTCATCCCCCAATTTATGTAGGTTTAATTAAAATAGCTTATCTATTAAATCCTATAGTTTCATCTTGGCAGGACTAACAGATACTGAACAAAGCCAATTATTTCAGTGTGTTCTATGTTAAGTGAAAATAAAATTATGTAATTTTATTACCTTAAAGCGTAAGCGTTATCCATTATCAGTCAGTCTAATTTTTCCTAGAAAAATTAATATATCTTGTTCCTTGAAAAGTTAAAGTGCCGATATCTCCTTCTGCAAGAATACCAAATTCCTTGCCTGAAATACGAAATTCTGATCGATCGCCACTCTCAAATTCAAATGTAGTAAAATAAGTCGTAGATGAGCCATGCGAGTGGACATTGTTATTATGTTCGTGAAGATGACTATTCCTTGTGACATTCGTTCGTTTAATTTTTACAATTGCAGGAACAGATAAGCAAGGAGATTCCTCATTTTTCTTCCATTGGCTAAGACCACTGAATAAATTAACTATTATTACTATAAAAATGATAACGAAAATAATTCCTATAAATATCGGAGCAACTGTGAAAAGCCAATCTCCGCTTCCACCAACATCGTACATTAGATATTCCTCCTTGTTATGATAATAAAATATACGGATAAAATGAAATAAAGTTTCAGACTGCCTTCAAAAAAATGGCATATACATTTTGGACTTATCCTACTCTTTTCTCTTCGAATGGCTCCCCTTCATAATGAAGAGTAGCACTTGTTAGTTGAAGAAGACTTTTTACTTTACGAAGGTAGAGTGATAGATTTTCAATGGAAGGGATGCTGGTGAAAATAGGACATGTATTAGTTGTTGGCGGTACGGGAATGTAAGCGGATGTTTCTAAATGGCATGCAAAACGTTATCATAAGGTATCGATAATCGCTCGGGATAAATTGAAGATGCAAAAATAGAAAGGGAGAGTTCTTTTTATTCCCCCTTTTTAAAACCAAGGTATGTGTCTATAAAAACATTTATGAACGTTCGTCGATTTTGAATTGACTTTTGCGAATGTTTTTTAATAGAAAGGAAGAAAAAAGGAGTCGCTGCAGCAACTCACCCTCTTGAACTCAAGCCCCCGTTAGTTGAAGATGACTCATTCACTAAGAGAAACTTTCTACTCCATCAAATGTGATGGACCAAATAGAATCAAAGAACAGCCAACCCTTGTGATCCTAAATATGGAAAGTTGGTCCAAGCAGCAACCTGCAATCTAACCAGACTTCCATCATCTTGAATAGTAAATACGGAGACTGTGCCCTGATTTCCGTTAAGAGTGTAAAAATGCCGTCCATCTTTACTCACTCCAACATCCATGGGCAGTCCTGGAGCTGTACCTGGCGGTGTACTGGTAATATGCCTTACAACTGAAAGTGCTCCATTGCGATCGATTCGGTAGGTGGAGATGGTGCCGCTTAAGGTATTGGTAATATATGCAAAACGTTCATTCCTAGTTGTTACAACCCAGCATGCGGTTTTATATCCAGTTGGTACAGAGCCACTGATCACATGAAGGATCCCGTCGGTACTCATTGAATAGGATGACAGGGCATTTGAATCTGCTTCAGTAACTAAGAGGATTCCAGAGGATAGAAAATAAGCACCCAATGGTCCTTGACCATAAGAATCATTAACGATTGGTTCTGTAACCGTACCATTTTGATTTACATGGAATACACTGAGATGGTTTGAAGTAAGCTCGGATACAAGGATTTTACTACCATCACGAGTGAAGAGAACCTGAGCGGGCTGAGCATTGAAAGTACTGAGAGAATGGGTGGATCCAGGAATAGGAGTAAGGCGTCCGTTATTATCTATGCGAAAACCAGTGATATTGGAGGCGAAATTGTTAGCCACATTCCCTACATTGGCAACATAGACAAGATTACCAAACACATCTACGGTATTGGGCTGAGTACCTCCTGATGGCTTCACATCTACGAGAACGGGTGCACCGCTGTCAGTAATGATAAAACTGCTGATACTATGGCTGCCTGCGTTCACTGCAAGAAGGAAACGTCCATCACGGGACAAAGTTAGGGCTCCTTGTGACGTAAGCGGATCGACACCATCGTTTGCCGTTGCAGTGGAGACTTCCTTTGTACCAGTACCTCTACCATAAGTTGGGTAGGAATCCACAAAAGTAAGCATTCCATTCATGTCCCTGTAAAAGGAAATGATTTGATTCATTACTTCATTATTGGTCATAATGTAAACCATACTCGCATTCGCACGGAAATATTCGTTCATTATCTGCATTTTATACCTTCCTCCTTTCATTGTTTTATATGGTGCTTTTCCCATTTAAATTCCCCAAATTGATGCAAATTGGTTAAAAGGATTATCATCCACTTATCCCACAGCCTATCTTTAGTTATAACAACAAATGAAAAAGGACTGCCGAAGCAGTCCATTTATTGTTAAACTAAACTGCCCCGTTAGTGCCATAAGAAAAAGGCTGCCTCAGCAACCTTCCTTATTGAAGTAAAGCACCTGTTTGTTGAACAGGCGCAGCCTTCTATTCTTCACCTTTTTCTTCAATATATCTACGTTCACCGTTTTTGCGATTAACATAGACTCTTATTAAAACCTTTGAAATTGGGTCAATAAACACTTCTTGCGTGGGCTCAAAATCTTTTGAAAGGTTATCATTATTTGCTTTATAACGCCTATCTTTACGTTTGGAAAAAATCCAAAAGAGAAGTATTAGACAAATTTGAAATAGAAAATAACACCAAATCCATTTCATATTTACTCAACCTTTTCAATTACAACTGCTGTTCCGTATGCTACAATTTCACTCATGTTTTGTCCAATTTCACCTGAATCAAATCGAAACATGACTATTGCATTAGCCCCCATTGCATGAGCGTTCTGTGTTAATCGGTCTATTGCTTGTTTTCTTGCATCCTCAAGCATTTCTGTATATTCATGAATTTCTCCGCCTACAAGAGACCTTAACGCCGCAGTAACTTGACCAGCAAAACCACGACTTCTTACAACCAGGCCAAAACAAGCCCCTTTTATTTCTTTAATTTTATACCCCTCAATCTGTTCCTTCGTTACAATTAGCATAAATACTCCCCCTTGTATATATTAAGATAAATATGTTCTTTTGTGCCAATCATTTACTAATGAAATAAGTGTACTATTCAATGGTTTATCCAGGTTCTTCATATATATTTTTTTCAAATTAAGAAACGATACATCTTCTTCTTGGTTCTAAGCAACCCTGCTATTGAAGTAAAGCACCTGTTAGTTCAGTAAGAATTAAAGTTCTTTATAAACAAATTCTCTGTACTTTATAAAATTTTGCTTTTTATAGAAGTTCTATGCAACAATGTTCTCAATCCAATAATCTAATTCTATTAAATCTATTCCTCGATCGTTCGCAATTTCATATATACATTCCATAAGACTTGAACCATACCCCTTATTCCTCTTTGTTCCTACTATGCTAATCTGGTGTATATATTCTCTATCTCTATCCAAGCATAGCCAAGAGCTTCTTCGTTATCTTCTAACAAAAGGAAAATGAAACTTTCGTTAATAACCAGACTTTTGAAAACTTCCTTCACATTTTCCCTTAAAGTATTTAGGATATAAATTTGAATGTAAATCGTGCACATATTTATTTAATTTAGCGACCAAATTGAAATTCCTGATTTGACTAATTTTCATAACAAATCCCTCATCTATCTTTCACTAATTTTAGGGAATTTTTCAATATTCCCCTTATTGAACTATCCTGCCCCGATAGTTCAATAAGAAAAAGGCTGCCGAAGCCCCCCCTTGTTATAGAACTAACGCACCCGATAGTTGAACAAGACTTCTCTTTTTTATTTTTGAACTGTTCACTTCCCAATTCCATTATTCTCTACCCGAGGTACAAAAAATCCCCAATTATACTTAGGTAAATTTTTTTATTAGGAGATTTCCTTATCATCATCGAAAACAATTTCTATTATGGCAAGTAGCAATGCAATAATAATCTCTGTTTTCAAGGAAAGTGTAATACTTTTCATAAACTCATCCACTGCGAACAGGACTAGCCAGTTCGATGTGCCTTCAAAACTGATTCGGATAAAAAACACCTTTATTTTCCCTGTTATATTTCGGACAGACAGCTTGAAAATTGCTTTGGAAAACAATTCGACAATGATGCCTAAAATAAAGAAACTGACAACAAAAACAATCAATGACCAGATAGATTCATATTGAACGCCGAACAGTTCAAAGAAATAAAGCCCCAATACAAAGCCCACTACCAGGATAATGAGAAATGCTAATCCGGTAACTGTTGCCATCTTTTCTTTTAAATTCATATCACGAAATGAATCATTTTTATTTTCTGGCATATGTCTGTTTCTCCTCTGTTAGATCTCTTTACTTCTGAAACTCTAACTTATTTTACCGATAACTAATCTTTTTAGAAATATCTCGTACCGTTCGACTACACCACGCTTATTGAACTAACCTGCCCCGTTAGTTTAAGTACATTTTTTCACAAATCTACACCATGATAAGTTAAAGTACCCGCTACCCCTATTGACCGCATAACCCCCGAGGAATCGCTACTCTTTTTTCAGTTCAAAACCCCCATCATCATTCATATTTGTATGGTTAACCCATGTTATAATATGGAAAAGTGAGTGGCTAAAATGAGTGAGAAAATAGAAACTATATACGACGAATATATTGCTGAGGAAAAATTAAAGCAGGGTACAAAATACGAAAAAATTGCGGCAGTAGTGTTTAAAACATTAAACACAAATGATGTTGTTATTCATGATTTAACTCTTCGTGGAGATGGAAAGAAAACAGCACATCAAATAGATGTCACAATTGAAAGTTCAAACGTATCTAGAAGAGTTTTAATTGAATGTAAAGACTATGATTCAAAAGTTGGTATAAGTATAGTAAGAGATTTCTTTGGTGCCGTCTCACAAATTAAACCTGATGAAGCTTTCGTGGTTACTACTGAAGGATATACAAGAGGCGCTAGAACTTTTGCCGAGGACGAGGGAATAAAATTAGCTATACTTAGAGAATTTAAAGACGAGGACTGGGAAGGTACAATACAAAAAATACATATAAAAGGGACAGTGACCTTTATAAACCAACCAAGCTTAGCTTGGGTAGCAGCTAATGAACAGGAAAGAGAAAATTTTTATGCTAAGGCTAATACTGAAGAAGTTAATTCAACTCAAGAAATAGAAACAGCAACAACATTCTTTTATGATCAAGAAGGAAATCCACAAGAAAACCTGCAAACTGTTTTAAAACCAATATTAAATAAGCTTCCAAGAAATCCGGTTTCTCCAACTACTGGCCGTTATGAATTTGGTGCAATTAAATATGTTAAAATGGCAGGTGTACTGTTAGGAATTAAAGGGTTTGACTATGAATTCACAAGTGGCCAGAATGTATTTGATACTATTGTTGACCAAGGAGAGAAAATAGCATTATTAGTATTTAAAGTTATTGATGGTACATTTGATAAAGTTATTTTTGATCAAGACATAGATAAATGGACTTTTAATGATACTGGTGAAGTTACTTTAAAGTGAATAAATTTTGATAAAGGGGTCTTTTTCATCAGCTGAAACTTTATAATCATAGAAAATCATAGTACATTCAAAAGGCTACCCAATTGGTGGTCTTCTTTTCGTCCAGGACGTTCGTAAAAGTCGATGGAATTTTAGGAACGTTCGTAAAGTATTTTTATGATTTAACGAACGTAAATGCCGGCTGTTTTGAGAAGAAATTCCACCGTTCGAGAAAGTCTACTTTTACGAACGGTAGCAACAGTGCTATACCGCCCATTCCAGATTTTTGGAAAGCTCGAACGAAACCCGATTACGGATAAAACAATAAAATTAATTCCCAAAGGAACAAGATAACCTGTTGGTTTCAAGAAAAGAATGAAATAGTCTGTAAGATGCGATGATAAGTACCAAGTCCATTACACCTAACAGAATTAATACCCATTTAGTTTTCGTCATCGTAGATTCCCCATTTTAGTTACTTCAATTATTTCAAATAGTTAATACAGTCCTTCTACCACAATCTGGCCCTTTAATGGAATAACTTTATTATTACTCAACAGGTTCTTAATCTACAAGAAAAACTGAAATCCTTTTCAAAAACGGCTAAACTTTTTTCAAAACGGTGCGACTTTTATAAACAGTTCAACTTTATTTAAGCCACTCTAAGAATCTACATTTAAGATAGAATTAGAGAACAAAATTGTTTAATCAAAAAAAATGAGAAAAATTGAAACGTTATTCATTCCTAGTTTGTCTAACAGTTAGAGGAAGGGAGGGGCACTACATTGCAAGATATAAAGAAGGTTCAGCGTGCGAAAAAGGGAAATAACAAAGCTTTTCAAGAGCTAATAGAGGATGAAAAAATCAAACTTTATAAAATAGCCTATATTTATATGAAAAATGAAGACGATGCGCTGGAGGTTTTCCAAGAAACCATATATAAAGCTTTTATTTCAATTAAAAATCTTAAAGATGAACGGTACTTTTCAACTTGGTTGTCACGTATCCTTATCAACACAGCGATTGATCTCATAAACAAAAAGAAAAGAATTATTCCAATGGAGATAAAAAGCATAGAAGAAAAGCTGGCTCCATACCAAACAAACAAAAAAGATCCTGATTTACTTCAAGCTGTTATGGAATTAGATGAAAAATATAAAACGGTTTTAATTCTACGGTTTTATAAGGATTACACGGTTAAGCAAATTGCTGACGTTTTAGATTATCCAGAAGGTACGGTGAAAACTAACATTCATCGTGGGATTAATCTATTAAAAGAAAAGTTGAAGGAGGATTGTGTTAATGAGTAGTAATCAATGGCCAGATTTGAAAAAAGAAATGGATAAAGTATCTGTCCCAATGGATAAGCTTGATTCGATTATTGCAAATACAATCAATGAAAATCGAACAAAAACGTCAAAGAAAAAAGTGGTTTTCTATTCACTAAGTGCCGCAGTTTTAGGCTTAGGCGTTTTTATTGGGTCAGCAAGTGTTTCTCCTGCAATGGCGAAGATTGCCTCTAATATTCCGATTATCGGAACCTTTTTCAACGACTCTTGGGATGAGGGACTAAGAATTGCAGGAGAAAAAGGCTTAACTCAGGTGGTTGACCAATCTTCAAAGGACAATGGGATTACGTTAACAATGAATGAATTTTTCTATGACGGTACTCGTTTAACATTCGGATATACTCAAGAATCTCTGTTCGCAATTGGTCAGATCGAACATCCAACGATTGAAGTAAATGGGAAGGAAATCAATTTCATTTCCGGTTATTCAGGAGAATTTGTCACACCACAGAAATATAAAGGGACGATGGATATTACGCCGACTGAGGAACTTCCGGAAGAATTTGATATAAAATTGAGAATTGATGCGGTTGGTCTGATTCCAGGCAAGTGGGAATTTAATTTTCCCGTGAAACAATCAAATGAAGTAACAGTGATTCGACCGCAGGAAGTGAAAACCATCGAAGGGGCAGAAGTAGAAATAAGTTCTTTAAAAGTTGGCCCAGCTGGAACAGATCTTAATGTGAAAGTGGTAAAGGATGAAGGGAATAATAAGCTTGATCCATATTCATTAAACTTTTACGTGATCGATGATAATGGGAATGTGTTAGATACGGTAACAGCAAGTGGTATTGGAGATACCAAAAATGGAAAAGAAATAGCAAAGCTTAATTTTCTGTATGCACCTTTAAAAGAAGGCAGCAAAAAAGTAAGAGTTGTTCCTTACACCATTCCTGTGTCGGAAAAAGGCTGGGAAGAAGTATTCATACCATTGGATGAACAAACTCTGCCTTTCACCGTCGATCAAGGTGAATTTGGGAAAGTTCTTGTAACAAAGATCATTCATCAACAAGATAAGACCGTTATGTACTTTGATCTTCAAAGTGATGCAATTGTAGGCAATAAACTTTCAAGAAATTCATTATGGCTAGAAGATGCTAATGGGAAAAGCCTATTGCTAGAGGATAATCCATTAGCGGAGCGAATTGAGGGTAATACATTTAAGCAAGAATTTGCAGCCAGCAAGAATAAAGGCTTGCAGATTAAAACTTATAAGTTTCCAAAACCTATTATGTATGAAGAATTTAAGATTGATATTCCCAATTAAATATGAGCCAATCCAGCCTTAGAAAGAGGCTCATATAAAGGGAGGGAAAGAAAATGAAAGTGGGAAAGCCATTTTTAATCGTTTTAAATCTAGTCTTTTCTGCAATTATTATTTATTGTACAGCTATGGTTGGGAAGTTGTTTAAAGGTAGATTTTTATTCGAGAATGGATTATTTGACCCTAAATATATTTTCCTAGCATTAGCTATTGCAATCCCTGTTATTCTATATACCTTGATTGCAAATGGCAGGTATAAAAAGAATATTTTTGAGGTCATCTCCTTTTCTAATATCTTAATTTTGGTATTATGTGCACCTGTATATGTTACTTTAGTTTTTGAAGGATCCCTCAAAGACCCTATGAAATTCGTTATCACATTCCTAGTTACATCAGTCGTTTTAGTTGGCACGTCACATTTTGCAGTAAATTATCACAAATATCAAAAAGGTAATAACTTTAGGCGTTTTAATTAGGAATCTAATTTATTTTAAGCACCGTTCGGAAATTTGAACGGTGTAATTTTTAGTTAACAGCCCGTATTGTCACTAACAATAACTTTTAGTAGAGGAAGAAGATTTGCCCAAAGAATTAAATTTCCTTTATTTTTGTGTTCCTTAATCAACTAACGCACCCGTTAGTTTAAGAATAATTATTCACATACTCCAACCTTGATCTATATGTGTTAACTGTATTATATCTAATTGGATGCTTTTTTTCTTTTTGCTTCACCGCACTCATGGGAGATTAATCCTTTTTCTGGTTGTTGTTCTACAATACGGATCTATCTGTTAAAAGACGAGACGCATTCCTATTATAGAAATGCGTCTTATTATGGATTTATAAGTTAGTGACTTTTTTCAATTCTGCTTCGATTCCACTCATAATCTCATAAGCTCCCTCCGACTTGTTGGAGCAGACCACAACTTTTGCAGATGTTTCAGGATAATAAGCAGAATGAAAGCTGACTCCTGGGTCGTAACCCATTACATGATATTTAAGTACACTATTATCAGTTTTCTTAATCCATGTACCATAACCATAGAAGTCACTTTCATTGACTTGAATATGAGCCTTTATTATTTTGTGGGTGTACTCTTCACTTAAAAGTTGAAAATTAAAAAGCGCATCCCACAGCTTAGCCATGTCTACCACTGTTACAAATGCCCCGCCATCGGCACCACCTTTTACAGGTAACGAATAAATATTTGTCTTCCAAGTACCATCAGGGCGATCTATATATCCTAATGCTGTATTTGGAGGTAGAGAGTCAAATGTAAAATATCCAGAGTCCATCATATTAGCTTTTTTAAAAATACATTCTTGAACATAGTCAGAGAATTCAAGTTTTGTTGCCTGTTCAACAATAAGACCCAACAAAATATAGCCAGCATTGTTGTAGTGAAAGGATTGTCCTACTTGCAATTTCATACGCTCGTCTTGAAATAATGGAAGGAAATCTTTTAACTTCTTTATTTGATACATAGGATTTTTAATCCAAAGTTCTTCGAAGTCTGTCATGACTTCCTCATCAAAATAATCAGGTATTCCTGAAGTATGTGTCAGTAAATGATGGACAGTTACCTCTTTGTCAAAATGCTGAAAATCAATATCAAGACAATCGCTTAATTTTGAATCAAAAGAAACTTTACCCTCTTCCACGAGCTGACAAATTGCAATAGCAGTAAAGAGTTTGCATCCAGATGCTATTCCAAAGCGAGTTGTTGAATTATTTTTTCGTTGTTCAGAACGGTTAGCGTAACCAAAGTTTAAATCTAACACCATTTCATCATCTTTAACAAATACTGTACCTGAGAAATCATTCTTACTCTGAATATTTGAAATTAAATCAGTTAAGTTAATATTCATAACTATTCCCCCAAATTTATACATTTTATTTTCTAGTTAAAAAGATAGGAATCGATTGAACATAAAAGTTTGTTTCAAACCCTGAATTCCTATTTTACATATAATTCCACTATATAGAAGTATCAGAATATTGACAATTACTTATTTGCTATTAAATATCCTGCTCCGTTAATATTAGTAAAATCCTTTACATAAATTTCTTTATTCCACAATCTGGCCCGATTGTGAAAAAACGCATTTCTTATTATCGAAATGCGCCGGATTGTGGAAGATTATTATGTTGTCTTATTGAAGTAAAGCACCCGTTAGTTCATTATTAAAGTGGTGGATTTTCCACCCCTAAATGAATCCAATCTTCTTTCGGTGGTCCATATACCCCAAACGGTTTTAATCCTGCTTGACGCATCAAAACGGTAATTTGACCACGATGATGAACAATGTGCTTGATTAGTCCCATTAGTATTTGAGCATTTGATTCCTGTCTTCCAAATGCTTCTTGTATTTGTTCTAGGGATTTGTCTGTCCATTGTTGTTCAATGATTTGGGATGCGTGAGAATTTACCACTTTAAAGGTTTCAGTAATTTCTTTTGCTGAAGTTGGGACACTTTTTGCAATTTCTACTCCATCAATGTTCAACCCAAAATGAGATAAATAATCCGGAATACTTGTTGTTAGATGCCACGCAATCCTTCCCAAAGTACGACCTTCTGGATAAACTTGTTGTTTTAAAGATTCATCTGTTAAACCTTCCAAAACGTTTTGAGTTAACAAAGCTTCCCTATTCCATTCTTTAATAAAGTCTGAAACCGTTACATACATATATAATTCCTCCAAAATTTATTGATAGAAATACATTATAATTCTTACATTTCCATTTTGCTTCTAAACTAACCTGCCTCGATAGTTGCATAAAGAAAAAGCTGCCTTAAAGAAAGCTCCGATTTTCAGCTAACGCACCTGTTAGTGGAACATAGACACATATCATAAACTAGTATTGAACAAGGCTACCCCGAATACATCTATCTCACAAATGTAATAAAGTCAATATTAGCTGGTTCAAAACCATCTGATCGCAGTCGTGAGTTAATCTGTCCTCGATGATACTGACCATGCAATGCTACATGAGTTAAAATATCCCGTACAGAATTCTTAAACTCTTTTCCTTTACTATTTGTGTAGGATATTAATTTATCTAGGTCAGTATTTGATGAATTAGTAAGAAACGTTGTTAAGCTCTCTTTATTGTGCATAACAAGCTCTGCACAGACTTCTATATCGACCTCTGACCAGATCGGCAGTCGTGAACTGTCCAATCCTCGTAATCTAGTTATCCATACTTTTTCTGCAAGTAGGATATGGGAAAACAAACGGCTCACCTCTTGATTTTTATCTTCAATACTTTGCAATGTTTCAAGAATAAGTTGATTAGCCCAATTTAAATGCTCATACATCTTTTGGATAGTTTTCAATGAGAATAACACCACCAATGATTGAATTTTTCAATAGGATTTTCCGTTTTAAAAATCAATTTCCCTTCATTTTTATATTACCATATAATTACATTAATTCGAGTGAAATAAATGGATTCTTATTCAACTAACCTGCCCCTTTAGTTGCATAACAAAAAGGTTGCTTCAGCAACCTCCCTTAATGAACTAAAGCACCCGTTAGTTCTTTAAGGATATTTTATTTTTTAACTGTTTATTTAAAAATACAAGAAATACTCTTTGAGATTTTTTCCTTTTTATAATTCTTTTTACACGCATTGTACTTTGTAAATACTGCCTAACATTTCTATTAACAAAAAACAATCGATGATATTTTTCATCTTCGTATATATCTTTAAACCAAGTATGATTCTTCAGCATTTCTATATTTCGATCAATTTTTCGAGTATCCAAAGAATTATCACCGAATCCTGCGGAAAGAATGCCTAAAAGAAAATCTAACATAGCTTAATTATCCCCCTGTTATTGAAGTAAAGCACCCGTTAGTTCTATTAGGTTAAGGAACTTTATTTCATTTTAGGCTTTATTCTCTGTTCAAATTCATCTTTGGCTATATCCCAAACTTCATATTCTTCACCAAACTTATCTCGAACATCTTGAGCCATTAAATCAGTAATTATTTCATAATCATCTACTATATCTTCGTTAAGGATTCCCTTAACTGTACTCCACTTAATAAATTTATCATCACTTGGGCTGATAATATAAAAATATCTGATTTCAAACTTGTTTATCATTGGTTCCTCCAGGATGAATTTTGGGTTTAAATCTTAATTCCAGTTTACAATACGAGTTATGTCCTCTTAAACTATCCTGCCCCTTTCGTATTATAAAGGTCAGCCAGTTATTTCTGGTTGAACAATTTTTATATCGATATATGATAACGGTAGCCGGGGTAGAACGTTCCTGCCCGTGGGGCTTGGACCCCGTCAACTAAACAGTTCGCCCCCTACTTGCTTAAACATGATTTGGCTGGTTGGGACCAAGATCTCGTATAACAAGCGAAGCTATGATACTGCAAGAAGGATTAGGGGTTACCGGCAATATTATGTTTTTGGAGGAGATAAAAAATGAATCCAGTGGTTGGTCTGGATGTAGCTAAAGGTGAAAGTCAGGTTCAAGCGTTCTTGGATAAAAAGAAGCCTTATAAAAGAAGTTTTAAAGTAGCACATACCATTGAAGGACTAGAGAGCTTACACCAATATCTTAGAGAGATAGAAAACGTAACAGGAATTCGACCTCCGGTCGTTTTAGAGTCTACTGGGCATTATCATACGCCCGTTGTACAGTATTTTGAGGAGAGAGGTTACTTATTAATTATCGTTAACCCACTCATTTCTTATCGTGCGAAGAGCTCTAGTTTACGGAAAGTAAAGACAGATTTAATCGATGCACGTCACCTCTGCGAGCTGTACTATAAAGAGGATTTAGAGCCTTATAAAAAACGAGGGATACAACTCTTAAATCTTCGTAATCTTTCAAGACAACATGCAAATATAACAGGTATCTATGTACAAACAAAACTACAGTTTCAGGCTGTTCTTGATCAAGTATTTCCTGAATATAGAGGGGTTTTTGGAGATTTGTATTCGGTTGTTTCTTTGCTTACTCTATTAGAATTCCCTACTTCTGAAGACATATCAGCAGTCGATGAAGAAACTGTAGCAAATAGGATTAATGAACTTTGTCCAAGTCGTTCTAGAAAGTGGGCGAATACACAGGCAGAGAAACTTATGGCTGCCTCAGCTCGAAATCCTTTTCAGAGAACTTTATATCAGAGTCACATTTTAAGCCTAGAGATGTATATAAAAATGCTTCTAGAATACCAAAAGCACTTATCCAAATTTGAAGAAGAGATAAATGCTTTGGCAAAAGAAATTGAAGAATATAAGATTATCCAATCCATCCCTGGTATCGGTGAAAAAATCGCTACAACGATTATTTCTGAAATTGGAGAGATTGATCGGTTTAATCACCCTAAAAAACTAGTGGCATTTGCCGGAATTGATCCAAGTATCTTTGAATCAGGTAAATTTAAAGGCTCAGTAAATCGGATTACCAAAAGAGGTTCTGGTAGACTACGACATGCCTTATATATGGCAGTTCGTTGTGCCATTCGTGATTGTCGCAAGAAGAAAACGACAGATGAAATCATCCCTCGGAACAAGAGATTACGAGAGTTCTATGATAAGAAACGTGAAGAAGGAAAGCCCTTTAAAGTAGCTGTGATAGCATGTGCCAATAAGCTTCTACAATGGATTTATGCACTATTACAAAATAACTCGACTTTCCAAGATCTAACCTAGTTTAAAAGTATAACTAAATAGCACAAAACTTTCCAAATATAGTTCATTGGAAGGTTATTTAGCATGCACAAATTTAGTATAGCATGAAATATTTTAAGTTTTCATTGAAAAATGTTGACTAACTATTAGCTGGTTTAGTGCCATAAGAAAAAGGCTGCCGAAGCAACCCAAGTTAATGAACTAACGCTCCTGTTAGTTGAAGAAGAAAAATCAAAAGAATAGTTTAACAGAGTCTATTTTAAGAAGTAACAATCAAAAAAAGTTCGTAAAAGTGTACTTTTACAAACGGGGGAAATAAGCATTCAAATGAAACTAACCTTTTTTCTAAATTCCTTTTTCATACCAATCCCCTAAACTTCTCCCTAAAAAAAGAACGCACAATTCCGATGCTCTCACAAAGGAATCATATGTTTTTCAATTATGCCCTCTTTTTTTCTCACTATAAAAAACACAATAAATCATAGTCAGTATAAGAAGTATATAACAAGTAATCATCTTTGCTAATTTTGGAATGAAGTCTAGAATATCCGTAAGAGAGAATACCATTAAACATACCACTGGTGTGAGGGTAATTAACCATATATACATTTTATTTCTAATAATCTTAACCATAGTTAGGATTATTAATACTACACCAATCACTATATTAGACAATTAATTCACCTATCACTTTCTTTTTAATACCCTGCCTACGTTAAGGATTCGACTTTTTTTACTTCTTCTTAATGAACTAACGCACCCGTTAGTTCATTAAGAAGTGAGTTAATAAATATATCTAAAAGTCTCATATTTTCCATACTTGATAACAGTTTTAAATTCTTCTCCACCATTTTTATCCTTTAACAAAGCATCCATCTTATCATCTTTAATATTGTAATGTTTCTTATTCAGAAAGCCTACACTTCGGATTGTTGGATGGTCTAAAATTGGTGATAAGTCACCATCTAACACATTAGTATCAACAAATCTAAAGTCAATTAGGTTAGGAAATTGATTTAAAAAATTCAAATTCTCAAGATTACCGCAAGAATTAAGGCACAGAACCCGAAGATTTTTCAGAGAGAATAATTCTTCATTTGGTACAAATTTCTTAGATTGATTAATATGTAAATGTTCTAGCGTATTGGCTAATCCAGACAAACCAAAATCATTTTGTAATTTAGTACAATAATGTAATTCTAAACGCTTTAATTTATTCATTTTTTCTATCCCAAGGAAATCTTGTATATTGGACCAATTTAATTCTAGATAGAGGAGATTTTCAGGAATACCAACAAAGTTGCCCAGCTTATTCTTTTTATGATGCCAAAGAGTTAAATACTCAATGTTCTCAAGCTCCATCTCATTAAACTTATCTTCTTTTAAGTTTAAGTAAGACTGAAGATTATTTGGTATTTGTTCAAACCAAATCGTATTATTTCTCCAGTTATCCATTATGAATCGCTCCTATATTCGCCATCATTTCTTTTATCTTATCATTTGAACTTATAGAACTAAACTGCCCCTATAGTTCCATAAGGAGCTGCCCACGCTTCTATTATTCAAGTAAAGCTTCTGTTTAGCTTAATAAGAGTCTATCTTTTCTATTGCGAGATTAGATATTTTTCTTTGAATATTGGACTTAATTCACTCCACACATCAAATTTATTACCATCTAAATCATAAAAAACAAAGTTTCTCCCCGCATGACCTCTGTCTTCAACTTCTCCAACTTTTATTTCTTTTTCGATAAAATCTTTATGAACTGCTTCTAAAGCGTTTAAGCCATTAACTTCAAAGGTCATAGAAAAATGTTCTTCACCGTAAATATCATAAAAATTAGAGCTTTGGTTTTCTTTAGATTTAACAAGAAAAATACTTTGGTTTGCAAAATTAAGAATTGCTTTGTCTTCATCTTTATAGCTTAACTCTGCATCCAATTTACTTACATACCATTCCGAAGTAAGTTCTACATTAGTAACTGGTATATAAGTTGTACCTACCCTTAATAATTTTTCATTCATCAAATTAACCTCCTTTTATTTGATAAATAAACATATTCTCTACTTATGTATCTCTGTCCTTTGAAACTCTAAATTTACCCTATTTACTCAATTATCCTGCCCCGTAAATGTCATAAGAAAAGTAGCTGATGATCAGCTCCTTTTAATGAAGTAAAGCACCCGTTAGTTCATTAAGACTTATCGCAGAGTTGACACAAACTGTGAGGAAAGAAAAATACCCTCAAAATGGGGTACTTTTCTTTATTTTAGGCTCTGTTTAACTTGATTGTTGTTTTTCATCAATAAATAAGCGTATTCGATTTTAAAATCGAATACGCTTATTATTTCGTAGGGCGAATACTTTAAAATAGCCCCCATATTCAAAATACTATTTAAATGTAACGGTCTTATTTTAAATTGATTGATTCAGTAAATTTTTTTCCAGAGGCATTTGTCCATATAATTTCCACAAAGTAAGATGCATGTTTATCTGGTGCATCACCCATATAAATATCTGGATATGAAAATGGATTTAATGTATAAACCGTTCCATCAATATCTTTTTCATCCATAAAATTCGTTTCTTCTGATAATCTTTCATGATTTTTATAAAAACTAATTTTTTTTACATCTAATTTATCTTCTGTTAATTGTTCTACTGAAACAATTCCACCATGTCCAATATTATTGTTGTTTACTGCTGTATATTCAACCTTCCAAATTTCATTTTTCGACTTTCCTTCAATTTTTTCAGGCATAAATATATAAATGCATATGGAAGCAATAACTACAATACTCAAAATACCTAATACTATTTTTTTATTCATATTCATCTCCTTCTGCACTTTTATTAACTAATGCAACTTGTTTTTCTTTCATTACCAAAAGATAAAAAAATGTTTAAGTCTTCCAATCTAATTTCCTCCAATTTTGATTTTCCTTTGTATGTATATTTTACCATATATTCCTGTGTTTTCTTGAACTAACCTGCCCCGATAGTTGCATAAGAAAAGCGATCCTTCTTAATGAAGAATCGCTCCTGATAGTTCTATACGTTTTTCATGATATTTTCAAGTTGCCTATGCACCTTTTTATTGCATACTCCTCCGTGGTAGCAAATTACAGATTCAATATCGTATTTTAAAAATTTATCTAAAGAAGAAATCGCAGTGTCCATATCGAGTGTTGTTTGCTCAACGGGTCCTCTTAGATTCCCCTCTATACAAATCATTGCATCAGCAGCAACAAGAATTCTACTTTTTTTCAAATAAAGGCTTATATGTCCAGCTGTATGTCCAGGTGTAAATAGAACTTTTATCCCTCCGAAATAGGGTAGTTCTTGACCATCCGATAAAGTAGTATCAATTTTAGCTTTTGGAGGATTTTCACAAAGCTCAAGCATTATTCTTGATTGGTCTTCTGGAAGAGAGTCTAAAATCTTAGCCATACTTTTAGGGTTCGTTTTAATAAGAGGAATTTCCCCTTCTATGTATGGTTTATCAAGTTCGTGAGCGAATATCTCAATACTTCCTCTAGTTGCCTTTATGATTTCTGGCACATTTCCAATATGGTCAATATCTTGATGTGTTAATATAATTGCTTTTAATTTATCTAATGATAAACCTACTCTGTTTATTGCTGAGATTATTTGCTCATATTGTCCTGGCATTCCTGTATCTATCAAAATAGCTTCTTTATCATCCCAGAGAAGCGTCGGGTGTATGACTGCTTTCCCTCCAAACGCTTCAGCTTCTAACTCAAGCATTTCAACTCCATTAGCTATTCTCATTAAATTCCCCTCCAAATTATTAATTAATCATATCTAAATAACTGTTTAGTTTAATTTACCAATTAACCAAGAGGGTTTCAATAACAAATATTTAATCATAACATATAAAATAATTTTTGTCAATTATTTTTTGTTGCACTATAGAACTATACTGCCACGTTAGTTCAACAAGAAAAGGAACGACGTAGCATTCATATATTGGCTATTGACCCTTGTTCACTCTCTGTTTCAAAAAGCTTTAATTGCTGACCACCCGTTATACTTCCCTTTATATTTTCTTGAATATAGAGACATAAGTTCCGTTTGGTAATCCACAAGTGCTAGAGCTGCCTTTTTGGTTGCCCTAAGAATAATGGAGTCACTAAGCTTCTGTTCAAAATTAATTTCAAAACCTGTTTGTGTCATCTCACTTAAACATTCTTCTGCAAATACTTTCGGAATTTCGAGTTCATGGGTGATGTAGCATGTGTTAACTTGATATAGATTAATTCCTGTTTCCTTCACCTTCTTTTCGTTTAATTCAAGTCTTTTTTCCATATCTTCTGGTGATTCATAAATATTGAACAGGCCTTGTTCAAACATACGGTCAAATCGGATACGGTCATAGTCTAAAATCCACTTTCTGAATTTATAGTATAAAGGCAGTAACTTTTCTTTTTCTAAACCATAAACATCACATCCTCGATCATCATACATATGAAACAACGTCTCTTTCGTCAAATTTAATAAATAAAAAGATCCGTTAACCCTTGGTTTCATTCCGAATTCTTTAAAGCCTATTGATTGAATAAGATAGCCTAAACGAATATCATGTTTCTTAACTTTTAAACTGTATTGTTTTGTTTCCATTTCTGTATCTTCTTCATCAAATTCAAAAGCTATAGTTTTACATTTCAAATCGTAGATCAGCTTTTTGTTTTTAATAAAACGCTTTATATTAGGACTATCAATTTTTTTGTAATCAATAGGGTTACTAATACAAACAACGATCAAAATGTCATCATTTTTATCGAATATAGAATTGAGTATAGTCGTTGCTCGATGATGCATTTCATCGAAATATTCCTTACCCTTTAATTGGATAAGTCCCAATTCAAAACGAATCGAATAATTTGAGTTCTTCTTTAATTGATCCAATAATCTCATCTTTATCTCCTTATGGTTTAAGGTCTGTTATTTTCTTCGATTGATATACAACCAACAATAGCCCCATAAAATCACTCATTGCTATTCTAACATTTCCTTGTTGAACTAAACTGCCCCTTTAGTTCCATAAGAAAAGGGCTGCCATAGCAACCCTATTCCCTAATTTTTGCATATAACGTGGAACGTGGAACTCCTGTAGTTTTTACTATGTCATTTACACTCATTCCGTTTGTTTCACGTTCATTATATAGCTTGATAGCCCGTTTTAAAGTCTTTTCATCTTGCCCTGGTCTTCCCATATGTTTCCCTTGCCTTTTTGCTCTCTCCCGGCCTTCTGTTGTTCTTTCTACAATCAGATCACGTTCAAATTGTGCGAATGAACCTAATATATTAAAAAGCAGTGTTTGTAAGCTGTTTCCTTCGTTTGAACCATCAAACTTCATATCTTCTTTTACAAATCTTACATTAACCCCTTTTTCAGCTAATTCATGAACGATCTTATTTAAGTCCATAATAGAACGAGCTAAACTATCTATTTTAGTTACTACTAATGTATCTCCTTCTCGTGCAAATTCAATAGCTTCATAAAGTTGGGCTCTTTGTTTTGTACTTGTTCCGGTTACTTTTTCAACAAAAAGCTTTTTACACCCTTCATTTTCCAAAATTTCCTTTTGTGTTTCTAAATCTTGGCCAGTAGTTGAAACCCTCGCATAACCAATTAACAATATGTATCATCCTCTGTCTATAAGTCTTAAATCTTTTATACACTAAATTATAGACTAACTTTTAGACAGAAAACAAGAATAAATAACCAAAAAAAAATTCTATTTTTAAGAGTGTCTTAAAGTTTTGAGTTTTGGAACAAATTCTATTAAAAATAAAATTTTATTTATGGAATACAATAAAAGATAGCAAGTGTGTGTTTTTATTAATTTTGTTCAGCAATCGGGCCTTTTCTTGAATTAGAGAAGGGATTATTCGTAAGTAAATCGAAGTTAAATCAGAAGATGTTATATAGTTTATGGTAACTAGAAATGTAGATGGTCTACAGGTTTAGTTTACATAAAGGTTTTTTGTAAATGAAGAGAATTATATTATTAGGAGGAGATTGAATTGAAGTTATTACAAATCAGACTGTTGGTTAAGGATTTTAAAAAAAGCTCCAATTTTTACAAAGATATATTAGGACTTTCAATAAGTTGGTACGAGGAAGAAATGGAATATGCACTTTTCAATAATGGAGAAACGAAAATCGAGCTTTTATCCCGAAAAGCCATGGCAGAAGTGGTCGGAGAGGAAAATAAATTTTTAGAAGGGGAATCTCAATCAAAATTTTTACTTCAATTTGAAGTAGAAGATGTTGATAAGACTTATAACCGTTTAAGAGAAAATGGGATTGAATTTATTACTAAACCACACGATCGTAAAGAATGGAGATCACGTATTGCACATTTTCGAGACCCAGATAGGAACCTTATTGAAATATATAAAATGCTGTAATTGATTAGGATTTTTTCAACACAAATAACTCCGCTTCAATTTATTCGAACGGAGTTATTTGTGTTAACTGAAAATGCACCGTATTCAAAACGAATTACTAGAATAATTTTATACAAAAAAAGGAGGAATTAACGTGAAAATAAAAATTGAAGAATTTGAACTTCCTCATATAGATTCAGGTCCTTATGGAATTACTAGGGGAAAAGATGGTGCCCTATGGTTTACACAACATAAAGCGAATCAAATAGGTCGAATGACTGTTGATGGTAAAGTGACTCATATTGATCTTCCTACTTTCAATGCAGGTGTGCTATCTATCACTTCTACAGATCAGGGTGATATATGGTTTACTGAAAATAGGACAAATAAAATTGGTAAACTAACAGTAACAGGTGAAATTACTGAATATACGCTACCAAACAGCGATTCAGGACCTTTTGGAATCACGCAAGGACATAATGGAGACATTTGGTTTACAGAAATGAACGGAAATAGAATAGGAAGAATCTTATCATCAGGTGAAATTATTGAGTATAGTTTGCCTGTTCCTGATTCTTATCCCTCTTTTATTGTAGCTGGATCTGATTATGCTCTATGGTTTACTCAGAATCAGAGTAATCAAATAGGTCGGATTACGATAGACGGGGAAGTGACTACATATAAGTTACCCACAAAACAGGCTGGTCCTGTGGGAATTACAAATGGACCGGATGGTGCACTTTGGTTTGTAGAAATTAACGGAAATAAAATTGGAAGAATTACTACTTCTGGAATAATAAGTGAGTTTACCATTCCTACTCCGAATGCTCGTCCACACGCAATTGTAACCGGCCCTGATCGTGCTTTATGGTTCACTGAATGGGGAAGTAATCAAATAGGTCGGATTACAATAAACGGTGAAATTACGGAATATCCTATTCCTACGAAAAATGCGGAGCCACATGGTATGGTAGTAGGACCTGACAAGGCCTTGTGGTTCGCTGAGGAATGCAATAAGTTAGGCCGGTTAAGCTTTGGATAAAAACTTTGAAAGGTAGTGACTACCTATGGAATCAAATAAGCAGCATGGACCGAATCCTACAGATAAATATCCGATTAAAGGAAATAATATTTTACAATTTATTAAAAATACAATTACTAGACCAAATATTATTGCAGGTGAATATTCTTATTACGATGCAAAAAATGGAGAATCCTTTGAAGATCAAGTGTTGTATCATTACGAATTTTTTGGTGATCGACTTGTTATAGGGAAATTTTGTGCCATAGCACCCGGTGTAACGTTTATTATGAATGGAGCTAATCATAGGATGGATGGCTTCTCCACTTATCCGTTCAATATTTTTGGACAAGGTTGGGAGAAATACACACCAGCGCTAGATCAATTGCCGTTTAAAGGGGACACGATAATTGGAAATGACGTCTGGATTGGGATGGATACGGTCATTATGCCTGGAATCAACATAGGTGATGGTGCTATTATAGCAGCAAAATCAGTTATTACTAAAGATGTAGAACCATATACAATTGTTGGAGGAAATCCTGCAAAGAAAATTAAAACCCGTTTCTCAGCAGAAATCATTAGCAAATTGCTAGAAATAAAATGGTGGGATTTAGATATTGAAGTTATTTCTGATCATATTGGTTTGATAGTAAATGGAGATATAGATAATCTAGAAAACCTGAAAAATAAAATATGACAAATTAACAACTGCCTATAGCACTCGTTATGGTAACAAAAAAGGTTAGGTACTTTTTTAGATATCCAACCTTTTTTGCCGATAAGACACTTTATGAAAGTTCTGCAATAAACACCAGTTGAATTAAATTAATCGATCTAGGAGGATTATCATGGTCTATGTCGCACTGCTTAGGGGAATCAATGTTGGTGGGAAAAATAAAATTGACATGAAGTTGCTTAAAAAAATTTTTGAACGAGTAGGTATGAGCTCTGTAGTTACATATATCAATTCAGGTAATATTATTTTCACAGTGAATGGCCAATCAAAAACAACAATATCCCATATTTTAGAAGAGGCTATACATACAAACTTCGGATTACAAATCAAAGTTTTAGTCCGTAGTTTTGATGATTTAAAAAAAGTCATACACTCCCTTCCAGAGTCATGGACGAACGACCAACAAATGAGAAGCGATGTGCTGTTTTTATGGGACGAAATTAATGATGAGTCAGTGCTTAATAAGCTGGTCATCAAACCAGAAATTGATACGGTAAAATACGTTCCTGGAGCCATTCTATGGTCGGTTGAAAAAAAGAATATTAGCAAATCCGGTATGACTATACTCGTTGGTTCAAAGCCATATCAACAAATAACAATTAGGAATGTAAATACAACTCGCAAAATATACGAACTTATGCAAGCAGCAGAGGCGTGAATTACATGATACTAGCAAGAACTATTTTCCGGAAATCGGAAAATATCTGACAGATTAGAGCCAGAACCCTGTCACTGGGCCTACTAGGCGAATCCGAGTAGTTCTATAAATGATTGGATGTACATACTTAAGAAACCCAGCTAATCTTCTCATGTGAAGGTAGCTGGGTTTTATAGTTGGATGTGCAAATTAACACTTAAAATATACGTAAATATCGATCAACTTGACATCCTTAACGTAGGAAACTTCGGCTTTCTTTATGTCGAAATTTGCTTAGCGTATGTTTTCCGCGTTTTGTTGGTGGGACCCCCGTAAGAAAAAAGGTTGCCGCAGCAACCTTCCTTATTGAAATAAAGCACCTGTTAGTTCAAAACATATTCCATTCTATTTTGGGCAAAGTAACTGTGGTGAATTACCAACCAAACAAACATCGAAACAATGGTCAGTTCAAGTAGCCGAAGCTGAACAAGGTAAGGGATTAGGAAAGCCCGAAAAGGGAAAATTTCATACTTACTCTTTAGAGGTTGATAACATTGGTAAGAATGTATTGTCTGCGGAAATTTATATGTTTAGCAATGAACCTAATTCTACGACGAAGTTTGCACTTTTTGGTTGTCCTGGTGAAGAGGATTGCAATAAAGACCACTTTGAAGAAGCGATTTCTTTAGCAAAACAAATGAATGATGGATATCCTTATAAATTTAGCAATTTCATTTTGGCTGAAAAAGCAACGGAATTGGAAGTGGAAATCGTTTGGACTCAAAAGGGTAGCGAAGGCAGACCTTTAAAAGAAACATTTACATTCACTGCTGAATAACAAGAAAACAAAAAGGCCGAAATAATCGGTCTTTTTGTTGAACTAACGCACCCGTTAGTTCTATAAGAAAAGCGAACCTTATTAAAGAATCGCGCCCGATTGCGGAAGATCAACAATATTATTAAAGGCTTAAGAGCCTTCTTACGCTTAGCTACCAGGCAGAAAACTGTTCGGGTTTTGTATTGTTACTGAATAATAAAAAGTCATTTGTTGATAGTTACACACAAGCAAAGAAATTATCAGTTTTTTAAGACTGGTTGAAACTCGTCTCTAAAATATCGCATATCAATAATCTTTCAGTTCAATCCCGTTGGCAGCTTTCGCTATCATTTTCGAAATCATCTTAAACGATACAACCATAAGGATGGGTACGCGAAACATTAAATTGCGTAGAAAGATTTTGAAGTTTGATCTTTCAATCATACTCCCGGCAGCCATTAGTCCTATTTTTTGATTTTTCTCAACAAACTTTCTCATTTTTTGTTCGTAGGCAACAAAGGCACGGGTGAAATCGCAATCTGCAGCTTTGAGTTCACCAGCTAATACAAAAGCTCCGACAAGCGCCAGGCTAGACCCTTGACCCGATAGGGGTGATGGGCCATACGCCGCATCGCCTAACAATGTAACCCGACCTTTTGACCATGTCGGCATGTGAATCTGGCAAATCTCGTCAAAATAAAAGTCTGTCGCATCTTTCATGGTTTTGAGTAGATTCGAGGTTTCCCAGCCCGTATGGCCTACGAAGGCATTTTCTACAAGATTCTTTTGAGCTTCTGTATCATAGCGGTCGTATTTCAATGCCTCTGATTGGAACAAGAACATACCCCTTGCTTCGGTATTGTTACGGGCGCTATACATACCTACAGTTTTGCCTGGTATCGTATAAAACAGCTGGCGGTGGTCGAGGTTGAGGTAATTCTCAAGGGTGAAAATTGAGATATAACAGCCAAGCGTACGTTTAAACTGTGCTTCGTCGCCAAAAGTCAAGGTGCGCACATTAGAATGGAGACCGTCCGCTCCGATTACCAGATCGAAAGTCTGCGGCTTGCAATACATAAATTGAACTTCTGCACCAGCTTCAGTCTCATGTATTGCGGTAATCGAATCTCCCCAAATGTATTCGACCGTATCCTTAGTTGAATCGTACAAAATGTGACAAAGATCGTCACGCATGATTTCGATGTCCAGACCTTGATGGTTCCCCATACTCGCTTCGCTTATTTGACCTTCGATCTTGCCTTTGCTATTCACGAAGTAAACACCAGTCATGTTCGTGTCAGCTGCACGAACTTGATCGAGTATACCCATCCCCTCAAGTACCGTAATGGCTGCACCACGGATATCAACCCCGTACCCACCCGTGCGCAATGCTGGTGCACGTTCTATTACAGTCACTTCGAATCCGTAGCGGTGAAGCCAGTAAGCAAGTGCCGGACCGGCAATGCTCGCACCAGAAATAAGAACGCGCATCGTTTCTTTCATAATTGCTTATTCACTCCTATCCTAATTAAAGTCTTAACATATCCACAGTATATTCACGGCCTATATAACTTATTTACCACAGTAAAATATTAGGACTTTAATTATTCAACAAAATGGCCCAATTGTTGAATAAAGATCAAACAGCATTCTTCAACTAACCTGCCCTGTTCGTATTATAAAGGTCAGCCAGTTATTTCTGGTTGAACAATTTTTTTATCGATATATGATAACGGTAGCCGGGGTAGAACGTTCCTGCCCGTGGGGCTTGGACCCCGTCAACTAAACAGTTCGCCCCCTACTTGTAGAAACATGATTTGGCTGGTTGGGACTAGATCTCGTATAACAAGCGAAGCTATGATACTACAAGAAGGATTTAGGGGTACCGGCAATATTCTTTAGGAGGAGATAATAAATGAATCCAGTAGTTGGTCTGGATGTAGCGAAAGGTGAAAGTCAGGTTCAAGCATTCTTGGAGAAGAAGAAGCCTTATAAAAGAAGTTTTAAAGTAGCACATACCATTGAAGGACTAGAGAGCTTACACCAATATCTTAGAGAGATAGAAAACGTAACAGGAATTCGACCTCCGGTCGTTTTAGAGTCTACTGGGCATTATCATACGCCCGTTGTACAGTATTTTGAGGAGAGAGGTTACTTATTAATTATCGTTAACCCACTCATTTCTTATCGTGCGAAGAGCTCTAGTTTACGGAAAGTAAAGACAGATTTAATCGATGCACGTCACCTCTGCGAGCTGTACTATAAAGAGGATTTAGAGCCTTATAAAAAACGAGGGATACAACTCTTAAATCTTCGTAATCTTTCAAGACAACATGCAAATATAACAGGTATCTATGTACAAACAAAACTACAGTTTCAGGCTGTTCTTGATCAAGTATTTCCTGAATATAGAGGGGTTTTTGGAGATTTGTATTCGGTTGTTTCTTTGCTTACTCTATTAGAATTCCCTACTTCTGAAGACATATCAGCAGTCGATGAAGAAACTGTAGCAAATAGGATTAATGAACTTTGTCCAAGTCGTTCTAGAAAGTGGGCGAATACACAGGCAGAGAAACTTATGGCTGCCTCAGCTCGAAATCCTTTTCAGAGAACTTTATATCAGAGTCACATTTTAAGCCTAGAGATGTATATAAAAATGCTTCTAGAATACCAAAAGCACCTATCCAAATTGGAAGAAGAGATAAATGCTTTGGCAAAAGAAATTGAAGAATATAAGATTATCCAATCCATCCCTGGTATCGGTGAAAAAATCGCTACAACGATTATTTCTGAAATTGGAGAGATTGATCGGTTTAATCACCCTAAAAAACTAGTGGCATTTGCCGGAATTGATCCAAGTATCTTTGAATCAGGTAAATTTAAAGGCTCAGTAAATCGGATTACCAAAAGAGGTTCTGGTAGACTACGCCATGCCTTATATATGGCAGTTCGTTGTGCCATTCGTGATTGTCGCAAGAAGAAAACGACAGATGAAATCATCCCTCGGAACAAAAGATTACGAGAGTTCTATGATAAGAAACGTGAAGAAGGAAAGCCCTTTAAAGTAGCTGTGATAGCATGTGCCAATAAGCTTCTACAATGGATTTATGCACTATTACAAAATAACTCGACTTTCCAAGATCTAACCTAGTTTAAAAGTATAACTAAATAGCACAAAACTTTCCAAATATAGTTCATTGGAAGGTTATTTAGCATGCACAAATTTAGTATAGCATGAAATATTTTAAGTTTTCATTGAAAAATGTTGACTAACTATTAGCTGGTTTAGTTGCATAAGACTTATTTTTGAGTTGACACATACTGTGACATAAAAAAAAGACGGTTTTTACCGTCTAATAAATTGCACTAGTTTTCTTAGTAAAAACAAACCTAATATTACGAAAAGAGAAAATTGAATTAATCCTGGAATACTAAGCCACCTTAGTCAAACATATATGCTCTTTTTCGATAGCTTATTGAAAAAATTAATCCCATTGCTAACATATTCCCCATTAATGAGCTGCCTCCGTAGCTTATAAAAGGTAAAGGTATCCCTGTTATCGGCAATAAACCTATATTCATTCCAATATTTTCGAAAATATGGAAAAAAATCATAGAAACCGCACCTGCACATAGGTAAGATTCAAAACTATTTTTGACATCTATGGCTAACTTCACCATGCTCGAAATAAGGAGAAAATAAATTGTTATTAAAATACTAGATCCTAAGAAACCAAATTTAGAAGCAATAACGCTAAAAATAAAATCTGTATGTGCTTCAGGAACGTATACACCGTCTCCTCTATAACCATAAAATGCACCTGATCCTATGGCAAGTAAGGCTTTGGTTAGGTTATAGCCTTCTCCTGATTGATAAGACTCTGGGTCAATCCAAGCATAAATCCTTCCTAATTGAAATGTTTTTATTCCCATTAATTGAAGAAGTTCAGGGTTAAGAAAAACTAAGTAAAAAATTCCACTGGCAATTAATACGCAAATAATAAAAATAACACCAATTATTCTCCATGATATTCCTGAAACAAATAATATCCCTATAAAAATACACATTAATACTAAAGATGTTCCTAAATCTGGTTGTTTCATAATTAAAAGTATAGGAAGAAGTGTTGCGGCCCCCATCTTAATTAATAGAATAAAATCCGTTTTCAAAGTTTTGTCTACATATTTATTATGATGTTTTTGTATTAAGTAACTTAAACAAATTATTAAAGATATTTTAGTAAATTCAGCTGGCTGTATAGACCCAATCCCAGGAATTTGAAACCAACTTTTGGCACCATTTATTTCTCGTGCTATTGACTCAGGTGACAAAATTAATGCAATTAATAGTAATAAACTAAGCGAGTAAATAAACCAATTCAAGCGAAATATTTGTTCAGAATCTAAATACATAACTCCTAAAATCATACCGAAACCTATAAAATACCAAGATACTTGTCTAAATAAAAAATTCCCTTCGTATTGACCAAATTCTTGAGCAGTATATATGGCTATACAACTAGTTATAAATAGCAAAAGTAAAAGTGTAATTAGGTTGTAATCCAACTTTGAATTTTTCATTTTTTCCCCTTGTAAATATTTTCTTATGTTATAATTTTACTTCATTATACTAAAAATGTAATTTTTTTTAAATAGATGCACTTTTATTATTCATACATTCTAGGTATACAATTGAATAAAAATATGTATGGAGGATAACCAATTAAAAAAAGGCTTAAAATGAAATCATTTTTTTGTTATACGCTTTTATTTTTTCTTTTTATTTGTTCAGTGATTAAATTTTGGTAGTAACATAGCCTCATTTAAATATTATTTCACAAAAAGTATTTTAAGGTATACCATTAATACCAGTAACAGATATAAACTAATAACAATCCTTTAGACTTTTTCAAATTCCCCCAAGCGTTGAGCATATCCCCCGATATAAAAATCAGTAGCCTTTAAGGCTACCAAATTCGTCTGTAAGAAGTTACCTATCCATTTCCCATACATGTTGACGACTTTTTGTATTATTCTTGCCCCTTATTTTCTGCTGCTGGCGATTTTGTTCCCTTTGCATTTCTTTCCTGCCTGTTCAATGCCATTTATTACTACTTCAAGTATGCAGATCCCTTTTTCTTCGGCTTGAATCTGATCTATAATTTGAGGAGTTCGCGGAGTCTTTATGGCTTGAATCCCAATCTTCATATTAGGATCTGTAGTTTTGTACAATTGGTAATTAACCAACATTTATTTTTATTGTTGTTTGTTAACTTTAAACCCCATGTACTTCCACCTTTTTTTAGAGTAACAGTTGAATTGGTTCCAATTGAACCAACTGCTGTGGAAACTAATTATTCATTTATTTTTCTTCTATTTTAATTTTTAGTAAAAATACAATTTTATCATCACTTATCATTTTCTTCACTTCATTTTCGTCTTGTAAATTGTATGTCCTTATGGAGTTTCCATTGGATTCCCTGTATGCACCTAATAAATACGTTTCTCCTAATTTTAATTCCACTTTATCTTCCCCTATGGCATAATCCCATCTACTAAACACACCAACAGAATGTATTTTGTCTATTTTTTGTGGGGTTGCAGTTACATTGGGTGCATAAAGAAAACCTAAACGAGTATCATTAGTATTTATTATTCCAAATCCTAAATTTCCTTCCTCCACTTTGTTAGGGCTTTTCCCATAAGATAGTTCAGCTAACGGTTGAGGTTCTTGTTTTCCATCTTTGTAACTTTCTATCCAAACATTTACCCAAGTTATATCTGCATTATTTAATTTGAAATCAAAATCATACAGTTCCCCTAAATTTAATTTTTTAAAAGTATTCGTATGTTCAGAATCGGAATTAACTGAAATTGTAGCTATGCTGTCTTTATTAGTGCAACCAGAAATTATTATCAAGGATAAAATTGATATTAAGCTAAAAATGAAATAGTTTTTTTTCAAAAGATTTCCCCCAGTATTATATTGATTTTACTAAATCTATATTAATTTTACCAAATTACCCCAACCACTTGTTGAACTATCCTGCCCCGATAGTTCCATAACAAAAAGAGTTGCCAAAGCAACTCTCTTATTGAAGTAAAGCACCCTTTAGTTGAAGAAGGATAGATATCTACCAAAAATTGGTATTCTAATAGATGTTACGTTTCAGAAAATAACTCTCCTTTGTGCTCGTCCCGATATATCTGAAATTCATTATCGGAATTGATGATTATTTTATTGTTATTTATTAATGTAATCTCAAGAGGAAATATGGCAGATGTTTTATCAGAAAATATCCATCTTCTCCCTGGTTGGGCTAATATAATAAATATTCCATTCCTTCTTTCACCCATGAAATTAAGGGATTTTCTACTTATTGTATTATTGTCACGCTCGGTCACACCAATTTCATTTAATTTTCCGCTTACACTTATAGTGTTTTCTACAATTAAACCTATTTCACTAATGTTTAAAATACTTTTAACCGAAAAAGGCTCAATACTATCTTTAGCAATTTCATATCTTGAAATAAATTCTACTAAATTACCAGAAGGGTCATAGAAATAAAGAGCATGGGCAGGTAAATGAGCAAAATTAGCTTCATCTACCCCATCTTCAATAAGTAAACTTACTCTTTCTTTTGCCCATGATTTTGCTTCAAAAAATTTGTTAGCTGGTATGTTAAAAGCAAAGTGGTAATAGGGGTTATCTACCACGTCTTTTGTTGTAAACTCAAATTCACCTGTACCCACAGCAATTCGAAAGCGATTCTTATCCTCATTAATTAGAGAAAAACCTAACGTATCAATATAGAATTTTTTCATTTGCTTTAAACTTTTAGTCTGTAAAACAATCGATTTAATTTCCAATGATAATAACACCTTCCTTGTATATCTAATAATGTAAGTAAGTCTATGTATAAATCGTATCCACATCCTTTTTGTACCATAATTATCCATTAAGGTAAAATTCATCTATTTTTATATATATATTAATTCATCTTATTGTTGCAGTTGTAACCTCGCCTATTAATTGTTTGTAACTATCCTGCTCCGGTTGTTGCATAAAGAAAAAGCTGCCTTAAAGACAGCTCCGATCTTCAGCTAACGCCCCTGTTACTACCCATTTATGAATTTCCCTAATGAATAAACCAATAAAATTAATAATTGATAAAGAGTAAAGGGGACTAATGTAATGAGTGGGATGTACTTTATCTTATTTTTTTCTTTCCTTTTTACAGCTATAATCGTACAAACAATAGAAACACCATACAGGGTCAAACTACTAATTAGTAATATATCACTTAACTTGTAATCAATTATTTCAATTGCAGCAAATAAAAGGAATGGAGCCATAACTCCAACTATGGCTGACGTAAAACTAAACATATTTTTCTTCATTTCAATTTCCAACCTAAATTCATTTGATAATGGTGGTGGCAGCCCCACATCTTGAACTATAGCACAAGTTAGCTTAATAAAATTATCTCTGTTAATCACTCTTTTTTTCAATAATAGATTTGTTTAATCCTACTTGTCTTATTTCAACTAATCTGCCCCGTTACTTCAATAAGAAAAGAGCCAGTAATGGCAGCCTTTATCTTTGCCTACTTATAGATCTTTTTGATTAACATTTAGTTCAATCAAATTACCATCTGGGTCGGCACAAAAAATTTGTGCAAATCCACTTTTCCCGTATGGTTTTTCAAGTATTTCAACTTTATTCTGTTTTAACCATTTAAGAGTGTCATAGTGGTTCTCGACTCTAAGGGCAAAGTGACCTTCTCTGCTGGATAAGCTTTTATCCTTACGAATTGTCTGTGAAGAGGGATCGACTATCAAGTGAAGTTGATGTCCCTCTATTTCATACCAGGCACCTGGAAAATCAAAATCAGGACGCTGTATTTCTTTTAAACATAAAGTTTTACCATAGAATTCTTTTGCTCTTTCCAAATCTGTCACAGTAAGACTTACATGATGGAGGCATTTATATTTAATCAAAACCTTCACTTCTTTCATTTCAACTATTTTTTTTACCTTAGTCATTTTGTGGCTAAGATGACCCCTTACACCGTATCTGGAGCTGGATCGGTTAATTTAAACTATTCGGCAGCTAGAATCCATAATCCTTCTTCAACTAAACTGCGCTCGATAGATGAATAAAGAAAAAGCTAACTTAAAGTCAGCTTAGATCTTCGCACCCGTTAGTTAAATAGACTATATAACAATCCTATTTCTGGTGATATTATTCTTGAATCTCTTTAATGCTTCTTCCACAGAAATAGTCGTGTCCCATTTTTAGTTTTTCTACTGTTGTAAATAAGTATTTTTTTGATGCATTTTTTCTATTCTTTCATTATAAAAGACTTTGATTTTTACATAATTAGTCACTTGGATTAATAAAAAATTTATTTCAAAAATTCTTACTTTAATGTACAATAACATGTAGTTTATATTTTTGCAGAATAGTTTTAATAATAAGAAAGGGGATATGTATGGTTCTAATTGGTGTTCTTTTAATCATGATTGGCTTCGTACTTAGATTCAATTCAGCAGTTGTGGTAACTATTTCAGCACTCGTTACGGGGATGATTGCAGGTATTCCCATTACCAGTATTATTACGCAATTTGGCGAAGCATTTACAACTAACAGGTACATGTCTATTCTCATAGTCACGCTTCCCGTTATTGGGCTGCTTGAAAAAAATGGTCTCCAGCAGCAAGCTTCAAAGGTTGTATCAAAAATTAAAGCCATCACTGTTGGCCGGGTATTGACCATGTATTTATTGATCAGGGAAGTCGGAGCTGCTCTTGGTTTAAACAGCCTTGGTGGTCATCCGCAGACTGTACGTCCGCTGATTGCCCCAATGGCAGAAGGGGCTGCTCTAACAAAATATGGTAAGCTACCTGAGAAAGAGCAACAGGAAATCCGTGCACACGCAGCCGCTACCGATAATATTGGCTTGTTTTTCGGAGAAGATATTTTCGTGGCGGTTGGTGCAATTCTATTGATGAACGGATTTTTTGAACAGAACAATATCCCTGCTGACCCAATATCAATGGCGTTATGGGGAATTCCTACTGCCATCTTTGCTTTTATTGTACACGCCATTCGCCTCCGTATGTTTGATAAAAAGCTGGATAAACGTTTGGGCAGTCGTGGCCAATAATGATAAACACTCCAAAGAGAAAGTGAGCATCTATTATGATATTCTCAGTTGAAATGATTTACGTATTGATGGGCATCATTGTTCTAGGCTGCTCCCTATATATTTTCACTGATCGGACGAACAGCCGCCGGTTGACTACGGGAAGCTTTTACTTGATTTATTCAATTACATTAATGTTCGGCCAAATTATTCCGCCATTTTACATTGGACTTATGGTTATTATTATGGTTTTAATCATTGCAGGTGGCGGGTTAAAGAAAAGCGAACATGTTGAAGAAAGCATTACTGTAAAGGAAGAGCGAAGAAAACGGCTTGGCGGCCGTCTTTTCCTACCCGCCATCTTGATTCCTATTTTAACCTTAGCTGGTTCTAAGCTGCTAGACGGTGTTAAAATTGGCGGAAAGGCTTTGCTGGATCCATCTAATGTAACGATGGTTGCTTTAGGTCTGGCGTGTTTGACTGCCATTATTTTTGCGATGGTGATGACACGCGGAACACCTACAGGAGCTGTGAAAGAATCACGTCGCCTGCTAGAATCTATTGGTTGGGCTGTATTGCTGCCACAGCTACTTGCAACATTGGGAACTATTTACACAAATGCAGGGGTTGGTACAGTCGTTTCCAAAGCTGTGACAGCAATCATTCCCGAAGGTTCGCTATTTTGGGTTGTGGTCATTTTCTGTCTCGGCATGGCTATATTCACTATGATCATGGGGAACGCCTTTGCTGCCTTCCCGGTTATGGCTGCAGGTATCGCCATTCCTTTTCTGATTAACCAATTTGACGCTAATCCAAATCATATAGCTGCCATATCTATGTTTGCGGGTTATTGTGGAACATTAATGACGCCAATGGCTGCCAACTTTAATATTGTGCCGGCAGCCTTGCTGGACTTGAAAGATAAAAACCATGTCATAAAAGTTCAAGTTCCAACAGCTTTGGCAGTATTAGCTTTCAATATCGTACTTATGTACTTACTTGTTTCATTAGGAGTATAGGAGGGATCTTCATGAAGCAAAAAGTGTTATTAACCGGGTTTGAGCCCTTTGGCGGAGAAAGAGTAAACCCTTCCTGGGAAGCAGTAAAACAGTTACATGGAGAAGTTATTGATGATGTGACTCTAGTTGCTGAACAAATCCCAACTGTATTCGGGAAATCAGTTGCAGTAATGGAGCAGCTTATCCAGCAGCATAATCCTGACATCGTTATCTGTGTAGGACAAGCTGGGGGTCGGCTTCACATCACACCTGAACGGGTGGCAATCAATATGGATGATGCTAGAATCCCAGACAATCAGGGAAACCAGCCTATTGATGAGCCTATTGCAGACAAAGGGCCAGTAGCCTATTGGTCTACGATCCCCATCAAAAGAATTGTCGAAAACATGAAGGAAAGCAACATTCCTGCATCGGTATCCCATACCGCCGGAACATTTGTATGCAACCATATCTTCTATGGATTAATGGACTATATCACCCGAACCTCATCAAGCATCCGGGGTGGATTTATCCATATTCCTTTCATTCCGGAGCAAACTATTAATAAAGAAGCGCCTAGTTTAAGCCTTGAGACAATTGTTAAGGGCATAAAAATAGCTGCTGTCACAGCTGCTAAATATGAATCGGATATTCATACAGTAGGCGGGACGACCCATTAATTGTACCGTTTTTTTAAAATTCGACCGATTTACTTGTTTTGGTTATAATTCATGATTGGCCTCATGTTTATGATGAAAGTGTCCTTTTCGCTTGCGAGCTTGGGACACTTTCATCATATCAAGAGGTCTTTTTGATTCATTACAATAATCCCCATAACAAAAGGAGCTGCTGATCAGCTCCTGATAATGAAGTAAAGCACCTGTTAGCCAACCATGCAGCGCACGACCAGCGCTGCACCACAGTTACTGTTTTTTCCATACCCCACCTGAACAGGGAGTAAAGCCACAAGTTTCATAAAATAATACTTATGACCATTTTTCATCATCATCAATCCACTGATTACTCTTTAAATTAAATGATTCGTCCTCATCGTGAAAAACAAAGTATGAAGGCAAGTGTAATGCTTGTCCACCTGCTTTTTCCCAACATTCCCTAAACCCCTTCTATTCTTTTTTTATGTGTTTACGATTCTTTACTAAAAAGGAATTACTTAGAATTCTGTGTCTTTATTTTCTTGATATGCGCTCTTCTGCGAAAAGTGTGTCTATGATTATCTCAGTGACACTACCTACCATTTCTCAATGGCCACTGGACAAAACATAGAAAGGTTGCCGGTTATTTTTTCTCCTACACTAAGGAATAAGCCACTAGCTTCTCCACCAATTAAGAAAGACCCTACAAGCATTTTTCCAGTATATTCTCCGTCCCAAGTATTTACCGTTTTAGTTGGCATCTCAACATATTGTTGATATACCTTTTGCCATTCTGCGTAATAATCTTCTTCATCTTTCTCTACTAACTTAGAAAAGTTGTCAAAAATCTCAACACTTCCGCCTTCGCGTCCGTAAATTGGCTTTGCTACATATGCTTTATTCTCAAAAGGAAAACCACTTTTTAAATAAGTAGGTAAGAAGTATCGACGGATGCTCTCTCGTTCTTCAAAGCTGAAGATCCCGCTGTCATCTCGTAGCGTCCATATAAGAGCCAAAACCGCTTTAGACTGCATAAGAAAGGATCCGGGCGGATTTATTAATTTTACTTTACCATCAGCAATATGTTGCAAAAAAGAAAGGCCAATTTCATTTCCGGTAAAATCTTTATCATCAACTAAATATTCAAGCGGATAAAGTCGATATAAGAGGTTAATCTTATCTCCTTCTTGATCGAACAGCCCCTCATCCGATACGATAATATCTTCAATAGCTATAAATTTAGTTTTATGTAGACAACTCTTATTTAAATTGAATAAAACAGTTTCACGATCTTCATCGTGCCAACCGTAGGAAGTAAAATGAACGGTGTCATTATCTGTTATATTATATTCTTTGCTAATCATTGCCCAAGTTCTTTTGATATTTTCTTCAAGTTTATTTGGAGATACAAATTCATATTCTTCACAAATGATTTGATTAACAATAGATGATTCTATATATCCTGTAGGTGTATCACAATTCACTTCAATTAGCTTGATTTCATCTCCTTTAACAATGAAATCCATTCTAGTAAAGTAGCTAAATAAATCACTAGGAACATTGGCAGCATCCCAGGTTTGAACAGGCAATCCTAGTTCAGACTTCCATACGTTACTTTCTTGAGAACCGTCCAACAGTTTGTGATACATCTTGTTGTATACGTTCCCTATTTTTTTGGTAGCAATATTAATGCTATCTATTTCTCTTTGAGAATATGTATGTATACCATAAGACATATATTGGTGCCAATCTTCATCTTCTTCTAAACTTCCCCAGGTAAAGCCTTTCTCGACCATTTTGTCGTTTAATTCAATCCACTTTAAAAGATATTGTGCTTCATTCTTATTATCCATATTAGTCTCTCCTTAGATGCTTTTTGAAATTTCGATTTAACTACTTGCCCCGCCTTTTCCGCTTCCAATACCAGTGGAACCTTTATTAGTAGAAGCTTTGCTAGAACCACTGACGACACCATTTTTAGTTGTTTTAGAACCGGTTACCGGAGGAACAACTGTATGACTGTTGGAATTTGTATTGGTATTAGAGCTAGAACCTGAACCTGAACTAGAATCATTTTGTTCTTCGTCTTCTTTGTACGTTTCATCACTTTTATTAACAGACGGAGTAGATCCGCAACCTACTAAAACAGAGCTTGTTAACCCTAAAGAGGCTATTAAAGAAGCTAATTTTCTCTTATTCATTTTCATTAAATAATTCACCTTATTTTCATTTGTATTTTTTATAAAAAATTTTAATTCTTTCTTAAACTAATTTATATTACATATTTTTTTTATTATTTTCCGAGAATCAGAGAGAAAGCGAATTAAGTATTTAAATGCTGATAAAATGATCGTTTTGATTTTTTATTATGGCTCTGTTAAACATTGTTTTTTGAACAAAAAAAAGACAACTCTGTGGTCTTGTACGACTTAATGAACTAACACACCTTTAGTTTTATAAGATTCAAAATGAATTTTAGTTAAGGTTAAATAAAAAAAATAGTTACAAAGAGCACTAATACTGTCCATATAAATGATGATTTAATCTTTTTCGCATTTGAAATTGTATTCTTTTTTATTAAGGTTAAAACTAAAATATTTATTAAAAATAGAAAATAATAGATGGTTATGAATAAAATCCACCTACTACTCTGAATTACTTCACTGAGGGGACTTATAAAAAACGCACTAATAAATACAACTATTGATATAACCAATAGGAAAGATACTATTATGTGCATTTTTTTCCAAATAGGATGCAATAAAAAAGTATTACTTTTCTTAGATTGAAAAAACATAAGTAAGCTAAATAAACCAATAACAGCAATAATAAATAATAGTGTCATTAACATCTGTACTGTATTTACAGTGTTTGATAGATTTGACGTTGCCATATCTTTCTTAAAATAATCAGTTATAAATGCGAGAATTCCTAAAATTATTACTATAATCCCTTGGAGAAACGTCCACCGTGAAAACATCAATACATGCACACCCTCTCTCTATATTCTACGGATAGAAAGTCCCAATAGTTTCATAATTTTCCCTTATTGAACTAACCTGCCCCTATAGTTCCATAAGAAAAAAGTTGCTTCAGCAACCTCCCTTATTGAAGTATTTAATCCATCAATCTATAAAACAAAAAAAAATAGCTCATAACTAATCTTTTTTGTTCTTAATAATAAATTCTCCTAATTTTCCTAATAAATGTAATGTGTAAATAATCATTAAGGCTCTGGCTACTACAAAACCATCTATAGCTAAGTCATATCCGCCTCGTAATAAGGCTGAATCCGAAAACCAAAAATAAATTGATATTGCCAGAGGTATTAATAGAAAAATCAAAGCTAGTTGAGTTTTTTCATCCATAAGATCCCGCCTTATTATATGTATTTTACAAATAATAGCATTATTCCTGGAAATAAAAAACTAAAAAGTGGAAATTATTTACTACTTAGATGGCTCTGTAAGGCATTTTAGTAAGAGGTAATATAAATACGTCAGAGGGTATAATTCCGCCCACCAATGCACATCGTTTTTGGCATTTTACGATAGGTCTTATAATAGCACTCCTTATGGAAAGTTCCGTAAGGAAAAGCTGCCTTAAGACAGCTCCGATCTTCAACTAACGCATGCGTTAGTTGCATAAGTAAGAGGTTTGAAAAAATAGCCTGTATATATTTGAACGATGAATAACTTACCTATTTTCTTGTGTTTGTTTGCACCATATACAGAAAATTGGGAAAAACGTAATCAAAAACGTAACTAAGTTTATAAATTCATCAAAAAATACGTTAGAAACATTGATATATCAACAATTTAATAGATTTCAGTTTATTTAATTGAGGTATATTTTTTCAATTATTTTAAATTATTCTATATTAGTTCTTACGATGAATACAATGTTTCTTAACTATCGCAATTGACTAGAATTGATTTACAACCATTTAGAAACGTAACCAAAACCGTAACCATTTTTATAAAAAACTCGTCAAGCGTAAAATTGAAAGTATGAATTAAAGCAGCCGTTTCTATATTGGAATGCGTTGCTTTATTTTTTATTGGAGCATATCAGAAATGTTTAGCTGTGGTAAGAAAACTACTAGCAATAAAAGCTATTAAGCTAAACGCTGGTAGCTTGCTACATTCCATCTATGCTTATTAATCAGCTTTGTGTGTTCAGAAAACCATTCTAAGCGATTTTCAAACTTTCTAATGATGATTGATAAGCTAATTTTGTCTAAGGCTAACTCTAACTCATCATCTATCTATTTTTTTATATAAAGAATTCCATAATTGCGTAAACCTGTAAACCTTTTAACCTATAAACGTTGATATAGTAGGTTTTTTATAGGTTTACTCATTGGTTTACCTTTAAGTTATTAGAAGTAAATTCAGCGCATTGGTATTCCCTGACTTTCTTTGAGTGTGGGGTGTTGAGAAAGTATCTTGCTGAAAAGATCGAGACTTATCTTTTTATTCAGCTACCTAAGCCAAGTGAGTATCCAAATGTTTTAAAAATTTCTGCTGGAGATTACTGGTGTATCCAAAATAACGGCTGGTCTATTGATTCTGCTACTGAAATTTTTAGTGAGGAATGGATATCTGATGACGAGTTTTTTGTCACCGAATCTGAAATTTATGGGAATAATAAACTCAATCGTCAATTGAAAAAAGAACTTCGAATAAGAAAAACATAGGGAGATTTTAGTCTTCCTATGTTTTCATTCATATTATTTATCTGTTTGTTTTTGCTTCTTTTTCAAATACTCCGCACGTATTTTTTCAAGTTGCTGCTTTTTATCAAATTTGGCAGGCGTCTGTTTTTCATGAAACTTTGTCACAGCTACCTGACCTTTGTAATCCAATTGGTATTTTCCCACTTTGTTCACCTACTTTTCATGTCTTTAAAGAGAATCTATTCAACAAATATAATATACCTTATTTTACTGAAGTAAACCTTATTACTTTATTAGTGTACTGCTAACTTTGCATATATCAGTAAAAACATTAAAAACTTAGTAAAAAAATTCATCGCCAAATGGTATTCATTTCATTGCTATAATCAAAATAAAATGCCTTGACACTCTGCATAAGCCTCAATAATTCTATTTCTTGTTTGTTCAGCTCTCTTCTAAAGGTCCAATTGTTCGGTAAATAAGGTTTAAAATATTAAAACAATCTAAGTCTACTCCATCTTTTAAATGGTTCTTAATGCTAATAACCATTACGTTCTCGATGATTTCAAATTTAGGTTTCTGAGGGGAAATATTGTTTTTTTTGCAAAGTCTTTTTACTACTTGTTTAAAAAAATCTACATCCCCAATATTTTTCTCCAAAAAATCACCCCTTGTTATTAACTTTTCTACTTATATCTATCTTAATCCAAATATTACCTTATTCAACTAACCTGCCCCTAAGTTGCATAACAAAAAGGTTGCTGCAGCAACCTCCCTTATTGAAGTAAAGCACCCGTTAGTTCATTAAGATAAGCGATTCTTATTAAAGAATCGCGCCCTTTTCTTGAATAAGCACATAACTTTGTATTAGCTGGTATTCCCCCCCTTAAAGCAAGTTACTTTGTCACAGGGCTTCAACCTTAGGATTTCTCCACCAGTTGCCTGTCAGCTACCGAGCGTCTTGGCACTTACTCGGGTTGGACTTTCGCCAACTAACAATTAATGGCTTGCTGGGCACGCAGGAAGTAAAGAGACGGTTCTTGTGCTTCACCAGCAAGTGAATGAAGCAGTAGAACCGTCCCCGTGCATCCTATCCTTAATTTAATTTTCGTAGATAACCTTATCGTTCACAATTGTCTTAAGTACTTTGATTTCTTTAATTTTTATAGGGTCAATTGTTAACGGATTTTCTTCCAGAACAACAAAGTCCGCAAATTTCCCTTTTTCGATTGAGCCTTTTTCATTTTCCTCGAAGTTTTGCCATGCTGCATCACTTGTTACTGCGCGAAGTGCCTCTAATGGTGTGATTCTTTGCTCCGGACCAATCACCTTGCCGCTTCTTGAAATCCGGTTAACAGCAGACCATACTGCCTGCAGCGGGTCCATTGGGGTAATGTGAGAATCAAGATGAATGCTAAATTTAATACCACGATCAATGGACGATTTAAGAGGGCTCATCATAGCGGCACGTTCAGGCCCCATGAATATATCCCTGTGCTGATCGCCCCAAAAGAAGGTATGGGAAACAAAATATGATGGTGTAACACCCATTTTCTTCATTTCATCCAATTGATCTAATCTAGCCATTTGAGCATGCTCAATACGATGACGGGCATCCTTATGCGGATACTTCTCCTGGGCAGTACGGAAGGCGTAAAGAATATCATCAATTGCTGCGTCTCCGTTACCATGAATCGCAATTTGGTATCCAGCCTTATGCAATTCCACTACTCGCTTCGTTAATTCCTCACGACTTGTCGCCGGATATCCCCGATAATTTGGATCATCTCCCGGCGGCACGTGGTACGGTTTACTTAAATAGCCGGTGTACCCTTGAATGGATCCATCATGAGACAGCTTCACAGGGCCAAGCTTCAACATATCACTACCGAAACCTGTTACAAAACCGCCTAATTCACCAGGGGTTATAACGCCACCAAACCCGGCACCCATGGCTGTAACCCTTAACGGCAGCAAACCTTGCTTCTGATATCTTTGTAAATCAATAAGACCCTGTTTATTTGCCCCAGCTATAATCGAGGTCGTTACACCTTTTGAGATATAATCCTGGACAGCCTTTTTAAACGCTGCAAGATTTTCCTCTTCTGTAACAACAGGAATATGCTTGCTTACAAGACCTTTAGCAGATTCCTCTAATACCCCAGTCGGTTCTCCTGTCTTAGAGTCTCTTACGATTACCCCACCAGGTGGATCAGGAGTATCTTTTGTAATTCCTGCCAATTTAAGTGCAACACTATTAGCTACTGCTAAATGTCCGGAAGTATGTCCGATATAGATTGGATGCTCCGTTGATACCTTATCCAGATCTTCACGTGTCGGGTGACGTCCTTCCGCTAAAAGTGTCTGATCGTACCCTCGCCCGAGTATCCATTCACCTTCGTGGGTTTCCATAGCTCGATCTTTTAAGGCAATGATCAGATCATCAATATTTTTAATAGGACCTACCGGTGGACTATTTAAATTAACTTGAACAGTCCCATCCATTCCGGAGCTCGGAAAATGACTGTGGGCATCATAGAATCCCGGCAATAACACTTTATTCTTTAAATCAACGACTTTCGTGTGCTGTCCCTTTAACTTGCTAATTTCCTTATTTGAACCAACAGCAATGATTTTTCCGTCCTTGACTGCTACGGCTTCGGCAATAGTAGTATCTTTGTCCATGGTGATAACTTTTCCGTTAAAGTAAACAGTGTCAGGTGCAAGAGGGTCAAGATGGTCTGGAAGTGTACCTGAAGAAAAGCCTACTAATGCAAGCACAAAAACAAGGGAGAAGATAAACAAATTTCTTTTACTTAAAAAATTTCTTTTCAAGAAAAAACCCCTTTTCTGATTTAAGATCCTATCCATAACACCTCTTGATTTATGCCATATACACCGATGATGTTCTAAGAAATATTTCATTTAAACAACTAGAAAGAGCCCCCCCTACTAAATGCTGTTGAAAAAGCTTCATAAACATCATGATGTCCGTACCAAATATAAATATATTATACGAAACATTCTGAATTTTACATAGGGGTATATTTATTTTTCTCCAAAAATCATTAGGATGGCCCAATTGTTGAACAAAGATCAAACAGCACTGTTGAACTAACCTGACTTTAGCTCCATAAGAAACTCCTATGGCGGCGCTCCCCGCCGCCACCATCTACTACGAAAATCTAAACTCAAAATAGAGTCTAACCCTTTAACTCCTTGACGATAATGGATGATAACAATACAACCAGGCTGAACCTTTTTTGGTGGATCTTAAGGAAGATACCCTGTATAAGAAACTGGTTGTGACAGTATTGAAGAACCATTTAGTGTACTGCTAGTACGTATACAAAAATTTTTGTAACAAATCTCCTGTCATATGTATTGTTAATCTTTTATTGAGGTGATTCTCCTATGGAAGCAATGATTGAACGGTGTGCTGGCCTAGATGTACACCAAGAAACAGTAGTAGCCTGTGTATTATTTGGTCCATTAGATAAAAAGCCAAATACCTCTATTGAAACTTTTTCAACTACAACAACAGGACTCTTGGCTTTAAGTGATTGGTTAACTACCCTTCAGGTATCCGATGTTGTGATGGAAAGTACTGGAGTCTACTGGAAACCAATATGGAATATACTCGAAGATTCTTTTCACCTTGTTCTTGCCAATGCCAGACATGTCAAAAATGTTCCAGGGCGTAAAACTGATGTGAAAGATGCCGAATGGCTTGCCAAGCTTCTAAGATGCGGACTTATTGAAAGTAATTTTGTTCCACCGGAGGATATTCGTGATTTACGAGATCTTACTCGTTATCGAAAAAAATTGATTCATCATCGCACCTCAGAGCAGAATCGCATTCATAAAATTCTTCAAGATGCTAATATCAAGCTAACATCCGTTCTATCAGACATTTTTGGTGTATCGGGACGCCGTATCCTTGAAGCGATTCTAAACGGTGAAAAAATAGAGACCGATGGTCTTCGAAAAATGGTGGATAGGCGAACAAAAGCTAGTATTACGGACATTTCCAGTGCAATTAATGGTCGTATTCGCCGTCATCATCGTGATATGTTGAGTTTCCATTGGGAGCATATGAGTTATTTAGAAAAAGCCATAGAAGAATTGGAAAAACAAATCGATCAACTCCTCTCCCCATATCGTAAGGAAGTAGAATTATTGGATGGTATACCTGGTGTGAACAAAGCAGCCGCAGCAACTTTTATCGCAGAGATGGGCGTTAATATGACCGTATTTAAGTCGGCTAAACATCTTGCCTCATGGGCTGGCGTGAGTCCCGGAAATTATGAAAGTGCTGGTAAAAAAAAACAAGTAAAACCACAGAAGGAAACAAAGCATTAAAAACGATGGCCGTAGAGTGTGTACTGGCAACCTCAAGACAAAATAATCGAATAGCTTCACATCGAAAAAGGATTACCAAACGACAGGGGAAAATGAAGGGACGAATTGCTTCTGCTCATTTACTATTGACGATTGCTTACAATATCTTAAAAACAGGAGAACCCTATCATGAACTAGGCTCAAATTACCTTGAAGAAAAACAAATGAACAAAGAATTAAAAATGATTGAATACCTAAAAAAGAAAGGCTATACAATCGATTCATCAGAACAAAAAACTGCATAACCAGTTAAAATAACGACATAGTACATTTACGTCCTTCAAAAAAATTAGAATATGGTGGGGCTTATTTAAGTATGGCCTTTCACTAAAGTGTTTTCATACAAAAAAGAGCTGCCGAAGCAACTCCCTTATTGAAGTAAAACACAGGATAGTTCGTTCAGAAAAGCCATTCTTGAATAAAAAATCGCTACGCTGAAAAATGATTATTTTGGTTATTGCTCTCATAAATTCTTGAACTACTTCTCCAAGGATGGTATCCGTCACCTATATAAGTGAATCCATATTTTTCATAGTATCCAATGTGGTCAGTACAAAGGAAAACTTTATTGAATCCTGCTTTTTCGGCATCTGCTTTAGCACGTAAAAATAGCTCTTTATCTAAAGACCTACCACACGATAGCTAAATACATGATTTCCACCCGGTTACGATATCTTGAGGCTGTAAGGAACATAATTCAGCTGGGGTAGGAAAGAGGCGTAGGGCCCGTGTCCTAGTAGGAATTGCTCGTAATGGCTCTGCCTATAAACCGGAAATGGTCTTCCCTCTTGAACAACTAGCAGCGTAAATTAAAATTCACATTGTTTTTTACGAAAGTTAGCTTATTCGTAGAATTTCAAAGAAAGCACGAAGTACTGGATATATAGAACAAAAGGGCATTGATCCGTTCCGTTAGCAAAACCGGCCTCCCCCCTTGGATAGGCATGACGAAGGAATGAAAGGGCATATGATTATGACCCGTTGAGACATGGGAGGGAAGCCTCCAGGGGCAGCGTGGAGAATGTGCGCATTATATTTAATAATATTGGATTTTCAATAGATCCTCTATTTCAATCTGCCCTCATCTTATCAAAACGTTCCTATCTCTTTCGTTCATCTAAAGCAACCTATACCATGTGGTTTGAAATCCTGCGAATAAGCGAGTATTCGTGAGCATTATCTATTATACTGAGGTAGTACTATAAAACTTATAGTAAAGTTGACACAAACTGTGCAATAAGTTAAAAAGATGAAAGAAAAAAGACCTTATTCAGTTTATATGGAGGCCACTCACCTAATCAGTAGCCTCTATATTTATTTTGAAAAGATGATTTACTTTCCTTGTACTTTTAATATTTCATCTTATTTAGAAACATAAGCTACTTCTTTATATTTTCTAATGCTCTATAAGCATTTGCTTCTCCTGAACCAAATAAAGCATCTTGTCCATTCTTTCCATAGTCAAGAGCTGTTTGCTTAATACGTGCTGTTACTTGGGCAGGTTTATACTCCGGATGAGCTGCCTTAATAACTCCTGCAATTCCAGCTACTTGAGGAGTGGCCATAGAAGTACCAGCATTAAACTCATATGAAGTACCTAAATAGGTAGGCCAAGTACTTAGGATTAAGTTACTTGGATCAGCCGCCGCAGGATCATTGGTTTCTGCATATTTAGACCCATAATCTCCTCCAGGAGCTGCCACGTCAATAGCACTGTTTCCATAATTAGAGTAGAAAGCAAGCTGTTGAGTTGACCATTTTGTGGAGGCAGACACATTAATAACTCCTGGCATTTGTGCTGGTACTACAGTTGCAGGCCCTTTCACGCTCATTCCATATGGTTCATACATTTTATTTAAAAATTCGTTTACTTCCTTCTTGTCATCTAAATTTAAACTTTCATTACCACTACCGGCTACTACAGTTACTCCATTCTTTACTGCATATTGAATTGCTCTCTTCCAAAGTAACGTTTCAGCGACTGATTTATAACTTTCTCCCTCAATTGTCATTTTGGTATTATTATAGAAGCGAAGAGACATATTAATAACATCTACCTTGTCATTTGTTGCTGCAATAATTCCATCTATAATCCAAGCTGGTAATCCAAGGGCTTGCTCTGAGTATAATACGCGATAGGATCGGATTCCTAAATCTGGTCCTACACCGTTTACTTTACCATTTGCTCCAATGATCCCGGCAACGTGAGTACCGTGCCCATTGCGATCTTTTATATCAGTAGGATCACCTGTTTCAGATTCATCCATTCCAGCAGGAACAAGATTACGTCCACCTATTATATTATTCTTTAAGTCAGGATGAGACTCATCAATTCCAGTATCAATCACTCCCACCACTGCTTTATGAGTAATACTACCATCTTTATTTTTATATCCGCCTGTTTCTAAATCATATGATTTCCCGCCGTTGGTCACCCTTTGAATATCCCATTGGGAGTCCCAATAACTCTCTGAATTTTGCTGGCTGATGATACTAGACTCATAGTTATAAGGGCTGACTGCTGTTTTGTCTAAGGTTAGGGGAATTTCTCTGTTAGCAGCTTCTATTGAAGAATTACTTTTTAGGTTTTTAAGAAAAGAAGGCTCGTCAGATTGAGCTTCTAATCCTCCAACTTCGGGAAGAACTTTAGTTACTTTACCACCAGCTTTCCGTATTACCTCTTGATAATTCTCTGGTAATCCACTTTTAAAAGCTATTGCGTATGTGTCATTCATCTCCTGATTTTGACTCTTAGCTTGGGTAGGAACACCACCAACGGACAGTATCCCTGCTCCTACTGCAATCGAAAGTACCGTATGTAAAATTTTCTTTTTCATATGTCTCCTCCTATATATGGAAAATATTCATCATATACTATCTTAATATACAACAACTTAAATTCCAAGTTTTCCTAATAAATCTCATATTATTGAAATAAAGAATAAATATTTTTTAATAAATAAAAGAGCAGCGTCCCGTGATAAAGCTCGGAATACTCCTCTCATTATTATTGTGATGAACGCAGTATTATTTAGATAATATTAAATAAGCTCTGTAGTCGAGATTTTATGGTCTCAACAGTATCCTCTACTTTTTCTACGTAATCAAGCCATTCTTTGAGATAAGGTTTTGAACTAATGATCAAATTGAAAAACTCTTCAGCGTCACCCACATTGAATAACCTCAAAGATACTTCGTCATCGATTTTATGTATTAACAAAAATTCTCCTCCTCTGTGTTGATCAATTATCTGGCCCTATAATGGAAATAAGCGCTGTTCCTTGTTACAGAAAAGCGCCTGATTGTGGAAGAAGAACATTATATGTAACATTTTTCTACATTAAAACACAGGTGGGGTAACTGAAAATAATACAACTGCATTTTGACTAAAATTATTTTCCCATTTATGTTTTAAATTTGCTGGTATTTTCACACTATCACCAGCTTCTAATAGATATTCTTCTTCACCTAAATACACCTTAATATTCCCTTCCAAAATAAATGCTACTTCCTCTCCTCTATGTTCTAGAAGATTTTCTGACGAAGAAGTATTCGAAGGAACTTTCATAATCGCTGTTGCTAAATTACCCGTAAAATTAGGTGACAATAACTCATAAGACAAATTATCAATGATCATTTTCTTACGATTACTAGACCTAACGATTAAATCCTCCGTAATTGTTTCTTCAAGTAAAAAACTAAAAGTTGGAACATTCAGGGTTTTAGCTAAGACCTTTAGGGTTTGAATAGAAGGATTCGCCAAACCTCGTTCAATTTGGCTTAACATTGAAGGTGTAATTTCAGCTAATTTTGCTAACTCTCTACTACTCAATCCTTTAGCTTTTCTATATTTTTCAACTTTCTTACCAATATCTATATTTTCCATAATCGATACTCCTTAACAAAATGTTAAATTTAATTTAAATGAATTAAATTTAAATTAACATAAAGATAATTGTGTGTTAAACTGTATTAAAATTTATTTAATTATAATTTATAATACAACTCGTTACAAGAAAATTAGGAGGTTTAAACAAATGAAAGAGATTGAAAGCAAAGAAATACAAACATGGAAAGACCAATATCCTTTACTAAACAATCTCATTTCGATGGATGAAGTATTTTGGCTCAATCCAAATGTCGAAAAATTTCAAACGGGCATTAAAAAATCCCCCCTTACTCAAGAAGATGTAAGAGATGCAGATGAAAGGTTGAAACGTTTTGCTCCATATATCGCCAAGGTTTTCCCTGAAACAAAAGGAACGAATGGTATCATAGAATCTCCTTTAGTGAGAATTCCTGCCATGAAACAATCCTTAGAACAGGATTATCAACAACCTATATTAGGAGAATTATTACTAAAATGTGATAGTCACCTTCCTATATCAGGATCTATTAAAGCAAGAGGCGGGATTTATGAAATTCTCAAACATGCAGAAGAATTAGCTTTTCAACATCAATTGTTAACGATTCAAGATGATTATTCGATTATTGATAGTGATAGGTTTCGAACCTTTTTCTCACAATATTCAATCGCAGTAGGCTCGACTGGAAATTTAGGACTTAGTATTGGCATCATCAGTGCAAAGTTAGGTTTTAATGTTTCTGTTCATATGTCAGCTGATGCAAAACAGTGGAAAAAGGACTTGCTTAGAAGCAAAAATGTCAAAGTTATTGAATATAAAGCTGATTATAGTAAAGCTGTAGAGGAAGGTCGAATCCAAGCAAATAGTGACCCATCATGTTATTTTGTGGATGATGAAAATTCTCACGACCTATTTTTAGGATATGCAGTGGCTGCATCTCGATTGAAGAAACAATTAGAAGAGCTAGAGATAATAATAGATGAAAATCATCCTTTGTTTGTTTACCTTCCATGTGGAGTAGGTGGAGGTCCTGGAGGCGTAGCTTTTGGTTTGAAATTATTGTATCAAGACTATGTTCACTGTTTCTTTGCAGAACCTACCCACTCACCGTGTATGTTACTCGGTTTAATGACTGGACTTCATGATAAAGTTTCTGTACTTGATGTTGGTATCGATAATGTAACAGACGCGGATGGACTTGCTGTAGGAAAACCATCTGGGTTTGTGGGTAAAACTATGGAACCTTTTTTAAGTGGTAATTATACGGTTAGCGATGAACAGTTGTATAAGTTGCTAAAAGAGCTAGTCGATACAGAGGGGATCCATTTAGAACCCTCTGCACTAGCAGGCATGATAGGACCAAGTAAATTATGTAAAGAGGGCATCGATTATTTACAGAAGCATAGTTTAACGGAAAAGATGAGTAAGGGTACACATATTATTTGGGGGACTGGTGGAAGCATGGTTCCTGAAGAGATGAAGACACAATATTATCAAAAAGGGTTGAAATTATCGTTAGAGAAACAGAAGTAATTTAACAAGGGGTAGTTTAACCCTGTGTTTTTATATTTAAAATTTCAGTTCTTGTTAAACTAACCTCCCGATAGTATAAGTACAAACCCTCACAAAATCTTCTAAACTTTGATTTAGATATCAAATTTTCTATGAAGGTGTTGTTCCACAATCTGGCCCGATTGTGGAACAACACAATCCTGCATATCGATACTTTTTAAATCTACAGTAGGCTTTTTTTATTTTTCTTGCTTATTAGCTAACTGTTTTTATATAACTTTGAATATAATTGTTTATTTTTGTGTTTGTTCATGAACTAACGCACTCGTTAGTTGAATAAGGAACCTCATTCTCCTGTTAAAATCCCTATAATAATAATGGTAATAACAAATGCTAACAAAGAAAGTAAAACCCTATTAAATAAATGAATAGGCATTAGACGTTTTTCAGCTTAAAATTTCCATTTAGCACGACGATTAGTATAGCAAAATAAATAATTATTGCTATTAAATCAGTGTAAGTAAATGGCTTGCTTATGAAACTATCTGAGTAAACCCCTGTTAGGATTATTACAGTAAATAGAATAAACTGGATTCCAAAATATTTAATAAGATTCAAAAAGTATAAGCTCCTTCTCAGTTTCCCATTGTGTTTCACCATTATTGTAGCTGTAAGAAACAACTTTGGGAAACAGTAAATATCGAGAAAGCTTCTTCAACTAACCTGCCCCGTTTGTGCCATAAGAAAAAGGCTGCCTCAGCAACCCCTGTTATTGAACTAAAGCACCCGTTAGTTCATTAACGAGATACAATTAGTGCATGCAGTTTTCCATGAAAACAAGTTAATCACCAACAGCTGGATCTCCTTCATTTTCTCTTTCCCCCAAGGTTTGGACGAACCTTAATAAATATCCGTCTGGGTCCATGATTAAAAATTCCTTCTGACCTACTAATTTAGTATCTGCTCTATACCAATTCTCCTGAATTTCTATCTTAATCGGATACTGATACATTCTTAGACTTTTATATATTTCGTTAATATCACTTACCGTTATTTGAAAGTTAATTCCCCTCCCAAAAGGATATGATAACTCCCCAGTCTGCCAATACCCATTTATCTCTTCAATCATAATTTGACAGTCATTTAGTGATAACATAGCGAACTTATCTTCTGGACGTTGATACTCTAACTTAAACGAGAGAATGTTTAAATAAAAATTAAGACTTTTATTTATATCTGAAACTGATAACTCTGGTACTAATGAATTTAGTCTAAACATCATATCTATCTCCATTTCCAATGTTGTTAGCACCCTTTATTCTATATCATTCCTTATTGAACTATCCTGCCCCCTTCGTATTATAAAGGTCAGCCAGTTATTTCTGGTTGAACAATTTTTATATCGATATATGATAACGGTAGCCGGGGTAGAACGTTCCTGCCCGTGGGGCTTGGACCCCGTCAACTAAACAGTTCGCCCCCTACTTGCTTAAACATGATTTGGCTGGTTGGGACCAAGATCTCGTATAACAAGCGAAGCTATGATACTGCAAGAAGGATTAGGGGTTACCGGCAATATTATGTTTTTGGAGGAGATAAAAAATGAATCCAGTGGTTGGTCTGGATGTAGCTAAAGGTGAAAGTCAGGTTCAAGCGTTCTTGGATAAAAAGAAGCCTTATAAAAGAAGTTTTAAAGTAGCACATACCATTGAAGGACTAGAGAGCTTACACCAATATCTTAGAGAGATAGAAAACGTAACAGGAATTCGACCTCCGGTCGTTTTAGAGTCTACTGGGCATTATCATACGCCCGTTGTACAGTATTTTGAGGAGAGAGGTTACTTATTAATTATCGTTAACCCACTCATTTCTTATCGTGCGAAGAGCTCTAGTTTACGGAAAGTAAAGACAGATTTAATCGATGCACGTCACCTCTGCGAGCTGTACTATAAAGAGGATTTAGAGCCTTATAAAAAACGAGGGATACAACTCTTAAATCTTCGTAATCTTTCAAGACAACATGCAAATATAACAGGTATCTATGTACAAACAAAACTACAGTTTCAGGCTGTTCTTGATCAAGTATTTCCTGAATATAGAGGGGTTTTTGGAGATTTGTATTCGGTTGTTTCTTTGCTTACTCTATTAGAATTCCCTACTTCTGAAGACATATCAGCAGTCGATGAAGAAACTGTAGCAAATAGGATTAATGAACTTTGTCCAAGTCGTTCTAGAAAGTGGGCGAATACACAGGCAGAGAAACTTATGGCTGCCTCAGCTCGAAATCCTTTTCAGAGAACTTTATATCAGAGTCACATTTTAAGCCTAGAGATGTATATAAAAATGCTTCTAGAATACCAAAAGCACTTATCCAAATTTGAAGAAGAGATAAATGCTTTGGCAAAAGAAATTGAAGAATATAAGATTATCCAATCCATCCCTGGTATCGGTGAAAAAATCGCTACAACGATTATTTCTGAAATTGGAGAGATTGATCGGTTTAATCACCCTAAAAAACTAGTGGCATTTGCCGGAATTGATCCAAGTATCTTTGAATCAGGTAAATTTAAAGGCTCAGTAAATCGGATTACCAAAAGAGGTTCTGGTAGACTACGACATGCCTTATATATGGCAGTTCGTTGTGCCATTCGTGATTGTCGCAAGAAGAAAACGACAGATGAAATCATCCCTCGGAACAAGAGATTACGAGAGTTCTATGATAAGAAACGTGAAGAAGGAAAGCCCTTTAAAGTAGCTGTGATAGCATGTGCCAATAAGCTTCTACAATGGATTTATGCACTATTACAAAATAACTCGACTTTCCAAGATCTAACCTAGTTTAAAAGTATAACTAAATAGCACAAAACTTTCCAAATATAGTTCATTGGAAGGTTATTTAGCATGCACAAATTTAGTATAGCATGAAATATTTTAAGTTTTCATTGAAAAATGTTGACTAACTATTAGCTGGTTTAGTTGCATAAGAACAGCTTAAGCACGATATAGTAGAAAGTGTTTAAAGATTGAAGAAAAGCACCTGTTAGTTTAATTTTCAAAAGTATTCTACGTATTAAATGACCTTAAAGTAATGTAACCAAGCAAAGATAAATGGAATGGAGAGATAATAAATGTTTATTAAGCATCCCAAAATCATTACATACTTTATGACTCTTTTCTTAATAAGAATTGACAAAAATAGTCCAATAACCGGTAATAGAATAACTGCTATTTGTATCGTTATATTAACAAAATTGTGCATCCCCCAAGGACTAACATTCATCGCCCCCTTATTATGAATGAACAAAAATATTCCTGATAATAACCAAATTAAACTAGTAATAAATATATAAAATACATTTCTCATCTTTATCTCCCTTTAAATTCGAGTCCCAAATCTTCTTAGTGAAACTTTAACACATAATTCCATATATTGGGTTGCATATTAAAAATTACTTTTGAAATATCCTGCCCCGATAGTTGCATAAAGAAAAAGCTGCCTTAAAGACAGCTCCGATCCTCAGCTAACGCACCCGTTAGCTTAACAAGAGAGGTTTTAATTATCGTCTATCACAAGAGTTATCATATGAAGGTTTGGAATATAAATTTCAAAGCCATCCATAGTGTTTGAAGCTAAAAATTCATTGGGAAGTTCCAGCCATTTAGATGCAATATTATTTAGCATAGGTTTTACATTAGATTCAGATGATTCATCTATATCAAGAAAAACCTTGTACATACCTTTAATTTTCCAATACTCCCCAATTTCAGAAACAGACATGAAAACTTTATAATTAACAGCAAATTTCTTAAAATCATCTAAGTGTTTGTTAGTTTCTTCTGAATTACTTGCCTCAAGAAATAATGTAAATTTCATAAGCAAAACTCCTTAAATATAGCAAAAGTTCGTCTTATTAAAGTAAAATCCTTCTTCAACAATACTGCCCCGTTAGTGAAAAAATGAAATTACCTTTTCTTCTAATCAAATTGATTAAATAGTACATCTGTGAAATCAAAAATGAAAGAAGAATGACAATTTGTATGTTCCCTAAGAATGAAGTTGTTTCCTGATAAAATAGAAATTTTTTGAAAGGTACACACTAAAACACCAATCTACTCTCAATATGATTTTTCATACTAATAAGAGACTTGGAACTTCCATATTCGGTAAGAGAATCTTGAAAATCTGCTAGCGCTTCAATAGATATCGTTTGAACTTTAATTAAATAATTGAAATCCCCACTAATTCTATGTAACTCAGAAACTTCTTTAGAATCTTTACAGAATTCAATGAAAGATTGGCATTTCTCAGTTTTGAATAAAATAAATGCTGTTACTCCTTTGTCCAACTTATCTGGATTAAGTACAGTGTTGTAGCTTAAAATTATTTTTTGTTCCTCTAATTTAGAAATGCGTTCTTTCACAGAAGGTTGTGACATAGCAACCTTTTGGCTAATTTTCGAAATAGGAATGCGCGCATTTTTTTGTAAAATCTCCATTATTTTATAGTCAACCGCATCTAAATCACTGTAATTTTTCACACTTACAACTCCTTAGGTATTTATTTAAAAATACCATTATTTATAAGGTTTTATATCAAATTTAGCTTATTAATCATATGTATTCATCACATAGAATAAAGTACACTAAAAAAGGGAGGCGTTTTTATGTCTAATATTAAAGGAATTGCACATATTGCAATCCAAGCAAAGGATTTCGATGAAGTCATTAGATTTTATACTAATGCATTGAATTTTAAAATTGCACATACTTGGGCACTACCTGAGTTTAATTTAGAGAAAGCTGCTATGCTCGTTTCATCCGATGGTAATACATTTATAGAAGTCTTTGATTACGAGGCACAAATAGCTGCTCAAGGAAGAAAGGCTTTGGAGCATGAAGAAATAAAACATGGTGCATTATTACACTTTGCCTTAACAGTAGAGAATGCAAGTGAAGCTTATAAAACAGCTATTCACTTTGGGGCAAAAAACTGTGTTCCACCAGCTACAATGGAATTAGGATATCCAGTAATTAAAGTTAATAATGCACTTGTATACAGCCCAAATGGGGAAGTCATTGAGTTTATTGAAAAGGTAAATTTCCAACAATTCAATTGATAATATTTACTGTTACTCATCCCTAAGAGGTGTTTCAATGAAATTTTTTTACAAACCGTTTAACTTTGTTTTAAACGGTTTAGCTTTATTTTATATTTAAACTCTGATCTTCAGCTAATACACCCGTTAGTTATATAAACATCTATTAATTTTCGAACGGTTTTCAGTAAAAAATGTAGTTGAAAAGGTAAAAATCTTCCCCTACTAAAAAAGGGAAAGATGATGAAAATTATTTTTTTATATAATGAAGCATAGCAAGTTGACCTAATTTTTCTACTTTGGTTAACGTGTATTTTAGAGTAATATCATCTCCGTTATAAAGGGAGATTCCTTTCCCTAAAATAATATGTGCAATGGCTAGGTGAAATTCATCAATTAAATTTTCTTTAAAAAATTCACGAGCTAAGTTTCCTCCACCAATTAACCATATATCTTTACCAGGCCTTTGTTTTATATTTTTAATGAAATTTTTGACATCTTCATCAATAAATGAAGCATATTCATCTGATCCACTAACAGATTTAGAAAATACATAATTTTTATAATCACTATACGGATAATTCATATCAAATCCACGAATGACATCATAAGTTCCTTTTCCCATAACAACAGTGTCAATTCTATCCAGGAGTGAATTGTAGCCAGAATCTCCTTCTACTTCTGTTGATTCTAACCACTCTAATGTACCATCATCCTTTGCAATATAGCCATCAATTGAAGTACCAATGTATAAAATAATGTTACGCTGTTTTTTCATGTAAATCTCCATTCCTTTGTTTCAGATGATAAAATTAGTATACCTATTAAACTATATAAATTCTTCTGTTTCTTAACTTTCAACTATTGAACTATTCTGCCCCGATAGTTCAATAAGAAAAGGAAAGTAGTTCGTATATTAGCCGCCAAATTGGCGGCCTTCTTATGGCGCTAAAGCACCCGTTAGTTCATTAAGAAAAGCGAATCTTATTCAAGAATCGCGTCCGTTAATTAAACAAGTTACACGCTTGTAAATCTTTATTACACTTACTCAATACATAATTCTGAGATATCCTTCCAGCCATAAGCAATATCCTCTACTATGGTTCCTCCAAACGTACTGGTCCTATGAATGTATTCTTTTCCTCCCATACGTTCATAAAATCCAAGTCCAGAATTATTCTGTTTCATTACCCAAACCATCATAGAATAAATACCTTTTTCTTTAAAATGTTTAGCAATAGCTGAAATAAGCTGCCTACCAACACCAAATCCTCTACATTCCTGTAAGAGATAAAGCGAATATAGTTCTCCATCGTAATTCTTCTCATCTATACTTTTACCGGATGCAAAACCTATAATTTTCCCTGTTTCATTAATTGCAACATATATAAAAGGTTCATTTTCGTTATATAAAAAATCATTCCATCTTTTTTCAGCATCTTCATACGATAATTCGTCCAGATAATCGTCAGGTACTAGATCACGATAAGTAGTCCTCCAACTATCAACATAAACTCTTGATATGCCTTTTATATCTTCTTTCCTTGCTTTTCTAATTTCCAAGTTAAGTACCTCCAATGCAAAACAGTAAAATAATAAAATTTATTATAACATTCTTTCTTCAACCCTCAGTTAGCTCAATAAGTGTTATTCCATAAAATGAACCAATTGTTGAACAAATCAATATGCACTCTTGAACTATCCTGCCCCGATCGTATTATAAAGGTCAGCCAGTTATTTCTGGTTGAACAATTTTTTTATCGATATATGATAACGGTAGCCGGGGTAGAACGTTCCTGCCCGTGGGGCTTGGACCCCGTCAACTAAACAGTTCGCCCCCTACTTGTAGAAACATGATTAGGCTGGTTGGGACTAGATCTCGTATAACAAGCGAAGCTATGATACTACAAGAAGGATTTAGGGGTACCGGCAATATTCTTTAGGAGGAGATAATAAATGAATCCAGTAGTTGGTCTGGATGTAGCGAAAGGTGAAAGTCAGGTTCAAGCATTCTTGGAGAAGAAGAAGCCTTATAAAAGAAGTTTTAAAGTAGCACATACCATTGAAGGACTAGAGAGCTTACACCAATATCTTAGAGAGATAGAAAACGTAACAGGAATTCGACCTCCGGTCGTTTTAGAGTCTACTGGGCATTATCATACGCCCGTTGTACAGTATTTTGAGGAGAGAGGTTACTTATTAATTATCGTTAACCCACTCATTTCTTATCGTGCGAAGAGCTCTAGTTTACGGAAAGTAAAGACAGATTTAATCGATGCACGTCACCTCTGCGAGCTGTACTATAAAGAGGATTTAGAGCCTTATAAAAAACGAGGGATACAACTCTTAAATCTTCGTAATCTTTCAAGACAACATGCAAATATAACAGGTATCTATGTACAAACAAAACTACAGTTTCAGGCTGTTCTTGATCAAGTATTTCCTGAATATAGAGGGGTTTTTGGAGATTTGTATTCGGTTGTTTCTTTGCTTACTCTATTAGAATTCCCTACTTCTGAAGACATATCAGCAGTCGATGAAGAAACTGTAGCAAATAGGATTAATGAACTTTGTCCAAGTCGTTCTAGAAAGTGGGCGAATACACAGGCAGAGAAACTTATGGCTGCCTCAGCTCGAAATCCTTTTCAGAGAACTTTATATCAGAGTCACATTTTAAGCCTAGAGATGTATATAAAAATGCTTCTAGAATACCAAAAGCACCTATCCAAATTGGAAGAAGAGATAAATGCTTTGGCAAAAGAAATTGAAGAATATAAGATTATCCAATCCATCCCTGGTATCGGTGAAAAAATCGCTACAACGATTATTTCTGAAATTGGAGAGATTGATCGGTTTAATCACCCTAAAAAACTAGTGGCATTTGCCGGAATTGATCCAAGTATCTTTGAATCAGGTAAATTTAAAGGCTCAGTAAATCGGATTACCAAAAGAGGTTCTGGTAGACTACGCCATGCCTTATATATGGCAGTTCGTTGTGCCATTCGTGATTGTCGCAAGAAGAAAACGACAGATGAAATCATCCCTCGGAACAAAAGATTACGAGAGTTCTATGATAAGAAACGTGAAGAAGGAAAGCCCTTTAAAGTAGCTGTGATAGCATGTGCCAATAAGCTTCTACAATGGATTTATGCACTATTACAAAATAACTCGACTTTCCAAGATCTAACCTAGTTTAAAAGTATAACTAAATAGCACAAAACTTTCCAAATATAGTTCATTGGAAGGTTATTTAGCATGCACAAATTTAGTATAGCATGAAATATTTTAAGTTTTCATTGAAAAATGTTGACTAACTATTAGCTGGTTTAGTTCTATAAGAATAGGCTGCCATTATCAATACAGCTGCTGATAATATCGTTAAAGACTATGAGGAAAACATTCAGTTTGCAAAAACAAATGAAAGTTATTGGAAAGGAACAGCGTTAGGGACTCGAATCAATCTTGGGAATATTAAATTATCTAAAGAAAATGAACAATATCGAGTGGGAATTCCAGTAGAATTTCATAATAAACAAAAAAGATACAATGGATTTAATGACAGTGAACCAATAGTAGAAACATTTGAGGAATATTGGTTAGCTTTAACTTATAATGAAAAATTCAAACGCTGGATTATAGTTGATGTAAAAGATTACTATGCATTGAATAAAGAATTTATCGAAGGAAATGACGTGGTGAAAAGTGAATTTTAATAATAAAAAAGCCTACGATCCTTGCTATTCAAGGAAGTTGGGCGGTTGTTAAACATTCGACTCCCGAAATATTTGTTGAAATCAAGCATCAGTAAAAGTGTACAGTGCGTTATACTGATGCTGTAAAGTTACAATAAACTTATTTAATTCTGAGGCCTTAAACACGCAATTTGGACGCTCTCTATAACAAAGGCGCCTGATTGTGGAGATCATTTATGCTGTCTAATTGAATAAAAGCATACAACGAACGAGTGCAAAATATCCTATTTTAATAAATCATTGACCTTGATTCTCCAAACCATATGATCATACCCTTCATCCCAATAATCCTTTAACAAATAATCAGGATCTCCAAATTTCTTTTTCCAGATTTTTTGTGCACGAATATATCCACTATCTAAACAAAATTCTTCTATGCCCCTATGCTGCAAAGTATGATACATTGTCTTCAATAGTAAATTACCTACCCCATTCCTCTGGTAGTCAGGATGAACAAATACTGTACCTACCTCAATTAGCTTATTTAAAGCATTTTTTGTACAATTGCATATCAGCTCGCTTGATGGACCGTATTCGATTGAACCAATAATTTTATCATCATCTAAAGCAATCAAGAAATATCGTTTTTCCCCATTGCTTTCAAGATCACTTTCTAAGTATTTTTTCTTAGCTTCGATTTCATCTTCTATATCATCCAACTTCTCTCCGATACCTTCTTTAGTAAACGTGTCTGTAATCACTACCCTAAAAAAATGATTTAACTCTTTAATGTTCTCAGTTCTTGGCCTTCTAATCTCAACATTAAGCACTCCGAACCCCCTCCCTCTCAGCTCTTAAATTCTATAAAGTTTTCAATAATCCTTTTTGAAGTATCTGCTTCTTTAGTTTAAGTGAAAACCTACAAAATTTTCATATCATATTTCTGTAGCTTTGAACAAAGTTTTATCAAATTAATACAAGAAACCTATATATGAATAAATAGAAAGGGCATGTTTTGAAAAAAGATTAATCAAAACATGCCCTTATACTATTTAATTTGATTATTCTTTTATAAAAAAGATTGATCATTTTTGTGTTCCTTAATGAACTAACGCACCGTTAGTTCATTAAGGAATAATTCAATACTCAACTATATTTAGCCATTGACCATCAGGTTTATCATTTATCTCAAATAAATTGACACCAAGCTCTTTTAATACTGCCGTTTCTCTAGCAGTACCACATGCGAATGCAAGTACAAAGAAACTCTTCTTTCTTTTTATTGCGATGTCCCCTGTAACATTTTAAAAAGTCGGCTCATCTATTTATGAACATTTTCATATTTAGCATTAAGAATACTGGCAAATCCTACTGAACCTCATTACATAACCGACCGATATTCTCGACTTCAACAACGACCTCATCCCCTGACTTGATCGGGCAGCTGCCAGATGGTGAACCCGTGGCCAAAATGTCACCTGGCTCAAGTGTCATTACCTGCGAAAGCCAGCTGATTAGATACGGAATGCTTAAAGACATTTCATTGGTATTCCCGTCCTGGACAACGCGGCCATTTAAAGTGGTCACAATCCGTAAATTTGTAGGATCTACCCCGGTAACGATGCACGGCCCCAAAGGTCCGAACGTATCAAATCCTTTGCCCCGCGTAAACTGTGGATCTTTTTTTGTAAGATCTCTTGCTGTGACGTCATTAAATATTGTGCAACCAAACACATAATCAAGCGCATCTTCTTCTTTAATGTTTTTTCCGCGCTTTCCAATCACCAAGGCTACTTCCCCTTCAAGTTCTACTTGGTTGGATAGATCGTTTGGAGGAAGGATAATTTTCTCCTTGTCTGGAATAAGCGCAGATAATGGCTTTAAAAATAGAAATGGTTCTACAAGGTTTGCCTCTCCCCCTGTTTCCTTCGCATGACCTGCATAGGTCCAGCCGAAATTAACCACTTTAGAAGGTTTTACAGGTTCCAAAATTTTAACGTCACTATATTTCAGCTCTACCCCGTCATACTTTATTTCCTTGTTGACAAGTTCAGCAAAACTGCTAGACAGTTGTAATATCATCTCATCCTCAACAATACCGTAATGTATTTTGCCCTGTTGATTCTGATAGCGAACTATTTTTTGTGTTTTTTGTAGCACATTCATGATGAATAAACTCCTTTGATAAGTAAGGTATACTACCTCAGATAATATAAAATTCGGGTCTCCACATAATCGCAAACGAAGACTTCCAACTTCATTATAACCGAAAAGCCCAATGAAAATGAAGTTAGTGGTAATATCGAAGTCGCTCTAGACATAATAGTAGGGAAATGGAAGCCTGTAAGTAACACCTCAATGACACTTGGAACATAATTAAACGCTTCTTCGGGAGACATTCCTTTAGTAATTGATTCGAACGAATTACAGGATAATCTCCTACTTCGTAAGTTTTAGGAATTAATATTTTAATGCTTTAACTACTTCTTTTTTATCCCTTATTGATATTTCTACTAACTCATTTAACTCTGGGCATTCTTTGAGTGCATACACTCCAACTGAATCTAAAGTAAATAGAGATATAATCAAAATCAGTACAATAAGTTTTTTTATATAAAAACACACATCTTTTCTAATCTTTCCTAATTAGAAAAAAGTTATCAATCCTTCTTCAACTATTCTGCCCCGATAGAGGCATAAAGAAAAAGCTGCCTTAAAGACAGCTCTGATCTTCAGCTAACGCACCCGTTCATTAAGACTTATTGTAGAATGGACACAAACTGCGAAATTATGAAATCTAATTTAATCTGCAACATATTTAGTTAGCTCATTCAATTCTTTGTCATTAATATACCGATGTTTGTATGAAATCACACTATATTTAGTATATTTTTTTCCTGGTATACGAATAGTCATTTGAATTAACTTAAAAGGCGGGTTGATGGGTCCCTCATATCCAATTACATGTAATGACACTTCATATGTATCATTTTGAATATCTCTTGAAATTTTTTCAATTCTATTAAATGTGAATAATTGACTATCACCGTGTTTTTCCATAACTTCAAGAATGGTTCCACCAAGATATCTTAGAAAAGCTAATTCCATAATGGAAGGTGGCTTGTTTTGAGGAATTGTTTCAATTGTGTTTTTTGCTTCAGTAGCACTACTAGACGAAATGAAAAAGATAAGAAAGAGTATGGCTATTTTTTTCATTATTAAGTCTCCTTGTAGATTATTATCTTATTTTTTACAAGAAGTTAGGTTTTATCCATAAAATTCTTTATTGCACAGTTCAAATACACTACTGTTGGCTTAAAATAAAGTTCGATTAAAAAGTTGCTGAAAACATTCATTTCATCATAAAAAGAATCCCCTACGTTTTGAACAAAGATTGATCAAAATGTAAGGGATTTAGCTCTCGAAAATGTTATAAAAAAGATTGATAATTTTGGTAAGCGAATAAGTTATAATAACCACCATTTCTTTATAAACTCACAAATTCACTTTCCATATTATTTTGTTCGAAACGAATGGTAGTAGGTCGCCATTAATGTCATTAACATTGGAATAGTAATGACAAGTGATAATAAAAAAAGTTTTGAAAATATTGTACTTAATAATCCTGAACTTACTGAAAAAACTATATAGCTTACAATGAGCATAGCCATACTGATGGCAACTGCTAATATAACTGGTTTTCTAAGGTTTTTTATCTTTTCCTGTTTTGTTTCCTTATCTGTATAAATTGGCTTTGTATCAGGTCTCGCTTTAAATAGGTGCATATTATAACTTGAACAAATATACTCCCACCCTGCCAATTCAAACATTTCAATATATTCTTCTAGTTCATTTTCTGCTAATTCTCTTACATCAAGACTAAAAATAACATCTTCAGCAACACCCTTTTCTAATTCATATCCCATTTTTTTAAAGCGTTTCACAATCCATCCTTTTGCAGCATACTTTCTTAGCATTTTTAAATCTTTTTTTTCTGAAAAAGCAATCCCGTTTGAAACTATAAATTTTGTTTCCCCCACTTTAGTTCTCCCCTTTTAATCCATTTTCAGCGAAATCAAGCATCGTTTTACGTCTCAAAATATCTTGTTCCAACACATATCTACCTTTATTTGTCAATTTATATACTTTTCTACGTGAATCTGAATCATCAAATAGCTCAATATAGGATTCGGTTATTAACTTTTTAATAATTGTGTATAGCGATGCAGGTCCAATTACTACTTGCCCATTCGTTAATTCTTCAATCAAACTCATCACCGCATAGCCATGTCTTGGTTTTGTAAATCCTGCCATAATATAAAATACAGAATCGGTTAACTGTTCTAATGATTTCATTTTCACCCTACCTTTTTATATCACTTTATGATACATCTAAAAATAATATATCATAAAGCGATATAGTTAACAATAAATATATGGAATAAATATTCAATTTTATTCCATATTTAAAGGGAGTTCTTATCAAATCATAAAAAAAATAATCAATCTTTTTTAGAAACAATCAAACTTTATTATAAATCTACAACTACGCTTATCGTAACCTGCCCCGATAGTTCCATAAAAAAAAGAGCTGCCAAAGCAACTCTCTTATTGAAGTAAAGCACCTGTCAATATGGACTATTCTTAGGAGACATTAAATACGCTTTACCTTTGACGTAACATGTGTCAGATATACCAAAAAACTGTATAAGATATTCGTATTTTCTTTGTGGGGATAGCTCTAGGAAAAGGCTAAATATTAGGAAATGAGGGGGCCTTTCAGACAATTTATCAGGTAGCGATTGATCCACCATTTACGAAAAGTATTTGTCCTGATATGTAAGAAGAATCATCAGAAGGCAGGAGCCAATAAACAAAGAGCTGCTAAAAAAGCAACTCAATCAGGTAAAAACATTATTACTGAAACTACTTATCTCTCTTACCTTAAAAAATTACTGTCCATCCTCTCTCAATTCCCTCTCTTATCTAACCCATCATTCAAAATTTTCACTTGGTAGCGGAAATAGAGATAGAAAATAATCCAGATGATCGCATAGAATGGTAGGAAAATACCAATTCCTGTTACTAACCCTTTTAAACTAAATGGAATCCATCCAACAAAGAAAGAAAGAAGAAAGTATAGTATACTAACAGTCAAAAAATGTAGAATAGTCTGAGATAATAAACTCCATTTCTCTATTTCAAATAATATAGTTGCTGTGCTGAAAAACCAGCCACATAATAGGCAGCCTATCGCATTTTTCACGAAAATCCCACTGTCTAATGAGGTCACATCACCAAAACCTATTACTCCAAAACACGTCAATACCATCACGAGTGCTCCAAAACAAATCCCTACAAAACTACGAAACAAAAGTGTTTTCATCATAATCCCTTCCTTCTCCATTGAAATGCTTTCTTAATTCCTTGAACATAGTGTCGAGAAACATATTCTTTTTCCCCTGACTTAAAATAAACGCATAAAGTTCCATTGAAAGATGCCTCAAATCTGCTTAACTCATTTAGATTTGCGATCACCGATTTGGATAATCGAACGAACTGATTACCTGGAAGGTCCTTTTCCAGTTCATATAATCTTTCTTTCATTTCAAAAGTCCCTTGTTTCGTCCGCACCATTATGGAATCTTGCTCTGTAAACAAACAGATTATTTCTTCTGCCCTGAAAACATGCTGCATATCTTCTTTCCTGCCAACAAAATATGGTCGTTTTCTCTCCTTCAAGCGCTCCATTAATTCTTGCACTTCCTCATTCCATTCATGATTTCGGATAAGTACCTCTATCGCTTGGACCTCCTCATCTATCTCTACCTGTATTTTCATCTTTGCGACCTCCCTTTGCTTATATTTTAAGTATATTGATAAACTGAAATTTCGCTTGTGATTTCCAGCCACATGTAACTAAATAGCTCTAACTTGCAAAAAATGCGCTGTCAGTTACATCGGTATTTTGGTACAAAAAGCGCATCCGCCTTGGAATCACCCACTTGGATGGACTTTCTCCATCAAGCTAAGGTGAATATGTATGTTAAAACATTCTGCCCTGCACTGTCTTTCATTCTTTGATTTTGAAGATACTTGCTAGGTGCACTAAATAACCGTCCAAAATGCTTGGACGGTCACATACTCTTTTTCTTATAAAGCTTTTATTAGGCCTTACTTCTTCTCAACTGAAGGATCCGTTGCATTGATTACTTATGACTCATCATGCTAGGGATTGTTCTTTGCTTTTAAAAGTGCTTGGCATCACCACTGCTACAACTTCTCCACGAGCACAAAGTGTTTCATTTGCAAATACTTCTGTATCAATTTTCCACTTCTTAGGATGAATCTCTTGTATCCTCCCAACCGCTATTAATGGAACATCATTTGGAGTTGGCCTTACAAATTCCACTTTTAATGAAGCTGTTACAAACCGAGGAGGCTCTATTCCATCCCCAACTTCATGCCCATTTTTTCGATGCAATGCCAATGCAGCCGAACCTGTTCCATGACAATCAATTAACGATGCAATTAAGCCGCCATAAACGAAGCCTGGAATTGCAATATGTTCTGAGCGTGGTGTATAAATTGTCCTAGTTTGTTCTCCTTTCCAACCCGTTCGAAAATGATGACCATCTTTATTTAACCGACCACATCCATAACACCATGCAAATGCATCTGGATAATCATCTTGAATCGCTTTTAGCACTTTCTCCTCCATCATTTCTCCCCCTGCATTTTTCAGAATATTATAATATCAAGGATACTGTAGAAGCTTCACTAATTCAATATTGTGATGATCGCTCTTAATTTAGTAATACAAGTTTTGAGAATTAATTGACATTTTCTGTTGTATTCACCAATAGAATTTCTGCTAGAATGGTTTCCACATTTTTTCACGTTCAATAGATCTTGGAGTATAATTAAAAGTGTTAATATATGTAAAAGTTCGGAGCGGTAAGAAATGCAATCTAATATTTTGCTAGTGGAAGATGATTTATCGATTCAAGAAATGGTAGAAAGCTATTTAACAAAATAAAAGGTACGATTATCGCAAACATAATCATGACACCTATACTGTGTTTCGTTATGTATTTAGAACAGCAGGAAAGAGATTCAATGATTACAATGTATCAAGAAGCCTTTGTAATGATCGGCGCAATGGTGAGAGCTACATTTATTGTGTTTGCCGCAGTATTGATTGCGAAAATAGTCATTGAGGAATATAAAAACAAAACCATTTTGATTATGTTCTCATATCCCATTAATCGAAAGAAAATGATTGCTAGCAAACTGTTATTTATAGCTGCGCTGACGTTTATCACCATGTTGGTGACTAATATCATTGTTGCGGGATCATTTACTATCATAAATAGCTATTTTCCCATTGTTCCATTTTCAATAACTGCAAATCAGTATTTTGGAGAGGCCTTAAAAATGATTCCATATTCCATTGCCACAGCAGGAATCAGCTTAATTCCATTGTATTTTGGGATGCGTAAACATTCTGTTCCGGCCACAATAAGTTCATCCCTTATAGTAGTGATGATTGCTTGTGCTTCTAATCCAGCATTCTCAATGGTGACTTTCATTCCTCTTCAATTAGCGCTCGCGGCAGTCGGAGTAACAATTGCTTACTCGGCGATTCGAAATATTGAGAAAGAGGATGCGATTTAACTTGAAGAACGGGCAAGCAAAGAGGGTATGTCAACACTAAATTTAACGACTTTTATAAGTACCATCGCTGAAATTCCACTGGTGTCAAATAATAAAGTGTTCCATGAATGTCAATGTTGTTAAACCAATATACAATTATCTAGTTCAGGAGCCAGCTGTTCAAGCGAAGCGACATGTGCCCCGTTTGCGAATTCATTTCTAAACGCGTTGTACATCGCTTCGGCCACGGTGTTACCATACGGACATACTTTTGCACACTAAGTAATAGTTGATTTCCAAATGTCTCTAGTGCATCTGAAATCAACTTATTATCTTTGTCACGATCTATAAAACAGTTGAATATGATGTAAAATCCTTTTTATACTGAAATAAAGTTTGATTAAATTAACGTCATCTTAAAATGGACAACATACATAAAAAGTTTCAAGATGGTCAATTATCATAATCATTTCCCCTGCTCCTTTTCTCGATATAAATGACAAAAGCCCCTGTACGCTAGGTAGCGTTCAGGGGCTTTTAGTTCTCCTCACTTACTTTATAGAAGTAGCCCAATACACCTGCAGTTCGTGAATTTATCCAGTATATTCCAGCTGAATTACCTTTTTAATCATGAAAAAAAGGAATGAATTGCATGAGTTATATGTATTTTACGAATAAAGAAAACTGCGTTATAGTTATTTCTGTCAAATACAAATGATTTTTTAGGAGGAAAATAACATGGAAAAAACTCGTTACCAACAAGGTGTAGATATTATAAAGGAGTATACTTTAACAGATAAAAAGGAAATTGGAACACACATGAATATTGTAGACGAATTTAAAGAACTTGCACCTGATTTAGAGAGTTATATTGTTGAATTTGCTTTTGGAGATATTTAGTCACGAGAGGGCTTAACTAATCATCAACGTACGATTGCCACAATCTCTTCTCTTGTAACTCTAGGTACGGAGCCGCAATTGGAATTGCATATCAACACAGGACTTACAATTGGATTAACTCCAAATGAAATTGTTGGAACTGTCATGCACTTGATTCCCTATACAGGCTTCCCCCGTGTCTTGAATGCTCTAAAGGTGGTAAAAAAAGTTTTTGCTCAAAGAAATGTAAAAATTAAGGATTTAGAAATGCAGCCAAATTAATAAAACCGCTAACACGCCTTAAACGACCACATGCTAAAGCAGGTGGATTTGGACATATATGTCGACGACTAAAGTCATCCCAAAGTCCTTAAGCATAATAAATTTTTTCGACATATTCAGTCTTCAATCCTGAATATGCCGTTCTTTTCTTCAGTGACTTGATTAGCTATATGATTTCTAATTGTTTCTTCTGTCATCGTTCCTACTGTGGCTCAGAAATAGCCTCTTACCCATAAATGTTGTCCCCCAATACTTCTTTTTCAGCTCAGGGAATTGATCCTGCAGAATTCTTGAGGATCTTCCTTTTAGGTACTGCATGATTTTACTGGGTGCTAAACTTGACGAACAAGATAATAATAAGTGTATATGATCCTTACCTACACCTACCAAATATGGATGTAACGAATAAAGAAGAAATAGATCAAGTCTTCCCTTTTTACCGGTACCTTCCATATGCAAGGTACCGGTAAAAAGGGAAGCAAACAAAAAGCAGCCCCGAAAACACAATTTTCATCGTGTATTTAGGGCTACTTGACGTTTACATTGGAAAGGAGTCTTGAGTCTGATTTTGACTTTAATCTCTCAGGGGACATATAGCTTTCTGAAATATCAGCACCAAGGAAGCTGCTATTGTTTCACAATTTAATGATTTTCTATTTTGAGTCTTTTCCATTGCATTGTCTACTTAGTCAGCTTCAAAAAAACCTTCCCCTTCTTAAAAGTTAAGCCTTTTTCTTAAATCCCAATATTTAAATGTTATCTTACCCATTTTCGACTTCGAAAGTGAATCGTATTTACGTCCAAGTGCTAGGTTTTGTTTTTCTAGCTTAGTAATTTGTTTAAGTTGAACCGCGTTCAGTTTTTTTAATTTCTTTACTTCTTTAACAAATTCTTTGTTTTTCACTCTCACATCATTGTTTTTATTTTCTATAATTATCCGTTCTTTTTTTGAAATTTCCATGTCTTTTGGTTTTAATTTTGGAGTGCTATTGGTTTCAAATCCTATAGTTTTTAGATATGGCAAATTATTTTGAAAGTTTTCCTCAAAGCCGCTATAACTTTTATGAATTTGAAGGAAGGTAAAACATCCTGCTTTTTCCGCTTGAATGATTTGACCAAACCGAGACAGCTTAACAAGTTTTTCTACTTTTTTTAATTCTTCTGGAATGCTTTTGAAAATATAGGTGAAAACTTCTTCAACATTTATATCTGCAGGCAATTTTTTTACCTGATGGGATGGTACATGCTTATTTAGTTCATCAAAGTCATCTTCATCAATATAATATGCATTTCCACTTTTATATAAATAATCAGTAATACGTCTACTCCATAATAGCCCTTGCAGTTTTTTTAATGCTTCCGAAAACAAAAACTGCCTGCTAACTTGATACATTCGTTTGGCTGCAAACTCATAAATATCCTTATTACATAAAGCTAATTTGACTGTGTCACGGAAATCCTTCTCTGTAACAGCATATAACGGGTAATCTTCCCCAAAAAGCTTTAAATGCATTTTGGTTGGATTCATTATTACAGCCTTCCTTAAAATTCCGTATTCCAATAACTTCGTAGACAGTTCCAGACTGCTGTCCATTTCCTCACTTCTCCAGGTTATCCCAATGTCACTGTTCACTATTAATTGTTGAGCATTCTCCCTCGTCACTGCCCCGTACCATGTAAGCCCTTCTGTATGTTCCAGGAGATATGTTGCTTCTTCCTTAAACTGAGAATCGCCTTTAACCCATTTGAATTTATCCCCTGCTATATCAAGTGAAAGATTCGGAATCTCACGCTTTAATTCTTTAAAAGCAGTAATGATAGGAATCGTCTTCCAATCAGGGTCAAATTTCCCGGTATATACAAGTTTGTGTTTTAACCGATCTTCCCCTCCTGCTGATTCAACGTTTGGTATCATCGGGGTAAGCAGGGAAACTTTGTTTTTTTCTTTATTCAAATTAAGAATCTCAATTACAAATTCGCACATCTCTTCTGTTTGACATAAGAAATAAGCACATTGATTGTATATATTTTTGATGCTCTCAAATTTTTCTTCATTAACATCCTGACCTATGTGAGTTAAGCCTGTAGCATAAACCAATGTATTCTTTATGATATGCTTATGCCTTGCTATTTTTTCAACAGTCTCAATGCTTCTTACAAATAGCCAATCATATTCCTTTTGACTCCAATAATGAGAAATGAGCATTTCAGCAATATCAAAATTAATGACACCTTTTTTTACCCATTCTTCATCGGTGGCATTAAAAAAAGGATCAACAAAAGGATTAAGAATCGTTATATTGTCAAATTTCTCAAGTGGCTGAATTAATATATCGCGTTTGACTGGGCTAGCTAAAAGTAAATCTACCTCGATGTTAGAATCTAACGCAATAGTCGAAGCTAGGGAAGATAAAAATACTGCAGATCCATCCATTGAATTCATGTCAATAAAGCCAAATAGAAGTACCTTCATTTTTCTGTTACGCACTAATTCATGTGAACTCAAAGTTTTCACTCCAATGACTGAAATGTGATATGAATTTCTATTTTTTTATTTGTTCTTTCATAGATGATTTGAGTGCAAGGTATTTCAACGTGAATTTCCCTATATATGTAACGTTGAATTTGTGTTCTAATAACTTAAGTCTACGTATCTCTTTGTTTAGCTTAATGTTTTCTTGTTGGGCTAACTTACTTTTTTCTAATTCTTCTCGCAACCTATTATTTTCTTTTGTAACGTTCTCAATAATGTTTTGTTTTTCAGTGCTATCGTTCTCTATGAGCTCTAATGTCATGGACATCATGTCTTTCATTTGTAATTCTAGTTCCTCATACATAGTTTTCCAATATTCGTTTCGTTCGTCCATATTGAAAAAACTCCCCTCCATTAACCTTGGATAATCTCTAATTCTCTTTTAATAACAACATCTACGGCGCATTTATCTCGAATAGACTGCGATGCTTGTTTTGACACTCTTAAGAATACGTCCGAATTGTAATATAAGCGTTCTATTGCATCCGCAATTTCGATAGGAGACTCAGGTTTTGTAAGAAGGCCAGAAACGTCGTGTTTAACGAATTCGGGGATTGCCGTGATATCTGTTGAAATCGGCACTAGCCCACTAGACATGGCCTCACACATTGAAACCCCTTGAGAGTCCAAACGGGTTGGACAAAGAAAAATTCCATACTCCTTATGCAATGCAGCGATTTGCTCTTGAGATATAAAGCCTTTATGAATAGTTACATTCTCAAAATTACGGATTGGCTCAACTGTTTGATCGAACAACTTTCCATCACCATAAAAAGCAAATTCTAATTTATTGAAATATGGTCTCTTTGAAAGCTCTAGCACTGCTTTCACCGATAAATCATTGGCATATTTCCGAGAAGCGTACGGCCTGATTGAAAGGACTTTTGTCCGCATATCTACTGGCTTTTCTATAAAAGTAAACAGATTGTCATCTATTACATTGGGAATGATTACTGAATTTTTCGATTCTGCTCTCGCGTCACATTCCGCTATATGTTCTTTGAACCATTTGGAAATATGAACAAAAGTTGTATCCAATTCATTCGTTTGATAAAACCAATTCATAAAAGAAAGCTGTGCTACATAATAGTCGTCCGCCATTTCAAGAATCTTCCGTAAGCTTTCAGGGCTTTCAAGAAAATTAAACCATCTTCTATGCCAAGCCTCCGTTTCAAAACCATGTATCCACGTAATAATTGGTAAATCTGTGCTTGTTTCTTTTATCGCTTGTACCATTTTTGAATTAACAAAATGAATGAGCGCTTTTTTATGTACTTTATGATTTAAGAACATGCGTAGATGCTGTTCAGTTCCTCGATAAACAGGCACATCTTCATACGAATACTTTTCTGCTTTTTTATAGGCAGGATGTAAAACAAAGACATCGACCTTCAAACCCTCTGCCAAATAAGCCTTGACTCTTCGGTGGATAAACCCATTACGATATAATTGCTTTTCGTGTGGATAAGCATTCGTAATGATTACATATCTATCTTTATCGTTAAATGTAAGTTCATTTAGATTTATAGATTGCTCCATTTTTGTTCACTCCTACTTTTCAGTCATCTTCAATCAGCCTGCTTACTCATCTGTAAATGAAAGATTTTTAGAAGACCCTTATCCCAAGTCAATTCTACTTTTAAAACTGTGAATCGATTATAACAAACATGTATTACTGAATATTGACATCAATACGAGAAGTATGTAAATAAAAGTAAAGTTTTCATGAATTTTTATATATTTTAGTAAAGGGAATAGGAATTCTAGAACATATTTTTAAAATTATTACAGAAATAGGGTGATTACCAGTATTCACATGAAGAGTTGATGACAATGTTAACTAGCAAAAATAAAGAGAGAACGATTCATTTACCAGAATCGTCCTCTTACATTGAAACTATTGTATTTTTTGTGTACTGGAAAATTAAGGCGAAATATCAAAACTGTTAAGTGAAATAGTCAAACGATGATGAAGATCCTTTAATACTATGGTACAGTGAGCATCCTTTTCTCCTGATTATAATCAGATGACTCCCATTACCTTTTTGCCGTTTGGTACTGATCGATTAATCGACTTAATCGTCGCAATTGAAGGCTATATTCTACGATGGAAGAAGCAATAATCATTGTGCGTAATTTCTGTTCTTTATTTTGACTGTATATTTCGAGAGCACGCTCGAAAAATATTTGGCTTTTTTCCGCCATATCATTTTCAATATGATAATCTTCCCCTTTTATTTTCCCCTCGTATTTTAGCAACAAGTATTCATGACCTTTGATTAACTCTTCAAGATGATGGTCGAAGAGATGGTTTTCCTCCTCATTCGTCTTACTCTGGAAATAATGTTCATCAATGTTTTCTACTACTTGTTCTGCCTGCTTGAGGGTCTTCAGCATTTGTTTAAATACTACGATTTCCCTAACATCCAGCTGGTTTAGTTTTACAAGGTTCCCTCTTTCTTCATCAAAAATCTTATATTGTTCTTCTAGTTTTGGAATGTCTTTAATTAATTTTGCATAGTGTTCTTGAAAAGATTTTGCCTTCATTTCCTTGGAAAATGCCGTACGTAATAATAAAGAAAGATTGTTAAAAATCAATTGAACTTTATCAAGGTAATTTCGTTTATATTTTGGTGGGAAGATGGCAATATTTACGATCATTGCACACACAATGCCAACTAAAATGATTAAACAACGATTTAATATAAAGTGTAGACTTTCATTACCTGGAGCACTCATGATGGCTAATACCGTAACGAGTGTAAGCGGTATTGTGCTTTCCATTTTCAATTTCAAACATAGCGAAATTACCAATATCATGACAAGTCCAATCATAATTGGACTATCCCCCAAGAAATGAATAGAAAAAAGCGCAGTCAGTGCACCAATTACATTGGTAATGATTTGGTCAAACAAATGCCTCCATGTACGATAAATAGAAGGCTGTATCGTGAAAACAGCTGCCACCCCTGCAAACACTGCAGGCTGCAAATTTAAGATCGAGCAAATTAACAATGCCAATGTAACAGCAATTCCTGTTTTAAGGACACGCGGGCCTAGAGTCATGGATTTGTATCTCCCATTCTGTAATCTTTATTAATAATCAACATAACAATTGAACTACCCACCACTTATCGACCTTACGGTCTGATTGAAGTGGGGGATTCCTAAGAACATTAGCCTATCGGCCAATTTTTAATTAGGCTACTCCCGTAGTTCCTACGGTTAGAAGCCTTATGGCTTCATTCATTAGATTGAGTCCTGCGTTAATATCTCGATCGTGGTGAGTAGTACAAAAAGGACAATCCCATTCACGAAGATTCAGATGTTTAACGTCTTTATTTTGGTAACCGCAGCTAGAACACAATTGGCTAGAAGCAAACGTTTTAGATACGGTCACGATTTGTTTACCATACCATTTTGCTTTGTATTCCAACATTTTTTTGAATTGGTACCAAGATACTTCACTAATAGCTTTAGCTAGTTTTTGATTTTTCATCATATTCGACACTTGCAAGTCTTCCATTCCAATCACATCGTGGTTTTTGATGATTTTGGTAGAAACTTTATGTAAGTAATCCATTCGGGCATTTGAAATTTTTTCGTGTAGGATAGCCACTTTTCGTTTTTGTTTTTGATAGTTTTTAGCTTCAGCCAATGGTTTATTTTGATTCAAGGCTATTTCTTGTCGCCTTGAAAGAATCCGTTGTGCTTTGGCCAATTTCTTTTCGACCGTCCGGAAGAATTTTGGGTTTTGATAGACCGTACCATCTGAAAGAATAGCAAAATTCTTCAAACCAACATCTACACCGCACGAACGATTCGTTTTAGGAAGTTCTTGTACATGGGTTTCCGCTAAAACGGAAATGAAATATTTACCCGAAGGGTTCCGCCTGATTGTGGCATTGATGATTCGCCCTTCGACTTCGCGGCTTTTAGCAAAACGAACTAGACCGAGTTTTGGCAATTTGATTTTTTTTCCAACAATTCCAATATTCCCATTCGTATGTTTAGTCGTATAGGACTGGATAGGATTCTTTTTCGATTTGAAGCGTGGTGACTTGTTTTGCTTTTTATAATATCGACTATAGGAATCTGCTAAATTTTCCACCGATTTCTGTAAGGCAATACTGTCTACTTCTTTCAGGAAAGAATACTCTTTCTTTAAAGCTGGAAGTTCTTTGATTGTTGCGTATTTATTCAGAAAAGAACCTTTCCTTTCATTAGAGGGTAATTGGCCGTTCTGCTTCATTTCTTCACAGATATACCAGTAGGCATCTTTCTCCTTTTGTTTGCCTAAAAAGAAGTTATAGACAAAACGGGAACAGCCGATCGTTTTATTGATTAGAACTAGTTGTTCTTTAGTTGGATAGATTCGAAATTTATAAGCTTTGTTTACGACCATTGGTTTCACCCCCTTATAGTTATTATTAACCACCGAACGTATGTTTGTCAAAAGATTACTTTGGCTTATGCCAAACCGCCATTCATCTCCCCCTTATCGTTGGGCTCTCGCCCTTCACATGCTTGAAGAGGGAGTCTTCCGGCGGGAAATGATAAAAAAGGTTAACCAGTAAGAACTGGCTAACCTTTGATTTGAACGTAAAAATTTGTTGTTTCAACATTATTCAGCCGATGTTAATTCACTTTCTGTTACCCATTTATGGTTTTTAACTTCTTCTCCACCATTAGTCGGAGTGAAATCAACCATATACACAGTCGTTTCTTCAGCAAAATCAATTTCAGCGGTTGCACCATCCATCCCCTCCATATGGGATGCATCTACTGTAACTTCTGCTCCAGGTTCTAACGTTTTCTCGCCAGCATCTTTAAGCTCTTCTTGAATAACCCATTTATGATTTTCCACTTTGTCTCCACCATTTGAAGGAGTATACGAAATAGCATAAGCGGTAGTATCATAGGCACCAACAATTGTTGCTTTCGCACCCTTCATACTTTCCATGTGATCTGATTCTATAATCGCTTGACTTCCGACTTCATAGGTTGGACTTTCAGCTACTTTTAAACCTTTAGGAACATCACCTGAACTAGAATGGTTCATGTCCATATTACTATGATCCTTGTCTTCCTTATTTTCTTTACTTTCATCATTAGTGTTGGAGCATGCACCCAATACTAAGAAAAGGGCTGCACATAATGATAAAATGATGGGCATTTTTATTCTTTTTTTCAGCATGTAATAAATCCTCCTTTAACATTTGAATACATCGTACCAATTAAATATGCAGAAATTGTGGAGTACGCTCAGGACAAAAAAATAGTGCCTTTCATACTGTTTTTTCATTTAGTGGGTTTATTCCGGTTTATCTCCTGACCTATAAACAAATAAAAAGACGACTTTTCCTACTCTAGGTGGAAAAATCGTCTTTTATTGTTATCCTAACCTGCTACAATTGAAGACTTAATTGGATAATTTCTTCTACTCATTACATAAAGAACTTACCTTTACTCAGCCTTCTGTTATATCTTCCCCTAAATGCTTTTTACTCAATCTTCAGGCAATGTGATTGTCATGTCATGAAGTAAGGGTAAACCCCCCCCTTTTTTACAATAAAGAAACTATTCGGAGGCTTTTGATTCTTCAATTTTCTTTATTATATGTGTAAGGTTCATAGAAGAATGTTCTTCAAAATCTCTACCAATAGACCTAAATAATCCTCTTGCTATACACCTTAAAATACTTTCGGCATGCTCGTCCACCATAAAAGACTTTTCAGGAAGACTTGATTCCACGTGAGCACCACCACTCTTTTGAGCAGACTCCTTAATAAAATCTAAGATTGTAATTTCCTGGAGAATGCCCCCTAAACTACTTTTATAGATTACTTGATTTCGCCAAATATTTAAATCAATCCTCGGCTTAGTGTAATCGAAAAGTTCTTCGGGTATTTCTGTATTGCCTTCTTTGCTTATTTCAATGAAATCTTTAACGGGATACAATTTCGGGTTAGGATTGATTTTCTTTATTAAGGAGTTATCAATGGTGACTTTTTCCCTCTTTATTCGTGTATATTTGTTCTCACATAGAATTAGTCTTAACTGCCCGGCAATAACATTATTAAATTCTTTTAAGTCGAAGAGTTCAACAAGCATTACGCTATATTCCAGAATTGTAATAGCCTCATCGAATTTCCGTTTAGTACCAGCGTTTGATCTAGTAAAAACTAATCGATTTTTCTTCTCCATTTTGAATCCCTCCTTTTCACCTATTCAATTAAAACTATAACAAATGATAAAAAAAAACACCCGTATTGGGTGCTTTATTTATTAGGCCTAAACTTAATTTGCTCTAATTTACGTTTATCTTGGTCTCCTGCAAATTCGATACTAATTACATTAGCTAAGTTGATATGCTTCCCACCTGCTTGTAACCATGTCGCATTTTGAATTAACTGCAGATTCAGAATACTATTGGCTTCATCAGTATAGGGTTCATTCGTCTCTAACTCCTCTGTTTCCCCATTCACATAATAAAATTTGTATTTTGCATTACTCATTTTCATCAGCCTCTTCTCTTGTACTTAGTTCGACAAGGAAGGGTGATTGTCCTGCATTTAATAAGGATAACAAAATCAGATTGTCTCCTTCCTTCAAGGTCGTACAGTAATGGTTCCCGTATGCACCCTAACAAATTCAATGTCTAGGTTAAGGAACATAAAAAAGGCTGTCAAAGGTTTCTCGACAGCCTGAGGGAGGGCAACTTTCTTTCGTTATCTCTTATCTATCAAAATACTGTTTCATTATCTCTTTGAATCGTGTGCTATCTATTTCTTCTTTTGTCACTTTCCCGTCGTCCCACTGCGTAAAGGATGTATCGGTTAAAGTGATGTTCCCGCTATTTGTAAGTCGAGTGATTAAAGGATGTTTGTTAAAAGGTGATTTTGGGTTTTCCCTGATGATAGTTTGAATCTCATTCAGTTCCACAACATTTTCTACGGTCTTTGAAGAATCGAAAGCATACCCAATTTTCCAATCGGGATCTTTATGTTTCAGCTTTAATTCAAAAATATAATCTCCATGTTCGTTACATTCCTTTTTAATTCGAAATTCACCATTTTGAGAAATAACGGTTTCTCCGTTAAACGGTACTGGTTTTAAAGGTAAATTCCCTCCAAATCCCGTATCGACTAAATAAGTTTGACCTTCATGATTTAATAGAATGGCGACATGGGTTCTACCTATGGTCATCCACCCTTGATTGTAAATTACGCCGCGAACTAAGAAAACGTCAAAGTCATTTTCCACTAGGAAAAAATAAAGCGCCGTATTCAATTCATAACAAAGTCCCCCCTCGTTTCTCACAAGAACTTTGTTCATGATATTTTCTTTGTTGATGTCACTAAGATGAGATGCCATGATGGATAAGTTTTCAAAGGGAATTGTTTTCGCTGTCTTTTCAAGAATTTCATCTAATTTTTCAAAAGTCACTTTTTCATGTTCCAGCAGCCCTATTCTTTTTCGGAATAATGCGTTCAGTTCATTCATTACGATTTCCCCCCTTAAGTTAGACACTGCAAAAAGGTATCTTAACTCTTTACATATTTCATTATACTTTGTCCATATTTTAGTCTTCAACTATTCTGGAGTGCCTTGCGGTCTATGGATGCTCTATACAAATGAGCTGTATGTGGCGATGCAACAGAATATCCTTATGTATATGTATTAGTGCATCTACACGTGATCTAACAGGCTATTCATTCACAATAACTCCATCGTTTTTGATTAATCATTTCTTGTTTAGTTCATACTAATTTTTGATGAAAGATTATTATGGATGGAGTTGAATGGGATATGGAATTTGAAGCAAAAAACACTACAGAAATTACTCTTCACGATTATAAAGCTGGTATTGGTATTTTTACGGATAAAATGCCTGAGCTCGCTGAGAAATTCAATTCCTTTACGGAAGAATGCTTTAAAGAAGGTCTATTATCTAAGAAAGAGAAACAGCTTATCGCTTTAGGCATAAGCTTATATTCTCAAGATGAATACTGTATTATCTACCATACTAAAGGATGCCTTGATCAAGGGTGTTCAGAACAAGAAATCCTGGAAGCAATCGGAGTGACGGCAGCATTTGGTGGAGGAGCAACTATGAGCCAGGCTGTAACTCTTGTCCAAAATTGTGTTCAGGAAATAAATCAGATGAAACAATAATAAGGAAACAACACTGGTTAATATTATTGAAGGGATAGGACTTACGGTGCTTAGTCCTATCCCTTAATAAATTGCTATAGTTATCTAACTGGTCGGAATAAATTTGCTAGTTTTTTTAGATTTTGTTTGTTTTTTAATTAATGGCTTACGTTGTTATTTCCTTGTGCGGGTGAATATGAATTCAACATTTGTTGCATATCCTGCTGTGCAAGCTGTGGAACTTGGTAGTAATGATGTTTGTTTTGATATATCGAAATCTCATATGCCATTTCAATGCAGTTCGGAACAGAAGCTGCAAATACGCGACGCACAACTGGGTTTGTAATTTCAAGTGCAGACATTGCTTTTAAAGAAGCAGCAGACTTCACTGCCCCAAGCATCAAGCCTGAAATGCATTCATCCGTAATTTCCGATACGGATTGCAAAGGTTTCTTTGGCTGAGTTGGTGTCAATCCATATATAAAATCGTTACCTTGATTCATGTTGTAACTCTGTGTTCGTTTGGATGGGTCCTGGCCAGATTGAAAGCACTCTAATGAAAGGTTATATTCATCTTGGATGAACTGATATTGACGATCCAGAATGTCCAGCAATTCCTGATCCTGTACATGCTGACGCAAAAGCATATAAGTGTTTAAAGTACCAATCGTTCCCGACAACACTTCATGTACATCGAATACTTCGTGACCACCGTGATTCATTTGTGGGGGTATAGCACCTGTTTGCATATTCTCGTGTGTTTGACCTTGTTGATTTTGCATCATGTAAATTCCCTCCTTGTTTTATGATGTGGACAAGCTTAGTATGTTAAAACAAAACAAGAATATCCGTGCAAAACCCTTCCATGAAAACCTAATAAAGCCACGTTCCTTTATACACTGGTTTTTATGACTAACATGATCCGAAGAAATGAGGGACATATAGGAATAAAGAAAAATACCTGGGGTAACTTATACTTATAAAAGAGAAAGGTAATGCCGAGGGTATCTATGGAGCTTTCTCAAAGTCTGATTCGGTGCTTATGAAAAATAAGGAAAAAGGATGGTTAGTCCTTTTTCTCCTTAATACTTATAAAACTGAATAATCCCAAGGAGCATTAAAGTCTTATTGATTTGCAATTTTTCTACTTACTAGAATACCAAGAATCCAAAGTTATTTAATCGAGAAATCCCTACCATTGCAGACTCTCAATTAAGTGGCACTTTGTGCATTCTTGTAAATAATCATTTTTTACAAATTCATGATTACAATTTTCCCGAAAAATACTCAGCTCTTTTTTAAGCTGATCCAGCTGATTTTCCAACTGTTTTATTTCAACTTTAATCTGGATTACTCGATTCATCGAATTCTCCTTTTCGTCCATATTATTGATAGATTTTTCCGTCTGTGTTTCTAAATTCATTCGCTTTTTCTTTCAAGCCTTCATCAATTACAGACTCAAAACCAAGCCCTTTTTCTTTAGCTAAATCACGAATATCTTGTGAGATTCTCATGCTGCAGAATTTAGGACCGCACATTGAACAAAAGTGAGCTGTTTTGGCACCCTCAGCAGGCAGAGTTTCATCGTGATATTCAACGGCTCTTTCAGGATCGAGCGATAGATTAAACTGATCTCTCCAACGAAATTCGAATCTTGCTTTTGAAAGGGCATCATCTCGTTTTTGAGCATTTGGATGGCCTTTTGCTAGGTCAGCGGCATGGGCTGCAATTTTATACGTAATAACCCCTATTCGAACATCCTCTTTATTTGGAAGACCAAGGTGCTCTTTCGGTGTCACATAACAAAGCATCGCAGTTCCAAACCAGCCAATCATGGCAGCCCCAATCGCAGAAGTAATATGATCGTAGCCAGGAGCTATATCAGTTGTTAGGGGTCCCAATGTATAGAATGGGGCTTCTTGACAAACTTCCAGTTGCTTATCCATATTTTCTTTAATTAAATGCATTGGAACGTGACCGGGCCCCTCAACCATAACTTGTACATCATGTTTCCAAGCAATCTTTGTTAGTTCACCCAATGTTTCCAATTCCGCAAATTGCGCCTCGTCGTTTGCATCTGCAATAGATCCAGGACGAAGTCCATCTCCTAATGAGAAAGATACATCATATGCTTTCATGATTTCACAGATTTCTTCAAAATGAGTATAGAGGAAGCTTTCTTCATGATGAGCCAGACACCATTGAGCCATAATAGAACCCCCACGGGAAACAATTCCCGTCATCCGCTTTGCTGTTAATGGGATATATCGCAGAAGCACACCAGCATGTATGGTAAAGTAATCAACACCTTGCTCAGCCTGCTCAATTAAAGTATCCCGAAAAACCTCCCATGTTAAATTTTCAGCGACTCCATCTACTTTTTCAAGCGCTTGATAAATCGGTACTGTTCCAACAGGTACAGGCGAATTTCTAATAATCCATTCACGGGTTGTGTGTATATTTTTTCCGGTAGAGAGATCCATGATGTTATCGGCTCCCCAGCGAGTGGCCCAAGTCATTTTTTCTACTTCATTTTCGATGGATGAACTAACCGCTGAATTCCCAATATTCGCATTTATTTTCACATGAAAATTACGTCCGATAATCATCGGCTCACTTTCAGGATGGTTAATATTAGCCGGTATAATGGCCCGCCCGCTAGCTACTTCATCTCGTACAAACTCAGCGGAAACACTTTCTCTAATCGAAATAAACTCCATTTCTGGGGTAATGATACCTTTACGAGCATAATGGAGTTGGGTTATGTTTCTCCCCTTCTTTGCACGCAAAGGATTTCGTATCAATCCCGGAAAAACTTCTGCTTTGGAATGAGACTCAACTTTTTTATACCCATTATCTTCTGGTTTTATTTCACGCCCCACATACTCTTCAACGTCTTCCCGTTCAAGAACCCAGTTGCGTCTAATAGGGTCAAGACCTTTACGAATATCAATAGAATACTCAGAATCCGTATAGAAACCGCTAGTATCATATACGCGTAGAGGTAAATTTTCCTCTTCACCAAATGCTCCTGTTGTGGGACTTAGTTTAATTTCACGCATAGGAACTTTTATATCAGGTCTAGACCCCTCTACATAAACTTTTTTACTTCCTGCAAAATTGGACATAATTGAAACGTTCATGTCATTTACTGAATTACTCATGATTTCATTTCTCCTTTTTAAGTTAGATTAAAAAGGACAAAATCCAATCCATTTTCGCACGAAAAAGCCAGGTCTCATATTTAAGACCCGGCTAAAGTTAGTATGACTACAGAAATGACCAAATTATATGTCATTGAATAGTAGATTCTAACTTCCCCACGCTGGTATGAACCAGATCAGGTCCTGAGGGTTAAGAAGCTTTAACGCGCTTCTCTCTCAGCCCAACTTTTATTGGACACCCCTAGTCTGAATAATATTAATTATTACATGGTAACTATATACCATCCATTTTGGTTTGTAAATAAATTCAAAGACCTATTATTTTAATGCCATGTTTTGAATTAAATAAAATCCCCTCCAAGTTAAGTTTTTTTGAACTTACTACTTGAAGGGGATATATCCGTTATTTATTTAGACTCTCAAGGATAGGAAAAAGCTCCTCTAAATGCGTGATTTCATAATTAGGGATGACTTCATTCCGTTCCTTATCATGACGGTTTATCCAAACCGATTTAATGCCTGCACGTGATGCACCAAGGATATCCGTCATTAAATTGTCGCCGACCATTAATACTTCATGCTTATCAAGCTCCATGATTTCTAATGCATGCTCGAAAATAGAAGCATCCGGTTTCCCACGTCCAAACGCGCCGGAAATAACGATTTGATCGAAATAAGGAACTAACTCAGGCGTGATTTCAAGCTTCGTATTTTGAAGCTCAGGCGAACCATTCGTCAGCAATAACAATTTGTACTTCCCTTTTAACTCATCTAACACCTGGAATGTTTCTTCATAAATAAATGGTTTTTTCCGTCTCTCAGCAGGGAAACGTTCTGCTAGCTCAAGACCAAATGCCGGGTCATCTATCCCTAATGCCTTCAAGCCTCTTGTCCATGCCTCTTTCCGATAAGCTGGTACAATCTCGGCCATCTTACGGAATTCATCATGATCATCTTGAAAATTACCCCAAAGTCCTTCAAACGGGTTGATACCGATCATTTGCGTAAATTCATATGTATCATAAGAAGAATAAAGCTCACGTGCTTCTTTCCGTACCGCTTCCTCAAACTCGTCAACATTCAAATCATATTTCGCCTTTGCCAATTCGCATGTCGCTATAAAAGCCTCTTTCACACTCTTCTGATCCCAAAGTAACGTATCATCTAAATCAAAAAAAACTGCCTTTACCAAAATGCTCACCCTCTTTTCCCTACCATTGAATTCGAAAAAATTACACTATTACAATAATAAACCACAACCATTAGAAAAAGAATAACTATCGGTAAAATGCCTTCATCTTTCTTTGAAATATCAAAAGGCTTACCCTATTTGCTCATGAAAACTTAAAAAAGTTCACATGCGAGTTTTTCCTTATTTTCTTTCGAACACATACAACTTTCCATTACTAGCAATCTTAAACTTTGGACCTGCGAATCCCCGTCGGATCAGCTCTTTCCTCATATATACCATGAGAGCAGCATGACTCACAATCAAAACATCCTGCTCTCCTTTTGCGAGAAGCTCGTCCAATACTTTATTGATCCGTTTCTCAGCAATCTTAATCTCCGCTCTCGTCTGCTTGTTAACTACCGAGCAACAGCGAATCCAAATGGCCCAAAGTATGAATGGCAGCTTCACCTTCCCGTTAAGAGGTGGAGATGGTATTTCCCGAAGTTCCTCCATCTGATTAACCTCACCAGGATAGATATGCTCAGCCGTCTTCACTGCTCTCGACATATCGCTGCAATAACATCTCTTCCATTCCACATCGTCCAATAAAATTGTCCCATAAATAATATCTGCTGCATCATAATCCTTAAACCATTGATTCATATCATCCGCCGTCACATATTTTCCAGTTGGGAATTCATGTGCCACCTTAAAGTGTCGTACTAAACCAATTTTCATTTTTTTCTCCTCTTTAACTTTTGAAATAAAAAATTCTCTTTCTAATTGATCCACCTACTTATATAATAGATAATGTAAAAATTATACAAAGGTGGTAATTGAATGCTATTCAAGAATTTCACTAAGATTGTCCTTGCTGTCGCATTAACTTTTACATGCATCTCTTTTTTACTGATAAAAATCGACTCAGTCTCAGCAGCCACTACAGAAAATGCCACGGTAAATACGAAGGGTTCCCCTTTAACTGTTAGAAGTGGCCCCAGCACCAGCTATAAAAAAGTAGGATCGTTGGAGAAAGGGAAAGCCGTAACCGTTTATTCGAAAACAAAATCCGGCTGGTCGGAAATTCGGTACAATGGAAAAAAAGCCTATGTATCTACAAAATATTTAAAATTCAGCAATGTGAAGATAACCAAGAAAAAATATAAAAATATCAGTGACTTGTCGTATCCGCAAGTATCAGGACTAAAAAGTAAAGCAGCGCAGGATAAAATTAATCAGGTGTTAACTAAGCATGCCAAGGACGCCTATTCCTCTTATCTGCAAGCCAAAAAGGATAGGGAAAAAGATAAAAATGAGGAATGGTGCAAAGAATCCCCATACTCTTGTCAGTATAGTTACAGTATTTCGTATAAAGTGAAATTCAACCAAGATGGAAAGCTAAGCATTCTTATTGACGATTACTACTATAGCGGTGGAGCTCATGGAATGGGATACACAACATCCTATAATTTCAAAGAATCTTCCGGTAAACAGGTGAAAATCAGTGAAATCCTCACATCCAAAGTGAAATATACGAAGGTGCAGAAATATGCTTATGACTACATGAGGAAAAGAGATAGTTTTTATGTGAAAAAACAGAGCGATGTTCCCGTCAATAAGGATTCACAGTTCTATTATACAAACGGGGGGATCTATCTCGTATTCCAAGAATATGAAGTGGCTCCTTATGCCGCTGGCCATCCTGCCGTAAAAATCCCAAGTAAGGTTTATAAATAATTTCGTTGCACAGGGGCTAACTCCTGTGCTTTTTTAGTACCCTTTAATTCAATATATCTAACAAATGATGAAAAATATAGAACCATATTTCACAATCCGATGCGATTTCATGCATACTTACCATCGCATTCAAAAAAGTGGATTTTTTAATAATAGATATTTGATGGGAATATGTTTTTAACCAATGCCGAACTTACTTTTGTCTGATTTAAACATAATTCGAAGAAGCTCTTAGTTAAAGGACGAGAATAAGGAGTGAATAGGGTTAGATGAGGCCGAATACGAAGAAAAGCTAACCAGAACAGATTTAAAATGATCCAAGAATAATAATGAAAATAGAGAAGGCTTTTACCTTCTCTATTTTTTTCACTTCAAAAATTGGAGTTCCGTAATCGTACATATTTTTCTAAATTTATATTTACCGCTCATATCACTAAATTGGTAATTATTCAGTACCTTTTCCAGCTGTCCTTTTAGCTTTTCTTCCGCGATAAATGAATCGACAGTCACTTTCCAATTTTCTTTTCCGATTAGATCATCTAACGGAATAATGTCTAGAACTTCATCATAAATTTGGATGCTCTGATCAATTCCAAAGCTTCCGTATATGCTGCCATTTTCATCAGCAAAAATATGCTCCGATTCCAGATCCTCCACCAACACCTCTAAAAACCCCTTTGACTCAACAGGCTTGATGGCAATCTCTGCTTCAGCCTTTACAGGCCCTAATCTCTTATCAACAATCTCAATCGTTAACTGAACTTGAATAGGCTGATATACTGCCTCAAACCCTTCACAAAGTTCAGCCGCCGAATTATATACCATCAGACCTACCTCCCTTTATCAATATTATTATATAATAAATTGTATCATTTTCTTATCAAACACTCTTATTCAAGATCATTTATCGGCCTTTCTTTTTTTAAAACACATATTATACTTCTCTATATCATAATACTATGAAGATCTGACGCGCAAATTGCCGTCGATGTCACACGTACGATAATATCATCCTTCTTCTGAAGTTTCGGATTAGGTTTAAATTCTAAAAAACGAGATACAAAAAAAAGCCCCGAAGAATCGAAGCTTGCTTATGGATACCTTTATTTAGTTGATGATTCCTAATAAGCTTATATAGATCTTCTCAATCTATTCTTCATTTACTCATAATCTGATTGTGTTTTTCTTTTTTATACTCTTTTATTACCTCATTAAATACATCAGGGTAATTTGTAAACAATCCCGTTGCTCCCCATTCTAAAGCTTTTTTCATATCAGCTCTTTCATTTACTGTATACGGATGAAATTGAAGACCATGATTTCTGACCATTTTCACGTATTGTCCATCTATCTTAGTGAAGTTCGGACCAACTCCAATGGCATATTCCTTAATAGATTCCAATTCTTTATCAGAAATAGTTGTCTGATTCTTATAAGAGAAAAGTTGAACCAGTGGCAACTTTGGATTCATGTCATGAACCTTCAACAGACTTTCTTTGCTGAACGATTGTATAAGTACATTTTTGGTACGTCCCTTTGAATCTACCATCTTATAATCTTTCAGAACCTCTAGAAGTTCTTTTTCCATTCCTGGATATACCTCTGGAGACTTAGTCTCAATATAATAATTTGCCTGTCTGCCAAATTTTTTAAAGACCTCTTCAAGAGTTGGAACCACTAACCCTTTATATTTCGTTTTTGCAAATTGCGGATATTTTTCATTGAACCAAGAGCCGGCATCCAGTTTTTTTATTTCTGCTAGTGTTAAATCTTTCACCAGACCTGTACCATTTGTTGTGCGATCCACCTTTTCATCATGCATCGCTATTAATCTTCCGTCCTTAGTCATCTGGAGATCGATTTCTATGTAGTCACCCTTCATTTGTTCTCCCAATTGATAAGCGGGAATGGTATGTTCAGGAGCATAACCAGAAGCACCGCGATGCGCGATATTCACAATTTTCTTCTCATAAATTGATGAGTTTGAGTGATTTTCTTTTGCTGAAGCAGCTGAAGCATCCAACGATGTAGCCTGTAATATAAATCCTACGCTCATAATACATAGACCTAATTTCTTTATACTAGTTTTCAATTTCCCTCTCTCCCTTCTATTATTACTTTCATTTTAGAAGGGAAATGTAAAGCTACAACTAATATAGTGTAAAGAAACTACACCTCTATAAAAATAAGGAAAGAAACCCATAAAACAGCATACTGATATAAATCACTTAGTTCGTTTCACCTATATTGAATGCACTATCCAGTTCCTTTAGACTTATTTTACTTAATTTGCTTCCCAATTTAAAGCTTTGTAAAATGAGATATCAAAATCTATGTTTTTTTGATTTACAAAAAACTAGTAAAAGATTACTATTAAAAAAAACAGAATATTAAAATCAAGGGGAATTATGTTAAAAAACTATCAGTATTATCAAAACAAACACCGATTTATACTTAAGGCATTTATGGCAATGATATCCTTTTTACTATTAGTTGGCATTTCTGTATCTCCAATAAGTTGGAAAGCTAATCCTTACGATATGTCTTTACAGGTCATTTTGATATCTGGAATCATTCTTTCTTTGTTATTTTTCGTAAAAAAAGAAACTAATTTATATAAAACCCTGTTCATTTTCTTAATTACTGTTTATTTATATATTAAATTTTGGGTATTCCCAGATACTGCAATTATGTTGTCTTTATTCGCAATAGCACCCTTAATCCCCATTTTTCTCTTTGATAAAATAGGGTTTTATATTGTCGCTTCTTTAAATATCATACTTGGACCTACTTTTATCTTAGTTATTTCGCATACAAATCTTCAGTATACGTACGAGTATGTCGCATTAGATAGTTTTGGTAATACATTGAATTTTATAGCTATACAAATAATATTAGTATTTGTATTTATAGGAACAAACAATAGAATGCAATCCACAAATGCATTTCATAAAGAAATTCAACAAGCTAAACAATTAAATTCAGTCGGTCAGCTAGCCGCTACCATTGCGCATGAAATAAGGAACCCCATTACAGTCGTAAAAGGATTTGCCCAATTATTAGATCAAGAAAAAGAACTGAACGAAACAGAAAAATTTTATGTACAAACCATGCTTACAGAACTTGAATATACACAGGTAATAATTAATGACTATTTATCATTAGCAAAACCACAATCAGGAAATATCCAGGTTATTCATTTGAATCATGAAATTCAGAAAATCTCTGATCTATTAACTAGTTTTGCTAATAATTGTAATGTAGGCTTTCTACTTAAATTTAGCGGAGAACTATACATCAAAATGAATCCGATTGAACTTAAACAAGTATTAGTAAATATTATTAAAAACGGGATTGAATCAATGAACAATCCCGGATTTATCACTGTAGAAACAGAACAAGAACGAAATATGGCAAAAATAAAAATCACGGATACAGGTATAGGACTTTCTAAGGAACAGCTTGAAATACTAGGCACGCCGTTTTATTCACTTAAAGAAAGAGGTACCGGTATCGGCTTAACTGTTTGCTATAATATCGCCCAAAAATACAAGGGAGAAATTATAGTTAAAAGCCAATTGAATAAAGGAACATCCTTCACTATTTTTTTACCTTTATATAAAGAAAAAGAATAAAAAACAACACCTTCCAGTAACTCCAACAAAACAAAAAAAGGATGACCTCCCATCACGGGCGGTCATCCTTTTCAATTAAGCTTTAAAGCTATCTTGCCATTTCAGTAAATGATTTTCCAAAAAGCGGACAAAAGAGTCTGAGATTTTACCAGCGAGAGCAAAAATGATGATACCTACGAATACGACGTCAGTTTGCATAAATGAACGGGCATCTTGGATCATGAAGCCTACCCCTTTATCTGCCCCTAATAATTCAGCGACGACCAAGCACATCCATGCGGAACTTAATGCTAAACGGATACCGAGTAATATGTTTGGTAAAGCTGCAGGAATCATGAGCTTCGTTATTTGTTCCAGACGGCTATATTCTAAGATTTGAGCAACATCATATAGTTTTTTATCCACATTCCGAAGTCCTAAAAAGGTTTGTAAATATAAAGGAAAAAAAGCACCTAACGCAATAAGCAGTACTTTAGATAATTCACCAAATCCGAACCACATAATGAATAAAGGTGTAATGGCAAGTAAAGGAACTGTTCGTAACATTTGAATGCTTGGGTTTAAATACTCCTCGGATTTTTTTTGCATACCAACAATGACTCCGATCAATAAACCTAAAAAACCACCTAATGCAAAGCCAAGAAGCGCCCGCGTTAAACTAATTTGTAAATGTATGGCCATTTCACCTGACTGAACGAGATCAATAAAAGTAGTAACGATCAATAAAGGTGATGAGAATAATTGGGCAGGCAGGATTCCAACTGAACCTAATGATTGCCATGCAATCAACACTACAACAGGAAGGAATAATCCTCGAAATGCTGATTTGGCCATTTTGGATTGTTTTGTCGTTTTCCTAATGACAATCGTCTTGTTTTGAGCAACGGTCTGTGTAGACATTTTCTTCATCCTTTCTTTCTTTTTAAAAATTTTATTAGATGCTCCAATCTTCCTTTTCTTCAGGATGATGATCTAGTTGATTTAAAATAACGGACCTAAATTCTTGGAACGCTTTGCTTGTTCGAGTTCTTGGATAAGGTAAATCAATTGGAACGATACCTTTAATCCGTCCAGGCTTTGCATCCATGACGACCACTTTCTTCGATAAATAGATCGATTCATCAATATCATGGGTGACAAGCACCATCGTTGTCTTATTCCTCTCCCATATTTCCAATAATGCTTCTTGAAGATGTGTTCGCGTGAAAGCATCCAATGCACCAAATGGTTCATCTAACAATAAAACTTCAGGGTTACGTAATAAGGCTCTGGCAATCGCGACCCGCTGAGACATTCCACCGGATAATTGGCGTGGATATGCCTTTTCAAATCCTTTAAGTTTAACAAGTGAAATCAAATCATCCACCCTTTTTCGTATTTCTGGCTTTTTTAATGGAAGGTTACCTGAAATATTCTTCTCCACGTTTAACCATGGAAATAAACGGTGCTCTTGAAAAATGAAACCACGGTCTTTGGAAGGGCCACTAACCTCCTGATTGCCTACAATAATCGCGCCTTCAAAGTCTAAATCAAGTCCTGCGATCAACTTTAATAAAGTGCTTTTCCCGCAACCACTCGGACCAATGATGGTAACGAATTCACCATTGTTTACGGATAGATCCAAGTTATCCAAAACATGGACTCTTTCATTATCATTCTTAAATGTCTTGCTTACGTGATTAATTTCTAACGTCGATACCAATACTCATCACCCTTTCTCAAATAAAAAAAATAGAGATCCAGCAAGAAGACACATAATGTCCCTTTGCTGAATCTCTAGTTAACTAGTCGATTCAATATTTCATTTTATATTAACTTATCGATTATTTAATATCAACACCTAATACCAATTTATTTTATCGGATTAATTATAAAAAATAATTGACAGATTATTCTAACAGCTGTTAAGATGCATTCATACACCAATCCGCTTCACAAAGGAGCCAATTCAATAAAAGTCATGTGAATCAACTGGACTACCGGAGATTCAATGAAGAGTAACCCCGGCATACTCTTCGTTGAATCTCTTTTTTGTCATTAATCTGACTATCCAGATGTGGTAAGTGTAATAAAAAAGGGAGGGAATTCATGAAGAAATATCGTAGCCAGTTAACCGCAGTACTACTTGCCATCATCAGTATCGCAGTATTAGCAGGCTGTAATTCCGATGCCGGCAAAGCTTCCGGAAAAAGTGATCCACTAAAAGTGCATATTGCCCTAAATGGCAAGATGGGGCCATTAGTCATTGCAAAGGAAAAGGGATTGTTCGACGAAGAGTTTTCTAAACTGGATGCCCAAATCGAGTGGAGTGAATTCCCGAGTGGTCCCCCGCTGTTGGAATCCCTTGCTTCCAACAGGGTTGACCTATCTTTTTTAGGGGATGGTGCACTAATTGCCGGAATTGATAAGAATCTACCATTCGAAGTGATTGCACAAACAGGTCAGGGTGAGTCTTCTGTCCGGATCCTAGCTCAAGCAGATAGTAGCATAAAGCAGATTGAAGACTTAAAGGGAAAAACGGTTGGTGTTGCCTCGGGGACAACGGGCCATGTGTATTTAATTAAGGCATTGAAAGCTCATGGTTTAACGACTGATGATATTAAACTCATCAATTTACAACCGGATGATGCCCAGGCCGCCTTTGAAACCAAACAATTGGACGCTTGGGCCATATGGAACCCTTATTATCTTAATAATATTGAAAAAGGAAATGCAGTCGCACTTAAAGTAAAAGGAAAAATATTAGCTCCTGGTGCAATCATTGCACGTAAGGGTTTTGCCGAAGAACATCCTGAAATTGTAGAGGCCTATTTAAAGGTTTATAAAAAAGCAGCCGATTGGCAAATTGAAAATCCAGATGAAGCATCTGAAATTTATTCTAAAGAAACTAAATTGCCTGTGGACACAGTCAAGAAAATAATAACGGCTGAAGAGCCAAATATCTTCTTTACTGAAGAGGCCATCAAAGCACAACAAGAATCAATCGATACTTTAGCTGGTGTGGGTTATATCAAGAAATCGTTTAATTTTAAAAACCGGATCCACAATGAATACATTGATGAAGCCTTTAAAAAATAAAAAAACATACCATTCAGGAGGAGATTGATTATGACGGAAACTAAAACACAACAATTAAAAGTGGTACCAGTAGCAGGAAGAATTGGAGCGGAAATTCAAGGAGTCCAATTAAGCGGAGACTTGGATTTAGCTATTTTCAGTGAAATCAAACAAGCGCTAAACGATTATAAAGTCGTATTCTTCAAAGGTCAAAATCATTTGGACGATGCTAGTCAAGAAGCATTTGCCAAACTACTAGGTGAGCCTTATGCACATCCTACAGTACCGGTCAAAGACAATACAAACTATATCTTCGAACTTGATTCTGAACAAGGTGCTAAAGCAAACCATTGGCACACTGATGTTACTTTCGTTCCAGAAGTTCCTAAATACTCTGTTTTAAGAGGCGTAACCATTCCTAAAGTGGGTGGAGATACAGTTTGGGCAAATACGAATAAAGCATATGAAGATCTTCCAGAAGGATTGAAAAAATTAGCAGACGAACTATGGGCCATCCATACAAATGAATACGATTACGCTCAATTCAAACCAACCGAAAATATCAATGATGAGATTAAAAAGAAATATCGTGATGTATTTGAATCGACAATTTATAAAACGAGACATCCAGTCGTTCATGTGCACTCAGAAACTGGGAAAAAGCATTTGTTATTAGGTGGCTTTGCGGGAAGAGTTGAAGGATATACAACAAGTGAATCTGAACGATTATTGAGTATCTTCGATTCATACGTTACCCGCTTAGAAAATACCGTACGTTGGCAATGGAGCGAAGGGGATGTTGTTATTTGGGATAACTTAGCCACGCAGCATTATGCTATTGCAGACTATGAGAGCCAACATCGCGTTGTTCGCCGTGTCACAGTAGGAAAAGATGTTCCTGTAAATAAAGACAACGAATCCAGTAGACTACTTATTAAGAAATAAAACTTTCTGTCTGAAATGAAAAGGGACACTCATAAAAAGTGTCCCTTATTCTGGTATTTATATGTCATCTTAAGGCAAGTCCGTTTATAATGAAAGGATTTATTGTACCTAGGGAACTAGATGTGATACTCACTAACTTTGCCTTGTTTATTCAAACTTGTTTTTTTGATAATCGATTGGTGATGGTATCTTCTTGTGGTGAAGTTCGCCGTATGTAAAAGGCCAGTATGAACGCAACTATGGTTAACCATGTAGCTATCATAAATGCATCATCTACCCCCATTACACTTCCTTGTTTAATGGCCATTGCCATTTGGGTTTTATTTTCTGGTGAGATATGATTTTGTGTTAAAATTCCCTGTACATGTTTCGTTCCCTGATTTGTCATAACTGACACAAAGAATGCCATGCCGACAGCACCTGCAACCATTCTCAACGTATTAACCATTGCTGTTCCGTATTTATTTAAGCTAAGTGCCAATTCATTTAATCCAGCTGTAAAGATAGGCATCATCAGTATCGACATACCAAACATTCTAATAGTATATACCCATACCACATAAGAATAAGACGTATCTGTTTCAAGCCGTGTTAAAAGATAGGTTGTAATAATAGTAATAGCAAGTCCGCTTACCGCTAGCCATCTCGCCCCAAACCGATCAAACAGCTTACCTGTGATAGGAGACATAATCCCCATTACAATACCTCCAGGCAATAGCATGAGGCCAGATTCCAAGGGAGTAAAGCCACGGATATTCTGCATATAGATTGGCATTAATATCATTCCAGAGAACATACCCATAGTCGCGATGACGTTGATAATCGTAGTTAATGTGAACATCCGATAACGAAAAATTCGAAATTCCAAAATAGGATGCCTTACGGTAAATTGTCTCCAGACAAATAATACTATACTGATTCCGCCAACAAGGAACATTATAAGGACTTCTAAACTGCCCCACCCCTTAGTACCGCCTGTAGCAAATCCGTATAGAACTCCTCCAAATCCGATAGTGGATAGAATTACACCCATTTTATCGAGTTTGGGTCGGCTAGTTTCCCCTACATTTTTAATGATAAAAATTGCAAAAAGAAAGTCAAGAAGTGCAAATGGGAAAATGATAAAAAACAGAACTCTCCAGGAATAGTTTTGTACAATCCATCCTGATAACGTTGGTCCTACGGCTGGGGCGAAATTCATCGCAATTCCAAATATCCCCATCGCAAAACCACGTCTATTAGGAGGAAATAAAGTGAAAATCACATTTGTAATCAAAGGGAATAAAATCCCTGCACCTGCAGCTTGAACCACACGTCCGATCAATAAGACGGAGAAGCTAGGTGCAATTCCACATAAAAAAGTTCCTAAAGCAAAGAGTCCCATCGAAGTTAGATATAATTGTCTTGTGTTAAACCTTTCCATCAAGAAAGCTGTGATCGGGATGACAATCCCATTGACCAACAAAAAGATAGTTGTCAGCCAATTAGCTGTTGCAGCCGATATTTCAAAATGATTCATCAATTGAGGCAATGCGATATTGATTAGAGTCTGATTCAAGAAAGCGACGAGAGCACCAGCCAACATCACCGCAAACATGGGACCTGTACGAATTTTAGTGATTGCTGTTTTATCGAGATTCATTCTTACGGCACTTCCTTTGATTGAGTTATTACATATCGTTACTTCCTACTATATTTTTCAAGTCTTAATATCCTAATTCGACTTTACTAAGTTAATATGCCTCCCTATCATAAAGGAAATCAACCTATCTTATCCAATAATACAGTCAGCTAAATTCGTTTAACCTCAATTTACGACTTTTAGATGGTGTTTTTCTCAACTCATATTGGCACTATATTAAAGATATTTCTTTGTTGTTCCCATCTTAATAACCATACAACCAGACCTTAATTCGTATAATTGTATTTTGTTTACCACTATGAATGTAATCACATCAGTGAATAGATAAAAAAAGAGAAACAGCCGATAAATTTATATCGATTGTTTCTCTTCATTCCATATTTCAGCTTATTTTTGTCTGCAACCTCATCCATTACTGATGTCATTTTTTAATTAGGTCTTTTTACAAAACTCTCCACTTAATGGGAGAAAGTTCAAAATTCAAGTAGCCTTTTTATGAATTAATTCCCCTGAACGATTATCTCATCAATAATACCGTATTCCTTCGCCTCATTTGCGCTTAAAAAATAATCACGATCAGTATCCTTAGCCACCTTTTCGATAGGCTGCCCAGTCCTTTCCGAGATGATCTGATTGATATGATCCTTCAGTTTCAAAATCCTTCGGGCAGAAATTTCAATTTCCGTAGCTTGCCCCCTTGCCCCTCCAAGAGGTTGATGAAGCATAATTTCACTATTCGGCAAAGCGCACCTTTTTCCTTTCGTACCCGCCAATAAAAGCATTGCCCCGAATGATGCAGCCATACCCGTACATACAGTCCGGATATCAGGTTTAATATATTGCATCGTATCATAAATAGCAAAACCGGCACTAGTCGATCCCCCAGGACTATTTATGAAGATGGTAATTTCTTTATCAGGGGCATCTGCTGCCAAGAATAACAATTGAGCAACCACACTATTGGCTAAATGATCGGTGATTTCTTCCCCAATCATGATGATTCTGTCTTTTAGAAGTCTGGAATATATATCGTATGAGCGCTCACCCTTGCTGGATTGCTCAATTACATATGGAATGGTAGTCATATCTCTTCTTCCTCCTAACAAAATGATTGGCTATGCAGCCATTGAGAGAGTGTTTGAAGGAGTGAAGCATGCTTTGGAGTGCATCGAACGATTCATCAGTTTAGGAATCATTGATTCACTGTTCAGGGATTTGAAAGATGGAATACTTCTAATGAGGATATCAGGATTTCGGACCTTCAAAGCCTGCGTCATCAGAGACATCAGCCTCTGTTCCTCATCATCTTGCCAATCTTCCGCACAGGACAACTTACGCTCATCAATGCCATCTTTGTCAAAACGCTTTTTCACACGATTCAAGATGGCCTTTACAGCCGTTTCCGTCGTGTTCAAATAATCTGAGATTTCTTTAGATCGATAGAGGAACCCTTCCTTTAATATGAACACCACAGCTTGTTTTGGGGTAAGGGATTTTATAATATATTCAACCGTTTCAAAGGCATTTTCCCCAATTGCCCCCTGCTGTTCGGTGTCCTTCAGATCCTCTACGGATTCTTTTTTTCTTTTACGTATCGTATCAATCCAGGAATGACGGGCTATCGTCTTCAATAAAGCCGTTGTTACCTCCGTTTTATTCCCATAGCCCTGCATTACCTTCAGTATCGTATCCTGTGCTAAATCATCGCCATCCCAATTATTTTGGGTAAGGAATCGGCAAAACCGAAGCAATTCAGGATAGACTTCACGCAAAATCATGTCGTTATCTTTTCCTTCAGAAATATCTTCTTTCAACTTATTTATCATTTTTCTCACTCCTTCAACACCCTCTATCCTATAAACGTTTTAGAAAGAGAAAAAGATATGGGGGTGAAAATTTTTTCCTTTATTTTATTCTATTCCATTTTTTCCTGTGGATTTCCTTTCATACTAAAAACCTGTTTGGTTATGACCCAAACAAGCTAATCTCAGTGTTCTGTATGCAGCAAATAGACTATACTAGGGCTTCCCCTTTGTGCACCGGATTCGTCACCAATAATTTAATCAAGGCACACCCAATGTAAACAAATAGTTAAAAGTTTACTTTCAAAACGGTAATTTTTTTGACTTCTTGCCTGTTCAAGTGTTATTCTTTAACTATCAGATAAAAGTATACATTCAAATCATTGATTCTACTAGCAGGATGAAAGAGCTGATGCAAAATGGCGAAAGAACATTTAATTGACGTTCAACCAATCAGATCATTGGAAAAATTAGATGATATGAAATGGTCATTGAAAAGACATTGCAGCGAAAGAGATTACATATTGTTCCTTTTAGGAATAAATACTGGCTTACGTGTGTCTGATCTATTATCGTTGAAGGTAAAGGATATTAAAGGCCAGATGAAAATTATCATTAAGGAAGGCAAGACAAAGAAGCCTAGAACAATACAACTTAACAATGTATTTAATGAGTTAGCAACTTATATAGATACCATTGATAGCGAATGGCTATTCCCTTCACGCAAAGGTGATAAGCCGATAAGCAAGATACAAGCATACAGACAGCTTAATAAAGCCGCAGATATGGTAGACATTGAAAGTGTAGGAACTCATACCATGCGGAAAACATTCGGATACTGGTACTATAAACAGAGTAAAGACGTGGCTAAATTACAATTGATTCTTAACCATTCACACCCTGAAATAACTTTGAAGTACATAGGAATTGCTGATGAAGAAATAGAGGACAGCTTAAATGGCTTTGTACTATAGGAGGACGGATTAAATGACACTAACTGAATACAATGCAAAGTACGAATATATCATTCGCAGTAATATTTCTGACAGACAAAAGGCACTGAAATTAGCTGATTTAATGACCGATATGGAAGGACATCTAAATGAGGCGGGGGAACATCAGAATAAAGAGGCAAATGCTTTGTATAGAAAAGTATCCCTTCTATCCAACTTGTTATAATCGAGCTTAAGACCTTGCCTTATGTGCAGAGGTCCTTTTTTGTGCTTTGAAAGTAACGATTACAATTGCAGCTTGAAGTAAATGCTTTGTTTCTGTAAGGCTTTGGAGTGAACCACATTTACTAATGCCACTGCACTAATTGCACCTGGCAGGCCTTTTCCTCTTGTAAGGCCATACATGTCATCAGGTTCATTTTGATAAATACGGACAACCTTGTTTACATATTAAACATACTTAAGGAATACTTTTTCGCCATCATTTCCAAGATCTTTATCCCGGCAACACTGTTCCCCTTCTCATCAAGCGCAGCGCCATAAATTCCAATCCCACATTTTCCGGGGACGGCCCCCATGATTCCCCCTGACACACCGCTTTTAGCCGGAATTCCAACATTAATGGCAAATTCACCTGATGCGTTATACATGCCGCAGGTAACCATGAATGTCTTGCAAATACGGGCAATGTCCCCGGGGATGATTTGCTTTCCCGTCAACAGATCTTTCCCATTCATGGCCAGCACACAGCCGATCCTCGCCAAATCCTGACTGTCCATTTCAATGGCACACTGCTTCGAATACAATTCGATTAGGTCCTCCACATCCTCATTTATTACATTATGCTGCTTTAAAAAATAGCTTAGCGACCTATTTAAGTCTGCTGTATTGTATTCTGAACGTGCAACATCTTCATTAAAACCGATAGTAGGATTTTGCGTCAATTCCCGGATGAAATGTAAAATACGATTGAATCGCTCATTTACACTGTCACCTGCAACCATGTGGGTCACAGTCAATGCACCTGCATTGATCATCGGGTTTAACGGCTTGGATGCCTTGTTTGTCTCTAACTTGGCAATCGAATTAAAAGGATCACCGGTGGGTTCTTTTCCTACATAGGAAAAGACATATTCTTCACCTTTTTCCATTAATACCAGAGCAAGTGTCAAAACTTTTGATATGCTTTGCAGAGTCACTTTACCACTTACATCCCCCGCACAATACCCTTTACCGTCAGGATAGTAAATAGCCACAGATAAGCCCTCAGGATTCGCCTTTTCAAGAGCCGGTATATAGTCCGCCACTTTTCCCTTATTTGTATATTTTTTTGCCTGATCAACCAGTTGCTGTAATTCTTCATTGGACCTACATTGACATCCCATATTGTTCACAATTTTCCGCCCCTTTGAAAATTTGTCTTGTGAAGTGTTGTTATTATTTATTACCATATTTCATAGTTATTATTTGCAAAACTAGGAAGCAGATAATAAAAGAAGTAAAGTTACAGGAGCTACTATCTTCATTGTGGGAGGAGGCTATTCACTCTCTTTGCATTGCTTCTGATATAGAGGAACGGTTACATAGTTCTGATTGACTTATAATGACAAAGGAGAGGACCGTATAGAGAGCTATGTAATCTCAAAAACCCCATTTTTCATTTTCTATTTATTTATTAGTCAAGCTTTCTCAGACAACTCCTCTTTCTCTTGGTCTTGTCTTATTGGATATCAGTTTAATTTCTCACTCAAAAAAGCTAGCTCCAGAGCGAATCTCCAAAGAGTATTCTACCAGTTGCCCCTCCAAGGAGGCTTCCTTATAAGTGTTCCTGTTCCATTACTACCTTACTAGGTTGCCTTGAAAATGGGAAATCCAGAGTGAACAAGGGAGGAAAAGCTCTTTTAACTCTTCACGTTTGCTGGAACTAATATTACATACTTAAAAATGATGTGGCTTTCAGTTTAAAGTCGGGTCTCAATTTAATTACATTAATTTATTAGCATTTTATCTAACTCACGGACTTTATCATATGACTCCAATAGTTGTTCAGGTATTAATGTTCTCCCATAATCCCAAGCATTAGTTTCTATTTCAGATTTCAGCTTTTCTTTTTCCTCTTCGTGACCATACATCATAATCCTTAAATCATGTTTGTTTTTCTTAAAATCTAAATAATAACCAATAATACGATAAAGAATAATTTTAACAAAGTCTTCCTCTGTCTCTTTAATTCTAACTTTTCCTTTATAACCGTTAACTTGAAGATAATTAAACTTTATAGTATTGGTCGATACGTTATAACTCATAGGTGCACTTAGATTATTGTCAAATTCACAAATAATATCCAAATTGTGCTCATTTAATGTGTTATTAATTATTTTTTCGATATCGCTTATATAAAGCATTTAACTATCACTTCCCTTTTAAAGACTTATTTCATTATAGTATTAGCTTAAGTTATTCTTCCTTTATCAATATAATAAACTGTTTAGATATTAAAATCATACAGTTAAAAAACAAAGGAAATATTTACTATGTAATAATGAAGTGGTGTGTACGTCCTACGAGAAGATTGTTAATAATCCCCTACTAGACCCCCTAAAAGGGAAGAGATTGCTTTTAATTACTCTTCCATACTTTCCTCCTTCTATTTATTTCAATTTAAAACTTTCTATCATTGTTTGTATTTCTTCTTGATATTGTTCCACCATCATTTCAAGTGAAAGCATTGTAATCGTTTCTTTCCTTTGGCAAAGGCGTCTATCGACATTTTCTAGTTACTCAATTTGAGTACAGATGTACATTCATCTGGTAAGTAAAAGTGCTCAACAGATAAAGATTGACAACATTTTTATGGTGACTCATACTTGTAGTGATTAATATAACAGAATATTAAGAATATTGGAGGGGTAATTATGAATAAGATTTTCGTTCCTAACGCAATCGCTACTTTAACAAGACTTTTCTACAGTTCAACTACACTGAATGAGTATTTAGCGATGCGAACCGCTCAATTCTACATTGAAGACCTGAAGTTACTACAAGACGTGGAAGCTGTTGCCTTGGCAATTGAAGATCAAAATGCTTTCGCTTTAATGTCTAAATTTAAATTATTTGATTATAAGGCTGCTGAAGAAATTGAAATAGCACTATCCGCTTCTGGCTATACGGAAGCAGAACTCAATGCTATGAATATAGAAATCTGAAATCATCGGGCCACTACCATTAACTGATTCTAATATCAATAATGATTTTTAGGGTACGAATAGTTTTCGTAACCTATTGTTCCGCTAGTTCACTGAGCCTCTCAAATTGACGGCTATAATGTAGCGGTGTAAATCTGAAAGAAGTAATTGTTCATGAAGGTCAAGAAGGCATATATACAATGTATAAAGTGGGTAAAAAGCTGATGTGCGTAATATACACCTCAGGCCCTAACGTCAAAATGCTAGTAGCTCTAACAAAGTTACCCGCGTTGAAATAGCCTGTAATTATTGCAATGATATGTAGGTGCCTCGATAGCCACGAGGTACCTGCATATTTAATATGCACGTAAAATCCCCAAGAATATTTAAAATAATGTTGAAATGGAGGTGAATACACCGTCATGACCGAATATTATATTATGGAGAAGGTCGACCCAAAGAAGTTTGTACTCAAAGAAGTTTTAAACTTCCACCGAATGTATAGAACTGCATCTCAAAGCAAGCATCACCCTTACAAATTTACCGATTTAACCCCAATGTTAATAGCATAAGAAATGAAGGTGAATGCTTTCACACGGATGCACACTTGATGGAAAGTAGGAGAAGCCATGGAGAAATCGAAGAGTTTACAAGAAATCTATAATGCCAACCGACCAGAAAATAATGAGCTTTTCCGAGCAATACAACAACATCTTCAAATGAAGCATCCAGACAAGCGAATGACAGCTATGAGAACCTTGCAAATAATTGTTGCCGATAGTGTTTCATCTGGAGAGCTGCGTAACGTGGAAAGTCGGCTTTTATACAGTTGAGTTGATACGAAAAAGTTTCTTATCAACTCATCCAGTCTTGTGAGTTATGCAGTTCTGAAATTACCGAACACAGAAAGGAATAACCCCACCATTGAAAAAATTTCTAAACAAAATCAAAATAGCTGGCTCCATTTTGACCATCATACTCATGATATTCACTTTCAGAATTATACTTTTCAACAAAGCTTTCACAGAGCCAGAAGTAGATATGAAGTATTACAAGACGGGGCATGTCGAACACAGGCCAAATATTTGGGAGGGCATGAGTAAAGAAGAATACCAAAAAATAAAATATTTAGAGGAACAGAAAACATTCAATTATGATCTCTACGAACCAGAGCTGCTTGACGCAGAAGGAAATCCGATTATTGAAGAAAATGTTGAATACTAAAAAAAATGTGCCCGATTTGGACACATCTTTTTTGTTTACTTATAAATGCAATGCTCCGAAATTAGGCTTCGTTTTCTCAGTGGTAGAAATCCATTCTCCTAATTCATCGAAATATTTTTGAACTTCTTCTTTAGTTTTGGTTTCTGAAGCATCCCAAATATCTGATAAGAAATATCCTAAATCGTTTGGATATGAAATTGATTCTCTGTCAAATGCTTTTTCAATAGCAGGACTGCCGTGTTTATCGCCTTCGTCACCATGAATTTTCATAGTAATAACAGTCCATCCATTTTCTTTTTTTATAAGAGTGTAATTGTCATAATGGCCCCAACGATTGCTATGAACACGTAATTTAAAATCTTCACCGATATTATTCAAATTTTCCCCTCTCTTCCCATAATACTACAACTGTATTTTACCACCAGAACGCGGTAAATGACGAACTTCACGGTATTTAATATCAGCAATTTAATATCCTTTTCTGTCATTGTTACCAATGGTCGTTTAAAAGCAATGGGAGAGTCGCTAGACTCTTATCGAATAAACTACACCGCGAAGTTGCCACGGGAGATCAATCGGCAGCTTCGTTCCGCTAACAGGTAACGTTAGTTCAAACAACCGGCCTTTCAATGGGCGTTTTTTTTGGTCGAGAATCAAAACATTCTGATTTAACATAGCCTAAATCATAACGCACGACTAAAAATCCGTGAAAACACGAAAAAACGGCTTTCCAATTAAGGAAAACCGCTTTATATCGTCGTTCTAAGATACCGGTGGCCGGGGTCGAACCGGCACTCCAGAGGAACACGATTTTGAGTCGTGCGCGTCTGCCAATTCCGCCACACCGGCATTTTTGTTGGAGGCGGCAACCGGAATCGAACCGGTGGTAAAGGTTTTGCAGACCTCTGCCTTACCGCTTGGCTATGCCGCCAACGTTTTTGGAGCGAAAGACGGGATTCGAACCCGCGACCCCAACCTTGGCAAGGTTGTATTCTACCACTGAACTACTTTCGCGAATGGCTGGGCTAGAAGGGATCGAACCTTCGCATGACGGAATCAAAATCCGTTGCCTTACCGCTTGGCTATAGCCCATTAACGTTATACTTATTATACCATCATTTATTAAAAAATGGGGCGACTGATGGGAATCGAACCCACGAATGCCTGAACCACAATCAGGTGCGTTAACCACTTCGCCACAATCGCCATTATAAAATTAAAATTGGCAGGGGTAGTAGGACTCGAACCCACACTGGAGGTTTTGGAGACCTCTGTTCTACCTTTAAACTATACCCCTATAAATAAAATGGTGGAGGGGGGCAGATTCGAACTGCCGAACCCGAAGGAGCGGATTTACAGTCCGCCGCGTTTAGCCACTTCGCTACCCCTCCGCATATGGATGTTACTGGTGCCGGCAAGAGGACTTGAACCCCCAACCTACTGATTACAAGTCAGTTGCTCTACCAGTTGAGCTACACCGGCACTACAATGGTGGCTCAGGACGGAATCGAACCGCCGACACAAGGATTTTCAGTCCTTTGCTCTACCGACTGAGCTACTGAGCCAAACAATAAAAATGGCGGTCCCGACGGGAATCGAACCCGCGATCTCCTGCGTGACAGGCAGGCATGTTAACCGCTACACCACGGGACCATAGATTGCGGGGACAGGATTTGAACCTGCGACCTTCGGGTTATGAGCCCGACGAGCTACCGGACTGCTCCACCCCGCGACGTTAATAATGCTGCTATTGCATCAAGTTTTCGTGTTAACAGTTTCATTATATCTGATATATAGAAACAACTTGTTGCTTTTAAAAAAATGGTGGAGGATGACGGGATCGAACCGCCGACCCTCTGCTTGTAAGGCAGATGCTCTCCCAGCTGAGCTAATCCTCCATATGTTTTCGAAATGGTGACCCGTACGGGATTCGAACCCGTGTTACCGCCGTGAAAGGGCGGTGTCTTAACCGCTTGACCAACGGGCCAGTTGTAAATGGCGGAGAGCAAGGGATTTGAACCCTTGAGACAGGGTTACCCGTCTACACGATTTCCAATCGTGCTCCTTCGGCCACTCGGACAGCTCTCCAATAATGGCTCCGCAGGTAGGACTCGAACCTACGACCGTTCGGTTAACAGCCGAATGCTCTACCACTGAGCTACTGCGGAACGATATAAGCTTGGCGACGTCCTACTCTCACAGGGGGAAACCCCCAACTACCATCGGCGCTGAAGAGCTTAACTGCCGTGTTCGGAATGGGAACGGGTGTGACCTCTTCGCTATCGTCACCAAACATTATTAACATTTTTTCAAGACATATATTATTATAACGTCTTTTTGAGAAAATGCAAGAAGAAATTTTCATTCCTTCAAAACTAGATAATAAGAAGGTATTTCATTTTTTAAAGCGTGGTTAAGTCCTCGATCTATTAGTATCAGTCAGCTCCACATGTCGCCACGCTTCCACCTCTGACCTATCAACCTGATCATCTTTCAGGGATCTTACTAGCTTGCGCTATGGGAAATCTCATCTCGAGGGGGGCTTCATGCTTAGATGCTTTCAGCACTTATCCCGTCCGCACGTAGCTACCCAGCTATGCCTTTGGCAAGACAACTGGTACACCAGCGGTGCGTCCATCCCGGTCCTCTCGTACTAAGGACAGCTCCTCTCAAATTTCCTGCGCCCGCGACGGATAGGGACCGAACTGTCTCACGACGTTCTGAACCCAGCTCGCGTACCGCTTTAATGGGCGAACAGCCCAACCCTTGGGACCGACTACAGCCCCAGGATGCGATGAGCCGACATCGAGGTGCCAAACCTCCCCGTCGATGTGGACTCTTGGGGGAGATAAGCCTGTTATCCCCGGGGTAGCTTTTATCCGTTGAGCGATGGCCCTTCCATGCGGAACCACCGGATCACTAAGCCCGACTTTCGTCCCTGCTCGACTTGTAGGTCTCGCAGTCAAGCTCCCTTGTGCCTTTACACTCTACGAATGATTTCCAACCATTCTGAGGGAACCTTTGGGCGCCTCCGTTACTCTTTAGGAGGCGACCGCCCCAGTCAAACTGCCCACCTGACACTGTCTCCCACCCCGATAAGGGGCGCGGGTTAGAATTTCAATACAGCCAGGGTAGTATCCCACCAACGCCTCCACCGAAGCTAGCGCTCCGGCTTCTCAGGCTCCTACCTATCCTGTACAAGCTGTACCAAAATTCAATATCAGGCTGCAGTAAAGCTCCACGGGGTCTTTCCGTCCTGTCGCGGGTAACCTGCATCTTCACAGGTACTATAATTTCACCGAGTCTCTCGTTGAGACAGTGCCCAGATCGTTACACCTTTCGTGCGGGTCGGAACTTACCCGACAAGGAATTTCGCTACCTTAGGACCGTTATAGTTACGGCCGCCGTTTACTGGGGCTTCGGTTCAAAGCTTCGCTTGCGCTAACCTCTCCCCTTAACCTTCCAGCACCGGGCAGGTGTCAGCCCCTATACTTCGCCTTGCGGCTTCGCAGAGACCTGTGTTTTTGCTAAACAGTCGCCTGGGCCTATTCACTGCGGCTTTTCCGGGCTATTCACCCTAAAAAGCACCCCTTCTCCCGAAGTTACGGGGTCATTTTGCCGAGTTCCTTAACGAGAGTTCTCTCGCACACCTTAGGATTCTCTCCTCGCCTACCTGTGTCGGTTTGCGGTACGGGCACCTTACATCTCACTAGAGGCTTTTCTTGGCAGCGTGGAATCAGGAACTTCGGTACTATATTTCCCTCGCCATCACAGCTCCGCCTTAATGGAAACGGGATTTGCCTCGTTTCCGGCCTAACTGCTTGGACGCGCATATCCAACAGCGCGCTTACCCTATCCTTCTGCGTCCCCCCATCGTTCAAACGATGTATAGGTGGTACAGGAATATCAACCTGTTGTCCATCGCCTACGCCTTTCGGCCTCGGCTTAGGTCCCGACTAACCCTGAGCGGACGAGCCTTCCTCAGGAAACCTTAGGCATTCGGTGGAAGGGATTCTCACCCTTCTTTCGCTACTCATACCGGCATTCTCACTTCTAAGCGCTCCACCAGTCCTTCCGGTCTGACTTCAACGCCCTTAGAACGCTCTCCTACCATCGACACCATACGGTGTCAATCCACAGCTTCGGTGATACGTTTAGCCCCGGTACATTTTCGGCGCGGAGTCACTCGACCAGTGAGCTATTACGCACTCTTTAAATGATGGCTGCTTCTGAGCCAACATCCTGGTTGTCTAAGCAACTCCACATCCTTTTCCACTTAACGTATACTTTGGGACCTTAGCTGGTGGTCTGGGCTGTTTCCCTTTCGACTACGGATCTTATCACTCGCAGTCTGACTCCCAAGAATAAGTATTTGGCATTCGGAGTTTGACTGAATTCGGTAACCCGTTGGGGGCCCCTAGTCCAATCAGTGCTCTACCTCCAATACTCTCATCTTGAGGCTAGCCCTAAAGCTATTTCGGAGAGAACCAGCTATCTCCAGGTTCGATTGGAATTTCTCCGCTACCCACACCTCATCCCCGCACTTTTCAACGTGCGTGGGTTCGGGCCTCCATTCAGTGTTACCTGAACTTCACCCTGGACATGGGTAGATCACCTGGTTTCGGGTCTACGACCTCATACTCATTCGCCCTATTCAGACTCGCTTTCGCTGCGGCTCCGTCTTATCAACTTAACCTCGCATGAAATCGTAACTCGCCGGTTCATTCTACAAAAGGCACGCCATTACCCATTAACGGGCTTTGACTACTTGTAGGCACACGGTTTCAGGATCTATTTCACTCCCCTTCCGGGGTGCTTTTCACCTTTCCCTCACGGTACTGGTTCACTATCGGTCACTAGGTAGTATTTAGCCTTGGGAGATGGTCCTCCCTGCTTCCGACGGGATTTCTCGTGTCCCGCCGTACTCAGGATCCACTCAGGAGGGAACGAAGTTTCAACTACAGGGTTTTTACCTTCTTTGACGGACCTTTCCAGATCACTTCATTTACCCCGTTCCTTTGTAACTCCATGTTGAGTGTCCTACAACCCCAAGAGGCAAGCCTCTTGGTTTGGGCTAATTCCGTTTCGCTCGCCGCTACTCAGGAAATCGCATTTGCTTTCTCTTCCTCCGGGTACTTAGATGTTTCAGTTCCCCGGGTCTGCCTTCAGTACCCTATGTATTCAGGTAAAGATACTGTTCCATTACGAACAGTGGGTTTCCCCATTCGGAAATCTCCGGATCAAAGCTTACTTACAGCTCCCCGAAGCATATCGGTGTTAGTCCCGTCCTTCATCGGCTCCTAGTGCCAAGGCATCCACCGTGCGCCCTTTCTAACTTAACCGTTAAAAAAGATCTTACTGATGCTTTGAAAAAATTAATTGCCTTCTATCTATTATCTAGTTTTCAAGGAACAAAGAAGAAAGAATTCCATCACTACGTGATGAGATCTTTCGAATCTGAATGAATTACTCATTCAAAACTGAACAAAACAAAAGCGCTCTCGTATTTATCCTTAGAAAGGAGGTGATCCAGCCGCACCTTCCGATACGGCTACCTTGTTACGACTTCACCCCAATCATCTGTCCCACCTTAGGCGGCTGGCTCCATAAAGGTTACCTCACCGACTTCGGGTGTTACAAACTCTCGTGGTGTGACGGGCGGTGTGTACAAGGCCCGGGAACGTATTCACCGCGGCATGCTGATCCGCGATTACTAGCGATTCCGGCTTCATGTAGGCGAGTTGCAGCCTACAATCCGAACTGAGAATGGCTTTATGGGATTCGCTTACCTTCGCAGGTTTGCAGCCCTTTGTACCATCCATTGTAGCACGTGTGTAGCCCAGGTCATAAGGGGCATGATGATTTGACGTCATCCCCACCTTCCTCCGGTTTGTCACCGGCAGTCACCTTAGAGTGCCCAACTGAATGCTGGCAACTAAGATCAAGGGTTGCGCTCGTTGCGGGACTTAACCCAACATCTCACGACACGAGCTGACGACAACCATGCACCACCTGTCACTCTGTCCCCCGAAGGGGAACGCCCTATCTCTAGGGTTGTCAGAGGATGTCAAGACCTGGTAAGGTTCTTCGCGTTGCTTCGAATTAAACCACATGCTCCACCGCTTGTGCGGGCCCCCGTCAATTCCTTTGAGTTTCAGCCTTGCGGCCGTACTCCCCAGGCGGAGTGCTTAATGCGTTAGCTGCAGCACTAAAGGGCGGAAACCCTCTAACACTTAGCACTCATCGTTTACGGCGTGGACTACCAGGGTATCTAATCCTGTTTGCTCCCCACGCTTTCGCGCCTCAGTGTCAGTTACAGACCAGAAAGTCGCCTTCGCCACTGGTGTTCCTCCAAATCTCTACGCATTTCACCGCTACACTTGGAATTCCACTTTCCTCTTCTGCACTCAAGTTCCCCAGTTTCCAATGACCCTCCACGGTTGAGCCGTGGGCTTTCACATCAGACTTAAGGAACCACCTGCGCGCGCTTTACGCCCAATAATTCCGGACAACGCTTGCCACCTACGTATTACCGCGGCTGCTGGCACGTAGTTAGCCGTGGCTTTCTGGTTAGGTACCGTCAAGGTACCAGCAGTTACTCTGGTACTTGTTCTTCCCTAACAACAGAACTTTACGACCCGAAGGCCTTCTTCGTTCACGCGGCGTTGCTCCGTCAGACTTTCGTCCATTGCGGAAGATTCCCTACTGCTGCCTCCCGTAGGAGTCTGGGCCGTGTCTCAGTCCCAGTGTGGCCGATCACCCTCTCAGGTCGGCTACGCATCGTCGCCTTGGTGAGCCATTACCTCACCAACTAGCTAATGCGCCGCGGGCCCATCTATAAGTGACAGCAGAACCGTCTTTCCATCTTCTCTCATGCGAGAAAAGAACATATCCGGTATTAGCTCCGGTTTCCCGAAGTTATCCCAGTCTTATAGGCAGGTTGCCCACGTGTTACTCACCCGTCCGCCGCTAATCTCAGGGAGCAAGCTCCCATTGATTCGCTCGACTTGCATGTATTAGGCACGCCGCCAGCGTTCGTCCTGAGCCAGGATCAAACTCTCCGAAGAAATGTTTGACTTGCTCATTTTGCTTTTTGATAGTGTGTGCTCACTTAAAAAATTAACGTTGGCGCTTTGTTTTGTTCAGTTTTCAAAGAGCAATTTCGTTGTCGTTTACTTCGTAAGCGACTTTTACATCTTATCATGTTGTAGACCATTTTGTCAACATGTTTTTTGATGTTTTTTGTTTTGTTGAAGCTGCGAAAGCTGATGTCCCGCAGCGACATGTATTAATATAACACCTAGATTATTATTGGTCAACACTAAAAATGATTTTTTTGAAATATTTTTTTATACTCTATAAAATCGATGATAAACGTCTTGTCCTTTTGTTTCCACTTTGATGACATCAATTACTTTCTTCTCTATTAAGTATTCTAACAGAACACCTAGATCTACTGAATAATAATTAAGTTCCGGATGATCCATTAACTCTGCAATTGTCCAAGGATCTTCTTTTGTACTCATTATTTCAACTAAATGCTGTGAACCCGTATTCGTCCTAGAGTAAATAAGAAATTCACTCGCAAGGAAAAGAAGCTCCAATCTTTTTTCAAGCGTTTCCTCACTACTAATCAATTCTTTATACAACTTATAGATTTCAGGTTCCATATGTTTCACTTGGTTCCAGACTGTAACTTCTGGATAAAAACCTTGTTCTATTACTTCCAAACGAGCTAAGTGATGCAGGGAATGAACAATATGGTTATATGCATCAAGATAATGACCTTTTTCAAAGAAGCCTTTTCCATCCATATATCTGCGAATTAACTTCGCAAACTCCATCCCTATCTTCAACTTTCTTCCATAAAAAGGGAACTCTCGAATTTCGGTTTTCAAATGATCCAAATATTCATTTCGGTCAAAGAGGACCTTTCCGTTATAAATCCAGTCAACTACTTTTCGGTTTGTACCTAATAGAAGCCATTCTTTTAGTTGTTCTTCCTTTACGATATGTAAAGCTGCCTTTTTGTCCTGATATGTGTAGTGTTTTAAAAACACTGCCTCTTCTGCTTCATCTACAATAACAAAAAGAATGTAGTCAAATGTATCGGTAATCGGGCTATTATTTTCTCTTTTTTCTATTAACAAGATTCCAAGTGTAGATTTTAAACTTGCTCGCTCTTGATAAATCGGGCGAAGGATATCTTCCATTATAAATTCCTCCAAAACCTTTTTTTTTTTACATTCGACAAAACTCTTCAAAATCCTGTATTTCACCTAGATGATATTTACAAAAACAACATATTCAAAAGTAATATGTATCCTTTATTTCTTTTTTGTTCCATCCGTAGTTTATGTTATAGTTAAAGTTATATTTTAGGAGGGACAATCCATGGCTAAATATTCTAGCAAAATCAATAAAATCCGTACATTTGCTTTAAGTTTGATTTTCATCGGCTTTATTGTGATGTATCTTGGACTTTTCTTTAAAACACACCCTATTGTTATGACACTTTTTATGGGTCTAGGTCTTTTATTCATAATTGCAAGTACCGGCGTTTATTTTTGGATTGGAATGCTTTCTACAAAATCGATCCAGGTTGTATGTCCTAACTGTAGTAAACCTACAAAAATATTAGGGCGTGTGGATATTTGCATGCATTGTGAAGAACCATTGACCCTTGATAAAAAGTTAGAAGGCGAAGAATTTAACGAAAAATATAATCGCAAAAGCCTGCAAGACTAAATAACCCCTTAAGAGAGCTTATTTATCCCAGGCAGATGGTCCAAGATTAATTGTATCATTTTTTTGCAACAAAAAAAAAGTTCCAACCAAGTGGCGGAACTTTTTTTAATGTGCTTCTTTTTTTGAGCACTCTGTACAGTCTCCATAGATTTCCATCCGATGGTGACTAACATTGAAACCGGTGACCTGTGCTGCAAAATGTTCGACTTCGTCCAATGCCGGATAATCAAAATCTACAATTTTTCCGCAGGTTTGGCAGATTACATGATAATGATTCGTCGTTACAAAATCAAATCTTGCTGAAGAATCACCATAGGTAAGTTCTTTAACCAATCCTACTTCTCGGAACACACGCAAGTTGTTATAAACCGTAGCCACACTCATATTGGGAAACTTACCTTCTAGCGCTTTATATATATCATCTGCGGTAGGGTGGGACATAGAGCTTATCAAATATTCAAGTATCGCATGGCGTTGAGGAGTTATTCTTACACCGGTATCTTTAAGGGAATCCAACGCTTCTTTTAACTGAACTTCAGACACCGCCATCCACCTCTTTTTTCTCATTAAGTATGAATTATTAAATTATAATATTTATAAATAGTGTACCTTTTATACGTTGATTTTGTCAATATTTCATCTGTTTATCGATTCATTTTTAGTTTATTCATTACCCCTTTAATTCTTTCCTATTTTTCTAATTGTGCCTAGTATCCTTTTGATTGATCAATGACGTTGATAAAGTCTTTTCCATCTATTCAGGAATTCATGCATGTTTTTTTCGAAAATTGAAAAGGTTCTAGGTAAATATTCACTGCTTTTACTCGAAAGATGCGGTGTGACCGTTACATTTTCCATACGCTAAAACGGATGCTCCTTATCTAAAGGTTCTGGATCGAATAAATCTAAAATGGCATGAGCAATTTCCCTGTTTTGTAAAACCTCTATCAACACTTCCTCTTTAACCAGATCACCTCGTCCAATATTCACGAAGACAGCAGAACCTTTCATAGCTTTAAAGTGTTCTTTTTGCTACAGATTTTGTCTTTCAATCGTACTTGGCAGAACAGATACGATGTAACTTACTCAGAGAGCCCATAAAGACGATCAAGTGCTGCACAGGATTTCCGCTACGATTGACCCCAATTGTGGTCATCCTAAAGGCTTTCCCAAGACGCGCTACCTCTCCGCCAATTGCACCAGCACCAAGAATGAGTATCGATTTCCCATTCAATTCTCATACTTCTATCTTTCTATCCCACAGCTCGACGTCTGCTTCATTCATGATAAGCTGTTTCAATTTCTTTTCGTACTGTAAAAGCATCCCAATCGTGTACTACCAAAATCCCGCGCTTCTCAATGACTTTAAAAGGCATTAATTCCATACCTGCACTCATAACCATAACCCACTTTAAATTCGGTGCTTTCTCAATTGTCTCATCTGTTAAATCTTCGCCGTATGGAATTAAGATTTTTGCTTCACGAAGTGGTTCATCCTCTCAATCCCCTTGATAAATGAAATTCAAAGCAGGAAAGGTATCCTCCATCTGCTTTTGGATGTCTTCTTTTGGAATAATTATTGAAAGTACTAACATGTTTATCTCACCTTTTAATTAACATAAAAAAAACACGGGCTCTGTATGTCCCGTGCAACTTTCTCTGAGGAGGTATTCCCTTAATAAAGCATATTCAGGTGTCCTCTTTTTGAGTTGGACAAAAGCCTTACCCCTGTTAAAAAAGGCTTTATTTTAATAAATTTGGATTTAAAGCACTTAGTTCCGGCAACATAAAAATGCCATCCCTTCGGATCAGAATGTCATCAAAGTAGATATCACCACCGCCATATTCAGGACGCTGGATCAAAACCATATCCCAATGTGTAGAAGAACGGTTACCATTATCAGCCTCTTGATAGGCTTGGCCAGGAGTTAGATGCAGACTGCCACATATTTTCTCATCAAACAAAATATCGTCCATTGGCTCCAAAATGTAAGGATTGATTCCAAGCGCGAATTCCCCAATAAAACGGGACCCTTCATCTACATCGAGAATCTCATTCATTTTAGAATTTTGATTAGAAACTGCTTTCGTGATTTTCCCCTTTTGTATGGTTAAAACTATGTCACGAAAGGTGATTCCTTGATATGTTGAAGGTGTGTTGAAGGCTACCCTACCATGAACACTCTCTTTTACGGGTGCCGTGAACACTTCCCCGTCAGGGAGATTATTTTTCCCAGCGCATATGACAGCCGGCATTCCTTTAATGGAAAAGGTGAGATTTGTCCCAGGTGAAACAATCCGGACTTTTTCAGTACGCTCCATCAATTGCTTAAGCGGTTTCAGTGCCACTTCCATTTTCCCGTAATCCATTGTGCACACGTTTAATAGAAAGTCTTCGTACTTTCTAAAACTCATACCGGCTTTTTGTGCTAATCTGACAGTCGGGTAATTAAGTAAAACCCAACGCCGGTTGTTTACATAGAAAAGAGTCGACGACTTCATCGCTTCCCCATGAAGACGATGCCTCTCTGCAGGAACTTCTGCCAATTCAGCATCGTTTTCTTCACTGGAGATGATTATTATCGCATCAATATCAGTATATTTCCTCAAAGTCCATTGTGATAAGGTATCAAGTTGTTCCTTCACATTCCCTTTTAACAAGTGTCGGCTTATTTCATCGTCTTCCAGTTCGACATATGGATATGCACCGATTCTGTATGTTTCATCAATCAGCTCTTTCAATAGCGGTTTCATGTTGATATGACCCCGTATCAAGATTCTCTCTTTTGGCTGTAATTGTACGGAATGATGAATCAGCCTTTCAGCAAGCTTGGTTATTCGCTTATCCTTCATCTGGCTGTACCTTATTTTTCTAGATCACGAAGAGTTTCAAGCGCTTCTTCGACATGGCCTTTGACTTTTACCTTACGCCATTCTTTAACTATCGTTCCTTCCTTATCAATCAGAAAAGTTGAACGTTCAATGCCCATATATTCCTTGCCGAAGTTCTTTTTTAATTTCCATACATCATATAATTCAGCAGCTTCTTGATTTTCGTCAGCTAGTAGCAGAAAAGGTAACCCATATTTTTCAATAAATTTTTCATGACGCGCCGCCGGATCTGGACTGATCCCTATGATGACAGCATTCAATTCCTCAAACTGCTCATTGTGGTCACGGAAATCACAGGCCTCCGTTGTGCAACCAGGCGTCATGTCTTTCGGATAAAAATATAAAACAACGTGTTTGCCCTTAAAATCCGATAGGGAAACTTTTTCACCGTTGTTTGCAGGAAGTTGAAAATCCGGTGCTTTTTCTCCAATTTTAACAGTCATTCTTACCCCTCCATTTCTTTCATTATGGTAAGCGTACCCAATAATTGAAAGAAACACAACTTTCATTTATTCTTCCTTTCCTTCTGTTCTAAGTCAATCACTGTCCGGATCACAAACGCAGCCGGGAGAGTGTATCCAATGAACGCCTGGATTGTCGCAATCATCCTGCCCATGCCTATCGGGGCTATATCTCCATACCCTACTGAAAACATTGTCATTGCACTAAAATAAAAAGAAGTCTTCAGTTGCTCGTAAAAACTGCCGTCTAAACGATTGCCCTTATCAAGAATCACCGAATGATTCTGAAGCTCGTATAATAAATAAATCAGTGCAAAACCTACTAATATCGTCGCATATAAATTGCCGAGCCATAGCATATCCTCTAGAGAAAACTTTTTTCCTCCCGACTCAACAAGAAATAACGTTCGAATGCTCATCACCATGCAAAAAATAATCCCTGCAATCAAGATGTAAAAAGTCATCCCCCACGCCTCATTTCAAAACAACCCACTCCCCCTATACATACTCCCCGTCCAAACAATATATTCTTTATTTAGGGGTCAGACCCCATTTCCCAACATTCACATCCTTAAACAAACCTAGGTGCACCAATAGTTTTGTCGATATAGGGCGGGGTCAGGCCCCATTTCCCGAGACTTTTTTCCTTGTTGACCATTTTAGTCGGGATATGATAAGCTTGTCTAAATTTTTATAATAGTTTTTATTTTATAAATATTTGTTGCCTGCAGTTTAATTTACAGCGGGTTTGTGAAATTTCATATGTGGAAATAGGTTCCTATTTTTTTTAGGATTAAAAGGGAAGTCCGGTGTAATTCCGGCACGGTCCCGCCACTGTAATAGGAATGTTAGCGCTATGCAATATGCCACTGATTTTCGGATTGGGAAGGCCTGCCGCTAATAAGATTCCTAAAGTCAGGAGACCTGCCTGTTTCGACAACACTGTTTTAACCTACGGAGAATAGGGAAGTGTTAGGGACCTTATAATTTTAAGGGGTTTTTGTATACCCCTTTATTTTAAGCATTTCTAACTTTCTCTTTTGACGGTTAGGGGTGCTTTTTTTGTTGTTATTTTATTAAAAGAAAAAAGAATGTAGGAGGATGGGAATATTGAAAAGTAGTAGTTTAGGGTACCCGCGAATTGGGGAAGATCGTGAATGGAAACGCACATTAGAAGCTTACTGGTCCGGAAAAATCGATGAATCGGAGTTTACGGCACAGCTAGAAGCCATCCGTTTAGGCAACTTACAAAAGCAAAAGGACCAAGGTATAGATATTATTCCTGTCAATGACTTTACTTTATATGATCAAATGCTCGATATGTCTGTAATGTTCGGTCTTGTTCCTGAGCGTTATTCAGCCTATAAAGGCGGCACTGTTCCCCTTTCTGTATATTACTCTATGGCTCGCGGAAACAAGGATGAAGTTGCTTCTGAAATGACGAAATGGTTCAATACAAACTATCACTATATCGTTCCCGAATTAAAACCGTCGAAGCTGACTTTGACAGAAAATAAACCACTTGCTGCTTATCGCGAAGCCAAAGAAAAACTAGGAATTGAAGCTAAGCCCGTTTTAGTCGGACCTTATACTTTTATTACTCTGTCTAAAGGCTACAATAAGCAAGATGTACCTGGAATCATCCTTAGTCTCCTGCCTTTATACACACAAATTCTGCAAGAGTTAGAACAAGAAGGCGTGAAGTGGGTGCAAATGGATGAACCCTCCCTTGTTTCATCCATTTCTAAAGATGATATGCAAACTGTTACTTACTTATATGAAAAATTGAATGAAGCAGCTCCAAACTTGAACATCATGCTACAAACATACTTTGATGCGGTAGAGCACTACCAAGAAGTTATTGAATTACACGTTCAAGGGATCGGTCTTGATTTTGTCCATGATAAAGGGAAAAACCTTAGTAATCTTCAAGAATTCGGCTTCCCGAAAGACAAAGTGCTCGGTGCAGGTGTGATTGATGGGAAAAACATATGGCTTTCCGATTTATCGAAAAAGAATCAGTTGATCAATACCCTCACAAAAAACGTAGCCGAAGACCAAATTTGGCTTCAACCCTCTTGCTCCCTGCTTCATGTACCAGTAACGGTTCGTAATGAGACGGCTCTTACTAAAGAAGTGCAACAGGCCCTTGCTTTTGCTGATGAGAAGCTTGAAGAAATCACTCTACTAGTAAAAGGTAGTAATCAAGGTGCCGAAGCAATTGCTGAAAAAGTAGCCGCTAACAAATTAGCACTTCAAACGTTAGCAAATTCAAACGCGCGAAACCATAAAGACGTCCAAACTGGTGTCGAACAGGCGAAGAGTCAAACAGCCGGCCGTCAGCTGCCATTTAAAGAGCGTTATCACAAACAACAGGAATTTTTCAAACTGCCTTTCCTTCCATCAACAACAATCGGAAGCTTTCCGCAGACAGCTGAAGTAAAACAAGCTCGCGGGAAATTCAAACGAGGAGAATGGACGGCTGCTCAATATGAAACATTTGTTAACGAGGAAATCAGCAAATGGATCGATATCCAGGAAGAAATCGGCTTGGATGTTCTTGTACATGGAGAATTTGAACGAACAGATATGGTTGAATTTTTCGGCCATAAACTGGGCGGATTCGTTTTCCTCGAAAAAGGCTGGGTACAATCTTACGGTTCTCGCTGCGTAAAACCGCCTGTTATCTACGGCGATGTTCATTTCATCGAGCCGATGACGGTCCGGGAAAGTGTGTACGCGCAATCCCTGACGAAGAAAACGGTAAAAGGAATGCTGACAGGTCCTGTAACAATTCTGAACTGGTCATTTGTACGTGATGATATTTCAAGGGAGAATGTTTGCTACCAGTTAGCTCTTGCCTTGGAAAAAGAAGTGAGAGCGTTAGAAACTTCCGGAATCAAAATGATTCAGGTGGATGAGCCTGCCCTTAGAGAAGGTCTGCCATTGAAAAAAAGCGACCGCGATGAATATTTAAAATGGGCTGTGAACTCCTTCCTGATTTCCACTTCAAGTGTGGAAGATACAACTCAAATTCACACGCATATGTGTTATTGCGATTTCAACAGCTTCATGGATGTCATCTCTTCCCTGGATGCCGATGTAATTTCCATAGAAACATCTCGCAGCCACGGTGAACTAGCTACCGCATTTGAGGAAAAAACGTATGAAAAGGGTATTGGTCTAGGCGTATATGATATTCACAGTCCACGGGTTCCTGCAGTCGAGGAAATGGTCGATATGATTGAACGAGGCATCAAAGTATTGGATAAAGATCAATTTTGGATTAACCCGGACTGCGGTCTGAAAACAAGGGGCGTTCCTGAAACCGTTGCTTCTTTGAAAAATATGGTGGAAGCCGCAACAATCGTTCGCAAAAACCTACTGGTCAATCAACAGTCAAATGACTGAAAAAGGTATTGATCTTACAAATGCTAATCCTATCCGGCAGTCACGGACTTTTTTAACAGATCTTGTTTTCCCACCAGATACGAATCATCACAACACCATCTTTGGCGGTAAGGTGATGGCCTATGTAGATAAAATCGCCTGCATTTCAGCAATGCGCCATTGCCGAAAACCGGTTGTGACCGTATCAAGTGACTCCTTTGACTTTTTGGCACCCATCAAGACAGGGGATGCGATTAACCTTGAGGCCTATGTCACCTGTGCCCATCGGACGTCGATGGAGGTATTTGTGAAAGTAGAGCGAGAGAACTTATTAACCGGCGAAAAGCAGCTTACAGCCCGTGCTTTTTTAACGATGCTAGCAATAGACGAAGATGGAAAGCCCACCCCCGTTCCTCAGGTATTTCCGGAAACGGAAGAGGAAAAGCAGCAATTTGTTCAAGCACAAGCTAGATATATTGAAAGAAAGAATAAGCGTAAATAAGAAAAATCCCTTCAACAGTGTTAATGTTGAAGGGATTTTTTTAGTTTCCGGCCCCTCGGTACCTTTTCACTCCCTGATTCCAAATGAAAACAGATACAGTGAAAAAGACAATCCCGATAACCGGTGTTGCAAATGCATAAACATACCACTCTTCTTTTCTAAGAAAATAAGAGGCTGGATACACGCCGACAAACGCAAATGGCAGCACCCATGTAAGTACAAACCGAATGACCTTGTTATAAATATCAACAGGATAGCGGCCGTAGTTCCCGATATTGTACATCATTGGCATGATTGACGTTTTCGCATCCGACCAGAACCCAATACTTGCAATTGCTACAAAGATGGACGCATAAGCAAGTGCCCCACCGATTGAAAAAATCACAAAGAGAATAGGGTCATACCAGACAAGCTCGAGATTCAACGAAGCACCCGAATAGAAAATAATGATCAGGCCGGTCACAACACCAAATAATGATTCAAGCTCAATTCTTTCCAAAATGACTTGAAACAGACTGTGGATTGGCCTAGTTAATATTCGGTCCATCTCACCTTTAACGATATAGCGATCGTTAAAATCCCAGATATTAAAAAATGAAGAAAAAAGAGCAAATGGTATAAGGAAGAATCCGTATATGAAAATAATTTCTTCACGGCTCCAACCGCTTAAAAATTGCGTATGTCCGAAAACAACTAAGATAAATACCAGATTCACAACCTGATTCAATAGGTCAGAAAGAATTTCCATGAAAAAATCGGCACGGTACTGCAATCTCGTTTTCATATATTGGCTTACATATTGAAAAAACATCGATACATAGAACATCTCATCAACCTCCTTGAATAATCAGCTGTTTTTTTGCGACTATCCATAAAAGCTGAATTGGTATTATGAGAATGATGACCCAAATAAATTGCTGTAATAAGGCCATGCCGATATCGCCTGAGCTATAACCATTTGTGAAAATCATACTTGGTACATAGCTGATCCCTTGAAAGGGCAAATACTTCATTACTTCTTGCGCCCATATTGGGTAAAAACTGATTGGTAGTAACAGCCCGGAAAATAAATCAATGATGACTCTTTTTGCCCGGATCAACCCTGCGTTGTTATATAAGAAAAATGTAGTGATTCCCGTCAATAAGTTAATTTGTGTATTAATGATGAAACTGAACAGCAAGGAAATGCCGAATATTCCCCACGTTGCCGGTTCATGTGGCAATTCGATAGGAAAAATAAAAGCTACCAGCAGCATACCTGGAATGGAAAAGAAGAAGAAACGGAATATTCCCTCTCCCAGTCCTTGCATCGTCTTCATGCCTAAGTAGTTATAAGGTCGAATCATTTCGATGGCAACTTTGCCGTCTTTTATTTCATTAGCAATTTCACGGTCAATATTATTAAAATAAAAAGCACGCGCCATCCAGGCAACCGCTACATAGGTTGTCATCTGCATACTTGAAAGTCCTTCGATGGAGCTTTTATCCCCATATATCGCATTCCATAAGAAATAATAAGCACCAATATTGATGCTATAAATTAAAATACCGGTATAATAATCCGTTCGATACGCAAGCATCATCAAAAAACGCATGCGAATCATAGCAAGATATTTCCCCATGGTCCTCTCCCTTCTTGTCAGACACGTTGTTTCTTAATGGTACGAGAGTCAGACCGTGCCTTCTTCATAAATATTACGAACAATCTCTTCGATAGAGGTTTCATGAATTTTGACGTCCTTAATTTTAAAATGTGATACGACCGCAGAAACAAGCTGTGAAATATGATCGCTTTCCTCTTTCATCATAGCCATGTAAGTTTGATGTTTTTCATCGTATACCCAGTTCGCGGTAAACGGCAGCGGTAAGGATTGCAATTCGTGTAACTCAACTGGCTCAATAAATTGAAAGTGAACCTGTTTTTCCTCCGCCCAATTATCTTTCAAACTCTGCAGTTCCCCATCATAAATAATCTGGCCTTCATCAAGCATGATTACGCGCTCACACAAAGCCTCTATGTCTCCTAAGTCATGGGTAGTCAAAAGGATTGTCGTGTTATATTTTTTATTGATTTCTTTCAAAAACTCGCGAATTTTCATTTTCACGAGCACATCAAGGCCAATCGTCGGCTCATCTAAGAACAGCAGCGGTGGATTGTGAATCAGTGCTGCAGCAAGCTCACAGCGCATCCGCTGACCAAGTGAAAGTTTACGCACCGGTTTGTCGAGCAAAGGGCCGATATCGAGCGTCTTGATCACATGTTCCATATGGTCGTTATATTGTTCATCTGATACTTTGTAGACTTTTTTCAGCAACCGGAAGGATTCTTGGACTGCGATATCCCACCACAGCTGGGAGCGCTGACCAAATACAACCCCGATTGTCTGCGTGAACTTTTCCCGTTCTTTATGTGGATTCATGCCATTTACCGTAATTTCACCCGCTGTTGGCTCTAAAATACCTGTCAGCATTTTAATCGTTGTCGATTTCCCTGCACCATTTTCCCCGATATAAGCTACCATCTCACCCTTTTTTACAGTAAAATTAATATCGTTAACAGCAGGAACAATTTTATAATTTCTTGTAAGTAAATCGCGAAAGGCCCCTTTTAAACCAGATCGGCTTGATACCGACTTAAATTCCTTCCGCAGCTGTTTCACTTGAATTGCATCACTCATTCTATTATTTCCTCCGTAATCTCTTGTCCTAATGAATTAGTTTATCCAACCTCAGCTTTTTAGACAATAAAAATGCCTAGATGCAAAGGACTATTTTCAGGGCAAATTTTGGCGTTGCATGAGATACATATATAAAGGAGACAAGTATGCTATGAATATTAAACAATTATTACTATCCCAAATCGAAAAGGTCGTTATCGATCTTCGATATGATTTCCTTTACGAAGATGAATACGATGAAATATTATGCCAAGTTGTTCAAAGGGATTCCTCCGGATCGATTGAAAACACCCCCTTAAGCTTCCACTTGCATATTAATGAAGAAAAAGGAACCGGCCACCTTATCTTCTACCAAGCCCAAGGTGAAATCAAACGCCAAAGCTTTGACATCGAAAACCCTATCACCATCCTGAACATCCTATCCTTTATAACTGAAGTTTTGGGGTCAGACCCTATTTCCCAAACAAAATAAAATGCGAAGAAGCCTGCTGTTTCTAGGGTTTCAGCGTTTTTATTAGGGGCCAGACCCTATTTCCCAACCTTTCACCCCAGATTTCTGGCCAGAAAAGTGCTATGATTAAGGGGATTATGATTGTATTTTTAGGAGGTTTTTAGATTGGATTTTAGTAATTCAGAGCTTTTACATAAAGAAGCATTGGAGCATATTGTCGGCGGGGTCAACAGCCCTTCTCGTTCTTATAAAGCCGTAGGCGGCGGTTCACCGGTAGCCATGGATCATGCCAAGGGAGCTTACTTCTGGGACGTCGATGGCAACAAGTATATCGATTATCTAGCGGCATACGGGCCGATCATCACTGGCCACGCCCACCCCCATATAACAGAGGCGATTACAAAAGCAGCTGAAACAGGTGTTTTATACGGTACGCCCACCAAACACGAAGTCAAGTTCGCCAAAATGCTGAAAGAAGCGATTCCATCCCTAGATAAAGTCCGCTTCACCAATTCAGGTACTGAATCTGTTATGTCCACCATCCGTGTGGCCCGCGCTTATACTGGACGCGACAAAATCATCAAGTTTGCCGGCTGTTATCATGGTCACTCCGACCTTGTTCTCGTAGCTGCAGGTTCAGGTCCGTCTACGCTTGGAACACCGGACTCTGCTGGTGTGCCGAAAAGTATTGCACAAGAAGTCATCACGGTGCCTTTCAACGATATCGAGCCATTTAAAGAAGCGCTTAACAAATGGGGCAATGAGATTGCAGGTGTCCTAGTCGAGCCGATTGTCGGCAACTTTGGAATCGTCGAGCCAAACCCAGGCTTCTTAGAAGAAGTCATCTCTCTATCTCATGAAGCCGGTTCACTCGTTATTTTTGATGAAGTTATCACCGCTTTCCGTTTTATGTACGGTGGAGCACAGGACCTTTTGGGAATTCAGCCTGACCTGACTGCCCTTGGAAAAATAATCGGTGGAGGCCTTCCAATCGGCGCTTATGGCGGTAAAAAAGAAATCATGGAAACTGTAGCACCGCTCGGACCTGCCTACCAAGCAGGAACGATGGCAGGTAATCCAGCTTCCATGCTTTCTGGGATTGCATGCTTAGAAGTTCTAAAAGAAGAAGGTCTATACGATGATCTTGATCGCTTAGGAAAAATCCTCGAAGAAGGTATCCTAAAAGCAGCTCGCCAATATAATGTCCCTATCACTACTAATCGCCTTAAAGGGGCTTTAACCATCTACTTCACAACAGAAAAAATTGAAAATTATGAGCAGGCAGAAAACACGGATGGCGAAATGTTCGGTAAGTTTTTCAAGCTTATGCTTCACCAAGGCATCAATTTGGCACCGTCAAAATATGAAGCTTGGTTCTTGACAATAGCTCACACAGATGATGATATCGCTTATACTCTAAAAGCGGTTGAACATGCATTCAAAAACCTAATATAAGAAATAAAAAAGCATAATTATGCAATTTTTATACACCTCCAAGATGCACATCATTCTTGGAGGTTTCTTATTTCCTTTAAATAAATCATTGAAATTGGCCTTTAAAGCATTTTTTCATAAAATTGACACTAATCCTCTCATCCAATCTATTGTATAAAAAATTGATTTCTGAATATTTAAATGATATGATATCAATACATTTATATACAATTTCTTTCAATCAATTAATAACTTAAACGTTTGTTTAAGTTTACTAATATTATCCTCGTTAAATCAAATGCTACAGGAGGTGAAAGGCAGAAAATAAGGGAAAACCTTATTCACGCCAAACATATGACTCAACAATGGACACCTGCTTCATTCAAAGAATTTTACAGAGAAGAACATGATGCCTGCGGAATTGTTTCCTGCATTGAAAAAAAGAAAATCCCAACCAACGAAAATATCTTTGCCTGTATCGACGCTTTGGTTAAAATGAACCATCGCTGCGGCTTTATTAATGGTGAAGGAGATGGCGCCGGTATTCATATTGATATTCCTAGGGCTCTCTGGAAAAAGAAGCTTGAAGCGGAAAATATCGATTCCAGCATCGTCGATCAAGATGCCTTCATAGTCGGCCACTTATTTTTAAGCAATAAAACAGAAGCAAATGATTTGAAAATCGAAGTCAAAGAGAAACTCCTTCAACACGGGCTTTCCTTGATCTTCGAAACAGATAAAGCATACCGTTCTGAAGCATTAGGGCCGATTGCCATTCAAGAAGACCCAATGTTCTGGCAATTTGCCTGTTCATCCACAATCGAAAACCACCAGGAGCTTTCCAATGCTCTTTTTGAACTAACTTCCGACATCGAAAAAAGTGATTTTATCCATGTTGCTTCTCTAAGCCAGTATCATGCGGTCTACAAAGTAATGGGGGCCGGAGATACGCTTCCTGCCTATTACCATGATCTTGCTGACCCTTTAGCCGCTTCCACTATGACCCTAGGACACAATCGTTTTTCAACTAATACTCTATCAAGCTTTTTCAGGGTCCAGCCCTTCAGTGTGCTTGGACATAACGGCGAAATCAATACTATTGCCAAATTGCGTGATGAAGCAAAAATGATTGGGGTTCCAATCGCAAAAGACGGGAGTGACTCCCAGGATTTAAACAAAACAATTGAAACATTTATCTGTCGTCATGGCTACTCTTTGTTTGAGGCAATCGATCTTGTTTTCCCTCCAATTATTAATGAAATCAAGGAATATCCTGAACACTTACAAAACTTATATACGTATTTACGAGAAGCATGGGGACATTTTGCACAGGGTCCTGCTGGAATTATCTCCCGTTTTGGCGACGAAGCAGTTTTCTCTGTCGACTCTTTAGGCTTGCGTCCACTTTGGAATATTGAAACGGAAACATCCTATATGTTCACTTCTGAACCAGGTATCATTTCTTCTAATGAATATACAGGAGATCCAAAACCATTGGGTCCAGGGGAAAAAGTCGGCTTGAAATGGAACGGTGATTCTATTGAATTGTACAACTACAAAGATTTCCAGGATAAGGTGTTTGAGCTTTTCAATAATCGTTTTGTTCTTTACAATGATCTAGTTCGCTTACAGCCACAGTTTTTTGAAAAAGTGGTCTCCATGACAAACACACAAGCCATTCATAACGGCCAATATAAAGCCTTTGGCTGGGAAAGAGAGCATGTTCAATTAGTCGAACAGATGGCCGAAAAAGGAGCTGAACCTATTCGTTCACTAGGTCACGATGCACCACTGGCCGCCCTCAATCCTCAGCGGACAAATATTGCAGATTTCATTAAGGAAAGTGTCGCCGTCGTAACCAACCCAGCGATCGACCGGGATCGGGAAACCGAGCACTTCTCAACAAGAACCATCATTGGGAAACGACCTTCTTTATTTGAAGCAAAAAAGGCGGGGAAAGTTACGGAGCTTCTAACTCCTTTACTAATTGAAGGATTAACAGGTTATGAATGCTCTTCTATTGTTTCGCAGCCTAGCTACGATCAATTCGTTAAATATAATCAAGATCAAAAACTAGTACATTTTATTTCAAGCACTTTTACAGAGGATGAAAGTATTCCGGATGCATTAACCAGAATTACCGATGAAGCAGTTAACGCAATCGATGAAGGTAAAACTCTGCTCGTTTTGGATGATGCCCTCGCCCATCAAAACGGAAATCTTTGGCTTGATCCACACCTTGTCACTTCAGCAGTCGATCAAGCATTAGTCAATACAGGTAAACGTAGGGATTGTTCCATTCTTTTACGTTCTGCATCACTAAGATCCCTGCATGATATCATTGTTTCTTATGGACTTGGAGCCAACTTAATCAGTCCGTATTTCATGTTCCTATCCTTATCTTCTGATGATCTTAAGGGTGTTACCAATCTATATAACTCATTGACAAAAGGACTCGAGAAAGTTATCTCCACCATCGGCATTCATGAACTACGCGGCTATGGACGACTTTTCTCAAGCATCGGCTTGCATGAGGAAATTGCCAATTATTTAAATATCGCTAACTTCTTTGGTTCAAATGATTTAGACTATAACTTTGACAAAATAAAAGCCGACGCCATACAGCGTGCGGTAGATTACAATAATGAAAAAGAACGGATGGGTAAAACCTTTCATTTATTCCCGAGGATTTGGAAATCGATTGGAGAAGTTGCTTCAACCGGGGACTATGACGCTTATCGCGAAAAAATTACTGAACAAGAAGAGTCCAATCCGACAACGATTCGTCATTTAACATCCTTAAAAGCTTCCGATTCATCTGTCCCTTCCGAAGAAGTCAGTCTTTCTATCGGCGAACAGGAGCTGCCATTTGTCATTGCCTCTATGTCCTTTGGATCTCAAAATGAGATAGCTTTCCGGGCGTACGCAGAGGCTGCCGAACGGTTAGGTATGATTAGTATGAATGGTGAAGGTGGAGAAATTAAGGATATGCTGGGCAAGTACCCGAAATCCCGCGGACAGCAGATTGCTTCCGGCCGTTTCGGTGTCAACGCAGAGCTCTTAAACTCTTCTAATCTATTAGAAATTAAAATTGGGCAGGGGGCAAAACCTGGTGAGGGCGGACATCTTCCCGGCTCGAAGGTTACCGCGAAAATTGCGGAAGCCCGGAATGCAACCATTGGTTCTGACTTAATCTCCCCTTCCAATAACCATGATATTTACTCTATTGAAGATTTGGCGCAAATGATCCATGAGTTAAAAACGGCAAACGACAAAGCCAAAGTCGCCGTTAAGGTACCAGTTGTTCCAAACATTGGTACGATTGCAGTCGGTGTCGCCAAAGCTGGCGCCGATATCATCACGCTTTCTGGTTTTGATGGCGGAACAGGTGCAGCTCGGATTCATGCCCTCGAACATGTTGGTCTTCCAGTTGAGATAGGTGTGAAGGCGGCCCATAACGCGCTCCTTGAATCCGGGATTCGTCAAAACATTGAAATTTGGGCTGATGGCGGGTTAAAAAGCTCGATGGATATATTAAAATTGATGTTGCTTGGGGCAAACCGTGTCGGCTTTGGAACCCTTTCGATGATTGCAGTTGGCTGTACAACGTGCCGTGGCTGTCACCTTGATACATGCCATGTTGGAATCGCCACTCAAATCGAATCGGAAGCCCAAGCAAAAGAACATGGGCTACGCCGCTTTGTTCCTCGAAAATTTGATTTAGCGGTTCAAGGATTAACGAATATGTTCACTGCGTTTGCCAAAGAACTTAAAGCACTGACCGGATCTCTTGGTGTGAAGAATCTTCAAGATATTGTTGGTCGCTCTGATTTGCTTCAGCAAGTTAAAGGTCAACAAACACTGGATTTAACATATTTATTAAAAAACCTGGATATAACGCCATTCTCTAATAAAGAAAAAGCGACTTATTTGAACGAGGGTTCCATGCAGGTTGCTGTAGGTGCAGAATACCTGGATTCACATGTGGAAGAACTGCAGCAATCCCGCAGCTATAGCTCGATCACATCCGAGCAGCGTGTACTCGGTAGCCGGGTATCCTGCCACCGGGTCCGAGGCAGACTCGATGGATCATACAAAAAACTTCCTCCTGTTCACCTATCCTATCAGGATGGCTCGATTCCAGGTAATGGACTTGGGGCATACAATACCGAAGGAATCTCGATTAGCGTAAATGGCGGCGCCCAGGATGGAATTGGTAAAACATCGATTGGTGGAAATATCGCCATTTTTAAATCTCCCGGGAAAGATGGAAAGTTTTATAATGGATCAGTCGGTAAAGGCTTCGGATATGGCGCACAGCACGGTCTCCTTATTGCCCAAGGCGATGCCGATGCCAGGGCAGGAATCCGGCTTTCCGGAGCAGATATGATTATTGGCGGACTGCTGAAGCAACCCATTCCAGCAAAGGAAACTGGAAATATTGCGGTAACTTCCAATATTAAGGGATTTGCTTTTGAATATATGACAAATGGAAGAGGATTGGTTCTAGGTGATCCGGGTCCATGGATCTGTGCAGGGATGACCGGCGGTGTGGTTTATTTACGTCAACAACCTGAAGCTGGATTAACGAAAGAAGTTATTCAAAAGCGGGTTGCAAAAGGAGCGAAAATTTCAATTGAGGCGCTTTCTAAAAAAGGTCTTCAAGACGTGACTGAACTTCTTGGAAAATACGTGTCTCTGTTAAAAGATCAAGGCCAAACAGAAGAAGCAACTTCTCTAGAGACTTTGCTTCAACACCCTAGTAAACATTTCCTTCAAGTTGTTCCTGTTAAAGAACAAGCGGATCCAGCTGTATCCACTGAGTAATAAAAAGTTCTCACTTGAAAGATACTTGGCAGCTTAAGTCTTAATATTATCGAAAAAGCTGATGCTCTTTATTTTGAGCATCAGCTTTTTCCAATAGTATTCTTCTATTTACACTGCCTGAAGAGAAAGACATATGAGGTAATTACACGTATGATAAATTGCCTCTATTTTCTTTATACATTAGACTTAAAATTACCCATTGTAACTTTTAGGGAATTCCTGTATATTACTTTTTGTTTACTTCCTCTTATTTTAGTGTAAAGTACTAACAAATAAGTTAGAATACAACTTTAAGCAATAGTCTATATATAACTAGAGCCTTTGTTATAAAAACCTATTACATTACAAAGAAAGGATTAACCTATATATGAAGTTTGGTGCCCGCATTCTCAAAACAGGAATAGCGATTGTTTTAGCTCTTTATCTTTCGGAACTACTTAATCTTCCTGCTCCTGTTCTTTCTGGGATTGCTGCAATTTTTGCAATACAGCCGACCATTTATCGTTCTTATCAAACGGTATTGGAACAAGTACAAGGAAATATAATCGGGGCGTTGGTAGCTGTTTCCTTCGTATTGATATTCGGAAATGACATTTTTATAATCGGCCTAGCCGTGATGGTCGTCATAACCATCAATTTAAAATTAAAAATGGATAAAACAATTGTACTTTCTATCGTGACGGTTATTGCCATTATGGAAAGTCAGCAAGGTGAATTTCTAAACTTTGCCTTTATTCGTCTCTCATCTGTTTTACTGGGGATTGTCTCATCTTTTATCGTCAATCTTGTTTTTCTCCCACCTAAGTATGAAGCAAAGCTTTATACACGCATAACAGATGTGACGGAAGATATTTTAAAATGGATTCGAATTAGCACAAGACATGCTACTGAACACACATTATTGAAAAAAGACATCAGCAGATTAAAAGAAGAGTTACTTGATCTAGAACATATCTATTCCATGTACAAAGAGGAACGTGAATATTTCAAAAAGAACAGTGTTGCTAAAGCCAGGAAGCTAGTTGTATATCGACAAATGATTATCACCACAAAAAAGGCGTTTGAAACTTTGAAGAGAATTCATAAATTCGAGAATGAACTTTATCAAATGCCTGAAGATTTCCAACGGAGTATCTTGCAGCAGCTTGATTCCCTAATTCGTAAGCATGAACAGCTGATATTACTGCATATCGAAAAAATTAAAGCGATTGAGGAAATTGAAGATTGGGATCAGGATTGCTTAAGTCGTAAAGAGCTTCTTGCCCACTTTTTTGAACAGCAAAATCAAGTGGACGAAATGCATGATAACTTGGGCCATCTTTCTGCCCGCCTTGTACCGTTGATTTCAGCCGTCATAGAGTATGACGAACAATTGGAGCATCTTGAAAAGCTAATTGTCAGCTTCCAGTCCTTCCATAAGGATGACAATGAAATCTCTGTCCAATATGAAGAAGATTAATTAAAAAGACGGTTCCTCGGAACCGTCTTTTTTCGTTTTTCTATTTATTGTACTTCTATTCAATCTTCCAAAAGGTGTTGATCTGCTGCCTTTTCAAGCCTATCCAATTTCATTAATAAATCCTGCATCTCATCCTCTGAGAATGTGTTAAAGTTCTTACCCATTAATCGGTTATGCTCCGCAAGGACTTTACCCAAAATTTCTTCCCCGCCCTTTTTTAATTCAAGGTTAATGACTCTGCGGTCCTTTTCTGAAGGCTGCCGTTTCACATAATCCATTTCGACCAATTTATCTACAAAAACAGTAATCGCACTCGGCTTCACCGTCAAAAAGTCAGCCAGTTGAGTTGATTTAATTGACCCTTCTCGCTTTAATATCATCAATATGAAAAATTGAGGCGAAGTCAATCCATAAGGCTGAAGATTTTTGACAACGATATTCCGAAGTTTCTTCCTGATTCGAAAAATCTGCATTTCTACACTATTGGTTACTTCCCATTTAAAATCCAGCCTTCTCACTCCTTATATAGGACAATCCTACCTTAAATTTAAATAAATGATAAAGTATTGTCAAATCTACTCATCTTTTATCCTTAAAGCCGCAGTTCTTCCCCTCAATTTTCCCATTAGGGTTTATTTACCATCAGTAACTCCGAATATATTACATGACAAAAATTAAGTAAACTGGTAAACTTTTTATTTAATAATATTAATACTTATAAAAATTAATATTTATTAAACTTAACTAATATGCTATAAACATAGAAGGCAGGTGTTAATTAGGTCACGTCAGTTTTTTATAGAAGGACCTGCAACAAATCGTGTGACAATTTTTTAGAGCAATTCAATTGAATCATTATCAAAAATTCTTGGAGGCGAAAAACACGTGAATAAAGGACGTTTAATTTTAATCAATGTCATTGGATTAGTGGTTATTTTGGCAGTTGTAGGCGGAGGGGCTTATTACTATTATGAAAGCACGAATTTCATCAAAACAGATGAAGCAAAAGTTACAGGAGATTTATATACGATCGTAGCTCCTGCTTCTGGAAAACTAACAGATTGGGACCTAAAAGAAGGCGACATTGTCAGTAAAGACAAAAAAGTGGCTAAAGTAGCAACGGTAGAAGGTGACCAAACTGTAAAAACTTCAGCTCCAGGTACAGTTGTTAAAACACAGGTATTAGAGGATCAACTTGTCCAAGCAGGTCAAACTCTTGCACAGACCATAAATATGGAAGAACTATCGATAACAGCTAATATTGAAGAAAATAAACTGAAAAACATTGAAAAGGGTGATAGCGTCGATATTATCATCGATGGAGATCCCGATACGGTTTTCGAGGGTACATTAGAACAAATCGGTTACGCAACCACATCAGTCTTTTCAGTGATGGGTAACCAAAATAGTAGCGGAAACTATACAAAAGTCACTCAAAAGGTTCCAGTTACAATTTCCATTAAGGCTCCTTCTGATAAAGTATTACCAGGCATGAACGCCGAAGTGAAGATATCAACAAAATAATCTTGCCAACTCAGGTTTACAGAAAGGAGGTTGGCTTAAATGGCTCCTCAAACAATCTCAGTAAATGAAAACAAAGGAATGAAACAATATGCTCCCATGTTAATCATCTTAATGCTTGGCTTGTTCATGGTCATCTTGAATCAAACCTTGCTAAGTGTCGCGATGCCGAGAATGATGGCTGAATTTAATGTCGCAGCAACTACGATTCAATGGTTATCCACTGGTTTCATGCTCGTCAATGGGGCATTGATTCCTTTGTCCGCTTTTTTAATTGAGCGTTTTGGCACGCGCGTCTTATTCCTCGCTGCCATGTTTTTATTCACAGTCGGAACTCTTATCTGTGGTATTGCACCAAATTTCCCTGTTATTCTTACCGGCCGGTTAATTCAGGCAGCTGGTGGCGGGATATTACAGCCATTAGTCATGACGATCATCCTTTTTATCTTCCCTCCAGAAATGCGTGGGAAAGGAATGGGAATCTTTGGGCTCGCTATCATGTTTGCCCCTGCCATCGGTCCAACTTTATCTGGTTGGGTCATACAGGAATATAGCTGGAGAGTCATGTTCTATGCAATGGTGCCATTTGGCATAATCATCATGACACTAGCCTTTTTAAATATGCGCAATGTGGCAGAACCCAAGAAAATCAAATTGGATATATTAGGTGCATCCTTATCTCTGATAGGTGTAGCATCCCTACTATACGGTGTAAGTGAAGCAGGTTCAAAAGGCTGGTTAGACGCTATCGTTCTAGGAACCATCATCGTTGGGCTTCTCCTTCTTACCCTATTTGTAGTTCAGCAGCTACAATCGGATACACCGATGCTCGATTTCCGTGTGTTTAAGTACGATATGTTCGTTTTATCAAATATTATTTCAGCTATCGTGACGGTGGCGATGTTTACCGGTATTTTCTTGTTGCCGATTTATTTACAAACGCTAAGGGGATTCACACCTGTTCAATCTGGTTTATTGATGTTACCGGGAGCACTTGTGATGATGGTGATGTCTCCTATTTCGGGAGCTTTATTTGACAAAGTCGGACCTCGTCCATTAGCACTTGTTGGTTTGATTATTACAGCAATCACAACCTTTGAATTCGCAAACCTGACTACAGAGACGACCTATTCGACTTTGGTTATCTTCTATGCCATTCGTTCTCTTGGAATGTCTTTACTGATGATGACAATTATGACAGCTGGGATGAATCAGCTTCCAAAGCATCTGAATACACATGGTACTGCGATGAGCAATACGGTGAAACAAGTAACCGGGGCCATCGGAACAAGCTTTGTTACGACCATTTATACAACTCGTGCTTCTTTTCATGGCATCACTTTAGGAACGGATATGAGTGGTAGTGACCCTGGTTTTGTGCAAAATTTCCAATCAATGGTTCAATCCATCATGAGTTCCATGAATCAAACTAGCGAACAGGCACAGGAAACCGCAATGTCACTGATTTCCACCCAAATCCAGGGTCAAGCAAACGTAATGGGAATCAATGATGCTTTCTTTTGGGCAACAGGCTTTGCAGTTGTCGGCATTGTTCTCTCACTGTTTTTGCGTGACGTTCGGAAGGACAAAACATTTAAACAAACTAAACAAAAGAAAATGGATGTACCTTTATTGCCTTCACCAGTAAAAAAATCAGTTTAACCAAATAGGGGGATAAGAATGAAGATCTATGTTATATACGACAGTGAAGGCAACCACACGAAGGCACTTGCCGAAGCAATCGCTCATGGAGCCGCTATGGTTCCTGGAGCTGAAGTTCTAATTGATCATGTAAACGAGGCGGATGTTTATAAGCTTCCAGAAATGGACGCCATCATTTGGGGCTGTCCCGGACATTTCGGAACCATCAGTTCGAGTCTGAAAACCTGGATTGATAAACTAGGCTATCTATGGGCGGAAGGTACACTGATCAATAAAGTCGGGGCTGTATTCTGTACTACGGCTACCTTACATGGCGGGCTGGAGGCTACGATGCTGAACTTGATTACTCCGATGCTTCATCAGGGGATGATCATTGTCGGTTTACCTGGTACTGTTCCTGAAAACGCATTATACGGGTCTTATTATGGTGTGGGAATCAGCTGCCCACCCGGCGTGGATGACAGCATCACCACAAAGGACTTCCAGCTTGGAGAAGCATTAGGAAAACGGGTTGCCCATGTCACCCGATCATTCATAAACGAGCTCTAGGAGGCTTGATTCAATGGGCATAATTCTAATTATTATCGTTGCCATTTTAGCGGTTACGGGTTTAATTACTTTTAATATCAAAGCGTTATCCCCTGATGAGAAGCCGGTCGTTGAGGAAGAGCACTCTTTAGAAGAGTCCGCTTTTTCCCCAGAAATTGACCTTAGTACCGAAATCATTGTCCAAAAGGACAGGGATGAACTGAAAATGAAGGATGATGATTATCGTTTGGTGCTTTCTAATCTTCACAGTCAACTGAACTCAAACGATGATTCATCTGAAGAAAACAATCCAACCGTTCGCAAAATGAAGGATGAAGAATATCGCGGCACGTTAGAGGATATTCAGCAAAATGGCAAATAATATAAGATCCTCACATTGGCGTTAGACCATGTGGGGATCTTATTTTATAATTCAGAGTATAAGGGAATCTAAAGGGCTGTTGTCGCCTTAAGCTTACCCATCGACGAGTTTACTTTACTTTTTTTTCTGGTTGACAATTATTCACAGAGACTTTAAGCTAAGGTAATGCAACACCATCATTTTTAAACTCAGCTTTTGTTGAGAGACGGAATTTTAAAAGGATTTCCTTTTTTCGTTCGTCACTTGCCCTTTAGGCAGGTGGCGATTTTTATTTTTATAGGGGTGAAAAATTATGCAACTATTGAAGTATTCCATAATGGTTTTAATCGGCTCTATCTCATACGGTACATTATCCACTATGATTAAGTTTGGATTCATGGACGGCCATTCTTCCGGAGAATTAGTCGGAAGTCAATACCTGGTCGGCTGGCTGATTGTCTCTGTTTTATTTCTTTTTTCGTTTAAATATAAAGTTTCATGGAAAAGTGCCGGATTACTTTTATTCACAGGGATGATGTCCACTTTTGTCGGGAAGGCATATGCCGTCTCAGTATCAGAGCTTCCAGCTTCGATAGCCGTGGTATTTTTATTTCAGTTTACCTGGATCGGCGTCCTAATCGAAAGCTTTCTAAATAAAAGACGTCCGGATAAAAATAAACTCATTGCCATTTTCGTTCTATTTATCGGTACGTTATTAGCTGGAGCAATTTTTGGCCAGCCTCTCTCTGCACTTAGTTTTAAAGGAGTATTGTTTGGCCTTTTATCGGCGTTACTTTTTGCTCTTTATATGTATTGTAACTCTCAGTTCGCCGTTGGAGAATCTTCCATGAAGCGGTTGTTTTTCATTGCAACAGGGGCGATGCTGACTGCTGTATTCACTACTAACCCTATCACACTTGTAACAAATCTGGTTCAAACAAACCTATGGTATTATGGTCTACTGCTTGGCACGTTGGGTGTCCTTGTTCCTTTCTTTTTCTTTGCTGTCAGTATGCCGAAAGTTGGTGTCGGGCTTGGCACGATTCTTTGTGCGGCAGAATTGCCCTCCGCGATGGTCGTTTCGGTTATCTTCCTAGATGAACAAGTTACATCCCTGCAGTGGTTCGGAATGTTCTTGATTATTATCGGAATTGCATTACCTGAGGGGATAAAGCATCTCACTAGATTTCTTCCTAATAGTAAAAGGACTTCGCACGAAAAAAGAGTATCCTAATGAATATAGCAGGTTCTTTTAACTGGAAGTATTGCAGGCTAAATTACTTTTTTGTTTTACTTTTCACATTTAAAACAGCTGAAAATTCAACAATAAAGAGCATCGATTACCGATGCTCTTTTAGTATGCAAATTACATCATGAACGACTTTAACAATTTGGGAGCTTTACACTTATTGTGATAGTTTTTAAATAAAAAAGAGACCATTGCACTACTGCGAAATGATCTGCTCTTTTATTTAAAATTCCTTCTGTAGTGAATCCGTAATATATACAAGGATTTCCTATATGCTATTTTTCTTAAGCATCCAATTGTTGAACTTGAAATAGGTTATAGTAATGCGCTTGTTTTTTCATTAGTTCCTCATGTGTTCCGATTTCGGTAATTTCCCCATTATCAATATGAACAATCCGATCGGCATGGGTAATGGTTGATAAGCGGTGTGCTACAATGATCGTGGTCCGTTTTTTCGCTAATATATCAAGCGCTTCTTGGATGTAATGTTCACTCTCTAAATCCAAGGCGGATGTTGCTTCATCCAGAACAAGGATAGGCGGGTTTTTCAAAAATACCCTCGCAATGGCAACCCGTTGCTTTTGCCCCCCGGATAATTTCACGCCCCGCTCACCCACTTTAGTTTCGTAACCGTCTTTTAAAGACGTAATGAAGTCATGAGCATTTGCTGCTTTTGCTGCTGCAAATACTTCTTCATCACTTGCCTCAGGCCGTCCCATTAGGATATTTGCCTTAACTGATTCACTAAATAAGATATTATCCTGAAGCACCATTCCGATTTTATCTCTTAGGCTGCGGACTTGATATTTCCGGATATCCGTTCCATCTAGTAATACGCTTCCCTCTGTTACATCATAGAAACGTGAAATTAAACTAACGATTGAGGATTTCCCTCCGCCACTCATTCCAACAAGTGCAATGGTTTCACCCGGTTTCACATCCAGGTTGATATGTTTTAAAACAGGTGCCTCTTTCTCATCATAAGCAAATGACACATCCTGAAACGTAATTCGGCCTTCTACCTGCTTCAGCTCTTTTGAACCCGGTTCATCATCTATATCATATTTCTCATCCACAAATTCAAAAACCCGGTCCATAGACGCCAATGTTTGTGTCATTGTCGTCGAAGAGTTAACTAATCGTCTGAGAGGATTATAAAGCCTGTCTATGAAACCGACGAAGGCTACCATAGTACCTAGCGTCAACTGCTCATTGATGACTTGATAACCCGCAAAGCCAATCACTAGTAAGGGTGCAATATCTGTAATTGTATTGACGACAGCAAATGACTTAGCATTCCAACTCGTATGTTTCAGTGCCTTATCCAGGAAATTTTTATTCTGCTTCGCAAACAGTTCCTGCTCACGATCTTCAATCGCAAAGCTTTTAATAACCGACATGCCTGAAACACGTTCATGAAGATGACTCTGCACATCCGCCAACGCTTGAGACCTAACCCTTGTATAGGTTCTGAGCTTTCCAAAAAAGTGTTTGATTGAAAAAGCATAAAATGGCAACATAATGATGGATACAATGGTTAGCTTTACGTCCATCGTGAACATAACCACTATCACAATAATAATTGTAGCGATATCTAGCCAGAGATTCATCAAACCGGTGATAACAAAGTTCTTAGTTTGTTCCACATCCGTGATCATCCTTGAGATGACCTCGCCCACTCTTGTGTTGGAATAATATTTAAAGCTTAGTTTTTGTACATGGGTAAATAAATCATTACGGATATCATATAAGATTTTTGTTCCTGTCCATTGAGCAAAATACTGCCGGTAATACTCGATGGGCGGTCTTACCGCTACAAAGATAAAAAGCATGATTCCCATAGCCCATAAAAGGCGTTCGGATTTCATATCAGTAGACAGATCACTATTGATGATGTCATCCACAATATATTTACTAAGCAAGGGAATCAACAGTGGAATCGCGAATTTTAACAGCCCAATCAATACCGTCCCGATAATCTGCCATTTATACGGCTTAACAAATTGTAAATATCTCTTAATGCTCTCCACGGGATTCCTCCATTTCTCCAAATAATTTTGAAGAAGATTTAAGATAGTAATGCTCTAGTATTAGTTTATACTGTATAATATCGAGTAAAAGATTCCAGAAGATACACTTTCAGTTTTATTTTCCTTTTAGAAAATTAAGCTATCATTAGTCTTTCACATATTCACGTTCTCTTCCAAATATTTTATGAATAGTTCCAAAATATTCTTTTCAACAACATATTATTCAGAGGCTTTCTATAAACGGGAATCATTTCAGCATCTCGTAAGTTTAACTTTAAAACCGCAACAGTTAAAGGAATAGGGCTTACTTCTAGAAAAATAAGATGAATAACATGTATAATCTGTCGCATTGATTTGTTAGAGTACTGGGGAATACACAATAGAAAAAAAGCCTGCTAGATAAGCAGCAGGCCTTTTTACTATTATCGATAAGTTAAAAAGCGTTCATACCAACTATCAATAAATTCTGCGGAGAATGGTCCTTTTCGCTGGCGTATCATATAAATTAAATAATCTACGTTCTGTTTTAATATTTGATCGATAGCATCAGGATAATTCATCTCTTTCCGATGCCTTTCATATTCATCCTCATCCAGCAAATTAAACGTCATATCTGGGAATACTTTGATGTCCAGGTCATAATCAATGTATTTCAATGCTCCTGGGTCGCATGTGAACGGAGAACTGATGTTGCAATAGTAATAAACCCCGTCCTCTCTCAACATACCAATAACATTAAACCAATACTTTGAATGAAAATAGCAAATCGCCGGCTCTCTTGTAATCCATGTCCTTCCATCTGATTCCGTCACCATAGTACGGTCATTTGCCGCTATCACCAGATTTTGGGTTCCTTTTAAAACGGTTGTCTCTTCCCAGATACGATGGATATGTCCATTATGTTTATAGCTATGAATTTGGATTTTTCCTCCTTCGGCAGGAACAATCCCCATTTATCTCTCCCTACTTTCTATAGACACCCTTTCAGCGTACTGTGCCCTATTCCGTTTGCAGTTGTTGTGTGTATTTAATATATATACTTTTTTCCATTTACCCTATATTCCTATATTATAGCGATTTATTCATAAATTTAAAACAAAAGTGGCTAATCCCCCAGTAAAAATGTGAAAAAAAGCCAAAAAAATCTGACCTTCCACTCATTTCTACTTAGAAATTAGCCAATTATTTATTGTACTGCAGCCTGTCCTTGCTGAAAATAACGAATGACCTCTTCTGTTTGCCTCTCGAACATATCATGGATACATTTCAATTCTTGCTTCTTAAGTTGAATCTCTTCCTGAATGGTAACTGCTTCACTCTCCTCTTGCAGATCAAGGAGTTGCTTCTCTATATCTTGGCATCTTTCGATTTCAGATTGTAAAAGTAAAAGCTTTTCCATCGTTTTCAACTGATTGTTTATAAGCTGATTAAATTGCTCCATGATTGCACCATCCTAATCTGTATTTTTTCTATAGTATGTATATTCTATTTTTATCTGATATCTCCTTTGACATAAAATGTAAACGTAAAGAAACATTTGTCGAATACAAAAGAAGGGAAAAAAATAAAAAGACACCCTTCAAAAGAAGGATGCCTTTTCGTATCAGCAATTAGCCTTGGCTTTTATTGCTTTGAGATTTTTGGTTTTGTTTTTTCACTTCTTGAACATTTGTCTCACTTGCAAACTCAGTTCCGTATTGACCTTGACCTTGACCTTGGCCTTTATTTTGCTGAGATTGCATGTTTTGTTGTTTCACTTGTTGAACGTTTGTTTCACTTGCAAACTCAGTACCGTATTGGCCTTGACCTTGACCTTGCTGAGATTGCGCATTTTGTTGTCTCACTTGTTGGGCGTTAGTACCTGCTTTTGATTTATTGTTGTTAGCCATTAATATCACCTCCACAAATAATAAGATAACCAATATTATGGAGTGTTATCCGGCTAAAAACATTTAAATTTTACCAGTTATATTAAACAAGCAAAGAGATGCCTCCATCAACAATTAAGGTTTGTCCGCGAATCATACTTGCTCCATCGGAAATTAAGAATAGGATGGTGCTCACCATATCTTCTATCTCAACCATCCGTCCAGCCGGAGTCTGTTCAGCTGCTTCAGCAAGCATTTCATCCCGATTCGGGAAAGATTTTAGCGCATCCGTATCAATCACACCGCCTGAAACGGCATTGACACAAATATTCATTGAAGCCAGTTCAACAGCTAAATATCTTGTCAGTGCTTCAAGCGCCGCTTTCGATACTCCGACAGCTGTGTAATTTTTCAAATAGCGGATGGAACCAAGTGAACTGATACTTACAATTTTACCTCCACCATTTCTTTCCATCAATTTCGCCGCTTCCTGGGCACAGAAAAGGAGGGCTTTTGTATTGATATCCATTGTCCAGTTCCAATGGGTTTCTTCAAGCTCCATTAACGGGCGCTGCACACCTGATGCAGCATTATTGATGAAGATATCCAAACGTCCATAATACGCATCGATTTCCTCAAACATGCTTTTCACTTTCGCAACGTCACCGACATTCGCTTTTACTACAAGGGCTTTACGACCCAATGCTTCAATTTCAGCAGCTACCTCTAATGCTTTTGACTTGCTCCGGGCATAATTAATAACGAGGTCGTATCCTTCCTCTGCAAGTCTTAATGCTGTGCTTCTTCCTAGACCTTTACTGCTTCCTGTAACGAGCGCTACTTTTTGTTCCATTTGTTTATTCATCCTTTCTGAGTAAACACCCATCACTTTAAAAAAGGAGTGTTACTTTTTATGTATGTTGGACGTGATATGACAGAGTTGTCGATGATGAAAAAATCGGATTGGGAAAATAGTGAACTTGCCTATTTTCATCACTCCCTTCAACAAATGGTACCTTATTTAAACCAAGAAGGACAGAGTATCCATACCGAAATCGTCAAAGAAATTGAAAATAGAGGCGGAATTAACAGACAAGAAGCCAATTACACCCATGGAACAGAAACAAGCTACGATTAATTTAACTTTATACAATTGAAAATTGAGCGAAAAAGAAGAGGGTATCTTAGCGGATATCCTCTTTTTGAGTATAAACTATTGAGAGGAACCATTGCTGGCTTTTCATATTTATTGAGCTATCTCTCCGTAAAGATTTTTTTATAGGAAAATATAATAATTCCGCAAATCAGAGCTACACCTACAAGTGATAACAAGTAAACAGAAGGGGAAATAACTTTACCAAAGACTACTTCATTTTGAAGTGTCTCCGCTTGACCCCATGCGTTTTCAATTCCTGGTTTATATTGGCTTGTTTTTATAGATCCGACTATCATCGTACTAACAAAATAAAACACATGAAGAATTATTGAACCAATAAATGCTTGAAAAACTACCTTCATTTATATGCCCCCTCCATATCCTTATATTACCATAAAAACAATGTACTATCTTATCCGGAACGCACTGCTTGTTCTATTTAAATTGGTTGTATGGAGGGTATAAAAAAAACGATAACTTAATTGATACCCTCTTTATCGTTATAAGCCTTCATCATTTTTTGGTGTGAAACCGGAAACGCGAACTCCTCCATCTCCGTTTTACTCACCCACTTCAGCTGATTCTCTAATAACGTCGCTTCACTAATTTTTTCTTTGACCGTTCCAGTATACGTATCCACTTTCCAGACAAGGTGTGAAAAAACATGTTCAATTTTCACAAGCGGATCTGTAATCTCCGGTTTTACACCGTACATTTCTTGAAATCGACTTTCAAAGAATTCCCGTTTATGCTGAAGGGATGTATGGTTTTCGAAGTTTGGATATTCCCAAAGGTTTGCTAGCAATCCTTCAGATGCTCGCTTGTGAATTAAAAATTCACCTTTTTCATTCGTTAATAGCACAGCCACAATTGGTACATCACGCGTTTTTTTCTTTTGGATTTTCACCGGCAGTTCTGACTGAACCCCTGCCTCAAAGGCAAGACAGTGACTTTGAACTGGGCACAGCAGACAGGCAGGCTTACCAGGTGTGCATATTAAAGCCCCCAGTTCCATTAAGGCCTGATTGAAAGCAGATGTATGGTTGTGATCAATCAGCTTACGAACAGCAGCTTCAAATGTCTTTCGCGTCTTTGGCTTTGCAATATCTTCATAAATCATTAATATCCTTGATAGTACACGCATGACGTTCCCATCCACAGCAGGCTCCGGCTTGCCATAGGCTATGCTCAGAATCGCTCCAGCTGTATAAGGACCAACACCTTTTAACTTAGAAATTTCCTCGGGACTGTCTGGTACAACACCATTATATGACGCCTTTACCTCTTGAACAGCACTATGCAGGTTCCTGACCCGCGAATAGTAACCGAGTCCTTCCCATGCTTTTAATATTTTTTCTTCATCGGCATTGGCAAAATCCTCAAGTGTCGGAAACCAGTCTATAAACCGGTTAAAATAAGGAATGACCGTATCCACTCGCGTTTGCTGAAGCATAATTTCTGAAACCCAAACACGGTACGGATCCTTGCTTTCCCTCCATGGCAATTCTCTTTGTTCTTCGAGAAACCAGGAAACTAAATCTTTTTGAAACGCCTCGATATTTATTTTTTCTATTGTTGGGATATTTATTTCTTTCATTTCAGTTCCTCCAAAGATGTTACACTTTTATTAAAAATGGGAATACATAATAGTAGGCATTCTTTTTTTTTTATCATGTTCATATTTATTTTATTGTAATAGGTCACAAAAATAAGTCAAAAATATATTCATTTGATGGATAATATATAAATACGGTATGATTAAGGAAGATCTTTTTTTCAAATTGTGGCAGGGAGGTTAGACTTTTGGATACAGGTACTCACTTTGTCATGGGAATTGCTCTTGGAGGACTTGCCACATTAGATCCTGTTATTGCGCAAAGTCCAGTTACTGCAAGTGCAGTCATTGCAGGTACGATATTAGGATCACAAGCTCCTGACATTGACACCGTTTTAAAATTACGAAATAACGCTGTATATATACGAAATCACCGTGGAATTACACATTCGATTCCCGCTGTATTACTTTGGCCCTTGATTATCAGCGGTGCACTTTTCGCCTTCATACCTGAAGCAAATTACCTTCATCTTTGGCTTTGGACCTTTTTAGCCGTATTTCTTCATGTTTTTGTCGATATCTTTAATGCCTATGGAACACAGGCGCTAAGGCCTATTTCTTCCAATTGGGTAGCTCTAGGGGTCATCAATACATTTGACCCGTTCATTTTTGGAATCCATGTTGCCGGCTTGATATTGTGGGGGTATGGATTTCCTCCCGGCTATTTATTTCTCTCTATTTACGGGATGCTCGTGATCTATTATATCTCTAGGTTCAGGGAACAGGCTTTCATTAAAAGAGCTGTTAAGCAGCAAATTCCGGGAGCAAGAAAAATTATTTTATCACCAACCATGCGTTTTCATCGCTGGAAAATAGCCGTGATTACCGAAAAGCATTATTATGTAGCGAGAGCTGATAATGGTTATGTGACGATTCTTGATACATTTGATCGAATTCCATTGCCTGAAAGCAAAATTCTCGAAGCCGCCAAGCTTGATATCAATTTGGCTGCCTTTCTGTCTTTTTCCCCTGTTTACCGCTTTGAAATTGAACAAATTAAGGACTATTACGAAGTCCGTTTTATTGATTTAAGATACCGAAGCAATGGGTATTACCCCTTTGTAGCAGTCGTCCATTTAGACAGCGACCTAAATATCTTGAATTCGTATACCGGTTGGATCTTTAGTGAAGCGAAACTGCAGAAGAAATTGAATATTATTTTGTAGGTCTAGGCAGATTTAAAAAAGGCTGATTCCAGGGGAAACCCGCTGGAATCAGCTTTTTTAATGCAGTCGATTCTGTTGATTTAATAAATGCTTATATTTAGGATTTTTCGCAATGAATTCGTGGAATTGTTCACCGTAATTATCAATCCAGGTCTGGACAACACGTGACGTCATTTCTTCGCCAGCATACTCATGCCCAGCTTTTGCATAGGTCGCTTCGAAATCTTCCCATAATAATTCCACCCAAGTTAAAGCTTGCTCATACGTGATGTGATCATTTTTCTCAAGCAGGATCTTGGTTAATCTTTCATGGTAATCATTCATTAGAACCACCTCATTGCCAATATTTTTACAGACTGAACTATACTGTTCTTTACCCATACTAGTAGTAAGCGGAAACGCTGTTTTCTTAATTCTGATGTTTGGAGGAGAAAAACTTGCGAAATAAACAAAAAGGATTCCCCAACCAAAACAATAATAAATTTCAAGGTGAGCCTCGTGCAAAAGCGAGATATGCTTCAAAGCGTGCGGATGGCAGCATTAACACACACCCTCAAGAACGTATGAAAGCATCAAACGAGCGATCGAATTAGAAACAATATTCAGAAGGAATCGGGTCCTCCCGGTTCCTTCAATCTTATTATCTCAACATCGAAATCGGCAGTGCTTCTTCCTTCCCGCTTCCACCCAAACGGTATCCCCAGGCGAATACACCATTCATATAATCAATTTTGAAATAGACTCCCGGATCGCCTTCAATTTGATAAATTTCACCTTTTTTAAAATCATCCGGATTTAACAGATAGGCTTTGGCCATAGTTACTTTGCGTTCCAACACAGAGAATTCGTTAACCATCCCTAATTGCTCAGCTTTTCTCGCTTTTTCGGTTAACGCTGCAATTTCCTGTTGTAGTTCATAGGCCGACAACTTGCTGTATCTTACGTCGCTCATATATATGGCTCCTTAAATTAAATATTAATTTACTTCTATATTAAACAAAATTTTGCGATTTGGCTATCGATGTACTTATTCCATATCTGAATTGGAAAGATATCGGTCAATTAATTCTATTGGAAAACCTTTTCGGTATAATGCCTGCTTCATCTTTTGTTCATATTCGAAGCCTTCATAGTTTTTATAGCGGCGCTGCGTCTTTTCTGCATGATGACATAGCGAATCCCATTGTTCATCTTCATCCTTTTCTACCGTCACATCCTCAAGTGCCTCGAGAATGACATCTCTTGGAAAACCTTTTCGTGTCAATGTCTGTTCAAGCTTCTGCCTTAAAGCTCGTTCCGAGATATTTTTTTCTTTTTTCACCGATTTTCCCGCAAGCTTTTTCGCATGCTCAATTTGAATATCATAGGGGTATTCCTTCAAAGCCTCCACAACTAGCTTTTCTTGTATTCCTTTTTCCTTCAGTTCCATCTTAAGGGTAGTAGGCCCTTTATTGCCTCCGTTTACATGGGTCCGCACGTAAGCCTTGGAAAATTCAAGATCATCTAAATAGTTAAAGCTGTATAGCTTATGTATCGCTTCCTTTATAATCGGTTCTTCTATTTCCTTCTTTCTTAAATAAAGGCGAATTTCCGATTCTGAACGCATGCGGTATGATAAATAATTAAGAGCATCCGTAAATGCCTTTTGAATTTCATCATGGAATTGTATTTCAGCAAGAAGCAGATCATCAAGTGCAGTACCCTTTTTCAAGTGAAATTTCAATAAAACTTCTTCGTCCACACTAAACGCATATTTTTCATCAACAAATATGTTATAACGATCTTTACGTTTTTTTTGGGTTGTTATTTTTGTTATGTTTGGCATAAAATCCACCCCCATCCCTACTTTACCCCTTTACGAGTACCTTTTCTATATATAGCATGTCTAAAAATGAAAAAAGAACAAGGGCATGTTAAAGTGAATAAAAGACAGGAAAAAGGAAGTGGTTTTCATGAAAATAGCCATTGCTGGTGGAAGCGGTTTTGTCGGCACAGCCCTTATCGATGAATTATTAAAAGAAAATCATGATTTATATATATTGACACGTCATCCTGACAAATATAAAAGACGGGAAAATCTCCAATATATCGGCTGGCTGACCCCAGACTCAAGCCCTGAACAAAATTTAGAAGGCCTTGATGTGTTCGTTAACCTTGCCGGTGAGTCTTTAAACAGTGGGCGTTGGACCCCGGAACGAAAACGCCGGATTGTCGAAAGCAGAGTTGAAGCTTCCAAAGAAATGAACCGGATTCTTTCTAAGCTTCCCGATAAAGTTTCTGTCATTATCAATGCAAGTGCAGTGGGTTTTTATGGTATCTCTGATCATGAGACCTTTACCGAAACCTCTGATTCCATCGGTGATGATTTCTTGGCCCGTACAGTTAAGCTATGGGAAAAAGAAGCAACCAAATCCCGCTCATACAGTAAGCGAGTTGTCCTTACAAGGTTTGGTGTGATTCTAGGGGAAAAAGAAGGTGCACTGCCAATGATGGTTCTTCCTTATAAACTTTTCGGCGGAGGAAAAATGGGCAAAGGAAGTCAGTGGCTTTCCTGGATTCATATTCACGACGTCGCCCGTGCAATTGTTTTTTGTATGAACAATCAACACATTCAAGGTCCAGTCAATTTCACAGCACCTAACCCGGTTCAAATGGATAAATTCGGAAAAGAAATTGGTACTATCATGCACCGGCCTCATTGGTTACCTGTTCCTCCCTTCATGCTAAAAACCATGCTCGGTGAAATGAGCATACTTGTGCTAGAAGGCCAAAAAGTCCTTCCTAATAAACTTGCAGAGGAAGAATTCACGTTCACTTTTCCAACCCTTAATACGGCTTTACACAATATCTTAAAAGAAAATTCTCATGTATGAATGAAACTTTTTAGGAAAAAATAGGGATATCAAGTGAAATGGAGATGATCTAATTGCCCAAAAAACAGGAAAAAGAAAAAAGTACCTTAACGAGCACGCAAGCAATTCTTTATTCTCGAGAATTTAAAAATGCAGACCGAGCAGGTGGATTTAACGAGAAGAAATCTCGCCGTTAAGTTTGGAGTATTTTCCCGTACATTTTGATCTACCATTCAGCATAAAATAAGCTAGCGATGATTAAGGAAATCATCGCTAGCTTATTTATTTCTTTACTCTAAGGGGGCGCTGATATGGGACGCAATAATAATCGAGACAATAACGTTCAAAAACTTCCACAAGTTCCTAAAAACCTAAAAAGTGACGGACTTGATGTCGAATATTCTTCAGAACTGGCTGACCAACAAGATATTGAAGCACAAGCGCGATCCAATGCGGCTAATCGCCGTGCCCATAACCGCAAATTATAACTTTTACACCTTAGGGGGCTGTTAGTCAGCCCCTTAAATTAGCTTACTGACACCGTCTTATCCACACCCCTGTGTATATTGTGGATATTTTCTGAAAATACTGACAAATAATAGGTGTTTGCCTCGCGGTATCAACATGTAAATAATGTAATTTCTGGATAACTATGTGGATAGTGTGGATAACCCTAAGATCTCATTGATTCAACTGCATTTCATTTGTGGATAACTTTTCTTTTTCTTACATAAAAAAGCATTATCCTAAAATGATTTGACTGGATTATTTATTTTCATTTTACTAACTCAACTAAAAAAGCCATTCTGCTTAAAACAAAGGAGGTTTCCCCACCTTTTGGTATTCAGCCACAGTTTCTTCCAACTGTTTACGGAGCATGAATTTTTGAATTTTCCCACTTGCGTTTCGAGGTAACTCTTTACAGAAGATATATCTTCTTGGACGTTTATAGTTAGCAAGTGTATCGCTGTTCTTACACCAGTCTTCTAGATCATTTTCCGTCAACAACGGATCTTTAGCCACTACAAAGGCCGTTACCGTTTCTCCCCATTTATCATCAGGCTGACCAATTACTGCACAGTCGAGTACTCCTTGATGCTCATAAAGTGTGTCTTCCACTTCACGTGGATACACATTTTCGCCACCAGAGATAATCATGTCATCCACACGATCCTTGACCCACAAATATCCATCTTCATCAAGGAAACCTATATCCCCGGAATGGTACCAGCCTCTGTAAAGTGCTCTCTCTGTCTCTCCATCTCTTTGAAAGTACCCTTTCATGATGCAAGGGCCTTTTACAAGAATTTCCCCGATTTCTCCGGGTTCGAGTGCATCATCGGGATCCGATGGGCCTTCGTCATTTGGACGGGCAATGACGATTTCATGATCGCGGCACGCTTGGCCGGCAGAGCCAGCTTTACTTATTTGATCATCCTCTAATAGTAGAGTGATGGCCGGACCCATTTCCGTCATTCCATATGCTTGGATAAATTGAATGCCCAGTTTTTCCTGACAAGCAAGTACAAGCGTAGGCGCCATTGGAGCGGCTCCATATAGTCCCAGCTTCAAACTTTGAAATTTATAATCATTCAGATTTTCCTGAATAAGCATATTCCACATCGTTGGGGCCGCAAACAGTTTGGTAATCCCTTCGGATTCAAACAGTTCTAGTACCTTTTTAGGATTGAACTGATGAAGAACTACATTCGTTGCACCAACCTGCACGCGCGGTAAAAATGAACAGTGCAATTCCGCACAATGAAACATTGGCGCGGTAATCAAACCGATATCACTGCTTTCATACTTCATCGCCTCTGATAAAATCATAGCCTGCTCGACTATATCTTTATGAAGGTGAATTACTCCTTTTGGCCGTCCTGTCGTCCCGCTTGTATACATAATGGCATAGACATCATTCTCGTGAATGTCTACATCAACAGGCTTAGAAGATGTACTGACCATTTTTTGGCGGTATCCTTCGGCAAAGCGAGGCACATTCTCATCAATATACCAGAATGCTATTTCAGGGAAGCGTTTTTCAACAGCTGCCACAGTCGATTCCAATTCACCTTCAAATAAAACGACCTTTGGCGCCGCATCACTTAAGATGAATGCAAGCTCTTCTGCCATTAAGCGAAAGTTGATTGGATTAAAGACCGCACCGATTTTTGCACAGGCAAAGAATGCGGTGGCAAGTTCTTCATTATTATAAAGATAGGTAGAGACCCGGTCCCCTTTTTGGACACCTTCTGCTTGGAGAGCCGCCGCCAACCTATTCACCTGCTCATTCCATTGAATGTAGGTATAGCGGATATTTCTTCTCACGTCGTAGATAGCTTCTTTAATGGGGAATTTTTGAACCGTCTGATCAAAGATATTTTTAATCGTTACTGACATATCATTTCCTCCTCAAGTAAACCCACTATCAGCAGGATGATTTCACGTCATGCTCCTGATGGTCGGCTTTATCACTTTTTCAGCCTTTACTTTCGTGTGAATTTCTAATGTTATTCACGAGAAAATACCGTCTCAATCTATTCTTTCAATAATGGTAGCATTCGCCATTCCGTGACCTTCACACATTGTTTGTAATCCATATCGGCCGCCTCTTCTTTCTAATTCATGGATCATCGAAACCATTAAACGGGCACCACTGCCGCCAAGAGGGTGTCCTAAGGCAATCGCTCCTCCATTTGGATTTAGCTTCTTAGGGTCGGCCCCTGTTTCTTTTAACCAGGCAAGCGGTACAGGAGCAAAGGCTTCATTAACTTCAAAGACATCGATATCATCAATGGAAAGACCTGCTTTTTCCAATGCTTTTTGAGTGGCAGGAATTGGACCTGTCAACATTAAGGTAGGATCTGATCCGACAACAACCCGTGTATGTACTTTAAAGCGTGGTTTCAATCCAAGCTCTTCTGCTTTACTACGCTCCATTAATAGTAAAGCTGCAGCACCGTCACTTATTTGGCTTGAGTTCCCGGCATGTATTAATCCTTCTTCTTTAAAAACTGCCTTCAACCCTGAAAGGACTTCTACCGTAGTTCCCCCCCTTGGTCCTTCGTCTTCGGTAACTTCAATATGATTTCCTAATTTATCTGTACCTGTAACTGTGATTATTTCACGGTCGAAATAGCCTTCCTTTTGAGCACGTATTGCCCTCTCATGGCTTTCAACAGAAAACTGATCACATTCCTCACGGGTGATTCCCCACTTTTCTGCGATTCTTTCAGCCGATATACCTTGGTTGATTACCTCGTAGCTGTCTAAATACTTTTGACTTGTTTCAGCTCCTTGATAATTTGAACCCATTGGGACACGAGACATGTTTTCTACTCCTCCTGCTACGACCACATCCATATCTCCTGACAAAATGGCTTGGGAAGCGAAATGGACAGCCTGCTGACTCGATCCGCATTGTCGGTCAATTGTCGTACCTGGCACTTCAATCGGATAGCCGGCAATCAGAGCAGCAATCCGAGCAATATCTCCGGCTTGCTCCCCAGCCTGCGAAACACAGCCTAAAATGACATCATCGATGATGGCATGATCAATGCCTGCTATTTCAACCAGCCTCTTTAATACTTCACCTGCTAAATCATCTGGGCGAACATCCTTTAGGACACCGTTTCTTCTGCCAACCGGAGTACGAATTCCCTCAACAATTACCACTTCCCGCATGTAATCTCTCCCCTTCTCATTTTGTTTTTTAAAGTCCAAGGCTCTTTGCTATGATTTTCTTCATGATTTCATTTGTACCCGCATAGATGCTTGCTACCGGCACATCACGGTACCTTCTAGCAATCTTGTATTCTTCCATATAACCATAGCCCCCATGAAGCTGCATGCATTCATTGGATATTTTCCGGGCAGTCTCTGTCAAACGCCATTTAGCCATCGATACTTCTGTGACCACCTGTTCACCCGCCATATGATTAGCAATCAATTGATCCAGGAAAACTCGGCCCATTTTAATTTCAGTGGCCATTTCTGCGATTTTAAATTGAGTGTTCTGGAACTGACTCACTGATTTCCCGAACGCTTCCCTGCTTTTGACGTACTCAATCGTATCCGCTAGCATATCCTCGGATGCGGTTTGGGCACAAATTGCTACGACAAGACGTTCCTGCTGCAATTTCTCCATTAAATACTTAAACCCTTTGCCTTCTTCACCTAGCAAGTTTTCCTTTGGTACACGACAATCTTCAAAGATAAGTTCTGCTGTATCCTGACAATGCAAACCAAGCTTCTTCAGTTTTCGTCCCCTGGTGAATCCCGGAGTATCTCTTTCGACCACGACTAAACTGACGCCTTTATGCTTCGGAACAGCATTTGGATCTGTTTTACAAGCCACGATGACCAGGTCCGAATGAATCCCATTTGTGATGAATGTTTTTTGGCCGTTTAGTATGTAATGATCTCCATCCAAAATCGCAGTCGTTTTAATATTGGCCAAATCCGAACCTGTTCCCGGCTCTGTCATGGCGATGGCTGTAATGATTTCCCCTGTCGTGCATTTAGGGAGCCAGCGCTGTTTCTGCTCCTCAATTCCGTATGCGGAAATATACGGAACCGTAATATCGCTATGGAGCCCGAAGCCTATGAAACCTGAACCCACTCTTTCTAGTTCTTCATTAATTATGACCGCAAAGCCCCAATCTACTTCAGAACCCCCATACTCTTCTCCAAGATCCGGACATAAAAAGCCTTGCTCCCCCATTTTCCCCCAAAACGAACGAGGAATAATACGGTCTTCTTCCCATTGTTCATAATAGGGAACCGCTTCTTTCTCTAAAAACTTGCGTAATGATTTACGGAAAATCTCGTGATCTTCACTTAAGTATGGATGTTCCATCTGCATTATCTCCTCTATCATTAGCTTTTTCGTATCAACCTTTTCCTTTTTATAAAAAATACACTTTAGTTTTCTAATCAATTATTTAAAATTCCCCGGAAGGGTTTGAACCTATCTTATCTAGGTGACATTCGAATGGCCCCGTCCAACCGAATCGTTTCTCCATTCAGCATAGGATTCGTAATAATGCTTTCCGTAAGTTTAGCGTACTCTTCCGGATATCCGAGCCTTGATGGAAATGGCACGGTTTTCCCTAATGACGCCCTCGCTTCTTCAGGTAATGAATCAAACATCGGTGTATGAAATAACCCCGGTGCAATCGATACGACACGTATCCCTTTGGAAGCAAGCTCCCTTGCAATCGGAAGAGTCATACCGACAATCCCACTCTTTGAGGCACTATATGCCGCTTGTCCGATTTGTCCTTCAAATGCAGCTACCGACGCTGTGTTGATAATGACACCACGCTCCCCCTCTTCGTTTGCTTGGTTATTGACCATTTTTTCAGCCGCAAGACGAATTACATTAAATGTACCGACCAAGTTAACCGTCACTACTTTTGAGAACGCTTTCAATTCATGCGTACCTTTTCTTCCAATGACCTTTTCAGCAATCGCAATGCCAGCACAATTGACAATTGTGTTAATTGATCCAAATTTTTCAATTCCCTGATCCAACGCTTCTAGTACACTTTCTTCACTTGTCACATCTGTTTTAATAAATATGACTGAATCTCCTAATTCCTCGACCATTTTGACGCCATTTTCTTCTGAGAGGTCAAAGATAACGGCTTTTCCACCTTTTTTAATGATGTTTCTTACAGTGGCCGCTCCCAGACCTGAAGCCCCACCTGTCACTACTGCAATAGTTTCTTGAATATCCAAATCTTCACCTCATTTGTTTTCGTCTAGAATATATATTCATCTTTACCTATCGTCAAAACTCATTTCAATAATACTTTGAAGTATTTTTATTCTGATGGTTTTGCTGCTTGGAATGCCTGACTCACTGTTTACTTTTTAAGCTATGAAGTGTTTCGGTAAAACCTTTAATCACCTGTTCAAAATCCTGCTTCAATTCATCAAGCTCTTTAATACGTTCATTTATTTCATTTAATTTCTGTCCAGCTGTATCAATTGTTTTCTCCAATTGCTTAATACCCGTCCTGTCCTTATCAAATAGCAGAACAATATCCTTTATTTCAACTAAAGAAAAGCCATACTTCTTGCCACGCATAATGATTTTAAGTTGAGCATGTTCTTTCTTTCCATATACTCTTTTTCCGGTTTCGGTCCGCTTTGGCCTTAGCATACCTAGTTCCTCATAATATCGTAGTGTTCTTGTTGTCAAATCAAATTCTTTTGCTAACTCAGAAATGGTGTACATGTTAAAACCACACTTTGCAAAGGGATTATTTACCTTATCTTAACATTGACGTTAACGTAAACTTCAATAAATATTCACAAAATTTTAAATATATAAAACTGAATGAAAGTTATAAACTGATATACTATGGGTATATTCTTTTTAAATGAAGGGACGGATTAATTATGCTCTGCTCAAGAATATTAGTTGCTTATGATGAATCTGAATTGGCACGTAAATCTTTAGAAAAAGCGATTGAATTAGCGAAGCTGGATCCTGCTATTGAAATTCAGGTACTTCACGCTGTTACACTTCCAATCCATCCAAATATATATGGCAATGCTTTTCAAGAAATTGAAGAAGTCATGCTTAAGTATGGCAACGAAGTTATCGAAAAAGCGGATGCACTGTTATCCGAAATTCCTAATGCATCTCAGTCTTTTGTCGTAGAAGGTTCAGCTATCACTACTTTGTTGGAACATGCGAAATCTCAAAATTGCGACCTTATCATAATGGGCAGCAGAGGCTTAAGTGGATTCAAGGAATTCCTAGGAAGCGTCAGCCACTATATCGTCCAGAATTCTCCGGTACCTGTCTTATTAGTTAAATAAACAATTTGCGACAACCCTATGACTAACCAATTAGAAGAAGCTGGGCTCTTATTTGGAGCCCAGCTTTTTTATACGCTCACGAAACAAAGAGGAAATCTTACCAACAAAGCTTTTCATGTTTTACAAACCCTTCTGTTAACAGGTAAAATGAAAGAAATTTAAAAGAGGATAAGCAGGTGAAGTGATGGATATTAAGCATTTACAATACTTTATAGAGGTTACCAATTTCAACAGCTTTACTCGGGCAGCGGATCATTTATTCATTACTCAGCCGACCATCAGTAAGATGATCAAAAACTTGGAGACTGAGCTCGGTGTTGAACTTTTTGATCGTTCCCGTAAACAACTGATTCTGACTGATGCCGGAAGGGTTGTATTAGAGCAGGCAAAATTAATTGATAAAGCATTTCATAATTTAGAAACAGAAATGGACAATTTATTAGGCTTGAAAAAGGGACATATACGAATCGGATTACCGCCGATTATTGACGCCTCCTTCTTCCCCCGAATTCTTAGCCGTTTTCATGAGGATTATCCTAATATTACCTTTCAATTAGTAGAGGATGGCTCAAAGAAAATTGAAGAATCTGTTCAAAATGACTTACTCGACATTGGCGTAATAGTCCTGCCAACTAACACCGTACTTTTTCATCATTTTGCCTTTTTAGAAGAAGACATTAACTTGATTGTGCCCCCCTCCCACCCACTTGCTTGTCGGGAAGAGATTGATTTGGCCGACCTTGAAGACGAGTCTTTTATCTTATTTAATAAAGATTATGTCTTGCGTGATCTCATAATTTCGTCCTGTAAAGAAGCTGGTTATTCTCCACACATTGTCACAGAAAGCTCACGTTGGGATTTTATAGAGGAAATGGTTTACTGTAATCTTGGAATCGCTCTTTTACCGGAAAGTTTATGCCGCCATGATAAACGCATCAAGTCCATTAAGGTCAAAAACCCTTCCATTAGTTGGAACTTAGGATTCATTTGGAGTAAGGATCAATACCTTTCATATGCGGCAAAAGAATGGCTAAAATATACAAGAGAAGCGTTAACTCATAAAGATTAACTACCTCGATAGTAAAGCATTAGACATGTAAGCACTATCATAGATTTAAGTTATGCTCATGATAACATCTAACCATTTTACAATACTTAACCGCGGAGTTAGACTTGGTATGAGTAAAAAGCACTGTAATTACTGATGGAATCTATATTTTCAGAAAGGAGATATTTATGATCACTTTATCTAGTGTCGATGAGTTACAAGCAACCGAAGAAGCTTTGGAGAAAATTAAATATTCATACCCCGAATTATTTAATAAACTACTCCATGTCGTTGCCTTAACACGAGCTTTTCAATTTAAATATCAATTTATGGGCACACTAATCATGGATGAAAACCATAACGAATACACCCCTGAATTCGTTATGCCCTCCGTTATCCACTTATATATAGAGGAAGTTCAAAAGTTAAAGGATGATCCTAATATCCAGGTTTTACAACAAACCTTCTCCCAAAATGAAAATATTGGATATGCTAAAATCAGTATGCTAGTGCTCGGTAAAAGCCCTGAATCACTTTTAGGCTCATCATACATTAAATAACACCCCCTGATATGTTCCCAAAAAAAACCTCCGATTTACGGAAGGTTTTTTTTCTTATTCTAATATTAGAGCACTTTGCTCAAAAAGGCTTTAGTTCTTTCCTGCTGCGGATTATCAAAGATCTCACTTGGAATATTTTCTTCGATAATAAAGCCCTCGTCCATGAAAATCACACGATCACCAACTTCTTTAGCAAACCCCATCTCATGGGTCACTACCACCATTGTCATACCTTCTTTAGCCAATTGCTTCATAACCTCAAGCACTTCACCGACCATTTCCGGGTCTAGAGCAGAAGTCGGTTCATCAAACAACATGATTTTGGGTTCCATTGCCAATGCCCTTGCGATTGCCACACGTTGCTTTTGTCCACCCGATAATGAATCCGGATAGGCGTTCGCTTTCTCAGCAAGTCCTACTTTCTTAAGTAGTTCCATGCCTCTTTGAGATGCCTGTTCTTTGGAAACTTTACGAACCTTTAGCGGCGCAAGCATAATGTTATCAATAACTGTTTTATGCGGAAATAAGTTAAAATGCTGAAATACCATGCCAACCTCAGTGCGTACTTTATTGATATTGACCTTCTTATCTGTCGTATCAAGCCCCTCTATGAAAATATGTCCTCCCGTTATCGTTTCAAGTTGATTAATACACCTGAGAAAAGTAGATTTACCAGACCCTGAAGGCCCAATCACCACAACTACCTCCTGTGGGGCAACGATTGCATTGATATTCTTTAATACCTCGTTATCTCCAAATGACTTTTTTAAATTCTCGACCTTAATCATTCTGTTTTCAACCTGCTTTCGAGTCTATTTAATACGAAACTTAAAATAAGGGTCAGGAATAGATAGATAAAGGCACAAGCCAAATACGGCTCCCAAACTTTAAAGTACTGCCCCCCCATCGCTTTTCCCCAATACATTAATTCGGGGGCTGCAATGACACAAAGGAGGGAGGAATCTTTTAATAATACGATGAATTCATTTCCTAACGGAGGGATCATACGTTTGAATGCTTGAGGTAAGACAACATGAATCATTGTTTGAGTATGGGTCATTCCCAAAGAACGAGCCCCTTCCATTTGTCCTTTATCAATGGATTGAATTCCTGCACGGAATATTTCCGCAATATAAGCCGCTGCATTTAAAGACAAAGCAATGACTCCCGCTGTGATTGCGTTCGTCTTCCCAGTAAAAAGGGGCACAATACCAAAATGGATTAAAAAAATCTGAACTAATAGCGGAGTTCCACGAAAAACCGTGACATAACAGTAAAATGGAAATGCGAGCACCTTGTTTCTCATTATTTTCCCTAAACCTATCAGTAACCCTAAAAAAGTTCCGATGAGAATAGAGGAAACCGATAGCCCAATTGTGAGTATCGTTCCCTTTAATAAGAAAGGAGCATATTCAAAAATAATGTCCCAGCGAAAATTCATTCTGTTCCCCCCCTAAAGACCAAAAAAACTGCGTAACTTCACACGTAAAGTTACGCAATTTTTTATTATTAATTTGTTTTATTGCTGTGCTTTTAACGTTTCAACATCTGGTTCTGTGCCGAACCATTCTTTATAGATTTCTGCGTACTTTCCATTCTCATAAATAGCATTGACGGCTTTATCAAAATCAGCTTTCAACTCGCTACCTTTTGGGAACATAAGACCATAAAATTCCTGATCAAAACTGCTGCTATCTTCAACAACTTTCAGCTTTTGGTCAGGGTTATTTTTCACATATTCTTCAACAACGGTATTGTCCGCTACTACCGCTTCAGCTCCGCCTTGTAATAATTCCTGAATGGCCAGGTTATTATTTTCGAATTTTTTGATGTCTTTATGATTTTTCCCAAGAAGTGACTCGACTGCTTCCTGTCCAGTTGTAGCTGTTTGAACAGCAATAACCTTTCCTTTCAATTCTTTCCCTGATTTTATATCACTTTTCTCAGGAACTAAGATTTTGTTTGTGGATAAGAAATAAGGCACCGAAAAATCATACGATTGTTTTCTCTCATCATTTACTGTAATTGCAGATATCCCTACATCCGCTCTTTTAGACTCGATTTCCACAAAAATCGGATCCCAGCCAACATGCTCAACTTTCACTTTATAACCGGCTTCTTTTGCAACAGCATTGATAAAATCAACATCGAATCCAACAACTTTATCGCCTTCTAGATATTCAAATGGAGCATATGCTGCATCCGTCACGATCCTAAGTGTTTTCCCATTTGCTTCTTCTTTTTCGCTAGTTGTCGTTACTTCCTTTTCTTTCCCGCATCCAGTCATAATCAGTAACAAAGAAACTACCATGGCAAACATTAAAAACGAAACTTTTTTCAAAATAATCCCCTCTTCTCTCTTGTAAACTCTCTTTTAAAGAACGCAAACAAATCAAATTAGAAAGAATATTCAGTATTTTCACTTAAAAATATTATACGTTTATTTGTTTTTTTATGCAATAAAAAGTCCGTAAATAACTTTAGTAAAATAAAATTTTATCCAATTAACTCAAAAAACCAAGAAGTTAAATAGGCTTTAATTATAAAGACGGCAGACATTTCCTCATTTATTAAGTAATTATTGAAATTATATTGAAAACAGATATTAGAACTATTAGCCAGATTTTAAATAGGAAACAAAAATAAGCAGCAACCTCATTAGCTTGGTCGCTGCTTACTTAAATTTTATTTAGGGCACTTCTTTAATCCCCTCTTCAATATCTAACATATCTAATAGGAAGATAAAGATCGGAATCCCAATGATCAAACCCCATATCCCAAGAAAATGCTCGGAAAACAGAAGAATGATGAAGGTGAAGAACGTTGGCAGATTTGTTTTTGCCGACATGAATTTTGGATTTAAAATATAGCTTTCAAGTGCATGTATAATCCCAATCATAACAAATACAGCAATAACCTTTGGCATACCGCCGATACTGTAGGCAATCATGCTAAGTGGAATTAGGGAGATAATAACTCCTGCAACTGGAATCAACCCTAGGAAGAAAATCATAATTCCAAGACCGATCAACTGTGGAAACCCAAGAATCCATAAGAAAGTTACTGAAAGGACTGCATTCGTAATGGCAATTAAGAACTGGACCTCAATTACCTTTCCAAATGAATTGATAAATTTTACTCCAAAGTGACCAAGGTTTATAAAGAAGGATTTGAATTTACCTCGCTTAAATTTAGAAGTAAAGCGAATAATTTTATCTCTTTCCAATAAGAAAAACAGACTAAGCAGTATGGAAAGGAAAATCTGTAATGCCAGTTTACCGAAATCAGATACATAAAGATAGAGCGTATTCATCTGTTTTTGAAGATCGAGCGGCGATTCAGTCTCGTTCATTAAACTAATGGCGTATTGAATGACCCGACTATCGGGTGGATGTTGAAAGAAAAAAACAATCTGTGTTACTAATTCTGTAAATTGCAACGTAATGACCGGCAAATATTTATAAAGAACGATGGCTAAACAAGAAATGACGACTATATATAAAAAGCTTATGACAACTTTAGAGTTAATACGCATCACTTTATTTAGTCGAATCATGATAAATTGTTCCAGCCTTCCCATTAGGAAAGTGAAAACAAATGTGAATAATACAATATTAACCATACTTCCAATGCTTATTAGAAACAGGACTAACACTATTAATGTAATTAACCTTGAAAAACCTTCACTTTGTAAATACTCTTTTACCACTTACCTATCTCCTAACTACCATTCTGCCGTGATAATTCCTTCTACATGTATTTTACACGGAATTGAGGGATTCTACTACAATTACCTTCCATTGAAGACAAAATTATTTGAATGATCAGTAAGTCTTATTAGGAGGTTAGATTATTATTCTAGACTCACTTTTTTAGAACATCCACTGACTTCAACGACGATTTAGATCTATATTTTTAAAAAACATCTGCCAATAAGGCAGATGCTAATCTTCATCTTTCACATCGATATCTTCTGGGATGGGTTCACTATAATAGTCCGCTAATTGCTTCTTATATTTTTCCATCTGTTCCAGATGCGTATTAAACTGCTCTTTAAAAATTAAATACTGCTCACCATCATAGACGGTGCGAATTTTATTTTGAACAATCATGCTTTCTATATAAGATTCCGGCATTGATAAATATTCCGCAGTCTCTTTTACTGTCAAGTACATGCCTTCACCCCTTTTCCTCTTAACTATACTAGATAAGAGTCTTCATTTGAAGTGCCTAATCCATACAAATACATGGGCCTTCTCAATTTGAGAGGCCATTAACTTATTACAAAGTGACTTTTACCGTTTTTGCATTTCCAGTTTTATCGATTGCACCGACAGATAGCTTAGAGTTTTCTTTTGTTTTTAACGCCACTTTATCCGTTTCTTTTTTATATCCTCGGTCGCTTTTTAAAGTACTTTGTACCCTGCTTTAACCCTCATTTTTACCTTTGCCTCGATTTTACCTAAAACGAATTGGCAAGAACTCGTTTTTACGAAGGTTGGGGTTTCTATGGCGGTTAGATCTTTTACGGTTGCTGTTATTGGAGTAATTTGATATTTTTTATCTCCATCCAACCATGTGGTCCAATCCGATACTTTTGTTCCAGTCTTTTGTTTATCGATTTATTAACCCTTACTTGAATTTGGGTCAGTTTCCCTGCTTCACGCAAGTATGTAAAGGGGTGAAAGGACGATGTCTAAACCTCAGTCTCAGAAAAATTCAACCTATGAATAAATGGCTATCTCAAAAACAAATCACAGTAATAACTTACAAACCCTTCCAATAACATGTAAGATAATACTAAGTGATAGATCTATAGATTAAGAGGAGTTGACCAAATGACCTTATTTTATGTAATACTTGCGGCAATTTTCGCTGTCCTTCTAGTCATTGTTGTGAAACGGCGAAGTGAGCCAGCTAGAATAGAGCGGTATCAAAATGAATTTGGTAAATTATATACGGACACTTTGGACGTGGAAGTAACCGAAATTGTACCAGAAGCATTAATCGTACAGCTTAACAAAGCACTGGATTACGATTATATGGAAAAGGTCAATACAGAATTCCGGCTGAAGTATCCCCGAAACTCACAGGAAAGGGTTAATGAGCTGTGGCGCGAATTTAAACGCTACTTGATTATGGCTGCTGTGTTTGGCAAAGTTGAAATGTTTAATGGGGTCATCGATGAGCTATGGCATATCATGCTGAATTACAAACAGGAATATGATGATTTTTGCCAGACATTCATTGGCCAACCCATTCAGCATAATCCCCACTCACAGCCTGTTTTTAAACCTGAAGAACGCACGCTGTTTGATTTTTACTATGTACAACTGTTTACGGTTGATTCAAGTTCGATTCAAAAATGGGGGAAATTTTTCAAGTATGATAAAGGAAAAGGATTGCTCCATGAATTCGAAACGCTGGAGTTGGAACAGTTAAAGGAGAAATATATGCGCACTCCTACAAGTATAGAAGCGGAACAGACCTTTGAATGTTTCACCTCCCTTTTTAAAGAGAATCGTCCGAAAATAGTATTGGATTGGCGAGAAAGATACGATCAAACAGACTATGCTGCTCCTGCCTACTTCATCTATGCCAGTTCCGATAATCATGATACAGACTTTAATGATATTTTCGGGGTGAAAGCAGCCACTACCTCCTCTGACTCAATCAATGTTAATCATGGTGGAGATCATAGCAGCACCTATGACGGTGGTTCGAGTTCTAGTTCTGGTTCTGATTCTTCTTCTAGCTGTTCTTCGTGCAGCTCGTGCTCGTCATGAAATTTTTGTTATATAGTTCCGATATGTAGAGAAAAATTAAGCACTTGGACAGATATCCAAGTGTTTTTACAAGTTGAATTAGCAGTATATAAGGCCTCAATCGAAGGCACTTTTTATCATTTCCCGCCAGAAGACTCCCTCTTCAAGCGTGTGAAGGGCGAGAGCCAAACGGTAAGGGGGAGATGAATGGTCGGTTGGCATAAGCCAAAGTAATCTTTTTACAAACGTATGTTCCTTGGTTAATAATAACTATAAGAGGGGGGGAAACCAATGGTCGTAAACAAAGCTTATAAATTTCGAATCTATCCAACTAAGGAACAGCTAGTTCTAATCAATAAAACGATTGGCTGCTCCCGTTTTGTCTATAACTTCTTTTTAGGCACACAAAAGGAGAAAGATGCCTACTGGTATATTTGTGAAGAAATGAAGCAGAACGGCCAATTATCCTCTAATGAATGGAAAGGTTCTTTTTTGAATAAATACGCAACAATCAAAGAACTTCCAGATTTAAAGAAAGAGTATTCTTTCCTGAAAGAAGTAGACAGTATCGCCTTACAGAAATCGGTGGAAAATTTAGCAGATTCATATAGTCGATATTATAAAAAGCAAAACAAGGCACCACGCTTCAAATCGAAAAAGAATCCTATACAGTCCTATACAACTAAACATACGAATGGGAATATTGGATTGTTGGAAACAAAATCAAATTGCCAAAACTCGGTCTATCGTTTTGCTAAAAGCCGCGAAGTCGAAGAGCGAATCATCAATGCCACAATCAGGCGGAACCCTTCGGGTAAATATTTCATTTCCGTTTTAGCGGAAACCAATGTACAAGTACTTTCTAAAACGAATCGTTCGTGCGGTGTAGATGTTGGTTTGAAGAATTTTGCTATTCTTTCAGATGGTACGGTCTATCAAAACCCAAAATTCTTCCGGACGGTTGAAAAGAAATTGTCCAAAGCACAACGGATTCTTTCAAGGCGACAAGAAATAGCCTTGAATCAAAATAAGCCATTGACTGAAGCCAAAAACTATCAAAAACAAAAACGAAAAGTGGCTATCCTACACGAAAAAATTTCAAATGCCCGAATGGATTACTTACATAAAGTTTCTACCGAAATCATCAAAAACCACGATGTTATTGGAATGGAAAACTTTCAAGTGTCGAATATGATGAAAAGTCACAAACTAGCTAAAGCTATTAGTGAAGTATCTTGGTACCAATTCAAAAAAATGTTGGAATACAAAGCAAAATGGTATGGTAAACAAATCGTGACCGTATCTAAAACGTTTGCTTCTAGCCAATTGTGTTCTAGCTGCGGTTACCAAAATAAAGACGTTAAACATCTGAATCTTCGTGAATGGGATTGTCCTTTTTGTTCTACTCACCACGATCGAGATATTAACGCAGGACTCAATCTAATGAATGAAGCCATAAGGCTTCTAACCGTAGGAACTACGGGAGTAGCCGAATTAAAAATTGGCCGATAGGCTAATGTTCTTAGGAATCCCCCACTTCAATCAGACCATAAGGTCGATAAGTGGTGGGTAGTTCAATGTACAAGAACCCTTTTGTGAAGTGAAAAGAAATTTATAGTTTGCTGTATTAGAGATTAGAAGAAATGAGCCTCCTAAAAAATTGAGGTCTATTATTTTCTAGTCACCCGAAATATGAATTTCATCAATAATAGATGCACCAATGTTAAAGTGCCCCCTTTACTAAAGGAGGCACTTTAACTGAATCATACTGAAAATTTCATTTCTTACTCCTTCAAGTAAAAGCCTTTGGCTACTGCCTTAGTTTAGTTAAGCTCTATTAATTCCATCGATTGAACCAATTTTTAATTCTTTGTTTATTTTTCTCAAGAACTTCCTTCGATGTCCTATTATCTTTTTGTTTTTTCCATTCAAAAAAGGAAGCAATTCCGATAAGCACCCCTCCGCCGATGATTAAATACAGCCACCATGGCATCTCACTCCACATCGAATTCGTATTCATATAAATATTGAATAAAATTGTCCCGGTCCCTACTATGAAATACGATTTGTATTTCATCATGAATCCGAAGAGCAATGCTGATAATGAAATCGTTCCGATAATAAGCGCATCATTTAAGGTATTGCTCGCCATTGCATCGCCTATCAAGACTAAAAACAAGAGAAAGACAATTCCAATCTCGATATATTGCGTAGTTTTGCCTTTAACAAAGATTTTCCTCAATAATATAGTACTGACAATAAACAGTGGCAGAATCTCGGTCTCTACCTCGAGGACAGCAGGAATCGAAAATTGATTGATGATGACCCAATACGGATACAAACTAAGCAATATGGCGGCAGCCAAATAGATTTTTCTTTCCATTCGATCAGTCGTCGTGCTTCTTATCAAGATGAAATAGGCCGGAATCAGAAGTGCTACGAAAACTTCTAGAATGAAATGTACTGATCCACTCATCAGAACCTCTATATTCATTGCAAAAAGAAACAGCAACCCATATACCCGGTAAAAATCCATACTAAGGCCAATTTCGCTTTTCGTTAGTATCCCTTTAAAATATCTCTTGCTTAGTATCACCATTATGATCGTACATCCGAAAAGGACCGTGATGCCAATCGGAAGAGCTAACGTGTCTGCATACTTAATGATGATCCAATACGGATACAAACTTAGAATTCCAGCAAGCCATACATAGATATCTCTTTCCTTCACATTACTTGTAAAGCTTTTCATCAGGATGAAGTAGCCCGTTATCAAGAGTGATACAAAGACTTGCAGTAACTGATATGTCGTTTCATTCACTAGTACTTCTCTATTCATGGCCAGCAAAAATAAAAGACCATAAATCCGGAAAGCATCAATCGTTGCGCCTGTTTCTTCTTTCTTAATCAATACTTTGAAATAGCGACGGCTTAGCATTACCATTCCTAACATACAGATGAAAAGAACAATCAATCCTAATACAATCGAAAGGGTGTGAACATAGTTCATAATGCTTAAGAAAGGATACAGACTGACGATTGCGGCAATATTGGAGTAGATTTTCCGTTCATTTAGTTCGCCTGTAAAGCTTCTCAGTAATATGAAGTAGCCCGTTATCAAGAGCGATACTAAGACTTGAAGCACCTGGTATTTTGTTTCATTCGTAAACACTTCCACATTCATATCAATCAAAAATAACAAACCGTAAATCCTAAAAGGATCAATTGTGGTGCCTGATCCGTTCTTCTTGATTAGTCCTTTGGAATAGCGTCTGCTTAGCAACAACATCCCTATCATACAGACGAAAAGAACAGCCATACTCGTAAAAATCGGGAGTCTGTGCGCGTAATCTTGGATGTTCATAAACGGATATAGGCTGACGACAGTCGCTATATCTGAATAGATGTTTCTTTCCTTCGCTTGAATTGAAAAGCTTCTCATCAGGATAAAGTAGCTCGGCAACAATAGTGAAACGAAAATTCCTAGGATTTCATAACCTGTTTCGGTCATTAAAAATTTCACATTCATATAAATCAAAAATAACAAGCCGTATACCCTATAATAATCAATGAACCTCGTTTTACCTTCTTGTTTAATTAGCACTTTAAAATAGCGACGGCTAGCAAATACCATCACAGCTGCACATGCAAACAGTACAACTATCCCCATAACCAGAGGTAAACTATTTACAAACATCGCATAGAAAATGAAAGCGAGGCTAAGAGGAACCACAACAAAGTTCTGCCAATTCCTTCTTATGAGCAGATACCAGGAAAACACAATCTGTACAGTCACAAACCCCACCCAAATGATCTCCCGATTTAGTGGGACATCACGGATTGCCGTTTCAAATATCGAAACACTGACCGCCAAATGAATGAATGGAATGAGGTAATATTCCATGATATCTTTCCAGTTCTTATTAGATACTGCCCATAGAATGGTAATGATTCCTGCTGTAATCATCAAGCAAATCGAAGTAACAAATTTTATTTGTTCCACGTTGGCTAAAAACAGAAGCACCTGTAAGAAAAGCACTGAAAACCCAAGGTACGTAAAGACGTATTTTTCCCATTTCACTTTCGTACGCAAGGCACTTAAGATATATATCAATAGCTGCGTAACATATAGAAACGGCGAGCTATTCGTATGGACAATGAGTAAACATCCAACAGGTATCGCCACTAAATTTGCAAGATGGCTGGAGTAAAGAAAGTATAGTCTCCCATTTTTTGAATATTTCCCAAGCCATTCTCCTACAATGAAAAAGATAAAAGGACCAAACAACGCGAAACCAATCTTAAATATCACCTGGTTAAAATCAAAAACATCGTAAAGCGAACCATATAGGCTGGCACTTGTAATAATAACGGGCAGCCAGAATATATGTTTCCGATGTACATGAACAGACCATACGTTTATTGCAGTCGCCATAGTAATTAAACCTGTTACACCCATTGGATTCAACTCACTGTATGGAATCAGTATAAAAGCAAGGAAGGAAAGAATCTGTCCACTATAGGTAAAGACAGGAAAGAATATTGGAAATCTACTCTTTAAAGCGTAGGCCGCTCCGATTGAAATCAGTGCTGTCCCCATTAAATAAAGGCTGACAGTGATATTTGAACTGACCCAAACGCTACCTTCCAACAAATATGGATAGAAGGCAACCAACGCTAATACGAAAGAAATCGGAAATCCATATACGGCTGTTTCCATCATAGATTTTGTATCATCTTTTACATAGGTAATAAAGAAAAGTCCAGAAATCAGGACGAGAGCTGCACTAACAGCAAGCCAATCCATTTCAATCAATTTACTAGTTAATACCCCCACCATTATCATTGGAGAGATAATTAAGACACTTTGCTTAAATAGACTGTAGCTTGGGTGGCGATTATATAAATACAGCCCAATATACTTGAAAACCTGAAGCACGAATATTAGATTTAAAACAGTAGTAAACGAGAATTGAAAAGCAAAGCAAAGATATACAAATGCTAAATTAAAAACAACAACAGCTGGATACGTGAAGCACGTATTTTTCGATTGAAGTGAAACATAGACAAACTGAGCAGATAGTATCATAAGCGCAACAAAAATTTGCGCATAGTTTTCCTGATAAACCATCGCGTTTATATATAAAAAAACGATTCCACTCTCAATCAAACTGGTAAACATAAAGTTCTTAGATAACTTAGGCTCCTTTGCTTTAGCCATATAAGTCGAAAGCGCCATAAAAATGATTGGCACAAGTGCAAAAGCAATGACCATGAATTCATTGAAAAATGAATTATAAACAAAATGGATATATCCGTAAGTGAAGATAGCACTAAAAGCAATTTCATAATATTTCTTTTGAAATTTGACTGCAAAAATTAAAAACAAAACAGAAATGACAATCAATGTTATCGAATAAACCAGGTTACTTGAAAATAATGTCAAAATAACAAAGGTTTCCACAATGATTTTAAAAAGGATGAATTGAAAAATGAACGGTTTGAATAACACTAATTTATTCCTATTTTTCAACTGTTCAACATTCCATAAAAGCAATAGATTAAGGACACTAACCGTCAAAAACATCCACTCAATCGTTGGAGTCGCAAAAGCAAAACCGAAGTAACAGGTAACAGCAAACGTTAATATGGATATGATAATGAATATTTTTGACTTAAAGTAATCAGCAATCTTGAAATATATGCCAAAGCAAAGTAATCCTCCAAGAAAACCAAGTAGAGCCCGCCCTTCACCATTAAGCGATAAGTACTCTCCAAATATCTGATAATATGAAGCTGATAAAATCGTAATTGGAATAAATAATCCTGCAAGCGTCAGGAAAGCAAAAGCCGTCTGCTTAATTTTCAGCTTCCAGGCGATAAAGGCCATTCCCGCGAAAACGACGGATACCATTCCTATGAAAAACACCTTCAGAACCGCATTCAAATTCCCCCATGATGAGGTTGCCAAAATTAAACCTCCAAATAGAAGTAAAATTACCCCCGTGAGCAGGACGACAGAGATATTCCGTTCCCGGATTTGCTCGGGTGTTCTCTTTGGCTTTATTGGTTGAACAGGCTTCTCCTGCTTGATTACCCGCTGTTGATTAACAGGTTTCCTTTCAGGGATGCTCGCGATGACCAGTTCAGGTCTTTCTACTATAACTGGTTCGTTAGGGACATCCGAAACCTTCTTATCATTCATTATTGATTCGTCAAATATAGGTATCCCTTGTACTCCTTCTTGATGTGATTCTTCATCTATAACGAGGTTATCCTGAACCTTCTTCTCAGCTGCCTCACTTTTCAATATTGTCTCTGCTTTGAGACTAGCTTGCTTTTTTTCATTATCTAATCGTTTTTGTTTATAAAGGGCTCTTTGAAAATGCCGATCATACGCCCTGCTAATCCGTATATATTCTGTTTTTGGGATGAGCCGCCTTTCCCATAAAACTTCAAGCTCTTCTTGGAAAATCTGCTTCCTTCTTTCTAATGTCATTTCTTCATTTGAAGAATCATCCATCCAAAGATTCCCCTTCCTTCACTTAGACCTTATATTATCGTATGTATAATCTCTTTTAGATAATAACAAAGTTTTTCCATTTTTTATATATTTAGTATCCAAGTCGGATAACCCCTTAAATCTACCAAAAACCATTTCCATTCAATCGGACAAATTTTGCTACAAAAAAAAGATAACCCCTCAATGGAGTCATCCAAAATTTCTATACTATTTTTAACTTACCCTCACTTCTAACAATCCAAAAATAAACTATAATCGAGATGAAAATCGAGACAGCTGCTGTGACATAGATACTCCGATAGCCGAAAAGGTAGCCAATCTGTCCGAAAACAATAGCTCCTATACCAACTCCAAGGTCGAAAAATGAGAAATAAGTGGCATTTGCCATCGCTTTACGATTGGGTGCTGTTTTTTCAATCGACCATGCCTGCAAGGCCGGCTGAACTGAACCGAATCCGAATCCATATAGCACCGCAGCTATATATAGTACCGCTTCACTTGGCATCCAAGCTAACAGGAGCATACCTGTCATGATTAGCACTGTTGATGGCACAAAGATTGCCCGGTGGCCTCTTCTGTCATATAATCGGCCAGAGAATAATCTCGTGACCATGAGAGCCATTGCATAAAGCAAGAAGTACCACTGAATTCCACTCACACCTTTTTCTGCTGTATAAAGTGGCAGGAAAGTTGCGATTCCGCCAAATGTAACGGAAATAAAGAAAATAAGTAGAGATGGCTGCAGGGCACTTTTCTCATAAATATCAAACCTCTTTGCAGCCACAGCAGTTAACGGATTTATTTCCACTTTTTGATATCGAATCATCGATCCCATTATTACAGCAAACAATCCTAACAAAGAACAAATCAGAAACAGCTCTTGAAATGGAAGGACTGTAACTAGAAAAAGCCCCAGTGATGGACCGAATGCGAGTGCTAGATTGCCCGATAATCCGTAATACCCCATCCCTTCGCCACGGCGTTTGGCCGGAATTATATCAGAGGCGATGGTGCCTGAAGCTGTTGAAGAAAAACCCCAGCCGACTCCCTGTACAATGCGCATTAAAAATAACAATCCGATGCTCCCCATAAAACCGAAGGAACCCACGGATATAGCGAAAATGGCTAACCCGATAAGAAAAACAATACGTCTTCCTTTCGTTTCCAATAATTTTCCGGCAATTGGCCGAACAAGCAGAGCGGAAAATGTAAAAATCCCTAGGACAGCCCCTACTAGGCGATCGTCCCCTCCAAGCTGCTCAACAAACAGCGGGATGGTTGGCATCGTCATTTGGAAACCCATGAAAATACACAGATTTGCCAAACAAATCATGATAAAGTCACGTGTCCATATTTTATCAGAACCTCTTACCCTCTCATCCACTAAGGTTTCCCTCATTTTCCTTCACCTTCTAATCCAAATAGTTATTGCCAGTTTACTAAAAATAGATACAATAAGCGAATGATTTATTTCGTGTTCCTAAATAAAATTCAAAATGATAAGCCCAGCTTGAAACTGGACCAAGTTTTCTAATCTTCATGAACATAAAAGAATGATATGTACATACACAAAAATCTCATGATTTAGGAGTAATGTATGTTTTTACATTAGCGTTTATTCTATCCCCTAAGAAGCATATGGTATGTTACCCATCTGTATGCGCACTTACTATTTCTTTACTGGCTGCACCTGCCTTTCCAATTGTTAAGGTTCCCATAATATCTGCATTCACTAAATTCATTTTAGGCATCGTTTTCTTTGTCTCCATTTTTTTTTTTTAAGACATGCTACTTTTTCCTTTTAAAAGTTTATATAGACTGTGAAAGAAAAATAGCCTTTGACTTGTGAAAAAAAGGAGCCGAAAACAATGATTTATGAAGAAACCTACCGATATTTAATACGCCATGTATCCTCCAAGGAGTTCGACACATGTTTATATTCCCTCCTTCATATGGATTGGGATGGTGTGATTCAGAGTCCCCTCCACAAAATGGCTAAAGGGATTGGAACGACTGAAAAATATCTGAAAAAGATCATCAAGAAATTTTCATCCCCACAAGTTGGCTGCGGCCGAAAAATCTTCCTTCCCATTCAACAGGAGATAACAAAATATAAATTCAATCTCGGGCCGACAGGCAGTCTCAGCTTCAACAGTAAAAAGGACCGATACTGTAAAAAATACCGTTTCTTCTATAGTAATGCCTTCCGAAGCCTATCCCTGCCCTCCAAGAGACTCATGCTCATGGCAGCATTCAATATGTCTGTCAATAAATCTGAAGAAGTCTCGCTGCACTACGATGAAATTGTCCATTCAGAATGTTCCCTTTTCAAAAGACAGGATGTACTTGATGCCATGGAAACAGTTAACCAAACATTAGGCGACATGGTAACCTTCACTATTGCCAGCTCCGTTTTCACACGGAAAGAAATCATTTTAGCTTCTTTCAAAGAAGGAATGTTGAAGGATTATCTTGAAAATCGTACGGAGAGGATGTTGGTACGGAAAACAATTTATGAAGCAGGATTCCTTGAATATATAGAAGATAAAGTCTGTATGGAGCTAGAACGGGTCGGAAAATATATCTACCGTTCGTTTCTTAAAGCTGCACATGGACCTATAAAAGATGATTTGTTAAAACTGGCTCGATTTGTGTATAGCACTTCACTTAAAAAGTTAGGTAAAGTCCTGTCAAACAAAAAGCATCTATTAGCCGATCCAAAACAGGCTTCCGCTTATTTTAGTACAATCGTTTATAATGAAGTACTGGAACAATTGGCCACGTATGCACACCAGGCTGCCTGCATTAAAAACTTAATGGAGCGCGAACACTTGCACCGCGGAATTTCGGAGGGATCTTTAGCGAGAAATGTGGATTATATAGAAGTGAATGAGCATATTGATATGATCCGTGTGAAGCATGACAAGGCGTTTAAGATTCATAGAACACTAAGCATATGGTGTGAAGATTGGGTGATCTCACGCGTGAATTCTGTCATAGTAGGTACAGAAGATACTGATCAAAAGTCTATACGCGGAAAACAGCGAATTCTAAAAAAGGATCAGTCTATTTCCGATTATCTCAACACACTTAAAAAGCATACATACGAACAACTTGAGAAACATAGTACGATGTACCAAAATGTAAATAATAACGAATCCGTCCTAGATGTATTGAAACAGAAAAAAGAAGCTATACGATCCTATTTTGCTATCCAAAAAGATCATATGAAAAATTAGGATAAAATATGGCTAACAGAAACACTGGCTTTTGGGCGAGTGTTTTTTGTCATGCATAAAAATTCCTTTCTCCATTCCACTCCAATACCTATTCCCTTATGTAGCTGCCTCCCTCCCTTTTTCTGATTTTGAGGACTGATAATTTTGAAGTTGTTCTGTGAATTAGCTTTTCCCTGACTGTAGACACCCTTCATCCAGGTGTGCATTGAACTCTTTATACTGTGAATAGTGCCTTACATGCTGTGGATAACTAAATGATGCTCTTCTTTCCCCTGATAGATTCTATTCGAATCAGTCATACCAAGGCTTTCGGCAAAAAAGTTATTAAAGGGTCTAAAGAAAGGATCTAAATCACTTTACTAACAAAGGAACTAAGAATGGTTATGATTAAGGGGATGAATGTAGGCCCCCCTTTTCCTCATAAAGAAGATCATCTTTTCAAAGTAAAGTTTATGATTTCTACTTTCATAAAAAAAGGAAAATAATGAAGATACTCAAGAAACAAGAAGCTATTCCATGGTTTCACGAATTACAAAAGCATATGGAATGCCTGACCGTATTGAAGAAACGAAAAAAATAAAGCTCCTGCTTAAAATGTATATCCATTCCAAGGATACAAAGGTTTTCGACTCCAATGGATTTATTATCCATAATAAACAAAAAACTGTGGCAATTTTATTCCACAATATCAAAACCGCACCATAGCAAATTACCCCCGCTATGATAATATGAAAAACGAAAAGACTATCAGCACCTTCTATTATTATTAAAAACTTCGTTTTTTCTTCTCCACCTGATCTACAGATGATAGTGTGAAACTTCCTTTGCTGGGACTTTCACAGGGATTTTACATACATGATAGTACGAAGCAGCTTGCCTTTATCATCATACGTATTTGGCTAGGAGTGAAATTGTTGTTACAGAAGTTAAATCATTTTCTTGAAAAGGCTATGCCTTTTATCACGCCAACTGGTGTAGTGGTCGGCGTATTGCTTGCCAGTTATTTAGATTCCTATATATTCCTCGTCCCTTGGATTTTTGCATTTATTACATTTTCCGGAAGTTCAGGGTCGGATTTCAGTTCATTGAAGCGTATCGCTTCCAATCCCTTACCGATAATTGTGGTCCTTTGTATCCTCCATATTGTCATGCCAATTTGGGCTTGGCTACTTGGACACCTGGTGTTTCCTGGAGACAATCTGACCATAACTGGTTTAGTTCTAGGTGTTGTGATTCCAACTGGTGTTACCAGTTTGCTTTGGGTATCCATTTACAAAGGGAACACCCTGCTCACTTTGACGATTGTCTTAATCGATACGCTCTTGTCACCGATTATTGTGCCGTATAGCGTTGCTTTCTTCAGCGGAACATCGGTTGAAATGGATACCATGGCAATCATGAAAGGGTTAATCGTAATGGTTGTCATTCCTTCACTGATTGGGATGGTACTGAATCAGATTACCAAGGGAAAAATAAAACCGATGCTTGGACCGCGTTTAGCTCCCTTTTCTAAAATAGCACTTGGTATATGTGTGACCTTAAACAGCGCGAAAGTTGCTCCATATTTAAGTCATATCGATGCAAAATTAATCAAAATGGCTATTATGGTCTTCTTTATTGCCTTTTCTGGTTATCTATTATCCTGGATGGTCGGAAAATTCCTGAAGTGGGAAAAAGAAGAGATTATTACCGTCACCTATACAGGAGGTATGAGAAATATCGCTGCAGGAGCTGCTCTTGCCGTTGCTTATTTCCCTGCCGCCGTTGCTGTTCCTGTCATTCTCGGTACTCTTTTCCAACAAATACTCGCTTCCGTTTATGGTTCATTCTTAAACAGGTATTATCATAAGCCTAAGCCAGTTCAAGAAAATAAAATGGCTGCTTAACTGAAAAAAGCCGATTCCAACGGAATCGGCTTTTTTCTCGCTTTGTTGCTATTTTATTATCTCAATTTTCCCATTATTCGTTTCTAATTTAACCATGTTTTCACCTTTACCAATGACAACATTCCCCTCATATTTATTGAGAATATCGATTTTCCCATTATCAACATGAACATCAAAGGTTGTATTGGTCGGCTCCTTATCTGTTTTAATCATAATTTTGCCATTGTCACTTTCCAATTGAATATTCCGATCTAAGTCTTTTGTGACAAGGGAGATTTTGCCGTTATTCGAGGAACCTACCAGATTTCCCTCTACATTATTAAGATCTACTCTTCCGTTAGCAGATTTCACCTCTACTTTTTCGGTTACTATATCATTTAATTCAACTCGGCCATTTTGTGATTCCACGTTCAGATTCTTTATCTCCAGTTCAGCCATTTGCACTTTTCCATTATCACTTTTAACGACAAAGGACTTATAAGCCTTCTCGGGCACATACACTTTTAAATGTAATGATTGAATTTGAAACCCAAAGCTAAAGGAACGTTTATCTTTTAATTTTATCGCAAGCTTCTTTCCTTCCACATCTGCAGAAAAATTCAGCTTAGAAACATCCACACCTTTTGATACTAACTCTACACTAGTCTCAGTACCTGTCGTTGGGATAATTTCAACAGCTGCATTGTCAGAAATAACCTGAATGTCCGTTACCTCATCTGTAATCGATTTTTTCTCTGTAGTGGATTCCTTATCCGTCACTTGCGAAAATGTAAACAAACTGCCTACTACACCAACCAATAACAGAACAAGTGCAATAATCGATAATTTTTTAATATTAACCATGTTTCAAACCACCTTTCACAAGGGAAACGTTAAATTTCAAATAGCGAATAAATCCTTTAATTAAAGCACTTGTAGCGACAAACATCCCCATCGCTATGAATATTCCAATCCCGCAAAGTCCCAATGCAAAGAACAAATCAAATAATTGAAAGCTCCCTAAAATCAGATTAAGAAGTACGCCAAACGGAGCAAGAATGAATCCTATCGCTGATGCCCACCCTGCAATAACAACCCCTAGCAATGCAATAAAAGGTCCTAATACAATCACAATATTAAAAAATCCTAAACCAATAACTGCCCAAACAGCTCGCATGACATTTCCAGCGGAAGTCGTTTCCTCGACTTGACCAAGATGGTAGGATGCCAATAGTTCCTTGGAAATTTGTTTCGGGTTTCCAAGAGCTTCTGAAATTTCTTGCTCTGTTTTTCCTTTTTCCAACCCAATTTCGAAATACTCTTCATAATCTTGCAGGATATCCTGCCGTTCCTCTAGAGAAAGCCTTTTTAATGAGGCATCCAATTGTTTTAAGAATTCTTCTTTATTCATTGGCCCACACCTTCCTTGATTAATTGATTGACCCCATTAGAAAATTCGGTCCATTCTGTCAGCAATTCGTGAAGGTACTCCCGGCCTTTGTCAGTTAACTTATAATACTTACGCGGTGGCCCTTCAGTTGATTCTTGCAAATATGTCGTAAAATACTCTTCCTTCGTTAATCGTCGTAAAAGTGGATAAACCGAACCTTCCGATATTTCGATTTGATCTGAAATCTTCTGAACAAGTTCATAGCCATAACGGTCTTGCTTATCCAACAGCACAAGGACACACAGTTCCAAAACACCTTTTTTAAATTGTACATTCAATGTACCATCACTCCCTTCTAGTATGTTTCTAGTACTATTCATTAAACAGTACCAAACGACGAACAATACATCTTATGCAAATAATTTACCACATGGTACTATTTATTGCAAGGTACTGTAAAAAAATATTTAAAAGCTTACCCTCTTCCTTGTAATTATCCTATTTTTTTATGATTTGAGCTGACCGCCTAACTAATCAGAATTGTATATATCGTAATTTCCGTTAAGTGTAATCAAAAGAGGGTAAGAGAAAATTAACATATATTAATAGCTAACGGAGAATAAGTTATATAATAGAAATATATGGAAGGAGGAATTACTTTGGCAAAAAAAGAAATAACGAAAAAGCAGTTTGATTTTCTTGAACACGAACTTAAGTATCTTGAAACAGGAGGAGTTATCTCTGAGCAAGAAAAAGAAAAGATGCTAGATTCCTATGATGTGAAGGAGAATTTAAGTTTCATTACTATTTTATTGTCCATCGGGGCGCTTCTTTTAGGTCTTGGGGTATTAACCTTCGTTGCCAGTAACTGGATATATTTAAATAAGGGAGTAAAATTCCTAATAATAATTGCGTGTCTAATTGGAGTAAACTTCGCTGGTGTTAAGTGGCAGAAACGCTTTCCCAAAACAGCCCGGAGTTTACATTATGTTGGAATTTTGATATTCGGAGCAGGCATATTTCTAGTTGAGCAGATGTTTAACATTAGCATCAATTTCAACAGTTCCTTTTTATTATGGGCCATTGGAACAGTATTCATTGGTTACTATTTAAAAGACGTCTTCATCCTTCTTTTTACTTCCTTTCTGCTTTTCATTTATATTAACGGAAGTATATTCCTTGATGAAACGTCTTACCCGCTTGCTATTCTTGTATTTATACCGTTTTTATATGTTCTATTAAAAAAATTCGATTATCCTAAGGCCTTGGGCTTTTTTATTAACGCATTAGCCATCAATACAATCGCCTTATTTCTAATGGAATTTGTACCGAAGTTAGATTTTAAACAGTCGAATACGATCGTCCTTTCCATTCTGTTTGTATTGGGAATTATACTGGCGTATCTTCCATTTCCATCTAAATTACAAAGCACCACCCACATACAAGGGCATATCTTACATGGAATCACCGCACTCTTCCTTACCTTTGAATTTTCGATATGGTTCCCTATAGCTTATTTTATTTTCCTGCTTTACCTCATTCTAAAGGGCAGTTTAACCAGCATTGTGATAATATGTGCACTGATTTTCAGATACTATATTGATTCCTTTGACTTCCTGCCAAAATCGCTTACATTCATAATCGGCGGCATCATGCTTATTGGTTTTGGCTTCTTCTTTGAAAACCAACGGAAAAAAGGAGGCGATTTCAATGAAGAATAATCTATTCTTCCGACCGCTCATCGTATTTTCCATTCCAATCTTGATTCTTTTAGTCTTGGCGATTCCTCCCGTCTGGACTACCATGACCGGAGAGGAAATCAAAATCAAAACCGCCCCAGTCGACCCGACGGACCTGTTCCGGGGCAGCTATGTGGCTCTGAATTACGAAATAGAGACCGTTAAGCCTTCACAACTTGATGACTCTGTTATTTCTGAGTTTAAAACAAGAAATATGGGTGATTATAAAAAGGTATATGTACGACTAAAACAAAGCAGTGATGGTCTATATAAAGTCGATTTAGTAACGAAAGAAAAACCCAGCAAAGGTGTTTATCTAAAAGGAGAATTAGAAATTCCTTATGACTTAAAAAGAGCTACAACTGTTCAGATTAGATACGGCCTAGACAATTATTATGCATCCGAAGAAAAGGCTAAGGAAATGGAAACAGACGCTTTGGCTAAACCTTCAGTTGCTATAGTAAAGGTTAGAAATGGTAATGTTGTATTAACAGATATTATCATTGAGTAAGTGTTTTTCAACTATCCGAGACTAGCAAAAAGAGCATCAGATTTTCGATGCTCTTTTTGCTAGTCATATTATAAAGTATCCGTTATGAATATCAGAGCTTTTACTTAATGACCCGTTTAGCCCCAATATATCGATCTTTCCAATACTTGTCGCTCATTTTAACTACCTTTACACCTTTTGTTGTGGTTCCCACAAAAGTACCTTTTCCATTATAGATGCCCACAAATGAGACTTTTCCTTTCATGCCAGTTGCATAGAACACTAAGTCGCCTGTTTTTAAGTCTGTTTGCTTCACGGCTTTACCGGTTTTATACTGTTCTGCACTTGTTCTCGGAATTTTCATTTCTGTCGCTGCATTTTTATAGACATACTGAGTAAGCCCGCTTGCATCGAATCCTTTTGGTGTCGTTCCTCCATATTTATATGGGCTCCCCACCTGCTTCTCCGCTAAGGCGGCAACTTCATCGCCATAGTTGATTGATGCTGATGCATTAGCTGGACCGAAAATAAATGCTGCAACCAATGCTACAAGTGAAACAATTGCTACAAGCCATTTTGAAACTGGTAAACTAAGACTCATTCTTTTTCCTCCCCAATCTGTAAATGAAACACAATTTTAAATATATGATGAAGTTTTGATTTGATTCCTAAAATCATTTTTTATTTCTACCATCTTCGTTTATTCACCATAAATTCTCTAAATAAAAACAAAAAAACCACATGTTCCGTTACATAAAATAAACGGTGACATCTGGTTTCTTCTACATTTTTAGTAGAAAAAGGTTCGTCCAATTACTTAGGTTCCTCATATTTTCGAGCCTCATCACTGTCGCTTAGACCTTTAGTAGTATGATCAACCACACCGCCGACCCCAAAGAATGTAAGCGCAATAAAGTTAATAATCCCCATCGCCCCATTCAGTGCATTATCGGTAATGGTAAAACCAATCGGGTGGATAAAGTTATTAATGAACGCTGCAACCATTTGCGTTAATATTAAAAGCCCAGGGAGAAGAACTGTAAAAATAAACGTCGGATTTTTAAAACGCACTTTCCAGTTAATCATTGCTATGCCCCTTATTTATATTAAGCCCACTTCAGTTCATAAAATAGTACGGACTTGCTATATTTTATGTAGCTTGTCCTTCTAGTGTTCGGGAATCCTATGAAAATAATATATCGCTTTATACTTTGATTTCCTTACTTATAATTTAAAGAAAAAGCATGTTTTGAAAAAGGACTGTTCAAAACATGCTCTTAACTTATTTAATCAAATGATACTTTTATTAATACCTTTTCCATACTTCTTAATGAACGTACGCACCCGACTGTACTTTAAATAAATATTACGAAATAGAAAACTAAAAGTAAAACTTCTTTTTTTCCTTTTCTCAAAGAACAATCCCACTATTTTTTCAAAAAACGATCTTATTATTAAAAACTGCCTGATTTATAGTTGAAGAAGAAAAATTAGTAGCTAACTGGATAAAAAAATCTTCCCTCTATTACTCATAGGGGATTCTGTTACACGAATAGCTTCCTGTACTTCCTGTAAGTCATAGTGAGAGTCTGGCATCATAAACCTCAACCTTTTATCGTTTATAAAATTTATCAAAAGGTTAAAAGTTTCTTGCCAAGTTTGTACTGATACCTGTTGATTCCAATGCCGAAGATGAAACATTTTAACATTCACTTTTGTCCTATTTGAAATTTCCGCCCAATTTACAGGCTTTCCTGATAAAAGCCCGATGGTTAATAACATTCCATTTGGTTGAACACAAAAAGCTAACTCTGAACCATCTGTTCCACCCACAGAATCAATAGCAGCGTTTGCTCCACGCCCATTCGTTAATTCCATCACGGTATTATGTAATGATCTATCCGAAGTATTGATTACATAAGAAGCTCCAAGTTTAAGTAGTTCTTCCGTATATTTATTGTTTCTTGTTACAGCAATCAACTGAAAACCAAGAATTTTGGATAACTGAGTAAAGATACGACCAATAGAAGATCCGCAAGCATTCACGATTAATACATCATCCGGTTTCAATGCTAATACTTCTGTACAAGTAAGCCAAGCTGTTATCGGATTTATATATAATTGTGCTGCAATATAATCCTCAATGGAACGAGGTATAGGAACTGCCAACTCCGCAGATGTTCTAACATATTCTTGCCAAGTTCCTTCACCACGCAGAGGCAGAACACGCTTACCTATTAGTTCTTGAGAAACTGAAGGACCCACCTCTTCTACAATACCGACCCCTTCGTAGCCAGGAATGGAAGGTAAAGGGATTCGATGAGAATATACCCCACGAATTGGTAGCAAGTCAGATGGGTTAATAGGGCGAACTTTCATACGCACAAGGATTTCTCCATTAGCAGGTCGTTGAATGTTTTTACTTTCAACTTTCAATACGCTTTGCGGGCTTCCGAATTCATAGAACTTAATACATTTTGCTTCCAAAATAATAAGTCTCCTTTACTAAAAAATCTCATCTATATTTATAATATCACCTTTCACTAACCTGCCCTGTTCGTGACATAAGAAAAAGAGCTGCCGAAGCAACTCTCTTATTGAAGTAAAGCACCAGTTAGTTGAAACTTATTCATAAATTTTAAAATGTTATTATTTCTTAAATATCCTTAGATTTTTTTCCCTTCGATTTAGTTAAAGGAGATATAACCAATTGTTCGCATTTCTCATAAACCCCTAATAATTTCAGAGTCAAGCGTAACTTAGGAACAATAAGGTAAACAATTGAGCCTGAAATGATGCTTATAATAGCTCCTGCTAGAACATCTGCTGGATAGTGGACACCGACCCAAATACGAGAATAACCAACAAGGAAAGCCGGTATGACCCATAAAAACCACCATCCTCTTTTGAACATCCAAAAGGATACACAAAATGAGAAAAACAATATTGTATGGTCGCTTGGAAAAGAATTATCAACTGCTTTTTCAATTAATTTATTAACATTTGTCAACTCAGCAAATGGTTGATTATTGGAATGAAATTTTCCTGCTATCTTCCCGATTATTTCAGCAAATATAAAAGTAATGGTTGCACAAAGGACCATCATTCTACTCTTTTTATTTTGAGTAAACCAAATTACAATAACACCAAAAGCTAAGAAAAACACCATATACTCAGCAATGAAAATCATAGCAGGATTTAAGTATGTGTATTGTTTCCCTAAATCATTAATCATTCTAAATAAATTAATATTCAGTTCTAAAAAACTCATTTCATACCACCTTTTTTCCTCTTTTTCTTAAATCTTAAAAGAGGAAGAGATAAATCGCCATCGATTAACCTAACAGTTTAAGGTTCACATCTTACAATTTTGTCATATTTTTGTAAGGTGGTTTAGTATTCGCATTATAGCGTTATTCTTCGGGATTGAGTGGTTAAATAACAATAATATTAGCTAGCTTCGAAATTGGGATCATCTGATGGTAATTTCAATAGAGAACTCCAATAAATTGCTGTTTACTGAGACTAACTTCAACAATTGGATCAATAGCATTTTTGAATAACCGAAGAGTCTTACTGAATCCTCAGATTTACTTCCGATTGTAGAAGGAGGTTCATTATATATTCTTAATACATTTTTAATATAATTGATAATGTAAATCATTTTCGATGATGTTGTTATATTCCTTAGTACTTATTATTTTGAAATACTGGAGGAAAACATGATGATTGATGCTCTAAGACAAAACAAAAACATTTCTATACTCTTAGCTGTATTACGTGTATATATCGGATATACGTGGATTATGGCTGGTTGGGGGAAGATAGCAAGTGGACAGTTTGATGCTTCTGGCTTTTTACAGGGTGCTCTAGCTAACTCAACAGGAGAACACCCGGCTGTTCAAGAATGGTGGGTGGTATTTCTAAAAAATATAGCGATTCCTAATATAGAGGTATTTAACCTCTTAGTACCTTGGGGAGAACTATTTGTAGGTGTAGGTTTATTAATCGGTTGTTTTACAAAAACAGCAGTGTTTTTTGGAATAGCGATGAACTTTTCTTATATGTTTAGTGGTACTACAAGTACAAACCCACAACTTGTTTTATTGTCAATGTTTATCCTAGTTTCTGCTATTAATGCGGGAAGGTATGGGGTAGATGGTTTGATTATGCCAACTCTTAAAGAAAAACTATTTGCTAAAAAAACAAGAGAGATAAAAAATGCTGCTTAGTTTTTTAATACGTAAATTCGAAAGATCGCCAGTATAGGCGGTCTTTTTTGCATTCTTCTTGTTGAACTCCCTCAGTTAATTAAGTATTTCTTACGAATGCTTGCTTATTCGCAGGATTTCATCCCACTAGATAGAGTAAGAATAAGTGAATAAAATATCATAAGGAAAGGGAATTCGTACAAAGCTTTTACAGAAGCTAATTCAAGAATTACAAGGGTTATCGCAAGTTATTGCCGATGTTGAAATAGGAAACTAAGTCGGAGAAAATTACTATAAAGCTAAAGGATTTAAACGTTTCGAAGAGTTTGATGAGGACTTTATAGACACAAGCTAAGAACCAAACGAATGGCTTTAGAAATCTAATAAAAATGCACCATTTCACATTTTCCAGAAAAGTGTAAAATCAAACGAAACTTTTGTACGCTATACTCGTAATTAAATGAGGAGGTGTAAAATGAAAAAGTATCTAATTTTCACTATTAGTTTCTTATTGTTATTTACCTTATTGCAAATTTCATCTGGTCTATTTCTAACTGCTACATATACCCCTGATTTTTCAGAGTCATTGAGCATGAATAATACACTTTCCCAAGAAGTGATTTTTGTTCAAAGTTCACAAATACCTACATTAATAATTGCTGTTTTATCTGCTATATCAGCCTATTTCATTTTGAATAAAGTCGCAAAAAAGAATTGATTGAGAAGGACCTGCAAAAAAAGAGTGCGGCTTACCTCCGCACTCTTTTCGTTTACTTTTCATATTCAATCCTGAACCACTTTTTGATATTCTTCCAGAAACAATTGAATCTTTTCTGCAGCTTCTGTCAATCTCTCAGCCGGTTGGACCAAGGCCATTCGAACATACCCTTCGCCTTGTTTTCCAAAAGCATCCCCAGGGACGACCGTAACCCCTGCTTTTTCAATCAATTCATAAGCAAAATCGCGTGACTTCCAACCAGCAGGAATTTGAGCCCAAATAAACATGGTAGCTGAGGATTTAGGTACATGCCATCCTCCTTTTGCAAGACCTGTTATCAAGGCATCCCGACGGGCCTCGTATTCCTTAACCTGATCGGACAGCAGCGAAAGGTTGGATGTAAGCGCCATTTCTGCAGCTTTTTGAATCGGATAAAAAACTCCATAATCGATGTGTGATTTCAATGTACCTAAGATATGTAACGCATCATGATTGCCGACCACATATCCAATACGACAGCCTGCCATATTGAACGTTTTCGATAGCGAATTAAATTCAATCCCAACCTCCTTAGCACCCGGAATAGACATAAAGCTAATCGGAGGATGATCATCAAAAATTAACTCAGAGTAAGCAAAATCGTGAACAACCAGAATCTCATTCTTTTTAGCAAACGAAATAACCTCTGAAAAAAAAGCTTCATCAGCAAGTGCAGTGACTGGATTTCCAGGGTAACTGATGATCATCATTTTCGTTTTGTTCAATATTTCCACTGGGATTTGATTGAGCTGTGGCAGAAATTTATTCTCGGCAGTAAGTGGCATCGGATAAATGTTACCTCCCGCGAGTTTTACACTTGCTTCGTAAATTGGATATCCCGGATCTGGTACTAACACATAATCGCCCGGATTAATCATCGCTGTTGCCAAGTGTGCAAGCCCATCTTGTGAGCCCATCAGTTGAAGAACCTCTTTATCTGAATCAAGCTCTACCCCGTAACGCTGCCGATAAAAATAGAAAACAGCCTCATGGAATTCAGTTGTACCTTTTAGCGTATAACCGTATGAGTTTGTATCCTGTGCATATTTGACCAGCGTATCCACTACAAATGCAGGCGGTGGCAAATCAGGACTACCAACGCTCAAATCGATAACATCTATCCCGCGCTTCATCGCTTCCTGCTTACGAGTCGCCAACTCCGAAAAAATTCCTGTTGTGAATCTTCCGACTTTTTCAGATGGAGTAAAATTCATAATACGGATTCCCCTTCTTCAATAATCTTTTTATCTATTATTATAGCAAATCACTCTCTAGTGTTTTATACCGTTATTTAGAACTCTTGAGTATTTGTTGAAGGGCTGCATCGAGTTTATCAAATTTAAACTCGTAACCCTCCCTTACCAATCTTTCAGGAATAACCCAGCGACTCTTTAAGATCAATTCAGTTTCGGTTCTCATAAAGAAAGCTCCCATTTCAAGCATGGGTCTCGGGCATGGCAATCCTATCTTTCTATTCATGGCTTTTCTCAGGTAAGCCATGAACTCGCGATTTGTAACTGGGTGAGGCGAAGAACAATTGAATACTCCGCTCAACTCCTCGTTCTTTCTAAGAAAAAGGACAATGTTAAATAAATCATCTATATGTATCCAACTGAACCTTTGATTTCCCGATCCTTGATGACCACCTAGACCAAATTTAACTAAATTTTTATAAGGAGTCATTACCCCACCATCATCGCCCAACACAATCGCAATTCTTAAAGCAATTTGTCTTGTCTCAGGTAATTGAAATTCAAAAAATGAACGCTCCCACTCTTTGGCCACATGAACCGAGAAACCTGAGCCAATGATACCGTCATCCTCTGTCATTGGATTATCTTCAGCATGCCTATAAATAGTCGCCGTACTTGAGTTTATCCATAATGAAGGAGGATTTTCACATTGTTTAATCGCATTTCCGAGTATTTTAGTAGTTTCAGTTCGTGACTGTAAGATTTCTTCCTTATTCTTAGCATTGTAGCGACAGTTAACTGTTTTCCCTGCCAAGTTGATTAGCATATCAGAATTCTCAATTGATTCTCTTATTCCTTCGTTATTGCTCCAACTTATATGTGGAGATTGTCTTGAGATGATTCTTACCTCATATCCTAAACTCATGAAATGATTTTCAAAGTATTTACCGACAAAACCAGTCCCGCCAGCCAAAACTACTTTCTTCTTCATATAACCAACTCGCTTTCTTTCAAGAGTTAAAAGCTAATGCTTTAACTAGATATTTCTATTTTTGTGAATTTATTCACAAAAATTATATCACCCAATTACATTAAATGGTAGGAGTATACTCTTTTTAATTTAACGTGATGGATAAAAGAATGAAGATAAATATAAAGGCTGTCGAAGGTTTCGCGACAACTTGAGGCTCTGCTAAAGAGCTTTCCCCTTTTTTCGTCAATAAACACAGGGGTTTTTCTATAGGTTCTCGAATAGAAATCCACAAAGATTATTCCAGAAATTCCCCCTCTTCATTTACAAAAACCATACTCTCCCCAAATAGCTACTTAATACTTTTACAATAAAATTGGCTTGTTCAATATTATTTCAATATTTCGGAGGTATCAGAAAGATGTTAAATAAGTTCAAATCATTCACGGTATTGGCTCTCAGCTTAGCCATCTTTTCTCAAAGTCTGCCGGTCGCTGCAAAAGATGCAGAAGAAAACAACCAGACAAATTCTGGAGGCAGATGGATGAAAGGGGAATATCATGCCCATACCACTCAGTCCGACGATGCAGAGGGGTCTCAGACCCTTGAAAACGTGCTCAACAACTCATTTGACAAGTATGGTATGGATTGGATGGGTATTTCCGACCATTTGAGAATGTCTTCACGGGATGATGAAGGACAATTGGTTCCAGGCGGTCCGATTCCGCTGTCTCAGGGAATCATTCAATATCAAGCTCCGAAAATGAAACAACTGCAGAAAAAGGGCAAATATAAAAATAAAATTATCTTTTCGGGGTTCGAATGGGACATGCCTACATACGAGCATGTCGGCATAGGAATTTTGGGAGATCAGGCAGGTTCATCGAAAAGTTTAAAAGTGGCAATCAATTCGAGTATTTGTTTACCAACCAGGATGAAAAGATGTTCAATTCAACGGATGTAGCCATCTGGAAAGCACAGGATCAAAGAGCCAATAAGACACCCCAGGATGCTCGAACAGCCTTGGCATGGCTTGAGAAGAATTATAAGAATACAAGTTATGCCATCTTGAATCACCCTTCGAGAAAAAAGGTGTACACCATATCTGATTTCCGCGACTTCAACAATATCGCACCGGATGTCTTGTTCGGATTTGAAGGCATGCCCGGAAACCAGATGGAGCCTGACAGAGGCGGCTTAAACCTGACAACGCCTGAAAACAGAACTTACGGCGGTTCCGATTACATGCTTGCTAAGGTAGGCGGTGCATGGGATGCGCTTCTTGGAGAAGGACGTCAGTTCTGGAACTTTTCCAATTCGGACTCCCATTTCGAAATCAGTGAAAACCGACTTTACTCAAGCGGATACTGGCCTGGCGAATATTCCAAAAATTACACTTGGGTGAATGGTTCCACAATGCAATCCGTCTTGGACGGCATGCGGTCGGGGAAATCATTCTCTGTTTTTGGTGACTTGATTAACGCACTTGATTTCCAAGCTAAAGGCGGCAGCAGCAAGGTAGATATGGGCGGGGACCTTAAAGTGAAGGAAGGACAAATGGTCAAAATTACAATCCGATTTAAGAGCCCTAAAAAGAACAACAACGGCGATTCGGTTAAAGTGGATCACGTGGATTTAATTTCCGGTGATGTAACTGGGAAAGCTGTGCCTGGAACACCTGCTTACAGTAAAGACACCAATGATACGACAAAAGTAGTTAAACGCTTTACAAGCAAAGACTGGAAAACTGATGGCGACGGTTACCATATTATCACTTACAAAGTCAAAGCGAGTAAGGACCAATATTTCCGTTTGAGAGGTACGAATCTGGGAGAAAATGTCTCTGGAGAAACGAGCAACGGTGAGCCGCTGATCGATTCAAAGACTGATATTGAGGATAACGAATCACGTTTTGCCGAGATCAACAACCGTAACTATAAAGACCTTTGGTTCTATTCGAACCCTATCTTCGTAAGCGTAGAGGAAAGAACACATGACAATCACTAAGCCAATAATAAAGATGCTGCAATAGTTTCGGGCGGTTCAAATCCAGAAATAACACTCCCATCCCCTGCTTAGTTCTAAAGGTGGATGGGAGTCTTTATGTTCTGGAAAGTTCTAAATCCATCGTTTCTAATCTCCTTAGTCTCCTCCAGACAAAAAAACCTTGAAACTCACGTGCGAGTTCGGTATCAGAACAGATGCCATATAATGTAGAAAGGATAGGTAGACCCCTCCAATTATCTTGAGAATAATTAGGACAAACGTTCTCAAGGATAAAAAGAAAATCTATGTAGGCATCATTTTTACGAAATGGTTGATATTAGAAATGAAAAGTTGTAGAAAAGAACAAGCTCTTCGTTATGAGTACTAATTCACTTCAATCCCTTAAAATCTGTATAATTCGCAAAGAAACATTAACACTAATGATATAAGTTGTTTCTATTGACTTTTTGCCCTTTCTAATTTAGTATCACAGAGTATCAATCCCTATCAGATTACTAGGAGGTTTATCAAATGAAAAAATCGATTGCTCTTTTATCGCTATTGTTAGCTTTCACAATTGTACTTACGGCTTGTGGTTCAAATACAAAAAATGAGGCAAATAATACCGACAATAAATCTTCTTCACAAGAAAGTCTATATGATAAAGTCAAAAAAGATGGCGTGTTAACAGTTGGAACAGAAGGTACATACCCTCCTTTCACATTCCACGATGATTCAGACAAACTAACTGGGTTTGATGTTGAAATTTCTAAGGAAGTAGCAAAGCGGCTTGGTGTGAAAGCAGAGTTTAAAGAAACACAATGGGACGGTATGTTTGCAGGATTAGATGCCAAACGTTTTGATATGATCGCAAACCAAGTTGGAATTGATGAAGACCGTCAAAAGAAATACGATTTCTCTGACCCATATATTCAATCAGGAGCAGTATTACTTGTTCACAAAGACAATTCAGATATTAAATCATTCGATGACTTAAAAGGGAAGAAATCTGCACAATCTTTAACAAGTAACTACAATGATATAGCAAAATCCCATGGTGCTGAAGTTACCGGTATTGAAGGATTTTCTCAAGCTGTACAGCTTATTGGTTCTAAACGTGTAGATGCAACGATAAATGATAAATTATCTTACCTTGATTATAAAAAACAACACCCCGATGCACCTATCAAAGTGGCTGATGAGGAAGAAAACGGTGTAGCTAGTGGGTTAATGTTTAGAAAAGACAGCGGCAAGTTAGTGGAAGAAGTAAACAAAGCACTAAAAGATATGAATGACGATGGTACGTACGCAAAAATCTCCGAAAAATGGTTTGGTGAAGATGTTTCTCCTAAGTAATATTTTCTCTGACCCAGAGCGTATGAACCAACTTGTTTCTATCGCTCAAACCTCCCTCTATCCTATGGTAGAGGGAGCTATTAAAAATACAATTCCACTAACATTAATTTCATTTGTTCTTGGCCTTATTCTCGCTGTACTAACAGCCTTAGCTCGATTATCTTCTATAAAAATTTTACAAATAATTGCGCGTGTATATGTGTCAATCATCCGCGGGACACCATTACTTGTGCAATTATTTATTATTTTCTACGGGCTGCCAAACTTAGGTATAACGATTAATCCTTTCATATCGGCTATTATAGGATTTTCTCTAAGCGTCGGAGCTTATGCATCAGAAATTATAAGGGCTGCTATTCTATCAATACCAAAAGGACAATGGGAAGCAGGTTATTCAATTGGTATGACATATACCCAAGCATTAAAGCGAATTGTTTTACCGCAAGCAGCTCGAGTATCCATTCCCCCATTATCAAACACTTTTATTAGCCTTTTAAAGGATACATCGCTTGCATCACTAATTCTTGTAGCAGAGATGTTCCGTAAAGCTCAAGAAATTGCTGCAAAAAACTATGAATTTCTATTACTTTACATCGAAGCAGCTGCTTTATATTGGATTTTGTGCACTATTTTATCTTTCATTCAAGGAAATATCGAGGACAGACTTAATCGTTATGTAGCAAAATAAGAGCTGCAGTATTAAAAGGAGATTTTAAAATGATTAACATTAAGAATCTTCATAAATCATTTGGTGACCTTGAAGTATTAAAAGGTATTGATTTGGAAGTGGAGCAAGGAAAAGTCATTGTATTAATCGGTCCTTCAGGTTCAGGTAAAACAACCTTTCTTCGGTGTTTAAATCTCCTTGAGGTGCCTACAGACGGGACGATTGAAATTGATCAGAAATTAATGGAGTTTAAAAAGCCTGTTAGTAAAAGATCCATTACTTCTTTTCGCAGTTTGACAGGAATGGTATTTCAAAACTATAACCTCTTCCCACACAAAACAGCAGTAGAAAACGTAATGGAAGGTCCCATTATCGTAAAGAACATTCCAAAACAAAAAGCGAAAGAAACAGCCAAGGCATTGCTTACAAAAGTGGGGTTAGGTGACAAAGTTGATTTTTATCCGTTCCAGTTGTCCGGTGGCCAGCAACAGCGCGTGGGAATTGCAAGGGCACTGGCCATGGAGCCAAAAGTAATGCTGTTTGACGAGCCAACCTCTGCTCTTGATCCTGAACTGGTTGGTGACGTCTTACAAGTAATGAAAGACCTAGCGAAAGAAGAAAGAATGACAATGGTTGTTGTGACACATGAAATGCGTTTCGCTCGTGATGTAGCAGACGAAGTTATCTTTATGGATGAAGGAAAAATTATGGAACGAGGGACCCCCGAACAAATTTTCACAAACCCTAAAGAAGAGCGTACACGCCGTTTTTTGAATATGATTCAATAAAAAGGCGCTTATATTAAGTAGAATAGAAAAACCCTATTTGCAAAATAGGGTTTTTTTGCTCATTTACATTAAATGTATAATCTCAATTTCGACTGTACGAACTTATTGAAAAAACCTGTAGATTTGCCCGACTTTGGACGTTATCTACAGGCTTGTTTAGGGTTGCACATACATCAAACAAATGCTTTAACTTGTTTCGTCTGTGCATGATAAATCTGATAAAGAACCAATGCAAAAACTGAAAGCATAGCTCCTGAAATAAATGGCAAATCTATCGAAATGGAAAATAACCATCCACCTATTGGAGGCCCAGCAATTCTACCGAATGAGTCAAATGAAGAAAGTAAGCCAGTAACACTGCCATGTCCAGTTGTAGAATTTTTGGTCAACAGTGCCGAAATGGCCGGCCGGATGAAACCATTCCCTAATCCGAAAATGGTTAAGAAAACTGCAGATGTCCAGAAATTATTAGAGAACAGTATTAGAATAAATCCAATGGCCGATACGATAATCCCGATTCGGATGACCGCTCCTTCCCCATATTTCTTGGTCATCCTTCCCACTAATCCACCTTGAACAATCGCACTGCCAAATCCCATGATCATAAAGATATAGCCTAATTGTACAAGGCTTATATTAGCCTTTTGAGCTGCGAAATAGGCGAAAGTCGTTTCGAGTCCAGCCATCGAAAGTGTGATAATCAATTGTAGAATAAACATAATACTCAGAGGTCCATTAAAGGCTTTCCACATTGATTCTTTATTTTTCGAATGCTGAGATCTTTTTTCTACTGTAAGTGATTCTTTCAGTATTATAAACACTAAAATTAGAGTAATTAAAGATGAAATTCCAGCAATATAAAAAGGTAAATTCAAACTTGATTTTGAGAAGATACCTCCAATTGCCGGACCAAAGATGAAGCCAAGTCCTGTAGCAGCACCAATGATCCCCATCCCTTTCCCCCGGTCCTCTGGCGTCGTAATATCAGCTACATACGCCATTGCAGTTGGCATGTTAGCAGAGGATAAAACCCCACCAACAATTCTAGCTACGAATAAAACCCATAAAGAATCTGCTGTCGCCATGATGAAAAAAGAAAGCGCTAATCCTGCGATTCCAATCATCATAACAGGCTTACGACCTATTCGGTCTGAGATACGTCCCCACATTGGGGCAAATAATAATTGCATTAACGAATAGACAGCCATTAAAAGACCAAGCTCTGTCGGACTGCCACCCACCTTTTCAGCTAGGAACGGCATTACGGGAATAATAATCCCAAAGCCGACCATCACTAAAAACATGACTAAAAAAAGAACAGGCAACACCTTTTTTGTTTCCATTATTTTTTTCTCCTTTTATTCTTTCACATTTGCTGCATACTTTTTCTAATGATCTTTGATAGAAAATGATTTTGGTCTAGAAAGAATATTATCGAAGACCTAGACTTAATTGCATAGTAAAACATAATAGCTATATCATTATCTACCTACCAATACTTTAAACAGTTTATCATACAACCTTTACCAAATCAGTATTTAGTACTATCTATATCCACCTCAAATAAATAAGCCTACAACCATAAACTACCTCATTTAAAACCAAGCCATGATCAGGCCTCTACGTTTTATGGCAACAAGGTCCTGATCCTTTCATCGAAAGTACATTTTCTTTTTTAATGGAACCTATGTGCTTTTCTCTACTTTGTTTCGCAGCCTATCTTCGCTATTAAATATAATCTTTAATGAAAAATTATGAAACGGATGCCTAAGACGCCGCTTATTCCAGAAATATCTCTCCCTTCCCCTTATTTTTTGCTACAGGGTACTCTATACTGTAGGTTAAGATTGATGTTTGGGAGGTAGAAGAATGGCTAATGATCAGTGGATTTTAATTATTGACGATGAGGAAGATTTGGCGCGTCTCATGGAGACAGTTTTACATAAAGAAGGTATTACAAATATTGTAACGACGGGAACCGTTGCGGCTGGTTGGGCAAAGTTTCAGGAGTTTAATCCTGCACTTGTATTGCTAGATATTATGCTGCCTGATGGCGAAGGCTATGATTTATGCAAGCAAATTCGTGAAGTGTCAAATGTGCCAATTTTATTTATGTCGGCTAAGGATGAGGAAATTGATAAACTTTTAGGGCTGGCGATAGGTGGGGATGATTATATTACCAAACCATTTAGTCCGAAAGAAGTTGCTTATCGGGTGAAGGCACAGTTGAGACGGGCTGGATTTTCAGAGGAAAAAGCAGCTCCGAAAAGTTTGCAAGTTGGTCCTTTTGAGCTTAGTGCCAATGAAACAGAAGTGAAAAAGGATGGAAAAACGATTGAGCTCACAGCTAAAGAAATCGGACTGATGAGTTGTTTTATGCATCATTCGAATCAGATTTTGAGCAAGGAAACTTTGTTTGAACATGTTTGGGGCGATGAATTCTTTGGCTCCGATAATACGGTGATGGTACATATTCGCCGTTTACGCGAAAAAATTGAGATAGATCCTTCAAAGCCTTCGTTTTTATTAACTGTTAAAGGACTTGGTTATAAATTACATACCAAGGGGTGAGACAAATGAAGTGGAAATTGACACGGCGCTTTTTAGGATCCGTTGTGACAATTGTTGTAATCGTAGGGATTGTAAATACAATTTTACTCCTCTGCTTAATCTTTTTTCCTAATTTGGGGACAGAAGAAGTATCTGCGGAAAACTTTAGCCGAACATTTTCACAATATGTAGAACTGCAAGATAACAAACCGATGGTAAATGAAGAAGGGCTAGAAAAACTCCAAGACAAAAAGGCCTGGATACAATTTTTGAATAATAAGGGTGAGCAAGTAGCAGCCTTTTATACACCTCAAAATTTGCAAACCATGTATTCTCCTGTTGAAATCGTACAAATGTATAAGTATAAAGAAATTGATGCAGAGACGACTGTTTTTGTCGGCGAAGCCCATAATTTCAGCTATTTTGTAGGTGTTAAGGAACAGAAAATAGGTCGCTATGTAATAACCTATGATTATGGAAAAAGTTTTAAAAACTTTAACATCTTACTTTTATTATTTTTAATCGTCGATATTATTATTGCATTAGTCATTGGATTTTTATTTGGTAAAAGATTAACGAGTCCACTTAACTTATTAATAGAAGGAATTCAGCAGCTTCGGGAGAGACGCTTTAAGAAGATGAGCATACCAAAAGGCGTTTATGAAGATGTGTTTCGCAATATGAATGAACTTTCGGTGAAATTAGATCAGTATGAGAAAGAACGTGATCAAATCGACCAAATGCGTGAGGAATGGATTAGCAATGTTTCGCATGATATGAAGACACCACTTGCTTCTATCCATGGGTATGCAGAATTGATGAAAGATAGCTCCACAGATTTAACACCACAAGAATTGCATGAGTATACATCTATTATAAATAGACAGTCTATTTATATGAAAGATTTGTTAGACGACCTCAATTTAACGATGCGTTTGCGCAATCAACAACTCCCGTTACAATTTGAAGATGTAAATATTGTTGGGCTTATTCGTGAAATGACGATTGAGCTTTTAAATGATTCATCATTTGGGGATCGACAGGTTGAATTTGAGGCAAATGTGGACAAAGCCATGCATAAAGTGGATAAAAAATTACTGAAAAGGGCGATTTTTAATTTTATCTACAACGCACTTGTGCATAACGATGAAAATGTCGTTGTGAATATTCGAATTGATAATATTTATCTACTGGGTGGACAAGAGCAAAAGTCAAGCAACATATCCACAGCTTCAATCTTTCATACCCAAATTACCATTGCCGATAATGGCCGTGGTATCCCCTCTAAAGATTTAGAACAGGTTTTTGAACGCTACTACCGAGGCACGAATACTACCAGTACACATGGAACTGGTTTAGGTATGGCGATTGCAAGGGATATTATTCTAGCCCATAATGGGAAAATCGATTTGACTAGCGTTGAAAATAAGGGCACCACCATTACTATTCTTTTATAATGCTAATTATATTTTTCTTAACAGGCAGAGAAAAGGGCTGTACTCCACTTACTTATTTGGAGACAGCCCTTCTTTCATATTTTATTTTTTTTGTGCCTTTTCCGGAATTTCCTCAAATTTCACTTCATCATATGACGATACTTCATCACCATTTTTTACGTACATCTTCAAGTAGGCATCTTTCCGAAGATTTTTTTGTGCAGTGAATTCTAGTGGAATTGTTTCACCATCAGCATTAGTAGCGTCCAGTTTATAAGAGTAGGAGGTCATCACTGTACCATCATCCAGTTTGGTTTCATGCTCTTCCCCATCCTCTGTAATTTGTAAATAATAATTGCTGGCATTCATACGGTTGAAGTCAATATTAGTAAGCGCGAAGACTCCTACTACTCCTAGCAAAAACAAAATGCCCACTACCATTAGAAATTTTTTCATCTCGATCATCCTTCTGTTTTATTATTTTGTGTGATAATACGATTGTAAGAAGCTACCGTTAAGATATAATACAGACCGTAGATAACTGTATAAGCAATCATCCAGATCATCACAGGTTTTGCAAGGTCCATCATCAGTAAGCTAGAGAAGGCTTTTAAAGCAACAACACTGTGTAATAACCCTACTGTTAGTGGTACGAAGAAGATTACGAATACTTGTGATGCAATGGATTTCCGCATTTCTTTTGCGCTAACGCCCATTTTATGAAGCATATTGTATTGTGATTTATCTTCCTCTGCTTCAGTTAATACTTTAAAATAAATGATACTACCTGTTGCAGCTAAAAATACCAGACCCAGGAAGCTTCCGATAAAGAGCAGTGATCCCACGCCTTCAATGCTTCTCTGAAAATCTTGAGGGGCACTAGAAAATAGCGCTTCTTCAGGTATTTGTTTTGCAATTTTTTTAGATAAATCCGTAGAAGCATTGTCCACACCAATGACACGATATTTTAGTGCTTCTCCTTCTTTTTGTAATACTTTAAATTGATCATTTGATACCACAACTGCAATACCTGCTGTGCCGGCATTTAAAACTGTTTGCGTTTTAAAGCTCTGGAATGTGATTGCAGAGTTGTTTTCTGTCGTGATGGTCTTTCCTTTGTATTTAGGTGAGAATCTTTTGTCATATCCAATATCTAAAATAACCGCATTGTCAGCATTCACATGTAGTTCTTCCTTGTTTTGTACTGCTGCTAATTTGTTATATGTTTTTTCGTTGATAACCGTATAAATTCTTTTATCTGAGCTATCGAAAACTGATGCCGCGTTTAATTCTTTTGTATTAAATGTGACTGATAGTGCTTCGATATTTTCATCGTACTTTGTATCTGACAATACATTGCTAACTTGTTGATCGCTTTTTGCATCTGTTTGCTGATACATAAAGGTATTCGGATCAGCGGTCATAACTTGGTCATTTGTGTTGTAATAAAGACCATACACTGCACCGCCTGCTGTTACAGTTGTAGCACTTAACACCGCAATTACAGTCAATGTACGTGCATTACCTCGAATACGATATAGCAGTTGTGAGATCGTCATTATATGAAGACCTTTCCATAGCCATTTTTCATTTTTCTTAATCACAGCTAACACAAAGCCTGTCACACTGTGGAACAATAAAAACGTACCGACAATTACTGTTGATAAAATAATGAGTGCTGTCATTAAAAAGCCGACTTTTTGCCACACTTTAGAAGTAAAAAGATCTTGCATCGCCAACCAATAACCGATGGCAATTAGTAATACTCCAAGAATGGCTACAATCATAGATGGCTTCGGAGCAGCTTCCCCTTTTTTCGATGCATGGAATAAATCAATTAGTTTAAATTGATAAATTAAACGATAGCCTTGGAATGATGTCACTAAGAAAATAATAAGAAATACAATAGCTGTATTCAAAGCTGCTGATCCCGAAAATGTAAATGGTGCTATGACATCATAGCCCATTAAATGAATCAAAATCGTCATAAATCCTTTTGAACAAAGGAATCCAAGAACAACCCCCATTACTAATGAAACCAAACCTAATAATAAGTTTTCAAAAAAGAGCATAAAGCCAATTTGACGATTACGTACGCCTAGTAATGCATACAATGCCACTTCTTTTTTACGTTTTTTCATAAAGAATGAATTCGAATATGCGATAAATATGGCAACGAAGAATATTAGAATGACTGCCGCACCACTCATTAGTGAATCTAATTTTTGTGATGACGCTGTTTTTTCTGCAATCGTATCACTATATTTTAATGTCACAAATGTGAAGTAGATGACAATACTAAAAACCATAGATGCGATGTATAAAAAATATTGGGAGAAGTTACGTGCAATATTTTTTCTCGCTAGACTAAATAACGTCATCTACCTCACCCCCAATTGTTGCAAGGACATCCAAAATCTGTTGGAAGAATGCTTTACGTGTTTGGTCACGACGATAAATTTCTGTTGATAGCGTACCATCCTTGATGAAAATAATACGTCGGCAGAAGCTTGCGGCATATGCATCATGTGTCACCATCATGATGGTAGAATTATTATTTTCATTTAAATTGCTTAAGCTTTCAAGTAGATTTGTCGCTGATTTTGAGTCAAGTGCACCTGTTGGTTCATCCGCTAGAATCAGTGCAGGTTCTGTCACAAGAGCTCTGGCTGCAGCTGTTCTTTGCTTTTGTCCACCGGAAATTTGGTAAGGATATTTTGCTAGTAAATCTTCAATACCAAATACTTTAGCAATACGATTCACTAAGATATTAATTTCTTTAGCTGGGGTTTTCGCAATCGCCAGTGGTAATAATATATTTTCCTTCACAGTCAATGAGTCGAGCAAATTGTAATCCTGGAAGATGAAACCAAGATTGTCACGTCTGAAATCTGCTAAAGCAGCTTCCTTCAAATCGTGAATACTCGTATCATTCATATAGATTTTCCCTTCAGTTGGTGAATCAATTGTTGCTAACATATTAAGCAAAGTCGATTTCCCTGCTCCAGAAGGCCCCATGATGCCCACAAACTCTCCTTCATGAATGTCAAAAGATACATTTTCTAACGCAGTATAAGCAGCGCTTAATTTACCATATGTTTTTTTAATATTTTCTACTTTTAATAATGGCTCCATGTGTTTCACCTCGTCATTTTTGCTGATACTTATACTATAAATGCCCATCCTTACAGCATCTTTGTGCCAACCTTACAGCAACCTTAAATCTATAAAAAAAATCGTCTTCTATTGTATAGAAGACGATTTATTACCTTATTTTTTTCTAGTTGTATACAAATCAGATGCTTCATCGAAGTAGAAACGGCGTTTTTCTTTACCAAATACGACTAACATAACGTGAATGAATAACACGATTGTTAAAGTAACAAAGATGACCCAAGTACCCAGTGTTAAAAATACGGATGACTTATAATAAGGAGAGTCCATTGGTACTTCCATATTATTCAAAGTGCTCGCAATCACTGTTATAAAATACATGGCATAAATTGCACCAAAGCGTTTAAACAATCGCTTGTTTGTTTCTGCCCTACATACTTTACTGTCATAGCGAAAGCGCATAATCTTCGTACCAACTGTATGTCCACTCCAATGCATTGGAATGAAAAAAAACATTACAAATAATGCAATTGTACTTACAACAAATTCACTAACCTCATTAACATTGGACATGTTCAAAACAATTCGGATTACAATTTTACATATGAATAAATCAATAATTATTGCTAGCAATACAGACATCTTTTTTACTTCATCATGGGCTAATAGTTTATCTGCTTTCTCCTTAACTTTCTGCTTCGACGGAAATAACGCTAGTACAGCTGGGGCAATGAAGAAGCCGAGTACGCCACCTGAAGTATTCAACATTAAATCATCTACATCAAAAATTCGATAAGCACAATTATAAATGCCATAAATGCCAGTTACCTGTGTTATTTCGTAGAATAGAGTTAATACGAATGTGAAGCCAAGAGCTTTCTTCCAATATTTTTTCTCTTGGAAGAAATAGCGTAAATAAACGCCAAAGGGCAATAATAATAGGAAATTGAAAAACGCTTGATAAAATGAAGGTTGTTTAAATAACTGCATATATGTACCTGGTTGTGTTAATACAATACCACTGTTCTCAAAGGTATTCGCCACGAATTGAAATGGCACCAGTGAAAAATGCTGTGTATCAGATTTTTGTAACGAACAAGTATCGCGTATTTCTGGCAATGGCAGTAATACTAAAAACAACGCTGATAGAAAATAAAAGATAAATGAAAATGTGATAAATGTAGTAGAAAGTGGCAAGTGATTATATTTTCTATATGTATAAATGAGCCATGGAATAAATAACATAAACACCAATATGGCAAAAAAGATGGCTGCCACATAGATTGGTTGTGTATAGGCTGTCAATTTCTCTCCCTCTTTTCATGAAAATAATTTATGCTCTTCATCCTAACATGCGCTTTTCTCTCAATTATATTTTTTTATAAAATATATAACTCCTCTAAGCGGCTCTAATATTTCATCCTCATCCATCATTAAGTTCCAAAGATGTTCATCTAAGATATCTATTTGTTCTTTTAGATAGTCAAATATATTTTGCACTTAAATATCCCTTTCTAACTGTTTCTTGACAATTTTTCCACTTCCTTCTCTGCCCACATCATCTCACCAAATTAACATATGGTTATTATGAGGTTATAGAAGGACCAACTATTAAGTTAGCTACGGACAAAATGAACGAGATGAAAGCATAAGAGAATCTCAAGAAGTGAAAAAACAACTTGCAGCCAATTAACAAAAATGTGGTGGCAATTTTGGAAATAACAAAAAGAGTAGCTATGCATTCAAGCTACTCTATCACGTAATTTTTTAATACAATATGCCATTAAAAAGTCATTTGTTTTGATATAAATTGAATATTTCTTTATTATTTAGCTTTGCTTCAATAGTTTTCGATCAATAACAAAATTCCCAAACGGGATAAAAGAAAAGATGAAGATCATCGCCATTTTTATAAATGACCATTTTGATTTAATGCTCACATAAAGTAGTAAAAGTCCGAACACGACAAATAGGAAACCATGAATGCTGCCTAAAATGAGTGTTGCTTCTCCAATATCCAATATGTACTTAAAGGGCATACCAATAGCCAGCAATAGAACATATGAGATTCCCTCAATTATTGTAATAAACCTAAACCATCCAAGAGCTGTAGAAAACACTTGTTCATCCCCCTACTTTTTTACAAGTACAAATTGATAGGAACGGTTCACATGAAAGGTTTCTATCTACTTGCTACTTTAATTTTCCAGTCTATTTCTCTATCATATTATATTGCTAGCCGCTCCACTAATAAATAGTATCCATGATTTCTTAGGTCTAGAATAAACAAACAAAGCCCAGTCCAAAGACTGAGCCTAAGTGTTTTCTAACAGCTTCAAAAGAGACTTCGGAATCGGACTAGTTTAAATGAAAAACCCGATCCTCCACCTCTAGTGTTTGTACCACAAAATACTCCCAATTAACAATTTAAAATTTTTCTGTTTTATTTTTTAACCAAGAAGGCTCAATAGTTCTCTCTGGATCACCTTCTTTACTTTTTCGAGTATATTCTGAGATTTCTCTGAGGCGCTTTTGCTCATAAGCTAACTTTTTCTCTGCCTTGGCAAATACATCTTCAATAGTTTCCTTTGAAACAACAACTACACCATCTTCATCACCAATGATTAAATCACCGGGGTGAACAGTTACACCACCACACGAGATAGTTGTATTAAATTCCCCAGGTCCATCTTTAAATGGTCCGCTAGGCGTGAATCCCTTTGCAAAAACTGGAAATCCCAATTTACAAAGAGCCTCTTTATCACGAACTAATCCATCAATTACAATACCCTCAAGTCCGACTGCATTTGCAGCTCCAGCCATTAACTCCCCTAAATAGGCATTTGCTTTGTGGTCTTTTCCATCTACGACTAATACAAAGCCTTCTCTTCCAGAATAGATGGTTTGATGAAGAATTAAATTATCTCCCGCTCTCATATTAACAGTCATAGCTGTCGCTGCCACTTTCATTCCAGATGCCACAGGCTTTATCTTATAATCCATTACACCGGTACAATCCATCGCATCTGCTATAAGGGTCGTACTTAATGCTTTAGCCCTCTCTATGATTGATACAGGTAAAAGAGCAGGAACTGAGTCCAATCTAGTCATATGTTTACACCCCATTTCGTTATTTACTCGAATGAAAATGATAGTTTCTTTCAAATCGACAACTGATTACATAACTAAATTGATAATGCACCAAAAAAGATAGCTGTAATAATCATAACCAGAGCTGTTCCAACAGCGTATTTAAATGAAAATTTAATATGCTCTCTAAACTCAATACCAACAAGCCCGATTAATACGTAAACGGAACCGACCAAAGGACTTAATAAATGTAAAGGCTGCCCTAATAACGATGCTTGGGCAATCTCAAGTTTATCAATACCGAATCCCGCAGCTGTCTCAGCAATAATTGGAATTATACCAAAATAATAAGGATCATTCGCCATTACAAAAGTGAATGGCATACTTGTTAGTCCTACGATAACTGGCAATTGTGGACCTAAAAAGTCAGGAATTACTTTGACCAAAGATGATGCCATTGCATCAACCATTTCCGTTCCCTCCAAAATACCTGCGAAAATACCTGCAGCAAAAATCAAGGAAGTAACAGTTAGAATATTTCCTGCATGTGCTTCAATTCTTTTCTGTTGATCTTTTAAATTAGGGTAGTTCACGACTATGACAATGACAAAGCCAATCATAAATAGGGCTGGGAGTGGCAAAATGGCTTTAACTAATGCAAAAATTAATAGTAGTGTAAGCATTATGTTGAACCAATACAATTTTGGTTTTTTTAATGATTGAACAGCCTCGTCCTCGATTGATGCGGCTATTTCCACTTCGGCTTCCGTTTTATTGCCATATACACCTAATCTTTTACGTTCTCTTAAGCCAAAAAATACACCAAGCCCAATTACATATAATGCCCCAGCAATGATAGATGGAATAATTGGTCCAAGTAGTTCCATTGCATCGTAACCAAATATAGACATAACCCTTGCAGTTGGCCCACCCCAAGGAAGGACATTCATAATTCCCATTGACATTGCGGGGAGACAAGCAAGTATTAGCTTATTCATCCCTAATCTCTCGTATAATGGCAATAATGCCGTAACAACAATTAGGTATGTGATCGTTCCATCTCCGTCTAATCCTACCAACAAAGACAAAACTGCAGTAGTAACTGAAATTTTTAACGGATCCCCTTTTGATATTTTCACCATTCTGTTCACCAAAGGATCAAACATACCTGCATCTATTAGTATCCCAAAATATAAAATGGCAAATGTAACCATAATTGCTGTTGGTGCAATAGTTCCAATTCCATCCATCATCATAGGTCCTAGGTCAGTGAATCCACCAATTAGTGCAAAAATGACTGGAATGATAATCAGGGCATTAAGAGCACTTAAACGCTTACTCATAATTAAATACATAAAAACAACAATCATCATAAATCCTAAAATTGATAACATAAATACCTCCCCTTTATTTGAATGCGTTTTCATTTCATGTTTGGCAATAGAATAGCGCTTTCTAATTCATACTTATTCAGATTAATTGGAACAATTTTCGATTCTAAATATTACCCTTTGAAGTTTTTTAAGGGATTCGCATGAATCCCTTTTCGTTCTCATCCCAGTTTTATTTGATTTTTAGGTTTAGCGTGCAGCCTACTATTTGGACCTGCCTTAAGAATAAAGCTTCCACCATCATGCCCAATTGTATTTTTGATATCCCTAGCAACATCGAGTAATGAGTCAAGATTAATTCCTGTCTGAATTCCCATCTCATGAAAAGCATGAGTGAGATCCTCAGTGGGTATATTTCCAGCAGCGTTAGGAGCATAAGGGCATCCACCCAATCCCGTGGTAGAACTATCAAAGTCTGTAACTCCTTGCTCCAACGCTGCAACTGCATTAGCTAATGCCATCCCTCTTGTATTGTGTAAGTGCAAAGTGAACTTGAAACTAGGGAATAATTTTCTTAAAATACTTAACATTTCAGAAACCTGCTTTGGATTTCCCATTCCAACCGTATCTGCTAATGAAACCTCAGTAACCCCCATATTTTTATAACCTTCAAGAATTGATAAGATCTTTTCCAAAGGTACCTTTCCTTCATAAGGACAACCAAAAGCTACCGCAATTGAACCTCCAACTTCTACACCATATTTTCTAGCAAGTTCTACAATAGGCAAATGATCCTTTTGTGCTTCACTAACTAAACAGTTAGAATTGGATAGGCTATGCGAGTCTGTAGCCGATAATAATATTTTTATTTTTTTCATTCCTGAATTAATAGCACGTTCTGCACCGCGCAGGTTAGGAACTAGCGCCCGAAACTTTACTCCATCTAAATCCTGAACCTGTTTTACAACCTCTTCAGCATCTCTTAATTGGGGTATTGCTCGCGGATGTACAAATGATGTAACTTCAATGTGTTTAATTCCTGTACTTGCCAGACCACGAATAATACGAACCTTTTCCTCTGTAGGTATCCATTTTTCTTCCATTTGAAAACCATCTCGTGGCAGGACTTCCCATATATTCACTTGTTCGGGTACAACCTTTTTTTTATTTTGCATGTTAAATTATCCCCTTTTCCTTCAAACTTGTTAATTCCTCTTCAGATATACCAAGTTGTCCACTATATACCTGCTTGTTATGCTCTCCCAGTTCCGGTGCACGATGACGGATACGCCCAGGTGTTTCTGAAAACTTTGGCACGATGCCGGGAACTTTAACTTTGCCTAACCGAGGATGATCAACTTCCAAAATATTTTCCCTCGCTTGATAATGAGGATCTTCGAAGATATCTTTTATGCTTAATATAGGAGAAATGGGAACACCAAACTCATCCATTGTCTTCAAAAGTTCTTGTTTATTTAGAGATTTCATAAAAGTCATAACAAGTTCTTGAAGGATGTCATTGTTATTCATTCGTGCTTGGTTTGTTAAATAATCAGGATTTCCTATCAAATCCGTCCGATCCATAGCTTGAGCCAAACGTTCCCATGTTTTTTGTGTACTGCATACCATGACAACCCAATGTCCGTCTTTTGTTTGGTAAGTACCCGAAGGGCTTGAATGACCGTGAAGCATAGGTGCTCTCTCGCGTACTTTTCCGAGCTGATCATGTTCAGCAATTAAGAAATCCATCATCCTGAACATCCCTTCGTATAGTCCCATCTCAACGATTTGACCTTTTTCTTTACTCGATGTTTCACGATGAAGGAGAGCGCTTACAGTTCCAAAAGCAATATATATGCCAGATATATAATCGAGTAATGAAAATGAAGGGCTTACTGGGTGTCGGTCCTCAAATCCCTGTAGGTAGGTATATCCCGAAAATGCAGTACTAGGCGTTCCGAATCCTGCCTTTTCTGCATATGGCCCTGTCTGCCCATAACCAGATTGCCTAGTCATAATGAGACGGGGATTCACTTCCCTCAGCACATCATATCCTAGTCCCCATTTTTCCATGGTTCCAGGCCTGAAATTTTCTATTAATACATCTGCGGTTCTAATTAATTTTTTAAATATCTCCTTGCCCTCTTTAGTGCGAATGTCTAATGTTACAGACTGTTTATTACGTGCAAGCCCTGGCCACCTTAACGGTTCAGATTCTTTCCAAGGTCCCAGTCCACGCAAAGGATCCCCTTTATCTGGAAGTTCAATTTTTATAACTTCTGCTCCCAGGTCTGCTAGTAAAGTGGCTGCAAAAGGAGCTGCAATCACAGTAGATGCATCAATAACACGAATTCCTGTCAAAGGTCCATTTGTAGGATTATCCATAGTAATTACTTCCTCCTTGATGTTTTATTTCAGTATTACTGTTGCTAGACGCAATGGAAATATGAAATGTTCCTATCATCGATTACTATTAAATTGATTTGAGTTTCATTAGATGGAACGAATAATTCCATCTAACAGAACTTTATGTGTTGATTATAACAAAGCACTTTTTAGATGTCACTATAAAAATTATAAAATTCTGTTTTTTTAAGAGGTTAAAAATAAAAGACAGCGCCAGTGAGGCGCTGCCTAGTAATAGGATGGGTGTATCTTTTCTAAAATGAATGATTTTCTTTTGGATTACTAAAACATTCGGAAATTTTCAAGGCAATTGTCTTCACTTCATTTTTTATAGCATTCATACTTTCTTCCGTAAATCGTGTACTCGGGCCCGATACGCATAGACAAAAATTCACTTCTCGATCTAATCCAAAGATAGGTGATGCAACTGAATTAACCCCTGCTCCCCTCTCATCTAAACTTATTGAAATAGATTCTTTTTGAATGATCGGCAATTCATTTGTAAGACTTATGCGTAAACTTTCTGAATCTAAATCATTTAATGTGGATTCAATAAACGATGGAGACTGAAAAGCTAATAACACCTTTCCCCCTGAACCAATCTCCAACGAAAGTATCTCCCCAATACTTACAACATGACGGATTGATTGATTGCTCCCGTATCGCGCAATACACCTTCGTTTTTTATTCTCCAGCATATATAAACTTACTGATTCTCCAATTTCATTTCTTAACTTCTTCATGAATGGTTTTGCAATTTCTGTTATATCAAATGAGATGGTATTTTCTGCAATACGACCAAATTGATACATTTTGTAGCCAAACTGGTATTTTGAATTTGAGAATTTTTTTTGAAGAAGACCGTTATGTACCAAAGTATCTATTAACCTGGAAGTTGTTGATTTTGCCAAATTAATTTTATTCGAGATCTCTGTCAGAGTTAATTCAGATTCTTCCATAGTAAAGCAGTTCATTATGTTAATTGAGCGTTGAACTGTTCGTGATCCTTTCGAGCTTTCATTTTCATCCATTATAAATGCCCCCAATTACGAGTATTTAATTCCAAATCCTTTGCAATTCTGTTTAAAAATGATTACTGTTCCTTTAACGATACGTAAATAATTTTCAAGATTACATAAGCCTTACTTACCGTTTAAAATCAAATCCTGTCTCTACAGCAATCACTGTTTTTGTCCATTTAATTCTCTAATCATAAAAATTCCCAGTTTTCAGCTTTGTCACAACAAATCAAGCTATATTATCTGAATTTCCAAAGGGAGCGATCAATTCCGAAACCAATTTGCCCCCTCATCCATATGTACAAATGGAATATCCGTATCAATTACACCTCTAATTCGGTCTAACTCAACATCTTCTCCTTCGAGCCATTTCGCAAAATCTATTGAAGTAGGTTCCTGGTTCCCTCCCAAGGCCATCCAAGCTATCATGTCCTTAGGTAAATAAGCGGATGTATGAATCGTTCCTGCCCAGCTGCTATATAAATCTGAGAAGACACCTTGGTTGGTATCATTAAACAATCTATAAGCATCGTAGGCAGATGAAAGTTTCCCTTCATGATCTTGTATAATTTCAAATCGGCGTTTCGAATCTATAAGATGGTTACGATTTTCATTTTTCATGATTTCAAAGTGATTGGTACAGGCATTTGACCTGCGCACCTCTACATTTCTCGGAGAGGTTTCCACAATATAGGTATCACCACTTTTATCGTAGACAACGTAAGTGAATGAATGCCGATGTGGGATTTCCTTCAACATCGCGACCGCTTCCTGAACGTTCGCACAAGATTCTACAATCAATCTACCAATCATACAACAAATGAATCCATCTCCTGGATTCTTTCGATTCATAAAGTTATATCCAACCACTAGCCCATTTTCATTCATGCCATCCATCCGTCCAGTCCCACGTTGACTTGGACCAATGCTAGCATAGCCCTGATCGGTTGGTTGAAATAGGACGAAGCGTCCCTCATATGTCTTTGGGTGGTAATCATAATTACGAATGAAATAATTCTCACCTGTCATAATGGAACATCCCGAACGAACATAATCCAATCGGTACCCTCCAAACTCCTGCAACACACGTTCAATTGGCCATTTCAGCGCTTCTTGCAAGCCAAGTAATTCTTCCCACACACCAGGGGCAAATTGTGTAATCGCTTTCTTGACCTCTTCTTCTTCAACCGTAAACCGTGGCTGCCTAATCTTCCACTGATCTTCACGATTTTTTACCGTTAGTGAATCTTTTAACTCCTCACCTTGCATGTATCCAAACTCATAATGTGTACCCCGAAATTGTATAATATTACTATATATTTGTTTCACGACTTATCCCTCATTTACAGTAATGGCCATTCAAATTAAGGATACTTGATGTATTGTTGAAAATAAAGAAGATAAGCCTTTAAATTAATGAAACAACTTACTTGGGCCTGTTCTTTTTGTGTTCAAGTTTGTAAAAATATTTTTTGTTATACTTCTTTATTGGTATGTTGTACGGTACCAGAAAAGTTCCCCGGTGGATTTGTAAAAAGGTTACTATGGAATATATTGATTTCAGCAAACGCAGATAAGAGGGAAAAACAAATGATGTATTTTGCACAGAGAATAATAATTTTTAGCATCACGCTAGCACTAATCATTTTCATGTTACTTGCTTTGAAGGGCAAAAATCTTATAAAATATGAAAGGTCGTTGTATTTTACTGGGTTAATTACAATTATTTGTATAGCTATATCTCCAACACTTATAGTAATTTATCCAGCATTATATACATTGTTAGTTTTACTAGTTTGTATTTCTTTAATAAGAAAAGAAGTAAAAAAATCAACAAAGTATATAAATATTCTTTCTGCTATAAATATACTGAGTATAATCATTGTACAATTTATCCTTTTCTAATTTTCAAATAAGTATCAAGCCAATAATACTTTAAATAACAAAAAAGCCCTTCACATTTGAACTATCCACCGGATAACGGACACACATAAAAAAGTGTCCCTTATCCGGGGTTTTTTATGTTTCAATAGGTGTAATGAGTATAAAGAAGCCAATAAATGGCAAAATAAATTTTCAGATCGCACTTTTGGTTGGGGTGCTGTTGCTGCTGTTGCTGGATCAATTGGTGCTCCAGTAGCTTCAGTAGCTGCGGTTATTACTATATATAAAGAATTAAGACAAGTTCATTTCTATTTCTTTTAATAGTTATAGGAGTTATTTCAAAAATAGCAGGTAAAAATAGTATGTATTTTTTAGGAATATTACCTTTTGTTGTAGTATTTTTTATAATTAGCCAAACAAATGATTTACCAAAAGTTATTTTTTATCTTAGCGGCAATTCTATGTTTTGTTTCGATTTTCAAAAAGATTAAAAACGTATGAAGTGTTAAGTAATACAACTAATATTTTTTTTGCGAATAAAATTTAATTTATTAAAATAAGATTCTAAAGGTAAAATAGATTCTATTACCTTATTAAATTTACATGGTAGAATGAAAAACTGTATGAGCAAAATCATACAGTTTTTTTATTTTCTAAGAAGCCCGAAACAGATTCTTCCAAGCGAAGTTATTAATATTCAATATTACTCACTTTTAATATGTCCAGAAAGTGTACTTTATGCACATCTATCCTTTTATCGGTGATATGGATTAGCTTTGTATTTGCATCCATTTTCGTAACAATACCTCTAAGGGGTTGCTCTATACGATATAGTCCTTTAATGCCCCACCTTTTTCCGCCTCATTAATAGCATATGCTAATTCCTCAATTTCAAATTCATCTCGTTCCAAGTGTTGCAGATACTCTCTCGACTTTTAGCTGTTCTTCCTTCTTACTTTCAGATTTCTTGGCTAGTTTAGGTACAGGGGGAAATGCTGCATTCATATTCACTACACCTCATATCATTGTATTTGTACCATTTTTTCATACGAACAATTGTTCTTTTTTAAGTTATTCAGAACATTCGTTCCTATATAATAATGATAAAGGAGATGTGAGTATGAATAAAGACAGGGGTAATATCAAATGGCAATCTTCATTTATACTACCAGAACAAGTTAAATTCCAAACCAAGCCAATATTAGATGAGCAAGAGTTAGATCTGATTAGTACTATTGCAATGGATTCTTTACATAACATATTCGTCGTAAAAATTGTCTATTGGAAAGACGGATTGTTCACATACAAAAAAGGGATTGTGGAAAGTGTACATATGATTAATAGGGTGATAAGTGTCGAATTATTAAACGGAAAAATAACAATTCCTATTGATTGTATAACCTCTATTGAGAGGGATTAATATGACAAGGATACCTACTCATGAAAGGGATATAATCGAACGAGAGATATATTTACCCATGCTAATGAAAATTCTGGAATGGGACCGACTAATTATTGAAAATGCGCCATTTAAATTTAATAGTCCATATCTAGAATTAGTTGAACAAGCACTCAAATCAGTTCAAAAAGACCTAAAAGTAACTAGGGAGCATTTAAGAAAAAGCCAGACAAAAGTTAGTGAAATTAAACGGATAGTGATTTTACAATGTATTTTTTTATCTACAATGGTTACGAAGAATTACATAATTATTTTAATCCAAGATTGAGGAATAGACGAGGAGTTGGTATAGTTTCATGGGCATATTTTTCCTTACAATGATTTTGAAGAGGATGTGTTCTTCTTGGAACGAAAGAATACAGATAAAAAATATAATAATGTAGTCAAGAAAACTATTGAATATCGAACTAGGAATACATCTTAAGATTTAACTTTTTGTGTCCAAAAAAATGAATCAATCCAATATACTGTCTAGTGCATTTGTTAAGTACAAGATATATAGAGTACCTTCTATCAGGAATGTACGTTATATTTACCATTAATCTTATCTCTTAATTATGGGTTATATGGAATTAATAGTGATTTTGAAAAGAATTCAAAAGTCAACTTTTTACGAAAAAGATAATAATTCATACTTATGAAATACATAGAAGGAGAGATTTTGTGTTCAAGTTTGTAAAAATATTTTTTGTTGTACTTCTTTATTGGTATGTTGTACGGTACCAGAAAAGTTCCCCGGCGGATTTTTTATTTTATTTGTCCAGTATCTTATTTTTTTTATCAATTATTTTTAGTTTATTTCATAAAAATAAGCATAGGGTGAACATTTTCTTAATCATTGCACTATCAAATATTTCAATGATTTTTGCACTATACGCTCATTTTTTAAGTGGGATTCTAACATTTTTCACTTTTTCTTTAATTCTATTTTTTTACTGTTTTATATTTATTACCTATAAAAAAGGTTTGATGAAAACACAATAATAATACACACAAAAGTTTTTAATGAAGACAACCATGAACTTATACAAGACTTTTCAACAACTCTTACTAACGATAAAATAGTAGATCAAGATGTAATTCTTTTAGAAGACATACCAGAATCTGAAACACAGGATGAAGCGAGTGGTTTTTATCCAATGGCCTCTACAAGTGGTAACAAATCATTGGTTAAAGTATTGAACATTAGTTACACTAAGAATTTTACTACTGGTATAGGTACTGCTCGTTATTTAAAGGAACCAAATAGAACTGCTAAATTAGCGAGTTCTAAACCTTTTAACACATATGCAAGTAATGTGGATTCTCTTAGAGGGGTTGAGAGTGGAACCATGGCTGGTTGGTTAATTTCTGGATTTAGTGGTGGTTCATTAATAGCAGGGAAAGTAATTTCTTGGGCAACAGCGAAAAAAATATTGACAAATATTGCAGGACCAGTGGCTGTCGTTAGTAATACTTGGGCATTATCTCAATGGTTCTATTATTATAATAAACTTGAAAAAAGTTGGTCGAGTTTAAAAAAATAAAAAAACCGACTGTTGTTTGTAAACTGTATGATTAAAAGTAGACAGATTAATTCAAGATTCAAGGCTGCTATAAGATGACTTCGGTATTGTGATCCGGGGTCATCTTTTTTTAAGCTCCGATTTAATTAGTGCCTCATAATAATCCTTAATCACCTTAGCATCATGTCATTGTATCTAAGAGTAAGGGCTTCTAGCGTGATGGTGATTGAGAGCTTATAGACACCTGAAGATTATTTTGTATTCATTTTACACGCAACTTTTTACCATTCTGAATTGTATAGTTGCTATCAAGTTTATTCCAGTCCTTTACTTGTATAATCGTGCTCCCATATTTTTTAGCAAGAGCAGATACTGTGTCGCCTTTCACAACTGTGTGATAAGTAGCTTTTAATCCACTTACAACAAGCTTGTAGCCAATTTGAAGAGAACTAGGATCCACTTTAGGATTTAATGATTTCAGATTGTCCACAGTTGTTCCATACCTTTTAGCAATCGAGTAAAAGGTATCACCGTTCACATGACTTTTTGCCAAGTTTTCTATAAAAACACTTGTTTTTAATTTTTGCTGTATCCACGGCATTATCAATAAATCCACATTCAGTTAAAACCGCAGGCATGGTGCTAGTTCGAAGCACTTGAAAGTTGGCTAATTTTTTACCCCGATCTTTTATATCAATTAGCTTCGTGATTTCTGCGTGGATAGTGGAATGACATTCTTTTTCCTTAGATATTTTTTCTATTTCAACTAAACATTAACAATCCCAGGACAGCCCCTGTTGCCGTACACAATAATGAATGACAAAATGTTCTGCCAAGCATTCATGTTGCTGCTTCTTGAACTCGATATTTTCATCATAAGTGAAAATAATGAAGATAAGCCCTTAAATTCATGAAACAACTCACCACCCCGATCTCCCCTCATAATCTGTAACTAGGCACATTTATGAGGAGGACGGATCATGGAGATGGAATTGACGGCACTCCATTGGATTTATGTTGTATTTATTGCATTGATAATCGGGTTTATGGTAAAACGTCGTGATACTACCCTCATTTGCATAATTGGAATTTTCCTTTTGGCTTTAGTTGCTACTGGCAGTTTAGCCTCATCCATAAGCGGGATATTTAACAGCTTCATTTTCGCAATCACAGAATTAATGTCCACGATTTTAATTATTTCAATCATAGTTGCCATGAGCACGGTTTTAACAAAGTCTGGAATTAATGATGTCATGATCGCACCATTTGCTAAATTCATTAAAAATCCTACCCTTGCCTTTTGGATAATCGGAATCGTCATGATGATCATATCCTGGTTTTTCTGGCCCTCACCGGCTGTTGCCTTACTTGGGGCGGTTATGCTCCCCGTTGCATTACGGGCTGGTTTACCTGCTCTCGGTGTGGCGATGGCGATGAACCTTTTTGGTCATGGAATAGCATTGTCAGGGGATTTCATCATTCAAGCTGCACCTAAACTGACGGCGGATGCCGCTTCGATACCAGTCGGTGATGTTATCGCTGCGAGCATTCCCCTTGTCATCACAATGGGCGTCGTCACCACCCTCTCCGCCTTTATCCTCTTGAAGCGGGATATGAAACTTGGAAGAATCAAGGCGGAGGATAATGAAGGTATCCTCCAAGATCAAACATTTAGTGAAGATCTGCTCACACTGGCACAAAAGAAGTTTTTTGCAGTCTTCATTCCGATCGCATTTCTGTTGGATGTTGTGGCATTATCGATTTTGAAGTTACAAGGGGGAGATGCAACCGCATTGGTTGGCGGTACTGCCGTTTTCATTTTGCTCATTTTATCCCTTGTCGCACATAAACAACAAGGACTTGAAAAATCAACGGCCTATTTAATTCAGGGATTTCAATTTGGATTCAAAGTATTCGGACCCGTCATTCCAATCGCTGCATTCTTCTATTTAGGTGATTCTGGCTTCAACCAAATCATCGGTGACTATTTACCAAAAACGTCTCTCGGCATCGTCAATGATCTCGGTGCCGCATTAGCGGCCTCAGTTCCTTTAACGAAAGAAATAGCCGCCGTTACATTAACGGGCATCGGTGCCATCACTGGCCTCGATGGGTCGGGGTTTTCAGGAATCTCTTTAGCAGGATCGGTTGCCAAACTATTTGGAACGGCCATTGGAAGCGGAACCGCCACCTTGACTGCACTTGGGCAAATAACTGCAATTTGGGTAGGCGGCGGAACCTTGATTCCTTGGGCACTCATCCCAGCCGCTGCAATATGTAATGTCAGTCCCTTCGAACTTGCACGCCGGAATCTGCTACCGGTAACCATTGGATTAGTAGTCACAACAATAGTTGCGATGTTTCTCATATAACTTTTTATACAGCCAATGTGCCTGGGTATTAAAAAACGAGAACAATACTTGATGATCTAGATTTGAATGTGTGAAGTAATTTCCACTTCCATATGAAAAAGGACTGAAAAAAAGATCAGTCCTTTTTACATTTTAGATAAAAATCAAATTTTATCCTAATCCAGTAATCCAAGAAGATAATGCCCTGTAGATTCTAAACTACATTATTTTTTCATTACTACTATCAACATTTATTGTTGACTCTACTTTCTTAGCCAGTTTAAATTTATAGAATAATATACAGGCGATTAAAAATCCTATCCCATAAAATAATCCGACTCGTTGAGTAGAATCAAAAGCTAGAAATACTAGAATCAAAAAGCAAAATCCTAAACAAAACAATGGGACAAATGGATAAAATGGTACTTTGTATTGTAATTCTTCCGTTTTCCCACCCGCTTTTAAAAACTTCCTACGAAACATATATTGCGATAAAGCAATTCCCATCCATGAAATCGTGACGGAAATACCTGCGATTGACATAAGTAATACGAACACAGTATCAGCAGCAATAAAGCTGGTCAATAACGATAAGAGTGAAAAAGACATTGTAAAAAGAAGGGCATTCAACGGTACTTTTCTCTTAGACAAAATACCAAATATCTTAGGTGCCATTCCATCATGTGCCATCGACCAAAGTAAACGTGAAGATGCATAAAGACATGAATTTCCAACAGAAAGAATAGCTGTCAAAATAATAAAATTCATGATACCTGCTGCATAAGGGACCCCTGCAATCTTCATTAAAGTTACAAAAGGACTTTCTAATAGACCTAATTCAGAAGAAGGGAATATGGCAGAAAGAATAATAATGGAGGCAATGTAGAATACAATGATTCTAAAAATTACATTTCGAATAGCTCTAGGTATGTTCTCTTCAGGATTTTCACTTTCCCCTGCTGCAATCCCTATTAGTTCTGAGCCTTGATAAGAAAATATTACATTCATCATTGTCACAAAGACAATAGCAATACCACCTGCTGGGAAAAGTCCAGAAGGAGCTAGATTCTCAAAGAATGGGGTTGGACGATCAGATAAGGAGACAAAGCCAAAGATGCCGGCGATTCCAATTAAGATAAACAAGATTACCGCAACGATTTTTATTCCAGCGAACCAATATTCCGCCTCTGCAAAACCTCTTGTCGTTAACGCATTCAATGTAAATAAAAGTACAATGAATACAGCACACCAAATCCAGATAGGAACATGAGGGAACCAGTGTTTCATCAATATTCCCGCTGCTGTAAACTCAACTCCTGCAGTTGCGGCTGAACCGACGAAATACATCCATCCGAGCGAAAAACCAGCGGAAGGTCCAATATATGTAGCAGCATATTTTTGGAATGAACCTGTAACCGGCATATGAACAGCTAGCTCGCCTAGACAGACCATTACCATATACAAAATAAGACCACCTGCTAAATAACCCACCAGAGCCCCTCCAGCCCCTGCTTGATTAATTGTATAGCCTGCATTTAAAAATAGGCCTGTCCCAATAACGCCACCAAGCGATAGCATAAATAAATGACGTCTTTTCATTGAGCGTTGCAGTTGTTCATTGTTTTCCAAACCATTCCCCATATTATCACGTCCTTTTCTTTGCTATTAATCCACCTTCTTCCTAACTAACTTAGAATCTTAATGAGAGACAACTAAGACCGCCATCTTGTTTTTGGAATTCTGACATCTCCACTTCAATCACAGTGTATCCAATATCTTCAATCTTTTTCTTTGTTCCCTCAAATCCTTTCGGGACAATAATGTAGTCGTTCATTCGGACGCAGTTACCCGAATATTCTTCGTCCTCTGTTACAACAATTTGATTATAGCTAGAAAAAGCTTCATGATTGATAAATTCTCCGGCCACTAATAAATTATTGTCTCCTAGATAATTCACACCCGTTTTTAAATGAAAGAATTTCTTAAGAGGAATGATGGTCGTATCATAGCCATACTTACCCATAATATCTTTGAACTGCCGAGCACCTGCTTCATTTGTTCTTGAAGAAAGTCCAACATAGAAGCGATCTTCTGCCTGCATGACATCTCCGCCATCTAACATACCTGGAGATTGAATATACTCAATTGTGTCATAAAAGTCTTTTAAAACTTCTTTCATTTCAATAATCTCACCATTTCGGCTTTCTGCACCAGGATTCGTTACAAGGGCACATTTTGGCGTCAACACGGCGGTATCTTCTACAAACGTAGAATCAGAGTATGTTTCATCCGATTCGAGAACAGTCACTTTCACACCACAGCGTTTTAATGCTTCTATATAAGCCTCGTGTTGTACAAGCGCTTTTTCATAATCCGGGTTTCCTAAATCCGATGTTGTTAAGCCATTTACATAACTTTTACCAATCTTTCGTACAATCGCATGTTTAAACATATTTATTCCTCCTAATATAGTTAACTTAATTTTTTTAAATAGGGACAGTTAAACCATCTGAACCTTCCGGACCTATTGCACTTGTGCTCCAAACTGTACAAGCAGTTTTTTAGTTATTGGATTTTCGGCACCACTAACCTTGTAGAAACGATAGGACCCCTCTTTCACTTCTCAACCAAACTCTTAAACATACTCTTTATTAGTCTCTCCAGCATAACGGGCGTATGAACAAAGGCACTATCGATGTGAAGGCGCTCAGTACGCTGGTGTGCATCCTTGCCGAACGGACCCACATTGAGCACGGGTGCTTGAAGTTGAAGCATATCAGCGAAAGGAATGCTATAAGTATCGCCCCAGACTGGCGTATTCTTTTCAAAAGCAGTCCAGCCATCAGCCTCATCACTATATTGAACATAGCTTAAATCGCAAAGACCATTAAAATAATGAATTTGGCTGACTTCTTTATTAAACCTGGCTGCAGTTTCCTTTATTAATTGCACAGAATCGATGATAAACGGGTCATTGGACGTATTAACAGCTGGATAATAGGGCGGCGCAAACAGCAATACAATAGCCGGCGCAAGCTCCTGACATTGAATCATCAGTTTATCAGCGATTCGCAGTGATTTTTCCCGCTCATCCCATTCCATGTTTCCTTGGACTTCACTCTTTATTTCCGCAACAAAATTTGCACCAAATTTCCCCTCGGCATAAGAAAGTAAATTTTCGTAGCGCAATACTTTTACTTCACCTACACCTTCAATCTGTTCACGCCGGCAAACAGCTTTATATGATTCATTGCACATTATCGCTGCTTCCTGTGCAACCTGCTCGAATATATCCATAATTTCAGCAGCGCTTCTTTTCATAATGAAAACATTATAAAGGGCGGCTGCACGATAAGGAGTCTGTGTTGAATATTGTAATTTCAAATCTTTTTGCTGAAGCGAAACGGGTAAAGGTGTATCCTCTCCGAGATCACTTTCCTGAAACAGAGTGTTCCACTCCATGAGTTGAGTAAGGAACGAGGCAATATAGTTAGCTGTAATTCCCTTTAAAGGCTCACCAACGTGAGTTTCTTTTCCATAAAAAAGAGCAGCCGGCATGATTTTCCCCAACGTTCCAGAATAGATATAATGTCTATCATCTCCCGGTTTCTGTGAAAAAGATGGTTCACTGTTAAAAAACATTTTATAAGAAAGGTCATATTTATCACGCAAAGTCACAAGTTCTTTAACTGCAGCTCTCATTCCCGCTGAATTCACTTCCTCATCTGGGACGGTTAATAGCAGAAGATTGATAGACCATTGTTCGATACTTGCTTTTTCGATGAGAGCCATATGAAGGGCAAGTCCCATTTTCATATCCATTGTTCCTCTTCCAAACAAGTATCTTCCCGATTCAAGATCAATGCGAGCTTCTTCCGGTAAATTATCTTTTCGTTCATGAAGTTTTTTTGTGAGCTCCTCTGGTTGAAAAGCAAGAGTCTCAAGATCGCCGTATTCTTCAGTCTGGACCGTATCAAAATGGCTAATTAATACGACTGTCTCCTTGGCTTCAGGATGTTTGTAAAAGGCATTGACAAAGTTTCTCCCTAGATCAACTTCGTGAAGTGATAAGTGCTCTGGATTCCTTTTAAAATAATCAAGCTTGCTTAATTTCTCTTGAACTTTATAAGGAAACATGCATTCCCCTTCAGTAAGAGTACGGCTTTCCCAGCTAACAAGTTCACATAATAAAGCACGAAGAGTTTCAGGTGTACCCCATAGTGATCGACTCATCGAAATCCCCCTTCCGGTTTTTAATAAATGTAAGAATATAGGGAAAACCAACCTTCTTTTATCTAAATTTTCTGTTTTTTAAAAGCGTAGTGACAAACAGCTCAATCCACCGTCCTGCTTTTGGAACTCAGACATTTCCAGTTCAATCGTTTTAAAACCAACTTCATTCATTTTACGTTTCGACTCTTCATATCCCTTTGGAATAATCACATAATCATTTACAAGGATACAGTTTGCTGAGTATTCGTCTTCAGTTGAAACCGTTATTTTCTTGTATGGTGAAAAATTATGATGATTGATAAATTCACCTGCAGCTACAATCAAGTTTTCCCCAAGGTAGGAGATTCCTGTTTTCAGACAGCGGTATCTTCAACGAATGTTGAATCTGGAAATTCCTCACTTGCTGGCAAGTGTGTAACTGAAACCCCGCATTTTTTTAATGCTTCCACATAAGCAGCATGCTTCTCTAATAATCTTTCATAATCTGGCTTGCCTAGGTCGGAGGTTGTTAAACCATTTACATAACTTTCTCCCAGTGTTTTTACAATTACATGTTTATACTTAATTTCCCCCTCAATATTTGATATTCGTACGTACAACTGGACAGGTTAAACAAGTTGGTCCTCCAGTGCCTTTATAACTGATTTCAGTTCCCTTGTATTCATATACTGTGGCTCCAGCATCAAGAAGCTGTTGTTTTGTGTAAGCGTTACCAGAAGACATTACACAAACACGCGGAGCTAATGCAAGCACATTGCAGCCTAAGTTCATGTACTCATCATCCGGCACTTCAATAAGCTGAATACCGCGATCAATAAGCAGTTTTCTGAAAAATACTGGCATAAGACGAGAATGGACTACTGCTAAATCATGGTCTACCATGCTGATAAAGGACATAAGATGGAGGCACTCTGCCTCGCCTTGATCATGTGTAAGCTGGACTACGATGAATTCATCGACAAGATGAGCGGTCATTTCTTTTAATTGCCGAATAGCTTCAGCGTTTGTACGATAACCATGTCCGACAACAAGTGTCCGATCATCAAGCCAAACGATATCACCGCCATCTGCGACAGCATCACCAGTTAAAACACCAATAATCGGTATGTTCTTCTCCTTACAAAACTCCTTGTATACATTTGCTTCAGGCTGTCTCAATTCTTTCCCAGACTTTAAAATAATGGCTCCTTCACTCGTGAATTTTACAGGATCATGCGCATATAAGGAATCCATTCCGACTTCCGAAGATGCGGGCAAATAATCGATGTTTGGAACATATTTCTCCAAAATAGAAATAAAGTCACCATACTCTGTTAGGGCTTCTTTGAAATCTGGCTCTTCTACATAGTTGAAATTCTGCCATTCTTGGCTTATATGCTCTTGACTAATAAAAGCGTCGTTCGGATGTTTTACAATGACACGTTCTAATGGTTGGTACATAGACGAACAATATGTCATTACCTTTCCTCCTTTTTCCGCATATCGGAAAACGTTTCCGACAATAGGAAATTTTCTTAAATTATAAAATTAAATATGGTATAATGTCAATATGTTTTAAATCTTCAGTTTTTTTTGTAACTCGTAATGAAAGATAGGTGGTAAGTTTATGCAATCAATTGACCGGGCCATGAACGTTATTAAGGTGCTAGTTTCCGATTCATCGGAAAACTGGCTGTCTATTACGGAACTATCTCAAGAATGTGAACTTCCGGTTAGTTCCATGCACCGTTTGTTAAAAGCAATGTCCAAGCATGGCCTAATTCAACAAGACGAACAATCCAAACAATATGGTTTAGGAAATATTTGGCTCGAATATGGTTTGCGTATGTATGACAAAATGGATTACATAAGTCAAATAAGGCCTGAACTAGAAAGGCTTATGAACAAAGTGGAGGAAAGCGTCTATCTCAGCCAGCCAGTAGGAATTGAGTCACTCATTATCGAACGAATCGACAGTGAAAAAAGCCAAATCCGTGTTTATGACCAGCTTGGCTCACGAGTCCCTATGCATATTGGAGCTGCTAATAAGGTAATGCTCGCCTATATGCCATATAATCAAGCGAAAAAAATCGTAGATGCTCTTTTGCCAGTTCAAGAAAGAGCATCTTTTTGGGATATATTGAAAGAAACTAAAATGAAGGGACATGGAATCAGTCACAGTGAAAGAACAGAAGGAACATCTTCTGTAGCTGTTCCGGTCTTAAACCATTTTGGAGAAGTGCATGGGGCAGTGAGTATTGGTTTTGTCAGCTTTAACTTGACAGAAGACAGACTTGATTTTCTCATTAAAAATGTGATTGAAACCGGCAATCGAGTTTCTTCAAAATTGGGGTATAGAGGACCATGAATATGAGACCAGTGGATGAACGGTATTCACGAAACGATTCATCCATTAATATCTTGTTGTTTTATAATAAACCCTGAAAATTTTAATAAGTCGTCACTTCTTTTCCGAATTAATCTTTTCGTTAAAATTTCAGTCTTTCCCTTGCGATTAACGCAAATAATCAAAGCGGTCAATATGGTAGATTGTTATTCCACCAAACCAATTATAAGGATAGTAGGCCTCAGATCCTAAGCAGATAAAAACGGGTGTCACGTTACTTCAAAACCTTGTCTCTGAAACCGATGGCATAATAAAAAAGGACCCAAAAGTGTCTGAAATCACCACAACTTTAAAATATAGATTTCATCTAATATTCTAAAGTTGTGGTTCGAACACTTTTGGGTCTTATTCTTTTTTCTCACAATTTTTCCTAATCGAAGGTTTTAACTTGATACGACTGTACTTAAATCAGAATTTTCACAATGACTACTGAGTAAATAATCTTGAATAATTTTTAATACGATATCTTGATTTTGCTTTAAGTAAAAATGATCTCCCTTTAAAATATGCAATTCGTTAATATGTTCAATGTATTGATTCCAGCTTTCAATACTTTCCTTCGTCACAGAATCCTCAGAACCTAATAACAAAACAGCCTTATTATTCAACTTTTTTTGACGTCTATTTTCACCATGATAGTTTGCTAATATATTTAAATCTGATTGGATAATCGGAAGGAATATATTCATGAAATCTTCTGTTTCTAATAGCTCCTTGTTTGTTCCCCCGATTTTTTTTAGTGATTGTTTTAAATTGTTTGAATTAGAACAATCGATTTGATCTACCTTATAATCTGGAGACGATTTGCTAGATATAAATAATTGTTCTACCTTATTTCCGTATCTCTCTTCTAATTTTGCCGCAATTTCATATGCTACTATCGCACCCATACTATGTCCAAAAAAGGAGATATTTTTTAGTGAATTTATTTGATATTTTGTTTGCATTTCTTCCATTAAGATATCCGTCAGAGCAGACATACGATCACACAATGGTTCACAGTATTTACTTCCATGTCCAGGGTATTCTAGCGGGATTACCTCAATCTCATTGCTATCAAATTTCCACTCTCTATAAAAAGATGCACTTCCCCCAGCATAAGGAAAACAAAAAAGTTTTTTATTCAGTCCTTTCATCCCCTTACTCCTCCACCTAAATAAGAATTAATTCAACATAAACTTCATAAAGTTATCAACATATCTCGAATCAATTTCTGGCATTCTCATTGACAGCAGATCTAATTCCTTTTTGGTTTTGGATTGTAGAATTTCTGATTCTTTTAATTTTGTTGATTCGTCAATTAATTGGGACAAAGCACTTAATGAATGAATCTCATTAGATTGTGTCTTTTCTTTTAAAGATTGCAGCCATTCATCTAAGTCCATATTCGAGTAAGATATATCATTCTTTTCAAAGAAAGAGGTTACGAATTCACTTGAAACTTTCTGATCATTGAACATATGGTAGATTCCGAGTTTATTGTTCTCATCTAATCTTGATATTTTGTAAATAAACTCACTTACAAAATCGACTGGCATTAATTCAAAATGAATTTCTTCTTTAAATGGTAATATCTTTTGATCAATAAATGATTCAAAAACTTTGTACAACATATCCTTCTCGTTCCAGACCCCATTTGATGAATTAGATGAAATCCTACCTAATCGGAAAATATCGACTGTTAGTCCATAATCTCTTGCTTGGAGAAGTAGTTTCTCTGCAACCCATTTTGACTGGCTATACCCGATCATTAAATCGGATGAATAAACTAATTCGTCTTCTTCGTCCCATTTTCTTTCTCCAGTTAATACAGAAAGCGTTGATGCGTAATAAATATTTTTCCGAGTGTTGGAAGAAGCAAACTTAACAATCTCTACTACACCATCTACATTCGAAATTTTTGATTTACTATACGGTTCGAAGAAGTTCGTTTCTGCACCTACATGATACACCTGAGAAACATCATTGCTTAATTTCTCATATGTCATATCATCTAAACCAAATTGATGTTTACTAAAATCCCCTTCAATTACCACTATTCTGCTTTCGAACTCATCCTGCCAAAGACCATATTTTATTAATGTATCTTTTAATCTATTTTTCGAAGGAAATCTAACCAAACAATAGATTTTGACATGATCTATTTCCACTAACAATTTGTTTAATAGATGTGCTCCTAAAAACCCTGTTCCTCCTGTAATCAACATGTTTTTTTCAAATTGAACTGGTTGAGCACATATTTCTCTTATTTTCTCCTTCAAAGAGTGATCGAGCGTAGAATCGTTTTCCATCACGACTTCTATACTGCCAGATGAATCCATTTCAAGTGCATCAACAAATTTATTTACTGTATTATTTGCTAATAATATTTGTAAAGTGGCTTCTGGTAATACAGTTTCTTTCATTACATAGATCAGTTTGGTAGCTAAAATGGAATGCCCTCCATTTTCAAAGAAGTTATCGTCTAATCCTAAACTTTGATTTCCTAATACCTTTTTCCAAATCTCTAATACTTCTTTTTTCTTTCCATCTTCTTGAATAGCTACGGAAGTTTTATTTTGCATTATATCCATTTCTAACAATTTCTCTTTATCCACTTTACCGTTGGCATTAAGAGGAAAATTATCAACTCTAACAAAGAAGTGTGGAATCATATAATTCGGCACTTCATTACTCAAATAATCTTTTATATCATTCTCGACGTTTTCCGTGTTCTCATCCTTATGTGTGTAATAAGCGGTAACGTAATTCTCATTATTGATGTTTTTAACAGCTACTACTGAACTTTCAACCTTTGGATATTTATCAAGTTTTTCTTGAATTTCATTTAACTCAATTCTAAAACCGCGTATTTTTACTTGGCTATCTTTTCGTCCTTTATACAGAATCTCACCATTATTTAAACGGATGCCATGATCACCTGTTTTATACCACTTCGTCTGATTTAAATCATCTATAATCAAAGCTTGTTCTGTTAATTCTGGTTGATTTAAATAACCTCTCATAACTCCTTGACCGCCAATGTAGATCTCTCCTATTTCTCCATCGCCAACCTCAACTTGTTCTTCAGATAGAATTTTTATTTCAACATTACTCAACGGCTTTCCAATAGGAATAACATCTACATCTTTGTCTTCAACTTCATGACAAATAGCAAAGGTTGTGCATTCGGTTGGCCCATACCCATTAATTAAAGAAACATGACCGATCGTTTGTTTCAATCTATTTACATGAGAAATGGAGATTTTATCTCCACCAACCACGATTTTCTTTAATCCTTCAAAAATAAATGGATCCTCATCTACCATTGCATTGAAAAGACCAGTTGTAAAAAACGCTACATCTACCTTTCCAACTGATATTGTTTCTTTCCAATCATCAAAAGAAGTAAATTCATTTGACATCAAGAATAATGTAGCTCCATTTAGTAACGCTCCCCATATCTCAAAAGTTGCGGCATCAAAGCAGGGGTTAGAAAATTGAGCCACTCTATTATTTTCGTTTATTTCAAGCATTTTAGAGTTCAATACTAAATTAACTACACTACTTTGTTCTATCATTACGCCTTTTGGCTTTCCAGTTGTTCCAGAAGTATAAATTACATACGCTAGACCATTTTCTGATGAACGGTTGACAGAAGTGTGTCCTTCCTTGCTTAGCTCATTAAGCTCAAATAGAATTGGTTGAATACCTAATTCACTAAACTTCCCTTGAGGGCCATTAGATAAGAAGAACTTCATATTCGTATCTGCAAGCATATATTCTAATCTTATTAATGGATACTTTTCGTCTATTGGAACATAGCAACAACCTGACTTTAAAATTGCAAGCATCCCTATGACCAGTTCAATGGATCTTTGACTTGGAATCCCTATCATTGTTTCCTGTTGAATTCCTAAATCAACGATTTTTTTGGCAAGATTATCTGAGAGAATATCTAATTCTTTATAGGTAATTTGCCGTTCATTTTCACAAAGTGCAACTTTTGATTGATTATCCTCTACTATTTTTCTAAAAGCTTCAGTTATTGACATCAATTTATTCGTCGCCATCAATTTACTTATCATAGTGCCCCAACTTTCAAGTTATTTATTAATTTACCAATAGATAACGTTTCATCTTCTGTTAGATTTAAGAATATCCTTTGCATCGAATCCATAAAACGTAAGATCTCATTTTCATCATACATACTGTCTTTATAAATAATTTTATAATGGAGCTTTGACTGCACTAAAGCGGCAGAAAACGTAAGATCGAAATTAGTCGATTCATTTCCAACAGAATTTTCAATCATTATTCGCGAATCCTCTGCTAGTTCTGTGCTCGGGTAATTTTCGAACACAAATATATGTTGAAATAAATCTTTATCCCATGGAATTTCAGCATATCGCTTAATATCCGTTAGTGAACTAAACTCATACTCTCTCATTTGTAATTGCTTATTTTGAATAGCGGTGAAATAAGATTGTAAATCATCTTCCCAATCGATTTTCAAAGAAAATGGAAGTGTGTTGATTAATAAACCTACAGCTGATTCGATATGTGGAATGCTAAGGTTCCTTCCTGAGCTTGTCACACCATAGCATACTGACTTGCTTTCGCTAAGGTAGGATAGGACGATGCCCCAAACTCCTTGAACCACTGTATTAATTGTTTTCCTGTGTCGCTTGGATATATCTATTAATTTTTCAGTAAGATCCTCAGATAAGCTATATTCAATAACCTTATCGGATGAAAAAGATTGTTTATTTTTTTTCATACTTGCTAGTGCTTTTACTTGTCCGAAATCCTCCAACTCTTTATTCCAGAAAGCTGCTTCATCTTTTTTATTAACATTCTGAACATGATTCATGACTTGTTTATAAGCAAGCTTATGCTCTTCACCGTCTTTTGACATACTGGATGCATTTAGATAATTATCCATGAAATGATTAATAACAATTTGCAGACTCCAGCCATCTATTAGGGCATGATGATGTGTCCAAATGAATTTATAGCGATGACTCGATAGTTGAATTAATGTTATATTCATGAGTGGACCATTCTCTAACTCAATTTGTCTACCCCTGCATTGCACTAACAGATTATCTATTTTCTCTTCTAACTCGTCGCCATTAAACATCGTTAGATTCACATGATTAAACACATAATAAATGTCATTGAGTATAATTTGATAGCGGTCTCCCATTTGATTTCGCCTAAAAACTGACCTTAGAACGTCATATTTTCTACAGGTATCATTCCAAGCTTCTTCTAATTTATCCAGGTCAAGATTCCCTTTTAAATCAATAGATAGCTGTGAAATATATTCAGAACTTTGATTCACTTCACTATGGAATAACATCCCTTCTTGAAGTGATGTCACTGGGTAAATCTCTTCAATATTATTAAACTTATTAATAAAATGGGTGATCGTACTTCCATCAATTATTTTCTCGGATTCGAAATCCGTTTCAACAATGGAATCATTTAAATCTACACTTCCGCTTAAAACTTTGTTTATTTGCGATTCAACTTCTTTACATATTATTTGGAAATTCTCATTTTTTCTATCCCCAATAATATTCAGAATGAGTCTATTGTTTACGATGCTTGCGACAAAATTCAGTTTATATGGAAACTTGTAGTTTAAATCAATATTGCTACTATTGGTTTGTTCCATATCACCTGTGTTGTTAAACTGACCTAGATAGTTATAACTCACAAGGCTATCTGGATAGCTATAATTCTTATTAGAAATATACTTTAGGATACCAAAGTCAAACCCTTTGTTTGGCACACTTCTTAATGTGTTTTTTGTATTTCTCAACGTTGACCCCAAAGACGATTTTCCTTCAATCCTTACTGGATAGATAGAGGTGAACCATCCTACCGTCCTTGATAGATCAATACCATCCTCAATATCCTCTCTTCCATGGCCTTCTAAATCGAGCCAAAATTCATGGATTCCTATTCGATTGGAAAACACATGAGCGATAACAGATAATAAAACTTCATCAATCGACGTTTTATATTTTCTTAATGTATTTTTAATGAGGTTTTGTGTTTTGGCCTCATCCACTTCTATTTTATACATGCCTTCAAAATCACACGTTTCTCCTAAACTTTTCGTCTGCGGAGAAACGGTCTTATTCATTTCCTTCTCCCAATATTGGACGGCTTCTTCTGATCGTTCAGTATTCTGATATTCGTTAAGTTTCTCGGACCATTGTTTATAAGAAGTCGTTTTTAAAGGCAGTGATAGTTCTTGTTCATTCTTTATCTGTTGACAACATCTTTCGAAATTTTCAAGAAGTATCCTCCACGAAACACCATCAACTAAGAGGTGATGGATTACCCAAAAAATTCTTACTTCTCTTTGATCCTTAAAAAGAAGAAACTTCATCATAGGTCCATTGTGAATGTTTAAACTTTGTTGGGCACTTTCTTCTAGTTCTTTAATTTCCTTCAAACTATTTTCATCTTTAAAACTTGAAACATGATACTCATAAAAACCACATGCTGTATCTACATTCCGAATATTGCCTATATATGAATCACCTTGTTTTTCAAATAATGTCCTTAAAACATCGTGATGATCAATTAATTTCATAATGATTTTTTTATATTGTTCAGTTGACATTGTATTATCCTTCATTAAAACGACAGACTGATTCCAATGATGAATATTCTCATGATTTTCATTAAAAAACCAAGATTGAATAGGCGTTAACGGGACATAACCTGATATTGTTTCTTGAACCACTTGGCTTTGCTCCTGCTCATTTACAATACTCGCTAACTCTCGTACCGTTTGATATTCAAATAAATCTTTAGGTGTTATAAATAAATGTTTCTCATTTGCAGCAGAACATATTTGAATACTGATGATTGAATCACCACCACATTCAAAAAAGTTATCATCTGGACCTATTAATGGATCGTTTAAAACATTTCTCCAAATTGTCAAAAGCTCTGTTTCAGTTTTAGACAATCCTTTCACATCTAGCATGTTTTCCTTACGTTCATCCATTTGTTCCGTCCATTTAGGAAGTGCTTTTTGATCTACTTTTCCATTCGGCGTCAAAGGAAACGTATCTAGTTTCATAAAATGAGAGGGAATCATGAAAGTAGGCAGAGTCTCTCTTAATTTTTTTCTGATTATTTCTACCGAAACTTCATTATTCACCGTATAGTAAGCAATTAGCCTTTTATTCTCAAATCTATCTTCCATTACCGTTACAAAACTATCTTTTATTTCTTCTATTTTTCGTAATGAAACATTAACCTCTGATAGTTCAACACGATATCCTCTTATTTTCACTTGATCGTCTGCTCTACCTATATAAACTAATTCTCCAGCTTTATTAAACTTAACTAAATCCCCAGTTCTATATAATTTTTCTGTAGGGTTGAATGGATTGGGTACAAACTTTTCATTGGTCAGACTCTCATTGTTCAAATATCCTCGTGCTAACCCAAGTCCCCCCACGTAAAGTTCACCCACAGATCCTACCGGTACTATTTTTTTATGTTTATCTAATACAAGTACAACAGTGTTAGTCAGAGGCTTTCCAATTGAAACAACGAATTCATTTGTTACATCTTCATTCGGAGGAAATATTTTATAACTTGTACACACCGAATATTCTGTAGGCCCATAACCATTAAAAAACGATATATGTTTAAACTTTGAAACGAGTTCAACTGGACATTCAGAACCTGCAGACCCTAACACTTTAATACTACTCAATTCAGTGATTGGGAGTTCCTTCAACGCAGCAGGTGGTAAAATAATATGCGAAATCTCTTCGTCCTTTATTTGTTCAACAAGTTTATTCATGTCAAATTGGTTTTCTTTATCTACACTTATATGTAGTTCAGCACCAAATAAAAGTGAACTAAAAATCTCAATAACGGATGCATCAAAATTAAACGTAGCGAATTGCAACACTTTAGCTGAAGTATCTAAACACATCATTTTATTTTGATTAAAAACTAAGTTAATAATTCCTCTATGTTCTATCATTACTCCCTTTGGTCTACCTGTTGTTCCGGAAGTATAAATGACATATGCTAGATCTTTATGATCAGCAATGTGAAGATTTTCTTCTATTAACGTATTCGATTCTTTCTCAATATCTTCAAAGTATATTGTTTTAGATTGATCGATTAATCCGTTCTCTTCAAGTTCTTTGTGAGTCAAACAATATGAAATGGACGAATCATGAACCATGTAGCTTAATCTATCGTTTGGATAATGAGGATCCAATGGAACATAAGCAGCTCCAGCTTTAATTACTGCCAACATCCCGACTACCATATCAATCGATCGATTCACATATATTCCAATCTTCTCTTCTTTAGAAATTCCTTTGCTTAGTAAATAGTGTGAAAGTCGATTACTCTTTTGATTTAATTCCCGATATGTAATGGTTCTCGAACCATCAACAATGGCCATTTTATCAGGAAATTGTTCAACAATTTTATAGAAAGCTTCTGGAATGGAATCATTGATCCCCTCAAAACAAATAGTTTCTCCTTGCCAATCCTCTAACAATATCTTCTCTTGTTTCTTACTCACAACAGATACTAGATCAATTGATTGTTCAGGCTGATTTGTAATTGTTTTGATCCACTCTAAAAAATTTTCACCTAATAATCGAATGGTTTGTTCATTGAAAATCTCTGAATTATACTCAAAAGCGAATAATAGTTTATCTTCAAATTCTTCCACAGCTAAACTTAAATCAAATTTTGCTACCTTTGATTTTATAACTTCAGGCGTTATGTTTATGTATTCACTTTGAAATGCTGCTTTAGCATTGTTTTGTAAAATAAAGACCGTTTGAAATAATGAGGTGTTCGCCAAATTTCTTTCAGGATTAATAACTTCAACAATTTTTTCTAATGTCATTTGTTGATGATCATAGATGTCAACGATATGATCCGTATTTCTATGTAGAATCTCTTCAAATGTTTCCTCAGATTCTATCTTTAATCTAAAGGGTAGTGTATTGACAAAATAGCCTATTGATTTCTCTGTTCCAGAAATCATTCTATTCGCTAAAGAACTTCCAACAATTACATCATTTTGTCCTGTATATTTTGCTAGAAAAGACTGATACATAGTTAGTAGAGTCATATATAGTGTTGAATTTTTTTCAAGTGACATCCGCTTTAGGCTTTGGAGCTCTTCCCTTGTTAGCTCCACTATGAAACTACTGCCATTATTGCGATTTTCTTTTTTTCGAATCGTATCTAAAGGAAGCTCTAATTTAGGTAAATCGCCTGATAAATTTCTTTTCCAAAATAGCATTTCTTCTTTAAAATTACGTTCCAACCAGCTTTTTTGTTCTACGGCAAAATCCTTATATTGTATAAAATCGTTTCCAAGGATAAGTTCTTTTTTATTCACTTCACTGTCATAAAACGATAACCATTCATCTAAAAATATACTCACTGACCATCCATCAAAAACAAAATGATGAAGATTAACAAATAGTACAAACTCTTTTTCACTCAATTTAACAAGTTTTATCGTCAAGAGAGGACCTTTTTCTATTCCAAAAATTTCCGATTGTATGTCGTCTTCTATTTGCAAAACATGAGTTGTTTGCTGTTCTGCTTTTAACTCAGTGAGGTCTATTTCACCTATTTTAACGTACAAATCTTCTCTTATTTCTTGATAGCCTATACCATCTTTTTCACGAACGATAGTTCTTAAAATTTCATGTCTATTAATGACATGATTAACGGCTTTTTCTAGAAGTGTAATGTCCACTTTCCCAGTAATTTTATATTTCTGAGGTATATTATAATTAGTCGTTTTACCATTTAGTTTTTCGTTAAACCACAAAGCTTCTTGGTTACTAGATAGAACATAATTTTGTGGTTGCGTTTCTTTGTGTTCACTTGCAGTATCTGAAATTTTATTAATGATGAAGTCAGACAACGATTGGACCGTTGAATTTTGAAAAATATTTTTTAAAGTTAGAATTTGATTAAATTCTTTGTTTAATTTTGTTAATAACTTCATGGCTAATATCGAATGGCCGCCTATTTCAAAAAAATCGGCGTTTTTATCGATTTGACTTGTTGATAAAACTTCCAAAAAAGTCTTTTCTACAAATGATATAACTATTTCTTCAAATTGAGTTTCATCTTTAGTGGATATCATTATTTCTGGAAACATCTTATGACTTAGCAATTTCAAGGTAGGATTTTCAAACAAATCCTTTAATTTTATATTGGTATCAAGTTTTTTATTTATTTTTGACACCAATTTCATAGCTGTTATCGAATGCCCACCTAGCTGGAAGAAATCAGAATCCTCATTAATCTCTCTGTTCAAGAAAAACTCTTGCCAGATTTCTTTAAGATCTTCATTAACAGTTGAGGTAGAGACAGAACGGTTTCGTATAGCTTTAAAGTCATTACTGACATTATTTTTTGTTTTTGGAAAATCAACTTCCACAGAAATTTCATTGATGTTTTGAGCCTTTGTAATTTGATTAGCAATTTGCATAAAGGCTTCTTGAATATCATGTACAAGTGAAATTTCTAAAAAGCTTCGATTAAAATACAATTTACATTTTATTGTTTCTTTATTATCCTGGGCTTGTAATGATAAAGGAAAGCTGTGTGATTCTGTTCCACCTTGTACTTCCCAATTAATACTCGATCCTTCATCTTTAGCTTCTGGATAATTTTCATAAACAAATAAAGTCTCAAATAAAGGATCTTCCTTCTTTAATTTCGTATGATTTTTGATATCTACTAAAGAAATTTGGGAGAAATCTAACATGTTGTTTAATGTTTCTTGAAATTGTTTCAATAAATCAGCAATGCTATCTGTATCTTCTATTTTTGCTATCATAGGAATCGTATTAATGAGCAGTCCAACAATTTCTTCTGATTTGAATAAATTATTCGACCTACCAGAGCTCACAATCCCAAAAACTATTCGATTCTGATGAGACATTTCCTTTAGCACCATCGACCAAATTAATTGCAATAATACATTAATCGTTACATGGTTTTTAGCTGAAAAGTCTCTTAATAGTTTACTTTGTTCTTTATCTAACTCCCAAAAGAGACTATCTCCCTTCTGGTTTTCCTTCGCTTGTTTTATAACAGGAAATGTGATCGTTGGTTGTTCAATATCCTTTGCTAGCACTTTCCAAAAACGGTTTAACTCTTCCGTATTGGTTCTATTCATAAACCGAATAAAGTCGCCATATTGTTTTGGTTTTTCAATAAGCCCTTTTGTGTCTTTTCCTACTATTTGGCTGTAAATTTCAAAGAGTTCATTGAGGACAATACTTGTGCTCCAGCCATCTAAAATAATATGGTGATGAGTCCAAATCATTATAAATTGATTTTCTTCGATTTTTATCAACTGGAATTTCATCAAATTCGAGTTATTTACGTCCATATCACGGGATTCATTGGATATCCTCTGTATTTCCTTTAATTGTTCCTGTTCATTTAGCAATGTCATGTCGAATATTTCTGGTTGATAATCGATTGAATTGAATACAACCTGAACATTGTTTTCTATATTTTTAGAGATGACCTTCATTCTTAATGCTTCATGACGATCTACAACCTGATTCCATGCCTGGAATAATGCGTTTACATCTAGAGTGCCTGTTATTCTGATTTGCATTTGAGAAATGTACAGATTTTCTGTTTGTTTATTCATTTCAAGTTCATAGAGAATTCCTTCTTGAAGAGGAGTTAATGAGTAGATATTTTGTATTGATTTCTCCAATTTTGCGCCTCCCGATCCCATTATCATTGTGTTCCATCCATATCTACTTACTTCTTTCCTTCTAGGAAACTAGTAATCATCTCATTTATTAGAATTTAATATATGAAACAAGTCTTCCTCAGTAATCATGGCATCTGGAAAATCACTTTCTATTAACGAACTTTGTTTAGATTCAGTGCCCACGATTTCCATTACCACTTTATCAATAGCTTCTATTAATAGATCTATCTTATTCTTAGCTAATTTTGATATTATCTTTATGGTTAGTTTTCCGTCTTGAATCAAGGCCAGGAAATGTAGTTTCGGTTTATTTTCAAATTCACCAAAATCCTTGCTATTAGATGATTCAAATTGAGAGTCCAATTTTCCTAAATAATTAAAAGTAACATGGATATCTGGCTCCTGGATGACTCCGGGTCTTAAATACTTGATCACACCATAATCAAAACCTTTATTTGGAATTTCCCTTATTGCATTCTTTGTGTTTTTTAACGTATTATTAAATGTCGCATCTGAATGTAATAATATTGGATACATCGCAGTAAACCAGCCAACTGTTCGTGTAACATCTATTGTTTCGTCTACTATTTCCCTGCCATGGCCTTCCACTTCTATCCAAAAATTCTCTACTTCAAAAGATTTGTTCACACTCTTTGCGATTAATGACAACAAAACTTCTTCTACAGTTGCTTTAGATTGACTTGTTAATTCATGGATCAAAAACTCAGTTTCTTCTTCACTAAATGACTTCTCTATTGTTCTTTCTTCTTTTGCTATAAAGTCTTCTATTATCTTAAAATCAGCTATTTTATTTTTTATTTTTTGCACCCAATAACGGATTGTTTTAGAATCCATTAACGTTTCATTGTATTTCTTTAAGAAGTTTGACCAATCTTTAAATGATGAAGTTTTAGTTGCCAGCTTTCCTGTTTGATTGTTTAATACTTGATCATGGAGATAATTAAAGTCTTCAAGTAAAATTCTCCAAGAAACAGCATCAACTAATAAATGATGGATTACCCAAAGGAAGCGATACTTGTTCGATTGTTCTTTCAAAACTAGCATTTTCATTATCGGCCCATTTCTTATGTCCAATGAACCTTGTATCGTCATTTCCCATTCATCTCTTGTTCTTATTCGTGTTTCCTCATCTAAATGATGAATATCCTTATAGACTAACTCCCATGTTTTATGATCAGAGTCTATATTCCCTAAATATTTATTGTTATGGTTTTCAAATAGGGTTAACAATCCATCATGATGTTCTACTATCTGAGATAGAATTTTTTCAATGTCCTCTAATTGAGCACAAATATTTTTACTAAACACAATAGACTGATTCCAATGACTGATAGAAGTCGTGTGTTCTGCAAAGAACCATTCTTGGATTGGGGTCAGTTCCACATTCCCTCTGGTATCAATAGGTTGAACCATGACTTTATTTTCAGTTCTCGCAATCGCAGCTAACTCAGCTACCGTTTGATTTTCAAAAATTGATTTCGGACTAATGATAATGCCTTCTTGTCTTGCTAGAGAGCATATTTGAATACTCTGAATAGAATCCCCACCAAGTTCAAAAAAGTTATCTCGGATACTTAAGACATCTATTCCTAAGACACTTTTGAAAATTTGAAGAAGAACTTTCTCATTATTCGTCTTAGGTACTTCTAAATCGGTACTACTTCTAGTGTCCGGAACCGGAAGAATAGCTGAATCAATTTTCCCATTTGCGTTTAACGGAAATTTGTCCACTTGTATAAAGAATGACGGGATCATGTAATTTGGTAATCTCTCTTTTAAAAATGCTTTTAACTGATTGGAATCGACTTGTTGTTTTGATGTGAAATAGGCAATTATTTGTTTATTTAAGTTTGGGTGATCTTGAATTTTAATGAATGAATCAATTACTTGCGGATACGTGTTGAGAGTGATCGAAATCTCATCAACTTCAACTCGAAATCCTCTTATTTTCACTTGATTATCCTTGCGCCCTAGAAAAATTAACTCACCATTGCTCGTGAATTTTGCAAGGTCACCGCTACGATATAAACGCTTTCCAACTTTAAAAGGGTGTTCAATAAACTTCTCTATTGTTAAATCATCATTATTAACATATCCAACTGCTAACCCTTCACCACCAATGTATATTTCACCAGTAGCACCTATTGGGACAAGCTTTTGCTCAGGACTTAATAAATAAATGTTAGTATTCAGTATTGGTTTACCTATCGATACTTTATTATTTTGAATCCTATTGTTTTCAAATGCCTTAAACATTTCGAATGTAGTCCATACAGAGTATTCTGTCGGGCCATACGCATTATAAAAGTTTATCTTTTGATATCGATTTAGCAAGTCTATTGGGCATTCTGACCCCGCTGAACCAACGAACGTCACATCAGAATCCTCTATATTTAGCTCTTGTAATACCGCCGGCGGTAATACAAGGTGCGTTATCTTTTCACTTATGATTTGATTTTCAAGTGCGAATAAATCAAACATTTCCTCTTTATTATTTCCGATATGCAACTCTGCACCATTTAATAAGCTTCCAAATATCTCGTATATAGAAGCATCAAAATTAAAGGTAGCAAATTGTAATACCTTTGATGTCTCATTAAGTTGTAAGTATTTGTTTTGACTTATTACTAAATTCACTACACCTCTATGAGATAACATGACCCCTTTCGGTTTTCCTGTAGTTCCAGAAGTATAAATAATGTAAGCTAAATCTGAAGGTGCAAGCAATTTAGAAAAGCTTTCTGTATCTATGTAATTTACGGATTCAATTTTTATCACATTTGCTATCTTTTTAATCTCAGGTTCTTCTTCTTGATTCGTAATACATATATCTATTTTCGAATCATTAATGATATATTCTAATCTTTCAGTTGGCAGCATAGGATCAAGCGGTACGTATGCACATCCAGCTTTAATGATCCCCAACATACTGATTACCATATCAATAGATCTGTATACATGCAGACCTACCTTATTTGAACCATTTTTCATATGGTTTCTAACCAAGTTTGCAATCACATTTGATCTTTCATCTAATTCTAGATAGGTTATACTTTCTCCATTATCAGTAACGGCTAATTTGTTCGAATGGTACTCTACGATCCTTTCAAAAATGGAGATGATTGTCTCATTTTGATATGTATCCGAAACTTCACCTTGCCACTCAGATAATAATTGATTCATTTGACTGTCATCTAAATAATCTAAATGACAAATAGGAATATTTGTATTTTGACAAATTTGGAATAACCATTTTTCGAAACTCTTCATGAGTCTTTCGATTGTTTCCCGGTGAAAAAGTTCATCAGAATACTCGAATTCAAGTACTAGCTTTTGAGAACCCTTTACTTTTATAGTAAGATCATAATTTGAAAAAGGAATGTCGAATTTATCTTTTTCAAGAGTGAAAAATGAATTGCTAAAGTTTCCATCGAAGCTTTCTTCCATTGCCAAAGCTGTTTGGAACAATGGAGAATAACTCAAGTCTCTGTCTGGATTAATGATCTCAACAATTTTTTCAAATGGAAAAGCTTGATGTTCTAATACATTCAAAATCAACTTACGATTTCTGGTTAAGATTGTGTGAAATGATTCTGTATCATCTACTGTTAACTTAAAAGGTAATGTATTAACAAAGCAGCCCACTGTACGAGCAAATTCTTCTTGGCCTCGGTTTGCGACGGTACTCCCGACAATGATTTGATTCTTCCGGGTATACTGACTTAAAAACACTTGATAGGCGGTCATCATAAAAGTATATAAAGTTATACCATTCTTCTTTAAAATCGTGTCTATCAATAAACGAAGTTCATCCGTTATATCCATTTCTAATCTGTCACCTGAATAAGAAGGTGATTTTGGGCGTTGAAAGTCAAATGGAAGTTCTAATACTTCTTCCTCTTGATTCAAATAACTTCCCCAAAACTTTCTTTGACTGGGCGTGCTCTCTTTGACCCACTCCTTATGCCAGGCAGCATAATCTAAATATTGCATTTCAATAGGGGGAATATCCTCAATCCGTCCCGTTTGAATCAATTCATAAATCCCCATTAACTCCTCGAAAAATGTCAAAAACGATACTCCATCAAAAATAATATGGTGAAAATTACATACTAAATAATATTTTTTTTCATCAATTCGAAATAACTTCATATTAAATAACGGATCATTTTCTAGATTAAAACATCTTTTCATTTCTTCATTAAGATGGGAGGCAACCCTTAAGTTAATCACTTCGGGGTCTACTTTTCGATAGTCTTCATATGCTATTACACTACGACAATCTTTCATAACGAACTGAAGAATTTGATGTTCTTCACCTTTAAAATTCGTCCGCAAAGTTTCATGGCGTTCAATCATAATATCTAGTGCCTGTTGTAAGGCGTCGATATCTACTACGCCATTTAAAATAAATTTAAATGGCATATTATAAAGCATTTTCTTTTCCTCGAGTCTATCAAACAGATACATTCGATCTTGATTATGCGAAAGTACTCCTTCACTTTCTCCTCGTTTGAAAGGTTTGTTTTCCTCGTCTTCTCTCATACTGAGAAGCATATCTATGAAACTCGCTAACTTTTCAATATTCGATTGACTTGAAATAATCTCAGGTGTTAACTGAATACCAAACTCTCTTTTTATTGAAGACAAAAACTCATGATGTTTTTCATTTGTTATTAACAATTCATTTATGTTTTCTAACAGTGTTATTTTAAGAGGATCGATAACATTTGAAATCATGTTTACTAGCTTCTCTTCTGTTCCACTAATTTTCCTGTTCATAGGAAATCACCTCAATTCTTTTCCATTCAACTTAACTTATTAATATCATCTAGTTGTTTGATGAGTACTGAAAGTTCCTTAATAGTCGATTGTTCGAACATCACTTTGATTGGTAATTTTACTCCCATGTTATTCTTCACCATTTGAATAAACTGCATTGCTAAAAGAGAGTTTCCTCCTAAATCAAAGAAGCTAGAATCTGTACTAAGGGTTTCTTGATCTAAAATTTCTTTCCAAAATCCAATAAGCTTTTCCTCAATTAACCTTTCCTTAACGACTATGGTAGTTTCCATATATCTTCGCCTCACTTAACTTTTATTTTTTCTAACATTTCATTGAGTAGTTGATTAAATACCGAAATGACTGATGACCTTAACTTCGGATTGACTACTGTCTCATTAAACTTAATTTGAACACTTGAACCAGGAGTAATGATAATGACGATTGGATAATGCGTTGTTTCCCTTCCTTCTTTCAAACTCACCTTGATTTCACTAGTACTAGGTAGTGTCATTGGGTAATTTTCGAAAGCATACAAAGAATCAAACAAGTGATCTTTAGCGTTCGCCCACTCATAAATATCTGATAATGGTGTATTTTCATAGGCACTTAATTCTAAAAACTCTTTTTGAACTTCTTTTAGTAGTTCCTTGTAAGACTTCTCTTGGGTGATTTTCTTAATAAACGGGACAGTATTGATAAATGGACCAACCATAATCTCAATATTTTCAACGGGGATATTTCTACCCGATGTCACTACTCCGCAACACACATTATCTGTTCCTTTTACTTCCTTTAATGTAGCAAGCCAAATAGTTAGAAAGAGAGTATTAATGGTAATCTTATTTTCCTGACAGAATCGTTGAATGGAAGTACTCAATTCCTCATCTAATACTTTCAAGTAGCAATTCTCAATATATTCCTCGCTTACTAATGCTCCTGTTAAACTAGGTCCTGGAATTTGAACATCTTGCAGTTTCTCCGCCCAATACTCTTGTAGTTCTTTATGCTTTGTATAATCTTTCATATATTCAACATACTTTTTAAATGAGGTACTCACGGATGAAGAAGGTGTTTTTGAATGATAAGTATTAAAAATGTCATTAATCACCATCGAGTAGCTCCAACCGTCCATAATAATATGGTGGAATGTCCATATTAATTGGTACTCATTCTCCGCTAGCTTAACGATCATGAAGCTATTTAACCTATTGTTCTCGATATCTATGCTCTTGTATTGATCTGCTAACAACTTTTCCAGCATCACATGATGATCATTCATTTCTTCATATTGAACTTCGATATCTAGAGAACTCATTAATAGTTGATAAAATATTCCTTTTCTACTTGAATATAATTTGGTTTTTAAAATATCATGTTTCCCTACTATTGTTTTAATGGCATTCTTTAATTTTCGGACATCCAAACAACCTTTGATATCAAAAATGAGTTGTACTTTATACTGGCTGCTCTCACTATCAAGCAAACTATGATATAACATCCCTTTTTGTAGAGAAGTCAGATCATAAATATCAACAATTCGTGATTCGCTGATTAGGAGTTGGTTAAGTTCCTCTTCAGGCATTTTTACTAATGGAAAGTCTTCCGACAAATACGTTGATTCTTTCAATTTTGTCTCTGCTTCTAATGTTCGTAGCAATTCCAGCAAGTTTTTTTCTATATAATTCTCAAAATCTTCTCTTGCAAAATGTCTGTTGTAATTTATTTTTATAGTTTGCTCATCATTTACTACAAGTAATTCAATATCTACTTCATGTTCAGTATAGGAGTTATGTTGAATATCTTGTTCACTAAAAAAGATAACTTCCTTCGCAACTAATTGATTGCTTTGATGAAACCTACCTAAATTATTAAAACTAATAATTGGCTTATTTTGTTTCACATGTGTTTCACCACATAGTTCTGTTATAATTCCATATTCAATCCCTTTATTAGGCAAAGCTCTTAACTTTTGCTTTGTAACTTGAATCGTTTTTGACAATGATTCTGTATTTTCTAGATAAACCGGGCACATCGTCGTAAACCATCCTACTGTTCTAGACAAATCGACATCGTCGAATAATTCTTCGCGACCATGTCCCTCCAAAGTAAAATGAATATCTTTTTTATTGAAATAATTCCCGATTATCCTAGCAAACAGAGATAAATAGAGTTCATCAATAGATGCTTTATAAGCTCTTGTCATTTGATTATAGATTTTGCTTGTGATCTCTTTATTTAGCTTCATTTCAAATGATCTTCCATCGTATACATTCTCTGTTTTAACTAATGGGCTTTCATACACTTCACTTTTTTCGTTTAGCCAGTACTCTTTAATACCTACAGGAATACTCTTTTTATATTCTTTTAGTTTGTTTGCCCATTCTTTAAATGATGTTGTTTTGTTATCCAGTTTTAGTTCTTGATTGTTGATATCTTGAATATATAATCGATCAAAGTCTTCGATTAAGATTCTCCAAGAAACCCCATCAACAATTAAATGATGAATAATCCAAATGATTGTATGCTCATCTTCGTCTGTTTTTATACAAACAATTTTCATCAGTGGCCCGTTTGAAATATTTATACCCTGCTGTGCAACGTTCTCGAGTTTAGAAATTTCTTGTTCTTGTAAGTCCTTATTCATGTTTGATAGATCTACGTATTTTGTACTCCACATTTCGTTGTGGTTCACATTCTTTTCAACTTTTGAAAATGCTTCTATACTATCAAACCTTGATCTCAGCCCATCGTGATGTTTAACGATATGTGTCATGATCTTTTGAAGCTTTTTCTCACTCATTAGCGGGTAGCCTTTTAACGTTACAGATTGATTCCAATGATTATAATTATCAATTTGTTGAGAGAAAAACCAACTTTGAATGGGTGTAAATGATGCCTTTCCAAAAACATCAGACTGGTTTATTGTTAAATCGCCCTTCAATTCCACAACCTTTGCCAGTTCTTCAATGCTTTGTTTTTCAAAGATGTCTTTTGAAGTAATAAAAAGATTTTCTTTCTTTGCAAGTGAACAAATTTGAATACTTAGGATGGAGTCTCCTCCACATTCAAAGAAGTTATCAAAGATAGTTATTTCCTGATTATTCAGCACTTCTTTCCATATATTTAACAATTTTTGTTCCGTGCCATTAATGACACTTTTTTTGTTAGTCTCTTCCTGATTAGTTCTTGGATCTGGCAAGCTCTTTATATCCACTTTTCCATTAACTGTTAGGGGAAAAGAATTCATTTTAATAAAGTAAGCAGGAATCATATAATGAGGAAGATGATTTTTCATATATACACGGATATGATCTTCTTCCAAGTCATTGTCTGAAATATAATACGCAATAATAAATTTCTTCAATTTAGATTCATCTTTTACTGTGATAAAACAATCCTTTATACCTGTACATTTTTTAAGAACAGCATTGATTTCACCTAGTTCTATTCGATATCCCCGTATTTTCACTTGGTCATCCACTCTACCTACAAATAGTAAATTCCCATCTTCTGTATACTTAACTAAATCCCCAGTTTTATATAGTTTCTTAGAGTGATTAAACGGATTTGGAATAAAACTTTCAAGGTTCTTCTCTGTATTATTTATATATCCTCTTGCAATACCTTTACCGCCAATATACAGTTCACCTATTTGCCCTTTAGGAGTAAGCTTCATTCCAGAATTAAATACGAATGCCTCTACATTTAAGATAGGCTTTCCAATGGGAATCACTGTATCGTCAATTGGAAGTATCTTATATGATGTTGAAACAACAGTACCTTCTGTTGGCCCATAATTATTATATAAATCAAAGCTCAAGCGATTAGGTATCGTTTTTAAACGATCTCCACCTGTCAAAACAGCTCTTATTGATTTTGGAAATTTCATTTCGTTAATAAATAATTGCTCAAGCAGCCCCGTTGAAAAAAATGCGAGTGAGACACTCTCTTTTTCTAACTTCTCTGAAAGGATTTCTACATCAAGTAAATCATAGTAATCTAGTATCACGAGTTTATTCCCATTTGTTAAATACGGGAATATCTCCCAAACAGAAGCATCAAAAGAAGTATTTGAAACAAGTGTTGCTGCGTCTTTTTCATAAACAGAATAATGATTAATATGCCAGTCACAGAGGTTTGCTAATCCACCATGCTCAATCATGACCCCTTTAGGTTTTCCTGTTGTTCCTGAAGTGTAGATGATATAGGCTAAATTATTTTTCGAAATTCGTATAGAATGGAACTCTTCTACTTCACTTTTTTGTTGCTTTAGTATTTCTTCGACCAATATTAGCTTACTTTCTTCGCCAGGATATTTTGAAATTCCCTCATCGTTACTCAAACAATACATGATTTGAGAATCCTCAATCATGTGTTTTAGTCGCGACTCTGGTTGTGATGGGTCCAAAGGTACATATCCCGCTCCAACCTTCATAATGGCTAAAATAGCCGTAACCATATTAATTGATCGATCCATAAAAATACCAATTTTATCTTCTATACCAACATGGTTTCGGAATAAGTGATGTGCAATCTGATTTGCACGAGCATTTAGCTCGCCAAATGTTATTTCGTCATCGCCATGAACAATGGCAATATCTTCGAAATTTGTTTTTACTTTATTCTCAAACCTAGTAATTACATCTTCAAAGTGATGATCATCCATTATTTCCAGATTTACTTTACTTGTACTCATTTCAATTATTGTTCGAAACTGTGCGGGCTCTAAATAAGACAAATCCCTTAGCTGCTTGTCATCCTGCGTTGTAATTTCTTGCAGCCAATGTTGAAAATTGTTAGCCATTCTTTGAATCGTAGTTTTATTAAATAATGATTTGTTAAATTCAAAAGAAATGACTAATGCATCATCAAATTCTTCTACTTGTACAACCAAATCAAATTTTGCTTTAAATGCATTAATTTTTTTAGGTTTTAATTTTAAAGTTTTATATGTTAACTTTTCTTTTTGGTTATTTTGTAGTACAAAAACAGTATCGAACAAAGGCGTTGAATCTATGGTCCTATCTAATGATAAATGTTTCAAAATTTTCTCTGTCGGTAAATTTTGGTGGTCAAAAACAGCTGTTATATTTTTTATATTTTTTCTCAAAATCTCTTCAAATGAATCTTCCAGAAAAACATTAATTTTAAAGGGCAAGGTGTTAACGAAATAACCTATTAATTGTTCCGTATCGACATTGTTTCTCTTCGCCAATGGGCTTCCTACAACAACTTCTTCTTCATCAAAATATACAGATAAAAAGGTTTGATATGCGGTTAGTAAACTCATAAACAAGGTTGATTTTGTTCTTTTGTGAAGATCTTCAAGATTTTTTTGAATATCTTTTGGTAATAAAAAGCTGATAATATCGGAAGTATTTTTACTATCATCTGTTTTTTGATAATCATATTGTAATAGGGACTTTTGACGCATTGTAGCTATTTCATTACTCCAGAACTCGTTGTCCTTGCTACTTATATAATTTGGTGAGGTTTTTTGCCATAAAGCATAATCTCCATATTGAATAGATCTGTTATCTAAATCATTCTTTTTTCCATTCTCGATTTCCTCATAAATAGCAAACCAGTCGTTGATCATTAATGGAATCGACCAACCATCAAAAATAATATGATGGATATTACATATCAATTGATATTCACATTCGTTTGTCTTCACTAATGTAACCGACAAGAGAGGACCATTTTCTATATCAAATTGTCGTTCCGTTTCTTCTTTCACCCATTGATTTATTTTTTCTTCCTTTTTGTCTAAAGGAATATTCGAAATATCAAAGTAGTTAATAAAATGATAAGTCGACTCATCAAAAGCTAAGATACCTTTTCCAGATTGTTCTTGAATCACACTTTTTAAAATATGATGTTTCCTGCTCATCTTATCTAACGATATTTCCAGATTTCCTTTATTCACTCCTCCTGATATTTCATAAGAAAAAACTATGTTATATAAGGATTTGTCTACATTTGTTTGGTGAATAAACCACAAGTTTTCTTGCTCATATGATAAAGGGTATGTTCTCGTATCATTTATTTTTATAGGTATATACTCTTGCTTTTCCTCTTCATTTTTCCGAGTTTCTATAACTTTGGATAATTTTGTAATCGTGTCGTTTTCCAACATCTCTGATGGAGCAAACTCGATATTAAATAGATTTTTTATATTGACAATTAATCTCATTATCGATAATGAGTTCATTCCACTTTCAAGTAGTGACTGATTGTTTCTTATAGCCTCATTACCTATAATACTTACAACCATTTCTCTTACTTTCTCACTTATTTTTTCATCTACTACCAGACTCTCAGTAGTAGAGGTAGTTTCACAATCTTTTTTACTATCTACTTTGGGTAATAATAATTTATCTAGTTTCCCATTTACAGTTAAAGGAATTTTTTCTATCTTGATAAAAAAACTTGGGATCATATAAGCTGGCAACGAGCTTCTTACACTTTCCCTCAAATAGTCAGCAGCTAATTCTTCATCCGCAACATAGTATAAAAATAAATGCATATCATCGTTAAATGCTGTATCCGATGTAACAACAGCATTTTTGATGTGTTTCACATTGTTGTACGCGCTCTCTATCTCTCCTAATTCAATTCTAAAACCTCTTAACTGGACCTGCTCATCATTCCTGGAAACATATTGAAGTTCATCATCATTTAAAACTTTCACTACATCCCCGGACTTATAGTAACGAACGTTATCAATATATGTAAATTTCTTCTCATTCATTATGATATTTTTATAGTAACCTAACGAAACACCTTTTCCTGAAATATACAACTCGCCTTCTTCATCTGAAGTTACTTCTTCTCCAAGTTGATTTATTACTTTAAACCCAAGGTGTGGCAAGACTTTTCCGATATTTGTAATCCCTTTTTCAACATCACTTTTTTCAATCTCTTTGTATGTTACATGAACGGTAGTTTCAGTTATTCCATACATATTTATTAGTTTTGGTAACTTACTATTTTCTAGTGAAAACCAATGGGTCAACTTTTTGAAGTTTAATGCTTCTCCACCAAAAATTATGTATTTTAAATTCAATTCATTTTGACGATTTATGATTTCTTCACTCACCTCGAAGAAAGCGCTTGGAGTACAATTAAAAATTGTCGTTTGTGTACGTACCATTAAATCAACAAATGATATTGGATTTCGGCTTTCTTCAAATGAAACCACTACAACTTCTCCGCCATAAATCCAAGCACCCCACATCTCCCATACAGAAAAATCAAATGCGTACGAATGGAAAAATGTCCATTTATCTTTATTATTAAGGTCGAACAAATCCTCGCATCCTAAAAACAAGTTCATAACATTTTCATGTGACACACATACTCCTTTAGGATCACCTGTAGAGCCAGAGGTAAAAATAATATAGGCTGGATCCTTAGGGTCAACTAATGTGTTTGAATTATCACCTGTCATATCTTTTGATTTCTCTATCACTTCATCAATTGTTAAATAATCACAATCATTGTCGTTTATCTTACCTATGTCCCCTATTAATAACTTTAATTCTGAATTTTTTATAATATGTTTTACTCTTTTATTCGGACTTTTAGGGTCAATTGGTACATAGGTTACACCCAATTTAAGTAATGCTACTATTAAAAATAAAACATACTCGGATTTTTCAATATAAATCCCAACATTGTCTCCTTTTTTTATCCCTTTATTCTTTAAGTACATTGCCATTTTATTTGCTAAGATATTCGTTTCTTTATATGTAAAGTGCTTATCCTTATTTCTTATCGCAATATTATCCTCATGTCTTCTTACACTTTCTTCAAACAAATATACTAAAGAATTCATATTCACTGTTTTCCCCCATTATTTTAAATATGTGCCTGATGCGACCGTCAACATATGAAAAACTAAAGAAATTAAGGCTATGATAATCGTTATGATTAATGCATTTTTCCTTTTAATAAGTGCTAATTTTTCTAAGCTATAACTAAATACAATTAAACTAATAATATAAAACAGTTCAAACTCTGCCATGAATGTGTGAAGTAAAGAATTTTCATCATGCACTAGTAAAGCTAAACTAGTAAATGTTGTTTCTTTGCTCTTCACTAAGAGAGCGATGATTGCATTAACACCAGATCCAACTACAATGAATATCCCTGCATTTATAACAGCTTGACATATCCCTTTTATGTTTACAGGTCTTACCTTTAGAACTAAAAATAATAGACATACAATTAATATTTGAATAATAAATGTGACCAATAATCCTAAAGACCCCATTACAATTGTATTAATGACAAACTTCATAGCCCCTATCTCAGAAATGGACATGCCATTTAAAACACTCATCCCTTTTTGATCTGCAGAATATAATAAAAGTGTTGTTTCGATACCAGCAATTAAACTAAGCATTAATAGAGATATTATTAATTTGTAAAATTTTCCCTCTTTTTTAAAAAGAAATTGTGCTAGTTTGTTATTACTTTTACCTTGCGCATTTGATTCCATTTTTAATTCCATTGATATTTCCCCTATTAATTTATTTTTTTAGAATTTACTGGAAATGTAACGCTTCTTATTTCATCTTTCACGAGCTCAACAGTTGATTTGTATTGAGTAAAGTTTTCATAAAAAAGTGAAATACTATTATTTTTAATATCAAACTTCGAAATTTCATAGATTTGAAGTGGAGATGTTAATCCTGTTTTTAGTATTTTTGATAAACTTTCTTTTGCACTAAAGAAAATTTCTTTACTTAAAACACCATTGCTTTCCTTAATCAGCTTTTTCTCACATTCCGTTAGATATGTCTCTAAAAATTCAGAATCAGTTTTCGTTTTAGTTTCAATATCAATTCCCATTGGATGTAATTGATCAAAAATTAATATTCCGAAAGTTTTATCTGTATGTGTGATGGAAATCCCTAAATTAATTGACGGTAATAGGTTATTAACAATAACCGGCTGTCCAAAGACACCTTTCAACAGGGATATATTCTTTATTTCACTCAAACCGATATCTAGAAATTCCATAATTGCTAATTTTCCACAGTATAAACTTTTCTTTGCTTCTATGATTCTTTTGATTCCCTTTTGCAAATTTAAATATTTCCATTCTTGTTCGTTGAATATTTCATCAGCATATTCCAAATTAACTGAAGTTGATTCATAAAACTTGATGAAAGATTTGTAAATATTGCTTCTATTCATAAAATATTCAATCAATTACTATATTCCTCCTCTTCAACTGTTAGAATCACTGAAAAAGTCCTCACTTTTCATCCACTTTCTTACATAAAGGTTATACTTTTTATACAATAAATGGTTTTTATGGATGAATTGTTACCTATTATCATTATCGATAACACTTTATCACAACAATTTTACAGAGTCTATTAAAAATTTGTAAATTTTCTACAATAAATAGCAACTTTACCAATTTTTCGAACTTTTTTTCTCTAAAAGAGTATTTTCATAACATTTTTTGTGCGAATTTTGTGATTAAAAATTTCTTTTTCATAAGTTCGTTTAATAATTTATGGATAGTCAACAGATCAAAAAACATCAAAAATCAAATTGATTGCTTTCTTACTAAACAACAAAAAACCATATTTTATTTTTTTCCACTTTAATTTTGTGAAAAAAATAAAATATGGTTTTTCGTAATGTCGTATATATTCAATATCCGATCCTTTATGGTTAAGAATCATTTTGGTTGTTTCGTAAAAATATACATTGCCTTTTTTAAAATCTCGTTCTCTTCTTTTAGATCTTTGATTATTTTGTCCTTTTCTTCTGTCAATCTAAGCTCCGAAGAAACATTATTTGCGTCTTCAAAGCCCTGTTCGTTATTTTCTTTATAGGTATTGACCCAATTTCGTAAAGTTGGTACAGAAATATCAAGCTCATCAGCCAATTCTCTAGGCTTCCTGCCTTCTTCCAATACTAATCGAGCAGCGTAAATTTTAAAATCTTTATCATGGTGCTTCCCCATAAATAGACACTCCTTTTTTAAATTTATTTAGTGCTGCCAATTTTCTATATCTCCCTTTAACATAGTAAGAATATTTTTCTAATATAAAGATTTTTATAAAGCCACTTTCAACCTATTTATCAAAATAGAAATTGTTATTATTACGATCATTAATATTATCAGAGCTGCTAAGAGAGGTTGGACACTGAACCAAATCAAGCAAAAATGAATGGCTGCAATAATGATTAAAATTGGCAATCCATATAATAGACTTATTAATACATTTGGGTTTGATTTAATTGCCTCAGATGGATTCTCCCATTCTATACTTGGGTTTTTCATATCAAATATTGGTGTTAGAAGATTGTAGCAAACTACTAAACAAGAAATAATTATTAACATGACTACATTTTCTAATTTCCAATGACCAAACAGTGCAAAGAACAAAAAGCTAACTACTACGGCTATAATACTCATTATTGATGAAAATATTACTTTAGAAAAATACACATATCCTTTATTAAACGGTGCACTCTTCAATAAATAATGGTATTTCCCTTCTCTTGAATAAGGGGTTCCACTTATATTATTTATACAACACAAGAAAAGGACCGAATATGAAAAGTATTTATCAAAAACTCCTTCTTTTGTTATGTTTAAATAATTCGGAAGCACTTCATTCTGTATTAACAATAGCATTACAATTGAAAATATTGGCGGTAATAAAAGACCTAAAGCTACTTGCATTTTAAAATAAGCTTCAGACTTAATAATCCATATCTCTCTTTGTAAATAGTTATTCCATTGATTTTTAGTGATATGAACCCTTGAGTTTTTCAAGCTCGTTTTGTTATTTTCTAATAACCCATTTTTAAAATAATTCACAGAAATATTTTCTATAATAAAAGAAAATAATAAGAGACTAAGTATTACTATAGAAATATAAATTATAAAAAATTGAACAGTTATTTGATTTGAAGCAAAAGCATTGATGATCCACTTTATCACTGGAATCATGTTTGCGGTTTCATAAATGTGTTTTAGTATAAATTCTATCGAGTTTTTTAGCCCTTCAATAGAAGTTATATCAATTTCCGAAAAAACCTTTGACATTTTAATTGTTGATTTGCTAGCAAAATAAATAATTGAAATAATCGAAAGCAGTATAATGACAGCAATGTTCACCATTAAATATGCTACTTTATTTTTAAATTTATAATAATATCTATTTATACAAGATAGAATAAATAAAAGGAGCAATGCTATTAATCCATTGACAACTGGTATAAATAACAACAATTTAATCGCTTCCACAAACTTTAGATCGATTATCAAGAACCCTAAGGTCGGTACTTGGACTGCCATTGATAAGACGATAGGCACCCATAAGCTACTGATCACTTTTGCTGTTGAAATCTTCTTATATGAGAGTGGGAGAGGTGCTAGTACGTTAAATTCATAATAAGCAAAAACTTGTGAAGTAGATAAATAGCAAACCAATGCAAAGACGAGAACACTAGAAATTGTTAGATTGTAAAACATAAAAACTTGAGTGTTTCCAAGAAAATAAACAAAGGCGTTTACAACAGTTAATTGTAAAAACATATAAAAAACGGCTATTATTAATACAACCTGTAGCATTGTCTGCTTGGGCTTTTTATAGAAGGAGGAAACAATAAATCTAGTTAATTGAAGTTTTTCCTTCATATACTTGCGCCTCCATAAAGATAGATTCTAATGAACTTTCACCTATAATATTTTTTATCTCATCATGCAAGATGATTTTTCCCTCTTTTAAAATAGCCACTGTATTACAAACTTTCTCTGCTACATCTAACAAATGTGTTGAGAAAAATACTGTACCACCCTTTTCAACGTATTGTTTGATTAAACCCTTATAAACTAACACTGCGTTTGGATCTAATCCATTTAATGGTTCATCCATAATGATGATCGGTGGATTTATTGTAAAAGCTGCTATCAATGATACTTTATGCATCATTCCATAGGAATAGCTTCCCATTGGCTTATTAATGGACTCTTGCATACCAAACCGACTGATATATTCATCCAAACTTTCGTTGTCCTCATTATCATATAGGTTCATCAAAAAACGAATCCAGTCCAACCCCGAAACGTTTTTAAATACATTAATAGTATCAGGGATGAAGAAAAATTGTTTTTTATATTCTATGCCGTCTTCTTTGGTCAGCCCATTTATTTCAACCATTCCATTTTCATAATCTAATATGCCCGTAATAATATTTAATGTCGTTGTTTTCCCTGCACCATTTGCTCCTATAAAACCTAAAATTTCCCCTTTTTTTATTTGTAAATTTACACCGTTTAAAATTTTCTTGGTTGAGTAACTTTTTTCTAAATCTGTGATGCTTAACAATGTTATCATCCCCCCATCACTTCATGATTAACACATTTCTGCCTTCTACTTATTCATTATTAAATTTCTTTTTAGAAATCCATATGTTTGTTACTAAGATTGTTAGTGCTGACAATACAATTGTCGATATTACACTCCAGATTACATCTGTATTGACTGTTCCTAAAATAAGTACTTCCATAGCATGTTTACTCATACTTGCCGGGTTCACATTGTCTATAACAGGACTTAAACCCACTACGATTCTACAGCCCAGTAAAAATACTATTGATATTAATGCAATAATACCCTGACTATTAAAAATAGTACTGATCATTGTCGTGAATGAAACTATAAATAGAATCCACATCAGATAGAACAACAAAGCTACTAATAAGTCCACAAAATCAACTCTCGTAAACAATAAAATAACATACAGATATGAGACCAAGTATCCTAGCACTACACTGCAAGCAACAAACAAATAATTGGAAATAACTTTTCCACTTATATAAGAAACAACCGTAACAGGTCTTGTAAGAATAAAGGCTAACATACCATTTGCTTTATCAGACTGTACGACCCCCATCATGGAAACGATTATAATCATGACCCCTAATTGATCAAATTGAGACCCTAATGTACTAGCAAGTACTTCGCCGCCTTTTTGAGCAGCCATACTTGGATCAATAGTGATCCCTTGGCCTCCACCTAGTGCCTTTAATATTGAAGGTAAGTAATAACTAACAACTGGTTGAGTTAATCCTAAAAATATAAATACAAGAGGCAGCCAAATAACTTTGAATTCACGTACCATCTGCACAAATTCCTTTTTCGCTAAAACGGTAAAATTATTCATTTTCCCACCACCAATTTTAAGAATATCTCTTCCAATGTATCGTTATCTATTTCAAACCGTACAAGATCAACATTGTGTTCCAGAGCACTCGCCAGTAATAAATTCTTATTTAATTCTATATTTTCCACTTCTATTTTTAATTTATTTCCAATTACCTCTACACCTTTTACAAAGTTTAAGCTTTTAACGATTTCAATCCATTCTTGATTTTTAACTGTTAAATCAACATTAATTTTATTTTCACTATTCCTGTTTAATAATTCTGTCATTGTAGTATCTTCAATTTTTTCACCATTCTTTATAATGACAAATCTCTCACATATTTCTTCTGCATCACTTAATATATGTGTTGATAATAAAATGGTCGTCTCTTTCTTTATTTCTTCTATTATATTTAGAACTTCTCTTCGACCAATTGGATCTAATGCCGAAACCGGTTCATCCATTACAATCAAAGATGGTTTATGTAACAATGCTTGTGCAATTCCAAGTCTCTGTTTCATTCCACCTGAAAAGGTTCTTACCTTTGAATTCTCTTCCCCACTTAACCCTACTTTCGACATTATTTCTGGAATACTCCGTGTTAATTCTTCCTTCTTTATTCCTGATAGCTGTCCCATAAAAGTAAGGGTTTCTTTGGCAGTCATCCATTGAAAAAAGTTTGGGTATTGTGGTAAGTAGCCTATTTCCCTTTTCATTTTAGAAATTTTCTTACCACCAAGTAAGACTTCTCCCATGCTTGGATCTATAATATCTGCAATAACTTTTATTAGTGTCGATTTACCTGCCCCATTAGGCCCTATCAATCCAACACATTCCCCTGATTGTAGTTCCATTGAAAAATTATTAACCGCTGTTTTTTCTTTAAATTTTTTAGTAACATTTTTGATTTCTAATTTCATATTCTGTCACTGTCCTTTCTACCAATAACAAAGTACAGTATTGGACCAAGAGTGTTTACAAAAATAATAATGAGTGTCCACAATAAAATATTTTTCCTCGTTTTTCGATGTCTGTATAAATCAATTAAAGCTATAAGGACTAAAATAAATCCAATAGCAATTACCGGTAAAATAATCGGCAGAAAAGACATGAAATCAATATTCTTAAATTCGTCCCATCCGTAATGCAATTGCATAACTACCACTCCTATAATTTAATAACTCAAAATAAAATGTTATCATTATTGATAATGATAACATGATAATTGGAATATTGCACCTATTTATTTTCTTTTAAAAATATTGTTTTAGTTTTTATTGTTATTTATAATGATAATATTATCATTATAAATAACAACAAAAATATAGTGGGATTTATGTAAGCTAAAAGCTAGGATTTTTTAATCCTATTGTATGAACTCATTTCATCTTTTTAAAAAATAATTACATATATTTTTAAAAAAATGCATATTACTTTCTTCAAAATACATTACGATAAAAATTTTCTAATTTGATTAAATGTATTCTTCTACTATTATCTTACTTAAATGAAAATGATTTAACCATACACTATATGACAAAATGAAGTTATTATTCGTGATCTATATGATAAGAAAAGAACAATATTGGGATTATCGAATTGATTATCATTATGTAGTATCAAATTTCTAATGTAAGGAGAATAAAATGGTTAATAAAGCTGAAATTTTAATGCACCCCGTAAGAATAAAGATCTCCCAAGCTTTAATGAGAAACAGAGAAAATGGATTAACACCACTAGAAATGTTAAAAATCATTAAAGATGTACCTCAGGCAACATTGTATCGACATATACAAGTTTTGTTAGATTCTGGAGTTATTCGCATTGTGAAAGAGAAAAAAGTGAGATCAGTTTCCGAAAAATACTACGTTTTAAATGAAGAAGAGGCACGGCTTAGTGGAGAAGAGTGGAAAAAATCTTCTAATGAGAAAAAGTTGAACTATTATTCGTATTATCAATTATCACTTATGACTCAATATCAAAATTACCTTACTAAATTAGAAGAACGAGATTGCTCAGAAGATGGTTCAACCTTTTCACTTTTAGAACTAAAGCTTGATGATGAAAGTTTTATTAACTTTCAAAATGAATTAAACGATCTAATGTTAAAATACTACAAAGCCACGAACCAAAGTGCTAAACAGGATTCTCCAATTCGAACCATTGGCGTTACCATTATTCCAGAATCATAAACAAATGAAAAAAGGCTGCCCCAAAACAAGGCGCCATGAACCATATCCTTAACATATAGAAAAAAACACTACAAATAACAAAACGAGTGTAAAACAGCTTACGTTTTACACTCGTTTTTTTTTGAGTTACACCCACGCTTCTCTTCTTATCGGAGAGGCTTTCAGTAAGGTAGTCGGGTTTATAGAACAATAAAATATCCGCGTTTTAAACGAGGAAGTAATTCAGATTTTATATCTTTACTAAGGCTTCTTTTATACTGCTGTATACTTCGTTCCAAAGCTGTTTATCTTCAGAAAAAGCTTTAGTCATTTTTTTAAATACTTCTTTTTGCTCAGCCTCGAAGCTTTCGTCATCCTTAGCTGGCAGAACTGATCGCAACTCCATTACTTTCTCTTGTACCTTTGGTGCACGAGGCCCCCAAACCGCTTTTTCTTCACCATTCTTATCAATAAATATAAAAATAGGAATTGAACGCGCTGTTCCATTTGTTAAGTATTGATCTATCAACTCAAGGTTTTGATCACGTAAAACCATGTGAGTTTCAATATTTGCGGCTTCTGCAATGTTTAAAAGAATAGGTATATTCATCATCGCGTCTCCGCACCAGTCTTCAGTAATGATAATAACTCGAAGGTCTTTCGCTTTTAAATCATTAAAAAAATCTTGGTCTACCTCCGAAACAGAAAACCGATCATAAATCGATTGTAAGCTTTCTTTATGAACATTCATCGAAGCAACAAAGTCTTTAGCAGGAATCCCCTTTTCAAACCATTCATTCAAAGTCGTCATCATAATTCTCCTATCTTTATTTATTTAAAAGTACCATAAACAACTTATGATTTCATTGTTTCCACTCTAATAATCAACAAGATTTTCCGAGTTGTGGATCACTAACAGCAGCCTGATAAGTAAAAACATGTTTTCTGTTTAACAAACCTTGTTTTTCGTCTTGCGAAAATCGTGAGCGTCCCATACACACATTTATTATATAAGAATAAGATGTTGTACAAGCTCAAGACATAAACAATGGACTTTTAATCCCGGAAAGGATGATATACATTGGCTAAAAAAATATTAATAACTTTACTATCCTTTTTTTTACTAGGATGTCTTATTCCATTTAGCATTAGTTATGCATTAAAGCCAGCTAGTCCCACTCTGATTCATGGAATCGATGTCAGTGAATGGCAAGGGGAGATTGACTTTGAAAAAGTAAAATCTTCTGGAATTGAAGTTGTTTATATACGTTCAAGTGAAGGAAATAACTATGTCGACCCTTATTTTCATAAAAACTATGAGAAAGCCATGAAAGCCGGACTACGAATAGGCTTCTATCATTACGTGACAGCTAGAAGTGTATCCCAAGCGGAATATCAGGCACACTTTTTTGTATCATTAATAAGTAATAAAGAATTTAACGGTAAAATTGCGATGGATTTTGAAGACTTGGCAGGATTGACAAACATTGAAATTAACATGATCTCAAAAGCTTTTATAAAAAGGGTAGAAGAACTAAGCGGTAAGGAGGCAGTAATTTATAGTAATGCCTATAACGCAACCTATGTACTAGATAAATCATTGACCAAATACCCGCTCTGGATTGCTGATTATGGTGTTGGACAACCTTCCAATCAAGTAAAATGGTCAACATGGTCTGGATGGCAATACTCTGATAATGGAAGGATTCCTGGAATATCCGGTACTGTCGACTTAGATTATTTTAACAAAGGAATGTTCCTGAAAGACTCATCTAAAATAAAGAAACCCACAACAAAACCTACCTCCAAATCAACCACTATTATCTATCGCGTGAAATCCGGTGATACTTTGTCAAAAATAGCAAAGCTGTATCACACAACCGTTGATGCGATTGTTGCAGAAAACCACATCAAAAACCCTAATCTCCTTAATAAAAATGAAAAACTTCATATTACTATTCATGATAAACATCAAACACGCCATCCACATGCATTTGTTTATGTAGTGAAACAAGGAGATACATTACATGAATTGGCATTGCGATATCATACAACAGTAAAGGAACTTGTTAAATGGAATGATATTCAAAACCCTAATCGTATTTATGCAGGTGAAAAATTGAGAATTCGAAGTAAATAAATATAGAATTATAACAAATAAAGTCATGCTTGTTTCATGTTTTTCTTGCCTTATTTGAACTAATAAATTCTCTTTATTCCCATACCGCACAGCGCATACACATTTTTATTTAACATCGTATTTCTCCATCTAAAAACAATTAAAAGTTATACACAATTTTTGCTACGAGGCTTGAAGGATAAGAATTACTCCATATCCTCTTTGCATTGTCCACAAGTTATACGCTAAATTTCGCTACATTCTTTATTTTCGCTACTACTAGTTTATCTATTCGTTACACACCCAACTTCATTTAAGTGAAAATTTCCATATATCCGTTTTGTATGTTTCAATGATTCAAATTCAGGATCATCGTGTTTACATTTTTATATTTTTTCTCCTTATAAAAAAGAAAAGAAAGGTCATCCTAAAGGAGTAATTCAAAATAGGAAATAAGGAGAGAAAATAAATGCCTCAACAACAAATCGATGTCAATCAATTAAATCAAGCAAAAGCAAATGTTACTCTTACACAAACTTTACTTAGTCAAGCAATTGAAAAATCCTCATCGGACCCAACATTGGCACAAGAAGCAATTAAACAAGCTGCTTCGGAAATCGCACAAGCCCAATCATATGTAAGTCAAGTTTACAGTGTAATGCAAACTCAAAAAACGGAGTAAATTAAGAATATAATGTCACAAAAGCTAGATGATAAGAGGCCTATACCCATAAGTGGATTAGGCCTTTTTAGTTATTCACATAGTTTAGCAAACCTTATAAAAAGGGAGCGCCCCTGTTTTTCTTAAAACCACTATTATAAGGTGGAATGCTTTGAGGAAATTTAAACGTATTAAATGGATCATATGCAGTTTTTACTTCTCGAAGCCGTTTAAAATTTTCTCCATAATACGCTGTTGGCCAATCTTTGATTTGCCTATCAGGCCAATTCACATAGTCACCAGTCGTATACGGTGATAAGGCACTCCTTAATTCTTTGATCCAACGTATGTTTTCCCTTTCTTCTTCAGGATTGTTCCAAGTAGCTAGGTATTCCTGTGCAATAATGGCGTCCCGGTAATAGAAAGCCGTTTTCTTTGGTTCGACCTTGCCTGCTGCTCCTCCAAGAGATTGGTGCCAAATGCCTGAGTTTTCATTTGGTGCTTTTTCTAAAAATTGTTTCATCGTCAATATCGCTTTCTTTGGAAAAGGTTTATTAAGAAAAGATCCTGATCTCTTTCGATGGGCTGATTGGTTTCCACTCGGGTCGTCAAAGAACCGTACAGCTTCAATATATGGAACTTCCTTTATCAATACACTAGTTGGTGAACCGGTTGTCGTTAAAGGCTGAAGAAGTTGCTTTAACCTAGATGACGTACCTACAAATTCACCTTGAGCGATAATTTGATTTACTTCCTTTGACTTAAACTCTATTTCTGATGTTAGTCGGTCATCCGTGTGAGGTGCCCAATTTTGCCATGCATTAAATACTGCTTCGAAATCTTCCCATCCCCATGTAATGGAGAAGACTGAAACCCTAGAAATCGGGTGCACCTTGAATGTAAAGGACGTGACAATGCCAAAGTTTCCTCCTCCCCCGCCGCAGCAAGCCCAAAATAAATCACTATTATGATTCTTGTTTGCTTTAATGAGTTCGGCCCCTTTACTCCCACTTGCTCTTACCATTTCTATTTCAATTAGATTGTCACAAGTAAGTCCAAACAACCGCGTTAACATGCCAATTCCCCCGCCGAGCGTAAGGCCTACAAGGCCTACACTGCTTTCGGTACCTGCAGGGATAGTCGTTCCGTATTCCCATAATTTATTATATACCTTCCCTAAATTAGCTCCGGCTTCTATTTTTGCAATCATTTTTTCACGATTGACCTTGATTCTATCCATTTCGCTGACATCAATAATAAGACCGCCATTTACTAATGAAAAGTTCTCATAGCTATGTCGGCCGCTCCTCACCCGAAAAGGTATATGATTCTCCCTCGCCCACTTCAATGCATTTTGTACATCCTTTGTATTCTGACAAAATACAATTATCTTTGGGAATTTTGGGAAGCTTAAATTATTATTTATTCTTGCCTGCTCATACTCAGAATCACCAGGTGTAACGACCCGCCCGGTAAGCTTTGTCTTTTCCAAAATATAGCCCCCTTTCTCAGATGATGTAGAGAGGATGCTATATACTATGAAAATCTTTAGGAGAAGACACATTCTATAGGCAGGAAAGGATTTCATTTAATCTAATTCATACTTTTTACTCAACATCCGTACCTTAAAAAAGTAGGATATATAGTTTTCTATATGATTGAGCACACTTAACTCGTAAATTTTCATGTTTTACTCGTGAATTTTGCAGTTTTACTCGTGAATGCCACCAATTTAATCGTAACAATTTCAATAAACTTAACAAGTGATGACTGTATGCACTCTACTCGCCCCCCTTCTTTGTTGATTCACGCAGCTAAAGTCCGTACGATAGAAATAAACGGAACAAAAGGGAGATGGATTGATGTTGAAAGAAAAGATCATTGCTTGCTTTAGTGGTGGCAAAGATTCCACGTATATGCTTCATAAGCTGTTAAAAGAAAACAAATATGAAGTCGTATCATTGCTTACAACCGTAACAACTGATGATGAAACATCCGGACACATGGTTGATTTTAAATTGATTCAAGCTCAAGGAGAATCCATTGGAATTCCATTATACAAAATTCAATATCCTTTATATGATGGAAAAGGTTTTGAAAAAGGCCTTATTGACGCCATGAATTTTTTTGGCAATCAAGGTATCTCAAAAATTGCATTTGGAGATCTTTTTCTGGAGGATTGTATCGAATACAAAAAGAACTTAGTTGAGTCTAATGGTTATGAACTAATCCTTCCTTTAGCGGGAATCAACACGAAACAGTTAGTCCAGGAGTTTATTGATTTAGGGTATAAAGCGAAAATTGTCAGCATTCGTTTAGATAAGCTCGATCCTTCTTTTTTAGGAAGAGATTTGGACCAAAAATTTATTGAAGATTTACCAGGTGATGTAGATCCATGTGGTGAGTTTGGTGAATATCACTCATTCGTATATAACGGAGACATTTTCTCTAATCCGATACAACTAGACTTGGAAGATGAAATGTTTGTACTTCCTGCTAATCAATTTTTCAGCGAGGTTGGCTATAAACGTGTGGTAAAAGTGTAAATTCTTCATTACTATTGTCAGGTATCTTAAGGGACAAAAACCCAAAAGGATGCCTGACACCTTTTTTTATGATCTCAATTCAGCTTTTACATTAATTGCGGATTTAATCTTATCAAGATACAAACTGAGTAAATCTCCATTTTCCATTATAATTACGATGAAGATTTTGTATAGCTCACTATTAACTGATTATGGATTGATTTTATATCTGGCAAAATACGCTATTTTTTTAACTATAAAATTTCCCATGCCTATTAATGGGAATACCCTTCCAATCGCCAGCACACAAAAAAAACATGGTCATAAAGTAACCATGTTTTCATTCTACTCATATAGCGATGTCTACACTAAAAGTTATTTATTGAAAAATTCTTTGTTAATTTTTTCAGCCTCAGCCATGTATTCTGTTTTAATCCCGCTTTTAACTCCCCAACAATAAAAGCCAAGTGCAAGACATGCGATGACCACCATATCCCAGCCAAATGTAAGAATATTTTTTCCGCCGAACTTCTCACTTCCAATATAAGAAATCAATATCATACAACCTAAGTAAAGAAGCATCCAAACACCTGATAAAAATTGTTTTTTGAATCCATTCCATTTATTTTTCGCTTGATAATAAAAGTAAATAGGAAGTCCAATGGCAATGATGAAAACCACTTCTCCTGTTAATGGCCAACGCGCCCAATATAAAGTAAGCGATGCAAAAACAAATCCACATGGTGCAATAATAGAAGCACCTTTTAAGTAAAATGGACGATTAAAATGAGAAGCTGTACGTCTTAATGTTGCCAATGCAACTGGCCCCATGATATACGAAATAAGTGTAGCAACTGAAATCACTTCAGCAAGTACGCCCCATCCGCGGAATAAAAATAAAAAGATAAAACATACTCCTAAGTTTAATAACATCGCTGGACGAGGAACACCATAAAGTGGATGTAATGTACCAAAGATATTCGGTAAGTACCCATTTTTCTGCATTCCATAAAGCATACGCGAAGTTGTCGCTGTATAAGTAGCACCTGTACCAGACGGTGATACAAATGCATCTACATACAATACAATCGCTAACCAGTTAAGACTAAGAGCAATTGCCAAATCAGCAAAAGGTGAATTGAAATTCAGATGACTCCATCCGTTCACGATCATAGACGGATCAACTGCACCGATAAACACAACTTGTAATATAACGTATATAAAACCTGCAATTAGAATAGACCAAATAACAGCAATAGGTATAGACTTATTCGGAGACTTAGCTTCTCCTGCCATATTAACGGGACTTTGAAATCCATTAAACGCAAACACGATACCAGAAGTAGCTACTGCTGTTAAAACGCTTGCCCAACCATATGGTGCGATCCCTTGAGAACTTGTAAAGTTTTCACCATGAAATCCAGCAAAAAATAACGATCCTGCCATTACACCTGGAACAATTAATTTAAAAATAGTAATAAATGAATTTGCCTTAGCAAAAAGGTTAACTGTCCAATAGTTGACGAAGAAATAGAACAATAGTAGTAAAGAAGCTATGAATAATCCTTTGATCGTTAAGATATTGTTATCAACTAAAGAATGAGTCCATCTGGCCCATTCCCAAGGCCACGTACTCATATATTGTACTGAAGCAATGGCCTCAACGGTAATAGTCGAAGCGATAGATATCCAGTTTGCCCACGCAGCTAAAAATCCAATAAAAGAGCCATGCGAGTATTGAGGATACTTAACCATTCCTCCAGCTTCAGGAAACATTGCCCCAAGCTCTGCGTAAGATAATGCGATAAATAAAATTACAACCATACCGATAATCCAAGAAAAAATAGCTGCTGGTCCTGCAATCTGGGCAGCTTTCCACGCTCCGAACAACCAACCTGAGCCGATAATAGAACCAATACCTGTCATAGTTAAAGCAAAAGTCCCCATCTTTCTATGCATATTACTCATCCCTACCTACACCTCTTCCTAGGAAAATAAAAAACACTTGATCTAAAAAAATCAAGTGTTTGCCCAGGCGCGCGGCTTATACTCTATATGCTCCCCCATGGTACTCCATGTTGCGCCAGTTACATATAGAAAAATAGTTTTTTTTTAGTATATAGGATTATATTTAATTTCACAATACTTGAAAAACATTTATATTTTATAAATAATCCCATTGTTTTTTCGGAATTCACTATTAATATTCTTTTTAATTTGAAAAAATTAGGTGGATTAAGCTCAAAAAACAAACATTCGATTTCTAGAACTATATGCTTCAACAATATAATCATTTCCCTTTAACATTATACTTAAAAATCTTTAATAGCTTATATGTGCAAAATAAACCGTTCCAAATTAATGGGTTTCCCGATTTTCTTTATTCCTTTTAAGGTTCGGGTTTATTGCAATAATATCAAAGCAACTTTGTTCGAAATAACCGATTTGCTAGAATCAACCATAACGGTGGGGAGGTTCCATGACCACAATGGGATATAAATCCCCCATATTTCTAAAATACCTTATCGGTTTTCAATTTCACTGGATTATTCCCCCTTTACTCCCAGTGTTCTTTTCTTCCGCAAAAAAAGTCATGCACAAGTTGGGGAAAAAGCCTGAGGGATGAAGACCTCTCTTTGCTTTGTCCACAATTTATGCACAACTTTAATTAGTATCTATTATATTTAAACTAACAGTGAAACACACTCAGCATAGCTAGAATGATGAACGTAGATTAATAGTATTTTAATGTTTCCTTGAACAAGATGATGTCCCTAAATCCTTACTTGCTTCTTAGCTGGAAATATCATCATCGGTCTTAGCCTCTAATGGTACTCGCTTCTCCATTTTTAAAATGTAATAACTTGCTACGACTATAGCTAGGAAAACGACCCCAACAATCAGGGAAATACGAGTACTAGGGTTAATCCACATACCAACCAGCACCATCAGTAAAAATGCAATTGTTGCATAGTTGCTGTAAGGGGCAAAAGGCATTTTGAACGGGTGGTTTTCCATTTCCGCAGCTCTTACCTTTCTGAATTTAAGCTCACTAATAAGTAAGACAAACCATGGAATCATTCCAGGTAGAACACTAGCACTGTAAACATAAAGGAATAGTTGTGGCGGTGCAAGGTAGTTCAAGACAACACCAATTGCTAAACCTAAAAGGACAGCAATCGTACAATAAGCTGGCACTCCATTTTTAGATACTTTCGCAAAGATTTTAGGAGCTTGACCGTTCATTGCTAGAGTGTAAAGCATACGACCTGCACTGAAAATCCCACTATTACATCCAGACATCGCCGCTGTGATTACGACAAAGTTAATAATACCTGCTGCTGCAGTAATACCTATTTTAGCAAAGGTTGAAACAAACGGACTACCGATGTCATCTAGTTGGTTCCAAGGAAAGACTGTCACGATGACAAAAATAGCGCCAATATAGAATATTAAAATACGCCAAATGATGCTTTGGATAGCTTTTGTTACAGTCTTCGTTGGATTTTTCGCTTCACCCGCAGTGATACCGATAAGTTCAACGCCCTGATAGGATGCTACAACAAGGGAAAGCGCAAAGAAGAACCCTGTCCAGCCCCCGGTGAAGAAGCCGCCATTTGCCCAAAGATTTGATAATCCAATTGCATCACCGCCATTTCCAAACCCGAAAAAGATAAGACCTAGTCCAGCAATAATCATCAGTACAATCGTTATAATTTTAATAAGCGCAAACCAAAATTCAAATTCCCCGAAAGATTTTACAGAAATGAGGTTTGCAGCCCCTAGGATAACCATGGCAATCACACCTGGTATCCATGCGGGTAAATCTGGGAACCAATACTTCATATACATTCCAACGGCAATTATCTCGGACATTCCGACGATTACCCACTGAAACCAATTACTCCATGCAGTCATATAACCTGCTAAAGGATGAATATAGTTACTCGCAAATGTTGCAAACGAACCCGTAGTAGGCTCTAAATAAAGCATTTCTCCCATAGAACGCATGATGAAAAATATAAAAAGACCAGCGATAGCATAAGCTAGCATTACAGATGGTCCAGTCCATTTAATCGTACTTGCTGATCCCATAAATAACCCAACACCAATGGTACCGCCCAAAGCGATCATCTGAATATGACGTGCCTCTAGCCCTCTCTTTAATTCTTTGTTTGACATGATTAATTCCTCCAGATGTAATATTAGCGACTATACTTCGTACAAGGTTATTAAAGTTTTTTTCTAGCCCCTAATTAACTCTCAATTTAGATCAAAACAACTGTTGATTCATTTTCCATACTTAGATTAGATTTAAAAAGTTCCAATTCTTTTTCATATCGCATAATTTATAATCTTATCTTATAATAATAAATATCCTGTAAAAAAACAAATGTATTTCTAGAGGAAACACTAACCAGTATAAAAAAATTCAATCACTAAAAGTGATATTAGATATATTAGTATTTTAAGAAATCAATAAAATAACATGACCCTAATAAGATAAAGTAGGGAATTTAACACAACCAAAGGAAACCCAGTCTTTAAAGACTGAGCTCAGTTCAAATGGCCTTGTTCTAGAGCAAGGTGAGGGAGTTATCATAGAAAAAAGTCAAACTTTAGTTGAAATTATATTGACTTTCGAGAAATTCAATTCGTTCATATAACTCTTTGTTTACAAGTGTAGGCACTCCGTATTTCTCACCTAATTTTAATACCGTACCTGCAAATAACTCAACCTCACTGTAACGTCGAGCTTCGATATCTTGAGCCATGGATGGCTTTCCTTCTGGGCTTAATGTATCCAATACACTTAACCAATAATCCAGATCTCTTTCCGTTAAATGAATTCCTTCTTTCTCTGACAGAACGATAACCTCTCTCATGGCAGAAATCATCATTTCTCTTGCATGACCCTTTCGTTGAATTTCACCATAATTACTTTTATAGACAGCAACAGTTTGATTAACACCAACATTCAGCATAAATTTCCCCCATTGCCGCTTATACATATCCGTATCTATCTCATATGGGACCTTCATTTTTTCAAAAAAATCTGCCACCTGCTGAACCTTTTCTGAAACCAATCCAGGTTCCCGTTCACCAAGGCAGAGTATGCCCATATGGTCGTATGTCAACTTATTTTCTTCTTTAACAGCATCCATACCTTGCGCAACACAATATAAGACTTTATCCTTTCCATACGCCTCACCAATAATCGCTTCACTTGTGATCCCATTCAAAGCAGAAATAATAATCGTCTGTTTTCCAATTTGATTCTTCACCGCTTCAATAGCATCTTCCAATCCACTAAATTTAACAGTAAAAATCATCAAATCTGCAGGCTCGCATATTTCTTCAGGCGTTACATAATGAAAGTCACAAAGCTCACCATTGCAATAAACCCCATCCTGGACATATCTCTTTATTCTAGCTGTATCCGCAATAATCCTCACATTCTTCTTCGGCATTTCCTTTGATAAATGATGTCCATATAAAATGCCCAGTGCTCCTAATCCAACAATTGATACTGTCTTTATCGCCATAGCATCTCTAATTCCCTTCACCTTTTTACCTAAATATTATCACACTATTCGGAAAACGATCGCGATTAAAATGCCAGTTTTATGGTATGAATTGTTTAGAAAAAAACCACCTAGAAAAGCTACAATATTGTGAAATACCAATAATGACACGAGGGGTTTGTAACATCCCTTACAGCTTCCTTTTGGTTCATATATATCACCAAAAGGAAAATTAAGGCTTAAACGAAGTCTACTTTTCTGAGGAACGATATCCACAAAATTTGTTGTTGTTTTTTGTATTGATTTTAAAGTGGACCCGTTAACTAACAGCTCCAGTCACTATGGCTTTTCCAATCACTACTTTTATAGAATGTTGATATACAGCAACTACATTACCGCTAACTTTCCAATTTCCATATTGACCTATAGAATAAACAATGATAGAATTCCAATATTATATTGACGTTATTTAAGTATAATGACAAATGACCGAAGGAAGATTCAATTCTTCTACAAACGGACATTTATTACAACCGCATACTAGCAAGCGTTGAATGCTATGGATCACACTATAGCAGGAGCAGCTTCTGGAGAGACTGTACATAGTACAGCGCCGAAGGATTCACAATCTCAGGCAAAAGGACAGAAGAGTAACGAATGATGAATTGTTATTCTTAAACCTGACGAGATTGGTAGTATCCAATCTCTTTTTTTATTGTCCAAAATCCAAGATATTGCCATTCAATATCATAAGCGAGGTGAAAACAACGAGCTACACGGAATGTGGAATCACGCTCCACACGACTAAGATCATAAACAACGGGAGATGCTCAAATTGGCTAAACAGGAATTGAAAAGAGATTTAAAAAATCGCCATGTACAATTAATTGCAATAGGAGGAACAATTGGTACCGGTTTATTTCTTGGATCCGGTAAAGCCATCCAATTGGCAGGCCCCTCCATTATCTTTTCCTATCTTATTATAGGGATTGCCTTATTTTTTGTTATGAGGGCTTTAGGGGAATTACTTTTATCCAACGCCGGTTATACGTCATTCACCGAATTCGCTACCGAATATATCGGGCCGTGGGCTGGATTCGTGACCGGATGGACCTATTGGTTCTGTTGGATCATGACAGCCATGGCCGATATCATCGCGGTTGGTGTCTATATGCAATATTGGTTCAATATCCCTCAATGGATACCAGCTCTTGCATGCCTGGTCATTCTGTTAGGATTGAATCTATTGACGGTTAAATTGTTTGGAGAACTTGAATTCTGGTTCGCGCTCATTAAAGTCATCACGATTGTTGCCTTAATTATTGTAGGCATCATCCTGTTAGTCATTGGCTTCAAAACCAATACTGGCACCGTTTCACTCACCAACCTTTGGAGCCACGGAGGCATGTTTCCGAACGGCGTATCCGGCTTCCTGCTATCTTTACAATTGGTTGTCTTCTCCTTTGTAGGGGTCGAATTAATTGGTGTTTCTGCAGCAGAAACAGCTAACCCGAAAAAAAATATACCATCAGCCATCAATAAAATCCCGGTCCGAATTTTACTTTTCTATGTAGGTGCCATACTCGTCATTCTATGCGTCAATCCTTGGACACGGCTGGATGCATCAAGCAGTCCATTCGTAGAAGTCTTTACACTAATCGGCATTCCAATCGCTGCAGGGATTATCAATTTTGTTGTCCTGACATCCGCTGCATCTGCCGGCAACAGCGGTTTATTTTCAACAAGCCGTATGCTTTATACATTAAGCAATAATAACGATGCTCCTGCAAAATTAGCAAAATTAAATAAACATGCTGTTCCAAGTAATGCCTTGGTTACATCGGCAATCGTCGTCTCCCTAGGGGCATTGCTAAGCAAAATGATACCTGAACAGGCCTTTACAATAGTAACTACAATCAGTGCCATCTGTTTTATTTGGGTTTGGAGCATCATCTTGATTTCACATATCAAATATACGAAAAAACGTCCGGACTTGAGAGCCCATTCTACATTCAAAGCTCCTTTTACACCCTTTATCAATTACGTTATTTTAGGATTATTTCTGTTCATCCTAATCGTTATGCTATTCGCTGAAGCTACACGACTTTCACTGTTAATGACGCCAATCTGGTTCATTCTTCTACTCGTACTCTATAACTATCAGAAAAAAAAGTAGCTATTTTTCATGGTCGCAGGAATTAAAAGGAAGGGACACTCCCTTCCTTTTTTTCAATTTATTTTGCTAACACAGAGAAGTGCTACTAAAATATATACTGCAGCCACAGTAAATTTTATATTAAAATAGTGTAAGGTACTGTAAGTCGATATGAATGACTTTTCACTTAGAATGGAGGGGTTTGATTAATGAAGATTATATATATACTTACTCTAGTTCCTTTTATAGGCATATTAGGATTTCTTCCGTTTGTTAACAGAATAGAACCTTATGTATTAGGGATGCCTTTTAATATGTTTTGGATGGCTATGTGGGTGGTCCTTACATCCGTTATTTTGGGCATCATGTATAAGTTGGACCCCAGAAATCGGGAAGGTGACCAGGAATGAATATTTCCCTCTTAATTATTTTAGGATTTTTACTTTTATCAATCTTTTTAGGTATTCGATCTTCAAAAGGAAAAGACATGAATTTGGAACAATGGACGGTTGGAGGCCGTGGTTTTGGTGCTATATTCGTCTTTCTATTGATGGCTGGAGAAATTTATACGACGTTTTCCTTCCTTGGCGGCAGCGGCTGGGCTTATGGTAAGGGTGCACCCGCTTTATACGTCCTTATTTACATTACTTTGTCTTATGTATTGTCATATTGGCTTCTTCCGGAAATATGGAAATATGCCAAAGAAAATAGTCTAATGTCTCAATCTGATTTCTTTGTAAGCAAGTATAAGAGCCCAAGCTTAGGAATTCTGGCAGCACTTGTCGGTGTGGTATCTATGATTCCAGTGATTGTCGTGCAACTTAAAGGATTAGGGATTATTGTTTCAGAAGCATCTTATGGAGCAATTTCAATGTCTACCGCGGTCTGGATGGGAGCAATCAGCCTTACCATTTATGTTATGATTTCTGGAATACACGGCTCAGTTTGGACAGCAGTCATTAAAGATATCATGATGATCGTGATTATAGGATTCTTAGGAATTTATCTTCCTATTCATTACTTTGGTGGTTTTCAACCGATGTTTGAGGCCGTAAATGCAGCCAAGCCTGGTTTTCTAAAGCTTCCTGAACAGGGGCTTAGTGTTTCATGGTTTATCTCCACGGTAATATTGCTTGTATTTGGTTTTTACATGTGGCCCCAAGTTTTCAGCGCTGTCTATTCGGCGCGTAGCGGGAAAGTATTTCGTAAAAATGCTATAATCAGTCCGTTATATACGCTCATGTTGTTATTTGTCTTTTTTGTAGGATTTACTGCTATATTGAAAGTGCCTGGACTCGTTGGGGCAGATGCAGACCTCTCATTGCTGCGCCTTTCTATCGAGACCTTTGATCCATGGTTTATAGGCATAATCGGCGGAGCTGGAATGCTGACCGCATTAGTACCAGGATCCATGCTTTTAATGAGTGTGGCTACACTGCTCGCGAAAAACGTCTATAAGGAATTTGCACCTACAGTACCCGATCGGAACGTTGTAAGATTAGCAAAGTTCCTCGTTCCTGTTATTGCATTAATAGCAGTCTACTTTACCTTAAACGGCGGCGAAACGATGTCAGCATTAATTCTCATGGGATACAGTCTTATCACACAATTATTTCCGTCTCTTCTCTTTAGCCTGAAAAAAACTAATCCTATCAACAAATTTGGAGCAATCGCCGGGATCATCTGCGGATTGGCCATCGTAACCTACATTACGCTTAGTCATTCAACCATAGGTACCATGTTTCCATCCTTACCACAGGCAGCGAAAGATTTGAATGTTGGAATCATTGCCTTGGCGGTCAATTTCTTTGTTATGATTACTGTAAGTCTCGCTTTTAGAAAGCTCTCGGTTCAGTTAGATCCCGCAAAATAATCTAAATCTCTTAAAGATATATGAAGTACTTCTTTGACTGTGGTTTTTGGGGATTAAAAGTGCACCGTAAATTATATAATCGAAAGGCTCAGTCAAAAGACTGAGCCTTTATCATGTTATGTATCCCATACCCCATAAAGGATACACACTTCTTTTTCTCCCTCTAAAACAAAAAAATTCGCACGAAAAATTCCATTGATTTTTCTCTTAATACATGAGTAATGAAAGACAGCAAGAGCCTTGGCAATCAGCAGATAAAATGTTTTTCAAAAGATCATACTGATGAAAGGTACAAGATGTAATTTACGGGTCAGTCAGCTGTACACTTCTTTCAGATTCAAGAAATCAAAATCCCTGAAAAATAAAACTCCAGGAATTCGTGTAAGTATACGTTGAACTACCCACCACTTATCGACCTTACGGTCTGATTGAAGTGGGGGATTCCTAAGAACATTAGCCTATCGGCCAATTTTTAATTAGGCTACTCCCGTAGTTCCTACGGTTAGAAGCCTTATGGCTTCATTCATTAGATTGAGTCCTGCGTTAATATCTCGATCGTGGTGAGTAGAACAAAAAGGACAATCCCATTCACGAAGATTCAGATGTTTAACGTCTTTATTTTGGTAACCGCAGCTAGAACACAATTGGCTAGAAGCAAACGTTTTAGATACGGTCACGATTTGTTTAGCATACCATTTTGCTTTGTATTCCAACATTTTTTTGAATTGGTACCAAGATACTTCACTAATAGCTTTAGCTAGTTTGTGATTTTTCATCATACTCGACACTTGCAAGTCTTCCATTCCAATAACATCGTGGTTTTTGATGATTTCGGTAGAAACTTTATGTAAGTAATCCATTCGGGCATTTGAAATTTTTTCGTGTAGAATAGCCACTTTTCGTTTTTGTTTTTGATAGTTTTTTGCTTCAGCCAATGGTTTATTTTGATTCAAGGCTATTTCTTGTCGCCTTGAAAGAATCCGTTGTGCTTTGGCCAATTTCTTTTCGACCGTCCGGAAGAATTTTGGGTTTTGATAGATCGTACCATCTGAAAGAATAGCAAAATTCTTCAAACCAACATCTACACCGCACGAACGATTCGTTTTAGGAAGTACTTGTACATTGGTTTCCGCTAAAACGGAAATGAAATATTTACCCGAAGGGTTCCGCCTGATTGTGGCATTGATGATTCGCCCTTCGACTTCGCGGCTTTTAGCAAAACGAACTAGACCGAGTTTTGGTAATTTGATTTTGTTTCCAATTATTCCGATATTTCCATTCGTATGTTTAGTCGTGTAGGACTGGATAGGATTCTTTTTCGATTTGAAGCGTGGTGACTTGTTTTGCTTTTTATAATATCGACTATAGGAATCTGCTAAATTTTCCACCGATTTCTGTAAGGCAATACTGTCTACTTCTTTCAGGAAAGAATACTCTTTCTTTAAAGCTGGAAGTTCTTTGATTGTTGCGTATTTATTCAGAAAAGAACCTTTCCATTCATTAGAGGGTAATTGGCCGTTCTGCTTCATTTCTTCACAGATATACCAGTAGGCATCTTTCTCCTTTTGTTTGCCTAAAAAGAAGTTATAGACAAAACGGGAGCAGCCGATCGTTTTATTGATTAGAACTAGTTGTTCTTTAGTTGGATAGATTCGAAATTTATAAGCTTTGTTTACGACCATTGGTTTCACCCCCTTATAGTTATTATTAATCATCGAACGTATGTTTGTCAAAAGATTACTTTGGCTTATGCCAACCGGCCATTCATCTCCCCTTTATCGTAGGGCTCTCGCCCTTCACACGCTTGAAGAGGGAGTCTTCTGGCGGGAAATGATAAAAAGATTCTTTTATTCATGCCTATGTTTAACGATACTGATAATAATTCATCAAATGCTAACAACTCTTTTGTACCATATTTCTAAATTCATAGAGATCATAATTATATTTCTAATTGACTTGCCTGATCTGGACTGTAGAGCATCTGAACACGAGCACAGTCTATTGGTTTATTTATAGGTATCTCTATGAAATATTTCAGCTGCCATATCTGAGTCTTTTGTGCCTGACGGCTAGTAGGCTTGTCCCAAGGTGGGTAAACGCGTATTGCTCGTTTACCACCTTTACCTTTATTAGATATTATATTCTGATCACATAAAACAGCTTTTGGAAATACAAACTGACCAAAGTTATTACCTTTGCGAGTACTAATAACAAACAAATCAGCTGGATCTGATATGTCATATGGTTGAATCGCTCCATCCCCAATTCTCTCCCACAAAGTCACAAATTGTCCAACCTTTGTAGGTGTGATTTTAGCCACACGAAATCTAATGGAAAGGGTATTCAACTTGAATATATAGGCTCCATATTCAGCGTTTTGTGCTTCTATTAGTGGTTTTGAGAACTCAAACCTGCATGGACTAAAGACAAGTTCCTTAGTTGCAAGAAGGTCACTATGAATTGTTTCAGAGGAAGCCCAGGAATTTTGACCGCTGAGATCAGCTTCTAATATGTCTCGATTTTTCTCATCCATCTGTTCTAATCCTCCATTTTAAAGCTTTCTAGTCATTTTACTTTATTCTCTTACAAAGCCATTCGATACACCTCACTCTCGTTCTTTTCTTTTATTTTAGAACATTTGTTCTACATATTCAATTATCAACAGCATTATTTATCAGATCCCTAGCCCTGTAAATAGTTAGATGACATTTAAATAAAATGGAATGAACCTAAAAAAACCCAGGCAACTTCCTCCCGGGTCTTTAATCATTATGCTGACTTTTCCACTTGTTCTGCTTACGGGACTTTCCAAAGCTGCAACCTCAATATTCTACTAAAGCTTTCCTTCTATCATTCAAATCCTTAACAATTTCCTTATATTCCTGCACCTGTTGTTCTAGTTTTTGTTTTCTATTCACAATCATCCTCGAAACTTCTTTCGGGCTAGGCCCACCTTGAATGCTTCTAATCTCCACAAAATATTCGGGAGAGATGATTTTTTTCCATTCGTCTTCTCCTATATTCACTGAAACGAATTCATTAATAATCTTGTTAATGTCTTGTGTGTCCCAGTCATATAACTCTTTCCCTTCACTTATCGACCGTTTTGCAATATGACTAGCTATGGAATGAGCTTTCCTAAATGATATCTCGTAATCTCTTGATAGAGTATCTGCTAATTCAGTAACCGTGATACTAGATTTTGCGGCCATTTTTTTTGTATGTTCTTCATTTACTTTCAAGGTTGATATGACTGCATACATTAGTTTCATGACACGGCCTGCATTCGAAAATGCTCGATATAAATGCGGCTGTAAATCATCTTCCGTATCGACGATATCACCAAATGGAGTATTGTGGATCATATTCATTGCAGCAAGCGCATCACCATACGCACTGCTGGCAATTGATCGGGAATGTTCAATTGATACTGGATTTCTTTTTTGCGGCATGATACTGCTTACTTGAACATAAGGATCTGCCACATAAAATGTACCAAACTCCCTTGTCACATGCTGCAAAAAATCTTGAATCCATCTTCCAGTATTGACCATGCACGTCATAATTGCAGTTGCAGTTTCTAATAAATAATCGGCCCCGCCAATCGAGTCATAGGAATTTTCAACAACCGCCTCAAAGCCAAGCAATTCAGCGGTACGATTCCGGCTGATTGGAAAACCAGTTGTGGTTAATGCGGCCGCTCCCAGAGGGGATAGGTTCACCGTTTCATAGGCTGCCCATAACCGTCCAATATCTCTTTGAAGAACATCATAAATGGCTAGAAAGTAGTGGCCCAATGTAGTCGGCTGAGCTGGCTGAGTATGCGTGTAACCCGTAATATAGGTTTCTATATGCTTTTCAGCTTGCACCAAGAATGACTCACTCAATTGGTCTGCATAGCCAATTAATTGAAGAAGATGGCCCCTCAAAACAAGCCGATACATTGCAACTCCCATATCATTACGACTGCGACCGATATGAATCTTTCCTGCAAGCTCATGACCGATTTCTTCGCCAATCTTTGCCTCCATCATGAAAAATAAGTCTTCGAATTGAGGTTGATAGGTCAGGAGGGTGAGATCTGTTTGAGCCACTTTCCGAATCCCATCCAGCATAATTTTTGCTTCTTCTTCTTTAATAATCTTTTGTTCTGAAAGCATGATCACATGTGCTCGATGAATATCGAACATCACATGAAATAAGTAATCTCTTTGATCATTAAAAACTGGCATTAGAAGCTCTTCTACATATGTTTTTCCTGGAAAAACACTACCTTCATTTTTGATAAATTCATCCAGCTTACTCATCTTTTTACCCCCGATTTATAAGGCTTTTTCTGCTTTGATTCCAAAAAACTTATTCGAAATAAAAAGAACAATAACAATCAGCGTGATTTGAATCATCCCATAAGCAGCTGCCTGCCCCATATTGAACATCCGAAGCTGATTCATAATTTCAATAGATATAGGTCTGTTAGAAATCGTATACAATAGGACTGAGGTTGGGAATTCTCCTACAGACTCGATAAAGGCTAATAATGTCCCTGATAAAACGCCAGGCATAATAATCGGTAAAATGACCTTTCTGAAGGTATAAAACCACTTTGCCCCCAAGTTTCTTGCTGCTTCCTCAATCGAGTCATCAAGCTGCTCTAGAACGGCGTTAGTTGAGCGGACAACAAGCGGAATATGTCTAACGAAATAGGCAAGGGGCAGAATCCAAAATGTTCCTACTAATATCTGACCGAAAGAAAAAACGCTAGGTTCATTAAATGCAAATATCAAGTTCATCCCAATAACCGTTGCAGGCAAGGCCCATGGAATCATGACTAGAATATCAATAAAGCTTTTCCCAATGAATTTCCGTTTGACAAGAACATAGGACGCTATGACCCCAAACACCAAATTTGCTAGTGTGGCAATAACAGCCATTAGTAAACTATTTCGTAACGGTTTAAAAATATTAGGGTCTTCAAACAAAAGCCGGTAATTTTCCACATTAAATACTGTTGGATACGTTTGAAACGTCCAGGTTCCATCCGGTACAAGTGAAAGCAATAGAATCGTAAAGTGCGGTAAAAGCAGAATAAGTACGCCGATGATACCCGTTACCACCATCACCCACTTCATAAGCGGATTTTTCACTTCACTCCTGTGTGCCCCGATTCCTTTTGAAGCCATGCGGTAATCTTTCCTATTCTGATACCAACGCATGAATAATAGAAATGAAATCGAAACAATGGAAAGAATTACAGATTGAGTAGCAGCAATTTCCATATCACCATTAATTTTCGAAAAATATATTTGCAAGCTCAACACTCGGTACCCACCAGCTAATAAAAACGGGGCACTGAATGAAGCCATTGAAATCATGAATACAAGTAAAGAAGCGGCAACGATGGCAGGTGTTAATAATGGAAATGTCACCTTCCAAAATACCTTGAATTTATTCGCTCCTAAGTTATAAGCAGCTTCTTCTAGAGACGGATCAATTTTATTGATCGCAGCGGATACGGTCATATAAAAATATACATACATCGTATAGGCATGCACGATCAGGATTCCCGAAACCCCGCCAATTTTAAAAGGAACTTTATCAAGACCAAACAAATCCTTAATAGCATTTGGAATTAATCCTGATTCTCCATATAAAAACATAAAGGCCATAACCCCTACTAATGATGGAAGAACAATCGGCAAAATCGCTGCAGTTGAAAAGAAGCTTCTGCCTGGAAAATCGTAACGGTTAAAAATAATGGCAAGCGGAATACCAATCAAGGCACTAGCCAATACACTTAAAATTGATATATAAACAGAGTTCCATAGAGCCTCTAAGTTCGTTTTCGATTCCTGCACGAAAAAATCCTGATAATTTCCGAAAGTTATCGATCCGTCTTTTTGCAAACTTTCAAAAAAGGTTCTCAATGATGGATAGAGAACATACGCTACGAGCACTAATACAACTGGTATAAGAAGCCAAATCGTCAACCTTGTATCACGATTTTTAATCATGGAGCATCACCGCTTATGACCGGGATGAGGCGCAGCTGTTTCTCCGGAAGTTGTACATACACTTCCTTCCCTTGATAAAAGTATCCGAATTCATGCGTGTTTAACACGTCCACCCTCAGTAACACGTTATGAACACCCACCATTACATTCACAACAGATCCAAAGAATTGGACAGATTCTATTTTTCCTTTTAAGATATTTGTTCCTTCTTTGACCTTATCAAGAATACGGATTGCTTCAGGACGAATCGAAACTGCAAGGTTCTTTTCATTCTGTTGAATTAACTCTCCTTCATTAGTGTGATTATGTACAAGTAATTTTACCGGTTCTTCACCGTTTTCTAGGGTAACCACTATATTCTCTTGTTGAACGTTCTTCACTTGAACGGACAATAGATTAATCTCACCAATAAAACTCGCCACGAAATCATTAGCGGGCTGATTATAAATTTCTGCTGGAGTCCCGACCTGGTGACATACCCCAAAATTGAACACGGCGATCCGATCACTCATCGATAATGCCTCTGCCTGATCATGTGTGACATAAATGGTGGTAATCTTATAATCACGCTGCAGTCTTAAGATTTCTGCTCTCATTTCATCACGAAGCTTGGCATCCAAATTGCTTAATGGTTCATCCAACAGTAATATTTCCGGTTCAATAACAAGTGCTCTCGCAAGGGCTACACGCTGCTGCTGTCCTCCGCTTAACTGGCTCACTTGACGATCCGAGTAGTTCTCCAGCCTGACTTTGCGAAGTGCATCCAGCACTTTCCCCTTTAAATCGCTTGAAGAAACTTTTCTCACGCGCAATCCAAAGGCTACATTTTCAAAAACCGTCATGTGAGGAAAAAGGGCATAGTTTTGAAAAACCATGCCAGTATTTCTTTTCTCCGGAGGTACTCGCGTCATATCTTTGTCGCCAAATCGGACGACACCCTTTGTTGGATAATAAAACCCAGCAATCATCCGAAGGGTTGTCGTTTTACCGCAGCCACTTGGACCTAAAAAGGTAAAAAACTCACCGTCTTTGATTTCCAGATTTAAATGATCGATAGCTATCGTTTTTCCGAAGGCTTTTTGGACATTCTCTATTTTTATTGACGCCATCCCAACGACACTTCCTTATTCTTTAATTTCTTTATCTCCACTTTTAATATTTTCGTCCCAATATTTCATCCACTCGTCACCTTTTTCTTGGAAAACATCCCAATCAATATCCATCGTTTTAATATCTGTTTCCGTGATCCATTCAGGTAAATCTGTCACATCACTTCTTGTCGGAATCCGGTAAAATTCTTCAGCTAAAATTTTCGCAGCTTCTGGTGAGTTCACAAACTCATAAAACGCTTCAGCTGCTTTTGGATGCTTGGCACCTTCAACAATGGCAATTCCTTCTGTCAACACCGGTGTTCCGCTTTCTGGAATAACAAACTCAAACGGATAGTTTTTATTTTCTTTCAGCATGACAACGTCCGGCATTGCCCAAACAGATAGTGAACCCTCTCCTTTGGCTACTTTGTTATACATCATTTCCGGGTTGGCTGAATATTCTTTTGTATTTTGGTCGAGCTTCGTTAACCAATCATAGCCCTCTTGAGGATCATTTGTATCCTTATACGTGCGATAAATCATCGAAGAAAAAATCGTCCTCATCGTTCCAGATGCTAGCGGATAGCGAATGATAATTTCATCTTTCCATTTCGGGTCAAGCAGCTCATCCCAATCTTTTGGGACTTCGTCTTTTGATAGTTCCTTGCTGTTATACATGATGACTTCTGGAGTCTGGCTCGTTCCCGTCCAATACCATTCTGGATCGTGGAACCCTTCATCAAGACTATCAGAATAGGTAGGTTGGTAAGCAGCTAGCAGTCCATCATCCTTTGCTTGGTTAAAGTTCGTGGAAGGTGCTCCCCACCAAACATCTGCCTGCGGATTAGTTTTCTCTGATCGAACACGATCAAGGATTTCCTGGGACCCCATGTCAAGCCACTCAACATCAATGCTATATTTTTCTTCAAACTGAGTCTCGAATTTTGATAAAATATCTTTTCCATGCGGCGAATAAACAACAATCTTATCTTCTAATTCACTTTTTTCTTCTTTGGCACCGCCTGCATTCGAATTCGTTTTTGTATCTGTACTGCTACATCCAGAAATCAATAAAGCTGCCGATAAAGTTAGCACTGAAACAAACGACTTTTTCTTATTTTTCATTAATAATCCCCCTCATTATGAAAATTCAAAATGCTATCATGTTCTCTTAAAAATAGGGAAACCGCTCCCAAAACTCCTGCGTTTTCTCCCAGTTGTGAAGTATTCATTTCTACTAAACTTGGAAGATATCGATCAACAATCTCCCGAATTCTAGGTAAAATGTATTCAGATGAATTTAATACACCACCTCCTAAAATAATGACCTCTGGATTTAGCAAGCTAGCTGCATTGACAATTCCGTAGGCTAAATGTTCGATGGCGTCATTAATGACAGCTATAGCTGTCGAATCTCCTTTTTTTGCGAACAAAAAAGCATCTTCACCTGATAGTTCAGAAGACTGGGCCCGTTCAAAAAAAGAATGATGAGGATCCTTGAGAACTGCTCTAGTAAAATGAGCACCAATGGACTTTCCTCCTGCAACACTTTCTAAATAGCCATATCTGTGGAAAATCGGCTTAAATTCACGCTTCATATCCTCTTTATTAGTTACCATATATCCCATCTCTCCAGCTGCACTCGATGCCCCTCTGTATAACTGGTTATTCAAGATAATGCCGCTTCCTATCCCTGTGCCAACTGCAATAAACAGTACATTTCGCTTATTCTGTGCGTTCCCTAGCCACTGTTCACCTAGAGCAGCAGCATTCACATCATTGTCGACAAAGATAGGGAAATCGAAATACCGTTTCGCTTCGGCTATAAATGGATACTGAATCCACCCTAAACTCGGTGCCTCAATTACTAGTCCACTTGCTGTTTGCGTAATACCAGGAATCCCAACTCCCATCCCTAAAATCCTATCTTTCGCGATCTGATTCTTTGCAATTAACCGATCTGTTTCAATAGCCATTTGTTTAAGAAGACCTGATTGTAGATAAATATTTGTTGAAAAACTAGTATCAGCAAGGATGTTGCCACTTAAATCACATAAAACGATTTTCACTTTTGTTCCGCCAATATCGGTTCCTATGATATATGCCGCTCGCTCATTGAAAAAGAGCTGGATTGGCCGCCTCCCTCCTTGAGAAGAGGACTCTCCTATTCCTTTCTCAAATACCCATTTCTCCTGTATAAGTTCATCTACAACAAGAGAAACTGTCGGTTTACTAAGCTGAAGCTTAACAGCGATTTCAGCCCTTGAAATAGATGAACATTCTTGGATGCATTGAATGATTCTTTTTTTATTTACGTATTTTTGATGATTGGGTGTTCGCTTAAAACTCATCACATCACGGCCTTACATTATTTAGTTAGTAAATCTTACTAATTAAGTAAAAATATAACTTAAATCAAGAAAGTGCACAAGTTATTTTTTGATTATTTCAAATACTCTGTTTTTAATAGTTATTTCGGTTCATTTACAATTATAACCTATTATGTTATTTATTAGATAAGCTTTTTCATCAAGTTAGTTAGGTAATATTACTAACATACTTTTCATAGTCTTCAAAAAAGCTTAGGATTTTTATTAAATTTGAAAGGGGTTAAAGGAAGGCATGAAAAAAATTTTGGTACCTTTGCTTTCACTTTTGTTAGTTTTTTCACTATTGCCGCTCGCAGGTAACGCAGCAAAAAAGGAAAAACCTAATGTTGAGTTATGGAATGCGGTCAAGCCACTCGAGACAACCGTTACATTCTTAAACAGCGGTGCCCATCCAGATGATGAGCGCAGCGACTTTCTCGCCTATTTATCGAGAGGGTTAGGTGTGAAGACCTCCAGCCTAATTGCGAACCGTGGTGAAGGCGGACAAAATGAAATTGGGGATGAACTGGACAATGCTCTTGGAATTATCCGTTCAAGAGAAATGATAGAAGCTGCAAAAATTACCGGGGTTAAAGCCTATCATCTCAGTGAAACAACCTCTGATCCTATCTATGATTTTGGCTTCTCGAAAACACCAGAAGAAACATTAGAAAAATGGGGCGAGGAACTCACGTATGAACGGCTTATCCGGTTTATCCGAACATATCAGCCTGATATATTGATGCCATCCTTCCAAAATGATGATACCCAGCATGGACATCATCGTACAATGACAATCTTAAGTGAACGTGCTTTTAAGGATGCGGCTGATCCATCTGTTTTTCCACAACAATTGAAACAAGGTCTATCAGTATGGCAAGTGAAAAAATTATATTTACCTGTTTCCTCCGCAGATAAAGCCACCACATCCATTGAAATCGGTACCTATGATCCAATATACGGTATGACTTATCCACAGCTTGGAGAACAATCCCGCTATCTGCATAAAAGCCAAGGAATGGGCTCTGATATCCCTGCAGCGCCTCGCCTGGTTCATCTAGATTTGAAACAAAGCGCCGTTGATACGAAAGGCCAGTCAGACCTTTTTGCAGGAGTACCTTATAATTTTACCGAATGGGCTGATAAACTCCCAGTTTCAGCTTCAAAGTTAAAATCTGATTTTAAAAATGTACAACGGGATTTGAACACAGTTGTTGCGGCCTATCCGAATGATCAACGTGTTTTCACAACATCCCAAACAGCTCTTTCTCATGTACGTTCACTTACTTCGCAAATTAAAAAGGCAAAGCTAAACTCTGAGTTGAAGAACGACTTGCTTCATAAGCTCTCATTAAAAGAAGAGCAATTACAAAACGTTAGTTATGTCTCTTCAGGACTATATGTTCAAGCAAAATCAGCCTCTCCGATCCTTACAAAAGGTCAAAATACGAACGTAACCGTAACAGTGAAGAATACCGGAAAACAAACATTGAAAAAATTCTCTGCCAAATTGAACGTGCCTAAAGGATGGAAAGCTAAAACAAAATCTAAAGCAATCAATCTAGCACCAAATAAATCAGAGACCATCACCTACCAGGTTAACGTTCCAAAAGATGCTTCCTATTACCATGCTTATGACAAATCAGCCATTACAACCAACATTTCATATGAATCCGGTAAAACCAAGACTACCATCACAGAAGAATTGGAAGGAACAATCGCTGTCCTACCTGATGTGGGTCTTACCCTTTCACCTGAAGACATCGTGGTAAACACAGCAGATGTACAGGAAGAAATACCAGTAACCGTAACTGTAAAAAATTATACAGAAGGAAAAACATCAGCAAACGTCGCTTTAAAAATACCTAAAAATTGGAAAGTGTTACCTACAAAAGCAACCGTATCATTTAATGAAAAATCAGAAGAAAAACAAGTAAAATTCACCCTTATACCACCGAAGACGATTCAAAATGGTGAATATCAGCTAAAAGCAGAAGCTACTGTCAATGGAAAAACCTTTGATTCTACTATTCAAGAAATTACCTATGACCATATCGGAACATTCTATTACCAGTACCCAGCAGCAATCAACACCGTTGCATTTGAGCTTTTAATGCCAGCTTCACTAAAAGTAGGTTACATTGAGAGTGGATTTGACAAAGTAGCCGATTACTTAAGCAACGCAGGTCTTAATATTACAAAGCTAACAGCTGATGATTTAGCATTAGGTGATTTGAGCCAATACGACACGATTGTTACAGGTATACGCGCTTATCTATCTCGAGAAGATCTAAAGACAAATAACGCGCGCTTACTTCAATACGTAGAAAACGGCGGTCACCTTGTCGTTCAATACCACAAACCTGGTGATGGATGGGATGCCCTGACGACTGCTCCATATCCACTTACAATCGGAAATCCCTCCATTCGCTGGAGAGTAACCGATGAAAAAGCCACAGTAAACGTATTGAAACCAGAATCAGCGCTTTTCAACTATCCAAACAAAATAACAACGGACGATTGGAACAATTGGGTTCAAGAAAGAGGATTGTACTTCCCAATGAAATGGGACGAACGATTTGAAACTTTCATTTCCATGGCTGATCCAAATGAAGAACCATTTGATGGTGGAATCCTAATGGCCAATTACGGTAAAGGAACCTATCTCTACACCAACCTTGTCCTCTACCGGCAAATTCAAAGCCAGGTACCAGGAGGATATCGAATCATGACGAACTTGATTAGTTACGGGGCCCAGTAACTAGAGAAGTAACCTGTGCAGGTGTTGAATGCATAGGTTACTTTTTTGTATGAATGTTTAGCCTGATTGAAGCTTGGTGCGGAACACGATTAACCTTTACCTCTAAAACAAAAAAAGTTATGCACAAGGATAGGAGATAGGCTTGAGGGATTAGGATTTCTCCTTTTTCTCTCTTTCCTTTGTCCACACGTTATGCACAACTTTAATTTATTTTAACTTCTACGTCGGTGAGTTTTATAAGCCTCTTAAGTGATAAGCATTCACTCTTTTAGCCATTCATTCCCACACTCTACCTTCCTAAAGCACCTTACTTAAGAAGGCTTTGGTTCGAACATGCTGAGGGTTACCGAATAATTCATTCGGTTCATTTTCTTCTACAATATACCCTCCGTCCATGAATATGACACGATCTCCAACTTCCCGGGCAAAGCCCATTTCATGGGTAACAACGACCATTGTCATACCTTCTTTAGCAAGTTGTTTCATTACCTCTAAAACATCTCCGACCATTTCAGGGTCAAGTGCAGAAGTCGGCTCGTCAAATAGCATAATCTTCGGATTCATGGCCAATGCCCTTGCGATGGCAACCCGTTGTTTTTGTCCTCCGGATAGTTCTCCTGGATAGCTATTTGCTTTTTCCCTTAACCCAACCTTATCCAGTAACTCAAGCGCTAATCTTCCCGCTTCAGCTTTATCGGTGGCACGAATTTTAATAGGCCCCAACGTTATGTTTTCCAACACGGTTTTATGAGGGAATAGATTGAAATGTTGAAAAACCATTCCAACCTCTTGTCTAACTTTGTTGATATTGATTTTCGCTTTAGGGTCAGTAATATCATGTCCGTTAATGACCACCTCACCGCCCGTAACTTCCTCAAGAAGATTCAGGCAGCGCAGAAATGTACTCTTTCCAGATCCAGAAGGTCCTATTACACAAATTACTTCCTTTTCTTTTATTTCTGCATTAATATCTTTTAAAACTTCGACAGTTCCAAATGATTTTCTCAGGTTTTTTACAGTAATGATGCTCATCGAACTTGTACCCTCCTTTCTATGAAGTTAGCAATAAGGGTTAACAAATAGATGATGATAAAGTAAATTACACCAACAACAAGCCAAATCTTGAACGCTTCAAAGGTTGCCGAAGCCTGAATCTGCCCTTGCTGTGTTAAATCCGCTATACCGATAACGGATAATAGAGATGTATCTTTTAGACTAATGATCGATTGGTTCGTAATGGTAGGAAGCATCCTTCTAAAGGCTTGTGGCAGTACTACATATCGCATTGTTTGAGTACCAGTGAATCCGATTGATCTTGCCGCTTCTGTTTGTCCTTTATCGATGGATTGAATTCCCGCTCTTATTATCTCAGCAAAATAGGCCCCTGCATTGATGGCAACGGTAATTATTCCAGCTGTAGTACTGTTTAAAGAAATCAAATTTAGTGAATTCACACCGAAATATATAAAAAACAATTGCACAATAAACGGCGTTCCTCGTATCGCATCTACATAAACCTTTGCAATCCAGTTCAAGATCTTGATAGGAGCAAGTCGCAGCAAGGCCACCACTAAACCAATCAAAAAACCTAGGATAATGGCAATTACAAAGATATAAAGTGTCACCTGAAGTCCTTTTAATAAAATAGGCAATGCCGCAACAATTATATCCATTCTATTCACCCCTTAGAAAAAGAAAGCGCGCTTTAAGCGCGCCTAATAAGCATAAATCTATTCACCAAGATAAGTTTTTAATATTTCATCGTATGTTCCATCTTTTTTAAGATTAGCAAGACCGTCATTTATTTTTTTCAATAAATCCTGGTTTTGCCCTTTCAATACAGCAATTCCATACTGATCTCCATTCAAACGATCACCTACGATTTTTAACCCAAGGTCTTTTTGAGCAATTGCATAGGAGATAACAGGATAATCTTCTATAAGTGCTTCGGCATTACCGTTTGCTACTTCCTGGAACATAGCTGGACTATCATTAAATTGAACAACTTTAATTCCTAGTTTCTTGGAATTATCCTGTGCATATTTAGCACCGGTTGTCCCTTTTTTCACTGCTATGGTCTTTCCTTTAAGGTCATCGACTGATTTAGTACTTGTATTATCTTTTTTAACAACCACTGTTAATCCTGCATCAAAATACGGCGTTGAGAAATCTACTACCTTTTTTCTTTCCTCTGTAATGCTCATTCCTGCAATAGCGACATCAAGCTGATTGGCTTGCATCGCTGGAATAATTCCACCGAAATCCATTGGAGAAAATTTGATTTTAAAATCCTGGTCTTTTGCTATTGCATTGATTAATTCAATATCAATACCTTTATAGTCGTTTCCCTCTTTAAATTCAAAGGGAGGATATGTCGTATCCACACCAACTTTATATACCTTTTGACTTTTCTCTTTCTCACCTGCATTTTTTTCATCATTGCTTCCACAAGCTGAGATAATGATAGTAAGAATCAAAAACATACTAAATAAACCAAGTTTCTTCATTCAAATCACTCCAATTCTTAAATTATACGTGATAATTAATAATTCTCCCTATAATATAGCATAAGTATAAAGTATTATAATATGAATTTTTTGAATATATATTATTTTCTTTAAATAATATTAATGGATGTTTTTCCTAATCTTGTCTATCTGATGGTAATTAGAAACTGGTATTGAAACGTATACTAAAAAAAGTTTCAATAGAATGGGCTTTTTACAATGAAACACCCTCATTGCTGTACTTCATTTTTCTCCATAATATATAAGGTCGTTCTTTCTCCCCTCTAAAAAAAGTTATGCACAAGGATAGGAGAAAGGCTTGAGGGATTGGGATTTCTCCTTCTTCTCTCCTTCCTTTGTCCACACTTTATGCACAACTTTAATTAGTGTCTACTATTTTATTTTAAAACTAATTTTGTTACTACTTCAACATGTGTAGAGCGTATGTGGCGGAACATTGGATTTTGGTGAAGTTTGCAAAAAATCCTAATTTTCTCAGGGTCATAAATGAGAAATTAGGATTCTTTTATTTCTTATTAACGGTTAAGTAACTTTCCAAAAAAATTGAGCATTGGTATGAGCATCTCATTCATATAGTAGTTTTAGTTCAACTACTTTACTGCTCCCTTATCCCCTATATTTATAAGCTAACCCTTTTAAGAAATTCCTGGCGAATTTATCCCCGCACTCTTTATAATTTCTATGACCAACTTTTCTTAAGATGGCGCTTAATTCTCCTTTAGTTATCATGACTCCTGCTTCATCCAGGATATCAATCATATCCTCGCTTGTTAATGTCAGCGCAATTTTCAATTTCTTTAGCAGAATATTATTCATGCTTTCCTTATTCTTTGCAGTAGGTGCCGGGTTTTCTGGCTGGCCGGGTTTTGGTTCTTGTTTCCCTCTTTTAAAAATGATCAAGCCATTTAAAAAAGATTCCAACATCGTATTGTTACATTTTATACCTTCATCATCCATATCATCGTCGTCGTATTCATCATAGAAACCGTCTTTTGGTTTTGTGAGCATCTGCATGACTTCTTCTCTTGTTACTTCAATATCCCCAAGTTTAAATATCTCTACCATATCTTTATTTTTTATATCCAGCGCATATCTTAATCGAATTAAAATATCATGATTATGCATCCATAAACCTCCTGTATATTTCTTATTTTTTACAGTACCTTCATTATTTCACAAATGGATTGAAATAAACGCAGATGAAAATCCGAGAACCTTTTACAGATTCTCGGAACCTTCTGCTTATTCTTTCCTTTTCAACTTCGTCACAACTTCAACATGACTCGTCTGCGGGAACATGTCCACAGGCTGCATGGATTCTACGTTATATAAAGCGCTCAATTCTTGTAGATCTTTTGCCAATGTGGATGGGTTACATGATACATACACAATGGTTTTTGGTTTGACCTTTAGGATAGTTTGCAGTAAGGATTGGTCCAGGCCAGTTCTTGGTGGGTCGGCGACTAATACGTCCGGTTTCCATCCTTCTTTGGTCCAGCGCGGCAGGATGTTTTCGGCTTTTCCTGTTTCGTAGTGCATGTTGGTACGTTTGTGTTTTATGGCGTTTTTCTTGGCGTCTTCAATGGATTCTTTGATGACGTCCATTCCGCGAACCTCTTTTGCATCTTCCGATAACCAAAGTCCGATGGTTCCTACGCCGCAATACGCGTCAACGACTTTTTCGGTACCGGTTAGGGCTGCCGCTTTTTTCACTTCGTCATACATGCGGACTGTTTGAACTGGATTAAGTTGGAAAAAAGTACGGGCCGATAGTTCGTACGATAGATCACCCAATGTTTCGTTGATGACTTTTTCGCCAGCCAGATGGATCGTCTTTTCGCCAAAAATAAGTGATGTGTTTTGGTTATTAATATTTTGAACGACCGATTTCACTTCCGGCAGTTGGTCACGAATTTGCTTAAGCAATTGATCTTTTTGTGGAATTTCTTCCGCTCCTGTAACTAAGACCACCTGTACTTCGCCTGTTTCAAAGCCAACTCTTGTAATGACTGTTCGGATCACACCTTTTCTCTTTCTTTCATTATAGATCGAGATATTCAGGTTCTTTAGTATCTTCTTCACCGTACGGGTTACTTTATTAGTAGCCTTGTGTTGGACAAGACAGTTGGGAATATCGATCAAGTTATGGGAGTTCAAACCGTAAAGACCGGCAATCAATTTGCCATCTTTCTGACCGACTTGGTACTGACTTTTGTTGCGATAGTTCCAAGGATCTTCCATGCCGATTGTTTCTTGTATATTTAATGAAGAAATCGGGAATTTCGTATGACGTTCCATCGCTTGAATGACGATATCGCGTTTTTCAATAAGCTGTTGACTATAGCTTAAATGCTGTAGTTGGCAGCCACCGCATTCTGCGTAGATTGGGCATGGTGCGGCAATGCGGTGTGGCGATTCTTTCCGGATGGTTTTTATTTTTGCTTCAGAAAAGTTTGGCTGCACTTTTGTAATTAAAGCTACAATTTCTTCACCTGGTAATGCTCCTGGGACGAAGACGACTTTCTTTTTAAAGTAGCCGACTCCCTCTCCGTTTATGCCAAGCCGTTTAATGGTTAATGGAAGGGTTTGATTTACTTCTAGTGTTGTATCTTGCATGTTTGTCATTTCTTTTCACTCCGTTTTTCGATGCTTCTCCACAAATAGAGGGAAGCGTAGCTTAGATATGGAGCCCATTTTTCACTGTAGGTTTCCATTTCTTCTTGGGTTGGCTTCTGCGGTAAGCCGTATAAAAGTTTTATGGCGTTTTGAATGCCAATATCGGCTTTTGGAAAAAGGTTCGGCCTTCCGAGTCCAAAAAGCAGGAAGTTTTCAGCCGTCCATCTACCGATTCCGCGTATTTTTATTAGTATATCCATAACCTCTTGATCGGATAGCTCTGCCAACAGATCAAGATTAAGATGGCCATGAGTGATTTGCTGGGATAGTCCGATGACGTATTCAGCTTTTCGGCCACTGAATTGAATGGCTCTTAACTGTTCCACCTGAAGTTGTGAGGTCGTTTCCGGTGTTGGATAAAACCACACACCATCTATCTGGTTGCCAAATGTTTTCACGAACCGTTCCGTGAGTATATGCGCAAAAGACAAGTTTAATTGCTGATGTATAATGCATTTGACGAGGCAACTGTAATAATCGAAGTCCAAGACTATGGCTGTACCGCGGTGCTCTTCAAAGATTCCCCTCAAATCAGATTCTCGGAAATGCTGGGAAACGCCTTCTAATGGCTGATGCCAATGAAAAACCTTTTTTAACCGTTCGATTGCTTTAGACTTGTATTCCTCTGATTGACCTTTAATGATAAAGGTCGGTTCTTCGATGTTTCCTATTGCCTGAACATGCAAAACGACTGGTTCTTTTTCTATATAAAGCGGAACTTTTACCGTTCTGTTAGTAAAATCAACTACTTGAAGTGGGTCTAACGATAATCGTTCGAGAACAAGGTCGAAATTATATGGTCCCTGGACCTGTAATTTTTCCGTCCACACAAGCGATCCATCCTTTAGCAGTTTTCCACGTATTATAGCATGTTTCCTGAAATATTACTTAAAAATGAGGAGAATGGAAAAAAGCGGGACCTGTAATCTCACTTCAGGTTCCGCTTTTTATTTTAATAAAGCATTCGATTTGGCAGGTGTTTTTCAATCATTAATTCATCAAGACTGCTGAATTTGTATCCTTGTTTTTCAAGATCAGTCAAAATCGAGTCAAGCGCCTCTGCATTATCTTTTGAAACAGTATGCAGTAATAAAATCGCCCCTGGATGAATCTGTTTAAGCACTTCATCATGAGCGTAAGCTGCACCCTTTTGTTGGTCAACGACCCAGTCTTTATAAGCAAGCGACCAGAAAATGTGGTAATATCCTTCTTTTTGTGCGACTTTCATTGTTCTCTCATTGAATACACCACGCGGCGGCCTTAGGTAGTTCATCCCCTGTTGGCCCGTTAATTTTTCAGTTGCTTTTTTAACCCGTTGCAGTTCCGTGCGAATGACTTCATCCGTCACACTGGTCATATCAGGGTGATTCCAGGAATGGTTTCCGACGATATGACCTTCATTCGCCATACGGACAACAAGCTCCGGTGCGGTTTTTAAATAATGACCAGTGACGAAAAAAGTTCCTGGGGCCTTATGTTTTTTTAACACATCTAAGATCTGTGCCGTATATCCATTTTCATAACCATTATCAAACGTTAAATATATGTTTTTTTTCGTTGTGTCACCTTTATAAATTGCTTCATATTTAGGCAGCATTTCATTGAAGTTTTTTCCTGCATCGGCAGGAGTTCCGTTTTTCCCTTTATTGAAGCCCCAATTATAGGACTCCGCAAAAGCCGGACTTGCTAAAGAGCAGATTAAGCATATAAAAACGGATAGAATCGCCATTTTTTTCATTGGATTATCCCCCATGTTCTTTTTTTCTTAGTGTTTGGAACATGAAGATTTATATGCATGATATTGTCGTAGGTCGAATTTTTCGTGGTGACGGTCGAATTTTTGTTCTGTAGGTCGAATTTTTGCGGTGACGGACGAATTATCTTTCTGTAGGTCGAATTTTTGCCGATGACGGTCGAATTTTTGTTCTGTAGGATGAATTTCCCCTGGTGACAGGCGAATTTTTGTTCTGTAGGACGGATTATTGCCAGTTACGGACGAATTATCTTTCTGTAGGTCGAATTATTGTTCTGTAGGTCGAATTATTGCCGATGACGGCCGAATTATTGTTCTATAGGCCAAATTATCCCCGGTTACGGACGAATTCCACAACGAACGAATTCCACGCAAAAAAGGCCTATCCTCCTAAAAGGATTGGCCCCCTATCTATTTACCCTTTAAATAACGCCTGTACCGCCTTCCAAATGATGACGATGGCAAAAACGATAACGGTTACAATTCCAATTACGTCTAAAGTTGGTTCAAGTCCGGAGAAAATCGTGCCTGCCACAGGAAGATGGATGAAAGCAAAACCTGTTAACATTGCGACAAAGAACAATAAGATGCTATTTTGCATTTTACTCCCCCCTTTCTCTTCTAATGTATGAGCAAAGGTGCAAAAAGATTGTACTTTTTTAAGGCAATAATAGCCTTTTTTTTCATATACATTAGCAAGGGGGCGTATACAATGCTGGAATGGGTGATTACGTTAGGCTTTATTGGTTGTCTGGGATTAGGTGCGGGGCTGTTTGTTTATTTTGTGAAAAGTGGATTGAATTTAGGGGATTCAAAAAGGATTGATCCATTGCCGAAAATAGAAGAGTAAGGTAAAAAGACGCTCAACCGAATTGGTGAGCGTCTTTTGCATACATCTTATTTAAATACAGGTTCTTTGAATTGTGACAGTTTTTCTAATGAAGATTGCTGTACGTCTTTATGCAGGCTGTTTCCATGTGAATCCATGGTAACAACTGCGGTAAATCCCTCAACTTTCAGGTGCCACATTGCTTCAGGAATACCAAATTCAGTGAAGTTCACACCTTCGACTGATTTAATGCAGTCTGCATAATATTGAGCTGCGCCACCGATCGCGTTTAAATAAACACCACCGTGTTCGCTTAGTGCTTCTAGTGTTTTTGGACCCATTCCGCCTTTACCGATAACAGCGCGAATGCCAAATCTTTTCATGATATCGCCTTGGTATGGTTCTTCACGAATACTAGTTGTCGGACCTGCAGCTTTCACGTGCCATTTACCTTCTTCGTCCTTAAGCATAACCGGCCCACAATGATAGATAATCTGTCCATCAAGGTCAATTGGTGCAGGGTTTTCAGACAAGTGCTTGTGTATCGCGTCACGGCCAGTATACATTCTTCCGTTAATCCGGACTACGTCACCAACTTTCAGCTCACGGATTTGTTCTTCCGTAATTGGTGCCTGAAGGATGATTTCACGCGGTGCTTCAACTTCAGCTTCTATTGCTGCGGCTACTTCTTCTTTCGCTGCTTTTTCTGCTTCTAGAGCAAAGTCAATTTTCTCACCATCTTGATATAGCCATTCATTGATTTCTCCTGTTTCTGGGCTCACTTTCACACCTAAGCGACGGAAAGCCCAACAGTTATAAGCAACCGATACGAAAAAGCTTGCCGGAATACGGTGCATGACACCAATTTTACAGCCAAGCAGTGTTGTTTCGCCGCCAAAGCCCATTGTGCCAATTCCCAATTCATTTGCCGTCTCCATGATATACTCTTCTAGTTTACGAAGATCCTCATTCGGATTCACATCTTCGTTACTGCGGAAAAGTTGAGCCTTAGCCAAATCATATCCGGATGAACGGTCTCCCCCGATACCAACGCCGATGAACCCTGCGCTACAGCCTTGTCCTTGCGCTTGGTATACGGAATGAAGAACACATTTACGGATTCCGTCTAAATCACGGCCGGCTTTACCTAATCCTTCAATCTCCATCGGAAGACTGTATTGAATATTTTTATTTTCACAGCCACCGCCTTTTAATATAAGACGCACATCAATGTAATCTTTTTCCCATTGATCGAATTTCATGACAGGAAGACCTTCCCCAAGGTTATCCCCACTGTTTTCACCTGACAAAGAGTCAACTGCGTTTGGACGAAGCTTTCCGCCTTTTGTTGCTAAAATGATTGCATTTCGAATTGCTTCTTTTATTTCAAGTTGGTTCACACCAACTGGAGTTTTAATTTTAAATGTCGGCAGACCTGTATCCTGACAAATCGGTGATACATTGTCGTCAGCCATTGTAATATTATTCGTGATTGTTGTTAGGCTCAACGCTGAACGCGTACCTGCATTTTCACGTTGTTTCGCACTTTTGACCGCACGACGAACATCCTTTGGAAGATTCGTTGAAGTTTCAACGATAAGACTGTACATACTTTCTTGGAATTTTTGAATATCCAAATTTCTCTTCCCCCTCTTATTTCCCCTAGATTTAATCATTCACCGCTTCTCTATTAAGAGCGAATGATACAACACCCGTTTTATTATACATCTAACATAATCTTTCGAAAACAAGTAATTAATTTTCTTAATGGAAATCGGTGTAAAGAGAAATAATCAGGGGCGCTAAGATTAGCATAAAGCAAAAAAAACATTCCCAATCATTACCTAATACTGAATAACCATTTTTCTTCATTACATATATAAAGGGATGACGAGTAAATAGCGTCATCCCTTTACGAATATTAATTATAAAAAAATCATACTATCGTACAGATATTATCCTTCTTTGCGCGTTTTAAATTGTTCTACTTTAACTTCCAAATCATCAAGCATGCCGATTAAGCGATCAATATCTTCTAATTCTGTATTTTCTGGTTCAATATGGTCAAGAACCTCCATGAACATCGTGAGGCGTTCTTTTAAGTATGTTAATTGTTCGTTTTTACCTGTAATGGTTTTTCCCATGAGGCACTCTCCTTCCGTTCTTCTTCCATCGTAACGAAATCCTCTTGAAAGTGCAATGGCAAGCTAAAATGAAGCTCTCCGCCATTTGACAATTTTTGTGCCCATTGTTCATAATGGGTTAGTGCATTATTACGTAAGGAGTTTTAAACATGTCTATGATCAAGCAAGATCTTTTAACACCAATCACACCCAAGTATGATCCTTGGGAAGCATATATGGACGTTGAACAATACGGAAAGCTCAGTCTTACCAATGTCGAATTCACAACCACTACCCTTTGCAATATGCGTTGCGAACATTGTGCTGTCGGTTACACACTTCAGCCAAAAGACCCGGATGCTCTTCCTTTAGAATTAATAATTCAGCGCCTCGATGAGATACCATTGCTTCGCTCGCTAAGTATAACTGGCGGTGAACCAATGCTTTCTAAAAAACAAGTGAAAAATTATGTTTTACCTTTATTAAAATATGCTCGTAACCGTGGAGTTCGTACCCAAATCAATTCTAACTTGACCCTTGACTTGGAACGGTATGAGGAAATCATACCCTATTTGGATGTTCTTCATATTTCCCATAACTGGGGAACGATCGATGAATTCATCGATATCGGTTTTGCCATGATGGACCGCAAACCTTCGCGCGAGCAACGAAAAAAATTATTTGATAAAATGATTGAAAATTCCCGTGCCCTGACAAAAGCAGGTGTACTAGTTTCTGCAGAAACGATGCTTAATAAACGCACCTTGCCGCATCTTGAGCATATCCACAGACAGATTGTCGATGAAATGGGATGTCAGCGCCATGAAATACATCCGATGTACCCAAGTGATTTCGCCTCAGCACTTGAAACGTTATCATTGGAGAACATGCGCGAGGCGATTCATCATCTACTTGATATTCGGGATGAAAATGTATGGATGCTTTTCGGAACGCTCCCATTCTATCCATGTAACAACAACAAAGAAGAATTAAAGCTGCTTCAGCGGCTTTACAGTGCTAAAAAAGTGACAGTTCGGAATGACCCTGATGGACGCTCTCGTTTGAATGTCAATATTTTTACCGGAGAAGTCATTGTTACCGATTTTGGGGATGCACCCACTTTGGGAAATATCATTGATCAGCCGTTAGCCGAATCCTATGAAACATGGATGAATTCGAAGCTGGCCAATGAATTAAACTGCCACTGTTCGTCGGTTAAATGTCTCGGTCCGAATGTTCTTGTCAAAAATGCATATTACCCTAAAGAAGACTTCAGCGTAAGAAAGTCTAATATATGAGAAAAAAACTCGCCAATCAGGCGAGTTTTTTTACTTCACCTTCATTACCGTGGCTGTTGCGAAACAGTAAAGCTGAAGGAAACATGGTCCTGAACTGGTATCCAAGCTCCTATGCCTTGCGAGGTAATATTTTTAATCGTAATCGAGCGTTTATTTCCTTTAAGGTTCAAATATACTTCTCCATAGGTGACCTTACCTTTTTCATTGACGGCAGAAGCATAGCTAGATAAATAACCAATCCGATTTGAAGCAACATTGTATACTTCATCTTTTTTCGTACCAGCTCCAACAATCGTTTCAAAAGCGAGTGGCAAATGGGTCTTTTCCGTAGCTTTTAATAGCATCATCTTTTTAACATCCTCGGCCTTAGGAATTTTCGCTGTTAGTCCACCACTCACTGCCTTTTGGTTTTCTTGGACATAACGGATTCTGTATGGAACATCACCGCCGCGATTATCATAGTAATTCATATTGATCTTTTGATATTCCCAATTGGGGGCCGTCTCGGAAGACTCGTAATTCAACGCCCAATGGCCAAGGTAAATGGTCGCCCTGTAACCAAAAGCAAGCGGTGCTTTTGCAATTGCTGATTCATTCAACATATGAATGAGTTCTGGATTTTCAATCTTAATATCCGATGAATCAATCAACTGTTTAGCAAACTCACTCGGCTGCAGCATTGGAAGATCCTGAGTCGAGTTCGGATACGTATTCTCCTTCGCAATATTTAATACGGAAGGTGGGATATTCACCTTGTTCGGAGTTGTTTTATCTCCGGCTGATATAGGGGCTGCAAAACTTACATTCGCCTGAATAAAGGCAGTTAGGGCAAACACTGTAATAAGAATAAGTCGTCTCATGCTGTAGCACTCCTTTAAAAGGTTCAATCATTTTGTTTATAGATTTTGTTTTTCCTCAACATTCTATACATTTCAATAACATGTTGATTTTGTAATAAATTTGTAAAGTTCAGAATATTTACTTTTTTATATAAATCGGTTATACTTAACTTACATTATAAAAAGGAGGCGAAATCGTTCATACCTAATAAACGTTCAGGAGGTATGCTTATCGATCTAAGACACCCTTTTCAAGGATGACAGAAAAACGAATTCGCCACTTACTTAAATTTGATGTAAAAGGATGGTGTAACACTCTAGAATTATTTCTCAACTTTAACAGAAGCATGATGAAAAATTTTGGATTAATTTATGAATGGTAATTTACTAATATAGAAATGACTCTGCTAAATAACCTGGGCAGAGTCATTTTTATGTATCCGCATTTCTCATAAAGAAAGACCTCCCGATTTGGAAGGCCTGACACTCTTATAATAAGTAAAATCCAATCCCCATAATAAAGTAAGCAGCCAACAGGGTAAGCCCTTCAAACCAGTTCGTTTCCCCGTCATTCGAAATCATAATCATCAGAAAGACAGCCGTAACCATAGAAATCAACTCAGGCAATGTGAAAACAAGCGGCATATGTGTTGGATACATTAATGATATCAACACTAGGACAGGAGCAACGAACATCGCTACTTGCAGCGTAGAACCGACTGCAATCTCAACAGCGACATCCATTTTATTTTTATATGCCATAATAACGGCTGATGCATGTTCAGCCGCGTTACCTACGATGGCAACGATAATGACTCCGATAAATAACTCTGTCCACCCGAACGTCTCCCCGACTTCACTGAAAGTATGAACAAGTTTTTCCGATACGTAAGCAACAGCCAATGTAGCAACTGCAAGAATTGTAATGGCCTTTTTCTTGCTCCATTCCGGTATTTCCTCTTCATGTTCCTCATGGGCTTCTCTTTTTTCCGCATGCTGATAAACCCCGCGATGAGTAACTAATTTAAAGAATAATGCCGCTAAGTATAATAAGATTAAAATAATGGAAATTCCGACACTTAACGACATTGTACTTGATTCGCTCATGTTTTGAGTGAACACTTCCGGTATCACGAAAGCAACAATAACGGCGAAGATTAGCAGACCAGCGTTATGCCTTGCATCGAACACATTAAATTTCTGCCGTTTGTACCTCGTCCCCCCAATAAAAAAGGAAAGTCCTGCCACCAACAATAAGTTTCCTAATACCGATCCAGTTAAGGAGGCTAATACGACACCCACTAGCCCTGCCTTTAATGAAAAAATGGAAATAATCAGTTCCACTGCATTACCAAAGGTTGCGTTCAACAGTCCACCAATCCTTGGGCCCATCACAATCGCTAGACTTTCCGTTGCCCGGCCCATAAAACCTGCGAGCGCTATAATTGTTAAACAATACACGATAAACATGATTACACTCGGCCAATGCATCAAAGAACCTATAACTGATAAAGGGACACCTAAGAGAACGAGCCCCAAAAATATTTTATCCACGATATTTCTCCTCACAATCCTATATGCAATTTAATATGTAACAAAAATTATCATACATAATTTTCCCGAAATGAAAAAGGGATTTATTAACGATATTCTCTTCTTGTCAACATTTACCCAAATTTCTATTGCTTAACCCTCTCCCCTGGATGTAACATCAACAAGGTATACATATCTTAGGAGACGAAAACTTATGAATCAAAAGCTGCTTATTAGTGTTCTAATTTGTATGGTCGGCATATCTGGATTTTCTCAAGGAATGCTTCTGCCAATTATCGCAATTATTTTCGAAAATGACGGAATTAGCTCTTCCTTAAATGGATTTCATGCTGCGTCACTTTATATTGGGATTCTTTTAATTTCTCCTTTTATGGAAGCACCTCTCCGCAAATATGGCTATAAGCCATTAATATTGTTTGGCGGAATAACTGTAATTCTTTCACTTGCCTTATTTCCGGTCTGGAAATCATTCTGGTTTTGGTTTGCTCTGCGTTTTTTCATCGGAATCGGTGATCATACCCTTCACTTTGCTACCCAGACATGGATTACCGCTATTTCCCCTTCAGCAAAGCGCGGAAGGAATATCGCTATTTATGGACTATTTTTCAGTCTTGGTTTCATGGTTGGTCCGCTAATGACGAAGCTTCTGGAGATTAATCAGTCTTTGCCATTCATCATTACATCCATACTAAGCCTGCTTACGTGGATGACTGTATTCCTGATTAAAAACGAGCTTCCTGAACAAGATGAATCAGAAAGCACATCATTCTTCGGTACACTTAAACGGTTTACGAAAGTGAGTCGCATCGCATGGGTCGCCTTTTTACTTCCATTCACCTTTGGTGTACTTGAATCCTCATTGAATAGTAACTTTCCAGTATTCGCATTGCGCTCTGGAATTGATTTAACCGCAGTATCGCTTATCATTCCAGCATTTTCAGGTGGTACTTTGCTTTCACAGATTCCGCTTGGAATGCTCAGTGACCGATTTGGCCGACGAAAAATCTTGCTGATCATTCTTTTTTCAGGCTTTACCGTATTTACTCTAGCTGGAATTGTTTCATATTCCGTAATCGGTCTGTTCATTTGCTTCCTGCTTGGCGGGATGATGGTGGGTTCGACTTTCTCTTTAGGAATCAGTTATATGGCAGACCTTTTGCCTCGCAACCTATTACCTGCAGGAAATCTGTTATGCAGCATCTTCTACAGTCTCGGCAGCATTGGTGGTCCGTTTTTCGGTGGTTTAGTCATCGAATACTTACAAGGAGGTAATTTTTTCTATCTAATTAGTATAATGCTTCTTCTTGTCTTTATTTCACTGGTGCTATTTAAGGAAAAAATGCCTGCTCCAAGCTTGTAGTATAGTTTATTATCTGAACTACTCCATTTATTATTCAATTTGTATTGTTTTTATCATATAGTGGTCAAATGATATAATTTATGGTTCTTTATATTTTTTCCTACATTAGAATCATTCTTCTTTATTTTTGAATAGGATATGTGTTAATATAATATTAATAAAAAGAACATCACGTTAATAAACCTTTGAAATCGTTGCTGTCATCGCAATTTTGGTGACAGCTTTCATATTTTACTCAGAGAAATGACGTTGATTATCTTTCTCAATTAGATATTATACAAATGATAATCTATATCATTTACACAAAAATAGAAAAGAATATGGGAGGGAATCTTATGACCACTGATACTAAACAATTAACACAACCGACTGCATGCGAAACCTCTTGGTTGGAAAAAGTAAAACCCCATCTAGAACTTATTGCCGCATTGTTTAGCGGTGTATTAATATTATTAGGCTGGGTGCTTTCTAAGAATGGACTTGAAACTCCTTCTATCGTTATATATTTAGCTTCCTTCCTAATCGGCGGTTATGCTAAAGCAAAAGAGGGAATTGAAGATACGTTTGCCGATAAGGAATTGAATGTTGAGATGCTAATGATTTTCGCGGCCATCGGTTCTGCGATTATCGGATACTGGACGGAAGGCGCGATTTTAATTTTCATCTTTGCTTTGAGCGGGGCGCTTGAAACATACACAATGAATAAAAGTCATAAAGAAATTTCAGCACTTATGGATTTACAGCCGGAAGAAGCGCTGCGAATCACAAATGGATATGAAGAAACCGTATCCGTTTCCCTGCTACAAGTCGGGGACCTAATTTTGGTAAAACCAGGTGAAAGAATACCCTCTGATGGAAAAATCACGGACGGACGTACCAATATTGATGAAGCGGCGATCACTGGCGAATCTATTCCAGTTAGTAAGTCATTGGATGATGAAGTATTTGCGGGAACAGTGAATCTGCGTGGAACGATTACCGTAGAAATTACAAAACCAGCAAACGAAACGTTATTTCAAAAAATAATTACTCTCGTTCAATCTGCACAAAGTGAAAAGTCTCCTTCTCAGCTGTTCATTGAACGTTTTGAAGGAACCTATGTAAAAATTGTATTAACCGTTGTCGCTTTGATGTTGTTCGTACCGCATTTTGTATTAGGGTGGAGTTGGACCGAAACATTTTACCGGGCAATGATTTTGCTTGTTGTTGCTTCACCTTGTGCCCTCGTAGCTTCTATTATGCCAGCTACGCTATCTGCCATCTCTAATGGTGCTCGTCATGGAATTCTATTTAAAGGCGGTATCCATCTTGAGAATCTTGGCAACTTGAGAGCAATTGCCTTAGATAAAACCGGAACATTAACAAAAGGAAAACCAGAGGTAACGGATGTAATTATCCGTGAAGATTTAAACGAAGAAGATTTCCTATTCCATATTGCATCTGTTGAAAATTATTCGAACCATCCTTTGGCAACATCAATTGTGCGCTACGCTAAAACTAAATTAGTTAAAGACATCATTAAACCGGATAATATGGAAGATATCTCAGGTAATGGGGTTCAAGCATATTTCAACGGAGTGCTTTGGCAAGTAGGAAAAGCTGATTTCGTCGGAAGAAGTGAAGCCGAACAATTTCAAAACGGTATTGCACTAACACTAGCTGAACAAGGAAAGACGATAGTTTATGCAAGAGACAATCAAGGTATTGCCGGCATTCTTACATTGAAAGACGTGGTGCGTGAAGAAACGATTACTGCTATCGAAGCATTGAAAAATGAAGGCATTCATACCGTTATGCTGACAGGCGATGGTGAAAAGACCGCTAAAGCGATTGCATCTGAGAGCCATATCGATGCATATATTGCTGAATGCTTACCTGAAACTAAGGTTACTGAAGTGAAAAAGTTGAAAGAACAATACGGTACTGTAGCAATGGTTGGAGATGGAATTAATGATGCACCTGCACTTGCAACTGCTTCTGTCGGGATTGCAATGGGCGAAGGCACAGATGTTGCGTTGGAAACAGCGGATGTTGTCCTAATGAAGAATGACCTACCGCGTATTGCCGAAGCAGTAAGGTTATCTAAGAAAATGAACCGAATCATTAAACAAAACGTCGTTTTCTCGATTTCTGTCATTATGGTTCTGATTGCATCCAACTTCCTTCAATTCCTCGACCTTCCATATGGCGTAATTGGCCATGAAGGAAGCACCATTCTAGTTATTCTGAACAGTTTAAGATTATTGAAAAACTAAACAAAAAAGGGAGCCTATAAGGCCCCTTTTTTTGTGTTCATTCTACTTAGTGATAGCCGTTTTTCCCATTAGCAGAACCTGACGTTTTATGGTTCGAACCTTTTTTTCCTTTTTGCTTTTTGTTGCTTTTACCCATGAAAGAATTCCTCCCTACTACTAAGTCGTCATTTCTTGATTAGCATTAGCTGCAGGACTTATAGCTATTACGGGAACTTTAGGAAGCTCATTCACATTTTGGCTGTTCTTTATTACTTATGAGTGCATTAATTTCCCCGCCTAGAATTATGATTAGCCCTGATAAGTAAAACCAGACCATTAACACGATTATCCCACCAAGGCTCCCATAAGTTGCAGAATAATTTGCGAAGTACGCTACATAAAAAGAAAATAAAAAGGAAACGAGACTCCAGCCAGCCGTGGCAAAAATAGCACCCGGAAGCACTGTCAGGCATTTCAACTTTTTGTTGGGCGCTATCAAATAGAGGATCGTAAACACGATAAATAATACAATTGTGCTAATCACCCAGCGCATATGATTCCAAATCGACAAAAATTCGTCAGATAGCCCAAATTCGGCAAATAAAAATATACCTATCTGCTTTCCGAATACAGGAAGCAACAAAGCGACAATAAAAACAAAAATCATCGCTAATGTGAGAATAATCGACATTCCCCGGGAAATAAAGTAAGTTCGACTTTCTTTTACACCATATGCGTGATTAAAGGCTTTAATAATTGCATTCATTCCATTAGATGCTGACCATATTGTTCCGATGACACCAAACGACAATAAGGTACTATTCCCTTCCATAACTTCTGCTAGATTTCCCTCAATGATTGCCATAGAACCATCTGGTGCATATGAACGGACTATACGTAAAATATCTTCCTGTGAAAATGGCAGGTAGGCCAATAAAGTAAATAGGAAAATAAGTAACGGAAACAGGGAAAGTAAAAAGAAATAGGACAGCTGGGCGGCAAGTCCCGACACATCATCCACTTGTAACCGTTTTATGAAAGTTTTGAAGAATGACCATTTCAACCATTCTTTTTTATCGGCCATACCTCCACCTCATTATCTAATTTAAGGGAATACGCTCTTCTAAATCATGGTTTGAAGACGATTCTTGCTGTCCTTCCGCAGAGAAGACCTCTTTCGTCTCCATCACAACATGCGCAACTTGCGATGGAATATCTTTCATCTCCTCTACTCTTTGGGAAATGAAGGATACATCATCGGAAATTTTTTCAACTGTGGCACGAACTTTTGAAGATGTTTCACGTACTTGAGTTAGGATTCCATTGGGGTTTTTCACTAGTTCTTTCATATTATTCATGCAACTTTTGCTGTTTGCCAATACGGAACTTCGCGTGTTTTTATCAAAAAGACTAACAGCAGCCCCAGCTAGAGCCCCTATAAAAACCGCTTGCATAAATTTACTTTTCTTTGCACACTTATATTCTTCACGAATGTTGCTCATATATTCTCCTCCTCGTCATATATTAGTTGATGGGTAATGGTGGTTATCTCCATTATACAGTGTTTAAAAAAGTTTTTTCCTATCTTTTCCCAAACATGCTCACATTAAAACGCGAGACAATCAAGTAAATCGGAGATAATGCGTCGTTTTCCTACTGAATATTCATTGACTTATAGGGGTAATCATGCAAAGATGAAAATAATTTAGAAACGTGTGAAAGGATGAGGGAAATGGATTTAACACAAAATACAGCCGAAAGTGTCGAGTTTATGGTAGAAGCAATCAAGGATAAACTAAAAGTAATGAACTTCGGAGCAATCAAATCCACCCATTTCGATATCGAAATGTATGAAGAACTTCATGATATTTATAAAATGGTGATGAAAAAAACAAACTTTAGTGTCCGTGAAATGGAAGCAATCGCTGAAGAACTTGGAAGACTCCGTAATAAATAACATCCAAATCCTCCCATAATGGTGAGGGTTTTTTATTTATTAAAGAATTCTGCTAAATTTGTTATAGTGAATATTATTGGACAATCAGACAGGAGTTGTAGGTATGGTAGAAAGAAGAACGCCCATTAGTCTCGCAGATGCAGTAGAAAAAGTGATGAAACATAAATTAGAAGGACAGGTGGAAATAGTTGCTCTTGAGGAAAGTCATTATCGTTTTTTAGCTCAAGATATTATAGCCACAAATGATGTTCCACATTTCAACCGTTCACCGTATGATGGTTTTGCCCTCAGGTCTGAAGATACGGCTGAAGGTTCCCTTAATAATCCGCTCGAATTCGAAGTGATAGAAGAGTTGGCTGCAGGGATGGTTTCTACTCTTCCTGTGCAACAAAGCCAGGTAGCAAGAATCATGACTGGAGCCCAGATGCCAGATGAATGTGATGCAGTTATTATGCTCGAGCTCACCAAGGAATTTGAAAAGGACGGGAAGAAATACATATCCTTTAAACGCTCTCTTAACGCAGGCGAAAATGTGTCTTTCAAAGGAGAGGATGCAAAAAAAGGTGATATTCTTGTCAAAAAAGGCACAATGATTAATCCAGGCATCATCGGCTTGCTTGCTACATTCGGTTACGCTGAAGTTCCAGTTGCCAAAAAGCCTGTCGTCGGCTTATTTGCTACAGGGTCAGAACTTCTAGATGTCAGTGAACCATTGCAACCGGGAAAAATTCGCAATAGCAACTCTCATGCCATCTCCGCCCAAATTCAGAGAGCAGGAGGAGAAGTTCGTTTTTATGGAAAACTTAAGGATGAATTTGACTTAAGCTATGAGGCGATTTCCTCAGCCTTGGAGGAAGTCGACCTTCTCATTACAACGGGGGGCGTCTCCGTCGGTGATTTCGACCTTCTCCCTGACATTTACCAGAAAATAGGAGCTAATGTTTTATTCAATAAAGTAGCCATGCGCCCTGGCAGTGTAACAACAGTTGCTGTATTTAATAATAAATTTCTATTCGGCTTATCTGGTAATCCATCTGCCAGTTATGTCGGCTTTGAGTTATTTGCAAGACCGATTATTCGAACCATGCTGTTTTCTGAGCAGCCTCATTTACGAAAAGAAAAAGCGCAATTGGCTGAGGATTTCTTAAAGCCCAATCCCTTCTCACGGCTTTTGCGAACTCGTTTATTTTTCGAATCTGGCCAACTGAAGGTTATCCCTAGTGGTGTAGATAAATCCAATATAACAACAAGCCTTGCAGGAGCAAATTCACTAACCGTATTACCTGGAGGCACTCGTGGATTCAAAACTGGCGATATCGTGGACGTCCTTCTTCTTGATGACCAAGAAGGATGCGTATGGCCTTGGTGAAACCATTTATATTTCAAGTGGTCGGCTACCAAAATAGAGGAAAAACGACTTTCATTACGAATATAATTGAGAAGCTTCGCGCAGTAAACTTGGAAACAGCCGTATTAAAGCATCATGGGCATGGCGGAAAACCCGATCATACAAGTATAAAGGATTCGACCAAACACTTTCAGGCTGGGGCAGCTGCATCACTTGTTGAAGGAGACGGGACGATTGAATTACTTGGCAACTTTAGAAATGGAACCTCTATAGCAGAGCTGATTCAATTGCTGGCTCTTTTTCATCCCGACGTGATTTTGATCGAAGGATACAAACAGGAAGACTTTCCTAAGGTAATTCTAATCAAAGAGGAAAATGACCTTCTATTACTAAAACAGCTTAATAATATCAAAGCAATTATTGCTTGGCCTGACTGTTTGGAGCAATCAATGAGCAATGCTTCAGTACCCGTCTTCCCTTTAAATTCGGATCATTTCATTTCATGGTTTCTAGAACAGATATGAAGGAGTTTTTTTATGTTTATTCAATTTCCCTTAGAAAAGCGACGCGCGATGATTGAACGCATTCAAGAGTATGTCTACCAGGAGAATGGTGAAAAAATTGGCGAAATTGCTGCTGAAAACCACTTACAATTCATTCTCGACAACATCGCTCCCTTTATATATAACGAGGGCATTAAAGATGCTAAAACAGTAATTGAGGACCGAATTGGGAACATCGAAGAAGATTTATATTCATTGGAACGACCAATTAAATGAAATGAAAAAAACAGCATCAATTTTCGATGCTGTTTTTTTCGCTTTTTAGGAGATAAGATAACCAAATCATTATTGTTCCGTTAAAATAAGTGGTCCGTTCTTTGTGATGGCAATCGTATGCTCATATTGAGCCGAGTATTTCCCGTCTGCAGTAGAGGCGGTCCAACCATTCGCATCCCTGCTGGCTTTATATGTACCTACGTTCACCATCGGTTCAATTGTGAATACCATGCCCTCTTTTAGGCGCGGCCCTTTATTTGGCAATCCATAATGCGGAACTTGAGGCTCTTCATGAATAACATTTCCAATCCCGTGGCCGATAAAATCACGGACGACAGAGAAGCCTTCCGCTTCTACATATGATTGAATAGCATGACCAATGTCGCCAATACGATTGCCTTCTACAGATACTTCAATCGCCTTATATAAAGATTCCTTTGTCACATGCAGTAAGTGTTCCGTTTCCTTTGAAACCTTACCGACCGGGTACGTCCAGGCAGAGTCTGAAAGCGCGCCGTTATAATTAACAACCATATCAATTGTTACGATATCGCCATTTTTCAAAGGTGTCTTTCGAGGAAAACCATGACAGATTTCTTCATTGATGCTTGCGCATGTCGCATATTCATACCCTTTGTAACCCTTTTGTTCTGGCTTCGCCCCATGTTTCTTTAAAAACCCTTCAACAAATTCTTCAATTTCCCATGTTGTCACACCGGGTACAATTAATTTTGCAATTTCCCTATGACAAGCTGCCAAAATTTTACCTGAGTCATGCATCGCTTGAATCTCACGTGCAGATTTTAATACGATCAATCGTTACACTTCCTTTTTTTTCGTCTCTCCTTTTATTTTACTGCAAAGATGGAAGTATATGAATCCTTAAAACCATATTAAAGAAAAAATCCCGACGGCGTCGGGATTTCAGTTTGTAGACAAAAGGGGTTCGGAATGTTTTAATTCCGGACCCCTTTTGAAATTCCCTTTGAATTTTGCTCAAGATTAAGAGATTGGGCCTCTACGAGCCCACTTTATTAAGCCATTCTTGGACCTTGCCATGTCCAATTGGCTATCTTCTTTAAATTCATGGCAGCGAAAGTAAGCATCGCCTGCATCGACAATTTTTTAAGTCCCCTTAAAGTAGTCCAACGCATACCATGCTTTTCTTTTGCATCTGCGAATACACGCTCTATTGTTTCTTTACGTTTCGCATATATAGGTTTTACATCCTTGTGATGACGCAGATGATCTGCTTCTTCCATATAATTTTGCCAGATATGGCGTGTCACCACTTTTTGATGGTCTTTGCTTACTGTACACTGTGATAAAAATGAGCATGTCGCACAAGTGTGTTTGGGTGATTTGTACTCGCGATAGCCCTCTTTATTTGTTGTTGAGTACTTTAAAATCTCGCCCGATGGGCAGAGATAACAATCAAAATGTTCATCGTAAACATAGTCATGCTTGCGAAAGAACCCTTCTTTTGTTCGTGGACGTGTATAGGGTAAAGCTGGTGTGATTTCTTTCCCAAAAAGGTAGCTTGTAATGGCTGGTGTTTTGTAAGCTGCATCTGCGGCAACAGCTTCAGGTTTTCCAACTTTCTCAATCACTTGTTCAACAAGAGGCTCTAAGATATGACTATCATGCGTATTTCCCGGTGTTACAATCGTCCCCAGCACAAAACCGTTGCGGTCCGCAGCCGCATGAAATGAATAGGCAAACTGTTTTGTTCGTTCATCTTTTACATAGTAGCCACTCTCAGGGTCAGTTGTACTTTCTTTAATTTCTTTGGTTTCTTCTTTATCAAATTTATCCGGTGGAAAAGGCTTCTTTCCATTGTTTTCACGATCTTGATTTATTTCTTCTTGAAGGCGTCCTTGATATGCTCGTGTTTCCTTACGAACGATTTTCTTTTCGAATTTTCGCTTATTCGCACTGGCTTTCACATGTGTTGAATCAACGAATACGTGCTCTGCACTTATTAACTTTCTTTCTGAAGCTGTCATTAAGATACGATAAAAAATCCGTTCAAACAGGTCTGTATCTTTAAAGCGACGCTCATAATTTTTCCCGAACGTTGAGAAGTGAGGTACTTTATCATGGAAACCGTAACCTAAAAACCAACGGTAAGCCATATTCGTTTCAACTTCTTCAATCGTTTTACGCATCGAACGAATACCGAAGGTATATTGAATGAATGTCAATTTAACTAATATAACTGGATCAATACTTGGGCGCCCTATCTCTGAATACATCTCTTTCACCAAGTCATAAATGAAAGTGAAGTCAATGGCCCCCTCAATTTTACGAACCAAATGGTTCGCTGGCACCAGTTGATCCAAAGTAATCATTTCAAGTTGATCTCGCTGAATAGAATTATGTTTCGAAAGCATCGTCATCACCTCAAGTTTTAATACTTCTATATTAAAACAAAAAGGACTGTAGGCAAAAGTGGTTATATCTAATTGTTAAAACAAAGTTGATTGGAACGGAAGGTGCGAGACTCCTGCGGGAAATGCGTGTCCAAGGGAGACCCCACAGGCGCAAAGGCGCCGAGGAGGCTCCCTGACCGCCCGCGGAAAGCGAGTGCCCTACGTTCCAATCAACGTTCGAATTTTTACAACCCCTCAAAAAAACTGTAGACAAAATCGATTTTCATCGAGTTTGTCTACAGTCTGAAATCCCGACGGCGTCGGGATTTTTTTATTTCAATAATCTAAGTGACTCTCGATTAAAGGCTGGGATATCTTCTGGTGTCCTGCTGGTGACAAGTTGATCGCCGCAAACAACGACTTCTTTGTCTAAATATGTAGCACCTGCATACTCCATATCTACCTTAATAGATTTATACCCTGTTGCATGACGTCCTTCAAGTGTTTTGGCAGTAATCAGCAACTGTGGTCCATGACAGATTGCAAATACAGGTTTTTTTTCATCCATGAACGATTTTGCGAACGTTACGAAGCGTGCATCTGCACGTAGCTGGTCTGGGGAAAAACCTCCAGGAATGAACAAAGCATCAAACTCCTCTGGTTTTACTGAATCGATGCTTTCATCTATTGTGACTTCGACTTCACCTTGTTTGCCTTTAACAGTTTTCCCTTGTTCCATTTCAATCGTAGTTACCGTATGGCCGGCTTCCTCAAATGCTTTTGCCGGTTCACTGTACTCCGAGTCTTCAAACATATTCGTTACTACACATGCGATTTTTTTACTCATAAAAAATTCATCTCCTCCATTTTTAGATCGAATGAACTTACTCCATTTATGTTCCCTCATGTAGAATAAATAAACACTTGAACTACCCACCACTTATCGACCTTACGGTCCGATTGAAGTGGGGGATTCCTAAGAACATTAGCCTATCGGCCAATTTTTAATTAGGCTACTCCCGTAGTTCCTACGGTTAGAAGCCTTAAGGCTTCATTCATTAGATTGAGTCCTGCGTTAATATCTCGATCGTGGCGAGTAGAACAAAAAGGACAATCCCATTCACGAAGATTCAGATGTTTAACGTCTTTATTTTGGTAACCGCAGCTAGAACACAATTGGCTAGAAGCAAACGTTTTAGATACGGTCACGATTTGTTTACCATACCGTTTTGCTTTGTATTCCAACATTTTTTTGAATTGGTACCAAGATACTTCACTAATAGCTTTAGCTAGTTTTTGATTTTTCATCATATTCGACACTTGCAAGTCTTCCATTCCAATAACATCGTGGTTTTTGATGATTTCGGTAGAAACTTTATGTAAGTAATCCATTCGGGCATTTGAAATTTTTTCGTGTAGGATAGCCACTTTTCGTTTTTGTTTTTGATAGTTTTTGGCTTCAGCCAATGGTTTATTTTGATTCAAGGCTATTTCTTGTCGCCTTGAAAGAATCCGTTGTGCTTGGGACAATTTCTTTTCGACCGTCCGGAAGAATTTTGGGTTTTGATAGACCGTACCATCTGAAAGAATAGCAAAGTTCTTCAAACCAACATCTACACCGCACGAACGATTCGTTTTAGGAAGTACTTGTACATGGGTTTCGGCTAAAACGGAAATGAAATATTTACCCGAAGGGTTCCGCCTAATTGTGGCATTGATGATTCGCCCTTCGACTTCGCGGCTTTTAGCAAAACGAACTAGACCGAGTTTTGGCAATTTGATTTTGTTTCCAACAATTCCAATATTCCCATTCGTATGTTTAGTCGTATAGGACTGGATAGGATTCTTTTTCGATTTGAAGCGTGGTGACTTGTTTTGCTTTTTATAATATCGACTATAGGAATCTGCTAAATTTTCCACCGATTTCTGTAAGGCAATACTGTCTACTTCTTTCAGGAAAGAGTACTCTTTCTTTAAAGCTGGAAGTTCTTTGATTGTTTCGTATTTATTCAGAAAAGAACCTTTCCGTTCATTAGAGGGTAATTGGCCGTTCTGCTTCATTTCTTCACAAATATACCAGTAGGCATCTTTCTCCTTTTGTTTGCCTAAAAAGAAGTTATAGACAAAACGGGAGCAGCCGATCGTTTTATTGATTAGAACTAGTTGTTCTTTAGTTGGATAGATTCGAAATTTATAAGCTTTGTTTACGACCATTGGTTTCACCCCCTTATAGTTATTATTAACCATCGAACGTATGTTTGCAAAAAGATTACTTTGGCTTATGCCAACCGCCATTCATCTCCCCCTTACCGTTGTGCTCTCGCCCTTCACACGCTTTAAGAGGGAGTCTTCTGGTGGGAAATGATAAAAAATAATAATGTCCTCCATATATATACCAATAACTCTCGTATAAGGTTATTAAATTTATAGATGATTTTTGATCCAAGACTCTGAGCTCCTGTCATGTTCTATTCTGATTATGTTTGGGGAATTTACCTACCACATGTATGGCACTAATAAGTCTTTTGTTAATCCACTTTCGGTTTTCATCTGTATTCAAGTTTTCAAATATCCGCTTCCGCCCTTCTTCCGTTGTTACATAATAATTGGGCAGGGCATTCAAAGATAATGTGATAATGTCATTCTTACATTTGTTGCACGAGCAAAACGTTTGATATTCCATTCCAGCCATTAAAATCTGCACCCAAGTCACAACAATCTCTTCCATAACATTTGTATATTCTCTTTCCATACATACTCCTTTAAAAAAGAAAAACCCGTCCATACCAGACAGGTTTTCACTCATTTATTGCCGTCCGCGGAACAATCAGTATTTCAACACGCCGGTTTTTCGCTCTTCCATTTTTTGTTTTATTAGAAGCAACTGGCTTAAATTCCCCATGACCTTTTGCGCTGAACATTTCGGGATCCAAGTCTTTATTTCCGAGGAGAAGTTTCATGAAATTAACCGCACGCATAACGCTTAAATCCCAGTTCGAATCATACCTGTAAGTCTGAATCGGTATATTATCGGTATGTCCGCTTATTATAATGTTTCTGGGTAAGTCCATAACTAGAAGATTTGAAATTTCCTTAGCCATTTTTCGATCTTCACTTCTAACCTCTGCCACGCCTGATTCGAACAGCACATTATCCCTAATTGATATCAGCATGCCTTCATCCGTGAGGTTCGTACCCAATTTATCTGTTAAACCGTTCTTTTTAATATATGCATTTACACGTTCCTGAACCTCTGTAAGCTGTTTCTTTTCGCTTTTACCTAACCTCTTAAGTTCTTCTGCCCCTGTACTTTGTTCCGGTGATGTTGGTTTATTGCTGGGAGAATCGCTGGGGAAATCCATAAATCCCGTCCCGCTCGTAAACACTTGATTAAACACATTAGATAATTGTTGGAATCGAACTCCATCAACCGAACTCGAAGCGAAAAGGACGATAAAAAGTGCAAGAAGCAAAGTTAAGATATCGGCATAAGGTACTAACCATGACTCATCAATATGCTCTTCATGCCGCTGTTTTTTTTTCCGCCTAGCCATCTTCTCTCACATCGCCTTCTAACCACTTTTTACGATCTTCAGCAGGCAAATAGGATGTTAGTTTTTGTTCTATCGTTCTTGGCGCTTCCCCTTCGATGATCGATAAAATTCCTTCTATCATCATTTCTTTTATCCGGACTTCTTGTTGCGATTTCCGCTTAAGCTTATTCGCAAATGGATGCCATAACACATACCCTGTGTAAATTCCCATCAAGGTTGCTACGAACGCTGCAGAAATGGCATGTCCTAATGCCTCGGTATCAGCCATGTTACCTAATGCAGCGATCAGCCCGATTACCGCACCCAATACTCCAAGTGTCGGTGCATATGTGCCAGCCTGACTAAAAATTGCAGCCCCGCTTAGATGACGTTCTTCCATTGCGTCTATTTCTTCTGCTAAAATATCACGAATATAATCAGCACTCTGACCCTCGACCGCAAGATTCAACCCATTTTTCAAAAAGGTATTGTCGACTTGATCCGAAATAATTTCTAAAGCCAATAAGCCTTCTTTTCTGGCAATGACCGCCCATTCAGAAAAGGTTTTAATTAGTTCTTCAGGCTTTGTTAATTGTTGTTCTAAGAATAAAACTTTTAATATTTTTGGCAATCTTTTTAATTCTGAAAAAGGGAAAGCCGTTACAACAGAAGCTATTGTCCCTACAATAATGATCAAGATAGCTGCCGGGTTAATCAGCGCTGTAATGCTTACGCCTTTCAATACCATTCCCACTAAAATAGCCACAATCCCTAGAACTACTCCCAAAACCGATGTTATATCCATAATACTCACCCATTCATTAAAAGTCTTATCTGCCCTTTATATCGGATGAAGTTTGAAAAAAATGAGTATTATTTTACTATTCCATTGGATAGAATTTAAAATTTCATTCTATTATCACAAAATCTACCTGCTTTACTCCTTATTAAGGACAGATTCCATAGCATATTTCAGTTCAGACAAAGTTTCCGTCAAAAGGGAATTTCAAGCCGCCCTGTTTTTATATATTAATTTTTTCCATAAAAACCTTGTTTAAAAAGGAATTTTACGATATCTTCTCTATTGTTCCAATGTGCCCTCCGCTCTATCTCATTCACCCTTTTCTTATTAATCTATTAAAATGAAAAATATTTAGACAAAAAAAAGACGAAGCATGTCAGCCTCGTTCTTTTTTCTGGTACCATATATTTCTACCATCCAGCCATTTGATGATGGGTGAGAGTAAAAATAAAATGAATAAAATTCTGAATAAGTGGAAACTAGTGACCACAGATAAATCCACATGAACAGACATAGCTGTTACTGCCATTTCTGCCACACCGCCTGGTGCCATACTTAAAAACAATTCGTTAGCCGGTATAGATAGGATGGGAGCAAACTGAATCGAAAGATAATAACAAAATCCAATTAACAGGACATTACTAACGAATACTGCTCCGAACATCTTTCTGAAAAGTCGAGGATTGTCGACCTTCAATGTATACCCTAAATGCGTGCCAATCAGCAATTGTGAAAAGTTCAACCAAAAATCAGGAATTTGCGGTGCCCCAGGTCCTGCCAAATTAAATAGGGCTGCCGCCATGAGAGGCCCAAGTAAAAATGGCAGCGGGAAGTTTACCCTTTTGGTGATGAAAATGAATAATAGAAAGGTTACAATCATCAGAATGGCTAATTTCCAATCATAATCAAACATGAAAAAGGGCCGATCCGAAACACTTACTACCGCAACCGAATCAACTGTCATAACGTGAGTCACAAGCCAGGGAACAATGGATATAACAAGGATGACTCGAAGCGTCTGCATGAAGCCAACAATTGTTTCATCACTATCCTTCATTTCCTCACTTAGGACCACCATCTGAGACAGACCACCAGGAAAACTGCCAAGCATGGACGTACTCAAAGATAAATTCATTCGCTTTCCAACAAACCAACCAGTTAATACCGTAAATAAAATGATAGCAACCGTCGTAAAAAGCATGATGGGCAAATATTCAATCATTTCATTTAACGATTGTTTCGTGAATGAACTTCCTAGTTGTAAACCAAGAATAACCAATCCAGTGCTTCTAAAGGGTTTAGACCATAACATGTACTTTCCTAATTTGATTTTAGCAATCATCACCACAAATAATGGTCCGAGCATCCACGGTAAATATATTCCAAGACGATTAAACACGAACCCACCTATGAAAGCTAGAAAAGCGGTGAAAATAACTCTAAAAATCTTACTCTCAACTAAATATGTTTTCATATTATTACCCTTCTTTATCTACCATAATTTCATCTTTCATCTTAACATAAAATAACCTGTTTCAAGTCTACTACCCTCTCTTGTTTTCGCCTGGGGTTTTTTGCCGTTTTGGCCAATTTATTTGGCGGTTATTGTGCAGATCGATTTGGGAGAAAACGCATGATGGTTATTTCAACATTCGGGCAGGGCTTCGCCTACATCTTCTTTGCTTGGTCCAGCTCTCCTTGGCTTGATTCTCCGATTATAGGATTTGTTAGTTTCACCGCGGTAAGTATATTCAGCGCCTTTTATAATCCAGCGAGCCAGGCGATGGTCGCCGACGTGATTCCAGAAAAAGATCGCAGCAAAGTTTTTGCTGTTTTTTATACCTCCATCAACATTGCAGTGGTCATAGGTCCAATTTTAGGAGGCATTTTTTATGCTAAACACCGATTCGAGCTGTTAGGGATTGCCGCCATCATTAATATCCTTCTTGGTTTCATTCTGCAAAGATGGGTAACCGAAACAGCTTTTCTAACAAAAACCCCCGAAAAAGAGCAAAATGGCTTTTCTTTTTTACTGAACCAGATACGGGACTATCAGGTGATTATCCGCGATAAGGTCTTTCTGCTCTTTATCATCGCTGGTGTATTGATCTATCAGACATTCATGCAGCTTGATTTATTGTTTCCCGTATATATTATAGAAATGGTCGACCTGCAATCTGTATTTTCGTTCAACTTAAAAGCAGAGCAGACTTTTGGACTCTTGCTTGCAGAAAATGGATTATTCGTTGCGCTCTTAACCATTTCTGTCACAAAGTGGACGTCCGTCTATAAAGAAAGAAACGTATTCATTGCCTCTTCAATTACCTACTGCTTCTCGATAATTTTATTTGGATCGACACAATGGATTTGGGGGTTATTTATCGCAATTGCTTTGTTTTCATTAGCTGAGCTTTTGACAGAGGGCATTCAGCAGGGATTTGTATCCAAGCTCGCTCCGGCACATATGCGGGGGCAATATTTTGCTGCAGCAAGCTTGCGTTTCACAATTGGTAGAATGTTAGCACCATTGGCCATTCCCATGACAGGATGGATTGGTTACAATTGGACATTTGGCATTCTTAGTGCGCTGGCAATCGCAAGCGCCGTTTTATATTTCATCATGTTTTCCATTTATGAAAAAGAACAGCGCAGCAATTCCACTATTTACTAGATTTCCCACCCCCACAAACTCACAGTTCAAGGTAGAATGATTATATAGGGGTCAAACTCTTATGGAGGGGTGACTAAATGTTATCAAATACAGAAATAGGCATTGACTTAGGAACTGCAAATACGCTAGTTTACAGTAAAAATAAAGGAATCGTATTTAATGAGCCATCTGTTGTGGCCATTGATATAGAGACTAATAAAGTATTAGCAGTCGGTGTGGATGCAAAAAACATGATTGGAAAAACACCTGGAAATATCGTTGCGATCCGGCCACTAAAGGACGGGGTCATTGCGGATTTTGATGTAACCGCACAAATGCTACGGGAAATCATGAAAAAAGCAAGCAAGGCTTTAGGCTTATCAATTCGAAAGCCAAGTGTAGTAGTCTGTACACCATCAGGCTCAACATCTGTGGAAAGAAGAGCCATTCAGGATGCAGTCAAAAGCTGTGGAGCCAAGCAGGTCCACCTTATTGAGGAACCAGTAGCAGCAGCAATCGGGGCAGGTCTGCCTGTAGAAGAGCCAGTTGCTAATGTCATCGTTGATATCGGCGGTGGTACAACTGAGGTGGCAATTATTTCTTACGGCGGCGTAGTTTCTTGTAATTCCATCAGAATTGGCGGAGATCAATTGGATGAAGATATCTCCCAATTCGTAAGAAAAAAACATAATGTGTTAATCGGGGAACGGACAGCTGAACAAATAAAAATGGAAATCGGCTACGCCCTCGTTGAACATTCCGTTGTGACCATGGAAGTCAGAGGTCGCGACCTTGTAACTGGTCTTCCAAAACCGATTACGATATCATCCACTGACGTCCAGGAAGCAATCCAGGAATCGCTTCTTCATATTTTAGAAGCAATCAGAGCCACTTTGGAAGACTGTCCTCCTGAATTAAGTGGTGATATTGTTGATCAAGGTGTCATCTTATCTGGTGGAGGTGCACTCCTTAATGGAATACAAGATTGGCTAACGAATGAAATTGTAGTACCAGTCCAACTTGCTGATAACCCGCTTGAATCAGTTGCCATAGGAACTGGCCTTTCACTTGAGGTCATTCATAAATTACAAAAAGCAGTCTATTAAAAAAGAGAGGGAATTCCAACTTAGGGATTCCCTCTTTTTTTATGTTTTATGCTGCCAAACTACATTTTTTTTAGAAATGCCTTACATCCCCTCATTTTAGTAAGATATAACACACTAAACTGATATATTTTTTCTTGTTTAGGTAGAGAATAAGTAAAAGAAGGTTTACTTTTGGACACCACTTTTTTATTTCCATATGAGTTGCTTTTTTTGGGGGAATCTTTCTTATAGGACTTAATACATGCAATGTAACATAATTTGTGATATAATATAATTATGTTACATTGGTAAGAGGAGAAGATCTATGGAATATGTGGAAGCCTTTAAGGATATCAATCAAATCAGCAAAATAAAAACGTATTTACGAGCTCACTCCAGTCGGGATTATTTATTATTTGTACTCGGAATCAATACGGGTATGAAGATAAATGAAATGCTGGAAATCACTGTTTCCAACGTTCTCGATGAAACAGGAAAAATCAAAGAGTTTTATGAGCAACGAATGGAGAATGAAGAAGTCACTCAAATTTATTTGAACTTGAAAGTTCGTACCGCCTTACAAGAATACCTAAAAGGCTCGAAGGTTATCGAAGGTCAATTTTTATTTCTATCCCCTAAAACAAAAAAGCCGATTACGCGCCAACAGGCTCACCGAATCATTCATGATGCTGTGGAAGGTGCAGGTCTGACAGGTAAATTCGGAGCGAGTTCGATGCGCAAAACATTTGGCTATCATGCCTATAAACAAGGAGTGTCTCTTTCTTTGATACAAAAGCATTACCATCATTCAAGTCCATCAGAGACACTAAAATACATTGGCATTTCTAAGGAGAAGAAATTCAAAACGATTATTGATGTTAATTTATAAACATATTTCTATCTTCTAAAACTCTAACCAACTATCTTAAGGAGGAATTCCAGTGAAAATTAGAGAAAGCGAACTTCCTGGTATTGGCCAAAAATTTGAAATCATAACGAGAAATGATGAAAAATTAGTGATTGTCATTCACGATGATGGTCGTCGGGAATTGTACCATTTTGATAATGAACATGAAGAAGTTATATCGAGCATCACCCTTAACGATCAGGAATCGCGACAAATGGCTTCCATCATAGGCGGTATGGTTTACAAACCACAAGCGCTTGAAACGATTGAGATGTCATTAGGCGACTTGGTTATTGAATGGTTCAAGGTGGAACCAGGTTCAAGAGCAATCAATCAAACAATAGGTTCGATTGATATTCGGAGCAATTACAACGTAACCGTTATTGCCCATTCGAAAAAAGGAAAAAAACAACTAAACAATCCTGGTCCAGACTCTATCATCGAAACAGGCGATACGCTAGTAATATCTGGTGAAAGAAAAGATATCCGTAACCTGACAAGAGAACTTTTGACCGACGAAAGGAGTGACTAAGCACATATGGACCATTTAGTCTTTGAAGTAGGAACTGCCCTGCTTCTAGTAGCATTAGCTGCTCTCGTTGCAGGTAAATTTAAAATATCAAATGTTCCATTATTAATTATCATTGGCATGCTCGTTGGCCCCCATGCTCCAAACTTCGGATTGATTGATCTGCGCTTCATCGAAAGTGATGAAATCATAGCGTTCCTCGGAAGAATCGGGATATTGTTCCTTTTATTTTACTTAGGTCTTGAGTTTTCCGTTAAAAAGCTAATGAAGTCAGGGAAAAATATAGTAACAGGCGGAACGTATTACATTTTAATCAACGCTGGAATGGCCTTACTATATGGTTTCCTACTCGGACTACCTTTAAGAGAAGTTCTAATATTAACAGGGATTATCAGCTTTTCATCAAGTGCCATTGTAGCAAAAGTCCTTGTCGATCTTAAAAGAACAGGTAATAACGAAACAGAGCTCATTCTTGGTATCATCATGTTTGAAGATATCTTCCTTGCTGTTTATTTATCAGTCGTATCTGGATTGGTATTAAGCGATTCTGGTTCCATTTGGGGAACGCTACTTTCTACCTTCATCGCCATCGGATATATGCTGATATTTTTCGTAATAGCTCGGAAAGCCTCTGGTTTACTCAACAAATTATTTAATATATCCTCTGATGAGATATTTATTATTGTTGTGTTTGCCTTGCTATTCTTTGTCGCAGGTTTCTCAGAAACAATTCACGTTGCAGAGGCCATCGGTGCATTACTGCTTGGTCTAGTCTTTTCTGAAACGGAACACAGCGACAGGATAGAAAAACTTGTCATTCCCTTTAGAGACTTCTTTGGCGCCATATTCTTCTTCAGCTTTGGCTTGAGCATTGATCCAACTACCCTTGGTGGAGCTGTCTGGATGGTCCTTGGAGCCGTTATCATCACTATAATCGGTAACTTTGTCGCTGGTATGATAGCCGGACGAAAATCTGGTTTATCTCACAAAGCCTCAGCCAATATCGGTTTAACTATTGTTTCACGTGGTGAATTCTCCATTATTCTCGCCAATCTAGGTATTGCAGGTGGTTTAATGCCAATACTAACCCCGTTTGCGGCACTATATGTTTTGACCTTAGCGATTCTTGGACCGATCCTTACAAAAGAATCCAAACATATCTATAATATCCTCAATAAAATCTTCAAATGGACGCCGCCAAAGGTCCAAAAGGAACAACAAAAAGAAGAAGTGTAATAGAGGAAGGTCGGACAAAATGTTCGGCCTTTCTTTACACTTCTTCTTTAAAGCTCTGCAAATGTTAACCGCCGAAACTTTTTCCTTATTTTCCCGTATAATAGTAAAAAGACGGGGGGGGAAACATTTTATGAGCCATTCTTGGAAAAGAACAATTAGTTATTTATCCTACTTAATTCTATTATTAAGTGTATTATTATATGGTTTAAAGTACCAACATCATCTAGAATTAATTAGTCGCGAAACATATGAGATTAAGGGATATTTTTTGTTTCAATCTTTCTTTCCAATTTTCATCGGGGGCATATTCGCGATACCTAGTATCGTGAAAAACTTTTTAACAAAAGGTCACTGGAAAATGAATTGGCTAAGGTTACTCATCCTTGGATTACCGTTCATTTACATGTCCATTATTCCAATTTTGTATTTCACTGAAATAATTGAATTCGAATTACCTTTCTCCACATTGGTTTGGGGAGGATACTTCGGAGCAGATGGATCAACCACATTTAATTCAATTACAGGAATAATTGCGGGTTATATTGTTCTTACAAGTATAAGAAAACCAACAGATATACAATGAAAGACAACCTGAAGGGTTATCAAGACCTTTTTTAAAAAAGTACCTTCCATTTTCTTTTCTTTTCTTTAGATAGGAGGATTAACTTACCTGAACTGTGGGAAAAGAAGCAGATAACCTTAGTAACTATTCAGGAGTGATGCCCGGATGAATAAGTCGATAAAATTCAGCAAGCAGCTTATCAAAGAAATAAAAGAAGATCGTGTAACAGGGTTGGCAGCAGAACAGGCCTATTATTATTTACTCGCACTATTCCCTTTGCTCATTTTACTACTTTCGATTTTACCTTATTTGAATATCGACATTCAGACAGCCATGGATACTATAAAAACATTCATGCCAACGGAAACGGTGGAAGTCATCGAGGAAAATATTATCAACATATTAAGTGAGCGGAACGGCGGCTTACTTACTTTCGGTTTCCTAGGCACCATATGGTCAGCCTCAAACGGTATGAATGCGTTTATTCATTCAATGAACATCGCTTATGATGTGAAAGAAACAAGGAACTTCATTAAAGCCCGCTTTATTTCTATTATCTTAACCTTAGGCTTGGTTGTAGCTTTTATCGTTATGTTAGGTCTGCCCGTTTTTGGGAAAGTGATCATCGATTTATTACAACAAGTCATCTCGCTTCCTGAAGAAATGCAAAGTCTATTCAGCTTATTACGGTGGATCATTGCAGTTGTCGTTATCTCACTAGTATTGACCTTTTTATATCGCTTTGCACCGAATAAGAGTTTTCCAATTAAACACGTTATCCCTGGGGCCGTGACCGCAACCGTACTGTGGCTCGGAATATCACTTGGATTCTCATTCTATGTCAGCAACTTTGCTAACTATTCGTCCACTTACGGCAGTTTAGGGGGCGTTATCATCTTAATGTTATGGTTGTATTTGAGTGGTCTGATCTTTGTAATCGGTGGCGAAATCAACGCAATTCTTCATCGCCAAAATTCTATACCAAAAAAACAATCCCGTACCATCGTACATCCTGTCCCACTTAAAAGGTGAAATAGCTTAAACAGGCTCAAAAGGCATCCCTTTTGAGCCTGATTTTTATGAAAGTTCAGTCCAATCCTACGTAAATGAGTAGGATCAACAACTTTTATCAACGAATCTTTCTTTTTATCTACGAAATTTCAGTTTAATCTACGGAAAGTCTCCATTTATCTTCGTTTCCTTCGATTTATGGATGATTCTACACAAAGTGTCAGGTTTCCGTCTTAGAGACACAACAAAAAGCGACTGCCCACATTCGGACAGCCGTTTTCCTATTCACCCTCTATTGACAAACTCTTCGTATCTTTCATCATGGGCCAGCCACGCAGCGTATTTCCGCTTTATATATTTATCCGCTTCCCCAAATGTATCAAATGTTTTTTTCTGTTGTTTTCCGTTGATCTCCACAATCCATTCTTCTTCTTCATCTTCATAGATGAAAATATCTTGTTTTTCTCTCGTTGAATACAGGCAACCCTCTGGGGATTCCTTGATATTCAATTGGTTTTTATGAGCATCGCGTTTAATAGGCTCGGCAAAGAAGGTCTTTTCTACGTATTGACTGTATGCCTTTTCGGACATTGTGCAACCTGCGGCTTTTTGATGACCGCCCCCATCGTATTTACCTGCAACCTCAGAAACGTCTATGTCATCATGGATTGTCCGAAAGCTGATTCTTTTACTTCCGACCATTAGAATTGCAATATAATCCAGATGGGAAAACTCTTTGGACAGTTCGTTTCCCAATTCCGAATGATAGGACTCAGCATGGACCACACCTGCTGTATGGGGACCAACCGTAGCCTGATAGACTTCTCTTTTTTTCCTGTTTATGTACCGATCAACCCGGCTTTCCTCAACATCCAAAAGCGTTTGCTCAACTTCGTCAAAAGTAAAGCTTTCAGCCGTTGATAATTTATGGGCGATTTTCATCTCAAATTCCTCAATCGGAATCATAAAGAACAAATCATTTAACCGTTTTGCCGTTAAATTTTTGTTTACTTCCCATTCCCAAGTATCGTATTGACGAACTAATTCAACAAATTCAGCAACAATCCGCGAAGGTTCCAACAATTTTTTTTCAACTGCATACTGATAGAATAATGAAGTCGCTGCTGTTTGTTTACCGTCTTCCTGCTCGACTGTTACAGATGCCCATTCATGTTCGTTCAAATGCAGCGCTGATTTATGATGATCAATCAGAAGCGCTTTGCCTCCATCTTCAACAAACTGTGAAATCGCTTTTTCATTATCTTCATCAACTGAAAGATCAGTAACCAGCAACGTATCCTCAATTTTGGCCTGCTCAAGAAATGCTGCTACATTCTGATTAAGTCTCCCGATTGAATTATAACTAACCACTACTTCTTCCCCGAATGCCAGCTTCGCTACAATACCGCATCCGACTCCATCTAAATCATTATGTGTAAAGAGATGGTACACACAAACCCCTCCTAAATACTAATATAATTACTTTTCCCTAAGATATGAATTTCAATTGCAATCTTTACAATTGTAGCATAATCACATCCGCATATTTTAACATGCTTCATTTACGAACAGCTTTTGTAATAAAATATTTTCATATCATACCTATAAAATTCTTTATTTCCCAGTATTTATACCGATTTATAAAGGTAAGATATTACTTTGGAATCGAGATATTTTCATGTATTCTAAGTGAATCCAGCACGCCACTGTCGAGAAAATGAAGTCCTTTACTACGGAAAGTGGAACGAGGACTAGTATAGAAGCAAGGAAATGGTCACCCTTGCTAAGAACATCATACCCTTGGTGAAAAGGCTAAACAGAAGGAGTACTAATGGATGAATGGATCAGCAAAATAAAGACATTCAAGCGGTTTTAGTAAAGATTGAAGACATATAAAACAAACGAATTTATTTTCTCTGAATGCCTCAATTGAAGCTGCTAGAGCAGGTGAACACGCTTCTTCATTGAAGAAGTGGCGGCAAGCTTCAAAGATCAGGATACTCTCATCAATAAAATAGCAAGAAATTTCTCGAACTTTGAGGAACTGCTTAATGGGTTGAAAAAGCTAGCCAAATCTGACAGGTAATTTTACATTCGCTACATTAAAAAGCCGCAGAAAAGAATTTTCTTCTCTGCGGCTTTTTTAATGTGTACCATTTACTGTTCAATCAATTTTCCAAGGTTCGCCATTTCAATAGCACTAACGGCTGCTTCATAGCCTTTGTTACCTGATTTTGTTCCTGCACGTTCAATAGCCTGCTCGATATTTTCAGTAGTCAACAAACCGAAGATAACAGGTACGCCTGTGTCCAGAGAAACTGCTGCCATGCCTTTAGCTGCTTCATTACACACATAATCATAATGAGAAGTGGCCCCCCTAATTACTGTTCCAAGGCCGATAACTGCATCATATTTGCCTGTGTTCACTAGTTTTTTCGCAATTAGCGGAAGTTCAAAAGCCCCTGGTACCCACGCTATGTCAACATCATTCTCATCAACACCATGACGCTTAAGGCCATCCAATGCACCTCCTAAAAGCTTGCTTGTAATAAACTCATTAAATCTTCCTACCACGATGCCTACTTTCAACCCTGATCCGATTAATTGTGCTTCAATAATTTTCCCCATGTCCATATCCTCCTAATTTAAAAACAAATGTCAATTTTTTCTTATTTTTATTTTTCAACCACTTATATCCTTCAAGCATTCGGAATATTTAATTCAAGTCCCTGTTTCTCATATATTTTTCTTTGTTGGAGATAACGAGTTAGCTCGGCAATCGTAATGAATTTAAGATCGAATTTTTCGGCGATAACTTCTAGATCAGTTATTCGTGCCATTGACCCGTCTTCATTCATGATTTCACAAATAACGCCTGCAGGAGCAGCCCCGCATAACTTTGCCAAATCTACGGATGCCTCCGTATGCCCTGCCCGTATTAACACGCCACCTTCTTTAGCGACAATCGGAAAAGTGTGACCAGGCCGTTGGAAGTCCCCAGCAACTGAATCTTCTTTAAGAAGCTCCAGAATGGTCAAGGATCTTTCAAATGCACTTATTCCTGTAGAAGTACTTTTATGATCGACACTAACTGTAAAAGCAGTTCCATGATGATCGGTATTTTCACCGACCATAGGATGCAAATTCAATTTTGCCGCCAGTTCTTCGGTAATGGTTGTACAAATCAAACCGCGTCCATGGGTCGCCATAAAATTAATCGCTTCAGGCGTTGCCTTTTCTGCCAATACAACAAAGTCACCTTCATTTTCACGGTCTTCATCATCGGATACGATTACTACTTTACCAGCTTTTAAGTCTTCGATCGCTTCTTCTATTGTATGGAACATCTTTTACACCGCCCTTTAATTAAAATCCGTGTTCTGCCAAAAACTCTAAATTCAGTCCTGGTTTTGAATCACTTTTTTTTATTTGATGTATAATATATTTCCCTATCATGTCATTTTCGATGTTAACGATATCGCCAGCTGCTTTCCGCCCCAATATTGTGTCTTGATGAGTCAGGGGAATCAGAGATACAGTAAGCAGGTTTCCCTCTATCCCGAAAATTGTCAAGCTCGTACCATCAATGGCAACTGACCCTTTTGGGATGCAAAATTTACTAAGTCCTTCTTCCAAATTGATCACATAATACACAGCATTTTCTTTTCGCTCTTTTTTTATTATCGTTCCCGTACCATCAATATGGCCTGAAACAAAATGACCGCCAAACCTGCCCTGTGCACTCATGGCACGTTCCAGATTCACAGGTGATCCTAGTTTTAACGTCCGGATTGAAGAAGCTTTGACCGTCTCTGGCATCACGTCGACAGTAAACAGACTTTGCGTGAAGGACGTTACGGTTAAGCAAACTCCGTTGACAGAAATACTGTCCCCCAGATGAACATCTTCGAGGATTTTCTCAGAACGAATCGCCAACTCCATGCTGCTTTTTCCTTTTTTCAAGGAATGGACGGTACCGATATCCTCAATGATTCCCGTAAACATGTTTTTCCCCCTTTTATAGAATATAAAAAACCCCTTAGATTGACCTAAGGAGTTAGCAGGAGAAATGAGTGAAAAATTGTATACCTAAAAAGCCTAAAATTTTCATTTTTGAAAAATTAGGCGCACGTATACACTTGGGTTCCACACGTCCTTCTCCCATCCAGACTATACTGTCGGCTTTGGAATCTCACCAAATCCTGCCTTTATCAGGCTCGCGGGCTTAGAATTTCTTCATCACCGCCGGTTGGGATTTTCACCCGACCCCGAAGGACTAAATTATTATGAATCTCTGAATATTTTATCACCTTAAAGTAAAGATGTAAAATTTCTAACCTTAAATGAACCATTAGTAACAAGAACTTACTATGTATAAGGAAGAATGTACATATTTTTCTTCAAGACCTCCTATGTGCTCAAAATGGTTAAATAAGTAAAATTAGTGTTCATTATTATTGCGCTTTTGATTAACTTGATTGTCATTTATACAAACATTAAAAAAGTGGAGCATGCCTCTTTCGACCTATTCCCTTTTCCATTTATTTAGGTTGGGTAAGCGTCGCAGCCGTCGCTGACATTTCTTACTATCTCACCTATATTAGCTGGAAAGAATTTGAGATATCTAATGTAACCTGTGATTGTCATGATGATTGCAGCAACAATCCTGGCCTTTGTCTTCGCAGTTAAAAACCGGGATTGGTGCTATCCGCTTGTCTTCGTCTGGGCGTTCATCGGCATTGGTGTACGGAACAGCACTCTCTACCCGACAATCACCACTTTATCCTACATCCTGGCTGTTCTAATCCTTATCTTATCCTTCACCATTTTCATCAAAAAAACCAGGAAATAGGGTCTGACTCCATCTAAAAGGCTTGCTGAAGATCGTGCCAGATGTCCTGCCAAGCTTCGAGGCCTACTGAAAGGCGGATAAGCTGGTCGCTGATACCCATTTGATGTCTGGATTCTTCAGGAACTGCCGAGTGAGTCATGGTAGCTGGATGCTGAATCAATGTTTCGGCATCTCCTAGGCTGACAGCTATTTTGATAAGTCTCAAGTTATTCAGGAATTTCTGGGCATCCTGCTTCGTACCTTGCAATTCAAAGGAGATAAGGCCTCCACCATGTTTCATCTGTTTTTCCATTATATAATGGCCCGGGGAACTAGTATCCCCTGGATAATATACATTCTTCACCTGGGGGTGCTGTTTCAGCTCCCGAAAGATTTCCCACGCATTGGAAGAGTGCCGGTCCATCCTAACTGGTAAAGTCTTTAACCCCCGCAGTAGTAGCCACGCATCAAACGGCGAAATAATTCCTCCGATATCTTTCTGAGTCGTTACCGCTACCTGATTGATAAACTCTTTCTTTCCAACTACAAGACCTGCAACGACGTCTCCATGTCCACAAAGATATTTCGTCGCACTATGAAGAACGACATCACAGCCATAGTCAAGAGGCTTCTGTAAATAAGGTGTCGAAAAAGTATTATCGACTACAACCGGTACATTGCATTCTTTCGCGACTTTCATGACCATTTGTAAATCAATCATTTTCATTGTCGGATTAATAGGGGTTTCCACATAGATGCAGGCTGTTTCTGGGCGGATCATCTTCCTTAACTGTTCCTCTGTATCCATATCACAAAAATCATGATTAATACGATATTTACTTTTCATCAACTGAAGGAGGCCAAACGTACAACCATATAATCCTTGTGAACACAAGATGTGGTCATCTGTTTTAGTTAATGCAAAAAGCACAGCCGATACCGCAGCCATCCCTGAGCTGAAAGCAAGCCCTGCTTCCCCGCCCTCCAATGCCGCAATCTTGTCTTCAAGCACCTGTACCGTTGGATTTCCAAGACGCGAATAAATATATCCATCTTCTAAACCGGCAAAACGTCTTTCTCCTTGCTCGGCCGTTTCGAAAGTAAATGTTGAGGTTTGAAACAGTGGTGTTGTTAAGCTTCCTAAATGCTCCTTCGAGTCATATCCTTCATGAATTACTGCCGTTTCAATATGCTTATATTTCTCTGCCATACCGTCTCCTCCTCACCAATGTCTATTTCTATCATATGTCAATATCCCATATAAAGGAAGCGTTTTCATTTGTGTTTTCCACTCATTATTAAACTCCTATCTTCAGCAATATGCTATAATTTTACAATCATTCAATACTAATTTTAACTATTCATAGATAAGGATTTTTGGAGGGGAAACGATGAACAAAGTCATTTTTGGTTTACTTGTCATTTTAACGACTGCTTTAATGGGTTCGTCATTCGCTATCGGAAAAATAGGATTAGCTTATACTTCTCCCATGTTGCTTGCAGCCATAAGATTTATCCTTGCAGGTTTGATCATGGCCATAATTGTTAAACTCATCAAACGACCTCATCCAAGCAAGACCATAGACTGGGCTAAATTGGCTATCATCGGTTTATTCCAGACAGCTGGTGTCATGGGCTGCATCTTTGTAGGCCTTAGGACCATTTCAGCAGGGGAACTTTCGATTTTGACGTTTATGAATCCTTTATTAGTTATCATTTTTGGAACGCTCTTTTGTAAAACAAGATACGCCCCACAGCAATGGGCAGGGGTTTTCCTAGGATTTATCGGTGTCTTTATCACAATGGGGGCACATCTTGATTTAAAAACAGGAACCCTTCTCGGATTGATGTCAGCCATTTCCTGGTCCCTCGCCACCCTGTTGATGAAAAACTGGGGACACGCAATCGACACTTGGGTCATGTCAGCCTATCAAATGCTTTGCGGAGGGTTACTGCTGCTAATTGGCTCTTATCTTTTTGAACAGCCCTTTTTCATAATCACAACGGCATCCATGCTCATTTTATTATGGCTAGCCATTATGGCTTCTATCGTACAATTTTCAATTTGGTTTTTCCTACTACAAAAAGGAGGTTCCGCCAAAACGAGTGCCTTTCTATTTCTAGCTCCCTTTTTTGGCGTCTTATCTGGTTTCATCTTGCTAGATGAACCGATCCACTGGTACGTTGCGTTAGGTGGTTCACTCATCTTCGTAGGGATCTTTCTGGTTAACTGGACATCCCATCAAGTTGCGACAATAGAAAAGTCCATGTAGAGTGTTCTTCAAAATATACTCTAACTGTAGGAGGGAACAAGAAAATGAGTGGAGATGATACTCTATTGTTTATACACTTGTTCGTTATCCCATCAATAAGCGTTATGTGTTTTCGTAATATGGTTTCACTTTTGAAAAATCTAAAAGCAGGTAAAAGTATTCATAACCAAACGATTTTGGGAGCTGTTCTTTGTTATATTTTATTCATGACGTTAATGATTGGTTTAGAGGGTATGTATTAATACATCTGCCTAGTCTTGATAAAAAAAGTAGAGACAGCCTAAATGGCCATCTCTACATTCAAAAATTATTCTTCGACTACGATGTTTCCACCATAGAATGTTACTTTCGTTAACGGAATCTCAAGTTCACGTGCCATTTTTTTCAATTCTCGCTCTTCTCTTTCCGTTACAATTGAGATAACCGTGCCATTTGCACCCGCACGCCCTGTTCTCCCGGATCGATGAATATATTGGTCAATGTTTTCAGCCATATCAATATGAACGACGGCTGTCAGTCCTTTAATATCAAGTCCGCGAGCCGCCACATCTGTTGCCATCAACATCGGAGATTTACCTGAACGAAGCTTGCGCAGCGCTTTCTCACGGTCTACTTTATTAGATTCACCGTGAAGGACACCCATTTCAACGCCTTTATAACTCAACTTTTCATGTAAGACGCTCAGCTCTGCGATATCGTTTAAAAAGGCAAGAGCTTTCACATCTTTCAGCCTCGTGATTTTCTCAAGAATCTTGGACTTTTCCCGTCTCTCAACAACAAAGTAAAGATGGTCTACTTTTGACTCCATTTTTTCATGCTTATCGACCTTGATCATTTCTGGTTCGTTCATGAATCCACGAGCCACTTTTTCCGTTTCCTCTGGTAGAGTTGCAGAAAACACCATGATTTGGCGGTCTTTAAGCGTAGTTTTGATAATATTATTAATCGTTCCCATATGCTCGGGAATAATTAATTGGTCACCTTCATCGAGGACAATTGTTTTTACTTCGTGCATCTTCAATTTCTTTTGGGCAATCAATTCATAAATCCGTCCTGGTGTTCCAGCAATGACCTGTGGATGCTTCTTCAGTTTGTCCAACTGACGTTTTACATTAGCTCCACCGATGAATGCTGCACCTGAAATACCGCTTCCTTCTGACCAAATCCGAATTTCTTCATTAATCTGCATGACCAATTCACGTGATGACGCCAAAATTAAAGCTTGGGGAGATTTTTTATCAGGATCTATTTTTTCAAGCAATGGCAGTAAATAAGCAAGTGTCTTTCCTGTTCCCGTGGGTGATTCAGCCATGATGTCTTTTCCTTGTACAATTACAGGAATCGCTTTCGTTTGAATCGGAGTAAGTTGGCCGAAGCCAGATTTTTTCCAGGCCTCCTGGATAAATGGCTTTCTATCGTTCACTAATGCTGGTAATTCGCTCATATCGTTCTCCTTTAATAAAAAAACTTTTCATATACTCTATAGTACCATTTGTTAAAGCGTAGTAGCCAACGGAATCCGAATTGTAACCGTGGTTCCCTTATTTTTCTCACTTTCAAAATGCATCTCTCCGTCGAGGCGGTGAATAATCTTCTGGCAGATTGCAAGTCCGATTCCTGTGCCCCTTTCCTTCGTCGAATAAAAAGGTTCACCGATTCGTTTCAAGCGTTCAGGCACCATACCTACTCCATTATCACTCACACTGATTACAGCATGATCATCAATGACATCCAAGGATATGTCTATATTCCCATTATCACTAACCGCTTCAATGCTATTCTTGACAATATTAATGACCATCTGTTTAAGTTCGATGGAATCAGCCATAATATAAACCGGCTCGGCTTTTTTTACCTGATACCCCATCTCAATATTATTCAAATTCGTCTCTGCTTTCATTAACGTATATACTTGTTGTAAACAGTCACCAAGATCAATTTTACATAAAGCAACGTCCTGTTTTTTCCCGAGAACCAGCAGCTCACTCGAAATAATATTAATTCGATCAATTTCCTTTAACATGATATCAGAATGCATCGGGTTGACTTCTTTCGTCATATCCATTAACTGCACGAACCCTTTTAGCGATGTTAGCGGATTCCTTATCTCATGTGCGACGGCAGCAGCCAGATGTCCGATTACAGATAACTTTTCAGACATGATCATCAATTCCTCTTCTCGCCGCAATTCGGTAATATCCCTGACGATTGCATATACTCCAAGCATTTCCGTTTGAACAATAATTGGCAAAAAAGTTACACGAATTATCCGCTTTTCATCACTCATATTCTGGATGGTCGTTTCGAATTTAACAGCCTCTCCTTGAAGGGATTGTGTAAAGAAAACAGATACTTTTTCACTTTCATTCCAGTTGATGAGATGATTGGCATTCTTACCCTTCAAGTTGTCACTTTGGTGACCTAACAGCTTTTCAGCCTCCGGGTTAATTGAAACGACATTTCCTTCGAGGTTCAATTCAAGGACACAATCCGGATTATGCTTGAACAGCGACTGATATTGCTCATCCTTAAGATTAAATTCCTGTTGGGAGCGCAACATTTTCCCAGTCCAATATCGGATTATAATATATAAAAAAATCCCGGTAATGAAAATGAACATCCACCCTTTGGAATGCTGAAACATCGCATATGTCTGGACATCTTCTTTTGCCTGGGTCATCGAGAAGGAATCTGTAATGATAATCCATAAGACCCCAATGATTATATATATAATAGCTACTTTAATTGCAATTTTATGAGACTGGTTCATTTTATATCCTTTGTAGTTGTTTTTGGTTTATTATACCCAAACCACTCAAAAAAAGTCCTCATGTTTTACACATAAGGACTTTACGGATATTGTACCATATATTTTGGTTATTTATCATATAAAAAACGCCGCCCATTTGATTGAGCAGCGTCAATAATCAAGAGAGATTTTTTACAGCTTGATTGAAATCCTCTTCTATCTCTTTAGAAGGTTTGGCTGATAACAGGCTAAAAAACACGACTGCTATTGTACCAGCAATAAATCCAGGGATGATTTCATAGACTTCAGCAAATTTATCAATCATTTCCCACACGATCACGGTTGCGGTACCCACAATCATTCCTGCTAGCGCGCCCCATTTCGTCATCCGTTTCCAGTAAAGACTTAACAGAATGACCGGTCCAAATGCTGCTCCAAACCCAGCCCAGGCATAACCGACCAATTTAAGAATCGTACCACTAGGGTTGAAAGCTAAAATAAGGGCAATAGCAGATATCGCTAATACACCAAATCGTCCAACCAGCACTAATTCCTTATCCGATGCATTCGGGCGAATAAACTGCTTATAGAAATCATCAGTCAGCGCACTTGCCGATACTAACAGTTGAGATGCAATCGTACTCATGACCGCGGCTAAAATCGCTGCTAATAAGAAGCCTGTAATTAAAGAAGGAAATAGTTCTTTAGCCAGAATGATGAAGACAGACTCGGCATTTTTTTCCCCTAGAGGTCCGCTTGTCAGATTAAAATAAGCGATTCCGACCAAGCCCGTAAACATCGCTCCTACGATAGCGAAAATCATCCAGCCCATACCGATTCGTCGTGCGCTTTTCAATTCTTTCACAGATGAAATCGCCATGAATCGTACGATGATATGAGGCTGACCAAAATAACCAAGACCCCATGCTAGCAACGATATAATACCAATAGTTGAAGTTCCTTCAAAAGCATGTAATAAATTCGGATTAATCGATTTTATTTCATTAATAGTAGGATCCCAGCCGCCAATATTTACAATCGTGACAACAGGGACTAAAATTAAGGCAATGAACATGATCGTACCTTGTACAAAATCCGTCCAGCTAACCGCAAGGAAACCGCCAAATAATGTATAAAGAATAACAACACTCGCTGTCAGCCAGATGCCCCAGCGGTAATCCATATTAAAAGCAGTTCGGAAAAGCTCCCCACCTGCTACCATACCTGAAGAGGTGTAAAAGGTGAAAAAGATTAAGATGACTAAGGCTGATACCACTTTTAATATTCGAGAACTATCTTTAAACCGATTTCCCAAAAAGTCCGGTATCGTAATCGAATTGTCGGCCACTTCCGTATATGTCCGAAGTCGTGGCGCTACAAATAACCAATTTAAATAAGACCCTGCACACAGGCCGACAACAATCCACCCGGCACTTAAGCCGCTTATGTACATCGCACCAGGAAGACCCATTAACAGCCATCCGCTCATATCGGAAGCCCCTGCACTTAATGCGGTTACAGCCGGGCCCAAGTTGCGGCCTCCAAGCATATAATCGGTTAAGTTGGCAGTTCTTCGATAAGCTAAATAACCAATTAATAGCATACCTGCCATATATATTCCAATAGATATTATTACTCCATAATCCAAAAATATATCCTCCTATTACTTATTCATTTTGTGATAAAAAAGGTTCATTTTTATCTTGTAAGCTTATCAGAAAAAAAATCATATGTTAAGAAGTTCTTGCAACTATCTACTATTTCACATTCAATAATAATTAAGATATAAATAGATTATCGATGCAAGATATAAGATTAGATAATAAGGAGGAATAACGCCATGCAACCCTATATCAATCAACCAGATGGAGTCTTTCCCTCAGTTTGCTCTCTTGATTGTCCTGATCAATGCGGCTTACTTTTGCACAAAAAAGATGGGAAAATCATTAAGGTGCAAGGAGACCCTAACCATCCTGTTACTAAAGGAAATATTTGCAACAAAGTCCGAAACATGACAGCTCGCATATATGACCCCAAACGTCTTCAGCAGCCATTAAAGCGGATCGGCTCAAAAGGAGAAGGGAATTTTGTTCCAATCAGCTGGGAGGAAGCCATTGACACAATCACTTCAACATGGAAAAACTTAATTGAACAGCATGGCCCAGAAAGCATCCTTCCTTACAGCTTTTATGGAAACATGGGAAACCTCAGTGCAGAAGGAATGGATCGTCGGTTCTTTCATAAGCTCGGGGCAAGCAGACTTGAACGTTCCATTTGTAACGCGGCCGGTTCTGTTGGATATAACTATACGATGGGTGGTTCGTTCGGCATCGACCCGGAAGAAACGATTCAAACAAAGCTTTTTATCCTGTGGGGCATTAACGCTGTGAGCACAAATATGCACCAAGTAACAATTGCCCAGCAGGCCCGAAAAAACGGGGCAAAAGTTGTGGTCATTGACGTACATAAAAACCAAACTGGAAAGTGGGCCGATTGGTTCATTCCTATTCTGCCCGGAACAGATAGTGCTCTCGCTCTCGGTTTAATGCATATTTTATATGCCGAAAATCTAGTCGACCAACCTTTCTTAGATGAATACACTGTGGGCTCAGCTGAATTGTGCGAGCATGTCCGCCAATATGACCCTGCCACCGTCTCAGCGATTACTGGTGTTCCGATTGATGATCTATATGAGTTAGCACGAATGTACGGTAGCACGACTCCTTCATTCATTCGAATAGGCAACGGTCTGCAGCACCATGATAATGGCGGCATGGCCGTACGGACCATCGCCTGCCTTCCTGCACTTACCGGTCAATGGCTTTCGAAGGGCGGTGGCGCGATAAAGGGGAATTCAGGATACCTGGCTTTTAATACAAACGCCCTAAGACGTCCTGACCTTTTGAAGGATAAAACAACACGTATCATTAATATGAACCAAATCGGTCAAGCCCTTTTAGAAAAAGAAAACCCGATTCTTTCCTTATTTATATACAGTTCCAATCCAGCCCTTGTCGCTCCGAATGCGAATAAAGTGCAGGAAGGTCTGATGAGAGAAAATCTATTTACTGTGGTCCATGATTTATTCTTAACCGAAACGGCAATGTATGCTGACATCGTCCTGCCTGCTGCTTCATCTTATGAAACGGAGGATTTTTATAATTCATACTGGCATAATTACGTCCAAATACAAAAACCTGTAGTGGAAAAGTATGGAGAGTCGAAATCAAATGTCGAATTATTCAAACTGTTAGCCCGGGGTATGGGCTTTGAAGAACCAGCTTTTAGAGATTCAGAGGATGATATGATACGCCAGGCACTCAATTTTCCAGATAACCCGTATTTAGAAGGAATCACTTATGAATCCCTTTCAGAAAGTCAATTTGTCAAAGCCAAGATGAGTCCGCTGTTCCCGGGTAAACTGCAGACACCGAGCGGCAAAATCGAACTCTATTCTGAACAGATGAAGAAGCATGGATACGAACCGCTACCAACGTATATGCCAATCGTCAAAGACAGTGACCTGCCATTTTTATTCATACCAGCACCTAATCACAATTTCTTGAATTCAACTTTTTCCAATAACGAAAAACATATCTCTATGGAAAAAGAACCGAAACTACACATGAATACGGCAGATGCCCTAAAATTAGGAATAGATACAGGAGATATGGTCCGTATCTGGAACGAGCGCGGTGAATGTGTGCTAACTGCTGCTCCCGGGGAAAATGTGTTAGCCGGTGTTCTTGTCAGCCAAGGCTTATGGCAGAACACACCTGAAACAAAGCAACATATCAATGCCCTTACTCCAGACAGGGTGGCAGATATGGGAAATGGCGCCGTTTTCTTTTCAGGCCGGGTTGATCTTTTAAAACTGTGAAATTATAGTCGTATCGGATTTGATTGATTATCATGATTTATACTCATTACTGAAAAGTGTCTATTATTCATTTTATTTTGAGTGCATTTTTTAAAATATGTTCGATTTCTGGAGTTTATCTACGATTCTGGAGTTATATTTACGTTTCTAGAATTTCATTTCCACAAAAAGGCTGTTCCTTAAGGAACAGCCTTTTCATCTAGCTATTTTTACTCTTCATCAAACCATCCTGTTGGTTGAATATCCAAGTTGTTATTAATTTGCTTCACTTCTGTGTAAGCCTCGTATCCGAAAGTACCTAGCTCACGGCCATTTCCGCTTTGTTTGAAGCCGCCCCAAGGAGCTTCGTTATATGTTGGGTGATAAGAATTTATCCACGTGATACCAGCACGTACTTTTTTGATTACACGGTACGCCTTAGCGATATCATTCGTAAACACCGCTCCAGCTAAACCATATTTCGTGTCATTGGCCAGTCGAAGAGCTTCTGCCTCGTCCTTGAACTTTTGAACAACAAGTACTGGTCCAAAAATTTCTTCCTGCACGATACGCATTTCAGGTGTTGTATCAACAAAAATCGTTGGTTCAACAAAGTACCCATTTTCCAAGCCCTCTCCTTTAATCCGGTTCCCACCAACGATTAATTTGGCTCCTTCTTCTTTTCCAATTTCGATATACGATAAAATTTTGTTCATATGGGCTTCAGAAACGACTGGTCCCATATGAGTTTTTTCATCAGAACCTGCCCCCACCTTAATTTGTTTCGCTTTCGCGGTAAGACTTGCAATAAATTGATCATAAATGGACTCTTCCAAAAGTAATCGAGAGCCCGCTGAACATACTTGTCCTTGGTTACAGAAGATCCCGAATAAAGCGTAATCAACAGCAGTCTCAAAGTCAGAGTCTGCAAATACGATATTAGGGGATTTCCCACCAAGCTCCAAAGTCACTTTTTTCAAATTCCCTAACGATGCTTCCATGATTTTACGGCCTGTTGCTGTTCCGCCTGTAAAGGCCACTTTATCGATTTCCTCATGTTCAGCAATGGCCTGTCCGACAACTGGTCCTGCCCCTAATACTAGGTTTGCGACACCTTTGGGTACTCCGACCTCTTCCAAGATTTCGAATAGTTTAACAGCCGTTACTGGTGTTACTTCTGATGGTTTGAAAACGACGGAATTTCCTGCAGCTAGCGCCGGAGCCAATTTCCAGGCTGACATCAATAAAGGGAAGTTCCAAGGAATGATTTGCCCGCAAACACCGATTGGTTCCCGGACGACCATTGCTTGCTGACCGTCAGGCACCTCATACGTCTGTCCTGTCGGTTTAGTAGCTAATCCTGCATAATATCTAAAACAGGCTGCTGCATCATCTATATCAAAACGAGCTTCGCGCAATGGTTTTCCATTATCCAACGTTTCCAAAGCAGCTAGTTCTTCAGCTTTTTCTTCTAATTTATCGGCAATTTTGAATAAAAGTCTGGCTCTCTCCACTGCCGGAGTTCCCCACCAGCCTCCTTCATAGAAAGCATATTTAGCTGCCTCAACCGCTGCATCGACATCCTTCTGTGTTCCTTCTGCAGCTGTAGCAATAACTTCTCCCGTAGCCGGATTCAATACATCCCTTTTTTCACCCGAAGTCGAACTCACCCATTCCCCATTGATAAACATCTTTAAGTCTAGTGCTTCCGTTCCTTCTTTTTGTGTGTTATTTTGTAAAGTTTCCTGCATTTTAATTCCTCCTCGGTTTTAAGTTATCTACCTATATACAAGATATAAGCAAGATTCATGCCAGTTTGGAATATTAGGTAAATCGCATTTTCTTTCTCTTCCCTGTCCCATATAAATTCAATCGTGAATTATCTATTCATTTTTGCATAATAACTTTAGTCAATCTTCTCTTCTTTCGCCACAATCTCTTTATTTCTATTAAAAGAATCATAAAAAATATATGTAGAAGAAATATATTTTCTCAAAAATAAAGAGATGAGCAGCTGCTCATCTCCATACTTTTTCATTATTAATTCCGATTAAAAATGACCAGCTTCATTTCCGTCATTTCTTCAATCGCATACTTTAACCCTTCACGGCCCATCCCGCTTTTTTTGACACCGCCATATGGCATGTTGTCGACGCGATATGTTGGGATATCATTTATGATAACGCCACCGACTTCCAGTTTTTCAGCTGCAGTAAGGGCCAAATTGATATTGTCTGTATAAACCCCTGCCTGCAAGCCAAATTCGGAATCATTGACCAAATCAATTGCTTCTTCAACCGACGACACCTTATTGATCAAAACAATAGGAGCAAAGACTTCCTGACAGGATACCTTAAGCTTCGCATCCACTTCCAGTAAGACAGTAGGATGCAGGATATTCCCTTCAGATTTACCTCCTGCTGCAACAACGGCACCGTACTGTTTTGCTTCACTGATCCAGTCCAGACTGCGTTCTACATCACCAGCGCTTATTAACGCTGAGACATCCACTGCCGGGTCCAAAGAATCGCCGAGTATTAGTCCCTTCGTTGCCTCAGAGAATTTTTCTACAAACTCGTCATACACCTCTTCATGAACATATGCTCGTTGTAAGGAAATACAGACTTGCCCTTGAAAAGCAAATGCTGCCGTTACACAGCGTGGGATAATCTTATCAATATCAATCCCTTTATCCACAATAACCGCTGCATTGGAACCAAGTTCAAGACTCACTTTCTTCAAGCCCGCCTTGTTACGGATACCGATTCCTACAGCAGGGCTTCCGGTGAATGAAATGCTCTTCACCCGTGAATCAGTCACTAATTTATCACCAATTACCGAACCGCTTCCCGTAATCAGATTAAACGCTCCATCAGGAAGATCTGTTTCTGCTAATAGCTCAGCTAGCAATAGCGATGATAGTGGCGTTTGGCTCGCAGGTTTCAAGACAATCGGGTTTCCAGCAGCAATGGCCGGTCCGACTTTATGAGCTACCAGGTTCATCGGGAAATTAAAAGGAGTAATTGCACCCACTACGCCAATTGGCTCGCGTACGGTGTAACCAATTCTACCTTCCCCGTCAGCTGTCGCATCCATCGTTAATGTTTCTCCATGAATCCTCTTTGCTTCTTCTGCTGCAAATTTATATGTGGCAATCGTCCGAGAGACTTCTCCTATCGCTGTTTTAATCGGCTTCGCTGCCTCTTTAGCAATAATTTCAGCTGCCTCATCTTTACGGCTTTCCAAAAGAGTTGCAAGCTTTTCAAGAATGGCAGCCCGTTTATGACTTGGCAGAGCAGCCATTGCTTTTCTAGCTTGATAAGCTGAGTCTATCGCCAACTCAACCTCTTCAGGGGTAGCAGCCGGAATCTCCGCTAAAACCTCCCCGCTATAGGGAGACTTTAGTGTCGTGAACTTTTGGGCTTCTTGCCATTTTCCATTAATAAATAGTTTCTTTTTCAGAGTTTCCGTCATTACCATCCTTATCACCTCTTATAAAATTTCTTTTTCGACAGCTGTAAATGTTTCATCCAGGATTTCAATTATTCTTTCGACTTCTGATTTAGTTATGATTAAAGGTGGTGCAAACACGAGTGTATCTTGATCAAACGTAACAGACCGGCAAATTAAACCATTCTTCGCAGCTTCAGCCACAAGTCTTGGTGCTAGCTGTGTTTCAAAGCCTTCCCCGGTTTGTTTATCTTTGACAATAGAAATGCCTCCAATAAGACCAAGTGCTCTAACATCCCCAATAATCGGGTGTTTGCTTTGTAGCTTTTTAAAGCCCTCAAGCAATTCTACGCCACGCTGTTTCGAGTTTTCTATTAAGTTTTCGCGTTCAATAATTTCAATATTTTTCAAGGCGACAGCACAAGCCATTGGGTGCCCACTGTATGTGTATCCATGTAAAAGCGTGCCTTTAGACAGGGCTATAAAATCCTGATGCATCTTATCATTAAGGACCACGCCACCTAACTGGGCATATCCGCTCGACACACCTTTTGCAAAGCACATCATGTCTGGCACAACACCGAAGTGCTCAATTCCAAAATACGTACCTGTTCTTCCGAAGCCTGTAATGACTTCATCTGTTACCATTAAAATGCCGTATTCATTACAAATCTCTCTTACTTCCTTAAAATAGCCTTCAGGAGGTAGATTCACGCCGCCAGCTCCTTGAATCGGTTCCGCGATAAATGCAGCAATCGTTTCTGGCCCTTCTTGTTCAATGACCTTACGCAACTCTTCAATGGAAGAACCATCTACATAACAAAAATCCGGAGCAATGGAATTCGTGAAGTCACGGAATGGTTTCAAGCCAGTTGCACTTGTCGCTCCCATAGCCACCCCATGATAAGATTTCGAGCGGGAAATAATCTTTTGACGATTAGGCTGGCCTTTTAAAATCCAGTAGTGACGAGCAAGTTTAATTGCCGTATCATTTGATTCCGATCCACCTGAAGTGAAGAAAACTGCATTCAAATCCCCAGGCGCAATAGAAGCAATTTTAGCCGCTAAACGAATAGCCGGCTCATTGCTGAAGGTAGCAAAACTTGAAGTAAAAGCCAACTTTGCCATCTGTTCTTTCGCCACTTCAGCCAACTCTTCTTGTCCATGCCCAATATTCACATTCCAAAGTGAGGCCATGCCATCAATGACAGTTCTACCCGTGATGTCCGTAAGATATATTCCTTTACCTTCTGTAAAAATGAAACTTGGACCATCCGCCTGCTGTTGTGCAATTGCTGTAGTCGGATGAATAAAATGCTTTTTATCCAAATCGATTAATTCCTGAATCCCCGTCTTCTCTTTAATCATCTAAAAAACACCCTTCTCACTTAATAGATTTTTTTATCATTTGCTATACGTATTTATATAGCAAGATGCATGCCAAAGTATATGAGCTTTATATAATAGTATTCAAAGAGAAAATGATTCATAAATAAATCAAAAATAGCGCATATTGATTCGAATATAAATCAATCGATTCATATTCAAATCAAACATATTTAAATTTCCATTTATCAACAAAAATTAATACTTTTTTACTAATATTGTCGTTTTTTGTATTTAATTTCTTAATGATGTTACATAACCTGACATAAATTATTGAATTTTCTAAAAATTTGTATTATTATCATGGTAATAACATTTGCATTTCCCTTTTGAGCCCTCGGTTAATCTAAAATGAAAGAAGTTGATATAAATGCAGGTAGGCTTTGAACTGTATCAAAAGCAAACTTTGAAGTTAGCTTTGACCCCTGAATTACAGCAATCGATCAATATTCTACAATATTCTGCACATGAACTTATAGATTTTTTACACCAACAGGCTAACGAAAATCCTGTTCTCGAAATAACCGAAACATTTAAAGACCCTCTCGCCTCTCTCTCTGAATCCAGTATACGTACAAATAAAGTAAACACTCAGGCAGGAGGATCTTCGGCTATAAGTAAAGGATTCAATGGAGACAGTGATTATAACCCGATCAATAATTATTCAGTAAAAACAGAAACACTAGAAAATCATTTACTAGAACAAGTGAGTATGCTGAAATTCTTGAAACCTCTTGAAAGAAAGATCCTCGCATTTTTAATTGGAAACTTAAGCGAATATGGATTTCTTGAAGTGGATGCAGTTTGGGCAGCCTCTCTTTTTTCCGTGTCTATAGAAGAAATTGAAGACATGATTCAAGTTCTGCAATCCCTTGACCCCATCGGAGTGGGTGCCAGAGATTTGACTGATTGTTTACTCATTCAGCTGCGTGAGCATGAGCATTATAATGAATTGGCGTACACTATTATAGATAAGCACTTAACAGATTTAGCTGAAAAGCGCTACAAGAAAATAGCCAACCTTTACAAAGTAACTATTCAGGAAGTCCAAGAGGCATCAGATTTTATCCGCACGTTAAATCCCCGTCCCGTCAGTCATTTTTCTAACGATATGACTCATTACATCGTTCCGGACGTATTCGTAGAAAAAGAAAAGGATGGCTATCTGATTACGGTTAACGATAGTTTCGCACCTAAACTATCAATCAATCATTACTATACGAATATATTAGCGACTAAGCCGGGCGATCCAGCTAAAGATTACGTCAAAAATCACTTAAATGATGCTCAATTACTGATTAAAGGTCTTGAACAAAGGCAAATGACCCTTTACAAAGTGACAGCAACAATTGTAGAGGAACAACAGGATTTTTTCTTGAAAGGGATTGCTGGATTAAAACCTATGACACTGAAAGATATATCCGAAAAACTCCAGCTTCATGAATCAACAATCAGCAGGGCCACGAGCAATAAATATATCCAAACGCCGCAAGGCCTCTTCAAATTAAGGAACTTCTTTACTAGAGGCTTAAACCGAGTGAACAGCCAAGAAACCGAATCCACTATTACCATCAAAGAAAAAATAAAAGTCTTGATCGCCGATGAAGATAAAATAAAGCCTTTTTCTGACCAAAAGATTTGTCAAATATTTGAAAATGAAGGGACCAAAATATCCCGTCGGACCATCGCAAAATACCGTGAAGACCTCGGTATACCTGGATCTTCTAAACGCCGGAGATTTTGAAACAAAAAAACTAGCTGTGTAAAAGTACAGCTAGTTTTTTTCTCTTTATAGTTAAACTTTAACATCGGGAAACGGCATCACTAGTTTGAACGACTTCCCATTTATCGTCTTCTCCTCTGACTTTACCCTGACCGATACAATCAAAAGCAACTGAAGAACGAGCCCGATGATACCCTATCACACCAAACCTCTCCACATGCCTACACTCAATATGCGTAGTGGATTGTAATTCGAGAGAGGATAAGATTGGAGTCAAATTTGTTCACTGTTTTTCCTGTTTTTATTATTAAAAGTATAAAGCTGCATCACCAAATTTTCTCCTCACTAGCATGAATGAAGGTACAAAGAGTTTTATTTTTTACCCCACTTATCTTCAAAAATAAGATCATCCTTAGACCGTCTCTTTTCCCAGTTAGCTAATTCAAGAATAGGTTTATCCGGGTATTGATCAGTATAGCCAACCGACATTAGTGCGATAGGCTCGACGTGCGGCGGTATATCCAAAATATCACGGATATCATTTTTCTTGTAAAAGCTGACCCACCCCATTGCTAATCCCTCGGCACAGGCAGCTAGCCACATATTCTGAATCGCACAGGCAGTGGATAGAATATCGGTTTCTGGAATCGAGTTCCTCCCCAACACATGGGAACCTCCCCGTGTCGGATCACAGGTTACACAGATGGTATATGGTGCTTCTTTTAACCCTTCAACTTTCAAACTAAGAAATTTATTTTCTTTTCCGCCTTCATAATGAATTGCGAGCGCTCTTCTCTCTTTATCGGCTGCCCAGGCCAAGCGGTTTTTGATTTCCTGAGATGAAACAACAATAAAACTCCAAGGTTGCATAAATCCTACAGATGGGGCATGGTGTGCCGCATCCAAAATTCTTTGCAGTATTTCCTTTGAAATGGGATCGGGTAAAAAACTCCTGATATCCCTTCGGTTATAAATAGCTTTATATACGGCTGCTTGTTCGTCATTAGTAAACATAGTTCTCCCCCAATGTTTCCGGCTTCTCAGAAATTTATCTAAAAATTCAATATAAATGTTACAGGTAAACCATTACAATTAAAAGTAACTTCGACACAGAAAAGGAATGATGGGAATAAAGCTGAAAAAGAATGTCCTTCTTATCGTTGTCGATATCCAAAAGGCATTCGATGATCCTAATTAAGGCAGGCACAATAATCCTCAGGCAGAATTTAATATTACCCGGTCCATTCAAGCATGGCGGGAGTCTAATCGGCAGGTAATTTATATACTGTACTTATCTGAATCAAAGGATTCCCTCTTTTATCCCGAGAATGAAACAAGCCGGTTTAAAGCGTTCAGTCAATCAAAGTCAACTGAATGGATTCTCACAAAATATGTGAATAGTGCGTTTATCGCTACCAATCTTGAGAAGATTTTAAGAGAAGAGGCTTGTCCCCAGGTTGTCATTACTGGATTAACGACCAATCATTGCGTAGAGACCACCACCCGGATGTCCGGTAACCTCGGATTCATTCCTATCTATCTTAGGATAAGATGCGACCACTACATTTGAGCGGATAGGCCCTGATGGAATGTGCTATAGCGCAGAATTGATTACCAGATTTCCTTGGCAAATCTGCATAATGAAATTCACTGAAATTATGCAGACATAGAGCCTTATTCATAGTCTATGATGATTGGAGATGAGAAGTACCTGTGAAACATGTACAATGGAGAACAGCACAGGCACTCGCCTATATTCTTGAGTCCATGAATATACCTTTTGCGATGAGCGTACTGAAAAACAAATTACATCTGCCCCAATTGCAATGGGGCATTAGTGAAAGGCAGGACAAAGAGTCTGAATTCATCTGGTTCCGTCCACCACAAGATTCACTCTTTCTTGCGGCCTATGTGTGTCAACATAGAGATCTTCATACACCATCCAGTTATCCTCCCACATCGGACGCGCTTCTTCACCATCACGCTCAAGTCCCCGTTCCAAACGCTGATTTCGGGGACATTCTACCCAGATTGTGAAATCATAAAGTTCAGCTAGTTCCTTACGAGTGGAATACGTTCCTTCAATAATAACAAGGCCTTCAGCAGGAATAGTATGCCATTCGCCCATTGCGTCCGTTTCCCAATCATACCGTTGATATTTCGCTTCACCCCTCCAGTTAAGCGGTTGGAGAACCTGACCAAAAACCCGTTGCCAATCATAGTCCGCACCAATTTGCTTTTTGGAGGGAGGCAGTTGGATTCTCTGTGATGACGGCAAATAAAAATCATCCATATGAACAACCGTGCTACCCGGACATTCTGATTGAATACGGGCCGCGAGCGTACTTTTTCCGGATCCTCCGCGACCATCTATGGCGATTAAATATGGAGATTGTTTTTTGGATAACGTATGAATGTTAGCTATAAGACTCTGAATCGTATAAGGTCCTTGAAGTGTTGGAAAGTTCATAAAACATTCCTCCTATACTACTTATTTCTATCCTCCCTCCCTTATATTCCTTCCTTGAGAGGATAAAAAATCTAAGAAGAAGGTGCAACTATTGAATAAAATCCAATTTGCCGCCATTTTCGATATGGACGGCACCTTGTTTCAAACAAATAAGATATTAGGTCCTTCACTTGAACGAACGTTTGAAATCCTTCGATCAGAAGGGAGCTGGACAGGAGATACCCCGCTTGCCACGTACCAAAGGATTATGGGCGTCCCATTAACTGTCGTTTGGGAAACCTTATTGCCAAAGCATCCCGAGCATATTCGCCGTCAGGCGGACCAACTTTTTTTAGAATGTTTGAATCAAGAAATCAAAGAAGGAAAAGGTCAGCTTTTTCCTCACGTTTTGGAGACCTTGTCAACGATCAAACAGCTTGGAATTTCCATTTTCATTGCTAGCAACGGTCTTGAAAAATACTTGGAAGAAATCTGTTCATATTTTGGGCTAAATGAATATGTTACGGACATATACAGTGTGGAAAGGTCTTCGAAAGGCTCGAAGACCGACTTAGTGCGAATGCTATTGAAAGACTATCAAATCGAGAAAGCCATCCTGATTGGTGACCGAAAATCCGACATCGAAGCAGCAAAGGAAAATGGCTTAGTGGCTGTAGGCTGTCAATTCGGATTTGCCGCTGAAAATGAATTGAAAGATGCAGATATACTCATCGCTGATTTTCTAGAACTACAAACTTACATTTCTAAGGGATACTAAAGACCACTTTCTAACAAGTTTTCCTGATCTGCCAGCATCACGGCTATCTTATCCTGTATGGCCGTGATGCCTTTTTCTTCTACAAAGTTATTCAAGAGAATGGAAAAGATGATTTTTTCCCCTCTTTTGGTCGTCACATAACCAGATAAGGAGCTCGTCCCTGAAATTGTCCCTGTTTTTGCGCGAACGTTCCCAGTTGCATTAGTCTTTTTCATCCTCTTTCTTAGCGTTCCGCCAACCATTCGTTCTTCAACCCCTGCAACTGGCAATGCATTTAAGTATGCAGGAAACCATGTTTTTTCCTGAACGGCATATAGCAAACTCGTGATTTCATTTGCAGGGATCATATTGACTTGGGAAATGCCGGATCCATCACGCATCTTAATCGTATGCATATCGAGGCCCAATAACGTCAACTGGTTTTTTGCCACTTTCAATCCATCTTCCCAGCTTCCATCTCCATTTGCCGCTTTACCCATTTCTTTTACCAAAACCTCGGCATGGCTGTTATTGCTCAACTTCATGAAAGGAATAAGAAGTTGTGAAAGCGGCATTGATTCATGAGTGGCAATCATCCTTGCATCTACTGGCGTTTTACCTTGCTTCTTTTCACCGACCACTTTGATTCCTTGTTTCTTCATTGATTTTTCAAATAGGTTTAGTGCATACTCTGTAGGATCTGTCACCGAAAACCACTCTTTCATCTGCCCAGCATGTTCCGGAATGGTCCCAGTTACCGTTATAACATTTTTGCCATGAAACCTTTCGACATCGATTTTCTTCTTTCCATCCGCTGCTACGGTTTTTGTTTTGTTTATGATTTCCACATACTCCGTTTCCGGTTTCATCTTCACTGTTGCCTTTTTACCAGCTTTCTTACCTGGAGATACCTCCACGAGAATTGTCCCGGTATCATAGTCTTCATTCGGGGAAGCGGTTAATGCTGAAACAGCAGCTCCGTAGTATTCGTACTCATCACTCCAAACTAAGTCCTTGGAATAACGAACATCATCATACCAGGTGTCATCCCCAATGAGATTTCCATGGACGATTTGGATTTGATTTTGCTTCAGTGAAGCTGCCAACTCATCAAAGTCCTTTTCTAATAAAGTAGGATCTCCTTTTCCTTTCAGATACACATCCCCCTGCAAAACATGGTCGACCTGCAATCCTTTTATGTACAGTTCTGTTTGAAAAACATAATCATCACCTAATGTTTCAAGTGCTGCCGCAGCAGTCAAAAGCTTTAGATTCGAGGCAGGCCGCAGTCTCGTTTGCGAACCGCGTTCATAAATCAATTCTCCCGTTTCTGCTGAACGAATGGAAATTCCCACTAAGGCACCTGCCAATGCTGGAGACTCATTCAAAATCCGCTGAATTTGCTGACCTAGAATTCCCTCTTCATTCGACGCCTGCATCGATTCTCCATTAAAAAAGCAAATCAAAAACAGGAAGAATATAAAACTCAACTTCCTTTTATATGACAAACATACCACTCCTACTCTGAAAAAAACTCATCCCTACTATCTTGTCCATTTTATGGTCAGATAAATAGTGAAGATTCACTTGAAAGTTTCCCTAAAACATACACAAGAAATCCTCAATTATTCAAGCGGTGTTTCAGCTAACAAATCTAGACTTTTATCAATAAACGGCCCCCATACCTTGAACTATACCCCGGATAACGGACACACATAAAAAAGTGTCCCTTATCCGGGTTTTTTTATGTTTCAATAGATGTAATGAGTATGGACGGAGGGTTTCTATGAGTAAGAATATATATACTGAATTTCAGATTAAAGAACTTGAAAAGAATCCAAATATCATTAGTGCTTCCGAGCGATCTATTTCCTATAGTCCTGAATTTAAGACAAAAGCTGTTAAGGAATATAAAAAGGGGAAAGCCCCCTCTCAAATTTTCATTGACCAGGGAATTAATCTCGAAATAATTGGAAAGAAACAACCCAAACGTTGTCTACAGCGCTGGCGTAGTACCTTTGAAAGGTTTGGTGAGGAAGGCTTCCTTACGGAACGCCGTGGAAAAGGAAGTACAGGACGCCCCACTTCCAAGCCACAGTCTGTAGAGGATCAACTTAGGAAGGCCGAGGCGAGAATCAAATTCCTTGAAGCAGAAAATGACTTCCTAAAAAAGCTGGAAGAGCTAGAAAGGCAGGCTCTGAAAAAGAAATGATTCTAACTGCTGCTGAGAAGTTCTATCTGATTGAAAGGACGATCAGAATACACCAATTAAAGAAGGCTGTTTCTTATCTATGCAAATTGGCTGGTGTAAGTCGAAGTGGCTACTATGATTGGTTAAAGGCAGCTCCTTACCGTGAGCTTCGTGAAGAACAGGATGAATTGGACATAAAATTGATCAGAAATATCTTCATCAGTAAAAAGGAAAAAGTAGGCGCCCTCCAAATCAAAATGATTATGGAGAATGACTACTCGGCCGTAATGAATCATAAGAAAATCAGACGGTTGATGACAAAATATAATCTCCTAGCGAAAATCAGAAGGGCCAACCCGTATCGGAAGATGGCCAAGGCAACCAAGGAGCACCTTACTTGTCCAAACCTCCTTAATCGTGAATTCAATCAGGAGGTGCCAGGGAAGGTCCTGCTTACTGACATTACCTATCTTTATTATGGGAAAGGCCAAAAAGCGTATTTATCCTGCGTAAAAGATGCCGCCACAAAAGAAATCGTTACGTACCATTTATCTACTTCATTAGAAATGGATATCGCTTACGAGACTTTAAATAAGCTAAAGCAGGCTGTGTGTCACGAGTTCCACCCGAGTGCAATCCTTCATTCTGACCAGGGGTTCCATTACACCCATCCGCTATTTCAACGCAAAGTGAAGGAACTTGGGATAACCCAATCCATGTCCCGCAAGGGAAACTGTTGGGATAATGCGCCAATGGAAAGTTTCTTTGGCCACTTTAAGGATTTGGCAGAATATAAAACATGTACTAATTTAACGGATGTGAAGGAAGAAATTGATCGAGTTATTGAAGAATATAATGAACATCGTTATCAATGGGGGCTAAAGAAAATGGCCCCGGTACAATACCGGGACCACTTATTAGCCGCTTAGGCACTTTTTTATACTGTCCGTAAAATGGGGCACAGTTCAACCTAATAGGGCTCTTTTTCATCCCTTTAGATGATATTTAGGGAACTTTTCTGAAAGTTTATTCGTATTAGTATTAAGACACAGTAAGGAGTGAACATATGTATTCAATGATTCAACCGCCCACGAAGAAAATTTCCAAAGAATCCGTTAAAGTTTGGCGGATGACTGAAACCATTACCAATCTTGTAATCCTCGCCGTCCTTAGCATTCTATTGTATGTCGATAATTATTTTGCTTGGAAAGAATGGATTGGATGGACTATAACCGGCCTTATCGTATTACTATTTTTTCATGCAATATGGTCCATCTTTATTGAACCAATCCTTTTGCAAAAGTATTGGCGTTACGACGTGAGCGAAGAATTCATTCAAACAAAACAAGGAGCATGGAAGGAAACTCACGAACTCATTCCGATGACGAAAGTACAATCAGTCAAGTTGAACCAAGGTCCACTTTTGCGGAAATATAATCTTTATTCGATAAGTATCGGGACAATGGGTGCTTCCCATGACATACCTGCCATTTCAGAGAAAGAAGCGTATGAACTACGAGATAAAATTGCCCATTTCGCAAAAATTAAGGAAGTGGATTAACAATGGAAGAACATGCAAAACGGTTACACCCGTTCAAAATCCCTTTCGAATTAGGGAAAGTAATGAAAGGGAACTTGTTTTTTATTATCATGCTTTATGTACTAAACTTCGGTACTGAAAAGACATATATGAAGGTGCTCCAAATCGGGTTTCTAGTTTACTTGGTATGGCGAGTTATTTCAGTTATCCTTCAATGGTATACATATAAATACCAAATTAAAGAAGGAACCGTTCATATTACATCAGGGCTTATCTCCAAGTCGTTTCGAACAGTTCCGTTTCTTAAAGTACAAAACGTACAGCGACGTACAACTCTATTCCACAAACTTTTCAACTTAACTTCATTAACATTTGAAACCGGGATGACTGATGATCAAGGTTCTGTACCATTTGAGGTTATTTCTCAAAAAGAGGCCCAACGACTTGAACAGGAATTATCGTTAATACAAGAACTTTCTGTTATCGAAGTCGCTGGTACTGAAGAGGATATCCAGGAAATTGTTGAATCGGTTTCTGAAAAGACGATTCATTTTACACCTACCAAACAGGATGTGCTGAAAGCCTCCTTTACATCACTCAGCTTCCTGGCGCTTATTCCGATTGTCGCTACTATTTATAATACACTCGATGATTTTTTCAATATGGAAAATGCCGAAGGGTTGCTTGCAACGTTATTAGATACATGGTGGATTGTAACCATAGCTCTCATCGGCATTATTTGTATAGCCGTTGCATTCGGAATTATTTCCACGTTCGTTAAATATGGGAAGTATGAAATATCATCAGACCATGAACGCGTGTATATTAAGAAAGGTGTACTTGACGAATCTGCTTTTTCGATTCAGAAAGAAAAAGTACAAGCAGTCGAGATCACCCAATCACTCATTAAAAGAATGCTTGGTTTAGCGGAAGTAAAACTGATAAGCGCAGGAAGTACAGGCGATAAAGAACTAGAAACAAATACTCTCTATCCGTTTTTATCGGTTGACCGTGCGTATGCGATGATAGAAGAGATTTTACCTACTTACAAAGTGGAACGTTCGATGGAACGCTTATCGAAACAAGCGTTCAAAGTACGAATGTTGCGGCCCAGCTTTTTCTGGATCATTACGACCGTGGCAATCTATTATTTTAAACCGGCCATATGGTATGTATCAGTGATTTTACTCGTCCTTATTTACACATTGCGAATATTAGATTACAAAAATAGTCGTTATTTGTTAAATAACGAGATTATTCAGTTCAAATCAGGAAGCTTAGAAACGTCACTGTTTATTACAAAAAGAAGCAAAGTCATTCAAATTGAAGTAGAACGCTCGAAATTACAAAAACTCTTCGGGCTTGCCTCAATTGAAACTGTTAACCGCTCCAAACCAGTGCATCATACAAAGCTTCAAGACGTATCAGTTGAATATGCTGACGAGTTTTACACATGGTATACTTGCCGAACGCAAAATATTCAAGTCGAATAAGGTTAAAAAACGGAAGAGTTGACTATGACAGTCAGCTCTTTTTTATTTCATCTATATTCCCCCCTCTCTTCCATCTGTAATCTGCTCTGATAAAGATACCTAACAACATTATTAATAGTTACAAGAATATTCCAGCTAAAAGCTTCAAAAAAGTAAAAACATGCCGAAATATCTATTGAAACCATTTTAAAAATTTGAAGTACTTAAGGAGCATCTCCCACATGAAAAGACTAACAGAATGGTATTTTAATTCTCTAAAAAAACAAATTTTAATTCCTTTTTTAGCTTTGATCATGATTAGTGGATTGGTCATTTCTTATAATAGCTATAATAATAGTGTTGATTTGAGGACCCAGGAACTAACGGTATCGACGAAAGAGCAAGTAAAATCAATAAATAATTCTTTCGAGATTTTCTTTCAAAAAACGGAAGATCATTTAGATAGAATAAGCAAGTATCCCATCATGAATTCTTTTAATAAGGACCCTGAATCTATAATGGCTGAGTTTTCTACGACACATTCCAGCAATGAGGAAATAAATGGATTGTATATAGCCACCGAGAAGGAAGGAAAAACCTTAATATTCCCTAAAACTGTTTTACCAGTTAACTTTGATCCAAGACAAAGAGATTGGTATCAAGCTGCATTGAAAGAAAAAAATAAAATTATTTGGACGGAACCATATACCGATAAAGCAACGAACACACTTGTCATTACCGCAGCCAAAGCCGTTTATGATGGAGATAAATTGATTGGTGTGCTCGGTGTCGACATTTCGATTGATACTTTAATCACGATGGTTAATCAAACGGAATTGGGTGAAACTGGTTATACCGTTTTATTAGACAAGAAAGGATCATTCGTTACGCATCCAGATAAAAAGAAAATCCAACAGGATATTTCAGAAGAAAATATTTTCAAAAAAATGAATAGCGAATCTGGAACAATGATTGAGGAATATGAAGGACAAAGCCGAATCATCAGTTATGTATCCAACCCTAAAACGGGATGGAAAATTGCAGGTGTAATAGATGAAAATGAAGTGAAATTACGTGCCAATTCGATGATAATCGACAATATCATCACACTGATAATCGTCTTTACCATCACTGCCGTTTCTGCAATCTTCATCACTCGATCTTTAACAAAACCTATAAATAGGCTGCAAGAATCCATTCGAAAAATGACTGATGGTGATTTCACTTCCACTAATTCCATTTGGAGGAAAGATGAGATTGGGCAGCTTACAGTATACACAAACATAATGACCCGGAATATGAGTCACATGCTGGAAAAAGTTAATAACCTCTCCCATAAAGTAGCTGACTCCTCTATGACGCTCGTCGCCAGTGTAGATGAGAATTCTGCTTCGGCAAACGAAGTAGCTTTGACGATGGAGCAAATTGCGGCGGGGGCCATAGACCAAATTGAAATCGGTCAGAATAATGAAAATGCTGTAAAGCTTTTGGCTGATAAAATCCATGACCTTGAGACACGTACGAGCAAAATGTCCATGGAATCCGATAATATGTTCAAGGCTTCGGAAGATGGAATCGTTCAAGTCCAAAACCTAAAACAGCAATTTAATGAAACGACCCTGATTTCCAATAATATGAGCGAGGCGGTTAAATCATTGGATGTACGTTCCCGTGATATTAGCGATATTGTAAAGACCATTAGCGGAATTGCGGGGCAAACTAATTTACTCGCTTTGAATGCAGCTATAGAGGCAGCAAGAGCTGGTGAGCATGGAAAGGGTTTTGCAGTGGTTGCTGATGAAGTTAAGAAATTGGCCGAGCAAACGGAGCAATCTCTTAAGGAAATCTCGAAAATCATTCATGCCATGCAAACTGATACAACGAATACGGTTAATTTAATTGACCAAGTCAATCAAAAAATCCATCACCAGGATACTTTTGTAACCGATACAGAAAACGCCTTTAGTCACATAGCAAAGATAATTGCGAACACATTCAGCAATTTTGACGAAATTAAAATGATGATGAACGAGATGGTTGCTCAGGTCTCACAGATGTCTAGTAATGCAGAGCATTTAAACTCAATCAGTCAGGAAACGGCTGCCGGTACTGAAGAAGTAACTGCTTCTGTCGAAGAAACGAATGCCTCAATGGAGCAATTAAATGCCCTTGCTAATGAATTAGATACCCTATCCCAGGAAATGCACAACGAAATAAAAAAATTCACATTCTAACAAAAAAGGGACGGACCCTAAGGATCCGTCCCTTTTTATCCAAATCTATTAAAGCGGTCTACTTTTAGTAAGCGTTTCATCCGTTTCTGTAATACCTGAGTAGGAAGAATGGGCTTTTCTCGCATCTGCATCAACTAACACAAGTAGCTTGCCATTCTTCACATCTGTTTCATATCGATTTGCCTCTTCTTCAGGTATACCTAGACCAATTAATGTGCCGGCCAGGCCGCCTGTACCAGCTCCCACGGCTGCACCAGCCAATGTAGCAGCGAGTGGCCCAGCCGCTAATACAGGTCCAATTCCAGGAATCGCTAACGCCCCTACTCCTGCTAATAAACCAGCTGCACCGCCCAAGATGCCTCCGGTCGCTGCACCAGCAGCAAGTCCTTCTTCAACTTTTGTACCCGTTTCTTCATTCACTGTCCTTAATTCTTCTTTATCTTTCGCTACGACTGAAATATCTTCACGATTATATCCTTGAGCTTGCAAAGCCTCAACTGCCTTAATGGCCTCTTCTCCAGTTTCATATACACCAATTATACGTTTATCCATATCTATCATCCTCCTTAAAGAATGTAAATTGTCGCTCCCCCTTTACATACCCTGAGAAATGAAAAGAATAAACGTTTTTTAATAGGAAAATATTTTTGATTTAACCCTTTCTTAATAAGGGTATATATAATTATAGTATGCATATTTTTAGGAGGTTTTCTATTTGCTCATCGAGTTACTTAAAGATTTAGTATCTATTGACAGTTCATCAAAAGAAGGAGCCAACGAAGCAGTTGAATACTGTGCGGAATGGCTTAACAAGCAAGGACTTACCGTGAATGTAATAGTAAATAACGGGTACAAAATGCTTGTAAGCGAAATTGGCAGTGGAGAAAAAACCGTGATTTGGAATGGCCATGTCGATGTTGTCAGCGGGACGCCGGATCAATTTTTCCCTGAGATTCATGAAGGGAAATTATATGGACGTGGGGCAGCTGATATGAAAGCGGGGATTGCAGGCATGATGTGTGCATTTTCAGAACTAAAAGATAGAGACTTAGGTCTAAAAATCCAGCTCCAAATCGTATCAGATGAAGAAATTGGCGGTTTGAACTGCTCTGGATATTTAGCGAAGCATGGTTATAGAGGGGACTTTGTAATCTGTGCAGAGCCGACGCAGTTAGGGATCGGCCTGCAGGCCAAGGGAGCCCTTCGTCTGGATATTGAAGTTTCAGGTAAATCCGCACATGGAAGCCGGCCATGGGAAGGAGTGAATGCTATTGAAAAGGCGTATGATCTCTATCAAAAAATTAAAGAACTTCCCTTCACTCGGGAAAATTCTCCACTTTACACATCCCCCTCACTTAATTTGGCTAAAATAAAAGGTGGAGATGTCTATAATAAGGTACCGGATGCCTGCTTACTCAGTCTTGATATCCGTTATCTCCCTACCCAAACCATGGAAGAGATTATTGCACAGATTGAAAGCGTGACAGGAAATAATATCCATCTGAGCATGTACAGCAAGCCTGTAAAAACCGAAGAGAATGACCCATTCATCACTCTTCTTCGTCCAATTATTGAAAAGAACACCAATCAGGAAGCTATCATTTTTGGGCAGCATGGCTCCGCTGATACTGTCTTTTTTGCGGCATATGATATCCCGGCTATTGAGTTTGGCCCAAAAGGTGAGAACTGGCATGGCGACAGGGAATGTGTAAGTCTCGAATCTGTTGCTGTTTATCAACAAATGCTCGTCGATTTTGCTTCTGAATTCGTTTTATCTTAATTTATTACAAGTTACAAGCCGACATTCCATATAGCTGTCGGCTTTTTCATGCGTCTATTATTACAATAATAAACTTCTTTTTACTAGATGAAGAGATGCTAGTGAAATCATTGAAAATCCCGCAAATAATAGAAAACCTCAAGAACTACGAACTTCATTTCACAAGTGAATAAGAATTGATAACGCTATCCACTAAAAAAATAGAAAAATTCAACTCTTTATGTGTTTCTTTTTTACAAAAAATACAGGCCTTTAAACCTAAACAAAACACAACCATATATTATTCTTTTAAACAAATTATGCCATTAAATCAAGGGTATTAAACAAAAAACCTATTATATTGACAAAATACATAATATTGGAACATTTAAATAATTAGTTCTTTTTACCTGGTTTATATTACAATTGTTTATCAGCAGAAACGCTTTTGTAACACAATTACTATTCCAGCGAAACATTATTGTCATATATAACTGTTATTCTAAGTCTACGATTTAAAACAAAGGAGACTATTCATTTGAAAAAAATACTACTTCCAATTTTCACTGCTTTCTTCCTGGTATTTAGTTTTTCCGGAGTTTCATCGGCTGCTACTACTACATACAAAGTTAAAAGCGGCGACTCACTATGGAGTATCGCCAATAAACATAATATAACAGTCAATCAACTCAAAAGTTGGAACAACCTAAAAAAAGATAACATCCATCCAAAACAAGTTTTAAAGGTCAAGAAGACTTCGACCTCTGCTAAACCTAAAGCTAAAACGTCATCATCCAAGAAATATAAAACGATCACCGTGAAGGCTACAGCTTACACTGCGAACTGCAAAGGTTGCAGCGGTATTACAGCATCGGGTCTTAACTTAAAGAAAAACCCTAACGCAAAAGCGATCTCAGTCGACCCTAAGGTCATTCCACTAGGAACAAAAGTTCATGTAGAAGGATACGGGGATGCCATTGCGGCAGATAAAGGCGGCGCAATCAAAGGGAATAAAATTGACGTCTTCTACTCTTCTCACTCAAAAGCTATCAATTGGGGCAGAAAAACCGTTAAAGTAAAAATCTATAATTAACAAAAAAACAGCCTGATAGATTTCAGGCTGTTTTTTTGTTTTTTCATGCTCTACTAACTACTAAACTATAGGTTTCTTTATATTTGCTGAATAATATTGGTAATGCCTAAGGAGACCAAAAAAGGCGCCTACGTATGAGGCACCTTCTTGTAATGTTCTCATTTTCTTCTTGCGAAATCGACGAATCGAAATTTATCAGGACGATGACGAGATTCGGTGAATTGAAATAAACTAGCATTATCAAGGTAAACGTGACTTTTGACAACGACTATGCTGTGAAAACCTTCAAGGTCGAGTAGTTTCCGATCTTCCTTTGTTGGCTCCTCAATCGTGATTTCTTTTTTGGCAAAGCCAATTGAAAGACCCAAATCTTCTTCCAAATATTCATAAATGGATTTCCGACAAATGTCTATGGTCAGAAGAGGGACATACTTCTCTGCAAGGAAATCTTTATCAAGGATAATTCGTTCTCCATCAATTTCACGAACACGGATGACTTTCCATACTAGTTCATCTTCTGTTTGCTTTAATACTTCCTGCAAGGCAGGGCTCGGATTAATCTTCTCGAAGGTTTCAACATATGTTTTCGCCCTCCCGCCCATTTTTTGGGTTAACTCCTTGAAGCTAACAAGTCCGGAAACGGGGAAGTCAAGTCGCTTCATTTCCAGAACAATTGATCCTTTACCCTGGACTTTGTGAATGTACCCATCTTCCGACAGCATCTTCAGCGCCTTCCTAATCGTTTCCCTTGACGCAGAATGACTTTCAGCCAATTCATTTTCAGACGGCAGCATATCCCCCGCGATTAGACGTCCATCAAGTATTTGTTTTGAAATATTTTCATATATCTTCATAAATTTATTTTTCATTAATTATCACCCAAAGTATTTTACCATTTCTTTTTCAAATGATAAACGACGGATTCATAAGGTCGAATTTCCATTTTGTGACATAGAGGCAATGACTGAGAATAATTTCCGATGAGTATAGTCTCAGATTCATTATTCAGAAGTTCCGCAGGCAGAATTAATTTTGTATCTTTTGCATAAAAATTATTAACCACAAGAAGCTGTTCGTCTTGGTAGCTACGGACATAGATAAATAACTCAGGATGTTCTGACTGAATTATTTTATAATCACCGCTCGTTATTATTTCATATTCTTTGCGAAGCTGGATTAGTTTCTGGTAATGATAGAAAATTGAATCCTGATCATTCAATGCTTGTGCTGCATTAACATCCCGATAGTTTTCTGCCACTGGAATCCATGGGGTCCCTTTCGTAAAACCCGCCTCCTTCAATTCATTCCACTGTACAGGCGTTCTCGAGTTGTCTCGTGACTTATGCTGTAATATACAATAAATCTCCTGCTCTGACATCCCCTGCTTCTTCATAATTCGAAAATAATTCAATGTTTCTACATCCCGGTACTGCTCGATTCTGTCAAAATTCGGATTTGTCATCCCAAACTCTTCGCCTTGATAAATGAATGGTGTCCCCTGCATCATATGAATCGTTGTTGCCAACATTTTCGCCGATTCTTGATGATATAACGCATCATCTCCATAGCGTGAGACAATTCGGGGTTGATCATGATTGGACCAAAATAGTGCGTTCCACCCCCCACCCTGATGCATCTCCATCTGCCACTTTGAAAGAATCTGCTTAAGAGATAGAAAATCAAATTCTCCAACCGCCCATTTTTCTCCGTTTGGGTAATCCACTTTTAAGTGATGGAAGTTAAACGTCATACTCAGTTCATTCCGCTCAGGAGAAGAATAAGAGATACAATCCTCAATCGTCGTCGAAGACATCTCCCCGACCGTCATGCTGTCATAATTGGAAAGTACACTTTGGTTCATCTCATGCAAAAATTCATGTACGCGCGGCCCATCCGTATAAAATTTTCTGCCGTCTCCAGGTGCAAGTGTACCGTCGTCATTGGGGAATTGCTGATTCTTAGAAATGAGATTGATTACATCAAGCCGAAAGCCATCAATCCCTTTTTCAAACCAATAATGCATCAGTTTATAAATTTCCTGCCTAACCTGAGGGTTTTCCCAATTTAAATCAGCCTGAGTTTCATCAAAAAGGTGCAAATAATACTTACCGGATTTTTCATCCAGCTTCCAGGCTGATCCGCCAAACTTAGAAAGCCAATTGTTCGGTTCATGACCGTCTATCGGATCTCTCCAAATATAAAAATCGCGGAATCGAGAATCATCACTTTCTAATGCTCGTTTAAACCATTCATGCTCAGTCGAGGTGTGATTTACGACAAGATCCATGATGATTCTAATTCCGTGTTCATGAGCTGCAGCTACCAGGTCTTCAAAATCCCTCATCGATCCATATTCTTCATCAATTGAATAATAATCACTAATATCATAGCCATTATCTTTTTGAGGTGATTTGTAAATCGGTGTAAGCCAGATAACATCCACTCCGAGCTCGTTTAAATAGGCAAGCTTTTCAATAATTCCCTTAATATCACCGATGCCATTTCCGGTCGTATCATTAAAGCTCTTCGGATAGATTTGATAAACAGTCGCTTTTCTCCACCATTCCTTCATCATGTCACGTCCTTTCTTTTATTAAACTTAGACGCTATGGTCTTCAATTCTTGTATTCTCTTTACTATTTAGAGTATATTTTTTTGATTTCCCCAGGAAAAAAGTAAGAAAAAAGGGGATGATAATTGCTATGACCATGCCGATGCTAAACGGAATCCATTTATTTGGAAAAATCGAGAATATTGCTGGTATTCCGCCAACACCGATAGAGGGTGATGTGACAGCATTTAGCATAATATAGACAGCCCCAAGTGCCGAACCGATCATTGCTGAATAAAACGGAAAACGATAACGCAGATTTACCCCAAACATAGCTGGTTCAGTTACACCAAGAAACGCTGAGATTGATGACGTCAGCGACAGTCCTCGCAGTTTTTCATCATTTTTCGCCAGAAACATCATGGCAAGTGCCGATGCACCTTGGGCAATATTCGAAAGTGCAAGAATCGGCCACAGGAAGGTACTTCCAATCGAACCGATGAGCTGAAAGTCAACCGCTAGGAAGGTATGATGCATGCCGGTAATAACCAGCGGAGCATATAATGCACCATATAGCAGCCCTCCTATAACAGGCGCCATGTCGAATATTCCAACGAATAAGGAAGTGATCCAGTTTCCAATCGTAAAAGTCACTGGTCCGATGACGATGAAGGCTAGAAAACCAGTGATTAGTAATGATATCGGTGCGACTACCAGCAATTGAAAGGAATCGGCAACCCGTTTATTTAAAAACACTTCAATTTTCGCCAGTACATAGGAAGCTACTAAAATAGGGAGCACCTGACCCTGGTAGCCTACTTTTTCAATCTGAAGGCCAAATAAATTCCACATACCAATATCGCCAGCTGCCTTTGCTTTTGGATAATCCCAAGCATTTAATAAGCTTGGATGAACCAGCATCAATCCTAGAATAATTCCAAGCAATGGATTACCACCAAATCGCTTCACGGCTGACCAACCGACAAGTGCCGGCAGGAATGTGAAGGCCGTGTTGGCTATTAGGTTAATGATATCGGCAAAATCACTCCACTGGGTATAGACTTGGACAAGGGATTTTTTTTCAAAAAAGATACCTGTCCCAGTCAGGATATTATTGATTCCCAATAATAAACCAGCCGTCACGATTGCAGGAAGGATTGGGATAAAGATATCAGCTAACGCCTTAACCGCCCTTTGAAGTGGATTTAAATTACTTTCAGCAACTGATTTCGTTTCTTCCTTCGTAGCAATCCCAATTCCGGTGGCTTCGACCATTTCCGCATATACCTTGTTTACCGTCCCCTGCCCGATCACGACCTGAAATTGACCATTAGCGGAAAAGGCACCCTTCACCACATCGATTTTATCGAGTTCCTCCTTATCCACTTTCGTTTCATCTTTCAATGCAAACCGAAGCCTTGTAACACAATGCGTTGCAGACTGGATATTCTCTTTTCCTCCTACTCCTTTGACGATTCCTTCCACTATCTGACTATATTCCTTTGCCATAACAATCCCTCCCCTTAACATTTATTGTTCGTCTCTTCCCTAAAATTGTATATACATGTTTGTTATTGATAGACTAACTTGTATATACAAGTTAGTCAAGAAAAAAATGGAACCGCTTTCTTTTTTTCATCAGCCTCCGATTTTTAAACTACACCGCTTTTGTATCTTTTGGCTGTGTTCGTAAATACATAGTTTAAGAATACAACCTTATTATTCCACATAACATTTACTGAAAATTCAGTCGATGTTATGATTAGGACATCCTAATTAAAAGAGAGGTGCGCACTTTGAATATTGTCATTATTGGGGCTGGTGCATTAGGTTCCTACTTTGGTGGAAGGTTACAACAGGCCGGACAGCATGTTCAATACCTTGTCCGAAAAAAACGTGCCCAACAATTGAAAGAAAATGGCCTAAAAATAACTAGTCCTCATGGAAACTATGATTTTAACGAGCTACATATCATAGAAGATGTAAAGAAAATAGAACAAGTTGATCTAGTGATTCTTGCCGTAAAAGGCCAGCACTTGCAGGGGACCATCCCTGACTTGAAGCTTCTTGTTGAAAAAGGCGCGAAGATCCTTCCGCTTTTGAATGGAATAGAACATATCTCCATTTTGCAAGACGAACTAAGTGAAGCAGCCGTCATAGGGGGAAGCGCCTTCATTATCGCTACCCTAAACGAAAAGGGCCATGTAATTCACTCCAATAAGAATCACGATTTAATCTTTGGCCCGCTTCATCCCTCACAAACAAAGATTTGCGACGAATTTGAACAGGCAGTCAGTTCAGCTATCATGGGGGCAAGCAGAACAGAAAACATTTTAATCAGGATGTGGATTAAATATATGTTCATTACCGCTTTCTCCGGTGTAACAACCGCTTCCAACCTCCCTATTGGCACAATACGGAGATTCCCTGAAACTAATAGGTTACTAGAACATGTCCTTATTGAAATGAAGAAACTTGCAAATGCTTATAACGTCGGAATAACAGAACAGAATGTTGCTCAGGCACTAGAAAACATGGCAGGTTTACCGGACGAATCAACCTCTTCCATGCATCAAGACCTTCGAAAAGGCCAAACCCTTGAAGTAGAGCATTTACAAGGTGGTGCACTGCGTCTAGCTGAAAAGGTCAATTTAAAACTTCCCGTTATTGAAACCCTTTATGGACTCATAAAACCGTTTGAAAATTGATTTTCTCAAGTACCGGTGCTACTACACCGGTACTTTTTTTGCGGCTTTTCAAAGTAGATCCTTAATGAATTCAATATTACTTCAAATTCCTTCTTTCCCTTCAGCTACTAAACTATCCCCAAGACCAAAAAGACCAAAAAGAACAATATCACCAAAAGAATATTCTGACTCTTCCTTCTGTTACACTAAAGTTAAGTTAAGAAAGCGCTATCATATAACAAAGGAGAATGCACCTTGAAAATATTAAAAAATCTAACCGTTCAGGTCATCATCGGTATTATTCTAGGTATTACAGTCGGTTTCTTCTTCCCTACTTTCGGTGAACAACTGAAGATATTAGCTGATTTATTTATTAAAATGATTAAAATGGTCATTGCACCAATCATCTTCTTAACGGTCGTAATCGGAATTGGCGGCATGGGCGATATGAAGAAGGTTGGCCGTATCGGAGGAAAGGCCCTGCTATATTTTGAAATCGTTACCACCTTCGCCCTTGCTATCGGAATTATCGTAGTTAATCTGTTAGGACCTGGTAAAGGTTTCAACATTGATTCAGTCGAAGGCGGAGATGTATCACAATATACAACAGCCGCTTCCGAAACGGAACATGGCGCAGTTGCCTTCATTTCTAACATCATTCCAGATAATGCAGTTGCTGCGATGGCTGGTGGCGACTTGCTCCCTATTTTATTCTTTGCTGTATTATTCGGATTATCAATGGCTGCGATGGGACCAAAAGTACAACCTGTCGTCTCCTTCCTTCAGCATATTGCTGATATTTTCTTCGGCATCGTTGGTATGATTATGAAAGTATCTCCATTGGCAGCATTTGGGGCAATGGCTTACACAATCGGTAAGTTCGGTCTTAGTTCTCTAAGTTCTCTTGGACAATTAATGGGTAGCGTATACATCACGATGGCCCTATTCATTATTCTTATCCTTGGTTCAATCGCAAAAATCTACGGTTTTAATATTTTCAAATTCATTGCCTATTTAAAAGAAGAGATCTTATTAGTATTAGGAACATCTTCATCGGAATCTGCTCTTCCAAGCGTAATGAAAAAACTAGAAAAATACGGTTGTTCAAAATCCGTAGTCGGTTTGGTCGTCCCAACTGGTTATTCTTTTAACCTTGATGGCACATCCATTTACTTATCCATGGCAGCGATTTTCATCGCTCAAGCATATGGTATCGATTTAAGCATCTGGCAGGAAATAACCCTTCTAGGAATCTTGATGTTAACATCTAAAGGGGCTGCAGGTGTAACAGGATCTGGTTTCATTACACTTGCTGCAACATTAGCCGCATTCCCGATGATTCCAGTTGAAGGTATGGCTCTCCTATTAGGGGTTGACCGCTTCATGTCCGAAGCACGTGCCATCACTAATCTTATCGGTAACAGTGTTGCGACTGTAGTCATCTCTAAATCAGAAGGCGAATTCAATCCAAATCAAGCTCTCTCCGACAATGTCGGTGAAGTAGCCGTCTCCTCGGAAAAATAAAATAAGCTATAAAAAAAGAGGTGTGCAACTTGCACCTCTTTTTTTTGATAATCTATTATTATAAAAACCTTCCCGATTTTCATCCTGATTTCCCATGTCTTTTCCCCTTTCTTCACTTTATTACAATGGCTCAAAAAAATAGCCAATCAAATAAATTTCAGAAACTCCAAAAAGTGTTTATAATTTTATATAACAGGTATTGGTATAAAGGTAAAAGATTTTTAAGTAGTTTGATGGATTTAACCAAAATAGGAGGTTTTATCATGAAGGATTACGGATTATTTATTAACGGTGAGTGGTCAGATTTTGGACTGGATAAAATTGAAGTGAAAAACCCGGCAACGGATGAAGTCGTTGCCACCGTACCTAAAGGTGGTGCAGCTGAAGCGGCCAAGGCTGCCGATGCTGCTTATGAGGCCTTTACAGGTTGGGCAGCTCTCTCAGTCTATGAACGTGCCGATTTAATTTGGAAATGGCATCGATTAATCGAAGATAATAAAGAAGAATTAGCTAGAATCATGACAGAGGAACAAGGTAAACCCTTAAAAGAGGCTCTTGGGGAAATGACCTATGCTAATGGATTTTTATCTTGGTTTGCCGAAGAAGGAAAACGAGTGTACGGTGAAACAATTCCTGCTTCCGTGTCTAATAAGCGACTTTTCGTGACTAAACAGCCAGTCGGAGTGGTAGCCGTCATTACACCATGGAACTTCCCAGCAGCGATGATTACAAGAAAAGTGGCACCTGCCCTTGCTGTCGGCTGTACGGTCGTCATTAAGCCGGCCAACCTGACTCCTATTACAGCTTTAAAAATGGCAGAATTAGCAGAAGAGGCTGGTATTCCAAAAGGCGTCATCAATGTCGTGACAGGGAACTCATCAGAAATCGGTGAAACCTGGCTTAAAGATACACGTGTCCGTAAATTGACATTCACCGGTTCAACAGAAGTCGGTAAAACCTTAATGAGGGGCTCCGCCGATACAGTAAAAAAAGTCTCACTTGAACTTGGCGGACACGCGCCTGCCATCGTCTTTGAAGATGCTGATATTAATAAAGCAGTCGATGGCATTATCAGTTCTAAATTCCGTAATGCTGGACAAACATGTGTCTGTTCAAACCGTATTTATGTTCACGAATCCATTCAAGAAACCTTTATCGAAAAACTTGTGGCTAAAGTCAACGAACTTAAAGTAGGCAATGGGCTAGAAGAAGGCGTCGACATTGGTCCACTTATTGACCAAGATGCGGTGGATAAGGTTCAAAAACAAATCGATGAAGCAATCAGTAGCGGAGCTAAACTCGAAGCTGGTGGAAAATCAATCGGCGGGCTTTTCCTAGAGCCAACAATTCTTTCCAACATCGATGACAGCATGCTCTGTATGAAGGAAGAAACATTCGGTCCATTAGCTCCAATCGCCTCCTTTAAGACGGATGAAGAAGCTATTAGGCGTGCAAATGACTCCATTTTCGGGTTAGCTGCATACGTGTTTACCGAAAATATCACCAAAGGCATCAAAGCTACTGAAGCACTAGAATTCGGAATTGTCGGCTTAAACGACGGACTTCCCTCCGTTCCACAGGCTCCATTTGGTGGCTTCAAGCAAAGTGGGCTCGGCCGCGAAGGCGGACACCAGGGAATTGAAGAGTTCTTAGAAGTAAAATATATTTCTTTAGGTTTGTAATATGTTCAAGTACCCTTGATTATTGGGGAACCTTTCTTAAAAAAGAAAAACGGGACCAACTCTTTTGAGTTGGTCCCGTTTTTCATTCTAATATATCTTCTTCAAGCTTTTCCTCTTTCCGGATCCTGATGAACTTTACGATATTCAACACAATCGTTTTTACAACGGAATATGTCGGAACTGCCAAAATCATTCCGATGATACCTGAAATGTTTCCAGCAACGAGTAAAAGGATGATTATCGTAAGCGGATGAGTGTTCAATTTTTTCCCGATGACTAACGGTGAAATGACATTACCATCCAGCTGCTGAATAATCGTTACAACAAGAATGACCAATAACGCTTCTGTCGGTGAATGAATCAACGCCACAATGACCGCAGGAGCCGCTCCGATAAACGGACCTACATATGGAATGATATTGGTTACCGCACCAATCAGCGCAAATAAGAACGCATAAGGCAAACCAATGATTAAATATCCAATAAACGTTCCAATCCCGACAAACATGCAAACTAGCATCTGTCCTTGAATATAAGTAGTAAGCGTCTCTCCCGTTTCCTTAAGTACCGTTAAAGCTGGTTTTCTGTAACGAACGGGTACGAATTTCATGATGGAACTTGGAAGCTTATCCCCATCTTTCAGCATATAAAATAGGATGAAAGGAACCGTCACGACTACTAACGTAATATTCGTCACTACACTGAAAACCGAAGACAAACTATTCGTTATATTACTCGGTAAATTCGTCAAATATTTTTGAAGCGAATCTCCTACTTCTTGCAAAGGGACATAATCTTGTTCCACAGTCCACAAAAACCATTTTGACTCAGCTGAATCTTCAATGAACTTTCTTACTTGATTGAAATAATCCGGGAGGTTATTGACTAAATCTGTGACCTGTCTAGAAAGCGATGGGCCCACTAGGCCGACCAACAAACTAATCAATCCAAGGAAAAATACGTAAAGCAATAAAATCGCCAATCCCCTCGGCAATCTCCGTTTAACTAAAAAGTCAACAGTTGGGTTGAACAAAAAGAAGAGGAAACCTGAAATCAAGATTGGAAAGAACAAAGTTGAGGTAAAAATCACAATTGGCTCAAAAAGAAAAGAAATCTTTGTACCAACATAAAAAAGTAAAGACAATAATAATAACTCTAACGTCCAAAAATGCAGTTTTGTCTTGAACAAATTATCTCCTCCAATATAACCATTCTATATAACTCCCTATTTCTAAGGAAACGACATATATAATGTAAAATTCTATGTATGATAATCTTTCATTGTTAGCAGTTTACCATACTTCTATAACCTGAACGTATAATTATATACAAAAATAATCTAAAAAAACCTTATGATACAATTCCCACTCTTTTGGATACTTAAGCATGATTTATTATTTATTAAAATCTAAAAACCAGTTAATATATTGCAAATAATACAAAAAGAAAATATACAATGAAAACGGGTCATTTGAATTCGATCAGCAATTTTTGCTGTAGGGTCAGAGCAGGCATCTCAACATCAATAATAGAAACCATGCTTTAGTGAAGAAAGGAATGACTCTTAGAATCACTATCCAATGACATGCTACAGTAAATACATATAAAAAGAGGCTCAGCGCTATGTGCTGAACCCCTAAAAAAACCCCGCTATAATAGCGGGGTGGTCATATATCTTATTTTTGATCTTGAAGAGCAGCTTCAAGCATTGTACCGTTTTTAGCAAGGTTTGTATGCCAAGAGAATGCTTTTTCAAGAATATGTGGAGTTTGATGTCCACCAGTTTGAGCAACTGCTTCAGTAAAGTATGCACGAAGTTGCGGACGGTAATCCGGGTGTGCACAGTTTTCGATGATTAATTCTACGCGTTCTTTTGGTGCTAGACCACGTAAATCAGCAATACCTTGCTCTGTCACTAGTACATCCACATCGTGCTCAGTGTGGTCCACGTGAGAAACGAAAGGAACGATACTAGAAATTTTGCCGCCTTTAGCATATGATTTCGTTACAAAAATACCTAGGCGTGAGTTACGAGCAAAGTCTCCTGATCCACCGATACCATTCATCATTCTTGTACCAGAAACATGCGTAGAATTTACGTTACCGTAAATATCGCACTCTAACGCAGTATTGATTGAAATCAAACCAAGACGACGGATGATTTCAGGATGGTTAGATATTTCTTGTGGACGAAGAACGAGTTTATCACGGTATTTATCAAGCTCACCGTAAACTTGTTTTCCTTTTTCTTCAGCTAATGTAATCGAGCAGCCTGAAGCAAATTTTACTTTTCCAGCATCAATTAAATCGAATACTGCATCTTGTAAAACTTCAGAATACACTTCTAAATCTTTAAATTCAGAATCAAGGAAACCAGCGAATACTGCGTTTGCTACTGAACCTACACCAGATTGGAGCGGAGCAAGGTTTTCAGTTAAACGGCCAGCCTTGATTTCTTCACGAAGGAAGTTAATAAGGTGATTGGCAATTGTTGCTGTTTCTTCGTCTGGTGGCACGATTGTAGAAGGTGCATCAAGATCTGTAGAAACCACAATCCCTCTAACTTTTTCAGGGTCAACCGGAATACCAATTGATCCAAGACGATCGCTTGCGCTAGTCATTGGAATTGGTTGGCGCTCACCTTGTTTAGCGGGTGTATAAATATCATGCATGCCTTCTAATCCTTCTGGATGAGACACGTTTAATTCAATAATTACATTTTTAGCTTCTTGAACGAAGATGGCTGAGTTACCTACAGAAGTTGTTGGGATGATTAATCCTTCTTCTGTAATAGCCAATGCTTCGATGATTGCAAAATCGATAGGTCCGACAATGCCTTGACGAACTTGTTCAGCTGTATGAGATAAATGCTGATCCACATAAGTGACTTCATCAGCATTGATTTTATTACGAATACCTTTATCCGCTTGGAACGGTAAGCGTTTGTTAATGATACCGGCTTCCGCCATATGTTGGTCGACTTCTGGCCCTAATGAAGCACCAGTATAAACGTCAACTTTAAATTTTTCAGTTTTAGCTCTTTCAACTAGAGCCATCGGGATAACTTTAGCATCACCAGCACGAGTGAATCCACTCATACCAAGTTTCATCCCATCTTTAATCCAAGAAGCTGCTTCTTCCGCTGTAACAACTTTCCCCTTAAATTGTTCGTTGCGAATTTTTTTGAAAACGCTTTCGTTCATACAAAAGACCCCCATTTTTCGCTTTTCTTACACTTAATTTTATCAAGCCCGTGTAATTGTCACATTCGTTTTCGAATGAAAAGCCTTAAATAGAGCACAAACCAGCATTTTTATCACATCAAGGAGAAACATTAAAATCCTAGAGCTCTTCTGAATTGACTTGCATATGTTTGACTAACTTGGATTTTAGACTGATCCTTCATTACCAGTAAAAATGTAGAGTGAAAATCAGGAAGAATCTCCTGAATATAATTAATATTGACGATGTACGAACGATGAACCCTAATGAACAAATCATTCGGTAAAATAAACTCCAATTCACTTAAGTTCATTTTATGAAATCCATTCACGCGTTCGGACTGAATTTTAGTTTTCCTATTTTGCGCTTCTAAATACATAATTTCGTCATATGGAAGTGGTATCCAGTGGTCATCTGTTTTGATTGTTAAAAATGAAGTCGGTAATATTAACTGCTTTGACGGCAAAATGGCTGTTACTGCCCCTAACGGATTACCCTCGTCCATTATTGGTACGCTCAAACCATAATAAGGTACGCCAAATACATTACTTTCAACTTGTACACCAATTTTTTTTCGGACACTCAACGCTTTATAAGTAGCTGTTTTTTCACTTATTAAATCTCCTGGTTTAATTCCTAAGTCAACCTGCTTGCTCGGTTGGTAATAAATGTATTTTTCTGAGTCAGCCACAGAGATTGAAGCATCCTGCGGAACAAATTCCCTGATGATATTTAAAACGGACTCGACCGTAAATTGATCCATTTCCCCTCACCTCATAAAAGAACATATTTATAAATTCCCCTCACTATAAACAGGGCATTCTCGAACCTACTTCATTATTTATGGAAGACTTACAATTTTTTTGAAGTTTTTTTTCGCAAAATAAAGAAAAATTGAATTAACTAAGCTAAAAACGTCAAAAAAAGCAAATAAATTGGATTAAAATTTTTGTCCATATTCATTATAGTAGGAATACTCATCGATTTCTATGGGAGATAAAAAAAAGTTCCCTTATATAATAAAAATCACTTCCAAGCTATAAACTTTTAAAATCAATTGCCGATGAAATGCAGTAAAAGCATAAAAAAGCCGTTCTCCTTTATATAGAAGAAACGGCTGCAAAATGTTATTTTTTATAACTCTGATTTTGAAACGAGGATTTTATTCGAAGTGATAAAATTTCTTCTAAATTTTTCAATGGTAATTCTAATAAAAAGGGTCGGTCAGCAGGTTGATATACATTCTCTGATATGAGTGTATTAACAATCTTTTGTTTTTTTGCATTAACAATTCGGACCAGTCTCCCCATATTTAGCTCCTTTCTCTAATCTGCTGAATTCGGCACATAATGTTAGATTAATTAATCCTTCTAGTTCTCGTTTTTTAAAGCATCATGTCCTTCTTTTCCTGTTCGGATATTCACGACATTCGCTAATTCATAAATGAAGATTTTGCCGTCACCAGGTTTCCCTGTGCTCAAAAATTTCCTTGCCACATCCACAACATCCTGAACTGGAACTTCACAAACAACAATCTCGATTTTCATCCGATCATGTAACGACATTTCCCGATTTCGACCGCGATACGTTTCCACATAACTTTTCTGAAGTCCTGTTCCTTTTACTTCCGATACAGTTATTCCGCTTACCCCTATTTTTGCAAGCTCTGTTTTGAATTGTTCAAACTTAATAGGACGTGTAACGATTTCAATTTTCGTTAAAACCTCAGACATATGATCAACCTCCATTTAAAGTGATTCGTGATAGGCTTTTTCGCCGTGAAGTGTAAGATCAAGCCCCATTGACTCATCTTCTTCACTTACACGCAATGGAACGAAAAGATTTATTACTTTTGCAATGATATAAGTGACCACGGCCACGAATATATACGTTGCAACGATGGCTATAATCTGCTTCCAAAGCAAGTTGAAATCTCCGTAGAATAAACCATTAGCTCCACTTTCGTTTACGGAAGTAGTAGCAAATAATCCTGTCGCGATTCCACCCCAAGTTCCACCGATGCCATGTAAACCGAAAGCATCTAAGGCATCGTCGTATCCTAGTTTATTTTTCAGGAAGAATACACCCCAGAAGCATACTGCTCCACCAACGACACCGATAATGATGGAAGATGCTGGTGTTACGAACCCACACGCTGGTGTAATGGCAACTAACCCAGAAATCGCTCCAGATACTGCACCTAGCAATGTTGCTTTTTTATTCGCCATATACTCAACAATTAACCAACCGAGGATACCTGCAGCTGCTGCAACAGCTGTATTCACGAATACATTCATTGCTACCGCATTAATTGTCAGTGCGCTTCCGACATTGAAGCCGTACCAACCGAACCATATTAATGATCCGCCAAGGAATGTTAATGGAAGATTATGTGGTGCACTGTTACCTGATTCTTTCCTTTTTCCTAACATGATTGCTAAAACCAGACCTGCAACCCCGGAAGAAATATGAACAACGTTACCACCAGCAAAATCAAGAGTACCGAGTTCAGCTAACCAGCCGCCTCCCCATACCCAGTGAGCAACAGGAGCGTATACGAATAGAGACCAAAGAATTGTAAAAATTAAGAATGCTGAAAACTTCATCCGCTCTGCAATACCTCCTGCAATGATTGAAACGGTTAATACAGCAAAAGTCATTTGGAATAACATGAATAAACTATGAGGAATTGTTTCGCTGTATGGACCTGGTTCGAAGCCTACATCTTTTAAACCAACCCAATCCAGACCGCCAAGGAGTGCATTTCCTGGTGAAAATGATAATGAATATCCAACTAGTACCCAAAGAATAGAAATGACGGCCAGTGGCATATAACTATGCATTGCCGTATTCAGGACGTTTTTACTTTTTACCATCCCACCATAAAATAAGGCAATCCCTGGTGTCATTAGCCAAACCATCATTGTTGCCAAAAACATAAAAACCGAATCTGCCATTTGCATTTTGTTTCCCCCTTTTTTATATATGTTATGTTATTTAACATCATTATGTTATTTTTTTTATCATATACTTAATTTTCTAATAATTCAACTTTATTTTTATATTTTATCAAAAGAGCGTTAGATTTTATAACATTAGTATGAATAAATAACCGTAAATCTAAAGAATTTTGCCTTAATACCATTTCAAAAGAAATTTTTTTAGTCTAATGTTCTTATAATCCATCCCTACTTATTTCCCACGCTAAAAAACGAACCAAAAAGGGCCCTCAAATCGAGGGCCCTTCAAAAAAATAATTAGTTAACAACAACGAGACACTTTACCACCTTTAGCATTATACCGTTCATCCTGCGCTTCACAGAAAAATTCTTTCCTAGTTTTTACTGGATCTTTGGGATGGTGGACCTTCATATGGTCTACATAAGTTTCATAACTAGGTACGCCGACAAGCAAACTTACAAACTGCTTTCTGAAGCTAAGAATCTTTGTTAATCTTTTCAACATTGTCTTCCCTCCCTTATGACCTTGATACATAAGGTGATTCATGTAAATCTATTTTTTGATTTTTCAAGACCTTGATCCATAATCTTATGGCTGAAATCAGGACAGTGATGACAACAATCATGAAGATGGCACAAAGGGCTGCATCCACATAATCATTGATGATAACTCGTTTCATTTCGGCTAAGTTAGCTGCCGGGGCAAGAACCTCCCCTTTATCATAGGCGGCTTTAAATTTGTCCTTATGCGCCAAAAAGCCAATCGCCGGGTTTTCATGGAATAGCTTTTGCCAACCTGCCGTCATGGTTACAATCAATAAGAATACAGTCGGTACAAGCGTAACCCATGTGTATGCTTTTTTGCCCATTTTGAAAAGGACAGTTGTACCAAGCAGCAATGCAATGGCTGCAAGCATCTGATTTGCAATACCAAACAACGGCCAAAGTGTATTTATTCCACCAAGAGGATCAATAACTCCTTGATAAAGGAAATAACCCCAACCAAGAACACAAATGGCCGTCGCAATGATGTTTGGCAGCCATTTACTCGTCTGTGCAAATGGCTTATAAAAGGTTCCGAGAATATCTTGAATCATAAAACGCCCTACCCTTGTTCCAGCATCAATGGTCGTTAAGATGAACAATGCCTCAAACAGGATCGCGAAATGATACCAGAACGCCATCAGTGAAGCTCCACCAACCACCTGCGAGAAGATATGAGCCATTCCAATTGCAAAGGTCGGTGCTCCTCCAGTACGGGATAAGATCGTTTCTTCTCCGACATCATCTGCCAGACCAGTAATCATCTCTGGTGTCAAAATGAATCCCCAATCGGAAATCGTCGCTGCTACCTGAGCTGGCTCCGTTCCAACAACCGCACCTGGGCTATTAATCGCAAAGTAAATCCCTGGTGTCAGTACACAGGCTGCTATCATCGCCATGATGGCAACAAAGGATTCAGTCAGCATAGCTCCGTATCCTATTGGACGCGAATGAGATTCACGTTCAATCATTTTAGGTGTTGTACCGGAAGAAACAAGGGCATGGAATCCCGACACTGCTCCACAAGCAATCGTGATGAACAAGAACGGGAATAGATTCCCCGAGAAAACAGGTCCTGTTCCATCAATAAACTGAGTGACAGCAGGCATTTCAAGGCTTGGCATGACGATAAAGATACCAAGCGCAAGCCCGATGATCGTTCCGATTTTCAAGAATGTACTTAAATAATCACGTGGTGCCAATAGCATCCATACTGGCAGAACAGAAGCAACAAATCCGTATACGATCAACATGATAGCGATTGTTTCACCACTGAACGTAAACATTGGCGCCAATGTCGCGCTTTCGGATACAAATCGACCGAAATATAAAGCAAGCATCAATAAGATAATACCAATAATTGAACCTTCACCAACCCGACCAGGCCGGATATATCTCATGTAGACGCCCATAAGGACTGCAATCGGGATGGTTGAAGCGATCGTAAACATCCCCCAAGGACTGCCAATCAAGGCTTTTACGACTACAAGGGCAAGTACCGCTAATAATATAATCATGATACCAAGAATCCCCACCATTGCAATCAAACCTGTAATAGGTCCAATTTCCTCTTTAATCATCTCACCAAGCGATTTGCCGTTACGGCGCATCGAACCGAAGAGTATAATAAAATCTTGTACCGCTCCGGCTAAAACAACTCCAACTACAAGCCAAAGTGTTCCCGGCAAATATCCCATCTGTGCAGCAAGGATCGGTCCTACAAGCGGACCAGCTCCAGCAATTGCTGCAAAATGGTGACCAAACAACACCCATTTATTTGTAGGGACGTAGTCTTTTCCATCATTATTTGCTTCTGATGGAGTCTGACGATTGTCATCTAGCTCAAACACTTTCTGTGCGATAAATTTACTATAAAAGCGATACGCAACCGAATATACACAGAGAGCTGCAGTGACTATCCACATAGCATTAATACTTTCTCCTCGGTTTAAAGCAACGAAACCAAAACTTACTGCACCAACCGCCGATATAATCCCCCAAAGAATGACTGACTTAAGCGCTTTCATTTTTTCATCTCCTATCTATTAAAATTATTAATTACTATAAAAAGTCTTCATTTCATATGGCAATATGCTTACATACTTCCCCCTTAACCAAACGAATTTAAAGAATTTTGTATATATTCAGAATTATATGTCATTAAATGGTTACTTAGCAATAGTCAATTAGTCAATTTGTAATGGATTTATAACCACTTTTATGGAATATACCGTCTTTCTTCCTGATTTGTAGGCACTTTCACGGGCCGCCAATACCACAGCTATTCCGTTAACTAATCCATGTATCCAAACGAAGCAATGGATTAACCTCATCAAACACATTGAATTAACTATGAACAAAGGCATTCCTGCTGATTCAGAGGAAGGAAGGCTTATTGCTGAAGACTTACATTTGTCTGAGTTGATTTTCGAGGGAAACAAAGAACTAGAGGAGAAATTCTGGGATGTGCGTAAATCGGAGACTGACTCTTCTTCCGCAGGCTTGTACCCGGTAAAGGCAGAGCTCCTTGCTTTTTTAGACGAAGCAATTGCATCATTAAATGAAATCGAATGCAATTCCTAGGGATAGGGTTTTGACTTTACAGTACCAACGCAAAAATGTGCGCCCAGCGGCACACATTTTTTTCATCCGGTCTGATTTTCCTTTAATGAGCTTCGATAAAGTTCGGAATAAAATCCTCGCTGCTGCAAAAGCTCATTATGAGAACCTTTTTCAATGATTCTTCCTTCATCCAGTACCAGAATTTGATCACTTTGCTGAATCGTATTCAATCGATGAGCAATGACAAAACTCGTTCTTCCCTCCATCAATCGGTGTAACGCTTCCTGGATTTTCAGTTCGGTAATCGTATCTATACTGCTTGTCGCTTCATCTAAGATTAATAGAACGGGATCTGCTAAAATCGCTCTTGCAATCGATAGAAGCTGGCGCTGCCCCTGACTGATTCCACTACCATCCTGATTCAAAATGGTATCATATTGATCTGGAAGCTTCATGATAAAGGAATGGGCATTTGCAAGCTTGGCTGCATCCACAACTTCTTCATCCCCCGCCTCTAATCGTCCGTAGCGGATATTTTCAAGAATGGTCCCCTGAAATAAAAAAGAATCCTGTAAAACAAATCCCATATGCTTACGGAGGCTGGCTCTCGTTACCTGCCGGATATCCTGGCCGTCGATCAAGATCCGACCACTGTTTGGTTCATAAAAACGGGCAAGCAGATTAATGATTGTCGTTTTACCTGCCCCCGTTGGCCCCACAAGGGCGATGGTTTCTCCTTTTTCAGCATGAAAGCTGACATCATGTATTGTTTGATCCTCTTCATCATATGAAAAGGAAACTCCTTCAAAGTCCACCTCACCACAGACATTCCGAAGTTTACCGGCCTGTTTCTCATCCATTTCCTCTTCTTTTTCATCAAGAATGGCAAATACACGCTCAGCACCAGCAACAGCCGAAAGCAGCGTATTAAATTGGTTAGCCAGGTCATTTAATGGCCGGGTGAATTGCCTTGAGTACTCGGTGAAAATGACAATGACCCCGATGGAAACCGTACCAACGCCACTCAGTGCCAAAAATCCACCGACAGCAGCAATTACCGTAAAGCTTAAGTTGTTCAGTAAATTCATTAGCTTTGGAATCAGCCCTGAATAAGATTGCGATAAAAACCCAGCTTTCTTTAAGTTTTCACTCCGGGTAATAAAATCGCTGATAACTTTATCTTCCTGTGAAAAAGCCTTCACGATCCGCTGCCCGGAAATTGTCTCCTCGATAAACCCGTTCAGTTCCCCAAGATTTTTCTGCTGTTCTTTAAAAAGCTTTCCTGTCCGGTTTGTGATCCATCTCAACCCGAAGAACATAAGCGGAACGATAAAGAGAGTAAGAAGCGTTAGCAATGGGCTCAAATACAGCATCACTCCGATTGTTCCTACCAATGTCAGTATACTTGAAAAAACCTGAATCACAGAACTATTCAAAGTAGAACTGACATTTTCAATATCATTCGTTACCCGACTCATCAATTCCCCATGCTGACGGCGGTCAAAAAAGGGGATCGACAACTGATGAAGCTTTTTAAACAATTGATTGCGCATCACATACACCGTATCCTGCGCAATCCCGATCATCCAATAATTCTGCAACCACATCGAAAGTGAATAGAAAATATAGACCGCAAGAAGCCCGAACAACAGGTTTATTAGCCCTCCGCTATCCTTGGTGACAATATAATCGTCTATGGCCATCCCAACAAGAAAGGGTCCGAGTAATCCCAATACCGAGCTTATTAGTACCATAAGCAGGACATAGAATAGCAGACCTTTATTCGTTGCTAAATAGGGGATTATTCGTTTTATCGTATTCCATGAGTTGGATGGTTTTGACTTTGCATTAGCGGGAGATATTTTTCGACTCAAGTGAAATCCCCTCCTCCCCAAACTGTGAGTGAACGATTTTTCGATAAAGAGTACTTGTTTTAATCAACTCTTCATGTTTTCCTTCCGCAAGCATTTCACCATTTTCAAGCAATAAAATTTTATCTGCCTCCATGGCTGTACTAATTTTTTGTGTAATGATAAGTGTCGTGCATGTATAGGACTTTAAAGCATTAAGCAGTTTACTTTCTGTTTTTAAATCCAGGGCACTTGTACTGTCATCCAGCAGAAGAATCTTCGGTCTACGCACCAATGCCCTTGCAATCGATAACCGCTGTTTTTGCCCACCTGACAGATTCACTCCTTTTTGCCCTAACTGCGTTTCATATTGTTTTGGCAGTTTCATCACGGTCTCGTGAACCTGAGCATGCTCGGCTGCTGTCATAAGCTCTTCCATCGTGGCGTTTTCTTTCCCCCAAGCAATGTTATTCTTTATGGATCCTGAAAAAAGCAAGGCTTCTTGCGGTACATAGCCAATCCTTTTTCTAAGGGAATCCAAGGGAATATTTTTCACATCTTGGCTGTCTATAAAAATGGATCCGCTTTCAACTTCGTACAATCTTGGAATTAGCTGAAATAAGGAGGTTTTCCCTGAGCCTGTCGCTCCGATAATAGCAAGCGATTCTCCTGCTTCAACAGTGAAACTCAAATTTTTCAATACCGGTGTACCACTTCCAGGATAATGGAATGATACATCCTGAAACTCGATGCTTCCTGCTTTAACGGCCCCACTCTGACTTTCCATCTTACCTTCATCTAGATCTATGGGGGTTTCAAATATTTCAGTCACGCGTTCAGCTGAAGCCTTTGCTCGTGAAATGACCATGATCAGCCACGAAAAAACTGAAAGTGATGCTGCAATCCTCGTTGCATAGTTAACAATCGCCACCACTTCCCCGACCTGTATATCTCCAGTTGCAATAAATTCGCTTCCAAGCCAAAGAATGACCAGGATGGCCAAATTCATAACCAGCATCAGCACCGGCATCGTTGTTTCAATTAAACGAAGGGAAGTTACAGTCTTTCTTTTCAACTCGTCATTCGCCTCGTCAAATCGTTTGATTTCATGCTCCTTACGAAGAAAAGCTTTAATTAAGCGCATGCCTATCAGATTTTCCCGCATGACGCTATTAACATTATCGAGCTTTTTCTGGACGAGTTTAAATAGTTTAGCCGCTCGTTTCATAACCCACCCTAAAAAGAACACAAGAATGGGAATCGAAATGACTAACACAAGAGACAGTTTCAAATTGACCGTAATCGCCATGATCGCGCCACCAAGTACAATTAATGGAGCTCTTGCCATGATACGCAGACCCATGAAAACCGTATTTTGAAGCTGCGTCACGTCATTCGTCATCCTTGTAATCAAAGATGAGGTCGGAATGTTATTCAAATTAGCAAAAGAAAACGCCTGAATTTTTCCAAAAAGGCTTTTCCTGACATCATGGCCAAAACTCTGACTCACATGAGATGCTGTAAACGAATTAACGATTCCTCCAAGAAATGAAAAAATAGAAAGTCCCACCATAATGCTTCCCCACTTAATCACTACTGATAGATCTTTCTGTAAAATACCATCATCAATTATTTTTGCAATAAATAGCGGTTGTAACAGTTCAACACCGAGCTCAACAATCATTAAAAATAAAGCGAGAGTAATTAAGAGTCGGTATGGCTTTAGAAATGAGAACAGTTTTTTCATCTATGACACCCTTCAATTCTTCATATGTAGAAAGCATTTTTATCTTTTCATTATACATTTTTATACAGAATTTATAAAAGATTTTGAAATAATTAATAGGATTGGTAAATAACTTGAATTTTTTTTTAGAAATACTCTTGACAAATAACAGGAAATAAGAGAAAATTCTAATTGATAATGATTTTCAATTTCATTATCGATCTCTGAAATTTGATAAGTAAATACGATAATCTATTATCGTACCCTTTTGATATTGTACATAGATACAATGTCGCCCCGGCTTCTCTGTGCCTAGTAAAAATTATATGCTTAGTAGCGAATGCAAGTCACTAGAATATTGCCCCCTCTTTATTCAAGTCATTTTATTCACGTTGAAAGCATATTAGGCAGCCGGGGATTATTTTTTTTGAAAACTAATAAACGTTCATATATAGATAAAAGGAGCAGGATGAGCATGAAACTTGAACAAATCATTAAAGAACGGCGCAGTATTAAACGATTTAAGGACATTCCTGTTCCCCTTGATACCATTCAATCCTTATTGGAAACATCGACATGGGCACCTAATCACAAAATGACCCAGCCGTGGCGCTTCATCGTCGTGCAGGGGGATAGCCGTTTAAAACTGGCTGAAGCAACCCGAGCTTTTATGGCAGGCAAGGAAAAGGATCCAGAAAAGAAAAAAGAAGCTGGACAGCGCGGATATAATAAACTAAAAGATGTTCCAATGTTTGTCGCGGTTGTAATGGACGAAAACCCAAATCCGATGACTCGCGAAGAAGATTATGCAGCTACAAGTGCCCTGATTCAGAACTTCAGCCTGCTTGCCTGGGAACAAGGAATCGGAATGATTTGGGAAACATACGGCATGATTCACAGCACAGAGTTCCGTGAAGCTTTAGGCGTAAATCCTGGTGAAAAAATCGTCGGTAGTCTGCACGTTGGCTACCCCGATATGATTCCCACCCCACGTCCACGGAAATCGATTGAACAACTACTAACAGTTATGAACTAACTAAAAAGGAAAGCCTCCAATCTTCAATTTGGAGGCTTTCCTTTTCTTTATTATAGATGTCGATTACGTTTTATAAATAAAACTTCATATGAGACTTTTCCTGTTTATAATAATCCAGCCTTTCCTGTAGTGTTCCCGTATGGAATTCGAACTTATGCCCATCTAAATCAGTAAAATAAATAGACCTTTTATCTCTCTCATTTCTCTCCCTGCCTGTAAGGATATTCACCTGTAAGCTTTCCAGCTTCTCATAGATTTCATCAAAGTCTTTTTCATCAATTGAAAACGCCACATGTGTATATGAATCTTTTATTTCATTTCTTGATATATCCTTTTCTAAATTAAGAGCGATCCACATACCATTCAAATCGAGGTAGGCCGTGGAATTTCCCTTAACTAGCAACTTCGCCCCAAATACAACTTCGTAAAATTCAGTAGATTTATCTAAATCAGAAACTGAAAATAAAAAGTGATTCAACCCTTTAATATTGATAAACTTCCTCTCCCTTCCTGTAGAAAATAATCATTTGCCACAAAAAAACTATTACATAATCGCGGGAACTTTAATTTTCAGGGAGAATTCTTCACTTTTATAGGTGAAATCCAAATAGCCTTGATGTTTTTTCACGATATCAGCGATGATTTTCGTTCCCATCCCTTCATGCGGCCCCAATTTCGTGGTTTGACCGTATTTTTCAAACAGTGCATCCAGAATGGGATTAGGTATGGGCAGACTGCTGTTGCTACATGATAAAAGGTACATACCGCTCCGTTTATAAAAATGAAGCGTGATTTGTGCTATCTCCCCTTTTTCCTCCTGCCATGATTCAGCTGCTTCAATCGCATTAGTAAGCACGTTCCCAATCAATGAGACTAGTTCCTGATCCTTTATAGGTAAAGACGAAAGCGGGACATCGAGATGATACACAATTTGTACTTGATTTTCCTTTGCCCTCCGGTACATTTGATGAAGAATCCCGGCAACGACCCCTTTTTCACCTTTAATTGATAGATTCGTTTCTTCAAACACATCTACTAATTCATTTATGTACTCTTTTGCGGTTGCCACCTCGTCACGTTCGATCATAAACTGAAGTGCAGACACGTGCTTCAGAAAATCATGACGCTGACTGCGTACCACCCGGAAGGTTTCATTAACCTGCATCCGTTCTTCTTCCATTTGCTTCTGCTGATTTTTAAGCCGGAGGAAACGTCTCCCCATATTGACCCTAATCATTTCTATCCCTATGAACAAAAGGAAAAGACCCAGATACGCGATTGAAGGTTCTATCCATGCATAAAGTATCGCAACAATCAGCTGCGTGCCTGATAGAATAGCAGTCACATAGTTTCCCAGTGAAATTTGCTTATAGAGGTGAGAATACTTTCGGTAAAGGAAAAAAGCAAGAAAGCAGATGAATATCGCTGATATGTATGGCGGGAAAGGCAAAGAAAGTAATTCTGTTAATCCATAAACATTCCATGCCCCTAATAGAGCCACAATTATCGGTAATGCATTCATAGTCTTCACACCTTAAAAGTATTGAGCTTGCAAAAAGTCCACTCTTTCCTTCGTGATCATCGCCTGCTCCTCGATCCCCTCGAAGTTCACGAGGTAGGAATTTTTTGCATACAAAGAAAAATTTTTCACAAAATGAATGTTAATGATGAATGAACGATGAGATCGGATAAAATCTCTTTCCCGCAACTCACCTTCCAGTTCATTCAAAGTCTGATAGGTTTTAATCGGACCGTTTTTCGTATGTATTGTGGTCGAACGTCCAGAGCGTTCGATGAAAACGATATCCTTTTTTTGTAAAATATGAATATCATTTTTCAGTTTTAAAAAAAGCCTTCCCGCCACTTCAGCTGTTTTTGATTTTTCCAGAAAACGATCGATTGATTTGACGAGCCTATCCTTCGAGTAAGGCTTCATGATATAGTCATGTACATTTAGCTCAAACGCATGGACAGCATACCCACTGGTACCAGTCACAAAAATGACAGCAATATTCAGTGCATGAGAATGAATGATGTCTGCCAATTCATATCCTGACAAATTGGGCATTTCGATATCCGCTATAAGTAAGTCAATCGTTTCCTGCTTAATCTGCTCATAAGCATATTCCGCGGAATCAGTAGAAAAGACAAGCTCGATACCCGGTATCTGGATCACAATACCATTCAGCTTGTCCAAATCAATTCTCCGGTCATCCACAAGTCCTACCTTCATTTTCAACTCTCCTCATCTAAAATTATCTTTATTTTACCATTTAGATTTGGAAAAATGACCTTTTCGCGACAATAAACGGCATTTTCGCGACAAAACTACAGTTTCTCATTTAGTTTATTTGTATGATTAAAACAACCAAAGAGATTGTAGGAGGTACCGAAATGATCGAAATTCATGAAATCACAAAAACGTTCCAAGATAAAAAAATATTTATAACCGCTCTTAAACATGTTTCCCTTGATGTGAGAAGAGGCCAGATTGTCGGATTGCTTGGAGAAAACGGGGCAGGAAAGACAACCTTGCTGCGTTCTATTGCCACACTTTTGACTCCAACAGATGGATATATCAAAGTTGCCGGATTTGATACTTTGGATAACCCGAATGAAATTAAGAAAAGAATCGGCGTCTTGTTCGGTGGTGAAACCGGTTTATATGACCGCTTAACCACACGTGAAAACCTCGCTTACTTCGCCACACTTTACGGATTAAGCAAGCACGAAACAAAAGTACGGATTGAAGAGCTCGCTGTCATGTTCGGGATGAAAGATTATCTCGACCGAAAAGTTGGAGGATTCTCCAAAGGTATGCGTCAAAAGGTCGCCATATCACGTACGCTAATTCATGATCCTGACATCATACTTTTCGATGAGCCGACGACAGGACTTGATATCACTTCATCTAATGTATTTCGCCAGCTTGTTCTTCAACTGAAACAGCAGGGTAAAACGATTATCTTCTCAAGCCATATCATGGAAGAGGTTACTTTACTCTGTGACTCCGTAGCAATGATGCATAAAGGGGAACTGATTTATAAAGGAAAGCTTGAGTCTCTTTATATAGAAGAAAATAGTCGTGACCTGAATTATATTTTCATGTCCAAACTTGTAAGGGGGAACCAATCTCATGTTTCTTAATATGTATGTGAAAGAAATGAAGGAAGCTTTAAGAGATCGTCGCACATTGATTTTGAGTGTATTCCTACCTATTCTCTTGTTGACTGGGTTAACACTATTTTACGAAAGTTTGATGACCACAGATGAGAATGAAACCTATACCCTGGCAGTCGATCCGTCATTCAGCAAAGACGGCAAAGCCTTGCTTAGTGATTTTCCACAAATCGAAGTCAAATCATTCGATAACCCGACCAAAGCCATCGAAGAAGGCAAAGCCGCTGCAGCCCTGCAAGTAAGCGACGGTTTCATGGAACAAATTAAAAAGGGCGAACAAGTCACGTTCAGCCTCTCCGGTGACACGTATAGCCAAGATAGTTCTTTCGCCCTTTCACAGGTCGAGTCAGCTTTAACACTTTTTGAAAAGCAAATCATTCAAGAACGGCTGCAAAACATCAATACTGACTCTAGTCTGATTAGTCCGCTGCAAGTCAACATCAAGGAAGTGGGCCTTGATACCGATAACGGGGCGTCACTGAGCATTCTTTCAATCTTTTTACCGATGATTATCACGATGGCCATCAGCACTGGGGCCTACCCGCTTGCCTCTGACTTATTTGCAGGAGAAAAAGACCGCAAAACGATGGAAGCCCTGCTAATGACTCCCGTCAGCCGTGGGAAAATCCTTGTAGCCAAATGGCTTACAATTTCATCCATCGGGGCGCTTGCAGGAATTGTCTCTATTCTAGTAGTCACCTTGGAGCTCATTTTTCTAACGGAAGAACTTAGAAAAGGATTTGATTTCGGTAACGACCTATGGATGATCCTCCCTACTGCCCTATTGATTACGGTATTATTTTCAATGTTCATGGGGGCTTTGCAAATGTCAGCTAGCATTATATCCAAGACCGTCAAGGAATCCCAAAACTATATATCACCGATAACAATGCTCGTCATTATGCCTGCACTATTCTTAGGCGGAACAGGCTTACATGAATTAACAACCAAACACTTCTTGATTCCAATTTTCAATATTTTTGCTCTCTTTAAAGAATTGATTTATGGCGTGATTGATTATCAAAACATCTTCCTTACAGCCAGTAGCCTCATTGTCTCAATTGCTTTATTCTTTGCTGTATCTAGGATTTTATTTTTGAAGGATAAATGGGTATTGAATTAAAGTAGACGCGCTGAACTCTCAGCGCGTCTTTTACCTGGCGAGATTTTTGATTAACAGTAAAAAACCTCCTTTTCAAGGAGGTTTCTAAAATCTCATTCTCAAAAAAACTCGTGATATAAAGCCTGAATTGCCGTCTCTTCACTATGACCTTTTACACCGAACATCATGCTCACCTCAGAAGAGCCTTGGTTGATCATTTCGATGTTGACCTTAGCTTCAGCCAGCGCTTTTGATGCTCTTGCCGTTGTACCCACATTATGACGCATGCCTTCCCCGACAACCATAATTAACGCAAGGTTATGTTCCACAATCACTTCATCAGCATGAAGCTCCTGCTTAATGCGCGAAACGATCTTCTTCTCAGCTTCCTCTGTCATTTGATCCTGCCTTAGTATAAGCGTCACATCATCAATACCGGATGGAATATGCTCATATGAAACCCCGTAATCTTCAAGGATATGAAGCAGTTTGCGTCCAAATCCGACTTCACGGTTCATCAAGTATTTACTAATGTAAATACTGCAAAACCCTTTGTCACTCGCAATCCCAATAACCGGGCCATTCGTATTATCGCGTGTGCTCACAATACGCGTCCCCTGAGCCGCTGGGTTATTCGTGTTTTGGATATGAACAGGAATTCCGGCACGAAATGCAGGAATTAAAGCCTCGTCATGGAACACCGAGAAACCAGCATAAGAAAGCTCACGCATTTCGCGATACGTTAACTCTCGGATCCCCTTTGGATTGGAAACCACGTTTGGATTCACAGCGAAAACGGCATCCACATCTGTAAAATTCTCATACAATTCGGCCTTAACCCCATTGGCAAGAATCGAACCCGTAATATCCGAACCACTCCTTGAGAACGTTAAAACATCGCCATCTAACGTGTAACCGAAGAACCCTGGGAATACTACAATTCCCGGCTCATCACGTAGAGCATATAACCGCTCATATGATTCGGGCAGCACTTTAGTGTATCCATCTTCATCCTTTACAATCAAGCCAGCTTTCTTCGGATCCATATACTGCGCCTCTACCCCACGGCTTTGAAAATAAGCCGCAACCAGCTTCGCATTATTATCTTCACCGCTTGCCTTTAAAGCATCCATATAACGCTTCGGATTATTTTGATCTGCACGTAACAACGTGTGCAAATCTTCACGAATCTCTTTAATGACATCCTCTGAAATATCTAATTCTTCAGCAATACTCGCATACCGAGTGACCACATCTTCTATCAAGAGCTGGCCATTCTCACCGCGCAGTTGCTGTTCGGCAACTTCAATCAATAAATCCGTCACCTTTATATCATCGGAATTGCGTTTCCCTGGAGCCGAAACAACAACAATCTTCCTCTCTGGATCAGAAACCACAATTTCGAATACTTTTTTTAACTGTTCACCTGACGCAAGTGAACTCCCGCCAAACTTCGCAACTTTCATCCCGACATCCCCTATTTTTAAAAATATTCTGTCAAAATCAACTCTCCCTATTATTACGTGTTTTGACAAAACAATCAAGAGTTAATTCCTTTGCACAAGGACATTTGTGTTTTCGATAAAGACAAAGTCGATAAAATTATTGAATGAGGATGCAGAAAAACGTATAATAATCACTCTTCTTTGTAGCACTTTTCACATTTTATACGGTTCATTTACAAAAAAAAACGTCAAAACAAAATACCTAGATTCTGTTTTGACGGGTTAAATTAAATATCTTAGAATCAGTGAATCCCTCGATAGGATTCATCCTGTGTAGCTGTGTTTTTCTGTACTTTTCCCTAACCTAGTAACTGGCGATAACTGCCTAAGAGCACCATTCTTAATGAGCTTTGATTACAGAATGAAGATCCTCTTCTACTGCATTCGGTGATAGGTACATTGCGTCTGCCAGACAATAGGCTTCGTAACAGTCATTTTTGAAAAATGACCAGAGGGGCTCCAACCGCATAAGAGGCTCCTCTAATGTTTAGCGATTATCTACAGTTTCCGGATACAAGTCGTGATTCATCAAGCGGAAATTCGCCATTTCCTCAAACTTCGTCCCTGGTTTCCCGTAGTTTGTGTATGGATCAATAGAAATTCCGCCCCTAGGTGTGAACTTGCCCCAGACTTCAATATATTTCGGATCCATCAACTCGATTAAATCGTTCATGATGATGTTCATGCAATCTTCGTGGAAATCACCATGGTTGCGGAAGCTGAACAAATAAAGCTTCAAAGACTTGCTTTCGACCATCTTCACACTAGGAATATAGCTAATGTAAATGGTTGCAAAGTCCGGCTGGCCAGTAATTGGACATAGGCTAGTAAACTCCGGACAATTGAACTTGACAAAGTAATCCCGGTTCGGATGCTTGTTATCGAACGACTCCAAAATTTCAGGCGCATAGTCGAATGTATATTTTGTGCCTTGATTCCCAAGTAATGTGATATCTTTTTTTAATTCTTCTTCTTTTCTTCCAGACATAAAAAGTCCTCCTCTTCCACGTTTCACAGGGAGATTCATAAAGTGGGCCTCTATATAACAAAAACCATATCTCCTCAAAGATATGGTTGATTCGCGAAAAATATCAAAGCCATAGTTTTTTTAAGAGGGTGATGCTATGAACCTCTCCCGTTTTTCGGGAAATATTTTAAAATTGTCATAGTAAATATAGAAAAAAATATCTAATCTGTCAATCATACTTTTTTAATTTAGTTTGATTCCTACATGTATTCAGCTTAAAATGTAGAAGAAGTTTATCCTACATGAAGGAAGAGATTAAAGCAATGTGGATCTTTGCAGCACTCATCACCAGTTTGTGTTTCGGAATCAATAACAGCATTTTTAAATGGAGTAGCGGAAAGGGTTACTCAAAGGTACATATCCAATTTTTCTTTTATTTTGTAGCTTTTATTTTGTCCATAATTTATGGAGTACTTGTGGATGGTTTGAACCTGAACTTGCTTTCTATCATGCTGGGTGCAGCAATTGGTGTACTGAACGCTAATGGAAATATCCAGATGGCAAGCGCCTTTGAAAAAGGTCCGGCAAGTTTGACATCTCCACTAATTGCAGCGAATGCAATATTCCCCATTCTCTGTGCAGCATTAATTTTTCACGAACATATTTCTTCCTTGCAGTGGAGTGGAATAGCCTGCATGCTTCTCGCTACCTTAGTCATTCAGTATACACCTAATGCTAAAGGTAATCATCAATATTTACCTTGGATTATGCACACTTTATTTTCCATTTTATCTTTTGGTGTGCTCGGCATCTTAATGACGACATCAACACGTCTTCATTTAAACTCCCTTGATATTCTAGTATCAATGTATGGGGGCGGAACTCTTTATCTTCTTTCGGCTTTGGCCTTTAAGAATGAAAAAATCAAGCTACAAGAAGTTAAAATTGGTTCCTTAGTAGGTTTTTTAAGCATCATAGCCTATGGATGTTATTTCTTTGCGTTGAATACCGGCATCGCAAGCATCATTTTCCCTGTCGTCAGCCTAAACTGTTTAGTGGTCGTATTTGCTGGATGTTATTTATTCAAAGAAAAACTAAAATCCTATCAAATTGCCGGCGTATTTGCAGCCTTAATCGGAATTATCTTAACCAAAATTTGAATAATAAATTTTCTAAAACAACCTGCCTGTTATGCAAACTAGCCAGGTTGTTTTTATTTGGGAAATAGGGTCTGACCCCTACACAACAAGCCTTTAACACTGATACAACAATCTTTATGCACATACAAAATCTCGGGAAATGGGGTCTGGCCCCAAAAAGTGTTGACATTTCTTTTTAAATATCAGATAATTATGAATATTAAATCTTCACATTCGTTGCTTTCGAAATGTTTGAAAAATATTCATCTTTGGGAATAAAAGAAGTACGTACAATACTCCCATTTAATACTGAATTAAGAAAGGAAAGATGCATAATGGTAAAAGTTACAGTAACAGTTGATTTCCAAGGAAAATCTTATCAAACTAACGTCCTTACTAAACCAGGTACTAATCAAGAAGAAATTTTACAACAAGCCCTTCATCAAGTGGAAAAACAATGGAAAGCATAAAAAAGCAGGCTTCGTTTTAGAAACCTGCTTTTTTTATTACCTTTTCAGATGTAATTTACCTAAATTACTTTTTACATGCACTTATACTAATAAACAAATTAACCCTTTTCAATACTGTTTTATTTATGTACTTCTATTGTTTTATTATCCTAATGCATTTTTTTGAATTTTTTCTATTCGAAGAACCCCTCGATTTCAATCCCCCCCACTTTTAATTATTTTTTCCATATGATACTAATATAAAGACGTCAGTTTGTGAACGCTTTTACACTCAATCTGAATAACTAGTAATTTTTAGTATTTTCAATAAAGAAGGAAAGAAAGGTCCCTAAATGAACAGGGCTTTATTAACTATAACTTTTACCATCGAATAAAAAAATGGATTACACAATAAATAATTTTAGAAAAAAAGACAGTCTTTTTAAAGACCGTCTTTTTTTTATGTTCCTTTTAAACAAAATCCCTTATTACTGGCATAGAACGTTCTTGCAGGCTATCGGAAAGCAAACTATACGCAACTAACTTCTTCTTGTACTGTTTGACTACATCCACGTGGTCGTTGTAAATGTACACAAGTAACCTAACATCCTTTTTGCCTCTTTTAGTATCAATGACTAATGGGGTCCCACTGTTTTCTGGATGTAAAAACAATTGCTCGTTCCCTGGAAATATATGATTTTTTTTCAAAAATTTAGCTTCATTAAAATAATTAATAACTTGAATTTTATCTTCACCTTCCAAGCGTTTTCCGTCAAAGGTTACGATGCAATTCGCGTCACTAAGTTCTGAATGCAGTTTAAATTTGCTTATAATCCAATTCACTGCATCGGTTGGAAGACAGGTAACTAATAGCTTAACCAAGCTTATGAGAATTGTTAAAATCAAAACAGGCAATGTCATATTTCATCATCTCCGCTAAGTTCTAAATTAATTATTATATCCCTTATTATATCAAAGGGGGCGGACAGTATTTCTTTGAAGATGTGACCATTCTATTAACGTTTCACTTATTGTGAAACGTTGTACTTAAACAAACGGGTTCTTGAAGAAGGGCACTAAAGATACGAAGACGTAGATTAATGCTTAACCAGTCTAAAACGTACACAGTATAGTAGAAATTAAGGAAATTATAGAAGCCACTAAATTATTTTAACGGCTTGTTGCTTTCTTTTTTATATAAAAGGATGATTATTATTCTCTTCAAAACCCGGAAGAATTATTAAAGGCATTACCATTACCCTCTCCTCCAAATGAATCTAAGGTAAGCCCGTCGATAATCCGATCAAACAGTAAAAGACCCAATAAAGGGGCCGCTATCTCGTCCTAGAAATAATGAGCAATGATCAGGGTAAAAACTCAACATTTATTATTTAAATTATTATGAAAAAAGATGTTTTTTTTTGAAGATTCCTCGAATTTTCAAGGAATTCTTGTGTATAACGAATCTAGCTCCTATCTTCTTACCCATATTTTCTACCATTCCCTGTAAATAAAACATTCTGAAATGGTTATACTAAACTTAATTGGTTCATCTTCATCCTTCATAACAATACAAATTTCTATGATGAAGTGAATAGAATGATATATAAATTCCAAAACTTACTATAATTAAATACAAAAAAACTGGGCGTCATCAAGACGCCCAGTTTTGTAGGAATGGATTATTGATATCCCCAAATCATTGTTAGCATTGTACCGAAAATTGTAACCAATGCAACAAACAATCCGTAATAAACGTTTGTGTAAATCGATGCTTTATCCTCAGACTCTCCTGCATGCATGAACATTACCAATTGAAGTGCTGCTTGCATGAAGGCTGTAACAAGTAGGATGATCATTGCCATTTTAAGTGAGAGATCAAACACTATAACTGATAGTGCAACCAAAGTCAGGATTAGTGAAAAGGCAAATCCCATAACTTGGCCCCGTGGGAATAATTGTTTCATATTACATCATTCCTTTCAGGTAGACGAAACTGAAGATGAAAATCCAGACAACGTCTAAGAAATGCCAGTAAAGAGAAAAGATGAAAGCTTTGTTTGCTGTTTCTGGAATCAGACCGCGTTTTTTAACCTGCAGAATGATGAATGTTCCCCAGAATAAACCAAGTGTAACGTGAGCTCCATGCGTACCTAGTAACGTAAACAAACTAGATAAGAAAGCACTTGTTTGAATCGTTGCTCCTTCATGTACATACTCCACGAATTCATAGATTTCGACTCCCAAAAAGCCTAAACCAAGAATTAGAGTAATAACGAAGAAACTAAGCATCGCTTTCTTACTACCAAGTCTCATTGCATTGATTCCAAGTCCAATGGTAAAACTACTAGTTAAAAGAAAAATTGTTTGAAGCATTAGGGTTGGTACTTTAAAAAGGTGTTCCCCTGTTGGACCATTTCCAGTACCGTTAACTAATACAAAATAAGTGGCGAACAGTGTAGCGAAAAGAGCTATTTCTGCTCCTAGGAAAATCCAGAACCCAAAAATCTTTAAGCGATTTTCTTCCGTGCTATATTCTAGTGGCAGCGAGTTATCTATTTTCATTACTTAGCACCTCGCAATTTATTTTCAGTTTCTTCAATCTCTTCAACGGAGATATAACGTCCGTGATCTTTTTCGAATGAACGGTGAGCCATACAAGCAAAGATACCAAGTGTTGCAATGATTGCAATGATCCACATGCTGAATACCATTGCAAAGCCCCAAACGAAGAAGATACAGCTCATGATAAACGGCACGCCACTGTTATTTGGCATATGAATCTTTTCTACTTTACCGCCAAATAATTTAAAGCCCTTTTTCTTAGAATCCCAGAATGCTTCTGTAGAATCAACTGTAGGCACAATTGCAAAGTTATATTCTGGTATTGGTGTATGAGTAGCCCACTCTAGAGAACGTGCATCCCATGGATCGTTTGAAATATTTCTTGATGCATAACGAGTACTCCAATAGATGTTGTACACAATAAGCGCGAACCCTATTGCTAAGCCAATCGCTCCAACGAAAGAGAGCATATTCAATGGACCATAGCCTGTTGATTCAGAGTACGTATACATACGACGTGCTTGCCCATCCAAACCAGTGATGAACATCGGGAAGAATGTTACATTAAAGCTGATTGTAATGAACCAGAACGACCATTTCCCAATTTTTTCGCTCAACATGAAACCAAACATTTTTGGCCACCAGTACGTGAAACCAGCAAGTACGGCAAATACAGTACCAGGGATTAAAACGTAGTGGAAGTGAGCTACTAAGAACATTGTATTATGGTATTGGTAGTCAGCACTTGCCATGGCAAGCATAACCCCTGTTACCCCACCGAGCGTGAAAATCGGAATGAAAGCTAGAGAGTATAACATTGGAACAGTAAAAACGATTTTACCTTTCCAAAGCGTGAACAACCAGTTGAAAATCTTAACACCGGTCGGAACGGCAATTGCCATCGTGGTAATCGAGAAGATACCATTAACCATTGCACCGTGACCCATTGTATAGAAATGGTGAGCCCATACAACGAAAGATAGAGTAGAAATAGCTACCATAGAGATAACCATCGAATTATATCCGTACAGGTTACGACGTGCAAAAGTTGAAATGATTTCACTGTAAATACCGAATGCCGGAAGAATAACTATATAAACTTCAGGATGTCCCCAAACCCAGAACAAGTTTGCCCAAAGCATATCGCTACCGCCATTGGCCATCGTAAAGAATTGAGTTCCGAATAGACGATCCATTGTCATCAACGCAAGTGCCACTGTCAATACAGGGAAAGCGAAAACGATAATGAAGTTTGTGATCAAGATAGACCATGTGAACATTGGCATTTTCATTAAGTTCATACCAGGTGCTCTCATTTTCAAGATGGTTACGATAAAGTTGATACCAGTCAGTAATGTACCGATACCAGCTATTTGAATTGCAATCGCGTAATAGTTCGAACCTACTGATTCACTGAAATCGTTACTTGCCAGCGGGAAGTAAGATGTCCAACCTGCATCAGGAGAACCACCGACTACGAAAGAGATGTTAAATAGCATTGCCCCCATGAAGAATAACCAGAAGCTTACTGCGTTTAGACGTGGGAATGCTACGTCACGCGCTCCAATTTGTAATGGTGTAACAATGTTCATTAACCCAATGATAAATGGCATAGCCATGAACAGAATCATGACGACCCCGTGTGTTGTAAATATTTCATTATAATGCTGTCCATCCAACAAACCGTTATCAGGAACAGCCGTTTGAGCACGCATCATGATAGCATCGGCGCCACCACGGAAAAGCATAAGTAGTGCTGACAAGATGTACATGATACCAATACGTTTATGGTCAACCGTTGTTAACCACTCACGCCATAAGTAACCCCATTTTTTAAAATAGGTAATTCCGGCAACAACCGCAATCATGGTTAAGCCAATGGCAACCATGGATGCATAAATTGCAGGACTTGGATGAGGTACGGCAAATCGATCAAAGTAATCCATACTTTTGTGACTCCTTTCAGGAAAATATTCCTTATCTTGTAAACCTAGTTGTTTTATCGAACGAAATTAATTCTTAGTGATCATGATTCATGTTGCTGTGTTCTGAATGTTCCTCGTGTGAATCTTTGGAATCATTTTCTTCAGTATCAGAAGATCCGTGGTCATGACCAGCATGTTCCCCTTCAGGAGCTGGAGAAAACTCTAAGTGAGTTCCAGTGTAAGTGGATTGTCCCACATGACCAGGTTCTAATAATTTATTGAATTTTTCCTCAGTAAGCGGTTTAGCAGTAGCTTTAATTTCATCTACCCACTTATCGTATTCTTTTGCAGACAGTACATTAACGTTGAACGTTTGCTGAGCAAAACCTGAACCACTGAAGTTTGAATTTCGACCCATATACTCTCCTGGTACATCAGCTGCTAAGTGCAACGTGTTAACCATGTCCGACATCGCGTATTTTTGTCCTCCAAGTTGTGGAATCCAGAAACTAGAGATTGGTCCGAATGAATAAAGTTTAAATTCAATTGGTCGGTTAGTCGGTAAAAACAGATAGTTAACTGTTTCGATATCTTCTTCCGGATAACTAAAATGCCACTTCCAGTTAGAAGATGAAGCATAAATAACTAACGGTTCTTGCTCTTGGTATCCTTTAGGTGTTGCCTCAACTTCATTTGTTGTTTTAACAGTAACAACTGATAGGAAAGCGACGATTAAAATTGGGATCGCAACCCAAATTATTTCAAGAACCTTACTTCCTTCAATATGAGGTGGTTCATAATCATCACGCTGTTTGGAAGCACGATATTTCATTATCATGAAGATATACAGTACAATAACGACAAGAACGACAAAGGCCATTGTCCATATCGAAATCATAATAACATCTGCTTGTGTTGCAGCTACTGGCCCTTTAGGGTCCAAGACCATTAATGGGTTATCGCAACCGGTTAGCACAGTGGCAATAGTAAAAAGTATAGTTAATAAAGCCCATTTTATTTTCATAGTACTACCCCTTTCTTACATAATAAAATTCCTATTGGTAATTATTCGGACAAAGTGTTACCATGTTCACAAACCCCGACATACCAATATTAATCCCAAGTGTATAAAAAGACAATACAAAGTGACATCTGTCACATAAAGTTCATGAAAGAGCAGTAAGAAGATGGTAACTGAACTGAAATGTTCGAAAATCTTTATGAAATGAAATATAATAAATGTTTAATATCTTACTTACGGAGAATTCGCTTATTCTTATTAGTGAGGATTTGCAAGTATCCCCGGTTTATTTTCCATATAATGTTACTTTAATATAATGAATTTTCACATTATATTCTTCCTCGTACATTACTCAAGACCTGATTTAAATTACCGAATATTTAGAATTTTATTACCTCTCCTGTTAAGAAGATAGCTATCAATGGAATCGTTATTGGATGTTGATGGTATCCAGGATTAAAAACGAATTTTTCTCACTCGACCATGGACTCGGTAACGGCATTGTATATGATGTTGTGTTCCCTGCTTCATTACACTTGTCGTACAACACTTGCCCTTATATATATATAAGGAAACAAAGAGTGTGAAATGAACATTTTGATCCTTTATGATGCCTACTTGAATGCCTTTCTAGGACATTTGCTGTGGCACATTTAGCCATTCTAATAGGCTTGGTTAAAATAGGGGAAAGGAAAATGGGGGCTTGTACTCTATAATCGGGTTAATCTTATTTAAGAACAATAATAATATATGATTGGTAATCAGGTTCCTTCTTCTCGCAATACTTATTGCCCTGTCAGTATTACTTTTCCTAAACTGCTGTTTAGTCCTGTCCTCCTATTTTTGCGGGAGCAGGCTATTTGTGTTTTGTAATTATGAATGGGGCATGAAAAAGGATATCCTTTCACACCTCAAAATTTATAAAGTGACCAGGGGGCAGGCCGTTTCCCCACATGTTACTTCAAGCGCATTAGTCCATTCACTTTTCTGGAATTCCTCCACCTACGAATAAAGGAAACTCACTACTTAAATATCCAATTTTGACAACTGCATCCCTTTTGTTTCTTTTATTATATGCACATAGAAAACCACGAAAAATGGACCTTTTTAAAGTGTCCATTTTTCGTGGTATAGTTCAGAGTTCAGAATGTAGAGTTAGAACTTTTCATTCAGGAATGTAGTGAGTTTGGTGTGGATGGCCAAGCTATGTTGTATGTACACATATTCTAAATCAACTGGATTTGGATCATTGAATATGCTTTCATTGTTGGAGCACTTGTTTACTAGTTGGTTACGCTTTAATCGTGTACAACCTACTGCCATGCCCAAGAAATATTTCAAGCGATCCTTTGAATACGCGTTCTCTAGAGTGGGCTACTCTCTGTTCCCAGTTCCAGAATACAACTTCACTATCGTACCGACAGCTGATTCTTCACTAGTATTCCGGATGTAGCTTCATCTACCTGAAATGAAATTTGAGTATGAAACAGTTATTTCCACGTGGACATGTAATGGGGTTCATATTCTCCATGGTTCTTACAGCCGTGGCTCTTGGTGTTGATATATATGACCTTTCTTTCAGAACAGGAATGATAGTCCTTATAGAAGCTTCATTCCTGCAAGTAGCGAACAACTAGTTATGTTCATGCATGTTTGTGAATCTGATGATAAGAAGGCCATCTATACAAACGTTTATTACCCTCTATTAATTGCTTTAGTTACTGAATTCGGTACTTCTTTTTGTTTTAACTTTTGAATTTATTTTTATGATTTTAGTTGTTTCCGGTACAACTCTTTCACCCTTATGTGTGTTCATCACCATTTCTTCTGTCAGGACAAAAAATATACCAACTAGGAAAATGGCAGCTGCGCTTAAAGTAATGGCCATTCCAACAGCAGTTAAAATATAATCCTTATTGTAATCGCTTACAAATAAACTTAAAGCAAAAATAATAATTCCGATTACACAACCTGTGCCTGATACCCACTTCACTGCATCTAACATCTTCTGATTAGCTTCCATTATTTCATCCCCTTTCTTTCTATTTTATGACATTTCACAAATTTGTCAAACTTTTTATAATTTTCAATATATTCACAATGAAAACCTTGACAAATTAAAGTGATTACAACTCACTTTTAGGTATTCAAGACTATATGGAAAATAAACCAAATAGTTAAAATACACTACCTATTTTTCCGATAATATCCATTTTTTATACTATCATTTATTTTTTATTATTTACCCAAATATTTTATCAACTCATTAGCTATAAAAATGACTCCTGCCAATTGCTCAGGAGTCATTTCTCTTTTTTTATGAATTTTGTAACGTAATCGTTAAGGTTTTCTCTTCATTACCTCGATACACTTTAACTTTTACTTTGTCGCCAATTTTCTTATCTGTGTATAGATGTTTCCTTAATTCAGCAGAGGTACTAATTTTCGTTCCATCAATCTCTACAATGATATCCTGTTGCTTAAGTCCACCATTTGCAGCAGCCGATCCAGTTTCTATACCCGTTACCATTACTCCTGACTTTGCAGCCTCAGGGACATTTTGAAGATAATACTGTGGAAGTTCTTCTGTGTTCGCCAAGCTGACCCCTAAATATGGCCGCGTGATTTTTCCATTTTCAATCAGTTCCGTTACAATCGGTATTACGTCATTACTTGGTATAGCGAAACCTAAGCCTTCCACACCGCTTTCAGAAATTTTCAAACTGTTTATGCCTATTACTTCACCAGCAGTATTGATTAATGCACCTCCACTGTTGCCAGGATTAATTGCCGCATCTGTTTGAAGGACATCAAGTTCCCACTCTCCGTCAGATGTATCGACTGATATAGAACGCCCAGTTGCACTTACAATTCCTTGCGTAACCGAACGTGAGAAATCAAGTCCGAGAGGGTTACCAATGGCCAAAACTTCTTCACCTGGACGCATTCTATCTGAATCCCCAAAATTAATTCCCTCTGGTGCTACCGAGGCATCAATCGTCAAAACCGCTAGGTCTGTTAAAGCATCTGCACCAACAACTGTTGCAGTTGCCTTTTGTCCATCATACAATGAAATTTCTACTTCCTTAGCTCCTTCAATAACATGATTATTCGTGATGATATAGGCCTTACCATTATCTTTTTTATAAATAACTCCTGACCCCGTGCCGCTCTCAACAGTTTCGCTCTCCGTGCTTTGCTGCTGGAATGGGTTCTGATTTTGCATCTCTTGTAAATTTACGACACCTACAATCGATTTTGAAGCTGATTCAACCATATCTGCTCTTTCATTTGAATCTGTGCTTGTCGATAACTTTTCTGTATTTATACTCTTATTCTTTTCCACGCTCTCGGTTTGTTCTGCCCCTGCAGTTTGTGATGATTCGGTCACTGTATTTTTCTCTGCATCTATAAAATCTCCGCCAAATACAAACACAGAAGATGTAACTATAGAAGCAACAGTTCCAGAAACAAGACTAGTTAACCAAAGCGACTTTCCCTTTTTCGGTTCAGCTTTCACCCGAACTTGCTCATCCCCATTATAATTCTCCATCCTTTATCCCTCCTATGAAAGTCCTTTACTTGGCTCCATCATAAACAGTAATTATTAAAAAATTCTTAAGAAATAAAGAATACGGCAAACTTTTTACAAAAAAGATAAAATTAATGTAGATATGACCGAAAAAAGAACAATATTGACTGGTTAATAGCTCTGAGATTTCTTACCCCCCATTACGAAAAAAGATGCCTCAAATAACAAGGCACCTTTTTCATCCATTCTATTTCTTACATAAGCTCATAGACTTCTTTTGTCTTCTTATTCACGCCATACCAACCCCAAGTAGCCTTATGCCCACTTCCCTTACTGTCATTGGCCATTTCAAACACTTGGAATATGTAATCTCCCTTTTCATCTTCACGATCATATTGAATTTGAAGCTGAGGATAGTTTTCCATGTCAGCGTAGTCTTTCACCAGATTTTCCGCCTGAGCTTTCGTCAATGTCTTATCTAAATCCTTGTTACTCTCGTGATTTCCTTTATCAGCTAGCTTCGATGTGGCGGGGGCCTCCACTGGCTCATCCTCTTCTTCTGACTCGGTAACTGGGTTTTCAGACTCATCCCTCGATTGCTCTGCCTCAGTGTCTTCAACTGGCTCAGCACTGGCTTCTCCAGTTTCTGAGGACATTCCAATTGCCTTTTGTACCATGAGTTTACCTTTCTCATAATTTGCCTTATATGCAGCAGCTTCTTCAAAAAACACTTGAGCCGCCTCAAAATCTTGTTCCTCGTATTTCTTCATTCCATCTGCCAAAAGGACGCAAAGTTCCATTAACTCTTTCGTCTCCCCTGTTTGGTCTTCTTTATACGCTAATTCAAATGCCTCATGGGCCTCTAAATAATTTTCCTCTTCCACCTGACTTTTTCCTAGCTCCATGTTGGAATCGTAATTCCTGGTTGTACAGCCTGAAACAATTAATGCCATCATTAAAATAAATATGAGTAATCTCTTCAAAAAGTCACTCCTCACTTTTACTGAATACACATACACTTCCATATTATTCTATAAATCTATCTTACCCGATTTTACAAGAAATATCTGACATCTTTATCTCTATCGATTTATTATGGAGAATGTTCACTTTTATGATTATATTTTTACAAATAGTGGTACATCATAGATAAACGCTTGAAAGGGTGATGAAAAAATGATGCAGGAAAAACAGACCTATCATGTGGATTTGGTCAGCGGCGATGTACTAGGAAAAAAACTTGAGGAAAATCCAAGCTTTACTATACACGCTACAGTCGAAGAACTAGCAGAATTAAAGCAATGCCTAGAGGAACATCGAACAGATGACTTGGAGTCATACGCTCGTTCTCATGTACCTTATCTTCTCTATCATCATGACCGGGCAAATGATAAATACGATGAAGCTATGAAAAAGCTGTACGCCATCATATATAAATTAGGCGATGAAACAGCCCGAAAGCATATTGAAGAAATCGGCATATTGGCAGATAACAAATTCAAAGGCAACGAGGAAATCCAAAACTTTAAATAGGAGAATAATTAAACAGAACCTGAAATATCAAGTTTCTATTTTTTAAAAGAACGAGGATGAAAAAAGCATCTTCGAAAGAAAGTGATTTAACACATGGGGTACATCACGATCAGAGTGTTTGGAGTTTTACAGGAAGAAAATTATGATGGTATTAGTTTTGGAAATGCATAATCCAAAATAAAAATATACCAGAACTGTTGCATTCAATAGGTAACGATTCTGGTATATTTAACGTTTTGCGGATTACTTTACGATGAAAAATAAGGTGTCATTCACACATAAGTCTAGTGTTTTTGCTTATAATAGGTAACCGCTAGCGCTAGGGCAAGTACGGTTCCTTTAACGATGTCCATCGCGTAGTATGGGACAGACATCATAATCAGTCCGTTTTGAAGGATTCCAATCAGGACTGCACCGATGAAGGTTCCGAAGGCATTCGGTTTCCCTGCTCCTAGAACGGATGAACCAATAAATGCTGCTGCAACAGCATCCATTAAGTAAGGAGACCCGGAATTGATTTCGGATGTCATGACACGGGAAGCAAGGACAATTCCCCCGATTGCGGCAAAGAGAGCCGAAAGGAGATAGGCCAGTACTTTGTATTTATTTACCGAAATTCCAGAAAGTCTGGCAGCTTCCTTATTTCCCCCAATAATGTACATATAACCACCGTGCTTGGTATAAGTCAAAAAGATATGGGTAGCTATCACAATGACTGCCATGATCAGAATAATCCAAGGGACCTGTCCAATCTTAGCGAAAAATGGGCTGATCAGTCCTTCAGCGAACGTTCCATCAGGCATGACCATATTTTGTGAAACCGTTGCTCCTTTTGTATAGGTAAGAGCAATCCCTTGGATGATGAACATGGTCGCTAATGTCATAAGCATGTCAGGAATTCTCAATTTTACAATCATGAATGAATTTAATGCTCCTACTACAAGCGACGCACCGATTGCAGCTAATATGGCAATCAGGGTATCCTGCGAAAACCAAACAAACATCGAAATGACGATCGCATTAGCCAATGATGCTACAGAACCAACGGATAGGTCAAAACCATCCACAGTTAAGGATATCGTAATTCCAATCGCAATAATGGTCACGATTGAAATAGAACGCAGAATGTTAATTAGATTATTAGCTTGAATGAAAGATGGATTTGAAACGGCAAATATCCCAACCAAAATGATAATCGTCAAGATTGTGCCGTATTTATAGAAAAAGTCGAATAAGTCTACTTTTTTCTTCGCTTTTGTTGTCTGTGTGAGAACAGGAATCGGTGTACTCATCCTATTTGCCTCCTGTTGAGTAGAATAGTAGTTCTTCTTCATTGGTTTTGCTTGTCTCTAATTCGATGACTGTCTTTCCACCATATAACACATAAGTTCGATTAGTAATACCGATGATTTCAGACAACTCAGATGATGCATATATAATTGCCTTCCCATTTCTGGCAAGTTGGGCAATCAATTCGAATATGTCCTTCTTGGCCCCTACATCGACGCCTTTTGTAGGTTCATCAAATATGTATACATCTGCATCAGCAATCAGCCACTTTCCGATAGCGACCTTTTGTTGATTACCACCTGACAAGTTTTCAACCTTAGCTTCCTCTGAAGGGGTTTTAATACCAAGACTCGTAATAATTTCCTTCGCTTTTTTCTTTTCCGCCTTACGATCTACAAAGCTGAATATCTTGCTGAATTTTCCGACACTTGCTGCAGTCAAGTTCGTTGCAACTGATTCCTGAACAAGAATGCCTTCTTTCCTGCGTTCTTCCGGTACAAGTGCTAGACCACTTTTTACTGCATGATACGGTGTTTTCAATGAAAGCTTTCTACCATTCATCACGACTTCCCCTGTTGTGATAGCAGTATGACCGAATAGGGTTTTACACAGCTCTGTTTTCCCTGCTCCAACCAATCCTGCCAAACCAACAATCTCTCCTGCTTTTAGATGAAGGCTAACATTTTTAACTTTTTCGGCATCTGACAGTCCCTTCACTTCCAGAACAACTTCACCAATCGCAGCATTTACAACAGGGAACTGTTCATCCATTGTTTTCCCAAGCATTCCCTCGACCACTTCGTTTTGGGTAATATCCGCTACTTCTCGACATGCAACACTTTTCCCATTCCTCATAATCGTAATTTCTTCACAAATTTCAAAAATCTCTGGAAGACGATGGGAAATAAAAATGATGCCAACGCCTCTTTGCTTTAATTCATTTACAATTCGAAATAGTTCTGACGTCTCCGTATAACTTAACGGAGCAGTTGGTTCGTCGAGGATCAGGAATTTGCATTCCGTCGAGACTGCTCTTGCAATCAGAACCATCTGTTTTTCAGCCAAGGTAAGATCTCTCACCAGCTTTTTCGAAGAGACACCAATTTTCATCTCTGCCAGGATATAAGTGGCTTTTCTATGCAACTCTTTCCAATGGACCATCTGTTTTTTGCCCATGTTTTGCACCGTATCATTCAACATTACATTTTCCCCAACAGTTAAATAAGGAATGAGTGCCGTATCTACTTCCTGATAAACAATTTGAATACCTTGTTCCTGTGCAGCCTTCGGTGAACGGATATCCTGCTTCTTTCCATCCAGAAAAATTTCACCTGTATAATGGGCATGAGCGCCCGATAAGACCTTCATTAGCGTAGATTTCCCTGCTCCGTTTGCGCCGACCACTGCATGTGCTGTCCCTGATTGTACTGAAAAATCAACTTCACTAAGCGCCTTTACTCCCGGAAATCCAATCGATATCTTTTTCATTTCTAGTTGTGTGCTCATGCCCATTCCCCCTATTAAACAGACACTCTCTTCACTAGAAAGAGAGTGTCTAATGACTCTGTTTTTTACTTTTTATAATGATCTTTCAATACTTTCATCCATTCTTCTTCAAATTCCGTTGATACTCCCCATCCTTCGACAATACCGGACAAGTTGGCCATGTTGACCGCTTCTTTTGAAGCTTGAATCTGCTCTTGTGAAATAAGTGAAGCTTCTAAGTCATATGTTTGCGGTGTTTCTTCACCCGCTAATTTTTTTGCCAAAATCCTCATATTCACTGCACCAATCAATTTCGGATCGACAGCTGCCGTGTAAGACCAAGAGCTGCCTTTCGCTTGAATCTCTTGAAGATCAGCATTAGATACGTCGATTCCGTATATCTTCACTTCATCGCGGCCAGCTTCTTTAATCGCACGAGCCGCTCCAATTGCGAATGCATCCCATGTTGCGAAAATCGCATCTAGTTTGCCTTTGGGATATTTATTCAACATTGCGGCTACCGCATTTTGTGTCTGAACCGAAGTATCTGCAGATGCTACTCCGAATCTTTCGACTTCTTTAATCCCAGGATTTTCTTTTAATTTTCCCTGATACACCGCATTTCTTCTCACCATTGGTGGGAAACCATCTACCCAAAGGTATGCGATCGCTGCTTCACCTTTTTGTTCTTCTATCAATTTATCAAAAGCCAGAGTTGCCAATGCTTCATCATCCTGTGAAGTTAAGGTCACACCGTCAATTTTAGATAAGTCGCTAATAGAGTCGAATGTAACAACGCTCTTTCCTGCATCAACCAACTTTTGAACGTCATTCACTGTTGCTGCATCATCACCATGGGAGATAATATAGCCGTCATAATCTTCTTGTAAAGCCTGGGCGATTGCATCATGGAATTTAGCCGTATCGCCATTTGCTGTATACGTATCCACTTGAAAACCTAATGCTTCTCCTTCTTCCTTCGCTCCAGCTAAATATTGAGCCGTATGATCATCTCCGCCAATCTTACGAATGACTTTGATTTTGGCACCTTCCCCTTTTGCAAATCGTTCTGGAACATTTTTAAAAGATACTTTTTCATCCTTCTTTGATTCTGTTGAACTTTGTCCTGAAGAGCAGCCCGTTAAAAGCAAAGCCGAAGCTATGACCGAAACGAAAACCCTTTTAAAAATTGACTTCCTCATTTTAGTTCCCCCTTCTTTTCACTCATTAATCTTATCAATTAGGTTGGTGTAAATCCCAAAATAAAAACCTCTCTAGAATAGAGAGGTTTAATCAGCTGATTTGCAGACTTGTCCCTCTCTTATCTGTCAAAACATTTCTGTTTTGCAGGATTTAGCACCAATTCCTAATGGAACGGTTGCTGGGCATCTTAGGGCCAGTCCCTCCGCCACTCTTGATAAGAGAATATAATGTGTTACGTTTTTCGTAATTACCACTTTATAGGGATATAGTCGTAAAGTCAATAGATTTTTGAATATTTAAAATGTTTCTTATTACACTTATTTTCTTTGTAGCTTAGCCAGACGCTTTTTCTCGATCTTTTCAAGTCTTTCTAACTGACGTAGTTTCACTTCAAATAGAGTAATCGGGTCACGGTATACTTCCGGATTTTCTCTCATATGCTCCAGTGCTGCCTGATGATCTTTGATTTCAGTCTGTGTTTGTTCTATCGTTTTTTGAAGTAAGGCAAATGAACTGCGATAGAAAAGTGAGATATCTCTATCCAAAGATTTTTCAAACAATCCGAATTGTGTAAGGAAACGGTCACTGATCATCTCTGCAACATCCTGGTAGTCTTCACTTTCTAGGTACTTCTTATACCGGTTGTACATATTAGCTTTATTTTGCGGAATCGCTCCAAACAACTTCCCTGCCCCTTTAAGCAGCAATTGCGATGGGGTCCGGCGTAGTAAAATATTAACGTCTTCAATGCGGATACTGCTTGTCATCCGATCCGCATCACGGCGCCAATCATCCAAAACTCTAAAGTCTCCCGCAAGTGTAATTCGCTCTTCTTTGTACAATTCATTGAACCCTGTGCTCATCTCATCCATAAACTGTTGAATTTGTGTAAATTCCAACTGAGATGTAGCAATCCAGTCTTGAAGAGAACGGTAATATTGCGGCATAATCTTGTCTGAAATATATGCCTGAATCTGCTCATTCATTTCATCGTTCAACTGTATATGAACTTGGCTGAAATCGCTACTTTCCGTTAATGATTTAGAACATTCTCTTAGTAATTCAGGGATTCTTGAAGAAAGCTGTTTTTTCACTTCTTCTTTAATTGAACGATACGACCTTATGATATTTTCACTTTTTTCTTTTTCCAAATCTGCCAGTTGATTGACGGCTCCATTCAATTTGACTTCCATCTGCTCATTCCAAGAAATTGAGTGCTCGCATTTCCGCTCATTAGCTGCCCGTTTTTCTAGCAGGTAAGATAACGTTTTGCGAATGAATGCAAGAATCTTCTCAGATCTTCTTTCCTTCCAATTATCAGCTTGATAATTCGAATCAAGGAAGGATGAAAGGTCCTGTAACTGCTGTTTGCTGTCATAAAGTTTGGAGAACGCAAATACTTTTGCGTTCGGGAAATACGCATTCACTTTATCCCATGTTTCATCTTCCATCCGGACTGCCACTTGGTCACTGTAAATCGTATCCATCTTATTTAGTAAGAAATGAATCGGAAGTTTCGGTGCCATCATTTGAATTTCCAATAACAAATCTCGTTCACTACCGGTGAAAGGCGCTCGTGCATCGAGAACAAACATCAATCCATCGCTGCCCTGTAAATACCCTTGGAAATCAGAGTCTACACTTTTTTCCCCATTGAACCCTGGTGTATCAAGTAAACGCAGGCGATTATTTTTTAGGTAGTCACTAATAAGGGTCACGTCGACAATGGTTCCGCGCTGACGGCGTGTTTCATCCAATTCAGTTAACTCACCAACGACTTTGTGATCTGTATCTGTAATTTCATAGATTTCCAGATTATCTCCATCTTTGACACTGACAAGGGACGAATGGTCCTCGGCAGCAATACTCTCTCCAGCAAGCGACTGAATAAAGGATGTTTTGCCATTGCCTGTGCTTCCGACAAGAAGAAGATTGAAATTTTCGGTATCCTTAAGTCCGTCTACCATCCATTTCAGTTTATTGCCAACTGTTAAGTTATTCTCTTCAGCCCACTGAATAATGGAATTGAACAGTTTTTCGCCCGCTTCCAATCCGCCTCCCAATTTAGGCGATTTTGCTAACAGACTTTCTGCATCCTGAACAACCAGTGCATTAATTGTATCAGGGAAAATTTCATTCCATGACAGAACGGAAGCCGCTGCAAATAACGAAAGCTCTCCATCCGCGATTTTCAACCAATTTTCCAACAATCTCGGCACAACAGGACTCAAATCTTTGATTAAGTGTGTTCCTTCAAGCAAACCGGCATAAGCATCCCGGTAATAGACAGAAAGCTCATCCCATACATCACCTGGATGTAATTCGATGCCATCTATCAAATTATTAATGACTCTAAGCCATTCAAAGTAGGAATCTGTATATTTATAATTTTTCCAAAGTGCAACCGTCATTTTTTCAAAGCGATCCTGATCAAGGTTGTATAACGCCTCGAGAACATTTGAGAAATAATCCGGAGCCATCGATTGAGCAACACCTTGCTGGATATACGTTTTCAGCACATCAAACCAAATCATTGATTCCGTACGGATACTTTCATTCGCGGCTAAAACTACAGCACTGTTCCAATCCTTTTGTTCTTCAAAAAAGGAGCGTGCAATTGCGGTGACATTTGGGTAATCAGGTTGAAAATCGACTGCTTCCTTAACAACTTTAGATGCCAAATCATTTCTTGATTCTACTATGTAAAGAGAGAACAGCTGTAGAAGGACTTCCGTTTTCAATACCGCTTCATCCGTACTGACGGATTTATATATATCCTCAGCGGTCGAATACATCTCTAGTTCAAAATAAGCATCAGCAATATTCTTTTTCGCCCATGAACCAAGTTCACCTTCTATGTTTTCCCACTTAAAAATGGCTGCTTCATAGTCATGATGCTGGAAGTATACTTCTCCTTGAGCAAACCGAACTGCAGTCAAATCCGCTCTTTCCTTTTTTTGTTCCACGAGAAACATTTCACCTAATGTTTGAATTGGGTGCTTGCGTGTATCCTCAATCATTGTTTCATAGTATTTTTTTCCAATCAGTCGTTCATCCATCTTTATTCCCCCGTTATATTTCATATTTTCAATTAAAGGATAATCATCGATATGGAGTCTTTATGAAAATCGAATAATAACTTTTCTCAAGACTTTGTCTATGAAAAGAGATTTATAGGTTCCTTTAGTTAAGAAAATTATTTATAAACCTTTAAAATATTATTTTAACAAAACAATATGGTAACAACATTTCATGACTCTTACAATTTTAAAACAGAAACAAATAGAATTGTAATGAATTTAATATAAGACTTGAGAAGTGATTTCTACTTTTGTAAAAATATGTTTTATTTAGTTTTACCAATATCCGAAAAGGTAGGAGGGAACAATTCTTATACCATTAAATTACCAGAAATCCCGCCCGTAAACTACCTATAAGTGGTGAAAACAAAAATAATTTTCACTTGAATACTTCCTAAAAGCGAAAGTACAATCTTCTCCCTAATAATAATAAATTTCTATTTGAAAGTTCATATAAAAAAAGCAGTACCTTTATTCATGAAAGGTAACTGCTCTCTGATAAGCACCGAACAGTAATTGTCCTTTGACAAATTGGGATTATACCCCTGTACGCTTACGTTGATTATTTGGCTTTTTAGTTAACTGGCTTTTTAGCTGTTTCGTTTTTTTCACAACGCCGGTTTCCAGTTTATCTTGACTTGAGCCCGCTTGCTTTTGTGCCAATTTTTGTTTGACTGCATCCGCCAGGCTTAACTTTTTATTTTCAGACATAATGTTGTCTCCTTTAGTGTTCTGTCTTCTATTATAATATAGATGCGGTTAGAAAGATAATAGGGAGTTATATCCGATTCTTTTCACAAATAGTATCTCCAAATAAAGGAAGGATCGATTATAGGGGACTAATCTCCTGCTCTTGAATAATAAAAATTGAATGATTTGTACTGTCAAATTATGTTGACTTAATACTTAGAATTTGCTAAATTATCTTTATATTATAAAATCTATGAAGAGAAAGAGTAAGATAAGAACCCTGTTCTACAGAGAGTCGACGTATGGTGGAAGTCGATGTCCAAGGCCTATCCGAAAATCATCTCTGAGATGCAAAGCTGAAAATGAAGTAGGCTTTGACGGGCTTTCCGCCGTTACAATGGATCACGTATGAATTCGTACGTTGACTGAGTGCCGTAGCTTCTATGAAGCGCGGAATATGGGTGGTAACGCGAGCACAAACTCGTCCCTGATTATTAGGGGCGAGTTTTTTATTTGCAAAATAACACTTTTAATAGCCTTTTTGGGCCAGTCGGCGGGTACTATCATTTTTAAAAAAGGAGAAATCATCATGAAAAAAACAGACACATTATTTATCGGCCTTATGCTTTTCTCGATGTTTTTCGGAGCTGGAAACCTTATTTTCCCTCCATTTTTAGGAGCTTCTTCCGGGACTTCCTTCTGGCCCGCCATTGCAGGTTTTGTCGCCACCGGTGTCGGCCTTCCAATTTTAGTACTCCTCGCCGTTTCACTTGTTAAAGGTGGGGCGCAAACAATCGGAGCGCGTGTGCATCCTATATTCAGTACACTGTTCATGGTCGTCATCTATTTGAGCATCGGACCGTTTCTTGCGATTCCACGGAATGCGAACGTTGCCTACGAAATGGGATTCAAACCGTACCTTGGCGACTCGATGAATCAATCCCTATTTCTATTCTTATTCACGGCCGTATTCTTTACCATTGTTTATGTCATTTCTTTGAATCCTGAAAAAATGGAAACTTTTATGGGACGCTGGATTACACCTACCCTGCTTTTGGCCATGGTCATTCTCTGTGTCGTTGGATTTGTAAAGCTTGATGCTCCATTCCAAGCTCCAACTGATGCGTATGCAACAGGAGCATTTTCAAAAGGTTTTATCGAAGGCTATAACACGATGGATGCTTTAGCTGCCCTTGCTTTCGGGATAGTTATCCTGACTTCGATACAGCAAAGAGGGATTTCAGATCGGAAACAATTGACGAGATATACATTAAAAGCAGGCCTCATCGCCGGCTTATTGCTTTCTTTAGTTTATATCTCCTTAGGTGTAATGGGAGCGCGTATGGCAGCAGATGGTTCATTTGAAAACGGAACAGAGATCCTGACTGTCGCATCCACCCTTTTACTTGGTACAGGCGGTAAGATTCTATTAGGCGTTATTTTCACCTTAGCTTGTTTCACGACCGTCGTCGGTTTGACAACTGCCTGCGGACAGTATTTTTCAAATCTTATTCCCAAGGCCCACTACAAAACCTTAATTCTGATTGTAACACTTGTCGGCTTCATTCTTTCAAACATGGGTCTGAATCAAATTTTAAAAGTATCGGTACCATTCCTTGTGATGGCTAACCCATTAACAATTGTCCTGATAGTTTTAACGTTCTTCAGCCGTCATTTTAAAAACCCGAAAAAAGTATATCGGAGTGCAATGATCTTCACCGGCGTTTTTGCTCTAATAGATGGATTAAACGCATTCGGCTTACCATTAGGGCCCGTACAAACGTTTAGTGATGCCCTTCCTCTTTCTTCATACGGAATGGAATGGATCATCCCAGCTCTTGTCGGAATTGCCAGTGGCCTTCTACTCAGTCAGATCGGACAAGCAGCCCAATCTGAGGAATTGGAAAGCGCAACCTTATAATAGGAAAGCAGATGATTTTGTACAAATCATCTGCTTTTTTGCACGATAGTGTTTTTAACAGTTCCCACTCTGCTCACATTTCTTTATTTTGGTATTTACCTGCCACTTTTTGTTATGATAATGCTAAAGGAGATGATTAGTAATATGTCGAAGCAAACGCGAATTGGTAAAACAGATCTATATGTGAATCCGATTGGTCTTGGCACGAATGCCATTGGCGGACATAACCTTTTTCCTAATCTAAGCGAGGATACAGGAAAAGATGTCTTAATAACAGCTCTTGATGAGGGAATTAACTTTTGGGATACAGCTTTCATTTACGGTCCAGAGCGTTCAGAAGAAATTATCGGTGAAATTCTTAAAAAGACCCGCAAACGCGAGGATGTAGTCCTTGCTACAAAAGGGGCGCATAAATTTGTCGATGGGAAAGTCGTATTAGATAACTCTCCTGCTTTTCTGAAAAACGCAGTAGAATCTAGTTTAAAAAGACTCCAAACCGATTATATCGACTTGTTTTACATTCATTTCCCTGATGAAGATACACCAAAGGATGAAGCGGTCGGTGCCTTAAAGGAATTGAAAGATGCAGGTAAAATCAAGGCAATCGGCGTCTCAAATTTTTCCTTTGAGCAATTAAAGGAAGCGAATAAAGACGGCTATATCGATGTCCTGCAATCCGAGTACAACCTATTCAGACGGGAAGCAGAGCAAGATTTACTGCCCTATACAGCTGAAAATCATATTTCCTTTATACCTTATTTCCCGCTTGCTTCCGGTCTGCTCGGTGGCAAATATTCTCAAGATTCGACATTTGAGGATGGCCGTGCAAAAAGTCCACTTTTCCAAGGACAAGCCTTTGTTAGCAACCTGCAAAAAGTAGAAGAAGTCCGAGAGATAGCAAACAGAAGAAATGCCGATGTTGCTGATGTGGTACTAGCTTGGTATTTAACTCGGCACTCGATAGATGTCCTAATTCCTGGAGCGAAAAAACCAGAACAGGTCACACGCAACTTAAAAGCATTAGAAGTGGAATTAACCATGGATGAAATTGCCGAAATCAGCGCGATTTTCGCTTAAATAGGATTTAAAAGACAAAGGAAAAAAATAATAAAAAAGGTTCTATGTTTCTAACAAATATGGTTAGAAACATAGAACCTCAATATACTTTTCATTTATGAATTACTATTCCTAATAATTTATGTATGCATTAAATCTCGCTTTGGACAGGCTTCCCCACTTATTGAAGTTGTCCTTTTTCCAGCATATGCATCACCTCCACTTTACAGATAATCTGTTTGGCTGAACCCCCTATTTAATCAATATTTCCCGCAGCAATCCCCTATCATTAAAATAGAAAATAGCATCATATTTTTCACCATGATATAGAATCGCCTTGTGCACAAGCTGTATACTTGGAGTACCAAACAATTCAATCATTTCTTCAATAGACCTACTTTGGTGATTAGTATCTATACTTATCCCTTTTATGTGTTCATCATCGGTATAGGCAAACTTCACAATTTCATTTAATTCAGTGGCGTTACTTTCCTCTTTACTTTGCCCAATGAACGATAATAATTGTTCAAGGTTATCTACTTGAAACATATCACTAATATTCTCAAATAACTGCTCTTCTTCAATCGTATTAACATCCTTTGACAGAATCTGTTCACTTACCCAAACAGCCTGCTCGTTCTTCATAATTTTCAACCAATTAAAATCTTCCACTGGATCTTTTTGAATTTCTTCGATAATATAATAATCTCCAAAAATTATCATACTTATTTTTTCACTTTTCAACAAATCCGGATTATCTCTAACAAATCCTGCATTAACATTCACATATCGAATGTCCTTTTCTTCTGGGATTGGTGCATCCGTACTAGAACCTACATGTTTATCCGGCTTTTCTGCAATTTTAAGGTCCTGACCATTTTGTTCTTTCTGGATAATGGCCAAAAGTCTCTCCGATTGTGAAAAAAGAAGAGCCGCCGCTATTATTCCTATCGCTAAAAAGGCACTGGCTATAAGTCTTTTTCTTTTTCCCTGCGCTTTTCTTTTCATTTGTTTCTTATAAACATCTGTTCTCGTAATCATCCCGTCATTGTCATCGATAGCTGTATTAAGCTTGCTTCTCTTTTCCATAATCATTTGCTTAAAGTTCTTTTGTGCTTCAGGAGACAATTCTTTGTAATCTTTTAAAAACTTCTCATAAGCGGGAGCTACTTCTTCGATTGGCCCATACGCCTTTATCTCTCCTGCCTCCATCCATATCGCCTTTTTACAGAATTTTTTCACCTGACCAATTGAATGACTGATAAAAAAGATCGTCTTCCCTCTTTCTTGAAAACTATTAATTTTATTCAAGCACTTTTCGGCAAAAGTCTGATCCCCAACAGAAAGAGCTTCATCAATGACCAAAACATCAGGATCGATATTTACAGAAATGGCAAAGCCTAACCTCGATTTCATACCACTTGAGTATTTCTTCACCGGCTGATCAATAAACTTCCCAAGCTCCGCAAATTCAATAATCTCAGGCATCAATTCCTCTATTTCCTTTTTGTTGAACCCTAACATTAAACATTTCAGCTCAATATTATTCCGACCTGTCAATTGATTATTTAAACCCGATGCAATGGCAATCAAAGACGCTTCCCCTTTAATTTCGACACTTCCCTCACTAGGAGGAACAACACCCGTAATTAATTTGGATAAAGTCGACTTCCCGGCTCCATTTACACCAATAATACCAATCACATCGCCCTTTTCTGCCACAAAATTAATGTTCTGTACAGCAAAAAAATCTTCCCCATACCCCTTTGGGCAAAATCAAATCCAAAAACTTTTCAGAATTATTTTTATACATTTTATAACGCTTCGTAACATTTCTAAAGACAACAGCTTTGTTCATAAAAACCCCTTAATAATTTAAATTTACTTAATCAACTTCGTACCCACACAATTAGTGCGCAATAAGTTGGCTGTAGGATTATACGTAAGAACCATTGGATTTAATAAAAGATGAAACCACCTCGTTCTTCCGTATAATGAGATTGTCGAAAAATCGGTACCAAATAGAAGAAGTGTCCCATATATATAAGTCCAAAAACCCCAATTTAATATTTATTTCATCAAAAGCTTTCACTTCGGCCTATTCATCAAAAAAGAGGTAATATAATTTTATTACCCCTTCCATCTTATCTGTTTTATTGGTTGGTCATAATTTGGATCTTTTTGGAATTATCAAACAATAAAATACTACCCTCTTCTTTTTCAGCGTTTAAAGAGGACATAGCTGATAACCTTATTTCCTTTTTATTCACCTTCAATAAACATGACTTTATATATTCAAAGTGCTTAAAGATATATAAATTTTTTATCTTTATAGTACCATAGACTCACTAATTGTAAATATTTTTTAAATCCCCCCCCAATTCCTCCAATATAAGAATATTTTAAAGTTATTGGGAAATTACATAATAATTTATTTAAATAGAGAGCATCAACCTGTAACTCACCATGAGCTACACTGTCTTTAAATTGAAAATCGATGGATACACTTTATTAAGGCAACAGGAAAAATCATACGGGAGTCTTGTTCGACGCTGAAAGAATGCTTTTCTCCATAGAAATGAGTAATATAGGCGGCCACCTTCCCATTTCGAATGCTAGATGTACATAGACTGCTTACAAAATATGCTATCAAATCAATAAATTAAGCGAATTTCTTGAAGAATCATGCCAACTTTATGAATAATCTTGCTAATTAACCCTAAAATTATGCGAATAGTAATTTTTGCACAAAAAAAAGAATCCAGAGCCTTTTCCTTCTGAATCCTTGATTAAAACCAACATATTCAAGACGAGCTTTTGTATAATCCTGAATTTCATGATCGATTACATCGAGATGTATCAGGGCGGTATTCTCCCTTTTCAAGGGTATCAAACCCCATAACTGCTGTTAGAGGATTTCTAATTTCACGAAAATATTGGACGATATTCGTCGCAGTAACACCAATGTAGCTTTGTGATTTTCGGTTATGGAAGTGTTCTTTTCTTCTATATAATGAGCCCTTTAGATCCGTCCTCAATTATCCTGCTAAAATGGCTGATCCATAGGATCTATTAAATTGCTTCCTTTTGTAGATTGCTTACATTTTTCTACTTTGATATATTTAGTGAATATTCCTTCAATTAGAAAAGAGGCTACCTTATGAAAAAATCCTATATTCTCTTATTTCTCATCTTGGCCAATCTGTTTTGGGCCGGCAATTATATATTTGGCAAATACGTTGTGACTGAACTTTCCCCAATCCAACTAACATTTACCCGCTGGCTAATTGCCGTTTTCTTATTATTCCCACTAGCCCATTGGATTGAAAAACCAAATTGGAAGAGTGTATGGAAAGCCTGGAAAGTACTTTTATCAATGGGTTTACTCGGCATCATCAGTTATAATTTTTTCCTTTATTGGGCTCTGACCTATACAACATCCATGAATGCTGCTCTTGTCAATTCAATTAATCCTGCATTAATCGTTCTTTTTTCTGCATTGCTGTTAAAGGAGAAAATTTCAATCCATCATGTACTAGGCCTTATCATTTCATTATTCGGCGTATTATTAGTCTTAACAAAAGGACATCTCCTGGAAATTTTCCATCTCACTTATAATAAAGGCGACCTATTGATGATTCTGGCTATTCTCGTTTGGACCTTCTATTCAATAATCGGGAAAAAGCTGAAAAGCATTCCGATTATTTCAGCCACAGCCGTTTCTGTATTTCTCGGTTTGATTCTCGTTGCTCCATTTGCCATTGGCTCTGGACTGAACTTTGATTTAAGTGGCCCAGCAATCACAGGTCTTTTATATATTGGAATCTTCCCATCCGTAGGTTCCTTTATTTTCTGGAATATTTCGCTTCGTCATATCAATGCCAGCCAGGCTGGAATTTATCTTAATCTGATTGCCGTCTTTACCGCCATTCTAAGCCTGATTTTAGGACAAACGATTACTAGCGTCCAAATCCTTGGGGGGCTACTTGTCTTCACTGGCGTCTACTTGACGAGTAAAAAGAAAAAGGACCTTCAAGCTGTCGCGAAGTCCATGTAAAAGTCATTCGGTAATTTGCATCCATGAACGCTTTCTTGCCTTTCCCTCTTGTCTATCTATCATGATTTACGTTATCCTTTAAAGAAGAAAATCTGAATGTAAAGGTGTGCTTTAGTTGAGGATCAATAAATATATTAGTGAGTCCGGGATTACTTCGAGACGAGGCGCGGATAAATGGATAGCCGAAGGCCGCGTAACGATTAACGGATCTGTTGCTGAGCTTGGCAGTCAGGCTGAACCAGGCGATGATGTTCGGGTTGATGGTAACCCCATAAAGGTAGAACAGCAAAATGTCTATATTGCGCTGAATAAGCCAATAGGCATTACGAGTACGACAGAAAAACACATTAAAGGAAATATTGTTGATTTTGTTAATCATCCACTAAGGGTTTTTCATATTGGACGTCTTGACAAAGACTCAAGCGGCCTCATCCTGCTTACAAATGATGGTGATATCGTGAATGAAATTCTGCGTGCAGAGAATAAGCATGAAAAGGAATACATCGTAACTGTGGATAAGCCGCTTACCTCTTCTTTCATACAAGATATGGCATCCGGCGTGGAGATTTTAGGTACGAAGACACTCCCTTGCAAGATCAAACAGTTGAACAAATATACGTTTAACATTACATTAATGCAAGGATTGAACAGACAAATCCGCCGTATGTGCTCAGCGCTAGGCTATGAGGTCCGCGATTTACATCGAATTCGGATCATGAATATCCATTTGGATGGGTTAGCCCTCGGACAATGGCGCGACCTAACGAAGGATGAATTGAGGGAACTGTTTACCGAGTTGGATTATACGCCTAGGCAGAGATGACTCAAAAGGATGCCCCTGAGTTCGGGGGCATTCTTTTTTAATTCAATCTGTCCTAGACTTTTCAACATAGACTTAACTTTACTCGCGAATTTTGCCCTTTTACTCGTGAAATTGACTATTTTACTCGTGAGTTTCGATTATTTACTCGTAAATTCCAAAATAAAAAGCAACCTGCGATAGGCTGCTCGTTATCGGCTATAAATTACACCCACCATAAATCAGTTGGGCTTTCGTTGATGAGGACAGTTTTCAAATTGGTTACTGCACGTTGAAAACCTTCTTCAACTGACATTAACGGGTCTTCATGTTCAATGCTAACGACATAGTCATAGCCATATGTGCGAAGTGCACTCATGATGTCGGACCACTCTTGAAGACTGTGGCCGCAGCCCACTGAGCGAAAGTTCCAGGCACGGGTTTGGATGTTTCCATATGGCTGCATATCGGTAAGGCCATACATATTGATGTTATCCTGATCCAAGTATGTGTCTTTTGCATGGAAGTGGTAGATTGCTCCCGCTTTCCCAAGGATTTTGATGGCTCCCACCGGTTCGATCCCCTGCCACCAAAGATGGCTTGGGTCAAGGTTAGCGCCGATTGCGTCCGATGTAGCTTTCCGTAGTTTTAGCAAAGTGTAAGGTGTGTGAACGAGAAAGCCTCCGTGCAGTTCGAGTCCGATTTTAATATTGTGTTCATCAGCAATTGCTGCAGTTTTTTTCCAATAAGGAATCAACTTTTCTTCCCATTGCCATTTCAAAACATCTGTATACTCATTCGGCCATGGCGCAACAGGCCAGTTTGGATATTTAGCTCCTTCGTGGTCACCCGCCGTACCGGAAAATGTATTGACGATTGGGACATTCAATAAGGACGCAAGCTTGATTGTTTTTATGAGCGTTTCATCACTTTCTTTGGCAAATGATTTATCTGGAGAGATGGGATTGCCATGGCAGCTGAATGCACTGATAGTTAGGCCTCTTGTTTGAACAGATTCCAAGTATTTTTTGCGCTTTTCTTCACTTTCCAACAGTTCATCTAACGGACAGTGGACATTACCTGGATACCCGCCTGTACCGATTTCAACTGATTTTAAACCGGAGGCTGCCACATAATCAAGCATATCCTCGAATGATTTTTGTGCGAATAGCACTGTAAAAATCCCTAACTTCACTAGCCCCACCCCACCTTTTCATTAATTGATACTCATAACCTTTCCACTTGCTGAGCTTTGATAAATGGCTTCAATTATCTTCGAAACTTTCATGGCTTCCGATGGTTTTACCAATGGTTCGGCAATTCCGAGGCAGCTATCAATAAAATTCTCTGCCTGTTGGAGATCGGGTGTATCCTCTCCAGGCATCCATACCGCCTCACTATTTAATAGCATGCCGTGCTTTGCCTGATTCAAAATTAAGGGGAACACATCCAGTCCGCCCTGCGTTCCGGATAAACTCAAGACTGTTGCTTCTTCACGGATATTCGCGGCCCATGATGTTTCGAATAATAAAGATGCACCGTTGGCAAATTTGATATACGCGGTAGCATGATCATCTACTTCAAATACAGAGGCATCGAAATTGCCCCATAGATTGACCTGATCGACACCCTTACTGACATAATTATATGTCGAACCTACAATTTCAATCGGCTCCGGGTCATCCATCAGCCATAAGGCCAAATCAAGTAAATGGCAGCCGTAATCAATAACGCTTCCTCCACCCTGCAATTCCTTACTCGTAAAAACTCCCCACCCAGGAACTTTCCGACGTCGGATTGCCTGTACACGCGCTACATACGGCTCACCAATTTCACCGGCCTGGATCATTTTCTTCGCAGCCTGAGCTTCCTTCATAAAGCGGTAATGGTAAGCGATAGATAGTACCTTCCCCGATAAGTTTGCAGCCTCGGTTATTGCTTTACATTCCTCGGTTGTAATCGCCATAGGCTTTTCGCACAACACATGTACACCCGCTTGCAGCGCGGCGATAGAAATTTCCGCATGAAACTTGTTTGGCGTGGCAATCGTAACTGCATCCACTTCCGCGAACATTTCTTCATAATTGGTAAAGACCTTTTCGATATGATATTCACGTGCCACATCTCTCGCCTTCAGTTCATCTATATCCTGAATTGCGTATAAAACTACCTTGTCTTGAAATTTTTGAAAAGCTGGGATATGCCTTTGTTGAGCAATTCCACCAGCACCGATTATTCCCATTTTTAATTTGTACATGATGACTATTAACCCCTTTATAAGCGGATGATTTTTCTGGATGCATTCGATTCCATCGCGCCAAGAATGACTTTTAATGATTTTAATCCTTCAACTCCTGAGACGAGAGGCACCTCATTGTTTACCACACATTTTACAAAGTGGCTGATTACTTCAGAATCATGCTGTCCTTCAGAGTCATTTGTCTGGATGCTACCTAATTCAATGGTTTCCGTCTTACCATTATCATGATGAATAATCAGTGAGTATTTAGGATCGTCTTCAAGACGTAATACGGCTTTTTCCGCATAAATGACCGTCGCATTGTCTTCTTTCGCATACGACCAGCTGGCTGTGAGAGTACCAATAATTCCGCTCTCCGTTCGCAGAATACAGGCAGCACTGTCATCAACATCTGTATTTTTCTTGGCAGTCGTTTCTACAAATGCTCCTACTTCAACAAATTCCTCTCCCAGGATATAACGCAATAAATCAGCTTTATGAACGCCTAAATCGCCCATAGCACCGATAACTGCCTGATCTTTTTTAAAAAACCAACTGTTCCGTCCGTCCACGGCCCAATTCTCTGGTCCGGAATGTCCAAAAGCCGTTCGGAAGCTGTAGACCCTCCCTATCTCACCACTATCAATAAGCTGTTTCGCTTTTTGATGAGAGGGGACAAAACGCTGATTATGACCAATCATTAATATTTTGCCGCTTTTTGAAGCTGCTTCATTCATTTTTTCTGCGTCATTTAAAGAAGTTGCCATTGGTTTTTCACAAAGAACATGCTTACCTGCTTCCAAGGCAGCAATTGTGATTCGGGCGTGCAAGTAATTAGGGGTACATACACTGATAGCCTCAATCTCCTCATTCTTCAAAAGTTCTATATAATCAGTATATGCTTGTGCCTTATACCTTTGTGCTGCTGTATTCGCCCGGTCTTGCACAATATCACAAACGGCAATTATCTCTGTTTCCTGGATTGCTTCGTATTCTGGAAAATGCCTGTTTTTTGCAATACTGCCGCATCCAATGACGCCTACTTTCACTCTGCCCATTCTACTCTCTCCTTCACTTCATCTCTTTATTGAGATAGTTTCCAACGGTTCGGCTTTTCCATATACCGATTTATTGTTAACTTCCGGCTTGACCCACTCAACTGCATTCTTAATCACCCGTTGTATTTGCGGATTATGGTATGTCGGATATGTTTCATGACCTGGCCGGAAATAAAAAATCTTACCTTTACCACGCTGATACGTACAACCGCTTCTGAATACCTCCCCACCTTCAAACCAGCTGATAAATAATAGTTGGTCCGGCGTAGGGATATCAAAATGTTCCCCGTACATCTCTTCCTTTTCAAGTTCTATATATTCTCCGATTCCCTCAACGATTGGGTGACTTGAATCAACAACCCAAAGCCGCTCCTTTTCATCCGCTACCCGCCATTTCAAATCGCAAGTCGTGCCCATTAATTGTTTAAAGATTTTTGAGAAATGTCCAGAATGGAGGACGATAAGACCCATTCCCTCGAGTACCCGCTTATGAACCCGTGTGACAATTTCATCATGAACTTCTTCATGTGCGACATGTCCCCACCAGAGAAGTACATCGGTTTTCATCAGTATCTCTTCAGTTAAACCATGCTCTTCTTCCTCGAGTGTAGCCGTCTTCACCTCGACCTGTTCGCTTTGTAAAAAGCCAGCAATCGCACCATGGATTCCATCCGGATAAATTTCAGCAACATCAGGTTTTTCTTTTTCATGGCGATACTCATTCCATACTAGAACTCTCATGAACAATCTCCTCCACATTAATTTGTCGGCAACTTGCTCTATATGTTTAACTACTACCTCTTAATTTCGAACGCAAACGTTTGCGTTTGAAATAATAAAAACTCAGTCGATTATAAGAACATACTTGGCATTTCGAAAAGTATGAATTTCAAAAAATTGTTAGTGATAATCTTTATTGTAAATTTATGTTAGCAAAAATCAAGCTTTAATTGGAAAAACATTTCTACACTTTTCATTTATTTTCCTTTTTAACAACAAAATGCGACTCTCGCTTTATGATTTTAGTTGGAATCCTGATACTTTTTTCCATCATTTCGGGATTTGCAATTAAATCAAACACACATTTTGCCGCTTCAAAGCCTAATTGATACGTATGAATATCGACTGTTGTAAGTGGCGTACTTAAAAATTCAATAAACTCTGAATGATTAAAACAGACGACGCTAACTTGCTCAGGTACTTTTAAATTCTTTTCCGCCAACACCCCTAGTAAAAGTACTCCCAATAAAAGATCCATTACCATAAAAGCGGTTGGAGCTTCCGGTAGATTTAGTAATTCCTTGATTGCCTTTATTCCATCTGCTCGATTTAAAGGGATCAGCTTGATATATTCCTTTGGCACATTTAATTCGGCCTGTTCCATAGCTTGTTGAAACCCTCTTAAACGGGCTTGAATCACTTCAAACTCAGGGCTCCCCCCTAAAAAAGCGATTCTCTGATGACCAAGATTGATTACAAACTCCGATAATTCCCTGGCTGCTTGAACATTATCGTTATCAATGAAGGTGATTCCGCTCATGTTCGTACTTGGTTTCCCAATCAAAACAAATGGAAAGCCCTGCTTTAATAAATAGGGCACCACTTTATCATCCTTTTTCGAATACAAAACAATCATACCGTCCACCCGTCTACCCTGAACCATTTTCACGACGTCTTCAAAAATAGCATCCTCGGTTTCACCGGTCGTTAGAGAAAGACTGTATCCCTCTTTATTGCAAAAATCCCCGATTCCACGGATAACCTCTGGAAAAAAAGGATTGTAAAGCGATTCTCTGGCTGAATTTTTCATGACGATTCCAATGGCCTTGGTGGATTTCGTGACCAAATTCCGGGCATTTTCATTCATATGATAGCCCATTTCCTTTAATACCTTACGTACCTTACGCTTTGTCTTTTCACTGATTGCTGGACTGTTATGGATAACACGCGATACCGTTGATGGAGCGACATTCGCTTTTTTGGCAACGTCCTTTATCGTAACAGACATATTCAACACCACTTCCCGTTCACCGCACATGGCTTAATATTCCCTATATTTAAATACTTATTTAACGGCACCATCCGCAATTCCTTTGATAATTTGCCTCTGAGCAAAAAAATACGCGATAATGACTGGAATAATGGATAAAGTAAGCCCAGCCAAGGCTAGATGCCATTGTTTCGTATACTGTCCGAAAAAGAAGAATAATTTAAGCGGGATTGTCTCCGAGCCAGCGCCTCCAATAACAAGGGATGGCAACAGGTAGTCGTTCCAAATCCAAATAACATTTAAGATTCCAACTGTAATCGACATAGGTTTTAATAAAGGAAAAATGATATACCAAAATACTTGAAACCTGTTCGCTCCATCTATTTTCGCAGCTTCGTCAAGCGAGGTAGGAATCCCTTTTAAAGTACCGTGATACAAGAATATCGAGAGACTGCTGCCAAAGCCTAAATACATGAAAATCAACCCAGCCTTGTTCAACATCCCAAGCTGTCCGAATTGGGCAACAAGCGGTATCATCACAGATTGAAATGGAATCAACATGGCTGCCACAAACACGAAGAAGAGCAAAGAACTGACTTTACTTTTGTTTCGTGAAAGCGCATAAGCCGCCATTGCTGAAAAGATAATAATTATTACTACGCTGACGCCCGATATCAATAAAGAATTAAATAAAGTCCGAAGGAAATCCAATTGTTCGAAAGCTTGAGTAAAGTTTTCGAATGTCCAAGTTTTAGGCAACCCCAGCGTGTCGGCAAAAATATCACGTTTCATTTTAAAAGCATTGACAATCATTAAATAAAACGGAGCGAGCCACAATAATGCCAAGATGAAACCGATGAATCCAACCAGCCATAGCTTCCATTTTTTTCTCATTACAGCTCAACCTCCCTTTTCTTATTGATATACACTTGTGTTAGAGAAACTGCTGCCACAATTACGAAGAAGATAACGGCCTTTGCCTGTGCATATGCCATATCATTTTCGGTAAAAGCGGATTTAACAATGTTCATCGCAACCATTTCAGTTGAGTTATAAGGCGCTCCGTTAGTCAAAGAAAGGTTTTGATCATAAATTTTAAAGGAGTGGGAAAGCGTTAAGAACAAACTAACAGTAAAAGCCGGTGCTACAAGCGGAAAAGTAATATGGCGAAAACGTTGAAAGCTGTTGGCCCCATCAATTTTAGCCGCTTCGATCAGTTCTTCAGGAACCGCTTGTAAATAAGCAATATAAATGATCATGATATAACCAGCCATTTGCCAAGACGTTAAAATGATTAATCCCCAAAAACCGGTTTCTGTCGTTGACAACCAGCCATTAAAAGCTTCAATCCCTGTCAAATCACCAATTGCGCCGAATACTTTAATAAAAATAAACTGCCAAATAAAACCGAGAATCAAGCCACCGATCAAATTTGGCATAAAGAAAACTGTCCTAAGTAGGTTGCTTGATTTAATTTTCGACGTCACGATAAGCGCTAAACTCAAGCCGATAATATTAATTACCACAATAGCTGCTACTGAAAATTTAATGGTGAACCAAAATGTATCCAGAAACCCTCTATCCGTAAACAAGTCTATATAATTTTTAAGCCCTATAAAGTCCGGAGTTCCAAGACCGTTCCAATTCGTAAATGAATAATAAAATCCGTAAATGAGTGGCACAATCACCACCAAAATGAGTGCAGCCAGAACAGGTGTCAAAAACAGCCAATATGCGGCATCCCGATTTCTCAATGAAACCGACCTCCTTATGAAAGATATATTAGTAGAAAATGAGTTTTAATTTCGAATCGAAAATCGAAGAATATCTAGTAACCGAACTTTCCCTCTAACAACTTTCTTGTAACAAGGAACAACCAATCGACACAGCTTTCGACGGCGATTGGTTGTTTCCCATTTACGGAATACTTATTTACTGTGAATTTTCTCCCAATTTTCAATATTTTGTTGCACAAGTTCATCCCATGTTAGTTTACCGGTTACGTATTTTTGGACACTTGCACCTAGGTCATCATTCCAACCAACTGGATATCCATTAAAAACCCAGCCAGTCGTCTTTCCATCTTGTGAATATTTATAAATTTCTTTTGAAAGTGGATCGGCAATTTTTTCTACGTCATACCCTTCATAAGCTGGAATGAATTTAAAATCCTCCAAAACAGCTTTTTTTCCTTCATCAGATGTATACATCCAGTCGAGGAATTTCTTCGCTTCTTCCTGAACTTTTTCATCTGATTTTTTGTTCACTGCCCAATAGTTTGGAACCCCAACTGGCATCCCCGCAGCTGTATCCCCATTCGGAATCGGGATAATACCAATACCGTTTTCGGCTAACTCAGGATCCATATCGTACACTGTGTTATACACCCAGTTTCCTTGCTGAATGATTGCAACCTTTTCAAGCGAGAACAACTCTTCCACTTGTTGTGAATAATCTAGACTTGCCGTCGGCTGAACGGAATATTTATTTTGAATATCGACCAGTTGCTTAAACTTGTCTCCATCCGTAAATTTAACGGTTGGTGACTTGCTCGCAGTTAATACATTCCCATCAAATTCAGGTGCTAAAAAGACATTTGATAAGTGGTTTCCTGTTACCCACTTCTCTTTAACCGGATAAGCGAAAACCGCCTCGATTTTCAATTTATCTTTCTGTGAATCCAGTTTTTTAACCGCAGCCTCTAATGCTGAATAACTAGTAATTTCTTCAGGTTTAACTCCGGCTTCTTCAAAAATTCGTTTGTTATAAATCAAGCCGTATCCTTCTTGGTTAAATGGAAGCCCTAGAACGTGCCCGTCCTCTTCCACGCCATCCAATGTACCATCAAGCGCAGCAGCTGCAGCCTTTGTATCCTTTAAATCTAATAATCTATCTTTATATTGTTCAACATCTATTGGTCCGCCAATGTTAAAAACTGCTGGCTCCTCACCTGAAGCAAACTTTGCAGTAATGGCTGATTTATAATCATTTCCACCACCCACTGTTGATATCTTGATTTTTACATTTGGATTTTCTTTTTCATATTGTTTTGCCAAATTCTCAAATTGCTGCTTAAACTCTACTTTGAATTGAAAGATATCCAGCGTCACTTTATCTTTGTCTTTAGAGTCACTGTCTCCACCTGTAGAAGAAGAGCATCCAGCCAAAATCACACTAAAAATTAATAAAACAGAAAAGATTCCCCCGTACCATTTTTGAAGTTTCATGCCTACCAACTCTCCCTTTTTCATAAGATCTTATGCAAATTCAAGAAAACGTTTGCATAAAATGATAAAAAAATATACACTTCTAAATCTACTATATTATTATTCTATCCAACCTTTTATACATCACCTCCTTACAGGAATACTGTAAACGTTTTCATTTATGCGCTTTATATTACCACTAAATTCCATACTTTACAATTAATTTGTATTTTTTTGTAAACAACAAGTAGGATATAAGCCTTGTCTACTTAATTATATGATTCACAAACCTAAGATTATTCCTTTATTTGATTATAAAAATTATCGTAATGGACATTTATTCTAAATAAGTTTTAAATAGGGAAACCCAAAGGCTCCCCTCTATTCACTTCAATATCATCTTCACATTGGATGAACCATACTCATCCTTTAGTTCATAATATTTATCACTTGCTTGTCCAAATTCTTCAAACACACCACTAATAATCAGTTCATTCGTTTCCTTATCAACTATGCTGTACTTGATATTGCTTTTCCCAAACTTTCTGTCATCCACTTTTAAAAGGATCATATTGGACACACCTCCATATTTAATGGCTGCACTCCTCAGGGTGTTTGGATTCTTACTTACATAATATAACAAATTATTCTTATTTTACAGATTTTTCTCTTTTTGGAAAAATAAAAAAAGCCTATTTAGGCTCTTTTCAATTATTTCTTTAGTTCCAAATATCAAATGTTTCAAAAATACTATATAGGATTCCCCATTAAAAGGAACCTCATTGGCTCCTCAATATGGTTTTAAGACTTCGAAATATCTAAGAATCCTTCCCCAAATACATCACGAACATCATGTATGGCTATAAAAGCACTTCTATCAGTAGACTGTACAATTCTCTTTAATTTGAGTACCTCTTGCTTACTAATAACAATATATAGGATTTCTTTGGATTCTTTTGTATAGTATCCATGACCACTAAAAACAGTCACCCCTCTATCCATCAAAACGGTTACTTGTTTTGCAATCTGGTCCGCTTCTTTTGAAATGATGGTAATCGCTTTTTTTGGGTTCAATCCCTCAATGATGAATTCCATCGTTTTTGTTCCAATATAAAGCATAAGGATAGTAAGCATTAGACCTTCTGCACCAATAATAAAATAAGATGAGAACGCAACGATTAAATCGAAAAACAGAAGTCCATAGCTTAAGCTCCATCCCAAATACTTATTCGTAATTCGGGCTAAGATCGTTGTACCGGCAGTCGTGCCTCCAACTCGAATGATTATGCCAATACCTGCACCGGCAAAAACACCGCCAAATATCGCATTGACGACCAATTCATCTGAAGATATACTCCAACTTTCGGTTAAATGGAGGAAAAGTGAATTAAATGCAACGGCTATGATTGTATAAACCGTTGTTATTTTCGACAAATATTTATAACCGACAATGAGCAGGAAAGCGTTAATAATCAAACTTAACAGCCCTGGTGACCATTCAAAAAGATAAAACAAAATGATGGTTATCCCCGTGACTCCTCCCTCACCAAGTTCATTGGGAATAACGAAAAGATTTATTGCCAAAGCGAAAATAAAAGCTCCTATTAATATAAAGAAAACATCTAAAGAAATCTTTTTCATATTTAATTACCTTCCTTTATGTAATGGTTAATGTGAAAAGAAATAGGTTAATTTCACTGCTCTATAGTAACATGGAATTCCATTTAATCCTTCAAAGATTTGAAGGTTTAACAAAAAGACTACGTTGGAAGTTAGATTATCTTCAATGAACAAGATTAATACATACAAAGGCACTAATTTTCACTAAGCTCTTTTATACATTAGCTTAACAAAGCCACTGTCTCCTTCTCATTAACCTATTATTATGTTAGTTTCACGCTCCTCGAATTGGTTCAAATAACCAACAGCATGCTTATGATAAGTATCTTTTTTCGCCCCTTGATTTCTCCTAGATTAATGGATAATCAATTTATTATCATGTTCCTTTTCAAAGCTTGACAGTTTCATTGAGTCATGATTAGAATGTTTTATATGTTAACCTATATTATTTTTAGTTAACATATAAAAAGGAGAATGGCTATGCACAGTGAAAAACAATTACCTTGTTGGGAAGAAAAAATTAAGAAAGAACTGGCTTATTTAGAAGAGATATCGCAAAAACGTGAACTCGTTTCAACGGAATTCGCCGAGCAGCCATGGCTTATGATCAACGGGTGCAGGATGCTGAATCTAGCTTCTAATAACTATTTAGGATATGCAGGGGATGAGCGGCTGAAAAAGGCTATGGTAGATGCAGTACATACATATGGTGCAGGAGCAACGGCTTCACGTTTAATTATTGGCAATCATCCTCTTTACGAGCAAGTAGAACAAGCTCTTGTCAATTGGAAGAAAGCCGAAGCAGGACTCATTATTAACAGTGGATATAACGCGAACCTTGGAATTATCTCCACCCTGCTGTCCCGTAACGATATTATTTATAGCGATAAATTGAATCATGCAAGCATTGTCGATGGAGCTCTTTTAAGCCGTGCAAAGCATCTACGCTATCGTCATAATGATTTAGATCATTTAGAAGCATTATTGAAAAAATCATCGATGGAAGCACGTAAATTAATCGTGACGGATACGGTCTTCAGCATGGACGGTAACTTTGCTTATCTTGAAGACCTTGTTTGGTTAAAAGAACGTTATAACGCTATGTTAATGACTGATGAAGCACACGGAAGCGGCATCTACGGTAAAAACGGTGAAGGTTATGCCGGTCATCTCCATCTTCAAAATAAAATAGATATCCAAATGGGAACATTCAGTAAAGCGCTCGGTTCATTCGGGGCCTATGTCGTCGGGAAAAAATGGCTCATCGATTATTTAAAAAATAGCATGCGCGGATTCATATATTCAACTGCGCTCCCCCCAGCCATACTCGGTGCTATGAAAACAGCGATAGAACTTGTACAACAAGAACCAGAACGCCGCTCACTGCTCCAAACACATTCAGAACACTTTAGAGAAGAACTCACATATTACGGGTTTAATATTTGTGGAAGTCGATCACAAATTGTTCCTATCGTCATCGGGGAAAACGAAAAAGCGATGGAATTTGCCACACGTTTGCAGAAAGAAGGAATTGCAGCTATTGCTGTCAGGCCGCCGACCGTTCCTGAAAATGAGGCGAGAATCCGTTTTACCGTAACAGCTCTCCACGATATAAAAGATCTTGATTGGGCAGTTGAAAAAGTTTCGATCATTGGAAAAGAAATGGGTGTTATTGAATGAAACAGCCGAATTTAGTCATGCTTCCTGGCTGGGGAATGGAAAAAGATGCGTTTCAACCGTTAATCAAACCGCTGTCAGAAGTATTTCATCTCTCATTCATAGAATGGAGAGATATGAAAACACTAAATGACTTTGAAGAACGAGTCATAGACACAATCGCTTCCATCGATGGTCCTGTTTATTTACTGAGCTGGTCATTAGGAACAATAGTATCACTTGAACTTTCAAGTTCGTTTCGAGAAAAAATAAAAGGTTATATCCTTTTTGGCGCAACAAGTCGGTTTACCACAGGAGATAATTATTCATTTGGCTGGGATCCACGAATAGTCGAGCGCATGAAGAAACAACTGCAGCGCAATAAAGAGAAGACTTTGACTTCTTTCTATGAAGCAATGTTTTCCGAAGCTGAAAAAGAAGAAGGTTTTTATCATCAATTCATCACGACAATTCAAAGCGAGTTTCATGGGGATGACGTATTTTCGCTTCTGATTGGTTTGGATTATCTAATTCAGAAAGATGCTAGATCAAGACTCGACTGGATTGAAGCCCCCTTTATATTACTTCATGGGAGAGAAGACAAAATTTGCCCACTCGAAGCCTCATCTTTCATTAAAGAAAATCTGGGTGGGAAAGCCGAGGTTCATATTATCGAAGGCGCTGGTCATATTCCATTTTTCACAAAACCACAGGAATGTATGGAGCATATAAAAACATTTATTCAAAAGGAGTACATTCATGATAGATAAACGATTGTTAAGTAAGCGGTTCAGTGAACACGCGAAAACATATGATGCGTATGCCAATGTTCAAAAAAACATGGCGAAACAATTAGTGGATTTGCTCCCTCAAAAAAACAGCAAACAAAGAATTAACATCCTTGAAATTGGCTGCGGCACTGGTTACTTAACGAGGTTACTCGTTAATACATTTCCTAATGCTTCTATTACCGCTGTTGATTTGGCACCAGGAATGGTTGAAGTGGCGAAAGGAATGACAAAGGAAGATCGTGTTACATTTTTATGTACTGATATCGAAGAAATGGCGCTTAATGAAAATTACGACTTGATTATTTCTAATGCAACATTTCAATGGCTGAATAATCTTCCTGCAACTCTTGAAAAATTGATTGCACGATTAACGGCTGAAGGAAGCCTGATATTTTCAACGTTCGGAATCGATACCTTTCAAGAGCTTCATATGTCATATGAACATGCGAAAGAAAAGCTTCAACTTTCCATTGATAGTTCACCAGGCCAAATGTTTTACACACTAGAAGAATTATCCCAAGTTTGTGAAGAAGCACTCCCCTTTTCATCAGCATTTCCAATCGAGATAACAAAAATGGAAAAGCTTGAACTAGAGTACTTTCAGACAGTACGTGAATTTTTCACTTCAATTAAAAAGATTGGTGCAGCTAACAGCAACAAAGAAAACTACTGCCAGCGCCCTTCTTTTTTTCGAGAGTTAATCAACATATACGAAACAAAATACCAAGATGAATCAGGTGTGAAGGCAACCTATCATTGTTTGTTCTTTAATATTAAAAAGCATGCACCCCTACCCTAACACCTTAATCCGAAGATAATGGTCTGGTATACCAGCATAGTATCCTTTTTCTATCTTATAGCCGTTTATAAAATATACTGGGAGATCACCTTTTCCCGTCTTTCCTTACATAATTTAAGTCCGTTCTATAAAGTATTTATATAGACTACTGTTTCCTCTAGAATTCAGGTGCTTACTGTGCATGCATTCGGATTAGTTTTTCATAAATAAGTAGAGCTCATCTTGTTATTGAATTTAACTAAACAAGGTTCCAATTCAAGAAAAATTAGGCCGCCGCTTCTCCAAATTCCTTTGGAGAAGCGGCGGCCTAATTAAAGTTTTTTATTGTGTCTCATTTTACTAGGTCCGTTCAAACCTTGTTCTCTTTTAAAAGAATATTAATATTGTCTTATTATTTTAGGTTCAGTCCAATCGGAATATTTCAGCCTTTATTTCAATTGAAAATTACTCAAATCATCTTAAGATGAAAATGTGTTTACGTTTAACTTTTTCACCCGAAAACCCGGCCATCTGTAATATTGACTACTCGATCACATAAATCTAACATTCTTTCATCATGTGTCACCATAATGGCTGCTTTATTTCTTGACTTCACCTCATGAGCAAGCATTTCAACAACATCCCTGCCTCTTTTGGAATCAAGACTTGCGGTTGGTTCATCCGCTAAAATGATTTCAGGATCATTCATCAACGAACGGGCGATGGCTACACGCTGCCGCTCTCCGCCCGACAGTGCTTCTGGCAAGTGATCTGCCCGATGTCTAAGTCCAAGGTGGCTAAGCAATTCGTCCGCTTTTTTCACAGTTTTTTTTTCCCGTTTGCCAATCAGTTCAGAAATGAGCAGAAGCTGATCTCGTACGGTTAGATATGGCACAAGATTCGATGATTGGAATACAAACCCGATCTTTTCAAGGCGCACTCGAGTCAATTCCTTTGAAGATAGTGATGTAATATCCTCATTATTCAAAAGTAAACGTCCTTTACTCGGGGAAAGTAACGCACCGGCTATGGAAAGAAAAGTACTTTTTCCTGAGCCTGATGGACCCACGATGGCGACGAATTCCCCCGCTCTCACATTCAGGGAAATATTATCAAGGGCTGTCACCTTATTATCGCCTTCCCCATAAATCTTACTGACGTTTTCAAATAATAGTTTATCTCCCATCATGATACCCTCCCTATTGCTTCGATCGCATCTATCTTCGCTACTCGATAAAGTGATAGCAGCGAACCCAATACGGATACAACCAAAAGTAACACGGAATATTTAATAACCAAATTGGTACTCAATTCAAATGGCATTCCTTCTGGCATAATTAAAGTGGCGCCATATGTCAGTGCAACACTAATGGCTATGCATGCCACGGCAAGTAGCATAACCTGACCAACGATACTTTTTGCAAGGTAGCTCGTATTAGCTCCAAGTGCCTTAAGTACACCAAATTGATTCGTTTTTTGTAAAGTAATGACATAGAAGAACACTGCCAAAACAAAAGCTGCTATAACAAACAAAAAGGCAATCATCATCGTCAATGTACCCTGTTCCTCTTTGAACCCTGGAATACTCTGAAGTGATTCATCTTTCGATATGAGTGTTACATCACCAGACATTGATTTGCGTACAGCTTCTTCTGCCTTTGAATCCATCTGAACTGCTATAGTGCTAATTGAATTATTGTCTTGATTCTTCAATACAGGATTCATCTCCTGCCATCCCTTAATATTCATGTAAACTACCGGGGAATGGCTGTAAGACTGTTTTTCAGTAAAACCAACAATGGTTAATACTTTTCCTGACAAGTCATCTTTTAATGAATCACCTAATCTATAGCCAAACTCTTTTAAAGAACGATCCGCAACTATTTCACCTTGCTTCTTATTGTCATAGTTCGTTCCTTCTATGATCTTCGGTGCCAATATACCGCTAGCATTGGTCGCAAAAATAGTGACATCCGTTTTTTCCGATGAGCCAACTTTGTTTAAAGTAATCATCATTTGCCCAAGACCTTCGGCTGCTTTAACATCAGATGAAGCCCGGATTTCATCTAGCTTTTCCATGGATATAATTGATCGGTTCAGTTTATTTTTAGAGTCATGCTCCATAACGAAATAGTCGGCCTTCATATTTTGAATGGATGAAGCATTATCTGAAGAAAGTCCATTAGCTAATCCTGAAATGATAAAGACAAGCAAAGCGACCAATACCATAATCAGTCCAATCAGCAGATAACGTAACTTTGAATGCTTTAGTTCACGTATTGCTAAAAACATTATTTCATCTCCCATTCCTTTTATTTACCGATCAAGTCCTACTTCAATCGGTATGTTTTGATTGTAATCAATCAATATGAATGGAAGATGAACGAATGATTACATAAGGGGCAACCGGATATAAAAAGTGGTCCCTTTGCCAAGTTCGCTTTGAACCTCAATCGTTCCGCCATGTAGTTCAACCGTCTTCTTTGTTATCGAAAGTCCTAAGCCACTGCCTGTTTCACTGCGATTTCTCACTTTATCAACTTTATAAAAGCGATCAAGGATATAAGGGAGGTCTTCTTCTGGAATTCCCATACCCGTGTCCGCAATCTTCACTTCTACAAAGCCATCAATTTTCTTGATTTGAATAACAATCGAACTACCGATATCAGAGTATTTAATACTGTTGGTTATCAAGTTAGTCCATACTTGGTTTAATAGTTTCTCATCAGCAGAAATGATGGTTGAAGGTAAATCCATTTCGATCACCATATCTTTTTCCCGCCAATTCCATTCCAGCATGAACATCACTTGCCGTATTTGTTGCGCTAAATCGAAATTTGACCGTTGCAGCGGGTCATCCTCTATATCCAAGGAAGCAAGCATTAGGAGCTGTTTACTCAACAAGGACATGCGCCGGCTCTCTTTTTCAATAATAGACAAGTAATTATTTCTTTGTTCCTTTGTTAATTCCTCCGATTGAAGGGTTTGAGAAAAACCTTGTATAGATGCGAGCGGAGATTGAATTTCATGAGAAACATTTGAAACGAATTCCTGTCTCATATCATCTAACCGCTGGATGCTTTGAGTCATTTTCGAGAAATGCTGTGCCAAATCCCCTATCTCATCACTTCGGGTTACATTCAATTTACTACTATAATCCCCATCAGCGATTCTCTTTGTGGCTTCTGTTAATTTCGTAATTGGCTTAACAATGAATCGCGTGTTAATGATCACAAATAAAAAACTGAGAAGGAGCGTAAGTACGAGCAAAACAGCAAGGAAAAAGCGGAACTCTCCAAACTGCAGTTCTATATTCGGCCTTACAAACAAGGCATATTTCTCGCCATCCACATTAATTGGTACCCCAACGCTATTGATTAATACATCCTCAAAAAAACCCGTAATAAACAGCCCATTATTATAATTAGCGATCCCTTGATAGGTTTTCCCGTTCAAAACTCCTGAAATCGTGTCTGAATCCAAAGCTGTTTCCCGAAACGGCTCCCCATACAAAGTCCCTTCACCCTGCTCATTAAATAAATACATTTGATAGTGCAATCCTGCAATATGATTTAAATACGCATCAATATCCTGACCTGGATTTTCTTCATATAAGGAGACGATATCACCAGCAACTTTGCTTATCTTCTCACCATTGTGTGGTTTCTGAACCTTATGATAATAGACATTGGAAATTAAAAAAGCGATGACACTGGCAAGTACCATGATCAAAATGGTTTGAATAACTATCCTGAAATAAAGTGTTTTCACTTCTTATTGACCTCCAGTTTATAACCTAAGCCACGGACAGTCGTTATCACAAAATCATCGGTCCGCCCTGCAAAACGTTCCCTTAACCGTTTAATATGGACATCAACAGTCCGATCATCCCCTTCAAAATCAGCACCCCACACCAGTTCAATTAGCTGCTCACGTGTAAAGACCTGATCAGGAAAACTACCCAGCTGAGCTAGTAGCTCAAATTCCTTAAGCGGCAGGAGCAACGTACTCCCCTTTATTCGCACTTCATAACTTTTACGGTCAATAACCGTTTGATTCAAGGAAATCAATTCAGAATTAACCATGCGATACCTGCGCAAAAGAGCTTTAATTCGAAATAATAGCTCTCGGGGTTCAAATGGCTTGACGAGATAATCATCAGTACCAGCAAAGTACCCCTTTTCTTTATCGATAAGTTGATCTTTAGCTGTCAATAAAATAACCGGTAGATCATATTGATCCCGGATTTCCTTACAAAGATCCAGTCCGTTTTTATATGGCATCATAATATCTACAACAGCAAGATGGATTCGTTCTTTCTCTAGTATTGATGAAGCTTCATTTCCATCCTTTGCTTCGAACACCATGTACCCTTCTTTTTCTAAGTGAAATTTTAATAATTCTCTAATATGACGATCATCATCAGCAATTAATATATGTATCAAAGAAACCACATCTCCACTTCATTTAATAACCTTGTTATTCTTACAATAGCAATAATTGAGCTTTTAAAACAACCAATACTGATTCGCGCTCTAGAAAACCAGTGGTTACTTTCCTTATAAATTAGTTTGCCAATAATATATAGGCCTATCTAAATAAAAATGGCGAACAAAGTTTTTAAAACCTTGTCCGCTTTTTTATTAAAGTTTATCTTCATAAACATAAGAAGTAGTAAATTGATTCCCAAATGGCTGGTTAGAAACGCATTGATATTTTTTATTACTTAAAAGGGTTTTAAATATTCTGAATATAATTTATAATTGATTTATTTTAAAACATCTAGGAGGTCACTATGGGTTTAGTAGAGAAAATCAGCTCTTTTGCTGGTAAAACGTTTACCTTATGGGTCATTATTTTCGCAATTATTGCGTATATCATGCCTAATCATTTTATATGGATTGGAGCCTATATTGTTCCATTATTAGGAATTGTCATGTTTGGCATGGGACTTACACTATCAACAGCGGATTTTAAAGAAGTTTTCCGTCGACCGAAAGAAGTAGCACTAGGGGTAGCAGGACACTTTATCATTATGCCATTATTAGCGTTTGTATTAGCAATAGGGTTCGATTTACCGAAAGAAGTGGCTGTTGGTGTTATTTTGGTTGGGTGTTGCCCAAGTGGAACAGCATCAAATGTCATGGTGTTTCTTGCGAGAGGAAATGTTGCGCTTGCAGTTGCCATTGCTTCTGTTTCCACTATTCTAGCACCTATCGTAACCCCCCTGCTTATTCTGCTCTTGGCAAGTAAATGGGTTAATATTAGTATTGGATCATTATTTATTTCTATCATTCAAGTGGTGATTATCCCACTGATGCTTGGATTTGTTGTTAAAAAGTTTTTCGGCAAACAAGCAGAGGCTGGTGCAAAGGCTTTGCCTCTAGTATCTGTCATTTCTATTGTTCTGATCGTATCTGCTGTAGTAGCTGGCAGCCAAGCACAGCTGGCTAAAACAGGATTGCTGATTTTTGCAGTAGTCGTTCTTCATAATGTTCTTGGTTTTTTCCTCGGCTTTTTCTTTGCTCGTTTATGCGGGATGGATTTAGCTAAACAGAAAGCAGTTGCAATGGAGGTTGGTATGCAGAATTCCGGTTTAGGTGTAGCAATAGCAACAGCTCATTTCTCGCCTTTGGCCGCGGTACCTAGTGCCATTTTCAGCGTTTGGCATAATATATCAGGCTCCGTTCTAGCCTTTATTTTCAGTCGCATGAAAGATAAAAAAAATGGAGAGAACGCTAAAAATAATTCGATAAAAATAGGCGCATAATAATGTGTATATGATCCAAAAAATCGATAATCTGGAGGGCTTTTTTGACTCTTTTAATTAAATTAGTGGATTAAGCCGATTGAGTAAATCGGCTTTTTTTATTGTGAATTAACTATCTGCATATTGAACATTTCAAGGAAGATAACAAATATTCAACGTGATATATTAATGATTGTAGGGCTGATTCATATTGTGATGCATTTTTAAGGTTCCATTACTTAATAAGTGATATGCTTTTTCCCCTGAATAAATGAACTTACTGCCTTTGTTGGGGGTAATTTTTTGAACTACCTGCTATACTACTAGATAAAAGTAAGACATAAAACTCTTGCTAATGATTTGGATATAGTAATTGAATATCATTTTAAGGATGAGGGAATATAATGTCACCAAAAATAAAATCGTCAAGAAAAATTGCTAGATATTCACTAATTATCATGGGGTTGGGTTATATTGCAACCACTCCATTTCAAGGTTCGTTGCCGTTAGATTTATTACATGGAGGGTTTGAGGCAGGTCTAGTTGGTGGATTAGCAGATTGGTTTGCAGTCACTGCATTATTCCGCCATCCGCTTGGATTACCAATCCCTCATACAGCTCTTTTGCCCAACAATCGTAAAAGAATGACAAATGCACTTGTTTCGATGTTAAAAAATGACTGGCTTTCAAAGGAAAGTATTCAAGACAAAGTAAAACATATTCCTTTTACAGAAAAATTGATCCCTATTTTAGTAAAAGAGATACAAAGTGATGCTTTTAGAAAAGTTCTTATTAAACTTATCAAGCAAATGATTTGTTATATAGATATTGAAAAGATTACACCTTTCGTTGCAAAAAAAATTGAAGCTACACTTTCTAACATAGAAATGAGCAAGCTTCTTCATTTAGTAAGTTCACAGCTACTTAATGAACAATTTGATAGGAAAGCTTTGGATCATGTTTTGAAAAAAGCTGAAGATTGGTTAAGAAAAAAACAAACAAGTCACCAACTAGGCACTGTTTCCATGGATGTACTTAGTAAGATTGAACTAGATGGTATGCTTCAGTTTGCCGTTAAATCCATTCAAAGTCTACTTAACGAAGAGAAACTTGGGAATATCATACAAAACCTTTTATTAAGTGTCGTAAATAATTTACAAAACGAGGAAGAACCAAATAGAGAGGCTTTAATCTTATATATCAGGAAAGAGATACAAGGCATTGACCATAACCGAGAACTGTTAGAAGGAGTTGAAAAATGGAAAAAACAACTTCTAACAAAATGGGAACCTGAAGCAACAATAATGGGAAGTCTACAACAAATTCAACAAGATGCATTAGATTTCGTTGAAGATAAAAATTTCATGGATACTTATCTTACTCCATTGATTTATCACATACTAGACAACATAAAAGAAAATAGCACCCACATTGATAATTGGATTCAGAAACAAATTACTGTTCTCATTGAAAATAATCATACGCAGATCGGCAATCTTGTACAAGAAAATTTAGATAAGCTAGACAACGAAACTCTAATTGATATGATGGAAAATGGTGTAGGAAAAGATTTACAATGGATTCGTGTGAACGGAGCGGTTTGTGGTTTTATAATAGGGATTATCCTAACAGGTATACAGGCTCTACTTAAGCTGGTATAATTCCGGCGCTGCGACCGATATGGTTTCAGCTTCTTGCAGCTTGCTGCCGTTACCAGATCGAATCCGGTTTCTAGTTTGTTCTTTTGGCACTGATTCTCTCAGTTTCGGACTCGTGCTGATTCGCTGCCTCAGTCGTAATAGCAATGATGATAAGCCCTTAACCTTAAGGGCTTTTTAATGGGGAAATGATTTTGCCAAAGCTAATGAGATTTTGACTAAGAATAACAATATCGTATCTTCTACATTTTTTTGGACGATTTTGATATATTGCTCAAAGACCTTCTTCAGGTTGGTTTCACGATCAATCCACTTCGAGGTGAATTCCAATTGCTTAGTTACGGCAGGATGATTCAGTTTGATTGTCGTCATTAAAACAACCACCCTTTTAAATATGATATTTTACTTTCCAATTGATCAATGACGGCTTCTCCTTTTCCTAAAAGAGCATCCGCTTCATGCGCTATGGTGCCTGCTGCACTCATAGCTTTTTTCTCTATATTCAGCATCGTGGTTTTTCCATTTTTAAACATAAAAAAAAGAGTGCAAGCTGCACCCTCTAAAATTCATACCTTTTTTAATGAATTATCTCAATTCCTTTTCGTCAAATAAATGCGGCGCTTTCACCTTTTTCCCTTTTTTATGATTTGGATTAGGTTTTTTAGCTTCCAATTTAGCTTGGTCATAGACAGCGGTGCCGACAATTTCAGCAACATCTTGAAGCTTTTCTTTTGAGATTTTATCAATGGTATCATCAGGAGTATGATACCAAGGTTCTGATGGACTGTGTATGAATAAAGCAGCGGGAATCCCAGCCTCAGCGAAAGATACATGGTCACTTCGCCCGCCTTGTCCATATGGAGTCGGCTCACCATTCAGTCTTGTACTTGATTCCTGAGCCAGCTCGGTTACAAGGTTCATTTCTCCATCATTAGTCAAAATAACCAAATCCCCAGCGTCCCTGCTTCCTACCATATCTAGGTTGAAGTTAGCAATCGTCCGCTTGATATCTTCATCAGAGAGGTTGTCCACATAATGCTGCGAACCTAGCAATCCATTTTCCTCGGCGCCAAAGGTAACGAAACGAATTTCCGTATCTGTAGGAAGATTCTTCAAAACACGTGCAAGTTCAAGTGTAACGGACGTTCCTGATGCATCGTCATTCGCTCCAGGTGCCCCGGCGACGGAATCATGATGACCTGTGATATAAATGATATCGCTCTTCTTTGCTTTATTGTTCTTGGTTGCTTTTTTTGTGGCCACTACGTTATAAGAGGTTTTTTCTCCAGAATAAGCCCCTTCAATTTTTAATGATGCCGTTAGCTTAACTCCAGCATTCAATTTTTCAAGCAGGGCTTCTCCATCCTTTTTCGTTATCGTGACAGATGGAATATACTTATCATTAGCCCCTCCAAGTGTCCCATTTAATTCCCCATCTGCATTATTGAATAGGATGACACCCGCTGCTCCTTTTTCTGCTGCATTCAATACTTTCTCTGCAAAAGTGAGGCTGCCTCTTTGAATAAGGGCAATCTTCCCTGTAACACCCGCTTTTTCAAGCTCTTCCTTCGTTCCTAAACCGGCGTATACCATTTCACCGGATAGATCACCATTTACTGAATAGGTTAAATGGTTTGATTGGATTTCCCCATCAAATCCGTCAACGGACAGCTCGACCAGATTTGGGTCTGTATAGGATAAAAAACTGAACTCTTCAATATCGGCTTTATAGCCATAAGATTTAAATTGCTTTTTGATGAACTGGACGGCCTTATACTCAGATTCCGTCCCGGCTACTCGAGGTGTTTGTGAAAGGTATTCAATATTCTTGTAGATTTTGTCGACATCGATCCTTTTAACGATTTGCTTGTCTGTGGATGGCGCCTGATGTACTGGAGAAGAATGCGGTGTCGCTAAAGCAGTAGTAGTAGTGGTTCCGGCTGCCCCGAATGTTAATGCTGCGACTAATGATAAGGATAGAAATTGTTTTTTCATAGATTGCCTCCCAGTTTAATAGATTCCCTCCATTATTTTACAATATACAGAAAATTCTAACTAGGTAGGTTTATCCCTATTAATCTGTGTCTTAAGTAACAAATTTACAAATTTAAGAAACTAGCAGGAAATTTGATCTATACCAAAAGTTGTATTTTATTTAATAATTTGTCACATTATATAAAAATTCCTGCGATTCAAACAGGATTTTCGCCTTTCTTCGGGAAAATAGTACAAAGAGAAAATGACTTTAATCAGGGAAGAAGGCGCGAAGATGTCGATAACTAAATTTGTGATGCCGGAAGTTATTTTTGGAAAAGGTTCTATTGAACAAGCTGGCGAGGCTTGCTTGCGGTTGGGTGCCAAAAAGACACTGATAGTTAGTGATTCCGGTGTAGCCAACGCTGGTTGGCTTGATATTGTCATGGAAGCCTGCCAAAATGCGGGGCTTGCTTTTGCCACCTTCATTGAAACGACGACCAATCCGAAAGACAGGGAGATAGAAGCCGGTTGTTTATTTTTTAATGATCATGAATGCGACGCCATCATAGGTGTGGGGGGAGGCAGTGCCTTGGATGTGGCAAAAGGGATCGCCCTTTTGGCAACGAATGGTGGAACCATCAGTGACTATGAAGGGGTTGATAAAGTCCATTCTCCTCTACCCCCTATGGTGATGATCATGACCACTGCCGGATCGGGTTCGGAAGTCTCACAGTTTTCTGTGATTGTCGATTCGTTCCGGGAGAAAAAAATGACGATCATTTCAAAATCCCTCGTTCCTGATATTGCGATTGTTGACCCGGCTACCTTAACGACCTTAGAAGCAGATTTGACCGCCGCTACTGGAATGGATGTTTTGACACACGCCATTGAATCTTATGTATCTATCGCTGCAACTCCTTTGACCGATGTACAAGCCAAAAACGCCTTGTCCATTGTTTCCCGTTACCTACGCCCTTCCGTTGCGTCTAAACATAATGAGGAAGCAAAAGAAGCGATGGCGATGGCCAGCCTGCAAGCCGGTCTTGCCTTTTCCAATGCCATATTGGGAGCAGCCCATGCAATTTCACATGCCATTGGCGGAAAGTACCTGCTTCCGCATGGTGAAATCAATGCTATCCTTCTCCCCCATGTCATGGACTTCAACCGAATTGCGGCCCCGAAGCGATTCAGCCAAATAGCAGAGATCATGGGGATTGATACGAGAGCTTTAACTGAGCAGCAAGCCGGCACCGCTGCCGTACACTTTGTAAGGGACTTATCCCAGGATATCGGGACACCCAGGAGCCTAGGTGACGTGGGCATTACCAAAGACATGATTGATACAATAGGAATGACCGCCCTCGAGGATGCCTGCATGATTACGAACCCTCGGGATATGTCATTAGAACAGATTAGGCAGTTGCTCCTTACAGCCCTATAAGAGGTGAAAACATGAACAAATCTGAGTTGATCGATTTAATGACAGGCGTTAAGTCTTCGAAAAAAACATATTACACGGAACTTAAGAAAACCGTGGATCAGTTGAAGAAGAAAAATATGCAGCTTGAAATTATGAACGATATCACTAAAAACATGAATATAGACATGGATATTCACGAAATTCTCCGAAATGTTATCTCAAAGCTCAAGCACCTAATTACATTCGATGACAGTCATTTTGTCATTTTATACGAAGAAGAACCAACTCTTCTCCATATTTGTCCTAATGGCCAATGCGAGCTTGAAATTGAATCCAACAACCTATTACACCCTTTTCAGGACTTCTCATCTGCCTTGAAAGACGAACAATCCATTCAGGTGGAAATCAAAATGCTACAAGACTTCCCGGAAAAAAAAAGACTGCTATCTCTTGAGATTGAAACGCTTCTATTGGTGCCCCTGTATGGGAAAAATAAAAAAATAGGGGTTTGGACCTTCGGCAGAAAGAAAAAGAAAACGTGGCATAAAGATGAGTTGGATTTTCTTGAGCAACTTTCCAACCAGCTTGCACTGACTTTGGAGAATGCCCAGCTCTATAAAGAAGTTCTCCATTCCAAACAAGAATGGGAGGATACCTTTAAGGCCGTCGAAGATATGATCATCGTCTTTGATCGCCAAGGAGAAGTCTACCAATCAAATGATGCAGCCAGAGCTTTTTTTGACTTAATTCCTTTAATTGAGAAATCTCAGACACTGATTCAAAAGACCTTTGTACAGGATAAGCCAGGGTTTCAAGAAATTTTGCTTCAGCCTGAAGCGATCTTGGAAATGCATGCCTATCCGATTCAAAATAAGGATCAACAGGTCTATGGAGTCATTGCTTATTATAAAAATGTCACCGAGAGAAGACAGATGGAAGCTCAATTGTTACATGCAGGCAAGCTCGGAGCCATCGGCGAAATGGCAGCTGGAATTGCCCATGAATTGAATAGCCCATTAACGGCCATTCTTGGAAACTCACAGCTTTTATTACGGAACACTTTACCAGACAACGAAGATTATATGCTTCTAAACGATATTAAAAATTGCGGCGACCGGTGCAGGCAAATCGTGAAAAGCTTACTTACCTTTTCCCGTCAAGATGAATATAGATTCCACTATTACTCTATTAACGAGGCCATACATCAGGTAATGAACCTTCTGAAGTTTCAACTAGGGAAGAAACAAATTTCCCTTCATCTTTCCCTTCAGGAAGATCTTCCTTTCATAAAGGGAAGCCAGCCTCAGATAGAACAAATAATCATCAACTTGCTATTGAATGCCAAGGATGCATTGGATGATTGTGATATATCGGAAAAATCCATTACGATTCATACCTATTCTGAAGAAGAATTCATGGTGGTGAAGGTTGCTGATAACGGGGCCGGGATTGAAGCAGAGCGGCTGCCGCTCATTTTTCATCCTTTTCATACGACTAAGGACCGTGAAAAAGGTACAGGCCTAGGATTATCTGTGAGCCTTGGCATTGCGAAAGACCATGGAGGCAAAATTGACGTAATAAGCGCACCTGGAAAAGGAAGTGTATTTTTCCTGAGGCTTCCCTTGCAGCCAGAAGATGAAAGGAGATGATGAGATGATTAATTTACTTGTGGTAGACGATGAAAAAGAAGTTGGTACCTTTTTATCCCGCCTTTTTTCGATGAAAGGATATCACGTACAGGTCGTGAACAGTGGAAAGGAATTTCACCAAATAGATTTTAATCAGCAGCGCTTTGATGCCGCGATGATAGACCTAAAGCTTCCAGATTGTGATGGCCTTTCTCTCCTGCAGCATCTGAAACAAAAACAACCGCTTTGCAAGGCACTGATTATGACCGGATACAGCACAGTCAAGACCGCTGTCGAGGCAATGAAACTTGGAGCGAGTGATTATATGGAAAAACCCTTTGTGGATATTGAAGTATTGGAAAAGCAACTTGACAACCTATTGAATGAAAACGACGATTTGAATCAACATTTTATCCATAACCTTGCCAAAGAGTCGGGTCTCATTGTAGGAGAAAGTTTATTAATGAAGGAACTGATTGAAATGGCTTTCAAAGTGGCTCAAAAATCCGTCAATGTCTTGATCGAGGGAGAAACAGGGAGTGGCAAAGAAGTACTTTCCCGTTTCATTCACTCAGCAAGCCCACGAAGCCACGAGCCCTTTATTGGTATTAATTGTGGAGCAATCTCGGAATCCCTTCTCGAAAGCGAATTATTTGGGCATGAAAAAGGGGCCTTCACCGGAGCAACCCAACAACGAAAAGGTTTCTTTGAAATTGCAGGGAATGGCACCCTTTTCCTCGATGAAATTGCCGACGCGAGTCCGGCCATACAAGTCAAATTGCTTCGAGTTTTGGAAACAAGGGAATTTATGCGTGTCGGAAGTAGCGGGACATTAAGAACAAATGCCCGCTTAGTAGCCGCCTCCAATGAAAGTCTGCAGCAGGCAGTTGAAAAAAACAAATTCCGGGAAGACCTATTTTATCGACTGAACGTCGTCACTCTTGATATCCCCGCCTTGCGTAACAGAAAAGAAGATATTCCCCTCCTTGTCCGACATTTGGTTGAAAGAACTGGCCAGGCAGATATCTCCTTTTCCAATGAAGCTATTGAAAAATTACAGCAATACGACTGGCCCGGTAATATACGCGAATTATCTAATGTAATCATGCGAACTCTCACTCTTGCTGACCATAAACAGGAAATCTCGGCAAATGATCTCCTTCTATCTACCAACCAGGTTATTCCAATAAAAAAAGACCCGCCGAATGCGAATCAGTCGACTGAAAATCATCTCGAAGAATGGCGTAAACAGCTGGTTGCCGACTTTAATGAGAAAGATGAACTAATGCTCGAGGAAATCCTTAAGGAAATCAAACAACTCGAATCTACAATTGGCAAAGAACTCGTCATGCAGGCACTTCAAAAAACCTATGGAAACCGAAATGAAGCGGCCAAGCGTTTGCAGATCTCCATGAGAAAATTGCGATATATATTAAATGAGAAGAATCAGACATAATCTAATTATAGAATTCTTATAAGCTACCTAGAACAAACGAGGGTGCCCGATTTTAGGACTCCCTCGTTTGTTTATTTCTATTCTAAAGTTAATACGATTCTTCCGTTGATTTCGCCCTTTTCCATCATTTGAAACACGTCGTTGATTTCATCAAGCGTTCTCGTTTCAATATTCGTCCTTACTTTGCCATCAGCCGCAAATTGAACAGCTTCTTGTAGATCTTTTCTTGTACCAACGATTGACCCTTTTACAGTCACCCCATTTAGTACCGTATCAAAAATTGGAATTGGAAGTTCGTCATTCGGCAATCCGACAACGACCAATGTTCCACCCCTTTTAACTGAACTGTAAGCCTGTTCGAAAGCTTTTTTCGTAACCGCTACAGAAATGGCCGCTTGTACTCCACCAACTTTTTCCTTAATGGCTTGTACAGGATCGCTCTTAAGACCATTAACCGTGAAATCTGCTCCTAATTCTGTAGCCAGATCAAGCTTATCATCTTGAATATCAACGGCAATGACATTAAAGCCCATAGCTTTCGCGTATTGAAGAGCAACATGACCCAATCCACCAATTCCATAGATTGCTACCCAATCTCCAGGTTTAGCTTCTGACACTTTAAGCGCTTTATAAGTCGTTACACCAGCACAGAAAATCGGTGAAACTTCCGCAAAGTCAAGACCTTCAGGAACCTTGACCACATATTTTGCTGGCGCTTTGCAATATTCCGCATAACCGCCATCCACAGAATATCCTGCATTCAATTGATCCAGGCAAAGCGTTTCCCGTCCAGTCAGACAGTATTCACAATCGCCACATGCCGAATAAAGCCATGGAATCCCAACGCGGTCACCAACCTTTAATGTAGTAACGCCTTCTGCCACCTTCTCAATAATGCCTACTCCCTCATGTCCAGGAATAAGCGGCAGCTTCGGTTTTACCGGCCAATCACCATGTACCGCATGTAAATCGGTATGACACACGCCACATGCTTTAATTTTCACTAATATCTCACCATATTCTAATTCAGGGATTGGTACATCTTTAATCTCAAGCTCTTGATTAAATTCATTGACGACCGCCGCCTTCATTGTCTTAACGTCTTGTATTTTTTTTGCATCCGCAGTACTTGCCCCTTGTTTTACATTCATGATTCATATTCCTCCCTTTTTTAAGTGGATATTTCTCACTTCCACTTATTTATGATGCAAGTGCCATGCCAGAAGAATAAAGCCCGGACAACAGTCTTTTCATAAAAAAATGCCGAAAAGTCGGCCCATTTTGACAAAAATGCGGCTCAATCTGGACGAAACCTGGTTTGTATATTGCTGACCAAATAGCTCACCCTATAAATAGGAGGTGTCCAAGCATGGACCAATTTGAAAAAGCATATGAATCCTACAAACAGCAGGGAACCCCACAAGTAAACCAACATGATACAACTGGAAAAGAAGAAATTATCGCAGTACGAAAAAATGAAGATGACAATATTATTGCCATCAAAACAAATTCTGGGCGGGAGCTTGACTATCCCACCGCTCTTTCGGAAGCTAAGGCAGGCAACCTCGCCAATGTTGATGTCTTCCATAAATATGGCCGTGACATATTGCGGAGTGAGCCCGATGGGGTAAAGGAAAATAACCTGGATGAACTACCGGAGTTCTAACTATTTGAAGAAGCTGCCTCACGTATGGGCAGTTTTTTCTGTCAGGGGGTTAAACAAAAAGGAACCAGCATAGTAGCTGGTTCTCCTTAATTCCAGTTCGTCTTGAGAATGCTTTACAGCTCTGCTTTAAAAATTGCAGAGTTATTTGAAGTATGGTCTACCTAAAACGTCTCTCACCATCATTTTATTTTTCATACCGATAGGATTCAGAGATTTCGAGCAGTTGGCCACAGGATTCCACCACTTCGATGATTTCTATCCAGGACATGTCCAACCCAAGTTCATTAGCATGAGAAATCTTATCCCGTAATTTTCGAATGGCATTCGCATCTTTCTTTCCTTTACTTTTAGAAGGAATTTGGAAGAAGAACCTCAATTCCTGATCTTTATGAATGATATCGAATTTATCACTGATTTGCAGACACTCTATTAAATTGATATCCTCATTTTTATCGATTCTCCTCCTATATAATTCGGTAGCCTTTTCTAAACGATCTCCGCTGATCATTGGATACCAACTGTCATCCCCGAATTTATCCATGATGATATCGCTCATCCTCATTTCCAAAAGGGTAATATATCCAAAAATCAGCATTCTGATTGGAGGCTTTTGAAGGTCAGCGTGGGTAATCAACTTTTTAATTGAATTATTCTCTAACACGAACACCCTCGTTTTATTCTTAAAAATATGAAGAAGTTGAATCAAAGGGGTTGAGTCCGAAACCAATTCTCTTGGTGTAAAACATTTCAAATACTCCGCAATCTTACCTTCACCAAGTTCTTGCCTTTCGATATATCCGATAATTTCCCCTTGATCCTCTACCGCCAATATATCGAAATTCTTTTTTTCCAATTCTTTTTGTATCCCCAGTGCTAAATCGTTTTTATGGCAAAACTCAAGTTCCTGGGCAATGCTCTTAACCGTGATATTTTCTTCATAAAGAGTTTTAAGACTGAGGTAACTGCTATTGTTTTTTTTATAGCTTTCATTGAACATCTTTTACCCTCCACTTACGAACTTTCTGAACGATTTGCCTATGCGCCATGTTGAACAAACCTCCCCTAATTAGACCGTTAATTTACATCTGCGGTCAACTTTTCAGAAGAAAATGGGAGCAAACCTATTCGGAACAAGTTAAAAGCTTATAACTAAAAACCCAGTAATAAAAAGGGAACAGGTAATGTCTCTCGTTATCAACAAATAAAGTCCACCCAAGTGGACTCATTTCCATTCTATGTGGTTCTTTTTGGTACGATAAATCAAAATCCATCAACTGCCTTACCTACTGCTGCTTCCTCATTCTGCTCTTCTTCCCATGCCTTACAAACATCAACCCAATCCTTTGCTCCTGAATATTCAAATAATTCAGCAAGTTTAAGTTCTATTGCAGAGTTCGCACTTCCGCATGCTGGGAATAAAGACTCAAAGCGCTTCATCGACACATCAAGGAAAACATCTAGGTCATTTGCCAACCCAAACGGGCAGACTCCTCCAATGGCATGACCAGTCTGCTCAAGCACATCCTCAGCTGACAGCATTCGTGCCTTGAAACCGAACGTCTGACGAAATTTCTTATTATCCACTTTTGCGTCCCCTGCGGCAACAACCAAAATCGCATGCTCACCTTCCCCCTTAAAGGAAAGAGTCTTAGCAATTCGCGCTGGAATAACACCGATGGTTTCTGCTGCTTCAATCACCGTAGCACTCGATGTTTCGAACTCCATTACATCGCCTTCCCGATTCCATTTTTTAAAATGGCTCTTGACACTCTCGATCGACATATTATATCCACTCCTTTGAAGTACATGTAAAAATAATATCATCCTTTATTGCAATAAATCAAAATCATTGAGACATCCACAGCTTGAAACCTTATTATTTTGAAACCATTCTTTACAAATTGACGAAACAAGCTTACATGGGATACTATTAATCATTGGGCAAACGCCTAACCGTGGTTCGTAACCATCCCACGATAAAAAACTAGGGAGAGATTAAAATGAATGTTCGTACACTTGTGATAAACGGGTTATTGGCTGCCTTGTATGTGGCGGTCTCATTGGTGTTTAAACCAATAGCTTTTGAGATGTTTCAATTTCGTGTACCGGAAATGTTGAATCATCTGATTGTATTCAATAAAAAATATATCTACGGCATAGTGGGCGGCGTTTTCATATCGAATCTGCTCTTTTCGCCGATGGTGCCGTATGATTTGATTTTTGGGGTAGGGCAATCCGTGCTCGCCTTATTGCTTGTCATTTTTGTATCTCGGTTCATAAAAAGCATTAAAGGACGAATGATCGCCACGATTATCTTTTTCACATTCACAATGTTTTTAATTGCAATTGAACTGAACCTTGCCTTTGGCTTACCTTTCTGGTTTAGCTGGATGACCACGGCTGTCGGTGAGTGCGTTGTCCTCTTGATTGGTGCGCCAATCATTTATGGAATGAACAAAAGAATTCAGTTTGAAAAGTGGCTATAAAGGAATCTTTGCGTCGTTAGCCCACTATAATGGAAAAGAGCTGTCTGCTTCATGCGGGAGCTCTTTTTTTCACCATTGAACCTGAAGATGATAAACTATTAGAATGAATGGTGGTGACCTTTTGAAAAAAATACTGACCTTAATCGGTCTACTGGTAATAGTAATATTTATCGTTTCCAATGCAGAATTGTTCACCATGGTTTGGAAAAGTGATTTGGATTCAGTTATAACCATATTGACAGAAAACCTTTTGCTTACTTTTGTTGTGACATTTGTGTTGATGATTGTCCAAAATTCTTTTACCATTATACCCTTAATTTTACTCCTAACCATCAATGTCGCGATATTTGGATTCATATATGGGTACCTATGGAGTTGGGTTACAAGTGTCGTTGCATCAGGATTCATTTTTTATGCAGCCAGGAACTGGTTTCAGGCACCTCTCTTAAAGAAAATGGGCCCAAAATGGAAAGAATCCGTTGTAGAGCATGGCTTTATGTACGTGTTTACCGGAAGGATATTCCCACTCATACCAACAAGTTTAATTAACTTGGCAGCAGGAGTCAGTTCTGTAACCTTCAAGGATTTTTTATTAGCGACCGCACTCGGCAATCTTATATACTTTTTCTTTCTATCCTTAATCCCTTATGGTCTCCTATCTGTGGAAATGAACCAATATACACTAGCTGTACTCGCCTTCCTCTTCTTACTATTTTTCCTTATCTATAAACGCTTTAAGAAGAAAAAGAAAGTAACCTTCTTCAGGAAAAACAGGTGACTGTTAGGGTTCCTGTTTTTTTATTTATGATTCTGCATATATTTTTCTTTGATAGTTTGTTAAAATGTGTATGTATTTTTAACCTTTGAAATGTCGTAAATCAGGGAGAATCTCCATGTCCAAACGCTCCATTTTAGTACTATATATCCTATTTGGGATTCTTACGCTAGTCGTGTTCGACTACTTTTTAACTACTAATATTGAAAACAAAGAGGTCTTTATTCAACTCCAAAGAGCAGAAGGAATTGTTTTTCTTTTATCAATAGGCTTGATTTTATTTCTTTATTTGGCTAAAAGAGAAAAATTCAAGCAATTAAAAGAAGAGGAACAGCGTCGTCGCACGCTCATTAATTCAATGGTAGACTTCGTTAACTTCAAGGATGGAGATGGCCGATGGCTTGAATCCAACACCTTTGGTCTGCAATTATTTCAATTGGAACATGTAGACTATAAGGGGAAAAAAGACAGTGAGCTCGCAGAATACTCCGAATTTTATAAAGAGTCGTTAATCTACTGTGAAATTTCAGATGAAGAAACGTGGATAAAAAAGGAGATTACGCGGTGTGAGGAAATCATCCCGCTACCCAACGGCAATCATAAGACCTTTGATACCATCAAAGTTCCTTTGTTCTTTGAAGATGGTTCCCGAAAAGGATTAGTGGTCATTGGCAGGGATATTTCTGAAAGAGTTGTCGCAGAAAATCAATTATTTGAGAGTGAACAGCGCTATAAATCATTGTTCGAACACAACCCTTATCCGATGCTGATGCTTGATTTAACCGGAATAATTACCACCGTCAATCCAAGGTTTGAAACAGTTACAGGCTTTCATCAAGAAGAAATCCAAGGTGCCTCTTTTATTGAGTTAAACTTTTCCGCAGAAGATGAAGAACTGATTCGTACATCCTGTCAATACGTCGTCGAAAACCAAAAGGGGATAAAAAAAGGAAAAGATATAGAGTTTCTCACGAAATACGGGGAGTCTCTTTTACTTTCATGTACATTTGTCCCGATGCTTATTGGAAATGAATTAGTCGGAATTATTACCTATGCTAAAGATGTAACTCAAATCCGAGAAACGGAAGCACGCTTAAGAAGAACCGAAAAGTTGTCAATAGTCGGTGAACTTGCTGCCAGTGTAGCACACGAAGTACGTAACCCATTAACTTCTTTAAAAGGATTCGTCCAGTTACTTAAAAAGAGCGACCACCCCTTTGAACAATACTACACTATTATGCTCAGTGAATTAGACCGAATCAATCTGATTGTAAGCGAATTACTTGTTCTTGCAAAACCTCAGGAACTCCCATTCAGTAAACACCAAATTATTGGACTGATGGATGAAGTCAAAACCTTGCTTAAACCAGAGGCAGACTCATATTCTACAAAAATATCGATAGATGTAAAAAATGAAATCCCGCTTCTTTCATGTGAGGCAAATCAGCTCAAACAAGTTTTTATAAACATGATTAAGAACTCTATGGAGGCCTCCGCCGATCACATTTGGATTGATTTTGAGCAAATAGACAATACCCTTTCCATAACCATCAGGGATAATGGAAGTGGAATCGAAAAAAATCGTTTGAAACATCTAGGAGAACCTTTTTATTCATCTAAAGAAAGAGGAACGGGTCTAGGATTGACCGTTAGCTGCCGAATTATTGAGGCGCACAGAGGAAAGGTTCGTTTTAACAGCGAGCTAAATCATGGAACCGAAGTCAAAATTGTTTTACCAATATAAATTTCAGGACAAGCCTATTAAATCTTGTCCTTTTTTTGTAGTCTAAAAAAAGACCCCTTCAAATTTTTTGAAACAGTCCCTTGGTAATATTAAAAAAGAGAGAGAACGAATTTCTTTATTTTCCCCAAAAATGAGATGGATTCTGTTGATTGATTATCCATCGGCATCATCTGGCTACCTCTGTTATTGGATTTAAGGTTTTCCGATTTACTAGATGTACTCATTTGTTTTGCTCCAACTACTGCCTCTTTTTCAGTTTTGGCATCATCTACAGTTTCTTCCTCATCCATGTCTACATCGATATCTTTATCGAAAACAAGGACGTAGGTACGTCGTGCTCCATCTTTTGAGACTGTAACTGAAATTGCAGTCTTAGCTTTATTCTTAATCGTTACGGTTTTACTGCTTTCACCGTCATATTTTAACGTAGCTCCACTTGCGCTAGCTATAGCTTCAATTTGGACTGAGGTAATATCCTTATCGACTTCGATATGATATGTATGCTCATCAGAATCAAAAGATTTGTTCCACGTTCCTTTTGATACTGTCAAAGTGTTCAACACTGGTGTGGTATTGCCTTCCTCACCTACGGACCCAGCTGAAATTGCCTTTTTAACAGAATCCGATAAGGGTTTTTGTGTGGAAATGCTTGCAATCTGCTGTGCTTTAGGTGCTTGGCTACTTAGCACTTGACCTTTGGATAAATCCGAAGGAGTTGATGATGGTTTGTCACCGTTATCGGAGGAAGGTTGAGTTTTACTTGTTCCCGTTGAAGATTCCTTTTTAGCTTCATCTCCTTTAGAGGTATCCTTATCTTCGGTTCTCTTTGCTTTAGCTGCAGCCCTTGTAATCGTAAGCGTGTATGTTTTTTTATCTCCATTTTCTGCTGCAACGACAATCTTCACCGTTGTCTTACCAACTGGAAGGTTCACCTTTACTCCTTTACTCGTTGCATCTATTCCATTTACGTTTACCCTTGCAGTACTGTCACTCACTGTTGGAGCCACCGTAATGGTATTGACTTTATTCGCCAAAGAAACCTTATAAGCTGTTACAGACGCATCAAATGTTAAAGAACCTTTTGATAATCCAATCGCAGTTAAAAGGTTGTCATCGCTTTCCGATTTATCAACCTGGATGGTATAGGTAGTCGTTTCATTTATCCCATCACTGACCGTGATCGTGAACGTATTCTTACCAGTTTGAAGAGAAAAATCCTCAGCCTTCCCATTTGTCAGTTGTATACCATTCACTGATACGGTAGCAGTCTCACTGGAACTCTCAGCAAGTAAGCTGATTTTTTCAACATTCTTCCCTACTGTTGCACTATACTCTAAAACATCGGCAGAAAACTGTTGATTCAATGTTATACCATCTATTTCGAGCTTAGATAGAGTATTTACCGTTTGGGCCTCTCCCTGTGTGACCGCTGTATCCTCCGTAGCCTCTGCTGTAGGCATATAAGTGAACGTTCCCATTCCCACAAGAGAACCGACCAAGATCACCTTCACACCTTTTTCTTTAAACCTTTTCTTTAACAACGCCTATCCCCCCTATTATTCCTGCAAATGTGGTAGGGTCAGGTTAACAAAGAAACCTTAATTATTTCTTAATGTGGGAACGACTAAATGGATGACATTTCCTGACGGATCCTTTGTTACAACAGCTTCTTTCTCCTGGTTTATAAATGATCCTAATTGCTGTAATCGCTCTACTGTGTTTTTTCGTGCCTCTTCACTTGGTAAAATAAGCGTGAACGATTTCAGTCCTACACTTGTTGCCTCCGGTGCAGGAGCCCCGACTCCATTCCATGTATTAAGGCCAATGTGATGATGGTAGTTGCCTGTAGAGACAAATAGGGCTTGCCCTCCATATCGTACAACAATTTCAAAGCCTAGTCCTTTTGTATAAAACTCTTCGGTAGCACCAATGTCTGCTACGTGTAAATGAATGTGGCCCATTACGGTTTCACTTGGCAGACCTGCCCAAGGTGATTCATCATTTTCTGCTAATAGTCCTTCTGCATCAAGGGCCTCCGTACCCATTTCGACTTGCCCATTCTGCCACTTCCAGGTTTCTTCCGGCCTATCACAATAAATTTCAATTCCATTTCCGTCAGGATCCCCTAAATAAATGGCCTCACTTACATAGTGATCCGAAGCTCCTTGCAGCGGATATCGACATTGAATCAAGTGCAGTAATATCTTAGCCAAATCAGCTCTGCATGGTACTAAAAGCGCAAAATGATATAAACCAGTCGTCCTCAATTGCTTCGGTGTTACACCATCTGGTTGTTCCAAAATCAGTAGTGGCGTCTTCCCATCTGCTGTTAACACTGCTTTATCAGCAGATTGCTCAAGTACTTCGAATCCAATAATCTCCTTATAAAATTTTAAACTACGCGATAAATCCTCTATAATGATATGTACATAGCCGACATAGGTGTTGGGATAACTTTGAAATTTCATTTTCTGTCCTCTTTTCATTTTAGTTACGTTAAGTGGTAAATTTATTATAGGTATTTTATCTCTTTCTAGTATTTCTTAATTTCCTTATATAAGTATTTTTTTTTTCACTGTTTTTTCACATTTTTATTTTATACTGAGCTTGCATAATCTTATGAAAGGGTGATGACGCACCAATATGAAGAATTATTTATGGCTGGTTATCAGCCTATTCAGTTTGCTTTTATATCCAGTAACGGCTTCTGGTCACGCTTCTGTTATAAGTTCTAATCCTAGTCCAAATGAAGCAATGGATACTCTTCCTGAAAAGATCAGCATTCAATTCAGTGAGAATATACAACCAGCTTTCCATTCACTTGAGGTATTCAGCCAAGATGGGGACAAAATACAAATTCAAGACAGTACAATCTCGGAACAAAGTGAAAAAATACTGGAAGCTAAGTGGAAAGGCACTCTCGATGAAGGAATTTACAACATAAAATGGAGAGTGGTTTCGAGTGATGGCCACCCCATTGAAGGGACAATCCCCTTTCAATTCGGAGATTCAGCGGGCCTATCAGACCAAGAAAATCCCGAAATGAATGCAGGTTTTCCGAATTCCATCAACGTTTTCCTGCAAAGTCTTCAATACATATCTTTTGCAGCCCTTACCGGAATCCTTTTTTTCCAATTATCGTTAATGAAGGATTCTCGCCTTTTTGAAGCCAGCAGAAGAGCCCGTCTATACCTTTGGCTTTCATATGCAGGTTTAGCATTTTCCATCTTCTTCAGTCTGCCTTTAAAGGTGACGATTGACGCTGGCGTAGGTTGGACTGATGCATTTAATGTGAGTTATATAAAAGAAGTATTGAATGCTACAAACTTTGGAGCCATCTGGATCGTTGAAATTCTAATATTGCTCTTTCTATTTTTAGTGATTTATTTCATGCTAGAGAACTCCCTGAATAAATCACTACCCTATCTTTCTTTCATCATAATAGTCAGCTTGATGGTTTGTAAGGCTTCAATTGGACATACGGCAGCTGTTCCTAATCAGGTTCTGGCCGTTTTGATGGATTTCCTCCATTTATTGTCCATGGCTTTATGGTTGGGCGGCCTTATGGCCTTATTGGTGATATTGCCTGGGCTTGCTGATCGGCAGACAGAAGATAAGAAAATATTTTACTGGTCAATCATTCAAAGGTTTTCCAGATGGGCATTTCTGTTTGTAATCATACTGATCGTTAGCGGGATATATAGCAGCTTACAGCATGTACCGACTATCCATTCATTGTTAAAAACAACATATGGACAATTGTTACTTGCGAAAGTTGGTCTCATGTTAGTCATGATCGTTTTAGGAGCATTTCATTTTTTCAGGGGGAAAAAGAAAGAAAAAAAACTTGGTTATAGTGTGGGAATAGAGTTTGGTGTAGGAATCGTCGTTCTCCTTGTAGCCGCTCTATTAACAAATGTCCAAACGGCCATGTCTTCTCCAGGACCAATTGAGAAAACTTTGATGACTGCAGAAAATAATGAGGTTACGTTAATGGTAACTCCCAATGAAGTCGGTGAAAACAGAATCCAAGTAAACATATCCAATGATGAAGGCATGCCTTATACCGAAGTTGAACAGCTTACAATCATAATGGAGCCTGTAGATACCGGCGGAGGAGAAATAAAACTTCAACTTCAGGGAGAAAATACAGGTACGTTTACATCCAAGTCGATTCTAACCATGTCAGGAAAGTGGAAGATTCAGGTCCATGGATTAACTGAAAGTCTAGATTCAATTGATGCCGATTTTACAATATTAGTAGGAAATTCATAACAGAAGGGATTTATTTAAATGAAAAACATTTCAAAGCTTCTTATCTCTACATTTGCTGCACTATTCATTTTTTCTGGTTCAGCGAATGCACACGTTACTGTTAAGCCTAGTTCATCTGCACCTGAGGCTTGGGAAACCTATACACTTAAAGTACCCGTTGAAAAAGAAACTGCCACCACCAAGGTGACTTTAAAGATACCGGAAGGCATTACTTTTGAAAGCTACCAGCCTGTACCAGGGTGGAAAGTAACAACTGAAGGTAACAAAGAAGGTCATGTAAAAACGGTAACATGGGAAGCGACCGATGAAGGAATTGCCGCTGGACAATTCCAGCAATTTTTATTCGTTGCCCAAAACCCTAAAGAAGAAACAAATGTAGCTTGGGATGCCTTTCAATATTATGAAGATGGTGAAATTGTTGAATGGAGTGGAGATGAAAGCTCCAATCTACCGCATTCTGTAACTGAGATTTCGGTAGCTTCCAAAGCTAATACAGGATCTGAGGGCCATAGCCATGCAGAAAAAAGTGATCACGCAGCTTCAAATTCAGCCGACAGTTCAAAGGATTCTGCAAAAACAGAAGATGATAGCAATGAAACACTGATCATTACTCTTGCAGGGATATCTTTGATTCTCTCTATTGTAGCCCTTTTAGCAGCCATTAGGAAAAGTAAAAAATAATCTTTTAGGTGTCCCAAAATTTCTTGGGACACCTTTTTTATTTTTAATATTCCATGACCACCGTTTTACTTGGTAACTGAAGATTTTCTGATTCTATGGTAATCTTAATGGATTTTTCAACTCTTTGTTCCGCTATTGTTAAGTTTAGTAGCCCATTCCCCTGGGCTCTTTTGCTTATTCCCAGATCTTCTGTACTTTTCACTAACTGTGCATATAATTCCGCTTCAGTTAGCTTACGGCCAAATTCCTTTTCAGCAATCACTTTCAAAAGAGCTGCCGCACCGCTTACATGAGGCGTTGCCATAGACGTTCCGCTCAGCCTAGCATATCTATTTCCTGGATACGTAGAGAGAATATCAACTCCTGGCGCTACCAGGTCAATTTCATCATTTGTATTTGAAAAATCCGCCAAATTTCTGCTTAAATCCACGGCTCCGACTTCCACTACCTCGGGATATGCCCCTGGGTAATCCAATTCATCCGTTTCATCACGCCCATCCCCACTATTTCCAGCTGCACATACAACAAGGATATCTTTCTGAAGCGCTCTTTGAATAAGCTTATGTTCCGCCTCATCTGGAGGACCACCGAGGGAAAGTGAAATAACTGAAACCTTTTCTTCATTAGGCCCCTGCCAATTAATCGCATACTCTAAAGCTCCATTAATCCAATTTATATCGCCTTGTCCTTTTCCATTTAAGGCTTTCAACGCTAAAATACTTGCTTTCGGAGCCACTCCAACTACTCCAACTTTATTAAGGGCAGCCAAAACCGTACCGCTGACATGTGTTCCATGCCCGTTATCATCTTGATAATCCCCGGTATTGGTAAAATCCTTTCCACCAATAATTCTTTCTTTGAGGTCTGGATGCTCTTTATCAATGCCTGTATCGATGACAGCAACGACCACGCCTTCACCATAATTGCTCTTTTCCCAAATTGCCGGGGCTTTCACAAGCTCTACACCCTCAGGAATTTTTTCTTTAACCGTGTCCATTACTTCAAGAACTTTGTAAGGTATTAATCTTTTTTCTTTTGTCATTTGATTACCCCTTCCTTCGTTCAATAAGTTAAACTGCCATCAGTGGGGGATCTTCTATCCCGTCTGGTTGCCGTCTACCGTTGAAAGAGATGAGATCAAAAAACTCTTCTCTCTTATATATACCAGATTTTTGAAAATAAAAAAGGAGTATTCGGAAAATTCCGTCTAAATTACTACTTTTTATTTCTTCTTCTTGTCACTATCTGGTACCCTTATTATAGAACAAACGTTCCTGTAATACTATAGTATTTTTTTTATTTATGAAATCATTCTATTTTTCCATGTTAGATTTCAAAAAAAAGAAGCGACTCCGAATCGAGTCAGCCTCCCTTAAATGAACTTAAGCTGCACCGCAGCATTTTTTGTATTTTTTCCCGCTGCCACATAGACATGGCTCATTTCTTCCGATGACTGGTTCTGTATGAACATGAGGCATTTTAGCCGCTTTTGCACTCTCCATGATAATTTGTGAGCCTTTTTCCTTCATTTGCTGATAGCGCTTCTTAAACAGTTCCATTACGTCTTTACTGTACTTTAACGTGTCTTCAGCAATATCCATCGCCTTTTGCTTGGAAATATTATAATCCTCTAGGACGAATTGATTATCTCGGAATGAAACCCGAACTCCAAAATGCTGTCCGGCCTGACTGGTGGTCTTGCGCTCCTCCACGAATTCAAGGTACACTTCCTGGCAATCACAGGTCTGATGCATGCAATAATAATCATATATCCAATACGTTTTATCTTCATACTTACTCTTTAAAGCAATTCCATCCTCAACGCCAAAAACATCCAAATATTTAATCGCTTTTCCATCTAGAATCTCAAATGGATCAATCGTTCTCATCTATAGACACATCCTAATTCATCAAAATTTATTCACCCTATGTATTGTACAACCTAAAACCTCAATCGTCACTTGAAACGAAGCATAAGAAAGCCAAAATCCTATATGGTAAAAACCTATTAAAGAAATCTTATCGAACAAAAAAACAGCTGCCGCAGTGTGTTTATACTGATGCAACTGCTCCTATATTTACTTCCCATTAATTTTTCATTCGATCCAAGTAGTCAATTCATCAATCGGTGTTTTTTTAGCCGGTTTTGGCTCCATATCGGGATAACCCAAGTAAATGAATGCTAGTATTTCTCCTTTTGAGGATAAGTTGAAAAATTCCCGAACCTTCGTATTATAGGTGATTTTGCCAGTTCTCCATACTGCCCCAAGACCTAGAGAATGTGCGGCAAGAAGCATATTCTGAACGGCACTGTTCACTGCTGCATATTCTTCGGATACTAAAACATTATTCTTATCACTAGGTTCAATACCTACTGCAATAATGACCGGAGCTCTTAGTGGATTCTTTTTTTGTCTTTCCATCTTACTTATTAAACTCTCCGGGGTATCATCTGCATTTTCAATTCTTGTTATCTCTTCAAAGACCTGCCCTAGTTTATTTCTTCCTTCTCCTGTTAGTACAAAAAAACGCCAAGGCTCTGTTCGATGATGATTAGGTGCATACGTTCCAGCTTCAATTATTTGTTCAATCAATTCTTTTGGTACCGGATCTTGTTTAACAACCCCAATACTTCTTCTCGTTTTTATAGCTTCAATAGTTTCCATGTAATCTCTCCTTATCCCTTTATCTCTAAAAGTTTCTGCTTTAGTTCATTCTCCATCGCAGCCAGTTCCTGTTCAGCATGTCGACGTTTATGCCTGCCTTCTTCTTGAATTCGCATTGTTTCTTCAAGCGTGGAAATTAAATTAGCTTGGGTGTTCTTTAATGTTTCAATGTCGACAAGCCCTCGCTCATTTTCCTTAGCCGTTTCAATGGTATTTATTTTCAGCATTTCCGAGTTTTTTAATAGCAAATCATTTGTCGTTTTGGAAACCTGCTTTTGTGCCTCCACAGCATGACGCTGCCTGATCAAGGTCAATGCAATTGCAACCTGATTTTTCCAAAGTGGAATGGCCGTCATTATTGAAGATTGGATTTTCTCGACAAGCGCCTGATTTGTGTTTTGTATCAGCCTAATTTGCGGGGCGCTTTGAATGGTGATTTCACGACTCAATTTCAAATCATACAGCCTTTTATCTAATCTTTCAGCAAATTGGCGCATATCATTGACTTCTTGAAACTTCATTTGATCATTGCTTAATTCCGCAGATTTCTTTAGCTCTGGAATTGTTTTCTCATGAATTTCTTCAAGTTTAATTTCCCCCGCTGCAATGTAGACATTTAACGCTTGAAAATATTCCTTATTCGTTTCATAAAGCTTTTCAAGGATTACGATATCCGATAGCAGGATATTCTTGCTCCGATCGAGTTTTACACTGATTCGATCAATTTGAGCCCCTGTTTTTTGATACTTAGAAAGTACTTCCTGTACAGATCCCGTCAACTTCCCGAACATACGCGCAAAAAACGAGGGCTTATCCGGTTTAAGCTCATCCGGGCTCAGATCATTTAACTTCTTCATTAAATCACTGATAATGTCGCCCACTTCACCTACATCCTTTTTTTGTACATGCTCAAGCATCGAATTCGAAAAGGTTAAGAGTTTTGATTGAGCGGGTGTACCATAGGAAATCATCGCCTGGTGATTTGTTGGGTCAATTTGTTCAGCAAGCTGGTAGGCCTTTGCCCGGTTTTCTTCCGGAATGACATCAATCAGTTTGACCGGCTTCGCTTCCTGGGGAGAAAGCTTCTCCAACTGCTGCACCTCGTCAAATGGATTGGCTAAAAGATCATCAATTAAATTGGAGTTAGTCGTATTATTTAACAGGTTTGGATCATTATTATTCATTTTAACCTCCTGCTTTCATCGATTACTTGTGACTCTTTTCTAGTTTTAATGGTTTGCTTCGCAACGTCCAATTCAAAGTTGAGGTTATCTATATCATCGGCAATCACTTTATATAAATCCTTTTCTATAGTTTTAGTAAGATCCTTTAAAGTTTTACGTGTTTCTGTTAAAGATAGTTCGAGCTCCTTATTCTTTCTGGGCTGCTGAGATAAAAAAACATATTTCTCTGCCAACTCCGTGGCTGAATCCAGATGGGAATAATAAAATTGTTCCGCCTGGTAAAAGCGCTTTGGTTCTTTTTTGGTAAGACTATATATTTTCCTGATCATCTTTATCATATCCTTCCTCTGTTTAAAAGAAGAGATATGCCTGACCGAAATTAGTGCCTTTTGCACTCGCCATATTTTCGGTTTTGCTTCACTTAAATTTTTCTTTATATATTGATATTCTTTTCTTGTCAATTCATGTTTTTTGAGGAATCGTGAGGAAAAGTAGACGGAACTTAGCCAGTATGCGAGGCCCCCTCCAACTAAGGAAAAGACAACAGAAAGAACAAACGATTGATTCAATGCAAAATAGCTAATCAGCCAAACCGGCAAAACCATTGGAAATGCAATTAATATTGGAACAACATCGGCAAGAAAGCGATTCATTTTCACTACACTCCTGACTTACACTCTTTTCTATATATACGATTATCACAGTAATTGGTTTCAAGATGGAAGAAAATTTTCTCCTACTTAAACGATATAGGAACAGGATGGTTTCTGCAAATTTAGCGATGAATTTATATTTTCATTGGAAAATGCCCCCTCTTCATTATACTCTTTTTAGGCTATCGCCTTGCCACTTTACTAGAACTCACATAAGTTATAGGGTATCTATCCCGTTTGCAAAGGAGAGCTAACTATGAATTCACACGGTTTTTATCCTTTTCCACAACAAAATGGAAATCATCAGTACATTCAGGCTAATTTCAACCCATACTTCCAACAACCCGAACGATATGAATATGTACCACAGCAAGATTGGAATTTTCAGCAGATTCAAGACGATCCATATAACCATTTGCCCGAGGAGTTTGATTTTGAAAGACAACCGCCGCAAACTCAACAAATTGAAAGAAGAGTTCGGGAGCTTGAGCGTCAAAATGAGCAACAAACGAGAGAAATCAATCGACTGAACCAAGAGATTACGCGGGTGAATCGAGAAGTGAACCGTGTTAACCAGGAAATAACTAGGCTAAGCCAAAATGATCAGCGTCATACGAACAGATTGAACAGACTTAATCAAAGACTGCGGGCCGTGGAAAGGAACTTGAGCATCCCATTCTCCGCTACAGATGATGGCTTTTAGGAAAAAAACAGCAGGAGCTCATTATGGGCCTCTGCTGTTTTTTTACGTTTTCACTAGCTCTTTCATCAAAAGAACATGGAATTAATCAAACGATTGATTAAGAGGTATAAAGCTTAACAAAACGGTCATTTCGGGTTGCCTTAACTGATTTGCCAGTTCTCCAAACAATCATCCGTTTCGCTTAATAGTCTGTATACTACTTCTTCTAGGGATATGTTGTAATAGCCTTATTCCCCGAAGCTTTCGGCCGCTTCCTTGAGGGTACCTGTGATTCATGACGCCATATTGCAGAACACCGATTCGGTCACAGAGTTTCATGATTTCGCTCATGTCATATGTAATGTACACCATTGTTCTTCCTTGCTGGGCCGTCTTTTTTCAACAATGATTAATTTCCAGTTTGGTTTTGCAGTAGCTCTTCTGCCTCTTTTTGATCAACCTCCAAACTTGGTCATAATCCCGTTCAAATGTGGACTATCTGTAAGCTGTTCGATGACCAACTTTGTTTCAACCGTAGGATCATCTTTACTATCGCTACTTTAAATGGCTGTACTCGGCTCTCTTCTTTCAAAAAGTAGTTTCCAATGACTGCTGCGCCCAATAAAAAGAAAATAGGAGTCAGCCACATTCCTTCGGCTGCCTTCCTATTTTCTAATAGTACCTTCAAATAAAAGGAAGTAAAAACCAACGTGTTTCTCATGTAAAACACACCCTACCTAAAACTTATCATCCGAATGTTTGTCTTCAAATTGATAATAACCGTCATAACTAGCTTCATCGTAAATATCGAACTGATACCTATCTTCCGGAATGAGCCCATATTTGACACCAAGCTCCTTTAAATTCGTTCCTACTTCTTCCTGAATTTTATACATCTCATTTTCAGAAATGTTCACTACGCTTAACCCTTCACCAGAATCTAGCTCCAAATCTGGCAGATCGGCTTTATCCTTTAGCTTCGTCTTAGAATCTAGCTTGACTGTAACCGTTCCTGAATCCAAATCACCCTCTAGACCAAGCTTTACTTCAAATTTCCTATTGGAATAGTCTTTCTTTAGGTTAAGATCGCTCGCTTGTTTAATTGTTCCTTTAAAGGCAGAAGGCATATCAGATAAATCACCACCGGCGAAGTTCAGGTTAAAATTCCTAATGATGTTCTGCTTACCACCGTTTTCTCCGTTAATATCACTCTTCATCGCAAACTTGATTTCCTCACTCTCCCCGTACTCTTCATACATAAAGGAAGCCTTAAGATTTTCAGCCCGCGTATCTTTATTAACAGCCACATCATTTGTAACTTGGAACATAACCTGGGAATCCTCATCTTTTTCAGGAGATAATGCAACGCTAAATTCTTCAAATATCTGATCATTCCCATAAGGAATATTTTTACTGTTCACTTTCATATTGACCTGATCTGAGTTTCCTCCTACCGCCATTGTTACTTTACGGTCGATAACTTGCTCACTCTTGTTAATTAGTAATGTAGAAGAAAACCCATTTGGAAAACTAATATCCTTCATTTCATTCTTTGCATCTTTTAACCCATTAATTAATTGTCGTTTCATTTCTTTTGTATCAAGCACCCCTACGTCATCTGCCATCGCATTAGCCTTCGCCACTTTTTGTGCTCGATTAACTATCATGCTATGAAGCTTATTATCTTCAATTAATTGATCCATAAAATCATTTACAAGGTTTTTAGTTTCCGAGGCAGATAACTTAAGAGTCACTTCCCTTAACTTCATCGTCTCGCCTTCATGCTTATATTCCACGCCTTTTTGTACCTTAAAGTTCTCACCCTCTAATCGGTCCAATAAGAATAACCCATACCGTTTTTGAATATATTTCTGTTCTTTCTCAGTTAATTTCAGGTCCTGCCATTTAAGATCCGATACTTCTAAGGTTTCAGGCCCCTCATATAAGGGATCAATCATACGCATGAACTCACCATATTCAACAATATTCAAATAAAAGAATTTTTCATATAACACCGGAACCTTCAAACCGAGTTTATCCTTACTTTGGAACATTTCAATTTCCAAAGCATTCTCCTTTTCGACATTCAAGGCTAATTTGTAGTGACCTTGTTTGCTTATAGGATCCTGTTCAGTATTGGCTGTAAAAGATATATGGCTCAATAATTCTTGAATCATTTCAAAGTCTGGATTATTTCCTAATGAATCCATTTCGACACTTCCACTAAGGGTCATATCTGAACTAGAAGGTTGCTTCATCATTTTCTCTTGGAATTCAATTGAATTGCCATACTTATTGGTCCATTCCTCTTTGTAATTCTGATACGTTTTGTATTCAGACAGAAGATACAGCTCTTTCGGGGATTTATGAATAATAGCTGCAACTGCACTGGTAATGATGATAAATGCTAATACTGCCGTAATAATTAACGTTTTTTTCTTGAATAGCTTTTTTGAGGGCTTTTCCTCGATTTGTTCTTGCCTCAATTCAGAAGTAGCCATTTCCTCTTCTGTTTTTTGGTCTTCACCTACAGAAGCGCCACATGATAGGCAAAGTTTAGAATCCTCACTCACCGTCTTACCACATGATTTACAATTTTTCATTTATTAGGACTCTCTCCCTTTTCCTACTCACTTAACACATAAACTCCTATAAATTTAGTACTTTTTCATCATAAATAATTCATTTCAATAATTACACATTTTAGGTAAATAACGACGGAAATAACGAGCACTATTATTACCCATATTATTAAATTATTGTTAATTAATATCCATATTCTAAATTTCTAAAAATAACTCTCAAATTCATGTTCGGAAATCTATGCCTTCTCACCTCATCTGTTCAAATATCATGAATAGCCGTTGAACAATAAATCACCTCCATCCTTTACTTGTTATTACATTAAATACTCCTCGAAACAGGTATCTAATAATATCAAGGAGCGAGTTTCCCTGCGCCCTCTGTATAAGTATGTAAATACCCCATGAAATTATCACTTAAGAATTTTTATTAAAGCCTCCCATGATCCTCATTTCTCACTCCGCTCAAAAAGAATGTTTAACCATTTATTTTCGGAAATATTACAAATTTAAACCAGGAACAAAAAAAGAACAGGAGCCATTCTTGCACTCCCGTTCTTTCTCGATCATCTCATAAAATGATTTAACTTTTCATTTCTTGCATCTTGTTCTCCCTTAGAAGCCAAATCGTACTTCTTTAAAAGATGAAACAATTCGTTCAGTGTTTCCTGAGAATTTTCGTTTTCTAGAAAGCGGCCCAATTTCTTACCTAAGTCCTTTGGTAAAAATCTCATTTGACTCTCTAATTTCAATCTGACATCTTGCTGGGAATGATTTAGATTGCATGTGCCCATTTATAAATCACCTCTTACTCTATTCTAAGATAAATCTTACCTTTTTACCTCTTCTTCCTGCTTAAAGTAATTCTCTGACTTAATAAACTCTGGAGAGGTATGAGTGGCCATGATACCATGATAGCTGATATCCAGGCCTAGCTCTTCTTCTTCATCCGTAGACCGAATTGGTACCCAAATATTGATGACTTTAAAAACCATCCATGTTAATACAAATCCCCAAATACACAATACCATTAATCCCAACGCTTGAACCCTAAGTAAATGCCATCCTCCACCTGTAAATAGACCACCTTCTGTAGCAAAAAGACCTACAGCTATTGTTCCCCACATACCAGAAGCCGCATGGACAGGAAAGGCCCCCACTGGATCATCAATCTTACGGGCTTCTAACCAGTTAGTCGCTGCTATCATAAGCATTCCGGAAACTGCCCCAATTAGGATCGCAGCAATATCACTAACGAAAGCGCAGCCAGCAGTAATGCCAACAAGTCCTGCTAGTGAACCATTGATGACGGACGGAGCATCTGATCGTCCATAGCGAAATAACGTATAAAGCATAGTACCTGCACCACCTGATGCAGCTGAGAGCATCGTGACAATGGCAATATGTCCGATACGACCATCTGTAGCCTGCAGAGTACTTCCTGCATTAAACCCAAACCAGCCGAACCATAAGAGGAACGCTCCAACCGATGCCAACGGGAGATTACTAGGCAGGGAAATAGAACTAGGTCCCTCTGACGGAAATTTTCCCACTCTCGGACCAATCACCATGGCTGCTGCCAGTGCAGAAAAACCACCTAGTGCATGAATGACCGCTGAGCCTGCAAAATCCCGCATCCCTAACTCACTTAGCCAGCCGCCGCCCCATACCCAGTGACCGGCAATCGGATAGATAAACGCCGTCATCATGACCACATAGATAAGGTACGCGCGAAAATTAATCCTTTCCGCAACGGCTCCGGAAACGATGGAGATTACCGCAATTACAAACGCCCCTTGAAATAGCCAAAATGCATCTATTGAAATGGTCAAATCGATGTGCGACAAATCACCTTTCAGCATAAAACCACTCGTCCCGATACTCCCTATTAAATCCGTCCCATACATTAACCCAAAACCTAATACGAAATAACAAAGCGTACCAATTGTAATATCAGCAAAAACCTTCATAATGATGTTCACATTATTCTTAGTACGAACAAACCCTGCCTCTAATAAGGCAAAGCCGCCCTCCATTAATAGAATCATGGCTGCTGTCAGAACAACCCAGATTGTATCCAATCCAGCATTTAACGTTTCTAATGTCATATTGGTAGTCCCTCCACTTTCCGCCAAGCCTTTATATCTTCTATGATGGTAGGTGGCAATATTATTTCGCGTTTTTCCGGGTCTGCTTCCAGTAAGCCCATCGCCTCATTTATAATAGTGACCTTTTGTTTTATACTCTCAATTTTGATATATCTTTCTTTAACATTCACCAAATGCTCTACAGCCTGATGATGGCTCGGAGCCCGTCCCGTAAAAAACCGTTTAAATGGGGATAGCGATTGATACCACGCTTCCTCTGCTCTTCGTTTTTGCTCGTATTTATGTATCCTATTTTTCATTGATTCAATCTCCGACTCTTGTTTGCTCTTGATTCCTTGCAGAACTTTCATTACTTCTTCCAACGAAATTTGAAAAACCACTCTATTATACAAATCGTCTAAAACCACCATCATGTTATATCACCTCACGTTATCACGTTAGCTTTAATATGATTATATGTATAATTCTGAATTGAGTCAACTTTTTAAAAATTTTAAAACACTATGGCAGTTTTTAAATTAGAGTGAATAATTGAATCGTACAATGCACTTATTTGTTTAAATAGCTGACTCCCTTACATACAAAAAAAGCTAGCTATCTCCCCATATTTATTACTATTCCAGCTATTAATCAATCGTTTGATTAAATATAGATAAGCGCAATTCCCCTTAAATAATCGAACTCAGTCCCTTTACTTTTTTACACATAAAAACTGCTCAGTTCCCCCGGCACACCCTCAGTTTAAATATACCAACCATCACTTGACGAAACAGAGTGGCAGTTAACTTTCATGAAAACAAACTGTTTCCATCAGACGCTAAAGCCACATCCGCCGTATACTGATAACTGGTTCTTCAGTAATCCGGGTTACTTGTTCAAAAGAAGTATCAGCCAATCGGCGTTTGCTACCTTTTTATACTGAAGAAGCAAAACTAAACCCCCTCAATAAAATACTTTGAATCGGAAACAAATTATTTTATAAACCTTATCAAGTTTCATCCTCAAGGCCATGCGATTTTTAAGCAAACAAGGGATTGAAATCACTATTTTTCACAATCTAGAGAATTTTGGTAGGTATATAAAAATTGATGTTTCCTTATTCTAAAAAGGCAGTTAAAAACCAAGGAGGTAACACCCATGACAGTAATCAGTGATGTTAAAACGACTTTAGCAGGACTAAAAAGTGCTCAAGCAAGCTTCGAGACCTTCGCCCTTTCAACGGACAACGAGCAAGCCAAACAACTTTATCAACAAGCTGCTCAACAAACACAATCGATTGTTGACAGCGTTTCTCCTCGTATTGATCAGATTGAGCAAGAAGAACCACAATATAAGCAATAAGTAATCATATAAAAAGGTTGGTTGAGGCAACCAACCTTTTTTATATCTTTAATTTGAGGAGGCAATTCCTTGAAATACAAAATGAAGACATTAAAAACATTCCTTTTTTTAATAACTGTTATCGGGTTTGTCTCAGGATGTTCCGGAAATTCGAATCAAATAGATAATAATAAAAACTTGAATATTTCGAAGGTACATACTAGCAGTCCAATAAAGCAATCCGTGGCCAATCAAGCTAAAGATAGGCTATTAGCAGAGGAAGAGGTTTCGGATGTAAAAGCCGTAAATAGCGATAAGGAATTGTTAGTGGCAGTCAAAGTAGATAATTTTGATCGTTTCCGTTTAAAGAGCGTTAAAAAACAAGCACAATCAGACTTAGAAAACATGTTCCCAGATTATAAAATTCTTATCTCAACTGACCAAAAGATGTTTTTAGAACTTGACCAGTTGGAACAAAAGCTCGAAAAAGATAAGACTAAGATGGACTCACTGAAAAAAGACTTCAAAGAAATCAAAAGTTTAATGAAGGAACAGACGTAGATGGAAGAGGTGATACAAGCATGTCAAATAATAAAAAGAAAAAATTAACCCCTGTCCAACAAGAATATCAACAACTTCAAACCCAACTGGAAACAAAAAGACCAGTACTACTAAATTGCATTAAAGCTTTTATAACAGGTGGAATCATTTGCCTTATCGGGCAGTTTATTCAAAATATTTATATTCATTACTTTGATTTCACAGATCAAACGGCTGGGAACCCCACTGCAGGAACGCTAATTTTCATTGCTATGCTTCTTACTGGATTTGGAGTGTATGACCGAATCGCTCAATTTGGGGGAGCTGGATCTGCAGTACCGCTTACAGGATTCGGGAATGCTGTCATATCAGCCGCTATTGAACATCGAACAGAAGGATTTGTTTTAGGAGTTGGTGGTAATATGTTTAAATTGGCAGGCTCCGTCATCTTATTCGGCGTTTTTTCCGCTTTTATTGTTGCTCTGATTAAAACAATTCTTATTCAATGGGGTGGTTTATAATGCTGACGGGTCATCGTACATGGGTTTTCGATCAAAAACCTGTCATACTCTCCACAGGAACTGTCGGGGGACCATTTGAAGCTGAAGGATTACTTGCAGATGATTTTGATTTACTTCATTCCGATTTATGGATAAATCAAGATTCCTATGAAAAGGCTCACAAAGTCCTCATAGAAGAAGCAAGTACAAAAGCAATCGAAAAGGCTGGCCTTCAAAAAGATCAGATTCAGTTTTTCCTTGGCGGCGACCTCATTAATCAAATAACACCTACAAGTTTTGCCTGTCGAACTTTGGGTACACCCTATCTTGGCTTGTTTGGAGCGTGTTCTACCTCTATGGAAGGACTTGCTCTCGGCGCTTACCTTGTTAACACCAAAGGAGCGGATTATCTGTTAACAGGTGCTTCTAGTCATAACACCGCTGTTGAAAAGCAGTTCCGTTACCCAACTGAATACGGCGGTCAAAAGCCTCCCACTGCCCAATGGACCGTTACGGGTGCAGGAGTTGCCTTATTAAGTAGTTCCGGAAAAGGCCCTCGAGTTACTTCAGCCACAATCGGCCGGGTCATTGACATGGGATTGACCGATCCATTTAATATGGGAGGAGCCATGGCTCCAGCAGCTGTCGATACAATTGAGACCCATCTAAGAGAACGAAACATCGACCCTTCCTATTATGATTTGATTGTAACTGGAGATTTAGGAAAGATTGGGCAAAAAGCTTCATTAGAATTATTTAAAAAACATGGAACCCCTATACGTGAAGAACAGTATAAGGATTGCGGATTAATGATTTATAGAGAGGGGCAACCAGTTTTATCCGGAGCCAGTGGACCAGGATGTTCAGCAACGGTTGTATATGGGCATTTATTAAACCGCATGAAAAAGGGAGATTTCAAACGTATGTTAGTCGTAGCTACCGGCGCATTATTATCTCCTCTATCCTTTCAGCAAAGCGAGACGATTCCATGTATCGCCCATGCCGTTTCGATTGAATATGGTGGTGAATAGCAATGATGATTTATTTTTGGGCTTTTGTTGTAGGAGGCTTTATTTGTGTAATCGGGCAAATAATGTTTGATGTATTCAAGCTAACACCCGCCCATACATTAAGTACCTTTGTTGTCGTAGGTGCTCTTTTAGATGGGTTTGGTTTATACGAACCATTTATTGATTTTGCAGGTGCAGGCGCAACGATCCCCATTACAAGTTTCGGGAATTCGCTTGTGCATGGGGCAATGGCCGAGGCAGAAAAGCATGGCTTAATTGGTGTAATTTCAGGAATGTTTGAAGTAACTAGTGCCGGGATATCAGCAGCAATTATTTTCGGAATGATAGGAGCTATTATTTTTAAACCAAAAGGATAAGGAGAATATAGGATGACTATTGCATCTGAAGTGAAACAATGTGTCGCCAGCCTTAAGGGTGTAGAAGCTGGTTTATCTAGCCTTGCACTCCGAACTCAAGATGATGAATCGAAACGTATCCTGCATGAAACGATGATGGTAGTGAATGAAGTGATGAAGGATGTACACAAGCGAGTTGGAGAATTAGAACGAGAGGAACCACAATATAAGGGTTTTTGATTAAACCTATGATTTGCAGGAGGTGCTAAGTAATGCCTGAATGGTTACAAATCGTTTTACGGTCACTATTTTTTTTAATTGTCCTTTTTTTAATCACAAAATGGTTAGGTAAAAAACAGATATCTCAGCTTTCCTTTTTTGAATATGTAACTGGCATAACCATCGGGAACGTTGGGGCAGAGTTAGCCACAAAGGTTGAAGGAAGTATTATAAATGGGGTGCTTTCTATTCTCGTTTTTGCACTCGCACCTTTTATAGCAGGATTAATTTCTTTGAAAAGCAAAACTATTCGTGATCTTGTGGAAGGAAAAGCCTCAGTGTTTATTAAAGATGGAAAAGTCATGGAAGACAATTTAAAAAAGGAAAAGTATACAACTGATGAATTGTTAGGGTTACTTCGAAAGAAGGATGTCTTTGATGTAGCTGATGTTGAGTTTGGTTTGTTAGAAGCAAACGGTGACTTTTCTGTTATGTTAAAAAAGCAAAATCAACCTTTAACAGCAAAAGATTTGAATCTGGCAGTTGCTTCAGTCAAGGAGGCTCAGACTGTCATTATGGATGGAGAAATCCTTGATGAACCACTTTCCACGATTGGCCTAAACCGAAATTGGTTGAAAACCGAATTGGATAAGCTAGGCGTAACCATCGAGAATGTCTTTCTTGGACAAGCAAATTCCAATGGTGAATTAAACGTGGATCTTTTTGATGATAAAATTAAAGTGCCATCTCCACAAGAAAAGCCTTTGATGCTCGCAACTTTGAAAAAATGCCAAGCAGACTTAGAGTTATTTGCCCTTGGAACTGAATCAAAGGAAGCTAAAGAAATGTATAGCAAAAATAGTGAAAAATTGCAAAAGGCAATTGACCATGTAGCCTTCATCTTAAAAAACTAATTTATTTTATACTTTTGGGTTGATAAGAAAATTTAATCCCTCACTTTCATAAGTGATGTAATCAGTCCAATAATGACAATCGTCAGACATGAAAAAAGAAAAATTCTCATACCTAAGATAAAGACGGCAGCTGTAATAATGAGTGTATCGATGACAATAATAACTATAGCAATATCTATGGAGGAAGATTTGGAAATGAATTTTGCTAACAAATCTGTTCCTCCGCTGCTTGTCTCATATCGAAGCATAAGCCCTATGCCCAGCCCAATGATAGCTCCGCCAATTAACGAACTACTGAGAATGGAAATAGAAAATGCCTTTTTTAATGGACTCAACCAATCCATAAAAAGAGAAGTCAAAAGTAATCCATGGATGCTGCTATAGAAAAGGTGACGTTCATAGTACCAAGCATATATAAATAAAGGAATACTAAGAACTAACATGGATAACCCCGTTTGAAAGCCCAAAAAATAATGAATAATAAGAGCAATTCCAATAACACCGCCATCTATTAAATGATACGGAACTAAAAACCCATTAATTCCAATACCTATCAAAAAGCTACCAACAATTACAGCCATCACTTTTTGGAATTTAATAAAATCACCTTACCTCCCATTCGATATTCGATATTCCATAATATATGTCCAAGTTAGAACGTCAAGAATATACTTGTAAAAGATTTTTTTCCTCAGCACCCTTACTACAATTTTTGACACCACATTGAAAAAGCAGAGCCCTTAATGGGTCCTGCTTCATCATCTCTATCTAACAAAGACACTTATATAAATCAATATAAAATAAGCCCAGTCCAATGACTGGGCACTTACACCATTATTTCAATTCTAACAACACTACATTTTCAACATGTGTAGTCATCGGGAACATGTCAACAGGTTGGATATCAACTGCTTTATATCCGCCTTCTTCTAAAATATGAAGGTCCCGTGCCAAGGTTCCTGGGTTACAAGATACATAAACGACCTTTTTAGGTTTCATCTCAATGATTGTGTTTAGAAGAGATTCTTCACAACCTTTACGAGGTGGATCAACAACGATGACGTCTGCCATGTTACCCTTTTGATACCATTCAGCAATGACGTTTCCTGCATCACCAACGATGAATTCTGCATTTGTGATTTCATTTAATTCAGCGTTGCGGCGTGCATCTTCAATCGCTTCTGATACAACTTCCACACCAATAACCTTTTTCGCTTTTTGTGCTAAGAATAATGAAATGGTACCAATGCCACAATAAGCATCAATCACCGTTTCTTCGCCCGTTAGACCAGCATAATTAAGTGCTTTATCATAAAGAACCTTCGTTTGATCTGGATTAATTTGATAAAAGGATTTTGCGGAAATCGCAAATTTCACGTCACCGATCAAATCATAGATTACTTCGTTACCCCATAGCAAAGTCATGTTGTCGCCCAAGATAACATTTGTTTTCTTCGAATTTACGTTTTGGACGATTGATTTCACCTGTGGAAGACGTTCAACGATTTCCTTCACGATTGTTTCGATGAAAGGGATACTTTTCGTTCTTGTAACGAGTACTATCATCAATTCGCCTGTTTGCTTGCCATAACGAGCCATAATGTGACGCAATACACCTTTATGGGTTTTTTCATTGTAAGCAGGGATACCAAGTTTACTGATGATTTCTTTTACAACTTGAACAGCTTCACTAATCACTTCATTTTGGATAATGCTTTCTTTCGTTTCTACAATTTCATGTGTCCGTGGTTTAAAGAATCCCGCTATTAGCTTGCCGTCCTTTTCACCAACAGGCACTTGGGCTTTGTTACGATAATGAGTTGGGTTTTCCATACCAATTATCGGGTGTACCTTCACATCCTCAAGTTTTCCAATGCGAGTCATCACTTCACGGACTTGTTTTTCTTTGAATTCCAACTGTCCTTCATAGCTCATATGCTGTAGCTGACAGCCACCGTATTTATGAAAGTCTTCAGTTGTAATCTCAACTCGATACGGACTATTTTCTATAATCTCCATCAAACGTCCGAAGCCATAACCTTTATTTGTCTTCATTACTTTAACTTTTGCCTTTTCACCAGGAAGGGCGTTCTGAACAAAGATCGGATAGCCATCAACTTTAGCTACTCCAGCTCCTTCGTGCGTTAAATCTTCGAATAAAACCTCTATAATATCATTTTTAGCAACGGGTGCTGTTTTTTTCATATCATCTTCTCTTTTCTTTTATAAGCTAGCCTGTATTTTACCACATTCAGAGCCTTGCCACAAAACGACTCACCAATTTACATTGGTTTTCATAAAATAATAGTAGAAGGAATTACGTTTTTTCATAGTTCCATGTATAAAAGCGAGGTAAAAAAAGAAAAATAAGGAAAAATAGATGAGGTGAAGAAATGGGTTTGTTTAACTCTATATCTGCCTGGAATGCAAACAGGCTAGAAAAACATCGAGTAAGCATGGAGGAAAAGGGCCTCTGTCCGGATTGTTATGGGCGAGGATACAGCTCTTTCGTACCAACGGAATATCATTTTTCCGATATACACGACTGTCCCGGCTGCAACGGAACCGGAGTTTATGCTGATTGGGCTGCGATGAACGGACAGCAAATGTAGATCCCATTCCACTAAGAAAAGTTCAATGAATGGTGGAAGAAGAGATATATCAAAAACACACGTAAAAAGGACCCCCTGTTAAACAAGGGGTTCTTCTAATTTTTTTACCATATATCCAAATTCATAGCCACTTATCATAATGGTTTTTATTTTCTTATATCCTAACCTGTTATAGAGTCGATTTGCCCCTTCATTCACATCTTCAACGACTAAAGAAACCCTTGGGTAGCCTTTTTCCTTAGCATACTCCTCAACATATTGAATCAGTGCACTTCCAATTCCTATCCCTTGAAAATTCGGGTCAACACATAATGTATCCAGATAAAAGTCATCACTCTCTGCTTCCTTGTCGAGTGTAATACTCGAATCTTTCATTTTCCGCCGTAATCTTTCAACTATTGGTTCATCTAACCCTTTAGCATCTTTTCCATGATAGGCAATGATCAGTCCAGATACTTCCCCATTATGTTCACTAACGAAGGTATTTTCATAGCTGATTCGATTTCCACTTTTTCTAAAAAAGTCGGCAAGAACGGCGAGTATTGTTTCTTCTTCTGTTTCGCCAGTTAACTCCTCGGCAATTTCCTTTATCGCAAGTCGTGTTAATACTGCTGCCTTTTCTGCGTCTTCTGGTGTCGCTCTTCTGATGTACACGTTACCCATTCTCCTTGCTAGATTAAAATTAAAAGGCCACCCACTTTAGTGACCTTCTTTTCATTATTTATTTGTTGGATCGTCCGGCAATATTCCTTCCGGGATGAATACATCAAAATGACGGTACTGGTTTACGAATTCAGCTGGGGCCATGCCACCAAATTCCCCGTCCAAATTAAGCATCATGTCTTTTTTGGCAGTTACTTTGATCCGATTTGCTTTTTCATAAATGACATTTTTATCATGTATATGTTCACCGCGCATTGCCAAAGTTACGACTCGGACAATATCAGCAAGATTTGCCTTTTTCAAAATAAGTAACGTGAACATGCCGTCATTAAGGGATGCGTCTGGTGCGAGTTTTTCGAAGCCACCGACCGAATTTGTATTGGCGACTAAAAATAGCATAATCTCGCCTTCGAAAAGCCTTCCATCATATTCGATTGAAACTTCTGTCGGCTTGATAGAAGGTAGCATTTCAATCCCTTTAATGTAGTAAGCTAGCTGCCCAAGCATTGTTTTCAGCTTGATTGGCACGTCGTAGGTCAATTCAGTCAATCGACCCCCACCAGCAATATTGATGAAATATTTATCATTCATTTTTCCAATATCGATTGGCATCGTATGCCCACTGGCAATAATATCAGCTGCCCCTTCGATTGACTTCGGTAAATGCAGTGCCCGCGCGAAATCATTCGTCGTTCCTGTCGGAATAATTCCTAGTTTTGGGCGCTTTTCTGCAGTGGCCAGTCCATTAACAACCTCATAAATCGTTCCGTCGCCTCCTGCTGCAATGACAATATCATAGCCGCGTTCAATGGCAATTTTAGCTGCATTCGTTGCATCACCAGCACCGGTCGTCGCATGTGTAGAAGCCTCATATCCAGCTGCTTCAAGCTTTGCAAGCACCCCTGGTAAACTCTTCTTAATGGCTTCCCGGCCTGATGTCGGGTTGTAAATCAACCTTGCTCTTTTCATTTCCCATCATCCTTATACAAATTGATTCCATAAATTACATATTAATCGTTCACTACATGAAAAGCAATATTCGAAAAAAAAGAGGACCGCATTTCGGCCCATTTCTTTATATGCTTTTTCTAGAAATCTTATCAGGGAAATTATAAAGCTTTTTACAATTTTATTCTAGTAAATGGTTTAAAATTATGGGTAATGAACATTCACTTTATATGTATCGAAGACAGTTAAGATATGATTCCCTTTTCCAGACTTTAGTGTACCATTCTTTTTTTCAGTTTTTTCAGTGCCTTCTTCATTCGTGTCTTCTTCTTTTATCTCGGTCGTTTTCCAGCTATTTTCAGGCCCCTCGAGCTCCTCGACACCTTTTGCTTCAATCTTGATATCACTATTTTCTTGAAGGTATACGCTAAGGTAGCCGCTATCTTTTACACTCCAATTACTTAAAAGCTGTCTTGGCTTTAAGACAAGATCCGTGCTTTGTCCATTAATCTCTAATGATAATTCAGCAGGGATAATAAGAGTAGCCTTGAGATTCGTCCTGCCTCCGCCTAAAAGGCTATTTTGAACCGGTAAATCCTTGAAGCTGATATAAAGTGTATCACCGTTTCTCTCAACCATTAAATAATCTTCCGTCTTTTTCAACAGGGATTCAGCATCTACTGTTACAAGCTCATCATATGTCCCGAATATAGAAACTTCTTCATCGGTCCCACTTTCAACCGTCAATGGGTATGATCCAGAATCTAGAACGACCCTCTGAATGTCTTTTCCAGCCTTTTCATTGAACCCAGGTAAATTCACTGTTTTTTCTTCGCTTTGCACGGCTGCCCTGACTTGATCCATTATTCCACTTGATGTCAGCAGAATTAAAACAATTCCCGTCGTTCCAAGCAATCCTACGAAAAGAATACTAAGAATATCATATTTTACAAAGGAACTTTCTTTTCTGGAAAAATAGATATAGAAGAGAATTTCCACTCCCAAAATAATGAAAAGCAACGGCCACCAAGAAAGAAGAATCGTCGTCATATTCATATTTGCGATTTGAGAAATCAGTAAAATCATACCTAAACCAACCAGAGAGACTCCCATTGAAATTGTTCCGACTCTCCATGTTCTCATTTTGTCTCCTCCTTGTCTCTCGCTTTTTTACTTCCAGCTAACAATTTTATTCCTCCACCTATAAGAAGGATACACACGAGTCCTTTTTGAAAATAATCTCTAAACCAATATTCTAAGTTGCTTCCAACCCATTCATCTAAATGAGGTGCAATTGCCGGAACGATAATGTTACTTGCCAAGAAATAAATTCCTAGCCCCACCAAACCAAGGCCTACCCATTTTTGCTGATTGACAATTCCCGAAATTATGGGCGTATCTTCAACAGGACCCTCTTCCATTTTAGCCGCTTTTTGTAATCCATCAAAAAAGCTGTAAAACCAGATGATCGGAATAAGGAAAAAGAAGAATCCTAAACGGAGTAAATCCAATATATAAATGGCGAATAAAAAGCCGGCCATTAATTGGATTCCGCGTTTTTGCAGCCCTAAATATAAATGACCTGCCCCAGGGAAAATGGCGAATAAAGTCGCGACCGATTTACTCTTCTTCCCAGATTCCCGTCTCTCCTCGAAATCTTCCAACACGGTCCGATCAATAAGCTCCTCACCCCTTTGCTTTTTATTCAGCTGTTGAACAGAATCAAAAAAACTGTAAATCCAGATAACTGGCAATAAAGCCATGAATATTAGCAGACCTTCCATTTGTGTCATCACACTGATGAATATCACCATAATGCCAAGGCCTAAAAAGCCAATTAGAAAAATAAGTCCCCGATTCATGAGGCCGAGCTGAAAATGTCCGAGACCAGGCACGAATGAAAGGACAATTACATAGAATCTTTCTGCTTCCGGCTGATCCACTATTCCCCCTGCATCCGTTTCGCTTTTAGGATTTCTTAGAGAGGTAACTACCAAGTCAAATATACTGATGAAATAAAACACCATTCCTATAATGGAAAAGGCAAGAAACGCTTCCAATTGACTAATCAATGTAAGAAAAAAGCCTCCCAGCCCTAATCCAAGCGTGGCTAGAAAATAAAATAAACCTTTATATCTCCTACCTAGGTAAAAATGACCAAAACCCGGAAGAAATGATAACAAAAAAGCTAATATCGGACTTTTATTCATTTCTAAACCCCTCCTTATTTTTCTTTTCAATAGAGTCCATCCAATTAAATGTTTTATCAATAAGACCATCGGTTAAGGTCTGAGTTTCCTTTACAGTACTGGATTCTACAGAATCAACGTATTCAGTCAGGGATTGAAAAACTCCGGCTGCCATTAATAGAATCGTAAAACCAGCGGCAATCAGGTAATGTCTTGTAATCGTCCGAAGAGATTTTTCTTTTCTGATTTGCTTAACCTCTTCATTAGATACTTCATTTAGTTGAGCAATCGAGCTCATAACAGAATCTGCTATATCAAGTTCTTCAACGAGCAGACTAGATTCAGCTCTTTCCATCGCCTCCATATAGACTGTTAAACACTCGTCACAGGAGTATAAATGATTTTCATATTCTATTTTTAGATTATCAGGCATTTCATCCGCCAAATAAGCAATCCACCCTGCTTCAGAAACATGGTTCATGAAAAATCCTCCTCTTTCCAATGTTTTCTCATCCAATTCCTTGCCCGATATAGCTTTACCTCAACAGATTTGACTTGAATCTGCTGTTCCTCTGCAATTTGCTGGAATGTTTTTTCTTGTATGTAATAGCCATACACAACGTCCCGATACCCCTCCGGAAGGTCATTCAGCTTCCGTAATACTTGCTTTCGTTTTTCATTTCGAAAAAACACTGCCTCAACATCATCAGATAGGCCTAAATGAGCTTCCGAAGGCTGTACTTCATGTGATTCTTCCTTTTGCCTTTCTCGTTTTCTCTTCAAATCTATTGCATGATTGACGGCAATACGCGTAATCCATGTTTTAAAACCTTGATTTTTATATTGAGGAAGAGAAGTATAGATTTTGATAAAGACTTCCTGGGTGACATCTTCTGCATCCTTTTGATTGCGTAAAACGGAATAGACGGTTCTAAAAATCGTCTCCTTATACGTTTCTATCAATATCCGGAAAGCATGATCATTTCCACCTCTCACCTTCTCCACTAACTCATCTGTCACTTCTCTCCCCCCTTTCATTTAAGCATTCATGTAATAGACGACACAAAAAGGAGTTACCCCTACAGATAACTCCAAAAAAAATATAAAATTAATTTCTCACTTATAAGTTCCAGTATTTCCTCGTAAAACTCTTTTGATAACCATATGAAAACCGCATCACTTAGAAAGTGATACGGTCAATTATTAACGTTTATTGATTTCTTCAACCAAAATTTTATTAACAAGTTGTGGATTAGCTTGGCCTTTTGTCGCTTTCATAATTTGTCCGACAAGGAAGCCGATTGCTTTTTGTTTACCAGCTTTAAAATCTTCAATTGATTGCGGGTTATTATTCAAAGCTTCTTCAACCGCTGATCGTAATGCACCTTCGTCAGAAATTTGGACAAGTCCTTTTTCCTTAACGATCGTTTCTGCGTTACCACCGTTTTCGATCAACTCTTTGAATACCTTTTTCGCGATTTTAGAAGAAATTGTACCATCTTCAATCAGTTTGATCATTCCTGCCAATGATTCAGCAGTCAACGCCATATCATGCAGTTCTTTCCCTTCTGCGTTTAAGAAAGCAGAAACCTCACCCATGACCCAGTTCGATGCAAGTTTCGCATCCGCACCTGAAGCAACTGTTGCTTCAAAGAAATCAGCCATTTCTTTTGTTACCGTTAAAACAGCAGCATCATACTCTGGTAAACCAAATTCTTCAACGTAACGTTTTTTTCGTGCATCTGGAAGTTCTGGAATCTCCGCAGTAATGCGTGCTTTCCATTCTTCGTCGATATGGATAGTCAATAAATCTGGTTCCGGGAAATAGCGGTAATCATCAGAGCCTTCTTTAATACGCATTAGAACTGTTCTACCTGTAGCTTCATCGAAACGTCGTGTTTCCTGTTCGATTACGCCGCCTTCATTCAATACTTCTGCTTGTCGGATTTCTTCATGCTCCAACCCTTTACGAACGAAGTTGAATGAGTTCAAGTTTTTCAATTCAGTTTTCGTACCGAATTCTTTTTGCCCAACTGGTTTCAAGGAAATGTTAGCATCACAGCGAAGTGAGCCTTCTTCCATTTTACAATCGGAAACACCCGTGTATTGAATAATGGATTTCAATTTTTCCAGATAAGCATACGCTTCTTCAGGAGACGTGATATCCGGCTCGGATACGATCTCAACAAGCGGAGTACCTTGGCGGTTGTAATCACAAAGTGAATAGTTCCCTTTATGTGTCAGCTTACCAGCATCTTCTTCCATATGAATACGTGTAATGCCGATTTTCTTTTTCTTGCCACCGACTTCGATTTCAATCCAGCCATGTTCACCGATTGGCTGATCGAATTGAGAAATTTGGTAAGCTTTCGGATTGTCTGGATAAAAATAGTTTTTCCGGTCAAATTTCGTGATTTCTGCCACTTCACAATTTAGCGCGATAGCAGCTTTCATTGCAAAATCAACAGCCTTTTTATTGACGACAGGCAATACACCTGGATAGCCAAGATCGATTACAGTCGTATTGCTATTTGGAGAGGCACCGAATTGGTTCGGGCTCGATGAGAAAATTTTTGAATCTGTTTTTAATTCTACGTGTACTTCTAGACCAATTACCGTTTCAAAGTCCATTTTTTTCACCCCTTACAGCTTAGGAAATTGTTTATGAAAATCTGTTGCTTGCTCAAATGCGTGAGCAGCGCGGTAAATCGTGCTTTCATCAAAATGCTTCCCGATCATTTGCAGACCAAGCGGTAGACCATTAGCAGCGAAACCACAAGGTACGGAAATACCTGGTACGCCAGCAAGGTTGACAGGAATCGTTAAAATATCATTCGCATACATCGTTAATGGATCGGCAACTTTTTCACCGATTTTGAAAGCTGGTGTAGGTGTTGTCGGTCCAACGATTACATCATATTTTTCAAATACATCTTCAAAGTCTTTTTTGATCAATGTACGCACTTTTTGAGCCTTTTTATAATAAGCATCATAATAACCAGAGCTTAAGGAGAAAGTTCCAAGCATGATACGGCGTTTTACTTCGTCACCGAATCCTTCCGATCGAGTTTGCTTGTACATTTCAATTAAGGTTTCTGCATTATCTGTACGGTGACCGAAGCGAACGCCATCAAAACGGGAAAGGTTTGCCGATGCTTCTGATGAAGAAAGCAGATAGTAAGCAGCTAGAGCATATTTGGAATGCGGCAGGGAAACTTCTTCCCATACAGCTCCAAGTCCTTCTAATACTTTTAAAGCTTCAAGTACAGAATTACGTGCTTCTTCCCCAACACCTTCACCAAGGTATTCTTTAGGAACTGCAATTTTCAACCCTTTAACATCGCCTGTTAATGAATTCACAAAATTCGGTACGTCTAAGTTAGCAGATGTGGAATCCATTGGATCGACGCCTGAAATCGCTTCAAGAAGGTATGCATTATCTTCAACCGTTCTTGTCACCGGACCGATTTGATCTAATGAAGAAGCAAAGGCTACAAGTCCGAAACGGGAAACCCGTCCATATGTAGGCTTTAAGCCGACAACTCCGCAGTATGCAGCTGGTTGGCGAATCGATCCACCTGTGTCAGAACCTAATGAGAATAAGACTTCACCAGAAGCGACAGATGCAGCTGAACCACCTGAAGAGCCACCTGGTACATAATCCGTATTCCATGGATTGCGTGTTGCCTGATATGCTGAGTTCTCATTTGAAGAACCCATCGCAAATTCATCCATGTTCAATTTTCCAATTGTCACCGTTTCTGCCTGCTGTAACTTTTGAACAACGGTTGCATCATAGATTGGATCAAAGTTCTCCAAAATTTTGCTCGCACAAGTTGTCCGTAAATTTTTAGTAACAATATTATCCTTCACACCGATTGGCATGCCAAATAGGGCGCCTTGGCTCTCGCCTTTTACTAATTGGTCATCCAATTGTTTTGCTTGGTTGCGGGCGTTTTCTTCATCTAATGTCAAAAATGTCTTCACCTTGTCTTCTACTTGTCCGATTCGCTTATACGATTCGTTAACAAGATCAGTAACGCTGATCTCTTTATTATGTAAACGTTGATGAAGCTCGGAAACTTTTTGTTCGAACAACGACATCATTGTCCCTCCTTATTCCATAATGGCTGGTACACGGATATATCCTTCTTTGCTATCCGGTGCATTCTTAACTACTTCTTCTACTGGTAATCCTGGTTTTGCAACATCTTCGCGCATTACATTTTTCATATCCAAAACGTGAGAAGTCGGGTTTACCTGATCCGTATCAAGTTCATTCAACTGCTCCGCAAATGAAATCATTTGTTCAAGCTGATTCTGAAACTGTTCTGCTTCTTCTTCCGTAATTGCCAAACGAGCCAAATGGGCAACGTGTTTTACTTGTTCCATAGAAATTCGTGACATTCTCTTCACCTCCGAAAAAATATCCAAATCGACTAAAATAGTCGCTTTTCTCCATAAAATCATCGTTTAAATCATATCAAACTATTGCACAGTAAAGCAACAAGAGATACCATGTCGAAATTCAAATATTTCTTAAAGAAAAAGAAGTATTTTCCGGGAAATATGAGAAAGTTGCCGAAATTTCCGGGGAAATTCCAAGAAGGCGGTCAAATTAGTCAAATGTTCTCTATTCTTGAAAAAACCCTTCCTAAATAGGAAGGGATTACATTTCCATTAATATGCTTCTGAAGTCGTTTTTCCTTGCATATGAAGGATAAGATAATCGGGTCCTCCTGCTTTTGAGTCTGTACCTGACATATTAAAGCCTCCGAACGGCTGATAGCCTACAATCGCGCCCGTACATCCACGGTTGAAGTATAGATTTCCCACATGAAAATCATCACGTGCTTTTTCCATATGTTCACGATTATTTGTAATTACTGCTCCCGTCAGGCCATAATCCGTATTATTTGCAATCTCAATCGCTTCATCAAAGTCTTTTGCTTTCGAAAAAGCAACAACTGGGCCGAAAACCTCTTCTTGCATGAGCCGGGCATACGGATCAAGATCGGCAATGATCGTTGGTTCAATGAAATAACCGGTTGTATCATCACCCTTTCCACCAGCGGCTAAACGACCTTCTTGTTTCCCAATTTCAATGTATTCCATGATTTTTTTATAAGCTTGACCATCGATGACCGGCCCCATGAAGTTTGCACCATCTTCTGGATCACCAACGGACAATTCCTTTGTCAGTTCTAAAGCACGCTCTAGCACCTGATCATATACTTCAGCAACAATGACCGCCCGGGAACAGGCAGAACACTTTTGCCCGGAAAAACCGAATGCCGAATTCACGATCGATTGAGCAGCCAATTCAAGGTCCGCTTCCTTATCAACTACAATCGTATCTTTACCACCCATTTCCGCAATCACCCGCTTCAGCCAAATTTGACCTTCATTCACTTTTGCGGCACGTTCATAAATTCTCGTACCTACTTCACGAGATCCTGTAAATGAAACAAAACGGGTGCGGGGATGATCGATAAGATAATCGCCTACTTCTGAACCGCTCCCCGGGACAAAGTTCAATACCCCCTTAGGCAGACCTGCTTCCTCCATCACCTCCACAAATTTAGCCGCGATAACCGGAGTAGTCGATGCCGGTTTTAACAGAACCGTATTTCCCGTTACGATGGCCGCAACAGTCGTTCCTGCCATAATAGCAAAAGGAAAATTCCACGGGGAAATAATAATTCCCACTCCAAGTGGAATATAATCATAGCGATTATTTTCATTCGGTCTGCTCTGTACAGGAATTCCGTCTTTTAATTTGAGCATCTGCCTTGCATAAAACTCTAAGAAATCGATAGCCTCAGCCGTATCACCATCTGCCTCATTCCACGGCTTGCCAGCTTCTTTCGTCAGCAAGGCCGAAAATTCATGTTTCCTCCGTCGGACAATAGCTGCCGCTTTGAACAGTATATCTGCCCTTACTTCAGGCTTTACCTTACGCCATGTCTGAAAGGTCGCATCCGCTGCCTGAACTGCCTTCTCAGCCAACTCACGATTGGCTTTCGATACATAGCCTATCACTTCTTCTTTTTTAGCTGGATTAATAGAAATAATTTTATTTTCTGTAGAGATTTTTTCTCCACCAATGACTAAATCATAATTCTGACCTAAGTATGTTTTCACCCTGCCTAACCCCTGTTTATACGCCTCGCTATTTGCCACTTGAGAAAAATCCGTAAACGGTTCATGTTTATACAATTGCACCAAAACAATCCCTCCCTGTTTTAAATAACTTTTCAACACTATCAATCTTATTCTAACCAAAACTGTTAAACTCTTCAAATTATGTATAAATAAGATAATATCATTCAAGAATAATAGCCAGGCATAAAGCCATTTTGTTAAGGTTACTCATGGCTAGATTTGTTCCAAATAAAAAAGATGAAGCTTGTTAAGCTTCATCTTTTTTTTATTCGTATATATGCACGGTTGGTTCGTCTTGATTTGCCTCGCGAACAATAAGTGCTTCGGGTCCATTTACAGAAGTGATCGATACTTGTACTGCAATATATTTAGGGAAACGTTCCATTACAAGACCAGCCACATATTGTGTAAAGCCAATCGCTTCTGAGTTTCCATAAAATTGGATAGGGATATCGATGTTCAAGCTTTGTAATTGGTCATCCATATAAAATGCCCTGCCAATAACTCCATTAAAGTTAGGGAAATATTCTTCAACATCCTCTTTAAAATTTGTGAATGTGTTGACGTCATCCCTATATTTTTTTTCTGCACTTGCCGAAGGGAATAGGAAGTATTCTTCGTTTAAGTTTGTCCATTTTCCAATATTGTTAGAGTTTTTCCCTATATTCGTATAGGAAATAAAATTCCCAGGCACTACAGAGGATTTTTCATTTTGCTCAAACAAGGCAATGGTAATCGGAACATTTTTCAGCTTGTCCATATTACGCAATCTTTTTAAGACTTCCTCAGCAATTTTCTCCCCTTCTTGTTTTAGTTCTTTACTATCAATTTTCTTTTCATAGGTTGCCCCGTATGCTTCTTTTTGATAGTAATGGACTGAATTTAGGGCAAGGCCTATTACAACTCCACCAAGGCTAACTGTGCTATCCTTTGATTTCACCAAATAGTTATGTTCTAAAATATGAGCCAGGTAAATTGGATTTTCCGCATTCCGCTTATCAATGTCACCTGTACCTGAATCAACTGGATTTAAACCTACGTTATCACTTTCTTTCTTGTTCTTTTCTTTCAACTGGCTTTTTGTATATTTTCTGTTCAACCAGGATGATATCTTGGAACTGTCGAGCATTTGCCCCTCTTGAAATAGGTATTCTTCCGGGTCAAATTGAGTTTGTGCCAACCGCATCAGTCCATTTTCAAACTCTTCGATATCATATCGAGTATTTAAATTCGAAACGACCAAACCGCGGGCTTTTGATGGCTCAAACGGAAGAATCGTTTGATAATATTCTTCCGAAATTTTATACTTCGGAATAATTGCTGTATCCTTTTCGTTTTTGGAGTCTTGAACTACCTCTTGCTTATCCTCAAAACTAGGTGCACATCCAGCAAGAAGTAGTATAAGAATCATCCCCAAAATAGAGTGTTTCCTCATAGCTACACCTCTTATTTTTTTAGTTCCTCAATCAGTCTCTCTTCATCCCATACGAGAACGCCTAGGCTTTCTGCCTTTTCTAGTTTGGAACCAGCATCTTCGCCGGCCACGACCAAATCCGTTTTCTTGCTGACACTTCCAGCAACGTTAGCTCCTAGCGCCTCTAATTTTTCTTTCGCTTCATTACGTGTTAGCTGATGCAGTTTCCCTGTCAAAACGACTGTTTTTCCAGCGAAAATGGAATCGATTTCTTCTATAGAAACAGCTCTTGCCCCTTTATAGATAAGGTTCACACCGGCTGCTTCCAACTCATTCAACAGTGCATGCACTTCCTCCAATTCAAAATATGCCACGATGGAATCAGCCATTTTTTCTCCAATTTCATTAATTGCTGTAAGTTCTTCACGGCTCGCCTTGCTTAATGCTTCCATAGTGCCGAATTCCCTCGCAAGGGTCTTCGCTGCTTTCGAACCAACATGGCGGATACCAAGGCCGAATAGTAATTTTTCTAGCGAATTGCTTTTCGAAGCTTCGATTGCCTGAAGGAGTTTATTGACGGATTTATCTCCCATCCGTTCCAATGCTATCACTTGATCGTATGTAAGCTTATAAATATCAGCTACATCCTGTATGAGCGCTTCCTTAAATAACTGGCTAATGACTTTTTCACCTAAACTGTCGATATTCATTGCTGTCCGTGATACAAAGTGAATCAAGCCCTCTCGGATTTGTGCCGGACATTTCGGGTTGATGCATCGCAGGGCGACCTCCCCGTCCAGTCGGACAAGCTCGCTATCACATTCTGGGCACTCAGTCGGCATCTGGAACTCGACTTCTTCCCCCGTACGACGTTCTGCTAGTACATTGACGACCTCTGGAATGATATCGCCTGCTTTTTTCACGACCACTTGATCTCCAATACGGATGTCCTTTTCACGGATTAAATCTTCGTTATGCAGCGAAGCTCGTTGCACAGTCGTTCCGGCTACCCGAACAGGGTCCAAAACAGCCGTTGGTGTCAACACTCCCGTACGGCCAACATTCAGCTCGATACCTCTTAGTGTTGTGATGACTTCTTCGGCTGGAAATTTGTAGGCAATCGCCCATCGCGGACTTTTTGCCGTAAAGCCTAGTTCATCCTGCTGTTCAAGTGAATCCACTTTTACGACAATTCCATCGATATCGTAGGCCAAGTTTGGACGTTGTTCAGTCCATTCTTCAATATAGGCAAGAACTTCCTCTATATTCGTACAGGTTTTTCGTTCCTTATTTGTTTTAAACCCTAGTTCATCCAATAAATCTAGACCCTCGCTGTGAGAACGAACCCCTGTTTCACCTAAATCAGCAATCGCATAAAGGTATACATCCAAGTTCCGTTTCGCAGCAAGTTTTGGGTCAAGTTGTCTCAAAGAGCCAGCAGCTGCATTACGAGGATTTGCAAAAGGTTCTTCCCCGCGTTCTTCCTTCGCCTTATTTAGAGATTCGAATGATTTTTTTGGCATGAATGCCTCACCACGCACTTCTATGGCGATAGGCTCCCGTACCTTCAAAGGAATTGACTTGATTGTTTTCAGGTTTTCGGTAATATCTTCACCAATTGTTCCGTCTCCTCGGGTTGCTCCTCTTACGAAATATCCATTTTCATATTGAAGTGTGACGGCAAGTCCATCTATTTTCAATTCACATACATAGGAAAAATTGTCACCTACAGCCTGTCGGACCTTTCTGTCGAAATCGCGTAAGTCACTTTCATTGAAAGCATTACCTAGGCTAAGCATCGGTGTCGTATGCTCCACTTTTTCGAACATATCCAGGATGGCCCCACCGACCCGCTGTGTTGGAGAATCGGCTGTTTTCAGCTCGGGAAATTTCTCTTCATACTCAATTAATTCACGTAAAAGCCGATCATATTCAGCATCAGGTACGGATGGCTGGTCCTTCACATAATATTCATAGCTATATTGGTTCAATAAAGTTTGCAGCTCAAGAACAATCTTCTCTGCAGCTTGTATGTCCATACGTTCAATCCTTTCTAAAGAAGACTCCACCGCACTTCATCTTAGAAGAGCGGTGTCTAAGTCAGATATCCCTATTCTTCACCAGTAGACGCATATTCATAGCTTATGCTTTTTCTATTGGTGCAAATTTCGCCAATAGGCGTTTAATGCCGATTGGACTTGGGAATGCAATATCCAGTTCCTTTCCTTCGCCTTCTCCTTTTACACTCACCACGGTTCCAATCCCCCACTTTTTATGGGAAGCCTTGTCACCAACGGCCCAACCAATCTCTTCACCGCCTGTTGCAGATGGGGCAGAAACAGCTCGCCCAAAGGTAGGCATTTTTCTTGTGGAAGCCGTCGCAGTGTTCCCTGTTCTCGCCGGAGAACTGAATGGAGTCTGCTTGGATCTAGGAGCAGGTTTCGGTTTAAGATCTTCAAGAAGTTCCTCGGGTATTTCTCCGATGAACCGTGAGACTGGATTCATGCTCGTCCGTCCATACAGTGTCCGCATTTGGGCATTACTGATGAACAACTCATTTTCAGCCCTTGTAATCCCCACATAAGCAAGACGGCGTTCTTCTTCCATCTCCTCCTCATCCATGAGCGAGCGGCTATGAGGGAAAACTCCTTCTTCAAGGCCCAGTAAAAAGACTACCGGATATTCTAATCCCTTCGCCGAATGTAGTGTCATTAACGTTACCGTATTTGTTGCTTCTTCGGAGTTCTCATCTAATTGGTCAATATCAGCAACCAACGCCAGGTCAGTTAAAAAGCCAATCAATGATTTGTCCTCGCTGTTACTTTCGAATGCTTTCGTTACAGATAAAAACTCATCTATATTTTCAAGACGGCTTTGTGATTCAATTGTTTTTTCTGCTTGCAGCATCTCACGGTAACCGGTTTTTTTAATGACTTCTTCCACCAGTTCCGTCACAGATAAGTACTCCTGCTGATTTGTATAGTTAGTAATTAACGTGTGGAATTCCCTTGCTGCTTTGGTAGCCTTCCCGCTTATCCCAATCATTTCCACGGACTCAAGTGCTTTATAAATGGAAAGATCATATTGATCTGCATAATCTGCTACTTTGTCCATTGAAGTTGCACCAATACCTCGTTTCGGTACATTTATTACACGGCGAAGACTGATGTCATCATCAGGATTTGCAATAAGACGCAGATAGGCAAGTAAATCCTTAATCTCTTTACGATCATAGAACTTAGTGCCGCCGACGATTGCATAGTTAATATTGGATTTAAGCAGAACTTCCTCCATTACCCGTGATTGTGCATTTGTTCTGTAAAGGATTGCTATATCGGAATATTTTCTACTACCGTCCTTAGCTAATTCATTTATCTTTCCTGCTACAAATTGCGCTTCCCCTTGTTCATTGTCTGCACGGTAATAGAAAATCTTATTACCATCTACATTCTCAGTCCAAAGATTTTTCGGCTTCCGGTTTCGATTATTATCGATGACCTTATTCGCCGCTTCAAGAATCTTTTTCGTTGAACGATAATTCTGTTCAAGGAAAATCATATTGGCATTAGGATAATCTTTTTCAAATGAAAGGATATTCGCAATATCCGCACCGCGCCAGCGATAGATCGACTGATCTGAATCCCCTACAACACAGAGATTACGGAATCGTGAAGCTAGCAGTTTAACAAGCATATATTGAGCCCGGTTTGTATCTTGATACTCATCAACATGAATGTATTGAAACTTCCGCTGATAATATTCTAGCACTTCCGGTATAAGTTGGAACAATTGAATCGTCATCATGATCAAATCATCAAAATCGAGGGCTGAATTTTTCCGCAAACGTTTTTGGTATTCTGTATATACATCTGCCGTTACTTTAGTAAAATAATCTGACGCAGTTTTGAGGTATTCTTCTGGTCCGACCAATTCATTTTTTGCTGAACTGATACTACCTAAAATGGCCCGGTAATCATATTTCTTTGTATCCATATTACGGTCTTTCATAATTTGCTTTATGACTGATTGCTGATCCGTCGTATCTAAAATTGAGAAATTCCTATTAAATCCAATCCGATCAATATCTCTTCGCAAAATACGGACACACATAGAGTGGAACGTTGAAATCCAGATATCTTCGGACGCACCGCCCAGAATGCTACGGATTCTTTCTTTCATTTCACGTGCGGCTTTATTAGTAAATGTGATTGCAAGGATATTCCAAGGTGCTATCTCCTTTTCAACCATCAAGTAAGCAATACGGTGAGTCAGCACACGCGTCTTTCCACTTCCTGCCCCAGCCATAATTAGAAGTGGACCATCTGTTGCTTTTACTGCTTTTTGTTGCTGTTCATTCAAACCTATTAGTAATTTTTCCGCTAAATATTGCATTATCACACCACCTATACGAACATTCGTTTCTGTTTTAGTATACTACATTTTTTCCCTATTTACATTTTGGCCAAATTATCATTTAACTGCCTCAACTGTTGCAAGCGCCGTTTTCAAATCTTCATAGATCACATTACCAACAACGATTACGTCCGCAAACTCCGCCATCTCTTTGGCCTGCTCTACTGATTTAATCCCACCGCCGTAGAATAGTACAGTATTCTCCAAACTCTCTCTAGCCGCTTCCACCATCTGGACATCGCCATAAGCACCGCTGTATTCAAGATAAAAAACCGGCAGTTTGAACATCTTTTCTGCCATCATTGCATATGCACCCACATCATCCATATCTAGATCCGTATTGGCTTTCGTCAATTGAGCCGCCTTACACTCAGGATTTAAGATGCAATATCCTTCTACGAAAATTTCATCCCAATTCAAAAGGTATCCGAATTCTTTGACTGCTTGCTGATGCAGTTTCATCATCCAATCTGGATTGGTGCTATTTAGGACACTCGGAATAAAATATAAATCGAATCCCGGCGTCACTGTTTCAACCGATGAAATCTCCATCACACATGGGACTGTATATCGCCTAACTCGCGCCATCAAATGAAGTACATTCTCAAGCGTAATTCCATCGGTGCCTCCAACCATAATTGCATCTGTACCAGATTCACAGACTTTTTCTAACGCCTCATCGCTTATTTCTTTATTTGGATCGAGTTTGAAAACATGTTTCCACTCGCGAAAATCGTACATTATAATCCTCCATTCACACTTCCCATTTCACCATTATAGCATTAAGATTTTTCATTAAAAAAGAGAAGTATCGATAAAATGTTTACCAACTGGAAACCTCTGAATCTAAAATCCAATATAACACGGTTTCGACTGGACGGTAGCTGCTATAGAAAACGCTTGCTCAAAATAAAAAGCCGGGAAACGAATTCCTCGGCTTTTTCTATTTCATACAATATAAAAAAATCGAATTCATTAAGATTCCGTTGTTTCTTCAACGTTTTCCTTTATACGGTTAAGAGCCATGGTGTAGGCATCATTTCCGTAGTTTAAGCAGCGTTTAACCCTAGAAATCGTGGCCGTGCTAGCCCCTGTTTCGTTTTCGATTTTATGATAGGTTTTACCTTCTTCAAGCATACGGGCTACTTCAAGGCGCTGTGCTAATGATGAAATTTCATTGACTGTACATAAGTCATCAAAAAATCGATAGCATTCGTCTAAATCGCGCAAGGAAAGTATCGACTTAAACAGCTGATCCGTTTCTTTCCCTCTTAACTTATCAATTTGCATGTTTCTCCCCCTCAATTTTCATGGGTATCAAAATGAGACGTCTTCTACTAAACCAGGTTGATTCGGAATAATATTGACCCAAGTTTTCCCCGGTATCAACCCTACTTCTTTATCGTTTTTCACTGGTATAATTCGACCATCTTTATTAACCCATTCTACATCATTGACCTTCCCCTTTTGAAGTAAATAACCTTTTCCGCCACTTTTTAAATCAATTTTAAGGCGTCCTTTATCATCAACCACTTGATGAGTGGTCTCAATGATGAATATATTATCCAGTAAAATCGGTTTGCTTGATTTATGCTCAACTGTTTGCTCACCATTAGAATAACGTTTATATTTCTCTTCTGTTCCTTCATATTCATACTTTACATTGAACTCTGCCGATCCGTAGGATATCTCAATTTTCAAAGCCGATTCTCCTTGCAGACCAACCGCCTCTTCCTCTGTCAGGAAAGTAAATGGCTCTGGTGCACCTGTCAGCTCATATCCTTTTTCCTTCGCACCCTTTTCAATATTATCAAAAGAAGTGTAGGAATTATGCGGTGCGTTTCGATCTGTTGAGCGCTGAAACAAAGTACCATCATAATATAGGCCGTTCAAGTTATCAATATATCCTTTGTCTAGCATGGTTTTTGCCTCTGGGCTATTCCCATGACACACATAGATGCAGTCCAAACCTTTGGCCATTTCGATATAATAGTCCCTTGCACTCCGAACCGGTCCGATTTGGTTCGGCATTTCACTTTGGAAAACAGCTAAAAATCTGGTTATGTCGCCTTCCGCCAGCAATTCATAGACTATGTCCGCATCTGAGAGACCAGATTGTGGACGCGCTTTTGGATGATTATTAATCATCACCGCTACAGCCCTTTGCTCGGTATCTTCATTCGTGGCTACACCAGTAAGTGGAAACATGTTGGAAGGCTCGTTTTTAACATCTGTATTTTTAATGACAGCTGCATCTTTCGGCTTACTGTCATCTGGTACAGGTTCTTCTTTAGTCGAACAGCCTGCTAGCAGAAAAATAGCAATAATGATGAAAAGAACTCTCTTAAATTTCATCTTTCCACTCCCCTGATTTTTTAACCATTTCTTCTCTTATATTTTAACGCATTATAGTAGGAAAGAGTATAGTTTTATTCATTACATCATATACTCCTCGCTGGGTTACCCTTATATAGGGAAGATGAGTTGTTGAAAAGAATGAAAGGGTATACACCGGATCAGCAAAGCGATAACCCCTTTCACGTAGCAGCTTTTTCAACTCATTCTCTTCTTTAATTAGTTCAGGAACCTCCTTATTGGACATGACTCCTTTTAATTTTAAAGGCAGTTCATGTATCACCTGGCCTTGTTCAGTCAAAACGATACCACCGCCAATTTCCTTCAACCGGTTAAATGCTAAATGCATATCCTGTTTTCGTTTACCAATTAAGATTATGTCACCCGTATTTGTATAAGAACCTGCAAAACCACACAATTTATTGGCAAAGCCTTTTAATATCGTATTAATGCGCCATTTACCTTCACGGTCAATGAGCATGAAAAAGCATTCATCATCTTTAAAGGTCAGTTCTTCATGGCCAACGTCATTGGAAAGATAATATGGCTTCGTGATTACGTTATTGACCAGTTCAATTCCAAACGGCATAGAAAATTCAAAATCTTCCTTTAAACTAAGATCCCAATCAAGTTCAAGCGGTTTAAAATCAAAATCGCTCCAGTTGATTTCCTGAGAATCGGGAATTACTTCACCATCCCGTTTCACCCATTTCCCTTTTGCCATTACAGAAACTGGTGCCGGTTCCTTTATATCTGTCAGAAAATTAATGTTGGCAACCCTTCCAGTAGCAATATTACCATGAAGATATTCAATATTATAATAGCGGGCGATATTAATAGTTGCCATATTATAAGCATCAATGACCGGAACACCTTGCTCTATTGCTATTTTGATTAAGCTGTCTATAAAACCACCTTCATAAAAAGACGGAGGTGATCCATCTGTTGTATAAAAGAATTTGTCATAATGATCGATGCCCATATCATGTATTTCTTGTATCAACTTAGGAAGATCCGGTCGGATAGAAGAATGCCTTAGTGAAACATAATAACCCTGTAGCAGACGAGACATGACCTCATCGCCTGTCATTGCCTCATGATCACAATCAGCACCAAACAACGTCATCTTCGCCAACGTTTTCTCCGACGCACCCGGAAAGTGTCCTTCAATTTTCTTCCTCATCCGCTTTGCTTCCTGAATCCAGTGCAACATCATGTCATCCCCGTCGAGGAGCTTCGGCCATCCCGTTAGTTCGCCGCCCTGTAGTACGGCATCGTGCTCCAGCCAAGATTTAACTGCACCATGTGAAAATACCATATCCTCGTCTACTAATTCCGTTTGTCCATCAAAACGACTCCACCAATACATTGTAACAGGAATATTACGAAGTTCTTTCAAAAGAGAAAACGCTTTCTTTTTTTCTAACTGCAATAGAAATGGCAAGTTATCATTGATTAATGTCGTTGTCCCAAAATGAGATGCATAACGTGAAAAAGAAAGGGGATTATATAATTGAGAAGGATGTGAATGCGGCTCAATATATCCCGGGACCAGGTACTGATTTGTACAGTCAACCATTTCGCAGCGGTCTATATTTTCAGGAAGCTTTTCGCCAACATAGATTATGCGATCATCATAGATCCAGATATTCGCTTTCACCCATTTTCGTAAAGCCTGATTTAAATAAGTCGTATTTTTAAGCAGAATGTGTGGTGCCCTATTGCCATCCAGCACATCTATATGTTCACGTAGATGTTTATTTTTCCATCTATAGCGCTGTTCAAGCATAAACATTCCCCCATAATTTTTTTGAAACAAATGCAATAAAAAAACCATTTTAAACCCAATTTTATTTCATACTAACATACTTACCAGAATAGCACAGTAATGTTAACTGAAAAATTGTTAATTTTTTGTGAAGGGATGGACTTATTATGAAGTTTAAACAAAATATTAGTATAATAAATGCACTTATGCGGATTACCTGTGGTTTTACCTTTCTATCATGGGCAACAGCAAAAATGGTTAAAAAACCTTGGAAAAACCAATCTTACTTATTTGTCGTCATGATAGCAGCTATGAAAATTGGTGAAGGCATTCTACGCTATTGTCCAATCGTGGACGCTATGGAGAATGGACAAACATTAATGAAAAAAGAACAAAAAACGGAAAATGATTTTAATTCACCTGATTCTTATTAAATCTTTTTCTAAAGAAGAAGCTGACTCTCTTAGAGTCAGCTCAGACTGTAGACAAACTCGATGAAAATCGAGTTTGTCTACAGTTTTTTTGAGGGGTTGTAAAAATTCGACGTTGATTTCCACTCCAGGCACTCGCTTTCCGCGGGCGGTCAGGGAGCCTCCTCGGCGCCTTTGCGCCTGTGGGGTCTCCCTTGGACACGCATTTCCCGCAGGAGTCTCGCACCTTCCGTTCCAATCAACTTTGTTTTAACAATTAGATATAACCACTTTTGCCTACAGTCCTTTTTGTTTTAATATAGAAGTATTAAAACTTGAGGTGATGACGATGCTTTCGAAACATAATTCTATTCAGCGAGATCAACTTGAAATGATTACTTTGGATCAACTGGTGCCAGCGAACCATTTGGTTCGTAAAATTGAGGGAGCCATTGACTTCACTTTCATTTATGACTTGGTGAAAGATATGTATTCAGAGATAGGGCGCCCAAGTATTGATCCAGTTATTTTAGTTAAATTGACATTCATTCAATATACCTTCGGTATTCGTTCGATGCGTAAAACGATTGAAGAAGTTGAAACGAATATGGCTTACCGTTGGTTTTTAGGTTACGGTTTCCATGATAAAGTACCTCACTTCTCAACGTTCGGGAAAAATTATGAGCGTCGCTTTAAAGATACAGACCTGTTTGAACGGATTTTTTATCGTATCTTAATGACAGCTTCAGAAAGAAAGTTAATAAGTGCAGAGCACGTATTCGTTGATTCAACACATGTGAAAGCCAGTGCGAATAAGCGAAAATTCGAAAAGAAAATCGTTCGTAAGGAAACACGAGCATATCAAGGACGCCTTCAAGAAGAAATAAATCAAGATCGTGAAAACAATGGAAAGAAGCCTTTTCCACCGGATAAATTTGATAAAGAAGAAACCAAAGAAATTAAAGAAAGTACAACTGACCCTGAGAGTGGCTACTATGTAAAAGATGAACGAACAAAACAGTTTGCCTATTCATTTCATGCGGCTGCGGACCGCAACGGTTTTGTGCTGGGGACGATTGTAACACCGGGAAATACGCATGATAGTCATATCTTAGAGCCTCTTGTTGAACAAGTGATTGAGAAAGTTGGAAAACCTGAAGCTGTTGCCGCAGATGCAGCTTACAAAACACCAGCCATTACAAGCTACCTTTTTGGGAAAGAAATCACACCAGCTTTACCCTATACACGTCCACGAACAAAAGAAGGGTTCTTTCGCAAGCATGACTATGTTTACGATGAACATTTTGATTGTTATCTCTGCCCATCGGGCGAGATTTTAAAGTACTCAACAACAAATAAAGAGGGCTATCGCGAGTACAAATCACCCAAACACACTTGTGCGACATGCTCATTTTTATCACAGTGTACAGTAAGCAAAGACCATCAAAAAGTGGTGACACGCCATATCTGGCAAAATTATATGGAAGAAGCAGATCATCTGCGTCATCACAAGGATGTAAAACCTATATATGCGAAACGTAAAGAAACAATAGAGCGTGTATTCGCAGATGCAAAAGAAAAGCATGGTATGCGTTGGACTACTTTAAGGGGACTTAAAAAATTGTCGATGCAGGCGATGCTTACTTTCGCTGCCATGAATTTAAAGAAGATAGCCAATTGGACATGGAAAGGTCCAAGCATGGCTTAATAAAGTGGGCTCGTAGAGGCCCAATCTCTTAATCTTGAGCAAAATTCAAAGGGAATTTCAAAAGGGGTCCGGAATTAAAACATTCCGAACCCCTTTTGTCTACAAACTGAGCTGACTCTCTTAGAGTCAGCTTCTTTCAAATTATCATGATAAATTGTATTGAATGGCACGATAACCGATATCTGTACGCCAAAACAATCCGTCTTTTTCAACATGACTCAATTCTTTATATACTTTAGCTTGAGCAGAGGCTAAATCTTTTCCTTTTGCAGCAACCAGAAGCACACGGCCACCGTTTGAAACAAAAGATCCCTCGCTATTTTTAGCAGTTCCAGCATGATAAATATGAGCATCTGGATTAATCTTGTCCAACCCTTTAATGATTGAATTCTTTTTGTAATCTCCAGGATACCCCTCTGCTGCCACTACTACACCAAGTACTGCATCTTCATGCCATTCAAGTTGTAAATCCTTACCTAAAAGGACCGCTTCAAGCGTATCAACGAAATCCGTTTTTAGCCTCGGTAAAACAACTTGCGTTTCCGGATCTCCAAAACGAGCATTGAACTCAATGACTTTTGTACCTTTTTCCGTAGCAATTAATCCGGCATATAAAATACCGGTGAAACGACGATCTTCTGAAATCATCGCATTTACTGTCGGCTGCAAGATTGTTTCGACAGCTGTCTGAACCATTTCATCGGAAATTTGCGGCACAGGTGAATAGGCTCCCATTCCGCCTGTGTTCGGACCTTGATCTCCGTCGAAAACGCGCTTATGGTCTTGGGCGATAACCATCGGATACACTTTTTCACCATTCACGAATGCCATCAACGAAAATTCCTCACCATCGAGAAATTCCTCAATAACAACTTTGGCAGAAGCTTCTCCAAACTTAGACCCGACAAGCATATCGTGGATGGCGTCTAACGCTTCTTCCATCGTCATTGCGACTACGACACCTTTGCCTGCAGCCAAGCCATCTGCCTTAATAACGATGGGCGCTCCTATTTTTTCAATATAAGCCTTTGCAGAATCAAAATCAGTAAACGTTTCATATTCTGCTGTCGGAATGCTGTAGTTCTTCATTAAATCCTTAGCGAAAGATTTACTTCCTTCAATGACCGCAGCCCTGCTATTTGGGCCGAACACCTGTAGGCCCGCTTTAGCAAAGTCGTCAGCTAGTCCATTCAATAATGGCGTTTCTGGGCCAATTACCGTCAATGAAACTGCATTTTCTTTTGCAAAAGCAACCAAATCCTCATGATTTGTTTCTTCAATGGGCACCAGATTTGCTACATCGGTCATGCCCGGATTTCCTGGTGCTGCAAAAACTTTCTCCACCCGTTTACTTTCAAACAGTTTGCGGGCAATAGCATGCTCCCTGCCACCCCGGCCAATCACTAGTACATTCATTATCGCACCTCATCTTTGATTAATGTTTAAAGTGACGAATCCCTGTGAATACCATTGCAATTCCATATTCATCAGCTTTCTTGATTGAATCTTGGTCTTTTACAGAGCCACCCGGTTGAATGATTGCCGTAACTCCTGCTTTCGCTGCCGCTTCAACAGTATCATCCATTGGGAAGAAAGCATCCGATGCCAAAGCACTGCCTGTTGCTCTTTCACCGGCTTGTTCTAGCGCAATTTTTGCAGCTCCGACACGGTTCATTTGACCAGCGCCAACACCTAATGTCATTTGATCGTTACATACCACTATTGCATTTGATTTCACATGCTTCACGATTTTCCAGCCAAGTTCTAGGGCTTTCCACTCTTCAAGGGTAGGTTCGCGTTTTGTTGCTACTTTTACTTCTGCATCCTTCAAACTATGTGCATCACGATCTTGTATAAGTAATCCGCCTTCAATTGAAGTCAATTTACGCTCAGGTTTTTTAGCTGAGTTGAAATCAATCGTTAATAAGCGAAGGTTTTTCTTGCTAGTTAATACTTCCACTGCCTCTTCCGTAAACCCAGGAGCAATGATGATTTCAAGGAAAATTTCATGAAGCTTTTCTGCAGTTGCTTTATCTACTTCACGGTTCAGGGCAATGATTCCACCAAAGATGGAAGTAGAATCCGCCTCATATGCTTTTTCGTACGCTTCTAATATGGTCGTTCCGACACCGACGCCGCAAGGATTCATATGTTTGACAGCTACTGCTGCGGGCTCATTGAATTCTTTAACAATTTGAAGTGCAGCATCTGCATCATTAATGTTGTTGAAAGAAAGCTCTTTTCCGTGTAATTGCTTCGCTTCAGCAATTGAGAAAACAGAACCAAGCGGTTTTTTATAAAAAGCTGCCTTTTGATGCGGATTTTCCCCATAACGAAGCGACTGTTTCAATTCATAAGTAACAGTCAATGATTCTGGATTCTCTTCTTCAGCAAGCTCTGTCATGTATTCAGAAATAACAGCATCATATGCTGCTGTATGGCGGAAGACTTTTGCAGCCAGACGGCGATTCGTTGTTTTTGAAACTCCTCCGTCTTTCAGTTCAGCCAATACGGTTGGATAATCATTGGAATCAACGATAACCGTCACATACTCGTGGTTTTTTGCAGAAGAACGAAGCATTGTCGGTCCACCGATATCAATGTTTTCAATTGCATCTTCTACAGTAACATCCGGTTTAGAAATTGTAGCTTGGAATGGGTATAGGTTTACACAGACAAGTTGAATAGGCTCAATATTATGTTCTGCAAGCTGTGCCGCGTGATCTGCATCACCATGTTTTGCTAAAACTGCTCCATGGACATTCGGATGAAGCGTTTTAACGCGTCCATCTAAAATTTCCGGGAAACCAGTGACGTCACTGATTCCAATCACGTCTACACCATTATCCTGCAACGTTTTTTTCGTACCGCCGGTTGAAATAATTTCAAACCCTGCTTCTATTAATCCCTTAGCAAATTCTACAATACCTGTTTTATCCGATACACTAATTAAAGCACGTTTCTTCATGGTATGTTGGTCCCTCCATAATGTATGTTATTTCTTTTGGAATAGCTGTTGTAAAACTGATGGATACATGCCATGTTCCGTTTCCTGAATCCTTATTTGGAGAATGTCTTTCGTATCTCCTGCAAGAATCGGTACTGTCTTTTGGGCAATGATTGGGCCCGTGTCCATACCATCATCGACATAATGAATCGTGACCCCGGTTTCTTCCACTCTTGCGTCAAAAGCCTGCCCAATTGCATCCTTGCCTGGAAAATTAGGCAAAAGTGAAGGATGAATGTTAACAATTCTGTGTGAATACGCCTGTAATAATGTCGGCCCAATTAAACGCATATAACCAGCTAGAATAATAAATTCAACCTCAAGTTGACGAAGTATCTCTAAAATTTCCGTTTCAAACTCGACCTTACTTGAGTACTTTTTCGCTGAAAAAGAGAAGGTTCTAATATTCTCAAGCCTAGCTCTTTCAAGCACATAAGCATCTTCACGATCGCAAACAACAAGGCAGATTTCCGCGTTCAGAACTCCATCTTTTATTGCGTCAGCAATTGATTGGAAATTACTTCCGTTACCTGATGCAAAGACTGCGAGTCGCTTCATTGTTTAAACGACACTCCATTTCCATCCACAATTGTTCCAATAACTGAAGCCTGTTCACCGCATGACTGTAGATGAGCAACCACAGCGGCCGCATCCTCTTTTTTCACTACAGCAGTCATGCCAATCCCCATATTGAAAATATTGAACATTTCCTCTTGAACAAGGTTCCCTTTTTCTTCAAGGAACGAGAATACAGGTGGAATTGTCCAGCTTCCAAGCCCGATTTCAACACCGCAACCTTCAGGAAGAATACGTGGAATATTCTCGATGAATCCTCCACCCGTAATATGGGCAAGTCCCTTAACTTCAAACTTTTCAAGTGTGGACAAAATAGACTGGACATAGATTTTTGTCGGTTTCAATAATTCATCGCCTAACTTGCAGTCAAACTCCGGTACGAATTCATGTAGATCCATTCCTGAATCTTCAAGGAGGATTTTACGAACTAGAGAATATCCGTTACTGTGAATACCACTTGAAGCAAGCCCAATAACAACATCACCCGCCGAAATTGTCTCACCCGTAATTAAGCGTGATTTTTCAACAGCTCCAACAGTAAATCCAGCCACATCATACTCTTCCGTTTCGTACATACCTGGCATTTCCGCCGTTTCACCACCGATTAAAGCGCAGCCTGCCTGCTCGCAGCCGTCTGCAATACCTTTGACTATCATTTCAATTCGTTCAGGATCCGCTTTACCGCAGGCAATATAATCTAAAAAGTACAAAGGCGCAGCGCCTTGAACGACAACATCGTTAACACACATAGCTACACAATCTACCCCAATGGTATCATGTTTATCCATCATGAACGCGAGTAGAAGTTTTGTCCCGACTCCATCCGTTCCTGAAATTAGCACAGGCTCTTTAAGGTTCAGGGAAGACAAATCAAACATTCCTCCGAAACCGCCCAGTCCATTCATTACCTCCGGACGAAATGTGCGCTTTACATGTTTTTTCATTCGATTTACTGCTTCATAACCAGCTTCAATATCAACACCAGCCTGCTTATATGCATTAGCCATTTGAAATCCTCCTCCGAAAATCACTCTTTATTTCCGACATTATTAACATTTTGCTTTTTCTCGTTCGTAATCATAAATTTCTGTCGGATAATTTCCGGTGAAGCAAGCTAGACATGAACCGCGCGTTTCTCCAGGAAACGGACGACCAATTGCTTCGACCATACCTTCGACACTTAAAAAAGTTAATGAATCAGCACCAATGATTTCACGTATTTCCTCCACCGATTTAGAGCTCGCGATTAATTCTTCCTTTTTCGATGTATCAATACCATAGAAACATGGGTTTTTAATTGGTGGTGAGCTGATTACAACGTGAACTTCTTTTGCTCCTGCATCTTTTAGCATGCGAACAATCCTTCTGCTCGTTGTTCCACGTACGATTGAATCATCAACCATAATGACCCGTTTACCCTCTACGACCCCTCTTACCGGTGAAAGTTTCATCTTCACACCTTGTTCGCGTAGACTTTGTGACGGCTGAATAAAAGTCCGGCCAACATAACGGTTTTTAATTAAGCCCATTTCATAAGGAATACCTGCAGCTTCAGCATAGCCAATTGCCGCAGAAATGCTTGAATCAGGAACTCCTGTGACGACATCTGCTTCAATCTTAGCTTCAAGTGCCATTTGCTTACCAAGATTTTTCCGAGCGGTATGAACATTAATTCCATCAATGTTGCTATCTGGACGGGAAAAATACACATATTCCATCGTGCACATTGCATGTTGACTTGAAAGTGAAAAGTATTCGGATGTGATGCCCTCATCATTAATGACCACAAGTTCACCCGGTTCAATATCACGGACGAATTCCGCTCCTACTATATCAAGGGCGCATGTTTCAGATGCAGCGAAATACGCATCGCCTATTTTCCCTAGGGAAAGTGGGCGGAAACCATGCGGATCTCTTGCCAAGATCATTTGGTTTTCTGTCATGACGACGAATGCATAAGCACCCTTCAACATACTTAAACTGCTTTTCACTGAATCTCTCACATCGGAATAACCAGAACGTTTAATCAAATGTGCTAGAACTTCCGTATCCGATGTCGTTTGAAAGATTGAGCCCTGTCCTTCTAGCTGTGCTTTTAACTGACGAGCATTGACGATATTCCCATTATGAGCGAGAGCCAGCCCCCCTGTATGTGAATTAAACAAGAAAGGCTGAACATTTTGATACCCGCCGCCGCCTGCCGTTGTATAACGGACATGTCCGATCGCGGCTTTTCCTGAACCGGAAAGTTCCTGCATTTTTTCAGCTGTGAATATCTCAGTGACAAGACCTTCACCCTTCGAGATAGACATCTGCTCACCATCCGTAACAACGATGCCTGCTCCCTCTTGACCACGATGTTGCAAGCTATGCAACCCGTAATAAGCAAGCTGTGCTGCATCGGGATGTCCCCAGACTCCAACTACGCCACACTCTTCATTTAGGCTTCTTATTTCAGCAAGCATGGTATAGCTCCCTTCCAAGCTGTTTGTAAATCTACAACGTCTGCTACCAATATCTTGTTATCGCCGCCTGCCGTCACTACTAATTTATTATCTGCTGTTACTGAACCAATACAAACGGCATCTTCAACAAGTGCTTCAAAAGCCTTTTGATTTTCAGGACTTATAGATAGTAAAAAGCGTGATTGCGTTTCACTAAACAGTTCGGATACGAGTTCTCCAGATAAATTCACTTTTGCTCCAAGGTTACTTGCTCCGAATAGAGATTCAGATAAAGCAACAGCCAAACCACCTTCCGCGAGGTCATGAGCTGATGAAACAAGTCCTGATTGAATCGCTGAAAGAATTTGCTGCTGACGCTTTTGTTCAACAGTTAAATCAAGTTCTGGAGCACGCCCAAATATTTTTCCTTCAAGCATTTTTTGTAACTCACTGCCCCCAAATTCCACTTTCGCTTCGCCGACCACATAAATCATATCTGATTCATTTTTGAACGTTTGCGTTGTGATATGTTGAAGATCGTTCACTAGGCCAACCATCCCAACTACTGGTGTTGGATAGATCGCTTCCCCATTCGTTTCATTGTAAAGAGAGACATTTCCTCCAATTACAGGCGTACTTAAACTTCGACAAGCTTCACTCATCCCGTCTGCCGCTTTTTCCAATTGCCAAAAGATTTCAGGTTTTTCTGGATTTCCAAAATTCAAGCAATCTGTAATTGCTAGAGGTTCTGCACCCGAACAAATAATGTTACGAGCCGCTTCAGCAACTGCGATTTTACCGCCTGTTTCAGGATCCAAGTAAATATAGCGGGAGTTACAATCTGTCGTCATCGCAAGGGCCTTATTTGTGCCTCGAACACGTACAACTGCTGCATCTGATCCAGGTGAAACGACTGTATTCGTACGCACCATGTAATCATATTGGTCGTATACCCATTCTTTACTCGAAATTGTCGGTTGCTGCAATAATGCCAAAAGGGTCTCTCTGTAATCTTCAATGTCTGGTACTTCTGCCGTCATACTTTGGAAGTCACGGAAATATTGCGGTTCTGCAGATGGCTTGTGATAAATTGGTGCTTCTTCAGCCAATGCATCAACTGGAACCTCAGCAACGATTTCACCCTGATGAGAAAGTGTTAGGTTTTTATCATCCGTTACTTCACCAACAGCAACCGCTTCTAGGTCATATTTCGTAAACAAGTCAACGATTTCCTGTTCGCGTCCTTTTGTAACAACGATCAGCATCCGCTCTTGTGATTCAGAAAGCATCATTTCATATGCTGTCATTCCAGTTTCACGTTGCGGTACCAAGTCAAGGTTCATTTTTATTCCTGATCCAGCTTTACTCGCCATCTCAGCAGATGAGCTTGTAAGACCTGCTGCTCCCATATCCTGAATACCAACAAGAGCATCATTTTGAATTAATTCAAGGCATGCTTCTAAAAGAAGTTTCTCCATGAATGGATCACCTACTTGTACGGCAGGCCGTTTTTCTTCTGAAGACTCCGACAACTCTTCAGAAGCAAATGTTGCTCCATGAATACCATCACGTCCTGTTTTAGCACCCACATACATCACTGTGTTGCCTACTCCATGCGCTTGGCCTTTTTTAATGTCCTTATGATCGATCAAACCGACACACATTGCATTAACTAGAGGATTTCCTTCATAAGATGGATCAAATTGAATTTCTCCGCCTACAGTTGGAATTCCGATACAATTTCCGTATCCTGCAATCCCAGCAACCACTTCTTTAAATAAATATTTCACACGATCATTCTCAAGCTCACCGAAGCGAAGCGAGTTCAACATCGCAATGGGACGGGCACCCATGGAGAAAACATCACGGATAATACCGCCGACACCAGTAGCAGCACCTTGATAAGGTTCAATTGCCGATGGGTGATTATGACTTTCTATTTTAAAAACAACTGCCTGATTGTCACCGATATCGACAATACCTGCTCCTTCACCAGGACCTTGAAGCACTTTCTCCCCTGTAATCGGGAATTTCCTTAAGATGGGTTTTGAATTTTTGTAGGAACAATGCTCTGACCACATAACCGAAAACAATCCAGTTTCCGTATAATTCGGCAGTCTGCCTAAGATTTTCTCCACCATTGCAAATTCTTCATCGGATAGTCCCATACTTGCATATAAACGATCCAATTTAATTTTTTCCGGACTTGGTTCAAGCTGTAATAACATGTGATTCCCTCCAGTTTTTTACGATGGATTGAAAAATCTTTAAGCCGTCTTTACTGCCAAGCAGCGAATCAACAGCACGTTCGGGATGAGGCATCATTCCGAGGACATTTCCTTGTTCATTTGTAATTCCCGCTATTTGCTCCAAGCTTCCGTTTGGATTTTCACCATCATAAGTGAACAAGATGCGGTTATTTTGTTTTAATTCAGCCAATGTTTCATTATCACAGTAGTAATTTCCTTCACCATGAGCCACTGGTATCGTAATCGTTTCATGTAATGAATAGCCTGTTGTAAACATGGATTGATTATTTTCAACCTTCAATCCTACATTGCGGCAAATGAATTTCAAGCCATCATTACGGCGCATCGCTCCAGGTAAAAGGCCTGCTTCAAGTAAAATCTGAAAACCATTGCAGACGCCAAGAACAGGCTTTCCTGCTTGAGCTGCTTTTACAACTTCCGCCATTACATTGGAGAAACGGGCAATTGCACCTGTGCGTAGATAGTCTCCGTAAGAGAAACCGCCTGGAAGGAGAATCCCGTCATATTCATCTAGATTGTCTGTGGAATGCCAAACATACTCCACTTCTTCCCCGAGTGCATCTTTTATCGCATGGTACATGTCGACATCACAATTGGAACCAGGGAAAACTATGACAGCAAATTTCATTGGGTGACAACCTCCTCAACATCATAACGGTAAGATTCAATTACCGTATTGGCTAATAGTTTTTCACACATTTCCTTCACCAGCTGATCCAAATCACGGTCCGTATCTTCAATTGTGAGTTCAATGTATTTCCCCACGCGTACATCACTTACTTCGTTATAAGTTAAACTGTGAAGTGATTGCTGAACTGCTGCTCCCTGTGGATCTAATACACTTTCGCGTAATGTGATATATACCTTAACCTTATACATGTTGAATACCCTCCAACTTTGCTAGAATTTTTCCATAAGCGTCTGTTAAACTACCTAAATCACGACGGAATACGTCTTTGTCTAATTTTTCGTTCGTTGCTACATCCCATAACCGGCACGTATCGGGTGAAATCTCATCAGCCAGTAGAATGGCTCCATCCGATGTTTTACCGAACTCCAATTTAAAGTCAATCAATTTAATGTCCATTTCTTTAAACAAGGTTGTTAAAACCTTATTAATTTCTTTAGCTTTTTCTTTTAAAATGGCTACGTCTTCCTTGCTTGCAAGTTCTAATTCTTCAATATGGTCTTCTGTTAACAGAGGATCACCGAGTTCATCATCTTTATAATAAAACTCAACGAGCGTTTTCTTCAGTGGTTGTCCTTCTTCAATGCCCGTTCTTTTAGAAAAACTGCCAGCAGCTGTATTTCGAACGACCACTTCCAGAGGAATAATAGAGACCTTTTTAACTAGCTGCTCCCGGTCGGAAAGCTTTTCAATAAAATGAGATGGAATATTTTCTTGGGCGAGCTTTGAAAATAGTAAGCTAGTAATTTGATTATTTAACTTACCTTTTCCAGCAATCTCTGTCTTCTTTTCACCGTTAAACGCTGTTGCCGAATCCTTGTATTCCACCCATACTATTTCACTGTTGTCCGTTGCATAAATCTGTTTCGCTTTACCTTCATACAGCAATTCTCGTTTTTCCATCTGTCCAGACCTCCACATTGTGAATATTATGAATCTTCTTTCTATTAGTTAGGCTTGGCAAACATATCAACCGCTTGGGATGGTATGTTTGCCGCCTTTATTTTTATAAACCTAAACGATCAAAGATTACATCAACATTTTTCAGGTGATGTGTAGGATCGAAACAATCATCAAGTTCTTCTTTTGTAAGCAAGCTTGTGATCTTATCATCCTTTTCAATCAGGCTTCTGAATGGAACCTGAAGCTCCCATGCTTCCATCGCTTTCGGTTGAACCGTGTCATATGCTTCTTCACGGACAAGACCTTTATCGATAAGAGATAGCAACACACGTTGTGAGAAAATCAATCCAAGTGTACGGTCCATATTACGTTTCATATTTTCTGGATAAACAGTTAAGTTTTTCACGATGTTGCTAAAGCGATTCAACATATAGTTTAAAGCAATTGTTGCATCCGGTAAGATGATACGCTCAGCAGAAGAATGCGAAATGTCACGTTCGTGCCATAATGCTACATTCTCATATGCTGTCATCATGTAACCACGGATTACGCGTGCCATTCCTGTCATATTTTCAGAACCGATTGGATTCCGTTTATGAGGCATCGCCGAAGATCCTTTTTGTCCTTTAGCAAAGAACTCTTCGACTTCACGTGTTTCACTTTTTTGTAAGCCACGAATTTCCACTGCGAATTTTTCAATGGATGTCGCAATTAGAGCCAACGTGCTCATATAGTGAGCATGGCGATCACGCTGCAATGTCTGTGTTGAAATAGGCGCTGCTTCAAGGCCCAGTTTTTCACAAACGAATTTTTCAACGAACGGGTCGATGTTTGCATATGTTCCGACAGCCCCAGAGATTTTTCCAACCTCTATGTTTTTTCTGGCTTCGTCGAAACGTTCGACATTGCGTTTCATTTCTTGATACCAAAGAGCAAGTTTCAAACCAAAAGTAGTCGGTTCTGCATGAACTCCATGTGTACGTCCCATTTGGACCGTATATTTATGTTCTTTTGCTTTGTTTTTCAGAATCTCAACAAAGTTATTTAAATCCTTCGAAAGGATATCATTCGCTTGTTTAATCACATATGAAAGGGCTGTATCAACTACATCCGTAGAAGTTAATCCGTAATGCACCCATTTCCGTTCATCACCTAATGTTTCAGATACGGCACGCGTAAAGGCAACCACATCATGACGTGTATCTTTTTCAATTTCATTGATCCGATCCACATTAAACGTTGCATTTTCACGAAGAAGTTGTACATCTTCTTTTGGAATTACACCAAGTTCAGACCATGCTTCACAAGCTAAGATTTCTACTTCCAACCACGCGTTAAAGCGGTTAGTTTCTGTCCAAATATTTCCCATCTCAGGGCGGGTATAACGTTCAATCATTTTACTTCCTCCGTTTCAACCTGTTGATTCCATATTTTACTTCGATTACTTTCTAAAAGAGCTTCCTCAATCGTTGGACGTAAAATATTCACATGCCCCATTTTTCGTTTCAGCTTGGCTTCTTTCTTTCCATAAAGATGAACCTTCCAATCTGAAAGCTTTGGAATTTCAACCAGTAAAGGTTCCATATGTTCACCTAGAATATTTACCATTACTACTGGTTTCAATAATGCCGTATTTCCGAGCGGCCAATTGCATACAGCACGTATATGCTGCTCGAACTGAGACGTCTCACACGCTTCCATTGTGTAGTGACCAGAGTTATGAGGCCTTGGTGCAAGCTCATTAATGATGATCTCATCCTGATCGGTTAAAAACATCTCGACAGCCAATGTCCCTATCAAACCAAGTTTCTCAGCAAGCTGTAAGGCCTCTTGAATCGCCTTCTTCTCAGCCTGCTTACTGATACGAGCGGGTACAATACTTTTATGAAGAATATTTTCAACATGAATATTTTCCGCAATCGGAAAATGACTTACCTCGCCATTTGTTTTACGCGTCACGATAATTGAGATTTCTTTTACGAAAGGGATCCAGGCTTCTAGCACACACACACCTGTTTGGAGCAGGGTTTCTGCCTTTCTAATATCGGCTTCTTCCTTAATGACCAACTGCCCTTTTCCATCATAACCGCCGCGCGTCGTTTTTAACACACTAGGGTACCCTATTTTTTCTATATGAAGATAAATTTCTGAAATATCCTGTATTTCTACATATGGGGCAACAGATGCTCCTGCATTCGATATAGCTTTTTTTTCAGTCAAGCGATCCTGTGTAAGCTTTAATAATTCTGACCCTTGTGGAAGATACGCATGTTGCTTTAACCAATCTAGAGCGTCTGAACTGATATTTTCAAATTCATAGGTTATAACGTCACTGACATCCGCTAATCTTTTCAATGCATCGATATCATCATAAGCACCAGTGATTTCAATATCTGCCACTTGCGCACATGGGCCATCTGTAGTTGGTTCAAGAACTGCTATTCTAAAGCCCGATGCTTTAGCCGACAAGGCCATCATTCTGCCTAATTGCCCACCGCCAATAATTCCAATGGTCTGTCCCGGTAAAATGATTGTATTATTTAAGTTGTTCACTGCTCTGTAACACCTTTTCTCTGGTTTCGTCTCGTAAAGCCTCTAATCTATCAGCAATTTTAGAATCGAAAGCAGCTAATATCTGAGCTGCAAACAAACCAGCATTGACTGCTCCAGCTTTCCCAATTGCCACCGTCGCAACCGGTACGCCACCAGGCATCTGAACAATCGATAATAACGAATCCATACCATTTAACGCCTTCGATTGAATAGGCACGCCAATCACAGGGACAATCGTTTTCGCTGCCGTCATACCTGGAAGATGAGCTGCCCCACCTGCACCAGCAATAATCACTTTAAGGTCTCGCTCTTTTGCACTCTCTGCATATTCAAATAACAAATCCGGCGTACGGTGGGCGGAAACGACTCTTTTTTCATAGGGAATCTCGAGCTGTTCCAATGATTCACATGCATATTTCATCGTTTCCCAATCTGAGACACTTCCCATAATAACCCCAACTTGCGGCTTCATATCTTTCCCTCCAACACTCATATTAAAACGTCCTGAGTATGCAGATGGACGCTTATAATTATCTATATCAAATTAAAAAACCGGGCAGACTGCTTCCTCATAGAGAAAGCAATCTGCCCGGAAGAAAGCCTTTAAAAAAACACAAAAAGACTTGGCTAGTTTCCGAATTAGTCAGATGCTTTTCTCATAGTCCAATGATTTACGGTCATTAGGTAGATACTTTTGGGCCATATTCCCAGGATTATATGAGATGTATTAATCTAACTTCATCTTACCTTCACGCCATTTTAATGTCAAGATAAAATCGAATATTTTTACAGGATATCAAAAAATCGTTCGTGTTTTACTCGATTAATTTCGCTTCGAATACGATTTTTCTATTAACTGGCTCATAATGAACCTTTCCATTCTCGATTCTTTCGGTAAAAATAGGTTCTTCTGTTCGTCTTACAGGAAAGTAACCTGCTGCTTTAATTCGATCTAGACATGCATCAATTGTTTCTCCATCTATTACTTCAAACTTTTCCTTACTCTTCTTACTCACAAAACCGTTCCTTTCCCGAATTCTATATTGTTTACCTTCCTTCGCATCAATACTTCGCTTATATTCATTAATAAATTCTTCATAGTATAATGAAAAGAACAGATAAAGGCAAGATTTATTCCCGAAGAAATCCATCGCCATTTTAATAAGTGAATACTTATAAAATTCCAAAAATAATTCCAACCTAGAAAAAGATTTTTTCTGGAAATATGCCATCCTGGTTAATCACATGTCGACTCCCTGATTATCAACCCTATTTTATTCGATACTCTTTCCCATTTTATAAACACAAAAAAAGACCAGCCAGAATGGCTGATCTTTTTGAATAGCTTGGCGGCGTCCTACTCTCACAGGGGGAAACCCCCAACTACCATCGGCGCTGAAGAGCTTAACTGCCGTGTTCGGAATGGGAACGGGTGTGACCTCTTCGCTATCGCCACCAAACAATAAAGGAACGTTGTTCCTTCAAAACTAGATAATAAGAAGGTATTTCATTTTTTAAAGCGTGGTTAAGTCCTCGATCTATTAGTATCAGTCAGCTCCACATGTCGCCACGCTTCCACCTCTGACCTATCAACCTGATCATCTTTCAGGGATCTTACTAGCTTGCGCTATGGGAAATCTCATCTCGAGGGGGGCTTCATGCTTAGATGCTTTCAGCACTTATCCCGTCCGCACGTAGCTACCCAGCTATGCCTTTGGCAAGACAACTGGTACACCAGCGGTGCGTCCATCCCGGTCCTCTCGTACTAAGGACAGCTCCTCTCAAATTTCCTGCGCCCGCGACGGATAGGGACCGAACTGTCTCACGACGTTCTGAACCCAGCTCGCGTACCGCTTTAATGGGCGAACAGCCCAACCCTTGGGACCGACTACAGCCCCAGGATGCGATGAGCCGACATCGAGGTGCCAAACCTCCCCGTCGATGTGGACTCTTGGGGGAGATAAGCCTGTTATCCCCGGGGTAGCTTTTATCCGTTGAGCGATGGCCCTTCCATGCGGAACCACCGGATCACTAAGCCCGACTTTCGTCCCTGCTCGACTTGTAGGTCTCGCAGTCAAGCTCCCTTGTGCCTTTACACTCTACGAATGATTTCCAACCATTCTGAGGGAACCTTTGGGCGCCTCCGTTACTCTTTAGGAGGCGACCGCCCCAGTCAAACTGCCCACCTGACACTGTCTCCCACCCCGATAAGGGGCGCGGGTTAGAATTTCAATACAGCCAGGGTAGTATCCCACCAACGCCTCCACCGAAGCTAGCGCTCCGGCTTCTCAGGCTCCTACCTATCCTGTACAAGCTGTACCAAAATTCAATATCAGGCTGCAGTAAAGCTCCACGGGGTCTTTCCGTCCTGTCGCGGGTAACCTGCATCTTCACAGGTACTATAATTTCACCGAGTCTCTCGTTGAGACAGTGCCCAGATCGTTACACCTTTCGTGCGGGTCGGAACTTACCCGACAAGGAATTTCGCTACCTTAGGACCGTTATAGTTACGGCCGCCGTTTACTGGGGCTTCGGTTCAAAGCTTCGCTTGCGCTAACCTCTCCCCTTAACCTTCCAGCACCGGGCAGGTGTCAGCCCCTATACTTCGCCTTGCGGCTTCGCAGAGACCTGTGTTTTTGCTAAACAGTCGCCTGGGCCTATTCACTGCGGCTTTTCCGGGCTATTCACCCTAAAAAGCACCCCTTCTCCCGAAGTTACGGGGTCATTTTGCCGAGTTCCTTAACGAGAGTTCTCTCGCACACCTTAGGATTCTCTCCTCGCCTACCTGTGTCGGTTTGCGGTACGGGCACCTTACATCTCACTAGAGGCTTTTCTTGGCAGCGTGGAATCAGGAACTTCGGTACTATATTTCCCTCGCCATCACAGCTCCGCCTTAATGGAAACGGGATTTGCCTCGTTTCCGGCCTAACTGCTTGGACGCGCATATCCAACAGCGCGCTTACCCTATCCTTCTGCGTCCCCCCATCGTTCAAACGATGTATAGGTGGTACAGGAATATCAACCTGTTGTCCATCGCCTACGCCTTTCGGCCTCGGCTTAGGTCCCGACTAACCCTGAGCGGACGAGCCTTCCTCAGGAAACCTTAGGCATTCGGTGGAAGGGATTCTCACCCTTCTTTCGCTACTCATACCGGCATTCTCACTTCTAAGCGCTCCACCAGTCCTTCCGGTCTGACTTCAACGCCCTTAGAACGCTCTCCTACCATCGACACCATACGGTGTCAATCCACAGCTTCGGTGATACGTTTAGCCCCGGTACATTTTCGGCGCGGAGTCACTCGACCAGTGAGCTATTACGCACTCTTTAAATGATGGCTGCTTCTGAGCCAACATCCTGGTTGTCTAAGCAACTCCACATCCTTTTCCACTTAACGTATACTTTGGGACCTTAGCTGGTGGTCTGGGCTGTTTCCCTTTCGACTACGGATCTTATCACTCGCAGTCTGACTCCCAAGAATAAGTATTTGGCATTCGGAGTTTGACTGAATTCGGTAACCCGTTGGGGGCCCCTAGTCCAATCAGTGCTCTACCTCCAATACTCTCATCTTGAGGCTAGCCCTAAAGCTATTTCGGAGAGAACCAGCTATCTCCAGGTTCGATTGGAATTTCTCCGCTACCCACACCTCATCCCCGCACTTTTCAACGTGCGTGGGTTCGGGCCTCCATTCAGTGTTACCTGAACTTCACCCTGGACATGGGTAGATCACCTGGTTTCGGGTCTACGACCTCATACTCATTCGCCCTATTCAGACTCGCTTTCGCTGCGGCTCCGTCTTATCAACTTAACCTCGCATGAAATCGTAACTCGCCGGTTCATTCTACAAAAGGCACGCCATTACCCATTAACGGGCTTTGACTACTTGTAGGCACACGGTTTCAGGATCTATTTCACTCCCCTTCCGGGGTGCTTTTCACCTTTCCCTCACGGTACTGGTTCACTATCGGTCACTAGGTAGTATTTAGCCTTGGGAGATGGTCCTCCCTGCTTCCGACGGGATTTCTCGTGTCCCGCCGTACTCAGGATCCACTCAGGAGGGAACGAAGTTTCAACTACAGGGTTTTTACCTTCTTTGACGGACCTTTCCAGATCACTTCATTTACCCCGTTCCTTTGTAACTCCATGTTGAGTGTCCTACAACCCCAAGAGGCAAGCCTCTTGGTTTGGGCTAATTCCGTTTCGCTCGCCGCTACTCAGGAAATCGCATTTGCTTTCTCTTCCTCCGGGTACTTAGATGTTTCAGTTCCCCGGGTCTGCCTTCAGTACCCTATGTATTCAGGTAAAGATACTGTTCCATTACGAACAGTGGGTTTCCCCATTCGGAAATCTCCGGATCAAAGCTTACTTACAGCTCCCCGAAGCATATCGGTGTTAGTCCCGTCCTTCATCGGCTCCTAGTGCCAAGGCATCCACCGTGCGCCCTTTCTAACTTAACCGTTAAAAAAGATCTTACTGATGCTTTGAAAAAATTAATTGCCTTCTATCTATTATCTAGTTTTCAAGGAACAAAGAAGAAAGAATTCCATCACTACGTGATGAGATCTTTCGAATCTGAATGAATTACTCATTCAAAACTGAACAAAACAAAAGCGCTCTCGTATTTATCCTTAGAAAGGAGGTGATCCAGCCGCACCTTCCGATACGGCTACCTTGTTACGACTTCACCCCAATCATCTGTCCCACCTTAGGCGGCTGGCTCCATAAAGGTTACCTCACCGACTTCGGGTGTTACAAACTCTCGTGGTGTGACGGGCGGTGTGTACAAGGCCCGGGAACGTATTCACCGCGGCATGCTGATCCGCGATTACTAGCGATTCCGGCTTCATGTAGGCGAGTTGCAGCCTACAATCCGAACTGAGAATGGCTTTATGGGATTCGCTTACCTTCGCAGGTTTGCAGCCCTTTGTACCATCCATTGTAGCACGTGTGTAGCCCAGGTCATAAGGGGCATGATGATTTGACGTCATCCCCACCTTCCTCCGGTTTGTCACCGGCAGTCACCTTAGAGTGCCCAACTGAATGCTGGCAACTAAGATCAAGGGTTGCGCTCGTTGCGGGACTTAACCCAACATCTCACGACACGAGCTGACGACAACCATGCACCACCTGTCACTCTGTCCCCCGAAGGGGAACGCCCTATCTCTAGGGTTGTCAGAGGATGTCAAGACCTGGTAAGGTTCTTCGCGTTGCTTCGAATTAAACCACATGCTCCACCGCTTGTGCGGGCCCCCGTCAATTCCTTTGAGTTTCAGCCTTGCGGCCGTACTCCCCAGGCGGAGTGCTTAATGCGTTAGCTGCAGCACTAAAGGGCGGAAACCCTCTAACACTTAGCACTCATCGTTTACGGCGTGGACTACCAGGGTATCTAATCCTGTTTGCTCCCCACGCTTTCGCGCCTCAGTGTCAGTTACAGACCAGAAAGTCGCCTTCGCCACTGGTGTTCCTCCAAATCTCTACGCATTTCACCGCTACACTTGGAATTCCACTTTCCTCTTCTGCACTCAAGTTCCCCAGTTTCCAATGACCCTCCACGGTTGAGCCGTGGGCTTTCACATCAGACTTAAGGAACCACCTGCGCGCGCTTTACGCCCAATAATTCCGGACAACGCTTGCCACCTACGTATTACCGCGGCTGCTGGCACGTAGTTAGCCGTGGCTTTCTGGTTAGGTACCGTCAAGGTACCAGCAGTTACTCTGGTACTTGTTCTTCCCTAACAACAGAACTTTACGACCCGAAGGCCTTCTTCGTTCACGCGGCGTTGCTCCGTCAGACTTTCGTCCATTGCGGAAGATTCCCTACTGCTGCCTCCCGTAGGAGTCTGGGCCGTGTCTCAGTCCCAGTGTGGCCGATCACCCTCTCAGGTCGGCTACGCATCGTCGCCTTGGTGAGCCATTACCTCACCAACTAGCTAATGCGCCGCGGGCCCATCTATAAGTGACAGCAAAACCGTCTTTCCATCTTCTCTCATGCGAGAAAAGAACGTATCCGGTATTAGCTCCGGTTTCCCGAAGTTATCCCAGTCTTATAGGCAGGTTGCCCACGTGTTACTCACCCGTCCGCCGCTAATCTCAGGGAGCAAGCTCCCATCGATTCGCTCGACTTGCATGTATTAGGCACGCCGCCAGCGTTCGTCCTGAGCCAGGATCAAACTCTCCGAAGAAATGTTTGACTTGCTCATTTTGCTTTTTGATAGTGTGTGCTCACTTTAAAAAATTAACGTTGGCGCTTTGTTTTGTTCAGTTTTCAAAGAGCAATTTCGCCGTCGTTCTTTCGAACAACTTGTTTATTCATCATAACACGCTATTGATTAGTTGTCAACTTCTGCGAAGTTTTTAACTTATTTTAAATCGCTGTGTTTTTCAGCGACCATTTCATCTTAACATTTTTATAATAAGAAGTCAATAGTTATTATTTCTTTTAGTAATCTACCAAAAGTGGATGAAGTTTTTTGTTTGTCGTACTTGGTGCTTATTTATATTAATCCTTTCCTACCTTAAAGTCAACTGATTTTTAGCTATGAATCTTTTTTTCTTTTTTAATTCATTTATTAGATTATATAAAGGTGTTAACTTAGTATAAATGCTTGTTCTAGTAATAATTCAAACTATGGCTTTTCCTCTAAAGACATTTAAACCTTTCATGATTCTATTCTTAAAAAATCTAAATGTCCTCTCTCTAACTATTAGTCAGTAAAGTGAATTTCTAAAAACAAATCCTTCCGGAGGGCAATGACTAATCTAATTATCAGGGAATGATACATGAAAGATGCACTTGGAAGAAAGATAAAGTCGTGGTCATCTATATTCAATCAAAATCCATAATTAACTCACAAATAGTTATTGAATAGCTTCTATTACAATACCTCAATGTTCAAGCACACGTAAGAACCTAGCAAACCTGTTAAGGTTAATACAGACGCATTGGACATATTAAAGGATTCACCCAAAGAGGTGAAAGAGTCAAAACATTTTTATCAACAGATATCTACAGATAGACAATGAAACCAAAGAAAGTAGCTTTATCCTTTATATACGAATGTTAACAATTATTTTTATTAAAATAGTAAATTCCCCTCTTTACCTACTCTTTCTTAGAGAATGTGGAAAATGTAAAGCTTTTGTCTATTAATAGGCTCCAATCTACCATCGATACTGATGCTCGTACTGGATAAAAGTCTGAAACCAAGTTTTATGAAGCAAAAAAACACATTTATCCATGTCTGAAGAATCATTACTTGTGTTAGATTCAGTTCTAGTAAAAAAGCAGAGTGATGCATATTCAACCACTCATTGAACGAATCTTGAAAAATGAGTAAATATTAAAGAAATATTAGCTGATATCCTACATACCTATTATCTAAATATTAGAAAAATATTTTTTTTACAAATTTACTGTCATGTACTATAATAAATTTATTTTAAAAGATTGAGGACAGACTTTTAATCATTATAAAAATAGTTGGGAGAGGGATTTATAAATGATTAATAAAAACACATCTTTGAGGATGCAAAGTATCGTTTTTATAGGTTTTATGGGGGTAGGTAAAACCACAATCGGACAAAAAGTAGCCAGGAAATTATATAGGGATTTTATTGATATAGATCAAGAAATTGAAAGAGAATTTAACATGCCCACCACAGAAATATTCAAGAAGTTTGGGGAAAAGACTTTCCGCGAAAAAGAAAAAAGTATGATTGATTACTTTAGCCAACAGCAATTGAAAATTATTTCCGTTGGTGGAGGGGCTTTTTTACAAGAGGATATACGGAAAATTTGTCTTTCTAATTGTATTGTGTTCTACCTTGACTTATCTTGGGAATATTGGAAAGAGAGAATAGGCTTGCTTATTGATAGTAGACCAGTGTTACAAAGTCGAAGCCTTGAAGAAATAGAAGAACTTTTTAATACTAGACAGGAAATTTACTCCTATCACCACTCAAAAGTGAATACGAATGATCTTGATGTTGAGGAAGTAGCAGATTATATTGTTGAATCATTGAAAGTGGCTTGGGATATTTACGAACCACTTAAGTAATTCCACGAGTTGATTGCCCAAGCCCTATAAAACCTAAGAAAAGAATAATAGAAAAGATGAAAAGAATACAGCGATAAGGGATACCCCCCTCTTCCTGTAAACTAATCACCTTTTTTTTCTTTTTAGGAGGATTCTCTAATAATCAGTTCGGGGTTTAATATAATACGCTGTTGTTCATGATCAATATTCACCATTTTTTGGTGCAAAAGATTTGCAGCTTCTTTTCCCATACGTTGAGGAAATGAAGAAACAGTCGTTAACGGCGGATGATAGATTTCTGCAACTGGAACATTATCGAATCCTACGATGTCTATATCTTGACCAGGAATCAATCCTTTCATCCTTAACCCTTGCATAACGCCGAAAGCAATTAGGTCGCTAAAGCAAAAAATTGCTGTAGGGGGGTCAGGATTATTAAGGACTTTAAATACAGCCTCTAACCCTCCCTCTCGTGTCGGAGCACTATCTATCATTAACGATTCGTCAACTTCCAAGCCCGCTTTGGTAAGGGCTTCGCGATACCCCTCCATTCTCTCAATCCAAGTAGAAGATTCCCTAATCCCTCCAAGGAATGCAATCCTTTTATGTCCCTTTTCAATCAAATGATTAACAGCTATTCGGGCTCCTTCTGGATAGTTAATACCTACATAATCGCTATTTACTTCAGGTAATTCTCTAACAGCAAGAACAAATGGTGTGTCAATCTCATTTAATCGATTAATCGTTTCTTGTGTACTTTCAGAGACGGGACAAAGAATTAAGCCGCCTACTCTATGTTCCAACATAGTTGAAAGGAGTTGGTCTTGCTTCGTAACTGAATCAAATGTAGTTCCCAACAAGACCGTATATCCGACCTCTTCTAATGCATCATGTACACCTATCAGGAATTCAGAAAAAAAAGTGTTTGAAATATCAGTAATAATTATTCCTACAGTATCGGAACTCTGCGACCTTAGATTTGCTGCAATTCTATCGTAAACGTAACCCAATTCACGCATGGACTTTAAAACCTTTTTTCGTGTTGCTACCGAAATTCGAGGGTTATTACGAACGATAAGGGAAGCAGTGGACGTAGATACGCCAGCATGCTTCGCTACCTGTTGCAATGTGACTCGACCTTTTTTGGGTTGTTTCATCGTTCAATCACCATCTTGAGTGTATTTTTGATGTATTGATTATAATCATCAATTCTTACTATAATAATAATATAGTTGTAGTTATTATTATACCCATAATATAAATTGCTTTATTGTACATAGTTCAGTCACCGCTTATTAGTAATTTTAATGCTATATACACAGAAGTTTTCCCTATTCCTTACTATTGCAAAAAAAACACCATCCTAATTCTTGAAGATGGAGTTTTGAGTAATCAGTCTCTTTTCCTTATTTAAGTATTATCGGATGTTTAGTTAATTTTTTATACCGATAATTCACAAAAACTGCAGCTAGAATCCCTAAAGTTGCGATAAAACAATCAAATAGGAATATATGCGATATATCTCCACTTTTAGCGATTAACCCTGTTGCGATGGGTAAGACAACACTCGCTAAACTAGAGGCAGTTGAAACGATTCCCGTTACAGTTCCTTTTTTCTTCCAGAAAAGCTCAGCCATTATTGCAATGGTTAATTGAAAAATTCCAGCTGTAGAAGCTCCAAGGAAAAAAGAGGTTACGCTTAGTACAAGTGGTGTATGAACGGTAAGAATAACAATGACAGCTATTAAAGTAATCATTGGATAAAGTAAAATGACCGTCACAGGTTTCAGCCATTTTTTCAACAAGACGGATAAAAGCAGAACAGAAATAAGGGATCCAACGCTATAATAGCTTAACAATTTAATCGAATTGGAAGCAGACATTCCAGCGACTTCTTGCCCAAAACTCGGTAACCAGATTTGCGAGACTGTAAACAAGGCAGTAGATGTAAAACCAATAATAATAAGCGCTAGCCCTTCTTTCCAGAATTCAGGTTCACTTATAAACTTACTCAATTGCAATTCGTCTTCTTTACTATTATGACCGTCTTGGATTTTTTGAAATGAAGTAAAAAACAAAAATATCATGTTTAAAAAATAGATAACCGCCGGTAATAAAAAAGCATACCCATAAAACAAATTGTTTTCAGAAAGAAACAAGATGATAAATGGTAAAACTGTTGCGCCAAGTGAAACAAAAGCCTTAACCATTACGCTTGCGGAACTAGCAGATTTCGGAAACATTTCTGTAAGCGCTGGATATGTCCCCGCATCCATGGCAGAGTTAGAAACACCCGCAAGTAACGCAAACACAAAGGCTATCTCATAAGTTGGAGAAAATGGAATCCCCACTAAAAAGAATAACATGACAATAGTTGAGACAATGATTAACGGTTTCCTTCCAAATCTATCTGACAATATTCCTGTTATACCATACGTAAGCAATCTTCCAATACCTATTGCAGCAATAAGATAACTGATGCCAGTTGAATCTGTATCCCACTGTTCTGTTAAAGCGACCATGTTCGAAGCGAGAATTATATTGACCATCCCTAATAGAAAATAGTTAATATACATCCCTGATGCCGCTTTAAAATACTGATATTTCATTAATTACCCCCCCATAGTAAATCACGATGTAATTTTTCTCCCATTAAAGAACACGAAAGTTTGAAAAAATGAAATCTCTAAAAAAACTTAATCTGATCTTTTAATTACTGTATTTTTTTATAAAAATACAGTTTTCAATCCCCATTATGATATCCCATAAAATTAAAAACAATTTTTCAAAAAAAGAGCTAAGAAAAACAGGAAGTACACTCCCTGTTTTTCTTAGCTCCGAGGTCTATTGCATTCATATGCTGTAAGTTCCTTAACACCAAACACTAAAAAACAATTGAGTTCAGCAGGGGTCGCAAAAAACCTCTATTACTATAAGCTGGAGAGCAACCTCCACAGTGGAAGCTTATTAATCTGCAAAAATTTGCTCTTTAATATAATCAACAGGCATTTGTTGACCTGTCCACAATTCAAATGCTAAAGCACCTTGCCAAAGCATCATTCCAAGACCATTAATCGCTGTAGCCCCGGCAGCTTCAGCTTGTTCCATAAGTTTTGATTTACGTGGAATGTACACAACGTCTGTAACAATTAAATCAGAGCGTAGCATTGATTCGTCTTGAATGACACTTAAGCCTTCAAGTGGTTTCATACCAACGCCTGTTCCATTTGCCAAAATATCACTAGTTTCGATTTCAGCTCTTAATTGTTCAAGGTTCTCAAGTGGATACACATTTGCTTTCACATTTAAGTGCTTCATATCTTCATTAATGATTCGTACGTTTTCTTCTGCTTGTGGGAAGAAAGCATCATCACGCGCAAAAATGCTAATTTCAGCAAGTCCTTCTAGTGCAGATTGAATAGCAATAGGTGTAGCAGCGCCACCAGAACCGATAAGAGTCATTTTTTTGCCTTTGATATCTATACCATGTTCTTTAAGGTTGCGAGTATATCCCATTCCATCCGTACTGTGACCGACGAATTTCCCATCAACATTGACAACTGTATTAACCGCTCCTGAAAATTTAGCACTGTCTGCCAATTCATCTAAGTGTGGAAGGATTTTCATTTTATTTGGCATTGATACATTAAAACCTTTTACATTTAATGCTCGCATTCCTTTTACAGCATCCTCCAATGATTCATTTCCAACTTCAAATGCTAAATAAGCACAGTTTAATCCTAATTTATCAAATGCTAAATTGTGCATAGCTGGTGATAAAGAGTGTCCGATAGGTGTTGCTAAAAGTCCTACTAATTCTGTTTTTCCATTAATACGTGCTAAACTTTCCATGATTCAATCCCCCTGATGTATGATTCATAAAATTTTAAATAAATTCCTTCTAGGAAGAAATCCAATGAATTAAATATTTTGATCAATAGTTTCTAAAACACTTCTTAATTGAGATACAGGAATTTGTCCAGGTGCCGATGCTTCTTTTCCAGCACCAAATGTACAAGCTGAACCAAATACCGCACCGGTTAACCGGCTAACCAGGCCTGTCCCCGACATAGACATGGTAATAAACGGACGATCCGCATATTTAGTTTTCATCGTGTGAGTTGCATCTAATAAAACAAGTAGATCGTCTACACTTTGAGGCATGACAGCAATTTTTGGAATATGAGCTCCATACTCCTGCATTTTACGCAGTCGGTAAATGATTTCTTCTTTTGCTGGTGTCTTATGGAAATCGTGGTTACACATAATTACGTATACACCATTTTCCTCAGCAACCTTTACAGTTGCCTTGACATCTGACTCTTCATAAAATAATTCTACATCCACAAGATCAATATTCTTTGTTCGAATCGCTGTATGAAGTAATTCAAAATAATATTGATCCGTAATTTCTTTGTTGCCACCTTCTTTATGACTTCTAAAAGTGAAAAGAAGAAGAGTGCTCGGTAAGGCTTTTCTTAGTTTTGAAATCATTTCCGAAACGGAGTTTAAGCTTTCAACATGTTCATACACATCTACTCGCCACTCAATGATATCTGGCTCCAAAGATTTTACCGTTTCAACTTCTTGAAGTAGCTCTTCTTGAGTTGTCCCCATTAATGGAACAATAATCTTTGGAACGCCTTCTCCGATTTTAACGTTTTTGATGGTAATCGTTTGCATGGATTTTTCCCCTTTTTATCATCAGTGAGGGCTTTCGAACCTCACTGATGTTTGTTAGTAAAACCTGTAAAAGATTATGACCTGACTTATGACTTTTTTAAACAGATGGAACTTTAATCACCTTTTTATAACGATAGGCAACAAAAACAGCCAATAAAATACTAACGATTGCAATTCCAACATCAAACAAGAATACAGCAGTTAGACCTGCACTCTTAGAAATCATACCTGTAATGAATGGTATGATAATAAAAGCTGAACTAGCTGCAATGTTTACATAAGATGTAATGGTTCCTTTATTAGCTGGGAAGAATTCGGTAATAATTGTCATGGCCAATTGGAACACACCTGCAGTTGATAACCCAATAAAGAAAGCACTCAAAACAGTCATGAATGGTTGCTGAATATAAATAAGAGACAATAAAGATATTGCGGCAATTACCGGATAAATAATCATAACTGTTATAGGTTTTATTACTTTATTTAATAAAACTGCTAGTAAAATGACTGAAACAAGGGACCCAATGCTATAGTAACTAAGCAATTGAACAGATTTAGCCTGTGTTAGACCTAATACTTCTTGTCCAAATTTAGGGAGCCAAACTTGTACAAGCATGAATAGAGCAGTTGATGTAAAACCTAGAAGAATAACGGCCAATCCTTCTTGGCCAAACTTTGGTTTTGATAAAAATTGTGGTTCAGCTGTTTCAACTTTATCCTCACTTTGGATATCACTTGGAGTTTTATGATTCGGGAATGATACCCTAAGTAAGAAAAATCCATTAACAAGGTAAACAGCTGCCATCAAGAAGAATGTATATCCGTAAAATAGATCTCTAGCAATAAAAAACGCCATAATAAATGGAAGAATTGTTGCACCAATTGAAACAAAAGCTTTAATTAATACAGTTGCAGAGCCTGCTTTCTTTTGGAAAGCTTCAATAAGTGCAGGATACGTCCCTGCGTCTAAAAATGAGTTAGCGATACCAGCACATATTGCAAAAATAAATGCTAATGTATAGTTAGGAGCCAATGGTATTCCCACTAAGAAAATCAGGTAGATGAAAGACGCCGATACAACAAAAGGCTTCCTTCCTAATTTATCCGACAGTCTTCCAGCAAAAAACAGAGAAACTAACTTACCAATACCTATTGCTGAAACCAGGTAGCTAATTCCTGATGTACTCGTATTTAACTGGTTGGACAAATTCTCCATATTTGACCCAATGATGATGTTGATCATACCTAAAATAAAGTAACTAATATATAAACCTATTGCCATTTTTATATATGGATTTTTCATAAAACACACCCCTATGTTAGTTATTCAAAAGTTGTCAGAAATGCAACTTAGTTATTAAGCTCTTTCTTAAAGCTTCCCCCTTGCGCCAGTATATTTAAGAAAACGAACGATAAATATAAGCTTAAACATTTTTAGTATATCGTTCTACTAAAATTTTTTAATAGTTAGTATATCGTTCTACTATCAAGTCAAAGTTAGTATATCGTTCTACTAAATACTTGAACTCCCTCGCTGGATTAATTGGGCCTAATGCTGTTCAAAATGAAATCAGTAGGTCCAAATTAAATACGTAAACACAACTGTAATCCATACCCTTTACTGGAGTTACTGACTTAACTATATTTAGTATATCGTTCTACTGAAGTTATTATACTGCGCTAATTAAATTGTGTCAAACTTATGAAACAGTCCCCTCTATTCATAAATTTGCATAGGCTAGGCATTTAATCTCTTTGCCTATTTCAAGGAAATTCTGTTTCTTTAAAGAATGCTACTTTAAACTCTCTAAAACTCCTTTCTTTAGAGTTGTATTGACGATTATTCCTCAACACATTCTTAACCGAGTGAGACCTCCTTAAGGATGGTTTGTCTTCTATGTGCTCAGGACTCCGTATGTTTAATGAAGTGTGTATTGTGACTAATTTTAACTCTAAAATATGTTTTTCTCATATATTTTCTTTTATCAATATCCCAGTTACAGAGGCGACAGAGCAGTGTGTTTCCACTCTACAGTGATAGATAAAAACCATTTACCCTTTTTCACCTTTGAAATTTTGGCACCTGCTATTTTAGGCTCTACTGGCTTTAAGGTCTAATATTGAATTCACAAATTTTTTGTTGTAATAAAATCAGAATTTACCGAACCCCAGCATATATATAATCCATGAAAAAATCGGGACTATTACCAACCATCGATTACTTAACCATTAAATTTCTTAAAGATTTTTATTCGATACTCTTTCCCATTTTATAAACACAAAAAAAGACCAGCCAAGGATGGCTGATCTTTTCAAAATGGCTTGGCGGCGTCCTACTCTCACAGGGGGAAACCCCCAACTACCATCGGCGCTGAAGAGCTTAACTGCCGTGTTCGGAATGGGAACGGGTGTGACCTCTTCGCTATCGCCACCAAACAATAAAGGAACGTTGTTCCTTCAAAACTAGATAATAAGAAGGTATTTCATTTTTTAAAGCGTGGTTAAGTCCTCGATCTATTAGTATCAGTCAGCTCCACATGTCGCCACGCTTCCACCTCTGACCTATCAACCTGATCATCTTTCAGGGATCTTACTAGCTTGCGCTATGGGAAATCTCATCTCGAGGGGGGCTTCATGCTTAGATGCTTTCAGCACTTATCCCGTCCGCACGTAGCTACCCAGCTATGCCTTTGGCAAGACAACTGGTACACCAGCGGTGCGTCCATCCCGGTCCTCTCGTACTAAGGACAGCTCCTCTCAAATTTCCTGCGCCCGCGACGGATAGGGACCGAACTGTCTCACGACGTTCTGAACCCAGCTCGCGTACCGCTTTAATGGGCGAACAGCCCAACCCTTGGGACCGACTACAGCCCCAGGATGCGATGAGCCGACATCGAGGTGCCAAACCTCCCCGTCGATGTGGACTCTTGGGGGAGATAAGCCTGTTATCCCCGGGGTAGCTTTTATCCGTTGAGCGATGGCCCTTCCATGCGGAACCACCGGATCACTAAGCCCGACTTTCGTCCCTGCTCGACTTGTAGGTCTCGCAGTCAAGCTCCCTTGTGCCTTTACACTCTACGAATGATTTCCAACCATTCTGAGGGAACCTTTGGGCGCCTCCGTTACTCTTTAGGAGGCGACCGCCCCAGTCAAACTGCCCACCTGACACTGTCTCCCACCCCGATAAGGGGCGCGGGTTAGAATTTCAATACAGCCAGGGTAGTATCCCACCAACGCCTCCACCGAAGCTAGCGCTCCGGCTTCTCAGGCTCCTACCTATCCTGTACAAGCTGTACCAAAATTCAATATCAGGCTGCAGTAAAGCTCCACGGGGTCTTTCCGTCCTGTCGCGGGTAACCTGCATCTTCACAGGTACTATAATTTCACCGAGTCTCTCGTTGAGACAGTGCCCAGATCGTTACACCTTTCGTGCGGGTCGGAACTTACCCGACAAGGAATTTCGCTACCTTAGGACCGTTATAGTTACGGCCGCCGTTTACTGGGGCTTCGGTTCAAAGCTTCGCTTGCGCTAACCTCTCCCCTTAACCTTCCAGCACCGGGCAGGTGTCAGCCCCTATACTTCGCCTTGCGGCTTCGCAGAGACCTGTGTTTTTGCTAAACAGTCGCCTGGGCCTATTCACTGCGGCTTTTCCGGGCTATTCACCCTAAAAAGCACCCCTTCTCCCGAAGTTACGGGGTCATTTTGCCGAGTTCCTTAACGAGAGTTCTCTCGCACACCTTAGGATTCTCTCCTCGCCTACCTGTGTCGGTTTGCGGTACGGGCACCTTACATCTCACTAGAGGCTTTTCTTGGCAGCGTGGAATCAGGAACTTCGGTACTATATTTCCCTCGCCATCACAGCTCCGCCTTAATGGAAACGGGATTTGCCTCGTTTCCGGCCTAACTGCTTGGACGCGCATATCCAACAGCGCGCTTACCCTATCCTTCTGCGTCCCCCCATCGTTCAAACGATGTATAGGTGGTACAGGAATATCAACCTGTTGTCCATCGCCTACGCCTTTCGGCCTCGGCTTAGGTCCCGACTAACCCTGAGCGGACGAGCCTTCCTCAGGAAACCTTAGGCATTCGGTGGAAGGGATTCTCACCCTTCTTTCGCTACTCATACCGGCATTCTCACTTCTAAGCGCTCCACCAGTCCTTCCGGTCTGACTTCAACGCCCTTAGAACGCTCTCCTACCATCGACACCATACGGTGTCAATCCACAGCTTCGGTGATACGTTTAGCCCCGGTACATTTTCGGCGCGGAGTCACTCGACCAGTGAGCTATTACGCACTCTTTAAATGATGGCTGCTTCTGAGCCAACATCCTGGTTGTCTAAGCAACTCCACATCCTTTTCCACTTAACGTATACTTTGGGACCTTAGCTGGTGGTCTGGGCTGTTTCCCTTTCGACTACGGATCTTATCACTCGCAGTCTGACTCCCAAGAATAAGTATTTGGCATTCGGAGTTTGACTGAATTCGGTAACCCGTTGGGGGCCCCTAGTCCAATCAGTGCTCTACCTCCAATACTCTCATCTTGAGGCTAGCCCTAAAGCTATTTCGGAGAGAACCAGCTATCTCCAGGTTCGATTGGAATTTCTCCGCTACCCACACCTCATCCCCGCACTTTTCAACGTGCGTGGGTTCGGGCCTCCATTCAGTGTTACCTGAACTTCACCCTGGACATGGGTAGATCACCTGGTTTCGGGTCTACGACCTCATACTCATTCGCCCTATTCAGACTCGCTTTCGCTGCGGCTCCGTCTTATCAACTTAACCTCGCATGAAATCGTAACTCGCCGGTTCATTCTACAAAAGGCACGCCATTACCCATTAACGGGCTTTGACTACTTGTAGGCACACGGTTTCAGGATCTATTTCACTCCCCTTCCGGGGTGCTTTTCACCTTTCCCTCACGGTACTGGTTCACTATCGGTCACTAGGTAGTATTTAGCCTTGGGAGATGGTCCTCCCTGCTTCCGACGGGATTTCTCGTGTCCCGCCGTACTCAGGATCCACTCAGGAGGGAACGAAGTTTCAACTACAGGGTTTTTACCTTCTTTGACGGACCTTTCCAGATCACTTCATTTACCCCGTTCCTTTGTAACTCCATGTTGAGTGTCCTACAACCCCAAGAGGCAAGCCTCTTGGTTTGGGCTAATTCCGTTTCGCTCGCCGCTACTCAGGAAATCGCATTTGCTTTCTCTTCCTCCGGGTACTTAGATGTTTCAGTTCCCCGGGTCTGCCTTCAGTACCCTATGTATTCAGGTAAAGATACTGTTCCATTACGAACAGTGGGTTTCCCCATTCGGAAATCTCCGGATCAAAGCTTACTTACAGCTCCCCGAAGCATATCGGTGTTAGTCCCGTCCTTCATCGGCTCCTAGTGCCAAGGCATCCACCGTGCGCCCTTTCTAACTTAACCGTTAAAAAAGATCTTACTGATGCTTTGAAAAAATTAATTGCCTTCTATCTATTATCTAGTTTTCAAGGAACAAAGAAGAAAGAATTCCATCACTACGTGATGAGATCTTTCGAATCTGAATGAATTACTCATTCAAAACTGAACAAAACAAAAGCGCTCTCGTATTTATCCTTAGAAAGGAGGTGATCCAGCCGCACCTTCCGATACGGCTACCTTGTTACGACTTCACCCCAATCATCTGTCCCACCTTAGGCGGCTGGCTCCATAAAGGTTACCTCACCGACTTCGGGTGTTACAAACTCTCGTGGTGTGACGGGCGGTGTGTACAAGGCCCGGGAACGTATTCACCGCGGCATGCTGATCCGCGATTACTAGCGATTCCGGCTTCATGTAGGCGAGTTGCAGCCTACAATCCGAACTGAGAATGGCTTTATGGGATTCGCTTACCTTCGCAGGTTTGCAGCCCTTTGTACCATCCATTGTAGCACGTGTGTAGCCCAGGTCATAAGGGGCATGATGATTTGACGTCATCCCCACCTTCCTCCGGTTTGTCACCGGCAGTCACCTTAGAGTGCCCAACTGAATGCTGGCAACTAAGATCAAGGGTTGCGCTCGTTGCGGGACTTAACCCAACATCTCACGACACGAGCTGACGACAACCATGCACCACCTGTCACTCTGTCCCCCGAAGGGGAACGCCCTATCTCTAGGGTTGTCAGAGGATGTCAAGACCTGGTAAGGTTCTTCGCGTTGCTTCGAATTAAACCACATGCTCCACCGCTTGTGCGGGCCCCCGTCAATTCCTTTGAGTTTCAGCCTTGCGGCCGTACTCCCCAGGCGGAGTGCTTAATGCGTTAGCTGCAGCACTAAAGGGCGGAAACCCTCTAACACTTAGCACTCATCGTTTACGGCGTGGACTACCAGGGTATCTAATCCTGTTTGCTCCCCACGCTTTCGCGCCTCAGTGTCAGTTACAGACCAGAAAGTCGCCTTCGCCACTGGTGTTCCTCCAAATCTCTACGCATTTCACCGCTACACTTGGAATTCCACTTTCCTCTTCTGCACTCAAGTTCCCCAGTTTCCAATGACCCTCCACGGTTGAGCCGTGGGCTTTCACATCAGACTTAAGGAACCACCTGCGCGCGCTTTACGCCCAATAATTCCGGACAACGCTTGCCACCTACGTATTACCGCGGCTGCTGGCACGTAGTTAGCCGTGGCTTTCTGGTTAGGTACCGTCAAGGTACCAGCAGTTACTCTGGTACTTGTTCTTCCCTAACAACAGAACTTTACGACCCGAAGGCCTTCTTCGTTCACGCGGCGTTGCTCCGTCAGACTTTCGTCCATTGCGGAAGATTCCCTACTGCTGCCTCCCGTAGGAGTCTGGGCCGTGTCTCAGTCCCAGTGTGGCCGATCACCCTCTCAGGTCGGCTACGCATCGTCGCCTTGGTGAGCCATTACCTCACCAACTAGCTAATGCGCCGCGGGCCCATCTATAAGTGACAGCAAAACCGTCTTTCCATCTTCTCTCATGCGAGAAAAGAACGTATCCGGTATTAGCTCCGGTTTCCCGAAGTTATCCCAGTCTTATAGGCAGGTTGCCCACGTGTTACTCACCCGTCCGCCGCTAATCTCAGGGAGCAAGCTCCCATCGATTCGCTCGACTTGCATGTATTAGGCACGCCGCCAGCGTTCGTCCTGAGCCAGGATCAAACTCTCCGAAGAAATGTTTGACTTGCTCATTTTGCTTTTTGATAGTGTGTGCTCACTTAAAAAAATTAACGTTGGCGCTTTGTTTTGTTCAGTTTTCAAAGAGCAATATGTTCGCCGCTCTGTTAGCGACTTTATTATCATAACACCTTTCAAACAACATGTCAACAACAAGTTTCATCTTTTTTCTTTCTTGTCGTCGTTGTCTCAAGCGGTGTATTTAATATACTAGCACCTGCATACAGACAAGTCAATTTAATTTTGGATATTTCTTCATTTTATTTCATTGACTCTCATCTTCTTCTATATATAATGAAAATCCATATCATTCTTTATAGGTAAATAGGTTAAACTATCGGGTTTTTATCTCCTATCTTTCATCTTAACCTTAAAGACTTATCCTGTTAATCTGGATAAATTGAAACAGGGGGCAACTTATTACTGTTGCCCCCTGTTCCATAACCCTTATTTATTGAAAGAAATAATGTTAGCTTCTTCTTTATCTACTTTTCCACTCTTTTCAATCTTCACGCTTTCTCCTTCAGAAAGGTTGGTAAAGACGATTGGCGTGATTATAGAAGTGGCATTATTTTTGACATACTCAATATCCACTTTAAGTAATGGCTGTCCGCTTGTCACCTTATCTCCTTGAGCGACAAGTGCTTCGAAGCCTTTACCTTCTAATTTAACTGTATCTATTCCCACATGTATTAAGATTTCACGTCCCGCATCAGAAACAATGCCTATTGCATGTTTAGTCGGGAACAGATTAACGATCGTTCCATCTACAGGTGAAACAACTAACCCATCCTCCGGTACGATTGCAAAGCCGTCACCCATCATTTTTTCAGCAAAAACCGCGTCAGGCACCTCGGTAATCGGTTTGATTTCTCCTTTAATAGGTGAAATAAAACCCTCAGAACCAGTATCTGTCCGTAATGGTTTTGGAACAATGTCCTCAATTTGATCCTCTACACCCTTTTCAGGAGACACTTCAACTTTACGAGGTCTTTTTCCATCAATTATATCTTTCATTTGTCCTTTAATTGTTTCAGAACGAGGACCGAAGATGGCCTGGATGTTATTCCCTACTTCTAGTACCCCTGCCGCACCAAGTTTCTTCAATCTATTTTTATCAACGTTATCAATGTTATTTACTGACACACGCAGGCGGGTGATACATGCATCTAAGTGAGCGATGTTTTCTTTTCCGCCCATTGCATCTAAGATATCTCCAGGAAGACTTCCAGCTGTACTTGTAGACCCTTCTTCTTCATCCTCTTCTTCCACTTCACGACCAGGAGTTTTAAGATTAAACTTCCGAATCGCAAATCGGAATCCAAAGTAATAGATAAGCGCAAAGACTAATCCAACCGGAATAACAATCCAAGCATTCGTTTGAGGATTAATCAAACCGAACAGTACGTAGTCGATTAAACCACCTGAGAACGTCATCCCGATTTTCACATCTAGTAAATGCATAGTCATGAAAGAAAGACCAGCAAACACACAATGAATACCGAAAAGTATCGGTGCTACAAATAAGAATGCAAATTCAAGTGGTTCTGTAATCCCAGTCAAGAACGATGTAAGTGCAGCCGAAGCCATCAAGCCACCGACTATTTTCCTTCGTTCTGGTCGAGCTTCATGATAAATAGCTAAAGCAGCTGCTGGCAACCCGAACATCATAAATGGATACTTACCAGTCATGAAGGTACCAGCTGTTAAATTCTGTACTCCATCTTTAATTTGAGCCATGAAGATGGCTTGGTCCCCTCTGACTGGATTCCCACCTGCTTGAGGGATATAGCTGCCAAATTCAAACCAGAATGGGGAATAGAAAATATGATGCAATCCAAACGGAATTAACGCCCGTTCTACCACTCCGAACACGAATGCTCCAAGAGTTAGGTTAGCACCCAACATATTTTCCGAAAATGCATTTAACCCTGATTGTATCGTCGGCCAAACCAAAATCATCAACAACCCAAGTACAACTGCGCTTGCAGCTGTTACAATGGGTACAAAACGTTTACCGGCAAAGAATCCTAAATAAGAAGGAAGTTCAATTTCATAAAATTTATTATACATTATTGCAGCCATGACACCGACAATAATACCGCCGAAGACGCCCGTTCCCAAAGTTGGAATTCCAAGAACATTGCTATACACAGCACCATTGTTCTCAATGTCAGCAGCATCAATTCCAAGTACCGTTCCCATTGTTACATTCATAATCAAGAACCCGATGATCGCTGCCAGCCCGGCAACACCATCTCCACCAGCTAACCCAATTGCGACCCCCACAGCAAACAATAGCGGAAGATTTCCAAAAATAATATTTCCGGCATTCTCCATAACCGATGCGACCATTTCTACTCCACCACTTGCAAGAAACGGAGCGATATCCAACAAAGTTTCGTTTTGCAATGCATTACCAAACGCGAGCAAAATTCCGGCCGCTGGTAAAATTGCCACAGGAAGCATCAAAGCTTTTCCGATTTTTTGCAAAACACCAAACAACTTCTTAAACATAGGTTTTCCTCCTCTATACTGTTTTTAGGCTAATAAAAACGTTTACATTATAATGACTGAATTCATCCTCTTATGTGTCTGATTTTGGAATACAAAAAAGGCATAAGCAAAGATAGGATTGAAATGAAAATTCAGGTATATAATACCCTCTTTCAGAACAATCATTCTCCTCACTTATGCCTGATCGAATCAGTAACACGTAAGTTAATGTATTTTTATTTAATTTTCTTTTGCAATCGTTGAATATGCATCGTTAGATAGACAGCTTCCGCATCAAAAACCGGTTTGCCTAATTTCTGTTGCATAATTTTTATTAGCTTCCATGAAATATTGTAACACAATGGATATTCTTCTTTCAATAGCAATGCGATTTTTTCAGGTTCGTCTACCTCTTCCCCTGCCATTACACGGTCTATCATGAACCTTAAATGACGAACCAGACGCGTATAATCAACGCTATCCTTATTAATTTGTACTTCCAACTGTTCTTCAACGACTTGGATAAGATGATAAATTAGTTGCGAGTGCTGATTGACTTCCGAGAGGTCTTTATTCGCTATTGCACTATGAATATGAAGCGTAATAAAACCAATTTCACCTTGTGGCAGTCCTATACCTGTCTTATCTTCGATTAGGTCAATGACATCAACTGCAATATCATGTTCAAAAGGATAGAGGGTTATCGTTTCTTTTAAGAATGGGTTTTTAATAGTCATTCCTTGTGAAACACGCTGAAGGGCGAACAGTAAATGATCGGTTAATCCGACATGTATATGTTCATTAAGTTTCCCTGACACTCGATTGTTAATAAGATGAATGGATTCTATTATTGCTGCTTGCAGATTTTGATCAATCTTTGGCAAAAGCTTTTTGTAACTTTCCTGTTCTTTCACATTTTTTAAAACAAACGTTTTCTCTGCAAGATCTGGACTTAATTCTTCGCCTTTCTTTCGGTTGAATCCTATGCCCTTTCCAATTGAAACGACTTCACCATACGACGAATGAGTGGCAATTACCACGTTATTGTTCAAAACCTTTTCAACGATAAAACCATTCATTATTCTCCCTCATTTTTTCGAAAAATCATCCATATGTCCTATACCGGATAAAATACTTGGTACTTTTACTATACACGAATTGACCTTTCCCTTACAACATGAAAGAAGGGCCCCATAAACGGGACCCTTCTCACTTGCTCTTATTATTACTTCAAGAAAATAAAGTATAGAAGGAAGACGACTCCAAGACCCCACATAATTGGATGAACTTCTTTCGCTCTCCCTTTCATTGACATCGTGATGGGATAAAAGATAAAACCACAAGCAATCCCTGTTGCAATCGAATATGTCATCGGCATCATGATAACTGTGAAGAAGGCTGGTACTGCCACTTCAAACTTATGCCAGTCAATGTTTTTAAGTGAGGATGCCATTAATACACCCACTATAACCAACGCTGGCGCAGTTACCGCTGATGTCACAACGGAAAGAAGCGGGAAGAAGAAAAGGGATAGGACAAATAGCAAACCTGTAACCACAGCTGCAAAACCGCTTCGGGCACCAGCAGCAACACCCGATGTTGACTCTACATAAGATGTTGTAGTTGATGTTCCTAGAATTGCACCTGAAACGATGGATAGAGAATCAGCAAGCAACCCTTTACCTACTCTCGGAAGAATATTATCCTTCATCAAACCTGCTTGCTGAGCAACAGCCACTAACGTACCTGCTGTATCAAAGAACGCTACAAATAAGAAGGTTAAAATAACGATTAACATTTGACCAGTGAATAGCTCACCTGGATTTCCGAATGCATCAAATGCAACTCCAAATGTTGGTGCAATGCTTGGAACTGCCCCGATTATTTTATCTGGAACCGGCACTTGTCCAAATATCATTCCTGCGATAGCCGTAATGACCATCCCTATGAACACGCCGCTTTTTACGCCTTTTGTCATTAATATAACAGTTACGACAATCCCGAACACAGCTAATAAAGTATTTCCTGATGTTAGGTCACCTAGACCGACAAGCACGCTATCATCATTCGTAATAATTCCTGCATTTTGGAACCCTACAAAGGTAATGAACAAGCCAATACCCGCTCCAACGGCATATTTCAATTCAACTGGAATTGCATTAATAATTTTCTCTCGTATTCCTGATAGAGACAGTAGAACGAAGATTATCCCTGAGATCAAAACTCCTGTTAGAGCTGTCTGCCATGGTATTCCAAAACCAAGTACAACGGTAAAAGCAAAGAATGCATTCAAGCCCATACCTGGAGCAAGAGATATTGGATACCTGGCTATGAGCCCCATCAGTATTGAACCTATCGCAGCGGCTAAGGCTGTCGCGGCAAAAACTGCTCCGTAATCCATTCTTAATTCATCTGGGTAGTCCTCGATGCTTTGTAAAGTTAACATCACAGGGTTTACAACCAGGATATACGCCATAGAAAGGAACGTTGTTAAACCACCCAGTATTTCCCGACGATAATTAGTTCCCAGTTCATTAAACCGAAAGTAATTCTTCATTATGAGTCTCCCCTATCATAGAATCGTAAGCCAAAAGGAAAATGCCCCATTCGCTTCCGAATCGGGCTTGACTACTAATATGTAAAGAAGTGGCAGTTATCCTAACTCACCAATTCATTCACATCGTAGTCAAGCTGTTAACGGCAGCCTGGTAGAAACTTTTGGGCCATATCCCCAATATTATACGACAATTATGTTTTTTTATTATTATAGGTATAGTGTACCAGTCACAAAAATAATCGTCAATATCTTAAACGAATATTTTATATGTAATTTTAGACAATGTTCGCTTTTGGTCCTAATTATAATGATTATACACCCATAAACATACGTAAAATGTAAGCATTCAACCTATCCTTCCCCTTTTTCACTAGTCTAGGAAACCTATTTTAATAAACGAATCATGCTAAAACTGGATAAATAGAGCAACTTAACTTAAATAAAAAAATCAGTGAAGGTTAAACCCTTCACTGATCAGATGTTTTTATTCTATTCCCACTCGATAAAACATAAAAATTGATGTATATTGAAATGTCATTATAACAATGTTTACAGTAGTTTAAGAAAACTTTTAACCCATAAAATCAATTCTGATTGGTATCATGTTGGTATCACAAACTTTAAATAGACTTTATTTTGGGCTTTTTATTTCTTCTTTTTCTTTATCAATATCTTTTGGCGTATCAGTAAAACATACAGAGATGTTTCTCCCTCTGATGATTTCGTTAGCATACGGAAGTAGTTTTTGTGTTTTTTCATAGTTTTCTAAGCTACGCTTTTCGCCTCTTTTATCATTATCACGAAAACGATAAAAATAGATTTTTTCACGCTCATTATCAGAAGTAGTTGGATATGAATAAGAACATACCCTTCTATCTAGATTACGATCACTAGCCTTTGTTGGTATTGCACTATTTAGTGCATTAAAAAAATCAACAGGTCTAAATTCTCCGTTTTCTGAATAATTGATTTCTAAAAAATCTCGAAGTTGCTTATACAAATCTTCATCAAGCCTTTTTGGTAATTCAAATGCTTCAAAATTTTCACTTACCCTATGAATCAAAGGTAAATGTAAATATTCATTAGTCCTTTTTTTAAATAACCCCAACAAATATTCTTTCTGGGATGTTTGGTCATCATACGCCTTATTTTTCAAATTCACATAGTCAAATTTAAAAAGTGCACATATCATCAAGTCTTTATTGTACTTAATATCATTTATCACTTGATAATCAAGGCTTTCTCTTTTCATAGATTTAGATAGTGCGAAAAGATTATTTAATAAGATATAGGCACCCAAAATAACATCCCCTATATAAGTTCAGTTTTTCTTGCATTAATAATGCTTTTAAATTCGATACACTCTTTCCAGGTTTTATTACCTTGCAATATCATTAGGATAATTTTCCTCTACGATACTTATCCACTCCGCTACTCTATTTAACATATCCTGAACTTGTGTTTTTGTTAATCCTTCTTCTTCAGCTCTAATCCAAATATCCTCTATAATATACGGAAGGTTTTGTGGATATGAAACACTATCATTTCTCAAAATGTAACTTAAAATCGGTTCTCCATTTTTTCCCCCTTGCCCATTATGAGCTAAATGAGAAATTTTCCATCCATCTTTATTACGAATAACCTTATATCGGTCATAATGTCCCCATCTTCTTGTATAGATTTTCAAAGTAAACTCTTCATCTAAAGTAATATCCTCTGGGTCATTATTAGCATTAGAATCCTCTAGATATTTCAGTAAATCTTCCACAGGATGAATATGATAATAAAACTCTGGATTTTCTGGTTCCATCCCACTATTTTCAATCATATTTTTGTGATGTTTAGGTCTAGGCTCTAATTGCATATGTAGTTCATGAGATAAGTCTCCCATTTCACTAATAAGTTTCTCCATACGGTCTGATGGTATTTCTGATGTTTTTCCAGCAAAATATCCCATAGCCTCATTATATAAATTTTGTATTTTTTCTTTCACTTTTTCTTGTTCTGAATTCAAATAGACCCTCATTTTATCTACCTCCTACCATGCATCAATATATGTACGCAACTGTACATTTTGATTTACAGGATGATTATAAATATTATAATTACTATCGCCGTAATCTAAGTCAAAAGAAAAAATTATATTTTCATTTTTACGGAGTGATAAATCTACAGGTTCTTCAACTCTTAAAACATTTTGATCTGCATCTTTGAAATTAAAAACAACGGAGTCTACGTTAATTTTATCATTTGTTGGATTAATAATTCTCAAAGCAACAGCTAATTTTCCTTCTCGGTTTCTACAACTTTCAATTTTCCAATTAAGCTTTTCAGTCTGAATTTTTTCATCGTATGCAAAATCGCTTACATTTTTAGCAGTCTGACTAACTAATTCAACAAACTCCATTGTCGGCAAACCTTTTACGGAAAATTCCTGTTTTATCCCTTCAACAAATTCACATAATCTGTCTTCATTATTTAATTTAAAGGCCATTTGGTTGGGATTAACCGCCCCAGCAATATTTTCATAATCAAAATTAGGAGTCAAAATAGTTGTATAATTTTTATTCAATATCCAACAAGCACCCATTTCATTTAAACATGCTGCACTATCATAATAATTTTTTGATAAAACAAATATAACTCGACCAGTTCCATTAAGTTTATCAGCTAAATAATCATATATATCAACATCATTCGGAATATGATAACGATTTAGCGAACTGCAAACTATATTTGGAATATGTAAAGGAACTAATAAATTAACTAACTCTTTTACATATTTTTCATCACTACTAGCATGGCTAATAAAAATTGTATCGGGGATACTTGTATCATTTTTTTCACTCGACATACAACTCCTCCTTAACTAAATCTCTAAACATTTTCTAAATAATATTCAAAATGACTTTTGAATTAATTGTACATTACTACATATAATTTTATAATTAAAATTTCATATATTTTATCAATAGGGAAATTAAGTTTAAAACTTCTGAATAGAAATCACTATACAATATAAATTTCCCATAAAAATAAAACTCTGGTATCACTCAAACAAAAAAGCTTGGAAAAACCTATCTACATAGGCTTTCCAAGCTTTTTAATTGCTATCTAATATCTATTCCCACTCAATTGTTGCAGGTGGCTTAGACGTAATGTCATACACGACGCGGTTTACGTGGTTTACTTCATTAACGATTCTTGTTGAGATGATTTCAAGTACATCCCATGGAATTCTAGCCCAATCTGAAGTCATTCCGTCAATGGATGTAACCGCACGAATACCAATTGTGTAATCATACGTACGAGCATCGCCCATTACCCCTACACTACGGATATTAGGAAGCACCGTGAAGTACTGCCAGATTTCACGTTCCAAACCATTATTTTTAATTTCTTCACGTAAGATATGATCAGATTCACGAACGATTTCAAGTTTTTCATCCGATATTTCCCCTAATACACGAATACCTAAACCTGGTCCAGGGAACGGCTGACGCCAAACGATTTCATCTGGAATCCCCATTTCACTTCCAAGTGCACGCACTTCATCCTTGAATAGAGTATTCAATGGCTCAATCAGTTTAAATTGCATATCTTCCGGCAGACCGCCAACATTATGATGCGATTTAATTGTTTGTGCAGTAGCCGTACCACTTTCAATAATGTCTGTGTAAAGTGTTCCTTGTGCAAGGAAATCAATACCTTCAAGCTTCGTTGCTTCATCATCGAATACGTAGATGAACTCATTACCGATAATTTTCCGTTTTTGTTCCGGATCGGAAACGCCAGCAAGTTTCGAAAGGAAACGCTCAGCTGCATCGACTTTAATTACGTTCATATTAAAGCCTTCACTGAATGTTTTCATTACACCTTCGGCTTCCCCTTTACGCAGCAATCCATGATCAACGAAAATACATGTTAACTGATCGCCAATTGCCTTATGGATCAATACAGCAACAACGGATGAATCCACTCCGCCGCTCAAAGCGCATAGTACTTTTTTATCTCCGACCGTTTGACGGATTTTTTCCATTTCGACTTCAATGAAGTTTTCCATGGACCAGTCGCCTTTGCAGCCACAAACGCCAAATACGAAATTTTTCAAAATATCATTTCCGTATACAGAATGACGTACTTCTGGATGGAATTGTACTGCATACAATTTACGTGACTCATCACTCATAGCTGAGATCGGGCAAGATGGGTTCGTTCCATCGATGGTGAAACCTTCAGGCGTTTCGACAACTAAATCACCATGGCTCATCCAGACAATTTGTTCTTTTGGCAGATCGCCGAATAACTTAGAATCATTTTGAATGGCAAGTGTTGCTTTTCCGTATTCACGGTTTTTAGCTGGCTCCACTTTTCCGCCAAAATGTTTCGTCATTAGCTGCATACCATAACAAATACCGAAAATCGGCAGACCTAATTCGAAAATGCGCTCATCGCACCCAAATGCAGATGCATCATACACACTGTTCGGACCGCCTGAAAAAATAATCCCAGTTGGATTCATTTTTAGAATTTCTTCTGCTGTAATTGTATGAGGATGAAGCTCACTGTACACACCAAATTCACGAATACGACGAGTAATCAATTGATTATATTGGCTTCCGAAATCAAGTACTACGATCATTTCCTGGTTTTTTTGCAATTCTGTTTTCCCCGGCACAAACGTCACCTCTATCAATGTAATTCACCCAAAAAATCGAGTGATAGTTTCTTATAAAAAATATTATCATAAAAAAAGAAAAACTAAAAATCCACCCTCAAAAATACACAAAAAGTACAGACGAAGGCAGATTTTCAGCTTTCCAGTTAAAATCCGCCTTCATAGTCAAATCATTTACGGTGATTCGGTAGAAACTTTCGATCCATATTATCGAGGATATATGAAGGATATATTAGTTTAAGTTATTGTATCAATATAATAAAAAGCTGGTCAAGAGCTAGTTTTTTTCATTAAGCTTTCCCAACTGATTTGTAAGTGCTCCCATTCGCCATTTTCAACGTCTCCACGGTAAATTATTAATTCGTAACGAGCTGTCAACTTCTGCATCTCATCTGTACCGTACACTGCATCCACATATGCGGCGTACTCCCTTAATGTTTGCCCTTCCGGACGTGCTAAACCAGCACGTTTTAATTGTTTCAATAATAATACATAGGCCGTCGTAAAATGAGAGCCAGATTTCTTTTTATAGCGGAGAATCTGCAGGTGCGGAATCCACTTCCTTCTAGAGAAATAACCAATTGTCACAAGCATCAGCAAACTTATGAGAGTGATAGAAGTCCATTTCAAGATTCCTTCCTGGCTTCCCACAAACCTGTCTCTAGATGATTGAGTATCCTTATCAGGGGTATCATGACGTTCACTAGTCTCCATCTTTTTCTGCTCTGCATTAGCTGGAGTGTCCGTCTCCGAATTCTTTATATCATCCTGTTTCAAGTCCGAATTGTAAAATTCAACTTCTCCAGTGAATCCCTTTGTTGGTTCAAAGGGAACCCAGCCAATTCCAGAAAAATAAACTTCTACCCAGGAATGAGCATTATTATTCGTTACCTTATAAACGGATTCACCCTTATAAATTGATTTTTCTCCTTCAGTATAACCCTTTACCCACCTAGCCGGTATATTGGCGGCACGTAGTAAGACGACCATTGCAGTTGAATAGTTGTCGCAATATCCAATCTGGGTCTCGAATAAAAATTGATCGACATAATCTTGATTTGCCTCCGGATACGCAACATCATCCTTTGAATAAACAAAATCAGGACCATCAAAATAATTTTCAATGGCTTTCGCTTTATCGTACCAATTTGTTTCATTAATTGTAAGCTGCGATGCCAATTCATATATTCGATTAGGTAAGCCCTCTGGAAGCTGAGTATTTTTATCCATTAAGACACCCATCGTTTCATCCGGCTCTGTGACCTTCCTTAGCTCAGCCATATCAAACCTCGGCATATCATAGGTCATTTCATATTCTTTCAATAGAAGGCTTTCGCCGTCTTCCTTTTCGGATATGATTTTGTCCATATCCTTATAAAACTTGAACTCTTTTCCTTTTTTACCCTTGACCTTTTTTAAATAACCTGACTGCGGATGAAGAATATGAGAATACAATTCCATCATGGATACTCTCGCTGACATTTCATCTGCTTTTACTACCTCCGGAATATCGTAAGTATTTAACGAAGTCATTTCCTGGCCGTTAGAAAAAGTAAAAAAGTCTATTCCCTCTAAGGAAACCCATCCTTTTCCAGTATAGACATCTTTGTTCTCCACTTTCCAGTAATGACCTGCAGGAGCATTGTTATAAAAGACAATAGAACTATCTGGCTCTATCGATCCGCCAAGTTCCGAATCATCTTCATCATACCCCACCCTTTTGTCTGTGGAACTACTATCTTCTTTCATCACTTTATCTGAATAAGAAGTAATATACGGAACTGGATCCCGCCATTGTGGAGAGAACTTAGGGGCACCAAAACCGAAAAGGACACTTATCAAAATCATCCCCGTTAGGATCAAGATCCATTTCTTGATAGGAGCCCTTGAAAACCTAAGCTGCTCCTGAATGGACAGACGCATCAAGGCCAGCAGACCGAGCATTGCAAAACCAATTATGATGATTCTTATCATTGCCTTATCACCATCATAGGGAGTAAATGTATCAAGTATCGATATAAAAATCACCGTTAACATAAAAAAGAAAAAGATACTTTGCTTCACCATCACCCAGTAATGAATCAAATATGTCACAAGCCAAAGAAGCAAGAAAAATAGAAAAGTTCGAAATGGATTTGAAAGTAACTCCCATTTGCCATCGTATATATTTGATAGATTGGCTGTAAAATCAAGCAGATTGCCTTTAAACCATGAAAATTCAAATAAAGCGGTTTTCGAATGAAGAAACTGTACTGAAATCATTATATAAACACTTAAGAGGGTACAGCGGATTAGCCAATGGAAGTGGAAATAATGCAGTAGTAGGGAAAAAATCACAAACAGAACAAAAACAACAATATTCCCTGTATCCGTGAGTTTCTCAACAGGCCTTAACCATTCTGTGATCAACAACAGACCAAAGGTATACAGAAGAACATGCATCCACTTTTCCAACAAGGGGGTTGAAACATTCATTTCATCATCACCTCTCGTCTGTCGTGTTGCAGATACCCCTGTTCAAGAAAGCAAACCTTTATTCCCCGTGATACTGCTGCTGCTCTTGATTTTTTTTCCTCATCTGTAAAGTCTGCTGGGTTTTTCACACAAAACAACGTTAATCCTTGATTAGCGCGGAATGCACTCAATACTTCTACCTTTTCTAATGTTAATTCCGAGACAATGAAAATCACAGCTGCGTTGGCCGGCAGAATTTCCTTCCTTATGATCCCGTTCCAAGTGGTTATCCTACTCGGTTTTTCTTTAGCAAGGCGGTTAAAAATCTTTCGTTTCTGGTTATTGCCTCCTCCAGTCGGTAAGATTTGCCTCGATCCCGTACTAGCGAAACCAATCTCTATGCCTTTTTTTAACATGGCATGTACAAAGGAAGCCGTCATTACAATTGCTTCTTCGAAGAAAAGCGATTCCTGATTATCAAGTATGATAAACACATCACGGTTTTTCTGAACTTCAAATTCCTTTGTCATGATTTCACTTGTTCTAGCCGTTGCCTTCCAGTTAATCCAGGATAACTGATCACCTGGCTGATACTCTCTAACTCCAGATACTACTGATTGTTCTCGCTGTGTTTTTTTTGTTGATCCCACTTGTCCCTGATTGAATACACGCTCAAGATCTCTGTAGGTAAGCTCATGATATGAAGGGAAAACAGTGATTTTTAAAGGTGAACTATATGTCGCTTCCTTTTCAAAGACGCCAAAAAAGTCTCCTGTCCTGAAACGGATTGTTTGAAATGTATGCTCACCCCGTGGCAAATTGTTCAAAGTATATGTCATACTGAATGTATGCCTGAAACCAGGAAAGACAAGTGTTTTTCTTTGCATCCCCCTATTTTCCAATTCCTTCGGCAACTCTTCCTCTACCATCAAATATAAAAGAGGCAGCCTGTTTTTACGGGTAACAGTTAAAGCTATTTCTACAGAATCGCCTGCTCGGCATTCTCTTTTACTGACCTTTCTCTCAACGATAATGTTATTAATCGGATAAAAAAGTAGAATCGTAGAGTACACAGCGAACGGCAAAAATGTATAAAAAATAAACCAACTGACAAAACCGCCTTGAAACATCGCAAAAGAAAAGGAAATCGCTATAAGTAATAACAAGCCAATCACACTCATGTTTTCCTTTAAGATGCTGATCAAGTTCCGCATTAGGTCACAGCTCTCTTCACAGGCACTTGAATCGTCGCGACAATCTCGTGAATCACCATGCCAGCATCCACTCCCTCATAATTCGCTTCTGGCTTCAGGATAAGTCTGTGGGCAAACACGAACGGTACTAAATATTGCACATCATCCGGTAGAACATAATCTCTGCCCTGCAAAAGTGCATAAGCTTGGGCCGCCTTCATCAATGCAATCGATCCACGTGGACTCACCCCTAAATATACTCTCTCATGCGTACGAGATCGATTAGCCAAATTAACAATATACCGCTTTATCGTGTCATCCACTATCACTGCTTTAGCCTCTTCCTGTAAAGCTATTAATTCCTCTAAAGTAATAACAGATTCTAACTCTTCAAGTGGTGCGGCATATTGAGCTCGATGCAAAACCTCAATTTCTTCGTCAACACCCGGATAGCCCATTTTCATTTTTAATAGAAAACGATCCAATTGCGCCTCTGGAAGTGGGTATGTTCCTTCGTACTCAATGGGATTTTGTGTTGCCATAACGAAAAAGGGTTTCTCCAATCCCCTTGTAACCCCATCAACCGTCACACTTGCCTCTTCCATTGCTTCAAGCAAGGCAGATTGTGTTTTCGGCGAGGTCCGGTTTATCTCATCGGCTAAAATAATATGGCCCATGATTGGTCCTGGTCTAAAAATAAATTCTTGTTCCTTTGGATTGAAAATTGAAACACCCGTTACATCTGAAGGTAGTAAATCAGGTGTGAATTGTATACGCTTAAAGTTTGCGCCTATCGATCTTGCCAGTGCTCTGACCATGACAGTCTTACCTACACCAGGAACATCCTCCAATAAAACATGCCCCCCAGAAAGAAGTGCTACGATGCTCAGTTCTGCTATATCTCGTTTTCCAATAATCACTTTTTCAATATTCCCTAAAATCTTTTCCAGTTTTTGATTTACCTGCTTATACATCATACTCTACCTCCTGAGATTACCCTATTACTCTTATATAACACCTATTATATATTCTTTATACTCGATATGCGTTTTACATTAACATCCAATTAAACCTTACATTGTAAGTTTACTAGATAATTCGCAAACCATAAACGAATTTCTCTAAAAATATTCATACTGCTTTAGGAAAAAGGTATGGTAAACTGTTGCTAAGTGAATATAAACCTTGCAGAAAAAGGTGCTGACTTGTCAGCTTAATAGGGAATTTGGTGTAAAACCGAAGCTGTTTCCGCAACTGTAAGTGCTAATGAAATAAGATAAATACCACTGTTTGAGGATAAAGATTCACATCGATAACCATTCATCCTGTTCAAATGGGAAGGTTCTTAGAGTAAAATGACGCACGGGCCAGGAGACCTGCCTTTTTTATCGTATTATGCTCTTCGGAAGATAGGAGGATTGTACGGCAATCTTCCATCTTTTTCTGTTACAGATACATAGGTGATTGATGCCGACCAATGCCCTTGGTCGGCTTTTTCTTTTGCTGAGAAAAGCGATACTGAGGTGATTCATCTAACTATGAAGAGGAGGAAGAGTTATGGCAAAAAAGGATTTTCGTTTTTTATGCTATCCATACATGCGCGAATCCGAGTCTACCGTCGATTATGAAATACGTACCGACTCTTTGACGACACAAATTGGCTTGGCCGCCTCGCTTACAAAGGATGTTCCGGATGTATACCGAGATTTAATGGAATTGTTGCCGATGGCTTATCATTTAAATGGTTCAGTCCGTGGGAAATTGGCCATTACCGACAATGATCTGAAACGTCTAAGTGCCATCTACGACCATTATGTCGCAGAAGTTAAAGAGCATATTGAGACATTCGTGCTTCCGCAAGGTTCAACCGCCGCCTGTGTTCTGCATACTTGCCGTAGTGAAGCCAAAAAGTCGGTCCGTGCTTTACACAAGGTTAGTTTAGAAATAGAAATCCCTGAAATTCTCTTTGATTACGCCCATTTGCTTGCAAATGTTCTATTCGTGATGGCTGTCTACGTCAATAAGCAACATGGTATTGAGGAGATTCCTTTTATCAGTAAATCATACCCAACCAAACCCATGAAGAAGAAAACGGAGGAATAAATAATGAAGAGAAGCATACGATTTAGTTGGATTTCCACCTTGATACTTGCCCTTTTCCTTACCGGATGTGGAGTAACGGATGACCAGACGGCAAAGGAAAAGAAAGACACTAATAAGACAGAAGAAGTCAAAGCCTATACCGTTACCGATGATACTGGAAAGAAAATAAAATTTGATAAAGTTCCGGAAACAGTAGTTTCACTTCAACCAAGTAATACAGAAATTTTATTTGAACTAGGGCTGGGAGATAAGGTCGTTGGCGTGACCGACTTCGATAATTATCCAGAAGAAGCAAAGGATATTGAACATGTTTCCGATTCGGTGAATATCAATGCAGAGAAAATTATTTCCTTAAAACCAGATGCCATTATTGCTTATACCATTGGTGATGAAACGACGATGAAACCACTTGAAGATGCTGGAATCCCAGTATTCATTATTAAATCCGCGACAAATTTTGATGATGTATATGGGGATATTGGGCAAATTGCTGAAGTCATGGGCGTAGCTGAAAAAGGCGAAGAATTGGTGAAAGATATCCAAACCCAAATTACAAGTGTTGAGGAAAAAATTGAAACATTAGATGAAAAGGAACAAACCTATTTTGAAATTAGTCCAGCTCCAGAAATCTATACAACAGGAGCGGAAACCTTCCAACAAGAAATTCTAAAAACTGCAGGCATTGAAAACATCTTTGCCGACCAAAAAGGCTGGGTTAAGGTTTCAGATGAAGAAATTGTCAAACGAAACCCTAATGCTATCATTACAACTGCTACCTTTGCAGATGATGCTGTTGATGAAATTAAATCCCGTAAAGGCTGGGAAGATATCAACGCCGTGAAAAATGATCAAGTCTATCTACTTGATGAAAATATTATGTCACGTCCTGGGCCAAGGATTGGTGAAGCTGTAGAACTCGCAGCAAAGACCATTTATCCAGACTTATTTAAATAATGCGAAAGAAGGATGTTCCAAAGTTCTTGGATCATCCTTTCCTTTTTTACCTCTGCTTCCCTAAGTCCATCACTACAACCACACACTCTCCTGGAGCAGCTGCCCTCCATCGCTAATCCCTTATATTTCTCTTTTAAGGTCTCCCTTTGCAAATAACGAACCACCTGCTCTTCTTTCATCTTTATGCTAAGATGAATGCAATCTAATCATAAAAAATTCGAGGTAATGATCATGTATAAAAAATTCTTTATATGGGTCTTAGCAGTCGCCCTTCTTTTAGGAATTCTTAAAACCTTTCTAGGTATGTAGCAAAAAAACAGCCGTATGGCTGTTTTAAGAACACAGGTATTCACATACCTTTTAAAGCAATGTGAGAACTTCATTGAAAGTAAAAACACAGCTTATAAAAACATTAGTTTTGAAATTTATTTCGAAGGACCATTTAACTTTAGTTAAATGGTTTCCTTTTTATTTAGGCTCCGTTATACTACATTGTTGTTTTTTCCAAAAAAAGAAGACCACCCGAGTGCCAACTATTTTACATGTTTTATAAGTATAAAAACTTTATGCCCATGAATACGTGACTATTATGGAAAATACATTTCTTTTCCCCATAAAATAGTAACCTTAGACTTTCACTAATCCTTCCAATTATTTTATTAATCAAACGATTGATTAAATTTTAAAAAAACAAAAAAGCCAATATCGTTTAAGTGTTTTCCCTAAAGAGATTGTAGTATTAAGTTGGACTCCACCCGCACTCTTAAAAATACTGTGCGTTACCTGTAATCAATTCTAGATCATAAAAATGTTTATTTTGAAACTGCTCATGAAAACATTTCAGAAAGAAAATCGAAAAAGGACATCCAAATGAAAGGATGTCCTTTTTCCAGCAAATATAATGCTGATTTATTACCTATAGCCGTTGATTAAAACGATCCTTAGGTGAATATGAAACGTTAAAACCGCTAACTTTGAAAAGTATCAAACGGAGCATATCTCTTAACTAGTAATCCCCATGCAGAGTAATCGATATTCTTTAAAGTTCAAAGCTAGAGCCTCACATCATGAGTCCATGTCCTTATATAACTCGTTCCAAGAAATGTTCCACAAATCGATCTGCATCTACTTTTGTACAGACGCGAATCCTTGCCACACCTTCATGTTGACCGATTGTTCTACCTGTCTCTTCTCCTTCAGTCACAACCTTAACGTTCATCCATTCTGTAGTCACAAAACTTGGATCAATCACAACTCCAACTGCGAGTGGATCATGAAGAGCACAACCTCCAATACCCGGATTGAAAGTTTCATAAGACTTCATATAAAATTCGGTCATTTCTGCAAAGAATTGGGCAGTCCCTTTTCCAGTCGAACGCCATTCATCAAGCTTTGATCTTAGTAAAAACGTTTGATGTGTTACATCAAGTCCCACAACGGTGACTGGTATCCCTGAGGAAAACAAATAATCAGCTGATTCAGGATCAGATACGATATTGGCTTCAGCGTACGGCGTTACGTTGCCTGGTACTTTTACTGCACCACCCATTATCACTACCTCTTTAACAAGTGAAATAATTTCTGGTGCTTTTTTAATGGCCAAAGCGATGTTAGTTAATGGTCCAACTGCAATAATCGTTATTTCATGAGGGCGACTTTTCACCTGATTGATTATAAAATCGGTTGCATTTCCCGGTGATGCTGAAATAGTTGGTTCATTCTTAAGTGTATTTCCTAAACCGTCTTCTCCATGAACATGCTTTGGATACTTTTTCTTCATTCCACGCACCAATGTTTGATTGGCTCCTTTATAAACAGGAATATTCTTTTCTACCTTTTCCAAAACTGCCAGCGTATTACGAGTCGATTCAGCTACGGACACGTTACCAAAGCAAGTTGTAAAGCCTAGCACGTCCAATTCAGGAGAGTTTAATGCGTATGCCATCGCTAAGGCATCATCAACCCCAGTATCAACATCAAATATTATTGGTTTCATATATTTTCCCACTTTCTTTTTAAACGGATTACGATGATAGTACCGTTGACAAAATTTCTTATACAAACACTGGATCTTACAATACAGTTACTTTGGAAGCACCCTAGTGATTGGATACATCTACATCCGTTACATCCCATTTTTTCTTTTCTTATGTATTAGAGAAACCGGTTTTCCAACTAAATTTTAGCATTCAATTAAAGGTTATTCCACGGAAAGTTTAAGAATATTTATAATAGACAATTAAAAAGAAAAACAGATAATCCCCACAATTTAGCAGTAAATACATGAAAGAAATGATCCAAAATGGTACAACCTTGTTGGGTGATCCAGTTGGTGAACCTCACCTTTCCGGTTTTCATCTGATTTCTTAAAATATTTAAAGATATTTACTTAAATGTATTCTTGACTAGTAAATACTTATATTGGATTATTAATTCAAAGATATTTATTTAAATTCAATATCCGTGATTTCATTTTTAAAATAGGCCAAATAGTTGAAGGCTATAAATAGATAGATAATATGAGGTTACCAGTATAAAGAAAGTTGTTACATTCTAATTAGTTAATGGATATTCAAGGTGGAAAAAAGATGAAGATGTTAAAGTTAATTGAAGATTATCCTTCTACGTACAAAAAGGGAACAAAGTTCTTTATTATTTCAGATTCAGAGTTCATAGGAGTGAAAAGCTATGTATTACTTTCCGAAGATTTGCGAGGTAAAATCGTGGTATCTGAAGAGGAATTGAAAAATAAATTTGTTTCTATTAATTAGGATTCGTTTATTCTTTTTCTCTTTATACACTTCCCTTTAGCCAGCAATCATTAATTAGTGCATGTAATTATTAAAGTTTAAACTCTTTTAATTCAACATTTTAGGCTCACTTCCTCCCTAAAACATTTTCATCACAAAAAAAACGAGGAATTTTCATGTCCGAAAATCCCTCGTTTTTTCTTATTTCAAATCTTCAATTGAATCAATATCGACATAATCTGGTACGACCAGACCATTTTTTGTTCCTTTTAGATTTGGTCCAAGGTCAACCATGTCATCTTTATACTTATTATAGTATTCAAGATGTGTACCCGGGAGCCATGCAGCCACCATTGCGTCCGCACTTCCGTTTGCAACGCCGGCAAACATTGGTCCGACTTCAACTTGACTTAATGTTACGTCATAACCATTCTGTTCCAGAACCTTGCCAATCACATTTGTGCTGGCAATTTCAGTGTCCCATGCAACATAAACCAGTTTGATTTTTTCACCATTTCCTGATTCAGCACCTTTGGTCCATTCGGATACTTTGTCCTGATTTTCTTTTATCCATTTTTCTGCTGCTTCTGAAGGAGACATACCTTCAGTAACTTTGACCATTACATCTTCCATATCTTTAGTATCCCAGAAGAATTGATCAAGAATTTTATAAGCGCCTGGGGCATCTTGCTCAAGGCCTTTTCTGGCAATCGAATTAATATTTTCAGCCCCGCCAAAGGATTCATTCGGATCTTCGAGATATTTCAAGTCATATTTCGAGAACATCCAATGCGGTGACCATCCTGTAACCACGATTGGTTCTTTTTTATCAATCGCTTTTTTCAATTCAGCAACCATTGCCGCTGAAGACCCTTCAACCAACTTCCAATCATCCAGCTTATAATCATCTATAGCCGTTTTAGTCAACTTCATCAATCCTGCTCCAGGTTCAATTCCGATGATTTCATAATTGGCTTTGGCAGCAAAACTATTTTTATCCCCTTTTACAGCCGTATCTTTTGTAAAAGTACTGAATAGTGCAGTACCCACAACTAGTAGGGCCAGTATTGTAAAAATGATTTTCCGGCTAACGATATGTTCGTAAGCTGGTTTACGAAGGTTTTGCGTGATACGATCGAGTATGATTGCAATGATTACGATGGATAAACCTGCTTCAAATCCTTGCCCAACATTTATTTGGCTAACAGCCCGGTAGACATCCGCCCCAAGTCCGGGTGCTCCAACCAATGAAGCTGTAACTACCATGGATAGTGCCAGCATGATGCTTTGGTTAACGCCTGCCATGATTGTTGGAGTAGCCAATGGTATTTGTACCTTGAATAACTTTTGGCTGCTGGTCGAACCAAAAGCATCCGATGCCTCGATCAAATCATTGGGCACTTCCTGAATCCCAAGATTGGTCATACGGATCGTCGGTGCGATTGCGAAAATGAATGACGCAATGATCCCCGGCACTACCCCTATTCCAAAGAATAATATCGAAGGAATCAAATAAACGAATGCAGGCATCGTTTGCATGAAATCCAAGATTGGGGTAACGATCTTGCGCACCGTTTTATTTTGGGCACACCATATTCCGATCGGTATCCCTATAAGGATGGTTAGGAATCCTGACAATATAACGATAGCCAGTGTTTGAATGCTCGATTCCCAATAACCAAGATTATCGATCAATAGTAAGCTAATAAAAGTAAATATCCCTAATGGCCATCTGCTTGTATAGGTAACCAGAAGGGTTAGGACGATGATTAACACGATGGATGGTCCCGCACTCATTACATCGACCAGGATATCCAATAGACCCTCAATCCCATTCGTAATAAGTGTAAATAATCCAGCAAATACAATAGTTATCCAATCCACTAAAGAATCGACCCAAGCTCCCAGTGGGATTTTCGGAATATTCATTGAATTATTCACTCTCCATTTCATTCAAGGAATCTTTATTACCTGCTAAAGCGCCAATTACGGCCCCACGAAGAAGAATTCCTTTAATTCTATTCTCATCATCAATGACTGATATTGGCAGACTTGAAGTTGCCATCACATCCATAAGGTTTCCAAGCAATTCATCCTCTTTAACAGTTGGGATATCAGTTGTCATTACTTCAGAAATCGATTGGTTATTGCTCATTGCCTGACGAGCCTGTTCAGCAGTCACGGCCCCCAATAACTTCTTCTTTCTATCCACAACAAAAATGCTGGAATACCCTTGTTTACGCATAATTTCCAGCGCAACCCTCGGACCTCTGTCTACTGCGATCTTCTCCGGCCGTATCATCACATGAGAGGCTGTAAGTACCTTAGATAGATCAACATCTTCAACGAACTTCTCGACAAATTCATTGGCTGGATTCATCATGATTTGTTCAGGTGTTCCCAATTGAATCACACTTCCATCTTTCATTAGAGCAATTCTATCTCCAATTCTTAATGCTTCATCAAGATCATGGGTAATGAAAATGATCGTTTTTTTGTACTGATCTTGGATTTCCAGCAATTCATCCTGCATATCTTTACGTATTAATGGATCAAGAGCACTGAAGGCTTCATCCATCAATAGAATATCAGTATCGCTTGCGAGTGCCCGAGCTAACCCAACCCTTTGTTGCATTCCGCCACTAAGCTGTGATGGAAGCTGATTTTCGTAGCCTTTTAATCCAACGGCTTCAAGAGCCTTCATCGCTTTTTCTTGACGTTTTGTTGGATCTACTTTTTGAATTTCGAGCCCAAACTCAGCGTTTTCCAATATCGTTTTATGCGGAAATAAAGCAAAGTTCTGGAAGACCATGCTTATTTTCTTTTGCCTGACTTCTCTTAATCGGGCAGCGTTCATCTTCACGATATCTTCATTCCCAATTAAGATTTCTCCAATTGTTGGATCAATCAAACGATTAAACATGCGGATTAAAGTTGACTTCCCACTTCCGGACAGCCCCATAATGACAAAAATTTCACCAGGGTAAATTTCAAAATTGACATTATTAACACCGACTGTTTGTCCTGTTTCTTTCAATATTTCTTTCTTTGTTTTACCCTGCATCAATAAATCTGTCGCTGCTTTTGGAGATTTGCCAAATATTTTCGAGACATTTCTGACTTCTACATACGGCTTCATCGAGTCACCTCATTCTAATATTTGCCCATATGATATTCAGTTTTGCTGAATTCCCCCGTTTTATGCGAGTAATCAATATAAAAACATAAGTACCTTGAAATAAATGAAAATGGCTATAAACGATACGTCCTATATTTTTCTCTGTCCCGGATCAGTTTTCTTAAAAAAAAGCGGACTTGACTCAGTTTAATGATCGCCAGCTTGCACTAGACACAAAGTGCGAAAAAAAAATTTATAATTCCCATAAGTATATTGCTTGAAACATATATGTGTGATTAATTGAGCATTTTAAGTAGGGAAAAGAGGTGTAATCACATCTGGGGAAACTAGCAGGCACAGCATATACCAACTGAAATATAAATGATTTTCACTTAGAGTTTTCTTTGATCCAATCAATGGACTAAACATCTAACCCCTGAAGTACTTCATAACCTAAACAAAGGAGGAAGTGACGCTTTCACTTAACATAAAGCGCATAGGAAAAAAATTTATATTCCCATAAGTAATTCAATATGTGTCTAATAAATTGAGCATTTCAAGTAGGGAAAAGAGGTACAATTATAACTGAGGAAACTAGCAGACACAGCATATACCAACTGAAATATAAATGGTTTTTCACTTAGAGTTTTCTTTAGTCTTTGCACTTGACTAAACATATAACCCCTGAAGTACTTAATTACCTTAACAAAGAATGAATAGAAATTCAAATGACGTGGGGCGGAAAACTAGCGTATGCATGTTAGAATGGTGCCCCATATAAAAGGGCCACCTACCCTCTGTAAACCCTTATCTATCAACGGTTCAAGCCGTTACCGAAACGTCAAAAGTAATTTCCTGCAAACTTTTTTAAAAAAATGAAATTGTCCCACAAGCGATGGGGACGCTTTGCGGTCACTGTTAAATAAATCTAGTGGGTATTGAGAGGGTCTTTAGGGGTGCACAATGGACCTCATCCGCCTATGTGTCTCCAGAACAACTACTTGCCTACACTCCTTCGTCTAGTCATAAAGAAGAGTCGGCTAAGTTAGACTCAAGGCCGAAAATAAAAAACGAATCAATAACAATGAAGTGAAGTAGTTATTTCTGTGCGTGTAATATGGAAGATGAAGCAAGAGTTTTGAAGCTAAAGAGCGCTCAGGCAAAAAAAACGAACTTACACTTTTAGAAGTTCGTTTTTACTTTTTATGAAGAAACAGATACTTCTATATTAATAGCATTGAATACATTTGTAACACGTGCACCTTTTAACTCAATCCCTTTTCTCTTGGCTGCTTCTTCAATACAAATAGTGACTCCTTTAGCGGTAGCTGTTTCACGCCCTTGTGATCCGCCTAGTACAATAAGTTATTTAAACGAATAAAACCCTAAAGCTAAAACAGATAAATAAGTTAAAACCGTATCCTATTCAATATGATACGGTTCTAACTAATGGCAAGCGCAGTCAATGAAAAGAAGGGCAATTATGTTGTGGATACGGGCACGTTTTGCAGAATTCCACCTTCTACGATCACTTTTCCACTTTTAAGAACAGTATCAACTAGATTTACTGCATAGTTATACTGTAACGTTTGGTAATTTGGTGCATCAAATAAAACAAGATCTGCCTTTTTTCCTACTTCGATACTTCCGATTTGATCAGCTCTTCCAATTGCATGAGCTGCATTAATCGTACAAGCCGTTAAAACTTCTGCTGGTGTCATTTTCATCGTCAAACATGCTAAGTTCATGACAAATGGTAATGACTCAGTAGGAGATGATCCTGGATTGCGATCTGTCGAAAGAGCAACAGGTACACCGGATTCGATCATTTTTCTTGCATCTGCAGGCTTTTCCATAAGAAAGAAAGCAGTTCCTGGTAATAAGACAGCAATCACTCCACTTTCAGCCATTTGCTTAATTCCTTCAGTAGAAGCTTGTAATAAGTGATCTGCTGAAACAGCTCCCACCTTTGCTGCAAGTTCAGCCCCACCAAATTGGACAATTTCATCAGCGTGTATTTTAGGCTTTAATCCGAAGTTCTTTCCTGCCTCAAGAATTCGCTCAGACTGCTCTATCGTAAAGACTCCTTCTTCACAAAAAACATCACAAAACTCAGCTAGGTTTTCTTCGGCAACCTTCGGAATCATTTCTTCGATCACAAGACGCACAAACTCATCTGGGTTTTCCTTATAATCAACCGGAATAGCATGAGCTCCCATAAAAGTAGAAACAAGGTCAATTGGATGCTGCTCGTTCAGCCTTTTCGTTGCTCGAAGCTGTTTCAATTCATCTTCAAGTGTCAATCCATACCCACTTTTAGATTCAACAGTCGTAACACCATATTGTAAAAAACGATTCAACCGTTTCAACGATTCTTCAATTAATTGTTCTTCGGATGCTTCTCTTGTACTTGTTGTGGTCTGAAGGATACCTCCACCGGCTTTTAAAATATCAATATACTTCGCTCCGTTTAACCGCATTTCTAGTTCTTTTTCACGGCTTCCGGCAAATACAAGATGTGTATGGGGATCGATCAACCCCGGGGTTAGGACTTTCCCCGAGGCGTCAATCGTTGATACTTTTCCATCTATAGTTGAAATATATTGTTCAGCTTCGACATCTGACCCAACAAATGTAATCGTTCCACCCTCTATAATAACGCTTCCGTTTTCAATGATACCGATGTCTGACATGGCTTGGCCACGCTTAGGTTCCTTACTGCCACCCTTAACCGTCACCACTTGCGATGCACGTTTAATATACGTAATTGATTTCACGATGCTTTCACTCCTCTTAATCTAATGATGGAATGTTCATACCCTTTTCTTTTGCAGTTTGAATCGCTAAATCATAGCCTGCGTCAACATGACGAACAACACCCATACCAGGGTCTGTTGTTAAGACACGTTCCAGACGTTGTGCAGCATCTTCCGTTCCATCTGCTACAACTACCATACCAGCGTGAAGAGAATAACCCATACCCACACCACCACCGTGGTGAACAGATACCCAACTTGCTCCTGCTGCTGTATTCACTAATGCATTTAAAATAGGCCAATCTGATACAGCATCACTTCCGTCTTTCATTGCTTCTGTTTCACGATTTGGTGAAGCAACAGAACCGGCATCTAAATGGTCTCTTCCAATGACGATAGGTGCTGAAAGCTCTCCAGATGCAACCATGTCATTAATAATTTTCCCGAATCTTGCTCGTTCTCCATAACCTAACCAACAAATACGTGCTGGTAATCCTTGGAACTCAATTTTTTCTCTCGCCATTTTGATCCAGTTACAAAGATGCGTATTATATGAGAATTCGCGTAGAATCACTTCATCTGTTTTGTAAATATCTTCTGGATCTCCTGATAAGGCAACCCATCGGAAAGGTCCTTTTCCTTCACAAAATTGAGGACGGATATAGGCTGGCACAAATCCTGGAAAATCGAACGCATCCTTCACTCCTTCATCAAGCGCTACTTGACGAATATTATTGCCGTAATCGAAAGCGATTGAACCTCTTTTTTGCATATCTAAAATGGCTTGCACGTGTTGGGCCATACTTGCTTTTGATTTTTTTACATACTCTTCTGAATTGTTGTTACGTAAAATTTCCCCTTGCTCTAAAGTAAACCCTACTGGTAAATAACCGTTTAGCGGATCATGTGCAGAAGTTTGATCTGTCACAATGTCTGGGATAAAGTTACGTTTAAGCATTTCTGGAAGAACTTCGGCCGCATTCCCTACTAAACCAATCGAAAGAGGTCTACCTGCATCCTTTGCTTCTTCAGCTAACGCAATCGCTTCATCTAAGTTTTCTAACACGACGTCACAATAACGAGTTTCAATCCGTTTTTCGATGCGTGATCGATCGACATCAATGCCAATCACTACGCCGCCTGCCATCGTAACTGCTAGAGGCTGAGCTCCTCCCATGCCTCCCAACCCTGCTGTTACGGTAATAGTACCTGCTAGATCGCCATTAAAATGTTGATTCGCACATTCAGCAAACGTTTCATACGTACCTTGTACAATTCCTTGACTTCCAATGTAGATCCAACTTCCTGCCGTCATTTGGCCGTACATCATTAATCCTTTTTTATCAAGTTCATGGAATTTATCCCAATTAGCAAATGCTGGCACAATATTTGAATTAGCTAAAAGGACACGTGGTGCATCTTTATGGGTTTTGAAAACAGCAACAGGTTTTCCTGATTGCACTAATAAAGTTTCATTTTCTTCTAAGTCTTTTAAAGTTGACACGATACGATCAAATGCTTCCCAGTTACGTGCAGCCTTTCCGATTCCTCCGTATACAACTAGCTTTTCTGGATGTTCTGCTACTTCTGGATCTAAATTGTTCATTAACATACGAAGAACAGCTTCTTGCACCCACCCTTTAGTGTTTAGTTCTTTTCCACGAGGTGCTCTAATTACTCTTTGTTCAGTTTTCATTTATATTTCCTCCCCTATTAACATGAAAATATCTGAAACTAGATTCTTTGAATTTATAGAAACTAATAATTTCTTAGAAAAAACTATACTGAGACACAATTCATAAAAAGCATCATTTTTTATGAATTTTATGTTTAGGTGTCATAATTACCCTTTGAGAAACCCTATAAAAAAAAAATATTCATGTAATTTTATTAATGCATCAATTGATAATTAACTTCCCGTACGTCCTCTTTTAGTAACTTAGCTAATCTTTCAATATCAAGTGAGAAGATACGATCTTGTGTAATAGTTGGAACAGCTTCTCTTATTTTTGAATAAACTCTTTTTGTCTCAGGTGCTAACTTATTTGAGCCTCTAAAATCTGCAGCTTGAGCAGCACAAATGGCTTCTATAGCAAGGACTTTGCGACTATTCTGAATAATTTGGTAAGCATGACGTGCAGCCGTTGTCCCCATGCTCACATGGTCCTCTTGGTTAGCTGAGGATGGAATAGAATCTACACTAGAAGGATGAGCTAATGTTTTATTCTCTGAAACTAATGATGCAGCAGCATATTGGGTAATCATTAAACCTGATTGAAGACCAGGATCTGGACTTAAAAATGCTGGTAAATCATTTAGTTGAGGGTTTACCAATCGTTCAATTCGTCTTTCAGAAATACTTGCTATTTCTGACATTGCTATACCAAGAAAGTCCATTGCGAAAGCAATCGGTTGGCCATGGAAGTTGCCTCCAGAGATAACCTTTCCACTATCTGAGAATATTAATGGATTATCCGTTGCCGAGTTTATTTCAATGGTTAGTTTCTCTTTTACATAATTTAAAACTTGTTGAACAGCACCATGTACTTGTGGTATGCATCGTAATGAATAAGCGTCTTGTACTCGAATTTGTCCCTGAGTGGTTGTTAATTGACTACCTTCAAGATAAGAAAGAATTCTTCCAGCTACTTTTTGCTGTTCTGGATAAGGTCTTACTGAATGAGATTCTGGAGTGAAAGCGTCAACAATTCCTTGAAGGCCTTCTAATGTTAACGCAGCTATACCATCTGCAAGATCAGCAAGCTCTTGAGCTTCCATATATGCAACTACACCCACAGCTGTCATAGCTTGAGTTCCATTTATTAAAGCTAGGCCTTCTTTTGCTTGTAATTTTATCGGTTCAAGACCTGCTTGCTTTAGTGCTTCTCCCCCTGGCATTTTTTCACCATTGTAAATAGCTTCGCCTTCTCCAACTAATAGTAATGCTAGATGTGATAAAGGAGCCAAATCACCACTTGCTCCTAATGACCCTTGACTTGGAATAACAGGAGCAATATTGTGATTTAAACAATCAATTAGTAACTGCAGAGTTTCCAGACGAATGCCTGAAAATCCTTTTGCTAATGCATTCGCTCTGAGAAGCAGCATAACTTTGCTTACCTCCAAAGAAAATGGCTCCCCAAGGGCACAAGCATGACTTCGAATTAAATTGATTTGTAAGTCAGCTAAATCATCCTTTGAAATTACCGTATCACTAAATTTCCCAAATCCTGTGTTAACACCATAGATTACTTTGTTGTTGATAATACTTTCCTCAACTATATTTCTGCTTTTCTTTATATTTTCTAGAGCATCACTACTAATTTTAACGGAATAACCCTCATGAATAACTTGATGAATTTGATCATACGTTAATGAATTCCCGTCTATTTGAATAAACATTATCATCACTCCTTTATATAATAAAATCACCTTACTTTTTGAAAATAAAAAGGGGGCTATATCAAAAGAGAAATGTATTCCTCTTTTGATATAGCCCCCTATAATCTATTAACTATGGGCTTTAACTATAAGTTTAAACATTGAAATCAATCCTAAATAACTATAAAACCTAAATGACTATATACTTTAAGGTGTACGACTTAAAGTATAACTAGTATGGCACCTAATAATAGTATCGCCTTATCTGAATGTTTTGTCAATTGTTTTTCTAAAAATATTAAAAATTATTTGAAACTTAAATAATTTGGGTCGTTTTTTTATATATGATTAAATCCAAATCCTAATGCATCATGTTCGAATCCTTTTTTTGGAGCACCTATAGTTCCATATACAAATACACTAATCCATTCTCCATTGTATCCAGAAAAGTCAATATTTCCTCTAACAATTGAAAATGTTAAACCAACAGTACGCAAAATATCGCCTAATTGTAGGGTTCCTCTGCTTACTCCTTGCATCGCCTCTAATATTGCATGATAAAGAGCATGAACCTCTCTATACGAATTAGAATTTATTACATTGTTTGTTTTAGCACTCGTCTCAATCGCGGAAACTACTTTAGATAAATCCATGGCACCAACTTTTCCAACTGTATACTGACACCCTCTAGATATAAGTTCTTGTTCAATTTCTTTTACCATTTCAGTATTATGCATGAGAACCAATAAAGAAGTTAATTTCCCCATAGAAAAATTATTGATCTGGCTAACTTGATTATTCATAGATGTCCCTCCCCTTTATTTTCCCTAAGACTCAATAAGTATATACTTTAGGATACATAAGTTGTCAATCTGTATATGACCATACTCATGTGAGCGCATACATAACGATGTTGACAACTATTTATTCAATAGATATAATCTAGTCGATTCTGAAGTTTCAGATAACACAGCCTTTAATGACTGATTTACATTTATAAATACCTAAATTGGAATTAGAAAAAAGAGTATCACTGCATCTTATGTTCAGAATTGTTTCCGAAAGAATAGAACAAATGCGGGCCGAAAAAAAGTATAATTCATCTGAAGATTTTTGAATTATTATTTTGAAATTTTCAATTACTAGATATTTGAGTTACTTTAGAATACTCAAGTAAATAAAACAAGAATCCAATTTAGTTATTAGTGTATAGAATGGAACTTGGCATGAAGAAATCATCGTATTTCTTTTTTGCGAAGTTTTTTTGCTTTTGTGAAATATCTATTTTAATTGGGAAAGGAAATCACGAAGTTGAAAAAGTTGTTTTATGTTTCACTTGCAAATATTGGAGTAACCTATCGTTATATCCAACTCAATCAATTAATGGATGTTTATCTCATTTTCATCCAAAAGCAACATGCAGGAATCATTTTTCTTTAGCACTACACTGAACACTTCGACTTAAGAAAATATAAATACTCTATTCCGGCAGCAGTTATCTTCGTGCCGGCCCGTCCTCTACCTTTGACCACAAATCCTTCGCCTTCTAAAATATCCAAGCGGCGACGGACCTGCTGAGGGGACAAGACAAAGTCCGATTCTTTGCTTTGACTTGATATTAGCTCTCTGCTCGCCGTTTTTCCTTTTTCATTGTATTGCTTGATTACTTCCAAGATGAAAGCACGCTCCTGCATTTCCAGCATACTTTCACATGCGGAATATTCGGACGTCACACTGTCTCCCGCTTGTCCGTGCATGAACGGAAGGTCTCTTTTCGTCACAACATTTCCCTCACAAACCGTCAGCATGTAATCAATTGTGCTTTTCAGTTCCCTTATGTTGCCTGGCCAATTATATTGCATGAAATACTCCAGTACGTCTTGCTCTACCTTTACCCACTTCCCACTCTTTGTGATGAGATGCTTTATCAAAAGCGGAATATCCGCTCTTCTCTCATTGAGTGACGGAATGTAGAGATTGAGTACATTCAGCCGGTAAAACAAGTCTGTTCTGAATGAACCGTCACGCATCTTTCCTTGAAGATCTTTATTCGTTGCAGTAATCACTCGAACATTAATGGGTATAATTCTTCTGCCGCCAATTCTGCGGATTTCCCCCTCCTGCAAAACGCGCAGCAGATGTGATTGAACTGTGAGACTTATGTCGCCAATTTCATCCAAAAAGATAGTCCCGTTATCCGCCAATTCAAATAAACCTTTCTTGCCTCCCCTTTGCGCTCCTGTAAATGTTCCCTCTTCGTAGCCGAACAATTCGCTTTCAAGTAAAGTTTCTGTTAATGCGCTACAGTTCACAGCCAGAAATGGCCCGTTTTTTCGCAATGAATGTTCATGAATAGCATGAGCAAACAGTTCTTTTCCTGTTCCTGTCTCACCCTGAATCAAAATCGGATGCTCTGACAAGGCAAGCTTCTTAGCAATCTGCTTACGATCTTTCATTACATCATCCTCACCGATAATATCATCAAAGCAGTATTTCGTATAAAATCCTTTATTTCGCATTTCTCTTTGTGCTGTCTTTTCTATTTCAAAGGCTTGATGTACACTCTTGAAGGTTACGACAATTGTATTTTCTTTCATCATTTGCAACCGAAAAATTACGACGTCCACGCCGTTTATGTCGAAGAACTTGCTTTCATCCCTACCGTCCATGATGAAATCGGTAATATCCCGGCGATTCATTACATGCTCTAAATACTTATTAACCACATCTTGTGCATCCACATGAAACAATGCCGCAAGCCGATTATTGAATACCGTAATCCGTCCTTCCTCATTAACGACCAATATTCCATCATCGACAGTTCCCAACACATTTTGGATGTGCTCGCTCATCTGCTTGGCATCCCGCTCCGCTAATAACAGCTTACGTTGTAATTCAATGATATTGCTAATATACCTTTCTGAAATCTTAGAGGATATATCCTTGTTCAAACCGCAGCATTCTACAACTTCCAGAATTGTTGTTATATCAAAAAGACGAACGCCTATATCGATTACTTCTTTTATGTAAGAGGGGCACAGATGTATTTCCCCTGGTGAAACGGCAATTTGGACATCCTCATAAAACAATATCCCCTTCCGAAATGGGATAAATTGAACATGATCGACACCAAGCTGATATAAGGATTCAATAAGACTTATAGTGGCATCATCATCATCATTCACCACCAAAACTGCTGAACCATCAGGTATTCTTAAAAGTTTGTCAATGTATTCATGATTAACTGTTCTCTTTCCCACAATTATTTTCTCGGCATTTACGCTATACATTTCATTTGAATTATCATAAGCGGTATCTGATGAATACAAGATAATTCTATCTTCCAGTGACTGTGGCATTCCCTCATCGGTAGCATGGCTTTTAACATGAACATAGTCTCCCAGCAATTGTTCCAGCTGTTCCTGCAAGGCTTGCTTTGTTTTTGCACTTCCCGCTATAAGAGTAAGTGAGGATTTCGACATAAAAACACCTACCTGTCTTTAAATTGGTTCTATTATATCACCAAAAAGAACCAATAATGACCTTAAACTATAACCCAACCCTAAAGTTTTCATAAAAATCAATCTACCAATATTGGCACAGATTTTGCATATAAAAATCAGTGAAGTGCCTATGGATTTGAAAAGGAGGAAAACAGCAGAATACGAGAAAAAAAGTTGATAGTCTCTAGGCCGGAATTATTTTGTAAGCGTTTTAGTTCCATGCATTTATTTTAAAGACAAAGGAGAGACACGTATGAGCCAATCACAAGAAAAGATTGTTTCGCTTGGAACAGCGGGAAAAAAAGAGAGAAAAATCAATGTTTTTGTATTACTGCTCTGCATTCTCGCAATAGCAACTCTATTCACTTACATTTTGCCGGCTGGGGAATATGCAAGGATTGAAGCGGATGGACGAGCAACTGTAGACGCCAATTCTTTTAAATGGATAGAATCTGCACCGGTCGGATTGTTCGATATGATAAAAGCTATTCACACAGGAATGGTAGAAGCCGGAAATATTATCTTTTTCTTATTGATTATCGGAGGGTTTTTCGGTGTTTTAAGAGCAACAGGTACGGTTGATGTGCTTATCGGGACAATGGCTCGGAAGTTGGCGACGCGTGAAAAGCTATTGATTCCTGTCGTGATGCTGTTTTTCGCTGTAGGCGGCTCCTTAATGGGGATGGCAGAAGAAACACTGGCTTACCTTCCACTTATCATTCCCCTGGCGTTGGCTCTGGGATTCGATACAATTACAGGAACCGCCATTGTCATAGTAGGGGTAATGTCAGGATTTACGACTGCCGTCATGAATCCATTCACAGTTGGACTTGCCCAAGGAATCGCAGAATTGCCGATGTTCTCAGGCATAGGGTTCCGCCTTATTTTATTTGTTATTGTCTATCTGGTTTCCGTTCTTTATATCTATCGTTACGCAATGAAAGTAAAGACAAATCCTTCTATAGGAATCTACGGAAAATATACAAAAGAAGAAGCGAAAAACCTGCTGCAATCAAGTGCGAAGTTAACAGCGAGACATAAGCTCATCTTAGTAGCTTTTTTAATTAACTATATCGTCTTGGCGTTTGGAGTCATCAAGTTCCAATGGTACATGACAGAAATCGCTGCCTTATTCATTGTATTGACAATCGTAATTGGAATCATCGGAAAACTGTCTGCAGATCACATTGTCAACTCCTTTACTAATGGATCTGCTGCCTTGCTCGGCGGCGCTTTGATAATCGGCGTATCACGTGCCATTCTTGTCGTATTGAATGAGGGCCATATCGTCGACCCTATGTTGCATCAAGTAGCTGAATCTATCCAGCATATCCCGGCCTTTTTAAGCGTTGCCGGCATGTACAGCTTCCAAACTCTAATTCATTTTATACTAGCGTCCGGCACCGGTCATGCGATGCTGACAATGCCAATTATGGTGCCGCTCGCAGACTTATTGGATATTACGCGCCAAACTGCAGTGTTGTCTTTCTCTTTTGCGGACGGAATCGGAAATATGATTTTCCCGACCGCTACCACCTTAATGGCGGGATTAGCAATCGCAGGCATTCCTTGGACAAAGTGGGCGAAGTGGATTTTACCGCTGGTGCTCATTCAATATCTCATCGGGTTAATAGCTGTTATCATAGCCCACTTCATCGGGTATGGTCCATTCTGATAGCAGTATTTACAAGAAAGAAACAGTATTTACAGGAGGAGAACCGAATTGCTTACTTTAATTAAAAATGGCGAGATATACTCACCCAATTACTTAGGACGGAAAGACATATTGATTACTAACGATAAAATCGCATTTATAGATGACAGAATCGAGATTCCTGACAACTTTGCCCCTATACAAATCATTGATGCGACTAATCTTTTGGTTGTTCCGGGTTTTATAGATTCACATGTTCATATTATCGGTGGAGGGGGCGAGGGCGGATTCAAAACCCGCACCCCCGAGCTGATGCTCACTGATATTACTACTTCAGGTATTACAACGCTGGTCGGCTTACTTGGTACGGACGGAACTACCCGTAGAATGGAAAGCCTTCTTGCCAAGGCGCGGGCGCTTGAAGAAGAGGGGATTTCCTGCTTTATTCATACAGGCTCCTATCAAGTGCCAGTAAAAACATTGACGGGAAAAATCGAAGACGATATTATTTTAATCGATAAAATTATCGGTGTTGGAGAGATTGCAATCTCCGACCATAGATCATCAGAACCCACATTTGAGGAACTGACTAAAGTCGCCGCTGCGGCACGCAATGGCGGTATCCTGTCAGGAAAAGCTGGGATATTAGAAGTTCATGTAGGGGACGGAGATGGAAAGCTTTCCTTGCTGCATGAAATTGCAGATAAAACCGACATTCCGATTCGGCAGCTCCATCCGACACATATCAATCGAAATGAAGAATTATTCAGGGCGGGAATTGATTACGCGAAGCGAGGCGGATATGTAGACTTTACCACAAGTACCATTCCTCAATTTTTGGAGGAAGGCGAAGTGAAGTGCAGTATGGGCTTGCGCATGATGCTTGAAGAAGGGGTTCCAGTCGGACACATCACCTTCTCTTCAGACGGGCAAGCAAGCCTTCCCTTCTTTAACAGCCATGGGGAGTATGCAGGCCTACAAGTAGGAAAAGTATCGTCGCTATATCACGAAGTGCGTGATTCTGTTTTAGAGGAAGGCATCCCGCTGGAAACGGCTCTGAAGGTCATCACCACGAACCCCGCACAAGTGCTAAAGCTTTCGAGCAAGGGCAGTATCCAAATCGGCAAGGATGCCGATATCGTATTTTTGCAAAAGGAAACATTGACAATCGACACAGTAATGGCAAGAGGACAAGTGATGGTAGAAAAGCAGGTTCCGCTAATAAAAGGAACGTTTGAATAAGAATAGATCAAGATTTTTTAGGAGAAAAGCAGGTTCTGAGCGATGCCACTATGTTTACAAAACTACAGGCATACAAAAGTGTATCTCAACTTTAACGAACGTAAAATCTACCTATTTTAAACAAAAATACCCGTTCAAAAAAGTTGTACTTTTACGAACGGGAAATATTTAAAAGTCTAAATATTTTGATGGGACACAAGCCTTGTTTTATCAATCTAATTAGCGATTATTCCACAAATATCTAACCATTGTATTCCACCCGATTAATTTGCTGAGTAAATTAAGGCATCTCGTCCTCTTTTTCCCGATTTTTAAAAGCTTCATGTGTAACAATATCTTCAATCTGTTCATACTGTCGACTGTGTTCCTTCTCTTCGCTTATTCTATTATTAGGTAAGTTTCCAGGATGTCCTTTTTCTTTGTGATTAAAATTTTTACCACGACTCATACTTATTCTCCCCTTTCTATTCTTGCTCGTTTAGTTTTCTCCAGCGAAAAAAAATTATGATTTAATTTCACTGTTTACTAACTTACACCTATTTTCTAACGGATTTCATGAATCCACGCGCAATATTTACGAGATCAGCTCCCATCGAAAAGCAATCACAAACCTGCCAGGGGTGAACAGCTTACCTGAAGCGATATTTTTAGCACGCTTCTACATGCAATATGGAAGCAGACGATTCCTCATCCCCCCATTTTCCTCGCACTGCGAAAAAAGCGGATCCTTTAATAAGATATATCTTTTGGTTATCAGCTTTGTTTATCTATCGTATTTTTTCTTCTTCGGCAAATTTTGGCGACCTATCATTCCAATAAAAAGGGCTTCTTCATCAATAAAACCACGCGTAACTACTTCTCACATATACTTTGAGCATTTACGATATTTTTGTAGTAATTCCTTTAAAACAACTTCCCTTCATTATCACCATTAAAAGAATAGTGCCGCATTTCTGGACCGATTTTTGCTGAAAAATACTAATCTTCCTAGTACTGAGTAATTCCGTAGTATGGCGTGATGCTTCTGAATTTGTCAAAGCATTCATAAATAGACGAAATGGTTTTTAAAACACTCAGGTACATAATATTTCATAAGCAGTGCCAACATATAAGGAAAGAAATTGAATTGGTTGAGGAGGGAATAGTTTGAAGGCATCAGATTTGTTTGTACGATGTTTAGAGAATGAAGGAGTTAAGTATATTTTTGGAATACCTGGTGAGGAAAATACGGATTTAGTTGATTCTCTAATAGGCTCTGATATTAAATTTATCTTAGTTCATCATGAACAAGCAGCTGCTTTTATGGCAGACATCTATGGTCGGCTAACTGGAAAGCCAGGTGTTTGTTTGGGCACATTGGGACCGGGTGCAACCAATTTATTAACCGGGATAGGCAATGCTTATCTGGATTATTCACCTGTTGTCGCCATCACAGGTCAGGCGGGCCTTGATCGCATTCATAAGGAGTCGCATCAATATGTGGACATTATTGGAGTTTTTGAGGAAGTAACGAAATGGAATCAACAAATTAAGGTGCCACATACGATTCCGGAAATTATCCGTAAAGCATTTAAGACAGCTGTCATTGAAAAGCCAGGAGCTGTTCATATCGAGCTCCCTGAAGATGTGGCAATGATGGATACAGAAGGTGAACCACTACCAGTTACACCAATGCCAAGATCCCGCCCTGCCGAAGCAGAAATCAAAAAAGCCGTAGAATTAATCAATCGCGCTAAAAAGCCGATTATTCTAGCTGGCAATGGCGTGATCCGTGATGGAGCTACAGAGGCCTTGCGGAAATTTGCAGAAGCGAAGCAAATTCCAGTTGTGAATTCGTTCATGGCCAAAGGGGTTTTACCTTCCGACCATCCATTGACCCTTTATACAGTAGGGATGCAAGCAAGGGATTATGTTCTATGCGGGTTTGATTTGGCCGATCTCATTATCACCGTTGGCTATGATTTCGTCGAGTACTTGCCAAAATATTGGAACGATGAGGCGATGAATCCGATTATTCATATTGATGCCAGACCAGCTGAGATTGATGCTTATTACCCTCTTCAAGCTGAATTGGTCGGTAATGTTACAGAGTCACTTGAAGCCTTGACTACTGAAGTTGAAGAAAAAGAGCTTTGGCCAGAAGTGAAAAGGTTAAGGTCTCAGATTATTGAAAAGCTTCATTCTTCAGATGAAGTATCAGGAAGCCCTATCATCCCTCAGCGAATTATCGCCGATTTGAAAAAGGCGGAAAAAGGGGAAGCCATTGTCATTTCGGATGTGGGTGCCCATAAATTATGGATTGCCCGGATGTATCAGCCGGAAAAACCTAATCACACCATCATTTCTAATGGCTTTGCATCAATGGGTATTGCGGTTCCCGGTGCCATTGCGGCCAAACTGGCAAAACCTGATAAACCTGTCATTGCGGTCACAGGTGATGGTGGATTTCTGATGAATGGTGTTGAATTGGCAACTGCTAAACGTCTGGGTCTTGCCTTCGTGATTGTCATTTTTCATGATTCAAAATTCGGACTAATCGAGTGGAAGCAATTGAATAAGTTTGATCGTACGAATGCGATTGAATTTACAGACCCAGACTTTTTAGAATTCGCTAAAAGTTTTGGTGTTAAAGGGGTTAAAGTAACCCATTCCGATGAATTGCTTCACACATTAGAAGAAGCTGTTGCGAGTAAGGAGATTGTCTTGATAGATGTAGATGTCGATTACTCGGAAAATGTAGAGCTTTCGAAAACACTGGGTGATTATATTTGTAAATTATAAAACCATGTATTATTGGAGGAATGTCAGATGAAGCAAAAGTGGCAATTGTGGATCGGTGGCAAATGGCGTGAGGCTAAATCGTATGAGCCGTTATATAATCCCCATTCAAATGAAGAAATTGCACAAATCGGACAGGCTGAACCAGCGGATGCCATTGAAGCAATTGTTGAGGCAAATTCCGCTTTTCAGAAATACCGATCCTACCCGGCACACGCACGAGCCGAAATTTTAGTAAAAGCTGCTGCGATCATGGAAGAACGTAGTGAAGAACTTGCGAAAATCGTTTCTCTAGAGGCTGCGAAAACAATTCGAAATGCTCGTGAGGAAATCAATCGTACAGTTCAGACCTACCGTTTTTCTGCAGAAGCGGCTAAGAACAATTATGGAGAACAAATTCCGATGGATGCGGCACAGGGTGGAGTAAACCGTTTTGGCTTCACAATTCGTACCCCGATTGGCGTCGTAACGGCAATTACCCCATTTAACTTTCCATTTAATCTTGTCGCCCATAAAGTTGGTCCAGCTATTGCGGCTGGAAATTCAATTGTATTAAAACCTGCCGAACAAACGCCTCTTAGTTCACTCGTGCTTGCAGAAATTTTTAAAGAAGCAGGCCTTCCAGAAGGAGTATTGAACATCATTCCGGGCAAAGGGGATGTCTTAAGTGAAGCTTTGACAACCCACCCTCATGTAAAAAAAGTGACTTTTACTGGCAGTGTGGAAGTCGGACACCTTATCCAGCAGCAAGCAGGCTTTCGTAAGCTTACCCTTGAACTCGGATCCAATTCGCCGTTCATTATTGATGAAGGAGTCGACATCGATAAAGTCATAGAACGAAGTGTGATGGGCTCTTTTACAAATAATGGGCAGGTGTGTATCTCGATTCAAAGAATTTATGTCCACAGTTCACTGTACCAACAATTTTTGGAGCGATTCGTCAGTAGGACAAAACGGCTTGCCATTGGATCCCCTCTCGAGGAAAGCACTAATATTACTGCGGTCATTTCGAAAAAATCGTTGGAGCGGTTACAAAGTTGGATCGACGAGGCAGTACAGGAAGGAGCAAAAATTGAGTGTGGCGGTACAGTGGAAGGCAATGTTCTCTTACCTACCGTCTTAACAGATGTAAATCGTGACTCAAAGGTATTTCGTTTCGAAGTATTCGGTCCGATTGTCTGTATATTTCCATTCGATACGCTGGATGATGCTATCAAGGATGCAAATGATTCACGTTACGGATTGAATTCAGGAGTGATGACACCGAGCATAGAACGTGCTTTTTATGCGGCGGAACGCTTGGAAACGGGAGGAGTCGTCATTAATGATATCCCGACCTATCGGATTGATAATATGCCATATGGTGGCTGGAAGGACAGCGGTGTTGGCAGAGAAGGCGTCAAATATGCGATGGAAGAAATGATGGAGCAGAAATTCATTAGCTTTAAAATAAGTGACAACTGATTATAAATAAAAAGAGGAAGTATTTTGTTCAATATAAATCGTAGTGTATGTAGAGGGCGATATCCTAAAGATGTCGTCCTCTAGTATTCGTAAGAAGTAACAATGTATTAGTATCAACATAACTATATACCCCTAAAAGAAAAACCCTGTCCTGGAATTATCAATACCTAAATCATAAAAAGCCTTTAAAAATAAAGGAGTATACATATTAGTCATGTATAATATGTGTGCTCCTTCGTTCTATTTATTAAATTAAAGCCACCCTTAGTGGCTGATTTTAGGGAAAAGTATAAGGCAACAACGCCTCTGGTTGCCAGTCGGTTTTTCTTTAGTAACGAGTTCTAAAATCACTTCGTTTTTTTCTTTTCTTTAGAAAAACCGTTATCAGAATGATAAGAATGACACAGCCTCCCCATCCTAGAGATGGGACAGAAAATTTATTAGCTTCCTCATTGATTGTTTCTTTTTTAAACGAGGCCGGCACTTCTGTGTTCCTAACATCTGCGACCGTTTTAAGATCAAAGGATTCTATGGTGCTCCCTTCTTGGTTCATGATTGAGAGAATTCCATCATTACTGGTTTTTAGACTAGGTTCATCACTAATTAGATGGGTATAGTATAAGTCTTCGTTCAGCGTGTAGGATTTAGAGTGATCCGCTGAATAAAGTATGCTTTTTTTATCAATTTTGGCTGATTTAAAGTTTTCAAAGCCATAGCTGAATAGAAGCTCAGTATCAGAGTAGGCATCCTTGTCTGAAGGAGCTTTAAGAGTGACCGCAATCAAGTCCTGTTCTCCTCTTGTAGCAGTAGAAATCAGGGTGTAGCCAGATTTACTAACAAAACCTGTTTTCCCACCGGTTATTCCCTTATAGGGGAGTTCGCCTTTTAAAATTTTATGATGGGTAACTAGAGTTGTGTCCCATGTTTCCACTTCCCATGGTAAATCCTTCTTCCCAAAATATTCACGGAAAATTTCATTTTTCATTGCATATTGGGTAATTTTCGCAAGGTCACTGGCTGTAGTTACATGGTTTTTGTCAAACAATCCATGGGGGTTCGTAAAATGAGTATCGGTGACGTTTACTTCTTTCCTTAAAAACTCATTCAAATCCTCCATGAACAGTTTTTCACTACCAGACATATGCTCGGCAATTGCGATAGCTGCATCATTTCCGGAGTTGATGAGCATTCCTGCAATTAATTTGGAAAGCTCTATTTTCTCCCCAGGTTCAATAAATACCGAAGAGCCGTCTGCCTCAGCCGCTTTTTTGCTAACAGTCACTAGTTCATTCTTATCCCCGTGCTCAATAGCATATATAGCAGTAGCAACTTTCGTTAGACTGGCTGGATACATTTTTTTATTTGTGTTTTTTTCGTATAACACTTTCCCACTTTTCGCATCAATAATGATCCCAGCTTCACTAATGAGAGGTAAGTCTGATTCTGCACTTACAGTCGTAGAGGCGAAGGGGATTAAAGCCAAAATGAAGATAAAGAAAAACTTTTTCATATACCTCTCCTTTAATGATAAATCCTATATAGTCATAATAAAATAAATCTGAATGTTTAGAGATGTTTTATTGAAATTGAAATAAAACAGTAATTACCCTTTAATAATCATGGAAACATTTCGGATAAAAACCTTCTTTTACTTTCCTTAAATAACTTTATAAGGGTTCTGACCCTTTTAGTGGGATGCTCCATTTAAATGAAAAAAGAATCCCCATTTATATAGATAGGGATTTTTTTTATACCATTGAATTAGGGTATCACCGACATTTCGCATATAAACTACGCTGATACATTTTAGGGAGAGGAATAAAAGTGAAAAAAGGTAAGAAGGTGATTTGAGGCATTGGTAGCTACGACTGATTCCACATTTGACGATTTACTGGAAGCTTCTCAAAAAGCTAGAAATAACAAAAACAGAAGCCAAGGGGCTTCTGTTTTTCTTTATCTGACCTATATATATCGTTTTGTCTAAGCTAATGCACTTCTTATTTTATAGATTTGGAGAAGACCAACTACCATTGCTATCCGATTTATTTATATTTCCTTTTGCTTCGCTTCATGAAAAGCTGTTTTAACCTTATCCAACATATCTTTATCCGAAATCAACCGGTAGCCAGTAAGCGCAAGAGCTTTTGCACCAGTGAGGATGGCTTTGTCTCCTTCTTGAGATTTAGCACAGTCGCGGAATTCATTTGTATGGGCAATCAAATCATCTGGTCCAATTTTTATATATGGATGGGCTGTCGGGACTATATGGCTTACGTTCCCCGCATCAGTCGAACCAAAACCACTATCTTTTCTAGGAGCTACGGTTTCTTCTAATTGAGTCAGTTCTTCCTTTAACAGTTCATCAAGAACTGGATTTATGACAAAATCAAGCACTTCATTTTGGAAACGTTCGACTTTAACTGTGCTTCCTGTGGCAAGTGCAGCCCCTTCAGCAACATCACGTATTTTACGCGATACATCTTGGCATAGCTTCCATGTTGTTGCTCTAATGTAAAATCGGGCAGAAGCATATTCAGGAATGATGTTAGGTGCTTCTCCACCATTGGTTATTATTCCGTGGATTTTGACCTCAGATGGGAGTTGCTGACGTAAAGCACTAATGCCATTAAATAGCTGAATAACCCCGTCAAGAGCATTTACACCTTGTTCAGGCGCAGCAGCTGCATGTGCTGATTTTCCGTAAAAATGAAAATCAAGTGGATCTACAGCCAAAAATGGACTTGTTACACCAGTTTGACCAGCTGGATGGATAATGATGGCTGCATCTACCTCATCAAACAAACCGTGCTTCGCAAAGCTGCCTTTTGCACTTCCATTTGGCCCTCCCTCTTCAGCAGGTGTTCCGAAAACAATCACCTCTCCGCCTGTTTCCTCTAGTACTTGAGATAGTGAAATTCCTGCTGCGACACTCGTAGTGCCAATGATATTATGGCCGCAAGCATGTCCTAGACCTGGCAATGCATCATACTCAGCTAAAAAGGCAATTTTGGGGCCTTTCTTTGAGGAGGCTTTTTTGGCGATGAAGCCAGTTTCATGCCCAGCTATATCACGGGTTACTTCAAATCCTGCATCTTGAAGTAATTTGGTCAACGTTTTCGAAGCAAAGAACTCTTGATTCCCAATTTCGGGGTTTGCATGGATGGCTTGACTCGTTTCAATATATAATTCGGAATGAAGGTCGATGTGATCTTCAATGATCTGCTGATGCTGCTTCTGCAATAATTCTCTCGCCATATTCTTAACTCCCCTTTTGGTTTAAAAAGCCGGACAGGCACCTTGAATCCATCCGGCATTCCTTCACTTTGTTCTATTCATCATTTTTCATTGGCTGGTTTTGTCCAAGCATCTTGGTAATTAACTAATTCGTCTACAGAAACATATGCAGGAATGGTGTTTCCTTTAAACGTTTTTTCAATGAACGCTTCCACTTCTTTCGATTGATAAAGCTCCACTAATTTTTGTAGCTCAGGACGGTCGGCATTTCCCTTTTTAACCGCAATGATATTAATATATGGTTTCGCCGTTTTACTTTCATGGAATAATGCCTCTTTTAAAGTAAGGCCTGCTTCAACGGCAAAGTTATTATTAATGGCTGAAGCATCGGCATCATCCAATAGACGAGGCGTATTGCCGGCAGCAACAGGTTTGATTTTCAATTTTTTCGGATTTTCCTTAATGATTTCCAATGATCCCGATCCATTGAATTCCTCTTTCAATGTAATCAATCCAGCTTCTTGAAGAAGGAGTAATGCACGGCCAAAGTTTGTTGCTTCATTCGGAACGGCTATCGTAGCGCCATCTGGAAGATCTTTGAGATCTTTGTGTTTTTTCGAATAAAGGCCCATAGGTGCAATAACAGTTGATCCGATGGCCTCTAATTTCAAATTTTGATCGTTAACAAATTCATCGAAGTAGGCAACTGTTTGGAATGAATTCGCATCAATTTCTCCTTCACTTAACGCAAGGTTCGGTTGGATATAATCATTAAAAGTAACAAGTTCGATATTCAGCCCATCCTTTTTCGCTAAGTCAACAATGTATTCCCATGTTCTCGTATCCCCGCTGCTGACACCGACTTTCACTGTTTTCACATCATCTGAATTACCTGTTGACTCCGCTTTGTTTCCACATGCTGCAGCCACAATGGCCAATGCCAATACCATGATCGTTAATAAGATTTTCTTCATTTCTCCTACCTCCTGTTATTTTTATCTTCTTCTGATTTTTCTTGAAACAAAATTCCCGGTGGATTGCAATAATTGAACGATGATCACGAGCGCCGCTACTGTGACGACCATCGTCATCGTATCGAACCTTTGATAACCGTAAGCTAAGGCTAAATCTCCTACCCCACCTGCACCGACAGCACCTGCCATGGCCGTAGATCCAACAAGGCCAATTGTCGCTGTTGTAAATGTAAGGATCAACGAACTAAGTCCCTCGGGAATCAAAAAGCGATAAATGATTTGCCATGTCGTCGCCCCCATCGCCTGAGCTGCCTCGATGATCCCTTTGTCCACTTCCAACAGGGAGTTCTCCACAAGCCGGGCAATATAAGGAGCCGCGTAAAAGATTAGCGGAACAATGGCCGCATTCGTTCCGATCGCACTGCCGACAATCATTCTGGTAAACGGAATAAGTGCTACAAGCAAGATGATGAAAGGAACCGACCGCAATATATTGATGACCGGGTTCAATACATTAAAGATCCATTTATTCTCCAGGATGTGACCCTTTCTTGTAATGACAAGTAAGATTCCTAGCGGAAGTCCAATCAGCCCGGAAAATATCAATGAGATGGCTACCATATAAAGTGTGTCACCGAAAGCTGTCGACAGCTGGTCTGCCGTTATTTCCATTCCCCAAAGCGTATTACCCATTTATCTGCACCTCCTGGACGAGAATCCCCTCATCTTTAATATATTGATAAGCCTTGTCCACCTCTTTTTTGTTCCCTGTCACTTCAATAATTAAATTTCCAAAAGGTGTTTCTTGAATTTCAGAAATATTAGCTGATAAAACACTTAAATGAACATCATATTTTTTCGAGATGGTTGAAAGTAAAGGATTGCCTGATGTAGTACCAATAAAGTTAATTTTCCAAATAATCGGAATATATGATCCGGTATTTTTCAGGAAACTTTGTGGGATCTCGTCGTGAATAACAGTTCGTACAAAGTTTTTTGCGATACCTGTTTGGGGCTTCGCAAAAACTTCGAAAACCGAACCTTGTTCAACCACGCGTCCGCCTTCCATGACCGCAACCTTATTGCAAATTTCCCTAATTACAGACATTTCATGAGTGATTAGCAAAATGGTAATATTGTATTCTTTATTAATTTTTTTTAAGAGCTGCAGTACAGCACTAGTTGTTTGTGGATCCAATGCTGACGTCGCTTCATCACACAAAAGAATCGATGGGTTGGTAGCCAACGCTCTAGCAATCCCTATTCGTTGCTTTTGACCGCCAGACAATTGTTCCGGATAACTCCTTGCTTTACTTGATAAGCCAACGAACTCTAACAACTCGCCTACCCGCTCTTTGATTTCTTTACTAGGGGTTCCCGATAAAACTAGCGGCATGGCAATATTATCAAAAACTGTCTTTGAGTTAAGTAAGTTAAAATGTTGAAAAATCATGCCAATTTTTTTCTTTTCTGCCCGTAATTCCTTCGGGTTCAATTTGGTTAAATCCTTCCCCCCAACAATAACCTGTCCATCTGAAGGGTGTTCGAGTAGATTGACTAACCGAATCAACGTACTTTTTCCGGCTCCACTATAACCGACAACACCAAAAATATCGCCTTTTTCAACTGTCAAATTAATTCCTTTCAAAGCTTCAACAGTCTGTTTCTTTGTTTTATATACCTTTTTAACATTTTGAAATTCAATCATTCTGTCTCCCCCCACGCTGTTTATTTGTACGAATTCATTATCCAGAGAAGAGCTTTGCAAAGTTTCATAATGATAGGGTTAAATTTTCGAAACTCACGAGTAATTGCTCACAATTCACGAGTAAATGTGTGAAACTCACGAGTAATTGCGCGAAACTCACGAGTTAATCTGTCAAACTCACGAGTAATTGCTCACAATTCACGATTAGTGCGTGAAACTTACGAATAATTGCACCAATTCTCCAAATAACCATATACATTCTGAATAAACAAAAGAGGCCTCTTCCGTCATCAGACAGAAGAGGCCTCTTTTAGAAATAAAAAAGAGTAAACTCTTAATTTAATTATCTAAGAAAAGCTCCTTCTTATCTTTCAAACTTTCGTCCGTTGGAATTAGCACAGTATTTTTACAAAAGTAAAAACCCGCTGCCGAGGTATCATAGGGCCAAGTCCCTCCACATCTCTTGATAAGAAATAACGTATTTATTTAATTATGTTCCTCACTATATATTCAAATTTTACTAATGTCAACTCTATTTTGAATAATCTAAAATATTTTTACAGTATAATTTTTAATCGTTCATTTAACTATACCTTAAGACAGGTCAGATTTTGCCCTGCATACCATGTATACGGGTAACCTAGGCATAGACTCTATTACAAAAAAACGAAAACATTACGAAGTCAGTCAGGATTAGGACTTCCTTCCTCATAAGGAAAGCTCTGTATCTTGATGAAATAACGGCAAACCTTTGGCAAACTCACTATTCAGGTTGCTACTCACGGTCTGCCTTATCCATGCGGGGAGCTCCCTGCGCCCCCCACTCTTATAATCTTTTGATTGGGGTTTACGTTTATTTTTGAGTTTTTGACCATTTTTTGATAGCAAACTTTCGGTACGTTTAGTATCAAAAAAGAAAAAACAATAATAAATAGTACCATATATATGCGGTTATAAACTTTTTTGCATCTGTTTTAAATGTGTGAGGACCCTTTGCCCTCATATCTGTAATAATAAAAGTTATTTATTATTACAGCGAAGGAAGACTACACATGTGTTTTTTCATCTTTAGCACTATTATAAAAGCTCTTTCCTTAGAAGAGTTTATTTCTTTTAATTAAAAAACACTCGGTAGAGTTTGAATTCTATAGTATGTCTACTTATCAGCAAAAACAAATCGCTATTTAGAAGCTTCTAATTTTGTCGATATCTACTCAGAATTTGTAGATATTTCTCGGGAAATTGTTGAAATTTGGATTTGGTGATTCCGAATAGTTTGAACAAAGGAATCTCTACTTTTGATTTGATTGCCTTAGGTTTAAATAGTTATTAACGCAAATTAACATCTGAATATCGTAAAGGAGACTAAAAAAAAGGTAATAAAACCTTTTTCTTATTGCAGTAATGTTTCGTAATGGGTTCTTTTTTGTTCAGTTTTAACTATGACATATCGTTTGTCAGTTAGATGTTCATTTCACGCGGAGCTGCGAGTTCATTGGTTAAAAATTAAGATCTCTTTTAATTGAATGGGAACATGGGTTAAATAAATTGTCATATATATCGGGTATCGTTATCTCTTTTAAAGCTTCTAATTTTGTCGATATCTACTCAGAATTTGTAGATATTTCTCGGGAAATTGTTGAAATTTGAAAATGGTGATTCCGAATAGTTTGAACAAAGGAATTTCTACTTTTGATTTGATTGCCTTAGGTTTAAATAGTTATTAACGCAAATTAACACCTGAATATCGTAAAGACTAAAAAAAAGGTAATTAAACCTTTTTCTTATTACAGTAATGTTTCGTAATGGGTTCTTTGTTGTTCAGTTTTAAGCTATGACATATCGTTTGTCAGTTAGATGTTCATTTCACGCGGAGCGCGAGTTCATTGGTTAATAACATTAAGATCTCTTTTAATTGAATGGGAACATGGGTTAAATAAATTGTCATATGTATCGGGTATCGCTATTTCTGTTTCATTGGTTCCTACCAATCTTTCTTTTTCTTGATACAAGGGTTCTTCTCTCTATCGTCTAGGGGATTGCCCGTATCGCGTAACGCTATAAGCGTTTCGATATCGGATTGAACGAAGATATGCCAATCGCTATCTTTTAACAGCTCCTATCCATATCGCTCTAAGTTTTAAACATACTTTCAAACAGTGGATTTTGTATCTCCACTTCTTCTGCCACTTCCTTGGAAGAGGATGCTCATTCATTCGGATGTATATCCTGTCGCATATCGGCTCCCTCTTTCTATTAAAGATGAAGGTTCTGTAGATTTATTTGCATGTTATATCGCCCCGCGATACGAAACACACAAAAGAACCGATCAGCCCCTTTCTTGAGGAACATTATTAAGGACATGGATCTTGCTGGGGCTGGGAAACTGTTGTTTTAAGCTGAGGCATATCGTTTGTCAGTGGCCATTCATTTCACGCGTAGCTGCGAGTTCATTGATTAAAACAATTAAAATCTCTTTTAATTGTTCGGGATTATGGATTGAATTGTCAAATTTATCAGGTATCGCTATCTCTGTTTCATTAGTTTCTTCTAATCTATCTTTTTGTTGATACACAAGGTCTTTAGCTATATCGTATAGGGACTTGTCCGTATCGCGTAACGCTATGAGCGCTTCGATGTCGGAGTGAATAAAGATAGGAATCACCATCTTACAAACTCATATCCGTTTCGTTCTAAGTTTTGACCATACTTTTGAACAGTGGGTGTTGCATCCCCACTTCTTCTGCCACTGCCTTAGAAGAGAATACTCGTTCATTCGGATGTATATCATGTTTGTAAATCTAACCCAGCTTTTCTATTAAACCTATAGGTTTTGAATTTATTTGCATGTTATATCGCCCAGCGATACGAAACATACAAAAAGGAGACGGTCAACCCCTGTCTGGAGCAACTATTAAGGAGGACTCTTGTTTTTGAATGCAAGTTTTCAACCTCCTCAACTCCCTTTTTATCAAGCATGCCTTTTTTGCTTGCTTGTGTATTTTGTTTTAGTTGCATATCGCTTAAACAAATCTCCAATGAATTTCAATTGAGCCTTCGTTTGCCTTTAGAACGTCAATACATTGGTATCGCCGAGCTCTTACATAGCAGGTACCAAATCCTGTAAAGTTAAAATACTCTTTCTTAAATTCTGTGTTTCAGCTACGCGAATCATATGGCTCTATGTTTTTATTAAAGTTTTGTGGATTGGCATCTCAATGCTTTTATCCATCATTATATATTTAAAAAAGATTTATCAAATGTTTCTACATCTAATTTGCTTCCAAGAATCATTACACAGTTGGGCAAAAAAACTTAACGGTCGCCTTATTTTCTGAATATGGAGAAAAGCCCCCACCATTTTTCTGAACGTTTTTGTATCGCTATTTCTAAACGTTTATTAAACTCATTTTGGGAAGTCCATTCTTTTTTCTGTTCGACCCGCATATTTTGTATTTCTTTTTGTAAGAGTTCACTTTTTTGTTTTTCTTGTTGTAGCAATGTTTCGTAATGGTTATTTTGTTGTTCAGTTAATTGTTCAATTTTAGCATTAGTTCTTTGCGCTGAATTTCCAATACTAGAACTTATAACATGATGATCTTGCTGGAGCCGGGAAACCTTTGTTTTAAGCTCTGACATATCGTTTGTCAGTTGGACATTCATTTCACGTGTGGCTGCGAGTTCATTGACTAAAAACATTAAGACCTCTTTTAATTGATTGGGGTCCTGGGGTAAATTTTCTTCATATGTATCGGGTATCGCTACCTCTGTTTCATAGGATCCTTCTAATCTTTCTTTTTGTTGATATACAAGGTCTTTAGCTGTATCGTCTAGGGGCTTGTCCGTATCGCGTAGCGCTATAAGCGCTCCGATGTCAGATTGAACAAAGATACGTCGATCTCCATCTTTCAAAAACTCATATCCATTCCGCTCTAAGATTTGACCATACTTTCGAACAGTGGGAGTTGCAATCCCCACTTCTTCTGCCACTTCCTTGGAAGAGAAAGCTCGTTCATTCAGTTGAATATCACGTCGCATATCGGACCTCTTTTCTATAACTAGTTGTATCTGTAGTCTACCTGACCTTAAATTTTCTGTCTAGATAAGTGTAGACTATCCAGAAATTATTAGGGATACCGATAAAATTTCCTTTTCCTTTCTTCTACTTCCATATACGTTTTAGATTCTCTATTGGCTTACCTTCCTTCTCTTGCATAGCCGCCGCTATCTCCTATCCATCCTTATCCATTGTTTGTGTTACATCTGGTCGGTCTTGGCGCCTTGCCCCGTGCCAAGCATGGGTGGGGTTGATAGAAATTCAACAACGATTAGGACATACAGATATTCAAACACCGATGAACTTCTATGCTCATACGACTGACTACATGAAAGAAAAGGCCTCCCAGCAGTTCAATAAACTGATGGAAGACCTTCACTATAAAAATATTTACATGTTAGGTGAGCATCCATTTCTAAATCCTCGTTAAATCCCTATATTTCAAGGGATTTAAGCAATGATTACATCATGCCGCCCATTCAATTAATAATTTAATAGGAAGTAACAAGGTAATGATACCAACGTTTTTGGCCATAGCCACCTAAAACAACTTCACTTAATGTCATGATATTTCAATGTCAGGTGAGCATTTTAAATTAATTTTTTATAAATTACTATATGAAAAATTCGAAAAAAGCCCAACCCTATTAAAAGAGAGTACATATTTTTTAAATAAACCTAATTCATTATACCGGAAGGAGATTATCATGAAAATTAAAAAGTCCTTAAATCGAATTCAAGCTGCATTATTGAAGAAACACATAAATGAGTTTAAAGAAAAAGATGGCATTTTAGAAGGAACAGAAGATTTGATTTTTTATGTCTATGAATTTGAATCTCCCAGCAAAACTGTGAAAGGTGCAATATTATTATAATAAAACTAAGAGGAGATTAATAAAAGAGCTTTCAAAGGGTTCTTAATGGGTGTCTTGTTTTATTACTTGGGTTGAATGTTTCAGCTTGTGGGTTTGATCATGTTATAGGGAATGGAGAAGTTACTGATCTTGATTTGAAGGAAGTAAAGTCATTTATAGCCGATAAAAAAACAGGCTTTTAAATTGTCTTAACGTATATTATCCGCTTTTTGTCGGCAGAACCCCTTTATGTTAAGGTCCAGATTGTTGATAAAAGATTGGATTGTGTTTTATTGATAAGTATAATATTAAGCTCGGTGAACCGTATCATAAGTAAATTAGGTTTTTATGTTGTAAAGAAAAGCAGAAATATACAAAGTCATTGAATTGGCTATGTATATTTCTGCTTAAATTAATTAAGAAATCATTATACTTTTTTACTGATTTTTTAAGAGTTTATCAAATTTCTTCATCTCAAATTCATGAACGGTTATTGAAAAATGACTGTTTCTTTTGTCACTTTCTATCACTGCCAGTTTGTGTGAAAGACTCCTGCTAAATCACGTCGTTCATAGGTATGTGCACCAAAATAATCACGTTGTGCTTGCAAAAGGTTTGCATTTGAGATGCCTGTTCGATAACTATCGTAATAAGTAAGTGAAGCACTTAAACATGGAAACGATATACCAGAATTTATTCCTTCACAGACAACCTTTCGCAATCCTACCTGGTAATCTGTAACCTTTTCAGCAAAATATGGTGAGATTAATAAATTAGCCAGATTCGGCTGCTCTTGATAGGCTTCGCTAATGACGTTTAAAAATTCTGCACGAATGATACAACCTCCGCGGAAAATCAGCGCAATATCCTTTAAAGGCAAATCCCAACCGTAAAGTTCAGAAGTCATTTTATATTGAGTAAAACCTTGCGCATACGCACAAACTTTTCCCATATATAATGCTTGTCTAATATAGTCAATCCACTCATTTTCATCTAATTTTTGCTGAACGTTCTCAGGGCCTGTTAGAATATTTTCTGCATTAATCCGTTCCTCTTTTAAAGCGGAAATGTAACGAGCAAACAAAGACTCTGTAATAATTGATGCTGGTATTCCGTTATTAATAGCTTGCATGCTGGTCCATTTACCTGTGCCTTTTTGTCCTGCTTTATCAAGAATCACATCGATCAAGGGTAAGCCCGTTACTTCATCTTTTTTCCTTAAAATCCCGGCTGTAATTTCGATTAAATAACTTTTCAGTTCGCCTTGATTCCATGTTTCAAAGATGTCAGCAATCTCATTAACTTCTAAATGCAACTTTTCTCTTAAAAACGTATAGGCTTCGGCGATTAATTGCATATCTGCATACTCAATCCCGTTATGTACCATTTTTACAAAATGACCTGCTCCTTTTGGACCGATATAGGTACAGCAAGGGTTATCATATACTTTGGCTGCGATTTTTGTCAGAATCGGAGCTACTTTTTCATAGGCTTCTTTATCTCCACCTGGCATGATTGAAGGTCCTTTTAACGCCCCTACTTCTCCACCAGAAATACCAATTCCTAAATAACTGATTCCTTTAGATTTCAATTCATCATATCTGCGTTCAGTATCTTCGTAATGGGAGTTACCGCCGTCCATGATAATATCGCCTGATTCAAGATGAGGAAGTAATGAATTGATCACCGAGTCGATCGGCTTACCCGCCGTCACCATTAGAAAAATCTTTCTTGGAGTTTCTAGTGACTGAACAAAGTCCTGGATTTCGTAATACGGATGGAGCGACTGACTGTCCAATTTAGCAACAAGCTGATCCGTTAAATCTCTTGTGTAGTTATAGACAGCTACTTGTTCCCCTTTACTAGCCATATTTAAAGCTATATTACTGCCCATTACCCCTAAACCTATGACACCAATTTTATTGAACATTTAATTCTGCTCCTTTTATGTAAGAATAATAGGCAGTAAATCCCTACATAAGTGGGGGATTTACTGCCGGGAAAGGCCTATACAAATAAGCTTAGTAATAGAATAAATCCTAATCCAGCTACTGAAATAATCGTCTCAAGCAAGGTCCACGTTGCAAATGTTTCTTTCATGCTTAAACCAAAATACTCTTTAAACATCCAGAAACCAGCATCGTTAACGTGTGAAGCGATTAAACTTCCCGCGCCTGTAGCAAGTACTACTAGAGCAAGGTTAACGTCCGTCTGACCTAACATCGGAATAACTAAACCAGCTGTTGTTAAGGCAGCAACGGTAGCAGATCCTAAGGAAATACGCAGGATTGCCGCGATGATCCAGGCAAGCAAGATTGGTGATAATGATGTTCCTTTGAATAATTCAGCTACGTAGTCACCTACACCGCCGTCGATCAATACTTGCTTGAAGGCTCCGCCGCCCCCTATGATTAATAGCATCATTCCAATATGCAAGATTGCTGATGTACAAGATTCCATAATATCTTTCATTGGAATCTTTCTTGCTAATCCCATTGAATAGACCGCAAATAATAAGGAAAGCAACATGGAAGTACCGGCTTCGCCAATAAAACGGATAGCTGCTAGTAAACCATTATCTTCAAAGCCCATTGTTTTTTGCATCAAAGTGATAATCGTAGCAATTGACATTAAAATAACGGGAAGTAAAGCGGTAAATACACTGATCCCAAATCCAGGTGTGTCTTCAAGTTTAAATGATTTTTGGTTTCCTAAAGAGGCAATGCTGCCTGTTTTCGTAAATGATGCAGGTACGAGTTTTTTAGCTATCTTCGTAAATACTGGTCCAGCTAAAATAACTGTTGGGACCGCAATAATGAAGCCGTAAAGTAAAACTTGACCAATGTCTGCACCATATTCACCAGCGATAACTGTTGGTCCTGGGTGCGGCGGCAAGAAACCGTGTGTTACGGATAATGCCGCTACCATTGGAATACCAAGATATAATATCGAAACTTTTAATTCTCTTGAAATTGCAAATACGATTGGAATTAATAATACTAATCCCACTTCAAAAAATAACGCGACACCGATAATAAATGATGCTGCTACTACTGCCCATTGAATATTCTTTTCACCGAATTTTTTAACAAGGGTCATGGCAATGCGTTGCGCGCCGCCTGAATCTGCGATTAACTTACCCAACATCGCTCCAAGTCCAAAGATTAACGCTAAGTGACCAAGTGTTCCGCCTAATCCAGCTTCAATGGTTTTGACAATTTCCTCAAGTGGCATCCCAAGTGCTAAAGCTACTCCAAACGATACAATGATTAAGGAAATAAAGGTGTTTAATTTTAAGCCCATTATTAAAATTAATAAAGCGACAATTCCTAAAGCGACAATAACTAATGGCATTGTAATTCCTCCATGTGTTTACTTTGTAGCATTTATTAAGTTTCTTTGATAATTCGCAATCTGAGTATATTCGTTTTCCAATACCCTTGATAGGTTAATAAAAATCGGCAGTAGTTGCCTGTATTCTTTTACAGAATCATATTTCGGTGTGTGCTTGTGGGTATTGCCTATCATTTCAGAAACTACTTCGAAGGAATCAATTTCCCCGGTGGCATATAATCCTAATATACAAGCACCCAGGCATGAACTTTCGTAGCTTTCTGGAACCACCACTTCCGATTCGAAGATATCGGACATCATTTGCCGCCAAACAGACGACCTTGCGAAGCCTCCCGTAGCTTGAATTCGGGTCACCGGACCGTCCATACATTCGGTTAAGGCTAAAAATACGGTGTATAGATTGTAAATGACTCCTTCTAGAGCCGCTCGAATCATATGTTCTTTCTTATGTGATAGTGTTAATCCGAAAAATGAACCCCGTACGTCTGGATTCCATAATGGTGCACGTTCACCTGCAAGATATGGATGGAATAACAATCCATCAGCGCCTGGTCTTACACGTTCGGCAATCTTGGTTAAGACTTCATAAGCGTCGATTCCAAGTCTTTTAGCTGTTTCTACCTCGGAAGAAGCAAATTCGTCGCGAATCCAGCGAAGGACCATCCCGCCATTATTTACCGGCCCTCCAATCACCCAATGCTTTTCCGTTAAGGCATAGCAAAAGATTCTTCCTTTTTCGTCTGTTTTCGGCTCGTCAATAATCGTTCGAATCGCACCGCTTGTCCCAATCGTGACAGCAATTTCACCTTTCCGGATAGCGTTTACACCTAGATTTGAAAGGACACCATCACTTGCCCCAATGACAAAAGATGTTTGTGGATCAATCCCGATCTGTTTGGCTAAATCCGGGTCACAGTTGTTAAAGATCTTTGTTGTTGGTACGAGTTCAGATAATTGATCACGCGTTATTCCAGCAATTCTTAGGGCTTCCTCATCCCAATCCATGTTTTTGAGATTCATCATGCCCATAGATGAAGCAAGGGAATAATCGACAACATATTGATCAAAGAACTTTTTAAAGATATATTCTTTAATCCCGATATACTTTTTAACATTGGTTGCGATCTCTGGGCGATCATTCACGATCCAGGTGATTTTGGATAATGGTGACATCGGGTGAATCGGTGTTCCGGTTCGTTTGTAAACTTCATGCCCATCAAATTCATCTTTTATTTTATGGGCCAAAGCTTCACTGCGATTATCTGCCCAAGTGATACAAGGGGTTAGCGGCTGGTCATTTTCATCCATAGCTATAACACTATGCATCGCACTGCTAAATGAAATAAATGATATCTTTTTATCTGAATGCTGTTTCGTTATATTTGAAAAGGCTTTCAAAACGGCCTGAAAAATCTCTTCAGGGTCTTGTTCCGCTGTTGCCATATCCGGTGTGTAAAGAGGATAACCAATATTCTCTTGCTGAATGACATCGCCTTTTTTCGTAAATAATACAGCTTTTGTACTTGTTGTTCCGATGTCTACACCTAACATATAGCTAGTCATTTTCTTGTTCGACTCCTTTTGAAAGCATCTGTTGAGACATCCATAAGTCATCAACTTTCTCTTGAACATCATCAAAGTTTTCATGTAACGACTTAATCATGAGGTCTCGATCTTTTGTTTTGATCGCATCAATATAAAGTTGATGATTATTTATGATCCGTGTAAAGTCTTCATACTTTTCTTTAAAACGACAACGCATGGATAGAAGAATCAAACTTTCCATCACAGGTTTTAAATTATCCCAGATCATCAGAATGTAGGAATGATTGATCGACCGAATAATTGTTTCGTGGAATAGGACATCCTGATAGGAAAACTCATCAGCATCTCGGTATTTTATGGAGATTTTCATCATTTCCAGTATTTTACTAAGTTCCATTACTAATTCATTCGTGTCCATCCTCACTAGACGTTCAAATACAAACGTCTCGATGAGTATCCGTACATCATATATTTCTGCATATTTTTTTTCTGTTAAACCAATGACAACCGCACCCATTCTTTCTAATCGGATGATATTTTCAGATGCCAGTATTTTTAACGCTTCTCGAACTGGTGAGCGACTGACACCGAAATCAGCAGCTAATTTATTTTCAGACAGGATGGTACCGCTTTCAATCATCCCCGAAATAATACGCATTCTAAGCTCGGATGTTACACGATCACCAGCTGAAGCTTTTGAAAGCCATTTTACAGGATAAAGAAATTCCTTTGATTCAGCCATAAATTCACCTTCTTGTAGAGTTCAAGTACACTTGTATACAAGTATTATAATAAAAATAATGAATAATGCAAGCATTTTGAATGTAACTAGATTCTCATCAATATAAGTCAAAGTTTGTTGGGAGTTTAGAAGGTTCTAGTGCAAAAATAATGAAATAGAAACATAGAATGGTAATATCCTGTTAACTTTGGGATTAAGCAGCTACTCCGAACAACTTACGAATGAATTCAACCTCATTTTGGGCAGACTTTGCCTGTTGATGAGGTTGATTTTTTTTAACCATATGCATAGGTTCGATACCACTCAAAATATTCTGCTTGATTGTGTTAACAAATTGTTAGCGTGTCTTTCCTTACAAACATTCTTCATTTTTCCTATCGAACTTACCAAATAAAGTTTCCATATGAACTTTATGCGAATGCCAATGAAAAATTAGAATCCATTTTCTACTAACCATTTCATAATGCTTTCTTCTCTTTTCTTAATATCGTCATGCTGGTTATCGTATTTACTCATTTTCTTCTGTGCAACAAGATTTCCATCTACCATAAACAATATTCTTTCGGTTTTTGCTGCCACCTTTGCATCATGCGTCACGAGCATGATGGTTGTCCCTTCATTATTAATCTCTGCCAGAATAGACATAATGTCTGCTGACGATTTGGAATCTAATGCTCCGGTCGGTTCGTCTCCAAAAATGATATCCGGATCATTTATCAATGCTCTGCAGATGGCGACTCTCTGCAGCTGGCCGCCAGAGCCTTGAGTGATCGTATTATCTGCAAGCTTTTCAATTCCTGTCATTTCCATCAGTTTTTTTGCTTTTTGATACACCGTATTTTTATCCGCGTCTTTTGATACAAGAGCAGGAAACATAACATTGTCAATCAATGACAGGTTTTTTAATAGATTAATATCCTGAAAGATAAATCCCATGTGATTCAGTCGAATCTTCGCCAATTCTTCTTCTTTTAGTGTGCCAATTTCACAGTCTTTAAATTTCACACTGCCGGAAGTAATTCTATCCATACCGCTTACATTATAAAGAAGTGTTGATTTCCCGCTTCCGGATGGCCCCATGACCGATACGAATTCACCTTCTTCTATATCCAAGTTTACATCCTTTAAGATATGAAGCTCATTATCTTTTCCTAATTCTACTTTTTTGTTCATACTTATTGCTTCTAATATATTGCTCATCTATATTCCTCCAATGCCAAATATTAAAATCAAAGTCTATTTCCACAGAGGCGCCCCGGAATGCTTTTTTTCAGGAATCTGCATTCTTATCTGCATAGGGGTCTTCACACAGGAGACTTCTTCTGCCTTAGCAGATACACTTCCTGCCCGAACCTTTTTTTTCAGTACTTCTAACTTCTTAAAACGACAGATAAATCATCTTTTACGGCTACCTTACAGGACACAAATATCGTAAAGCCGACTACTACAATCAGCACTAACGGACATAACAGCCAAGTCTGCCATACAACATGAACAAATTCAATTTTTGCAGCTCCCATAGTGGACATTGCCATACTTACAAGTAACTCCCCTAAATAATTAGAAGCCAGCACTCCAACTATGATTCCCAATATCAGTACCATCATAGTTCCTGCCATATATTGATGTTTAATATTTTTAGAAGTTAATCCCATACTTCGCATGATTGCAATCTGAGACATATCCTTTGATAATAGCATCCGAAGGAATAGTGCCGTGATCAATACAGCTATGATTACTGCAATGGCGAATGCGCCTATCACAACTGTACTCATCTGATCAATGATATTTCCAAGAGTCTGCCGTGTATATTCTTTGATATCATTGACCTGCGTAGAATCATAGGCATTCTGGTAGTAGTCCATTTTCTCACGAATATCAACGCCTTGAGCCACATCCATGTACACAATATACCAAAGAACGGCCTCATCATTTACTCCAAGACTGGTATGCGCCTTTGCTGTTTTCCCGCCATTTGTAATATCTTGATAAATACCAGTTACTTTCAAATTCTTTTCTTCCCCGCCAACCTTTACTGCTACTTCATCTCCTACTTTCTTGTTTAATCCGTCTTTTGACGCATTGGCAAAGGAAAGTGATATTTCTCCTTCACCCTCCGGTGTTCTTCCTTCCAGATAATTTAATGGAAATACGGAAAAATCTCCGGTTTCAATATTCATATAGTCCCAGGATTCCGCATTTTTGACCTGGTAGGAACTTGTGATGTAGGCCGCATACTTTTCAATATCCGAATCATTTTTCAGCTCTTCCTGCAGCTTTTTAAAATCTTCTGTAATACTATCGGTCCTTCGAAGATCGATTCTCATATCAGACTTTCCTATTCCCATGTATGTGGAAAATTCCGGTGAATTCATGGTGTTATAAATATTTATAGGAAGTATTACAATAAACGTACATACGATAAAAATAAAGAACAGTAACCTGTATAATTTGAATCGTTTCCATACATCCCTAAGTCCCATATAAATATTGGTGCTGAAGAATTTGTTCTTAAGCAGTGGAAAACTGTATTTTTGGTTCTTTCCACGCTCCATAGAATCTTTCCGTAAGGCTTCTACCGCAGAAATCTTATCGATTCTTTTCAGTACTTTCTTGCAATACATCACAATCATGAAATATACCAATAATGGAGCTATTAGAGATAGTACATATTTTAAGTTTCCTGATAAATCCGAAGATATGTAAAGTCTCATATTACCGTTAAACAGATTTACCACGGCAAAGGAAAGCAGATAGCCTATTATACCGGCTACTACTGACATAACTCTGTATTTGTTAAGATATACCTTTTTTATATCTTTTTTGGATATTCCTATTGCTTTCATCACACCGATTTCTCTTAAATCTTCATCAATGGTTGCCAGAAACGTAAGTCTGATACAGAGCGAAGCTATAATAATCAGCAGAACACTGATAAGTATAATGACCATCACAACTGCCGCATCTGACATGGCATTAAACATCAGAAATATCTTTCCTCCGACTGTAGGACCGTTTGCTGGAAGACCTCCTTCGATATATGCAGTCTGAAGTCCTTGAGAATCACCGTTTTCATGCAGTTTGAATTCGATCAGATATTCCAGTTCCCCGGCCTGCTTTAAAAGCATTTCATTATAGTCTGCCTGATTAATAACAAACCGTTTCGAAGAAGTAAGGGAAGAGTTCATCTCATAATCTCTTGCATAATCTGAAATGACAAACTCATTCTCATACTCTCCGCTTTTCACCGTAATCGTATCACCTATTTTTAAGTCATATTGTTGCATGAAATAGATGGGAACCGCCACTTCCCCTTCCGTTACATCCAGCTTTTTATTATCCAGATCCAATATAAAATCGAATTTTTTATTCTGTACAACAAATGAAATATCCTGTACAGTTCCAGCCATCGTTTGATTATTGCCGAAATGAATATTACTTCCATCCAAAGTCAGAAGAAACATCGTCTCCTGCATCGCTATATTCTCACGCTGTTCTTCTGTAAATTTATCGATTTCTGCCTGATCAAATTCTCCGGAATGCATCTGCGTAATGTCAGCTGGTACTGCACGTTCCTGCAGGTCCGACATCGACTGAATCAGATTGGCAATGTTATTTATTGCACTAGCTCCCAAAAGAACTGCCATAGCGATAAATACAAATACTGAAATTGTTACAATTTTCTGTCTGACAAAATCATTCCTTACCATCTTTAAAAACAATATTTTTCCTCCTTCTACATAGATAATTTTTTCTATTTTATCCTTGCCTCTATCAATCTTGCTCATTTCTTCAGGGGAATAATTTCCGTAAACTTTCGAATTAATAAGGCTCTTAATGAACTTTTTTCATTTCTATAACTTTTTCATTTCCAGAACAAGCACTAAGCATGGATGTTGAAAATCTTAAACAATAACCTTTGAAAAACTATACATGCTGATTTCTTAGTAGACTTGACCTGAATAATTATTGAGAGTACAAAGTAATCATACAAAATGGTATTTATTAGGTAAACCAACTTAAGCCTAATTGTTTACTAAGCCCGCAGCCCTATTTTAGTATGTTGACTATTGGAGTTAATTAGAAAAAATCAATCGAAATGGAGGGAAGGAAGTGGAAGGAGTAACAATTGCTTCAACTGCAACTGACAATCCCAAAGAGTTAATTGATGAACTAATGCGTACATATGGTCAAGATTTAGGAATTTAATTCAAACATATGGATATACAATAGGTCTAGTAATCTTTATCTATCTTTCTAGCTCGAATTTGGATGATTTCACTTTCAATAAAAGACCCATTCGGAAAATTACTTATCATTTGAAGCGTATTACTTTTTGCTACTCAATATATAGTTTAATTACCGCTTCACCTACCACAACCTTTCGTCTAGATTTTTTCGCTTTGGGCGTGACCAACTGATATTACACTATATTATTATTGGGATTAATCATACCTTCTCTACTTGCAGAAGCTGATGTCTCACTTGAACAAATTATGGACAGACTTGGTCATACCGATGATCTGATTACAAAGAATGTATATCTCTATGTAACTCAAGAAATGAAAAAAGAAGCTTCCCATAAGTTTGTTCAACTTATGAGAAGCTTCCGTTAAAATCCTCAATGTTAGCAAAATGTTACCATTTCACTCTCAAACCCTTATATATCAAGGGATTGACGGCTTTATTACATCATGCCGCCCATTCCGCCCATGCCACCCATATCAGGCATGCCCATGCCACCAGCGCCAGCAGGTTCTGGTTTGTCAGCAACAACAGCTTCTGTTGTTAAGAACATTGCAGCAACAGAACCAGCGTTTTGTAGAGCTGAACGAGTTACTTTAGTAGGATCCACGATACCAGATGCAATCATGTTAACCCATTCGCCAGTAGCTGCATTGAAGCCAGTTCCAACTGCTTCACCTTTAAGGCGTTCTACGATTACAGAACCTTCAAGTCCAGCATTGTGAGCGATTTGGCGTACTGGCTCTTCGATAGCACGAAGAACGATTTTCACGCCTGTTGCTACGTCGCCTTCCGCTTGAATTTCTGCCACTTTATTGTATACGTTTAGAAGAGCTGTACCACCACCGGCTACGATACCTTCTTCAACAGCAGCACGAGTAGAGTTCAATGCATCTTCAATACGAAGTTTACGTTCTTTTAATTCTGTTTCAGTAGCTGCACCGACTTTGATTACTGCTACACCACCAGCTAATTTAGCAAGGCGTTCTTGTAATTTTTCACGGTCGAATTCAGAAGTTGTTTCTTCTAATTGAACACGGATTTGGTTTACACGAGCTTGAATTTGAGCTGTATCTCCAGATCCTTCAACGATAGTTGTGTTTTCTTTTGTAACAACCACTTTAGACGCACGTCCTAAAGATTCGATTGTTGCAGATTTAAGATCAAGTCCGATTTCTTCAGTGATTACTTCGCCGCCTGTAAGAGCTGCGATGTCTTCAAGCATTGCTTTACGACGATCACCGAATCCAGGAGCCTTAACCGCAACTGCATTGAATGTTCCACGAAGTTTGTTCACAACAAGAGTTGCAAGCGCTTCGCCTTCTACATCTTCAGCAATCAATAATAGTGGTTTTCCTTGTTGAACAACTTGCTCAAGTACAGGAAGGATTTCTTGGATATTCGTTACTTTTTTATCCGTGATTAAGATATATGGATTGTCTAAAACAGCTTCCATTTTATCTGAATCAGTAACCATGTAAGGGGAAGCATATCCACGGTCGAACTGCATACCTTCTACAACGTCCAATTCAGTTGTGAAACCTTTAGACTCTTCGATTGTGATGACGCCGTCGTTACCAACGCGTTCCATAGCTTCAGCAATCAGTTGGCCTACTTCTTCATCAGCTGAAGAGATAGCAGCAACTTGTGCAATCGATTCTTTGTTTTCAACAGGTTGAGAAATGGCTTTTAATTCTGCAATCGCAGTATTAACCGCTTTTTCGATTCCTTTACGGATACCCATTGGGTTAGCACCAGCTGTTACGTTTTTAAGACCTTCACGGATCATTGCTTGCGCTAGAACCGTTGCAGTAGTTGTACCGTCACCAGCTACGTCGTTTGTTTTGCTTGCTACTTCAGCAACCAATTTCGCACCCATGTTTTCGAATGCATCTTCTAATTCGATTTCTTTAGCGATTGTTACACCGTCATTTGTGATAAGCGGTGAACCGAATTTTTTCTCAAGAACCACGTTACGACCTTTTGGTCCAAGCGTTACTTTAACTGCATCTGCAAGTGCGTCCACACCACGAAGCATTGAGCGGCGTGCTTCTTCACTAAATTTAATTTCTTTAGCCATTTATAAGTACCTCCCTAAAATTTTAAGAAAATTTTCGTTCAGTTAAGTATGATGTATAATTAGCCAATAACAGCTAAAATGTCGCTTTCACGTAAAATTAAGTATTCAGTATCTTCGTATTTCACTTCAGTACCAGCATATTTTGAGAAGATAATTAGATCGCCTTGGGCAACCTCTAAAGCAACACGTTCGCCATTTTCAAGAACACGGCCCGTACCAACTGCTACGACCTTACCTTCTTGTGGCTTTTCTTTTGCAGTATCAGGAAGAACAATACCGCTTGCCGTTTTTTCTTCAGATTGAACTAGTTCAATAATAACGCGATCACCTAATGGTTTTAACAAGTGAAACAACCTCCTCATATTCTCTTGATAATTTGCTTTGTGATTATTAGCACTCTTCATCATCGAGTGCTAACACATTTATAATATTAAATAAACCGAGCCTTTTTTGCAAGTATCTTATCGAAAATTTTTTATTAATTTCTGATAAATTCCGGGTATACTACTTTAGGATAATGTTTCTTTTAACAAAGGAGATGAAATGTTCTCTTATGCGTACGTTTAAGTGGAGTTATGTCTCATTATTTGATACCATTTTGGAGTATACGTTTAGAGATTGTCCCCATGTCAGGACCGTTATAAGAGAAATGGCGGACTAAATAAAAGGAGTTTTCATTTTTGAAAAAAGAATATTGGTTCGTCATCATCACTTACATAGCCATGCAATTATCCAGTATTGTTGGGATGCCTATTTTCATGCTGATTGGATCTTTAAGCGAAATGCCTGCTGATGAACTCAAAGTTAAAGCAGCAGCATACTGGATTGTATTCAGCTTTCTCGCAGCTCTAACACTGATTTTAATTTTGATGAGAAAAGATATGAGGGAAAGGATAGACACACGTAATCAAGCTTCAATCCCTACGTCTATATTGTGGGCGATAGCAGGTGTATTTCTGGCACTTATTGCTCAAAGCCTAGCTGGAAGCATTGAACAAATGCTCGGGGTGAAGTCTGAATCTGAAAATACGCAGAATCTTATTTCACTCATATATGAAGTCCCAATGGTCATTTTCGTGACTTCAGTAATTGGACCTATTTTGGAAGAAATCCTTTTCCGGAAAATCATTTTCGGATCACTTAATAAACGCTTTAATTTCTTTATTTCTGCTTTAATTAGCTCAGTTATTTTCGGCTTGGCGCATGGTGAACTCGAACATCTTCTTTTATATTCAGCAATGGGCTTCACCTTTGCATTTCTTTATGCGCAAACCGGTCGTATCCTTGTGTCGATGGTGGCACATATTGCAATGAATACCCTTGTTATCATCCTTCAAGTGTTTTATAGAGATGATATTGAGAAGATGCTAGATACTGCACAGGCCTTTATCGGAGGTTTATTATGAAACGTCGTCAATCACCACTATTTATCGGTATCATCTATGCAGGCTTAGGGGCTCTTTTTACGGCTATCGCAATCCAAACCGTCAATTCAACAGGATGGGGAATCTTTGCCTACATACTCGTACTTATTGCAACTCTTGACTTTGGGTCAGGGTTACGTATGATCATGATGCACTTTAAAATTAAATCCGCAAACAATAAGAAGAAAAAATAAAAAACGCTGCGAAGACGCAGCGTTTTTTTATTCCTCTAATGCAACTTCTTCTACCACAGGATAATGCTTTAAAAAGTAGATGAGGGACTGAAGCTCTACAGCCAGGTCAATGTGGTGAACTCTTATGGACGGCGGTACAGTCAGCCGAGCAGGAGTGAAATTCAATATTCCTTTTATATCAGCTTTAACTAAACGATCGGTTATCGTTTGAGCCACTTGGGCAGGTACTGTCAAAATAGCTGCTGTAATATTATTTTCCTGCAAAAGCGTATCTATTTGGTCCATATGATAGATTGGCACATCAGCTATTCGCTTTCCAACCTTATCTTCAGAAACTTCAAATGCCATTTCAATTTTTGTATTATTATTTTTCAAAAAATTGTAATTTAAAAAAGCGGTCCCTAAATTCCCTACTCCAATTAAAGCGACTTTTGTCAATTCATCTTGATCTAGTGTTTTTCTGAAGAAGGATAGTAAATAATTTACATTATAGCCGTAGCCCTTTTTTCCAAGCGCGCCAAAGTAGGAAAAATCACGGCGAATTGTAGCCGAATCAACTTTTACAGCTTCGCTAAGCTCTGCCGAGGATACTCTTTGTTTACCTGAGGAATGTAAGTTCTTTAAAAATCGATAATATAAGGGCAACCTTTTGGCCGTTGCCTGCGGTATCTTTGGGTCATGGTTCATCGTTCTTCCCCGCCTTCACACATGCTTTTCAAACTTATTCTTCTTTATCTGTTTGATTCAACTGTCTTTTGTAATCGCTACTAGACACCCCACCTGTTTTCTCCACTAAAAATGTAGGCCCGATTACCATTCCTTTATCAATAGCCTTACACATATCGTAGACAGTTAAAGCGGTCACAGATGCAGCTGTTAACGCTTCCATTTCAACACCTGTACTCCCTTTTGTCTTGGCTTCTGTTTCTATTTTAAGCCTATAACCTTGTTCTTCTTTTACCCAATCAAAGGCTATATTGACCCCTTGTAGAGAAATAGGGTGACACATCGGGATTATATTGGATGTATTTTTGCTTGCCATGATGCCTGCAACCTGTGCAACTGACAGAACATCACCTTTTTTCATTTTCTGGTTCGTGATTTTTTCATATATTTCATCGTTCAATAAGATACTCGATTGAGCTGTTGCCGTCCGAATGGTTTCAGGCTTCGCACTCACATCAACCATTTTAGCTCTGCCTTGTTCATTAAAATGCGTTAAGTCCCCCATTAATAACCCCTCCTAAATCATACACTATTATTCCACATTATGTAACAGCTTGTTTTTGCTTAGACCTCAGCTGTTGCCGATAATTACTATAATACGTTACACTAACAATAATCAATTGAGGTGAAAATTTATGATTTTATTACAAATCAATCAACTATCCAAATATTACGGAGCTGAACTTATTTTATCAAATATGAAGCTCGAAGTTCAAAATAAAGATCGAATTGCCCTAGTTGGCCGAAACGGCGCTGGAAAATCAACTCTGCTAAAAATCATAGCCGGACAACTTTCCCATGATGGCGGCGAGATCATCAAACCCAAAGGCGTCACTATTGGCTATATGGCACAGGATACAGGTTTAGAATCCGAACTTTCCATTTGGAATGAGATGCAGACTGTATTCAAAGACCTAATAGAGCAAGAGAAAGAACTGCGCCGACTTGAGGCCGAAATGGCCAAACCTGACACTTTTGATAACGAAATACTTTACCAAAAGGTGTTAAATGAATATGACACTTTACAGGTAGCCTTTAAAGAAAAGGGGGGCTATCAATATGAAGCAGATATCCGTTCCGTATTACATGGTCTTCAGTTTGGTGACTTTGACTATTCCACTCTCATTTCCACGTTGAGTGGAGGCCAAAAAACACGGCTTGCATTAGGAAAGCTGCTTTTAAAGAAGCCCGATATATTGATTCTCGATGAACCAACAAACCATCTGGATATCGAAACTCTCTCCTGGCTTGAACAATATTTACAAAGTTACCAAGGTGCTGTACTTATTGTTTCCCATGACCGCTATTTTCTAGATAAAGTTGTAAACCAGGTGTATGAAATTTCAAGAAATAATATGAAAAAGTACTATGGTAATTACAGTTCTTACTTAGAAGGAAAAGCGGAAGATTATGAACGGGACATGAAGCAATTCGAAAAACAACAAGGTGAAATCGAAAAACTGCGTGACTTTGTTCAACGTAATATCACAAGAGCTTCGACCACCAAAAGAGCGCAAAGCAGGCGCAAGCAGCTCGAAAAGATGGACGTATTGGACAGGCCACAAGGTGACGAAAAATCTGCTAATTTTTCCTTCCAAATTGAAAAGCAAAGCGGAAACGAAGTACTTCATCTTCAAAGCTTAGCTATTGGTTATGAAGGGGAAACAGTATCTAATAATATTAACTCTCGGATGACAAAAGGAGAAAGTATTGCCCTTGTCGGTCCAAATGGCGTTGGTAAATCGACGTTATTAAAAACGATTATATCCAAGCTGCCTGCAATTTCTGGCGATTTCCGTTTTGGAACGAACGTCGAGGTCAGCTACTACGATCAAGAACAGGCCAATTTGATTTCTAATAAACGCGTACTAAATGAACTATGGGATGAATATCCCCTTAAACCGGAAAAAGATATCCGCACAGTACTTGGTAATTTCCTTTTTAGTGGAGATGATGTATTGAAAACCGTTTCGACACTAAGCGGTGGTGAAAAGGCACGGCTTGCTTTAGCCAAAATGATGATGGAAAAAGGGAATTTTTTAATTCTTGATGAACCAACGAACCATTTAGATCTCGACAGCAAATTAGTGCTTGAAAACGCTTTGATAGATTATCCAGGAACCATTCTTTTCGTCTCACATGACCGTTATTTTATTAATCGAATTGCAACAAAGGTCATTGAGCTATCCAAAGACGGCAATGAAGAGTTTCTCGGCGATTATGATTACTATGTAGAGAAGAAACAAGAGCAAGCAGAAATTGAAGCACTCGAACAACAAAATAAATCGACCAATGTGGAACTAATCGTCGAAAAGACAAACTACAAAATTGATAAAGAAGCAAAAAAAGCAGAACGCCAGCGAAAACGCCGTATCGAGGAAATCGAGTCAGCCATGGAGCTACTCGAAACTGAAATAAACGAGTATAATGAGCTCCTTTGTGACCCAAACGTCTTCCAAGACCATGAGAAGGTAATGGAAGTTCAGACAAAGCTTGATAAAGCACAGGAAACTTTAGATCAGCATCTTGAAGAATGGGCTGAATTAGAAGAATAAACAATCGGACCGAGTTATTTAACTCGGTCTTTACATGATGTTTTGAAAAGATCGACTCAAAGTTATCCACATTTTTATACACAAACAAGTTGCTACTCAATAGCTACTCAATCAATTTATCCACAATATCCACAGAAACTTATGCACTTATCCACATAACAATTGGTTATACACAGCGGGTTTGAATAATAAAAAAACGTTATCCACAGAATATTCTATTTTTTTTAAAACATTATAAAAAAGACAGGATACCGAAGTTTGGTCTCCTGCCTTTTTTATCGTTAGAAAACTTCTAAATCTAAGCCGGGGTTTCCGTTCAAATCTAACCCAGAGCGCTTTCCTTTTTCAAACATGACACTTGCAGCTGCACCAATCATTGCTGCATTATCCGTACAAAGGTATAAAGGGGGAATAGAAATATCCATTGGTAAATCCATAAAGGCTTCAGTTAGTGCTTCCCGTAGGCCTTTATTAGCGGCAACACCACCTGCAAGTAACACCTGTTTCACATCATATTCCTTAGCAGCTTTTACAGCTTTTGTCACAAGTACCTCTATGACGCTTGCTTGGAAACTTGCGGCCAAATCTTTAGGATCAATTTTTTCTCCACGTTGTTCTGCATTATGCAAAGTGTTAATTACAGCTGATTTCAACCCACTGAAAGAAAAGTCATAGCTGCCATCCAGCCATGCCCGAGGCAGTTTCAAAGATGGTGAACCCTCTTGTGCAAGCCTATCGATATGAGGACCGCCTGGATAAGGAAGTCCTAAAGTTCGAGCTACTTTATCATATGCCTCTCCTGCTGCATCGTCCCGCGTCTCCCCTATTACTTTAAAGGAACCGGGCTCCTCTAAAAGCACCAATTCCGTATGGCCTCCTGAAACGACTAATGAGAGGGCTGGGTACTGAATTTCTTGAACAAGTCTATTAGCATATATATGGCCCGCGATATGGTGCGTTCCAACAAGCGGGATTCCATGAGCGAATGCCACCGCTTTAGCAGCATTAACACCTATTAACAATGCCCCTACTAGCCCAGGACCTTCTGTAACAGCAATAGCGTCCAAATCTTCGTACGTCACACCAGCCTGAAGCAAAGCCTCTTCAAGCACGATTGTAATTTGCTCTACATGGTGCCGGGACGCTATTTCAGGTACAACACCACCAAACCGCTTATGGCTTTCTATTTGTGAAGCAACGACATTGCTCAATATCTCTGTTCCATTTTTTATGACAGCTGCAGCAGTTTCGTCACAGCTGGTTTCAATTCCTAATATAAGTTGATCTTTTTTCATGAAAAATTCACCCACATAACATAAGCATCTTCTTGATTATCTGTATAATAATTTTTACGAATTCCACCCTTTTGAAAGCCTAGTTTTTCATAAAGTGAAATGGCCACTGCATTACTAACACGAACTTCAAGCGTCATCCTTACAACGCCCATGCTAATTGAGATTTCAATCATCTTTCTAAGCAGAGCTTCACCCAGCTTTTGCCCTCGGTATTCAGGTAAAATAGCGATATTGGTAATATGCGATTCATCAATGACAATCCACGCGCCGCAATAACCAGCAATTTCCCCTTCATCTTCAATAACCATGTAAACAGCATATTGATTATGATTTAATTCATTAAAAAAAGCTTCCCGGCTCCAAGGCAAAGTAAAGGATTGTTTTTCTACGTTTAACACTTGGTCGATATCTTCCGTTTTCATCTTTCGAAACGTCAATGTTTTACTCATAATAATCGGTCGCTTTCCTATTATTTTATTTCCCCTGCTGTTCGAGCCACTTAGCTTCCGCTTCAGCCATACGAATATAGTTCGGTACAAACTGGTGTATGTCCACTTCATTCTTGTTCAGGCCAATAAATGCAAGTTCGCTTGGTCGAGAGTTAAATAACTGTACGGGAGAAAATGCTGCTAAATTCCCTAACACTTTCGTAATCGCTTCCCGATGAATTTCTACATCCTGACCAACAAATAAAACAGGACGCTTTAATTCCTTTAATCGAATTGCCCATTCAGAGGATAGAATATTGCAATCTTCCATGACTGTATTTAACACATTATTTTCTATTTCATATAATCCAGTATAAATCTGGCCTCTTCTTGCATCAAACAAGGGCGAAACTAACCCGTTAAAATAACGTCCATTAGCAGCTAAAACTTCTAAACTAGAAACAGCCGATAATGGAATTTTCAACGTCCACGCCAATGTTTTCGCAATTGTCACACCAATCCTAACCCCTGTATAAGATCCAGGGCCCTGAGCGACCACAATTTTAGTCAATTCCTTAGGACTAGTATCACAATCCCTTAATAGGGTCTCAATTGCTGGCATCACTCGAACCGAATGATTTTTCTTTAAATTCGTAGTATACTCGCCAATTACTTGAGTATCATTTATTAGAGCAATCCCTAACGTGAAGTTCGATGTATCTATAGCTAAAACCTTCATCAAATAATCTCCTTACATAACGTAACATACCTTTCGCCTTTGGCTTCTAAGACAAGACGGCGGCTTGTATCACTAAGACGATAAATATAAATAGTTAAGATTTCATTTGGAAGCTGGTCTTTAATTAAATGAGCCCATTCCACAACGGTCACACCTTCACCATCAAAATATTCATCGAAACCTAAATCTTCTTCTGATTCACTTACCCGATATACATCCATATGGTATAAGGGTAATCTCCCAACGTATTCCTTTATTATCGTAAAAGTTGGGCTATTCACAGTTCTAGATACACCTAAACCTTTAGCAAGACCTTTTGTGAACGCCGTTTTCCCTGCTCCCAAGTCCCCTTCTAAAGCAAGTACATCACCACTTGAAAGCTTTTGTGCTAATTCCTGTGCAAAATGCGCTGTTTCTTCCTCATTCTGAGAAATCCATTCAAATTGTTGCATATATCAATCACCTTTATCATCTATTAGGAAAATGTTCTCTAGTTTTATCTTGAGAACCATAAACACAATACTTAAAAAAGCTAACGACCATAATTATATCCCTAATAAAGCATTCTATATGTAGTTTACCTTGTTTCAAAAGAAGAAACAAATAAGTTAAGGACATTATTATCCGAAATTCAGATAAAACAAAAAAACGAAACCAAGGTTTCGTTTTTTTCATGATTGCGGGGACAGGATTTGAACCTGCGACCTTCGGGTTATGAGCCCGACGAGCTACCGGACTGCTCCACCCCGCGACGGTATAAATGTTTCTTTTATAAAATTTAGTATGTCCTTTTTTTAAAAAAGGATACAATTAAAGGTTATAGCTTGGCGGCGTCCTACTCTCACAGGGGGAAACCCCCAACTACCATCGGCGCTGAAGAGCTTAACTGCCGTGTTCGGAATGGGAACGGGTGTGACCTCTTCGCTATCGCCACCAAACATTTAACCTTTTATCAGGACATATATTATTATAACATGCATCCTAATAAAATGCAAGAAGAAATTTTCATTCCTTCAAAACTAGATAATAAGAAGGTATTTCATTTTTTAAAGCGTGGTTAAGTCCTCGATCTATTAGTATCAGTCAGCTCCACATGTCGCCACGCTTCCACCTCTGACCTATCAACCTGATCATCTTTCAGGGATCTTACTAGCTTGCGCTATGGGAAATCTCATCTCGAGGGGGGCTTCATGCTTAGATGCTTTCAGCACTTATCCCGTCCGCACGTAGCTACCCAGCTATGCCTTTGGCAAGACAACTGGTACACCAGCGGTGCGTCCATCCCGGTCCTCTCGTACTAAGGACAGCTCCTCTCAAATTTCCTGCGCCCGCGACGGATAGGGACCGAACTGTCTCACGACGTTCTGAACCCAGCTCGCGTACCGCTTTAATGGGCGAACAGCCCAACCCTTGGGACCGACTACAGCCCCAGGATGCGATGAGCCGACATCGAGGTGCCAAACCTCCCCGTCGATGTGGACTCTTGGGGGAGATAAGCCTGTTATCCCCGGGGTAGCTTTTATCCGTTGAGCGATGGCCCTTCCATGCGGAACCACCGGATCACTAAGCCCGACTTTCGTCCCTGCTCGACTTGTAGGTCTCGCAGTCAAGCTCCCTTGTGCCTTTACACTCTACGAATGATTTCCAACCATTCTGAGGGAACCTTTGGGCGCCTCCGTTACTCTTTAGGAGGCGACCGCCCCAGTCAAACTGCCCACCTGACACTGTCTCCCACCCCGATAAGGGGCGCGGGTTAGAATTTCAATACAGCCAGGGTAGTATCCCACCAACGCCTCCACCGAAGCTAGCGCTCCGGCTTCTCAGGCTCCTACCTATCCTGTACAAGCTGTACCAAAATTCAATATCAGGCTGCAGTAAAGCTCCACGGGGTCTTTCCGTCCTGTCGCGGGTAACCTGCATCTTCACAGGTACTATAATTTCACCGAGTCTCTCGTTGAGACAGTGCCCAGATCGTTACACCTTTCGTGCGGGTCGGAACTTACCCGACAAGGAATTTCGCTACCTTAGGACCGTTATAGTTACGGCCGCCGTTTACTGGGGCTTCGGTTCAAAGCTTCGCTTGCGCTAACCTCTCCCCTTAACCTTCCAGCACCGGGCAGGTGTCAGCCCCTATACTTCGCCTTGCGGCTTCGCAGAGACCTGTGTTTTTGCTAAACAGTCGCCTGGGCCTATTCACTGCGGCTTTTCCGGGCTATTCACCCTAAAAAGCACCCCTTCTCCCGAAGTTACGGGGTCATTTTGCCGAGTTCCTTAACGAGAGTTCTCTCGCACACCTTAGGATTCTCTCCTCGCCTACCTGTGTCGGTTTGCGGTACGGGCACCTTACATCTCACTAGAGGCTTTTCTTGGCAGCGTGGAATCAGGAACTTCGGTACTATATTTCCCTCGCCATCACAGCTCCGCCTTAATGGAAACGGGATTTGCCTCGTTTCCGGCCTAACTGCTTGGACGCGCATATCCAACAGCGCGCTTACCCTATCCTTCTGCGTCCCCCCATCGTTCAAACGATGTATAGGTGGTACAGGAATATCAACCTGTTGTCCATCGCCTACGCCTTTCGGCCTCGGCTTAGGTCCCGACTAACCCTGAGCGGACGAGCCTTCCTCAGGAAACCTTAGGCATTCGGTGGAAGGGATTCTCACCCTTCTTTCGCTACTCATACCGGCATTCTCACTTCTAAGCGCTCCACCAGTCCTTCCGGTCTGACTTCAACGCCCTTAGAACGCTCTCCTACCATCGACACCATACGGTGTCAATCCACAGCTTCGGTGATACGTTTAGCCCCGGTACATTTTCGGCGCGGAGTCACTCGACCAGTGAGCTATTACGCACTCTTTAAATGATGGCTGCTTCTGAGCCAACATCCTGGTTGTCTAAGCAACTCCACATCCTTTTCCACTTAACGTATACTTTGGGACCTTAGCTGGTGGTCTGGGCTGTTTCCCTTTCGACTACGGATCTTATCACTCGCAGTCTGACTCCCAAGAATAAGTATTTGGCATTCGGAGTTTGACTGAATTCGGTAACCCGTTGGGGGCCCCTAGTCCAATCAGTGCTCTACCTCCAATACTCTCATCTTGAGGCTAGCCCTAAAGCTATTTCGGAGAGAACCAGCTATCTCCAGGTTCGATTGGAATTTCTCCGCTACCCACACCTCATCCCCGCACTTTTCAACGTGCGTGGGTTCGGGCCTCCATTCAGTGTTACCTGAACTTCACCCTGGACATGGGTAGATCACCTGGTTTCGGGTCTACGACCTCATACTCATTCGCCCTATTCAGACTCGCTTTCGCTGCGGCTCCGTCTTATCAACTTAACCTCGCATGAAATCGTAACTCGCCGGTTCATTCTACAAAAGGCACGCCATTACCCATTAACGGGCTTTGACTACTTGTAGGCACACGGTTTCAGGATCTATTTCACTCCCCTTCCGGGGTGCTTTTCACCTTTCCCTCACGGTACTGGTTCACTATCGGTCACTAGGTAGTATTTAGCCTTGGGAGATGGTCCTCCCTGCTTCCGACGGGATTTCTCGTGTCCCGCCGTACTCAGGATCCACTCAGGAGGGAACGAAGTTTCAACTACAGGGTTTTTACCTTCTTTGACGGACCTTTCCAGATCACTTCATTTACCCCGTTCCTTTGTAACTCCATGTTGAGTGTCCTACAACCCCAAGAGGCAAGCCTCTTGGTTTGGGCTAATTCCGTTTCGCTCGCCGCTACTCAGGAAATCGCATTTGCTTTCTCTTCCTCCGGGTACTTAGATGTTTCAGTTCCCCGGGTCTGCCTTCAGTACCCTATGTATTCAGGTAAAGATACTGTTCCATTACGAACAGTGGGTTTCCCCATTCGGAAATCTCCGGATCAAAGCTTACTTACAGCTCCCCGAAGCATATCGGTGTTAGTCCCGTCCTTCATCGGCTCCTAGTGCCAAGGCATCCACCGTGCGCCCTTTCTAACTTAACCGTTAAAAAAGATCTTACTGATGCTTTGAAAAAATTAATTGCCTTCTATCTATTATCTAGTTTTCAAGGAACAAAGAAGAAAGAATTCCATCACTACGTGATGAGATCTTTCGAATCTGAATGAATTACTCATTCAAAACTGAACAAAACAAAAGCGCTCTCGTATTTATCCTTAGAAAGGAGGTGATCCAGCCGCACCTTCCGATACGGCTACCTTGTTACGACTTCACCCCAATCATCTGTCCCACCTTAGGCGGCTGGCTCCATAAAGGTTACCTCACCGACTTCGGGTGTTACAAACTCTCGTGGTGTGACGGGCGGTGTGTACAAGGCCCGGGAACGTATTCACCGCGGCATGCTGATCCGCGATTACTAGCGATTCCGGCTTCATGTAGGCGAGTTGCAGCCTACAATCCGAACTGAGAATGGCTTTATGGGATTCGCTTACCTTCGCAGGTTTGCAGCCCTTTGTACCATCCATTGTAGCACGTGTGTAGCCCAGGTCATAAGGGGCATGATGATTTGACGTCATCCCCACCTTCCTCCGGTTTGTCACCGGCAGTCACCTTAGAGTGCCCAACTGAATGCTGGCAACTAAGATCAAGGGTTGCGCTCGTTGCGGGACTTAACCCAACATCTCACGACACGAGCTGACGACAACCATGCACCACCTGTCACTCTGTCCCCCGAAGGGGAACGCCCTATCTCTAGGGTTGTCAGAGGATGTCAAGACCTGGTAAGGTTCTTCGCGTTGCTTCGAATTAAACCACATGCTCCACCGCTTGTGCGGGCCCCCGTCAATTCCTTTGAGTTTCAGCCTTGCGGCCGTACTCCCCAGGCGGAGTGCTTAATGCGTTAGCTGCAGCACTAAAGGGCGGAAACCCTCTAACACTTAGCACTCATCGTTTACGGCGTGGACTACCAGGGTATCTAATCCTGTTTGCTCCCCACGCTTTCGCGCCTCAGTGTCAGTTACAGACCAGAAAGTCGCCTTCGCCACTGGTGTTCCTCCAAATCTCTACGCATTTCACCGCTACACTTGGAATTCCACTTTCCTCTTCTGCACTCAAGTTCCCCAGTTTCCAATGACCCTCCACGGTTGAGCCGTGGGCTTTCACATCAGACTTAAGGAACCACCTGCGCGCGCTTTACGCCCAATAATTCCGGACAACGCTTGCCACCTACGTATTACCGCGGCTGCTGGCACGTAGTTAGCCGTGGCTTTCTGGTTAGGTACCGTCAAGGTACCAGCAGTTACTCTGGTACTTGTTCTTCCCTAACAACAGAACTTTACGACCCGAAGGCCTTCTTCGTTCACGCGGCGTTGCTCCGTCAGACTTTCGTCCATTGCGGAAGATTCCCTACTGCTGCCTCCCGTAGGAGTCTGGGCCGTGTCTCAGTCCCAGTGTGGCCGATCACCCTCTCAGGTCGGCTACGCATCGTCGCCTTGGTGAGCCATTACCTCACCAACTAGCTAATGCGCCGCGGGCCCATCTATAAGTGACAGCCGAAACCGTCTTTCCATCTTCTCTCATGCGAGAAAAGAACGTATCCGGTATTAGCTCCGGTTTCCCGAAGTTATCCCAGTCTTATAGGCAGGTTGCCCACGTGTTACTCACCCGTCCGCCGCTAATCTCAGGGAGCAAGCTCCCATCGATTCGCTCGACTTGCATGTATTAGGCACGCCGCCAGCGTTCGTCCTGAGCCAGGATCAAACTCTCCGAAGAAATGTTTGACTTGCTCATTTTGCTTTTTTTGATAGTGTGTGCTCACTTAAAATTTAACGTTGGCGCTTTGTTTTGTTCAGTTTTCAAAGAGCAATAATGGAGCGGGTGAAGAGAATCGAACTCTCATCATCAGCTTGGAAGGCTGAGGTTTTACCACTAAACTACACCCGCATTTAATTTTTCAAATTATTTCTAAGAAAGAATGGTCGGGAAGACAGGATTCGAACCTGCGACCCCTTGGTCCCAAACCAAGTGCTCTACCAAGCTGAGCTACTTCCCGTAAATATGGTGCGCCCGGCGGGAGTCGAACCTACAACCTTCTGATTCGTAGTCAGATGCTCTATCCAATTGAGCTACGGGCGCTAATTTCTATGATGTTTTTGGTGCGGCCGAGAGGATTTGAACCTCCACGGGGTTTCCCCCACTAGGCCCTCAACCTAGCGCGTCTGCCATTCCGCCACGACCGCGAAAGCGACTTTGTAAGTCTAACACCTTTTCAACTTGTTGTCAAGAAGAAAAATATCAGTGCGGGTGAAGGGACTTGAACCCCCACGCCTTGCGGCGCCAGATCCTAAGTCTGGTGCGTCTGCCAATTCCGCCACACCCGCGAAATAAAATGGTGAGCCATGAAGGATTCGAACCTTCGACCCTCTGATTAAAAGTCAGATGCTCTACCAACTGAGCTAATGGCTCTAAATAAAATGGCTGGGCTAGAAGGGATCGAACCTTCGCATGACGGAATCAAAATCCGTTGCCTTACCGCTTGGCTATAGCCCAATAATCAATTACTAATTAACAGCCCGATTAATATTATATCACAATAACTTAATTCTAGCAAGTGTTTTTTTAAAGAAATAAATGGCGGTCCCGACGGGAATCGAACCCGCGATCTCCTGCGTGACAGGCAGGCATGTTAACCGCTACACCACGGGACCAGTAATTTAATTTAAACATACAAAAGATGGTGACCCATACGGGATTCGAACCCGTGTTACCGCCGTGAAAGGGCGGTGTCTTAACCGCTTGACCAATGGGCCGTGATAAAATGTATAACTGGCGGAGAAGGAGGGATTTGAACCCTCGCGCCGCTTACGCGACCTACACCCTTAGCAGGGGCGCCTCTTCAGCCTCTTGAGTACTTCCCCAAAAAAATGGCTCCGCAGGTAGGACTCGAACCTACGACCGTTCGGTTAACAGCCGAATGCTCTACCACTGAGCTACTGCGGAATAATGAAAATTGGGTTCCTTTTTTACGCTCAAGGACCTTAGTGGTTGTCGTGAAGAACAAGTTGTTATCTTGTCGACTCTTATGATTATAAGGAGGTTGCAACATAAAGTCAAGGGTTCTTTTGTTTTTTTTTATTTATTTGCTTCTTTTTCTTTAAAACCTTGGTATATCAGTGTTCCACGACACTTACCACAGACAAAACGAGTGGTATCGATACGCTTCTTTCTTAAATATAACTCCTGACAGTTTTCACATCTATATTGAATAGTATTCATTTTTCTCTTTAACTGGTTTGACGGTAGTGGCGTGCAAAATCTTGGGGCTCCAACTTTTTCGAGTAAACGCTTAAAGTCAGCATCACGATGCTGGTATCCTTTCTTCTCAAGGTGAAGGTGATAATGGCATAATTCATGCTTTATGATTCCTATCAATTCTTCCACTCCACGTTCATCAAGATATTTCTTATTAATTTCTATATTATGTGAACGTAGCAAGTACCTTCCTCCAGTCGTTCGAAGGCGCGGATTAAAACAAGCTAGGTGTCTAAAGGGCTTTTGAAAGTCTTTCCTCGAAATATCTTCAACTAATTTTTGCAATTGCTGATTATCCATCTTCCCCCTCCCTTTCCTTGGTAACATGACAACCCATTATAACATAGACTAATAAAACAATAGAAAACTACTGGAGGTAAGCGCTATGCCTAATTGGTTCCAAAATCAAATTCGTAAAGCCTTTTATGAAAAGGATTATTATCAAGTGAAGATGTTGAATCAATGCTGGTTTTTTTATCAAAAAAAAGAAAGTCTTCGATTATAGACCTCCATTTGAACCAAGCACTAATAAATTATAAAGAAGCATTACTATTCTTACAGTAATAAAAAACCCCTTCTATATAGAAGGAGTTTATAATAGCTAATCTTGATCTTTAGGCTGCAGCATCGTTAAAGATACCCTTTGCTTTTGAGAGTCCACCTTCTCGACCCAAACTGTTACAACATCCCCAACAGCAACTACATCCAATGGATGTTTTACAAATCGGTTGCTTAATTTAGAAATATGCACCAGCCCGTCCTGTTTGACACCGATGTCCACAAATGCACCGAAGTCTACAACATTCCTTACTGTACCTTGTAATTCCATTCCGGTTTTTAAATCCTCCATTTTTAGCACATCTTGCTTAAGCAGAGGTTTTGATAGTTCATCCCTAGGGTCTCTTCCCGGCTTCATTAAATCATCAATAATGTCCTTAATCGTGATTTCTCCAATTTCTAATTCATCCACTAATTCTGTTGGATTTAATTTGACTAACTCTTTATTCAAAACATCACTGCCTAAGTCTTCAGACGTGAATCCTATTTTCTTTAACAGTTTATTCACGGCCCCGTAGTTCTCCGGATGGATCGCGGTTTGATCCAAAGGTTCATTGCCATTAATAATACGCAAAAAACCTATGCACTGTTCGTACGTTTTAGCACCAAGCCGAGGAATTTTCTTTAATTCCTTCCTGCTTGAAAACTTCCCTTCTTCTTCCCTTTTCTTCACTATATTTTGAGCAACAGATTTTGATAACCCAGCTACATATTGTAATAGAGATGACGAAGCTGTATTGACGTTCACCCCAACTTGGTTAACAGCTGTTTCAACAACAAAAGTAAGGGATTCTGATAACTTTTTCTGAGAAACATCGTGCTGATACTGACCTACTCCTACGGATTGGGGATCGATTTTAACAAGTTCCGCAAGTGGATCTTGCAGTCTTCTCCCAATTGATACTGCACTTCTCTGCTCAACTTGAAGATCCGGAAACTCTTCACGAGCAATATCAGATGCTGAATACACACTGGCACCTGCTTCATTAACAATTATATAAGATATATTCCCTTTCACTTCTTTTAAAATATCTGCAATAAATTGCTCCGATTCACGAGATGCCGTTCCATTACCTATTGCCACAATCTCCACTGCGAATCGCTGAAGAATTTCAATTGTTTTTTCACGAGCAGCTTCAAACTTCGCAGCAGGAGGGTGTGGGTAGATTACACTGATATCGAGTACTTTGCCTGTTTCATCAATAACAGCCAACTTACAACCCGTCCGATATGCTGGATCTAGAGCAAGGACCACTTTCCCTTTAAGAGGAGGCTGTAGTAGTAAATTGCGAAGGTTTTCCGAGAATATATGGATAGCTTGATCTTCTGCTTTTTCCGTTAGCTCTTTTCTTATTTCCCGTTCTACAGAAGGCATGATTAGACGCTTAAGTCCGTCTTCAATCGCTTCCTTAATCAACCCTGCCGCTTCGGATTGATTATTTTTAATGATTTTCCGTTCCAAATAACTAATAATAATTTCTGTCCGAGGCTGGATGGATATTCGTAGAACCTCTTCCTTTTCACCTCTATTAAGTGCCAAGACTCGATGTGGGACGATTTTTTGGACAGGCTCTTCATATTCATAGTACATTTCGAAGATTTTTTTTTCGTCCTTTTCTTCATTTTTCACAATGGAGAACAATTTTCCTGCTTTAAAAATCTCAGCCCTTATCCATTTCCTCAATTCAGCATCATCAGAAATAAGTTCAGCAATTATATCCTGCGAACCCGCAATTGCCTCTTCAATAGAAGGAACTTCTTTTTCTTCAGATATGAATTCGGCTGCTTTTTCACTAACTGAAGCCTGAACTTGACATTCAAGAAGCCAAATTGCAAGCGGTTCAAGGCCTTTCTCTTTAGCCACAGTTGCTTTCGTTCTCCTTTTTTGTTTAAAAGGTCGGTATAAATCTTCCACTTCCTGCAGCTTTGTTGCCTTTTCAATTTGTAACTTTAATTCTTCTGTCAATTTACCCTGTTCACTAATCGAGCGTGTAACTTCCACTTTTCTCTGCCCAAGGTTTTCTAGATAGTTCCATCTTTCCATAATAGAACGAATCTGCACTTCATCTAGTGAACCCGTCATTTCTTTTCGATAACGAGCAATAAAAGGAACGGTATTACCATCTTGAAGCATCTGTATGACATTTTGCACTTGATGATTTTTCAAAGTTAACTCATTAGATATTTGTTTAATTAATTCTTTTAATGAATCTTCTACTACTATCAAATTTATTACCTCCAACCTTTTTATTCTGATATATATAGTCTAGCAAATGAGAGATGAAGTTGCGAATCCAATACAAAAAAGCTCACTTCCGAATTACGACGAAAGTAAGCTTCCTAAAATGAAAGTTGTATCATCCGCAGTAGCTGGGCTGCTTTCCAAAATACAACGAGCGTTTTTATCGATAGGGACCAGCCTCTTTAAGTACGATTTAGCTCCCTTAAGTTCCAACCCATCTGAATGAATAATGAATTTGGCATTTGGTTCGTATTTGAAGCTCTGCGTTCTATACTTTTGCTTCCTACCGGATAAATATCCGGTTACAGGTAGGGGGTAAACCAGCTTGTCGACGCTTGGATTGTACAAGAAAAAGCGAACGTTGCCTACTGAACTGTATACGAACTCATTCTTTTCATAATAGATTTTCAAGATAGAAACGGCCGCTCCCCGCTTATCGATCAAAACTTGATTACAGACCTCCATTAGCAACTCAACATCTAACTCATGGTTACGTTTTACTACCTCTATTACGGCATGGGAGGATTCATAAGCGGATTTTCCGCTACCTAGGCCATCCGCTAATACACAAACAAAGTATTCCTTCGTATGAAGAAAAAAGTAATCATCACCACAATAAATCATTCCGTTTTTAGAAGATTGGGAGACAAGGACTTCTATTTTCTCTTCTCGCATTATGTCTTTAATCACTATATTAACTCCGAGTTTTCGGCATTAATAGCTTCTTGAAGTTTTTTGATTGCGCGGCGCTGGAGTCTCGATACATGCATTTGTGAAATACCAAGTTTGTCCCCCGCTTCTTTTTGGCTTAAATTTTCTATATAAGTGTGTTGAATAATCATCTTTTCACGGTCACTTAGTACATGCAGCACCTTTTCAAGTACTAGGCGCTGATTGACTTTTTCAAAACCTTCATCTACGTTGCCGAATATATCCAGCAACGTAACCGTACCACCATCAGAATCTGCCTCAATAGAATGATCAACAGATAAAGCCTGATAGCTTTTCCCCATTTCCATTGCTTCTAAGATTTCTTCTTCTGTTACTCCTATACAATCAGCTATTTCATCTATTCTTGGTGAACGATGCAGAGTCGTCGTCAATTCCTCGACTGTCACTCTGATTTTTGGTCCAAGTTCTTTTATTCTTCTTGGCACATGGACGCTCCATGTTTTATCACGCAAAAACCTTTTGATTTCCCCGATAATAGTAGGAACAGCAAATGCCTCAAAGCTTTTACCGAAAGATTCATCATATCGTCGAATGGCACCTAATAAACCAATCATACCGACCTGAGCGATATCTTCCTGAAACGATCTCCCTTTTGCATATTTACGAGAGATTGTTTCAACCAAACTTTTATAATGAATTACCAGATTACTTTGCGCTTCATCATCCTGATTCTGCTGATAGGCTCTAATCCATTCATTAACTTGTTCTCTTTGTGCTTGATTAGGTTGAGACTGTTTTTGCATCCATCTCCACCTGCTCTCCTTCTAAAAACTTAGTCATAAAAACTGTAACCCCGTCATGCTGATGAATTTTCACATCATCCATCAAAGTTTCAATGAGGTAAAGACCCAAGCCTCCTTCTCTCAAGAGTTCAACTTTTTGCCCATGCTCATATGGACCGAGCCCTTGACGAACCTCTTCGAAATTACAGCTCTTTCCACTATCAGAAACCATGACCTCTAGGCGGTCAGGGTAAAGCCCAAAACTTACTTTCACTTCGCCTTTTTCAAGATCTTTATAGGCATGCTGTACCGCATTTGTACACGCTTCACTGGTAGCGATTTTCAAATCCTCAATTTCATCATACGCAAATCCCATCCGGCTACCTATCCCAGAAAGTGTTAAACGGATGACACCGATGAATTCCGGTTTTGCAGGTATTTTCATTTCAATGTAATCATATACTTGACTCATTCTAACCCACCCTCTGTACCACTTTTAATATCAATGATATCTGCAAGACCCGTAATATCAAATAATCGTCGTAACCTTTCTGATAAGCCAATCAAGGTAAATTCGCCATTATGTGCTCTTACGCTTTTAAACGCACCAACAAATACCCCCAACCCGGTACTGTCCATATAGGAAACTTCAGTTAAATCAATAATAATCGAAACATTGTCCTGTTCTGAAATTGGAAATAGCGATTCTCTTAATTTTGGTGCAGTATAGGCATCAATTTCACCTTTTAGTTTCACAATAAATTCCGCATTTAGTTCATTAACATCTACCGTTATATTCATCCTTGACCCACCTCTTTATATCCTCTTCATGCTTATATCTATACCCCGAAGAAAATATACTAAACATTTGATTTTAAAATTATTAATGTAAAATCATCCCTTAGTTGAAAGTTCTGCATTTTCTCCAATTGTTTATATATGTTATTTACTATTTCCTGTGCTTGTAAATGCATATTCTTTTGGATAAAACCAATGAGTGTTTCCCGTTCTATAAAACCATCATTTGTTCGGCACTCTGTTACTCCATCCGACAACAAAATGATCATATCTCCCGGATTAACTGTTTTTTCATATTGTCGATACCTTGTTTTTTTATCTACCCCAAGCAGTAAACCTTTTGCATCTAAATCGCTAAAATTCCCTGTAGTGGCGTCATAGTAAAACCCCGGCTCATGACCAGCTGAAGCATAGGAAAATTGCTTGTCATGAGGGTCATATAATCCATAGAACATCGTAATAAACATACTTGGATCAACATTGTGCTCTACAACACGATTTAAACTCTCTAGCACACTATTCGGTTCATGCCTATGTTCAGGAAGACTATCCATCGCATATTTAATCATTGACATGCACAAGGCCGCAGGGATCCCTTTCCCTATTACATCCGCAATTCCTACTCCGATGCGCTCATATTCATCCTGAACAAAGTGATAATAATCTCCATTCATTTGCCTAGCAGGGACACTAATCGCCCCAATTTCCAGGCCTTTGATATCCGGTATCTTCGTTTCTAAAAGCGTATGTTGGACATTTGCTGCAATCTCTATCTCCGTTTTTAGTTCCTGCTGTTGATGTCTAAGGCTCTGATGTTCACGATATGCAATACCGTAGCCCATCATGACTTCAAGCAGAAAATCGAAAGAATCCATTACTTTCACTGGTAAATCCGGGTATAATTCGATTAAGTTATTTTTATGCATACTGATAATTTCTTCTGGAGATATATTGTATTTAATATTTAGGCGACTGATTTTTTGACCTTGATAAAGCGCCTGCTCATTTTGGTCTTTAAGATAGGTAGAAAGCGCCTCATAATACTTTTTCTCCATATTCTCTTTAATATCCATAGTCCCCCCTAACGGAGCCATTTGGTTGCGACGATCTTAGTCCCTTCACCTGGTATCGATTCAATATCGAAATCATCCATTAAACGTTTGGCTCCAGGAAGGCCTGCTCCCAGTCCCCCTGAAGTGGTATATCCGTCTTCCATGACCCTGCGGATATCCTCTATTCCCGGCCCCTGGTCCTCTGCAATGATTTTCAACCCTGACTTTCCATTTATATTTAGCTTTTCTATGCTTACACTGCCTTGTCCAGCATATAGATATATATTTCGGGCCAATTCGCTTATAGCTGTTGTGATTCTAGCCTGGTCTATTGTACCGAATCCCAGCTCTTTAGCGACATTTCTTCCGAGCTGCCTTGCAGCTACAATGTCCCATTCATTTATGATTTTTACGCAGGATTGGAACTCCATTCTTTAATCCCCCAGTTCCTGTTGTAATTTCTCCAGGCCTTTCTCTAAATCTAATGCTGTCAGAACATCATCGAGACTTATTCCCAGTTCAATTAATGTTATTGCAACAGCCGGCTGGATTCCTGTAATTACAACCTTGGCCCCCATAAGCTTTGACATACTAAAAACATCACCTAATACCTTTGCGATAAAGGAATCTATAAAATCAATTGATGTAATATCAATGACAACTCCATTCGCGCTTGTTTCGTGTATCTTATGCAGTAAATCCTCTTGAAATTGAAGGGCTGTCATATCATCCAATTCCCACTGTATAGAGACTAACAAGCAGTCATAAAGCTTTAATATCGGAATCCTCATACCTATCCCTCCACCTTTACAATCTTACGGCTCGTTAATTCTAAAGCAACTTCAATTCCTTTTTTCAATGTATTCTTTGTAATCACTTCATTTAAATTAATTCCCAGGTTCACAATAGTTTGGGCGATTTCAGGGCGAATGCCGCAAAGTATGCATTTCGCGCCTACTAATCGGACTGCTTCTGCTGCCTGAATAATATGATGGGCAACCATTGTATCCACAACCGGAACTCCTGTTATATCAATTAGAACGACTTCAGACCTATGCTTAACCACACCAGTCAACAGATTTTCCATTATCTGCTTCGCACGCTCTGTATCAATTGTTCCAATTAGCGGCATAACCGTAATACCTTCCAATACAGGAATAAGTGGCGCCGAGAGTTCTTGCAAGGCTATTTTTTGCAATGAGACAGTTCTTTCCCAAGTTTGGGTATATATATTGACTATTTCATTATTTATTGGAGTGGACCACTTATCTAAATGGTTAACAAGTTCCACTTGATTACCAGGAGTTACAATGCCTTTTTCAACCATTCCATTAATAACAATTAGCGTGAATTTATGAAGTCCTTCATTCACAAAGGTAAGCGGCCATCCTAATTGGACGACTTTCTCAGCAAAATCAGAAAGCTTCAAGGTAAATTCCCTGTTTTTACTATCAACATGCGTGATAATCATATCTATAAATTCACTACTCGTTTGTGTAAACATCCGATCAGAGACAACTTTAATTAATCTTTCGTCCGTACTTTCCTTCATGATATCCATCCACTCAGTTAGGATGTAATCTTGATTTTGCTTAATAAAATCGTAAACCAATTGATTCATAATATCCTCCCATTCTAACACAATTACTATGTTTTCCCGTCCTCGTCACAAGGATGTTATCGAACTGTAATGTAACTCCACCAAGGGTTGTTACCGTTCTTCCCCAATATTTTTGTTTGTTTTATTTAATATTTACAACATACCTTTTTACCCGAAAAAGGAATTTGAAAACATTCTTCAAAGAAAAATTAGGAGGATACTATTTAAAAAATTGTATAAACATTCTATTATTTCGTTAAAATCTTTATTTTTCCTGCTGAAAGTTCCATCCATCATTAAACAATAAAATGAGAGGGACTACCTTAACTGCATTAATTCTTCTTCTTCAAATCCTATTAGAAATAAAAAGATCACAGGAGAATAATACACTGAATCCACAAATGCAAAAAAACACGATTCCCACTAATGCAGGAATCGTGTCATCTAAAATATAGAAAGAATAATTTGTATTATAATAACGCCCGTAATAACGGGAAAACTTTTCTCTAAAACTCAATGAGCCCTAAGCTGATTTGCAAAGCTTCATTGACTTTTTGCATCATAGGTTCGTCAAGATGCGTAATTTTATCAGTTAAACGCTGCTTATCAATTGTCCGGATCTGTTCTAATAAAATAACGGAATCTCGTTCGAATCCGTACTTTTTCGCATTAATCTCAACATGTGTAGGCAATTTCGCTTTTTGAATTTGAGCTGTAATGGCTGCCACAATCACAGTCGGACTAAAGCGATTACCAATATCGTTTTGTAGAATGAGTACCGGACGTGTTCCACCCTGCTCTGAACCGACTACCGGGGAAAGGTCTGCGAAGTATACGTCACCACGCTTAACAACAATCAATGGCTCAGCCTCCGCTAACTAATCGTTCAACGCAATGCCCAGCCTCGAATTCAGCCTGAAAGGCTTCAGAAGCAATCGTTAAATTAATGGCCGCCATTTCAATATAACCGCGTTTCATCGATTCACGAAACTCTTTCTTTCTACGTTCGCGAAGATACATTTTTGTGGCACGATAAATAAATTCACTGCGATTAACATTTTCTTCACTCGCATACCCATCTAACTCAGTTAAAAAATTTTGAGGTAATCGAATTAATATCTCTCTTGTTGCGCTGGATTCAGACACAAACATACACCTCCACCATCACTACACACCTTTATTATATATCCTTTTCAATATTACCATTAAAATGCCTATCTGCAAAGAGTATATTCTATTCTCAATCCTATTATCAGCATAATGAAGGAAATCTTATTCACAATCTTAGGATTTTTTTACAATCCAATTATTCTAAGATAAAGTTGCGTACATGATCTAAAAGATTGTCTTTTATATATATGCGGGGGACCCTCGCACCTATCATACAAGTTACTTCATAATTAATTGTTTCTAGCTTCGCTGCTATCTCATCAACAGAAACCGCTTCATTTCCATTATCTCCAATAAGCGTAACCTCTGTTCCTACAGGGAAAGACTCGGGTAGTTTAATCATGAATTGATCCATGCAAATCCTTCCGACTATTGGCACTCTTCGCCCCTCTACAATAACTTCCTGTCCTTGAAGCTTTCGTATCCAGCCATCGGCATACCCTATTGGCAATGTGGCAATCCATTCATTTCCCTGAGCAGTATAAGTCGCTCCGTAGCTAACACTTTCACCCTTAACTAGTTGCTTTACTGCGACCATCTTCGTTTTCAACGATATGGCTTGTTTTAACGGGAACGGTAAAATCGGAAGCATTTCCATTGAGGGACTTAGACCATACATGGAAATGCCCATTCTTACTGCATTCCATTCAGGATCAGTAAACCTTAAAGATGCTGCGCTATTAGCGGCATGAATATATTCAGGTCGTCTAATTAAGGTTGAAAGCATTCCTTTAAATACCTCAAGTTGTTTTTCATAATAGTCGGTCTTTAGTTCATCTGCTGTAGCAAAATGAGTGAATATCCCTTGAAAGTTGAAACACGCTTCTTGATTAAGTAAGCTCTCCACCTTCGTGAGCTGGTCTTTATCACGAATCCCAATTCTCCCCATACCACTATCCACTTTCACATGAACTTGTAGAATTTGACCCGGTTTAAGATTATCCCTTGCTCTTTCCAACCAGGCTACATCAAAAACCGTCAACGAAATACCCTGTTCAGCAGCAAGTCCTGCACTTTCAGGCCTTGAGGCCCCAAGTACTAGAATCGGCGCTGAAATCCCCTTTTTCCTTAAAGCCAGAGCCTCATCTACAAATGCAACACTTAAAAAGTCAGCCCCTGCTTCAAGCGCAGTTTGAGCCACTTCAAAATCTCCGTGTCCATACGCATTTGCTTTTACAACAGCGAAAAGACTAATGCCGGATGGCAGCCTTTTTTTCATAGAAGTGATATTTTCATAAATGTTATCTAAATTTACTTCTGCCCATGTATCTCGGTGAAATATTTTCGTTTCCAAACCAAGTTCCTTCTTTCTTACACTCGCAATAAGATTTCTTCTCAGTATCGAAGTTTGCCTTTTATTATAGACCATTCTATAACCAACGGATAGAAAGTTAAAGTGCTTTTTTACCATGACGCAATTTTTCCATAAATAATAAACCGCTCCAACCGAAAATAATTTAACAGTATAACAAGCCGCTTTCCCGCCTATCCTTCACGGGAGAACCCTTAAAAGGCGACGGGAAACATCAGCTCATTATGCACTGCTATTTAACAGGGTCTCCCCCAACTGAACGGGCTACTTCTATCATCTCTTCCTGGGTTAAGTCCTTTGATGCAAGCATGTAATCTACACCTTCAAAAGTCCATGCAATCGTATTTCCCGTCATAGCTCCAACTGTATATCCTAAATCAACCGGTTCTCCATTCACATTAGTTGAAACTGACGTCTGTACTACCTCAGCTTTTTCCTGAACCAATGTAAAACTTTTTGTGCCCTCATATGTCAAAATGATACGTTCTCCCTTTTCGGTTGCAATTTCTTTTTCTTCTGTTAAATTCATCCCATTAATAGCTTCAGGATATTTAACCGCAAACCCTTCATCTTGGACTTCTGCCATGACAGGGGCTTCAAGTTGTGCACTTGTCATGTTCTTTTTCATATCAAATGCATCTTTATCAAAATTCGTATTGAATTTCACTTTTGAAAATTCCACAAGGACTAACGCCGTCTTATCAGGGTCCATGACTTTAACACTCACTGGAGATAGGTCTTTTTTATTTATAGTAATCTCTTGAAAAGGTAGCATTTTATTGTTTTGATAGCGTGTTTTTGTCACAAAAACATAGTGTTTATCTGTTTCTTTATAAGTCGCACTCTTATCTTCCGTAATGTCTTTCACTAACGACTCAAACAAATAGGCCTGGCTGCTGTTCTCCGGCCACTCGCTTTGAAATTTAAAGCTTTTATTCAAAGCAGGTGTCAATACATACACACCATCATCATTTTTCAAGATCATCTGACTTTGATCCTTCTCTTCATTTTTTAGGTTTACGCGATAAAAAGAAGGATCTTTATGCCAGATTTCCACATTATACACTTGAGGCTCCGTCCCCATCTTCAGTGTCATTTTCGCATTGGCTTTATATCCCTTCATTTCTCCAAGCTTGTCATTCAGTTCACTCACTACATCACCTTGTGATTTTTGGCCGCAAGCAGAAAGAGCAAGCAAGAGCATGATCCCTGCAAAAAGCATTAACATCTTCTTCATCTTTTCAACCCCTTTTTGTCATTTGAACGTAAAAGGGAGAGGAAAAGGCAGGATCCGGACATTGGCTCGACTGATGTCTTACATTCCTCAGCATTTTAGCATGGACACTTTTGATCCCGCTAAAATCTTTTCGAGAGCACCTACTCTGCCATGTACCTTTTACCGGGCCTTGTCTCCCTATAGCACTAAATGTATATGAGACAACCTTAAGGATTATGACCCGATAAGACAAACTCAGTTCATCCTTTCAATTACAACTTGAGCTACTGCATAGTCACGGCTATGACTGATTGAGAGGTGAACCCCCTCCGAAAAAGGCTTTGAAATCAACGGTTTACCTTTTTCATCCGTGATGACTTCTATATCCAGAAAAGACAAGTGTTTACCAATTCCTGTACCGTACGCTTTTGAAAAAGCCTCCTTTGCAGCAAAACGGCCAGCAAAATACTCAATCCTTCTTCTTCCATTTAATCTTTCAAATATCAAAATTTCTCTGTCAGTTAATATGCGGTTCTTAAAACGGGGTTGCCGTTTGATCAATGTTTCCATTCTGTCCAACTCGGTAATGTCCACGCCTATTCCTTTAATCACTTTGACACCTCTTCTATTAATTAATATCTTGCATAGGTATTAGGAGGACCCTTTTACCAAAAAATGATAATATTATATGTAATTGAAATCTTTATGATAAGGAGGAATTTATGTTTACAAGAACTGAAAGTTTTCGTGAATACGCTACTTCCCACCGAGCCGTGACTGTGCTCATTCTTATTATGATGATTGTTTTTGTTCTCGTCCTTTTCCCCATATTTCCCGGCAATGTACTTTTTTATTATGGTACAGGTGTGAACTTATACATTGCTGATGGACAATGGTGGCGCTTGATTACACCAATTTTTCTACATAGCACCTTTTCACATTTACTTTTTAATGGATTCTCACTTGCCATCTTTGGTCCATCACTTGAGAATTTTCTCGGCTCCTTTAAATTCACGATCTTTTTTTTATCGACCGGTATCCTTGCGAACATTGCAACCTTCTTAGTTAAGCCACTAACTTATAGCCACGTTGGCTCAAGCGGTGCAATTTTTGGCTTACTCGGTTTCTTCCTCTACCTTGTGTTGTTTAATAAAAGTAATTTTTCGAACAACGAGAAAAATACGGTTTATACCCTAACTGGCATTGCAATTATTATGACATTTATTCAACCGCAAATAAATGTTGTCGGACACTTATCAGGTCTAGTAACTGGCGTTTTAACAGCTCCTTTATATTGGAGAAAAAAATGGTAGGACAAACAGCCGACTCTTCCTATTTTATCATTGGGAGTCGACTGCTTTTTTTGGTAAAAACCAAGATTTAATTATTTGACAATCTTTTTCTTCTACATCCACTACCATACCGACTTGAGAGCCGACTCCTGATTTAATCGAAGCTGAAATAGTTGCTAGTTCTTTACGTTTTTGAAACCAACTCTTTTTATATGTGATTGATTGAATCCTGTTTCTCTGCATAATCAAAGTCTCTTTAGAAAGAAAACGACTGCATAAAAGCAATAAATCCCCCTCAATACTCCACCCAGCATCTCTATATTGGAGATAAGCCCAAACCAATGCAAACGGAATAAGCAACAGTGAGAGGAACCCCCATGGTCTGAAAAACCATACCATGGCACCGATAATTGGGATGATGTAGATACCTTTTCGAAATACGTATCGGGAATAAGCACGCTTAGGTAGAGATGTCATTTCCATAGCTGTTTGATAAACCGGTAAAATTTCTTGGATTTTGCCATGTAAATGTTTCCTTTTGATCAAAGGGAACAGCATGATGGATAAACTTTCTTTATCTTCCACACTGCCACCTGCATACTCAAGGTAAACTGTCGCCAACCCCAATGGCTTTCGAACCAGATTTTCCATGATTCGAATACCTTGTACTTTATGAATGGGGATAGTCAGCCTCCTTTTCTCAAGCAGCCCCCTAGAAATAACAATTTCCTCATCCGTTTTTACCACGGTAAAAGAAGCATACCTAATAACCATACTTAAGGTAGCTAGCACATAAACGACCAATATACCCAATATAGCTAGCACAGTAAGAATAATAGTGCCCATTCCAATAAACTCTTCATAATCCTTAAATATTCGCTCAAAAGGGATTATCTCATCAAACTGTGAAATAAAAGCGATTCCGCCAGATAAGAATACACCGATTGCTCCCGAAGTAGCTGCCATAATGAATAGTTGTGGCAATGTCTGCTTAAAAACGGAAGTAGCTTTTTCTACTTCTCCATTCCCTTTTATTCCCTCTTCTGAAAAATCCCCTTCAAGAGAGTTATTTGTTTTTTTGTTTTTTTCCTCTATTATTAAAGCGTTAAGTTGTGCGGCTTCACTTTTCCTTATGGCTGATAAAACAGCATCCGCCTGAGTACCGCCTGCAGTTTCAATGTTCACCTTCACCAGACGGAATATCCGCTGGATAATGCCCTCTGAAATATCTATACTATGTATCCGATCGAACTTAATATACCGTTTCTTCCTTACGATTACTCCGGACTCAATTCTAAATTCGCCGTCCTCTATGCGATATGTAAAACGTAACCATTGTATAAATGCGTTAACAATTAGTAAAAGTACTATAATGCCAATGACCAGAGGTTGAATCCAACCTGGTATTCCATCATTCTTCCCTGGAAGAACGACCACTAGTAGAAAAGGAAAAACTAACTCTTTTATCGATTTAATAATGTTGAGCAATACAGCTATGGGGTGAAGCCGTTTAGGTTCAGACATCTTCTTCCTCCACACTGGCCATTTTAGAAATATAGTGCCGTAATTCATCTGCCTCTGTAAGATCCAGAGCAGGTATGACATGCATTGTTGCTGCCGTAGAAATTTCAACAGACGCTAATTCATATTTTCTTAATAAAGGTCCTTGCTTCGTTTCAACATGCTGAACCCTAATCATCGGTATGAGCGTTCTTTTAATGACAAAAATACCACTTTGGATGTCAATCTCTGTATTTCTCACTTCGTAACGCCATCTCTTCCATTTTACCGAAGGAATCAGAAAAATGGTCAGGTAGGATTGGATTATTGAAATAATAATCATTGCCCCAAAAACCCAATAAGTCCAATCAAAAATGATGGTTAACACTAAAATAGCGATGCTCAAAATCCACGTTATTGAACAGCCTATAAGTCCACTGATTTTCCAAACAGTCAACGCCTTATTCGAAATACGATTTTGAGGCTCCATAAGGTTCTCCTCTTCTGCACAGGCTATATTTGAATGAATCTACGTCATCCACCCTTCGCTTTCATCCATTATACTATATTTGGGTGATGGGATTTAAACACTTTCCAAACAATGTTAATAACCAGCCTATTCAATACTGAATTCAACTTAGGAATCCTAAGGAATTAGGGGGATTAGACAAAAAAAATGCCGCTCTAATGAGCGGCATTTTAAATTCAATTAAATTTTATTCGATTTTTCTCTTTTTTGGCTCGTGCTACGATTACCGTAACCATTTGATTTGCGGTTTGTGCTAGGACGTTTACTTGACCCGCTACCGTAATCTTTTCTGCCAGAAGAACTACGTCCATTACGTTGTCTGTTATTAGAAGAACTGCTTCCACCGCGGTTACGACGCATTGGGGATGGAGACTCTTCCGTTAACTTGATTGGCGTTTGATCCGGTTCTTTTGTCATTGATTTAAGCATAGCTGCAACTAAATCTGCTGCGCCGTGTTTTTGTAATAACTCTTCAGCTTGACCAAGGTATAATGATAAATCATCATTCTCAATTGCTGAAAGAATTTTTTCTGTTACTGCTTTTTGTTGGCCTTCCAACGCTTCAGTTAATGTAGGAGTTTTAAGTTTCTCCATACGTTTTTTCGTTGTATGTTCAACCGCATGCAGTTGGCCTCTTTCTCTTGGTGTTACAAACGTAATCGCAATACCATGTTTGCCCGCACGTCCTGTACGTCCAATACGGTGAACGTAGCTTTCTGGATCTTGAGGGATATCAAAGTTGTATACATGAGTTACGCCGGAAATATCAAGTCCACGTGCAGCCACATCTGTCGCTACAAGTACATCAATACTACCTTCTTTAAATTTTTTCAATACTGACAGACGTTTCGCTTGGCTAAGGTCACCATGAATACCTTCAGCCATATAGCCACGGATATTCAATGCAGAAGCCAATTCATCTACACGGCGTTTTGTACGTCCGAAGACAATAGCAAGATCCGGTGTTTGAATATCAAAAAGACGCGCTAGTGTATCGAATTTTTCACTTTCTTTTAGCTCCAAGTAATACTGTTCGATACGATCTACAGTCATTTCTTTAGCTTTTACACGCACAAGAACTGGTTCTTGCATGAATCTTTCAGCAATTTTACGGATTGGGTCAGGCATAGTAGCTGAGAAGAGCAATGTTTGTCTTTCGTCCGGAACCGTTGAAAGGATTGATTCGATATCCTCAATGAATCCCATGTTAAGCATTTCATCTGCTTCATCAAGAACTACAGTGTGAACTCCGCCTAATTTAATATTTTTACGTTTGATATGGTCCAAAAGACGACCTGGTGTACCAACGATAATATGTGGTTTTTTCTTTAAAGCACGGATTTGACGGTCGATATCTTGTCCACCGTAAACCGCTAATACACGAGCGCGTTTTCCATAACCAAGTTTGAAAAGTTCTTCAGAAACTTGAATCGCAAGCTCACGTGTAGGTGCAATAACAATTCCTTGCACATTTTCATTGGCAATATCGATATTTTCCATCAATGGAATACCGAACGCTGCTGTTTTACCTGTTCCTGTTTGCGCTTGACCAATAATGTCTTTACCTTCAAGTGCTAGTGGAATCGTTTGGGCTTGAATCGGGCTTGCTTCTTCAAATCCCATTTTTTCTATTGATTTCATAGACGTTCTATCTAATCCTAATTCGCTAAACAATGTCAATGTTTTCGTACTCCTTTTTATATCGTAAATTTACACGTGCATTCATAGATCATGCACAGATGTTTAGTTCAAATCCTCATCATCATGACGGATGTTCTACTTTATCTCTTATGAAAAAGTTTATCATTATCACCTAAAAGTATGTCTGCCTTTTAGTTCAAATGAACTCAATATGATTTTTTAAAAAGGAAATATACCAGCACGAACATTTCACTGGCATTCTTAGCATCGCGCACGTGTAGACTTATTTTTAACATACGCCCATCTTTTTAAAAGTACATGTAACCAAAATTAAATTCAATATGGAAAATTAAAAGTAGCATAAACGGCTGTTTCACCGTTTTATTCAGGTGAGGGCTGCTGCACCTATTATTCCACAGACTTAAAAGACTGTATGAATAAAACTTGACGAGCGCCAAGATTCTTATACAAAACAGGCCCGGTGCGTTGAGGATTTGCAGAAGTGGAAAAGCGCTAAACGCGGCTTGATTCCCTATTAGCTACTAAAGCCGCCAAGAAATGCAGCTTTTATATATGACCAGACGCGCGGCCTATTTAATCTAAAATAATCTCAAAAATGAACCTCATGAAACATGTAAGAACAAACAATTTTGTTGCCTCAACCTGATTTAATTTAATTAATCATCAATGATAAGACATTTAAACTCATACTTTATATTACCATTTTCAAACTGTTATTGCAATAAAGGATATCACTGCATCCATGGTTACTCAAAAGTTTCGAGTATTCAAGAAAAGCTAAAATGAAAATCCCCATAGAAAAATGTGCGGCCGAGATACGTTTATTAACTAATATATTGTATTCATACAACATTGAAACTGTTTAATGTTTGGTTTCAAAAAAATCCTGTCACACTTGTCCATTAGATTTGTCTAAAACTCTCCTCAAATTAGGGGAACTTAGACGTATCTACATTTAGGCTAGAAAACTGCTTCCTTTACAATTGACCAAACTTACACTAGATAAATCAAATTAATGGTATTTTATATTTTTTTGGAACTTGGAATCTTGCCTATAACACCTCACAGTATGTTGAATTCTCAAAATAAACGTTATATCTCCATATAATGTTTTGGGTCAATATAGTTCCAACATTCTTTTTCAATGCTGCTTAACATAAGTAAAAGGGCAAAATATAAAGGCGCACGAGTCAAAATACATTCAGAGAACCGCTGAATTCTTTCTCTTTTTTCAGTAAATTCTTCCTTAAATATAAAATACCCATTTAATTAGAAACCCACTCACCCTTATTCCATTCTTCCTTTTCTCGCAACAAGACTTTATACCCGTAATTCTTTATAGTTTAACGTGTTTATAAATAAGTGGAAGTCGGATAATTCTAAAAAAATAATTAATTTTCACTTAAAATAGATATTAAACTTGTCGAAATGCAGTATGATTGACCTATTAAAAAGATACTAGGGGGTTACATGAACATATACACATTAGATATTCCTTTGTGCAAGGACTTTAGTCTTATGTTAGAGACATTTAGTAAAAAAGTCATTTTTTTAGAAGACCCACTCAATCAAAGGCATCTATTCCATGCCCCAACGGACTTATTGCAATCATTATTTATATTACCTTTACACATTTCAAAAGATTGTTGGCAGCAAACTTCCATGTTTGCCTTAGCAGAATCCCTTGAGATTCCTATTTTATTTATTTACAAACGATCCAGAAGAATGGAAAATCCTCAGGTGTTACCGAAAAAGACCTTTTATGAAATCATAGCAGTTCCAGCCAATTCTGTGGAAATTAAGATAAAATTCAAATCCCTCCAAAACATCAGCATGCAGTTGTACTCAGCAAAAATGAATGAACAGGAACTTGAAAAAATTAACAAGAAATCAAAAAAGAGTCTGCACATTGCAAGGAACTTTCAACAATTAGGTTTACCACTGGCGATCCAGAAGAAAGATATAGAGATCCATGGGCTTTTCCAACCTTCAAGTGAGCTGTCCGGAGATTTATTTTACTGGATGGAGGTTGACGACGGAAAGTACGGATTCATAATCATCGATGTTTGCGGAAAAGGCATTCACACCGCACTTATAAGCATGTCCATCCGCACTTTAATGCCAGACCTTATTAAACGTGTAAAAGACCCTATTTTCATTACAAAGGAACTGAATAAACATATGGGGCAACTATTTCAAGATATGCAGAAGGTAAGTGTGAATAACTCTTACTTTACAGCCTTCATTGGTTACGTGAATACAAGGACACGGCTCATCGAATATGTGAACTGTGGACACCCTCCAGCCTTTATGTATTCCCCATGCACCAATGAAATCCACAATTTAAGTGAAGGGTCGATACCTATAGGCCTTATTCCTGATATGCCTATTAAAAAAGTGGTATTTCAATATGATGCCGGGAGCCGTTTCATCACCTATACAGATGGACTTTCTGAGTCATTCAATCGCCCTGCCGTTAACCGGTTTGAAAATATTGAGAGGGAGTTTATTGATAACGTCCATCTTGATACGCATGACCTTCTGCAGAAGTTACTGGTTTCAAGGATGAAGCATTCAGAAATAAATGATGACATCTGTATTATTGCTGGTACGCTTTTTTGAATGTGATAGAAAAAAGCCGATTTCAAAAAAATCGGCTTTTTTTACTCTAGATTTTACTTTTGTAAAGCTTGAACAACTTCCTCTAACTTCATACCTCTCGATGCTTTAACAAGAATTATATCATTGGCCTGGGTAGACTTCTTAAGCTCTTCAATTAGCTGCTGCTTATCTTGAAAAGACCGAACCTTCTCAGCTGAAAAGGTTTTGCTCGCTCCTTTGGCAATGAAGTTGGCTAGCGGACCATACGTAAAGATTCTATCAATACGATCACCAGAAATTAGTTCACCGATTTTCAAGTGAAAGTCTTTTTCCTGTCTCCCTAGCTCCAACATATCTCCCAGTACTAGGATTTTATTTTCAAAACCAGATAAGCCTTCAATCAACTCGACCGCAGCTTTAACAGAAGTTGGACTGGCATTATACGCATCATTGATGATTTTCTGTCCCTTCGCACCCTCAACCATTTCCATTCTCATATTAGTTAACCGGATAGTTGACAGACCTTTTTGAATCGATGAAACATCTACTTGCAATTCCTTCGCAGCCAGTATAGCTGCCAATGCATTAAGAACATTATGATGCCCTAGAACTGGAATCTCATAGTTAATTTCCTGTTTATCATTTGTGATTGTAAACGAGGTGTTGTCTGTCCCTTGCGTAATCGTCTTTGGAAATAAATCATTTTGTTCAGTACGTCCAAAAGATACTACCCTTAATTCAGGAAATTCGGTTTTAATCCGGTTACAGAGCAAAGGTTCATCACCATGGTAAATCAGTGTTCCGTCTTCTGCCAATCCTTCAACAATTTCTAGCTTTGCATTGGCAATCTCTTCACGTGAACCTAAATCCAATAAGTGTGATTCACCGATGTTGGTAATAACGGCTACATCAGGTCTTGCCATTTTGGATAAAAACTCGATTTCACCACGGCTACTCATCCCCATTTCCAAAACAGCCACTTCCGTATCCTCATCCATAGAAAGCACCGTCAGCGGCAGACCAAGATGATTATTGAAGTTACCATTGGTTTTATGAACTTTATAGGTGGTAGCTAGCAGGGCAGCCGTCATATCTTTTGTAGTTGTTTTACCATTGCTTCCCGTTATCCCAATGACTTTAATATTCAATTGCTGACGATAAGAGCGCGCTAATTGCTGGAGTGCTATTTCGGTATCTTCGACAATGATAATCGGTAAATCTTGGGGAGGATTCGGAATATCTCGTTGCCAAAAAGAAGCCGCCGCTCCTTGCGCTAATGCCTGCTTGACATATTGATGGCCATCAACCTGCTCACCCTTTAACGGAATGAACAAACATCCTTCCTTAACTGTTCTTGAATCAATAGTTACTCCATGAATTCCTTTGGACTGAAATGGAATAATATCATTCAATCCACCTACCATTTCATATACTTGTTTTAACGTTCTCTTTATCATTTCGTTCCTCCTACATTCATCGAACCGTTAACCGCTCTCTCTTTTTCCATTAAACAAACTAAGCAGAAACCGGTATGATACCCCGACTCCTGCTGAATTGAATCCATTACATAAATCACCTTTGATGGATTATTATAATTACTAATAAATTCTCTGACGTTTAAACTGTATATTTGATTTTCTGTTTTTCTTCATGACGTTCCAAGGCAAGCTTCACAAGTGTTTCAATTAACGCTGGATAGTCAATGCCTGTGTGCTTCCACAATAACGGGAACATACTGAATGGAGTAAATCCTGGCATTGTATTAACTTCATTAATATAGATTTTTCCTTCTTTCGTTAAAAAGAAATCAGCTCGAACCAGTCCAGAACAGTCTAATGACTTGAAGGCCGTTATAGCCATTTCAGATAAAGCTGCATATTCACTTTCCTTTATCTCCGCTGGAATGACCATCGCTGAATTACCGTCAACATATTTTGCTGAATAATCATAGAAGGCAAAGTCTTTCTTAGGAATAATTTCTCCTGCTACTGAACAAGAGGGGTCATCATTACCAAGAATACCAAACTCAACTTCACGAGCAATGACTCCTTCTTCGATGATTATCTTCCGGTCAAATTGAAATGCTTCTGCAACTGCTTTTTCTAATTCGTCTGCATCATTACATTTGCTGATACCGACACTTGAACCTAAATTAGCCGGTTTAACGAAGCATGGGTACCCTAACTCTTCTGCCACCTTATTAATGGAGCTTTCAGTATTTTTCTCCCACTCAGAGCGGATAAACCAAGTGTATTTCACTTGCGGAAGACCAGCCTGAGCAAAAATATTTTTCATGATTACCTTATCCATTCCAGCAGATGAAGCTAGAACTCCATTCCCTACATAAGGAAGATTCAATAGCTCAAGCATCCCTTGTACGGTTCCATCTTCCCCATTCGGTCCGTGAAGTAGTGGGAAAATGACATCATATCCCGTAGATCCACTATTTTCATCCGTTGAATGAGCTTGTAGAGCAAGAGGAGAGATCGATCTTTCAGTTGTAAAAGTTAGAGCCTCCACACTCTCAGCAGGTCCTGTTAACTTCGGTCCATTTATCCAAGAACCATCTTTTGTTATGTAAATCGGATATATATCAAACTTTGCTAAATCTAGAGCTTTAATGACCGCTAAAGCCGTCTGCATTGAAACATCATGCTCCGCAGATTTCCCACCATAAAGCAAACCAAGTTTAGTTTTCATGAGTTATTACCCTCCAATATTCTATTAACCTTGTTCATTGTATCATTTTACACTAAAACGGATAAAGTGAAACTTCTATCGTTGGTGGTTTTCCAATGATGGTTAGTTAAACCAATCGGGCATTTACAGGCTGTTGACCCGAAATTCCCCCTTTTTTATTACCTTTACAGCCTGTTGATGCGGGGAAAAGTGAAACTTCTATCATTGGTGGTTTTCCAATGATTACCTTAGTGAAATCACAGGCTAAATTCGCCACGTCCTGTGGCAACTCCTGTGTTAGCACATCTTGTGCGTCGGAACCAATCGGGCATTTACAGGCTGTTGACCCGAAATTCCCCCTTTTTTATTACCTTTACAGCCTGTTGATGCGGGGAAAAGTGAAACTTCTATCATTGGTGGTTTTCCAATGATAAAATAGACCATTAATTACTTTATGCATGGGATAGTAAGTTTTACACCTAAAAACCTCATATATATCAAGGGTAAAAATTCCTTCTATGTAACCCCAGGCAACTTTCGAGGTATTATGAGAATGAGTTGCTTTTTATAACACTCTCCCATACTTTTTCCTTTCGATGAAAGGTGATAAAGACATCCGGTTCTTTTATTTTTCTATCAGAAAAGTCGTCATACATCTCATCCATGTTTAAATAATCCCCCACAACCCATGCCGGAACCTCAATCTTAGTCCTTGAGTACTTAACATGCCTGAATGAAAAAACGAGACCCTCTGCCAGAATAGGGGCCAAGGCAGTAATGATATCTACAGGAATAGCCGTTAATTCTTTTTTCTTTCTGATCCTCAACCAATTTCTTTCCACTTTTAATGGCTCCAGCTTCAATGGAATTAGACTCCCTAACATATTATAATATGTCGAAAGAGAACGAAAATAAATTTTATTAAACCAGCCGTCATCCTGAGCAAGATACACGAACTGATTATTCAGTTTACGAAAAAAAGGAGGCTCCAAATGATTTTTCGTATGCCCTAAATATAAAAGTTCCGATATTTCCCTCCCCTCTAATTCATCTAATCCGTCTGCCTCTTCAAAATCGATCCAACAGAAATCCCCATACCCTTGAACATTCTCTTTAAGGAGTTTAGAAATATCTTCAGATGATACGCTTTCAAGCAGAACATTCAAATTATATTCCCCACCATCGAATTGATGTTTCAATAATAAGATGGAATTCAAGGTATATGGCAGTGAGAAGGCAAACTCTTGAAAAGTAAGACCGTTAAAAAGGACAAACCGTTCGGAAGCCTGCATATGCATATATAAAATATCATTACTTTCATTTTTCATAACCTTATCCCCTCCGACCCTTTCAATCATTAGTGTTATTTTATCAAACTTTTTGGATTTCACGAAGGTTATATAATTAAGAATGTAAATCCACACCTGCATTTTATGACATTATAGTGAAAGATATATGCCTTTATTTCTTACCATGTAAAAAGTTCAGCCATTAATTTAAATAAGATAGATCCAAGCTCGACAAAAATAAATATCCATATTATAGTAAAAATAAAGGTTTGGAGGAATGACGATGGATAAAATTGAAAAAGGTTTTATCATTAATTCTTTTCATGAAGCCGCTCCCCTTTATGCCGATGCAACGAAAAAGATAGGCCTGTGGCAATCTGAAAAGTATGCATTCGAGAAATATTTTTCCCAAGATGACAAAATCCTTGATATCGGTTGTGGTACAGGAAGAACTACCTTTTCCTTATATAAACAAGGTTTCCACAAAATAACCGGGTTCGACTTAACTCCTGCCATGCTACAAGAAGCCCGGAAAATATCACGCGAAGAAAACCTAGATATACCTTTTATCCTTGGCGACGCCACAGACCTTCCTTTCAATAACTCATCATTCGATAAAGCAATCTTCACCTTTAATGGTTTAATGCAAATCCCTCAACGAAAAAACCGCATTCTAGCTTTAAAAGAAATTAACCGTGTTTTAGTATCTGATGGAATTTTCATTTTTACCACCCATGACCGTGACAAAAATGAAAATTACCTGAATTTTTGGGAGCAGGAAGAAATGATTTGGTGTGAAGGTAAACAGGATGACCGGCTATATGAGTTTGGTGATATATTCACTTCTGGAAAGACCCTACAAAAAGATACCTTTCTTCATATACCTAATCAACGGGAGGTCTTTGACAGTCTCAATGAAGCAGGTTTTACTTTCCTAGAAAGTTTTTACCGAAGTGAATTATTCCATGAAAGCGATGATGTCATCACTTTCTCATCAGATTGCCGCTTCTGGATTGTTCAAAAGTAAGAATTAGTTTTTCAAAATTCACAAAAAAAACCAGAGTGACATATCACTCTGGTTTTTTTATATTAAGAAACTTGTTCTAGTTTTTCATTATTGGCAGGAGGGTTGAATTGACCTTCCCATTTTGAGATAACAATTGCTGCAAGTGAATTACCAATAACGTTTACTACTGTACGGCCCATATCAAGAATACGGTCTATACCAGCAATAAATGCTAAACCTTCAATTGGAATACCAACTGTTCCTAATGTCGCTAAAAGAACTACGAAAGATACACCAGGTACACCTGCAATCCCCTTAGATGTGATCATTAACACTAACATTAGTGTAATTTGTTCATAAGCGCTTAAATCAATCCCATACATTTGAGCGATGAAGATAGCTGCTAACGCTTGATATAATGTAGAACCATCAAGGTTAAAAGAGTATCCTGTCGGAATAACAAACGTAGCAATATGTTTCGGACATCCCGCTTTCTCCATTTTTTCCATGATTCTCGGAAGAACTGCCTCAGAACTTGCTGTCGAGAACGCAAGAATTAATTCCTCTTTTAGAAGCTTAATCAACGTAAAGATATTGAACCCTACAAATTTTGCAATAAGACCCAGAACGACAATTACAAAGAAAATCATTGTTCCGTATACAGAAAGCGCTAACTTACCTAATGGAATTAAAGATTCCAAACCGAACTTGGAGATGGTCACACCGATTAGTGCAAATACCCCGATAGGAGCAAATTTCATGACCATATTAGTTAAGTAGAACATTCCTTCTGCTGCACCTTGGAAGAAACGGAATACAGGTTTACCTTTTTCACCGATAGCCGCAATACTAAGTCCAAACAAAACAGAGAAGAAAATGATTGCTAGCATATCGCCTTCTACCATAGCTTTAATTGGATTGGATGGCACAATGTGAACAATTGTATCCACAAAAGATTCATGCTGCTTAGTTTCTGCTGTATCAACATAGGTAGAAATATCAGTTTGTTCTAGATTGTTCATATTTACACCAGCACCAGGCTGGATAATATTCGCGGAAACTAGACCAACAGCAATCGCTATCATTGTTACCACCACAAAGTATGAAAGTGATTTAGCTCCTAGTTTACCTACTGCTTTTAAATCACCTACACCCGCAACTGCAACGATAAGACTTGACACAATGATTGGTACTACAATCATTTTAATCATTCGTAGGAAAATGTCTCCGAATGGTTGTAAAAAGTTTTGGGCTGTCGCATTACCATAAAAAATGGCACCAACAATAATCCCTAGAATTAAACCAATAAAAATTTGGCTAGCTAAACTTAATTTAAATTTCTTCATTTACTTTCCTCACCTTCCATAAAGTCTTTAAAGCAAAAACATTTTGTCTCGGTAAGGGAAACAAGATACTAATAGAAAGAAAGTAATTTTTCTTTTATTGAAAAACTCTATCTTTACGCCGAAAAAAAAGACACTTCATGTGTCGATTTCCTATAGGCGTGAATATTCACACATGTTCCCTTAAAGACGCTGACGAGGTTAGCTGTCGGGTTAGGAATTGGAAACACAAAAGCCCTTTCATTTCTGAATTCACCCCTAGCGAAAAAAATCCGCAAAAATGGGTCCCCCGTTCTTGTAATAAGATTAAGCGAATACTTAATAATAAAATATTATACTAAAAATGTTATTCTGTAAATATTTTTTCTTGTCCCTTTAAGAAAAAACCTTTGCAAATGTCTGAATATTCTGTATTAGTGACTATTTTACCTATAATAACACATTCTCTATTTTGCTTAATTTTGTTATATGGATATATAAATAACAATAAAACTGATTGATATATCCCCTCTCTCGAATAATGAAAAAATGGATTATTTTTCTAACATACCCAGTAATATATACCTCACCTTTTCCCGAGTGGTGAATTTTTTATAACTAGCAGATTTCACCTTCTCAAACTGAATTGGAGTAACAAAATAAGAATGATTTTTCACAATCCTATTCGGTTCTATTAGAATAACATCACCTACCGCCGGTCCCTTTATGAGTTCTTGCTTTCCTTCTGCTTTAAGCCCTTTTGTAATATAGTGTTTATCCACATAGCCTTTTTTAGTCAATTTGTAGACATGCGGCTTTTTTTTATGATGTACTGCCTCTACAGGGATAGAGGGTACACCCGCTTTCTCATTGGTTATTACAGTAAGATTGACTTTTGACCCTACCAACAAAGGTTTAGTTTCTTCATCTCCTGGCTCAATCAATGCCTGAAATGGAAATCTGTTATCTTTTTTTAGTGATGGCTCCTCTTCTGGATAAGAATGTATACGACCTATTGTTCCGTTCAACGCCTTTTTTAAATCAGGGGAACTTGCCTTTATAGTCATGCCCACTTCAGCTTTTTTCATCTCCTCTTCAGAGAAATCCCCTTCAATTGCCACATTTGTTGAAACAATGGATATAATGGGATTATTCAGGTTTTTATTGATGTTTTTTACAACACCATCAGCCTCACTCGCCGTCTCAACCGCGCCTTTTTGCTCCTCAATTGAACTTAATTGAGCATCCAGCATAACAACCTTTTCTTCCAAGCGGTTTTTTTCAAGTTCCAGCTTGTACATTTCTTGCTCAATATTACTTTCAATCAAGTCTGAAGAGGTAGTTGTTATATCAATATTTAAGCTCTTTTCTATCGAATTATCGATTACTGCTTTATTAGAATTACTTGTCAAACTTCCTTGATAAGCTTTCAACTTATCAATGTAATCATTAATCCCCACCATTTCACCCTCAGCGGCAGTTTTTTCCGCTTCTAGATTTCCTTTGAGAGCATCAAGTTCGGGTGTAGTATATTCAAACAACGAAGATCCAGCCGTTACCTCATCTCCCTCTTTTACAAGGAATTTCTGAAAATCATTTTTCTTGGTATCGAAATAGATATCATACTCTTCTACAGGTTTAACTACCCCTTTTGTTTGAATAGTATCCGTAATTGTATCTTTTTTTACCTTTGTCCAGTTTTCGACAAAAACAGTTCGTTCTACTTTGCTTTCTTTCTTTTCAATAAGGTAAAAGTTAACGGTTATTAACGCAGCCGATGCCACTGATACGGCTGCAATTTTCCATTTTTTCATTGTTTTCACCCACCTTATACAAATACGCCCACTTGGATGTACGCTAAAAAGGCTTTAACAAACCACGTGGCCAGATAGAATAGAACAATCATTAAAAGCACCAAATAATTATTCCGTTCTGAAAATTCCTTTAAATAGAAATATTGCAGAGCAATAATCAGAAATTGAAAAATGGTGATTTCACTGAAAAAGTGAATAAAGTAATCACTTCTGAGAAAGTACTGACTGATAACTCCCAATGAAAAAGGATTTGCATCGTTTCCGATATCCATTAATACTAATATAGGGATTAGAAACACCTTTTCTAATAATTGCAAACCAAGAATAATCATTTGAACGATTACTAATTTTATGTATGGGATATCTATAACAATCCAAAAGAATAGAGATGATAAAAATAAGTATATGGTAGGGTAAAATAGACCTGCTATTATATTGCCGCCTACTATCAACAACTTTCCCATTTCAAATTCACTAGAATCCATCTTCGTAATTTCTTTGGAAAACGATTCCGATCCAACGCCAAAATATCCTTCCACAGCAAAAACTATGAAACTAAGAAAATATAATAATAGTAATTTCCATCCAAGTCGTGTGACTGCTTCTGCGTTTTGCAGCTGATAACGACTCCTATGAGGCTCTAAAATGCCCTTTAACAATCTGACCTGGTACACCATATGTGTTCCTCCTGCAATAAATGAAATATCACTCTATATTTTATCTTATTTTGGAAACAATTGCAGAAATAAGGAATGAATAAAACAAAAAAAACACATTAATATTAAATAATACTTTGTCTCCCTAATTTGAAGTTAATATAGAAAGATGATGCATAAAGACGTTGATTCGCATTGGCGATTTGCTATAATTCCCTCCATACTTATCTACCTCAAGCGGCACTTTTGTTTCAATACAGATGCCCCGCCTTCACATTCTTCAACCTGCTGAGTTAGGATTTTCAGATTAGGAAAGCTTGAATTTGAGACGAAGGCACGCCAAAAAACCCAGCGCCTAGACTGACCATGGGGAAATGCATTAAACTCGCGCCTATAAAACTCTTCTGGACCAAAACCATCATAGTCTTCCCTACATCAATCGACAAAACTTGCCATTTAATTAAGCTTCTAGACTTCTTTCAAACTTATCCTTTCCATAATTTTTATTATAAATTAACTTTCCTTTTTCCTTTTCTGACCTCAACCTCATATAAAAGTTACCTTCTTCCTACTCTTTCCTAATCATCAATTTTGAAATTTAATCATAATCATGTGAAGAAATTTATATAGGAGTTATTTAGAAAAAGGTTTAAATAAAAGAAGAGGCAGTATGCCTCTTCAGAAAAATCTTTAATTTTTTGTCAAATAATCTTTCATTAAAATGATAAGCTTAGAACACATGGTATTTCGTTTTTCGTTTTTTTCTAAAAATAATAAAAGTCCTTCTAATATTATGCCATTTGGTCTAACTTTAGAGAATTCCTCTTGAATTGCTTTTAACGCTTCAACATTTTTACTTGTCTCTAACCCCTCTTCTTTATGTTTTTCTACTTCCAATACCTGGCGAATTATAGATTTAATTTCCTCTTCAGGGCTCACTTTTTGTATGGAACATTCAATTAAAGGGAATTCTTTCAATAAAGGATCGTCCGTTTTATGTAGACCTTTTATAATGGAATCCATCCGATTTAAAATGAAGATAGGCAGCCTCTCCACTTCAAATGAATGTTTGTTTCTGAATAAAATTCCGATATATCCTTTGAAAAGTGCTTCTAACATAATAGTACAATCTGGCAAGAAGTTTGTCGGTATTTCTGGATACAATTCTACTATTTTACGTTTGAACCAAACTAAGCCCTCTTCATGGATATAGTGTAAAAACCTATCTAGCTCTTTACTGATATGAACCATTTGTTCCTGCATCATCATTCGAATTAAGTTGGTATTTCCTGTCACATGCTCTATTTGTACAATGATTTGCATCAAAAATTTCTCTTTACTGGATAAAGAATCATCTAACTCAATATCAAGCAACGAGTCCGTTAATGCACCATAATAATATTTGAAAATTGAAACAAGCAACTCTTCCTTCGATTTAAAATAATTATAAAAGGATCCCTTGGCTATCCCACACTTTTCAGTAATTTCCTGAACGGAAGTAGCATGATACCCTTTCTCTGCGAAAATCTCTACGGATTTATCTATAATTATTTTATGCTTTTCATTCATCAAATTCATCCTATCTCTTAAATATTGTCCACTAGATGACCAGCGAGTCATTTCTTCCACATTGTATCTCAAAACCCTTGAAATCACAACGTTACACCAACTGAATATTATTTATTGCATTCATAATCCATATACTATATATTTGAGTTTATGACCGACTAGTCACAATATAAAGTATGGAGGGTAAAAGTTTGAATTCAATCATTAAATTTTCTTTGAAAAACAAACTGGCAATCTGGTTGCTGACAATTATCATCGTTGCAGCAGGTCTATATTCCGGTTTAAACATGAAGCAAGAGACCATTCCAAACATCTCTACTCCTTTAATAAGCATTTCCACGGTATACCCTGGTGCTGCACCTGAAGAAGTAGCCAATAAACTTACAGATCAAATTGAACAAAAAGTCACAAACTTATCAGGAGTTGAATTAGTTAGTTCTTCTTCTATGGCTAATGTTTCTTCAATCCAATTACAATATGACTATGATACGGATATGGACGATGCTGTAAAAGAAGTGAAAGAAGCATTAGAGAAATTAGAACTACCTGAGGGGGTTGATAGCCCCAGCGTATCTAAACTAGAGCTAAACGCTTTTCCTGTTGTAGCACTCAGTATAACAGATAAAGATTCGGATTTACCTGCCCTAACAAAAAATGTCGAAGAGGTGTTAGTCCCTAAACTTGAAGGAATTGACGGAGTGACTTCCGTAACAATTTCAGGACAACAGGTAAATGAGGGTAGCCTTGCATTCAATCAAGAAAAGATGGCTCAATACGGGCTAGATGAAGAGACCGTAAAAAAAGTCATCCAAGCTGCTAATGTAACAATGCCACTTGGTCTATATAACTTTGATGATAAAGAAAAAACAATTGTTGTTGATGGAAACATCTCCACTTTAAAAGACTTAAAAAACATAAAAATACCTTTAACAGGCGGTTCTAACACAAAGGCACCAACTCAAACAGCACCGGGAACCAATCAAGTATCACCTGAACAAGCACCTGATGCAACAGTTCCTCAACTACAAAGTGTCAAATTATCAGACATTGCTGATGTGAAAATCACCGGTAAGGCTGAGACTATATCAAGAACAAACGGTAGTGAATCAATCGGGATTCAAGTAACCCGATCGCCGGATGCCGATACAGTTGCAATCGTAGACGAAGTGCAAGACCAAGTTTCGAATTTTAAAGATGAATTTAAAGGCGTAAGCGTACATACTACGCTTGATCAAGCCAAACCGATTAAAGATTCTGTCGAAACCATGATTAGCAAGGCCATTTTCGGCTGTCTGTTTGCCGTCATAGTGATCATGCTTTTCCTAAGAAACTTTAAAACGACCCTAATATCCGTCATCTCGATTCCATTATCTTTGTTGGCAGCCCTTTTGGTGCTCAAACAATTGGACATCTCATTAAATGTTATGACATTGGGAGCCATGACAGTTGCTATTGGCCGAGTCGTCGATGACTCAATTGTCGTAATTGAAAATATTTATCGAAGAATGGCATTAAAAGGCGAGCAATTAAAAGGCGGCGAATTAATACGTTCCGCTACTAAGGAAATGTTCATCCCTATCCTTTCATCAACTATCGTTACTGTAGCCGTTTACCTGCCGTTAGCAAGCGTTACAGGACCTGTTGGCGAACTATTCATGCCATTCGCTTTTACAATGGTGTTTGCATTAGTCGCATCATTAATAATTGCCATCACTCTTGTACCGGCCATGGCAGACTCATTATTTAAAAACGGCCTTTCCGAAAAAGAATTGAAATCACATGAAGAAAAGCCAAGCAAGCTATCTGGATTCTACCGTAAAGCACTGAATTGGTCATTAAGCCATAAGTTGATCACATTCGGTACAGCAATAGTATTATTAGTCGGTAGCTTATTCCTCATTCCAAGCATCGGTGTCAGCTTCATGCCTGCGGATGAAGAGAAGCAGATCATCGTTACTTATACCCCAGCACCTGGCGAATTAAAAGAGGATATTGAAAAGGAAACGGAAAAAGTAGAAAAGTACCTAATGGATAAAGATGATGTGAAGACAGTCCAATACACACTAGGTGAAAACATGATGAGTGGCATGATGGGCGGCTCTAGTAACTCAGCCCTCTTCTATGTACTTTATGATGAAGACACCGAAAACTTCGGGGAAAAGAAAGAAAAGATCATAAAACATTTAACCAATCTTGACTCTCCTGGAACGTGGAAGCAACAAGAATTCACTTCCACATCAAGCAACGAAACGACCCTTTATGTCTATGGAAATACACAAAAAGACATTGAACCGGTAATCGATGATATTCAAAACATCATGAAGAAAAATAAAGAATTGAAAGATGTCGACACAAGTCTTTCCGATGCATATGAGCAATACACACTCGTGACAGACCAGAAGAAACTTAGTGAACTTGGATTAACAGCCGCCCAAGTTGGCATGTCCATTGCAAATTCAAACAAAAATGATGCTCTAACTACAATTAAGAAAGATGGAGAAGAAGTCAAAGTATATGTAGAGACAGAAGAAAAGACATTCGAAGATAAAAAAGATCTCGAGAATACGAAAATCACTTCTCCAATGGGAATGGAAATTCCTTTAAAAGAGCTTGTTAAAATCGAGGAAGGCAAGGCATCCGATACTATAAGCCGTCGCGATGGAAAAATTTACGCGGACGTTTCTGCAACAATCAAATCGGATGATGTTGCAGCAGTAACATCAGAGGTACAAAAGGAAGTTGAAAAATTAGACCTTCCAGCAAGTGTCACTGTAGACTATGGTGGAGTAACCGAAGATATCCAAGAATCATTCACTCAACTTGGAATCGCTATGTTGGCAGCCATCGCTATCGTTTACTTTGTCCTTGTCGTTACTTTCCATGGCGGGTTAGCGCCAATCGCCATTCTATTCTCCTTACCATTCACGGTAATCGGAGCTTTAGTAGGCTTATTCATTGCCGGTGAGACCATCAGCGTTTCGGCCATGATGGGTGTGCTCATGCTTATCGGTATCGTTGTAACCAACGCCATCGTATTAGTGGACCGGGTAATCAAAAATGAAGAATCCGGCTTATCAACACGTGAAGCATTACTCGAGGCGGGATCTACCCGTCTACGTCCAATCTTGATGACTGCCCTTGCTACGATCGGTGCTTTAATACCATTGGCCATAGGAGCAGAAGGCAGTGGCTTGATCTCACAAGGTTTGGGAATTACCGTTATCGGCGGACTAGTGAGTTCTACATTGCTTACACTTGTCATCGTACCGGTAGTATATGAAGTAATAATGAAAATTGGTAAAAAGAAAAAAACAGCTAAGTAAGCAAGCAAGAGGGTATCTCATACTGGGATACCCTTTTTAGTTTGATAATTTGGACCCACATCGTTATCCAATACATCATAATTCTTATCGATGTTTTTAATGTGGTGGCTTCTAAACCTAAAAAAACGTTTGATTAACTTAACCCTCACCTTCCTTGAGATATAAAACAGTTAATAGTTTATACTTACAAGTTTTCGGTTTCTGCTTCACTAAGAGGCTCCATATTGTGCATCATTAATTGTTTCAGGGTGCTACATCAATCAGACTCCGTATTCCTTTTCATCCAACCCTGCCGACAGAAACTAGACAACTGACTCCCTATCCCCTGACAATCCATAGTCTCAAATGCCAATTTTTATAACAAAAAAAGGAAGGGTTTACCCCTTCCTTTTTATTTTATATAGACTAATGTTTGGTAAAAGTTTGATCTATCGCATTTTCAAGATTCAGTGATTTATCTTTCAAATAACGCTTCGTGACGTTCAAATCTTTATGACCAGCTAACTTGGAAATGGTTTGTACATCTATCCCGTTATCCACTAATCTTTGACAAAATGTATGACGTAATTTATGTGGGTGTACATTGTACTTTTTCAAAATATATTGTACCGATCTCGGAGTGATTCTTTGATTGTAACTTGAAATAAACAACGGATCTGCTTTTTCTTTTAATGAATAAAGGTAATTCTTAACATGTAGTATAGCCGATACTGTAAGTGGGACTGTTCTATCAATTTCACCCTTCGCGTTCCGGACAAGGATATAATTTCGATCTGTATCCATGATGACATCTCTACTATTTAAGTCGCATAATTCAGAGACACGAATTCCAGTATGTAATAATAGGTAGACGATGGCAATATTCCTCAGATTCCCCTCTGCCTCTATATCCCTCAAAAGTGCCTCCTGCTCTTTGATGCTTAAGGTTTCTGGCACCTCATGCTTGTGCTCCTTTACCTTACGCTCAACAGAAAGCATTATCTGTGGCTTTTCTAAAAATTTAAAGAAGACATTTAGAGCAATATAATGCTTTTCAATTGTCCCTGGACTTTTCTTGCAATTTTCTAAATAATCCAGATAATCTTGAATATCCTCAGAGTGAATCTCCATTAATATCTTCTGTGTCTGCTCACAAAACTGTGAAAGAACACCAGTATACGTTTTGATCGTATTATCTGATTTGCCTTGGTCTCTCAACCATCCAGCAAACGAAAAAATCATTTCATCTTTAGCAGAGGTATCCATCGGCTATTCCCCCAATGACAGTTTCAGAACTAATTTAAGTTTAACATATATCCCTTTAGAAACGAAGAATTCTGTCCATTTGTCTTTACACAGGTATGATTATACAGATATAAGAAAAATATCCCTTACGAACAATAAAAAGTAAATTTAATGTATCATTCGATATAGTATGTCTATATCCTACACACTTCCCTAACTACATCCAATTTTTCTCTACAGTTATCATTCTCTACCTTTTATGTTAACTCAATGGTGGTTAGACCTTTATTATACGAATATAAATATAATACAAAAAAGACCAGCCAAGGATGGCTGATCTTTTCAAAATGGCTTGGCGGCGTCCTACTCTCACAGGGGGAAACCCCCAACTACCATCGGCGCTGAAGAGCTTAACTGCCGTGTTCGGAATGGAAACGGGTGTGACCTCTTCGCTATCGTCACCAAACAATAAAGGAACGTTGTTCCTTCAAAACTAGATAATAAGAAGGTATTTCATTTTTTAAAGCGTGGTTAAGTCCTCGATCTATTAGTATCAGTCAGCTCCACATGTCGCCACGCTTCCACCTCTGACCTATCAACCTGATCATCTTTCAGGGATCTTACTAGCTTGCGCTATGGGAAATCTCATCTCGAGGGGGGCTTCATGCTTAGATGCTTTCAGCACTTATCCCGTCCGCACGTAGCTACCCAGCTATGCCTTTGGCAAGACAACTGGTACACCAGCGGTGCGTCCATCCCGGTCCTCTCGTACTAAGGACAGCTCCTCTCAAATTTCCTGCGCCCGCGACGGATAGGGACCGAACTGTCTCACGACGTTCTGAACCCAGCTCGCGTACCGCTTTAATGGGCGAACAGCCCAACCCTTGGGACCGACTACAGCCCCAGGATGCGATGAGCCGACATCGAGGTGCCAAACCTCCCCGTCGATGTGGACTCTTGGGGGAGATAAGCCTGTTATCCCCGGGGTAGCTTTTATCCGTTGAGCGATGGCCCTTCCATGCGGAACCACCGGATCACTAAGCCCGACTTTCGTCCCTGCTCGACTTGTAGGTCTCGCAGTCAAGCTCCCTTGTGCCTTTACACTCTACGAATGATTTCCAACCATTCTGAGGGAACCTTTGGGCGCCTCCGTTACTCTTTAGGAGGCGACCGCCCCAGTCAAACTGCCCACCTGACACTGTCTCCCACCCCGATAAGGGGCGCGGGTTAGAATTTCAATACAGCCAGGGTAGTATCCCACCAACGCCTCCACCGAAGCTAGCGCTCCGGCTTCTCAGGCTCCTACCTATCCTGTACAAGCTGTACCAAAATTCAATATCAGGCTGCAGTAAAGCTCCACGGGGTCTTTCCGTCCTGTCGCGGGTAACCTGCATCTTCACAGGTACTATAATTTCACCGAGTCTCTCGTTGAGACAGTGCCCAGATCGTTACACCTTTCGTGCGGGTCGGAACTTACCCGACAAGGAATTTCGCTACCTTAGGACCGTTATAGTTACGGCCGCCGTTTACTGGGGCTTCGGTTCAAAGCTTCGCTTGCGCTAACCTCTCCCCTTAACCTTCCAGCACCGGGCAGGTGTCAGCCCCTATACTTCGCCTTGCGGCTTCGCAGAGACCTGTGTTTTTGCTAAACAGTCGCCTGGGCCTATTCACTGCGGCTTTTCCGGGCTATTCACCCTAAAAAGCACCCCTTCTCCCGAAGTTACGGGGTCATTTTGCCGAGTTCCTTAACGAGAGTTCTCTCGCACACCTTAGGATTCTCTCCTCGCCTACCTGTGTCGGTTTGCGGTACGGGCACCTTACATCTCACTAGAGGCTTTTCTTGGCAGCGTGGAATCAGGAACTTCGGTACTATATTTCCCTCGCCATCACAGCTCCGCCTTAATGGAAACGGGATTTGCCTCGTTTCCGGCCTAACTGCTTGGACGCGCATATCCAACAGCGCGCTTACCCTATCCTTCTGCGTCCCCCCATCGTTCAAACGATGTATAGGTGGTACAGGAATATCAACCTGTTGTCCATCGCCTACGCCTTTCGGCCTCGGCTTAGGTCCCGACTAACCCTGAGCGGACGAGCCTTCCTCAGGAAACCTTAGGCATTCGGTGGAAGGGATTCTCACCCTTCTTTCGCTACTCATACCGGCATTCTCACTTCTAAGCGCTCCACCAGTCCTTCCGGTCTGACTTCAACGCCCTTAGAACGCTCTCCTACCATCGACACCATACGGTGTCAATCCACAGCTTCGGTGATACGTTTAGCCCCGGTACATTTTCGGCGCGGAGTCACTCGACCAGTGAGCTATTACGCACTCTTTAAATGATGGCTGCTTCTGAGCCAACATCCTGGTTGTCTAAGCAACTCCACATCCTTTTCCACTTAACGTATACTTTGGGACCTTAGCTGGTGGTCTGGGCTGTTTCCCTTTCGACTACGGATCTTATCACTCGCAGTCTGACTCCCAAGAATAAGTATTTGGCATTCGGAGTTTGACTGAATTCGGTAACCCGTTGGGGGCCCCTAGTCCAATCAGTGCTCTACCTCCAATACTCTCATCTTGAGGCTAGCCCTAAAGCTATTTCGGAGAGAACCAGCTATCTCCAGGTTCGATTGGAATTTCTCCGCTACCCACACCTCATCCCCGCACTTTTCAACGTGCGTGGGTTCGGGCCTCCATTCAGTGTTACCTGAACTTCACCCTGGACATGGGTAGATCACCTGGTTTCGGGTCTACGACCTCATACTCATTCGCCCTATTCAGACTCGCTTTCGCTGCGGCTCCGTCTTATCAACTTAACCTCGCATGAAATCGTAACTCGCCGGTTCATTCTACAAAAGGCACGCCATTACCCATTAACGGGCTTTGACTACTTGTAGGCACACGGTTTCAGGATCTATTTCACTCCCCTTCCGGGGTGCTTTTCACCTTTCCCTCACGGTACTGGTTCACTATCGGTCACTAGGTAGTATTTAGCCTTGGGAGATGGTCCTCCCTGCTTCCGACGGGATTTCTCGTGTCCCGCCGTACTCAGGATCCACTCAGGAGGGAACGAAGTTTCAACTACAGGGTTTTTACCTTCTTTGACGGACCTTTCCAGATCACTTCATTTACCCCGTTCCTTTGTAACTCCATGTTGAGTGTCCTACAACCCCAAGAGGCAAGCCTCTTGGTTTGGGCTAATTCCGTTTCGCTCGCCGCTACTCAGGAAATCGCATTTGCTTTCTCTTCCTCCGGGTACTTAGATGTTTCAGTTCCCCGGGTCTGCCTTCAGTACCCTATGTATTCAGGTAAAGATACTGTTCCATTACGAACAGTGGGTTTCCCCATTCGGAAATCTCCGGATCAAAGCTTACTTACAGCTCCCCGAAGCATATCGGTGTTAGTCCCGTCCTTCATCGGCTCCTAGTGCCAAGGCATCCACCGTGCGCCCTTTCTAACTTAACCGTTAAAAAAGATCTTACTGATGCTTTGAAAAAATTAATTGCCTTCTATCTATTATCTAGTTTTCAAGGAACAAAGAAGAAAAAACTTCATCACAACGTGATGAGATCTTTCGTATCTGAATGAATTACTCATTCAAAACTGAACAAAACAAAAGCGCTCTCGTATTTATCCTTAGAAAGGAGGTGATCCAGCCGCACCTTCCGATACGGCTACCTTGTTACGACTTCACCCCAATCATCTGTCCCACCTTAGGCGGCTGGCTCCATAAAGGTTACCTCACCGACTTCGGGTGTTACAAACTCTCGTGGTGTGACGGGCGGTGTGTACAAGGCCCGGGAACGTATTCACCGCGGCATGCTGATCCGCGATTACTAGCGATTCCGGCTTCATGTAGGCGAGTTGCAGCCTACAATCCGAACTGAGAATGGCTTTATGGGATTCGCTTACCTTCGCAGGTTTGCAGCCCTTTGTACCATCCATTGTAGCACGTGTGTAGCCCAGGTCATAAGGGGCATGATGATTTGACGTCATCCCCACCTTCCTCCGGTTTGTCACCGGCAGTCACCTTAGAGTGCCCAACTGAATGCTGGCAACTAAGATCAAGGGTTGCGCTCGTTGCGGGACTTAACCCAACATCTCACGACACGAGCTGACGACAACCATGCACCACCTGTCACTCTGTCTCCCGAAGGGGAACGCCCTATCTCTAGGGTTGTCAGAGGATGTCAAGACCTGGTAAGGTTCTTCGCGTTGCTTCGAATTAAACCACATGCTCCACCGCTTGTGCGGGCCCCCGTCAATTCCTTTGAGTTTCAGCCTTGCGGCCGTACTCCCCAGGCGGAGTGCTTAATGCGTTAGCTGCAGCACTAAAGGGCGGAAACCCTCTAACACTTAGCACTCATCGTTTACGGCGTGGACTACCAGGGTATCTAATCCTGTTTGCTCCCCACGCTTTCGCGCCTCAGTGTCAGTTACAGACCAGAAAGTCGCCTTCGCCACTGGTGTTCCTCCAAATCTCTACGCATTTCACCGCTACACTTGGAATTCCACTTTCCTCTTCTGCACTCAAGTTCCCCAGTTTCCAATGACCCTCCACGGTTGAGCCGTGGGCTTTCACATCAGACTTAAGGAACCACCTGCGCGCGCTTTACGCCCAATAATTCCGGACAACGCTTGCCACCTACGTATTACCGCGGCTGCTGGCACGTAGTTAGCCGTGGCTTTCTGGTTAGGTACCGTCAAGGTACCAGCAGTTACTCTGGTACTTGTTCTTCCCTAACAACAGAACTTTACGACCCGAAGGCCTTCTTCGTTCACGCGGCGTTGCTCCGTCAGACTTTCGTCCATTGCGGAAGATTCCCTACTGCTGCCTCCCGTAGGAGTCTGGGCCGTGTCTCAGTCCCAGTGTGGCCGATCACCCTCTCAGGTCGGCTACGCATCGTCGCCTTGGTGAGCCATTACCTCACCAACTAGCTAATGCGCCGCGGGCCCATCTATAAGTGACAGCAAAACCGTCTTTCCATCTTCTCTCATGCGAGAAAAGAACGTATCCGGTATTAGCTCCGGTTTCCCGAAGTTATCCCAGTCTTATAGGCAGGTTGCCCACGTGTTACTCACCCGTCCGCCGCTAATCTCAGGGAGCAAGCTCCCATCGATTCGCTCGACTTGCATGTATTAGGCACGCCGCCAGCGTTCGTCCTGAGCCAGGATCAAACTCTCCGAAGAAATGTTTGACTTGCTCATTTTGCTTTTTGATAGTGTGTGCTCACTTAAAAAAATTAACGTTGGCGCTTTGTTTTGTTCAGTTTTCAAAGAGCAATTTTATCGTCGTTCTTTCGAACAACTTGTTTATTCATCATAACACGCTATTGATTAGTTGTCAACTTCTGCGAAGTTTTTAACTTGTTTTTAATCGCTGTGTTTTTCAGCGACCATTTCATCTTAACATTTTCATAATAAGAAGTCAACAGTTATTATTTCTTTTAGTAATCTACCAAAAGTGGATGAAGTTTTTTGTTAGTCGTACTTGGTGCTTATTTATATTAATCCTTTCCTACCTTAAAGTCAACATTATATATAAAAAATCATTTTTATTTTAAGCTCCATTAAGAATGCCCTTTATTAAGAAGAATACCTATTAGGTTCGTAAAGTGTTTATCTATCGTGTTAAGTTAAACTATTCAGAAACAAGATCAATAAAAAGTCTCGCACTTTTCAACGTGCGTGGGTTCGGGCCTCCATTCAGTGTTACCTGAACTTCACCCTGGACATGGGTAGATCACCTGGTTTCGGGTCTACGACCTCATACTCATTCGCCTATTCAGACTCGCTTTCGCTGCGGCTCCGTCTTATCAACTTAACCTCGCATGAAATCGTAACTCGCCGGTTCATTCTACAAAAGGCACGCCATTACCCATTAACGGGCTTTGACTACTTGTAGGCACACGGTTTCAGGATCTATTTCACTCCCCTTCCGGGGTGCTTTTCACCTTTCCCTCACGGTACTGGTTCACTATCGGTCACTAGGTAGTATTTAGCCTTGGGAGATGGTCCTCCCTGCTTCCGACGGGATTTCTCGTGTCCCGCCGTACTCAGGATCCACTCAGGAGGGAACGAAGTTTCAACTACAGGGTTTTTACCTTCTTTGACGGACCTTTCCAGATCACTTCATTTACCCCGTTCCTTTGTAACTCCATGTTGAGTGTCCTACAACCCCAAGAGGCAAGCCTCTTGGTTTGGGCTAATTCCGTTTCGCTCGCCGCTACTCAGGAAATCGCATTTGCTTTCTCTTCCTCCGGGTACTTAGATGTTTCAGTTCCCCGGGTCTGCCTTCAGTACCCTATGTATTCAGGTAAAGATACTGTTCCATTACGAACAGTGGGTTTCCCCATTCGGAAATCTCCGGATCAAAGCTTACTTACAGCTCCCCGAAGCATATCGGTGTTAGTCCCGTCCTTCATCGGCTCCTAGTGCCAAGGCATCCACCGTGCGCCCTTTCTAACTTAACCGTTAAAAAAGATCTTACTGATGCTTTGAAAAAATTAATTGCCTTCTATCTATTATCTAGTTTTCAAGGAACAAAGAAAGAAAAACTTCATCACACGTGATGAGATCTTTCGATCTGAATGAATTACTCATTCAAAACTGAACAAAACAAAAGCGCTCTCGTATTTATCCTTAGAAAGGAGGTGATCCAGCCGCACCTTCCGATACGGCTACCTTGTTACGACTTCACCCCAATCATCTGTCCCACCTTAGGCGGCTGGCTCCATAAAGGTTACCTCACCGACTTCGGGTGTTACAAACTCTCGTGGTGTGACGGGCGGTGTGTACAAGGCCCGGGAACGTATTCACCGCGGCATGCTGATCCGCGATTACTAGCGATTCCGGCTTCATGTAGGCGAGTTGCAGCCTACAATCCGAACTGAGAATGGCTTTATGGGATTCGCTTACCTTCGCAGGTTTGCAGCCCTTTGTACCATCCATTGTAGCACGTGTGTAGCCCAGGTCATAAGGGGCATGATGATTTGACGTCATCCCCACCTTCCTCCGGTTTGTCACCGGCAGTCACCTTAGAGTGCCCAACTGAATGCTGGCAACTAAGATCAAGGGTTGCGCTCGTTGCGGGACTTAACCCAACATCTCACGACACGAGCTGACGACAACCATGCACCACCTGTCACTCTGTCCCCCGAAGGGGAACGCCCTATCTCTAGGGTTGTCAGAGGATGTCAAGACCTGGTAAGGTTTTCGCGTTGCTTCGAATTAAACCACATGCTCCACCGCTTGTGCGGGCCCCCGTCAATTCTTTGAGTTTCAGCCTTGCGGCCGTACTCCCCAGGCGGAGTGCTTAATGCGTTAGCTGCAGCACTAAAGGGCGGAAACCCTCTAACACTTAGCACTCATCGTTTACGGCGTGGACTACCAGGGTATCTAATCCTGTTTGCTCCCCACGCTTTCGCGCCTCAGTGTCAGTTACAGACCAGAAAGTCGCCTTCGCCACTGGTGTTCCTCCAAATCTCTACGCATTTCACCGCTACACTTGGAATTCCACTTTCCTCTTCTGCACTCAAGTTCCCCAGTTTCCAATGACCCTCCACGGTTGAGCCGTGGGCTTTCACATCAGACTTAAGGAACCACCTGCGCGCGCTTTACGCCCAATAATTCCGGACAACGCTTGCCACCTACGTATTACCGCGGCTGCTGGCACGTAGTTAGCCGTGGCTTTCTGGTTAGGTACCGTCAAGGTACCAGCAGTTACTCTGGTACTTGTTCTTCCCTAACAACAGAACTTTACGACCCGAAGGCCTTCTTCGTTCACGCGGCGTTGCTCCGTCAGACTTTCGTCCATTGCGGAAGATTCCCTACTGCTGCCTCCCGTAGGAGTCTGGGCCGTGTCTCAGTCCCAGTGTGGCCGATCACCCTCTCAGGTCGGCTACGCATCGTCGCCTTGGTGAGCCATTACCTCACCAACTAGCTAATGCGCCGCGGGCCCATCTATAAGTGACAGCCGAAACCGTCTTTCCATCTTCTCTCATGCGAGAAAAGAACGTATCCGGTATTAGCTCCGGTTTCCCGAAGTTATCCCAGTCTTATAGGCAGGTTGCCCACGTGTTACTCACCCGTCCGCCGCTAATCTCAGGGAGCAAGCTCCCTGAGATTCGCTCGACTTGCATGTATTAGGCACGCCGCCAGCGTTCGTCCTGAGCCAGGATCAAACTCTCCGAAGAAATGTTTGACTTGCTCATTTTGCTTTTTGATAGTGTGTGCTCACTTTTAAAAATTAACGTTGGCGCTTTGTTTTGTTCAGTTTTCAAAGAGCAATTTTATCGTCGTTCTTTCGAACAACTTGTTTATTCATCATAACACGCTATTGATTAGTTGTCAACTTCTGCGAAGTTTTTAACTTGTTTTAAATCGCTGTGTTTTTCAGCGACCATTTCATCTTAACATTTTCATAATAAGAAGTCAACAGTTATTATTTCTTTTAGTAATCTACCAAAAGTGGATGAAGTTTTTTGTTTGTCGTACTTGGTGCTTATTTATATTAATCCTTTCCTACCTTAAAGTCAACACATTATATATAAAAAAATCATTTTTATTTTAAGCTCCATTAAGAATGCCCTTTATTAAGAAGAAACAATACCTATATTAGGTTCGTAAAAGTGTTTATCTATCGTGTTAAGTTAAACTATTCAGAAACAAGATCAATAAAAAGTCTTCTTATTAAGTTTAACAGCTACTGGGGTAAGCTAGTCTTGCCCTTATGATTCCCACTTGTATTCTGACCTTATAAAAGTCTTTATTTTTTTTCTAGATACTTTTTTCAAATTATACAAACACAAAAAGACCAACCAGAATGGCTGATCTTTTCAAAATGGCTTGGCGGCGTCCTACTCTCACAGGGGGAAACCCCCAACTACCATCGGCGCTGAAGAGCTTAACTGCCGTGTTCGGAATGGGAACGGGTGTGACCTCTTCGCTATCGCCACCAAACAATAAAGGAACGTTGTTCCTTCAAAACTAGATAATAAGAAGGTATTTCATTTTTTAAAGCGTGGTTAAGTCCTCGATCTATTAGTATCAGTCAGCTCCACATGTCGCCACGCTTCCACCTCTGACCTATCAACCTGATCATCTTTCAGGGATCTTACTAGCTTGCGCTATGGGAAATCTCATCTCGAGGGGGGCTTCATGCTTAGATGCTTTCAGCACTTATCCCGTCCGCACGTAGCTACCCAGCTATGCCTTTGGCAAGACAACTGGTACACCAGCGGTGCGTCCATCCCGGTCCTCTCGTACTAAGGACAGCTCCTCTCAAATTTCCTGCGCCCGCGACGGATAGGGACCGAACTGTCTCACGACGTTCTGAACCCAGCTCGCGTACCGCTTTAATGGGCGAACAGCCCAACCCTTGGGACCGACTACAGCCCCAGGATGCGATGAGCCGACATCGAGGTGCCAAACCTCCCCGTCGATGTGGACTCTTGGGGGAGATAAGCCTGTTATCCCCGGGGTAGCTTTTATCCGTTGAGCGATGGCCCTTCCATGCGGAACCACCGGATCACTAAGCCCGACTTTCGTCCCTGCTCGACTTGTAGGTCTCGCAGTCAAGCTCCCTTGTGCCTTTACACTCTACGAATGATTTCCAACCATTCTGAGGGAACCTTTGGGCGCCTCCGTTACTCTTTAGGAGGCGACCGCCCCAGTCAAACTGCCCACCTGACACTGTCTCCCACCCCGATAAGGGGCGCGGGTTAGAATTTCAATACAGCCAGGGTAGTATCCCACCAACGCCTCCACCGAAGCTAGCGCTCCGGCTTCTCAGGCTCCTACCTATCCTGTACAAGCTGTACCAAAATTCAATATCAGGCTGCAGTAAAGCTCCACGGGGTCTTTCCGTCCTGTCGCGGGTAACCTGCATCTTCACAGGTACTATAATTTCACCGAGTCTCTCGTTGAGACAGTGCCCAGATCGTTACACCTTTCGTGCGGGTCGGAACTTACCCGACAAGGAATTTCGCTACCTTAGGACCGTTATAGTTACGGCCGCCGTTTACTGGGGCTTCGGTTCAAAGCTTCGCTTGCGCTAACCTCTCCCCTTAACCTTCCAGCACCGGGCAGGTGTCAGCCCCTATACTTCGCCTTGCGGCTTCGCAGAGACCTGTGTTTTTGCTAAACAGTCGCCTGGGCCTATTCACTGCGGCTTTTCCGGGCTATTCACCCTAAAAAGCACCCCTTCTCCCGAAGTTACGGGGTCATTTTGCCGAGTTCCTTAACGAGAGTTCTCTCGCACACCTTAGGATTCTCTCCTCGCCTACCTGTGTCGGTTTGCGGTACGGGCACCTTACATCTCACTAGAGGCTTTTCTTGGCAGCGTGGAATCAGGAACTTCGGTACTATATTTCCCTCGCCATCACAGCTCCGCCTTAATGGAAACGGGATTTGCCTCGTTTCCGGCCTAACTGCTTGGACGCGCATATCCAACAGCGCGCTTACCCTATCCTTCTGCGTCCCCCCATCGTTCAAACGATGTATAGGTGGTACAGGAATATCAACCTGTTGTCCATCGCCTACGCCTTTCGGCCTCGGCTTAGGTCCCGACTAACCCTGAGCGGACGAGCCTTCCTCAGGAAACCTTAGGCATTCGGTGGAAGGGATTCTCACCCTTCTTTCGCTACTCATACCGGCATTCTCACTTCTAAGCGCTCCACCAGTCCTTCCGGTCTGACTTCAACGCCCTTAGAACGCTCTCCTACCATCGACACCATACGGTGTCAATCCACAGCTTCGGTGATACGTTTAGCCCCGGTACATTTTCGGCGCGGAGTCACTCGACCAGTGAGCTATTACGCACTCTTTAAATGATGGCTGCTTCTGAGCCAACATCCTGGTTGTCTAAGCAACTCCACATCCTTTTCCACTTAACGTATACTTTGGGACCTTAGCTGGTGGTCTGGGCTGTTTCCCTTTCGACTACGGATCTTATCACTCGCAGTCTGACTCCCAAGAATAAGTATTTGGCATTCGGAGTTTGACTGAATTCGGTAACCCGTTGGGGGCCCCTAGTCCAATCAGTGCTCTACCTCCAATACTCTCATCTTGAGGCTAGCCCTAAAGCTATTTCGGAGAGAACCAGCTATCTCCAGGTTCGATTGGAATTTCTCCGCTACCCACACCTCATCCCCGCACTTTTCAACGTGCGTGGGTTCGGGCCTCCATTCAGTGTTACCTGAACTTCACCCTGGACATGGGTAGATCACCTGGTTTCGGGTCTACGACCTCATACTCATTCGCCCTATTCAGACTCGCTTTCGCTGCGGCTCCGTCTTATCAACTTAACCTCGCATGAAATCGTAACTCGCCGGTTCATTCTACAAAAGGCACGCCATTACCCATTAACGGGCTTTGACTACTTGTAGGCACACGGTTTCAGGATCTATTTCACTCCCCTTCCGGGGTGCTTTTCACCTTTCCCTCACGGTACTGGTTCACTATCGGTCACTAGGTAGTATTTAGCCTTGGGAGATGGTCCTCCCTGCTTCCGACGGGATTTCTCGTGTCCCGCCGTACTCAGGATCCACTCAGGAGGGAACGAAGTTTCAACTACAGGGTTTTTACCTTCTTTGACGGACCTTTCCAGATCACTTCATTTACCCCGTTCCTTTGTAACTCCATGTTGAGTGTCCTACAACCCCAAGAGGCAAGCCTCTTGGTTTGGGCTAATTCCGTTTCGCTCGCCGCTACTCAGGAAATCGCATTTGCTTTCTCTTCCTCCGGGTACTTAGATGTTTCAGTTCCCCGGGTCTGCCTTCAGTACCCTATGTATTCAGGTAAAGATACTGTTCCATTACGAACAGTGGGTTTCCCCATTCGGAAATCTCCGGATCAAAGCTTACTTACAGCTCCCCGAAGCATATCGGTGTTAGTCCCGTCCTTCATCGGCTCCTAGTGCCAAGGCATCCACCGTGCGCCCTTTCTAACTTAACCGTTAAAAAAGATCTTACTGATGCTTTGAAAAAATTAATTGCCTTCTATCTATTATCTAGTTTTCAAGGAACAAAGAAGAAAAAACTTCATCACAACGTGATGAGATCTTTCGTATCTGAATGAATTACTCATTCAAAACTGAACAAAACAAAAGCGCTCTCGTATTTATCCTTAGAAAGGAGGTGATCCAGCCGCACCTTCCGATACGGCTACCTTGTTACGACTTCACCCCAATCATCTGTCCCACCTTAGGCGGCTGGCTCCATAAAGGTTACCTCACCGACTTCGGGTGTTACAAACTCTCGTGGTGTGACGGGCGGTGTGTACAAGGCCCGGGAACGTATTCACCGCGGCATGCTGATCCGCGATTACTAGCGATTCCGGCTTCATGTAGGCGAGTTGCAGCCTACAATCCGAACTGAGAATGGCTTTATGGGATTCGCTTACCTTCGCAGGTTTGCAGCCCTTTGTACCATCCATTGTAGCACGTGTGTAGCCCAGGTCATAAGGGGCATGATGATTTGACGTCATCCCCACCTTCCTCCGGTTTGTCACCGGCAGTCACCTTAGAGTGCCCAACTGAATGCTGGCAACTAAGATCAAGGGTTGCGCTCGTTGCGGGACTTAACCCAACATCTCACGACACGAGCTGACGACAACCATGCACCACCTGTCACTCTGTCCCCCGAAGGGGAACGCCCTATCTCTAGGGTTGTCAGAGGATGTCAAGACCTGGTAAGGTTCTTCGCGTTGCTTCGAATTAAACCACATGCTCCACCGCTTGTGCGGGCCCCCGTCAATTCCTTTGAGTTTCAGCCTTGCGGCCGTACTCCCCAGGCGGAGTGCTTAATGCGTTAGCTGCAGCACTAAAGGGCGGAAACCCTCTAACACTTAGCACTCATCGTTTACGGCGTGGACTACCAGGGTATCTAATCCTGTTTGCTCCCCACGCTTTCGCGCCTCAGTGTCAGTTACAGACCAGAAAGTCGCCTTCGCCACTGGTGTTCCTCCAAATCTCTACGCATTTCACCGCTACACTTGGAATTCCACTTTCCTCTTCTGCACTCAAGTTCCCCAGTTTCCAATGACCCTCCACGGTTGAGCCGTGGGCTTTCACATCAGACTTAAGGAACCACCTGCGCGCGCTTTACGCCCAATAATTCCGGACAACGCTTGCCACCTACGTATTACCGCGGCTGCTGGCACGTAGTTAGCCGTGGCTTTCTGGTTAGGTACCGTCAAGGTACCAGCAGTTACTCTGGTACTTGTTCTTCCCTAACAACAGAACTTTACGACCCGAAGGCCTTCTTCGTTCACGCGGCGTTGCTCCGTCAGACTTTCGTCCATTGCGGAAGATTCCCTACTGCTGCCTCCCGTAGGAGTCTGGGCCGTGTCTCAGTCCCAGTGTGGCCGATCACCCTCTCAGGTCGGCTACGCATCGTCGCCTTGGTGAGCCATTACCTCACCAACTAGCTAATGCGCCGCGGGCCCATCTATAAGTGACAGCAAAACCGTCTTTCCATCTTCTCTCATGCGAGAAAAGAACGTATCCGGTATTAGCTCCGGTTTCCCGAAGTTATCCCAGTCTTATAGGCAGGTTGCCCACGTGTTACTCACCCGTCCGCCGCTAACCTCAGGGAGCAAGCTCCCATCGATTCGCTCGACTTGCATGTATTAGGCACGCCGCCAGCGTTCGTCCTGAGCCAGGATCAAACTCTCCGAAGAAATGTTTGACTTGCTCATTTTGCTTTTTTGATAGTGTGTGCTCACTTAAAAAATTAACGTTGGCGCTTTGTTTTGTTCAGTTTTCAAAGAGCAATTTTATCGTCATTCTTTCGAACAACTTGTTTATTCATCATAACACGCTATTGATTAGTTGTCAACTTCTGCGAAGTTTTTAACTTATTTTGAATCGCTGTGTTTTTCAGCGACCATTTCATCTTAACACTTTCATAATAAGAAGTCAATAGTTATTATTTCTTTTAGTAATCTACCAAAAGTGGATGAAGTTTTTTGTTTGTCGTACTTGGTGCTTATTTATATTAATCCTATTCCACTTGAAAGTCAACGACTATTCCTATTTTTATAGTTTTTATTTTGTTAGGCATTTTAACAACCTCTTAGATCGGTATTTTAGTAAACATATATTATAGAAGGAGTTGTATTTATTAATTGAAACCAAGCTAGATTTCTTTGTTATATTTAGGTACTCGCGTCAACGTATATCTTCCACAAGTATTTGCAGTCCTGTTATTTTCTTGCCTTAAGTACCTTCTTGATGTATTGAACAAGAAACATAACCAAGTTGACTTTCTAAATCTTGTTATGATATTATATAACCAAGTAATATAATCGGAATAGTTAATATTATTAGAAAGACAGAATCTAATAATCAATAACCCCTTTTTTAATAGATTATGATTTAAAGGAGATGGAGATATGACAGCAGCAAAGGTAATACCAGGTGCAGAATCTTTTTTCCTCCCTGGCAATTCTATCGGAATCCTCATTTGCCATGGCTTTAATGGCACACCACAAAGTGTAAGGTATTTAGGTGATAACCTCGCTGCTAAAGGCTATACAGTCTATGCTCCACGTTTGAAGGGCCATGGTACCGATGAGCTGGATATGGAAACGTGCCATTATCAAGATTGGGTACATGATGTCGAGACTGCCTATGCAAAGCTAAAGCAAACCTGCACATATGTATTTGCAATAGGACAATCAATGGGCGGCGCCCTTGTTTTGGATTTAGCGACAAAAGTACCTTGTGAAGGAATTCTCACTATTAACGCCGCACTTCAAGTTCCTGAGTATGAAATCTATCGTAACCCATCGGTTCCGCGTTTCATTCCTGAAGGTGAGCCTGACGTAAAAGACGATACTGTTACTGAAATCACTTATGACCAAGTTCCCTCAAAAGCAATTAATCAGTTGCTTGATATTATGGAGCATACAAGTCAACAGCTCGAAAACATTAGCTGCCCGATACTTCTTTTTCATTCTCCAGAAGATCACGTTGTACCAGCCCAATGTTCCAATCAAATATACGATAATGTGTTGTCCCTTGATAAGGAATTAATCGCCCTTGAAAATTCCTACCATGTTGCTTCGTTGGATTATGATAAAGATCAAATCATTGAACAGGCTTATCGGTTCATTCAAATCCACAGTAAAAAGGCAACAATCGCTTCATAAATGATTCTTATATACAACTTGGTTTACTCGACCTATACAAGGGTATATATAGTATATATAGTATATAAAGAAAAAGGAGGCAGCATAATGAGCAGTTTATCAGACAAAGTAAAAAGTACGGTCAATAAAGTAAAAGGCGAAACGAAAGACCAGGTCGGTAACGCGAAAAATGATCCTCACTTACAAGCAGAAGGTAAAGTTGATAAATTAAAAGGCAATCTCCAAGACGCTGTTAGTAAATTGAAAAATAAACGTTAATTAGCAAATTAAAATCGCTGGATACTACATCGAAACTCTCCTGTATAAGAATTTCCACACCACAGAAGAGGCTGCAGGTATAAACTGCAGCCTCTTCCTTTTTCAATTAGCTTGAATTACAACAACACACATATCATCCGGCTGGTCTTGTTGCATTTCAGGGGGCATAACAAAATCAATAGGAGCGGTTTCCTTGATATCAAACCAACTCGTTGAGACCGCTTCTTGTATTTGATTCAGCCCTTCGGTGCCATCCCGATCGATAGCCTCCATGACTCCATCTGTAAATAACAGAAGTTGAATTCTGTCTTCATAATGAATGATTGATTTCTCTATATTCATCTCAGTGAAGAATCCCACAGGACATGTCCCTTTTGAAAGAGAAGCCACTTTTCCATCATCCATTAAAGCGAAGCCTGGAGGATGTCCAGCGTTAACATATTCCACTGTTTTTTGCTCTGTATCAATAATCATATAAATCGCTGTAAAATAATAGTGCACTTGGTTATCTTCTTTATTAAGGACACTCATCCAGTGATTCATTTCGTTTATGACTGCCACAGGATCTGTATGTGTCCGAATCGCATCCCTCAAAACAGAGGAAATAAACATACAAACAAGTGAAGCAGATATTCCATGCCCCATCATATCAAGCAGAATGATTCCATATCGATTTTCATCAATGCGATGCCAATAGTACATGTCTCCCGCTAACTTATTTGCAGGTAAGTATGAGGCTTTGATAGTTAAGTGGTCATTGTGAATGGGCTCACTTAAGAGACTGCTTTGGACCTGCATCGAGAGATCTAATTCATTACGAATTTTTTCATCCTGCATTTTATGCCAATCTTTTTCATATTTAAGCCTTAATCCCACACGAATCCGGGCCAGCAAGTCAATTTTATTAATAGGCTTCATTATATAATCAATACCGCCCACATCAAGTGCCTCGGCTACCTTGTTTGAGTCTTCAAGTGCGGTCACAAAAATCACGGGTATATCTTTAAGGTGTGGGATATTTTGAAGACGTCTGCACGCCTCTATTCCATCGATTTCAGGCATCATAATATCAAGCAGAATAATATCAACAGAAGTCTCCTTTGGTTTCAGACCACCCACCTGTAAATATTCAAACATCTCCACAGCAGAAGTTAATGAAAGAAAATCCGTATAGCCAGCCCTCTTTAGAATTTTCTCTATAACGAAAAGGTTAACCTGGTTATCATCTACGATTAATATCGTCATTCTTTTATTCCCCTTTTGGCTTATATCGAGCGGCAAGTTTTTATCTTTATTATGTAAATGCGTTTCATTATTGTGGTTCCCTATAGGGTAGTTTCCATTTTATTATAACGAAGCTCAGTCTCTTTTAATAATAATAAACCACTTTATCATCACATTCGCAGACCAATTCATTATATATACCCGTTACTATGACACTCTAAACATATTATAAGCATTTTTTTGTATCACCCAAAAACAGGGTGAGAACATATTACTAGTGGCCTAATGAAAAAGAGGAGTCCGCTAAATATGCGAACTCCCCCTTCTTATAATTTCCGATAAATCCGTTCCTTTGAATCAAAGTCCTCATAATCTTCCGATAAGGAAGATGTATGAAGTGTTTCCTTACTACCAACTGCAAGAAAGCCTTCTTTACTAAGACTGTCATAAAACAAATGGTTTACATAGGTTTGTAATTCACCGGTAAAGTAAATCATCACATTTCGGCACATGATAATATGAAACTCATTGAACGAACCATCAGTGACCAAATTATGCTGGAAAAACACTATGTTTTTAAGAAGGCTAGAATTAAGATAGGCATTTTGATAATCCGTCGTATAATACTCCGAAAATTCCTGTTTTCCGCCGGCCTGCAAATAGTTTTTTGTATAAGACTGCATTCTATTTAGCGGAAGTATCCCTTTTTCTGCATGGCGGAGGACATCTTCATTCATATCAGTCGCATAAATTTTCGCCTTTTCATAAAGCCCCTCTTCCTTAAGAAGGATGGCCATTGAAAAGGCTTCTTCACCAGTCGAACAACCCGCATGCCAAATTCTAATTTCCGGAAGCTGTTTTAAAAGCGGTACAATTTTTAATCGAAAAGCTTTAAAGAAATCCGGGTCGCGAAACATTTCAGTAACGTTTATCGAAAAATCATTCAGAAGTTTCTCGACATACCCTTTTTCATATAAAACCATTTCAATCATTCCACTTATCCTACGAATATGGTCCAGCCTCATCCGATTTTCAACTCTCCGCTTTATAGAAGAACGCATATATTTCCGAAAATCGAAGCCGGAGACAGAATAAATGGCTTGCAATAATAATTCAATTTCTATATCTTCTCGTTCTTCAACAGTTAATGTATCCTTCATGAAAAACCTTCCTTACCCGTACTATCAATCAATTAGTCAGCCACACACGAAGAACTGATAGCAACTGATCTAATTTTAATGGCTTACTGACATAGTCGGACGCGCCAGCTTTCAGGCATTTTTCTCTATCGCCTTTCATCGCTTTAGCTGTTAAAGCGATGATTGGAAGATTCTCGAACTTATTCTGCTCGCGAATTCTAGTCATCGTTTCATAACCATCCATTCCTGGCATCATAATATCCATTAATATTGCATCTATATTATTTCCTTTTTCAAGAAGCTCCAAACATTCATAGCCATTTTCAGCCGTAAGGATTTCCATCCCCTCATGCTTCAGGGCATTTTTTAGTGCAAAGATATTACGGTGGTCATCATCGACGACCAGTACGGTTTTATTGCAGAATGGATTACCATTTTTCTTGCCGTCACCATCGAATATTACGACATCCTGTTCTTCCTGCTCTACAAAAGATTCGGTTGCTTCATGGGAAGCTGCTGCCACTTCTGTAGAAGCAGCTATTGCTTCGCCAACATGTTTGAAGCCCTCTGGCATGCTTGGAATAAAGAAGGTAAATGTACTACCTTGGCCTTCTTTACTATCTACAATGACCCAGCCTCCTAGCAGCTTGGCAAACTCACGACATATGGAAAGCCCAAGTCCTGTACCACCGTATTTCCTCATTGTAGCTCCGTCGCCTTGCTGGAACGCCTCAAAGATTAGTTTTTGCTTTTCTTTGGAAATTCCAATACCAGTATCCGCCACATTAATTTCAATCCAATTGCTTGCACCTTTTGTTTGAATCCACTGTGCGACATTTTCTTCATCCGCTTTTTTAATTCGGACAGACACAGAACCTTTTTCCGTGAATTTAAATGCGTTGGACAATAAGTTTTTCAAGATTTGCTGGAAGCGCTGTTCATCCGTAAAGAAAATGTCCGGTACATTTTTATCTCTATCGATTATAAAGTCGATGTTCTTTTTCTTCGCTACATGATCAAAGTTACGGTGCAAAACCTCAGGCAGCTCACTCATATTCATTTCGTCAAAGACAACTTCAAGTTTTCCAACTTCAACTTTTGATAAATCCAGAATATCATTAATCAATGTTAATAAATCTTGACCTGATGAGTTAATAACACGAGCAAATTCCTGCTGCTCTTCATTTAATTTACTATCATTAGGATCAGAAAGCATTTCAGATAAAATCAAAATACTGTTAAGCGGCGTCCGCAATTCATGGGACATATTTGCCATGAACTCCGATTTGTATTTTGAACTTAACTTTAATTCTTCTGCTTGTTTTTCAAGATTTAATTTTGCGACTTGAAGCTCTTTCGATTTATCTTCGGTTTCGCGATTTCTCTCTTCTAATTGTTCGTTAATCATCCGCAACTCTTCAGCCTGTGTTTGCAATTCCTCTGATTGGGCCTGCATTTCCTCTGACTGAGATTGTAACTCTTCCGATTGAGCCTGCAACTCTTCGGTCTGTGCCTGTGATTCTTTCAATAAACGCTCTATTTCCATCCGACCTTCTACATTATTGATCGTGATGCCTAGAGTATCCAACACACGGGTTAAGAAACTTTTTTGCAACTTCGTAAAGGCCTCCAAACTTGCCAATTCAACCATTGCAACAACTTCGTCCTCAAATACGACCGGTGCAATGACAATACTTTTAGGATTGACTTCCCCTAGCCCTGTTGTAACCAAATGGAAGTCTTCTGGAATATTGTCGATGAATTTCGATTTTCCTTCTTGAGCGCATTGTCCAATCAAACCTTCACCCAGTCGAAATTCACGTCTACCTGCATCCTCACCATCTCCTGCAAAGCTGGAAATCTTTACAAAACGCATATCTTTTCCCACACCTCGCCTGACGTAAATCGCCCCAATGGACGCTCCCATCATCGGCGCAAGCCTTGTAATGAACCTGTCAGCAAGAACCTCCACATCAACAATACGCTGATACATGGTAGCAATATCTGCAACACGAGTCTGAATCCAGTTCTGTTCACTGATTTTTTCAGTGAAATCTTTCTCCTTTTGATTATAGGCTTCAAGCGATTCTGCCATATCATTGAAGGATCGAGCGATATCACCAATTTCATCTTTTGTTCGAACTGAAATTCTTGGTACTACCGATAAGTTTTTAAAATCAATATTCTTGATGACCTTCGTAATGGATTGCAAATCTTTTGATGTGCTGCGAATCATCCAAACCATCGTTACTGAAATAACTAAAATGCTAAGAATAACAGCGAAGATTGTGAAACTAATCATATCTTCATAGGTTTGTTTCGAATTCCTTAAGGTTTCTTTCATAATGCCTTCTTGGAAATCTTTAAAGTCATCCATCGCGCTGATAACTTTTGTCCGCTTTTCCCGCTGATCTCTCATCAACCTGGAAATATTTTCAGAAGAATTTTCTTCTTGTATATTTTGAATAATCTCAGTCTCTGTTATGGAGTAAGATGTATATTGAGTCTCAAACTCTTTCAACAATTGCTTTGCTTTTACTTTATTTAAAGTACCTGATAATTCAGCAATTTGTGATTCAATCAAACTATGATTCTCTTTTATAATTTCTAGACTATCAGCTCTTTCTTCTTTATTCGCATCATCAGCAGCAAACAAAATTTCACGGTCTGACCTTGAAAACAACTGACGGATTTCCATCGAAGCTTGAACTTTTTCATAGCGGTTTTCAACTATTTCGGTCATACTGCTCTTTAAATTGTTAAGCGTAAACATCATGAAAGAAAGTAATATAGCCAAGAAAAGCAAGATTAAACCGAACCCTAACATTTGCTTCCTCTTAAAACCCATTTTTCCGCCTACCTTCTTCTCTTAATTTATAATCAGCCAGAAAAAGAATGTCTTTGCAAAGATAAATCTTATTACTAACATTCCAATATGTTTATATTTAGATAGATTTAATGTCTCACTCTACATTTTAACATTTTCATAGTATAAATTGTACTTACAGCGTTATTATTCATGAATTCCTTTTCCATTAGAGTAGTAGTCTACCTTTTTAATTGTAAGAAAATCCAAAGCATTGTGTTCGAATCCATACTCAATTATTAATTCATTATTTAGTAAAATTATAAAAACCGAAAGCTTTCGCTTTCGGTTTTTCGTGATTATTAAATTTTCTTAACTTCAACATATAAGACATGATGGCCATCCATCTCTTTTACGGTAAATTCAAAGCCGGCATATTCTATTCTATCGCCGACTGCAATTTCAAATCGCCCTGTTAGGAACCAACCGCCCAATGTATCTATATCTTCTTCTGGCAATTCTATTGCAAGGGTATCATTAACATCTTCGACCAATGTTTTTGCATCAAAAACATAATGTCCCTCATCAATTTTTTGAATAAGCGGCCGTTCGTCTTGGTCAAATTCATCTCGTATTTCTCCGACGATTTCTTCGAGAATGTCTTCAACCGTAACAAGACCTGCAGTACCGCCATATTCATCTGTTAAAACGGCCATATGAATCCGTTCCTTCTGCATTTTCAGTAGTAAATCATGAATTGCGATTGTTTCAAGAACACGAATAATTGGAGTTACAAATGAATCAACCGTCAATTCTGAAACATTTTCTTCTGTAATTGTTGCTGTATAAAGACGCTTGATATTGACCATACCCACTACATTATCTTTATCACCGTCTATAACAGGATAACGGGTGTATTGCTCTTCTTGAATGAGTTCAACAACCTCCAATAAGGGCATACCTTTTTCAATTACCGTCATTTCCGTACGAGGAACCATAATCTCATTGGCAATACGCTCATCAAATTCAAAAATTTGGTTTACATATTTATATTCTGATTGATTAATCTCACCGCTTTTATAGCTTTCTGATAAAATAATGCGCAGTTCTTCTTCTGAGTGAGCCATTTCGGATTCAGAAGCAGGCTTTAACCCGAACATGCCTGTAAGAACACGAGCAGAACCATTCAATAACCAAATAAACGGGTACAAAATACGATAAAACAGAATTAATGGCTTTGAAAACATTAATGTTACTTCCTCAGCCTTTTGAATCGCAACTGTTTTTGGTGCTAGTTCCCCGACTACAACGTGAAGGAATGTGACAGAACCAAACGCGATCACGAAAGAGATAATATGGCTTACGGATTCATCTAATCCCCATCTTAAAAACAAAGGTTTAAATATTGCCTCCACCGTCGGTTCACCCAGCACCCCTAAACCTAATGCGGTTACTGTAATCCCCAATTGACAAGCAGATAAGTACTCATCAATATGTGTGGTTACTTTCTTGGCTGCAAGTGCATTTCTATGTCCTTCTTCAATCAATTGATTAATACGAGAACTTCTGACTTTTACGATTGCAAATTCTGAGGCAACAAAAAATGCCGTTAATGCTATTAATACAGCTACTGCTAATAATTTTATAAAAATCTCCAATATGTGCGGGTTTACCATGTATATACCCTACCTTGAGTAATACCAAGGAATAGGCAAACACGGTTTAATCCCAAGCACCTCCTGTGTAAATGGTTAATGTCCATTTCAAAAACAAACTGAATTTTAACATGAATGCCGCATCCCAACCATTTTGTGAAGATGTCCTTTATTAATATGCACCTTAGTACAGTAAACTATCGAGAATAAATCTGGATTATACTAACAACACTAATAATGATTGGATTAAGGCAATGCTTTCGTGAGAAATCTGTTTTTTTAGAAGAAGTTCATTTTTTTCGTCCTTTTCAATCAGCCTGATTACTTCCCGTAGTTCCTCATTCAAGCCATCCAGTTTACTTTTCAGTTGAAGTCCTGTTTCCTCAATGGCAGATGAAACTTCCTTGTCCTGGTTAAATAGTTCCTTTATATCTTCTAATGAAAGGTTTTTTCTTTTATACTCCTCAATACGGTGAAGCCGTTCAAGTTCCCTGACTGAATAATAACGGTAGTTAGAGGCGGAACGTTCTGCTTTTAGCAGGCCCATGTTTGTATAGTAATCAACAGTTCTCTTCGTAACATTCGCCATTTCTGCCAACTCGCCAATTTTCAACGTCTCGATCCCAATATAACCCCTCCCAACCGTCACGTGATGGTTTAGACACTAATACACTGTCTTTTGTTCCACCCTGACATTAAATTCTATTCTCTAATCGTACATTATTTTTACTCAAAATTAAAATATTTAATATTGGATAAAAAGATATTTTTTTTAGTTACACATCTTTACACTCCACAAGTAAACAAAAAACCGATTATTTCCAATAACCGGTTTAATTTACCATTCTATTTTATGCCGTTTATTTTTTTGTTTTAGCTGGAAATTGATTGCTCAATATTTTAGGACCGCATTGGCATATCGAAGAATGCTTTAGTTTTTTTATTGGTGTACCGCATGTTTGACAAACTTTTGTTACCATTATACCGTCCTCCTACTTTAACTAATTGTTATATATTATATTATACCGATTTAATAATAATAATCAATACTAAATTAAAATTATTATAAATAAGGAGGTTGAGTTTTGATTTTATAGACTTTTTTATCATTCCCACTTAACAAGTAGCCATAATAAAGATAAAATATAATAAAACTCATCAGGGAGGTTGGTATTTAAATGACGAGTGAAATTCGTTCTATTCCCCGTCCCTTAGTACGCACGAATCAATGGGTCATATTTTCAAGTGTGGTGACTGCCTTACTAACCGGTCAAATATGGATATTAGCGGTTCCGTTTACAGCAGGACTTTTAGGGCTTATCTTTAATTTCAATCCGATTATGCGGCTTGCAAAGCTCTTCTTGAAAAAGCGGCCTTCTGATTATATTCCGGAAGATCATTCACAACAGCAATTCAACTAAGTTATTGCAGTCGTTTGCTTGGGACTTGGATTAATTTCTTTCTTGCTTGGTTGGACCGTTTCAGGATATATTTTTACGGTGATGGTCGGGCTTGCTTCTTTCATAGCCATCCTTGGATTCTGCATTGGTTGCTTTATCCTCTATCAATGGAAACAATATTCCTATCGCCGATCTCTGCGCTAGATACTACAAAATAGGACTGACATTCGTCAGTCCCTTTTTTTATTCAGATGCATGTACAGAATTATTTTTTTTAACCCAATAGGTAGCCAGTAAGATCAACAGAATTAATACAGCTTGCGGCAGTAACGTTTCTACTGTCGGATAAAGTCCTATCCATTCTACAAACGGGAAGGAAGTAATCGTATGTGTCTGCAGAACTTGTGAAACTTGAAGTGAATGAATAGAGACCCCAAGAATCTTAAATGCCAAAACATAGATGAGTATCGTTGCTGCTTTAAAGAATAGGGTAATCGGTAGTTTCACGCTGTAACGTAGCATGATAAAACCAATCACTACTAATATGAGGAAGGCAATTACAATCCCGCTTAATAGCTGCTTCAATTCCATATAAGGCGCCATACCTGCATAAAAGATAATTGTCTCCGCACCTTCACGGAAAATGGATAAAAAGCTAATTAAAGCAAACGAGACGATACTACCTGTAGCAATAGCTTGGTCCATTCGCTTGCCAATATAACGGTTCCATGCATGGATATTCGATTTACTATGGAGCCAAAGGCCAATTGTCAACATCATCAATACTGCCACTATCCCTGTGATTCCCTCAATGTACTCACGGCTTGACGCAGCTGTAATTTGAGAGAAAACAATATTGATGATGACCGCAAAGATGGTACTCGCGGCTAATCCAGCACCTACCCCTGTCCAAATCCATTTTTGTTTGTCCGCTTGTCCAATTTTCTTTAGAAAAGACAATAATGTCGCTACAATCAAGAGTGCTTCTAGCCCCTCCCGTAAAAGAATCAAAGCAGCATCCCATGTTGTATAACTCGTATCATCAATCAAGGGTAGCAACCGGGTGTTTAAATCCGAAACGATATCCTTCGCTTCCTCTGCTTTTATCTTTTTCGATTGTAACAAGCTGATTGCGGTCGGAACTTTTGTTTCCATATCACTATACAACTTGCTGTCTCTTGTTGAAACTTCCCCTTCGACATTAGGCCAAATTGTTAAAATTTCATTCAACTGATCAATTGCTGAATCGACATCATTTTTTTCAATATCGGTTATGCTTCCTTGTAAGAGTTGTGTAACATCTCCAAGTGAATAAGTCACCTTCTGGTCTTCTTCTTTAACCTTACCAGCAAGAAAATCCTCCAGTAAACCTTTTAATTCAGAAAGATTCGTTTTGGCTTTTTCCGAATCAGGTGGGTCCTGGGTAATGGCTATCCGCACAAAGGCCATATACGTTTCAATCTTACCGTATGAAGCAACACTTGCCTCCCGAACAACAACCTCTGCGTCAATCCAATAATTCCGTAGGTTTGTATATTGACTCTTAGCTTGAACAAAGTCACCTTCAGCTATTGTTGCATCCAACTTATCTATTAATGGGATTAACGCTTGTAACCGGTCTTTATAGACCGTCTTATCTACTGGGTTTTCCTCTGTATCATATGTAATTAGAGTACTTGATAAAGCCGATAATTGCTTTTTAATTTCATCAGCGTCTGCTTCGTTCTTCACAGCACTTTTTACAGCCAATAGTTGCTTATCAACTTTCTTCGCAACTTCACTGTCCGTTTTTATCATTTTCCAATCTTTTTCAAATAAAGCTATATTATCCGAAACTGCGTCAAGGTCGCCGGATTTTGTCTTCATTAAACTATCGCCAATATAGACAAAAAGCTGATCATGATTTTCACCTGCCGAAACAACTCGTACTGCAGATGAAATAAATAAAAGACTGACTATTAAAACCAATATCCCACTTTTCCATTTAGAAACAGTCATACTGGTACCCTCCTTATTTATGAACTAAAATCGCCAACCCGGATACGCATCCATGCTGGCGATTTTCTCGTCTATCTTTTAAAATTCAATTACCTAAAAAGGGATTCTCCGATATAGCCACCCTTTTTCACACCTGGCAAACAAGCAAATACAGCACTACCTCGGTGAATGATATATTCATTCAGCTTATCATTTTTCGCAAGGCGTTCCTGTATAGGAACAAATTGTTTACTTGGGTTGCGTTGATAACAAATGAACAGAAGGCCAGCGTTCAAGCTTCCTGTTTTGGGATCCATTCCATCCGCATATGAATAAGGACGCCGCAGAATCTTTGCTTTTCCGTCCCCCCTGGATAGACTCATATGCGAATCTTCTGGAATAATCCGATTTCCATTTTTATCTTTAGCTTCTAAATCAACACTATCAAATTCATTCTTCATCCCTAATGGAGCTCCACTGTCACGGTGACGGCCAAATGTATTTTCCTGCTCTTTCAATATAGTACGGTCCCATACTTCAATGTACATCTGAATTCGGCGTACAACCATATAACTGCCGCCAACAAGCCAGTCTGGACCATCCCCAGCCTTTACCCAAACATGATCATTCATTTCACTACTTTTCTTCGTATCCGGATTGGCAGTTCCGTCCTTAAACCCGAATAAGTTACGCGGTGTCGTTTTTTGAGAATCGGCTTGTTTAGTACGTTGGAAACCTGTTTGGGCCCAATGAATAATCGTTTTCCCTCTCCCGATTCTCACTAAGTTCCTAACGGCATGAAAAGCAACCTGAAGATCATCTGCACATGCTTGAATACAAATATCTCCACCGCTCCAAGAATCTTCTAACGCATCTAAAGGGAATTTGGGCAGATCCTTTAATTCAGCAGGCTTTTTCGATTTCAAACCAAACCGATCTTTACCATTCTTCGTAAATAGGGTAGGACCCACTCCAAAAGTAATCGTCAAATTAGAGGGTGACAATTCTTTTGCTTCCCCAGTATCTTTTGGAGGCATACTAGCATTTAGAGAAGCTTCACCTACCAATTTTCCCTCTGTCATCTGAGCCGCTGCTTCTGTCCAGTCCTTAAATAGCTGGATTAAGTCGGATTTATTATCTGTCGTAACTTCCAGTGCTGCAAAATAAAGGTTATCCTGAGCTTCAGTAGTAATGCCCGCTTGATTGGCCCCATAAAATGGAACAATATCATTAGTTTGTCCATTTGCCTTCGAATCAGATAGATTCAAAAGCCCACCAAATCCAGAGGCTCCTATCACGACTCCGACCCCACCAACTCCTGCTGTTTTCAACATATTGCGACGACTTACTTTTTTAGTAAAAAGCGAGGTTTCGTCATTCGGCATTTTCTCTTTCAATTATGATTCCTCCGTTACAATCCCTATTTGCGAAAGTGGTTCAGCTAATGCATCAATGGCTTGGCTTAGCTCTTTAACCTCAGATTCTTTTAAATCCGTATAAGAGGTATAGCCATCACCTTCTTTATGCTTCTCAAGCAAGCTGTATACATCGTCAAAACGTTGTTGGATTTCCGTTACAAGCTTTTCGTCTTTTTCTTTAAGAGCTGGTGTAAGAAGTTCGTAGATTTTTTCGGCACCTTCTACATTTGCAACAAAGTCATATAAATCTGTATGAGAGTATCGATCCTCTTCTCCAGTTACCTTACTGGTAGAAACTTCATTTAATAAATCAACCGCACCTGTGATTAATAAATCCGGTGTGACCTCAACAGTTTCAACTTTGGCACGAAGCAAATTGACATCACTCATCAATTGATTCGCATACTCTTCATAACCTTTTGTTGTGTTTTCTTCCCATAAACCCATTTCAATCCGGTGGTAACCGCCCCACTCTTCATCTTTAACGTCCCCTTTACGCGCATCAATTTTGGGATCAAGATCGCCAAATACTTCTGCAATTGGTTCAGCTCTCTCATAATGCATACGGGCCGGTGCGTATACTTCCTTCGCTTTTTCAATATCACCAGACGTTACAGCTGTCGTAAACTCTTCAGTCGCTTTTACAAACTCCTCTATTTCACCAATCGCATATTCCCGATATTCGCTAGATACATCATCTAAAGCACTCGCACTTGCACTCGTTTCTTTGGCATTCTTGTCTGCCGGCTTTACTTCTTCCTTTTCCTGTGAGCAGCCAAATAGTAGGCTAGTAGATAGTAAGACTGCTAATGATGCCTTTGTTTTCTTCATATATGAATCTCCCTTTTAAATGAATTCTAGATTCATATTAGCAGACAATGAAAATCATTATCAATATAAATTTTGTTGAAAACGAGACATTTTTCATATGTTGTGGAAGAATTTGTTATACCCCTAGCGTTTTTCTTTCTCATTAAAAAGGAAAAAACGCCTATTTCACTCTCCTCATATCTCTAAAAGTAAAAAGGGTAGCCTTTATTTCAGCCACCCTTCCCGTTCACTCATTAACTTGTCATTTTCCTTGTCCATAATTTCTGAGATATCCTCCACAAATTGAAGGATAAATGTAAGCTCTTGCTCATTATAAGTGGAACATAGATTTTTGGTAGCCGTAGAGAGTGATTGATAATGCGATTTGATCTGTTCTTGTCTTGCGGGCATTGGGACAATCATTACCCGCCTTCCATCCAATTGATCTCGTTCCCTTTTTACATAGCAAGATTTTTCAAGACGATCGATTAGCGCCGTTACAGAGCCCGTGCTCAACCCCGTAATTTTCGATAGTTCACCGGCGGTTATCGGTCCTGTTTCATTCAATATCTCAGCAGTCTTTAAGTCCGTATGGGTAACTCCTATTTTTTGGGCCATGTTTTGTTGAAATAAAACCGATCTCATTCCATATTTTTTCAGACTATGCGTTAACTTCTCTAACATATCTGCATTCACCATATTATCGCTTGACATAAAATACCACCCCTCTTACACTTAAATTTATCTTGAAAATCAAGATAAATGATTTTATTTTATCTTAATGGTTATCATTCATTTATGTAAATAAAATTATGAAATATTAGTACGCACTAAGGAGGAAAATAAATGAAAGAACAAAAAAACCAAAAATTCATTGTTGCCGGTTTATTATTAGGTATCTTGATGTCAGCAATGGATAATACGATTGTTGCGACTGCCATGGGAACGATCGTTTCAGATTTAGGCGGTTTCGATAAGTTTGTCTGGGTGACATCCGCTTATATGGTCGCCACAATGGCAAGCATGCCAATTTTCGGTAAGCTTTCCGACATGTATGGACGGAAGAGGTTTTTTATTTTTGGCCTCGTAGTCTTTCTAATCGGCTCTGCATTATGTGGTATGGCTCAAAGCATAGTCCAGTTAAGTATTTTTCGGGCAATCCAAGGGATTGGCGGCGGCGCTTTAATGCCAATTGCTTTTACAATCATATTCGATATTTTCCCACCTGAGAAACGCGGAAAATTAACTGGGCTTTTCGGAGCAGTATTTGGAGCTTCAAGCGTATTGGGCCCGCTTTTAGGTGCTTATATTACAGAGTATTCTAGCTGGAACTGGATTTTCTATGTCAATGTTCCAATCGGAATCATTTCTTTATTTTTCATCATGCGATATTACAAAGAGTCAGCCAATACCCAAGAACAAAAAATTGATTGGGGTGGGGCAGCAACACTCGTTATTGCCGTTATTAGCTTAATGTTTGCCCTCGAACTGGGCGGAGAGTATGGTTGGGATTCATTTCCTATCATAGGTCTGTTTGCAAGCTTTTTAGTTTTCTTCATTTCTTTTTTCTTTTTCGAAAAAAGAGCAAAAGATCCTATCATTTCATTATGGTTATTTAAAAGACGGTTGTTTGCAACCTCTCAAATCTTAGCCATCCTATATGGCGGTACATTTATTATTTTAACTGTCTATATACCAATTTTCGTCCAAGCTGTTTACGGGGGATCTGCAACAAATGCCGGGTTAATTCTTACTCCCATGATGCTTGGTTCCGTCGTTGGTAGTGCAATTGGTGGGATATTCAATACAAAGACCAGCTTCCGCAACTTGATGACAATTTCTGTCGTCTGCTATTTTGCAGGAATGCTTCTGTTAGGGACAATTACCCCTGATACCAGCAGAACTTTACTAACACTTTACATGATTCTTACTGGCTTCGGCATGGGCTTTTCGTTCTCTCTTTTGCCTATTGCTTCGATTCATAATTTGGAACCGAGATTTCGCGGATCGGCCAACTCTACAAACTCATTCCTACGTTCTTTTGGGATGACACTCGGTGTTACGATCTATGGAGCGATACAGAATAATGTATTCACAAGTAAAATGACAGACGCATTTAAAGGGATGCAGGGAGGACCGGACACATCTGTACTAATGGAGGACCCTCGTCAGCTCTTCCAATCAGATGCACGTGCACAGATTCCGGACTTTATCCTAGATAAAATTGTTCATGCAATGTCTGATTCCATTTCCTTAATATTCACTTTGGCCCTCATCCCAATCGGTCTTGCTGCAATCACAGTTTTCTTTATGGGAAAAACAAGAGTAGAAACGCCTCCAAAAGAGGAATCGTTACAATGACTAAAAAAGCGCTGGGCTTTCAGCGCTTTTTTAAGTTTTTATTAAGGAAAAGCGGGTACTATTTCAATAAAATACCTCTCTTCTATATGAATAGAAAGTAAAGTTTGCTGAAAAACTATTCTACTACTAAAATAATAAGTAACACAGTCACATACCGAGGTGAGAAATTTGAAGATTGTATGTTTTGGGGATAGTTTAACCAGAGGTATTTCTTATGTTAAAGGTCGGCTTCGCATTATTAAAGTCAATTATCCGAACTCTTTAGCTAAGCTTACAGAATCGTTGCCATTCGTTGAAGTATTGAATAAAGGGGTTTTCAATGACAACTCCGACCTGCTAGTTAGCCGGATCGATAAAGATGTCATGTCAGAAAATCCTGATATCGTATTAATAGAGGTTGGTGGAAACGACTGTAACTTCCATTGGGATGAAGTCGCCAAAAATCCAGAAGGTGATCATGAGCCAATTGTTCCCATCGAACGGTACCTAGAAAATATTACTCATCTTGTTAAACAGGTTCAGGACAAGCATGTCACACCTTTTCTTTTGACCCTCCCACCATTAGATCCAGCTAGGTATTACCGATCTATCGCTGAAAGGTTCGGGCCTTCAATCGGGCATTTTGTGTCCCAAGTCGGCGGAATTGAACATTGGCATGGAATGTATAACCGCCAATTGAAAAACCTCGCTGAAGAACTTAAGGTGCCACTGATTGATGTGCGTTCCTACATTAAATCCGCTGGCGACTTGAACCACTTAATTAGCGATGATGGCATCCACCTCACCTCCAAAGGATACCAACAAATGAGTATGGCCATATTCAGTGATTTACAGAAGCATATGGCAGGAAGACAATCTTAAACATGTAAAAAGGCAAAGCATTGGCGCTTTGCCTCTTTGGTATTACAAGCTTTTCACTTCTACATTTTCTGGAAGCTTGAAAGGGTTCTCGATATTGATACGGTCATAAAACATCATCCCGTTTAAATGATCTAGCTCATGTTGAAACACGATAGCAGCAAAGCCCTTCAGCCGCATCTCGATTGTCTCACCTTTGCTATCCAATGCTTTAATTTTAACGCGTTCATAACGAGGTACATAGCCTTTTATATCACGGTCAACAGAAAGACAGCCTTCACTTTGCGGTAAATAAATCATCGTAGCTGAATGGCTGATTATTTTCGGGTTCACAAGGGCATATTCAAACAGCTTCCCTTTTTCATCCGGAAAATACATAACAAACATGCGTTTATTCAAGCCAATCTGATTTGCCGACAAACCAACACCTTCACGTAAATTGTATTTCTTTTGAAGTTTTGGGTCTTGGCTATTTTTCAAATATTGCATCATGCACTCCAGCGTTTCACGATCTTCATCTGAAATCGGCAGGCTAACTTCATCCGTTACCTGACGCAGAATTGGATCTCCTTCTCTGACGATATCCTTCATTGTAATCAAATAGTCTTTTATAAATTTACTCATAGAACTTCACACTCTTCTACCTTTTTATTTTTTCATGACTTAGACCATTTCACTTTAGCATTTCATTTTTAAAAAGTCTAATATGCAGGTTGAAAATAGAATAGTACTCATCCCTAAGTTATTGGAATTTCGTTCCTTTACATTATTTACCTAAATTTTAAGGACTAAAGACCTATAGAATACACGTTTAAAAATTCTATACTGAATATATATCCTTAAAGGAGATGAAAATTTGAACTCGAATTCTAAATTTGTCTCGAAGTTGCTGCCGTTCTTAACGGCTTTCATTGTGATAATAGGTGGAATTAGTTGGTATGTTGTAACTCAATCAAAGGAAATGGTTATTCCCTTTTCTTCTGTTGAAAAGACAATTAAAGCTCAAAATGGGGCCCTTGTCTCAATAGAAGAGAAACGAAACGGTACCCTTCACATCACTACACCAGATGGAGAATATGTTTCTAATATTCCCCCCAATAGTCAAATGATCAATAAACTAGTCGAAACTTATAATGTTCAATATTCATTTTCATCAACTAATAAGTCAGCATTATGGATTTTAGGTGGATTGATGGCAGCATTAGTCACAACCATTGTTATTATACAGAAAAGGTCAAAAGGTGGATTACTTATTGGCAGCAAGAAACAAAGCATTTCTGCTCCTAGAGATTTGCCCGAGATAACTTTGGAGGATGTAGGCGGTTTGCAAACCGAAATCAAACAAGAAATCCTGCAAACCCTAACTACTCTAAAAGAACCAGAACGTTCAGCTAAAATTGGAATTAAGCCTCCTCAAGGCATTTTATTATACGGCCCACCAGGAACTGGGAAAACGCTTCTTGCACAGGCAATTGCAAAAGAATTGGGTGCCAACTTCTTCTCAACAAGCGGTTCGGCCTTCAACGAAATGTTTGTCGGTGTTGGAGCAGCCCGTGTCCGTAGTCTTTTTCAAAATGCACGTAAGCAATCACCAGCTGTCATTTTCATTGACGAAGTAGACGCATTAGCGGGTAAACGGAAAGCTCATGGCGGAGAAGAAGGCGAAAAAACGCTGACTGAACTGCTTGTCCAATTGGATGGAGGTCATCCAAATGAAGGCATTTTATTTATTGCCGCAACAAACCGGAAAGATATGCTCGATGAGGCATTTCTTCGCCCTGGTAGAATTGATTTCTCCTTTCAAGTACCACTTCCAGATACACAGGGAAGAAAAGAGATCATTGCTATCCATACTAAAGGAAAGCGACTCGCAACAGATGTACTTGCTTCCTTGGATGAACTGGCTGAAAGCACATCAGGTTTCTCCGGAGCAGATTTGAGGTCTTTATTTGATACTGCTTCCCGTCATGCTCTCAGAAATGAACAGGAAATGATTCGCAAACAAGATCTCGATTATGCCATTGACCGTACAATTCTCGGTGCCACATCACGTACCTTGAATGATGTAGATACTAAACGCCGCGTGGCCATCCATGAAAGTGGACATGCTTTGATTGCAGCCCTAACCAAACCGGGCTCTGTTCGAAAAGCTACCATCATACCGCGTGGTGAAGCTCTTGGATATGTAGCACCGATTCCGAAAGAACTTCATTTATCTACAGCAAGTGAATTACTTGATCAAGTCAAAATGATTTTAGCAGGTGGCGTTGCAGAAAGAATGTATTTAGGGGAACACAGCATCGGTGTAGGCGGCGACGTACAACAGGCGAAACATCTGCTTGAGCAAATGGTCGATACCGGAATGCTTCAAGATGGATTTACCCTAACATTTAATAAAGGCGAGAAAGAACAAAAGATGCAGGAACTGTTCACAAAAGCGATTCAGGAAACGGAAAAATTGCTCGATTCAAATCGCCCGCAGTATGAAGAGCTGGTCGAAGAGCTACTGAAAAAAGAAACGCTTGAAGGGACGGAAGTTCAAAATATTGTTGATGCTTCACCTCATGAACTGGTTTTGGTTTAATTTAAAAGAAGGCGTCCTATTGGACGCCTTCTTTTTTACTGTTATTTAAAGTTTTTCCAACCGAATGATGTCTGCTGTATTTTGTTTCTGGAACCCTGTCTTCTGTAATTTCACTGCCGTTCCTTCAGGTAAGTTAGTGAATATGATAGGAGTAACAGTAGACGGAGCATTTCTTTGTATGAAATCTAGGTCAACTTCCAAAAGAGGCGTTCCTTTTGTTATCTTTTGACCTTCTTGTACAAGAGATGTAAAGCCTTCTCCATTTAATTTAACTGTATCTAAACCAACATGGATCAGAATTTCAAGACCATTATTCATTTTCAATCCCAATGCATGCTTTGTTGGGAAGATACTGAACACTTCCCCATCAATTGGTGATACGAGTGTCCCATTTACCGGCTCAATAGCTAAGCCGTCACCCATCATTTTCATAGCAAACACTTGATCAGGAACCTGGTCTAACGGCAAAACATTACCTTCTAACGGAAGAACAAAATCATTTACATCTAAAGCTTGGTTTTCTTCTACTGTTTCAGCCATTACTTGTGCTGATGGTTTTGTTTTAACTTGGCTTGGATGAGCATCATTCTTTACAAGTTGTTTCATCGCATTGGCAACAAATTCTACATTTGTTCCAACAATGACCTGAACACTTGATTTATTTAACTTCATCACGCCACGTGCACCATGTCTTTTTAATGCTACTTCATTCACATTATCTGAATTGCCAACCTCTAAACGTAACCGTGTTGCACAATTATCTATAACTTTAATATTTTCTTTACCGCCAAGGTCTTGAATGAAAAGTGACCCCATATCGGCATATTTATCCCCTGTTTTCACAACAGTATCTTCTTCTGCTTCTTCCTCATCATCTTCACGACCAGGTGTTTTTAAATCCATAATTTTTATAACAAAATAGAAAATCACAAAGTAAATTGCAGCGTAAACTAATCCAATCGGTATTAACCATAGTGGCTTTTGAGCAATTCCAAAGTTCAAGAAATAATCAATGGCTCCTGCCGAGAATCCAAAACCATGATGGATATCCAATAGAACAGCGAGAGCTAATGAGATCCCAGTTAAAATTGCATGTATTACATATAATACTGGAGCAATGAACATAAACAGAAATTCAATTGGTTCAGTGATTCCTGTTAAGAAAGAAGTGAAAGCTAAACCAACCAGCATCCCCGTTACTAATTTACGTTTCTCTTTCTTAGCAGCTGCAATCATCGCTAATGCTGCTGCTGGTAAACCGAACATCATGATAGGGAAAAATCCTGTCATAAATGGCCCAGCAGTTGGATCACCTGCGAAGAAACGGTTTATATCACCAGTTGCTCCATTGTATTCACCAAAAACAAACCATACCATACTATTCAAGACGTGATGCAAACCTACTGGAAGCAATAAGCGATTCAATACGCCAAATACACCAGCACCTAAAGCTCCTGCACCTGTAATCCAGTCTCCAACGTTATTGATTACATCTTGAATTGGCGGCCATACAAAGCCAAATATTCCTGCCAGTATTATCATCGCTAACGATGTAATAATCGGAACAAATCGTTTCCCTGAAAAGAATCCAAGCCATTCAGGGAGTCTTATTTCAGAGTATCTATTATATAGGAAGGCAGCAACTATACCTGATATAATCCCACCTAAAACAGCCATGTCGATATCTTTATTAATTGCTTGTGTACCATTCGTTAAAACAAAGTAACCAACAAGACCAGCTAATGCCGCTGCACCGCTTCCGTCTTTAGATAATCCTATCGCTATACCTAAAGCGAACAGTATGGCAAGATTATCAAAAATCGCTTTTCCTGCGGCAGCTATAAATGCAATATCAAGTAAATCCGGTTGACCTAGGCGAAGCAATAAAGCCGCTGCAGGCAAAACAGCGATCGGTAACATCAAAGCTTTCCCAATCTTTTGTAAAAAATTTAACATCGAACTCATCTCCCTTGTTCCTAACTTCTTTTGATTCAGCAGAACGACAAGACGTATAAAGCGTTTTCATTTTGTCAATATAATAACTTTTCTTTGGATTATACTAGCATAAAAAATATATAGATGTCTATACCAATTTAATTGAAAAATATACTATATCCTTCGAAAATAAAGCAAAAATATCATTTTTATTCCCGCTACTCCTTAACTGGTCTAGACAACTTATAATAAAAGCGATAAAATGAGGGCAAAATATATGAGACCAATTTATGACTCATTCATTAAGTTTTACTTTCATAAAGGAGATTATGTATGAAAACATTCATTATTAATAATCTAATAGTTTATAGCGAAAAGGAAACATACAAAAATGGGTACATTAAAGTCGTCGACGGAAAAATTGCCGAAGTAGGTCCAGTCAACCAATACAAACATGACGATGATGCTAAAGTAATTACACTTTCACCGGATTATCAGGTAATTCCAGGTGCCATCGATATTCATATTCACGGGGCATCTAATGCTGATGCAATGGACGCCACATATGAAGCTTTATCTACAATGGCAGAAACACTTCCAAAAGAAGGAACCACCAGCTTTCTGGCCACTACAATGACTCAATCGACAGATGCCATTGAATCAGCACTTCTTAATGCGGGTAATTATATCGGAAATCAAACACAGGATCACGCTGAAATAGTTGGGATTCATTTAGAAGGTCCTTTCATTTCACCAGCACGTAAGGGAGCACAGCCTGAAGAGTACATCGTTGATCCTGATGTCCCTCTATTTAAAAGATGGCAGGAAATTGCCCAAAATCAGATCAAGCTTGTAACGCTTGCACCTGAACAACAAAACGGATTAGATCTTGCAGCTCACTTAAAGGAAACAGGCGTCGTCGCTTCCATTGGACATTCAGATGCAACGTATGACCAAATAGGTGAAGCGATTTCTGCAGGGACTACTCACGTCACGCATCTTTATAATGGGATGCGGGGTCTTCATCACCGCGAGCCTGGTGTATTGGGTGCTGCTTATCTTAGAGACGAGCTGTTTGTTGAACTTATTGCTGATGGCATTCACTGCCGACCGGAAATGGTGAAGTTAGCTTATAGCCAAATTACCAGTGACCGGATGATCTTGATAACGGACTCGCTTCGTGCCAAATGGCTTGAAAAGGGTACCTATGATTTAGGCGGCCAGCCCGTGTATGTTAACGAAACGACAGCAACCCTATCAAATGGAACACTCGCAGGCAGTATATTGAAAATGAACGATGCCATTAAGAACACCTTGCAATATACAGGCTGTTCCATGACTGACATTATTAAAATGACGGCAGAAAATCCTGCCAAACAGCTTCGGATTTTTGATCGAAAAGGTAGTATACAGGTTGGAAAAGATGCTGATCTTGTAATATTAAATGAAAAATTGGATGTTGAAATGACGTTCTGCAGAGGTAAATTAGCATTTAAAAAGGAGAATGTATAATGAATATTATTAAAGTGCAGGATTACAAAGAAATGAGTCAGTCAGCTGCAAATATAGTCATTCGAAAAGTTAAAGAGAATTCGAAAATCAAGCTCGGTCTTGCAACAGGCGGGACACCAAAAGGGACGTACGATACGCTAATTGAAGATCACATGCAAAATAATACTTCTTATGAAAACGTAACATCATTTAATCTTGATGAGTATATCGGCTTAGATTCAAATGATCCAAACAGTTATCATTATTATATGGACCAGTCATTATTTGCTCATATTAATATAAATAAAGAACAAACTTATCTTCCAAATGGTACAGCCGATAATCTTGACAAGGAATGTACTCGTTTTGACAAAATGATTGAAACATTGGGTGGGATTGATCTTCAAATACTTGGAATTGGACAAAATGGTCATATTGGTTTTAATGAACCAGGAACTTCTTTCTCGTCTGGTACACATGTAGTCGCACTTGAGGAATCAACTCGACAAGCGAACGCACGCTATTTCGACTCCATCGACGAAGTACCCACACATGCAATTACGATGGGTATTGCCACAATAATGAAAAGTAAAGAAATTCTGCTGCTAATATCAGGAGAAGAGAAAGCCGAAACCTTGAAGAAATTAATACACGGGGAAATAACAGAGGAATTTCCTGCATCTATCCTTAAAAAACATAATAATGTTACAATTATCGCAGACCAAAAAGCGTTATCTGGAGTGTTAATACCCTAAAGGAGCGAAAATCAATGATTGATAAAAACTCACCTCTTCCAATTTATTTTCAAATCGAAGAACAAATAAAAAGACAAATAGAAAGTGGTGAGTTCCAAGCGCACAATGCCCTTCCATCTGAACGTGAATATGCAGAACAATTCGAAATTAGCCGAATGACTGTCCGTCAAGCCATTAATAACCTAGTTAATGATGGATACCTATATCGTCAGAAAGGCAGAGGAACCTTTGTAGCCGATAAGAAGCTGGAGCAGCAGCTTAATGGACTGACTAGCTTTACAGAGGATATGAAAGCCCGAGGGCTAAACCCAAGCAGTAAACTGCTGAGCTTCGAAATCATTCCGGCAAATAAAAAAATTGCTAATGAACTGCACATTTCCACTTATGCTCCTGTTTATGAAATAAAGCGGATACGATTGGCCGATGACGTTCCAATGGCACTCGAAACGATGTATATGTCTGCGAATTTAATTAAGGGATTAACTGAAGAAATTATCAACCTGTCCCTTTACCAATATATAGAAAATTACGCTAAACTTAAAATCGACTATGCTACACAAACATTAGAATCAGCGATTGCTTCAGATACAGAAATTACCCATTTAGCGATTCCTAAACATTCGCCCATTTTATTCATTCAAAGGAATACGTTTTTACAAGATGGAACCCCCCTAGAATATGTTAAATCAGCTTATCGTGCAGACAGGTATAAGTTTACAATCAACATTACTAGATAATTTGAATATTTTTACCGGATATGCAAGTAAGGACAAATTCATCACTATAATCTTTTAATGCTAAAGGTAATCGGAGGGTGTCACATATGAACTCATATTTTGAAGCAGTGCAGGATTTACTCTCAACTGTGGTAGAACAGGAAAAGCTTTCGATTAAGGAATCTGTGAAACACATCTCAAAAGCAGTAATGTCAGATGGAATCATCCATTTGTTTGGAAGCGGACACTCTCATATATTGACAGAAGAGGTATTCTACCGCTCAGGCGGGTTAGCAGCCATTCGTCCTATTTTCGTTGAAGATTTGATGCTTTTTAAGGGAGCATCAAGGTCATCGCAACTTGAAAGACAAAATGGCCTATCAGAGAAATTCATGAATGATGAGGATATCCGTCCTGGTGATGTCTGTATCGTCATTTCATCCTCTGGTGTCAATCCCGTTCCCATCGATGTTGCTACAATCGCAAAAGAAAAAGGCGCCTTTGTTATTGGATTGACTTCACCTGAGTATGCTAACAGTTGTTCTTCACGGCATAAACAGAAACTTTTTCTCCACGATGTCGTTGATTTAATCATAGACAATCATATTTCCAAAGGTGATACATTACTGAAATCAAACAATATATCATTTGGATCTGGATCGACTGTAATTGGAGCTGTCCTTCTAAATATGATTTTCACCCAAGTCATTGAGACCATTATTAAATCAGGGGTGACCCCTCCCGTTTTCCTAAGTGGGAATATCGAAGGGGCAGATGAACACAATCAAAAACTAATCGCGAAATATAAAACAAGGATTCCCCAATTGTGAATCCTTTTCCCAAAAAGGAATACATAAGTTTTTTGTTTCGTTAGTTCCATATGCAAAATTAAAAGAAGGCATCCATACGGATGCCTTCTTTTAATTTTAGAGGTACTCCCTTTTATTCCTTGTTTTTATTATACAAGTTTAAGTTATGGTAAATAAGGGAAAACCCTAATAAGCAATCAATCTACTATTCTTAGAGGAGGAAATATAGATGACACAACCAACTATTGAAACTGAAACGAATAGCAAACTGTTAAAAGGTATTCTTATTGGCGGACTTGTAGGTGGTGCTTTAACCTTACTTGACTCCAATACAAGGAATAAAGTAAAAAGATCGGCAATCCTTTTAAAAGACAACTCCGTGAATATGATTGAACAAGTTAAGGAAAATCCAGGCGAAGTGAAGGAACAGATGGTATCTGGCGTTAAAGGAGCAGCCAACACGATTAAAGAGGCAATCAATGACGTTGAAACTTTATATGAAAACGTTAATGAAGACGTGGTAGGCAAGGTAACCGAAGTAAAGGATATCTCCACTGATGCCCTTGATTCAGCCAAAGAAGCAACAAGTGAACTAAAAGGCATCAGCTCCAAAGTTGTAGTGGCGGGAAAACAATTGAAAGAAACCCCAGCTCAGTCATTAAAAGATGACAATAAAAAAGGAGAAAAAGAAAGTGATGAACTAGTTACAAAATCAGAACTCTCCAATGAAAAGTCCATTTCATCTAACTTCTAACAAATAAAAAAGGAGAAGAGGACAATACGTCTCTGCTCCTTTTTTCTAAATATGGTCCTATCCTCTTCAATAATCATATTTTCAAAAAGATTACTAAATACAATGGATAGTGTTATAAAAAAGATGGTCCAAAGTGGATGTTATTCGATTTGGAATCATCTTTTTCACCCCTTATTCAGTACCTTCTAATTTATTCGTTATCTCATGATCTTCTTTTACTTCAGCTAACCAAACAGAATATTCCTCTTGTAATCTTTCAGAAAGAAGCGTTTCTTTAATTTCTTTTTTACTGTCTTCTAAATTAGCTTTTTTCGCTTCCTTCTTACCGGTTACTTTTATGATATGGTACCCATAATCTGATTTAACTGGATCACTGACTTTATCTATATCAAGATCAAAGGCAACGTCTTCAAATTCCTTCACCATATCACCTTTACCAAAGTATCCTAAGCTTCCACCCTTTTCTGCCGTTTCTGTATCAGTAGAATATTCAGCTGCCAATTTAGCAAAATCGCCACCTTCTGCAATTTCTTTCGCAACTTTCTTAGCCGTTTTTTCGTCATCAACTAAAATATGACTAGCTTCCACTTGTTCTGCTTGAGCAAAGGTATCTTTATTATCTTCAAAATACGTGCTGATTTCATCATCTGTCACGGTAATTCTCGGTTCAATCAATTTTTTCGTTTGAAGATAAACCACAATGTCTTTTTTCAAGGCATCCATGGAAGAACCGCTTGCTTCCAATTGTTCTTTGAACGCTTTTTCATCACCATAGGATTCTACCAGAGTATCGATCTCTTTCTGGATTTCTTCATCCTTAATTTTAATTCCCTCTTTTTCCGCTTCCAATGCAACCAATTTATTTGTAATTAATAGGTTTAATGTATCTGCTCCATACCCCTCAACAAGCGCGTCATAAAGCTCATCCTTATTGATTTTCTCTCCATCTACGCTCGCCATTGTCTTATCTGTAGACGAAATCATCGCAAATACCATGATACCAGCAATGACTAAGATGCTTCCTGCCCAAACATATGCCTTCGTGCTTCTTAATAGTTTCATGAATACTCTCCTTAATTTTTCTATTATAATAGCTTGGAAATATTAATAAATCCTTAAGATTTTACTCCCACTGCTGTATACACTTTATCCAGTCATTATACTAACATACTTATCTCTCAACTGATATTTTAGAGTACTTTTACTAAAGACTGATTGTCTACCGTCTGACCAATTCAATAAAGATTCATTATTCCAAAGATGATAAGTTATATCATAATACTGAATTTGGGAGTATAGCTAACAGGAGATGATGATGTACTTTTATATGTTTGGCACGAAATCCACATTAGAACTAGTCACAAACTTAGAAAAGAAAAAGCATGGCGTAAGTAGAGGATTCCTCTTACACCATGCTCTTTCTTGTATTATTTACGATGCATTTTGAATTCCAAAAAGAGTTCATTGTAATGGGCTAAGTTTTTCTTCCCAAGGTTTTCGTACACTTCCAGTTTCTCTGTTAATTCTGGTGATGGATAAAAACGCTCATCCTTCACTACTTCTTCCGGCATATATTTCAACGCTTCTTTATTAGGAGTTGAGTAGCTAACATATTCAGCGTTTTGTGCCGCTACTTCTGGATCCAGCATGAAGTTGATAAACTGATGAGCTGCGTCCACATTTTTGGTCGTTTTCGGTATTACCATATTATCAAACCATAAATTAGACCCCTCTTCAGGCACCACATATTCGAGATCTTCATTTTCAGCCATAATTTCAGAAGCCACTCCCGACCAAACCAGACCAATCGCCGCCTCCTGTGCTTCCAATAGCATGCGGCTTTCATCCCCAACAATTGCTTTAATGTTCGGAGTGAGTGTATCGAGCTTGGCTTTTGCCGCTAGAAGATGTTCTTCATTCGTATCATTCAGGGAATAATTCAAAGAGTTCAGCCCCATACCAATTACTTCTCGGGCACCATCTGTTAAGAGGATTTCATTTTTCAAATCCTTATCCCATAAATCTGCCCAGGCTGTAATCTCTTTACCACCAAGCATCTTAGAATTATAAACTATACCAACAGTTCCCCAGAAGTAAGGAACGGAAAATTTATTTTCTGGATCGAACGGCAGGTTGATAAATCGCTCGTCGATATTTTTCAAATTAGGAAGCTTGGAATGATCCAAGGGAACAAGTAAATCTTCTTCACGCATTTTATCAATCATATATTCGGACGGGATAGCGATATCATAAGTCGTACCGCCCTGTTCGATTTTGGTCATCATTGCTTCATTAGAATCGAACGTCTCATAAATGACCTTGATGCCTGTTTCTTCTTCAAAACGGTCGATTAAATCTGAATCGATGTAATCGCCCCAATTATAGATGGTAAGCGTATTGCTGCTCGTAAAACCCTGCGATGTATTCAATCTTGAAATCGCATATAAAAGCAGGGCAGATACGACAGAAATGACTAAGAACATTTGGACGAGCTTTTTCATCGTCTGCCCCCCATTCCCGTCTGCCTGACTCGTTGAGTAATAAAATAATAAACGACAACCAACAGAAGTGTTACTGCGAACAGCAATGTCGATAACGCATTAATATTTAATGAAATTCCACGGCGCGCCAATGAATAGATTTCCACGGAAAGGGTGGAGAATCCGTTACCAGTCACAAAAAATGTAACCGCAAAATCATCGAGTGAATAAGTCAAAGCCATAAAAAATCCAGCAAAGATACCTGGTAAAATGTAAGGCAAGATAACCTTCGTCAATACATCCCACCGGCTTGCCCCTAAATCACGGGCAGCATCGATTAAGGTCGGACTCATCTCCTGAAGTTTTGGAAGCACGAGTAGAACAACAATTGGAATACTGAAGGCGATGTGTGACAACAGTACGGAGTAAAACCCGAGCTTGATTCCGGCCATTGTGAAAAGAATCAGGAAGGAGGCACCAATAATCACATCTGGGCTGACGATCAATACGTTATTCAGAGACAATAACGTATTTTTTGCTTTACTGCTCGTAAAGGACCGGATTCCAATTGCTCCAATCACGCCAATGATCGTAGCGATTAGTGCAGATAATAAAGCAATCACAAGTGTATTTAATACAATGATCAACAACCTTGTATCTTGGAACAGCTCCCTGTACCATTCAAAGGTAAACCCTTTGAAGTCATACATCGTACCACCGCTGTTAAACGAGTAAAATACTAAAAAGAAAATCGGTGCATAGAGTACGAGAAAAATCAAAACGAGAAACGCTTTTGATAATGGTGATAATTTATTACTCATTTTACACACCCTGCTTTCGGTTACCCGTTACAAACATAATCAGGAACATTATAATAATCAAAAAGACAGCAATTGTGGAACCCATTCCCCAATCCTGTGTCACGAGAAAATGCTGCTCGATTGCCGTACCAAGGGTAATGACACGATTACCGGCAATCAACCTTGTCAGCATGAACAATGAAAGTGCTGGGATGAAGACGACCTGGCACCCCGTCTTAACACCGTCGATTGTTAACGGGAAAATCACGCGGTGGAATGTCATCCATCGGGACGCTCCTAAGTCATTTGCCGCATCTAAAAGTGTTGGATTCATTTCGTCCAGTGCATTGAATATCGGTAAGATCATGAACGGGATAAATATATAAACCGAAACGAATATGAAACTGAAATCTGTAAAGAGAATTTGCTGCTTCCCAATTCCTATGGCTTCTAGAAAACCATTCGCCACACCATATGTGCCAAAAATACCGATAAAGGCATAAGCTTTTAAGAGTAAATTAATCCAAGAAGGTACGATGATCAGTAACAGCCACAACTGCTTATGTTTGGTTTTTGTCAACAAGTAAGCAGTCGGATAAGCCACTAACAGCGATATCCCTGTAATTAAAAAAGCATACCAAAATGAGCTCAAAGTCATTTTTAAATAAACGGGTGTAAAGAATTTTTGATAGTTAATCAATGATAGATTTCCTTCGATATCAAAAAAAGAATAATAAAGGATGAGCAGAATAGGCGCAATAACAAATAGAGCAATCCATAGGACATAAGGAATGAAGTAAATATTACGGGACATTTTATTCTGCATGACTTTCCCCATCATGATACGCTTCTAGACGCTTATCGAATTCTTCCTCTGTTTCACCTAACCTCATGACATGAATTGCTTCAGGATCGAAATACAGTCCAATTTCGTCTCCAACTGTCGCCTTTTTAGTAGATTGGACAAGCCATTCATTACCATCATGGTCATAGCAGCTGATTTCGTAATGCACACCACGAAATAGCTGAGAATCCACTCGAACCTGCAGTTTCCCGCGATCAACAGAAGTAATCTCTAAATCTTCTGGACGGATGACAATATCCACTGCTTCATTACGATTCAAACCTTGGTCGACGCATTCAAATTGCCTGCCGACAAATTCCACTAGATAATCTTCAATCATTTTTCCTTTTACGATGTTAGACTCACCAATGAAATCAGCAACAAACCGATTCAGCGGCTCATCATAAATATCCGTAGGCGTCCCACTTTGTTGAATTTTCCCTTTGTTGAGGACAAAGATTTCATCCGACATCGCGAGTGCTTCCTCTTGGTCATGAGTGACGAAGATAAAGGTGATTCCAAGCCTTTGTTGTAGTTCACGTAATTCATATTGCATTTCTGTACGCAATTTCAAATCAAGGGCAGATAACGGTTCATCAAGAAGGATAACTTCTGGTTCATTAACAATCGCTCTGGCAATCGCTACCCGTTGGCGCTGACCACCGGACATTTCCCTGATTTCACGTTTTTCATAGCCCTCCAAATTTACGAAGCTCAGAGCTTCCTTTACCTTTATTTCTACATCCGCATTTTTCATTTTTTTGATTCGGAGCCCGAATGCCACATTTTCAAATACATTTAAATGCGGAAAAAGTGCATAATCTTGAAAAACCGTATTAACTTGTCGTTTATTGGCTGGAACATTATTGATTTTTTTTCCTTCAAAATAAATATCGCCCTTGGAAGCTTCCGTAAATCCAGCAATCAAGCGAAGGATAGTGGTCTTACCACAGCCTGAAGGACCTAAGAGTGTGTAGAACTTGCCCCTCTCAACTTCAAAACTAACATTATCGAGAACAACGGTATCATCATCAAATTGCTTTGTAACGTGTTCGAAGCGTATAATCTTCTCGTTTGTCATAGCTACTTCCCTCTTTCCATTACCTTAATAATCTATTTTTACCCTAAACAAACGGCAGCATATGTTTTGGTTTCTATAAATATGATTCCGTCACCACAAGCAATAACTCAGATGGACCATCAAAATCATTGATGATTTGGTGTTCATCAGATGCATGAAAATAAATCGATTCCCCGGCTTTTACTAGATAAGTATGTGTACCTAGCTTTACAATAACTCTTCCACTTAATACATAACCGAATGTTTCCGATAAGGATGGTTCAAATTTTTTGAATTCCCCCTTTTCCTGAAGAGTCAGGCGAATTGGTTCCATTTCCTTCTCATTCGATTCAGGTACAAGCCACTGAATTTGATAGCCTCGTTCCTCATCAATAAAAAATGTTTGTGCCTCTTCCTCATAAACTACTTTCTGGACCTGTTCCTCTTCATCGAAGAATTGCTTTGGAGTACAGCCTAGTACTTCTAAAATATTGAAGAAAGTTTCAATTGAAGGCGAACTCAAATCTCTTTCTAATTGTGAAATATACCCTTTGCTTAAATCAGTTCTTTCTCCCAACTCTTCTTGGGTCAATCCCTTTTTCAAACGAAGGTTTTTTATTTTCTTTCCAATTTGCATAATTTTACCCTCAATCGGTTTACAAATAGTAAACTCGAAGTGCATAAAGTTTTGTATTAGTAAACTTAAAGTTTAATTTAACGAATATTATTATACAGGAAATGCAGGAAACTTCAAACGAAATTTCCAGGATAGCAGATACAAAAAAAAGGACTGCCCCCCTGGCAGTCCCCCTTTACAACTTCGCATAAATCTCTTGTGCTTTCTTTTCCCCATCTGCAATACAGTCCGGTATTCCGACACCATTGTATGAACAGCCAGCAAGTAAAACATTCGGATAATTCTCGGCGATTTTCGCCTCCAACGATTGAACAATGTGAGGATGCTTTATATGGTAGTTCGGCATATCTTCATGCCATTTTGTTACTTCACTAGTTATAGGAGTCCCGGAAATATCCAAGCTATTTTTAATATCACCTAAAGCCACCTGTATTAATTCCTGTTTCGTTAGGGACTGTAATCGATCATAGTCTGGACTTGAGCTTTTATAAAAGAGCCTTACTAAAAGCTGACTGTTTTCAGAGGTATGCCCCCATTTCCTGCTCGTCCACGTACAGGCGTTACAAATTAAATCACTATTATCACCAGCAATGAAACCTGTCCCATCATTAGGAAGCATGATATCTGGTATATCAAACCCAAGATAAATGCTAATCATCGAGCTATTGATTAAGCCCGCGAAGTCTTTATCCAGCTCCTGATCACCCAATAGTTTCTGGGCAATAGTGTGCGGCGTACTCAATACGACGAAATCCGTTTCCAGCATTTCACCATTTGCCAATGAAATTATATACCCTTCATCATTCTTTATTATTTTTTCCGCCTGGGTCCCTTTTAAAATTTCCACCACATCTAGACTTTCCTCAATACGGTCAATCAATACAGATAAGCCATTTTTAAATGAAAGGAACTTCTTATTTCCCTTGCTCTGGTATTTCTGCTTATTTTCAGATAGACCGCGTATGATGCTGCCATATTCATTTTTATAATCCAGCATCTCTGGCAGTGTTTTAGCAATGGTCAATTCATTCAATTTCCCTGAATAAACTCCCGATAGGACAGGTGAAATTTGTTTTTGCACCAATTCCTTACCTAAGAAACTTTCAAGAAATAAGCCGATTGAGTCATTCTTCGTAAACGTCTCATTTTTTGTATAGAAATCCTTTAAGGCGTCGACCTTCCCTTGTGCAGATACAAGTTCACTCTCCGCCAAAGACTCTAAGCTCATTGGAATTCCAAATAAGGCATCTTCCGGGATTTTCTTTAGCACGCCATCCGTATGGATAAATGATTTTCCTGTAGCATTATAGACCACTTGATCCTCTAGGTTCAATTCTTTAAGAAATGGTTTTATATTTTGTTTCCTGGCGACAATCGAATCGGCACCCGCTTCTATTTTAAATGGCCCGTCATGCACGGTCCTGATTTTACCGCCTAATTCCTCATTACCTTCTATTAATATTAATCGTACGGAGAGACTGTCCGCTTTAGCTGCTTTTTGTAAATAATACATGGTTGATAAACCTGTAATGCCTCCACCTACGACTACGACTGTTTTCATTAGGACTACACCTCGATTAACGAAATTTTCATTAAGTAAAGTGTACCATAAGGCAGCCGTATTATTAAAAGCGACCCTCTAAATCATCAAGTTTCCTAATGAAACTTGTAACAAATTGGACAAAGAAAAAGACCTTCCCTGTTTCGAAAAGTCTAATTGCCCTATGCATATATCAGTTGTTACCTATTTAATAATTCGTAATCGAATGAATCTATATTTACGTGTGGTTCCTTTTTCTTTTTTTCCAATCAGAAGGAAAGCAATACACTTCACAAACCAACCCATCAAATGCAATCTCATAATCTATATTCCATTATCTCCATCCACCCGCTTCTTCCTTCTTTTTGAATTCCTGTATCTTGAAATCCGGATTTCTCATAAAGAGTTTTCGCTATCACGTTCATAGCGTCCACTGCAAGAATAATCAAATCTTTGTTTGGAAAAATCTCCTTTGCGAATTCTGGAAGGACTCGCAAGGCTTTCTTCGCAATCTTTTTGCCTTGGTGCTTTTGATCAACGAGAAATCCACGGAGTAAAATTGCTTTCTTATTGTTGGTGAAAGGGCTAATGTTTTCTCCAATGTGTAAAACGAAAAAACCAACAGGGATACCATCAGCCAATATAACGAAAGGATGCCTGTCCACATCTTCCCGGCAGTATTGTAGTGACTGTTCCGGTAGAGCTGAAAAGGAGGTTTGTGTTTCCGGTAAATAAAACTGTGACAGCTCCTGATGATGTTCCAGCAGATAAGGCGTTAAAGTGATGGTCTCGATTTTCTGATCCTGTTCCAACTGATCACACTCCTTCAATATTGAATACCTTAATAATTCGATACTTCCTCCGAAAATCCCTCCACTAACTGGAAGAAGCGCTGCCGAAGATATCGGCAGCGCTTCTTCATATATTCAGTGAGTGTTTTCATTGATTGTTAGTGCTTCACGTAAATTGATTTGCTGGCGGAGTATATTGGCGACATCACGGGAAATTTGTCGTTTTTCAAACATATCCTGTACTTCGTCACGCTCTGCCTGAATCGCTTTATAGAATAGCTCTCTTTCATATTCGACCATTTTACTGGGAACACGGCCTCTATTTTCTCGTTTGCATCTTAAAATAAGCACTTTATACTCTTCAATAATCATGGAAGACGTCTCATGGTTTTCGGAAGTAATCCCGGCTTGGATCTCTTGGATGGCAGCTTTATACATCCTGATTTTAAGGTCTCTTACCTTTTCCAATCTCTTTAAATTGATTCTTCTTATTTCATTTTTATTAGGGAAAAATAATTTAAAAACTCGCAACATACTTCTTCTAAAAAGTGTTACTGTCCTGAAAAAACGGAATTTCATCCGATTTGTGACCGCGCCTTCCATACGTTGAATATATTCCTTGCATATAAATGCCGTTTCTCGGTCCACTTTCTCATCTTTAATAAGTTTATCTAGGAATCTTTGCTCTGCCTCAAGAGCTTTAAAGCGAAGAACCCTTTCTTCCTCTCTTAGTGCAGCAGGCTCTTTCTCTTGTTCTACATAGGACAGTGCGTTGATTTTCGTATGATATCTTGAAATGATCGATAAAGCCGCTTCTCGGTTTTCATCTGTCATTTGGGATTCTACAACTCGAATCGCCGCTTGATGTGTGTGAATGGTAGCCGATTTTGTTTTATCAGCCTGCTTATCTACGATTTCCACTTCTTCTGATCTTGCTACAATAGGTAGAAATACACTCGCAACAATCAAGGTCAATAGTATAACTCCTGCTGCAATAAAGATGATTAACGAGCGCTCTGGGAAAGGACTTCCATCTGCCAATACGTATGGAATCGAAAATGATCCAGCTAATGTTACCGCTCCTCGTACTCCGGAAATGGTAATGATTCCGGCCGCTTTCAAGTCTGGTTTTTGGGCTCCAGCTTTTTTTGTGATCCAGCCAATCGACCAAGCTGCAATAAGCCAAATGAATCGTAAAGCAAAGAGGAACAGTGTAATAATCACAATATAAATAATCACTTGTCCATTATTGAAAGCTGGATCTTCAAATATAATTTTCGCCACGCTTGGAATTTGCAGGCCAAGTAATACAAACACAAGTCCATTTAGTACATACAAAATGACAGACCATGTACTCTTTGAAACAACCTGCAGTTCTACCGTCGGTGATAATTCCCGATCCCGTTCAATGGCATGGACAATACCCCCAGCCACGACCGCTAAAATCCCAGAAAGGTGGAAATGTTCCACAGCGAGGAAAATAATAAAAGGAGTCAGGATTTGGATTAACATGTGCATCGTAACATCTTCCATTCCTAAACGGCGAAGAAATACACGGAGCCTGATAATGATGAAGGCAATAATTGCTCCACCTACAAAACCACCAGTCGCAATCCATATGAAACTGAACGTTGCGTCCACTAAGGAGAAAACACCAGTGACTGTAGCTGCAACGGCAAATTTAAAGGCAACTAGACCTGAGGCATCATTCATGAGCCCTTCTCCTTCAAGAAGGTGCATTATGCTCTTCGGCAGCTTAACGCGGCTCGCCAAAGCGCTGACTGCCACTACATCGGTAGGTGACAAAATGGCAGCTAAAGCAAATGCAGCCGGCAGTGGAATCGAAGGAATCATCCAGTTGATTAGATACCCTCCTGCCCAAACCGTTATGAATACTAGGCCTAATGCAAGCATGAGAATAGGCGCTCTCAGCCTCCATAGGGCTGTACGGGGCACATTCTTCCCATCGTTGAATAAAAGAGGTGCGATAAATAACAGCAAAAACAGCTCTGTCTCCATCTCTACGTGGATACCAAAAGGTAAAAGCGCCAGCACAACACCCAGCGTTATTTGAATTAACGGTACAGGTATAAAGGGTATAAAATGGTTAATTACATTAGACATTCCAATTAAAATTAGAAGGGCTAATATAACAAGAAAAAACTCCATACAAACATCAAACATCCTCTCTCATCTATTTTCATAACTATAAGCGTACCATATATATACCCCTTCATTCATTCAATAACTATTATTTCCTAGAAGCACCCGGAATAATGATACCTTTTTATAAAAGCAAGTGACCCTCACGTTGCGGGATAGATAAAGTTGAATATTGAGGTGATTTTGCGACATTTACCCTATCAGCTTTTTCCGATTAGTGTACTCGACTTCTATACCTATACATTCATATTGTTCGCGGAACAAAAAGACGAAGGTGTTTGTGCAACACATTTGCCTGAATAGGTAAAAGACACCCTACATCGCCATCAATATTGATTGCAAGTTCCTCTGATGTAGATAAATGCAGCTTAGAAGTTTGAATATATTCTACTTCTTCGTGTCCCTTTACCTCGCCCTTTATTAAACTCGGAATAATCTTGATAATAAGAGGAAGGGATAAATCTTTAATAATAAATGTGTGCAACTTTCCATCATTTACTTCCGCCTCGGGTGCAAGTTGTTCGAAACCTCCGACTGAATTAGTCATCGTGGCAATTAATAAATAAGCCTCTCCCAACCACCTTCCCTGATCATGTTCAACAGTTAAAGGAAACGGAGTCTTTTTGACTAATGTTTTTGCTCCTTCTATAAAATAAGCAAGTGAGCCCAGACGAGTTTTTTGCTCAACGGTCACATTAGAGGTAGCCTCAGCAATTGCACCGACCGCCAGCACATTCATGAAATAACGATCATTGATCTTCCCGATGTCAGCATCCTTAATCTGTGCTTCTTTTAACATCTCTATGGATTTATCAGGATCCAACGGTATGCCAAGGGACCTAGCGAAGTCATTTACCGTTCCTAGTGGAATGATGCCGAAAACAGGCCGATGCTTCTGTTCGGCCAACCCATTCACTGTCTCATTTACTGTTCCATCTCCCCCCATCGAAATGACAGCATCAAATTTTTCTGCACAGGATTCCTTAGCAAACTCCATAGCATCACCTTCGACTTCGGTTTTACGAACAATCACTTGATCATAGATACACCTTAGTACCCTTTCTGCGTTCGGCAATATCTGTCCTGCCTTTTCCTTCCCTGAAGATGGATTTATGATAATCATCACTTTTGACATATGCGACCTCCCATTAATGTACTTCTACTACCAAGTTACCTCTTTACTAAAGCACTAAAACCGCACACCCCCTTTTCAGGAGCTTAATATTCATTTTTTTGAATCAAAAGTATCTGATCACGAAAAAAAAGAACGCAACACTACTGACAAGTCAGATACTTTCCTTCTTTACGATGATATTTTCCGCCGTACTTTAACAAGTTGAGAATGCAAGCCATCGTTTCATATTTCTAGTATTCACTCTGTTTTTTGCTTATCGGTGCTTAAAGGAGAAAAAGTTATATTCATTAGTCCTGCACAGGAACTTTCATATATTAACTGCTGTCTTATGAACTTACCGACATTTTAGAGCAGCTAAAAGACATATAGAAATAGAAACAGGTTAGCCATCAATTTGTTTTTCGTGTAATTTATCTGTACTTCAATCTGTTACATAAAACACTATTTTATTTCATTGAATATTGCATAACCTTTCGTTCGCTCTTAATTTTCCTCACTTCTCAACCTATATATTTCTTCAGATTTTCATTTTTTTTAATAAATGACAAAAAAAAATATTAACAAAAACCCTATTCCTATAGGGTTTTTGTGCTCAATCTGAAATATTTTTTAAATTTTCTGTAAAATACCTATACATTTTCCAATTTCGGGTATATACTGTATTATAACAACAAACAAACAACAAAAACTGTACTATATAGAGGAGGAGCGAGACATGCAAACAAATCAATCAAGTTTATTAATAAACCATTCATTTAAACATTGCCCGGAATGTGGTGAAACACTTGTTGAACAATCAGATTCCTATCTGATGGAATGCGATCGCTGCCTTTCTAAACGTGAAGAATAAATCATTTTAAGAAAAAATATAAAAACATTAAAAGGAGGAAATAATCATGCAAACGAAAAAAACCATTGAATTTTTCAACAATATCCCTGCTAAACATTGCCCTGAGTGCGGTGATCATATTGTCGAACATGCTGAGTCCTACTTAATGGAATGTGACCGCTGTCTTACCAAACGTGAAGACTAGTTTAACCAAATTAAAAGGAGGGAACCACATGCAAACTAAAAATCCGTTAGAGTTCTTTAGAACCCTGCCACCTAAACAATGTCCCGAGTGCGGTGATCAAATCACTGAACAAGCTGAATCTTACTTAATGGAATGTGACCACTGCCTTTCTAAACGCGAAGACTACTAAACCATTTAAAGGAGGAAACTATCATGCAAACTAAAAATCCGTTGGAGTTCTTTAGAACCCTGCCACCTAAACAATGTCCCGAGTGCGGTGATCAAATCACTGAACAAGCTGAATCTTACTTAATGGAATGTGACCACTGCCTTTCTAAACGCGAAGACTACTAAACCATTTAAAGGAGGAAACTATCATGCAAACTAAAAATCCGTTGGAGTTCTTTAGAACCCTGCCACCTAAACAATGTCCCGAGTGCGGTGATCAAATCACTGAACAAGCTGAATCTTACCTCATGGAATGTGACCACTGCCTTTCTAAACGCGAAGACTACTAAACAATTAAAAGGGGGAAACTATCATGCAAACTAAAAATCCGTTGGAATTCTTTAGAACCCTGCCACCTAAACAATGTCCCAAGTGTGGTGATCAAATCACTGAACAAGCTGAATCTTACCTCATGGAATGTGACCACTGCCTTTCCAAAAAAGATGAATATTAAAAAAAAGATACTGACATCAAGAAGCTGTAAAGGCCAACTTTTTGATGTCAGTACATTTCCGAGAAATCACAAATATATTAACTTGCCACTCCAACTCCCTTTCAGTGCATTATAAAAAGGATGTCCTTTGAACACCCTTGGTTTTTTTCTATTTACCCACATATTTATCCATATATTCCCCACTAGTCTTCCTACTACTGTTCTGTAAGTAATCCAAGGCAAAAATCATGAATTCGATGCCAAGGCGTTGATCTGAGCGCATAAAATTTGACCCTAATAGTTTTTCTAATTTTTCTAGCCGATGGTACAGTGTTTGCCGGACAATAAATAGTTGTTTTGAAGTTTCCTGTTTCGATCCATTACAAGCGAGATAGGTCTTCAAGGTAGGCATCAATTCACCGTTATTTTGTTTGTCATATTCGATAACAGGACCTAAATATTCATGAACGGTTTCTTCCAAATTACCATGCTTATTGATTAGAGAAATCATACGATACATATGTAAGTCCTGATAAAAAAAGCTTCTGTTCTCCTCTGGTAAGGTATCCTGAAGCAATAAAGTCTCACGAGCCGTTTCATAACTTTTATAAATCTCACTTAACTTTTGAACGTGTTTTCCAAACCCAATAGTAAGCAGGCTCATACGATTACGTCCGCTGACATCCATTTTCATAATACGATCCAAGGCACTTGTCACCCTTCCTTTCCAATCTTCGGATGAACGATTATCGCCTAGGATGAAGACAAGGTGCTGATGAATTTCCATAGAGAAAATCTGAAAACCATATTGTTCAAAAACTGTCCTAAACATTATCTTAAAATAGGTTCCATCTAATTTTGTTGAACTTTTATTATACCGTGGATGTTGTTTGCAAATGCAAACAATCCCGCCATCTAGCTGCATTTTCGGATCAATATAGGAAAGCCGCTCACGGATTGCTTCGTCGCTATACTCCCCTTCAATCCAGTTTGTTAGCCATTTGCTTTCTTCTGACATTTTCTTTTCTTCTATATATAATTCCCGTAATAGATGCTGAGCCAAAGCGGTGGCTGTCCGATCCAAGATCAGTGAATCAAAATCCGTCAACTCTCTATCGCTACTGCAAATGAGCAGTTCCGCATAATTCTCACCGAGCACTTGAATCGGTTGTCTAAGAACGGTTTTGTTCAAAGTTCTCTTTTCTTCATTTACTTCCACTAACATTTGATAGGTTATTTTTTTCTTTATTTTTGGAATACTGGCTATATCGTTTTCATTAAAGATAAGAATAACCTGTACATTTAAATAGTTATGGAGAAATTTTAGAATTGATTCATAATGGTCAATTTCGAGGAGATTTTTATTTAGCTGCTGGGAGTAGTTCTCTAAGTTGGAGATCATTTGATATTGTTTATTAATGATTAGGGAATGAATATCCTGAGTAATTTCTACGAATGGAACTTCTTGATGAAATAGGATGATAGGGAATTGGTGTTCATCTGCAAGATCTATCGCACATTTGGGAATTGCCATGGTACGGGTACCTATCTCTATACACAGTCCTGCTGCATTACATTGAATTAGCTGATTTAAATAGGAAAGAAATGTGCTATCACAATCTTTCCACCCCAAACCGGTGGTCAGAATCAGTTCATTTCCATTTAACAAGTGGCTGATTTGGGTGACTTCCATGCAGTGGACCCATTTCACTTGACGCTTTATTCCACTGCTGCCGGCGATTATATCCGTCTGATTAAAATGCCTGCGCGTTAGAATTTCCTCGATTGTAATCGAAGTATTCATTCATCCATCCACCATCCTTCTATAAAACTGCTATAAAATCTATTATAAACGGACAGTCTATAAATCTCCAGACACTTGTCAGAAAATCTAACGTCAAAATTCAACAAAAAATTCATCACTTATGTTCAAAATGATGCTATGAACTCAAATTCTACATTGATTATCTATATCTATTGGCTATCTATCTTATCATTTCTATCAGAAAGCCAAGAATATTGATTTCTTAGGTTTAAAAGCATTCTCGAACTTTGATTCAAGACAGCTACACAAAAGTGGCCTATTCATTTAACGAATAGGCCAGAATTTCAAGTTTATACGTGAATTTTAATGCAACTTCCTGAAAAGCAATGTTGAGAAGTATTTTCTTCCTTCCGGGGTTTTGATATTCAACTGCTTCCATTCCTGCTTCGTACCTTCTATCAGTTCGAAATCGAGAAAAGCCCCACTTAAATTTTCCGAGACTCGGGTGATTCGATATCCTCTTTCAAGTAAAAAATCAATTTGTTCCCTTTCTAAGCGATACTCTTGATATTCGGACATTTCTACTCCCCCTTTTTTACACATTCTCCCCGCCAGTAGCAGTCGTAATAACCAATTCTTTTTCAATTTCTAATTCCTTTTCGATTTTCCAATCCCTCCCTATTGATATACCTAAATATTTCTCATCACTTGGGTCAATAATTTCGGCTTGTTCATATTTCTTAAACCACCAAAATTTTGCCAATACATAATAACTTGCGCTACCAAGCACGAATCCCACAATAAACGAATAGTTTGAAAAAACTGTGGCACCTATTCCACCAATCGCCCAAGAAATGATTCCCGCCCAATTCACACCATTCAAGTATTTATATTGACCTTCACTTTCATATAGTTCTGGTACATTAACACGTCGTTTACGAAGGAAATAATAATCAGCCACCAAGATGCCAACAATAGATGCTAAAACTCCACCTACAATTAACAAAACTTCTATTATTATGCCGAACAAGCTCCATGGCTGAACTACGATTCCAATAAACCCGGCGACAACAACTCCCGCCCAAAAAGGCATTTTAGGACCCATGATATTTGAGAAAATGGTAGCTGCCGGGATTACATTGGCAGTAGTATTCGTCGACCATTGAGCAAAAACTATCATGATTAAAAGGACTCCAAGAGCAATTCCACTTGCCGATCCTTGTATAGCAACGACGGGATCATAATTGGAAACAGCCATGTAAGAAACCCCTCCGATAATAACCATGAACGTCTGAGTAATGGGATAGGTAATAATATTCCCAATAACCTGCCCCTTATTGCGCCTGAACCAATTTTTTTCATTTTTAGGTGCCTTGATATAACGAGAAAGTGTCGGCATATCCGCCGCCAACGTACCCCAAAATCCCATATTAGCCATTATGACGACCATGAAAGCCGTTGCCGCTGCACCTCCAGTTACCGGACTTTCAATCCAGGTCCATACATCTCTTCCTTGGGCCACAGCTTGATCGGAAAGAGTAAAATACATCCAGCCTGAAATCAAGATGATGACTGGTGCTGCTAAGTCAGCAAATCGTTCAATCGACTTGATTCCCATTGCCGTGTTAACTAATTGTAAAACGGCAAAAATGAGGAAGCAGATAAACCAATTATCAAAGTTAAAAAGGGTTGCAAAGATTGCATTCATTGCAGTTGCACCGAAGTAGGTGTTAAGACCGAACCAGCATGAGGCAACAAACCCCCTAACAACCGATGGAATATGGGTACCGATCGTACCGAATGGCGCCCTCATATAGACTGGGAAAGAGATGCCATGCTCAACCCCGATATCTCCTGTCATTGTCATCAAAAAGCCAAGAACTACACAAGCAATGACCGTTGCCAGCACGACCCAACCAAGCGCTAAGCTTTGTACACCGTTACCGCCAATTGCAAAGGCGGCCAATACTACAGCCATTCCTACCCAAATAAATCCAAAACCGGCTGCACTTATGTTCTTCTCACTATGAGGTATAGGCAGCAAATCGGGAGACTTTAAATAATCTTTCTTCTCACTCATATAAAATCCCCCAATATTAATTTGCTTGTTTTTCCTTACAGACGTTTTAGACAGGAAGCTTTTGCTCTGAATCCGACTCCAGCGACGTGTTATATTTAGCCCGTTTCAAGAATTGCCCTTTTCCAGCCTCACCTACAAATTGCTTTTCTCTAATGACAAATTGACCGCGTGATAAAACAGAAACCGGTTCACCTGTTATTTTCATTCCCTCAAACGCATTATAATCGACAGCCATATGATGAGTATCTGCAGAAATAGTCCGCTCCACCTTTGGATCAAAGATGACAATATCCGCATCTGATCCTACAGCAATCGTTCCTTTTTTAGGGAACAATCCAAAAAGTTTGGCTGCCCGGGTTGAAGTGATGTCCACGAATTGATTCAAGGTGATACGCTCTTTCTTGACTCCTTCCGAAAACAGAATACTCATTCGGTCTTCAATTGTAGGACCACCATTGGGGATTTTCGTAAAGTCTTCACGCCCAAGATCTTTTTGACCTTTAAAATCAAAAGAGCATTGGTCGGAGCCTATCGTTTGCAACTGGCCTGTTTTTAAAGCGTTCCATAGTACTTCCTGATTTCTCTTTTCCCTTAATGGAGGAGACCATACATATTTAGATCCTTCGAAATTGGGCTTTTCAAGGTAGGTTTGGTCAAGGACCAAGTATTGCGGGCAAGTCTCACCCCAAATATCAACCCCTTTATTTCTTGCCTCTGTAATTTTTTCAACCGCATCTTCACATGTGACATGAACGACATAAAGCTGACTGTTTGCCATCTCCGTCAACTTGGCTGCTCGTCCCGTTGCTTCTCCTTCAAGTTCCGGAGGCCTTGTTAACGCATGATAAATCGGATCAGTATGACCTTCAGCAAGCGCCTGTTTTGTTAAATAATCAATCACATCGCCATTTTCAGCATGGACCATGACAAGTGCGCCAAGTTCTTTCGCTTGAAGCAGTGTACGGTAAAGTGTCGCATCATCGGCTTGAAAAACATTCTTGTAAGCCATAAACACTTTAAACGAAGAAATCCCTTCATTCTCGATGATACTTGGCAACTCAGCCAGAACCTTATCATTAATTTCACTAATCATTAAATGAAAACTATAATCTATTGCTGCTTTTTCACTTGCCTTTTCGTGCCACGTTTCTATAGATTTCTTTAATGGCGCCCCTTTTTCGGTCAAACAAAAGTCGATGACCGTAGTCGTACCTCCATATGCAGCAGCTATCGTACCTGTTTCATAATCATCCTTTGTTGTAGTCCCACCGAACGGCATATCAAGATGGGTATGTGGGTCAATACCTCCTGGAAAAATATACGCGCCTTTTGCATCAATGATTTCCGCTCCCTCTGCTGAAAGGTCTTTACCAATCATTGTAATGATTTCATTTTCAATTAAAATATCCGCTTGATACGTATCTGCAGCCGTTGCAATTGTTCCATTTTTAATAATTTTCTTCATGATCTTCTTCATATATAATCTCCTCCATTATTTTACGAAATCAACACTTTCATTACCGATGTTCCCAAGGAATGCCTGACGTTCATTCCAAGTCATTGGAGGCAAATCACTTGTCAGTTCAATCATGTCGATTGCCCCATCAACCGGGCATACAATCGAACAAAGATTACATCCGACACAATCTTCTTCACGGACTCGTAAGAATGGGCTGCCTGACGGGTCTTTTAACATATCTATACATTGATGTGAAGTATCTTCACAGGCAATATGACATTTATTGCAGTTAATGCACACATCATTATTAATGCGCGCCACTACCTTATAATTAAGATCTAAATTTCCCCAATCGGAATAACGGGGTACAGACTTACCAACAATATCCATCACAGAGAATATCCCTTTTTCATCGAGGTAATTAGACAGACCATCAATCATGTCCTCGACAATTCGAAAACCGTGATGCATGGCAGCAGTACAAATTTGCACCCCCGTTGAACCCATCAATAAAAATTCAACCGTATCCTGCCAATTAGATATTCCACCGATTCCCGATATCGGAACATTAATCAGTGGATTCCTTGCACATTCTGCAACCATATTTAAAGCAATCGGCTTCACAGCAGGACCACAATACCCGCCATGGGCACCCTTACCGCCTACATGGGGAATCGTATTCCATGAATGGATATCCACTCCTGCCAGGCTGTTAATCGTATTAATCATACTAATTGCATCCGCTCCACCGCGTATAGCGGCTTCCGCAGTAACCGTGATGTCAGTTATATTCGGAGTAAGTTTGACAATGACAGGTTTCGATGCCGCTTCCTTTGCCCAATATGTTTGCTTTTCCACAAGCTCAGGAACCTGTCCAGAAGCAGCGCCCATACCCCGCTCAGCCATACCGTGCGGGCAGCCAAAGTTCAATTCATAACCATCAACCCCCACGTCTTCTATGCGTTTGATAATTTCATGCCACTTATCTTGATGCGGTTCGACCATTACTGATGCAATGATTGCATGGTCAGGGAAACGTTTTTTCGTTTCATATATTTCTTTTAAGTTCACCTCAAGTGGTCGATCCGTAATCAATTCAATATTGTTGAAACCAGCTACTCGCTGGCCATTAAAACCCACAGCTGCAAAACGTGATGAGACATTCAGAATAGGATCTCCCAACGTCTTCCAAACGGCTCCTCCCCAGCCAGCCTCAAATGCCCGCTGCACTTGATACCCCGAATTAGTAGGTGGTGCCGACGCCAGCCAAAAAGGATTGGGAGATTTAATACCCGCAAGATCAATTGATAAATCAGCCATGTTAAGCCTCCTAATTTTCATTTTTATTAAGCAATATCTACCGCTTCGCTCATTAAAATCCGGTCAATTTCATAGGCTGTCTTCTTCCCTTGCTGGGCAGCGGAAACAACCATTGCCTCACCTTGGCCTTTTCCAAAAATAACGTCACCACAGGCAAATACTTTTTCATTCGACGTTTTATATGAGTCTCCTTCTAATGTTACGACGCCTCCATCATGCTCAATGCCAAACTGTTCAATCAGTCCTACATATCTAGATTGGCCGATAGCACGGATAACGCCATCGACAGGTATAACAAATTCTGATCCAGAAATCGGTACAGGACGACGGCGACCATCTTCTCCTGCCTCACTAAGCACCATTTTTACACACTCGATACCCGTTACCTGACCATTGCTATCTGAAATAATCCTAGAAGGGTTCGTCAGCCAGTGAAACCCGACACCTTCCTGTTTAGCAAACTCATATTCAAAATCGTAAGCTGTCATTTCCTTCTGGGTACGACGATAGATAATTCCAACTTGTTCGGCACCAAGACGTACAGAACAGGTTGCTGCATCAATCGCTGTATTCCCAGCTCCAATGACCGCCATCTTCTTCCCAACGAATTTATCAGTGATAGCCTCTGTTTTCGTTGCCTTGACGAAGTCGATTGCATCATATACTTCAGCCAGGTCTTCTCCTTCAATTCCAAGTTTTGGAACATCAGACATACCAATCGCCAAAATAACGGCATCATAGTCGGTGGTTAGCTGGGTAGCAGAAACATCAACACCAACCCTCGTATTCGTTTTAATTTCAACATCTAAACTCTTTACTTGTTCAACTTCCCAATAAGAAATGCTCTGTGGCAAACGGAAAGATACGATACCGTACGTATTTAATCCACCTGGATTTTTTTCAGCTTCGAAAATGGTTACACTGTAGCCAAGCAAGGCTAATTCCCTTGCTGCAGATAAGCCCGCAGGTCCGCTTCCGACAATGGCAACCTTTTTGCCATTCTTCTTCCCGGCCTTGAATAGAGCTTGTTTATTTTGGATGGCCCAATCTGTGGAATAACGCTGGAGATTGCCAATCATGATTGGCTTTGTAGAATGGTTTAGGACACATGCCCCCTCACATAATTCTTCTGTCGGGCATACTCGCGCACAACTGGCACCGACTGGATTGGCTGTCATGATCGTCTTGGCCGATCCTTTAAAATTCCCTGATGCTATTTTCTTAATAAAACTTGGAATATCTATCCCTGTCGGACAGGCTTGAATACATGGGGCATCATAGCAGTATAAACATCGATTCGATTCTTCCAAAGCTTCACGTGGGGTTAACCCCCTCTCCACTTCCTGAAAGTTCATCGCCAGACCATCTTTTAACGGACTCGTCATACTCATCTACTATTCTCCTTCCAAAAATTTATTTGTGAAAAATAAAAAGGGAGGAATTGCATGTATTCATCTAAAATAGCATTTCCTATCCTTACAATTAGAGAATTTATGGCAGTAACCCACTGTCGTTCTTCATCGTTCTATTTAGAAAGACAGTCACGACGATATAATTGCCAATAATCTCACATTCCGTTTATTATTTTCTTTTATTTTCTTGATGATCACGCCTTGGTCTCTGCTTCCTTTGGCCATTAAAAGCCCCCCCAATCGTTCTTAAAAACTCACAATCTGGTAATAACCAGATAAATTGAGTATTCTTTATTTTATAATGATAAAAAGCAAGTTACATTATACAAAGTGTAAAATATTGTTAACTGTTTAATGTGCACTATGTAATAACCATGTGATATTTCCTAACAACAAATGATAAACATCGTCATTTTTCTACAAACCTTACTTAATATTCATCACACTTACTGAATTTTTTTAATAAAACTAACTTATCAACACTTTGTCCACAAATTAAAAAGCCCTAGAAAATATTAAATGCAATTTTCTAGGGCTTTTTAATTTTATTCACAGGTTATCCACATAAAAATAATATGTGGATAACAAGAAATACTGAGTTATTTCAACGTTTTCCAGTAAGTATTGTATTTTTCTTAAAAAACTATACACAGGTTCAATAGTGAATTTTCAGTCATTAACAACTTGCTAACAACTTATACACATATTATCAACAAAACGATTACTTAGAGTTAATAACGTATTGATGATATTTTTCATAATCTGTTTTCTTGCACTCAAGTTTTAATTTAGATCCATTCTCATCATATTCTGTTTCCGTTATATGACCATGTTCATTGAAATAGGATACCAACTGTCCCTGGTCATACGGAATCAGCATCTCACAGCGAATATAGTCTACAAAAACATGTCCTCGGATTTGATCGATCAATTCCTGTATGCCTACTTTGTTTTTCACTGACATATAAACAGAGTCACGATTCACCTGCGGGATATCTATTTCAGTCAGATCTGCTTTATTATAAGCAAAAATAGTTGGAATTTCTTTAATGCCTATATCATTCAAAGTTTGATCTGTAATCTCTATTTGCTGCTCATAATTGGGATTGGAAAAATCAACAACATGAATCAATAAGTCAGCTTCGACCACTTCTTCTAAGGTTGAACGGAACGCTTTCACAAGATGATGCGGTAGTTTTGAAACAAAACCAACCGTGTCCGTCAGTAAAAATTCCTTATTATCCGGCAAAGGAATGTTTCGCACGGAAGTCTCAAGCGTAGCAAACAGCATATCCTTTTCCAAAACCTGCTTTTCGGTTGTTGGGTGAAACATTTCAATCAAAGCGTTCATGATCGAGGATTTCCCTGCATTCGTATAACCGACTAAAGAAACGACTGGGATGGCATTCTTTTTCCGCTGCTTCCTCTGCGTTTGACGGTGTGCAACAAGTTCTTCCAGTTCTTTATTCAAAACACTTATATTTTCCTCTATTCTCCTACGGTCAAGCTCTAACTGCTTTTCCCCAGCACCTTTGTTTGTACCAACTCCACCACTCTGACGACCTAATGACTCCCTTAATCCAACGAGACGTGGGAGCATATATTGAAGTTTTGCCAATTCTACCTGAAGCTGGGCTTCCTTTGTTTTTGCTCGGTGTGCAAAAATGTCCAGAATCAAGATTGTCCGATCAATTACCTTACAATCCATGTCCCTCTCCAGATTCCGAAGTTGTGAAGGCGACAACTGATCATTAAAGATGACGACATTCGCTTCCTTATACTCCACAAGATTTTTTACTTCCTCAATCTTTCCGGTTCCAATAAAATGTGATGAGTTCACCCGATGCAAATTCTGTGTGATCGTCCCGACAACCTCTACCTCACAGGCCTCCGTTAAATTAGCCAATTCCTCCATTGAATAATCAAAATCCTTTTGGCTATTGAGGTTTACCCCAACTAAGATTGCCCTTTGCTCTAATTCCATTCTTTCAAATCCCTTCCTGTAACTGCCATACTCAATTTAACAATCACACAGGATCATCCTATGCCTCATTAAAAGTCAGCCACATTGTAGCACACTACATAGAACATGCATAACGATTGCTTGGCTCTGCATTCAAAAATGTTCTTATTAGGATTCCTTTTACTTAAAAGAAAATTCAACATATTAAATACCAGGCCATATTCAGACCTGGTATTTTTGATATTCTATTGGTTTCTTATTTTCTTTCGACCTTATAGGATTGAATTCAATCGTTTATTAATCGTCCCGCTCTACTTTACCCTCTTTTACCTCGTCATTTTCATTAAGCAACTCGAGCCATAGTGGAAATTCAGATTCAGCTATATATCCGCCTTTTTTATACGATACCAGGACTCTTCCAGTATCGAACCGTTTCTGTACATCCCTTCCTCTTTTCTCAATAATGGTTTCGATAACGATCGATCACTTCATCTGGCGACGTTGTACTCGCCCATTCAATTGCTTTACTGTTGAGTGAAAAACTTCTGAACTGTACGTGAATTATCAGTTTCACATGAAACATTTTGAAGCAGTACAAGAAAAGGCTTCCTTGCACCTTTAAAAGGAACCAGGAAGCCATATTCAATTACTCTTTTATTCTTAGCAATCTAAGACTGTTCAATGTGACCAATAACGTTGCTCCCATGTCTGCAAAAATTGCCATCCACAGTGTTAACCAGCCTGGTGCTATCAATAGTAAAGCCAGAATCTTAATCGCTAACGAAAATGTGATGTTCTGCTTAATAATTTTTAACGTTTTACGACTTAGGCGTATCGTATAAGGCAGCTTTGATAAGTCATCACCCATTAAGGCAATATCTGCGGTTTCAAGGGCGGTGTCCGTCCCCGCTCCCCCCATCGCAATCCCAACCGTGGAAGCCGCTAAAGCCGGTGCATCATTGACACCATCGCCAATCATAGCCACTCGATTATATTTCTGTTTCCATTGTTTGATAAAGGCCAGTTTATCTTGCGGCAATAGCTCCGCTTGAATCTCATGAACGCCAGCTTCTGCTCCAATCGCTTTTGCTGTTCCGATATTATCCCCGGTTAGCATTATCGTTTTTTCAATCCCGAGAGCATGCAGTTTCCGGATTGCTTCCTTACTGCTTTCCCTTATTTCGTCCGCAACTGCAATCAGTGCAAGGAGTTTTATTTGATTGCCAAGCACCATCACCGTTTTTCCTTCATTTTGATAATCATTTATTTGGATACGAACATCTTCAGAAAAGGCTAAACCGCCCTCTTCTTCAAAAAGATGTGGTTTCCCAATGTAATAGACTTCTCTATTTATTGTTCCTTTTATACCTTTACCCGTGATTGCGGTAAAATCCTCGACCACTAGAGAGTGATAGTCCATGTTCTGGCTCTCTGCTTTTTGGAGAATGGCCGTGGCAAGAGGATGTTGTGAACAACTTTCTAAAGCTGCAGCAATCCCTAGAACTTCCTGTTCACTCACCCCGTCAACCAATACCGTGAAATCAGTCACTTCAGGTATTCCCTTTGTCAAAGTACCTGTTTTATCAAACGCAATCGCCTTTATGGCTCCAGCTTCCTCCAAATGGACTCCGCCTTTAATCAGTACACCATTTTTCGCAGCATTTCCGATGGCTGTTACAATTGCAATTGGTGTAGAGATAACTAAAGCACATGGACAACCAACAACCAGCACAGCCAATCCTCGGTAAATCCATTCACTCCATTCCCCGTTTATGACAAGCGGCGGAATAACGGCAATGGCCAACGCTATCAGCATAATGGCGGGCGTATAGAATTTTGCAAATCTATCAACAAATGCCTGGGAAGGAGCTTTTTCAGCCTGAGCTTCTTCAACAAGATGTATGATTTTTGCAATCGTCGTATCCTCTACTCGTTTCGTGACCTCCACTTCCAGCAGTCCTTCACCATTTAAGGTTCCAGCAAATACTTCACCCTCAACCGTTTTAAATATTGGCTCTGATTCCCCTGTAATGGCTGCTTGATTCAGTGTCGAGGCACCTTTCGTGATCCTGCCGTCCATAGCGAGCTTCTGACCGGGTTTGACAATCATGGTGTCGCCCACCTCAATCTCATCAACAGCAACCATCATTTCGTGATGTCCCCTACGAATCAAGGCCTCTTTAGGAGCTATATTCATTAATGATTCTATAGAATTCCGGGCTTTATCCATCGAATATTTTTCCAGCGCTTCACTGATTGCAAACAGAATAACGACTGTTGCTCCCTCGCCCCATTCACCCAGCACAGCTGCTCCAATAATTGCAACCGTCATTAGGGTGTGCATATCAAAGCGCAGTCTGACAAGATTTTTCAGTCCATTGATAAATAGTGAATATCCACCAACTAAAATTGCAACCGCATAGCCAATCACTGACATGTTGCTTCCATCACCATATTGTTTATCCAATATCCAACTGATTAAAAGAAGGATAGCAGAAAACACTACTTTAATATTTTCTTTTTGCTTCCAAAACGGTTCCTTTTCCATAACCTGTTCTTGTTCATCCCGGATTTTAAGATTATCAAAGGCTCCCGCTTTTTCAATTTCTTCAATTGTTGTACTTCCTTGAATCGAAATCTTCGAAGCCCCGAAGTTGATTTTGGCAACTTTCACTCCCTCAAGGTCACGGACATTATTTTCAAATTTAGCCGCACAATTCGTACAGGATAGACCTTGAATTCGATACGTTTTTGATTGGGATTCAGCCATCGACCCTCACCTCCTGCTGATGTTCTAATGCAATAAGAATTAATTGTTTTATATGATGATCATCTAATGAATAAAATGCTAACTTACCTTCTTTTCGATATTTTACGATTGCATGTTTATATAGGGTACGAAGATGATGTGAGGTTGTCGCCATTGAGGCACCAATGATATTCGCCAAATCACACACACACAACTCCTCATCCGTACATAGCGCATAAGCAATTTTCGCTCTGTTTTCATCACCGATAACTTTAAACAGCTTCGATATACTAGAGATATTCACCTGGCTCATTTCTTCTTGAATGCAGTTCACCTTTACTTCATCATGCAGGTGAACATCACACATATCCTTCATTTCCGCCATCTTCTCACCCCCCCTCATTCAAATATGCGTTTGATTATAATATACCATAATTTGCTGAATATTCAAACCTAGATTTGAATGTAAAAGAAACTTACTTCCTCCCCAAAGCAGACTTGATAAAAGCGGCATATATGACTATATATGAAAAACACTGGCTTTTGTTTCAATTTGAACTTCATCCACATACACCAAGATCAGATCAACGCATGACTAGAAATCGTTCATAACTCATAAATTTTATTGTTGTATAAACGAAGAGAGGTCAAAGTGCCTATTTTGGCAACCTGACCTCTGTATTATTATTCTCTATACCTTTATAGGTGTCATAGAAGGCTTCATTCTAAAATGGTTAAGAAATGTCTTATCAAATATCCCCTGAATCGTATCAATTTTTTCTTTAATCATCTTCTAATGAAAAAAAAGATTGAAAGGATATGAGCTTCCCTCATGTCCCTTCAATCTAATGATTTCCGTACTTTCCTATCCCAATGCCTTAATAGAATAAAATAATTAATTTAGTATTTTTTTGAAAAACTATGATATACTTAGTCAAACCTTTTAAGCGTTTTACTTTACTTGTACCATTTACCCTGCTCAATCTTTGAGCAGGTTTTTTTGACTTTCTTTTTACAAAACAAAAAGACAGACCCTATAACTAGGATCTGTCTTTATTTGTTTTGAAATTATGCTTTTTGAACGTTAGAAGCTTGAGGTCCACGTTGACCTTGCTCTACTTCAAAAGTAACTTCTTGACCTTCGTCTAAAGATTTGAAACCTTCGCTTTGGATAGCTGAGAAATGTACGAATACGTCGTCTCCGTTTTCGCGTTCGATGAATCCAAAACCTTTTTCTGCGTTAAACCATTTCACTTTACCTTGTTCCATTGTTGTTGCCTCCTAGTGCATTTAAGCACATTGTATTACTATCCTTGCTCTAAGTCATCATCGAAAACGAAAAGTAGTACTTTTAGTATCCTTAGTACCGAACAAAAATAATTAAGACTAAGCATAACATTAAATGGCAGCGATTGCAAATAGTTTAAGTAAACTTTTTTCAAGCAATTTTTAATACTCTTAAAATTCGACTTCAATCAACTTCTATATACTAAAGTGGGTCGGACCACATAAGCACTTTTTTACTTTTTAGGAACTGTTACTCCTATCGGCCGATAATGTATGATTTTAACAAGTTGCTCAGCCATATATTCAGGTGTATTTTTAAATTCATCCTGTACCCATTGTATGATCATTCCCAATATAGAATAAGCATGATAACTAGCAAGCAAGTCTTTATTAATGGCTTTGTCATCACTTCCTACTAATAAGTCCTCTAGAGATAATTGTTTTATGACAGTCCCCAATCTGTTCTGAAAACCAGACAAGGCCGTTGGCTTCAATATCATTTGGTAAAAGGTCCTATGATTTTCTACATGATGAAAAATACGTATAGTAGAAGACTGCAACCGTTCTATATCCAAAACCTCAATAGTCTTGTAAGGTGCTTGATACGATTCAATTAAGTCATTCATCACGTCATCAATCACGTCATTAAACAAGTCTTCTTTGTACTGAAAATGCTTATAAAAAGTGCCACGATTAAGATCCGCTCGTTGTACGATTTCTGAAATTGTTATTTCTCTAAATTCTTTTTCAACCATTAAAGATATAAGGGCCTCTTTTAATGTAGCTATAGATTTTTTTACCCGCCTATCCATTTCATAACCTCCAACACATTTTAATGCACATACTTTCATTTATTTGTCTATTAATAAACAAATTATGGTTTATTTGCTGATTGTACCTCTTTATATAGGGGATTATAATATAGATATTGAAAGTTAACAAACAAGTGTTCATTAAGTATCCAGTAATTAAACATTATGAATCTGGGGGAACAAATATGAAATTACAAGGGAAAGTAGCCGTTGTTACAGGCGCTGCATCTGGTATGGGGAAAGAAATCGCGGTTCTTTACGCAAAAGAAGGAGCAAAAGTAATCGTTTCGGATATTAATCTAGAAGCGGCACAAGCAGTCGTTTCTGTTATCGAAGCAAACGGTGGCACAGCTGCTTCCATCTTAGCTAACGTTGCTAAAGAAGAGGACGTACAAGCCATGATCGACCTTGCTGTTGAAAAATATGGTACTCTGGACATTTTAGTAAATAATGCAGGCATCATGGATAACTTCATTCCAGCTGCTGAAATTACAGATGAACATTGGGAACGGCAATTTGCAATCAATACAACGAGTGTAATGCGCTCAACAAGAAAAGCCCTTCCAATCTTTCTTGAAAAAGAAGCAGGAGTAATTGTGAACATTGCCTCTGCTGGCGGATTATTCGGTTCAAGAGCAGGTGCTGCCTACACAGCTGCTAAACATGCTGTAATGGGTTTTACAAAAAACGTTGGCTTCCAATATGCAACAAAAGGTATCCGTTGTAACGCCGTTGCCCCAGGGGCCGTAGCCACAAATATCGGTACAACCATTAATCAGCCAAATGATTTTGGTATGGAGAGAGCAATGGTTGGAATCAACGTCAACCCTCGTGTGGGAGATGCTACAGAGATTGCTAAAGTAGCTTTATTCCTGGCTTCTGATGACTCGAGCTTCGTGAATGGAACAGTTGTTACAGCTGATGCCGGCTGGACTGCTTATTAATTTATAAAAAACTCACTGACGCCTTTCTCAGTGAGTTTTTTTAATGATTATCTTACCTTTTTTATTTTTCGGTAATAAACTTTTCGACCATTTCCTCTAATAAGGCTGATTCTTTTGCCAAGTCTCTGTTTTGTGCCTTTAATCCGGTCATAATGTTACTTTGTTGAATAGCAGCAGCAGAAATTTGTTCAGTTGTTGCTACTCCCTCTTCTGAGATTGCAGCGATTTCCTGAATAGATGCTAAACTTTCATCTGAGGATACATTAATTTTTTGCGAATGGTGCGCTAATTGTTCTGTTCCTTTCAATAGTTTTTCTACAGAATCAAAAATCTTATTGAAAATCTCACCATTGTTCTCCACTAAGGATACTCCATTTAATATATCTTGGAAGCTCTCATCATTATTTTGGATAACTTTTGCGGTTTGTTCATTAATTCGCATGATAGATTCAGAAATAACATCAATGGATTCATCTGTTTGTACAGCCAGTTTTTGCACTTCGTGGGCAACTACAGCAAAACCTCTGCCTGCATCCCCCGCTCGTGCAGCTTCAATAGAAGCATTCAAGGATAGCAGGTTCGTTTGAGAAGCAATGATTCGTATTAAACCAATCACTTCATTTATCTTAACTACATCCTCTTCCAAGCTCACCAAATTGGCTTTACTCGCTTGGCCATTTCCCATAATTTTATCCATCTGACTCGTTACATCCTGTACTTGTTTACTCCCCTGTTCAGCAAGTTTGTTCGTATGTAGTGTAAATTCGTTCATTGTATTCGTTTGCTCGCTCATTAAACGAATTGTATCCGTTAAATCACTGATCATATTAGAAATTCGGTCAATATGGTGGGCCCGTTCTTCTGAAGCTTTTGCTTCTTCCGTTGTCCCTGTTACGATCTGATCATAGGATTCTACCATCTCTTCAAAAGATTGATGAATGGACACTGTGGTTTTATTCATCGTTTGAGCACGTTCACGGACATTTTGAATAATATGGGACAAGCTCACTCGCATATCTTCAAACCCGTGTGATAGATCCCCAATTTCATCTTGTCGAACACTAGTGATAGGTTTACTTAAATTCCCTACTGCCATTTCACTTGTGAAACCAACTAGTTCATTAACAGGACGGGAAATTTGTCTCCCTATAACATAAGCGCTTATAGCACCCAATAATACTGCACTTATTAAAAATAGAATATTAAAGACAATCATTTTGCTTTTCATCTCAGGAATAAACGAAGCATCCATATCAATACCTACAATAGCATCCGTTCCTTCGATAGGTGTAAAGTAAGACTTGTGTGTGCCCCATTTATCGTTATAGATTTCACTTAACACTTCTTCTTTTCCATTTATCGATTTTGCCTGTTCTGGTGTAAACGGGGATTCCACCATGAAATCCTTGCTGCCATTCAAGGCCACAATGACATCTGAATCATTCTCCCGCTTCAGGACATAAACATATTCAATGCCTTTTCTCTTTTCAACGAAGGCATCTAATTTTCCCAAGATAGCTTCTCCCTGATCTGAAGCATTTTCTATCAAATCCGGATCAATGCTTGCAGCCAAACTGCGGGCATTTTCAGATAGCCGCTCATCAAATTGTGGAAGGACATTTTCATTAATCATATTATTAGTAATATATGAAAAACAAAAATCCATAGCACCTGCAAATAGTACGAACGGAATTATGTAGAATACGAATAATTTAGCTAGTAAAGATCGTTTTGGATTTAGCTTTGCAATTTTCAACCTTACATCCTCCTTAGATTAAAGCCAGCTCTTTTATAGTTAGAAAAGGAAATAAATCTAAATGAAGCAATTGAAGATTCTTGTTCAAATCTTCACTTCTATAAAAGATGATTGCCATACTTCGATCATTTTGAAAAGGAAGCTGTCTATATTCCAAAATATGTTCAAACTCATTTTGAAGTCCTATATGATTAATCCGTTCAACATCTTCTAAATTTATTTCCAATGGAACCTCTGCAAAGAAAAAGCTATAAATATTATCGTCCATCTCTTCCAATATTCGATTCCAATCAGGTTTCGTTCCTAAGAAATAGTGTTCATACATATTCATCCCATAGGCATGATACCCTAGATCTGTTGTGCCCGCTCCCGCAAAACGCAAGGGATTAATTTCTATGGGAATAACCCTGTCTCCCTTTTTGCGAATTTCAAAGTGTACAGGGTAATTCCTTAGGGGTAGAACAGTTTGGACTTTCTTCATAAACTGTAGGGCATCATCATAGATTTCATTTACTGCTATCTTCGACGTGTAATAGATTCGATCGGATGTATCATAATCATCCTTAAATAAACGTTTAAACGCGTTCAATATAATTGGTTCACCATCCTGATTAAAATAACCATCAATGGCATATTCCTCTCCCTGAATCCACTCTTCTATTAAAACAGTCTGAGAACCTACTACTGTTGAATCATACAATCCATCGGAATGCAGTAAATCTTCCTTCAAATGGCTTACGGCTATATCCCAATCCTGTTCATTCTTAACTTTGTGTACCCCTACACTTGAGTAGCCAATATTAGGTTTGATAACCACAGGAAACGGAATTTGTTTTTTATCCATATCACTTATTATGGATAGATCAATTTCTTGGAAATAGAAATCAGGATATAATGATTTCGTTAGATTACGAACCTTACTCTTATCTTTTAATAACTTAGACCATATGTATTCATTGCTATTGGGTTGAAAATGACCTAATAATGTAATGCCATTCTCAGAGTTTGTAAGAATCCTTTTGCCCATTTCCATAGACTTAAAAAACTCCGTATCTTTTTGAATGTTTAGCTTTTCTGATGATAGTGTGTTTCTCCATCGCCCATGCTCCAACACTGGAATCTGCTGTTTCTCTAATACCTTTAGAAGAATTGGTGACACAATGGGCTCATTCAAAATAATCATGTTTTCCACCTAACTTATACTGTTTTATGTATCCCCATATTTAATCGGTTAAAAGTGGTAAGTATTTAGCTTATATAGGTATTTATTATTATTTAATTAAACAATAGTCACAATATAAATAACAATACATAATTCTTTTTACCTAATTTTATCCAAAAAAATACAGAAGTATGTCGATCTTCATTACACGTCCCTCTGAACAGAACAGGTAAATGGTATCCAATGATATTTTTTTGACATAACAAAAAGCCCGGATTCTATCCAGGCATTCCTTTTTCCTATTTTTAAAAGTGATAATAATTTCTTTTACCTATAAACAATATTTATATTCCTTTATTGTCGCAATGGCTCAAAAAAGGAATTTTCCAAAAACCTTTAGAGTACCTTTCTCTATAAGTCCCGCCATTGCACAAAACACCCTTAGGATGGTTGATATTTGGATTTCGCATAACAAGTGAATCTATAAAACTATGAAGGAATAGAGATTACCTAATAATTCATGTACTCTCACCGATTCCTAAAAACAAGCATAAAAAAACGTGCCTTAGAATAAATTCTAAGGTGTTGGTTTTTAATAAAGTTTGATTAAAATTAATTGAACTGAACCCAGAATAATCCGATTTTTTTATTTCCGCCAAAAAGTTGAACAGTCCGTCTTATCCAAAATATTAAACTCGATCATTTTCTCAAGTAATGAGAAATCAACCGGACTATCCCACTGGATACGTACCAACTGCTTGGTGTGATCATGGCCAGCCTGCACAATTTCATCAGAAAAATGAATAATCCCTGCCCTTTCAGGGGCAACAGCCAAATGATGTTTGGCTACGCTAAAGCCAATAATAAATGTGCCATGATCGGTAAACATAGGCTGATTCCACGCAATTTTTGGCATTAAATTTGGGAATTTCTTAGTTACCCAAACCAAAACTTCTTCCGTTCGGTCCCGATGTTGCGGGTTATCAATACTCGCTAAATATTCTATAAAAACTTCCATGTCATTCTCTCCTAAAATAAAAAATTATTTTTGAACGATGTAATTTTTCATGCCAATACGCCATGACATCAATTGCACCATTCGCAACCTCATCCGTATCTTTGACAGGATACCTAGACACCTCAAAAGTCGCCTTTTGTTCATCCATAGTTTTTTTACTTCTTCTTCAATTTCGACAATGCACAATCGCTTTGCAATCTAACCTCATTGTGTGTTTATATAATAAAGCTGTTTAATTTTGCTCTTAAAGATGCAGCAATTACCTTCCGATAGATTTGATAGATGGTATTAAATGACTTTATTATTTTTCAAACAAATTTATTGTCACTGCACACCAATTCCTATTCCTCGGCCTTCTTTAATCCACTTATCAACTTTAGATGTTCTCGCTCTTTTAGGCATAAAAAAACACCCCTTTAGATAATCATATCCAAAGGGGTGAAACGGTGCAACTTTTGAAAAAACGGTTAAACTTTATTTCAAAACTACATAAGGCACGTTATATTCATTCCAGCTTACTCAACCGTTACACTTTTCGCAAGATTACGTGGTTTATCCACGTCACATTCGCGGTGCAAGGCAGCGTAGTACGCAATGAGTTGCATCGGGATAACAGAGATAAGGGGTGTTAATAGTTCGTTCACTTCCGGGATGACAAAGCGATCATCTTCTTCTTCCAACCCATTCATAGAAATAATGCATGGGTTAGCACCACGGGCAACGACTTCTTTGACATTACCACGGATGCTTAGGTTGACGCCTGCTTGCGTAGCAAGAGCTATAACAGGTGTACCTTCTTCAATCAAGGCAATTGTTCCATGTTTAAGCTCACCACCAGCAAAGCCTTCTGCCTGGATGTAAGAGATTTCTTTCAGCTTAAGCGCCCCTTCAAGACCAACATAGTAGTCAAGGGACCGGCCGATGAAGAAGCAGTTTCTTGTAACAGACAAATATTCATGGGCAATAGCTTCCATCTCTTCTTTCGAATCGCATAGAGCTTCCATTGCTGTCGCAACAATTCCAAGCTCCTTAACAAGGTCGAAATCAAACTCTAGGTTACGGAATTGTCCAGAAACATTTGCTAATATAGCCAATACAGCTACTTGAGCTGTGTAAGCTTTTGTAGAGGCAACTGCAATTTCAGGGCCAGCATGCAGCAAGAGCGTATAATCCGCTTCACGTGACAATGTAGAGCCCGGTACGTTTGTAATGGTTAATGCTTTATGACCAAGCTCTTTAATTGCCACTAATACCGCACGGCTATCCGCAGTTTCTCCACTTTGGGATATGAAGATGAAAAGCGGTTTTTTCGATAATATCGGCATGTTGTATGTGAATTCCGATGCTACATGGACTTCAACCGGAATTTCAGTCATTTTTTCGATGAATTGCTTACCAATCAAGCCTGCATGATAGCTAGTTCCACAAGCGACGATATAGATACGGTCAGCCTCAGTTACTGCTTCTGCAATACTATAATCGATTGCCAGTTTGCCTTCTTCATTTTGATAAGCTTGAATAATTTTACGTATGACAGCAGGCTGCTCGTCGACTTCTTTAAGCATATAATGAGGATACGTACCTTTTTCAATATCACTCGCATCCAGTTCAGCAGTGAATGGCTCACGAAAAACTTCTTCGTTAGAAAGATTCTTAATCGTTACCTCTTCATTTGTCACTATAACCATTTCTTTATCCATCAGTTCAAGGAATTGATCTGTGACTTGCAACATAGCCATTGCATCAGAAGCGACAACGTTAAAGTCTTTCCCTACACCAATTAGCAGCGGGCTTTTATTTTTTGCGACAAAAATGGTTTCATCATTTTCAGCATCTAAAAGGGCAATGGCATATGAGCCTTCTAAAAGAGTGAGTGTTTGACGGAACGCCTCTTCTACTTCCATACCATCGTTTACAAACTTCTCTATAAGTTGAACGATGACTTCCGTATCTGTCTCACTTTTAAAAGCAACATCCTTCAAATATTCCCGTTTTAGAATCGCATAGTTTTCAATGACCCCATTATGAACTAAAGTCAAGCGACCTGAATTACTTTGGTGAGGATGAGCATTATCACGACTTGGCACACCATGAGTGGCCCAGCGCGTATGACCTATTCCAGTATGTGCAATAGTTTTTTCATCCACAGCTCCACGGAGGTCTGCAATTCGTCCCTTTTCCTTAAAGATTGTCACACCTGAATCATTTTTGACAGCAATCCCTGAAGAATCGTAACCGCGGTATTCAAGCTTTTCAAGACCTTTTAATAGAATTTCTTTCGCATCATTAAGTCCAATATATCCAACAATTCCACACATAATTTCTGTTCCTCCAACCGATTCGAGGGAACAGGAATGCACGGGGGCATCCCTGCCCCCTCATCTCTGATATTTATTTTTATAAAGGAAATGCTTATAGCCTTTTTTCCCTTTGTGCATTTCCAATCCTTTGTGCAGTAAGTTGCCCTACTGTTTTAAGATTGAAATTACTGCGGCTGTGCACTTCAGCCGGGAGGTATCCGCCGATCATTCGATAAACCTCCTCCTCGTCAACTAAGCCATTCTCGACCAAGCTTAGTTCAGGCGCTTTTGTATTTCCTTTTCTCCCTGCCTACCCTCCTTTAAACAAAATATGTTTTAAATCAGGATAATCATACCTTACAAAAGGGACATAGGTCAATTCTTTGTTACCTTAACCAATGAAAAAAACACTTCTTTATAAAAATATGCATAAAAGGATATTCTGTTCCTTTTATGCATATGATTAGTTATTCGTTTATTCCCATTTCCGCTCTCACCACAGAGACGATGCGATCAACATAACGATTGCATTCTTCTACAGTTGGTGCTTCAGCCATAACACGGACAAGAGGTTCAGTTCCAGATGGTCTAACCAATATACGCCCGTTTCCTTCCATTTCTGCCTCAACATCTTTAATGACTTCCTGCACCTTTTCATTATCAGTTACAGCATGCTTGTCAGTCACTTTAACATTGATAAGCGTCTGTGGATATTTTTTCATCTCATTTGCAAGCTCTGATAAGGGTTTTTGTGTTTCACTCATAATGTTTACAAGCTGTAAGCCTGTCAATAAGCCATCCCCTGTCGTATTATAGTCCAGGAAGATAATATGCCCGGATTGCTCACCGCCAAGGTTGTAGCCGCCTTTTCGCATCTCTTCTACAACATAGCGATCGCCCACTGCTGTTTGGGCACTTTGTATTCCGTGCTCCTCAAGACCTTTATAAAAACCTAGGTTACTCATGATTGTAGAAACCACAGTCCCCTGTTTCAAACGATTGTTTTCTTTCAAGTATTTCGCACATATATACATAATTTGATCGCCGTCAACTATATTTCCTTTTTCATCTATGGCAATGATGCGGTCGCCGTCACCATCGAAGGCAAGTCCAACATCGGCCCCTTTTTCTTTTAAGAATTCAGCAAGTGCTTCAGGGTGCGTGGAACCTACCTTATCATTGATGTTCAAGCCATTGGGCGATGCCCCCATTGTAGAGATATCTGCATCTAGATCCGCAAACAAATGCATAGCCAAGGATGAAGTCGCGCCATGTGCACAATCAAGCGCAACATGAATGCCTGTAAAATCTTCATCGACTGATTGCTTTAAGTACTGGAGATACTTTTGTCCACCTTCGAAATAGTCGTTTAGATGGCCTAAATCTCCGCCTACCGGACGTGGAAGTTCATCTTTTTCTAAATCTAACAATGTTTCAATTTCCGCTTCTTGATCATCCGATAGCTTAAAACCATCCGGACCGAAGAATTTAATACCGTTATCTGCAACCGGATTATGTGAAGCAGAAATCATAACGCCTGCTTCAGCACTTAACGCCTTTGTTAAATAAGCAACTCCTGGTGTTGAAATTACACCAAGACGCATAACTTCAGCCCCAATAGATAATAGACCAGCAACTAGTGCACCTTCCAGCATTTCACCTGAAATACGTGTATCGCGTCCTATCAGCACTTTAGGTTTTTCTGTATTTTTAGTAAGAACGTAGCCGCCAAAGCGGCCTAGTTTAAATGCCAACTCAGGTGTTAATTCGCTATTCGCTATACCCCTAACTCCGTCTGTTCCAAAATATTTACCCATCTTTTTATCGCTCCTTCTTCGAATCGTTACTAAATTAAATGATGTTAAAGGAAGGTTATGTTTCTTCTTCGTCTTTTTGAGTAATAGAGACCTTAGCCGTTTTTGAATCTAGTTCCCAATTCACTCCTGCAGGCGCTTTTACTACCAGTTCTACATCATGTATACCTTCATCTAAATTACTCACATCTACTGTAAGAGTAATGTCGTTTTTAGTTATTTCTTTCAAATCATCCGCTTTCCCACGCAAAGTAATGCTTGCTACATCGGATTCCAATTCGGCTTCTTGGTCTTCCTGTATACCTACAGGTTCTATTTTTAAATTGGTGAAAGTTTTAGTCTCGATGGCAGGTGGTTCATCCTCTTCAACTACCTCTTCTTCGACTTTTTCGACTTCTTCGACTGCCTCTACATCCTCTACATTCTCATCTTCTACATCAATTTTTTCTGTATTAATTTTGACCTTTGCCTTACCCAAGGACATTTTTTGTACACTTTCTGGTTTAGTAAGATCCAATTCCAATTCGGCATCTCCATCAATTTTGGAAATATTAACAGGGAGATTTATTTCGCTTATTTGTTCAAGGCTGGCTTCTGACCCATAAAGGATTACCTCTTTTGGATCGACACTTATACTCTTAATACGGATGCCGTCCTTTACTTTTCCAGTTTGCTTAGGTGCAATGGTTACCGTTTTCGACGGGATACTAACTTTTAGTGACACTGCAACTGAAGCAGGTTCAATCGTAACATCCAACTTGTTTAAGTCCCGGTCAAGAGCTTTTACTGTCGCCTTGCCGTTCATCGTTTCGTTAAGACCCTTACTTATTTCAAGATTTGCCTTAACATAGGAAATTTGTTCAATTACATCTTTAGCCCCAGTTATTTTAACAGTTTTAGGGTCGACTGTTGGCTGTCCAGCGGTATAACCCTCTTCAAGTAAAGAATTATTATATTCTGCTTCGACGGAGAATTCCTTCGTCACTCGTTCCTGAACATTGACTTCTGCATATTCAGGCTCGATTGTCGCCACTAACTTTTCGTTTAAATCGCTTATTTTGAAGGTAACAGTTCTGTCTCCCATCGAGATTTCAGGATCAGAAAGGTCTACATATACTTTAAAGTCTCTTTGGTTTTTTGCACTTATCAGTAGGCTTTTAGCTCCCTTTAAAGTAACATCCACCGTTTCTGGTACTCCGCTCACCACCAAATTTTCACGGTCATAGTACACTTCAACCGGTACATTTTCAATGGTTTCCGTACTAATCTCAGGGGCAGTAGATAAACCAAGAGATTTTTTATCTGACTCCATCTCAAAATTAACGGAGATGAATAACAGAGCTGCCAAAGCAAAAGCAACAATTCTCATAAACCATGTACTATTGGTATATTTATCCATTTTTCTTCCCCCTCCAATTCCAGATACTCGAGGAAGTTGTTTTGATATTTTCCACTACCAGTTCACTAGTAAGCATTGCCCTAAATGACTCTTGATTCAAATCTCGGAACAGTTCTCCATTTTTAGTAACAGAGATTCCTCCCGTTTCTTCAGATACAACGATTGTAATACTATCCGTCACTTCACTCATACCAATAGCTGCCCTATGCCGAGTACCAAGTTCTTTTGAAATGAACGGACTTTCTGATAAAGGCAGATAGCAAGCTGCAGCTGCCACCTGGTTATTTTGTAAAATCACTGCACCATCATGGAGCGGCGTATTAGGTATAAAGATATTAATAAGCAACTCTGAAGAAATATAGGACTTTAGAGGAATCCCTGTTTCAACATAATCGCCCAGTGCCGTTCCTTTTTCAATCGTAATCAAGGCTCCAATTCGCCTTTTCGCCATATAAGTGGACGCCTTTAATATTTCTTCTACTAAACGCTCTTGCTGGTTCTCTTCTGGAACGCTACCTCTTGTAAAGAGCTTCCCACGTCCTAATTGTTCAAGCGCTCTCCTCAGTTCAGGTTGAAAAATGACAAGAATCGCCAGTACTCCCCAATTCATGACTTGTGCCATTAACCATCCAAGTGTATTGAAACCAAACAGGTTGCTTAAGCTTTTTACAATGACTATTACAAAAATTCCTTTGAGCAGCTGTATAGCCTTCGTGCCTCGAATAATAGTTAACAATTTATATATCACAAACCAAACAAGGAGAATATCAATGAAATTTACTACATAGTCCCAAACATTCAAATTGGATAAAGACATGTTGTTTCCTCCAGTCAGTATTACTCCAAATAACAATAACAATCGTTATGTAATAACCTTAATAGTATACCATTTTTTAAATAATACTTCTAAAACTAGTGTGATAAAGTTACATGTTAAGGTCTAATGAAGTAAAAAATCCCCTCCTTTTACAAAGTAAAGCTGAGCGATGGCACCGTATATTGAAAACGATGCATTCGCTCAGCTCATCTTACTCCTTATTCCCTTTTTCCTCTTTAATAGGAAGCACAGACGTTGCGGTATCCTTAATTTTGTACCACATCCACTCAAAAGCTTGGTCAATAACATGGATGCTTCCGGTCACATTCCCCGCCTTAGACATATAATTATGTCCATTAATGACCGTCACATCTCCCTTCACTTCACCTTCAATTCGAATGTTACCGTTTTGAACTACCACATTCCCCTCAACGGTCTCACCTGCAGGCACAATCACCGTTTCTCCTTCGACTAATAAATTAGATTGCTTGGAAACTGAAAAATGTTCGTCCTGATTATATGTGGAAAAAAGAGAACCTGTCATCAATACAATGAACACGGCTGCTGCCGTCATAAAAGGATGGCTTTTTAACCAACGTTTGGCACCCGTTGTTTTCGTTTCCTTTGGCAATTGAGCCATTACCCTTGCTGTAAAGTCATCTGGAGCCTTAATATGGGAGGTACTTTGTACAAGAGCGACTGCCTTTTTCATTTCATGAAAATAATCCCGGCATTCAGCACAAGTATGCAAGTGATCACGTAAAGCTTCTTTATGCTCTGGTTTGATGTCCTCATCTAAATAATCATGCATATAATCAATGATTTCCTCATGGTAGTTCATTTTTCTCACCTTCTTTTTATAAATGGCGTAGTTGTTTACGCAAGGCTTCCCGACCACGATGTATTCTCGTCTTAACCGTGCCGACTGGCAAATCAAGTATTTCACTGATTTCCTTTAACGATAATTCTTCAATGTACTTCAATACGATTACCGACCGATATTTCTCCGGCAACTTCATAATTTCTACTTGAATGGTTTCCTGAAGTTCTAAAGATTCAACTTCATCCTCGGGCTTTGCCATATCTGATGCAATTTGGGAATACATATTCAATCCCTCAGTTCCACTAACTTCTGCATCCAAATAGTAATCCGGCTTTTTCTTACGAAGACGGTCAATGCAAAGATTCGTCGCAATACGGTATAACCACGTAGAAAATTTCATTTGTATATTGAAACTACGAATATTCACAAAGGCTCTAACAAAGGCCTCTTGTGCCAAATCTTCTGCTTCTTGCCTGTTTCCGAGCATCCTAAAACATATCTGGAAAACTTTGTCCTTGTATAGTTCGACAATTTCCCCAAATGCATTATGGTCTCCCTTTAATACTTGATTAATTCTCTCTTTAATGAGTGCATCCATTTTCCGGTTTTTACCCCCGCTCATGCGGCTATACGATTATTACGAATCGTAAGCTAAAAGGTTTCAAAATTTATTACTTTAATTTTAACAAAGTTTTACAATTTATGTTTAAGAAAAAAAAAACAAGGCTATATAATTAAAAATTGTAAAACCTAAGGGAGTGAATCGCTGTATGACTGCTGAACAAATTTTAGATCATATTGAACTATACAGACAGAAAATGATAATTTTAGCTTCCCGCTCCTCGATGGTTGATAATGAAGTTATTGAAGTAAGCAGTAAACTAGATGTTTTGATCAATCAATACTTCCATTTAACTAAAAATGGAAGCCAAATCGACCGATGTGCTCTAAAGTGAATATGGAGCTGAGATTACAACCATATAAATATAGATATTATAAAACCATCCTGAAAAATCAACTTACGTCTTCTAGCATATAAAAAACAGTAACCTAACACAAGCTGGTTACTGTTTCTTTTATTTTATCAGTTATACTAGCTTTTCTCCAAATAGCGAGCCCATTAAGGCCACGGCAACGATTGCGGTTTTATTACGTTCATCTAAAATAGGGTTTACCTCAACAAATTCAGCTGATGTAATTAACTCAGACTCCGCCAGCATTTCCATAGCCAAATGACTCTCACGATAACTAATACCACCAATTACCGGTGTTCCTACCCCAGGCGCATCCGCGGGATCTACTCCATCCAGGTCCAAAGAAAGGTGAACACCATCTGTTCTTTCTCTTAAATAATCTATACACTCTTCCATGACTCTAGCCATTCCCATTCGGTCAATTTCATGCATTGTAAACACTTTAATCCCTTTTTCACGTATTAATTCTTTTTCACCTTCATCTAATGAACGTGCCCCGATAATTACGATATTTTCTGGTTTTACTTTAGAAGTTGAACCATGAATATTGACTAGATCGGGATGGCCAAGCCCCATACTGACAGCTAGAGGCATACCATGTATATTCCCTGATGGTGAAGTTTCCTCCGTATTTAAATCTCCATGTGCATCATACCAAATTACACCTACATTTTCATAGTGCTTCGAAACCCCTGCGAGTGTTCCGATGGCTATCGAATGGTCTCCCCCAAGAACGAGCGGGAATGATCCGCCTTGTATAATTTTATCTACTCTTGTTGCTAATTGAATGTTTCCCTTAGCAACTAGCGATAAGTTTTTTAAATTTGTACCAGATTTCTGTGCATTTTCAGGGCGTCCTACTACTATATCTCCTAAATCCTCAACTTCTATTTTTAATCGTTCAAGCCGTTCGACAATCCCTGCACAGCGGATTGCACTCGGTCCCATATCCACCCCTCGTCTCGCCTGACCAAGATCCATAGGTAGACCGATAATGGAAATTTTCTGAATAGACATATAATTCCCCCTTTCTACCATTTTATATCTTATATGCCTAGTGGTTCAACTGAACATTTATATGTATAAAGATGCAGCTAATTAGCTTTTTTACCGTATTTACTCTTTGTCTTAAAATCCCTAATTGAACCGTTCTCTTATTAGAAGGTAAAAGTAATAAAAGTTAGATATTTAAAATAAAAAAAGTCTTAAGCCGTAATCGGCTTAAGACGTAAGTTTTAGTGTATGTAGTTAGATGGTGGAGCCTAGCGGGATCGAACCGCTGACCTCCTGCGTGCAAGGCAGGCGCTCTCCCAGCTGAGCTAAGGCCCCTAAAGGAATAAATATATAGTAAGCGGAAGACGGGATTCGAACCCGCGACCCCAACCTTGGCAAGGTTGTATTCTACCACTGAACTACTTCCGCAAATGGCTGGGCTAGAAGGGATCGAACCTTCGCATGACGGAATCAAAATCCGTTGCCTTACCGCTTGGCTATAGCCCAATATATAATATGTATAATTAATATTCAACAAAATAAAAAGGTGGTAATCATATATTTCCCTTTTACAGAGAATATATAACTGATCCACAGGTTTTTATTAAAATGGTGGAGGGGGGCAGATTCGAACTGCCGAACCCGAAGGAGCGGATTTACAGTCCGCCGCGTTTAGCCACTTCGCTACCCCTCCGCAATATATGGTTGTAAATGGTGCCGGCAAGAGGACTTGAACCCCCAACCTACTGATTACAAGTCAGTTGCTCTACCAGTTGAGCTACACCGGCAAATATTTTTAAAATAAAATGGTGGAGGATGACGGGATCGAACCGCCGACCCTCTGCTTGTAAGGCAGATGCTCTCCCAGCTGAGCTAATCCTCCGGACTAATAAGTATATAATGGTGACCCGTACGGGATTCGAACCCGTGTTACCGCCGTGAAAGGGCGGTGTCTTAACCGCTTGACCAACGGGCCGATATTTTATGATAATAGATAGATTGGGAAGCTCCCAAGCGGATTCGAACCGCTGACCTCTTCCTTACCATGGAAGTGCTCTACCTACTGAGCTATGGAAGCATATGGCTCCGCAGGTAGGACTCGAACCTACGACCGTTCGGTTAACAGCCGAATGCTCTACCACTGAGCTACTGCGGAATAATATAATGTTTCCTAATACTCATTTAAAGATTTTAAATGAATAGCCTGGCAACGTCCTACTCTCACAGGGGGAAACCCCCAACTACCATCGGCGCTGAAGAACTTAACTTCCGTGTTCGGAATGGGAACGGGTGTGACCTCTTCGCCATCATTGCCAGACTATATTCATTTTTTTGAAGAAATTTTCATTCCTTCAAAACTAGATAATAAGAAGGTATTTCATTTTTTAAAGCGTGGTTAAGTCCTCGATCTATTAGTATCAGTCAGCTCCACATGTCGCCACGCTTCCACCTCTGACCTATCAACCTGATCATCTTTCAGGGATCTTACTAGCTTGCGCTATGGGAAATCTCATCTCGAGGGGGGCTTCATGCTTAGATGCTTTCAGCACTTATCCCGTCCGCACGTAGCTACCCAGCTATGCCTTTGGCAAGACAACTGGTACACCAGCGGTGCGTCCATCCCGGTCCTCTCGTACTAAGGACAGCTCCTCTCAAATTTCCTGCGCCCGCGACGGATAGGGACCGAACTGTCTCACGACGTTCTGAACCCAGCTCGCGTACCGCTTTAATGGGCGAACAGCCCAACCCTTGGGACCGACTACAGCCCCAGGATGCGATGAGCCGACATCGAGGTGCCAAACCTCCCCGTCGATGTGGACTCTTGGGGGAGATAAGCCTGTTATCCCCGGGGTAGCTTTTATCCGTTGAGCGATGGCCCTTCCATGCGGAACCACCGGATCACTAAGCCCGACTTTCGTCCCTGCTCGACTTGTAGGTCTCGCAGTCAAGCTCCCTTGTGCCTTTACACTCTACGAATGATTTCCAACCATTCTGAGGGAACCTTTGGGCGCCTCCGTTACTCTTTAGGAGGCGACCGCCCCAGTCAAACTGCCCACCTGACACTGTCTCCCACCCCGATAAGGGGCGCGGGTTAGAATTTCAATACAGCCAGGGTAGTATCCCACCAACGCCTCCACCGAAGCTAGCGCTCCGGCTTCTCAGGCTCCTACCTATCCTGTACAAGCTGTACCAAAATTCAATATCAAGCTGCAGTAAAGCTCCACGGGGTCTTTCCGTCCTGTCGCGGGTAACCTGCATCTTCACAGGTACTATAATTTCACCGAGTCTCTCGTTGAGACAGTGCCCAGATCGTTACACCTTTCGTGCGGGTCGGAACTTACCCGACAAGGAATTTCGCTACCTTAGGACCGTTATAGTTACGGCCGCCGTTTACTGGGGCTTCGGTTCAAAGCTTCGCTTGCGCTAACCTCTCCCCTTAACCTTCCAGCACCGGGCAGGTGTCAGCCCCTATACTTCGCCTTGCGGCTTCGCAGAGACCTGTGTTTTTGCTAAACAGTCGCCTGGGCCTATTCACTGCGGCTTTTCCGGGCTATTCACCCTAAAAAGCACCCCTTCTCCCGAAGTTACGGGGTCATTTTGCCGAGTTCCTTAACGAGAGTTCTCTCGCACACCTTAGGATTCTCTCCTCGCCTACCTGTGTCGGTTTGCGGTACGGGCACCTTACATCTCACTAGAGGCTTTTCTTGGCAGCGTGGAATCAGGAACTTCGGTACTATATTTCCCTCGCCATCACAGCTCCGCCTTAATGGAAACGGGATTTGCCTCGTTTCCGGCCTAACTGCTTGGACGCGCATATCCAACAGCGCGCTTACCCTATCCTTCTGCGTCCCCCCATCGTTCAAACGATGTATAGGTGGTACAGGAATATCAACCTGTTGTCCATCGCCTACGCCTTTCGGCCTCGGCTTAGGTCCCGACTAACCCTGAGCGGACGAGCCTTCCTCAGGAAACCTTAGGCATTCGGTGGAAGGGATTCTCACCCTTCTTTCGCTACTCATACCGGCATTCTCACTTCTAAGCGCTCCACCAGTCCTTCCGGTCTGACTTCAACGCCCTTAGAACGCTCTCCTACCATCGACACCATACGGTGTCAATCCACAGCTTCGGTGATACGTTTAGCCCCGGTACATTTTCGGCGCGGAGTCACTCGACCAGTGAGCTATTACGCACTCTTTAAATGATGGCTGCTTCTGAGCCAACATCCTGGTTGTCTAAGCAACTCCACATCCTTTTCCACTTAACGTATACTTTGGGACCTTAGCTGGTGGTCTGGGCTGTTTCCCTTTCGACTACGGATCTTATCACTCGCAGTCTGACTCCCAAGAATAAGTATTTGGCATTCGGAGTTTGACTGAATTCGGTAACCCGTTGGGGGCCCCTAGTCCAATCAGTGCTCTACCTCCAATACTCTCATCTTGAGGCTAGCCCTAAAGCTATTTCGGAGAGAACCAGCTATCTCCAGGTTCGATTGGAATTTCTCCGCTACCCACACCTCATCCCCGCACTTTTCAACGTGCGTGGGTTCGGGCCTCCATTCAGTGTTACCTGAACTTCACCCTGGACATGGGTAGATCACCTGGTTTCGGGTCTACGACCTCATACTCATTCGCCCTATTCAGACTCGCTTTCGCTGCGGCTCCGTCTTATCAACTTAACCTCGCATGAAATCGTAACTCGCCGGTTCATTCTACAAAAGGCACGCCATTACCCATTAACGGGCTTTGACTACTTGTAGGCACACGGTTTCAGGATCTATTTCACTCCCCTTCCGGGGTGCTTTTCACCTTTCCCTCACGGTACTGGTTCACTATCGGTCACTAGGTAGTATTTAGCCTTGGGAGATGGTCCTCCCTGCTTCCGACGGGATTTCTCGTGTCCCGCCGTACTCAGGATCCACTCAGGAGGGAACGAAGTTTCAACTACAGGGTTTTTACCTTCTTTGACGGACCTTTCCAGATCACTTCATTTACCCCGTTCCTTTGTAACTCCATGTTGAGTGTCCTACAACCCCAAGAGGCAAGCCTCTTGGTTTGGGCTAATTCCGTTTCGCTCGCCGCTACTCAGGAAATCGCATTTGCTTTCTCTTCCTCCGGGTACTTAGATGTTTCAGTTCCCCGGGTCTGCCTTCAGTACCCTATGTATTCAGGTAAAGATACTGTTCCATTACGAACAGTGGGTTTCCCCATTCGGAAATCTCCGGATCAAAGCTTACTTACAGCTCCCCGAAGCATATCGGTGTTAGTCCCGTCCTTCATCGGCTCCTAGTGCCAAGGCATCCACCGTGCGCCCTTTCTAACTTAACCGTTAAAAAAGATCTTACTGATGCTTTGAAAAAATTAATTGCCTTCTATCTATTATCTAGTTTTCAAGGAACAAAGAAGAAAAAATTCCATCACAACGTGATGAGATCTTTCGTATCTGAATGAATTACTCATTCAAAACTGAACAAAACAAAAGCGCTCTCGTATTTATCCTTAGAAAGGAGGTGATCCAGCCGCACCTTCCGATACGGCTACCTTGTTACGACTTCACCCCAATCATCTGTCCCACCTTAGGCGGCTGGCTCCATAAAGGTTACCTCACCGACTTCGGGTGTTACAAACTCTCGTGGTGTGACGGGCGGTGTGTACAAGGCCCGGGAACGTATTCACCGCGGCATGCTGATCCGCGATTACTAGCGATTCCGGCTTCATGTAGGCGAGTTGCAGCCTACAATCCGAACTGAGAATGGCTTTATGGGATTCGCTTACCTTCGCAGGTTTGCAGCCCTTTGTACCATCCATTGTAGCACGTGTGTAGCCCAGGTCATAAGGGGCATGATGATTTGACGTCATCCCCACCTTCCTCCGGTTTGTCACCGGCAGTCACCTTAGAGTGCCCAACTGAATGCTGGCAACTAAGATCAAGGGTTGCGCTCGTTGCGGGACTTAACCCAACATCTCACGACACGAGCTGACGACAACCATGCACCACCTGTCACTCTGTCCCCCGAAGGGGAACGCCCTATCTCTAGGGTTATCAGAGGATGTCAAGACCTGGTAAGGTTCTTCGCGTTGCTTCGAATTAAACCACATGCTCCACCGCTTGTGCGGGCCCCCGTCAATTCCTTTGAGTTTCAGCCTTGCGGCCGTACTCCCCAGGCGGAGTGCTTAATGCGTTAGCTGCAGCACTAAAGGGCGGAAACCCTCTAACACTTAGCACTCATCGTTTACGGCGTGGACTACCAGGGTATCTAATCCTGTTTGCTCCCCACGCTTTCGCGCCTCAGTGTCAGTTACAGACCAGAAAGTCGCCTTCGCCACTGGTGTTCCTCCAAATCTCTACGCATTTCACCGCTACACTTGGAATTCCACTTTCCTCTTCTGCACTCAAGTTCCCCAGTTTCCAATGACCCTCCACGGTTGAGCCGTGGGCTTTCACATCAGACTTAAGGAACCACCTGCGCGCGCTTTACGCCCAATAATTCCGGACAACGCTTGCCACCTACGTATTACCGCGGCTGCTGGCACGTAGTTAGCCGTGGCTTTCTGGTTAGGTACCGTCAAGGTACCAGCAGTTACTCTGGTACTTGTTCTTCCCTAACAACAGAACTTTACGACCCGAAGGCCTTCTTCGTTCACGCGGCGTTGCTCCGTCAGACTTTCGTCCATTGCGGAAGATTCCCTACTGCTGCCTCCCGTAGGAGTCTGGGCCGTGTCTCAGTCCCAGTGTGGCCGATCACCCTCTCAGGTCGGCTACGCATCGTCGCCTTGGTGAGCCATTACCTCACCAACTAGCTAATGCGCCGCGGGCCCATCTATAAGTGACAGCCGAAACCGTCTTTCCATCTTCTCTCATGCGAGAAAAGAACGTATCCGGTATTAGCTCCGGTTTCCCGAAGTTATCCCAGTCTTATAGGCAGGTTGCCCACGTGTTACTCACCCGTCCGCCGCTAATCTCAGGGAGCAAGCTCCCATCGATTCGCTCGACTTGCATGTATTAGGCACGCCGCCAGCGTTCGTCCTGAGCCAGGATCAAACTCTCCGAAGAAATGTTTGACTTGCTCATTTTGCTTTTTTTGATAGTGTGTGCTCACTTAAAAAAATTAACGTTGGCGCTTTGTTTTGTTCAGTTTTCAAAGAGCAATTTGTTTCACTTTATCTCTTAGCGACTTTTAATATCTTAACATCTTATCTCTGCTTCGTCAATAACTTTTTTTAAAAAAGTTTTTTTTGTTCTTTTTTAAAAGCTATTATCTTGCAGCAACTTTTATAATATACCAGCGTATAAATTAATAGTCAATAGATTTTTTAAATTTAATTCACTTTTAAAAATCAGGACTAATTCTTCTCATTAAAGTTTGTTTTTACTTTCATATAAATAAGGCATTCCTTTTCTGTACTTAGCCTTTTAAACAATCTGAAAAGGATATTATATTTTTCATTTATAGCTCTTTTAACTATGCAATCGATTCTATCATCTTGTAAATCAAATAATATTTCATCCATCTCTCTTTTTAAGAGGTACTCTAATTCCTTCTTTTCTTTTTCATTAATCAATAAGCCAAGCATAACTCACACCTCCATCAGTCATTTTTCCCCATTCATCTTAATTTTATGAATTTTTATATTGATTTTTTTGCATAACGGAACAGCCTCTGCATAAATATGAAAACAAGAGCTTTTGGACAAGGGGATGGATTAATGAAATTTTTCATGGTGCTCCAGGCAAAGAACATCAAACATTATTCGTTAATTTTACTTACGGCACTCTTTACCGCTTGGTTCCTTTTTGTACAAAACATTCTTCATTCACCTGTTTTTTCTACCGAAGATGGACCAAAAGCGGTTTATAAAGGGGAAAAGAATGTAGCCGTCACATTCAATATTGGCTGGGGCGATGAAAAAGCAGCCCCGATTTTAGAGACATTGAAAAAAGAAAAGATTAAATCCGCCACCTTCTTCCTTTCCGGATCTTGGGCAGAACGTCACCCTGACATAGTGGATGAAATTGAAAAAGAAGGCTATGAAATCGGAATGCTCGGATACGATTACAAAGATTATTCCGATCTGGATGACCAAGAAATCATCCGTGATATTTCAAAAGCACAGGAAGCTTTTAAAAAACTAAATGTTAAAAATATCGAGCTTTTACGTGCGCCCACCGGACACTTTGATAAGCGCCTCCTGAAAATTAGTGAAAAATTCGGCTATACTGTGGTTCATTGGAGTATCGATTCAAAGGATTGGACTAACCCAGGCGTTGATCGAATTGTTCATAACGTTAACAAGGCTCAAAAGGGTGATATCATCTTATTACACGCTTCAGACTCAGCAAAACAAACTAATAAAGCATTGCCAGAACTAATAGATGAACTTCGCTCCAAAAATTTAAACTTCGTAAACGTTTCTGAGATGATCTCTAATTCATCAGCAAGCAGTGAAGAAATCCGGTAACATCATTTACTAGAACACAAAAACATAAAAAACTGCGTACTAAGGGTCATGCTTAACCTTTAGGACGCAGTTTTTTGTATGTAGAATTTCTTATGTATTCCGCTTTCCAATAAGGTTAGCCACTTTTACCTACTTCCCTAATTCTCCTGCTTTTAATTTCTTTCCCTTTGCTTTAGTTTGCATCCGTGTTTTTTTACTGGCTAATTCTTTTTGTGAACGATCGATTAATTTGCTTAAAACCAATAATTGATAAGCATTGCATACTAGTAATGGAAACAGCATGAAGTAGAGCCAGCCTTCATCATTAGAACTTAGTACAGGTACCCACTCTAATACTGTGGCCACAACCATAAAAAACATCGCCGGAATAAATGACTGTTTATTTGTTTGTTTCATTTTAAAATAGGCCGTAATCAACGCTGCGGCTAATACAACCAAAGCTAACACAATGTAGGAACTAATCCCCTCACCTGAACCAAAATTAAGATATCGTAAATAGACTAGATCAAATACAACGAAAAGAATAAGTACGAGTTGTACTGCATTCCATAAGGAAGCACTTTTAAATATCCCTAGACCGAAACGATGTATCGTTAAATAGGCAAAAAAACCAGCTTGGCTTATGACACTAAAAATTAATCCGACACCGAATAACCATAAAAACGTTGAAAGAATGGCACTGATTTCAAAAGAAGAAAAATAAGGCTTAAACTCATACCAACGAGCTAAGAACCCTACAACTCCGCCCGTTACACCACCGATAAGCAATGTTGTTAAAAACAATTTAACTAAATTACGGCTGTTCATTGTTTTCCTCCATACATTTCTATTTCATTTCCTTAATTGTACCAACCAAATTTGGAAAAATCCACTTATTCTACAAGGGAATAATATCGTCGATTGGAACCATATTAACAATAAGAAGGATGAAAGGGGCCCTGCGTATGAGAGTGGGAGTTGCTTTGCTTTTCACGTCATTCTTACTCGTTTGTTCCGGTTGTGCGCAGAATGGAGCAAGCGCAGATAAAAATGAGTATGAAGAGACAAAGAAAATGGTCGTCGATATTTTAAAAACAGACGATGGTAAAAAGGCCATCCAGGATATCATTTCTGATGAGAAAACAAAAACTGAACTTATTATGGACTCAGAGATCATTAAGAAATCCATTGAAGATACGGTCACTTCAGATAAAGGGAAGGAATTTTGGAAAAAGACCTTTAAAGATCCTGAATTTACCTCTGCCTATGCTAAAGCTTTAAAAGACGAACACAAAAAGGTATTGAAAGAATTAACCAATGACCCTCAGTATCGCGGAATGCTTATTGAAATTTTAAAAGACCCAGATTTGGAAAAAGAAATGAATAAGTTACTGAAGACTAAAGACATGCGGGCCATTTATAAAGAAGTTATCATAGAAACTATGGATAGTCCTTTAGTTCAAGCGAAGATCCAAGAAAGATTGGATCAAGCTGTAACAAAAGCAGCTGAAAAGGCAACAAAGGCGGAATCAGGTGATAAAACTGAGAAAAAAGACAAAGAATAACAAAAGGCTGATTCCAATTGGAATCAGCCTTTATTTTTATTGCAACTTTTCAATGACTTTTTTAGCAATATCTTCATAAATTCTGCCTAATCTATGGTCTGCTGCGTAAATAGAAGGTGCAAAATCTTCTTCGTTCCAATCTGGCTGTTGCAAAGGAAGCTGCCCTAAGACTTCTGTACGTAGTTCATCTGCAAGCTTCGCACCGCCGCCTTTACCGAATACATATTCTTTTTCACCTGTCGTTTTACTCTCGAAGAACGACATGTTTTCAATGACACCAATGACTTCATGTTCAGTCTTGATGGCCATCGCGCCCGCTCTTGCTGCAACAAAGGCTGCAGTTGGATGCGGTGTCGTTACGATAATTTCCTTACATGAAGGTAGCATTGTATGCACGTCCAACGCAACATCGCCTGTACCCGGTGGTAAATCAAGGACTAAATAATCTAACTCTCCCCATTCTACCTCGTTAAAGAAACTGTTCAGCATCTTTCCTAGCATTGGCCCTCTCCAGATAATAGGCGCGTTATCTTCTACAAAGAATCCCATTGAGATAACCTGAACACCAAAACGTTCCACAGGAATAATTTTCTCCCCACGCACCACCGGCCTTTTTGTAATCCCCATCATATCTGGTACGCTAAAACCATAAATATCAGCGTCCACAAGTCCAACCTTTTTACCAAGTCGTGCAAGTGAAGTAGCAAAGTTCACTGAAATCGTTGATTTACCAACTCCGCCTTTACCACTAGCAATCGCAATAAATTGCGTCTTGCTATTCGGTCCAAGTAAACCTTGATCCACTTCATCCTGTGGTATATTTTCACGATGCTTGGATAACTCTTCTTCAGAAAGTTCTGTGAAACGAATCCCTACAGATTCTGCCCCGCCTTCTTTCAGCAAGTTTACCACTTCTGTTTGCATTTGCATTTGCTCGGCAGTCCCTGTTTTTGCAATGGCAAGCTTAACGCTTACATGATTTTTTTCAGGCTTTATTTTCACTTCAATGATTCCATTTGTTTCTTCAAGGCTTTTATGTAGAAAAGGGTCTTTAAGATCCTTTAATAAATTCAGTACTTTCTCTTCAGTTAACAAGTCGAGCACCCCTTTGAATTCGTTTTATTTTCCCATTTAAGTATACCATATCACTTAAATAAAGCTTATTATCTGCCCTTTAAATGAGCACATGACTTTTATATAAATAATAAAAAGGCCTTGTACCATACAAGACCCGAACTAGAGAATCACTCTTCATCTGAAAGTTTTTCCTCTGTGAAATACCGTAAAATCCCCATATAAATCGAACTTGCAATCTTTTCTTGATACCCATCACTGATAAGGCGTTCCCTTTCCTCCGTATTAGAAAGAAAGCCAATTTCAACAAGCGCCCCTGGTTTCTTCGTATAATTCATCAAATACACATTATTAATCGTTTTTGCATCTCGCTTTGTATTTTCTAGGTTTCTTATGATTTCAGTCTGAATAAACTTTGCCACCTGTTCATTTTCCTCAAACCTTTTCGTATAAAATGTTTGAGCACCTTTTGATGATGCTGACGGAAAAGAATTTAAATGAATACTTAAAAATAAATCCGCTTCTGAATCATTAATCATTTCAACCCGATTTCGCAGGTCTTCCTGTTTTCGCTGACGGATCCCTTTTGTATCCCCCTGTGCCAGATCTTCATCTTTCTCACGAGTCATAATGACAAGGGCACCCTGTTCCTGTAAATAGTCCCTAACCTTTAACGAAACAGAAAGGGCAATTTCTTTTTCCATTACCTTTTGCACATTTGCCCCGCCATCCATTCCTCCATGTCCAGCATCCAAAACGATTACCTTACCTGCCAAGGGAAGGTTCCAGGAGTCCCAAGAATCATCTTCAACAAATTTGAAAGTTACAATTAAAAAAAGGATAAACAATCCCATCGCGATTCCTGTATATTTTAGCTTACTACGCATGAACGTTCTCCTTCCACAAGTCCCTATATCTAAAAGTATGGGACAAACCATGGAATTAGAACAAAGAATGGATACTTCACTCCTTCTTAGTGCAACTTCATTTTATATCGCTTTTCACCCGTCTTAAAGCCGTCCATCCACCATTCACCTACAAACCCTTCACAGCAATAAAACAAACCTTCATTGAAAGCGTTATTTGCCGTTACTTCCCGCCAATACAAAATAAAATTAAAAAGGGTATCAATCAAAAATTTCTCTTCCCTCCAGCACCGAGCCCTTACATCATCCTCCGACTCACCATAATAGCCAAACTTACTATAGTTAGCTCCCAATAAATAGGCCTCAATGGCAACATCAAAATAGCCTTCCTCCAACACCTCCATGAAATCCTGTCCAAAGTAACGCTGAATCCTCACCTTCATATCCTCGATTGAAAGTTCCCTAAGTAACCTTCGCTCAAACTTCAACTGCCTCTCCCTTTGCATCTCCTGTAAACCTAAAATCACAGCCATCATATCACCTCCGGGGTCAGACCCCATTTCCCAAATTATTTCCCAAGTAATATGTAGTTTTTGCGTTCTATCATGAACCATTCATTTATACAGTTGGCAATAATTAATGAGGATAGTTTTAGATATGTTTATAAACGCCAATAATATCAAAATTAACATTTGAAGACTGAAGTGGACGACTTGTACCTCAGACCTTATTTTTACGTTCTTTTGTTTAAAAGAAGCATGTAATAAGACTCCCCTTAGATTAAGGAGGCAATCCTCTACCATCCATGTTGAAAAAGGCAGGCAACACCGTCTTGGATGTAATGCCTGCCACCTTATTTTTATTAAGACTTTATAGATAGAAATATTTACTTACTTCATGTTTAAAAAAGCCAGAGGTGAATTCCCGGAAATCTATTGCAGCTTGAGAGAGATAGTGAGTTTTTTTCCATGCTATCCCAATCGTTCGTTTGCAATTCGGATAGGTGATTGGAATCTGAACGGTTTCGGCATTGATTGGCGTAATAAAGACAATTGAGGCGTGAATGAAACACCCATTCCCATTTCTACAAGTCGGAGTATTGCTCCTGCTTCTTCTAGTTCAATTGGGGTGTAAGGTTCAAAGCCCGCTTCCCTGCAATACTTATCCGTAACGTCCCGGAATCCGTACCCTGACGTTCTGCTGATGAAGGCCTCATTTGCTGCTTCCTGAAGAGCAATGGATTTTTGCTTTGCTAAGTGATGGCTTGGTGGTACCGATAAAAAAATCTCTTCTTCTAATAAGGGCATCCATTCAATGTCGTCTCCATAAATAGGACTCATTGAAATACAAAGGTCGACTTCGACATTCTCTAGTTGTTTTTTCATCCCAGTGGATGAAGCCAAATACTGGCTAATATGTACATTAGGGTTAAGTTTCAAAAATTCAGCGATTAATATAGGAAGAATATGAGGCAACGCAATAGAGACAGAGATCGACCTTTCTATTAATCCAGCCATGTCTTTCAATTGGCGTTCTCCTTCTTCTATATGAAGTATAACTATCCTCCGGTAACTTGCTTCTCGGGTTGCTTCTCGAGGCTATCCTTGCCACCGCGGGTCGCTCACTGCTAGCGTCGCTAAAACTCTTTTATAAGTCCCCTGTACTTCATTCATGCTTTCCACTACCTAACAATAGCTTTGTATTCTTAAAGGATCTTCAACTGGTTAATAAGTAATTCTATGTTTGAAAAATCCAGCATTTACTTTTACATTAAAGTTAACATTGGAATATTATCCCACCCAAGCATCATGATGTAAAGCCATTATATGTATCCCAACTTGAACAATGTCAGAATTTTCAGATTTATTTAATTGCATCATTAACTTCATCCGTTAGAAGTTCGGATAATTTAATATTTTTCCGTCGGTATCTTTTAAATAATGTTGATTCCAGCAGCCGCTTAAAAGAAGGACACAGATGCAAGCAAGATAGCAGAAGAAATTTGAATTTTTCATACTCACACAGCTCTCTGCAATTCTTTTTTCCGTGTATGACAGAAACCAATAAAAAGATAGATGGTAAAACTTACGTCTCTTTTTAAAGCTGGAACGTGGTGCAAAGTGAATCTATGTTTCTATTAATCGTTTTCCGCAACAGAGCCGGATGAGGTCTAAGGGTGTGATACAATAAGCTTCATATTCCCCTTTAAGATAAATTCACCATATTTATACGGCAAAATAAAATGAGCTCCTTTTCTTATTGTGTAACCTTCACTGCCTTTCAACAATCTTCCTTCCCCATCGATGATGCTTACAAGCATAAACGCTTGATTTTGCTGAAATGTCGCTTCTCCATTCACATCCCATTTATTAACAGAGAAAAAGTGATTTTGTACAAACTTTGTAACTTCTACACCTTCTCGCTTTTCTATTTTAGGAGCGATATTGGTATCAATATGAGGTGCATTAATGACGCCCATTGCTTTTTCTAAATGCAGCTCACGTTTACTCCCTTGATTATCTATACGGTCATAATCATAAACTCGGTATGTTGTATCTGAGCTTTGTTGTGTTTCTAACACCAACGTCCCATTACATAAGGCATGAACGGTTCCACTTGGTACGTAGAAAAAATCACCAGGTCTAATGGTAACTTTACGTAAAAACCTCTCCCAATTTCCACTTTGAATCATTTCTCGTACTTCTTCTTTTGTTTTAGCATGATGTCCAAACACTAATTCAGCATCTTGATCACAATCAATGATGTACCAACATTCCGTTTTACCGTACTCGCCATTTTCATGCTCGTTGGCATAATCATCATTTGGATGTACTTGTACAGACAATTCTTCATTCGCATCCAAAATCTTTATAAGAAGCGGAAATTTCTCACTCTTATAGTTTCCAAACAACTCATGGTGATTTTCCCATACTTCTTTTAATGATTTACCTTGAAACTTACCATTTTCAATAAGACTCAGGCCGTTTGGATGGGCAGAAATTGCCCAGCATTCTCCTGTAATTGCTGATGGGATTTCATAGCCAAAACGGTCATAAAGAGCTGTTCCACCCCAAATACGTTCTTGAAAAACCGGTTTTAAAAATAATGGTGTATCATTCATTTTTCTATTCCTTTCTTTATTAGTATAAGTAAAAGAGAATATCATTTTTTGTAAAATACTCCCTATTTCCGATTCAAGAAATGAAATAAGGCTCCAATTAAGTTTGCATCGTTATCAAATTTACAAGCTTCAACCGTAATATCCAATGTAGAGATATCATCCTTCAATTGTGCCAATTCATTATTTATGCCTTCAATTACATCCGGTCGCTTGCTGATTCCCCCGCCAATTAGGATCTTGTTAGGATCTAGTACATACTTCAAATTATAGATTCCTATTGCCAGCTTCTTATATAGGTTGGCAATGCATTCATTCGCAATGGAGTCTCCTGCTTCCGCCAATCGAAATATTTCTTCTCCGTCCAACGTTCCCCTTACTAGAGATTTTCTCATTTCGACTTCTTCTACAAGTGAATTTGTCGATGCAACTTTGCTCCAAGTTGATTGTAGAGGGCTCTTACATGATTCTCCCATTATCATGTACCCAAACTCACCTCCGTGAAGGGTAGCTCCACGTAAAATAGATTGGTTAATCACAATTCCCCCGCCAATTCCTGTACCAATTACAATACAAATGTAGAAATCAGTTTCCTTCGCTGCACCTAACCAACCTTCTGCCAAAGCCGCGCAGTTTGCATCATTTTCAACTGACACCTCCAGACCTGTTCGTTCCTTTAGTAAGCTTGTCATGTTTACTCCATGTATAAAGGGAATTGCACTTGCCCCACCAATAAACCCTGTTTCCACGTCTACGGCACCGGGCGAACTTAAAGCGATACCTTGAATTTCAAATGACTCCGAATAATGTTTAACTATTTCGGTAATGTGATCTAAAAATATATCTAATCCTTCTTTAGGAGTTGGAATCTTCCCGCATTCCAGTTTCTTTGATTTGTCATCCATTACCGCATACTTTATATAAGTTCCGCCAAAATCAAACACCATGTAAGCTTTCATTGTCATCCCCTTCACTTACTGGAACTATGCTTGCTGTGTCAACAGAGCCGCGCCGATAACACCAGCTTTTGTTCCTAACGAGGCACATTCAATTTGTACCCTATTACGTAACTGTGGATATAAGTAATCATTTACTTTTTCAAGAAGAATCGGCATTATATACTCTCTTGATTGCATGACCCCCCCGCCTAACACAATCATGTGCGGGTCAATTGTATGAACAATATTGGAGATTCCTTTTGCCAAATAAGTTAGCATGGTATCAACTATCGCTTCCGCTTCTTGCTGGCCGTTCATCGCCAAAGTAAACACTTCTCCCGCATGTCCTGTTATACCTAACTTTTCTTTTCCGAGACGATGCACAGCTGTACCGCTTGCCAAAGATTCCAAAGAGCCAATATTCAGAATATAATGCGTTGGACCATCTCGATTAACCATCATGTTGCCAACTTCCCCCGCACAGAAATTAGCACCTTGAATCAACTGATTGCGATATACATATCCTCCGCCGATTCCTGTACTGATCGTCATATAAAAAACAGATTCTTTTCCTTTGCCTGCCCCAATCGTTGCTTCCGCTAAAGCAGCTGCGTTGGCATCATTATCGAGCACTACTTTTTTCTCTAAAGCTTTTTCTAACATTAGAGCTAAAGGAACCTCATCCCACCCAGGTAAATTGGGAGGGCTTAAAATAATACCTTGCTTTGAATCTAAAGGACCCGGAGCTCCGATTCCTATTGCTTCAATTTTTCTTTTCTGTAACAGCCCCTCGCATATTTTAATCATGTTATCGATGACATGATGGGGTCCTTTGTCACTTTCCGTTTTTACATTGACCTCTTCTATAAGTTTGCCTTCCAATGTTACAACGGCAATTCTCAAGTTTGTTCCACCCAAATCAATGCCAAGAAGATACTTGTCCATTCCCTTCACTTCCTTCGTGATATTCTGATAGAACAAATACTTAGTAGCGCTCTTCTAATAATCAATAACCGTTGTTTTCAGATAATTCTTTGAACCATTTACCTGATTTCTTGATTGTGCGCTTGAAGTTTCTATTTAAATCTACTTCTACTAGTCCGTATCGGTTCTTATATGAATTTAACCATGACCAGTTATCCATAAATGTCCATACATGATACCCTTTTACATTGGCACCTTCGTTTAGTGCTTTATGTATCCACTTTAAATGATCTTCGTAAAAGGTAATTCGATAATCATCCTGAATCATTCCACTCTCATCCTTAAAGCGTTCTTCTGCTTCAACTCCCATACCGCTTTCCGATATGAAACATTCAATATTCCCATAGTTTTCTTGGATGTTTTTTAAAATATCGTAGACACCCTTTTCATAAATCTCCCAGCCTCTGTATGGGTTCACCTTTTTCCCTGGCATGTCATAATTATCAAAGTACCGTTCTGGCATGAATGGAGCATTTGGATTTGGGATGTTTTCCTTCGCCTTAACTCTTCGTGGTTGGTAGTAATTAATCCCTAAAAGGTCAACTGTATTTTCACGAATAATATCCAAATCTTCAGTTAAATACTTAGGTAAAAAGTTTTCTACCCGCAACATGTCAATTAGCTTCTCAGGAAAAGTTCCTTTGACAGATGGATCTAGAAAGGAACGGTTAAATAGCAAATCCGCTTTTTCAGCAGCATCTAAGTCAGCAGGGTGATTACTCCTTGGATACGAGGGAGTAACATTCAGTATAATTCCAATCTTTCCTCCTAGCTCTTTATCATGGTATGCCTTAATTGCTTTTGCGGAGGCTAATACAGAATGGAACCCAACTTGAACAGCCTTTCCAAAATCACAAAATGCTGGATAATGATGTCCATATAAATAACCGCATTCAACAGGTACGATTGGCTCATTATGTGTGAACCATTTCATCACACGGTCTCCAAAGTTCTCAAAACAAGTAGACGCATATTCCACATACGCATCAACTACTGAGCGGCTTTCCCAACCACCCTCTTCTTGCATAGCCATAGGCATGTCAAAATGATAGAGATTCACAAAAGGCTCAATCTCATTTTCTAGTAAGGTGTTAATGACGGTATTATAAAAGTCAATCGCCTTTGGATTTATTTCTCCACGCCCCTTTGGAAACATGCGGGACCACGAGATAGAAAATCGAAAACTGTTATGTCCCGTTTCTTTCATGAGCTGAATATCGTCAATAAAATTCGTATAAAACAGTGAAGTGTTATTAGGTCCAATACCCTGGTAAAAACGATTCGGTTCTGTTTCATACCAGTAGTCCCATATATTCTTCCCTTTACCACCTGCCCCTGAAAATCCTTCCATTTGTGTTGCAGATGATGCAGATCCCCACCAAAAGTCTTTCGGAAACATGTAAATATTCTTTTCTACTTCTGTACTCATTTTCAATCCTGCCTTCCCTTAAAAGAAAGCAGTCGGAAAATTAAGTTTCCGACTTTGCCTTCTGAATGAGATCTATTAGTTATTTTTCTTCCACTCATCATATTGTTTTTGAATTTCTGCAAGCACTTTATCTAATCCAGCTTCTTTAAACTTCTTATTAGCCTTTGGTAGATATTCCTCAGGGTCAACACTGCCAGTTAATAGCGGAGGTGCATATTCATTCGCAACGTTTGCAATTGCTGCGATCTCTGTACGAACAGGATTTGTATCAAAATAGAAACCTAAGGTTGGTGCTTGAACAGAAGCATCATTGAATTTTTTGAACGCATCCCATTTATCTTCAGGATCATTTTCATATAACTTAAGAATGAAATGGTTTCCTAGAGAGTAACTTGGCATGTTGTAGCTTTCTACACGAGCTGGAAGGTCTTTAATTTTACCGTTATCGACCTCTTCATAATGCACACCTTCAATACCTCTATCAATTAAATTACGAAGGTATGGATCTGTATTTAATAGATTTAAGAACGCCATAGCCTTCTCTGGATGTTTGGAAGTTGCTGAGATAGCTTGAATAGCCCCTGTTACAGAGTTGTTAAATGTAATCGGATCATGCATTGGTTGAACGGCTACATTATAACCTGCAGAACGAGACCATATTAATTCCGCATATGGCTGGTACATTTCTTTACGCACGAACCAGTTTTGTACCTCTAACGGCCATGGATCTGTACTTGTTGCTGCATCCGCTTTTATATAACCAGCTTTATAGAATTCGTGCATTGTTTTTAACGTTTCCATCATAATATCTGATTCAAAGATATTAACTACCTTTCCTTTATCTCCTTCTAGAGGAAACGCAAACGGCAATTCATCTTCTAATACATAATCAAATGGTAAATACGGTTTGAAAGTTGCAATTGGTGTAAAGTCTGGCTCATTTTCTTTAACTGTCTGCAATAAAGGTTTCAAGTCTTCTAAAGAGTTAATGCTTGAAATATCCATATTGTATTTATCGACTATATCCTTATTAAATACGTACACACTTTGCTGACCTACTTCTTTGTTAGAAGGAATACCGTAAAGCTTTCCATCAATTTTAGCCCCTTCTAAGTACGCTGGATCAATTGTTGCTTTTAATTCTTTTCCATGTGTGTCAAGAAGTTCATTTAGGTCTTTAAATGCTCCTTTTTGTGCATTTAACACATAGTTTCCACCTGCAGTATAGGCAATATCAAATGATTCACCTGAAGCAATCATAACTTGCATTTTTTGATCATAATCGCCCCAGTCAATTTGTCTCATTTTAACGGTTGCGTTAATTTTCTCTTTCGTGTATTTACTTACTTCCTCCATTACTTTATCGACATCTTTTTGAGGTGTCCCAATCGTGTACCACGTAATTTCATAAGGTTTTTCTTCACCAGCTTTACTTCCGCTCGTTTTATCTGAATTCCCTCCACTACATGCAGCTAAAAATGTAGATAAACTTAATAAGAGTACTAGAATAATAGCTAACTTCTTATTCATTTTAACTCCCCCCTTTTATTTGTTTATTTCAAAAAGCAATTATTCCTTAACCCCACCGATTGTCAATCCACTAACAAAGTATTTTTGGAAAAATGGATATGCAATTGCTATTGGCAAAGTTGAAATAACAACCATTGCCATTTTTGCAGCATCTTGAGGTATTGCACTTAATAAATCATTTTGTATACCGCCAGCTAACGAATTTTGCCTTAAAAATTCTATGTTGTTTTCAATTTTCATCAGCATTGATTGCAGTGGCACCAAGTGCGGTTCATCAATGAACAACAGTGCATTAAACCAATCATTCCAGTAACCCAATGTACTAAAAAGGGCAATAGTTGCAAGACCTGGTAATGAAAGTGGAGCAACAATTTTGACAAAGATTCGTAATTCACTTGCTCCATCAATTCTAGCCGATTCCAAAATGGATTCAGGTACAGACCTTTGGAAAAAGGTTCTCATAATTAGAATGTAGAATGCATTCATTGCAAGTGGTAATATCAATGCCCAAATAGAGTTACGTAGATGTAAAAACTGTGTTGCTACTATATAGAAAGGAATTAGTCCTCCACTAAAAAGCATTGTAAAGAATGCAATAAAAGTAAAGAAACCGCGATATTTGAATTGCTTTCTAGAAATAGCGTAGGCATATAAAGAAATCATTATTACACTGACAAGTGTACCAAGCACCGTTACTACAATCGTTATAGTATAAGATTGAAGTAATTGATCCTTCATTTGCCACAAGTATCGATATGCTTCAAAACTCCATATTTCAGGTAGAAGCTGATATCCATTTCGCGCTAAGGTTTTTTCATCAGTTAAAGAGATGACGATTACATATAGAAATGGAAAGATACACATTATAGAAAATGACCCTAACAAAATGTTCATTAAAAGATTAGGAAACCCACTTAGACCATGTGGTGTGTACTTTTTCTTACGCTTACTTTTTTTGTTTGGTTGATTCACTTGGTTTTGAGCATTCCCTTTATTTAATGGAGTAGGTTGAGAGCTATTTTGATTTGTTATCATTGTATTTTGCCACAAAACTGCGGCCACCCTCCTTTCTCTCTCGTTTTTTTAAAATAGGGCATATTCTTTATCAACCTTCTGAACAAGATAATTTGTCAGCATTACTAATGCAAATCCAACAATTGATTGGTAAAGACCAGCGGCAGTACTCATACTAATGTCCCCCATTGTCGTTATCCCTCGGTATACATAAGTATCTATAACGTTTGTTACTGAATATAACGGACCTGAATCACGAGGAACCTGAAAAAACAGACCAAAGTCTGCACTAAAAATTCTACCAACGTTTAAAATGGTTAAAATAACAATGAGCGGTGTTATCATCGGAATCGTAATATTACGAATTTGTTGCCACTTATTTGCACCATCTATCATAGCGGCTTCGTAATAGTTTTTATCAATCCCAACTATAGCTGCTAAATAAACAATACTTCCATAACCAACGCCCTTCCACATACTTGTTAGAACGATAATAACAGGCCAATATTTTGCTTCGTTATACCACGATATAGGGTCTTCTACTCCAAACCATAGAAGTATATTATTAAGTAGACCTCTATCCACGCTTAGAAACGTGAATACGAAATAACTAACAACAACCCATGATAAAAAGTGTGGAAACAGCATTCCTGTTTGGTAAATTTTAGACAATCTCTTATTTGCGAGCTCACTTAGAACAATTGCCACAAACACTGCTAATATAAGCCCAACAACGATAAAGACTAAATTATATAGAACCGTATTTCTTGTAATGATCCAGGCGTCATTTGTATTAAATAAAAACTTGAAGTTTTCAAAGGCAACCCACTCACTATTTAGGATACTTGCAAAAAAACCATTCGGATCATATCGGAAATTTTTAAAGGCAATGACAGTTCCAAACATCGGAAGATATGAAAATAACAATAGCCAAATGGTTCCTGGTAAAACCATGAGGAGCCACACACGATTCTTATAAACATCTTGGAAAAAACTCTTGATACGATTCACAAAGCCCCTCCTCCCTTATATTGAAAACCCTTACATCTCTATATTAAGAAAAAGTCAAAAATGTATAAAGTTAACAATATTAAGATTTACTGTACTTATTAAACATTCGATAGTTAATACAGCATTTTTCATCATTTTTTGATTCTTTTAGGATCAGAGACGCTCCTCAAAACAAAAAAAATCCCGAATAACGGGATATCAAGATTTGATATTCATTGTTCTCCATGCTGATGGTGTAATCCCCACCGCCTTCTTAAACTGTTTATAAAAATAAGCAGAATCCGAATAGCCAACTTGTTTTCCAATTATTCCAGCCTTTAAATGTGTCCCTCTCAACAATTGCTTTGCTTTTTCGAGTCTTAAATGATTAATATACTCAGAGAAAACTAAGCCAGTTTCTTTCTGGAAAAGTTGTCCTAAGTAAATCGAATTTATATGAAATTTATAGCTTAATGTTTTCAAAGAAAGTTCCTCATAAAAATGTTCTTGAATATATTGCACCACGCTTTGAATAATAGGACTTCGATGCTCCGGCTTTTGTTCCAATGTTCTAAAAATTCCTTCGATAAAATCAATAAGAATGTCAACTAAAATTCCAATTGAATAGGCCTCTAAGATTCGCTTTACAATACCTACTGTTTGATCATTTGCATGTGACGATACATCTTTTTGGATAGACGTAACTATTTCAATAGCGAACCCTCTAATAATAGTTGGAGCAACCTTTTTAGTAGATTTATTAATCTCATCGAAGGCACCTTTGATCCACAAAAACGCCTTTTCCTGTTCTGAGCCAACAATATATCTCTTTAGATCATCCAATTCATTCGAAGTAGAAAGGCTTGCTTGCGTATACTGCTTTGTTAATTCATCTGTTATGAGTCCACTTTCTTTGAGTACTAATCGATAGCTAGATAACTCTTTTGCACGTTGATAGCTCTTATACAATTCACTTGTGGAGCAAACAAATGATCCAACATTAATATGATACTTTCCAGAAACATATCCAGCAAATAGCATGTTCAATTCATCTAGTTTTTTCTTAAGGCCATCTTCACAATTAAACGAAACTAAAAGGATAAGTTCGCCATCTGGATTAATAATACAGACAGACTGAAATAACTCCTCTACTCTTTTTCTAAAAAAGGAAGAGTTTTCATGTTCGCCATCTGATATTTGCATTAAAACAACAGCTAGATTCTGACCATCGAACTCCAAACTATACAACTCTACTCTTTCACGCCATTCTTTTGCATCGATGTCTTGATTAAGACATCGCCAAATCGTATTATCTCTTAAAATAGTATAGGCTTCCTCATTATTTGTAGATTTCTCAAGTTTCTCTATACTATTTTCCAATGTTGAAATGAGTTCTTGCTCATTGACAGGCTTTAAAAGATAATTTTCGATTCCTAGCTTCATACCCTTTTTCACATATTCAAATTCTTCGTATCCAGATAAAACAATATATTTTGTATTAGGATGACGTTCTTTCAACGTACTAATTAACTCTAATCCATCCATTATGGGCATCATTATATCAGTTAATAATATATCAACATGACACGTTTCTAACTTTTTAATAGCCTCACTACCATTAGAAGCTTCACCAACAACTTTTAGTCCATAATCTTCCCAAGGTACCAATGCTCTCATGCCTTCAATAATAAATGGTTCATCATCTACTAAAAATACGTTATACATGTTATATCTGTTCCCTCCTAGCTGCTGGAATTCTAACTTCTACAATAGTTTCTTCTCCTTCATTACTACTAATCTGAATTCCATAATTTTGTCCGTATTTTAATTGTATTCTTTGATGAACATTACTCAGCCCGATTGAGCCCTCAGAGGTGGTAGTTCCTTCTAATAATTTAGTTTGAATAGCCAATAGTTTATCTATTGGAATACCTCTCCCATTGTCTTTTATTATTATTTCTATTTCCCGATGAATTCTTTGAACTTTTATTAGTAATTCATTATTATTTGTTTCTTTTCGGAAGCCATGAATCAAATAATTTTCAATAAGGGGTTGAAGGGTAAATTTGAGAATTTTTTCGTCTAAACAATTTTCTGGAATCTCGTACGTTACGTGTAAGCGGTTAGAATATCTAATCTGATTTAGACCTATATACTCCTTAACATGTTGGATTTCATCAGAAATTTGAACGATTTCTCTACTACTTAAAGAATAACGAAATAATTGTCCTAAACTATAAATCATATTACTAGTTGGTTTAGATCCGTCAGCTATAGCTTTCATGCGAATAGCTTCCAATGTATTATATAGAAAATGCGGCTGAATTTGTGACTGAAGCGCTTTCATTTCAGCCTCTCTTTGGCGGATATTTAAAACATATACATCTTTAATATACATGTTTAGATCATCTAACATATCATTGAAACTTTCTGATATGGCTGTTAACTCGTCTTTTTCTCTACTATCAGGTATTCTAATTTGCAAGTTTCCATCTCGAACTTCGTGAATGGCAGTTTCTATTTTATTAATTCTTCTAGAATAAGATCTCATCGCAAAATAGGTTACAGCAATTGCTATACAGGAAAGTAAAACTGTAGATAATAACATATACCTATGAACAATCGTTATTTTCTTAATATCATCCTCAGGCATGAAACCTACATATAAGTAGCCCCTGTGGTCATCAGCCAATGTATTAATATAGTAGTTTTTTCCCTTCCACTTTATTTTCTTAAAGCTCGTTTCAAATGATATATCTTTCAATGGTACTGGAATGGTACCATCGTCTGACGAGTAAAGATAATCCCCATTACGTTGAAAAATATGAACTGTTCCTTTAAATTGGGATTTCCTCAAACGAATCAAATCTTGAATTCCCGCTGTATCATAAAAAACCGTCAGATCCCCTAATTTCTTAAGGGTCGCAGGATCATTAATGGAACGAGATATTTGAATATTGTTGAAGATACTCCTTTCTTGCTCCCACTCAACTTGCTTAAGTTGCAAGTCTTGAGGATGAACAGCTATATCTTCCTGAGTCCCTTTCTTTTGCTCTCTCCTATCCATATATTTATTCCATCTATAGTGGCTATTTATATATTCATACTCTGTACCGGGGCTTGCACTTTTTAAACGCACTGCATTGATATCAGGGTCTTGACTAAAATACGCTTGGAAAAATGTATTAAGGTTGTTCGGAATAAATGAAGAGTTTTCACTGTACTTATCTAGTCGATACGCAAGATATGAATCATAATCATGCTGTAATGCAAATGCAATATCATTATAAATCAGATCTGTTTTTAAATATAATTCTTGCATAACATATTGTACATGCTCATCTTTTTGCTGGAGATAAGATTCGACCCTTTCTAGTGTTTCTGTACTTGCGTCCATTTCTTTCTGAATAATAACTTCTGTATAATAGCGTGATAATACAAGTAGTAATAGAAACATTGTAAGAAGGATTGTTACGGAATAAGTGATTAAAATTTTGCTAAACACCTTATTCGTTAGCCGCCGCCTTATTATATTACTCAAGAACATCCTTTATATCCTCCCATGATGACTTACTAACTCAAGAACATCCCTTATATCCTTCCCTGCAGATTTACTAACTCAACTACTATTTTACTGTATTTCCTGCCGGAAAGTGAAGTTGATTCACTGCCCGACAGTGGGATAAATAGTTTATAATGTATTATCTTATTTCATCATGAAAATAGACTAGTATTGTTTTAATTTCATACGGTTTTATTTCTAAGTCGATTTGTTCGGTTTGTTTCTTGCTATCAACTTGTTCCATCAAGTTTGTTTCATACCATTCTTTAACGTTTCTTGGGAATTCAATCAAGACATTTCCGCGTCGCCCTTCATACTCATGAAGGCGAATAATTACTGCGTCATCACCCTCTTTTTTCTTTATCGCATCGACCTTAACATGATCGTTATTCAGATTCATAAACGAGCTTTCTTCTGGTGAAAATCCACCTTTTACTACTTTCAATTGATTATTTAAAAACCAAGCTTGCTTTACTGTTTGCCCAACTCTCCAATCTCCCTGATGAGGTAGCAGTGAATACGTAAACTCGTGTTCTCCTTGATCTGCGGTTGGATCAGGGTAGATTGCTGCTTTTAGCAAGGATAAGCGAATCGTTTGGTCCTTAATGTCATACCCGTATTTGCAATCATTTAACAAACTCACTCCGTACCCTGTTTCAGAAAGGTCTGCCCACTGATGTCCAACTGTTTCAAATCGTGCCATATCCCAGCTCGTATTCCAATGTGTCGGTCTCTTAACATTACCAAATTGAATATCATAAGTTGCTTCGGTAGAACGAATATCAATTGGGAATGCTACCTTCATTAACTTACGTTGCTCATGCCAATCCACTTTTGTTTTAAAATCAATACGTCTATTTTGAGCATAGAAAATCATATCTTGTTCAACCAAAGAATTTTGATACTTCCATTTCGTCCGGATGACAATACGAAGCGGACCATTTTCAACAACTTCACTTGATACTACATCACGGATTTCCTCCATTTTTTCTTGGTAATACAAATCAATATCCCACGCATCGTGTGCTAATGGTTTATCTTCAAAAATTTGAATGGTGTTTCCTTTTTCCTGTTGTGCTAGTACTTCACGCCTAGCTTCCTTATCAAATATACGAGTCAGTTGCAGGGAGTTATTCCATTCAACTTGATAAAAAGGTGTTTCTAACAACATTCCCTTAATAAGAAATGGTGTTTTATTTTCTACCATAGGATCTTGTTTGAATTGAATTTCTACTGCACCAAATTGTTTGGTCTCCTCTAATTCAACTAACCAACCATTTTCAGTTCGTTGGCTATTTAGAATTTCACCTGAACCTGATGTCCATCCTCCAACCACATCATTCGTTTGATCGTATGGGATGAATACACTTTGTTGATCTTGCCAACTAGTTGCATTGAAGACTGTATACGTTCCATGCTTAGGTTCAATAAACTCATTGAAATTATTCTGATCAATTTCGAGTTGTATATCTTCTGCTTGTTTATATTCCACTTTTGCATCTTCATATACTTCCTTAATGGATGAACCAGGAATAATATCATGGAATTGATTTCGCAAAATAATCTTCCAACCTTCATCAAGCTGTTGCTTAGGATATTTCGCCCATGAAGACATTAGAGAGTTCCACACAGACAACCATTCCGACTCCCTATAACTCAACTCGAGTTTACGATTCATTCGTTTTGTATATGCTTGACTTGTATAGGTCCCCCTGTGGTATTCAAGGTACAATTCACCGTCCCAAGTGTGGACATACTCATTTGAATTCTCAATATTTTCGTGTAACTTTTGGAAGTACTCTCCAGCTTTTGTCGTTTTTACTTTTGGCAGTCCTGGCATATTCTCAAATCTGCGACGAAGCTCTATCATCTCTCGATTGACTCCTCCACCCCCATCACCATACCCATAGGAAAGAAGTAAATCTTGGTTAACATCTTTATTCCGGTATGAATTCCATGTACCGTTTACAGTCTTTGCGGTAATCAGCCCATTATATGTATAAAACCATGAATCTTCCGAATTCCAAGGTTCAGGAGTGGTTACAAAATGAGTTAGGATTTCTGTCCCATCAATTCCACGCCATTTAAAAGTATCATTTGGCATACGATTGTACTGATTCCAACTTATTTTAGTGGTCATAAATGTATCGATTCCTGACTTTTTCAAAATTTGTGGAAGTGCCCAGCAATACCCAAATACATCTGGCAGCCATAGATACTTGCAATCTACCTCAAATTCCCTTTTAAAGAATTCCTTCCCGTACAAAATTTGTCTCACTAGTGATTCCCCGCTTGGAATATTACAATCTGCTTCTAACCACATTGCACCCTCAGTTTCCCAACGACCTTCTTTTACACGCTTTTTAATATTTTCATAGATTTCTGGGTAGTCTTCTTTAATATATTCATATAACTGTGGCTGTGTTTGGAGAAAATAATATTCAGGATATTGTTCCATTAATCTTAAAACAGTAGAAAAAGATCGAGCAGCCTTTTCACGTGTATGTTTTAAACGCCATAGCCATGCAACATCAATATGTGTATGACCAACACAATGAATGGTCACAGGATGATGTTTTTCGATTTCGTTAAGACTTTTATTTAATTCCACACTAGCAATCTCACAACTACTAAAAAATGCTTCATTACCTGGTTTACTCCAATTTATTTTCATAAAAGCTTGATTCAACGCTTTTATAATTGCATGTTTTTCTGGTCGGTCATCACCAAGTTCTTTAATTGTTTGCCACGCTGCTAGGGATGTATAATATAAATCATCTACAGCCTCGTCTAACCAAGCCAATTGGGCCATCTCAAGTGTATAAATTTGCTCCTTTGGCTCTCCACCACCTTCAAGTCCAGACCAAAGTCTGAAATCTAATTGAACAGTGTTTCCTATTTCGGTTGGTGGAAAAAATACTTCCTGATGGTTAGAATCAACACCTTGGTATGGATTCCCATTTAAGAATAATAATGATTCAAATCCAGAATTATTTCCTCCGCCTGTACGTCCAAAGTCAAATAAACCAACTACTTTTCTATTTGCCCATTCCGTCGGAAGTTGAACATCTGCATGTAGCCAAAGATACCGGTCTCGCCCCGTCCATTGGTCTCTTAGTTGTAAAGTCGATTCACCCTTTTCTATAGGAGGATATGTGCCTACTACACCCTCATCCTCAATCGTACTAAACTGACCAATCTCAATTCCATCACGATAGCGGTACTGCGCCAATTCTTGTATTCTTGCTTCTAGCTTTCTTTCTACTAAAAACATATAAATCCCCCATTTTTATATTAATTTATACTTTCCTCGATCTTCATATGTTCATTTACTTGTGATTGCTGTTGTTCTAGAGTTTTAAACCTTTTTATACAAACATTCATAATCCAATATGCAGGTAGTACACCTGAAATAAATGGTATAAGTCCCGGCATATTCGTGATTAAATAGCCAATAAAAAACAAACCAATACAAATCATTAATGTAGAAAAAGGACTAATAAGTGAAATAATAAATGATTGTTTTATGTAATCCTTTATTGAGTAATGATAATGTACATACAGAGGGAAAAAGTGAACAATAGCATTCAAATATAAAAGAATGATAAAGCTAATAAAGACATAAAGAATAACGGAAAACGTTCCTTCCATGCTTTCAGCAATTCTTAAATCGACATATAAAAAAAAGCCAATTACTGCATAAATCAGCCCAATACAATTTGAACGGACAAACTCTTTTTTAAAGGTTTCTTTAAATGTTTTCAATAAGGAAACATCCAGGTCCTTCATCTTCCACTTTCGTGTAACAGCAAATAAAGCAACAGTCGCCGGCATAATCCCAAAAACACCTAATCCAGCTACAATAAATACAAACCAAAGAATATTCGTCCATACTAACCTAACGATCCATTCACTTACTTCTTGTAACATTCTCCCCATGTTTTTCATCCCCTACCAATATGATAAAAGGAAAGGGGGAAAAACCCCTTTCCGATTATCATATTACTTAATATCCATATGCTTCGACTTCAAATATTCTAATTGCTTGATCTCCACCTTGAGTTGGTTGTTGGACAGAAAAGCGAATATATCGAGCTTCTGTCGTTGTAATGGCATGTTCTGAGATAGCATCTGTATTATTTGTGACAGTTACTGCGTTCGTCCAATTTTCACCGTCAAGACTTACCTCGATCGTGAATGCCCTCGTATTAAAGGCGGCTGGCTCTCCACCCGCTTCAGCATGTTTGACAACAAACTTTGATAGATGAAACGCCTCACCGAAATCGACTTCTAACCAATGATTTGCACCAATTGCACACCATTTACTATTATTCGTCACGATTCCATCAATCGCGTACTTTGGTCCTTCAGAAGGGGCGCATTGTCCACTAGCAGTTGCAGTTTTGTCCAGTGCAACGTTAGTAATGTTTTTTGCATCCTTTGAAATTGTAATAAATCCCTCTTTTGTAAGGACATCCTCCCCTTCGCTATTTTTAGCGATTAGGGTAACTGAGTACACTCCTTCTTCTTCATACCTTACAACTGGATTTTTCTCAGTACTTACTAAAGGTGTACCACCTTCAATCTGCCATTCAACTTCTTCTGTCGCTTCAGATGAATTGTTGAAAAATTGGATTTCTTCACCTGGTGCTGCGACTGTTTGACTTACGCTAAAGTCTGCCTTTGGTTGTGGGTATGCAGGCCATTTAAACATTACCTTCGCAGCTTTACCTCGAACAAAATCAGTAGTTACAGCTACGATTTCTAGGGTAGTTGCTGTTTCCTTACCACTTCTTCGTAAATTCGAAATGTAGTATGCATCGTTTGGAACTGCTCCGATAAATTCTTTTTTACCTTTAGGAAGGTCGCGATAAATTTCATAATGCTGAATATCACCTTCCACTGACTCCCATGATAAATCTAAATCAGCATATAGTCCCTTCGAGAAAGTTGGATTTTTCACCTTAGCTTTCGTTGGTATAGCTGGGACCTCTTTATCGTTATGTTTATTTGTAACTTTAATTTCTCCGATGTTGATTTGATAATCTTTTATTGCATCATCACTCTCGAAGAATAGAGAAATAGTTGCAATTTTTTTTCCCTTATATTTGTTTAATTTAAATGTTTCTTCCATCCATTGATCTCGACTCTTTTTCTTCACATCAAAAAACACAAAATCATCGGGTTGATCCACAAAGCTTACACCAAGCTTCATGTTAGGCTTTTTCACATCAGTTTTGTAAGTTACAGAAATCTCAGTATCCTTTTCAACTGGTAGATTCGTTTTATAAAGCTTCACATGTGTCGCATTTTTTTTCGTTAGGTTACCATAAACCTTCAAAGAGCTACCACCGTAAAATGCTGTATCCCAATCGAAATCAACATTTAGAGGCTCCCCTTTGCTATCCTTTAACCAGCGCCATGTTGGTAAAATATCTTGTAAACTACGGTTATTCCATTCTTTTATACTTTGTGTAGAACCACCTACTGCAAAGAATTTCCCACTACCTGTATTAAAATGTGTTACAAACGGAAGCTCTTGAATTACCGTTTTTGCAGTAAAATAGTGAGCCATCCCTTTCCAGTTTCCATTTTCACCAGTCTTGCGATGATCCCCAGCTTTTCCAGTCCAGAATTCTTGTTCTTTCTGATAGAACGCTTCCATTGTTTCAGTTGTTTTAAAAGCCCAGTCTGGACGGTAAATCCCTAAGGAAGTCAAAGGTTTTTGTCCTTCTGGGAAAATGCCATTCCAAGGAATGTTTGTCTTAGTTCCATTTGCTTCTACATCAATGCCAGTATATAGGTCATATGGACTTCTACCAATTTCCAATGCCTTATCATGAGAAGATTGTTGATTCGTCCACCAGAAATTTAAAAACATACTGTCGGAAATTCTGTCATTACCATCTTGTAAGAACATTTTATTACGATCTGTTAAGTGATTTTGCCAGTTAATTGATCCGTTTTCTACCATTGAGTCATACCACATAATGTGCATGTCTTCTTGCTTATTGCCTTGTAGATATTTTAAAAACTTTTTCGTTTTTTGTGCAGTCTCATTATTTCCACCTGCTGTTTCTTGGTTGATAAACCAGCCGTCAAATCCGTAATATTTAGCAACCTCTAAAAGTTTGTCAGCAGCAGGAAATGACCCATCCTCACGCTGTGTAAGCATTTGGTCTACCCATTTCGCTTGTCCTCCGTACGTTATTGGAGGAAAGAAAATAGTACCTAAGATTGGAACGCCATTTTTATGAGAAGCATCAATCACATCAGCGCTTGGAGGAGTAATAATTCCTTCTCCAGCAGAACCCGCCCAATACACCATTAAATCAACGTACTGCCAGTAGCTAAATGTATTTGCAAAAAATTTATTTCCGCCTTGAGATGGAACCCCGCTTGTGTTGGAATTTAATGCCGATAATGCAACCAATTTAGCTTCTGACTGAGATGTTTCATTCACATTGAAAACAACTTCTCTATCAGCTAATGGAACAGTACTTTTGTTATATACAGCATCAGAATCATTTTCTGGACTCCACTTTAATAATGTTTCAGGATACCAATAAGATGATTCCGGCTGTTTTGCAAAACCCGTAATCGGAAGTACACAAACTAAAAGCAAACCTAAGAACGCAGTGACAAGACCATAGCTTATTTTCAACAAATTCCCACCCCTGTTAGTAAGATCATTTTATCCATCCTCTGTAACAACCAAGATGCGGTACTGTGTCTTAACTTAGATATTGTTTTCTTGTAGCTTTTTATAAAGCGGACTACCTTTAACTGCAAAACCACATAAACTTAATACAAATTCACTAAACATCGAATTCGCCCATGAGAACCACTCTCTCGTAAATTCTTCTGGTTGGTCTGAATTAAAGCCCTCATGCATAAATCCAGTTCCGCCATCCGATTGCTTCATCTCTTCCAAAATTCTCTTTTTATCAGAAGCATCTGTAGATGTCATCCCCTCAATTGCTAATGCAATATGCCATATATAATGATCGGGTGTATGAGGACTCCCAATTCCATTGGCCACTTTTCCTTCATAAAAGTAAGGATTATCTCTACTTAATAAAAAGCCGCGAGTATTCTGATAGGTTTTATCATCAAATTGGCACCAGCCCAGATAGGGAGCCGCTAGTAAACTAGGGATGTTCGCATCATCCATAAGATGATATCTTCCCATTCCATCCGTTTCATAGACATATAAATCTCCATAAATCGGATGTTCTAACACTGCATATTCTTCTATTCCTGCTTTTATCTCAGAAGCTAGTTGCTCACATTGCTTTGCAAGACTTTCATCCTTTAAAACTTCTCTACAAATCTCTGATGCATAACCTAGCACTACTACCGCAAACATATTTGCAGGTACTAAATAACCATATAAACAAGCATCATCACTTGGTCTAAATCCACTCCAAGTCATTCCTGTTCTCACAGTTTTAGATCCTTTCCCATCCCTGTTCAGAGTATCTGATTGTCTTACATCCATTCTTTCAAAGCTATATGGTGATTCATCCTCATGATTTTGTTCCACTTTCCAGACATGCAAAATCTTGTTCAATGCTTTTACAAATGTGTCATCAAAGTAGGACGTTCTTCCAGTTGATTTCCACAAAAGATAAGAAAGCTGAATTGGATAGCAAAGTGAGTCAATTTCATATTTACGTTCCCATGTCATTGGGGACATATCAGTTTTATCATCTTGATGGCCTTTTCCATTAGCGGTTTCATTGAATGCATTTGCATATGGGTCATGAACGATATAGCTCATTTGACGACGAACAACACCTTCAATTAATTTCGCCATTTCTTCGTCCTTTTCAGCAGCAAGTAAATATGGACGTACTTGGGCAGCTGAATCTCTTAACCACATAGCTGGTATATCACCTGTAATGACAAATGTTGTTCCATCTTCTTGTGGCTTTAGTGTTGTTTCATACGTATTAACAAAACATTGTTCAAACATCTCATGAAGCTTTTTATCTTCAGGGAAATTCTTCTTCACCTTTTCGATTAAATAAGATAGTGATTGTGGGATTGTTTTCTCAGTGTTCATTACCTTCACTCCTTCACTTGCCAACCAAGGCTAATAATTTCAAACGGTTTTACTTTTTCTTGAATTTGCGAATTTTCAAACGGCTCTTTCACATTCTCAACGATAGTACTCTTATAGCTATTTGTACCTTGCATTGGTTGAGCAATTACCCTTGTTTCTTTTTCAGATGTGTTAAACCATCGAGCAATTACATCATCTCTTTCCTCCGCTAATTTGATAGAAGAGATTGCTAATGATTTACCTTCCCAAGTAAAAAATGTCTTTTCGGTTGGAAGTAACCCTTCATGTACATCTGTTTGTACAGCAATCACAGGCACTTGGAAGTCATACGCCTCTTTGAATACTTCTGACTCAACCACTGTACCTTTGTGAGGGATAACCATCCATTCTGCTTGGTACGTTCCAATACATTGAGCCTCTGGTGTTGAAAATAGACCCCAATCCCCTAACTCAGAAGTTGAACGGAGAATCGTAACGGCTATTGTTTGTTGTTCCTCAAGGATTTCATACTCATGTAATCCTTTATTCGCAATTGTCATCCCATGCTTTCCATCTGTTACACTTACAAAAGCCTGTTGGTGATGATCGAAACTAGGATTGTCCCACTCTCTTTCAGGTATATTAGGACGTTTTGCCACTTCAAAAATACTGTCTGCATAGTGTTCATTCGTACTTAGATTAGTTGGAAAAAGAACACGTAGACGATGATCCTTTGCTTGGTTTTCAATTGTAACCTTAACAGAAGGCCCCTTCGCTTTTTGATCTAACTGAATATGAGTAGTTAAACGAATTGTTACATTTTCAGAAGATCGACCTGATAGCCGGTCCTTATGCCAAACTAATAGTTCCTTTTCTCGTTGAAATTGTTCATCAGCCTCTTTTGGAATCTTCCACTCATGAACAAGTTCTATAACGGAACGTAATGAATGGTCTTCAACTACTCTTATCTCCGCTTTCAAATCTTTCGTTGTAAGTGGAACCTCACCATTTGGCTTCCTAAACATATATTCGTTACCAATGTCCCCGCTATTTTCATAGATTCCTAGATTTTCGAATACTTTCCCAGTCTGTTTGTCAGTCAATGTATACGAACCATTTTCATGAACAAACAAATGAACAAATTCATTCTCCAATTCACGAGCACATTGATTAATCGATGGCTGTTCATTCAACTTCGTTTCCTTGGCCGGTTTGATATAAAATGTTTTATATCCATAGCCCGGAAGAGATTGAGCTAGGAATGTTAATTTGATAATTCTTGCATAATAGGGACGTCGGAAACCATCTCCTGGTAACTCATATCCAAAACGGGTACCAATGTCCTTTGTTTTACAAACATGTACCTTACCACTTTTATCAACCAAATTAATATCAAGTAAATCCTTCGAACCAAGGAAATCTGGAATCTCTGAAAAAGGCATATCTGAAAAATAGACTTTTTCTAGCTCAACTTCCTTTTCGATAACCACATCTCGTGTATTTCCTGATGTGTTAAAAACAACAACTGGAATCATATCCTCATCAACAACACTTTGTTTCGTTGAAATATGAGATACAACTTCATTGGCCTTCTCCTCGATAATAGTTGATGCAGTCTGCTGAACCTTCTCAAAACGAGTTACCATTTCTCGATGTACTTCATCTACACTACAACCGCAAATACTGTCATGTGGATGGTTTTCCATCAAAGTTTTCCATGCATATCGTAAATAATCACGTGGATATTCATGACCAAGAAAATAGGAAAAAACGGATAGTGGCTCAGCCACTTTTTCTAAAAGTGTTTGACACTTTTGATTCATCTGCTTTAAATAGATGCGGGCAGAGGCTGTATTTACAAGAGTTGACCACCCATCTGTACGTTGATTCCGCAGTTCACCGGTAATCGTCTGGAGTTGTTCTGGTAATGATTCCTGAAGTACTTCCATATAATCATCAAAATTAGAGTGTACAAACGTGATATCTGGAAAAAGTTCTTCAGCCACCTTGATTGCTTCTCCTATATCCACTTGAATTGGCTGATGATCACAACCATTCATGAAAAGAAGATTTGGTGTTGAAGAATATTTCTTAGCATCAGCTAGTTTTGTTTCCCAATATTTTTTCGCACTCTCTCTATCCACTGGTACTTCATTGCCGTTTGAATACCAATTCGCAAACAAAACACCAAGCACCGCCGATCCATCTGGCGACTTCCACTTAAGTTCTGAATATGGCGATTCAAATGTTTTCGCATCGCTCACCATATTATTAAATCCGGTTGGTTTTACACCTCTCCCAAACGCAGCAGTTTTAATATTAGCTTGCTGAAGCAATTGAGGTGCTTGACCGTAAATGCCAAATGTATCTGGGAAGTACCCTACCTTTGACACAACACCGTATTCCTTTGCAGCTTGTAACCCATACAACATATTTCTGACATTCGCTTCCGAGCTTGTTAAAAATGCGTCCTGTAACACATACCAAGGACCGATATGAAGCTTTTTTTCTTGTACTAGCTTCTTAATCAATTCTTTTTTATCAGGACGAATTTGGAAATAATCTTCTAAAATAATCATTTGTCCATCCAAGTGAAAGCTCTGAAAATCTTCCCCCTTTTCAAACAAATCGATAAGTGTATCCATCAACTTCACTAAGTGGTACCGATGCTTTTCAAAAGGCATATACCATTCCCGATCCCAGTGGGAGTGAGAAATAATATGCGCAGTAGTCTTAAATTCCATTTTGTTTCCCTCCTATATCTCAAATCCTTCGACAGGATAGTAGCCGCAGCACCCTTTATTCCCGTCAATGTACCATGACGCTTTTTCTAACTTCAGTAATTAGCTATCTTGGTGTAAAAGGTAATTGGTTATTTTCTACTAGCCATTAATAAAATGCTGGCTGTTCGATGATGGCACCACCACCTAATACGAACAGCTAAGGATTTAATACTTGAATAGCTAGATCGGCATTAGGAAAGCGCTATCAATATTTTGTACTATAGGATAACCATGCCACGATTTAGATTGTGTGGATTTAGTACCTTCACTTGTTTCGAATCTAGCTGACCCGGAGCACCTATACCGATTCCTGTAATGGTTAGGAATTGTTGCATTGAATTCTTTTACACACGATACACTCAAGTTGGTAGCGTATAACCTGGTATTTTACTTGGGTCGGAAATTCATGTGCTGGTAGGACGTCTCCATCCTCTTGTACAAAGTCAATCGCTATATTCGTTGCTCCAATATCATGCCTATACCAGTTTTCATGTACAATCGCCTTCTTCTACTTTTCTTCACATTAACGATATGTTTCAGCAAATCAATAGTCAATCACCACAGAGAAAGTGATAAGCTTTTTCCATATAATCTAAAATTTATCCATATTTTATGAAAGTGCAAATTTTTTTTAGTTTAAGACCTTTAGAAAGACAAAAAGAGCCGAGTAGATCAATGCACCCAAATTTAGAGTAGTGGGGGAGATATCATTTTAAAGTCAAAATTTCAATGCTTGGCTTACTTTTATGATAAGTATCTGTAATTTTTGAAAAGCATAAAGAACTTTACCCCATTACTATACATGCTTCCCTTTTATTTGAAGCTGGTGCAGGTATAAAAGAGGCTCAAGAGCGGTTAGGTCATCTGGATATTCAAATTACAATGAACTCCTATAAACACCTTACAGACTACTTAATAGAGCAGACAGGAGAGCCCCAAAGGTACATTGAGCTATGATAGTGATGAAATACGTGTGGGCAAAAAATTTTATACAAAAAAAAGACCCCCAACCAAAATGGTTGAGAGCCTTTGAAACGGTAATAGAATTAACGTTTTGAGAACTGAGGTGCACGACGTGCGCCTTTAAGACCGTATTTTTTACGTTCTTTCATACGTGGGTCACGAGTTAGTAAACCAGCAGATTTAAGAGCTGGACGGAATTCTGGATCAACTTGAAGCAATGCACGAGCGATACCGTGACGGATTGCTCCAGCTTGACCAGTGTATCCACCACCGCTAACGTTTACAAGAACGTCGTAATTTCCAGTAGTTTCTGTTGCAACTAGTGGTTGGTTAACAACTTCACGTAATGCTGCGAAAGGAATATATTCATTAATGTCACGACCGTTAATAACGATGCGACCTTCGCCTGGTACTAAACGTACACGAGCTACTGAGCTCTTACGGCGACCAGTACCATAATATTGAACTTGTGCCAAGATAGTAACCTCCTTAGTAATTATCCGCGTAATTCGTATACTTCTGGTTGTTGAGCAGCGTGTGGGTGCTCAGCTCCAGCGTATACGTGTAATTTTTTATAGATTTGACGACCAAGAGAATTCTTTGGAAGCATACCTTTGATAGCAAGTTCAAGCATTCTCTCAGGGTAGTTTGTACGCATTTCAAGAGCAGTTCTAGTTTTAAGACCGCCTGGATGCATAGTGTGACGGTAATAAATTTTGTCAGTCAATTTTTTACCAGTCAAATGGATTTTTTCAACATTGATCAAAATTACATGATCACCAGTGTCAATGTTTGGTGTAAAAGTTGGTTTATGTTTACCACGTAAGATGGATGCTACTTCAGTAGAAAGGCGACCCAAAGTTTTGCCTTCAGCGTCAATCACATACCATTTACGTTCTACTTCATTAGCTTTCGCCATAAATGTCGTACGCATGGTTAACCTCCTAAAAAACTTTTTAATTTTTTATATTTATTTTCAATCACAATAAACTTCCGGGGCTTATCGTGGGATTAAAATACATACCATATTATATTAACTTCTCCCAGTTTCATTGTCAAGGGAATGTTACACTAGGATAAGTTGTCTATAAAACACTTTCTACAACTCAGCGAAAAGATCAGTATCGCCTCAACCCGCTTTACTATTGATCTTAACCATTTTGTCACTTGTAAAAAAACTGGTATCACACTTAAAATATTTTTATTTGTAAAATACTTTCCATAAATACAGTCCATGACCTGGTGCTGTTTTCCCAGCAAAACTGCGGTCTTTCTTGTCCAATATCCCAATTATATCTTGAGGTGCTATTTTGCCGCTCCCGACTTCTAGAAGCGTCCCAACTAAGATACGCACCATATTATACAGAAAGCCTTCTCCAACAAAGCGAAAAACCATAAATCCATCAGTCTCATTAAAATCCATTTCTTGAATAGTTCGGACTTTATCGACCACTTCTGTTTTTGCCGAACAAAAACTTGTAAAGTCATGGGTCCCTATTAAATAGGAAACTGCTTCCCTCATTGCCTTTTCATCTAATGAATAAGGATAATGATAGGCGTAATTGCGTTGAAACGGATCCTGCAGTTTTGAACGGGCAATAATATATCGGTACTCCTTGCCAGTCGTATGGAACCTTGCATGAAAATCTGCAGACACAATATCGACTTCCAAAACGACGATATCGCTTGGAAGAAGGGCGCTGAACGCCTTTACCCAATTTTCAGTAGGAAATGTAAGGGGTGATTCAAAATGAATGACCTGACCCTTTGCATGAACCCCTGAATCTGTCCGGCCTGAAGCTGTCACTTTTACAATTTCACCCTTATGCATTTTGGCTAGGACTTCCTCAAATTCACTTTGTATCGTTCGTTTCTCAGGTTGCACCTGATAACCAGCGAAATCTGTGCCATCATAAGCAATCACACATTTATATTTTGGCATATAGTACTCTTCCTTATTATGAACGTAATAAAAATAACATGACCGCAAGAGCACCTAGAGAGACCATCAACAGGCTGTCACTAGTCTTCCAACTTAATTGACGGTATTTTGTACGGCCTTCCCCACCACGGTATCCTCTGGATTCCATGGCTGTTGCCAATTCTTCTGCCCGTTTGAACGAGCTCACAAATAATGGGACAAGCAGCGGTACTATCGATTTAACCCTATCCTTTATTGGACCTGATGAAAAGTCAACTCCCCTTGCTGTTTGTGCCTTCATGATTTTTTCGGTTTCTTCCATTAGCGTTGGAATGAATCGAAGGGCAATGGACATCATCAATGCTAGTTCATGAACCGGCATCTTCCATTTTTTTAAGGGCCCCAACAACTCCTCCATTCCATCAGTAATGGATATCGGGGTTGTCGTCAACGTTAATAGAGACGTAACCAGAATTAGTAAGGTAAACCTTAAGGATATAAATAACCCTTGAATCAAGCCACCTTCGTAAATTTCAAACCAGCCATATTTAAAAAGGACTTCTCCTTCTTTCGTAAACAAGATATGCAGTAAGAATGTAAAGACGATTAAGAAAAAGATAGGTTTTAATCCATTATAAAGATAGCGAAGCGGAATCTTAGAAAGACTAATCAACATTACAGTAAATACAGCAAGCAAAGAGTATGAAACGACATTATTCGCCAAAAAAACGACACAGACAAACAGGAATACCAAGAGTAGCTTAGCCCTCGGGTCCATTTTATGCATCACAGAGTCAGAAGGGACATAACGCCCGATAATCATTTTATCCAGCATTAGCGGTTCCCCCGTTTCATCGCTTTATCGATTTCTATCGCTAAATCCCCGATATTAAGACAAGGGTGATCAAAACGAACACCTAGTTCCTTCTGAAGCTTGAGTTGAAAACGGACCGTATCAGGTACATCCAGACCAAGCTCTAGCAACTGCTCAGGCTGGGAAAAAATCTCCTGAGGAGTTCCTTTTTTGAACACCGTACCCTGGTGCATGATAACAATGTCATCCGCATACTTAGCTGCATCCTCCATGCTATGAGTCACCAGAATCGTTGAAATGCCGCGAACTTTATGCAAATCATAAAACATATCCATAATTTCTTTCCGTCCTCGTGGATCAAGTCCGGCTGTAGGCTCATCTAGTACCAATACTTCCGGTTCCATAGCCAGTACACCTGCTATGGCTACCCGTCGCATTTGACCACCGGATAAGTCGAATGGAGATTTTACCAGAATATCCTCACTTAGTCCAACTTGTACAATGGCTTTCCTTGCTAATTTCTTAGCTTCTACTTCAGAAACCCCAAAATTCATTGGCCCGAAACATATATCCTTTTCAACGGTTTCATCAAATAGCTGGTGTTCCGGAAACTGAAAAACAATACCGACCTTTTGTCTAATCGGCCGTAATAACTTTTCTTTTTTTCCGGCTTCTATCGTCCGGTCTCCAATGAAGACTCGCCCCTTAGTCGGTTTTAAAAGAGCATTTAAATGCTGCAGTAACGTTGATTTACCGGAGCCTGTATGGCCTATTATTGCAGTATAGGTTCCCGATTCCATTGAAATATTAACATCATGAAGGGCTAGATGTTCAAAGGGAGTATTGACCTGATAGCGGTATTCTACATCATCGAGTGTAATTCGCATAAATCCTTCACCAACTCTTCCTCTGTCAAATGCCCATTCACAACACGAACACCATTTTTTTGCAACTCTTTAGTTAGTTTTACCGAAAAGGGAATATCTAGACCAAGAGCTATTAATTCTTCCTCTAATTCAAAAATATCTTGAGGAGGCCCTTCGCGATATAACTGACCTTGATTCATGACTATCATACGATCAGCTTTCGCAGCTTCCTCAAGATCATGGGTAATCGATATAACTGTAATCTCATTTTCCTGTTTTAATTCTCTCACAGTTTCAAGCACTTCTTCACGGCCTCTTGGGTCAAGCATAGAGGTTGCTTCATCTAAGATGATGATATCTGGCTGTAAGGCAATGACACCTGCTATGGCCACTCGTTGCTTTTGACCGCCGGATAGATGGTGCGGCTCTTGATTAAGAAAGGCATTCATTTTAACCTTATTCAGCGCACCATGAACACGCTCCACCATAACCTGCTGAGAAACACCGGCGTTTTCTAAACCAAAAGCCACATCATCCTGAACTGTAGTGCCTACAAATTGATTATCTGGATTTTGAAAAACCATGCCAATTTTCTGGCGTACATCCCAAACGGTTTCTTCCGTCAATATTTGATCATTAATCATAATCGTACCTGAGTGGGCGAACTGAAGACCATTCAATAACTTCGCTAATGTCGACTTGCCGGAACCATTATGGCCAACGATCGCAAGCCACTCCCCTTGATAAATATCAAAAGAAACATCATCTAAGGCGTTTCGAGACTGACCCTCATATCTAAAAATAATATTCTCTAAAGAAACCAGCTTCTTCCCCATGTGGCCCTCCTCATCCTCGACTGCACTCATCTTATCTTAACTCTGCTGAATTAACATAAATAAACAATGAAATATCAGTATTTATTCTTCTGAAAATATAAAAAAACGCTGCACCCCTTCCACCGAAAGAATTTTCGGTAAATTAAGAGCAGCTTACAGCGGGCCTGTTACGAAAAACAGGTTATCTTATAATCGCTTATAAAAAGCGGGAAGGGATGCTTGAGCTAGACGTGAAGGCTCCCTGTAGAACAGGTTCCGCCAGCCATCGTAACACTCAATGCGAATTTCTAAAAAAACAGAATTTCTATAAAAAAAAGAAAAAGGGCAAAGAACAAGTGAGTATATTCATTTGTCCCGCCCTTTTTCATCGTTGTTATTAAACTAATTCAATAACCACGACTGGTGCACCGTCACCGCGGCGTGGACCAACTTTCATGATACGAGTGTATCCGCCTTGACGTTCTTCATAACGTGGAGCAACGTCACTGAATAGCTTTTGAAGGGCATCTGTACCATTCTCAGCGTCAGCGATTTCGTTACGGATGAATGCTGCAGCTTGACGGCGTGCATGCAAGTCACCACGTTTACCAAGAGTGATCATTTTATCTACTACAGAACGTAATTCTTTTGCACGTGCTTCAGTAGTTTCAATGCGCTCATGGATAATAAGATCCGTAGCTAAATCACGAAGTAATGCTTTACGTTGTGCGCTAGTGCGTCCTAACTTTCTGTAACCCATTAGAGATTCCCTCCTTTGTTGAAGTTCTATATTGTGTGTCTATTACAAGGCTCACAACATAATGGATGATTCCGCCATGTTATCAGTCGTCTTTACGAAGACCTAAGCCTAATTCTTCTAGTTTCGCTTTCACTTCTTCAAGTGATTTACGGCCTAGATTACGAACTTTCATCATATCTTCTTCCGTTTTGTGAGCAAGCTCTTGAACGGTATTGATTCCAGCACGCTTCAAGCAGTTATAAGAACGAACAGAAAGGTCTAATTCTTCGATCGTCATCTCAAGAACTTTTTCTTTTTGATCCTCTTCTTTTTCAACCATGATTTCAGCATTTTGAGCTTCGTCAGTTAACCCAACAAAGATATTTAAATGCTCTGTTAAAATCTTAGCTCCAAGTGCTACCGCTTCTTGCGGACCCGTACTGCCATCAGTCCAAACATCGAACGTTAACTTGTCAAAGTTAGACAACTGTCCAACACGTGTATTTTCAACTTGGAAAGATACTCGTGAAACTGGAGTGTAAAGAGCATCGATTGGAATTACACCAATTGGCTGATCTTCTCTCTTGTTTTGAACAGCAGGAGTGTAGCCGCGGCCGCGACGTGCAGATAAACGCATACGCATATGACCGTTTTTACCGATTGTAGCAATATATAAATCCGGATTAAGAATTTCTACATCACTATCATGAGTGATATCAGCAGCCGTAATGACTCCGTCACCTTGAACGTCAATTTCTAGCGTCTTCTCTTCATCAGAGTAAATCTTTAGAGCTAGTTTTTTCACATTAAGAATGATAGATGTAACATCCTCTACGACGCCTTCAATTGTTGAGAACTCATGTAGCACTCCATCAATTTGTATAGCTGTGACAGCAGCACCTGGGAGTGAGGATAAAAGGATACGACGTAAGGAGTTACCCAATGTAGTACCATACCCACGCTCTAGTGGCTCTACGACGAATTTACCGAATTTGGTATCGTCGTTGATTTCAACCGTTTCGATTTTTGGTTTTTCTATTTCGATCATCAATAAACCCTCCTTCAAAACGTCAAAACCCCGGTAAGTAAACATGTCACTTAAACCGAAATTCCCCATGTATACGTTCCCGCTGTGCGCAACAACTGAAAATTAATCTTCTGTAAGAACGCAAACTTAGTATTATATCCCATTATTGACAGGAATACAAAATCTATACAGAAAAATTAAACACGGCGACGTTTTGGTGGACGGCATCCGTTATGTGGAACTGGAGTTACATCTTTAATTGCAGTTACTTCTAGGCCAGCAGCTTGAAGTGCACGAATAGCAGCCTCACGTCCAGCACCAGGTCCTTTAACTGTAACTTCAAGAGTTTTCATACCATGTTCAATTGATGTTTTAGCAGCTGTTTCAGCAGCCATTTGTGCAGCGAATGGCGTAGATTTACGAGATCCACGGAATCCTAAAGCTCCAGCACTTGACCATGAAATAGCATTACCATGAGAGTCAGTGATCGTAACGATTGTGTTATTGAATGTTGAACGAATATGTGCAATACCAGTTTCTATATTCTTTTTCACACGACGTTTACGTGTATTAGTTTTACGTGCCATGAAAAGTAACCTCCTTTACTAATTATTTTTTCTTGTTAGCTACAGTACGACGAGGTCCTTTACGCGTACGAGCATTGTTTTTTGTATTTTGTCCACGAACAGGAAGTCCACGACGGTGACGTAAACCACGGTAAGAACCGATTTCCATTAGACGTTTAATGTTAAGGGAAATTTCACGACGAAGGTCGCCTTCTACTTTTAACTTGTCAATGATATCACGAATTTTGTTCAATTCGTCTTCCGTTAAGTCACGAACGCGAGTTTCTTCAGAAACACCAGCTTCTGCAAGAACTTTAATCGCTGTTTGTTTTCCAATACCATATATATATGTTAATGAGATAACAATACGTTTGTCACGGGGAATATCTACTCCAGCAATACGTGCCATGCTTGAGTGCACCTCCTTCTATTTAGCCTTGTTTTTGTTTATGTTTAGGGTTTTCGCAAATAACCATAACTTTACCTTTTCTGCGGATAACTTTACACTTTTCGCAGATTGGTTTGACTGATGGTCTGACTTTCATTGCTATCTAACCTCCTTATACAGATCGGAGCGTAACCGGATTATTTAAACCGGTATGTGATTCTGCCGCGAGTTAGATCATACGGGGAAAGCTCAACCGTAACTTTATCTCCAGGCAAAATGCGAATAAAGTGCATACGAATTTTACCGGATACATGAGCTAAAACAGTATGACCATTTTCTAATTCTACCTTAAACATTGCATTTGGCAAAGTCTCTTGTACTGTGCCTTCTACTTCAATTACATCATCTTTCGCCATTAAAGTGATTCTCCCTTCTCTATGCGTGAACCTATTAAAGGTACACATCTTTCCGTCAACATTACTCCAGTCCAATTATCCTCAAAAGTCATACAATTCTGCATCAAGTATTCACCATTTTGTAGAACCAGGCTTTAACTGAGGACCTTTATCAGTTGGACCGAAATGAGGAATTTATGGGTCCTCATGTAAGTCTTGACCGATTCCGTGACCGACATACTCTCAAAATAGAGAAGCAATTAGTCTCGACATAGGTTTGAATAGCATGGGAGATGTTTGAAAGGCGCACGCCTGACATAGCTTCTTTCAACCCTCTATATCATGACTCTTTAGGAATCCTAATAGAGTCACTGCATTTCTTCATCAATTTTGCCGACCGGATATGTCCATGAAGATTACTTATAAAGTAATCGCCCAATTCAGGGAATACCAAGTACAAGAACCTGATTAATAAATGTGAGAATGCTCTAGCGAAATCCATTATACCCTTTGTATTAAAGGAATGCACCAAGTTTAACTAGTAAGTTGTAAAAATGGTATGAATTTCATAAATCAATACGATGATTAATTTTGCAAAGCACCAAGTAACACATCAATGTTTTCAAATACCTTATTAATATCTTGCTGTCCGTTAATGTTTACCAAGTATCCTTTTTCTCCGTAGAAATCAAGAAGTGGCTTAGTTTGTTTCAAATTCACATCTAAGCGATTTTGAACCGTTTCTTCATTATCGTCAGCACGTTGATATAATTCTCCGCCACAGCGGTCGCATACATCATCTTTAGCAGGAGGATTGAATACAAGATGATATGTCGCACCACATGATTTGCAAATACGACGTCCTGTCAATCTTTCCATTAAGATGCTTTTATCCACATCGATATTAATGACAAAATTTATTTTGCGATCTAAATCAGTAAGGATGCTTTCAAGTGCTTCTGCTTGTGCCACAGTACGTGGGAATCCATCAAGCAAAAATCCTTTTAGGCAGTCCGCCTTGCTTAAACGCTCACGTACAATGCCGATGGTAACTTCATCAGGTACCAATTCGCCTTTGTCCATGAATGATTTTGCCTTTAGACCTAATTCTGTTCCATCTTTGATAGCTGTTCGGAACATATCTCCAGTAGAAATATGAGGGATATTATATTTTTCTACGATTTGTTCGGCTTGAGTGCCCTTACCAGCACCCGGCAGACCCATTAACACTAGATTCAATTTTCTTCCCCCTCAAACTCTATAATGGGTAAAGGGAACATGTTGTTCCCAAAACTCATTACTTTATAAAACCTTTATAGTGTCTTTTCACAAGTTGTGACTCTAGCTGTTTCATCGTATCAAGGGCTACCCCTACAACGATTAGTAAACTAGTTCCACCAATCTGTGCAGATTGAGGAAGATCAGCAAGCTTTATGAAAAATACCGGTAAAACGGCGATGACTGCTAAGAATATAGAACCAACAAACGTTAGACGGTATAAAACACGTGTTAAATATTCTTGTGTACTCTTACCTGGACGAATCCCTGGCACATAGCCACCTTGCTTTTTCAAATTCTCAGCCATTTGTTCAGGATTAACCTGAATGAATGCATAAAAATACGCAAAAGCAATGATAAGAGCAACATATATGATCATACCAATTGGATTGGTATAAACAAGATGTTCTGTAATCCAACTAGTAACACTGTTCTTTCCAAAAAAAGAAGCGATTGTAGTTGGGGTGATAAGAAATGCCATTGCAAAGATTACCGGAATAACCCCCGCAGCATTTACTTTCAATGGTAAATGTGTAGACTGACCACCCATTTGTGTACGACCTACCGCAGCACGCTTGGCATACTGAATAGGAATTTTACGCAATGCCTGCTGAATAAAAATAACAGCAACCACGATTGCTAATACTGCTAAAACAATAAGGACAATAGTTATTATTCGTAAAAATAATTGATCTCCAGCATTTTCGAACTGTTGTGCGTAGATCTGGTTTGCCGTATTTGGCAAACTAGCCACGATACCAGCAAAGATTATGATAGAAATCCCATTACCTACACCTTTAGCAGTGATCAGCTCTCCTAACCACAAAAGAAAAGCTGTTCCTGCCGTTAAGACAGTCGCAATAAGCAAGTATGTTGCAATTCCAGGATTTTCAATCAACTGGCCACCTGACATATTATTGAACCCATAAGACATACCAAAAGCTTGGATAAATCCGAGTATAATAGTGAAGTACCGCGTGAATTGAGCTAATTTTCGGCGCCCTGCTTCTCCTTGTTTAGACCATTCAGTGAACTTTGGTACAACATCCATCTGTAATAGTTGAACGATAATAGATGCCGTGATATACGGCATAATACCCATCGCTAAAATAGAGAAGTTTTGAAGTGCCCCGCCGCCAAAGGTATTTAAAAGACCTATGACGCTTAGCTGGTCCTGTGCAGCGAGAAAATCGGCATTCACATGCGGCACAGGAATAAATGTACCGATGCGATAGACGATTAACATTAGAAGGGTAAAAATAATCTTATTCCTTATTTCACCCACGCGCATAAAATTGGAGATCGTGCGAAACATTAGATCACCTCTGTATTACCGCCAGCAGCTTCGATAGCTTCTTTAGCAGTAGAAGAGAATTTGTGAGCTTTAACAGTAAGCTTTTTCTCAATGCTTCCTTTTGCAAGAATTTTGATTCCTGCTTTTTCTTTACTTACAATACCAGTCTCAAGTAATAGAGCTGGTGTTACTTCAGTACCGTCTTCGAAAAGATTTAACGTATCAAGATTCACGATAGCATAGTCTTTACGGTTAATGTTGGTAAATCCACGTTTAGGTAAACGTCTGAATAGAGGAGTTTGTCCCCCTTCAAATCCAAGGCGTACACCGCCGCCGGAACGAGCGTTTTGTCCTTTGTGACCTTTACCTGCTGTTTTACCGTTACCAGATCCAATACCGCGACCTTTACGTTTACGTTCTTTACGAGAACCTTCTGCAGCTTTTAACTCATGAAGTTTCATGTTGGCACCTCCTTGTTAAGTTAAAAATTATTTTATTGTTCTTTTACAGTAACAAGATGAGCAACTTTGGTAATCATACCGCGAATCGCAGGGTTATCATCATGAACAACCGTTTGATGCATTTTACGTAAACCCAAAGTGTTAACTGTAACACGTTGATCTTCAGGACGACCAATCAAGCTGCGAGTGAGGGTAATTTCTAATTTATTAGCCATAATTTGATTTCCCTCCTTATCCTAACAGTTCTTGTACTGATTTTCCACGTAACTTAGCTACGTCTTCAGCACGTTTCAATTGCTTCAATCCTTCGATTGTTGCGCGAACCATATTAATAGGTGTGTTAGTACCTAGTGATTTAGACAAGATATCGCTAACTCCGCCTAATTCAAGTACCGCACGAACAGGACCACCAGCAATTACTCCTGTACCTTCAGAAGCTGGTTTCAATAGAATGTGACCTGCGCCATAGCGTCCGTTCACAAGGTGAGGAATTGTAGTTCCAACCATTGGTACAGTAATTAGATTTTTCTTAGCGTCCTCAATAGCTTTACGGATAGCATCCGGAACTTCTTGAGCTTTACCAGTACCAAATCCAACATGACCGTTTTTATCACCTACAACTACTAGTGCAGTGAAACGGAAACGACGTCCGCCTTTAACAACTTTAGCTACACGATTAACTGTAACTACGCGTTCTTCAAGTTCTAATTTATTAGGATCAATGCTACGCATCTGTTTATGTCCCTCCTTATCCATTAAAATTCTAAGCCGTTTTCACGAGCAGCGTCAGCCAATGCTTTAACACGACCATGGAAGAGGTAACCACCGCGGTCAAATACCACAGCTTTGAAACCTTTTTCAACAGCACGTTTCGCAATAAGTTCGCCAACTTTTTGAGCTGCTTCAGCATTGCTACTAGCTTCGATACCGATCTCTTTATCAAGAGTTGAAGCACTTGCTAATGTTACGCCTTTTGCATCGTCAATTAATTGTGCGTAAATGTGTTTGTTTGAACGAAACACATTTAAACGAGGACGAGCTTCTGTTCCAGAAAGCTTTGCACGCACACGTGCATGTCTTTTCTGACGAGTAGCATTTTTATCAAGCTTCGTAATCATTTACGTCACTCCTTTCGTTTACTTATGCGGCATTACTTACCAGTTTTACCTTCTTTACGACGAACGAATTCGCCTTCGTAACGAATACCTTTACCTTTATACGGTTCAGGTGGGCGAACATCACGGATATTAGCTGCAAGAGCTCCTACACGTTCTTTGCTAGCACCTTTAATAATTACTTTTGTATTAGAAGGAACTTCGACTTCAACACCAGCTTCTGGTTCTATTTCTACAGGGTGAGAATATCCTACGTTAAGGATAAGCTTAGTACCTTGCTTTTGCGCACGGTACCCAACCCCAATAAGTTCAAGTGATTTTACAAATCCTTTTGATACACCTTCAACCATGTTAGAGATAAGTGCGCGAGTAGTACCGTGTAAAGAACGGTGAGTCTTCTCGTCAGACGGGCGTGTAACAGTTACCACGTTCTCTTCAACAACGATTGTAAGATCAGGACTAAATGATCTAGATAATTCACCTTTAGGTCCTTTTACAGTTACTTCACTTCCGTTAACAGTAACTGTTACACCTGCAGGGATTTCAATAGGTTTTTTACCTATACGAGACATATTGTGCACCTCCATTCTTGTGAAAATGTATTACCAAACGTATGCTAAAACTTCTCCGCCAACTTGTTTAGAGCGAGCTTCCTTGTCAGTTAAAACTCCGTGAGAAGTAGAAACAACTGCGATACCTAAACCGTTTAAAACGCGTGGTACTTCTCCAGTTTTTGCATATACACGCAAACCAGGTTTGCTGATACGTTTTAGACCAGTGATAACACGTTCGTTGTTTGCACCGTATTTTAAGAAGATACGGATGATACCTTGTTTGTTGTCTTCGATTAATTCAAAGTCACGTACGAAGCCTTCACGCTTTAAGATCTCAGCAATTTCTTTCTTGATCTTTGAAGCAGGAACTTCTAGTTTTTCGTGACGAACCATATTCGCATTACGGATGCGAGTAAGCATATCTGCAATAGGATCTGTCATGACCATTATATTTTACCTCCTTCCCAAACTCGGGTTTTACCAGCTAGCTTTTTTAACGCCAGGAATTTGTCCTTTATATGCAAGTTCGCGGAAACAAATACGACAAAGCTTAAATTTACGTAATACAGAATGTGGACGTCCGCAACGTTCGCAACGTGTATATTCTTGTACTTTAAACTTTTGTTCGCGTTTTTGCTTTACGATCATAGACTTTTTAGCCACGATTTCGCCTCCCTTTATTTAGAGATTACTTTTGGAACGGCATTCCAACTTGAGTAAGTAGTTCACGAGCTTCTTCGTCAGTGTTGGCAGTCGTTACGATAACGATATCCATACCACGAACTTTGCTCACTTTATCGTAATCAATCTCAGGGAAGATAAGTTGTTCTTTAACACCTAATGTATAGTTCCCACGTCCGTCAAAAGATTTCTTTGAAACGCCGCGGAAATCACGTACACGTGGTAAAGATACTGATACTAGCTTATCAAGGAATTGATACATACGTTCTCCACGTAATGTAACTTTCGCTCCGATAGGCATACCTTCACGCAAACGGAAGCCTGCGATTGATTTTTTAGCTTTTGTTACAACTGGTTTTTGACCAGTGATAAGTGTAAGTTCTTCAACAGCTGTATCTAAAGCTTTTGAGTTAGATACTGCGTCACCAACACCCATATTAATAACGATTTTCTCAATGTTTGGTACTTGCATTACTGATTGATAGTTGAATTTACCCATCAATGATGGTGTAATTTCACTTTTGAATTTTTCTTTAAGGCGGCTCATTGCTTAGTGTACCTCCCTTCATTTATGACTTATTTATCTAAAGTTTCACCTGATATTTTAGCTACGCGTACTTTTTTACCATTTTCAATCTTATATCCAACACGAGTCGGTTTACCTGATTTTGGATCAAGTGGCATTACATTGGATACGTGAATTGCAGCTTCTCTGCTAATAATTCCACCTTGTGGATTAATTTGAGATGGCTTGGAATGCTTTTTCACGATGTTAATTCCTTCAACAAGCACACGATTTTGTTTCGGATATGCTTCAAGAATTGTTCCTTGTTTGCCTTTGTCCTTACCAGAGATGACTACGACTTTGTCACCTTTTTTAACATGCATTAGCTTGGCACCTCCTTGAAAGGCTTTATACAAATTTTACATATTATAGAACTTCTGGAGCTAGAGAAACGATCTTCATGAAACTATTGTTACGTAATTCACGAGCAACAGGTCCAAAAATACGAGTTCCACGTGGGCTCTTATCGTCACGGATAATTACACATGCGTTTTCATCAAAACGAATGTAAGAACCGTCAGGACGACGCATACCACGTTTTGTACGGACAACAACAGCCTTAACGACTTCACCTTTTTTAACAACGCCTCCTGGTGTTGCCTGTTTAACTGTACAAACGATAACATCACCGATGTTAGCATATTTACGGCCAGAACCACCTAGGACTTTAATTGTTAGTACTTCACGAGCACCTGAATTGTCAGCGACTTTTAAACGAGATTCTTGTTGAATCATGTACGGTACCTCCCTTCGGAATTAGCTTAATCCGAACTATATTAAATAATTACTGCTTTTTCTACTACTTCTACAAGACGGAAGCGTTTTGTAGCTGAAAGTGGACGAGTTTCCATAATACGTACTACGTCGCCAGCTTTCGCTTCATTTAGCTCGTCATGAGCTTTTAACTTTTTAGAGTATTTCACGCGTTTACCGTATAAAGAATGCTTTTTATAGGTTTCTACAACAACTGTTACTGTTTTATCCATTTTATCGGATACTACGCGGCCAGTGTAGATTTTGCGTTGGTTGCGTTCGCTCATTCTGCAAACCTCCATTCATTATCGATTAGTGACACCGATCTCTCTTTGACGAACAACTGTTTTCATACGAGCAATCGATTTGCGAACTTCACGGATGCGAGCTGTATTTTCAAGTTGTCCAGTAGCTAACTGGAAACGAAGATTAAATAGTTCTTCTTTAAGAGATTTTAGTTTTTGTTCAATTTCAGCAGTGGTTAGATCTTTGATTTCATTAGCTTTCATTTGTTTCACCACCAATTTCCTCTCTTTTTACAAACTTACATTTGATTGGAAGTTTGTGTGCTGCAAGGCGCAATGCTTCTCTTGCCACCTCTTCAGATACACCAGAGATTTCAAACAATACTTTGCCCGGTTTAACTACTGCTACCCAACCTTCAGGAGCACCTTTACCGGAACCCATCCGTACTTCAAGCGGTTTTGCAGTGTAAGGTTTGCTTGGGAAAATCTTAATCCAAACTTTTCCTCCACGTTTCATGTAACGAGTCATCGCAATACGAGCTGCCTCGATTTGACGGTTAGTGATCCAAGAAGCTTCTTGAGCTTGAAGTCCAAATTCTCCAAAATGAACTTCAGTGCCGCCCTTAGCCATCCCTCTCATCTTACCGCGATGTTCACGACGGTATTTTACGCGTTTTGGCAATAACATATTATTTTCCTCCTTCCTCAGATTTCTTCTTAGTAGGAAGAACTTCTCCACGGTAGATCCAAACTTTCACGCCTAGCTTCCCGTAAGTAGTATCTGCTTCAGCATGAGCATAATCTATGTCAGCACGAAGTGTGTGAAGTGGAACTGTTCCTTCGCTGTAGTGTTCAGCACGAGCAATATCAGCACCGCCAAGACGACCAGAAACTTGTGTTTTGATTCCTTTTGCGCCAGAACGCATAGTGCGTTGAATAGCTTGTTTTTGAGCACGACGGAATGAAACACGGTTTTCTAATTGACGAGCGATGTTTTCAGCAACCAATTTTGCGTCAAGATCTGCTCTTTTAATTTCAATGATATTAATATGAACTCTTTTGCCAGTTAGCTGGTTCAAAGCTTTACGAAGTGCTTCAACTTCAGTACCGCCCTTACCGATAACCATTCCTGGTTTAGCAGTGTGAACTGATACATTGATGCGGTTTGCAGCACGTTCGATTTCAACCTTGGATACAGAAGCATCACTTAAGCGTTTCGCGATATATTCACGAACTTTAATGTCTTCATGCAAAAGAGTAGCGTAGTCTTTATCAGCGTACCATTTGGATTCCCAATCACGAATGATTCCGATACGCAAACCGATAGGATTTACCTTTTGACCCACAGATTACCCCTCCTTCTTTTCTGATACAACGATTGTAATATGACTAGTACGTTTGTTTATTGCACTCGCACGACCTTGAGCGCGAGGACGGAAACGTTTTAATGTTGGTCCTTCGTTAACGTATGCCTCTGAAACGACTAGGTTATTAATATCCATTTCGTAGTTATGTTCTGCATTTGCGATAGCAGATTTCAGAATTTTTTCTACGACTGGAGAAGCAGATTTTGGTGTTAAGCGAAGAATCGCCACTGCTTCACCTACTTGTTTTCCTCGAATTAAATCTGCGACTAAACGCACTTTACGAGGAGCAATACGAACTGTTTTAGCGACAGCTTTTGCTTGCATGAGATGCCCTCCTCTCATTAACGTCTTGTTTTCTTGTCATCACTTGCGTGACCTTTATAAGTGCGTGTAGGCGCGAATTCGCCTAGTTTGTGACCTACCATATCTTCTGTTACATAAACCGGCACATGCTTACGACCGTCATAAACAGCGATTGTATGTCCGATGAATTGCGGGAAGATTGTTGAGCGACGAGACCAAGTTTTTACTACCTGTTTCTTGTCAGCTTCATTTAATTTTTCAACTTTTACCAATAAATGATCATCAACAAAAGGCCCTTTTTTTAAGCTACGACCCATGCGAGTACCTCCCTTCGTGACTGTTCTACGGTTCTATATATGAACCGTAGGTCAATCCCGTTATTTTTTACGACGACGTACGATAAATTTATCGGATTTATTTTTCTTCTTACGAGTTTTGAATCCAAGAGTTGGTTTACCCCATGGAGACATTGGTGATTTACGTCCGATTGGAGATTTACCTTCACCACCACCGTGTGGGTGATCATTCGGGTTCATTACTGATCCACGAACAGTTGGGCGTTTGCCTAACCAACGATTACGACCAGCTTTACCAATGTTGATAAGTTCATGTTGTTCGTTACCAACTTGACCGATTGTAGCACGGCAAGTAGCAAGAATCATACGAACCTCACCTGAGTTTAAACGTACTAGTACATAACGACCTTCTTTACCAAGTACTTGAGCAGATGTTCCTGCTGAACGGACTAATTGTCCACCTTTTCCTGGTTTAAGTTCGATGTTATGAATTACTGTACCAACTGGGATGTTAATAAGAGGAAGAGCGTTACCCACTTTAATGTCAGCTTCTGGACCTGACATGATTTCCAAACCTACTTCTAGGTTTTTCGGAGCTAGGATATAACGTTTTTCTCCATCAACATAATTAATTAATGCAATGTTTGCAGAACGATTTGGATCGTACTCAATAGTAGCAACGCGTCCAGGTATACCATCTTTATTCCGTTTGAAATCGATGATACGGTATTGACGCTTGTGGCCGCCACCTTGATGACGAACTGTTAACTTACCTTGGTTATTACGGCCGCCTTTGCTGTGTAAAGGAGCAAGTAATGATTTTTCCGGTTTGTCTGTAGTAATCTCAGCAAAATCGGAAGTTGTCATATTACGTCGACCGTTAGAGGTAGGTTTATACTTCTTAATCGCCATTTGTATTTCCCTCCTTCTCTAATGAATTAAGCCTCGAATAGCTCGATTTCTTTGCTGTCAGCAGTTAATTTAACAATAGCTTTACGGCGCTTGTTAGTATAGCCTGCATGTTTGCCCATACGTTTAAATTTACCTTTGTAGTTCATGATGTTTACTTTCTCAACTTTAACGCCGAAAATTTCTTGAACAGCATCTTTAACTTGAGTTTTGTTAGCTCTAACATCAACTTCAAAAGTATATTTTTTCTCAGCCATTATGTCTGAAGAGCGTTCAGTGATTACGGGGCGCTTAATGATATCGCGTGCATCCATTATGCAAGCACCTCCTCTACTTTTTCGACAGCTGATTTAGTCAAGATCAATTTGTTGTGTGAAACAACATCAAGAACATTAAGACCAACAGCTTCCACTACAGTAACACCAGGGATGTTACGTGCAGAAAGAGCAACTTTCTCATCTAAACCGTCAGTAACGACTAACGTTTTAGTATCAACAGAAAGGTTTTTAAGTACTGCTACAAATTCTTTTGTTTTTGGAGCTTCGAAAGACAAGCTTTCAAGTACCAAAATGTTCTCTTCCAATGCCTTTGCAGACAATGCAGATTTAATAGCTAAACGACGTACCTTTTTAGGTAGCTTGTAAGCGTAAGATCTTGGAGTTGGTCCAAAAACAACGCCACCGCCACGCCATTGTGGAGAACGGATAGAACCTTGACGCGCACGTCCAGTTCCTTTTTGTTTCCAAGGTTTACGTCCACCGCCTGCAACTTCAGAACGGTTTTTAACTTTATGAGTTCCTTGACGTAAGGAAGCTCGTTGCATAATGATTGCTTCAAATAATACATGATTATTAGGTTCGATACCAAAGATGGATTCATTTAATTCGATGTCGCCAACTTGTGAACCTGTTTGGTTGAACAATGTAACTTTTGGCATTCTATTGCTCCTCCTTTCTCAGAAATTACTTTGCTTTAACAGCAGTTTTTACTTTGATCAATGCTTTTCTAGCACCAGGTACATTACCTTTGATCAATAGTAGGTTACGTTCAACATCAACTTTAACGATAGCTAAGTTTTGAACAGTAATTTGTTCCCCACCCATACGTCCTGGTAATAGTTTACCTTTGAATACGCGGTTTGGAGCTACAGGACCCATTGAACCTGGGCGACGGTGGTAACGAGAACCATGAGACATTGGTCCGCGTGATTGTCCATGGCGTTTGATAGAGCCTTGGAAACCTTTACCTTTTGAAATTCCTGTTACATCTACTAAATCGCCTTCAGCGAAAATACTAACATTGACTTCTTGACCGATCTCATATTCATTAAGATCCGTTCCGCGGAATTCGCGAATGAAGCGCTTAGGAGTAGTATTTGCTTTTTCAACATGTCCCTTTTCAGGTTTGTTAGAAAGCTTTTCACGTTTGTTTTCAAAACCAACTTGAACTGCTTCATAGCCATCAGTTTCAACAGTTTTCTTTTGAAGAACCACGTTATTAGCAGCTTCGATAACTGTTACCGGGATAAGTTCACCGTTTTCAGCAAAAACTTGAGTCATACCGATTTTTCTTCCTAAGATTCCTTTGGTCATAAGTCACACCTCCTAGAGTAATTGTTCATATTTATATGAATTATAATTTGATTTCAATGTCAACGCCTGATGGTAAATCTAAACGCATCAATGAATCAACTGTTTGTGGAGTTGGATTAACGATGTCGATTAGACGTTTATGCGTACGCATTTCGAATTGTTCACGAGAATCTTTGTATTTATGAACCGCACGTAGGATCGTGTATACCGATCTTTCAGTAGGTAATGGAATTGGACCAGATACAGCCGCACCAGAACGTTTTGCAGTTTCAACAATTTTCTCAGCAGATTGATCAAGAATTCTGTGATCATATGCTTTTAAACGTATACGAATTTTTTGTTTTGCCATAATTTTCCCTCCTTTTCGCCTATTTTAAAATAGACCTTCTCAATGGAAATTTCCCACACACTCGCCATGGCAAAGCGGCCGGGTGTGTCAGCAACCTTCCATATCATCGCAGTCAAAGACCAACATTGTCTATTATACATAAAGCACAAGTAGAATGCAAGTTAAACTTAAACTTTTCTTGTGCAACACACTTTTATTATTATACATACTATCACAAGTATTTACAAGTACATTCTACACGGTCTTTCATATCCATTTTCTTCTTCTGAAAGATCATTAAAAATCTCTTTAAAATTTAATTACTTTTTAAGCAATACTATAGAAGAAATAAATTAAAAGTCTTTAATAAATAAAAAAAAGCAGATGGCGTCCCATCTGCTTTTCCCGGAAGGCGTCCCTTCCAATATTCATTAAAGAATCAATTACTCTGTGATTGTAGCAACGACGCCAGCGCCTACAGTACGTCCACCCTCACGGATAGAGAATTTAGTACCTTCTTCGATAGCGATTGGAGCGATTAGTTCTACAGTCATTTCGATGTTGTCTCCAGGCATAACCATTTCTACGCCTTCAGGAAGGTTACAAATACCAGTTACGTCAGTTGTACGGAAGTAGAACTGAGGACGGTAGTTTGTAAAGAATGGAGTGTGACGTCCACCTTCTTCTTTAGAAAGAACATAAACTTCAGCTTTGAAACTTGTGTGTGGAGTGATTGTACCTGGTTTAGCAAGAACTTGTCCACGTTGGATATCTTCACGAGCAACACCACGAAGTAGTGCACCGATGTTGTCACCAGCTTCAGCATAATCAAGAAGCTTACGGAACATTTCAACACCTGTTACAGTTGTTGGTTTAGACTCTTCGTTGAAACCGATGATGTCAACAACGTCACCGACTTTAACTTGTCCACGCTCAACACGGCCAGTAGCAACTGTTCCACGACCAGTGATAGAGAATACATCCTCAACTGGCATCATGAACGGTTTGTCAGTGTCACGAGTTGGTTCTGGGATATACTCGTCAACAGCTGTCATTAATTCATGAATTTTTTCTTCCCAAGCAGCATCTCCTTGAAGAGCTTTTAGTGCAGAACCTTTGATAACTGGAATGTCATCGCCAGGGAATTCGTATTCAGATAGAAGATCACGGATTTCCATTTCTACTAATTCAAGAAGTTCTTCGTCATCAACCATGTCGCATTTGTTCATGAATACTACTAGGTATGGTACACCTACTTGACGAGAAAGAAGGATGTGCTCACGAGTTTGTGGCATTGGGCCATCAGCAGCAGATACTACTAAGATTCCGCCGTCCATTTGTGCAGCACCAGTGATCATGTTTTTAACATAGTCAGCATGTCCTGGGCAGTCAACGTGTGCATAGTGACGAGTAGCTGTTTCGTACTCAACGTGTGCTGTAGAGATTGTGATACCACGTTCTCTTTCTTCTGGAGCACCATCAATTTGGTCATAAGCGCGAGCTTCTGCTCCACCTGATTTAGCAAGTACAGTTGTGATTGCAGCAGTTAGAGTTGTTTTACCATGGTCGACGTGACCAATTGTTCCAACGTTAACGTGCGGTTTTGAACGATCAAATTTAGCTTTTCCCATTAGGAATTCCTCCTTAAAATTATAAATAATAGATTAAGTATATAGGGCTGTGAAGGAAGACTAATTCTTCCATCACAGCTTACATAAGATAGTTATACTTTAATAAGAGATGAAAATCAATTATTCACCTTTATTTTTTTTGATGATTTCTTCAGAAATGCTCTTAGGTACTTCTTCATAATGATCGAAGTGCATAGAGAATGTTCCGCGTCCTTGTGTGTTAGAACGTAGAGATGTAGCATATCCGAACATTTCAGATAGTGGAACCATCGCTTTAACCATTTGTGTGTTACCGCGAGCTTCCATACCTTCTACACGACCACGACGAGATGTGATATCTCCCATGATGTCGCCTAGGTAATCTTCAGGAATTACAACTTCTACTTTCATAATTGGTTCAAGGATAACAGGTTTACATTTAGAAGCAGCATTTTTTAGTGCCATGGATGCTGCAATTTTAAATGCCATTTCATTGGAGTCAACGTCATGGTAAGAACCGTCAAATAATTTTGCTTTGATGTCGACTAGCGGGTAACCAGCAAGTACACCACGGTCAAGTGAATCAACTAATCCAGCTTGTACAGCAGGGATGTATTCACGTGGTACTACACCACCGACGATAGCATTTTCAAATTCGAATCCTTTACCTTCTTCGTTTGGACCAAATTCAATCCATACGTGTCCGAATTGTCCACGACCACCTGATTGGCGAACGAATTTACCTTCAACTTTAGCTGAACCACGGAAAGTTTCACGGTATGCTACTTGAGGAGCACCAACGTTAGCTTCCACTTTAAATTCACGACGCATACGGTCAACAAGGATGTCCAAGTGAAGTTCACCCATACCAGCGATAATCGTTTGACCAGTTTCTTGGTCAGTATGCGCACGGAATGTTGGATCTTCATCTTGTAGCTTTTGTAAAGCTTGACCCATTTTGTCTTGGTCTGCTTTCGATTTTGGTTCAACTGAAAGAGAAATAACTGGTTCTGGGAATACCATGGACTCAAGAATAACTTGGTTCTTGTCGTCACATAGAGTATCACCAGTTGTAGTATCTTTCAATCCTACAGCTGCAGCAATATCTCCTGCGTATACAGTTGATATTTCTTCACGGCTGTTTGCGTGCATTTGAAGGATACGTCCAATACGTTCACGTTTACCTTTAGTTGAGTTGATTACATAAGATCCTGATTCTAATGTACCTGAGTACACACGGAAGAATGTAAGTTTACCAACGTAAGGATCCGTCATTACTTTAAACGCTAAAGCGGAGAACGGTTCAGAATCATCTGAGTGGCGTTCTACTTCTTCTTCTGTATCTGGAAGAGTACCTTTAATTGCAGGTACATCTAAAGGAGATGGAAGGAAGTCGATAACGTTATCTAGCATTAATTGGACACCTTTGTTTTTGAAAGCTGATCCACAGATAACTGGGAAGAATTCAACGTTAACAGTTGCTGTACGAATAGCTGCTTTTAATTCAGCAATGCTGATTTCTTCGCCGCCAAGGTATTTTTCCATTAAGTCTTCATTAACTTCTGCTACTGCTTCAATTAACTTTTCACGGTATTCTTCAGCTAGTTCCCGATGTTCTTCAGGAATCTCACCAACAGTGATATCAGTTCCTAGATCATTGGCATAGAAATGAGTTTTCATTTCAATAAGGTCAATGATTGCAGAGAATTGATCTTCAGCACCGATTGGTAACTGAACTGGATGAGCATTAGCTTGTAGACGATCGTGGATTGTTCCAACTGAATATAGGAAATCCGCACCGATTTTGTCCATTTTATTTACGAATACGACACGCGGTACACCATAAGTTGTAGCTTGGCGCCAAACTGTTTCAGTTTGAGGCTCAACACCTGATTGGGCATCAAGTACAGCTACAGCTCCATCAAGTACACGCAATGAACGTTCAACTTCAACTGTGAAGTCTACGTGTCCTGGTGTATCGATGATGTTTACACGGTGACCTTTCCACTGTGCTGTTGTTGCAGCGGATGTGATCGTGATTCCGCGTTCTTGTTCCTGTTCCATCCAGTCCATTTGTGAAGCACCTTCGTGTGTTTCACCAATTTTATGGATTTTACCAGTATAGTATAGAACACGCTCTGTTGTTGTCGTTTTACCAGCATCGATGTGAGCCATGATACCGATATTACGAGTGTTTGCTAAGGAGAACTCTCTTGCCATTTGTCTTTCTCCTTCCTTCTATAAGGATTTTATAGTAATTGATCTTACCAGCGATAATGAGCGAATGCTTTATTAGCTTCAGCCATTTTGTGTGTATCTTCACGCTTCTTAACAGCTGCTCCAGTATTGTTAGCAGCATCCATGATTTCATAAGCTAAACGCTCTTCCATCGTTTTTTCTCCACGAAGGCGAGAGTAGTTTACTAACCAACGAAGTCCTAGAGTTGATTTACGATCTGGGCGCACCTCAACTGGTACTTGGTAGTTAGCTCCACCCACACGGCGTGCTTTTACTTCTAATACAGGCATGATGTTTTTAAGTGCTTGATCAAAAACTTCGATTGGTTCATTGCCAGTACGTTCTTTGATTAAATCAAATGCAGAGTAAAGAATTTTTTGTGATTTACCTCTTTGTCCATCAACCATTAATTTGTTGATTAAGCGAGTCACAAGTTTTGAATTATAAATTGGATCTGGTAATACGTCTCTTTTCGTTACAGGTCCTTTACGAGGCATTATATTTCCTCCTTTCAAGAAAGTTAATTTTTTGTTTCAAATTATTTTTTTGCTGCTTTCGGACGCTTAGTACCGTATTTAGAACGGCTTTGCATACGATTGTTTACTCCTGCAGTATCAAGAGCACCACGTACGATATGATAACGTACCCCTGGTAAATCCTTTACACGACCGCCACGGATAAGAACCACGCTGTGTTCTTGTAGGTTGTGACCAATACCTGGGATATAAGCTGTTACCTCGATACCGTTTGTTAAACGTACACGCGCATATTTACGTAACGCGGAGTTTGGTTTCTTCGGTGTCATAGTACCCACACGAGTGCAAACACCACGTTTTTGCGGAGATGATACGTTAGTTTGTGCTTTTTTAAAGCTGTTGTAGCCTTTGTTAAGTGCTGGAGATTTTGAATTAACCTCTTTAGACTCGCGTCCTTTACGCACTAATTGATTAATAGTAGGCATTACATTTTTCCTCCCTTCACGTTTTCATTTCTAGTACCACACATCCAGGTGGTTCATAAATGGGTAAAAACAAAGTCTTTGCAAATAGTATTGCAAAAACATTTTTACTTTTTAATGGCAACAGTTGCTGCTCCGACATCAATACCACATGCTTTGCCAAGCATTCTCATCGAATCAACATATGTGATAGGAACATCCAATTCTTTAGCGGTCTCAACGACACGCCCAGTCAAGTATATATCTGCATCATCAGCGATGATAACTTCTTGAATTAAATTGTTTTTCAGAGCTCTAACTGCTTGTTTCGTCCCTATAATCACTGACTTTGCCTGTATTACTTTTTCATAAGACATGGTCCATATCCTCCAAAGTTACAGGGTAACATAGGAGCACCTTTGCTATAGTATCATCTTTAGTCGGATACTGTCAACTTCTTTCAAAAAATTAATTTAAGCAAAAGGTTTTCCTTACATAATACTATTAAGATTTTCACTTTGCCTAAAATGGAAATAAAGCGAGTTCTCACTCGTCTATTTAGTTAGTTGTTCTTATTAAGAGAGACCAGCTCAATAAATTCTGATCCTCAACTCCTCCAAAGTGAAGGAGTGCGGTCTTCAGTTTTAATAGATGAGCTGGCCCTATTTCATTTAATCTACTGTTACTGTATCTGTGCTTTCGCCACCAACAACGACAGGGTTAGCTTTTCTGTAACGAAGCATACCTGTTCCTGCAGGGACAAGTTTACCGATGATAACATTTTCTTTAAGTCCAAGCAATTCATCACGTTTTCCTTTTATTGCTGCATCAGTCAAGACTCTAGTTGTTTCTTGGAATGACGCTGCGGACAAGAAGGAATCCGTTTCTAGAGATGCTTTTGTAATACCTAGTAATACAGGACGTCCAGTAGCAGGTAATTTGCTAGTCAGTAATGCATCTGTGTTCGCAGTTGTAAACTGGTTAACATCCAATAATGTTCCTGGAAGAACTTCAGTTTCACCAGCGTCAAGCACACGGACCTTACGCATCATTTGTCTAACCATAACCTCGATGTGTTTATCACCGATTTCTACCCCTTGCATCCGGTATACTTTTTGTACTTCATGAAGCAGATATTCCTGAACAGTAAGTACATCAGTAACTTTCAGTAATTCTTTTGGATCGATTGAACCCTCTGTTAACTCTTCGCCTCGACGTACGAATGTATCAACAGCTACCCTTAAACGCGCTGTGTACGGCGCAGTATAAGTGCGTGATTCAACTGCACCTTGAACAACGATTTCCTGTTGTTTATCGCGGATTTCATTAATCGAAACAACTGTTCCTTCGATTTCAGAAATGATAGCTTGACCTTTAGGATTTCTCGCTTCAAATATTTCTTGGATACGAGGTAAACCTTGAGTAATATCATCTCCGGCAACCCCACCAGTATGGAATGTACGCATCGTTAACTGTGTACCTGGTTCTCCGATTGATTGAGCAGCAATAATACCAACAGCTTCGCCCACTTCAACTTCTTGACCAGTAGCCAAGTTACGTCCATAACATTTTTTACATACACCATGACTAGTGTTACATGTAAAGGCAGAACGAATCCATGCTGTTTCAATACCAAGAGATTCAATATAATTAGCCAGATCCTCAGTGATAAGATCGTTTTCAGCTACAATCACTTCATTTGTTTCTGGATGTTTAATCGCTTTTCTTGCATATCGGCCTACTAGACGTTCTTCAAGATGCTCGATTATTTCCGTACCCTCTCTCAAGGCAGAAATTTTCAAGCCGCGGTCTGTACCACAATCATCATCACGAATGATAACGTCTTGGGCTACGTCAACTAGTCGGCGTGTAAGGTAACCGGAATCGGCTGTTTTAAGTGCTGTATCAGCAAGACCTTTACGAGCACCATGTGTAGAGATGAAGTACTCTAACACTGTTAAACCTTCACGGAAACTTGATTTAATCGGTAATTCAATGATACGTCCAGCCGGGTTGGCCATCAATCCACGCATACCTGCAAGCTGCGTAAAGTTGGATGCATTACCACGGGCACCGGAGTCACTCATCATGAAGATTGGGTTGCGACGGTCCAGAGAGTCCATAAGTTTCGATTGAATGGTATCCTTAGCGGCACTCCAAATTGAGATAACGCGATCATATCGCTCATCTTCCGTAATTAGACCCCGTCTAAATTGTTTCAGGACGTTATCTACTTTCGTTTGAGCTTCAGTAATGATTCCTTGTTTTTCTTTTAAAACAACAATATCAGCCACACCAACGGTAATACCTGCTTTTGTCGAATATTTGAAACCAAGATCTTTCATCCTGTCTAGCATTTTAGAAGTTTCGGTAATTTTGAAACGTTTAAAGACTTCCGCAATAATATTTCCAAGAATTTTTTTCTTGAATGGATCAATAGCGGGTTGAGCCTTAATCAATTCAGGTATATCAGCGCCTTTTTCCACGAAATACTTCTCTGGGGTTTTTGTTTCCAAATTATAACGTGTTGGTTCGTTAATATACGGGAATGATTTTGGTAAAATTTCATTGAAAATCAATTTACCAACAGTTGTTATTAAGAGTTGGCTATTTTGCTCTTCCGTGAATGTTTCATTATTTAGTGATGATGCATGCACAGCACAACGGGAATGTAAGTGTACATAACCATTTTGGTATGCAAGCAACGCTTCACTTGTATCTTTAAAGATCATACCCTCACCGATAGCGCCTTCTCTTTCCAATGTTAAGTAATAGTTACCTAATACCATATCTTGAGAAGGTGTAACAACAGGTTTACCATCTTTAGGATTCAAAATGTTTTGCGCAGCAAGCATTAGCATACGAGCCTCTGCCTGAGCTTCAGAAGATAAAGGAACATGGACCGCCATTTGGTCACCGTCAAAGTCAGCATTGTAAGCTGTACATACAAGCGGGTGCAAACGAATTGCGCGACCTTCAACTAGAGTTGGTTCAAATGCTTGAATACCAAGTCTATGAAGAGTCGGTGCACGGTTCAGTAGTACCGGGTGTTCTCTAATAACTTCTTCAAGCACATCCCAAATTTCAGGAGATAGTCGTTCAATCTTACGTTTAGCAGATTTAATGTTATGCGCTAAACCTCTTTGAACTAGTTCCTTCATAACGAATGGTTTGAATAATTCAATCGCCATTTCTTTCGGCAGACCACATTGGTACATCTTTAAGTTAGGTCCAACTACGATAACAGAACGACCAGAGTAATCAACACGTTTACCAAGAAGATTTTGACGGAAACGGCCTTGTTTACCTTTTAACATATGAGATAAAGATTTTAATGGACGGTTACCAGGTCCAGTTACTGGACGACCACGACGGCCATTATCGATTAAAGCATCGACAGCTTCTTGAAGCATACGTTTTTCGTTTTGAACGATAATGCTTGGTGCTCCAAGGTCCAATAATCTTTTCAACCGATTATTACGGTTGATAACACGACGATATAAATCATTTAAATCAGATGTAGCAAAACGACCACCATCAAGTTGTACCATTGGACGAAGCTCCGGTGGAATAACCGGTAGCACGTCTAGTATCATCCATGAAGGCTCATTACCAGAGTTACGGAATGCTTCTAGCACTTCCAAGCGTTTAATTGCACGGGTTCTGCGTTGTCCTTGAGCTGTTTTAAGCTCTTCTTTCAACGACTCTACTTCTTTTTCCGTATCAATGTCTTGTAAAAGTTTTTTAATAGCTTCCGCACCCATCGCTGCTTGGAACTTCTTACCGTATTTTTCACGGTATGTACGATATTCTTTTTCAGAAAGAAGCTGTTTCTTCTCTAAAGTTGTATCGCCTGTTTCAGTTACCACGTAAGATGCAAAGTAAATAACTTCTTCCAATGCACGCGGAGACATATCAAGAACAAGTCCCATACGGCTCGGAATTCCTTTAAAATACCATATGTGTGAAACTGGAGCTGCCAGCTCAATATGACCCATACGTTCACGACGAACTTTAGCACGAGTGACTTCAACGCCACAACGGTCACAAACTACGCCTTTATAACGAACACGTTTATATTTTCCACAATGACATTCCCAGTCCTTTTGAGGTCCAAAAATTCTCTCACAGAATAAACCGTCTTTTTCTGGCTTTAACGTACGATAGTTGATTGTTTCTGGTTTTTTAACTTCTCCATGCGACCAAGAACGAATCTTGTCTGGCGAAGCAAGACCAATTTTCATATACTCGAAATTATTAACGTCTAACAAGGGGCCTACCTCCCTTTTAATCTCCAGGTTTAACCCTTGATTGCCGTCTTAATATCAGGCAATCTACACCGGATGATGGTTGATTGAATCAATAAGACTCTAACAAGGCAGCAGGATCTTAAAAGAAACATCTTGCTGCCAGTCAGAGCGGATAATATATAAATTGATGTGTTTATATTTAATTTATTCTTTAGCTGGTGCCCCTACTTCGGAAGCAACCATATCTTTTGTTTCTGAATCAAGGCTTAATTTGTCTGCTTGGTTGGCTTCTTCTTCATCTTCCAAGTCACGCATTTCAATTTCACGGTCTTCGGCATTAAGAATTTTAACATCCAATCCTAAGCTTTGAAGTTCCTTAATCAATACTTTGAAGGATTCAGGGACACCAGGCTCAGGGACATTTTCACCCTTGACAATCGCTTCGTAAGTCTTCACACGACCGACGACATCATCTGATTTAACGGTAAGGATTTCTTGTAATGTATAAGCAGCACCATAAGCTTCAAGTGCCCATACCTCCATCTCACCGAAACGCTGTCCACCAAATTGCGCTTTACCACCAAGTGGCTGTTGCGTAACAAGGGAGTAAGGTCCAGTTGAACGAGCATGAAGTTTATCATCAACCATATGTGCAAGTTTAATCATATACATGACACCAACAGACACACGGTTATCGAATGCTTCACCTGAACGTCCGTCATAAAGGACAGTTTTTGCATCACGGGACATCCCAGCTTCTGCAATCGTACCCCAAACATCTTCCTCAGTAGCACCATCGAATACCGGCGATGCTACATGAATGCCAAGCGCGCGTGCTGCCATACCTAAGTGAAGCTCCAGCACCTGCCCGATGTTCATACGTGATGGTACACCCAATGGGTTTAACATGATGTCGACCGGTGTGCCATCTGGTAAGTAAGGCATATCTTCTTCAGGAAGAATCCTAGAGATTACCCCTTTGTTACCATGACGTCCAGCCATTTTATCGCCTTCGTGGATCTTACGTTTTTGAACGATATATACACGCGCAAGTTGGTTTACACCAGGAGGTAGTTCATCGCCATCTTCTCTGTTAAATACTTTAACATCAAGAACGATTCCACCGCCGCCGTGAGGTACACGAAGTGATGTATCCCGTACTTCACGTGCTTTTTCACCGAAAATTGCATGTAATAAACGTTCTTCAGCAGTCAATTCTGTTACACCTTTAGGCGTAACTTTACCAACTAGAAGGTCTCCGTCTTTTACTTCAGCGCCGACACGGATAATTCCGCGCTCATCAAGATTGCGAAGCGCATCTTCCCCAACATTCGGGATATCACGTGTGATCTCTTCCGGTCCCAATTTCGTATCACGGGACTCAGACTCATATTCTTCAATATGAATAGAAGTGTACACATCATCTTTAACTAAACGTTCACTCATGATGATGGCATCTTCATAGTTATATCCATCCCAAGTCATGAAGGCAACTAATACGTTACGTCCAAGCGCTAACTCACCTTTTTCCATTGAAGGACCATCAGCAAGAATCTCACCTTTTACAACGTTGTCACCAACACTTACGATTGGGCGTTGGTTATAGCACGTTCCTTGGTTGGAACGGATGAATTTTAATAAACGATATTTATCAATGTTTCCTTTTACTTGTTGTCCGTCAACCTCACTTACCCTACGTACCCATACTTCACGTGATTCAACGTGTTCTACGATACCAGGATGTTTACAGATGACAGCAGCACCAGAGTCTTTCGCTGAAACATATTCCATACCTGTTCCAACACGAGGGGCTTCTGGTTGAAGCAAAGGTACTGCTTGACGTTGCATGTTCGCTCCCATAAGGGCACGGTTGGAGTCATCATTTTCCAAGAAAGGAATACATGCTGTCGCGGCAGATACAACCTGTTTAGGAGATACATCCATGTAATCTACGCGGTCACGCGGTACAACGGTATTTTCACCGCGGAAACGAGCAACGACATCGTCATCAAGGAATGATCCGTCATCTGATAGACGAACATTCGCTTGAGCAACTACATAGTTATCTTCTTCATCAGCTGTTAAGTAATCAATTTGGCTTGTAATTCTACCTGTCTCAGGGTCCACACGACGATATGGTGTTTCGATGAAACCATACGGGTTTACCTTTGCGAAACTAGATAATGAGTTAATTAAACCAATATTCGGTCCCTCAGGCGTTTCAATCGGACACATACGGCCATAGTGGGAGTAATGAACGTCACGTACTTCAAAGCCCGCACGTTCACGTGTTAAACCACCAGGTCCCAATGCAGATAGACGACGTTTATGCGTCAACTCAGCCAGCGGGTTAGTTTGATCCATAAATTGAGAAAGCTGAGAGCTTCCAAAGAATTCTTTAATAGATGCAATAACTGGACGAATGTTAATTAGTTGCTGTGGAGTGATTGTATTCGTATCCTGAATAGACATTCTTTCACGAACGACACGTTCCATACGAGATAAACCAATTCTAAATTGGTTTTGCAGCAATTCACCAACAGAACGCAGGCGACGGTTTCCTAAATGGTCAATATCATCTGTGATTCCTACACCATGCAATAAGTTAAAGAAATAGCTAATAGAAGAAATGATATCAGCCGGTGTAATGTTTTTAACCTGGTCGGTCACGTAAGCATTACCGATGATATTAATCACTTTTTCGCCTTCAGCATCGTTTGGTGCAAATACTTTAATAGGTTGAAGAAGAGTTTCTTCTTCTACCACGCCACCAGATGGGTGGAATGTTTTAAAACCGATTCCCGCTTCAATATGAGGCAGAATTCTATCAAGAGTCCGACGGTCAAGCATTGTACCTTTTTCAACTATAATTTCCCCTGTTTCTGGATCAATCAAAGTCTCCGCAATACGTTGCCCAAACAAACGGTTCTTAATATGCAGTTTTTTGTTTATTTTATAACGACCTACGTTAGCTAAATCATAACGTTTTGGATCAAAAAAGCGGGATACTAAAAGACTTTTCGCGTTATCGACTGTAGGTGGTTCACCCGGGCGTAGACGCTCATAAATTTCTAGTAATGCTTTTTCCACACTCTCAGTGTTGTCCTTTTCAAGAGTGTTACGAAGGTATTCATTGTCACCGATTAAATCAATAATTTCTTGATCGGTTCCGAATCCAAGCGCACGCATCAATACCGTAATAGGCAATTTCCTAGTGCGATCGATTCGAACATACACTACATCCTTGGCGTCTGTTTCGTATTCGAGCCATGCGCCACGGTTAGGAATAACGGTCGCAGAGAATCCAAGCTTACCGTTTTTATCCATTTTACCATTGTAGTAAACACTCGGTGAGCGCACTAATTGGGATACAATTACCCGTTCTGCACCATTGATGACAAATGTACCTGTTTCAGTCATCAGAGGGAAGTCGCCCATAAATACATCCTGGTCTTTTACTTCCCCTGTTTCTTTGTTAACAAGGCGCACTTTCACACGAAGTGGAGCAGAGTAAGTAACATCGCGTTCTTTCGTTTCTTCTACAGAGTACTTCGGTTCAGCTAGGCTGTAATCGATGAACTCTAATGATAAATTACCTGTAAAATCCTCAATAGGAGAAATATCCTGGAACATTTCTTTTAAACCTACATCTAGAAACCATTGATAAGAAGCTGTTTGAATTTCAATCAGATTCGGAAGATCCAAAACCTCACTGATTCTTGCATAACTTCTACGTTGGCGGTGTCGTCCATACTGAACAAGTTGACCTGTCAACTGATTCACCCCTTAAATCAAGCGTTATAAGGATCAATTTGCCTCGGAAAAGGAATCATTTCCATAGACAAAAAGAAAATGGTTTTTATTTTAAAAACCACTATTTCTCATAAAACGAACTATTATTTATATATTTTTCCCATATTATCCATTGGTTATACACCAATGGTATAAAAATTGCATAGTTACGGAATTATATATATGCATTTTATAATACTAACATAGCGAAAATTTAGAGTCAAACCTTTTTGGATAATAGTATATAGTAACCCTTTTTCTTAACTGGCACCTCAATATTTCCAAATAACTGCTCCATTTTATCCATGGCGGATGGTGCACCTTGTTTTTTTTGAATGACAACCCATAATTCTCCACCAGCTACCAAACTTTGATAGCTTTCTTCTAAAATTTCGTGGACAACACTTTTACCTGCGCGAATGGGAGGGTTCGTAAGAATTGCAGCGAATTGATTGGAGCCAACTTTGTCAAAACGATCACTTTCGAATATTTTTACATTGGCGATCCCGTTAGAAGCGGCATTCTCTTTTGACAATTCAACTGCCCGGCTATTTATATCAATCATTTCTATCGCTCTATCGGGATAAGCTGCTGCAATTGATATTCCAATTGGTCCATAACCGCAACCTACATCAAGAATATCTCCTTCCACAGCTTCATTAAGGTTAAAGGTTTCAACCAAAAGACGGGAACCAAAATCAACTTCTTTTTTTGAAAAAACGCCATTATCGCTTTTGAAGCGGAAAGTACGTCCCTTTAATGTAAAATCCCAAAATTTCGGATTGCTTACGACATCCGGTTTATGTGAGTAGTAATGCTCTGTCAGAGTCATCTCCCCCTATCAGAAAGGAATATTGAAGATTTAATGAGAGAAGAGATTTGAAGAATGGATACTTGCATGCCGTTAAGTTTGTAGAATCTCTTAACCAAACTATTAACAACAATTTTCCGTCATTTTCTTTAAAATGAAGAGAAAAAAGCCCGCCAGTGATAGCGAGCTTTTTGTTTATGCAAGATTACTTAACTTCAACGCCAGCTCCAACTTCTTCAAGTTTAGCTTTAACTTCTTCAGCTTCTTCTTTAGAAGCGCCTTCTTTGATTGCTTTTGGAGTGTTGTCAACAAGTTCTTTTGCTTCTTTAAGTCCAAGACCTGTAACTTCACGTACAGCTTTGATAACTTTGATTTTTTGATCTCCAGCAGATGTAAGGATTACATCAAACTCAGTTTGCTCTTCAGCAGCAGCGCCACCAGCAGCAGCTACAGCTACAGGTGCAGCAGCAGTTACGCCAAATTCTTCTTCGATTGCTTTTACAAGGTCGTTTAATTCTAAAACAGTCATGTTTTTAACTGCTTCTAAGATTTGATCTTTAGTCATTGTTATTTCCTCCTCGAAATGGTTGGTTTTTTTTTTGAATCAATAGGCTAGATAAGCGGTTAGCTTACGCGCCTTGTTCTTCTTTTTGATCTGCAACTGCTTTTGTAGCAATAGCAAGTCCGCGCATAGGTGCTTGTAGCACGCTGAGTAGCATTGAAAGTAGGCCTTCGCGTGAAGGTAGTTCTGCAAGAGCTTTAATTTCTTCTGCAGTTGCAACATTTCCTTCGATAACTCCAGCTTTGATTTCTAACGCTTCATGTTTTTTCGCAAAATCGTTAAGGATTTTTGCTGGCGCAATAACATCTTCAGTTGAGAATGCAATTGCGTTTGGTCCTGTTAATGATTCGTTCAAAGCGCTAAGTTCAGCACTTTCAGCAGCACGACGAGTTAAAGAGTTTTTGTAAACTTTAAACTCAACGCCAGCATCACGAAGTTGCTTACGAAGTTCTGTTAATTCAGCAACAGTCAATCCACGGTAGTCAACAACTACTGTTGATTGGCTTGCAGTTAATTTTTCAGAAATCTCAGCAACGATTTTTTGCTTTTGTTCAATAATTGCGTTCATCCTTACACCTCCTGTAGATTTGCTTGAAAACATTTATACCGTTTCAAAGAAAAAGCCTTCATCTCTATTGCAGACATGAAGGCAGTAATTTCAAAGGTCATAGTCAACGACTATTATTATCGAATTACCTCGGCAGGGAATTAAGCTCTAGTTGAGCACCTACTGTCTACGGTACAAATGATATTCATTTATTCACAACAAAACATATTATAACAATAATAGTTTTGGAATGTCAATTATTTATTGAAAGAAGAAGAATCAACTTTCACACCAGGGCCCATTGTAGTTGTTACAGAAACGTTTTTCATGTAAGTTCCTTTAGCAGCCGCAGGTTTCACTTTCATTAACGTATCATAGATAGTAGTGAAGTTTTCCACTAGTTTAGCATCTTCGAAAGATACTTTACCGATTGGAGCATGGATGTTACCAGCTTTATCTACGCGGTATTCAACTTTACCAGCTTTGATTTCGTTAACTGCTTTTGTTACATCAAATGTAACTGTGCCTGTTTTAGGGTTAGGCATTAAACCTTTAGGTCCTAATACGCGACCAAGTTTACCAACTTCACCCATCATGTCTGGAGTCGCAACGATTACATCGAATTCGAACCAACCTTGTTGGATTTTGTTGATGTAGTCAGATTCGCCAACATAGTCAGCACCAGCAGCTTCAGCTTCTTTTGCTTTTTCGCCTTTAGCGAATACTAATACGCGTTGAGTTTTACCAGTACCATTCGGTAGAACAACTGCTCCACGAATTTGTTGGTCTGCTTTCTTAGGGTCTACACCTAAACGGAAAGCCACTTCAACAGTTGCATCGAATTTTGCGAAGTTAGCTTTTTTAGCAACTTCGATTGCTTCAGTTACAGCATAAGCCTTAGAAACTTCTACAAGCTTAGCTGCTTCAAGATACTTTTTACCTTTTTTCGCCATGATATAAATCCTCCTAAATTGTGGTTTTAACGGTATAACCTCCCACGAATAAAGGTTGCGAGTATCAATCGCAACCCCGTAGAAACAAATAGCAATTACATGGATTAGTCTTCGATGACAATACCCATGCTGCGAGCAGTACCTTCAACCATACGCATTGCAGCTTCAACGTTTGCAGCGTTTAGGTCAGGCATTTTAGTTTCAGCAATCTCGCGCACTTGATCACGCTTGACTGTAGCAACTTTTTTACGGTTAGGTTCACCAGAACCAGACTCAATACCTGCTACTTTCTTAAGCAATACAGCAGCGGGTGGAGTTTTTGTAATGAATGTAAATGAACGGTCTTCAAATACCGTGATTTCAACAGGAATAATTAGACCAGCTTGATCTGCTGTACGAGCGTTGAACTCCTTACAGAATCCCATGATGTTTACACCAGCTTGACCTAATGCAGGACCAACTGGGGGAGCCGGATTCGCTTTACCAGCAGGAATTTGCAATTTAACCATTTTAATTACTTTTTTAGCCACGAGACACACCTCCTTATAAGTCCGTGATGTGGTAATAGGGATATACCCTCCCACTCATCTTGAATTCTTTATATATTAATAAAGAATGCTTGTATCGTTGAGGCCTAAAAATTGAAACATACTGACCTTTGAAATTTTACCACTTTCAAATGGCAATTTCAAGTTTTTTTCCGTTTATAATTTTTCCACTTGATTAAAGTCAAGTTCAACTGGCGTATCACGGCCAAACATATTAACCAGAACTCTTACTTTACCTTTATCTTTATCAAGTTCTTCAATAGGACCTGCAAAGGTTGCAAATGGTCCTTCTTTAACCTGAACGGTATCACCGATTTCAAAATCAACTTCGATTTTGCTTTCATCAACGCCCATCCGCTTAAGAACGACTTCAATTTCTTCAGGAAGAAGCGCTGTCGGTTTAGATCCAGCTCCTGACGAACCCACAAAACCTGTTACGCCAGGTGTATTCCGAACTACATACCAGGAATCGTCCGTCATAATGATTTCCACTAGTACATACCCTGGGAATACTTTCTTTTTCGTTACTTTCTTTTTGCCATCTTTAATTTCTGTTTCTTCTTCTTCAGGAACTACAACTCGAAAGATTTTGTCTTCCATCCCCATTGTTTCAACACGTTTTTCCAAGTTAGCCTTAACCTTGTTCTCATAACCTGAATAGGTGTGAACTACATACCAATTCTTTTCCATGTGTTAGGACTTTAACGTCCTTCCCTCCCTGCAACAATCATTTTCTTTATTAAACTTTATCTTTGAACGTTTTAGCCAAAAATCAATCCCCGGCGTTATCCCGACTTAACTAGAATATATTGTGATAATTCATTTTACAGCAGTGCTGAATTTTGAACTTCTTCACTTCTTAAAAAAGACAAATTAAAAAACCCGTTTCCGGGCTTTTCTGCTGACACATATTATTCTATCACTATTATACCTTATTTTCGAATCTCTTATTCAATAACTAAGCGAATTAATTCGGAAATGCCCAAATCTACCACCGTAAAGAATAAAGCCATAAACAATACAGTTGTTACTACCACGATTGTATATTTGGTAAGCTCTTTGCGTTTCGGCCAGCTTACTTTTTGCATTTCGCGAGCCACTCCGCTGAAAAATTCGGTCAAGCGTTTCATGAATGTATCCTCCAAGCATTAGAAAGCTTCTTTGTTAATCTATTAATAAAACGGTTATTTCGTTTCTTTATGAATCGCGTGTGAATTGCATGTACTACAAAATTTCTTTATTTCAAGGCGTTCGCTGCTTGTTGATTGATTACTTTCATAACTATAATTTCTTGAACCACATTCAGTACAAGCTAGAACAATTTTTTTTCTCATTTGATACACCTATCCTATCTACTATATCCATAAAACCTTATCACGACTGTCTTTTATTGTCAATAACAAAGCGGGATGAGCCCATCCCAGTATGGATAATCGTGTATCGAAAACCTTTGTTTCTTTACATCCAATTTCAAATCTTAGTGAATAAAACTTCCAAGTGGAGATGGGACAGATGAGATTAAGCGGAAAAAGCGGAGGGATTATAAACTGATTTCCCTTACTTCCAAATAGCGCTCGAGCTTTCTTTTCACCCGCTGAAGGGCGTTGTCGATTGACTTCACATGTCGGTTCAACTCTTCCGAAATCTCTTGGTAGGTTTGTCCATCTAGGTAAAGAGCTAACACTTTTCTCTCCAGATCACTCAGAAGCTCGGCCATCTTTAATTCGATATCGTCAAACTCTTCTTGATTGATAATCAGCTCTTCCGGGTCTAAAACTTTTGTACCCGATATTATATCCATAAGAGTTCGATCGGATTCCTCATCATAAATAGGCTTGTCCAGGGAAACATAGGAATTGAGCGGAATATGCTTTTGACGCGTTGCTGTTTTAATAGCTGTAATGATCTGCCTCGTAATACATAGTTCGGCAAACGCTTTAAAGGAGGATAACTTATCACCTTTAAAATCACGGACGGCTTTATATAAACCAATCATACCTTCTTGAACGATGTCTTCCTTATCTGCACCAATTAAGAAATAAGTCCTTGCCTTTGCTCTAACAAAATTACGATACTTTTGGATCAAGTAATCCAGCGCTTCACTGTCTCCAGTGTGTACCAACTCTATCAATTCATCATCATCAAACTGCAGATACTTTTCGTTCAGTTTCATTCCGAATTTGAGACCCACATTATATCCCCCTGACCTGACTCAGATAGAAATATTATACAGCAGGTAAAAATTACCCGTCAATGGTTCAAATCTTCCCTCGACGCCATTTTTCGAAAATTTCTGCAACTTCTTCACTTAAAGGGATTTTAGCAGCGGGTTTTATTATGGTTGTTTTTTTTACATCCTTCTCAATTTCCCCTTGAATTTCTTCCATCTCAATAAGCAGTTCGCGGGCAGATTTCCTTAGAGCCCCTTGGCCAAATATCACCCACTGCTCCGTGAAGTCAGAAGTCGCCACTTGAATCTGCGTTTTGATATTATTCAGTTCAATTGCCATCTTTTCTATTCTCTCATCAGCAGTTTCATTTTCTTTTGTAAAAATTACATCTACCTTATGATTTTTGAATATCCGGGCAATTCCTTGAACATATTGGGCGTCAAATACGACAATTACGCGATACCCGGTAAAGGCTTGATATTCCGCCATCATTTCAATTAACCGGTCCCTTGCAGCAGCAAGATCCCGTTCTTTCAATTCTCTCAGTTCCGGCCAGGCCCCAATAATGTTGTAACCGTCCACTAACAGAATATTCATCCCATTATTGGCCTAAAGGATTTCTTTTTCTATAGACCTCATACATCAATAAACCAGCTGCTACCGATGCATTTAACGACGTTACTTGTCCTGCCATAGGGAGACGGATGAGGAAATCGCATTTTTCCTTCATTAAACGGGCCATTCCTTTACCTTCGCTACCAATTACAAGTCCAATGGGCATCTTGCCGTCCATGTTACGGTAATCATCGCTACCTTTCGCATCTGTACCGACAATCCAGACACCACGCTCTTTTAACTCTTCAACTGCTCGTGCCAAATTCGTAACACGAGCAACTGGAATATACTCAATTGCACCGGTCGATGCTTTCGCTACTGTTGCCGTTAATCCCACTGCTCTCCGTTTTGGAATAATAATTCCATGGGCTCCGACAGCATCTGCTGTTCTCATAATTGATCCTAAATTATGTGGATCTTCAACTTCATCAAGAATCATGAAAAATGGCGCTTCATCCCGTTCTGCCGCTTTGGCGAATAAGTCATCCAATTCTACATATTCATAAGCCGCCACTTGTGCGACAACACCTTGATGAATACCATCTGCCATTTGATCAATTTTTTTCTTTGGAACAATTTGCACAAATACCTTCTTTTCTTTAGCAAGACCAATAAGTGGTTGCATTGACCCTTTTTGCGAGCCTTCTGCTATCCAAATTTTATTTATATCCCGTTCGGAGCGAAGTGCTTCCAATACGGGGTTTCTTCCAATGATGTATTCTTCACTCATGGGTTACTCCCCTTTTCTTCTTCAATGAATTCAATAGACTTTCTAATAAGCTCTTCCATTCTTTCTATTCGACCGGATAAATACAGAAAGCCCATAAGAGCCTCAAAGGCCGTACTGTAACGATACGTTTGCACATCTGTATTCTTCGGAACCGAACCGGATTTCGCATTACGGCCGCGACGGACGACAGCGGATTCTTCTTCTGATAACCAACCTGACTCCAAGAAAAAATGAATAATCTTATTTTGAGCTTTAGCTGATACAAAAGATGTTGCTTTTTTGTGAAGAAGATTAGGCTTGACCGCTCCTTTTTGAATGAGATGATGCCGGATATACGTTTCATATACGGCATCACCTATATAGGCTAGAGCAAGACTGTTTAACATTTTTTCATCTACTTTATTATCGTAATGAAGCATCAATTACCCTCTTTTCCATCTTGTACCTTGAGGGGTATCCTCTAATATAATATTCATGTTTTTCAAGCGGTCACGAATTTCATCAGATAACCCAAAGTTGCGATCTTTCCGCGCTTGAATTCTCTGCTGAATCAAGCCTTCAATTTCTTCATCCAACAACCCTTCTTCTTCTAGAGACAAACCTAGAACTGAAAACAGTGTTTGGAATTCTTCAAGGAAAGCCTCAATGACTTCCTTGTCGGTATTTTTCTCCATCAAGTAATAATTTGCTTGCTTGGACAGTTCAAAGAGAATGGATATCGCGTTAGCTGTGTTAAAATCATCGTCCATTTCTTGAATGAACTGTTCATGTAACGCATTTACTTTCTCCAGCCAAACATCATTATTCTCAGTCAACCCATCACTTACTTGGAGACGATGCTTTAAGTTTTGGTATGATGTTCTTAAACGATCAAGTGCCGCCTTTACATTCTCTAGTACTTCTTCGCTGTAATTGATAGGATGGCGGTAATGTACGGATAACATGAAGAAGCGTAACACTTGTGGATCATGCTTCTGAATGATGTCATGCACAAGAACAAAATTGCCTAAGGACTTAGACATTTTTTCATTATCAATATTGATATACCCGTTATGCATCCAATAATTCGCAAAGGTCTTGCCCGTTAATGCCTCAGATTGTGCAATTTCATTTTCATGATGGGGAAAAGCTAGATCTTGGCCGCCTGCGTGTATATCAATTGTATCGCCCAAATACTTTCTGACCATGGCAGAGCATTCGATATGCCAACCGGGACGCCCCTTACCCCATGGACTCTCCCAAGATATTTCACCTTCCTTAGCCGCTTTCCAAAGGGCAAAATCAAGGGCATCTTGTTTTTTCTCACCAATTTCAATGCGTGCCCCAACTCGCAGCTCATCGATGGATTGGTGGGACAACTTTCCATACCCTTCAAATTTACGAGTTCGGTAGTACACATCACCTTCAGATTCATAAGCGAATCCTTTTTCAATCAATGCCGAAATAAATTCAATAATTGTATCCATGTTCTCCATCACGGTCGGATGTGCATCCGCCTTTTTGCAACCAAGCGCAGAAACGTCTTCAAAATACGCCTTAATAAAACGTTCTGAAATGGCCGGGACATCTTCCCCCAATTCTTTTGCTGCGCGAATGAGTTTATCATCAACATCTGTGAAATTCGAAACAAATTGAACTTCATACCCACGATAATCTAAATATCTTCGAACGGTATCAAATACTATTGCGGGTCTAGCATTTCCAATATGAATGTAATTGTAGACAGTAGGTCCGCACACATACATTTTCACCTTTCCTTCTTCAATCGGAACGAAGGCTTCTTTCTGTCTTGTAACTGTGTTATATATTTTAATTGCCATATTATAAACTCCTTTCTTCCTGCCTCTGCTCAGCCAACTTCGCTTTTAAGGCAAAGATTTCTTTATCCATTTCCTTGAAACGGTCAGCAATCGGATCAGGAAGATCTGAATGATTTAAGTCTTTATTGATTTTGATACCATCTCGAATGACTACTTTACCTGGAATGCCTACCACCGTTGAATTAGGAGGTACTTCCTTTAAAACGACAGAACCTGCACCGATTTTTGAGTTTTCACCAACTGTGATGGAACCCAGTACTTTTGCTCCTGTTGCAATCAATACATTATCTTTTATCGTAGGATGGCGTTTTCCCTTTTCCTTACCTGTTCCTCCAAGCGTGACCCCTTGAAAGACAGACACATTGTCGCCAATTTCACATGTTTCACCAATGACGATCCCCATTCCATGGTCAATGAAAAATCGACGGCCTATAGTAGCCCCTGGGTGAATTTCAATCCCAGTAAAAAACCGACTGATTTGAGAAATACTTCTCGCTAGGAAAAAAAACTTCTTCTTGAAAAGTACGTGAGCCATTCTATGACTCCAAATTGCATGTAAACCAGCATACGTTAAAATAACTTCCAAATAACTACGCGCAGCAGGATCTTGATCAAAAACCACTTCGATATCCTCTTTAAACATCTTTAACAAAATGATTCCCCCCTATGTTCCTTCCTTTTCCAACATCCCCTCATAAACCTTTTAAAGCATATAAAAAAGCGTCTCTGTCCTAATAGACAGAGACGCTCTAAGCGCGGTTCCACTCTGTTTGGAATGGTTTCCAGCAGGTAAAAAGCACCCCTGTTTTTCCATTCCCAACTTTTATCCCTATAACGGAGGATATTCCGCCTGTGCCTACTAGAGGTTAGTTCAGCAAAGGACTCAAGGGTGCATTTCAGAAAACGAGAGGCTTGAACCACTTTCAGCAGGTTATGGTTCTCTCTAATAAGCTTCGTTTACTTACTTCTCCCCATCTACGCGTTCTTTTGTAAGATTATTAAATACTATATTACATTTTTGACAAATTGTTAATATAAAATACTTTGAATACGTTGTTTAATTTTTTCTTTGCCAAGTAATGAAATAGCTTTAGGCAAGTCAGGTCCATGTGTTTGACCAGTCACAGCTGCACGAATTGGCATGAATAATTTTTTCCCTTTATGCCCTGTGCTTTTTTGTACAGCTTTAATTGACTTCTTAATTTCGTCGGCCTTAAATTCCTCCAGCCCTTCGATTTCTTGAAGGAAAGCATTCATGACTTCTGGTACTTGCTCTTCTGCTAGGACTTCTTTCGCTTCAGTCTCAAACTCGACCTCATCCTTGAAAAATAGTTCAGACAGCTCAACAATTTCCGCTCCATAGCTCATCTGCTCTTGATAAAGAGAAACAAGCCCGTGTACCCACTCTTCTTCTTCAGCAGTTAGGGACGCAGAAACCTTCCCAGCCTTGATTAAATGTGGCATAGACAATTCCACTGCACGATCCTCATCCAATTGCTTCACATATTGGTTATTCATCCAAGTAAGCTTTTGCTTATCGAAAAGTGCAGGCGATTTAGACAATCGATCAGGCTCAAAAAGATTAATAAACTCTTCTTTTGAGAAGATCTCTTCCTCGCCGCCCGGTGACCATCCTAGTAAAGTAATGAAGTTGAATAACGCTTCAGGCAAATAACCCAACTCTTCATATTGCTCAATGAATTGAATAATCGATTCATCACGTTTACTTAGTTTTTTTCGGCTTTCATTTACAATTAGAGTCATATGACCGAACACAGGCGGTTCCCAACCGAATGCTTCATAAATCATTAATTGCTTTGGAGTATTGGAGATATGATCATCACCGCGAAGAACATGGGAAATCTTCATCAAGTGATCATCCACCGCTACCGCAAAGTTATAAGTTGGAATACCATCTTTTTTAACGATAACAAAGTCTCCAAAGCCATCTGTCTCAAACGATACGTCATCCTTAACCATATCTTTGAACGTAAGGACCTTACCTGAAGGAACGGCAAAACGAACGCTAGGCTTTCTGCCTTCTGCCTCTAGTTTCACTTGCTCTTCATCAGTTAAATGCCTGCACTTCCCTGAATACTTTGGTGTTTCATTACGTTCAACCTGTCCTTCCCGCTCTGCTTCAAGTTCCTCTTCCGTACAATAGCATTTATAAGCCAAGCCCTTGTTCAGAAGCTCTTGATACAATTCTTGGTACAGGTCGTTTCTCTCTGATTGACGATACGGGCCATATTCCCCGCCAATATCAACACCTTCGTCCCAGTCCATACCAAGCCATTTTAAATATTTCAGCTGACTTTCTTCGCCGCCTTCAATATTTCTCTTTTTGTCGGTATCTTCAATCCGGATGATGAATTTCCCGCCTTTATTTCGTGCGTATAAATAATTAAATAAAGCCGTCCGTGCATTTCCTATATGTAAATGTCCAGTCGGACTCGGTGCATAGCGAACTCGAATATCGCTGCTCATGATATATCTAGACCTCCCAGTCTTTCTTTTCTATCGTTTATTTTATCATTTAAATTCATTGGGATAAAGGTATCCACTCTAAAAACGAATTTAGTTTGATTTAACCAATAAGACAACAGCCTGTGCCGCAATTCCTTCACTTCTGCCAGTAAATCCAAGCTTCTCGGTTGTGGTTGCTTTTACATTGATTTGATCAACTGAAGCATCTAAAAGTTCTGCAATCCTGACTCGCATTTCTTCAATATATGGAGCCATCTTCGGACTTTGTGCAATGATTGTACAATCAGCATTCCCTAGTACATAGCCTTCTTTTTTTACAATCGCCCAAATATACTGCAGCAGTTTTGCCGAATCAGCGTCTTTAAATTCCGGGTCAGTATCCGGAAAATGCTTACCAATATCTCCTGCACCAATTGCTCCTAAGCAAGCATCGGCAACAGTATGTAGAAGCACATCCGCATCCGAATGGCCAAGTAACCCTTTCTCATAAGGAATTGTAATCCCACCAATAATTAAAGGTCTTCCCTCTACAAGCTGATGAACGTCATATCCTTGTCCAATTCGAAACATCTTATTCTCCCCTATCATCAAAGTTGTTGTTTATGTAAAATCGCTTCTGCAAAATAAAGGTCTTCCTGTGTCGTAATTTTAATATTATCATAAGTGCCTTCAATAATAACTACCTGTTCGTTGATCCGTTCTAGCAAACTTGCATCGTCCGTACCTAAAAATGACTCCAACTCCGCCTGTTCATGCGCCCTTTTTAATATAGATACACGAAAAGCTTGTGGAGTTTGTACCGCCCACAAGCTTGATCGTTCCACCGTTTCTAGAACCTTTTTATCGGCGGCTTTTTTTATGGTATCCTTTACTGGAACCGCAATGACCGCCCCTCCATGAAGGGAAGCAGAAGACGTTAATTCACTGATTTGCACCTGGTCGATAAAAGGGCGAGCGCCGTCGTGGACCAGAATAATTTCTTCTCCTGCATGTTTTAGCCCATTATAAACACTCTGTTGACGTTCCTTGCCACCTGTCACGAGTTTCTTGACCTTCTTAAGGTCATATGTCGCTATCATTTGTATGAAATAATCCTCTTCTGTCGGATTTATCGAAAGGATAATCCCCCGACAGTTAGGATCTTCTTCAAAAACACGAAGTGTATAAACAATAATCGGGGTACCTGATAGTTCAATAAAAAGTTTATTCTTGCCCGCTTTCATTCGTTTTCCTTGTCCAGCTGCAGGTATCACTACTTCATAAAACATAACGGTTTCTCCTACTCTTCTTTATAATGCTTTTTCTAATAGTTTCGGTTTAGCAAAAATCATCCGACCTGCTGAGGTTTGCAGTACACTTGTCACAAGTACATCAATGCGTTTTCCAATATGATCACGACCACCTTCGACAACAATCATCGTACCGTCGTCTAAATAAGCAATGCCTTGATTCTGCTCTTTCCCATCCTTAATGACTTGCACATTCATTTCTTCTCCAGGAAGTACAACAGGTTTAACAGCATTCGCCAGGTCATTAATATTAAGGACTGCTACATTTTGAAACTCGCATACTTTATTTAAATTAAAGTCATTTGTAACAACCATCCCACCTGATATTTTGGCAAGCTTCACTAATTTACTGTCCACTTCTTGGATGTCTTCAAAATCCCCTTCGTACATCTCTACTTTAATCGGTAGTTCTTTTTGAATCCGGTTAAGGATATCCAATCCACGTCTACCGCGGTTCCTTTTCAAAGCATCTGAGGAATCAGCAATGTGCTGAAGCTCGTTTAATACGAATTGTGGTATTACTATGGTACCCTCTAGGAAGCCTGTCTGACAGATATCTGCAATTCTACCGTCAATAATAACGCTTGTATCGAGGATCTTCAATCGCTTGCTGTAACCTTCTTCGTCCTCTTCACTCTCTTCACCGTCTGAAGTTTTTTTCTTATTATTTTTCGTAAATAAATTCAATAGTTCATCACGTTTTTTAAAGCCAACCTGAAACCCAAGATAACCAAACAAAAGCGTAAGGATGATAGGAACTACTGTATTTAAAATAGGCACCCTAATTGCACTAAAAGCGGATCCAACTAAAAATGCCGCAAGTAGTCCCACTAAAAGACCGACGCTGCCAAAGATTATGTCCGTACTTGGTATCTTAACAAGCTGTTCCTCCAGCCACTTCATAAAATAGATCACATGATCTACTGCCCAAAAAGTAATAAGATAAAAGATAATGGCACCCAACAGTACACTTACATAAGGATTGTTTATTAAAGCAATATCATCTGCATGTAAAACAATTAATAATTCCGGAATAAGTAACATACCAAGTGTCCCACCGACTATTAAGAAGCATGCTTGTATAATGCGTTTTAACATCCCTTTCACCTCCCTCTACTCATTATTGACCAATAAAAAAAAATGAAACCTTCGAAAATTCGTTTTCATTATATACGTGAAATTCACCTAAGGAATTAGTGGATTTACAAATATGATTCCTTCTCTTTTTCGTATTATTAGCCTAGCACCCTAAGTTTTGAGTGTCAAAAATAAACACCAATCAATTTCAAGCTAATATAGGAAAATTTAGATGTAAGTTTGCACCTTACATCCTTCGATTTGTGACAAGCTGATTTTTCAAAATACGAAGTCCTTCTCTAATTTTATTGGCACGGACTTCCCCAATACCTTCTACATCGTCAAGATCTTCAACCGTCGCTTTATTGACCTCCTTAAAGCTTTCGAACTGTTTCACTAAATTTTCAATGATCAAACCCGGCAAGCGTGGGATTTTATGAAGAATCCGGTATCCACGGGCATGTATAGCCTCATCAAGATGAATGTAACCATGATAGCCCAGTATTTTTAAAAGTATGCTTTCGTCCAATTGTTCCTGCATGGCCAACTCTTGAAGCCGGAAGATAATTTCTTCAGGTTTTTCATCATTACTAGAGGTATAATCCTTGATAAGCCATTTTCCTTCCGTTTCAATATCCGCCAGAATTTCGTTCATTTGCAGACGGATCAGCCGTCCTTCTGTACCGAGTTCATTTAGGTAGGTAAGTAACTCAGCTTTGATTCGAAGAACCATAACATAACGATGAAATACTTGTAAAAGGTCAGCATAAGTCACAAGTTCTTCAAATTCCAGAGCTCCTAACACAGATATGCTCTGCTGCAGTACCACCTTATATTTTTCCAAGGTTTGAATGGCTAGATTAGCCTTAGCGAGTATGACACCAATATCTTTAAGGGCATATCGAAAATTACCTTGATATAAAGTAATTACATTTCGACGTTGTGAGATTGCAATTACTAAAGACTTGGTCTCTCTAGCTACACGCTCCGCTGTCCGGTGCCGCATACCTGTTTCAGTGGAGGGTGTACTATTATCAGGTACTAATTGAGCATTGGCGAAAATGATAGTATCGGCCTTTTCATTTAAAATGATGGCTCCGTCCATCTTCGCCAGCTCATATAATGTACTTGGGGTACAGTTACAGTTAATTTGGAAGCCACCATCTACAATTGTGCGTACCTTTTCGTTATATCCAACTACAATCAATCCACCCGTATTTGCCCTCAGGACATTTTCAATGCCTTCCCGAAGCGGGGTACCCGGGGCTACAATTTGCAAAATCTCCAATTTGGTTTTCTCATACCCTTTTTTATCTGTCATCTTTACCCCCCTAACGAATGATGAAGAGCCTCCGAAACCGATGAAACCCCAACAATCTTAATACCCTTTGGAGCTGTCCATCCACCTATATTATTAGCTGGTATAATGACCCGTTCAAACCCTAGTTTTGCTGCTTCCTGTACTCGTTGTTCAATCCGGGACACCCTTCTTACTTCCCCCGTTAACCCAACTTCTCCAATGATGCAATCGGCAGGATTTGTTGGTTTATCACGGAAGCTTGAGGCAACGCTAATTGCCACAGCCAGATCAATTGCCGGTTCATCCAGCTTGACACCTCCAGCAACCTTTAGGTACGCATCTTGGTTTTGTAATAACAAACCCACTCTCTTTTCCAAGACTGCCATTAAAAGCGAGACCCTATTGTGATCAATCCCAGTAGCCATTCGCCTTGGATTTCCAAAACTCGTCGGTGAAATTAATGCCTGAATTTCGACAAGCACCGGTCTTGTTCCTTCCATTGACGCAACAACGGTAGATCCCGAAGCTCCTTGTGACCGTTCCTCAAGGAAAATTTCCGAGGGATTCGCGACTTCTTCTAGACCATGTTCCTTCATTTCAAAAATACCCATCTCATTTGTCGAACCAAAGCGGTTTTTGACCGCGCGTATAATTCGATATGTATGGTGTCTTTCTCCTTCGAAATATAAAACAGTGTCTACCATATGCTCAAGCAACCTTGGCCCTGCAATCGCCCCTTCTTTCGTAACATGCCCGACGATAAAGATCGCAATTCCATTCGTCTTCGCAATACGCATGAGCGATGCCGTACATTCCCTTACTTGTGAAACACTTCCCGGCGCGGAAGTCACTTCAGAATGATACACTGTTTGAATTGAATCAATAATAACTAAATCCGGATTTACCTCTTGAATTGCCTGTTGGATATAATCCATATCAGTTTCCGCATAAACGAATAGATTTTCTGACATAACCCCAAGCCGGTCCGCTCTCAGTTTGGTCTGTTTAACTGATTCTTCACCTGAAATATATAGCACTTTTTTCTGTTTATGCGCCAACTGTGAAGATACTTGCAAAAGTAGGGTAGATTTACCAATACCCGGATCTCCTCCAATTAACACAAGTGACCCCTGCACAATCCCGCCACCAAGCGCACGATTCAATTCCATTAAATCTGTCTTAATTCGAGGTTCCTTGTCTGACTGAATAGTAGTTATAGGTGCCGCCTTCTCACGTTCCCCGGAACCTCTAACCTCTGAATGAGTAAAAGCCCCTTTTCTAGCCGGTTTAACAATTTCGGTTTCCTCGACCATCTTATTCCATTCTCCACAGCCCGGGCACTTTCCCATCCACTTCGCTGATTCATACCCACAAGACTGACACATAAACTTCGTTTTCTTTTTTGCAGCCATAATTACTCCTCTTCCTATTTGAAAAAATACCTATATAAAAGATATTATATCTCGGTTTTATTTAAACCTTCTTAATGATAAGTTTTTTAGAAAATAACTTCTGCACCCATATTTCCCTTTTTTTCGCCAGATATTGATTGCTTAAAAATTTTAAATATGAACATTTCTACCTATGAATAAAAAACAGAGGTACACTGCAAAAAATCTGCGTGTACCTCGAAGTTTAGAATCAGATTATTCACTTACGTTAACAGGCTCGCCTTGTCGGATAGCAAACTCATTATTCACAACGTCCATCACGACCGTTTGCCCTTTTTTCACATTACCTTTCAGCAACTCTTCGGACAAATAATCTTCTACATGTTTCTGAAGCGCTCTTCGGATTGGACGTGCCCCGTATTCAGGATCAAAGCCTTCCGTAGCAATTTTTTCTCTAGCCGCATCTGTCAGCTCCAAGTATATTTCCTGTTCTTTCAAACGAGTAGTCAGCTGATTAGACATTAATGTAACAATTTGTTTCAAGTGATCTTTCTCTAACGAGTGGAACACGATGGTTTCATCAATACGATTCAGGAATTCTGGACGGAAGGCACGTTTAAGTTCTTCCATCACTTTCCCTTTCATATTTTTGTAGTCCTGGCCAGTGTCCTGGATGTTAAAACCGACATACTTATCAATTTTTAATGCAGAAGCCCCAACATTTGAAGTCATAATCAGAATCGTATTCCTAAAATCGACAGTACGGCCTTTAGAGTCTGTCAGCCTTCCGTCTTCTAGTACTTGAAGAAGAATATTAAAAACATCTGGATGTGCCTTTTCAATTTCATCAAGCAGAACGACGGAATATGGTTTTCTCCGCACTTTTTCTGTTAACTGTCCGCCTTCTTCGTATCCTACATATCCTGGAGGAGATCCAACAAGACGTGAAGTTGAATGTTTCTCCATATATTCAGACATGTCGATCCTTATCATGGCATCTTCATCACCAAAGATGGATTCAGCTAGAGCACGGGCAAGCTCGGTTTTACCAACTCCTGTAGGCCCCAAGAAGATGAATGAACCGATTGGACGCTTAGGATCTTTCAATCCTGCTCTTGCACGTCGTACCGCTTTAGAGACCGCTATGACGGCTTCTTCCTGCCCAATTACACGATCATGGAGGATTGATTCCATATTAAGCAGTTTATCAGACTCAGTTTGCGCCAGTTTAGTAACCGGAACTCCCGTCCAGCTGGAAACGACATGGGCAATATCGTCCACTGTCACTTCACTGTTCTCTTGCCCTTGTTTTTCTTTCCATGTTTTCTTCGTTTCTTCCAATTGTTCTCTTAAACGTTGTTCTGTATCGCGAAGTGAAGCAGCTTTTTCAAACTCTTGACTTTGAACGGAAGCGTCCTTTTCCTTACGAACATCATCTAGTTTCACTTCAAGTTCTTTTAAGTTTGGTGGTGTTGTATATGAGCGTAACCGTACTTTTGAACCTGCTTCATCAATCAAGTCAATCGCTTTATCCGGTAAGAAGCGATCGGAAATATAACGATCAGATAATTTAACTGCAGCGTCAATCGCTTCATCCGTAATTGAAACGCGGTGATGGGCTTCATACCGGTCACGTAAACCCTTCAATATTTGAATGGACTCTTCCATCGTTGGCTCGTCGACTTGAATTGGTTGAAAGCGTCGTTCTAGCGCAGCGTCTTTTTCGATATATTTACGGTACTCATCCAAAGTCGTTGCACCGATACATTGTAATTCACCACGGGCCAATGAAGGTTTAAGGATATTAGAAGCATCAATGGCACCTTCAGCCCCGCCAGCACCAATCAATGTGTGCAACTCATCGATGAATAAGATTATATTGCCTGCCTGACGAATTTCGTCCATTACTTTCTTTAAACGGTCCTCAAACTCACCACGATATTTCGTACCAGCTACAACAGTACCCATATCAAGTGTCATAACGCGTTTATCGCGCAGGATTTCAGGTACCTCATTATTAATGATCTGTTGGGCAAGGCCTTCAGCGATGGCTGTTTTACCAACCCCAGGTTCACCGATTAATACTGGGTTATTTTTTGTACGACGACTTAATACCTCAATGACTCTCTGTATTTCCTTGCTTCTTCCGATAACAGGATCCAGGCTGCCTTCACGAGCAATCGCCGTTAAATCTCGGGCAAGACTATCCAGGGTTGGTGTGCTTGCATTTGACGCTGCTGACCCCTGATGTCCACCTGATTCATTACTGCCTAACAGTTGTAATACCTGTTGGCGTGCTTTATTTAAGCTTACTCCAAGGTTGTTCAGTACTCGGGCTGCAACACCTTCACCTTCTCGGATTAGACCAAGAAGTACATGCTCTGTCCCAACATATGAATGGCCTAATTTTCTTGCTTCATCCATTGAAAGTTCAATGACTTTTTTAGCTCTTGGGGTATAGTGTATTGTTTGGGCAGTATCCTGTCCACGGCCAATCAGGTTTTCTACTTCTTTCTGGATTTTTTCCGCTCCTAAACCAAGAGCATATAACGCTTTAGCTGCAATACCATCGCCTTCTCGAACCAGACCTAACAAAATATGTTCTGTACCAATATTATTATGTCCTAAGCGGATTGCTTCTTCTTGGGCTAATGCTAATACTTTCTGGGCTCTTTCAGTAAAACGACCAAACATCATAGGGAATTCCTCCTTAAGAATTTTCGTTTTGAGTAAAGCTACTCTAAGTAACGGCAGAGGCTTCATTGCACTACATTTATTACATGAATATAGGTACTGACTCAGAGGTAATTAACCTCTATGAGGAGGAAGTTTCCGTGAAGTTTAAGCGTTCTCGAATGAGTGCTGCTCTACGGATATCCCTTTCATGGGATCTTAATGGGCCACCTGCGTATTTTTGTAAAAATCCTGACTGAGTTAATATCATCAACTCATTTAAGATACTTTTAGAAATATTTTTTATATACCCAAGATCTATACCTAACCTAACATCGGAGATACAGGTAGTTGCTTCCTTAGTCTCAATGACTCGAGCATTAGACAAAATCCCATAAGAACGGTAAACTCTATCTTCTAATTGTATGTGAGAGGTCTTCACTAATGCATCCCTTGCTGACCTTTCCTGGGCAATGATTTGTTGAACTACACTCGTTAGATCTTCAACTATGTCTCTTTCAGACTTTCCGAGCGTAATTTGATTAGAGATTTGAAAGATATTCCCTAACGCTTGACTGCCCTCTCCATAAATCCCTCGAACTACCAACCCTAATTGATTGATAGCCGGTATAATTTGATTCATCTGCTGTGTAAGGACTAGGCCCGGCAGATGCATCATGACCGAAGCCCTTAATCCTGTTCCCACATTAGTTGGACAACTAGTTAAGTATCCTCTTTCTTCATCATATGCATAGTCTATGGATTCTTCAATCCAATCGTCAAGAACATTTGCGAGCTTTAACGTTTCTTTTAGCTGCAGCCCAGACATTAAACACTGAATACGGAGATGATCCTCTTCATTGATCATGATACTTATTTCTTCATTTTCTGAGAGAAGACAAGCACCTTTTGCTGATTCATCAACTAAATGAGGACTGATTAAATGCTTTTCAACGAGAACACGCTTTTCTAGTGGTTGGATTTGGTCAATCTCTAGAAGTTCAAGTTTGCCAATCTCTGGGGTAACTTCCTCTTCAATTCTTTTTTTTACTAATTCAATGATTTCTTTAGCTTCTTCGTTAGAAAAGGAGGTAGGAAAGGTGAAATCTTTGAAATTCCTGGCCAACCGAATTCTAGAACTTAATACAATATCAATTTCAGGCCCTTCGGCACTCATCCAGGAACTCAAGGCGTTTTCTACAAACTTTTCTAAACTCATAATTCGTCGCCTCCCTCTTGTGCTTCATACCTTTTTTCAAGGGAACGAACCTTATCTCTTACTTCTGCTGCTTTCTCAAATTCCTCTTGATTGATGTGAACCTTTAAAACCTCTTTCAAATCTGAAATTTGTTTTCGAAGATAAATGGTGCCACCAATCCTTTTTGGAATTTTACCTATATGTGCAATGTTGCCGCTATGAACCCTCTTTAAAATCGGATTTAATTGATCATTGAAAGTTTTATAACATTCAGCACATCCAAATTTACCAAGGTGAACAAACTCTTTATAGGATCGGTGACAATGAGGGCAGCGCTTCTCTTCTGTCTTAGGAAATGCATTTGCCTTCGTCTGTTGAATATTCGACTCCATATTCAACAATCCTGCTAATAAATTATTTATTGAAAAACCATGTCCTCCTGCAACCATAGCCATTTCACCTTTTTCCTGAGCACATTTCTCACAAATCATAACCTCGGTTTTTTTTCCATTAATGATCTTGGTGAAGTGCAGGGTAGCAGGCCTTTGATGACATTCTTGGCAAATCATGTTCATCACCTCTGCCAGTTTTATTTATATTTTAAAGTTGTAAGCATCGCAGTTAAAATCCTTGCCCTAAGCTCATCTCGGTCGGGTAAATCTATATAAATCACCGATCTATCAATGACGCTCATCATAATCTTGGCTTCTCTTTCATTTATAACTTCTTCACTCATAAGCCGAGAAATAACACCTTCAGCCATCGATTGAGTTACCCTAGAACCAATAAGGGATAATAATTGGTTAATAAGATGCACGTAATCCTGCGATTTCACTTTCATGATCCGTATATAACCGCCGCCTCCACGCTTACTCTCTACAACATAACCTCTTTCGATTGTAAACCTGGTATTAATTACGTAATTGATTTGAGAAGGAACACACTGAAATTTATCTGCTATTTCACTTCTTTTAATTTCTAAGATATCTTTCTGACTTATTTCTAGTACTTGTTTCAAATAAGTTTCGATAATATCAGATATGTTTCTCACTCAGCCTCCTCCAATCTGACTTTGACTATATTTGACTATTATTATACAAGGAAAAATGCATTTTGCAACTTAAATGCACTCATTTAAATGTATTATCCATTTTCTCCAAATTATATGTACTTACATACCCTAATGCACACTAAAATTTAAATATCTTACTTAAATACCCTAAACAGTTAAACACAAAACCTATTTTATAATAGAATATTCTATTACGTGTATTAATTCTCCTGCCGAATCCAAACACCTGGTCAAATACAAAGAAGACCAACATCTTTGCTGATCTTTAAATCGCTATCTATTTGTAAAAGAAAAAAGACCAGCCAAGGATGGCTGATCTTTTTGAATGGCTTGGCGGCGTCCTACTCTCACAGGGGGAAACCCCCAACTACCATCGGCGCTGAAGAGCTTAACTGCCGTGTTCGGAATGGGAACGGGTGTGACCTCTTCGCTATCGCCACCAAACAATAAAGGAACGTTGTTCCTTCAAAACTAGATAATAAGAAGGTATTTCATTTTTTAAAGCGTGGTTAAGTCCTCGATCTATTAGTATCAGTCAGCTCCACATGTCGCCACGCTTCCACCTCTGACCTATCAACCTGATCATCTTTCAGGGATCTTACTAGCTTGCGCTATGGGAAATCTCATCTCGAGGGGGGCTTCATGCTTAGATGCTTTCAGCACTTATCCCGTCCGCACGTAGCTACCCAGCTATGCCTTTGGCAAGACAACTGGTACACCAGCGGTGCGTCCATCCCGGTCCTCTCGTACTAAGGACAGCTCCTCTCAAATTTCCTGCGCCCGCGACGGATAGGGACCGAACTGTCTCACGACGTTCTGAACCCAGCTCGCGTACCGCTTTAATGGGCGAACAGCCCAACCCTTGGGACCGACTACAGCCCCAGGATGCGATGAGCCGACATCGAGGTGCCAAACCTCCCCGTCGATGTGGACTCTTGGGGGAGATAAGCCTGTTATCCCCGGGGTAGCTTTTATCCGTTGAGCGATGGCCCTTCCATGCGGAACCACCGGATCACTAAGCCCGACTTTCGTCCCTGCTCGACTTGTAGGTCTCGCAGTCAAGCTCCCTTGTGCCTTTACACTCTACGAATGATTTCCAACCATTCTGAGGGAACCTTTGGGCGCCTCCGTTACTCTTTAGGAGGCGACCGCCCCAGTCAAACTGCCCACCTGACACTGTCTCCCACCCCGATAAGGGGCGCGGGTTAGAATTTCAATACAGCCAGGGTAGTATCCCACCAACGCCTCCACCGAAGCTAGCGCTCCGGCTTCTCAGGCTCCTACCTATCCTGTACAAGCTGTACCAAAATTCAATATCAGGCTGCAGTAAAGCTCCACGGGGTCTTTCCGTCCTGTCGCGGGTAACCTGCATCTTCACAGGTACTATAATTTCACCGAGTCTCTCGTTGAGACAGTGCCCAGATCGTTACACCTTTCGTGCGGGTCGGAACTTACCCGACAAGGAATTTCGCTACCTTAGGACCGTTATAGTTACGGCCGCCGTTTACTGGGGCTTCGGTTCAAAGCTTCGCTTGCGCTAACCTCTCCCCTTAACCTTCCAGCACCGGGCAGGTGTCAGCCCCTATACTTCGCCTTGCGGCTTCGCAGAGACCTGTGTTTTTGCTAAACAGTCGCCTGGGCCTATTCACTGCGGCTTTTCCGGGCTATTCACCCTAAAAAGCACCCCTTCTCCCGAAGTTACGGGGTCATTTTGCCGAGTTCCTTAACGAGAGTTCTCTCGCACACCTTAGGATTCTCTCCTCGCCTACCTGTGTCGGTTTGCGGTACGGGCACCTTACATCTCACTAGAGGCTTTTCTTGGCAGCGTGGAATCAGGAACTTCGGTACTATATTTCCCTCGCCATCACAGCTCCGCCTTAATGGAAACGGGATTTGCCTCGTTTCCGGCCTAACTGCTTGGACGCGCATATCCAACAGCGCGCTTACCCTATCCTTCTGCGTCCCCCCATCGTTCAAACGATGTATAGGTGGTACAGGAATATCAACCTGTTGTCCATCGCCTACGCCTTTCGGCCTCGGCTTAGGTCCCGACTAACCCTGAGCGGACGAGCCTTCCTCAGGAAACCTTAGGCATTCGGTGGAAGGGATTCTCACCCTTCTTTCGCTACTCATACCGGCATTCTCACTTCTAAGCGCTCCACCAGTCCTTCCGGTCTGACTTCAACGCCCTTAGAACGCTCTCCTACCATCGACACCATACGGTGTCAATCCACAGCTTCGGTGATACGTTTAGCCCCGGTACATTTTCGGCGCGGAGTCACTCGACCAGTGAGCTATTACGCACTCTTTAAATGATGGCTGCTTCTGAGCCAACATCCTGGTTGTCTAAGCAACTCCACATCCTTTTCCACTTAACGTATACTTTGGGACCTTAGCTGGTGGTCTGGGCTGTTTCCCTTTCGACTACGGATCTTATCACTCGCAGTCTGACTCCCAAGAATAAGTATTTGGCATTCGGAGTTTGACTGAATTCGGTAACCCGTTGGGGGCCCCTAGTCCAATCAGTGCTCTACCTCCAATACTCTCATCTTGAGGCTAGCCCTAAAGCTATTTCGGAGAGAACCAGCTATCTCCAGGTTCGATTGGAATTTCTCCGCTACCCACACCTCATCCCCGCACTTTTCAACGTGCGTGGGTTCGGGCCTCCATTCAGTGTTACCTGAACTTCACCCTGGACATGGGTAGATCACCTGGTTTCGGGTCTACGACCTCATACTCATTCGCCCTATTCAGACTCGCTTTCGCTGCGGCTCCGTCTTATCAACTTAACCTCGCATGAAATCGTAACTCGCCGGTTCATTCTACAAAAGGCACGCCATTACCCATTAACGGGCTTTGACTACTTGTAGGCACACGGTTTCAGGATCTATTTCACTCCCCTTCCGGGGTGCTTTTCACCTTTCCCTCACGGTACTGGTTCACTATCGGTCACTAGGTAGTATTTAGCCTTGGGAGATGGTCCTCCCTGCTTCCGACGGGATTTCTCGTGTCCCGCCGTACTCAGGATCCACTCAGGAGGGAACGAAGTTTCAACTACAGGGTTTTTACCTTCTTTGACGGACCTTTCCAGATCACTTCATTTACCCCGTTCCTTTGTAACTCCATGTTGAGTGTCCTACAACCCCAAGAGGCAAGCCTCTTGGTTTGGGCTAATTCCGTTTCGCTCGCCGCTACTCAGGAAATCGCATTTGCTTTCTCTTCCTCCGGGTACTTAGATGTTTCAGTTCCCCGGGTCTGCCTTCAGTACCCTATGTATTCAGGTAAAGATACTGTTCCATTACGAACAGTGGGTTTCCCCATTCGGAAATCTCCGGATCAAAGCTTACTTACAGCTCCCCGAAGCATATCGGTGTTAGTCCCGTCCTTCATCGGCTCCTAGTGCCAAGGCATCCACCGTGCGCCCTTTCTAACTTAACCGTTAAAAAAGATCTTACTGATGCTTTGAAAAAATTAATTGCCTTCTATCTATTATCTAGTTTTCAAGGAACAAAGAAGAAAGAATTCCATCACTACGTGATGAGATCTTTCGAATCTGAATGAATTACTCATTCAAAACTGAACAAAACAAAAGCGCTCTCGTATTTATCCTTAGAAAGGAGGTGATCCAGCCGCACCTTCCGATACGGCTACCTTGTTACGACTTCACCCCAATCATCTGTCCCACCTTAGGCGGCTGGCTCCATAAAGGTTACCTCACCGACTTCGGGTGTTACAAACTCTCGTGGTGTGACGGGCGGTGTGTACAAGGCCCGGGAACGTATTCACCGCGGCATGCTGATCCGCGATTACTAGCGATTCCGGCTTCATGTAGGCGAGTTGCAGCCTACAATCCGAACTGAGAATGGCTTTATGGGATTCGCTTACCTTCGCAGGTTTGCAGCCCTTTGTACCATCCATTGTAGCACGTGTGTAGCCCAGGTCATAAGGGGCATGATGATTTGACGTCATCCCCACCTTCCTCCGGTTTGTCACCGGCAGTCACCTTAGAGTGCCCAACTGAATGCTGGCAACTAAGATCAAGGGTTGCGCTCGTTGCGGGACTTAACCCAACATCTCACGACACGAGCTGACGACAACCATGCACCACCTGTCACTCTGTCCCCCGAAGGGGAACGCCCTATCTCTAGGGTTGTCAGAGGATGTCAAGACCTGGTAAGGTTCTTCGCGTTGCTTCGAATTAAACCACATGCTCCACCGCTTGTGCGGGCCCCCGTCAATTCCTTTGAGTTTCAGCCTTGCGGCCGTACTCCCCAGGCGGAGTGCTTAATGCGTTAGCTGCAGCACTAAAGGGCGGAAACCCTCTAACACTTAGCACTCATCGTTTACGGCGTGGACTACCAGGGTATCTAATCCTGTTTGCTCCCCACGCTTTCGCGCCTCAGTGTCAGTTACAGACCAGAAAGTCGCCTTCGCCACTGGTGTTCCTCCAAATCTCTACGCATTTCACCGCTACACTTGGAATTCCACTTTCCTCTTCTGCACTCAAGTTCCCCAGTTTCCAATGACCCTCCACGGTTGAGCCGTGGGCTTTCACATCAGACTTAAGGAACCACCTGCGCGCGCTTTACGCCCAATAATTCCGGACAACGCTTGCCACCTACGTATTACCGCGGCTGCTGGCACGTAGTTAGCCGTGGCTTTCTGGTTAGGTACCGTCAAGGTACCAGCAGTTACTCTGGTACTTGTTCTTCCCTAACAACAGAACTTTACGACCCGAAGGCCTTCTTCGTTCACGCGGCGTTGCTCCGTCAGACTTTCGTCCATTGCGGAAGATTCCCTACTGCTGCCTCCCGTAGGAGTCTGGGCCGTGTCTCAGTCCCAGTGTGGCCGATCACCCTCTCAGGTCGGCTACGCATCGTCGCCTTGGTGAGCCATTACCTCACCAACTAGCTAATGCGCCGCGGGCCCATCTATAAGTGACAGCTAGAGGCCGTCTTTCCATCTTCTCTCATGCGAGAAAAGAACGTATCCGGTATTAGCTCCGGTTTCCCGAAGTTATCCCAGTCTTATAGGCAGGTTGCCCACGTGTTACTCACCCGTCCGCCGCTAATCTCAGGGAGCAAGCTCCCATCGATTCGCTCGACTTGCATGTATTAGGCACGCCGCCAGCGTTCGTCCTGAGCCAGGATCAAACTCTCCGAAGAAATGTTTGACTTGCTCATTTTGCTTTTTTGATAGTGTGTGCTCACTTAAAATTTAACGTTGGCGCTTTGTTTTGTTCAGTTTTCAAAGAGCAATATTTGATTCCTTTAAAGAATCAACTTTTACATCATATCAAAGCTTGTTTAGCTTGTCAAGTTTTTTTTGGTGGAGCCTAGCGGGATCGAACCGCTGACCTCCTGCGTGCAAGGCAGGCGCTCTCCCAGCTGAGCTAAGGCCCCAAAAATCAATGGTCGGGAAGACAGGATTCGAACCTGCGACCCCTTGGTCCCAAACCAAGTGCTCTACCAAGCTGAGCTACTTCCCGAAAAAACATGGTGCGCCCGGCGGGAGTCGAACCTACAACCTTCTGATTCGTAGTCAGATGCTCTATCCAATTGAGCTACGGGCGCATATTAAGATGGTGCCGAGGACCGGAATCGAACCGGTACGGTAGTCACCTACCGCAGGATTTTAAGTCCTGTGCGTCTGCCAGTTCCGCCACCCCGGCATAAATAAATAGTGGAGCGGAAGACGGGATTCGAACCCGCGACCCCAACCTTGGCAAGGTTGTATTCTACCACTGAACTACTTCCGCAAACATGCGGGTGAAGGGACTTGAACCCCCACGCCTTGCGGCGCCAGATCCTAAGTCTGGTGCGTCTGCCAATTCCGCCACACCCGCATAATAAAATGGTGAGCCATGAAGGATTCGAACCTTCGACCCTCTGATTAAAAGTCAGATGCTCTACCAACTGAGCTAATGGCTCATAGAAACTATTTATAAATGCTATATTAAGCTTGTATGAAAATGGTGCCGGCAAGAGGACTTGAACCCCCAACCTACTGATTACAAGTCAGTTGCTCTACCAGTTGAGCTACACCGGCAGGTGTAAAAATGGTGGAGGATGACGGGATCGAACCGCCGACCCTCTGCTTGTAAGGCAGATGCTCTCCCAGCTGAGCTAATCCTCCATATGAAACTGCTTGGCGGCGTCCTACTCTCACAGGGGGAAACCCCCAACTACCATCGGCGCTGAAGAGCTTAACTGCCGTGTTCGGAATGGGAACGGGTGTGACCTCTTCGCTATCGCCACCAAACAATAAAGGAACGTTGTTCCTTCAAAACTAGATAATAAGAAGGTATTTCATTTTTTAAAGCGTGGTTAAGTCCTCGATCTATTAGTATCAGTCAGCTCCACATGTCGCCACGCTTCCACCTCTGACCTATCAACCTGATCATCTTTCAGGGATCTTACTAGCTTGCGCTATGGGAAATCTCATCTCGAGGGGGGCTTCATGCTTAGATGCTTTCAGCACTTATCCCGTCCGCACGTAGCTACCCAGCTATGCCTTTGGCAAGACAACTGGTACACCAGCGGTGCGTCCATCCCGGTCCTCTCGTACTAAGGACAGCTCCTCTCAAATTTCCTGCGCCCGCGACGGATAGGGACCGAACTGTCTCACGACGTTCTGAACCCAGCTCGCGTACCGCTTTAATGGGCGAACAGCCCAACCCTTGGGACCGACTACAGCCCCAGGATGCGATGAGCCGACATCGAGGTGCCAAACCTCCCCGTCGATGTGGACTCTTGGGGGAGATAAGCCTGTTATCCCCGGGGTAGCTTTTATCCGTTGAGCGATGGCCCTTCCATGCGGAACCACCGGATCACTAAGCCCGACTTTCGTCCCTGCTCGACTTGTAGGTCTCGCAGTCAAGCTCCCTTGTGCCTTTACACTCTACGAATGATTTCCAACCATTCTGAGGGAACCTTTGGGCGCCTCCGTTACTCTTTAGGAGGCGACCGCCCCAGTCAAACTGCCCACCTGACACTGTCTCCCACCCCGATAAGGGGCGCGGGTTAGAATTTCAATACAGCCAGGGTAGTATCCCACCAACGCCTCCACCGAAGCTAGCGCTCCGGCTTCTCAGGCTCCTACCTATCCTGTACAAGCTGTACCAAAATTCAATATCAGGCTGCAGTAAAGCTCCACGGGGTCTTTCCGTCCTGTCGCGGGTAACCTGCATCTTCACAGGTACTATAATTTCACCGAGTCTCTCGTTGAGACAGTGCCCAGATCGTTACACCTTTCGTGCGGGTCGGAACTTACCCGACAAGGAATTTCGCTACCTTAGGACCGTTATAGTTACGGCCGCCGTTTACTGGGGCTTCGGTTCAAAGCTTCGCTTGCGCTAACCTCTCCCCTTAACCTTCCAGCACCGGGCAGGTGTCAGCCCCTATACTTCGCCTTGCGGCTTCGCAGAGACCTGTGTTTTTGCTAAACAGTCGCCTGGGCCTATTCACTGCGGCTTTTCCGGGCTATTCACCCTAAAAAGCACCCCTTCTCCCGAAGTTACGGGGTCATTTTGCCGAGTTCCTTAACGAGAGTTCTCTCGCACACCTTAGGATTCTCTCCTCGCCTACCTGTGTCGGTTTGCGGTACGGGCACCTTACATCTCACTAGAGGCTTTTCTTGGCAGCGTGGAATCAGGAACTTCGGTACTATATTTCCCTCGCCATCACAGCTCCGCCTTAATGGAAACGGGATTTGCCTCGTTTCCGGCCTAACTGCTTGGACGCGCATATCCAACAGCGCGCTTACCCTATCCTTCTGCGTCCCCCCATCGTTCAAACGATGTATAGGTGGTACAGGAATATCAACCTGTTGTCCATCGCCTACGCCTTTCGGCCTCGGCTTAGGTCCCGACTAACCCTGAGCGGACGAGCCTTCCTCAGGAAACCTTAGGCATTCGGTGGAAGGGATTCTCACCCTTCTTTCGCTACTCATACCGGCATTCTCACTTCTAAGCGCTCCACCAGTCCTTCCGGTCTGACTTCAACGCCCTTAGAACGCTCTCCTACCATCGACACCATACGGTGTCAATCCACAGCTTCGGTGATACGTTTAGCCCCGGTACATTTTCGGCGCGGAGTCACTCGACCAGTGAGCTATTACGCACTCTTTAAATGATGGCTGCTTCTGAGCCAACATCCTGGTTGTCTAAGCAACTCCACATCCTTTTCCACTTAACGTATACTTTGGGACCTTAGCTGGTGGTCTGGGCTGTTTCCCTTTCGACTACGGATCTTATCACTCGCAGTCTGACTCCCAAGAATAAGTATTTGGCATTCGGAGTTTGACTGAATTCGGTAACCCGTTGGGGGCCCCTAGTCCAATCAGTGCTCTACCTCCAATACTCTCATCTTGAGGCTAGCCCTAAAGCTATTTCGGAGAGAACCAGCTATCTCCAGGTTCGATTGGAATTTCTCCGCTACCCACACCTCATCCCCGCACTTTTCAACGTGCGTGGGTTCGGGCCTCCATTCAGTGTTACCTGAACTTCACCCTGGACATGGGTAGATCACCTGGTTTCGGGTCTACGACCTCATACTCATTCGCCCTATTCAGACTCGCTTTCGCTGCGGCTCCGTCTTATCAACTTAACCTCGCATGAAATCGTAACTCGCCGGTTCATTCTACAAAAGGCACGCCATTACCCATTAACGGGCTTTGACTACTTGTAGGCACACGGTTTCAGGATCTATTTCACTCCCCTTCCGGGGTGCTTTTCACCTTTCCCTCACGGTACTGGTTCACTATCGGTCACTAGGTAGTATTTAGCCTTGGGAGATGGTCCTCCCTGCTTCCGACGGGATTTCTCGTGTCCCGCCGTACTCAGGATCCACTCAGGAGGGAACGAAGTTTCAACTACAGGGTTTTTACCTTCTTTGACGGACCTTTCCAGATCACTTCATTTACCCCGTTCCTTTGTAACTCCATGTTGAGTGTCCTACAACCCCAAGAGGCAAGCCTCTTGGTTTGGGCTAATTCCGTTTCGCTCGCCGCTACTCAGGAAATCGCATTTGCTTTCTCTTCCTCCGGGTACTTAGATGTTTCAGTTCCCCGGGTCTGCCTTCAGTACCCTATGTATTCAGGTAAAGATACTGTTCCATTACGAACAGTGGGTTTCCCCATTCGGAAATCTCCGGATCAAAGCTTACTTACAGCTCCCCGAAGCATATCGGTGTTAGTCCCGTCCTTCATCGGCTCCTAGTGCCAAGGCATCCACCGTGCGCCCTTTCTAACTTAACCGTTAAAAAAGATCTTACTGATGCTTTGAAAAAATTAATTGCCTTCTATCTATTATCTAGTTTTCAAGGAACAAAGAAGAAAGAATTCCATCACTACGTGATGAGATCTTTCGAATCTGAATGAATTACTCATTCAAAACTGAACAAAACAAAAGCGCTCTCGTATTTATCCTTAGAAAGGAGGTGATCCAGCCGCACCTTCCGATACGGCTACCTTGTTACGACTTCACCCCAATCATCTGTCCCACCTTAGGCGGCTGGCTCCATAAAGGTTACCTCACCGACTTCGGGTGTTACAAACTCTCGTGGTGTGACGGGCGGTGTGTACAAGGCCCGGGAACGTATTCACCGCGGCATGCTGATCCGCGATTACTAGCGATTCCGGCTTCATGTAGGCGAGTTGCAGCCTACAATCCGAACTGAGAATGGCTTTATGGGATTCGCTTACCTTCGCAGGTTTGCAGCCCTTTGTACCATCCATTGTAGCACGTGTGTAGCCCAGGTCATAAGGGGCATGATGATTTGACGTCATCCCCACCTTCCTCCGGTTTGTCACCGGCAGTCACCTTAGAGTGCCCAACTGAATGCTGGCAACTAAGATCAAGGGTTGCGCTCGTTGCGGGACTTAACCCAACATCTCACGACACGAGCTGACGACAACCATGCACCACCTGTCACTCTGTCCCCCGAAGGGGAACGCCCTATCTCTAGGGTTGTCAGAGGATGTCAAGACCTGGTAAGGTTCTTCGCGTTGCTTCGAATTAAACCACATGCTCCACCGCTTGTGCGGGCCCCCGTCAATTCCTTTGAGTTTCAGCCTTGCGGCCGTACTCCCCAGGCGGAGTGCTTAATGCGTTAGCTGCAGCACTAAAGGGCGGAAACCCTCTAACACTTAGCACTCATCGTTTACGGCGTGGACTACCAGGGTATCTAATCCTGTTTGCTCCCCACGCTTTCGCGCCTCAGTGTCAGTTACAGACCAGAAAGTCGCCTTCGCCACTGGTGTTCCTCCAAATCTCTACGCATTTCACCGCTACACTTGGAATTCCACTTTCCTCTTCTGCACTCAAGTTCCCCAGTTTCCAATGACCCTCCACGGTTGAGCCGTGGGCTTTCACATCAGACTTAAGGAACCACCTGCGCGCGCTTTACGCCCAATAATTCCGGACAACGCTTGCCACCTACGTATTACCGCGGCTGCTGGCACGTAGTTAGCCGTGGCTTTCTGGTTAGGTACCGTCAAGGTACCAGCAGTTACTCTGGTACTTGTTCTTCCCTAACAACAGAACTTTACGACCCGAAGGCCTTCTTCGTTCACGCGGCGTTGCTCCGTCAGACTTTCGTCCATTGCGGAAGATTCCCTACTGCTGCCTCCCGTAGGAGTCTGGGCCGTGTCTCAGTCCCAGTGTGGCCGATCACCCTCTCAGGTCGGCTACGCATCGTCGCCTTGGTGAGCCATTACCTCACCAACTAGCTAATGCGCCGCGGGCCCATCTATAAGTGACAGCTAGAGGCCGTCTTTCCATCTTCTCTCATGCGAGAAAAGAACGTATCCGGTATTAGCTCCGGTTTCCCGAAGTTATCCCAGTCTTATAGGCAGGTTGCCCACGTGTTACTCACCCGTCCGCCGCTAATCTCAGGGAGCAAGCTCCCATCGATTCGCTCGACTTGCATGTATTAGGCACGCCGCCAGCGTTCGTCCTGAGCCAGGATCAAACTCTCCGAAGAAATGTTTGACTTGCTCATTTTGCTTTTTTGATAGTGTGTGCTCACTTAAAATTTAACGTTGGCGCTTTGTTTTGTTCAGTTTTCAAAGAGCAATGTCTTTCGGAACAGCTTATTTATAATAACACATTTCATTACTTCGAGTCAACAACTTTTTAAAACTTTTTTTAAAAGTTTGTAATCCATTTGAAACTCGTTCGTAACAACAGATATAAATATAACATCATTAGGTTAACTGCGCAATACCTTTTATAAAGTTTTTTTGAGATAATATTGTTTTTCTTTCATGCCTTAGAATTCAATCAATAAATAGCCTGTTAAATTATTATTAAAAAACAAAAACCGAACTGGACTGCCCGAGGACCAAGAGCTATGCTCTATGGATCCTCAGGCCCAACTCGGTTTCCTTTTTTACTCTTCATATATTATTAGCGATGTCTCATTAACGGGAATAACAGGACATCACGGATTGAAGGTGAATTGGTTAATAGCATAACTAGTCGGTCAACACCAATTCCCAATCCACCAGTTGGTGGCATGCCGTATTCTAAGGCTTCCAAGAAATCCTCATCCATTTCATGAGCTTCATCATTACCTTGCTCACGCTCTTTTAATTGAGCTTCAAAGCGTTGACGTTGATCAATAGGATCATTAAGTTCCGTGAAAGCATTTGCATGCTCTCTACCCACAATGAATAGTTCAAAACGATCAGTAAAACGGGAATCTTCCGGATTTTTCTTAGCTAATGGAGAAATTTCTACCGGATGTCCATAAATGAACGTAGGTTGAATTAATTTGTCTTCTACCTTCTGTTCAAAGAATTCATTTACAATATGGCCAAACTCCATGGATTCCTTCACTTCAATGCCATTGTCTTTAGCAAGCTGCTGTGCCTCTTCCTTACTCATGTGAGTCCAGAAGTCTACACCTGTGTATTCTTTTACAGCGTCAACCATGTGAAGTCGTTTCCATTCTGGTTTTAATTCTATCTCATATTCTCCATATTGAATGGTTGTTGTACCCAGAACTTCTTGAGCAATATGAGCAACCAGGTTTTCTGTCAGACTCATAATATCCTTATAATCCGCATAGGCCTCATATAATTCAATTAGAGTGAATTCTGGATTATGTCTTGTAGATACACCTTCATTTCTGAATACACGGCCGATTTCATAAACTTTCTCTAACCCACCGACAATCAGGCGTTTTAGATGAAGTTCAATAGCAATCCTCAAGTTCAATGGCATATCAAGCGCATTATGATGAGTAAGGAAAGGGCGCGCAGCAGCTCCACCTGCAACAGAGTGTAATAGCGGCGTTTCCACTTCCAGATATCCATGATCGTCTAAATAACGTCTCATAGCCTGAACAATTCGACTGCGCATGATTAAGGTGTTTTTGCTTTCCTCATTTGTAATTAAATCCACATAACGTTTCCGATAACGTTCTTCGACATCCTTCAGACCATGAAACTTATCAGGTAGCGGGCGAAGCGCTTTGGCAAGGAACACAAAGTCATTAGCTTTAATAGAAAGTTCTCCAACTTTTGTTTTAAAGATAACACCAGTGATCCCTACGATATCACCAAGATCCGTTTGGTTGAATAACTTGTATGAATCTTCACCAATTTTATCTAAACGAACGTAGATTTGGATTTGACCGCTGATATCCTGAATATGAGCAAATCCTGCTTTCCCTTTCCCACGTTTAGTCATTACACGACCTGCAATCGTAACCTCGATCTCTTTTTCCTCTAGTTCTTCTTTCTCTAATTCACCATATGCGCTTACAATCTCCTGGGCGTTATGGGTACGTTCGAATCTGCTCCCAAAAGGGTCTTGTCCATTATCAATCATGGCCTGCATTTTATCGCGTCTTACCTGCAGTTGGTCATTTAATTCTTCATGACTCACGAAAATCATCTCCATCTCTATTAATAAAAAACTTATATAATTATTGAGGATTTCTTTTGCATACGTATTTATTCTTACATAAAGTAAAGGAATTCAACAGCTTTTTATCTTAAAATCTTGTTTATGTACATATAAAAACTGCCAGGATTACTGGCAGTTTTAGATAAGCGTATTATAGGAAAACAGGAAGGTAATGTCAAACATCAGACCATTTGAATATTCTGTTGCTTCGCTTCAATATCATCAACAAGTCCATAAAGAAGGCTTACAACATCTTCTCTTGTCTCACAATCATTAATGCCTTTACGAGCATTAGCATTCCCTTTAACACCCTTTAGGTACCAAGAAGCATGCTTGCGCATTTCACGGACAGCAACATTTTCATTTTTCAATGCAATTAGTCGATCCATGTGAAGAACGCAAACATCCATTTTTTCACGAACTGTAGGCTCATCCATCAGTTGTCCTGTTTCTAAATATTTAACAGTACGGTAGATCATCCAAGGATTACCTAGAGCTGCACGGCCAATCATGACTCCATCGACACCAGTCTCTTTTAACATTCTCTCCGCTTCCTGAGGTGTTTCCACATCACCGTTCCCGATAAGGGGAATATTAATGGATTTTTTCACTTCACGAATGATATCCCAGTTAGCTTTTCCTTCATACATTTGAACTCGAGTTCTACCATGGAGAGAAACTGCTTTACCACCTGCACGTTCCACAGCTTGAGCATTTTGAATAGCAAAGATATGTTCCTCGTCCCAGCCCATACGCATTTTAACAGTAACTGGCTTTTCAACAGCATCAACAACCGCTGAAACCATCTCATAAATTTTATTCGGGTCTAGTAACCATTTTGCACCAGCATCACATTTGGTGATCTTCGGAACAGGGCAACCCATATTTATATCAATGATGTCGGCATTTGTATTTTTATCTACAAACTGTGCAGCTTCTACCAATGATTTCTTTTCACCACCAAAGATTTGCAAGCTTAGCGGCTTCTCTCTTTCATCTATATAAAGCATATTCATCGTTCTTGCATTTTGAAGAACGATTCCCTTATCACTGACCATCTCCGCGCAGACTAATCCAGCACCAAATTCTTTGACCGTCAAACGGAATGCTGAGTTACATACTCCAGCCATCGGTGCAAGCACTACTGGATTCTTCATTTCAATATCGCCTATTTTTAACACGGTGTGGCCTCCTATAACATTCTTTCATTTATCCTCAGGCGGTCTAAGCTCCTCAATGGAAACACGGAGCACATCCGCCACTTCTATTAAAAACGACTCTGAAGGATTGCGGTTCCCTCTTTCGACTTCTCCTAGTAAAGAAACAGAAACGCCAATTTCTTTCGCAAACCCTTCTTGGGTAAATCCCTTTAACTTTCGAAAAGCGCGAATACGCCTTCCCCATTTTTCGCCTTCCATAATCGAACTCCTTCTTTATCCGGAATCTGTTCAAGCAGGCCGCTCAAAGGTGTATACATTTGCGGAAGTTTAATATCAGGGTCCACTTCCATTAAAGGCACGAGCACGAATGCTCTTTCTTGCATCCGAGGATGTGGGACTGAAAGAATCTCTGTCTCAATATTTTCATGATTATATAACAAAATGTCAAGGTCTAAAGTACGGGGTCCCCATCTAACTTCCCTTTTTCTTCCTAATCCTTGTTCAATCTGCATACAAGTTCGCAGTAACTCCTCTGGCTTTAAATCCGTTTTCACTTTAAAAACAGCGTTTAAAAAACAATCCTGATCAGCGTATCCGACTGGGTCTGTTTCGTATAAAGACGAGCAGGCAACCAACTCGATGTGTGCGTTTTCAGCCAATAATTGGAAAGCGCTTTGGATGGTGACTAGGCGATCTCCTAGATTCGATCCAATTGAAAGGTACGAAATATTTACCACCGTCAGCGCCCTCTTACAATTTCTACAGCAACCGATTCATAGTGCCCTGCTATAGGTGGATCTGGTTTATAGACTTTCACGGTGCACTTCTCAATTGAAGAAAACTTATTAAGTAATTCTGAGGCAATCTCTTCGGCAACGGCTTCCACTAACTTAAACGGCTTCCCTTCAACAACGCCTTTACAAACTTCATATAACTCTCCATAATTTATTGAGTCCTCTAGTTCATCACTCTTCCCCGCCTTGGCTAAATCGGCCTCTACAATCAAATCCACTTTAAACCGCTGCCCAAGCTTCGTTTCTTCCGGAAACACACCATGATAACCATAAAACTCCATTTTATTCACAAAAATTTTATCCATTGAAACCACCTTTTCCTAAAAGAGCATCCATCATCTTAGCGGCGCGTGCCATTTCCTTAACGTCATGAACACGTACCATTTGACAGCCTTGTTGAATTCCATTACAGATTGTGGCAGCCGTACCTTCCACTCGCTCACTAGGCGGCAAATCGAGAACATGTCCAATCATGGACTTTCTTGATGTCGCAAGAAGCACAGGGTAACCTAATGATACCAGCTTATCAAGATTCCTCATCATTTCCAAATTTAACTTTAAGTCTTTCGCAAACCCTATGCCGGGGTCGAGAATGATATTTTCATCCTGAACTCCCGCTTTCTTTACAATCGTGATGCTTTCAAACAAATCTTGAAGGACATCCCGGACAAAATGACGATAATCCATTTTGTCCCGGTTATGCATTAAAATAATCGGCACCTGATACTTTGCTGCAACACTTGCCATCATGGTATCAGCCTTTGCCCCCCAAATATCATTTAATATATGCGCTCCTGCTTTTACTGCTTCCTCTGCAACCCTAGACTTATATGTATCGATTGAGATTGGAACTTGAATATTACGGGAGATAGCCTCAATGATAGGGGCTACTCTCTCTATCTCTTCCTCATCCGAAATCCGCTCATAATTAGGACGGGTGGACTCTCCGCCAATGTCCAAAACATCAGCTCCGTCCTTAACCATCTGTTCAGCATGCTTCAAAGCAGCATCTACCCGGTTATATTTCCCGCCATCCGAAAAGGAATCTGGCGTAACATTTAAAATCCCCATAATTAAGGTCTTCTTGCTGTAATCCAATTCAAATGAACCACATGTAATCTTTAAAGTATCAGATAATGACATCCCGTTCTCCTTCACCAAAAAAATCTATATATACGAGTTTACCTATTTACATAGGTAAAGTGCAAGCACCTTAGAGAATAGAAAAAATCTGTTAGTCTTTACTACAAAAAAGAAAAGCAAAGCCCCTATAGGAACTTTGCTTCTCGTTTAATGGTTAATCTTACTCAAAGTTATATAACGGTGTACTTAAGTAACGTTCACCATTACTTGGTATGATAGCAAGTACCTTTTTGCCTTTTCCAAGTTTATCAGCTACTTTAATAGCCGCAGCGATGGCACCACCAGAAGAAATTCCACCAAGGATCCCTTCTTCTTTGGCTGCACGACGTGCGTAATCAAACGATTCCTCTGTATCAACTTGTATGATTTCATCGTAAAGATCAGTATTTAAAATACTTGGGATGAAGCCTGCGCCGATTCCTTGAATTTTATGTGGCCCTGGTTTCCCGCCAGATAATACAGGAGAATCTGCAGGCTCAACAGCGTAGATTTTAATGTCAGGGTATTTTTCACGCAGCACTTCTCCCGCACCTGTAATTGTTCCGCCAGTACCGATTCCTGCAATAAATGCATCCAGACCATCGTCACCAAAAGCTTCTACAATTTCAGGACCAGTAGTGTTACGGTGCACTTCAGGATTTGCTTTGTTTTCGAATTGCTGTGGAATAAAGTATCCTTTTTCTTTAGATAGCTCCGTTGCCTTAGCAATTGCGCCTTTCATTCCTTCTGGTCCAGGTGTAAGAACTAACTCTGCTCCATAAGCACGAAGCAAGTTACGACGTTCCAAGCTCATTGTTTCTGGCATAACAAGGATAGATTTATATCCTTTTGCTGCAGCTACCATTGCAAGCCCTATTCCAGTGTTTCCGCTTGTAGGTTCAATGATCGTATCACCTTGTTTAAGGTCTCCGCTTTTTTCTGCCGCTTCAATCATCGCAAGAGCGATTCGGTCTTTTACACTACTGCCCGGGTTAAAATACTCAAGTTTCAAATAAATATCTGCACTGTTTTCATTTTGAAGCTTGTTTAATTTTACAATAGGTGTTTGTCCAATCAAATCTATTACAGAATTAGCTATACGTGCCATGTTCTCCACTCCTTATCATCCCAATACCGAGTATGTTTATTGGTTTTATTAATTTAAAGTTACCAGTTTTAATAGTTCATTGTCAATGATTATCTACTATATTCTAAATTTTCTTTCACAACTATTGACCTATTTCTGTTCTTTCAATCCATAAAACCATTCTACATCTAATTCGTCCCAAAAAATCTTTCCGGAAACCGGTGACTGAATCTGTTCAAGAGCTATTTGGCGGTGAATTTGGTCTTTAACTTCATCATACGTATATTGATTGCCCTCTATTTTTTCATGCAAATAGAGAACAGCCCACCCTTCATCTGTTTCTACAGGACCACTCCACTTATTTACCTTTAATTTCTCTGCAGCTGTAATGTATTCCTTAGAAACTTGCTCGTTATCTTGCGATATATATCCCAAGTCGCCCCCTTGATTGGCAGTAAATTCATCAAGGGACTTTTCCATTGCTAAAACAGCAAACGAAACGCCTTTCTCCAACTCATTAATGATTTGATCTGCTTGCTTTTTTGTAGACGAGGTAATATGAGAAATATGATACGTAGTAGGGATTCGGTATATATCCTTATTGTTATCATAATATTTCTGCATCGCCGTTTCGGAAACCGAAACGTCCTTGGTAAGCAATTTCTCAAGCAGGAGACTCGATTGAATTTCCTGCCTCAATTGATCTGTACTTTTATTAAGAGTCTGACCGGCGGTTCCATACATCGTTTTCATCATTTTAAGTTCCCGATCAACCTCTTCATCCGAAGTTTTCACTTTGTATTTTTCTGCAGCTTGTTTCACTACCTCTTTATCGACCATTTCCTCAAGAACATCTTCCCCGTATCTCTTTTCGAGTTCATTAATCCATGCTTCCCGGGAAATATCTGTAGATCCAATCTTTGCAACCGTTTCTTCCCCAATAACGGATTTTGAGATGATTAATGGTTTTATAACAAAGATAACGATAGTCAATAGGTTCAACAAGGCAAGGCCGGCAATAATTGCCCGAAGCTTTTGTTTAGGCAAAACCCTTTTCCCCCGTCAATTATTTTTTGGTTTCTGCTTCTAATTCCTCAAGGTCTTCTTTCGAGAACTGGTAGGTCTCATTACAAAAATGGCATTGTGCCTCTGCATGTCCCTCTGTCTCAATAATATCCCGAATCTCATTTTGTCCAAGACTAATCAATGCATTGGCAATTCTCTCCCTTGAACATTGACAGGAGAACTCGACATCCATTTTTTCTAAGATTTTCACATTACCCTCACCTAAAATCTCCGTTAGGATTTCCTCTGGAGTCAGGCCATTTTGAATCATTTTAGAGACAGGAGTTATCGTGCTTAGTCGACTCTCGATTTTAGAAATCGTGTCATCGGATGTACCAGGCATTAGTTGAATGATAAATCCACCTGCTGCAAGTATCGAATTATCCGGATTCACCAGAACCCCAACCCCCACTGAAGAAGGCACCTGTTCGGAAGTTACAAAATAATAAGTGAAATCTTCTCCTAATTCTCCCGATACAAGCGGTACTTGTCCTGAAAAGTGATCACGCAGACCAATATCTTTCACAACTGTCAACAATCCATCAGTACCAACCGCTCTACTGACATCTAACTTTCCTTGTTTATTCAGGTCAAAGTGGGTTTGAGGATTTGTCACATATCCCCGCACTTCGCCCTTAGCGTTACTGTCGACAAGAATTGATCCAATTGGACCTCCGCCTTCGATTTTAATCGTCAGCTTTTCTTCACCTTTTAACATGCCGCCCATCATCACGCCTGCCGTCATTGCACGCCCAAGGGCTGCGGAAGCAGTAGGCCATGTATAATGGCGTCGCTGAGCTTCTCCTACGGTATCCGTTGTTGAAACAGCATATGCCCGAACCTGTCCTTCATAGCCTAACGCCTTTATTAGATAATCCTTCATTTGTTGTGCTCCTTCCATGCTGTGATTCCTTCTTTATTTCTTCACTTGCTCACGATTACGTTTATAAATCAGCTGCAATCCTTTTAAGGTCAAAAATGGTTCAACAACGTCAATCACAGTAGACTCATTAGCAATTAAGGTCGCTAGTCCGCCAGTAGCTATTACCATTGGCTCTAGATTACTTTGTGCTTTAATTCGATTTACGATTCCTTCTACCTGCCCGACATACCCATACAAAATGCCTGCCTGCATAGCGGATACTGTATTTTTCCCAATAACCCCATCAGGACGATTAATTTCTATTCTTGGAAGCTTGGCTGCTTTTGAATAAAGTGCTTCTGTAGAAATGTTAATACCCGGGGCAATGGCTCCACCCATGTATTGTTTATCCTCATTTATATAGCAATATGTCGTTGCCGTGCCAAAATCCACGATAATGAGAGGGCTTCCATATTCCTGAATGCCTGCAACAGCATTAACAATTCGGTCTGCTCCCACCTCACGGGGATTTTCGTATTTAATATTCAATCCAGTTTTTATTCCAGGTCCCACTATAAGCGGTTTTATACCAAAGTATTTTTTACACATGCGTTCAAGTGCAAACATAATTGGCGGTACAACTGAAGAAATGATGATGCCATCGAATTGATCAAACGAAAGACCTTCATGTTGTAGCAAAGACTTTATGACCATTCCATACTCATCTTCTGTCTTATTACGGCTCGTCTCAATTCGCCAATGATATTTTAAAATATCTTCATCGTATACGCCCAATACAGTATTCGTATTCCCAACATCCAATACAAAAATCATCGTAATCATCACTCCGGTAAATTATTCTCCCACATCATACCACACTGTTATTTCCCACGCTATTAGTCAAACTTTTCGAGAGGTAAAAAAATCCAATCAGATTTTTCTTAGCCCCACATATTTATTTAAGGGTTAAGAAAAGGGTATTTCCGAGGCGGAAATACCCTTTTGAATTAGTCAACTTAAGACTTTTTATTGTCATCTTCGTTCGGGAAGGAAAGCGGCTGATCTTGAGGTGTTCCTTCTTTGATTGGAGGAGTATTCAATCCTTCCTCCGTTACTTCAAGGTCCTCAGGTCCTCTCTTATCCAATGGATCTAAAAGAGCTTCTTTTTCTTCCTTCTTCGTATTGATGTTTACCTTGACATTCTCATCAGTAGTTAAATTCCCATTTAGAGCGGTATAATCCCGTTCTGGCAATTTACCGTTATGGAATAAACCTTTGATTTGTTCAGCATCAAGTGTTTCTACTTCAAGCAAGGTTTTGGCAACCAAATCAAGTTTTTCACGATTTTCAGTAAGAATTTTCTTACATCTTTCGTATGCTTCTCTAATGATACGTTGAATTTCAAGATCAATTTCATATGCTATTGCATCTGAATAATTTTGATCATTATTGAAATCGCGGCCTAAGAAGACCTGACCTTGTGAATTACCGAATTGAAGAGGTCCAAGCTTACTCATACCATATTCCATAACCATGCTACGGGCTATGCCTGTTGCACGTTGGAAGTCATTATGAGCTCCGGTACTCACTTCACCGAATGTAACTTCTTCGGAAACCCGGCCACCTAAAAGGCCAACAATCTTATCTTTTAGTTCAGGCTCCGTCATGAAGAAACGATCTTCTTTCGGAAGCATTACTGCATATCCACCAGCTTGACCACGAGGGACAATCGTAACTTTATGAACCACTTCGGCATCATCAAGAACCAATCCGATAATAGTATGGCCTGCTTCATGCCATGCTACAATATTCCGTTCTTTTTTAGAAATAACACGGTTTTTCTTAGCAGGTCCGGCAATAACGCGATCCGAGGCTTCATCCAAATCGGACATGTCGATCTTCTTCTTATCTTGACGTGCTGCTACAAGAGCTGCTTCATTTAGTAAGTTTTCAAGATCGGCACCAGAAAATCCAGGTGTACGCTGAGCTATTGCTTTTAAATCAACAGTCTCCGCTAAAGGCTTGTTACGTGCATGGACCTTCAGTACTTCTTCACGGCCTTTAACATCCGGGCGGCCAACCGTAATTTGACGGTCAAAACGTCCAGGGCGCAATAGTGCCGGATCTAATACATCAGCTCGGTTTGTCGCGGCGATAATAATGATACCTTCATTTCCACCGAAACCGTCCATTTCTACAAGTAATTGGTTTAGCGTTTGTTCACGTTCATCGTGTCCGCCACCAAGACCAGCGCCACGTTGACGTCCTACTGCATCAATTTCATCAATAAAGATGATACATGGTGCATTTTTCTTAGCATTTTCAAACAAATCACGAACACGTGATGCACCGACCCCTACAAACATTTCAACAAAATCAGAACCACTGATTGAGAAGAAAGGAGTACCGGCTTCACCAGCTACTGCCCGGGCAAGTAAAGTTTTACCTGTACCAGGAGGTCCCACTAAAAGTACTCCTTTTGGAATACGGGCACCGAGCTCGGCATATTTGCGAGGATCTTTTAAAAATTCAACGACCTCTACAAGTTCCTGCTTTTCTTCGTCCGCTCCAGCAACATCATTGAAGCGTACTTTTTTCTTATCATCATTATACAATTTCGCCTTACTTTTCCCGAAGTTCATGACGCGACCACCGCCGCCACCTTGAGCTTGGTTAAGTAAAAAGAAGAAGAGGATAAAAATGATTACAAATGGAATAATGGAAGTGAAAAATGTCACCCAGCCACTTGTCTTTTCTGGAGGTTCAACAGTGATGATGTCTTTACCTAACTTAGTTACGGCATCATTAATTCGACTCTGCGAATATTCACTGAAAGGCACGTACGTCACAAAGTATTTGTTTTCCTCATAACCTTTGAGCTTCCCTGTGATTTCAAACACACTGCTTTCGGGCTGCATCGTTAGTGATGTAACGTCCCCACTCTCCAAATGCTTATAGAATTCATCTTGGGTCATTTTCTGTGTTGGTTCATTGTTATTATTAAAGATGCTTACAATCCCAATGATGACCAAAAAGATCAGTAAATAAAATATGGTATTACGGAAGATCCGATTCATCCCTTACCTCCTCCCACGGGTAAACAAACTATAGTAAATACTATCATATAAAATTAATGAATTACAATAATTTAACACCGCTGTTTTTATCTGGTCTTCTCTTTCAAACAGGTACTATTAATTCGAGTAAATTTCAGGCTTTAATATGCCAATATACGGGAGATTACGATATTTTTCTGCAAAATCAAGACCGTATCCGACAACAAATGCGTCTGGTACGATAAATCCAAAATAGTCCGGAGTAATATCTGCTTTCCTGCCTGTTGGTTTATCTAATAAGGTAACGATTTTAATTGATTTTGCTTTTCTATAACGGAAAAGTTCAGCAAGGTAGCTCAGGGTCAAACCGCTGTCGATAATGTCTTCAATAATTAAAATATCACGGCCTTCTACTGATGTATCAAGATCTTTAATGATTTTCACTTCACCAGAAGATACAGTGGAGTTGCCGTAGCTTGAAACATCCATGAAGTCCATTTCAAGGTGTGTATCCACACGTTTTAGTAAATCTGACATAAATGGCATGGCGCCTTTTAGCACACCGATAGCCAACGGAAACTTACCTTGGTAATCAGCTTCAAGCTGTGCTCCAAGTTCCCTGATTTTTTTTTGAAGTTCTTCCTCAGTTATTAAAACTTTTTCAATGTCATTTTGCATGGTCATTGTAATTAATTGCCCCCCATGAAGAATTAAGCTTTTTTATATTCTAAGTAGATTAAAGATGTTTCATCAGAAATTATATCCGGTTCAACATTCGATTTTTTCAAGCCAGGAAGCCAAATAACCGTTCCTGCCTGATCGACGATAACCGGCCATACATTTCTTTCTAGCAACGGGATTTTTTCATTAATAAAAATCTCCTTCAACTTTTTACTTCCACCCAATCCCTTAACTGCCATCCGTTCGCCTTCATTCCTAGTTCGGACTGTAAGCGGAAACTGAACCGCGGATTCGGGAAGAATAAAAGAATAGTTTCCTCTAAGAACGGGAATTTCTTCTTTTATATAGTGCGCTTTAATCTTATATCCATTCGGAAGAATAGTCTCACCGGGAATTTGTAATTTAAGGGAATATTTTTGGCTTTCTTGCCGAAAAAATCTAAAGGTACAAGTTTTATATGATTTTTCCGCAATAAGGCCCTCCGGAAGATGCAATTCTGCAGATGGTTGAGGATTTAAAAACAAAGCTAAAAGTTGGTCAATATGTAATGCTGAAAGCGATGAAGGTCTCTCCAAATAAAGATAGTTTAATATTAGTTGAATCGCTCTTCTTTGTAAAGGTTTAGGCATCGCCAGAACCCTATCAATCTGAATTACTGCATAATCTTTTTCCTGTTGAGCCCAAACCTCAGGCATTTTGCTTGAGACAAGGTTTAGAAAAAACTCTTCATCTTCATAAAGTTCTTCACTAAAGCGTTGAAAATGATCGTGAACCTTTCTATTTTCTTTCTTTAAAAATGGAAGAACTTCATGCCTAAAACGGTTTCTTACATAGTCATCTTTTTCGTTGCTCGGGTCATACCTTGGCTCAAGTTTATGAATACCCGCATATTCAATTATTTCGTCTTTGGTAAGTTCAAGAAAGGGCCTTATTAGATAACCGGTATGAAAAGGTCTCTTTAGAGGAATACCCGCTCTGGCCTTACCTGTCGCCCCTCTTGTTAAACGCATGAGCACCGTTTCAATTTGATCATCTCCATGATGCCCTAAAACAAGAGTGGAGGTTTGGTGTTTAGCCATCATTTCTTCATAGAAAGCAAAACGTAACTTTCTTGAAGTTAATTGGGAGCTTTCTCCTGTCTGTTCTATATAGGCTGGTACGTCGATCCTTCTACCTTCAAAAACGATGCCCCACTGTTCACATATTTGTTCGACATACTTATAATCTTCGTAGGATTCCTCGCCACGGAACATATGGTCAACACTCGCTACAGTTAACTCGTAATGAAAAAGAGGTTGAACTTGCTTTAGAAAATGGAGAAGAACCAATGAGTCAGGACCCCCAGAAACACCTACAAGCAACTTCGACTTTTCCTGAATTAATTCGTTTCTATAAATGGTCTTAAGAACTTTTTCCTTTAACATACAATCTTCCTTCTTTTATGGACAGGTATTATTTTATACGATTCAAACATGAAATGGTTTCAAATATTCCATGTTGGTAACGTATTTAACTATATCATAACAACTGTTCATATATGTAAAGAACATAGAGTATCGATATTATGGCAACCAGCAAAAAGGTTTCAAAAAAACCTCCCTTCATTTTTTTAGAATGACTCTGAGACCTTCTTGCTTGTCTCGTTGTAGCTTGTCTCGTTGTAGCTTGCCTTGTCGCAGCTTGACTCGAGGGCTTTTTCTTTAAATGATTTTGATTACTTAGCATAGTAACTAGGTCCTCCCGCATTTGTAATGCTGAATCATACTTCCCGAGTAGTGCTTTATCTAGCATCTTTCTATATGGGTGTAATTCCTTTTTCTGCTTAATCAAGTCGATAAGCTGCCGATACCCCTCCCCTTTCTTGTGAAAACGTGCAGGATAGGCAGAATTGATGATTATCATCGCTACCGCGAACAAATCATATTGTGGATCAGCCTTTCTTGACCCAAGTCCCCAATAACCTCTGTCGAAGAACTCGGTGAACTCTTTAACAGATCTACCAATCAAGGTTGTCCCACCAACATCTACACATCGGACTTTGTAGGCTGGAGAGGTCACTATTAAATTCTCAGGTTTTAAATCACCGAATACCCAGCCATTTGTATGCAAAGCTGACAAACTAGTTAATAACTGAAGCATTAAGACACCAATCCACGATGATCCTTTTTTTTCAATAAAACGCAAAAAATCGTGCCCATGGATATATTCCATAACATAAAAAGGTAGCTGCTTTCCTGTTTCCATAAAGTCGTCCGCTTCCAAAAAGGAAGGTCCAAGGGTAGACCCCTGGACCTTGGAAAAGGATTTTAGGATATTCATCTCTGAAATAATAGACGTCCCATTATCACTGAGCTTAAGCGCATAATGACGATTTTCACTTTCCACCAAATAGACAATCCCGTTAGCGCCACACCCCAATTCCTTGATAATTTTGTACCGGTTTTTATTCCACTTTCCAGTGATTAAGCTGCCAGGAAGGAGTTTACATTGATTCCTCAAAGTATTGTTCATCATCATGTGATAACAATCCCCTCAATGAACGTTTTTTATTAAAATAAGATAAAGCTTCACGAATTGCTGGCCCTGTTGGAGTGAGCCCACCTGTACTAAGCTTAGGGAAAGTTGCCGTCAAAGCTTCAAGGTTCGGGGTCCAATCAAGCAACTTTTCCACATCATTTCTTTTCCCAGGAAATACGAATACGGAAAATCGGCTGTCACCCATTCTTGCATTCATACTTAGGGAAAGATCTAATAAGGATTCTTTTACAGTTGGCAGCTTATGTTTCATACTCGCACTTGTATCGACAAGAATTAGCACTTCAAGCTTGCTAGTTTCCCCAAGCTCATCAACCACCTCCATCACTTCTCCTCGTTTATCCGGAGGGAGATCTTCCATTGTTCTTGAATCACCTAATATTTGTTGAAGTTCACGATTAATAACTCCCTGTATGGTTTGAGTCATTGCCTTTTGGGTAACCATTTGGACGGTTTGTGACAACTGCTGTGCATAGACAATTTGGCTTACACCACCCCCGGAACCAGCAATCTTCTCAATTTCTTTAAGTCCCTTTTCATCTATCACATCATTTTCCATGACACCTATGACATTGATGGTTATGCCTTGCTCCCGTGCTAAAGCAGCCATAGCAGCCGGCTCCTCACCATGATTTGAACAGCCGTCGGTAATAAGCAAAACCTGTCTTAATGTTCCTGCTTTCATGTTTGGCTCTCCCTTCCATTCAATCTATTACCATAATTGACTAAAAGGGGATAATTTATACACCAAAAACACACACTACCAAGTCACATTTCTTATACACTTTGGCAGGGGATCCATGGAGTTAACCAACTATTTCTTTACATAGCTGCCAACATAACACCTCGTTTGTAGACGACCTCCTTATCTTAATTTATGGAAAGATTTCTCGTTACTGAGCCTTTTTCCGTTTTGGTGAAACGGGGATGGATGCCCATTTCGGTGTATTATGTTTAATTTTTGAGGTTACCACTGTCATATCATCATCTATGATCCCTTTTGTTCGAATGACCTCTTCTAATATTAAATCAGATATTTCCTGTGGGTCATCTGTCTCCATTTCCTTGATTTTTCGTTTAAGCCAGAACTCGATATTTTCCACATGAGAGGGACCATCGAATACCCCATCACTCATCATTATTAAAATATCCCCTGCCTTTAGCTCCTCGGATACGACATCAACATCGAAATCCTGGATGATACCCATCGGCAGGTTACTTGATTCAATTTTAATGATTTTATCCCCCCTTTTAATGAAACTTGGTATCGAACATATTTTTAAAAACTTAGCCTTTGCATCCTGAAGGTCAATCATTGCCAGATCAAGAGTTGAAAATATTTCATCGGTCGTGCGAAGGGATAATACGGAGTTTACGGATTTAATGGCTATTTTTTCTTCTATTCCCGATTGTAAAAATTTTTGTAGCAGCTTCAAAGTCTCGGTGCTTTCAAAATGGGCCCTTTCCCCATTACCCATCCCATCACTAATGGCTATTGCAAATTTGCCGCAACCAATTTCCATGGTCGTATAACTATCTCCTGAAACAAGCCCTCCCCCCTTGGCAGCATGAGCCACACCCGTTTCGACCGTGAATTTTTTTGCTGACCTAAATATCACCTCACATTGCCCGTTTGGATAAGTTGCACACTCTTCGGAATGTACAACAATCGTTTCTCCTAAAATGTCTGAAAGCATAGGTGCAATCAACTTCTCACATTCCCCTCTGCCTTGGCAGTATGGGACACTCATCTCTATATCAACACCTCCCTGTTCAAGGCTGTATATTTCCACATAACCGATATGCAGGCCAAAATCCTGAATGGCCTCCATAATGGATTCCTCGTGTAAATGATGATTCTTCCTTTCCCTTTGAATTTCTTTCGCGAAATCATCCATCACTGCAGAAACTCCACGTAGTTGGTCCGCCACTAGCTTCCTGCTTTCTTTCACCTGCCTTTTTAATTTTTGGTTTGCTTCAAAGTAAGTAAGTTCCTGAGAAATTGCCCCAATGACCTGCGGCCCACGACTACAGTATTTCCCCCATTCTTTTGAAGTTTTTTGGGGGAGCTGTCCATTATTTTCACTTAATTGAAGCATAATTTCCTGCATACCGTCATAGGTTGTATTAAAGTTTTTAGCCCAGCATTGTTCCTTTTTAAAGCAGATTTGGCACGTTTTTTCAGTTACATTACTTAAAAAATAATCGAACTCTTTCTCATCTTCCTCCAATCTTCCTCGTTCATCTATTTGGGAAAAGCTATTTGAGAGCGCCTCAAATACATGAGAGAATTGTTCCACTCTTTGGGCGGTAACGTCCCTCACTTTCCGGGCATACTGTTGCTGTTCATCCGAGTTCTCTACGGTCCCGGGTATATGCTTTGCTATTTTATTGATTATGGAAGATGGTGTTAAAATAAATAACACCACAGCTATAAGTGATTCATAGAGGGTAACCATAATATTATTAGTTCCCTCTCCGTATAGACCAATTAGTAACGTAGCAATTAACAGGCCTGCCGCAACCCCTATCTTCCTACCCTCCTTCAACAAACCACCGAGCAGGCCTGAAAAAGCGAGGAGGCTCATTTGATAAAGGCTGGCTATACTCGCTAAGCTGAATATTAATCCGGTAACGACACCTACAGTGGAGCCTATGGCGGCCCCTCCCGCCAGCCCGAATAGGAGGACAAGGTACCGTGAAAATATATGATCGAGTGACAAGTCATATATCATCCACCCAATTGTTCCGGTCATCACCGACGCGAGTAGAATGATAATGCTGACGATCTCTTCTGTCTTTAAAGATTGTGACTTTGTCCGTATTGATAGCAGCGGGATGGACTGTATGAAAATTAAAGTTAAAATCATGGCGAGCCCCGCCTCTACTCCTATCATCATCAGGTCGTACAGCTGAATCGTTCGAAACACAAGATATTGCTCGGCCAGGTTTACCAGGAAGAGTGAAGCAAAGACGTACATCGACATCGTCTTAAATTGCCCTTCTACGGCCGGCTTCTTGATTTTATGAAATAAGAGAAGCAGGAACGCCGATGTAAAGATGACTAAACTATTAGAATAGTGAACGGTGAGCCCCCCAGCGATTAAGCCAAACAGTGCGAGTGGAGCTCGGTCACGTCTCATGAGAAAAACGGCTGCGAAAAACGGAAGCCCAAATGGTGCTAACTGCGAAAGAATTAATGCTCGTCCTAATAAAAAACCGATAATGGCTAAAGAGATACCTTTCTTTATAAAGATATCATCTGTTTTCGTTTGCAGCTGTTGGATCCAATTGATGGCTCCCTCCTTTGCTTCTTTTAACTGAACATCCCCAAGAGGTTCCATCATAGGTCTTTCTACTTTTTCCATTTCAACACCCCATTCATATTAGTGATTTTTATTATATAGAGGGCTTAACCATTTTTTTGTCAGAATTTTAAAAGCGCAAATGAAAAACGTTCGACGAAATTCTCCTTGAACAATCATTTGTATACAGGTTTTTATACCTTTTTTTAAAATACAGAAACAGGCGTTCTTTTTTTTAAAAGGAAAAGCAAAGTTTTTAGGTTATTTTTGTGGAAAATAACACGAATATATCTTTAAAAAATGGAAACCGACAATCTTTCTTTTTTTTGTTGACAATCTTTCCTCACGAATGTAAGATATAACTTGTGCTTCAGTAGCACTTACCATTATGGCGGCGTAGCTCAGCTGGCTAGAGCGTACGGTTCATACCCGTGAGGTCGGGGGTTCGATCCCCTCTGCCGCTATCTTTTAATATTAATTTTGGCCCGTTGGTCAAGCGGTTAAGACACCGCCCTTTCACGGCGGTAACACGGGTTCGAATCCCGTACGGGTCATCACATATAAAAAAAGCGCCTCAGCACACTCAATCGAGAAAGTGTACATGAGGTGCTTTTTTTATTGGTATTGATGGCGAATCTAATAAGAGAAACACCTTTATATATATAAAAGAAGACAAGCCAGCAAGCTTGCCTTTATCTACACTATGAATAATTTCACAGGAAAAGTTGCTAATCTATTATTTTCAGCAGCAGTTTTATCCGCGTCTTCCTCCTCGACCTCCCCGTTTTGTTTCGGTGCTACGTTTAAGGGTTGTTAGGCGGTCTTCGCTATCTTTTAAGAATTTAGCCATTTTTTGCTCAAAGTTTTCCTTGGGTTGGAAACTACTACCTTTTGAGCGGAAGTCTTTGGAACGGCTGTCGTTCCCTCTTCCTTGGCGCGGACGTGGTGTGTATGCAGGTTTTTGCTCGCCTTCAGGACGGTCTATTGCTTTTTTAATGGACAAGCCAATTTTGCCATCTTTCACATTGATGACTTTCACTTCAACTGTATCGCCCACTTTTAAGTGATCGTTAATATCTTTGACATAGTTATCTGCTACTTCACTGATATGGACAAGACCTGTTGAACCTTGAGGGAGCTCTACAAATGCACCAAAATTAGTTATGCCTGTTACTTTACCTTGTAACTTGCTGCCTACTTCGATTGACATAAAAAAAATGTTCCTCCTTAGAAATGTTAAAAATCTCTTCACACTATATTATAACGAAAGTAAAAAAACAGTGTCAATATTAGTCACTATCTTCCTTTGCTTTTGGAAGATTAAAAATGATTTCACCATTGTCCGATAAGAAATAATCTCGTCTTGCTATTTTAGCAATATAGTCATCATCATTGAGTTTTACAATTTCTTCTTTAAGAAGGGTTTCACCTTTTTCCAATTTAGCTAACTTTACTTCTAATTTTTCTTTCTGCTGTACTTTTTCATCTAGTGCAACATTTTGCGTAATGAGGGTGGAAACAGCCAAAATCAAAAAGATAGCGGCGAAAACTGAATACAGTGTTAATCTACGCATAAGACCACGCTTCTTTTTTTCAACAGTTTGTACTTTTTTCTCTTGTAGAGCGACGTAGGGATTTTCTATTTTTGCCACTTTCCTCTTCCGAAGGCTACTCATGTTTTATCACTCCTCATTTCTTTTTAGTTCTCCATCTAATTACCATGCTAACTATAGAATTCTTTATTTTCAATAAAATCCCTTTTCCTTTATTATAAAACTTCCCGACGTTTTTTGTAACAAAAACCGGCAATAAATTCCATATCCTTGTTAGTATCCATTTTAAAGGTTTCCAGAAAACATTTAAAATAAAGAGAATTATTTTCCCTATCCATTTTAAAAGGACTAAAACAAATCTGCCCATACCTATGATGATGGAAATTGCAGTAACTATTACCCATTTTATCGGAAGAAATATCAGCATTTGAACCGATTTAGTTAAAAATCTGACCACCTTTATTACCAGTAAAATCAAAAACTCTAAAAAGCGTTGATAGACTCCTTTAAAAAGTGCTTGATATGCTGAAAAACCGCATAATAAGGCCAAAAATAAATATAGGCGAAACTCTCCTTCATTCACTAAAAACAAAACATAAAAAATAAGGAGACCCTGAATAATCCAGAAAAGAAAATCATGGAGGAAGACAATCCACCTCTTCCTTACTGAACGCTTCAGGAACCGGTTATACGTATCGAGGGCAGCTCCAAAACAACTGCCCATGCCTATCATCGCAAGCAACGTATAAAATTGGATCGTTAAGGTCATTTGAACAGCTTGCCAAAGAAGCCTTTAGCTTTCTCCCCGGATTGCTCATCTAAATATACAAGGTCAAAAATCTTCCCCTTGATTGAAACAATCCCTTTATCTACGTCTAAATTCTTCATTTGCAAGTTCTGACCACGTATAGATAAGAAGCCCATTGACGTTTCAAGCAAAAATTCTTCATTATCAAAGCTTTCCACTTGTTTTACTCCGGTAATATCCAATAAACGGCGGCCTTTCATCGTTACATCATGCTCTTGGATTGTTCCCTTTGTGTAACCAGCATTCGGATCAATATATTGGCTCATTTTTCATCCCTCACAGTACCACTGATTTTGTACAAGTGTATGTCCGTAAGAGGGAAATTAGAACAAAGCCTGTCCTTACTCCTCTGCTAGCTTTTCTTCTTTTACGATTGTATACATATCGGCAGCAGCTTCTTTTTTCGTCGTTTCTTGAATTTTGTCAACGCGTACCGTGACTAGCTTTTGACCAAAACGTACGGTTAATTCATCACCATCTTTTACATTCGAGCTTGCTTTAGCCTGTTGGCCGTTAATTGTAATTCTCCCTTTATCCGCTACTTCTTTAGCAAGAGTGCGGCGCTTAATCAACCTTGATACTTTTAAGAATTTATCTAATCTCATCGACATTCAATTCTCTCCTTTAATTAAAGTCCTTTAGCTTTTGCCTCATCCCAATATGAATCCAGTTCTTCTAATGTATAATCAGCAAACTTCTTGTCTTCCCTTTGAATACGCTCTTCGATATATGTAAAACGCTGGTGAAACTTCTGGTTTGCTTTATAGACAGCTTCTTCTGCTTGTATGTCATAATAGCGCGAAATGTTGACAATCGCAAAAAAGAGGTCTCCCAATTCGGATTTGATCCGGTCGATATCCGGATTCGGGTTCAGTATCTCATCTTCAAGTTCCTGCACTTCTTCTTTAACCTTTTTCCACGCTTCGGAAACCTCATCCCAGTCAAATCCGACCTTCGCAGCCCTTTTTTGATACTCCTCAGCACGAAGTAAGTTTGGCAGCGATTTTTCTATACCATCTAGAATGGATTGTGGAACATTTTTCTCGCTTCCTTTTTCTTCTTCCTTGATTTTCTGCCAGTTCACTAAAACATCTTCTTCACCGGTCACTTCTATATCTCCAAACACATGAGGGTGGCGTCGAACCATTTTTGCTGTAATTCCTTCGATCACATCATCTATTGTGAACATGCCCTCATCCTCTCCGATTTGCGCATGAAGCATCACTTGAAGGAGTACGTCCCCTAGTTCACCAATCATGCCCTCATCGTCCTCGGCATCAATGGAATCAATAAGTTCGTATGCCTCTTCTATTAGATATTTCTTCAAGCTTTGATGAGTTTGTTTCTTATCCCAAGGACATCCGTCAGGTCCCCTCAGTTCCGCGATGATCTGTCGCAACTTAGAAAATTCACGATACTGTAATGCATCTTCTTTAACGGGTGGCACATAGACACTCGTTAAGTTACTTAACTCCATTTGGCGGTCCAGTTCATAAAGTGCACATTTTGTTACTTTTTCCTGGCTACTGCCTGCCGCTGTAACGATATATACCTCGTAGTCATCTGGAAGCTTTTCCATCAAAGTCAACTTCACATTGGAAGCACTGAACGCGTCATACACCTGCCCGATTATCATATGCTGTCTAATATGCAGGTCATCTGGTGAAAGAGCAGTTCCATCTAGAAGCTGAAATCCTTCAATTGGGTCAATTTGAACGGCCTGAAATAACGGGTCAAGAAAACTTTGTCCTCCCTCAAGCTTAATAGCAATGCCTCTAGCTGGACCTTTCTCTAGCAAGAGTTGGACTGTTTTTTCTGCAACCATTGGATGCCCTGGAACCGCGTACAGAACAGAACTATTTACAGCTTCTTGTAATAATGCTTCTGAAATTTCTTCGTATACCTCTTCAAATTGATCGTGTTTTTCATATACCTTGTCAAAAGCAGTGAACTTAATTCCTTCAATTGTTAAATCTCTGATCACCGGATGATCTATCGTCCGGACGAAGCATTCTTTTGTCTTTGTTAATTTTTTATAAATCCCAAATGGAAGCTGGTCTAAATCGCCTGCCCCGAGTCCTATTATAGTAATCTCATTCATGATTTCATTTACTCCTATTCGTTATGATAAATCGTTTAAGCTTTGACCCTACAGGTATAAAGGAGAGTTCTTCCTGACTAAATAAACCTGCCCGAATGACTGCCATAACAAAAACAACTGCACCAATTCCCACACCAATCAATGCCTGAATTGTAGCTAACAGTCGGCTTTCATCTGGCAACACCACCTGAAATACGGTGTTGAATAACAGAACTGATGTACCCATGTAGACCGTACTCTTTAAAATTATAAACAGCTGCTTCTTTTCAATTAAAGGTTTTTTTATATGTACTTTCAATACTATATAAAACAATACAGTCATAATTATAAAGGCAAGTACTGTTGCTGAGGCTGCCCCTGCAATTTTGTAACGGGGCACAAGAACAAGGTTCAACGTCCATTTGCTGCACACCCCTACAATCGTAATGATCACCGGGGCAATCGAATACCCTAAACTTTGAATAACTGCCGCTTTCGCCATAATGAGCGATGTAAATAATATCGATAAGGAGAAAATTGCTAAAGTAATTGTCCCCTTATCGTCAGTAAACAGCATATAATTGACCGGTTTCATTGTTACTACCAACCCGATAGCGGCCGCCATTCCAATAGTCGCACTTACACGCAGTGCTAATTTTATCTTATTAAGCAATTCCTGTTTATTTCTCCTCTGAACGAATCCAGCAATAACTGGTACAAGTGCCAATGCAAAAGAGTTCGCCACGACTGTCCCTAGCTGTAGTAAGGGCTGTCCACGGTCATAAACCCCTTTCCATTCTTTTGCTTCTATTTCTCCCATCCCCGTTTCCCTTAATAGAGAATACAGGTGCAGTGAATCAACGAACTGAAACAAGATTAGAATAAGGCCCGTGATGCAAAAAGCCAAACCTTGGAAGATCAAAGCTTTGGAAATCCTGATGAAAATTGACGGTTTGATTTTCATTTGGGAAAAAAGCTTCCATTCTTCTCTTAAGAAAACGAAAACAAAAAGCAGTACCAGTCCTGTTATGCCACCCGTAATCGAACCAAAGACTGCTCCCTTACCGACATCATAATCAGAGTAATCCCAATACACCAATAGAGTAGACAACACCAGTATTGTTAAAACCCGGATACATTGTTCAGCGACCTGCGAACTTGCTGTAGGAATCATGTCGTTTATTCCTTGGAAGTAGCCCCTTAAAACAGAAGAAAACGGCATTAATAAATAGGAAAAAGCAATGATTCTCAGCAGACCTGATAGTTGAGGATCTTTCATCATCCCGGCAATCCATTCTGCCCCTAGGAACAGTGCAATAAACATGATAATCCCTAACGAACATAAGACGACAAACGAGGTCAATAAAATATCTTTAACCGCAAAACTATTTTTAGAAGACTCCCGTTCTGCAATTAGTTTAGATATGACAACCGGGAAGCCTAGTGTAGAGAGCGTTAAAGCAACCCCATAAAACGGATATACCTGCTGATAGATATAAAACCCGATATCTCCAGCTATGTTTTGATAAGGAATGCGATAGGCCGCACTCAAAATCTTTACGATAATCGCGGCTGCACTTAGGATTAACGCACCCCTGAAAAGTTCTTTTGAAGTTTTGTAAGGCTTTGCAGCCATTTTTTTTCCCCTTTTCACTCATATGTGGTAGTAATTATAGCATAATTGAGTGGTTGTTTTTCATAGGTTATCCATACTGTTAATGATTTTCCAATTTCCACAAAGAGGCTTGGGCCTCCCCGCTTTAAATGTTCCTCTATATTTTTTTGTCTTTATTAAAAGACAAAAAGGACAGCGATTGCTGCCCTTTTTACATCCAAAAATATAATGGCATGTCCTAACCTATTGTTCCATTTGTCTAGCTAGGAAACTTGCTGCTGTTTCAACCGATTTCTGTTCCACTTCACCTAATGTTCCTTCTTTAGAGAAAATCAAGACGGCACCAATCGGGTCACCACTCGCAATGATCGGAGCTGCTGTATATGATTGAATCTCTTCATCATTCGAATCCACGAAGGAAATCTGTCCATTTGGAGATTCCAGAACGGGATTTCTTTCTTCCATAATTTTTTCTACTAGTTCACTAACACTTTTATTTAAGTATTCTTTTTTAGATCCACCTGCCACTGCAATGTAAGTATCCCGGTCACAGATCATAACTGGGTTTCCAAGGCTATCATAAAGTGCTTCTGCATATTCTCTTGCAAAATCGCCTAATTCACTAATAGGAGAGTATTTCTTTAAGATGACTTCTCCATCTCTGTCCACAAAAATCTCTAATGGATCACCTTCACGAATGCGGAGAGTCCTTCGAATTTCTTTCGGGATGACAACTCTTCCTAAATCATCAATTCGGCGAACGATACCAGTTGCTTTCATCTAATGTTGCCTCACTTTCCTCTAATTGATTTGATAAATCCTCTTTTCGTAGCAAAATCAACACCAGCTATTGTACTTAGTATTTTTCTAATGGTAAGTTCTATGCACTTTGAAAAAATTTTTCTTTTTGATACACCTTTTTACCATAACATCTTAAAAACAGACAACTTCAAAAAGACAATCATTTTCTTTAATTTTTTGTTGCTTGAATTTCTTTTTTTACATGTTGTAAGCCTTTAGCCATCTCAAAGAGGATGTCTAACCACTTGCTTTGTTCTACACCTTTAATGTGTAAAACAAGCTTCATTCGATTGCCATCCATACCAAAGCCAACCATACGGCCGTACTTTGATCCTAGCTCAAATACCTTTTGTCCATCTACGCCGCTACTTACTTTTTCCCTGAGAAGAATGCTGATTTCCTGCTTCAATTGCTTAATGCTTTCAATTCCAGCTTTTTCAGCATACACCTTCATTTCAGCAATTAGAAATAAATAGGCGACTTCATCAGGATATTCACCGAATCGATCGAGCATTTCATCTTGTAATTCTTCCACTTCTTCTAGAGAAGTAATGCCTCTGAATCTTTTATACATTTCGATTTTCTGATGTCCATCCGCTATGTAGGCATCAGGGATATACGCATCTACTTCAACGTCAATTTCAAGTGAAGACTTTTCTTCAACTGGTTGATCATTACGTTTCGCCTCTACAGCTTCTTTCAGCATTTGAGAGTACAAATCAAAACCGACTGAATCGATGAAGCCATGTTGTTGAGCACCTAGTATATTCCCAGCTCCCCTGATGGATAAATCACGCATCGCAATTTTGAACCCTGATCCCAATTCTGTAAATTCCTTAATGGATTGGAGACGTTTTTCTGCTACTTCCGTCAAAACTTTATCTTTTCTGTAAGTAAAGAATGCATATGCTACCCGATTGGATCGCCCAACACGACCACGCAGCTGATAAAGTTGGGAAAGTCCCATTCTATCTGCTTCATTCACAATAAGTGTATTGACATTTGGAATATCCACACCGGTCTCTATAATAGTTGTACTTACTAAAACATCGTATTCGCCTTCTAAAAATCCAAACATAACAGCTTCTAGTTCCTGCTCAGACATTTGCCCATGTGCATATGTGACGCGGGCATCTGGCACCAACATGGAAATTTCTTCTGCTTTTCTTGCTATATCTTCTACCCGATTATAGAGAAAATAAACCTGACCATCCCTTGCCAATTCTCGCTCAATTGCTTCTGTTACCAGCGAGCCATTATACTCCATTACATACGTTTGGATTGGGAAACGGTTCTCTGGAGGTGTTTCGATGACAGACAAATCCCGCACGCCAAGCATGGACATATGGAGAGTCCTTGGAATTGGCGTCGCTGTCAAAGTCAATACATCGACATTGGTTTTTAAGCGTTTGATTTTTTCCTTATGCGTTACGCCAAACCGCTGCTCTTCATCAATAATAAGCAAGCCTAAGTCTCGATACACAATATCTTTGGATAAAATTCTGTGCGTACCCACAACGATATCCACCGTTCCAGCTTTTAATCCCTTTATCGTTTCCGTTTGCTGCTTTTTCGTCCGAAAACGACTCATAAGCCCAATCGAAATAGGATAGTCCTGAAAACGCTCTCTCAATGTTTCAAAATGCTGTTGGGCAAGGATAGTGGTTGGAACGAGAAAAGCAACCTGCTTGCCATCCATAATAGCTTTAAAAGCAGCGCGAATAGCTACCTCTGTCTTCCCATAACCAACATCACCACATAATAAACGATCCATTGGCCTTTCACGTTCCATATCTTTTTTAATCTCTACAATAGAACGCAGTTGATCTTCTGTTTCGTTATAGGCGAATGATGTTTCAAATTCCCTCTGCATATCCCCATCAGGTGAAAAGGCATAACCCTTTGCCGCTTCCCTTTCTGCATACAGCTTGATTAAATCATCCGCAATATTCTCAACAGATGATTGAACCTTGCTTTTAACACGTTTCCATTCCGTCCCGCCTAATTTGTAAAGCTTCGGCTCCTTGCCTTCGGAACCGACATATTTTTGGACAAGATCAATTTGGTCAACTGGTACATACAGCTTGTCATCCGCCTGATACCGGATATGTAGATAATCCTTATGAACTCCATTGATGGTTAGCGTTTCAATCCCCAAATATTTCCCGATACCATGGTTAACATGAACGACATGGTCACCGATTTTCAGTTCGGAATAACTCTTTATTCGTTCCGCATTCGATAGTTTCTGCCTGCGAATTGATTTTTTAGATTTCTTATTAAATAATTCCGTTTCCGTAATAATACTAAATTTTTGCATAGGTAATTCAAAGCCACTGTTAAGGCTGCCGCGTAAAATCTGTACTTTCCCCGGAAGAATACTGTTCGCATCAAAAAGCTCTGCCGCTTCAATATCATAATCCTCTAAAACCGAATGCAGCTTTTTCACCCGTTCATCATCCTGGCCTAGTATAACGACTGTATACTTTCCTTTTTTCCAACGTTCCAGTTCAGTTTTAAACACGTTCATCTGTCCGTGGAAATTTTGCATTTGTTTACTGGCAAAATTCAGGATATTCTGAGGATTTGTATGCGGTACATGCCTTAAAAATAATGAAAGATACACAAACGGCCTGTTTGATTTCATAATTAATTCATGCATGGGATGAGCCAATTTAATATCATGGATAATCTGCCCTTGACTTAAAAGGTCGGTATACCATCCTGCCTCTTCCTTTTCCAAAGAATCATTGATTTCCTGGATTCTACTGATTTCATCTAAGAAAACTAAGCCATTTACAGGTAAATAGTCTATTAAACTAGCTGGTTCCTCATAAGCTAAACTTAAGTATTTAAAGATTTGGTCGGGCTTATTCCCCATTTTCAGCTGTTCAAGTTCAGAGCTGATCGTTTGAACCAATTGTTCCTTTGTTTTTTCATCTTTAAGCTTTTTCAAACTTTTACTTAATCCGCTTTCGAGTTTCGATATAATTCTTTCAATGTGCCTTTCTTCTAGCAAGGCCTCACTAACCGGACCGATTGTCACTTTTTGGAGCTTCTCAATTGATCGCTGATCTTCCGTAGAAAAGGTTCTAATGGAATCTATTTCTGTATCAAATAACTCAATTCGCATTGGATTAGGTTCCGTAATCGGATATATATCGATGATACCGCCCCGAATGCTGAATTCTCCTGGAGAGGCAACCATTTCCGCCCGGTTATAGCCCATTGCAATAAATTTATTAAGCGTTGGGTCAAGTTCAATTTCTTCACCTAGTTTAAATGTAAGCTGATGCCTCTTCCAAATATCCTTTGGAGGAAGCACACGGCGAACCCCAGGAATAGGCGCAATGACAATCCCTTTCTTTCCCTCCGTCCAAAAATTCAATGCCTCTACACGTTGGGCTCTTAATTCAGGACTGGCTACACTCAAATCAGCAGCAATTAACTCATTGGCGGGATAAATATATAGTTCATCCTCTGGGATAAAACTGGATAAATCCTCATGGAATTTTTGTGCTTGCAATAAATTATGGGTTACTAATAAAATCGGCCTCTTCGTCTTTTCATATACGGCCGCCAGCAGAAGTGATCTCGAAGAACCTGTTAGACCAGATACTATTTGTTCCTTAAGTCCCTCATCAATGCCGGCTATTAACGAATGAACATCATCTTGTTTGGAGAATAAGTTTTGCAATCCATTCACAATCTGTCCCTCCTCTCTTAACGTGCGAAAACCGTTTCAAGTCCTTGTATTTTTAACCCGGCATATTCAGCCAAGGTCTCTCTTTATTAACTGGTTCATTCTCTATCTTCATATCTTTAAAACAAAACAAACGGAAAAATGCTTTGGATTTTGTCCAAAGCCCTCTCCCGCTAATGAATAATATAATCGCTTTCATATAATTCAGGGTTTCTTTGCAGCGATTCATGACAATCTTCACATATCGCCCTCACATGCATATCTCCCTCAGAATCATAAACGATCATCTCTTGACGCTCTTCATCAGTAAGTTGATTAAAACCTAACTGCTCCGTACTCAGTGCGTGTGCCTCGATAGAACCCAGCTTAGTTCCACAATGTCGGCAACGATAATGGAGAGCCATTTGGTAACCCCCTATTTTGTAATAGTGTTAGTATGTACAAAAGTAAGGGGGATTTATTCAGCGAAAGATTTTATTCTTTACTTATATCTACTCTTAGCTTATTGGTTATATTCGTTCATGACCTGTATAAATGGTTTTTCCAACCAAGCTTCACAAGAAGCGGCGCTTTTTACAATCGTAGCCCCTACATGATTCCATTCTTCTTGGGAGAAACGCCCCAATACATAGTCAGGTACTGGAACATGGCCGATTGGGCGACCGATACCTATTCTAATTCGGTTAAAATCTTGTGTACCCAAGTGAGAAATTGTAGATTTTATTCCATTATGACCGCCTGCACTTCCTTTTTGACGAAGACGGATTCTTCCTGGCGGTAAATCGAGGTCATCATATATAATAACCACATCCGCTATTTCCACCTTAAAGAAATGCATAACAGCCGAAATCGATTCACCTGATAAATTCATGTAGGTTAGCGGCTTAAGTAATAAAACCTTTTCTCCCCGTACCATTCCTACACCATAGATTCCCTTATGCTTGGCTTGATCGAGTGAGATCGACCACTTTTTAGATAACTCATCTATTACTTCAAAACCGACGTTATGCCGTGTTTTTTCATATTGTTTACCTGGGTTCCCTAACCCTACAATAATTTTCATGATTCACACTCCGTCATTACCGATATTTAGGGAGTTACGTGTGGACGAAAATTCTAAGATCAGAATGACCCTAGAAAAATAGTACCTCAATTTCAAGCTTACCTGCAAGCGACCGGAGAACTAATTAGAAATAAACTCTATTTAAAGAAATCAATTCCCAATAGTTTTACCAGATGTAAACGGACGCATACAGAAGTAGAAAAGACGTAACTCATTAAGAGCTACGCCTATTATACCATGACTTACTTGTTTAATCCCGGCATCATGACTCTGGTGAAGCCTTAGTCTCCCTGCCTTCTTCATTTTCAGGAATACCGCCATCTTGCTGTTCACCTGTACTAATTTCCTCTTCCTGACGAGGCGCCAATACGGAGGCAACGACTTCTTCACCATCGTTGTTAATTGTAACTTGCTGATTTGTTTGAATGTCAGATATGTAGATTGTATCGCCGACCTGAAGCTCAGTAACATCAACATTAATGGATTCGGGAATATCATTAGGCTTAGCCGTAACCGTTACTTCATGAAGAGACTGCTGTAGAACACCACCGTCTTTCACCCCTTTACAGACACCGGTAAGGTTGATGCGTACTTGTGCCTGTAATTGAGCAGACATATCTACAATTAAAAAGTCAGCATGATAAATGAAATTCTTTATCGGATCCTTTTGATAATCAGAGAGCATGACTTTAAATTCAGTTCCATTCAAGTCAAGAGAAATAATACCATTTCGTCCTATTTCTTTCATTGTTTTTTGAAGTTCAATATTATTGACTGAGATGGCCGTATTGCCGTTTTGATTACCATATACAATAGCAGGGATTTCTCCGCTTTCTCTCAAGTTCCTTAAATTAGAGTGTTTTAAATCCGTACGTTCTTTTGCAGCTAATAAATTACTCATACATCCTCCGCCTTCCTAAAATATTAATTACAGGTTCACTATAATTAACAGTTCCCTAAATAGCGGTGTATTAAACATGAAAGGAATGACAGAAAGCTCTAATATGAACTTAAACGAATGATAAACAAAGAAAAGTATCGAATGGAATTCTTTTTTCCTCACTCATTCAATTACAGACTTTATGCATGAATCGCCTTTTTTTCTACCTGCTCCTCAACTTGCATGACTCTATTAAGAATTTGGCCAGCCAAGGATGAGTAAAGAATATTGTCCTTTTTCCGTGGTCTCGGTAGATTAATTTCCTTATTCATAACCACTTTGCCCTCTTCAATTAATATGACCCGGTCAGCCAGCGTAACCGCTTCTTCCACATCATGTGTAACGAGTAAGGCAGTAAAGTCTCTTTTTCTCCATAATTCTTCAATTAACCTTTGCATCTCGATTCTTGTCAAAGCGTCCAGCGCCCCTAATGGTTCATCCAATAGAAGAATGTCAGGTTCGTTCACCAATGCCCTAGCTAAGGCAACCCTTTGTCTCTGCCCTCCCGATAGAACCGATGGCCATTCATATGCTCGGTCTGCCAGCCCCACCTGCTCTAGTAGCTCTATAGCTTTTGGCTTCCAATCCCCTTTTAAACCAACACCAACATTTTGAAGAATTTTTTTCCAAGGGAAAAGCCTCCCATCCTGAAACATCGTGCGGGATGATCGATTCAGTCCGTTTAATGACTCGCCATCCACCAGTATCTTCCCTTCCGTTGGTTCATCCAGGCCTGCCGCAAGACGTAGTAAGGTACTTTTCCCGCATCCACTCTTGCCGACAATAGCTACGAATTCCCCTTTTTTAAAAGTAAGGTTTATTCCCTTTAAAACTTCAAAACCTCCAAAATCCTTCCTAATATTCTGCAGCTCCAATGAACTTCCACTTTTCATATAAAAGGCCTCCTCATTGGTATGATGGATGCCATTTCAAGCATCTTTTTTCTATTACCTTGGCAAAAACATCTGATATTTTCCCTAATAAAGCATATAAGAGAATACTGAGTACAACGATATCCATTCTCATGAATTCCCTGGCATTCATAGCCATATACCCAATTCCAGAATTGGCGGATATCGTTTCCGCGACTATTAATGTGACCCACATAATTCCAAGCGAAAAGCGGATGCCCACTAAAATGGATGGAAAAGCTGCAGGGAGAATCACGTTCCAGAATAAAGAAAAACCGCTTAACCCATAAACCTTCGCCGCTTCAATTAAACCTTTATCGACCGACTTCACACCATGAAACGTATTTAAATAGATCGGGAATAGAACTCCTAAGGCCACTAGGAATATTTTCGCTTCTTCCTCAATACCAAACCAAAGGATTACGAGCGGAATCAAGGCTAAATGTGGGATGTTTCGCAACATCTGAAGAGAAGTATCGAATAATGTTTCAGCAATGGTTGAAAGCCCATTTAACATACCAAGTACAAAACCAATAATCCCACCAATCAAAAAGCCGATTAAGGCACGCTGGGCACTGATGCCGATATAGTCTATAAGTTCTCCTGTTTTCAATAAAGCAATGCCTGCTTTAAGAACTTCAGTCGGAGCAGGTAATATCCGCTCCGACAGAATGCCCCACAATGACAGCAACTGCCAAGCTACCAGTAGAAAAACAGGTACAAGCCACGTTATGAAAGGGAACTTATTGAACTTTTTGTTTAACTTTTTCTTCATTTTTATTTTCACTTCCTTTTGTAGGGTAGTGGTTGTTGGCTAATATTTCTCCAAATGGACTCGTAGCTTTTGACACGGGACCTTGCAGCTGTTCAACAGGGAGTATAGGGAATAACAGTTCCGCCACTCGATATGCTTCTTCTAAATGAGGATAGCCAGATAAAACAAAGGATTCTACCCCAATTTCCTCATATTCTTTCATTCGTGCAGCAACGTTCTCTGCGCTTCCGACTAATGCTGTACCGGCGCCACCACGCACAAGACCTACACCTGCCCATAGGTTAGGGCTGATTTCAAGGGAATCCCTACTGCCGTTATGAAGTTGGGACATCCTCTTCTGACCAACTGAATCAAACCGCTCGAAAATCTTTTGTGAATTTTCGATCATTTCATCATCTACATATTTAATGAGTTCATCTGCTGCCTGCCAAGCCTCTTCTTCTGTTTCCCTTACAATGACATGCATACGGATACCAAATCGAACTTCGCGGCCGTACTCTGCTGCCTTTTTACGAACTTTTTCAATTTTTTCAGCCACTTGTGCTGGTGGTTCACCCCAAGTTAAATACACATCAATATGCTTTCCTGAAATATCAATGGCCGGGTCAGATGAACCTCCAAAGTATAGTGGAGGGTAAGGTTTTTGTACCGGAGGCAACAGAATATTCCCACCTTCAACCTTCAAGTGCTCCCCTTCAAAATTCACCTGTTCTTCAGACATTTCCGCTCTCCAAATATCCAAAAATTCATCTGTTAACCTATAACGATCCGTATGGTTCAGAAATACACCATCACCAGCCAATTCGACAGGATCTCCTCCAGTTACTACATTGATTAGAAGGCGACCACCCGACAGCCGGTCAAAGGACGCAGCCATCCGGGCTGCCAAGGTCGGTGACATTAAACCCGGACGAATGGCTACTAAAAATTTCATTCTTTCCGTTGCAGATATTAATGAAGATCCCACTACCCAGGCATCTTCACAAGACCGTCCAGTTGGAAGTAATGCTCCTTCAAACCCAAGATGGTCAACTGCCTGAGCAATTTGCTTCAAATAAGGAAGTGTAATAGGTCTCCCACCCTTAGTTGACCCTAAATAACGACTTTCTCCATGTGATGGAATAAACCAAAATACTTTCATTTTTATTTCCCCCTTAATTTTTTTTAACATCTATTGATGCATCGAAAACATTTACTTCGGTTGGAATTAATTTAAGATTGTAAAATGTATCAGCAATTTTTTGTTGGTCGTTCAGAGCCGTTTTTGAAATTTCCTCTAGTCCATATTCTTTTCTTTTTAATGTTTTATCTAATGCCTCAACACTCATCCCAATCTCTGGAGCTAAGAACTCTGCAACATCCTTTGGGTTTTCTTCAATCCACTTATCTACTTTTTTCAATTCCTCTTTAATAATTTTCAAGACTTCTTTATTCTCTGCGAATGTATCCGTTGCCAAAAAGAATTCTCGATTCGCCACTAATCCTTCTCCATCCTGAATCGTTTTTGTTTCAAGTTCTAGTTCCGCTGCAGATAGAAATGGGTCCCATATTACCCAAGCATCAATCTGATTTCCTTCAAAAGCAGCCCTCGCATCAGCCGGTGGCAAGTAGACGGGCTGAATATCGTCAAGAGTAAGATCCGCCTCCTCTAATGCTTTAACTAATAAATAATGAACATTGGACCCTTTATTCAAGCCTACTTTCTTGCCTTTTAAATCTTCCACACTCTTTATAGGCGAATCCTTTTGCACGACTATGGCTTCTCCTGAGGGGTTTGCTGGCTGATTAGCCACATAGACAAGTGGGGCCTTAGCAGCCTGTGCAAATATCGGTGGTGCCTCTCCTGTGTGCCCAAAATCAAGACTTCCAACATTCAAAGCCTCAAGCAGCTGAGGCCCAGCAGGAAATTCAGTCCACTTAACGGTATAACCCACTTCTTTTAAACGTGTTTCCAGCTCTCCTTTTGATTTTAAAATATTTAATGTCCCGAATTTTTGATAGCCGATTCTGATAGTCTTATCACTTTCTTTTGCGTTAGCACTCTTTGTACTGCTTTTTTCCTGCCCACATGCTCCTAATACCAGCATAATGATGCTAAGAATACTCAGTATCCACACATTGCGTTTTTTTTCCATACTATACACCCCTCATAAAACTGATTTGTATAAAATAAAAAGCTCCTTTTCTTCACCAAAAGTACAATAGGTCAAAAAGATGCCTAATGTGAGATGGTAAGTGAAAAGGAGCCTTCGGTAGCCCGATCGGCCATTTAATTTGTGAGCTTTTTTCTTACTCAGAACCAGAAAGAGAGTTTTTTCTTTAGATTCATAAAATATAAATTGAATATGTATACATATTAATATCAGTATTCGCACCTGTCAACTAAGAATTAATTTATTTTCGGAATAATTCAAATATTTTATATAAAAAAACATGGCGGACACTAGGCCCACCATGTTTTCTTTATTTTTTATCAATCAAATAATGTGCTAACAGATTGTTCTTCATGAACACGAATAATTGCTTCCGCAATCAAAGGAGCTACAGAAAGCCCAACAATTTTATCGATTTTCTTGTCTTCAGATAGAACAATCGAATTTGTTACGACCAGTTCCTTGATAGTTGAATTTTGAATCCGTTCGATAGCAGGGCCCGACAGGACTGGGTGTGTACAACAAGCATAGACTGCTTTCGCACCATTCTCTACAAGTGCATTAGCTGCAAGTGTAATAGTACCTGCTGTATCGATGATGTCATCAATCAGGATTGCCGTTTTACCTTCAATATTACCGATGATGTTCATGACTTCAGCCACATTCGGTCTTGGACGACGCTTATCGATAATAGCAATCGGTGCTTTTAAGCGATCTGCCATTTTACGGGCACGCGTTACTCCACCGTGATCCGGAGAAACGATGACAATGTCACTTAGATCTTTTTCTTTGAAGAAATCAGCTAAAATTGGAACTGCAACAAGGTGATCAATTAGAATATCAAAGAAACCTTGGATTTGTGGCGCGTGTAGATCCAATGTGATGACACGATGGGCACCAGCTGTTTCTAAAAGATTCGCTACAAGTTTAGCTGTAATTGGTTCACGAGCACGTGCTTTACGGTCTTGTCGAGCATAACCGTAATAAGGCATTACTATATTGATTGTTTTAGCTGAAGCACGTTTTAGAGCATCGATCATAATTAAAAGTTCCATTAAATTTTCATTGACTGGTTGGCTTGTTGATTGGATTACGTAAACGTCACAACCACGAATACTTTCTTCAATATTAATCTGAACTTCACCGTCACTGAAACTTGTTACGCTACATTTTCCAAGTTCAACACCGATTGCAGCAGCAATTTCTTGAGCTAAATCAAAGTTTGAATTTAAAGAGAATACTTTTAAATTAGGATCTAAATACTGATTTGACATGATGACCTCCGTGGGTTAATTATTAAATTTTAACTTTTTCACATAATCTTCTTTGTTTACTTGACGAGCACGAGCAACAGATAAAGCTTCCTGCGGTACATCTTGAGTGATGGTTGACCCAGCAGCTACATATGCCCCTTTTCCTATCGTTACAGGTGCAACAAGATTAGAATTACAGCCTATAAAAACATCGTCTTCAATCTTCGTCAAATGTTTATTTGTACCGTCATAATTCACGGTAATAGATCCGCAGCCAATATTAACATTCTCTCCAACCTCTGCATCCCCAATATAACTCAAATGAGAGGCTTTGCTTCCTTTACCAAAAACGGTTTTTTTAATTTCGACAAAATTACCGATTTTAACAGAATCCTGAATATCGGATTGAGGTCGAACATGTGCAAAAGGACCGATTTTAACTAAACTTCCAATACTGCTTTCGTGTACAACCGATTGGTGAATTTCAGTTCCATCACCAATTTCACAATCACTAATCTCCGAATTAGGACCAATCAGGCAATCCTGCCCGATAATACTTTTCCCTTTAATCAATGACCCAGGATAAATAACCGTATCCTGCCCAATTTTCACATCAGCTTCAATAAACGTTGTAAGTGGATCGATAATCGTTACACCATTTCTCATATGTGATTCATTGATACGACTCCGTAGAGTTTGCTCAGCCTGCGATAAAGCCACTCGGTCGTTTACACCCAATGTCTCATCAAAATCACTTGATTGAAAGGCTGTCACCGATTCGCCTTCTTCTTTTAAAATTTCAATAACATCCGGCAAATAATATTCACCTTGGACATTATCATTTGAAACTTTTTTCAGCGCGCTAAATAATGCCTGATTATCGAAACAATATGTACCGGTATTTATTTCCTTAACATATCTTTCTTCATCTGATGCATCCTTATGCTCGACGATCTTTTCAACCAGGCCGTTCTCACTGCGAAGAACTCTTCCATAGCCATCCGGATTATCCGCATATGCTGTCAGAATCGTTGCTTTCGCCTTACTTTGCTCATGCAATGTTATAAGCGCTTCCATCGTCTCTGCTTTGATTAACGGTGTATCTCCGCAAATAACAAGGGTAATTCCACTCTTATCGGATAAAACGTCTCCCGCTTGCATTACAGCATGTGCCGTGCCTAATTGCTGCTCTTGTAATGCATACTTGCAAGAATCACCAAGCTGTTCTTGAACTTTTTCAGCTCCATGGCCGATAACTGTTACAATATCTTCTATCTGAAGTTGATTGACTTGATCGATAACATGTTGTACCATTGGTTTTCCGCAAACAGGGTGTAAAACCTTGTAAAGCTTAGATTTCATCCTAGTACCTTGCCCAGCGGCCAAAATTATTGCATAGCGATTACTCATAACAGGCCTCCATTTTCACCTTTTTATCCACTAAAAATATTATCTCAAATAGTGATTCATTTCAAGGTAACAATTAAAAGTACATATTATTGTCAACAGCTAATTCAAGAAAAAGTTCAATTTTCTACCTACTCGCAAACTTTATTTTTGATGTTTTAGTATTTATTAAATCCTTTACATATTAATTATTTGCCTACAAAAATGAGATTTTTTCATTATCCCCTTAATGGCTAGAAGTACACAAATGATATCTCCTCACCCTTTTTAATACGTTCCACTCCTTATGTTAAAGCATTGCTACAATTGCATTTTGCCCTATGTAAACATCATTTAGAAGCACAACCACTGTTGTAAACTTCCATTCCGAATCCGAGTTACCTAGTCATTTCACATTCAGACTTTCACAGGTTACGTTAACATTTTTACAAAATAGTTAAAATGCCTTTTAACTAAAAATAATAAAAAATTTGTGTGTCCAAAAATGTTTAAAAAATAAAAAGAGGGGGTATTTAAATTTTTGAAGATATTAACATAAATAATACAAAATAAGACAATAGTGGAACAAAAAGCGATTAAAGTTGTTAAGTAAAAAAACTATTCTGTTTTGAAACAATAAAAAAGAGCACTACTTATGAAGTAGGCTCTAGATGCACGAATTTTAAATTTAAAGTTCAAAATTAAGAGTGATTAAGAAGCTCCAGCTCCCGCTTCCTCTAATTCAGTTTCAAGTTCTCCTAATCGATGATATTCTGTCAAGACAGCTTCTTGAATTTTCCCGCGTGTAGAGGAATTGATTGGATGTGCGATATCTCGGAATTCTCCATCTGGAGTTCGTTTACTTGGCATTGCTACAAATAAACCATTGTTTCCGTCGATTACACGAATATCATGAACCACAAATTCATTATCCAGTGTAATTGATGCGATAGCTCTCATACGACCATCCGTATTCACACGGCGTAATCTTACGTCAGTTACTTCCATTTAAGCTCACCATCCCTTTTTGTTGTTGTTAAAACTTAAAGTACATATTCAACAAAAAAACGTGAACTCCTTCTATTATCTGTAAGTTTTTTAGAAAATTCAGCCTAGTTTTCAAAAAAAATAAAAATCCCCCTTATATTTCAGGGAAAATGCCCATGACGAATTCCCCCTAAAAGAAGACAAAATAAAAAACGCCCGTTTATTTAACGAGCGCAACCACTTCTATTTCCACTAGTGCATCTTTAGGAAGACGTGCAACCTCTACACAAGAGCGTGCAGGCTTATGACTTGAAAAATATTCCCCGTATACCTCATTAATTGAACTGAAATCGTTCATACTTTTAATAAATACTGTAGCTTTAATGACTGTTTCTAAAGAGGCGCCTGCTTCTTTCAATACAGCCTGAAGATTTTTAAACACTTGATGTGTTTGTTCTTTAACATCTCCTGTTACCATTTCACCAGAAGCAGTAAGAGGAATTTGACCTGAACTGAAAAATAACTTATCTACGATCACGCCTTGTGAATATGGACCAATTGCAGCTGGTGCTTCATTCGTATGTATCGTTTTCATGAAAAATTCCCCCTAATTCTTTTTCGTAAGATAATTGCCACGACTGACATTTATTTTCTTATCTCTTTCAACTACCTGCGTCAATTTAATTAATGAAACATAGTCCTCTACGAGACATTCTTCTGTATGTTCGGATTCCACTAGCACGGCAATTCCGGCAACGGTAGCCTTAAATTCATCCAGCAAGCTGACCATACCATTAATCGTACCTCCAGCTTTCATGAAATCATCAACAATCAATACATTCGAACCCTCTACCAGACTTCTTTTTGAGAGCACCATTGTCTGAATTCTCTTTGATGAGCCAGAAACATAGTTAATACTCACTGTAGAACCTTCTGTTACTTTATTATTTCTTCTTACTATGACAACAGGAACATTCAAATAATTTGCCACTGCGTATGCTAATGATATCCCTTTGGTTGCCATTGTCATGATGACTGAGACATTTTTTTTAGCATACATGGAAGCGATTATTCTGCCAACCTTATTCACCGTTTGCGGATGTCCTAATATGTCGGTCATATACAGATAGCCGCCCGGAAGTAGCCTTTCAGGACTAGCGATTGTATCGCATAGTTCATCTATAAAGGCATTGGCTTCATCTTCCTTGATGGAAACAATATATTTCACTCCACCCGCGGCACCTGGCACGGTCGTTAAAGACCCTATACCGCGTTGTTCAAAGGTATCTTTAATGATTGTTAAATCCTCACTTATCGAAGATTTGGCAGAACTATACCTTTCAGCAAAGTAGGTCAGCGAAACAAGTTCCCCTGGATGTTCTAATAAATAATTTGTCATATCGACTAGCCTCTCGCTGCGACGAAATTTCATTGAAACACCCCCTTTGTAAATTCCGAATATTATATTGCAACTATACCATTAATGTACGTATCTATTCAAGGTCGTTTCGATCACCTAACAAGCGCACTGCATAGACTTGATCACAAAATCCGCGAAGACCATTATAAATTCTTTGCATGCGGGAATCATGTTCCACCAAACCAAAAACGGTCGGACCGCTTCCGCTCATTAAGACAGAATCTGCTCCAAATGTCTTCATTTGATCTTTAATATTCGCAACCTCGGGATATAACTGCAACGTCACTTGCTCAAGTACATTCCCCAAACCTTGGCAAACATCTTGATAGCTGCTTTCCTTAATGGCTGAAATCATACTAGGGACATCAGGATGTTCCATTTTTGCAATTTGCAGCCTTTTGTAAATATCAGCAGTCGATACACCGATTGTCGGTTTAGCTAAAATAACCCAGCATTTTGGCGGTGCAGGAAGATGCGTGATTTTTTCCCCACGGCCCCTAGCCAACGCCGTACCCCCATACACACAAAATGACACATCAGAGCCAATCTCAGCTCCAATTTCCGCAAGCTCATCCATAGAAAGACCAAGCTTCCACAGTCTATTCAAACCTCTTAATGTAGCAGCGGCATCACTGCTTCCACCTGCAAGTCCTGCTGCTACAGGTATATTTTTCTCTATAGTAATAGAAACACCTTTATTAATTCCAAAACGTTCCTTTAGGATAAATGCAGCTTGATAAGCTAAATTCCGATGATCATCCGGAACAAATCGATTATGGGATAGAATCTGAATGTGATTTCCCTTTATTTCTTTTAGTTCAATTCTATCGGCAAGGTCGACTGTCGTCATGATCATTTCTACCTCATGATACCCATCAGGCCGTTTGAAAAGCACATCCAAAGCCAAATTAATCTTAGCCGGGGCTTTTTCCATAAGCTTCAATATGTCCACCTACTTTAACGTTCTTAAAAGTTCTTGTCCTATTTTATCATATTTGTTTATATTCTAAAGGTTTTTTCATCGTAATTTCAATGTATTGAAGTGGAGATTGAACTATAGAGGGGAATAGTCACCTATAGACACTTGGAAGAAGGGATCGCTCCTACTCCACAAAAAGTGTGAATATGCAGCCGATTTGTATTGATCCATGCATAAAAAAACCAGACTCCATATCTACAATGTAAGCATAAATGAATATGACTATACATTGTAGAAAGAGTCTGGCCTTGTTTATAAGGACAGCATGATTCCATTTAGTGTTTGTCTTACTCTTTATCCACCAATTGACGTTGTGCTTTTTCGACAGCTAGTTTTACCATGTTTCCTGCGTCCCGAGCTCGAATTCCTCCCCAGCCCTCTTTCTGGACAACATCGTAAAATCCAAGTTCTTTTGCCAATTCCTCTTTAAAACCTTCTGACATAATCCCTTTTTTTCTACTCAAGCGAAACAACCCCTTTCACATGCTGTCACATGCCTAGTGTTTGCATCATACGCTATTTCATAACACCCTTTTTCATCCTAAACTAGTTAGTATTAGATATTTAACACAAAACAAAAAGCAGCAAACATAATTGTTCGCTGCCTCCTCTAAGTTACATCTCTTGTTGTTTGTTTAAAAATGTTAGTTCCACGGTTTCCGTTAAAACATCCGCATAGCTGTAAGATACTCTTTCAAACGCATTTTCATCTTGGTCGAGCTCAATTACAAAAACAGCCGGATAAGTTTCCGCCAAAGTTCCAAAACGTTCTACAGTCTTTCTTCTTCCACCGTTTGCTTTTAAAAGCAATCTTTTACCTAGGTTTGAATCAAGTGCAGTTTTAATATCAGCTAGAGTTTTTGGCATTTTCGGTCCACCTCACTAAGTTTAGTATATCACAAATTGTAAATATACGCAAACAAAATAATAAATTATATCAGCACTTAAAAATGTAGTCAATATATTTTTACCTGAAATTCGGCAAAATCGCGAACATTTTTATTATATCCTGGTAAATGAGAAAATATGTAAACGAACTATTCATTATAAAATATGCCGAATTTTCGTAAATAAATCCACTTCTAGGCTCTTTTCATCTAGAAAAAGCAGATTATTTGTTATGATATCCGAATTCTAACATGATAAAAGCGAGCTGCATTCTTTCAAAATGCAGCTCGTTTATTCTTCCTGAAATGGCTTAAAGGGAAGCCCTGTCCGCAGCACCCCTTTTGTTTCAACTCCACCTAAACCTTTCTCTCCCGTTAACGTATTCCGAAGAACATCCCATACATGGATATGTTCTATAAAAGGCGTAAAGCTTACCTTCCCGACAATATATACTGGATCAAGAGCATGTATATTAACACGTGAAGGTGAGCTTGCGAAATTGGCCCCAGCTTGGATAAGGGATTCAAAATGGGATTGACAAGCTCCTGCAAATATAATCAATTGATCCAAATGAGATACCTTCTTCCTCGCCTCTCGTACGGTCTGTACAAAGTCCCTTGAGTGACGATAGGCATTGATATCGCTCATTGGTCCTTTTGATTTAGAATAGGCATCATGACCAGTGACAACAAGGATATCCGGCCTGTAATGGTCCAATAACCCCCCTATTCGCTGGGCCATTTCCTTTTCGTTGCAATAGACACCGTTAACTGGAATACCGAATTTCTGATATAAATCCAGGCATTTCCTAAGGTAGGAAGCATCACCGTCCACATGAAGCACCCTACCTGGTATCTGAAAATATTCGCCACTATAGCGGTACCCATTACTGGATAGATAGCCGCTTTTTTGTTGCTGCAGCTCTAAGTCCTGTGTTAATAAGCGGTAAGATTGTTCCTGAAGTACCTCATTGGACCTTTGTCGGACATTTCTCTCATTATCATTTATTATCATTAAGTCTTGAAAAGGTGCATCTGCAATCAATCGGATATCTTCCCCATAAAGAATCGCTTCACGTCTTCCATCAATATCACGGATATCGATTACTCGAAACAACACGTCGCATTTATAAGAAACCCGACCAACAATATCGTTTATTTGAATATTCATGGCCTCACCCCATGAGAAGACTTATTTTCAGCCCGCCCTAGATTATTTTCATTCTTAAGTTATGCGAACCATTCTTGAAAGGTGAAAGTAAAGGAGACTACATATATCTATTGGAAGAAGAAGTCTATTCCCCTAAGGCTATGCTTAGATAAAAAAAAGCCGGAAGCTGGGAGTAGACCCGTTCCGACTAAAACTTTTCTAACATTTACCTTATTTGAAATTCGGTAATAACGCATCACTCAAGCGGCCAAATTCCTTAATGCTTAGTGTTTCACCACGTCTTGTTGGATCCACGTCTGAGGCTTCGAGAGCGTCAAGGATAAGTTCTTTTTTCGATTTCCCATCTGGTAGTTGACTTGTTAAGTTATTTAAAATCGTTTTCCGACGTTGCGCGAAACTAGCACGGGTAACAATAAATAAGAAATCCTCATCTTGTACTTCAACAATCGGCTTAACCCGCTTAGTCAGACGTATTACCGCTGAATCGACATTAGGTTGCGGCATGAAAACCGTTTTCGGCACAATCATCACTGTTTCTGCTTCGGTATAATATTGGATGGCGATGGATAAAGAACCATATTCCTTTGTCCCAGGTTTAGCAGCAATTCGATCAGCCACTTCTTTTTGCAACATACACACAATGCCTCTTATGGGAAGGTTCTCAGACAAAAGCTTTAAAATAATAGGTGTTGTGACATAGTAAGGTAGATTTGCAACAACCATCAAGTCTGAGATATCAGCGAATTCCTCTTCAATGACCTTTTTTACATCCGCTTTTAGAATATCCTCATGAATGATGTTCACATTGTTATAAGGTGACAGTGTATCCGATAAAATCGGCAGCAAACGCTGATCAATCTCAAAAGCCGTGACTTTTTTGCTACTTTTCGCTAGTTGTTCCGTCAAGGCGCCTATTCCCGGCCCAATTTCAATGGCGCCGCTTTCCTCGGTCAACTCAGCATGATCGACAATACGTTTCAAAATATTCGTATCAATTAAGAAGTTTTGGCCTAAGCTCTTTTTAAAAGAGAATCCGTGCTTCTTTAGTATTTCTTTCGTTCTGACAGGGGTTGCAATATCCTTATTCATGTTTTTCCTCCTGATTTATCTGTACAATTGCTTCATAAAAAGCCTCAGTTGATATTTGGAACATTTTTAATCTCTTATATAACTGTTTCCCATTTGTAAAACCAATCTTCAAGATAGAGCCAAGTCTTTCCCTTCGCTCTTTGGCACCTGATCCTCCGATTAAACCTGCATCTATTAAATCCTGCTGTGAAATCTCTTCTGAAGCCTCTTCATCCATTAATTGAGCGTCTTTCAAGGCATTACGAATTGCTTCAGGGGAAGCGTGCTCCACACCTATCCCTCTCCCAGACTTAGGAAGTGCTTCTTTTTTCGTTAAAAAGGCGTGTTTACAGCCTTTTACTTGTTCTGAAATTATATTCCTGATTTTTTGTCCAGGAAAGTCCGGATCTGTAAAAATGATAACTCCTCGTGTCTCTTGTGCAAGCTTTACCTGCTCAATGCAGGATTCATTCACCGCAGAACCATTCGTTTCTATTGTATCAGCATTAACAGCCCTTTTTATCGCTACCGTATCATCTTTACCTTCTACAACAATTATTTCTTTGATTTTTTTCATGTTTTCCTCCATACAGAAAAGCGCAAGCACTTTGATTAGCTCTTTAAAACGGACTTTACTCAGATAGACAATTACCTTTTGAGTCATCGTTTTTCCCATGAGTTAGAATCTAGAACTAGACACCATTGCTAAATAAAAATAATTTTACCGCTTATTGTGGAAACCCTATGACTTATTGAATCGTCTATCTTATTAAAACAGTTTTACACTGGGGTTTTCAACAAATGGAAAATAAAACGTCAAAAAACAGGAGACAATTTATCTCCTGCGAGAGAAACCTTATTAGTTCAATACGCGAATCTTTACTTTCTTTACACCCCAGCGATATGCATCATTTTTTGAGGAAAAGAAGACATCTATCCTATTTCCCTTTATCGCTCCGCCTTTGTCAGCAGCTACTGCATAGCCATAACCTTCTACATATACTTTCGAACCCATTGGAATTACACTTGGATCGACCGCAATAATTTTGGCATCAGGATTACTCTTAAGGTCCACACCCGTTGAAGTAACACCTGAACAGCCCTTACAACTTGCTGTATAAGCCGTTGATGAAACATAAATCTCTTTTCCACTTGTAGAATTAACATTACTCGCTCCGCGTGATGCCTGAGCAACCGTCGTTTTTGTTCCGACCGTTATAACCTTATCCTGCTTTTTATTTACGACTTTTTCTGAAAGTAATTTTCTTTTGACCTCTTTGCCATTCTCCTTAATAACTTCATATTCCTTAGAAATGAGTCCGTCTTTTCCTTCTTTGACGATATTCTCTTTCCCTTTCGATAAGGAGTCATCTTTTTTAGTTATGACAGCAAAGTCCACTGGTTCTTCCACTACATCGGTGACTTTTTCAATTCGAATAACGTTTACCGTATTCTTAGCTTCAACTTTTTCGACTAATCCCGGCTCAACTCGATCCAAATCATTGAGCTTTACACCTTGTTGCTTTAAAAAGTCAGCGACAGTAGTCGAAGTTGACCATACCTGCTTTTCGTTTCCACCTACCACTAATTTTAGTGAAAAAGCCTTATCGATGGCAACTTCCATATTCGCTTCCATCTTCGTGTTTTTTGAAGGTGTGATTTTATCCTTCTCATTCACTTCAAGGTCTTGTTCCTTTAAAAATTCTTCCACCGTATCGGCTGTTGACCAAACCTCCTCAGTCTCTTCATCTTGTACCAAAGTAATTTTTTGAGCAGGCTTCCAGACAACTTCTAGATTATCCTCTACCTTACTGTCTCCTGAAGGGTGGACATAGTCCGCAGCTTGTACGGTAATCTCTAAATCTTTTAACATATCATTTACAGTAGCTGCGTGTGTCCGCACTACCTCTTTTTTTCCGTCCAGCATTATTGTAACAGTATGCTTTGTTCCTTGATGGATTAGTATTCCCAGTGCCGTAGAAACAAGAATCGCACTGCATATTGCAATTACCATTCTCTTCTTTCCTAGCTTGGGAATAAGGTTTTTCATAGTTTTTAATAGAATGAAAAACTCCTCCTTCCTCCCGGTGATTATATAGACATAGTTATCAAGCTGTCAACCCATTCACTTCTCATTCAGGAAATTACTACCTATTATGCATATTCTCTATTGAAAAGGAAAGGGCGAATTCTCGACATAATATGCCTATGATAGGAGTGAGATTTGTAGAAACCTTAAAAAATGCGATTTTAGTTAGCAGACCCCGGGAGATAGTGTCAAAAATGCTGTCAGTTAATGCCGAATAATTTCTTAGCATTATCCGTCGTCGCTTGAGAAACTTCCTCTACTGAAAGTTGTTTAATTTCAGCGATTTGTTCAGCGACAAGCTTCACATAGGACGGTTCATTACGCTTTCCTCTATAAGGGTGTGGTGCTAAATAGGGGCAGTCTGTTTCGATTAGTAGACGATCTAAAGGTACTGCAGCTGCCACCTCTTTTGGCTTTTTCGCATTTTTAAAGGTTACAGGACCTCCCAATGAAATATAGAAGTTCATATCAATACATTCCATTGCCGTTTCAGCACTACCACTAAAGCAATGCATGATGCCTCCTACTTCTGATGCCTCTTCTTCCTTTAATATGTTCACGATATCCGCGGTCGCTTCCCGATTATGGATGATAATGGGTAGACCTACCTTTTTAGCCAATCGGATTTGCTTCCTGAACACCTCCATTTGGATAGCTTTCGGTGATTTATCCCAATGATAGTCAAGTCCCATCTCTCCTATAGCCACAACCTTAGGATGAGAGGATAGATCCTCAATCCATTTTAAGTCTTCTTCTGTCATATCTATCGCATCTACAGGATGCCAACCGACTGCAGCATACATAAAATCATAAGTTTCTATTAATTCCATCGCTCTAGTTATAGTTGGTCGGTCAAACCCGACGACAACCATATTATTCACTCCTGCTTCCTGTGCTCTTTCGATGACGTCTTCGAGGTCCTCGTTGAATTGCTCCGCATTTACATGCACATGTGTATCAAATAACATACTTTTCTTCCTTTCTAGCACTATTTTATAAAAAAATGAGAGTTTTATGTTTCACATTTAGGTAACAAAAATATTACAAATATTCCCTTTATGTATCAACACCAAATATATGACTAAAAACATAGACCCTATAATAGTTATGTTTTCCAAAAGTATAAAGAAAAAACATAAAAGTGTTTCATATGAAACACTTTTATGTTTTGAGTTTATTTTACCTTCGAACCATTTGGAATGGAGGCATCTATTGTAGCAACAGAGAGAACACCATCCTGGCTACCAGCCAAAATCATCCCCTGAGAAAGCTCGCCACGAAGCTTCACAGGTTTCAAATTCGTTACACAAATCACTTTTTTCCCTACTAAATCTTCAGGTTTATAGTGTTGAGCAATACCTGAGACAACCTGCCGCTTTTCATATCCTAAATCAAGCTGCAATTTAAGAAGCTTATCTGTTTTCTTTACTGGCACTACTTCTATGACCTGAGCTACACGAAGCTCTACTTTTGTAAAGTCATCAATAGTAATTTCATCAACCTCTGGAATAGTCTCTTCTACTTTTTCTGCAACCTTAGGTGTTCCACCCTGCATTTGTTCTTTAATATATAAAACTTCCTCTTCCATGTCTAAACGAGGGAAGATTGGATCTCCCTTTAGCACTTTTGTTTCAGAAGGAATCTGACCGAAGTCCGCTAAGCTATCCCACGACTTTAAAATTTCATCCTGGATGTTAAGCTGAGCAAAGATTTTTTCCGGTGTTTGTGTCAAAAATGGTTTCAGAAGGATAGCCGTCCTGCGTAAAGATTCTGCCAAATGCACCATAACACTCGCAAGCTCTTCTTTTGTTGCTTCATCTTTTGCAAGCATCCATGGCTGAGTTTCATCGATGAACTTATTTGTTCTGCTGACAAGCTGCCAAATAGATGTTAAAGCAACTGAAAATTCCATGTTCTCCATGGCTTCCTCATACTTGCCCACAGTATCTTGATTCATTTCTAACAGTGCCTTTTCAAACTCATTATTCGAACCTTTGTAACTTGGAATTACACCGTCAAAATACTTATTGACCATTGCTACTGTTCGATTTAATAAGTTCCCTAAATCATTCGCCAGATCAAAATTGATTCTTTCTACAAATCCTTCCGGCGTAAATACTCCATCTGAACCAAATGGAACTTCGCGTAGAAGGTAATAGCGTAATGAATCCAAGCCATATCGATCAATTAATGTAACAGGGTTGACTACATTTCCCTTTGATTTCGACATCTTACCGTCTTTCATGAGCAGCCATCCGTGGGCAAAAACTTTCTTAGGAAGCGGTATGTCCAGAGCCATTAACATAATAGGCCAGTAAATCGTATGGAAACGAACAATTTCCTTTCCGACTAGATGCACATCCGCCGGCCAATAATTCAGGTATTTAGAATCATTATCCGTTCCATACCCTAAAGCTGTAATATAATTAGTCAACGCATCAATCCAGACATAAATAACATGCTTTGGATTTCCTGGTACTTTAATACCCCAATCGAACGTTGTACGGGAAACAGCCAAATCTTCCAATCCTGGTTTAATGAAGTTATTAATCATTTCATTTTTACGGGATTCCGGTTGTATGAACTCTGGGTTTTCCTCATAAAACTTTAGCAACCGATCTGCATACTTACTCATCTTGAAGAAATAAGACTCTTCTTTTACCTTTTCAACAGGTCTTCCGCAATCTGGACAGTTTCCATTGCTTTCTTCAACCTGACGTTCCGTGAAGAAAGATTCGCAAGGTGTACAGTATAATCCTTCATATTCGTCCAAGTATATATCGCCCTGATCAAGTAACTTCTTGAAGATTTTGGCTACCACATCTTTATGACGATCTTCGGTTGTCCTAATGAAATCATCATAAGAGATATCAAGCTTTTGCCAAAGCTCTTTAATTCCTGATACGATATTATCTACATATTGCTGCGGAGTAATTCCCTCTTCCGCCGCTTTACGCTGGATTTTTTGACCGTGTTCATCTGTTCCTGTTAAGTACATCACATCAAAGCCACGCATCCTTTTATAACGAGCCATAGCATCCCCTGCCACTGTCGTATACGCATGCCCTATATGTAAATTACCACTAGGATAATATATGGGTGTTGTAATATAAAATGTTTTTAATTTATCCTGCACTTTATTCCCTCCTCAACTTTTAAAAAACTGGCTTTAGGACTTGGCCAAGCCAATGAGACTACTTTAAAACTATTATCTCTATTTTAACTCTATATACTATTCTACGCGACAAGAATCATTAATCAAATTATCTTGATAATAGAATAAAAAATATTATAAGTAGATACCCCAGTTAAACCTTCGATATCAGGACACACGCCCCCATATTATGTAAGCATTACCTCTTACCTCAACAAAATATACCTAATATTTATTTTTTGTGCAACAAATCACATAATTTAAAGTCTTTTCCAAGAAAATTATCCTTAATTCAGAACTTATACTTTGAAACTAAATTGGATTTAATCATATAATAGAGAAGCGTGTTCTTCATGCGTAGTTTGTCGAATCATGCTGAAGTAAGTAGTTCCTTGTTACTGATTTAATCTTCGCATAAAACGAAATTGCTGGATTTTTCTCTTTCCCAGCCTTTTTGCTTCCTTGGGAAGAAAAGCTATACTCTCTTCTTACAAAAAAATGAAAATAAATCATTGACGAATTTGGGAATGGCTGGTATTATAAATTTATAAAAAAATTTGTCGAATATTGGCGAAAAAAATAGAAAATGGGTACTAGATTGTAAACTGAGAGGAGAATTTTCAAAAATGAAATCTACAGGAATCGTTCGTAAAGTTGATGAGTTAGGCCGGGTGGTTATTCCAATCGAGCTTCGCCGTACATTGGGAATCGCTGAGAAAGACGCTCTTGAAATCTATGTTGATGACGAGCGCATCATCTTGAAAAAATACAAACCAAACATGACTTGCCAAGTTACTGGTGAAGTTTCTGATAATAATCTTACACTTGCAAACGGTAAATTAATTCTTAGTCGTGAAGGCGCTGAATTACTTATCCAAGAAATTCAACAAAACTTTTCAACTTCTAAATAAATGATATAAATAAAAAAACTTCCGATCTTCGGAAGTTTTTTTTATTGCTTACTTAAACATATTATTGTTCATCAATGTGGTACGCCTGGTATACGTCGCGTTTTTGTATATTACGGTCTTTTGCGACCTGCTTGATAGCATCCTTGGAGGTAACCTGTTTGGTTTCTATATAATAATTGACATGACCAACAATGTCAAAGGCCATCCACCATGCTTCTTCAGGCTCTTCCTCCAACCATTGCGCCCCTTCTATTATCAAACAGAACTCACCGCGTATCTCGGATTCCACTGCCCACGCCAATGCCTCACTTACCGTCCCACGAATGAACTCTTCAAACTTCTTCGTTAATTCACGGCATAATACAATACGGCGGTCTCCTAGAATTTCATGCATATGTTTTAATGTTTCTTTTAAACGATGTGGCGATTCATAGACAATCCATGTCGCTTCCATTTTTTTCAACTTCTCTAGCTCTTGCTTTTTTTCTTTTGCTCCCCGCTGTAAAAAGCCATAAAAGTAAAAAGGCTGTGGCACAAGACCCGAAGCAATCAACGCAGTTAATGCAGCATTAGCACCCGGCAATGGGATGACCTTAAACTGCTCAGCAATCGCATCTTTAACCAGTTCATATCCAGGGTCAGAAATTGTCGGCAGACCAGCATCACTGACTAAGGCTATTACTTCTCCTGAACGAAGCCTCTCAAGCATCTGCTTCCCGCTATATTCCTTATTATGTTCATGGTAACTAACGATAGGGGTCGAAATTTCAAAGTAATTACATAGTTTCTTCGTGTTTCGCGTGTCCTCAGCAGCAATAACATCCGCTTCCTTTAAAATTCTCAAAGCCCGGAAGCTCATATCCTCAAGATTTCCGATCGGTGTAGGAACTAGATATAGGGCCGGCTCCAATCCTTCTTTTTCAAAACTCTTTTGCTGCCACATAGGTTACTTATCCTCCTTTGCCATCCACTTTTGTTTTTGTTTTCTTGTTAATTGCTTAAACTGGTATTCTGCCTGCATGGCTAATGTCTGAGATTCAAACGTTTCATGATAAATCAGTTCAACCGGGGTACGTCCCCGTGTATACTTCGCCCCCTTGCCTTGATTATGCGTGTCGACCCTACGATCTAAGTTATTTGTATACCCTGCATAATAGCTGCCATCCTTGCATTTCAACACATAAAAATAATGCCTATTCTTCTCCATATAAAATCCTTCTGATTTCCGGATTATATTCATTTTGTTCATTATACACAACAAGAGGTGGGAGAATCTTTAAATCAGGGCTTCCGTCCTTTATCCCTTCAATAAGAATCGTATTTGCTTCTTTTGTGCTTTTTGGATAAACAAATTGTAGTCGCTTTGGTTCAATCCTGTACACTCTCATTAAATGTAAAATATCCATTAAACGGCCAGGCCTATGAACGAATGCTGCTTTGCCACCCTGACGTAATAACTGACTTGAGACACGCATTACGTCCTCAAGGTTACACATAATTTCATGCCGAGCAATTGCAAAATGCTCATTCTTATTTATTTCCTCGATCGATGGAGTAGGAAAATAGGGTGGATTACATGTTACCACGTCATATTTACTATACCCTATCTGTTTTGGAATCTCTTTTATATCTCCATGAATCATCTCAATCTGGGAGGATACGTCATTATAATCTACGCTTCTCTGAGCCATGTCATATAACCGCTCTTGAATCTCGATACCTTTAATTGTTCCTTTCGTTCTTGTGCTCAACAGCAATGGTATAACCCCATTTCCTGAGCAAAGATCGACGAGTTTTCCTTTTTGAATCGGCACGTTTACGAACCTTGATAATAAAACGGCATCTAATGAGAAAGAAAACACCGATGGGCTTTGGATGATTCTTAAATTCTCAGCCAATAGATAATCGAGGCGTTCATCTCCTTTAAGTTCTACCAATGCTGTTACCCTCCTATATATGTATAGAAAAAGCATGTTTAGGGCCCATGCTTTAACATATCTATCGTACAAAAAGGGTCTGACTCATAGTAAGCGTCAGACCCCGAATCACTATATATTGTAAACGGTCTATCTATCACGTAAAAGAGATGGAACATTCTTTTATATTATTCCATTTTCACTTCTTGTTTAAAAAAGATAAACAGAACAGGCAATCTCCTTCTTTTCGTAAACTCCCAAAATGCAGATTACAAATATGGAAGCCTTCTTGATAGATACGGGCTAGATTGTCATAGCCTTCCCCGATATCCATAACCTTTTCCGCACTCGCAGTACGATTTTTTACTTTTTGTTTAACCTTTACAGAAGCAGGTGCACTCTCGACTTCCACAAGGCCTAATCGATGACGTAAGTGCTCGTTTTCCAACTTGAGCGACTGATTTTCCTCGAGAATTTCCGCTAGATTTTGCTTCAATTCACCAAGCTGTTTATATAATTGGCCTATCTGCGTTTCCATATTGGTCACCGACTCAAAAATATCTTTCTTATCCACGCTCTCCCACCACCTTAATAATCTGTGGCTTGAATAGAAACGGCTCCCTCTTTTAGAATCTCATCTAAAGTATACTCTAATACTCTTTCCTGCTCGATTAGTTCAATCTGAAGTACGCGTTCTAGAATATTAAGCCCCACTACCTTGCCTTTGCCACCAGGCGTATTAATCATTTCACCTAAATCAGGAAGCATTTCCTTCGCACTTTCATACTCATCATTTTCATATTTCAGACAGCACATCAATCGACCGCATAATCCTGAGATTTTTGTAGGGTTCAATGATAAATTTTGATCCTTCGCCATTTTGATTGAAACAGGTTCAAAATCACCAAGAAACGTTGAGCAACATAGCATTCTGCCACATGGCCCGATTCCTCCAAGCATTTTTGCCTCATCCCTGACCCCAATTTGGCGCAGTTCAATCCGTGTTCTGAATATGGCAGCTAAATCTTTGACTAAATCTCGGAAATCCACGCGACCATCCGCTGTAAAATAAAATACAACTTTATTTCTGTCGAACGTATATGACACATCTACAAGCTTCATATCCAGCTTATGCTCATCGACCTTTTGACAACATATAGAATAAGCCTCTTCTGCAGCTGCCTTGTTTTCGTCAACAATTAACTTATCTTTTGCATCGGCAACCCGAAGTACCTTTTTCAATGGCAGGACAACATCATTTTCATCTACTTTTTTACGGGCTGTAACAACTTTACCGAATTCAACACCGCGGACAGTCTCCACTATTACAAAATCGTCCTTAGGAATAGCGAATTCACCCGGATCAAAGTAGTATATTTTGCCCGCTTTTTTAAAACGGACACCTACAACATCATACAAATCATGATCCCTCCTGCAAATTCAGCACAAGCTGTTCCATTAACAGCTGTGGATTTGTGTTGGACATCAGCTTCCTTTTTGCTTCCAAAATATACCCCATATGTTCAGCGAGGCGTCTCGGAGAAAGATGAAGAGCGTGAGTTTCAAATTCCTTCAGTTTACTTTGAAATACAACTAGGTCCTTCTTGTCCAACTGAATGTATAATAAATCCTTATATATAAGAAGTAACAAATCAAGACCTCTATCAACCTGTTCTCTTTCTTTAAAGTGTGAAAACCAATCCGTCTGAAGGTATAACAAAGCCTTCAAGGAATTCTGTTTTAACACTTCATATAATTTTACCACTATTTTTTGAGCTTGTACAAACCATTCATCATGGCTAAGTTCGATTCCAGCTTCCACATTCTGTGTTAAATGTGAGATAACCGAGGCAAGCTGCGGATCTAAATCCTGTTCTATCAGCTTCCGCTTTACATTTTCCGGGGATAACGGCTTAAACGAAATCACTTGGCATCTTGATAATATCGTTGGAAGAATTCTCTGAAGCTGTTCGGTCATCAGAATGGCCACAGTATCAGCTGAAGGCTCTTCTAAAAATTTCAATAGGCTGTTTGCTGCCCCGACTGACATTTTATCCGCATCGGCAATCATATAAACTTTCCGATCTGCCTCTACACTTTTCTTCGAGAATTCTTCTTGAAGACTCTTAATTTGTTCCTTTTTGATCGACAGCCCATCCCGCTCAATCAAATGAACATCAGGGTGATTCCCACTTGAAATTCGTTTGCAATTCCGACATTGCTCGCATGGCTTGTAACCTGCTGTCAGGGCCTCACAAAGTAAGCTTTTAGCGAAGGTTTTACTTATATCCTGCTTACCTGACCCTTTTTCCCCTTCAAATATATACGCATGAGCCACTCTGTTTTTCGTTATGCTGTTTTGTAGCATCGTCATAACCTGTGGCTGAATTTGACTCATGTCTTGCCATGTTTTATCCAACACTATCAACTCACTTAAGTATATAAATTAATCAGAAGTCCTTTAATTTCACCAATCATTTCTAATATTTCGAGCGAGCTCTTCTCTTTATTCAGAATTTCCTCGCTTAATTCAACTAATCTCGCATCGATCGTTTCCACGGTTTTCAATGGTTGGCTTTGACCGTATTGGTTCCAGGTCGTAGACTGCTTCAATTCTAGACCATATTCAACAGCTTCTCGGACAAACCGCTTCACTAACGCTTTATATTTCGCCAATTCTCTAAAGGTACGTGACCGAACCAATCGCTGGCCCGCCCCTTCAATATCACCTATTAAACGGTTTAATGTTTGGATTTGCATCTTTTGATCCTGTGTTTGGACCATTTGTTGAAACCTTCCATTGCCCGTTTGAGTATGTTTGGTATCCTGCCGCGCTTTATCCAACTTAATTGGGATATCATGGTTGATTTTCACAATGAACCTCCATACAACTAACCGTTAAAATTGTAAAAAGTTTTCAACCGGCAGAACAAATATGGTTGCACCGCCTACTTGAATTTCCACTGGATAAGGTACATAGGATTCGGCATTCCCACCCATCGGTGAAACCGGTGACACTAACTGGGATCGTGATTGACAATTCTGTTTGATAATCTGAATGGCTTGGTCAACACGTGCATCCTCTGTACCAATCATAAAGGTTGTATTTCCTGATTTTAAAAACCCGCCCGTACTGGCAAGCTTGGTTGTCCCGAAATTATTTTCTACTAATTCATTCAGCAGCCGATGACTATCCTTGTCTTGAACGACAGCAATGATCATTTTCATTCTCATCATCCTCCGGTTACTCTGAATTTTCCTAACTCTATTATCTCTATTATAGCAATTAGTCTTTGCTTGGAATAGTGTTCGGTTGAATAATATGGAAATTCAAGTAGTTACTGTTCTGTTTTTTCCAAAAACGTCAGTAAGCGGGCTTTCGTTTCCTCAAAAACATCCTCAATTGTCCGGCCCGCATCCACGATAATGAACCGATCTTTCCATCTATTTATTATTAACTGATACCCCTCACATACTTTTTTATGAAAATCTATGGCTTCCAGGTCTAGTCGGTTCACTTCCCGGTCCCCATTAGACTGAATACGTCTCAACCCTTCTTCTGGATCGATATCAAAAAAGAACGTAGCATCCGGCATCATATCTCCAATTGCGAATTTATTGATATTGTATACTTCTTCTATATCTAAGCCTCTTGCATACCCTTGATAGGCCAGAGAACTATCTATAAAACGGTCACACAGAACGATACCTCCTCGCTCTAGCTCCGGAATAACTATCTCAACTAAATGCTGACGCCTTGCAGCTGCATATAATAAAGCCTCTGTTCTTGGGTCCATAGCTGTATTGGCTTTATTCAGGATAACCTCCCTAATTTGCTCGGAAATGGGAACGCCTCCTGGTTCTCGTGTTAATAGGACTTGGTAACCTTCTTCTTGAAGAGCCTTACCGAGCATTTGGATAATTGTTGTTTTCCCAGCTCCCTCAGGTCCTTCCATTGTTATAAAAATACCACGGTTCATCGGTGTACCTCCAAGGTTCTTTGTTTGTAGTATATCATTTTAACCAACCTGCCCGCTTTCATAAACGATTAGCTCTCCGTTTGAAAGGGAGGTACCGCCATGAAATCTTGATCCCAGGTCAAGCAGTCTTTTTAAGTCGAATATATGCTTCGAGGTAATCATTTCCCCGGACATAATTAAAGGGATCCCCGGCGGATAAGGGATGACCATCTCAGCAGATACCTCTCCAACAGCTTGACTTAATACTACGTGTCTCGATTTCCTTTGACCCATTACAGAATATGGCAGTGCAAGGCCTGTCATTGAATTCTCAGCTTGCCAGCTCACTGCTTGATTGGCCTCCCGTCTTCCAGTTTTTTCTTCAGTTACATTTTTTATTTTTTGAACAATTTTATGAAAAGGAAAATAGTCATTTTTCTTTAATAACGGCAAAATCATTAACAAATTATAGGGATCAGCTAATTCTGAATAAATACCTTCTGCTTCACACAACTGCTGTAACTCAAACCCACTTAAACCCTTTGTTGATTGAATGACTACTTTTAAAGGGTCTGCTGACGTTCCCGGTGGTGCTTCTAACACCCGTACCGATTGGATACTAGCTAATTCCCTTCTGAAATCCGATATCCTTTTAATAAGGCAGTTTTGATCTTCTAATGTAAATGAGGCTAAATAAGACCTGGCTAAGTCTAGAGATCCCATAATCGGATAAGATGGACTGCTTGATTGGAGCATTTGCAAATAGAATGACACCTGATCTATATCTAATAAGGTTGTATTAATATGGAGATAGGAACCCATCGTCATTGCTGGCAGTGTTTTATGAGCCGAGTGAACAACGGCGTCCGCCCCAGCTAAAATTGCTGTTCTAGGAAAGGGACCTCCTAACTGAAAGTGAGCACCATGTGCCTCGTCTACCAGCACTGGAATTCCTCTTTGGTGTGCCAGCTTCACCATTTCAGAAAGATCTTCACCAAGACCATAATAATTTGGATATGTTACAATGATAGCTTTTACATCTGAATGAACTTCCAGGGCCTCTTCAAGTAGTTCCATTCTGACACCACCTGCAACCCCCCATTCCTCATAAAAAATCGGTTGTAAAAAAATCGGTTGTACATTCGCTAACATCAGTCCATGTAAAATTGATTTATGACAGTTCCTTTGGACAAGCACCTTATCTCCTTCCCGGCAGGTGGCAAGGATCATCGCAAGGTTCCCAACAGTTGAGCCATTGACTAGAAAATAACTCTTCTGAACACCATATAAATCAGCGAGTAATTCCTCAGATCTCAAAATAGCACCTTCAGGAGCATGTAAGTCATCTAAACCGCTTAGTTCCGTAGCATCTATTCCCAGTAAGGAGTTATATACTGCTTGGCCTTTATTACTAAACACCCGTCCATTTTTATGCCCTGGGACATGCAGAGATATCGGATTCTTTTTATTAAATGCACTCATTGCATCGAACAATGGCGTCTGTAATTGATTCATTTCTCTCTCTTCCCTCAAATCATAGTATTTTTTCATTTTATCAAAAAAGTTCGATTTAATCTCTTATTGAGACGAGCGGGATAGCAATTATGTAGGACTACGCTCCGTATATTTGTAATTCTGAAACAAGCACCTGCTGTCTGCAACTATTCTTCTAAAGCAAAAAAAGAGTTAGAGAATAAGAAACATTCCATTTCTTTATTCTCTAACTCTTCAACTTTCTATAAACTACTATTGCTTAAGAACAAATTTCAGGATTGGTGATTTTTCTTAATTGTTTCAAGTAATATTTATACCTAGGATCGTTTGTATCCGTCCCAATCATATCCCTTTCGCATTCCTCACAAATAAAAGTCGTATATAAGTGTATCCCCATACCTTTTATCTGTTCACAAACCACGCACGATTCCCCTGCCGTTGTTTTGGTTGTTGTTGTCCCCAACATCTCCACCTCCATACCTGCATTCTCCCCAAAAACCATTGTTCGCATACATAACTTTAGATAGTTTAAGAGAACCGGGGCTGCTTTTAACAATGTATGATGAAGGTTTTCAATACGTGTATGTCTCTATAAAAGTTTCCATAATTGATAAACACTTTATTATTAATGACTTTTTTTTCATTAAACAAAAAAGATCAGCCAGGATGGCTGATCTTTTCAAAATGGCTTGGCGGCGTCCTACTCTCACAGGGGGAAACCCCCAACTACCATCGGCGCTGAAGAGCTTAACTGCCGTGTTCGGAATGGGAACGGGTGTGACCTCTTCGCTATCGCCACCAAACAATAAAGGAACGTTGTTCCTTCAAAACTAGATAATAAGAAGGTATTTCATTTTTTAAAGCGTGGTTAAGTCCTCGATCTATTAGTATCAGTCAGCTCCACATGTCGCCACGCTTCCACCTCTGACCTATCAACCTGATCATCTTTCAGGGATCTTACTAGCTTGCGCTATGGGAAATCTCATCTCGAGGGGGGCTTCATGCTTAGATGCTTTCAGCACTTATCCCGTCCGCACGTAGCTACCCAGCTATGCCTTTGGCAAGACAACTGGTACACCAGCGGTGCGTCCATCCCGGTCCTCTCGTACTAAGGACAGCTCCTCTCAAATTTCCTGCGCCCGCGACGGATAGGGACCGAACTGTCTCACGACGTTCTGAACCCAGCTCGCGTACCGCTTTAATGGGCGAACAGCCCAACCCTTGGGACCGACTACAGCCCCAGGATGCGATGAGCCGACATCGAGGTGCCAAACCTCCCCGTCGATGTGGACTCTTGGGGGAGATAAGCCTGTTATCCCCGGGGTAGCTTTTATCCGTTGAGCGATGGCCCTTCCATGCGGAACCACCGGATCACTAAGCCCGACTTTCGTCCCTGCTCGACTTGTAGGTCTCGCAGTCAAGCTCCCTTGTGCCTTTACACTCTACGAATGATTTCCAACCATTCTGAGGGAACCTTTGGGCGCCTCCGTTACTCTTTAGGAGGCGACCGCCCCAGTCAAACTGCCCACCTGACACTGTCTCCCACCCCGATAAGGGGCGCGGGTTAGAATTTCAATACAGCCAGGGTAGTATCCCACCAACGCCTCCACCGAAGCTAGCGCTCCGGCTTCTCAGGCTCCTACCTATCCTGTACAAGCTGTACCAAAATTCAATATCAGGCTGCAGTAAAGCTCCACGGGGTCTTTCCGTCCTGTCGCGGGTAACCTGCATCTTCACAGGTACTATAATTTCACCGAGTCTCTCGTTGAGACAGTGCCCAGATCGTTACACCTTTCGTGCGGGTCGGAACTTACCCGACAAGGAATTTCGCTACCTTAGGACCGTTATAGTTACGGCCGCCGTTTACTGGGGCTTCGGTTCAAAGCTTCGCTTGCGCTAACCTCTCCCCTTAACCTTCCAGCACCGGGCAGGTGTCAGCCCCTATACTTCGCCTTGCGGCTTCGCAGAGACCTGTGTTTTTGCTAAACAGTCGCCTGGGCCTATTCACTGCGGCTTTTCCGGGCTATTCACCCTAAAAAGCACCCCTTCTCCCGAAGTTACGGGGTCATTTTGCCGAGTTCCTTAACGAGAGTTCTCTCGCACACCTTAGGATTCTCTCCTCGCCTACCTGTGTCGGTTTGCGGTACGGGCACCTTACATCTCACTAGAGGCTTTTCTTGGCAGCGTGGAATCAGGAACTTCGGTACTATATTTCCCTCGCCATCACAGCTCCGCCTTAATGGAAACGGGATTTGCCTCGTTTCCGGCCTAACTGCTTGGACGCGCATATCCAACAGCGCGCTTACCCTATCCTTCTGCGTCCCCCCATCGTTCAAACGATGTATAGGTGGTACAGGAATATCAACCTGTTGTCCATCGCCTACGCCTTTCGGCCTCGGCTTAGGTCCCGACTAACCCTGAGCGGACGAGCCTTCCTCAGGAAACCTTAGGCATTCGGTGGAAGGGATTCTCACCCTTCTTTCGCTACTCATACCGGCATTCTCACTTCTAAGCGCTCCACCAGTCCTTCCGGTCTGACTTCAACGCCCTTAGAACGCTCTCCTACCATCGACACCATACGGTGTCAATCCACAGCTTCGGTGATACGTTTAGCCCCGGTACATTTTCGGCGCGGAGTCACTCGACCAGTGAGCTATTACGCACTCTTTAAATGATGGCTGCTTCTGAGCCAACATCCTGGTTGTCTAAGCAACTCCACATCCTTTTCCACTTAACGTATACTTTGGGACCTTAGCTGGTGGTCTGGGCTGTTTCCCTTTCGACTACGGATCTTATCACTCGCAGTCTGACTCCCAAGAATAAGTATTTGGCATTCGGAGTTTGACTGAATTCGGTAACCCGTTGGGGGCCCCTAGTCCAATCAGTGCTCTACCTCCAATACTCTCATCTTGAGGCTAGCCCTAAAGCTATTTCGGAGAGAACCAGCTATCTCCAGGTTCGATTGGAATTTCTCCGCTACCCACACCTCATCCCCGCACTTTTCAACGTGCGTGGGTTCGGGCCTCCATTCAGTGTTACCTGAACTTCACCCTGGACATGGGTAGATCACCTGGTTTCGGGTCTACGACCTCATACTCATTCGCCCTATTCAGACTCGCTTTCGCTGCGGCTCCGTCTTATCAACTTAACCTCGCATGAAATCGTAACTCGCCGGTTCATTCTACAAAAGGCACGCCATTACCCATTAACGGGCTTTGACTACTTGTAGGCACACGGTTTCAGGATCTATTTCACTCCCCTTCCGGGGTGCTTTTCACCTTTCCCTCACGGTACTGGTTCACTATCGGTCACTAGGTAGTATTTAGCCTTGGGAGATGGTCCTCCCTGCTTCCGACGGGATTTCTCGTGTCCCGCCGTACTCAGGATCCACTCAGGAGGGAACGAAGTTTCAACTACAGGGTTTTTACCTTCTTTGACGGACCTTTCCAGATCACTTCATTTACCCCGTTCCTTTGTAACTCCATGTTGAGTGTCCTACAACCCCAAGAGGCAAGCCTCTTGGTTTGGGCTAATTCCGTTTCGCTCGCCGCTACTCAGGAAATCGCATTTGCTTTCTCTTCCTCCGGGTACTTAGATGTTTCAGTTCCCCGGGTCTGCCTTCAGTACCCTATGTATTCAGGTAAAGATACTGTTCCATTACGAACAGTGGGTTTCCCCATTCGGAAATCTCCGGATCAAAGCTTACTTACAGCTCCCCGAAGCATATCGGTGTTAGTCCCGTCCTT